>NZ_BSRI01000002.1:0-5914761 GCF_036245075.1 Dictyobacter halimunensis
CCTTTCTCCGTGGAGCATGATACAAACACGTGCAGGAGGAGACAGACGCACCATTTCTTGCCTCGACACCGAGGCATGCCGTGTGAACGCCTCCACCCGGGGCGCCAGATCATCTGACGCCCCGGGTGGAGGGGAACGAGACACACACACACCACAATCAAATACGATCGCAGGGCACTGCGAGAGGAGAACCAATCCGCTCTCCTCTCGCAGGCCCGGTCCAGACAACGGCTGATCAGACACCATACAGATCACGTCGGGCATCCTTTTTCACTTTCGCATCCCCCCATTCCCTTCAGCCTTTCCCCGCAGCACACCCTCACACCATCGAGCACTGGGCGGCTGCACACAGGACCTGGCACATCCAGAGGAACGTGAGACGGCCTCGAGCTCGCGACACATCGTCATCCATTCGCCGCCCGCACTCCTGGCTTTCTCGGTCCCCCCCTCCACCTCCACCGTCAGCACTCCGGCCCCTCGCTCACACAACAACGCGCTCTGCTCGGCCTGCATGACACCGCAACCGATGCCCTCTGGACACCCCTGCAGGCCATGCCCCTGCCTCGCTCCCAGCAGGTCGACGCCGATCTCCTGCTCACTTCCTCCCCACATGGCACCATCCACACCTCCCTGCTGGCTGCCCTCCTGCGCACACCATTGGAGCCATAACGGCCAGCTTCCTCTCACACAGCAGTGAGCAGGGCCGGCACGGTGACCAGCCCTGCTCACCTTGTTCCCCTCTCACTCTTTGTTCACAAATTCATCTCATCTATCGATCAAAGCATTACACAAGGAAGCTGGCACCGTCAATTCCATTTTTATGTGGTGTGCTTTTTTTCTTCGCTGTTTGCGCGCTCCTTCTCCTGCCTCCACCCGCCTCCTTCCTCTCCCCATGCGCTTTCCCTCCCGTTTCTCCCCTCCCTCCTTCTCCCCAGGCCACCACGAAAAAAAGAATTCAGGGTATTTTCACTTTCACTTTCACTTTTACGAAACAATCAATATGTTATCATCTGATCGGAAATAGTTTTGCTCATATCGCAATTTTATCAATGCGATTCTATCCATCTTACAATATCATCATCTAGTAATACTCTATCAGCTTCAAATTCAGTATCATGATACCAATTGGGGTATTCTTTCCATTCTTTGTCTTTACTTTTTAAAGTTTCATAGAAAGCATGAGTAGCCGCAATAATAACCACTTTATCCTCTTGAGCTTGTAACACCAGAGCAGGTATAACAACACTTTCCGCTCTTTTCATCGCTCCCAAACGCATCCGCAATATCTGAACGAGAAATGTCGCTGTAAGCTCTTTTACCCAATAAGGGTCTTCCTCTAACATGCGTGCAGCCTCATGATTTGTCGTCATTCCATCATACCCTCCTGCCACATGCCAACGGCGACGAGATTTAAAAAGCCCTCCAATCAAAATAGACAAGGTCGTTCGTAACGACAGTCGACTGCCATCTCGTATCCATGGATTCAAGAAGATCACACCACTGAGAAGGTGTCTATAATCAGCCGCGACATAAGTCGCAAAGATACCCCCCATACTATGCCCCAGGAGATATACTTTGGCAGATTGATGACGTTGATGAATTTCGGCAATGACCTCTACTATATCTTGCACATATTGTTGATACACATCTATGTGACCGGAATGTCCTTGTGATCTGCCAAATCCTCGATGATCCACGGTATATACCGTTAAGCCACGAATATATAATTCATTAGCTAGATCAACATACCATCCTCCGTGCCCTCCTAAACCATGAAGAATTAAAAGCACGTCAGCATTTTGCTTCTGCCAGGATCTGACAAATAACTGACAACCATCTTGTAGAATTATATATTCGTCTTTGCGTGGGATATTCACATCATCTGTAAATTCCCCCCATATTCCAGGCGTCTCTGCATTATAGCGTGCCATACATTTATCACCCCTTTACTTTCGTACATTCATTCTTACTATATGAATACGCACAATCACAGTTTATTATAATTCAATTAACTGTACCAGGGTAAGGCTCTATATATCACCCAGGAAGCTCATCTTGCCACTCGCTCATTTGGAAATCTGCAATCCGTGAGAGTATACTATCTGTAAGAGGATAAATGTTCCTGTAAGGTGTTCACTTTTACTGCGGATCATATGTACAAACTCATCAATTATAAGTAAAGGCGCAGCTTATGAAGCCTCATTCTATTCCTCTACACTTCATAGTACTAAGCGCAATGATCGTACTTATTGCGCTCTTTTTTACAGGTAGCCGCACTGAGGTGTCTGCACTTCATCCTAGCATAATCCCTCGCACAACACAGATAACTTCAAGCCCTGATAGTAGGCTGCAAGATTTCGCTGGCACATGGTATAGTCATGGGGCAGCTTTAATTATCCAGGCTAATGGGGACGCAACCTATACAGCTCGAGCCTATAGCTGGTGTAATGCAAATACCCCCCAACCCTGTGACGTAATACAAAAGAATATTATTATCTCCGGCATCAGAATGGAACTTAAATTCACACAGGCTCAAGGAAATGTCGCGTATGGAACCGTCTTAAAAAGTACAGTTGGTCATATTGGCTCTCCGGTCAGTTTGACACTGGCTCATGACCATACAGCAAAGTTTACAGAGGTGACCTCAAAGTCTCCTCGTGTGCTATGTGATCTCTATGCTCCCACTGGACGTTGCGGAGCATAAAGTATGCCAATCCTTAATCAGCTCTCAGGGGTTTTACATCTACAAGATTTGAAAGGATATATATTGATGTAAAATTCAAACATCATGCACAATATATACCCTTTACAAAGACCTACTATTTGCCGCTGCGGCTACGAGTCTGCGCACGACGAATTAAAGCATCGGAAGTGACTGCCAGAATCAGTACCAACCCTTCAACCATCTGCTGTACATCTGTCGTCTGATTTAGCAGTGACAGGCCGTTATCCAGACACTGCACAATGAACATACCCAATATCACAGCCCAGATCGAACCACGACCACCAAACAGACTGACACCACCAATAACAGCTGCCGCGATAATGTCCAACTGCAACATGGAGGGAATAGCACTGGCTACCGCATTTTGTCTCGACGTGTCAACAATAGCAGCAACTGCAGCAATCGCTGAGCATAGCACAAAAACGGCAATCCTAATACCTACAACATTAATACCTGCACGGCGGGAAGCCTCCGCATTACCACCAACTGCGTAGATGTGACGACCAAATGAAGTTTTAGTTAACACCAACCATAGTAGTAAAATGAGTCCAAAGAGAATGCCCATGGAGTAAGGCACGCCCTGATAATTCTCAAGCAAAACTACTACAACTTCTACAATAGCAATAGCTACAACTGATTGCACAATTAGCCGCGTCATTGACATTGTGCGTAAGCCAGCTTTTTTACGGGTAAAGTAGTCATAAACGAGGCTGGCAACGTATGCCAATACTGCAAGTGTAGGCAAACCTACGCCCAGAACATCCGTAAAGTAGCTGACCGGTGTACCCGCCAGCGAAAGAATGAAGGGATCTCCTACACTCTGCGTTGTCTGGGAACCTAGAAGGAAAAGAAGTAAACCAGAGTATACAATAAAAAAAGCAAGCGTCACAATAAATGAAGGAATTCGAAGGATCGCGACAAAGATACCATTCAGCAGACCTGCACCAGCACCTATCAATAACGCAATCAGGATCGCTGGTCCAGCTGACCACCCATGGCGCTCGGTAAGAATAGCCATGACCACCGCACATAACGTTCCCACAGCCGCCACCGATAGATCAATTTCACCCAACAAAAGCACCAGTACAATGCCTGAACTATAAATACCTAGCGAGGCGCTTTGCAAGAGGATATTCGTAAAGTTTTCACCTTGCAAAAAAATCGGGTTCAAAATCTGGAAGAAGGCAACAATCAAAATCAAGGTTAACAGAACTGGTAGAAAACCCAGGTCGTTCCTCAGCATTTGACCAATTGTCTGACGAGGCTGATAGCTGGGGACTTCTACCGTGCTCGCCGCTACCTGAGTTTGTTCAGTGCTGGCATCTGCCCCATGTTTTTCTACAGTATCACTCATTACTCATTTCCTCCCATGGCACTAGCCTTCTCTCCGCTTACAGTGCTATAATCTGCGCCTGTCATAGCAGCTACAACCTGGCCGCTTGTAGCATTCTTGGCATCAAAGGTTGCTACACGCTTCCCTAAGCGCATCACAATCACACGATCTGCAACCTCGAAGACATCGATCATGTTGTGCGAGATCACTACTACAGCTAAACCTTGATCCCTCAAGCGTTTGATAAGATTAAGCACCTGGCGAGTTTGGGCAACACCCAGGGCCGCTGTTGGTTCGTCTAGCATGACGAGTTTTGCCTGGCGCAATATAGTTTTGGCTACGGCTATGGATTGGCGTTGTCCACCTGATAGTGAAGCAACTAGTGCTCGTGCAGAAGGAATCTTTACATCCAGAGTCTTCAATACAGCTAGAGCACGCTTTTCCATTTCAGTGGAATTAAGCGTTCTGTATGGCGTGCGGATCTCATGTCCTAGAAAAAGATTCGAGGTGACATCTAAATTATCACATAAGGCCAGGTCCTGATAGACAGTTTCAATACCAAGTCTCGTCGCTGCCTGAGGACTATTGATGATGGCAGGCTGCCCATCAAAGAAACATTCGCCTTCATCCGCTGGCCCTACTCCGGAGATTGTTTTGACTAGGGTCGATTTACCGGCTCCATTGTCACCCACAAGAGCAACTACTTCACCTGAGTATACTTCAAAATCTACACCAGATAAAGCTCTGACGGCACCGAAGGTCTTTCCAATGCCAACCATACGCAGTAAAGGCTCTGCCCCTCTGGTCGCTATTTTTTCGTTCTGGCTCTCTGGCAGTTGTTTGTTCTCAGCCATATAAACCTCTCTGTTAAGTAAAAAGAAAAGAGGACAGCTACATTAACAAGAACTATATAGTTGTTTACTTTTTTACACCTTCATGAGGCGCAATTCTTCTGCTTCTCGTTCTTGCTACTGACAATATAGAAGCCCTGATACACGTCATTGAACACGGTACCAGGGCTTCTATAGGTCCAAGAGCTGTGTTCTGCAGTGTAAGGTGGAACGGACCATATTTTCGCTAGCCTCGTTTATGTATACGCTTCTGCGCTAAATATAACCTGTCGCCACCTCGATCAAACTACAGTACTATTTAGCAGACGCCACCAGCACCAGCTGGAACACCTTTACACACCTGATCTTTGGTGTAGAAATTGTCTTTAATAATGGTGTCTTTTACGTTGGTGATGTCAACTGCAATAGGAGCTTCCAGAATCGAAGGAACTGACGCGCCAGAAGTTGGCTCTGTAGATGTATCCGTAGCAATGGATTTAATATCATCACCCTTACTAATCGCGGCTACAACTTTGGCAGTGTCCTGAGCCTCTTTGCTGTACGGCTTGTAGACAGTCATTGCCTGCTCACCGTTCAAAATGTTGGTGATAGCAACCTGGGCAGCATCCTGACCAGTTACCAGCACTTTTTTATCCAGGTGAACAGTTTTGAGTGCCGCAATAACTGAGTCAGCCATGTTGTCGTTAGCGACATAGGCAATAGCAACTTTGTTTCCGGTGCGGGAAAGGGCAGCCTGCATGTCTTTCTGGGCTACAGGGCCGGTCCAGTCGGTGAACTGCTCATAAACGTTTTTCAGGGTTCCGTTATTGAACAGGGGATCTAGAGAAGTATGCATGCCCTGTTTGAAGAGAATTGCGTTGTTGTCAGTCTGTGCGCCGTTGATAAGAACAGTGTTAGTGGTGCCGTTCTCTTTAACATACTGCTGGTAGTGCTTAGCAATGTAATCGCCCTGCAGTTTACCAACATCCTGACCCTGGAAGGAGACATATGCGGTAACTTTCTTGTTGGCGATCAGACGATCATAAGAAACGACTGGCACACCTTTCGCTGCAGCTTTATCGACAATGGCTGATGCCACTTTACTGTCAGCAGGCGCTACCACCAGGATACATGCACCCTGCGTCAGCATCGATTCTGCCTGCGTCTGCTGGGTTGCTGCACTGCCGTTAGCGTTGTTGTACAGAATGTCGCTGTCGGTAATAGACAAGGCGCTCTTCAAAGCATTGATGAGCAGTGGCTTGTCCTGGTTGTCCCAACGATATGAGGTATTGGTCTCTGGGAAGGAGACACCAATCTTTTTACAATCTTTGCCGTTAGTTCCACCGTTCGTGGTGGGGGTCGAAGAACTTGTGTTACCACTGTTATTAGCGCTACCACAAGCTGATAGGAGGAGAGTAAATAAGAGGATGCCTGCCATGAGGCTCCATTTGCCGCGTTGACCCTTTGAGAGTTTCATCTTGAAACCTTTCTCCATAAAAATCACCTGTGTCTTCTTCTACTAAAAAAACACGCCAATGGTGAATTTCTAATGAACGCTTTCACAACTCCCCATAGGTCATATTTCTACCTGTACAGATATTAAGGAGCACAGCTAGCCATTATTAAGCTATAATTTCGTATTAAAATATGGAATTCTTCAATACGCTCTATAAAAATGAGATAAAACCCACTCTTCTGCTTCACATCTTGCTAGCAAGCATGTTAGAATCGTGAAGTTCTATCCTTCAATTTTTCTTAGGTGTATCGAACATCGCCATCGGACAACAATGTCTTAGGATCCATTACGCCGCACTAGATAATACTCGTATACGCGTATTACATTCTCCCATATCCATAAGCTACAAACATGCACTCCACACAAGCTTTTTGTAACCCAATGGTAGGCAGTGCCTTCTTCGTATATCAGCATCACACATGTACAGCTATTCTGCGAAACTGGTCCTTTAATATATGCAAGGTCTAAATACGAACCAATTGAAGAAGTTACGAAAACACTACCAAAGAGCTACACTGCTCCTGGTAATCCGGACAATATATCCAACAGTGGAAATGTATCACAGCCATAATAGTTTGTCAATAAACTGATCTTACGAATTATGCTCATTCGCTAAAAATGAAACCTCGCCGGACAAATATATCATGCATTACTATTGTTTGCTTACTATTAATGCAAGCATTTATCGTCTCAAGGGTTGTTACCCTATTATGTAGCGAACGTTCTGCGATTAATGGAGTCAAGAGGTTTCCACACCTCTATTACTCTTATATCTATTTCGCTACAAATATGCATTAAACGATCAGTATTGTCAATCGCTAAAATGCTTACTCTTGTGCGCTGTGCATCTTGCAGTTTTTAAAAGACGATTGGCTACTTCTAGATATTCAAGATATAGATCCATCAAATTGACAACAACTATTAGATCTGGGGTCTTTTTACCCTGACTCGGTATGTTCTGGATAGCACAGCACGCTAAGTTTTTTAGCGAATAACATTTACCACCTGCTACAGTTAACCTCTGCCAAAATGGGTAAAAAGTTCCGATTTTTTTATGTGCCTTCCATTTCTCCCTCCTTTGTGGTCTTATACATAATAAAGATACCTGCAGTTACGAAAAAAGAAGGATTGACAAACTTGACAGAATATGTTACAAGTAAATGAAACACATCGAAACTAACTGAAAGCAGAGAGAAAAGTAGTACATGGACATAGAAAAGGAAAAGGCATATGCTCCTGCTGCGTTAACAGCTGGTTCATCCCTCTTTACAAATGAGAGAAGACAGCAAATCGCACATATTTTAGGAGAACAGCAGCGTGTAACCGTTCCTGCGTTAAGTCAGTTGTTTTCTGTCTCAGAGGTAACCATCCGCAAAGACCTGGCCTGGCTTGAAGCCCATCATGTTGCAGTACGCACCCATGGAGGTGCTGTTCTGGCAACAAGCCACTCGTTGGAAATGGGCTTCGATACCCGCGAGAAACTTCAGCATAACGAAAAGGAACGCATAGGTGCAGCCGCAGCCAGTTATGTGCTTGATGGTGAAACCATTGCACTGGATGCCAGCACTACCGCCCTTGCTATGACCCAGTATTTGAAGGCGAAGCGCGAATTAACGGTTGTTACCAATGGCTTACGCATCGGTATGGAACTTATCAATACTCCAGGTATTTCCGTTCTCATTCCCGGCGGTATGCTCCGTCATGAGTCGTTCTCTCTCATCGGAACGTGGGGAAAATCTGTTTTGCAGCAGGTTCATATCAGTAAGGCGTTCGTAGGCGCCCGTGGTTTTTCCCCTACTGAGGGTCTTACTGATGTGAATGGGGAGGAAGTGGAATTGAAACGCGCTATTGTTGAGGCTGCAAAAGAGGTTATTGCTATTGTTGACCATAGCAAATGGGGTCATCTGGCCTTTGCTACGTTTTGTCCTCTTGAACGGTTGAAGTTAATTATTACTGATGCGAAAGCTCCCACCAATATGGTTGAGCAAGTACGTAGTCAGGGCATCGAGGTCTGGATTGCTTAGGGTCTGGTATCACTAATACTACGTGTCTGTTATCGCTAGTACAAGGAAGGAGTAGCGGTCAATGGGGATTTCAGCATACACATTTTTTGAGCAGCAGCAGGCCGATCGTGGCATCGATCTTGAACAGGTGAAACAACAGATTAAGGCTTTGAAGATTGAAACCCCTTCATGGGGGTATGGCGACTCAGGCACGCGATTTAAGGTTTTTCAACAGGTTGGCGTTCCTCGCAATCCGTTCGAAAAACTTGAAGATGCCGCTCAAGTTCATCGCGTGACAGGTGCATGTCCTTCAGTTGCTTTGCATATTCCATGGGATAAGGTTGAGAACTATGATCAGCTCCGCAGCCATGCAGAGTCACTAGGACTCACCCTTGGCGCGATTAATCCCAACCTTTTTCAGGGAGATGCATATATTTTTGGTAGCCTTTGCAATTCTAATGAAGATATTCGCCTCCAGGCAGTAAATCATGTACTTGAGTGCGTCGATATCGCTCGCGCAACCGGATCCTCTTTAATTAGCCTCTGGCTCGCTGATGGCACTAATTACCCTGGGCAGGATAACATCCGTGAGCGTAAACATCGGCTTCTGAGTTCTTTACAAAAGATCTATCAGGCGATGGATCCCCATATGCGTTTACTCATTGAATATAAATTCTTTGAGCCCGCCTTTTACCACACTGATCTCGGCGATTGGGGGATGGCCTATAATATGGCATTAAAATTGGGTGAGCAGGCTCAGGTGCTGGTTGATACTGGTCACCATGCTCAGGGAACCAATGTCGAACAGATTGTGGCCTATCTCCTCGATGAGCAAAAATTAGGCGGATTCCATTTCAATAGCCGTAAATATGCCGATGACGATCTGATTGTGGGTTCAACCAATCCTTATGAGCTCTTCTTGATTTTTTACCAGATTCTCGATGCCTCTCGAGCTAATGATGCGGGAGTCCGTCAGACGGCAGCGAACATTGCGTACATGATTGATCAGAGCCATTGTATTGAACCTAAGATCCCAGCTATGATCCGCTCAATCCTGAACGTTCAAACACAGTTCGCAAAAGCACTCTTGATCGACTTCTCCGCTGTGAAGCGCGCCCAGGAACAGCAAGATGTTCTGGCTGCCGAGAATGCTGTTCGTGAAGCTTTTGAATTTGATGTCACTCCTCTTCTATATGCTGTTCGTGAAGAAATAGGAGTACCAGTAGATCCAATGCGCGCTTATTTACAGAGCGATTATGGTCAGCGCATTCTTGCTCGCGGTAAAGGCGGTGCAAGTTGGTAAAAGCTCTCGCTTTCGATTTAGGAGCGAGCAGCGGACGCGCAGTTGTTGGTCAGCTTGATGCAGATAAACTTACTATCATTGATACCCATCGTTTTCCCAACGAGCCAGTGCATGTGCTGCAGCATATGCACTGGGACATTCTACGCTTGCTCCACGAAATCAAACAGGGATTAATTCAGACGCGCTTGCAAGGTCATACCGACATTGAAAGCATGGGCATCGATACCTGGGGGGTTGACTTCGGTCTGTTGAATGCTCAAGGTGAGCTTCTTGGTAACCCTTATCATTATCGTGATGGTCATACCAGTAGCATCATGGAACAGGTCTTTCAGCAAATTCCTCAGGCTGAGATCTTTCAGCGTACAGGCATTCAATTCATTTCCTTCAATACTATTTATCAATTGGCAGCCTTGCAAAGTTCTTCTTCACTGTTGCTTGGTCAAGCCGAGACGCTACTTCTGATACCAGAACTGCTACGTTACTTTCTGACGGGGCAACGCTTAAGCGAGTGGACGATTGCCTCTACAACTCAGTTGTGCAGTCCAATCACCCGCAATTGGGATATGGATCTCTTGCAGAAGTTAGATATCCCAACTCAGCTGTTTCAATCTCCAGTCAGTCCTGGTACACTAGCTGGAACATTGCTCCCAGCTATCAGCTCAGAAGTTGGCCTTCCATCGCTACAGGTCGTTGCTGTAGCAGAACACGATACAGCTTCCGCTGTCGTAGCTGTTCCTGCCACCACCTCTGATTTTGCGTATCTTAGTAGCGGTACATGGTCCTTGCTGGGGACAGAAATCTCTTCACCCATCCTTAGTGCACAGGCACTGCAGGCAAATGTTACCAATGAGGGGGGCATTAATCAAACGATCCGCCTGCTCAAAAACGTGACCGGCCTCTGGCTTTTACAGGAATGTCGCCGTATCTGGAAAAATGAAGGATTGCAATTTACCTTTGCAGATGAGGAAAAACTGACTGCTGATGCACCCGCGTTCCGTTCCTTTATTAATCCAGATCATCCTATGTTTATGAGCCCTGCTCATATGCCTCGTCAGATACAGGCGTATTGTCAGCAAACAGAACAACAAGTGCCGCAAACAGCGGGGGAGATCATTCGCTGCATCCTTGAAAGCCTTGCCTTGCGCTACCGTTATGTACTGGAACTAATCGAGAATCTTGTGCAGAAACGCTTTTCAGGATTGCATGTCGTTGGAGGTGGCTCTCAGAATACCCTTCTGTGCCAATATACTGCAAATGCGCTGGGCCGCACAGTCTGGGCGGGTCCGGTAGAAGCAACCGCTATCGGTAATTTACTTGTTCAATATATTGCTCTTGGACATCTTGTAAATCTTCAACAGGCTCGCTTCCTTGTTCGGCAATCATTCCCTATTCACACGTATGAACCGCTTGAGGTGGCACACTGGGAGGCTGCATATACGCGTTTTTGCCAGATCATGTGATTGGATCCTCAATTACGCATCAAATAGATATTGCACCTAAAGGGATGCTATGCCGATTTGCGCTTTCTCACGTAGATGTCGTAGGCTGATAAGATATAGGTTGTGATGACCTTATTTTCCAGATTAATGAAAATGAAGGAGCTTATATTACCATGGATTATGGAGTTATTGTTCCCCAGGGATGGCGTATGGACCTTGTTGAGATCACTGATCCAGTTGAGGCCTATGAGGCGATGACCCGCGTGGCTCAGGAAGCCGAAGCCCTGGGGTATTATTCGATCTGGCTCTATGACCACTTCCATACAGTACCAACCCCTACCCAGGAGGCTACATTCGAATGCTGGACCAGCACCGCCGCTCTAGCACGCGATACGAAACGCGTTCGTATCGGTCAGATTGTGACCTGTAATAGCTATCGAAATCCGGCTCTGCTAGCAAAGATGGCTAGCACGGTCGATGTGCTTTCACATGGTCGCCTCGATTTCGGTATTGGTGCAGGCTGGTATGAACATGAGTACCGAGCTTATGGATATGAGTATCCCGATGCCCCTGAGCGCTTGCGCCACTTGCGCGATGCCATCCAGGTAATTCTGGCGATGTGGACCCAGGAAGAGGCTACGTTTGAGGGTAAGTACTATCAGGTCCGGGGCGCAATCAATCAGCCCAAAGGAGTTCAGAAACCACATATCCCATTGCTTATTGGTGGCAGTGGAGAGAAGGTTACTTTGAAACTTGTTGCTCAATATGCTGATGCTTGTAACGTTGGTGGTGATATTGCTAATATCAAGCATAAACTGGAGGTCTTGAAAAATCACTGTGAGACTCTAGGTCGTGATTTCAATAGCATCCGCCGTACCGCGATCGTCGATGTGTGCGCTATTGCTGAGACTGAGGAGAAAGCCATTGCGAAGTTAACACAGAGAGAGCGCGCGAATCTGGCAGAACTACGCAAGATAAGTCTAATAGGCACGCCTGAACAGATTCGTCAACGTCTGGCTGAATATGAAGAGGCTGGCATTCAGGAATTAATCATTCACTTTGTAGATGCTGCAACCAATCTGGAGTCACTGCGCCTATTCGCACAGCAGTGCATGCAAAACTCCTGATACTTTAGGTGATGAAGCACGAAAAGGCGAGCCATGCACATGGCTCGCCTTTTCGTGCTTCATCACCTCTCTTTGCCCGTTTCTATGACTATAGGAGTAAACCGTTCACCAGCTGATTGTGGCTGCTTTCCCTGATTCCGCGCTTTCGATAGCCCCAAAAACCATGGCCAGGCTTTTGATGTTGTCAGAAGCTTGCGTTTCGGGCTGGGTATTATTTTGGATACACTCAAAAAACTCACGAATTAATCCTGCGTGACCGCCAACGTTGGTCGCTTCATACGCTGGTATTTCTATATCCTGGTACGCTGAAATAAAGCTACCTGTCTCTTTGACGATCTGAGCCAGTTGCTTTTTCCCTCCATCCCAGGTCAGCGTTCCCTTTTCACCTATCACGCGCCAGTCGCATTCCCAGGTCGTGGGCAATCCTTCGGCACACCAGCTGCCTCGATAGGTGTAGATAGTGCCATCAGCCATTTCAAAAATAGCAATAGCCGATGCATCTTGATCATACCAGGAACCGCTGGGATTCCATTCCTTGCAGTATACGGATACTGGATCTGCTCCAATCAGGAGCCGTGCCGCGTCAAAGGTGTGGATGGCCATGTCCAGTAGCAATACGTGCTTCATATGGTCTCGGAAGCCACCAAAGTGAGCTCCGATATAGAAGTCGCTGTTCACAGTCGTGATGTTACCTATGGTTTTCTGCTCCAGAAAATGTTTGACCCGGCGTATCTGTGGTTCATAACGTCTATTCTGAATAACTGAAAAAATTTTCCCGGCTTGTTGGGCCACTGCCAGCATTTCTTTGGCGTGCTCCATTGAGTCGGCCAGTGGCTTTTCACTTAAGACATGGCACCCATGCTTCAGTGCTGTCATAGTGACTTCATAATGTGCCTCCGGAATGGTGCAGTTGAAGACGGCATCTACCTCCGTCTGCTCAAAAACACTAACCAGGTCTTTGGCAATGATAGCGTCTGATAGTTGGAAGTCTATGGCCTTCTTTCTGGCCGCCTCTTCAAAAATATCTATTAAAGCTACAACTTCCACTTCAGGCATCTTGCCCACAGCCTCAAGCCATGCCGCGCTCATTCCCCCACATCCAACCAACGCGGTGCGTATTTTTTGTTGTTGCATGCTAACCTCTTGCTTCTTACTCCGCATCTATCAGGTACAAGAAACGCTCCTGGCTTGCGTATCATGGAGAAAATTGTGCTTACGGCAAAAAGCCAGGAATATTCGCTCGTGGGGTGCTATTTTGCGGTCCAGCCACCATCAATGACCAGCGTCGATCCGGTAATAAAAGCGGCTTCTTCAGAAGCTAAATATAATGCAGCACTGGCGATCTCTTCAGGCTTGCCCATACGCCCTATCGGCTGTCGCGCATGCAGTTTGTTGCGCTCTTCGTCTTTTGTCTCGGGAAAATTCTTGGAGAGGAAACCTTCAACGAACGGTGTATGTACTGTTCCCGGGCAGATGGCGTTGGCACGGATGTTCTGTTTCACAAAGTCCATAGCGATAGAACGCGTGATGCTGATAACAGCTCCTTTGCTGGCCCCATAAGGGAGACGGCGATCGACGGCTATCATGCCTGCTACTGAGGCGATGTTGACGATTACGCCTCCCTGCGGCTGTTGCGCGACCATGTGTTTAACACCCTCGCGCGCGCAAAGGAACGCTCCTGTCGCATTCACGTTCATGACGCGCTCCCAATCACTCAGGCTGGTCTCTAAAATGTTACCCACGTGGCTTACACCGGCGTTGTTCACTAAAATATCAAGCCGTCCGTGCTCTTGTATGACCTGGGCAAAGATAGCCTGGACCTGGGCTTCATCTGCGACATTTAGCTCTATCGCTTGCGACTTTCCTTCTTGCGCTTCAATCTCACTAACGACTGTCTTCGCTGCATCCAGGCGGATATCTGCGATAATTACATGCGCTCCCTGTCTGGCATAGAGCAAGGCGATCTCACGTCCAATTCCAGATCCAGCACCAGTGATGAGTGCTATTTTATTATCTAAGCGAAACACAAATGAATCTCCTTTATGCAATATAGGCTATGACACATTATTATAATTCATAGTTGTTGTGAACTGACCTTTTTATAGTGTAACATACCCGCTATTGCTGCTTCCAGCATACTTTCATATGTATATACGCTATAGAAACACTCTTGCCCTGAGCCATAAGTTACATTGTTCCCTGCCTTCTTCCTTTGGGTCGCTGTTTTCCATAACAACATTCATGGACACGGGCTACCAGGTACGAGTTGACAAACCCTTGTTTTTTCATTATTCTCAGAACATACACAATACATCAGCGTCTTCGGGGCAGGGTGAGAAAATGCAATGAGCATTTTCAATTCCCGATCGGCGGTAAAGCCCGCGACCTACTGTATGAGAATGTGATTCCATACATTGGTGGACCTGGGGAAGTTCCAGGGCCGACGGTATAGTCCGGATGGGAGAAGACATGAGTAACGACCCTTGTGGTTGTTCCATATAACATAGTGCCTGTCTGTTCATCGATATGATAGCTTGTCAATGCAATCGCATCCGACAGGGTATCCCTCGATTGTGCCGACGTGCTTCAGCTAAGAAGAGAAACCTACCTCTTAGTAGTAGTTGGGCGCGTCAGTCAGTATGTGGGTACGGCAACTTTGCGTACCTCTCATGGCTAACTGGCATGATTCTTTGTTCGATGTGCCTATAAACAGTTGCTATTGTTAATATCCCTTCTCCCTTTCCGTATCCATCTGTTACGCCCCCACTGATGTAAGCATATGTTCTCTTGCAAAAATCAAGTACGCAAATAGTTCGCTTTTACAATTAAGTCTGATGAATAGACATCAGTAGGACAGGGGCATTTAAATGGAAACGCAATCACACCTTTCGCCTCCAAATCTTTCGGTAGCTGATGCGATATGTGCAGTGCAAGCAGGCAAGATGTTGTTAATCTGCGATGATGAAGATCGTGAAAATGAAGCAGATCTCTGCCTGGCCGCCCAGTTCGCAACGCCACAGGCGATCAATTTTCTTATGCATTCTGCCTGTGGACTCATTTGCGTGGCCATGGCAGGTGAGCTTCTGGATACATTGCACCTGCCATTGATCGCCGGCGAGGGGAAACCTCTGCAGGGTACCGCTTTTACTATGTCTGTCGATGCATATACCTCTACAACTACTGGCATTTCTGCGCATGATCGTGCTCAAACTATCCGTACACTGGTTAATCCTATGACCCGGCCCGAAGATCTTGCCAGGCCAGGTCATGTCTTTCCGCTGCGTGCCCGTGCCGGGGGCACGCTCGAGCGCCGAGGACATACAGAGGCCGCAGTCGATTTGATGCGCATGGCAGGCCTGACTCCTGGCGCGGTTATCTGTGAAGTTCTGGATCACGCTGGCAATGCGGCACGGGGTGCTACATTGCGCGCTATGGCACATGAGTGGGGCATCGATATTATCTCTGTCGATGCCATCGCCCGTTTTCGGCGCGACCATCGTGTCAGCCTGGTTGCTCAGACTCATCTGCCTCTACCAGAGGCTCGATTTACAACGTTGGCTTATCGTGAGATAGATTCGGGTAAACAATATGTTGCGCTGCTTCTTGGCGACCTGACAGACAAGCAGGAGATACCTCCATTGGTTCGCCTCCACTCTGCCTGCGCCACTGGCGATATCTTCGGTTCCCAACGCTGCGATTGTCAGGCCCAGCTTCAGACAGCACTACATGCCATTGCGGCTGAAGGTCGGGGTATCCTTCTCTACCTTCCTCACGAGGGCCGTGGGATTGGTCTCTCAGCCAAGCTGCAGGCATATGCATTGCAAGATAAGGGCTACGATACACTTGAAGCCAATGAAAAATTGGGCTATCCCGTTGATGCACGCGATTATATTACCGCCGTTGAGATTCTACAGGACCTTCATATTACCCATGCTCGATTAATGACGAATAGCCCGAAGAAAATTCAGGCTCTTACGTCAGCAGGCATTCAAGTTGAGCGTGTTCCCCTTGAGATACAACCAACGGTCGATAATATTCGCTATCTGCATACAAAATACCAACGTCTGGGACATCTGTTTGCCAATTCACAAACTATCGATGTCTCGAGCTCATTGAAAGAGTGTGAATTGTGATGCAAAATCAATTTTATGCCCATGAACCTGCAATGTCTCTAGATGGGACCAATCTGACGCTTGGACTCGTTGTTGCTCGTTATAACTGGTCCGTGACGGGTGCGGTACTGGCTTTGTGCCAGCAGGAGCTCTCGCATTTAGGGGTTGCAGATAAAGCTGTGCATGTAGTGTACGTTCCGGGTTCTTATGAACTGCCAACCATCGCCCAGGCGATGCTAACGCACCAGGCTCACGACGCATTAATCTGTATTGGCTGTGTTATGAAAGGCGAAACACGCCACGACGTGGTAGTTGAGGATACGGTCGCCCGTGGTATTCAACGCGTCTCGCTTGATACAGGCGTTCCAATTATTCTAGGTGTGCTCTGCGTAGAAAATCAGCAACAGGCTGGACAGCGCATCGCCAGGGGCAAAGAATTCGCTCAGGCTGCGGTAGACGTTGCCTGCACGAGCCGCCTGTTACGCCACAGGCGCTAGATTCCATTATTTCATTCAGGAGGAAGATATGTTTACGGGAATCGTTGAAGAACAGGGAATACTCCAATGTTGCGAGGAAACCAGCCTGCGCATTTCGGCCGGTAATATACTGCAAGGCGTTACAGAAAAAGATAGCGTTGCGGTCGATGGCATCTGTCTGACGGTTACAGAAATCGGCGCGGATTGGTTTCGCGTAGATACGATGCCGGAGACCATACGTCGTACGCGCCTGGTCAGTTTACAGCCCGGCGATCGGCTAAACCTGGAGCGTTCATTGTTGGCCAGTGGGCGCATGGGCGGTCATATGGTGCAGGGGCATATAGAGGCGTGCACCTCTGTGCTGGCGACAAAAAAAGATGGGATCGGGCGGGATGTGATAATAGCCCTGCCACCTCATCTACGTCCTTATGTCATCCCCAAAGGCTTTATCGCTTTAAATGGCGTCAGTCTGACGGTAGTAGATGTCTGGCATGATCGCTTCTCAGTCTCTCTTATCCCATACACCCGCGAACATACGAATCTGGGGCAGGCCGTTGAAGGGATGCTGCTCAATGTGGAAACCGATATCGTTGGTCGCTATGTGGCTCGCTTTTTCGAGACCACTTACATCCATCAATCACAGCAACAGCCGACAACAGCCTGATCAACATGTGAAGTTTCAATGCAAGCTAGCGAGTGTTTGACGTAAGAAATGCACTGACCGTTGCAATTCGTCTAGCCCATTGACACCATCTTCAATCGAGATCCAGCCGTGAAAACCGACCTTCTTCAGCGTCTGGAAAATGCGGGGAAAATCATTGAGGCCGGTGCCTATTTCACCATGGCACAGTATACTGGCATAACCAGGACCTTCCTCTTTAGCTCGTAGGTCTTCTAGCGTATATCCAGGCTGTAAGCGCCGATCACTGGCATGCATACTTACAACACGCTCTTTTATGGCATCCAGTACGTCCAGTGGATCCTCGCCTGCCAGGATGGCATTGGATGGGTCATAGTTGACACCAAACCAGGGCGATTCTATGGCATGAACGATATGGGCGAATAGGGGAAGATGCTGAGCAAATTCCGGATAGGTCCAGTAGTTGTCTTTATAGTGATTCTCTATAGCCAGTATGACACCGTGTTCCTGCGCGTAGGGAAGAAGCTGCTGGATGCTATCCACTACCATCTCAATACCCTGCTCTTCAGAGACTCCTGGCCTCCTTTGACCGGAGAGAACACGGCACGTTCGCGGCTCGGGTGCTGCGAAAAAATCAACCAGTTCTATCATGCGCTTGCCCTTTTCAATTTCAGCCTTGCGCGCAGCTTGATCAGGCTGGATAAAGTCGGGGGACGCACATAACATGGGCATAGCCAGGCGGTGCTTTTGGAGCGCTGTACGTACCTCTGTTAAATAAGGACGTTCAAATGATGTGAAGAAACCAGGATAAAATTCTAATCCGTCTACACCTAAACCTGCGGCCATCTCTATCCACTGAAATAATGTTAGGCTCCTGCTCACACATAGCTCATCCATAAAACATTTGGGGAATGCCGCGATTTGCTCTGTATGGGCAACTTGCGTATTCATGCTTTCTCCTCCTTAAACTGCTGCAAGTGGGTACGTTCAGTTATATGAGAAGCCTCGATCCTGACTATCAGGTGCTTCACGGAGTGGGGCTGCCACCTGATGGCGTGGCGGTGGGCATCATGCCTGGTAACGGATCTATAATCGACTCAACGTCCATGCTGATGAAAGAGGCCGTGACTTCATCTGATGACCAGCCGTTGTTTACAAATAAGGCAACCTGCCCTTTGGTGTAGTCATAGTCTTCGAGCTTCTTAACCTCTACCCCATTCACCTTTAAGACAATTTGAGGGCCATTCATCGATACTTCAAGCCTGTTCTCATGCCCAATCTTTTTGATCGATGGAATATTGGTGATCGTGCTCAGCACTATGCTTTGTGGCAATTTGTTATCATCTAAAGATTCTTTGTTGATGGTGATGGTATTGTTACCAAAGATATCAATCCGATAGTCATGATCGAGATTACTGTCCCCCCTTAGATAGAGACCCACTCTGTCATTTTTATCGGCTTTTTCCAGAATATAACTGACGTCGAGCGTAAAATTACTTAAAGGCGCCGAGGTGGGCACATTTTCAATCAGGATCTTGTGTTCTGCCACCGATAGAGTAAGCTTGTTGTCAGCCATCGAACGTATATAGCCAGCGCTACTGGATACGGCCCATCCATTATGATTGTCTAAAAAATCTTCGTGGAATAAGGTGGTGGGAGTCGGAGTAGCGGTATTGGTAGTAGTGGAAGTAACTGTCGGCGTAACGGTAGGCGTCTTTGCTCTACTGGTGGCGGTGTCTGTCGGCATTACTTGAGAAATATTTCCGCCACTTCCTTTAATTTTTGCGGCAAAGATAACACTGCCGCTTATAAGTATAAGTAGCAGTAAAGCAACCCAGACGAAAAGCCTTATAGATCTTTTCTGGCGCTTCTTTTCACTTCCCATAACAGTGAGTTGCTCCCCCGTTTCCAATATTTATCATAAAAACACTGTTGATAACACTACAGTTCTGCTGATACACATATGCTTTTGCCCCCTACCATCGGCGATTTTGACCTGCAATACAGGTTGCTTCAATGCTATGCATAAATCCTTCTGCTACTATGTACGTTCAATGCTGAACCCTGGTATGCCATCCTATAGGATTTCATACCTTTCTGGCTACATACGTGTGCAGGAAGATGAGACTAAAGCAAATGGGCCCTCTCATCAGGCATATGCGTGATGCCCGACGTTGTTAGTAACCCCTCTGCGATAAATTGGCGATAGCTGGTAATTACTTGTTGTACACTTAATCTTCCATCTGGTCGGAACCAGGTTGCGACTTCTGTGCACATCGCAATGATGGCATACGAGGCAACTTTAACATCGCATTGGCGGAAAACACCTCTCTCCATACCATCTTGCAATAGCTCCTGAAGAAGGGCTTCATACTTATCTCTCAATGAGATAATCTGTGCTTTGTGACCATCTTCTAAAGCTCTCATCTCTGTATCGATAATAAAAAATTCCTCTTTGTACGTCGTATGCATGCGTATATGGTTGGCAATCGCTTCGTGCAGGCGCTGGAGCGGATCATCATATTCTTTGAGGACATGTTCCAGGCTTACATTCAAACGTACCATGTATGTTTCCATTATCTCAATCAGGAGGGCCTGTTTGTTTGGATAGTGATGATAAATACTGGCAGCCTGTATCCCCGCCATACGAGCAATATCTCTCAATGGTGCTGCGTGATATCCGTATTGAGCAAAAAGGTGGACAGCAGCAGCCAATATGCTTTCACGCATTGAACGGCCTTCGGGCCGCATAAGCTATTTCCTCGCTTCTCTCAGTCTCATACCATTGTAGCAGAAATAGAGAAGCCCGTGAACGCTACCAGAATTTTTCCAGAGATATCCTACCAGAATTGCCGGTCAGTTGTTACTTTTGCTACGCTGCTTCGCCATACTACGGCAATACAGCGCGGGATAAAGATGGTACCAACAATGGCAATCCAGAGCGCAGTCACAGGGGCAAAGAGATGACCGAATAGCCAGACTCCTACCCAGCCTCCTGCCCAACCCGTACATCCTCCAATGGCTAGCATACCGAACCAGGGCCATTTTGACCAGCCTTTTGGCTGTAGACGCGCTGCGATAGAAAGCATTCCAACACCCAGACCAATCATACCCCACAGAGAAGTGGATGCGAAAATCATCATTTTTTCCATTTCGTGCTAGGAGCCTGTATAGAGCAAATTATCCAGTATGCTAAAGAGATGAAAGCCGTCACCAGCAAGTTGGCCCACATTCAGACCAGAGCGAACTTCGACATGGTCAAAGATATGGAACTCTACGTATTCATGCTTATGCCGCAATTGGGTGAGCGCCGCGTCAAATTCTCGCGTTTCTGTGACGGGTAGCGAACCATCATTGCGATCATGAAGCAGAAAAATTGGGGCGCGAATGTCTTTGATCACCCGTTTTGGAGAAAGATCT
The DNA here is from genome assembly GCF_036245075.1 of Dictyobacter halimunensis. Lineage (NCBI taxonomy): Bacteria > Bacillati > Chloroflexota > Ktedonobacteria > Ktedonobacterales > Dictyobacteraceae > Dictyobacter > Dictyobacter halimunensis. The sequence goes on from NZ_BSRI01000002.1 coordinate 20,925, forward strand.
GTCAATAACTTCTGTATTTTTAGTGGTAACAACTGTATGTTCCTCGCAGCCTGGTGTGGCTCATCACCTTTGAGCAGATGATACACGGCCTGCGCTCCTGGGGATAAGGATTGTAGTTGAGTGCCAGTTAGCGGTTGGGCATCGCTAGCTAACGCTGTCCTGAGCGTGGTTTGCTCATCATAAGAAAAATCCTTTGTTGTCATGTTAGTAAGCACCTGTATTGGGATGTCAATAGGATGCCAGGCCTCGGTCTTGCCATCTATCGTTATACTTCTACTCCCCAATGCTTCTAAAAGGGTTGTGGTGTCAAAATACCCTCCAAATGCGGCGATATACGCGACTTCATCTCTGATGCGAGGATCTGCGGCAGCGAAACATGTAAGTGGGACGCCCCCGCTAAACGCGATCATGCCACTGTGCCTGCCCGCCATTCCTGGTAGGCTTTCTAGTTTTTTGAAGGCCTGTACCGTGGCATCAGTATCCTGTACAGAAATATCATAGGCCATCAAAGTGGGGGTCGTCATGTCCATAACAATTAGCCCTGTACGCGCAAACGCTTCCGATAAATTAAGTAACTGTGGTACCTGGCGGTTATCTCCCACCCCTGGCACAATCAAGACGCCACCGCGCGCGCTTTTGATGAGAGGATCTCCCCCTATCGGCATAAATACATCTAGATATACAGGACCACTCTGTGAGGAGATGCTCATCTGCATGTGCTTGATGGCATCACCATTGTTGATCAATATTCCAGGTTGCGTAGCGAAGATGAGCGCAGGCAGAATAACAAGCGATCGGATTATTGATCGTCCCCAGGGGAATACGGATGCGCATATACTCCCAACAAAGAGCATACCTAATAGGATGCGCGCGACTTTATGCTTCTTCTTGAGTGGCGGTTCGGTAGTCGACTCGCCTTCTTTTTTAGAAGGTTCCATAAAAGGATGATTTTTTGAGGATCCTGGTGTCAGCCGGCGAGACATGCGATGATTCTACCTTTCTGCTCTTTCTTTACCACTGCGCTTAGGCAGTTGATTTGAGAGTAGTATAGGTGATTATTTCACTTTGGCAATAGGGACATTTGCCCCATTGTTTGTCCCAAAAAGAAGCACAGCCAGCAAATAGTTTTACATTTGCTGACCGTGCTCCTCCCATGCATTCTTCAAGACGGGATCTTTCTTGTTTCAATACCTATTCCAGGTAGGGGTCATCCACCTCCATTGCCGCGGAGGTGTGCACACCTATCTGTCTATATCTGGATTTATGTCGTCCTCATCGGTAACCAGCCCTAGATAGACCCCCATCCATCCAGCAATAAAATGCGAACGCCAGAGACCTTGCTCAAACGCGTTCAGATTTGTTGGGACGAGGTGCTCAACAATCATAGTGAATTGTTTGTCATCTAACGGTACAGGATTTGGACATTCGTGGTCTTCAATAAAGGTAAAGTGGGCGCGAATCCCTGTTCGATAACCATGCTCTACAGCACTTTCATAGATTGTTTGCTCGGATAAACCAATGCGTATACGTTTTCCAAACGGCAGATCAGTCCCAGGTGAGTAAACCAGATCACCAATTTTTTCCAGAGGTGGTGGCGGAACTTCATTTGATCGAGAAGAGAAAGACATTAGAGAACCTGCTTTCTGCGTGTAAACCGTACGTACATTTTACAAGTTAACACATATTAAATATGATTTGGTTAGCACAAGGCTCCTGAATAAGACCAATTCAATAGGCCCTCTCGGAGTTCTATCCCCGTGAGTTCTAGATAAATAATGCTCCCTTCCTTAGGACTGTATCTATCACATCAACCGCTGACTCTATTTTACATTCAACCTATTCCATAAGACAAATATATCTTGTAATCCATAGTTTTTATTACTTTTTGGTGAGTTACTTTTACTTTCTTTTTCGACAAAAAATACATATGTATCTATAAATCAAAAAGAAATTACTAAGCTGCGATAGGCCTGATGGCCATAATTTTCTGCAGGAAATGGTTGAGTCATTCCGTAGCTTCAATCTCCCACCGAGAAGCACCTTTAAGAAAAATATGTGTGGGGAGATTGTCCCTATAAAGAGAGATTTTGTTATAACCAGAATGTGGTATGTTGTTAGCTGGCAATAGTGCATTTTTGGCTGAATACTTATATACTGCAACAGATGTCAGGCTGTGGGAAGCTTCATACGTTGCCTTTACATAGAGAGAGAGAACAGGTGATATACATCCATGAAAAATGAGTTGCTTATAACCGAACATGCGCACAAACAAGGGAAACCTTTTTTACGAGGATGGTTTCACGCGTTCGCTGCTGTGGCTGCTCTGCTGCTGACGGTGGTCCTGTGCTGGTATAGTCGCGCGGATCTGCCACGCTTTATCTCCCTGCTTATCTTTGGTTTGAGTATGATTGAGATGTATACGGTGAGCGCTATCTATCATATCGTTCATTGGGAGCCTGCACGGCGGCGCGTCTGGCGCGCCCTTGATCATGCGAATATCTTTGTGCTGATCGCCGGCACCTATACACCACTCTGCTTCAATATTCTTTCTGGTTGGGTGCGTGTCACCTTGCTCGTTGCGATCTGGCTGCTGGCAGGTACCGGCATCGGTTTTACGCTCTTCCCTTATGCACTGCGCGTCCCTAAGTGGTTCAATGCTCTGCTCTATATATTGATGGGCTGGATCGCCATCCTTGCTTTGCCCGCCTTTCTGGCAGTTCTCCCGTGGTCTTTCGTCTGGACAATGATCGCTGGTGGCATCCTCTATACAATTGGTGCTCTAGTCTATGCCAGCCACTGGCCCAATCCCCTGCCACGCTACTTCGGCTACCATGAGATTTTTCATCTTTTTGTGATTGGGGGCAGCGTGGCCTTTGCCTCCTGCGTCTGGCTGTGGGCACTACATTTTCCTCGCGTGTAGTATAGAAGACCAGGGCATGAACGATGGAAAAACAGCCTGTTTTCTATCCTTTATGCCCCCAACCCTACAGCTGCCATGCGCCCATAGCGAGATTCCGTCAGATCTGGGACACAGACGGATATTTGTCACTTACAAGCACAACAATACTATGCTCTGCAAGCTCATACGTATTATCTGCCATATATTGAGCCTGCTTTTGCTCCACAATATCATCGGGACTGGCCAGCGCCGTGTCGATAATTCGTTTCCAACATTTGCCCTTACCCACTACGGGTACTTGAAAGCGAAGCCTGACAAAATCCATATTCATCATAACATGAATGTCATGGGCATCTTCACCTGACCAGATAGTAAACGCCAGGACACGTGAGGCAGGATCATCCCAGCCCGGTTTCGCCAGCTGACAGCCGTGCCATTCAATGTCCTTTTTTCCATGCCGATCTGTGCTGCCGCTAAAGAAGCGCTCCCTTCTGACATTGGAATATTGTTTGCGAAACGCAATCATGCGTTTGAAGAAGCGATGCATCTCGGCATTCTTTTCGAGTAGTTCCCAGTTAAACCAGGTGATTTCGTTGTCCTGGCAGTAGGCGTTGTTGTTTCCGTGCTGGGTACGACATACTTCATCTCCGGCGAGCATCATGGGAACTCCCTGTGAGATAAGGAGGATAGTCAAAAAGTTTTTTATCTGCCTGCCACGTAGTTGTTGTATTTCTAGATCCTGGGTCTCGCCCTCTACTCCATGATTCCAGCTGCTATTATAATTGAGGCCGTCTCTGTTATCCTCCCCGTTCATTTCATTGTGTTTCTCGTTATAGGATACCAGGTCGTTGAGCGTGAAACCATCATGGCAGGTAACGAAGTTAATGCCATTAATCGGTCTCTGCCCCGGCTCACTGAAAATATCCTGGCTGCCGGCTATGCGCGATGCGACGGTCCCGATAATTCCACGATCTCCTTTGACAAAGCTACGAATGGTGTCTCGATATTGTCCATTCCAGACCGCCCAGCGATAACCAGGGAAATTCCCAACCTGGTAGAGCCCCGCCGCGTCCCATGGCTCGGCAATAATTTTGGTGTCAGCTAATACATCTGAAAGTTCAATTGACCATAGCACTGGCGCATATTCCATTGGCTTCCCATCGATGCCGCGACTTAAAATAGAGCCCTCATCAAAGCGAAAACCATCTACATGCATTTCTCGCACCCAGAAAATCAGACATTCGGTAATCAATTTGGCGACAATAGGATGGTTGCAGTTAAAAGTGTTTCCACAACCCGAGTAGTTGAGATATAGGCGCTTGTCCTGGGGATCAAGAAAATAATAGATACGATTGTCGATTCCTTTGAAGCTGATAATTGGCTCGTTTTCGTCACCTTCGCCAGTATGATTAAAGACGACGTCCAGGATAACTTCGATGCCCGCTCGATGTAAAGCCTTGACCATGTCTCTAAATTCGTCGATATGCCGTACACCCTCCGCGTCTATGCAATAACCAGGGTGAGGAGCAAAATGGCAGATTGGATCATACCCCCAGTAGTTGCTGAGAGGCTCTCCCGTCAAAGGATTGACCCGGGCCACGCTGGTTGGATCAAACGCAGCTACTGGCATTAATTCTACCGCGGTAATTCCCAGGTCCTGTAAATAGGGGATTTTCTCTATCAAAGCGGCAAATGTTCCGGGATGGGCGCTATACGATGAAGGCGAGCGGGTAAAACCACCAACATGCATCTCATAAATAATGGTTTCACTCATCGGCCTGTTTAAGCATTGATCCCCTTCCCAGTCGTAGTTTGAAATGTCAACCACCGTGCTTCTTAAAGAGGTTTCAACGTTGTCGGACTCACCAATGGCATTGCTCCTCTGCCATAAGTCGGCAGTGATCCCTCGACAATATGGATCTATCAGAACTTTGTTGAAGTTAAAGCGATCACCGGTTACTTCGGTCTGCGCCGATCCAAAGATACGATATGCATAATGCGTGCCCGCCTTCACCCCCCGTACATAAACATGCCAGAAGTGAAATGTTCGATTTTTAAGCTGGTCTAACAGGATAGTTTGAATGGGAATGGTGTCATTGCTCTTCTCAAAGAGTAATAATTCAATATTTGTGGCATGCTCTGAAAATATTGAGAAATTTACTCCATTCGCGTCTGGCGTGGCTCCTAAAGGACGTGGGCGACCTGCTTCAACAATATACATTGCATTTCCTTCCTATGTGATCCTGCTATATATAACGTTGTATAACGTTGAGTCGCTGCAATGGTTACTCTACTACTGAAGATTTTCGTCCTGATATCCTATCCTGAAATCAACCCTTCAGCCGATGCTTTCTCTCATCTTTCATCCTATACTCCTGAAGATGGATTCGTTATTAGATTGGGCTCATTAGTGTTGGCTACGTATCTACCGTATCTCCATCTCTGTTGTATTCCTGGCATTATCGCGGCAAACCTTCTTTGAGATGATGCTAAAGGTGGGAGGAGTAATTATCCGATGAAGCATGTAGGCCTTTTTGTACTCACGATCCTGTTCTTTACGCTTATCTGTATCCCTCACTCAGTTTTGTCATCTTTCGCATCTGCTTCCACTAACCCTGCCTTGACTCGGCTACTGCTGGCCACAGAACAAGTCTCTCATGATATTCCTCTCGATAAAGATGCTACACTCATTAGCCATAAGCAATTTGCTTGCCTGATCCGCCTTATCCCTCCTCGCTGCTATACACCACAGCAGATTCTACAGGCTTATCAGATTCGGCCATTATTTGAGGCCGGCATTACGGGCAAGGGTCAGACGATCGCCATTATCGGCTTTTTTCAGAGCCCTCATCTCTTCACTGATGTGCATATCTTCGATCAACTCTTTGGTCTGCCAGATCCCCATCTCACTATCTTTGCTCCTTTAGGATTAACACCCCTCAATAGCAGTAACCGCAGTCAATTGCTCGCTGCTCAGGAGATTAATCTCGATGTGGAATGGGCCCACGCCATCGCGCCAGACGCAAAGATCAATCTTGTTTTAAGCAAGTCGGCCGGTATTGAAGACCTGTATGCCACTACCCGCTTCGCTATTCAACATAATCTGGGTGATGTGCTCACGCAAAGTTTTGGCTTTCCCGAAACCGCCGTTTCTGCTAATATGCTGCGTAAAGAGCATGCCCTATTTGAGGAGGCACGAGCCAGGGGCATCTCGGTTTTTGCCTCCTCCGGGGATCGTGGAACGCTGGAGCCGGTATACAATAATACGTTAAAGCTTATTTCTCTGGGCCCGGGAGTGGAATATCCCGCCAGCGATCCTTTGGTAACCAGCGTAGGAGGCACACATTTATCATTGTCGCCATCAGGAATCTATCAGCAGGAAGAAGTCTGGAGTAACAGACTTGGCTCAACCGGAGGCGGCTTTAGCCGTCGCTTTCTACGTCCCTCTTATCAAGATGGCTTTGTTGGCGCTAGCCGCACCCGTGGCGTGCCTGATGTGGCCTACGTTGGAGATCCCATAACCGGGGTTCCCATCATCTTTAGCCTGAAACAGGGGCCGGCCTTTATCCCGATTGGGGGAACAAGCGCGGGCGCGCCGCAGTGGGCCGCCCTGACCGTATTGGGTAATCAATTGGCGGGAAGAAGGTTGGGATTTTTAAATCCTTCACTTTACGCATTGAGTAAAAATCCTCTCTACCCACATGTCTTCCATGATGTTTTGAGTGGTAGCAATACCTTGACGGTCCATGTCCAGAGTTCAACCGTCTCGTTCCCTGGCTATAATGCCCGGCAGGGATGGGACCCTGCGACAGGGCTCGGCTCTCCAATCGCCAATCGGTTACTGATTGCGCTGGCGCAGAGCAGGTTATTCAATCCGGTCACCTTACACTATACGAAAAAAGCGACCTCAGTACGCATGCATATACCGCAGTGGCAGTATCCTCACCCTGCTTTCTATGGCTTCACAAGGCATAGACACTACAGGCGAATCTATCGGCAGGCCCTTATTCGCCATGGCGAACACCTCCATTGTCCGCTATACGGCTACGTTTTTTTCCACTTCTACCACGCCTATACTCCCAGACGCTTAATTCGCTAGTTATACACAATACACTGCATAAAAGAGACATATCCTGACTCCTCTGGTTTACCAGCCATCTCTTCCTGGAGTCAGTCCTTCTCAAGCGTACCATTGATATAGTCAATACGGCATTCACATGGTACGCTATGCAGTAATAGAAATTCGATCACGAACAGCAAATTATCCGGAAGTTAGCTGCACCTGGACAAGACCTTTTTCGCATTGGTCTTTGCTGGCAGTACAAACTTCATCAGGAAGGACCAGACAAATATGCCAATGTCCAAACGTTGTATCCCCTATACTCCTCGCAATCGCGAGGTAAAAGATACAGTCTTTGCGCTTGTCAGTACTGCGGGCGTCCATCTACGCGAGCAAGAACCATTTCATGTTGAGGGAGATAATAGCTGGCGTCTCATCCCTGGCGATAGCGAGAGTCGCCAGTTGATGATTACCCATAGCCATTATGACCACCATGATGCCGATGAAGATATCAATTGTGTCTTCCCACTCGATCGCTTACGCGATCTGGCGTCGCAGGGGATCATCGGTGGCGTTAGCGATAAGCATCTGGGCTTTATGGGCTTTACGCAAAATTTTCGCGAGCTCTATGAAAAAACAGCGCCCGAAATGGCGAAGATCATACTGCGCTCTAAAGCAGATGGCGTGATCTTGACCGCGGGTTGCCCTCTCTGCCATCGGGTGGTTTGTTCTATCGCTCGTGAGATCGAGATAGTTGGCATTCCGACGGTCTTGATTACGGTCGCACCGGAACAATCAAAACAGGCTGGCCCTCCACGCGCGATAGCGCCCCGGCACTTTAAACTTGGCCATAGCCTGGGGGGTCCCCACCAGGTTCACCTTCAACAACAGGTGCTATTGGATGCGCTAAAACGCTGGGAGACGCGTGAGGAGCCAGGTCAGATCTGGGATATCCCCTATCCAGAATATAATAGTAGCGACTGGCAACCTATCGATCTGCAGGAAAGCTAGACTGATAGGTCAGAAAAAGATCGCCTATCCACAACGTTAGGAGCGTCCTGGTTTTGTAAGAACATACCAGGTTTAAAGATGTTCGCATTAAACTACATTGGCCCTTCTAACCATATTTCTCAGAATAAATGCCTTACGAAACAAAATAACCTCGTCCTTCGTATAATATAAAAAGCTAAAAACAGGTGGAAATAGGTCTAGACATTATGGATGAAGAAATCAACAATTCGCCAATCCTGATTGTAGACGATGACGCGGCTCTGTTACAGGCTCTTCCCCAGGTCGTAGATCTGCGTATGAAGAATGTTCAGGTAGAGACAACAGATTCAGCACAACATGCACTTGAGCGCGTTAAAGAGTTCGATTTTGATGCGATTATCAGCGACATAAAAATGCCCGGGATGGATGGCATTGAGTTACTCGCGCATATCCGTGAGCTACGCCCTGATACGCCGGTGTTGTTGATTACCGGCCACGGGGATCATGGCCTGGCCATTCAGGCTATTAGAGGGGGCGCGTACGATTACATTTTGAAGCCTATTGATCGTGATGCGTTCGTAAATGCGCTGCAACGCGCGATCCAGACACGACAGCTGCGACGTAAGGTTACCGAACAGCAGCTGGCGCTATCTCTTCATGCGAAATCACTCGAACGCCTGGTGGAAAAACGCACCAGTGAGCTGGTTAGCGCCAATGCGACCAAGGATAAATTCCTTGACATTGTCTCTCAAGAATTGAAATCCCCCCTCTCTAATTTGAAAGGCATGACCCAGTTGATGCTCCATCAGTTAGAACGAGGAGATGCGACAACAGCGGTACATCAGGGCCTGGTTGACATGGAGCGTTCTATTACACGTACCGAGGTGCTGGTCCAGGATCTGCTTGATACGTCGTTAATGGAGACAAACCTGTTTGTTTTGCATCGTAAGCGCTATAATCTGGTGGATCTGTGCCGCGAATTGCTCGATGCCTATACAACGCGCGCCGTTCTTTCGCTCAATTGCGAACTGTTAGGTGATCCTATTGTAGTAGACATTGACAAGGATCGTTTCTCACAGGTCCTTATTAACTTACTCTCCAATGCACGCAAATTTTCTAAAAAAGGCTCCCCCATTACCATTACACTTCAGCAAAGTGGCTATGAAGTTATCGTTTCGGTTCAGGATACAGGCATCGGTATACCAGAGGAGTATCTTCCCAATATCTTTGAGCAATTTTTCCGTGTTCCAGATGTCAGGATCCAGTCAGGGAACCGTCCAGGTCTGGGCCTTGGTCTGTTTATTGCTCGTAAGATTGTGGAGCGCCATGGAGGTCATATCGAGGTGCAAACGGTGCTTGGGCAGGGAAGCGTTTTTAGCGTAGTGCTCCCCGTTTATGTTGACCCAACGGTTATCAACCAGTCGGATCCTCCTCCTTCACTCCACACCCAGGCCGTCTGGACCATTACACATTAAAACTTTCACGCTGCACTCTTGAGCTTTCTCATCAGCAGTGTCCCAAGGCCCTTTCTGAGGTAGCACATCAGGGAAGCGCATGTGTCCCTGTCGCACTCACATAATTTATAGAGGCAACCGAACCAACAATGGCGCTTCATGCGCCATTGTTGGTTCGGTTGCCTCTATAAAAAACCAGGGCTGCCGCGTGTGCGGCAGCCCGAGCAGGGTCCAGGGGCGGCAGCCTCTGGCGGGGTTTCAGGGGTGCCCCCTGATTTTCCCTCTCCTTGTGCCGCCGTCAGGCGGCATAAGCGGGTTCAAGGAGCAAGTCCCCTGAAAACCTATACTTGAAAGGCTATCACGCCCCCAGTAAAAAGTGTGTCTGACACCCTCACAGCTTTCGTAAAGATTCAAAGAGATCTTCGTTATCCGGCATCTCACCTGGCGAATGCTGTACTTCAATATAGCGGATAACGCCTTCTTTATCGATGACAAAGAGGGCTCGCTCAGGCATTCCAGCCGCGTGCCGCACCCCATACAGATCAACCACAGCGCCTTGAGGATAGAAGTCTGAGAGCAAAGGGAACGTTGTATGCATGGCTTGAGACCAGGCGTTTAGCGCATACGTGCTGTCCATACTGATACTCACGACTTCGGTGTCAAAATCATGAAAGCGCTCAAGCTCAGCTTCGTATGAGGGCAGTTGCGCGGAACACACACTGCTAAACGCAAATGGCACAAAAGCCAGAACGACGTTCTTCTTGCCACGAAAATCCTTGAGATGCCATTGCTCACCTTTGGCAGCCTTCAGTGTAAAGTCAGGCGCAATATCTCCCACTCTCAGAGTTTTCGTTTCGGTACGGTTTTTACTGTCCATGAGAAAATCCTTCCACTAAAATATTCCTGTTTCATTCAGGAGCAACCATACGTCTTGTAGTTATGGTTACGATGAAAGATAATGTTTCTTGAACACGCTGTTCGCGATTGTAGCATTGCCACTCAATACTGTCAAATCTGCGTAAAGAGAGGATTTACAAACTTTTGTTACCCCAAAAAGCTATACCCGATACAGAAGATAAAACCAGACTTTCCTATGTAAAAGCACAGCAGAAATTATCCCAACCTGGTGGTCTGGCAAGCACTATTCCAGTTGTTATTATTACTTTGCTGATGTTTATTGGCGCTGCGGCCCAGGGTTTTTGGCCATTGACCGATCCTGCTCGCTACCAGTGCTACGCCCTTACGTTTTGGCTTGGGAGCAATGCCACTCACATGCTACCATCAGTACAATGTTCTTTTTTGAACCTGTCAGGCTCTCACCCGGCATTCCATATGCTTCCACTCGAATATCCTCCACTTACGCTACTACCATTCTCCCTCCCTCTCCTTGCCCCTCTGGCCTACTACCAGGTGGCGTTTGCCTTTCTTATGTCGCTCGTTATTATATTTATTTACTGGCTGATGCTGCGCTACGGACCTCCAGGAGGAGCGGTCGCTTTTCTGGTTTTCCTCGTGATTGGTGCCTGTGCACTGGCCCCTATGCGCTACGACCTGTTGCCGGCCGCCTGTACATTGCTTGGTCTGATTATGGCCCACCAAAAACGTTGGCGTATGGCTTATGTCATGCTGGCCATCGCGGTACTGCTGAAGATTTATCCAATTCTGCTCTTTCCCGCTTTCTTTATCGCGGAGCAACAAAGCACTGAACGTATCTATGTGCCTGCGGATAGCTCCTTGCGGGGTTTACCTTCCCATCTCTATCGCACATTGCTGGGATGCGTGCGCTGGCGCTGGTCCAACTGCCTGTTCTTCTTTGTGCCTTTGCTGGCAGTTACCGGTTTTTTCGCGCTGCTGGATTTCCAAAATGCCGTTGTCAGCCAGGTCTCCTATTTTTTGCACCGCCCCATCCAGGTTGAGTCACTGGGGGGAAGCCTGCTCTGGCTGGCTCATCTGGGCGGTCTGAACTGGCGCATTGTCTATGACTTCGGCTCGATCAATATGTATACATCGCTCAACAGCCTTGTTGCGCCAGTATTGACCGTTCTATTTGTGCTCGCGGTGGCCTATATTTTCTGGCTGCAATGGCAGTCGCGCCTCACACTGACTCAGACGGTCATTGCTCTGACACTGGCGTTTATTACGACGGGTAAAGTGTTTAGTCCTCAGTATCTGATCTGGCTTATCCCTCTGCTGGCCTATGCAGGCGCCTTTAATAAAGCCTGGACCATCCTCTGGGGATCGGTGTCCCTTTTGACAATGTTCATCTATGTAGCTTTTTATTCACAAATTCTGAACTCGACACATGTTCATATGCCTGTCGGATTTTTTGAGGTTGCGTTCATCCGCAATATATTGCTCGCACTACTAACCCTGGCCTATCTTTTTAACTGGTTTCGTACACGTGAGCAGCAAACAATCACACCACTATGCCCTGAATTAACACCACCTTCTTTCTCAACTCCATTTACACCACAGACACCAGAATAACCTCGTACACATCTCAATATCTTTGTCTCCCACGCAGAAAACATAGTACACAATCAAGAACAGACCGGCGTACCCTCTTTTCTGGGTACGCCGGTCTGTTCTTATGTGACGTCTCAACCTGTTTTGCAGGTTATGCTTGCCTGTTGGAGTGGGCAGTGATAAAACGCAATACCCGATTCCAGGCGTCAGTCGATGCCTCCGCGAACTCGGTGGAACGGCGGTCGAAGAAGCTGTGGGGAGCCCCTGGATAGGAGATGATTTCATGCTCTATCCCGGTGTTGCCTAGTTTCTGATCCAGCGCCTGCACCTGGTCATTGGGAATTCCCTGGTCGGCACCACCAAAGAGTCCAAGTACTGGATACTTAATTTCACCCGCGCGATCAAGCAGGGTCCCTTTGCCATCCATGTTGCGGCTCATGCCTGCATAGAAACCGACTAAACCGGTAAATCCCAGATCCTGGGTGCCGCTCAACATTGATAAAGTACCACCCAGACAAAATCCTACGGCAAACGTGGGTGCGTTCCCTCCCTGGCTGCTGTGCAGATACTCCTGAGCCGCCTTTACATCTGAGAAGAAGGTTTCAAGATGCATTTGCTGCACATGCGGCATGTACTCAAATGAGTCATTGCGTGCGGTGAGACCAGCGGTACGCCCAAAATAGTCTATCGCGACTGCCTGAATGCCGGTTTCAGCAAAGCGGAGCGTCAGTTCTTTATAAAACTGATGCAACCCACGTACATCTGGATAGATAATGACCTGAGCACCCAACGGTTTATCAGGATAGGCACTATAGGCGGCAAAGCGCGTACCATCAGCAGCGGTCAGTACGATATCTTCACCATGGGCACTACCACCATCAACAGGGGGCAATGGTGGGCGAGCGTTGTCATCATAACACATATTCTACAATTCTCCTTTTCTTCTGCGTTACAAGTCGTTTCCGTGCCACTACTTGCTACATGTATAGGATACAATTTCTAGCACGCATCGGGTTACATCCAGGTTGCAGAAAAGGGCATGTAAACGTTCCTCGACACGCAAATGTTCCCCGTAGGTGCCGGGCTTGCCCCGGCTTTGCTGATGGTCACTTGGCCCCTTCGACAGTTCCGCAGGCATATGGTATGATAGCACATACGCTAAAGCACTGATAACACAACTCTCGCTCGTTAGCGCTAAATCTAATGACCCCTCTCTTTATTAATGTGTAGTCAGGAGATGCCAATACAAATGAGTACTCAAACGCGTGTTAACATGCAAAAAGGGATTGTGTCAAAATATCGTCCTTTTACACCTATCAACTTGCCCGATCGGCAGTGGCCTTCTAAGATGATTACGACCGCGCCTATCTGGTGCAGCGTAGATCTGCGCGATGGCAATCAGGCCCTCCCCATACCGATGAGTGTGGAGGAAAAGCTGGAGATGTTTGACCTCCTGGTGAAAATCGGATTTAAGGAAATTGAGGTCGGCTTCCCTTCCGCATCACAGACGGAATATGATTTTACGCGCCGCTTGATAGAGGAGAACCGTATTCCCGATGATGTCACTATCCAGGTACTGGTGCAGGCAAAGGAGGAGCTCATCTATCGCACCTTTGAGTCTCTACGCGGTGCTAAAAAAGCGATTGTACACATCTATAACTCTACATCGGAGCAGCAGAGACGCATCGTCTTTGGTCTGGATAAGCCAGAGATCGTGGGGATCGCTGTGCGTGGTGTCCGGTTGATAAAAGAGCTTGCTTCTACACTCCCAGAAACGGATATTACTCTGGAGTATTCACCGGAGAGCTTCTCGCTCACTGAGATCGATTTCGCCCTTGAGATCTGTGAGGCGGTCGTGGATGTGTGGCAGCCAACGCCGGAGAAAAAAATTATTTTGAATCTCCCGACGACTGTAGAGGTTTCAACCCCTAATATCCATGCTGATCAGATTGAATGGTTCTGTCGCCACTTGCGCAACCGTGATACGGCTATAGTTAGTTTGCACACCCATAATGATCGTGGAACCGGTGTGGCATCCAGTGAGCTTGGCCTTATGGCCGGAGCAGAACGAGTCGAGGGCACGCTCTTCGGAAATGGTGAGCGTACCGGCAATGTCGATATTGTGACACTGGCATTAAATATGTATACCCAGGGTGTCGATCCAGGTCTCGATTTCAGCGATATTCAGGCGATCCAACAGGTGTACGAGAAATGCACTCGCCTGCCTGTACCTATGCGCCAACCATACGCGGGTGAACTGGTCTTTACCGCTTTTTCAGGTTCCCACCAGGATGCGATTAATAAGGGTATGAATTCGCAGGAAACGTCGTCCAGCGAGCTCTGGGATGTGCCTTACCTGCCTATCGACCCAAAGGATATCGGTCGTTCCTATGAAGCGATTATTCGCATCAATTCTCAATCTGGTAAAGGTGGCGTGGCCTACCTGATGGAAAGCGAGTTTGGCTTGCAGCTGCCAAAGGCGATGCATATCGAGTTTGGCAAGGTTATCAAGCAGCTGGCCGATACTCGCGGTTCTGAGATTCTCTCAACCGAACTTTTTGCCACCTTCGAAAATGAGTACCTGGCACGCACAACACCTTTCGCCCTCCAGGCATTTGAAAGCCGTGCCATGATACACGATGATGGATCAAAGGATATAGAGTGCGTGGCTTGTGTCGAGGTCGATGGCGTCACCAGAGAGATTAGAGCACGGGGCAACGGTCCTATCGATGCGTTTGTGCGCGCGTTAAATGAGCATGACCTGGCTTCCTTTAAACTCCTTACCTATACCGAACATGCTGTTGGTCAGGGCGCTGAAACGCAGGCCGTTGCCTACATTCAACTTCAGACAGCATCAGGCACCTTCTTTGGCGCCGCCATGGATTCCAATATCGAAATCGCCTCGATTAAAGCGGTCTTGAGTGGCCTCAACCGCTCCCAGGCCTATGCTTGATCAGGCCCGCTCTTGCTTGTTCTCTCCGGAGACATGCCACATACCTGTGACTGCCCCGGAGAGAACAACCGGCTCTTTTCTTCCACTTTCCATTAAACCCTCCTGCCCCTAAAAGTACCACACATTTCTCTTTTTTCATCGCAGCTTCTAGAATATAAGAAAGATGCTTGTAACATCTTTCGAAATGAGCACTTTGAGATGGACCTCGATAGCTACTATGAGAAAGAGAGATCGAGAGTGCAGATAAGCGCCGATAACTATGAAATTTCTTTTAATCCACAACATCCTGAACAAATTCGTATCTATGATACCGAAACCGCCAATGTATTAGACCTTTCTATAGACGAAGCATTCTCACTTCTTCAGGTTATGCTTAAACATCGCGGGGAACTGTATACCCAAAAGCATGGCTAGTTCGGTATTTTCAGCATAAAAAAAGCCTCCCGGTTCGGATCGGGAGGCTTTTTTTATGCTCGTTGGATATGTGTATCGCTCATGAAATAAATTTAGCTACTACATCTAGCAATTCATCTATATCAAATGGCTTGGCGATCACTGCGACATAGTTACAGTCGATCTGACTAAATGCTTTATGTACCGCAGTCATAAAAATGAGTGGGATCGTATGATAACGTGGATTAGCCGCCATCCTTCGGCATAGCTCTCTTCCATCTAACACGGGCATCATTACATCACACAATACGAGGTCTGGACGCATTTCTTCTAAGCAGATTAACCCTTCCTGTCCATTACTAGCGGTCATGACCTCATATCCTTCATCTGTAAGTACATCCTGCAACACTTCGATAATTGATATTTCATCATCGACAACTAGAATAGTGTTCATTGCGGCTCCTTCTGTGAGGTTAGAGAATCACCCATCGCAGATTGTTGACCAGTGCTCTCACCAGAATGCGCAATCCCTGACAAGATGGCTTCCGCACTGGTAAAAGTAGCATCAACATCTAAGCCGCTATCGCTTATACGGAATTCTCGTATAGAAGGATCGTATTTGCTTTGCCGCATTTTCATAATGGAGATCAGTCGGTATAGCTGCGAATACAGTTCGACATGTCGCAAAAGGACAATGTTTTCAACCAGGGCGGCCATTTTACTGATCGGTGCGGGCATTGTAATGGTTGGATTCAGTAAATCCGCTAGCTCTATCGTCCAGATGGTTGTGACATCCAGCTTCCGCAGCGTGATAAATAGCGATGAGAGAAAAAGGTCCATGCGCTCCTGCGAGGCGATAGCGTTCTGAAAACCGGATAATCCATCAATAACTAGCCGCTTCACTTTTTTTCACGCACGGTTGCTATAATCTGTTCGCCCAGAACATCAATGATGTCTTCCGTTGGCGACTGCGTTAGAATCTCCAGGTATCGGCTCACCGCTTTGTCATCAATGTTCAATTGTAATTCAACCAGGCGCCGCTTTAGCTGTACCGGGGATTCATAAAATCCAAAGTAAAGACTCTGCTCTTGTCGCCTGACGCCAGCCCCTAAGAAATGCAAGCCTAATAGCGTTTTTCCTGTGCCCGGTGCCCCTAGTACCGCCGTCATTGACCCTGTTGGTACTCCCCCCTCTATCATTTCATCTAAACGGGCCACGTCAAAAGCCATCCTTCCTGCTGACTGAAGTGAGGTTAGCGAAGTTAGCAGAGGAATGGGGCTGGTCTTCATGAGCGATTCTGCACGTGGATAAACTCCGATTCCTCGCCTATCAATAATATATGAGTGGCGGCCTTCAAGAAAACCACTGCCACGAAATTTGCGTATCTGTATCTCACGAAGCAAGCGCCAGTCATGCAAATGCGTAGTGAGATGAAAAAGACCATCGACCATGGTGTGCTCCGGCTGATCATAGATATCTCTGTCATACTGGGCCAATAACAACGTCGTACAGCCGGCGGTTTCTGTGGTTACACTCAAAGCGTGCAGGAATTCTTTGCGTTCTCGCAAAGAAGCTGCATTTTGCTCAATAGTCATTATCCCATCAATAACGAGCAATGTAGCTCGCTGCCTACGAACTTCCTTGCGAATAAGCTTTGTCAGCGCATCCAACCCCTGTTGCTCCAGGGTGGTATAACCGCTGAGATAGGTAAGCTTATCAGCTAGCGGGTCCCCCGAAAAAAAAATCGAAGGTCTGCATGTGCGCCAGCATACGGCTATGCATCTCCGCCAGCAAGGTTAAATATATAGCGCGTCCTCCAGTGGCGATATGATGAAAACACATTTGATTGCCAAAAATCGTTTTACCAGCTCCCGGTGGTCCCATGAGCAGATATGTCTCTCCCTTGATCAACCCGCCATGTAAAAGCTGGTCAAACCCTTCAATCCCACTGGGTACACGCTCTATTGGTGCAGTCTGATTTGTAGTATCTGTCATTTACACACTCTCCTCATTTAGTTACGACTAAAGTATTAGGAGTCGTTTCAACTTGCTATTTGGTATTTATAATAGCGGTATATAGACATGGGGTGGCGCTTGAGCTCGTTTACCGCGCCTGAATAAAATTTTTTTCGCGGTAGTATTATATGTAAATACTTGATTGCCTTTCAAATAGGATATCAGATGGCTACAATAGAGTAGGGATAATTTCTGCCATGTCTATTGTTATAGAAACAAGAACAAATTTATACGCTTATTTTTGGTTACTCTCCTAAAAGGAATTTACAATGTCACTTCCTCTTTCTATTCTTGATCTTTCGCCGGTCGACTCGGGTTCAACCAGTGCGCAGGCGTTACATAATACGATTAAACTGGCCCGCCTGGCCGATCGATTAGGCTACACACGGTATTGGTTGGCCGAACACCATAACACGAGCATGACGGCCAGTCCAGCTCCAGAAATCATGATTGGGCACGTGGCCCAGGCCACCAACCGCATTCGCGTGGGTTCGGGAGGTGTTATGCTACCTAATCATTCTCCCTTGAAGGTAGCTGAAAACTTCCAGATGCTGGAGGCATTGCACCCTGGACGCATTGATCTAGGCCTTGGCCGGGCTCCCGGAACCGATCCCAGAACGGCGCTAGCCTTACGCCGCTCCCGCGAAGCCTTGAGCGCCGACGACTTCCCACAACAATTGGCTGAGCTTCTGACTTTTTCAGGTGCGGACGAAACCTTCCCGTCGGGTCACCCCTTTAAATCGGTGAGGGCCATTCCAACTGGTGTCCCTCTTCCGCCTATCTGGCTATTGGGCTCAAGCGATTTCGGGGCACAGGCTGCGGCTGCGCTGGGGGTTGGCTTTGCCTTTGCCCATCATATCAATCCTGATTTCGCGCTGCCAGCCATCCAGATGTACCGCGATCAGTTTACCCCGTCTAAAAACATGCAGTCTTCCAGGGTCATTCTGACGACCGGTGTTATCTGCGCCGAGACCGATGAGCAGGCGCAGAATTTGGCTGCGGCCATGGCTCTGGCCTGGTTGCGGCTGCGCACAGGTCACACGGGTCCTCTGCCATCTCCAGAAGAAGCCCGCAACTATCACTACACAATGGCGGAACAGGCAGTTGTCAGTGAGACCCGGCGTCGACAGATCGTTGGTCGTCCCGAAGTGGTACGCGAGAAATTGCTTGACCTAGTGCAGCGCACCGGTGCAGATGAGTTGATGATTTCTGCTATGGTTTATGGACATGAAAATCGAAGTAAAGCCTTTGAATTGCTGGCCTCGGCATTTCAACTGCCCACTTCGATAGAAGATACGACAACGCCCGCATCCAGTGAAGCTGAACGTCAGGTGCCTTCCCTCTAAATCAGCATGTGTGATCGGTGGGGCATCTACGTCTGCCTCACCGATCATTATGACAGGCTATGTACTAAAGCACGGCATACAGCGCACACTCATCGCAGTACGCTGATTCATGTCCAGATTAAAGGGGGAGATCAGTGAATCTCATCGTGGGGACTCGGATAGGGCTTTAAACCCCAGGCCGGACCCAGTTGATCCGCCGGCGCCATTAGCTTCTGGGCCTTTTTAGACAGCGCCAGCATGACAAGCTCTACGGCTGCGTGCAGGTCTAGTATCCCGGTGTTAATAGTGATGTCATACAGATGGGCATCATTATTATCCCGACCATATTGCTCTTTAATGTTCTGCTGCCTCTGGTGTTCTTTTAGTCTGATGCGCTCCCCTGCTGCTTTTGCATCCAGGCCTTCACGCCGCATCACATAAATAATGCGCTGTGGCAGCGGAGCTACAATACATACATGCAGAACGCTTCTATCAGTTGCCAGTACCGCTTGTGAGGCACGGCCGACAATAACTATATGACCCATATCAACGGCGGTACGCAAGACCTGCCCTAGCGCATGACTATAGGCGAGATCATTCACTGAAGGTCCAATAACCTCGCTCAAGGCGACCGGAGGCATAAAATATTGGGTTGCCTCGAATAGGCGTTGCGCAAACCCTTCTACCTGCTCATCATGTGATTGTGCGGCAGCTCTGCTGATATCCAGCTTCTGCGCGACAAGTTGGATAATCTGTGCATCCAGCAGTTTCCACCCCAGGTGGTCAGCGACCATGCGCGCAATCTCGCCTCCCCCACTGCCATATTCTCGCGTTACTGTAATGCCGCGCATTTCGTTCATTCGAGATAGATCATCGGCCATAACTTTGCCTCTCCTTTGCTACTAGCAATAATCTTGCCTGCTAACAGCATATCCCTCTTGCCATACACTGAACTCCTCCAATCAGGTGATTCTACTGGATGATTTCAGAGTTTTCACCATAAGGCTATCAGGCATAATAAAACGCTCGCCCTACAACTACTATAAGAAAATTTTCGGAAATTCATTCACTGCCTGATTTACTTTTAGGAAAATTTAAAGCTTGACAAAATCAATTGCAATATGTTATATAGTTAATAACTAATAGCGATAACCATTTTTAGCATGCCCTCCAGACATTCACAGTGCTATATGAGAGAGGAAAAATTGTGATGGATCATTCAAGCCATCTCCAGAAGCAGTCAGCACATATGGCGGAGATAAAACTTTCAGAACGCATCAGGCAGCAACAACGAGAGCAGCAAACATTTAGGAATGATATGACTTCTGATAAAGTGCATCTTTCCAGACAGGCACTCTCACTCATTTTACTCGCCATCATTGTAGCTGCCATCATTGGTATAGTCGTCTTATATCAATTCCTCCATTAATCGACGACCTTATAATAACTGCCATTCTGCATCTTTAGCGCAAAACAACTATCATATCTCTGCTTTTTAAGTGACCTGTCATGCCCAAAAGGACAGTCAGACACTGTCCTCTCGTTCGATGCCATATCCATTCCTATCGCCTAAAGTATGGGTAGGAAACAACAGCTACCACTTCTCTCACAGCGAAAGGAAGTTCAGGATATGACTGAGACGCTATCACATACCGCAGTAATTACCGGGGCATCACGAGGCCTTGGCCGCGCACTGGCACGCGCATTCGCCCGGCAGGGCTGGAATCTGCTGTTGGATGCCCGTCATGCGGAACCACTTGAAGCGGTCAAAACAGAATTACAGGCACTTACCCGTGTACTGACTCTCACCGGCGATGTAACAGATGCGTCGCATCGCCAGGAGTTGCTGGAGGCGGCACAGTCACTGGGCGGCATCGATGTACTGATCAACAATGCCAGTATGCTCGGCCCAAGCCCACAGCCCGCTCTACTCTCCTATCCCTTAGATGTTCTTGAACAGGTGTATCAGACAAACGTTATCGCGCCACTGGCTCTGATTCAGGCACTCCACCCCCAACTCAAGCCCACAGCCTGCATTATCAATATCTCCAGTGACGCCGGACAGGAAGTGTACGAGGGTTGGGGTGGCTATGGCTCCAGTAAAGCGGCTTTGGAGCATCTTTCCGCCATCCTGGCAGCAGAACAACCAGGAATTTCCATCTACTGGGTCGATCCAGGCGACATGCGGACCGATATGCATCAAGCTGCATTTCCTGGAGAGGATATCAGTGATCGGCCATTGCCCGAGGAGAGCGTGCCCGGCATTCTACAACTCATCACCCAGCGTTACCCCAGCGGACGCTATCTCGCCCGCTCACTACCAGCAAGGAACCAATAATTATGATGTATGTCAATGCTGACTCGTTCCACGCTCCGGATGTGATACAGTCGATGGATTTTATTCTGCCGCCCGAACTAGAGGCAACCATGCCGCCTGAAGCGCGTGGGCTCACCCGCGATGCGGTCCGACTCATGGTCTCCTATCGCTCAGACGATCACATTGTCCATAGCCGCTTTCAGCATATCGGCGCTTTCTTGCAAGCTGGCGATGTTGTGGTCATTAATACCAGCGCGACAATGCGGGCTGCGGTTCCGGCGACACGCGATGATGGTACATCTGTGGTCGCGCATCTGTCTACGCGCCTTCCAGCTGATCTGTGGGTCGTTGAGATTCGCCAGTACGAGGGAAAAACAACGCGCCCTTTCTTCCATATTCAGCCTGGAGAGACGCTATCCCTACTCGATGGCGCGACCTTGACGTTACATACTCCCCATGATCAGCATTATCGTGTCCTCGATAGGAGTAGTAAGGGATCTCCTCGCCTATGGATTGCAACCCTGCATCTCCCAGGCGCTACGATGCTGGAAAGTTATCTCAATAGTCATGGTAGTCCTATTCGCTATAGCTACGTCAGGGATGAATGGCCGATCGAATATTATCAGACCGTTTATGCGAATGAGGTCGGGAGCGCGGAGATGCCATCAGCGGGGCGCGCCTTTACGGCGGCCTTGTTGACTAGTTTAATCGCCAACGGTGTACAGATTGTCCCGCTGCTGCTGCATACGGGAGTTGCCAGTCTGGAGGGCCATGAGCTTCCCTATGAAGAGTTCTACCGCATTCCCGCTATAACGGCCCGGATGATAAATATCGCCAGACATGAAGGAAGGCGCCTGATTGCCGTGGGTACGACCGTTGTACGCGCCCTGGAAACGGTGACTACAACCGATGGCGTTACACATCCGGGCGAAGGCTGGACACGGACTATCGTCACGCCAGAACGTGGCATACATAGTGTCGATGCCCTGTTAACAGGATTTCACGAGCCACAGGCAACCCATCTAGCTATGCTGGAAGCACTCGCCAGTCGACACCATCTACAGCTAACCTATCAAGCAGCACTCGAGCAGGGCTACCTCTGGCACGAATTTGGCGATCTCCACCTGATCTTGCCATAATGAAGTTATCATGAGTTGCGTTGGCTGATGGTCCCATTACTTCCCAAATGGGAGCATCAGCCTCTATCTCAGATCCTCAAAAGAGATCTATGTTGTTAGTTTAGTATGCTTCTCAGCTTGCCCAAAAGCATGTTCCGTGCCGCTTCAGCAATGGTTGCGTCCATGCCATGCTGATCTGCAATCCTCCACTCGTAGTACATCTCTCCGCCACATGTCACGTAAGGCGAGAATTCTGCCGATGTATCAATACTCCGCAGCGAATCTAAAAGCTGCAAGGCAGACTCTTCATTATCAATGTTACCCATCTGACCCAGAATAGCACCTATCCTTTCATCCTTTATACGAGCAGCGAGCAAAGTTTTTCGCTTCTATCAGGGTATTTCTTTTTTAAATTGTCGAAAGCGGTAATTATCGTATTTTATTGTATATATATCATTTCTTGATGATGGGCCGGCTAATGGAGTAACCTATAAGAAGATATAAAGACTTGTAGATCCGTCAGCCACCTTTTTCTTAAGGAGCATGCATGTCCACGAAGGTTATATTAGATACAGACATCGGCAGCGATATCGATGATGCGGTCTGCCTCGCCTATCTGCTCGCCCAGCCAGAATGCGATCTGCTGGGCATTACTACTGTCACAGGTGAGGCACAGAAACGTGCGATGATGGCCAGTGCGTTGTGTAAGATCGCCAACAAAAACATTCCCATCTTTCCAGGTGCCGAAAAACCGTTGCTCATCCAGGCTCAGCAGCCAGAGGCACCTCAGGCAGCAGCATTAGATAAGTGGGAACATGATACGGCATTCCCACAGGGGGAGGCCATTGAGTTTTTGCGCCGGACTATTCGTGCCCATCCTGGCGAGGTGGTCCTGTTAGGTATCGGGCCCCTGACTAACCTTGCCTTGCTGTTCAGCGTTGATCCTGCCATTCCCGGACTCTTAAAGGGACTCGTCCTGATGTGTGGCGTATTTACCGATCAAGTGGCAGGACAGCCTGAACGCGAGTGGAACGCGCTGAACGATCCCCATGCGACGCGTATCGTTTATCAGGCCCCGGTACACCGCCATCGTTCGCTCGGCCTCGATGTGACAACCAGGGTAACGATGAACGCAGACCAGTTTCGCAAGCGGTGCACCGCGCCACTCTTACAGCCAGTTCTGGACTTTGCCAATGTCTGGTTTAAGGGACGCGATCAGATTACCTTCCACGATCCCCTGGCCGCGACGTCCATCTTTGATCCCTCCATCTGTACCTTCACGCCCGGAACAGTAGAAGTAGAGTTGGATAACAAAGAGCTAGCGGGAAAAACATACTGGAGGGATCATGGGAATTCTCCAGAGCATGAGGTTGCTCTGGATGTCGATCCCCAGCGCTTCTTCGATGCCTATTTCCATGTCTTTTAAACGCTGAAACAAAAAAAACAGGAGGGGCACTTGCCCTCCTGTTTTTTAAACGGTCGGGGTGGGAGTGGCTTTCGCTTTTGTGCCGTTCCTGGGCTGCACATCCAGGTAGCGATCAAGGGTCTGGGGCTGCTTTAACATGCGGTTAATCAAAGTGTTAAGCTGCTTTTGTGTCAGATTGCCACTATTGACCGCTGGCTGAAATCCTTGCTGAAAAGCGGTTTTCACCATTGTCTGCAGCTGGCTGTTGGAGATTCCTTGCGAGGAGGCGATGCTGCTCAGTGTCGTTCCCCCTTTCAGGCGCGCTACCAGTTGGTCGACGGGCAAGTGTAAACCCTGGGCAATCTGGCTGCGAATCGTGCTCCGATACTGCGCCAGGTAGGGGGCATAGGCGTTTCCGTTCGCGGTCCTGGTAGTAATTGCGGTCGGTGTGGTACTGGCAACGGGCGTAGCTGCAGGCGCCTGATTGGATGCGCTTGCATTCAGGTTGGGTAAGATCACCAGCGCACCAATAATCAGAATAAGCAAGACAAGGATGCCCACACCCCCAGTCAGCAACATTTTGTTGTTTGGACGCTTCCCTGGCGCCCCGGTAGTGGCTGGCGGTAGGTTTCCCCTAAAAGGAGGCGCTGGTTGGACAGGATTTTGAGAAAAATCGGGCC
The DNA here is from genome assembly GCF_036245075.1 of Dictyobacter halimunensis. Classification (NCBI taxonomy): domain Bacteria; kingdom Bacillati; phylum Chloroflexota; class Ktedonobacteria; order Ktedonobacterales; family Dictyobacteraceae; genus Dictyobacter; species Dictyobacter halimunensis. The sequence goes on from NZ_BSRI01000002.1 coordinate 45,001, forward strand.
CCGGCACCGCAGATGGTCCAGGTTGCCCATAAGCAATGGTGGGGGCATCATAGTCAGAGGGTGGAAGCCCCACTCGTGGGGCTCCAAAATCCTTCTGCATGGGCACGGTTCGCTGGTCATCTTCTGGCTCGGGATAATTGTGCGTCTGCCCATCATCGGATGGAAAATTAGGATTATATGACATAGCTCAGTTTCCTCACTTAATGCCGATCTTTATTATCTGCTTGAGATGCGGAAGAGCCAACTGTACGTCAGTTAGCCTGTACCCTGAGCATTATACAGAAGATATCCATTGAAGCCGTTTAGAAAAACTCAAGAAAGCTTCAAATTTCCCTCATGGGCATGAACCTATAAAAAGGGGATGCGGAACTTGAGCGCCCCCCGCAGACGCCAAAAGATCGATAACGGTGGGATCAGCACCGATGTAACGATCATTTCAGCGACATGCTCGGGCCGGTGATTCGTGTTGCGCAGACGTCGCAGACAAAACTGGCTGGTAAACCATAACCAGAGTCCGATCCCTACCACTGCCTGCCGCTTTGATCGCCGTAGCAGGCCATGCATGAAGAATACATACGTGCCAAGGATGCGGTAATAATGCCATGGTGGCTGAGCTTGAATCCTGTTTCGATATAGCTGGGGATGCTTCTTGTAGAGCAGGGCATTGAACATGCTTTTCCGCTGCTGCTGGATGCTGACTCCCCATTTGCCAGGGCGCACAGGATGGATCACAATCGCTTCTGGTTCGTATGTCCACCTGCGCTTCTTCTCAAGCAAAGCAAAGAAGAGATCTGAGTCTTCACGCCATGCCGCCGTAAATCGCTCATCGAAACCGCCTACGCTCTCAAGGCTGCTGCGCAGGTAGAAACAGTTGGCGGTGGCAAACTCGCTATTCTCCAACTGCGCAGTGCTACATTCATAGTCGCTGGGATTCTCTGGCATCGGCACAACGATGCGCCCGGTTACCGCCTCAACATCCTCAGTGAATGCGGCTCGTCCCGCCTGTAACCAGCCGGGATCGGGAAGACAGTCATCGTCTGTAAACGCGATGATGCGTGCGGTACTCTGCCTCCATCCCACATTGCGAGCCGCCGCCGGGCCTCGACGCGCCGTGGACAGGTAATGGATACAGACTCCAGCCTGCTCTCCACATCGCTTCCAGCGCTCAACCTGCTGACGCGTCTGCAAAGAGACCGCGTTATCAACGATAAGGATGTCATAACAGAAATCGGGATGCCTCTGCAGTAAGAGTGCCTCCAGGCAGCGCTCTAATGCAGCAGGGCGATTATAGGTTGGTACAACAATCGAGACATCTACACTCATCAGGCCGTCTCCCTCGGCTTCTGGAGCAGAAACGACCCAATTACCAGGGCGTCCAGCGGTGAGGTCCAGAAGGATTCGATAGCGTCCCGGGGCGTACAGACGATGGGCTCTCCGCGAGTATTAAACGAGGTGTTGACCAGCACCGGTACCCCGGTGCGGCGTTGAAAGGCTTTGATTAGATCGTAGTAGAGTGGATGCTGATCATGCCGAATGGTCTGAATACGAGCGGTTCCATCAATATGGCGCACGGCAGGAATCTGCTCGGCTCGTTCGGGATCAACATCATAGACAAAAAGCATGTAAGGGGATACGGAACCATTGACAAACCAGTTCGCGACTTCCTCTTCCAGTACTACCGGCGCAACCGGACGGAAGTCCTCACGATCTTTGATGTCGTTGAGACGATTCTGCATTTCAGCCTGAATAGGCGATGCTAGAATGGAGCGAGCCCCTAACGCACGAGGCCCAAATTCCATCCTCTGCTGATACCAGCCAATAACTTGATTATCGACCAATATATCCGCGACCTCTTCGGCGATATTGTCCAGCCTGCGATAAGGGACATGCGTCCAGCGTAAGAACTGCTCGATCTCTTCATCAGAAAAAGCGGGTCCTAAAAATGCGTGCTCCATTACATAGCGCCGCTCATCGCTTTTCCGTTCCTGTGCGTCGATATGCAGCGCCGCTCCCAGCGCCGTTCCGGCATCGTTGGCGGCTGGCTGCACCCATATATTGCGGAAGGGCCCGCGGTCCCGCAAGCGAGCGTTGAGTACACAGTTTAATGCAACCCCGCCAGCCAGACAGAGATTCTCCATGCCTGTGGCCTGCTGAAACCAGGTAACCAGCTCTAGCACGGTTTCTTCCAACACTACCTGCAGCGAATGGGCGATATTATAGTGGCGTTGCTCTAAGGGTCCTCCCTTTAAGCGCGCCGGCCCAAAGAGCTCTTTCAGGTCTGCCTTGTCTATAGTATAGTGGCCTTCCCCTGTGAGATGAATCAGGCCGCGAAAGGTATCAGCATAATGTGGCTTTCCATAAGAAGCCAGGGCCATGACTTTATATTCATCAGAGGAATGGAGAAACCCTAAATATTCGGTCACCTGTTCATAGAGGATTCCCAATGAGTGCGGCATGTTGACCTGGCTCAGGCGCTCTAGCGTGTTTTTGTGCCCGATGCTATAACTGGTGACAGCCTTTTCCCCTCGACCATCAAGCACGAGTACAGCGGCATCCTCAAATGGTGAAGCCAGAAATGCGCTGGCCGCATGGGATAGATGGTGCTCTACAAAATGCCACTGGTAGCCCCCCTGGGACCGAAAACCACGGAACCGTGGTTGAAGGTGAAGAGGAACACCACCCGCCAGTTGACGGGGCGCGTTGACAATAGATGAAAGAAACAGGGGATCCCAGGGTGATTCCCAGGGAGGCGCAACAGGATGAGCACTCGGCTCAAGTGGCAATATCAATTCTGTTTCTCGCCCCGCTGGCCCGAGCAATAAAAAAGGATCATATGAATAAGCGATGTGCTCTACATCAATCAGACGTATATTAGCTTCCTGCAAACAGTAGTTGATGGCATGGAAGGGTAATTCATATGTGGAGAAGGGGATTGGTCGTTTGCCATGCTTGATATGGGTAAAGCGCTCTTCTTCAGCGGCCGCCAGCACCTGCCCGTCTTTGACCAGACAGGCCGCAGGATCGTGATAAACCGCGTTTATACCTAGAGTGTACATGTTTTCGTCTCCTGGTGAAAAAATTTCCTCGCTTCTACACTAACTCATCCTCTTTATGATACGCAATAGACTAAAAAAAGCGTCTCATCCATTGAAGTATTCAAGCCTAATATCGCACACTTGTTGCCTTTGTGAAACTGTTCCTGTGGCTTCTACGTAATTGTTGTTATAACGCTTATTACTAATAGTTGTGAAGCACAATAACAAAAGAGGAGACTTGCTCAACATTTATAATTTCCGTTTGTGCCCTATCAAAATAAAATCCAGTTGATAAGACAGATAAAAAGTAGAGGCGCATTAATGCAAGAGGTAATACAAATATGGAAAGGATTCGTCTATAGAGCAGCATTATAAGTCAAGCATCTTATGGAGATGATCGATGGTACCACCCGGTTTCTAAAAGAAAGAGCCTATAACCGTGTGGTTGTTATCATACCTGTTGCTCCATTGAAGGAAAGGCTCGACCTTCAGCTGCTCCAGGAGCTCCGTAGTTGCAGAGACATGAGTAGTTTTTAAGTGCAAAAAGGATGAGGCATGGATAGAGATTCCCACATCAGCTCTATGGTTACAACACCTTCAATGACTGATTCTACAGTTAATTGGGAGCAAAAAATTCAACAGTCACTGACTATACACCATCAGGTGCTTGAGAGTGCTTTCCATTCACTCTATTCAGAAGTTTCTTCACTCGCACAGATAGTCCAGAAGCTTATCTTCACCCTTCAATCAGGGCATCGAGTCCTGGTGATAGGAAATGGTGGCAGTGCCGCAGAAGCACAACACTTCGCCTCTGAACTGGTCGGACGCTTCAAGCTTGAGCGCCAACCCTACGCTGTTATTGCCCTCACAACTGATACCTCCATTCTTACAGCCATCGCCAATGACTATGGCTACCAGGATGTTTTTATGCGCCAGGTATATGCTCTGGGACAACCGGGAGATATGTTGCTCGTCTTTAGTACCAGCGGAGAATCCCCTAACGTCCTGAGCGCGGTACATGCCGCGGAACATTGTCACATGCAGACGGTAGCCATCACCGGAACCCATACCAATCAATTGGCACATTTAGCGCAGCTAACCGTTGGGGTTGCGCAGGAAGATGTGGCCACGATACAAGAAATACATATGGTTGTGACCCATCTGTTATGTGATTTAACCGAGGCGTGCCTCGCCTCGCAAGAGACACCCCGTTGAGGGATGGTATGGGCTGTACCAATGATGGGAGGATGCTATGAAAAAAGACCGCCGTGCCGTTTTCTTAGATCGTGATGGGACGCTTGTACATCCTTTTCATTACCCTTCTCGTCCGGAACATTTACGGGTATACGAGGGCATTGGCCCTGCCTTGCATCGTTTACAAGCACGAGGGTTTGCCCTGATATTGATTACCAACCAATCCGGCGTTGCACGAGGATATTTTAATGAAAAGGATCTTGCGCGCATGCATACATATCTTCAAAATGAACTGGCACTTACGTTTGATGGCATCTATTTTTGCCCTCATCACCCAGACGGCATTATTCCTGAGCTATCTATCCGCTGCAACTGTCGCAAACCTGAACCCGGGATGCTTTTCCAGGCGGCCAATGACCTTGATCTGGCTACATCTGCCTCCTGGTTCGTTGGCGATATTTTGGATGACATTGAGGCGGGGAATCGGGCCGGCAGCCAGACGATTCTGGTTGACATTGGAACTGAACAGGTTCCAGAACTGGCAATTCGTAAACCCAACTTTGTGGCCCGAGATACACTGCATGCACTGACAATCATCGAAACAGTGTCGTCACTTGAACTTGATGTAGACCTTGTCTATTCGCCTTCTTCGTGGCGTACAGGATTACCCCATGCATAAAGACATTATATTCACGCACCAGGCGTTCCCCACCGATGCAGCACTACATACAGCCGTCGAGACGGTCGAGCGCTTTAGCAAGTTGCGTATCCTTGTGCTTGGCGATGCGATGCTCGATTCATATCTTGAAGGCACTGCTTCACGCTTGTGTAGTGAGGGACCAGTCCCTGTAGTCGCCAAAACCAGTGAACGGCACATGGCAGGAGGCGCCGCGAATACTGCTATGAATATTCGTGCCCTGGGCGCTCAGGTTGATCTGCTCAGCATCATTGGGAATGATACAACCGGAAAGCTGTTGCGGACAACGTTACAACAATATCAGATCGATGATCAATGGCTGCTTGCGGATACGGAAGGGCAGACGCTTCACAAGGTTCGTATTCTGGCCAACAATCAATACGTTGTGCGCTTTGATGAGGGCCGCGCTCTCGATCAAAAAGGTGACAGCTATGCGCGACTGATGTCCAGGTTGTTGACACAGCTTGAAACGCTCTATCATCTCTGCGATGCCGTTATCATCTCAGATTATTGCTATGGAACGGTGACTGAAGAGGTAATTACCTTCTTACGGATGTTACAAGAGCGGGAATCCAGGCCTCTCCTTGTCGATTCAAAGGCGCTCTGGCGCTTTCGTACACTTCCTATGACCGTTGCGACGCCCAACCTTGGTGAGGCCCAACAGTTGCTCGCGATGACACACTCCGGGGAAAATCCTCATCACAAAGCTCAGATTGACCCACATGATACGGAGCAGGTCTCCTCTCTAGCCCGGCAACTGCTCGAGATGTTTATGACACGCTCCATAGTGATCACACTGGGAGCGGACGGAGCATTGCTTCTGAACGCGGATCAGCCACAGCAAGCGCTGCATGTGCCCGCTCATTCAGTGCCACATGCCAATGACGTCGGCGCCGGTGATTCCTTCGCGTCTACGTTGATCACCGCCCTTGCCGCAGATGCCGATATACAGGATGCGGTCTATCTCAGCCGCGATGCGGCCAGTATCGCGGTAACGAAATCCTATACCGCTACCGTTTCTCAGCAAGAACTGCTTCAACACGTCCATCTCAGACTTAACCTGCCCTTGAGAGACACCTCTATCCATGCATTACCATATATCATGAGGCAACTGGAACGTGAACGCAGTTCGGGCAGCCGTATCATTTTGACCAATGGCGTCTTCGATATCCTTCACCGGGGACATATACAGTTGCTGCGCCAGGCCCGACAACTGGGAGACATTCTGGTGGTCGCCATTAATAGCGATCGTAGCACTCGTCACCTGAAGGGTCCAACCCGCCCCATCAATGGTGAAGAGGATCGCCTGACACTGGTGGCAGCGCTGGATATGGTAGATTATGCCTTCATTTTCGATGAAGATACACCAGAGCAATGCATTCGCCTTATTCGCCCTGATATCCATGTGAAAGGTGGCAACTACATGGGAAAAACATTGCCCGAAGAGACAGTTCTTCAAGACATTGGTGGGCAACTGGTCATTTTGCCATTTGCACCATCGCATAGCACCAGCCATGTGATTGAGCGTATTATGTCAATCTCTTCCGCGAGTAAGCACAATAGTTATACGTAATTCGCTCATCTAATCAAGAAAAGATTGAGATACATTATTGTGTTGTTTTGCCAGTAGTAAAATGGAGGTTTGTACAGATCGTGTCATCACCGTGGTCAGCCTGTAAAAATATCTTGCTTATACGACTGGATAACCTTGGCGATGTTTTGTTGACAACACCAGCATTTCATGCTGTCAAAACATCGGTCCCGCAAGCCCGGCTGACGCTGCTGGCCAGTCCGGTGGGGGCTCAGATTCAAGAGGTCGATCCCGACCTCGACGATGTGATCGTTTATCAGGCCCCCTGGATGGACCCCTGGCGCAAACGCCCTCAGGATAGCCAGTACGAGCAGCAGATGATCTCCCTGCTGCGTGAACGTCACTTTGACGGCGCGATTATTTTTACGTCGTTTCGCCAGAGCGCGCTACCATCCGCTTACCTCTGCTATCTCGCGGATATCCCGCTGCGAGCAGCCGCCTCGATTGATGGGCCGGGTTCATTGCTCACTACGCGCCATAAACATCCCGAGCAGATGATGCATGAGGTCGAACGTGGATTGGACCTGGTCCGTGCCCTGGATATGACAAGTGATGAGAATGATATGGTGCTTCAGGTACCATCCACGGCGAGGGAGAGTCTCCTGCAGCGAATCGCAGCGTTTGAGCCCGATCCGGCGCATCCTCTCATCGTTGTCCATCCCGGCTGCAGTATGCCCGCGCGCACCTATCCCTGGGAGATGTATGCTGAGGTCATTTCACTGCTGGTCCGTCAGCTTCACTCATCCGTCATCGTGACCGGTATGCAGGATGAGCGCCCGCTCGTTGAGAAGGTCCTTAATCATGTTCCGGCCACACAGCGTGCTTCGGTCCATGCACTAATAGGCGTTCTACCTTTTCCAGAATTCTGTGCTTTGATTCAGCATGCAGACCTTGCGATCACGAATAATACCGGGCCGATGCATGTTTCGGCGGCGGTGAAGACGCCGGTGGTCGCCCTCTTCGCGCTGACCAATCCACCAGAACAGTGGGGACCATGGCATGTGCCACATCAGCAGCTCTATCACGAAGTCTCTTGCCGCCTGTGCTATCAGCGTATCTGCCCCTATCAACATGAGTGCTTGCGCCTGGTTTCGCCACAGATGGTCGTAGACGCCGCACGGTCATTATTGGATAGCTCGCCTTCCACTCTCTCAGGGGATGTGGGTAAAGACAGGCTTTCTATCAGGGAGGTGCAGTGATGAACGAGTGGTTGGCGGCAAAAAACATCCTGGCGGTTCGCATGGATAATATGGGCGATCTTCTTATGCTAGGCCCTGCCTTGCGGGCGATCAAAGAGAACTCGCCACAGGCACGCCTTACGCTGCTGGCCAGCCCGGCTGGTACAACAGCGGCCACGCTGTTACCATGGGTCGATGATACGATTACCTGGCGCGCTATGTGGCAGGACATTGGTGATTCTGTGCCCTTTGAACCTGAACGGGAACAGCAGTTGATTCAGCTCTTGCGAGAGCGCCACTTTGATGCCGCCTTTATCTTTACATCGTTCAGCCAGGATCCACATACCCCCGGCTATGTCTGCTACCTGGCAGGCATCCCGCTGCGTGTGGGCGATTCCAAAGAGTTCGGCGGCAAGACGCTCTCGACGGAACTACGGGACACACCAACTGAATTGCATCAGGTTGAACGCAATCTGCGCCTGATCGAGCACGTTGGCCTCATGGTTCACGATCGTCGCCTGGTGGTCTTTCTCACGGAAGAGGATCATGCTCAGGCCGCTGATATTCTGCGTTCCCTGGATATTCAATCTGCTACACCCTATATCATCGTTCATCCGGGAGCAAGCGCCCACGCGCGTCGCTACCCCATCCAGAAATTTGCCAGTGTGGCCAATATGCTGGTCGAGCGTGGCTGGCCTGTGCTGGTCACGGGCAATGCTCGTGAAGAAGATCTGCTAAAAGAGATGCAGCAGAGCGCTCCTGGCGCGCACTACCTTGTGGGCCAGACGTCGTTGGGCGGCTATGCTGCCCTGGTGGAAAAAGCGGCCCTGGTGATCTGCAATAATTCATTGCCGATCCATATGGCGGATGCGCTCAATACGCCGGTCGTGGCCCTGTTTGCGGGAACAGATCTGGAGGATCAGTGGCGCCCCCGTAGCACCCGCGCCCGCCTCTTGCGTCGGCCGACCCCATGCCATCCCTGCCATCTGTTTACCTGTCCGATTGGTCAACCATGCCTGGATATTCCACCAGAAGAGGTTGTCGCAGAGGGGGAGGCGATACTTGGATAAAACGATTCGTTCTATTGGCATTTTTCGTGCACTGCAATTAGGTGACCTGTTGGTGACGGTTCCGGCGTTGCGTGCTATACGCCACCGCTTTCCACAGGCAGAGATCAGTTTGATCGGACTCCCCTGGGCGGAGGCGTTTAGCAGACAGTTTTCTTGCTATCTCGATCGCTTTGTGCAATTTCCTGGCTATCCCGGTATTCGTGAGCTACCTGTTGATCCTGCCAGGACACAGGCCTTCATTGAGCAGCAGCGCGCCTACAAGTACGACATGCTGATCCAGATGCATGGCAGCGGAAAAACGAGTAATCCCTTCGTTGCCGCCTTCGGGGCCCGCATAACGGTGGGTTACTACGTGGAAGAGGACGGGCCGCCTCGTGATTTAACTGTGGCCGCGCCTTATCCAGAAACGGTGCCGGAGATTCAGCGCAACCTGGGCCTGGCCGCTTTGCTCGGCTGTGACGTTTCTGACACCAGCCTGACGTTTCCCCTGTCAGCACAAGACTGGCAGGAGGCGGAAACACTGCTGGCTCCCATTCTGGACACTGGTCGTCTCTGCATTGGAATTCATCCAGGGGCACGTCCCCCCTCGCGACGCTGGCCTGCCTCTTACTTTGCCTTTGTAGCCGATACCCTGGCCGAACGCTATCAGGCGCACATCATTGTTACAGGCTCTCCATCAGATCAATCGCTCATTCAAGAGGTGATCTCGTACATGAAGACACCGGTACATAACCTGGCCGGAAAAACCTCGCTGGGTGGCTTGGCGGCCGTGCTCAAACATCTTCACCTCTTTCTCAGCAATGACACAGGGCCGGCACATCTGGCGAGTGCGGTTCGCTGTCCGGCTATCACCCTGTTTGGACCAGCAGACTACCCACGCTGGGCACCATTGGATGATCCAGTACGGGTTGCGCTGCGTCGGCCGGTTGCCTGTAGCCCTTGCAGCTTTTTCGAGTGTCCGATCGACCATCGCTGCCTGCGCTGGTTGAGCCCATCTCTGGTACTGCGTACAGCACAGGCCATGTTACCGCGCTCACGTTCTACAAACGATCCACCACAAGACAATCAGAGACAGAACGTAGAGTTGTTGAAGAGGAACTAATATGAAACGCTTAAACATTTTGATCTGGCACATTCATGGCAGCTATCTCAATACCCTGGCACGTATTGAGCATAACTGGTATCTACCGGTAAAAGAAGGTCGACCAGAGGGATATGGGGGACGCGGTCCCACCTTCGATCTGCCAGGCTATGTACATGAAGTTGCCGCCGATCAGGTGGCGAACCTTCCACTGGATCTGGTTATCTTCCAGACACCCAAAAATTACTTTACCGATCAATATGAGATTCTCAGCCCTGCACAGCGTGAATTACCAAAAATTTATCTGGAGCATAATACGCCGCGACCACATGCCTCTGATACATCCCATCCCATCAATGATCCGTCCGTTTTGCTGGTTCATGTGACGCACTATAATCGTTTGATGTGGGATAATGGCCAGGCCCCGACCATGGTTATTGAACATAGTGTAGCCATCGATCCAGAAGCTCACTATAGCGGTGACTATGATAAAGGCATCACCATTGTCAATGGGATACAGAAACGGCCACGTATCGCTGGCTATGATCTCTTTCTCCAGACACGCCAATCTATTCCACTTGACATTGCCGGGATGCAGACCGAAGAGTTCGGTGGACTGGGCGATATTCCTTATCGCGACCTCCATCGGCGTATTGGACACTATCGCTTCCTCTTCAGTCCAATACGCTATACGAGCCTGCCTTTGGCCGTCATTGAGGCGATGACCATTGGCATGCCGGTAGTCGCGCTGGCCACAACAGAACTACCTACAGTTATCGAAAACGGCAAAAATGGGTATATCTCCTGCGACATAGATATGTTGATGAAGCAGATGCGCCACCTGCTGGATAATCCATCGTTGGCTCGGCAGATGGGTGAATATGCCCACCAGGTGGCACTCGAACGTTTCGGCCTTGATCGCTTCATTCGGGATTGGAATGAGGCCTTTGCACGCGTAACCAGGACTTCAGCCCTGTCAACCTGATCCCGCATAGCGATGGAAAGGATTTAAATTAGTCAATGCGTAGAATTGCATTTTTAAGTGAACATGCCAATCCCCTGGCTGCTCGTGGAGGAGCAGATGCCGGCGGACAAAATGTCTATATCAGTGAGTTGTGTCAGCAATTAGCACAGCGCGGCTATCAGATTGACGTCTTTACCAGGCGTGATACACCTGACGGTCCTGAAATCGTTAACTGGCTGCCAGGCATACGAGTCATTTCTATACAGGCAGGCCCCACAGCGGTCTGCCCTAAAGATAGTATCTGGCCATTCATGCACGAATTCATGATGGGTATTCTGGCTTTTCTCACGCGTGAGCGGTGCCAGTATGAGCTCATCCATAGCAATTTCTGGATGTCCGGCTGGGTTGCGGTCGAGCTAAAACGTCGCCTGGCTCTGCCGGTCGCTCACATCTTTCACGCGATGGGAAAAACCAAACAGCGCAATCAAGGAGCGCTAGATAGCAGCCCGGCGGAGCGGCTTGAAATCGAGCAGTATGTTATCAATGGCGTTGATCGCATTATCGCGCAATGTCCGGAAGAGCAACGCGAGCTCATTGAGGACTACGGTACACCAGCGCATAAGGTCGCCGTCATTCCTTCCGCAGTAAATAGCACCATCTTTTCACCGGTTGACCGCCAGCAAGCCAGGCAGACGATCGGTGTTGATGGCGACGACTTCATTATCGTCTATGTCGGCCGCTTGCTTCCCCGTAAAGATGTGCGCAACGTGGTGCGAGGCGTTGCCCAATTGGTGGAGCACGTGCGCCACGATACTCAGCATATGTATCCCAGTATCAAGTTGTTGATCGTGGGCGGCGAGACCGACGTTCCGTCCCCCTCCCATACTCCTGAGATTGCTGTGTTGCAGAAGATTGCTGATGATCTGCATATCGGCGACGCTCTGCGTTTCATCGGCAAACGCCAACAGGAGATGTTGCGTTACTACTATAGCGCTGGCAATGTTGTGGTGACCACACCCTGGTATGAGCCTTTTGGGCTGACACCGTTAGAAGGGATGGCCTGTGGGCGACCAGTGATCGGCTCGGCGGTCGGGGGCATTACATATACCATCGCTGATGGGATAACTGGCTTTCATGTTCCTCCCAAAGAGCCAGCGGCCCTGGCGCGCAAGCTCTTTCAGCTCTTTCAGCAGCCATCCCTAGCTATACAGATGGGCCATGCTGCGCGCCAGCGTGTGGAACAGTTATTCTCCTGGCCTATCACCGCGTTGCGCACAGGTGAGCTGTACAATGAGGTCCTGTCCGAAACGCAGGTATCCCAGACCTCACAATCAATAAATACGAACTCGAAAAAGGAGTTTTAATAATGCCAAAACAGACATACTCATTAGCGGAAAAAGTGGTGCTCGTGACAGGCGCGGGCAGCGGACTTGGTGAAGCCACCGCCCGGGCCTTTGCCGACGAAGGATGTTCCGTCGCCTGCATCGATCTCAATCCATCTGCCATTGAACATGTCAGTGCAGATCTTGAACAACAGGGAGCCCGTAGCCTCGCCATTACCTGTGATGTGAGTAGCGCAGAAAGCGTTCAGTCGGCGATTCAAGCAGTGGTGGACCGGTTTGGCCGGCTTGATATCCTTGTCAATTGCGCCGCCATCGACCATACACTCTCGGTCGAGGAGATGTCCGTCGAGCAGTGGGACCAGGTCATTAACGTGAATCTTCGCGGTCCATTTTTACTGGCCAAGGCGGCCTGGCCTTTCTTTAAACAACAACACAGTGGACATGTCGTAAATATCGCTTCTACAGCTGCATTGCGTTCATGGGCAAACGCCTCGGCCTATCATGCCTCTAAGCGTGGTGTCATCGGCTTTGGTCAGGGCTTAAGTGTTGAGGGGCGCCCCTATGGTATTCGTGTCACAACGATTATTCCCGGTGGCATGAATACCCATTTCTTTGATCGGTTCGCCCAACAAGATATCCCGATGCCTGATCCTCAGCATCTGCAGGACCCCGCTATTGTGGCGGCAACCATCGTCCATGCGGCTCATGTGCCTCCAACATCTGCTGTCCAGGAGGTATTAATTACGCCGATGACCGAAACAAGTTGGCCCTGAGCGCTTCAGGTGCGGGGGATGTGATCACTGGCTACACGAGCACCTGTACCTATCAGAAATGTTTTGTTCACGGAAAGGATGGTTCAATGATGTATGCTGATATTCAGCGCTACTGGCAAGAACTTACTGATGCATGTGAAACCATACAGCTACATAAGCTTAATCAGGTGGCCGAAGCCCTCTTCTCCTGCTACCAACGGGATAGTACCATCTTTTTAATGGGTAATGGGGGAAGCGCGGCGACCGCTTCCCATTTTGCCTGTGATCTGACCAAGGGGACAAGAAGAGAGGGGATGCCAGCGATCCGCGCCCTGGCTCTCAATGAGAATGTGGCATTGATGACGGCCTGGGCCAATGATACCCACTACACTCGGATCTTTGCGGAGCAGATCGCTGCGTTGATACGCGAGGATGATGCTATCATCGTCATTAGTACCAGCGGGCAATCACCGAATATCTTGCAAGCTGCTTGCAAGGCGCAGCAACAGGGTGCGATGGTTATTGCGCTTACAGGGTGTCCTGGAGGAGATCTGGTTAAGCTTGCGGATGTAAGCATTCAGGTTGCGGGCCATTCCATTGAGCAGGTGGAGGATCTGCATCTCATCGTTGCCCACAGCCTGTGTGTGGCACTGCGCAAACGCCTTGATGAGTCTGCTACCATGGCTCCCGTTTCCTCGCTAGGCAAGCGATCTTCCAGTGGCACACTATGAGCAATCGGTGTTGCTACCTTTGATCAACAATAAGAACGGGGCACAATATATACCCATATATTAACCCTTTTCTTCTTCTCCAGTCTCTTCGTTAGATTGCTCCAGGCCCTTGGAAACGGGGGAGTTGCGTTCACGCAAGAAGATAGAGAAGGCAGCCAGTAATCCTGTGGAGAGAAAGCCTGCCTGCCAGTTGCGTGTCGATTGCAGCCAGAAAAACGGACTACTTACATAGCCCCACAGCGAAACTGCAGGTTGGCCATGCTCTAGTTCGGTTGAGTTATAGGAATGCACTCCTACCAGAGCATGGCCCGCAATAGAGATGATAAATAGCAAGAGAAAAGCGAGAAAGAGCGAGTGCTCATACAACCATCGCCACGGCTCATGCATACGCTCGGTGCGATTGCTGGCCTTCCCTGATCGGGATTTGCGCTGCTCCTCCTGCTGCTCTTCCTCTTTGTATGGAATGTGCCTCTGCCCTGGCTTGCGAGACTCTTTAGCCCCTTTCTCAATCACAAAGCTGGTCAGCATAACATATGCGGCCAGCGAGATAAATTCACCTTCGAAATTTTCAAAGTTGGTCTCCCAATAGTCGCTCCCATCAGCATACTCTATAAAGGTGGTTGTTGGCTGATGATGTTGTTGCTGTTGCTCATTGTAGTTCAAATAACCTGTGATGCACTGTGCAATGAGAGAGAACACACACAACGAAATCAACAGAGATGAAACGCTATGGTTACGTAAAAAAGACCACATACTCCTCTTCGTTCCTCCTAAAAACTAGCATTATCATTGTCACGAATGTGCTTGCTCGATCGTGCCATACAGCCAGGCTTGAATGCCCCTTATAGCATGGCTTTTCCTGCATCCTCTTATTTACCTGCGTCGTACTAGAATTATCGCTACACAATAATCCTTTTGGATAGGAGGGACGATGTTTCTGCAATATTGCATAAAATTTATCATAGGAGGATTGCTTGTTTGCGCGTTCGCGTTGATCTCCGAGGTCTGCATGCCGAAACAGTTTGCCGGCACCTTTTCTGCTGCGCCCTCAGTCCTGCTGGCAGGGCTGGTTGTTACCGTGATTATGCAAGGTGCGGATAAAGCAACCCTATCTGCCGAAGGTGCGATCGCTGGCGCCATTGGCCTGGTCCTGTACTGCATAGTGGCAACGCCGCTTATAAAGCGCTATACGACGTTGAAAGGATCACTCCTGTCATTGCTCATCTGGGGCCTGGGCTCTCTATGTGCTTTTGTAGTATTGAGTGTACTACTGAAATGGTAGCGGGAAAATGAAGACGCTTCTGCTCGTAGGTGAACACATGTATTTTCTGTAGAAGAAAGGCATAGCTCAACAATGGAACTGTGGCACCTGGATCTATCAAAGCTTAAACAAATCAGAATGAAAGACTATATTATTCGCTTCTTCTTTGGCGGTGCCATCTCTGTTATTGCTGCCCTGATTGCACAGCTCACAAATGGCCGCATCGGTGGCATCTTTATGGCCTTCCCCGCAATTCTTCTCGCCAGCCTGACCATTATCAATCGCAAGAATGGACAACATAAGGCGGAAGAGGACGCCAAGGGAGCGATTATCGGAGCCCTGGCCTTTGTCCTGACCGCGATTGTGCTTAGCCTGACCCTGCAAAAGCTTCCTGGCGCGCTATCTCTCTTGCTCTCTTTAGTTGTCTGGCTACTTTGCGCCATTGGATTGTATGTGCTCAGCTACCGATCCAACTGGCTCCGTGTGCGGAAACAGCCATCCTCGCAGGCAGCTAATAAAGAACAACAACATTGACCTCCGCGCCGTCAGAAGCGGCTCACCTTTGGTGGCTCAACATTATCCCACAACGATTCCCCATCCAGCTCGGACCGGTGACTCATGATAGAGGCGTGCTGAGGATGGTATCGTAAAACATAAGCTCGTATTCATGGCTGAGGCGGATCGCGCGCGTGATTCTGATGCGCTCCGAGGGCTCACTATAACGTTGCAGCAGTTGCTGATCGATGGGGGCAACCTTTTCTTCCAGACTTTCATGTCCCCAGAAAAATTCGACCTGCACCTCCGTGAGGCCATAGTGCTTGATCAGCGCCGGCGCGATGCGCAGACAGATCTGGATAAAGATATCTTCGCTGGCACTGACAGCGGCCAGTCGTTCACCGGGTGAGCCATAGGCGAGCATCCAGTAGAAATAGTTTGTCAGCGCCATGCAGCCAGCCAGAGGTTCCACCTGCTCAAAGTCCGAGCGTTGCAGCCCGACCGCCTCACCAAAGCGGATCAGAACCTCGTGCCCACCAACCTTCGGAATCAGCTTCTTGAGCAGCAGCACCTGAGCATCGATATCGGCCTCACCCGCGATAGCCAACGCGTCCAGGCGATACATCTGCATCACCACCAGGGCATCCTGTAAAGCGAACAGCCGTAAACGCTCAATTGGCAGGGTCCCCTGCTCAATTTCAGTCCATAACGGATGGTATAGCAATTTCTGACGCAGTGTTGCCAGGTCTTCTGTCAGTAAAGTATCCGCAAAACTCATGCTCTATTCATTGGTCCTTCTCTAATGCATATTGCCAGAAAGATCAGAAGTATCAACATCTCCAGGCCTTTATACTATACAATAAAAAAGAACTTCATCTTTTTTCGTCCAAACACTGCCATAAATCATCCATCAGACGAAATTTCGTCTTCAAAACACTTGACTGTGGGACCGGTTTCATGGCATATATACATATGAGTAAGCGTTTACTGGCATTCTATGACTTTATGGGACCGGTTCCATAAATTGTTACCAAACTCTTTAACCGCATTCTAACTGTCTTTTTCGATTTGTTTGCAGGAAGGGCGTATGGCAAAGAAGCCGACTATTCGTGATATCGCGCGCCTGGCTGGCGTCTCAAAGTCGACGGTGTCCCGCGTGCTGAATAACAGCGCCAATGTCGATCCTTTCACACGTGAGCGTATACAGCGCGTGATTGAGGAACAAGACTTCGTACCGGATCGGACAGCGATGCATCTGGCACGTGGAGATCGCCGGCTCATCGGTATGCTTCTTCCGGCCCTGTGGTCATTTATGCCGGAAATCATACGGGGCATCGCTGGCGTGGTCGAGGAAAACGGTTATGAGATTATTCTCTATAGCTCGGCTGGTCACAAAGATTTTCGCAGCGTGGTCGACCGAGTGTTGACAACTAATCTCACTGCCGGTCTCCTGGCCTCGATTCATACCCATTCACCCCAGCACTTGATCACACTCTCCCGCAGTGGCCTGCCTGTCGTGATTATCAACCTGACGGCCCTCCGACTAGACAGCCCCTGGGTAAGTGTGGACAATGTGGGTGGGGCGCGCCTGGCAACTCGCCATCTGCTCTCTCTGGGACATGAGCGCATCTCCTTTCTCTTCCCCAGCCCTGATCTACCCTGCTTCCATGATCGTTATCATGGTTATTGCCAGGCTTTAGGGGAAGCTGGTATAGAGCCAGATCCCATATTGGCACTTTACGACGATGGTAGTGCCGTGAAATGCCTGCGAGAGATTCAGGCTATGAGCGCTCCACCGACCGCCATTGTCGTGGGCAATGACTATCTGGCCTATAGTCTGATTATGGAATTGGGGAAGCGGGGCTGGCGCGTACCCGAAGACATCGCCATCGTTGGCTTCGACGATGTCATCCCGCCTTATCAAAGTTCCATCGAGCTCACAACGGTGCGCCAGCCGTTCTATGAAATCGGTCAGTGTGCCGTCGAAATGCTGCTCTCTCTGCTCGATCCGTGCTTCAAGCCCTCGCGCAACTGGTTGGAATTTGCGGTCCCTTCTGACCCGGATTGGCAGGCAAGTTCCGATGGGCGTGCCTGGCCATCCTGTCACATCCAACTTCCGCCTACCCTGACCGTGCGCAATTCATGTGGATCCGGGCGCCATTACTCGCGCAGCATTCAGCGTGAAACCTGATGGTGAAACAGCCAGTAAGGTGGAACATTCAACGTCACTGGTACTTTTCTTGTTTGTCTACATCATCGTCGATGATTGCGATATGGTAGTGTATCGCAAGTATTTAAAGCAACAGAGGATGTATTAACATGGACGTTCCTTCGATCATTCTTCCATCGCGGTTTAGCCGCCGCACTTTCTTGAAGACAGCTGGCGCAGTAGCCAGTGCAGCAACCCTGGGCTCCAGCCTGGGTGCCTGCGGTAGCCCCTCCTCCTCCGGCGGCAGCGGCAGCACCGTGACAATCCAACACTGGGACTACTATGTCAGCCAGTCTCCCTGGCTCGATAACGAGGTCAAGCTCTTCGAGGCCGCTCACCCCAATATTAAGGTTAAAAGGACCATCAACAGCACCACTACCTATGACCAACTATTCAATCTCGCTGTTAAAGCCACCAAGCAGCCAGATGTATTTATGGTTACGGGCACTGCGACTCCCTACAATGTGCAGATGCAGAAGAGCTGGTGGCTGCCAGTTGATAAGTGGATTAATGCGGAGTGGAAGAACCGTTTCCCAACCGGCACCTTCTACCAGGGCAACAATATGTTCGACGGCAAGACCTACACCGCGCCTCTTGCCGGTAGTGGTGTTTTCCAGATGCTTTATATGAACACGGACGTATTTAAAGCCGCTGGTCTGACTAATAGCGATGGCACGCCCAAGGTGCCGCAAACCTGGGACGATGTGACAAAGTTTGCCGATATCATTACGAAAAAAGGCAATGGGCAGTATTATGGTCTCGGCTTCGGCGCCGGCGGTGGCGGTTCTGTCACCAATTGGGTCGATCTCTTCATACGCGCCGCCGGCGTACCTGGAGGCGCGTTTGGCGGCACCGGAGGCACCTGGTACGATGGTTTCGATTACCGCGTGGGCAAATATACGTTCTCCAGTGATCGCAACTGGGAGGATTTCATCAGCCTGTTCCTGGAATGGAAGCAGAAAGGCTACTTCTATCCCAATTCTATGAGCATCACCGACGAGACCGCACGTGCCTACTTTGAGCGTGGCAAATTCGGAATGATAGTCGGCGGCGTCTGGAACCAGCCAGAATGGACGACGCACGGATTCACCAATTATAGCCTGACCACGCTGGTTGGGCCGACGACAACGCGCAAAGGCTTCTACTATCACACACCCGGAGGTCAGGAGTTCGCCATTTCCGGTCAAACGAAACATCCTGAAGAGGCCTGGCAGTGGTTTAACTGGCTCTATAGCGATGCGGCGGAACAGCGCTGGGTACAGACATATAACGAAGATCTTTCGATCTTCGCGAATCTCAACGATCCCTCGAAAATCAAATTCAAACCCTTTGCCGAATATGTCTCCTACGCGCCATTGAACCTTACCTATCCTAATCCCAACGTGCGCAATCCCGATACCTCGAAAGTAATTTTCAACTCCCTGTCACCCAATTTGAACGACGCGATAGTTGGCCTCTGGACCGGTCAGCTGCACGACATAAAGTCCGCACTTAGCGACCTTGAAAACCGTGCCAACTCTGCGATCCAGAAAGCCATCTCACAGGCTCAGACCAGTGGCGCTAAAGTTTCCATTAAAGACTACACGTACCCGGACTGGGATATCACCAAAAATTACATCACCAAACCCAACCAGGGATAGGCAAACGAGTCGCGCAGCTTCCTTGTATGGCGACTGAACGCAGCTAGCAGTGCTAGCTGCGTCAGTCACCATGCGTAAGGTGGCAGACACGCGCAATAACTTACACATCGGGGTAATTAAAAGAGAGGACTTTCAACTCATGCGAGCTCAGGAAGTAATACCAACTCAACCAGAGATGGAGAAGAAGCATGCCACCGTGACTCCTCACAAGAAAAGTCTCTGGCAGGAAATATATAGGAATCGCTGGTCATACATCTATCTTGTGCCGATGATCATTCTGCTGCTGGCTTTCATTGTCTATCCCATCTTCGCTTCTCTGGGCTACACGCTCTATCAGTGGAATGGCATCGGCGACCCGACCGCATATGTCGGCCTCGACAATTTTAAAAAGGTGACGACCGATCCCATTTTCTGGGAATCTTTCATCCACACATTCATCTTTACCGCCGTAGTGGTTCCTGTTCAGTTGTTTCTGGCTCTGATCCTGGCCTTGATCCTGAATAGCACCAAGTTGCGCTTCTCTACGTTCTATCGCTCAGTCTACTTTCTGCCAGTCGTGATGTCTCCGGCTGTGATCGGCGTGATTATGAATCTGATGATCAGCAACTTTGGCGATAACTTCAATACCATCTTTTTGAATCTCCATCTTATCAACCAGCATATTGATTGGCTGGCCGATCCCCGTTTTGTGCTGTGGATCATTATTGCTATTCAAATCTGGAATACCCTGGGCATCAATATGGTCTATTTCCTGGCTGGATTACAGACGATTCCCATCGAGCTCTACGAGGCCGCGCGCATCGATGGAGCCGGTTGGACCGCTCAGTTTTTCTCAATCACTATCCCGATGCTGCGCGGTGTGGGCATGATCATCGTCTTCCTCGCCATTCTGGGTAACCTCAACGTCTTCGACCTCGTGCAGGTGCTAACCGGCGGCGGCCCATACTTCGCCTCCAATGTCGTGAGCACCTATATCTATCAGCAGGCTTTTGGCGGCTTCAGCGTCGGCGGTTCCGGCGGGGGAGGAGTGGTACAGCCAAACGTCGGTTTCGCCTCCGCCGCTTCGTTCTTCTTCGGCCTGATCCTGATCGTGCTGACCGGTTTCCAGGCCCTCGGCTGGCGATATGTGCGCCGCAACGATGCCAGAACTGCTACTTCCGCTACTGAGACCGGAGCAGCATAGCAGCTAGCTAGAATGGAAAGGACATCATCATTATGGCAACCTCAATCCCACAAACAGCAGCGCGCGAAACAGAGAGGCGGCGGAGGCAAGGCCGCAACCTCCGATACAGGCAGAATACGGGACGGCTGCTACTGCACGCGATCCTCCTGATCTGCGGCTTCTTCTGGGTCTATCCCTTTCTATGGGCGCTGGGCAGTTCACTCAAAAGCGAGGCGGGCTTCTTTAGTGAGGGCCTGAGTTTCATTCCCAAAGAGTTTCTGTGGCAGAATTATGTCGATGCCTGGACACAGGCGACGTTTGGTCAGTACTTCTTCAATACGGTCATGATTACGGTCCTGACGGTCGTCTTTACGCTGACTTTCACCTCGATGGCCGGATTCGTGCTGGCCCGCACCAGTTTTCCCGGCAAAAAATTGTTGATCGGACTGATCGCGGTCACTCTTTTCCTGCCACACGGCTACACGATTGTACCGGTTTTCGATTTGATTCAGCGCCTTGGCCTGCTCGATACCCTCTGGTCCGTCATCGTGGTAGAGACGGCGGGGAATATGGTCTTCAGCACCTTTCTCTTCATGGGCTACTTCTCGACGATGGATCGCGAACTGGAGGACGCGGCGCGCGTGGATGGTGCCAGTTTCCATCAACTCTTCTGGCGAGTGATGTTCCCGCTAACTCGTCCGATGCTGGCAACCCTTGGTCTCTTCACCTTTATCAATAGCTGGAATAACTTCCTGATCCCGCTGGTCTTCACGCTGGGCAATTCCGACCTGCGCACGCTCCCTGTTGGTCTATACGCGTTTATCGCTCAGACTTCCACAAACTGGGTATTGCTCTGCGCGGCCTCGATGATCTCTCTCGTACCTACTATCCTGGTCTTCGTATTCACGCAGCGTCATGTGATTAACGCCTTTGCTGGTGCAGTAAAAGGGTAGCAGACGCAGCACTACCGCTCTTACTTACTTGCTCTTTAGAACAATCGGCACCATGCTATACCTCGAGGTATAGCATGGTGCCGATTGTTCTAAACCAACGTCCCTTAAATTTTTTTACGAGTTAGCCTTTAACTACAATCATCGGTTTGAGGCGCACAACCAGTTGCGCCAGACCCGCGTTGTGCACAACATTGACGACCTGCTGCGCATCCTTGTAGGCCTGCGGCGCCTCTTCGGCCAGCAGGTTCTTGCTATGGACGCGGATAGTCACACCTTTATTCTCCAGCATCTCGATCAACTGCTTGCTCCCTACGGCCTTTTTGGCGGCTGTACGGCTCAAACGACGTCCCGCGCCATGGCAGCAGGAGCCAAAACTCTGCTCCATCGATCCCGGCGCACCGACCAGCATGAAAGAGTAGCGTCCCATGTCTCCAGGGATGAGCACCGGCTGGCCGACTGCGCGGTACTTCTCTGGTACCGCCGGATGCCCCGCTGGAAAGGCACGAGTCGCGCCTTTACGGTGGACACAGACACGCTTCATCTCGCCATCAATCTTATACTCCTCCATCTTGGCAATGTTGTGACAGACATCGTAGACCATCGGCATGTCTTTGGGACGCGCCTTGCGGCCAAAGACGCTGGCGAAGGCCTGGCGCACCCCATGCATCAACAACTGGCGGTTGGCCCAGGCAAAGTTGGCGCCACAGGCCATCGCTCCCAGATACGCCTGACCCTCTTCAGACTGTAAGGGCAGGCACGCCAGCTGACGATCAACTAGATTAAATCCATATTGCTGCTGCTTGGACTCTGCCAACTTGATATAGTCTTCCGCCACTTGATGACCGAATCCGCGTGAGCCGCAATGGATCGTAACGACGACCTGGCCCTTCTGGGCCAGTCCGAGCGCTTCAGCAGCCTTTTCATCGTAGATGTGGTCCACGACCTGGACTTCACAGAAGTGATTGCCAGATCCCAGGCTGCCCAGTTGTTTCATGCCACGCAAGATAGCCTGGCGGCTTACCGCTTCTGGCCTGGCTCCAGCCAGCCGCCCATTCTCCTCGGTCACCTCAAGGTCGGCTGCGGTCCCATACCCCTCGTCCACGGCCCATTCAGCCCCTCGCACCATCACTTCGCGCATCTCCGCCTCGTTGAGCAGGCGCATACCGTCTCCGCCCACTCCAGATGGCAGATTGCGGTAGAGCTCGTCGGCAAGGCGGTCAACGCTGCCTTTGATCTGGTCGCGCAGCAAATCAGTGGCAAGCAGGCGTACGCCGCAGTTGATGTCGAAACCGATGCCGCCGGGAGAGACAACGCCGCTCTCGGCATCGGTGGCCGCCACACCTCCCACCGGGAACCCATAGCCCCAGTGAATATCGGGCATGCCCAGCGAATGACCGACAATCCCAGGTAGCGTAGCTACGTTCGCCACCTGCTGCAAGGCATTGTCGTTCAGGATCATTTCTAACAGTTCGTTATCTGCATAGACGATCCCCGGTACGTTCATGGCGTCATTATAGCGCCGGGGGATGCGCCAGCGGTTGTCATCGATGCGTTCCAATGGGATTTTATCGCCCATGTGTTCTCCTCTTCTCTATTTACGGTGAACAGATACGCTGGTACTGGTTCTTCTTGATCACCAGCTGCCAGCCTAAGACCTGAGCCAGTTCTAATGCATCGGCATTACTGTGTGGCGTTATCTTTTCAATCACGGCCACCGGCACAATAAGTGTACTCACAGGACGCACCTTTCTTCAGGTATCTATACATAACTCATCTATGCAAAGGCACATGAATACTTCACAGGTAGATAAAATTTTGAGCATCCCGCTTTTGGGCGCAAGATTACCTTGCGACATGATGAAGTCGTGATGCGACGAGCATGCCACAACACGGAATATGCTTCTGGGATGCATGACTCGATAAAAAAAGACTCGCTCTGGCAGCATGAAAAAGAAGTGAAAGAGCTGCCCTGATCTTAGAGATCAAAGATGATGCGGGCGCGGTAGCCGTCGTCGCTATGAGTAATGGAGGCTTCGTGCCAGGTTACGGCTTTGATGGCGCTGCTCAAGTCGTGGCGCTGAGCATCATAGGGCTCTCCGCTGGCTCGGCCCTTCACCTGCGTCTCTGTAATGGCCTCTATCTCGAAGTGGCGAAAGAGAAGATATTCAGTATCGAATAAAAAAATCAGTTCGTTGAGCCAGGCGATTAGAAGAGAGACGGGATCGTGCCCTTCAACGCTGATCTGGCGACTGGTCATAACACCTACCTGTTCGGGCGCGACCATCAAACTTTCCATGCCTTGCGCGGCATGGCAAAAAAGCTCTTCAATGGTATCCCCAAAGGCGTGTATGCCAATATCGGCGGTGTGTTCGAATACTTCATAAGGCTTTCGCATCACTATCGTGCTGCCAGGGTACTACGCGCGTTACGCGGTCTTCCACACGTGCTGCTTCGATATCCAGAATGATATGCTGGCATAAGTACCCTCCTTTTCCTTTCATGAAGTATTCACATCTTCATTTCATAGTAATCAATTATTTGTTATTTGTCAATACAGCAAAGGACCAATTTGTGCCGCTCGTAACCTTTTCTGTAAAAATTGGTTAAATCATAGCTAAAACTGCTCATCCTTTCACTATAAAAAAAGCCAGAGCGACCGGCAGGGGTAGCATGTTAGCTATCTCTACCGGCCGCTCTGGCTTGTATCAAGCTCAGCGTTTCTTAGGGATGAATCTGGTGAGCCCAGAACTCGAGCAGATCGCTCTTGGTGACAATGCCTGCAAGCACGTCTCCATGCATAACGGCGACCGCTGATGTGCAATCGCTAAACACCGGGTAGGCGTCTTTGGTTGGTGTGTTGGCCTCAAGGGTCGGGAAAGCATCCCCTTGAATTTCACCAACCGCGCTGCTATCCAATGGCTCTCCGCTAGCCAGGCGACGCAGCAGCAGATCTTCGGTCAGGCTGCCGATCATGCGACCATCCTGCATCACGGGTGTCTGACTAATACCATAGCGGCGCAACAGTTCGACGGCATCGGCAACCGAGTCGTTGGGGGCGACGCTGACGACAAGCGGCATGCTCCGGCTATGCGTCCGGCGGTAGCTCAACACGTCGGATAATGTGGGCTGCTCACTTCCAGCCTGCACCATCAGATCGTTCTCGCGCATCCAGGTCTCGTTGAACTGTTTGCTGAGATAACCGCGACCGGTGTCAGGTAGCAGGATCACGACTACATCGTTGGGGGTCAGGCGTTTGGCATAAGCCATGCCGGCGGCCAGAGCCGTTCCAGCGGAACCGCCGGTCAGGATACCCTCTTCGCGTGCCAGGCGCTGCGCCCAGTGGAACGAGGTGCGATCATCGACTCGGATCACCTCGTCTACCAGTGTAGGATCGTAGTTGCGCGGGAACATATCCATACCAATACCCTCAACCTTGTAAGGCTTGGGAGTATCACCTGAATAGACCGATCCCGCTGGATCGGCGCCAATGATCTTGATATTGGGATTGACCTCTTTTAAATAGCGACCCGTGCCAGAAATCGTGCCGCCGGTACCGATACCTGCGACAAACGCAGTCACCTTGCCCGCCGTATCGCGCCAGATCTCGGGTCCAGTCGACTCATAGTGAGTACCGGGATTGGCCGGATTGGAATATTGATCAGGACAACAGGCGCCTGGAATCTCTTCGGCGAGTCGGTGCGCGACGTTTTTGTAGTAATCGGGCGATTCGTGGGTTGCACTACTCGGACAGATCACCACCTCCGCTCCATAGGCGCGCAACAAACTACGCTTCTCTTCACTCGCCTTGTCCGTCATGACAAAAATACAATGGTAGCCTTTAATCGCGGCCGCGATTGCCAGGCCATGCCCTGTATTACCACTTGTTGGCTCAACGATCGTACCACCGGGTCGTAATAAACCCTGTTGTTCGCAGTACTCTATCAGATTGGGACCAATGCGATCCTTTACACTGCCGCCCGGATTCATCATCTCCATTTTGACAAGGACGAGCGGTGCAACGTCGCTGGCAATCCGATTGAGGCGTACGAGGGGAGTATTCCCGATTGTGTCGAGTACCGTTGGGAAGTAATGCATCTCTCCCATCGCAGGTTCTGTTGTTTCTTTCACGTATCTTTGCCTCTTTGAGGTTAATTCCTGATGAGCACAAAACGAACCGCACAAACCAGACGCCCTGGTCCAGTGCGGTCCTTCGACAGGCTCCAGTGCCAAGGACGCTCTCAATCTCTCTGCCTGAGAAATATCGTATCTGCCCATCAGGTCTAATCTATATGAGTGTATAATCTAGCCCATAGTATAGCACATGGGCGCTCCTTCGTCTCTGATCGATTTTACGGCTATAAGAATCCAAATCAATGCTTGTCAGAGGGCTTCATTTCTTCTATGATAACATCTGCATTCTTATCGATATCGATCTGCGGCTATGTTTCTTCTCAAAAGGATAATCTATGGTGCAAAAAACAAGATGGCTTTCTGATGGTTCGCTGTTGCTCATTGCTGCTATCTGGGGCCTGACGTTTGTGCTGGTGCAGGATGCAATCGCGACGCTTCCTCCGTTTTCGTTTGTGGCTATACGCTTTAGCTGGGCTGCCCTGTTTCTGCTTCCATTTCTGGCCAGAAAAACACGCGAGTCCGCGACACCGGTGACGATTTCACGCTGGCGCATTCTGATCAGTGGAGGCGTGCTGGGCTTTTTTCTCTTTCTCGGCTATAGCCTGCAGACCTTCAGTTTGCTCTATACAACCTCTGGCAAATCAGGCTTCTTAACAGGCTTGTCGGTGGCCCTGGTTCCACTGCTGGCGTGGCTCATCTTACGTTCGCGCCCTCCACTCCTGACACTGGTTGGCGTGGGAGTTGCAACCATCGGGCTTTATTTATTGGCCTTTGTCAATATCAGTACCATCAATCCTGGAGACCTGCTGGCGTTTTTGTGTGCCATCGCCTTCGGATTACAGGTTGTTTATACAGGAAAGTTCTCGGGGCTCGCCCCGGCTCCTATGCTGACGCTGATTCAACTGGCAACTGTAGCTGTACTCAGCACGGTGGCGGCCCTTATCTTTGAACCCTGGCAAACAATTTTTCAGCACTCCGTCCTGCTACACCCCCCGGTAATTGTAGCGCTGGTCGTGACCTCTGTCTTCGCGACCGCACTGGCATTCCTGGCACAAACCCACATTCAACAATATACAACCCCGAGCAGAGTCGCCTTGATCTTCGCGACCGAACCGGTCTTTGCGGCCCTGGCTGACTACCTCTGGCATGGCACTACGCTTGGACCACGTGCCCTCCTCGGCTGCTTCCTCATCCTTAGTGGTACCTTGCTTACCGAGGTCAAATGGCCCTGGCGTACAGCTCCGGAACATCCATAAAGGTAGCGTATCATCCAGCGTATATAAATACTGCCCAACCACAAACTATATTCCACAAATCTAAGCGGATATAACCATAGCCCCATATGCCCTTACGATCGGCGCTGCCAGGACGTATGGGGCTATAAAACAGAACAGGAAATCTCAGCCTTATAATATGATATTCCCCATTACAGTGGCCCAGGGTTCTACATCGCGATGAATCTCGTCTGGATTGCTGTGCTTGATGCGGGCAATCTCGGCGGTTAAGCGCTGCAAGGGAACGATAGCTACCAGGGGACGCGCCAGGCGTTCAACGGCGCTAAAGCGCAGGTCGGCTTGCTCAGTTCCACAGCTATAGGCTTCCGCGCCTAACTCCTTCAAACTGCCAAGCAGCAGATGGCTGCGTCCGCCATCTTCCCGGTCCGGCATAATCACAACCGCACCCATACCTGAGCGGATGGCCGCCGGGGGTCCGTGCAGAGCATTCTCCGTTTCAAAACCCTCGGCCCACAGGTAGGTTCCCTCTTTGATTTTGAGGGCTGCTTCGGCCGCTGTAATGGCGTCTATACCCATTCCCGCCAGCAGGATCGGTTCTCGACCCACCAGTTTTTCAGCAATGGCTCTTGGGGCTGGCTGCTCCAGTGTACGCTCTATCGCATCGGGAACACCCTGGATGGTTGAGAGGAAGTGGCGTCCCGCCTCACCTGTGACACTGGCAACCAGGTACGCCAGCGCTGTCAGGGCGGTTGTATATGAAACGGTATGCGTCCCCGCTAGCTCTCCAGGACAGGTGTGGATGGTATAGTCAGCATCCTGAGCGGGTGCGTCGATGCTGGTGATGGCGATCGTCAGCGCGCCCACCTCGCGTGCGCGTGTCAGCGCCTGGCGTGGGAAACGCTTGGTACCACGATGGCTGACGACGATTACCTGGTCCTGCCTTGAGATAGACGCTGAAAGAGCCAGTTCATGGGCGTTGAGAACGCTGGCGCGAATGCGCCCGGCACTGAGTTCATACAACCAGTATGCCGCCACACGGCAGGCGTGCAAAGAGGTGCCGATGCCAGAAAAGATAAATGGTCGCTCACTATCAAGAGCGGGCACACTGATACATTCCATCAATGAACGAATCGCATCAGGCTGAGAGATAATCTGTTTATCAAGCGCAAATTCCATGCAATACTTGCTCCTTCTCCTACTAGAATGATTCACGTTAAAAAATACCACCACATGCAAATGCAGGTGGACTTATAATAGGGCAAAAGTGGACTTGTGAATAGAGCCAGTTTCTCTTATAATAACCATACCACTTCAAGGCCTATCATAAAATTGGGACGTAAATTGATGGACAATAATACATTAAGAGCTTCGTTACTCTCACCAATGCTTGATCCAGCATCCGGGGTTGCGCTCTATCGACAATTGTATGAGGCGATGCGACAGGCAATACTACAAGGAACCTTATCAGCGGGAACAAAGTTGCCATCGACACGCACACTGGCTCAGACGCTGGGTATCTCGCGTACGACGGTGATACAGGCCTTTGATCAATTGCTGGCCGAGGGATATATCTACGGCAAAGCAGGTAGTGGTACGTATGTGGCACAGGTGTTGCCTGATGAATTGCTTCGCTTACCAGCCGGACAGGCGCATAAAGATGAGGTAGAAACAGTATCCCCTCCATCGAGCCCACTTTCGCAGCGTGGAAAGATGATCGCGGCCTCGGCCGTGGCTCCAGTTCAGAAATGGGATCAGATAATACAGCACCAGGCATTTCGTCATGGTATACCTGCGTTGCACGAATTTCCATTTAAGCTCTGGTCACAGCTAGCAACCCGCAGATGGAAGCATATCGAGCCCGCCTGCTTTGGCTATAGCAATCCCGCCGGCTATCGTCCATTGCGACAGGAGATTGCCAGGTATCTACAGGCGGCTCGTGGAGTCCACTGCACTGAAGAGCAGATCGTCATTATGGCTGGCTCGCAGCAAGCCCTGCATCTAGCGGTACAGCTTTTGATTGATCCTGGGGATGAGGTATGGATTGAAGATCCGTGCTATATGGGAGCCAGGGGCGCTCTGCTCAGTGGAGGGGCGCGACTGGTATCGGTCCCCGTTGATGATGAGGGACTGAACGTGGCACAGGGAATTGTCAGCAGCCCCCGGGCACGTATGGCCTATGTGACCCCTTCGCACCAATTTCCTGTCGGCGCGGTAATGAGTCTATCGCGCCGCCTGGCCTTGTTGCGCTGGGCCTCGCAGAGCACGAGCTGGATTCTCGAAGATGATTATGATAGTGAATATCGCTACACGGGTCATCCGCTGGCGTCGTTGCAGGGACTCGACCAGGCGGGCCGCGTCATTTACATCGGGACATTTAGCAAGGTTCTCTTTCCGGCTCTGCGTCTTGGCTATCTGGTCTCGCCACCTGAACTCATCGATGCCTTCAGGGCGGCTCGTGCCGCCGCCGATCGCCACGCTCACATGCTCGATCAGATGGTGCTGACCGATTTCATGGCACAGGAACATTTTGCTCGCCATCTGCGCCGCATGCGCTCCCTCTATGAGGAGCGCCAGGCCATCCTGCTTGAGGCCATTTTAAAAGAACTGGGGGATATACTATCCGTCAAGGCAGCCTCGGCCGGCATGAATCTGCTCGCCCACCTGCCATCCTATCTTCAAGATACGACGGTAGCGCAGCAAGCTGCGGGCAGTGGAGTTTCCGTTACGCCTATCTCAAAATACTACATCCAGCATCCCCCGCTAAACGCCCTCCTGCTCGGCTACGCCGCCTACAGCCAGCAAGAGATCTATCAGGGCATCCATAGACTCGCTCGCGTTCTGCGCTAAAGCACACTGCGATTGTCATATACAGATCCTTTGCATAGAGGGCAAGCGTACGTTAATGGTGGTTCCTTGTTCATGATCGCTATCAATATGCAGTCTACCCGCCATTTTATTGACGCGTTCCCGCATAGAAAGCACTCCCAGGTGTCCTGGAAAGTTCTGGTTGGGATTAAAGCCCTTGCCATCATCGTGGATCTGCAAGAGAACCTGATCACTCTCTTGCTCCAGCACGATGGTAACCCGCGTGGCCCGGGCATGTTTGACGATATTGTGCAGAGCCTCCTGGGCGACCCTGTACAGATTCTGCTTGTCTTCAAGCGCAAGATCGGGCTCTACAGTAGAGCAAAAATCGACCTGTAGATGATGGCGACTATGCAGAACAGCGACTTGCCTGGAGATCGCAGCCACCAGCCCTTCTGTCTCCAGCGATTCGGGACGCAGTTCAAAGATAAGGGCGCGCATCTCGGCCAGTGCGGCCTCAGTCAGTCCAATCACATAATCGAGGGAGGACCGTGCCTGCTCTGGATCACTATCCAGCTCTTCCTGGGCTGTATGAGCGCCAAGGCTGATTCCATAGAGAACCTGCGAGACAGAGTCGTGAAGTTCGCGCGACAGGCGCTGGCGCTCCTGTAATGAAGCAAGTTCCTGAGCCTTTTCATAAAGATGCCGCAGTTCGCTTTCGCGTTGCTGCGCCTCCTCGGCGCGCAATCGCAACGCTGCGGCCAGTTTACTGGTCAGGATTGCAGCCAGCATAAATACAATCAACGTGATGATGTCTGCTAGTTGCACAATAGCAAGATTATAGGAGGGTGCAAAAAAGAAGAAGTCTAGTGTCAGCAGGGAAAGGGCCGTTGCCAGGCTGGCCGCATAGAGACCGCGCTTACCAGCCAGTACCAAAACTATTAACAGATACAGCAGTGAAATGGTGGGTATCGTATGATAGAGGCTGGTCGGGACAATGAGCGCGCTGATCGCAGCGATGCAGATAAAGGCAAGCGCGCTATCAAGGGCATAACGTCTCCATTGAATATGGAGATGTACTCTATGCTTCCGGCGCGGTACAACCTGTTTGAGCATACAACATTCCCTTATTTCCTGGTAGAATCCAGCGATACAAGCCCGAGATTGACAGCACACAATACAGCCTGGGTACGGCTCTGTACACCTAGCTTGGCCAGGATATGCCGCACGTGAACCTTGGTCGTGACTTCGGCTATGTCCAGATGCTGGGCGATCTCTTTGTTTGAAGCTCCTTGCGCCAGCAGGCGTAGTACCTCTGTTTCCCTTTCGGTTAATGCTGCGGTTGGAGTTGGCGACTGAATATGCTGCACCAGGGTCGCCGATGCCTGGGGCGAGATCTGGATCTGTCCAGCAGCGGCAGCCTTAATGGCCTTACGCAATTCAAGGGCCTGTGTATCTTTGAGTAGATAACCAATCGCACCCGCCTTAATGACGTCTACTACAGTTGTACGTTCCAGGACACTGGTAAGGGCAATCACTTCGGTGTCGGGATAGAGTTTGCGTAGCTCTGATGTGGCGGCGATTCCATCCATGCCTGGCATCAGTACATCCATCAATACAACGTCGGGATGGATATACCCGGCCATCCGTACCACCTCCTCACCGTCGGCCGCCTCCCCTACAATCATGATCTCCGGGTCACGGCTCAAAAACATGCGTAATCCCTCTCGTACAACACTGTGATCGTCGGCAATCAGCACGCGGATTGTCATCAAGAACTCTCCCTGGATGCTATGTTCACGCGCAAAATAGCAGGTATTACTTCAACCATACACCTAAAGGAGTATGCAAAGTATATTCCGATGGACGATGTATCCAGACCTTTCTCAGCCTATGCTATCCAAAAAGCAGGTCCAGGCGATCTATCTGGATGGGCCGTCTTCCTCAGTTTATCATACGATAATGCACGCCGCTATAGAAAAAAAGAGGAGGCAATCCTTGCATGTGCCTGATAACTGCTTTGATATGTTTTTCTAATGTTTTATTAGGAGGCAGGAAGAGGTATGGCACAGGCTACATCCTCACATACAGAAGACCATGGTAAGGCATCGCTAGGGCCACTGCTCTGCTGGGCAGTGGTTTTCGCTGATATCGGCTCTTCCATTTACTATGTCCCAGGCATTCTCTATAGTAGTGTGGGCAAACTGGCAGGCTTTTTTGTTCTGCTGACGATGATTGTTTTCGTCTTGCTCGCGCTCAAGTATGCTGAAGTCAGTTCGCGCTTTCCAGAAGGAGGTGGCGTGGTTTCGGTCGCGGCCCAGGGCATCCATAGCTGGGCGGGAGCACTCGGAGGCATGTTTATCCTGGTCAGCTACTTTCTGACCGCAGCCATCAGCTGTCAATCAGCCATCCAATACCTCGCCGTCGTCTTTCCCGCCCTGCTTCCCTATACCCTTTATATAGCCATCGGGGTTATCCTTCTGCTGGGTATACTGAATTGGATCGGCATCAGTGAAAGCGCTAAAGTCAGTATGGTCGCGGCTCTAATTGCCTTTGGCAGCTCTATTGCGGTCCTGGTAGTGGTATTTATCAATGTACCGCTTCAACAGATTGGAGCACTCTTCCTGTCATCCCTGACCTCTCAACCCCTCACCCCGGTCTCGCTGCTGGTCGGCTTTTCAGGTGCATTCCTGGCCTTCTCAGGATTGGAAAGCATCTCCCAGCTATCACCAGTCATGAAAACGCCACGCAAGAAAGTAATTAGCCTGGCGCTCTTACTGGTTGTGTTAAGTATCGGCGCAACCAGCCCGCTTCTCACCGCACTTTCAACACTGCTACAGCCAGCGGCAGCCAGAGATGAGGTCCTTTCAACCCAGCTTATCTCTCTGCTGGGAGGACACTGGGGAAGCAGCATTATTCAACATGAGGTCGCCATCAGCGCCAGCCTGATCTTAATCTTTGCGGGCAATACCGCCATCATTGGCGCCTATCACGTCTTTATGGCGCTGGCACGCATGGACTTTCTGCCAGCCATCGTTTTGAAACGCAACCGCATCCGTAACTCACCCCATAACTCTATCGCCCTCGCCACAAGTATCCCTATCGTCGTCCTGCTGATTGTGCGTGGTCAGATTAATACGCTGGGAGATATGTATGCCTTTGGGCTACTGGCGGCTTTCTCACTCACCTGCCTGGGACTTGATGTCATTCGAGCACGTGAAAGGCGCGCCAGAAAGTCACCGGCACGGCTTCAAGTGCGCAAACCTCAGGGCAAGCTAGCGGCGTTGGGGGGGACGCTTGACTTCTGGGCAGGCATCTTTACGACCTTCACCGTGATGCTTGCCTGGATCATCAGTATCTTCTCAAAACCACTGGGAACTCTTTTCGGGGGAACCGTTGTTCTGTTAGGTATGAGTGTGGCGATCGTGAACTCGCTGCGGCAAGGACGTGTTGTTGTCCTTCCCAAACCATTGGAGACACGTATGCCTAACGCCGTACTTGCCGTACTGGTAGGCAACGAGCATAACAATGAACGCGTCATTGAGAGCGCTATCAAAGAGGTGTCCGACGAGGCAGCAGAGAGGCGATCGGTGATCTTTCTGTACCTGAGCAAACAAAAGGTGAACCGTGCCCCCTCGCCTTTTGAAATCGTAGACCCGTACCTGGAAGATGGACAGGCCAAGGATACCTTCCGCCTGGCTCAACGCCTGGCAGGACAGAATGGCGTTCCAAGTCACTTTGTCTACCAGCTCGCCACCTCCGACGTCGTAGAACAGGTCTGGAGATTCGCGCAACCGCGCGATGTCGTATTACCAGCAGACCTGCTTTCACAGGTTGAGGATATCAATCCCGACCGCATGCGCTATGAACTTACACCACATGGCAAGGTTATCCACCTCGTGAAGAATTGGTAAGCACATAGCATATGATTGAGAAGATGATTATGAAGTAGTGTTTTTACATTATTAAGAAATGGAGTAGAAAAATCGACAGGCCATTATTCCTCCTCCCCTTTGTGCATGGTATCGATAGTGCAGCCTGCTCACAAGCACTGGCTTTCGCGCAGGAGGCACACGCGGATTTGCTGCTGGTTGCGTTGCTTCCTCCTGCACAAAAAGGTCGGCGTCAGCATATCAGGGCAGAGTTCATCGCGCAGGCCTACGATTTTTTTGAACTCATGAAGAATAAGGCGGAAAGATATGGAGTAAAAGTAACCTGTACCCACCTGTATACCCACAACATCGCCCGGAGCATTTCCTTACTTGCCCAGGAAATGCTCTGTATGGGTGTTCTCCTCTTTGTTCGCGAGGGCCAGGGGGTCTTGCTGGAAACCGAAGAGATCAAACACTTACTCACTCAACGGGAACTCTCGATGTATATCATCAGACTTGAGTCATTCAGAAACCGCCTCACACAGAGCTTCACATTGTTCACCACCTGGCTGGGAGAGCTATTTAAAGAACCCTTTTTCTTCTCATCTCGTGCCTTCCACGAGGCGCGCGAAGATGGACATGGCAAGGGATAGGGATAAAGACCTCTACGGTTCCACTTCAACAATAAATCCCTTTGATTTGAGGCCCGCAGCCAGGCCAAAGAGACGTGCGTCCCCTTTAACCACCCATATGAGCTCAGGCTGTCTGGCTTTGTTTGCATTCTGCTCCCATTCGCATTCATACGTGCCCGTCCATTGGCGATGCTGCACCCGGCCCTGGTATTGCCACGCATTGGCCATCGGGCGCCGATTATTAAAACCAAATCCAGACCCCTCAACGCTGGCGAAATCTTTGCTCCTAAAAATAACCTTCATATTGCTCCTCTTCAACAAAACTCGTTGGACCTGGTTGCCTGTGCTGACAGGTCATCCTGCAGTATACACCTCGCCCACCCTATCAGCATAGTCTCTTCTGAGAACCAATTGCTGGCAATACTAATTTCTGAGCTATCCTCAAAAATCGAAACAAAATGAAAAAAAGGAACGTATCATTAAGCGTATACAGACCTACAGAAGCGATCAATACTGGTTGATCTCTGTCTGTAACCTGTGTATCAACTGGCTTACGCTATTCGCGATAGACGAAGAAAGAGAGCACCATGTCAACACTTGTATTCTGGATCGATGTCGATAACACGCTACTTGATAATGATGGGATTAAAGAAGAGCAAAATCAATTTCTGCTGGCAGAACTAGGACCGTCCTTGACGGAGCGCTATTGGAATCTCTATGAAGAGGTACGCAAAGAACGGGGCGTGGTCGATATTCCTCTGACTCTACAACGCTTCCGCGTACGATGTTCTCAAGATGAGTTAGACGAGCGAACCTATCAGCATGTCGTCTCTATGTTTGAAAATTATCCCTTCCAGAAGGCGGTATTCCCCGGTGTCTTTGAAACGTTGCAGTATTTAAATACTATTGGCACAGTCGTCATCGTCTCTGATGGAGATTTAGATTACCAGGCTGAGAAAATTTTTAATAGCTCTCTCGCCGATGCAGTTAATGGTCGTGTCATGTTATTTGTCCATAAGCAAGAGCACATCGATGAGATCACGAAACAGTATCCCGCGGATCATTATGCCATTATTGATGATAAACCCAAAATCCTGGTTGACGTTCAGCATCTTATGCACGATCAAACTACGACGGTATTTGTAAAACAGGGGAAATATGCGAAAGAAGCATTCCCCGAGGGGTTTGTTCCCGATATTGAGGTTGAGCATATTGCTGAACTCAAAGGCATACCAGCAGAACGCTTCTGGAACCAGAAACAGGGCTCTCGCTAGCACAATTGTATCTACACAACCATATCAGGGATAAGGCAGCTGGATACCTCACATCAACTGTCGTTATCCCTGCTCATGTATCTGTGCAACCATGCATCTTGCCAGCTATGCTATAGTAGCTAAAAAACACACATTATCAGCCAGCCATATCTCTTACTTTTTCTCTGGTCAAGGAGCATGTATGAATCAATATCCCGCCCCTTATCTCTCACTTAAGAAAGAAACTCTTTCTACTTTGTTTGAGGATATTTCACAGCGTCCGGACATAGAAGCCTGCGGTGTGCTGCTAGGCTCTCTTGATGCTCAGGGGAACTGGCATGTCGATCAGGCCCATCCTCTGCGAAATACGGCCGCTTCACCCGTGTATTTTGAGTTTGCGCCAGATGAACTACTGCAGATCGAGCTTCTCTACCCGGGCCAGATCATTGGCGTCTATCATAGCCATCCAACAGGTTTTCCTGGAGCCAGCGCGACCGATCGCGAGAACATGCAACGCGTTAACCAGGACCAACAGATCCCATGGGCCTGGATTATTATCAGAGGTCCTTTTGATGCGGCTTCGCTTCACACCATGCATGGAGAAATTGCCCCTTCTTCTATGATCGCCTACCATCATTTTGAGTGTGCGGGGTTAAAAATCATCCCTATCGTCATTCAATCGTCTTAATACGTATCAGTCGCATAAAAAGTTGGTCATACGTCTAGCCACACTTCTGTAAATGCGTTATAATCGATTTCTGAGGCGGTGTGTACGAGATGAACTCACTCCTATCTTCGTGGCAACATCCATCATCCTTGTAAGGGATAAGGATAATAGTTCACGTCACAGACGATCCTTGATGTGAAATACAACGCGATAGAGCACATAGAAGGAGGCGTGCATCGATTCCTTGTCTTATGGCAGGGATAGCTGCACAATAGAGCGAATGAAATGTTCAGGCTGTGGCAATGAGCTACCATCCTCGGGAGAGGTCTGTAGAAATTGCGGAAACACACCAGCATTTGATCCAACCTATGCGACACCTGGTGTTTCCAGCGAGTTCCATCAAGGTGAAACGGAAGCGATCAACCTTCCTCGCCGAAACAGCCAGCATCTGCCTCATCAGCGTAGCCCTTATCCTCCAGCTCCCAGCTATGAAGCATTCCAGCACCAACCGTATAACGCTCAATCCGGCGGTCCGCCTTCTACGGCCAAACTGCGCCGGGGACCTTCTCATTCAACCATCCTGGTCGCATGTATTTGCCTGGTACTGGTATTTATAGGAGCCATTGGCCTTTCTACCATGTATGTGACCAGTCAGCATAATCGACAAAAAGCAACACAGGAGCCACTTCATACGTATAAAACTACGGTGGCTATGCCTACCACTACCACTGCTGGAATGTCAGCTACAGCGACACCGCTCACGGTCCCAACAACGGTTCCAGAGGCCGGCTTTACGTGGTGTGGTAGTGATTGTGCTCCAGATGGCTTTATAGATCAGTTCCCTGTCGGCTGGCAGGCCAGTACACTTTCTGGGGTTACTGGTTTCCAATTTGTCAATCCGCAACAGCCGGACCAGGTCGCTGTCTTTAAGCGTCTGGATAATCCGACGGCGACCGCGGATCAACTATTGGCGGGCGAGATTCAAGCAGTGTACGCCGGTAAACCCGGCTATGAGACACCCCAGCCACCTGCCGGTCAGGCGGCAACGATTGGAGGCGAAACCTGGTCAACCGCATCTATTGCGTATATGAATAATCAAACAAAAGAACATGTTACTATCTGTGCAACTGTTCATCAAGGGAAAAATTTTGTGCTAGAATTTCAGGCGCCGGATACTCAATTTGCACAAGTAAGTACAGCGTATTACAATATCATGATTGGTAAGTTCCAATTTACACAAACCGGAACACCATAATCGGAGGAAATGTTGAAATACTTTCTGAGCGGACTGGTGTTCGTAAGTGGCATGACAAGTTTAGCTCTTGAGATGTGCGCGTCACGTCTCCTGGGTGCCTATTTTGGTACCTCACTCTTTATCTGGGGCAATCTCATCGGTCTGATTCTGCTTTACCTGATGGTGGGTTACTTTTTGGGTGGACGCATCGCCGATCGCTATCCTTATACACAGGTGCTGTGTGTGATTACGGCGGCTGCGGCTCTCTCCATTATCATTATTCCCTTCGTATGTCAAAGCATTCTCACCTGGTCTGTCACTGGGCTCGAACAAGTTTCCGTCGGCATTTTTCTTGGCTCGCTGGTTGGCACGATGTTACTGTTTGCTATTCCAGTTATTTTGCTTGGACTCGTTTCGCCGTTTGCGATCCGCTTGATCACAAGTGATGTGAAAAAGAGTGGCCGTATCAGTGGCTCGCTCTATGCTATTTCTACCGTTGGTAGTATTCTGGGCGCCTTTTTACCGGTGCTCTGGCTGATTCCTACCTTTGGCGTACGACGCGCTCTGCTTATTTTTGGCGTTGTTCTCTTCGCGGCCTCGCTCTGGGGTATCTTCCCTCGCTGGCGACGCGCCACATCGTTACTGCCGTTGCCAGCTGTAATTATCCTGTTGGTCGCAGCCCTGGCAATACCACTGGGTCCACTGAAAGAAATCCCCGATCTGATCTATGAGCAGGAGTCTTTCTATAACTACATTCAGATAACGCAAACACCCGATGGCACAC
Source organism: Dictyobacter halimunensis (assembly GCF_036245075.1). Classification (NCBI taxonomy): domain Bacteria; kingdom Bacillati; phylum Chloroflexota; class Ktedonobacteria; order Ktedonobacterales; family Dictyobacteraceae; genus Dictyobacter; species Dictyobacter halimunensis. The sequence continues at coordinate 82,970 of NZ_BSRI01000002.1, forward strand.
GTCAGCTCATTCTGAATGAAGGGCAAGCAATTCACTCGGTATATAATCCCAACAACCCCACACAGTTGACCGGCTGGTACTGGGACTACTTCCTGGCTGCGCCTTACTTTAATGCGGGCTTTAAACCTGATCAGCTGAAGCGCGTGGGCATTATCGGCCTCGCCGGCGGTACGGTAGCGCGCCAGTTTTCTCAAGTCTACCCGCAGGTGCAGATTGATGGCGCTGAGATTGATCCCGCCATTGTTAATGTGGGACGCCGCTACTTCAATATGAATGAACCCAACCTCCATGTCTATGCCCAGGATGGACGAACATTCCTGGCTTCATCGCATCAAAAATACGATGTCGTGGCTATTGATGCGTTCCAGCAACCATACATTCCCTTCCAATTTACAACACGTGAGTTCTTTACCCAGGTTCGCGACCATCTTTCAACAACAGGCGTGGTCGCACTCAATACCGGGCATACCGCGCATGACTATCGTCTGGTACAGGCCTTTGTCAATACGTTAAGTACCGTTTTTCCCAATGTCTACGTTTTCAATGTGCCGGGTACCATCAATACTGAGATTATGGCTACCATGCAACCAACCTCACTTGAAACGTTCCGTTCGAATCTTTCTCAGTTCCCAGTCGATACGACCCTGGGCCAACTCGCCAGTGAAGTTTTACCTGTAGCTACACGTGGTCACACAGACGGGGGCATCGTCTTTACTGATGACAAAGCGCCAATTGAACAGATTACAGATCAGTTGTTGCTCAACTATATTTTGCAACCCTGAATATTGACAGCAGCAAAGTAAATTTGTTGTAATGGGATAAGGGTTCTCTATCAGGCCTGAATAGATGAACATAGAAAGCTGAGAGGATATACGATCATGGCGGTAGTAGCAGTTATTGGTGCGCAATGGGGAGATGAGGGCAAAGGCAAGGTTGTTGATGAGCTGTCGATGCGGGCCGATTATGTGGTGCGTTATCAAGGTGGCAACAATGCCGGCCATCGTGTGGTACATGATGGGGGTGAGTTTTCCTTTCACCTCGTCCCTTCGGGTATTCTTTTCCCTAATACTACTTGCATCATTGGCAATGGAGTCGTTGTCGATCCTAAAGCTCTGCTCGATGAGCTGGCGTTGTTACAGACACAGGGCATAGACGTTTCGCGGCTCTATATCAGTGAGCGGGCGCATGTCGTTATGCCATATCACTTTGTGTTGGATCGTCTAGAGGAAGAATCACGCATAGGAGAGAAGTTGGAGGGGACACCACGTGGTATTGCTCCCGCCTACGTGGATAAACACGCACGCACAGGGATCAGGATGGCGGAACTGCTCGATGTCGATGCCTTTCGCGCCAAATTGTCGATGATCCTGCAACAAAAGAATCGCATGATTACCCAGATTTATGGACAACCCGCCCTTTCATTGGAAGAGATCCATGGCGAGTATTTTAAATATGGTCAACAGCTCTACTCACATGTGGCTGATACGCAAAAAATGCTGCTCGATGCCCTGTCGGAACATAAGACGATCCTTTTAGAAGGTGCTCAGGGCGCTCTGCTGGATATCGATTTTGGCACGTATCCTTACGTGACCTCTTCTTCTACCATGGCGGCTAATGCTGCCGTGGGCGCGGGGCTGCCGCCACGCTGCATCGATCGCGTGGTAGGTATCTATAAAGCCTATACGACCCGCATCGGTAGCGGTCCGATGCCCACCGAGATCTTCGATGCCGCCACCGCTGATGTGCTGCGTGAGCGCGGTCACGAATATAAGATCCATAATGGTCGTGAGCGTCGCTGTGGCTGGTTCGATGGCGTGGCGGGACGCTTCATTGCGCAGATCAATGGCCTGGATGCCGCCGTCATCACCAAACTGGATGTGCTGGATACGCTCCCCACTATCAAAATCTGTACCGCCTATAGTCTGCGGGGACAGACCATCCATAGCCTCCCCGCCGCTCCCAACGACCTGGCCGCTTGCGAGCCAATCTACGAGGAGGTTGAGGGCTGGCAAAGCAATACCAGCGGCATCAGCACCTACGATGAACTACCCACCGCGGCCAAGAACTACCTGAAGCGGCTGGAAGAGGTGCTGGAGACCCCGATTGTCATGGTTTCCTTGAGCCCCCAGCGCGGTCAGACCATTCAGATCCAGGATATTCTGGCTGAACCGAGCTATGATAATCATTATCCACGCAACGCCTTCAAATAACGAATGCTCACAGGTTCTTTAGTAAATTGGTGCATGAGGCGCGGATGCGCGCCTCATGCACCAATTTACTAAAGAACCTCGGCTGCACCCACTTAAACCAGGGGGCTTTTGGTGAGGGCAGCCCAGGAGCGAGGATATTGCGTAGGGCAGGTTTTATACTGCTCCCAATATAAGAGCCTGCGGCCATCGTCCAGGCCGTTCAAGGTAACTGGAATATCACTCTTCAAACGTACCCCTAACAGGCGCGCTGCCCGCTTTCCTTGTACCAGTTCGTCCCCCATCTCTCCCTTCTTTGGCAACACAATAGCTCCTCCTACACGACAAAATGGGGCGCTACATTCGAGCAAAGCTGATAGTGAGGAGACAGCCCGCGCCGTCACCAGGTCGAAATTTCCACGATAGCCGCGCTTATGGGCGATGTCTTCAGCCCTACCATGGATAATCTCAACATCTTTTACGTGGAGCAGGTCAACCATGTGCTGCAAAAACGTTGTTTTCTTACCTGTTGCCTCGATCAAAGTGACCTTCCACTCCGGACGCGCGATTTTTAATGGCAGGCCGGGAAATCCTGGTCCTGTACCAATGTCAAGCAGATGTATTTCCTTTTGCGCATCATAGATCTGCAGCAACGACAATGAGTCGAGGAAGTGTTTGATCAACACTTCCCCTGGATCTTTGATTGCTGTCAGATTAAACCGCGTATTCCAATCCAGCAGTTCCTGCCGGTAGAGCAAAAAGGCCTCCTCAAGTGATTGAGGAAGACCCAGTTGCTCTAATCCTGATTGGAATACGGATAAGAAATCTTCAGACATATTACGATACTAACTTCCGCTTACTATTGAGGTAATCAACCAGGAGATATTCTCCCAGGTTGTCTTTGTCCGCGTAAAATGTGCGGCCATGGTTGATCTGGGCCAGTTGATTGACGAACGCTACCATCCAATGATCATCGTAGAGCATAAAGGTATTAATGGTAATGTTCTCACGCGTGCAGCGCTGTACCTCTAGCAGGGTCTGCTGTTCGGCAAAAGGACTTGGGTAGGCGAATTGCCAGCCATATTCTTCCTCGTGCCAGACGGTTGGCCCACCATCAGTGATCATGATGATCTGCTTGTTGGCCGAGCGCTGCCGGGCCAGCAGTTGACGCGCCAGCATCAGACCATGCGCCATATTGGTGCCGCGATCGTTGTCATACCGGCTGAGCTCTATCAGCTCGTTGGGCTTGTATTCCCTCGCCATATAGGAGAAGCCGACGATATACAGGTTGTCGCGTGGAAACTGTGAACGGATCAGGCTTTCCAGGGCAACCGCGACCTTCTTGGCCGCCTGCTGGCAGCCATTATAGACCATACTGAGACTCATGTCGATCATGAGCACGGTCGATGATTGGGTCGTCAGCTCAGTACGATAAACCTCGAAATCTTCTTTGGTCAGGTTGACGGGCGTGCCGGTGCCGCGGCGGTGCACGGCATTCATCAAGGTTTTTTCCAGGTCCAGCAGGAATGGATCACCGAATTGATAGGCTTTGCTCTCGTCGGTACGCTCACCACCTACCCCACGGAATGGGCTGACATGCCGCCCAAAGCCGTCGCGCTTCATCTTGTTGAAGATATCCTGCAAGGCTTTCTGGCCAATTTTGCGAATACCACGGGCCGTGAGCTCCCAGCGGTTGCCCTTTTTCTGGATGTAGCCGGCTTCTTCCAGCGTCTTCATCAGCTGCTTGAGCTGCTCGACCGATTGGTACTCTTCATCACCCAACAGGTCTTTCACCTTCTGGCTGTCGATGGCTTCCATATTCTCCAGGCGCCGCGCCTCCTGGAGCTGCTCTTCCAGCCCCTCCATCTGCTGCATGCGGCCCATGACGCGCATGGCCTCATTCAAAGGCAGAGACTCCTCGCCACGGAAGGGGAAGCGAGTGCGCATCTGGTCTGATGGGGCAAGCGCCTCCAGGTTCTGCGCCAGTTCCATCATGTCTACGCGAATGCGATCGTCTCCCATTAGCTGATCCATCAGGTCCTGTAATTCCTGACGTTGCTCTGGCGAGAGATTATCCATGATCCCTTGCATGGCTGCGGATTGCTGCTGCATCTGCTCGATCAAGTCGTCCAGAGAGTTGACCCCTGGGAAGTACTGACCATGCTTCTGCATAAATGAGTCGAAGTCGGGCTCAAGACCCTGCTGGCGCTCACGTAGCATCTTATTCAGATCACGGATCATTTCGCGCATGTTGGCGATATCTTCCGGGGACATGTTCTGCAACGATTGCTGCATACCCTGGAAGAATTGCTGCATCATCTGCTGCTGCAGGCCCTGCATCAACTCGTTGAACTTTTCACGTGCCTGATCATCCATGAAGTCGTAATCAGACAGACCCTTGATCTGGCCGGGGATATCCTTTGGCAGCCCATTGAGAAAATCTTGCTTGCGCTTGGCGATCATCTCCAGCATGCGCTGCTTCTGTTCAGGCGTTAAGCCATCCCCTTCTGCACCATCCTGTTCTGACGACCCCTGCTGGCCCATTTGACCTTGCTGCCTCTGACTTCCCATATGAGACTGCTGACCTGCCTGGCCTTGCTGACCTTGTTCGCCCATCTGAGATTGCTGGCCTTGCTCACCCATCTGGGGTTGCTGACCCTGCTGGGACTGCTGGCCACCCTGCTCAGATGGATTTGGGCGGGACTCTGACTGCTTGCCATCCAGGCGCTGTTGGATACCTTCGCGCTCAAGATTTTTAATCTCTTCGAGCTTTTCACGCAGGTCATCCATGACGCCCGAGGCCATGTTGTAACGATTGAGCTGCTCTCTGCGCGTGTTGCGCATGCGCTCCATCATTTCACGCAACCCCATGGTGCGCTGGCCTTCCTGGCCCTGGATGCCGTCCTGCATCAGACGCTTTAACGCCTGCTGCAGGTTGCCATCCTCCATGTAATCATCGGCAAGTGCATTGAGGATATCATCCGCGTCGATACCTTCAATCTTTTGAGTTCCGTCCCAACGGCTATAACCATAGCGATTTCGATAAAATCGATTGAACATGCTTGCGTCCTCTAGCGTCGATAGCGCGTTTTACCACCTACTTCATCCTTATTAAGACGTCGGTTCAGATGGAGCCCTTCGAGGATAAACTCAATAGTAGACGCAACTAAGGCTGGATTTCCTCGGCCGTGCAGTTTGTCGATTGCTTTACTTAGACCACCGACCTTTGAGAGCTGGTTGACATATTCCATCGATGGCATGTCATCACCAACCTGAACATTGAGTCCACGCTCAAAGCCTGCGACTAGCTGCTCAAATTCGCGCTGCTCGAAGTACTGACCAAACACGCTTAGAATCGCATTATTGATTAACTTCTGAACAACACGCTCTTCTTTGATATCACCCACGGCGTCTAGCTCAATCTTGCCACTGGTTGATGCCATGATGGCCTCCAGGTCGCTGACGCGGGGCACAACCTGCCGCTCCTTTAAGCGGAGCGCCCTGCGACTGGCATTACTGAGTACGTTCTCGTAGTTTGAAACGGTGACACGTACACTCACACCAGAACGCTGGCTGATGTCGTTGCTGTGCCGGGCCAGATGGGTCACTTCCGCGATTACTTCTTTCATAAATTGCGGCACCACCACATCCAGACCATCGGTCAGGAACTTGCTGCTCTCCTCTTCCATAATCGAAATTTCATGATCAATGGTGAGAGGATAGTGGGTGCGAATTTCTGAGCCAACACGGTCCTTCAACGGCGTAATGATGCGACCACGATTGGTATAATCCTCTGGGTTCGCGCTGGCAACTACGTATACATCCAGCGGCAGGCGAATCTTATATCCACGAATCTGGACGTCACGCTCCTCCATAATATTGAGCAGACCAACCTGAATGCGCTCGGCAAGGTCGGGTAGCTCGTTAATACAAAAGATGCCACGATTCGTGCGTGGTATCATACCATAGTGGATGGTAAGTTCGTCCGAAAGATAACGGCCTTCCGCCACACGGACCGGGTCAACCTCGCCCACAAGATCAGAGATAGTAATATCAGGGGTCGCTAGCTTTTCACCATAACGACGGTCCCTCGAGATCCACTCAATTTCTGTGCGGTCACCAAATTCTGCGATTTTATCACGGCCAGCTTTGCTTATCGGATCAAATGGATCATCATTGATCTCACTGCCGGCTATAATTGGAATATATTCATCTAATAAATTCACCAGACTGCGTGCGATACGCGTCTTGGCCTGACCTCGTTCACCAAGGAAGATAATATCTTGCCCTGAGAGGATAGCATTCTCAATCTGAGGAATCACGGTGTCCTCGTAGCCAATGATCCCTGGGAATAGCTCTTCTCCATCACGAATCTTCTGAATAAGATTTTTCCGCATTTCTGCTTTCACGGAAAGGACCTTATATCCACTATCACGCAATTCACCAATAGTGCGCGGTCGTGTAGTGATAGTCATTCAGTTTATGCTACCTTTCTTGGGGGTTGGCTCGTGTGATACATGTCTGGGATTGAGGGCGGGTAACCGATCCGGCATGTTCCAACGGGACCAAAAAACATGTGGAACCATACTTGATTCTACAGCCTGCAATGAGAAAACGCAAGGGTAAACCATCTGTAAACGTTTGCTACAGCTGCATTTTCATGCATTTTTATGGTTTATTCTTGCGTTTTTTGTCGCGGCATGTGTTTTAAGCCGCTACGCTAGATTGTTCTCACCATGCGCGTGGGCAAGTGTTGCGGTACGCTGGTAACGACGATGCCCGGTCGGAAGAGTAGGGCAGCCTTGAGGGTCAGCGCCGTCTGGTTGTGCAAAAAGTGCTCCCACAGATGAGCCACGATAAATTCTGGCAGCAAGACGGTCAGCGTGTAGTCCGGATACAGTTCATGAACGGTATCAATATATGCCAGCAAAGGACGTCTCAACGAGCGGTATGGTGATTCGATGACTACCAGTTCAGTCTTTTCGCTGGCCCCGATGTTGGGGCGCCACTGCTTCCAGGCTTCACTCACGCGCTTCTCATCATCCGCATCGATCGCTACATGCACTGCGATGACATTGTCAGAGATCGAGCGAGCATAGGAAAGGCTCTGGACAGAAACACGGTCCATACCCGCAATTGGTACGATGAATAGGTGCTTGATGTCAGCCGGTTTGGCCGGAATGTTCGTGGTACGCTCCTGCTCGACTCGCTTGTAGTGCGCATGAATCCCCATGAACATTAATACCAGCAAGGGGATCAGTACGACAACGATCCAGGCGCCGGATAAAAACTTGGTATACGCGATGACCAGCGCCACCAGGGCCGTCGTCAAGGCACCCGTTCCATTAATAATAGCGCTGCGTATCCAGTTCTTTTGCTGATCTCGCAACCTCCACCAGTGCCGCACCATACCACTCTGGGAGAGCGTGAAGGACATAAAGACGCCCACGGCATACAGGTCGATCAGATGGTCGACGCTGCCATCAAATACTAGCAGTAAGGCACTGGCCATAATCGCCAGGCAGACAATGCCGATCGAGAATGCCAGGCGGTCTCCACGAAAGGCGAACTGGTGCGGCAAGAAGTTGTCACGCGCCAGCAAGGAAGCCAGACGTGGAAAATCCGCGTAGCTGGTGTTGGCCGCCAGCGTCAAAATCAGCAGGATACCGAGCTGGAAGACGGGGAACATGAAGGCCAGCGGACCACTGAAGACATGGGTGGCGATCTGCGCAATCACGGTCTGGTTACCGCTGGGATCTGGCGCAATCCCATTGGTAAGAGTAAGGATAGTGATGCCACCGAATAAAAAGCCAAGGATGATGGCCATCCACATCAAGGTGGTTCTGGCGTTTCTGGTTTCTGGCTTCTTAAAGGCCGGTACCCCGTTGGAGATGGCCTCGACACCTGTCATGGCCGAACAGCCTGAGGCAAATGCCCTCAATACGAGGAACAGCGAAACGGATTCGGTTACTTTGATCGCCTGATTATTTATCGTGTGAAACGTGCCAATCAGCGGCTGGTGATGGATCACAAAGGCATCAAATATACCAACGATAATCATGAAGGCCGCGCTAAAGACAAAGAAGTAGGTAGGGATAGAAAAAATGGAACCCGACTCACGCACACCGCGCAGGTTTACGACTGTGATGAGAACCACCAGCGCCACATCCACCCACGCCTCTAAATGGGGCGCATTCAAAAAGTGAAAGAAAGGAATTGAAGCGAGATTTTGCACACCCGAAGCTACACTTACCGAGACGGTTAGCACATAATCGATCAGGAGTGAGGCGGCTGCGATTAATCCAGCCTGTATGCCCAGATTATCTTTGGCCACTATATAGGAACCACCACCATTGGGATAGGCAGGGATAGTCTGACTATATGATAAGGCAACGATGGCTAATAGGGCAATGATGGCGATACTGATGGGCAGAATTAAATGTAATGAGGTTAATCCCGCGAAGATGAGAACCCCCATACAGGCTTCGGTTGCGTAGGCTACCGAGGAGATCGCGTCTGACGAGAGAACCGCCAGTGCTTTGAATTTGGTTAGCCGCTCATGTTCCGCCTGCGAACTGGCTAATGGCGCGCCAATCAATGTCCTTTTAATATAGTAAAAGATGCGGCTTCCACCCCGAGGCGGGGCCAGCATTTCATCGGTAGCCTTGAGTAGCCCGGGACTAACACTCTCCAGAGCCTTTTTACTGGGCCGAACCGTTCGAATCCGTTCGTAACTGGGATACTTCCCTCGAATAATTTCTGTGCGAACAATGCGAGCAGGATCATCTCCATCGATGAAACCTGGAGCCTCCAGCATATCTTCTTGTACGTTCTTGTCAGAGGTATTGAGGATCCGCGTTTCTTTCTGATCCATCGCTTGTGCTCTCCTATAGTACCACAGCATCGAGAATGAGGCGGACAGCCACTCCAGCAACGTTTGACATACATAGCGTATTCTGTACACAAAGTCGCCGGACGACGTCCAGCTTTACATAACTGATGCATTATATGGCATAGGATCTCAAGAAACCCTAAAGAAAAGAAGCGTTTCTCTCAATATTTTATCAGCGCTCTCTTTCTATGGCTTATTCGTGGTAGCCGGGTCTGTGCTTAAGAGGAACCAGGTGGATATCCGCATCAGAGGTTAAGCGCAAGACGCGATTGGTGACCGAGCCATACAGCAGGACCTCCCATCGGCTATGCGCCGGCTGCCCTAGTACGACCTGGGTTACATGCTTCTGCTTCACCAGGTCCGCAATAGTGCCAGCGATGTCAGTGCTGCTACGCCGAATAATTTCCGCGCCCAGGTCCTCAGCCAGCAAGGCGTGCTCGTCTACTTTCCTCTGAATCTCTTCGTATCGCTTCTTTATATCGCTACCATATTTAATGAATGCGATGACTTTACGTAGAAATGCAGGATAACCGGTGAGCTGGATCGAGACCGCGATCAGGTCGGCATGCAGCCCATGTGCCAGTCGCCAGGCATCGCGGATGATTTCGCGGCTCTGCGGCCGGTGATCAAAACCAACCAGCACACGCTCAGTTGTGGACCATTGCGTTTTGATGTCGTGCTCGGTCATGTACCTTTGCAGCTGCGACTCTGCCTTGTTCGCCGTCAGACGCAGAGCCAGCTCGCGCAGAGCGGTCAAATTCCCTTCGCGGAAAAAGTTTTTTAACGCCGGCTCAATACGCTCCGGTGGATAAATATTGCCGTGCTTCATGCGCTGGCGCAAGGCGTAGGGTGCAATGTCGATCAGCTCAACTTCGTCGGCCTGGTCCAGAATACGGTCAGGCAGGGTTTCGCGCACACGCACACCAGTAATGCTCTCAACTAAATCATTCAGACTCTCTAAGTGCTGCACATTGAGCGTGGTCACGACATCGATACCGGCTTCAAGGATATCCATCACATCCTGATAGCGCTTGTGGTGTTGCGATCCCGCGACGTTGGTGTGAGCCAGTTCATCAATCAAAACGATCTCTGGATGACGCGCAATGATAGCAGTGGTATCCATCTCCTCAAGCTGCACCCCTTTATAGGCGATGGTCTGACGAGGGATGATCTCAAGATCTCCTATCTGTGACCGGGTCTGCTCGCGCTTATGGGTCTCCACATAACCGATCACGACATCAGAACCACGCTCTTTGCGGCGACGCCCTTCGTTGAGCATGGCATAGGTCTTTCCGACACCCGCTGATGCGCCAAGATAAACGCGTAAACGTCCACGGCGCTTGCCCTCTTGGCTGTGATCGGCGGGCACAATGCTACTGGCTTGCTGGTCACCATCATCCTCACGCAGGTGATAGCGGTCCAGCAAAGCCTCTGGATCTGGACGGCCGTCATCCTGTATACGTTTATCTGGAGGCTGGGCACCCATATGTCTCTATCCATCTCCCCATCATAGATAGCTTGCTTACCGTTTCTTCCCTACTTTACCACACCGTAGGACCGCGACAACCTGGTGTTGACGTCGCAGCCCATGGGTGAGGTAAGCCCATTTATTTTTTCAGGCCGTCCAGTGCCAGGTTCAGATCCAGTACGTTGACATGGTCCTCACCCAGGATACCCAGAAAACGACCCTGCACATGGTTCATCACCAACGTCTTCACGGCCTCCTGACTGAGACCACGCTCTTTAGCGATACGGGGTGCCTGGAAGAGGGCCCCCGCTACCGATACATCCGGATCCAGGCCCGATCCAGAAGCGGTAACCAGGTCAACCGGTACCGGCGTGCCAGGATTTTCCTTCTGCAGCTCCTGGACGTTCTGCTGCACATTTTTTAGCAACGTGCTGTTCGTGGGTCCGAGATTGGAGGCCGATGAGTTCTGCGCGTTATAAGGCTCGCTCTTACTGGAGTCCGTCTCTGAGAGGGTCGCGGATGGCCGGCCATGAAAGTAGCGGGCCGATGTCCAGTATTGGCCGATCAGGTCAGAGCCGATCTGCTTCCCATCGGAGGTCATGTGGATACTTCCATTGGCCTGATAGGGAAAGATCAGCTGAGATAGACCTGTGACGATTCCCGGATATAGAAAGCCCGTTACGATTGTGAATACAAGTGTTAAAACAATCGCTGGCCGCATATTTTTTTTGATGGTCTTCATTTTGTTTCCCAATCCTTGCTAGGCGAGATGCAGCAACACTAGCAGGAGATCAATAAGTTTAATACCCACGAATGGAACGATCAATCCGCCCAGTCCATAGATCAACAAGTTACGCCGCAAAAGCGGAGCCGCACCCAGTGGACGGTAGGTCACTCCACGCAGTGCCAGCGGGACCAACGCAATAATAACCAGGGCATTGAAGATGACCGCCGACAAAATGGCACTATGCGGTGTGGCCAGGTGCATAATATTTAAAGCACCCAGTTCGGGGAAGGCGACCATAAACATGGCCGGAATAATCGCAAAGTATTTGGCGACGTCGTTGGCGATGCTGAACGTGGTCAGGGCCCCCCTGGTCATCAATAACTGCTTGCCGACTTCCACAACTTCAATTAATTTGGTGGGATTTGAGTCGAGATCGACCATATTGGCGGCCTCTTTGGCGGACTGGGTGCCCGTATTCATGGCCACACCCACATCGGCCTGTGCCAGCGCGGGAGCGTCATTGGTGCCGTCACCGGTCATAGCGACCAGGCGTCCACCGGCCTGCTGCTCTCGAATCAGCTGCATCTTGGTCTCAGGTGTAGCCTGTGCCAGGAAGTCATCGACACCGGCCTCTTTGGCGATAGCGGCAGCCGTCAGCGGATTGTCGCCGGTGATCATAATGGTGCGGATACCCATGCGGCGCAGCTGGTCGAAGCGCTCACGCATGCCACCCTTGACGATATCCTTGAGCTCGATAACGCCCAGAACCCTGGCATCTTTCTTCGTCGCCCCATTGGAACCAATGCGCTGGGATTCCGCGACCACCAGTGGCGTACTGCCACCACGGGCAATCGAACTGACCATTTGCTCTAATTCGCTGCCCGCTGAGCCTCCCAGTTCTTTGACATAGCTCAAAACCGACTCGGCCGCGCCTTTACGTACCGAGTGCAGCGTGCCGTCAGCATGACCATTGAGGTCAACGCCGCTCATGCGCGTCTGGGCCGAGAAGGGAACAAAGGTCGCATGCTCGCCCACCTCTTCATGCAGTCCATAGCGCTCATTTGCCAGGGCAACGATTGATCTTCCTTCAGGCGTCTCGTCCGCCAGACTGGACAGGAGTGCGGCATGCGCCAACTCTTTCTCCTGCACACCTTTCAGCGGAACAAAGCGGCTGGCCATGCGGTTGCCCAGGGTAATCGTGCCGGTCTTATCCAGCAGGAGCACGTCGACATCACCGGCAGCCTCGACCGCGCGCCCGCTCATGGCCAGCACGTTGCGCTGCACCATGCGGTCCATGCCCGCAATGCCAATGGCGGAGAGCAGACCACCGATGGTAGTCGGGATCAAGCAGACCAGCAACGCCACCAGCGTGGTGATCGAAACCGGGCTGTGCGAGTAGATGGCGAAGGGTTCCAGGGTTACGACCGCCAGCAAGAAGATGATGGTCAGGCTGGCCAGCAGGATATTCAAAGCGATCTCGTTCGGCGTTTTCTGACGCGCCGCGCCTTCCACCAGGGCAATCATACGATCAAGGAAGGTCTCGCCGGGATTGGCGCTGATCTGGACCACAATCCAGTCCGACAGCACGCGCGTGCCGCCGGTGACGGCACTGCGATCACCACCACTTTCGCGGATAACCGGGGCCGATTCTCCGGTAATGGCGGACTCATCGACCGATGCGACGCCTTCTACCACATCTCCGTCGCCCGGGATCACGTCTCCGGCCTCAACCAGCACGAAGTCTCCTTTGCGCAGGTCCGGCGCGGCTACCTCTTGATAGTCAGACTGGCGCCTGCCTTGCTTGAGACGCTTCGCCATCGTGGTGGTGCGGGTCTTACGCAGGGTGTCGGCCTGCGCCTTTCCTCGCCCTTCCGCCATGGCTTCAGCAAAATTGGCGAAGATGACCGTAAACCAGAGCCAGATCGAAACTGCCAGCACGAAGAAGGTCTCACTGGCAGGGCCGGTAAAGAGGTAGCGCACAAATTCTACCGTTGTAATCACGCTACCGATTTCAACCACAAACATGACCGGATTCTTGAGCTGCCAGCGTGGATCCAGCTTCTTCAACGAATCTACCAGAGCACGACGTATAATCGGCCCATTAAAGATGGAACTGGCACTTTTGCGGCGCGTCTTCCATTGCTTTGCTTCTAGTGAATCAGTACTCATCTCTTTAAAATCTCTTTCCAGCCAGCATCAGTAGATGTTCAACCACAGGTCCCAGCGCATAGGCCGGGAAGTAGGTCAGAGCACCCACAATCAAAATTACACCGATCAGAAGAACCACAAACAAAGGCCCTGTGGTTGGGAACGTACCCGCGTTGGCCGGTACCACTTTTTTCTTCACGATCGCTCCCGCCAATGCCATGACAGGAACCACAAAGGCGAAACGCCCGATCAACATCGCGAAAGCTATCGTCCAGTTATAGAATGGCGTGTTCGCGCTCAAGCCGCCAAATGCGGAACCATTGTTACCTGTACCGGATGTGTAGGCATACAGTATTTCTGATAACCCATGCGGACCCGGATTCAAAATCGAGCTCGTACCCGCTTGCAACACAGCCGCGATAGCCGTAAAACCCAGAATAGAGGCTGGCAAGATCAAAATCGCCAGGGCCGCCATCTTCATCTCTTTCTGCTCGATCTTTTTGCCCAGGTACTCAGGCGTACGGCCAACCATCAAGCCAGCGATAAACACAGCCAGGACCGCGAAGATGAGCATGCCGTACAGTCCAGAGCCAACACCACCAAAGATGATCTCACCCAGAGCGATGTTGAGCATCGGAATCATGCCACCAATAGGCGTGAAGCTATCAAAAAAGCCGTTAACAGCGCCACAAGAGGCATCGGTGGTGATGGTCGAGAAAAGCGCGGTCTGGGTAATGCCAAAGCGTACTTCCTTGCCTTCCATATTGCCACCTGCCTGATAGGCGGTGACCGCCTGGTTAGCACCTAGATGGGTCAGGAGAGGGTTGCCGGATTGCTCGGCTGGCAGGATAACAAACACGCCGATCAGAAAGAGAATTCCCATCGCCGCCCAGATCGCCCAGCCCTGTTTGGTGTTGCCCGCCATCTTGCCGAACACGTAGGTCAGACCCGCCGGGATCGCAAAGATGGCCAGCATCTCGATCATGTTGGTGATAACATTTGGATTTTCAAATGGATGCGCCGAGTTGGCGTTAAAGAAACCGCCACCATTGGTGCCGAGCTCTTTGATAATCTCCTGTGAGGCGACCGGCCCCTGAGCAATCACCTGCTTGACGCCTTCCAGGGTCACTACCTGGGTATAGGCATTAAAGTTTTGTATCACTCCCTGCGAAACCAGGACAAGGGCGCCGATAATAGAGATCGGTAACAGAATATAGAGAATACAGCGAGTGATATCTACCCAGAAATTTCCCAGATGTTGCGCGCTGCGCCTGGTCAGGCCACGCACAAAGGCCAGCGCCAGGGCGACGCCGGTCGCCGCCGAGACGAAGTTATGGAAGGCCAGGCCCGCCATCTGCGTGAGATAGGACATGGTCTGCTCGCCAACATATGCCTGCCAGTTGGTGTTGGAGGTAAAGCTGGCGGCAGTATTAAAGGCCAGCTGCGGCTCGACCGCGCCAAATCCCTGGGGATTGAACAGCGGACCTTGCCACTGCTGGGTGCGCTCAAAAAGATAGAGCAGGAGCATACCGGCAACGCTGAATAGCAGCATCGAAATGGTATAGCCGGTCCATTTCTGCTCTTCCTCGGCATCCACACCCGAGAGACGATAAAACACACGCTCTACGGGAGCGAGCACAGGGGTTAACCAGGTTCGTTCACCCGTAAAGACTTTTGTCATATAGAGACCCAGCGGCTTGGTAATCAGTAAAAGAATTACCAGGTAGATAAGAACCTGTATGACGCTATTGGGCGTTATAGGCATCTTTTCTTCCTCAATTTCAATCTATTAGAACTTTTCAGGCGCCAGTAAGGCGATAAACAGATAAACAGCAATGATTAGTGTCACAAGACCAACCAGCAGATATTCCAGCGGCGTGTTCATTGCGCTCACTCCCTATAAATGTTCACACCCAAAGGTGAAACTGATACAACACAGAAAAAAAACGATACTGACAAGAACAATCAAGATATCAAGCATGAAATCCCTCCCCATTAACTTTCATTCTGGCGCACTGCTCGCGCCTCGCGGCAGCCTCAGACGCCAGGCGCAATACTGCTTCCATGGGAAATGGCTTTGGCAGGTAGGCGAGAGGATGAAATTCTGCCAGGCGATGTGGACTCACCCTGACCGCCGAAAGCACCACCACAGGCAACTTCCCCTGCAACGTTCCATCTTCCTCTCCCAAAGAGCATTCACCACCTTGAATGGCCCGCAACACATCCCACCCGGTCTGATCTGGCAAATTGATGTCTAGCAATATGAGATCGATTGGTTTGACACGCAGATAATGAAGAGCACTTCGAACATCGGTGGCGCAGCTTACTTCATGTCCTCGCGCCAACAGATTGCGCTCTACCACGTTGCGTAAGACATCATCATCTTCAACCAGCAGAATTCGTGCTCCTGTCATATCTGTAACTCTTTCTATGGCGATACCATCAAATCTTCCTCATACTTGCTCCGAGATCAAATATATCCCCTATCTGCTCAATGCGCGGTCAAGAGAAAAAAAACAATCCTCAAAAATCCCTCAAGATATCTGCAGCCAATGCTCAGGATGCCATTAGTAGTGGTGCAACTGGTTGCACCACTACTAATGGCATCCTGAGCATTGGTCTGGCTCTTGTCGTCGTGGGGACACGTGAGTGCCCCCGCACGCGCGTCCGCATTGTTATTTTGTGATGGTGCATGGGTGCGCATCTGCGCATCCATGCACCATCACAAAACGGACTTATAGGTACCGCAGGTGTCAAAACACCCTATCGTATGTTGGTGACACCGGGGCGCATCCGCGCCCTTCATGCACCATCACAAAACGGATTTATAGGTACCGCAGGTGTCAAAACACCCTATATGGTGATGTGATCGGGGCACGGATTCGCCCCATGCACCATCACAAAACGGATTTATGAGCACCACAGGTGCCAAAATACCTTATTGTATGGTGATGCAACCGGGGCGCGGATGCGCCCTCACAAACGGATTTATAGGTACCGCAGGTGTCAAAACACCCTATATGGTGATGTGATCGGGACACGGATTCGCCCCATGCACCATCACAAAACGGATTTATAAGCACCACAGGTGTCAAAATACCTTATTGTATGGTGATGCAACCGGGGCGCATCCGCGCCCCGGTTGCATCACCATACAAAACCAGCGCGGCCGCGCAGCGGCCGCGCGTGTGGGGACGCTCACCTCAAAGACTCATCAAAAAAAAAAGTCATTATTATCTAAATTGGGTCAAGAGAACTAGCCAAAAGCTAAAAATTATGTCAAAATTTACCCTTAAAAGGTTTTACTTGTCCTATCCTGCTGTGCTACACTATGGAAGCGTACATTGTTTCGACTACGTATATTGTTATAGGGCTATTCGTAGTGTGGTAAGGATAGTCCACACGTTGTAGGAACATGGATAATTTCCCCCTTTCAAAGGACGATTAAATAGTATGGCACAGGAATCTGTGACTCAGAACACACACACCATCGTGCAAAACCAGGAAGACGAACATTCGTCAGGCAAAAATTTGCTTGGACCTCTTCTTTGCTGGGCTGTTGTCTTCGCAGATATTGGCACCTCGGTCTATTACACTCCCGGCATTCTTTATCAGACGGTACAGGGACTGGCAGGCTTTTTCGTATTTCTGACGATGTCCGTCTTTATCTTGCTCGCCTTGAAGTATGCGGAGGTAACACATCGTTTCCCTCAGGGTGGCGGTGTCGTAACAGTAGCCGCGCAGGCCATCAACCCCTGGTTCGGAGCCCTGGGCGGCATGTTTATCCTGGTGGACTATTTTCTGACCGCCGCGATCAGTAGCCTATCAGGTATTCTCTACTTTAGCGTGGTGTTCCCCGCTATCGGTGGTGTGACTATCCCACTCTTTATTACTGTCGGCGTGTTGGTACTTCTGGGTATCTTGAACTGGGTTGGTATCAGTGAAAGCGCGAAAGTAAGTCTGGTAGGTGCGATCATCGCGTTTGCTAGCGATATTGCCATCCTCGTGACTGTTTTTACCCATCTCTCACTGCCTGAGTTCTTTAGCCTGATCGGCAAAATGTTTACCAGCCAAAATCTGACACCATTTTCGCTGCTGGCTGGTTTCGCAGGCTCCTTCCTGGCTTTCTCAGGCCTGGAGAGTATCTCGCAGTTATCTCCGGTCATGAAAAAGCCGCATAAGAAGGTCGCCGGGATCGCGTTGACCCTGGTCGTTCTGACGGTTGGTCTGACCAGCCCGCTATTAACAATGCTCTCGACGCTGTTGCTGCCCAGTGCCGCGCAGAACGCGACGCAGTCAGCACAAATTATTTCTTTGCTAGCGGGCAAATGGGGTGGGCAGGTGTTACAGACAGAGGTGGCCATCAGTGCCAGCGCATTGCTTGTCTTCGCCAGTAATACCGCCATCATCGGCGCTTATCACGTCTTCATCGCCCTGTCACGCATGGGATTTCTGCCAGAATTCATCCTGCAGCGCAACAAGTTGCGAGGTACTCCTCACTTCTCGATTGCCCTGGCGACCGGTATTCCCATCGCTGTACTCCTGCTGGTATGGGGAAATATTAATCTTCTCGGCGATATGTACGCCTTTGGCCTGCTCGGCGCGTTCTCACTTACCTGCCTGGGCCTGGACATTGTACGTCTACGGGATTTGAAGCGCGCGCAAGCATTAAAGCGAGCAGCCAGCGCGCAAAGCGGGGCGCAAGAGAGAGAGGCACAAAAAGCCGTCGAAGTGCATGATTTGATGAAGTCTAACGTTCAGCCAGTGACAGCCACGGCGGATGAGCACTCCGATGAAATGGGTGGCCTGGGAGGCCAGGTCAACGAGACGTATGAAGCGACCAGGCTGTGGTTTAAAATTAATCTGGGTCTGGGTATGCTCACCACCGTACTGGTCGTGGTGGCCTGGAGCACTAACCTGGTCACCAAACCGCTGGCCACGGCCTTCGGTGGCGGTGTCACAGTAATTGGAATGGGTCTCGCATACTATAATCATAATCGCCAGCAGAAGGAAGGAAGGGTGCCTGTACCGGTTGTGGTCACACGACTTCAGGGTACCTATCCTAAAACTACCCTGGCCATTCTTACACCGCACAATCCACACAACGGTGCGGTCATCCGGGCGGCGATCAATAACGCTAGCGCCGACACCCCACTGCTGTTCCTGTACCTGGCTGGTAAGCGGCCGCGTCCAAGTGCTCCACGTATGATGGAAATTATCGATCCTTACCTGGATGATCAGGAGGCTAAAGATACCTTTGGTAAGGCCGAGGCTTTAGCCATTAAAGCTAAAGTTCCTAATCGAACCTACATCTATCTCCAGGAGGAACCTGAATTGGCCACACAGATCTGGCAGTCGATTCATCCACGCGATACCCTGGTTGCTATTGAAAATGATAGTCAATTTAAAGATATCAATCCAGATCGCGTTCGCTATGAATTAACGCCAGAAGGGAAAGTAGCGCATCTCCTGAAGCGATGGTAACACCCGCTTCAGGAGATGGCTGGCCCCGGATGTTACGCACCCGAGTGCCATAAAGAGAATGCGAGCGGTGGTCTAAAAAAGCGTGCCCGGCACGCTTTTTTAGACCACCGCTCGCATTCTCTTTATTTTCTTTATTCTTCGGTATTAAAGCGGTAGCCGACTCCCGATACGGTCAGGATGAAGCGGGGATGGGCAGAATCGGGCTCGATCTTGCGTCGTAACTGGCCAACGTAGACGTGCAGATAGTGCGCTTCGGTTCCATATCCTGTTCCCCAGACCTGTGACAGCAGCATCTGGCGTGTCATGATCTTTCCCCGGTTCTTGATTAGTGCCTTCAATAGATCATATTCTGTAGGGGTGAGCTTGACCTCTTTTCCGTTCACCTGTACGCCCCGTTGCGCAAAATCCACCCGGAGTGGGCCAGCCGTAAAGATCGGCTCGGTGCCAGATTGGATCTGGGCCGTATGCCGTAGGGCAACCCTGACGCGCGCCAGTATCTCATCTATGCCAAATGGCTTGGAGACGTAGTCATCAGCACCCAGGTCAAGCGCCAGCACTTTATCGCGCTCGGTGTCTTTGACGGATAAAACAATGATCGGCAGGTTGGACTGTTCGCGTACCTTTCGGCAAACCTCCAGGCCACTGATGCCAGGTAGTCCCAGATCCAGGAGTATGAGATCTGGCCTGTGTTGCCCTACCTCTTCCAATGCCGCTTCACCGCTTTCAGCGGTAAATACGTCATAACCATGGGCGACAAGACTGCGCTGCAGCGCACGTAAAATTTCGATCTCATCGTCAACAACCAGTATACGGGCTCCACTTTTACTCATGTGTGTGTCCTTCTATATGTTCAAGAGGCAAGGTAAATCGGACGATAGCACCACCGCCGGGCCGATTCTCTGCCCAGATTCGACCACCATGGGCCTCGATTAATCCCCGGCATACCGCTAATCCCAGGCCGGTCCCCATGATACTCGTTGCTCTCCTTGT
Source organism: Dictyobacter halimunensis (assembly GCF_036245075.1). NCBI lineage: Bacteria > Bacillati > Chloroflexota > Ktedonobacteria > Ktedonobacterales > Dictyobacteraceae > Dictyobacter > Dictyobacter halimunensis. The sequence continues at coordinate 102,865 of NZ_BSRI01000002.1, forward strand.
AGCACCGGAGACTCTGTAAAATTTATCAAAAATACGTTCTAGATCGGATTGGGGAATACCGGGTCCACGATCCGCCACACTCACCCTGATTTCACTATCAGTAACATCAACGCTAATATCTATAGGAGAATCAGGGGGCGTATAGCGTACGGCGTTTTCTAGCAGATTGGTAATGACCTGGTCTATCTGTAAATAATCCAGTTGCACCGGCGGCAAATCATCGGGCATATGGATAGTCACATTCCTATCCCGCAATACTCCTTGCATATGTCCACTTACATCGTGAATAAGCTCATCAATAGGATACCACTCTTTTTCCGCTTTGAGGGCCCCTCCTTCAATACGCGACATATCCAATATATTGCCAACCAGTCGATTGAGTCTGTCCGTCTCTTTTTCAATGGCCTGCGCAAAGCTTTTCTTGGACTCCTCATCCCATTCTACATCTTCCTGCAGCAGACTACTGGCGGCCGCTTTAATCGATGAGAGCGGTGTGCGCAGATCGTGTGAGACCGATGAAAGCAACGCCGCCCGCAGGGCATCGGTGCGGCGCAGCAGTTCGATCTGCAATGACTCGCGGTGCAGTCTTGCCCTCTCAATCATAGCGGTCGCCTGGTCAATAAAGGTCCAGAAAAAAGCATTCTGGTGGTTGAGGTCTTTTTTCTCATCAATGAGCGCCCGCTCTATGGGGAAACGGCGCGATCCGCCTGCCATCAGGAGGCGCGCCACCCCTACGACTTTCTGTCCCTGGTGCATAGGTACCAGGCGCGCATAGTTGTGCGCCGAAGGCGTTGCCTGAACTACCCGTCGAAAGCGAAATGGGAGCACCTTGTCCGTGTCGGTATAGAAGTCAATGATCCTTCCCTCCAACATAACAGATTCAGCAGTCTTAATCTCATCTGAAGAGAGTTGCAGGTGCGCGGCGTCTTGCAACGCATCCGCCCGCAAACTCAGCCGTCCGTGTTCGTCCGGCAATAAAATAGCACAGTCGATCACTCCGGCCGTCAAGAAGTTATTTACAATCGCATGCGCTACGATATCGAGTTGCCGCTCCAGATGCTCTTCATTGGTGGTAGCGTTGACCAGTTCATAGAGAGCCCGCGTCTCCTTCTCGCGCTGCGTTGCTTGCTCAGCCCTTCGACGCAACGCCGAGGCGAGTTCGCCCGTAATAATCGCAGTGACCAGAAATATAAAGAGCGCCAGCCATTCTTCTGACTTCTGAATTGAAAAGGTAAAGAATGGGGGCACCAGAAAGAAATCAAAGGAGAGAAAAGCAATTATCGATGCGATGACTGCCGCATATAATCCGCGTGTAGTGGCCAGGCCCAGGACCACCAGTAAATAGAGAAAAGAGATATTTGGAATCGCAGGATAGAGCCTGGCAAGATAAATGATTCCAGTAATTAGTAGCGTAAGCAAGAAAGCAAGACAGGCATCGATGATGATCCTTTGCGTCCGGTGTTCTTCGGTAACACCCAAAAAGAGAACCTGTTGTATGTTTTTCATGGCCTCAGCTTTATCATCCTCTGCCATTTGAGATCAATACTGTCGTATTCTTGATATTTTATGATGAGAGCATATCACATAATCGATAGAAAAAAGGAGACATTCTTTTATGTCCAGTCTCTTGACCAGGCATATTTCCGCCCACTATACTCAGCATATGAAAAAATGCATTAGTATCCTTCTTTTTCTCATGCTGTGTCAATTGCTTGCGGCCTGCACTCCCGGACACACAGGAAGCAATCTGGTAGCTTTCCTTCGGGATGGACAACTCTGGACCAGTGATCCCGATGGCGCCAACGCATTCTCAGTGGTTTCTCAGTCAGCACCAGTCATTGGCTATGCCTGGTCACCTAACCACCAAATACTGGCCTTCCGTACGCTGGATGCGGATTTTGCAAAAACACCGGCCGCCAGATCCCTTACACCCTATCCACAGGCTCCAGTGATAAAAGATTTACCCGCAACATTGAACACCATTGGAGTCGATGGAGGCACACCTATCTCCATCGCCTTTTCCAGCCCTGACTTTAGCTATAATAATCCTCTATGGAATAGTAATGGTACTCGTTTGATCTACCGACAAACACCCAAAAATTTTTCTGCCAATCCTGCCAATGCTCAATGGTGGATCGCTCAGAATGATCAACCAGGCGGCATTGCGGCCAAACCCTTTCCCCATACTTTTTCTATCCCTTCTTTCTCCTATAATAACCAGCATTATTTGTTGATCGGCAATATGAATGATGGAGTATTTACAACTACTATTGCTAATAGCCAAAAACGCAACAGGTTGGCCCCCTGGCTGACCATCCATTACCGGCCTCACTTGAACGTATCCTCTGGAGACCGAACCATCAGAATCAAAGCTTCTTATACGCCATCGAGACAACCGCAGCAACCCGTATTAATCAGCCAGCCGCACAACTTACAGTAAAGCTCATGTGGCATACCCTGGAGGGCCCCGCTACTGCCGTTGCGACATGCGCCTGCACACAATTCTCCTGGTCTCCTGATGGAAACTCTATCATATATAGCACAGGCACAAATATAACCGCTCTCGATGTTATACACAATACATCATTTACGATCAAAACAGAAACCAATGCCGTTCCTTACTGGTCGCCCGATAGCAAGTTTTTACTGCTAGACAGCCCTCAGTCCCTCTCACTCGTCAGCATTTCAAATAAGCAACAAACACCGCTATTGACGAGACCGGCGGGACAAACGGTAAAACCATTACAGATTCCTTCTACAAATAGCCTGTTACAACCTGTGCCTAATAATGTATGGTCCGCTGATAGCCGCCATTTTATCTTTGTCAGTTATGATCGCTCAAGCTGGCAGCAACATACATCATTGGATAGTAAGACGCTCTATACGGTTGCACTCAACGATAGTGGGAAGCCAGCGGGAACGCCGACGAAAATTGCCAGCGGCGCCATCACGCAGCCTGGCTGGACCTATGAAGATCCCAATACATCTTTCCTATTTTAAGCAGCAGGCCGGGCCTATAGCTATACGCAATCGCGTTCATCGTCTATAGATTATAGAAAGTCATTTATCGTTTTTTTATAAAAGGAAAGTTCTATGCAGAAAGAGATACAACACCTGGCAGGCGAAGATTTTTGCTATCTCACCACGATTGGTCGCCGTTCGGGCAAAGCACATACCATCGAGATCTGGTTCTCCTTGAATGACGCGACCCTCTATCTCCTCTCCGGCGGCAGAGACAAGGCAGATTGGGTGAAAAATATCTACCAGCAGCCCTCGGTACAGGTCAGGCTTGGCTCGATAACGTACATGGGACGAGCACGAGTTCTTGCTGCGGGAGATGAGGATGAGCTGGCGCGCCAGATTGTGTTCGCTAAATATGCTCCTCGAAGTACTGACGATCTAACAGAATGGTCGCGCGCTTCACTGGCTGTTGCGATCGATCTCCTCAATGAGGTAAAGTAATGGAAGGAACTTTCATGATACAATCAACTACAGTGAATGTATACGCTACATAAAGAGGAAAGACGTGAGTAAGAAAGAACCCAGGCTACACCTGGTTGGCCAGCAACCAGAGCCAACCGATGACTTTGACGATTCTGATGAGCTTGATGCCATGGAAAAATTAGAGCTCTTGGAATCTCTACGTGAAGATATGGAGGATCTAGGGGTAACGACCCTGGCAGAAGTGATCGAGCGCATCTCAGAACTGCATCGCCAGTTGGATAAGCAGTAGGCACGCGTCAGAAATCCATCGCAACAGGAAGACAAAGCATCCATCTCCGGATGCATAGATGCCCATGCGGATTTCAGGTCTGGATGGCAACAACCGCTGTATTTAGCGTAGAAGTCGTAGCCATCCAGACCTTTCTGGTGTCTTCGTTATTCGCCCAGGTAGGCCTTGCGTACCAGGTCATTGGTCAGCAAATTTTTTGCTGTATCGCTCAAGACGATTTTTCCCGTCTGTAACACATATCCACGATCTGCCAGGCTTAAGGCCATTGATGCGTTCTGTTCTACCAGAAAAATGGTCATGCCCTCTGATCGAATGCGTAGAATAGTATCAAAAACGGTCTCCACCAACTTGGGAGATAGTCCCATGGACGGCTCGTCCATGCAGATCATCCTGGGGCGCGACATCATGGCACGCCCCATAGCCAGCATCTGCTGCTCGCCCCCAGACATGGTACCGGCCTGCTGCTTTAAGCGCTCTTGCAGACGCGGGAAGATCTGGCAGACATGATCCATATCGTCCGCGATCTCTTTCTTATTGGCGCGGGTAAACGCTCCCATTTCCAGATTTTCTCGTACCGTCATGCGAGGAAAGATGCGTCTCGCTTCAGGTACCAGGGCCATCCCGGCTTTCACAATATCACCGGTTAATCTACGTTCAATGTCCTGGCCATCGAAGTTGATCGAACCGCTGCTGGAGCGCACCAGGCCAAAAATGGTCTTCATGGTGGTTGTCTTACCCGCGGCATTGGCACCGAGCAGACAAACGATCTCGCCTTTTTCTACCTCAAGTGAAATATCTTGTAATACATGGCTGGGACCATAATATGTGTTGACATTAACGAGTCGTAACATCGTAGACCTCTTTATCGTTTTTTTGCACTGCTATGCCTCTGATTCCGACGTGGATTCTGTCTCCGATTGTCGACCCAGATACGCTTCGATTACCCGCTTGTCATAGCGTACTTCTGCGGGCAAGCCATCTGCAATCTTTTGCCCATAATCCAATACAGCAATATGGTCGGACATGCCCATCGTTACCGCCAGCTTATGTTCAATCAAGAGAATAGTCAGTCCAAGCTCATCGCGCAGGCGGCGAATATATTTTACGGCCTCTAATGTTTCCGCTTCATTCATGCCCGCCGTTGGTTCGTCAAGCAACAGAAGCTTGGGGCTCGCCGCCAGGGCACGGGCAATCTCGACACGCCGGCGGTCCGCATACGAGAGATTCATGACATACTCATCTTGCCGCGCCACCAGCGCCGTCCCAAAGAAACCGAGCAATTCTAATGCTCGCTCACGCGCACGCCGTTCCTCTTCAACGACATGGCGCGGCCGTAACAGCGAGCCCAGGATCCCTGCCTTCAGGCGCGTATGCTGACCAACCAGGACGTTCTCCAGCACGGTCATATTGTTGAACAGGCGAATATTTTGAAAAGTACGCGTGATCCCCTGCACGACAATCTTATCCGGCGATAATCCAACGACAGATTTTCCATCGAGAATGATATCGCCGCTTGTGGGCTGATAAATACCTGTAATCAGGTTAAAGACCGTGGTCTTGCCAGCTCCGTTAGGGCCAATCACACTGACAATTTCGCGTGGCTTCACGACCAGATCTACCTCGGATACTGCTGCCAATCCGCCAAACCTCTTACTGACGGCTTTAAGTTCTAGCAATGCGTTCGTTGTAGCTAGAGCAGAAGCAGAGCGGCCATTCAGCTTTACCTGTTCAGAACTCATCTTTTTTCTCCTTCGTTGCTACTAGTCTACGGGCATCTCTGCTTCAAACTCAGGGGTTCCGGGTGGCTGATCCAGACTCGATTCCTCCACCTTTTCGTCCTCGTTCTCCGCACGATGTAGCTCGCGTCTGCGCCTTGCACTGGGAATCAAACCTTCCGGTCGGAAGATCATAATGGCAATCAGGATGAGACCGAACAGCAGATTGCGGATATTATCAAAGGAGAAGTTGGCAATGTGTTGAGGCAGAAAGTGCAGGAAATTGCTCGGATCGGATGCGTAGGTATCCAATTGATTGAGAATAAGCAGGTTGATCGCGTACACCACAACCGCCCCAACCAGGACACCTGGAATACTACCCAGCCCACCAATAACCACCATCGCCAGATAGATGATGGAGTCGGTTGAATTAAAATCGGTCGGGGTGACGGTGCCTAATTTAGCCGCATGATATACACCGGCAATGCCGGCAAAGAAGGCTCCAGCCGCGAAGGCAAACAGCTTGGTGTTCACCAGGTTAATGCCTGATGAAGAGGCCGCAATCTCATCCTCGCGAATAGCGATCCAGGCACGTCCCAGTTTGGAGTCACGCAACCTGACATTGGCGAAAATACAGGCGCCAATGATGATCAAAATGAGATAGTAATATGGCGTCGGACTACTGGACCAGTTGAGGCAAAACGACCCGATACATGGGGTAGCCGGTGGATACACGCCAGCGATTCCATCGGTGCCGTTGGTATACTTGTCCATCTGTGTAAAGACGATGGGGATAATTTCTCCAAAGCCCAGCGTCACGATAGCCAGGTAGTCACCGCGCAAGCGTAACGTTGGGGCGCCTAACAGAATACCCCACAGCGCGGTAATCAATGCCGCAATGATGATCATCGGCCAGAAAAACCAGGAGAAAGTGCTGGGATTAGCAATGATGCCGGTCAATTTGTAGAACTGGGAAGAACCTACCAGCGACCAGGAATAGGTACCGATAACAAAGAAGGCGACATAGCCCAGGTCAAGCAGGCCCGCAAAACCAACGACGATATTTAGCCCCAGCGCCAGAATGACATAAAACCCGAGGTCTCCGTAACTGGTGATACGCCCCTTAGACTCAGAGCCAAACAAAACGGGATCTAGAATTGGGTAGAGAATGACAAATGCTGTGAGCATCCACAGGTAGATACGGGTCGCACCTTTACTCTGTAGCGGTCTGTCGTTGGGGACGACATCCTTCGCTTCTTCTTTGGCGCGGCTCGCAGACAAGCTGTGCAACTGTTGCTCCCGGCTCACTTTACGTGCATTGCTGCGCCAGCCCTGACGCCCTTTTTCGTTCTGACCGTTCTGCGTGGCTTCAACATTTGTCTCAGGTTTGATCACATACCGTAAGGCAATAGCGCCTCCCAGGCGACCAAGAAAATAGCCCGCCACCGGCAAGAGAATAGTGCGCACGGCAACCCAGATGAGCAGCACATCTGGCAAGGCACCAGAAACATAAAAGATCAGGTCAGCGACCAATGAAATGACGGCAAAGATCGTCGCGAACCAGAAACCACCCTGTTGAGCTGTCCTGAGCATCGCCGCTCTGCCTTGCGCGTCAATCACATGTAGACTCTCCAGTGGAGGAGGTGGTGCATAATTCATGGCCAGACGCACACGGTTGCGTATCAAGAGATAGACAGCCCAGATTACAACACCAAGGCCCAGGCTGATTAACAGGTTATCAGTGACGGCCAACAGCACCAGAGGAACCACTACGGTGAAAGCAACATCACACCAGACTTCGATCATATTACGGCGACCGCTATCGGCCGCCACCAGGTATCCAGCCAACACGATCGTTGACAGATAGACGATGAGCATAAAAATGCCCTGCAGGGTCAGGGACCAGTAACTAGAGTCGTAAGTTTGATTCTGGGGATAGAGAAAACCTAACCATATCTGATTAACAATCTGCTCACCCAACCAGACAAAGGTGAAGATACAGATGGGAACCAGCAACGCGACCAGCCATTTTATTAGCGGCTTACGCGTCTCGGTCGTTGGAAGAAGCTTCCTGGGGCTTTCTGATACAGCCACGTTTTATCACCTCGCTTTTACACTTAAATTGTTCTGCTACTGTGTAAAGTGCTCTACTACACTTTCTCGGGCGTGTTCTGTCCAAAAAGTCCAGACGGACGGAAAACAAGGATCAAAATCAAGATAGCAAAGATGACGGCATTGTTCCAGGCGTTGCCACCGTGTGGCAAGATCGTTGGTGGAATCAGAGTGACCAGAGAATAGATCAAACCGATCAGCAAGCCCCCGAACATGGCACCAACCAGATTTCCGATACCACCCAGGACCGCGGCGGTAAAAGCGATCAAACCTTGCTCAAAACCTAGGTAGAAATAGGTATTCGGAAACTTGAGACTGTAAATGAACGCCGCGGCACCGGCTAAGCCCGCGCCAACAAAAAATGTGAAACCAATCACCAGGTTGACATTTACTCCCATCAAGGCCGCCGCATCACGGTCCTGCGCCACAGCTCTCATCGCTCGCCCAATACGGGTGCGCGTAACCAGCAGGTGCAGAGCAATCATCAGCACGATAGCCACTACCAGGACGAAAATATTGATGACATCAATATCAATGAGCCCCGTATGCACAACGCCGATTGGTAAGGAGACGAAGGCGACGTTTGTGTTGCCAAACCAGAGCTTACCAACGTCCTGCAGAACAAGAGAAACGCCGATCGCGGAAATAAGGGGGGCTAGACGAGGCGCATTACGCAGAGGACGATAGGCGATGCGCTCAATGACGACACCTAATACAGCGCAGAAGAGAAATGAACCAATACAGGCCAGAGCCAGTTCGCTGACCAGCACCCAGCTCATGACAGAAGGAGGGTTGGCCGCCGTCACCCCCAGCGCGCTCAGAATGGCAATGGTGACAAACGTGCCCAGGGTAAAGATGTCGCCATGAGCGAAGTTGATCAGCTCGATAATGCCATAAACCATCGTATAACCCAGCGCGATCAGTGCGTAAATAGCACCCGTGGCCAGGCCTACGATTAATAGGTTTAAGAAAGTAGCCATGGGCTGGTTACTCCTTATCTTTAAGTAGTGATAGATTACAGGAACGCATTGAGAGGATTAAAATGAAAAACCTGGAGAAGTATCAGCCAGAGAAGGATCCTGCTAATACCTCCCCAGGTACCTTGCACTCCTTTTATCTCGAAAGATGAAAGGTTCGAATCGTCTTCACCCCGTTACTGCAAGGTGCTGGTGTCAATCTGCTCCAGATATTTCCAGCCATCACCTGTATTCAAATCACCAATGGTGTACAGTGAGACGAAGTGATTGGAGGTGTCTCCATTCTTGTCAAAGCTGTGATGACCGGTGACTCCGTCATACTGGACATTCTGTACCCCATCGATCACTGCCTGACGGAAGCTAGAGGCACCGCTATCATCGTTCGAATTCTTTGGCGCCTGCGCCTTTTTGTCCTGGACAGCAGTCTTGATGGCCTGCAGCAGAATCTTAGCACAGTCATAACCACCCGCGCTATATGCGCCAATGGCACCTGCACCAAACTGCTTGGTATAGGCATCAAAGAAGGCCTTGGAAGCCGGGGATTGGCTCGGATCAATACCTGGGATCGAGGCAAAAACTGGTCCGCCACCCAGGGGCTTCACAGCTTTGGCCAGAGCCGATGTTTTGGAACCATCACCAGCCAGAAATGGTGTGTTGCCCAGGCCGGCGACGCTCTTCATCTGCTGACGAATCGTGATACCACCAGTCGAGTCGTTACCACCAAACATGATGAAGTCTGGCTTCTTGGCAGCGATCGCGGTCAGAATGTTCTCATAGGAGTTCGTCTGCTTGATGCTGGCACTACCAAGGATCTTACCGCCCAGCTTCTGCCAGTAGGTCGTAAAGTTCTTCGCCAGGCCTACACCATAGGCTTCGGTGTCGTCAATCACATATGCTGTACGGTAATTCTTGTTTTTGTACGCATACACGGCCAGTGCGGCACCCTGATACTGGTCAATGGTGGCGGTACGGAAATAGGTCACTTTCCCTGATGGACGCAGTGCTGCAAGTTTGCTGTTTGCACCACCGCATTCAAATGCTGGCGTCTCTTTTGTCAGACAGTCATTGGTGTTTGAAGGACTGATAAGAGCAATAGGAGCCTTGTTTGTGGTTGGAATCTCAGCCAGGGCCACGCTACTATTGATAGGACCAACAATGCCAGCCACCTGGGCATCGCCGATCAGGTCGGTCACGTTCTTCTGACCAACGGTCGCGTCGTGGGTTCCATTGGCGCCCACGTCGTCTTTGGCAACCAGCTCAAATTTGTAACCGGGTAAGAAGTTGGAGTCGTTAGCCTCTTTAACAGCCAACTCCACACCATCTTGCGCCGGTTTACCCGTTGAAGCATCACCAGACGTTGTGGGAAGTTCGGAACCAATCTTGATGGTTATTGTCTGCTGGGTACCACCATTGCCATTGCTATTGCCAGTACTTGCTGGTGAAGTACCAGCACCACAAGCCGCAAGGATAGTGATAATGAGCGAGAAGCCTATCATAGAGGCTAAAATACGGGACGGGGGTCGTCGCATAATGTAGTCAGCCTGCCTTTCGTCAAGTGCCTCACTGTCGAATTGAAACACTTTCCACCTTTAGATAGCCAATAAAAACAATGCGGAAAAAGGGCCACAGGTTGATGTCTAATAGTAAGGACGTTGATACCTTACAAAAATAAATACGTCGCCTGAAACTCTGATCTCACCAACTTTTGTAAACTCATCATATTCGTCCCGTTCGCGACCGGGCACTATCAGCTTACACGGGAAAGAGAAACTTCAGATACGTAATTACTGCTGCTCTCTTAAACAAGGAAAAGAGATTGAGGGAATTATACGTATTGCCATTATCACTGTCAATACATATTTTTTTGTTTGGATCAATATTTTTTATCCTAGATAAGCATCAAAAAATTGATCTACGCGCGTTTCGTAACCGGTCGGGTCCAGGGAAAATGATTGCGCGTGCCCCGCCCCATTAACCACCCAGGATTGCTTGGGGCCTCCAGCAGCGTTGTACAGTGCATACATACCATCGAGAGGAGTCTGATCATCATTATCCCCGTTGATAAAGAAGATCGCGGTGCGCCCACTTAGTTTGTTTACAACATCAATGGGACGTGCCAGGGTGATATCAACGCCATAAACCTCTTCTACAAGCTGCCGATCCGCATTGCGCACCTGGTCATTAGGAACATCACCCGGTACACGAGTGGCGTCAACAGGGCAACTTTCGGCCACCAGCGCGCTGATATCCGTGCTGCGCGCCGCCGCCAGGACAGAGGCGGTCGCTCCCATTGAGAGTCCTAGCACCCCTATTTTGCTGTCGATAGTGTCGGGATATGAATGGAGAAAAGCGATGGCGGCTAAAATATCGCCCGATTCAATCATGCCTAATGTCGACATAACACCCTGGCTCTTGCCATAACTTTGAAAGTCAAATAATAATACCGTATATCCATGCTTAAAAAGGAATGCGGCCCTCTTCACCATATCGACACGATCGCCCGGCGTTCCATGCGTTAAGATGATGACCGGCGCATGTGGAGAAGATATCGCTAGCCATCCTGAAATAAGGTTGCCACGCTCATTATAGAATGATACATCAAAGACAGGGATATCCTGCACATCCTTTGCGTCAGGTATTGGCTGACTTTGCCCCGGCCTTAACGCTCCTGTCAATTGGAAGAGCTCTGATTTTGTCGAGCTATTCAAGGTGGAAGCATTTCCAGTAGTATGCATCTCTGATTGTAATGTTGATTCAAGTAGCTGGTTTCTGGTCCGAACCTGCGTTGTCTGTTTTAAAGTGCTGGCTGCACTGTTGGCAGGCGAGACATAAACAGCATGAATACACCAGGCCACAGAAACAACAAAAACCATACAGATACTTACAGCATATGTACGTAAAATTGACGACCCATGCATCTCATACTCTCCGCATATAGACTATGCAATGGAAAATTGTGAACAGAATCTTTTGAATGCTGCTGCTACTTGCTGATAAGTAGCTTCGGAAGTTCCCCCATTGTCAATGATCTCATCAACCATGGCTCGTTTCGCGGTAATGTCTGGTTGCGCCCTGATACGCGCCCGGGCCTCATCTAGACCAATGGTATTTCTCTGCATCAGGCGTTGCAGCTGCTGATCTTCGGGGCATTCGATCAACCATTTTGCGTGACAAAAAGCGCTGGAACCACCTTCCAGCAACTTGACAGCATCCAGAACCGCGATGCCATGAGGGCTCACGTTTTCCAGCTCCTCTTTGATCGCTGTATGCACCTCTGGATGAACTATGCTCTCTAGCTGTTTCATCGCCTTCGGGTCATGAAAGACGATGGCTCCTAATGCTTTACGATCAATACTTCCATCCTCCGCAACCACCTGCGGCCCAAATACTTCCGCGACCCGCGTAGCAATAGGTTGGCCCCGTTCGTACAATCGGTGTACTAGCAGGTCCGCGTCAATATACCTTTCAGCCCCCAATTGCACGAGCATCTGCCCTACAGATGTTTTACCACAGGCGATATTGCCAGTAATGCCTATGACATACGACATACCAAGTGATTTAACCTTTCTTAGCTACTCACTATTATATAGTTTAAACGTACCGTACTATGGAAGAGCATACACTTTTTTATCAGTAACATCATTCTTTGTGATTGTTGCCCACAAAAAGATCTGCCATCTCATTCATTGTATCAAAGGTCACAACGCCTTTTTGAGTCTGACACATACTAGTAAGATAGTGTTGATGGAAAAGACAAAAGTCCTCATTTTTTTAATATTCCTTCGCTCAATGGTGTATACTTGCGATGTAACCTTACAGCACTATTGGCAGTTACCAAGCATCAAGTCAGGTATCTCTTGTTTTCATGTCGATATTTGATATGGAGGCTGATTCCATTAATAACAGCCTTCCGCCCGGGACCACGCGTGCAATGAGAACAAAACAGATACGCCAACCCCCACACTTAACAACAGGGGCTTGCATACACACATAATGATGAGAATATCTTATCTCTCCCCGTTCATTATGGAGAGGTAAGGAAAAATATACTTCTATATGAAAACTGGAAGGAACAAAATGTATTCTGGAGAGTTGACAAGAACGCCACCAGAGAAGAGGGCATCAAGGCATATCGGGCTCATTGTCGGCATGAATCGCTATCAGGATAGCACGTTTCAGCCACTACAATTCGCAGAAAACGATGCCCGCGCCCTCGCTCAATGGTTGGTGAATAATAAGGGGGGCAAGTGGTCTCCCCCGGATGTGCAGCTCGTACAGGGTCAACATGCCACCAGAGAGCTTATTGAATCTCTGATTACGCAAATATGCCTCCATAAAGCAGAGGAAGGGGATTCAATCCTGCTTTATTTTGCGGGTCACGCCTTTATCGACGAACGTTCAGGTGAGGGCTACCTGGCCCTGACAAATTCACGCTACCAGGACCCGAGCACTTGCTTGAGCCTTCATGCTTTTTCTCAGCATGTCTTGACCCAGAGCCGAGCAACACAGATTCTGTGTATTTTTGATTGTTTCCAGACAGGGCCGATCTGGAGTATGCATCGTATGTCTTCCTTTGACTCCAGGCCGTTATTGAGCAGTTCGGTGCTCTCTATCCTGCAATCATACCCCAATCGCTTGTTTATGTGCTCATGCCGAGGAAATGAACAGGCTCCTGAAAGCGGCACACGTGGGCTGAGTCCTTTTATCCATCAAATGATCCTTGGCCTTTGCGGTCCGGCCGTCGACCAGGCTACAGGGGGGGTTACATTATCTAGATTACATGCCTACCTCTTTGGAGCCCTCGGCGAGCAGCAGCGTCCACAACTCTTTGGGCAGCAGGAAGTTCCTTTTAGCATTGTCGGGGACATTCCAGAGGTCACCTCAACCAGGCAGGCAACAGCGGCAAACTTCGCCGCCGGGTTTCTGCCGGGAACAGAATCGCCATCCAGCAGCACGCACCTCAAAAAAAGCGGGTTCATGGGAGCTGCATCGTCAACAGCCACAGCCCCTCCAGTACAGGCAGTCTCTCCATCCACATCAGGGCATTTTTTGTCTTCGGCACTGGATCAACAGCGGGAGCAGCAAGGTCAGCAGATGGTGGCACAGGCTCAGCAACTATTTCAGGCGCAGAACTACGGAGAGGCATTCAATCTGGTAGAACAGGTTCTGCAGAATATGCCCAATAATTTGCCCGCTTTAATATTAAAGGGTCAGTTACTGGGTACGGCGGGCCGCTACACCGAAGCACAGCAGGTAATCGAACATATCCTCCAACTGGATCCAAATAATGCCATGGGCTGGAGTATGCAAGCTGTCGTTTCGAGCAATCTGGGACAGCATCAGCAGGCGCTCACCGCGGTCGAGCGCTCGCTGGAACTGGATGCTCAAAATCCAGAAACCTATGCCATTAAAAATAATATTATGAGCAACCTGGCGGTAGCCCAGACACAAACGCCGGAGCAATCTAAAAGTAAGCTACGTAGTGATCCTGAGCCGCGAAAAGCCTCGCAGGGCTTTATCCTCGGGCTAGCACTCAGTATTCTCGGAATTGTCGCGGGGCTCATTGGCTTCGGCCTGATGACCTTTATCGCCTCAATTCCTTATATCGGGCTTTTTGTGATCTGTATCAGTATCGGGATACTATGCGTCAATGCGGCCAGGGGGGCTTTCCATTACGGACTGGTCCTGCTCGTTGAAACGATTCTGGTCTCGGTGGTGCTGGCAGGGATATTAGGCGCCATGTATAAAGTTGGCCAGGCATCCTTAATACATCAGATCAACCTGCACCCATCGTTATTCATGCCAGTTCTGGTACTGGTGGCCTGGCTGATCGTCTCCGCTGCCGTGCCCCCCGTACTGGCACTGGGAGGCTTTGTCGGCGGCTTTCCCAGCCGCCGCCGCCAGAAGCACGCTTGAGCTTCCTCACCTGCAGTACTCAGAAATCTATTGTGGATGGGCGATGGGATCACGAATGCGCCGCGGTGTTCAACAATCTAACATGCGTGGGTGCATGGGGGGCGCGGATGCGCCGCGGTGTGCAACAGTCCATCATGAGAGGGTGTATGGGGGCGCAGATGCGCCCCCATACACCCTCTCAAAACCAATGCGGACGCGCGTGTGGGGGCGCTCATGCACCTGACAGGAGTAAGTCACGCCATAAAAAAACAGGTAGCATACGCTACCTGTTTTTTTATGGCGCCGGCATCGATCTTTTGCTAGCTAACCATATCCGCCAGTTGCTCCCATTCTTGCAGTAATTCATCTACACGCGCTCGCGCCTGTTCATAGTCCGCTGAAAGCCGGGTTAACCCCTCGGCGTCAGCTTGCAGAGCGGCCTGCGAAAGTGCATCTTCCAGGCTTTTTACCCTCGCCTCAGCTTTCTCAACATCTTTCTCAACGTCTTCCAGAGTGCGGGCTTTAACTTTCCCATTCTTCTTGCCGCTGGTTTTAGCGGGCGCAGCAGCCTTAACAGGGGCGACCTTGACAGGTGCCTTAGAACCGGATGCATTCAATACTATCTGCTGATGACGGGTCCGGTATTCGGTATAATTACCCACGTAAGGATAAAGTACCCTATCTTCAATGGCCCAGACTTTCGTAGCCAGACTATCAATAAAGTAACGGTCGTGAGAGACAAAGAGCAGCGTACCTTCAAACTCACTCAGGACCTCTTCCAGGAACTGCCGCGACAGGAGGTCCAGGTGGTTGGTCGGCTCGTCGAGTACCATCAGGTTTGGCCCCTGCAAGGTCAGTTTGGCCAGAGCGACTCGGCTTCTTTCACCACCACTGAGGCTGCCAATTGACTTGAATACATCGTCGCCGGAGAAGAGGAAACGCCCGAGAAAGCTGCGAGCACCTTCTTCGCTTAATACACTGACCTGACGGATCTCATCGACAATGCTGCGCTCCATGTTTAAGCCAGCATGCGTTTGAGAGTAGTAGCCGATGCGCACGCCATGCCCAATGTGGACCTGCCCGCTCAATGGCGGCAACTCGCCAATCAAGGTACGCAGCAGAGTCGTTTTCCCCGTACCATTCGGTCCGATCAGACCAACCCGATCACCTCGCAACATTTCTAGATCGGCTACCTGAACAAGGACGTTGGCATCATGCTCTCCAGATTGGCCGGCTTTTGCGCCCATACCATAGCCAACGGCTAGTTTCTGCGTCGAAATGACGACCAGGCCGCTGTCGGCCACCGGTGTGAACTCAAAGTTTAGTTCCGGCATATCCTGTGGACGGGCGACGCGCTCCATGCGATCCAGTAAAGTTTGCCGACCGCGCGCCTCCCGGCTACGCTGACCCGCTTTATAGCGCCGGATGAACTCTTCAGTATGCGCAATGTATGCCTGCTGTGCCTCGTACTCACGTCGCCGGCGCTCCATGCGTTCCTCGCGCAGCGAGAGGTATTTGGTATAGTTGCCCGGATATTCTTCGATCCGCTCAAAGGCGAGCTCGATAGTACGCGATACCACTTTATCCAGAAAGTAGCGGTCGTGTGCCACAATGACCATGGCACCTTTCCAGGAGGTCAGGTAGGTTTCGAGCCATTCCAGGGTAGCCAGGTCCAGGTGATTGGTGGGCTCGTCGAGTAGTAACACTTCCGGCTCCTGTAGCAGGAGCTTCCCCAGTGCGGCGCGTGTCTGCTGTCCACCACTTAATTGTAAGATGGGTGCGGACTGCTGTTCACGCGTGAACTCAAGGCCGTCGAGCACCTGGTCAACCCGATTTTCATAGGTATAGCCGCCAGCATGTTCATAACGCGCCTGCAGTTGATCATAACGCTGCATTAACAACTGGTGCTGATCCGTCTCCGGCTGTGTTGAGGACATCTCGATAGCCAGTTCACCCAATTCCTGCTCCCACTGACGCAGTTCTGCAAAAACGGAGATCATCTCTTCACGTAAGCTATTTTCCGGTCGAAAATCCGTCACCTGCGTGAGGTATCCAATACGAGTGTTACGAGCAATAGCAATCGAGCCTTCATCAGGTTCTTCCCGTCCAGCCAGAATGTTGAGCAGAGTAGACTTTCCAGCTCCATTGGGTCCGACAAGGCCGATCCGGTCTTGAGGATCAATTTGAAAATTGAGACCAGAAAATATTCTTTCCGCCCCAAATGATTTTCCTAAATTTACGACACTGATTACTGGCATATGTCTTCACCCAAATTCAAAACCATTGTTTTATCATATACGTTTTGAGCTAGCGTATCATATCAGCCCTCCCTACGCAAGAGTTCATGCGGGGTGCGTCCCATTGCCACCCGGCGCATAACCTGATCGTATACAATGGCTAGTATCATTTAGTGTTAATATAATGGGATGTAACCCATTGTATTCAATCTCATAGGTTAGACGGCAATCGATAAAAGGTTGGCTGAACTTATGCGATTATGATATACTTATGAAACAAATCCTTCTGCTAAGAGAAAGGATGCTGAGGTGGCGAAAGAGCAGTCTCTGGATAATCTGTGGTTGGCACAGATCCTATTTGATCTGGGTGGAGTACAATTTGGCAATTTTACAGTGAGTGAATCCGCTGTAAGCTCGCCCATTTTCGTAAATCCCAAAGTTTTAATTAGTAATCCAACCGCGCTACGTGTTGCAAGCAAGTTAATGCAACAAGAAATCAATTTAGCCCAATCATTACGTCGTCCACGTGTTCACCCCTTCTCCGTTATCGCGGGGGTTCCAGTCGGTGGACTCTTATTGGCCACAGCCTACTCATTAGAAACCAATATTCCCTTGATCTATGCACGCAGTCGCCCTGAAGGCACCGGCAAGCGGGGAATAGAAGGTCATTTTACTCAAGGTGATACGGCTATTATCATCGACGATCTTATCACTCGTGGTGGCAGTATCCTCGAAACAACATCACTCCTTGAGGAAAATGGTCTGAAAGTAAAAGATGTCATCGTTCTTATTGACCGCGAACATGGCGCCGCCGAGCGTTTACGCCGTCATGGATATAATCTGATAAGCATCTTGAAGCTTGACATAATGCTGACTCACTATATGTCGAAGGGCTTGATTACAGAAGAGACCTATCGCACATGTGCTGAGTATCTGCGTTCCAAACAGGGTGAGCCAAATACCGGCACTCTCGGTTTGTAATCTACTTCAAACGAGAGGGCAGGCGCGGTCAGCGAATTGCTGACCGCGCCTGCCCTCTCGTTTTGGACCTCTGACCATGATGAGGTGATTGCAATCGGCGCACGCTACGATTGCCCCGCTGAAATCGCGTCCCAGTTAATTGGCAACCCCTCCATTTGCATGATGCGTAACGCATTACGCGTAGGACTGGGCCCCTCACGTAGCAGATACTCAAAAACCATATGTCCATCAATGATATTCTCACGGAAATGGGCATTTTTGATAATCGGGAACAGATCCGCAAGTTTGACCAGTTCAAGATCGTGAGTCGAGATAGCGCCGCTACACTTCTTTTCAACCAGGGCTCGTATATATGCTTCGCTGCCAATGAGGCGCTCGTAGTTATTGGTCCCCTTAAAGATCTCGTCAATTAAGAAAAAGATGGGATAGCGTAGGCCCTCATCAATGGCATCTAGCAATCCCTTCAGACGCCGTACCTCGGCATAAAAGTATGAGTAACCGTCGGCCAGTGAGTCGGTGACACGTATACAGGCATAGATCTCAAACAATGAGAGGCGTAACGCACTGGCATTCACCACGCTACCCGCGTAGGCAAGACACATGTTAACGCCTAAAGTTCGTAAAAAGGTACTTTTTCCTGCCATATTGGAGCCGGTAATCAGCAAGATTTCACCATCTTCTTCCAGTTGGAAATCATTGGCCACTTTGTGCTCTTTCCCGATCATTGGATGACCCAGCGCTCTGGCCTGAAAAACGGTGGCCTTGCTGTTCTTTTTGTCCACCACAATCTCTGGGAAGACATACTCTGGATTGAGATAGGCGAAGTTGGCCAGCGAGCAGGTTGCCTCCAGTTCGTACCAGACATCGAGCCAGATAGGTAGATACTGCGCGATCAGCGCTTTACACTGATCCAGTCGATAAGCGGTAATAGCTCCGATGGGGAGAATGGCGTTCGCAATAGCCCACGCTTCCGGACTACGTGCCAGGGTAGCCAGGCTGGTGATCCGTTCCAATTGCTTTAAAAGCAGCGAGGGACGCCGATCTCCATGCTCAAAAAATGGGGCGCACAGGGCACGCAACTCCGATTGTCGGGCATAGGGATATCTTTCGAGGTAGTTGAAAATGAATTGCAGTTGTCCGAAGGCGACGCGCTGCGCATGCGTATCCTCGGACAGGTGGCCCTGCTCCTTCCTGGTCATCAGATACCAGACAAAGGAAGCAATCAGGGTCAGCGCACAAAACAGGGGCGAGATATGCACAAAAACGAACAGGAGCACCGATAGATAAAATAAGACTGCCAGTCCACAGGCCACCAGCAGCGAGGGGAGGGTCTGTTTGGACTCGGCCTGCGCCTCCAGCCAGTCTAACAGGCGATCTCCATCGACCGGACCACTGGTAAAACGCGTTGCGAACGTTGAATACAGGAGCAACTTATCACGAAAGCGGGTTAGTGGGGTCAACTCGCGTACCAGCGCCTGCCGCTCGTGAATGATGTCAGGGTCTGGCTCAAGCTCCAATAACCAATCACGTAAACGCAGCGTTCCCTCTAAGGAGACGGCCGTATTGAGTAAGCGGTGTAAAGAACGTTCTCCACTGATATCCAGGTCAACCTCAAAGGGATGGTCGATTTCTTGCTCCTCGCGCGGGGGCACCGGCGGCATGCCGTCCCAATCGAGATTTAAGCGCGCTTGCTGGGCCTCTAAGATGCGCAACCAGACCTGGTAACGCAGGACGCTTTGATTGACATTGGGCTGAAAACGCGCCAGGAGATAAAAGCCCAGACAGGTTGCCAGCAAAAAAAGAAAGCCCAGCCAGTGTACAGTGGCCAGACCAACAATGGTCAGGAAGATCCCCCCACCAATAACGCCCAGGGTTCTCACTTTATTATTCTGGTCGAGTTGCTGCGTTTGCGCCAGGCGCCACTGGACATGCCCGATCTGACGCGCAAGAAGCTCTTGCTTTGAGAACTGTGATTCCATATCCGAATCCTTAGAGGTTATTGTGAAGAAAGTACTTCACAGACCAAAAACAAAAAAATGCATTCTACAATAGATATATGTTTTTCCAGCCATCCGGTTGCAGTTCGACAGCGGGCTACAGGGCACTCAACAGTCCATGAATAAAGCCTGTGCTCACCGAGAGCCAATCAAATGATCGTGTCCAGGCAACCCAATCCTGCTGCCTGGGCCAACCCGGTCGATAGCGCTGCACCATATCCTTTGGCATCACAATCGCCCATTTACTTCCTTCTCCAAGCCCCCCCGGCGTAATCCGTACGGAAATATTAAAAACCGTCTCGTCGTGCAGGTGCTGCTTCCAGTCTGGCATCTTCTTGAGCAATGGTTCATGCCGCCATTGGCTAAAGAGAACCGGGCGATCTTCCCCCTGGGAGGAGCGCTGCAGTGTCAATACCTGCCCGACAACCGCGCTACGCTCCCACTCGGGAAAGCGCAATGAGACGCTATAACGATACTCATTCAGACCACTTGCGGCAATAAACGCAGCCAGGTTTTCAGGCTGACAGCGTTTTTCGGTATCGCTTTGCCAGATCTTCACCATGGCGTCCAGACGCTTTTTTTTGTCTTCGTCACTTAAGCGAGCCAATGAGCCAGTATCGGGCGGGTATCCTTCGGTTCCCATTGCAGATATACCTTTCGTCATGTTGATCTAATCCAGTTGGGCCCTTCATGGCTGTACATTCAGCGTGAGCCAGGCCTTCCAGAGCGATGGGCAGCTCTGTTTTAGCCAGTCACAAAGATCCGCGGGCAGCGCGGACCTGAAATGGCAGGTATCATTTTGAGGATAACGCCGCAGGGCCAGGCTATACGCATGCAGAAACTGCCGCGTCAAGGGAGGCGTGTACGCGGGCACATGGTCGGGCGGCGCATACATTTGATCGCCAACGATGGCCATCCCGGCGGCGGCCAGGTGAGCCCGAATCTGGTGGGTGCGCCCCGTGATAGGCTGTACTTCCAGAAACGCGAACGGCTCATCTACCGCCAGTACCCTCACCGACGTACGTGCAGCCTGCCCCTCCGGGCCAACAATACAGCGCCGGCGCTCGTCCGGATCACGCTGTAAGGGCCCATCCAGCAGGAATGCATCGCTATCTGTGGCGGCATAGAAACTTGTGCCATCAACCGCTGTCTCCTGACCATCTGCTGAATGCCTGGTAATGGTAAATGTAGCCCCTGGCTGTGCCCACCCACAGGCGCCGCGCGCAATAACCGCCAGGTAGCGCTTCTCGATGGTGTGATCATGAAATTGCTTGATCAGGTGCCGTCGCGATCGCTCGGTTCGTGCCAGGGCGACAATGCCCGATGTATCTTTGTCCAGGCGATGCACCAGGCATGGCCGGGGAAGCAGACCATCTTCTTTCCACAGGCGTTCACGGCGTTTCTCACGCAGCATATCCCTGATGGCAGGCGGCGCCCCGGCCCACTTGGGATCATCAGGCAGGAGTGGCGGCTGCCAATCATCTCTCTCCTGCTTCTCTAAATAAGCCAGCACAGCATCCCACATCGTGCCATCTGAGTGCTTATATGTGGGGTGAATAACCAGCCCGGCCGGTTTATTCACGATCAGGAGGTAATGATCTTGATAAATAAGTGAGACGTCAGCAGTTTCCATGCCGTGAGTATAGGTCTTTCTCTGTCAGACGTCAATATCGCTACACAAAAAGAGAGCCGCACTCCCTTTCCATCACATCGATAGAGAGGCATAACATGACAAAAAATGGTGTAAAATGGCTTGTAGTGCGGTTTTAAGAGGATAAGGGATTGTGTAGCTGTGATAGAATGGTAACAACATATTTGCTTGGAATAGAACCAGACAGGCAGATAAAGAGGGATGGACATGTCACAAATACACTATCATAATCAGCCAGAATTGCGTGAACCGATTGTCGTGGTAGCCTTTGGAGGCTGGAACGACGCCGCCGATTCAGCAACGACAGCCATAAAATTTCTTATCGATCGCTGGCTACCAGAAAAAATCGCCGAGATAGATGCCGAAGACTTTTTTGTGTTTACTGAAACACGCCCAACTATTAAGTATGCCGATGGAAACCAGCGTAGCATTACCTGGCCAGCCAATCAGTTCTTTGCTCATACTGACCCGGACCTCAACCGTGATGTGATCCTCTTTCTTGGTACGGAGCCGCAACTGAAATGGAAAACGTTTTGTACGGCATTCCTGGATGTATGTAAAAAGTTTCATGTGTCCGAGGTAGTGTTTTTGGGTGCATTGCTCGCCGATGTCCCCCACTCCATTACCGTTCCCATTACCGGGGCTTCAACGGATAATGATGTCATGGAGCGACTCCACGAGATGGATGTCAATAATTCGCGCTACGAGGGTCCAACCGGCGTGATTGGCGTGCTCCACGATGCCTGTCATCGCGCGCACATCTCCTCGGCTACACTGTGGGCCGCCGCTCCTCACTACCTGGCAGCAACCCCAAACATAAAGGTAACGGCGGCGCTCCTTACCTATCTCAATCAGTTCCTCTCCTTCGGACTGGATCTACATGAGATCCAGTCGGAGGCCGTACGCTTCGAAGAACAGGTGACCGCGCTGGTCGCCAAAGATCCTGAGGCGCGTGAATATGTACGCCGGCTGGAAGAACAGATCGCCAATGGGGTGGATCTGGATGACGGCGATGAGAATGACGATGAGGATTTGCTGGTAGACCCTGATCACACACTAAATAGCGGTCCGCTACCCAGCGCTGATAGCCTTATTCGCGATGTGGAGGAGCTCCTACGCGAACAACGCGGGAACGGACAATCCCAACAATCTGACGATGAAGAGGAGAGTGAATGAGTATTTCACCCTATCCATTAGAAGAGGTTTTGCAGCCGCGCTCAGTAGCGATACTGGGCGCATCTCGTGCCCCACAGAAATGGGGACATGTTGCGGCCAGACAGTTGATCGCCGGAGGATTCGCCGGCGATATTTATTTGATTAATCCATCGGTCTCCGAGATCCTGGACAGGCCAACCTATCCCAGCTTGCGCGATGTTCCAGGACATGTCGACCTGGCTGTGATCGCGACGTCGTTCAATCACGTTGAGAAGGGGATCGACGATTGTATTGCCCATGGCGTAAAAGGGATCGTTATTATTACCGCAGGCTTCAGCGAGACAGGCCCCGAAGGCCGCGAACTGGAGCAACAGATCGTCGCCCGCTGCCGTGAACACGGTATCCGTATTATTGGCAGTAATTGCATGGGCCTGTATGTCCATCACTCCAAATTGAATGCCCTGGGTATGGTCTTTCCCCTGCCGGTAGGCCCTATCGGGTTGGTCTCTCAAAGCGGAAATCTGGGTATGTACTGGTACGCCCAGGCTCACCTGGATGGACTTGGCTTCAACACCTTTCTCAGCGTAGGAAACGCCGCCGATGTGTCGTTCCCGGAATGCATGCAGTACCTGGCACGCGATTCACAGACAACGGTTATCGCCGGCTACGTCGAGGCCATTCAGGAGGAGACGCTACGCCAGGTGACCAGAGAGATGTATGCCAACGGCAGCTATAAACCGACGGTGATCTTTTTAAGCGGTGCCACCGAGGTTGGCGTGCGTTCAGCCTTAGCCCATACCGGGACCAGGGGAACCGTTCGGCCGGATAATGATACCAGCCTGCTTGGCAGCGGCGTTGTGCGTGTCTTGCGCTCGGACGAGCTTTTCCCTGTGGCACAGGCTCTGGCCCTGCAGCCACCTACCCCTAAGGGGGGACGGCGTATCGCCATCGTCGGTGATGGTGGCGGAAGCTCGGTCGCGACCGGAGATGCGGCGGCCCGCGCCGGTATGGAGGTGGAGATTCTCTGCGAGGAGACACAGGATAAATTGCGTCAGTTAATGCCTGCCCGAGCCACCCCAACCAATCCCATCGATGTCGCCGGGGCAACCGACGAGGATCCCCTGTCATTCGCCACGATTACAGAGGTGTGCCTGCAAGATCCGACCGTAGATGGCGTTATCATTACCGGTCTCTTTGGTGGCTATAAGATGCTGCTCTCTGAGGATTTCGGGGCTCGCGAAGAAGAGGCAGCCCGTATGCTGGGTCAGATGGTCAGGAAATACAAAAAACCAGTTCTGGTCCAGACAGTTTATGCGCGTCACGATATCCCGGCCCTCAAGCTCTTGCGCGAAGAAAACATCCCCTACTACGAATCAGTGGAGATCACCTGCCGAGCCATGGCGGCGCTGGCAGAGGTAGGCCAGTTTCTGGAGACGGCACAGGAATACTAAACCCTGGCAGACAGGTTTTATGCGTTGATGCGGCAGAGGCGCAAATGCGCCTCTGCCGCATCAACGCATAAAAGCGTGAGCGCACCCTAAAATATTTGCTGCAGCCGTTGAACCTGGGTATAAGCCTCCAGTACGGTACGCTCAATCAGTTCCTGCGCGGTTGGAATATCGTGGATCAGTCCAATCATCTGACCAGCCCATACGAAACCTTCATCCAGCTTCCCTTCAAGCGAAGCTCGGGTATTTACTTCGCCTCGAATATGCGGTAACAGGCGCTGTAAGCGCTCTTCAGGTGTGGCCTGGGAACGTTCCAGTTCCTGCTCTATCTGCAGGATGGCATCCGGTATTGGTCCCTTGAGCACACGCGCGGGTCGGCCTATAGCCCGCTCGATCACCATGGTATCCGTTTCCTTTGCCTCCACCAGGGCCTGCTGATAGGCCCGATGAGCATTGCTCTCACGTACAGCAACAAAGCGGGTCCCCAGTTCAATGCCATCAGCTCCCAGCGCCAGGGCGGCGGCCAGACCACGTCCATCGGCCAGGCCGCCGCTGGCCAGAACGGGTATGCGTACCGAGTCCAGGATGCGTGGTACCAGGACCATGGTACCGATATCATCTCTGCCCAGGTGCCCACCGCCCTCGAAACCTACCGCGATCACGGCGTCGGCCCCCAGGCTCTCAGCCTTCTGGGCCGCTCTAACACCAGCCACCAGCACCATTGTGCGTACGTCGACGCCGCTTTGCTGAATGCTGCGCAGCAGCTTTTCGGGATTGCCTCCCGTAATACTGATAGCCGCCGGCGCCTCTTCCAGAGCCACTTCTAAAAACCCATCCAGCGGAACATGGCCAATAGGGAAATTAACCCCAAAGGGCTTATCCGTCAGTCTTTTGACCTTCTGCATATCGGCACGCAGATCTTCCGGTGTGGCAAAACAGGCGCATCCAAGCTGGCCCAGACCACCGGCATTGGAGACGGCGGCGGCCAGGTCGGCATATGAAAGGTGAGATAGCCCTCCCTGCACGATCGGATAGCGAATATTCAGCAATTCGGTGAAACGCGTATGCATCTTTGCGGGTAGCGTTGACATAGACCCGTACTCTCTTTCCTCGCTTAAATATGTATGCCTGGACATGGAGCATGTACCAGGCATACTATTCCTTAAAAAGGATAATGTACATATCTAAGCTACATCATACCGTACCGGGCGCTAGAGGACAACTGTAACCTTGCGCCGCTTCCCTCCTCGTAGAAAGGTAATAATAGCTTTCTCGCCCGCCTTATGGCGACGGATCAGCCGTTGCAGGTCACGGGGCTCACTGACGACCTCTCCATCGGCGGCGATGATGATATCCTGCCGCTTCAGCTCAGCCTGTTCAGCAGGAGTATGAGAACGGATCTCAACAATCTCCATCCCTGCTGGCTGCGCCAGCCCAAGGGTGCGCCGTATCTGCTCATCAAGGGATACGCGCATGCCACCCACGCCCAGCGAGACGCCTGTGATCGTAGCCTGGCGTTTTTGTGCCAGCCGGGCCAGCACCGTCTTAATCGTGTCCAGTGGGATAGAGAAGCCAAGCCCCTGCGCCATCGGCAACATGGCCGTGGTAATGCCTACCACACGACCGGCGCTATCCAGTAGCGGCCCTCCAGAGTTACCGGGATTGATTGAAGTGTCCGTCTGTATCAGGTTCACCATTTTTTGGAGCCGGGTGCATCCAGGGTGCGCCCCAGGGCGCTAACGACCCCGGCGGTTACAGTCCAGTTCAACCCATAAGGGTTGCCCACGGCGATCACCAGCTGACCGACACGCAGCGGTTGACGGCCCAGTTCAGCCACCGGGAGATGATCCGCGCCAATGCGTACTACAGCCACATCTACCTCGGGATCACTGCCTACCAGGCCAGCAGGGAATTTGCGTCCATCCGCCAGCGTGACAAAGATCCGCCTGGCCTTTTCAACGACGTGTGCATTGGTGAGAATCTGTCCATCGGAGGAAAAAATGAAGCCAGATCCAAGTCCAGCCCCAGGAGGTGGCGCGTAGCGTCCATAACGAGGCGCCATGTCACGCTCGATATCTATACGTACAACAGCCGGGCCCACTCGCTCGGCAGCGGCGGTTACAGCGTTGGAATATGCATCCATAGCCAGCGCGTCTCGCTCATATGTACTCATGCTATGCTAACTTTCTGTGGAACCCAATGGAGTTGGGTGCGTGCGAGGCAATCACTCATCAAGTTTGATATCTATTGTATCATATTTTGTGACAACAATAGACGCGGCTGCTTTATTTAAGCCTGGAAACATGGCAAGAGGAAAACCATCTTGTCAAACATTGTGGTTAGCATAGAGAAGTCCTGCTCTCAGGATAGAGATCCTTACCCCACCCGGCCCCATGTCATGCCATTTCTTAAGCCAGAGCATTAGTTCTCGCGAACGCTTAATGCGCTGCTGATCGCCGAAATCAACTCCTGGAACGTGAATGGCTTTTCAATAAAGCTTGCTTGCGGTGCAATACTGAGCGCGCTTGCAACTTCAGACGAGGCTGCAGCGGTACAGAAAATCAGCGGTAAAGATTGGGTGCGCGGATTGGCACGTAGGAAACGCAAAACATCAATGCCAGTCATATCAGGTAAATGCAAATCTAAAATCAACACCTCAACCGGCAGGAGAGCCAGAGGTCGAGATGCTACAGAGTGATACGCGACAGCTGATCTACCTGCTCTTTCGGGCAGAAGTGCATCTAAACATTCACGAGGATGTTCATACACAATAACATGGTGACCAGCATATTGTAACATTGTTGCACAAAGCTTTGCGATACGTGCATTATCTTCAAGTAGACCTACCTGGGCCATAGAATATCAATAGTCCTTATCTGATGGCAACTTCGTCCAAATTGTAATGTTTCTATACACGTATGTCAAGAAAATCCATTCTTTTGCCCCATCTCGGCTAGTTGCTCATCCATTTACAAGAAATTTTAATAGCACTCCCGTTATCCTCCCTCGACGCTTTAATGAACTTAGTGTACAATCTAGGCAATACTTTTGATTTTCAAATAAACGGAACAACGCATGAGTGATAATGAAATAGTACGCAAACACCCGATTAGCGTCGTGCGCTTTGGCATGGGTAAAGAGATCCAACTCTATTACGATGAACTTGTCGTCACCGGGATCGAACAAGACCAGGAATTACGTGTACAGTTGGATGCCATGCGGCGCCTGACATTGGTTCCCGGCGAACCAACACCCTCCAAACTCGTCTTGATGGCTGATATGGATGACGGCGAAACGATTATTCTCGCTGAAGGTATGACGAATGCCAAAGACTTTCGTGAAATGCTGCCCAAAATTACAGAGCTTTGCCCTGATCTACAACTCGATCCACCCGATATGGCTGAACAACTGCGGCAAGCTCTCAACAATAAGCGGGCCTGGAATATTACGTGCTATGTCGCCTGTATCATGGTTTGCGTCCTGATCTATGCCCTCTATCTGCTGGTCGCTTTTCTGGGCTCCCTCCACCATTAGTACTGGAAATGAGATGTTACTGCTCTGATGGGGCTTCGGACTCTGATGTCGTGGACCCCTCTTTGGGAGTCGGAGTGGATAACGCGTTCATGCGGCGCTTACGTCTCCCCTGGGCAAAATAATAAAGTAACGCGAAGAAGCCGATAAAGAGTATAATGGGGAAGATATTTGAACCTGCACCTCCACTATTGCCCGGATAAAGATAAATGTCGTTTACGGCCGCCAGCAACTGGGCATAGTGGTCTCCCCCCAGCGCAAGAGCATTGACGGTGGTAATTTTTGGCAAACCAGGAGCAACGGCGCGCCAGGTCTGCCCTTGATCATCACTCTGCAGAGCCCCGGCCCCGGTACCAATATAGATGGTTCTGGCATCCCCCGAACGGAAATCCAGCACAATAGATGTGACAGGCACCACCGAGAGGCTATCTTTTCCATGGGCCCAATGGGCTCCGTTATCGGATGAGATAAAGAAACCTTGCTCGCTACCGGCGTAGATCAAACCCTGCTCTCCCCCCGTGAGGGTGGCAGGCACCACCGCGTTGATGGCGACGTGCGCGGGTAAGCCAGCATTGAGCGCTGTCCAGTTGGCACCCTGGTCAGCAGTACGATACATGCCAGTTGAAGTGGCTGCCCAGAGTTGATGCTGATCAGAATCGTAGGTCAGGCCATTTACAACGGTCTCAGGTGGAAACGTTTTAGCAACACTGGTCCAGCTATTTCCCCCATCAGAGCTCATGAAAATTCCATGTCCGGCTGTTCCTACATAGATATGGTTCGCTGCCTTCAGATCAAAGGCCAGTGCCGTATATTTATATCCTTTATTGGCGGGCAATGTCTGACTGGCAACAGCATTCCATGTCTGCCCACTATTAGCACTTGACCATAAACCACTATCGCTAGCAACGTATAATTGTTTTCCAGCCTTATCAAAGTTCAGAGCATTAATAGCCGCCAGGTGTGGAATATCGGCTTTGGTACGCGCCCAGTGTTCACCACTATCTGCAGTGACAAAAATAGCGCCCTGCTCACTACCAGCGAATATCTTCTGGGGATTGTTGGGATCCGTAGTCAAGGCTCGAAAGCGATAGCCATTGATGCCACCAGGCTGCCAGTTACCACCAGCACTTAAAATGCCAGAGCCGGTACCACAGGCGGCCAGCAGCAGTAATAATCCAAGGCATAGGATGCCCAGCGCAAGAAAGCGCGGAATACGAAATTGTGTTAACGGGTAATACATAGCATCCTCTTCTGCAGCGAATATCTGGTTGCAATGATAGCACACCTCCAAGGATTTGTGCCATACCACCCCACCATCATATCCGTGCAAAGAGAACGTGTCCCCACTCATAGGTGACGAGCTCGCCTTGGCTTCCCCGTACCGGGACGCGTACGCTTCCTTCAACGCGAGGCCGTTCCCCGGAACGCGTGCCATAACACAACGTTCGCAGAGAAGAGATCATCGTTGATGAAACGTACGCGCCCGGGTACAGAGCCGCTTCGCGGCAAGCACCCGCAAGGAGCGTACCTACTAGTTGGTGCGGCGAATAATGCGGCGTACCGCTACCACCGTCTCTTCAATCTCATATCCCTTTGGCAGGCGAGTTGTTTTACTGTTTTGTGGAAATACCAGGTCTTTCATCTCTCCAAGGGCTGGCAGGCCACGCTCTACACTGCGCTTTGGCTGTAAACGGGCCAGCAGGTTGCGCCGTAATAACTCAATTCCTACGCCAACGGCCACCGCCCCTACACTTGCGGCAACGTTACGAGGCAAGGGAGAATTATAGAGTAAAGCGGGCAGATTGGTCTGTATGGGAATGATACTGGTCGCTTTCTTTGTCAGGTCAGCTCCGCATTGCTGGCAGTACAGGTCATCTTCGGTATATTTTGCATGACAATTAGGACACTGCATAAGTCGTATTCCTCCAGAGCATATGGTTTACTAGTCTGTTGTTCGTATGTTGCCGCCTTTAATCTGCACACGCGAGAAGAAACATTTCCTCCACTCATAATAGAGAAGAGTGGAGCAATACAGGACGCACTGATCAAAATATGTTCGTAATCAATGATAACGGAGGACCTTTTCTGTAAGCCTGTATACTTTACTTTTTGAGTGCTCGTGCGACAATACATTTTCAATTCTTAATATGCTTGTACAATACTCCAGATAACGTTACCATGTGAGGAGTTACTGGAGGCGATGGTGATAAGTCTGGCCCTCTCTTTAAGGTACGTTTCCTCTGCCTACATTAGCTACATTATACTACTTCATAGCTCCTAAGTCCCGCAATTTAAGCCTTGCGGGAAGATAGTACGCCACACGCCCCCTCACAACCTGTATGCAGGGCATACTGCAGTGTTCACAGAGCCTGTAGAGCGTGATTAACCGAACTACTGTGTAACTTTCCCTGCCATAAAACCGTGTCACCTATAATGACCAATTATGCCAGGCATATTTGCCAACCTCCCATAGACAGGCAGATATGTATTTCCCCTTGCCATCATTTTCGCGATCGAAAAAGAAGGAGATACAACGATTTCATGGCAGAAACACAACGTAACCCTATCTGGCGTGTTAAGCCAGTTGATCTTATTTTAAAACAGGGCGATGAAGGTGAGCGATCTCTGAAACGAACTCTGGGACCGCTGAGTATCACGGCCATGGGTATCGGGGCTATTGTGGGCACCGGTATCTTTGTTTTAACGGGCGTAGCCGCGGCCAAATACGCCGGGCCAGGCTTGATCCTCTCATTTATTGTTGCAGGTATTGCCAGCGGACTGGCGGCGATCTGTTATGCGGAATTCGCCAGTACGGTGCCAATCTCCGGCAGCGCCTATACGTACTCATATGCTACACTGGGCGAATTAATTGCCTGGATCATTGGTTGGGACCTGATATTGGAGTACGCCGTAGGTGCGGCGGCGGTTAGTATTGGCTGGTCAGGTTATTTCACCGATTTCCTCAAGAGCCTGTTTGGCATCACTATTCCCAAGGCTTTGATGGCCTCTCCTTTTTCAGGGGGCATCGTTAATCTACCAGCGATGCTCATTATTCTGCTGATCACCGTGCTGCTGGTTATCGGTACATCTGAAAGTAGCGGCTTTAATAATATTATGGTCGGCATCAAACTGCTGGTCATTCTCTTTTTTATTGTCATTGGTGCCTTTCACGTCCATACGATGAACTGGCAGCCATTTCTCCCCTTTGGAGCAGGTGGGGTATTCAGCGGAGCCAGCATCATCTTCTTTGCTTATATTGGTTTTGACCAGATCTCCACTTCCGCCGAGGAGGCGCGCAACCCTTCCAGGGATCTACCGCTTGGCATCATCCTGAGCCTGACGATCTGCACGCTGTTATATATCCTGGTGACAGCGGTTTTAACCGGCATGGTATCGTATAAACAGCTAAATGTAGCTTCACCGGTATCGCACGCATTGATTCTTATCGGTCTTAATACCGCGGGCTCGATCATTTCAGTTGGAGCCATTTGTGGATTAACCACCGTCTTGCTGGTTCTCCTCTACGGGCAGAGCCGCATCTTCTTTTCCATGGCCCGCGATGGATTGCTCCCAGCCTTTTTCTCGCATGTCCATCCTCGCTTCAAAACTCCTTACCTGTCCAGCGTACTGATCGGCGTTGTGGTAGCGCTCGTCGCGGGCCTGACACCGATTGATATCGTAGCTGAGCTGACCAATATCGGAACCCTGACCGCTTTTGTGCTCGTTTCTGCGGCGGTATTGATCTTGCGGCGCACCCAACCGGATCTGCGTCGCGGCTTCCGCGTTCCATGGGTGCCAGTTATACCGATCCTTTCGATTCTGGCTTCGCTGATCTTGATTGTCAGCCTTCCCCTGGTAACAATCCTGCGCTTCATCATCTGGCTTGTGATCGGGCTCATCGTCTACTTCCTGTACAGCAGGCATACCAGTAAGTTGGAGAAAAACTATGCTGATTAAACGATAGTAGATGCGGCCAGCAATCCGGCTTCATGCTGCAGGAGGCACAGTAAAATCCTGCAGTATGGAGCCGGATTTGATGGAATAAGGCGCTTTTATAGAAACATAATAGCCCGATGATTCGTGTCAGGATCTGAAGTTGTTTTCCATCTGATCCAATCGATCTTCCATCATTTACGCCGTTTAACTGTTTTTTTTCTGCGAGGAATTCACAAACGTGATATATTATTCAGTGGCAAACATATGCGAGACACAACAAGCATACTGAATGCGAAAGGAGAGCCATCGTCCATCAATGTCGAACTGCCTAAACTGGCTCTCTACTTCGTAGGAAGATATTTTCCTGCTTTGTTCGCATTACAATCCAGAGGTTGATTATGTATATCCTCGTGAAAAAATGCGAACATGCGAAATAAAGAAAGGAACGTCTTATCATGGAACTTGGAATGATTGGAATTGGTCGCATGGGCGCCAATATGGCGCAGCGACTGGTACGTGCCGGACACAAAGTTGTCGGCTACGCCCGTACAGCCTCTACCGTTGAGCAGCGCGTCAAGGAAGGCGCGATTTCGAGCGGCGCTACTTCGCTCGAAGATGTGGTGCATCAGTTGAGCACCCCCCGCATCCTCTGGCTGATGGTACCAGCTGCTTCTGTCGATGATACAATCGCTCAGTTACTCCCCCATCTGTCCGAAAACGATATCATTATCGATGGCGGTAACTCCAATTATCAGGATGATATCCGTCGCGCGGCTGAACTGAAAAAGCACAATATCCACTATGTTGACTGCGGCACCAGCGGTGGTGTATGGGGACTGGAGCGCGGCTACTGTGAGATGATCGGTGGCGAAGATGAGACAGTCAAATATCTGGATCCCATTTTTAAAGTGCTGGCCCCTGGTATCGAGGCCGCCTCTCGTACCCCAGATCGTACGACTCAGGGTGGTACGGCTGAGTATGGCTACCTGCACTGCGGCCCTCATGGCGCTGGCCACTTCGTCAAAATGGTACACAACGGCATTGAGTATGGCATCATGGCCGCCTACGCCGAGGGCCTCAACATCCTGCGCCACGCCAATATCGGCAAGACTCAGGGCCTGGTCGACGCTGAGACCGCTCCGGTGCAGAGTCCTGAGCATTATCAATATGATATGGACCTGCCCGAGATCGCTGAACTCTGGCGCCGTGGTAGCGTTATCAGTTCCTGGCTGCTCGATCTGACCGCCCACGCGTTCCAGCAGAGCCGCGACCTCAGCAATTTCTCCGGTCGCGTGTCTGACTCCGGTGAGGGTCGCTGGACGGTGAAAGCCGCCATCGACGAAGGCGTACCGGCACATGTCTTGAGTGCTGCCCTCTACGATCGCTTCGAGTCCCGTAACGAGGCCGAGTTTGCCAACAAAGTTCTGTCGGCTATGCGCTTCGAGTTCGGTGGCCACCACGAGCGCTAAGCATCTGGTGATGCTACTCACCGGCAGATGAACATATGCTTTGTCTGCCATCGCGCCAGCCCGGCCGCTGCTTATACAACAGCAAGGCCGGGCTGGTCTAGTTATAGACCCTAGCTATCACGCCTGCTCCACAACACCTGTACGCTCTGTGCCAGCTGCCCGGCGGCCGCATCGACCTCCTTTTCAGTCGTCCAACGTCCCAATGTCAGCCGTAGCGCTCCCAGGGCGCGTTCGCGCGAGAGCCCCATTGCAGTCAGCACGGCAGATGGTTCAGTATTGCCTTCATGACAGGCTGATCCGGTAGAACTAGCGACCCCCGGCGTCGCCTCAAGGACCGCTTCTCCCAGGACACCATCGATGCTGATGTTCAAGGTATTCGGCAAGCGATCTGTAGGATGCCCGTTCAGGTGGGTGGCATGCGGCAAGCGCTGCTCTAGCTGCTGCTGCAAGCGGTCACGCAGTTGCTGTAGGCGCGCTTTGCTACTCGTAAGCTTCTCACGGGCCTGGGTGGCCGCCGTTCCCAGCGCGACCATAAAGGCCACGTTTTCGGTACCGGCACGCACACCCGATTCCTGCCCTCCGCCATACAGAAGCGGTTCTATCTGGAGTCCACGCCGCACATACAAGGCGCCAATACCTTTGGGCGCGTACAACTTATGGCCGGTCAGTGTTAAAAAGTCGACGCCCAGGCTCTGAATATCCACGGGAACCTTCCCGACGGCCTGTGAGGCGTCTGTATGCAAGAGAACGCGATGCCGACGGGCAATATCGGCCAGTTCGGCGATCGGCTGCATGGTCCCCGTCTCATTGTTGGCATACATGATGGAGATCAGCGTCGTCTGCTCGTCGATGGCCGCTTCTAATTCAACGGGATCGATACGCCCATATTTATCGACCGGCAGATACGTGATGCGAAACCCGTGCAAGCGCGCCAGCGACTTACATACGTTGATGACGGCGGGATGCTCGCTAACCTGGGTAATGATGTGGTTGCCATGAAAGCGGTTGGCCAGGGCGGCCCCCCTGATCGCCAACGCATTACTTTCTGAGCCACAACTGGTAAAAACGATCTCCTCGGGAATACACCCGAGCAACTGCGCCACCTGCTCGCGCGCCGTAGCCATCGCCATACGAGTGACCTGTGCGTATGCATGCGCGCTGGAAGGATTCCCGAAGTAGGTGGAGAGATACGGCAGCATCGCGTCCACCACACCCGGATCAACCGGTGTCGTGGCGTTATAGTCAAGGTAGATCGGACCGTCTTTAAGACCTGGATGAGCCATGATGTTACTCCCCTCCAACGTAGCTGTCCTAAGCGACAGCTTCTTCATAATTATGCTTTTTTATAGCATAACGCACATGTATAGATTACGCTACCAGCTTACAAAAAGCTTCCTATCTACAACGGAAAGAGCGTCAAAACAGCGTGCCGGGCACGCTGTTTTGACGCTCTTTCCGTTGTGGAGGGGCCATTATTTTGTCAGTTCGGGAAACTTGGCGGACAGGTCGCGGGCATTGGGCTCAACCAGGACCGATCCGTCGGGGAAGACAATAGTTGGAACGGTGCGTGAACCGCCGTTGACCTTCGTGACATAGTCAGCAGCCTGCTCGTTTTCCTCGATATTAATATAGTCGTAAGCGATACCATGTGAATCAAACCAGCGCTTGGCGAATCGGCAATCACCACACCAGGTAGTTGCATACATAGTAACCTTTTTTTCTGTTTGTGGGGTCTCCACGTTAGCTTCAGACACAGTCTTCTCCTTGATATATCCCGCGTGGGTTGTGCATATAACTTCTGCTATCTCTAACACTCAGCCATGGACGCTTATTCCCATTCAGATCTATTGGACGCTTACTGCCACGGGCTTGTTGATGCGCTCTAACATCCTGTCAAGGAAGCGTTTACCACCTGTGGCGATCAAAGACGGGTTGCGCGC
The DNA here is from genome assembly GCF_036245075.1 of Dictyobacter halimunensis. Lineage (NCBI taxonomy): Bacteria > Bacillati > Chloroflexota > Ktedonobacteria > Ktedonobacterales > Dictyobacteraceae > Dictyobacter > Dictyobacter halimunensis. The sequence goes on from NZ_BSRI01000002.1 coordinate 137,642, forward strand.
CAGGACACCCATTACCAGGCTGGCGGTAAAATCGCCGCGTAGGGCCTGGGCGGCCTGAGCCGGGGTGAGACGCTTGAGAAGATCTAGCGAGCTATCCCACTGGGCATCACTATATGCCGTGATGTGCTTGTTGATCATATACGCGATATCCATGTCACGCGCAAAGCGCGCGCGCCAGCGCTGATCAAAGCGCGACAGGTAGGCTCCAGAGGTATCGCCTGCCTGGATTGCTTCGGCGGCGGCCTCACCAGCCATCTGACCTGAATAGATCGCGAAGCGAATGCCTTCACCTACCAGGGTGGAACCGTGGCCACCGGCGTCGCCGGCCAGCAACAGACCATCGCGCGAGAACGCCGGCAGAGTGCCTTCGGAAGGGAACAGGCCGGTGTGGTATTCCAGGGGGCTGGCGCCTTTAAAACGCTGCGCCAGCTGGGGAAGATCGCGCATGATGCGGTCCAGGTATACACGCGCATCCTCATCATTGTCGGGATGGATCACGCCCACACCCAGGCGCACACGGCCGTTCCCACGCGGGAAGGCCCAGGCGTATCCCTGTGGAGCAAAAGCGCTTCCCATAATCAGAAACAGCTCATCTTGAGGATAGTTGGGAGCGTAGAGATCGTATTCCGCCCCAAACCCGTAGCGATGAAATGCCCCGCCCATGTCGGCACGGACGCCAATATGACGGGAGAAGCCGGAGGCATCAATGGTGACATCGGCATGCACCGTCATGCGTTCGCTAACGTGAGTCTTGGCAGTGACACCGATGACGCGTCCCTGCTCAAGCAACGCCTGCTCTACCGTATGACGCACACGCAGTTCCGCGCCAGCAGCTACCGCGCGGGCGGCAAGATGCTGGTATAAACCACGGATGTCTACCACACAGGCGACAGCGGGGTTATACTGGAAAGAAACTTCCCGATGTGGAGTTAAGAAATAGACAGTTTTGACAGGATGATACAGGTGTTCAGGTATCCCGAGTGCCTGCATATCCTTGATCCAGGTTCCACCACTGGTATGAATAGGATAACCAATTTCGTTTTGACGCTCTAAGACCAGTGTGCGAACGCCTCGCCTGGCAGCAGCCTCTGCAGCCGCCAGACCAGCAGGTCCACCGCCCACTACGAGCACATTATAATCGTCTGACATGGAAGTCCTTCTTTAGGAGAATGATGCATAATGAAAACGTTGCCCGTCATTCCCATGAGACATTCAAGGGATGCATAAAGGGGCATGTTTCTCGCTCTTATCGTGGTTAGTATAGTCGAACTATGCCTGACTGTCTATACTGATAGACAAAACACCCTGCTACACTTCAAAACCGTCTGTATGCTATTCGGTCAGCGTGCCAAGCGGGTCTATACCATCCCAGGTCCCAAAGGAAGCCAGCGGGCGAAAACGCGCGAACATCTCTTCCCTGTACCACTGTTCCTTCCTCGTTCGTTTGATGACGTCAGCATGCGCATTTTGACTATATGCAAACCGTTTTACCGAAGGTAATGTAGACCAGAGGCTCAGTGTTGCCTGGTAAAACAAAGGAGCCTCTCCCACGCCAACCGATTGCAGCAGGGCCGGTTGTTGAAGCAGTTGCTCGGCGACCGCTGGTACGGCCCTCAGGAACGCTCTCACCCTGGTTGAGCGTATGGTAGCACGGGTCAGGATAATCCATGGGTCTGCTTGAGGAGGAGGAGCGGCCACAAACCCCTGGAAAGGATCATTACCACCCCATGTGCCATGCCAGCTGACAGGCAACATATGCACGGTCCAGGCTTCTTCTGCACGTTGATAGATGCGCCCCATCACAGCTGAAGTGTTTTCAAAACGCCGAAGATCCTCCAGCGACCGCCAGACGGTAAACAGGGCGTAGCGATGCAGGTCTGCGTGTGGATCAAAAACACGTCCCTGCCCCACCCCGAGTAGACGCCAGAAGCGCAGACCGGGAACGTGCGCGAGCGGCCAACGATCAAGGCCCAGATGCGCCAGGGCCCGCACACGTTCCCGGCGTGGATAACGCGCCAGGGTGAACGCGACAACCGGCTCGTGATCAGCGATATTCATACACTAGTTTCTTTCCTCAACTATAAGCGACCAAATACGTATTCTCATCTTGTCTCGACCCGCCTGTATCCAGCCCTGACAGGGTGAGATTTTATTTGACGTAAGCTCGAAAAAATGCTATAATTAGAACAAGATTTCGAATACTTAAGCATTCATTTTCTTATACATTTTCATCATTCGTTCCTCGTATGTTCTCCATTTTTACTAGCCAGGAAAAGAATTCCCTATATAGATAGGACGTTACACATCGAACAGGGGGGAGCAACGTATATGAGTATTATGCAAATTACCCAGACGGTTCATATCATGCCAACGCTTCTGCCCAGATCTAGCAAAAATACTGCTCAGCTTACGTTGCCAGGTATGGAAAAAGAGCCGGAACCGGCTCCAAAAATTACCAATCGTCAGATTGCGGAGGTGCTCTCAGAGATCGCTGATATGCTTTCCGCGCAAAATAGCAATGTCTATCGCATTCAGGCGTATCGCAACGCTGCCCGCGGCGTTTTAGAGCTTGATGAGCCCGCCGCCGATATCCTGGCGCGTGGAGAGCAGCTACCCATTGCCGGCCTCGGTACACGCCTGCGTGGCCGTATCCGGGAACTGGTCGAGTCTGGTACTATGACCATCAACAACGGATTTTGTATGGACACCCTCCCTCATGGAGTCCGTGCATTGATGTCCATCGAACATATCGGTCCCTATACCGCTATTCGACTCCATCAAGAATTAGGGATCGATTCGGTCGAAAAGCTGTGGTGGGCGGCCCAACAACAGCGCATTCGCAGGCTGCCGGGATTTGGTCCTCGTAGCGAGGCGCGCTTGAAAGCGGCCGCCGAACAACTACTGCCAAAGAACGGAGCGGCCAATCATAGCGCTCCGCGTGGCGCAGCCTGATAGCTTCGGACTCCGTGCCCGGTTTCTCCTCCACGCACGAACCTACGAGGGACGTTTTCGTACGTGGAGGAGAAATCTTAAAAATTTCCCTGCTCTATCATTTCAATAAAGCGCTGCTCCAGTTCATAAGTACGCGCGCCTGGTTTTCCATTTCCAATCACTATATCGTTGATCTGCACCACTGGTGTGATCTCTTTTGAAGATGAGGTAATAAACGCTTCATCGATGCTGGCCAGTTCATGAAGGTGAATGGGACGCTCTTCAACAGTGAACCTCCTACGCGCGAGCTCTAAGACGGCATTCCTGGTCACGCCAATGAGCACATCACTCTGAGGCGTAACCAATGTGTCGCCGTGAAAGACAAAGAAATTACTCCTGGTGCTTTCCAACACGTGACCATGCTCATTAACGAAGAGCGCGTCGCTGGCCTTCTGCAGGGCCGCCTCTTTCAGTGCTTGAATCGCAGAGATATAGTTAGACGTTTTGGCCTCAGGTATGGCGCGTGTGAGATGGGTCGTGATCAGCTTGCAGCCCCGGCTAAAGCGCTCCATATCTCTCTCAGCCAGCGGCGTAACCATGACGGCCAGTCCGGATTGACCGGCGGGCAACACACCGTCTTCGCTAATACCACCTGTCACCAACAGGCGAATAGTGGCGTGTTCGTACGTATTGCGCTCAATACTATCCAGCACAATGTTCCTCAAAACGTCAAAAGAAAAGGTAACATCCAATTCGATCAATTGGGCTGAACGATATAAACGCTGCAGGTGCTCATCCAGGTGGAATGGACGGCGATGATAGGTGCGTAATGACTCAAAGACACTATAGCCACGTAGAACCCCAACATCATTGATCGAGATGCTCGCTTCATGCGGGTGCACCCAGTTGCCGTTGACATACCACCATGCCTGCTCATCCATAGCTCTTACCTCTTTCCTAACGGCTATAGCAGCCGCGCTAGACATATCTGGATTATCATCAAGCTAATGTATTGGCTGGATAATGTTCTTGAAACCAGGCTACAAACATGTCGGGTACAGCCATCGTTGAAAGCCTGCTCTGACGGATCAGGCTCCAATCATCAAAAAGATGGGTCTCTTTAATCGTTTTCAGGGTGACCGGCTGCTGAAACTGGCGTACGAAGGCCATATCGACCACCCAGCTTCTGGCATCATCAACAGCTGGACGCGGATCAGAGGTCACGCGGGCCAGTCCAACGATCGCCGCGTCACTCTTACTATGATAAATCAAAACCTTATCGCCGGTATTCATAGCTTGAATCACACGAACAGCCTGCGCATTACGTACGCCGTCCCAAACCGTCTCTTTCTCCGACGCAAAACGCTCGATTGAATATGTCTCTGGATCAGTTTTTGCTAAAAAATACGCCATCTACATTCCTTCTCTACATCCTCGTCTCTCTCTGCTCACAAACTATTGTGTCACGAGGATGCAGTATATAATCATAATTTCATCATAGCAAACAAAAATACAGGCGTATATAGCCACCACGAAAAATTCCTACAAAAATGCATGCGGATTTATCTAACCAAAAGCCGTTCTGTTACGTATACAAGGTGTAGTCAACAAAATGATGACATTCATATTCATCGTAAAACAAACCAGGCGCCGGTTGCTTCTACGAGGATACATCTGTTTACGCATCTACTAAATATTGTTGAAGATTCTATCGGAAGCGTTATTGTAGACGCACATAAGGAGAAACTTTTAGTATGACTCAGACAGATCCCAATCTCGAACCCAAACCAGGCTACGGAGTAGAAGAACTACAAGTTGTTGGTGAGCAGCTACTGGCCAAAGTAAAAGAACTTGTCCATGAGGGCAATGTACGCCGCATCATCATCAAGCAGGAAGGCCGCTCCATCATTGAGTTTCCACTGACCCTTGGTGTTGCCAGTATCGCCATCGCGCCCGTCTGGGCGGCCCTGGGTGTTCTGGGCGCATTGATCGGCCAGTGCTCGATTGAGGTGGTTCGTACCGATGCACCAGCTACCGCCGATTCGACCAGTGAGCATAGCCTTGACGAAGTAAAGCTCGACGGTGGCGCCACCCTCTAAGCAACCACATCAAATAGAAGCGAAAAAGCCCCGGCGGAAAACTCTCTTCCGCCGGGGCTTTTTCGCTTCTATAGAAGCTCAGCGTAATGGTATATAATAACAAGGTGACGACGATATTTGTAATACTTGCATAGTGGAAAGGATATTCTGTGTATGCCCGTTGCTACAAGTAAACAACTGGAACAATATGCGGCTATTCCAACACAGATTGCCAGGGCAATCGAAGGATTGACCGAAGCACAACTTCTACAGACACCCATTAAGGGTGAATGGACCATTCATGAAGTTATTATTCACCTGGCTGACAGCGAAGCGGTTGGCTTCTGGCGACTACGCAAAACACTGGCGGAACGAGATTCTATCCTGGCAGTTTATGATGAAGATGCATGGAGCAAAACGCTTTTCTACCGCCAGCAGGATTATCGCCTGGCTCTGCAGCTGTTTACAGATCTCCGCGCCTCCAGCGCGGCTTTGCTCGCCCTTCTACCTTCCCAGTCGTGGGAGCTGACCAGCACCCACACTGAAAGCGGTAAGCTCAGCCTCTATGACCTCTTCCAGACATATCTCGAACATGGAGAAATCCATCTGCAGCAGATAGAGCGCGTCAAGCAAGCCCTGACAACGACAGGCCACCCGTAGGTTCGGCCCTCGCGGCCGATTTCTCCTCGCCGCACGAATATGCATCACACGTGCGTTTCCATGGCCCTCACTTTTGGTGAACATGGGTGCACGTGAAGCGGAAATCGGCCGCGAGGGCCGAACCTACGGTTCGGGGTCGCGGCAGCACTCATAATTTGATGATTCTATGTACGGGTCCAGTGACGATCGCTTCGCCTGCATGGGGTCGCAAAAAGGTTTTAATATCGGCGGCCTTCTTGACGATAGCCTGTTCATTCTTGCCATTTGCCACGATGATCAAGAAGGTATCGTCTTCTTGCGTCAGCATGGTCTGTACCACATGATCGTTGGCGGGCAGTTCAATGGTAAGAACGCCAGCGGTCGCTCGTCCTTTTGGGGCGAACTGACCGATTGGGACCTTTTTGGCTTTTCCACCCTCGGTAACTACCAGCAGGTTGGTCACACTAAAGATGTCGCGATCGGCTTCAATGGCCGGCTCACTATCCAGATAAGAGGCGCTTACAACGGTGCCGCCCTTATTCAGGGCGATCGCAGCAACCCCCTGGCCGCCACGTCCCTGGCTGCGCAGCTGCTCATCGCTAAAGCGTAACGTCAGGGCATTATCGGTCGAAACAACATATTCTCCACGCCCATAAGAGATCAGGGCGGTAGCCACCGTGTCACCATCGGCCAGCTTCATATCCTGAATGCCATCAACATCGGTCGCCTTGTACTCACTCAGGGGTGATTTCTTGACCTTACCCGAAGCGCTAAAGATGACCAGGTAGCGGTCCTCGTCATAAGCATCCACCGGAAGCACACTGACCACCTCTTCATTGGGAGACAGCCTCAACAGATCGTGAATGAGCTCACCCTTTTGCGAGCGCGTGGTGACCGGGATGCGGTGTGTAGCGATCTGGCAGACCCGACCGCTTGAGCAGACACATAACAGGTAGTCCTGCGTGGTTGCCGCGACCAGCTGGCGCAGCTGCTCGTCTCCCCGCACCGGTGTATAGACTGCATTGCCGTTTTTGCCTTTCGGCCTGTACGCGTCTATAGGCAACGCCTTTAAGGCGTTGTTGCGGGTAAAGCCGATCAGCAAGGGTTCGCGCTCGTGGAGGCTCTCAACCTTCTCAATCGGTGTCAGCACATGATTTTCAGCATCAATGATGGTGCGTCTCTCATCACCAAATTGCTTGATGAGCTGCTGCATCTCTTTTTTTAAGGCAGAAATCAGAGCCTTGCGGTCAGCGAGCAGGTACTGCAGCTCTTGAATGCGTGTTTGGAGCTCTTCTCGTTCGCGTGCGTACTTGCTGCTATCCAGACGCGTTACCTGAGATAGGGTCATCGAGGCGATCACATCCGACTGGATAGCGGTAAGCTTGTAACGGGCCTCGATCTCTCTGCGAGCCGCGGTCCGATCTTCAGCCTGCTGAAAGATCTTGACGATCTGCTCGGCATTGGCGGCGCCTATCACAAGTCCCTCAACCACGTGCAGACGTTCCTGAGCCTTGCGTAGATCGTACTGTGTGCGCCGGGTAAAGACATCGATCTGATGCCCATTCCAGTAGTTGAGGAGTTCAACGACACCCACCTGCTTTGGCTGCCGACCGGGCTGCATCGACTCACCAAAGAGAAAGACCATCTGGAACGAGAGCGCGATCTGCAGATCTGTCTCTTTGAAAAGCTGCATCAACGTTTGCGCGGCGTCAGCATCTTTACGCAGTTCCAGCACGATACGTGTCCCTTTTTCAGTGTCACTCTCATCGCGCAGATCGGGCATCAGGCCTTCGAGTTTGCGCGCGTTGATCGCTTTGACGATGGAGGTTTTGAGCTTATCACGACCGATGGGGGGAATCTGGGTAACGATCAGCGAGCGACTGCGTGGCGTCTCTTCCAGCCGCACATCCGCGCGCACAATGATGCGTCCTTTACCGGTGGTGAAATAATCCTTAATACCATCAATGCCGATAACGCGACCGCCCTGCGAAAAATCTGGTCCCTGGATATAGGTCATGATCTGCTCAACAGTCATATCAGGATGATCCAGCAGAGCAATACAGGCTCGCATCACCTCGCCTAGATTATGGGGAGGGATGTTGGTGGAGAGTCCAACGGCGATGCCGCTTGAAGGATTGACAATAGGCGGGATGCGACCAGGCAGGTAATCTGGCTCCTGCACCTTTGGATCTTGCTTGTAGGTAGGGTGTAGCGGCACGGTATCGCGCTCGATATCCGCCATCAAGGCTTCTGCCAGCGGCGAGAGCCGCATCTCAGTATAGCGATAGGCGGCGGGCGCATCGCCATCTTCACTTCCCATATTGCCCTGACCCTCGATCAAAGGATAACGCATGGTAAAGGGCTGCGACATGCGGGCCGCCGCTTCGTACACCGAAACATCACCATGAGGATGGTAGTTACCGAGGATCAGTCCCACAACTTCAGCACTCTTGACCGTGGGTCGCGACGCGAGATAGCGTGCGTCAAGCATCCCCGCCAGAATACGTCGCTGGACAGGCTTGAGGCCGTCACGCGCATCGGGCAGGGCACGATCGGTAACCACCGAAAGTCCATAGGTCGCAAAGGCTTGCGACATAATTACAGAAAAATCTTCGCGGATAATTCCTGTTCCAGAAGAATCTGTTTCCGTTATATTACTAGCCATCTGTTATACGTCCAGTTCCTTAATTTTGCGGGAATGTTCGGCCAGGAATGTGCGTCTACGCTCCGCATTCTTATCTTCCATCAGTTCTGCAACGAGCCTGGCTGCCAGGACGCCATCTTCCATGGTGACACGCTTGAGCATCCGCCTTGCGGGATCCAGGGTGGTGTCGCGCAATTCTTTGGGATTCATCTCACCCAGGCCTTTAAAACGCTTGAACTCGAGATTCTGCGCATCTGGATGCAGGCGAATAAATTGGATACGTGCCTCGTCATCCAGGAGCCAGTGCACCTTGTTTTTGTATTTGACCGAATAGAGCGGTGGACAGGCGATATAGACATGTCCAGACTCGATCAGGTCGCTGAATTCCTGGTGGAACAGGGTTAACAGCAGGCATTGGATGTGCAGCCCATCCACGTCGGCATCGGTGGCGATAATAATGCGACTGAATTTGAGACGGCTAAGGTCAAATGTGTCACGCGTACCAGTGCCTAGCACATTGATAATGGTGCGAATCTCCTCGTTTTCAACGATGCTCTTCAGGTCGGCCTTGGCCACGTTTAATGGCTTTCCCTTCAGCTTGAGCACGGCCTGGAAGTCCGAGAAACGACCCTGACCAGCACTACCACCGGCGGAATCACCCTCTACGATAAAGAGCTCGGCACGCGAGGCATCACTGGTGTTGCAGCGCAGGAACTTCTTCGACAGAGTGGTGTCGATCAGTTCGCCGTTCTTTTTGGTGCCCGCCCGCGCCAGTTCCTCCACCAGTTGCGCCTCATTGCGGGCCTTCTGCATCTGTTGGATTTTCTTGAGCCACTCTTTGCCGGCACTAACATTGGACTCAAACCAGTCTTTGAGACCCTCATCGACCACGGAGCGCACCAGGCCCTCGACAGGAGCATTGTTCAGACGATCCTTGGTCTGCCCCTGGAATTGTGGGTTGGTGAGCTTCACCGAGATGACGACGTTTAATCCTTGCTGGATCACTTCTGGCCGAAATCCATCGCGTTCGCGGTTTTTAATGATGTTCCATTTGAGCGCATAGTCATTCACGACTTTGGTGAGCGCGGCTTTAAAACCGGTTTCATGTACCCCTCCATCGCGTGTTCTCACCGCATTGGCATAGCTGTACATGGAGATTTTATAGCCAGACGTTGGCTGCAAGGCAACCTCGACCCGCACTTCATCTTTCTCTTTCATGATGCTGATGACATGCTTGAATAATGGCGTATTAGTGGTCGTCGCCAGGTCGCGTACATAATCGGGCAAGCCGTCGCGTGAATAAAAGACGCGCTCTACCTGCTCGCTTGTGGCGTCGTCCCATGCCTGGAGATGGAAAGTAACGCCGCGATTAAGATAGGTGGCCGCTTTGAGACGGCTCTCTAATGATTCCAGAGAATAATACACATCAGGATCAAAGATCGAGCTATCGTATAACCAGCGCAACTGGGTGCCGTGAAGTTTGGGATCGCACGGCGTAATCTGGTGCGGCATAGCCGTCCCACGACTAAAGGTTTGATAAAATTGCTGACCATCTTTCCAGATCGTCAATTCCAGCTTTTCGGAGAGCGCGTTAATAACTGTCGAGCCCACGCCGTGCAGACCACCCGCCGTCTTGTATGCCCCCTCAGCAAATTTTCCACCCGAATGAGGTACCGTCAAAATAACGGTGGCTGCTGGCAAATATTCTCCCTGATAAAGCATGGGATCGAAAGGCATACCGCGCCCTTCGTCGCGAACCGTCACCCACCCATCCTGGTCGATCTGTACCCAGATGTGTTTACCATATCCCGCGACCGCTTCATCTACAGCATTGTCTAGTGCTTCCCAGATCAGGTGGATCAGTCCAGAGGTAGACGTAGCACCGATATACATGCCCGGGCGATGTCGGATAGCAGCAATACCTTCAAGTACCTGGATATCTGCTGACGAATAGGTTGTTGCACTCTTCCTGGTGCGTGTCACTTGTTTTGTTTCTGTTTTATTTGAAATCATTTCTTCAGTATGTTCACCTGTTCTCCTCGTGTCAAAGAGAGAGAGTTGCTCATGTGTGGCATCCGACTCATCTCGTAGAGGAGGGAGTGCATTGGGGGAACGAAACATCTACCCTTTTACCTCTCTTCAGAATGCTTTGATTGCTTATTCAGCATACAGCCTTCATTCCTGAAAGTCAAGATGGGATTGGACCAAAAGTTCTAATCCCCAATAAAAATTTGATCATCTGTTCTCACAAGGTCTGTACGTCTCTATTCTTGTCCTCAAAAATGAAAATGGAAATGCTCTCGTGAGCTGCGGCATTGAACATTATAAAACGACTCGCCAAATGATCAATAACTCTACCCCTTTGGGCTATTTTTGAGTTATTACATGGAGTGCTCTGACGTGCACTCCATGTAATACACTACTATAATTTATGTGGTGCATCAGGCGTGTGGCCGCGAAAATCCCAAATTCATGCATGAACATACTATACTTAGTTGTCACCGCGGGGGCGCGGATGCGCCCCCGCGGTGACAACTAAAAAACCGCGCGGCCGCGCAGCGGACGCGCACGCCAGGAAAGTGCTATAGTATATAATAGTTCTTTCTTACTACAATATTCCTGGGAATAAGGGGGGGTCAACAATATGAAACCTATTGTTGGTCAATATGAATGCGTGCATAGTTCGGGGGTTGGGCTGGATTACTTTACGTCCCGCATCGATCGACTGGTGCTTCAATCAAATGGTAGCTTTGTCATGACGACGCAAACCCGGAGCCGCGCAGCCAATGCCGCTCAATCATTGCTCAAAGGTCAGCAGGTTTCATCTGCGGCACCTGAAACGCGCATGGAAGGGACGTATACGCAGCAGGATTTGCTGGTCTATCTGCAATTTAATAACGGCGGCAGCGAGCAAGCTCACCTTACTCCTGATGGCTCTGGCATACAGGTCGGCCCTAATTCTTTTTCGAAAGTTTCAGATTCTACGCTGCTGCCCCCTACCCACCGGCTGCAGAAAGATATGGACGATATCGCCAAAGGATTGAAGATTGCCAGTACACTGGGTGGCATGGCGGTAAAAGCGGCCAAAACCATTCATGGAACAATCCAGTCGGTTCAGGAATCCGGCAGCCAGCAGCCTGCTGGATCAGCGCAGCAGCCCGCCAGTTCATCACCAGCCGCCCCTGTCCAGCCTTCTTATTCGCCTCAGGCACCGGCTGCTCCTCAGCAACCACCAGTTCAACAGCGCGTCGTCAATCCTACTCCCGCGCCCCCACCAGGGCAACCAGAGGCTATCTTCTGCGATCAATGTGGAGCACGCTGTCGTCCCGGCAAACGGTTCTGTAATACCTGTGGAGCGCGCCTGGCATAATAGATCACCACAACCTGCCTATCTTACCTGACATGTTCTTTCACCAGGTATTCATAGGCAGCAATAATACGCTGCATTTCTTTAGGATCCCCTCCACAATCAGGATGATGACGTTTCGCCAGTTTTCGATAACGTCGCTTAATCTGTTCTGGGGTTGCATTCGCAGGCAATCCCAGAACGGCCAGGGCCTGTTGCCGCTGCAAAATTGGACGAGCGGGATTAACACCGCTCTGCCAGAACGTCCGCACCCCCATTCGTACCACATCCCATAATAAAAAGACAAAAGATCTAGGTGGTTGTGAGCTCATTTTCTTCTTTTCTACTCATCGGGCAGATACAATTGTTACGTATGTCTATACTATACGCTATTCTTCCATACAATGAAACGCCTATCCGGTATCACCCGTAAAATACATAGCAGGAATAGAAGTTCTATAGCCTCGGGTCTTGAATAGACACCCGACTGCCCGGATGGCCTGACATTTCACGCGATATAACTAGCTATTTCTGCTGACAACAGACCATTTTACGCAGGTATTATCCCAAATACTCTTTTACCAGCTATAAGTGAGGTGTTTCTATGGCAAGTGAGAATTCTAATAAGGATAATTCACTCAAATCAACATCCGAGGATGTGATATCTACAGCTGAAAAACAAACGAAACCAATGCAGCTGTTTTTGCGCAAGTTTAGCAATGATTGGGGAACGACCTTTTCAGGCGCGCTGGCCTATAGTCTGCTCACCGCGATGCTTCCCATCGCCATCGCGATAGTGGCAATTTTAGGCTTTGTCTTCATGGCCATTCCAGGTACGCAGCATAGCGCCAACATCCTTGATGCGCTCAGTAAAATCCCTGGACTGGGTGCGGCACAGAAGGATCTGATTGCCAGTGTTACGGACCGCCTGGCCAAGTCGGCTGGCTTCCTGGCTATTCTGGCCGTTGTGCTGGCTGTCTTTGGCGGCTCACGCCTCTTCGTAGCCATCGAGCATGTACTGGATATCATCTATCGCGTACGCCCCCGGCCTGCCTTGAGGCAAAACGCGATCGCCATTGGCATGATGCTGATCTTCACCTTCCTTATCCCTATTATGGTCTTTGCGGCGACCCTTCCTTCGATAATGCTCAATATCGTTGGCAATAACCCGGCGCTAAAGGCTATTCCGTTTCTATCAACCCTGGCCGACAATCCAATCACTATTCAGATAGGAGGCTATATCGGTGGCCTGATCGCTGCATTTCTGTTGTTTGAAGCGATCTATATAATTGTGCCCAATCAACGCATCAATCCCCGCAATAGCTGGCAGGGGGCTATCGCCTCTGCCGTCTTGCTGGAAATCTTTATCGCGCTGTTTCCGTTCTATACGTCTCGCTTTATGGGAAACTATCAGGGACAGATCGGCTTCGCGGTCGTGCTGCTGGTATTCTTCTACTACTTCGCGATCATCCTGATACTGGGCGCGGAAGTGAACGCCTTTTTCTTCGAGAAAGTTCGCCCTCTGCCCAATGATCTGGCAACCTTCGTGAGCACGATGGGTGGCAAGTTGAATCAGGATCGTCCGGAGGCAGAGTCTCCGAGCCATGTCGACTCACAGCCTACGGATCGCGCCGACTATACCCACATTGCGCGCACACGCCAGCAAGAAGAAAAAAATCAGCAGCGCAATATGCAGCTCCAGCAACAACTTAGTCGTCGTCAGTTGAGGCAGGCACAACAGAAAGATAAAGATAAAAACAAGCAGCCAGGCAAAGGCTCTACCACACTGGCGGTGGTCGCTGGATCATTGCTGGCAATGGTCATTGAGATGTTCCGCATTCGTAGTGGTGGCAAATAACCGCCGCACAACCTCCGCAGCCAGGCCGGGCCGACTCAATCCATACGCGCATAGAGCGGCCCCCTGCGCGGCTTCAAAGCCTCTGAGTTCAGACGCTACGGGTGGATAGTGAAAAAATCGATAGCGATCAGCAAAGTGATCGATGACCATCTCTTTCTGCGAGGATGCTGGTTGGCTGGCGTAATCCAATACAACAATATCTTCTATGTGATGAATCGTCAGCATGGCAGCCAGCTCTCTCGTCAGCTGTTCCAGAAGGGCCTGCTTCTCTACACCGTTTCTCCTCTGGCTATCCACTTCCCCATCATCCGCTCCCAGCAATACTCGCCATTCACCAGTTCCATCCACCAACTGTCCATGCTGTAAAACCGCCAGCCGATAGGCGTTGTCCAGCAGCTCCAGGTAGTAGAAGGTCAGCTCCAACCATGGAGCATCCTGCTTCCTCATCTGATAGAGCAGATACACGATGCGGCACAGAGTGGTAGATGACCCAAGACCCGGGCGCATTACGCGTCTATGTGCCGCGATTGTGGGCAGGTATTGAATAGAAGGCAATAGGTAACTCTGCTGAGGGAGAAGGATAGAGAGTACATCTTCACAGGGCTTTCCCACCTTTACGGGCACCCCACATTGCTGATGTAAAGATACAAACCGGCCCTCGCAAGGCGTGGCAACCGCTATCCTGACTTCAGGATAACGAGAACAAGCCTGTCTCAGATAGGTTTGCAGCGTTTCCACATCCTGAAAGTGCTTCCATTCTAAGGGAGTTTCGTCTTGTGCCAGGCAACTTCTCCAGCCCGCGGGTAAACAGTCGATCCCCATATACATACCCATAACATCTCCTCATTTGACCTCTTACGGCGTTCGCTCACCATGCCGGTGTCGTGGCGGTATTATAGCATGCACGCCATAATACCACCACGACACCGGCATAGCGTCAGATCCTTTTGACCGCATTGGCGCATTTCTTGACGCGAAGTAGATGGATCTGCTACACTTTGACTCAACAAGACAAAACCTCGTACAGACATGGCTTGCACCGTTGCTGACAATACATCTCCCTGTCTTTATGCTTTGATAGCATTTCTTATAAGAGGTCAACATATATGCAAAGTAAACGTTTCTCATCTGCGGATAACCAGGAGCAAAACCGCCTACGCAAAGCTTTGCGCGAAAGTGAACTGTTACGAGATTTGGCAGAATTACTGGCCTCTTCATTGGATCCCACACGCATTCTGCAGGTGCTTGTAAGGCGTGCCACCGAGGTCTGCGACGTCTCTCGCTGCACGGTCTGGCTCCTCGATGATTCCCACACCACATTTCTTCCATCCGCCTATCATATGTCAACCCTCAACATTAAAAGCAACGTTTTACAGGCCGCCGACCGCGTGTGGCGCCATAGCTCGATCGCCTTCGATAACCCTGTCATCCAGCAATTATTACGTGCCAATGGCTTGCTCTCCCTCCCCGATCTTTCCACTGAGACAACCCTGCTGCCGCTGGCGGAAAAGTTTTTTGTACGCTCGGTCTTATTGGTCGCGCTTATCCGAGAGGATCGGCCGGTCGGCATGATGTCGCTCGACAATCCGGGGCAGTGTACAGAGTTCAGCAGTGATCAGTTACAGATGGCGCGCGCGATCGGCCAGCAGGCTGCGGTAGCTATTGATAATGCGCGTCTCTATCAGGAAGCTCAAATAGAGCGCAAGCGCGCAGAACGATTGATTGAAAGAGCACAATCTATTTATCAAGTCGCCATGGCGGTCAATTCCGGCGATAACCTCCCCGATGTACTGGAAGTTGCCGTCCAACATCTGGCGCGAGGACTTCACACGGATCAGGCTGCTATCGCTCTGCTCGAACACAATCAACTGGTACTAACGAATCGCTCCTGCCTTCCGCTCGTGTCCAACGCGCCCCCCGCCCTGATCACAACATTTGCGAATTGCTGCGCTGCGATCGGTCAACAACATCCTGTATTTATGCATCAAGAGCAGCTCACTCAGGCCGAACAATCCTGGTTTGACCACCTGAAGATGCGTAATATCCTGATCATTCCTTTACTGGTTGGCGGAACACATTATCAGCTCATGCACCAACAGGAATGCTCGCCCAACCATGATAAACATTGCGTCGGCTTTGCATTTGTTAATTATAGCCAGACACCCAGGCCGCCTTCCTCAGGATATCTTGCCTTTGCGCAAGATATCGCCGCCCATTGCGCACTCGCGATTGAGAAAGCACACCACTTAGCCGAATCACAAAGGGTGCAAGCCCTGGCTAATGAACGAGCCAATACCCTGAACGCGGTGTTCAACGCCATGACCGAGGGGCTGATCGTGTGCGATACGCAGGGCAAAGTCATGCTCAGCAATGAAAACGCTGAACGCTTTCTGGGACTCACCGGCAAAACCCAAAAGCAGCTCGCAGACTACCTGCAGCATCATCCGGTTTATACACTCACTGGTCAACAGATTGCCCCCGAGCACTTTCCACTTACCAGGGCGTTACATGGCGAACGTGTCCGCGGTGAACGTTACCTGGATACCTCCCATGATGGAGCCGAGCAGGCCATTGAGGTCAATATTGAACCACTACTCGATAACAATCTGCAGAAGATCGGTATCGTCAGCGCTTTTCGTGACATTACCGAACAGGTCAGGGTTGAACGCCGCATTCGTCGCGCCCTGGATACCATGCTGCACGCGGCAGAAGCGGTCTCCGGCATTACCGATATCAAGGAGATCCTCTATCGTGTCCTCGCTATGACGCTGACCGCGCTCAATTGCGAGCGTGGAGTGGTGCAGATCTATCAGGAGGAGCAACAGGACTTTGTGCCGCTGCTAGCTATTGGCTTTGTGGAGGATGAGGCTAAAGCCTGGCTTGATGAACATGCGGGCTGGTTTTCGCCAGATGCCAATCACCATCATGGCATTCAGGAGCAGTTGAGAGAAGGCCATGCCACCCTGGTGAGCGAGGAGCATGTCATATCAGCGCAGGAGCATTCTGAAATCATCAATCAGACCCTGGTACTGGCTACCCCGATCACGCACAACAAACATCTGCTCGGCATGATGCTGCTCGATCGCTCAACCCACTATAAGAAAACCACCACGCGCACACCAGGCGCGACCCGTCCTCTTCCTGCCCCAGGCTTTAACGCCTGGGATATGGCTGTGGTGGAGGGGATCGCGCAGTTCGCGGCCCTGGCCATTGAGCAGACACGCTGGCAGAAGGAGGCGGAGATAGCCCGTACCAATGAAGCGACGATGCGCGAATCCAACGCGCTCAAGGATGAGTTTTTGGCCATTACGGCCCATGAGTTTCGAACCCCTTTGACCATTATCCTGGCCCATAGCCAGATGATGTCCCGCTTACTTGGAAAAGCTGTGGAGGTTGTACCAGAGCTCAAAGAGCGCCTTAATGAAAGTATTTCATACATTGAGGAGCAGACGCGCCAGTTGACAAATATTGTCAATACATTTTTAGAGGTGACGCGGCTCAATCGTGGCCAGATTGAGCTCAACTCAGAAGAGCTCAATCTGGCTGATCTGTTGAAGGAAGCGGTCCATAGCCAGAGCGCAACTTCGTCTATCCATCATATTAGCCTGAACATAGCCAGGGCCCATCAACCATATACCATACGCGGTGATCGCGCCCGGCTTCAGCAAATCTTTGTTAATCTGCTCCAAAACGCCATTAAGTATAGTCCCGATGGCGGCCCCATTACCATCACGATGGCTCAGCCTCGGCGCAACGGCACAACAACTCAAATCGAAGTGACGATCGCCGATAAGGGCATCGGCGTCCCGGTGCAGGCGCAACAGCATCTTTTTGAGCGCTTCTATCGCGCTCCCAACATCAGCCATAGCCAGGCCCGTGGAGTCGGACTCGGTCTCTATGTGGTCGCGGAGTTTTTACGCCTGCATGATGGTACCATTGAGGTAGAGAGTAGTGGTATTGCCGGCGAAGGAAGCCGTTTTACGGTCAAACTGCCGTGCTTCGAAAAAGAGTCCTCTTCGACATAAATATATCCCCGACACCATCGCCTGGCATATCCGCAATTAATTTTTGGTGCTTGAAGATGAGCTAGAGAGCGCCATCGGCAACTCTCTGGCAGGCACTGGCTCTGGTATAGCAACAAGCTCGCGCGGTGTACGATCAATAAGTTTACATAATTTCTCACCCAGGCGCATACCAGGAAGTTCTACCCAGCGATACAGCGTAAATGCTAGCGGGATCGTCGTCACTCCCACCCACAACACATAGGAGGCATATTGCGCCGTGCCGCTCCAGCCCAGAGCCTGAAAGCGTGGCAAGAGCCCGCTCAAAAAATAAATGACAAATGGATCATGCCACATGTACAGACTAAACGAAACAAGCCCGATCCAGCGCAACGGCGTCCATTCAAATGGCCTCTGCAATCTGCGCGAACCATGCAGAATGGCGAATAAAATCATGCCATAGGCGATAGAAAAACCATCCTGCATCACAATGTCGCGATAGCTTTCCATAAAATCCTGGTAGGGGTCAAGAAAATGAAAGGCGCGATGAATCATGTAGATCACATAATAATGCCAGATATTCACGCCAAATAAGAGGACCAGTCCTAGCAGGAGCAGCACAGGACTGGAGCGCTCCAGATGCCGCTTGCGTGTGGCCGAGTGGGGTATGTTGTTCAGATATACATACAACATACACACAAACATACCGATGGCGAATGATTCGAAAAACTTGCCAACCGTCCCAAAGATGTATGGTCTAAGCAGCTGCGCGAAGCTATGCGGCACAATGGCATCCAGTTGATAGGTATCGGCCAGTTTAAATCCCCAGTAGCGTGTCAGAAATCCCCAGGCCAGTAAGAGGGTTAAACACAAGCTCATCTTGAACAGGCGCAGGCGCAATGATCCTCCACGTACTATGCGACCCATCAGCCAGGCGGCCAATGGCAGGAGCAGGTAAAATTGAAACTCGATGGCCAGCGTCCAGAAAGGAGCATTCAACTGCTGATAGGTGACCGGAAAATCCATGCGAAACGTCAGAAAGAGCAACAGCTTATCCCAATTAGCGGCACGTAGATAGTCCGGATTGAGGTAGAGAAGCATCAAAAAGAGGGCGACATAATAACCGGGCAGGATACGAAATATGCGGCGGATATAAAAGCGCCTCAAAGAAGGCCACGCACCATCAAACAACATGGCTTTGGCATAGGGGAGGAAAAGTAGAAAACCCGATAGGATAAAAAAAAGCAGCACGCCTGTCTCGCCGATCAAAGCCAGCGAGCTTACCATAGCTCCGAAGTCGTCCAGAAATGGAGACCAGACGTGACCGATGTAGGCCCAGAGATTTAAGTGAAAACTGACGACACCCAGACAGGCCAGAGCACGAACACCATCCAGCGCATAAATTGTTTTTTTCTGCTTGCCATCCTCAAGTGAGGAGGTTACAGACTGGCTCCATGCGCGCATGCCGCGCATAAGATCATGAGCCATCGGCGTCGCCGATGCATTCCTCCACCACATCTCGGTACCATCCTTTACACGACCATTGATCTTGCATCACACATTTTTACTTTATTTTTATTGTAAAGCACGAGAGAAATTTTATTAATCGTGTGTTGATGCGGCAGGTGCGAAGGAACAATATAGACCATAAAAAAAGGGCTAGCCCTGCGGCTAACCCATCCACACCCTTCCATGATACTGTAGCCAGGTGCGCGATCTAAAACAGTTCACCTAATAATACGATATAGTTAAACGAGGTATGCATCGAGGTAGGTGCCGTCAGATGTACAGTAAAACCCATCTGCGGCTGCAACGAGACGTATTGAACCACGACAGGGCCCGGATTTGAGGTCAGCGTGACCAGTACCACGCTGGCCGCCGTAATATGCGGGTTAGCGACCGTGGCCTCCCTTTGCCCAGGAGCGAAAAAAGCGGTTCCGGATAAGCTCCCCTGGGTAGCGCGCTTTAGCGCGCCCGTGGTCTCAAATCTCGGCATTTCCTTTTCTGCCGCTGATAAACGATTGCCGTTAGACGTCTCTCCCTTTTTTGCATTTACAGTGGGAAGATGCACACTGGTTGAACCGGCCTCTTCACGCCGTAGCTGGTGTACAGGAAGGTGCATCCCTGTAGTAGTACTATCTTGCAGATCGAAAAAAGATTTTTGCTCTACAAAATCTTTTTGCTCTACCTCTTCAACCGCCTTGTCACTGTTCTGCCCGTGCGTTGTTCGCGCGGGCTTATTCTTCTGAGCAGCAGGATTGGGCACTACTTCCAGGCGAATACGCGTGGTCCGACCGGCCAGGCGTTGCCGGCCATGTGCGTCCTTCACCGTGGCAGGGGACTTCTTCGGTGCCGGAGGCATTGACCCGGTTATGGTTGAGGCGGTGCATACCTCTACATCCGCAATGGCTGCCAGGGCAGAAGCTTTCATCCCCACAGCAACAGGCCGGCCAAAGTCCAATTCAGTAGATGCCTCTTCCGCCGGGAAGGGACCGTTCAAGGCCCCAAAAGACGAAGTCAGGCGTTGCGCGAAACGCATCAGTATGTTCGTATTCTGTGTTGCGGTATTGAGCTTCCCCTCTTCCACTTCACCAGAAGAAACACCAGTATATGAGCTTGCATCAACAACAGCATCCCCTTCAGGCTGGATCGCCGCAATCGCTCTGGATTGTAAGCGCAGGCGTGGCGGCACCAACGATGGTTCATGAACTGACTGCGTATAATTTGTCATTCCATGCTCATCGTCTTCCGGCCAGCCCAATTCCCCTGAAGAGGCATCCCCCATTGTTTCCTCAACAGAAACAGAGAGGCCTTGCCGCTCCCGTGCTACACGAGAGGACCATGCTTGCTGATTTTGCTCATTATGTTCTTCGTTCAAAATCATCACAGCTCCCGATATATAACACACTTCTTTTGATTATACAATACAATTTAAGATACACAGAGGCATTATATCACAGAAATATATACTTACCGCTATCTATAGCATATTTTACTTATTAACGTTAAAAGAACATATAGTTAAATATATCTTACATGTATAAGAAGCAAGCTAGGAAATTTGGCATGTTTCTATCTTCCCACTTGAAAGTATCGGGAGAAACCGCTACAATAGTGCCTGATCGGATAGATCGACACAAACGCATATAAATGCGTTCGTCTAACAGACGTGGCGGGACGTCATATTTCAAAAAAGAGGAAGGATTTTTCCTACATGAAGCTCAGCGGAACACATAAATTCAAAGCCAGCAGCGTTCAAGTTTTCAATGCAATTCTCAATCCTGCGGTACTGAAAGCCAGTATCCCAGGTGCCAATAGCGTTAGCTATGAGAATCCCAATACTCTCTATGTTGAGATTACTACATCTTTGCCCGGCCTGCGCGGACCTTATGGCCTCAATCTCAATATCGTGCGCCGTCAGGACCCCAGCTATCTTGAGCTGCAGCTCCTGCGCCAGGGCAAAGGCGGTTCGATCAACGCCGTTGCTCAGATCAGCCTGGTTGACGAGGCCGACGGTGCCCTGCTCACCTACAATGGAAATGCGGAGCTCGAAGGCCCTGTTTCTATCGCCAGCAACCCCCTTGGCCAGGGCATTGTGAAGAACTCACTCAGCAGCTTCTTCAAAAATCTGGAAAAGAATATCGCCTAATATTCATATTACAAGCGTATTTCATCCAAAAGGAGGAGCGTCGTCGCGCATCGTATGATGCGCAACGACGCTCCTCCTTTTGGGCCACATTATGCTCCGCCTCTACTCGGCTTTTGTCTCCTGAGGTGACTGCAGATTAGCTTTCAGACACGAAAAAAATTGCCCGGTAAGCTTTTCTGCCGTACTGCTCATCAGTCTGGCACCCACACTGGCCAGCGTTCCCCCGACGACGACATTGGCTTTCCAATCCATTTGCGTCTGGTTAGCATCCAACGATGTCAGGTTCATATTGCCAGATAGGTCTACAGTGCTTCCGGGCGCTTTTCCACGGGCTTTCACAATCATCTTTTCGGGTTCAACCATTTCTGGTCGAGTGACGTCCAGCGTAAATTTTGCCTTCACGGGACCAACCCCAACCGAGACCAGAGCTTTCCAGTGCTCGGGCTCAATAACCTCCAGGCTCTGAAAACCGGGAGCGCAGGCAGCAACTTTGTTAACATCCAGCAAATATGCCCATACCGTCTCGATAGGGGCGGCAATCGTTTGTGAACCAGAGAATTCCATAGTGAACAACTACCTTTCAACCAGGATATTTCACCACGTGTAGCTCGTGGCGCATATCAACACAGATCTAAATCATACCACAGACTGATTTATTGACCGGCAAACGTTACAGGCACTATCATCTTATCATGCAATAAAAAACATCCGAAAACACCGCTTGATCGCGGCTGGCTGCACCTTATTGCACGCGGCAGAAGACTGATTTGAGATACGCCGTCTCGGGCATAGCTAAATGAATAGGATGGTCCACACCATGGGTGTAGGACTCAAGCAATTGTACCGAACGGTGCAGGCGTTGCGAGCTCAGCGCTACAGCCCCTAATAGATCATCCATCCCAACCACGCCAGAACAGGAGCAGGTTAGCAGGATCCCCCCTGGTTTCAACACCTGCATCCCAAGCAGGTTTAGCCTGCGATAGGCTTTGAGGGCCTGTGCACGGGCTCCCTGTGACTTGGCGAAAGCCGGTGGGTCTAATACTACCGCATCAAAGAGCTCGCCCCCGTCACGAGCCTCTGCTAGATAATCAAAGACATCGGAGACAAGAAACTGATGAGGAGAACAATCTAGACCGTTCATGGTAAAGATCTGGCGCGAGGCCTCTATGGCCGGTGCGGAGATATCGACACTGGTAACCTGAGCGGGCGGCGTGTTCAAAGCCGCATATACAGAGAAGCCACCTGTGTAACTGAAGCAATTAAGCACTCGCTTGCCACGGGTATATTTACGCAGAGCCTCTCGTTTATCGCGCTGATCCAGAAAAAAGCCTGTCTTCTGTCCCTGCCAGAAATCAACGAAAAATGAGACGCCATTTTCGTGCACCTGCACCTGCTCGGGAACATCACCCGCAACGACTTTGGGTTCCTCGATCTCTAAACCTTCTCGCCGACGTGACTGACCATCGTTGCGCAGCAGAATGCCACGGGCCCCCGTCTCCTGCATGAGCGCCTCGATCAACAATGGACGCAGTCGCTCCATCCCCGCTGTGTGGATCTGGGCCACCAGAATATCAGCGTAACGATCCACCACCAGTCCGGGCAATCCATCACCTTCGGAATTAATCAGGCGATACGCATTCGTGCGCGTGGGATCAAACACCTCGCGCAAGGACTGCGCGCTGCGGATGCGGCGCCGTAAAAAATCAAGATCAATATCTTCTTCGACATCGCGCGTCAAGATACGAATCGCGATATCTGTGTTCGAATTATAATAGCCGCGGGCAATAAACTGGCCGGTGGCCGATTTTACATCCAGGACACCACCGTTTTCAACCCAGTGGGGCGGTTGTTGCAGGGCTCCCGAGAAGATCCACAGATGCCCGTTTAATAAACTTTCATCGCGTCGCGGTTTTAAACTCGTGGCGGGGTAATGAATCGCAGACACTAGACCACATACTCCTTCATCCATACTTGCATACATGTCATCCTGGCTCATTATCGCATAGATAGACAAGCGCGCCAAAACAGAGAGGGGGACGCTTCAGGAGCGTCCCCTCAGAAAAAAATGAATAATTGCGGGAATAATAAAGATAGTCAGTACTTATTGTTGCTGCAAACGAATTGCGGCAATCAGTGGATCCGTATGTTGCTCGGCCATGCGAATTTCTGCTTTTCTTAGGTTATTGGCACTATTGATAAGAGCTATATGGGTAAAGGCCTGTGGATAATTTCCTAGAGCTGTACTATTTACAGAATCGATCTCCTCAGAAAAGAGTCCCAGTCGCCCTGCATAGGTTAATAAACGCTCGAACAGCGAGCGAGCCTCATCTATGCGCCCTTGCATAGCTAGATTATCAACTAACCAGAACGTGCAGATGCCAAAGGTTCCTTCGGAACCATCCAGACCATCCTCAGCATGATAACGATAAACAAAACCATGTTCATCAGTGAGTTGCTCAATCGTGCGGTCAACCGTCGAACGCATACGTGGATCATCGGGCGCGATAAACCCAACCAGCGGCAGCAACAGATTTGATGCATCCAGGGTGGCATCCCCATATGACTGTGTAAATGCTCCCAGGTTGGTATCATACCCATTCATCAGGATATCCGCTCTGATGTGGTCACGTACGGCGATCCAGCGCGCCAGGTCGGCCTCCAGATGCATTTGCTCAGCCGCTCGAATACCACGATCCAGGGCTACCCAGCACATGACCTTGGAATAGACGAAATGACGTAATCCACCACGCACCTCCCAGATGCCACTATCAGGCTCCTGCCAGTGAGCACACACATGATCTACCAGCGTGCGCATCATTGACCATAAAGGCCCTTCTAGTGTCTCACCATAGCGCTCAAAACATCCCTGTCGCCGATAGAGATGGATACAGTCTAATACTTCACCAAACACATCCATCTGTTTCTGTTCAGCCGCGCCATTGCCGATACGCACCGGACTCGAGTTGCAATAGCCGCTCAGATGGTGTAATTCAAATTCCGTTAAATCTCGCTCGCCACGAATACCATACATAATCTGTAGATCTTCACCGTTTGCGTAAGAGAGGCGACGCAACCAATGGGTAAAGGCACGCGCTTCTTCAGTGAAGCCCAGTACATTAAAAGCATACAAAGTAAAGGTAGCATCGCGTAACCAGGTAAAGCGATAATCCCAGTTGCGTACTCCCCCTATGTCTTCAGGTAGCGATGTGGTTGGTGCCGCGACAATGGCTCCAGTGGGAGCATATGTCATGAGCTTTAGCGCAAGCGCGCTGCGCTCAACCCACTCGGCATACGGACCCTGGTAGCTACTCCCTGCGATCCATTTGCGCCAGGCATGAAGGGTATGCGCTAATTCAGCATCGAAGTTACGGGTTGGCAATTCTTCTTCTACCAGCCGTCTGGCTGATTGAGCCGTTCGCCCCATACCAACAGCGAATAAGAGACGCTCCCCCTCACGCAGTGTTACCTGCGCGACGATTGTAGCATGAGCCTCATTATTTTCTTGTGCCACCTGCACGGTATATGAGGGCAGCAAGGGCGCTCCCACAATTGCCAGGGCCACGTGTTGCTTACCACTGGAGATAAAGGCACCCAGATGCTCAGGAATCAGTTCAACCGCGCAGGGATCGGCTGCGTAGTTCGGGCTGACCTTCAACTTCATGGTAACCGACATTTCTCCGTGGACGCATTCAACGATGCGCACCAGACAATGGCAGGAACCGTCTTCGCGGGTCCAGGTATTATTGTTCATCGCTTTATACGGCCATGCACTCAGCGTTTCAACCGGCATGAAATCCGTAAGGACAATCTCACCCGCGATGCTGGCAAAACGTGTCTGTAACACGTTACTTCCGCGCAGATAGCGTTGCGAGCCAGGAATGTTTCCTTCCGTTGGTGCGATCTGGAAGTAGCCCCCGCGCTCCGCATCTAACAAACGACAAAAGATGGCCGGGCTATCAAAGTCCGGTAGACATCCCCAGTCTACCGACCCGTCTGGCGATACAAGTACCGCTGAATGGCAGTCCCCGATGACGCCATACGAATTAATCGGCAGATATGTGCGATTGAGTTCGTTCATCCCAACCATTACACAACACTTCTCTCTTTAAAAACTTTGCGATTACAACACCCTTAGAAAACTATTAAAATTTCCTTAAAAAATCCTTAATAAGGATAGGAGCCTTATACCAAAGAAAAACGCTACAGCACATGGAATAGTAACAGGATTTTAAAGGATTTTCTTTTTTTAATCTTTTAGCTTTTAAAGGCGCTTACAGAGGTGCACTATACGTACAACGATCATTTTTTTTGCTGTTTCCTATGGACAGCGATAGCCCATATATGCTACCTTACTTTTAGTAGGATTTCGTCAACAAACCCTACGGAAGAGCCAGGCTATCCATGCTATAGACAACTACTATTAGTATAAAAGGGCGGCCATACATGCGAGCACTCCAACAAATGATGCGGCACCCCGCGGGTAGAATCGGAATCACCATTGGTC
Organism: Dictyobacter halimunensis; assembly: GCF_036245075.1. Taxonomy (NCBI): domain Bacteria; kingdom Bacillati; phylum Chloroflexota; class Ktedonobacteria; order Ktedonobacterales; family Dictyobacteraceae; genus Dictyobacter; species Dictyobacter halimunensis. The sequence goes on from NZ_BSRI01000002.1 coordinate 163,292, forward strand.
TGACACTCGGCCTGATCGCCACGGTCATGGGTGAGGCCAGCAAAGCCTTACTGTTCGCGGGCCTGTGTCGTTTGATCGCCAGCAAAATGAAGCGACCGATATAACAATAGCAGCGCTGGTATAGAATATCCGGCGCTGTCTTCCCCTATAATAGTAGCGCTGGCTATCACTGATAACCAGCGCTGTCTTTCTTCGCTACTATAGCATATTCATCATATTTTAGCTACGGAGCCATTGCGCTACGTCGGGGGCAAAGTAGGTAATAATCATGTCCGCGCCCGCGCGTCGAATGCTCGTCAATAATTCCATGACGATGCGTTGCTCATCGATCCAGCCGTTCTGAGCGGCTGCCTTGACCATCGAGTATTCACCGCTGACATTGTATGCCACCACGGGCAGATCACAATGATCTCGTACCTGACGGATAACGTCTAGATAGGACAGGGCAGGCTTGACCATGACCATGTCGGCCCCTTCGTTGATATCCTGCTCAAGCTCCCGTAAGGCTTCACGCACATTGGCCGGGTCCATCTGGTACGCTCGCCGGTCCCCAAACTGGGGCGCAGAACCGGCTGCTTCGCGGAATGGACCATAAAAGCCTGAAGCGTATTTGACCGAGTACGCCATGATCGGGGTCTGGTTAAAACCATGCTCATCGAGCATATGACGCAACACCCCAACCCGGCCATCCATCATATCTGAGGGAGCCACAATATCCGCGCCCGCTTCCACATGAGAGAGGGCCATCTGGGCTAGCAAATTCAGGGACTCATCGTTTTGAACGGTGCCATTATGGATAACTCCACAGTGCCCATGGTCGGTGTATTCACACAGGCAGACATCGGTAATGATCAGCAGTTCCGGCACCTCAGCCTTCAAACGACGAATGGCCTCCTGAATGACGCCGTGCTCGGCATAGGCCTGTGAACCAACGGCATCTTTCTCATTGGGGATGCCAAAGAGCAGAATGGCCGGGATGCCCAGATCAGCGATGCGCCTGGCCTCCCGAGTCACTTGTTCCAGTGGCCATTGCATGATACCTGGCATAGAGGCTATCTTCTGCGGCTCCTGTGCTCCCTCGGCAATAAACATGGGATAGATTAACTGGTCCACCCGCAGGTGGGTCTCTCGTACCAGGCTGCGTATTGTTTCGTTTTGACGCAAGCGGCGTAAACGTACATGCGGAAAATTATTCATCACTTCCGAATCCTCTCCTAACTTACTACTCTTATGCATTCACACTCGCAGCCGCTGCCTGGATGGTCTCTTCGATCATATCGTCATTAAGCGCAAGTGAGATAAAACAGGACTCAAATTGAGAAGGAGGAAGGTAGATACCGCGCTTCAACATACTCCAGAAGTAACGGGCAAACCGTTGTGTGTCTGAACGCTTCGCGCTGGGATAATCTACAACGGCTTCGCGTGCGAAGTAGAGGCAGAACATGGCACCAATACGTTGAAAGGTTGCCTCAACATTGTTGTCCTGCAAGGCTTTGTTGAAACCTTCCTCTAATCGCTGTCCTTTTCTTTCTAATGCTTCATATTGGCCAGCCTTGCGTAGCTCGCTGAGCGTGGCGATTCCTGCCGCCATGGCCAGTGGATTGCCAGAGAGCGTGCCGGCCTGGTACATGGGTCCTGCCGGCGCTACCATCTCCATGATCTCTCTGCGACCACCATAGGCGCCTACAGGTAAACCACCTCCAATAATTTTGCCAAAACAGGTCAGGTCAGGCGTGATCTTGACGCGCTCTTGCATGCCACCCAGAGCAACACGGAAACCGGTCATGACTTCATCAAAAATCAAGACGGCATGATACTTCTGCGTCAATTCGCGTAGCTTTTCCAGAAAGCCCGCTACGGGTGGAACCAGTCCTATATTGGCGGCAATCGGTTCAACGATTACAGCCGCGATATCATCAGGATAACTGGCAAAGAGCTGCTCTACTTCAGCGGCATTGTTATAATCGGCGGTCAGAGTGTTCTGCGTCGTCTGCGCAGGGACGCCTGGACTATCTGGCAGTCCCATCGTTGCTACGCCCGAGCCGGCCTGCACCAGCAGCATATCGGCGTGTCCGTGATAGCAACCGCTAAACTTGATAATTTTGTCGCGTCCAGTATAGGCGCGTGCCAGGCGCAACGCACTCATGGTCGCCTCTGTACCGGAGTTCACGAAGCGAATCATCTCAACCGAGGGGACGCTATCGATAACCAGGCGCGCCAGCTGGCTCTCGGCCTCTGTGGGGGCGCCAAAGCTAAAGCCATGGCGGGCGGCCGCCTGCACAGCATCTAACACCGCTGGATGTGTATGGCCCAGAATCATAGGGCCCCAGGATTGTACATAATCCAGATAGCGGTGCCCATCTACATCATAGAGATATGGACCGTCCGCGCGCTCAATGAACACGGGATCACCACCCACCCCTCGAAAGGCGCGCACCGGACTATTTACGCCTCCAGGAAGGAGTTGCTGCGCCTCTTGGTACAGCTGATGCGAACGCTCCTGCGAAAAGGTTTCAGAATTTGTTGTGAGCATGTAATCTCTCCCTATCAGCCCTATCTTGCTAGGCACCAAGCGCATCTAGAATATCGGCAAATGGCTCGGCAATGCAGGTGTACATGGGAGTGTCGCGCAACGTGTACATGCTGGCCTCGGTCTCACGCAGTTCCTGTACCAGATCCAGGAAGTCCGAGAGGTTGTCGGTTTCAAAGGCTACCACGAATTCCTGGTCGTCGATACCAAACGAATACGTCGTGTTCAGAGAGACGCTCGGATATTTGAGGCCTACTCGGATGTGCTCGCCCATCATGCGCTTGCGGTCTTCCATGGGCAGCGCATACCAGGGACGCGTCTTCACGAATGGGTAGACAAACAGATATTTTCTATCTTCAGGCGTAATTACCAGGCGTGGATCATGTGCGCCACGGGCATTTTTTCCAACGTATACGGAACGCTTCGTCATAGATAGCATCGAACGCTCTTCACGCAGGTATGGCCCCATGATGCTGCGGCGTACCAGACTGCTAAAGGTGCGCAGCTGCTCGATGTCATAGGTCGCCTGCCAGATCATAAAATCTACGTCAGAGCGTACACCGTAAAGGGCAAAGCTGCGGATCAGCTCATCGTGCGCGGCGTAGTCGGCATAAATCTGCTTGAGCTGCTGCTTGCCCTGCTCGCGTACGTCCGCCGGTAAGCGCTGCCACTGCGGATCCAATTTATAGAAGCTAAAGCGAACGAGCTGACGGGGTTGCTTTGGCTTCGGCTGGGATGGCGCGGCCTGCGTCTCAGTCTGAGAAACATTATCTGTATGTGTTGTGGTTACTTGATCTACCATGATTTTCCTCGTATAAAACTATTGCTTGCACTAACCCTTCGATGGTGAATTCTGTGGCCTCAATGTCAACCTTGAGGCCCAGTTCACGCGCGGTCTGTGAAGTAATGGGACCAATGCTGGCCACCTGTACATGCTGTTTTACGTCATCTAACACGGGGATGGCGCCATCAACAGCACAACTTTGTAGCCATGCGACAAAATTGCGAACAGTAGAAGAACTGGTAAAAGTCAAAATATCAAGCTGGCCTTGCTGTAATAAGCGTATTACTTCGCGGCCGCGCTCATCATCCCGTGCCACAGGAACGGTATAGTATGCGGGCACTTCATCTACCTGTGCGCCGGACTGGCGGAGCTCGGCGGGAAGGATCTTACGCGCCTCGGCCGCGCGCGCAAGCAGGATGCGCTGTCCCTCCAGGGAAATCTTACGCGCCTCGGCATCTTGCTGAAGTGCAGTGATGACCCCTTCGGCGATATACTCGTCGGGGATCAGGTCAGCGGTAACTCCGTATTGGGCCAGCGAGGCCGCGGTTGCAGGACCGATAGTGGCGATCCGCAGCTCCTGATTATTTTGCAGGTCTGCTGGCTCATAGCCGAGCGTTTGCAGGCGCTGCATGCAGATATGCACGCCGTTGGCACTGGTCAAAATCAACCAATCATAAGCGGACCCATCATGCGCGTATAAGCGCCGGAGGGCCCCGTCCAGTTCCTTCCAGTCCTCTGGCGGCACAATATGAATGGTCGGGAATTCAATGGGAATAGCACCCAGCGAACGCAGGCGTTCACATAGAACACTGGCCTGTTCCCTGGTACGAGTCACCAGGATGCGTTTTCCCTGTAGCGAGACGATGCTTGACTTAGACATTGAGGCGCTCCCGATCTCGGGGTAAGGCTAACTCCTGAATGATTTCATGCGCACCCTGGGCCAGCGCTTGCTCGGCCAGGGCAATACCCAGCTGTTCAGCCTCGGCTATGGTAGAATGCTCTGTCCAGGAGATCGATTGTCGTACACGGATACGTTTCAGGCCATCCAGGCTGGCCACAATACCGGCGATCTCCAGTATCTGTGCGTTAATGGTGCTGTACGCCGCCACCGGCAGGTAACAGCCCGCCCCCAGACGCCGCATAAACATACGTTCGGCGGTCGTCGTAGCCAGCACCTGCTCATCCTGAAGTGGAGCCAGCAACTCTAGCATGCGATCATCAGCGCGGCATTCGAGGGCGAGGGCGCCCTGTCCCGGGGCTGGCAGCAGGCTATCAACAGGAAAGTACGTCAGCCTTCCTGCCAGTCGCTCCTGCATGCCTAAACGGTGCAGACCCGCGGAGGCTAAAATGATGCCATCATAGTCACCAGCATCTAGCTTACGCAGGCGCGTATCTACGTTTCCTCGCAGCGATAGAATCTGGGCATGGGGTGCCAGATCTCGAATCTGCGCGGTACGCCGTAAGCTACAGGTGCCGATACGCAATGCATCTGCAGGATCTGCAGACGCTTCTACTGGCCGCAGCCTCCCTTCGCTGATCTGAAAGGGGATGCGGGACACAAATACATCACGTACATCTTCACGCGGGCCGACAATCACCAGCCGTAAGTCATCTGGCTGTACTGTTGGTAGATCCTTTAGGCTATGAACGGCCAGATCGATGCGGCCCTCGTGCAGAGCGCGCTCGATCTCGGTAACGAACACGCCATCACTGCCAATCTGGGAGAGAGGCACGCTCGTAACACGGTCACCGGTCGTATGAATCTGCTCAATAACAATGTCAAGGTTTGGCCACTGTTGATGTAATCTCTGGACAATCCACTGGGTCTGGGTCATGGCGAGCTTGCTGGCTCGCGTTCCGATGGTCACTCTCATGATTATTCTCTTCTAAATCAAACAGATAGCGCATAGCTTCAGCATAAACATGTCCCTGACCAGCCGCAGCCGCGTCCTTCAGTCGTAACATAGGCGTATGCAATAGCTTATTCATAAGGCGTTTTGTCAGTTCTTGTACAGCCGCTACTTCTCGTTCCGAGAGAGTAGAGGAGAGCTGCCGTAGTATACGCGTTAATTCCTGCTGGCGTAGTTCGTCAGCTTTTTGCCGTAAATCGCTGATGGTATCCACAACACTGAGGGAGGCCAGCCAGCGCTGGAAGGACTGAACTTCTTCTTCAATAATCGTCTGGACGCGTTCAGTTTCTAATAAGCGTAGCTGTATTCCTCGTTCTACTTCAGATTGCAGATCATCAAGATTATAAAGATGGATATCTGGAATTGCTCCTACAGCGGGATCTATATCTCGTGGTAGCGCAATGTCAATCATCAACAAGGAGCGCTCTCCGCGCTGCTGCATGACCTGTGTCATTATTTCAGGCGTAAGGATCGCATGCGGCGCTTTGGTCGAGCTGATGACGACATCGGCCTCCAGTAATGCTTCAGTGAGTTCTTGAAAGGGTCGTAGCGTTGCTTGCAGCGACTCCGCCAGCTCGGTCGCGTGAGCCTGGGTACGATTGACAATGACGATCTGACGCGCCCCGTTGTCCTTTAAGTTGCGGGCGGCCAGTTCGCTCATTTTACCGGAACCGATCAGCAATACACTGGCCTGGTGAAAATCCGGTAAGAGGTGACGCGCAAGCTGAACAGCGACATGGCTTAATGAGGCTGCATTTTTACTGATGCCAGTTTCGCTGCGCGCCCGCTTTCCTGCTACAACCGCTGCCCGAAAGAGAGCGGATGTTACAGGACCTGCATAGCCACTTCCCTGCGCAATTTCCAGTGCATCAACCACCTGTCCTTGAATCTGGGGCTCGCCCGGAACCAGGGAATACAGGCCAGTGGCAACACCGAAGAGATGCGCAGTTGCACGTTCGTCAATAAAACAATAGCAATGAGCTTCTAATTCATCAAGAGCAACCTGACGCATCTCACTCAGAATACGAAGTAGGTTGATACGCCCTTGAATAGCATCCTGACACACTGCATACAGTTCAACACGGTTACAGGTAGAGAGAAAAACACATTCACTGGCAACCGTACTCGCTGCCTGAAGCTGCTGCGGAATATAACGCGCAGAACACGCGAGGCGCTCACGCAATGCAATAGAGGCGGTAGTATGATCAACGCCAACAACAATGATATGCATGCAAACCTCATAAACCTCTAGATAATTTATAGTCTATAGAGATTTTAGCGTTTTTTTGCCATTAGTCAAGGCCGAGTTGCCCGATATCTTATCAGGAGAACACCCTATATACGATAGTACATTCTGGCTTACGCTGATGCTCACCAGTAAAAAACCACTACATTCTAGCCCACCAGCACCCGTGGGTGCCAGGCTTGTCCTGGCTTGAAGCAGGATACCGTATTGATGTTCGGGAAGAAAACGAACCTGACACGGAACGCTTGAATCAACAAATTCTAGCCTGGGCACAACTACATGGGTTACCCATTCTATACATATACAACATCAACATAGATACATAGGATAACGCAGAGGGAAAAAAAGAGCATGCCTCCTGTGGTACGCGCTCGGGCTGATGGCCTCTCCAGTCTATCCTATGTCCCCTTTTATTTCCAATGCTTCCCCACCCCTACAGGCAGGTACTCACTTTCACCTCATCGCCTGCGACCTGCCTGAGCTTTTGCACCTCCGGTGCTCATGAGTCAGTTTATAAGCCGGTGCATCCGCGCAGCGGACGCGCGTATGGCGGCGCTCACTTGCCTCCAGAGCGACGAAAGTCAAATACATTCTAAAAAAGAACAATAAGAACGTCTTTTGTATACCCAAATTTCCCATCATCATCAAAAACTCTGGCATTTATTTACTTTACGGGTTATTATCCATTATTATTAATGCAAATATCCTATACTAAATCGGTAAATCAAATTATATAAATATATTTCAGCACATGACCCTTCTGAACTCACTGAGTATTTTCTGAAGGGGATCATACAATCAAAGGTGAGGTATATGCTTTTCTGCCAAAATTGTCGTTCTGAAGTTCCAGCCAATGCTCAAGTGTGCCCCCGTTGTGGCTTTGGATTACCTATTCCCACGCGGCAATCAAATCCAAACCAGGTGAGGGAGCAGCAGTCAAAAAAGCCGACTCCCATGACTCCACCCGCATTTCACCTACCCAGTCATCAGTCAAGATCGAGGCTCCAGGGTAGTGAGAAATCAGCCTCTCAACCCGAAGGCACATTCTCAAAGAGATCAGATAGTCCGGTACTGCAGGGACCTATCACGCCATTCCCGGCTATACCAGGCAAGCCGCTCCCATCCAACAGGCCTCGGTATTCTTTCGCGCCGCTAACGCCTCTTCCCTCGACGCGGCTACCGGAATCTCCTGTGCTCTCACCAGATCAGTCTGACTCCGTGCAGAAGCCACCTCGCCAACCGGGCTTTAAACCAGCAGAGGCTGCTCCTTCTCAGGAAAACGAGCAACCACGCACCACCAGACAGCAGGCTCAGCCTGCGAAAAAATTATCCCTGACCCAGAGGTATGCGGCCGATCAGCTCACTACATCTGTACCGTCAGATCCCAATCCACCTGATGGCTCGAGAATGACACCCGATGCTACGAATGTGGTATCGCCTACCAGCCAGAGGTCTCAACAACAGTCTCAGGCAATTGTAGAACCAGAGTCCGGGGTAGAAATAGTACGCCGGCCTACAACTCCTCCTCGAGCGTCGATCACGCAGGCAGCGGGTAAGCCAGCAACATCCCCTGGCACCCCTCCGGTGCTCACACAGGGACAGGCGATGGCGATTCAGAATATTCTCAGGCAGGCTGTCATAGCCAGCACGAGTTCAGTGATCAACATTCGGAGGAAGCCATATCATAAACAGCATGCTGACTTCTGGATAGTGGTACTTGTAATTGCGTGCATCATTTGCCTGCTTGGCCTCTATATCGTGTTTACGTATAAAATGCCACGCATGTCACTGCCACATCCGACCGCACTGGCCACTATTACTCAGACTGTTAGCAGGATATAACATCTCAAACGAAGAGTCAAAGTAGACTCCGCTCGCAGTCAAAAAGTTGTATCATATCAGCACACCCTCTGATAAAAACGTTGACAGTATGTGATGAGCTGGCTTAAGCGGTGAGTGCTTGAGCCAGTTCCAGGACTGTCCATCCAGGAGTAATAGTGCATGATTCATCTCGATCCGCGTTTTACAGCCATTATTAGTATCCTTTTTATTGCAATGGGACTCTATAACATCTATGTGGGGCAGAGGCGCATGCGGGCAATGCGTACCCGTGGCGACAAAGTAGTCTGGTACAAACAGGTCGGTATCTTAACCGGCATAGAATATAGTTTGCTTGGTGTTGTCCTTCTTCTCAACCTGGGCATCTCCACAGGCCTTTTCCCCAATGCCATGGCGGCGATTGTAGTACCTCTCTACACTATCGTGCTGATCCTGGCGGCTGCCGTGCTCCTGCTCATCCTTTTACAGACACTGGCTGCTACGCGCCGTCGTGCTCGCCGCGCGTCCACAACAGCTTCCCAGGCAGCGGCTTCTGACGAAACGGACCAACAGGGGCGTACAGTCAAGCAACAAACAACCCAGATACGCCATCGCCGCGAACGGCGCAAGAAAGCCGCGGCGGCGCGGCGGCGTCAATCTGGAAGAGCCTGATGGTAAACATTTCTACATCCTCTTTATCCAATCATCCCACCATTTCACATTAGATGCATGCTTGGCTAACACTTTCAGTATGCATCTAAGGAACATGCCTCAAACGTTATCATACAAAGGGGGCAGTCACATTAGCTGACGCCACCTCTCATGATAGGACTGGAACATGAACCTATCAGTATAGATATGGTCTTCAAAAAAGCATTCCACAACATAAATATGCACCAATAACAATAAGCGTTATAGCACCGTAAATTGTATCATCGTTACCTTTACTCTACTTTATTGCACTCGGTGTTTATTACTTACGATGTTTTAGTGGGGAGGTTGGCATGTCTAATCTTGATAAAAAATTAGTAAATCCTGTGTTTGACGAGATCAGGCATTATTTTGGCTTTATTCCTCCTGTCTTTATGGCTGTCCAGGCAGACCCCGATCTGCTAGATGCATTATGGCAACAAACTCGTAGTACCTATATCAATAATCCTCTTCCGCCTGTACTTAAAGAAAAATTTTTTCTTTATATATCGTATTCTTGTGATATTCCCTATGATTTGCGCAGCCATTGCATCTTGCTCAACAGATATGGCGTAGCTGAACATGAAATTATTACCTTGCTCCAAACACCACTCCCTACGGGAGAGCAAATTGATCAGCATCTTCAACAGCTACATACCATATCTCAGGCTCTGGATAGCTGGCCAAACGATGATCCAAAGCTCGAGCTGATATTCTTCTCCTGTATCATTCATCTCTTTTTGCAGCATACCCATGCATCAAGCAGATGCCACAAGGAGTTACGCCGGCTATTGGGGAAACACTATACATTTCTCGTCGCACTCTTTAACTATATTCATACCTGCCATCGGTGGATCGGGTCGAGTCCGGAATTATATCAAGAAAAAGATGAACAGATTATGGACTGCTTTGATGCTGCATTTGGAACCAGTACACGGCTGCATACTGTTATCAATGAGCAATTTGAACACGCCTCCCAGCAGCATCAGCAATCGGATCCAGGCCCTCTTGCCTCCAAACACGGAAAAGCAGAACCCGCGCAGGTTTCACCAGAAGCTGAGCGGCATATGAACGATTTTTTAGGTCTTACAGCCCATGAGCTTAAAACTCCTATAACTACCATTAAAGGGACTATCCAGATTTTATTGCGTACCATTGCACGAGAAAGGCAAAAAACAAGTATCAGCCTCGAAGAGTATATGCGTACTATGGAGGTAGTGCAGCACTTGCTGACACGCGCGGATAACCAGGTGCGCCGCCTGACCCATCTGATCAATGATATCGTCTATATCTCGCGTATCCAGGATAAAAAGCTCGACTCCAGCCTTGAGCGGATAGACATTAACAGCGTCGTCAAAGAGGTAGTGCAGCAGCAGCGTCAGATAAGTCCTCGCCGCACAATACAGGCTCCTGATTCTGCTATGTCTGTATTTGTGCTTATGGATCGTAATCATATTGAGCAGGTCATCATGAATTATCTTTCAAATGCGCTCAAATATAGTTCAGAAGAACAACCAGTAGAGGTTTCGCTCGACATGGAAGGTGCCAGAGTCAGAATCGCTGTCCATGATCGTGGTCCTGGTATAACAAAAGAAGATCAGCAGCACATATGGGAGCGCTTTTATAGGGTTCAGCATACTGAAGTGCTGAGTGGATCAGGAGTTGGTTTTGGCCTCGGTTTATATATCAGCCGCTCAATCATAGAGAAACACAATGGAGAGATTGGTGTGGAAAGTACTCCCGGGGAGGGGACGACCTTCTGGTTTTCGCTGGCCCAGGCCGAATAATATGCGTGCTGTATTGGGAAGGTCTCTTCTCAATACAGCACATGTTTGCTAGATGAACAATGACATGCAGGACATCACGCCACCTAATGTGCATCTGTATGTTGAGCCGCCTGTTGCCAGGCAGCGGCGACACATTGCTTGAACAGCAAAGCATTGGTTAAGGGGCCGACGCCACCTGGGACGGGAGTAATCGCGCCCGCAACCTCCAGCACAGCAGCATAATCTACATCACCGACCATTCCACCCTCTGGTAAGGCGTTGGTACCAACGTCAATGACGGTCGCCCCCGGGCGTACCATCTCAGCCTTGACCATGGTCGCACGCCCTACTGCTGCCACCAGCACATCGGCCTGCCTGGTAAAAGACGCCAGGTCAGGTGTGCGCGAATGGCAGATCGTGACGGTCGCGTTTTTCTGGAGCAAGAGGAGAGCCAGCGGCTTACCAACCACGTTGCTGCGCCCCAGCACAACCACGTGTTTGCCTTCTAGCTCAATCTTGCCGCGCTCTAAAATTTCTATCACAGCCGCGGCGGTAGATGGCTGAAAGCTAGGAAGACCCAGGCAGAGATTACCAGCACTCATTGGACTGATCCCATCAATGTCTTTTTCGGGCGCAATGGTATCTGCAACCAGTTCTTGAGGGAGGTGGGCCGGTAAGGGCATCTGCACAATGATCCCGTGCACCCGCTCGTCGCTGTTCAGTCTCAGCAAAGCGGCGCGCAGTTCCTCGGCAGTCGTCTGCGCGGGTAAGGATTCGAGGCGCGCTGCGGCCCCGATCTCTCTGGCGATCTTTAAAATGGCTTTGCTATAAAAGCCGGATGCGGCATCGCCTTCGACAAGCACAATGGCTAATCCAGGCACATGCCCATACCTCTGCTCGTAACGCTGTACTTCCTGGCGCAGTTCATCTTTCAATTCGGCACTCATTGTACGCCCATTGAGAATTGCTGCTGTCACGCTCTTTCTCCTACAATCGCGACCACACGCTGACTACCTGCCTGGATAGTATCCAGTGCAGCATTTAAGCGGCCGTTCAACGCACTCATACGTTCGGCATCCTTCATAGAATTTAGATTGGCACGTACCATCCAGGCTGCGCCTGTACCTGCTCCAGAAGCCATCATGGCCGCGGTAGCGATATCACTCAAGACGTTCTTGTTACCGATCTCTGCGATGCGCTGGCAATGCTGAACCAGTTCAGAGGCGCGCTCGACCATTTCCAACGGTACCAGGGCAGCCTCTACAAGTCCGGATTGAATAGCCTGTGTACGGGCCGTTTTCTCTTCAGCTGTTCCACGTGGCAATTTAAAATTGGCGGAAAGCTTGCCATAAGCATCTATATCAGCCTGCATAAGCTCCTGAAAGCGTGTACGCAACTGCTCAGTCTGTGTCAGGATCGTTTCGATTTCGGGGTGCACATCCGCGTAATCAGCTTTGCTCAGTGTCAACCTGGAGACCATACAGGCCAGTGCTGAACCCATGGCTCCACTTAAAGCAGCAGTGGACCCACCTCCTGGCGTGGACTTTGAGGAGGCCAGATCATCCACGTATTCTTGTAACGGTTTATCTAGATACATGTTCTCTCTTCCAAATTCTGTTTAGTCGATCCCAGCTGCCATCTCTGTTATACTTGTGCTCACTTCTGCATGCAGATAGCTAGAGCCTATTCGCTGGGATACTCCCTTGCATTCTAACATCCCCTCAAAGCTAACGTCGAGTGAGACAACATACATGGACCCCTTCTTTACCCGGTGGCGAAGAAGGGGTCCATGTATGTGATGACTTATTTATTCCTTGTGGTTCAAAATGGCGACATCAGACCAGCTCCCAAAATACAGTCCGTCACTATTGAGCGAGACTCCCCGTACCCAGTTGGGAATTAACGCAGCCAGTTGCCGATGATCGAGCGGAATAATAATGGCGTTGGAAAGAAGCTTCTGTTCAGCCTCGTGATATAAGCTCAAGCGGCTCTTATCAGTGGTCGTTTCGGCCTGCGCTACCAGGTGATCATAATCAGCATTGTGCCATTGCGAAACATTTTGTCCGGAGTTGGCAAGGAATTTTTCCGCGAAGAAGTAAGGATCAGCTACCTGCGCACTCCAGGACACAAAACCAAATTGCACATCATGATCGGCCAGAGCCTGCTGGTACGCATCATCCTCTAACGGTCTCAAATTGACCTGAATACCCAGAGACTTCTGCCACATACCCTGCAGAGATTGAGCCATCTGAAGCGAGACCTGTGAATTAGGATAGGTAAACGTTACTGTTGAAAATTTAGACGTATCGGGATAAACGGCCTTTAAAAGCTGCCGTGCTTTGGAAGCTGCAAACATCGGCTGCTGCTGCTGGTAGCCAGGCATAGATGGAGGGAATAGTGTTTCAGCCGGCGCCACAGAGTCTTGCATTATTGCGTGAGCAAAGTTCTGCTTATCGAGAGACTGAGCAAAAGCCTGGCGTACGGAGAGAGAAGTAAAAGGCGCCTTGCTGGTATCAAAAAATAGCGTGTCAGTCTGTAGCTGTTCGGTGCGCATAAAGCCCGCCAGTTTGACCGCGGGCAACTGATCCTGCTGCGCCAGGTCCCAGTCAAGGTCATAACGGCCAGCTCGATTGGCAATATACGCAACGCGGGGATCATTGACGAAATAAGCATTGACCTGTTGAATCGTCAGCTTACGTCCGTAGTAGTGGAGATTAGGGACCAGCGTCATCTTCACAGCACCGGTCACATCCTTTACTACAAAAGGTCCCGTGCCAAGTCCTTTTTGGGCTGCGGCAATGGCTTCTCTTTCATGGCTATAAGAATTTCGATACTTCTGGTTGATGGGTGCAAAAATTGGATCGGTCAGTGCAGCCAGGAAGTATGACGTTGGCCTGTCTAACGTGACCTGAAGCGTGTGATCATCAATAGCCCTGGCACCTGCAAGGGTTTGTGTACGCCCCTCGTGCACATCACGGGCACCGACAATAGCATACATCAGGCTGGTCACCAGTGGTGATTGATTCGCTGGCCGTGCTGCGTATGTCCAGGAATCAACATAGTTTTGAGCCGTTACAGGAGTCCCATCTCCAAACATAAGCTGCGGCTTTAAATGAAATACGTACTGTTCCTGATCGGCTGAGATCGTCCAACTCGCCTGATCTGGCATCACCTGAAAATTCTCGTCAGTACGGACAAGGCCGCTATAGAGCATATTTATCAATATTTTTGTACTGGGATTTTGCTCATCGGTTGGATTAAAAGAAGGAACGTCGGTCATACCAATCAGGGGTATCGTCAAATTCTGCTGCGTTGCAAGGGTTGGCTTGCCATTGGTGAGCAGCATCGTTCCGCTTCCAGCGCCACAGCCCGTCAATATCAGAACCGCAACACAAATAAATAGGAGAGCAACACCAGGACGGTGTGAGTGTATATACAGGGAACGATGGCGCATTCCAGAACCTCTCTTTATCAGTTCTCAATTCAATAAGGACATAATTATCTCTCAAGGCAAGATACAGCATAGATAGCTGTGACCATTATACCGGAGGTTACCCGTTATGACAAAGGAGATGATCAAATTAATAGTTAAATAGGATCTATCACCTATCAATTCTGGCGTCCATAATTTATGCTGAACAACAAAAAAAGACCTTACTTGCGAGAAGTAAGGTCTTCACAATCTTTGCAACTGTATACAATGTATCCTCAATTTTGCCGAGCCATCCGTCAGTCAGAGACTGAAGCAGAAGACACGCATTCCAGCGCCATGATGAAGATACCTGTTGGTGAAACAAGCCGTACGATCATTAGGGCGACTTCGCTGCGCCTGTTACCAGGTGTCCACGTGTCGTCTATCTACCAGGTCGTCTTCCTGGGATCTTGACTCTTCTAGAGAGTGGGAGAACACATCTTGGGTGCGGCTTCGCGCTTAGATGCTTTCAGCGCTTATCCCTTCTCGACATAGCTATCCAGCTCTGGCCCGGGCAGGCCAACTGGCACACCAGCGGTCGAGCCATCTCGGTCCTCTCGTACTGGAGATGACGCCCCTCAATTCTCCTACGCCCACGACGGATAGAGACCGAACTGTCTCGCGACGTTCTGAACCCAGCTCGCGTGCCGCTTTCATGGGCGAACAGCCCAACCCTTGGGACCTACTCCAGCCCCAGGATGCGACGAGCCGACATCGAGGTGCCAAACCTTGCCGTCGATGTGAACTCTTGGGCAAGATAAGCCTGTTATCCCCGGGGTAGCTTTTATCCGTTGAGCCACACTCCTTCCACTCGGGAATGTGGGATCACTAAGCCCGACTTTCGTCCCTGCTCGACCTGTCCGTCTTGCAGTCAAGCTCCCTTGTGCCTTTACACTCTGATGGGTGATGTCCATCCACCCTGAGGGAACCTTTGGGCGCCTCCGTTACTCTTTGGGAGGCGACCGCCCCAGTCAAACTACCCGCCTGATCCTGTCCACGTCCCGGCTCACGGTGACGTGTGAGAAACAAAACACAACGAGAGTGGTATTTCATTGGTGTCTCCCCCACCCCCACAAGGGTAGGTTCTCCGACTCCCACCTATGCTACGCACGCTCTGCCTCGTTTCGAGGTCAAGGTGTAGTAAAGCTCCACGGGGTCTTTTTGTCCTGTCGTGGGTAACCCGTATCTTCACGGGTACTTCAATTTCGCCGAGTCCTCTGTCGAGACAGTGCTCAACTCGTTACTCCTTTCGTGCGGGTCGGAACTTACCCGACAAGGAATTTCGCTACCTTAGGACCGTTATAGTTACGGCCGCCGTTCACCGGGGCTTAGATTCGCAGCTACGATCACCGCTCCTCGTAACCTTCCGGCACTGGGCAGGAGTCAGCCCCTATACTTCCGCTTTCGCGTTCGCAGAGACCTGTGTTTTTGGTAAACAGTCGGTTGAGCCAATTTCTTGCAACCCCCTCACGCCATTCCGAAGAACATCGCTACTAGGGCACCCCTTCTTCCGAAGGTACGGGGTCAATTTGCCGAGTTCCTTAACAGAGGGTCGCTCGATCACCTGGGGAGTGTTCCCCCTGCCTACCAGTGTCGGTTTGCGGTACGGGCGGAGATAAACTCTGGCGAGAGGCTTTTCTTGGCGGCCTAGGGGCCGATGACTTCCGCGGACGCAACGTCCGCTCGCTGCACGTGTCATGCACAGGAAACCGGGATTTGCCTCGGCTTCGCACTTCAGCGCACAGACCCATCCTGTCCAATCGATGGGCTCACCTTCCTTACCGCGTCCCCCCATTGCTCGTAACGAGCATCTCCGGTGCAGGAATCTCTGACCTGCTTTCCATCGCCTACGACTATGACGTCCTCGGCTTAGGACCCGACTCACCCTGGGACGTTTGACGGTGCCCAGGAACCCTCAGGCATTCGGTGTGTCTGGTTATCACAGACATGACGCTACTCATTCCGGCATTCTCACTTCTCTTCGCTCCACCAGTCCTTGCGGTCTGGCTTCTCGGCTTGAGAACGCTCCCCTACCAACCTTCCTTCAAGAGAAAGGTTCCATGGCTTCGGTAATCCGCTTGAGCCTCGATACGTTGTCGGTGCCACGACACTCGACCAGTGAGCTATTACGCACTCTTTAAATGGTGGCTGCTTCTAAGCCAACATCCTGGCTGTTTGGGCGTTGTGACCCCCTTTTACACTCAGCGGATACTTGGAGACCTTAGCCGATGGTCTGGGCTGTTTCCCTTTTGACGACGAAGCTTAGCCCCCGCCGTCTCACTTGCATGCATGCTGTCCTGGCATTCGCAGTTTGCTTGGGTTTGGTAACCTGCACGAGGCCCCTAGCCCATTCAGAGCTCTACCTCCAGGATAGTGTATCATACAGCTGTACCTCAATACATTTCGGGGAGAACCAGCTATCTCCGTGTTCGATTGGAATTTCTCCCCTATCCACAAGTCATCCCCCAGTTTTGCAACACTGGTGGGTGCGAGCCTCGACGGACTGTCACATCCGCTTCACTCTGCTCATGGATAGCTCACACGGTTTCGGGTCGCATCGCCGCAACCGCTCGCCCTCTTCAGACTCGGTTGCCCTATGGCTCCCCAGCTTTAACGCTGGTTAACCAGGCTACGACGATGCACTCGCCGGATCATTCTACAAAAGGCACGCCATTAGCCCTTGGTTCCTCATGGAACAGTGGCCTCTGACTGCTGGTGAGTACGTGGTTTCAGGGTCTCTTTCATCCCCCTCTCGGGGTGCTTTTCACCTTTCCCTCACGGTACTTGTTCGCTATCGGTCGCTAAAGATGTGTAGCCTTGGAGGGTGGTCCCCCCAGCTTCCCACAAGATTGCACGTGTCTCGTGGTACTCAGGATACCGACCCAGTCCCCTCGTTCGTCCTCTACGGGACTCTCACCCGCTCTGGTCACGCTTTCCAACGTGTTCAAGTAAACAAAGGTTCTTTGTTGTCGGTCCTACAACCCCGATGGACCCGAGGGTTCATCGGTTTGGGCTCCTCCCGGTTCGCTCGCCACTACTACGGGAATCTCGGTTGATTTCTTTTCGTCGGGTTACTGAGATGTTTCAGTTCACCCACTGCCCCCCGTCACTGCCTATGTGTTCAGCAGGCGGTCTCCAGACATCACTCTGGAGGAGTTGCCTCATTCGGAATCTCGGGGTTCATCGCTTGTATGCAGCTCCCCCCGAACGTTTCGCCGGTCTCCGCGTCCTTCTTCGGTCTTTAGCGCCAAGGCATCCACCTCGTACTCTGTGTAGCTTGTTCTCTATGTCTCTTCATCATGTACTATGAATGCTTTGACTTCTGCTCTTCTTCTCGAAGAGAGAAATCGATCCTCTGCTTCAACTCTGGCTGACCATATTGCTCAGCAAAATTGAAGATACATTGTATTCAGTTGTGAAAGTGCACTGTTGGCCATCATTAATCACCCCACGTAGGTGCCGGGCTTGCCCCGGCTTCCGTACGCCTTCGGAATGTTACCGATGGTGTACCCCAACAGCTCAAGAGTGGAAACCAGCGTCGCTTCTGGCAACAGACATCAGACCAGGCTCCTGGTCGACCTGGAAGTGGAACACGCTCATGTGTCTGAAGTCTCTTCAGACGCGTGCTCAAGCTCCCTAGAAAGGAGGTGATCCAGCCGCACCTTCCGGTACGGCTACCTTGTTACGACTTCACCCCAATCACTGACCCCACCCTCGACGCTTGCCTCCCAATGGGTTAGCCCAGCGGCTTCAAGTGTTGCCAACTTTCGTGGTGTGACGGGCGGTGTGTACAAGACCCGGGAACGTATTCACCGTAGTGTGCTGACCTACGGTTACTAGCAACTCCAACTTCATGGAGGCGGGTTGCAGCCTCCAATCTGAACTGAGGCCAGGTTTGACGAGATTAGCTCCCCCTCGCGGGTTGGCAACTCTTTGTCCTGACCATTGTAGCGTGTGTGTCGCCCAAAGCGTAAGGGCCGTGCTGACTTGACGTCATCCCCGCCTTCCTCCGTCTTATAACGGCAGTTTCGCTAGAAATATCCAACTAACGACAGGGGTTGCGCTCGTTGCGGGACTTAACCCAACATCTCACGACACGAGCTGACGACAGCCATGCAGCACCTGTGAACCCGCCCCGAAGGGACAGCCCGTTACGGCTGGTGCAGGTCCATGTCAAGCCTTGGTAAGGTTCTTCGCGTTGCATCGAATTAAACCACACGCTCCGCTGCTTGTGCGGGTCCCCGTCAATTCCTTTGAGTTTTAATCTTGCGACCGTACTCCCCAGGCGGACCACTTATTGTGTTAACTGCGACACTGAAGGGGTCGATACCCCCAACGTCTAGTGGTCATCGTTTACGGCTAGGACTACCAGGGTATCTAATCCTGTTCGCTCCCCTAGCTTTCGCACCTGAGCGTCAGGTACTTCCCAGGACACTGCCTTCGCCTTTGGTGTTCCTCCGGATATCTACGCATTTCACCACTCCACCCGGAATTCCGTGTCCCTCTGAAGCCCTCAAGTCAGACAGTTTCCATAGTACTTCGTCAGTTGAGCCGACGACTGTCACTACAGACTAATCTGACCGCCTGCGTGCGCTTTACGCCCAGTAACTCCGGACAACGCTCGCCCCCTACGTATTACCGCGGCTGCTGGCACGTAGTTAGCCGGGGCTGATTCCTCTGGTACCGTCCGTTCTCGTCCCAGAGAAAAGCAGTTTACGATCCGAAAACCGTCATCCTGCACGCGGCGTTGCTCGTTCAGGGTTGCCCCCATTGACGAAAATTCCTCACTGCTGCCCCCCGTAGGAGTCTGGGCCGTTCTCAATCCCAGTGTGGCTGATCGTCCTCTCAGACCAGCTATCGATCGCAGTCTTGGTAGGCCATTACCCCACCAACCAACTAATCGAGCGCAAGCTCATCCTCGGGCGCCGTTTCCGGCTTTGCTCTCGCGAGCATATGCGGTATTGTCGGCGATTTCTCGCCGGTATTCCTCACCCCAGGGTAGATAACCCACGTGTTCCTCACCCGTCCGCCACTCCCTGTTTGCACAGGGCGTTCGACTTGCATGTGTTAGGCACGCCGCCAGCGTTTATCCTGAGCCAGGATCAAACTCGCCATCCAATGTTTTTATAAACACATATCTCTGCAAGACATGTGAAAAAGCATGGTAAGTTGCGATCATGGCCAAGTTACATTAACATTGGCTTGTTTCGCAGATTATTATGGATACTTGATGTTACCATCAAGCCTCCGAATTGACAGGAACTGGTTCTTAATGTGTTGTTGTTCCAGTTGCTGTTCTGCTTTCCACTCTTCAGTTGTCAAGGTACTGAGTCGGCAGAACCTTCATTCTGCCATTGAGCAAGCATTTGTGTTTTTTTCGTTCGCTTGTCTCGTGTGCTGTAGTATCGCATATCTGTTGTGCTCTGTCAAGCGGTTTTGGGACCACTTTTGCGAGCCGTCCGAAATCCCGTTGTTCTCCCTGGTTCCGCTTGGGAACCGCCGCGAAAAACGGCCTGGAACACTCACAGACGTGGTCATCCCGCGTAGGGTGAGTGATGGGGGGAATGGTGATCCCGGAGGAGCTACCTTACCGTAGCACAGCTGCGATGCGAGAACAGGAGCACCCACGCTCATGGAGGCGGGTGATTGTTTCTTTTTTGACAGCTTGATGATTATGCCACAATGAATAGCAGTTGTCAAGCATTTTTAAGAGAAAATAAAGCGCAAAGTCACTATTTCTCAGAATAATGTGATGCCTGCCATTGCTGCCGTTGTTGCTGGGTTCTGGCAAATGCTTCGTTGATATGTTTGTCGTGCCTGGCAATCTGATCGCGGAGCTCAGAAAGCTTTGAAACGTATATATCCAGCCAGCGCACAATAGCAGCGCTATTCGTCAGGCAGATATCACGGTACATTTCGGGATTGCCAGCAGCCAGCCGTGTAGCATCTCGAAAACCAGACGAGGCTAACAATGAGGCATCCACCCAGGTTGGATCATCAGCAACAGTAGCCATGAGGGCAGTTGAAGCTAGAAATGGGAGATGACTGATGCCTGCTACCAACCCATCATGTTCTGCCGGATCCAGGAAACGCAGACGAGCACCAAGGGTTTCTACTAAGGCCGCGACCATGCTCACAGCTGTCGCCGGAGTGCGGCTGGTTGGCGTCAAACAATAGATGCAATCTTTGAATAAATCAGCATCAGCGACCGCCACACCACTCATCTCTTTTCCTGCCATGGGATGCCCACCAACAAAAAAGGCGTGCTCGGGCAAAAATTCTTCGGCCCAGCTAATGACCTGAGATTTCGTGCTGGAAACATCAGTAACCACGGTACCCGGCGTTAATGCGGGAGCGATCGTTTGCAAGAGAGATCGTACCGCGCCAACAGGAGTCGCCAGGATAACCAGGTCAGATCCATTCACCGCATCCACTATGCTCTCATAAGCTTGATCGATTGCTCCAACTTTAGAGGCCTGTGCGCTTACTCCACGGCCCAGGTCATAACCTGCGATCTGCTTCGCCGCATTCGCTTTCCGCAAAGCTAACCCAATCGAACCACCAATTAACCCCAGACCGATAATGCTTACCTTATTAAACATGACAGAGCACTCCTTCTCGCGCCGTAAATCTCAAACCCACACGTTCCCGCAATGAATTGAGTGCCATTATACTAAAATGGCACCCAAAAGCATAGAGGAAGCGAACGTCGCTTAAAAGAGCGAGGATAGATGCCAGAATTGCAGGTGCTCGCATACACCATCCAGGGCAAGTGCTCCCGCATAATGCGGATCCGCAGGAAGCGCATAGAACGTCCAGTGGCTCACAGATTTGGGATCCTCACGACAAGCCAGCAAGCGAGGATCCCGGTCAGGCTGTAATGTAACGTCAAAAGAATCCAATGGAATTGATAGACCCTTGCCGCGCGCCTTGATATAGGCCTCTTTCCTGGTCCAACCCGCAAAAAAAGCTTGCATCTTTTGTTCAATCGGCATCGCATGTAGCTGCGCTTTTTCTATGGGTGAGAAATAATGCTCTGCCAGTTCTTCGTACTCAACATTAGTACGCATATACTCTACATCAATACCAACGCGATTAATACATGTAAAGGCGTAGACAATGGTGGTATGCGAATGGGCCAGGTTAAAATAGAGTGGCAAAGCTAAGTCATGGGAGGCTAAATTAGGCTTGCCAAATTCGTTGTACTGTAACATGATCATTGATGGATCAACCGCACAGTATCGACCCAGTAATACCCGTAGCGCCCCACGAGCAATAATAGAGCAGTTGCGGTCTCGCTCAAAATAAAACCTCTGTGCTCGTGCTTGTTCATCTGGACTTAAGAAAACAAGCAGTTCTGGTATCGCCGCAAGCCACTCGTCAACAAAAACGCGCCAGACATGGATCTCGTCGGGCTTCAAAACCATTGTTGAGGGTGATTGAGTCCATGCTCTTTCCAACTTTACCATCCTTTAGTCCGCTTAATTAAACAGAAAAAAAGAGAGCATGAGCATCCAGGCGCCATGCCCCTTTTCACAAAGCGAATCCGGTATAGTCCGTAGTCACAGCGATTAAAAATACACTAACTCTTCTAACCATCCTTCCGATTGAGGTCCGATGGCTTCCACTAGCATGTTTGTAACCTGATCACTTAGCAACTCGGACTGCTCGGTCCGGTAAAGGTTCAAGAAGCGCTGTACCAGCGAAATGTCGTAACGAGCCAGCAGGTCTGATGCCAGCTGCTCAAGTAGAAGCTCATAGGTGAGATACTCTTCCGGCGTTGTGTCGTCATACCAGTCAAAGCCTCGCACCGTTACCGGGGTCTTCCCATCAGCTTCCGGCTCAAAAGCTTCGCTATATTGCTCATGCAGATCTTTATTGACCACACCCTGGACCCCATCAAGCTGCTGTGAAAGCCAGAGGGCAATAAACTTAAACTGCCATTCATCCGCCCACAATGGTGTCACTTCTGGCCAGGGACGAGGATCGTCTTCGAGGTAAGCGACCGTTAGCTCATGGTAGAGCATAAAAGCAAACTTTTCCGGCGTGATATCTCCGAAAATGGGATCGAGCTCGGTCGGCACAACCAGCGTCGGCGGGGTGGTGAGATCAGTCATATATGGATGGGGCGCATCAACCTCTTCGGATTCACTATGAGGCACCAGCGGCCAGTCCTCCATATCAACCAGCAGGACTTCAAAATCCGGCAAATCAATATGAAGGAGATTAGAGAGCCGCTTGCCAGCCAGGTCAATCTTTTCAGTTACCTGGCGAGCAAGCACCTCCTCACTCGCCGGATAATATATAGTGAAAGGCTCGTTCAGCGTCTCGTAATGGTCATAGGGAAAGAGCATGGGCACGGCTTAAGCCTTTCCTTCTTCCAGAAGCCTGCGGTCAGATTCCTGCATTAATGGTTCTGATTTGCCGGTTTCGATCTCTTTTATCACCTGCTCCTTTAGATCTTGCGGGCTGCTATTCTTGCGGAAGCGATGATAGAAACTTTTATACAGTTGCTGTAAGCGTTTCGGACTCAACTGCTTGTTCTCTTCATAATACTCAAGCGCGACCTGACCAATGGACCAGGTCGCGGCACCAGCTATGGCGCCGGCCACGAAGTCGCCTCCAAAGGGAACAGCTTTTGCAGCCTGCTGGGCCAGGTAACGCAATCCCAGACCACCAGCAATCGTGGCAATCAATTCACGCGCATGCTTTCTGGAGTCCGCGCTATCCATCTGTTCGCCATATAGCGCGGCCAGGCGCAATACCAGGCGTATCTGTGTACCAAGCAGAATAGGAATATCAACAAACGGAATTGGCTCCAGACCAGCCGCCAGGCTGAGCAGCGTTGAATTGCGAATGATACGCTGGGCGGCCGCACGCCGGTAAGCAGGCAACTCTCGTCCGATCGCCAGCGCAGCTTCAGGACTCGACTCAATGATAACCGGTATCAGTTCCTCGGCGATATTAGCGCCGGTCTTGGCTGAAACAGGAATGACGCCAGGCGCTTCAAGCTGTACGGCGACTTCCGTTGCCAGTTGATCACCACCCTCACCACCTCTAAGCTCGTCGATTTTGTTGACTGCGACGATCGTTGGTTTGTCGAAACGCTTGATCACGTTATACAACTCACGATCGGCTGCCTGCAAGCCCTTCGATGCATCGATCAAAAACACAATCACGCTGGCCTGATCCATGCCACTCTCCATCACATCAGGCAAGTGTCCCGGAGTATCCACGAGGGTGAAAGGACCAAAGTCGGTACGCACCAGGGTACGGGTCGTACCAGCTTGTGAAGAGGCTGGAGAAAGATTTTGCCCCTTCAAGGTATTAAACAGTGTGCTTTTACCTGTATTTGGTTGTCCAACGATAACAACGGTATTGTTCAGATTCTCTAGCACTTCTTGCTGGGCCAGATTCCAGTTGACAGCCTTCATCAAGCCTTGCACCATCGAGATATTCGCTGGCAGATTCCGCAGGGTGTGCAGCCCTAGCTCTTTAAAATTCTTGGGCTGTTTCCGTTCACGTAAAATGCTGGCAGCCAGGTCTTTTCTTAACTTGTCCTTGTCAGTATTTGCATTGGTGAATTTTTTTATTAGCCACGCTCAACTTCCTTCCCTGACATCATTTACGAGACTTCTATAAAACAATATGACGTGCGTACAAAATCACTGTCTGTGCCCTCTGGTTATGTTCAGCAACACAGTTTACAACAATAGTACGAGCGTCTATCAGAGTGCGTTTCATATAACCTATGTCATACTCCATAATTCCCCTCAACAGACCCTTGAGAGAAATGTTCGTCTCTTGATTCTAACATACTGCACAGCTTTTAGACCATAATATTTCCACTTTAACCCATATGCGAGATAAATGCAATAAGAGCATAACATGCAGGAATTCTTCTCCGACTGGCTGCAGTCATGCAGACAAGTCATGAATCATGTACAGCTATTCTTGACATGTAAGCCTATTTTCTGACATAATCGGACTTGTAGAACTACATTCCGATCAGAAACACTCCGTCTCATTACATTTTCGTTATAGAGGCAATATATGCAGAATACACCAATGCGCAATGATCCAGCAGAGCAAGATTATACGGCTGGCTTTGAGCGTATTATGTGGTTGTCAGAACAGGCCAAACTTCATGGCTGGCGCTTAAGTGATCGCCAGCTTTTTCACGAAATTATCCAACGCGAACGAGCCGCCCGCATTAGTGAGAAAAGCTCTCTTCCCATTATCGGGTCCGAAGTCCGATCCGCGGCGTGGAATCGCGGTCAGGCCGATGCGTTACGCAGCCTGCTACGCGCACAGCGCGAAAACAACAAGTAATATGAATATCGCCACACCTATCTATACAGGACCTCAACCCGGCTCTCCAGAACAGGTTCAGGCAATCATTGCGGAGCTACGTCGTCTCTATCCAGAAGCAGCTTGCTCGCTAAACTTTTCAAATCCGCTGGAGCTGTTGATCGCGACCCAGCTCTCAGCTCAATGTACTGATGAGCGAGTCAATATTGTCACCGCCAGGCTGTTTAAGAAATATACCAGCGTTGAAGCCTTTGCCGGTGCCTCGCAGGAGGAGCTTGAACAGGATATCCGGTCCACGGGTTTTTATCGCAATAAGGCGAAAAACATTCGTGCAACCTGCCAGCGTTTGATTACCGCCTATGATGGCAACGTTCCCCACACTATGGAGGATCTGTTGACGCTACCAGGAGTGGCGCGCAAAACCGCCAACGTTGTGCTGGGCAATGCCTTTGGGATTGTGGTTGGTTTTGTGGTTGATACCCATGTGGGACGCCTGGCACGGCGCTTTGGCTGGACAACGAGCACCGATCCAGTCAAGGTTGAACAAGAACTCATGCTGATTGTGCCAGAAAAAGACTGGCTCGACCTTTCACATCTCCTTATTTTCCATGGCCGCGCCATCTGCGATGCCCGTAAACCCTTATGCGAGCGTTGCTCACTTACCCACCTTTGCCCTTCAGCTTTTAAAGCGACACCAATTCGCAGCGCCAAGCCTTGACAGATACCAAAATTATGAAAGCCAGATGAAGAAAAGGTAGACTGATTAAAATTGTATAAATATAATTAGTACTTCTTTACTTTTTCCAATAAGGGGTAGACAAGTAGTGTATAATAGAAAAACGCCGTAGGTGCGTGATTGCTTAGAGTAGATTGCCTATTGGAAGCAGCGCGATAGCGAGCGTTTAATTACAACACTGGGGTATTACCCCGAGAATTGAGAATGTGAAATGTCATATACCGACCAAATCCTTAACTGTCGCGATTGCAACCAGGAATTTACCTTCACCGCCGGTGAGCAAGAATTTTTTGCTAGCCGTGGCCTGACCAATGCCCCCAGCCGCTGCCCATCATGCCGCTCCGCCCGCAAGCAGCAGGGTGGTGGACAGGGCCGTGGTGGTTACAGCCGCGGTGGCAATGGTGGTTACCGCAGTGAGCCACGCCAGATGTATACCGCTATCTGTGCCAGTTGTGGTAATGAGGCTCAGGTACCTTTCCAGCCACGCGAAGATCGCCCCGTCTATTGCAGCGATTGCTTCCAGAACCAACGCGATAGCCACTCGGGCGGCCGAGGAGCCCGCTGGTAATCTGTAACCAGTTTGCTGGTACACACAGATAATACTTGTATGGAAACGGCCCAACTTGTAAGTGCGACACGCAGACATCTGCCAGTGCGCTTAACAGTTGGGCCGTTTATGTAACTCATTTATGTGCTCGTCTAGCTGCTCCTCTCGTTACCAGTTTCCGCATAGACACCGAAAGAGTCAGTGGGTCCAACAAGAGCGGATGACTATTCAATAGCACATACTGCTTTGTATTTTCCCCACTCAGTGTACACCGGACATATTTGTAGAGCAGGAAGGATGCTTCATGAAAACCAGCAACCAATCTCGCAATTTCACCAAACAGGTTCAGACAGATTTACTTGCACTCAGCGATGCTGATTTATTTATTACAATTCATCAATGGATGGGTGGTGACAATCTGGATGCATCGGTATTGAATGTTGCCGAAGATACATGCCTTGCTCTGGGATATACCCGGGTATCCACTGATTCCGCAACGGAGACCAGTTGGCAGGCCCCTTCTTCCACACAGTTACGCGCATTGCTTACAGCGATGGATATCAATCAGTTTGCGCACCATGTTATCCCCGTAGCCTTCCAATCCCTGCATACAATCTATCCTGAGTGGTATGAAGGGGTAACTTTTAATGCCCACCTGGCCAACTATTTACGCCGGTTACGCGCCTCCAGGGCCGCCCAGAATGCTTAATTCAAGGGGAAGGAGGCTATCCTTGCAAGGATAGCTCCCTTTTTGTTGCATCTATAGACGTATCCATAAAGCATCCGGCAGAACAACTGCATCAACTACAGTTACGCGTGCTTCTTCCCCGTCGGCCTGCAACGTAACAGGCTGCTTACTCTCGATATGGATGGCGCGCGCTCGATAGAAAGTGACTTCCGGCTCGTTCACGTGTTTGCCCTGCTTGACGCCTGGAAAGAGCTGGAGCACACGCCAGAGAGGAGTGTAATCGACAACGCAGACATCAAGCAGACCATCTGCATAATCGGCCTGGGGATTAATCTGAAAGCCTGCACCGTAGGCTGGCCCATTGGTTACAGCCATCAAGACATAGCGTTTCTCAGTCGCCTGCTCAACAATTCCATCGTCCAGGCGAAAAGTCAGCCATGGACAACGATTGAAACCAAAGATAAGCTGTCTCAGTGCCGCCACATAGTACAGTCCCGCTCCACTCATCAAGGGGATATTTTTCATACGATTGGTAAGCGCGCCAATCTCGGCATCCATTCCGATGCTAAAGCCGTTGGCAAAATAGGTGTCATTCACGCGACCCGCATCAACATTGGTCAGACGACCATTGAGCGCACGTTCAATCGCTTCACCTGGCTGACGCGGGAGCTTTAACGTATTACAGGCAAAGTCATTGCCAGAGCCAGCTGCCACAATGCCGAGAGGCACACGGCGACCAGAGGTCAGCAATCCATTCACGACTTCATGAACGGTACCGTCTCCACCTACCACAATGACCTCTCGATTGGCCATCGCGGCTTGCTGTGCCAGATCTTTAGCCTCGCCGGGTCGACGTGTCTCGCTATAATCGATGCGCCGCTGATCCCGATAACGCTGTAACAAGCCGCGATATACCTTCATATTGCCCCGATTGGCAGCCGGATTCAAAATAACCAGAGGTTTCCCTGCGGGAGCCGATGTCTCCATGGCAACAACTCCTTCTAAACTGAGCTACAATGCCAGCCATTGTAACATCTTCGTTCGTTGACAGCAATGCTTACTCGCTTACTACATCTGCCTGAGATCCAGACCCCTGTTACGCTTTCTACGACTGCCTGCGACACTGGCTAATCCAGGTGAAAAACCTCTTCCAGTTCCAGCATAGCCTGATCAGCATGCAGGCCGGGAGTGATCTCGAAGAAGCCATCCATGTACGTTTGCCAGCGTGTATTGATCTCTTCTTGATCCATCCCTTTCAATACAGCCGCGAAGCTATCCTCAACCTCGACGTAGCCAAATATCGTACCATCCTCGCGCATGAACAGGGAATAGTTGTGCCAGCCGTTGCGACGCAGTGCCTCTTGCATCTCCGGCCAGACCGCGCGGTGCCGTTCGCGATACTCCTGGATCTTCTCGGGTTTAACGTTCAATACAAATCCAACACGTTTCATAATACAGCTCCTTCTGTAACTATAGACGATAGAATTTCCGTGCATTGTCAACCCAGAGCTTGCGCCGGGCGCTGGGAGAGAGATGAGAAGTTAAAGCATCCAGCGTTTCAACCCAGCGCGGATAGCTAGTAGCCTGTAAAGCCACCGGCCAGTCACCACCGTAGAGGATGCGGTCCTCTCCAAAAGCGGAGATAACGTGATCCACATAGGGCGCCAGGTCCTCGAGAGTCCAGTGTTCTGGATCGGCTTCTGTGACCAGCCCACTAATCTTGCAGACGACGTTAGGCTGCGCCGCCAGGGCTTCAATATGTCGCCGCCAGGGATCTAAAAGATGGTCTTTGATGTCGGGCTTGGCGATGTGGTCAAGGATGAACGCGGTATCAGGACAACGACGAACCAGTTCGATCGCGCTCTCCAATTGTGTATGGCGCACACAGATATCAAAAGAGAGGCCATACTCGGGCAGAATCTGGACACCACGAATGAAGTCCGGTCTCAAGCAGTACGTATGGTCCTGTTCACCTTGCAACAACCGCCGTACGCCTTTGATCAGGGGACTGATGCTGACCAGTTCGTCAAGATAGGATCGAACGCGCTCACCGTTTTCGACCGGGGCATAAGCAACAATCGCACGCAGACGAGGATCTTGCCTGGCCTGCTCAGCCACCCATCTAGGTTCGATCAAGGTGTAGTGCGGGTCAATATCTACTTCAATGTAGACCATCCCTTCAATATCTATCCCCTCTGTATGTTGGTGATATTTGGGGAGCTCATAGCGACGATTTAATAGTGCGTTCTCGTCTAACCAGCTCATGCGAAAGCGTTCGGGATCCCACAGATGGACATGGGTATCAATAATCGGGAAGTCAGGCATATGTACGATACTACCTTTCTACTGGCAACGCTGCGTTAAAGGTATGATTCCATAATCTGCTATCACTGTAACCTGAAACAGGCGAAATAGAGACAAAGTAATAGCATTCACATCATAACATACCAGGCGGTGTGAATAGTGATGCCCGGGCATCATCATTCACACCGCCTTCCACAGGAACACCCGTCCATACCTGGACGCTTACATGCGGATTTTGGGACGGTATTGAATGGCTTCGGCGACGTGATTGGCAGCGATAACATCGCATTCAGCCAGGTCAGCAATTGTACGAGCCAGCTTGAGAACGCGGTGAAACGCGCGTGCCGAGAGGTGAAGTTGTTGCATGGCCGCCTTCAGCAGTTTCTCGCCACCGGTGTCGACATCACAGAAGCTGCGCACCTCGGCCGGTCCCATCTCCGCGTTACAGGTCAGGCTGGTACCTTTCAAGCGGCGCAGCTGCCGTTCACGCGCCTGCTGGACACGAGCCTGAATCGTAGCCGATGATTCGGCGTTACGTTTGTCAGCCAGCTTTTCATAGTCGACGCGTGGCACTTCAATGTGAATGTCGATGCGATCGAGCAGCGGACCGCTGATGCGCTTCTGATAGCGGGCAATCGCGGTGGCCGAGCATGTGCATTCGCGTACAGGGTCCCCGTAAAAACCACAGGGACAGGGATTCATAGCGGCCACCAGCATAAAATTGGCGGGATAAGTGATGCTGCCATGCGCCCGCGAGATGGTGACAATCTTATCTTCTAAGGGCTGACGCAGTACCTCCAGGACGTTTTGACCAAACTCGGGTAATTCATCCAGAAAGAGTACGCCGCGATGGGCCAGGCTAATCTCTCCCGGCCGTGGAATACGGCCTCCACCAACCAATCCAGCATGACTGATAGTATGATGCGGCGCACGGAATGATCGCTGGCGAATAAGCGGCACGTCGGAAGAGAGCATGCCACTGACGCTGTAGATCTTGGTCACCTCGAGAGCCTCTTCAATCAGCATACGCGGCAGAATCGAGGGTACGGCACGCGCCAGCAAGGTTTTGCCCGAGCCGGGAGGGCCACTCATCAAAAGATTATGTCCTCCACTGGCTGCCACTTCCAACGCCCGCTTTACATGCTCCTGACCACGGATCGCCGACATCTCCTGACCTGTATGGAGCTCACTATCGTGGTCAAGCAGGCTGCTATCAGGGGTATATTGTTGAATCCTGGTGATGCCGTTTAAGTGTTCAATGAGCTGATATAACGTTTCAACAGGATAAACCTCGATCCCCTCAACCAGCGTGGCTTCTAAAGCGTCGACGGCTGGTACAAAAACAGTTTTGACATGCCGCTCACGGGCCAGGGCGACCATTGGCAGCACACCGTTGGTGTGACGCACACTGCCATCCAGAGAAAGCTCCCCCAGAAACAGGGCATTATGAATTAATTCGCTATCCGCTATCTGCTCCGAGGCAATCAAAATGCCGATCGCGATCGGCAAATCATACACCGGACCCTCTTTACGCAGATCAGCGGGCGCGAGATTGACAGTAATACGCTTGAAAGGAAAGCTACAATTGCTGTTTTTAATGGCGGCCCGCACGCGATCCTTGGCTTCGTTCACGGCCGCATCAGGCAAACCAACAATTGTGAAAGCGCTCATTCCGGTCGCCAGGTCCACCTCAACTTCAATCAAAGCCCCTTCCAGCCCTACCACTGCACAGCTACGAGCCATTGACAACATATCTCGTAGGTCCTCCTCTATGTGGTTTTTCTCCCTCTATTAATGCGCATTATGTACAGGCAAAGAGGAAATTGCAACATAAACAGAACAGTAATGTTACCAACTACCAGTTAATCTGTGAATTTTCTCACTGCAATAGAGACCTTTCTATATTATTATTCTATATACCACAAGCTCAAAAGAGAATTTTAATCTTTATCAGCGTTCTATAGATATCTCAACAAAAGAGCGATCTAAATATTATAGAAATCATATGAAGAAAGAGGAGATGTTATGCACCTAAAGCGTTATCAGCGGCCACTCTTTGGTAGAGCCATAGGATCTCTATCGTTAGCGTTCCTTGTGCTGCTCTTCGCCAGTTGTTCCGGCTCACCTGAGACATCGCAGCCTGCACCAACCCCCACGCCAGCATCAAAAACCATTCCGACGCCTAACTTGGATACTACATTGGTAAAGTTCGACCCAGGTCTGCCACCCGATGCGCTTAAGGCTCCGGTTGTGGGAACGGTACCGGATAACCAGATCCTGCATATCAGTGTAGCATTTAAACTCGATCAGAATGCACTCAATCAGATTGGGAAGAATAGCAAGTTGCCACAGGGTAGTGCAAAAAGCGCAACCGAGATGGCGAATAGCCTGGGTATTAGCCAGGAGGTCATGCAGAAGGTTCAAGCCTACTTTGGCATCCAGGATGCGACCGTTCAGGCTGGTAAGTTGCGTACAGAGCTGACAATTGATATGAAGGCCGGTTCTGCCGCCAGACTGCTAAAGACGAAGTTTCTCCTGCATAGCTTGAATGGACGCCAGTTTTATGCTCCGGACCCCAAGCAGCCACCGATGCTGCCAAAATTTGTGCTGGATAATACGGTAGCCATTACCGGATTGGATAACTATAGCTCGCCACCCGAAAAACATAGTATGCTGTCTGCTCAAAATATCCAGACAACGCAGCGTTCACAGGCAAGCTGTCTACGCCCAGGGGCGAATCCAGGTATCGTTGAGCCAGCCGCCCTGGCCCATGCCTACGGCTATGATCAGCTCTGGAGCCACGGAATTCATGGCGAGAACCAGACCATTAGCATTATAACCTTCGATGGCTTTGATCAGGACGATGTAGCAAATTATTTCGCCTGCGTCGGTTTCCGAGGAACATTGAAAACAGTCAATGTCGATACCCCTGCTCCAAAGCCCGAAGGTGAAACCACACTGGATCTTGAAATGATCGCCGGTATGGCTCCGTCCGCCAATATTGTTGTCTACATGCTTGACCAATCAGATCCACAAGTAAAAACCTCGTCGTCGAATGCCTACCTGGATGTTCTGCAGCGCGTTATCGATGACAATGCCAATAATAAAACCGGTGGTGTTGTGTCTACCAGTTGGGGCAGCGCGGAAGAGCTCAAGTCTAATAATTACCTGGCCGCGGTCCATCAACGCTTTCAGCTTATGACCCAGGTTGAGCACCTTACAGTTTTCGCATCCAGCGGAGATTGTGGCGCCTTCAATATGGGAGTCTATAATCTGCTCTCCGTCGATTATCCCGCCTCCGATCCCTCTGTCGTCGGCGTTGGCGGCACCACCCTTACCTTAAGCGGCAATAATACACGCGCCAAAGAGGTTGCCTGGTCTAATGGTGAGGATCAAAGCACCTGCAAAAATTCGTGGGGAAGCGGTGGCGGCGTGAGTACACGCATCGAACAACCTAAATGGCAAAATGCCCCGGGCGTTAATAATAAATATGCTCATGGCATGCGACAGGTCCCGGATGTCTCCGCTGTTGCTACCAATCTGCCCATCTATTATGGTGGAGAGTGGCTCGTGGCGGGCGGCACCAGCGCGGCGGCCCCGATCTGGGCAGCAGGCTGGACCCTGGTAAATCAAGACTTAAAAGAGTCCAAACAGACCCTGATCTTTAGTCCTGAGCCAATGTACTGGGTGGTCAATAACACGGGCAGCAATAAAAATCCTTACTTTGATGTGGTAGAAGGCGATAACCTGTATTATAAGGCGACCCGCGGTTGGGATCAGCCTACGGGTATCGGCACCCCTAATCTCTATACCATCTATAATGTGCTTGCCTCTGGCGTCTGATCAACATAGACATAGAGGCTACCAGCGTTGCGTCCGACGCAACGCTGGTAGCCTCTATGTCCTCCTGGTGACTCACAGGCGCCACCACTTCTGATACTGTGTGAGCGCACGCTGGAGCGCTTGCCGGGTATCATAGCTGAAGATTGTCTGGCAGGTCTTGAGCTCAGGAGCAGTATCATACAGATCAATAATGCCAGTGTCAGCGTCCATCAGGGCTTCAACAGTGGCCGCTGAACAATAGGGAGAGTAAGACGCACTATACCCGCCTTCAGTAAGCACAACAAGACGCCCTTCACAGACTTCATCAGCCAGTTTGACCACCATTGTAGCCAGGTCGCGATACCCATCCATGGTCATCATCATTTGCGCCAGCGGATCCAGCCAGCAGGCGTCCTGGCCGGCAGAAACCAGGATCAGTTGTGGCTGATACTGGCGCCCAATCGGGAGAATAATGCGTTCAAAGGCGGCACGATAGCCACGATCACCGGTGCCGGGTGGCAAGGGAATATTAATAGTATAGCCTTCCCCGGCGCCACGACCTACCTGTTCTAAGGTTCCGCTATTTTCAGGAAACCAGTCCTGCTGGTGCAGCGAGACAAACAGCACGCCGGCATCTTCATAAAAAGCATCCTGCGTGCCGTTGCCATGGTGCACATCCCAGTCGATAATCATGATGCGCTCCAGCCCATAGACACGTCGGGCATAGTGCGCGGCCACCACCACGTTGTTAAAGATACAGAACCCCATTGCCTGGTTGCTGGTTGCGTGATGACCCGGTGGGCGCAAGAGGGCAAACGCGTTCGATACACGTCCTTCCAATACAGCCTGAACAGCATTCATGGCTCCTCCGGCCGCGTAAAGGGCAGCCTCCAATGAGCCAGGACTCAACACGGTCTCTTCGTCTATCTCTCCCCAGGACGCACGCAGTGGTCCTTGTGTGTTGTCCCTGGCCCATAAAGCGATACCGGCAATGTATTCAGGCGTATGGTAACAGTCCAGTTCGGTAGCGCTGGCAGGACGAGCTGGAATGCTCTGCATTCGTGCGCTCAGGCCGGCTCCATCCAGAAATTCTCTGGTGCGCTGCGTAATAATCGCCGCAGACGGGTGAGGCTGTGGTGAAAGGTCAAATGTTCCTGTACGCAACCGCACCCTGGCCTCGATACCGGTATCATGCTCAAGAAACCGCTCATCATAGACCAACCCCGTACGCGACGTCGTTCTATCCATGTCGTCCATTCTATTCCCCATCCCTCCCAGAAATATATAACTTTTTCTATCAGATATGATAAGTGATTGATCAACCTATGCATATATCGAAAATGATCTGCCAAACGTGTTAAGAGTAGAGGGTTGGTAATCCATCGCAGGGAGGATGGTCAAGGGGTCCTACGCCTGGCTCATTAGCGTGTACATGTTTCCCGAACTAGTGTATAATGCGAATGCGGGCTTGAAAGCTGCCCGGACAACGATAATATTTATTCATACTTAAAAAATCGTCCTGCTTAGCCCTACGATGAGCAGTCTCCTCGTCGGTTATTTTTAAAATTTACCAAATTTACCAAATTTAAAAGCTTACAAGTTTACAAGCTTATAAATTTATAGATTTACGTTTACATGCACACAACATGCGTGCCTTCAATATATTCCATGGCATAACTGCAGATGCGTAGTTTTGTTGCATGTTGTCATAGCAGCAAACACACAGCTCAAACAATTGAATACGCCGCTCAATCGTGGCCGTTTTGCTCCTTCAGATCAATCTCAGGGGTTGGTTGGCATGTCATAGATACGTATCAGATCACTGACGTGCCTTGGAGCGTTGGACCCAATAGCACTTGAAAAGCGTTATGATAATAGTATGATGGTGGGGGAAGATAAACATCACTATTTCCTATTTTCATCCCCCAATACATTCGATGTTCCCCGTTTACAAGGCAGGGCAATTTCACTGGAGGAACGAATGATAGAGACAATACCATCTGGTACAATACTCCATGGACGGTACCGTATTGAACGTGTACTGGGTAGCGGTGGCTTTGGCCATGTATACCTGGCACTCGACCAGATGACAAATCAGCAAGCTGCGGTTAAAGAATACTTAGTAACCGGAACCAGTGGCCAGGAGCAACTGAAGCATGAGGCACGAGTGCTCAGCCAGCTGCATCATCCTAACCTGCCTGCCTTCATGGATACCTTTATTGAACATGGGCGCTATTATGTGGTCTTGAGCTACATCGAGGGCGAAGATCTGACGGACCTGATTCGCGTGACTCGTCAGCGCAATGATGTCATTCCTATTGCTCAGATGTTGAACTGGACTCTGTCCATCTGTGATGCTGTGATGTTTATGCATAGTCAGCGTCCAACGGTCATCCATCGCGATATCAAACCGGATAATATTCGTATCACCCCCAATGGGACAGCCGTCCTGGTCGACCTGGGTAACGCCAAGGCGGCGGCCGATGGCGCCCGAACCCTGTTCTTTATTCGCCACCAGGGCACACCCGGCTATGCACCACCCGAACAATATCCAGGTGGTACAGGCACCGATACGCGCTCCGATGTTTATGCGCTAGGCGGCACGCTCTACTTTGCCCTGCTCGCCGCTGAACCTCCCAGTGTCTCTACGCGCAACCAGTCGATCCAGCAGGGTCGCCCGGATCTTCTTTCGCTGCAAGAACATCTGGCCAATAATCCACCCGAAGAAAGTCCAGAGGCGAACGCGGCCCGGCAGTTCCGCCTTGGTGTAAGCAAGCCATCCAAGCCAGCACCACGCCATTCGCGCCATATTGCTCAACTGGGCGCTCTATCGCCAGAGGTGCTGAACGCATTGAATCATATCATTCAAAAGTCGATGGCACTGCGTCCCAGGGATCGCTATCAATATGTCGCGGACTTCGCCAACGATCTGAAGAATGTGATCGCGGCCTTGCCACAGCCACCTTCTCCACATCGGCCCAAAGATCCAAATAGCACCCAGCCTAACCTGGCTGAGCTCTATGATACCATTCAGGCCAGCAAGGGAAATGCCGCCAGCCAACCTAATCCACCGCTGACGCCGCCCTCGTCGCCCACACATGGTTCCAATACGGTGTGCCCCCGGTGTAACAATCCGCTGGCTCCCACCGCCTCTTTCTGCCCACGTTGTGGCCTGTCTTTGACCAATCCAGGCGACCATCCAAATATACCAACTCAGCATGCCAGTACGTCTGTTGCCCAGGCTGATCAAACCTTGATTATGTCTCAGGAACAAATGCGGCAGGCTGCTACAACACATGCTCATGGTGGACAGCAGCCTGGCCATATGCAGGCGCCCCCGACTACTCCCAGGTCCGAGAACTATCCAGCATATCAGCATGGGAAGTCGTCTCAGGCGCAGGCTATGGCCATGCCAGCTCCATCGCTTCAATCAAATATGTCAACTGGTCACAATTCATCCTCACATCCAGCCACCGGTCGCGCTACCGGCAATAACGGTATAGGACAAGAGATACCGCGCTGGCTGATCATTGGCGGCATTATTATTCTGGTCATCCTGCTCGTAATAATCTTTGCGCTTATGCGCCACCTGTAGCTTCGGCCTCCAGGCCTTTATGGTCAGGCCAATTGCTGATCTATGCCGGCTTTATTCCCACATTTCCGCGAAAGAGCGACGTACACGTCCCAACCAGGCTGGCAATGAAGTTGCCCAGGCCAGGCGCTCAAGCAGATCATCGATGACCGCGCTTTCAGCTTCTTCATCGGCATAGAAGAGATCTTCCAACGGCCCATTCAGGGTCGCGATAGGTGAGATAAGCGTAAGAGCATCTACCAGCAGATTGGCCTCTCCACTGGCCGGGGGACAGAGCTCACGATACCCCTGTAAGAAGCTACGTATGCGCTCAGGCGCCATCCCGCGCTTAACCAGTGGAGGTGTGGCATCGCTGCCGGGTAACCATGCCAGGGCGCCAAAATAAAAGAGGGCATACGCGACTTCAAAAATGCGCTTCTCCCAACGCGCCGCTTCCAGCCCGGTCACAGCGCTAACTCCAAATGGTCCAAATCGCAGATTTAAGGCATGGTAATCACCATGGATGTGAAATTCGGGTAGGCTGTGATTGCCTCCAATCGACATCATCGCCTGCGGCAAAACGGCTTCCCATTGGTCGACCCATTCTTGCAGGGCCGAGTTGAGGGCCTGCAGCGATCCTTCAGCTGCCCTGCTCCGGGCGAGGTTAAGGTATCCCTGCACCAGGCTGCCGATCTGAGCCTCAACCGGCCAGCGATTTTGCGCTCCCTGGTATTGTTGAGAGGCCTGGTGGATGCGGCCAAGCATCGCCCCCGCCGACTCAACCCAGTCCAGGCTGCGTTGACTGGAGGTACTGAAGAGCTCTCCTCCAATCTGCTGCTGTATCTCAAATAGGTCTTCGCCTATCTGTACCATCGGATCGCCCTGTGGTGTACGTAAAAAAGACGGGACCGGGATGCCCGCGTCCTTCAGGTGCTGCTGAAAGGCATAACGAAAATGTATATCTTCTCCCAGTGGACCCTGCGGACGCTCACGCAGTACATAGGGCTGCCCCGCTATTTCAATCGCCAGGCTCAAATTATCACTACCTGAGACCTCTAGCGGTCCTTGATTGTTCCAGGTGGAAATGCCAAAAGCCTGCATGACCTCGTTGAGATCAAGCAGGTTTTCGTCTGTGGCATTATCTTCAGTTGGTTGTTGTTCGAATTCGTTCATGAAAGGTTGGTTTCGTTCTAGTGCTCTTAAATTTCTACCGGCAGGTCCTGACGAGTGCCCCATTCGTTCCAGGAGCCGTCGTAGTTGGTTAACTGTGGATACCCCAGCATAGCCAGACTAAATAGCACAGTCGTGGCGGCGACCCCTCCATTGCAGTACGCAACCACGTGCTGCTCAGGTTCGAGGTTAGCTGTTTTGAAGATGTGCTGCAATTCTTCGGTTGAGCGGAAGGTTCCATCTTCAGGATTGATCAATTCTTCACGCGGCAGGCTGATAGCTCCGGGAATATGACCGGCGCGGCCCGCGCCACGGACAACGGTGCCTGTATATTGGCCGCTATCTCGCGCATCCACCAGGGTAGTGCCTTTCTGGTTGACAAGCGCCAGTACCTCTTCAGCGGTCGCGCGCAGTTCAGGCCGAGGCTTAGGGGTAAAGGTGGCGCGTGGATAGCTGGGAATGATGCGATCCACGGGGCGCCCCTCACGCTTCCATTTGGCGAACCCGCCGTTCAACACGACGACGCGCGTGTGCCCATAATAGTTCAAGGCCCACCAGAGCCGTGTGGCAAACTGCGAAGCGGGATGGGTGTCGTAGACGACAACCAGGTGTTGATCTCCAATACCGACGCGTGCCATGGCGTCGGCAAACTGCGAAGCGGGAGCAAGCTGCGCCTCGACGGGATCATCATGGTTGACGATATCCTGCGTCCAATCGATATACACCGCTCCCGGAATGTGCTCCTGGGCATACTCATCAGGAGCGCCCGTATACACAGCTTCCTGCTTCCCTTCCTTCACCACTGTCTTCACATAACCACGCATATCGACTACGCGAATAGCTGGATCAAACAGGTTCTCCTCCAGCCAGTCGGTCTCCACCAGAAATTGCGAACGGCGCTCCTGTTCCATGTTACAGTTCCTCTTTCTAAGTTCCTCTTTCTAAGAGAATAAACCGGCCGCGTCAGGATTGTCTGTGCTGACGAAGTGGGCCGGCGAGCCGAAGACGGTCATCGGTTTTACATCCAGGATACGCATGGATGTGTTGGGCGTCTGCGTTGTTACATAACGCTGCACGACCAGGCCGAGCGGCCGCGCCAGCACCAGAGCCGCAGTTGATGCCAGAATAACGTTGTTGGCGGTGCTGTACGGTCGGCGTAGTTTGGCAACCGCCATGGAAGAGAGGCCGGTTAGCAGACCCGCGACCGCCAGATTGGTACCACAGCGCTCGTGTACCGCCAGTTCAGGCTGGGAGCTGCGCAGCAGTTGTAGAGCCTGCTGGGCCGCCGGTAAGATCGCTTCGGTCGGCACATCCCCAAACACAAAAAATCCGGCGGCAAACGAAATGCCGGAGAAACGGACCTCTGGAAATTTACGGGAAAGCAGAACGATGGTGGCATGTTCTAGAGCGTGATTCTGCTTGACTGCGCCACCCAGTAACATCTGCTGGGCAACTTGTACGACGGGATTGATCGAACTCATAGTTTTTTGTCCTTCCATAGGAGCAGGCAACTCGGCGCCCCCTGGCGCCTGCCTACAAACACGACGGCTTGCATGCTGTTAACAACTTCCTGCTCGCTGTCCATATGTTACGGACCATATGTAATATTAAATACGACTATTTCGTCCCCAAAGTTGATGACATCACCGTCATTGAGCATGACCGCTTGAAAAATTCGCACATTATTGACCAGTGTGCCGTTGGAACTCCCCACGTCATCCAGGTACCAATGCCCTTCTGAAAACCAGAGCCGCGCATGTCTCCGCGACACCGAGCGACCGGGAATGATCAGATCGTTCCCATTGGTGCGACCAACGGTCGTCACATCCTGGTGGAAGCGATAAGAACGCCCTACCAGAGACTCCGGTCCGGTCTGTAAGGTTAGACGCGCCAGCACCGGACGCCCATTGACCAGGTAGGTGTCTTTGCTGGCCCGTGGATTGGACAATTCATCACCACAAGTTGTACAGTAGAGCCGCGAACTGGGATTGGGCGCGCCACAACGGAAGCAAATCACCGGGGTACCACCAGCCAGGGATCCACTGGGCATAGAACTGATGTTAGCACCTGAGCCACTGGATTGGCCTGGCATCGTGCCGGGATTTGAACCTCCTCCCATAGGGGGAGGGATCGGTGGCACTACCCTGTAGAGACGTGGCAGGGATAGGTGCGACGCGGCCAGCGCGCCCGTCAGGGCTTCTATCAGGTCTTCCGCCGCCTGATAACGATCAGCGGCTTGCTTGGCGGTCATCTTTTGCACGACCTGGATGACGGGAGCCGGCACGCCTTCTGCCGCCATGCGTTCAACCGGCAACGGTTCGTTCAGATGCTTGACGGTAATCGTCAAAGGACTGTCGGCGATAAATGGGACGCGGCCCGTCAGACAATGGAAGAGTACGATGCCAAGCGAGTAGATATCGCTGCGGCGATCAACCCTTTGCCCCATGCCTTGCTCTGGCGCCATATATTGTGGCGTGCCAATACCGGTACCGACCCGGGTTAAACTAGTCGATTCCTCAAGGATCTTGGCGATGCCAAAGTCAGACAAGAGGAGATGCCCGTCGCGGCGCAGCAACATGTTCGCCGGCTTGACATCACGATGGACGATACCATTGCGATGCGCGCAATCGAGACCTTCGGCCGCCTGAATGATGAAATCTACCGCTTCGGGAACCGGTAGCGCGTGCTTGAGGCGATCCTTGAGCGTGCCACCATCCACGTATTCCATGACGATATATGTTATATTATCCTGCTCACCGAAATCATGTATTTGCACTATATTGGGATGCGCAAGCTTCGCAACCGAACGAGCCTCCTGCACAAACCGTTTCACAAATATAGGATCTTTGGCATGATAAGCAGGTAAAACTTTGATTGCCACGTGGCGATCCAGGGTTGGTTGATATGCTTTGAAGACCGTCGCCATACCACCAGAACCAATACGTTCGACGATACGAAACTGCCCCAGGGATTTCCCTATGAGTGTGCTCATGTCGCCGCTGTTCCCTGCCTGCTGAGGATAGTTATTTCCTGGTTGCATAACCCTGACGACTCCCTCTATTCCTGCCATGTGATGAAATGACCAGCATATCCACTTTTAGCAATATAACCGTGCTGAATTGAATATATGCACGATCCGTGGTCTGGCCCTTTATGGCTGGGCCAGACCAGACGGTCGTTGTTTCTTCTCTATCTTCCTGATTATACAGGTATTAACGCGTGATGTCGAGCGAAACAGGGCATCGGATTATCCTTCGAGGAGGAGGGATTCCGGGTCTTCGACCAGTTCTTTGATGGTGGCAAGAAAACGCACAGCTTCACTCCCATCAACAATACGGTGATCGTAGGAGAGGGCAACATACATCATCGGACGAATGACAACCTGGCCGTTGAGGGCGATCGGACGCTGCTCGATCTTGTGCATGCCAAGAATACCAACCTGGGGTGCGTTCAGGATGGGGGTGGAAAGCAGGGAGCCAAAGATGCCGCCATTGGTAATTGTAAAGGTTCCACCTTGCAGATCGTTGAGCGTGAGGGCGTTGGCGCGGGCACGTTTGGCCAGTTCGGCGATCTCACGTTCGATCTGGGCAAACCCTTTGCGATCAGCGTCACGCACTACGGGCACGACCAGCCCTTCATCGGTGGAAACGGCGATGCTGATGTCGTAGTAGTGCTTAAGCACGAGGTCGGTGCCCTGGATCTCGGCGTTCAGGCGCGGATAGGCCTTCAAGGCGCCAACGGCCGCCTTGGTAAAGAAAGACATAAAGCCGAGCGAGACGTTATGCTTTTCTTTGAAGGCGTCCTTGCGACGACTGCGCACATCCATCACGGCGCTCATGTCTATCTCGTTAAAGGTCGTGAGCATGGCCGCGGTATGCTGCGCCTCAACCAGGCGCTGCGCGATAGTTTGGCGCCGGCGCGACATGCGCACGCGCTCTTCGCCTCGTCCATCCGCGGCGACAGGCTGCGCAGCTCTGGCGACCGGAGGTTGCGCTGTGGGCTGCGCAGGAACGGCTGGCGCTGGCGCTGGCGATCCTTGAGTCACGGCGGGCACAGGCTCTCGTCCGTTTTGCTCCAGGTAACTGATGACGTCTTCTTTGGTGACACGCCCGTGTGGACTACTCCCCCGCACCTGTGAGATATCGACGTGGTGCTCAGCTGCAATACGACGCGCCAGTGGGGATGGCGGACGC
Organism: Dictyobacter halimunensis; assembly: GCF_036245075.1. Taxonomy (NCBI): domain Bacteria; kingdom Bacillati; phylum Chloroflexota; class Ktedonobacteria; order Ktedonobacterales; family Dictyobacteraceae; genus Dictyobacter; species Dictyobacter halimunensis. Next base: position 204,850 of record NZ_BSRI01000002.1, read on the forward strand.
TGGGTATCTGAAAATAGAGGTGCCTCCTGGGCGCCTGACGCGTTCTGAACCTGCTGTTTGTCTGTTGCAGATTCAGCATTAGCGGCTGATGCTGCTTGAGGTGAGGCGCCATTGGTCGCAGCCGCTCCTTCACCTATCGTACAAATAGCTTCACCGACCGCAACCACATCCCCAACCTGCTTTAATATCTTCTGGAGAACGCCATCTTGCTCGGCATTCACCTCAATATTGATCTTGTCGGTCTCAAGCTCGGCGAGGGTGTCGCCGCGTTTGACGGCGTCACCCTCTTGCTTTAGCCAGGATGCGATGGTCGCATCGACGATTGATTCTCCCAGGGCAGGGACTTTAACTTCAACGGACATAGTTTCCTCCGGGTTGTTTCAGCGGTAAAGTGGAGGCTTCCGTGATGATTTTTTCCTGCTCCGCAATATAAAGATCCCAGAAGCCCGCCGCTGGACTTGATCGTTCGGGACGAGAGATGACATCGATGGTGACCGTGTTGTCGACGATAGCGGACAAACGGGGGGAGATATAACTCCACGCTCCCATATTCCTTGGCTCCTCTTGTACCCAGATTATCTCACGCGCATGTGGATAATTTGCCAGGACTTTTTTGATTTCTTCACCAGGGAAGGGGTAGAGCATTTCTACCCGCACGATGGCGATATCTTCATTATGGGCACGCTTGTCGTGCGCAAGCAAGTCGATGGCAATTTTGCCTGTACAGAGGATAACACGGCGAACGTCGTTTGGATGCTGTTGCGCCCTCTGATCATCCAGTACCGGCTGGAAGGTTCCCCCAGCCAGATCCTCCAGTTTGGACGCTGATTGCGCGTTGCGCAGGAGGGCCTTGGGCGTCATGATGATTAATGGCCTTGGGTAGTTCTTGATATTATGGGCCTGTAAGCGCAGGAGATGATAATACTGGGCCGCGGTCGAACAGTTGGCGACACGCCAGTTATCCTGGGCCGCAAGCTGCAGATAGCGCTCCAGGCGCGCGCTGGAGTGTTCTGGTCCCTGACCCTCGTATCCATGTGGCAAGAGCATTACAATAGATGAGTTCTGCTTCCACTTCGCCCGACCAGAGGCGATAAATTGATCAATAATAACCTGGGCGACATTGGAGAAATCTCCAAACTGGGCCTCCCACAACACCAGCGTGTCGGGAGCATGGACGCTATACCCATATTCAAATCCCAGTGCCCCTACCTCGCTTAATGGACTGTTATAAATGGAAAATGATGCCTGTGAGTCAACCAGGTGTTGCAGGGGGATATAGATTTCATTGCTATCGCTGCTATGCAAAACGGCGTTGCGATGGCTAAATGTGCCTCGTTCCACGTCCTGACCCGTCAGACGAATAGGCGTTCCTTCTGCCAGGATAGAGGCGAAAGCCAGTGCTTCGGCCTGTCCCCAGTCGATGCCGCCATCGGGTCCCAGGGCACTCGCGCGGCGCTGCAAGATGCGCGCCAGTTTGGGATTGGGCGTAAAGCTCTTGGGCCAGCTCAATAGTTCGTCATTGTACGCCTGTATCTGTTCGGCGGACACGGTTGGGGGAACCTCCAGGGTCGGGCGCACGCGCTTGCTGATCTTCTGCTCCTGCGTGGTATATACCCCCTCGTCGGCCTCGCGCTTGGCCTGCTCCAGTACCGCGAAGGCGTCATTCACCAGCGCCTCGGCCTCTCCAGGTTCGATCTGCTTGCGTTGCTCTAACATGCGAGCATAAAGTTCGCGGACGGTTGGATGCGTGCGGATACTGTCATACATCTGTGGCTGGGTGAATGCGGGTTCGTCGCCTTCGTTATGGCCCCAGCGACGATAACCAACCAGGTCGATAACTACATCTTTATGAAATTGATCTCGATATGCATGCGCGATACGCACAGCAGTTAAACAGGCATAAGGATCATCGGCATTGACATGAATTATTGGAATGCTAAAGCCTTTGGCCAGGTCACTGGCAAAAGGAGTAGAGCGGCTATCTTCGGGATCTGTTGTAAAGCCTAACTGGTTATTTGCGATAATATGAATAGTTCCACCAACCCAGTACCCACGTAAGTGCCATAGATTCATTGTTTCGGCGACAACGCCTTCGCCCGGGAATGCGGCGTCACCATGGATAAGAATAGGTAACGTCTTATCGACGTCCTGTAGCGGAGCTCCAGCTACGGTGCGGATCTCTTGCGCGGCACGCGCCATGCCTCCGATGACGGGATTGACGAATTCTAGATGACTCGGATTTGGCGATAGCAGAACTTTGAGATCGACGGACGCCCCCTCACCAAAGATGTGCTCGGCCCCGAGATGATATTTGACGTCTCCGGTCCAGCCAAAGCCAAAGCTATCGGTAAGCGGCACCCCCTCTTCATGCTTGGAGTGGGCGAACTCGGCCAGGATCGCGCCATAGGGCTTGCCCAGTGTGTGGGCCAGGACGTTCAAACGCCCACGGTGCGCCATGCCGATTACAACCTCTTTGGTCTCTGAATCTACGGCACCGGAAATAATTTCATCCAACATCGGCACCAGCATATCGATGCCTTCGATCGAAAAACGCTTCTGACCAGTATAGTTCTGGTGGATGTAGCGCTCAAAGATCTCAACCTGCGTCAGGCGCTTTAATAACTTGCGCGCCTCTTCTGTCCTGGGATCGCGATGATATAAATTGAGTCCAACGGCATCGCGCAACCAGCGTCGCTCGTCGGGACTCTTCACCTGATCAAACTCGTAGCTAATGGTGCCCGAGTACATCTGCTTGAGGGCGGCGATCGCCTCCAGGGCGTTCTCGGCCCCTTCCGCCGAATGACCACCTACCACCCTCGGCGACAACTGCACCAGGTCTTCCTGCGATAGACCATACGTCTCAGGAAGCAGGGCGGGGTCTCCGATCGGTTCGCTCCCCAGTGGGTCCAGGTTAGCCCCCAGATGCCCCTTTTCACGAATAGCATGGGCATAAGTAGAGGCCGCCACAATCTTCATTACCTGGGTACGTGAGTAGGCCGGCGTATCTTCGTGGGCTTCGGCTGGCGCGGAAGGAACTGGCACAGCACCTGTACCTTGCGGGCTGGTGGTGACTGCGCCCACGTCTTCAGCCGCCCAGGAATCAAATGTGGCACGCGTCACAGCATCGACGGACGCGGGGTCCTGCTGATAGCGTTCATAGAGTTCCTGCACATAGCCTGCATTTGGACCATAAAATTTCTCTAGGTTTTGCATGTATATTCCTTAGGTTACATTAACACAGTTTGTATAACTTACGGAACACGAAATTGAGGAATGAGCCTCGTTGCTCGTGTCTCTGATCCAGCTATTGTATTCTACCACGTACTATGGTATCATAGCTTTACCATACTCCAAAATATTCACGGTACTAACACCTACAGGACTTAGGACGAACAAACAAGCTCATTCGTTTCTTTATTGCGAAACACCCGAAATCCTACTGTGCAGAGACCACACGAATAGCGGAGTACAAGCAACAACCTTATGCGTGCAATGCACGAAGAAGCATACATTACACAACAATATAATCGATAATCAACAGCGATGACGGAGCCCAGTAGGCCGCAGCCCCTGCTATAGAGAGTCCGGGGATGGTGAAACCGGATACAGGTCGCGTGCCGAATATCACTCCAGAGCTACCAGCCGAAACCAGCACGTGTGATCATATGATCAATACAGGAAGTAGGCGCAGTCGGGTCCTTCCCGTTATCATGAAGGCATGTAGTCCGCTGTTCCTTTATGCGTTCCAGCACTTCTATACCTTTACAAGATGAGTCGAACCGTTATCACGGAGAAACTCTCGCTGGGGAACTGTCCGGAATATGTGTATTGAGTGAGCCAGGCCATGGAAGTGCCATGCCAGGCTAATCAGGGTGGTACCACGGGAGTTCCTCTCGTCCCTTTGTTGGACGAGGGGTTTTTTGTTGAGGAAAAGGAACATATAAATGAAAACCAAACTCCTTTACCATACAAATAGTTTCACGTACGAGTGTACAGCCACGGTTGTGGCTGTGGAGGGTGATGATATCGCGCTAGATGCTACCGTCTTCTACCCCGGCGGCGGTGGGCAGATGGCCGATCGAGGTATGATTACGTGGCCGGGCCAGGATTATCCTGCCAGCGTGATCGCTATGCATAAACGCGACGATGTGGTCTGGCATACCCTGGACTATCCACCTCCTCCCATCGGCACGGAAGTTGTTGGTACCATCGATTGGGATTTCCGCTATCAAATGATGCGTACCCATACAGCGCTCCACATCCTGTGCGGCGTCATCTGGAAAGAGTTCAATGTCCAGGTGACAGGAGGACAGATGTACCCGGATCGCGCGCGCATGGATTTCGCCATGGAAAACCTGGATAAAGAGCGCATCGCCTACATCGAGGAGAAGGTAAACGAGGCGATCCAGGTGGACTACCCTATCCGGGTCTATACGCTGCCCCGCGAGAAGGCGTTCTCCATTCCCGATCTCGTACGTACCAGGGTCAATCTCTTGCCACCCGAGATGGAGGAGATACGCATCGTTGAAATAGTTGGCCTTGATCTGCAGGCCGATGGCGGAACGCACGTGAACCATACCCGCGAGGTCGGCGGCATTCATATTACAAAAACCGAGAATAAGGGCAGAATCAACAAACGTCTGGAGATTATGCTCGCTTCTTCACAATAAATATTCTTTTTGGATTTATCAGGGCAGTTATTCTACAGCTGCTATATTCATCTGCGAGGCTATCTTGATGTGGCTTTGGACGCAGAGGAGGACACTGTGTCAGTAAAATCTAGTGTATTCAAACCGGTTGTGGCGGCCGATCGCGTCGATTATCCACAACTGGAACATGCCATCCAGTATTGGTGGGACGAGCAGAATGTTCGTCAGCACTATCTGAAACGCAATGAGAATAGCGACAAGAAGTATTCTTTCCTGGATGGTCCCATCACCGCCAACAATCCCATGGGCGTCCATCACGCCTGGGGCCGCACCTATAAAGATCTGTATCAGCGCTTTAAGACGATGCAAGGCTATAAGCAGCGATATCAGAATGGTTTCGACTGCCAGGGCCTGTGGGTCGAGGTGAACGTTGAACAGGATCTGGGCCTGAAAACCAAGCGCGATATCGAGAAATATGGGATCGCGGCCTTTGTTGAAAAATGTAAGGAGCGCGTCTTCACCTTTTCGAAGCGCCAGACCGAGCAGTCGGTTCGCCTCGGCTATTGGATGGATTGGGGCAACGATTACTTTACGCTCTCAGATGAGAATAACTATACCATCTGGCACTTTTTGAAGAAGTGTCAGGAGCGCAACCCTGATCTATAAGGGCCGCGATGTGATGCCCTGGTGTCCGCGCTGCGCGACTGGCATCTCTAACATGGAGATGGAGGCTGAGGGCTATAGAGAGCTGACCCACCTGAGCCTGTATGTCCGCTTCCCCCTGGTGGATCGCCCTGGCGAGTATCTGCTGGCCTGGACCACGACTCCCTGGACGCTGGCAGCCAATGTGGCGGCGGCCGTCAACCCTGATCTGACCTATGTGAAGGTTGAGCAGGATGGGGAGTACTACTACCTGGTTGAGCAGCTGCTTTCCGTACTGAAAGCGCTCAAGGGACATGATAAGGGCGACTATAAGGTGGTGGAGACCCTGAAGGGCTCTGAGATGGTCGGCTGGAAGTATCGCGGTCCTTTCGATGAGCTGCCCGCCGAGAAGGATGTGGCGCATACCGTGGTACCCTGGAAAGAGGCCAACGCCACCGAGGGAACCGGCATCGTGCATATCGCTCCTGGCTGTGGTCGCGAGGACTTTGGTCTCTCCAAAGAATTTGGACTGGCCGTGGTGGCCCCGGTCGACGAGTTTGGTGTCTATAAAGAAGGCTTTGACTGGCTGACGGGCAAGCATACCTCTGAGGTAGCAGACCTGGTCGCGGAAAACCTGACCCAGAAGGGCCTGCTCTATCGATCCCAAAAGTATAAGCACCGCTATCCGACCTGCTGGCGCTGTAAGACCGAGCTGATCTTCCGCCTGGTCGATGAGTGGTTCATCTCGATGGAGAATCTGCGCTACGAGATCATGGATGTGGTACGCCAGATCCAGTGGATCCCGTCCTTTGGCTTCGATCGTGAGATGGATTGGTTGCGCAACATGGACGATTGGATGATCTCCAAGAAACGCTACTGGGGACTGGCCCTGCCGATCTTCGATTGTCCAAAGTGTGGCAATTTTGAGGTCATCGGTAGCCAGGAGGAGCTGAAGGAGCGGGCCGTCGCCGGCTGGGAGAAGTTTGAAGGTCATACTCCACACCGTCCGTACATCGACGAGGTTAAGATCGCCTGTAACAAATGTGGTAGCGAGGTCTCGCGCATCAAAGATGTCGGCAATCCCTGGCTGGATGCGGGTATCGTTCCCTATTCGACGCTCAACTATCTCACCAATCATGAGAAGTGGCAGCAGTGGTTCCCGGCCAACTTTGTCACCGAGTCCTTCCCGGGCCAGTTTAGAAACTGGTTCTATTCGATGCTGGTTATGAGTACAGTGTTGGAGAAGAAGGCGCCATTCCAGACCCTGTTTGGCTATGCCACGCTGATGTCGGAAGACGGCACGCCGATGCATAAGTCCAAGGGCAACATGGTCGTCTTCGACGATGCGGCCGAGAGCGTCGGCTCGGATACCATGCGCTGGCTCTATAGCAACCATGTACCCGAGCAAAACCTGAACTTCCCGGCGATCCCTAGCCTGGATGCTGTGGAGCAGGCTCGCGCGAAGGGCGTTCCGGTACGTCTGAGCGAGAAGTGGATGCTGACGCGCCGTACTCTGGATAAGATCTGGAACGTCTACTGGTTCTTTGTCACCTACGCAAATATCGATCAATTCGATCCCGCGCAGCATCAACTGCCGGTGGCGCGCCGCAGTGAGCTGGATCGCTGGATCATCTCGGAGCTGCATCAAACCATCCGCGAGGTGACCAACGGTCTGGAGCAGTACGACACGACGAAACCAGCCGAGGCCATCCAGAGCTTCCTGGAGGATCTCTCGAACTGGTACCTGCGCCGGAGCCGTGAGCGCATCTGGAAGTCTCAGTTGGATGACGATAAGGTCGGCGCCTACCTGACTCTCTACGAGAGCCTGACGACGATGATCACCCTGCTGGCTCCCTTTATGCCCTTCCTGACCGAAGAGCTCTACCAGAATCTGGTGCGCAGCGTCGACGAGCAGGCACCGTTGAGCGTCCACCTGCAGGACTGGCCTGAGGTCCGTCCCGAATTGATCGACGAGAAGCTGACCAACGAGACCCATCTGGTAATGCGTATCGTTGGACTGGGTCGCGCCGCCCGCGAGAAGGCACAGATCCGCGTGCGCCAGCCATTGAACGCACTCTACGTCCACGTGCCCACCGCCGCTGAGGAAGAGGCCCTGCAGCGCCTGAGCGAACAGGTGCTGGAGGAATTGAATATCAAGGACCTGGAACTTATCAGCGCGGATAGTGATATGCTGGCCTATACGGTGCGGCCGCAGGTGAAGGTCCTGGGACCCAAGTATGGACCGCTGGTTCAGAAGATCCTGGCCCACCTCAAAGGTCTTTCGGCCCATGAGGCTCAGGAGGCTGCGACCCAACTGAATACGACCGGCACCCTGACCTTTACGGTTGCCAATAAAGAAGTCAGTCTTACCGCTGATGAGGTTACTATCCTGGCCACGGCACGACCGGGATTTGTGACCGCTGAAGAGCGTGGCTATATCGCTGCCCTGGAGACCACCATCACGCCCGAGTTGCGTGAGGAAGGTATGGTGCGCGACCTGATCCACTTCATACAGGATATGCGGAAAAAAGCTGGCTTCAATATCGAGGACCATATCGGGGTGGCGCTCTACACCGAGGTTGAACTGGCGCATATTCTGCAGCCATATCAGCAGGAGATCATGGTCGAAACGCTGGCCTCGAATCTCTTGCTCTCGATCAGCCAGCGTGACTACCCCTCCTTTGAGGAGGTCTATCGCGAGCGCATCTCGCCCGAGTCCAGCAAAAAGCTCGAGAACTATACCATCGAGGTTGTTCTTGGTAATAATGTCCGGGACAATACCCATCTTTCATCATAGCCGTCATCAAAAATGATGTTGTGCCCTCGCGGCACAACATCATTTTTGATTCTCATTTATTTTATCCCGCGAACATGGCTTCGCTCTTAACCAATGGAATACGGCAGGTATATTCATGCATTTGGAAGAAGTTACTATTAATGAGCTACAGGCTTCTATGGCCGAGGGCAAACTGACAGCACGCCAGCTGGTTGAATACTACATAGAACGTGTCCATGAGCTCGATCAAAATGGTCCGACCTTGAAATCAGTGATTGAGCTGAATCCGGATGCGCAGGAAATCGCGGATGCCCTCGACCAGGAGCGCGTCAGCCAGGGCATACGCGGTCCCCTGCATGGCATTCCGGTGCTGATTAAGGATAATATCGCCACGGCGGATAAGATGCAGACGACGGCGGGCTCACTGGCCCTCGTTGGTGCGCGAGTACCAGCAGACGCCTTTGTGGCACAGAAGTTGCGCGCGGCAGGTGCGATCATTATGGGCAAGGCCAATCTAAGCGAGTGGGCTAATCTGCGTGGGCAGTCGTCGATCAGTGGCTGGAGTGGCCGTGGTGGACAGACGCGCAATCCTTATGTATTGGATCGTACTCCCTGCGGTTCCAGTTCGGGTTCAGCGGTGGCGGTCGCCGCCAATCTGACAGCGGTCTCTCTGGGTACAGAAACGGATGGCTCGGTCCTCTGCCCGGCTTCGATCTGCGATGTAGTCGGCATTAAACCTACCGTTGGCCTAACCAGTCGGGCAGGGGTCATTCCGATCTCACATAATCAGGATACCGTCGGACCCTTTGCGCGCACGGTGGCTGATGCCGCAATCCTGCTGGGCGCGATCGTCGGAGTGGATGGACGTGATACGATGACCTCCGCAAGCGAGGGGAAATACCATACCAATTATACGCAGTTCCTGGATACTAACGCCTTGCAAGGGGCGCGTATCGGCGTGCCACGCGAGGGTTACTTTGGCTACAGTCCAAAGGCCACTCGCTTGATCGAATCGGCTTTGCAGGCACTTCAGGAGGCGGGCGCGATCCTGGTCGATCCGGCTAATATTCCCACCGCGAAACAGATGGAGTCGTCAACGGCCGAGAACCTGGTGCTGATCACGGATCTGAAGGCTGATCTCAATGCTTACCTGGGTGAACTACTGGAGTCTCCCGTTCGCAACCTGGCTGAAGTGATCGCCTTCAATGAGGCGCATGCAGAACAGGAATTGAGCCTGTTTGGTCACGAACTATTCATCGAGGCTGAAGCTACTGCTGGCGTCGACGATCCGGCATATATTCAGGCTCTGGCCGAGAGCCATCGCCTCTCTCGCCAGGAAGGCATCGACGCCGTTATGGATCAGTACCAGCTAGATGCCCTCGTTATGCCAACCTGCGGCCCCGCCTGGTATATCGATAATGTGAATGGCGATCACTATACTGGCAGTAGCGCGCAGCCCGCCGCCATGGCTGGCTATCCCGCGATCAGTGTGCCAGCGGGCCATGTCCAGGAGCTCCCGGTTGGCCTCACTTTTATGGGCCGCGCCTATAGCGAACCCACCCTGATTAAGCTCGCCTACGCCTTCGAGCAAAAAACCAGGGCTCGCCAGAAGCCAAAGTTCTTGCCCAGTATTTAATCACCAGACATAATTGATCGTAGGGGTGACCTTGCACGCAAGGTCACCCCTACGATCAATTATGTCTCTTTGATCATTATTGCGCGTTGAGAGTTTCGAGCAGGGGCAACAGCTCAGCGAGATGGGTAATGACGGCCGTTGGCTGAATATGAGCAGGCTCAGGCCAGGGATAGGGGGTCTTTTTCCAGATGCCACGCATGCCTGCCCCTAGTGCTCCAGAGACGTCGTCGACCAGGCGGTCTCCAATCATGATGCATTCAGCGGGCTCGACCTCCAGCAACTTGCTCACGATGCGAAATACTTCGGGGTGCGGCTTGGAATGGGGAAGCTCAGATGTATATAGCACGACGTCCAGCAAGCTGTCCAGACCATGCGTGGCCAGATCAGAGTTATGCCAGGCCGCCGCCCACCAGGTGTTGGAGAGCAGACCGATCCGATATCCCTGCTTGCGCAGGCTGAGCAGCGTCGGGACGGCATCGGGAAAGACCATCGCCCAGCCATTGACGGCCTGACCATAGCCGTCGAGTGCTATCCGCAATTCGGCCTCGTTAACGGTATAACCGAGAGTCTGGAAACCTTCCTGCAACACTTCTTCCGGCGTGGCACTGGCCTGGATCGTGTTGACACGTTGCCAGTGGGCCAGTTCAGCCCCGCGCATCGCATCAACATAACGTTCCTTCGCAGGCCAATCCCGATCGGGCGCTTTGGCACTGAGATAGTCATATGATAATCCCCAGCGACGCAGTACATCCTCATCCCAATCCGGCCAGTCAATCAGCGTTCCGCCCAGATCAAAAATCACAGCACGAATAGCCATCCTACCAACTCATCCCTTCTAAACCTCTAAAGTCTCGTCCACCAGAGCCAGAACTTCCTTTACGGTTTCAATGCGTGGCCCCTGCCAGCCATCAACCTCTTGCTGGTGTTCACCATGTCCCTTGTCCTTTTCATGTGGCGCACAGATGAGTACCGCCTGCATGCCAACGGCTGTCGCACCAGTCAGCTCACGGCTCCCCCCATCTCCCACATACAGGCAGCGCTCGGCGGGAATACCCAGGCGCTCAAAGGCCAACGCGTAGATATGTGGATCTGGCTTCTTTAATTTAACCACACACGAGAAGATCGGTACATCAATCAGGGGTGCCAGGGCCGAACTTTCCCATAGCTGGGGGATTTCCATCGAACAGTCACTGATCAGCGCACAAGCATAACCAGCCTCTTTCAAACAGCGCAGAGTCTCTACCGTGTCCACGCGAGGCACCAGCGAACGGCGCGAATAGTCGTAGCGCATGCGCGTTGCCTGTTCTAGCTGTTCTTCTCCAGGCTCTACACCCAGATGGGCACAAACATAGCGGAAGGTCTCGGGCAAGGTAGCGAACTCACCTCGCACCCGCCGGGGCCAGAGCTCGCCATTCCAGATATGAATAAATTCCTCCGAGGGGACTTGCAATACATCGGCAATCTGGGTTAATAGTTGTTTGAAAGCTATCGGTGGAAAGTTGTCTACCAGCGTCCCGAAAAGGTCAAATATTACGGCCTCATACTTCATACACCCTCCGCTCAACTCGGTAAATTTACATACCATTATATCACTATTACATTTTTTTCTTCTCGCGAAATGTGAGGGATCCACCTGACACTCAATCTCAGATGAACCCCTCACTATATGTAAACGCAAAAGTTTTACAGTGGTGCATGGGATGCGCGAATGCGCATCCCATGCACCACTGTAAAACTTTTGCGTTTACTCCACTAATCCTTTGCGACGCATCTGTTCGAGGTCATATTCGACGGGGGCCAGGGGACTGATTCCGGAGGAGACACAGGCCCAGCCAATAAGGGCAAAGCCCGCGGTAAGGCCACGGACGTGTTGCGCTGTCTCCTCGGAAGAGAGGGCCTCAACCGCTCTCTGCCGCAGTTCGTTTACCTGGTTCTCGCTATAATGCGCGGTAAAACCCTGCAGGATGGCGGCATGCGGATTAAAACTATCATATTCCATCTGATTGATGGCCGCCAGTAAGAAAAGCCAGTATCCCACCTGGCTCCCCTCCAATGTGGTATCCTCCTGCACGCCGGTATGGACGTGTTCACCTGTTTGCACGCCCACCAGCTCCCCCAGTTCATCGGCCAGTCGCCCTACGAGAAAGCTGTGATTCTTTTCATGCAGCAGGCGCGATGTATTAGAGGTCGCGCTATGATCCTGGTCACGCAACAACACATACACACCATAGAGTTGGCGCAGTGCTTGCTCCAGCTCTAATGGCGTCTGCGATTGACCATCCTGGGGGATGATGGGCTCGTCCTCACTTTGCTCAGATGCATATACGTCTTCCGGGTCAAAGATGCGTTCGGACACGGTTTCATAACTCTCATCGGGCAGGATACGCCGGTAATAGCAGCTGTGGTATCCTTCGTGGCAGGCAGCATCGCCATGCTGCTGGACGCGGATCAGCAAGCTGTTCTCTTCGCAATTGATGAAGATATCACGTACTTCCTGCACATTTCCCGATTGCTCACCTTTATGCCAGATTGTGTTGCGTGAGCGGCTAAAGAAATGGGTCTGGCCGGTCTGACGGGTAAGCTGATAGGCCTCCTGATTCATAAAAGCAACCAGCAGGACATCGCCGGTAGTGTCGTCTACAATTACGGCCGGAACCAGGCCCTGGCTATCAAATTTCAGCATGGTCGTACTACTACCCCTTTTGTTTGTAAGTAGTGCTTGACGTCGCGCACTCGAAATTCACCGAAGTGAAAGATTGAGGCCGCCAGCACCGCGTCGGCACCTCCACGGGTAACACCCTCATACATATGCTCCAGCGTGCCAACCCCACCCGAAGCGATCACCGGAACCGTGACGGCGGCGGATATGTTCGCGTTGAGTGTTAGATCATAGCCGCTCTTCGTGCCATCCCGGTCCATACTGGTCAGGAGAATCTCGCCAGCGCCCAGTTCAACGCCGCGCTGCGCCCATTCCAACACATCCATCCCGGTGGGCGTGCGTCCACCATGCACATAGACTTCATAGCCGCTGGGCATGTTGGGATTGGAGCGTGCATCGATGGCCAGCACGATGCACTGCGCTCCAAATTGTTCGGAGCCCGCGGTGATCAGCTGTGGATTCTGGACGGCCGCGGTGTTGAGCGATGTTTTATCGGCACCCGCTCCCAGGGTCGCGCGAATATCTTCAACGGAGCGGATGCCTCCACCGACTGTGACCGGGATAAACACTTGCTCCGCGGTCCGTCGTACGACATCGAGCATGGTGGCCCGGTTCTCATACGATGCGGTAATGTCAAGGAAGGTTACTTCGTCCGCGCCTTCCTGATTATATAATTTTGCCAACTCGACCGGATCACCCGCGTCGCGCAGATTGACAAAACTGACCCCCTTGACGACACGTCCATTCATGACGTCCAGGCAGGGAATAATACGCTTGGTGAGCATAGTGTTTACCTCTCTATTTCGCCAATCGCTGCCGCGAGGTCGACCGCTCCCGTGTAGATGGCTTTACCAACGATAGCACCTTCTACGCCGCTGTGTGCTAAAGCTCGCAGGTCGGCCAGCGAACTGACACCACCAGAGGCGATAAGAGAGCTCGTTACCGCCTGCTGCATCTCGTTAAGCGCTTTCAGGTTGGGACCTGTCAGGGCGCCATCGCGAGCGATATCGGTGTAGACGAAGCGCTGAACACCCAGTGCCTCCAACTCGCGGGCCAGATCAACCGCCGCGACCTGCGAGGTCTCCAGCCAGCCGGAGATGGCGACCAGCCCGTCGCGCGCGTCCAGCCCCACGACGATGCGCTCACCCCAGCGCTCCACTGCCTGCCGTAGTAGATCCCGGTTGGTGATGGCAACCGTCCCCAGAATGACGCGATCCACACCCAGCCCCAGTACCTGCTCAATATGCTCTGGCGTGCGCATTCCACCACCGACCTCGATATGCATGGTGGTCGTCGTTCGGATGCGCTTGATCAATTCGGCGTTGACGGGATAACCCTCTTTCGCCCCATCCAGATCAACCAGGTGCAACCAGGAGGCTCCCGCCTCTTGCCAGCGTAGCGCCACCTGCACCGGATCGGTATCATAGGTGGTTACTTGCGCGTAATCTCCCTGAAAAAGGCGCACGCAGCGCCCATCCTTAATATCAATTGCAGGTAAAATGATCATTGCTTCACCCATTTTACAAAATTGTTGAGCAGTTGCAGCCCAACATCACCACTCTTCTCGGGATGAAATTGTGTGCCCCAGACCTGGTCAGTGACAATCACGCTACAGTATGGAGAGCCATAGTCGGTCACGGCGGCTACGCCGGTCTGATCCTGCGGCTCAACATAATATGAGTGCGCGAAGTAGAAGTACGCGTCGGCTGGCAGCCCGGCGAAAATAGGCAGGTCAGGCTGCAGGGTCTGGATCTGGTTCCATCCCATATGGGGTATCTTGGGACCATGTGGAATACGGCGCACCGAGCCACGAAATAGGCGCAGACCCTCTACTTCGCCCTCTTCGTGGTGATCCGCCAGCAGTTGCATTCCCAGACAGATGCCTAGAAATGGTTTGCCCTGAAACGTGGCTTCCCGAATCGCCCTATCCAGTCCACGCGAGCTCATGCGCGCCATAGCCGCTCCCCCTGAACCCACTCCCGGCAAAACGACAGCCTGCGACTGCGCTACTACCTGGGAATCATCCGTTACCTGCACTTGCGCGCCTACATGCTCGAGCGCCTTCTCAATACTGTGAATATTTCCCGCACCATAATCGATGATAGCAATCATGCTAGAACCCTCCTGGCATAAAATCAACCGCTATTCCCGGCTTTTGCTTAAAAGATCGAGGTATTTCCCATCTGCATGACCTGCGAGAGTCCCAACCAGCAAATTGCGGCCGATCGCTTTGTGTCGTCTAACAGGTTGACGGTCAGCAAAGGACAGCACAGCAAAGCCAGTCGCACGGTCTCTTCCCAGTTCTCTGGCAACGCGTGCTGCTCACGCAGGAGCTCGATCAGTTGTGGCAATAGATAGGTTCTCTTGGTGTCCAGTATGGCCTGCCGCACCGGTGTCAGGACATAGTTATGCTCGACGATGATCTTTTTATCCCGCACCTCTACAGTGATAGAAAGCTCCTGTTCAACCTCTTTAGGGAAGTACATCCAGGTCGCGAACACATTATGGAAATACGGTTTGACGATATCCAGCAGGGGCGTATGTCGTCCGGCAAAGGCTGGATCAAAGTACTGGTAATGCGTCTGCTGCTCCAGGAAAACATTGCCAAAGTGAGCATCACCATGACCGATGACGGTTAACCCTCCCTGCGAGGGGTCCAATACCTCTTTTGCTCGCTCTAGCAGCTGTCCCAGCGTTCGGCCATATGTGCCTATCTCCTCGCCATTGATTATCCATTCATACTGTAACAAATCGGCAAAGGATAGTCCTCTTTCTTCTGGCTGCGGCTGATCGGGCAAGGGAAACCATTTGTTTTCATAGAAACTGGCCAGCCGTCCACCTGTCAGACGATGCCAGAACAACTGGTGAATGGGAGCCTGCGCGTGTTCCTCAGCTGTACCCTCTTTGAGGGTAGAGCGATAAATCTCCAGCAGGCGCTCGCATTCGCGTCGCTCGGCCGCCGCCAGCAGTTCCACATCCGCCTGCGAGGTGTCGCCAGTCTCTACGTCTCTCATCAGGTCAAACATTACCGGGGCGCTGATTACCGGATAAATGACCATCTGCTGACCCTTTTCGTGCACGGTCCGCAGGGGTCGTACGATGTTATAGCCAGCTTTGTGCAGGAGTTCAGCGTGATAGTATTCTTCAAGGATACCCTGCTCTTCTACATGTGTCTTAAAGAAGTACTCTTCCGCCCCCACGCGATACACGCCATTGAAGGAATTGAGCGAGACCGCTTTAGGAGTCAGGCGTATCTCGTCCACGTCCAGGTCCATATGGTGTATAAACCAGCGCTTCAATAACACTTCAGCCTTGTCGCGCTCCAGAAACTGCATGCGCTGAATCGTTGCCAGGTCATCCAGGCGCTGCAGCAGCTCTGGTACCCTGGTGACATCGGGGATCATAAAGTCGGGCTGGCTCTCTTCCAGCAGGCGGCGCGCTTCCGCTGTCATGGCACCAGTCAAAACGGCGACGACCAGGGCTCCGGCCGCATGTCCTCCGCGTACATCGCTGGTGGTATCACCAACTACGATAAAGCTACCACGTGCCGGCAGTGGCTGGTGTGGTTGATACTCTGGATCAGCGGCGGCTAAAAATTGATATGGATGGGGCTTGACCAGCGAAGTGTTATCTCCCAGGGTCCGCAACCGCTCTTCAGCCTGCGCGACCTCGGCATGAGTCATCACACGTGCGGGATCAAAATAGTCGAGCAGACCATAGTTTTGGAGCGGAACAATAGCCTCGCGTCCCGGTCGACCGGTGGCCACACCCAATGTATACCCCTGCTCACGCAGCGTCTGCAATGTTGCGCGCAGCACCTCAACATCCAGAATAGGCTTCTCCAGATAGATACATCCATAACGACCGGGCTGCGAAGGAGCGTGATGATATTCCTGCTCAAACAACTGATCACCCAGGTACGCCTCCTGAAACAGGTCCTGGCACAATTTCCAGAAAGGACTGTAGCGGGCGAAGGCTCCTTCAACCGGCTGGCCAAGAAGCTCACTGGCATACTGATTCAGGTGCTCGAAAAGCTCAAAACCGATATAGTTTTGAAAAGGAGCTTGTTTCAGTAGCTCATAGGAGGACAGGATAGACGTCTCTTCATCCTCCAGTTGACCGAGGGACTGGCGGAATCGCTCAATCCAATGGGCATCCCAGGGCTGCAGTGGAAATAAAGCGGAGCGATCGGGTAGCCTGGACAGTAAATCAACCAGGCAGACACTGACCGCGGCAAAACAGGTATCCCAGTTAGAATTGATCGAGCGGGCCTTAAAGCCCAGCATGATCTCTGCTGGCAATACTTCGTGGCTTAAACGGTCACATTCTTCAGCTGTGGCTGGTGGCACATAGCTCTCAGTCCTGCGCAGATCCCAGTAGCGAGGGCTATATGCGATTTCGTGAAGCACCAGGCCCGCTGTAATCCAGTAGGCCTCTTCACTGGTAATGACACCATCTAAATCAAATACAACAACGTTGCTCAAGACATCCCTTTCAATTATTCAAACACATTCTGCCACTCTCTCACTCTCGATAATACCTATCTCACAGATAGTGTATCATCCCAGTGCGAGCTTCGCGATGAGCGTACGAGCAGAAGGCATAAAAAAAGGACAGCCAACTATCTCCTGGCTGTCCCCTTTGACGAATATGCTCGTTGTGCTGCGTCTAGCGAATAATCATTGTGCCCGCACCCTTATCGGTGAACAACTCGCGCAGCAGGACGTGGGAGTCCCCGCCATCTACGATATGGACGCGGGGTACCGCGACCAGTGCGTCCAGGCAGGCCGTTACCTTTGGAATCATACCGCCATGAATCACGCCTTCATCGATGAGTTTTCTGGCATCGGATTCGCGCAATTCGGAGATCAGGTTGCCATCGGAACCACAGATGCCGGATACATTGCTTAAAAAGATGAGTTTCTCGGCGTTTAACGCGCCCGCCAGGTGTGCCGCAACCAGGTCGGCGTTGATGTTCAGACAGGTACCATCTGGCCCTTCACTCAGCGGAGCCACAACCGGAATATAACCATCTTTTAACAGGGCTTCCAGGGGCGTCGGATCTACCGAGTCTACCTCACCCACAAAACCAAGGCGCTCATCTATCATATGCGCCCGCACCATACCGCCATCGGTTCCAGACAGGCCAATGGCCTTGCCACCCATCTGCGATGCCATCAAAACAAGACCCTGGTTAACCTGGCCCAGCAACACCATGCGCACAATTTCCAGTGTGGCCGCATCGGTAACGCGCAATCCGTTGACGAAACGGGTCGGTAGATTGAGCTTTGTCAGCCATTCATTGATATAGGGCCCGCCACCATGCACCAGTATAGGGTAAGCGCCCAGCGCGCGCAGCCAGATGATGTCTTGTAGAACCGCGCGCTGATGCTCCAGGGTACTCCCACCTAGTTTGATAACCAGCGTTTTGCCCTTTAAAAAGTCAATATACGGCAGCGCTTCACCCAGTACCTGCGCGATAAGATGATGGTCGCTGATAACATCACCCTCCGGGGTGCGTGAAAATGAGATTGCCATAAACTGTACTCCTCAGAATAGATGATTGCAAAAAAATCTTATATGTCATGTAAAAAGTATTATGGATGTACGCCTAACGAGGACAAACCTGTTGTCTCTGGCAATCCATACAATAAGTTCGCGTTTTGGATCGCCTGGCCGGACGCCCCTTTTACCAGGTTATCCAGACAGGACACGACGATCAATCGTTTCGCTCGCTGATCAACTATAGGATAAATAAAACAATGGTTGCTTCCATAGGTCCATTTGGTGTGCGGTGGCTGATCGACCACATGCACAAATGGCTCATGCGCATAGTACTGTTCATAGAGCGCGCGGATCTCTGCGGTTGCTGGCAAGGCCCCATTTTCGTCTTCCTTGAGGTCAGCATAGCAGGTAGCGAGAATACCACGCGTCATCGGCATTAAATGCGGGACAAATGTAATACGTAACGCCTTCTCAAAAGGATGGCCGTGGGCGGCGGCAACCGCGGTCAATTCTTGCGCGATCTCCGGCATGTGCCGGTGGCCCGATAGGCCATAAGCGCTCACGTCTTCATCGGCTTCAGGAAAGTGATAAGCCGCGCTCGGGTTGCGTCCGCCACCACTGATGCCGGTCTTCGAGTCAATGATGACGTCGGGCCGAATGATATCGGCGCCAAACGCGGGGCTCAGGGCGAGAATGGACGTAGTGGTATGGCAACCCGGATTGGCTACCAGGTTGGTGTTCCGGATCTGCTCGCGATAGGTTTCGCATAGACCATACACCGCGTTCTCCAGCAATGCTGGCGCCGGATGGGTGTGCTTGTACCATTCCTCATAGGTCGCGACGTCACGCAACCGGAAATCGGCCGAGAGATCCACCACCTTTGTTCCACGCTGTAACAGCTTGATCACGGCTTCGGCTGCCGCCGCGTGCGGTAGACACACAAAAGCCAGGTCGGTCTGAGCAGGCTCTTCAGTAATCACGAGCGCTGGATCTATTGCTGGCTGCTGGCCCTCCAGGGTAGGTACGCCCGCACGCAGGTAGGGGAACACCTCTTGCAGGCGCTTCCCTACGGTGCTACGCCCGGTCACAGAGGTCACAACAAAATCAGGGTGCTGCGCTAATAAACGCAACAGTTCCGATCCTGTATAGCTTGTTACATTCACAATAGAAACAGTCGTCATTGCCGTCCACCTCGCAAAAAACTTTTACCAATAAAAAAAGCCTTCATCCCTTATACTTCATTCTGCAAGGGACGAAAGCCATTGTTGCTCCCGTGGTACCACCCAGATTGTCTTCCACATTCATCTGAGAAGTTGCTTGAACAACAACTACTCTCCTCGTACCGCGGTGTAGCGAAGGTGGAAAGACCACTCTTTCTAGCTATTGTGCTGCCTGGGAGCCACCCATCTGTCCTACTTGCCCTGGCGCGCTGTTCTTTTTCTTTCATCTGTGCTTCGCAGCCTCTCTATTTACTAAAAAGGCTGGCACAAGAAAAAAGAGACACATCACAGGACTTTCTTCGGATAGCCGCTCACAAAAGGGTTCTGAGTGGGTACACCATTCCGAACTCTCACCAGGCGTCGGATCTCTGTTGGCTCCCAATCTCATACTAAGTTTGATCATCGCGGGTCAGTCTTTATATATAGAGTTGTTACCAACAGCATAACAGCAGAATGTGTCTCTGTCAATTCATATTTTTTATGGTAGGAGTATAATCATATAGCATAATTGACCATATCCGACTATACTCCTGTTCGATTTCACGCCCAATTTAAACTTTTTTGCGCAAACCATACTGTAGAAAGTGTGTACTCTGCTCTTGCTAGCGCTCACGCGCTAGCAAGAGCAGAGTACACACTTTCTACAAAAAAAATTCTTGCCGTCAATCGTCGCATCGAGTAAAATGGGGAACGATATGTGCCTGGAAGAGCAGGCGTAAGCGATCATACACTTTTTTGATAGAGGAGGCAGTCCGAGAACATGTCACTTTCAAAGAGTGCCCAGCGGGAAAAGACGCTGGCCGCCATGTCGTCGGTAATGGCGGCAGTCGGTTTGACAGGCTTGAAAATTCTGGTGGCGGTTCTGACAGGAAGCCTGGGTATTATGGCCGAGGCGGCCCATTCGGGTCTGGACCTGGTAGCGGCGCTGATGACATTTTTCGCGGTGCGCGTCGCAGATCGGCCCGCCGATGCCAATCATAACTATGGCCATGGCAAGGTTGAAAACCTCTCCGCTTTTTGGAGGCCTTACTGCTACTGGGCACTGCCATCTGGGTGATCATTGAGGCCGTCCACCGTTTGCTCTATCAAGAGGGCCATGTCGATGCTAGCATCTGGGCTTTTGTGGTCATGCTCGTTTCGATTGTGGTTGATGTGACCCGTTCGCGTGTGTTGCTGCGCGTCGCCAGAAAGCTGGGAAGCCAGGCGCTGGAGGCGGATGCGCTGCATTTCAGTACCGACGTCTGGAGCTCGGTGGTCGTGATCTTCGGCCTGCTGGTCGTCTACCTGACGAATCTCTTTCACTGGCCAGCCTGGTTAGTCCAGGCAGATGCTATTGCCGCCTTTGGCGTCTCGGGCATTGTAATCTGGGTAAGCTTGCGACTGGCGCGCGAGACAATTGATGCCTTACTCGATCATTCTCCAGGCGCTCTGGCGACCCATATTAAACAACGACTGACGGGACTGGATGATGTGATAGAGGTGAGGCGCGTGCGTGTGCGTCGCGGGGGCAACAAATGTTTCGCGGATGTGATTATATCGGCTCCGCGCACGTTGACATTTGAGCAGATCCACCACCTGAGCGACCTGGTCGAGGACGAAACAACGGATGAGGCACATACCTTTTCGGCATTGGATGACATCGATGTGGTGGTGCACGTCGAACCGGTTACCTCTCCTAAAGAGACAGTCATTGATCAGATTCATTACCAGGCGGAGCGCCAGGGGGTACATGCGCATGATATCCATGTGCGGGATGTGGCCGGTAAACTCGAAGCTGACTTTGACGTAGAGGTTCATGCTGATATGAACCTGGAGCAGGCCCATACCATCGCCACGCAATTAGAGCAGGCCCTGCTCCAGAACAATAAACAACTGCATCGTGTGACCACCCATCTGGAAGCGCCCGATGAAAATATCGTGCAGCGCCAGGATGTCACGATACAATATCCAGAGATGGCCGCCAGAATGTGTCGCATCGCCGATGGAATCGCTGGCACAGGAAATGCGCATGATATCCATCTCTACCGACCGCATAGATTAGTAGCAGAAGTAGGGGGTCATGGTACAAAAGGGGCACCCGAATTAGATCTTGTTTTGCATGTAATTTTTGATGCCCATGCGCCTCTCAGTCAGGTCCATATTGACGCAGAAAAAATCAAACGCGCCCTACGCCGCTCGTACCCCAATCTCAACACCGTCGTCATACACACAGAACCGCCAGAGGATCCAATCTGCTGAGATTATATCGCCTCTTTTAACCTCTCTTTCCGGGCCCTATCGCCCGGCGCAAAGGTTGACGTACACGAAACGTCTATTATAATGAGTTAAGAACCAACACAAACAACCAGCGCGGACGCGCGTGCGAGGGCACTCATGATCATCGCCTGAGGCCTGCATAAGTTTTCGCACCCACGGCACTCATGTGTCAGTTGTGAGTTAGTGCATGGGGCGCGCATTAGTGCGCCCCATGCACTAACTCACAGAATCAGCGTGGACGCGCATACGGGGCACTCACGTGCCTTCCTGACAAAAGAAAAGCTAATACTTTTTCGCACATAATCCTCTTTTCTGCCATACGGCTCAGAAAAAAGTGTGATACGTTATATACATAGCAAAAACATAGTAAGAGTTGACAGCAAAAAGGTATGGATAGTAAACCAGGAAAATAGGAGCCATTAAGGAAATCACTTGCAACGATTCTGTCCACAATGAAAAGATCTCAATACATTTGCCAGGGCTGGACAGGACGTCAAAGCTATACTCCTTAATTAGAAAATCTTTCTCATGCAAACTACCAACCAGTTGATCTATTTCATTGAGAGGAAACACGAGCGTGGTAACGGATAGCAATGAGTTACTAGGGCAAGCGCTCGGAACATGTACACTCCAACGTCTCCTCGGACGCGGTGGTATGGGTGCAGTGTATCTGGCGCGCCAATCACGGCCACGAAGAATTGTGGCCGTTAAAGTACTTTTACCTGGCGTTGTTCTTGAGCAGCGATCACGTAACGAATTTCTGGCCCGTTTTCGCCGCGAGGCAGATGCCGTGGCGGCACTGGATCATGTCAATATTATGCCAGTGTATGAATATGGTGAGCAGGGCGACCTTGCCTACCTGGTTATGCCCTACGTTACCGGCGGGACGCTGCGTGAGGTACTTGAGAAGCGCGGTATTCTTTCGCTGGAAGAGGTGGTTCCGATCATTGAACAGGCGGCTGCCGCACTGGATAGCGCGCACGCACAGGGCATTGTGCATCGTGACTTAAAACCAGGCAATATTCTGTTTCATGCCGATGGCCGCGTCCTGCTGGCCGACTTCGGTCTGGCCAAGATGCTCAAAGATGTAACCGATCAAGAAAATACCAATGGTCACCTCACCAGCATCGGCACCATTGTGGGAACGCCGGAATATCTTTCTCCTGAGCAGGGAACTGGCGATAGCATTGATTATCGCACCGATGTCTATTCATTAGGGGTGGTGCTCTACCAGATGCTGGCCGGTCGCGTGCCCTTTACCGGCACGTCTCCTGTAGCAGTGGCCATTAAACATACACTGGAGCAGGCACCACCCATTACGCGCTTTAATCCGCAGGTACCAAAGAATGTAGAAGCAGTGGTGATGAAAGCGATGGCGAAATCTCCCGCCGATCGCTTTAGCAGTGCTGGCGTCTTCGCGCAGGTCTTGCGCCAGGCCGTGGCTGAAGCCCTGGGAGATCGCTTCCCCAGCGTCGCGCCTCCTTCGCTGGGAGAACATATCACTCCTGTGCTATTACCACCATTGAAGGTGGAAAATGAAGCAGTGATGCCGTTTGAGCCAGTGGCGCATAAGGATGAGAGGCCCGCTCAGGCAGTGAGGCAACCAGGTCAAAAAGAAGAGGCGGCACCGCTGTCAATGTCAACCATGCTGGTCGAGCGTGAGAGCGGTGGTAGATCAGATGAGCAAGATGAAACAACGAAACAGGCCGAGGTGACATCTCCCCTTTCCGAGCATACACAGAATCGCTTACAGGCTATGCCGACTGTTATCACTGAAATGGACGCCACCCTTGCCGATCACGTTCGCCCGGAGCCCATGGCTGTACCGCCGGCGCATTCACCTGTGCGCTCGGTCGCTCCTACCGCTGATCCACCAGCAGCACACTACTATCACGAGGTAGAGACCGTAGGCAGCACCTCGCCAGCCCCCAGCTCGCAGCCACAGCAGATCAAACCTGCTCCCGCAGCGCGCCAGCCGCAGATCCAGGTTTATCCCGAACGGCTTTCTCACGCCAGGCACCGTCAGTCTGGCTTACCCATGCCGCGCTATCTGGCGCTTGCCGGTGTCGTGCTGGCCGTGATTCTCGTTGTTGCGACCGCCAGCATCATTCTCAGCAATCAGCACGGCAATTCGTCCCGCCCCGGGCCATCTGGCATTACCCAGGCCTCATCAACAGGCACGGGCACCGCTGTCAACGTCGTCAAACCGGATCCCAGGAAGTCAGCGACGCCTTCCCCGACTACTACCGTACACGCAAAATATCCTCTGCCTGATCCCAAAGTGAGCGGCATGGGAAGCCTTATCTACGGTACCAACTATCCGGGCACGTGTGATCCCCAAGGAGCAAAGTGGCAGGATACAAATATCCAGGCGGTGTGCGGGCCGGACGATTTACGGCTATCAGGCCCCTCATCCAGTACCGCTGGTACGTTTCTGACCCAGTTACCCAACGGACAAACGCTGCCCGATAGCTATTATATCCAGGCACAGGTAAAGCTGAACACGCCAGGCAGCCAGTTTGGCTTCTACTATCACTATAAGTCTGATGGTGGCTACTACACCGTTATGTTCAACAGCGCCAGTTGGACCACGACCTACACCGATAAAAATGGCAACGCATCTCAACTGGCCTCGATCGGATTGCATGGTACCCAGCTGGACAGTGATACCGCCACAATCGATATCCTTGTACAGGGTAGCAGCTTCATCTACTACGTAAATGGTATTCAGCAAGGGACTGCCAGTGGCAACTTCGGTGATAGCAATACCGGTGGCGACTTCGGTCTTACCGTTGCTTCAGGTTCAGATGTCTCGTTCAAAAATGTCGCCATCTACACTGCCTGACTCATACGCAACAACAACAACGGGCCCCACCGCTAACTGGTGGGGCCCGTTGTTCCATCAGATGGAAAGCAAATTGACCTCTTATTTATTGGTGTAGATCTGCGAGAGATTATCCACGGGAGCGATCATCTTCTGCGATACCAGAAATTGCTCGGTCGCTTGCCAGGTCGCGGAATCGTTATACCCCAGTTGTCCTTTGCCCTGGTAGATCGGGATGGTGGCCTTTAATACCTCCAGCGCCTGATCGGTGTTCATACCAGGCACGTAGCTCTTACTGATATCTACCGCTTTCTGGGGATCGGCAATGGCATCTTTCAGGCCTTTGATGGTGGCATCGACAAAGGAGTGTACCGTCTGCGACTGGTTAGTGTACATATCCTGAGTGGTAATGATGCCATTGGAGACCAGTGGTGTGTAATCCGATACCGCGAAGGTACGCACATGAAAACCATTTCGCTCCAATTGCAGAGGCTCATTATTGGAGTAGCCAACGACAGCATCAACTTTGTGGGAAATCAGAGCCGAAACCTGGTTGAACCCAATCGATTGCAGATTTACATCAGATGATGTCAGTTTGCCCGCCTGCAGCAGAGCGAGCACGCCTGTGTGGGTCGCGCCAAAGGGTCCCGGTTCACCAATAGAATGGCCTTTTAGATCAGCCAGGGTGCGAATTGAGGAGTCCTTGGGAACAATAATACTAACGGGATAGCGCTGAAAGATAGTCGAGACGTCTATCGCCTGCAGGCTTTTATTTTTATCATGGGCCACCAGCAATTCATCGCCACTGGCAAAAACGAAGTTGTTCTTTCCCGCGGCCATGGTGCCGATCAGATCGGTGACAATACCATGGTTGAAGGTCACATTCAGGCCCGCATCCTTATAATACCCTTTGCTTTGGGCAACATAAAAAGGGGCAAACTGGATATCCGGATTGTATCCCAGGCCGATCGAAATATTTTTCAGTGTTTTATCTGAGCTGCCGCTGGAGTTGCTGTTCGTGCTGTTTGCGGTCCCCGCTTCTCCACAGGCGGCCAATAACACGGTGCACAGTACAGCGAGGACCATCAGTTTCCAGGTCACAGGTAAACGATGAGATGTGAATGACATCGAAGTAGTTTCTGCCTTTCAGTTCGTTTTAAGACATGAGAATAGTAAACAGGTACATGCTTGATCACCCGTTGAAACAAGACGTTTACCGATTAAGCAAACACGCACTGCATGAGCTACTAACGCGTTCTGCTATTTCTCTGTTAAGGGAACAATATGCATAGGCATATCATTCCCCGATAGCGGTCCCTGTTCTTAATAGACCCTATCTGCCAGTTTGATCAGCAGCCAGGTCGCGCTATAGTACAGGGCCGCCAGTATCGCCAGGATGATTACAGTGGCGAACATAAAGGACATGTTGTACTGGTGCAGGGCCATCTGGATCAAGGCACCCAGACCCTTGTCGGGGCTGCAGAAAAATTCCCCTACCAGCGCTCCCGTGATTGAGAGCGTCAGGCCTGTGCGCACCGATGCCAGCACGGCGGGTAACGCCAACGGGAACTCGATGTAGGACAATAATGAGAGTCCCGACGCTCCTTCTAGCCGCGCCGCATCCAACAACTCACGATCAATGGTCTGAACACCAAAGATGGTGTTGATGACCATAGGGAAGAGCACGACCAGCATACAGATGATCGTTACCGGCAACGGTCCGGTATTAAACCAGAGAAACAGAAATGGAGCGAGCACAATAGCCGGGATCGCCTGGCCAGCCGACAGGTACGGCTGCAACATGTTGGCCAGAAAACGTGATTTAGCAACCCCATAACCCAACGGCAGTGCCACTACAACACCCAATAAAAAGCCCGCCAGGCTCTCCTGCACGGTCACAAGAATATGCACCCAGTACAATCCTCCAACCAGCCCATCAATCAAACTGGCAAACACGTCCTTAGGAGGCGGAAGGATGAACGCGTTAATGCGCCCGGTAGCAGTGGTAATATACCAGGCGAACAAGAGGAGCAGACCTAAAACAAATGGAGGCAAAAAATTCCAGACAGTATTGAGTTTTTTCCAGGAGCGCGCCTGTCGGGCCGCCCCCCATTCCTGGCGTCCAGTTCAACGAATCTGGCGCGTCGGTTTTCGCGCACATCCAGTTGCGCGCTATCAGTCCTTGAAGTTGTAGCACTCATAAAAATTGATATCCCTCGGTTCTTAGCCAATACCGACATCTCTTCCCTGAAAAAACAAAAAAAGATAGATGTCAATTTAACTAACCCAGGGGGACATATGAGGGAGATGTGATTAAACCAGGCGCCAGAGTGAATATACGAAAACACCCCATCCGCCACAGCTACACAGCCGAGCGCATGACACTGGTTCACATTATAACCTTCTCCCATCCGGACTATACCGTCGGCTTCGGCCTCTCACCGAATCTGTTCGCCATTGATCAAGAAGCAATCAATGGCAAACTCGCGGGCTCGGCACAGCTTTATACGCTCTGCCATACCGCCGGTAGGGAATTTCACCCTGCCCCGAAGGTTTTATTTGTGGTTATTATGCCATATACGAGTCGAAATATGCAAGTGCTTAAGTTAGCAGGCTAACGGTTCTCGACGCGATGAAATTCTTCACCATAACTGTAGCCGTACTTCTGACCTATCTGGGCATTCAGATCGCGCAGGAATTTTTCGAGGTCGGCGAAATTCTCTCCTACCTGGCTGTCATGCGCCCGCAGAGCCGCGATCTTGAGATCGATAGTTGAGGCAGTATCAATGCTATGGTTTTGCACCGGCGTGCCAGATATGTATATTTCCGAAACTTTGTGCGGCTGCAATCCTTCCTCCAACAGTTCAGGAAAATCCCAGGGGTTCTGGGAGGCGGGATAGATGGCCGATAGCGTGGCCTCTCCGGCCGCCAGGTGATCGGGATGATAGCGGGGAATGATCAATGCAGGTGTCCAGGTACGTTCAGGTGATTGGCAGATGACACGAGATGGACGATAAATGCGCAATTGGCGTACGATCGAACGGCGTAGATCCAGGTCTGGCTGTAAACGACCATCTGGATACCCCAGAAAGATGACGTCTTTCACTCCCAGGACGCTGGCAGCGGCACGCTGCTCTGCCATGCGAGTCTGACTTATACGCAGCCTCGCTTCCAGACCGACGTCAGTCGCGCTATCGGAACCGCCACCGCTGGCATCGGTGCAGATAACATAATAAACATCCCAACCCTCGTGCGCCCACAGCGCCACACTACCCGCGCAATCAAACTCTGCGTCATCGGGATGGGCAACCACAACCATTGCTACTTTATGCTGTTCTTCTTGCATCGTGATTTCTTTCATTTCTGCTTAAATAATTGCCATGTACTTACCAGGAAAAAACAGGAAACGCCCGCAAAGGATTTCACCACAAACAGCTTCTCTTCTACCAGTGCTGATTGCAGGTTCCACTTTGCGGGCAATTGTTTCTGTCTGGGCGATCAGAGAAAAACTGTTACGTTGCAACATGTTATCATCTGACCAGCCACGCCCTGCTTACCGACTATCTATTGTACACTATGGCTAATCGTTTTTGTTGGCAAGCACCATTAACAGACCTCCCAGCATAGAGAGATTCTTGAAAAATTGCACCTGGTGATTGGCACGGCCCGCGGGAGTCTCTTCTTTCCAGAAGGGATGCCCCACAAATGTTGTGGCTGTCAATGAACCAAGCAGCGCTAGCGCGGAAAGCTTCGGCAGCACACCAACAGCCAGGGTACTACCCGCTACAACCATCACCGCTCCATTCAAAATGGTAGCCTGCCGTGGCTGCGGCACACCTGCGGCCTCCACTTTTTGTACTCGTCCACCCGGTTCAGCAAACGCTCCCGCCCCACCTACTACAAAAATCGAACCCAGCAGTAATTGCCCCAGAGTCTTAAACATATCAGATACTCACAATCCTTCACTATATCTTCATCCAACTGAACAGTCATTACTGCCCACTCTACCTACTATACCGCAGTCCCTATGCCAGTGGTTTCAACGCCCTGCATTTTTCCTACTTCATTCATGCTATTGTTATCACCCTCTACTGCAAAAAAAGAAGAGCATTTCTGATGGTATAATGGCATAAACCCCTTATATGAGGACAATAACAATTTTATGCAAGCCCCACGGATTTCGCCTGATATGTTGTAGATATCTTTAAGGAGGAATACTGCATGCATCCTTTTCCAGCAGTGAATTCACGCGCCCCGTTTATCTGGCATGGAGGTGATTATAATCCTGAGCAATGGCCCAGGGATATATGGGACCAGGATATTTCGTTGATGCAGGAGAGCCATTTTCGCGTGCCCACGGTGGGCGTTTTTAGCTGGGTAAGCCTTCAACCAGAAGAAGAGCGGTTTACCTTCGAATGGCTGGATACTATTCTTGATAAGCTGGCAAATTCCGGGCGCTTGATCTGCCTGGCAACCCCAACCGCTGCCCAGCCAGCCTGGATGTCTCAACGCTATCCCGATGTTCTACGTTCGGATGATAAAGGAATACGCAATCACCATGGAAGACGCGGCAACTATTGCCCTACCTCACCAACATACCGCAGGTTTGCTGTCCAGATCGCTGAACGCATGGCCGAACGCTACGCCAAACATCCCGCCTTGCTTATCTGGCATGTATGTAATGAATATGGAGGAGCCTGTTATTGTTCACAGTGCGCGACTGAGTTCCGCAACTGGTTACAAAAGCGCTATAGTAGTCTGGACGACCTGAATCAAAAATGGTGGACCCCTTTCTGGGGCCACACCTACACCGACTGGTCGCAAATTGAACCTCCCTACGCGAACGGTGAGCGGGCCATTCATGCACTGACACTGGACTACAAACGCTTTCAAAGTGATATGCTGCTGCAATGTTTCCAACTGGAACGCGATGCTATTCGCAAGTTCTCGCCAGATATCCCGATCACAACAAACATGATGGGGACATATCCGGGTCTGGATTATCGGAAGTGGGCAAAAGAAGTAGATGTCATCTCCTGGGATTGTTATCCCGCTCCCAAAGACCATCCCAGCGATATCGCGTTCTTGCACGATCTGAATCGTGGCTTACGTGATAATCAACCATTCTTGCTGATGGAACAGACCCCTAGCAGCCAGAACTGGCAGGCGGTAAACGCACTTAAACGGCCTGGTATTCTGCGCCTGTGGAGCTACCTGGCGGTTGCCCATGGAGCGGATGCGGTGATGTATTTCCAGTGGCGACGTGGACGCGGCGGTTGTGAGAAGATGCACGGGGCGGTTGTCGAGCATAGCGGACGCGCCGATACGCGTGTCTTCCGCGAGGTATCACAGCTAGGAGCAGAGTTAGAGCACCTGAAAGATCGCACCATTGGAGGCGTGACGCATTCACGAGTGGCCATGCTCTTTGATTGGGATAACTGGTGGGCCATAGAGGATACGGTTGGCCCTGTGCGCGATAAACAGTATATCCAGACGTTGCGCCAGCATTATGCAGCACTGTGGAAACAGCATGTTTCCGTGGATATCGTATTCAGCGATTCAGATATAAGCACGTATGATGTATTGATCGCTCCCATGCTTTATATGCTCAAACCAGGCGTTGCGGAACGCATAGAAGCCTTTGTATCTAAAGGCGGGTCTTTTATTGCTACCTATTTCACTGGCTACGTCAATGAATATGATCTGGCCAATGAAAATGGCTATCCCGGCCCTCTTAGCCATGTATTAGGGATCTGGAATGAGGAGATTGATGCACTTTATCCAGAGCAGAGCAACAAAATTGTGATGAATGATGGTAGCGGCAAGTATGTCTGCAATCACCTATGCGAGATTATCCATTGTGAAGGTGCCACACCATTGGCCACGTACGCAACGGATTTCTATGCTGGCAGCCCCGTGGTTACCCGTAATAGCTTTGGGCGGGGAAACGCATATTATATCGCTAGCCGGCCAGAGCAGTCTTTCCTGGACGCTTTCTATGCGCCTATCCTCGCCGAGCACCATATTGCCCCGACTTTAACAGTCCCAGCAGGCGTTGAAATAGCCCAGCGAGAAACGGCTCAGGGGACGGTTCTGTTCCTGCTCAATCACGCCACGGATGCCGTACAAATTCCCCTCCAATCCAAAAAACGTTTTCTGAACTTACTCAATGATCAGACGGTTCAGGATACCATTACCCTGACGCAATACGATGTCGCCATTTTAACGGCGATAGATGATGAGAAGAACCAGGGAGCAAAGGGGCAGTAGGGACAACTTCATAAGCGATTTCTTGCTCACCATCTCAGGCAATGAGATGGTGAGCATCTCGGTTTCTTGGCAGGACCTCTTCAGAGGGGATATAATGTCTTCACGAGGAGGCCTATGAGCACAGAATTACGTATTATACCAATTACTGGTATTGGTGAGATCGACCCGGGCATTGACCTGGGAGTTCTCATTTATAAAGCATTACAAGAGCAGCAACTGACACTGCAAGCTGGCGATATACTGGTGGTGACGCAAAAAATTGTTTCCAAAGCGGAGGGGCGCCTGGTCAATCTAGAGACGATTGAGCCATCAGAGTTTGCGAAGGCTTTCGCAGAACGCAATCAAAAGGATGCACGCCATGTGGAGGTAGTATTGCGCGAGAGCAAACGTATTGCGCGCATGGATCGTGGCGTGATGATTTCTGAGACGTATCATGGCTTTATCTGTGCCAACGCGGGCGTTGATGAGTCAAATGTCGAGGGTGGCGAGTTCCTGACATTGTTGCCAGTAGATTCCGATGAGTCGGCCCGCCAGATCCGAGGCCGTTTACAGTCGTTGTCCGATACACAACCACCGCTGGATATCGCGGTTATCATTTCCGATACCTGGGGGCGTGCCTGGCGCAATGGCCAGGTGAATATGGCCATCGGCGTTGCGGGCATGGAGGCGATGGCTGATTATCGCGGACAGCGCGATGCCTACGGCTATGAGATGCGCGCCAGCATGATCGCGGTCGCTGATGAACTGTCCGCCGCCGCTGAACTGGTCATGGGGAAAGTCGATCGAGTTCCGGTTGCGCTGATTCGTGGCTACCACTATACGCCAGCCGAAGGAACCGTTCACACGTTGACACGCGATAGTGCCACCGATATGTTCCGCTAGTCAAGATGGATCTCGTAATATTTTCATGAAAGAAACCGATACAACTAATGACAGCGTGGTTGACCGTCCGGTCACCACGCCTGAACGTGTCACTGATCTTGCCACGTTGATGCGCAGTCGCCGTAGTGTTCGCCAGTACCAGGATAAAGCGGTACCACGCGAGATGCTTCTGCAAATGCTGGAAGCGGCACGCTGGGCTCCATCCCCACACGGACGTCAACCCTGGCGCTTCGTCGTGCTCACCAGGCCCGATCTCAAACAGCGCCTGGCCGATGCGATGGGCGTAACGTGGCGGCAGAATCTTGAAATGGATAGACAGCCCACGGAGATCGTTAACATTCGTTTGGAAAAATCGCATCAGCGTATTCTACGTGCGCCAGCTTTGATTATGCCTTGCCTCTATCTGGAGGACCTGGATCAATATCCCGACGCACGGCGCCAGGAAGATGAGAAGACGATGGCGGTCCAGAGCATTGGGGCCGCGATCCAGAATCTGCTCTTGACCGCTTATGATCTGGGGCTGGATACCGGTTGGATGTGCGCGCCTCTGTTCTGTCCAGAAGTTGCCTGCGAGGCACTGGATCTGGATGCCCGCTTGATCCCACAGGCGCTGATTAGCGTAGGCTATGCGGCGGCTGATCCCAAACGGCGCCCGCGCCTGCCTTTAGAGAGTTTAATAGTTCGCTTTGATTGAGGTAACAGATGATTGTCGTTCTAGCCGGTGGAGTCGGCGCCGCACGCTTCTTACAGGGCCTCGTCCAGGTCGTGCCCCAGGAAGAAATTACGGTCATTACCAATACTGGTGATGATCGCGTCTTTTATGGACTCAATGTCTCGCCCGATACCGATATCGTGATGTATACCCTGGCCGGTCTTGTCGATGAGAAAAATGGATGGGGCATTCGTGGTGATACCTTCCATACCATGAAACAATTGACTAGCTATGGCCATGAAGACTGGTTCGCGCTGGGCGATCGGGACCTGGCGACGCATATTCATCGGACCGCGCGCCTGCGCGAGGGCAAGACCTTAAGCGAGGTGGCCGATGAACTGCGCGCTCACTTCGGCTTAAAGCTACGCATCCTGCCCATGAGTGATCAGCCTGTCGCTACCCATATTCAAACACCGGCCGGACTTTTCCACTTTGAGGAATACATGGTTCAGCGTCGGTGTTCTGATGAAGTACAGGATGTTGTTTTTGTGGGGGCCAAGGAGGCAAAGCCCGCGCCCGGTGTGCTGGAAGCACTCAAAACAGCCGATGCCATCTTGCTGGCACCCAGTAATCCCATCGTGAGCATTGGCAGCATTCTGGCCGTCCCAGGCATCCACGATGCTCTGCATGAGACCAGTGGCATGATTGTCGCTGTCAGCCCGATTGTCGGGGGCGCTCCCATCAAGGGACCAGCGGATAAGCTGATGCGGGGCCTGCATATGGATGTATCCGCGGTTGGCGTTGCCCGCCACTATCGCGATTTCCTTGATGTCATGGTCATCGATACACGCGATGCGCACCTGGCTGAAGCCATTGAGGATCTTGGCATCCCTACGTCTGTCACCAACACTATTATGAGTGACAGTCAGGCGAAAGCCGAGCTCGCCCGCCATGTCCTGCGTGCAGCGGGCCTGGATAATTGGTGAAGATAATAGGAAAAGCTTGTGAAATATACAGCCCTTGTCCCTGTGAAATCGCTTGAAGCGGCGAAAAGCCGCCTCGCTTCCCACCTGACAGCCGAACAGCGCGCCAGTCTTATGCTGGATATGCTCCATCATGTTTTGCAGACCTTGCAGATAAGCCAGGCCTTCGAGCATGTCTCGGTCGTTAGTGCTGATACCCGTGTGTTACAGCACGCTCAACATTGGGGGGCACAGGCTCTGGTAGAAACACAAGCTGGTCATAATCCCGCTTTGACTGCCGCCGCTA
Source organism: Dictyobacter halimunensis (assembly GCF_036245075.1). NCBI lineage: Bacteria > Bacillati > Chloroflexota > Ktedonobacteria > Ktedonobacterales > Dictyobacteraceae > Dictyobacter > Dictyobacter halimunensis. The sequence goes on from NZ_BSRI01000002.1 coordinate 238,090, forward strand.
CCCATGAGCTTTTACAGGGGACCGACGCCCTTTTAACCATATCAGCCGACCTGCCTTTGCTGCAGGTGGCTGATATTGGTCAACTTGTCGAAAAATCGAGATGTCACGATGTTGTCATTGCTGCATCACAGGATGGCACCGGGACCAATGCCTTGCTTACACATCCTCCACTGATCCTACCCTATACATTTGGTGTGAATAGCCGCTACCACCACCAGAATGAGGCCCAAAAACGCCATCTCAGCTACATGGTCCATCATAGCCTTGGACTTTCCCTGGATATCGATACGATTGAGGATATCTCGACCCTTGAGCGCTATGATATGACTACGTTTGCCTCTTGCGGCCGCCTGGTCCCCTGATACAGGCGTCAACACACTTTAGTGGGGGCCTGCCATGCCAAACTCGGTGCCACAGGGTCCACCATCAGTATTCTCAGCAATGGAGACCTCTTCACCGTTCATGGTCAGGATCGGTCGATACCAGAGCGACATGCGCTCGGAGGAGCGGCCGATATAATGACAGATGAATGAGCGCCGATAGCGGTCCCGGCTGGTGTTGGGCTGCGAACCATGAACCAGGCTGCCATTGAAGAATAAGACATCACCCGGCTCCATATCCACCGGCACCGCCTGCAAACCCTCGGGGATGGGAACATAGTCTTTGGTAAAGGAGACGCTCTCATCGGCCTCTTCTGGACAGCAGATGCCCATGTTCTGCGTTCCCGGCACCACCTCCAGACCGCCATTCTCCCGATCCACTTTATCTAGTGCGATCCAGGCCGCGATGCACGTTCCCGGTTCAACACGCAGGAAAAAGTTGTCCTGGTGCAGCGCCTGCCCTTTGCCGCCTGCTGGCTTAAAGTAGAGCATGCTCTGTGCGGCCAGCGGTTCCTCCCCGAAAAGATCTTCCAGAATATTTCCCAGTCGTGGATCCAGAAGATAGCGCAGGGCCATATCGTTAAAGCGATGTGGATGCATGATACGCGGATATTGCTTGAGTATATCCCCATTGGCTTGATCGGCGGGAACCGGCTCAAAGTAGCCGGGAACGCGTCCTCGGGCATGCACCTGCATGAAATTTTGGGTCAACGCTTCGACTTCTGAGGGTGCCAGCAAGTTCGGTATCACCAGGTAACCGTCTTGCTGAAATGTTTGTACTTGCTCAGCTGTTAATCGCTTCATCGTCGTTGACATGCTTATCCTCTTCTCTCTCCATAATCAAGCTAACAGCGTGTCTGAATTTCATAATGATTGCTCGGAACACGCTTGCGCTTTCGCACCTGCCTGCGGTGCTCAAGGGTCATATGGTTGTTGGTGCATCAGGAGCGCGGATGCGCTCCTGATGCACCAACAACCCAAATCGGTGCGGCCGCGCAGCGGACGCCCGTGCGGGGGCGCTCGCATGCCCCCACGATGACGGAGTAACTATCCTGCTTTTACTGTATCTGACCTGGATGAAAAAATGAATAGACAAGGCGGTCGAGAACATGTACAATCCTGCTATATGACAGTTGAAGAAATGGCATCACCACCACCTGCGATTCTCGTTACAGGTTCCTTTCAAGAGCATGAGGACTACGCAGTTTATCGCGCGCATGGATCGGGCAACTGGCTCATCACCTATACGCTCGCGGGCCAGGGGCTCTATCGCCAGCCCGGCGTGCAGTTGCTGACCACGCCGGGAACGCTTGTCTTGCTGCAACCAGATGCTGTTCACGATTATTCGGTTCCCCGTGATGGCTATTGGGAATTTTTCTGGGCCCATTTTCAGCCACGTTTGAGCTGGCTCTCCTGGTGGCAACTACCCGAAAAAGGACGCGGGTTGTATGCCGTCTCTTTATCATCTTCAGCAATACGTGAACGGATACACGATGCATTCTTACAACTGCATGCCGATGCCAGCGCTCCCTCAAGCCATCTTTCTGCTTCTCGGCAGAATAACAGTTCACCAGGCGTCCAGGGGACCACGGATATGCTGCAGCGTGAACTGGCACTTAATGGGCTTGAAGAGATCTTATTGCTGGCTACCCGTGCCTCAGCGCAACAGGTCAGGCAGGCGCTGGACCCACGCATCCAGTTACTACTGCAGATGATGGCAGAAAACCTTAAAGCACAGTATGATCTGAAGACGCTGGCCGCGCTGGTCGCGCTTTCTCCCTCACGCCTCTCTCACCTTTTTAAACAGGAAACAGGTAATTCACTGATCAACGTGCTGATCGCCCTGCGGCTGGACAAAGCCGCCCGGTTACTGGAGTTCAGCAACCTCACCATCGCCACCATCGCGGAAGAGGTTGGTTTTAGCAGCCCTTTTTATTTTAGCCGACAATTTCATCAACGCTTTGGACAGAGTCCCAGCGAGTACAGGCAGGCACTGGAGCAGCATACCGGACACCAGCCACTGACACCATAAAAAGGTTCCTTCCCAAAATATACATGTCGTTCACTATTTGGATGTACGAATTGCACAAAGCAAACAACCGTAAAGGGCTGGAGAAGACGCAGTCGGATAGTTCTTAAAGGTCCAATACGAACATATAAGAATGTTACAGCAGATTATGCTTTCATATGGGGCTCTTTTCAGCATTCTATACATACAGATGAATTTATATTGTGTTTAGTATGCACATCGATTCTGGATATGACAAATCCCTCTGGCACGGTCGAGGTTGTCTAAATAGACAGGAAGCCGAGCCTTTTTCAGCACAAATTGTGCAATGTGCACAATTTGTGGTCGGTAAGTTTCGGATAAACTGTCTGTAGTATACTCCTCTATAACCGTCATATTATAAAGGCAGGCAAGTACAATCTCGTGGGCACGAGGTTAATGAGCTTAATACTATGTATTAATCGCTTACGGCACTATTGGGCAATGCATGCCACCATTTCCTGCAATGATGCGAGGATACCATGTTAAGAGGAGAACAAGACAGATGACCCCAGAGGAAGTCTTAAAGCTAGCGAAAGAAAACGGAGTCAAGATTGTCGACTTCAAATTTTCGGATCTACCAGGTACCTGGCAGCATTTCAGTGTGCCCGTGCATGTATTATCAGAAGACTTATTTTCCGAGGGCTTGCCATTCGATGGTTCCAGCGTTCGCGGCTTCCAGACCATCAATGAGAGCGATATGCTGGTGATCCCCGATGCCAATACGGCATTCCTGGATCCATTCACCAACATTCCAACTCTGAGCCTCACATGTGATATCGCTCACCCCGGCCGAGCCGGTAGCCAGAAGCCCTATAGCCGTGACCCACGTTATATCGCCCGTAAGGCGGAAGATTACCTGCGTAGCACAGGCATCGCCGATACCGTGTTCATTGGCCCTGAAGCAGAGTTCTACATTTTTGATAACGTTCGCTACGCTTCGGGTGACAACATCCAATACGCAGAGGTCGATTCGGAAGAGGCCCACTGGAACAGTAAGGGCCGTGAAGACGCTCGTAACCTTGGACACCTGATGAACGTCAAGGGCGGCTATTTCCCGGTTGCCCCCAGCGATACCTACCAGGATCTACGTTCAGAGATGGTGATGAACCTGGAGACCCTTGGCATTACAGTTGAAGCCCACCACCACGAAGTTGGCGCCGCCGGACAGTGTGAAATTGACTATAGATTTGGCACGCTACTCGATACAGCAGATAAGCTCTTGCTCTTCAAGTATGTGATCAAAAATACGGCCCGTAAATACGGGAAGTCGGTCACATTTATGCCCAAACCAATCTACGGCGACAACGGATCAGGCATGCATACCCATCAGAGCCTGTGGAAAAATGGCCAGCCGCTCTTCTATGAAGAGGGGAGCTATGCCAACTTATCGCAAATGGCCCGCTACTACATCGGTGGCGTCCTGACCCACGCCCCTTCGATCCTGGCGATTGCTGCCTCCTCCACCAATAGCTATAAACGCCTGGTGCCAGGCTTTGAAGCACCGGTGAACCTGGTCTTCTCACAGGGCAACCGTAGCGCAGCCATTCGTATCCCACGGACCGAGAGTCCCAAAGCGACCCGCGTGGAGTTCCGCCCACCCGACCCAACGGCGAACCCCTACCTGCTCTTCTCCGCCTTACTCATGGCTGGTCTGGACGGTATCCGCAACGAGATCGATCCCAGCCAGTACGGCTACGGTCCCGTCGATAAAGACCTGTACAGCATGAGCAAAGAAGAATTAAGCGAGATCAGCTCGGTACCAGGATCGCTGGATGAGTCCCTCAAGGCTCTTGAGAACGATCATGCCTTCTTGCTTGAAGGTGGCGTCTTTACCTCGGACGTGCTGGAAAAATATGTGGATCTCAAGCGCGAGCAAGCCGACCAGGTTCGCCTGCGCCCGAACCCCATCGAATTTTCGATGTACTACGACGCCTAGTTGATACTATACCGCAAAAAAGATCTCGGCTACTTGAAGTAGCCGGGATCTTTTTTCCTGAGAACACCTATCATGTGCCCACTAAGGCAACATGTATATAACCTCTGCCCCATCCATTCAAACAGGCCTGTATCGTATATATGCTTCTGCCTCTCACCCATTCAAACAGGTCTGTGTCGTGTGCGCCTTGCGCACACGACACAGACCCCAAATAAAAGGGCGGACGCATAACGCGGCCGCCCGAACGAGGGCGCTCTGCTTCCTCTTACAAACGAAAATAGAGCATTTTCCAAACAAATTTAATAAGAAGTGCAAAAAATATTACCTGCTTTGAAGGCCCCCATTCATCATAGCAGAGATTAGTAATGCAATCAGCAAATTCCTTAATAGTCCGTGTACTGTACACGTCATAACAGTAGGTATCCCACACGCGTCTACAAACGTGCTATAGTATGACATAACAGCACGTTCGTTAGACTTACATATAGAGGGGCACGGATATGAAATTACTTGTAGATAGCTATGGACGACGTATTAAAAGTATGCGTATCTCGATTACAGATAAGTGCAATTTTCGTTGCACCTATTGTATGCCTGCGGAAGGCCTCCCCTGGCTTAAGAAAGATGAGATTCTTTCTTATGAAGAGATTATACGTATCGCGCGCGTTTCGGTACAGATGGGCATTGAACAGATCCGTCTGACAGGCGGAGAACCACTGGTGAGGCGTGATGTTCCAGAACTGGTGCGCCAGTTGGGCCAGATTGAGGGACTGCGTAGCCTGAGCTTAACAACGAATGGCATCCTGTTGAAACAACAGGCGAAGGCGCTGGCCGAAGCAGGACTGACACGCATCAACGTCAGCCTGGATTCCCTGCTGCGTGAGAAGTTCGCGCGCCTGACACGACGCGATCAATTAGATAAGGTCCTTGAGGGACTGGCCGAGCTAGAACACTACCCTTCTATTCGCCCTATTAAGATCAATGCGGTGGCGATGCGTGGCTACACAGAGGAAGAGGTCCTTTCATTTGCCCGCCTGGCTCGTGATAAAGCCTACGTTGTACGCTGGATAGAATTCATGCCACTGGATGCGGATCAAATCTGGCGTAAAGAAGATATTCTAACTGGAGCCGAAATCAAACAGATTATTGAATCCGAATATGGTCCTTTGCAAAAAATTACCTCCGGAGATCCATCCGAAACAGCCCGTCGCTACACATTTAGTGATGGCATTGGTGAAGTGGGCTTCATTAATCCTGTGAGTGAGCCTTTCTGTTCTACCTGTGATCGTATTCGCCTTACAGCAGATGGGCAATTGCGCACCTGCCTTTTCGGTACCGAAGAAACCGACCTCCGCGCCATTGTACGCACACATACAGACGATGAGCCACTTGTGGAAGCAATACACCAGGCGGTGCTCAACAAAGAATTAAAACATTATATTGGTGATAAACGCTTCCGTAGGACTAACCGGACGATGTCCAGAATCGGCGGATAGTTCAATCAAACGATTGATAGTACACCTACTTTACATATAAAAGTGATGCTTTTTTGTAGCTATCCACCTCGTTACTACAGTGTAAAGATTTGCAAAAAGAATGTTACAAAGAAACGGCAGGATCGTCATTATAGTTAATAGACAAAGTATATATTGTCTGACATATTATTTTGTCTTAATGCATTAACATCGTAGTAAATATTCATCCGGTCTGACTAGAATCACAGGCCAGAAAGAGGAAATTGTGGCAAACGAGGAAGCGGATCTGTTAACAGTTGGCGAGGTGGCAAAGCAACTACGTGTTGACGATACAACCGTTCGCCGATGGATTAAAAGTGGTGTGCTTGAGGCGATCTCACTTCCCCATAGTGGTATACGCCAGGCATATCGAATTCGCCGTTCTACACTGGAAGCCTTACTTGCAGCCCCATCCTCTCTTCTTGAAGAGGGCAACGTCGGAGTCGAAACAGATTAGTATCTTAGCTTCCGAACTGCTAGTACTTTCCCCCCACTAGCAGACGGAGGCTTTTGTGTGCATTTATGTATCCTGTTTTTTACAGCTCTGCCATTTATTGCTATATTTTCATGCGATAGAGTTGTAAACCATCACTATTAAATTGTTGCACGGCTTCTAGATCACATTTTACAGCCAGGTGGGACGACGCCGGATCGGCAGCCGGAAGGAAGGCTTCAAAGTAGATCGGCACCCCTTCAGCTTCAGCTTCAAATTCAAAATCTGAAGCCAGCAGACGAGCCCGATTTAAGGCCCCTGCCAGTAATGCGCGGCCCGCACCTCGACACCGGTGCTCAGGGTGGACCGCACCTCGACAACGCAAATGGTAGCCCTCAGCATCCCGCAGGCATTCCAGAATGGTGTAACCGACAATTTCCCCTTCTATCCCTTCCAGCGTTCCTGCTTGCCCCCAGGTTAACAATTCATCGTCATCATCGGTCATTACAAAGGCATTCGCCTGGGCTTCACGGTCGGGATCCAAGAACCAGGCGATGAATGCCTCCTCGCTCATCGCTGGAATGCGATCAGCAATGGCGGATGCCTGTCGAATGCTGATGATGGTAGAAATATCTCCCGGGCGAAAATAGCGAATACGCATAGACTTGTCCATCTTTCTCTAAGCAAACATTTCAGTTACGTATACTATACTATGTCGCCCCGGACTCGCATAGCACCGGTCAGCAGAGCAACATATATATGAGTTATACTATAAGCACATACTTTTGCTATACAGCCTGCGACCTCATATCAATGTTCGCCAAATGTATCCCGGTCGCACCTATACTAGAGGAGATCATCTATTTTGGCTGCGCTTACCCATCTTCAAGAAATCCGCCAGGCCCTCCCGGCCACGACCAGACAGATCTATTTAAATACCGGTACCTTTGGTCCTTTGCCTGATTGTGTACCTGAGGCAATAACCGCCCGCATTCAGGAAGAATGGCAGGAAGGTCGCCTGGGGCCACGTGGCTTTGGGGGGATCACGACGATCTCTCAGCAGGCGCGTGAGCATGTCGCTCGCCTGCTCCACTGCCAGGAAGAGGAGGTCACGCTCACGGACAATACCGGTGAAGGTATGAATATCGTGAGTTATGGCATTAACTGGCAAGCCGGGGATGAGGTGATTACGACCAACCACGAGCATATCAGTGCATTGGCCCCCCTCTATCAGATACGCGATCGCACAGGCATCGTCATCCGTATCGCCGATCTGGGTCCCCAGGCCAATCAATCCGCCCGGGAAGCTATCGAGCAGTTGATCACGCCACGCACACGTCTCATCTCCCTTTCCCACGTCACCTGGACCACAGGCGCCATCGTGGATGTGCAGGAGATAGCTGAGTTGGGACGCTCACATAACGTTCCCGTCCTCATCGACGGCGCTCAATCCGCTGGCAATATACCCATCGACGTTACCGCGCTGGGAGTGGATTTCTACGCCATCCCGATGCAGAAGTGGCTGTGCGGACCCGATGGGACAGGAGCACTCTATGTGCGCAAAGAGTCGATGCACTATATTCAGTCAACCTATGTAGGCTACTATTCTATGAAGTTTGGTCCTGCTGGAGACTGGGAGTTGCATGATCACGCACAGCGCTTCGAGGTTGGTGGGCGTCAGACCGCGGCTATTAATGGGCAGAGCGCCGTTCTACACTGGTTGGAAACAGTGGTCGGCTATGACTGGCTCTTCGCGCGTATCAAAGAGCTGAATAGCTACGCCTACCAGGCGCTCACACAGGTCCCAGATCTGACTATCCTCACACCCGAGCCTGGCCGCAATGGCATCCTCTCATTTACTATCGCCAATACAGATGAGACACAGCTCGTTACCTATCTGCGCGAAAAACACAATATCACCACCCGCAGTATTCCAGATAACAAAGCCCTGCGCATCTCAACCAGCTTCTTCAATACTGAAGAGGAGATCGATATCCTGGTTCGTGCACTTCTGACCCGCGAATAATCATGGTTCACTGCAAAGAGGCACCCTTGAAGAGTGCCTCTTTTCTTCTTGATCTTGCATTCTTTACTCTTTTCATGCCAGCTGTAGCTTTTCTCAACTTGAGCAAAAGGATTTTTAAGTTTACAATAATAAAGTCTATGCTAGATCATAAACTCTAGTATAGACCTGATACATTGATCACTTTAAAGCGAAAAAGTGAATACAACATTGAACCTTCTGGAGGAGAAAAGACAACATAAAAGCTACGGGCATGCATCCTCTGTCGAAAAAAGGCGGTTATCTGTCTTGCTTCGGCTCACTCGGTTTGGCAGCTCGGGCTCAATTGAAGGAGTTATTGCATGGCAAAAAACATCCAAGATCGTCCAGTCCTGGAGCAGTCGTCACCTCGGCAAGCCCTGCTGGAAGATTACCTGCGTGTACGTCGCTTCTCAGAGCAGCTATGTGTCCCTCTGGTAACAGAAGATTATGTGATTCAGTCGATGCCCGATGTTAGCCCTACACGCTGGCATCTAGCTCACACTTCCTGGTTCTTTGAAACCTTTGTGCTATCATCGTATACGCCAGACTATACGTCTCCTCATCCACAGTACGCCTATCTGTTCAATTCTTACTACAATTCGGTCGGTGAGCGCCATTGCCGGCCCAAACGAGGCTTGATTTCACGGCCTACCGTTCAGGAGACATATGCTTATCGCCGCTATGTGGATGACTGCGTGAGCGACTTTTTATCGACATGTACCGACGAGACCCTGGTCAAAGCTGCGCCAGTGGTAACATTGGGTATACATCATGAACAGCAGCATCAAGAATTGATGGTGACAGACATTAAACATGTCCTCTCCTGCAACCCTTTGCACCCGGTTTACCAGAAGCAAGCACTTTCTTCCGCCACGCCTCCCCCAGCACTGAGCTGGATCAGCTACTCAGAACAACTGGCCTGGATCGGATATGATGGTGATGGCTTCTTCTACGACAATGAAGGACCATATCATCGCGAGTTTGTAGATGCTTACCAGCTCGGCTCACGCTTGATCACCAACGGCGAGTATCTCCAATTTATTGAGGATGGGGGCTATCAAAATCCTTTGCTCTGGCTCTCCAGTGGTTGGAATACGGTTCAGGGTGAGCAGTGGCAGGCGCCACTGTATTGGGAGAAACATGACGGGCAGTGGATGATGATGACGTTGAGTGGTCTGCGACCAGTTGAACCGGCCGAACCGGTCTGCCATGTCAGCTATTATGAGGCCGATGCGTATGCTCGCTGGGCCGATGCACGCCTGGCAACTGAAGCTGAGTGGGAACTGGCGTCCAGACAGGTACCGATCGAGGGTAACTTTGTTGAAAACCAGCAGTTCCATCCGGTTCCACTGGAAAAAGCAGTCGATGCTATCAAACCGGAACAGATGTATGGAGACGTCTGGGAGTGGACGCAAAGCGCGTATCTACCGTATCGCGGTTACCGTCCCGCACCCGGTGCACTGGGCGAATATAACGGCAAGTTCATGTGCAATCAGTTTGTCCTGCGGGGCGGTTCTTGCGCCACTTCCATTACCCATATCCGCCCCACCTATCGCAACTTCTTCCCCCCGGACGCACGTTGGCAATTTATAGGCATTCGTTTAGCACGAGAGGTGTAACATCGTACAGAGCATACAAGAACAGCTTGAGCGGTATGATTTCGCGCCTAAACAGAAAACGGTTCGGATGGAAATTCTGCAAGGTTTACAGAAGCCGATTAAAGAACTTCCGAGCAAGTACTTTTATGATGAGGTTGGCTCACAACTATTCGATCGTATTACAGAGCTCGATGAGTACTATCTCACACGTACCGAGTTGCAGGTTATGCAGCAGCAGATCCAGGATATCGCGGCCACCCTGGGACCACGCTGCATGCTTATTGAGTATGGCAGTGGGAGCAGCATGAAGACGCCCCAGTTGTTAGACCACCTGGAGCAACCGGTGGCCTATGTACCTATCGACATCTCTAAAGAACATCTGCTGCAGGCCTCACTCAGACTGTCGCAGTCCTATCCAAAGCTAGAGATCCTGCCCATTTGCGCGGACTATACGAGCAATTTTGCTCTGCCCGATCCGACGCAACCAGGAGCTCGTAAAGTGGCTTACTATCCAGGCTCTACTATCGGAAACTTTGATCGCGAGCCAGCCAGAAATTTTCTGGCTCAGATCGCTCATACCTGTGGCCAGGGTGGCGGCCTTTTGATCGGAGTCGATCTAAAAAAAGATTTCTCCATCCTACATAGCGCCTACAACGATCAAGCGGGAGTTACCGCTGCTTTTAATCTGCACCTGCTGGAACGGCTCAACCATGAGCTCAACACCGATTTTCAACTGGATCAGTTTGGCCATTATGCGTTCTACAATCCGGCTGAGAGCCGCATTGAAATGCATCTGGTAAGCCTGCGCAAACAACAGGTCCAGGTGGGAAAAGAAAAGATCGCATTTGACGAGTACGAGAGCATCTGGACTGAAAGCTCTTATAAGTACACGCTTGATGAGTTTGGTCAGCTCGCCGCCAGCGCTGGCTTTAAAGTTGAGCACATCTGGCTTGATACGCAAAAGTTTTTCAGCATCCAATACCTTTCCGTCATCTAGCCATTCACCCGCACTGGTTTTGTGTGTTGGTGCAGGGGCGCGGATGCGCGCCCCTGCACCAACACACAAAACCAGTGCGGACGCTGCGCGTCCGCGAGTGTGGAGGCGCTCACGTATCCCCATGATGACGAGAGTCAGGCTCACCCCACGTATTTAGAGTACTCTATTTGCCAACGTAGGCGATGACATCGATCTCTACCATGAATCCCGCTAACTGGCTACCCACCGTGGTGCGAGTGGGTTTAGGATCGGAGAAATAGCTGGAATAGACCTTATTATAATCGGCGAACAGGCTGAGATCGCTGAGGTGAACGGTCGATTTGACCACGTCGTCCAGCGTGGCTCCGCCTGCAGCCAGGATCGCTTTGATATTTTCCAGTACGCGTGCCGTCTGCTCCTCAATTGTCTGGCCCACAATTTCACCTGTAGCCGGATCAACGGGTCCCTGGCCGGAAACGAAGATAAAGTCTCCGGCGCGCAGCCCCTGCGAATATGCACCTCGGGGCGTCGCACCTTGCTGGGTAGAAATCTGCTGCTTTGACATACAAAATCACTCCTTACCTATTGTCTACTTCCAATCAATAGCACTACATTCAAAGACTCTGACAGCTCTTATTGTATCAGACCGCGACAGGCTACCGGCCACGTAACCTCTACCTGTTCATTGCGGATTCCCACGATCTGGTTGAAGAGATTGGTGACGGTACAGCAGTGATTGGGGATCACAGTCAGGCGCTCGCCAATCGAGGGCTTGTGAGCGCAGGCGGAGAAATCTACGTGACCGTGTTCTTCGGACTGCGAGTAGATAACAGCCTCGGGATATTCTAGGATGAAGCCATAGCCGGGCGCGCTTCCCAGATCAGACGAGAATGTTTTGCTTCCGCCATCAATGATGCGCCGATTATCCGTTGGCTGGCTGACGACCGTGACGGTAACCTTGAAGGCCAGCTCATCCAGGGTCATCGCACCTGATTGCAGAGCATGACGATCCCCATAAACATATTCGCCCGCCCGATGCTCGTTGATCTCAGGAAAATCCTGCGCCTGCCATGAACAGTGGGTGCTACCACCACTGGCGCGCTCCAATGGAAGTTGGTCGGCGGCGAGCAAAGCCCTGGTTTCGCGTACAAAGGTGTTGGCACGCTCGCTGCTGGGATAGGTCATCAGGCCAGCGAAGTACAGACCGGGAGCGTCAGCAATCAGACGGGCCAATCTGGCGGCCGCCTCGGGTGTCTGCACGCCGCAGCGCTCCATCCCAGTGTCGCATTCAACCAGCACGGGTAGCGTCAGACCAGCCTGCGCCATCGCCGCCGAAAGGCCACGCACCACGAACTCATCATCAGCGGTAACGCTCATACGGCATCGTCGCGCTAGTTCAACCAGGCGGGCCAGCTTTCGCTCACCAACGATGTTATAGGGTACAAAAATATCCTGAATACCCGCGTCAGCCATGACTTCAGCTTCACCAAGCTTCTGACAGGTAATACCTACCGCTCCATGTTCAATCTGCATGCGGGCAATCTGCGGGATCTTATGGGTTTTAATGTGTGGCCGATTAGCGATCCCATATCGATCCAGATGCGTCTGCAGACGTGCGATATTGCGTTCTAACTTATCCAAATCTACCGTGGCAACCGGGGTTTCAAGCTGATCTCTATGCATGATGTGGCACCAACCTCCCTGCTCTCATGATCCATAAGTTCGGACCTCGCGTCCGATTAAAACCACGCAACAAAAAAGCCACCCGTGTGGGCAGGTGAGACGGCGACTTCCTATTTTCCCACGCAGTTGCCCACGCAGTATCATCGGGGAGGAAGAGCTTAACTTCCGTGTTCGGGATGGGAACGGGTGTGCCCTCTTCGCTATAGTCACCAGCTCACCTGCACATACAAGCGGCTTTCTTGACAGGGAGAATATTATCACAGCTATCCTCTCCTGTCAATACCTTCAAGATCATTCTTACAAAAAGATTATTCTGCTTGATCGGGCAGCGATGGGGGCACCGCAACCGGTTGCATCCCATAAGCGGTTTTGAGCTCTCTCGCCTTACTTGGCCGCAGAATAATAACAGCATTGATGAGCAGAACAACGCAATATATTCCAGAGCTTAACAATGCCAGATTTAAAGGTGTCGACAAAACCTGATGCGGATTTACCGTCAATAAGATCAGACCTGGGAAGTCTTTGGCTGCATGAAATAAGATACCCGGCCATATGGAGCCTGTTCGCAGACGCAGGCCGGATAACAGCACCCCAAAGCCAAACGCGAAGAGCGCCTGCCCGAGGACATAGTTCCAGGTAAAACCTGCCAGTATATTGCTCAGATGAACCACACCGAAGAGCACCGAGGAGATCAGGACGGAGGGCCAGATCCCCATGGGAAGCGCGCTCTGCAAAAGCAGTCCGCGAAAGAAACTTTCTTCGGTAAAACCTACCAGCAACGCCGCAATCAGGGCCAATACAATAATCGGCGTGCTGCTTTGCCTGTTGACCATCGGAAACGCGACGATCGAGGGTAAGACAATAACGATAAACGGTACGATATACAGGGCGATGTCCCTACCCCGCACACCCCTTGTAAAACCTATCTGCCTCCACCAGCCCAGGAGCGATAGAGGGATGATTGCCAGCACTACATAAAAGCATTCGCCAACAATATTTTTGATGATAAAAGATGGGTGCCAACCTTTAATTACCAGCGGAAGAATATAACTAAAAACGCGAGAAGCAACGATGAAATAGAGGAGGAGCAATACAGTACTGAGGAAAGGATGCTGCCGACAAAATCGGTTTAAAGGACCTTTCTTTTCCTCAACCATAAATCTGCCGGGCTGAGGCCGGTACGATTCAGCCATAGAGTCTTGCATTTCCATTACTTTCCTTTTGAGTTTTAGTCATTACCATGGGTTGATATGATACCACTATTCGCCCCAGATGCGGCGCAACAAGCGCAGCCCTGGATTACGATTCCACTGCAAAGCATTCCAACCTAAATCCAGATGGGCATCTATAATAAGCATATTTATACCCTTTCATCCCATATCAACATAGTTCAACATCTAAAAAATTAGCTTGCTCGTATTATAGGGGAAAACGTATCCTCTCAGAAAGGAATATGCTGTTTGCCTTAACTCCTCAAATAAAAGTCCTACGCGAAGGTGTATGGGCTATTTTTATTATGGAGATTTTTCAATGATATTCATCAAGTGCAGCATGGTTTACACATACCTATGAATAATATTCAAAATGTAATCAGCTTAATTCTAGCTCCCGTAGTGATGATTTCAAGCTGTACACTTTTTATGAATGGACTACTCCAACGTTATGATTCGCTGAGTGCGCGCCTACGTGCGCTGCATATCGAGCATATGGGATTGTTGCGCTCGATCCAACAAGAACAAGGGGCAAATCAATGCGACCCGCGCGAAACTGGTAGCCTATGCAATTTAAATAAAGAACGACTAGTAGAACTTGAATCCGAGATGCCTCATCTTCTAAAGCGGCACAGGCTTCAGTGGAACGCTATTCTCGCTGCTGAAATCTCTATCGGGTTGCTGGTTTTCAGTATGTTTGAGATCGGCTTTCATGTTATTAGCCATATGCCATGGGTAGAGCCAGCCGCGCTGTTTACCCTGCTGGTGGGGGCGCTGGTCTTCTTAACCTGTATTATGATTACCGCAGTCGAATTCGCGACCTCGCCCAAAGCCATTACCTTTGAAGTCAAACACGGCCTGGAACTCAGCCATTGATAGACATGTGATCGGAGGCGCTATTGTGCGATAGCGCCTCCGGGTATCGATATCGTCAGGCTCTCATCATCCATAAGTTCGGACCTCGCGTCCGATTAAACCTTGTGCCGCTACAACACAAAAAAGCCACCCGTGTGGGCGGGTGAGACGGCGACTTCCTATTTTCCCACGCAGTTGCCCACGCAGTATCATCGGGGAGGAAGAGCTTAACTTCCGTGTTCGGGATGGGAACGGGTGTGCCCTCTTCGCTATTGTCACCAGCTCACCTGCACATACAAGCGGCTTTCTTAACAGAGGGAATACTATCACAGCCATTCTCTCCTGTCAACACCTTCTCAGCAAGTTCGCTCCAGCAGAGCGTTCGCTCCAGCTAGCGGCTGGCTGAGGCCGGAACCTGCTCAAGTCGCAATGAGAGCAGCCGAGAGGCGCTTTCGCGCATGGTGACGCCATAGATGGCCTGAGCAGCCGTCATAGTCACGCGATTATGGGTGATCACGATGAACTGGGTGCGCTGGGCCAGGCGCTTCAGGATGTCGCAGAAACGGGTGACGTTGGACTCGTCAAGGGCGGCATCCACTTCATCCAGCAAACAAAACGGCGGCGGGTTGATCTCCAGCAGAGAGAAGAGCAGGGCGGCCGAGACCAGCGCCCGTTCACCTCCTGAGAGCAGCGAGAGGTCCTGCACCTTTTTGCCGGGCGGCTGAACGATAACCTCGACACCAGCTGGCATGCTGGAGGGGATCGTCCCTTCTTCGTCGCTGCCCTTTGCCACCATCAATTCCAGGCGCGCGGTACCACCGTTGAAGAGGGTGGTGAAATGCTCTTTGAAGCGTGTATTTACAGCCTGGAAGGTCTCCTCAAACTGCCTGGCCATGGTGACATCAAGCTGGCTGATAATGGTATAGAGCTGCTGAGCCGCCTGCTCAAGGTCCATGATCTGCGCGGTGAGAAAATCATAGCGCGTCCGGGTCTCTGTATAGACCTGCGGGGCATTGGCGTCGCAGCCTCCCATCGCCTTGATGCGCCCCCTCAGACTCTCTATGCGTCGGCGGTATTTACGCAACTGCGTCTCTTCCTCTTCTGTTAACTGATCTACAACGTCCGCCTGCGCATGCACGTCATTCTGCACCGTTACAGCGAGCGCACGCTGGCCATTGTACTCATGTACCTGTTCACCCACATCAGCAACCTCATCCGGCATGTCCCCTGTGTGTCTACCATGGCGATTCAGCTCTTCCGGGTCGGTGATATTCATTTCCTCCTGCAATTGGGCAAGCAGGGATTCCACGGCGTCACGCGCCTTCTGGCTGTCCAGCAATGAGCGGCGATAGGCGGACTCCAGTTCACGCGTGTGTTGCTGTACTTTGATGCGCTGCTGCTCTTGAGAAAGGATCTGCTCCTCAATTTCAGTCAGAGATTTCTCTATTACGTGCAGATCCTGCGTCAGCGTATCCGCACGCTGGCGCGCCTGCTCCAGGTCCTTACTCTGCAGGGCTATGGACTCCTGTACGTCTTGCTGCTGCTGTTCCGCCTCTTTGATGCGCTTGACCTGCTGCTGGATCTGGTTTTTGAGATCCTGAGCCTGATTTTGTAGATTTGAGAGTTGCTGGCGCAGGGAGCGCGCCTCCTGACGCTTCACGGCTACCGCTGTGCGTTCACGGCCCAGTTCGTCCTGCTTGCGCCGGTACGTGGTGGCACGTTCCTCCATTTCAATCCGCAGCCCCTCAACCAGTCCGCTCATTTCGCGCTGTGACTTCTCATGGGTGCGCACGCGTTCATGAGCGGCAGCGACCTCTTGCTCTAGACCCGCTACCTCAGAGGATAGCTGCTGCTCAATCGAGGCGGCCATGCGGATCTCTGTCTGTACACGCTCCAGTTCTCTCTGAGAAGAGTTGATTGTTTTATTCATCTCATGGATGCGGCCGCTAACCTTCTGGAGCTCTTTTTCGGTGGCGTTCTGCTCGGCGCGGCGGCCCTCTTGTTTGCGTTGCGCCTCGCTCATCATATCGTGCAACTGGTTGATCATGAGGTTAATCTCTTCCAGATGCTGCGGAAGCTCACGCAGTTCTCGTTCATAGGCCAGCAGTCCCTGTTGCGATCCGGCTTTGCCATTGCCGCCGGTCAGCCAGCCATCTAGATGCAAGACCTCGCCTGCCACCGTGACCAGTGAGGTAAAGGGCAGATCGCTGTCGGATGAGATGCTGAGTTCCATCCCCCAGGCCAGCAGTTCCTGGGCGGCCGCCAGGTCCCGGGCCAGGACGACACCATGCAAGAGGCGCATAAAGATAGGGGTGAAGCGAGGCTCACATTGTAGCTGCTTCCAGGCAAATCCCAGAATGCGTGGCTTCAGTTCGGGGACCGTCTCCAGGTAACGATCAAGCACCCGTTCTTCAACCTGCCCCTGAATCGTGCGTACCTCATGCATGTCGTCGTCCTCATCATCTTCCACGCGTTCCATCCAGATAATCATGGCGCGACCGGCCTGGATTTTCTGCAGATACGCCAGGCCGCGCTGGGCATCAGCCAGTGTCCGCACGACGACGGCCTGCATGTATGGTCCCAGAGCAGCTTCAAGGGCCGTCTCCATCCCACTGGCAACGACGCCTAACTGTGGAACAGGACCCACCAGACCGCTGAAGTCAGAGGCGGGAGCCCGCAGCAGTGCACGCACGCCATCGCTATAGCCGCTGAGACTCTGGCGCCAGTTTTTGAGCATATTCAAGCGATCCACCGTGGTGCGCTTGCGCCGCTCGGCTTCCGTCAAGGCGGACTTCATACGCTCCAGTTCTTGCTGGGCGTCAGAGATGGTTTTGGCGATAGTTTGTTTGCGCTGGAGGATTTGCTGCTCCTCGGTACGCATCTCCTCAAGACGGCCCCGTTCTTCGACCAGGCGGCCTTCCAGGGTACGCTGAGATTGCTGAGTCTGGGAGATCGTGTCGCGCCGACTGGCCAGGGTACGGTTGCGCTCTCCTAGCTGCTTCTGCAAACGTCCCAGTTCGGTCTGGGTTGAGCCCAGACGCGCCTGCACCTGTACCAGGTCGCTCTGAGCCGAGCGTAACCGGCGCTCGTCCATCTCATATTCTTTCTGCGCCTGCGCTACCGTACCCTCTAAACTGGCAAGTTGCGCGGCCCCGTTATCGACCGCCTCGTCCGCCAGATCGCACTGCTCCTCCAGGTCGATCAACTGCTTCTGCTGAGCAATCGAGCGCTCACGTAACCGGCGCTCTTCGGTCTGCAGTTCGCCACGCTGACGCTCCAGGCCACCGATGCGCTCTTCATTAACGGCCAGGTCGCGCTCCAGCCGCCGCACCAGTTCGTTGGCCTTATCGCAGGATGCACGCGCCTCACCGATCTGGACCTGTATCTGCTGGCGCCGGTTGCGCAATGACTGGGACTGCTCTGTGAGTTGCTGCAATTCGGCCTCGGCCTGGCGCACCTTCTGACCCTGCTCACGTTCGGCCTGTTCAGCGTGTTCGCGCGTGGCACGTAGCCGCCGCCATTGCAGGGCGTACCAGGATAACAGCACCTCGTTGAGCTCATCATTTAACTGCGCGAACTCCAGCGCTCGTTTGGCTTGCTCGGCCAGGGGAGCCAGGCGTGGCTCAATCTCGCTCACAATATCACGCAGGCGCTCCACATTCTGCTCGGTCTGCTTCAAACGCGTCTCGGCATCGGTGCGCTGCACCTGAAAGGGACGAATACCGGCGGCATCCTCAAACAGCGCACGCCGCTCCTCCGCGCGCAAACTCAAAGCGGCATCGATCAGACCCTGACCCACTACGGTATAGGAATCATGCCCGATGCGTGCCTGGGCCAGCAGCAATAAGACGTCTTTGAGGCGCACCTTCTGCTTGTTGATCAGATATTCGTTCTCTCCCGAGCGATAGCTGCGGCGCGTGACGGTGATCTCACTGTACTCTGAGGGGACCCAGCCAGTGCTGTTGTCGAGCGTTAGCGACACCTCCGCCATGCCAAGAGGGGCCTTCCCCTGTCCACCCGCGAAAATAATATCGTCACTCTTCTTGCCGCGCAATTGCCGCATGCTCTGCTCGCCAAGCACCCAGCGCATGGAGTCCGCCACATTGGATTTTCCTGCTCCATTGGGTCCTACTACCGCCGTGATGCCGGGGCTAAATTCAAGCATGGTTCGCGCCGCAAAGCTCTTGAAGCCGAGCATTTCTAGTCGTTTAAGATACACCGCCTGGCTTTATCCTCTTCCTGAAAAATATCAAAAAACGTCGCCATGTCGTTCAAATACAGTATACTCTTACACAGCCGTCACGGCAGATAATTATCGCTTCTCCATGACCATCTTGCTGTACCGTATCTCCTATATCCGCCTCACCCTCTAAGCTATAAGAAATGGCATCCGCCGCCAGTAGATATCCGTCTGCGCAGAGAACTTCAACTGGCCGCTCGACGCTAGCGACGCCACGAATAAAATTGTAGAGTCGTCGAGCCCTCCACTCATTGGCATTCACGACATATTCATTGTCCCCCGGATATGGATGATAGCTACTCAAGGCTTCGTCCTGAGGACGTGCATGGCATTGCCCGGACGCTAATGCCTGGATCGTTTGCACCAGGAGCCGCGCACCTACTCCGGCGCAGAGCGCCTCCAGTTCCCCGTAGCGAACCCCTTCGGGCACCGCAATCGTTTCCTGCGCCAGAATCGGCCCGCTATCCAATGCAGTGGTTAGTTGGTGAATCGTGACGCCAGCCTGCTCCTCTCCCGCTCGCAGGGTCCAGAAAAGCGGCAAGGGGCCCCGATTGGCCGGGAGCAGCGAGGGATGAACATTGATTCCGCCCAGGCGCGGTAGCTCTAAGAGAGAACGCGGAATGAGCCGGGAGAAGCAAGCAACGCAGAGGATATCGGGATGGTAAGCGGCCAGCGTTGTCAGCGTCTCTGGATCATTCAGCTTGCGTACCTGCCAGACCGGGATAGAATGCGCCCACGCCATCTGCGTCAGCGAGGGGGTAACGGGCGTTAACATGGGCAGGCTACCACGCCGACTCCGAGGAGCAACCTTCGACACTATCGCAGGCGCGACATGTATACCCGGCAAGGTGTCTCCATCGGCAGGAATAATAACGGCGCAGATCTCAAACCCATTCTGGATAAGCGCTGTGAAGGATGGTAACGAAAAATCGCACTCCATCCCAAAGAAAAGGATGCGCATCCCTGGTGAAGAAGCCCCTGACATCTTTCTTATCCTTTTCATCGTACTGCCTGCCAGTCCACTGCTCTTTTTGGACAAACAAACGTTCAAAAAATGGTAGCAAATCTCTCCCTCGCTGTCAAACAACGACCACGATCAACAGGAGCATGCAGGGCTTTTTAATATTCGTCCAGAGATCGTCGAGAGATCACGAGCAAGTCATAAGATGTACATTCTTTTGTGTGTGGAGTGTATGTGGTGGGCGGCCGCGGCCGCCCACCACATACACTCCACACTCCCAACCCGGCGCTGCAGGCGCCAAAGAGAAAAATTTAAAAGCCCTGAGGAACATGCGAGAAGGCGTGCAATAATAGCTGCCGACATAGTACAATAATGAGTAAGATGCTATAGGGCATCGGCTGACGTTTTCCATTAACGGCAAGTGCGAGCTGCTCAATGGTTTTTATTATTACCCTTTATGAGGGAGAGTTCATATGCCAAGAATGGTTTATTGCGTCAAGTTGCAGCGTGAACTTCCTGGTCTGGAGAAACCTCCGTTTCCAGGAAAGCTGGGGCAGCGCATTTACGAACAGATTTCACAGCAAGCCTATGATATGTGGCCAGCACAACAGGTGTTGATTATCAATCACTATGGGTTGAATATGGCCGATCCTGAGTCTCGTAAGATCTTACGCGAACAGATGGAAGAGTTTTTCTTTGGGCAGGATGCCGCAATGCCAGAAGGATGGGCGCCTGAGACGGCCGGAGCCGGTAGTAAGGGCGCTCCACAGCGCAAAGGGGGGGGAGGCGCGCCACGAAGGAAATAAGAAAGCATGGAGATATTCTGTTGATCTCGTGCTATGAGTTGGGACATCAACCTTTCCACCTGGCATCATTGTCGGCCATGCTTGAGCAGTCTGGCTACGCGCCGGTGTGTGTCGATACATCCATTGACTCGCTTTCAGATGAGGCGATTCGCCAGGCACGCTTCGTGGCCATCTCGGTCCCTATGCATACGGCGATGCGTCTGGGCGAGCAGGTCGCGCAGCGCATTCGTACGCTCAATCCAGCGGCGTATATCTGCCTGTATGGCCTGTATGCGCTGCTCAATGCCGACCACCTGCTCGAACAGCATGCCATTAATGCGGCCATTGGGGGCGAATATGAGGTCCCACTGTGTCAACTGATCGCCGCGGTAGAACAGGATAAAGATGATGGCATCCCGGGCGTGTATAGCCATGGGCATGCCAGCGGACCCTGGATTCAGCGTACGCCGTTTCTGGTACCTGAGCGCGATCACCTGCCCGCCCTGGATCGCTATGCGCGCATGGAACGGGGAACAGAGACTCGCGTGGTCGGCTATACCGAATCTACACGCGGCTGCAAACATACATGCGTCCATTGTCCGGTAACGCCGATATATCATGGACGCTTCTTCGCGGTCCCGGCAGACGTTGTGCTGGCGGATATTCGCGCCCAGGTGGCCGCAGGGGCACAGCATATCACCTTTGGCGATCCCGATTTCTGGAATGGTCCCACCCACGCCCTGCGTATCACACGCGCGATGCACCAGGAGTTTCCGGACCTGACCTTCGACGCCACGATCAAGATCGAGCACTTACTCAAACATCGGCAGTTCCTGCCGGAAATGAAAGAACTGGGCTGCGTCTTTGTGGTTTCGGCGGTCGAATCATTGAACAACAGGGTGTTACAGGAGCTGGCCAAAAATCATACCGCCGCCGATGTAGCCGAGGCTTTCACCGAGATGGAGCGCGTCGGGATTACGCTGCGTCCATCACTGCTGCCTTTCACGCCCTGGGAAACGCTCGATAGCTATATTGAGCTCCTTGACTTCTTCGAGCAGGGACACTTCATCGAGCATATCGATCCGGTTCACCTCTCGATTCGCCTGCTCGTCCCTCCCGGCTCGGCGCATCTGGATACACCCGGTAGTTCAAACTGGATCGGTGAATTTGATCCCACCGCCTTTGGCTACCGCTGGGCGCATCCCGATCCACGCATGGATGATCTGCAGAAACAGGTTGCCACGCTGGTCGAGCAGGCCGAACAGATGGGGTCAGACGCGATAATGACCTTTTTTCAGATCAAAGCACGCGCGCTTGCTATGAAAGGTGAGAAGCTATCTGCCTTCAAAGCCATGCGCCAGTATGGTGAACGGAAAGAGCTTCCCCACCTTACCGAGTCCTGGTTCTGCTGCGCTGAACCTACCAGCAATCAACTCTGCGCCAGGCGCGCATAAAAAACAAGTATGAGTCATCCCGGATTTTTGAAAAATCATCCGGGATGACTCATACTGCTACGAAAAAGTCTAAAGGTCGTGCCGCCTGACTCCTGGCTACTTTTATGCTTGATACGTCAGCTTATAGACGGTGCCGCTTAGATCATCAGAGATAAAGATGTTGCCCTGCTGATCAATCGCGGTATCAACCGGTCGGCCCCAGACGGATGTGTTATCCTGCCAGCCCGTGACCAGGTCGATCTGCTGCCCGGGCTGCTGCGACTGGTTATTCCAGGGGAAGTAGATGACTTTATAACCCGTGGGAACGGTACGATTCCAGGAGCCATGCAGACTGATCAATGCACCGGTATGTTGTGGGTTCGGCGCAGCAGGATCCTGCAGAAAAACCAGCCCCAGCGGCGCGGAATGGGCCTGTATCCCTTTGTCGATACGCTGCATCTGATCACAGTTCACGTGACCGTCGACATTAAACTCGACATCGCGATCGAATGGCATGTGATTGACGCCCTGATTGGGATTGGGATTACAAAACGGCCAGCCGTAGTTGGACCCTTCCTGAATATGGGTAAACTCTTCAGGCGGATGATTATCAACATACGCCGGAATCCGCTGCTGGTATTGACCCGTCGCGTCTTGATGGGGATAAAGGATATTATCGCGATTGTTCACAGCTACCCACAGCTGGTTCGTACCTGGTACAAAAGCCAGTCCCTCGGCGTTGCGCAATCCATGCGCGTAGAGATGTCCCTGGGTACCATCAGCATTATACTGATAGATAGCGCCCCTCAAAGGATTGCTCTGGGTATCCGCCAGGCAGGCATTACAGGTCGAGGCGATCGAGACATAGAGTTTATTATTGCTGTCCAGCGCGATATTCTTGAGCTCATGTCCATAGGCGCCATGCAATTCGGGACTGCTGCTATCAGGTAATCCCGTCACCACAATCTGCCGATCATGAGCCTGGGTATCCCCTTTCTGGTAGAGGAAACGATCGATCTGGTTCGTTTCGGAGATATAGACATATGTCTGCTGGCCAATAGTATGAAACACAATATCCTGTGGACGCCGTAAGCCACTGACAAAGGTCGATACATCAGGATTTCCCTGTTGATTGGCCCGCACCAGGTCAACTTTCCCCTCATCAGGCACCGAGACCAGCAGATCACCGGCCGGCGTGACCGCCATAAAGCGAGCTTTAGGGATGCGTGTATAGACGGAAATCTGCATATGTGGGGGCACGTTCAGATAACGGTCCTGCTCAAACGCCCCGCCGCGCATGTCGGAAGCAACAGATACCTTGACGCGCTGATTTCCCGCTGTAGGCTGGGCCAGGATCGCTGAAACAGCCGATGGTGAAGTTCCTTGCTTGGACGTTGCTGTCGCGCTTGCTTTCGCACCCGCAGGCGTACTGGTAGGGGTCGGTTTTGAAGCGCTTGATGGTGCGCTGGTGGATCCACAACCACTCAACACCAGCAGCAAACACAAACAGAGCGTCGTTATCCCCCCGAACATTGAATACCTTCGCACAGCGTAAGCTCCCCTTTCCCAAACAAACATACAATGTGCATTTTCTTAAACTCTTCGCATCTCAAAATCATCTTGTCTCATATGCACGTATTCCAAAGCAAATCAATACAAGTATAGTGGTAAAGTACTAGTTGCCAGATGCTGGCATAACCTCAAGTACAGGTGACTGGATATCGGACCCATCCAGAGACTACAATAAAGATACATACTATAGCAAAAGCGAGGTGAAACATGGATCCGGCAGTTAAGAAGCAAGCATTACGTACATTTACGTATGGGCTCTATGTGATTATGAGTAAGGAGGGCGAGGTTGTAAATGCATTTACAGCCAACTGGCTCACCCAGGTCTCTTTTGAGCCCCCTCTGATCGCCGTCTCTATCGAGAACGATGCCAAATCGCTCTCGATGATTCAACATAGCCAGACCTTCACTATCAACGTCCTGAAAACGGGACAGCGCGAGCTGGCTGGCCAGCTCGGTCGATCGTACTTCAAAAATCCAGATAAGCTGGCTGGCATCGCATACACAATGCAGCAAGATGCCTATCCAGTACTCAACGACGCCCTGGCCTGGACCACCTGTAAAGTACAGAACAGCGTACCAGCTGGCGATTCAACCCTGGTCATCGCGGAGGTCGTTGAAGCCGGCGTACAGTCTGAAGGTGCCTCTCTTACCATGAACGAGGCTGGCTTCCGCCACGCGGGCTAAATCGTAACAACCTCAATATCATGTCAGGACGCTATACAGAGATGCAGCATCCTGACATGATATTATATATAGGTATACACATTCTATACCCAAAAGAGGAAAAACAAGCAAAGGAGCTCACCGCATGCAGCGTCAGAGCAGCGCATCGTCAGATACCCATAGCACATCCATGCTGGATATAAAACGCGACTGTACATTCTGCCAGATAGACCGTATCGCTCCACTGATAATGAAGGAAACGCAAAATTTACGCCTGGTAGCCGATCATGCTCCCCTGGTTGAAGGTCACATTTTGATTATCCCTAAACAACACTATACCTGTTACGGTGATGTCTCCTCCAGCCTGGATGATGAACTGTTCGAACTCAAGCAAGAAGTGCGGCGCTTTTTTGAGCTCTACTATGCCGAGCCGGTGTATTGGGAACATGGTATCTTCCACCAGACAGTCTTCCATGCCCATCTTCACTGCTTCCCCATCGGCCCACTGACCTACGACCTGGAACACCACGGGCATGGTCAACGCATCCATAGCCAGGAAGATATTCGTAGCTGGCATCAACAAAATGGTCACTATTTTTATCTCGAAGATACCCACTATGGCTACCTGTTTCCCCCTAAACCCGAAACCTATTCATCCATCATCAAAAATGTGCTCGGACCAGCCGTCACGGCCCACAGCAGCTATAAACAGTGGCGCCTGCCTCAGGAACGCCAGATCGATGGCAAGCCACTGATCGCATCAGTCATAACTCGTTGGAAAGAATTCGAGCACGACGAGCAGGCTGATGCCCGCTCATCGTAAATAATAGGCCTCATTTCGTTTTTACAGCAGAGCTCAATAAAAAAGCGTATACTAGAGAGTAGCTACTAGTTTATTTTTTGATTTAGAGGAGACTATTGCATCAATGGAAATTCGCAAAGTTGGCGTTATCGGATGCGGCTTAATGGGTGGAGGTATCGCGCAGACCTGCGCGCAGTCAGGCTATACTACAGTTGTGCGCGAGGTCAATCAAGAACTGCTCGATAAGGGGTTGGCGCGCATAGAGGCGGCCTGGCAGAAGATGGAAAGCAAAGGTAAGCTCACAGCGCAACAGGCGGTGGAAACACGTGAACACCTGCGCGGCACAATCAACCTGGAGGACCTGGCCGACTGTGACATCATTATCGAGGCGGTCATCGAGAATATGGAGGAGAAATTACGTCTCTATCCTGCTCTTGATCGCCTGCTCAAACCCGAGGCACTATTATTGAGCAATACCTCATCACTGAGTGTCACCCAGATGGGAGCGGTTACCAAACGATCCGACAAAGTGGCGGGCCTGCATTTCTTTAATCCGGCCCCGGTCATGCAGCTGGTCGAAATCGTACGCACCATCTCCACCTCTGATGAAACAATCGAGACCGTCCAACAATTCGCCCGTTCGCTCGGCAAGACGCCAGTACTGGCCAAAGATACGGCGGGCTTCATCGTCAACTTCCTGCTCATCCCTTATTTGATCTCGGCCGTCCGTATGCTGGAAAACGGTGTCGCCAGCCGAGATGACATCGATACAGCCATGAAGCTCGGCTGTGGTTATCCCATGGGTCCTTTTACACTGCTTGACTATGTGGGGCTCGACACAACGCTCTGGGCGGCAGAAGCGATCTATGATGAATACAAGGATCCACTGTATGCTCCCCCTCCCCTGCTGCGCCGCATGGTTCAATCGGGATATTATGGAAAGAAAAGCGGCAAAGGGTTCTATGATTATCAATAATCTGATTTTTTGAGGTGTTGATGCATCAACACCTCAAAGCTCCTTGAGCACCGTAGGTGCGAAAACTCATCTTGCGGGAACAGGAAATAAAAAAAAAGATGCGAGCATTGCTCGCATCTTTTTTTGATGTGCTTAGTCGGCGGCCGCAACACGAGGTGGGAGAGATCTACGTGTATTGTAACCACGACGGTCAGATACATAGCGCTGAGGTGTTGGGCGAACCTCATCGGGATGATATGAGCCAGCCGCATCGGTATTGATACCAGGGAAATTTGGGCCATAGTTGTAGTGACCGGTCTCGGCAGGAGACAGCGGACCACGCGCAAACATTGGCACACCTTTTACATCTGGCACACCATACTCGGGCGACTCATCGTAGAGATCAGTTGGCACGCGGTCAAGACCACGCTTGAGCAGATCCACTTCGCTAACCTTCAAACGCACAGTATTATTGACAACGTCATTCTCAATAAAGCGTAGCGGCACATAATAGACCTTCATGGAGAAACCACCACGGTCGGCCAGAATGTAATTGCCCAGGCGAGCCTGCACAGAGCCCAGTGACTCACCATCTCTATCAATGACAGTTTGACCAATCTGGAACTTCCCCAGAGCTCCAGCTAGCTGTGGAGAAGAAATATACGTTTCTTCTGGCGCAGCCATTGGATCTTCTAGTGCCCATCCCAGAATACCTACCAGAATGAAGACGGCGCCAACCAGAGTCAGCCACGGCGCATCGGGAATGAACAACAAGCCAACTATCGAAACCAGAATTGCGACACTGAGCAGTACAGGCCACAGGCTTGGATTCGGTAAATGGACATGATGTTCCTCCTCAGCAGCCAGTGCATCCTCCTCATAATCAGCGACAACAGTGCTCTCTCTATCGTCTGTAGCGGGATTAGCACGTTGAAGAGAACTATCCATAAGCATTTCCTCTAAGAATGTAGTACGATCTGTGAGGACGAGTATTCCCAATTAATTGTCCTGTTCATAACAATAACACAATTCCCCATTTTTGACCAGAGTATAGCCCTCCACAACGTCCGCATCGCGCTCACCGCTCTACAATTCTTGTGCAAAACTGGCCGGCGGTATCCCCTATTGTTCGCGCAAGTGGATGTCAAAGTGGATGTCGAAGTGGATGTCAGATCTTCCTCTCTTAAACGGTGGTACAAGCGGCTTCTATATAAGGCTACTCAAACACAGAAAATGGTTCACCCACTGGCAAAAGAGCACCAGAGTCATTTTCTACTCACCCTGGCTTATGTTAGGTTTCATCTCTTGTAGGAGGTTGGTATAATTTGCACGAACAGTTTGAGTATAAGGATGCTCGGACCCCAGTTGCTGTTCCATAATGTGTAAGGCGCGTTGGCAAAGTGGCTCCGCCTCCGCATACTTACCCTGCTCAGCATACAAGTTCGCCAAGTTATTAAGCGAAGATGCCACATCGGGATGTTCGGGTCCCAGGTTCTGCACCCCGATGTGCAAGGCACGCTGGCAGAGCGGCTCCGCCTCCGCATATTTACCCTGCCTTTGGTAAAGGCTCCCTAATCCGATGAGCGGAGACACCACATCGGGATGCTCGGCTCCCAGTTGCTGTTCCATAATGTGTAAGGCACGCTGATAAAGTGGTTCCGCCCCTGCATGCTTGCCTTGTGCAGCATACAAGTTCGCTAAGTTATTAAGCGAAACTGCCACATCAGGGTGCTCGGACCCCAGATGCTGCTCTATAATGTGTAAGGCACGCTGATAGAGCGGCTCCGCCTCCGCATGCTTACCCTGCGCAGCATACAAGTTCGCCAAGTTATTAAGCGAAGATGCCACATCAGGATGCTCGAGCCCCAGATGCTGTTCCATAATATGCAAGGCGCGCTGGCAAAATGGTTCCGCCTCCGCATACTTGCCTTGCACAGCATACAAACTCGCCAAGTTATTAAGCGGAGATGCCACATCAGGATGCTCGAGCCCCAAGTTCTGCTCCCTGATGTGCAAGGCACGCTGGCAGAGTGGCTCTGCCTCCACATATTTACCTTGCCTTTGGTAAAGATTCGCCAAGTTATTAAGCGAAGATGCCATCCGGAGATGCTCGGGTCCCAGGTTCTGCTCCCTGATGTGCAAGGCACGCTGGCAGAGTGGCTCTGCCTCCGCATATTTACCCTGCTCAACATACAGACCCGCCAAGTTATTAAGCAAAGATGCCATCCAGGGGTGCTCGGACCCCAGATGCTGTTCTATAATGTGTAAGGCACGCTGATAAAACGGTTCTGCCTCTACATACTTGCCCTGCTTTTTGTAAAGCAGCCCCAATTCGCTGAGCGGAGACACCACATCGGGATGCTCGGCTCCCAGCTGCTGTTCCATAATATATAAAGCTTGCTGGTAAAGGGGCTCCGCTTCACCATAACGCGCATAATGCTGAAAGTAGGATGCTAACTCATAAAGCAGACGACTTGCCTTCCGACTGGTAATCTGATACTGTTGAATAATCTGTGTTCCTGCCAGTGCTTGAATCAGAAGCCGTTCACATTGCTGCCAGGCACCATGTTTTGCTTTTGGAAATGCTGCATTGATCGCCAACATCGCCCGTTCGGCCCAAGTATGCTGTTCCCTTTCATTCAACGTGTCCTGGAGTACTGTCTGAACCAACCGATGAACGGAGAGCGTCCTCTCACTAGGATCACGTCGGACCAGCGAATAAGCCCGTAAAACCTCGATGGCTTGATTGCGCAGCAACGCACTCGAGGCAAGAGGAGCTAGTAGCGGTCCAAGAACCGAGGAATCTGCCGTCAAGATTTCTTCTGCAATGGCATCTGGTGCCAAATAGGCGCACAGGTGCAACAGGTCAGCTGCCGCAGGATTCTTCTCCTGGACGCGCCTAAAGGAAAGTAACCAGGTGGTTGCTACAGCCTCAGGATGATCAGAAATGCGGGAACGGCGCTCTTGAAGCAACATTTGTCGATGGATTTGATAGATCTCTTGATACTCCTGCAAGCTCATCCCAGTCGCTTCCAGATAAGCCCCAGCTTGATCTAAAGCCAAAGGTAATCCACCCAACTCATGCGTGATTGAGGTTGCTAATTGCCAATCTTCAAATAGCGCTTGCGACAAATCGGCCTCCGGAGCCAGGAGACCGGCTCGTCGTAAGAGCAAGGCGGCCCCTTGCTCTTTAGACAACGTTTCCACCTCCAGGCGTGTGGCGAGCCGCTGCATATCCCAGGCCCGTGTGGTCAGTAGAATATGGCCTCCAGGAACAATAGGAAGAAATGGCGGTAACACATCCAATTCATCCGCATTATCAAGAATAAGCAGCCACTTCTGATGCTTCTGTAGCCACAACTTGACGGCCTCTATAGTGATCTCCTGTTCCTCTGCATCACATTCTGGGAGATTGAGAAGCTTGGCAATCGCGATGTAGGAGGAGATGAGCGTATCTTGACTCTCAGCCCGTGCCCACAAGACAGTTTCATAGTCCTGGTGGTAGCGATAAGCATATTCCGTAGCAATCTGTGTCTTGCCGATCCCTCCCAGCCCGCTAATAGCAGTAGGGGATTGGGAAAGAGCCATTGTCTGGCCTGCTTGTAATTGAGCATGTAATTGTGAGAGAACTTCATCTCGCCCCATAAAGAAAGGATTACGCGGATAGGGGATGCTCCAGATGGATGGCAAAGCGGCACGCGGAGAGCTAGCTGGCAACAACGCCAAATCTTCGATAGCTCGACGAATACCAGTCACCACATCCACAAATGCTTCATCGCGATTGCTCCAGACGGTGATCGCTTTGCCATCAGTTGGCAAGACTTGTAAATGAGAAAACAAGGCGCCTTTCCAGTCAGCTGGGCGCAATATCACGGGAATGACGCGAGCTTGGCCAGCTTGGTCGCGAGCCAACGCACGTTTCATCTCAACCTGATAGCAATAGTCCGACGCGAGGAAATCCGAGCTGACCAACAGAAGGATAATCGATGCATGGTCTAATCGCTCATCAATCGTCCTGGCCCAGTCAGTACCCGGAGCGATCTTCCGATCGAACCAGGTCGAGATGAGTCCCTGACGTTCGAGTGAACTGAGATGCTTCACCAACTCATCGCGCAATGGTTCATCTTCATGGGCGTAAGAAAGGAATACGCTAATTGCGTTTGAGTACGTTGTCATAGTTAAAGCATTCTATTCATCCAGTAAGATGAATCTTCATAGATTATCATAGTGAACAATAGAGACACTGCTACTTTTTTTTAAATAAATGGCCGAAATATTTGTCCACAGCATGAGTATGATTGGGATGTTCTTCTTTCTGTAAATCATAAAGATCATTGGGAATGTCTTCTAAGAATGCCCTCATAATCCAATGACCTCTAATGTCTAAATCAAAAATGCTAGCGTGCTTGCGCTTAAAAATATCGCGATACGTTGTTGTTACGCGACAAATGATCCAATCTTCATACAGCATCCGTTCTTTTTCTGCTGGACTAATAATCGGTTGGGAAGGAGCCAAAAACGAATAACTGTCTATACTGCCCTTAAGCAAAGCCAAAACAGGCTTGGAATACTGACAGGTTTTACTTTCTCCTATATTGATAATGTTAATTTTAGTATGCCAATAATCATTCCTCGAAGCATCCAAAAGCTTGTCGTTATGCGCCAATGCTTCTGGACCAAAGATGACACTCATCACATTGAAAGCAACTCCAGTTCCTACATTTTGTAGCGTTAAAAGGTGCTTTGCCTCATTCCAGTCGATCCACCCTTTCTTTCCCAGCTGGGTGTGAATTGTTTGTAAGCGATGACTTCTACGGTCATCGTAAGAGATATAAGCACTATCGTTAGGGCCGCTATCATTTATAGTATGCACGGGATTATCACCAGCAATCACAAGCGCGGGAAGAGCAGAGTCATAACGAATGCGCTGCGATTGCTTTTGCGAATCTTTACTGGCTCGGATGGAAACCCAGATAGCAACAATCACTGCGGCGAGTGAGACAATAGCGCTGACCCATTGACCCCAACCTGCAAAAATAGCAATATGATTCGGATTATTCCAATCCATATAGTATATCCTCCTCCACATGTTTATATTCATACTTATTTCTTTTATTAAGAAAGGCCCACCATATCACATGGGCAAGGCGGGAATCGAAAGATTACATATTCTTACTGAAGAATCATCTTGATCAACCAAGCCATTCCCTCTTCTTACCAACCAGCAAATAGCATGAAAAATATGTTCGGTTAGCTTTCCATGCTATTTGCTGGTTGGAACACTTCATCTAACAGAATTACACATACAAAATCAATCTCCACAGATTTCAACCACGCTGCTGAAACAACCCCTCAAGATTCTTAACACGAGTTTCCACAGGCCAGCGCATCTGAATTTGCTTAAAAACATCCGCAGACTCGCTTTGCCAAATTTCATATCCCTGTTCAACTGCAGCGTTAGCACCCGCTTCAACATATGCGCAACTCATCTCAAGATTTCCCAATTCAGCCGCTGCACTTCCCTGCAGGTTGATAATCTCAATACGCCAACTTTCCGCGATGGGGAGCTTGGGGTTAAGTCCATCTACTTGTGCCAGCGCGTCCCAGGCCTGTTGAGGCTGGTCTAAGTCCATGTATGTCAGCCCATCATACAGATGGAGAACTGCTTCATTACAAACCGTATACAGGAAACTTGGGTCTTCTTCTGGCTGCGAGGGAAACACTTCGTGTGCGCGGCCTCTATACCTCAGCGCATCTTGCTGGTTTCCACATCGCGCGTAGGCGCTGGCCAATCCCATATATATTCTGGCACGTAGCAGAGGAGAGACATAACGTGTAAGAGAAAGCGCCCTCTGATATGTCTGCAAAGCCTTGTCAGTCTTCTTGGCAACAAGAGCGATCGTTGCCATCTGTTTAAGTGCAGCTACCTGGATACTATAGTCGCCTGTAAGCTGGCTATACTGCACTGCTAGATCACAGTACCTCTCTAACACAGGAACGTTGCCCTTGTCCACCTCAGCCGCAAGTATGTAACCTTGTGAGGCGATCGCCGCTGCCGCTTTCTGGTTCTTTGAAGATGTTTGGGCCAGGGTCTCTACCCTTGGTAAGAAGGTTGGTAGGATCTCCTGTACGGTCTCGGGCTGACTCGCGTTATTCAGTCCCCAGCAAGTGTCTACTAGCTTTGAAAAGTGCGTTAACGTTTCCTCATTAATGTTTGTTGGCTTGGCAAGTCCTCTGCTGAGCCTATCCCAAGGCTCAGGGTTTATCAGCTCATTCATAGGCATTGCCAGTGTTAATCCAGATACGCCCAGCAATTGTTTTAATGCGTTCCGCCTTGACTCGTCAAAGTGCGCCATTTTGTCCTCTCCTATTAGTATGGAAGAGAGATATGATGCTTGCTCCCTTGTTAAAACAATGATTGATGGGCTTTGACTTTCCTGCAACTCGTAGATTGATGGCTGTGCCGGAACACTTGTCGATGTGGTTGCATCTCCAGTTGTATCCAGCAAATGTCCATCATCTGTATATCCCAGATCCCGAGGAGACATCCCAAAAGCCTGACACAGTAAACTCAGATTATACCCTCTGGGTGTCTGCGTACCCAGCTCCCAGCGCATATAGGTGCGTTCACTTACTTCAGCCTTATCTGCAGCGAAAGCCTGTGACCATAACCGCTGCTTCCTGGCATTACGTAGCTTCTGGTTCATCTCAGCCCCTTAAATGAATTCTAAGGTTCTACGACAGTAGGGTCAAGCAAAACACATCTTCAAAATGGAGCATTACGGCACAAACGACAGGTAAATGACAGGTGGTAACGACACTATAAACGTGAGTAAAACGTCCGATTTACGACATTCTCCTCTTTTTCTGTGTGAAGTATTATTAGCGTTAAGACAGCCGTGCCCTTAGCATACATCATTAAATAGGAAGGTTTCAACGTGAACAAAGCTTATAGGCACATAAATACCAAAACCGCGTTAAGCAACATGGCAAACCGTTCCTCAAACGTACAACAAAGTCTACCGAACTGTTTGAATACCGAGTTCTTGAAAAGTTACAGATCGGTCAAGATGTTTGCTCAACGCGATACAGGCACGCGCAGCCAGTGCTGCTCTGACAGGCTTTCCTTTCTCAATCTTTTCGATCGTTGCGCGGGATATGTCCGCTTCTTTCGATAGTTGAGTGATAGTCAATCCAGCATTGGTTCGTAGGTCTTCAAATGTGGTCATAAAACCCTCCCTTTTCTGTACATTGTATTGGCTAGATACTAGCATATAGTTGCAAAGAAATCAATTTGTTTAGTTGTAATTGATCATCTTTGCCAAAATCCGCTAAAAAAGCATTGACATCGGAGAAGATACGGCCGTATACTTCCATCAGCGCAAGCAAAAATGATCAAAGAAGGGCAAAAAAAGACAAATAACGGCCGTAAAGTTACATTCTGAAAGGAGAAAGAGCTATGCTAACTCAGGTGTTCCCCTGGATTGTAGTTTCAGGATTGCTGGGATTAATCGCTGGCTTGATCTTGGGCATTTACCTGGCTTCAGCCTTAGTGAGAGGTCACTATAGCCATATCTTGACCAATCCGGATCACGGCCAACATATCCTAAAGGCGGCATTTATTCCTCGGTCTTATCCAGCGAGCCGCCCCATTGATAGAGGCGATGAGGAATACTACATGCACACACACCGCTAGCAAGCAGAAAGGCTTGGCATGCGCCACATACCAAGCCCGATTGAGAAACTTTTCTCGTAAACGTACTTTCGTCTCGATAATCAAGTCCTCCTTCATAGTATCCTGTGTTGGAGGCTTGACGTCAAGCGCCATGAGGAGCAAGATGCTATGGCCTGGAAAACAATTGCCAGCCCTACATGGGTACAACAACAAGCTCTGGTTGCACGCGCACAAGCTGGAGAGCCAGTAAGAGATGAAATCATCCTCTCTCTTCAACCCTGCATCAAGGCGATGGCAACCAAACACATCTATAACAACCTTCACAACAGCCATCACATCGAATGCGATGATCTGGTACAGGAAGCGAACGTAGCTATCCTGGAAGCCCTACAGAATGCCCTGACAAAAGAGGATCCCTGCCGGTATCTGGTGAAAGTCGCGAAAAGGGCAATGATTGAGTACTATGTCAACGGGCGATCTGACCTTATCAAAACCTGGCATAGTTACCAGAAGCCTCTTTCTATTCTAAGCCTGGATGTACCAGTGCAACGGGAAACAGAGACGCCTTTTGCCGATACACTCTCTGTAGAGGTCCGCTTAGAAGCTTCCAAGTCGCTCGAAGAGGAATATGCTTCCCTCTACAGCGCTATTGAGGCGCTCCCCGAAAAGCAGAGACTAGTCGTCCGGCGCTATTATGGCTTGAACGATGCGCCTACTCCTCTCAATGAGATCAGCCGCATGCTCTCGCCCAAATCACCGCGGCCAGCCAATGCCCATTATCATAACAAGTGCGCCCTGGCCGCATTGCGTACTCTCCTGGCTCCGGAAACCTCCGAACCCTGTGCGATCGGAGGTGCCAGGTGATATTAACACCTCCTACGATCGCCCTGCGCCCGTACCAGGAAACATGCATAGATCGGGTTATTACCTCCTACAACCTGCAGCCGCAGGGAGGGAAAGCGCTCTTAGTCCTGCCAACTGGAGGCGGGAAGACGATCGTTTTTACAGAGATCGCACGGCGCCTCGGACTCACCACGCTCATCATCGCGCACCGGCAGGAGCTACTCCAGCAGGCCGCGGATAAGTTCCGCATGGTGGATCCCACCGTAATCATCGGGCAGGTGGGAGCGGGTCGCCACGAGTACGGAGCACCCATCACCGTCGCCTCAATTCAGACGATCAGCCGCCCCGAACACCTCCAGAACCTCAAGCTATTCGGATATGGGTTGGTCATCATTGACGAATGCCATCACAGCTCTGCTAGTGGTTACCAAGCAGTGCTCGACATGCTACCAGATGCGTTTGTCCTGGGGGTCACTGCGACGCCCGATAGGTTGGATAAGCAAAGTATCGAAGCCATTTTCGGAGAACCGGTATTCTCCGCATCAATCATCGATATGGTTGAGCAGGGGTTCCTCTGCGATCTGAGGGCCATCGCTATCCCGACCACCACCTCACTGGATGACGTTCATACCCAAGCGGGAGATTTTAAGCTCGATGAACTTGAGGTCGCGGTTGACACCCCTGAGCGCAACAGGGCCATTGTCTCTGCCTATAAGAAGCACTGCCTGGGACGACAGGGGATCTGCTTCGCGGTCACCGTTGAGCATGCGGCCCACCTGGCGGAAACCTTCACCGATATGGGCGTGCGCGCCGAGGTGGTCAGCGGAGAAACGCCTTCTGAGGTGCGCAAACAGATCCTGCACGACTACGAGCGGGGTTCTGTAGAAGTGCTGTGCAATTGTGGTGTGCTCACCGAGGGCTTCGACGCTCCCCAGACCTCTTGCATCATCATGGCCCGCCCTACCAAATCAAGAGCTCTTTTTACCCAGTGCATTGGAAGAGGCACGCGGCTGGCTCCGGGGAAGAAAGACGCGATTATCCTCGACATCACCGATAATTGCCTCAAACACCGGATCCAGCCCCTGACCTTGGGCAAGGCACTGAACATGCCGCTCTTGAACGGCGAAAGTATCACCGAGACGAAGGAGCGCGAGCGTCAAGAGCGCGAAGAGCAAGAGGAACGCGAAGCACGCACCACGAAGGTCTCACGCCGAACACAGGATCTCGCCCTCAACATGCTGGCCCGCATGGAATGGAAACGCCAGAGGACCGGCACCTATGTGCTCGAAATTGGGGAGCACAAACACAAGGTGTACCTGGTGCCCTCGGATTACAAGGACGGCTACTACTCCGTCTGGGCCCAGCTGGCCCCCGGCTATCAGAAGCAACAATGGTTGAAGGAGTCCCCTCTGGAATGGGCCCAGCAACACGCCGAGATGAAAGCAAAAGTGCTGCAAGCCGGTGCCAATAAGGCCGTGCTTGTTGACAATAATCACCCTTGGCGCGCAAAACCCGTTTCCGATAAGCAACGCTATCTACTCAACAAATACAAAATCCCCGTGACGCCACATATGACCGCCGGAGAAGCCTCTGATCTAATCGGAAAAGCAAAGGATGATGCTGAGAAACTACGCGATGAGAAAAAAGCCAGACGCGCACAGAAAGCCATTCAAACGCTGATAGGGAGGAGATACGCATGATCACGTATGAGAAACGCTTGATCAACACGATGGAGGTGTTACAGGCCCTCCAGGTCCTGATAGCCCCCGGGCATGTGGCAGAGCTACGCATACTGAATGCCACGACACGCGCATCACGCTATCCCTACCAAGCTAGCGGGTACTTCAATGACCCACTAGCGATGGTCGAAGCGCTCAAGACTCTGACATCTGCCAAGGGAGTGTATGTCACACTTCAACCTTGCATTCCCAAGCTTCTGGCACGAGCACAGAATCGCCTGCGCTCCGCGGATGAGATGCGCATGAACAAGAGCAGTACCTCGGACGGCCATATCCTGGCCTACCGATGGCTTCTCATCGATGCTGATCCCGATCGCCCCGCAGACATCTCCGCATCAGATCAAGAGCATGAAGCAGCGATCGCGCATGCAGAATCTATCCGGCAAAAGTTACACGCCATGGGATGGCCTGCGCCTATCCTGGCTGATAGCGGCAATGGTGCCCATTTACTCTACCGCATCGATCTAGATGTGACCAGGAAAGATCTAGTGCAGCGCGTTCTCGGAGGGCTAGCAGACGCATTTGATAGCGAAGGTGTTCACATCGATCAAACCGTCTTTAACCCTTCGCGCATCAGCAAGTTGTATGGGACTCTGGCCTGTAAGGGTGATGATACGCATGAGCGACCCCATCGTATGGCGCGCTTGCTCGTCGTTCCAGAAGAAATACACCCGGTATCCCAGGATTTGCTTGAGGCGATTGCTCGCCAACCGCTTCCACCAAAGGCGGAGCCACGACGCCAGGTTTCTCGGCGGGGAACGCCTCCTGCCTTTGACCTGACCTCCTGGATAGCTACCAATCACTTGGATGTCCAGGAACCCAAGCCATGGAATAACGGCATGCGCTGGATCTTCAACGTCTGCCCCTGGAATGAGGATCACACGGACCGAAGCGCCTATATAGTCCAATTTGAGAACGGCGCTATCGCCGCGGGGTGCCAGCACAATAGCTGCCGTGAGAAAACATGGCAGGATCTGCGCCGCCTCTATCCATTGGCTGCCAACGCAAATGGCAGCGCAAGCCCCCCACCGCCACCTAAGAGCGTGGCGGGATCTGCGCCCTCGCCGGATTCACTCCCC
This sequence comes from Dictyobacter halimunensis, assembly GCF_036245075.1. Lineage (NCBI taxonomy): Bacteria > Bacillati > Chloroflexota > Ktedonobacteria > Ktedonobacterales > Dictyobacteraceae > Dictyobacter > Dictyobacter halimunensis. The sequence goes on from NZ_BSRI01000002.1 coordinate 275,517, forward strand.
GAGATTATCATCGGAGAAGATCAGTTGCGCGATATGACCAATCAGGCCCTTGCGGCCATTCAGCAGCAAGAAAAGTGCGCACCGAGCCTCTTTTTGCAGGCGGCGCGGCTGGTGAGTGTCGGTCATGATGAGGACCATCGACCAATTATCGGGCAAATGGGGATTCCCGAGGTCAGAGAAGTGCTCACCCATGCCGCGAATTTCTACCGACTCAAAAAGGTTGCCGGGGCCGAAGAACTGTATACCAAGGCGCCGTGTCCACCACCAAAGGAAATCGCCGAGCAAATACTCGCGCGGCAAATACGGAAGCCTCACTTACCATTCCCTGCGCTCGTGGCGATTGTCGAAGTGCCCGTTATTAGGCCGGACGGCAGTATCCTCGACAAACCAGGGTATGATCGGACAACACGTCTCTACTATGCCCCTTCAAAGGACATGCCAAAGATAACAGTCCCGATGAATCCTACGCGAGAAGAACGCGAAGCTGCCCTGGCCTGCATCTGGGATGCCATTGGAGAGTTTGCCTATGCCAGCGAGGCCGATAAGGCCAACGCGCTCGGGTTATTACTCACGCCCATTGCACGTCCCGCTATTCAGCGGCATATCCCCTTAGCGCTTCTAGATGCCCCAAAGAGAGGAACCGGGAAGGGATTGTTGAGTGATGTGGCTTCTATCATTGCAACCGGTTCGAGTTCTTCAGTTCTCACCATGTCGGAGAACCCGGATGAATTGCAAAAGTCCATCACTGCGCTTCTGATAGAGGGCGCGACAGTGATAACCATCGATAACATTGTCGAACGTCTCCAGTCCAAACATCTGGACGCAGTTCTAACAGCCGACTGGTGGAAGGGGCGCATCCTGGGGGTATCGAAAATGGCGCGTGTGCCCCAACGAGCCACGTGGATCGCAACCGGCAACAATATTCGGCTCGGAGGAGATCTGACCCGCCGGTGCTACCGCATCCGCATGAACGCGAAAAGCTCCAAACCCCATAAACGCAAAAATTTCACGCACAAGGACTTGGCCGGGTGGGTTAAGGAACATCGCGTGGAACTGGTCAAAGCACTACTCACGCTGGCACGCGCCTGGTATGCAGCTGGTCAACCCCGCTACGAGCACCTCCCCTCAATGGGCACGTTCACCGGCTGGGTCGAAACCATCGGCGGCATTCTGGAATACGCAGGCGTCCAAGGCTTCCTGACTAATATGGATGAACTGGATGAACAAGCCGACGAGGACGGCCGCCAGTGGGAAGCATTCCTCCAGGCATGGCGCTGTGAGGTGGGGGAAGCGTGGGTTCCGCTCTCTACCATCATCAAAGCGATTCAACAATCTGCAGGCACTGCGGGGGGTGCGGGTGATGTTGCGGGGGGTGTGAGTGAAAATACGCAAAATTCGCTGGGTGAAGTCCTCCCAGATACCCTGCAGGTCGCCCTCAAAGAGAAGCCAGCGACCTTCAGCGTACGCCTCGGGAAAGCGCTTGACAAGCGCATTGATGCCTGCTTTGGAGACGAGAATCTCTGCCTGGAGAAGATGCTAGATACCCACCATAAAAAGAGTCTTTGGAGGGTATTTGCGGGGGGTGCGGGGGGTAGTTCCCTACCAAGTCCAGGCGAAATTTTTGAAACACCAGATTCTCTACGTAGAGAGTCTGAAAAAGAAAAAAATGAGAGTGGATCCGATGGGAAACACCCCCCGCACCCCCCGCAAATCGCCGAAAACGAAACAATGCAAAAATCGAAGATTGGCTCTACAAGCGACTCTATAGAAATCGCCGCATCGGAAGACGAGGGAAAAAGCCCTCAAAAACAACAAAATGGCATGCAACCCCCCGCAAATGGGAAAGAATGGGAGGACTTTGATCTATGACCCCAATTGAACTTCTCGAAGACCTGCAGAAACACGATGTCTACCTGAGCTTGAACGGTGAGAAACTCCACGTCCATGCGGCAAAAGGTGCATTCACACCCGAACTGCAGGCCCAAGTGCTCGCGCAAAAAACTGACCTGCTTCACCTGCTCTCTTCAGATGGAGATCAGCCATTGGAAGAACAAGAGAAGCAGGAAGATGCCAAGGTAGAACGATGCGCACAATGCCCCGAGCCACTCGTATACTATAGCGATCAAGGCATCCCCTATTGCGAAAAACACCGACGAGAGAAATCACTGGCACAGTGCGCAGCCTCCCCCTGCCCTCCAGCTGGTGACCCAGGAAGCATTTTTCCTTCACGATGTATGTTGTGAAATCGCGGAAGCACTCGGCCAGATTACCGGCCCGATCGCGCTGGATCTGGAGACGACAGGCCTCAATGCCCTGCATGATCGCGTGGTCTCGATCATGATAGGGATCCCTGGCCGGGTCTATATCCTCGATATGCGGCCGTATTATGATCTCTCGCCGGAGAGTCAGAAGGAATGGAGGAGAGCCCTACAGGCGGTGTTCCAAACGCCGACAGTAACGTGGATCGGGCACAACCTGAAGTTTGATTGGAAATTCCTCTCCGCCCACTTTGCTATCCAACTCCCACAGGTCTACGACACGATGCTAGTCGAGCAACTCATTCACGGCTCGGGGCTCAGCGAGAAAGAGTTCTCCGTCAGCCTCCAACAGACAGCCGCACGCTACCAGATCTCGGTAGAAAAAGAGCCGCGGGCCTGGTTCCCTAGACTCCATATGCGGCCAGAATGGTCACTACCGTTCCCAGCGCAGCAGCTGGCATACATGGTACAGGATATTGAAGTCCCGTACCGTATCTATGAGCGGCAGCAACAACGCATCCACGAACTTGACCTCGCTCGTATTGCCCAGGTGGAAAACCAGGCCCTCCCCGCGCTGGCGGCGATGGAATTGCGAGGCGTCCTCATTGATCAGACGCTCTGGAGGTCGATGCTCCAGAAGAAAGCCGAACGTCAACAAATTCTAGAGCAAGAAATCGCCACCACGCTAGGGAAAGCGCTACAAAAGGCATATGATACGCACCAGCGCGCGCTCCAAGCCGAAGAGCAACGCTTGATGCATGCGTACCAATCTGAACGGACGTCATCTAGCTGGCCCGCGTTCCGAAAGGAAGGGCTTGCCTCCTGGAAAGCCGATCATAAAGCACCACCAAGACCCTCACGTACGCCCCAGGGAGATCCGACTATCAATCTGGCCTCTTCAACGCAGCTGCTGGCCGCGCTATCATCAATGGGTATTCACGTGATCTCAACACGTGAGAGTAGCCTGGAGCCCTATGCCGCGCGTTTTCCACTGATAGCGAAATTGGTGCAGTGGAAGAAACTCCAGAAGTTCAATAGCTCCTTCGGCGAAAATATCCTCGCGGTGATTGGATCAGATGGGCGCCTGCGCGGGGACTTCGCCCAGATCGGCGCAGCATCCGGCCGCATCATTTGCAGCAAGCCCAATCTCCAGCAGATCCCTTCCCACGAGAAGAATGAGGACGAGAACATCCGCCGGTGCTTCATAGCCCCTGCCGGGTATAAGTTGCTCAAGGCCGACCTGAGCAACATCGAGCTGCGCATCCTGGCAGAAGTCGCGCAAGATAGAGAACTGCTCCGGCTGTTCGCAGAGGGCGCAGACCTGCACGCTGAGACTGCGAAGTTGATGTTCAATCTGCCACCCGAGACGGATACCCGCGGCTACCTGTACAAAGGCAAGGCATCGGCACGCGATATCGCCAAAATTATCAACTATGGCCTCGCTTATGGCATGGGTGCCCAGGGATTGGCCGCGAGGGTTGGAGTATCTGAAGACGTGGCAAAGGAACTGATGATCAACTACTTCAATACCTATGCAGGTGTGGCCAGATGGCTACGTACCACGGCGAAGCAGGCCCTAAAACAAGGCTATGCAGTCACCCTTGCCGGTCGGCGTCGGCCCTTTATCGCCACTCCACTCGATGACCAGGCCGCACGAGGGGCCATGGAGCGCTCGGCCAAGAACCATCCCATCCAGGGGCTCAACGCCGATATCATCAAGCGCGCCCTGGCACTGCTCTACCAACGGCTTCCAGAGACTGCGCACATTGTCCTGGCCGTACATGACGAGGTGGTATTGGAGTGCCCAGAACAGAACATTATAGAGGTAGAGGGAATCTTAAAGGATGCGATGGTGCAGGCCTGCCGGGACTTCCTCACCGTCGTGCATATTCCTGAACCCGATGTCCTTGTAGAGAGCTACTGGAAAAAAGACTAAGTGCAGCCAGCTCCTGGCGCTAATAATGCCTAGGAGCTGCCTTAAGGAAGAGAGATGAATATGGACAAGAAACCCTTTGCATGGTATGGAGGCAAGGCTGCGCTCACACCTCTATTGGTATCGCTACTACCAAAACACCAGGTCTACTGCGAGGTCTTTGGTGGTTCAGGTGCACTCCTCTTTGGCAAATCACCGAGCCGTATAGAGATCTTCAACGACATCGACAGCGGCGTAGTCAACTTCTTCCGAGTACTGCGTAATCCAGAGCAGGCTGAAGCCCTTCAGCAGCTCTTGATGCTCACGCCCTATGCCCGAGAAGAGTATTATGCCTGTCTGAAACACTGGCAAGAGGCTGAAGATCCGTTAGAGAAGGCCCGGCGATGGTACTGTGCCGTGATGCAAAGCATGAATAGCTCTATTCGGTCAACCGGCTGGAGCTCATCAAAAGTACCGAACTCGAACCCTGCCCTCAAGTGGTCAAATCACGCAGTGCACCTGACTGAGTTTGTGAAAAGGCTCTCAAGGGTCCAAATCGATCACCGAGATTTCGAGCAGGTCATCCAGGCATATGACAGCCCTGAAACCTGCTTTTACCTCGATCCGCCCTACCTCGCAGAAACCCGGCGCAAGGCACAATGTTACAGCCATGAGATGACCTATGCGGACCACGAGCGCCTCCTAGGCCTCATAACCCACGTCCAGGGAATGGTTATCCTCTCCGGGTATGACCATCAGCTCTACCGAGAGGCTCTGTCATCCTGGGAATGTAAAACGATCACCGTTCCCTGTTCCTCAGAAAACCGTCGCGCGGAGCAGGAAGCAATCCAGCAGAAACCAAGGAGCGAGTGCATTTGGCGCAATCCCAGGTGCCTGCATAAAGTGGAAACGACGCTGTTCGATATGATGGCCTAAGAAGCAAGGAGTAGACAAATGACACAAGATATCACCTTAACACATCTATATTATGGTGGCGCCGGCGGAATTTGCCGGCCCCTAACCTCATAGAACTAAAATGTGCAAATCTATCAATTCATCCTTTCCTAACTGGGGCAATTTAACTAGAGTTCATAAAGGCCAGCAGAAACGAGTACTTGATATGTAGCACTCATCTGTGCTTCTGATGGAACAAAAACTACGAAGCCATCGCGTCCACGAGACAACAAGACCCGATAGCTATTGAGCCGCAGCTGATGCGGATTATGTGCTTTTGATCGGGGTTGTGGAAGACTTACCCATGTATTATTTCGCCACAGCAAATCATTTCCCCAACCAACTATCGGAAAATCGAGTTCAAGCCCCTGACACGCGAACTCTGTAGCAACATCGTGTAATCTACAACAAGAGTTAGCAGAATTTTGAGGATCGTTATACCAAGGGCCTTCGCGCAAGTTCTTTGTATAGTTGTAATCATTATGGATACCGTAGTTGCTCAGATTCCTTGCTTTCGATGAAGCAAGAAGTCCATACCGTTTGTCTTCTTGGCCCAGGTAACGCTCTTGAACATACTGTTTCGCCTTTTCGAGATCCCTCGTCACATACATATCAAAACCCTGATCCCTAACTACTTGAGCAGTTCTCATAGCGTTTTCAATGTTACCTTCAAGAAGCTGCTTCACCCATAGCTGTACATCTTCAGCTAAGTGCGATCGTAGAGATGCGGTAAGATCGAGCAGGTCAGAGGTCTGTATATGTGCTGCAGAAGAAAAGACAGAAGCAATTCTTGTTGGGCAATGAACGATCCATGGCTTCTTCATGGCTTTAATCGCCGTGTTCCACTGTTCAAGACCAGCCTCCTCGCCCAAATGGATTTCCTGACCTTCTCCAATGAGACCTACCATCAAAGTCCAAGAATTCATTCTTTCGGCTAAGCGAAGGAAATCTTCAGGTTCAGATGCTCCATGGCCTCGCTTTTCTTGGACTTTTGCAGCATCCCAAGCTCGCTGGGCTTCGTCATACACCCAAATATGCTCTTCTGGCAACCAATGTTGAGAGCCACCGTAGCGTTTCAAGAAACCATGCACATCTTGAACGAAAGCGGAGCTCTTCAGTGCGTGCTGGAGTACTTTGACTAATGGGCCGTTCCCAGACAAAAACACGGCACTTCTCTTGCTGCCTGTATCACCAAAGTGATTTTCGTAGACGAATTGTAATCCAACCAGCGTTTTTCCAGCACCAGGAACACCTGTCACAAGCGCTAGATGTTGTTCATTATTGGCTCGAGCTTGTTGACTAATCTGCACAAGCTCCGCTATCGTCTCTGGGATCCCGGCACTATTGGCGCGCTTAATATGGGGAAGTGGTTCATGCTGAAAAAGGATACGCGCGGCATTGACAAGCGATGGCAGAGGAGCATAATCTGCAGCTAGCCACTCAAGTGGATCGATAGGAATACCAGACTGGGTAGGATCTACCAACGATTGCAATATATTAGGTAGTTCAGATGGAGCGGCGATAAGAACGCCATCTTGGTTTTGCTCGGTACCCTTTGATTGAGTCAAGACTAAAAGAGGATAGATACAGCGATTATGTGAGCCAGCATGATAGTGCTGTAAATCCCGAGCATAAGCAGAAACCTGGTCAATATGCGATTGGTGGATATTACCAAAACCTTTAAACTCGAGAACAAGGATGGTATCATTCGCAAGAATGATCACATCAGGGCGCCGGCCCCGTTCTCGTGGTAATTCATATTCAAAAATAATGGTCCAGTTGCCCACATCTGCGCGCGTTTTTACGGCAGAGGTTAATTGTACTTTCAGAATATGGAAGCAATCCTTCCAGGCTTTTATTTGCGATACATCCGCGTCCATGTTCATACAAACGAGATGATGATTTTTAAGACCCTGCAACCAATCTTGCTCAGATGTGTTCAAGAAGGTTGTAATAGTGCCATGCCAACCATATGCATTACTAGCTATTTGTGTCACAATTTCTGATGTTGTTAGTCCATGGAAAGAAGAAATTGAAGACAAAGGTGGCTTTGACAAAGGTGGCTTTATAGAGGGTGGCGTGGATACTACTGCATGGAAGGAGTGAGCAAAATCAAGCACACTAGGGAATCGGTTTTCTGGTTTCTTTTGTAATGCTCGGAAGATTACAGCCTCCAGTTTGCTTGAGATAGCAAGGCTTTTGGCCGTTAGGGATGGAGGATCGTTATAGAGATGTGGACCCATAAGTTCAATTGCATTGTTACCAGTAAACGGCGTTTCACCGCTGAGCATTTCGTAGACCATAATTCCAAGAGCGTACTGATCACTTGCTACAGATGGCTTACCCATAAATTGTTCTGGAGACATATACAGCGGGGTGCCTGCTGCGCCCTGAGTACTTTGTGCCTGGATTGTCTGGATACTACGGGTAATGCCGAAATCAGCTAATAACAATGTCCCATCGGCGGCAATAAGAACATTCTCTGGTTTGAGGTCGCAATGGATAAGGCCGTTGTCGTGAACATGCTGTATAGCGCTAGCGATCTGTTGCAGATAGATGTCTGTTTCTTCAGGAGAGAGACAAGATCCAGATGTTACCTTCCTCCGTAGGTTCCCTCCAGTGGCATAACTCATAGCATAGTAGGGGTTGTTATTATCGAATCCTATGTGAAGGACCCGGATAATATTCGGGTGGTCAAACCGCGTAATTATTTGAGTCTCCCGAAGAAACGTTTGCTGTACCTTTTTCTCAGGGGCAAATAGATGAAAGAATTTGAGTGCTACTACTTCTTGTGGGAAGTTAATGTGAGTTGCAAGATATACTGCCGCCGATTGTCCATATCCTAGGGGGCGATCAGGCTGTTGGATATTATACTCTCCAACACGTTTTCTCATTAGTGAAACCAACCTCTCTATGTATTTGCGGGGATTGTCATATTAGGGATAGTACTAGCGGCCTCATTCATCAGCAAACGAATACGTGCGACGAAGAGTTGCTCCTGGTTGTCTGATTTGGCATACTGTTCAGTGTGTGCCTGGTAGAAGTCCCATTCTGTATTTAAGTCATTTAATAAGCGTGCATAGCGATTTGCCTTTTCCTGGTACCCCATGCTTTTCAATGTTGCTGTTAATGTTGCAACTAGTATTGAAGCAACTGCTGCAATAATTTTAAGGGTAAGCAAATCAAAGAAGGACTCAAGGCCAATTGCAATTGCAGAGATAAGAGATAATCCGGTAATAACCCACAGAATACCGTTGTAATAACGATGGTTCGCAATAGCACGTTTCTGTACATGCTGGCGTGTTGGCTGAAACGTTTCGTCAATAAACCTCTGGAACTTTTCTAAGTCCATGTCTACCTCTTATTACTTATAAGTTCGTCCTACTATATAAAACGATGCAAGAGACTATTTCCTCAAATATATTCTCGTAATTCAACAACAATGATGACATTATTCTAACTGACGAAACATTTTCCGCTTGGATACAGCACAACAAGATTGATTCTGCCGCCGAAGCCGCATTTGTTCTTATTCGAACTTATTCGCTATCTCACTAAGTACATGGCTAGTTTCAAATGTGGGTAGACAATATATCCTGTAAAGTACCCAGTAAAAATGGCAGATCCATTCAATGTGAAAGTCAGCATTAAAAGGTTGACCAAAATCTAGAAACACAATATCTATGCACTTGAATCGCCCATGATTTTATGTGCTCTTAGAGGTAAATAACGAGAATACTTTTTATCCATCCCATCTACCAGTCAATTAGATAAACCGCATACAGTCAAAAAAGGAGCACATACTATGGCACTACGACCAGAAGAAGTTCAACATCTCGAGGGACTTGTTGAGGACATGATCAAGCGCATTGAGGATACTAACACCTCAAACGAAGCTGCGGTCGTCTACGGCAGAATCGGTAACGCGTGTACCAAAACGCTGGCCATTGAAGCCGCAGCCGCGGCGAAGAGAACAGCACGCACAAACAACGTGACCAAGTTCCGCGCCAGCCGGGAAAACCGCCTGAACTCCCGCAAACTTGGTCAGGGAAGAGCCGGGGCAACGGACGCTCAATCCTCCACTCAAGGCCAGCGTTCCCAGGGGCAGCGCCAAACCTCTAACTAATTCCATTCCTCCACACCGAGCCTTTGTAAGAGGAGCGTACAACTTTTACGAAAGTTCGGTGTTTTTTTGTCTGAAATTTCGGCGAAGTTGCAGCGGCAAAAATCGTGGCAGGCCCTCGGCACTGCCATGGCACCTTCGCCGCATGTTACGCGCACCTTTTTACACGACTAATACCTGACTTTTACACGATTAAACCAAAAAAAGATCAGGCAAATTTCAGAGGCAAAACAAGGAGTGAATTCGATGGGCAGATTCGATAGATTTATCCCATTCAAAAGCCGCCAACCCGGCCAGGCAGCAGGGGCACAAACTGCTGCCCCTCCACAACAGAATAGCCAACAGCAGCCACTGGATCCCAATACAGGCCCGCTGAATACTGTTAGAGCACCCGGCCTGCAGAACGTCGATAGCGAAAGCCTCAATCTGGTGAACTACTCTCCGGCACAGCTCATGCAGCATGTCGAAAATACGATGTCTACCGTGCATTTCGGCATGAGCCTGTCACACCGCTTTATGGAGAATGTCGCGGAACTATGGTCCGTCATTGGCCCAATGGTTCTTCTGCTCGGCACATCTGGTGAGGTCTTCGCCTTTATCTGGCAGAATACCAACAATCCGGAATGGTGGGTAGGAATGTCGATCCTGGCCACGGTGATTGTACTTGAGGCAACGTTTATGGTTGTCTCGTATAAAGCCGCGACAATACGCAATAGGGCAGAAATGCGACCTGGAGGACCCTCCGATCTGGACAAGGCCAAGCTCAAGCGGTATAAGATCACTTGGTTTGTCCTGGGATTCGGCGTTGGAGCTGGTCAGGTCGCGTTTCTTCTGTTCGCTATGAATGCCAAGATGAACGGCATCGTATGGCTAGCTACCTTTGCTATTGTGCGCACGGTTATGACTCTAGCCAGCGACTTCTATACAGCTTTTGTTCACGAAGAGAAACCAACAGATGGCGAGCAGGCTAAACAAAAACAGCAGCAGCGGGCGCAGTTGGCTGAGCAGTTACTGCACCAGAAATCGGCCGAGGTGACGATCATCAACAAAGGTATCCTGGAATTGCAGCGCGCCCATACAGAGGCTGACATCGAGCAGGATAGCCTGCACACTGAGCTTCAGATGAAGCGCCTCGAGAATAAGAACCGGATTGAGACATTGAAGAGTATGCAGGATCAAGCTAATATGTTCAATCGGCTGGGTACGGGCGTCATGCGCGCCCTGTTTGATCCTGAGATGGATGATGATCAGAGGCAGAAACTCTTAGGAACGTTGCAAGGATTTATGTCTGTTGGCAATCAGTTGCCACCCCCGCATACCACCGTCGAGGAGGAAGATGACATCTAATGCCAGAGCGTCCATATAGTCGGTACACACGAGAGAAAACCTGGGCAGCCCTCTATAGCCAGCACATCAATGCTGGCTATGCCCTTGTTCCATTCAGCACCACCAGCAATAGTATAGATGTGATCAGGTGCCCTTCCCCTGAAGATGCCCAGAAGCTGCAACACCAGTTAGATGAACACGCGGAGGAATACAAAACCTTCTATGAGCATGAAATTCCGTTGAACGATCTCCCGAGCCAGGTTAAAGAAGTGAATGAGAAAAAGCGTTCCGCGGTTGTCCTAGCCAGGAGCAGCGACTACTATCACTACTCTCTTTCTGATATTGCTCAGCTGCGCGTAGTTATTTGTGGATTGCATAACAGCTATCTTCATTTGCCAGTTTGGGAAACCAGGACGAACAAACGATACAGGGCAAAAGAAACTGCAGTAGCCATTTCATCACCTGACTTTGATCATATTCGCCGCACCCAATTTGGGCATAGCATCCTGGTAGGTGCTCTGTACAAAGGTGATGAGGCCGCCCTGTCATTTATGGATGGTCTGAAAAAGCGCTCAGAGCGTTCCTACTGGCGCATCAAAGCAGAAGTTGAGGAACTACAAGATAGCCACTACCGAGGGCGTCCCCTGGCCTTCCTGACAGAAGCAGAAAGGCGCGCGATTGGCAGTAAAATTAGCGCCGGTTTGAAGCGCTATCACGAAAAGAAGCGCTTGCATCTCGTTTGAGCAAACAAGTAAATATCAGGCCATCTATCGAGATATTGATACATATTTTGTATTCCAGATATTTTTGGCGTATATTTATGAAATAAGAGTGATAAGAGTGAAAGGATCCGGTTTATGCCTTTTGTTGCTCAACATCGTGTGACCGGTGAGCGAATTGATATCACGCGGTATCGAAATCCCTCCAAAGAGATCCAACCACAAGATTGTATTTGTCCTCTATGTGAAGGGGACCTGATCATGCGCATCGGACTGATTCGGCAGCCGCATTTTGCTCATCGGGCAACCTGTGAGAGCCAATATAAGAGCAATCCTGAGTCTGCGGCCCATCGCAATGCCAAGCTCTATCTTCAAAATCACTTGCGCGAAGAGTTCCCGGAATATACGCAAGCAACCATCGAACTGGAAGTCAAATTGGAACCTATCTGGCGCGTCGCCGATCTGCTAGTAACCTTTCCTACTGGCCTGCGGCAGGCCCATGAAGTTCAATTAGCGAGCATAACAACGGGAAAATTACAGGAGCGTACAAATGACTACACATCGATGGGCGTTGACGTTGTTTGGTGGTTGGGCGGCCATGCTAATACCCAAGAAAATCAGCTTTGGTGCATCGAAACATTTGGCTATAGCCTCAGTATCCAATATGCGCTTGAAGAGTAAATCTTGGAGCATCACCCGTGCGACAGAAACCGGAATGGCAACGCAACGCATCCCAACAACACCTGATCTGGACACCCTCTTTTTCCGACTTAGGACGCCAGCCCTACAGCTCCGACGCGTGCAGCGATCCTACTCATCCATTATAGGTATCCAGGTCATCAAGCTGAGTGTTGGCACCATTTCCCTGATGCCTGACCAGATCGCCTCAAACGATTGGGAGTACGTCTGGCCACGAGCCTGGTTCAGGATCACGAGCCGCTGGATGCTTCTTATGAAACAACATGGGGATGATCCTAGAGATCTGGAATATGGAATGCCAATCATCTCGCGAAGACAACCAGTGCCATGGTGCCTTGGTGTAATTGAGCGACAACCCAATGCCCGAGAACAACCGTATCTGCTATGGTCCCTGCTTCGACAGCGCATCAGACAGATGCATCAAAATGCAAACTACTATGACAGCAGTTCTCCAGAAGGAACCAGATTTCTCTATCTGCTCTCCCTGAGCAAGGCTCATCAACCACGTCCTGTTCATCAGGTATGGAGCACAGAGCCTGTACAGCTTTCGTTATGGCAACAACAAGAACCCTCATAACCTCTGCTCACCCGAGTAAGTTTTACTCAGGTGAGCTTTGTCACCTCTTTTTTTATGTGCCTTTAGAGGATAGATATGAAAAGTGTTGTATCCACCTGGCTATGTTAGGAGAGGCATATGAACTTAAGTGATACAGTAAACATATTAACGTCCACTAATCAGATACTTGAGCGAGTCAAGGCTACGGGGCCTATTCATTCTGTCGACCAACTTCTTGAACATCATCAGCTCCGCAAGAATCTACAGGCCAAACTCAGGCAGTTAGATACTGCCCTGCAAGTACTCTACCAGCAAGCCCACGACTTGCCCACAATCCCCCCTTTGAAGTTGTACGCTGGGCACAGAATATCCTTGCAATGCCAAACCTGGCCTTCCTTGAACTAGACACCACTGGCGTGTATGAAAGCGCTGAAATCATCCGTGCATTGGTACTGGATAGAGATGGCAACACACTTCTTGATCTGTATGCCCAACCTACTACCACACTTAACGCGAATATCGAGCGGATCACCGGAATCACAAGCCAAGATATTATCGCCAAGGGGCAACCTGTCCAAACAGTGATTGAGCAGCTGCGTACAGTGCTGCAGGGGAAGTATGTGCTGTCATACAACCTCGACTTTGATATTGGGAAACTCCAAGAGGCTACAACCCGCCTCGATATTGAACCTCTCACCTTCGTTGCGGAAGATTTGATGGAACATGCAATGAAATATTATTCACTGCGTTCCTATCCCAAACTGGAAGGGCTATGCCGCCGCATCGGCTCACCCTTGCCAGAGCAACCCCACCAGACCGCATTTCATCGAGCGGAAGGCCAGCTAGCGTTGCTCAAAGCGATAGCAAACGTAGTCACAGATGCTCAACCCCCTACAGCATCACCAATAGCGGCTGAGGATACGGACGCGGATACCATAGATGAACATCCATTTTAGCCTGACCAGACAACCATATTACAGCCTTCTAACAAGTGCTAGAAGGCTGTTTTTAATTTAAAAGGAGCAGTCATGGAAAGTTCTGCAAAGCGTTTCCCTCTCTACTGCATGAATGTGCTGGTTGGTTTGATTGCTGGCGGATTTCTGGGCCATGACGTTAATCTCTGGTCCATCGCCGTGATGCTCATAACTGGCATGATGTTGGGTGGCTTTCTTTGGAGGAGATGGCTATGATAAACAGTACAGCCTCTGGCTATGAAATCTGCCATCTCAACCAAGCGAATCACTTACATATTGCAGCAAAAGAGGCCGCGCAATATGCGGTCTCTCTTTCCGGCGGGTTGGCCAGCGCAGTCACTGCTGAACGTGTGATCCAGCGGTATGGGCGCGACCAGGTACTCCTCTGGTTCGCCGATACACTCTACGAAGATGACGATTTGTACCGCTTCGTGCGAGAGTGTATGCAGCGCTGGCGAGGCACCCTTTACTGGTATACAGATGGGCGAACTCCGCTGGAGGTAGCGGCGCAAAAAAAGCTCATACCTTGTAACCTGGCAGCTCCTTGTAGCTACGAACTCAAGGTAAAACCGTTCCGCCAGTTCATTCTCGCGATGCCCTCGCTGCCAGTAGTCTATATCGGGTTGGATCACTGGGAGAAGCGTCGATTGATCAGTGTCAAAGAGTCCTACGCGAAGGCGATTCCCGATGTGTTGGTTGACTATCCGCTCCTCTGGGAACCTTATGAGGTACGTCCGCTAACTGATGTATGTCGCCAGGACTGGCACATAGAGCCGCCGCGGCTATATAGCCTGGGCTTCTCACATAACAATTGTGGAGGCCGCTGTGTGCGGCAAGGTATCCGAGAGTGGATCCGTCTAGGGACGCATTTCCCAGAGCGCTACCAGGCATGTGAGGAATGGGAACAAGAGCAACGCGCCCAGGGCGGCGCTCGTGCCAAGCGCAGCTTCTGTGCAGTGCAACGGGAAGGAAAGAAGCAGCCTCTCCCTCTCACTGATATTCGAGCACAGTACTTCGACCATCGCAGCACCTTATTCTAGCTGATTTCAATAGCATTGTAACAACATTGAGAGGCAATATATGAAACTTGGTACTCTTTATCCTCGCGGATATGCAGCCCTGGATGCAGATCAACAGGTAGAAGTTCTCATGCAATCCTCTGATACCCTTCTCCTGGATATTCGCCTCAATCCTACATCGCGCTGGCGACCGCAATGGCGTAAGAGCGCACTTCAAGAACGCTGGAGGGATCGATACATCCACAAGAGAGATTTGGGTAACGTAAACTATCGCAATGATCAGCCCATCCAGTTGCTTAATCCAGCCAGGGGTATTGAAGAAGTCGCCCAGATGCTGCGCCGCGGTTCCTCATTGGTTGTGCTATGCGCCTGCAAGGACTATGAAATGTGCCATCGTCATACGGTCGTAGAGTTACTAAAAATTGCAATACCAGAGATCGAGGTGAAATGATGAATCATACCAATACAAAAGGAACGTATCTGCTTGCAGTGAGCGAAGATTTCCCAACGATTGTCTGCCTCTGCGGCAGCACACGTTTTTCAGATGCCTTTAAAAAGGCCAATTTGCAAGAGACCCTGGCTGGGAAAATAGTTCTGAGTATCGGATGTGACTTCCAAAGCGATGACGCGCTTGGCCTGACTGAAGAAGATAAGGCTCGCCTGGATATCTTGCACCTCCGCAAAATTGATATTGCAGATGAAATCCTGGTGCTCAATGTGGGTGATTATATCGGCCAATCCACTAGCAGAGAGATCGCGTACGCCCGAGAACGCGGTATTTCCATTCGTTGGTTAGAACCGCATAGCTGCAAAGGTCATGGTTGCCCTTGTGGAGCTGAATTAATTATCACAGATAGAAATTAACCTGGTAGAACAAGCGTAAATGAAGCGGGACAAGCAGCGCTGCTTGTCCCGCTATTTTTTATGCGCTTTCAGAGGATATGTATGAAGGGTGCTATATCGACATGAACACATAAGGAATTCAGCATGTATTCATCATTCATGGAAGGAACACCAGATGAAAAACTATCCAGACGCACGCGAGCACTTGAACCAACATATGGACGCTGCCGCGAAGAAGTATGCTGAGGCCCTGTTGGACGCTGGAATTATTGAACCCAGCGTCGGTCTGGTCAATGCGCTGTTCAATCGGGCATTTTCTGAAGCGCAAGAGGATTATGATCGCCAATGCATGAACGTGCTGGAGCACAACATTGGTGAGATTAAACGAGAGAACCGGCGCCAGGTGCGCCAAGCTCGAAAGAAAAATGCCCCAACTTTACTGATCATTTTTCTGTTTGTTGCATGTGTGTTTAGCCTCATGACCTGCGTCTCCTTCATCAACCATAGCCCGATCCTGGGCTGCATCTATTCAGCCAGCGTTGCGATCTTTGCATTGATGATCCTAGGTATCGGAATCGATCTACTACGAAAGGAGAAATAGCTCATGTTTCTACGCTTTGGGCGCGAGCGTAGCCCTCAGATTATCGGTATGCAGCCTGGCCCAATCACTGGTGATCTGGATAGTTGGGAGCAGGCCCCTAACAATTGCCCTGAGTGCGGCCAACCCTATTGCACCAGCTGTGGCAGTTGCCACACCGCTGGTTGTCGGTTTATTCGCGTGGTCTGTGCTGATGCTCAGGACAGGATTATGAGGAATCGAGACTAGGGAATGACGGCTCCCGAAAGAGCCGCCACCATCGGGCGTCTGGTCTAACTTTGGTCGGCGAAACCAGGCGCCACTAAGGAGATTATACCATGCGCAATACCATCGCGTACTTCGGTCTGGCTGCGATTATCATTCTAGCGTACCTCATGATTTCCCAGCATCCTGGCACACCTACACCTGCCGGCGCGCAGTCACCAGCTACCACTCCAGTGATTGTACCAGCACCAGATGGGGGAATGTCGATCTATGGCAAACCAACTATCTCAGTAGTGCAAATTAACGCTATTCTCGATTTCTATGGCTCCCCTGCTCGAGGTCAAGGCCAGGCGCTCTATGATCTGGGCCTCAAGTATGGCATCGATCCTGTGTTTGCCCTGGCATTCTTTGCCAACGAGAGCACCTTTGGGACCAGAGGAGAGGCAACAGCGACACTGGCCCTCGGGAACTTGCGATGCATCAATGATCGGCCGTGTGTCGATCGAGACAGAGGCGGCTATGCACAATTCTACAGTTGGGAGGATGGATTCGACGCCTGGTACAAGCTCCTTGATGGACCACTTTACAAGGGCGCAGGCCTCGCCACTGTTGAGACGATCATCCCTCGCTATGCTCCCAACGCGGACCATAACAATGAGCAACACTACATCAGCGTAGTCGAGCATCTGGTAACGACCTGGCGCGCCGGCAAGGTACAGGTGCTGTGATGAGAAGCCAGAAGCGCCACCCAGCAAATCGGCGCAAGCTGGCCAAACAGTGCAAAGAGCGCGCCGGCTCCGAGAGTTCCGTTTTCTTCTGGAAAGCACACAATGGCCATGCCTGTATAATGAAAGAAGAGGGGAAACAAGTAGTAGCTGCACATCTGTGCGGGCTTGCATAGGTACCAGGTGGAGGTGAGAGAAGGTGGAAAAAGTCCTCGTTGATATTGATGGAGTGCTGGCCACAAGACACGTACAACGTTTTGCCGCGCTCTGCAATGATATATTGCACCTAGCAATCCCTATCCAAATTATTGCCTCTATTGCTTCCCTGAGAGAGTTTGGGTGCTTACCGCAAGTAGCGGCCCACAGGGCAAAGGTTGGCTCTGGCCGCTTTCGACGACAGATGGAGCTGATGCGATGGCACCCTCTCAACATTGTGGGATGTCGAGTTATCGATGGTTCCGTTGAGGGTATTCAGTATCTTGCGCAGCGATCGAGTAGCCTGCAATATTGCACCGCACGGTTCATTGAGTTTGACGCTGCATGGAATACAGATGTTGAGAATTCAACAAAAAGTTGGCTTAAGAATAACGATTTCCCAAATGCAGAGTTGGTGATGTTCTGTGAATCCCCCAGAACAAAGTTAACAGCCATCGCTGCTATGGTCCGGACCCAGAAACAACCTGTTTCCCTCATCGATGACAGTCTTGACCTGTTACTCGATGCGTTTGATACCTTGTCAATGCGAGATCAACGTGTGTTGAAAGCCTATCTCACATTGATCGCTTTTGATTATTGTGAAGAAGAATGCAACCACCCCTACCCACTCCGTGTTGTCCCCTTACAAAGTTGGCAGGAAATCCAGTGTATTGAAAAGGAGTTTCACCATGTCGGATGATCCAGAGGATTGTGAGTATTGCGCAAACGGATTACGCGGGTCTTGCCCCTATTGGTATCAGGACCCTCACACCAAAGAGTGGTTTCACCAGAAAGATTTCACTCGGAAAACGGTAGTTCAAAACATCGAAGAAGCCCGATGGGGCGTCATTCCTCGTACACCCGATGACAAAGGAGGCAATAAGGGCGATTGGGTTGGTGGTGATGGTGGCGGTGGTGGTGGACGTGGCGGCCGAGGTGGCAACCGAAAAGATAAAAGAGATAAGCGGAATAAAGATCGCGACCGCGATGGCTACTACGACTCAGATTGGTAATCATATTGACTGTTGAGAATGTACGTCATTTGAGCCTGCTATGATAGCAGGCTCTTTTTTATGCTCATGATCGCCTCGATGCCTCCGTACAATATCATCCCAGACATTGCTATGAAGGGCTGTGCACACGCTCAAACACTCACCCTAAATAAGGAAATACAACATAGGTTTTATGCGCTTTCAGAGAATAATTATGAAGAGGATTGCACACATACACCCACATCAACAGACGCATTCATCGAATAGACCAACTTTCATGGCTCCTGATGTACAGTAGCAGGGCCAGATTCGAATTCCTCTCATTATGTCACTACGTTCACTGTTACCTTAACGACAAAGAAAGAGAAGGGCACGACAAATGGGAAAACGCAAGAACACTACAGCCACACCAGTCATCCAACCAGATCAACTACAGCTGCTCACCATCCCGCAGGTCATGGCAACGTTAAACCTGGGCCGTACCAAAATCTACGATCTAATCAACAATGATGGCCTCCCTATTGTGAAGATCGGTGGAGCGACCAGAGTCCCTCTCACCAAGCTACAAGCCTGGATTGATCAGCAGGCAACACAAATCGGTGCTTGACCAAGGCTCATCGTGATTTCGTTAAAATTGGCCTCACATCAGTGTTGATGTGAGGCCAATTTTCATTGCAGATATTGAGCAAGCATATACAGAGTCAATCCTCTACTTCGTACAAGCACAACGGGAATAGTGGGAAGCTATCTTCTGAATTTATATTCCTCATTAATCTTCATTAACCTTCTCGTTCCAATAAATTCTATTCAATGTATATCAAGTCATATCAAATTATATTTTTCCATAGTTTGACATATGTAAATTTAATGTTATATTTTACACATATCTTTCTGTTTTCTTCTAGCAAGAGGGTATTCTCTGTGCAGCTTCATGAACTACAAGCAGGAATGCATCTCAAGGGACTTCTTCCCGGTAAGACCGTCACAATCATGTACGTTGTTCATCATGGTTCCATTGGGGCAGAGGTAGCCTACAAGGATGCAAATGGTCAGATAGGAAACGAAATTATTTATGCTGATACTGCTCAAACCCTTGAGGCCGTCTCGGATCAACTTCCCTGGAGCTTTGACGCCGATGGTTCACTCTTTCGTCTGGTTTCTGAAGCCTATCGCATTCACCTGGCCTACCTGTTCGATCCACTGATTGCTGTGCATACATCAATGATAGATCCACTTCCCCACCAGATTACGGCGGTTTATGAAACGATGCTGAACAAACAGCCGTTGCGCTATTTGCTGGCCGATGACCCAGGCGCGGGCAAGACAATTATGACTGGCCTTTTCATTAAAGAACTCATGATGCGTGGGGACCTGCGCCGCTGTCTGATCGTCGCGCCTGGCAACCTTGTAGAGCAGTGGCAAGACGAGATGAAGAGCCGTTTTCACCTCTCCTTTGAAATTGTCACCAACGACCGCTTGGAAGCGTCGGCCACTGGTAATGCATTTGAAGAGATCCCTTTGTGCATCGCGCGCCTCGATAAGCTTGCCCGCAACGAGCATGTACAGGCCCTGCTGGCGCAGACCGAATGGGACCTGATCGTGGCGGATGAGGCACATAAAATGTCGGCAACGTTCTTTTCCAGCGAAGAGATCAAGTATACCAAACGCTACCGACTGGGCGAGCAGATTGGGCAGATTTCGCGCCACTTACTGCTCCTCTCAGCGACGCCCCATAATGGAAAGGAAGAGGATTTCCAACTCTTTATGCGTCTGCTGGATAGCGATCGCTTTGAGGGTCGTTTCCGTGATGGGGTCCATAGGGTAGATGTCTCGGACCTGATGCGTCACCTGGTCAAAGAGCAACTCTATACATTCGCTGGCACCCCCCTGTTTCCTGAACGGTTAGCTTATACACTCAACTACACGCTCTCCGAACCAGAGCGGGCGCTCTACCAGCGTGTGACCAGCTATGTGCGCGATGAGTTCAATCGTGCCGAGGCGTTGGAAAATAACGGGCGCAAAGGCACCGTCGGCTTCGCGTTGACTATCTTACAGCGCCGGCTGGCCTCGTCACCCGAAGCCATCTATCAATCTCTGCGACGGAGACGCGAGCGGATGGAGAGACGACGACTGGAATTGCGAAACGTTCAGGCTGACGCCTCTGTGCAGATAGAACTCTTTCAGGATGTTCCTCTCATCGAGTACGAAGACTTTGACGAATTGGACGATGCCCCTGCCAGTGAACAGGAGGCGACGGAGGAACAGATACTTGATCAGGCTACCAGCGCACGCACCATCGCCGAACTGGAGGCTGAGATTCGCCTGCTATTCGATCTAGAGGCGCTGGCTCTGCAGGTGCGTAACAGCGGGCAGGATCGCAAGTGGGAAGAGCTGGCGATCCTGTTGCAAGATCGGGAAGAGATGTTTACAGCGGCGGGTCAGCGACACAAATTGGTAATCTTTACCGAACATCGCGATACTCTGGAGTACCTGGCAAACCGCATTCGCACGATGTTGGGTCAGCCCGAAGCCGTGGTCACTATCCATGGCGGGATGAATCGCGAGGAGCGCGCCAAAGCGCAGCAAGCCTTTACCAATGACCCTACGGTTCTGGTGCTTGTGGCGACCGATGCCGCGGGCGAGGGAATTAACCTCCAGTGTGCGCACCTGATGGTCAATTATGATCTGCCCTGGAATCCCAACCGATTGGAGCAGCGTTTCGGGCGCATTCATCGCATCGGCCAGACTGAAGTCTGCCATCTGTGGAATCTGGTCGCGGCGCAAACGCGCGAGGGCGAGGTATTCCAGACGCTTTTCCGCAAACTCGAAATCGAGCGCGAGGCGCTGGGCGGGCAGGTCTTCGACGTACTGGGCAAAGTCACATTTGCCAACCGACCCCTGCGCGATCTGATCGTCGAGGCCATCCGCTACGGCGAGCAGCCAGAGGTGCGAGATCGGCTCTCCCAAGTGGTCGAAGAGGCGATGGATCGCCAGCACCTTGAAGAGTTGTTGGCCGAGCGCGCCTTAACGCATGAAGTGCTCGATGTGGCGCGTGTCCATCAGGTGCGCGAATTCATGGAGCGCGCCCAGGCGCGGAGACTGCAACCGCATTTTATCGCCGCTTTTTTCCTCGCCGCCTTCAAAAAGTTAGGTGGGCAAGCGTACCGACGCGACGGACAGCGCTATGAGCTGACCCACGTGCCAGCGGCCTTGCGCCAGCGCGCCCTCCGCCTGAATCCGCGGGCACCACTGGCCGCGCGCTATGAGCGCATCACCTTTGAGAAAGATGCAGGAGCACTCCCTGGCAAACCGCGTGCGGAATTTGTCTGCCCCGGGCATCCGTTGCTCGATGCTGTGCTTGATATGGTATTGGAACAGGGGCGCGAATTGCTCATGCAGGGCACGATTCTGGTGGACGGCAATGATCTAGGCACCGAGCCGCGCCTGCTCTGCTACCTCGAGCATACCATCCAGGATGCACGGCTATTGTCCACTGGCCAGGCGCGCGAAGTTTCGCGTCAATTGCACTTTGTCGAAATCAATGGACAGGGGCAGGTAACTCCCGCAGGCTATGCGCCCTTTCTTGATTACCGGCCGCTATGCGAGGAGGAGCGCACACTGGCTGATGCTACCCATACTCTCTGGTCGGGGCGGCAACCCGAGCAGCAGGCCCGGACGTATGCCATTGAGCACCTGGTTCCCCAGCATGTGGCCGAGGTTAAAGAACGGCGCGAAGAGCAGATCCGCAAGACGATGGCCGCGGTCAACGAGCGGTTGAGTAAAGAAATCACCTATTGGGATGGCCGCGCGGCTACCCTGCGTGCGCATGAAGCGGCGGGTAAGGCAAACGCTCGCATCAACTCGCAGAAGGCCCAGGAGCGTTCTGACGAATTGGCGGCGCGGCTCAAACATCGCCTTGAAGAATTGGAACAGGAGCGCAAGCTTTCACCACTCCCTCCAGTCGTTGTGGGCGGCGCGCTGATCGTTCCACAGGGCCTGCTTGACTTGCTGCAGCAAGGCCATAGCACGCCGACAAGCGACCCCGCCCTCTTTGCCCACGAAACGGCACTGGTCGAGAGACTGGCCATGGAAGCTGTTATGCGTACCGAGCGGCAACTGGGTCATGAACCGAGCGATGTCAGCGCGCTCAAATGCGGCTACGACATCGAGTCCCGTGACGGTCAGACAGGCGTCCTACGCTTCATAGAAGTCAAAGGCCGACATATGGATGCCACAACCGTCACCATCACCAAGAATGAAATTCTCACGGCATTCAACCAACCCGCAGCCTTTATTCTGGCTCTGGTCCGGATCGATCCCATTGAACGGCTGGCCCTGGCTTTACGCTATGTACGCCAGCCGTTCAACCGCGAACCCGATTTCGGCGCCACTAGCGTAAACTACGATCTGCAACAACTCTGGCACAAAGGAGAAGCGCCCCTATATGAGTTATCGTAAAAAATTAATCGAGGTAGCTTTGCCACTTGACGCGATCAATAAAGCCGCCTCTACGGAAAAATCTATTCGCCATGGTCATCCCTCCACGTTGCATCTTTGGTGGGCACGACGCCCTTTGGCTACCTGCCGTGCGGTTCTCTTTGCCTCGTTGATTGATGATCCCTCGGAGCATCCCGAACTGTTTCCAACAGAGGAGGAGCAGGACCGTGAACGCAAACGGCTTTTTATGTTGATTGAAAATATTGCCGATTGGAAAAACATTCATGATGAAAAACTGCTCAAAGCGGTGAGAGCTGAGATAGATAAAGCGACAAATGGTAACCCTCCGCCAGTGCTTGATCCTTTTGCTGGTGGTGGTTCCATTCCCCTGGAAGCTCAGCGCTTGGGATTGGATGTGCATGCTAGTGATCTCAATCCTGTGGCGGTATTGATTAACAAGGCTCTGATTGAAATCCCCCCTAAATTTGCGAATCGACCTCCGGTAAGCCTGCACGACAAGCAATTGCTTTTTGAACAACTGGATAGTTGGAAAGGTGCAAATGGACTAGCCGAAGACATTCGCTATTATGGCAAATGGATGCGCGATGAGGCAGAGAAATGCATAGGCAATATCTACCCAAAAGCAAAGTTAGCTGATGGCAGCGATGCGACGGTGATTGCTTGGATATGGGCCAGAACGGTGATATGCCCTAACCCAGCCTGTAACGCACAAATGCCGCTGGTACGCTCTTTTGCCCTCTCCAAAAAGAAAGGCAAGGAAACTTGGGCTGAACCTTCCATTGACTTTACTGCTACACCACCCTCCATTAATTTTACTGTCAGAACAGGACGCGGCAACCCGCCTAATGAGACTGTTAATAGACAGGGGGCGAAATGTATTGCTTGTGGAACCACTGTACCATTTGAGTATGTGCGTAATGAAGGTCGATCTGGGCACATGGATGTGCAGCTCATAACGATTGTTGCAGAAGGTGCTGGTGGACGGGCTTATCTCTCACCCGATGCTGAGCATGTTGCAGCAGCAGCACACGCTGTTCCAGCATGGAGTCTAGATGCTGCTCTTCCGCATAACCCACGAGACTTTAAAACCCCCAATTACGGCATGCGAACCTTTGGTGATCTTTTCACTCCTCGTCAATTTGTTGCACTTACAACCTTCAGTGACCTCGTACAGGCAGTTCACCAGTACGTGCTGACCGATGCGCGCGCAGCGGGTTTGCCCGATGACGATCAACCATTGCACGCTGGTGGGCGTGGTGCGCTGGCGTATGCAGATGCTGTAGCAACATATTTAGCATTTGCTGTAGACCGCTCTGCAGACTTTTGGTCTACTCTTGCTGTATGGAGCTCACAGCCTAAAAATGAGTTAGTTTCGCATACTTTTACTCGGCAAGCATTACCTATGACATGGGATTTTGCAGAAGCCAATCCTTTTAGTGGGTCTGGCGGCAATTTCGAGGGAAACTTAGGATTTATTATAAAGGTTGTTCAAGCATCTCCTTATGATACGTTACCTGGCTACGCTCATCAACGTGACGCCGTAGCTTTCGCAAATGGCGTCGCTCATTCGCTTATCTCCACAGATCCGCCATATTACGACAATATCGGGTATGCTGACCTGTCCGATTTCTTCTATGTGTGGATGAGGCGCTCATTGGTAAATATCTATCCTGAGCTGTTCCGCACAATGCTGGTACCGAAGAAGCAAGAGCTTGTTGCTACACCGTATCGTTTCGATGGGAACAAACACAAGGCACAGGAGTTCTTTGAGATTGGTTTAGAAAAAGCCTTTACGCGTATGCATGCTACACAACATCCTGATTATCCTCTGACTGTTTATTATGCTTTTAAACAGTCAGAAACAGAATCAGATGAGGAGAATAACGATAAAGAAGCTACTGCGAACAGTGCCTCAGTTGTTTCTGCCTCTACAGGTTGGGAGACAATGTTGGAGGGTTTAATCCGCGCTGGTTTTACTATTACTGGTACCTGGCCGGTGCGTACTGAAAGGACAGGCCGGACTATTAGTATTGGCACCAACGCTCTCGCATCTTCCATCGTACTCGTTTGCCGCCCTCGACCCGCCGAGGCTCCAATAGCAACGCGGCGCGAGTTCCTGGGAGCGTTACGTAAAGAGCTTCCAGAGGCGCTGCGTAATTTGCAGCATGGAGGCATCGCACCAGTAGACCTAGCGCAGGCGAGCATCGGGCCAGGAATGAGCATTTATTCACGTTATAACCAAGTAGTGGAGTCGGATGGAACACCTTTGCGGGTGCGTATGGCATTGCAGATAATCAATCAAGAACTGGATGCGGCGTTGGCAGAACAAGAGGGCGATTACGATCGTGAGACACGGTGGTCCATTGCTTGGTTTGAACAATATGGGATGCAAGAAGGTGGATATGGTGTGGCTGAAACTCTCTCCAAGGCCAAGAATATGAGTATTACGCATTTGGAGAATATTAAATTGGTTGCCTCAAGGGCGGGTAAGGTTCGTTTGCACAAGCGTGAAGAATTACCGAAAGAATGGACATTGCGCGGAGCCACTGTCTGGGAAGTTACGCAACGTATGATCTACGCACTTTTGGATGGGAGAGGAGAGCAAGGGGGAGAGATCGGTGCGGCAAGCATTCTGCGACAAACACTCTCACTGAGTGAGAGTGTGCGTGATCTGGCCTATCGCTTGTACACGATATGCGAACGTCAGGGATGGGCGCAGGAGGCGATGGCTTATAACGCTCTGATTACGTCTTGGTCACAGATTACCAACCTCGCATATAAAGAAGCAGGCGCAACACAACAGGAATCGCTGTTCTAAGGTTTTTCGTGAGTTTTAAATATCAAATTTAAGGTGATAGAGAAGATAGTCAAACAAAGAGAAGCGTGAGAGGGTACTCATGCTTTCCGTAGGGGGAAGGAAACCACTATGACACAGAGCAACCGCGAGCGCGTGGGTAAGGCGCTGGATATTTTGAATGCGGGGTTGCAGCCATTTGTTGAGCGCGAAATGCAGGCGAAGTATGGGGCACGCTGGCGTTATGAGGCGCTAAATTCGCTACGTGATCAGCATATTTCGAAGGATGGCAACGACCTGCACTTGGACACGCAGGGCCTACTCCTCATTCTATGGGACCAGTGGTCGCCTGTCTTTCGCACCGTTCTAGGCCATGCCGAGCGCTCGCTGGTGAGCGAGCTGCGTGAGGTACGCAATAGCTGGGCGCACCAGAACCCGTTTAGCTTGGACGATGCGTACCGGGCTCTTGATAGCATACAGCGTCTGCTAATCGCCGTTTCTGCCGCGGCTGAAGCGGACGAGATTGAGAAGCAACGACTCGAACTGTTACGCCAGCGATTTGAAGAGCAGGCGCGCCAGAAGACGCGCAAAATTAGCGGTCCGCTACACAACGGGAGCAGCACAAGTACCCTTCCTCCCTGGCGTGAGATTGTCACGCCACAGCCAGATGTTGCCTCCGGCAGCTATCAGATTGCTGAGTTCGCAGCAGATCTGGGACGAGTCCACAAGGGCGAGGGATCGGACGAATATCGTAACCCGCGTGATTTCTTTCAGCGCACATTTTTGACACACGGACTGCGCCAGTTGCTCGGCGATGCCTTGCTGCGCCTGAGTGGCGCAGGTGGCAATCCGATCGTCGATTTGCAGACCAACTTCGGTGGCGGGAAAACCCATTCGCTGCTAGCACTCTACCATCTCTTCTCCGGAACCCCCGCGTCCGACCTGCTTGGGATCGAGTCCATCCTCCAAGAGACCGGGATCTCCGTCCCACCCACAGCCAACCGGGCTGTGCTGGTAGGGTATGAACTTTCACCAGGGCAGGCGCGAGCCAAGCCGGATGGCTGCCTGGTACGGACCCTGTGGGGGGAACTGGCCTGGCAACTGTTGAAGCGAGAGGGATATGCGCTAGTCGCCGAGGCAGATCGCCAGGGCGTCAGTCCCGGCTCGGACGTATTGATCGAGCTCTTCCGAAAAGCCAAGCCATGCCTGATCCTGATCGACGAATGGGTGGTCTTCGCTCGCCAGCTCTACGGCGTCTCTGGTTTGCCCGCCGGCTCCTTTGATGCCAATCTCAGTTTTGCACAGGCGCTGACTGAGGCGGCTAAAGCCACGTCACACACTTTGATCGTCGCGAGTATCCCTGCATCGGATGCCGAGACTGGAGGAGAAGGAGGGCGCGAGGCTGCGACAAGACTGAGAAATATTTTCGGGCGCGTCGAGTCCCCTTGGCGACCAGCTGATGCCGAAGAGGGCTTTGAGATTGTACGACGGCGCATTTTTCAGCCCATCACCGATCCCGCCCTGTTCACCACGCGCGACGCCGTCGCCAAAACCTTTTCCAACCTCTATCAGAATCAGCCACAGGAATTTCCTGATAGCTGCCGCGACTCGTCCTATGAGCAGCGCCTGAAGGCCGCGTACCCCATTCATCCGGAGCTGTTTGACCGCCTGTACGGCGATTGGTCGAGCCTGGAAAAATTCCAGCGTACCCGCGGCGTCCTGCGCCTGATGGCCGCTGTCGTGCACGCGCTCTGGCAGCGTAATGATACCAGCCCGCTGATTTTGCCGTCCTCGGTGCCGATTGACGAACGGGCTGTGCAGTTTGAATTGACCCACTATCTGGAAGACAACTGGGTCCCGATTATTGAGAAGGATATCGATGGCTCCGCCTCCCTCCCCCGGCGCATCGATATGAACAACGCCTCCACCATTGGGCGCTACTTCGCCAGTACACGTGTCGCGCGTACGATTTACCTCGGCTCGGCTCCACTCGCCCAAACGCCGCACCGGGGCCTGACCGAGCAACAGGTCAAACTAGGCTGCGTCGTACCGGGTGAAAGCGTGGCAACCTTCGGTGACGCCTTGCGCCGGCTCGCTGATCAGGCGCATCACCTCAACCTTGATGGGCAGCGCTATTGGTACTCGACTCAGCCCACTGTGACAAGGCTGGCCAACGATCGCGCCTCGCAGTACACTGAGGATGATGTGCTTATCGAGATCGAGAAGTGGGTCAAACGCGAGGCTAACAACCGAGGAGACTTCGCACGCGTCTATCCCTGTCCGTCAACCACGGCTGATGTGCCAGACGATGATCGTTCCGCGCGACTAGTTATTCTCAAGCCCGAACAGGCGCATGGCCTCAAGGATCTGGATAGCGCGGCGATTCGCGAAGCCCAGACTATCCTGGACAATCGGGGCAACACCCGGCGTACCTATCGCAACACTCTCGTGTTTCTCGCAGCTGACCGCAACCGGGTAGAGGAACTCAAGCAGGGCATGCGCCAGTACCTGGCCTGGGAGTACATCTGTGAGAATAGTGAGGCATTGAATCTCGATCCATTCCAGGCCAAGCAAGCCCAGGCGCAACGCGACTCGGCACGAAAAACCATCGAGGTACGCATTCCCGAGACCTATATCTGGCTACTCGTCCCTGAACAGCTCGATGCACGGCAGTCTGCGCAATCCGTGCAACTGACCGAGACGCGCCTGCAGCCACAAGGCCAACTCGCGGCAAATGCCAGCCGCAAGCTGCGCAATGAAGAATTACTTGTCACCCAATACGCTGGGACTCTCTTGCGCCGCGACATCGATCGTATCCCCCTCTGGCGTGGAAATCATGTCACACTGAAAGATCTGGCTGACTTCTTTGCCACCTACCCCTACCTCAAGCGGCTCAAAACGACAGATGTCCTGCTGAAGGCAATCGAAGAAGGACTGAACGTTCCTTCCTGGCAAACATCGACTTTCGCCTATGCAGACGGCTACGACGCTGAGCATCAACGCTATCTCAACGTACGCGCCGGACGTCCTATCCAAGTAATCCTCGACACACAGAGCGTCCTTGTCAAACCTGATATCGCTCTGGCTCAGATGGCTGCTGACGCTGAAGCGGCTGAGCAAGCGGTAGCCAGAGCACGCGCTGCAGCGTCAACTACATATGCCGGGCAAGTGGCAACCTCGTCTACCGTGGCGGAGCCGCGTAGCTCTGCTTTCCTCGATCCAGTCAAACACGCGCCGCACTTTCCTCCGCTGCCGACGCCCGCACCGATCGAGGAGAAGCTGAAGACGCGCTTTCACGGTACAGTCAAACTTGATCCACGGCAGCCATCAAAGTTGATGTCTAACATCGCCGCTGAGGTCTTGACGCACCTGACAAGCCGATTGGATTGCAAGGTTGAAATCACATTAGAGATTCATGCCGAAGATCTCACAGGCTTTCCTGAGGATATCCAGCGAATCATCAAGGAGAATTGCGCGACACTCAAGTTTGAGAAAGATACAGATTTTGAGGAAGAATAATACATCGAGATTCATGTGCAATAATGAACAAATCAGGAGGTGTTGAAGAAACGCAAAACCACATGACGAAATTATAGAAAATACTGCGCTTCTTAATAAGAAAGCCCCTACTCACGTGCGAATATGCGAGTAAGGGCTTTTCCCTATCTCTGATAGATAGCAGTGACCGCAGGAGGGCTAGCCAAAGCCCCCATAGTTGGCCCTATGGTTGTAACAGATACAAGCCGCCACCCACTTTTCTCCATCTCTCGTAAATCGATCTCAAAGTCTCCTGCAGGTGCCTGTTTGAACGCACTTACTTTGTAGATCTTTACGATCTGCTCAGTAGGTGGCGTAATTTTAATTACATTAGGATCAAGCTTGCCCATAAAATCCCCCTATGATAACGAGTTTGATCAGCTTATTATAGTTAGTCAAGTAAAGGCATGCAAGAGTATAAATACTAACATTATGCGGCTCTCCTATACTTTTCATGAAATCTTCAGGGTTCTGGGATATCTGAGGCATCTGCAAATGTGAACTGCCTAGTAGCATGCCTTTACTTTTATGGACTGGTTCACTGCCTTCAAATCATGAAAAGCGCAAAGGATACAAATAATGATACCGGAACAACCAGTTTAACATCAGCATTATAGCGCGAGAACGGCCAAAACGCCGGGGGTGTAAATTTAACCCACAAGAAAACAAAGCAGGATGCAGCACGTTGTCTATCCTGCTATTTTTATGCGCGTTTAGAGGTTAGTTATGAAGGAAATTGCACTCAAAAGAACAAATCTTTTCTTACTTGATTACGCTTATTGACATTATAGAAAGAGAGTAAATGCATGTGAGAGAAACCACAACTCTCTCAGTGTCCCCAGCACTTCATCTCGATCAGCTACCTTCTTTAGTCCCTTTGTAAATTTCGCATCATACTGCCTTACGCTGTGGATGAATACAAGGCATTTTCAGTTCTTAACGACATCAACAACGTTTTTTAGAGAGGTCTTAGCTATGGCAAAAGAGAAAAAAAAGCACACTAGGCGCGACCAGGGGGAAGGAAGCATTACCAAACGGAGTGACGGCCGTTGGGCAGTGAGTATACGCATCCGCGGAAAGCGCATTTTCAAGTATGCCAAGGATGAAAAAGAAGCCAAGGCCATACTCAAAACCTTAAAGAAAGAAATCGAACAAGGCGTGAAACCGGATGCGCCAAAATTCACGGTCGCCTCCTATTTGGAGTACTGGTTGCAAATTCATCGAGCGGGGATCCGAGATTCCACCTACATAACCTACACAACCTGTATCAAGCAGATCATACTGGCGCTGGGATCCCATCGGCTCTCCTCACTTTCCGGCGACCAGATACAGCTGGGGTACATAAAGATACAAAAAGACCTGGAGCTGTCGTTCGGCACCATGAAATTAACGCACACCATCTTCAGGGCTGCTCTGAACGACGCCGTAAAGTGGGGATACATCGCCATGAATCCAGCCAGGCATGTCGAGGTATCAAAGATCCCGCGAACGCATCATCACGCGCTCACCATTGAGCAGGCGAAGCAGCTGCTCCGCTATACGGATGGGGACACATACGTCAGCAACCAGATGACCTGTCTCCTCACACTGGCCATCGCAACAGGCATGCGCAGAGGCGAGATGTTGGGGCTGAAATGGGGCGACATCGATATGGACTCGAAAACAGTGTTCATCACCCGGACCGTCTCCTACCTCACGGTCGATGGGCAGACGAAGTACATCGAAACACCGCCCAAAACGGATTACAGCAAGCGCCGGATCCAGATCCCGGACTTCGTGATGGCGGAGATCCAGAAACAAAAAGTTCGCCAGGCCGAACAGCGGCTCAAGGCAGGGCCCGGTTGGGAGGCGCGGGACCTGGTCTTCAGCAACGCGTTCGGCTCCTACTTTAACCCGCGCAGCGTCTCGCGGTACTTCGAACTGGCCCTAAAAAAGGCGGGCTTGGAGCACATCCGCTTCCACGATCTCCGCCACAGCGCGGCATCCATCCTAATGGCCATGAACGTCCACCCCAAAGTGGTCCAGGAACTGCTCGGTCACAGCAGCATCAGCATCACCATGAACATCTACTCACACACGGACCCGTCGCTACAGCGCCAGGCAATGGACGATCTAGATACCAAATTTAAGCCTGATAACGAGGACGATGACGACGATAAAAATCGGCAGTAAGCCCGAAGGGTACGCAAGATACCATCACCACATCTAGTTTCCCAAAAGTAATTACTTCATTTCTATCTTTACCAAGAGGCTTTATTGATCTAAAGCTCCTTCGATGAATGGCCTTTAGATCAATAAAGCCAACAAACACACTGCATCTAGCCAGACACTATAAACCACATGGCTCCTAACCATTCTAAATGACGCATTCAGTTTATTAAAAAAGGTAACAGCCCTTCATCTGATTGCCGTTTATGCTTTACTCAAATGGTCTGGCCTGTTCGATCCTTCTGCTCTATCGCTTCCAGGATGTCCATGCTTATGTAATCGCGGTCTATCCCGGGAGCAATCCAACGTTTCTTGCTAGGATCATAGTTGCGCTGATTATTGATACAGTTGCGAAGCTTCTCTCGCTGTGCTCTGTTCAACTTGGGTACTAGCGCTTCCGCTACAAGTAAAGCCCGATGTTGCTCAAAGGCCGAATGTGATTTACCGTCAATCATTGGCAACAAGGGTTCAAAATAAGCAGGTTCGGGCGATAAGAAAGCTATTGCCAGGCCTAAGATCCGTTCCCCATCTCCTTCAGACGCCAGATAGCTCAGTATATCTTGGGAACTGAGATGCGCTTTAGGCGCCAGCGCCTGTATACGTCCCCAGAGCGATTCCATCTCCAAAGTGCGCTCCCCACTGGGAAGAAGACGTCTTCTTAGATATTCATACTCCCGCGCCATATTCTCTAGTTCCCTACGCCGCTGCGTGATCGGGATACGTGATACATAGATCTCTTGCAGTTGTTTATTGAACTGCTGGGCCTTTTCTCGCTCTATCGGAGAAGCACCCTTCTCTTGCCCTTCAGCAGTTTTTTCGAGCAGAATACCTAATTCCTCATCACCGATGATGCGTGCTAAATCACTCAATCCCGGGCTACTGATTTCACCTGCAGGCGTTTTCGCGGCACCACCCACCAGTGCAAAAATAGTCAGCAGCGCAGGGAGCCACACTAAAGCCAGGAAGATCGGAGTTGTACTAGTCACATGGATCGCAAAAGAGAAACCAGCATGGGGCGTTTCATTTATTTCAACTATGCTCAGTACAACGAAAATAATACTCAAGACGAGCCATACACGCGGAACCTTTAAGGCTTTCTTTAACAACCATTCTAGGTTTTCTCTCGAGACGTGTTTCTGCTCTGGGTCCGTCTGTTTGGCCACTGCATCCTCTGCTGTTTCTGCCATCTTGGCAAACCTCCACAGGAACAATGACGACTGTTCCAACTGTTTGGGCGCAACAGCTAAGATCTGTTCCAGACTGCGATCTCCTTTCGCGCCTCTACTACAATGAAGATCCTAGGTGGAGTTAGTATATCACGATTTACTCCTCAATAGTGATAAATGTGTAGGGCAGTTCTTCCGTCTAGAATAGGGATTCGATAGAGAAAAATACAGCTGCATGAAATTCATAGTAAAAGTAAAAACATGCAAAGAAGGAACCATACATACGCTTATTATCATTTGCAGATCACTTGAAAATAGCGCGAATTTCGCCATTTTTCCGAGAGGGGATGTCAAATGTGCGCTCACAAAAGAAATGCTTTCGCTGAATCTGCTTCTCAGGCTGCTCGGTCTGGGGTACCTTGTCATGCTGGGTGTTAATAACAACTTCAATGAGGGCTACATATATTCATTAATTTGGGAGATTTCGCAACGATTTGTCATCAAAAACGCAATGATTTGTCATTCCCTTCGCCACACATTTCGGCTACGCTTGTTCTCGCGCTACCAATACCGCCAGATAGCACTGG
Source organism: Dictyobacter halimunensis (assembly GCF_036245075.1). Classification (NCBI taxonomy): domain Bacteria; kingdom Bacillati; phylum Chloroflexota; class Ktedonobacteria; order Ktedonobacterales; family Dictyobacteraceae; genus Dictyobacter; species Dictyobacter halimunensis. The sequence goes on from NZ_BSRI01000002.1 coordinate 308,364, forward strand.
TGGACTTTGAGAATGGCGGTCATGTAATCGCTGGTGTTTCTTCAACAAAAGGAGGAAATGAGCATGTATAACCGGATAAAACTTCTCGTTTGTGGCATCTTTCTCTTGGCTGCGATGGTGGCACCTGCCGCCTTCGGGTCTCTTACTCCTGCGGCCCATGCGGCGGCTATTCCCAGTACCGGTAGAGCTACTGGTTGTCCAACCTTACGGTATGGCTCACAGGGCACCTGGGTCGAGGTGGTACAAGTCGATCTCAACTGGGATGGTTATCATGGGAAAGATGGGAAGCCACTGGTCGAAGATGGAAATTATGGCCCCAATACCGAGTATGCGGTGAGGCACTTCCAGAGCAATCATCATCTTACTGTAGATGGTATCGTTGGCCCTCAAACATGGTGGGAATTGGGACATCCTTCTTGTTAGATGCATAAAGCATGACGACAATGAAAACACTCTAGGGGTCACACGAAAATAGCGCGAATTTCGCCATTTTCCCTGCGAGTGGATGTCAAAGTGGATGTCAAATGCGCCCATCAAGAAGAAAAGCCCCCGCTGGAACTGGCCTCTCAGGCTGCTCCAGCGGGGGCTTTTCTCTGTCATGTCGTGTTAATAACAATAACACAATTCCCCATTTTTGACCAGAGTATAGCCCTCCACAACGTCCACATCACACTCTAACAAAAACACTCTCTGCAGCCTGTTTCACTTTAGTGGAAGAGAAAAAGCCTCGTGCGTACTTCTAGCAAAAATAAACACTTCAATAGAAGATGTGAATATTGACATAAATATGTTAAAATAGCTAAAATAGCATTTATTGCTACTTGAACCTATTTTTGTCAATAACCACAAGCATAAGGAGGTGCTCATGGTATCTAAATTTCAGCGCCCACGTCTCTTTCTCTCCGTTCTAACTATGCTTTGTATGATGTCAATCATAGGAGCTACGTTTTTTCTTTGTCTTCCTTCCGCCTATGCCTCAGATAGTGGTCATCCTTCCACCAATGGTTTTGTGGCACGTTCAGGTTCTCATTTAGTACTGAACAATAAGCTATTTCGTTTTTCCGGCGCAAATATGTATTGGCTTGGACTTGACGAGAATGTCGGTGGAGTGAACTATCCAACCCATTTTCGTGTTGACGATGGTTTTGCCACAGCCAGGGAAATGGGGGCAACGGTCGTACGTGCGCATACGCTTGGCATTTCTACAGGTTGTAGTCTGTGTGTGGAGCCCTCGCTGGGATCATTCAATACTACTGCGCTACAGCATATTGACTACGCGATTAAATCGGCCAGAGACCATGGTATTCGCCTCATCATTCCACTTGTGGATAACTACCACTACTATCATGGTGGAAAGCATGATTTCACCGACTGGCGAAATATCTCTGATGAGAACCAGTTCTACTCTAATCCGACTGTCATTGCCGACTTTGAGCAATATGTCAGCACATTGTTAAATCGCGTCAATAGTTATACAGGTATCGCGTATAAGGACGATCCAACAATCATGGCCTGGGAAACTGGAAATGAACTAAACGCTCCCACCAGTTGGACACAGACCATTTCAACCTATATCAAGAGTATAGATAGCCATCATCTTGTCCTGGATGGAAACTATGGCATCAATCCGACTTCTTTATCTTTGAAGAACGTCGATATGTACAGTGATCATTTCTATCCAATGAGTGTGTCAAGGGTCGATAGTGATGCGACGACCGTCACCCAGGCCAATAAAGTGTTTTACGTTGGCGAATATGGCTGGAACAGTGGCGATCCATTGAGTAGCTTTGTATCCGCTATCGAGAACAACGGGACATCTGGCGACTCTTACTGGTCACTCTTCCCGCATAATGATACGTATGGATATGTACAGCATGACGATGGCTTTACCCTGCATTATCCTGGCGATAACAGTAGCATGCGCAGCGCTGCTCAAACATTGCGTGCCCATGCCTACGCTATGCATGACACCACGGTACCCCCTGATAGCAAGCCAGGCATATCGGTAATCACAAGCGTGAGTGGCAATCAGGTTGCCTGGCGCGGTACAGCTGGAGCTGACACCTATACAGTAGAGCGTTCCACAGGAGATCATCCTGGACAATGGAACGTTGTCTGCGATCGCTGCGTGACCGATAATGGAACTCCCTGGACCGATGCTTCTCAACCAAAAAGCACTGTCTGGTACCGCGTGAAAGCGTTTAATCTGTCAGGAGTGGCGGGACACTATTCAAAAGCGTTTCAGGCCGTCTTCGATCCCCACAAGGTTGTGGATGATCTGAACAACTGGAGCCAAACGTATAGCCATACCGCAAATCTCAGCTTTGATACAGCCAACAGTCAGTATTTTAATGGCGATACCTCGCGGGCATTTAGAACAACAGCTACTAACGAAGAAATCGTATGGCAAGATCCAGGCATCACACAAATTGTGGCGACAACCTATTTCTGGCCAAATGAAGCAGTTTCCGCATTCAGTATCTACACATCCTCCGATGGTTCCACATGGACCGCAGCCAATCCTGCTATCACCGGAGGGTCAGGGAACTGGTTAGAATATACCTATACCCTGAGCAATCTTTCAAATGTGAGCTATGTGAAGATGCGTTGGAATAATACGGGTGGACAAAGTTGGAGCCCACAGATTAGCCAGGTAACCCTTACGTTAAAGTAGTTCGGAAGACGATCTTTGCTTAAACGTATAAGCCCCCAATTCCACTAGAAGTTGGGGGCTTTCTTAATTTAGAAGAACACAGCCTAGAAAAGCTTGATAAGGGAACTACTTTTATTACAATGTGGAAATTGTAGGAAGTCATTGTCTAAAGTTCTACTTCTTGATGAGATTACTCGCCCTAATAGATCTATTCATTACATATCAAATCGTATCAAAATATAACAAATGATAGTTTGACATATGCAAATTTAATGCTATATTCTACCTTGTAGAATATTTTCATTTCTCACAAGAGGATATTCTCTGTGCAGCTTCATGAACTTCAAGCAGAAATACACTTAAATGGGTATCTTCCCGGTAAGACTGCTACCGATCATATATGTTATCCATCATGGATCTATCAGGAGCACCCAGCGTGCTCAAATAAATCGAAAAACAATATAGAAATACCATGATTTCTTTTTTATGAAAAAACTTTTATTTCATGGCAAGAAAGTTGTTATCGTATGAGCAAATTAAAAATACCACGCTGGTCATTGCTGATGGCTCTGTTTCTGGTCAGCGTGCTCTGGCTGCTGCTAATTCGATTGCGAACCCCTGATGCCGAAAACGGCATGAACATCCCTCTGGTCTGGGCTATGCTGGCCGGAATGATTCCCTATGCGCTCTCCGTCGCCCTGGTGCTCTTTACCAGGGCTCCTGAGGTACGACAGCGGCAGGTGGAGCTGATTGTTATCATCGGCGGAGGGATGCTCTTGCGCCTGCTCCTGGTACGCTCCTGGCCCACCCTGTCGCGGGACGTGTGGACCTATCTGTGGGACGGACATATGCTAGCCCACGGGTACAACCCGCTGCGCTTTGCCCCTGGCGACCCCTTCCTCGCCCACCTACGCGACGGCGTCTATGACCAGAGCCGCTATCGCAGTTCCCCTGGCATCTATCCCATCTTTGCTCAGGCCCTTTTCTGGATCACGAGCATCATCGCCCCGGAAAACCTGACAGTGTGGAAGGGGCTGCTGATCCTGTCCGACCTGGTGAGCATGCTGGGCCTGGTCTGGTTACTGCGCAAAAACCGGATGGATCCGGCCCGATGCGTGCTCTACGCCTGGTCTCCGCTGCCCATCATTGAGTTCGCCCAAAATGGGCACCTGGACGGCATAGTGGTGATGCTGGTGGTACTGGCACTCTGCGCCCAGCAGGGGAACCGGCCCTGGCAGCGCGTGCTGGTAGGTGTTTTGCTGGGCCTGGCGACCTGGACCAAGCTCTATCCAGCTCTGCTGGTTGCCGCGTGTTTGCGCAAGAGAGACTGGCGCATGCCCCTGGTCTTTCTGGGCACCGTGTTCGGCTTTGCGCTGCTCTACCGGAGCCTGGCAGGCCCGGGAGTGCTGGGGGCTATATTCATCTATGCCGCTCAGGTTGACAATACCAACGCGGGCCCTCTGGTCCTGCTGCTTCACCAGATGCAGGGGATTCTCCCAATAAGCCCAACTATCATCAGCCGGATATGCATGGGAACGATCGCGGCCAGCGGCCTTGCTGTGGGTATCCAGACCTACCGGGGCAAGCTGTCCACGGTAGATGGGGTGGCCATCCTCTGCACCGTCTTTTTTGTTTGCTCGACCCATGTCTTCCCCTGGTATCTGGGGGTGTTCTTGCCCCTGGTGGCGCTCGGACTGCCGCGGCTGCCATACCTGCTCTTATGGTGGTGTAGCATGTTCGTGGTGTCACAGTATCTTCTTGTGGGCTCCCTGCACTGGGAACACTATAACTGGGCCATGTGTATAATCCCGGGGGTGATACTGGTAGAATGGTGCGCGAGGCGCCTGCGCCGTCAGCTTCAGTTGCGGCACGTGCAGGCTCCAACGCGCCCTCTGGAGCAACAGGAGCAACACCTGTCACCCACAGCTTCTGAGAGTCCGATCTGAGTCGGCGTGGGGTTATCACTCGGCCTTACAACACACCATCTCAAGAGAATAGCCCTTCTGGTCCTCTGCTGGACCAGAAGGGATCAGAGATCGCTTCACATAAGTTGGCCCATTTGAAACTGAGCACCTTTCTAGCCCGTACTCGCCTCATGGATCAGTTATTATTTTGCATGAGGAAAAAAACATGGGAAACAAAAATGCCTGTATCATCGTTGATCTTAGATCAGGGGAGCACCTGGTACACGTCCCTGAGATAGTAACCGTTCTATCAGCCGCGGGCTGGAAAACCGATGTCGCCCTGAAGGAATATGGGGGCGAGACACTACAACTGGCACAGAAGGCCGCCAAAGAAAATTATGCGCTCGTGATCAGCTACGGCGGCGATGGAACATTGAATGCCCTTCTCAATGGCACTATGTATGGGCAGGGGAAAGGTACCATCGCAGATATACCAGGAGGGACCTTCAATGTATGGGCGAAGGCAATAGAAATACCGGAAGATCCTGTGAAAGCCGCCCTGGCCCTTGTAGATTGCGAACCACGCAGCCTTGATCTCGGCCATCTCGAGGCAACCGGTCTGACCTCCGCCAATGCATCTAAAGGTATCCAGCCACCAGTCACCAATGGGAAAAAATCGAAAAAGTCAAAAGAATCAACAAAAACCAGGCACTATTTCTTGCTAAACGTTGGCATCGGTCTGGATGCTGCAATGATGGCGCATATGTCCAAACCTCTAAAGTATCGGGTCGGTCCACTGGCCTTCGACCTTGCCGCCGCCAAAGAACTCCCCAGACAGCGCCCGTTTCCTGTCGAGCTTCAGCAAACAGATGATAAGGGCAATGTCATCACCCACTGGCGTGGAGATGTCTGGGAAGCATATGTGAGCAAGGTGCCTCTCTTCGCGGGAGCAGTCAATGTAGAGCCGAGTTCGCGCGCCGATGATGGATTGCTCTACGTCACTTTGATTACCGCCAATGGTCCGCTAAAAACGATTGGACAGGCCGTTTCATTACTTACTCAGCACAAGCCAGATAGAAATGTCACCACCTTTTTCCACGGTACGCATTTTTCGCTGCGCATACCCGCATCTATAGATGTCCAGGTGGATGGGAGCGCGGTCAAACCCGAAGATCTCCTACCAGAAGCGGAACAGCGTTCCTTACAACAAAGCAACGATTCAGAACAGATGCTGATCGATTATCACTTTGATATCAGGCCAAAGGCTCTGCACATGGCTGTTCCACGCACCTATGCAGGTCCATTGTTTGAGAAGACATCGCAGAAAGAAAATCCCGCCCCCCATGAACAACTCCCACTCGCTGATCAGCAGCCAGCGAACACGTCACAGCAAACACATCCACAACGCGAGGAGCAAACCTCAACCCGGCAGAAACCAGCCTATAGCATAGAAGTTATTGGAAGCATTGCACCTCAAGGAAAACAGCCAACCATCATCGTCGCAGGCAAATTCAAGAAACAGGATACCGACGAGGTCCAGGTTCTCGCGGTGCGCGTAAATAAGCGAACGCAGGTACTCAATCAGACCGGAGAACACGTATCGCCTGCAGGGCTCCTGGCTCTACAGGAGGGGCAGAAGATCCTGGCCGAAGGGAAGAAGACGAAACGCGGCGTCATCAAAGCTACATGCGTGAGGTTAGCCGACTGAACTGGTCCAGTGAGTCAGAAACCCAACGCGTGCGCGGGAAATTGTGCAAATGAGTATGGATTGGGTCAGTCTCAGTTTTTTGAAAAAACTGAGACTGACCCAATCCATACTCATTTGTTCTCCATGTTCTTGATAATGTAGGCATCAGGGACCATAGTCAAAGCGCAATGTGCCTTTTTGCCAGCGAGTGGATGTCAATGTGGGGTTCTCCGTCAAGTTACGTGAAAGTTCTGGTGTTCTATTCTCCTCACCGTCGCTTAGTTATAAATGATTACACATACTCAATGTCTTTTCTCGTAAATAAGTGATTATTAGTTATTTTTAACGATGTCATCTCAGCCATAATTCCGTTAGACTGGTGTTATGAAACGCATCCAGGAAAACTTAAAGGCTTCATCAAGAAGACACCTTGATTTGTGCAAACTTAAGGCACTAATACTCGTAAACCCTATAAAGTCCTTATGAGATGCACACCAATATTTTAGAAGATCACTCCATATTTCCGAGTAGTATAATTTTTTTAATAACTAAATATCATAAATACACTAAAGCGATTTTGGCGTATTTTTATGTCGATATATTATATCCTAATTTTAAGATGTTTTGTTCATTAGGAAGGAAAACAATGTACAACGGTCATGCACCTACCTCCCCATCCATTCAATTTCTTAGCGGTCCACTTGCTGGTAAAATCTTCCCGTTAAATAAAGCAACTATCACAATTGGCCGCGAGCCGAATAATGATATCGTTGTGAACGAGCCAGGTATATCCCGCTTACACGCCCGCCTGGTGCAAACCAACTCATCCTGGCGTATTGAGAAAGTAGCGTCTCAGAATACAATGGCGGTGAATCAACGTGAGGTACAGCAAGAGACAATCGTTGATCAGGATACGATCAAGATTGGGAAGAATGTAGCCTTCCGTTTTCGCAACGGAGGGGTTGTTCCCACGGCCTTTAGTGGATCGGCAAGTCCACAATATCCGGGACCTGTCGCAGCGTCTCCAGCCATGCTGCCCGCTGCACCGCAAGCGCCATATCCCCCTGCGCCCCCACTACAGCCACAATTTGCCCCTCCCGTGCAAGTACAGTCTCCTGGCCTACCAGGAAATACACCGCCTGCTCAAGTGCAGCCAATGCTTCCAGGATATATTTCCCAATCATCTTTTCAGCCAGCAAGGCAGCGTTCTGGTCTCTCACGTCGTAATTTGCTTATCATTGGTCTGGGAGTAGTGCTCATACTGGGATGCGGCTTGCTAGCATCTTTGTCGAGATCACCCTCCCCAGCTTCATCTTCGACTGGAAGTGGGCCTTCTCCACAAGCGGGCTATGTCTCTGGCAAGGTTGTAAACCAACAAAACCAGCCGCTTCCAAATGCCAAGATCTCCATCGCAGGTACCACATCTAGCGGTGAGCCTGCTCATTTTGATACCACCAGCGGTGCCGACGGCACCTATTCTATCAAGGTTGCTGATGGTAGCTATACCGTCAAGGCATTTATTGATAGTTCATATGAGAGCAAATCGTGGACGCTCCAGCTCCATCCCGACGATAATAGCAACAATAACATGAGTTCTACTAATGGCATCGTTAAAAACTTCACCTGGAAACTCACGGGAATCAACGCCGATGCACTGGGCGTCGCCCATTATGGGGGTACTCTTGGGGCAAGCATAACGGGTACTAATCCTCCCACTGGAGCCATCCTTCAATTCAATCTTACTCCAGTTGGAAATCTCATCGATGGCTCCCAGGGGCAACCGCTAACATTAAAAAAGACGTTACAGGGTGAAACTTCTTTTCAATTCACTGATATTCCTGTTGGTGAATACACGCTAACTGCTACCGAAACAGGCTCGGATGGAACGGTAAAAAATATACCGACCGAGTTGGTTGGTAACATTGGTGCTTACACGAACACTACTGATCTCACATTTCAACCAGGTTTGAATCAAGTTATGGGTGACCCTCCCAGCGCTATTATTAACTTGCAGACCTCATAGCGATAAATATGAGCGTTGCTGTGTGGACATACTTCAGATAGATATGTCCCCTCACAGTCAGATGTGCCAGCGATCTGGCGTGTCAACGCCGCAGCTATAAGAGAAGTCGGAGGAATCAGGTCGGAGACAGGGATGTGTCTGTCTCCGACCTGATTCCTCCGACTTCTCTTATAGCTCTCTACTTCCTTTTACTACGTCATCCAAACCGGGAAAATTACACTTTGAGCTTCTCCCTTTACCGATAAGGGCTTCGCTTTACCTGTCTCTCTGCTATAGGAAATATGGGGCATATAGATGAGTAAATATTTACAAACATGAGTCTATAACTTATCCTTTCATTAATTGAAGTGTTATATTTTTTGTCGCTATTTGCATAAATGATCACACCTCAATTTATGCAATATTTATCTGGAATCCACGATAAATATCGCATCTTTTCAAACGTTTTAAATTGATACATATAGGAGTGAAACGCATGGTGCGCAGAAAGGGATTTTATTGTCTTTTTGCTCTCGCATTAAGCTTTGCTGTCGGGCTCACCGCTATTTTGCCCGTAACCCACGCCAGTGCTGCCTCGTATGCTACTAAACCTTCGTCGTCAAACAGTGTTCTATGGGGAGTTGATTCCGTAAGTTTCATCACGCCGTCGTTCCTCGGGCAGATCAAAAAGAGCTATGGTACGCCTCAGTTTGTTGGTCGCTACCTCGATGCTAAAACCTTCTCACCAATGAACGCGTCTGAAGCCTCATACATCCATAGTCAAGGTATCCGCATTCTGCCTATTCAGTCTGATTTTGGAAGCGATGTCGGCTACAGCAATGGAGTAACCCACGCCAAGGATGCTCTGACGAAAGCGCGTGCCCTGAAAATTCCAAAGGGAACCGTCATCATCGATGATATCGAGAGCAATTCGGCTGTAGACGCTGGCTTCATTGAAGGCTGGCATGCAACTATTTCCGGCGCAGGCTATACCGTTGGGTATTACGAGAACCCGTATGCGGGCAGCAGCCACTTCAGTAGCGCTTTTTGTACAGCCGTGGGCAAGAATTCGGCTATTGGCAATTCAATTTTGCATCCTAGCGAACCGTCTACCGGTCGAACCGCGAGGAACAAAGCTCCCTCATTTGCGCCCAGGGGAATATCGTGTAATGGTCGTACTACCGGTCGTACGGTCGTCTGGCAATACGGTCTTGATGCTGGCGGCTCAGTCAGTGTAGATACCGACGAAGCTCAGTCCTCGGTTCCCCTCTGGTAAGTATATCGAAAATCTTGTATTTAAATTGTGGTAACGGCTTGAAGCGTGCTGTTCATTAAGAAGCAGTTTGAGAAAGTACCGCTGTTTCAAAAACGCCATCAGATCTCTGTTGTAGAAGGGTCTGATGGCGTTTTTATATGTCACCTTGATCATCTTCGTCTATACACTAATATATATCACTCAAAACATTTTATAGTTTCTATGCTGCTATATGTATAAATAATAAAAAATCACGCAATAATTATTACTGCAGGCATTCTTATTTCACGATAAATCAGAATGATAGTAAGTACCCTCATATCAAAATATATACTAGCAAAACAATCAATAATGGCTGACGTGTTGATATTTTTTGAGTAGTCGAGCGTTTTATACACGAGAGGTTTTTTTGTCACTTCATTGCATGTTCTACTAAAGGGGTGCGGCATGTAGAACACAATTATCAATGGAGATTGCAAGTGTGTCAAGTACCTCACGCCTAAAAGGCGTGGTCTTGTGAACTGTTGCGCGCTCGAGCGCAGGCTGTCGCAAGCCCGAACTTGACCAGCCCCAGCCAGGGGGAGGAATCCCTATCGGGCTACGATACTGGAAGTGCCAAAGTACCTACCCTGGAATGCGTCGCCAGTTCCAGGCCCTAGAACCGCTTCGTTAACCAGTCAGACGGGGTTCGAGACCGTGCGAAGTGGAAGTGCAGGCCAGTATCATCGGCGAGGCGAACGTTACCCGCGCAAGCGGTGAGGGTTGAGCCGTTCCCACCAAAAATGGCTCCCCGCAAGGGGCTGCTACCAAGAAGAGTGACAAGAAAAAGGAGGCGTGCTTCCTCCCCGTGCCTTCAGGCAGGGGTATCCGCACGATTGAAGATGATGAGTAAGCTAGAAGTACAAAATATTTCGAAACGATACGACAACAAGCTGGCCGTACATGATGTCAGCTTTACCGTCAATGATGACGAGCTTTTTGTGTTGCTGGGACCATCCGATAGCGGCAAAACGACCATCCTGCGCATGATCTGTGGCTTTGAAGATCCCGATACAGGCAATATCCTGCTCGATGGAGAGGATATCACTTTGAAAGAATCCGCTGTGCGCAATATCGCGGTTGTCTTTCAGGATTATGGCATCAATCCAACCATGACGGTATACGAAAACATTGCTCAGGGTCTGCGCTTCCGCCGGTTGCCCAAAGCAGAGATAGAGCTACGCGTACATATGGTAGCAGAGATGCTTGGACTGAAAGAAAAACTGTCACGCGCAACGAGGAATCTGTCCGGTGGTGAGTTGCAGCGCGTGGCAATTGGACGCGTCATGGTCAAAGACGCCGATCTTTACCTCTTCGATGAGCCGATCTCACAGTTGGACCCTTCTACGCGCCGGCGTACACGTCAGGAAATTTTGATGGTGCAACGCATTAAGAAAAAGCCAGGCATCTTCATTACCCAGGATCACTATGAGGCCTTTAGTATGGCCAATCATATCGGCGTAATCTCAGAGGGCCGTATACAGCAAATAGGAACTCCTGATGAGCTTATCCAGACGCCAGCCAACCTGTTTGTAGCTCGCTTCCTGGCCGATCCACCACTCAATATCGTTGAGGGATATATTCAGCTCGTGGGGACGCGATATCAGTTGCGCACAGACAGCCTGAGCATGTCCTTTCCCCCACAGTGGACGCCCTTGCTCTCACGCCTGGGGCCCCAGTCCAAAATCATCATGGGCATTCGCCCCAATATTATTGTGCCAGAGTGGGGTATCAATGGTATGGGGCCAGCACCTCGCGTGATGATGCGCGCCCAGGTTATCCATTCGGGTCCCTTGATGGGTCGCCGTACGGTAATCCTACGCGTGGGCCAGCACACAGAATTACTGGCTGAATTCAAGGATAACGTTACTATTCATAATGGCCAGCCCTTAACCATCGCCATCAATCCTGACCAGATATTCTTTTTCCATCCTCGCAGTGAAGAACTTTTGAATCCTACCGCCCAGTCGGTTTTTAGCTTGCATTAATAAATTTGAATACACAGTTCAAACATGTTTTATTTTCACCTGGATGGCCGGTCCAGACATAACTTCTATAGCATCAACGAAGAGCCAGATAGGAGATACCGCATGGACCGGTTCTTTTCGTCGATAGACGTGGACAGATTGTCCTGGCGGGGCGTTAGCCGGCGATGTTATCCTCGGCGAGGAGGAGATTCTTTTCGTAGATACGCCGAATAACATCTTCAATTTCCGGCTCCATGAAGGTGACGTCGCGCAGGCGATAGCGAACACCTAACCAGGCAACTAATTCATGCGCCGGCGGCGCTGCCCCTCCAAACCTCAATTCTAACCGTGGTCCCTCTAGCTTTTGTACATACACATCAGCCGGAAGATCGGCCAGCACAGGGAGCCCCGATTCATCCCCGGGCAATTTTGCCAGGGTCGCGAGCTCGCTAGCCTCCAGCACGGCCACCAGGGTGCGCTGACCACCAAAACGCTCACGGATGGCATCGACTGTTCCATCATACAACTTGCGCCCATGATCAACGATCAGCATGCGGGGACAGAGTGTTTCTATATCATCCATATCGTGGGTGGTAATCAGAACCGTGGTGCCACGTTCCGCGTTCAACGATAGCAGAAACTCGCGAATGCGGGCCTTGGCTACAACATCCAGACCTATGGTGGGCTCATCAAGATACAACAATGTCGGCTCATGCAGCAACGCGGCCACCAGGTCGCCGCGCATGCGCTGACCTAAAGACAGCTGGCGCACAGGTGTATCAATAAACTCGTCCAGGTCCAGCATCTTGCGTAGATGGTTAAGATTCTGCTGGTGACGCTGCTCTGGCACGCGATAGAGGTGGCGCAGGAGTTGTAGCGAGTCCCGCAATGGCAGATCCCACCACAGCTGCGTTCGCTGCCCAAACACCACACCGATACGGCTTGCCAGCTCACGACGCTGGCGGCTCGGTAGCAGACCGGCGACGCGCAACTGGCCCGCCGAGGGCATCAGAATCCCGGTCAACATCTTGATGGTGGTACTTTTGCCCGCGCCATTGGGACCTACCAGTCCGATCATCTCTCCCTGCTGCACCTGCAGCGTCAGATCTCGCACCGCTGCTACGGTACGTACCTCGGGATCAACGATGCTGCGTATACCTCCTAGCAGGCCAGGACGGCGCTTGGAGATGCGAAATACCTTGCTTAAACCTTCGGCTTCAATCATGGTCGTCATGGGATATTCCTTTCTCTGCTCTATACAGGCCTGTTAACTGCCGGTGCTCTGATAGTGATGAACACCAATAATCCACACCCATCCTGCAATCAGCGCAAAGACCAGCGCGGCCAGAGGAGGAGCAAAAGCCAGCTCACGCGGTAACCCAAAGGGCAGTGGCCGATCCAGGATGTAGCAGGTTGGCACGTACGAAGCGAAAGCTACGGGTACGATAAAAAGAAAGAAACGCTGCAGCAATTGATGATAGATGGTGATCGGATAGCTAAGCATTTCGCGTGAGCCATATGTAAGGATATTGACAACCTCAGTGGTCTCAACCGTCCAGAAGCACAGGGTCGCCCCCAACAATAAGATTGAGGTAAAGATGACGGTTCCGCTCAGGATACCGACACCCAGCACAATCAGCTTATCCAGACTCCAATGGAGCGGTGGCAAAAAGTGCAGCGCCAGAGCGAAAGCCAGACATCCCTGAGTGATACGCCCAAGACGGCGCAGGCGAAAATCGCTTCCGATGACCTGGATAAAGGCGTTCACGGGACGCAGCAGGACGCGATCAAATTCGCCACGCACGATCAGCACGGAGAAATTGTCGATGCCCGCGCCAATCATTTCAGACAACCCGAAGCTTACCGACATCACTGCGGCCAGCAGGGCTACCTCGCCCACATGCCAGCCCAGCAACGTCGGGAAAGGGATGAAATATAACAATAAGGAGAGGAACTCCAGTCCCGTCACTCCCAGGTAGGTAGAAATATCCAGGAATAAATTCATCTTGTATTGTGTTTGGGATTTCAACTGAATGGCGATCAGCCGCCAGTAAAGCTGGAGATCGCTCCAGGTATTCTGTAGTAACATCTGTCCTTAACCTCCCTGAGCAATCACGCGCTGCTTCGCCACGCCGGTTAATAGTTGCACACCCAGAGTGAAAATCAACAACCAGCCAAGCTGCCGTAGCACCTCGAAGACCAGTGCCGTACCCGCGATTTTGCCCAGCAATACCTCTACAGGCAGATCCATAAAGCCATGAAAAGGCAGCCAGTCGACGATCCCCCGCAGCCACACGGGCAGTAACGGAATAGGCACATACATACCGGTCAGAAACTGGGCAATGGTGATAGCAAACGTCATCATAGCGCGCGCCTCAATGATCCAGAAAGCCACCACGTTATAGAGAATGCGATACGCTATGCCAAGCATTGATCCGACGGGCAAAACCAGGGCAAAGACGAGCCAGGATTGCCAGCTTAAGGGGACTCCAAGTTGAAACAGCAACATACCCACCACATAAGTGGGCAGACCTCGAAAGAGCATGTAGTAAACGTTGCGCCCCATTTCGCGACTAAACCAGTAGAGATAAAAATCGCAGGGTTTACTTAGATCGGAGACAACATCTCCGGTACGAATGGTTTGCATTAAATCGTTCCAGCTAAATGGGAGCACGATCATCAGCAAAGCCTGCATCAGCCAGCTGTAGCGCAGTGTATCGCGTACATCGTAACCGGCCACAGTGGGACGAGCATGATACAACGCGATAATGACGTAGCTAAAAATGATGGCGAAAAAAACATTGGCACTCAGCCCCGCCAGATTAGCCCAACGATAGATGAGCTGGCGGCGAAAGGCCGTACGCGCCACTTCCAGATAAAACCGTAGCATCACCTTATCCCTCATCAAAACTGCAAACAGCAGAATAAACCAGTAATCCTCAATAGACCCTGGTCCAGACTATTTCTCCATATTTTTGACATGCACATACGCAGGATGGTATAGAACTACCCTGTGGAGCCGTTCCTTGCCGCTATGCCCTTCCAGATACATGCACATAGAGCTGAAATCAACAACAGGGCACACAAAACAAACGATGGGAATCGGTCGGTGGTCAAAAAGCTTTTATAGACACAGATAACAGGGCTATCAAGTGGTATGGTATCAACAAGGGCGCATGACGCAGAACGGACAGACATTATAATTGAAAGGCAGATTCCCGTCAATACTTAATCTGGGCATATTGTTACGCGGCAAGCACTCCAGGTCCCCCTACAACAATAGAGAAAAAGAAGCAAAGCCTTATTCATCTGTACCGCTGGATTCGCTCATTGTTGATCGAGTACGTGGGGAATGGAGATTGTGCAGGGCGGGAGGTTGGTGCGCTCCATTCTGTGTCGGATGAGCACGCTCCAGGGGCAGTTGTTGGTGATGATAGAGCCGATTTGAGATCAACGAACTATTAGCGGTCATTGCAACCTGCATCGCCTCAATGAGATGCTCCAGGCGCTCAATATTTTTCGTAGCATCAGCAGTGGTCTGAGTACCGCTGGCACTATTTACTGACGGGGAAGCATTACCGGGCGCTGATATGGTGGGAGCGGTAGACATATGCTTGATAAGCGATTGTTCCAGATCCTTCAATGCCGTCAGTATAATATCCTGCAACACGGCTATGCGTTCTTCCAGCGCATGATCAACCAGCGCTGCCAGTTCATCCCAGGGAATTTCGGTCTGCACCTCAATGGTATCAAACTGGGCCTGCCCTTCCTCCATATCATCGGGGAAAAGCTCTGTGGATGGAATGAGAGAAGGTAGACGCTGATGGATGATCTGCTCGATGGCTAATAACTGAGCGGCAAGGGGTCGCTCTATCGAGGCTTCCAGGCGCCGTTGCTGCTCCTGCTGTTGCGCCTCAAAACTCTGCTCAACGGACTCGATCAGCCGGGCATGCTGAGCCTCAAAATTTTGCACTACCATCTCGCGCGTCCGGGCATGTTGATCAATGAGGCGTTGAGATATGGCCTGCAATAAATCACCCTTCACGGTGACTATCCGCTGCTCAAAATCGCGTCTCAACCCCTGCAGGCGCAGATCGAAAATTCGCTCCAACTCGTGTCGCTGCGTTGCAAGCTTTTGCTCGAGAATAGTATTTAGCGATTGTAGTTCGTCTTGCGTAAACGCCATGGATGGTACCATTCCCTTCTCGGCATCCACATATATACGTATGGTATGCGCTGTACCGTGTACCACAAGCTACAACCAGTAGCGATGCGCAGTGAGTCAGCCACTATGCTGCCTATCTGATTGTACATCAGGTTTTGCTATTCCCCTAGTATAAAAACAGCACCACAAGGTGTCAACGTCTCTATAAGAATAAACCCACGTTGGCTATTGGGCGCGCCTGTGGCCTTTATGTAGCCGGCATTGATGAGGGACCATATATTGATAAATTCAACACTATACACACGAATCCATAGTTAATCTGCACATTACAATCTTAAGCTGATGCTTGTATAATGCGTCTCATAGGAAGGAAACCTCCCTATGAGGCAAGGAGGCCTCAGATAAACATTCACAGCAGAAATAAACCGGAACTTCCTTCTCCACCAGCGGCATCTTCTTCACCTATTAGCTACGTCACATCTCATCAACAGCTGATTCTATCCATACTCTCACTATCTCTTATCAATCGCATTTTGAAAGTAATCCCCCCCAAACTACCTATTATCACCTCTTTTAGAGCGGTGGCCTGGACCATCTTTAGCCAGTGCCAAACAAAATGTCTATTCTCGCGCTTCGCCCCCTTATGCATTGCCTATAAATCGGATATAATTTCAGTTGAGATGATGACATACTCACAATACGGCCTCTCATTCAAAGGATGCGCATGGTGAACGATAAATTATTAGGTAGCCAGCTCGGCAGTTATGTTCTCGTGGAGATATTGGGCCACGGGGCCTTTGGCAGCGTCTACCTGGGCAGGCACTTTCTACTGGAGCATAAACCTCCAGTGGCGGTCAAGGTCTTAAATACAACCTTGAATACGCAGGAGGAAATCGACCGTTTTTTCCAGGAGGCGGTGATCCTTGATAAATTGACCCATCCCAATATTCTTCCCATAATCGATGCCAATCTGTACGAGGGCTATCCCTTTTTTGTGGCGGAGTATGCCCCCGGTGGCTCTTTGCGCGATCGCTTAGATGCTCTCAATGGCTCTCCCATGCCATTAATGGATGCGATGCACATCCTTAACCAGGTGGGACAGGCCTTGCAGCATGCCCATGATCTGGATATCGTCCACCGGGATTTAAAACCGGCCAATATCTTGTTCAATGCCGAGGGGGATACAGTACTGGCCGACTTTGGTATCGCCATCCAGGTTCAGAAAACGCGCCGTGTAGATGAGATTGGGACGCCTCCCTATATGTCGCCAGAACAGTTTAAGGGGAAGATCAGCAAGAAAAGCGATCAGTATGCACTGGGATGCGTGGCCTATGAACTGTTGACGGGGCAGCAGCTCTTTGTGGCTGATGACCCCTACACTATCGGTTATAAGCATATCTACGAGCAACCTATCCTGCCCAGCGAACTGAATCCGAATATCCCACCTGCGATCGAGGCGGTCATTTTAAAAGCGCTGGCCAAAGAGCGCGATGATCGCTTTGAGAATGTGGCCGATTTTGTGATCGCTTTGCGGGAAGCTTTCGGGTTGCCAATGACTGAGAGTACACCGCTCCCACCACTGCAATCGCAGCCGCCGGTCGCCCCACCATCCTTGCGCGAAACCCCGGTGAAGAGGCTCAGCCCACTTCCTGATCCACATCGCACCCAGGCTGAAAGCAGCGGTGGCCTGGGACAGCGCTCGCTTCGCCCGCCGGCACAGACACCGATCGCTAATCGGGCCCAACGTTCACAGGGGCGCAACCCGAGCAGTAATCCCGCGCGTACAACGCTGGCCTGGTCTGTTACGACGGGGCTGGATCATACCTATTATTCGGAGCCTGCGGTGCTCAATAGCGTGGTTTATGCGGGAACCTACACCACTAACGTTGATAATCCACATAAAGAGGCCAATCAGTTGCGCGCTCTGGACGCACTGACGGGGCAGCTGCTATGGGCGGTAACTACACGCTATGGCATTTATGATGCGCCTGTCATTTCCAATGGGATCGTCTATGTCTGTACCGGCAATATTAATCTGCCCGGTGAAATCTACGCGGTAGATGCCACCTCAGGAGAGGTGCGCTGGTCCTTTCCTACTGATGAGTTTATTAAAGTGCGACCAACCGTCGCCAACGACATCGTCTATGCCTATCCGGATCATGCCGTCTACGCCCTCGACGCCAATAGTGGGCGCGAGATATGGGCCGTCACAGTCAAAGCTGGCCTGGCCCACCGTCCAGTTATCGCCAGTGGACATATGTATCTGATTACAGAGCGTGGCAGCTGCTATGAACTGGATGCCTTGACCGGGCAAAAGCTGGAGACATACGCCGATATAGGAGAGATCCTGGCGGCCGAGACGACCGTTACGGGCATTAATTGCCTCTGCTTCGCCGATGGTGAGCTCTACGCCATGGACATGCAGAAGCAGCAGCGCGTCTGGGCTACCCGACTCGATATCCAGATCTCGGGTGACCTGATCCTTAGAAATGGCGTCGCCTATGTTGGCTCGCATGGAGGATTTGTCGGCGACTCGGCCAACACGAAGCTACATGCCATCGATACAACCAATGGCAAGATCCTCTGGGTCGCTCATCTGAGACACGAAATTGAATCGGCTCCGGTGGTCGCTGATAACAATATTGTCTATGTCAGCACCTTTGGACGCGAACTCTACGCCATCGATAGCCGCAATGGTCATATCCTCTTTACGTCGAAGATCGGTCGAGGCCGCATCAATCGACCAGCCGCCGAGCAGGGAATGATCTTTGTGAGTACCGGAGAGATGCACGCCCTGAAGATCAGTAATCCTTGATCTCGCAGCGGTACATGAGATCTGATACATACCACTGATATATTCCGCGTCTGTATAAGACAGGCAGGCATGATTATGGCGCTCCTGGTGAAGGTTGACCTGGGATATGTCAACCTTCACCGGGTAATGCGCTACGCCATCTATGCCACAATCTCATAAAGCATAACCAGCGGATCAAGCACAACCATGTTCAGCCAGGGTCTGGTCGATGAGGTGTTGCAGACGCCTGGGCTGAGGCCCAATGTAGCGAGCAATCTCTTGCCCCTGATGGAAGACGATCAGGGTCGGCATTCCCTGCACGCGGTAAAAAGCCGGGATCCGAGTATGCTGATCGCAATCAAGCCTGGCAAAACGGAGCTTGCCCGCGTACTGGTGGCTCAGCCGCTGGTAGACCGGGTCCAGATTGCGGCATGGAGGACACCATGTTGCCCAGAAATCAACAATCACGGGCTGGGAGGACTGGAGTACCTTCTCCGCAAAATCCTGATCTCCAACCGCAAACAGATTCTCATGCGTGCCGATAACATCATGTACCTGCATAGCTTTTTTCCTTTTCACGTACGATAACTCTCATGATACTTGCGACTTTCAGCGTACAAAGTCTACAATAACAGCAGTGTACATGTTCAAGTTGACTTGAAGTCAAGCCCACGTAAAGGACTATTTTTCAGCATGGAAGAACTGACGATCAGCCAGGTCGCGGCGAAGGCCGGCCTGCGTCCATCCGCGATTCGTTATTATGAGAGTATCAATGTCTTACCAGCCCCACGGCGTATCAGCGGACGGCGGCGCTATGATCCAGCGGTATTAGATCACCTGGCCTTTATTCAGGTAGCGCAAAAATTGGGGTTCTCGCTCACCGAGATTCAGTTTCTCTTTGATCAGCGGGGAGAGGAGACGCCTCTGGCGGATTACTGGCAGAGCGTGGCTCGTCAGAAACTGACTGAAGTTGATGCCCTGATACAGCAGGCGACGCATATCAAGCGTATGCTGGTCCAGGGGCTGCGCTGCGACTGTCCCAACCTGTCGGATTGTATCAATTGTGTGCTCACCAATTGTCATTCCTCCACCCCACAGACGGGACAGGTGCGCTTAAACGTGCTTCATCCCAACGGCCACGCGGAACCTTAGGTGGTAGCACTGATCCTGGCTTTGAACAGGCTGGGGACCAGGACAGCAATAATCAGGGTGGAGACCATACAAGCCACCCCACCGCTGATGACCGAGAACTGCGTTGTGGTTAAACCGGCCACCAGACCGGACTCGAATTGTCCAAGCATTGGTCCCCCGACCACGAACATCGCCGTTACAGCTCCCATACGGCCACGGAACTCATCAGGAGTTGTTAGTTGCACCAGCAGGTGGCGCAACACCATACTGACCATGTCGGCGGCTCCTGCCCCGGCCAGCAATAAGGCAGACAGCCACAACGGTCCAGGCGCGACCCCAAATAGAATGATGCAAATACCCCAACCTATGATCGCCAGCACAACCCCCATACCCTGACGGGCGATGCGACTGATCTTTCCCGTCAACGGTGTCAACGCTACAGCGCCAAAGGAGATGGAGCCGAGTAAGATACCCAGACCCTGCGGCCCTACATGCAAAATATCGCTGGCATAAACAGGCAGGAGCGCCTTCGGTGAGCCAAAGAGGGTGGCAAAGAAATCTAGCGAGAGAACCGCCAGCAAGAGTGGATGAGTGCGCAGAAAGTGAAGACCGTCGCGCATGCCACCCCAACCAGCCTGAGCACGCTTCTCCACCGGGATACGTGGAACGACCATCAGCAACAATGAACCGATGACGATGCAATATGAAAAGACATCTAGCCAGTAGGTGTTCACGACCCCGATCTGGGCAATGGCCAATCCACCCAACGTGGAGCCGCCGATCATTGTTACCTGCATCATGACGGTGTTAAGCGAGACGGCATTGGCTATCTGTTCAGGGGGCACCAGCGAAGGGATCATCGACTGCCGCGAGGGGAATTCAAAGGCCGAGACGGTAGCGGAAATCAGTACCACACCACAAAAAATAGCTATATTGATTGTCTTAAATTCCGTTGAGATCGCCAGTATGGCGGAAGCGGTTGCTAGGATCACTTCAACGATCAGTAACAGTTTACGACGATCAAAAGTATCGGCCAGCACACCACCAACCAGTGAGAAGATCAGCCGTGGAATGGCTTGCAATAAACCGATAACGCCCAGCATGACCGCCGAGTGAGTCAACTGGTAGACCTGCCAGGAGACAGCGACGACCTGCATCTGGGTGCCGGTCGAAGAAAGCAGTTCACCCCAAAAAAAGAGCGCGAAATTGCGATTGCGCAATACGCTCCATTGGCCCGGTACTTTGTTGGCCGTCGCTTGATCAGCAGTAACCGTGGATCGGGGTGTTGCCTCTCTTTGTGATTTGAGTGTCATAGTACATCCAACTCTAGTCAGAAAAATAAACCATAGAAAAATACTTCTTTAGTATATCATGGGTATTCTTCATATCGAGTCCTTTAGAGTCTTTCTATGACCCAGACACATTTTTACGGAAGTGGAATCAGGCGTTGAACGTTGTCGGCAGGACGATCACTTCTTGTCCCGGACTCAGTATGGTCTTCAGACCTTCATTGCCGCTGATAAGCTGGTTGTTCACAAAGATTCTGACATGTTCGCGAATAGCACCCTGCTCGGTGCAAAGACGCTCCCAGACAAGAGGATGTTCTTTATGTAAAGCGTTCAACAGTTGCTCAACCGTCTCTGCTTCAACTGTGATCTGGCTCTTGCCTCCGCTATAGGCACTCAATGTGGAGGGCAGGCGCAGGGTCGCGGTTACCTTTGCTGAATCGCTCATAGACACCCCTTTAAATAGTTCAAACAGTAGTTTTTTTGGTGGTATTTACATACAAAAAGCACAGGCATATACGCTTGTCTTCTCTGGCTTGGTGAAAGTATACGAGCAAGCGCTCTGGATTGCAAGCCTCCTATGACGGAGACAGGATACACTCCTCTTGTTGAGGTACCTAGGCGCCACCAGTTTTTATGTTGGTGCACCAGGGACGCAATTGCGTCCCTGGTGCACCAACATAAAAACGACATTCGCACTCCTCAAGTATGAAAGCACATATAATGTAGGCCGCACCAGTTATATGAGGTGGTACATCGCGGGCGCGGATGCGCCCGCGATGTACCACCTCATATAACTGGTGCGGCTGCGCAGTGGCCGCCCGTGTGGGGGCGCTCACGTACGCTAACAGCGTATGGACAAACGCATACATTGTATTGACATGTCACAACAAAATTTGCTATACTGAACACAGAGAAAGTCGAATTGAGAAAATCGAGGTGCTGATCATGACCATTTCTTGCCAACTACGCCTGATGCTGGCTAGAGCAAATGTTGAGCGTGCCAGGCTGGGCGAACCTGCGCTGAGCTTGCGTCGGCTTGCCGATGAGAGCGGTGTATCATTAAGTGTGCTCGCGGCTCTGCACACGGGAAAGAACCAGCGTATCGACTATACGACGATTGATCATCTCCTCACGTACTTTAGCCGCTATTTTCGGGTCACCACCGATGATCTTCTTAACTGGGAGTTCCCACCAGAGCGTGAGAAACCACGGCAATATTCAGAATATGACAGGGACGCAACCCAAAAATCATCATACGCGTGATCCGCTTTCCATGTAAAAAGAGGATAATATGGCAATTTTACTTAAATCTCGCAAAGAGATCGATAAATTACGCGAAGCAGGACGTCTGGTTGCCCAGACGTTTGAAGTGCTTCGCCCCTATGTGAAACCAGGCACGACTACGGCCGAGCTGGACAAGATTGCTGAGGATTTTATCCGCAGTCACGATGCCACTCCGATATATAAAGGATATGGTGGTCATCCCGGCGGCAACGGGCGTCCCGCCATTCCACCATTCCCCGGCACGATCTGCGCTTCAGTCAACGAGGTAATCTGTCACGGTATCCCCAGCGACAAAAAGGTGTTGCAGGATGGAGATATCATTGGTGTCGATATCGGCGTCATCCTCAATGGCTGGGTCGGCGATTCCTGCATGACCTATGCCGTCGGCAACGTCGATGAGGAATCACAGCGTCTAATGGAGGTCACCCACAAGAGTATGGAACTGGGCATTGAGCAGGCGCGCCACGGCAATCACCTGGGTGATATCGGCGCGGCCATCCAGACCTACGCGGAATCTCACGGATTCTCCGTTGTACGTGACCTGGTAGGGCACGGCGTCGGACGCTCACTGCATGAAGATCCCAATGTCCCCCACTTTGGTCGTCCCGGCACCAATAAGCGTATTCAGAAGGGTATGGTCTTCACGATTGAGCCAATGATCAACGTTGGCACCTATAAAACCGAAACCCTGGCCGACCGCTGGACCATCGTTACCGCTGACCGCAAGCGCTCAGCCCAGTACGAACACAGCCTGGCCATCACCGATGGCGCCCCTGAACTGTTGACAGTTCTATAAGCAAATATGCGCGCAGCCCAGGTCAGGGCTGCGCGCATATTTGTTCTTCCTCATTGCTAATAAGTACACGAGACCTTATTCCCAGACAATAGCGACCTTGCCGGTCTTGCCACCATCAAAGGTTTCGTAGGCTTCGCGCGCCTGGTCCAGGGTAAAGCGATGGGTGACCATGACGTCGGGATGCAGATTCCAGCGCACCAGGTGCTCGACCAGATCCTCCATTTGCTGGATACTACAGACCCAGGAGCCAAAGAGGCTAAGCTGTTTGTGGATCAAGAGTGGACTGGGCGCAAAGGAGACGGTCCCCCCTTCTCCCACATAAACGACGCGTCCCCACTCACGGGCGGCCTCCAGGCACATGTGGCGTGCATCGGCGTTGCCGGAACAGTCGATCGCGACCTCAAATCCTTCGCCGTTGGTCTTGGTCTGTAACTGCTCCAACACTGCATGTCCCTCTTCCGGACCCACAACCTCCGCAATGCCTAATTTGCGGGCCAGTTCCCGCCGCTCAGGCACGTACTCAACGCCAACAACACGCGCCCCCATCGCCTGACAGAGCAGAGAGACGCCCAGACCCACCGGACCAAGTCCGGTGACGAGCACCGCGTCGCGGCCAGAAACGCCAGCGCGCACACAGGCTGCGTAGGCCGTACCAACTCCACAAGCAACCATAGCCCCGTCAAGATATGTCAGTTCATCGGGCAGGGCGACCAGAGTACGTTCCTCGGCCAGCAAGAAATCAGCATGTCCACCGTTGCGCTGCCAGCCATAGGCGGCCCGTCCATTTTGCTCCTGCGTGCAGCTGATCATCCAGCCGCTACGACAGTTATGGCAGACTCCACAGCCAGCAATATGATAGAGTACCACCCGATCGCCCGCCTTGAAGCGCTGCACTCCCGGTCCCACTTTCTCAATGATGCCGCACGGCTCATGGCCGGCGATCACCCCTTTATAGGCTTCAGGTCCTACACCCTGGTCCGTGGGACGATAGATGGCGCGCAGATCACTACCACACAGGGATGATGCCTTCATGCGCACCAGCACCTGCCCATGCCCCGGCTCCGAAACCTCGAAATCGCGCATCTCAACCCGCCGATTTCCCGGCAAAACGACGCCCTTCATTGTTGTCATGATAAAACAGACTCCTTTCGTAAATGCCTGATCTTCATCATACAACAATCTATTCAATCAAAGGCATACGCGATATGCTTGCGCGTCTCTTCAAGAACAGCCGCGGTCGAATCAGCGATAATCGCACCGGTCTGTATGAGCTGTTGTAGACAGCGTAGCCCGTCACCACCGGTATAATCGCGCGCCGCGAAGGTCTGCGACACTTGCTCTAAATCCTCTTTATGGCTATCAGAAATCGCTTCAGAAGCACAGGTGGTCTGCAGAGGAGCCGTGACCAGAAGCACACGCAGGCCATGACGAGCCACCTGCAAAGCTTCCTGAAACAGCGGCAGGTTCCCTGGTCCAATCGCGGCCGGACATAGGATTAAGAGATCAACACGCAGCAGGCGTTGTCGTACCTGCTCCAACACGCTGGCGGAGATCGGCGTATAGGGCTGCTCAGTGATCACGTCTTCGGCCAATCGCAGGGCCAGGGTGTGATCGCTATCACCGATATTCAACGCACCGGCACTAAATGGGATATGGGCGTCGGCCAGGGCACGCATCACCAGTTCGCCCGATCCCCCACCGGCAATAAGATGAACACGAGACGCCGATCGATTGCTTTTCAAAGGGGAAGTATCCTGGCTGGGTGGTAAAACGCTCAGGTGTTCGGCACCACGCAGGATACCTACCTGTACATCGATACCGTAGACACGGCTGAGCAGTCCCGGTTCCAGTACCTCGGCCGGCGTGGCATCGGCCACGATACCGCGCTGGAAGAGCAGCAGACGGGAGAAATAGCGCGAAGCCAGGTTCAGATCGTGCATGGCGGCAATGACGGTCATGCCGCGCTGGCGGTTGAGGTGCTGCACCAGTTCCAGCGTCTCGATCTGATACTTGATATCCAGGTGCGAGGTTGGCTCATCCAGCAGCAAGATAGTCGGTTGTTGGGCCAGAGCCATAGCGATCGTGACGCGCTGGCGTTCTCCACCGCTCAATTCATTGAAGATCCGTTCGGCCAGCGCGTCGACCCCGGCCTCGCGCATCGCTTGCTGAATGATCTCGCTATCATCAGGAGTCCCTGCGCCCCAGAATGAAGAGGCAAACGGGGTGCGGCCCATGCCAACCATCTGCTCCACGGTATAGGCGAAGGGCATGTGTAGTTCTTGTGGCACCACAGCGATACGCTGCGCGGCCTTGCGCCGTCCCCAGTGCCGCAGTTCGCGACCCTCCAGCAGAATCCGTCCCTGACGTGGCTGCAGGACGCCACTCAGCAGACGCAGCAGCGTGGTCTTGCCCGAGCCATTGGGGCCCAGCAGGCCAACCATCTCACCCGCCTGGATGGCGAGAGAGACATCGTATAGCAGCGCCTGCTGTTTATAGCCAAAAGCAACTTCTTGTACTTCCAGTACCGGTATGGACCTGTCTACCATTTATATTCTCGCTTACTGCTGCGCAATAGAAATAAGAAGAAAGGGGCGCCCACCAGGGCGGTAAAAACGCCAACGGGAATGACGGTTGGGGCCAGGATGGTACGCGCCAGCAGATCGGCCAGAGTCAAAAAGACAGAGCCACCCAGGGCCGCCGCTGGCAGCAGGACACGGTGACGCGGTCCCAACAGCAGGCGCATAAAATGCGGCGTCACCAGGCCAACAAAACCGATCAGGCCACTGATAGAGACCGCGGCGGCCGTCAGGAGCGAGGCCACCACCACGATCAGGAAGCGCATCCACTCGACATGCAATCCCAGGTGAGCCGCCGCGTCCTCTCCCAGCGCGAATACATCCAGCACACTAGCCAGCGCGAACGCGACCAGCAATCCCAGCAAAACAATGATTGCGACGACAGCCAGTGGTCCCCAGCCGACAATAGCGATTCCTCCTGAGAGCCAGTTATACAGTCCCAGCAGGCGTCCAAAGTCATTGGAGGGCCAGAGATTTAAAATCAGGGTCTGCACGGCGGTCAGAACTGCGTTGACGACAACGCCGGCCAGCAGCAACATGATCACCGGGGTGCGCCCATCTGAACGCGCCATGGCATAGACAAACACAACCGTCAGCACAGCCCCGCCAAAGGCCAGCAATGGTGTCAGGGGAAAAAAGTTTCCATAGACGGTATCAAAGGGTAACACAAAGGCGATCGTTGCTCCCAGGGCCGCGCCTGAAGATGTCCCCATCAGATATGGATCGGCCAGGGGATTGCGCAACATACCTTGAAAAAGCGTTCCCGCCACCGCCAGGGCCGCGCCAACCAGGACCGCGCCGACCACCACCGGCAGGCGCACCTGCACGATAATGATCTCCAGCGACGGGTCCCAGCGCACCGGAAAATGGAATAGACCAGTGCTGTTCAGCAAAATCTGCACAATTGTCGGTACAGGCACGGAAATGGAGCCAAAACTTATCGAGACCAGCATCACGATAAGCAGCAATATTCCCAGGCCACCAAGTACAAATGGTGGAGCGATACGATGTTGCTGTGGCCGCTCAGGATCGGGAGCCGTCCGAGTTGGACGTGTTACTGTTTTCATGTCTAACCGCTCATCCGGGTATTTTTGTAGCAGTCAGAAGGAGAGGCATCTGCCAGAACTGACGGGGAGGAAAGCTTTGCGCGACTCGCACATCGTGATTCATCCGGGTTCACTCCTTTGACGCGAAGGAACGTGAGCCTCTCACCGGGCAGGTCTCCTGGCTTACGACTATTGACGCGGTTCACAATGGCCTTCCCACCCCCTTTCTGCCTGATCAGGGACAGTGACCACGATGGTGGATAAACACATGAACCGCTCGCCGCTAACAGTAGCGCGACTGCGTCGGATTTGCACCGACTTCCCTATTCTGCCTGGATAAGATCCAGGCCACCCGGTAAAGACACTGTTACATATTTATCTGTAGAAGAGTATATCGACCATCACCAACAAAGTCAAGAAAATGCCTTAACAACCGTTATGTAGGAGGTGGTGGAATGCCATGGGTGGGTGCGAATGCACCCACCCATGGCATTCCACCACCTCCTACATAACTAATTGAGCGCCGCAGGCGCGAAACCTACGGCTTTCTGGCACGTTAGGCAGTAGCATACATAGCAAAGTTGCTAACGGTAACGGTCCCTCCCTGGTCAACGGCCAGGCCAACCGTGCCACTAGCGTACGTAGCATCGCTGACACTCCCCAACGCTTTGCCGTTAGAGTAAAAGTTAAACTGCGATCCCTTGACGACAACCATGAGCTTGCTAGCGGCGTGGGTATCACCGAAGGTCCCCTTAGAAAGCACTTTGGGGGCTCCGGTCGCGTTATCATAGACGGTCGCCTGCCAGCTACCATCGGGCGCGATCAGAAAGGTATATGTTCCCTGCTGGTTGCCTGGCTGGTTGCGAAAGTAAAGCCCAAAGCTACTGTTAGAGCTCTGCACCTGCTGCACATTAACTTCGAGCACATAGTCATTGGGATAATTTTTACCCGGCAAGGCGGTCAGAAAGATACCCTGTAGGGCCTGGGAGGTAGCGGTATTGGTAATCTGTGTACCGTTGCTCTGACAGTTGATGTTCGCGCCATTGTAAATCGTCCAGGTACCACTACCTGTATCGCAGGCCGGACCAGGACTGGCTGCGGAATAGAGCAATGGTCCAGTAGGCACTTTGCCGGATGCAGGTGGAGGAGCCTGCGTTGGGACGCTCGTAGGCTTCGGAGCCGGAGTGGCGGTTGGCGCGGCGGTTGGCGTGGCGGTTGGTCCACTCGTGGGCGTTGCCTGGGCCGTGGGAGTTCCCGTAACTCCTGTAACGGCGTTATTTTTGAATAGCTGAGTACCCGTAATGACGACCGCCAGTACCAGTACCACGGCACAGATCACGAGGAGTGGTACGAGCCACCAGGCACCCTTCTGTTTCGGTGGCACAAATGATGACCGCGGGGGTGGAGGCGGAGGTGGGGTTGGCAGATACACGGGTGTATTGCTACTGCTGGATCGCTCGTTAAATGGCCCATAATTCATAGCAGACGCCCGCGTAGTCGGCGTAGAGTCTGAGATGCCAATGCCAGAAGGCGGAGTATTTGCTGCCAGTATCGTTGGCGCTCCACCAGGCTGTATTACGGTTGGTACCGCGTCTTCTCCCAGCGCCTGATAACCGTTCGGCTGCTCAATAGCGGCATGCAGGGCCCGGGCCATATCACGGACAGAGGCATAACGCTGCATACGATCTTTGGCGGTCGCTTTCTGAATGACCGCATCCACACCCGCGGGAATTTCAGGGTGTGCCTGATGTAAAAGGGGCAGCGTCTCTTGCAAATGACGCGTAATCACAGCCAGTGAACTGGAACCGGTAAAAGGCACATGGCCACTCAGGAGAGTATAGAGCACCACCCCCAGTTCATAAATATCAGCCCTATAATCGACCGCCTCGCCCAGTGCCATCTCGGGCGCCATATACTCGGGCGTCCCCAGCGTCACACCGGTCCTGGTTAAGGCCGCGCCAGGCACAACATCATCAGCAAAGCGCGCAATTCCAAAATCGGTGAGCACCAGACGTCCATCAGCATGTAAAAGAAAATTAGCCGGCTTCAGGTCACGGTGGATCACCCCTTGCGCATGGGCATAATCCAATGCCGATGCCGCCTGGTCCATATAGGAGACGACATCCCCCAGCGGCAATGCCCCTTGCCGCTTCAGCCGCTCGCTCAGGCTGCCACCGGTCAGATACGGCATCACCAGGTATGCCAGACCATCCTGCTCACCGTATTCATACAGCGGCATGATATTCATATGCTCCAACCGGGCTACCACATCTGCTTCGCGACGAAAACGTGTCAGAAATTCCTGTGAAAATTCCCCGTCGTTGCCTCCCAGGTACGAATGAAGTACCTTAACCGCCACCTGGCGGATCGGACGCTGCTGTCGTGCCAGGTAGACCGCTCCCATACCACCCTTGCCGATCAACTTCTCCAACGTACAGGTTCCAAGCATCTTCCCGACCAGACCGTTTGAACTTCCCTGCATAATGCCGTGTACTCCTCTGACTCGCATCGTTTTTCCTTAATGTATTATAAACGATTGTAAGCCTCAATTATGTATTCTTCATTCCTATGCTTAAGTTTAAATACCCAATTGTCATAGAACCATAACCAAACTATTGATTATTACAACTGTAATATAAATAGATGGTTAACCAGGGCTACCTCTCACAGAGCATCTAACGCTCATGATCATCGCCTGCAGCCTGCATGTGTTTTCGCACCTGCGGTGCTCAGATATCTGTGTTGTGTTAGTGCATGGCGCGCGCATGCGCGCGCCATGCACTAACACAACACAACCAGTATGGAGGAAAAATCATAATGTACGATGAAGTGCCTCTCAAAACCCTACGACCGGGTGCCGTTTTTATCACCCACGATGGAATATGTGCAGTAAAATCACAATACCAGTATAACCGTTCTCACAATGCCCAATCCCTATGTATTCTGCTGGAAAATGGTGAGATCGCGTACTTTGATGATGGTAACAACACGCTTGTTCGCGAAATAAAATGTTCCCTTGATCCTCTGCTATTAGTCGATGAACGTGAAGCTAGATAACTAAGGTGGGAAGACCATTGCCTTATTCAGTTGTTTCACTGCTATAGCGATAGTTTCATGCAGGTTCACAGAGTTTCTTTTTATTGTATGCGTAAAGATATTTTTCTTTGAGAACAGGTGCGCGGCACCTATAAATAGCCAACAGTACCATTTCAGGCCTGTAATCCTGTACGGAAGGTCAGTTGACAAGTGGTTGCTTGCGCGTGATACTCTTAACTAAAGAGTAGTCGCCCTGGCACAATACAACTTCTCTATTTATGGTGATTGAGATGCAGGGGGATGGAACCAACCACTGCGTTCAACGCGGAGCCAATGGCGTTCCTACGTTTTTCTATCTTCCATTTGAAGGAATTATCATGGCTATTGAAAAAGAACTTTTCAGGCAGGTAATGGGACGCTTTGCTACCGGTGTGACGGTTGTCACGACGAGCAGTAATGATGTCCTTGCAGGTCTGACTGTCAATTCATTTTGTTCAGTTTCTTTAAATCCACCATTGGTTCTCATTTGTATTGATAATAATAGCAGCACACTACCGTTTCTGCGGGAAAGCAAGATCTTTGCGGTTAATATGCTGGCAAAACATCAAGAGCAGTGGTCGCGTGGCTTTGCGACCAATAGCCCCGAACGCTTTGAACATTTCTGCTATGCCCCCCACTATACCGTAGCCACCGGGGCGCCAATTATTAAAGATGTGCTGGCCTTTATCGACGCGCGCATTGTGGCCGAATACCCGGGCGGCGATCATGTCATCTTCCTTGGTCAGGTAGTAGCCATGGGAACCCCAGAGCACATGGGATTTGTTGATGAGCACGGCAATATTCAATCTGAGCCCGACGGTCAGCCTGCAACCAATGGTCATGGCCTCCATAAAGAAGAGGAACCATTGCTGTATTATGGCGGTCAGTATCGGCACCTGACTCGTCTGTTCCATGAACCCAGCTTGATAGAAGAGCAGCACGCGGAAAATGTTGGAGAAGCAGCACGTAACTAAGGAAACAGCGGAGACCCTGATTGACCTCCAGCAGCAGATCCGGCGTTGCCGGCTCTGTCAGGAGCATGGATATATTCCCGTAGCCCATCCAATCGTGAGCGGACGCGGCACCGATCGCATTCTGATTATTGGACAGGCCCCCGGCCATCGTTCGGTGGCGCAGGACCGGCCGTTCAGTGGCCCAGGTGGTCGCGTGCTACAGTCGTGGTTGGAGGCTGCGGGTTTTCCACCCGGCTATCTGCATGATCATACCTATCTCAGTTCCCTCACACGCTGTGATCCCGGCCGCCATAAAAGTGGGCACGGCGATCGCAAACCCTCGCCAGCCGAAATGGCTCTGTGCCGCCCCTATCTCAATGCCGAACTACGCCTGCTGCGTCCCAAAGTAGTGCTGCTGGTGGGTACGATGGCCATTGAAGCATTCTGCGGTAAGGTCCGGCTGGAGGAATGTATCGGCTCATATATTGAAGATAATGGGACGCTCTACCTGCCCCTTCCCCATCCCTCGGGCGTGAGTCGCTGGCTCAATGATCCCGAACACAAAAAATTGCACCAGCAAGCCCTGACGATTCTGGCCCACTGGCGCAATGTGTATCACTTGTAAACAGCTACCGCCTAGTGCTGATGATGGTCGTAATTGGCCTTGTCGGCGCGCTGGTGCATATCAAATTCGTGCACACCCTTTTTCAAAGTGCCCAGCGCCAGGGTTGCACACGTAGGACGGGTCATGACAACCTCGCGGCCCAGCTGGTCCATCAGGTCCTCGAACGTAATGTTTTCGATTTCTTCGGCACTCATGCCCTGCACCATCTCAGTCACATATGAGGCGGCAGCGCGGCTAATGGTGCAGCCGGTACCATCCCAGGCGATCTCTTTGAGCTTGCCGTCTTCACCAAAGCTGGCCTGCATGGTAATCACGTCGGCACAACCAGGATTGCCACCATTCAGATTAACATCTGGATGCTCAATTTCGCCTTGATTGCGAGGATTCTCATAGTGATCTAAGAGAAAGTCAATTGCTTCTTGACGGTTCATAGCTTCTCCTCTTTGGAGGGGTATAGTATTAAAGGGCACAATGATCTGCGCCCTACTCCATCCACCAATTATAACATGCTTTTATGAGCATACATGTTCTATCCATAAAATACGATAGTTGAATGCCCGGTGTTCCTTCTTCTAAATGAAAACACAATCCATGCCATGCTTATTCCCGCTCACCTTGCATTATATATTCTTAAAAAGGAGTGGACGCATCAGCGTATACCTTTTCGAGCAGGCGTTCGGCGAGGCCGGTGTTGCGCAGGGCGACGCGATCGTTGCGCACGGCGTACTCAAGGGCGGACGGCTGGCCAACGATGACGCAGAAGCGTTTGGCGCGTGTGATAGCCGTATAGAGAAGGTTGCGCTGTAACAGCATATGGTGCTCACGCACCAGCGGCAACACGATGGCGGGATATTCGCTCCCCTGACTCTTATGCACCGTCACCGCGTAGGCCAGCAACAGTTCGTCCAGTTCATGAAATTCATACTCGACCAGCAAGGGGCCGGCCTCCTCAGCGAACTCTACTTTAACAAGCAGATTCTCGCGATCGATGTGCCGGATAAAACCAACGTCCCCATTGAAAACCCCTTTGTCGTAGTTGTTCCTGATCTGCATGACCTTGTCGCCAACGCGCAACAGACGATCTCCCCATTCTACCTGCGCCGGCGCGTTCGGATTAAGCTGGGCCTGCAGGCGTTCATTGAGGAGCTTCACCCCTACGGCGCCTTTATACATGGGCGCCAGCACCTGAATGTCCGCGATAGGATTAAAGTGATACCTGGCCGGAAGCCGGCGCTGTACCAGGTCCAGCACCAGTTGTTGGGCCCGAAATGGATCGTCTTCGCGCATAAAAAAGAAGTCGCTTTTGGCCTCGATGCGCGGACTGGGGACGATGCCGCTATTGATCTGGTGCGCGGTGACCACGATCTTGCTCTGCTGAGCCTGCCGAAATAACTCGGTCAGGCGCACCGCCGGGATCGCTTCTGAGCGCAAAAGATCGCGCAGGACGTTGCCGGGTCCTACCGAGGGCAACTGGTCGGCATCTCCCACCAGCAGCAGGTGAGAGGTACGTGGCAGGGCCTTGAGCAGATGGTAGAACAGCAGGATATCGACCATCGAGAACTCGTCCACAATGACAAACTGGTGTGGCAGGGGATTTTCCTCGTTGCGCTGATAGCTGTTGTCGTGAGGTGCATATTCAAGCAGGCGATGCAACGTTTTGGCCTGGACGCCGGTGGCTTCGGTCAACCGCTTGGCCGCCCGCCCAGTTGGCGCTGCTAGAGCCACATCCACCTTGCGCGTGCGCAGCAGCATCAGCAGAGCGCGCAGAGAGGTGGATTTTCCGGTACCCGGTCCGCCCGTCAGGATAGAGACCTTCTGTTGATAGCCTACCTGGACCGCTTCACGCTGCTTTTCTGTCAACTCCATATGGCGCTGCTGCTTGAGGCGCTCAAAGACGATCTCCCATTGGCGCGCTGTGGTTGGTGGCAGGCAGCTTGGGGCGCCACGCAGGATGCGCAATAAGCGCGTCGAACCGTTTTCCGCATACCAGAAGGGTCCATAGTAGATGCGCGACTGCTCTTCAGCTATGGCGGCCTGCACGCCCGCTGTTTCATAACTGGCAGGTTCTTCGGCTACCGTATGGTTGTCAGCCTTCTCTATCGTAGTTGTGGTTGTCGCCGCTAGCGCGGGTGGGGACTCGACAAATATATCCCGCTCCGAACGCAGTTGCTCCATTGCGGCCTGCAACGTTTCTGTAGGGACCTGCAGGATCTGTGACGCGCGCTGAATCAGGTCATTTTCCAGCAAGAAACAATGACCGTCGTCATTGGCTGCCTGCGTCAGCACATACTTCAAACCGGTCGCCAGGCGTGGAATCCCATCTGGAGGCAGCCCAAGCTTGACCGCGATATCATCGGCGGTGCGAAAACCGATGCCATGCACCTCTTCCGCTAACTTATAAGGATTTTCGCGCACGATCCTGATCGACTCGCGACCGTACTCTTTATAGATGCGTGTAGCTACGTTCATAGAGACGTCGTGAGACTGCAAGAAGAGGTGCAGTTCTTTAATGTCTTCCTGTTCCAACCAGGCCTTTTCGATCCGCTCGCAGTCTTTGGCGCTGATCCCCTTGACCTGTGTGAGCAGTTCTGGCTGCTGCTCAATAATGGCCAACGTCTGCTCTCCAAAATGATCGACAATGGCCTGGGCCTTCTTCGGTCCAATGCCTTTGATCAGACCCGAGCTTAAGTAGCGTACCATACCCTCTGTGGAAGCTGGCAGGCGCTGCACAAAACTGGCGACACGCAGTTGCCGACCATAGCGTGGATCGCTCTCCCACTCACCCTCTACCGATAACAATTCTCCTGGATGAATACCCGGCAAGAGCCCTACGATGGTGGTTAAATCATCGCGAAACAGGCGCCCACGATCGTTCAAGCGAAAGCGCGCCACCGTATACTGATTATCTTCATTGCGAAAAACAATATTCTCAACAGAACCTTCGAGCTTTGGCATAATTTATCTATCTATCTATCGGCCCCCTGCGGACACTTCTATCCTTCCTGCACAAAATAACATTCTTGCCGGTTGTAGCAATTCCGGTTATAGGCATCATTGGATCAATGCGGCCGTCTGATCCTGAAGAGGTGGATGGTTACGTTGCTCATAAAGCAAGCCTGAAAAAACCACTGCCTGTGCCGTGAGGTGCAGGTGGTCAGACATATATTCTTCTATGTCCGCCGCATGGCCCCCTTGTGGAGACTATATCACTTTTTGGCTCTTTCTTACAACATGAGCGGCATGAAAAGTAGGGATATGTTATCCTTCTCTCTATGGAACAAACAACAAAAGAATATACTATAATAGCTTTAATGGTTGTGTTTCAAATCTCGATCAAGTTCGTAAAGAAAGCTGTTTCTTATGGCACCCAATTCATCTGATGAAAGCAATGAACAAAAGAAAGCTCAGGTTCAGGCTTATTTTAGTCGCACGGCGGCCAATTATGTTACCAGCGCCTCGCACCGGACCGGTAGTGACTTGCAGCGCTTAGTCGCTCTGGGAGAATGGAAACCATCGCTCCGCGCCATCGATATCGCCACCGGTGGTGGGCATACTGCCCTTGCTGTAGCTCCCCATGTAGCGGAGATTATGGTCACCGATCTGACCCCCACCATGCTGCAGCAGGCCCGGGCATTTCTGCTGGAACAGGGGGTGACAAATGCCCACTTCCAGATCGCCGATGCCGAGCATTTGCCTTTTGAGGATGCAAGCTTTGAACGTGCCACCTGTCGTATCGCACCCCATCATTTTCCTAATGTTACCCAGGCGATCAGCGAAGTTGCGCGTGTCCTCACACCCGGTGGACTCTTTCTCCTCATCGATAGCTGCGCGCCCACCGATCCTGAACTGGATATTTTTGATAATACGATTGAAAAGTGGCGCGACGACTCCCATGGTCGCTCCTATAATCGTCTTGAGTGGAATGCCTTCCTCGAGGGAGCGGGACTCCTGGTCGAGCGCCAGGAGATCTTCCGCCGTACACACCAGTATCAGGATTGGACGGCTCGCTCTCAAATGCCCGAAGCTGAGAAACAGAAGCTTGAAGACTATATCCTCAACAGCACTCCTGCGATACAGCACTATTTTGAAGTGATCAGAGGAGCGGATGACCGTCTGAAAAGTTTGTCCATGGACTTTATCTTGCTCAAGGGCCGCAAGCCAAAAGTATAGTCACATTTTTTGGACAATTCAGGACCGATTGTTACCTTTACTCCTGCTATGCTGTACCAGAAACAGGGAAAGAAGCACGTTCGTGACGATCGCTAACTGGCCCTGACTGAACGGCAGACTTCTCAGCATAACAGTGTGTACAAAAAAGGAGCAAGCGATGAAACTTATCTGTGTCCGTTTATTAACAAATAACTTTGCAGCCTCCCTCAAATTCTGGCGCGATATCGTCGGTCTGAATTTAACCTACAGTGACGAGACCATGGGCTACGCCTATTTTGAGCTCGACGGAACTGGGCTGGAACTGTTCAAGCAAGACGAGTTTATGAATTCGATTGGCGCGGTACCCGCGGGACAAACATCCACAGAACAGCAATCGGTACTCAACTTCAAGGTGGAGGATGTAGATGCAACCTATGCCGAACTGCTCCAACGCGGCGCCAATGCGATCTCCAGACCCCAGGATCGTCCAGCCTGGCAGGCTCGCACAGCCCATTTCAGCGATCCAGATGGGCATATCCTCGAGATTTATAGTCCCCTCAGCCAAAATGATATTCCAACAGCCTGACTGTGTGCAAAAAAGCCATAAGACGAGCGCCTACAGGCGCTCGTCTAGATGGAGATCCTGGTGCAGCACGATAGGTGGATGCAGACGCATCCACCTATCGTGCTGCACCAGGATCTCCATCCAAAGAAAAAGTCCTGGCTTGAATGCACATAATTTATAACATATAGGCTAGGCTATTGTGGGCCTGCCATTAACTAGGTTATAATAGACATTAATACTACACATGTGACATTATTCAGCTATAGAAGATCATTGTTACACTCTTCACAGCTACAATTTGTCTCAATAGGCAGATAGGCAAATAAGATGAACGGAAAAGTCACCTATCGCCAGCAATTTACACGCTGCGGAAAAGAACGTTGCCGTAAATGCAAGGAAGGCTCAGGGCACGGACCATACTGGTATGCCTATTGGAGCGTGAATGGCCGTACCGTCAGTAAGTATATTGGGACGAATCTCCCCGAGGCGGTAAAACAGGAACAGCTCGTCACTACTACTACCTCTACAGCTTCTTCTCCATCCGAGCCTCTTTTGCGCGTGTATGTTCTGGGCCAGTTCAGGATTGAACGAAAAATGGAACAGGGTACCTGGCAGCCTATCGATGGTCGCCTCTGGCATCGGCGACGCGCCCGTTCACTACTTGGCTGCCTATTGAGTAGTCCCAATCGGCGCTTGAGCCGCGAGCAGATTATGGATCAGCTCTGGCCCGATCTGGAGATCGATATCGCCGCCAATCGCCTCAATGGCGCGGTTCATGAGTTGCGGCAGATGCTCGAACCGGACCTGACGCGACCGGCTGCTTCTCGCCTGCTCAAGCTCGAGCGCGATGTACTTGAACTGGCCGGTCATCAACAGATATGGGTCGATGCGGAAGCCTTCGAGAACCTCATCAAAGAAGCGGATACCTCCACAGATCCGGTACGCACCAGGCAGTTGCAGGAGGAGGCGGCAAATCTATATCGAGGCAGCTACCTGTTAGAAGAGTTGTACTCGGAGTGGGCAGGCCAGCGCCGCGATGCACTCCAGCGGGCATGGGTAGGACTGCTACTCAACCTGGCACAGAGCCAGGCGGAAAATGAGGAGTACGCCAGCGCCATTGAGACCCTGGACCGGCTGCGCACCGCGGATCCCACCAATGAGACCGCACTTCAGCATCTGATGATGCTCTTAACGCAGCGCGATCGTCGTGGTGAAGCGCTACAGGTGTACAAACGCCATCAGGAGATGCTAGAACGCGACTATGAAAGTGAGCCCCTGCCCGAAACGATTGAGCTTTATGAGAAGCTCCGTAATGGGCATGTGCCAGCGTTATACACCCAGAAAACCGAGAGCATACTGATAACAGAACCATTGGAAGAGCTTCAACCGGTTGATCTCACTTTCACGCGCCCTCTCTTCCAACTGGGCAGACATTATCAGAGTCGCTTGATCGGCCGAGAGCGAGAGATTCAGACGCTGCGGCAGGTAATGCGCTCCCTGGAAAAAAAGGCTACGCGACCGACGGCCCCCACAAGTAAGGATCATCATCTGCTGCCGGCCAACATCCGGCAATCACCATTTCCGCCCTCGTCAGCGTCACGTCCCCGTCATACCCATTTTGTCTTGCTACGTGGTGAACCCGGGATTGGGAAAACACGCCTGGCTGAAGAGCTGAGCCTTGAAGCATATCAACATGGCTGGACGGTCGCCTGGAGCCGATCCTATGAGCAGGAGAGCACGATCCCCTATCATCCCTGGACCGATCTGTTACGCACCCTTTGCAAGAGCACATCGATATTTACTGATATAGCCAATCGGAAGCAAGATGCTACAACCGATATGATGCTGCGCGAGCTGGCCGCTTCCCCGCTAAAGCTGGAACGTTTGAGTACGCTATTGCCTGATCTGCAAATATTGCACCCCGGCACCGAAAAGTCGGCTATCCCGGTCTCGCTAGAGCAGGAACGGCTACACCTGTGGGAAGCGGTGCTCGGACTGATTGAAACCTTTAGCAAGCAGCATCCGTTGCTGCTGGTGCTTGACGATCTCCACTGGGCGGATGATAGCAGCATCGATCTTCTGACCTACCTGATCCATCACCTGCAGGAACAGTCCGTCCTGTTAATCGGTACCTGCCGCGAGGGCGAGCTGGCTCCGCAGCATAAGCTGCGCACATTGATCGCGGACCTGCAGCGTGAGCAGGCCGTGGTCGTGGTCCCAATTCTACCACTTACCTCCACCCAGATTGGGTCACTGGTTGCCCACCTGCCGCAGGACCTGGTGGAGAGTATTCAATCGCAGGCGGCGGGCAATCCGTTTTTTGCGGAGGAACTGGCGCGCTATGTAGATATATCAGCCAATGAGCAAAGCGATGCCAGCAGGTTGGGTGCGCTCACAACCCTCGATGAGACGCCTTCCGCCGGACAGTCTTTCGGCAGCTATAGTGCTCACCAGAAAATGAGCGGGGCGACAACCCAGCCAGAATCTGAACATCAACCGGCGGCGATCTCATTGCCAGAGGCGATAGCGGCCGTGCTGGAACGACGCCTGGGCAGA
This sequence comes from Dictyobacter halimunensis, assembly GCF_036245075.1. NCBI lineage: Bacteria > Bacillati > Chloroflexota > Ktedonobacteria > Ktedonobacterales > Dictyobacteraceae > Dictyobacter > Dictyobacter halimunensis. The sequence continues at coordinate 346,875 of NZ_BSRI01000002.1, forward strand.
CTCAGCCAGGGCTGCCAGCAGCTACTCGGTAAAGCTGCTGTCATTGGTGGCTCGTTTGAACTGCGCCAACTCGTTCCCATGGCGGGCGACGCCGACGAGGATACAGTCCTGGACCTGCTCGATGAGGCGTTGAATGCTGGTCTGCTCATCGAAGAGGGTTCAGGGGCGAACATTGCCTACCATTTCTGGCATCCGCTGATTATTAGCCACCTGTATAGCCGGCTCTCAGCGGCACGCCGGGCTCAACTCCATCGCCGGGCGGCCGAAACGCTGATCGCCACCTCTAGTAGCCAACCGGAGAAGGCCGCCACCACCATCGTCTATCACCTGAGCAAAGGGGGCGGAGACCGTGAAACTCTGGCCTACTACGCGGAAATCTCGGCGAATCAGGCCTACGGGTTGGCCGCCTATACGGAAGCTCAACAATATTATATCCTGGTCTTTCAGGCTCTCAGCGGCAATGAATTCACGGCCGCCAATCAAATTAATGCCCACCACTATATCCAGCACATCATTGCCAGGGATTGCGAGCAGATCCCATTTAACGATCCTCTGCACCTCTGCCGTATTTTGGAGCGTATCGCTGAATGCAGCATCATCCTGGGATCATTCGCCGATGGACGCCAGGTCTACGAATATATTTTGCACCTGCGCACCAGCGCACGCTTTGAACGCTATCTTTCAATGGAACTGGCCATCTCTCTGGAAGAGGTTGCAGAGCTCAGGAAGAAGGAGGCGCAGATTCAGGCCATGCTCTGGCGCGAAATCGGCAATACCTGGACCTACACCAGCGAATACGAACCGGCGTATCGCTGCTATGAACGGGGTAAGACGGCTATGGTACAGGCAGGCATCACCAGTGGAGCAGCCTGGGCCTGCCTCCATCTGCAATATGGCGCCCTCTTCCGCCTGGAAGGCGACTATACGCAAGCCCGACGCTATTTACAGGAAGCTCTGACCATGCTCGAGGAGGTTGTTCAGACTCCCCCTCTTCCGTATCAGAGAATCGATATCGCGCGCGAATCAGGCGCGCAGACCAGGCGCGTCCATGATCTGTCGCTTACCCGCATTGAGCGAGCTCTCACCGGAGATCCGCTGGAGATCGGCTATGCGCATGAAAGACTCGGGATCGTGGCGGTCAGCCTGGGAGAAGTTAATAGCGCCCTGGAACACCTGGATGTCGCGCTGACAATCTATGAACAGAGCGAACTGGTCTCGGAAATGGTTCGGGTATGCGGCAATCTAGGAGCCGTCAATATCGTTAAGGGAGCGCACGATGAGGCTCGCCGCTATATGCAGCGCGCATTGGAACTGGCCGAACGCAGCGGCGATATACCCAACATGACCTTTATAGCTCATAACCTGGGCGATGTAGCCCAGCGCTCCGGCTCCTTACGTGAAGCGGAGGGCTGGTTCAAACGCAGCCTGGAACTGGCCGAGCGCATCAATGACCGTGAACGCCTGAGTTGGAGTTATATCGCGCTGACCACCATACAGGCCGATATGGGCAATCTTCAGGAAGCAACCAATAGTATTCGCCGCGCCATCTCTATCAGCCGCGCGAGCAAGAGTACACGCTGTATCCGCTATGCATTGTTGGGATTGGCCGACCTCAGGATTACACAGGTGATCGCGACCCGCTATTATCCTGATGACGGGGTACGCAATCGCTACCAGGCACAATTGCTCTCCCGGGCCAGCAAAACCTTACAGCGCTCGATTACCCTTGAGGGGATGGAAGCTGAAAACATTATCGATGCCAAACACTCGCTGGCCATGGTGTATTTCTTGCAAGGAGATTTACAGAGCGCCCACGAAATCGCGCTGCAGACGCTCAAGGATGCCCAGGATTACGAGACCATGCGCATTGTCGAGAGGGCATATCGGCTCCTGGGTCGTATCACGCATGCACAGGGACAAGCAGAGCAGGCTGTGGCTTATTTCCGGCAAGCGCTACACATCTGTCAGGAACATGGTTTGCGCCTCGACTACGCGCGTACCCTGGCCTGCTATGGAGCGCTGCTGCTTGAGCAGGATCAAAACATCGCTCCTGCTACACTTGCACTGGAGAATAATACGTCCGATACACCTCTCCACCAGCGCGGACGACACTATATCGAAGAGAGTTATCAGATTTTCCGTGAATGCCACGCGGCTATCGACCTGGCGATGGCAGAGCACCTGCTATCCCAACCAGCCCTGGTCCGTAGCTTGACTTAAAATAATACCTTATGGTAATCTTATTGATGAGCACCAATCGTGGTGTCCGCTTTTACCACTATCATTTCCTTCTTCAATCAGAAAGGGCAGTAATTCTCGATGGCTAAGGCGAAAGACAAACATCTGTTTGCACGCTGTGGCTGCCGTCTGTGCATCTTTGCACCCGGGCAGCGCCTGATCGCCCATAGCCTCACTATGCCCTTTTTCAGGTCAGGCGCACAACCCATCGTTACCATTGCAGATCTATAACCTGACCACCTTCGCATAGCAACATCAGCCATCAGGCCGTGGGCGCATATTCCTATACGTTTATGTTCGCCAGGAGCCTGCCTGCGCCTGCTACAATGCCCATTCGGTCCGTCTCACCGGACAAGATGCTCCAACATGAATGCATAGGGGTGCGCCCACCTGCGCATGCGAAGCGTTCATGAGACTTTTTCAACATGAACCATCGATCATTATGCACAAAGGAATGGAGTATCCCTTATGACCACTATCGATTTACCAGCCAGTCTGACCGTTCGTGCCGCCAGAAGAGAGGATGCCCAGGCGATTGTCGATCTCTATTCCCTGGTCGAAGAGGCCGAAACTGGACAGAGCGATAATATCATTGATGATGTCTATGACCTATGGGATGGAGAGCGCATAGATCTGGCCCACAATTCCTGCTCCATCTTCGCTCCTCATGGTGAGTTGATCGGATATACAGCGGTCGCCAATACCGGCCGAGGCGTGCTGCTGGATGTCCATACACAGGCTCACCCGGACTATGCTGAGCTCTCGCTGTTCAGCTACCTCCTTCAATTCGCCGAGGAACGCGCGCGCGTATTGCTGGAAACCGACGAAAAGCTGCCGCGCCGTCTCTATACCTGGGGCTTTACCCCGGCAAATACCGCTCGCTTTGTCCAGCATGGCTTTACCATCGAGAACAGCGACTACCGCATGGAAGTGGTCATGCAGACAGAGCCACCACAGCCACAGTCTCTACCGGGCGTCACTATCCGCCCGTTTATAGCAGGACAAGAGGAGCGCGCCGTCTATGACGTGATCGCCGAAGCTTTTCCGGATATCGATGGCAAGCCGTATCGGCCGTATGAGGACTGGTATGAAAAGGTATTCGAGAAGACGCCCAGCTTTGATCCGGCCATGCTCTATGTAGCCGTCGCCGAAGGTCAGATTGTAGGCACCATCAGCTGCCGCGTCTATCCGCAAAACGGCGAGGGCTTCATCTGGCAGGTCGCGATGCGGCGCGCCTGGCGCAAGCGTGGGATCGCGAGCCTGCTCATACGTACTGCCCTGGTCGCATACTATCAGGGCGGCATGAAACGCATCCAGCTAGACGTCGATGCTAACAACGCCACCGGCGCCCATCAGCTCTACGCCAGCCTCGGCATGCACAAATACTCGCAAGTCGATAGCCTGCAAAAACTGCTCTAGTTTTGCAAAATCTCGGAAGCTCAGCAACTGCTCTAAAGCAGAGCTCTGGATTTTGTTGTATGATGGAAACAAGTCTCCGCTGCATCAGCGCCGTTTATGCGGCGCTGATGCAGCTTGATCTTGCTGCTTTATAGCACCGAAAATGAAAGGTGAAGCATTGTATGTCCGATAGCACCTTAGAACAGCAAACGCAGAAACGCCATGCAATTGAAGATGAGATCGCGCAACTTTTTGCTCCCGAAGATGATGGGCTACGCCACGCTTTGCAGGCCGCTAAAGAAGGAGGCCTGCCAGAAATTCAGATCAACCCCATCCAGGGAAAGTTGCTCCAGGTTTTTGCCGCCGCTAACCAGTCGCGCAAGATCCTGGAAATCGGATCGCTGGCCGGCTACAGCGGTATCTGGCTGGCTCGAGCCTTACCCGCCGATGGTCGCCTGATCAGTCTGGAGCTCGAACCCAGACACGCCGAGGTGATCCGTGCTTCATTCGCCCACGCGGGTTTAGCAGACCGCACAGAGGTGCGCGTGGGCAATGCCCTGGATCTGCTACCAGGACTTCAGGCTGCGGCCCCCTTTGATCTTATTTTCATCGATGCCGATAAGGCAGGTTATCCTCAATACCTGGAATGGGCCATTAAGCTTAGCCGCCCGGGAAGCATCATTATCGCCGACAATTGTGTTCGTGACGGCAGGGTCTTCACGGCTTCGCCCGATATGGATGCCGATACAGCGGGACTGGTCAAATATAACCAGCTCACGCGTGAGCATCCACGTCTGACCACGATCGTGCTGGCCAATGACAACGACTACACCGATGGTTTCAACGTCGCCGTCGTTAAATAATGATATTGAGAAAGCGGTGGAGCAGGAGAGCGGTCGTGACCGCTCTCCCGCTCCACCGCTTTCTCACCATTGCAGGCTATCTTAATTCGCCAGCAGTTTATCCCAACCAATCAATTGGAGGGGTCCCTGTCCAGATGGAAGCGCCAATGACGTGCGCGTCCCGCTAGTGAGATCAATGGACCAGAGTTGATAAGCCTGCGCGCGATTGGTCCCACCAACCACCAGTTGTCGGCCCGTTGGAGAGAGCGCCAGGCTATTATCGCAGATAGCTCCATCCGCTGGTGAGTTGCTACAGAGCGCTTTTGCCTGCCCACCCACAATATCACTTAACAGGACCTCGCTGGAAGAAGTTTTCTTGATGTCAAAGCCGCCGGTCCCCTGATTCCAGCTGATATAGACAATAGACCAGGTATTCGCTGCGTCTCTGGAATAGCCAATCGGGGTGCCATTGGATTGCACTACATAATCGGCTGAGGGAGGCGTGTTGCCCGGGTGCATATAAATGTCCTGTTGCGCGGCGGTATTCTTCTTGACGTAATAAATGTTTTCAGAAATCGGATCCATCCAGAATACGCCAGAATCAGCCTGAGAAACAACCTGTTGCTCCTGACTCTGCTCATCATCTACGTTGATGCGATAGAGGCTCTGGACGCGAATATAATACAGGAAATGGTTGCGGTAAAAAGCCAGCTTGTCCGCCTGAATAGTCTGCGCCAACCTTGTGGGATCTTTATCGCGATTCTTTGTATCTACCTTCCAGAGTGAGCCGTCGTCGGTGACCAGAAAAACGCTACTGTCATCGGTCGACCAGACGGCGTTTAAGCCACGTCCGTTAAAGTAGTATTGCTCACCGGAAAGAAAGATATAGGTGGTCTGCTGCGCATTACGATCGTATACGTGATAGACCAGGTTATCACCGGCGTGTGAAACACCATCTACCATAGCGGTACTGGCGGCGGTAACCAGCGGAACAGACCGCTTGCGGGCCGGATCGTAATTTTCGACGATCACATTCTTGCCATCCGCCGAAAAATGGGTCATGACAACCGATGACCAGGTAGCGGTTTTGTGTACGCTGGCCGACAACGGGGCAGACTTCTCAGGCACCTTTTTGTGCGCATATCCAGGACTGGATACTTGAGGGGGTTGAGTAACAGGCTGATGAGCAAAATGGGTAAACAACTGCATTGAAGAGATGATGAGTACGGCTGCCGCAACCAGGGCAAACGCCAGTCCTGCACTCTTGCGTGACCGGCTCGCTGCTGGCTGTGGCTTTTGTATATATATTGGGGGCCGGGCAGCGACAGGTACGTTGGCCTCATCGGCAGCATCTATAGCCGTAGGAAGTAAGGGCCGTGGCTCACTACGCAGTGCTGCCAGGATAGAGGCGGTTGTTGAAGGCACGGCAACTTCACCTTCGGCCAGGTACTGCCATAACGCCTGGCGCTGCTGTCCCCGTTGCCTGCGCAATGTCGCCATCGTCGCCTGGCATGTTTTGCAGGTACGTAGATGTTCTTGCATGAGACCAATCTGTTCTCTATCACCTGCATTACCCACAACACCAGAGAGATTCGGAGCAGCCTGCACATGCAGTGCCTCTACTTCATCGAAATAGAGCGCACAGGTAGTGCTCATCGGGCAGAGCGGCAGATTGAAACTCTGTGGGTCGGGATAGCTGTCCTTCATTATCTTCCTTCCTGATCGAGACGGTTGTATATGCGTTGGAATGCCTGGCGCGCTCGCGATAGCCTGCTGCGCACGGCAGATAGTGAGTCTTGTAAAGCTTCAGCAATCTCATTGTAGGAAAATCCCTCTGCATCCAGAAGCAAGCACATCGCGGAGGACTCGGGCAGTTGCGCCAGGGTACGCCGCACCAGTTCTCGCTGCATCACCTGCTCCTCAAAATGCTCATTGCTGACAAGGAAATCCTCGCCCTGCTGATCATCAAAAGAGCTATCATCATTGACGATTGGTGATGAAAAAGGGACCATCTTGATATGTTTGTGGCGTCTCCATTCGCTGCGCACCAGGTTCAGGGCAATACGATAGAGCCAGGGCGCAAAACGCAGATCTTTGTCTTCCATACGTGGCAGCGCGCGATACGCGGCCAGGAAGGTATCCTGACAAAGATCCTGTGTTAGTTGTGCATCCTGAGTCATTCCGTATATCATGCGCCTGATGCGCGGTTCATACAGTTTTACCAGAGACTCAAAGGCATCAAGTGACCCCTGACAGGCTTCCCTGACCAGTTGAGCCTCGTTTTCCACTACATTCATTTAGTCCCGATGTCCACAGAGGTGCTGAATTCAGATCTCTACAAAGAATAATACAAAACCCACGGTATTTGTCTCGATTAGAAAGATTTTTTTCAGTATCTATTCTCTCTTTAGTATGCAGTGTATTTCACTACAAAACTATGAGCTTCTTCACATTTTGACCAGGCGGTGAGGCCTCAGTGGCCGTCTTCCTCTTTTGCTTCTTCCGGTGGTGAGATAGCGGTGAGCTGGTGCTCAAGAATCTCCAGGGTCGTTCGCTGTATCTGATCATAAGCCTGCCCCAGAAGTTCCGCCAGGTTGTACCCTTTAATGTGAAAAGGAGCATCCCCCAGACGCTTGAGCAGGGTTTTGTCCACCGGTGGTAGTTGCGGCAGACCGATATGGGCATCGATGGCGGGTCCGGCCTGCCAGAAAGTAGCGATATGGTCCTCCAGGTGAAGCCTGGTTACGACTGGTTGTGCCGCCGCTACGCCGGTCTCCTCCTCTTGCACCTGTGTGTCGAATGGAACGTCGGCACGTTTACGACGCAGGCTTGAGATGATCTGCTCCTTACTGCGTCCTCGCAGGGCAAAAATCAGGAAAGGATCTGTATCAAACTGCTCGGCCAGAATATAATATACGGCGGCAATGTGCTTGCAGGGATTGGCCCAGTCGGGGCAGCTACAGATGGTACGCAGATCAGATGCCGCGGTTGGGAAGAGGGGATGGCCCGCTTCAATAAAGGCTTCTTCGATATCACGTGGCATCTCTCCGGCCAGCAATTTAGCGGCAAAGAGGGCCTGCTCGGACAGAACGGTGATGACCTGCTCCCATTGTCCATCATCCAGGGGCGAGAGATGAATCTCAATTGTATAGGGAGTCTGCAAGGATCCTTGCACGCGTGCGTTAACCTGGCCAGCTTGAATGTCAATCGAAAGCACCTGTCCCTGGCGCGCATAACGACGGCCTTGCGTCAATCGCGATCCCATGCCAAGCGCCTCCAGAGCCCGCAGCCAGCGCCTGGACCACCAGCTTTCTCCGATACTGCCATAGGCTTTTCGCGTCTTTAAACCGCCAGCCACTTTGCGGGGTCTCTGATCGGAATAATAATCCCATCCCATCTCGTCTGCCCAATCATAGCGATTATCCATATGCCTTCTCACTACCTCTTACTATTCCATGATCGCGAAGCGATCTAACGCAAAAAGCTCTTTGAGCTGGTCGGTCGATAGCTCTGTTAGCCAGTTCTCGCCACTACCCACGATACGCTCGGCCAGGTCGCGCTTCTGTTCTATCAACTGGTCGATGCGCTCCTCCAGAGTACCACTGCATATAAATTTATGTACCTGCACATGCTTTTGCTGCCCAATACGGAATGCACGATCCGTGGCTTGATTCTCGACCGCCGGGTTCCACCAGCGATCATAATGAAATACATGGTTGGCCGCGGTCAGATTGAGACCGACACCACCGGCTTTGAGGGAGAGCACAAACAGCGGAACACCGCGCTGCTCCTGTTGAAAGCGCTGGATAAACAGGTCACGGCGTTTCTTGGGTGTTCCTCCATGCAGGAACAGCGTCTCCACCCCTAGTGTATCCTGTAGATAGTGGTGCAACAGGCTACCCATCTCGGCGTACTGCGTAAAGATCAGGGCCTTGTCACCTTCTGCCAACACCTCCTCAAGCATTTCGCGCAGACGCTCTAGCTTGCCGGAGCGATCGGCGAGCTGACTATGATCGTCCATAAAATGGGCAGGATGATTACAGACCTGCTTGAGCCTGGTGAGCGCGGCCAGAATCAGCCCGCGCCGCTCGATCCCTTCGGCCTGGTCGATCTTCTCCATCATGTCCTGTACCACCGCTTCATAGAGCGAGGCCTGTTCGCGTGTCAGATTACAGAAGACCTTCATCTCCATCTTCTCAGGCAAATCCTGGATGATGGCTTTGTCGGTCTTGAGGCGCCGCAGCACAAAGGGTTGGATCAGACGCTGCAAGACATTTGAGCGCTCGGCATCATGATACAGCTCGATCGGCAAAGCAAAACGCTTGCGGAAATCGGTTCCTGATCCCAGATAGCCCGCGTTGAGAAAATCCATGATCGACCATAGCTCCTGCAGGCGATTCTCGACCGGAGTACCGGTCAGGGCAATTTTGTGCGTTGCCTGCAGCGTTTTGATGGCCTGAGTCTGTTTGGCGCTCTCATTTTTGATGTTCTGGGCTTCATCCAGCACGAGTGTCTCCCATGGTACGGCGGCCAGGTGTTCCCTGTCGCGCAGAACCAGCGTATACGTGGTAATGACGATTGCATATGCATCAACCTGCTCAAGAAACTCTTTTCCGCTCAGGCGTTCGCTGCCATGATGAATCATCACAGACAACGAGGGTGCGAAACGCTGCAGCTCATGATACCAGTTCCCCACCACCGACATGGGGCAGACGATCAGATTGGGCCTGGACGTATCCCCCGCGATCTCACGTTGATGTAATATATAGGCAATCAGCTGGATGGTTTTTCCCATTCCCATGTCATCAGCCAGGCAGGCGCCAAAACCGCACTGCCGTAAGAAGGTCAACCAGGAGACGCCTCTCTCTTGATATTGTCGCAATTTGCCCAAAAAGGTAACGGGAGCAGAAATCTGAGGAATGGTGGCGCGCTGCTCCAGGCGTTCGATCAGCTCTTGTATCCAGCCCTGCGCGCTTAATTCGACCAGTGGCAGGCCCGACTCACCCACATCTTCCGTCAAGCCAACCTTTAGCGCTTCTCCCAATGTGATATCTGTTTGCCTGGCCTGACGTCCGAAAAAGGTAAGCGCCTTTTCAATCTCTTCGGAACGCAATTCGACCCACTGGCCGCGTATATTCACCAGAGGTAGCTTCATAGCTGCCAGTTGCTGGAATTCAGCCAGCGTCAGGTCTGCATCCCCGATCGCCAGCGTCCAATCGTACTCAACCAGACTATTCATCCCCAGCAGTCCCGAGCTCATATTGGTATCCTCTTTCGGCTTGATACGCAAACGCGCACCCAGGCGTATAGGTTTCTTCCACCATGAGGGGACAAGTACGCCAAAACCACTGGCTTCCAGCAAGGGAACGGCCTGGCGCAGAAATTGATATGCCTCTTCGGTCGTCACGGTCACCTGTAGTGGATGCGCGACTTTGAGTCCCTGCTCCAGTCTGGGAAAGAGGCGAGCCGCGCGGCCCAGGTCCTGCAGCAAAAGTTCCTGTGGCTGCTCAATGGTATGTGTCAACCAGTGCAGGGTGGTCGAACGCTCTTGCCAGATCTGTTCAGCTGGCAACAGCAGGCTGGGATCGTGGCGTGCCTGCAAAAAGAATTGAATGGTCCAGGCGTCGTTGCCACCTTCAGATGGCGGCTCGACTTTAAAGCAGGTCCGAAACGAGCGTTGGGCGGTTGCTGCTTCATCGGGCGCCAGCCAGCGCCGCAACTTCTTTGCAAATACCTGCAGGATTTCCGCGCTTTCCATAATGGTATGGTGGGACGAGGTCAGAGCGGTAAGCCAGCGTTCAGGTAAAGTAGGAGCAGCCGAACGTGTAAAGAGCGTCTGCTGGCTCAGGCTCCCTCGGATAAAAGCGTCGATCCCACGCTGCAAAAAGTCCAGGATACAATCTTGCAATACCCGGCTTGTGACCTGCTCTTCAGGCGCGAAAAAGGACCAGCATACGGGGGGCATGTGCTCAGCAAAGAGCCGCACCTGTTCGCGTTCACCCTCCGATAGTTCCAGTTGCCAGTATGCATCCCCATGATCGCTGTTGGGGGTATATTGCAAGACAGGAACAAAACTCTGACGCAGCAGCAATATTTGAGCGAACAGAACCATGCGGTGCCAGAAACGGAGATCGCTTCCGGCCACATGACCCACCGGTAGGGCGTGGGGCCACGCCAATAACAGATCCAGGGCATGTCGGGGTTGAAATGCCAGCGTCTCTATGCGCCAGAATGCTAATGTGGGCTCTTCGGTGGAAGCGGCCTCGGTCAATACTTCGGGTGAAGGAAGGGGAGACTCCGCGATTGAGGGCAGGCGCAAAATCAGTGAACTGGCCTGCCCTTGATTCGTCAGGGTGCGTGGAATGAGGGGCCGTAGCGTCATGGCAATCTCAGATGTGGGAAGCATGAAAGGATGAAGCCAGGGGTAAAACTCCCTGGCTCTCTTTTTAGCTCGTGCTGATTGCTTTTTCATCAACTCTGAGGATTCGGCCCAGATGTGCAGTTGGCCACTAGAAGATTCCCAGATCGCATGCCACACAAACATATTTTTCTTATCCTTAGCAGATGGTTTCCCTGATCTCCGCGCGTCACCCCTGCGCTGGTTATAGCGTACCGGATACTCAAGTTAAGGGGTGCAGGGTCCTCCCTGACGGCCCTCCTACACCTCCCGCATTGGGAGTGTAGAGGGCTAGCCCTCTACTTGACCTGATGCCAATGGAACAGTGCTATTGGCCATCGGGCTCGTAGCGATACACCTTACTGGCCCGATTTGAGCGCGGCGATGATTTTTCACGTCCACGCACCAGCCGCTCTTCATCGGTCGGAATCAGCTTTTTGGTGGCCAGAAAACGCCTTCGCAGTCCCTGCATATCAATTGATTCATTGGCTGGGAAAAAGGCCCGATAGAGGAGAGACGCTTCCGCCAGCGTTAACGTGCCATCTCCAGTTGCTGGCTCTTTCATCTTCTGCAGAGGCATTGTCTCACGGCTCTTGGTAGACCTGGGGCGCTCCTCTTGCTGCCACCAGTCCTGATCTGGCTCCGCCGGACTCATCGTATGCATGTCGGCCAGGTAACGCAGCAGAATTTCAGGCTCCTGTTGAATATGGGCACGCAACGACTGCAAGGCAGATAAAAAGCTGGGCTGGATTTCCGGGTCCATCATCTGCTGACCCGATTCTATCTCCGCGACCGGCACCCATTGAACATGCAAACTCGGGATCGGCTGGAGATGCAGATTGGGACGTAACATATCGCGCTGCGCACGCAAAAGAATGCTATGGATTAAAGAGACGGACGACCCCTGCTCTGAACTTCCCCAGACCTGCACTTGCTGTTCCTGCCATCCCGAACGCAATTGCACCAGCGTAGCGGAATCGGCCCAACACAACAATGCATCCAACGTTCTCGCAACAGCCTCGGCTACCGATTCCCTGCCCAACACTAACCGCATCGGTGGCCCCCACGGACCCACACGGAGCAGGGCCCACAATGACCAATCGCGAACAGCAAATGCGACCACGCTAGCCGTCACGATCAAACGCCGTGGAACCGCATCACGTACCGGTCGCGCCGAAAGCGATGACCTCGTCCCGGGTTGCATTGAGCTCAAAATAACACCAATCTACCATACAAAACAAAGCACGGCCAAATATTCGCACAGTCTAGCTCAATTGTACTCACTTTCAAAAATACATGCAAGTACCTCTGTTGCTGGCAGCGAAAAAGAAAGTACCCATCAGAGGATTTTATATCCCTGACGGGCACCGCGCCTGCCTGTAGATGATAACTATTGTTTTTGCCTAGCGTCCAAAAATGAGGTGGAGGCCAAGAGCAAAGCCACTAGAAATCAGCAGAGTAATCAACATATAGAGACGATAACGTGCATATTTTACTCGTTCGTCAATTGCTATAGCTTTTGCACCACTAGTTCTACGCTTTGGATCTGGTCTTTGCATTGCCTTCCCCCTGATATCCTAAAAGTAGGAGGGTGACCTACTTAAACTAATTTATAACTACATTATATACGGTTTAAATAAGGGTTTCGTTGTAGTTAATTTGAGTGTACTTGATCCAAGCAAAAAAAGCTATGGAACCTTGCTTGCACTTGACCAAATAGCTATGCTGGTTTACAACATCGGGTCAGTTGTGGCCAACATCCAACCCTGTTTGCTATTGCTATACGCGGGACGATGATGGTGAGGAGATGGGTTCATCACTCGCTAGCTCGGGTTGTTCACCACATGGTGACCCCACCTCCTCAGAAGCCGAGGGATGATACGTCCATTCATAGTTCATTTCCAGCAGGCGGCGGGCCCTGGAAAAGTCACGGACCTGCAGGACACGGAAAACCTGCTCACAGACAGCGATAGCTTCAGCGGCCGAGGCACGCGCAATCGCGGTGTACGAGCCAAGCACGTCGTGCCGCCTGGCTGAACGAAAAGAGAGATGTACTTTTTCGAGCGTCTCTGAGAATTCGGCCTGTAACTGGTCGTTCCATTCCTGCTTCTCAACCAGTTCTACCGCCCGACTGAGAAAACGTGCACAAACTTTGACCACCTTGTTATAGTCAGCGTTGCGACAATCCAGTAACGCATGGAGGATGCGCTGCTCATCAGCGACATCGAGCGCCACTACAGAAAAAATACTGGCCTCTCCTCCCATCTCTTGAATATCGTGGGCTAACTGCCGAAAAAGCTTTTCTACCTCTTCCGAGTACGGCAATAGATACACAGAGTTCTGTAACGCATAAGCACCAAGATTCTGTAGCCGGCGCCAGACCCAGACGCGTTTCTGGGATGGCTCACTGGGTACTTTATAAGTAAGTTGTAGCCAGCGCATGACTCCATGCTCTTGCATCTCTGCTCTCCTGCTAGAAAAATGATCGCTTTGTATCTACAGTTACCAATCGCTGCTATCGTACTCCAAAAAAAGCTGTGAAGTCAAGCATATATCGATCTACAAGCATGCCTGAACGGCGCTGGTAGCATCCATCAATTACGCACAAAAATGATATACTGAAGGGCAATCGGAGGCTGGATGGATGTATCTATCCATTTTGCAGGTAACGAGGTACATGATGAGCATATGGCGGCAAAGGTTTGAGCAGACGCGTACATCCCTGTATTCTGGTCTGCTCGCGCCACAGATCATCGGGATACTGCTCGCCTGGCAACAAAGGATGATCATAAACTGGCTCGCGCTGACCGTGGCTCTCTTGTTAAATCTGGTTCTCTTTCTATTCCTCCATAACTATCTCATCAGATCGGATCTGGGGGATACGGTTGATTGGTATTCCGTCATCCTTCGCAGCCTGGCCCGCAGTCTATTTGTCGTCAGCACGTGTGCACTGCAAGGAAGTTTGTCTGGCGGGGCCGCTATCCTGGCCGCCCTGCCCATTGGACTCTACACGGCCGTCGTCGCCTATCTACAGCAATTTTCAGCGCTTCGCTTGGGGTCCGGGAGAGAAAACGTAGCACCAGAAGCCAGGGAGGCGCGCCTGGTTGGGGCTGCTCTGATCGGCCTCATCACCCTGGCGATCTTGCTGGATTGTCTGCTGAGTGTCTATCCATGGTACGCCAGCATCGCCATTCTGACGACGTTCCCCCTGCTCTTCGCGCTTTACCATATCGACCAGGATCTCCAACTACGCATCAGTGCCCGTGGTGCTTACTGGCAAACCGTTCTCCTCTTCTCTATCGCTCTGCTCGTTCATGGCCTGATCGGCGTATAAATCCTCTGATCGTTCGTAGCCAGGTTACATTTTCTGGAGTGTCAGCGAAAATTGGGCACCAAAACTCTTTATAAAGCCTTTTTCATTTCATATAATATGATAGAACTATAGTTGGAGCGTCAGAATCAGCAGAAACGCCTATCACCTGTCCATGCAGTAGGCACTCATTACCGGGCCAACAGCAGAATGTGTTGGTCATTGACATTGAAACCGTAACGCCACCTGTTCTACAATGGAGTATCTATGGTGGACTGTACAAAGTAGTCAGAGCAACATCGCTTTTGCGACACGCTGCTTCACAGTGCCATGAAACATCTCCGCGCAGTCCTTTTGTATTGAGGAGGATACATTGGCCATGAATAACAATCTTTTTGAGGACACCGATTCAATTTTAACAGAGGAACGTATTTTTACCCCTACCCCGGAAATGGTTGAAAATGCGAATATTAATGCCTATATGAAATCGAAGGGTTTCGATGACTACGAGGCTTTCTACAAGTGGTCATTGGCGAACCGCGACGAGTACTGGGATGATCAGGCGAAGGAGCTTCACTGGTTCGAGCCATGGCAGAAAACGTTCGAATGGACCGACAAGCCTTTCTTTAAGTGGTTTGTCGGTGGCAAGTTCAACATTGTCTACAACTGCCTGGATCGCCATATGGAGACGCCAGTACGCAATAAAGTGGCGTTCTACTGGGAAGCCGATAATGGCGAGACGCGTTCGATGACGTATGAGCAGTTGTACGTGGAGACCAATCGCCTGGCGAAGGGCCTGCAGAACCTCGGTCTGAAAAAGGGGGATCGCGTCGCTATTTATATGCCAGCGGTGCTTGAGCAGATCATCGCGGTGCTGGCAGTGGCCCGCCTGGGTGCCGTCCATACGGTGGTCTTCGGTGGCTTCGCCGCCAATGCGCTGCGCGATCGTATCATCGATGCGCAGGCCAAGATGGTGATTACAGCGGACGGCAATCATCGCGGCGGCAAGCTGATTCAGTTGAAGAATATCACGGATGAGGCTGTAGCTGAGACGCCAACCATCGAGAAAGTGGTGGTCTACAATCGCGAGGGGCTCGACGTGTCCATGAAAGAGGGCCGCGACATCTACTGGCACGATCTGCTGGCCGATATCCCTGCCGATACCGTGGTGCCGTGTGAGCCAATGGATAGCGAGGACCTGCTCTATATACTGTATACCAGTGGAAGTACCGGAAAACCCAAGGGCGTCGTTCACGTCCATGGCGGCTACGCCGTCGGCGCCTATACGACGACCAAATTTGTCTTTGATATTAAAGATAACGACATTTTCTGGTGTACGGCAGACGTGGGCTGGGTAACGGGACATAGCTATATCATCTATGGACCGCTGATGACCGGTGTAACCAGCGTGCTCTTTGAAGGCACACCCGCCTATCCCAATCCTGACCGATGGTGGAGCGTGGCCGAGCGCTTTAAGGTCACTATCCTGTATACCTCCCCAACCGGCATCCGTGGCCTGATGCGCTTCGGCGAGGAGTGGCCGGCCAAACACGATCTCTCCCACCTGCGCCTGCTCGGTTCGGTTGGTGAGCCCATCAATCCCGAGGCCTGGATGTGGTACCGCCACAACATCGGACATGATGAATTGCCAATTATGGACACCTGGTGGCAGACCGAGACCGGATCGATCATGATCAGCCCAACGATTATTCAGCCGTTGAAGCCGGGGAGCGCGACTCGTCCTCTTCCCACTATCGCCGTCGACATCGTCGACAGAAATAGTAAATCGGTGGGACTGGGCAAGGGTGGCTTCCTGGTGGTACGCCAGCCATGGCCCAGCCAGATGCGCACCATCTACAACGATCCCGCCCGCTACCTGACGTACTGGGAGACGTTGCCGGATGTCTACTTCGCCGGCGATGCCGCGACGATCGATAAGGACGGCTTTATCCGCGTCCAGGGTCGCGTCGACGATGTGATCAAGGTCAGTGGACACCGTCTGGGCTCGATGGAGATTGAGTCCAGCCTTGTCAGCCATCCAGCGGTAGCTGAGGCAGCCGCCATCGGCAAGCCGGACGAGCTGAAGGGCGAGCACGTTAAGGTCTTTGTCATCCTGAAGAACGGCTTCGAGCCCTCTGATGAGATGGCCAAAGAACTCAAGTTGCATGTGCGTACGACGGTTGGCGCCCTGGCGGTGCCTGAGGAACTGGAGTTTACCCCCAGCCTTCCCAAGACGCGCTCGGGCAAGATTATGCGCCGTGTGATCCGCGCCCGTGAGTTGGGTGAGCCAATCGGCGATACCAGTACACTCGACGCATAACACGTTCGCGCACCAGAATATCATTCCTGAGAGGACGGGCACTTTTTTGCCCGTCCTCTTTATTATGCCGCAGGAGCGGACTGAGGTGGGCTCAGGCATCCGCAAATGCTTGACCGTAGGCACAACCTACGATATAGTAAGTTGCAACATTCAGGTGAAAGAGGGGGTTTGATGACAGTACTAAACGAGGCACATGCTATGACTGAATCAACGCCGCAAGATATTCATTCATATCTTACCGGTATTATGCAACAGACGGTAGCGTCATATCTGCAACAGGAACATATCGATTTCGATGCGACACAGCTACCCATCGACCTGCGACTCTCGGCGCAGGCGAGCTTTGGCGATTATTCTATTCCCGTGATGGCCTGGTCGGGCAAGCTCAAACGACCACCCTTAAAGATCGCAGAGGGGCTGCTGGCTATTTTGCAGGCCAATGCACAGGCCAATATCCAGGAGATCACAGCGACGAAACCAGGCTATCTGAATTTCCGCCTGAACCGTCCTGTGGTTGGGCACAATATCATTGAGCGTGTCCTGGAGGCCGGGGCCGATTACGGACAACATAAAGGTGGCGTGGGCACCAAGGTCATTGTCGAACATACAAACATCAATAGCAATAAGGCCGCCCATGTAGGCCATCTGCGCAACTCCTGCCTGGGTGATACGGTCGTGCGTATGCTACGCTCGCAGGGCTACCAGGTTGAGGCCGATAACTATATCGACGACTCTGGCGTCCAGGTTGCCGATGTCGTGGTTGGCTTTACGCTGCTGCAAAAAGGATTGCTTGATCTCCCCGGCGGCAACGAGCAGTTGTCCGATGAGTCCTTCGACTACTTCTGCTCGCGCGTCTATACGACCGTCAGCAGGGTCTATGATGACAAAGAATCCGAGTTGGGCCAGATGGCAGCACGCCTGCGCAAAGAGGTCCTGCATTCTATCGAGCATGGCGACGAGCCCGAGTCAGGCCCCGACTACCCGGCGATGGCGGCCGACCTATCGCACCAGATTGTGCAAGCCCACTTAAAGACGATGGGGCGTCTCAATATCTCCTATGACGTTCTCCCCTGGGAGTCCGCGATCCTGCGCGCCGGACTGTGGCAGCATACCTTCGAGATGCTGAAGTCACGCGGCCTGCTGGAGAAGCCCGAGACCGGCCATGCAGCTGGTTGCTGGATTCTGCCCTTTGGCGAAGGTGAGAGCCAAACCAGCGAGGGCGATCGCAACAGCGATAAGATCCTGGTGCGTAGCGATGGTACGGCCACCTATACGGCGAAAGATATCGCCTATCAGCTCTGGAAGTTCGGCCTGGCCGATCAGCTCGGCGTCGAATTCCACTTTGTGCCCTGGGGCATCCAGCATGATGGGCGCAAGCTGTGGACGATGCGCACACCCAATGATCCCCAGTTGAAATCTGCCACCAATGAAGCGCCCGCCACCAAATTTGGACATGCCAACCGCGTGGTCAACGTCATCGATGTGCGCCAGTCTTATCTGCAGCAGGTGGTCTATGAGAGCCTGCGCCGCCTGGGCTATGTCGAGCAGGCCGATAACTCAAAGCACCTGGCCTACGAGGTCGTGACCCTCTCTGCCTCGACCGCCGCACGCCTGGGCATCGATACCTCGGATAACCGCAGCTACTACGCCATGTCGGGCCGCAAAGGCATCGAGATCAAGGCCGACGACCTGATCAATGCCGCCATTCAACGCATGCAGGAGATCAGCCAGGAAGAAGGCAAACAGGAGCTCCCGGCGGAAACCGCCAGCGTCCTCGCCTCCTCCGCCATCCGCTACTTTATGATCCGCTTCAACCTGCAGCAGATCATCGCCCTGGATATGGACGAGGTGCTGCGACCAAAGGGCGACACTGGCGTCTACATTCAGTACGCCTACGCGCGCTCCAACAGCATCCTGCGCCGCCTGCAGGAAACCGGCTATACCATTCCTGCCACCCTGGAAGCGCTACCCGAACAGTTAGAGCAGAGCGAATGGGATCTGCTGCGCCACATCGATGCCTATCCGCGCCGCCTGGCCGAATACGCCGAGCAGATGGCGCCGTCCCTGCTGGCCAACTATGTCTATGACCTGGCCGCCCATTTCACGGACTTCTTCGAGCATACCTCACCCATCATTCGTGAAGAGAACGAGCAGATCAAAGCTTTCCGCGCCTTCCTGGTCCAGACTACAGCCCAGACCATGAGCAACGCGATGCGCGTCCTTGGCTTCGAGCCCCTCGAACGCATCTAACGCAAAGCGCTGGCTATAAACAAAACGTAGCGAGTGCGGCTGACGTCAGCCGCACTCGCTACGTTTTGTTTGCGACTTTCTGCTGTCATCTTTATTCCGGGCTCCACCACGATAACTTCCTCTCCCATAATGGATCCTTCTTTGATAATAAGAATGGCTATTTTTAGCAGGTCACGCATCTGCTATAGTAGTGCCATATGAAAAGAGATATCATCAGAAAAAGAAGGTGTACAATGAACATACTGGTTGTGGGCGCGGCCGGGGTAATTGGTCGCCGACTGATATCGCTGCTGATAAAAGATGGCCATAGCGTTGTTGGCACGACTCGTCGGCCTGATAAAAGCTCGCTCATTGAAAAGATGGGAGCCTCTCCGGTAGTTGTAGACGTCTTTGACCGCGAAGCGCTCTACAGGGTTGTGCGCGAGGCCCGGCCGAACGTAATTATCCATCAACTAACGGATCTAGGGAATCGGGATTTCGCGGCCAACAGCCACATCCGCCGCGTAGGGACGCGCAATCTGGTGGATGCGGCACGAGTCGCCGGTGTGCGCCAGATGATCGCCCAGAGCATCGCCTGGACCTACGCTCCCGGGGAGGACCCAGCTGATGAGAGCGTGCCGCTGGACCTTACAGCCTCAACATCTCGTCGCGACCTGGTTGAAAGCGTACAGGCCCTTGAACAGGCGGTAATGGAGATGGAGCATGGAATTGTGCTGCGCTATGGCCTGTTCTATGGTCCGGGAACCTGGTACGCGCCCGGTGGGCTGATCGCCGAACAGGTGCGCCAGGGTGAGTCGATCGCAAATGAAGGGATAACCTCGTTTGTGCATGTCGATGACGCCGCCCACGCCACGCTGCAGGCACTGACGTGGCCCGCCGGAATCGTCAATATCGTCGACGATGAGCCCGCCCCGGGTTCACAATGGCTCCCCATCTACGCGGCCTCCCTTGGAGTCCCGGCTCCACCGGTGAACCCGGAACGACCTCCCTCTGCACGGGGAGCATCGAATACCAAAGCACGCCAGCACCTACACTGGCGGCCACGCTATCCGAGCTGGCGCCAGGGCTTCATGCATGAAACCGGACATTCAGTATAGGGCACGGCGAGCAAACGTTTACTTGCACCATAGGGCGCGATGGGATAGACTGAATGGTCTACTTTAGACGTAAGAAATGTCCGTATTTTCACGAAGGAGAGTAATGTATCTATGGCTCACCTGAGTTTCGGCGTGAAGACCGCCCCGCAATGGACAACGTATGAAGATATGCTGGCGATCTGGCAGGCGGCTGATGAGGAGCCGCTGCTGGAGCATGCCTGGCTCTTTGACCACTTCTATCCGCTTACGCCCGATATGAGTGGTCCCTGCCTGGAGGGCTGGTCGGTCCTGTCCGCCTTTGCGGCGGTTACCAAACGCATTCGTCTTGGCCTGATGGTAACAGGCAACACCTATCGCCATCCGGCGGTGCTGGCCAATATTGCGGCCACCGTCGATGTGATCTCCAAAGGTCGCCTTGATTTTGGCCTGGGAGCAGGGTGGAACGAGTACGAGCACACGGCGTATGGTATTCCGCTGTATACAGTTGGAGAGCGTCTGCGCCGCCTGGACGAGGCCTGCGAGGTTATCAAGCGCCTGTGGACCGAGAAGCAGGCCAATTTCGAGGGCCGCTACTACCAGATCAAAGACGCGTACTGCGAACCCAAGCCGGTCCAGCAGCCCTATCCACCATTTGTGATTGGTGGCGGCGGCGAAAAGGTCACCCTGCGTATCGCGGCTAAATACGCCAGCGTCTGGAATATGGCGGGAGGCTCGGCCGAAGACTTCAAGCGCAAAAACGCCATCCTTGATGAGCATTGCGCCGCAGTTGGACGCAATCCGGCCGAGATCGCGCGATCCATCCAGGTTCCCATCAATCCCGATAACCTGGCGGAAACGCGTCAGAACACCCAGAATTATATCGAAGCCGGCGTCAACCACATCGTTCTCAACATTCGCCCTCCCTACCCAGAAGGTATCGTGCACCGCCTGGTCGAGGAGGTTGTTGAGCCACTCAAATCCCTGCAAATGTAGCCCTCCTCATATCATAGAGGTGTCTGACTTCCGTCATCGCGGGGCACTCACGTGCTCCCATGATGGCGAGAGTCAGGCACGCTCCAATATGTATTTAAAGCACTGTATAGCAAAATGCTCCATTTTGATTGATAAATGAAAGTATTCTGGCGTCTATATACTTAGAGTAGGATAGATGAAAAGGATGCTTTACAGCTATGGCGAGAAGTATAGGACGATTGCTGGGTACCTTCATCCTGCTGTTTTTGATCATGACCGGCGGCCTTGTTTACTGGCAGGTGGTCAAGGCGGATAATGTACGTTCAGCGGAGCACAACGTGCGTGACTTTGTCGGCGAGAATTGTCCTCGGCGCGGTCGCATATTTGATCGCAATGGCGTCCTGCTGGCGGAGTCTCTCAAGGATCCCCTGGCTCCATGCGGCTATATTCGCCACTATACCGAACCATCCCTCTCAAATTTGATCGGCTACTATGTCGCAGGCTATCCCCCTTATGGGGTTGAGGCAGCATTCAATGATATCCTTTCAGGGCAGGTCGAGACCACCGCCATGGATCAGCTTGTCAGGCATACACTACATGAATCTTCGGTTGGCAATGACATCTACCTGACCATCGATGTACGCATCCAACGCGTCATCAATCGGGACTTTGACACGTTTAATCCGCCCGATAATAAACTGGCCTATGCGTCCAACCAGGGGGCCATTGTCGTCTCGAATCCCCACACCGGTGAAATACTAGCCATGCTGAGCCGTCCCTCCTACGACGCCAATAAGATGGTGCAGACGCTTTCGGCAGGCGGTCCCCATCGCGAGGATTACTTCAAGCAGGTGAACAAAGAGAACGCGCTCATCAATCGTCCGCTACAGGCCCGCTATATTCCCGGCTCCATTTTTAAGACGGTGACATTGATGGGAGCCCTTGATAGCGGAACTTATACGTTGGACTCACAGTGGAACATGCAACAATCGCTGGGACCCATCATTTACGATAGCAGTCTGATCGGACCAGATAAAAATCTGGGCTATCCCTTTTTTACGCCGAAGTTTCCTATCACCACGCAATATGCCTACTCAAACTCTGATAACGTGGTCTTCGCGCAGATCGGCGTCAAGATGGGGATGCAAAAATGGCTGGATTACACCAGGCGCCTGTATATCAATCAGGATATCCCTTTTGACCTGCCAGTGGTCCAGAGCTCGGTACTCAATCCGGATGGTCATCCGCTCTCGACCTGGCAACTGGCGGAAGATGCATTTGGACAGGGAGTAGATTTTGTGACACCGTTCCAGATGTCATTGGTTGACAATGCCGTGGCCAACGATGGGATGTTGATGAAGCCTTCTCTGCTCACCAGGGTTATTGACCAGGATGAACAACCAGTAGCGATTACGGAGCCGCAACAATTGAACCAGGTGGTCAGCAGCCAAACAGCTAGTGAGGTCCGGCAG
Source organism: Dictyobacter halimunensis (assembly GCF_036245075.1). Lineage (NCBI taxonomy): Bacteria > Bacillati > Chloroflexota > Ktedonobacteria > Ktedonobacterales > Dictyobacteraceae > Dictyobacter > Dictyobacter halimunensis. The sequence continues at coordinate 369,150 of NZ_BSRI01000002.1, forward strand.
TCAATGTTCGCGGTCACGCGCTGCAACGGTGGCTATCCTTCGGTCCCTATTCATACCTCTCCCTGGGGAATTATGGGCAAGACCGGTACCGCCGAACTGGGAACCGGCCAGCCTCCCCATAGCTGGATGCTTACCCAGGCCCCCTACTATTCCAGCGACCCAACCCAGCAGCCCGCCATTACGGTCGTGGCAATGAAGGAAAACGGTGGAGAAGCTATCAATGCGATCGGACCCATCATCGCCCACATCTATCAGGATATCTTCAGCCAGCAACTGGTCAAGGTCGAAGCTCCCAACAATCCTGACTCGGACATCTATTGTCCAACCCACCACCTCTGGAAGCAATAACGGCTTTCGTCATCCAAAATACTTCGCATGAACAGCAGGCAGTCGAAATGCATCTCTACAGAGAATGTGTGATATACAGCTGAGCAGGTACGTACATATTGTAGCGTGCGTTCATACATGCGAGTGCGTAAAGACAATAAAGGATGTGACATGCTTAAATCTCTTCGCCTGCTATTTTTGTGTGCCCTTCTCATAACGCTGGCGGCCTGTACTACACAGGAAGCTACCCAACCATCTGCGATCCCCAATCCAACGCCGACGCCTGCTGTATCCCCTACCGCGACGATTCCAGCCATCGCTTCAAGCATGGTTCACTTCAAGACCTCAGATAATGTTACCCTGGCTGGCTCACTCTATAAACCACAGACCACTTCTACCAGCAAAAGCAGCAAAATCTTTGTTATCTGCTCCCATGAAATGGGAAGGACCAAAGAGATATGGAAAGATAGTGGGATGCCACAGCGCTTGGCCGCCCTCGGCTACTATGCGCTGGCCTATGACTTTCGCGGCAATGGAGATTCTGAAGGGGCGCCCGATACCTCGATATTAGATACCGATTTAAAGGCGGCACTGGCCTTTGTACAGACGCAGGGAGCGGAAAAGGTCGTACTGCTGGGATCCAGCATGGGCGGGACCGCGTCGCTAAAGGTGGCGGCCCATACCAATGTGGCAGCTGTCATCACCCTCTCATCGCCCGAAATGTTCTCAACCGAGGTTACTGATGCGGATGTTAAAGCTATCAAGGCTCCCAAACTCTTTATCAATAGTGAAGGCGACAGCTATGTTGACGATACTACCCATATGCACCAGGTAGCCGGTCCTCCCAAGGAGATCCATATCTATCCCGGCAATCAACACGGCATCGCCATCTTTGGCACAGAAAACAGCGCTGATCTCACCCAACGCCTCCTGACATTCACTGCACGCTATGCGCCATTAAGTTAAGCCTGCGCGACACGCTGACTGGCTACACTAACCGGCTCTATCCAGGCAACAAAAGAAGCGCCTCATACGAGACGCTTCTTTTGTTGCACAGCTTCAGTAGAAGTAGTGCCGGTATGTATATTAGCCGCGATAGCGATTGATGTCAGCCTCTAAAGCGGCGGTCGCTTCACGGGCGGCCTGGGCAAAGTCGGACGACGAAGAGGCATAGATAATGCCACGTGAGGAATTGATGATCATGCCCCAGCCACGACTATCCCGGCCGGCCCTGACTGTAGCCGCGACGTCGCCACCTTGAGCCCCGATGCCAGGTATGAGCAAGGGTAAATCCCCAATGACCTCACGTACGCGTTTGAGCTCATCTGGATAGGTCGCGCCAACGACCAGCGCACAATTGCCATTATCGTTCCAGTAACGGGCGACGTTGCGCGCAACAGTAAGGTATAGTGGCTCCTTCTGTTCACCCACCAGCATATCCTGAAATTCACCCGAGCCCGGATTAGAGGTCTTAGCCAGGACGATCACGCCTTTATCCGCACGCTTGAGGAAAGGCGCCATGGCCTCTTTCCCCAGGTAGGGATGCACTGTGATAGCATCCGCCTGCAGCAGGTCAAACGAGGATCTGACATACCCCAGGTTAGTGCTGCCAATGTCGGCTCGCTTGGCATCCAGGATCACCGGAATCTCTGGTCTACTCTTCTTGCTATGAGCAATGATCCTTCCCAGAGCACGCAGGCCAGCATCGCCATAAGCTTCATAAAAAGCTATATTGGGTTTGTAGGCGCAGACCAGGTCGGCAGTTGCGTCGATCAATGCGCACGCGAAATACGTCAATGCCTCTTCCTGGGAACGCCCCTCTTTTACCGTTGCTGGCAGACGCTCGTACTCGGGATCGAGGCCCACGCAGACAAAATGCCCCTGCTGCCAGCGCTGCTCTAGCTGCTGCAGAAACGTCATAGACTCATCCTCCATAACAATTCTCTCTTACTGGCTCTGCGCCTTCTGGCGAGCCAGAAAGGCTTTACCTTTGCCCAGTTCGGTATTCACGGGCACGTTCTGCTGACAGAAAGGACATTCATCCTCACTGTAGGTTTGCAGAGAGAAGGAGACCAGGGAGTGAATGGCCACATCTCCAACATCTCTGGGCTGCACACCACCGCGATTACAGAGGGCGCTGATGCCTACCACATTTCCGCCATGCTGGCGCACCAGGTCAACTACCTGGCGCACCGAGCCGCCAGTCGTCAGCACATCCTCAACCACCAACACATTTTTGTCGGTGATAAAACGGTCATAGCCGCGATTAAACGAGAACTGCTTGTCAGGACTATCGCTCCCTTTTTCCGCGAAGACGGCCAGGGTTTCGCCCACGCTACGTCGCTGATTCAGATAGTAGGCAGCCCACTGCGAGAGCACAACCCCACCAATAACGGGTCCAACCACCACGTCGATCTGCTCCGCGTTATATGGCTGGGCCATATAACGGCAGAGTTCTGAAATCACTCCCGTATGCAGATAGATGGCATCTTTGTTGATATAGACCGAACTGTGGCGTCCGGAGCTATAGACAAAGTGGCTATCGCGCACCACGGCTCCAACATCAGCAAACAGCTGCACGATTTTAGGATCGTTCTGATCATTCATACGAGATTTCCTTCTAGAGTTCGTTGGCCTGATATTCGTCCCAGGCCTTAATAGGAATGGTCACCAGGTCTTTTTCAACCAGGGCCCTGGCAAAGAGGCGCGCCTGCTTAATCTTGGTAAAGAGCTGAATGTTATGGTCTACGGCATAACGACGCATGGCGTAGTCATCGTCCACCTCTTTATTGATATGTCCCTCTACGATATTGATAGCCAGGTCAATCTTATTATCGGCAAAGTAGGTCAGGACATTGGGCGCCTTCTCTTCGTGAATTTTGTAGAGCATGGTGGTCTCTACGCCATGCTCACGCAAGAAGGCGCTGGTCTTCTCGGTCGCGTACAGTGGCACGCCCAGGGTGCTCAACAGTTTGGCGCTCTCCAGGAACTTGGCCTTCTTTTCATCACCACCCAGGCTAATAAAGATTCCCTTTTTAGGAATACTACCACCTGTGGCAATAATCGCTTTGAGGTAGGCTTCCTCTATGTCATCGCCAAAGCAGGCAACCTCACCGGTGGAGGCCATCTCTACGCGCAGCACAGGATCAGCGCCGGTCAGGCGCGAGAAGGAGAACTGGGGAGCCTTGACCGCGGTGAAGTTGATGCGCGGCAGTTCGACCACCGGGATATTTTCCTGGAAGAGGGCGTCGACAAACAGCTCGATGAAGTTGACACCCGTCACCTTCGAGATAAAAGGGAAGGTGCGCGATGCGCGCAGGTTCACTTCAATCACATAGACCTGGTTGTCTTTGGCCAGGAACTGCATGTTAAAGGGACCAGTAATCTTCAAGGCTCTGGCGATGGCGCGGCCAACCTTTTCAATACGCTCTTTGGTCTCGCTATTGAGGGTCTGGGGCGGTAGCACAATGGTGGCGTCACCTGAGTGGACACCCGCGTTCTCGATATGCTCGGAGATCACGAAGACTTTGATCTCGCCATGCTGAGCGACGGCATCCAGTTCGACCTCTTTCACCTTGCGCATAAATTTGGAGACCGTGACGGGATGTTCAGGAGAGACCGCCGCGGCTTCTTTAACGTACTGCTCCAGTTCCTGCTGGTTGTAGCAGATGTTCATGGCGCTACCCGAAAGGACATAGGAGGGGCGCACCAGGACCGGGAAGCCGACGCGCTCGGCGAAGGCGGTCAAGCCAGCTACGTCAACGAAGCTGTCCCACTCCGGCTGGCGAATCTCCAGTGAGTCGAGCAGGGCCGAGAACTTGTTGCGATCTTCAGCGCGGTCGATGTCGTTGGCGTCCGTTCCCAGCAGGCGGAAGCCATACTTCTGCAGGGCGCGCGCCCGGTTATTGGGAGTCTGACCACCGACGGAGACGATCACACCCTGGGCCGCCTCAAATTCGCAGATGTCGGCGATGCGCTCAAAGGTCAGTTCGTCAAAGTAGAGACGATCCGACGTGTCATAGTCCGTTGAGACCGTTTCAGGATTGCAGTTGATAACGATTGAGCGCTTATTGTACTTGCGTAGAGCCTGCACAGTACTGACCGAGGTCCAGTCAAACTCGACCGAGGAGCCGATGCGATAGGGACCCGAGCCGATGACGACGACGCCGCTCTCACCCGTGGGGGCTACATCGTTGTGCTGACCGTTATAGGTGGTGTAGAGATAGTTGGTCTCCGATGGAAATTCCGCCCCCAGGGTATCGATCTGGAAGACAAAGGGGACCACACCCGCCTGCTTGCGGATGGCGCGGATCTCCAGTCCGGTCTTGCCCAATAGCTGGCCAATACGCTTGTCAGAGAGGCCTGCCTGCTTCAAGGTGCGCAGACGGGACGATGACAGATCCGCGTCCTTGCACAGTCCCTCTTCCAGGTTGACGATATGCTTGATGCGCTGCAAGAACCACAGGTCGATGCCGGTGATCTCGTGGATGCTCTCCAGACTATAGCCGTTGCGCATGGACAGAGGCAGGACAAACATACGCTTGGGAGTCGGTGTGTAGAGGTATCTGTTGATGATGGCTTCTGTGCTCTCACCGTTATTAAAGACCTTTTCGGAGGTGGCGCCCTCGAAGTCCAGATCGAGCATGCGGATGGCTTTCTGGTATGCCTCCTCAAAGGTGCGCCCGATGCCCATCACTTCACCCACGGACTTCATGCCGGTACCGATGGTCTCGTCGACGCCTTTGAACTTGTCCAGGTCCCAGCGCGGAATCTTCACCACCACGTAGTCCAGACTGGGCTCGAAGCAGGCGCGCGTGACGCCGGTGACGCGGTTGGTGAGCTCGGTCAGCGAATAGCCCAGGGCCAGTTTGGCCGCTACATAGGCCAGGGGATAGCCGGTCGCTTTACTGGCCAGGGCCGAGCTGCGTGAGAGACGGGCATTAACTTCGATCACCGAGTATTGTGAGGTCTCAGGATTAAGCGCGTATTGTACGTTACACTCGCCGACGATACCCAGGCTGCGCACGATGGCCACGGAGGCCGAGCGCAGCATGTGATATTCGGCGTTGGTCAGGGTCTGGCTGGGTGCGATCACCACCGATTCACCGGTGTGGATGCCCAGCGGGTCCATGTTCTCCATATTACAGACGGTAATACAGTTGTCGAAGGCGTCGCGCACTACCTCATACTCGACCTCTTTAAAGTGGTGCAGGTACTGCTCAATCAACACCTGGGGCGCGAAGGCCAGCGCGCCATTGACGATGCGCTCAAGGTCGGCCCGCGTTTTGGCGATACCCGATCCCTGGCCGCCCAGCGCGAAGCCGGCGCGCACCATGACTGGGAAACCGATCTCATCGGCGATCTGCAGCGCCTCGCCCAGGGTCTCGGCGGTTCGGCTCTGTGGCGTGGGAATATTGATGCGGCCCAGGTGCTCGGCGAACTCCTGCCGGTCCTCGGTTAGAATGATGGCCGAGATGGGGGTGCCCAGGATCTGCACGCCGTATTTTTCTAAGACACCATTGCGGTGTAGCGCAATGCCGCAGTTCAAAGCGGTCTGACCGCCAAAGGAAAGCAGGATACCGTCTGGTCGCTCTTTCTCGATGATCTTCTCAACGAAGAAGGGCGTCACCGGCAGGAAATATACTTTGTCCGCCATCGTCTTCGAGGTCTGAATGGTCGCGATATTGGGATTGACCAGTACCGTGGCAATCCCTTCCTCTTTTAATGCTTTGAGTGCCTGTGAGCCGGAATAGTCAAATTCACCGGACTGCCCAATTTTAAGAGCGCCTGCTCCCAGCACCAATACCTTACCTGGCTTATTCATGTTCGCCTCTCACCCTCTCCAGAAAGTAGTCAAAAATCCAATCGGTATCCTCGGGACCGGGCGCGGCCTCGGGATGAAACTGTACGGAAAAGAAGGGCAAACTGCGATGTCTGATACCCTCGTTACTGCCATCATTGGCGTTGATGAACCAGGCATCAAAGTCCTGGGGCAATGTGCCAACCGCGAACCCATGGTTCTGGGTCGTGATGTAACAGCGCTTGCTTCCCTGCATAAGTGCAGGCTGATTCTGGCTGCGATGGCCAAATTTCAATTTATAGGTGTCGCCGCCGGCGGCCAGGGACAGGATCTGGTGTCCCAGGCAGATGCCCATGGTGGGAATGCCACGCTTCATGGACTCGCGCACGGTGGCGACAGCTTTATCAGCCATCTTCGGATTACCCGGCCCGTTAGAGATCAGGATGCCGTCAAAGTCGAAGTCGCACTCGGGCGAGAACAGGTCGTAATCCCAGGGCACGGTAATCACTCGTATATGCTTGGCCACCAGGCTGCGCACGATGTTGCGCTTGGCTCCGCAGTCGATCAGGGCGATGGTGGTCTCCCCTTCTCCATATCGCTGCACCTCTGTGCCCGAGACCTGCGCTACCAGGTTCTCGGTATTGGGATCGTGGAAGGGAATATCTTCGTCAAAAACGATCTTGCCCAGCATCGCACCATGCGTGCGGATATACTGGGTGAGCAAGCGGGTATCCTTAATCTCGAGCGCTGGCACCTTCTCGCTACGCAGCCACTCTCCCAGGCTCATCTTGCTCTGTGGATGCGAAGGGGTGTCGACATAATTTGAGACGATCAGACCTGATACATGAATTTTATTGTCTTCCCATAAGCTTTCATCCGGCACACCATAGTTGCCCATCAATGGAAAGGTCATGGTCAAAATCTGGCCCGCGAATGACGCGTCGGTCAGGGCTTCCGGATAGCCAACCATTCCGGTACAGAAGACTACTTCACCGGCCGAGGCCCCCTGGTAACCGAAGGAGCGGCCCTCAAAACACGTGCCATCTTCCAGCACCAGGGCGCCGTAGACAGGAGTTTCTTCCTGCCATGACTGGTTGCTCGCACCTCGCTCCTCTAGCTGTGGCGATTCCAGCAGATTGCCAGAGATATTTGTGTTATGCATATATTCATCCTCTCAGAGAATTCTTTCTTTTCAGCAAAGTCCGCTCCACGCACCCGAGATATCAGTCACGCCTGGAGCGGCCCATACGTAGTTACGTTATATGTTATTGATTTATATTCTGCCCAGAACCAAAGCCAGTAAAGCCATACGCGTATAGACGCCGTTTCTGATCTGTGAACGTAGATAGACGGCTCGCTCATCCGCGTCTACGGCCGGATCAACCGACGCGACACGCGGCAAGGGATCCATTAAGATCATATCTTTGCTGGCATATTTGTTCAGCAGTTCTGGGGTCGCGACGACGATCTCGCTCTGCGCCTGACGGTACTCTTCAGCAGAGGCGAAACGCTCCTTCTGCACGCGGGTCCAGTACCAGAAATCGCAGTCCTGCGGAATGTCCTCTTCGCGATGGATCTCGATCAGGCGGATGCCCCGATCCTGCAGGCTGACAAAATCATCGCGCGAGAGCTGCAGTTGTCGCGGTGACAGCACATACATGGTGTTATTTTCATACAGTGAGAGCCCACGCAGCAGTGAGTGGATGGTGCGGCTGTTCAAGGCATCTCCGGCCAGCAGACCGGTCAGATTATCCAGGCGTCCGAAGCGCTCATACAGGGTGTACATGTCCAACAGGGTCTGGGTGGGATGCTCGTTGTTGCCATCACCGGCGTTGATGACCGGCACAAAGTTGGCCGCTCGCGCCGCCTGCTTCGCCGCGCCAGAGAAGCGATGCCGCAGCACGATCGCGTTGGTGTACGCCTCCATCACCTGGATGGTGTCCTCGAAGGTCTCACCCTTGCTAACAGAAGAAAAGGCTTCCGGATTCTGCATCTCGATGGTCTGACCACCCAGGCGCTTGACGGCCGCCGAGAAAGAGCTAAAGGTCCGGCTCGATGGCTCAAAGAACAGCAGGCCCACCAGTAAGCCTTCGAGCAGCCGCGATGGCTCATTGTTCTCGGCAATGCGCTTCATCTGGCGTGTCACGGTAAACAATGTATTGAGATCTGCCACCTCGAATTGATCGAAGGACACAATATCTTTGCCTTTAAAGTCTCCATGAATCATCTCAATATCTGTTTGTAGATGAGATATAGCCTGGAACATATAACCTCCCATTAACAGCCGCGACGACAGGTTGATAGGTCATCCTTTTCTGCCTCTACAATCAACAATGGCGCGTTACCCATTGAAGTAGAGGAGGAGCCTCTTCTTACTGCACACTTTGCGCATGCAAAAAAAAATTCCTCACCCCTGGAATGAAAGGGGTGAGGAAAAAATACTTTTCCTATGAATAACAATACCGGGTCCGTCATGGAAATGAAGTGATCGACATATCTTTTGTGATATGTTTTCGATCTGCCATTGCCTGTTTTTTCCCATGCGGATACCTTGCCTTCATTTTTACTAGTTTTTGGGAACCAATTCAAATTGCTAAGAGTATACCTTATACATTTCATCGATGTCAAGCGCAATTACCAACAACTTTGTGGGGCCGGTTATGGAAAAAACCACTACCCCCTCACCACTCTATACCACTATGTACACCATCAGAGATTAACCATCCCGAGTTTTTGAGTTGTGCTCATTTCTTATTGCTGTATTTAAATTTTACTGTTAGAATGCCATAAGAAGGTTTTTGGCCATTGTTTTCGTAAAAAAAGAGAAAAGAAGGATTTATCATGTCTTATAATCCTGATCAAGGGAGTTATCCTGGAGCATTTCCGCCTGGAAGCGGCTATGGACTATATGGATCTGGTGGCGTTACAGAAACGCCCTCACAACCTTTACCATTGCGAGATGCCGTAAGCCAGTTACCGACTCAGTATTTCAGGGTACTTACCAAGCCGGGCGCGAGCACCTTTGCTCAAGAGAATGGAAAGGCCGCCTGGAACATCATCTGGATGCAGATACTTATACTGGCCGTGATTTCGACTATTTTTAGCATTATCAACATTTTTATCCAGCATCCTGCTAAAATAACCCCCATTCGCAACGGCGGCGTATTAAATTCCATCCTGGCAGTATCCCAGGCTATTATCTCACTCGGACCCGTCTCAGGAACCATCATCCATCTACTCTGGGCAGTAGCGGGCTTCTTTGCCGGCACCGGAATTTATTATCTGATCGCCAGAGCTTTTAGAGGACAAGGAACATGGAAACAACACGTCTACAGCACATTGTTGATCTCAACACCCCTGAGACTTTTCTATGGTCTGGTCGGGCTGATTTCCATAGTGAATATTAATATGCTACTTTTCCTTGTAATGACCATTTACCAGCTCATCTTACAAGTTTATATGACGATGGCCGTCCATCGCCTGAGTGGTGGTCGCGCCACCATGGCGGTCCTGCTATTACCCATTGCTCTATTTATACTGGCCTGTGTTGCCACAGTTATAATCGTTGCTCTGCTCATCTCCAGCCTCCACAAATAAAGCATAGAGCAGTCCCTAAAACATGCAATCAGCATAATAGCCACCATAAACATGTCACTGACCCCTCAGGCAGTAGAGTAGCTATTCCAAACAGGCTGGGGCCAGTGAACCTGTACGATCGGACGCTCCATTAAAAATGCGACGATTGCGCTACTCGCTACCAATGCGTGTACTTTAGCAATAGCATGTCTGAGCTTTAATATCAGCTCATCCTTAGATTGAATTATCTTTGTTTTCATATTAAAATGATTAAAGGCAAGTCTTCTAGCAATTATTACGTTCTATACCATATAGAAGAGAGAAGGATGTACTATGTCTTACGATCCTAATCAGGGCAATAATCCTGGTTATAATCCACCACCGCAAGGCGAGAATCCTGCTGGCTATCCGCCGCCGCAGGGTCCATATACCGGCTATGGCCCCCCACCACCTTCGCAGGAAGGTTATCCTGGTGGCTATCCTCCTCCCCCACAACAGGGTGGATATCCTGGCTACCCCCCACCTCCGCAGGAAGGCTATCCCGGCGGCTATCCTCCTCCACAGCAGGGCGGCTATTCACCGTATGGACCCGGTGGCTACAACGAGCCACCGGCACAGCCTCTGCCACTGGGCGATGCCATTCGGCAATTGCCTGCACAGTATCTCAGGATCACCACCAGACCGAGCGCCAACACCTTCGCCATGGAAAAGGGCAAAGCCGCCTGGAACATCGTCTGGGTGCAGCTGCTCTTTCTGGGTGTCGTCGCGGCCATCCTGATCGCCCTTTATGTAGGGGTCGCTCTACCAACCTTGATGAGCACATTCAATAGCAATAGCAGCATCCCACCTTCCACATTCAATAGCATTAAAACACTCTATGCGAGCTCTGCTATTCCACTGGGTATTGGTGCTTTGATCTTCACGATCGTAGGCTTCTTTGTTGGCGTAGGCATTATGTTTTTGATCGCCAAAGCCTTCGGTGGCCAGGGTACGTTCCTGCAGCACGGCTACAGCTATCTGCTCTTTACAGTGCCTCTGACCATTCTCAGTTACCTGGTTGCCCTCGTTCCCTTCATTGGCTCATTGGGCAGCCTGGCAATTAGCATTTACTCCATTGTCCTGCAGGTCTATATGACGATGGCGGTCCATCGCCTGAGCGGTGGTCGCGCCACCATGGCCGTGCTGATCTTGCCAATCATCGCCATCATTCTCGTCTGCGTCTTTGTAATCGTGCTGATTACCGCTGTCTCCAGAAGCATACCCAGCCACTAATCAGTAACACATAGGGCAGAGCTTACTTCTATCCACCAGACCAAAGAGAGAGGCGAACAGGCTATATAGTTATTAGCCTGTTCGCCTCTCTCTTTGAAAGATTTTCGCCTGGCCCCTTAGTCTTGACCAATCGAAGATGGGATTTTTCCATTTTCTAGACAAACTGCGACTCATCTATCGCTGTTCTGCATCCACATGCTCTTCAGTAGGGTCCGTCCCTACGGCAGCATCGGCGAATGCCGCCTCATCGGGTTGAGGATTGCGCTCTTTCAAAATCTGGTAGAGGATGATAGAGGCAAAAGTGGCCAAACCAATACCATCGATGGCAATGGTGCCAAACTGGACGGCAAGGCCGCCCGTCATGCCAGCGCCGATAATCAGGGCCACGCCAGCCGGGATGAGGTTGCTGCTCTTCGAGAAGTCCACCTTGTTCTCAATCCAGATGCGCCCACCAGTGACGGCGATAAGACCGAAGAGCACAATGGAAAGGCCTCCGAACACACCGCTAGGTATGGTGCTCACAATCGCTCCGAACTTCGGACAAAAGCCGAACAGGATAGCAATGCAGCTCGCGATCACAAAGATGAGAGTGGAATAGATGCGATTGACCGCCATCACGCCGATATTTTCAGCGTACGTCGTGACACCCGTCCCGCCAAAAAAGCCAGCCAGGATCGTAGCGACGGAGTCACCCAGGAACGCACGGCCCAGGTACTTGTCCAGATTTTTCCCGGTCATAGCCCCGACCGCCTTGATGTGCCCAATGTTTTCAGCCGCCAGGATGATGGCAACGGGGGTGATAATACTGATGGCATTCGCGTGAAAGACGGGAGTCGTAAACTGTGGGATCCCTATCCACGCGGCCTTGCTGACCTGGGTGAAATCGATCTTCGGACCAACACCAGCCAGGCCCAGGAGGGCATACACCACATACCCCACGATGCCGCCGAGGAGAATCGGCAGCCGGCGCAGCAGGCCGGGGGCATAGACGGAAACCAGGGCAACGGCAATGATGGTAACCAACGCCATCCACGCATCAAAGGGCGTGGTAGCCGCCTGCTTGATGGCGGAAACCGAGAGGTTCAGGCCTATGACCATAACGACCGTACCTGTGACAACTCCCGGCATGAGATAATTTAGCCATCGATAGCCGACGATTAACACGACTATCGCTATGATGGCATACGCCACCCCGGCCGTAATAATGCCGCCCAGGGCCACCGAAATATTCGGGTTCGGCCCCGTCCCCAGTGGATGGCCCGTCGCAGTGGCAACCACACCGAGGAAAGCAAAACTTGAGCCGAGGTAGCTAGGTACACGGCCCCCAACAAACAGGAAGAAGATGAGGGTACCAATGCCGGAAAAGAGGATCGCTGTGTTGGGAGGGAAACCCATCAGGAGAGGGGCGACGACGGTCGAGCCGAACATCGCCAGCACGTGTTGAACCCCCAGCAACAAACTCGGTCCCCATGGTAGTCGTTCATCCGGGGCCACAATTCCACCGCTCGTGTTGACCTTCCAGCGGGGGAAGTAACCGGTTTTACTATTCATTATCATTCCTTTCTCAACCTGTATGCATAGGCGAATCAATAATTGCAGAGTAAGTACACAAAAAAACTCATCCTGGTGGGATGAGAAATAGAAAAAGAAAGAATATTCTTTGAGGAACGGCGTAATTAATTAAACTTGTGGCAGTATATGTGCTCTGCAAGCAAAAGTCAAGCTACACTATAAGCTACGCTATTTATAATGTGTCCAACTCCCGTCGCCTCAGGGCGACGGGAGTTGGACACAGTGTTTTTTGTGCGTTGATGCGTTGGATGCACCAACGCACAATGGACTGCCTGGAAAAACCGATGTTTAGCCGGTTGGAGAGCTCTGTTGTGGCGGCTGCGTAAAGGCGACCGCGGTCACATCAAAAATGAGGGTCGCGTTGGCAGGAATAATCACCTTGCCACTCTGGTCCTTCTGCGCGCCGGAGCCATAGCCCAGGCTGGGAGGAATGATCAGGCGGCGCGTCTCGCCGATCTTCATTCCGGTGACGCCGTCTTCCCAACCTTTGATGACCTGTCCCTGTCCAATGGTTACGGCGAACGGCTGACCACCATGATCATAGCTACTATCGAATTTCTTGTTGGTGCCTTTAATCCAACCGGTATACTCAAAAGCCACTGTGCTGCCATTCTGGACGGTACCTCCATCACCAGCTTTGATAATCTGGTACTGCACTCCACTGGAGGTCTTCTGCACAGGGCTCGTCACCTGGGGAGGGGTATCCGGGCCTTTAGGATTGGCCTTGGCTAAGGATTGTACATCGGCGGTAGCCTTGGCGTTGGCCGCGTTGGCGGTCTGGGTGGATTGCACGACCGCCGCATTGGCCGTCGCGGTCGCGTGTGCGTCGGCAAGTGCGGCTTGATCACTACTCTGACGAGCAGCCATTATGGCCCATGTCACGGCGGCAATCAAGATTAGCAGAGCGACGACACCACTAATTAATAACTGTCTGCGACGAGCGCGACGTCGCTTCCGCAGTTCGCGCTCCCGCTGGCGCTGCCCGGGACGGCCGGCGCCTAATGGGGAAGAATTTAGGTTTTTCGTAGTCTGGGTCACGGAACAATCTTCTCCTCTGGATGATAGGCATAATCATAGCAGGTCGAGGTTACCACTAATTTACATATCTGACAAGGGGTAGAAGCAGGTGAAACACTCACAGTATGCTTCTTCTTGACATTCTTGCTAAAATAGACTCAACTATAGTACTACTCGGTTAAGGAGTATCCATGTGACTGAGTTGTCGTCTATGCATTATCCATCCTATAGGTCGGAACAGCTGAATAAAAGGTTTTACCATCGGTTTAAGTCTGAACATGCTTATGCCGTCAGACAACTTCATGGTGCACCAGATGAGGCAGAAGGGCACGCCTATATCACCACACTCCTCCTCCGATTAATGGTCCTTTTTTTTCTGCAAGCCCAGGGATTACTTGATAACGATCCACAGTATCTCTTGCATTCCCTTCAACTGGCCCAACAGCGCTCAGGTTCCGACTGCTTTTTTCGTGAGTATCTGTTGCCCCTTTTCACGACATTGTATACGGGTCAGCCCACTACAGCACATCACAGCTCTGGCCATTTGCCACGAGTAGAGATCCCGCTTTTTCTGCCAGAGGCACTGGAATTACGCTCCCCTCACCTCAAACTATCAGATGCCACTTTCTTTCGACTGTTTACCTTTTTGCATGCTTACCAATGGAAACTTGATGACCAATCCATGCCGGAAGATAACGCGCTCCGGCCCTCGATTCTGGCTTTTATCTTTGAGCACCATTGTGATCAAAAGCTAACAGGGACCTATTATACACAGGACGATATCGCGTTCTATATCACCAGCAATACGATCCTGCCGCGTTTGTTTACGCTGGTTGCCGAAGATCAGCTGGAGGATTTAGGGGAGCAAGCACAGTGCTGGCAACTACTCAGCGAACAACCCGATCGCTATATCCCAATGGCGATACAGACAACGAGCTACCTGCCAGAAGAGACTGAGCGTGAGTATGTGCATCGCCAGCAGCGCTATCGCGCTCTTTTGTCCCAACTCAGGACTGGCTCAATCCATGATATTGTAGATCTTACCACCAATGGCCTGGATCTGCAACGCTTTCTAATTGATATCCTCACGCGCAGTCAGAAGCTGGCTTTCTTACAGGCCTTTTTACAGCGGCTGCAGCAGCTTACAGTGCTGGATCCTACCTGTGGATCAGGAGCATTCTTGCTGGCCGCAAGCAGGCTTCTCTATCCGCTCTACACCTGTTGCCTGGAGCAGATAGATCTGCTTACCAGCACATCACAGGCCATCTGTGGCGATGATACATCCCAACAGCTCACAGGTATACCCTCGGCCATGGAAGCTCCTCGATCAACAGTTGTGGGACGAGTGCTCTCACGCCCGACAGCCATTATGCATATGATCCTGTCCTCTAATCTCTACGGGGTAGATCTTCTGCCAGCGGCCAGTGAGATTTGTCGCTTGCGTCTCTACCTGGCCCTACTGGCCTCGATCAGTCAGATCGACGATGTGCCCTCAATGGGTACGCTGCGCCTGCATATTCGCATCGGCAACGCACTGGTCGGAGAAACACACCACTCTGGCCCAACACCACCCCTGGAGTCTGCACCAATTTCACGCCATCCGTCATCGTTTCACTGGCATCTCGAGTTCCCCCAGGTATTTAGCAGGGGTGGATTTGACGTTATCATCGGGAATCCTCCCTACCTGGAGCATAGCAAGATCAGACATGAGTACACGGTTCATGGCTATGAGGAGACGAGCTGTGGCAACATCTACGCTGCCGTTATCGAGCGCTCCCTGGCGCTGTGCAAACCGGGCCAGGGGCGACTGGGATTCATTGTGCCGATTAGTCTGTGCGGCGCGCAGCGCTTTGTCGCGCTGCGCCGGCGTCTGCTGTCGACCGGCACTACGCTGTGGCTGGCCAATTTTGAGATCTTTCCCTCTCGCCTCTTCGAGGGAGCCTTTCAACGCCTCTCGATCCTGCTGCTGCATGTGCAGAACAGTTCACGCGTAGCATCCCTCTATGTTACGCGCATTCATCGCTGGTATAGCGCTGAACGCCCCTACCTGCTCCCTCTACTCATGTACACGAGTGTGCCATCTATGTCTACCGATTGGCCGCTCGTTTTCCCTAAGCTGGCCGCGACCCAGCAAGCTCTACTCATTGACCAGTTACACCAGCAGGCGCGGGGTATGAGTATAGGAAAATCCGTCGCGGAGCGGTTGGGCGATCATTTTATTTATTACCAGGAGGCAACCAATTATTGGGCCAAGGCTGTCTGCCACATTCCATTTTATAAGAAAAATGGTGTGGTTATGACTCCTCCTCATGGCCGCCTGCTCTATTTTGCGCGTAGGAAGACCGCATTGAATGTAATGGCCGTCTTGAATAGCTCGTTATTTTATGTCTGGTTTGCCACCTACTCGGATGGCTTCCACCTATCCGATGCCCTGGTCAAACATTTTCCGCTCAGCCAGGAGGTATTGGAGTCAACAGAACTGGCGGGGATGGCGGAACAACTGGAGGTGGATATCCTGCGCAATGCTCGCCTGAGCACACGCAATACCAGGCATAAGCAGGGCGCAGGCCATCAGATTGAGCTGGCCGAGTATTATATGCGTTTCTCCAAACCCCTGTTGGATGAGATAGATCGCCTGCTGGCCCGGCATTTTCAGCTGACGCCAGAGAACCTGGATTTTATCCTCCACTACGATGAAAAACATCGCATAGCGCGGCAAGGCAAAAAGTAGCCAATCATAAAAAAATACGTATAGGACACTTTACAAATTTTTTCATATCTGTAATATTATAAAGTGTAATAATACATTTGCGACAGAACGGGATGAAGCTGTGCTTGATAGCGGACATTATTCAGCTTTTCAAAATATTGAGCAGATCATCAAGCTCTTCTATGAACGCTTTAAAGTTGAAAGGGCGGCATTTCAGCGGCAGTTTGTTTGTGAAACTCCAGATATTACAGTAGTCGAGCAGGAGCAGATGACTTCACTCCTCTTGAATCGCCTGATGTTCATTTATTTCCTGCAAAAGCAGGGCTTTCTCAATCGCGATCACCAATATCTTTTCCACCAACTACAACAAACTCAGAAACGATGTGGGTGTGATCGTTTTTACCGCTCGTTTTTGCTTCCCTTCTTTCACGAGGTTCTGGGCAGGCCTGAACGCAGCACTGATATACTGGCACAGTTTGGTCATATTCCCTATCTCGGTGGTAGTCTCTTTTCAGTACGTCCAATCGAGCGGCAATATCCAGATGTCTCTCTTCCCGACTACGCTTTCGAGCGCCTGTTCGCCTTTTTTGATCTCTACCGCTGGTATGTAGATGAGCCTGCGGGCCAGGAGAAGAGTCTGCTGACGCCTGATATCCTGGGCTATATCTTTGAGCAGTACGTCAACCAGCAGCAGATGGGGGCCTATTATACACGCGAGGATGTGACGACCTATATCGCTAACAATACCATTATCCCGGCCTTCTTTGACGCCCTGGCTCGCCGCCATCCCTGCGTTTTTGCTGCCGATGGCACGCTATGGCGTCTGGTACAGCAACAGCCTGAGCGCTATATCCACGCGATCCTGGCCGATCCGGATTATCTACCCGATGAAACACCGCGTGAACATCTGCAACGCCTTCAGATGTACCAGGGTCTATATGCACGACTGGCGGCCGGCCATGTCAGAGCCATCGACGACTTTATCACCTACAACCTGCGGATTCATCAATTCGCTCTCGATGCTCTGCGCTCACTGGAAGATCCAATGGTGTTACAGGACTGCTATCAGCAGCTGCAACAGATGACGATCCTGGACCCTACCTGTGGCTCTGGGGCTTTTTTGCTGGCGGCTCTGCGGACCCTCCTTCCTCTGTACGAGGCCTGCCTGGATCAGGTGCAGCGCGTGAATAGCCTTTCTACCTGTGACCGGCAAAAATCTGTACGTCGCGCCGGCATTCTCAAAACAATTATCACCAGAAACCTGTATGGCATAGATATTATGGAGGGGGCCATTGAAATCTGTAAGCTGCACCTCTTTCTTAAATTGATGGTGCAGGTCGAACACGCCGAGGATATCGAGCCACTCCCCGACATTGATGGAAATATCTGCGTGGGCAACACGCTGGCTGAGATACATCATCCGTGTCAGTCCACATCCATACGGCAGACCGCGGATGAGCATACTGGAACGGCCCTTATTCCAGGCTGGCAGATGGCGTTCAGACACATTCTGGAGGGTGGTGGCTTCACCGTTATTATTGGCAATCCGCCCTATGTGGAATACAACGAACAACATTTTCCCTATAGCCTCGATCACTTTATCACACGGGGTTGCGCCAATCTCTATACCTGTATCGTCGAACGCAGCAAGCAGTTGCTTTCTCCACAGGGACGCCATGGCATGATCCTGCCTCTGGCCGCCTTTGCCACCAAAAATATGCAGCCATTTCTGAGCGCTTTTCGCTCCTGGTTTCCGGTTAGCTGGCTCTCCTTCTATCATTTCCGTCCCTCGATGCTCTTTTCAGGTGGGAAGGTCGCCAGTATCCCTACAACTATCTACCTGGCAAAAACCAACGGCCCGGAGCGGCGCTATAGTACCCATTTGATGAAGTGGGCCCACGAGCAGCGCCCTTTTCTCTTTACCCGCTTCCGCTATCACGCGATCAGCGCCCCCATCGATCCTTTAAACCGGCATTACTATCCAAAATTCAGTCAGGAGTGCGAGGATAACATCCTGGCTCATCTGCTGATGCATAGACCTGTCAGCCACTATATCTCACGCATCCCCAATCTCAATACGATGTTCTACCGCACCGCCGGGGGATTATACTGGAAGGTCTTTGTAAACTTTCCCTGGCCCTACCATACAACCTCTAATAAACAATGCTTCTTTCAAGCGGACTTTGACCGCGATGTATTTGTCGCGCTTTTCAATAGCTCGCTCTTCTGGTGGTACTACACAACCACGTTTGATACCTTTAATTTGAAAGACTATATGCTCTTCGGGTTTCGCTTCAACTATCCAGAGCAGTCGGACCTCGTTGACGCTCTGCGCGCGCAAAGCGTGCTTTTGATGGAGGATTTTCGCCGACACGCCCGGCACCTCAAACGCGGGCAGACCGGGAGCTATACTATCTATGCCCGTAAGTCAAAACCTATCATCGATACGATCGATACGCTGCTCGCGCGCCACTATGGCTTCAGTGATCAGGAACTGGATTTTATTGTCAATTATGACATTAAATATCGCCTGGGTCTGACACATCATACAGAAAATGCTGACGAATAAGCCCGGGCGTTTCTATTGGTGGTACTAGACAAAAGCGAGCCAAAAATTTACTATTATAGTACGCGTTGGATCTATACCATTTTGTCTCAAGAATAACCATAATTCGTCAGAATATGTCCATCATTGCATGTGATGGCCCTTATGTAAAGACATAGATATTCACCTGCTGGCGCTTAACTCATCTGTCGCCGGGGTGAAGAAGTTCGCGACCACTTAACTGTCATTCTTAGCGACGTTTTGACATTGTGGGAAAGGGCCATTTCGCATGCGTATCAGCCACATGAGCTGGCTCACAACCGTAAGCACACAGAAAAAAGTTGTATATAGCTGCATTGGCATATGCATCCTGATACTCATTAGCTTTGCCTTCTATCACCTTTCCCTTCCACCATCACCATCTCATTCCGTCAATGTGTCCAGCAAACCAACCATAACCATCGATGCTGGCTTTGAGGATACCTATAGGAGCGGGTACTGGACGCCTGTCAGGGTGACTATCGATAATAGCGGACCAGCCTTTCAGGGCAACCTCTCGGTACAGACGTTCTCAGGTGGGGCCCATCAGCAACGTATTGACATGCTCTCCCCATGGAGCTTTGAGGAAGCAGTAACGCTGGCCCAAGGCGCGCAGAAGCAATTAACGATCTATGCCCCCCACTATACAGGCAATTTGATTACACGTGGCTTCCTGGCCACCCTGCGCAATGAGCTTGGACAAACGGTCAGCATACAGTCCAGCAAACAGGGCTATGAAGTACAGCCAGGCGATACGCTGGTCGGGGTGCTATCGGATAATGAGGATCTCGAAGCACAGTTAACAAGAATCACCTTGATTAATCAATCAGGCTCGCTTAATGTATCGCGCCTGGATGCCCAGACCATGCCGACAATAGAGACGGCACTGGAAAATTTTGATGTGCTCATTCTGGATAATTTTGCCACCAATACCCTGAACGCGCAGCAATTGACGATGCTGCAGACATGGGTGAATCGGGGCGGAACCCTGATCGAAGTGGGCGGTCTCAACTGGCAGCGCACGCTGAGTCCCTTGCCATCGCACCTGCTCCCCGTTGACGTACACGGCCTGGATCTGCTGCCCACGGGCACACACCTGCAATCATTTAATGGCAATACCATAGTCCCGGCCACCAGCGATATTCCGCCGAGTCAACCAACGATCAGTGCCGCCCAGCTCGCGCGGCAAGAGGTCTTCTCTAACGTTCAGACCGTGCTCAGTAGCGCACAGACGCCTTTGATTGTGCAGGCGCATCAAGGATCAGGTGCGATCTACTACCTGGCGTTCGATCCCGCTGCGCCGCCGCTGGATAGCTGGAGTACCTCAGCCAACATCTGGCAGATGATCATGCAACGCGCATTGGGCGATCGGTTACTCATTTCGAGCGGCGCCCAGAGCTACGATGACGGTCCTGGGCAGATTTTGACGCGAGGAGGACTGGTGAGCTTTCTCAATCCCGGCATGTCCTCAACCACCGGCGTACTGACATTCCTGCTGGTAGGCTATCTGCTCTTCCTGGGGCCCGTCCGCATGTGGTACATCCGGAAACGGCCGGGCGCACAGATGTACAATGGGCGCATCATTCTCTCCAGCATTCTGATCTTTTCGGTGCTTGCATTTAGCGTGGCTGGCTATGAGAAAGAGGTGGGCGTCACCAATAATAGTGTTTCCGTTCTACAGGTCAACCAGGATGGGACGGCCGGCCACATCACGACGTACATGAGCGTGCTGGCTCCCAACCAGGGCGACCTCCGCATGCAGATTCCAGGCGAGAATCTGAGTGAACCCATCGATATTCAGTACCTGGATCATAATTCGGCGATCAACACCAGCCAGATGCCGCCTGGAGGCATCCCCACAAAGGTAACCTACAATCCAGATAATACCAGCCTGACATTGAACAATAGCAATCTCTGGTCGGTCGATCCAATCGTCTCGGAACAGGATCTGCAGCTCCAGGGCCAGCTCTTAGGCGACCTGACTGTGCGCGATAACCATGTGCTGGGCAGCGTGCGAAATAATCTGCGCACCGCATTGAGTGATGCATATGTACTATTTCCACATACATTTATCTCCCTGGGACACATAAACGCGGGGCAAACACGCAATTTCGATGTTCAGCTCCATGCCACCCAGCCGGTCTCGGAGCAGACCCTGGCCGACCAGATTGCGCACCAGGCTGGCTTACCAGGACAATATTTTCCATTTCTGCAAAAGGCACAACCGCAGACCGAGTTGCAAAAACATATCGCCCTGCTCTCGGCCCTGAGCGGAGTAGGCTATAACTATACAGCCTGCGAAGGATCGTGTATGACGCATGCCATTACCGGCAAGAATACCATCTATGTCACAGGTGGACAGATACCCGATCCTAACGTCAAAAATGATTATGACCCTTTGCTCATTTCCGGCACCCAGGCTACCTTTATGGCCTGGGCCGACCAGTCTTTGAGCGAACAACCGCTCCCGACAGTAAATAACCAGACGCCTCAGGGCCAGCACACGATGTTTGTGCAGATGCCGCTGAAAATTCGCTACTCAGGATTGGTGACCATTCCTCAGGATAGCGTCACCGGCAACGTTGTAGATATCGCCAGCTTTGATGCCGGCGCCATCCTGCCTGGCTCCTATACCCTGACCAGCGGCAATGTGAAATTTGAATTGGATCTGCCCGATGCGCCACGTCTCTACATCGGCGCCCTGAAGATCACAATACCCAACCTGATTACTCATCCATCCGGACCCGGTTCTGGCATCACGACCAATAACAACAATATTATGGCCAAAATCTACAACTGGCACACTCAGAAATGGGAGCGCATGCGGACCAACGCGAATGATGCCTTTACAACCAATCAGCCAGCAACGTACACCGGACCCAACGGGCGCATCCTGGTGCAGGTGGGAAGTAGAAACGCGACACAGATCTACTTTGGGAAACCGACGCTCAGCATCAACGGCAACGCCATCCCGTAAGCCATCATCATGACAAATTCCCATTCTATCTGCTACAATAAGACGCATGTTTAGCTTGGAGGAACAGATACAAGACGCGGTCGAATTGCTGCAGGAAGCGCACCAGATCGTCGCCCTGACGGGCGCGGGCATCAGTACTGAATCGGGCATTCCGGATTTTCGCAGCCCCGGCTCGATCTGGCAGCAAGTGCCACCCGTCAATTATCACGATTTTATCAGTAAGCCGGAGGCGCGCAGACAATACTGGCAGACCCGCAGAGAATTGTCGGGGAAGATGGCGGCCGCCCGACCTAATGCCGCACACCGCGCGCTGGCTACGCTGGAGCGAGAACAACGCCTGCTTGGCGTAATCACGCAAAATTTCGATGGTCTGCATCAGGAAGCTGGAAATCGACCCGAGCAGGTCATCGAACTGCACGGGACCTCACACCAGGCGGCCTGTACCCTGTGTGGGCGTCGCTCTTCAATAGCGGCCCTGCAGAGGCGTGTGGATGCGGGCGAGCCAGATCCAACCTGCGCGCATTGCGGCGGCTATCTCAAAGCCGCGACGATCCTCTTCGGCCAGCGAGTTCCAGACGCTGAGCTTCAACGCGCGAAGGCGCTGGCCAATAGCTGTGATCTGTTTCTGGTCATCGGTTCATCGCTCAAGGTCGTACCGGCCTCTATGCTGCCACGGCTGGCCCTGCGGCGTAACATCCCCATTATCATCATCAATCAGACCCCTACCTCACTGGATACGGTGGCGGACGTCGCCATCCACGCCAGCGCCGGACGTATCTTGCCAACCCTGATCGCGCAACTCTAACCCTTCCCACCAACACCGCTCCCCATTAAAGATCTCTGCTGGGATGACGATAGTGTCGTGTACAGAGATCTATACATGCCAAATGGTATTCATATCTTTCTGCGATTTTATGTATGAGGGAGACAACCGTGAAAAATAACATCGAGATACGCTCAAAACATCTGTCTGTGATCATCCCGGTCTATAACGAAGAGGAAAGCATTCCGCATCTGCATACGCGCATCCATAAGGTCCTGGCCGAGCAACCCTTCTCATACGAGGTACTCTACATCGATGACGGTAGCAGTGATGGTACGCTTCAGCAACTCAATCGCCTGGTGGAGCAGGATCCATATGTGCGCGTGATCAGCTTCCGGCGCAATTTTGGGCAAACAGCGGCCATGTCGGCCGGGGTAGCCTACAGCCGAGGCGAAATCCTTGTCTTTATGGATGGCGACCTGCAAAATGATCCGGTGGACATTCCACGCCTGCTGGAGAAGCTTGAGGAGGGATATGACGTGGTCAGCGGCTGGCGCAAAAATCGTCAGGATGCGCAGTGGAGTCGCAAATTTCCTTCCATGCTGGCCAACAAGTTGATCTCTCAGGTTACCGGCGTACGCCTGCATGATTATGGCTGTACCCTGAAGGCGTATCGCTACGAGGTGCTGCGCCATGTACGGCTCTACGGCGAGATGCATCGCTTCATCCCCGCGTATGCCGCCCTGGCTGGCGCGAAGGTGACCGAAATGGTTGTGGACCATCACGCGAGGCAGTTTGGAAAATCGAAATATGGCATCTCCCGCGTGGTACGCGTCATATTGGATCTAACCACCTTAAAATTTCTTGGCAGCTTTGGTACCAAGCCACTGTACGCCTTTGGCGTTACCGGTCTAAGCTCGCTCAGCCTGGGATTTGGGACCGGCCTGTACAGCCTTTTGCGCGCCTGTCTGCCTGGAAAAAAGAAAGGCCAGCGCTCAGCCCTCTTTCCGATCTCGTTGCTCTTCTCAAGCTTTGGCCTGCTCAGTCTGATTTCAGGCCTGATCGCGGAAATGCTTACACGCATCTATTATGAAGCGCAAGACAAACCGACATATGTAGTAAAGCAGGTACAGCCAGAGTCATCCCTGCGCTCACCACTGCCTGGTGAACGTCCTCAGGACCCGACAGAGTCCCAACATAATGGGAACCGGGAAAAGACGGCTACCCGCTAACCACCTGCGACGCAAGCGACCCCATATACAGAGAGGAGGATGGTTTTTCATGCTCCTCTCTAGCTGTAAAACAGGCACATTCTGGTCAGGTATCACAGTATCAGCCATACAGATGAAAGGAAAGACGGTGAAAATTTTAATGATTGCTCCTCAACCATTCATGGAGGAGCGCGGGGCGCCATTTGCTATCTATCATCATATCAAAGCACTCTTATGTATGGGGCACACGGTTGACCTGATCACGTATCACATTGGGAAACCAGTGAACCTGCCAGGATTGCGCATTTTTCGTACACCAGCTATCCCGGGCATTCACCAGGTGAAGGTGGGGCCATCAATGGCGAAGTTTCCCCTGGACCTGCTGGTCTTTTTGCTGGCCCTCGTGCAGATGTGTAGTGCGCGCTATGACTGTATCCATACCCACGAGGAAGCAGGAGCCATGGGGGTACTTTTAAGCAGTATCTTTGGCTGTAAGCATCTCTATTATATGCACTCGGACCTCTCGCAACAGATTGTCAGTTCAGAGTTTACGCATAACCCGTTTCTGATCCGTTGTGTCGCGACCATCCAAAGATTGATCGTGCGTAAAGCCCACGGCGTCATAGCCATCTGTCCCGACATCGCGAGTACGGCCCACCGTATGACAGAGACAACCCCGATTTACATGATCGAGAATTCGGCCGTGGATGAAAATCTGCCGACTCCGGCACCAGAGGCGATACAGCGGATACGCCAGGAGCTGGAACTGGGCACAGGTCCCGTTTTGCTCTATACAGGTACCCTGGAGAGCTATCAGGGCATCGATCTTCTAATCCACAGCATCCCCGCCGTTCATAAACGCTTTCCAGATGCGAGCTATGTGCTGGTCGGTGGACAGAGCGCGCAGATTGAACAATTTTATGATAGGGCCAGGGAACTGGGCATTCATGACGCGATCCGCTTTGTGGGGCAGCGGCCGCTGGATGAGATGCCAACGTACATGGCCCTGGCCGATATCCTGCTAAGCCCGCGCTGTAAAGGCACGAATACACCATTGAAATTGTATACCTATCTCCATTCAGGAAAGCCGATTCTGGCCACTGAAATCTATTCCCAGACCCAGGTACTCTCGTCGGAGACCGCGCTCCTGGTCCCACCAACGGCGGAAGGATTGGCGCAAGGGGCGATTGAACTCCTGAGCGATCCACACCAGGCGCGGATGCTGGGTGAGAAAGGACGTCTGTTCGCGCAGGAACATTATAGCTGGCAGGTGTTTCTCAAGAAAAGCACGCGTATACAGGAAGCATTTGCCTCCGACCTTGTAGATACGACTGATAGGGCTGCGTAAAACGCTTACATATGCTCATACGAAGGAGAACTTCATGCGCTGTTTAGTTACAGGTGTCGCAGGCTTTGTTGGCTCTCACCTGGCGGAACGCTTATTGAAAGATGGTCATGAAGTCTGCGGGGTAGATGCCTTTATAGATTACTATGATCGCGCCATTAAAGAAAAAAATCTGGAAGGCCCTCGTTCATGGAATACCTTTTCTTTTATTGAAGGCAACTTGATCCATCTCCCCCTGGAGACGTTACTGGATGGGATCGATTGGATCTTTCACCAGGCAGCACAGGCGGGGGTACGGGCCAGCTGGGGTGAAGAGTTCGCACGCTATACGGAGTGCAATGTGCTGGCGACCCAGCGTCTGCTAGAGACCGCGCTGCACGTAGGCAGCATCAAACGATTGGTCTACGCGTCCTCCTCCTCTGTCTATGGAGATGCCAGGTCCTTTCCTATTCTGGAGGAAAGCCAGCTGCGTCCATTCTCACCCTATGGGGTCACCAAGCTAGCGGCCGAAAATCTCTGTACGCTCTACTACCATAACTTCCAGGTTCCAACCGTCTCGCTACGCTACTTCACAGTCTACGGTCCGCGCCAACGCCCTGATATGGCTTTCCATAAGTTCTGTAAAGCTATATTGAACCATGAACCAATTCGCATCTATGACGATGGCTATCAGACGCGTGATTTTACCTACATCTCGGATGTGGTGGAGGCCAATATTCGCGCCGCTACCTGCGAGGCCGCGGTAGGACAGGTGATGAATATCGCCGGGGGTTCCAGAGTCACACTGCGTAGCGTGATCGATATCCTGCAAGAAGTGAGTGGCAGCCCCGTCAGGGTAACGTTTGAAGAAAGACAACATGGAGATGTCCGTCATACGTTTGCCGATACACAACGAGCTCAGCAATACTTGAACTATAGCCCGCTGATCACACTCCAACAGGGGCTGGCAGAAGAATTCGACTATGCCCGCTCCATCTATCGTCTCGTCAAAACAGCCTGAATGAAGAACAGCGGAAAGGAGCAGTTGACTGCCGGTCAGTCAGCTGCCTCCTCTCGTCTGTCACAACGGAGGTATCATGAGCATCCCACTGCCAGAAACAAGCATGCCTCCTGAGGAGAAGAACAACGCGACTTCTCCCCCGGAAATTGCAGCTGAGGGTCCGCCATCTCCACCCAGACAACGCTTCAAGTGGCTTAAATTTGGGCTCCGCCTTGGTTGCGCATTGGTCCTGCTCACCTTTCTCTTCAAATCCATTTCCTGGTCTATTGTGCTACAGAAATTACAACACATTGACGATGGAGAAGTAGTAATAGGGCTGATAGTTGGCTTGATCGGTGTCATCCTGAGCTCCTATCAGTGGCAAAGTCTGCTGGATGGAGAAGGGATTCATATCGATCTGAAACGCCTGATCAATCTCTACCTGATCGGCATCTCATTTAACCATTTCTTACCTACGGGAATGGGAGGTGATGTGATCAAAGCCTACTATGTAGGCAGGGAAGGACGCAATACCGCAGGTTCGGTCAGTGCGGTAATCATGAGTCGCGTCACCGGCTTTGTCGGTATGCTCATCGTCTCAATACCGATGCTGATCATCTACCATGGGGCCTTCGCTTCCTGGATAGTCGGAACTTTTTTACTGGCCGGCCTGGGTATGTGTAGTGGGCTGGTGGTCGTGTTTTTTGCCGTTGCCTTGCTGCCGACATTGATTAAAGGAAAATGGACCAGCTATCGCATTGTCTCTTCAATGTTTAACATTGGGGCGACGCTGCAAAAAAGCCTCAGGCAACCACGAGCATTATGCAATGCGATCGTGTACGGGGTGCTTTTCCATATCAGCGCCGCGCTTAACTATTATGCTTTTGCCATGATTTTGCATATCCAGGTTCCACTTCCTTTCTATATGGTTATCATTCCGTTCGTTTCTCTGGTCGTAGTTTTACCCACTACTATTAATGGCTATGGCGTACGTGAGAGCGTATTCATCGCCATTTTCGCGTCGCTACATGTTGACGTGTCGACCGCAGCGGCTCTGGTTCTTCTGATGGACGCGCAGGGTATCTTCTTCGCTCTTATCGGAGGTGCTATCTACCTTTTTATGCATGATCGAAAAGCAAACACGGCCCCAAAACTCATCTACGTCGCCTGAGGGCTGACTAAACAACAGGAGGAATGCCTGCTTGCATATCACAGGCCGTTAGCGTCCTCCAGCCACATTCTTTATGCAATGGGAACTTTCAACTATGGAGAGATTAAACAATGGATGAAAGACGATCTCAAGTGTTACCAGAATATACGAAACCCTCCTCTGATGACTCAGTTACAGAGACGTTGCCAAAGCATGGCAAAAAACAGGCTCCAGTTCAGGAAAAAGAGCAAAAGGTTATTGTGTCCGACGGGTTGAATGCTGGTGCAACGAAAAAGAAAGGTGGCAAGGTGGGACGTCCCCTTTCCTCGTTGCTTTATAGCTCAAAGGAAAGCATCCAGCATTCAACAAAGTCTTTTAAGACGCGCTACAGACACTCACGGGCGCTGAGCCTTACGGCAATCGTTGCGGGTCTGGCACTGCTGATCTTCGCCTTCTATACACTCTGGTATGCCTTTCTGGCCACGCAGCCGGTGACCGTGTTTCAAGTAGGCAGACAGCAGGTGGTAACCCAGAACGTTGGTGGTGGTGGCCTCGTCGATGCCAAACAAAACTTTAACCTGCAATTTCCTCTGGCTGAACGAGTGCTCGGGATCATGGTCAAACCAGGCGATCACATCAAACGCAACCAGGCGCTCATTCATCTGGACCCGTCACAGCTCAATGCCCAGGTGCAGCAGGCCTCTAATGACGTGGCGGCAGCCCAGGCCTATCTAAACTCGGTCTCGGCCAGCGCGGTGAATCCCATTACGGTAGCCGCGGCCCAGCAGGCATATCAGGTCGCCAATAACCACTATCACGCATTACTGGCCCAGACCAATGGGCCAACCCTGCATAACGGCAACCTGATCTCGCCGGTCGATGGCGTGGTCATTACGGTTACCATCAATCCCGGCGAGGTCTTTGCCGCCAATACGGTCTTGATGACGCTGGCCGATCAGTCTTCCCTGATCGTACATGCCCAGATTCCACTGGCCAATCTGCAACAGGTTCATCTAAAGGCGCCCGCACAGATCACACCATCAGCCTTGCCCAATGTGACGCTGGATGGCACGGTTAGCGCCATTATTCCGCAGGCCAATGCGCAGACCGATACGTTCCAGGTGGATGTCACGGTTACCAACACACAGCAGATGCTCATTCCTGGCATGAGCGCCTATGTTCGCCTGCAGGGTCAGCAGAATGCCTTTGTTGTTCCACGCATCGCGGTGCTCAATCCAGATCACGAGTCCAGCGTCTACCTGGTTCAGCACGGCCGCGTCTACCTGAAGCAGGTCCACGTTGCCAGTAGCGCACCCGATCTCTTCTACGTCGATAGCGGCCTGTCAGCCGGGGACCAGATTGTGGTTCTGCCGCTCAATCGCCTGCATCAAGGTCAGACCGTGACCATCAATACGGTTGAACACTAGGGTTGGAAAAAGAGGGGATATAACATGGCTAGCTCGAACCAACGACCCTGGTCTCCCCAGCATAGCTGGAGGCCATACCGGATCATCATGCCAGGAGCGGCGGGCGTGGTGATGCTGATTGCCAGTCTGTGCTCCTGGTTTAACAACCCCTCGGGTACACGCCTGATGGCATGGCAGATGCCGGTCGATCTGGGCTGGCAATTGAGCTTGCATGCGTTCAACTACGGGGTACTCTGCGCGTCCTGCGCCCTCTACATCTTCTTTATCACTTACCAATCATGGCGCGCGGTACGCGCGGAGCAAAGCGCTGACCCGGTTCGGGTACTGACCGCGCCCGACTCAATACCGGACCACTGCTATGTGCGAGCTATGTTGCTCTGCCTGGTGCCACCGGCCCTGTTCCTCTTTCAGTTTCTCTGCTCGGATATGGCGACCATCGCGGAGGTGACACGGCAGCAAGTTCAGTTGGAACTGGCACGCTCGCATCTGGGTTACGCGGCAACGCCTGAATATACACCGATCCTGCCGTTCCTTTTGGACTGCAGCCAGTTCCCTGATCGCTTCGCCATCCTGACCGATCAGCTGGATATCGGCTGGTTTATGCCACTCTTTAGCGCCGGCATACTGCTGATGGCACGTGCGTTCCTGCCTCTGCGCCTGCGTTTTGTTGAGGCAGCAATCGCTTATCGACGTCCGTCGCGCTGCGGCCGCTTCGGCATGTTCGCGTTAGCGCTACTGCTGGGCGCGATCATTTTTGGACGAGCGCCGGCCGCTATGGTCAGTCAGACCCAGGCCGGGCATCTGTTAAGCATCGGCGATTACAGTGGCGCGCTGAAGTGGCTGGATGCCGCGCGCATCCTTAATCCAGAACTGAATCAACTGGTTGCATATCATCTTGCGCGTGGTGAAGCCTGGTTCTACCTGCATCCCGAACAGCCCAATGCTGAAAGCCGGGCCTACCTGGGACATTATTATCGTACCCAGAAGGATTTCTATACGTCCTACCAGACCATGCTCACGACCTGGCATACCTACCAGCATACCCCCTGGCTGCAGGATGAGGTCAGTCTCTCACTGGCGCAAATGGCCGAGGTAAGCGCCCCCCTGAAGGGCACGCCCAATGACCATCTGACCCATGATGAACCCGCTTTGCCCTGGCTAAATGAGCTATTGCAGATCAATCAGAGCAATTTTTATGCCCAGTTCACTGTGGGGCGTATTCTCTATGACTTAGGCGATTATGCAGGCTGTGAAGCGCATATGCGCATGGTCCTCAATATCAGTCCCAGCGCCGAGATGCAGTCGGCCGCCTATACCTATATCGCTTTAAGCAGGTTTGATCTAGGAGATAACAATAATGCACGCGAGTACCTGTATAAAGCCCAGGATCTCGATCCTGCCTATCGTAATAATACCGCTCGCCAACATATGTCGGGGATGCGTTAGTGGATGACGGAATGTCTACGAGACACGGAGAAAGGTAATGAGCGTCACTTCCTCAGGAACTCCAGAATTTCATAAGCGTTCTAAACAGGCTCCATCTTCACAGGGAAAGATACAGGCGCTGGTCGTACAACGGGCCAGGCGGCGCCTGGCCCGTTGTACCCTGTGGTTCTGTCTGCTCCTGACCTGTGCGGGGACCAGCTGGTTCGCCTTCCAGCTCAGTTTGATTCCTCAGGCCAGAACCTATGTGCCACAGTGGAGAGGTGCTCGCTGGATCGCAGCGCCAGATACAAATGCGCCGGTAGCCTATTATCGCTACATCACCAATTTACCGGCAACCCCTGATAATGCCTTTGTTATGATCACTGCCAATCAAGTCTTTCAGCTCTATGTGAATGGCATCTTTATCGGTACCAATACGCAAGATTTTGACCATGGTGAAACCCCCAGAACATATATGTTTGACGTGGATGTAGCACTGCGCAAAGGCGCAAATGCTTTTAGCACACGCGTGGTGGATGCTGATCAGAAGAATCCGCAGTTGCGCGCCCTGGTCGGCATCGGCTGGGGTGGGCAGACACATTATATCGGGACCGATGCCTCCTGGCACGCGACCGGTCAGACAACACTGGCACACCTCAGGGGAGCCGCTAAGAGCTTTAGCTGGGCGTTACCGAGCTTTGATGATAGCCTCTGGCAACCCGCGAACCGGGTCTCGTCGCCCGTGGCGGCCGATTCACTGCTCACGGTCAACCCGATCATCTATACCCAACCCATGTCTTCTCATTGGCTCAGCGCGGAAGGGGGGCAGGATGGCTACTTTGTGCGTCAGATCGAGATACCAGCACACAGCGATAGCGTCCTGCTGCGCCTGATCGCCGCCGGGCAGGCGGATGTGTTTATCAACAATCACCAGTACATGCAATGGAATGGCCAGGCCACCGTGCCACGGGAGAACCTGACCACGATCCTGGACGATCTGGGGATGCCGGTGGTCTACCGCAACGGCTTGATCACGGGCGTCTATGATATTACTCCCTATGTGCATAAAGGCAGCAATACGCTGGCGATTCATGTCCAGGCTCCCGGCACCAGTACCGCAAAGGTAGGGCTGGACGCACAGAAGAACGCGCTCTCCCTTGATGTGCTGGCCAGCAGCGGCAACACAGTTACCAACCTGGCTGCGCCCGATGAAAAATGGCATGCATCAACACAGGCTGTCGATAACTGGACCGGGAATGATAGCGCCGCCGCGCAGTGGGCTCCCCCCAATCCTATTGGTCGGCCCGGCGCCAGCCTGTCCTACTATCTGCCCGATATCACAACCCTGCGCAACGTGGTAACGCTGCCACCTATGCTGATCGTCGAGCTGATTGTGTATTGTTGCGTCGCTGTGCTGGCGTTCTGGCTCCTGATGGCTCTGGTGGTTCTGCGGCGCTACTATCCATCACGCAGGGCCGCCCTTGAGGCTGCCAGCCTGGTCTTTCTGCCTGCCCTGGCCGTGGAGGCGCTATTGATTGTGCTGGACCAGGAACCGATGCTGCCACAGCCGTTTCCATATACAGCCCCCTGGAGTTTCTTCCTGATCTTTCTGGTTGTCTGTAGCGCGGTGGGACTCTGGCTACACGCGCGCTGGCAACAAAGGGTGCCTTATGTTACGACCAATGAATCTGCGGCGCTGAACAACGATTTCCTGGCACTGGTCGGGAACTCGGTTCCCCTGGAGCATCAGCTTGCCCCTTCGTGGAGGTTGCGCCTGCTGGCATGGCTGCGCCAGAACTGGGGCATCATCCCGGTCATGCTGTTGATCATTCCCATGGCCTGCTACCACCCTGGCTATGAGCCGTTCTGGCAGGATGAACTGTCCAGCTACAACGCGGCACGCAACGTCATGCTCCAGGGCTTCCCGGCCTTCCCCTCCGGCTTTACCTACCCGAAAGGAGAGCTCTACTCCTACCTGCTGGCGGGATTGATGTTTGTCCTGGGAACGAAGGGGGCGGTGGTTCCACGTCTGATTAGCATGGTTGAATACCTGGTCAGTATCCCTATGCTGTATATCCTTACCCAGCGTATGTTTAACCGCCGGATCGCGTGGCTGGCGACGGCAATGCTGGCTTTTTCACCCTACGCCATGATCTGGTCGCGTCAGACCCGCATGTATGAGCAGGCCCAGTTTACGTTGATCCTGGTCGTCTTTACGCTTTACCAGGCAATCAGGCAGCGCGAACGTAAGCGTCCCGTCTACCTGGCCCTCGCCTGCATGGTTATCGCATACCTGAGCCACGAGGAGAATTTCATTACCCTGCCGGCGGCCCTGGCCTGCGCTTTACTGGCCACACGCGAGGCTCCCTACGGGATGCCCTATATCCTGCGCAAAAAGCACTGGTGGGTGCCGGCCTTGATCGCCTGTGCCATTATTATCATCCAGTTGCTCGCCGTATACTGGACGCATCCTCCAACCTTCGCCACAGATCAGAGCCGGCGTCCGCAGATCCAGCCCAGCCTGGATAATCTGCCCTATTATGTCTCCCTCCTCTTCAAGCCGATCGCCATTAAAGACACGGCGGCGCCCTGGCTGCTCACCCAGCCATGGCTGCTGATCAACTCCTCACTGATGGTGCTGGGCTGTATCCTGGCTTTTGTGCGCCGGGATCGGCGGGTGCGCTTCCTGGCGCTTTTCCTGATCCTATCAAGCGTCGTCTTGATTACGATCTTCACGATGGAGGCGGACCGCTATTACTATCCGCTCTTGCCCATCTACTACATTCTGGGCTCGTATGCTTTCTGGAGCGTCTTACAGCAGATCTGGCGCTTCGCGCGGCCCCACCTGCTGCAGGTTGAGCGCAACCTTGATGGTCAGCCACGTCCGGTCGTCTCGCTACCGCTGCGGATCGTGCTGTCCACTATAGCGGGGATACTCTGTCTGAGCATATTGCTCTTCCCGGCGCTCCCGCTGAGCAACTATAACCTGTTCGTTAGCCGTTCCCTGGGACTAAGCTATCGCCATCACTTCGCTGATTACGATAACGTTGGCCAGTACATGAAGGGCCACCTCAAGAAGGGCGACGTGGTCGTCTCGGTCGCGCCGGCGGTCTCGGTGCTCTACTATGTGGGACAGGTTGATTACTACTTTTCCATTGACCGGGCCCTCTTCCTGATCGAGCAGAATAGCAAGATTATCGAAACGACATCTGGAAGTCATCCCCTGTTCAATCAGCAGGACTTTCAGAATGTGCTGGCCGCCCATAGCCGCATCTGGCTGGTCACGGACAACGGAGGCTATCAGGGCGGCGTCACGAAAAATGGCCGCTTCACCTTCCCACCACCCGATTTTCGCATGGTGTATGAAGGTTACGGTTCGGCGGTCTACTTCCGTGGCGTTGACAACTAAGTCTATTGCACAGGTATTCCGATAATAATAACCAGACAGGCTCGCACAAGAGAAAGTAGGTCATCGTATGCAGCAAACTCCTTCCATGGCAGAGTTGCCCGCTGCCGATTCTTCGTCCACGGATAATCTAGTATGTGAAGATCAAAAGCTACGGTCGCAGAATGATCCTGTCCGGCGGAAAGCACAACCTGCCGGACAGGTCTGGGCCTACCGGCTCCTATGGGTAACATTCTTCATCTTTTTCGCGTCCACCGGCGCAGGCAAGCTCTGGGATCGTGTCTGGCATGCGACGGTTCGCTTTGATACCTTCTGGTCGCCACCACATTTCTTTGTGTTTGTGATGACCTCGATCACGGCCGCGTTAGTCGCCACGATCGCCTTTACACCCAGGTTGCGCACCTGGTATGGACCATGCGTGCGCGTGCCCTTCCTGCCATTTGAGGTTCCTGGCTCGCTGGTAATACTGGGTGGCGGTCTGACCGCACTATGCATCACGATCATGTTTGATAACTTCTGGCATTCAACCTATGGGCTGGATGAGACGCAGTGGTCGGTTCCGCACTGCATGCTGGGCTGGTCATGGTTAACCATTATCCTGGGCTTCGTGGCGGCCCGTATGGCGTTCCGCCAGTATCGACCCATTAATTGCCTTACCAACCTGGTGATGGCGCTCTTGATCCTTGAATTTCTCTGTCCCGCGGTACTGGGTCCCTTCTACCTGATGTATTCACCTCACCTGGTCAATGCCTTGAAGAATATTCCCATTGTGCGTACAGAACCTTCGGCCCAGCATATGTATCGCATTTATGAACATTTCGGCCTGACACGCCAGACCAATCCTTTGTACATTCCTATTGTGACCGGTTTCGCGGGCGCCGCCCTGATGCTACTGCGTCGCCTGGATGCACGCAAGCGCGTCTTTCTCCTGGCCCCCTTCCTCTGGTCCATCCTCCTGATGGGTCGAGACTGGTATACCATCTACTTCCTGCACTACCAGGGGACGCATACGGTCGCGGGTATCTTCCATGTGCTGCCGAAGGAGCCTTCGCTGTGGGTACCGATCCCGCTGTTTGTGGCGGCCGTCCTCTATACCCTTTTGCGGCGAACCAGCCTGCAAGAGCAGCGCGTTTTCATCATGTGTGGCGTCGTCTTCGCCATCTGCACCTACTGCATCTGGCATACCACCCCCTGGATGCTGCTGCTGGCTATCCCATCCGGTGGCACGGTCCTCCTGGGCGCCTGGCTCGGCAACTATATCTATGACATGATAGAGAAGCCGCGCCTGCAGTCCCTGGTAAGCTTCTTGATGGCCACCTGCGCCCAGATCCCGGCAGCCCTGGGAATTATCGATCTGTTCATGCGCCGCGCCACCCCCTAACAGCGTATACCGATTTTAAATGCGCAAGATCGAGGCCCCCTGCTCCGGTAAGCAAGGGGGCCTCGATCTTGCGCACAAAGTTTGTGGATTTTTCTTTATCGATATTTCGTCAATTACTGGCCTGCTTGGCATAGAGGCCAGTTTGCGAGACATAGATATCATAGGTTTTGCCATCGGCAGGTTCAAAGACACCATTGCCATACGTAGCATCCACAAACGGTTTGGTCAGCGAGTTACCATAGGTCTGGTAAAAGAAATCACCCGCCCCTCCGTTGAGTTCAACTACAACGTGATGAGAAGAACTTTCCAGCTTGGCATCATTATACGAGCCTTCGAGACGGGTCAATTTATAGCTGGAGTGAATGCCCAGGATGTTCATCCAGGCAGGAAATTTGATCATGACGCATTCCAGGCGCCATAGGTCTCCGTTGATCTGGTAACTCTTCGTTGAAGTTGGATTGCCGTCTTTATCCAGCATTGTCAACTGCAGATCCATATTATGTGGAGCGTTTTCAAAGCTGGTGGCCTGCACACGAGCTACTTTGATATCGTTGGTCAGACCCAGGTAGCTCTGGACGGCAAAGGTGAGCCAGAGCAGCGATACGGCCAGGATTAGCATGATAATGCCGCTAGCGCCACGTCTCCAGCGTAGTTCGCGGCGGCGCTTACGCCAGCGGCGATAGCGCTGGCCGTATTCGTCCTCAAATTCTTCCAGTTCGCGCCGACCACCAAACAGGCCCATAAGCGATGATATCAGCAGACCAACACCAAGTACCGCAACCAGGAACAGAACCAATTGCGGGGGACCAAGCTGTACAGGTGTATTCATATGAGTGCAACCTTTCGGATGTTATTCGCTATAAATTCAAATAAGCTCAAAGATACCTCTTCTTAAATACTATACGAGCAGAGCATTTCTTTCAGTTCAAAATCCCTTCCTGAGAAAAAAATGCCACTCTCTCAAGGAGAGGTAACCCTTTGTATATGATTAAACGCAGTCATGAAGGAAAGCTCTAATGTTATTGAAAGATACCCGTCTTAACAGGTAGGTAGGAGATACATCCTCTATTTCCACGTA
This sequence comes from Dictyobacter halimunensis, assembly GCF_036245075.1. Classification (NCBI taxonomy): domain Bacteria; kingdom Bacillati; phylum Chloroflexota; class Ktedonobacteria; order Ktedonobacterales; family Dictyobacteraceae; genus Dictyobacter; species Dictyobacter halimunensis. The sequence goes on from NZ_BSRI01000002.1 coordinate 405,150, forward strand.
ATTTAATCAACGCGGCTTATACTATCTTACAGGAGCTATGAGATATATACCTTTTTTAAAAGCGTCAGTGTCAACATTTTATGGTGCTCTACGTTTACAATCTAGAGGGCTACGGCGTATGCTCAAGCGGGGTGCAGCGGTATCTCAGGCGAACTCAGTTGTAATACTTGTCATACCATGAATCCGGTATCTATGCTAGCTCACTCCTGTAAAGCAACGAATATGCCATATCAAGATAACAAATAACAAAGAATGCGAGGAATGAAAGATGCCCAAGGCGAAAGCGATCCTATTCGATTTAGATGGTGTGCTGACCGACACATCGGAATATCATTATCGTGCCTGGAAACAGTTAGCGGACGAAGAAGGAATTCCTTTGACCCGCGAGGAAAATGACGCGCATCTACGTGGTGTTGGTCGACGTGATTCGCTAATGTACATTATTCGCGGCCGCCAGTATAGCGAAGATAAGATTCAGGAGATGATGAAGCGCAAGAACGATTATTACAATAAGCTCATTGAGCAGATGAGCCCCAAAGAGGTGGTTGCCGGTGGTCGCGAGCTATTGCAGGAGATTCGTCAGGCGGGACTGAAAAGCGCAGTGGCCTCGGCTAGCAAAAACTGTCGCATCGTTTTGGAGCGACTGCAGATAATCGATCTCTTCGATGGCATTGCTGATGGCAATAGCGTAGTCAATGGCAAACCTGCACCCGATATTTTCGTGTTTGCCGCGGGCCTGGTACAGACATCCGTGATTGACTGTATCGGGGTTGAAGACGCAGACGCGGGTATCGAGGCGATTAAAACCGCTGGCATGTATGCGTTAGGAGTTGGTCCCAAAGAACGCTTCAAGCGTGCTGACAAGGTGGTACCAACAATGGAAAACATACGTTTAAAAGATATATTGGCAGATGCATGAGCATTATGAAGGTGCTTCTGCCCACAAAAGCAGAGCTAAGCATGGAGGATGCGACGTGGGAAATCTCTGGCAAGTAAACGAGGAATCGTTTAGTCCCAATCTCAAGCAGATACGCAGCCAGGAGACAGTGTTTACCATTGGAAATGGCTACTTTTGTACACGTGGCACCTTTGAAGAGGGCTATCCGCACGAAACGGCGGCAACCCTCCTTTTTGGCGTCTTCGATAGTGTCCCGGTTTCCAAGGAAGAACTGGCCAACGCCCCCGATTGGGTTGGGCTGCAATTGTTTGTCAATGGTGAGCGCTTCCGCCTGGATAGGGGGAAGCTGCTGGCCTATACGCGCTCACTGAATCTGCAAAACGGACTGCTGACGCGTACCGTTCATTGGGAAAGTCCCCTGGGTGTACGGGTACGTATCCACAGTGAGCGCTTTGCCAGCCTGGCGGATGAGCACCTGGGTATGATTCGCTATAGCGTCACGATCGATGACTCGCCCAAGGATCTGCCTGTGGCCATTTCGTTGCGCGCCAATTTTAACGCGGCCCGTGGCAATTATGATGTGATGCACTGGGAAACCACAGATCAGGGTCATAGCGCGGACCTGCTCTGGCTGCAAAGTGAGACACGCAGCACACATGTAACGCTGGTTCAGAGCATGAGCTTCAATGCGGATACAACCGCCTTCCAGAAGGAATTTGTGGATGGCGATGTCGAGCCGAGTATTCGCCTTACTGGTGCGCTGAACCCCCAGGAAAGTGTGGTCGCCGAAAAAGTCGTGGTGATGTATACATCGCGCGATAATGAGGATCCTCGCAAGGCCGCGATTATCCACCATCAACAAATGCTCAATACGGTCGCGGAAGAGACGCACAGCGACGCCCACAACGTTTTTGTCTTTGACTACCAAATACAAAAACAAGATGAGGCCTGGGCTCGCTTCTGGGAGCAGACGGACGTGGTCATCGAGGGCGACGAAAAAGCACAGGTAGGGTTGCGCTACAACATCTATCAGTTGCGCATCAATACCGCCGATAACGATAGCCGCTATAGCATTGCCGCCAAAGGCATGACCGGCTTTGGCTATCGCGGACACATCTTCCATGATACCGAGATCTTTATGCTGCCGTTCTTCACCTACGAACTACCGCACATTGCGCGCAATCTCTTACTCTATCGCTATCATCTTCTTCCTGCCGCGCGCAAAAAGGCCGCCAGCAATGGCTACGCCGGTGCTCAGTTCCCCTGGGAAAGTACGCTTAACGGAGAAGAGACCACCCCTCCCTCGATCGTCCACCCGGAAACCGGTGAGGTCATCCCTGTCCTCAATGGCTTTATCGAGCTGCATATCACATCCAGCATCGCTCACGCGACCTGGGAATACTGGCGCGTCTCCGCTGACGACGAGTTTATGCGCGACTACGGAGTTGAACTCTTGTTGAGTACCGCCCTGTTCTGGGATAGCCGGGCAGAGAAAAACGGGGACAAGGATGAGTATATCATCACAGACGTGATTGGACCCGACGAATGGCATGAGCACGTCAACGACAATGCCCATACCAATTTCATGGCCAGGCACAATATCCATATCGCCCTTGAGGTGTTTAAGTGGTTGCAGCAGACCGCCCCTTCTAAGGCCAAAGCTCTGGCTGAACAACTGGATCTGACAGATGAGCGCCTGGCACACATGCGCGATGTCATGGAACACCTGCGCTTCCCACAGGATCCGGTTACGGGCCTGATTGAGCAGTTCGATGGTTTCTTCAAGCTGGCGAAATTCGATCAGGAGAAGTATCGCGGGCGTAAAGATTCCTATCAGGGTATCCTGGGCGTGCATGAGGTGCAGAAATATCAGCTCATCAAGCAGGCCGATGTCTTGATGTTGCTCACGATGCTGCGCGACGAGTTCGACTACGATACTAAAAAAGTCAACTGGGACTACTACTTCCCGATTACCGACCATGACTATGGTTCCTCATTGACGCCCGCCCTGCATGCCATTCTCGGCTGCGAACTAGGCCATACCGAGGAAGCATACCGCATGTTTATGAAAGGGGCCCTGGTCGACCTGGAAAACCTGCGCGGCAACACACCAGAAGGGATCCATGCTGCCTGCGCTGGAGCCGTCTGGCAGGCCGCCATCTTTGGTTTTGCGGGCCTGCGCATTACCGACGATGGCTATACGACCCAGCCTCACTGGCCCGAAAACTGGCAGCGCCTCAGCTTCCAGTTTAAACATAAAGGAGAGCCGGTCAACATCGACTTGAAGCGCTCGTAATTGCCGACCTCGCCCTCCATTGGAGTTAAATCAAGGGGTGCAGGAGGGCGGCGAGCCCTCCTGCACCTCCCGCTTCGAGACCGAGAAAAAAAGCTTGACAAAAAGCCAGAGCCGGGTTATTATATAACGCGTGATCGATACACAATCCCTATGAGGCGCATTCGTCTAGCGGTTTAGGACATCGCCCTCTCAAGGCGGAGATCACGGGTTCGAATCCCGTATGCGCTACCAGGAAAAGAGGCCCAGGTGGAACTTCACCTGGGCCTCTTTTGACGCTTCTACTTTTTCGCATAGGTGATAAATAGCAGCGATACAGTCCGTGCGGATCGTCCACCGAAATGGGAAAAAGGATGGCTTCTTGTCAATCTGGCATTTTTTTGCTATTGATTATTAAGAGGTTAGGCAGATAAAAAGTCGTTTCTGTTCTGGCACCAGCACAGAAAAAACCAGCGCGGCCGCACATTTTCGGCCCCGCATCTTTGCTATATTGACGACATTTTGCTATAGTAGGAGTGTCCCCAGACAGGATACCCTTGTCATTATCAATCGATGGAGACGAACAGCTTTCTCAAGGAGGACTTCGAGGAACCCTATGAATAAAAAGATCCTGATTGGACTTTTAGCCCTTTCTCTTATCAGCGTTCTATTCTCTGCCTGTAGAGTTATCGATGCCAACTCTATCCCAAAGAACGTGGCCGCCCATATGGGTGCTTCAACATTTATTGAAACTGAGGTGACTGTCCCTAAAGGACAGAAACTGGACCTGATTGATAACGTTGCCGCTCCCCACGTTATTAAAAACGGTACCTGGAATGGTTCCACCCCAGATCCCACCACAGAGTCAGGTGCCCCCACTGTCAGTGCGAACTTCACCGGTGGCGATAAACAGACGGTCGGGCCTTTCAATACCGCGGGTACATTCAAACTGTATTGTACAATTCACGGCGGCATGAAGCTCACTGTAATTGTGAAATAACACGCTATCTTCTATCTTGAGAAGCACTGCCGATTATCAGCGGTGCTTCTTCTCTTTTTCCTCCTTTTTTCCTATCATCTACCTTTCATGGACCCGCATAGGCCTCAAGTACGGAAAGATATAGTACTTTCATGGCAGGTATAGCATAAATTCAGGGCCGCATACGGGAGGTGTGCTATACTACGCAGCAGTACTGAAAATATTCGAGGGTTATAGTCGATTTATGCAACAGAAAACAACCAATCCGGAAATAAAAGGAAAATCAGACTCGCTCATTCTTAAATGTGGAGCGGTGCTGCTGCTTTGTATACTCAGTGTTGTAGTTGCCGCCTGCGGAGCGAACGCGGATAGTACCAATGCGGCTGCCCAGGCGCAACCGACGCCGACTATTAATCTCAATGGAACATCACTAACCCCCACGCCAACCGTCCCGCCGCAAGCTTGCGGTGTGTGGATGGTCAATGCTTCTCCCACCTACAGCCCCGGTGGCGTAATCCCTATTTATGCTAAATTTGTTAAGATGGATGCGAATGGCAACCCTGTCGGCATCGGTGACGCTACTGTTACCTTTAATATCGCCTGGGGCGATATGACGACCGAGCCGGTCAACGCGGTAACCACCAGCGACGGTCTGGCAACCATCAGGCTTCCCATGGGGAATCATCCCGCCGCTATCAACCGGCTCTCATTGATTACAGCCCACTTCACGGCCGGAAATGTAACCTGTGACGTAGATAGTACCCGACCCCAGTCGTTTGTAATGAGGAGTGTCGGCAAGCCCAGTACAACCACTCCCACGGCGAGCACTGGTGGAGTTGATACCACTACTACCGGCGTTAATACCGGTGGCGGTGGTAATACCGGTGGCGGTGGCAAGAAACATCACTGACTGGCAATCAATGTAATCCAGTTAGCAGTAGTGGACCCCAACAATACTATCGTATTTGAGCAAAAAGGCGAGAACGCCATGAACGCGTTCTCGCCTTTTCACGTTGACAAGCTAACCTCACGTGTGCTACGCTCTTCTCGTTGTAGAATTCCTTTTCTGGATGTCCTAAGGGAGGGTCTTGAGGCGGCGGATGGAAAGGTATCCACGTTACCCTTCAGCCGACGAACAAACATTGATGAATTTCGATATTTGGTCGTTATCTGATTCTACATGTGGTATCGCTGTTGATCGCTTTGTTCCATCTTTCCGTTTCCTTCCTTTGTATGGAATGAAAGGAGTCAGGCCGATTTCTCAAAGTAGCGTACACTGAAGTTAAGTAAGAATGACAAAAATCATTCATTCCTCACAGGCACAAGTAAAGAACAGCAAACTATTTTGTATCGTCAGTTGCAAAGATGCGTCGTGCTCGGACCTTTCCAGGCTGTCGAAAGGGGCACGGCTAGCAGAGGTAAAGAAGGTAGTATCAATGACTACGAAGCGTTCAATCACCGTCACCGTCAATGGGCAAAAACATCAGAGCGAGGTCGAGCCGCGTACATTGCTGGTCCACTATCTACGTGAAACCTTAGATCTCACTGGCACCCACATCGGCTGCAATACTTCACAGTGTGGGGCCTGCGTTGTGCTGGTCAATGGGGAGGCTGTTAAGTCCTGTACCGTGCTGGCAGTTCAGGCCGATGGTACCGAGGTGACAACGATCGAGGGGCTGGCGCCTGAGGGCAGCCTGCACCCCATTCAGGAAGGCTTCTGGGAGAAACATGGCCTCCAGTGTGGTTTCTGCACTCCTGGCATGATCATGGCCTCTTATCAACTGCTCAAAAACAATCCTCACCCAACCGAGGCGGAAATTCGTCGCGGCCTCGAAGGCAATATCTGCCGCTGTACAGGCTATCAGAATATTGTCCGTGCCGTCCAGGACGCGGCCGAGCGCATGAGCACTAGCGCGGAGACCCCGGTTCCCACAGGAGACTAGCGCCTTTTTGTTGCGCAAGGATGCTCTCTAACCAGTGTTGTGTATGGAGTAGGTTCATTTCTCAATGTATGAGAAAGGATATGTATACTCATGGGCATTGCAGCTATGCTTGGGACGCCGATCAAACGGCGCGAGGATCCACGCTTGATTACCGGTCAAGCAACCTATGTCGATGACATCAAGCTTCTTGGTATGCTCCACATGGCAGTGCTTCGTAGCACCTACGGACACGCCAGCATCAACAGCATCAACACGGACGCCGCCCGCCAACTTCCTGGCGTGGTCGCCGTCTATACCGCGCAAGATCTAAAAGGTACCGTCGGCAATATCCCTGTGGCCGCGCCTCTTCCTCCCCATATCACTAATGGGATGGGACGACGCCTGCCGCTGGCCGAAAATAAAGTTCGCTTCTATGGAGATCCAGTGGCCATCGTCATCGCGGAAAACCGTTATGTGGCCCGCGACGCCCTAGATCTCATCGACGTTGACTATGAGCCGCTACCAGCGGCCATCGATATCGAAAAAGCTATGCAGCCGGACGCCCCGCTGCTCTATGAAGAATTTAATAGCAACGTCGCTGTCTCGATTCATCCTTCATCTGAAGCTATCGACAAGGCATTTGCTGAGACGGTGGCCAATGGTGGCGTCATCGTCAAAGAGCGCTTTGTCAATCAGCGCCTGGCTCCATCCCCCATGGAGACAAGAGGAGTGGTAGCGGAGTTCAGGAAGTCCGATAAATCGCTCAACCTGTGGAGCTCATCCCAGATCCCCCATCTGCTGCGCAACTACCTGGCGGAACAGCTCGGACTGGCCCAGCACCAGGTACGCGTGATCGTGCCAGAGGTGGGTGGTGGCTTCGGCTGCAAACTGAACATTTATCCGGAAGAGGCACTGGCCGCCTTCGCTGCCATGAAAACGGGCCGTCCGGTGAAATGGATCGAGGATCGGGATGAGAATCTGGCAGCCACCATCCATGGCCGTGACCAGGTCAATTATATCGAGGCGGCCGCGACCAGAGATGGAAAGGTCGTCGGGCTTAAATTCCATGTCATCTCGGACCTGGGCGCCTATCTGCAGTTCTTCACCGACGTAATTGCCATCGCCTTTACGCTCCCCATGCTCAGCGGCTGTTATGATATTCCCAATATCTACAGTAGCTGCGACACCGTCTTTACCAATAAGGCGCCAACCGATGCCTATCGTGGCGCGGGCCGTCCCGAAGCCACCTATATGGTTGAACGGGCCATGGACCTGGTAGCCAATGAGCTCAAACGTGATCCGGCCGAGATTCGCCTGCTCAACTTCGTGCAGCCAGAGCAGTTCCCGCATACGATGGCCACCGGCGCCCTCTATGATAGCGGCAACTATGCCGCGGCCCTTGAAAAGGCCATGGATATTATCCACTATGATGTGCTACGCGATGACCAGAAACGTGCGCGCGCTCAGGGAAAACTGATGGGTATCGGCATCTCGTCATACGTTGAGATCTGCGGCATTGGACCCAAAGGGACCACTCCCTTCGGGCTGTACGAAAGCGCCCGCGTGCGCATCGAGCAGACCGGCACGGTGATGGTCTATACGGGATCGTCGCCCCATGGACAGGGCGAAGAAACAACCTTCGCGCAGATCGTGGCCAGTGAATTCGGCATTCCCCAGGAAAAGGTCTTGATCCTGCACGGCGATACAGATTCCACCCCCGAGGGGCGTGGCACCTATGGTAGCCGCACCACCGCCGTCGGAGGAACGGCCGTCTACCAGGCATCGGGGCGCCTGAAAGAGAAGATGAAGACCATCGCCGCCGCCATGCTGGAGGCCAGCGCCTCCGATATTGAGGTGGAAGATGGCAAGTTTACCGTCGCTGGCTCACCGCAAAAATCCGTCTCATTTGAAGATGTAGCGGCCACCGCCAATACATCCAATACACTGGCTCCCGGAATAGAACCGGGACTGGAGACCACCGTCTTTTTTGAGCCTGAAGCCTGTACCTTCCCATTTGGTACCCACATCTGCGTCGTTGAGATCGATCAGGATACGGGAGAACCCGAGATCACGCGCTATGTGGCGGTCGATGACTGTGGCAAACAGCTCAATCCTCTCATCGTTGCCGGACAGGTGCATGGTGGCATCGCGCAGGGCGTGGGGCAAGCGATGTACGAAGAAGTGGTTTATAATGAAGACGGACAACTGCTGACGTCGACCTTCATGGACTACGCCATGCCGATCGCGCCAGAGTTGCCGTTCTTTGAGCTAGATCATACCGTCACGCCAACGACTGTCAACCCATTGGGTGTCAAGGGCGTTGGAGAAGCTGGCACGATCGGTTCGACACCAGCGGTCGCGGCCGCCGTAGCCGACGCTCTGAGTGTCAATCACGTCGATATGCCGCTCAAGCCTGAAAAGTTGTGGCGGATCATCCATAAGCAATAGAGAGGAAACATGTATGTCTGTACCAGCAGCATTCGATTATCATCCCGCCACCACGGTGGACGAGGCTATCGCGCTTTTGCAACAGTATGGAGACGAGGCAAAGGTGCTGGCCGGCGGTCATAGCCTGATCCCGGCTATGAAGCTGCGCCTGTCCCAGCCAGAACACCTGATCGATATCGCCAGGATCAGCAGCCTCTCCTACATTCGTGAGGAGGAGGGAAGCATCGCCGTGGGCGCCCTGACAACCTATAGTCAGATTGAAAAATCCGATCTGTTGCGCAAGCATTTTCCTTTGCTGCCAGAGGGAACGGCGATGATCGGTGATCAGCAGGTGCGCAATCGCGGCACCATTGGTGGCAGCATCGCTCACTCCGATCCCGCCGCCGATATGCCAGGTATCGTCCTGGCTCTGAAGGCTGAGATTGTGGTGCGGGGACCACAAGGACAGCGTACAATCGCGGCCGACGATTTCTTCGTGGATACCTTTACGACCGCGTTGGAGCCTGATGAGATCGTCATCGAGCTGCGCCTGCCGATCCCGGCCGCACAGACCGGTTCGGCATATGAGAAGCTGGCTAACCGGGCCTCTCACTATGCTATCGCTGGCTGCGCGGCCGTTATCACGCGTGGCAGCGATGGAACCTGCTCGGCTGCCAGCATCGCCATCACCGGCGCGACCGTACGCACCATTCGTGCTAAAGCGGTTGAAAGCGCGTTGGTGGGCAAGCAGTTGGATGAGTCAACGATCAGCGCAGCTGTCAGCCATGCTACTGACGGTGAGGATGTGGTTTCGGACATCCACGGTTCCGAAGAGTACCGCCGCAAAATGGTCGCCGTCGTTGCACGTCGCACTATTCTCAAAGCCATCGAGCGTATTTAACACATCGTATATCCGCCCGGCGGCATGCTGATTCCCAACATGCTAGGAATCAGCATGCCGCCGGGTGCGTTCCCGCCTGTGGCGCGCAAAAATCCGTTATAGGTTGGTGCATGGGGCGTGCGCAAATGCGCACGCCCCATGCACCAACCTATAAAACTAGTGCGTCCGCGCAGCGGACGCGCGTATGGGGCCGCACATGCGCCCCCATAATGACGAGAAGCAAACACCCTCATAAAGTTTGTATAATGAGGAGACACATCTCTACGATCTCATTCATTGCTAGAAAGAAACTATGAGCTCATGAACGATATCCGCATAGAACGCTGGGCACATACACTGGTCCACTATTGTCTCTATCTCAAGCCGGGGGACATCCTCTCCATTCAGGCAACGCCACTGGCGGCACCGCTAATCGAGGCTGTCTACCGCGAGGCGCTGCGTGTGGGAGCCCAGCCGGTTCCCCTGATCGAACTGGAAGAATTGACGCAGATCCTGTTGCGTGAAGGAAGCGATAGCCAGCTCACAACGCTTTCACCGGTTACCCTGACGATGGCAGAGAAGGCAACCGCCCGCTTGAATATCTCATCCAGCAGCAATCCTAAAGCTTTGAGCACCGTTTCGCCGGCGCGCAGCGCCAAACGTCAGCAGGCCTCTCGCTCGATCGCATCGACATTCCGTCAACGCGAACAGGCCGGTGAGTTTCGCTGGTGTGGCACCCTCTATCCCACCACCGGCTATGCCCAGGAAGCCAACATGTCCTTGAAAGAATTTGAAGAGTTTGTCTTTGATGTCTGCTTCCTGAATGATCCCGATCCCATTGCTCGCTGGAAGGAACTGGCCAGCCGGCAGCAGCGCTATGTCGATTGGCTGGTGGGCAAAAAACAGGTCCATGTACTGGGCGAGGGCACAGATCTCAAACTATCGATCGCCGATCGTATCTTCATCAATAGCGATGGCAAGCGCAACTTCCCCAGTGGCGAGTTCTTCACCGGTCCAATTGAGAACAGCGCCAACGGTGTGATACAATTTGATGTCCCGGCCACCTATGGCGGGAGGTCCGTTGAGGGGGTACGCCTGGTATTCCAGGAAGGCAAGGTCGTCGAGGCCAGCGCGCGTCAGGGCAATGACTATCTGCAACAGATGCTCAATATGGATGAAGGGTCCCGCTACCTGGGAGAGTTCGCCTTCGGCACCAATAAGGGCGTCACCCAGGCCACCAAACAAATCTTATTTGATGAGAAGATGGGAGGCACCATCCACATGGCACTGGGCGCCAGCTATCCCGAGACTGGCGGCCTCAACAAGTCCGCCCTGCACTGGGACATGGTCTGCGACCTGCGTACCTCCGGTGAGGTATGGATCGATAACACCCTCTTCCTTAAAGATGGTCAGATCTTGATTTAATTCTCGCCAAAAACAGATATACTATCATTATTCATTGGAAATGCTAACTTACCACGTTTTGAAAGGCAGGCTTACGTTGGAGCAGGCACAGTTTAGCCAAACGAACAACTTTGCAACGATTGAAGATGTACAACGTGCAATGTCCGAGCAACACTACATCACAGATCGCAGTCTGGCAACTGCTATCTTTCTATCACTCAAACGACGTAAGCCGCTCTTACTGGAAGGTGAACCTGGAGTAGGCAAAACAGAGATCGCCAAGGTGCTGGCGACCCTGCTGGGAACGCGCCTGATCCGCCTGCAATGTTACGAGGGCATCGATATCAATACGGCGGTCTATGAGTGGAACTATACGCGCCAGATGCTACACATTCGTCTGCTAGAGGCCAGCGCTGTTAATCAGCCAACCGAGATGAAAGAGATCTTTGGACCCGATTTCTTGATGCAGCGTCCACTCCTGCAGGCTATCGATCCCAGCAACCCTACCCCACCGGTGCTGCTCATCGATGAACTGGATCGTAGCGATGAAGAGTTCGAGGCCTATCTACTGGAACTGTTGTCAGACTTCCAGATCACGATTCCAGAGATCGGCACCATCCAGGCTAAAGAGCCGCCGTTCGTGATTATCACGTCCAATCGGACGCGCGAGATCCACGATGCGCTGCGCCGCCGCTGCCTCTACTATTGGATCGATTTTCCGACGCTGGAAAAAGAATATCAGATTATCCTGGCCCGCATGCCCGAGGCACCCGAGCGTCTGGCGAAACAGGTCACCCACTTCGTCCATGAGTTACGCAACCAGGAGTTGTATAAAGCGCCAGGCATCGCTGAGACGTTGGATTGGATGAGCTCGTTGCTGGCCCTGGATCAGCAGGAACTGACAGAAGGCGCGGTCCGCGATTCGCTGGGCGCTCTGCTCAAATATCAGGATGATCTGCTCAAAGTGGGCGGACTCGACATCGGCAAAATCTTACAGAAACTACGGGGAGCCTCCTGATGACAAACGCACAACCTCCAGAGGAGCAGGCGACTCAGGTGCTCACAACCAGGGACATCGAGCATGGAGAACGCCTGCTCTATCGCCTGACCGAGTTTGGTCGTCTCCTCTGGGAATCAGGCATCAACGTCGGACCACATCAGCTTCTGGAGGTGGCGGAGACGTTGAACGCTATTGATATCACCAATCCAGAGGATTTTTACGCTACCCTCAAGTGCAGTCTTCTGACGCGCCATGAGCAGGAACCGATCTTTGACCAGATGTTTAGCTACTTCTGGTCGCTGCGGAACAACCTGGATAAAAAGCTTGAGAACAATACCAACAACGCCATTAAGCGCGAGGAACGCCAGATGCGCCTGCCGCCCTCGGAACGTAAACGGCTGGCCGAGCACTTGAAAACCAGTGAGACGCGCAAAGAGCTACGCGGCGAGATGCGCCCCTCGGAACGCAAACGCACAACTGAGGAGGACGACAAAGAGACGAAGAATGACCTGGGTGAGCCCCAGGGAACCGCTTACAGCGCCATTGAACAGTTGCGCAAGAAGGACTTTGAGAACTTTACCTGGGAAGAAGTGCAAGAAGCCAAGCGTCTGATGTCCGAGATGCACTGGAATCTGGGACAGCGTTCCACCCGACGCAAGGCTCCATCTCGCACAGGCTCGTATCCCGATATGCGACGCATGGTCAGGCGCAATCTTAAATATGGGGCGGAAATGATCGAGCTAACGTGGCGCGAGATCAAGCAGAAGCCGCGTCCCCTGGTGATTATCTGTGACATCAGTGGCTCGATGAGCCTCTATTCACGTCTGCTGCTCCACTTCATTCATACCGTCTCAAACGGCCTGATGAACGTGGAAGCCTTTGTCTTTGGCACACGCCTGACGCGCATTACGCGCCAGTTGAAGAGGCGCGACGTGGATGACGCAGTGCGCGACGTCTCCAAGTTAGTGCAGGATTGGTCGGGAGGCACACGCATTGGAGATGCCCTGCACTACTTTAACTACCACTGGTCGAAGCGCGTCCTTGGACGTGGCGCCGTGGTCTTAATTATCAGCGATGGCTGGGACCGGGGCGAGGCCAGCACGCTGCAGGTCGAGATGGATCGTCTGCAGCGTAGCTGCCATCGCTTGATCTGGCTCAATCCGTTGCTTGGCTCACCCGACTATCGACCACTCACCATCGGCATGAAAACATCGCTCCCATTCATCGATGATTTCCTGCCCTCAAACAACCTGGATAGCCTGATCAACCTGGGCCATCTGCTCTCCAACATCAATGAGAGTCGGCCAGATCGCAGCACGGCCGCACGGCGCAAAGCGGTTGAAGCGTGGAGCAAGCCCAGAAAGCAATATTGATATTCTATGCAAGAGGCACTGTTTAGTTAAGCGCGGAGGAAACAGATATGCGCGACGTACTACCCGATATCGAGAAATGGCGTGCACAGGGCGAGCAGGTCGCGGTGGCGACGGTCATCAGTATGATCGGCTCGGCCCCGCGCCTTCCTGGCGCCAAACTGGCCGTCAGCGAAAAAGGAGAACTCACCGGCTCCGTCAGCGGAGGCTGTGTCGAACCAGCCGTGGTGCAGGCCGCCATGGAAGTAATTAAAAACGGCCAGCCCCAGTTGCTCGAATTCGGCATCAGCGAAGCCGATAACATCGAAAAGATCGGCCTCGCCTGCGGCGGCACCATCCGGGTCTTCGTAGAACGCCTGGATTGGTAACTCCCGTCCCCACAAACCCGTACGTGCGCCCCTCGCGGGCGCTTTGCCACCATAGGTGCCGGGCTTGCCCCGGCTTTGCCGCGAAGCGGCCCCGTGCCCGGGCGCATATGTTCCCCAAAGGTACCATCTCCCTGATCAGAGATGCATAGCGTTGAACGTATGATCCCTTGCAGACGCTTCACGCCACATACAAAAAACAAAAAGGTAGGAGGAGGTCCCATGGGTGGACTCTATGAAGAATTCAGGGATAGATTAGAGCAGGAGCAAGGTATCGCTATCGCGACAGTGGTGCGCGGCCCGGCACACGTCGGAGCAAAGATGCTCATCTATCCTGACGGCAGCAACCGGGGGACACTGGGCTCCTCCCACATCGATCAACAGGTAATTGGGGACGCTACGCAGGCTATCTGGAACGGAGCCGCCTCAATTCACACCTATGCCACAGAAGAGGCGGATTCTCAACCGCTTGAAGTCTTCATTGAAGGTTTCCCACCGCCTCCTGAATTGATCATTGTCGGGGCCGGCCACATCGCCATTCCACTCACCACATTCGCGAAAACCCTTAACTATCGCGTGGTTGTGATCGATGCCCGCGCCGCCTTCGCGACGGAAGAACGCTTTCCCCATGCAGACGAGTTAATCGTAGCGTGGCCGGATGAAATCTTAGCTCAACGGCCAATCTACCCATCGACATCGATCGCCGTCCTGACGCACGATCCCAAATTCGATGAGCCAACCCTCAAAGTCGTCCTTGAGCGGCACGCTGGCTATGTAGGAGCAATTGGCAGCCGCAAAACCAGCGCCGAACGCGCCGATCGCCTGAAGCAACAAGGGCTCAGCGATGAGCAGCTCGCGCGCATCCATGGTCCCATTGGCCTCAACATCGGCGCCACCTCCCCCGAAGAGATCGCCCTGGCCATCATAGCCCAGATAGTCGCCTATCGCCACAACAAACAACTCTAACACCATCTTGCGCCAGCGCGGAAAAGGCGCTGGCGCAAACCTCAATGCTTCTCTCCAACGTGAGCACACACTTATTTGGGGAAGTATACATTTTTGAGGGAATGTGGATGCTCGGGTACGGGGTCGCCTGTCGGCTCCGAGCTGGGGCAAGCCCAGCACCTACGATCGGCTGATATTTTCGCTCTCCCCTTCTTTCATATCCCCTTCCAACCACGTAACCCCATCCTCTTTCATCATGCCCCCTTCCAAACACGCAACCCCATCCTCTTTCATTATGCCCCCTTCCAAACACGCAACCCCAGCCCCTTTCATATCCCCTTCCAATCACACAATCCCATCCTCTTTCATATCCCCTTCCAATCACACAATCCCATCCTCTTTCATATCCCCTTCCAACCACGCAACCCCATCCTCTTTCATATCCCCTTCCAACCACGCAACCCCATCCTCTTTCATGTGAGGTGAAGTGGGGCGGCCGCAGCCGCCCCACTTCACCTCACATATCCCCAGGCGCCGAAGGCGCCTGCAATTGTATTAGTACTTTGATGGGATAGATGAGGTCAAAAAAGCTGATATGAAACTTCTCCAACCTTGAATCGTCTTTATGTAAGAGCCTAGAATTCACGATTCTTTCCATTCACGGGGTCAAGCAAATGGCCCAAAACATGTATTATGCTATATCATACTAGTGCAAAAAATTTCTAAGTAAAGGATATACAATGTCGGATAATCGCTATCGACCGGACGATGCAACCGAGGCATTCCCTCCGCATCAACCACAATCGGGTCAGGGCCAGGGACCTCAGGGAAAGTTGATTCTTGGCAGCTTTCATCAGCAGCAACAGAACCAACGTCCGGCACAACCATTTCCACCACAGCAGCCTGGTCCGCAACCCTTTAACCAGCCGCACCAGCATGCGCCAGCGCAACATCAGCAGCATAGCTATGCGCCTCAGCAACCCGCGCCTAATGCGTATCCTTCGCATCAGCCAGGGCCTGGACCGCGACCTGGGCATGGTGGTCAGTCTGGCAATACGCCGCAGCCACCAATGAAACCACGCAAGAAAAGAAACAAGCGCAAGATCGGCTGCCTGAGCGTCCTGGCCGTCCTCGTCGTGCTCATCATTGTTGGGGTGATTACAACACAACGTGCGCTGGCCTTTGGTTCAGCCATCTCCACCCAGGCGCCACTCACTACACAGACGGGCTACATGAGCACCGATCAACGCACCAACTTGCTGGTAATGGGCTACGGTGGCGGCAATCATGATGGAGCCAATCTGACCGACTCGCTGGTCGTGATCAGTATGATTCCTTCTACCAAGCATACTTCGCTCATTTCGATACCCCGCGACCTATGGGTACAGAATCCACCCAACTCGGGCAACTTTTCAAAGATCAACTCGGTCTATCAAACAGCCTCCAACAACGGTCAGAATCGCACAGCAGGTGCCGATGCAATGACCACAAAGGTGTCGCTGATCACGGGTATGGACGTCAAATATTGGATGATGATCGACTTCACCGGCTTTAAGACGTTTATCGACTCCATCGGTGGCGTCGATGTCTATGTGCCAGACTCATTCAATGCCTGCTATCCCAACAACGACGATGCTGCGAAAGACGCCAGTTGGAGGGTGGTAGATTTCGAAAAGGGCAATCAGCATATGGATGGGGCGACCGCGATTGCTTACGCACGCGCGCGCGAGCCCATGAACGTGTGTAGCAATAAGCCCTCTAAGAATCAGGCCGAATTAACCGACTTTGGCCGTTCCGCGCGCCAGCAGATTATCATCAAAGCGGCTCTGTCCAAACTTCGTAATATCACCACCTGGCCACGCTTCTTCAGTGCGATGGACGCGCTGGAGAAGACCGTCCACACCAACATGTCGCTGGCCGACCTGGGCCTGTTCTCACAAAAAATGGACCTGAACGATCCGCATACCGCGCACATCGGTCTTAGCACCAGCAACGTGATGGCTATCGATACCGCTAGCGATGGCGAATCTATCGTTGTCCCGCAAGGGAATAACTGGGGGATCATTCCAGCTTACATTAAGCAAAACCTTTACAACTAACAACTGACGATAGCTTGCACGCAAAAGCCCGAAGCTCTCCCCATCTAAAAGGAAAGCTTCGGGCTTTCCCTGTTATTTTCACCTTTTCTGGTTTGTGTTACAATGCCAGCAGCGATACGGCGCATCAAGAAGGTGCGTTCTTCCTCAGTTGAAAGGAATAGCTATGCCACAACGTGACACACGTCTCATTGGTGGAGTTTACCGCATCGGACAAACCATTACGTCCGGCGGCATGTTGACCACAGCGACAGCCTATAACCACAATACAAATGACGTGGTGGGACTGTATGTGCTGGATATTCCTTCTACTGACCTGCTGGATACTCTTCCTGGCCTGCTGCGACCATATGAGAAACGCCGCAGCATCAACTCCCCACATATATTGCGCGTGCTGGATTGGGGTGTGGATGGCACACGCCTCTATATCGCTACTGATCCTCCAAGAGGCATTACACTGCAACATGTGCTGGATACGGAGAACGTGAACCTCGCGCGAGCCCTGGATTTTTGCCGTCAACTGGCCATGGGTCTGCAGGCATTGCATGCCGCTGGCATCTTCGGCCTGGACCTGCGTCCGCAGTTGATCACGGTAGATACCCTGGGCATACAAGACAGGGTGCAGATTGATGATATCGGCCTGCGTCCATTACTACAGCAGTTGCGTTATATTCCCCGCCAGAGCAATGAAGACATTGGCTATCTAGATCCCCGTTACGCGCCACCAGAATACATCAATCACCAACCATCCAGTGCTCAGAGTGATATCTACCAGGCGGGCCTGCTCCTCTTTACCCTGGTGACGGGTCGGCTCCCATTTGTGGGGCGCACGGCCGCTGAAACAGGCATCCTGCAAACCAGTAGCCCGGTTCCCTCGATGCGCGTCTTCAAACATCAGACACCTGACGAGGTGCAACAACTGGTTGAGCGAGCAATGACCAAAGATCCGGCCAGGCGCTTCAGCAACACGGATGAGTTGCTTCTGGCGCTGGAACAGGTGCAAAAACAGACGCAAAGGCAGAGCCCGGTTCCAGGTCCTATCTTCAATGAAAAAGTAGCTGAAACCGACAGAGGTATCAGCTATACGGCGGAGATATCGCAGGCAGAAATGGAAGCCGCCTTAAACACGCCAGAAACACGGATAAAGTCCGCCGGGACCACCGAGGCCGCACAGGGGGCCCGACTCGCGCAACCGTTACCAGCCAACCTGCCCACCAGTCAGGGCGTTTACGCTTACCTCTGTCATGAGCAGGGAGATTATCCACAGCGCATTGCGATTACGCAGCCCAGCATCATCGTTGGCCGCCTGGACCCCAAGCGGGGACTGAGTCCCGATCTGGACCTCAGCCATATCGATCCAAAGATGAGCATCTCACGCCAGCATGCGCGTATCCGCTTTGAAGGCGCCTTCTTTACAATTGAAGACCTCAAAAGTCGCAATAAGACCAGGCTGGAAGACCAGGTGCTAACCCCTCTGAAGCCAGAACTGCTCAACCATGGAGCGCAGATCTCCTTCGGCAGTGTAAGCCTGTACTTCGAGGTTCCAGGTATGCAGAGTCACCAGCACCCCAGGCCTGCTGATAATTAGAGCGCCAACCAGGCTCGATTCAGGATAGGTTCCACATCAACTCCAGCTGGCAAGGTGCCAAAGGCATGGCCGCTTTCTTCTGCCAGCCGTGATGCACAGAAGGCATCAGCGACCTCTGAGGGAGCATGCTGGACCAACAGAGATGCCTGCCAGAGAAGCGCCATCCTTTCAACCAGGCGGCGTGCCTGCCATTCACGTTCCTCCGGCATCATATGGACAAGATCCTGCTGAAAGCGCGCGCTGGCCCTGTCCAGCCGCTGATCGGCGCCACGTCCCCGTGCTATCTCAGCCAGAAACGCGTCAAGCGATTGTGGATCTTTGCCCATCGAGCGCAGCACATCCAGGCAGATAACGTTGCCAGAGCCTTCCCAGACCGAATTGACCGGCATCTCACGATACAGGCGCGGCATCCCGCTCTCCTCCACATAGCCGTTACCTCCCAGGCACTCCAGAGCCTCAGCGGCAAGTTGTGGACCACGCTTGGTCACCCAGTATTTGGCAATGGCCGTTCCCATGCGCTGGATAAAGCTCTCGTGCGCATCCGATTGGGACCGGTCGCAGGCACGCGCGAGACGGAAAGCCAGGATAGTAGCAGCGTCAGACTCGATGGCCATATCGGCCAGAACATTGCGCATCAAGGGCTGCTCCAGCAGACGACGGCCAAAGGCCTCGCGGTACGTGGCATGGTGAATGGCCTGGGTCACTCCCTGCCGCATCAGAGCGGATGTTCCCAGCACGCAATCCAGGCGCGTACAATTCACCATCTCAATAATCGTCCGCACTCCACGTCCCTCTTCGCCAAGCCTCAGTGCCCAGGCATCTACGAATTCCACCTCGCTGGAGGCATTGGAGCGATTGCCCAGCTTATCTTTTAAACGCTGCAAAAAGAAGTTGTTGCGTGTGCCATCGGGCAAGATACGTGGCAGCAAGAAGCAGGTCAGCCCGCCAGGAGCCTGGGCCAGTACCAGAAAAAGATCACTCATAGGGGCCGAGCAAAACCACTTGTGTCCCGTCAATACATAAGCTGGCTCGCCATGCTCGCCCATCACCGGACGGGCCTGTGTGGTATTGGCTCGCACGTCTGAACCGCCCTGCTTCTCAGTCATCCCCATCCCACACAACAGCCCCTGTTTCTCTTGAGGAGGGCGCAGACCTGGATCATAGATATTGGTGGTCAATAATGGCAGCCAGGGAGCGGTTACCTCGGGATAGGCACGCAGGACAGGATAAGCGGCATGCGTCATGGAGATAGGGCAGCCATGGCCAGCCTCGGCCTGGGTACACAGGTAAAAAGTAGCGGCCCGCGCCACATGGTTGCCCTGTGGCTGCTCCTGCCGCCAGGAAAGGGAGTGTGCCCCGTGCTTTGCCGACATCTGGAGGAGCGAGTGCCAGGCTGGATGGAACGTTACCTCGTCGATGCGCTGGCCGTAGCGATCATGGGTACGCAATACCGGTCCAGATGTGTTGGCTGCCTGGCCCCAATCGATAACCTCCTCACTACCCACCAGCGCACCCAGTCCAGTTAAACGCGCCTCGGCCCAGTCTGCTCCTTCGCGTCGTACACACTTCATTAAAGTCCGATCCTGTGTGAACGCATTATAGTTCACCAGCGACGGCGGCTGATTCAAAACTGTATGGGTTGCGTGCAGTCCCACAACAGGTTCAACGCTCTTCATGCTAATCTCCTTTGATCTGCCCGAATTGCTCTTTCAAAGAATATGATACATTCAATTTGAGGCGAAAGCTACAGTTTTTCTACGAGAAAACCTGATTATTCCTTTGGCCCACCTCTCTGGACAACTAATGAGCAACGATTATCGTGTAATAAGCAGTATGCTACTTACGCTATATCCATACCAGACGCCACCTCGATGCTCAAGGTAGCTAATAAGCATCATATGCATACAGACAAACCACACAACTATTAAGAAAAGAGATAAGAGACATGGGTACAAACCAATATCATGAGCCGGCGGCAGAGCTTTCACCACAGACACGCACGTTCGCCCGTATCATAACCTCGCTACAGGAAGAGTGCGAGGCCATCAACTGGTATCAGCAGCGTATCTCAGTGGAGCCCGATCCAGAGGCGAAGGCGATTATGCAGCACTCGCAGGAAGAGGAGTTTCTGCACTTCTCGATGGACCTGGAATTTCTGCTGCGCCGTACGCCCAAGTGGAGGGCAGCCGCGCAAAATATCCTGTTCAAGGACGGCAATATTATAGACAATGCCGAAGAAGGCGAAGAGGAAGAAGAGAAGCTCGATTAATCCGCGAGATGAATACTCCGCACGGGCGGCCGCTGGCGCGGCCGGATCTGGTTTTTATATTGCTGCAAGGGGGCCATTCGCGCCCCCTTGCAGCAATATAAAAACCAGATCCCATTGTATTATCTGTCTACAGCGTCTTAGCGATGGCGATCACATCAGCTAGTAACCCCTGTCCGGTCTGTAGGCGTCCGGCGCCGGGGCCGCTGATGGTAACGGTAGATAGCGAGTCACCATGGAAGGTGATGGCATTCATAGCGCCATCAATGTGGGCCAGAGGATCCTCCAGCGGCAAAGCCACGGGTTCGACACTGGCCTGCAGTTGTTCCCCATCACGGGAGAGTGAGGCGATCAGTTTGATACGCCTGCCATCGCGGGCGGCCTGCTGCACCTGTTCAAGTGTAACGCTGGTAATACCCTGGCGCTGAACCTGAGCGGGCTTGATAGATTGACCAAAGACCAGGGCGGCCAGGATCACCGTTTTGGCCACCACATCATACCCTTCAACGTCCGCGGTTGGGTCTGCTTCGGCATAGCCCTGAGCCTGAGCTTCAGCCAGCACCTCGGCATAGTCACGTCCCCGGGCCATGGCGCTCAAGATATAATTCGTGGTGCCATTAAGGATGCCACGTACCGCGTGTACCTCAACACCAGCCATCCCCTCACGCACCGTGCTCAGTACAGGAGTCCCCGCCATCACGGTGGCCTCCATCCGCAACTGGACCCCTTGCTGACGAGCCAGGTCCAGCAGTTCGCTGGCCGCCAGGGCGGCTGGACCTTTGTTGGCCAGCGTCACGTGCATTCCCTTCTGCAAAGCCGTACGTACATAGCTCAGCCCCGGCTCGGCATCCCGCAGATTCGTCCAGGTCGCCTCAGCCAGTATATCTGCCTCAGTGGCCTGCAATCCTTCCAGCACACTAGACCAGTGGCGCACACCAGAATGCTGAGAGAGGGGCTGACGCCGCGCCGCCAGTTCGAGCAGGACGGCTATATCCAGCCCCTCTTCACGATAGATGAAGCCATGCCGGCTATTGGCCACGCTCACCAGCGCGACATCCATACCGTACTCACACCGCAAAAGTTCTCGCTTCGTCTGCAAAAGCTCGGCCAGGCCCTGACCGACAACACCAAAGCCGATAAGAGAAAGACGTACTCTTTTCATACACACCAACCAGCCTGAACTATATCCACGATAATTTGAGACGATCCAGGATACGCTTGACGGGTCCCAATTCCTGGATACCCAGGAAGCGCGAGGCGCGTACATATACAAACAGGCCCACAAAAACTTCTACGCCCAGTTTGACCATCGCCTCAATAGTGCCGATAAGACCAGTGGACTGTCCATTCGTGGTATCCAGAATACGGTCGAGCAACTCGCGCGCCACAAAGACAACCACCGCCATGGCCAGCGAGGCCAGCAATACACGTCCGATAAACCTCAGCAGTTCTCGGACCTGCAGATCTCCCAGGCGTTGGTTTAATAGCCAGAAAAGAACCGTTGCCTCCAATATGTTCGCCGCCGAAGTCGAGAAAGCCAGCGCAGCCAGGCCCCAGTTGGTTCCCCAGACCGCCGCATTGACCACCACCAGGCTCAACGCAATCTTAAACACAAATTGAGCTATACTCACGATCACCGGTGTCTTGGTATCGCGCAAGGCATAGAACGATCGCGTCAATAATTCAACTCCGCATAGGCCCGCCAGGCCCAGCGAAAACGCCGCCAACGGCCAGTAGGTTGCCTGCGCACTACTTAAATTATAGTGTCCGTGCTGCAAGAGAACCTGGATCACAGGCAGGCCCAGAATGATCAATCCAACGCTGGAAGGGATCGTCGTAAAGAGGACGCTACGCAGCGTCTCAAGAATTGTGCTGCGTACACGATCGAAGCGCCCTTTGGCTACGTTTTCAGCCAGCGTCGGGAAGACGGCGGTCGCCGGCGAGAGACCAAAGATACCGAAGGGTAGCAGTACCAGTTGGAACGCCTGGTAGTACTGGGTGACGCCACCACCAGCTGAACCTACAACCAGCAAGATCAGGCTGCGGTCGACGAATGTCGACAGATAGATCATCGCCGAGTTGCCGATACGCGGCAACATTGAGCGTGCGATCTGTATCACCCCCGGATCTTTCCAATCGAACGAGCGGGTATACTTCATGCCCACCTTAGCGAGTCCGGGGACCTGCGCACCAACCTGCAGCAGAGCACCAACGACCACACCCCAGGTGGCGGAGTAGACAGCCAGCTGTGGGTTTCCCCGGCCGGCAAAGGCGATGAAGATACCAGGGACCAGACCACCGATCAGGCCAACGTTATAGAGAACCGAGCCGATAGCGGAAAGCTTGAAATCCTGTTGCGCGTTCAGCACTGACGTCACGATGACACCACCACCCAGAATGACCGATTGCAATAACATGATGCGGGTCAAAGAAGCAATCAGATCCAGCTGGGCAGGAGGGGCCCCGATGTTATAAATGGGAACAATTTGACGCGCAAAAATGATGCCAATCAATGCCAGGACGGTCATGATCGCGATCGCCAGGTTTAATGCCGAACTGGCTACATGCCAGGCCTTCCTTTGATCACGCTCACCAACCATATAATTAGTGAACACAGGGATAAAGGCCGAGCTCAAGGCACCACCGGAGACGATGTTAAAAATAAAGTCAGGGATCAAAAATGCCTGCAGGTACGCATCGGAAACAGGACTGGTACCAAAGACATAGGCGAACATTGACGTACGCAAAATACCCAGGATACGGCTGGCCACAAACGCGATCGTGAGGATCGACATCGCGCGACCCACGCGCACTTTCTGGATCATACCGGTGTCTTGAGATGATGCAGAAGCGGGCTGCAAATTGGCATTAACGTTAGCCGTAGGTGGCTCGCGCCTGGGCAACCTCAGGCTCTCGGGAGGCTGGGTGGACGCGCGTACCGGGGACATCGTCTTTTCATCGTCGTAATCCGGCAATGACACCCGTGGCGAAAATTGTGATGGCGGGGCCGGTGTGAGCGGCTCCCTGGGGCTGGCACTCAACGAACCACTGGGAGGCGGCAGACTATCAGCCGCGGCCCGTGCCGCCTTGTTCCCCCCTCTCCAGGGAAACATAGCCGTGACATCCCCACCACGAATACGGCGCTGTTGACGCCGCATACGCTCTTCGCGTAACTGTTGCAAGCGCTCCTGACGCAACTGGGCCATGGGCTGCGACGGCTGGGGCACGTCAAAGTACTGGTATTCGGTCCCCTGACCAAACCCCAGAGTCATACCCATATCCTGCATCGGTTGCTGGGATTGCTGGTGATATTGCTGTTGATACTTAGAAGGCACCTGTGTCTGCTGAGGATCCTGTGCCTGCGAGGGATACTGCGGTAATGGCCGTCCTGGCGGAGAGGCGAATGACCGAGGAGGAGCACCTGAAGGAGTTGGAGGCCTCACTTCGGTGGCATCCTGATCATATTGCCATCCATAATACCCTTGTTGTTCTGATTGCCTCTGATCAGATCGAGGCCGCTGCTGTCCTTCGTTTTCCACGTTCTTCTCTATCGATAAATCGCAATGAGCATAATAACTCAATCCAATTACATTTTTATACAGTATTGTGCGTCAAGCATACCATACTAGCACGGTTCCTGACTAGAGGATCAGTATGATGGTACTCATCACTTCTCTTCCCACTGTCCATTATCGGCAGGCAGCAGCCGGCTATGCAGCAGAGCATATACAACGAGCATAGGAAAATCGGGACCAATATAAATTGTGTGAAACAAATCAGAAATAGATTAGCTCTTACTTATATAACAACTGTCAGGATAAGACAAAAACAAGATTCGTCTCGCAGAGAGATGCATGAAATCTAGCAATAGAGCAATCGGAGGTTTGATGAAATCCAGTCCCCTGTATAAAAGTGTCCTTATACTTGTAGTAACACTTCCCTTCCTGGCCACGATATATGCGATGTGGGCCCTCTGGAACAGGGCGGTCTTCCTATCAGATATTGTTATGCTGCTTATTATGTACACCTGCATTACCTTTGGCGTCACCGCCGGCTTTCATCGCATGTTGACACACCGCAGCTTTCGCGCCCACCCCATCATTAAGTTCCTCTTACTGGTCTTTGGATCAATGTCGCTGGAAGGATCGGCCTTAGAATGGGCCTCCACCCACGTCAAGCACCATGCACAGGCCGATAAAGAGGGCGATCCACATAGCCCAACCGAAGGCTTTATCCACGCGCACCTGGGCTGGCTCTTCAAAGATCGTATGGCCGATCCCAATGTCTATTGCCGCAACCTGGTCAATGATCGCATGGTTGTCTTTGTCAGCCGCACCTTCCTGGTGTGGGTAGTGCTTTCTCTGCTTATCCCCCTGGCCATCGGTGGCTGGCATGGCCTGCTCTGGGCGGGACTGGTACGTATCTTTATCGTGCACCATGTGACCTGGAGCGTCAATTCTATCTGTCATACCTTTGGCAAGCGTGAGTTTGAAACCACCGATAAGAGTCGCAACGAATGGATCGTTGGACTGCTGGCCTTTGGTGAGGGCTGGCACAATAATCATCACGCCTTCCCACGCTCAGCCTTCCATGGCCTTCACTGGTGGCAGGTCGATCTCTCGGCTTACCTGATTCGGGCGATGGAAAAAGTAGGGCTGGTCAAGGACGTGTATCGCATTCCTACCGATATGCTCAAAAATCGCTATCAAAATATGACGCCTAAAACAGCACTGGCACCTTCAACCCCGATCATCGAAAAAGTGGCAAGCGTCAGCAAATAAGCAACATACTAACATTCACCCATAATATATATAGTATGCCAGAAGGACAGGATAGTCCTTCTGGCATTTTAGTTCTACTGTTTGACACCGGCGACAAACACCGATACAATCCCCCCATAGACTTAGATACGCGACAACAACTTCCCGCAATCAGTCATAGTCGACAATGCAGGATTCGCAATAGGAGGCGGATAAGCTCTTTATGAAACACCTTAATGCCGTCATTTTAGCGGGTGGCAGCGGCACACGTTTATGGCCCCTGAGCACACCCAGCTTTCCCAAACAATTTCTCCCACTTCCAAGTGGTCAAAGCATGATACAGGAGACGCTGGACCGTGTTACCCCACTCGTGACCCCCGAACAGTCCTGGGTTGTTACAGGGAACAGTATGGCGGACCTGGTACAGGAACATCTGCCAACGGTACCCGCCAACCATATTTTACGTGAGCCAATGGGGCGCAATTCGGCCCCCGCCATCGCCTGGGCCGCCGCGTCGATCGCCCGACAGGATCCAGATGCGATTATGGCCATCTTTAGCGCGGACGCGGTGATCACCCAGGTCGAAGGCCTGCGTCAGACGCTGGTCCTGGCCTATGAACTGGCTGAACAGGGCAAACTGGTCACCATTGGCATCCAACCTACCTCACCCGAAACCGGCTATGGCTATATTCGTTTCGCCGATGAGATGGCGCAGGGGGCTGGTTACAAAGCGTTCCAGGTGGAACGTTTCGTGGAGAAACCCAACCTGGAAACTGCCCAGAGCTATCTAGATGACGGTCACTACGTCTGGAATGCGGGGATCTTTATCTGGAGTGTCAAAGCTATCCTGGCCGAGTTTGAGGCACACCTGCCACAGGTAGCCAGACAGATACAAGACATCGTTGATGCGGCTCCAACCGAACATGGGAAGGCCACGCTGGCGAACGTATGGCCAGAGATTCAGTCCATCTCCATCGACTATGGGATCCTCGAGAAGACACAGAACCTGGCCGTCATACCGGCACAACTGGGCTGGAACGATGTCGGCAACTGGGAGCAGTACGGCGCACTCTTCCCCTGTGATGACCAGGGTATCCACGCGGTAGGCTCCCACATCGGCCTGGGCAGCCAGAACGTCATCGTGTACAACAACACCAAACGCCGCGTGTATACCATCGGCCTGGAAGATATGATCGTGGTTGAAATGGATGATATCACCGTCATCTGCCATAAAACCCATGTCCACCGCGTCAAAGAGTTAGCCGAGCAGCAGCACAAACAAGCATAAAGGGAATCTCATACCTCCGTAAAAAATGGGCAGTTGCGCATGCGCAACTGCCCATTTTTTACGGAGGTATGAGATTTAACATGATCTCTCTATGTTTACCAGGTCCATCGCGCAGAGGTCCTAAAACATATGCTATAATTGTTCAGAGATTCGTAATGCCTCGTCGAAAAGGGGGTTGCCCATGTTACTCTCCAGCTATATATGCTCCGATAAAGATACACGCATCCCATCTCTCTTAGACCGCTCACTGTGGCAACAGGCTTATAGGTTTCCACACCGGTAGCGCACAACCAGGGGCCATTAGCCCACAATCAGCAGGTCCGTTTCTTCTCACATAGCAAAGGGATACTCCAATGAGGCATAAATACATGCACATACGTGGCATCGATATACAATTGCTTGCGACTATGATAGACTTTGGACGCTACGTCCACTTGGTTACGTTGACCCAATGATAAAACAGCAGGTATGTCCCACGAAAAGGAACCGCACATAGCCAGAGTTCCACAGCAGTCGAGCAGATACAGACAGCACCCGGGTATGACTACAAGCAAACACCATAACGTATTCATACGCTGGTGCTTCATCGTTAACCTGTTCGTGATATGTAGGGGGAGGATGGAATGGGACCAGGAACGTACTTTCGAGGGACTACCGACCCGTATACCTGCTATATCGGGCTGGTAGGAATGTTTCGTGGATAGAGTTTAGAGTAGCAAGGAAGGACATTACAGATGACTACCCGTCCATATCGTCAAAGTATTCCCGAAGAAATTCTCGCACTTTCGCATGAACGTGACCTCCTTCGGCGTAAAGGACAATACGATCGTGCTGATGTCCTCAAGCAGCAGCTTGAGGATGCTGGCTACGTCGTCAAAGATAATCCACATGGAGCCCACCTGGTCATTCTGCCCCACATTTTTGTGGATGGCACGTTGTATCGTACGATCCGCCAACTGCCTTCATTGCTTGATGAAGCTGACCTGTGTACCTTTTCGGTCAATATTCTTGCCCAGAACAGCAGCGAGCAGACGCGCCGCTGTGTTGATAGTGTACTCAGCCACGCAGGCAATACGTCGATTGAAGTTATTCTGGTAGATAATGCTTCACAGGATGGCCTCGACATCTGGGCGGAAGCGCTGCAGCACCAGGACAGCCGGGTGCACTTCCTACGAGCCACGCGCAAGATGGGGGTCGCCGAGGCGCGCAACATCGGACTCCAGCAGAGTCGTGGCCACTATATCCTGTTTCTCGATAGCAATGTCGTGCTCACGGGCGACATCTTTACTCCTCTGGCTAAAACACTTGAGGCCCCCCAGGTCGGCCTGACGGGTCCGCATGGCCTGCGTACCGATGATCTGCGCCATTTTGAGGAGAGCGAGGAGAACGAGGTTGAAGTTATCGATGCCCGGTGCATGGCCTTTAAGCGCGCGCTCTTGAAAAAAGCTGGCCTGCTTGATGAGGGATATCGCTATCCAGACTACATGGATGTCGACTTCTGCTTTGCTATTCGCGACCTTGATATGAGTATCGTGCGCACCCCGGATCTGCCCTTGCTGTCTCATCCCGCGCCACACAATCCCGCGCTATCGGAGTCCGAGCGCACGCGCCTGAAGAAGCGTAACTTCTATCGCTATCTCTCCAAATGGGGCGCGCGTGAAGATCTGTTGCTTGAGGGATTTGATGATGAAGAGGAGTATGAAGACGAAGAGGAAGAGTAGGGCCTTCATTACGCCATCCTAGTACCATAAAAAGGAGTGCATAATTTTTCTATTATGCACTCCTTTTTATGGTACTAGCAGCTCCTGTGTCTGGCGTCCCCAAAAATTGGTGTTTCTATCCCTTATTTATGATAAGCCACGCCGCGCTTTCTCCGCGATGGCCTGGCACAGCCTCGATCCAGCGCAGTAACAGCCCCGGAAAAAAGCCCGGGCATGTATATCCCCGCATAGATGGCATCCCGGCGTACTGAACTACGGGCGCATACGTAGAGGGGACGCCTGTCACCGGGGCTGGGGGCATATGATATTATGTGAGTACATCCAGAAACAAACAGGACCGTTTCCTATCATTGATGAAAGGTCGTACCAACATTGCAAACGTTTAAGAAGCGTGAAGAGATCCCAACCGAGTATACCTGGAACCTTGAGAGCATCTATACGCAAGATGATGGTTGGGAGAGTGATTTCCAACATATCCAGCAGCGCCTGCCAGCATTGGAAGCACTCAAGGGAACATTGGCACAAAGCGGGAGCGCCCTGTTAAAAGTGCTGCAGACACGCGATGAGATCACAGAAGCACTGGAAAAACTGTATGTATATGCCTCCATGCGTAAAGATGAGGATACAACCAATAGCAAATACCTGGCGATGGCTGATCGGGCGATGCAATTATTCGTGCGCACATCGACGGTCGCGGCATTCATTGAGCCAGAGATTCTCGCTCTTCCACAGGAGACACTCAATCAATACATTCAGCAGACGCCGGGCCTGGACCTCTATAATGTCCAGCTTCAGGATTTGAATCGCAAGCGGCCACACGTGCGTTCCGCTGAAGTAGAGGCTGTGCTGGCGGCCGCCGGCGAAATTAGCGATGCTCCAGATTCGATCTTCTCAATGATTGATAATGCTGACCTGAAGTTGCCCGTGATTCGCAATGAAGAGGGTGAAGAGGTTGAACTGACCCAGGGCAATTATCTGACCTTTATCCGCAGTAAAGATCGGCGCGTGCGTAAGGATGCGTTCGAGGCCCTGCATGGCACGTTCTTGAAGCAGCGCAATACCATCGCGGCCACCCTGGCAGCGCAGGTGAAAACCGATATCTTCTATACACGTCAGCGCAACTACAGTTCCAGCCGCGAACGCGCGCTCTCACGTTACAATATCCCGGAGAGCGTCTACGATAATCTGATCACTACGGTCAGCGAGCATATCCCGCTGCTCAATCGCTACATGAAGTTGCGCAAGCGCATCCTGCAGCTTGATGAATTGCACATGTATGATCTCTACACCCCGATTGTGGAAGAGACCACCGATGCCATCACGTATGGGCAGGCCCGCGACACTATTATCCAGGCCCTGGCACCGCTGGGTGAAAACTATATTTCCATACTGAAAGATGGCTTTTCAAAACGCTGGATAGATGTGTTTGAAACACCGGGCAAGCGTGGCGGTGCCTATAGCGGCGGCGCCTATGGGACCCAGCCGTTTATCCTGCTGAACTTCCAGGAGAAGCGCGAGAGCATGTTTACGCTGGCACATGAACTTGGCCATTCGATGCACTCGTACTTCACCCGCAGCAACCAGCCCTATCAATACGGAGACTACACCATCTTTGTCGCCGAGGTTGCCTCGACCCTCAATGAGGGTCTGCTAACCGAATACCTGCTAAAAAATACCGACAATAAAGCGGTGCGCATCTCTATCCTCAACCATGCTCTGGAGGATATCCGAGCCACCCTCTTCCGACAGACAATGTTCGCTGAGTTTGAGCAGCAGATCCATAGTCAGGCAGAGAATGGAGAGGCCCTGACCGCCGATACCCTGACCTCCCTGTATCGAGGACTCAATGAGAAGTACTATGGTGGCGAGGCCGTCATCGATAATCTGATCGGCATTGAATGGGCGCGCATCCCGCATTTCTACTATAATTTCTATGTCTATCAGTACGCGACAGGCATTTCAGCCGCCTCAGCCCTGGTGCAGCAGATCCTTAACGAAGGTCAACCAGCGGTTGAACGCTACCTGAAATTCCTGAGCTCTGGCTCGTCCAACTATAGTATCGATCTGTTGCGCAATGCTGGCGTCGACATGACCACACCGGAACCGGTTCGACAGGCGTTCCAACTCTTCGAAACCCATCTCTCCCAGATGGAAGAGCTTTTAGGTTAGTAATCCTTTAAGGGAAGACGCAGGGCGACCGCTGACGCGGCCGCCCTGGTTTTTTATATTGGTGCTGCAGGGACGCAGATGCGTCCCTGCAGCACCAATATACTATGGACTGTTGAGCACCACAGGGTCAAAACTCAAGCATGCTTCGAGCAATAACCATGAGCCATTGCGCGCCAACACCAGTTTTTTATATTGATGCTGTTAAAGCATGTGGATCTACTGATAGTAGAGTTTATTTGTATCCATCTGACCGCCCTAATGAGTATCACAAAAGAAGGGTGAAAATTAATTCATCCTAACGCAATAAAACGCAAGAGGATTCATTCAAAGGAGAAAAATCATATGAGCGACTACAATAAAGACCACAAAGACTTAGGCGACCAGGGCAACGAGGATACCCTGAAGGGTAAGTTGAAAGAGACTGCCGGTAAAGTTCAGAGTAAACTCGGCCACGCTACAGATAATCCTAAGGAAGAGGCTCGTGGCAATTCCAAGCAGTTCGAAGGCAAGACCCAATCAACTGTTGGTCATACCGAGCGCAAGATCGATAACACCCTTGATCCCAATAAATAAGGTGCCAGTTGCCACTTCTCCCCACTGTTAAAAGTGTACGCTACTACATCAGAACACAAAAGAGACGAGCAGCCAATCGGTTGCTCGTCTCTTTTGTGTTCTGATGCATGACTAGCGCATCAGGGATTTACCCACTCGCGACCATCACGCTCGATCAATTTATTCGCCTCTTCGGGACCCCAGGTGCCGGCGGCGTAAGGATAGACGGTCTCAGGCCCCATCTTTGTCCAGGCATTGGTGATGCTATCAATGATGCGCCAGGATTCCTCGATCTCGTCACGGCGGATGAACAGGGTAGAATCGCCCAGAATACAATCGGCGATCAGGCGCTCATATGCATCGGGCAACTCGATACCAAAGACGGTCTTATATGAGGCATCCAGGTCGATGCTTGAGAGATCATTGGCCGCGCCGGGTTTCTTGGCGCCAATACAGAGCGAGATCCCCTCTTCAGGCTGGATGCGCAAGATCAAACGGTTGGGCTTCATGCCGCTGATTTCATCCTTTGAGTACAACTGATGGGGCACACGCTTGAACTGAACCATGACTTCGGTGCTGCGTTTGGGGAGACGCTTGCCGGTGCGGATATATATCGGCACATCAGCCCAGCGCCAGTTCTCGATATACAACTTGAGAGCCATAAACGTATCGGTCTTGGAGTTAGGATCGACCCCCTTCTCTTGTTTATACCCTGGAACCTGCTGGCCATCCATGGTACCCGCGGTATACTGACCCCGCACAGTCCTCTCGGCCACCTCATCAGGTGTCAGCGTACAGATAGCGCGCAGCACTTTGACTTTCTCGTCACGAATATCGTTAGGCGAAAAGTCAGCTGGCGCCTCCATACAGGTCAGTGAGAGGATCTGCATCACATGATTCTGCACAATATCCTTAATAGCACCCGCATGCTCATAATATTCGGCTCGGCTCTCAATACCCAGACTCTCAGCAACCACAATTTGAATATGATCAATATACTTTTGATTCCAGAGCGGCTCCATAATACTATTGGCGAAGCGCAAAGCCACGATGTTTTGGACGGTCTCTTTTCCCATGTAGTGATCGATGCGGTAGATCTGATCCTCATGGAAGACGCTCCCGATGACTTTATTCAAGGCTTTGGCCGATTCCAGATCATGTCCAAAGGGTTTTTCTGTAATGATATGCACCCAGGATTTTTTCTCCTGTTGACCGTTGCTACTGCCATTCTGGGATGTCTGCTCGGGCTGAGCCAGGCCGGCCTTGCCCAATGATTGAATAATCTCAACATCCGTGTCCGGCGGTGTAGCCAGGTAATAGATGCGGTTTCCACCAGTTCCCTGTTCTTTATCTAATTTCTCGAGCAGTTGCTTTAAACGCTGGTAACCCTCATCCTCGTCAAAGTTCGACTGGCAATAGAAGAGGCGTTTCGCGAATGCTTGCTTGGCCTCATCATCCAATTTGTCATCTTCAGGCATATATTTATCAAGCGATTCGAGCACCATGGAGCGCCAGCCATCATCACCCAGTGGTCGACGGGCAAATGCGACGATACACATAGTTTCGGGCTGGGGATGGTCGTGGATAAGGTGTGCCAGGGTTGGTAGAATCTTACGTTGCGCCAGATCGCCGGTGGCTCCAAATAGCACAATGGCACAGGGATCTGGTTTACGGCCACTTTGCCAGATCGTGTGCTTCTTTAAATGAGGAGCTGTAGCTTGCTGAGTCATAAAGGTTTCTCCTTAAGAATACGAAACAATCTTCCCAACCTGTACGTGTCCCTCTACTGAATGACATTGGCGAGCCCGGGCAAACGTACACGTCTATGATATATACGTACCACACATATCACACTTTGACACTTAAGCCTTTGTTGAGCCAAAATATGCCCCGCGGGAGGCTCAAGGTATTTTTTATGGTGGATGGGATTTCAGATGTGTCTGCATCTGAAACCCCATCCACCATAAACATGCATCCATAGGGCAAAGGCGGGGAATCTTACCCGATAGGTGATCGGCGCTTTATCTTTATTTCACAACGCTCAAGGAGAATAGAACACTCTCATGAATTATGATCTCACCATTATTGGAGGAGGCTCGGCGGGGCTGACGGCAGCTCAGATCGCGCATTCACTGGGTGCCCGGGTACTTCTCATCGATAAAGAAAGATTGGGAGGCGATTGCCTTCATTATGGATGCGTGCCCAGCAAAAGCCTGATCCATGTAGCTGACCTGGTCACGCAGGCGCGTCAGGCCGCGCGATTTGGCATACAGGGTGGCCAGGGACAGATCGATATGGAAAAGGTTGGCCAGTACATTCAAGAAGTGATTGGACGCGTTGCCGCCAATGAGCAGACGTATATTGAAGGGGTAGATGTTGCCTTCGGCAAGGTAACATTCCAATCACCGACCATGCTGCGGCTCAATGACATGGACATCACCAGCCGCTATACCTTAATCGCAACCGGTTCTCGTCCCGCCATACCGGATCTCCCTGGTCTGGAAGAGCTTGATTTTTTGACCAATGAAACGGTTTTCGATCTCACGCGCCTGCCGTCTTCTCTGATCGTGCTGGGCGGTGGACCGGTGGGTGTGGAGATGGCACAGGCGCTAGCCCGGCTGGGAGCGCGGGTTACCATTATACAACGCGCTCCACAATTGTTACCACGCGAAGAGCCAGAAGTCGCGGAGGCCCTCGCTAATGTGCTGCGCGCGGATGGTATCACTATTTACACCCGGGCACAGCCACTCCATATCAGTCAGCATGACGGTCAGAAAAGGCTCGGCATACAGCAAGATGAGCAGACACTGCTTTTAGAGGCGGAGGCGGTGCTGGTTGCAACGGGTCGGCAGCCCAATGTTGCGGGGCTGGAGCTAGCCTCGATTGGCCTCCATAATACAGAACGAGGTATCGTGGTCAACGATTATCTGCAAACCAATCTGCCGCATATCTTCGCGCTAGGCGATGTGCTGGGCGATCTTTTCTTTACCCACATTGCCGCCTATCAGGCCGGGGTAGCCGTGCGCAATGCGCTCCTTCCAATTAAGAAGCAGAAAGTTGATTATCGCGTCCTTCCCTGGTGCACCTTTACCAGGCCCCAGGTCGCTCATATTGGCCTGACACAGGCGCAGGCGCAAAGCCAATATAAGCATGTACGTGTAGTTACCTTTCCCTGGCGTGAGATTGACCGCGCTCAAACAGAACATGAACAGGCTGGCTTCATCAAATTAATCCTCAAAGGCCGCAAGGAGGAGATCGTGGGAGCCCATCTGATCGGGTCACAGGCGGGAGAGTTGCTGGGAGAGCTAGCGCTGGCCATGAAACACCACCTCACTATCAACCATATCTACAATACGATTCACCCCTATCCTACCTACAGTACGGGCCTTCAACAGGCAACCTTTTATGCCTATCTGCTTGGGAGCACGGCTACCACCAATCGTAAGCTCATTCAAACTATTCTGCGCATGAAAAAATAAGCGCCCCCTTCTTTGGAGGCGCGTTTAACGCTACTTATGCCGCGTCGGGCGAAGAGGGAGCCACGTGTTTCTTACGCTGTGGCACGCTCTCACGCACATGTTTCAAGAAGCGCACAGGCGGGCTGACCATAATCGCCGCCAGCAACGCACAAAGAAGAATCGGCAATAAGAGAGACAACGTCACCGCTCCACTCAGCGCGATATGCAAAAACGCCAGGCAGGCAAACTGGGAAATAACCAACAACAGGAGCAGACCAGCAGAAGTTGAGAGCGTGACCGTCTTCCAACGCGTACGAAAGCGGTCATCTAAGAGCTTCTGGCGCATCTGCGCCTGCCGGGATGCGCTCTGTTGTAAGATAGCCAGCTGGCGCCTCTCCTCGTCAAGGTGCTGACGCTCCTTAGCCAGTATATCCGTTATGCGCTCCATCTCGCGCTTCAAATGAACTGCCTCCGCCAGGTATCGATCTCCATCGCTGCGCGCCCGCAGTTCCGCCGATTGCACAAAACGCACCAGGGGATCCGGCATCTCAGCCTCTACCTCCAGACCATCTAACGTCTGTGCCATAGCATTCAGGCGCTGCTGGATCTCCTCATCGACCGACTGCTCAAAGCGGTGGGCAAAATCCTGCTGCACCACCTTCAGGGCCGCATACTCATCATGCAGGCGATTGCGCTCATCCATCAATTCTAAGAGATGGGTTTGATAGTGAACAATATCTTGCTGATGCCCGCTATGGATGACGGCAACTTCCTCCTCAAAACGACCCTGCAACTGCGCCTTTTCTTCATCCAGTTGCTTGAAACTTTCTTGTAATTCCTCCAGAGAGAGCCGCAGGCGCCGATTCTCTTCACGTAGCTGCACCATCTGTCTCCAGACAAATTTAGTGCCAGGAGTTTCCGACCCAAGAGAGGGCAAGGCGTCCGTGTTCTTTTCGGACTGCTTCTGCTGTAAAATGTGTTGACGACGCTCATTCAAAGCACTACGGTGATCGAACGTACGTGGAAGCTTCTCGAGCGCTTCAGTCGTCTGTGAAAGCTGCTCAAGCGCTTCAGTCGTCTGTGAAACCTCTTCCGCTGGAAACATTTTTACATTTGCTCCTTCATGTACAGCAAAAACATACCTAGATGATAGAGTGCGTAGAATGCAACTACAATGTTGAGCGCTTCTTGTAATAGATTATGCACGTAAGTTCGCAAATATGCAAGGGGAGAGATCACAATGTTTATCACAAAATGGCTCTGTGCCTGTTTAAAAGATAGAAAAATATGTTGATGCGGCAGGGCACCGATCGGCGCTCTGCCGCATCAACATAGCTGAATAGGGGGACCCCTGCGTTCCCCAGGCCTGGAGAGACAGGGAAGCAAGTACCTTTAGAACTGACGATGGCGCTCGGGCAAAGCATCGGCGAGATGCCTGGCTAAAAATGACTGAATGACAAGATCATATTGCAAAGGATTCCAGCCATAGGCACCACAATGGACATTAGCATCGACAAAGTAGGTCTCGAGAGGAGCCCCATAGGCAGCCGCTTCCGCCTTGATTTGATGGGCGTGCTCTATTGGTATCAGATTATCTCCAGATGAGTGAATTAAGAGTATAGGTATAGGATGATACTTTAAAATCTTTTTCGAGCGTTGCTTCCAGCGTTTAAAGCTGGTATCGGGTCGCGCGATAACAGTAAAACCATAACGGAGCCGAAACACGATGCGGCTCATGCCAACGATGCTCCAGGCCAGCAGCGTCACCAGCAATTGTGGCAGTGGTTGTCGAGGATAACGCTTGAGCCATTCATCAACCAGCCGAAAGGCAACCAGGCGGCGTAGAATATCGTCTGAGCGAGCATAGGGACTATCAGCAATGATGGCAACCACATCTGGATGTGGAGGAGTCAGCAGGGCAACCGCCGCTCCCATTGAAAAACCATGAATGATAATCTTGCCGGGCAGGGTCTCTGGTTGATGGCCAGCTACAAAGATCGCCGCTTCCATGTCGCGTACCTCGGCATTGCCAGCAGTGGTCATGACGCTTTCGCTATCTCCATGGCCGCGAAAATCAAAAAAGAGGACGTTGTACCCTCGCGCATATTCCAGTTGCGCCACCGAACGCAGATGGGAGCGCGAAATGCGATAGCCATGACAGAGAATAACGGTTGGTGCCGGCTGGGGTTGAGCCCAGAAATCCCCGCAGAGCAGTGTTCCATCAGCGGTACTAAAGAGCAGTGAACGCTGCGCCATCTGTGGAGGCTCTTCAAGCAGGACCGAGGGCATCCCCCAGTCCATCGCCGAATCGGGGATGGGGGTATGAGGACGTGAAAACTCCTGTACAAAGAAATGCGCTACAAGTGCCAACCCGCTGGTGACTGTCAACCCCAGAATGCTTGCGGTACTGGTTGCAAGCCCTAGCGCCCATCGATGTTGCCCAGCCATAGACAAACTCCTTTACTTCCAAACTGGATCACCGATTAACACACATGTCAACCGAACACAAGGAGGTGAAGTGAAGAAATAGAGGATCTCCAGTTCTTCACCGCAGAAATAGCAGGGCGAGATACGACCTTCTCTATCCCCAAAAACATGTTCTGATATGGGCTATGCTTTCAGGATAAGAATCATATCATTACTTTCCCTTTGACGCTGGCGCCAGCGGCTGCATCACTTGATCAGATGCGCTAGCTCCAATCATATCTGCTACTATTTTACCCGAACTCATGACCCCAGGTAAACCCGCACCGGGATGAGTTCCAGCTCCAGCAAAATAGAGATTGGAAATATCTTCGCTAACGTTGTGGGGTCGGAACCAGGCCGACTGCGTCAGGATGGGTTCGACGGAGAAGGCACTGCCAAGATAGCTGTTGAGATCATCGCGGAAATGGAGCGGATCAATGTGGTGCTCGGTCACAATATGCCTGGATAGGTCCGGCATGTAGTGCTCTTCCAGATACTGGATGATTGAGTCGCGGTAGGGACGGGCGGTCGTGGTCCAATCGGTATCGCTTCCCAGATGAGGTACAGGCGATAAGACATACCAGGCATCGTGACCCTCCGGCGCCAGGGAAGGATCGGTAGCGGTCGGTCGATGCAGGTAGAGCGAGAAATCTTTGGCCAGGACCTTGCGTTTAAAGATGTCATCCAGCAATTCTTTATAACGCGGCCCCATCAGAATTTCATGATGAGCCATATTTTCATACTTGCGATCGGTGCCAAAATAGAGCACAAAAAGTGACATCGAGTATTGCATGTTTTTGAGCTTGCGATCGCTATTCTTCTGGCGAAAACGCTCGGGGATCAGGCGCATATAGGTAAAGGCTACATCGGCATTGCTGACGACGATATCCGCCGGGAAAAACTCACCCGCGCGGGTACTCACCCCTTCGGACCGCCTGGTTCGCTCATTAACGACGATCTCGCTTACCTCCTGGTTCAACCGCATCTGACCGCCCATATCCTCAAAGAGGCTGACCAGGGCACGCACCAGGGCGCCGGTCCCCCCCATAGCGAACCAGACCCCAAAGCGCTGCTCCAGCGTATGAATCAGGGCATAAATGGAGGTGCTCTGGAAAGGATTGCCGCCGATCAGCAAAGGATGAAAGCTGAAGACCTGGCGCAGACGCTCATCCTTGATATACTGGTTCACAAAGGCAGCCACGGATTTCTGGGATTGTAAGCGTACCAGGTCCGGCAATACTTTAGCCATTGAGCCAAAGGTGGTAAAAGGTTGATCGATCAGTTCAAAACCGGTTTTGAAGATCTTCTCGCCCGCGCGCGCAAACCGCAGGTATCCCTCTTCATCCACCGGGTTAAAGTCCCGAATCTGCTGCAACAATTGTTCACGATCGGCATTGTAGCGGAAAATCGAGCCATCTTCAAAGCGAATATTATAGAAAGGATCGATGGGTATAATGTTTACATAGTCTTCGGTTTTCTTCCCGCACAGTTCAAAGAGATCATGAATGAGCCAGGGGGCCGTAATGATCGTTGGACCACCATCAAAGGTAAAGCCATCCTGCTCATACACATATGCCCTCCCGCCGGGCTTATCACGCTTCTCAAACACGGTTACCTGGTGGCCCTGGGCCTGTAACCGAATGGCGGCGGTTAACCCACCAAAACCACTACCAATAACAATGATATTCATAATTGCTCCTCATCATAAAGGATGGTGATATGTATCTATTCAGATAACCTGCTGCGTGCACGAGTAAGAAGCCGCTGCAATTTGGGTATAGATGAGACCACTACCACGCTCAGCACTGTGTACGGTTATCTATAGCTGCTAAGCAAATAAATGCACTGGCGATTCTAAAGTTCTATCAACCAGAGCACTATAGTGACGCCAGACGCCTACGAAGAGGGTAGCAGGCTCAACAGATAGCAAGCATACGAATAGTATACAAGAGTGCCCGGCATAACAAATAAAGCTATACTTGTTTCAGTATGGTACAATGGTAGCACTTAGAAGGATATTGTAAAAAATACACTAAGTAGCAGCGCGCAAACGGAAGAAAGGGAGTAGCTATGAATCGTCGTGCCCCTAGTATACATCCAGGATTGATGACAGATATGTACCATCCAGACTCAGCATATGTCTCCTGGCGGACAGGACAGAATGGATTGACCACTTTTGATCTCTATACGCGCAGGGCCCCCTTTGGAGGCGCCTACTTACTGGTGGCCGGGCTTGAGGCTGCGGTAGAGTTTGCGCAGTCATTCCGCTATACAGATGACGAGTTGAAGTTTCTGGCCCATATTCGTGATTATGATGCGGCCTTCCTTGATGAGTTAGCGGAGCTCCGCTTTACCGGGGAGATCACGGCCATGCCCGAGGGGAGCATCGCCTTTCCACACGAGCCTATTTTGCGGGTCACGGCGCCATTTCGTGAAGCCATACTGCTCGAAGCCGGTCTGTTACAGGCCATCGGGCTGTCAACTCTGATCGCGACAAAGGCTTCCCGTATCGTCTATGCAGCCGAACAGGGGCGCCCCCGGCGCGTATCTGAATTTTCGTTTCGCCGCGCACAGGAACCCATGACAGTGGCGCGCGCCTCCTACATCGGAGGTTGTTCCAGCACCTCGCTGCTCAACGCGGCCTATGAATATCGCCTGCCCGCGACCGGCACGGTCCCTCATGCGCTGATCGAGATGTATCCCACTGAGAAAGAGGCTTTTGAAGCGGTGGCTGAGGCGTACAATCGCTATACACTGCTGCTGGATACCTACGATGTGCGGCGTGCCATTCTTACCGCGATCGAAGTAGGATTGCGCTTCCAGGAAACGCTGGGACATACGCTGGCGGCGGTACGCCTGGATAGCGGAGACCTGGTAGCTGATAGCGTCTA
Organism: Dictyobacter halimunensis; assembly: GCF_036245075.1. Lineage (NCBI taxonomy): Bacteria > Bacillati > Chloroflexota > Ktedonobacteria > Ktedonobacterales > Dictyobacteraceae > Dictyobacter > Dictyobacter halimunensis. The sequence goes on from NZ_BSRI01000002.1 coordinate 444,867, forward strand.
TGTACGCGAGCAACTTGATAAAGCAGGGCTGCATAGCGTACGCATTCTGGCCAGCGGAGACCTGGATGAGTGGAAGATCCAGGAGATCCTGCAGAAGGGTGCAACCGTTGATTCATTCGGGGTAGGGACGGCACTGGGCAGTGGCGCGGGGTCACTTGAGCAGCATGCAGAGGGAGGCGCGCTGGGCACCGTCTATAAAGAAGCCTGGTACGTAGATGATCTGGGCAATGAATATCCCAAGATTAAAATCGCTGGCGCCAAGAGTACCTGGCCTGGCAAAAAAGAGATTTATCGCCATCCAGAGTGGAAAGAAGATGTCATCCAGCTATCCCATGAGCCACGGCCCGACAACTATCACCGGCTACTCAAGCCCGTCGTTCGCAATGGAGAAGTCGTACCCGGCAGCCTGCCGCCGCTCTCAGAGATTCGCGAGTTAGCCCAGTATAATCTCAATCTCCTGCCAGAACACTATCGGCAGCTCACGGTCACAGAACCGTATCCAGTGCACTTCAGCGAAGGCATGCAGGCATTGCGCAAACAGGCCTTCGACCTGGTCGGCGGCATCGAGGAATAAACCTGCGGTGCTCCAAAAGTTAAATCAGCGGTGGGGCGCAACGGGGAGCATTTGCTCTCCGTTGCGCCCCACCGCTGATTTAAAAGGATCTGCCATTAGGATCTCTGGTTGCCAGTGTGCCAGATAGCGGAACTCATTCGTTCTAAGAATAGATTCAACAAAATATAAAGATAAGGCTATTTTTGTGACGGATACAAACATGCAGTCTTCAACACATTCAGATATTATTTCTCAGCCGGAAGAGAATACAGCCGGCACCCAGGCCATCATCTGGACGCCGCCGTTTACTGTTTTCTTCACGGCCTTGCTTGGCTTTGGACTTGGCCTTGCCAGCCTGCTCACATTCATCTGGCTCAATAGCGGCCTCTACTCGGTTGAGCGCGTGGCTATAGTCTATAGTGTGGTCCTCATGGTTGCCTGGCTGGTGGTATTGCTCACCGGTCACTCGTGGTGGGTACGTGGTGGAGCTCTGTTTGGACTTATCTGGGCCGCCTGCAGCTTTGGCGGGTTCTGGCTAAGCAAACATGGCGTGGGTGCGCAGGATCCCTTAACGATTCAAATGCACGCCGCCACCAACAGTGCCTTGCTTGCCGGTTCCCTCTGTCTCTCTGTAGCTCGCGTACGACTGAAGTTATGGGATGCCATTCTGCTCTGGCTGGTACTCCTGGCCTTCTGTGCCTACCTTGGCTATAGCTATCTGAAAGTGCCTGCAGGGAGCAACTCGCTCCTATTTATCGAGGGCAGGATCGTAGCCTGGACACTTTATCTGAGCGTCGCGATCTGGTGGTTGCGCCCCTCTTGCTGGCGTGATCAGCCCGGGCTCACCTTTCTCTTTGGCCTGGCAACCATCCTGTTCATCGTTCTTAACAGATCCAGCACGCTAACCACTGAGCAAAACGTCTTCTTCCTCCAGGTAGGCTTTCTCTGCCTCTTACTCGCTGCCGTCAGGGTTTTTCAGGAAGAATGGCGTATCTATCGTCAGATCAATCGCTAGCCCATTGTGCTGGCGAGCAGGAGGCGAAACAACAGCTTATAGAATCAGATATGCACTCCGTGTACTGCCAGAATGATCAGCAAGGCGCTCAGGGCATTGTTTAAAAAGTGTAAGAAGTAGCCGGGCCAGTAAGAACCGGTCACCAGACGCAGAATGGCGAGGGCGATACCAATGAAGAAAAGGACCGGCAGTGAGGCAGGATCACCATGGGCGGCCCCAAAGATCAAGGCGCTCAATATCACCGCGATCACCGGTGGCATACCGTTTTTGAGTCCCATAAATGAGAAGCTGCGGAAAAAGATCTCCTCGCAGAAAGGCGCTACAACAACCGCTATGAACAGTGAGACGTAGGTCGTGATGGGAGCAGTCTTCGCGCGCTGCAAAACAAGCTGGTCGTTTGTTTGCAGAGGAAGATGAAACGTTGTAATCAGGTACGAGTAGACCTGGTTCAGTAAAATGATCAGCACCAACAAGCCGAGCACCAGCAGCACCGCCAGGCCTACATTACAACGACGAAACCCCAGCATTTGCCAGACTGAACGTTGATCGGCTCCATCTGCCTGGCTGTAACGCCGGGCATAAAAAAACGGCGCCATCAAAAAAGCGCTGTAGATAATCAGTGAAAAAATGAGCGAGACAACGGCGTTGGCTATATCCGCCTGTGGATCGAGAGGTTTGGCCGCCTGGCCTGTAGTACTGGTGCTGAAAAGAGAGCTTACAACTGTAAATGCAATCCATGGAATCAGGGTCAAGAAAATTCCATTGAAGGTCTGGGTAGTAGTCCAGGGGACGCGATCAAACTTCTGTTTAAGCAAGAGCTTACTCCGGTTTTTTCATAATCAATTATACCATTACACCCCCCACACTGTCTGTAGTCATACCCCTATTACTACAGAAAAGATATGGTATACTAGGTGCAAACCATCGTTTTCACATATAGCACGTCACATATAGTTAGGAAGGATACCTGGTTGGCAGGGACAATCGAAACAAATCCAGCAGAAAATTCCAACTGGCGCAGGCACAAAAATGCTTGCCCGTTTTACCGGGAACGTTGGTTCCCATGCAATGATGTGTCGGGAGAACCAATGTATCAGGTGTTCTGTCTCAAAGGCACCCCACCTGAGACCCTTGACGAACAGGAAAAGTGTTTCCGTAGCAAGGCTTGTTGCTGGCGTCTCAGCAAGAAAAGAAAACAGGCTCAGCATGCCACCGCTGAGGAACCTACGACCGCCGGGGCCGCCTCACGTTAAGCGCATCAGGCGAAAGATACTAGATCGCCGATATCAGTCCACGATCCATGTCCACCTGGAGCCTACGTCTCCATCTCGATCCCTGGACATGTATCAGCAATTTATCAGGACCGGAGCGTTTTCAGAGTATATCTGAATACACATACAGCTCATCCTCACCATACATGTTATCGCTTTCACCCATTTATCCATATAGGGCCTGCTCAGGCAGGGTCACACATGTGTGTTGATGTGGCTGCAGGGAATGATACCATGTAAGAAAAAGGGTCAGCGAGCACTTTCCCGGCAGGAAAGTGCTCGCTGACCCTTTTTATGTGGCAGGTGCTTTTTTTTTACTTAGCGCTCGGTGGAATTATAGACGTAATCCTGCAGGATATCGTCGTACTCAAAAAGCTCTTCAGGCTTGAAGAAGCGGGGCACCTCAACCTGCGCGGTCTCCAGGGAATCGGAGCAGTGGATCAGGTTGGCCTGCATGCTCATAGAGAACTCACCGCGAATAGTGCCAGGTGTGGCCTCACGGGAGTTGGTAACGCCGGCCAGCAGACGAACGGCGTCCACACATTTATAGCCCTCGACACAGATCGCGACGACAGGGGTGCGCTGCATGAAAGACTTCACCTCGGGGAAGAATGGGCGGCTAACCAGGTGGCTATAGTGCTCATTCAACAGTTCGCTTGACAGGCTCATCAGTTTCAAGCCAACCAGCTTGAGACCTTTGCGCTCCAGGCGGGAAATAATTTCACCGACGAGATCTCTTTGTACCGCATCGGGTTTAAGCAAAATCAGTGTACGTTCCATAACGTTACAGAAACTCCTTATATGTATTAATAACTGGCAACCAACTGGATCAGTTGCTGGCAGGCTTTTTTCATCTCTACGCGTACGCGCCCAAGATTTCCTGTGCCCTGTGTAGTAACGATGAGGATCAGGTCACCTGCTTCTTCCATTTGGATTGTACCAGTTTTTGTTTCGACAATCACGTGCCTCGCCTCACCATTATGTACCTGGTTCGTTAAATCACTAATGGAGCCAAAAGCGGCGGCCGCCATCGCCCCAGTAACTTCCTCATCCTCGCTGTGTAGTATACCAGAGACAATCAGGCCATCTTTCCCAACAAGAATCGCATCATATACCTCTTCGAGGTCTGTTAAACGTTGCAGGATGGTTTCCACTTAAAGACTCCTTCTTTCTGGATGATGTACCATACTCACCAATATCAGGCCTTCGCCTTCTTGGCCATTGTTAGCGCCTTATTGTACGCTTCCATCGCCTGTAAGTACTCCCCTTGACGCATATACGCGTCACCCAGAACGCGATATCCAGAAGAATAGTTGGGGGCCAGCTTCAGTAACGCGCGCACATTACTGACGACCTCACCAAGCAATTCAGGGGCGTTCCTGATGATCACACGATACTCTTGCATCGCGTTATCAAAATCTCCAATTAATTGAGCCTGGTAACCTCTAATCAAGCGCTCACGATGGCTGATGTTTACACCCTCGGCAATACGCTGTCCCACCCGTTCACCACTACGGGCACGATTTGCCCCCATACGACCCACGTCACGTGTAGTGGCACGCTGTATGGGCTGTAAGCGTACAGCTGGTCGCTTCATGGTAGTTTCAAGCTCACTGTCCAGCAAAGGATTCACGCGAGCTACTGGGGCCGCCTCAGATTCTGTGGACACATGCTCCGATGGCTGGAATGCAGCCGCTTCAGCAGGTCGCGCAGGGGCTACAGATGGCTGGGCAATTACAGGCTCAGACTGCCGCGTATCGGTGGTCTCCGGGGCAGTCTCTGTGATCGGCTGCTCAGGGACTTGCGCCTCTGATGGCGGCGTATTTCTCGCGGCAGGAACCGTGCCCAGAGCCGCTAACCAGGATGGCTCAGGCTCAGCGGATGGAGCCTGGGTCTCTAGTGGAGTTGGCTCAGCCGGTCGCGGGAAGAAGTTCCCCAGTTCTGCCAGAGCCGATGAGAGAGATGGCTCGGACGCGCTTGTGGATGAAGAGCGATCGCCTTCTGCCACCTCTTGCGGTTGCTCCTCTGATGCCTGTCCATTTTCCTGGCTATGGGCAATACTGGCCAGCGAATTTGGCTCAAGTGGTGTGAAACCACGCGAGCGCAGTCTCTGCTCTAACTCCTCCAGGGTAGTGACCAGATTTTGCTCTTCGGTGGCTTGCTGGGCCTCGTCGGGTTTCTCACCAGGTGCATTGGTTGTCTCTTCCTGCGCTGCGGGTGCACTGGCGGATGATTGGGTGCCTCCGGCCAGTTGCGCCAACCAATCATAGTCGATCGACTGCGATTGCACCTGCTGGTTGAGAATAGCCCAGGGATCTTCCACGACAGGCCGGGCAGATTCAGCGACTGGAGCGCTTTCGGCTGGCTGTATGGCCTCTTCGCGCGCCGGCTCTGGAGCTTGTTTCTCGTACCAGGAAGGATTAACCTGCTCGGCTGGCGCCTCATCCATTACATCGGGGTTCTGATCAGATGGGGAAGCGCTGCTTTGACTTAACTGCTGCATCCAGGAAGGCTGTTCAAGTGGCGCAGGCTCGCGATTGGACTCAAATGAAGACCAGAAATCCTGGCTCCCAGCTGGCTGCTGCTGCGATTGTGAAGGAGCATAGGCTGACTGCCAGGCAGCCCAGGGATCGTTGTTGGCCGGTGCGCTCTGTGACTCTTCAACCAGCTGGTTCAGTGCTGATTCAGCGGTTGATGAAGCCGCAGAAGTCTGCTGCTGCTCAGCGAACTGCGCATCAGGCTGTTCCCAGGTGGAACCGCTCTGCTTCTTTTGGGGCTGCGATGGAGACTCTAGCAACCAGGAAGGGTCCTGGAATCCCTGCGATTTTGACTGTGCAACCGGTGGTTTGGACTGCTCCCACGAGGCTCCGCTACTCTTCTGCACCGACGGCTGCTCCCACGAGGCTCCGCTACTCTTCTGCACCGACGGCTGCTCCCATGAGGCTCCACTACTTTGCTGGTTCGGAGCGGGGATCTCAGATTGAGATGATTGAGTTGGCCGGGCTTCAGCAGAAGCGGCCGCGACCTCTGGTTGAGAAGGAAGATCATCGGAGTGTTGCTGCCGTACTAATTCAGAAAAATCATACGCGCCGGTACCATCCAGGGAGGCTGCTCCAAGAGATTTCAGCCATGCCGGGCCAAAGGGTAATTCCTCCTCCAACACTTCTTCAGGCTGAGACGTATCGGCTCGCTCTGGTGCTGATTCAAAGGACTTTACAGGCTCTGCTTTCTGCTGAGTCTGGTCTGCCGGCTCTGGCTGCCACGTCTTCTCAGACGAGACAGGTTGCTCTTCCTGGGACTCCGCGACCTCTGGCTGCTGCGGTTGCACTGGTTTAGCTTCATCTTGAGCGAGCATGTTTAACCAGGCGGGGACCGCCGCATTATTCTTTGCCGCTTCAGGGATCGCAAATGACCATGACTGATCGGCATCGTCCTCTATATGATCATCGGCAGCAAGCTCTGCCTCCTGGCTATCAGAGATATCGGCATCTGCGTGCTGCGGAACAAAGCCAATATCACTTGTGTCCGGCCACGCTGGCGCATTGGAATCTTCCAGACCTGGATCGGAAGCATGACTGGCTACGTCGGGGCTGATGCTATTCAAGGCATTCTGCAAAAGCTGCCATGGCTCGGCCTGGTCAGGTTGCTCATTGGTTGCCGATGCCTGCTGTGGAGCGGCCGCGTTCCAGGCGTCATGATTATCCCAGGAAGACGTCGCGCTCTGTGATCTGGATGGAATATCCTCAGACATCCACGAGGGTAGTGACGAAACATCAGGCTGAGGGGAAGCTTCATCTGAGCGCGGCTTTACTAGCGTTTCATCGGTGCCCCAGTTCGCATTGCTACCCCAGGCGGATAAAGCATCGGACCCGACGTTTAACCCTGCCAGTGCGTCTGCCGGTTGAGATGGCGCCATGCTAGCCGATGAACCAGGCGCACCCAGTACCGCAGACGATTTACTTAACAGTTTCAGGAAGGGATCGCCAGCCTGATTTGCCATATGGTCAGCAAATAAATCATGGGCAAGCATCAGGTCCGGGTCCAGAGCCTCTACCTGTTTGATCAACTCCTGTGACCGCAACATATCCTGTGGTGCCACCATATACGCCAGTAACAATAACGCCTTGATACATCCAGGCACATCTTGAAGGATATGTTCTGCCAACGGGATAGCCTTTTCATGAAGGCCCTGCCGCCAGTAGACTTCCAGTAGACCGGTGCGGGCATCCAGACGATCGGGATACATTGAGAGCACGATATCCCACTCTTGCGCGGCCTGGATCAGCAGATCACCCCTCATATAAAGACGCGCGAGACCCGCGCGTGAGAACATAAAGCCTGGCTGACCCACCTTCTCACTCAGTTGATTAAATGCCTGCCGAATCTGTCCGTTCCCCCGACTCAACTCATAGGCCTGCTGGTAACAATCCAGAGCTGTATCATAGTCAGACATGCGCTCGCTGACCAGCGCGCGACTACAATAGGCAATGACATTGTCAGGATCATTGGTCAATACCCAATCGAACGCCTGCTGCGCATCCTCCAACTTATCTTGAGCCAGATATACCTCACCAAGAAGACGTTGCGCCTCAAGCGATTCCGGGAAAAAAGCCAGAACATACTGACAACTGGCAAGAGCTTCATCGACGCGTTTCGAACTAATTGCGTCCTCGATCTCTTGCAAATAATCACGAAGCGTTATTTGTGCCATAAAACTTGCTCTCCTCTTCCCGCCTATGCCCCCGTGAGCAATCTGTTAAATTGCTCGACCCGATGGGGAGAGTCTGGTCCGATAATCGCCAGACGACGCCATTCAGGAGCAAAGCAGTTCCGCGCTACACGCTGTATATCTTCAACAGTGACAGCATCCACCTTTGCAATTACCTCGTCCACGTTCCACACGCGGTTATAGAGGCATTCCTGACTTCCCAACCAGGAAGCCATCTGTTGCGTTCCTTCTAAACCGAGCAGAATACCACCTCGAACGTACGCTTTTATTCGCTGCATCTCATCAGCAGGAACCGGCTCCTGACGCAATCGGGTAAGTTCAGCAATAATTGCGCGAACGGCCGCCGAGGCGCGCGAAGGATCAACACCAGCACTGACGACCAGGCTACCAGTTTCATAATAGCTATTGACATAACTTCCAATATCGTAGGCCAGGCCCTGCTCTTCACGAATCGACTGGAAAAGACGCGAACTCATTCCATCACCAAGGATACCATTAATCAGCAGCAGAGGATAATAGTCTGAGGATGCATACGCGGCTCCAAGCGTGGCTAAACAAATATTTGTCTGCTCCGTATCTTTTTGAATCATACGCACGGGGGAAACACCACGAGGCGGAAGACTTTCCGTCCAGAGAGGATGCTCCGCAGGCTCCCAGTCCTCAAATAACTGCTTTACCTGCGCGATGACTTGCTCATGGTCAATGTTGCCCGCGATACTGAGCACCAGGGAGTTGGGTCGATAATAGGTACCCAGGTAGTCCAGCATCTGTTGACGCTGGATACGCGACACGACCTCCACCGAACCGGCGTCATCACGCCCCAATGGCAAACCCGGCCACATGACCTCATCGGCTAAAAGATTGACCCACTCTTGTGGATCATCCTGGGTGGCACTCAGTTCCTCAATAATAACGCCGCGCTCTTTCTCCACTTCCGTGGGATCAAAAAGTGGGTGTCGAATCATATCGGCCATGGCCTGCAGTACCACCGATAAATATTCACCGGGCACACGGGCAGTATAGTTAGTCAGCTCTTTACCGGTGCTCCCATTAAAACTACCTCCCACCCCTTCAATCGCATCAGAAATGGCCTTCGCACTTGGATACTGCTGAGAACCCTTAAAAAGCATATGCTCAATAAAATGGGAAATGCCAGAGATATCCTCTGGTTCATAGCGAGAACCAACATTAAAAAAGAAAGAGATACTCGCAGAGCGCATACCAGGCATATGGGTGGTAAGTAGGCGTAGTCCGTTATGTAGTGTTGTTCGCACGTAATTCATTCGCTAATTGGGCACAGAGCCTCATTCATGGGTGAAAAGAGTGCCCCGATCTCCTTATAGTACCTGATCAAAAAAATACTGATACAAATCCGATGGTTTAACTGTTCTTCGATTTCCTGCATACAAATTTAGATTACTCGCAGTATTATAGACGGTTTAGCAGGCTGCCGCAACAGAACACAAACGGAATAGGAAGAAAAGCCGCAAGCTTGACTAATGATTTCATCAGTCATATGAGCACGCCAACAGCGGTGCGAACGGTGTGGATGGAGCAGGTAAGCACATACTCCATCCGGAAAGGGGAGATTAAATCAGGCCGATATCGTCAGCCAGTCTACCCAGGCCGCCCAACATTCCATCGTCATCATCACGGCGATGATGGTGACGATGTCCCCCCATACCAATGTCGCCTTCAATCTCATTTTCGATGCCGCGCATCAACATTTCACCACCCAGAACGGCAGCGGCTCCACCCAACGCGCCCATGGCATATTTACCACCGTTGCCTTGCAAGAAACCACCCATGCCTGCCTGCTGACCCTGCATGGTAACAGGAGTCGGCACCACGCCAGCCAGGCTGGTTCGGCAACTCACACAGTTGGTCGAGCCAACAGGCGCCATAGCCATACAGGTCGGACAGCGCAGAGCTAGCGGTGGCTGTCCCATCATCGGCTGCGCCTGATAGCCGCCCTGCCCATAGGTCTGAGGCTGCTGGGGATACGGCTGCACATACGGCTGCTGATAGGCAGGATTAGGCGATTGTGGAGCGTACTGCCCCGACTGATTGCCCAGGGGCGCGCCACAGCCACCACAAAATCTCATATTGGCGGCATTAGCCTGACCACACTGCCTGCAATGCAGACCCGCGGGCTGGGCCGGTAAACGCATATCATGCCCACATTGCGTACAGAACGCACTATCCAACCCGACTTGTGTATGACACGCCGGACACGGACGCGTCGCAGGAGGTGGTGGAGTCACAGGGGCCGCAGTCCCCTTCAATGACGCGCCGCAATGCATACAAAAAGACGCATCCGCTCGCACCTCACCCTGACACTGAGGACAGTGTCCAATAGCCGCCGCTGGTTGTACGGCGGTACCACATTCAGGACAAAACTTTTTTCCAGTGACATTAGTTCCACAAAATGTACACGTTGCCATTCCGCGCCTGCCTTTCGCAACGTAGAACGTTGTATTTGCTACCTGTATATTTAAACGCAGTGTAGCATAGTTTCTTCAATTCGTCGAGCCACATATGACAAATCTTCTTCCATCCCCTTTTGCCCTCAGGCACACGCACAGGCGGCGCTCAAGCTATTTTTTAATAATTGGGGCAACACAGCAGGTGGGGCGAATGCCCCACCTGCTGTGTTGCCCCAATTATTAAAAAATAGGTGCGGCCGCGCTTGCGCGGCCGCACTGTTTCTACTGCCTGCTACTGCTATTCAGCCAGTAGTTCATTCAGCCTGGCTTCAATGGTGATGGCGGTTGGATAGAACTTCTCCTCTTCGCTTCCACTATAGGGCGATGGAGGAGCGGGGACCGCCGCCAGGAAAGCTGGCGTCCCATCCAGATCATAGAAACAATTCTGCACGATCCAGGAGTGAAGGTGACGGCCAAAGCTGGTCATGTCGATCTCTTCGGTGACGACAATCACACGATTAGCCTCTTTAACGGCGGACGCGACGGCCTCTTTGTCAAAGGGCTCCAGGGTACGCAGATCCACCACTTCAATGCTCACACCAGCACGTCGAGCCATATTGACGGCCGCGGTACAGGATTCCAGGACCATCGTCCCCCAGGCGATAATGGCGACGCTCAGAGGTCCCGTGCCAAAACGCAGGCGCCGTGCCTTACCAATAGGCAGGGTATAGTATCCTTCGGGCACATTCCAGTATTCAGCCATCTCGGGGATGATCTTGCCGTTGGCGTCCTTCGGTGGTTCAGAACGATAGAGGCGCCCACGCTCTAAAAAGACGACCGGCGATTGTGCACGAGCCGACTCTAGCAGCAAGCCCTTGGCATCAAATGGTGAAGCGGGACAGACGGTAATCATGCCCGGAATATTCGTGAACCATTGTTCACCTGTATTAGAGTGCCCATAGGCACCACCGCCTGCGGTACTACTGGAGATTGGACCACCGCCCCCACTACCGGACTTGGTGCGGATCAGCAAGGGGGAATTCCATTTGCCGTTTGTCTGATAAGGGATGCGCGCGGCCAGGCGAATCGTTTGCGTGGCGGACTGATGATAATCGACGAACTGGATCTCGGCGCAGCGAGCCCTGCCATCACGCAAGCCCGCGCCCGAAGCGATGCCCACAATCATTTGCTCATTTAAAGGGCTACTGATCGCGCGGCCGGGCATCTGTTTGACCAGCGAGGCGGTCGCGCCAAAGACGCCACCCTTGGGGCTCCCAACATCCTGCCCATACACGAAGAAGCCGGGATCACGCTGGGCCAGTTCAACCAGGGCCTCGTTGATCGCCCCCAGCATGGTCAGCGTACGTCGGTTGCCCCGGGGCGTATTCTCACGCCACTCGGGTATATTCACTATATGCTCAAGTACACGCTCGGGGCCCGGTTCAGGCTCTTTTAATACATCCTGCTCGATACGTTCAACCTGGGCGCGAATTTCCTTCCTGGTCCGCTCTATATCAGCGTCTTGCAATATTCCCTGCGCAACGAGCCAGCGACCAAAGTTCTTGACAGGATCTTTGGTGGCAGTCGTCTCCGCAATCTCTTCCCTTGTACGGTAGGAGCGAATATCGGTGCTACTCGAATGCGCGTCAAGCAGGCCCAGGCGCAGATGCATCAGGGCTGGTCCCTGACCTGAACGAATATGCTGCACCAGGCGGCGGCTCGCCTCATAGGTCGCCATCACATCGGTGCCATCAACCTCTTCCGCGTATACATTTCCGGCATTAGCCCAATCGACCAATGAACCTGACCATTGATTTCCGCCAGGCTGGGTAATGGCCCAGCCATTATCTTCAACGACGATCAAAATAGGGAGACGATGAATGCCAGCCTGTCGAAACAGCACGTTAAAATCATTTGTTGCCGCCCCACCATCACCGGTGGAACACAAAATTAAAGAGTCGCTTTTATCCCATTTTAGCGAAAAGCCAACTCCGCCAGCAAAGGGGCATAAGCCAGCAACTTCACTTACCGATGGAAGAATTTGATGCTGCTTACTGGCATAGTGCGCCGGCATATTGCGACCGGCATTCATTGGCCCGGTCACACGCGAGTAGGCCTCGCGCAGAGGTCCATACACATCACCGGTCCGTTGTAGCCAGGCGCCCAGATCGCGATAATATAATGCGAGCCAATCATTTTCATTCAGAGCCGCCACAACGGCAGCCATTACCTCATGCCCGGCACAACCAATGTAAAAAGGGAATTTTCCCTGTGTCTTACGTGTTTTCAACAAGTCATTAATGACTCTGGCGGTGACCATGGTGCGATAGAGCGTAACGACATCCAGCGGCCCTGCTGGCGTCTCTGTCTCTGTTGCTCGAAGATTCGTTGTCATATTTGTACTAATGCCTCCACATATTTGTCTGCGTTGACGCTGTAGGCTTCATCGATGCTCCTAACATAATAAATCACATCACCATTATAATGGTTGATGGCTTTGAAAAGCAATAATCACTCCTTTTTCGCTACTCGATCGACAAAGCAAAAAACCAGAGCACATACTAGACATTCTCTCTGGTTGAGCACTATAATGTGTCTAACTATTTTTTTCATCGGAACATGTCTCACCAGCGAAATACTGGTTGGTGGCAGAGAAGATCATGGGTACCCAAAGAGATGTATCAGTAAATGACGAGCATAGCTCCACCTTCAGCAGTTTTACGAGATCTCTACACCAAGATGCTCTTAACTCGCATCGTCGATGATTGCGCATGGAGGTTATACGCACAGGGATACATCGATTTTGTTACCAGCAGTCGTGGACATGAAGCAGCCCAGGTGGGTAGCGCGGTCTGTATCGAGGTCGGCCAGGATTTTACCCTCCCCTATGACCGGGACCTGGGAGTCGTTCTGACCATCGGGATGACACCCTATGAGGTTTTCCGGACCTGTCTGCATTCCCAACGCCAGCAGGCAGAGAGAAAAAGGGGAGCAAAGCCGTCCTTTCAGCATTGGGGCTATCAGAAGCACAATACGATCACCGGTCCAGCGCCGGTGGCGACTCAGCTGTTACATGCCGCTGGCATCGCGTTTGCCAGCAAACTCCGTAAAGCCACGGTAGTTACGATTGCTTACTGCGGCGATGATGCCATAAAAGAACCGGATTTTGCAGAAGGGATGCGTTTCGCCGCCCAGCATGCATTACCTGTGGTTTTTATCTGCGAACAAGATTGTACCCAGATCTGGGGTACAGATACCTTTGCCACCTCGCTTCCCCCTTCCTGCCTACCCAAAGACGCTCTACCAGCAGGAATCGCCTATCAACGAATCGATGGCACAGACATTGTCGCTGTCTACACTGCGATGCGCCAGGCAATGCAGTATGCACGCGAGGGGCATGGCCCGACATTTCTGGAAATGGCGATCACCCGCTCTCAACCAGCTGTACTACTTCCCTATGGTCGGGATCTCTCCAACGTGGTACAGTATGCGCCTCCCCAGTCCAATGCAGGAAAGCTCTTTGATCCCCTGGTGCGATGTCAGCACATCCTACAAGAGCAAGGCATATGGGATGAGGAATGGGCCGCCCAACTTTCTACACGCATGATGACTGAGGTTGAGCGAGCACTCCAAAACGCGCTGCGCGATACTCTCCAGTCAAAATGAGAAAGCCGAGCAGAGGAGATGACACATTCACGCCTGGAAAGTATTGATTTGCGACACCTTACTACCAATCAGCCCTTTTGCGCTGGCGTCATTCTACTACAGCAGGGGCAATTGATCGTAAGGCTCAATACTGACTACCTTCCCTCTCAAAAAGGGAAACAGACCGCCGCGTACCGGATCAGGGGCCTGGGTGGGGATCAGAAGCAAGGAGAAACGATCTGGGAGTGCGCCTTACGTGAAGCACAGGAAAAACTACAGGTTGAGCTTCAACTGCTCCCCTCCGCTTCAACCTATTTCCACGAAATAGATACAGGTGAGCAGTATCCTGTTACATCGACCGATATCATTCCACCCTTCCTTCTTGAACGCCAGAGCAATCTCTACCCCTACACCCCCTTACGCCCAGGGCTCCCTACCGGTCCTTATACATACTATTGTCTATTTCTCGCTCGAACCCTGCAACCACTGACCCGGGCGGGGACGACAGAAGGTCTGTTGTATATTCGACCTGAACTCTGGCCGACGTTACTACAACAGCCAACGTTAGAGAGCATTCTGCAACAGGGCGCAAGCATCCTTGATGGATCCGGGCTTTCACACCAACGCCCGCTCTGGGTTCCCTCCTGGGAATCTGTTGCGCTGGCCGCGTCTCTGCTCCAAAAGCATCCAGATCTATTACACTAAGCTTAATGGTAATGCACCAGCAGCTCTTTACGCTGCTGGTGCATTACCATTAAGCTTCAATTCAGCATATCGCAGGGTCGAATGCGTGCGAAAGATGTAAGCAGGGAAACAAAAATGGCAACGCTTTGATATAATGAAGTACTACAGGTCCCCACCCCGATCGGTCAGGGGCGGATCATCCGTACGTGGCACGCACCCATTATTCACGTTGCCTGCTTCAGATAAGCATAAAGATAATGGTGTCAATCTTTTTCTATGAGGAAGTAGTAAGCTATGCAACACCCATTACCAGGCCACATCTTGTATGGTGGTGATTACAATCCAGAACAATGGTCAGAAGACGTCTGGCTGGAAGACATGCGCCTGATGAAACTGGCCAACGTCAATATGGTCTCGATAAATATTTTTTCGTGGGCCCTGCTTGAACCAAAGCCAGAGCACTATCATTTCGAGCAATTGGATCGCATTATGGATCTGCTGCACGAGCACGGCATCTCCGCGGACCTGGCGACCGCGACGGCCTCGCCGCCCACCTGGATGAGCCGCCTCTACCCATCGATGCTTCCGGTGACCCGCGAAGGGGTGCGCATGTCGCACGGATCGCGCCAGCACTATTGTCCCAATAGCCCCGATTTTCGGCGCAAGAGCGCGGCACTGGTACAGCGTCTTGCGGAACGCTACGCGCAGCATCCAGCTTTGGAGATGTGGCACCTCAACAATGAATATGGCTGTCATACCAGCCAGTGCTACTGCGATAATTGCGCCGAGGCGTTTCGCGTCTGGCTACAGGATCGCTACAACTCGCTGGAGGAGCTCAATACGGTCTGGGGCACCAACTTCTGGAGTCAGCGCTACTACGAATGGGAAGATGTCCTTCCTCCCCGCATCAGTCCGGCGCAGAATAATCCAGGCCAGACCCTCGATTACTGGCGCTTCATGAATGATTCACTACTCGGCTGCTATCGCATTGAGGAGGACATTCTGCGCGCGGTCACGCCAAATGTGCCTCTGACCACCAACCTGATGGTGGCGTTCAAGCCCGTTGACGCCTATGATTGGGCCAGGCATATGGATATCGTCTCCTTTGATATGTATCCAGCCCCTGGAACCGATCCGGCCTGGAATGCGCTGCACCACGATCTGATGCGCTCCGCCAAAGGAGGTCGCCCTCACATGGTGATGGAGCAGAGTCCCAGCCAGGTCAACTGGCAGCCGCAGAATCCGCACAAGCGGCCCGGTCAGATGCGCCTGCATTCGCTGCAGGGCGTCGCCCATGGAGCCGATGGTATCCTCTTCTTCCAGTGGAGGCAATCTAAAACGGGCGCGGAGATGTTCCACAGTGCCGTCGTTACCCATGAGGGGGATGAGCACAACCGCATCTTCAAGCAGGCTGCGCAGGTGGGAGCCGAGCTGGCAATGCTCTCTGAGAGCGTGGCAGGCACCAGCACCCAATCCGATGTCGCCATTCTAATGGATTGGGACAACTGGTGGGCGGTCGAATATCTGCCCGGCCCCAGCCATCGGCTGAAGTATATGGAGATTGTAGGACGCTACTACCATGCCTTCCATCAGCAAAACATCAGCATCGATATCGTCAAGCCGGATAGCGACTTGAGCAAGTATAAAGTCGTGGCAGCGCCATTGCTGTACATGCTGCGTCCGGGGGTCGCCGATAACCTGGAGGCCTTTGTAAGTAAGGGCGGAACCCTGCTGACCTCCTTCTTCAGCGGTATCGTTGACGAAAATAATCATGTCGCCCTGGGCGGTTATCCGGGGATGCTGCGCAAGCTGCTGGGCATCCACGTCGAAGAGTTTGATCCCCTGACACCAGCCATGCACAACCAGGTGGTCATCAAAGAAGGAGCGCTGGCAGGCAGTTATCCCGCCGAGATGTGGGGTGAGTTAGTGCATCTAGAGGGAGCACAGGCATTGGGAACCTTCGCCGAGGATTACTACGCCGATCAGCCAGCGCTGACCGTCAACCACTTCGGTAATGGTAACGTTTATTACCTGGCCACGCAGAGCAGTCAGCAGTTCCTCGACAGTCTGGCGCAGGAGATCTGCCAGCAGGCAGGCGTCCAGCCCCTGCTGTCGCTCGGAAGCGAGATTGAGGTGACGCGGCGCATCACCACCAGCGGTGCCAGCATCTACTTCCTGCTCAACCACCAGCAGCAGGATCAGCAGGTCACCCTCCCCGATGGCACCTACACCTCACTGCTGGATGGCGCAACGGTTAAAGATCAGCTGACCATCCCGGCGATGGAAGTTGCTATCCTGCAGGCCCGTTAACCGCTCTAAGCTATAAGAAAAGCAGCGGCCAGGAGAGATATTCCTGGCCGCTGCTTTCTCCATGCGTCAAGCCCCGAATCAGATCAGGATGCGAACGAGCTGAAGAGGTTGTTCAGGGATTCAGCGAGAGTGGGATGCGCAAAGACACCATCGCGCAACGTGGTATAAGGCAGCTTGCCAAGCATAGCAATCTCAAGCATCGACATGATTTCTCCGCCCTCCAGTCCCAGGATACAGGCTCCCAGGATCTGGTCGTTATCGGCATCGACAATCGCTTTCATGACGCCGCGTGACTCATCAACTTCCAGGGCGCGCGCGACATACTCCATGGGCATTTTGGCCACTTTGATCTTCCGCCCCTGCTGCCGGGCCTCCGTTTCGGTGAGGCCCACGCGGCCCAGTTGTGGATCGATAAAGACTGTGTAGAGCACGAGGCGGTTGGCTATGCTGGCGTTGCTGTGCTCGATCAGATTGGTGCGCAGGATACGGAAGTCATCATAAGAGATGTGGGTAAAGGCGGGACCACCTTTTACGTCGCCGAGGGCATAGATGCCGGGCACATTGGTTTCCAGGCGATCGCTCACCTGAATATAGCCTCTTTGATTAGCGGTAATACCGGCAGCTTCCAGGTGCAGTGAATCAGAGTTGGGAACGCGGCCAGCGGCGGCCAGCAGGTGTGAGCCGGTCAGGGTACGCTCGCCTTCAGGTGTCTGCGCCGTTAGTTGGATATGCCCGTCCGCGCTCTTCTTGACGCTCTTCGCGGTGCTCTCCAGGAGGATCTCAATACCATCTTCACGCAAGATCTTGAGAACCTCCTGCGAGATATCGGCATCTTCACGCGATAGCAACTGCTTGCCGCGCTGGATAACGGTCACCTGGCTGCCAAAGCGCCGGAACATCTGGGTAAACTCCAGTCCAACATATCCTCCACCCAGCACCAGTAAGTGCTCGGGAACCTGGTCCAGCTCCATAATCGTAGTTGAGTTCAGGTACGGGATCTCTTCAATACCTTCAATTCGAGGAGTTGCTGGACGCTCACCAACATTAAGGCAGATGATCTCACCTCGCAACTGGCGCACCTCGCCATCACGCAGACGCACCTCGACGACTTTTGGCTCGATAAAATAGGCTTCACCCAGCAAGAGATCTACGTTCTCCGATTTTTCCAGGCGGCTCTGGCTGCCACTGCGAAAGCTCTCCACAATGTCGCGCTTGCGCTTGCGCACGACCGTCATATCCACGCTTACCGATCCATGTGTCTCAACACCATAATCGGCGGCGCGCCTGGTTAAATACGCGACGCGAGCGCTGGCAACCATCGTTTTGGTGGGGGTACATCCCTCATTAATGCAGGTGCCCCCGACATGTTCGCGCTCAATAATCGCCGTCTTCTTTCCCGCCTGTCCAAACGCCGTCGCCAGGGGCCCACCCGACTGGCCAGAACCAATAATAATGACGTCATATGGTGTTACAGCTGGCATTCCGTTTTACTCCTCTAGACTAGAAATATCACTACAAGATGTCCTTCCCACCCCATCCTCTACACGCCTGCAAATGCTCAAAAAGAGACAGGCAGAGAAAAAACCAGCAACCTACTCTAGCGAGAGGCGCTGGTCATCCTCGGGGCGGCTCAGTTGATTGCGTAGAACCGCCCTTTCCTGCCGGAGCAGCGCATCGTCAACGCGCTGCCGATGTTTGGGCAGCAGGTTGCGAGGAAGATCGGTGGTTGCGAAGTAGCGGCACTCGCTGGACTCTTCCGTGGTGGTCAGGACTCCACCGATCACGTGGCAGCGAAAGGTCAACACTACCTCTTGCTTCTGTGGCTTTGAATAGACGCCTACCAGTTGCTCAATCTCAACCTTCAGACCGGTCTCTTCGAGGACTTCTCGATGTAGCGCCTCTTCAACGGTCTCCCCAATCTCCATACCCCCCCCCGGTAGATTCCACCACCCGATGTCACGGCGTAACGCCAATAAAATCTGTTCTTCATGAAAAATAAGTGCAGAGACAGCTACACGAAAATTCCTTAGTGAGGAATCGATCATAACCATTTTCTCCCTTGGCAGATGTGCGGGCAGAGGGTACGTTGTCACAGCGTATCTACACCTCAAAGTTTGTATACCGCACGTGCGTTCTCGCGTAGGATAAGACGCGCAAACAGGTATGCTTGCTCCTGATCAAGCTCATCGGCCGCGATCATCTCTTGCAATACCTGCCCGATGATGGCACGTCCACGGACCGCTCCGGCCCAGTACATCTCTGGAACGTGGATACCATCCGAACTATACATGAGTTTACTGACAGGCGCAACACTGAGAGCCTGGCGCGTGAAAGCACACATCTCGAACTTCTCTACCATTGGAATCATGTACGACAAATCAAAATAGACGTGTGGATAGATCGCTGCCAGGTAGGCACCCAGCTGGCTGTAAGGATAGCTTTCATGCAGCAGAATGATCGGCATCGTCTGATAATCGCTGACCTCTAACACCGCACGCAGGTGCAAAGGATTCCCCAACCGCATATCGGTATCGCTATCGCCATAGCCGGTGTGAAATTGGATGGGGACATGTTGCTGCGCCGCCAGCCGGAAGGCGCGATGCAATAAATAGTCAATCAACGGCTTCTGCGCCAGGCGCAACTTCCCCTGACGCTGCACAATCTGGCGTGCCTCGCGGAAAGCAAGCGCGGCCTCATCCTTACTCCATTCACGAATCTCAAGCCCGCAACGATACGCGACAATACTCTTGAGCGAACAATAGCCCTGGCCGCGCAGGTCCTGCAGCGCCTGCTCGAACAGCGCGATGACCGTATCGAAGTCGCTCTGCTCGATCACCAGGCGCTCCATCAATGTCTCTAAACGTAGCATACGCACGGTTCGGCAGCCCGCGGCCCGTTGAATGGTCTGGGGAGAAAAACAATGCTCGGGGAGGGGATGACCAGTATCCAGGATCAGCGTATCGATATGGGCCGCGCCCACCAGGTGCGCCAGCAGCTCTGTTCCCTGGAAACGATTGTGGGCGGCCAGCACTTCCTCTTCAACTGGTGCACACGCGTAGACGGTCGATAGCTGCCTCAGCAGCCAGGTATAATAGATGGTGTGCTGCACATGCTTTTGCGCAAAATCGGGATGCGTCGCCTCGGTAAAATAGCTGCGAAAGCGCAACACGTCCATCTGCTGCTCAAGAAGAATCGGATGGCAGTGATTATCGACCACGGCAATATGTTGTAAGTCCAGCATACGTTATACCCCTGACCTCCCAATGTATAAGTCAGGCCGGGCACAGCTACAGTCAGCGTCCCACCTGAATATGTGTACATTATAGAACAATGCCGCTAAACTTTGCGTAATCTACATATTCATATTTTACACATTGATATGTACCAGAACCAACGGAGCATTGCAGCGACGGCTTCTACTTCGGTACCATAACTATAGCAAAAAATCGCACCGGCAGGTGCTATAATAAGGGTACAATAGACTTTTTCTTTTACAGCCAGACCAGGAACAGCCCATGCTTGTCGCATATGGTCCCGATCAACATACAGTGATCGCAGGTGAGACACCGTTTACACAGCTCCAGCAGTGGTCCCGCAACCATCAGTTATATTGCCCGAATTGCCGTGGCGTTGTCCATATCCGTGGTGGAGCAGAGAAACGTACGCAGGTCCATTTCGCGCACCAGAAGGGCGAGTGTGCGTGGAGTACAGAGGCCGAATCGATCCGCCATGCACAGGGTAAGCTGGTATTGGCCCAATGGCTGCGCCAGCAATATCCACAGGCAGCTATCTCTCTGGAGAAACGGCTGCCAGAGCCGAACCGCATCGCCGACGTTTTTCTGCAACACACCAATGGACAGCAGTGGGCCATCGAGTTCCAGTGCGCTCCCCTCGATATTGAAGAGTGGAGGATGCGTCACCAGGCATATCGCAAGGCGGGCATCACCGATTGCTGGATCATCGGCAATAACCGTCGTGAAAAGCAGGAAGCCTTTATTGAGGCCCTGCTCGCCACTAATCATGAGTTGCTATTCCTGGATCCACTCGTCAATCCTCCACGTACCTGGCTGCGCTGGCCCATCACTCGCCAGCAGGCGTTAGAAAAGCAGCGGGTCCCGGCTGTTGAACAGGCGGCGCATCCTCAGAGCGCCACCATCGATGGCTGGGTGGGACGTACGGGCTATGGCATGACCATTCTAGGCACACTGAATGAGATCCAACTCGATAGGCAGGCCCGGTTGATCCATCCAACACGGGTAGCGCTGGAACAGCGCAGTACCCTGCTGCAAGAGATGGAGGCGGCCACAGCGATAGATGAGCAACAACTGGTAAACTATCTGCGACCGGCCATCAATGATGCCACGCTGCGCTTATTTGTCATCCCTTTGCTGCATGCTTATCAGTTGGACACTGAGCTGGCGCGTCGCTATAACTATGGTCGCGGCCTACCCGATCAGCCGCTGCACCCGGACGACCGGCAACGCATTGATAAGGCCTGCCTCTGGCTACGTGGCCTGGTTATCCATGGCTATACGCAAGAAAAACTACAGCTGGTAATCAGGGAGTTCCCCTTCGCCGGACCCTACGCGGCATTCGCGGGCTACGCGGAGACATTGCTGGCCCTTGCCTCTCAACGGTAAAATACATATCCTCTAACCAATATTTCCCACCACTTTTTTGAGTACAGCCTATACTATAGGTATCTGAAACCAAACGCTTTTGCTACACGTAATCTACTCAGTGAGACGGATTAATCTATCAATAATGCCGTAGCGAAGTACGACTTGTGTATAGAGAAAGGATAAACCGCATGAACAGCTTTGTGAAAGGTATTCTCTTCGGGGTTGGTATTGGTTTGCTCGTCGCTCCTATGAAGGGTGATGAGATGCGTCAGCTGGTCAGTGAGCGTCTTGGCGAACTGCGCGGCTACATTCCTGAAAATGAGCAGATCGACGTCTATAAGGGCCAGATCACCGATCGTGTGAACCAGACCGCTGGCGCACTGAAGGATTATGCCCAGCAGGCGGCGACAACTGTAAAGAGCTCAGCCAATAATCTCAGCAACATTGCTCAGAATGCTGGTACGACCGTGAAGTCCAGCGGCCAGGATGTGGCTAACACCACCAAAGATACCCTGAACTCAACGAAAAACAGCTCATCCAATCTATAAGAGCTAGCCGTCATATAAGTATGGCTCATGTTGGCATGAGCCATACTTATATGATAAAAAAAGATCCGCGTTGCTACTTCTTTCCATTCTATAGCAGCTACAGCGGATCTTTTTTTATGGAGTGAGTCTGACTTCCATCACCCTGAGACACGTGAGCGCCACCGATGCACCAACAACCATATGGCCGTTTCTGCATGTGATATGAGGATATGCATCGCATGCAGAAACACAATTAATATTTATAGAAATGTTGCAGGGCTTCCTCTTCTGGCGATTTGTCCAAAAAGAACGAGGCTTCTTCACGCTTCACAGCGATATAAGATGTGGCCAGCAGTGGCCCCAGTGCGTCAAGCAACACCTGATCTTGCTCTAAAGCATCCAGGGCTTCATTTAAAGACAGGGGCAGGCGACGGATACCAAGCCGAGCACGTTCCTCATCGCTGTAATTCCCCGGATCGATCGCCTGGGCATTCCCAGGCTCAATTTTGTTGATGATACCATCGAGGCCAGCCGCAATCAATGCTCCTATCGATAGATAGGGATTGCCACTGTGATCGGCGCACTTCAGTTCCAGGTTGCTCGAATCCTGTTCGCGCCCCTTAAAGAGCGAGGGCACGCGAATGGCCCCTTCTCGATTATCAAAACCATAGGCTTCATAGGCGGAACTCCAGAAATGGGGGAGCAGGCGGCGATAGGAATTGGGGCTGGCACAGGTAATGGCAACCAGGGCATGCAGATGACGCAACACGCCACCGATAAAATAGAGCCCCATCTGGCTCAGGCCGCCAGGCCGATGCTCATCATAAAAAAGATTTTGCCCGGCACGCGCATGGCCCGTCATTCCCCACAGGCTAAGATGAATATGGGCGCCATTGCCGCCTTGGTCCAGAAAAGGCTTGGGAGCGAACGAAGCGTAGAGCTGAAATAAACGTGACACGCCACGCACCGTTTCACGCACACGCAGCACCTGGTCAGCCGCGGGTAGCGCGTCCGCATGCGCCAAAGATAATTCTTGCTGGGCCGGTCCCAGCTCAGGATGAAACAGTTCAACAGCAAATCCCTGCGCTTCCAGAGCGGCCAGGATACTATCGACGACCATCGCCTGTTCGTCCATACCAACGCTGCTATAGCAGGCGCTATAGTCGGCCGGCACGTACTGACCTTCAACATCCCGGGCCAGGTAAAACTCATGCTCAACCCCAACCTCTGCCCGTATATGGTGCTCAGCCAGGCGGGCCAGCATACGCTTCAAAAAGCTGCGGGGACATGCCTCCCAGGCCTCACCATCCAGGCGCACCATATCACATAACATGCTGGCTGTATTAGGGACGTAGGGGAGCACGACAAACGTCGCGGGATCGGGCAGCAGGCGGAACTCGCCAACCGGTCCCATACCTTCCACAGATGCAAGTGTCTCGACGCCAGTAAAAGCCTGCATTGCCAGCGTCTGCCCTACGCCCTCATGTATGCGATTGCCCAGTTGCCGGGCATGGGTCGCCTTGCCACGAATAATGCCGCCATTGTCACAATACAAGAAACGCACAAGTCGTATCTTCGCCGCCTGAACCTGCTGTATCACATCCCGCGTATCCATAGCGATATTTTTCTCCTCATTTCAGCCTACCTTAACAGAAAAGAGCAATGACATCATTGAAAGTAGTATAACAGAGCAGGTTTAGCGAAACAATAAAACCATATGTATAAGCTTATATATGCAATCAAGCTCAAGGGGATAATTATCTGTTCTAAATCGAGCACAAGCATGCTTGACCTTTAGTTGTATCATTACTGGTCATTCCATCCGTGCAAAAAGTAGCCTATGATATCAGAGTACTTCGGCCGATAAACATATGGAGTTGAAAAAGAGGCCATCAGCGTTGCAGCAGGTGGCGATAGCCTGACAGATGCATCTCCAATAATGAAGCAAAGAAGGAGAGGTAGCCATGGCAGTACAAAGAAGATTGATAGTGGCAGTCTTTAACGAGCGCAGTAGTGCAGAAAGCGCCATAGAGCAACTGTACAATGCGGGTGTAAGCAGCGATCGCATTAGCTATTCTGGCTCGGATGCAGGAAACGCCGGAGGAGGCTTTGTCGAGAGCATAAAAAACCTATTTGGCGGCACCCATACCCGTACGCCAGCTGATGTAATGCACGATCTTTCAAACATGGGGCTGGCAGAGGATGAGGCACAATACTATGCGCAGGAGTATGCCACGGGGCGGACAATCGTAGCCGTCCACCCCGATGAACAGAGTCAGAATGTGCTGGCAATCTTACAGGACAGTGGCGGCTATCATTTTCATAGCCCCGAAGGCACAGGTCCGGCCGCTCAAACGAGCACCGAAACTGAGGTCAAGGAGAACCTGCCTGATTATACGCAAACAGAAACAGGTGGACAATCGTCCGGTTACGATGTCAACCAGCTCACACCAGCAGAGCGCAGTGCTATGGAGCCGGCTAACGAAAGCTATAAGCAAGATGTCAACCAGCCTGAGCAGAGCAGGCAACCAGTTCCAGAAACCAGCCATATCAATAAACAAGGTAGCAATGCGCCAGGATATAGCCCTGGCCCCCAGGATGGTAGTGTGCTCCCAGGCCCCACAGAAAATTATGGACAGGCTGATACATTGCGCCAGGGTGGCACCTATGAGCAAAATGTGGAGCAGGTAAGACCTCCCGAACATCCGGCAGGCCCGGCAGGACCATACAGCCAGGGCATCGAGGGCACAGTGAATACCCCGAAAGAGCCCAATGAGCAGTTTAACCGCAGGCTCGAATCCGAGCCCAACCCCAACTTCGATTATAGTCGTGAGCAGCGCGAGAATCTTGATCGTGAGGACATCTAGAGATGATTCGCTCCTACGGCGCTCAATTGTTTTTGAGGAGGTAGTGCAACACCAGGGACGAGGGCGAATGCCCTCGTCCCTGGTGTTGCACTACCTCCTCAAAAACAGGGTTTGAAACGTACTAGAAGCAGAGCCAATACACATCAACTTCAAGGAGACTATGGATGCTTTATTTCATCACGAAAAGCCTGGCGGGTATCTGCTTTAACATACTAAATATCCTCTTGCTGGGCAATCTGCCCCCTTTCGGCGGTGTCTGTGTGATTGTAGAAAAAGATGAGCACTTTTTGCTTGTAGAGCAGCCAGGCGGAACCCTGGCGTTTCCTGGCGGATTTATGAAATGGAAAGAATCACCCGAACAGGCATTGATACGCGAGGGAAAAGAGGAAACAGGATTAGATCTGCGCCTGCACAATCTAATAGGCGTTCAACCGGGCACCTGCCGGGCGCTGCATCAGATGAGCACGTTAACCCTCATCTATGATGGTGAGATTGCCGGGGGCAGCTTGCGCCCCAGTTCTGAAGGCCGTCCTTTCTGGCTACCGGCGGCCGAACTTCCAAAGAGACTTGATCCATACTTTCAAACCATGCTAGAGCAATACTGGCGCTATCATGCCTTGCACGGCACAACCTCCACAGAACCTAATCCGCTATAGACCATAATTCGGCTATACTACGGCCCGCTATGCGCGCACTTGAAAGGTAACCGGCAGATGACGCGGTCCCATAATGAAGACACTACGAATAGTTTCGATAGGCTGAAGCCGCTCACGGCGAATGTGCTCGAAGCGCTCTAGCAGGATGCTCAGCGCGATTTTCGTCTCCAGACGTGCCAGGGGCGCCCCCAAACAAAAATGAATACCATGTCCAAAGCCCAGGTGCCGATTAGGGGCACGCCCAATGTCAAAGCGCTGCGGATCAGGAAACTGGGCCGGATCAAAGTTGGCGCTGGCCAGCCAGCCAATAATCGACTCTCCAGTAGAAATCTTACACCCATGTATCTCAACCGGCCGCGTGGCATAGCGGCCGACCAGTAAGGCTGGTGGACGATAGCGTAAGACCTCCTCGATTGCCTGTGGTATCAGCTCAGGACGTGCATGCAGCTGCTCCATCACCTCGGGATGCTCGTCGAAGCAGAGCAAAGCATTGCCAATCAGATTGGTCGTCGTGATATTGCCTGCAACCAGTAATAGGGAACAGAAGGCCAGGATCCCTTGCTCGAACAACGACTCGCCCTCGATCTGTGCCGCCAGCAAGGCGCTCACCAGGTCGTGCTGCGGCCGCAGACGTCTCTCGGCCAGCACCTGGCGGAAATAGTCATAAAGCTCATCCAGGGTCTGGCGCATGATCGTGCGCACACGCTTATTGTATTCCTCAACATTGTCGCGGCTCAGATCCTCATACTCACTCACCACCATCTGATCTGACCAGTGCTTAAACCGGGCGCGGTCCTCCGACGGAACCCCCAGCATCTCAGCAATCACGATCACGGGCAAAGGGTAAGAGAAGTCCGCGATAACATCCATCTTGCCTTGACGAGTCACCTGGTCCAATAAGTCATTGGTAATCTCGGCGATGCGAGGCGCCATGCTGGCGATGGCCCGCGGCGTAAATGCCTGAGAGACCAGTGAGCGCAGCTGCCGATGGCGCGGGGGATCAGTGGTCAACACGCTCTGACCCTTCGTCATCTCCTCGGGATACTCGGCAAACGGTGACCCATCCGAAGAAAACGTCTCATAATCAGAGGCCAGCTCCAGCACATCATCATACCCAAACACTTCCCAGAACTTTCCCCGCTCGTTATAAGAAACGGGACCAAACTCAGTACGCAGGGCGGTAAAGCTCTCATAAGGATGGAGCAGTTGATCTAATAAATCGCGTGGATTCATCGCAGGTCCGGTGCTTCTTGTGAAGATACGCTCCCACGAAAACACCATCTCCTTTCTCTCGCCGCTAGCTCTTTATCGTTACATACCAATACGTATCATAGTAATGCAAATCGTCCCAGAAAACAAATCAGCGCAACGACATGCTACAATTTCTCAAGCATATAGCTCAACGAGCTGGCATTACTGAGCAGTGTGTGCTTCGTTTAATAAAAAAAAGAGGCATCAATAACTATTTTCAGGTAGGAGAAATCTTCAATGTCTTCTGAATGGCAGCGCGGTGAATATACTATCAGTACCGACAAACAACGCTTAGATATCGACGTGATCCATAACTTTCTCACCCAAGCATACTGGTCAATCGGGGTTCCACGCGAGACGGTGGAGCGAGCCATAGAACATTCAATGCCCTTTGGGCTCTATAAAGGTCTGGAGCAAATCGGCCTGGCGCGCATCGTTACCGATTATACAACCTTTGCTTATATCGCGGATGTCTTTATCCTGGAGCCTTATCGTGGTCAGGGTCTTAGCAAATGGCTGATGGAGGTAATCCTGTCTCATCCTGATCTGCAGGGATTGCGGCGCTGGCTCTTGATGACCAAAGACGCCCATGGCCTTTATCAGCAGTTTGGCTTCAACACGCCCCATTATCCAGATCGCGTTCTGGAAATACTCGATCTCAATGTCTATACTCGCGCAAACAAATAAGCGGTGAGGCGGAGCACAACGATACATTTTACCTCTATGGAAGGTCTGGACAGGTGTTCGATGGGCAGCCAGCATGCGACTTTCGTGCGCGATGGAAACGTGCTATACTCAAGCGAAAAGTTACGTGAACAAGTTTTTCTCAGAGGAATAGAAACACATCCATGCAGCAGCGAGAGACACAGATTATTCAACTCGACCCCAACCACCTGGACGAGCCGTATGCGAGACAGCAGGTCGAGTATGCGGCCCGCTTATTACAAGAAGGTGAGTTGGTGGTTTTGCCGACCGAGACGGTGTATGGTCTGGGCGCCAACGCATTCAATGCACAGGCGGCCGAGCAGATCTTCATCGCCAAGGGACGGCCATTGAGCGATCCTTTAATCGTACATATCGCTGATGAGCATGAGCTGGAAAATATTGTATCGGTGGTACCCGAAGCTGCGAAAAAGCTGGCCGCGGCTTTCTGGCCGGGACCTCTGACGATGATCCTGCCGGCCGGTCCCCGAGTGCCTGGTCTGATTACCTCGGGACTCCCAAATGTTGCTGTACGCATGCCCTCCCATCCGATCGCGCGTGCCCTGATTCGCGCGGCGGGAGTGCCCGTAGCCGCTCCCAGCGCCAACCGCTTCATGCACGTCAGCCCCACCACCGCCCGGCACGCATACATGGACCTTAAGGGGCGTGTTCCCCTGATCCTGGATGGCGGCCCCTGCACGGTGGGGGTTGAGTCTACCATCCTGGATCTCTGTGCCGAGGTCCCTACCATCCTGCGCCCCGGCGGCACCGGCCTGGAAGCGCTGCGCCGCGTGCTTCAAAAGGTTCAACCACCTCAACTAAGACAGATACAGAGCGAAGAAGAAGAAGACCTCACCCAGGCCCAGGCAGCACCAGGACAGATGCGCGTCCACTATTCTCCCCATGTGCCCACTTACCTGTTTGAGGGTTCAGTAGAAGACATGCGCCACGCTATGCTGGCGGAGCTACAAGCTCGCCAGGCACGGGAAGAACATGTAGGGGTTTTGATCGCCGATGAGGATCTGAACGCATTCCAGGAAAGCGGGGCCATTATCTACAGCCTGGGCCATACGCCTGAGCAGGCTGCAACCCGTCTCTTCGCCGGTCTGCGCACCCTGGAAGATGCAGGCGTCAACGTCATCCTCTGTCGCAGCTTCACAGAACAAGGATTGGGATTGGCCATTCGCGACCGTCTGCTCAAGGCTGCAGGCGGCAAGATCACGAAAGTCTAGTCGCTCAGTGCTTTTTGAGATGATGAATTTTGAGGGCGATCTGCAGCGCCAGTCGCAGCTCGGGATCTTCGAGTGAGCGGCCAAGCAGAGCTTCAATGCGGTTGAGGCGGTAGAGCAGAGAGTTACGATGGAAATGCATGGTGCGTGCCATCTCGCTGAGATTGCCGTTGCAGCGGAAGAAGCCTTCCAGCGTCTCAACGTAGGTGCTATCGTTATTGAGCAGCGGGCCTAGCGTCTCATAATAGAAATCATCCAGCTCACTATGCCCATTGAGGTGGAAGAGCAGGCGATAAATACCCAGGCGGGCAAACGAGTGCAGATTCCCCTCGCCAAAGAGACGGCGCCCAATCTCCAGTGCCTGTTGCGCCTCGCGGAAGGAGAGCGGAAGGCCTTGCAGATTCTTCGCGATCCGTCCGATGCCACAGGAATAGGTCGGACGAGCGGTGCCATTATTTTTCTGGGAAGAGATGCGAAAGACGACGCGCTCCAGGCGCGAATAGAGCGAATTCTCAAGCTCCCGCTCGTTTTCACTCTGATCGTCAAAAGGTGGCAGTGGCAGGATCGCGATCACGCGGCGAGCCTCGCTCTGTACCCAGCAAGCCGGCCATTCGCGCAAAAGCTCTTCACGGACGCGCTTATTCCACTGGGCATGGGCACTACTGCTCGAAAAATCATGCTCACCAGGCGAAATCTCAAACACGACGATGGACTGTGGGGTCGTTAAATCATAGCCCAGCAAACGGGCACGCGCCATCATCTCTTCGGGCTGCTGGTAGTGGCCCTGAATAACATCGGTAAACGCCTCGACCTGGTAGCGGCTCTCAACCTCGGTACGATCTCGTTCACGCGCGAACTCAATGGCGATAATAGGAGTAGCCTGGCCCAGAATGATGCGCTCCAGGTAATCGAAATCACTCTCATTGCCGATCAGAGAAAGGTAACCGGCGATCTCATGGCGACTACTGGGAATAGGTTCCACCACGCGCACTAATCCCTGACGACGGAGCTGTTCATCGGTTAGTGGACTGGGCAACGCCAGAGGGGCGACATTGGCGGGTGCCGCCTGCAGACGCACATGCTGATCAGCATCCTGGATTACCACCCACTTACCGCGGTTGGTCGCAAGATACTCACAGACACCCTGAATACCAGCCCCCTGCAAACTTAATTGCATCAACTGGCTGGCGATCTCGGTTGCTTTACGCTCGGTTTCACCACGAAAACTCACCACGAACGTGATCACTTCCCGCTCAATCTCTTCAAGCAGAGCATTGAGCGGAAGCAAAATCAGAGGCAGATGCATCTGATCGGCGAAATCTCGCGCTTCCGCACCCAAAGCCTCCACAGACGGCGCAGCAACTGCAACAACCGCTACGCCAGCCTGATGCAGACTCTTCAGGAGATGGGGGAGGGTCTCATCCAGGCGCCGCAACTGTGACAGCGTCAGTAAAGCGAGCTCTCCGCCCTGCACGCTTTCGAATGCAGGCAAGCGAGAACGCATACGGCACGCCCACGTGACACGGCGCTCCAGACCCCCTCCGCCAGCTACTAATTGTGCATCACGTGAAGCGAGCAGAGTTAAGATGTTTCGGACTGAAGCCGAAGATTGTGATTGCGACGGGGATAAACTGCTCATAACTCACACGCAAACTAGCAGTGCACAAAGTAATACAAATTAACGACGAGCAGTTGTGGGAGCCGAAGCGGCCTTCTGGACACGCTGCTTCTCTTTCAGCTTTCTCGCTTTTTGTAAATGCTTATGCCAGGCAACTTTCTTTGTCTTATTCATGTATTATACAACCTTTCATCTAACAATGTTACTCTTCAATATCGGAATTGCCCTCAAATTCGAACTCGTTCAGATCTTCGGAATCGTCACCACCATCATAGTACTCATCATCGGTCCCCATTTCGTCATCCTCATCGCGGTCATGACGCAAAATGGAGTCCTTGATATAAGCACGAACGGTGTCGCCACTCCCTTGAGAGGGGAAGCTGACGGTACCAAACATATTGGGATGCTGATACTCTTCGCGAATAATGATGCGAACAAGATGCAGATCCAGGGTCAAAATACCCGCGGCATACCGATTACCTTCTTTGATATAGCTGATCAAACGACCCGCCAGACGAGGCTCGACCTGACCGATCGTCTCTTCGGCCGCATTGCGCACCAATAAACGATGGCCATCGACAACCAGATTAACGCGATCCCCGACGCCCAGGCGTGAGAGGACAGGGGCGGGGCCCAGGTTTATCAGTTCGGTCGTGCCGGTCTTGCCCGTCTCTTCAATGAAGAGCCGTGGATCGATCCGATCTACGCCAACGGGTCCTGGAGCGGATGCATCCTGCAACGTCTGCAAGCGATCCAGGTTCTTCTTCGCAATGGTGTTTCCCGGGCTATATTTTAAGGTCTGTGAATACGCCTGTCGAGCTTCGGAATACTGGCCCAACTCACTATACGCCTTGCCCAAACGATTGTACGCATCTGGTTCCTGGGAAAACATATTGAGAATATTCTTATTCGTCAACACCGCTTCTCCCCATTGGCCTTCTTGAGCCTGCCGGATCGCCAGATCGGTCCACTGCTTCTTCAGTCGTAACTTTTCTTCAGCAGACAGTGCTTGTGTCATTAAAGCCTCCTCCAACTTCGTGGATATGTTGTGTTGTATAGCTTACGCACTTAAACAAAAAGCACGCACGATTAACGCAACTTATAGTACAACCGCCTCACCTTGTAATGACCAGGCTGTGGCCCGTTCGATGCGCACGTGTACAAAGTCGCCGGGTTGAAAAACACGCTGACCTTCGGATGATGTGCTATCCGGCACGGGGCAGAACACCAGTTTGTTGCTGCGATTGCGTCCCTTCAACTGCTGGCGCCCATGCGTCATATTCGTGTCCTCAACCATCACTTCCTCTACCTTCCCCACATAAGACTGATTCAGTTCAAACGCGATCTTACCCTGAATTTCCTCCACGGCATGCAGACGGCGCTTTTTTTCTGCCAGGGGAACATCATCCTCCCAGCGGGCCGCGACCGTTCCTGGGCGCACAGAGTAAGCAGCGACATGAACGACATCAAAACGGATCTTCTCCAACAAATCCAACGTATGCTGGAACTCTTCTTCAGTTTCACCGCAGAAACCGACGATAATGTCGGTCGACAAGGTAATATCTGGCCACAGTTCGCGCACGCGCTCAATCCGCTCAACGTACTCATCCAGGGCATAACCTCGCTTCATACGCTTGAGCATGGCATCGTCGCCAGATTGGACCGGAATATTGAGATGCTCACACACCTTTGGAAGATGCGCCATGCGCTCAATCATACTATCCGTCATGTGGCGCGGATAGGAGGTCATAAAGCGGATGCGCTCTAACCCATCGATCTCGCTTAAGTTGGTCATCAGGTCCGCCAGGTCGGGCTGACCGGGCAGGTCCAGACCATAGGCCTCGACAGTTTGGCCCAGCAGGGTCAATTCTTTAGCGCCCTTATCTACCAGCGATCGGGCCTCAATCATGAGCTCATCCATCGGACGGCTGCGCTCGCGCCCTCGGCGATAAGGTACAATACAATACGTACAGACCTTATTACACCCCAGGACAATCGGTAGCCACGCGCTCGGACTCGCCTTGGCCGGCTCTATTTTCGTCGGATAGTGGGCGATACGCTCCCCAGGCTTAGGGGTAATAGCCATGGGAAGTACGGTACGCTTACCGGCACGGCTGGTAGAGGTCGCAAATGTAGGCAGGTCAGGAAAAACGGGAATCTCATCGTCTGTCTCATCACTGGCATCGGGCATAAATTCAATGTCCAGACAGCCAGCGCCAGAGATAGGGGTCCATCGCTCTTCCAGGAAACGCGGTAAAATATCTGCATGTTCAACCTTCATAAACAGATCAATATGCGGGTAGCGCTTTTCCAGCGCATCGATCGTCTTCTGGTTGCCAATCATGCATCCCATTAAAGCTACCAGAAGATCGCTGCGCTCGTTCTTGGCCCGTTTCAATTGAGCAAGCAGATTATGCGCCTTCTCCTCGGGTGCCTGCCGCACGCTACAGGTGTTCAGCACGACCAGATTGGCCTGCTCCATGCTGGCTTCTTCCCACCCTAATTCATCAAGCATAGTCTGAATGCGCTGAGAGTCAGCCTGATTCATTTGACAGCCAACTGTCCAGATATGATATTTTCCCCGTGGAATACTAATTGTGGTCATTTCAGAGCCTCTCTTCGAGCATCAATAGCCTGTGTAGTAGCATATGGGATATCTTTTACCTACTCGTCCTTATTCTAGGATGGACGGTATTATACACCATGTAAGGTTGCCTGTCACCATTCTGGCGTGCAGATTTTTGACCAATCGTGTACTGTTGTTCCAGAGACAGTACACGATTGATGACTTATTTCTTTGGGCGCCGATCCTCAACGCGTGCGCTGGCGGTCTTGGACTCTCCTCCGGTCGCTCGCGGTAAGCTATCCTGAGGCACAAGCTCAACTTTAGGGGTGTTGCCGGTAATCGATTTAACGGCGGCCGCCATGCGTCCCTGAAGCGACGTGACGCGCTCTGTGTCCTCAAGAACCGAGCTATCATTGATTTCGACCTTCAAAGCGAAGGTATCGAGATCATTTTTGCGATCGACGATAATGCGGAAGTTCGAGGCGGTCTCCGGAAACTGTACCAGCGCGGCCTCCACCTGGCTCGGAAAAACGATCAGGCCACGAATTGAGACGGCATCATCGCTGCGCCCCTTGATGGCCGCGATTTTAGGATGGGTGCGGCCGCAGACGCAACGCTCCTCCCACCACAGGCGGGACAGATCACGGCTGCGATAGCGGATCATGGCGGTACCATCGCCCGTCAGCCAGGTCCAGACGAGTTCACCATCGGTACCCTCCTCAACCGGCTCACCGGTCTCGGGATTGATGCACTCGACCAGGAAGCTATCTGCCCAGGCATGCATGCCATCGCGCACCTCGCACTCACAGGTCATGCCAGGTCCAAGGAACTCGGTCATCCCGAACTCATCATAAGCCGTAATGCCAAAGAGGTTCTCGATCTTCTGGCGCGTCTCCCAGGGCCACGGCTCGGCCCCGAACAGACCAACCTTCAACTGCGTATCCTTGAAGTCCAGCCCCTGCTCAAGCGCCTTGTTACCGACATAGAGGCCAACCGAAGGCGTCATACAAAAAGCCTTGACCCCGAAGTCCCGGATAAAATCGAACATGCGCTCATACTGACGAGCATCAGAACCCATCGGAATGGACATCACATCCATAGCCATCGCGCCGTAGTGAAAGCCAAAGCCCCCCGTCGGCAGGCCATAGCCATAGCAGTTCATCAGCACATCGCCTGGACGCAGACCCACCATCCACAGTTCACGCGCATTTAAATCGGCCCAGTTCTGAATATCCTTTTTGGTCGCGAAGACCGGCACGCTCTTCCCGGTGGTTCCACTGGTTGCATGCAGTTGCAGCGCGCCCCCTTCACCACCCATCGAACGCATCGCTGTACCCAAAGGATACGCGGCCCGCACCGTCTTCTTCTCCAGGAAGGGAAGCTTACGAATATCATCTAACGTACGGATATCAGAAGGCTTCACACCAGCCTCATCATAGAGATTTCGATAGAATTGATTTTGCGTATAAGCGCGCTCAACGATGGCCTGCAGCCGCTCCAGTTGCAGAGCCTGTAGCTTCTGCTTTGGCAGCGTCTCCATCTCCTCATTAAAGAACTTGCGATGACTTACCACAGAATATCCTCCAAATCCATCGCACTTTCATTCCCGGCAAGCGGCAAGTAGACTCCTGTATTTCTACCCATCGCGGGATATGATAGTATCAACATAGAAATATCTCGGTGCATCCTTCCCTCAGGAAGAAGCATCAATAGTCAAAATATAGGGTATGCGTTAAAGAAAGGCTTATGCCTGGCACCCATTCTACCATGGTCGCCTGATCACGTCCATTATAGGACGGCAAAATAGGAGTGGGTGCCAGCAGGGTATACAGGAGTATTTTCAGGTATGACAGATACAATTCGAGCCATCATCTGGGATCTGGACGGTGTCATCATCGACAGTGCAGAGGAGCATAAGCGCTCCTGGTACCGCCTGGCGGCAGAGGAAGGGCTCCCTTTTAGCGACCAGCAGTTCTACGATACCTTCGGCATGCGCAACGACGCTATCATACCCATCCTATGGGGCATCACCGACAAAGCAAGCGTACAGGCGCTGGCGGATAAAAAAGAAGCCTACTTCCGGGAGTTTGTGCGCGATACCGCCGCCCCACTACCAGGGGCTATCGAGCTCCTTGCAGGGCTGAAGGCAAAAGGCTATAAGCAAGCGCTGGCCTCTTCCACCCCCATCAAAAATATCGAAGTCATCAGTGAAGCCCTGGGACTCGAAAAATACCTCAGCGCGCTCGTCTCAGGCGAGACCGTCCCCCATGGCAAGCCAGCCCCCGACGTCTTCCTCAAGGCGGCCGCCGAACTGGGCATGGAGCCTGCCCACTGCCTGGTCATCGAGGACGCAGTCGCGGGCGTTGAGGCAGCCCATCGCGGAGGCATGTATTGCATCTCTGTCGCGGGAGAAAGAAAGCTCCCCGGACTGAAGGCCGCGGAGCTCATGGTCAAGGACCTCACGCAGGTCAGCCCTGAAATTATCCGTGACCTCGCTTGACAGGCGTATCAAAGCGTGGCATCATGAAGAGGTAGCGCAGCTACACAACATCGTGGAGGTGTAGGGGCCCCGGTGGGTCTCACCGTCTTCAAAACGGCTGGGGGGGCGCTCGGCGCGTTCCCCGGTGGGTTCGACTCCCATACGCCTCTGTTTTACCCCTTCACACCTCCGGCCGTCAGACCGCCAATCAGGTAGCGCTGGAACACCATATATAAGATTACTACAGGCAGAGCACTCACGACCGAGGCCCCCATCAATTGTCCATACAACGGCAATCCCCCACCTTCCTGTGCGGAACTGAAAGCCTGCAATTGTACCGCAATGGTACGCGTTTCTGGAGCCGTAAGGACGCTGGCGAATAAAACATCGTTCCAACCGGTCAGGAAAGAAAAGACCAGAGCAACCACCACACCAGGAAGCACAAGCGGTACGATTACGCTCCAGAGCGCTCGCAGTCGCGTCGCGCCGTCGACAAGTGCCGCTTCCTCCAGTTCGATCGGGATGCTGCCCAGGTACGACACCATAAGCCAGGTGGCAAATGGCAGCGCGAACGTCAGGTATGTAACGATCACCGCCTGGTATGTCCCCACAAGTTTGATGTGGAGCACAGCCTGGATCGACGCAAAGAGTACAAAGAGTGGCAGCAGCAGCATCACGCCTGGGACGGTCTGCAAACCAATAAGAGAGTAAAGGTACGGTAGGCGCCCATGGAACTTGAAGCGGGAAATAACGTATCCCGCACCTACGGCCAGGATCACAGCGATGACGCTCGCGGTCAGCGAGATGAGCAGGCTATTAAACAGCCCTTGCCCCAGGTTTACTGTTGTCCACATCTCGATATAATTACTGAACGCCCAGTGGGACGGAATAAGATGTGTCCCATCACTAATCTCACTATCGGGAGTGACCGAGAGCAATACTGTATAGATGATGGGTATCAATGCGAAGATAAGCAGGAACACGGTCGCAATGATGCGTACAGATGGCGGTAAAATGTCCTGCGAATTTCTCTGTCTCTTCATTATACAGTCACCTCCCCCAGACGTAGCGTGCGAATATAAAAGATCCCGGGAATCAACATGATAAGCAGCGTAATCACCGACATCGCCCCACCGAGTCCGAAATTAAATAGCTGGAATGAGGAGACATAAATGTTGAGAGGCAGGACATCGACCTGTGTGGGAGGAGGAGTGCCAAACATCACGAACGGCAGAGTAAAGTTATTGAAGTGATTCAGTGTCGAGAGCAGTAGAGCAAGTCCCAGGATGCTACGTAGCTGCGGCAAGACGATCCTTGTTAGCCGTTGCCAGGAGTTCGCTCCATCTACTGAGGCGGCATCGTACATATCGGCTGGAATAGACTGTAATCCGGCCAGGACCATGATGTAGATGAACGCCCATGAAGCCCACACATCAGCGATAACCATCGCCCAGAAACTATTTGGTCCCAGCAGCCAGTACGTATTAATGCTCGCTACATGTATCCCCGCCAGGAAGCGATCAACGAGCCCGGTTTTATTCAAGAACATCATACGCCAGACGAGCGCGGTCACAAACGTCGGTATCACATAGGGGATCAAGTATAACGCGCGCACAACGCCACGACCACGATACGGGGTATTGACGGTCAATGCGGCCAGTATACCAATGGGTGTAATGATCACAGTCGTCAGTATCGCGAACCCAAAACTTACCCCTAACGATACCAACGTTGAAGTGCCAACTATGTTGCCCGAGGCAAACGATTCCACGTAGTTCTCAAGACCGACCCAGGGGGCATGAATCCAGCTCCTTAGTGTATATTGATCAAGATTCAAGAAGCTAATGTATAGGGCGATCAAAAAAGGAAGACCAACAATCACGAAGAGCATTAGGACGCTCGGCCACATCAGCCAGAGGGGCCGTCCGCCAGCGCTGCTACGGGGAGCCCGCTTAGGGATCCGTGCTCCGGAGATAGGAGGAGGACTTTCGGGGCCGGCTTCTGGAATAGGTTGTATCGACATATTTCCCACCTTCAAGGCTACGAGACCCGCGCCTGAACGCGGGTCTCTCTCCACTTCATATCAGAGTGTATCCTGATCCTCAATGCAGCTTACTTTGAATCTCCTTGTTGGCCTGATCCAAAAGTGGCTTGATCTGGGAGGGATTATAGTGGTTCGTCGCGACCGAGTTGGCCAGCTTGGAGCTGACGCTGGCTAATGAGATCTCGAGCGGTCCCCACTCACCGGAGAAGGGGGTTGGTGTGGCACCTTGCTCTGCCTTGACAAAGGCCGCAGTCTTCGGGTCCTTGTTGCTCAGGTAATTTGCGGCCTGCACGTTCGCAGGCAAATCTCCGAAGGTTTGAGTCCAGTCAAGCTGGTGCTGATAGTCCGTCACCAGGTTAATAAACTTGAAGGCCAGATCCTTCACATTGGAGTAATCAGCAACGGCAAGCATATCACCGGACACAATCGTCGAAGCGGGTGCACCGTTAGCTGGCCGCTGCTGCATACCATAGGGCACCGTTGGCATGGGAGCAAACGCGTACTTGCCTGCGACAGACGACTTCTGGAGTGTCGGTGTGATCGTCGGCGTGACCATATTCAACATGGCCACTTTACCATTACCAAAGGCACTCGTGGCATCAGTCGCTTTCCATGTCATCGAGTTCGGATCGGCGATCTTGAATGTAGTGGCCCAGTCAAACCAGAATTTGACGGAATTGACAGCCGTTGGGGTGTTCATTTCAGCGGTCTTGAGGTCCGGGGAGAGGAAACTTCCACCACCCATCTGCTCGTTGAACGTCCACCAGATCTTCCATGGATCAAATGAATCAGAGGGGTCTATCTCCGCGCCGTAGACACCGGCGGAAGTGTCTGTCATTTTCTTCGCGTCAGTCACAAAATCGCTCCAGGTTGTAGGAGGAGCACTGATCCCGGCCTTTTTAAACAGGTCCATATTATAGGCCATACCAAAAGGACGCATCACCCAGGGAACGGCAATCGCCTGATCGGGCGATGACCCGGCCATGGTCATCTGTTGCGGGAAGAAGCGGCTCTTCCCACCCACTTTGTTCCAGTCATCAGCGGTGAGCGTGGTGAAACCCTTCGTTGCTTGCGCCGTAGGCACAAAGGTCGTGCCCAGGCTAAATATATCAGGGCCACTGCCGCTGACAATCGAGGTCTGGATCTTTGTCTGTTCCTCGCTACTGCTAGAGTAGGTGTCCCAAACAATACTGCTGCCAGTCGCCTTGTGGAAATCGTTCCCAATCTGCTGCATCCATTGCTTCTGTTGTGCAGCAAAGGTTGTGTTCGCACCCACCAGAACATGGAGGGTCTGACCACCGCTATTCGTGGACCCGCTCCCACTGGAACCACCGCATGCTACTAGCACGAGTGGCAGCAGTACAATCCAGCATGAGCAAAGGATCATTAGTCGGCTGCTTGCTTTCATAGATTTTGTTTCCTCCATTGGATAACAAATACAGCACTGAAAAACTCCGACCAATACAAGGCCATATGATAAAAAATTTCCCTTATACATTCCGCATAAATACTCCGAAAGCGTATCTGACATAAAGGCAAAGAGTATAAGGGAAGCGACTCCATAGGGCCATAGGTCATCTTATATAGAAACAAGCATACTCAAATTTACAGTCAAAAGCAACCCTTCTTAAATAAAGCAAATGACATAGGCATATATTATCTAACACTGAGAATTGAGTTCCACAACTCTCCGTCCTTCCTTTTTTTGTTGACAAGATATGATAAATAATAGCTAAGAGATTGTGAACGAGAGAGACAATCGCTTTCTTTTTGCTACGCCAACGGATGATACGGTGATAGAAAGCAGATAGATACGTTCCTGAGTTGATGGAGAGCGTGGCAGGGGGAATCGTATCTGTTTCTCGCCATCTTAGGCGCGCCCATCATCTCTCCAGTAGTTTTGAACCCAGATCTGCCGCAAGACATGGACGGCAGGGATCTCTCGCAGTGGCACATAGAGGGAGGACACGACATTCACCGATGTAAAAAAAGGGCATGCACAAATGAGAGCTCAGCACTAAAATGATCCATCGGCCTTCTTCTGCCCGCTATATATTGCAAGGAAAAACTATACCTGTGTTTCATCCCCTGGCTTTCCAGATCTTTGTAACGCAGGTGAATTGCCAGGCAGCGCATAAAATTGTAGCCATCACTGAAAGTCGATGGTGGAGAGCCCCAGCCCTCTTCGTATGCCTGGTGGCGTAACGCGT
Organism: Dictyobacter halimunensis; assembly: GCF_036245075.1. NCBI lineage: Bacteria > Bacillati > Chloroflexota > Ktedonobacteria > Ktedonobacterales > Dictyobacteraceae > Dictyobacter > Dictyobacter halimunensis. The sequence continues at coordinate 484,271 of NZ_BSRI01000002.1, forward strand.
CACCAGCTAGCGGGAGAATGCCGCGATAGAAATCTTCTGGTGAAAGGTTCACAAGAAGGCCTCGTAGCATCTCTATAGGTGGCACAACCCAGGTCCCACCATCTCCGTCAGGCTCCGCCTCATCCAATGACTCGAAAGAGGAGTAGATTGCGCCCGTCGTATCCGATTGAACACGGTACCCAAGCATATAGCGATACTCGTCACTCCAATCCAGGTATGCCAGCTCATCCTCAGCGCGATCGAGCCACTGTGTGAGTGTCTCCATCAGCATCACATCTGATAGAGCAAGGAGCGCGTCTTGTATCTGCTTCGCCAGATCTTTCGTTTTCTTTTTCATAATGATTTGCTTCTCTTCGAGAATGCCACACGCTGGCCAGGATCACCAACATACCCCAAACGGTAAGGAACCAAAGGATCGCGCAGCATCAGATTCTCGATGCGTAAAGGTACAATACCAGATAGAATTCACCACCGTATCATAAGAATTAACTATTTTTTCGGATACATTGTAATCTTGATCCACCTAAAGACACCCCATTTAAGGATGATATTCTCAAATAAGAAAGCCAGCCATGCAGGATTTGAACCCCCGAACACAAGTGTACCGTGTAAGTACATAAGGATGAAAGGGAATTTTTTCGCAGTGATGCGCCAAAGGAGTGTTATATGGTATTGGTACGCTTCCTTCCTCGCAATGAGCGATTCTTTGATTATTTTCGCCAGGCAGCTGAGAATAGTGCCAGGGTCGCGCAGGCTTTGTGCGAGCTACTCGAAAACTATAGTGACATCGAGCAAAAAACGCGGCAGATTCAGGACCTCGAACGCCATGGCGACGAAATCACGCACCAGATCTTCAAAGCACTCTATAGTACATTCGTTACGCCACTCGACCGCGAGGATATCGCGAACCTGGCCAATCGGCTCGATGACTTTGTTGATGCCATTGAAGAGGCTACTCGCCGCATCAGGCTCTACCGTATCGATCAACCAACTGAACATGCTCGCCGCCTGGCCCGCATCATCGATCAGCAGGCGACCATTATAGCGGAGACAGTGCCACTGCTGGAAAACAAAAAGCAGTGGAATAAGCTACTGCAATGTTCCATCTCCATCAACCGACTTGAAGGGGAGGCCGACGATACACTCGACCAGGCACTCGCATCCCAGTTTGATGGGGTGAGTGATATGAATGGCCTCATCAAAGCTATACGCTGGGGAGAGATCTACCAGCATCTAGAAGAAGCGGCTGACCGCGCAGAGGATCTCGCGGATTCATTGGAAGGGCTTGTGGCAAAGAATGCTTGATGCAAAATTTCTGCTGCTGGTGCTGATTGTAGCGATTGGTCTTATTTTTGATTTCATTAATGGCTTTCACGATACAGCCAACGCGATCGCGACCTCGGTCGCGACACGCGTTCTCAAGCCTGGTACAGCCGTATTGATGGCTGGCATACTCAATATCGTGGGGGCATTGACGGGTACTGCTGTCGCCACCACTATCGGAAAAGGCATAGTGCCACCCACGGTGGCAACCCAGCTCCTGGTTATTGCCGCCCTGCTGGCCGCGATCATCTGGGACCTCATTACCTGGCGCTTTGGTATCCCTTCGAGCTCCAGCCATGCGCTTATCTTTTCTATTGTGGGCGCGGGTGTGGCGTCGGCAGGCTGGCAGGTCATCGAACTTGGCGGCTTGACCAAAACATTTCAGGGGCTCATCTTCTCGCCACTACTCGGCTTCCTGGTCGCATTCCTCTTTATGATCCTGCTGTTATGGATCTTCGCTCAAATGCGCCCAATGCTGGTCAGTCGCATCTTTGGTCGCCTGCAAATCCTCTCGGCGGCATGGGTCGCCTTCAGTCATGGTGGCAACGATGCGCAAAAGACGATGGGAGTAATCACGATGGCTCTGGCCAGCTATTACGGCTGGACCGGCAGCAACTGGGGGTCCCCCTATGGGTGATCCTGGCGGCAGCTACCTCGATGGGTCTGGGAACATGTATCGGAGGCTGGCGCGTTGTGAAAACAATCGGACTAAAAGTCGTCGAACTGCGCCCCATCAATGGCTTTGCGGCTGAAACCGCTTCGGCCGCCATCATTGAGGTAGCCAGCCGGCTGGGCATCCCGGTCTCGACCACGCATGTTATCTCTTCGGCGATTTTAGGAGTAGGAGCAACCAAGCGTCTCTCGGCGGTACGCTGGGGAGTCGCCGGGCGCATCGTAGTAGCCTGGGTAGTAACGATTCCTGCCTGTGTCTTCCTGGGTTGGATCATCTACTTGCTGCTCCACTTCATAACAGGTATCCGCTAGTACAGCAAGCGCTGCTGCCAGAAGCGATGCATTTGTATAACTATCAAAATGTAAGTATAATAGCAATTATTGCCTTCCTTTACAAAACGATTAGCAGGCTTTAAATTGTCCTTAACGTTTTTCTGGTATGCTGGATCTGGAAGATGAGGACAAGATAGAGATACCTTTCCCATCACTATGCCAGTGCAGTCTGATGATAAGCAAAACTAAATGGTGCCATTAGCGAGCTTTGTTATTCAGACAAGCTTATCAATAGCATGCATTGATGCATGTTGATCACTCGCAATATCCATAACCATCACAATTGAAATGTAGCCTCACTGGCATAGCATCCAATAACCTGTGTCCAGATATACGTATGTATGTCCAGAGGGAGACCGACAATCTCTATCCTCCGGACATCCCATGGGAGGTTTTGCATGAACAATCGTATCTTTCATTCTTCTCTGGCCATATTTATGGGGCTTGCGATAGCCAGCCTGACACTTGCGCTGACAAACAATGTACTGACGCCCCAGGCCCATGCCGCGACTTTACCCCGTCCAGCACATGTCGTGGTGGTAATGGAAGAGAATCATTCTTATTCTGAGGTCATCGGCTCATCCAGCGCGCCATACATCAACTCGCTGGCAGGCCAGGGAGCGTTATTTACACATTCGTACGCGGTTACCCATCCAAGCCAGCCAAACTATCTGGCACTTTTCTCTGGCTCTACGCAAGGCATTACGAGTGATTCCTGCCCACATACCTTTACAAAAGGGAACCTGGCAAGCGAATTAATTGGCGCTAGCTTCACCTTTACCGGCTATTCTGAGAGCCTGCCCAAAGCCGGTTCGACCGTTTGCACCTCGGGAGCATACGCCCGCAAACATAGTCCCTGGGTCAATTTCTCCAATGTACCGACCAGCGACAATCAGCCCTTCACCAGCTTCCCGAGCAGCGCCAGCTACAGTACACTACCCACTGTCTCGTTCGTCATTCCCAATTTGAACAACGATATGCACGATGGAACGATCCAGCAGGGCGATACCTGGCTCAAAAACAATATCGATGCCTATGCTCAATGGGCCAAGAAGAATAATAGCCTGCTGATCGTAACCTGGGACGAGGATGATAGTTCCCAGAGCAACCAGGTCCCCACAATCTTCGTTGGTCAGTCGGTAAAGATCGGTCACTATAGCGAGACTATCAATCACTACAACGTCCTGCGTACATTGGAAGATATGTATGGACTGACAGCTCTGGGTAGCAGCGCCAGCGCCTCAGCTATCTCCGACTGCTGGAACTAAATCTGCACGCCGCCATTTCTAGAGAACGCAGGAACAGAACTCATCAGTACAGGGCCGATGGCCATTATTAACGGGGGAGACATATCAGACAGGATATATATTAACTGCCTGACATGTCTCCTCTCTTCTGCACCGGGAGGGAGTGAACAGGATTTGCCACCATTATACTGGGCCATACGTACTAATGTTAGGAAGGCGTTATTCCCTATCCGAAGGCAGAAATGGAAGGAGATCATCTATGTCTAGAAAAGATCGTTATAGAAGAGAGAAGAAAGGTTCTCCTCTTTTGAAGTGGGTCGCGGAAACGGTGTTGATCGCCGCTGCGGCACGTGTGATCCGCCGGGTGGTACGCGGTCGCTAGCAACATTGCCACATTCGCATAAACTAAATCATTGTTGGAATTTATTCAAGACACATGATTAACTCTCAAACATTACTCATTCATCTTTAACAGCGCAACCTGGTCGGGTTGCGCTGTTGTGATTTTGTGCTCGATTCCTGGCACTTTGAAGCTAAACGTTCTGCGTTTTCCACCAGGTGTCAAATGGCGCGACAGGTACCTGCCGTTTGTGTTCGGTTATGTAATATCGCCGCTCAATGCGCTGAGCTACGTCGGCGGGAACTTCCTTTCCTTCGAGGTAGTCATCGATCATATCATAGGTAATATTGAGCTCATCCTCATCAAGCTGGCCTGGATTTTCGTCGAGTAGATCGGCGGTTGGCGCTTTTGTGTAGATCTGTTCGTCTGCGCCCAGGTATTGCAACAACAGTTTTCCCTGGCGCTTGGTAAGCCCAGAGAGGGGTGTCAGGTCTACGCCGCCATCACCATATTTGGTAAAGAAGCCTGATACTGCCTCCGCCGCGTGATCTGTGCCTACCACAAGGACGTTGAAATGATTGGCGAAGCGATAGTGGACCGTCATTCGTTCCTGCGCCTTCTGGTTTCCCTTATTGTAGTCCGACATCTTGAAGCTAGTAGCCTCCTTAAATGAGGCAACCGCGCTATCAACCGCGGGCTGAATATTCACGCTGTAGGTGCGGTCAGGAGCAATAAATTGCAGTGCCTTCTGCGCGTCCTCCTCGTCCTTTTGCTCACCATAAGGAAGTCGAAGAGCGATAAACACGTAATCTTTCCCTGTCTGCTCACGAAGCTCTTCGACCGCAATCTGGCATAAGCGTCCAGCAAGGCTGGAGTCCTGACCTCCCGAGATGCCAAGTACAAAACCATCCATCGAGGCATATGTGACATAATCTTTGAGAAATTGTACGCGCGAGGCGACTTCTTCTTCTGGATCGATTACCGCTTTTGTATGCAGTGCTTCCATAATATTTTTTTGTCTGGTTGTTGTCATAAGAAAACTCCTCAGCGAATAGATCAGATCATCACCTGCGTTCCACACATTGGGTGCAGAAAATACATAGTGGTCTCCATGTTATAGCGTGCGATGAACGCTCAGGGATGCAAAACATAGCTAACTGGATCTAAAAAAGCGAGGCCTAACGACCACGATGAGGCGAAGATCAGTTTAGAGATTTCGTAGCAGTTGTTCAACGGTCTCGTCGGGCGTCTGTTCGGAGGTGTCGATCCAGAGTCCGATGCCTGACATCGTTGCACGCAGTTCATGATCAAGGTAGGTTGCCCAGGCATACCCTTGTGGATCCTTTGCGCGGGACAAGTCTCTATGTTGAGCCACGACATCTACTCGTGGGGCCAGCACTACCAGCGAGAAAGGGAGACCATGCAGTTCTTCCTGCAGATGCTGCCAGCGATCTCCAATGATGATGTCATCAAGAACGACCGTATAGCCTGCCTCAAAAAACGATCTGCCCAGCAAGCACATATGTTTGAGTCGCAGGCGAAGCTGTTGCGCAGCCTCCCCAGCCGGTTCGCCAGGCTCGCCGACCCACACGCCGCCTGAGACGATCATGCGCTGAAGCACATCCGCCTCAATATGCACTCCACGCGCAAAACGCTGTGCAAGCAGATGCGCGATGGTTGATTTTCCAGCGGCCATAATGCCGGTCACCACAATAATCCTGGGCTGATCTGGAACTACAGCCTGCGCTTCAGCAATATTTCTATGCATAATGGCCACTTCTTCCTTTGCAGCTATGTCTACAATACATTCATTCCCCGTATGACCCCAATTGGAAAAAAAGCTCTTCATGAGAGAGATTCTTCATAGTATACAGCTTCTGCTCCAACGTTTCACAATTCTTGAGTAGATAGGAAGATAAGCGAATTTTTTTATGTAAATGTAACGTGTATAGATTAAGTGGCCCGAGTCATAATAAAGATGTGCAAAAAGGACGACAATAATTATTGCTGGCCCCTGCACACTGTTAATTCTTGCTGATAAGAATAGAGTAAGAAGGATGCTGGCATAAGTACAATATAAAGGAGAGAACTATGGCTGTAATTCCAGAAAAATATAAGGATCTTTTGGAAACGAAATCGGGCGCACACATTGCCACCATTGGGCCCAAGGGAGAGCCCCAAAGCTCACCGGTCTGGTTCGGCTGGGATGGTGAGCATGTGCTTTTTAGCCTGACGAAGAAGCGTCAGAAGTTCCACAATCTGCAACGCGATGCGCGCATCGCTCTTTCGATCACCGATCCCAAGATGCTGGAGCGCTACCTTGAGATTCGTGGCCGAGTGGTACGATTCGATGAAGATCCAGATCTGAAGTTCATCAATTCGATGGCGAAAAAGTATCTCGGCCTCGATAAATATCCCTGGCATCAGCCCGGCGATGAGCGCGTGGTGATGGTGGTTCAGCCCGAGCATACCACTTCCCAGGGTTAACAAGATAAATAGAAACAGGCACCTGTGATGCCAAAGCTACGAGCGACGCTTGTAACTCCCCTGACCGGTTCACTGGCTCCATTTGGGCAGGCATGCGCGGCCGGACTTACCCTCTGGGCCACGCATGCGGCTGATCTTCCGAGACCGTGGACCGGAATCGATCTGGATGTGCGCGATGCCGGTCCTACCATGGATACAGCGATACAGGCGGCAATAGATACCCATCCAGATGTAGTATTTGGCCCCTATGGCAGCAACACCATGCTTACCACCGCCCGCGCCACACAACGTCTGATCTGGAATCATGGTGGCGCGACCTCTCGCCTATCGTATCCTACATTTCCCCACGTCATCAATATCCTCTCCCCAGCCTCCACCTATTTCGTGGGGACGCTTCAGGCGATGCGCGCGCTCGATCCAACCGCGACCACTGTTGTTCTTTGTCATTCAACAACCGGCTTTGGACGCGACGTGGCCGCTGGCGCGCAAAAAGCTGCCGCCGAGCTTCACTTCAAACTGCAATCCATAGCATTTAAACCGCAACAGGCTACCGCAGTAGCATCTGGAGTGCCAGATGCTGATGTACTGCTGGTGGTGGGAAACTTCGCCGACGAACAGGCATTGGCACCGCGCTTGCTGACACGCCCATGGCGGGCTGCGGCCTTTGTAGGCGCGGGCGTAACAGAAGTACTGGCCTCACTGGGGAAGCAACGCGAAGGCTTACTGGGTCCAGCCCAATGGATGTCCACCATACCAATAAAGCCCGATGAGGGACCCGGCGCAAGCTGGTTCACTAATAACTATAAGAAATTCATAGGGGGAGATCCTCCCTACCCGGCTACACAGGCATTCGCCGCAGGACTGATATACGCTCGCTGCCTGCGCGATAGCGGAAGTAGTGAGGAGGAGGCTCTGCTTGCCACGGCCCGCCAGCTCGATTGCCACACGCTGTATGGACGTTTTCATCTCGATCCACAGAGTGGTCTGCAAACGGGTCACCAGGTCCTCACCGTGCAGTGGCAAAATAGAGAGCGCCGTGTGGTATGGCCTCCCGAACACGCGGAGCGTCCCTTAATTCTGAAAAGCACAGGCTAAACGCTGAGAACCTGCTCCTGCGCCAAAGGATGATACTCACTAGAGACCCTTGCGATGCCGATGAGCATTGGAGTCGCTACCAGACCGCGATTCTCTGTCTCGAGCGCACGCCTGTGAGTCGGCCTCATGGGTTCGCCCCATGCGTGGATCCTGCTCTGACGGTCTTTTTTCGATCTGAGGTCGTGCGCCTGGATCTGTACGTGCCACTGCCTGAGCATGAAATCTGCCAGGCTTCTTGTATGATCCAGTGGTAATAACTGTACTTTTTCGTGGATTGTTCCGACCAGCTGACTTTTTTGAACGCCAGCCCTGATGCTGTTTTGCCATTTCTACCCCCTCTCGACCATTGAGAATGCAAAAGATAATCAGGCAATTCCATCATAGGATTACACGCCCTCAGCCAGGAATATTGTGACATCTCACTATATGTTAAGCTCAACAAATGCCCTCAAAATTATCGTCTGCGACCTGTATGTGTTTTCGCATCTTCGATACTCACGAGTTCATTGTATATTGGTACATGGGGTGCGCATCAGCGCACCCCATGTACCAATATACAAAACCAGTGCGGCCGCGCAGCGGACGCCCGTGCGGGGGCATATGAGTGTCCCCAGGGTGACGAGAGTCAGACCTGTTCTAAACAAGACCGGGGAAGAAGTCTTTTTTAATCTGGTCGTTCCTGACACCTATGTTCTTCAAAACCTGCTCATAGGCACGAACCATTTCTGGCGGACCCGAGAGGTAATAAGTACGCTCGGTGTAGTCAGGAACCGTCTGGAAAATCATCTGCTCATTGAGGCGGCCAACAAAGCCGGTCCAATTTTGAGGGACGGCAGTGGTATCGGTCAGTGTACAGAAGGTCTTGATACCAAGCTGGGTATACGCGGAGTTCAAAACGTCTTTATAGGCGATCTCGCTGGCGTACCTGTTGGCGTAGAGCAGAATAATGTCACGTCTCTGCCGCGTGTCAAGCAGATACTTAAGCATGCTCCTGAAGGGAGTGATACCGATGCCACCCGCGATAAACACCAGCTTCTGTTTAGGATCTTTTGGAAGGGTAAAATCACCGGCAATCTGTGCGGCGACCATCTTTGACCTGCCATCCATGCGCTGCATGGCATTCTTGAAACTGCTCCCGTTCTCATAGAAGCGCACGCCAAGATGAACGTTGTTCTCGGTCGGCGAGGAGGCCAGGGTGAAGTAGCGGCGGTTTCCCCGGCTATCGGCATGGGGATGCTCCAATGTGAACTCCATATATTGTCCAGGAGTAAACGCTAACTTCTGCGAAGGCTTGAAGACAAAATCCAGGATGTCTGGTCCCATTTTGATTTTCCTGTTAAGCCTGAGCACCACCCTCTGTTTGGGACTCACCAGATAGGAGAAGATGTTGCCAAACACCAGCGCCAGTTCAGGGGTCAGGTAGAAGCTGCCAACATGGAGTTGCGGGATGAAGAGCACCCCGACAATCGCCGAGTAAAGCCAACGCAAGCCTCTGGTGGGAGGAGCCGTCAACGGCTCGGTAAGCATCACGGTCGCGAAAAAGAACAGTGGCGAGAGTAACACCAGCTGGTTGATCTCGGTGAGGGCCGATTTTCCCTGCACCAGACCGACAACACAATCACAGACCAGCGCGGTCACGCTAAAGATGACCACCAGATCTATCTGGCGCAGCTTACGAGCAATCAGCAGGCCACCAACCAGGACGAAAGGAAGCATGCTGGTGGTGCCGATCCACCAGCTGGCCGACTCCCCCAATACAAACGAGGTGATCACGACAGCGATGGCGGCCGGATTAAAAACGTGCTTCTTGTAGGGGGCCAGCACATATTTGGAGGCCATGGCCAGGATAGCGGCCCAGCCCAGAAACTGAAAGCTGGCATGCGATTGTCCGGGATCGATAATCAGGGCCAGGATCAATGCGGTAATGGTGGCCGATTCAATGTTGGTGGGAACCTCAAAGAAGTAGCCAAAGATGGTATTTGCCGCCCAGCAGAGAGCAATCAGAATGGCGGTTGAAACCAGCAGCGCTAGTGGCGAGAATGGCAGGAACTTGAAGTAGGCCAGAACCGCGGCGGCCCCAACCAGTGCAATCAAGACGTAGAGGACCAGGCGGTACATAGTAATGCGATCAAGCACGTAATCTATTTTAGCGATCATGATTTTAGTACACACCTTTCAAATCCACTAGTATAGGTTGCACGAGCATGACTATCAATCATATATCCTTCAAAACCAGCTAATTTTTCAATAAATTGTATTCCCTTCCCCCCCATCGCAAAGGCAGCCGTGGCAAAGCGGTCCGCTTCATACACATCTGGACCGATCACGCTGATACTGACAATATCCGTTATCTGCCCCTGCGGATCATGCGGATTATAGATGTGCTGCCCCCGAATGGCCGTACCGGAAGTAGCAATCCCTTGATCTGAAAGAGTCAGGATCTTGACGTTCTGATTACGATTGAAGGGATTGCGTATGCCGATCCGCCAGGGACGGCCGTCTTTGCTGCCAGCGACCTGAACATCTCCACCGGCATCAATGTAGTAGTTCTGGAAACCCTGTGCCTTCAACAGATTCGCGGCGTTACGGATTGCCCAGCCCTTCACAATGCCAGAAGGATCACAGTACCCATCACGATAGATGTTGAAGTAGCCTTGCGTCTCCTTCCTGGTCTGCTCACCGAGCTCCAGGATCGTTCGCATATCATTACTGCAATCTTTAAGACTCAGCTCGCCACGATTGATGCGCGAGATTTCACTATCATCCTTATAGGTGCTAAAACGCTCATCTACCGCAACAAAGTAGTTAAACACTTGCTCCAGCGTGGCTTCAGTTGCATCTGGATCTAACACTTCCACTGTGATCGGCATGCCCATTAATAAACGTGTATCTTTCATGGTTTATTTATGCCTTGGCCTGGGACAGCGCGTCGCCCAGTGACTGAATAAAGGCTTCGCTCGAATCGGTCGCGCCGGTAACGATATCAACATTATTGGACTGAGCCTGAATAGCTTCCTGCGTCAACTGTGGATCGGCATAGCTATTGATTGAAACGGAACGATTGCGATCGTTGGGATACTGCAAGAACTGCACATCCGTGATCTTCCCATTCTGAATGATCGCTTTGACCTGGATATTGCCCCAGTGCGCGTCCGCTACACTGCCCGTATATGACCCGTCTTTATACCGGTCGCTGCTGGGTAAACCACCATTGCCCGATGCCGCTGTAGGCGTAGGAGTCGGGTTAGAATTGCCTGATGAACCAGACGAACCCGATGAACCAGAGGAGCTCGACGCGGTCGGGGTAGAGGTTACTGTGCTGGTAGAAGTTGTCGGCAAAGCAGTTACTTGATTCGCGTGACTGAATAATAAGCTATAGATAATGAAGGCGCCTACAATCAGGGTCGCCACCGTTACTTTCTTCATAATACTGATATCCCTTCAAGAAAGGCCTGAACCACCATATACACCAAAGGCAGAAGGCTCAAAGACTATAGATACAGACAAAGCTCTCTCTATCAACCAGGCCAGGACGATACTCATGGCATAATCAGCGAAAAGAGCCGGTGTCTGTGCTTCATACTTCTATGTATCCTCAATATACATTGCTTTTATTTGAACTACATTAAAACCCTACACTTATCTGCCCATTGTGACTGGAGTATTACCACCATGAGAAAGTGGAGCTCGGATTGGCGCCCCAAATCGGTGATACTCGCACCCTTTCCACATCAAACCTCTCTCCCATTGCTGCTTATGATACGTTTCTATTTACCATGCAGATATTAAGCAAAGGTGAGTGTTCAGTTCAGCATTTCCTGGTGAACAGGTCCTGTCTGGCAATTCCAGCAATCTTTCTCGGGGTCAGCATTGTCCCATACGTGAGTTAACTTAATATTAAGGCGGCAACATCAAAAAAGAGGCTAAAAGCTGTAAAAAAATTGTAAAACCTTCTCCTCAAAAAACCTCTTCCTTTACCATCACACGCGCATAAAGGAAGAGGCTAAAAGGCAGCTGGCAAGCAAAGAGTTGGGCGGCCTACACGCTAAAGGGAAGGCCGACATAGTTTTCGGCCAGACTCATAGAGGCGGCATGGGAGCCAACGGTATAGTTGAGCTGAGCGCGCTGCATGCGCTGCTGAAAAGGATCGTCATCAGGAAAACGATGGAGCATGGAGGTCATCCACCAGGAGAAGTGCTCGGTGCGCCAGACACGTCGCAAGCAGGTGGCCGAGTACGCGACCAGCAGGTCCTCACGCTGCTGTTGATAGAAGCGAGCCAGGGCTCTGGCCAGGTGACGCACATCAGCGATAGCCAGATTCAGACCCTTGGCCCCTGTTGGAGGGACAATATGCGCCGCATCCCCTGCCAGAAAGAGGCGACCATACTGCATCGGTTCGATCACAAAGCTGCGCATAGCCACAATGTTTTTTTGCACAATAGAGCCAACCCGCAATTGCCAATCATCATCGGTAACCAGCCGCGCCTCCAGCTCTTCAATAATCATCTCATCAGACCAGTTGGCGATATCGTCCTGCGGGTCACATTGGATATACATGCGCTGAAGCTGCGGTGAGCGTGTGCTGACCAGGGCAAAGCCATGCTGATGATAGGCATAGATCAGCTCTCTAGCAGATGGTGGCGCCTGCAATAGGATACCAAGCCAGCCAAAGGGATAAGAACGGCTGTATACCTGCTGCACAGATAAAGGTATATACGCGCGTGACACACCATGGAAGCCATCGCATCCGGCAATAAAGTCGCAACGCAGTTCGACCTGTTCTTGCTCATGCCTGAAATGGATGATCGGCTGGTCGCTGGCAACCTCGGCAAGCTGTACGTCCTGCACATCGAAGAAGATCTGACCTCCCTGCTGCAGCCGGGCGGCAATACAGTCCTTGACCACTTCATGCTGCGGATAGATCATGATGGCGCGCCCATTGGTGAGCTCATGCAGGTTAATACGATGTCCACATCTATCGAAGCGCAGCTCAATACCATGGTGCACCGCACCTTCGCGCCTCATGCGCTCACCGATCCCCATCTCCACCATCAAGTCTACCGTGCCCTGCTCCAGCACGCCCGCACGAATGGTCGACTCGACCTCCGCCCGACTGCGATTTTCAATCACGACCGAATCGATGCCCTCTAAGGATAAGAGCAACGCCAAAAATAAACCAGCGGGACCGGCCCCGATGATGCCAACGGGAGTATGCATATGCATAGCGATTTCTCCTCACTGGGGACCCTGTAATTCCTCTTGATACGCATTAAGCGAACGATCAATCAAAGCCTCTGTACTTCCCAGATAAGCGGCGGGATCAAGCGCCTGCTCGATGACGTCAGCCGACAGGACGGTATGTATCTGTGGCTCTGCCAGGGCCGCCTGGCGCAGAGATATGCCTGAACTGACGACGCGTTCGCAGGTAGCGTTGACGATGCGCTGTGCTTCCGGTCGTCCTATATGCGGAGCAAGTGCCATCGTCAGCGATTCGGCCATAATCAAGCCACTGGTGGCTGCGATATTCTCCTGCATACGCGTCTCATCTACCTGCAAACCAGTCAGGGCTGCGCCCACGTGCGCGACCGCGCCTGCTGTATAGCGGAAGATATCTGGCAGGGCGGTCCACTCAGTCTGCCAGCCGCCTGCCGCGCGCTCGTGCTCCTGCGCCATAGCCGAGAGGAGCACGGGAACCTCGCCCTGAGCCCGCCGAGCCGAGGCCAGAGCGGCAATCGAGTCAACGGGATTGTGCTTCTGGGGCATGGCCGAGGAGCCACCTTTCCCGGCCGCTCTTCCTTCCGACACTTCTCCGACCTCTCCCTGTGACAGCAGCATCAGGTCCTGCGCGACCTTCGCCATCGTGCCAGCGATGATACCCAACGTGGTAGCAATGCGCGCCACGCGATCACGCTCTGTGTGCCAGGGCAGATCGGGAGCTGGCAGTTCCAGCTCTTCAGCCAGGAACGCGACCACCTGCAGGCCCTGCTCACCAAGAGCAGCCAGTGTGCCAGCCGCGCCTCCCAGTTGCACAGCCAGCGCCTCTATCCGCAGCGCACGTAGCGAGCGTAGCTGCCGCAGAACCACGTCCAGCCAACGCGCCGCTTTGAGTCCAAAGGTAACCGGCAGAGCCGATTGTAGCAGCGTGCGCCCGACCATGACGGTATGCCGATAGCGCTCTACCAGGTGCGCGCACGCCGCGCATATATCCAGCAATGCCCTCTCAAGCAGGTCCAGGCCATGGCGCATCTGCAGCATCATGGCGGTATCGATCACATCCTGGCTGGTGGCGCCCCAGTGCACGTATTTTTGCGCTTCACCCGTGACCTGGGCCGTCAGCATGCGCATCAGGGGAATAGCTGGAGTGCCAGCCGTGGCGGCCTCACGATAGAGGGTCTCAATATCGAACGCCTCTACCTGGCAGTGGGACGCAATGGTGGCGGCGGCCTCAGCTGGAATGATGCCGGCCCGCGCTTCTGAACGGGCCAACGCCGCCTCAAACGTCAGCATCTCTTGCACATGCGCCGTCGACGAAAAGGCGGCTGCCATCTCTGGTGTACTGAATAAAGCATCTATTGGCTCTGGCATCAGGGTAGCACCTTTCCAGCGTGGGCCTGCTTTGTGCGCGCATGCAGGTCACGCAGGACCTCTAATTCTGTATCGGTCGGTGGCGGCGTGTGCTCCACCGTTTGTGCAAAACGGATCGGCCAGCCCGTGTTCTGTATGACCTCTTCACGCGTGACGTTCTGGTGCATCGAGGTTACCACCAGTTCATGAGTACCCGGTTCTGGCCGCAGCAGGCAGAGATCGGTTACAACCAGGGTGGGACCCAGCGTCGTAATGCCAAGACGCTCCCGATGGTCGCCTCCTTGACCATAGCCAAAGGAGGTAATGAAATCCACCTGCTCGACAAACGTGCGGCGGCTCTGGCGCATGACCACATAGGTCTGGCCGCACTGGCTGGCGATTTCTGGCGCGCCACCGCCACCCGGGAGCCGTACTTTAGGCCGCTCATAGCTGCCAATCACGCTGGAGTTGATATTCCCAAAGCGATCGATCTGCGCGCCTCCCAGAAAACCAATCGAGATCCGTCCTCCCTGCAGCCAGTACTGGAACATCTCCGGCACAGATACCGTCATCAAGGCGGTTTCACTGAGCTCGGGATCACCAATCGAGAGCGGCAGGACCGCGGGCCGCGTCGCGATCGTGCCCGATTCATAGATCAGCGTAATATCTGGCGCGTGGGTCAGCCGCGCCAGGTTACAGGCTTCGGAAGGTGCTCCGATACCGACGAAGCAGACGTCCTCATTTGTTAAGGCACGCGACGCCGCGATCGCCATCATCTCCGCAGTCGAATACTCCATAGCATACTCCCCCACTTTCATGAAAACTGACTCGCGGGCTGATCACTCAACACGTGCTCACGCATCCAGGCGTGAAAGGTCTCGCGATCCCTGGCGATGGCATCCCAGGCGGTATAGAAGGCATTATCGCGTCCATAGTAGCCATGGGTGTAGGATGGATAGGCGCCGTTTGGAACCTGCACAACCGAGTTGATGGTCCAGGAAGGGAGGACGGTAGCATTGGGACCCGGCACACGCAGATCATCGACGATCTCTTCGACGGTCACGATCACCTGCCGCGCGGCCAGCACGGCCTCTTTCTGTACGCCAATAATGCCCTCGATAAACACGTTGCCGCGACGATCGGCCCGCTGGGCATGGATAATGGTCAGATCAGGACGTACGGCAGGTACGGCCGCCAGTTGCTCGCCCGTAAAAGGACACTGGATGTGGCGAATATTGGGATTGATGCCAACCAGGTCCGAGCCCTGATAGCCACGAAAGATGGCGCAGGGCAGACCAGCGGCACCGGCGGCATAGGCATTGGCCAGAGCGGCATGGCTATGCTCTTCAAGCTCCAGAGGTCCCGGCCAACCATGCTCAACGGCATCCCGCAACCGGTGCAGGGTCCCAACACCTGGATTGCCGCCCCAGGAAAAGATCAGCTTACGGGCACAACCCATACCGATCATCTGGTCGTAGATCAGATCGGGTGTCATACGGATCAGGCAGAGCTGCTGCTTTCGCTGCCGGATGATCTCGTGGCCGGCGGCAAACGGGATCAAATGGGTAAAGCCTTCCATGGCAATGGTCATGCCATCCTGGACATACTCCGCGATCGCGGATGGTAACGACATAAAAGCGGTCATCAGCCTTCTCCATCAGACATTGAAAAACGCGGTTTCGTTCGCCCCCTGCAAGATAATATCAAAGCGATAGCGAACTAGATCCCCATCCATATCACGTCGGGCCAGCAGCGTTGGGCGTCGCTGCTCAGGGACGCGCAGCAGAATGGGATCACCGCTATTGGCCGCCTCTTCGTCCTCAAAATACAAGCGCGTCACCAGGTGGTTGAGCAGTCCACGGGCAAAGACGGTCACACAGATATGGGGCGCCTGCAACCGTGACCCATCAAAAAGCACCGCACCCGGCTTCACCGTCTCAAACCAGTAGCTCCCATCTTCAGCGGTACCGGAGCGGCCAAATCCACTAAAAGAAGGGTCAAGCTCAGCCGAGCCCTGGTCCGCGGGATGGTTATAGCGGCCATGCGCATTGGCCTGCCAGATCTCAATCAACGCATCAGACACCGGCAGGCTGTCGCCATCCCGCACGATGCCCTCAATACGAATACGCTCACCCATGGTCTGGGGACCAGTTAAAACGTTGCGCCGACAATCCTCACGCAAAAGAGCGGGCGCGAAGAAGGGACCAACCGTCTGCGCAGACGTCAATGTAGGCTTATTCATGCTCCTCCCTCTCCTGACGACTCAAACGGGGTCGCGTGGGACCCGCGCACAACGATATCCCAACGATATCCCAGCGCCCATTCAGGCTCGGTTACATCATGCGCATAGCTCGCGATCAGGCGCTGTTGGGCAGCTTCAGTCGGGACTGATTGCACCATAGGATCCAGCTGATGCAGAGGGTCGTCTGGAAAATACATCTGCGTCACCAGGCGCGACATCATCGACTGACCAAACAGGGAAAAATGGATATGCGCCGGCCGCCAGGCATTGGGATGATTCTTCCACGGATACGCCCCCGGCCGAATGGTCAGAAAGCGGTAGATGCCCTCGGCATTAGTCAAACAACGTCCCATGCCAAGGAAGTTCGGATCGAGCGGTCCCGGCCACTGGTCGCGCTTATGCAGATAACGACCGGACGCGTTGGCCTGCCAGATCTCCAGCAGCGTATTGGGGATGGGATTGCCCAGATCGTCCAGCACACACCCCGTGACGATGATACGCTGGCCGATCGCCTCACCGCCTGTGCCAGCGTTGCGCGTCAGGTCAGCATCCTCGGGTGTAACCGCGCTAATAGCCGGGCCGGGACCAGTCAGTTCAGAGATGGTCAGCGGCACATCAATCAGTGGCAACAGCGGGGCTCGGCGACGCGTGGATTGATAGGCCTCGTATAAATAGGGAGGAAAGATTTCTCTATCTCCCCGCACGATATCGCCGATAGTGATATGGCTCATTCCTCGCTCCCTTCATCTCGCATATCGGCGTCCGGAAACTCTTTCTTCGCTAGCTTGAAAGCGGCGTTGGCCGCCGGCACCCCCGCATAGACCCCTACATGTAAGAGCACTTCAGCAATCTCGTGTGGATCGACGCCACAATTGCGGCTGGCATGCAGATGCAGGGCCAGTTCCTCACGACCCAGCGCCGCCAGAATGGCGATCGTCACCAGGCTCCGCGTGCGCCTGTCCAGATCTGGCCGAGACCAGAGGGTGCCCCAGGCGGTCTCGGTAATGAAACGCTGGAAATCGGCGTCCAGGGATGTGGTATTGGCCTGCGCCCGCTCGACGTGCTCGCTTCCCAGCACCTCCTTGCGGACGCGCATTCCCTGCTCATAGCGTGACTCTGTCATGATTACAGCTCCAGTTCCTTAGAAACAGACGGCTGATTACGAGCCCCAGATCTCACACACCACGCTGGCGACGAGCTCTAATTTGCGGTGCTGATCCTCAAAGGAGATATGGTTGCCTTCCATGGTCGATGCGAAGCCACATTGAGGACTGAGCGCCAGGCGTTCCAGAGGCACAAATTGAGAGGCTTCCCGAATGCGATGACGCAGTTCGTCAGCGGTCTCCAGCCGTGTCTTCTTGGTCGTGACCAGTCCCAAGACCACAAAGCGATCATCAGGGACGTGGCGCAGCGGATCAAAGCCACCGGAGCGCGCATCATCGTACTCTAATAGGAAGCGCTGAAAGTGGGTCTGACTGAAGATGCGCGAGATGGGTTCATAGTCGCCGCTGGCATAGAACTTGCTCTGATTATTGCCGCGGCAGATATGCATGGAGAATGTGACACCTGGATGCCCGTCAATGATGGCATTATCCATGGCGATACATTGATCGATGATCTTATCCGGATCGCTGCCGCGCTGTCGATAGCCCTCGCGCATCTGTGGATCAAGCAGGGCAGCATATTGTGGGGCATCGATCTGAATATAGGTGCAACCCAACCGCACCAGTTCCGCGACTTCGCGGCGCGAGAAATCCACAATATCGGCCAGATAGGCGTCACGTGTGGCGTAGGCCGCCTTCGATTTCTCGGGATCATAATAGGCGGCGGCCTGCTGGGCACTGATCATAGTTACCTTACCGGGGCGCGACTTGCGTGATCGCAGATAGACCCATTCCTCAGCGCACATGCTGCGCTTCCACTGCAACTTCTCCACCACCACCGGACGCCTGAGGACCAGTTCCTCACCACTCTCGTCCCTGAAAGGGATGGCCCAGCCACCATACTTATCAAAGCCCGACAGAGCATCAACCAGGTGGCCATAAAAAGCATAGCGCCTCAGTTCACCGTCCGTAATCACATCCAGCCCGACCTCCTCCTGCAAGGAGATCGCCTCGTTGACCGCTCGATCCTCAATGGACTTAAAGTCCGCGGCGCTCAACTGATCTGCCTCAAATTGCTTCCTCGCCTCTACCAGGTAGGTCGGCCTGAGCAGGCTTCCCACCACCTCACTGTGATAGGCCATATCTATGTCCCTCCTAAAATAAATACAGGTTTTAACAAAAGAGAGTAACAGACCATGTTACCCATCAAAGCACTAACAACAACCTTATTTCATTTGTCGGGAGCCAGGATATCATTTATTACAATCTATAGAGATTTCTCCCCTATTTTAACATAATAAATCGCTGAGAACGCGAAAGAGTCTAATGACAAGGAGGTATGACAACGGTTGCCATACCTCCTTGCTGTTGGATTTACTAACTGCTGGCTTTACAATCGTAGAGCTGTGAAGAGCCGCCAAAGCCACTGCTAGTGGTCGATGTGCTGGATTGCCACTGACTGGAAGGAACGACCTTACAGCTTTGTGTCACCCAGGAAGTTGTACTGCTGCTCTGTCCACCAGGACCACCACCAAAGCCACCCGAACCGTTAGGCAGGAAGTAGCGCACGGTGCCGTTGGCGACCAGGGCCTTGAGCTGACTGCTCGTCAGGATGGGATCGCTACCGGAGAAGCCTCCAAGAGCCATGACGGCTTTGTTGGTAGAGAGGATAATTGAGTCGGCCGTCTGGGAACTGGGAACCGCCAGCAGGTATTTCGTGCTGCCCTGGTTGGCCTCCAGGTATGTGATCAGCGCGGTATCCACACTATTCCCACCGTTACCAGGCCCAGCCGCAGGTGAACCTCCTGATGCACCTGTGGGGGCTGGCTGATTAGTGGTTGTAGTTCCCTGTCGATCAAAGGCGAAGCGGCGACTATTGCCCGAGGCACCACCGGTGCCGCCAAATCCCTGGCTCTGACCAGCCATCGGCAGATCGGCCGCGATATTGTCGATGGCTGGGATAGCTGACCAGACGGTGGGGGTTAAAAGCAGCGCCGCCAGACCCAGGCCGACCGCCGGCATCAGCAGACGATCGGTAATCGCCTGGCGCGGCAGCAGGCGTCCCAGGAAGAGCACAATCGCGGCTATCGCGCAACCAATCCCGATGATCGGCATCAGCCAACTTCCCCAGCCTGCTCCCAACGCCCGATGCCAGCAGCCTGCCCTCAACATTTCTGGATACGAACCTGGTCAAAACCACGCTCAAAACGGGTCAGCCAGCCTCGGATATCGTCGATGGCGGAGGTACAGTCGGCCCTATCTATCGTTATGCCCTGCTCGTAACCGCGCCGGATAGTAATGCTACAAGTGGCGTTGTCCTGGTGGGCGAGACCATCCAGCCCCAGACATCCACGCTCAATCTATTGCTGGTTCTCCTACTCTCTGTTGGAAGTATCGCCTTAGTGGGAACGGGAGCAGGCGGACTCTTTCTGGCAGACCGGGCGTTGTCGCCGGCGCGTCAGGCGTGGCTCAAGCAGCAGCGCTTTATCGCCGATGCCTCACATGAACTACGCACCCCGCTCACATTGCTGCGTGCCGATGCTGATGTACTGCTGCGGGGACGGAAGCATCTGGATGAGGAGGATGCGGCCCTGCTCGATGATATCATCGGTGAAACCACGCATATGACAAAACTCACCACGAACTTGTTAACTCTGGCCCGCCTTGATAGCAACACCGTGCGTTGTGAGCGGGATATCATCGATCTGGCGGAGCTGACAGCCTGCATGGTACATCGTGTGCAGGCGCTGGCAGAGCAGCAGCACATTATCGTTCGGATCACCGAAAGTCAGCCGGGGCAGGTGCTGGGTGATCAAGGGATGCTGGAGCAGGCCGTCCTGGGCTTGCTGGATAACGCGATTAAATATAATCACCAGGGTGGGCAGGTGAATGTACGTACCCTTCGTCAGCAAAAGCAGATCATTGTAGAGATACAGGACACCGGCAAAGGCATTCCGGCAGAGCACATCTCCCATCTCGGTGAGCGTTTCTATCGCGTCGACAAGGCGCGCTCTCGCAGCATCGGGGGGACCGGGCTGGGGCTCTCTATCGCGAAAGAAAGCGTGCGGGCCACCGGAGGCAGATCGCCATCCAGAGCGACGCGGAACAGGGTACAACGGTACGCTTGGCCCTGCCTGAGATCCAGGAACTCCAACAGGCAGTTGATAGACCACCATTAAGATAGGTAAAATGGCAGGCCTTTGCTATAATACGATACATAGATAGAGATTTTTACCAGGAGCTAACGATATATCATGGAACAGCCGGCCAAAAAACGTCGTCTTATCTCTCCCAGAATGGGCACCATCCTGGGTATCATAGTCATCGCAATTGCGGTATATGGTGTGCTTCGCTCGGGTCCACACGAAGTAGAACACGACTCCCTGTTCGCCCCGCCACCAACACCCACAGTCGTCGTCACCAATCCGGTGTCGAGCACTGACCTGCATCAAAAATACACGTATAATGGGGTCAATATCACCTTTACGAAAGCTGAGATGGCCAGCAAGTTCTCCGATGATTTCAAGCCCGGAGGCACCTATGTCGTACGTGTCTCCCTGAATACCACCAACAACAATAGTGATACCATCGGTGTGGACTACGTCAGTCTGACGCGCTTGATCTTACCTTCAGGCCAGAGCGTCAAGGGGAAGGTGGCTTCGATCAATGCGGCTGTCTATCCTGGTAAGCCCCAGAACGGCTATATCGATTTCCCTGTCAATGACAAAGTTGACCTTACGCAGCTCAAGCTACAATTTGATAAGACGGTACTATCTTAATCAACCAACACAAAAAGGGTGCGGGCGCATACGCTCGCACCCTTTTTGTGTTGTGATGTCACAGTTGCTGACATAGCAATTGTGACCACGCGATAAAATAGATATGGCGGCATTGTCCATTGACACAGTTATGGACACGACGTACCATAGACGTCTGAACTATAGATACGCTGCTCGATGAACAGCATGAAATACTATTCATTAAAAACTGGTGGGAGGGCCACGCGGTGTCCACACAAAAAGATACGATCACATTGCTTATCTCCTGTCCTGATAAACCAGGCATTGTCTCCGCCGTCTCAGGCTTTATTTTTGAGCACCATGGAAACATTCTGGAATCCGATCAATACTCAACCAATCAGCACGACGGCAGCTTTTTTATGCGCATCAGCTTTGCGGAAAATACCTTTGCGCTCAATGAGAAGGATCTGCCTGCAGCGTTTCAATCCATTGCAAACCGATTTCAGATGCAGTGGCATGTCAGCTATTCGCGCCGACGCAAGCGTGTCGGTATCCTGGTCTCTAAATATGACCATTGCCTCGTTGATCTGCTCTGGCGCTGGAAGATCGGTGAGCTGACGATGGATATTCCTTTTATTATCAGCAACCACCCCACCCTGGAGGGACTGGCCAGCATGTATGGCGTTCCCTATTATCATTTTCCTGTCAAGCGCGAGACCAGGCAGGAGGATGAACGGCGCATGCTTGAATTTATTGGCGATCAGGTAGATTTCCTGGTGCTGGCACGCTACATGCAGATCCTGGAGCCATTCTTTGTCGACGCCTTTCCACAACGCATCATCAACATCCATCATAGCTTCTTGCCCGCCTTTGTAGGGGCCAGTCCCTATGACCAGGCCTTCAGACGCGGCGTCAAACTGATCGGGGCCACCGCCCACTACGTTACCAGTAGCCTTGATGAGGGACCCATTATCGCCCAGGATGTCATTCACTGCGATCATCGCGATGCCGTGGATGATCTGAGCCGTAAGGGCCGCGATGTCGAACGTCGCGTGCTCGCCGAAGCTGTACGCCTGCATACGTCAGACCGTGTGCTGGTCTACGAAAACAAAACCATCGTCTTCTAAACAGCGCCCTCTTCAGGGAACCACCTATCCTGCAGGGGGCGATTTCTTCAAGCTACGCAGCTATAAATAAAAACGACTCAGTTCTTCATAGATACTTTATCCACATTTCCTGACCTTTACTGTTCACATCTGATTATCGCAAACCCATTCGCAATTTTTTCTATACTACTTCTGTAGTAATTTATCGATAAACGTCCGGTTACCTAACAACACCCTCAAGTCTCTCTATAAGCGTATTGATGATTAGAATTATGCATTTAATGGATGAGCTTTTACGAGCGATTTTCTTCATAATACAGAGCTTAAAAAGGGCGTGTTATAAAAACTATATTTTTTGCGGCACCTGTTGAACTACTAGAGAAGGATATGATACTATTATGCGAGGTAAAAACGGCAACCCCCCAAATCCAAAAGAGGAGTTCAAATGAACGACATGCTTCGGTTCGCACCGACATTTCGTAAGGCACAAGTTGAGTTAAGTTTTGAGGAACAGACTCAACTCAACACTATTATCGATCTTCTTATCCCATCTGATGAGGATTTTCCACCCCCTTCCAGTTTGCATTTAATTGATGATATCCTGCTTCATATTTCGCCCAGAGCCGGGCGCAAAAATACCCCGATGTTGAGTGAGAAGCGTTTACGCACGGCATTGCATGAGCTGAATTTATCCGCCGATGGAAATTTCTGTCTCGCCAGCACTGAAAAGCAACAAAGCTTGCTTCGCCACCTTGAGTATCGTGATCCCGCCTTCTTTCAAGCGCTCTGGACTCTTGTCAATCATAGTTACTATGCATTGTTAGCCACACGCTGGCATCCACAAATGGCATAACTTATTTTCAAGACGTCGTCAGACAAGGCATTATTTCCCAACACCCATACAACCCATCAATAGAAATGCAACGATCCGCAGAGAGAAGTTTCCATTCTGCCAAAGAGAATGTGCGAACTCAACTGCGGATCTTTGTAAAACCGCCGATTTCCACCCGCTGTATTCTTCCTCTCTTAATGGGTTTATCAAGATCATCCTGGCACACCAATATGAGGCTTTTCCTGAATATCATCACAATTGACGTCTGTTATTTGTAACCTCCGACCAGATTGCACGTAATTCATATTGACAACAATACGATATATCGCATATAGTAAGAATACGATAACGATATATCGCAATCTAGTGGACTCAGAAAGGAGACCCGCTGAAATGTTTAACCGTTTTAACAGACGTTTTGCCTTTGGTTATGAAGGTGGACCCCAGGATTGGGAAGGATGGACACCACCATGGTTCAATCGTGATGAGCCTCATCATCACCATCATGGACCTCGCTTCTTTGGAATGCGTCGCGGACCCTTTGGCCCTGGTGGCCCCTTTGGCCCTGGCGGTCCCTTTGGTCCTGAGGGTGGCCCTTTCAGGGGTGGACGGTTCTTTGGACGAGGTGACGTCAAGTATGCGCTGCTTGAACTGCTGCGCGAACGTCCTATGCATGGCTATGAGATGATGAAGGCTCTGGAGGAGCGCTCTGGCGGCTTCTATGCTCCCAGCGCCGGTACTATCTATCCGACACTGCAGTTGTTGGAAGATCGCGGGCTCGTTACGGTCCGCGAGGAGAACGGCAAGAAGATCTATAGCATCACAGAGGAAGGGAAGAATTTCCTCAATGAGCGCCAGAAAGAGGAAGAGAACTTCACCCCGCCCTGGGCTCGTGGCCGCTTCTGGAATGAGCCGGAGATTCAGGCTATTCGCACCGAGGCCATGGAGGTTGCCCGCCTCTTTGCTATCGCGGGCCGCTCATCTTTCCGTGATCCCGAAAAGCTCGCTCGCCTGCGCGTGATCCTGGAACGCACCCACAAAGACCTGAATGACTTCATCTATGACACTCCAGAAAACACCGCCGGACCGGGAAGCGACACACCACCAACCAATCAAAACGTCTAACTCCAAATTTCTCTAACATCGAGGCTAGCAAATATAGATGAGGGGAAGCACAATCTGCTTCCCCTCATTTGTCGTAATATACTTTGTTTTAATGAGAGAATAGGCTAGAAATGAAAAAAGAGGATCAGAAGAATGGTAAGAATATGCAAGGCTTGATCTAACCAGATAGGATCAATCAGTTTGTAGCGCGCCTTCAAGGGGTCCACAATAAAATGGGTTCCAAAGATAATCGCAGTCGCCAGTAATGAGGGGTGGGCAAACAGCACAAAGGTGGCGGTATAGGTCGCGCAGTGATAAAAGTTAACCTCCCAACTCTTCCCTTTCTCCATGCTCATCCACGCGCTCTGAAAGGCGAAGTCTCCGATAAAGTGGCAGGCCAGCCAGATTAATAACGTGGTAGCCGAAAACGTAACGTTCATGAAATTCTCCCTGGCAGTCTCTTTTGTCCAGTTTAATCGCCAGGAAGAATAATTACAGTGAACTATATCGCATTCATATTATGAACCATTGCACAACTTTTTTCGGCCCCGGTTAAACATATTATTTATCGCGCCACATATAAGCCAGACCACAGGCCAGCACAACGAGAACCGCAAACACAATGCCCAGCAAACGCTGGCTGGCGGCGTAGAGAGCCAGGACAGCAGAGCCAAAGAAAACGATCTGCAGTAGTAGATACCAGGGACCATGCAGCTGCCGCTGCGACTTTGGCGCACCCCATATGCCCCAGACCACTATCGCCAGTACCGGCGCACCAATCCCCAATGCGATCTTCCCGATTACCCCCTCCCCATTGTGGAAGCCCCAATAGCACAGCGCCACCAACACACCCATTTCCAGAAAAAAGACCAGGGCCAGATTCATATTTTTGAACAGTGACAGAGACATAATCAATGGCATCCTTTCAATATAATAGGTATAATCGCTTGTTTTTGTGAGCTTGCTCGCATGATAAAAACTATAGCTTGTTTGAACCTTCAAGAGAGACGATAAACATGGTAATCAGCCAGTGGAAGCTGGCCTCGCGATCTATGGGCATGCCAAAGCCGCCGTTTACTTCCAGGGTGATAAAGCCATGTACAAGGCTGCGCAGTCCGCGAATGGCGTGAATGGCGTCCTCCTCCTTTAGCTGATACGGGACCAGGATGCGCTGGATAAGCTGCACCAGCTGGCCACCCATCTCCTGCCATTCCTGGTCGTCGGGATCGGGCGCCTGCTGGGTAAGCAGGTAGCGACCGGGGGCGATCCTGGCGTATCCCCGATAGGCGTCGGCCAGAGCCAGGATCGCTTCTCCCTTTGACTTGCCAGCGATGGCGTGCAGGATGCGCGTCTGCAAGTCGCGCAGGCTGTAGAGCACCAGTTCATGCTTGAGGCCGGGCAAACCTGCCACGTGATTATAGAGGGAAGGTGTACGCACCCCTAACCGTTCAGCCAGTCTGCCCAGGGAGAGATGCTCGATCCCTTCCTCATCAATCAGATGAGCCGCCGCCTCAACCACGCTCAATTGATCCAGACCAGCCCTACGCGACATGCATCTGCTCCCTTTGCTTCTGTGAGAGTTCCCGCTCCAGTACGTAAATAGCGCGCTCCATCGCCGCCTGGGGCTGACTCAGCATGCGGCCATGACCGATGGCCAGCAAAGAGGGCTGCAAAGCCAGGAGCTTGCGCGCGCTTTCCAGCGCAATGCCTTTATTCCAGGTAGAGAGCGCGGGCAATGGAAACAAAGGTTTGAATGTACCCGCAACCGCCACACCACCCAATGTCTGGAAAGCGTCGCCGGCAATCAGGGAGCGATCCCGCGTATCCAGGAACGCCACATGACCCACGGAATGGCCAGGTGAGAAAACAACCTCCAGCGAACCGATACGATCGCCCTCATTCAGCAGAAAGGTAGGTTTTGTCTGACAGGGGTAATTGCCGAGCTTCTTGTCCTGGGGCTCAGAAGGGTCCAGACTTACGTCTCCAGCCATTAAACGCGCCTCGCGCCCGCTGATCGCCACAGGAACGTCAGGCAAAGCGGCATGCAAGGCATCCAGTGAGCCAACATGATCACTATGGTCATGGGTCAGCAGGATGCGCACGATCGGTAGCCCCAGCTTTTTTGCTTCAGCCAGGATCGCCTGCGCCTGGCTAGCGGGCCATGCCGTATCGATCAAAGTAAATCCATCGTCCTCGCGTACCAGGTAACAATTAACCATCCCGAGATAAGTCAGTTGAAACAGATTATCGCCAGCAGCCGTTACTTTCATCGTTTACTCCATCTTTTTGTTAATGTCATTAGCAAATTAACTAATCACATTAGTATAATAAACTAATGTGATTAGTTTGTCAAGATAAAAAGACAGAAAAAATACAGGTCACCAGACTGTAGTTTGTGACCTGTACAGCTAAGCAGTAATTTCGCCTTATATTGCTAATGCTTCAGTCTCAGAGGATTGTTCCAGGACAGGCCGATCTGGGCGCGAATGACCAGCAAGGTGGCAACCAGGAGCCAGAAGCAGAAAACCAGGTCCTGTGCCAGAAATGAGCAATCGACCAGGCCCTGGATGAATCCGGCCAGCATGGCGGCGGCGGCCCCAAGCACCATCCAGCGCCAGTGCTCACCCTGCTCTACGGTCCGACTGGAAAGGTAGCGCAGGATGCGTGCAAACAGCCAGCAGAAGAGGACCAGGAAGGCGATAAAGGCCAGCAGCCCAAAGATGCCGATGCTCACCCAGATGTGCAGGAAGTTGTTATGTGGATGCGAGAGGCCCGGCTCATCATACATATGCGTCGTCTGCCCATTTTCCTCGCTGACGATGTAGTAGTGTGAAGCCGGTGGGCACGAGAGCATCCATGAATACTGGGGAGCCTTGAGCCCTCCATCTTTCACAAAATTTGGATCGGCAGAGGGCACCACATGAGGATCAGCATAGTGACAGATCCAGTTATCGAGCCCATAGCCGAACAGCGGCTGATCGTGAATCATGGCCTCGGCGCTCTGCCACAGGTGTATCCGTCGTTGCAGGGTGGTAACATGATTTTGATCCATGTGCCCGTTAATCACCGTATCCATGAAGACCTGATCCACTTTTTGGTGCATGGCACCGTAGCCCGCAGCGGCAAGCACTATGGCGATAGCTCCCCCAATCAATAAAACTTTGCGATTGCGGATAGCAAAAATGATGAGGAATACAAGTACCACAGGAAAGGCTGCGAGCGCCGAGCCACGCGAGTCATTGTGCAATAGCGCATATACAAATGGTATACACAATAGCAGGATCGGCAGGCGGGTCTTCCAGGAGAGGCGCGAGAAGACGATGGCCAATCCGATGGGTAGCGTGTAGTCAAAGAGCAGACCTACACTGGGGTCGCTTCCATAGACAGTATTGTTTTTTCCGAACATGGCATATTGCACAATAGCCATGAAAGCAATGATCAGGCCGCTGGCGAACAGCGCGCCAAGCATACGAGCAAGATCCTGGCGCGAGCGCAGGCAGCATAGTATCAAAACGACATAGAGCAGGGGATCTATAATCTCCTGCCGCAGGGCTCGCAACGCATCTCGCTGGGAACTGGCACCAATCAGTGAGATCAAAGCGGCCAGCACAAAAATAACAACTGGCCAGAAGAAAGGCCCAATGCGCTGCCGCAGTTCGGACCACGAGAGCCGATAGGACCAGTGCTGGCGCCTCAACAGTAACTGTACGGCCGCGATCGCGACACAGATCCAGAGCACAATCTCGGCCGGGCTAAATCCGGCCGCATGAATCACATCCTTGGGCGCCAGGTAATATGGCAACGCCAGCGGCAGCAGGGCTACGGCGAAGGATAAACGAGACCAGCAAAGGGCGATAAATATGGCCAGGAAAGGCAGGGCGAACCATGGGCTCAGTCGCTCCAGGCCACCTATCGGGAATTTAAGATTCTGGTTGCCAATCACATAGTACAAGGCCATCGAAAGAATCAGGCCGCACTCGATCAACCGATTGCGCCAGAAGGCGCGACGTGTTTCCATCGTTCCGCCATCATGATCTACTGGAGGGACATCCGCAACTGAAGGCGGCAGGTCGGCGGATTCAGTTGTGTTGGAAGCCCGCGCTTCCAGGTTTGCCTGTGATAAAGACATAGGTGAATCGCTCATGACACATTTTTACCATTCCGCACATCAGTGTGCATCGTTTCTATAGCCGCTCACAGCGGCACCAAAGGAGAAGGCAACGGGGATAAAGGCACAGCCATATTTGAAACTCGCTGAACTCGCTCGCTCACGTTACATCCTTGCCTGATTTTATAATACCTATGGGTGACTAATAACAAGCTGTAAACAAACACGAAGTATAGCAGAATATAGAAAGAGAGTCCATTACCTAAGAAGATCGGGGGGCGCCTGTATGGCTGCTTGTGCCCATATTCGCAGGGGAAATTTGAGGTGCTAATCAAACGGCACCAACTTCAAAAGCAGATGGAGGGACAGGAAGCCCATCTGCTTCTGCGGTCAGCATTATATGACTATTCTGGAACCACCCACAATTTGGTGGCCGCGTCGGCACTAATGGTCACGACCCGTTCGTCAACCAACAGACGTACCTTTTCCTGTGGCTCTCCGGTCGCGGCATCAACGGAAGAGGCGTCATCGGACTGGGCCAGCATCATCAGGCGCGTCCCCGGCGTCAGACCTTTCTCATGCATATACATGATCAAAGCCTCTTCATCCTCTACCACCTCGGACACACACAGTATTTTGACGTGGGCGCCGTTGGCGACGGTTGAGAGGCGCGCCGCGTGATTGTCTTTAAGATATGTGCGCGCATTGGGAACCGAACCGGGGATAGGATTGCCATGTGGGCAGGTCATCGGGTTATTGAGGTTAGCGATCACCCGTGACTCAACGGCACCAGAGATGAAGTGCTCAAGGCGGCAGGCCTCTTCATGCACCTCGTGCCACTGCATCCCCAACATGTCGACCAGAAAGCGTTCCGTCAGCCGGTGACGCCGCAACACAGCTTCCGCCGCCTCGTTGCCGACCTCGGTCAAAGTCACATGCCGCTTGGCATTCATCTCTATATAGCCATCTCGCACCAGGCGCTTCAACATCTCCGTTACGGTCGGAGCCGAAACATGGAAGCGTTCTGCCAGACGGGCCCCGATCACTACCTCATCTTCCATGCTCATGTTGTAAATCATTTCCAGGTATTCTTCAACCGTTGCACTCAAAATCTCTTCTGTTTTCATGACACCATGTCCCGTTTCTCTAGTATCTTCGACAAAGCTACGGCATGTGTAGCCAGGAGGCGCTGCAGTCTGGAGAGCGGAATGGAAGCAATGGGAGTATCCCTTTCCGTCAATTGTACACACATTTCGCCGGGCATCCACTCCACTACTAGTGTAACATTTTTTGTGCCTTCAGTCTATATGCATGATACAACGCTTACGCTATAATGCACATTTTTCCTATACAGCTACTATATAATATTTTTACTGCAATTTATAAGACTAGCATTTCTAGGGGTACCCGCATTTGTATTTAACAATTGTGAGAGAGCATATAGTAAATGGGAAAGGAGAAGTGGAAGTATGGAGCAGGACCCATTGCAAAAAATACTACATAAACCTGGTAGTAGCGGCCTCCAGGCGAATAGGAGTCGCCCAACTTTTTTTCGTTTCCTCACCCCCAAATATATAGTGCTCATCTTATGTAGCATACTACTTACTGGGGGTACCGTCGTGGCATCGCTGGTCCATCCCGACGCGTTCGCGGCCCCCCACTCACGCGCGTCGGCACATTGTTTCTGGCATCGCATCAACGCCGGCGATACCCTGGACGCCATTGCCGTTATGTATCGCGCCAATCTATGGACGATCGCACGCGCCAATCAGATCAACAATATCAATCTGATCTATGCCGGTCGCAGCCTGTGTATTCCATCAAAAGTGCAACGACGAGCCAACGCGGGCATCCAGGCCAATGGTTATGTCAGGTGGTACGCCTACCAAGCTCTGGATTGGTCTTCCCACGCGCAGGCCAACCGCTTATTGCGCAACGCCGCCGCCAGGCATGGGCTCCCGGCCAATCTACTCCTGGCTATCGCGTGGCAGGAAAGCGGCTGGAACCAGCATGTAATCGCCCGCGATGGTGGCATCGGCATCATGCAGATCATGCCCTATACCGCGCAGGGGCTCAATCGGCAGGTCAATAGACACCTTGATCCCTACAAGCTCTATGACAACATAGAACTGGGAGCCATTTATTTACGCGCCCTCTGGCATGGTTTTCACGGTAATATGAGCAAGATCATTAGCGCCTATAACGAAGGCGGCTGGAACGTGAAGCACCGTGGCATCTTTAACTGGCGCTACGTACACAACGTGCGCGCCTTGATGCGTTGGTATTGACCTTCATCTCACATAGATCTCGCGTTGGTTCCACTTGCTCATACATGAATTACAGACCCAGGAACAGTTTTCCAGAAACACGAGCATAGTCTTGACACTTGTTCGTATTCCCTTTATACTATTTTGTAAAGACAAAAGAATAGTGAAGCCACGAACAGGAAGAGTACATAGCTGTGCATGGACACAGAGAGTCGGGGATGGTGGAAACCGACACCAGTCTGGCTATGGAATGGGCCTGGTAGCTAAAGAGCGAACGTTTCGGCGTAGCCGGAATTATTAGTACTCTTTCGGAATGTCCCCCGTTACTGAGGACAGGATATCCTGCTCTAACAATTGCGCACTGCTTTCAAGAGCCCGCAACGTTAGTCTAAACGCACCGTATCCGGCAAGAGGGATTATCTGTCCTTTCCAGACAAACAAAGCATGTTGGACGGCTAATCTAAAACAGGGTGGTACCACGAAAGCGCTTCTTATCACGCTTCTCGTCCTTGTACGGATGAGGGGCGTTTTTTTATTGGAATTTTTCTCACTTTTTACAGCCCATACCATTCATGTGGAAGAGCCACACCCGATTCGTCGTGGAGGAAAGAAAGAATGACAGTTGAAACCAATCAAGCGGTACAGGAAGCTACACAGCCAGCGCAGGCGCCGGTAAAGAAACGCGTCTTCTCTGGCATTCAACCAACAAACAATGTTCACCTGGGCAACTATCTGGGTGCTATCCGCAACTGGGTCGAGACACAGGATCAGTACGATAACATCTTCTGCATCGTCGATCTGCACGCCATTACGCTGCCGATCGATCCCAAAGAACTGCATATTAATACCCGCAAGCTGGCGGCTCTCTACCTGGCCTGTGGACTCGATACCAGGTATTGCAAACTGTTTGTGCAATCACATGTGCGCCAGCATGCTGAAATACAGTGGCTCTTAAACTGCTACACACCGATGGGATGGCTCAATCGTATGACGCAGTTCAAGACCAAAGCAGGCGAGGATATGGATTCGGTAGGAACGGGGCTCTACTGCTATCCGGTGCTGATGGCCGGTGACATCCTGCTCTACCAGACCCACTATGTGCCCGTGGGCGATGATCAGCGTCAACATGTAGAGATGACGCGCGACCTGGCGCAACGCATTAACAGTCTGTATGGAAAACAGATCTTTACCATTCCAGAAGCCCAGATCCGGACCAGCGGGGCTCGTATTATGTCTCTGGAAGATCCAACCAAAAAGATGAGCAAGAGCGATCCCAATCCAAGCTCTTATATCACCCTGTTGGATGATCCCAAAACGATTAAAAAGAAGATCGCGCGCGCCACCACCGATTCGGAGCGCCTGGTCAAGTTCGATCCGGCCCGTCCGGGCATCACAAATCTGTTATCGATCTATCAGATCCTCACCGGTCAAACGCAGGAGGTGATTGAGGCCGAGTTTGAGGGCAAAGGCTATGGTGACTTCAAGGCGGCCCTGACCGATCGCCTGGTAGAGACGCTGAGTCCAATTCAGCAACGCTACCAGGAGATTATCAGCGATATGCCCGCGCTGGAAAATCTTCTGAAACAGGGGGCTGACGATGTTCGCCCGCTTGCCGAACGCACTACCGAGAAAATGAAGCGGGCTATAGGCCTGGGTTAGAGTTGAAATGACTTCCGCTGGCCTGTCTGTTGACTGCAGCAATCAGGCAGCCCAGCATAGCATACACTGTTGTCGGGGAACTGCGCAGATTCTCTGAGAGTGTGCGCAGCAGTAAATGGAGCAGGTGCTATATGTATTATCCAACATTGGATGAGGTGAAGCAGGTACGGGATGCGGTGATGGGGGAGAAGAAGAATGATCGCCGGCCACTTTTGCCGCTCTATAGCGATATCCTGGCTGATATGGAGACGCCGGTTTCAGCGTATTGTAAGACGGCGCAGAGACCATACAGCTTCTTGCTGGAGAGCGTCACGGGCGGTGAGCAGGTCGCGCGCTATTCGTTTATCGGTATTGATCCGTACCTGGTGATGATTCATCGAGGCGAAACGGTACGGTTGAGACGCATGCATGCTGTCCCTGACTCCTACAGCGAGGAAGAAGTCGCCTGCCACGATCCACTGCAGTTGTTGGAAGAGGAACTGGGACAATATCAGCTGGTAATGCCGCCTCACCTTGAGCGGTCCCACGATCAGCTCCCCAAGTTCTTTGGCGGCGCGGTCGGCTACCTGTCGTATGACGCGGCCGCCCGCTTTGAGCGTCTGCCTGAACCCAGGCCCAATGAACTGGATCTGCCCCTGGCGATCTTCATGCTGACCGAGACGGTGCTGGTCTTCGACCATGTACGCCATAGCGTACGCGTCGTGACGCACGTTCACCTGGATGCGCCAGACATCGAGGCCGAGTATCGGCGGGCGCAAGAGATTGTAGACGATGTGCAAACGCGGCTCCAGCAGCCGGTGCGCCTGCCTGAGGAACCAGAGCCAATCTATGACGAAGCAGCCCTCAGGGTCACGTCGAATCGCACACAGGCTGAGTTTGAAAGCATGGTCAGTCGCTCTATTGAGTATATTAAGGCCGGTGACATCTTCCAGGTGGTACCTTCACAGCGCCTGAGCCGCCATGTGAACGCCTCGCCATTCACCGTCTACCGCGCGCTGCGGGCCATCAATCCGTCACCACACATGTTCTTCCTGGACCTGGAGGACTTCCACCTGGTTGGGGCGTCACCAGAGCTGCTGGTGCGCTACGAAGACAACGAAGTGACCATTCGTCCGATCGCAGGGACGCGGCCGCGCGGCTCTGACAAACAGAGCGATGAGCAGCTGGCCGTTGAGTTGCAGCAAGATCCAAAAGAACGCGCCGAACATATCATGCTGCTGGACCTGGCACGCAACGACGTGGGACGCGTCAGTAAGATCGGCAGTGTACAGGTCGATGACTTTATGACCATCGAACGCTACTCACACGTTATGCACCTGGTCACTAATGTCTCGGGACAGTTGCGTGAGGGTGTCTCCGCCTTTGACGCGCTCCGGGCTGGCTTCCCGGCCGGAACGGTATCGGGCGCGCCCAAGATCCGGGCTATGGAGATCATCAGCGAACTGGAAGGCGAGACACGAGGCGCGTACGCAGGCGCCGTTGGCTACTTTAGCCATACGGGCAACCAGGAAACAGCCATCACGCTACGCACGATGGTCATCAAAGATGGAAAGGCCTATGTCCAGGCCGGAGGCGGTGTCGTCGCGGATTCAACCCCGGCCAATGAGTATCAGGAAAGTTTGAACAAGGCACGGGCGCTGCTGCGAGCACTCGATGAGGCCGAACATATTGCGCAGATCAATCGGCAGACGACCCATGAGTCACCCACCATTGCCCAGGGAGGAAAGAAGAAAGATGCTCCTGTTACTCGATAACTATGATAGCTTTACCTACAACCTGTATCAATACCTGGCGGAGCTCGGGGCAGAGGTTGTGGTAAAGCGCAACGACGAGGTCACGCTGGCAGACGTGGAACAGCTCCAGCCCGAGCGCATCGTCGTCTCTCCGGGCCCCTGTACCCCCAGCGAGGCCGGAATGTCCTGCGAAGTGATCGCCGCCTTTGGCTCGCGCATCCCTGTGCTGGGGGTGTGTCTGGGCCACCAATCAATCGGACAGGTGTATGGGGGACGCGTCATCCGCGCACCCGAACCGATGCACGGCAAGACGTCGCAGATGCACCACGACGGCAAAGGCGTCTTCAAGAATCTGCCCCGGCCCTTCGAGGCGATCCGCTACCACAGCCTGATCGTTGAGGAGGATTCGCTGCCAGAGGTGCTTGAGGTAACGGCCAGGACTGAAGACGGCCTGATCATGGGCCTAAAGCATCGCGCCTATCCGGTTGAAGGTGTGCAGTTTCATCCCGAGTCGATCATGACCAACGTAGGCAAAGATTTATTACGCAACTTTTTAGAGCAGTAGGCAATCCATTGGGCAGGGATGAGAGATAGATCGCCTGCAGACGAAGCCAGAGAGGATAGATTTGAGCATGATTCGCGAAGCTATTGCTCACATCGCGTCGGGCGCAACCCTCGATACAGAGGAAGCCGCCGCCGCCATGGAAGAAATTATGACCGGTGCGGCCACACCATCACAGATCGGCGCTTTTCTGACCGCTTTACGTATGCGCCCGGGGGCGGAAACGGTAG
Organism: Dictyobacter halimunensis; assembly: GCF_036245075.1. NCBI lineage: Bacteria > Bacillati > Chloroflexota > Ktedonobacteria > Ktedonobacterales > Dictyobacteraceae > Dictyobacter > Dictyobacter halimunensis. The sequence continues at coordinate 519,018 of NZ_BSRI01000002.1, forward strand.
AGGAGATCGCTGGCATGGCCCTGGTGATGCGCGATAAAGCGCTCCAGGTTCATCTCGACGAGCCGGCCGCGAGTCAGGCCATGGACACCTGTGGGACCGGTGGAGATGGCTCAGGTACTTTAAATGTCTCAACGGCGGCGGGCATCATCGCTGCCGCCGCCGGGTCTACCATCGCCAAGCACGGCAATCGCTCGGCCACGAGCAAATGTGGCAGCGCCGATGTGCTGGAGGCGCTGGGTGTACAGATCAATCTGGAACCAGAAGCGCTGGCCCGTAGCATTCATGAATGCGGCTTTGGCTTTATGTTCGCCCAGGCCTACCATCCAGCCATGAAGTACGTTGGTCCCACCCGCCGTGAGATCGGTATCCGTACCGTCTTCAATATTCTGGGACCACTGACCAATCCCGCCCATACCCCTTACCAGGTGCTGGGTGTGGCGGATAACTCACTGATGCAGAAGATGGGAGAGGTGCTGCTGCGTCTGGGGTGCAAGCATGCCCTGATCATACATAGTGAGGATGGCATGGATGAATGTTCGATCAGTGCGCCTACCCACATCTGCGAAGTACGGGTCGGGCAGGAGCTACGCACCTACACCATCACGCCAGAGGACTTTGGACTGGCCAGTTCCAACAATCTAGAAGGCATCCAGGGGGGAGATCCAGCGCATAATGCCGCCATGCTGCGCGAGATCCTCTCGACGTATAACGCCAACCCGGCAACGGACATGATCTGCCTCAATACGGCGGCGGCCCTGATGGCCAATGAGCAGGTCGCGTCCTTTAAGGATGGAATTAAACTGGCACAGGCGACGTTACAGGAAGGAAAGGCCCGGCGCAAACTGGCCGAGGTCATTGAGTGTTCTCAGGCATATGGTAGGTAAAAACATGTTTCTTGATCGCATCGTTAATCAGACACGCATAGATTTAGCGCAACGCAAAATAGATCTGCCGCTGGAGCAGATCAAAAGACAGGCACTGGAACAGCCAAGTCCACGAGATGTGCTGGAAGCATTTGATCCTCGGGACCGCGTTCATCTGATTGCCGAAGTGAAACGTGCGTCACCATCCAAAGGATTGCTGGCACCCGACCTTGATCCAGTTGCCACCGCGAAGATCTATGAGCAGAGCGGAGCGTCGGTTATTTCCGTACTGACTGAGCCGCATTTCTTTCTGGGTTCACCTGAATACCTGACCGCCATCAAGAATGCGGTCAGCGTACCAGTCCTGCGCAAAGATTTTATCATCGATGAGTACCAGGTCTATGAGGCCAGGGCCTGGGGCGCCGATATGATCCTGCTCATCTGTGCCATCCTGGACGATCAACAATTGAGGGATCTCCTGAACGTGGCGACCAGTCTACGCATGCGCGCCCTGGTCGAGGTTCACAGCCAGGATGAGGCGCAACGCGCCATCGCCGCCGGTGCCGTCATTATTGGTGTAAACAGCCGCAACCTGACCACGTTTGAGATGAATCCCTACCTGATCCGTGACATTCGGCGCATCCTACCAGAGGATCGCGTGATTGTCGCCGAGAGCGGCATCCATAGCGAGGCCGATGTACGCCGACTGGCCCGCTATGATGTACAGGCCATGCTGGTCGGCGAATCACTGGTCGTCTCTAAAAATATTCCGGACCATATCCAGATGCTCCTGCGGCATGCTAATCATACCACCCAGGTGAAGATCTGCGGCCTGAGCGAGCCAGAACATATCGACACGGCCATTGAAGCCGGTGCCGACATGCTGGGCTTTATTTTTCATAAACCCAGCCACCGCTACATTCAGCCCGAACGCGTCTTGGAGGTACTGGCAGCCAGTCAGAGCTATACACAGCCACGCCAGGGGCAGGTGCTCCCAGACCTGGTAGGCGTTTTCGTGAACGAGGACGCGGATACAATCAATGCGATCGCCGACCAGATCGGTCTGCACTATATCCAGTTGCATGGCGATGAGACGCCTGAGTTCTGCCAGCAGATCAACCGACCCGTTATCAAGGCGCTCTCATTGCGGCAACTTGAGGATCTGGAACGTCTGGCGTCCTATCGGGATATTACCTGGCGCCTCTTGATCGACACACCCACTCCTGACTGGGGAGGCACAGGTCGCACCGGAGATTGGGAACTGGCACGCCTGGCGGCACAGCAGAGCAAGATTCTACTGGCCGGCGGCCTGACCGCCGAAAACGTCGCCACCGCCATAGATCAGGTCCAGCCCTGGGGTCTTGATGTCAGTAGCGGAGTTGAAACCGAGCGCAGAAAAGATAGCCAGAAGATCGCGGCCTTTATCGCTCAGGTACGCCAGAGCGAGAAGGGTCAGCAAGAGGCGCCAGAACGCCAGGAAGAGTCCTCGCTGCGCTAGCTGCACTCTTTCTCATCGGGCGATTCCCAGACAGGAGGTGCAGGAGGGCCGGCGAGGCCCTCCTGCCGGGGTTGGGGGTGTCCCCCACCAATCCCCTTTTTCCTCCCCCGCCGCAGGCGGGGATACAAGAGGTCTACCATGCCCGGTAAAAAAGGAAAAGATCATCATAGAGATAAGGGAAGAAGGCACATATGCAAGATACAAAAACGCACAACACTTATCAGCACAATCTGTATCCAGATGAGCGTGGACGCTTTGGAGATTTTGGCGGCAAATTTGTACCGGAAAATCTCATGGCGGCCCTGGCGGAACTGGAGACGGCTTATAAAGAAGCGATGCAAGATAAGGCATTTATAGGAGAGCTTAATCAGGAACTTGCCAGCTATGTCGGGCGGCCCACCACCCTGCATTATGTGCCACGCTTTTCGGAGATGGTGGGCAACAACGTCAAAATCTACCTCAAACGCGAGGACCTGGCGCATACGGGCGCGCATAAGATCAACAACGCACTGGGACAGGGCATGCTCGCCAAGCGCATGGGGAAGCAGCGCATCATCGCCGAGACCGGCGCGGGCCAGCATGGCGTGGCGACGGCGACAGTCTGCGCCAAGCTGGGCCTCGACTGCATCATCTATATGGGCGAGGTAGACATTCAGCGTCAATCGCTCAACGTCTTCCGCATGAAACTACTGGGCGCCGAGGTACGCTCGGTCGATAGCGGCACCAAAACGCTCAAAGACGCCATTAATGAGGCCATCCGCGACTGGGTCACCAATGTCGAGACCACCTTCTACCTGTTTGGTACCGCCGCGGGTCCCGCCCCCTACCCACGCATCGTGCGTGACTTCCAGGCCGTCATCGGTCGCGAGGCGCGCCAGCAGATCATGCAGCAAGAGGGACGCCTCCCGGATCAGATCTACGCCTGCGTCGGCGGCGGCAGTAACGCCATCGGCATCTTCTATCCCTTCGCCGATGCCAGCGAGGTTGAATTGATCGGGGTAGAGGCCGGTGGCACCAGCATGGATCCCGGCATGCATGCCTCCACCCTCGTCGCCGGTAGCCCCGGCGTCCTGCACGGAGCCATGAGCTATCTCCTGCAAAATGAAGATGGCCAGATTCTGGACACGCATAGCATCTCGGCCGGCCTGGACTACCCTGGTGTCGGACCAGAGCATAGCTATATGAAAGACAGCGGCCGCGCCAGCTACGTGACGGCCACCGATGCTACCGCCCTCAAGGGTCTGGAGGCTCTCAGCCGTACTGAAGGCATCATCCCGGCCCTGGAATCGGCGCACGCCATCGGCTATGTGCTGGAACAGGGACAGCAGGGCAAGCTTGCCGAAGGTTCACTGATCGTTATCAACCTCTCAGGACGTGGTGATAAAGATATGATGACCGTGGCCAAAGCCTTTAATGTCAATCTGTAATCGTTGAAAGTAGCCTGGAGCAGGCGGGCGGCGGATCAGGCACTTGCGTTGAAAAAAGAGAAGCAATGGCTGATCTGGCTTGCGACGCCACAGAAGAGCAGGAGGAAATGATGGACGCAATCCCAGGAAGCGTTATTGAAGAACAAGGCAGCCAGTATATACCGGCACAGAAAATCACCCGAGCCTTTGAACGCGCCCAGCAAGAGGAGCGCGGAGTACTTATTCCGTATTTCATGTGTGGCTATCCAGACGCCGCGTCAACGGTCGAGATCGTAGTGGCCGCGGCGGAAGGAGGAGCGGACATTATTGAGCTAGGGATGCCGTTTAGCGATCCTCTGGCCGATGGCGCCACCATCCAGCACGCGGGCCACATCGCCCTGCAAAATGGGATGAGCGTTAAGGGATGCATGAATATCGCCAGAGAGGTCGCGTCCAAAAGCGATGTCACGTTGCTCTTGATGGGCTACTACAATCCAGTGCTGGCCTATGGCCTGGAGCGCTTCTGCGCCACGGCCCGCGCCAACGGCATCAGCGGTCTGATCATCCCGGATCTACCGGCGGAGGAGGCCGATCCTTTGCAGGAGATCGCCTACCGCCACGGCCTGGCGCTGATCTTCCTGGTTCCGCCTACCGCACCGGATGAGCGCATCACCATGGCGGCCCGGCGCACCGCCGCCGGTCCCGGCGGATTCATCTACTGCGTCTCGCTCAGCGGCGTGACCGGTTCCCGCCAGCAGTTGCCCGCCCATCTGCAAAACTTTATCCAGCGCATCCGCACGGCGACACAGGAGCAGCGGCTCCCGCTGGCGGTTGGCTTTGGTCTCTCTACACCCGAGCACATCGCCACCGTCACCAGCTACGCTGAAGGAGCCGTCGTCGGCAGCGCCCTGGTAAAGATTATAGATCAGCATAAGGACGACAACCCGGCTGACGCAGTCAGAGAATATATTCGGCATCTGCGTCAAAAGTAGCCCAAATCTGGAGGTGAGAGGGTCAACAAACCGGTCTCTGAAGCGGAAGATCAATACCATCACATATTATCTGCACATAGAAGCGGTTATACTAACGGTCAGATAATACAGATAAAAAATTGCCATCATCCTTTACAATGGAAGGTACATCCGTCTGGCTTTTTCTCTAAAGTTAGAGATGTTATCCCATTGTGAAAGGGCAGAAGAAGTGATGTATTGCCGAGGCATTCGTGGTGCAACCACCGTAGAGCATAACGATCGCGAGGAAATTCTCGCGGCAACCAGGGAGCTCCTTGAGTTGCTGATCGAGAAAAATGATCTGAAGGTCGAGGATATCGCGAGCGCCATATTCTCCTTGACGGAAGATCTGGATGCCGAATTTCCCGCGGTCGCAGCCAGAGGATTGGGATGGACCGAGACCGCGCTGATGTGCACCCGCGAGATTCCAGTACCAGATAGCTTGCAAAAATGTATTCGTGTGCTCATACATGTAAATACGACCCGTAGCGCTCAAGAAATACAACATGTCTTTATTAAAGAGGCGGTTAATTTACGCCCCACGTTCGGAGTGGATGCGTAGTTGAGGTGGGGTCATTCCCTTGGAAATGGAATGAATCAATACGATGACAGTGCAAATTATCGGCAATCATGACGAAGAGGTCACGATGGACCGTTCATGCGCCATACCCCTATGCTATGCACTGGCGCCTGGCGCTTATCGTTGCCCCGACCTCTCTGATTTTCAAGTATAAGGAGTAATGTTCATGATTGTCGTGATGAAAGCAAATAGTAGTGAAGCCGATATCCAACATGTGTTGAATTACCTGGAAAAACACGGCCTGACCGGCCATCTATCACAGGGAGTGGAGCGTACCGTGATCGGTGTGCTCGGCGCGATCGGCCCGACCGGTGCACCCGGAAGTATCGGTGGAATCAATCCCGCAGTCGGCGAGGCTCTTGAGGGCATGCCGAATGTGGAGAATGTCGTTCGTGTCTCCAAACCCTATAAACTGGCCAGCCGCGAGTTTCATCCAGAAGATACGGTGGTAGAGGTCCCGGCGGCCTGTGTCTCCGGCGGAGTGGTAAACATCGGTGGTCCTGAGTTGGTCATGATGGCGGGGCCCTGTACCGTTGAAAGCGAAGAGCAGTTGATGACGACGGCCGCCGCTGTACGTAAAGAGGGGGCGGTTATCCTACGCGGTGGCGCCTTTAAGCCGTCCACGTCACCATATGGCTTCCGTGGCCTGGGCGAAGAAGGCTTAAGGTTGCTGGCGAAAGCGCGCGATGAGTTCGGCATGGCCATCATTACCGAGGTCATGACCCCGACCGATGTCGCGATGGTCTGCGAGTATGCAGATATCCTCCAGATTGGTACGCGCAACATGCAGAACTACATGTTGTTGGACGAAGTGGGGCGCACCCGCAAGCCGGTCGTACTCAAACGCGGTATGTCCTCCACTTTTGAAGAATGGCTGCTGGCTGCCGAATACGTCCTCTCGCAGGGAAACCGCAACGTGATCCTGTGTGAGCGCGGTATCCGCACCTTTGAGAAGACAACCCGCAACACCATGGATATCAGCGCCTTCCCCTTGATCAAACGCCTCTCCCACCTGCCGATCATCTCGGATCCCAGCCAGGGGACGGGTCGCCGTGACATCGTTGGTCCTATGTCACTGGCGTCGATCGCCGCGGGCGCGGATGCCCTGCTGGTCGAGGTGCATCCAAATCCAGATGAGGCTTTGAAAGACGGCGCGCAGTCGATCACCATTGAGCAATTCCGTCAGCTCATGCCGCAGGTCCAATCCGTGGCATCGGCGATCGGTCGCCAGTTTATCACCAGGTAACAGGTCTACTATCCAGGCAGAGCCCAGCTACGTCTCGCTTTCAGCCGGGACGTAGCTGGGCTCTGCCTGGATCCACGGCTATAAATGCAATTCCTGCCGATAAAAAGCCATCTGTGTGGGAGCCTCTTCTACCCCAACCATGATGCTGCGCAGCCCTGCCGTGGGATACTCTTCCAGAACCTGGCAGAGCTTTTCACCGATATACTGCGCCAGCAACTCAGATGTAGAATTCTCGATCGGCAACTCGACGACATCGGAATGCGGAAACACATAACGCCTCTCACGAAAACGAACTTCCCAGCCATCCGACGAACGTGTCAGTTCGAGGTGTGGATTGCGTAGGGGCAATAAGAAACGATGGTCTAGCTGCTGGCAGATCTCCTTCGTACGCTTCTTCAGGATCGTAAAGTCAAACACCAGTCCATCGGGACCCAGATCTCCCTCAACCTCAACTAACACACCATAATTATGTCCGTGCAAGCGCTCGCACTTTCCGCTATATGTAATAAAATGAGCAGAACTAAAATTCAGGTAGCCGCCTTCTACCTTTACCTTTCGCATAATCTGCGTACCAGCCATACCAGGGACCTCGTTTCCTCATAGAATGCTTTCGCCGCACCACGAACGCACTACCACCCTTCAGCCTCCCTCATCTATCGACGATGCCGGCAAAATTTAACCGTACCCACAGAATATCATTGCACAAACCGAGGCACAAGAGCACACTCTCCATTGTTAATAGCTTCGATGGTAAAATCCCCGCGCTGAGCGCGGGGATTTTACCATCGAAGCTATTAACACCACAGACGCGTAGCGTCTGAATAAAGGTCTACCTCAACAAGAATATGATATACTGTGAAAAGGCTAGCAGGAGCCCTTCCTGCTCGAACCACAAAGGAGACAGGTATACATGAAAGTTGTCGACACCTTCGCAGCTATGCAAAAGCTCTTCAATCCAGCGGCAGCGGCTGGCTTGAAGAAAACCATTCAATTAAATATTACAGGCGAGGACGCCGGGGTCTATGCCATAAAAATTGAAAACCAGACCTGCGAACTTGTCCCACCCGAATCTGTCAAACCCGATCTCACTCTGACCATGAGCGACCAAGACTGGATCGCCGTCACCCAGGGCCAACTCAATCCAATGAACGCCTTCCTATCAGGTAAAATTAAGGCAACAGGGGATATGATGCTTGCTATGAAGATTCCCAATCTTTTCCCAGCAAAATAAGGAGCAAGCGTCATTTTACTCCTGATAAAGTGAAAAGGGCTGATGCTGCTGATACGCAGTATCTGTCCTTTTGACGCTTTTAATGCACGAAACCTGATCAACCTTGCGGCACAGCCAGGACCTATGGTATACTCCACATGACTAAGTTATGTCTTTGCCAGGCACTTTTAGTATACGGCACACCGTAGAAAGGCGTCCGACATGGTTCTTAGGAGTAGTGAGCTACATCATAATCTTCAATATCTAAATGGTATGTTAACCACCCACGAGGCAGCGAAACATTTAGACCTGAGCTATTGGCACTTTATGCATCTGGTAGAAGCTGGAAGAATCCCCGGAGTACGGGTAGTTGATCGCTGGCTCTTTTCTCCGGACGACCTCAACGATTACAAACGCAGCAAATTCGGAGTCCTGGAAGATATGGCAAAAACAGCTCTCGAAAGCCCGGCCATTGGTCTGACAGAAAAACAGGCCATCATCTGTCACCATCTCGTCGCCAACGAACGTCCCTCTGAAATTGCCCGCAAACTTCAGCAATCCCGCCAGGCAGTCCATTCACAGATATCACTAATACGTGAGAAAGTTACGCGCTTACAAGCCACTTCCATTATTTCATCAGAGTCACCCACGATAGGAAACACGCCAACCACCATGAAACGCACAACACGCAGCAAACGCGCACAAACCTCCCTGTAAATAGAAAGCGAACGATGCTGCGCTACTCTTGCTTGTTTTCCATCAGACGCCGCCGCACATCCTGCTGATAGGCCTGGAAAACAGATTCAATATGTTCTTTCATAGCCTGGACCGTTCCATCTGGTGTCCCGTCTTTGAGTGCGGCAAAAATCGCATCGTGCTGATCGGCTGAAGCTAACAGTGATCCAGGCGCCCCACCGGTCGCCATTTTGATGGCCCAGCGTTGCAGGCGCATCACGGTAGCAACGGTTTCGAGCAGGAAAGGATTATGCGCAGCCTCAGCGATACCATAGTGAAAGGCATTATCGCTTTCAAGAAAAAGATCCCAGTCGCCCGCCTCGGCAGCCTGGCGATTAAGCTGAACAGACTTCTCTAAAACACGAAGCTCGGAGAGTGTAATACGTTCGGTCGCCAGTCGGGTCGTCAGGGACTCCTGCATACTCCTGAACTCAAATAGCTCGCGCACGTGCTCAGGATCGACCGGCATTGAGAACTCGATGGCGGCCGCGGCAAATGGACGCGTCTTATCGTTTACATAGATACCGCTGCCCCGTCGCGTGCGCACATATCCGCTGGCCGTCAGCATCTTTACCGCCTCGCGTACCACAGCCCGGCTCACACCAAGCTGTTCCGCCAGTTGCTGCTCAGTCGGCAGACGATCACCGGGCTGCAGTTTCGCTTGCTGAATAAACTCAACGAGCCGGGTGGCAATAGACTCATATTGGGGTTGATAGCTACTTTCAACTCTGGTTGTTGCAGTCATAAGTCCTTTTTTCTCTCCGCAGACATCATTGGCTGATAAAATGGCGGCTCACGTCTTTGCACGCCCAGACACAGGCTGAGCGGGGTCCAGAATAAGTATTACTATTTTGTGAGGACAGCATTCAATAAAAGATCACGTTGCTCTGCATTATAACGGAAAATATCATCTATGACAAGCGCCGCTAGCAACGTAACAGAAAAGGCGCTTTTCCCTATGCCTGTCGCTCTATGTCTGAGGCATGGAGAAAATTATTCATATTTATTAACTCGCATCTATATAGTCAGCAAAGGACATCTATTCGATAGGCGTAGAACGTATCAAAAATAAGGATGTGTCTATCTATTTAAGGAAGCAATGATGCAAGAACAAATATCCACTTCTCGTCTATCCAATAAGACCTATCAACCGATCGAGGATTACGGGGTTATTGGGGACCTGCATACGGTTGCGCTGGTAGGCAAAAATGGCGCTATCGATTGGTGTTGTATCCCAAGCTTTGATGCACCCAGCGTTTTTGGCGCCCTGCTCGATGTAAATAAAGGGGGCACCTTTCGCATCAGTCCAGCATTCGATCAGACCACCAGCATGGGGCGTCGACAGATGTACTTGCCCGAGACCAATATTCTGATCACGCGCTTCTTGACCGCCGATGGTGTGGGAGAGATTACGGACTTTATGCCCATCAAACAGCCCGGTTCCAAAGTCCTACAGCATCACATTATCCGTGAAGTCAAGGTGGTTCGTGGCTCACTGCCCTTTGAGATGGTGTGTACACCTGCCTTTAATTACGGACGCGATCCTCATACACGTAGCCTTTCCGCCCATGGTGTCGTCTTCCATAGCGCCTCACTTAGCCTGGGGCTGGCGTCTACGATCCCGCTTGCAGAGGATGAGGATGGGGGCGTGCACGCGAAGTTCACCCTGCATACCCATCAGCGAGCTTATTTTGTGCTCGAGAGCGCGCAAGACCACGATATAGAGCCTCAACCAATCAGTTCCCGACAGTATGAGCGTGCTTTTCAGGAAACAATGAACTACTGGCAACGCTGGCTCTCTCAGTGTCAGTATCAAGGACGGTGGCGTGAGATGGTGCAGCGCTCGGCCCTGGTGTTGAAGCTGCTTACCTATCAGCCAACGGGGGCGATCGTGGCTGCGGCAACCACCAGCCTGCCAGAAACACTGGGAGGCGCGCGCAACTGGGATTATCGCTATACCTGGCTACGCGATGCCGCCTTCAGCATCTATAGTCTGTTGATCCTGGGATTCTATCAGGAGGCGGAAGCGTTTATGGGATGGCTGGACGCCCGTTGCCATGAGCTCAAAGACAATGGCTCTCTACAACCAATGTACACCATCAATGGCGGGCACGATCTGACCGAATTAACACTCGATCACCTGGAGGGCTACCGACAGAGCGCGCCGGTCCGTATCGGCAATGGTGCCTATAAGCAAAAGCAGCTAGACATCTATGGCGAATTGATGGACTCAATCTATATCTTTAACCGACATCAGGATATCTCTTACGATCTCTGGCATAACCTGCGCCATCTGCTGAAGTGGTTAGGGGAGCACTGGCGAGAGCCTGATGAGGGGATCTGGGAGGTCCGTGGCGGCCAGCAGCACTTCGTCCATTCACGCGTCATGAGTTGGGTGGCCTTTGATCGCGCTATCCGTATCGCCCGCCATCGTGGCCTGCCCGCTCCCATAGCCGAGTGGAGCGATATCAGTGCCAGCATCTACGAAGATGTCATGCAGAATGGATGGGATGAAAAGACCAGAAGCTTCGTCCAGTACTATGGCAGTAACGCCATCGACGCCAGTTCGCTGCTCATGGTCCTGACCAAGTTCACCGGCCCGACCGATCCGCGCATGCAAGAGACCATTGACCGCATACAGAAAGAGCTCACCAGTGACTCGCACGTTTACCGCTACAATCCCACGCACGCGGCGGCCGATGGATTGGGCAGCTACGAAGGAACCTTCAGCCCCTGTAGCTTCTGGCTGGCCGAGACGCTGGCCCGCTCTGGCCGCCTTGAAGAGGCACGGCTGGTCCTGGAGAAAATGCTGACGTACTCCAATCATCTGGGACTCTACGCGGAAGAGATCGGACCGACCGGCGAGGCACTGGGCAACTTCCCCCAGGCCTTTACCCACCTCTCCCTGATCAGCACCTGCTATAATATGGACCGCGCCCTTAATGGTACCCTGTTGCGCTAACCGCTTATAAGCAGGAATAATATCCGACAGGAAACATTGGCGGCGCCCATGAAGGGCGCCGTTTTCTTTCCAGTCCTGGCATTGTCAGGAAAATCAGCGCCAGCAAGAGGTCCATTCAGGCGTCAAAGAAAGCCCGGGAATAGCCAATGTGATGGATTTGTTATCGTATAATGGGACAGATGGGTGGAGGATAGAGTATGATGTACTTGCACATGTGAAAATTGAGGCCAGCACCAGAACACATCCTCTGCTCGTGGCTGGCATGGCTGTTTTCACAACTCGATATAGATAGCAAAAAGAAATGTGAGCGGTTCCCGCATAGGAATATGCTAATGCAACAGGGCTTCAACTCGACAGAAACCCATTATTAGGATAAAATCTTACGGGAACTCAATTAAGTAAGATGCAATCTGCAAGGACGCATGATTACGAGAATGCGATTTCATGACTTGCGACATTCCGCGGCCACTACTGGCTATGAGCGTTGACCCCAATGTTGTACTGCAACGGCTCGGTCATGCAAGCGTACAGAGAACTTGCGTTTCGTATGGACTTCACTGAAGGTCCATGCCTCTAAATAAAAGCATTAAACGCTTCAAAGATTTTTAATGTTCGGCAGAAAAGCAAATTCGTAAATAGTTGTGTCCAGATGAGCGCACGCTGAGAAACTCGCGGCTTGATCTGTTTGTCACACGAAGGGAATTATACATTTTATGCAGGCTGAAACGGCTTTACAGGCGGACTCAAAATTGGTTAAACGAAATGATATTCGGAATGTCGCCATTATCGCCCACGTAGACCATGGAAAAACGACGTTGGTGGATGGATTGCTGAAACAGAGCCATATCTTCCGCGAAAATCAGCAGGTGGGTGCATTAATTATGGACTCCAACGATCAGGAGCGTGAGCGCGGCATCACCATCCTGGCGAAAAATACAGCCATCGATTACCGGGACACTCGAATCAATATTATTGACACACCGGGACACGCTGACTTTGGTGGTGAGGTGGAACGTGTATTAAACATGGCCGATGGCTGTATCCTGCTCGTCGACGCCGCTGAGGGACCGATGCCCCAGACGCGCTTTGTGTTGCAGAAGGCGCTGGAACTTGATCTGCAACCGATTGTGATCATTAACAAAATCGACCGCAAAGATGCACGCATCGACGCGGTGGTTGAAGAGACACAGGATCTCTTCCTGGAACTGGCGACATCGGATAGCCACCTGGACTTTCCGATCCTTTATGCGATCGGGCGCGATGGCGTCGCTATGTATAAACCAGAAGATGAGCGCAAAGACCTGCAGCCTTTGTTCGATACCATCGTGAAGACGGTACCCGCTCCTGAAGTTGCGATCGATGCTCCTTTCCAGATGCTGATAACAGCCCTGGACTATGATGATTATAAGGGTAAATATGCCATTGGCCGCGTCATCCGTGGACGCATCACGCCTAACACATCGGTGGCGCGCATCAATCGCGAGGGCGACGTTTCGCGTCAGAAGATCAACCTGGTCATGAACTATAAAGGCCTGCAGCGCACCGAGGTTCCAGAGGCGATCGCGGGCGATATCGTCGCACTGACCGGCATCTCCGATGCCAATATCGGTGAGACGCTGGCCGACATCGACCATCCTGAGGCTCTGCCCTCGATTGAGATCTCCGAGCCAACCTTGAAAATGACCTTTGGTGTCAACACCAGTCCTTTCTCGGGTCGCGAAGGAAAGTTCTCGACTTCACGGCAGTTGCGCTCGCGCCTCTATCGCGAGCTGGAGACCAATGTCAGTCTGCGTGTTGAGGATGGTAATACCCCTGACGAGTTTGTCGTCTCGGGCCGTGGCGAATTGCACCTTTCGGTTCTGATCGAGACGATGCGTCGCGAGAGCTATGAGCTGCAGGTTTCCCGCCCAGAGGTCATCACACACGAAGATGAGAACGGCCACCTGACCGAGCCAGTCGAGCACCTGGTTATCGATACCAAAGATACCTATATGGGCGTGTTAACCGAGGCTCTGGCCATTCGTAAGGCGCAGCTCACCAACATGACCAATGATGGCAGCGGCAATATTCGCATCGAGTACGACATTCCAACCCGTGGCTTGATCGGCTTCCGCAACGCCTTCCTGACCCTGACCAAAGGAAATGGCGCCATGAGCAGCCTGCTCAAAGGCTTCGTACCCTGGATGGGTAAGATCAACAGTGCCCGCATGGGCGCCCTGGTCGCGTCCGAGCTGGGAACCGCCGTCACCTACGGACTCAGCAACGCTCAGATGCGCGGCGATACCTTCATCGAGCCGGGCACACCGGTCTATGAAGGCATGATCGTCGGCCTCAATTCGCGTCCCGATGATCTGGTCGTCAACATCTGTAAAGAGAAGCAGAAAACCAATATTCGCTCCTCTACATCAGACATCGCGGTACGCCTGACGCCACCCATCCTGATGAGCCTGGAGCAGTCGCTCGACTTCATCAACAACGACGAACTGGTCGAGGTAACGCCAAAGAACATCCGGTTGCGCAAGCGCTACCTGACGCAGCACGAGCGCGCACGCATGCGCTCCCGCGAAAACGACTAATCAATTCAACCAGCCTGCTACTCTTGTGAAATAGTGCAAGAGTAGCAGGCTGGTTTTTATATTGGTGCAGCAGGGGTACGCGAAGGCGTACCCCTGCTGCACCAATATAAAAACCAATTTTCAAATTATCTTAAAAATTTGTCATTATTGAGCCATTAAATCTGTCTATATATGTGTACTACTATTCCCGATAGTAATACTTATGACAGACTAGCGCCCGAAACACAGGAACGCCAACGTTCCTTTTCAGCCGGTACAACGATAGTACAAAGAAATGGAGAGTTTATTATGGCAAAATTCCTGCGTAAAGCGGCCCTTGTCCTGTCTATATGCCTATCAGGCCTATTGGCACCCACATTATGGACAGGATATAGTGCTCCTTCCCACGCCACTCAGTACACGCATAGCTCCCAGGCTGCATCCCAGCTCACCAGTATACATACTTCCGACGTGCCTAACGTCACCTGCCCGCCACCTCCGCGCGGCTGCTGGTAAAAAAAACGGGATGGTACAGGGGGGATGGATAGCGATCTCTTGTACCATCCCTCTGCACCTTTGCCTGCAAATTGTGTTATGATTGAAGCAATAACACTACTAGATGGAGGCAGGGAGCGTGGAAGAACAGGCGCAAAACCAGAGGCTGCCGCAGGTCACGTTCTATACAAAAGCCGGCTGTCATCTCTGTGATGAGGCCCGCGAGTCGCTGGATGAGATCGCGACTCAGGCCGAATACGACCTCACCGAGATCGATATCCGGCGCGATATGGACCTTTTCGAGCGCTACCGCTATCGCATTCCGGTCGTGATGATTGATGAAACCATTGTGGCGGAAGGCCGTATAGAATATAGTGATCTGGCATCAGCGTTTAACATAAAGTAGTACAACAAGGAAGTAGAGAGCGATGGCAACACAATCATTCAATCACAATCACCAGCCGGGGACCCCTCCCCCGCCGCATGTGCTGCCAGGCCGATCAAAATCCGCCTTTGAGCGCTGGATTGATCGTGGCGGCGATTTTTTAACTGAATACTGGGCTTTGATTATCTCCATTGGGTTAGGGATACTGGTGGCGATCGCGATCGCGATCCCGTTCCTATCCTACCTGGGCCTGGATAGCATCGCCAAACCGCTCTTCTTTTCCTTACACTACGTCTGCGCCCAGATACCGTCGCACTCGATCTACATCTTTGGGCATCAGCTGGGCCTCTGTGAGCGCAACTTCTCCATCTATACCTCAATGTTTCTGACCAGCCTGATTTTTGTGTTGAGCAAGAAACGGATGCCTGGCATTCCCTGGTGGCTCTGGATCCTGATGCTACTTCCAATGGCCTGGGATGGCACGACACAGATGTTTGGCTGGCGGGAAAGCGACTGGATACTGCGCGTGATTACCGGTACCCTCTTCGGCGTTGGCAACATCTGGTTCGCCCTGCCCTTGATGCAAAAAAGCCTGAATGAAGCCACCCTGCCACCCCAAGTGAAAGCAACACCGCGCCAGGCGCACCCCAACCTGTAAACAAATTAAGGAGTGCGGGGTTCTCCCTGCTGGGGTGTGGGCGAGCATGCTGGGAGCATGCTCAGTCCCCACAAAACTTCTTTTTCTCTTTTTACGCGCCGCCGAAGGCGGCAATTAAGAATTGGCTGGTAGCCAACTATAGCGGAATGCGCTATAATCAAGCGGTTAGCAGAATTATCATCATACCGTTAGAGCCAGCAAGGCCCCTATGTAAGAGCCAGAAACAAGTAGAGAGAGTATGTCCGAGAATTTAGCACAACAGGAAACAACCTTTGCCGTAACCACCCTGGGCTGCAAAGTCAATCAAGCCGATAGCGAGGCCATTAGCGACCAGATGGACGCGGCCGGCTTCAAGCAGCGCGACTTTGAGGAGCCCGCAGATGTCTATATCGTCAATACCTGTACCGTGACGCACCTGGGAGATCGCAGCTCGCGCCAGCTGATCGCACAGGCTCATCGCCGTCATCCCGACGCGCTGCTGGTCGTCACCGGTTGCTATGCCCAGTTGAATCCGCAGGCCGTCTCTGCCCTGCCTGGCGTCGACCTCGTCATCGGAAATACCGAAAAAGAGGGGCTGGTCCCGACTATCCGCGAACACTTGTTGCGCCCGGGGTCTACAGATGAAGAGGTACAGGACGCAGGCATGGACAGCGAGACAGCGGCGACACAGCCGAAGCGCTCACTGCCCGTGCTGCCCCTCGATACCCAGCATATCGGCAGCGATAACGCGCTGACCTTCCGGGTCCAGGAAGATGAACCGCAGCCCGAAAATCCATCCCGCCTGACGCCGTTTACGGACAACGTGCAGACCAGCGAGCTGGCCAATAATCGTCTGTTCTCACGCACCCGCGTGCAGATGAAGGTACAGGATGGCTGCGATAATCGCTGCACCTACTGCATCGTGCCGTATGTGCGCGGCGGATCACGTAGCCGCAGTATCGCCTCAGTAGTTGAAAACGTACAGCGCAAGGCGCGCGCCGGCTTTCAGGAGATCGTGCTCACCGGTATTCACCTGGGCGATTACCATCCTGACCAGGATGAAAAGCTGGATCTGGGTGACCTGATCGCGACCTTGCTGCGCGACACTGATATGCCGCGCATCCGCGTCTCATCACTGGAACCCGAAGATTTTCAGCTGGAGTGGTTGGAGATGTGGGCCGACCCGCGCATGTGTCGCCATCTGCACCTGCCGATGCAGAGTGGTTCAGATGCCATCCTGCGCCGCATGGCCCGGCGCTACAATAGCGAACGTTACCGCACCATCATCACCACCGCCAAACAGCTGGTGCCTGGCATCGCCATCAGCACAGATATTATCACGGGCTTTCCCGGAGAGACCGACGAGGATTTTGAGCTGACCTATCAGCTGGCAAAAGAACTGGAGTTCGCCAAGTCGCACGTCTTCCGCTTCTCGCCACGCCAGGGTACGCCGGCGGCCCGCATGCGCGGCCAGATTAAAGATGTCGTGAAAAAGGCCCGCAGCCAGCGTTTGCTGGAATTGAACGATGAGCATAGCCGCCTGTTTCGTGAGCAGGCGCTCAACCAAACCGTTCCGGTACTGATCGAACAATTCAAGCATGGCAAGTGGGAGGGTCTGACCGACAACTATATCCGCGTCGAGGTCAACGACCTGCCCGAGAATCCCGCCGGCTGGCAGCATACCGTGGTCCAGGCTCGTCTCAATTACCTGATCGACGATGGCGTCCATGGCACCTATATCCAATAACACAGATGATACCTATACGCAAACGTCTGCCAGCCTGGAGCGTGGCTCTACTGGTAGGCATCTTACTACTCATCAGCGCGTGCAGTGATATGCCAGTGAACCAGGCTGGTGATCAGGCGCGCGCGCAGACCAATCAAGTGCGAGGGACCTTTAGCGAGTACCCACTGCCACAGGATAAAAGCGGGATCATGCGTCCCGCGATAGATAGTCATGGCCGCGTCTGGTTTGGTGAGATGGGCCAGAACTACCTGGCCTCATTTGATCCCCGCAGCAAGACCTTTGAGCAGATCACACCTCCCCAGGGGCAGGCTGGCATCATGGGGATCATTGTGGCACCCGACAACACAGTCTGGTATGCCGAGCAGTACGCCAACTATATCGGTCATTATAATCCTATCAATAAGCACTTTGATATCTATACGCTGCCCACTGTGACCAAACCAGATCCCACCAGCAGCAAGCAGACGCTCAAGCTGCCAGTCGCACCTAACGAATTATTACTGGATCGGCAGGGGAACATCTGGTTCACCGAAATGAACGCTGATGCCATCGGCAAGCTCAACGTCAAGACCGGTACGTTCAGCCACTACCCCCTATCCAAACCCAGGACTGTGCAGAAGCTCAGCCCCTATAGCATCACACAGGACAGGCAGGGAAAGATCTGGTTCACCAACTCGGGGACCAACACGATCGGCAGCCTTGCTCCAACCAATGGCTCTCTACGCTTTTATACCCCACCTACGCCAGCGGATCAGGATCCTTTTTCATTGATGGAGATTACAAGCGATCCCTCTGGCATGCTCTGGATCAGTACGTTTAATACCAACAACATAATCCACTTCGATCCACACAGGGAGAGCTTTACCACTTATGCCGCCCCCGGTACCAGTCGCGGCATCCCAGGCATCTACGGCCTGCTGGCTACCTCATCAAACGATATCTGGGCCACCGTCTCGGCCTCCAACTCTATCGTCCACTTTAATGTTAAAACAAAGGCGTTCGATTATTATCCCATCCCTAGCTCGAACTGCACCCCACTGGGTATCAGCCAGGCACCGGATAAGAGCTTCTGGTTTACCGAGTCGGCCACTAACCAGCTGGGTGTCCTCAAACCCTGAACAACCGTCTCTTAGCCTTCTTTGCGGGCGAATCTCTCGTACTCAGCAGGCAAGGCAAAACCAAAGTGTTCGCAGAGGACACGCACATCGTGATAGTCATTCTCATCCAGTTCATAGCCTGAATGAAACTTGAGCAGCCACTCGGGCGAGATGCACTTCACCGGGTATCCCCCTATCGTCCCACGACCGGTCAGGGAATCGGGCGGATACTCAACGCCAAATACCAGCCGACCCTGCTCATCAAATGTATAAGAATGAAAATCGACCTCGTGGCCCTGGTCATCGCCCATCACAAAGTTACAGTCGCGTGTATCATCGCGGGGCACGTCTCTATAACCATGCGCCTCAAGCAGAGAGCGCAGCGCGGGCACATCCTTATGCTGCAATGCGATATCCAAATCTTCATGCGGACGCGTCTGCTTTCCCACCAGGGCATCGACGCCCCAGCCACCATCGACAAAGACCTCGATACCATGCCGCGCACAAAGCTGCAGAAACCACACAACAGCATCCCCATTCATCTCCCTGCAGCCTTTTTGTTCAAAACTTCCAGTATGTTCCATCTGTCTTGTACCTCGTCATACACTACACTAAGGAGATATCTGAAAACCCGGGTTGCGCGCCTGCGGCGCGCAATTTATTTATGAGGAGTTGAAATAATACAGTATGTGGGTGCGAAAGCACCCACATACTGTATTATTTCAACTCCTCACTTGTGCAGCCGCGTATGCGGCTGCACAAGTGAGAGCGCTCAATTTCCCATTGACGATAAAGGTCAGGCCAGGTACGTGGCAAACCAATCCAGGATGTGCTGCAGGCGCACCTGGCGCAGTTTGGGATGACCGCCACGCGAGAGCCCATGGCTCTGTCCTTCGAAGCGCACAAACTTCACATCCCGACCCAACCATTTGAGGGCCGCGAATAGCTGCTCGGCCTGCTCAATGTTACAGCGCAGGTCCTGCTCGCTGTGAATAATAAGCAGCGGCGTGTGGATGTTCTTGACATAGGAGATGGGAGACATATGCATATAGCTTTCCAGGCTCTCCCAGGGAGTGGTGCTCAGAACGTCGCTGGCGAGATCCCAGCCGATGTCGCTGGTCCCAAACATAGTAGCCATATTGCTGACACAGCGATCGGTAATAGCAACCTTGAAGCGATCGTAGTGACCAACCAGCCAGTTCGTCATAAATCCGCCATAGCTGCCACCGGTAACCGCCAGGCGCTGCTCATCGATATAGCCTCGCTTGATTACCTCCTCCATGCCCATCATAATGTCGATGGAATCTTTCTCGCCCCAGGCGTTACGCACGGCATCGGCGAACTCATAGCCATAGCCCAGGCTACCACGAGGATTACAGTAGAACACGACATAGCCCTGTGCCGCTAACAGCTGCATTTCGTGGAAGAAGCCATAGCCGTAGCCTGTATTGGGTCCACCATGAATCTCGACCACCAGGGGATATTTATGGGCGGGATCAAAGTCCTGTGGCTTAAGAATCCATCCTTCGATCTCCCAGCCATCGGCACCGGTATAGGTAATGCGCTCCGGCTGTGCCAGGAAGATCTCATCAAGCAAGGCATCATTGGCGTGCGAGACACGCTGTAGCTCCGCCTGGGGGGCCAGCAAACACACAAAGATCTCCTGCGGCAATGTGGTTCCGCCAACCAGTAAGGCCAGTTTTTGTGAGGCGGCATCTATGCTGAGATCACGCACGTGCACCTCACCGGGGGTCAGTACAGGCGGATCGGTATTCTCGCTCTGGCTGGAGAGGGCAAAGACCTGAGAGGCGCCCCGGTACGTGGCGACCGCGTAGAGCGTCTGCCCATCCGCGGACCAGACCGGCGCGGGAGCCAGGTGCTCATCACCAACATCAGAGTTGGTCCAGTCAGCGAACGCCCCGACAAAGTCGGTCGAAAGGCAGGTGGGGACTGTATCCTGCGCATCGGCGGCAATGCGATACAGGCGCAGTTGACCGGCGGCATGCACCTTTGGGGCAGCCAGGAAGGCCAGCTGCTGTCCATCTGGTGACCAGGAGGGCGAAGAGCAGCCCAGTTTACCATCGGTAAGGCGCCGCGGTTCAGAGCTCTGCAGGTCCAACACATAGACATCATCACCAGGAAACTGCCAGCGGTCCTCGTTGTGATTGGAGGTAAAAGCGATGCGTGTCCCATCGGGCGACCAGACAGCTTCGCTATCATCCCAATCCCCATCCGTCAACTGGCGCGGCTCACCGCCGGTGCGGTCAACTAAAAACAGATGGGAGCGCCGCTCGTTGATGAAACCCACGCCATCCAGGCGATACCAGAGACGATCAATTACACGCACCTTGGGCAGAGGCTTCCCCTCGGCCGTCTCTTCATCAGCCGGTCCGACGGGGGCATTAAATGTCAATTGCTGGTTGTCAGGAGACCAGGCCGGGGAAGCGGCGCCGTGCTGCATATACGTTACCTGCCGGGCTTCACCGCCATCGGTGGGCATAACCCAGATCTGTGGCTTCCCTTTCCCTTGCTTCTTCTGCATGGCGGGATCACTACTGTAGCCTTCGCCCACGCGCTCTGAGACAAACGCCAGCCAGCGACCATCCGGCGACCAGCTGGGACTATGGGCGTTGGCAGGACCGGTTGTGAAGCGTCGTGCCTGCTGATCCTGTAGTGAAGCAATCCAGATCTCAGAATGATACTCATGCTTCTGCCCATCGATGATTGTTTCCACATAGGCAATTCGCTGTCCATCCGGTGAGATACGTGGCCGACTCAAAAACTTTAGCTGATACAGATCATCAATCGTAATGGATCGTCCCATAACATCAATCCTCTTCCTTAAAAAATTGAAACCCATGGTAATATATACGCTTGCATTCAGCATATTACCACGGGTTTTCGATCATTTGAAAAAATCACCGGCGGCGACGGCTGCGGCGATCGCGCTCCAGGGCGATATCGAGGGTCTCGTGCAGGCGCTCAAAGTCATCAACATCGAGCTGCAGCTCGATCGCCGGCAGATCTTCGGGACGGCCACGCCCCTCCTCGAACAATTGCAGAACCATTACCAGTTCGACCTCGTCCAGGCTCAATAAACCTTCGTCCGTCGGCAGGTCAAGTGGATTTTCGATCTCTTCGTCCTCATCGGTCTCCTCTGAGGTATCCGCGCGTGGAATGAACTCAATATTGGTACGGGCGCATTTCAGCCGTCCGGTAATCTTTAATGCGTCCGTGGACATCTCCTCAGCCAGTTCGCGCACCACCTCCATCATCTGGACGAAAGCATCCTGTAGCTGCTCCAGGGCATCTTCATCACTATCAGCATCCATCTCTGAAGCCAGTTCGTTATGGCCCTGACTACTACCAGCCTCCGGCAGGCGCTGGCGCGCCAGTTCATTGAGCTGCTTTAAAGCCTGAGCAAAAGCTGGCGAGAAAGAGGTCCCATCACGTTCAGCCGACCGGCTTCCCTCTTCATGCCCACCCTCATCGTGGCTGCGCAAAGGCTGCTCATCCTCTTCCTCCTCATCATCATCGTTGTTCCCCGCATTCAAGCCAAGAGCTGCCTCAATCATGAGAATCTGCTGATGAAGCTGCTCTGCTACTTCACGGGGGAAGTAAGAAATAACACGTGCCTGACGTGATGCTGCCAGTAATTGAAACTGGGGCCAGTCCCGGTACCGTTCTCGGCCACGCAGATAGCGAACTTCGACCACACCCAGCGTGTCCAGCCGCAGCGAAATTTCCATGACTCCCTCCTCATAAACCGAACGAACCGGCTATTGAATCCATTTGAAATACTACCATCCACACCGCCCTGTCTCACATACATGTGCTATACATGCTCAAGACAGGAGCGAAGTGCCTGTATCAGTCAAAATCCAACGACCATTTATACTACACAACCACCCGCACATATATGAAATACGCTTATGCTCTCTTTGCTCTGCTCTCCTGAACCAGAAATAATCCTCTTTTCACAGCACTTTTCACTGCTGAAAAGCGGGTCTGGTAAAGAGCAAAAAAGGTGATAGATAGGCAGATGCAATTTGGATATAGCCTGCTTCAGAATATACGTCACCATCATATCACAATGGTGAAGAATTGAGATAATCCTGCTCACCAGTTTCCCCTCACCGACTCCTATCGGAATGCTTGAGCGCCCCCTCGCAGGCGTCCGTGCTGATGTGTGAGGTGGTGCATCGGATACGCCATGCGCACCCGATGCACCACCTCACACATCAGTCATATCCTATCTATTCGGCACTGGCCCAGAAAGTGGCCAGGCGAGGGCGAACAAGCAGCAGCGTAGTGGCCAGGATGACCAGCAAGATGCCTAACAGGAAGAGCGCCAGGAAAGTGGGAATACCCAGCGAGGGCAGGAAGAGCACGTGGATCGCGGTGACGATCACCAGTGCCGCAGAACTGAGAACGAAGAAGCGAATGTGGGTAATAAACCCTAGCAATAACAGGATGATGGATTCACCGGCCAGCAACAATGAGGGTCCCACATTGGCGTGCTGGAAACTAAGCCAGAGCGTTGGCCCTAGCAAGAGGCTCGCTCCGGCAACCGAACAGAGCTGCCCAAGGACCTGGTGTTGTTGAATGCGAACATCATGGCCGATAAACGGCGCAATGACGATAAGGTACACGGCCGGAGTGGTGCAGAGGATAGTAAGTTCCGTCTGCCCCAGCGTATGCAGTTCCCAGCTCACGGCCAGGGAGCAGAGAAATCCTGCGACGTAGCGCAGTAGCCTCTGACGCGACTGATCGAGCTGCAGTTGACCCCACCATAAGATCAGGCCCGCCAATACGACCAGCGAACCTGCGGCAATATGTGAGGACTGACTATTATTTACCGACAACACAAAGCTGCAGAATACCACCAGCATCTCGCCGATGAGCGCCACCCCGCTGGTCAGCAGGTCCGCAGGAACGATCGAGTAGCGCGGCGCGAAGAGCCGCCAACCAAACTGGGACACGAACACCAGGCAGAAGATCAGGCACAGCAGTCCCAGTTGATTCCATTGTCCGATACTCGCATGCAGAATCGTCCAGGCAGCCAGCACAGTGGCCAGAATTATCAGCTCAGGCACCCGCTCTACCAGCACGATTATTATCACCAGCGCGGTAAACATACCCAGCGTCAACAGGAGCCATGGCAAAGGGATCGTCGACCCCTGCATCTCACACCAGACGCAGGTATTCGCCATACTCACCAGGGCGATCACGTACCAGATCCAGCCCCAGGCTTGCAGCGAAGAACCAGAAAAAAACTTCAGGACTCGCAGCGCAATCATTCCCAGCACACTGCACACCAACACACTGCCAACCAGTGCCAGCAGGACAAGTTGTGTCTGCATCAGACAGCCAACGCGACCGATACCAGGCAATACAACGATAGATGAACAGGCAACGATCGAGGGTAACAGCATAATTCCCCAGAAGGCCAGCAGGGCTACTAACCAGAGCCCATGTTTCTGCCGCTCAAGCAAAGAGATGCCGTACGCGGTCAACGCGAAGACGAACAGGAGCAGCGGTATCGCCGCATAAAAAGGCGTATTGACCCCGTGGAGGGTGCCTTGCACGCCAGTCAATATGGCTCCGAAGACGGCGGTAGCATAGACTGGCAACACATGGCGAACCTGCAGAGTACGCTGCTTCCCCGTTGCCTCCTCCATCCCAAAGCGTACATAGCGAATGCCCAGGCCGACACCCGCGAAAGCCAGCGTCAGCAAAGGAGGACGATACAGGTCCCCTAGCTGGCCGGCCGCGTAAACGGCCCAGCAAGCTAGAGCAGCAAAAATCCAGAGCAGGGCCAGTTGCACCCATTCATTGCGTTCAACGACCCCAGACAGATATATTAATGCCGCGAAACCGAGCAGGGTCCAGGACGCCGCCTGACTCCAGCCCTGCATTCCTCCCTGTATCTCCATCGCCAGCACCGCGCTGATGGCTACGATATACCAGGGGAGCGCCCACTTCAAGCTGAATACACGACTGATCACAACCGCCAGCAACAAGACTCCAATCGCTACCCCGGCCAGCCACCAGAATTGATTGGCCGGAATCGATACGCCCAGCGCGGCAAAAGCGGTTGCCACACCCAGTATCCAGACGTCACGATCGATCACGGCGGCTACATACCAGACAAGCGCCAGCAAGGCTATTTCTATACTCAATAGAGCGGGAAGCGATATCCAGTTGGACAGCGCATGCTGGGGCACAGCGTATTCATGGAAAGCAAAGGCAACGCTATACAGAAGTCCCATCACATACAAGGGCCACGCGCGATTGATCGAGAGCATACTATGCGCCCGCGCCGGTCGGTGCAACTTCTCCCAACGCGCACAGATGGCTGCTAGCACGGGCATCGACAATGCCAGACCGAAAAACGGAAGTGGTTGATCGACCAGGGTCAACAGTGAGGTGATCGCCAATACCACCGGCAGCACCAGCCAGTTATCTAGCTTCATATACAGAATCAGGGTATAAGAAGCGAAGATATACAGCAGCAGGAGCAGGACCACGCTTCCAGAGGGAAGCCTAAAACACAAAGACAAAGATTCACAGGCAACCCAGAGGGACAGAACCGCCACTGGATACGACCAGGAGGCACCCACCCAACGATAAATGAAGGCCGCCACCGCAGCCCATGCGATGGTCAGAACGCACAGGCCCCAGATCAGCGAGCTATTGGTCCAGAGCAGAAGCTGAATCTGTACAACATGCAACAACAGGCCAGACAACAGGAGTAGCCAGCACCAGCGGGCCACATCACGTCCCGGTATTTTTTGCCACCCCACATGATTTATGATGACTCCAAAGAGAGCAGCGCTCCCAATGACAACACAACACAGCTTGATCGGCAGCCAGACATCAACGACAAAGGTTGAATACCCGGCGCTGTCATACGGCATCCCATACGCCCGAACGAACATCTGGATCGGTAAACCGGGATCGGTATTATATGCCGTCAACATCACCAGCAGCACAACCAGGATCTCAAGCTGCAGATTCATCGCTTTGATGGGCCAGGAGCGTCGAGCACTTATGCGTGTTATCCACCAATAGAACACGGCCACCAGCGTCATGGCCAGCACATACCCCATGGTCGTCGCCAGGCCAGCAAAGAGGAGAGAAAGCACAAATGCCAGAAAGAGGTAAGGCAGCAGACGAGCCACATCATAGCGTCGCGAGCGCCAGGTAAACAGACTGGTCCAGGTCAATGCCAGCAAGGAGTACAGCGCGATCGACAGGCGGCCTCCAAGCTCTACCACGTTATGAGCATCCCGGTGAAGCATGACCATCATACTATCGAGCAGTCCACCCATGATAAGCGTCCCAAACACAGCGCTATACATGAGGAGAAGCCCCGGCAGGCGCAGAATCTCTAGCCGTTCGTTGCTCAGCTTTGAAGTCCCTGAACCGGTAACGAAGTAGAGCATGGGAAATGCCAGCAACATAAAAGCGCAGGACCACCACCAGAGGTTCAGTTGTAGCGCTGAGGCGACAGCCAGGTCAGTAATGGCCAGCGCCACCGCCGCCAGGTATCCAAATGGCTTGAAGCGCTGATAGACGGCCAGAGAACTATAAGCCAGCGTAGCGTAGGCAGCCGAGATCGCGATCAACGTCGCCGATGAGAGCTGCCCATGGCTGACCAGACGATAAAATGAAAAGCCAAGCAGGGGAATCTGTAGAGCGAAGATGGCGGTATAGATGATGGCAACTGTACGTACACGAGGAAAACGGAACGCAATGGCACCGGTAGCCCCGAAGAAGATGTGGACGCCTAAGAGAACCAGGAACGCCAGCAACAGATCGGATGTAGTAGCAATAAAGCTCAATGAGCCCACCAGGATCAGAAAAGCACCCAGTGAGGCCACGATATTAATCGATTGGTCCGCGAAAAACGAATGCCAGGAAAAGGTTGGCTGCGGCGCGATAGGCGCGGGAGACGGTGCAGATTGGCTGGTAGATGGGGCCTGCTGTAGCGGTGGTGCGGGCACAGCCAGTTTCTTCTCCTCCACTGGACGTGTAGACACTGAAACTGGTTGGGGATGGGGCAAAGCGACGGTGGTGTGGGCAGCAGACTGCTCCCCCCGAGCTCGCGCCTCAAAATCAACAAGATAGTCCAGGCGACGCTCATAACGGCTTATCAGATCGGAGACCGTAATCTTCGCGCCACCGTGGGTGGCGACACGCGCCAGTTCGCCAATCGCCCTGCTCAGGAACGCCTTCTCTCGAGCGAGGTCCATTGGATAGCCGCAACGCAAACACTCGCTTTCGCTCCCTGAACCTGGCGACCCGCAACAATCACAGCGGGAAGCATGCAGATGCATATCTATACTCCTCAAAAAACCATCAGGTATTTTCATACATCGATACAGAAAAAGACAATGAATGCGAAAGATGATGATTTCAGTGTACCGTGTTCAGTTTATGCTCAGCAGTGTCATATGTCCCATTTGCATAAGCAGTTGCCTCCATACCCATTGGTATGGGGCTAACGAAGCGCCCCCGCTCAGGCGTCCGCTACGCGGCCGCCTTTGTTATATATATGAGCTGGAGCAAAAAACGCGCGTCAGACGCGCGTTTTTTGCTCCAGCTCATATATATAATTTTTGAGCACCTACGCTCAAAAGAATACTTAAAGTGATACATTTTTTTCTTGACAAAGCGCAACAAATCGGTTAAGCTTTGTCTGCTTAGAAAAGATTGATATACATAGAGGGAGTAACACTGTGGTGAACATACAAGGGCTCGGCGTTCATGATTCTGTCGGCAAGCCTCTTGTGGCCCACAGTCGCATTCTGCTCATTTTTGCGGAATCTTTGAGGTAACTCCCCCTCTTTCTCGCTCATTCACACGACTGTGGACCCCCGGTAAAGTCCACGGTTTTTTGTTGTCCGCATTTCTACCTCATCTACACATCTAACCGCCAGGATAGATCCGGCCCGCCGTTCTTGTAAACCGATCATTAGATCATCCGTTGTTGCCTGTTCAGGAAAGGAGTCCCTATGCGCATCCCGCTCAAAGACTACCGGGAGCTCTTATGGCGTTATCTGGCCCCTCAGCGCATACGCGTCTTGTTGCTCGGGCTACTGCTCTGCGCTGATATAGCTTTGCAATTGATCAATCCGCAGTTTTTGCGTACCTTTATCGATACCATTACGTCCAGTGGGCCGCAACCAGTATTGCTCGGGTTGGCGATCCTCTTCATTATAGTAGCGCTGGTGCAACAGCTGGTAACTATCGCCGCCACCTACATCAGCGAGCGGCTGGCATGGATCGCCACCAATGCGTTGCGCGCCGACCTGGCCCTACACCTGGTCCGCATGGATATGTCATTTCACAAGGTGCATACGCCAGGTGAAATGATCGAGCGCGTCGATGGCGATGTGACGAATATGGCCAACTTCTTCTCGCAATTTGTGATCAAGATCCTGGGCGGTCTGCTGCTCTTGCTGGGTATCCTGGTCATCCTCTGGTATACCGAGTGGCACGTCGGGCTGGCGCTGAGTGTCTTCGCCATCATCGCGCTAATCTCCATTAATGCCGCGCGGGGCATCGCGATTAAACCCTGGAAAGCCTTTCGTCAGACGAGCGCGGAACTGTTTGGTTTTTGGAGGAGCGCCTGCGCGGCACCGAGGACATCCGCTCCAGCGGAGCGCAGCCGTATATTATGCGCCGCCTGTTCATGCTTACACGCGAACGTCTCAGAACGGGCAGACGGGCACGTATCCTCTCATCCATTCCCTGGAGCATGCCCGTCCTTTTCTTTGCCACGGCCTATATAATCGCCTTCTCATTGATCGCCTGGCTCTATGGCACACATAGCATCAGCATTGGCGTGGCCTTCCTGATCTATTACTATACCCAGCAGCTCTCGCAGCCGATCATGATGATCTCGAATCAGCTCGACGACTTTCAGAAGGCCAGCGCGGGCATTGTACGTGTACAGGAATTGATGGGGACGCAGAGCGAGTTGACCGATGGCGAAGGGATCCCCCTGCCAGAAGGTCCGTTGAGCGTAGATTTTAAGCAGGTTGACTTTGGTTATGGCGAAGAGGAGATGGTGCTACAAGATGTCTCGTTTCATCTTAAACCTGGTGAGGTACTCGGACTCCTTGGACGCACTGGCAGCGGCAAAACGACGATTACACGCCTGCTCTTTCGTCTTTATGATCCAGCAGCCGGTAAGGTCGAACTGGGAGGGGTTGATGTTGCTCATGCGCACCTGTCCGATCTACGCCGCCATATTGGGATCGTCACCCAGGATGTGCAGTTGTTTCATGCTACGGTACGCGATAATCTGACCCTCTTCGATAACAGTATTGATGATGCCCATATCGAGCGGGCACTGCAGCAGTTGGGGCTGACCGATTGGTTTCATAAGCTGGCGGATGGACTGGATACCATGCTGGCGGCCAATGGGGGTGGACTATCAGCGGGCGAGGCCCAGCTGCTGGCCTTCACGCGGGTCTTCCTGCACAATCCGGGTCTGATCATCCTGGATGAGGCCTCTTCCCGCCTGGACCCGGCCACCGAACAGCTCATTGAGCGGGCCGTCGATACCCTGCTCAGCGGTCGCACCGGTATCATCATCGCCCATCGCCTGGGAACCGTCAAACGGGCCGATACCATCTTGATTATGGACTCGGGGCACATCGCGGAATATGGGGAGCGGGAAGCGCTGCAGATGGATTCCCATTCTCAATTCGCACGATTGCTGCTCACCGCACACGAAGCAGAGGTGCTGGCATGAAAACGTGGAAATTCTTCGCGAGCCTGGTTCGCTTTCAGCCCTGGAATTATACCTTCAATTGCCTGGCTATCGTCACGGTCCTGCTGGCCGAAATGATTCCAGGCCTGGTCGGGCAACAGTTTTTTGATCGCCTGACGGCACGGCCGGCCGTGAATATCGAGCTCTGGTGGCTGATCGCGCTGTTGCTGTTTGCCGCTCTTGGTCGCATTGCCGGCATTGTCTGCTGCCAGATCACCAATTCGCCGTTCATCCTTTGCAATACGGCCCTGTTGCAGAAAAACATCCTGGCCCGTATCCTGCAGTTGCCGGGGGCATACGCCCTGCCAGCCTCCTCAGGAGAGGCCATCAGCCGCCTGCGCGATGACGTAGACGAGAACTCCGTCTTCTTAATGGCCTTTAATGATTTGATCGCCTTCACCGTTTTTTCACTGGTAGCCATGATCGTTATGTTGCGCATTAACGTCGTCATCACCCTGACCATCTTTTTACCGCTGGTCATGATTACCGCGATAGTTAACATCGCCAGTATGCAGATCAAGAAGCGGCGTGGCGAAAATCGCAAGGCGACGGGCGATGTGACCGGATTCTTAGGGGAAATGTTTGGTGCCGTACAGGCCATTCAGGTCGCCAATGCCGAGGAGCAAGCGATTCAGCACTTTCGCCAGCTCAATAAAAAGCGTATGGACATGACCGTACGCGACCGCATCTTTGACCAGGTCTTACAATCATTCTTCGCCAATACAGTGAGCCTGGGGACCGGCATGATCTTGTTGCTGGCCGGTCAATCGATGCATGCGGGTACATTCACCATTGGTGACTTTGCCCTCTTCGTCTACTATCTGGGCTGGATTACCGAGTTCACCACCCAGTTTGGTCTCGTACTGACACGCTATCGCCAGGCGGGTGTTTCGGTGGAA
The DNA here is from genome assembly GCF_036245075.1 of Dictyobacter halimunensis. Lineage (NCBI taxonomy): Bacteria > Bacillati > Chloroflexota > Ktedonobacteria > Ktedonobacterales > Dictyobacteraceae > Dictyobacter > Dictyobacter halimunensis. The sequence goes on from NZ_BSRI01000002.1 coordinate 549,129, forward strand.
CGCATGCTCACCCTGCTCAAGGGGGCGCCTTCCCATACACTCGTACAACCGGGTCCGATCTATACTAAAGGTCCATTTCCAGAGGTACCCGAACTTCCCCAAATTGGGGCCGACCGGCTACACATTTTGGAAACCAGAGACCTGACCTATCATCACTCGGGTAGTGAAGCGGGTATAGAACAGGTCAACCTGCAATTGGAGCAGGGGACGTTTACAGTCATTACCGGGCGTATCGGCTCAGGGAAAACAACCTTGCTGCAGACGTTGCTGGGTCTCTTGCCCAGAGAGCGGGGAGACATCTACTGGAATGGTCAGCCGATCCCGGACCCGGCCGCCTTCTTTGTTCCTCCACGCAGCGCCTATACATCACAGGTCCCCCAGCTTTTCAGTGATAGCCTGCGGGATAACATTCTGCTGGGGTTACCAGAAAATGAGCAGGCGCTGCAGACAGCCTTACACCTGGCGGTACTGGCGCCCGATATCGCCGAGATGGACAAAGGGCTGGACACGCTGGTCGGACCCAAAGGGGTACGGCTCTCAGGCGGCCAGATCCAGCGCTCGGCCGCCGCCCGTATGTTTGTACGACCGGCCAGCTTGCTGGTGGTGGATGACCTTTCCAGCGCCCTCGATGTCGAGACTGAAGCGCTCCTCTGGCAACGCATTTTTGCGAGCCCCGAACATACGGTCCTGGCGGTTTCTCATCGACGAGCCGCGCTACGCCGGGCCGATCAGATTATTGTTTTGAAGAACGGCAAAATCGAGGCCCGAGGCAAAATCGATGAGCTTCTGACCAGCTGCAGCGAAATGCGCCATCTCTGGCATGGTCAACACAGCCTCCAACCAGACACGGATTAACATGGCTCAGCACAAGCAACAGATACGCATTTGACATTTTAACTCCTGGTTATTCTAGTAGAGAGGCTATCAAATCGATAGTCTCCCTACCAGGATTTTTCTAATCCTTCTTGAGAAAGGACTTAGGTATCGTATGAGAACAAATGACGATCAGTCGCTTGATAATGTCCAAACGTACCTGACTGAAATGATCACTGCTCAGCGTGCACGCCGCACAGTTCTGAAAGGAGCTGTCGCGGGCCTGGCCTCTCTTTCGGCCCTGGGAACGGGCGCACTTATCAAACCTGGAGGAGTATTTGCACATAGCTTGAATTCGAAGCTTCAGCACATTCTTGATGTTGCCATAACAGCCGAACAACTGGCTGTCACCTTGTATAGCAGTGTGGACAACACTACCAATTCAGGCATGAAAAGTATTGGTCTAACCGATCTACACGCTGCTTTAGTTGAAGAGCAGATCCATGAGCTCTTTTTAGAGTCCCTGGGCGCGCAACCGCTCACCAGTACATTTAGTTTTCCAAATGGCGCCTCCACTTTTACCGATCTGCGAACATTCATCGAGACGCAACAGCAGCTAGAAGGTATTTTGGCCTCGATCTATCTGGCTGGCGTACTGGAAGTTGCACAGCTTGATCAAGAGAGGTTAGCCCAAATTCTGGCGCAAATCGCTGCCATTGAGGCTGAGCATCGTGTACTGGCTCGTCAGGTAGCCGGTCTTATCCCGGCAAATAATTACGCTTATGAGCCGGTATTGATTAAACACGTTGCGGACGCGATAAGTGTACTATCCACGTATGGATACCTGAGCCCGGTCCCCGGCAATAGCTATGCGTATTCCCAGGTCAGTACACATTTCCCAGGAATTGAGTATCGTACTCCTTACGTCACAAACAGCACTCCTGGTAGCACTGGTGGCTTATCCACTCTATCAGGCCCTGGTGGTCCCGGCGCTCCCGGCGCTCCCGCCGCTCCCGGTGGTCCTGGTGATTTCGGAGGCGCTGGCGCTCCTGGCGGTCCTGGCGCTCCTGGCACCTCTGGAGGACAGACTGGCCCTATTGACAATCTTCAGTACGGGGGTGGTGATAGCGGTCCATCCGGGTTTGCGCACAAGCGGCCAGTTAAGATGGGCTTCTAAGCGCTCAGTCTGATATTCCTGGCAAAGGATAGCAGGCTCTATACCTCTAACCCATCACATATACCCACTATGGCATAGAGCCTCTATCGACCCTGGTAGAGAGAATGCGTACACGCATGCTCATCACCACGCCAGAAGTATCAGTCTGGTTGCTCTTCTTTCTGGTGAAGGTAGTCGATAGCTCCATCCAGCGGCACCACATAATCAGAGCAGAGCGCATTCAGCAAGAGGACGCTGTATTGATCTGCCAGGCGGGTAAAGGTTAAAGCATCGCTGGCATTAAACCACTGATGCGTCCACTGCAGTGCCGAAAGCACAAACAAACAGGCGAGCAAGCTATCGGACACACGAAAGACCTTCTCTTTAACACCCGCGACAACAACGCGGTAAAAGTATGCATCATACGTTTCACGCATTGCCTGAATCTCCTGGCGCCGGACATCATCGAGAAAGACCCAATCGCGCAAAAAAACGCAGACATGATCGCGATCCTGCGCTACAACTTCCAGGTGACGATAGATCAACAGATGCAACTGTTCAGCCGGCGAAATCGTACGCGGCACGGTACGCGCCTGGGTTAAAAATAGACCAGCCACGCGAGACACAATATGCCAGAGCATTTCATCCCTGGTCCCGAGCAAGCCAACGACATGAGCTTCACTCATCTCTAATACACGCGCGATATCACGCATCGCCGTACCTTGATATCCCTTATCACCAAACTGCTTCGCCACGATGGCCCATAGTTCCTCTTTGTTACGCATCTTCACTTCACCCCCACCAGAACAACCACACATTACAATACTTGATATGCCGAAAGAGGTTATTCACCCCTGGCTACTCTAAAGATACCTACAAGTGTATCCAAAGCGGAAAAAAACAAGCCGAGAATATATATACAGGCAGCCTTGTTGCTCGGAACAGAATAAGATATAGTAGTGGGTGCAAAACAACCTATGTGTAAGAGAGAGTAACATGAACCCATTCGATAGAATATTCACACGCTACCGCAATTTTCCTGAAGTCGATTTGACGCAGGGGCGTAGTATCGCTTACTCGCGTAGCACCACGCGCAGAATCATGGAGTTAATCGACGCCAACGGACAGGGCAACGTCCATGGCGGCGTCATCATGCGCATGGTCGATGAGGCGGCCGCCATTGTCGCCATTAAACATTGCCAGAGTCCGACCGTCGTCACGGCCCGTGTCGAGCGCTTCGACTTTCTCGCCCCCGCCTTTATCGGCGATGTGGTCTCCGTTCTCTGTACCATGCATTACGTCGGCAGAACGAGCATGGAGGTCGGCGTAGAGGTCACCGCTGAGGACCTGATCAGCCGCGAGGTACGCAAGATCGCCAGCAGTTATGTCATCTATGTAGCCCTGGATGAGAACCGCAAACCACGGCAGGTCCCTCCACTGGTCCCGGCCGATGAAGAAGAGGCAAAGATCATTGAGCACGCACGCCAACGCCGTCTGCGCCGTCAGAAGATCGATGAAGAATTCAAACAGCTACAGCGCGAAACCGACGCACACTAAAACAACCCAAAAGAAGCGGCATCCAATACGTTAATATTGGATGCCACTTTCTATATGACTGGAACAGATATGTTTAGAGGCCCAGGGACTCAACAGTCTCCAGTACTTCGTTGGCGTGCTCGTCAGGCTTCACCTTACGCCAGACTTTGCGCACGACGCCGTCTTTATCGATCAAGAAGGTCTGACGGTCAACGCCCATATACTTCTTGCCGTACATGTTCTTTTCTTTCCAGACGTGATACTGTTCCGCGACCGTCTTTTCGGTATCAGCAAGCAGGGGGAATGGGAGAGAAAACTTATCTTTAAACTTCTGGTGGGATGCGATACTATCTACACTGATGCCGAGAACGACTACGCCGCGCTGTTGTAGCAGATGGTTGGCATCACGGAAGCTACAGGCCTCCTTCGTACAGCCAGGGGTATCATCTTTTGGATAGAAATAGAGAACAACAACGTTCTTGCCCTTGAAGTCTCCTAAATGTACCTGACCATCTTTGACTATATCTTCGCTACCAATAGCGGGCAATGTAAAATCGGGAGCAGGCTGCTGTTCCTGAATTTCAGTCTCGCTCATAAAAACACCTTTCATCTTAGCGTATATGGTTCGCGTTATAGGCCATCCCAGAAAACCAGATAGAGGACAGTTTCTGGTACGCTCTTTATATGCATTGTAACAGGGGCCATGCCAGAAATATTCCTCTCAATACCACAACACAGGCAGCAAGGAACACATAGTTGTGTCCTTTGCTGCCTGTGTTGTGGTATGGTTATAATTCCACGCGGAGATTCAGAATATCCAGTCTACGCCTCAGGCTTTAGAGGCGCCCACCATATCCTCTTGCGCCGTTTCTTTCTCATCCTCGCCAGGCATTTTGATCTGCTCGATACGACCTAGCAAGAAGAGGAAGCAGAGAACGCCTACGATGAGAATAGCGCCAGCGATCAGGAAGTTGGCCGCAAACGAGTTGGTTTTATCAATCACCAGACCAGCCACAATCGGAGCAATAATACCCGAGATGTTGCCCAGTAGATTCATAATACTTCCTACAGAGCCAACGGTTCCCTTTGGCGCGATGATGGCCGGAATACTCCAGGCCACCGGCGCAGCAAAGGCCAGACCACCAATGGCGATGCTGATCCAGATCGTCGCCAGGACGGCATTGGTCGTGAACGCGGCCCCGATCACCGCCAGACCCAGCAGCATACCAATCGTGACGATCGTTTTACGTACCCTGGTAGCGTCATAACCGCGAGCGATCAAAGCATCTACCAGCACACCACCGATAACCAGGTCGGTAATCGTTGCCACAATCCAGGGAATAATCGTGTACCAGCCACTTTTCAGGACCGACATATGCAGCGATTTCTGCAGATAGCCAGGGAGCCAGGTGAGAAACAGGTAGAATGAATAGTTGTAGGCCGCGAATCCAAGGCTCAGGCCCCAGACCTTTGGCTGACGTAACAAAAATCCAAAATTCGCCATCGCGTTGGTCGGAGCAACCTTCTCAGGCTGCGCGCCCCCTCAACGATGTAGCGATGCTCGTCCTCTGACAGCGCCTTTGAATCGCTGGGATCTCTATACAGCGCCCAGTAGATAACCGCGTAGACGATGTTGATGACACCAGCCGCAATGAAGGCGGCCCTCCATCCATAGCCCGCAACAATAAATGCCATCAGCGGTGCCCCGATCACCGAAGAGAACTTGGCGGCCGCGTCGAAGGCCGAAGTGGCCAAGCCACGCTCCTTGATGGGAAACCAGTAACCGGTCGCCTTGGAAGCGCCCGGAAAGACTGGAGCCTCACCAATACCAAGCAAGATACGAGACAGGATAATCAAACCGAAGCCACTGACCAGACCTGTCATGAACGTAGCCAACGCCCAGATAACACTACCTATGCGATTGAGCCAGCGCACACCAAAACGGTCCAACCACGCACCGACTGGTAGCTGCAAAATGGTATAGCTCCAGAGAAATGAAGAAAGAATCAAACCAGTTTCAAAATTTGAGAGCCCGAGCTCTTTTTCAAGTGGAGTAAGTGCAACTGAGATATTTACACGATCCAGGTAATTGACGATAATTCCTAGACTCAACAGGCTTGCAATGCCCCAACGCACATTCCCTACACGCTTTTTCATTGTAAATGTAAAACCTCCATATAAAAACCCATTGCCGGGTAACTCCACTGTAGCACAATTTTCTCAGCCCTACAATATGATTTTTCTACTAAAAGAACACTTGCTGTGTATATTTCAAAATCAGGTCGCATAAATAAGTTATTTGTATGTCAAAGCAACATAAGAATAAAATAAAGTAAATGTTGTAAACTGTTCAGCAGCCAGTACATTCTCCCTTTACTCTCTACAAAATGAATTTGACAGCATTGCTTCTTTTCCTTATGCTGTAGACAATGGTCGCTAACAAGCGTTCCGAGAAAAATCTGCCATCACGACTAGATCGCAAGAAAAGAAAGAAGTGAAGCTCAATGGCTGCATATTTTATTGTTGATGTTAAAGTGCATGATCCACAGATGTATGAGGAGTATCGCAAGCAGGTCGGTGCGACACTGGAAAAATACGGCGGCAAATTTCTGGTGCGCGGAGGCGCCTTCGAGGTTATCGAGGGCGAATGGCCCCTGCAGCGCCTGGTGATCCTGGAATTTGAAGACGCGGCACAGTTCAGGCGCTGGTACGATTCACCCGAATATTCAAAAATCAGGGAGATCCGCTTCCGCGCATCTGAAGCCCGGGCCGTGATGATCCAGGGAGCTGAATAGCTTCTGCTATAGCAGAGCCGCTTGACGTGGCTCTGCTATTTTTTTGAGGGGGGTGCGCAAACATGCAAATCAACGTCAGTGGCTAAACAGGAGATTGATGCCGACAAGAAGCGCGCAGATGATGATGGTTGCTGTCAGGGCCAGGATATCAAAGCGAGTGAAGTGCAGGGCGCGTAGCCTGGTGCGCTGCCAGCCCGCGTGACGTCCATAGCAGCGAGCCTCCATAGCCACGTTGAGGACTTTAACTTTTTTGAAGCCACTGACAAAGAGTGGAATGAGCAGCAGAGAGAGCTTTGAGACGCGCTGGAAGAGGTTGCCCTGGTCAAAGTTCAGTCCCCGAGCCGCCTGGGCCTTCATAAGACGTTCAACCTCGGTAACAAATATCGGGATAAACTTGAGGGCGATCACCAGCACCATCACCAGGGCATTGATCGGGATACCAATCCTCTGCAGCGGAGCGGCTAGCACCTCCATGCCGTCCGTCAGATCTACCATCGAGGTTGTAAAAGACAGCATGGTCGCCAGATAGTAAAGGAAGAGGACGCGCACAATCGTCAGTACGCTATTGATGATGCCCTGCCAGGTTATGCCTAAGATCCACCAGTGCCAGAGCCACTGCGAGCTATGTGGAGGCACATAGAATAGAACCTCAAAGATAAAGGCAATCAACAAAAAGATGAGAAATGGTCGCAGACTGCGCAGGACATAGCCGAGCGAGATGCGCGATAGCTGATGCAAAACGATACAAAACAGCAGGCAGAGCGCAAAGGCCTGAAAGGTACTCAGATAAGAGGTCAGGCCGATCAATAAAACAGCGCAGATCAGCTTGGCCCGTGGATCCATGCGCGCCAGCACAGAACCATTGTTCACATACTGCCCAAAGGTTATATAGCGAGAAAGCTCAATCATAGCCACCACCCTTGCAAGGACACCGATAGTTCAAAGAACACCGAAACGTGCTTTCAGCAATTCCGCTTCTAATTCGGCACGATCCAGGACATCAGTCCGCAATGCCGGTAGCTGCGCGCGCAAGGAGAGCGCGATCTGCGCCGCCTCCGGCAAGGCAATATCCAGGGCGCGCAACTCGGGTGCCCGCGACAGTGTCTCCCTGGGTGTACCACTAAAGACCAGGCGCCCCTTATCCAGTACATGAATGGTGTCCACCAGTTCGATCACATCCCTCAGGCTACTGGATGCGTAGATAAGCGTTAAACCCGAGCGCTGCTTGAGCGCTCGTATCAGAGCAAACAGCTCATGCCGTCCCTGTGGATCAAGACCGGCCATCGGCTCATCAAAGATAATCACCTCTGGCTGCAGGGCCAGCACGCCCGCGATCGCCACCCTGCGCTTCTGCCCACCACTCAAGGCATAGGTATACCGGGTACGGAAATCCTCATAGGGCAGTCCCACCGCCTCCAGAGACTCCTGTACCAGGCGACGCGACTCAGCCAGAGAGAACTTGCGCTGGCGCGGCCCAAACGAGACATCTTTGCCTACCGTCTCCTCAAAAATCTGCGATTCGGGAGATTGAAAGACGACCCCCACACGGGAACGTATGCTGGCCAGTTTAAATGCCTTATCGCTCGTATTCTTACCATTAAAATAAAAGAGGCCAGAGGTGGGTTTGATCAGGCCCGCCAGTAGATCGATCAGCGTTGACTTGCCCGAACCAGTCGGACCCACCAGACCGACGGCGCTCCCCGGCGTGATTGCCAGCGCCAGCTGATGCAGAGCCTCCTGCGCGAAAGGCGTCTCGCTTCTATGGATATAAGAAATACCATGCAGCCCGAATAGGAAGGCATCCCCTTTTTCTGTGATCAACTCGGGGGTGAGAGGATGAAGCGCATGGGGCTGATTGGCGCTACCCGGCTCGCTCGCGGTCACAGAAACAACCTGGCCGGTGGCCTCAGGAGAAACAACAAACTGCTCGGGACTCAGTACCACGGCTGGAAGCTGTAACCAGCCCTGAGCGCGCAAGGTGTGTCCGATATGCGTCACCATCGGAACGTCAAGTCCGACGGCCTGAAGTTCGTCGGTACGAGAGAAGATAGCCGCTGGTGTATCATCCATCAAGATGCGACCAGCGTCCATCACGATCACGCGATCAAACGAAACAATCTCAGGCATAAAATGCGTGATATGGATGACGGCAATCCCCTGCTCGTGCGCCAGGTTCTGAATCGTTTCCATCAGTTGACTGGCTGTATGACCGGAGATCATGGTGGTTGGTTCATCCAGAACCAGGTAGCGCGGTCGCATGGCCAGCACACCGGCAATGGCTACACGCTGCTTAAGGCTGACCGAGAGCTCGCTGATCGCGACCTGCGCGTAGTCTTCCAGGTCCAGAGCCTGCATGGCCTCTCGCACACGTATAGCGATCTCAGCGCGCGGCAGGCCCAGATTCTCTGGGCCAAAGGCCACCTCATCGATAACGGTGCTGGCGATCAGCTGATCATCCGGATTCTGAAAGACCACCCCGACGCGCTGGCGAATGGTCCAGATGTCGTCCCCACCGGCATCGGTGCGCAGGCCATCAACCAGCACCGAACCAGATTGGGGTGTCAGGATAGCGGCCAGCAATCTGCTGAGTGTGCTCTTCCCTGAGCCGTTCTGACCAATAATGGCGACCGTCTCCCCTTCACGAATGGTCAGAAAAATATCCCGCAGCGCAGGCGGCACGTCCGCCTGCGCGCTATAGTTAAATGTAGCGTTCTTGATCTCAATCATAATGCTTAATACGGCAGTTGATCACGCGGCTTCGTGTCAGGTGCGTGGACCAGGCGCGACTCCAAAATGTAGAAGATGCGTACCAGGATGACGGTCAGAATCGCTGCGATGATGGCCTCGATGATGGACTGCACCAGTACGATCGAAATAATCACCTGCGCCGGAAAATAGCCGCGAATAATGAGGGCTGCCACAACCAGGATGGTGTTGGTGGCCGCGCCTACAAAACCAGCCGCAGCCGCCGCCAGGTCCCGGTTGATGCGCACCAGGGCGGCAAAAGTAGCCCAGGCCGTCAGGCCAATAAAGATGCGCGGCAGAATAGCGACGCTTGGATCTTTAAAAAAAGGGACGGTGGCGCGAAAAAAGCTGAGCACTCCAAAGATCAAGCCCGAAATAAGACCGACGATTGGTCCGGCGATCACACCACCCACAATGGTAGGAATGTGCTCAATGGTCGCGTTACCAATCGCATTGGGAAGAGGGATAAAACCGAGGTTTGGGATGACGCCAAGGATAATGGTGATAGCAGCCAGTACGCCCGCGATGATGATCCGTTCCGTCGTCAATGACCAGGGACGAGTAGTGGAAGGATTAGAGCTAACGTCACTCACATTCTTGCTCCTTCTGAAGAAAAACCAGCTTCCAATAAAAAGGCGGTTTGCTTTACCAGTATAAACCAGATGAGTTCAAAAGAAAAGCGAACATGCGCGAAAAATAAAGAGGCTATCCATGCTCACGGGATAACCTCTTTTGTGCTGCTTCAGTTGTTTTATATTGATCTTACGCCAGATCGAGCATGCGCTGCAGAGCGACACGCGCCCAGTGGGCGGTCTCTTCATCAACGCTGACCTGGTTGATCACATTGTCTTCCAAAAGCTCTTCCAGCACCCAGGCGACGTAGGCCGGATGGATGCGGTACATGGTTGAGCAAGGGCAGACGATCGGATCGAGACAGAAGACAAACTTGTCGGGATTCTCCTGGGCGATGCGGTGAACCAGGTTGATCTCGGTGGCTACTGCCCACTGGCTACCGGCCGGGGCCTTCCCGATCTGCTCGATGATGTATTCGGTCGAACCGTAGAGATCTGCGGCATTGACCACCTCCTGGCGGCACTCAGGATGAACGATGACGTTGATGCCGGGATAATCGGCGCGCGCCTTCTCGATCTGCTCAACGCTGAAGCGCATGTGGGTCGAGCAGTGACCTTTCCAGAGGATGATCTTTGAATTGGCCAGTACCTCTTCCGCATCGTCAAAGGCCATCGGATCTTTAGGGTCCCAGACCACCATCTGGTCGGCAGCGATCCCATAGTGGGCAGCCGTGTTGCGCCCCAGGTGCTGATCGGGGAAGAAGAGCACACGTTTGCCCTGCTTGAACGCCCAATCGATAACCTTTGGAGCATTCGACGAGGTACAGACGATACCTCCGTTGACACCACAAAAAGCCTTCAGGTTGGCCGCCGAGTTCATGTAGGTGACCGGAATGATACCGGCGTCATCCCCCAGCGTCTCGTGCAGCAGTTCCCAGCACTCTTCGACCTCAGCAATATTGGCCATATCGGCCATAGAGCAGCCGGCCGCCGGATTGGGCAGGATGACCTTCTGATGCGGTTCACTGAGCACGTCGGCGCTCTCAGCCATGAAGTGTACGCCACAAAAGATGATATAGTCGGCGTTCTTGCGTTTAGAAGCCAGCTGCGCCAGCTTGAATGAATCACCGCGATAGTCCGCGTACTTGATGATTTCATCACGCTGGTAGTGGTGGCCCAGGATCACCAGGCGCTCGCCAAGGGCGGCCCGGGCCGCGCTGATGCGGCGGTCCAGTTCCTCACCACCCATCTCAGCGTAGAATAGAGGGATCGCATCTACGCGCTTTGAAAGGTCATAACGAGCGCGTTTCTGCGGATTGAGCAGCGGCAGTACATGCGTTTCCTGGCTTACGGCACACTCAGTTTTGACAGCCATGGGTTTGCTCCTTCAGAACATGCTTTATGCAAACTCTAGAGAGATGTTAAAATTGGGCGCTGAATGCGTCAGGGCGCCGAGCGAGATAAAATCTACGCCGGTCGCGGCAACAGCGCGTAAACGCTCAGGATTAGTTCCAATATCGCCAGAGGCCTCGATTAAGACACGGGGATCTTCACGGCGGATCACATCTACCGCCTCGCCCATCTGTTCGACCGTCATATTATCCAGCAGAATAACATCGGCACCCGCCTCCAGCGCGGTGCGTACCTCGGCCAGCGTCTCACATTCGACTTCAATTTTGAGCAGGTGGGGCGCCATCTGACGAGCACCGGCCACTGCGGCCTTGATGCCACCCGCCGCTTTAATATGGTTATCTTTAATCAGAACGCCATCATTGAGCCCAAAGCGATGATTATAGCCTCCACCCAGCAATACAGCCATTTTTTCCAGGGCGCGTAACCCCGGAGTAGTCTTACGCGTATCGATGATACGTGTACGCGAGCCTTCAACAGCCTGCGCACACTGCGCGGTTAGCGTCGCGACTCCAGACAGGCGGCCCAGAAAATTGAGCGCAACGCGCTCAGCGCTCAAGAGCGAGCGAGCGGGACCAGCCAGGAGCAGCAGGTTCTCATCGGCCTGCACCGACGCGCCATCCCGCACCAGTTGCTGAATCTGAATACGCTCGTCTACCTGTCGAAACACTTCGGCAGCCACAGCGATACCGGCAACAACGCCCGGCTTGCGCGCCAGGATACGTCCCTCCGACCACTGCTCCTCGGGTACCGTACTCAGAGTCGTGATATCAGCAAAGGCTCCATCTTCTTCTAACGCCTTCTTAATCAGATCCACAGGCGGTTTATGCATGTGAGACAGCCTCCTTCTGCAGCTCCAGTGATCCAAAAGGAACACTGTGCAGAGGCACAAAAGCGAGATGCCGGGCAGCCAGGCGTGTATCTGCGTTCTGATAATCCAGACGCCAGTGGCTCCCCCGACTCTCTCGTCGTTCGAGGGCCGCAGCAATGACCAGTTCGGCCACAAGCAGCATATTCAAGGTTTCCAAAGTAAAGGCATCCCGTCCTTCTGCCAGGAACAACTCGGCACGCAAGCGCTGAATCTGGCTCTGCGCTTCGAGCAGCCCTTCCTGATCGCGGCACAACGACACATACTGCCACATCACCTGGCGCACCGTCCGGCGAACCTGTGCTGTTGACAGCTCATACATCGAACCAGATGCCGATACATCTATGGCGCGAATTTCGTCATCGTATGTTAAAATCCGGGCCGCACGATATAGCGACGATGAGCCCATGGACTCCATGCCACCGGTTTGTACAAAATGATCGGCGATACGAATTCCATATACCAGGCCCTCCAGCAGTGAATTGCTGGCCAGGCGATTGGCGCCATGCACACCGGTACAGGCTACCTCGCCAACGGCATACAGGCCATCAACAGTAGTATGTCCATAGGTATCTACCAGCACGCCACCCATGCAATAGTGGGCTGCCGGAGCGATCGGCAATAGATCGGTCGCCAGGTCCAGACCATGTTGCCGGCAGAAGGCAGAGATGGTCGGGAAACGCGCGTGCATCTTCTCAGCGGGCAGGTGGCGCAGATCCAGATACTGACAATCGGTCTGCTCGCTCAGCATCTCGTTCAAGATGGCGCGTGCCACCACGTCGCGTGGAGCCAGTTCCTCCTGCGGGCTGTAACGCGGCATAAAACGCTCGCCAGCATGGTTGCGTAGATACGCCCCCTCGCCGCGTACCGCCTCAGAAATGAGGTTGGAAGCCCCATCAACCACCATCACAGTGGGATGAAACTGCATAAATTCCAGATCGGTTAGTGCGGCGCCCGCCTCCCAGGCCAGCGCCAATCCATCAGCCGTCGCACCAGCAGGATTCGAGGTATGCAGCCACAGGCCGCCCGCCCCACCATTCGCCAGCACTACAGCACGAGCCTCCACAGAGAAGGACTCTCCATTGCGGTGTGTCGCTTGCAAACCCACACAGCGACCATCACGCATCATCAAATGTTGTACAAAAGTATTTTCATATAAATCAATCGAGGAACGCGCTTGAATAGCAGTCGTCAGCGCGCGCTCAATCTCAGCGCCCGTTGCATCGCCACCGGCGTGCAGCACGCGCCAGCGACAATGGGCACCCTCACGGCCTAACAGCAGCCCATCGGGTGTGGCATGAGCATCTTCACCGGGCTGCGCCCGATCGAACTGGACACCCATTTCGATCAACCAGCGCACAGCTCCGGGAGCCTGCTCAACCAGAGTACGTACCGCATCCTCGTCACACAATCCAGCGCCGGCAGCCAGCGTATCCTGCAGATGAAGCTCGGGATCATCATCTTCTCCCAGAGCCACCGCCAGGCCCCCCTGCGCATAGCGCGTATTACTCTCACCGAGCTGACCCTTGGTGAAAAGGGCCACACGCACATGCTCAGGCAAACGCAAAGCTACCGAAAGTCCCGCGATGCCGCCACCAATGATAGCCACATCAAACGGTTGGCTGTGAGTCATGCCTTATTCTCCTTCGAATAAGTGTAACTTGTACACTTACGACTCAGACAAAAAAGAAAAGGTGTTTAATTTACACTAAGTCCGACCTTTAGTGTCAAGTGTACCCTATTTTGGGGCATTTGTCCATGCTAGATTGCGCGAATCTGGCGTTCCTCCGAAATTTCCTCCCCGGCAGCACTGTCCAGTTTTGGCCAACAAAATTCAGCACACATGATGTCAAAATACGCCTGGTTTTGAGCTCAATAACTGGGTATTTCACCCTCTTTCTCACGGATGAATATCGAGAGCATTTCGATTGGATGAAAAAACTAACTCCAGCCGAATTTTAGACTGATGAAGAGTATGGTAAAATATTATCTAGATAAGATTATCTCTCGCGATGTCAGATTTTAATATGAGAATACTGGAATTGCTATGAAAACGACGACGCCATTATTAGTCATTGTTAGCGGACCTGCTGCTACCGGAAAAACCTCTTTGGCGAAACAGCTCGCAGAAAAAAAGTCCATACCGGCTATATGCAAGGATGATATTAAAGAGTCTTTGTTTGATAGTCTGGGGTATGAAACTCCTGATTGGGTAGAGAAGCTTGAGGTAGCAACCTATGATTTATTATTTTACCTGGCTCATACCATGCTTAAGGTTTCAACATCACTCATCATTGAGAGTGATGTAACGCCGCATTTTAACGAGGAAAGAATTCAGAAAATCAGAGAACAATGTGATTTCCGAATTTTACAAATTGCTTGCCGAACTGAGGGGGAAACGCTGGTTAAACGATTTCATGAGCGTATGAGCAGTGGAACTCAGCACCCTGGCCATTTTGAGGCGTACTATCTAGAAAATTTTGAGGAGTTTAGAGAGTCGCTACAGAAAGGATATTCCACTACTCTCGATGTTGACAGTGATGTCATCGTTGTCGATACTACAGATTTTGCAAACATTGATTACGACCAATTGTTAAGCAAAATAATAGTATAACAATTGTGCTTATGCCCTGTGCCCTCTCCACCTCTAAGGTTTCTGACCCTGGTGAAGCAGCTGCTTCCTCGGTGATGCAGCTGCTTCCTCATCTCTGATGTCTATATAGGCAAGCTTTCAGTTTCCATTTACAGTTGTAAACGTGAAACTTATATCTTTGAAAAATTGTCTGGCAGAAAAGCGGGGCACACTTGTTATACACACGTTTCACACCATCTTCAAATTTATATTATCCGATTGAGAGAATTTTATTTCTTGTTAAGATTGCTTAACCCCACCTTTACAATAAACACATCATTATCACGGGTTTCTTTTACTTTTGCATAGGCAAATATATATACAATAATTAACAGCCCGTTTCTATCATTATTATTCATATTTTAGCTGTTGGTGGATGCACTACGCATAACTAACATTTGGCAAGAGGAATTATGTCAAAACAGGTTTTTGCATTGGATGCAACTGCAACGCATCGTATCACGGTGCATTGGGAGGCGGAAAATAATTCCGCTACCGTACTGGTTAATGGAACAATATTAGGCACGTTTTCTAGCGTTGAGGAAAAGGTAGCAGGTAAGGATTTTATCCTGCCCGATAATTCACCACTACATGTGCAATTTTTCAACGGTTACCCCCAGGCTTTTCGAGCCGGTTATCCACTGGCTACTGTACCTGATGTGGATGATACTCCCGTAAACCAACGACAGCGTGGTGGATGCCTGACCGCATGGATCATTTTCAATCTGGTGATTGCAGTGATAGGATTGGCGGTTAATCTTCTGGCTACCCTTGGCACGATGGTTAACAATAGGGTGGGGATTTCACCGCTAGTATTTCTTGTCCTCAGTCTGTTGGGAATTGTTGCCATTGTAGGCTTTAGCTTATTGCTTGCCTGGAAAAAATTGGGATTTTACCTGGTTGTGGGTCACGTATTGGCAGCTATTCTAATCATTTTGATAATTAGAAACTACGATATGAGAGTTTTTTTATCTTTGATAGGAATTGGAATTCTCTATGCCTGGCTCCAAAGAAGTGGTGTGTGGAAACAACTTAGCTAGTATATGCATGTATATATAGGGACGGGGCCAGAGAGCAGCGAATTGATGCTTTTCTCTGGCCCCTTCTTTTGTAGGTTATGCGCATAGGGTCATTTGCCAGGCATGAAAAGGAGGCCGATGATGGTAACGATGTAGACGCCTAACACGAGAACCGAGTCGATGCCGACGCGGTGGAAGAGTTGTTTGGGGCGGCGGAAGATGAGTCCATAGATGTAGATGCCGGTGAGCAGGCAGCCCAGACTGGCCAGGTAGATGTCGCTCTTCTGCGCCTGGGGTAGCACAGCCTGACCGGACAGGAGGTCGGCCAGAATGAAAAGGACGGGCAGGAAGGCGTTGCCGCCAAAGATGTCGCTGAAAGCCAGTTCGTAGTCGGAGATCCAGGTGGATTGCAGACCCGTTGAAACCTCGGGCAGCGATGTGGCTGCGGCAAGGATGGTAGCACCGAAGAGCACGCCACTCAAGCCGATATCCTTAGAGATGGCATCACCGCTAAACTCCAGGGCCGCGCCGGCGACCAGCGTAATGACAGATGCGATGATAAAGGTTAGCAGCGCGCGTCCGGTTGAGGTCTGCTTTTTACTCTTCTCCTTTTGCTGTTTTTTTGTGTTCTGTGCCGATGCATCCTGCGTATCACCGCCATCCTGATCTTTTTTAACCTGCCAGGGCAGGTCTTTGCGCGCCCTGCTTAAGAGCCAGAGTCCAAACACCCAGATCACGACGATAAGCAACGCCGAGGGCGACATACGCAAAAAAGCTATCCCCTGCGGAAGCTGGGTACCCATAATGGCAACCACCAGGACCGCGATTACCAGGACACCTTCCAGCACGAGCTCGATGGAAGAGGCAAGGTACGAGAGTGCATCTTTTTTTCTGGCTCCAAAGGCATCCAGGAGCACCAGCACCACAGTCTGAATGGCGATACCGCCCAAAATATTACCGGTGGCGATATCGATATTGTGGGTCACCCCCGCAGTCGCCGTAATGGCGATTTCCGGCAGGTTGGTGGCGACAGCCAGCAAGATCATACCGCCAAGCGCCTGCCCCAATCCAAAGCGATCCGAGAGGATATCAGTGCTATTGGACAGTTGAATTCCAGAGAGCCAGACCGCGATGGCCGCAACAATAAAAATCCCAATAAGGGCCAGTAGAGGCAATGATTGAAACATGGGATTCTCCCCGTATATAGAAATGCTATGAAACGTCATCTTTTCAGGCATGACATATCTCTATGATATAAGAAATACTGCCTCTTATACGTACTATCCCAGCCCCTGTGATACATACATGTGCTTACAACGGAGAGAAAAGGTCCTGGAGACAAAAGCATGCACCTTGCCACCGGGACCGTGAGTATTTAAAACTGTTTGGGGGAGGCAAAAAAGTCCTGAAGCACCAGACAGCCGGCGCCGCGCGCCCAGGATTCAATGGTCGTATTCTGCTCACAAATAAGCTGCAGATTCTTTCCCAGTTGTGAAAATGTGTGTTGCTTTAAGGCCGTTTTCATTGATGGCGATAGGAGCGACAGCAGGTGTTCACCTTCATTACAAATAATGAGGCATTCCGGGTTGAAAAGGTTAACCAGGCAAGCCAGACCATTGCCCAGATAAGTACCAGTCAGCTCAAACGCCCGCAGGGCATCCTGATTCCCCTGTACAGCCAGTTCAACCAGTTGCTCGACCAAAGAGACATTCACTGCCTCTGCCTGGGAGGAAGCGTCCGCGACAATTTCAGCGTAAGTGCGTAAAATACCATGGTCAGAAACATACGCTTCCAGACATCCTTGATTGCCACATTCACAGAAGCGCCCATGTGTATCGAAAGGAATGTGACCGAATTCCGCGCCCAACCCCTGCGCGCCACGAAACGGATTATCACGGATAATAGCGGCCATGCCCAACCCACGCCCAAAGGTGACAAGCAAAAAATTATGGTACATTTGCCCGCTTCTAAATAAACGCTCATAGCAGATCAGACAATTAACCGAATTATCCACAAAGACCGGCAACTTGAAATGTTCCTGTAACGGGGGACCAATCATCACATTATGCCAATCCAGAATCCAGCTATCCACCACCTCACCGAGTTCTGTATTGACACCACCAGAAACACCACAACCAACACCAAGCAGTTTCTCCCGTGGAACCCGGGTGCGCTCGATAAAAGCATCCACACTAGTAGTAATCCACTCAACAGCCTGCGCCCCATTACTACGGAAATGGGCTTCGTGGTGCTCTATCTCTACAATGTTGCCGTGCAGGTTCAGCAACACCATAATCAGTTCATACTCACGGATCTCTAGCCCAAGCACATATCCTCCTTCCGGATAGATTTCTAGGAGTTCAGCTTTGCGGCCGCCGGTCGATTGAGTCTCGCCCGTCTCGACGATGAGTTGTTGTTCTATGAGACTCGCAGTCATGCCAAAAATCGTGCCCTGACTTAACCCTGATAAACGCCTGAGCTCGGTGCGTGATACGGGAGCATGCACGCGAATCAGGTTGAGTAAGGTATTCTGGTTGATTTTTTGCATCATCTTACGATCTACTGGTGGGACCTGCCGATACATAAGTTCAATCCTCTTTTACCAAATGCACCAAAGAACGGTCGCGTGCTTCTATGCTATATATATCAGTACTTCTTGCATCTTAATGATGTCTATTCTATCATTGACAAAAAAAAGTATAGATGCAATGCCTGATTTTGGCAAGTGCATAGAGCACTCAACGGTTCCGTCGCTCGCCAGCGCTCATAATAAGCGCAATAAGAGTTCAGCTTATTTCTTAACAACCTTCAAGCAGAAAAGCTGTACTGGACTGTGAAGGTGAAAAAGAACCTGCCGCGGTAGTATGGCGGGCAGGTTCTCTTTTGCTCGTGTGGTCCGGTAGACACAAGATCGCCGTGTGACCTGCGGATAACTCAGCCTTTGAGACCAGTCTGAGTATAGCCTTCCACAATATAGCGTTGCAAAAACAGGAAGACAACAATCAAAGGCAGGATGGCAATCAGCGCGGCCAGGAAAAGCTCATGAAGCACGATGGTCTGGGCGGTCAAGAACGTTGAGAGTGAAACCTGCACAGTCCAGGCATTCTCATTTTGACCGGTAATCACCAGCGGCCAGAGGAAAGCATTCCATCCAGCAATAAAGCCCACGACAGCTAAAGCGGCAATAATAGGAAGTGAGTTAGGCACCACAATACGCCAGAGGATACCCCAATAGCCCAATCCATCTACACGGGCCGCCTCTTCCAACTCGCTGGGGAAGTTCAGGAAGAATTGTCGGAAAAGGAAAGTTGTGAAACCACTAAAGAGCCCAGGCACAATCAGCCCCCAGATATTTCCCACCCAGCCCAAAAAAGAGACGATCGTATAGGTAGGAATAAAGGTGACAGCTCCTGGAAGAATCAAGGTCGCAAGAATCGCTCCAAAAACCCAGCCATTCCAACGATAAGGAATACGGGCAATACCATAACCTGCGCATAAGGCAACGAGAACAGACCCTGCCGTCGTCGCAAGCGAGCTAAGTGCGGAAATAAGCAAACTATTAGCAAAAGGAACGCTTTCATCACTAAAAAGCTCACCGATATTCTCGAAATGCAGCGTACTCGGAAAAAAGGTCCAGTGAGGTGAGGTAATATCCTGTTCGGTTGCCAGGCCATTACGTAACAGCAGATAAAAGGGAATCAAAAAGAAGAGCGCGAGCACAATCAAGACGGCATAACGCACGATGCTACTGATTACTGCACCAGGGCGCGCACCTCTGGATTTCCTTCTTGCGGGTGTGCCAGTTCGAAGCTTCGTCACTGCCATAGATCTTTCCCTGTGTCCTTTCAAAATAATCTTTGGTGCAGTTGCTTAATTCGCTTTGCCAAAACTTAAAAATTTACTCTGCAGCAGCGTAAAGATCATGATTGTCAGGGCGATAATAATCGCACCAGCACTGCCACGACCAAAATCACCACCACTAATCGCTATCTGGTATAGATACAACAGCGGTGGGCGTCCAAGAACGATGTTACCACTGGAGCCGGTAAAGCTACCCAGAATGTTGTAAAATTCATCGTACGCCTGAAAAGCAGCGATCAGGTTGAGAATCAGAACGGCAACGGTCGTGTTACGCAAGAGAGGCAAGGTGATATAACGGAACGTGGCCCAACCTCGTTTGGCGCCATCGACTTCGGCGGCTTCGTACAATTCCCTAGGAATATCTTGCAGTCCGGCAATAAAAAGGATCATGTAGAAGCCTAATTGCAGCCATAGACGGCAGGTTACCAGGACAATCCAAAATAGCGGGGGGTTAGGGCTGGTAAGCCAGGTGGAGACGCGATCGATACCAAAGACTGCAAGCACCGTATTCATCAACCCTGATTGAAGGCCATTGAAGATATCCAATTTCCAGATCAGCGAGGCCACAACATAAGAACAAGCGGTTGGAATAAAAAAGACTGAACGGAAAAAGCCACGGCCATACCGGACACTATTCACCAGGAGCGCCAGGCCGAGAGCAAAGAGGCAGGTAGTTGGAATAATAAAAAGAGCGAACAGCACGCCAGTAACCATGGCGTTGCGAAAAGATTCGTCTTGAAACAAATTGAGGTAGTTGCCCAGACCAACAAACTGGGTGGGTAGAATCGTACTGCGAGCATCAAAGAAGCTCAGCATAATACTCCAGACAATAGGTATAAAGGTGAAAACGGTTAGACCAATTATGAGCGGTCCGACCATACTCCAATAAGCCCATGTAGTACGAAGCTGACGCCTGCGCATCTGCTTTCTGGTGCCAGGCTGAACGTGTTGTGGTTTGCTAGTGGCTTCATGCGCTGAGACCGAAGAGGAAGCATTCATTATGAGTATCCTTCCTATCTAGGAGGTAGTTGATGAGCGATAGCGAAAATGGGAGTAGTGGGCGGGTATGAATGCCTTTGGGCTATTTATACCCGCCCACTACTCATTTAAAACTACAGCAACTTCTGCAATTCGGTGTTACACTTGTCCTCGGCCTGTTTCAACTCACTTTTAATGTTAGCATTGTTCTTGACAGCACGAGTGATCACATCACTAAATGCGGTGCCCATAGTACCATCCCAGATAGGTGGGGTCGCTTTGCCATACTGTTTGGCGATAGTAACGGCATCAGAGGCAGGGCCACTCTGTAGCTTCGTCGCTTTGCTCGCCAGGCTGGCACGGGGAGGAATATGGAAGCCGTAGCTGAGACACCAATCTTCTTGATCTTTGGTGTTATCAATCCAGAGCCATTTCACGAAAGCTTTGGCAGCGTCTTTATTTTTTCCTTTGCCTGAGACACAGGCCCCCCAGCCACCCAGGAAGGTTGCCGGTGTCCCCTGGGCATCCAATTTTGGCCAGGCCATTACACCAAAGTCATCGCCCAGCGCCTTTTGAATGGCTGGCATCGCCCATAAACCTGTCCATTCCATGGCCGCCAGACCCTGCGTGAACGCTGATGGGTCCCACCAGTCCGTGGTGTTACCAAGCAGCAGTGCTTTCGTTTTATTCAATTCAACAATTTTTTCAATGGCCGCAGCCGTGCGATCATTGTTGAAAATAATCTTATTGTCTTTACTGACAAAATCGCTGCCCGCGGACCAGACAGCAATATTGCCCAGAGCCCCAATTCCACCGTCATTACCCACGAAGAGACCTTTCACATCCTTCGTGGTCAATTTCTGAGCAGCGGTGATAACTTCAGCGAATGTTGTGGGAGGTTGTACACCGGCCTTTTGCAGCATGCTTTTACGATAGTAGAGCAGGCCAGTATCATTGAGCATCTTGATACCATAGACTTTGCCATTAACGGTATATGGTGCCAGGCTGACATCGCTAAAGTCGCTTTTCGCGTCGCCAAACAGGTCATCTAGAGGCTCAAAAAAGCCATTTTTGATCTGATCAACACCAACCCCTGAAGTTTCAAACACATCAGGTGGATTATTACCGATAAGGGCCGAGTTCAGTACAGTAGCATAATCACCCGGAGTCCAACGCACAGTCACGTTAGCTTTGGTGTATTCTTTGGCATAACGCTTCGCAGCGGCTTCTGTACCACTCTCACCATACTGGTGATACCACTGAGATAAAGCGGTTCCCCCACCACTATTTGTAGCACCAGGACCTACCGAGGTATTTCCGCACGCGGCAAGCAACGAACCACTAATGGTTGCTGCACCAGTATATTGCAAAAAGCGGCGACGTGAAATAGATGATGCCATGATTGCTTCTCCATATCCACAGCAAGAGATCCATGGATAAAAACTAATCAATACACGATACAAACTTTTCCACAGGGAGCACACACTGTGTCCATAGACCTGCGGAGATCACCAGATCATATTGTTGAGAAACGTAATTGGCGTTGTTGGAAGAAGTGATGGGTATAGTTGCCGATTATCAGCATGCAACTATCAAAAAATGCATCTACGCATCTTTTTGCCAGGATTTGATTACGATGAAGGCATAAAACGATAGCGCCGCGAAGCAAATAACAGTAATGAAAAGAATCCCAGTTTATAGGCTGTGCTTGTGACGAACCTCTTGTCTGAGACAAAGTTTGGGGAAGGCAATTTATTTGCCTGGAGGTGATTTTTCTGATTTTTGCACTTAAGCAAATCAAAAAGGGTCTTTCCTTTTCCTGCTGCACTACAGTCTATCCTTTGTTGTTTGTGAAAGGCAACAATAAAACACCATCGTTTCCTGGACAAGAACCTGAGAAAAGCTCCTTTGAGGCTCATACCTCCTTTCCCAATACATTTGCTGGCTGCACACCATAAAATTATTACCGGAAAAGCTGTGCCTGTGCTAATCACAACTAGAGGGATCGGTCAGCACAAACATAAATGCTGGTGCATCAATAAACAGTATTGTGGCCTTACAACGTTGTAAATTTATAAAAAAACAACACTGCTTATTCAGCAAATTTATAAGTTGCTCGAAGACGGATAAAGTTACTTCACTCAATGACAATAATATAATGAATAGAAGAGCATTTGTCAAGTTTGTTTTGACAGAATTGTGATTTCCAATGTTCTTTGAACACTCAAAGAAAGAAGCCAGTATCAATTTTCAAAAACTACAGCAGATACAGAGGCAGTGGATAAAAAAGATAGGCCAGAGTGTGGAGCTCTGGCCTATCTCATTGGAGGTTCACCAAGGGTCAAAGTCGAAAGGGATAGTATGTTAGGATTTCACCGCTCCGGCAACTCCATTGATGAAGTAGCGCTGCAGGAAGATAAAGACCAGCATGATCGGCGCCAGCGTGATTACGGCGCCCGCTGTCAGGTACGACCACTGGGTCGAGTTCTGACCGATAAAGGCATACATGCCAACGGCCAGGGTCTGCAGATCGGGATTCGCCAGCGTGAAGACCAGGGGAATAAAGAAGTTATTCCAGGCCCCTATAAAGGTGAAGAGGGCGACCGTTGCCAGCATCGGTCCCGCCAGCGGAAACATAATCATCCAGAAACGCTGGTTAAAACCAGCCCCATCGACGCGGGCGGCATCCTCAATCTCTTTATCCATGGATGAGAAGTAACCGATAAAGAGGAAGGTGGGAAAAATCAGTCCACCGCCAGTCTCTACGACGATAACGGCGGACAGGGTGTTTAACAGACCCAGGCGCTGTATCAGGTCAAAAATGGGCAGGATAGTATAACCATGCGGCAAAAAGAGGGTCATAGCGATCAACCCGAGCAAGATTTTCTTGCCGGGAAAGCTGGTGCGCGAAATAGCGTAGCCGGCCATCGAGGTAAAAAGCAGCACAAAAGAGACCGTCAGACCAGAGACGATGACCGTATTGATGAAATATTGCCCAAAGGAGGCTTCATTCCAGGCGGCGGGATAGTTCCCCCACGCGATCGTCTTTCCTGGGAAGATACTTAAACCCTGGCTAAAGAAATCCTGGTCGGTCTTGAGTGAACTGCCCAGCATCCATAAAAAAGGATAGATCCAGACCAGGCCGCCAAGCAGGAGGATGGTGTGGGTGAGCCACATCGATTTGCCCGGCCGGCGTTTACGCCGTCGCACCATTCCTTGTTGCGCAATAACAGACATCTTTTTCTTTCCTCTCTAGGATACAAGCTCGCGTTGCTGCCTGACAGAACGGACGATCAACAACTGGAAGGCGGAGAAGACCATCAGGATCAGGCCATAAAAGAAGGAGGCGGCCGAGGCAAAACCGATGTTTGGTTGGACACCTGCACGCGCTGACCCACCAAAGGCCTGGTGGAAAATATAGGTATTCACGACTTCTGTGGCGTTAAACGGGCCACCATCCGTCATGACCATCACCAGATCAAAAATCTGCAGGCTACCTAGAATCGCCAGGATGAGAATGATCAGGCCAACCGCGCGCAACATTGGAACGGTAATATAGGCGAAGCGTCCAAAACTGTTGGCTCCATCAATGGTCGCCGCTTCGTACATCTCGGCGGGAATGGTCTGTAGCCCGGCCAGAAAGTAGACCAGGTTATAGCCCAGGGTATTCCAGATGCCTACCAGGATAATAATACCCAGCGCAAAACGGGGATCCCCCAGAAAGTCGATCTGGTCATGCGTGAGATGCAGGGCCATCAAGACCTTGTTGATGCCATCGCCAAAGTTCGAGACGATCAACTGCACCACAATACCAATGACCGCGGCCGAGGTTACAGCCGGTATAAAATACACAGAACGGTAGAAGGTGGAAAATTTCAATTTGGGGTTATTCAATGCCAGTGCCAGCACCAGTGCCAGCGCCAATTGTATCGGGACCAGCACCACGGTATAGATCAGGGTATGCAAGAACGCTCCCCAGAAGATGGAGTCATGCATGACGCGAGTAAAATTATCAAAGCCGACAAAGTCGCTCGGATCACCAATACCGTTCCACTGATAAAAGGTATAGCCTAAAGATGCAATCGTAGGGTAGATCGTAAACGCCAGGATAAGAATCACCATCGGGGCAATATAGAGGTATGACCAGCCACTTGCCATAATCTCTTGCCAGATTGTCCGCTTGAATGGTGTGCGCTGGCGAGATGCAGCTGGCTTCCCCGAGGGCTTAGAGGGCAATGTCGGTGCTTGCATACAATCTCTTTCCTTTACACATCAGCAGGTCAGGTGGGAGGAAAAGGGGTCTTTGCCCTTGCATGTGCGATGCTTTTTCGCTCCGACACGAAACCTGTGTTATATATATTTCTACGGCTTCCATTTTTTCTCTACGATGATAAGGGCGGCGGCTGTTGCGCAACAGTCGCCGCTCACCACGCGGGCGCTCCCGATTCAACATCAAACGGCGTCTACGCACCAGGTTTGGTGATGTAGGGCTTGGTCGGGTCCCAATCGGGGAAAGTCCAGTCGCTGGCGTTCACCTTATACCCTTTTTGCTGCGCCTGCTTGACCGCATCATCCTGAGCCTTCTGCATGCGCGCCTGAAGATCATTGAGTGAGCCCTGCAGGTCAGAAACCTGGCCGGTATACCAGCCAGAGGATAGATCTCCCAGGTCGGGTTTGACGGCCTGCACCTGCACGTTGGCCGTCTGAGGGTTACGGACACTGACATCAGGCGCTGGCAGGGTGAGCTTCGCGGTCGCCACGTATTGCGCGAAGGGTTTGAATTTCACCAGCGCGGGATCGTCGTTCTGTGAGAAGATCGAGAGATCCTCTCCCATGCTTACCCAACGCTTGCCCGCCTCCGGGCTGTATAGCCAATCCATCCAAGCCCACGCTTCATCGGAATGTTTGGTTTTAGATGACATGGCAAACAGGGTACCACCCGGAGTATAGGTAAAGTAAGCTTTTGGTGTAGCTTGAGGAGAGATCAGCGTCGTCAGGGTATAGTCAGTAAAGTTGTGCTGGCTCCACTCGGCCTGATTCCAGACGCCGCCAACGGTCATGCCAAATTTGCCGCGCTCAAAGTTGGCGCGTGCGATCTCATCGGTCATGCTCATCGAATTGGGGTGGAAATAGCCCTTGGTCTTCCATTCTTTAAACAGGGTCAGGAAGTCCGCGTAGTTGCGATCGCTCCCATAGGTATACTTGCCAACACGATTATCCATACCATAGGCGCCACCAGGGCTCCCGGCGCCACGCACAAACAGCTCAATCCACCAGAAGAGCAGGTTGAAGCTACTATTACCAAAGCCAAGACCATAGGCGTTGCCGTTACTCTTTTTGGTCACCTGCTCCGCGGCATGGGTCACATCATCCCAGGTCTTGGGCACAAAGATCGTTCCATCGGCATTGACCAGTCCAGCATCTTTAAAGACCTTATTATTGATGTAGAGCTGGAGCCAGGGAGCGTACCCGGAAAAGGGCGCCGTGTAGAGCTTGCCATTAAACATGTTGTTCCCCTCGTGGAAAGTACCGGTTGGGAACTTTTGTTTCCATGCATCATTCGCCCACTTATCAATTGGCATAAACCAGCCGTTGCTCACCTGAATATTAAAATTCGGCTTCTGAGGTATCATAGAAACGTCTGGTTGACTGCCGCTTTTGGCGGCCAATGCGTACAGGTTGTCGAAGGTATTACTCGCCTGGGTCGTCTTCTTTACCGTGATGTTTGGATGGGCCTTCTGGAAAAGCTTGATCTCATTATCTACCCAAGGGGCCTGGGAGACCCACCAGTCCCAATACTTGATGGTAACGGTAGAGCCACCACTACTAGAACCTGAACTGCCGCAGGCCGCCAGGGCGCTACCCAGCGTGGCAGCGCCAGCGGTAGCCGCCGCCGTTTGCAGAAAGCTGCGGCGATTCATACGCGAAAAATCACTCATGACCGAACTCGCTCCTTCACTCAAAATAAGGGCAGGACAAACATTTCATCAGCAGGCAAGGATGTGTTGACATCCGTTCAGCTGCATCGAAAGGGATATATATCGATCGTTTACAACCGTCTGGTCATAACGAAGGTGCCTTTGTTCTAGAACAGAAGTGTAAAAGATACACATACTGTTTTACATCTAGTAGCAAAAAGATAAAAAAGGCCAATATATACCAGGCTAAATGCTGAAGTCTCTATCGAGAGAAAAAAGAAAAGATATATACGAATCAATGCGTGAGCCGGCGCGTCCAACAATGATAGGTGAAAGGTATGCGCTTATGGTCAAAGCTAGAGGAAAATATTAATAAACATGGATACGGATGGGTGTCATAGTTGTAAATACTACAGGTCATACTTATGCTCCTTAGCACTCAAGCCCATCAGCACTTCTTCAACGAAGATGCCAACACTTTTAAGATCCTACGTCTGGCAAGCAGCGCCAACGGGTGTAGGGTGTAGGACTAGAACAGATAAGTAAAAACAAGAGATTATTCTCTTTTTCTCGAAACCCATGTCCTAGAACAAGTATAAGGCAGGGATTTATTTATTGTCAAGACTTTATCGCCTTAATTTAAGGCATAACACATTGAATACGTGATGAACGCCTTAAATAGGGCCAAAACTTCGATATAGAGCTATCGCTTCGTATACAAACCATCTATGTCGGGATATTTTTAGGGATAAACACCATAAAAGAAGCCTGGACGAAAAAGCTTGACAATAATTCTCACCCAAATTTATAATTGTCCTAGGACAGAAGAGATAAGAAAATCCTCAATACACGGTTTTAAAAATCGCTGGGAGCCACCTTGAAATCACAACTCAAAGCGGAAACAAAATTTGAGGGTATTTATAAGCGACTACGCGAACTGGCCTATACGCGTGGGCCAGGAGCGAAGTTGCCAACCATTCGTCAGTTATGCGATGAGTTGAGCACAACACGTGTCACCCTCAGCGATGCGCTCAACAAATTAGAAGCCGAACAGATTCTATACCGTAAAGACCGCCAGGGAATCTTCGTGTCACCTACGATTTACCACAAAGCGATCGGTATTCTCTTTGACCCGTCTCTTCTATCAGGTCCCGCGGCTTCTCCATTCTGGAGCATGCTGTGGATTAACTTAGAACAGGAAGCTCAGCAGCGAACCGCTTACCGTGAAGAAATCTGTACGTTTCGCTTCGTGAAGCCGATCAGCGATCACATCAATTCCCTGCCTGATGACATTCAGGAACTGATAGAGAACAGGAAGTTTAATGGGTTGCTAGCCGTTGGGCTTCATACCCGCAAGGCGCGAAGCTACGAAGATATGGATCTTCCCTGTGTTTCCTTCGCGGCTAATGGCTATTGGAATGTTACCCTCGATAGCAGAGAGCTGGGCCGCATGGCGACACTGGCGCTGATACAGCAGAATTGCAAGCGTATCGGCATCTGGACGCCAACCTTACAGTATCCCTATCTAGAAGATACGGAGCCTATACTGGCGATGCGGCAGCTACTCAATGAACAGAAACTCCCGTACTATCCAGAATTTACCCGCCAATCGTATGTTCCCCCCTCGCAAAAAACGCTGACCCTACAGGAGCAAGGATATCTATTGGCGAAAGAGGTATTCGGCGCGTTTAATCCAACACGGCCCGATGGCATTTTTATCTCCAATGACATGATGACCGATGGAGCACTGGTAGCACTGGAAGAGCTGGGGATCAGGATCGGGCAAGATGTCAACATCGTGACCCATGCCAACGCGGGCTCGCCGATCCTATTTGGTCGCACCAGAAACATGACCGTTTTTGAATTTGATCCTGCCTATATCGTTCAAGCTATGTTCTCTCTTTTGGATCAGCTTATGCTGGATCCAGCTCTGCCAACAACAACGATTCGTCTGCGCCCACAGCTACGCCAGTATCCCTTAACCTCAACTCGCTTTATATAAAATTGTGACATAAAATATAGTGAGATAAAAGTCGCTTCAAACGTATTCTATACTATAGACATGCATGCAGTTGTTTCCCGATCAGATTAGCAGTTAAAGAAGGATAGTTGCTAAAAGTCTAGCGAATCCTTGATTCCCTGGCTCATGGAACTACCAGCGGGCTTCACGCGAGTCGTGGAGCAGAAGTTTGTTGAGTGAATCACACCCTGGAATGGTGTCCCAGTTCCAGGCCCTGTGGCGCTGTATTAAGGAGAAGCGAAAGCTGAATGTGTGCAGCGTGTCAAAACCTCAAGAAACCATCGCGAGGGGCGTTTTACTTCCGAAAGGAGAGCTTAAAGCTATGATGTGTTTGGTGTATGTGGTCAATCAGAATGGCCATTGCTTGATGCCCTGCAAGCCATCCAAAGCGCGTAAATTGCTCAGGGATGGCCGGGCTCGCGTCAAGCACCGGAGCCCTTTCACGATCCAACTCCTCTGGGACTGTGAGGAGCACGTCCAGGAGGTGGTGGTCGGGGTCGATAAGGGCAGTTCGATAACAGGCTTCGCCTGTGTTGGCAACGGTGAGATCCTGCTGTCGGGGGAGATCGTTCATCGGAAAGACGTCAAAGAGAAGATGGAAACCCGCCGGATGCATCGGTGCAGCCGCCGCAGCCGCCGTTGGTATCGCCCGAAGCGGATACGCAACCGAGCTTCCAGTCGTCGCAGTGGGCGACTTCCTCCGTCGATCAAAACGAATGTGGAGGAGGTGATCCGTGTGGTCGAGCACCTGCCGTTGCCTCTCGCCCACATCGTGATCGAAGATGTCCAGGTAGACATCGCTCGTTTGAATGATCCGACGCTTCAAGCAAGTCGCTATCAGGACCCGACACGGCTGGATGAGAACCTCCGGATCGCGTGCCTGATGCGCGACGGCTACCAATGCCAGCACTGTCACAAGCGCGAGACGCGCTTGGAAGCGCATCACCTCGTGTTTCGCCAACACGGCGGCAAAGATACCCTCCGCAATCTGCTCACGCTCTGCGAGTCGTGTCATCACCGTGTGCACAAGGGCAAGATCACGCTGTCGGTGGCAGGCGTGAGCGGTCATTTGGACCATATCGCGCAACGGTCCATGCAAGGGAAAGCGCATCTGTACGCAACGCTGGAACAAGGCATTCCCCTGACCACCCTCTTTGGGTACCAGACGGCGATCTGGCGCAAACATCTGGACCTGCCCAAAGCCCATGATGTGGACGCTCTCTGCATTGCCACCTACGGCACCGGAGAAGTTATTCCCTGGCAGCAAGACCGTTTCTACCAGGTGGGGTTTCGCCCGCATCGAACGCGGCGGCACTACCATGATTTGCCTCGGAAAGGACAGGGCAGGGTGCGCTATCAGGTCAACAGCGAACTGGAGGGTTTCCGCAAAGGCGATGTGGTGCGCGTGAAGGGCACCTTTGTCAAGCAGATCAACTCGATCTACAGCGACGGCTATCTCGCCTTTCCACGGGTCAAAGGGGAACCCTCAAAAGCTCGACCGAAGGATTGCGTGTTGCTCGAACGTGGCACCACGATGCTCTGGCAAAGGACGGCAGGATGATCAAGAAATGTCAAGGATCCGTTATAAATCCAAAGAACGATCATAATACCCCAGCAGTGCAAACATCCCGGCAGAAAATTACGCTCACCATTATCAGTACGGCTATGCTCGTCCTCTGTATATGCGGTGGCTATGTGCTTCTGACCTATAACTTCCTCAGTAAAACCAGTCACGCGGCATCGGGCCCAACAGGCCAGGTAGCTCCCTCAGAGGTGAATAAGGCCGCCATGATTGACGGCTATCAGAAACGCGTCTTCACCGATGGACAGGGACATAGCCTGCCTTATTACCTTTACCAGCCGGCCCATTATAATCCCGCGCACAAGTATCCGCTGGTCCTCCTTCTCCATGGTGGAGGTGAACGTGCTCAGCCGCACAATACACCAGCACAGAACCGGGACTTGCTCTTTAAACAGGACTACGTCAAGGTATGGAGCGATACCTATACAGGAGCCCACAATCCTCATATTCAGCAGCACTGGCCAACCTTTGTCGTTGTGCCACAGGTCATGTTTCCCCATCAGTGGGTAAACACTCCATCACGCGAGGGCTCATATAAGCAGGTTCCCCATCCAACAACGGAACTGCTGATGGCCAAGCAGCTCATTGATAGCCTGCAAAAACAATATACAGGCGTTGATCCGCATCGGCTCTATGTTACCGGTGTATCGCAGGGAGGCTATGGTACCTGGGATATGATTGAACGCTGGCCGCACTACTTCGCGGCGGCCGCCCCCATTTCTGGCGCCGGCGATCCTTCAAAGGTAGACGTGTTAAAGGATCTCCCGGTCTGGGCCTTCCATGGCGCGAAGGACCCGATTGTACCTGTCTGGGGAACGCGCCAGATGATCGCCGCCATGAGGGCAGCAGGCGAATCACCACGCTACACAGAGCTTCCCCATGGCCAGCATTATATCTGGGGCGAAATCTATTCGTTGAACAACGCCAGCAATCCGGTCCCGAATTTTTATGACTGGCTTTTCTCACAAAAAAACTAGACTTGCGCTATGCCATGGAGTGGAGATGGGTATCCTAGCACATACCCACCTTCACCCCACGAAGACTATCTCTGGCGTTCCCTGTTCTGGAGCAGCTTGCGCTCGATCTTGCCGGTCGCGTTGCGTGGCAGCGCATCCAGCACCATAAAGTCAATGGGAACTTTATGGGAGCTTAGATGTCGCCGGGCATGAGCAAGCAGGCTCTCTTTGCTGTCTTCATCCCAATGCGTTCGTACGGCAATGTATGCCACGACCTGTTCGCCATAAAGGGGATCAGGACGGCCGACCACAGCGACTTCCTGGATAGCCGGATGCCGTAACAGCACCTCTTCGATCTCGCGCGGCGCGATATTTTCTCCACCTCGATTGATGACCTCGCGCAGACGACCGGTGATAAAGAGATAGCCCTCCTCATCCTGGTAGCCCAGATCACCGCTGCGAAACCAGCCATCCACAAAGGAGTCCTGACCTGCATTATTTTGATAGGCGCTAATAAGAGCCGGACCCGCGAGACAAATCTCACCAATCTCGCCAGACAACACATCTTTCAACGTATCTTTACCATCTCCTCGCGGGGCGCAGATGCGCAATTGGATACCTACCGGCAGACCCGCCGAGCCAGCCTTATGTTTGCCGGGTGGGATGGGATTGGCAACAACCTGGCTGGCCGCCTCTGACAGGCCATACGTTTCAATCACCGGGACCCCGAAACGCTGTTCGAACGCTTGCAGGTCACTGGCAGGCAATGAGGCCGAACCGGTACGTACAAAGCGCAGTGTACCCGGCAAGAAAGCTGGCTTGTCGGTCGAGAGCAACATGGAGACGATGGTGGGCACAAGGCTGGCCCAGGTCACCTGGTAGCGCTCAACCCAGGACCAGAACTGGCTGCGGCTAAACCGACGGGCTGTGACGACCGTGCTCCCAGCCAGGATAGACGAACAGAGGCTTACAACGGGAGCATTGACGTGAAAGAACGGCAATACCGTCAGGCCACGGTCCTGTGTGCTCAACCCATGACTGAGGCGCACCTGCTCGGCCGTCCACGCTACTTGCCGCTCACACAGGACAACGCCTTTAGGCTCTCCAGTGGTACCAGAAGTCGTCAGGCAGACCTGGCCTTCACGCTGCATCAAACAATCATCGACCATGGAGCCAGGTACAGGGGTGATTAAGGCTTCACACGTAGGAAGAGTCACGCTTACGGCAGTCTCCAGGCATGGAAATTGGTGAGCATCCTCCCTCTGTTCAGTGAACAAAACATCAGGTTGATAAGCAGCAACAATACGGCGCTTCTCATGTTCTGAAGCAGTTGGCGAGATCGGAACTAAACGATGTCCTCCACTGAGCGCACTGATCCAGATTACGGCATTGACGATGCCAGACGGCAAAGAGAGCACCAGCGTCTGTGGAGCATCCCCCAGAAACTGTCGCATAGCATTGACGGCTACCAGCATTTGTCGATAGGTCAAGGTACGTCCGCTCTCGGCCTCTACCAAACAGATCGCGCCAGGCTGCGTTTGGGCCCACTGAACCAGGCTGTGATAGAGAGATCCGGGAGTAAGGTGCACCTCTTGTGATCTATCTTCTTGTACTTTTAACATGATTATTCGTTTTTCTCTCTAACCCCTTGCGCTACTACAAGCAGTTGATAGGTATGACAGACAGTAAAAATGGCATACATTGCTGGCACAGCAACATCAAGAATTGGAGGCCTTCTCCAACACCACACCTCGCGTCTCGGTGCCTAACCAGGCCACCACACATACGCCAATCACAGCGATCACCGCCACAAACACATATGAGCCAGCCACATTAAAACTGGTTAGCAGAAAAGCCATGATAAAAGGGGCCAGCACCCCACCAAAGAGGCGTCCCACACCCTCAAACACGCCAATCCCCAGTTCACGCATGCGGGTTGGATACTGTTCGGCGCCATAGATTTTGATTACTGGATCAACCCCGATGCCGAAGAAGGAGAGTACACAGCCTGCGAGCAGGGCCAGCGCGCCGTTGTGGGCAAAGCCAAAGCAGAGCGCGCTCGCCGCTGCGATCAAGGTAAAGCTGATCAGGGTAAACTTACGGCCAAACCGTTCAATGGCGTACGCTGCGGCATACTTACCGGGAATCGAGGCCAGCACGATAATGGTGGTCAGTAAGAACGCGTTACTGATGCCGTAGCCCTCTTTCAGCAGAACCGTTGGGGTATAGGTCTGGATGGCATAAAAGATGAACAGGATACAGGCAAATGAGATGCACATCATCAGTGTCCGCTTGAGGTAGGCGCGGGAAAAGATGCCGGAGGATGCTCTGGACGGAGTGGGCATAGACTGCCCTGCATGGCTTCCAGGCTCCGGCAAGGCCAATCCTGTGCGGCTCTCAATGCGTTGCTCCAGTTGCGTAACGATCTGATCCGCCTCTTCACCCCGACCCTGAATCGTCAGCCAGCGTGGTGATTCGGGCATCCATTTGATCAGCACCGGGACATACAGCAGTGGCAACCCACCGATGTAGAACAGCATCCGCCATCCCCACTGCGTGGGCAATTGCGGGATCAACAGCAGGGCGAGTAACGGGGCCAGAAAGTAGCCAAAGGAAAGAAAGGAATCCAGCACAGCGGTCATAGAGCCACGAATGCGCTTCGAGGTCAATTCAGCCGCCATAGCATAGGGGATAGGGAACACAGCGCCCATACCCAGTCCCGCGATCAAGCGACAGACAATCAGCAATGGGATGGAAGGGACCATTCCGCACAGCAGTGAAAAAAAAGCGTACCAGGCCGTCCCGAACACTAACATCTTCTTGCGCCCAACCCGATCCGCTAACCAACCAGCCGGGATAATCGCCAGTACAATGCCCAGGGTAGAGACTGTGGCTAAAGAGCCGACCATAAAGCTGTTAAGCTGATACTGTTTTTCTAAAAGTGGCAGGATGTTGCCCATGATACCGATGTCGTATGACTCAATAAGCCAGGCGATACCAGCCAGCAGCATGATCCGCCATGTTTCTCGGCTCAAAGGGAGCCGATCAATCCTTTCCGGGATCGCATATTCTATGTGTGTCGTAGTGGTAGACAATCTCTGATCTCCTCCATCCTTGAACAGGTCCAACCATGTGTATATAGGTATCTTGTCAGAGATTGCTGAAAATCAAGCCATACATGACTGAATATTTGCTGAATATCATAAAACCAGGCCGCATTCAGCAAATATTCAGTTAGTATTGCTATATATTACAGAAGAAAAAATTTGCTAAACAAAACAGGATGGCATATAGTGATACATATGGACAGTTGATTATCTGAAAAACACAAGCCATCCTCCATTGCAGATACGAGAAGTCATGAACAGTATGATTGTTGCCACCGATAAAGATACGACACATAATAAACAGCCAACTATTTTAATTGTAGATGATGAACCACAGATCATTGATTTTCTGCAGATCGGGCTTACCTACGAGGGCTATAACGTAGTGAGCGCGACCAGCGGACCCGAAGCTATCGAGGCTACCAAAAATCATCTACCCGATCTGATAATCCTTGACATTATGTTGCCTGGATTTGACGGGCTGGAGGTCACGCGCCAGTTGCGCAAAACCCGTGATGTGGCCATTATCATGTTGACCGCCCGGGAAAGCCTGAATGACATGGTAACGGGGCTGGAGATCGGCGCGGACGACTATATGACCAAGCCGTTTGCCTTTAAAGAGCTGATCGCCAGGGTCAGGGCAGTAATGAGGCGCCACGGCACCCATTTCGTCGATACACTCACCTTCCACGACATCACCCTCGATCGCACAGCGCATGTCGTTACCCGTGGAGAGCAAACCATCGAGCTGACCCCCCGCGAATTCGAGTTGCTGGAGCTCTTTTTAATGCATCCACGGCAGGTGCTGACGCGTGAGATCATCCTGGCGCGTATCTGGGGCTACGATTATATGGGCGATGACAATATCATTGAGGTCTATATCCGTCATCTACGCGAGAAGCTGAACGATAATCCGCCACGCCTGCTCCAGACCGTGCGAGGCATTGGCTATACACTGCGGGGGTAAAAGACGCAATGGACAAGAGTAAAAAACGGTGGCGCTCCATTGCCAATAAAGTTTCTATCCGCTGGCGCCTCACGCTGATCTCTCTGGGCCTACTTACCCTGCTCTTGAGCGCGCTGGGTGTAATTATCCTCTTCACAGCTGAACAGGCTTTATATAGCAATGAAGCGACCTCACTGCGCTATGAAGCACGTCTGGCCGTTAATAGCTTGAAGAATCACCCGCTGCGACTGGTGGATGCGCCCGGTCCCCCTGCCGGCCCACTTGATCCCACCAGCGACATTCCGCTCAAGATTCTAGCTCAAAAAATCGCCAGCACCAGTGATGAAGCGACGATCCTGGCGCCCGATGGAACCATCATCGCCACTAGCACCAACGCGCCTTTTACCCCGTCTACCGTCTTGCTTTCATTCTCTCAGGTCAGGCAAACGCTACAAAATGATCAGCAAGGCAACAACTACCTGATTCAGAAAGACGTTCAGGGCAAACGTCAGATCGTTGTCCTGCTGCCCCTGGAGCAGGATAATGAAACCGTGGCCATTTTGCAGGTCGGCCGACCAATCGATTCCATCGACAATTTTATGACCACGTTACGCCTGATATTGCTGCTGGGAACCATTGGTGCCCTGGGCCTGGCGACAGCCCTGACCTTTCCACTGATCAGCGTGGCTCTGCATCCCCTGGTCGATATGGAGAGGAGCAGCCGCGAGATCGCCAATGGCGCTCTCTGGCTCCGCCTGAATACGGAACTGCCCAACGACGAGATCGGCGTGCTGGCTCGTTCGTTCAATAGCATGGTCGCTCAGCTTGAAACAGCCTTTCAACAACAGAAACGCTTTGTCGCCGATGTCTCGCATGAATTGCGTACCCCCCTGACGGCGTTGAATGGCAGCCTGGAGATGCTTCTGCTGGGAGCTGATAAAGGGAATCCTGAAACGACACGCCGCTTGACAAAGGGCATGTACGCCGAGGTGCAGCGCATGCATCGCCTGGTCGAGGACCTGCTGGCGCTTACCCGGCTGGATGAGCATAAGCTGCAGTTCCGCCAGGAGACAATCGACATTCAGAAATTCACGCGCACCCTCTACGACCAGGCACAGCAGCTGGCACATGGGCAGAACATCACACGCCTCGTCGCGGAAAATATCCTCCCCGTCCGTGCCGACGCGGACAAGCTGCAGCAAACGCTCTTGAATATCATCGATAACGCCTTGAAATTTACTCCTGCTACGGGCCAGGTGAAGATCATCGCATATAATGAGGAGCCTGATACGGTCATCATTGAAATTCAGGATACCGGCAAAGGCATTCCTGCCGATGCGCTCCCCCATATCTTTGATCGCTTCTATCGCGTCGATAGCGCCCGCAGTCGCTCCGCGCAGAAGGTCGGAGGCAATGGTCTGGGCCTGGCGATCGCCAAAGAGCTCATTGAAGCTCAGGGTGGCAATATTATTGTGCAAAGCCAGCTGGACAAAGGCACAACGGTCACGCTACGCCTGCCTGCGATCCCCCCCATCCAGGAACATAACGCCTCATCCGACCACGAATAACAGGCGGTATTCAGCGATTTTTCAGCCTTATACAGCCCTTTCTTCAGGCTGGTATGTCAGGATTCAATAGAGCCCGACTGATCTATCTCGTGGGTGATGGCTTGAGCAGATATTCTCCAGGAAGATATCCGGGCGTACAGAAGATATGCTGAATACTACATTTTGAGGTTTATTACATGAGCCAGGTAAAAAATGCGCGGCGTCCGTATATCTATGAGCTGGACCTGCTACGGGTTGTCACCATGCTGACGGTCATAGCGGTCCATATTACAGGGATATCTGCTGCATCT
Organism: Dictyobacter halimunensis; assembly: GCF_036245075.1. Classification (NCBI taxonomy): domain Bacteria; kingdom Bacillati; phylum Chloroflexota; class Ktedonobacteria; order Ktedonobacterales; family Dictyobacteraceae; genus Dictyobacter; species Dictyobacter halimunensis. The sequence goes on from NZ_BSRI01000002.1 coordinate 585,901, forward strand.
ATCAATACAACTACTGCCGGTCTTCAGGCACAAAATGCGGTGGTCAATCTCTTGCATGTCAATCGTTCTATCTTTATGTTCATCTCAGCCTTCGCGCTTGTCTATGTGTATTACGGCAAACCTGTACAGACCATCCAATTCTGGAAGAAACGGAGCCTGGGCATCTTACTTCCTTATGTCGTCTGGAGCTTCCTGTATGAGATCTTCAAACTGCCACACGATGTGCCCTGGCCGATTTTTTTCCGGGTCCTGGCTGTCGATACCCTGACCGGGCAGGCCTCCTTTCAGCTCTACTTCATTCTGATCAGCATCCAATTCTATATCATCTTCCCCTTCTTTCTGGCCTTGATGAAGAAGGTGGCTCGACACCCCTGGATCACCCTGCTGACCAGCTTCACACTGCAGGTGGTGTACCTCTACGCGGACTATCATACCGTCCAGATGGGGCGCATCCCACTGGTTGGCTTCTGGCACTATTACGCGCGTTACGCTGAGCGCTGTATCCTGAGCTACCAGTTCTACTTTGTGCTGGGTGGCATCACCGCCATCTATTTTCCACAGGTACGAGCATTTCTGTTGCGCCATGGCAGGGTGGTGGTGAGTTGCGCGGTCATTGCGGTAGCCACCTTTACGCTGCACTATATCATACAGGTGCGGATCTATCACGAGCCGATTCCCCACGCGTCAGCCGTAACGCAACCCATGATGGCCTTTTATAGCCCCTGCATCATCTTCTTTTTATTCTGGCTCGCCAGCCGCTGGACCATCAATACCAGTCCGCAACAACCACCACGAGCCTTCAAATTCTGGCACACTCTCTCTGATACCTCCTTCGGCGTCTATCTGTGCCACGCCTTCATGCTCACGGTGGCTCTGAGCTGGTTGATACCAGCGATGCCAACCAGCTGGCCGGTCGCGCTACGCGTTTTTCTGGGCTGGCTCTTTATCGCCAGTATCTCTGTTTCCTTCTGCCTCGTATTGCTAAGGATACCGGTTCTGAGCCGTTTGATCGGACGTGAAGCGCCAAAGAAAGCGACTCCTCCACCAGAAAACAAATCATTGGCAACGCCCAACCGAGATGTAGTCAAACTAGGAGCCTGACTAGCATCAATCCAAAAAAACTGATTGTAGAGGTCTCAGGGGCGGCTAGCCGCCCCTGAGACCTCTACAATCAGTTTTTTTGGATTCTTCCATTCCTCCAATAGAGATAGCGATTATTCCATTCAAGTATAGGAAAATCAGTAGAACTGTCAGATGATCTCTAAATACATTATTTTTACTCGGGGCAAGATTTACGCTTGACAGGGTACGGAAAGTATGGCATAGTGTGATAAATCTATCTGTTGGTCTATACAACTTAACGACTAGAACACCTGTGATGCGAAGATAGAAAGGAAGCATCAATCAATGAAGAGGATGTGGCACTGTCTTCAACACTTATTTCTTCATCTTTTCATAGGTCTTCAAACCCTACAGCACAGTTCTCATATGGGAAGGATACGTATAAGCAGCTCAATTTTTTAAGACGGCTGGTTTGATACGGCATAGTTCCATATCAAGGCAGTTGCACTTTCTTCTTACCCTATGCATCACACTACATCCGTGTATAGCCCTAACAGAGGACATCATTTTCGCTATTCCCGATCTTTATTTCATCGAGGAGACACCAGCATGAGTTCGATAACACGACGACAATTCATGATCGACGGCGGCAAAGTTGCAGTTGGTACCAGCGCACTGGCAGCGCTACTGGCGGCATGTGGAGGAGGTTCTTCCGGTTCATCTACTCCGCAGGCGCAAACCTTACGCTATTGGGCCCTGGGTTACCAGCCAAATGGCGCTAATGCAACGGGTAAGCTGACCGACGCTGCTGTTAAGGCATACATGAAAAGTCATGCCAACACAACGGTCAAGGTCACTGGCTATACCGGAGACAATGCTGGCTTTACCAAAGTCACGCAGGCTGTCAATGGTGGTTCATCGGTGGATGTCTTCCGCATCCCATCCGATAATCTCCCTCTACTCGTCAAGCAGGGATCGGTGCAGCCAATTGACGATTATTTGACCGCCGACGACAAGGCCGATATCTATCCAAATTTGCTTGACGCCGTTAAAATTAATGGCAAGGCCTATGCCTGGCCGCTCTGGGTCCCTCCCGTTGGTATGTATTTGAACCTGGATATCTTTAAAGAGCGTGGTGTTCCTGTACCGACAGATGATTGGACCTATGAGCAATTTGTGGAGATCGCGCAGAAACTGACATTCACGCGCGCCAATGGTCAGAAGATCTATGGCTTTACCGGCATGATCGATCCAGGTGTGGTCAATACCTGGCCATTCATCATGGGCGATGGTGGCGTGCCCTTGACGCCGGATAATAAGAAATATGCCTTTGATTCTCCCGAGACTATCAGTGGGCTGCAAAAGTTGGTCGATCTGGCACAAAAGTATAAAGTGACCCCGCCCGACTTCGGCACCCAGGCAGCTGAGGATATCTCTACCGGCTTTAGTCAGCACAAAAATTATGCCATGTATTGCGCTCCCAGTGGCGACTCAAGCGGCTATGCGGCTATGAACATGAACTTCACCGTCAAACCGATGCCGATGGGGAAACTGGGCAAACATCTCACCACGGGCGGCATTGGCTTGATCGCTGTCGCGAAAACGAACAATAGTGATAGGATCAAGGCTGCCATGAATATGGCGAGTTACCTCACGGGTAACCAGGTCGCCAAGGATGTGCCCAAGTACTACCTGGCTCCAGGTGCGCGCAAGTCAATCACGGTGACCGATCCCATTAATAAGTTCACGCCCATGGTGTCGTATACCTATCTGATGCCGCTGATCGCGGAATGGACACAGATTCGTACACTGATCCATACCCATCTCCAGAATGCGGTGTTGGGTAAAGAAACACCGGAGCAAGCCCTCAAAGCACCAGCCAATGAGATCAACTCAATTCTCGCCGATAGTCAGTCCTAATGCTTACCACATGTAGATAGATACAATCGAACCGGGGAGCGCGACATGCTCCCCGGTCCCGCTTTTCCTTCACTGCTGTTTTGTGAAGCCAGCATTTTCAGCCCTTATGAGGAGGATGGTCATGTCAGACCTACAAGTAGCGGAGGCCGCCGAAACGCGCTCTGTCTACCGACCCAAACACAACAAGTTTCAGCGCTTTATCAAGGACCATGGCTGGAGCTACGCCTTTGTGCTTCCCAGTATGCTCGCCTTTACTATTTTTACCCTCGTTCCAGTTGTCTGGGCTCTGATTATCTCTTTTCAGCAAGGCGACATTGTTTCGAGTACTGAATGGGTTGGCTTCAGAAACTACATGCGGGCCTTTACAACCGGTAGTGGGGTCTTTACCAGGGCCATCGAGAATACTCTGTACTATACAATCATTACCGTTTGTGCCAATATCTTTATTGCTCTGATCCTGTCAGCCTTGATTCAAGGCAGGCATAAACACGTAAAGACCTTCTTCCTGGCGGCCTTCTATCTGCCGGCAGTAACCAGCTCGGTGATTGTCGCCATCGTCTGGAAGTTTATTTATAACTCAGAATACGGCTTTTTAAATTATTTGCTCAGTCTGTTCCACATCGCGCCGATGCGCTGGCTCTCTGATCCTGCCCTGGTACTCAATAGCATTACGCTTTCGACGATCCTGACCGTTCCGGCAACGGGCGTGGTGCTCTTTAACGCGGCCATGGGCAGCATTCCACCTGAATACTATGAGGCGGCACAGCTTGATGGCGCGGGTCCTGTCATGCGCTGGTGGCATATTACGTTGCCGCTGATCAAGTCTACAACGCTTTATGTAGTGGTACTCTATACCATCGCCAGTTTCCAGGTGTTCGAAAAGGTGTTTATCCTGGTCCCCAGCGGCGTGGGTAATAACACACAGTTTATCCTGACGCAAATCTACCAGAACGCCTTCCAGCAGTTCCAATATGGCATTGCCTCCGCTCAGGCCTTTATCCTGTTCTTAATGATTGCCGCGGTAACCATTGTACAGTTCCGCTTTTTGAGAAGCGATGTGGAGTATTAAACTATGGCACAATCTATCATAAAAACCAGCCGTACCACCCGGCCATTCAAGTGGACCACGATCGGGGCCTGGGCTGTTCTGATTGTGGCTGCCGTGATAGCACTGTGGCCAATGTACTGGCTCTTTGTCACCGCCATCACGCCTACAACCTATGCGATTAAGACGCCACCAGACCTTATCCCTGTGCATGCCAGCCTGTCGAATTTTCAACGCCTGCTTTCCGATGCCAGCGATTATTTATCCTGGGGAAAAAATAGTATCGTCATCGCGCTCACCATCACAGTCTTCCACATCTTTTTTGATACGCTGGCCGGCTATGCCTTCGCGAAAAAGCAATTCCCGGGACGCGATATCCTGTTCTGGATTCTGGTCGCGACGATGATGATCCCATCCTATGTGACCTTTATCCCGCTCTACGTCGAGACCCGTAACCTGGGCCTGCTGGACACGCTGCTGGCCGTGATTCTGCCTGGCATGGCTGGAGTCTTTGGCATCTTTCTGATGCGCCAGTTTATCCAGACGCTGCCAACGGAGTTGCTGGAGGCTGCTCGCATGGATGGCTGTGGCGAACTACGCGTCTTCTGGCACGTGATCCTGCCGCTCTCTAAACCAGCCATTGGCGCCCTGGCCATCATGGTCTTTGTGCAGCACTGGAACGACTTCTTCTGGCCGCTGGTTGTCCTGCAGTCCAGCAACAACTATACACTGCCAGTAGGGGTCGCAGGATTGCAAGGTGAGTTCACAACCGACTATGGCATTATCTTCGCGGGGGCCGCACTGGCCGCGCTACCGATGATTATCTTTTTCATGATCTTCCAGCGCAACTTCTTGAGTGGCGTACGCATGGGAGCTATTAAGGGGTAGTAGTGAGACAGACACGGGCACATGTAGAGTCCGGGCTGGAAGTGCTTCTGGCAACGGATATACCACAAGTAGCCGGCAAACGCGCCGGCCTGCTGACAAATGCGACGGGTATCGATCGGCGGTTTCGCAGTACAGTGGATCTGCTGCAGGCACACGGGCAGGTTGAGCTGTGCGCCCTGTTTGGACCCGAGCATGGCATTCGTGGGGATGTACAGGCGGGCGTCAAAGTAGCGGGCCAGGTAGATCAGCGTACCGGGCTGCCGATGTATAGCCTTTACGGAGAGACGCGCCGGCCAAATCCCGAGATGCTGACCGGTCTGGATCTCCTCATTTACGACATGCAGGACCTGGGTGCGCGCTACTCGACCTATATCGCCACGCTGCAATATGCCCAGCAGGCGGCGGCGCAGGCGGGACTGACCTTTGTGGTCCTTGATCGCCCTAATCCACTGGGCGGCGACCGAGTCGCGGGTAATATCCTTGATAACGCCTTCAATTCATTTGTGGGCTGCCATCCACTACCAATCCAGCATGGGATGACGAGCGGAGAGCTCGCGCGGCTGTTCGCGGCTGATTACGGCTGGCCCGAGCCGCTGGTGATCCCCATGCGCGGCTGGTGGCGCACGATGCGCTTTGAGGAGACGGATCTCCCCTGGGTACAGCCCACGCCCAATCTACCGACTCTGGACTCGATCAAACTATATCCAGGCACCTGCCTCGTTGAGGGCACGCCCTGCTCTGAAGGCCGGGGAACGACACGCCCCTTTGAACTGATCGGGGCACCTGATCTCGATCCTTTCGCGCTGGCAGAGGAACTGGACACGTATCAATTGCCGGGCGTGGTCTTTCGTCCGACCTATTTTACGCCGACCTTTTCCAAACATGCGCAACAGATATGTGGTGGGGTGCAGGTACATATAGTGGAGCCAGACCTGCTGCGGCCGGTTGAGATGGGAATATACCTGATCTATGCGCTGCATAAGCTCTCTTCAGCTCCCTTCAACTGGATCAGTGGCGCTGAGGGCAAATATTTTATTGATCTTCTGTACGGTAGCGATGCGTTGAGGCTGGCACTCGACGGCGGCGCGGAGGTTTCAGACATCCTCGCGACCTGGGAACCGGCATTAACCGCCTTTCAAGAGCGGCGACGTCCATTCCTGCTCTATGGGGCAGAGGAGGAATAGCATGTACGTCATTGGTATGAACTCGGGCACCTCGGTGGATGGGATTAACCTGGCACTGTGCGAGTTTTTAGCGGGTCCGCAGCCCCGTACCCTCTCTTTCCGCTTGCTCGCGCAGCGCGAATATCCCCATGAGGCAGCGCTCCGACAGCAGGTACTCGATCTGTGCCACTCCAAACGGGGTGCGCTGGATGAGTTGACGGAACTCAACTTTCGGCTGGGCGAGGCTTTTGCCAACGCCTGCCTCGCCTTTCTGGCCGAGGAAGGTCTACAGCGCCAGCAGGTGGATCTGATTGCGTCGCATGGGCAGACACTCTATCACCAGGTCGAGGCCGGACACGTGCTCTCAACCTGGCAGATGGGCGAGCCGGCGGTGATTGCTCAGCGCACCGGCATTACTACGGTCGCCGATTTTCGCGTGACAGACATGGCGGCCGGTGGACAGGGCGCGCCCCTGGTCTCTTTCTTTGATGCGCTGCTTTTCGCCGATGACGCGAAGACGCTGGCGCTGCAGAACATTGGTGGCATCGGCAACGTGACGCTCCTCCCCGCTGGAAAGGGACTGGCAGGGGCCAGCGCCTTTGATACCGGCCCTGGCAATGTCTGGATCGACTATGGCGCGCGCTACTTCTCGCAGGGACGAGAAACCTTTGATCGCGATGGGCAGATGGCGCGCTCGGGACAGGTCGATCAATCCCTGGTCTCCGAGGTACTCACCCATCCTTATTTCCAGCAGCCACCACCCAAGACGACCGGCCGCGAGCTGTTTGGAGATGCCTTTGCCCATGACCTGATCAATCAGGCCGCACAGCGCCAGTTGACAGACGCCGATACCATGGCGACCCTGACCGCCATTACCGCTGAGAGTATCGCCCTGGCCTATCGCCGCTTTGGCCCGCCACACATTGACGAGGTAATCGTCAGCGGCGGTGGCAGCTACAATCCAGTCCTGATGGCCCGCATACAGACACTGCTGCCTGCCAGTCAGGTTAAAACGCTGGAGGGTTATGGATTGACCGCCAGCGTAAAGGAAGCCGTGACCTTTGCTTTACTCGGCCATGAGACTATCTATGGGCGCGCCGCCAATCTTCCTCAATGTACAGGAGCGCACGCCAGGGCGATTCTGGGGAAAATCATTCCCGGCCCCAATTATACTGCTCTTTTGGGGCGCCTGGCCAAAGATTATCAAGAACAGCCATCTCAAGCAGACCAGCCAACTCAGCTTACCCGACTGTATTTCTTATCACAGTAAGGGGGTCATGCAGGAGTCAGCTTCATGGTAGTGCGACAGGCGCGCGAACACGCGCCTGTCGCACTACCATGAAAAAGAATGGGGCGGCTACGCGCCCCAGTTTCCGGGCATAATCATACAGAACGCGTATCATGATACAGGCATAACAGCTAGAGAGAAGAGATAGAATAAAGCTATGAATACAATTTATCGCAAGGGGCCGCTTCCCCGCTATTATCAATTGAAAGAGATTATGCGGGAGAAGATCAGCAATCGAGATTGGCTGCCCGGGCAACTGATTCCTTCGGAGCGGGAACTGAGCGAGCAGTACGGCATGAGTCGCATGACGGCGCGCCAGGCAATCACCGAACTGGTCAATGAGGGACTGTTCTACCGTGAGCAGGGCAAAGGCACGTTTGTCAGTCGCCATAAGATCACGCAGCAGCTCCTACACCTGACCGGTTTTACAGAAGATATTCGCGCCCGTGGTCAGCGTCCCTCTACCAGGGTTCTCTCGATGAGCATGAGCCCGGCCGACGAGAAGACGGCGGACTATCTGCGCATCAAACCCGGACAGCTTGTCTTTACACTGCAGCGGCTACGCCTGGCCGATGATGAGCCGCTGGCCATCGAGGTCTCCCACCTGAATTTTATTGGCTGCGAAAAATTTCTGGAAGAGGATCTGGAGCAGCATTCCCTCTATCAGTTACTGGAAACAAAATACGGCATGCTCTTGATCGAGGCCGAACAGGAGCTAGAGGCGGGCTTGATCAGCAGCAAGGAGGCGGAAAAACTTAAAGTACCCATAGGTAGTCCCGCCCTCTACACCAGGCGCACGGCCTACATCGAGCGCAATCAGCCGATTGAATATACCAGGTCGATCTATTGCGGCCATAAATACGTGTTCTACACCAGCTTGAAACGCGAGCAGCTCCTCTCCTAACATCTATCCGGAACTTCTACAGCCAGTCCAATGACTATACCGATACAACCACGAGCCGCTAGCTATCTTACTACGGGGAGTATGTCACTATGTCACAACAGCCAGCCCACACAGAACGCTTACTAAGCACACTGGAAACAGAACAGACTAATCCAGCTACCAGCCACATAGACCTGATGACGCCTTTAGAGATCGCCCGGGTGATAAATAATGAGGATGCTAGAGTGGCATTGGCCATTCAACCGGAGTTGCCCAAAATCGCGGGGGCCATGGAGGGTATCGCCACCCGCATGCGCCAGGGTGGCCGCCTGATCTATATTGGGGCCGGCACATCTGGACGCCTGGGCGTTCTCGACGCCTCGGAGTGTCCACCGACCTTCAATAGCTCACCCGAGCAGGTGATCGGCGTAATCGCGGGTGGCGAGCGCGCCCTCACCAATGCCATCGAGGGAGCGGAAGACGATCCGGCCGGTGGAGAAGCCGCCCTGGCCGCGCTACAGCTCACTGCCAATGATAGCATTGTGGGATTGGCGGCCAGTGGCCGCACGCCCTATGTGCTGGGAGCGGTCGCGTATGCACGCTCACTGGGCGCCCTGACGATCGGCATCGCCTGCACAAGTAACTCTCCATTAGAGCAGGCCGTTGAGATTATGATTGCGCCCATCGTGGGACCCGAGGTCATCAGTGGCTCCACGCGACTCAAGGCTGGCTCGGCCCAGAAGATGGTGCTCAACATGCTCAGCACCGGTGCGATGATCCTGCTGGGCAAAACCTACGGCAACCTGATGGTCGATGTACGGGCGACAAACTATAAGCTGGCCCAGCGCGCCATGAAAATAGTACAGCTGGCGACGGGATGCGCACAGGAACAGGCGGCCTCTCTGCTTGAGCGAGCCGGCGGCAACACCAAAGTGGCCATCATCATGGGCCTGACGAATGTCGATGCCGAGGTTGCTCGCGGGCAACTGGCTGCCCATGGACAAATCCTGCGGGCCGCCCTCAACGATACACATCCAACATCATGACAATACTGGTTCCCAGGGAGATACCCGGGAGCCAGTATCTGAATTATCTAGCGTCCGATACCGGTAATCGCTTGCTGTCCATCACCCGGCGTCCAGCGCGTAATGACCACTTTGCTCTCCGTGAAGAAACGCACGGCGTCACGTCCCTGGGGATGCAGGTTGCCAAAGAAGGAGCTCTTGGCCCCACTGAAGGGGAAGTATGACACGGGGGCCGCGACGCCAACGTTGATGCCGATATTGCCCGTCTCAACACGATAGCGGAATTCACGGGCGGCAAAGCCGCTCTGGGTAAAGATCGAGGCGGCGTTGCCATATTCTTTGGCGTTGATCAGCTCGATCGCCTCGGCTAACGTGTCGACCGGCACCAGCCCAATCACCGGACCAAAGATCTCTTCTTCATAGACGCTCATCCCTGGTCGCACATTATCCAGCACGGTAGGACCCACAAAGTAGCCCTGTGGGTAATCAGGGATGTCTACCTGGCGCCCATCCAGCACGGGCTCGGCCCCCTCTTCAATCCCACGCGCAATAGCGGCCGCGATGCGATCGCGCGCGGCCGACGAAACAACGGGACCCATATCAGTCCCCTTGTCCAATCCATTGCCGAGCCGCAGACGGGAAGCAGCTTCGCCAATGCGGGTGCGCACCGCTTCATGGGCGCTGCCGACCGTCAAAATGAGCGAATTCGCCAGGCAGCGCTGACCGGCCGCCCCAAAGCAGGAGTTCATGATGGTACCCAGGTACATATCCAGGTCGGCATCTGGCATGACAACAATCGCGTTTTTGGCTCCGCCCGAAGCCTGTACACGCTTGCCGTGCGCGGCCGCCTGAGCATACACGTATTGCGCGGTCCGCGTCGAACCGACGAACGAGATACCTTTGATGCCCGGATGCTCCAGCAAGCCATTCACAGCCTCCTTGCCACCGTTGACCATATTAATAACACCGGCGGGGAAACCAACCTGCTCGATCAGCTCAAAGACCCGTTTCTGAACGATCGGGTCCTGTTCGGATGGCTTGAGGATAAAGGTATTGCCGCACGCCACCGCGTAGGGCCAGAACCAGAACGCGATCATAAAGGGGAAATTAAAGGGAGTAATACCAGCAAAGGCGCCCAGCGGCTGATAGATAACCTCTTCATCGATACCATGGGCGGCCCCATCCTCCAGGCTATACCCCATCATTAATGAGGGAATGCCGCAGGCCGTCTCGACGTTTTCGATGCCGCGTTGGACCTCGCCGCGAGCGTCATCCAGCGTCTTACCCATCTCGGTCGTAATCAGGCGGGCCAGTTCGTCGCGGTGTTCATCCAATAGCTGGCGCAGTTTGAAGAAGTAACGCGCGCGCTCCTGGGGCGGAGTCGCTCGCCAGGCGGGAAAAGCCGCCCTGGCGGCCTCTACCGCCTGGTCAATATCACTACGGTTTCCCAACGGGACCAGGGCCAGCACCTCGTCGGTGGCGGGATTGTGAATCTGCTGGGTCTCATTAGAGGTCGATGGAACCCATTGGCCTCCGATATAGTTGTGTAGGATCTGTGCCTGCGTCGACTGCGAAATAGTCATAAATAATTCACTCCTTGAACTATAGGAAGCACGGCTTTAACTGCAGGCTTCCAGGGCGTGTTCAATAATCTGTAGAGCATGGGAGAGTTGTTCGCGCGTGATAACCAGCGGTGGCTGCAGGCGCAGGACGTTGCCAAACTGGCCCCCTACCCCGATCAACAGACCAGACTCACGACACAGGGCGCGCATCCGCGCTGCCTCGGCCGCGGCAGGCTCTTTTGTCTGACGATCCTTCACCAGTTCTATCCCCAGCATCAGACCCTGGCCACGCACATCGCCAATCAAGGGAAAGCGCTGCTGCAATTCGCGCAATGCCGGCAGCACCCATTGTCCCATCTCGGCCGCGTGCTGAATGATTCCTTCATCCTGCAACACTTCGATATTGGCCAGCGCCGCTGCGCACGAAACGGGATTGCCGCCAAAGGTGCTCAGATGCTCGCCCGGCTGGAAACAATCGGCGATCGCCTCCGGCGCGATAAAGGCGCCCAGCGGAAAACCATCCGCGATGCCTTTCGCCAGCGCCAGCAGATCTGGCTCAACATCTTCATGATGCTCGATCGCAAACATCTTTCCGGTGCGCCCAAAACCTGTCTGCACCTCATCCACCAGCAATAGAATACCCTCGCGCTCCAAAATCTGTTTGACGCGTGCGAGATACCCTTGTGGCAAGGGAATCAGTCCGCCCTCGCCCATGACGGGTTCAACGACGAAGGCGGCTACGTCTCCACTGGTCTGGGTGCGAATAACATCCTCGACCGCGTCGGCGCAGGCCAGACCACAACTCTCTGGCTCCAGCTTTAGAGGACAGCGGTAGCAGTACGGAGCCGGGGCAAAGGCCACGCCCGACATATAGGGTCCGCCACGCGTCTTGCGCGCCATATTCCCCGTCACGGACAGGGTGGCATAGGTTCGCCCATGAAAAGCCATCTGCAACGAGATAATCTCACGCTTGCCGGTGGCCACCTTCGCCATGCGTAGCGCTCCCTCAATGGCCTCGGCACCCGAATTGCAGAAAAAGGTCTTTTGCAATGCTCCGGGAGTAATCTTCGCCAGCACCTCGGCCAGGTCAGCCGTGGTTGGCACATAGTAGATATAACTGGCGGCATGGACCAGGCGATCAATCTGGGCTTTGGCCGCTTCAGCCACACGGGGATGAACATGGCCGGCGTTCACGACCGCTATACCGGCAAAGCAATCTAAATAGGTGCGTCCATCGGCCGCGAATATTTCCGCTCCCGCCGCGCGTTCTACCACCACCGGCTCGATGCTCTTCACAAAACTTGTGTTCACATAACGCTGGTATTTTTCAACCGTATCCATGATAAACCTCTAGCGCTAACCGCAATATTTTGCACAACTCCAGTATTCAGGTAATGTACCCGCCCACAAAAACCTTTGTCAATGCACAACTACCTGCTAGCATGCACATCAACACCCCCTCCATTGTAGAGCATGTCTGACTTTCATGATAATGGCCTGCGGGCTGCATGGGTTTTTCACACCTACGGTGCTTAACAGCCTATTGTATGTTGATGCAACAGGGGCGCGGATGCGCCCCTGTTGCATCAACATACAAAAAACATGCGGCCGCGTAGCGGACGCGCGTGTGGGGGCGCTCACGTGCCCCCGGGGTGACGAGAGTCAGGCACGCTCATAGAAAAATCGAGCAAAAACAGACAAAAATAGTTTCAGTTATTGATATCGTCCGGATGAAATATGAAAGAAAGACTATTTTCTGTAACTATTGCCAGAATATGCTTTCCTATGTATAAATACAATGATATGTGTACCGCTACCAAATATTCGTTTACAGTTACTAATAGGATTACCAGGCGACTGGAGGAAAATTTTGAAGACACTCTCTACCGATCTCCCCGTAGGGGTTAGCAGAAAAGCAAAGTTTGAAGGATCACGATTTGACCTGGTCTTTTCATTAGCGACCGCCTGGTTCCTAACAGGAGCCTGCCTGGATGCCTGGGCCCATAGCCACCTGGCCCGGCTGGAAACGTTTTTTACCCCCTGGCACGCGGTCCTCTATTCCGGGTTTCTGGTGACGGCACTGGTATTGGTCATTACCATCTGCCTTAATCGTACCCGTTGCTCTTCCTGGTATGAGGCCATTCCTTCCGGTTATGAATTGACCGTGCTGGCCGTGGCGGGCTTCGCCATTGGTGGTGTCGGCGATATGCTGTGGCACATCTTCTTTGGGATCGAGCGCGACATCGATGCTGAGCTCAGCCCCACTCACCTCTTGCTCATGATGTGTGGCTGTGTCTTCCTGGCCAGCCCCTATCGCTCCCTCTATCATCGCCAGGGTGGTTCCCTGCATGGTATCCAACGCCTGAACCTGGTGCTGTCGCAGATCCTGCTGATGGCCCTGCCAATCCTGGTCTCAACCGGCTTCCATCCCCTTGCCCACTTCTGGCCGACGGATACGCCCACAGGTGATGGCGAAGGGCAGATGCTGGCGGTGGTCAGTATCCTCTTTCAGGCCGTCGTCGTGACAGGCTTTGCCCTCTTTGCTCTCCAGCGCTGGCGCTTATTCCCCGGATTTTTTACACTTACCTGGGGAGCCACCGCCATCATCATGGCTGTGATGTCAGATAGCGTGTTGAGCGTCCTCATCGCAGCCCTTGGCGGCGTGCTGGCGGACTGTGCCTATCACTTTCTCCGGCCCGATCCAGAGAAGAACCTGACTAACTATCGGCTGTTCGCCCTGCTTACACCTATGTGCTTCTTCCTGGCCTACTTCCTGGTGCTGCAGTTTGCCACCCCGAGCGGTGTGATCTGGACGATTCACCTATCGGCGGGCTCGATCGTCGTCAGTGGTCTGCTTGGACTACTGCTCACCTACCTGATCAAGCCACCTCCGGTCAAAAATTGAGCAAAAGGCCCTATACCAACTTTTTGTTGGTATAGGGCCTTTTCTTTCGCAAATAATCAATCTAGCCTCACGATTATTACTCGCCAATCACCTTGACGATCACCTTCTTGTCGCGCTGGCCATCAAATTCCATATAGAAAATGCGCTGCCAGGGACCAGAATCGAACTGACCATTGGTGATCGGGATAACAACCTGGTGATGCAACAAGAGATTTTTCAGGTGGGCATCACCATTGTCTTCACCGGTACGATGATGCCAGTAATCAGGATTTTCGGGCGCCACTCGCTCGACCCATTCCATAATGTCATGCCAGAGCCCCGACTCTTCATCGTTGACAATGATGGAAGCGGTAATATGCATGGCAGAGACAAGCGCCAACCCCTCCTGTATGCCACTGGCGGCGATGATACGCTCGACTTCATCAGTAATCGGTACAATCTCCTTACGGTGACGCGTATGGAAAGTAAGATATTCCGTGTGTGATTTCATCTACTCTACTCCCCTGTTATAGGTTCAATTTCCTAACTAGCAATGACAACATGGTAGCCAGGCATACAGGAATTGTACCCGATCAGCATAAAAACCACTCACGACACCAGCCGGCTATATGCTTTCACGATGAGGATAGCAGATAGGGAGAAAGTAGGCGTTGTCGTCAAAGATCAGTTTGCGCGAGGCACGCACGCCCACAGCTGAAGGTCGGCCGGCGGTCACAAAACAGTTATGCACCAGGCTGACGCCCTGCTGACCGTGCTCGGTCTGCAATGTGGTTGTCGGCAAGGTGACATACTGTTGATAGACTTTGAGCTGTTTGTCATAGAAGTTGAGCTCGCTATGCTCAAGGATGCGCTGCTGATCTACAATGGTGATCGAAGAACCCTCGCGACCATAAACAGGCTTGACAACATAGGGCCCATTAAAGATTGGCTTCCCCTGCGCGTCAAGCGCCTCCAGATACGTTGGCAGCACGTATTGCTCAATCCAGCCATGCTCTTCCGCAGTAAAAATCTCACTCTGCGAGAGGTGTAGGGCCCATAACAGCGCCACCAGGGCTTTGTTCTGCAGAATAAACGCGATGGGCGGATTGATGATAGCCAGGCGTCGCCTGCGTACCAGGTCCATCAAAGCCAGGCCCACGGGGGTGCCGTCCGCCGCCATGTCTTCGATCAGATGCTCGGTTGGATACAGCTTATAGAGCACATCTACAGGATCACCCGCGACGGTCATCAAACGATCCCGCGTCACACGCAGTTTAGCGAGACCCTGGAAAGATGTACGATAAGGCAAGTTTCCCTGGTTTTCAAGCAGGTTGCGATAAAATTCGGTGGTGCCGCGCTCCTCTTTACGCCCCGCATAGGCGCTAAAGACTACCGACGCGGGTGACCGTGGTGGTGGTTCAATCCAGGCAAGGCCAGCCTGTATCGAGGTATGGATGGCCTGCGCCAGTTGTTGCTGGCATTGTGGATTGGGATCTTCCAGGCCAAAATCAATACAGACCTGGCCGTTCATGTGGAAAAGCTCCATTACAAAAGTGGGCGTCTCGGCATTGAATTCGATCAGGCGTGGCCCCTGAGCGGTCCAGGCGAACTCAAAGCGACCACACATCACGGCCGGCATGGCGGGCATGAAAATATGGCAATAGGGGATAGCCGGGGACGGAATACCTATATCCATGAGCGCCTGGTCATCGGACTGCTGCAGCAAGGTAGCCAGGCGCGTCATGATCCCATATAGCCTGCCGGATGCCAATCTCAGCGCCTGAACGTGGTTATGGGGCACCTCAAGCGCCCCATAAACCGCGTATTCTTCCACCGTGCTGCCAGGAAGCGTACCCCAGAATGAGGGAAAACGATTGTAATAGGCACGCCGCCAGTTTCGATAGTCTTCAGCGAAGTGCTGACCCTGGGTACGGGAGTCAGGATGTGGAGAATCAGCCACCCTCGCCTCCACCACCATGAGCTCCTCCTCCTTCGCCCCCACCCTCACCACCACTCCCGCCATGATCTCCGCCAACACCGCCATGCCCATCATCACCACCCACGCCGGATGCACCGGGTCTGGGATGCACACCGTCATCGCTCGGCACCCAGCCACCACGGCTTGGGTACCAGAGATAGTGACCACCGCTGTTGTTTGTACACGAGATAGGCTTGCTACTGCTGCTATCATTGGTCGCCGTAGGAGTGGGACAGGGAATATCACTGGTGGAACCGCAGCCACTGAGGGTTCCCAGCAAAGCCGCCCCCAGGCTGACAGCTGAAATCAGGCGCGCGATGTTCCCCGAAAGCTGACGGCTACCGTCCTCAGAGGTATGAGCGATAGGCTTTACCGATCCATCACGAATGACTGAGAAAAAAAGGGGCTTCAACTTCAGTGCTCTCCACTATACCAGGAGTAGATTGTGGAATCTGGTCTTGTACATCATGACAATCTGGAGCCGTCCACGTCGTCGGCTGCAACGATGATGATTCTTCAAACATATGTTTTTTCTCTTTTTATTAAAAAAAGTTATTATTATAGAATAAGATATATATACTCTATTTTATATTGAAATGCAAGCATGTTATTTTTCTTGTATGGTAGCAGAAACGGGTCGGCGAATCCGACCCGTTTCTGCTACCATACAAGAAAAATCGTGCTTCAAGGGTGCAGATCATTCTGATTTTTTTCGCTAAGGATGCGAAGTGCGTGGGCAACCTCGGCATCGATAACCTGTGAATCAGCATGCACGGCGTTAACACCTTCCGAAGTAAAAGCGGTGCCAGGTTGAGAGCTATCTTCAATCCTCATCCGCGCACCAGGTGCAGGTGCGAAAGAGAGATGGGGATGGCTCGCATAGTCGTAACCACCATGGCTGACAAGGATAACTTTCGCCTGCTCAACATATATACCCGCCCGGACCACCAGCAACGTCATTCCGGCCTCGTAAGCACGTTCATAAAAGTGTATCTCTGTCAGAGGAGTTCCAATCGACTCCAGATCAGCTTCAAGCTCCTCAACGCTTTCGTAGCGACGACTAAACATGTGTAAAAGCTTCCAGTGATCTGTCTTACGCGTGCACTGGATAGATTTGCGCGAAATGCCACACTGGTGTAGCTGATTAATCGCATGTTCCGCATGAGCGTAATTATCAAAAACGGCGATGAGAGGCTTCGTTAGCATAAACATCACCATCCTCCTTCTCATGATCCACAAATACAGTTCTATCTCTGCGAAATCCCGATAGCTTCTCTGTTGTCACGAGAAAATTGGAAGAAAGGAGACAAGCTATGAAAATCTGGATTGCTCTCCACCTTCCATAGCTCGGCTAGAGACACAATATTCCAACGTATACACGCGCCTATCATCGCTTCAGAACAACACTACGAGGCCTGCTGCTTATCCATGATCCGCTTTAATACACCGAGCAAGGCGATGGTGCCAAACCACGCGCCCGTAATCAACCAGTTGCGCTTCTTCGCATGCGGGTCATTCATGAGGTGCCTCCCATTTACCCATCCTGACGTTTTTTCTGTACCTCTGGGTCTGCGAAACGATCTTTCATAAGATTATTATACGCCGACGAGGTCATGTCTTGATAGTTCGGGATCACCGTTTCGGCCAGGGGTTGTGGATTAGTATGCGATTGCTGAACGGGCGAGGTGCGCTGTGCCGCTGGATTGCTGGGACGATCCATGGTCTGGCGGCCCAGTGTATTCATAACCAGCATATTACGTTCAGCCAGTACCTGATGAGGAACAAACGTATAGAGTGGACCCTGCATATCCGCCCGCTGCTGCTCAATCTGATCCGACCGATGCCCATACTCCGCGCAGGCCTGCTGGACCTGCCGCGAAAGCTCTTCCGGGGAGAGTGCAAAGAGGGCATCCAACATCCGTGTCAGGTTGTTCTGACGGTTAAGCATCACCTTACGACCATAGATCAGGCGCTGTATCTGCGCTTCCGCTGTATCCGCTCGCCGGGCCTCTTGAATCTGTCTGGTAATCTCAACAATAGGAAGCATATCTAATTTGCGATAGAGAAAAGCGACGACGGCCGCGACATCCCCTTTTTCTTGCCAGTTCTGCAGTAGGTTCAAGCAGAACAGACCATCATACTCCTTGACTGTACGCGGGATGCTCAACAGGCTGGTCTTACATTCACTGATCCACAGTGCGTGCAGGTAACGTACAACATCGGCGACTGAAAGCGAGTCAAAACGCTGATGCCCCTGTACCTGTTCAACAAAAAGAAAGGAACGCTCAAATTCAGGCTGCAATTGCTCAAAGGCAGCCATTTTCTGCACCACCAGTTCTGGCGGATCGGTCTGCACGGACATAACACTTCCCCTTTCCGCTATGCACAAACATGAGCTACTCTTAAAGCACGTCTGAAGGCGTTCAGAGGGAGACAAAAAGATAGAGAGCGAAGTGTGCAAATGAGGCCGGAACCCAATTTGCTCACTTCGCTCTCTATTCTGATTGGGAGATTAGTCGATAGCGATCTTGCCTTCGGTCACCTGACCCTGCGCGTCGATCTTGAAGACACGAGCGTAGGGTGGCTCGGGATGGTGACGGTGAGAGAAGATAATATAGAGGTAGCCGCTGCGCTTAGCATAATCGATGTCGCGCGGAGAAGGGTAGGCTTCGGTGATCGGGTGCGAATGGTAATAGATCAGGTCGCCATCATAGGTATCGATATCATCATAGATACGGATCAGATCTGTTTCGCTGATGATCGAGAAGTCATCGGGTCGCTCGGCGGCGTTAGCGGTTGGATAGTTCTTAACCGCCCGCCCATCGACGCTCCCCAACGCGCCACAGGTTTCATTGGGATATCCACTGCTCACATGCTCGACCATCTCTTGATAAATGGTCGAGGGAACATGCACCACAAAACTTGTTTCAGCTACCATAAGATTTTTGCCTCTAATGTATCTTCGATCTGCTCAATCGGGAGTGTCCAGAGATCTTCACTCAGATACTTCCAGCCACCATCCGGCAGCAAGGTGACGATCTTGCCCCGTTCCATACTCTCAGCCACTCGCAAGGCCGCGTGGAGAGAGGCACCGCACGATGGTCCGGCGAAGATGCCCTCTTGATCCTTTAACTGGCGCGTACGACGGATAGAATCGACGCTGGAGACCAGTATCTTGCCGTCCAGCAATGATTGATCCAGTACAGGAGGCACAAAACCATCCTGCAGGCTGCGTAGACCCTGTACTCCTTCGCCCTGCTGCGGCTCGGCCGCGACGACCTTGATAGCGGGATTGTATTCTTTCAGGCGGCGCGCGGTCCCCGTCAGGGTACCACCGGTGCCCAGACCCGCCACAAACACATCAATGTCGGGAAGGTCCTGGATAATTTCAACCGCCGTGGTCTCGTAGTGGGCGCGGGGATTGGCTGGATTGCCATACTGGTACAGCATCACGTAGCGATCATCTTCATCAGCCAGTTCCCTGGCCATCTTCACCGCTCCATTACTACCCAGGCGACCATCGGAATAGATGATTTTTGCGCCATACAGCTCGAGCATCTTCTGGCGTTCACTCGTTACATTATCCGGCATTACAGCGACAAACTGATATCCCTTAATACGAGCAATCATCGCCAGGGCGATACCGGTATTGCCACTTGTTGGCTCCAGCAAGATCGAACCCGGATGGAGTTTTCCAGCCGCCTCAGCCTCCTCGATCATCTTCTTCGCTACCCGATCCTTCACGCTACCCGTAGGATTGCTGCCCTCAAGTTTGGCATAAATCTCCACCCCCGGTCGCGGGCTGAAGCTCTTTAGCTCAACAAGTGGTGTGTTTCCAATTGTCTCCAGGAGGCTGCCATAGCGCATACGTCTTCTCTCTCCTAGCGCCCACCAGCCATAGCTGGCAGCAAGGTAATGGTATCGTTCGCGCCTACCTCGGTCTGCAGACCCTGTAGATAGCGGACATCTTGATCATTGACATAGACATTGACGAAGCGGCTCAGTTCCTGCTGGGGCTGAATCTGCTCCTTCAAGGAAGGATGAGCCTGGTACAGGTTGCTCAGGACGTCGCCCAGGGTTGCTCCCTGCGCGCTAACCTGCTTGGAACCGCCCGCGTACGAGCGCAATACCGGTGCTAAACGAATATTTGCCATGATGCTTTCTCCAGCTTTTCGAATTTTTTGCTTTTTTGTATACAGCCACCATCCGGTGGAAAAATAAGGTGGGAGCACAGGCCTCCGTACTCCCGGGCGGAGAACACAACGTTCTCCGCCTACCTCTATTGCTATCTATGCATTACGCGGGAATCGCGCAGACATCCGCGTAGGTTGGCAGATCTTCTGGATGCCCATGCTCACCACAGGCGGCGCAGTTAGGATCGCGGAAGAGCTTTAGCTCCATGAACTCGCCCGCCAGTGCATCATAGGTTAGCAGACGGCCAACCAGGGGCTCACCGATACCTAGCAAGACCTTGATGGCTTCGGTTGCCTGCAAGAGCCCAATGATACCAGGCAACACACCCAGCACACCGGCCTCGGCACAGCTAGGCGCCAACGCTGCTGGTGGTGGCTCCGGATACATACAGCGATAGCAAGGTCCCTCGTAGGGTTTAAACACCGTTACCTGTCCCTCGAAGCGGAACACACTGCCATGGATCACCGGCTTGTTGAAAAGCAGTGCCGCATCGTTGAGCAGGTAGCGCGTCGGGAAGTTATCGGTGCCATCAATGATCAGGTCATATTCGGAGACCAGTTGTTTGACGTTGTTATCGTCCAGACGCTCAATGTAGGTAACGACATTGACATCGGGATTAAGCGCATTGATGGTTGTGCGAGCCGACTCGGCCTTATATTGACCGATGCGCTCGGTGTTGTGGATTACCTGGCGCTGCAGGTTACTGTCATCGACCACGTCGGCATCGATGATGCCAATGGTGCCAACGCCAGCCGCGGCCAGATAGAGGGCCGCCGGAGAACCCAGGCCACCCGCGCCGATGAAAAGAACTTTGGAGTCGAGCAGCTTTAGCTGGCCCTGTTCACCAACCTCAGGCACGAGTAGATGGCGGCTATAGCGCTTTGACTGGGCATCGTTCAATGTACGCGGCTCCATAAAGCCCAGACCACTGCCCTTCCACTGACCAAAGCCACCGGCCATCGATACGACATCCTGATAGCCCATCTGCTGCAAGGTGCTTGCTGCCATGAGTGAACGCACACCACCAGCACAATACAGGACAACCTTCTTTGATTTATCGGGAACCGTCTCTTCAATCTGCGACTCAAGATGTCCCCGCGGAACATGTATAGCCCCGGGAATGTATCCTTCATTCCACTCGGTCTTCTCACGTACATCCACCAGTGTGAAATCTGCATTCCCCTGCTTACGCTGGTTTAATACATCATTCACCTGCGATGCGGACCACTCGGGCACATGTTGCCGTGCTTGCCGCAATATCTCGCGAAAAGCATCACCCATGTTACATCACCTCAATGTTGACTAAGTATATCAAATTTGTTTTTATCTAACTAACCAAAGAGTACCATGTAAGATTTTTTCTTGTCAAGAAAGCTGAGCTAACTACCGTTCTTCATGGGGCTCATCTGATTTGTTGAAGGTAGCGAAAAGGAAGGAAAATAGAGCAGGGATAGAATTTATCCCTAGCCTTTACGCTCTCAAGTATATCAACATTCTGCCAGCAGCTATTATTCCAGATAAGCGGCATTTCAGAGACAAATCCACTCCATCTTGTCAAATCGGCCAGATGGAGTGGATTTGTCTCTGATCAGGTTCACTCGGTCGCGGATAATTCACGCGTCGATGACTGTAATATTTTGTCTTGTTCTATATGCCGCAGCGTTTTTGGGCGGTATATCCGGTACCAATTTTGAAAGAGAATTGCTGCATCTCTTGCACCAGCGGTGCCAGATAGGGTTGTAATTTGCGATAGCGCAGGTAAAGCTGATGCAATACATATGAACCCGTCTCGGCCAGCCAGGGCGAAGTATCGGAGGTCATCAGTACCTGTAAAGTTGGCACAACGGTCAATTTACCAAATTGAATAAGTTCTTTGGCGGCCATCCAGGCCACACCATGGTCGGGATCGTTCAAGCTCCGGGCAAGAACGGGGACGGCCCTGGCATCGTTGATTTCACCCAGGGCACGCACGCAATGCCAGCGCGTCCAGGCTGAGAGGCTACTGCACTCGGCGATCAAAGCTGGTACGGCTGGTCCACCTATCTGCACTAACGCCTGAAAGATCTGCGTCCCCACGAACTCATCGGCGCTATGCAGGGTCTCCAACAACTCCGGCACAGCCGCAGCAGCGCGCATGCGTCCCAGGGACCTGGCCGCCTGCAGGCGCACCGCCGGCACAGCATCCTTCAAGGCTTCAATAAGCACCGGTACATCATGCTGATTTCCGATCAGGCCCAGGATGTAGGCCGCATTCTCACGCATGTGGAAATTGGGAGACCGCATGCCAGCCAGCAAAACACCGCGCGCTCGTTCACTATCCATGCCCGCGCCCGGCATAAAGAGGGTGCGCAGGCGTGTACGAGCATAAGGTGAACGTAGAGGCAGCGGTACTGCGAATGGTTTGCCAGCCCAGGTACCCAGAGCAATAAATTCCAACAGATCGCGGGCCAGGCGATCATCATCCGACGAAGAGACGGCAATCACTGCGCGTGGATCATTTTTAAGGATCCAGATCATCAAGCGCCAGGCGGCACCACGATGACCCTCGGCGGCCTGTTCAGCTAATACCTGTGGGGGAGTCTCTCCCATTGGTGGTGTGATATCAGAAGCCGGTGGCATCGAAGCCGGGATGGGTTGCTGCTCTATATTATGAGAATTTTGCGTATAAGGATCCGAATGGGGCGTCATCATAAGCTCTCCTGAACAGGATTAAACAACGCACCGTCAGAGAGGAAGATCCTAAAAAGAGACTACACTAAAGTATATCATATTCTCGCCCCACGGATGCTCAGCATCCGTGGAGTGATTGGGGGAATAGCGTGGGGTCACCCCACACCCCGGCAGGAGGACTCACCGTCCTCCTGCACCTCCTGCAATCGCATCCGTGGGGCGAGAATATGATCAGCTTATTGGTGGAGCGCGTTAAAGAGACGCTCAGGAGTGATGGGAATCTCGGTCGGAAGGACGCCAACCGCATCGTAGATGGCGTTGGCGATCGCGCCGGCTACCGGAATAACCGGGGGCTCACCGACACCTTTGGCTCCGTAAGGACCAGGCCCCGAGGGAACCTCGACCAGGATCGGTGTGATGTTGGGCACATCAAAGCTATGCGGCAGAGCATAATCCATGAAGGTAGCGGTAAGCAATTGACCGTTCTCGTCATGCTCCAGACCTTCAAAGAGCGCCCACCCAAGACCCTGGGTGACGCCACCGTGGATCTGTCCCTCAACGGCGGGTGGATTGATAGCCTGGCCGACGTCCTGAGCCGCGACATAATCCAGGACGCGCACCTCTCCGGTATCGGGATCAACCGCAACCCTGGCCAGGTGGGCCGCATACATTGGCGAGCCTTCAGGCACTGGCGTGCGACCCTGCCCATAGACGGGTCCGCGACGGCTGAAGCTGGTCGAGGCCTGGGCGATCTTTTGCAGCGACAGGGATTTGCCCGGTACGCCCTTTACCGCCACGCTATCGTTCTTGAACTCCAGATCGTCTACCGCCGCCTCCAGCATATCGCTGGCGATCTGCAAGATCTGTTGGCGAGCATCGCGTGCCGCCGCCATCACCGCGGGTCCCATCGAGTAGATCGTCTTACTACCACCCGTGGCACCACTATACGGCATGGTATCGGTGGCGTCGTGGGCCACATTAACCTGGGATGAGGGCACGCCCATTGCCTCGGCGGCGATCAGGGCCAGCGAGGTATCTGATCCGGTCAGGTCAACGGTGCCAACGACCACGGAGACCGTGCCGTCGGATTCCAGGCGACAGGCGGCGGCGGCCACATCATTGCCACCGGGCCAGCCGCCAACGGCCAGGCCAAAGCCAATCTTCCAGCCAGCCAGTTCAGCGGGAGGCTCTTTCGGCCCCTGGCGCTCCTTCCACAACGGGTGCTGTTCGATAGCGTCCAGGCACTCAATCAGACCCAGGGGCGGCAACGTAGGACGACGGGGATTGCCAGAAGGTTCACCACCGCGCAGGCCATTCTGACGCCGGAACTCAAGTGGATCGATCTGCATCTCCTGGCAGAGGTCCGCCACCGTTGACTCAAGCGCAAAGGCTGTCTGAGGCGCGTCTGGAGCGCGATATGCTCCCACACTGACCTTGTTTGTCAACACCTCGTAGCAACGAATGTCGGTATTGGGGCAGCGATAGACGCTCGAAATCAGGTGGCCGGCCAGGCCAGCCGCGGCGCCTGGAAAGGCACCAGAGTCAAGGATAATCCTGGCCTGCAACGCGACCAGCGTACCATCGCGATTCGCGCCCAGTTTGACTGTAATCACTGATTGTGGAGCGGGATTACCGGCCAGCATTTCATCCTGGCGCGTATAGACCAGGCGCACAGGCTTACGAATCGCGTAGGCCACCGCCGCCGCCAGGGGCTCAACCAGGCCAAACTTACCGCCAAAGGCGCCACCGATCGGCATCGGCTCGACCAGAATCTGGCGCTCCGGCAGGTTCAGGGCATTTGAGATATCCGTGCGTGCGTTGTAAAGGCCCTGCGTACTGGCATAGACGCGCATTTTGTGTCCAGAGGTCTGCTCTGGCACAACCGTGATCGACTGCGGCTCCATATAGGATTGATGGACCGAGTGCGTGCGATAGGTACGCTCAACCACCACGTCGGCCTCGCGTAAACCGGCCTCAATATCGCCAATATGCATATGCACATTGTCGCTAACGTTCTGTGACAGTTCTTCCTGCTCTTCCTCCTCAGCCTGCGTGTTGCCCACATCAGCATGCGTGCCACCACCAGCAATCTCAGAAGTCTCATCCTTGGAACGTGGCCGCGTCACGGGCGAATCAGGTTGGAGCGCCGCCAACGGATCAATTACTACTGGCAACGGATCATAATCGACATCCACCGCATCCGCGCCATCCTGCGCCAGGGCCTCAGATTCCGCCAACACAACCGCTACCGGATGACCACACCAGAATACTTCATCGCGAGCCAGGGGAGCCTGCGAGCGCGAACTCTCATGCGCTTTCGCCATTTTCAGCGTATCAGCTGTGTAAACAGCAACCACTCCTGGAATAGCCAGGGCCGCGGTCGTATCAATCGAGACAATGCGCGCATGAGCATATGGACTCAATACCAGCCGCGCATGAAGCAAACCTGGAAAAGCCAGGTCACCCGAAAAACGTGCGCGACCCGTCAATTTCTCTTCCGCATCCATACGGCGCGTGGGCTTACCAACCGCAACGCGATTTGTCTCGTGATCAATTGTTTGTGCCATATTGGAAAAATACTCCATCCGATGATCTAAAACAGTACATACGTTCACCAGTTATGGGTGCTGAGCCTTCCTCACCCGGCAGTGCCTGCAAACAAGCAGCAAAGCCGCGTCATGTAAGCTTTTCAGAACTTGCATAGACCTTCACCATAGCAGTGTATCACACCCATGGGTTTTATGTCAGACATAATCTATGCGAAATGGCATCTTCTTAGACCATATCTTACACGAAATGTGGAACAACATGGGCGACGAAATGCTGCAAGGACTCCACATCCAGAATGCGGAACATAAAGTGCGAAACCCCAATGGAGCGAAACCGCTCCAACTCGCGTATCACTTCCTCACCGCTGCCAGCGATAAAATGCTTGTTTGGATTACGTTTGACCCGCGCGGGATCATCTGAGACACTGATGGTGCTGAGATAGGAAAGGGTAATCTCCGAAAAATTCCGTCCAAAGTTGCTACAGTGCTGACGCAGAATCGCCAGCTTGCGCTCATATTCCTCGACTGTACAAGAGTTGAAGTTCCACCAATCCGCGTAACGGGCCACGATAGCCAGGGTGCGCTGCTCGCCGCCGCCCCCAACCAGCAAAGGAATCATAGGATTGGGCCTAGGGGCACCATAGGCATCATGCACCTGATAGTGCTTCCCCTCATACGTAGCTGGCTGCGTAGTCCACATGGCACGCAACACCTGAATCGCATCTTCCAGTTCCTCCATCCTGGTCTTCACAGGCGGATAGGAGAAGTTATAGGATATATACTCGTCCTCTTTCCAGCCCGCCCCGATACCCAGGATCAGGCGACCGCCCGTCAAAGCCTGCAGATTGGCGGCCATCTTGGCCAGCAAGGCGGGATTGCGATATGACTGGGACAGCACCAGGGAGCCGATCTTAAACTGCGGATACTGGGCCGCCAGGTAACTCAGGGTGGTCAGGCACTCCAGAGCATCGGTCTCACCAACCTGCACATGATCCTCTAACCAGAGCGTCGTAAAGCCCCTCTTCAGCTCTTCAATACATCGGCGGTTAAAATCCATCAACTCGTGCAACCCATGCCCTGGATCATTCTGACGCAGCATAAGACCAAATTCAACTGCAGCCAACTTCACACCTCCATTTTACTGCACTCGGAGAACAAACGCGGAAAGCACCTGCTGACTCTCTCCTATAGGTTATACCTTTCTACAGGGTACATTCGCTTCACATCGAAGCCTATCATGTTTGGGAGGAGAGAAGCAAGAAGGGAAAGCAGGATGGGCCTGGGAAACAGAGCAATAAAACAAACCAGGAGAAGCGCTATGCTTCATCGTGGCCTACAAATATACATCATTGAAGGAGCCAGCTACATATTCATAAAATACTGTTCGCTGCTGTTATTCGCTATCATCTTGAGGAACTGTTTCCACTCCTGGCTTTCTGCTGTCTTTATCCAGCACAATACTCGCCATATGTGGATCTGTATCACGCTCCTCTTGCAATGCCAGCAAGGTCGGCCGATAAGCGGTAATAAAATCCAGCAAACCCAGTGCCTCCTCAGGTGTCAGGTCAAAACTGATACCGGAAGGGTGTTTGAGGACCAGACCAGACTCTTCCATACGAGCGCGATAGCGCCCCACGATTGCATCCATAACTTTTGGCTCCTTCCTGCCGAGATATATCTCGTCAGATACATCACATCTCTTGTCTGTAATGCGCAATCCTACTTCCATTCTAGGTGGATACCAGGAATATAGTCAACAAACAGGCGGCGTTTTATACAGGTTTTCCATTTTCCTCTGTTAAACGCTCTCGATGCACAATTTTTGCGCTGTGGAGGAAGCAAAAGAAACACAGCAAAAACCAGTGCGACCGTTGCACGGTCGCACTGGTTTTTGCTGTGTTGGTACGGCAGGGGCGCAGCTGCGCCCCTGCCGTACCAACACACAAACGAACTCGTGAGCACCGGAGGTGCGAAAGCTCAAGGACCATATGTGTGTTAGTGCATCGAAGGCGCGAATGTGCCCCTGCCGTACCAACACACAAACGAACTCGTGAGCACCAGAGGTGCGAAAACTCAGGAGCCATATGTGTGTTGGTGCATCGAGGGCGCGAATGCGCCCTCGATGCACCAACACAAAAAAGAGTGCGGCCGCGCAGCGGACGCTACCACGTAGCCCCAGGGCAACAGGAGTCAGACCCACTCTTAAATAATTGGCCAATCGAGGCCAGCTGCCTCATAGATGGCTTCGATGGTAGCCAGGTTCTCAAGCGTCTCGCTTAAAGAGAGCTGTGGGTCCTGATGAGCACGAATGCATTGCGCGAAGTGTTCCACCTCTAACTGATACTGGTCCACACCCGAGAAAGACTGCTCCTGCATCTGACCGTCCTTTGTGATAAAAGCGGTCATATCATAGCTGCCTGGTGTAAAAGGGACGGGCAGCGTGATCATGCCAGCCTCGCCGATGATCTCCGCGCCCTGGCGCGAGGGCAGGCCAAAACTGCTGTCAAGAATGCCGAAGCAACCATCGCCATAATCCAGCACAGCGTTGGTGGCCAGATCAACGCTTACCGGGCCCGCTACATGCACGCGGGCGGCCACCGAACGGGGTGAACGCTCATAGATGGCTCGGAAAAGGTTGATAGGATAGCATCCCACATCCATCAACGAACCACCGGCCAGCTCGGGCTGCAAACGGATGTTTTCGCTACGCGTCCGAATATCAAAAGAGAATGAGGAACGCACCAGGTGAACAGGTCCAATTACACCCCTCGTGATCTGTTCCAGGGCCCAGACAATCTGGGGATGAAAGCGATACATAAAGGCTTCCATCAACAATACCTCGCTCTCATGCGCCACCTGCACCATCTCCTCACCCTCCTCACGCGTGACAGCCATTGGCTTCTCGCACAGGACGTGCTTGCCCGCCTGCAGGGCTCGTATGGTCCACTCTGCATGCAAGCTGTTGGGTAGAGGAATATACACCGCCTCAATCTCGGGATCCTCGATAATCGCAGCGTACGAATCATATATACGCACGTTCGGGGCAAAAGAATACGCCTCGGTGGCATGGTTTTTATCACGGCTGCCAACAGCGATCAGCTTTCCATTTGAGGACGCTTGAATAGCCGGCGCCACGGCACGCACACCGATATTGGCCGTACTTAAAATTCCCCAACGAACAGGGTCTTTTCGAATCAAAATCCTGGGTTCCATAGCAGGAAAATCCTTTCGATAAAATTCACTCTCAATTATAAGCGCAAACAATGGACCATGTTCAATAGCATTCACCCGATTTCCGCGTCAAGAATGGATAAAAGCCAGCTGAAACTTGCAACCTGTATTAAAACGTGCTTACACTCAGAGGGGTATGGGTATTACCATACCGCTAGCATAGAGAAAGGATATACATCTCGTGCCACAAATGACGAAAAAATATCCACTAAAGGTTGGAGTTCAGCTACACCCACAGCATACTTCTTACGAAGATTTCGCCAATGCGGTAAAACGCGTTGAAGAGCTGGGAGTGGATACCATCTGGAACTGGGACCACTTCTTCCCGCTCTACGGCGATCCACAGGGCAATCACTTTGAGGGTTGGACCCTGCTGACCGCCATGGGTATGCTCACCAGCAAGGCTCAGATTGGTTGTCTGGTTACCTGTAACACCTACCGCAATCCCGCCTTGCTCGCCGATATGGCCAAAACACTCGACCATATTACCAATGGACGCTTGATTCTGGGCATCGGCGCGGGCTGGTTCGAGCGCGACTATAAAGAGTACGGCTATGACTTCGGCACCGCGGGCAGCCGCCTGAACGCGCTGGAAGAGTCACTGGAGATCATCAAAAAGCGCTGGGAGGTCGATGTTCCCAAACCTGTACGAGGATCGGTTCCCATACTGATCGGTGGTGGTGGCGAAAAGAAGACCCTGCGCCTGACCGCTAAATACGCCGATCTGTGGCATGGCTTCGGCGATCCCGAGACCATTACCCATAAGATGGAAGTGCTCAACGACTGGTGTCAGAAAGAGGGCCGTGATCCCAACGAGATCGAGCGCACCTGCGGCACCGAAAAGGAAGACAGCGACGAGAAGCGTGATGCGCTCCTCAATGCCGGTATCAGTCAGCTCATCCTGGGCCTGGGTGCTCCCTGGGACTTTGAAGCGGTTCAGAAACTGGTACGCTGGCGCGATTCTCGCAAGTAGCAGTCTCTCGCCATATCTCAATACATCAGGTGTCCCCGGCTGTGTAGCTCACAGTCGGGGGCGCTTTTTGGCCTGGTCCTCTCATCACCGGTAGAGATAATAGCCACGTACGAGTGAAAAGACAAACAAAAAAGCGCTGCCTCCCAAATGAGAGGCAACGCTTTTAGTGGGGTGACCGATGGGGCTCGAACCCACAACCGCTGGAGCCACAATCCAGAGCTCCGCCTATTGAGCTACGGTCACCAGACTGTTTTTGTGTGCTCATTTCTTAGCACGTCGACAGTATACCGGAGCACTTGCGAATTGTCAATAGCTAAACAACATAATTTTTGTTAAATTTGGAAAAATCAATAAATTGATGGAGGTTACCTACGTTTTGTCGCCCTCACTACCCTATGTACAGGCTAAGAAAGGGCTGCGCGATTAAACACTGGCTTGATCGAGCGGTCCAAAAACAGATACCCAAGCGCGAGGGCGCTCATGGCGATCCCGAAGATAGGCCCGAACATGTGGATGATGTTTCTGTATTCAGGCGTGGTTAATAGATAGAGTTCATAGAGCACTTCGCTGCACTCATAGACGACCGTGGCCCAGTATGCCCAGTACTGCACGGTCCAGAGGCCAAAGACCACCACAAAGCCGAGCACGGCTCCCAACAGCAGAGCAATAAAATCACGCGATCCAGCGACGGTGAAAGGCAACAAGACAAGGCAGCCCAGTGATCCCATCAGCTCAAAAATGGCGAAGGTGGTAATACTGCGAGGGCGTGGACGGCGAACTAATTTCATGCGCATCTCTCTTTAAAGCATTTTGATATATGACGTGTCACAAACGAACATACTGGATATACTCTTCATATTTATACAGCACAGCCTGTCCATAAGTCAAAAAAGGACAGGCCACTGGTACCAACACAAAAAAACTCGCGTTCGGCCTGTACGCTTTTCCACACCTACGGTGCATATATATCATTTCACAATAGCGTCGCCGCGAATGCATGAATGCACATCCGCGGCGACGCTATTGAAAAAAGAAGTGGAGACACTTGACAAGCACAAATCCCTGTCCTACACTCCAAAGAGAAGACATAGGCCGAAATTTGGTCATCGAGAGAAAAGGACACAAGCAGGTATGTCACAGGGACCACAGAGTGCTTCAAACGGAACAGATGTTCCTGAGAACACGCAAGCAAACGACCAGCAATCCACTACTGATGGAGATGAACTGGCGTCTTTGCCAGAGTTGCCTCCAGGTATCTTTATTCCTGTTCCAGCCAAAACACCTCGTCGCAAAACGCGTTGGCCAGATGCCATCGATGTTATCTTTGAAAAAGATCCAGCCTGTAAAAACATCTTTGAGGCGCTGCTGTATCAAGGTCTATGGGCCATCCTGTTTCATCGCGTGGCGCATGAGCTTTATAAAAAGCATATCCCGCTCATTCCACGTCTGATCTCTCAGTTCGCACGCTTCATTACCGGTGGTATCGAGATCCATCCAGGAGCCCAGATCGGCAAACGATTCTTTATCGACCATGGCGCGGGCGTAGTAATCGGCGAGACCGCCGTGATCGGTGACAATGTGATGCTGTATCACCAGGTCACGCTGGGCGCCACTGGCTGGTGGAGGCCGAATCCATTTCGTAAGCAGCAGAAGAGACATCCCACCATCGAGGACGACGTCACTATTGGCGTCGGAACGGCCATTCTGGGTCCTATCACCATTGGCAAAGGCAGCAAGATTGGCGGTATGACCCTGGTGCTCGAATCGGTACCACCAAATTCGGTGGTCGTCTCCAAGCCAGCCGAGCTACTGGTAAAAGGTGGAGAGACGCTGGAGAAACACCAGGAACTGACCCAGGGCTGGAACGGCAAGGATCCCTGGGAGATGGACTACCAGATCTAATACTTCATCTGAATATCACTATTCGTAACGCACTCCCCGGTTAAAACAAGGGAGAGTGCGCTTTTTTTATATTCTAGCTGTTCTCTGTGATAATACTATGCCAGACATTTATGCGAATGTGATAAATTCGTTGCTAAAATACCCTATATTTGAATATAGGTCAGTTTATATAAGCAAAAATAATAAGGCAGTTTCATCTGCATAGAAAGGTATGAAAGGACAGGCACTATGTCTCACACATCAAAGCATTTCTATACGTCGGCATCTTTACCATCATGCACCACGATTTCAAAAATCATAGGATCTATTCTTCTGCTATCTCTGTTTGTTCTTTCAGCCTGTGCGTCAGGTCCGGCAAATACGCCTCACCAAACCCAGACTGGTTCTCAAACAGCTACATCACAGACGTTGAGCGACAAGGCAGGTGAAATCAATACTGTAATGCAGGTCAGTTCGCAAAACATGACAACCAATGGCTATATGATCAAAGTATACTTTTCAAAGTTTCCGAACTCCCTAAATTCCTCCACGGCTGTGTTTCCTGTGAATCGCATATCACCAACAATTGCAGTAGCGACATTCTCCCTCCAGCTCTTGATTGCAGGACCGACAAATGATGAGCATAACGCGGGATACTTTTCTGAGTTCAATAGTATCCTGACTGGCCCATCAAGCTGTTCCGCGCCTCACCCAACTGGTGGCCCCGACTTTACACTGACCTTAAACAAACAGGGGTCAAAGGCTAAACAGGGGACCGCGACGGTAAAGTTCTGCCGTGCAACTGCATCTCCCGGCATTGGTACGGATACACGCATCCTGGCGGAAATTAAAGCTACACTTACACAGTTTTCGAACATTAAAAATGTCGTAGTCCTTACCAAAGACGGACATTGCTTTGGTGACGAGAGCGGCCTGGATCATTGTTTACAGTAAGTGCCTGCCGATAAGGCTTTGTACCTTCTGTCATAGACCATGCTTCTTCTATAACAGGGGCTGATGCCACGAAGTTGTAATCGCTGGTTTAATAACACTGCAGGGTATCCAACAGCAAGTTCCAAAAACGCTCTACCTGTAGTGCATAGCCAACGCGTGCGTTCGCGGCCAGCCCCGTTTTCGCGTAGATATCGCAGACGGTACGCCCCACTGTCCATTCCCCCTGCGTTTCAATCTCCACATGCATCTCTTTCGTAAGAATAATGTCCGGATCAATCACGGCGGCTACGGCGCAAGGATCGTGCAGGGGCGGCGCGGGAAAACCAAACACCTGGCGGTAGGAATCCGCGAAATAGTGCAGCAGATCAGCAGCAAAAGTGGACACAGGACGCCGCATGGCGCGCAGGCGACCCATAATCTCTTCAGTTGCCAGGGCCTGGTGCGTCACTTCCAACGGGATCATCGTGATCGGCCTACCACAGGCAAAGACGATGGCCGCCGCCTCTGGATCAGCCCAGATGTTGAACTCGGCGCTGGCCGTGACGTTGCCCACGCTGATCGCGCCACCCATCAACGAGATGGCCTGGATCTTCGGTACGATGGCCGGCTCGCGCCTGATGGCCGACGCGATATTGGTCAAAGGTCCGGTAGGGACCAACACAATATCGCCATCGGAATGTAAGAGCAGATCTATTAACAGGTCAACGGCATGCTGAGCCGCCAGGGAAAAAGCGGGGGGAGGCACTTCAGGACCGTCCAGGCCTGATTCGCCATGGATATCAGCGGCGAAGCGCGGCGGCCGCAGCAGCGGACACTGCATGCCACGGGCCACCGGTATATCTAAGATACCGGCTAGCGTGCAGACCTTCAGCGCATTGGTCGAGGTCTTCTCCACCGACTGATTGCCGGCCACGGTGGTCACAGCCAGCAGTTCCAGCGCGGGATGGCGGGCCGCCAGCAACAGCGCGATGGCGTCATCGTGCCCCGGATCGCAATCCAGGATGATCTTCTGTCTCATGTGTCCTATCCTTTGTCAGCTACCTCAACATTGATAGTCAGTCTGAATCGATAGATGTCGTCTATACAGATGAGCATATTTATCGTAGCATGTTGATATAATAATTTTCAACTCGATACAAGAAGAAGTGCCAGCATCACAAATGAGACTGAATAGAACGAGCTCTACTTACATTTAGCACTCGACGCCAATCGATGGCATTGTTATAATGACCCTGAAAAACCATAGCTGCGACAGCTAGTTGAAAATAGAGGGTATTGTATTGTCAGCAAAAAAACCGGGCAATTTGATTATTGGACAATCCGGCGGAGCCACCGCCGTCATTAATGCCAGTCTTGTAGGTGCAGTGGAGGCCGCGCTCGCCGATCAGCGTATCGGCGGCATCTATGGCATGCACCATGGCATTGAGGGTCTTCTCAAGGAAGACATTATCGACCTGGGCAATCAACCGAACTCTGTATGGTCACAGCTTTTACATACACCATCGGCAGCTCTGGGTTCGTGTCGCTATAAGCTCCAGGAGCATGACCTGGAACGGACGATTGAAATTCTGCGCCGCTATGATATTCACTATATGCTCTATATCGGGGGCAACGATTCGGCCGATACAGCCCACCGCCTGGCCGAGGCGGCCCAGCAGAGCAACTATGAGCTCCAGATTATAAGCATTCCCAAAACCATTGATAATGATCTTCCCTTTACCGATCATTGTCCGGGTTATGGTAGTGCCGCTCGCTTCCTGGCGCAGGCCACCCAGGACTCTACCATGAATACGCTGTCGATCCCCTGGCACTATCCCATCAAAGTCATCGAGACGATGGGGCGCGACGCCGGCTGGTTAACGGCCGCAACCGTGCTGGGCAAACGCAGCGAGAGCGATGCGCCACATATCCTGCTGCTGCCTGAAAAACCATTCAATGAGCAAGGTTTTCTGACACAGGTTGAAGATATTTATAAGCAGCTGGGCTTTGTGATCGTCGCTGTGGCCGAGGCTATGCGCGATGAAAAGGGCAATGCCCTGGGTAGCTCGGGACAGGCCGGAACGGATGCTTTCCACCATCCTTTACTCAGCGGGGCCGCTCAGTACCTGGTAGAACTGGTTAAACGTGAGCTGAAGCTGCGCGCGCGCTTTGATAAACCCGGCGACCTGCAGCGTATGTCCAGCACCCATATTTCGGCGCCGGATCGTGATGAAGCGTACCTGGTTGGTAAGATGGGCGTACATGCCCTGCTTTCTGGTGAAAGTGATAAGATGATAACATTGGTGCGCGACGCACAGGCACCTTATCACTGTACAACTGGATTGGCGGCATTAAGCGAGGTCGCCAATGTACAGCGTCTGATGCCGGATGAGTACTTGAATGCATCCAAGACCATGGTCACGCAGGCATTCTACGATTATGCGTTGCCATTGATTGGCGATCCATTGGTACACCATACCCAACTGGAAATGACGAGGATACGGTCATGACACACCTGACGCGAGCGATCCTGATCGTGCTCGACGGCGTGGGGGCAGGCGAAAATCCCGATGCCCGCGCCTACGGCGACGAAGGGGCCAGTTCGCTCGAACACTGCGCCCAGGCCATTGGCGGCCTGGAACTGCCCAATCTCGGAAACCTGGGAATCGGCAACATCACTCCCATCGTTGGGACACCACCTCGTGACAGGGTCGCGGGTGCTTATGGGCGTATGGCCTCTGCCGCAGCCGGAAAAGATAGCACCACGGGCCACTGGGAAATGACAGGCGTGGTCCTCTCTAAACCACTACCCACCTATCCGCATGGTTTTCCCGCGGATGTGGTCGCCGCTTTTGAGCAGGCGATTGGACGTAAGGTTATCGGCAATAAAGTCGCCTCGGGCACCGAGATCATCAAAGAACTGGGCGAGGAACACGTACGCACCGGCTATCCCATCCTTTACACCTCAGCCGATAGCGTTTTTCAGGTCGCGGCTCACCAGGATGTGATTCCCCTCGCGGAGTTGTATCACATCTGCGAGATTGCCCGTAGTATGCTTACAGGCGATCATGCAGTCGGGCGAGTTATCGCGCGTCCCTTTATTGGTGAGCCGGGTGCCTTCAGGCGCACGGAACACCGCAGAGACTTCTCGCTAGCCCCCACCGGCACTACCTTGCTGGATCGCCTCAAGGACGCAGGCAAGGATGTGATTGGACTGGGTAAAATCGAAGACCTTTTCGCCGGACGCGGCTTAACCCAACGCGATCACACCGAGACGAACCGCGAGGGAATGGATGCTACCTTGAAATGGCTGGAGACAGATTTTTCGGGTCTCCTGTTTGTTAACCTGGTAGAATTCGATATGCTCTGGGGCCATCGTCGCGATAGCCAGGGATATGCGCAGGCTTTACGCGATGTCGATCAGTGGCTCCCACTGGTCCAGCAGCGTATGCGGCCCGGTGATGCGCTCTTCTTTAGCGCGGACCACGGGGTGGACCCCACCTATCGCGGGACAGACCATACCCGAGAATGCGTGCCCTTACTTGCCTATGGAGAGCCCATTCGTTCCGGCGTCGATCTTGGCGTTCGTCCAACCTTCGCGGATCTGGGGCAGACGCTCGCGGAAGCATTTGGTGTCGAACCCCTGGCCGCTGGAACGAGTTTCGCACCTATACTGGGGTTAGTATGACAGAATTACAACGTGATAACAAAGCAGATGTGGCCCAGGGACCCTATCTGCGTGGTGAACGCATCCAATTGCGCCGACCATCTATGAAAGATACAAACTATGTCTTTCACTGGGAACGCGACGATGAGGTGTGGCGCTATGATATTCATCGACCGTATTCACGTACCATGGGCGAATTCTTGCCCACATTCGAACGCAACTATATCCGTGGCAATGGACGCCAGTTCTGGTTCATCATCGAAGATGAGAACCGCATCCCGATTGGCACCATTACCTACTTTAACGTTGATAATCGTCTGGGACAGGCCGAACTAGGCCTGGGATTAGGCGATAAGACGCGCTGGGGTCAGGGATATGGGCCAGAAGCGATTCGCACGCTGGTACGCTATATCTTTACTCTGCCCGGTATCCGGCGTGTCTATGCCGAAACGGCCCTGGCCAACCATCCCTCGCGCCGAGCCTTCGAGAAAGCTGGCTTTACCGAGGTCGGCCAGATCTATGATCCCCGCAGCACGGGCGAGCCATGGGTGCTATTGGAGATATGGAAATCACATACCATGTAGTTCAGATAGAAGAAAGGAGCTGAGCTTTCTCCGACGATAGAACTGACCTGGGAAGGGTCTTTTATCA
Organism: Dictyobacter halimunensis; assembly: GCF_036245075.1. Classification (NCBI taxonomy): domain Bacteria; kingdom Bacillati; phylum Chloroflexota; class Ktedonobacteria; order Ktedonobacterales; family Dictyobacteraceae; genus Dictyobacter; species Dictyobacter halimunensis. The sequence goes on from NZ_BSRI01000002.1 coordinate 622,348, forward strand.
GGGAAAGCTCATACATAATTCATTATGAGCACTTCTCATACTGCTGTTGATCCATCCATTTTTAAGGCATACGATGTGCGTGGCGTTTATGGTGAAACGCTACAAGCTGAGACCGCCTACCGCATTGGACGCGCGGCCGCTCAGTATCTCAATGTGCCTGAAATCGCGGTTGGTCGAGACATGCGCGTCTCGTCTCCTGAAATCGCCGAGTCTTTGATTCGTGGTATCAGCGACCAGGGGGTCAACGTGGTTGACCTGGGACAGATCACGACCGACGGACTGTATTTCGCCGTGGGTAAATTTAATTACTCGGCCGGCGCTATGGTGACCGCCTCGCATAATCCCGGTAAATATAACGGCATCAAGTTCTGCCGCGCCCAGGCCTTCCCGATCAGCCTGGATACCGGTCTGGGCGATATTCGCGACCTGGCGGTCAGCGGCAATTTCGCCGAGCCAGCCAGAAAAGGTGAAGTCACAAAGCGCGATGTGATCGACGACTATGTGCAGCATGCGCTCTCCTTCATCGATGTCAACAAGATCAAACCACTCAAAGTGGTTATCGATGCCGGCAACGGCATGTCGGGTCTGATCATGCCCCGCGTGTTCAAGCACCTGCCCTGCGAACTGGTCCCGCTCTACTTTGACCTGGACGGCACGTTCCCCAACCATCCCGCCAGCCCGATCGAACCGGAGAACATGGTTGATGTGCAGAAAAAGGTGCGCGATGTGGGAGCAGACGTTGGTGCCGCCTTCGACGGCGACGCCGATCGTATGTTCCCGGTCGACGAGCATGGCGACCTGGTCGATGGCTCTCAGGTGACACTGGCCGTCACCAACAGCCTGCTGCAGAAAAATCCGGGCTCAACCATCCTCTACAACCTGATCGTCTCCAAGAGCGTTCCTGAGCTGATTGAGAAACTCGGTGGCAAAGGTCTGCGCACACGCGTCGGCCACTCGTTTATCAAAGCCGACATGCGCAAAGCCGATGGCATCTTCGGTGGCGAGCACTCCGGACACTTCTACTTCCGCGACAACTGGTTCGCTGACTCCGGCCTGATCGCGCTGCTGATCATGCTGGAACTGATCTCGGTCGAGAACAAACCCCTCTCAGAGATTATCCAGCCATTGGATCACTGGGTGCGCAGCGGTGAGGTGAACAGCACCGTCCAGGATGCCCAGGGCAAACTGCAGGCCCTGGAGGAGCACTTCGGCAAGTCGGCTAAATCGGTCGATAAGCTGGATGGCCTGACCGTCGACTACGGCGACTGGTGGTTCAATGTTCGTCCTTCGAACACCGAGCCCCTGCTGCGCCTGAACGTCGAAGCTAAAGACAATGCCTTAATGGAGCAGAAACGCGACGAGGTGCTGGCCTTCATTCGCGGCTAGCATCTGTCACAGCTTGTAATAATAGAGATAACGCCAACCCCGGATCAGGATTCCCTGTACTCCTGCCGGGGTTGCTCTCCGCGTGGTATATTACAAGCAGAAAAAAAGCGCGAGTATAACCGGCAACGCTCTGAAAAGAGTCATCCATATATTCCCTTGCGCATAATAGGTAATTTCTTTAAAATAGTGGGGAGTACAATGACGTACGACAAGTATCACAAGGAGCAACTATTTTGAAAATTCATGAATATCAGGCCAAAGGTATTCTGGGCAAGTATGGCATTCCGGTTCAACCGGGGAAGGTCGCCTATACACCAGAAGAGGCCGAAGCTATTGCCCGTGAACTGGGTGGGCCAGTTGTAATTAAAGCTCAGGTCTATGTCGGTGGACGCGGCAAAGCTGGCGGTATCCAATTCGGGGATACACCCGAGCAGGCCCGCGAGGCGGCTTCACGTGTCATTGGCATGGATATCAAAGGGCTCACGGTCGAAAAGGTTCTGGTAACTTCTAAAATCGATATTAAAGAAGAATACTATCTGGGCATCGTGCTCGATCGTAAATCTCAGGCGCCAGTGGTGATGGTTTCGACGGCCGGTGGCATCGATATTGAAGAGGTCGCGGAGAAAACGCCAGAAAAGATCATCCAGCAGCCGATCGATATGCGCTGGGGACTGCGCCACTTTGAGGCTCTGGACATCGTGGCCCGCGCGGGCTTTCCCTCCTACGTTTTGCGCCAATCAGCGGCCATCCTGGCGGCCCTGGCCAAAGCGTTCATTGAGAGCGACGCGAACCTGGCCGAGATCAATCCATTGGCCTATACCGCTGACGGCAAGGTGATGGCCGCCGACGGTAAGATCGTCATCGACGATAATGGGCTGTTCCGCCAGAAAGAATACGCCACCTGGGCCGAGCCTGAAGAGGCCAATCCCCTGGAATATGAAGCCAAGCAGGCCGGTCTGACCTACGTCAAGCTGGATGGGGATGTCGGCATTATCGGCAATGGCGCGGGTCTGGTGATGACCACGCTGGATATGGTGGCCCGCTCGGGCGGCAAACCGGCCAACTTCCTGGACATCGGCGGCGGCGCCAAGGCCGAGGTCATGTATAAGTCACTCACGTTTGTGGCCCGGGACCCACAGGTCAAGGGCATTCTCGTCAATATCTTCGGCGGCATCACGCGCGGTGAAGAGGTCGCCAAGGGCGTCATTATGGCCCAGGCCGAACTCCCCAAGGGCATGCCTATCGTGGTTCGCCTCTCGGGAACAGGTGCCGAAGAGGGACGAGCGCTGCTCAAAGACGCAGGACTGGACTGGGGTAAAGATATGCGCGACGCATCAGAGAAGATTGTGGCCGCGATCGCTCAAACGGAAAAAGGACTGTAAGGGACATGAGTATTCTATTAGATAACACAACACGCGTCATCGTTCAGGGTATTACCGGCCGCGAAGGTCAATACCATACCCGCAATATGCTGGCTGCCGGAACCAACATTGTGGGCGGTGTGACGCCGTCCAAAGGTGGACAGAGCGTCGAGGGTGTGCCGGTCTTCGATACCGTCTTCCAGGCCAGAGCCGCCACCGATGCCACGGCCAGCTGCATCTTCGTGCCCCCGGCAGGAGCCGCTGACGCGATTATGGAGGCCGCCACGGCCGGCATTGAGCTGATCGTGTGTATCACCGAGGGCATTCCCGTCATCGATATGACGCGTGCCATGCTGGTGGTGCGCGAAAAAGGCGCTCGCCTGATCGGTCCCAACTGTCCCGGCATGTGCACTCCTGGCTTTGGCAAGATCGGCATCATCCCCTACCAGATCTTCAATCCCGGTCCAGTAGGTTTTATTTCACGCTCAGGTACGCTGACCTACGAGGTCGTCTCCCTGCTAACGGGGGCTGGCATCGGTCAGTCCACCTGTATCGGCATCGGCGGCGATCCCATCATCGGCTCAACCTTTGTGGACTATCTCAGTCTCTTTGAGAAGGATCCACAGACGCAGGTTGTGGTGATGTGTGGTGAGATCGGCGGTAGCGATGAAGAGGATGCCGCTGAGTTCATCAAAACGATGACCAAACCTGTGGTAGCCTTCGTCTCCGGCCGCACCGCTCCAGCTGGCAAGCGCATGGGACACGCCGGAGCGATCATCTCCGGCAACACCGGTACCGCCCAGGGAAAAGTGGAGGCCCTGCAGGCCGCTGGCGTTCCTGTCGCCGATACCATTTTTGATATTCCTGACTTAGTCAAAAAAGTACTCTAACGCAACGCTGGGATATATAAATCATCCCGAACTTTTGAAAAAGTTCCCAAAACCGGGGTGTGGGCGAGCATGCTGGGAGCATGCTCACGTCCCCACAAAACTTCTTTTTCTTCTTTTTCGCGCCGCCTGCGGCGGCGCGAGAGGAGAAGAGGGAGTGTGGGGACACCCCACACCCCGGCAGGAGGGCTCGCCGCCCTCCTCCGCCTCCCGCACTGGGAGCGCGGAACCCGTTTTTCGAATGTTTCAAAAATCCGGGATGACTCATGTATCCCACCTAGAAAATAACCAGGCACTTAACGAAGCAGCCTGACCAAGGGAAATCTATGACAACGGCCCTCGTCTACGATCCAATATTTATGGAGCATCGTCCTCCCAAGGGGCATCCCGAACGTCCTCAAAGGATGGAGATGTCGATCGGCTATCTGCGCGCCTTGAACTGGCTAGAACGTCCAGGACTCGTGCAGTTGACGCCGCGCGCCGCCAGTATTGATGAACTGGCAACTGTACATGAACGCGAATACATCCAGGAAATCGAAGAGCTCAGCCAGCAGGCCGCCGAAACTGAAGCGGCCACCGGGGTCTCCACCAGCCTGCAGGCAGGCACCGATACATACGTGTCCGCTAAAACCTATGAAGCTGCTCGCAAGGCGGCGGGCGCTCCCCTGACGGCCCTGGATGCCATCATGAATGGCGAGGTGAAAAATGCCTATTGTCTGGTTCGCCCTCCCGGACACCATGCCGTAGCGGAAGCTGGCTTCGGGTTCTGCATCTTCAACAATGTCGCCGTCGCGGCTCGCTATGCGCTAGATCGCTATAGGCTAGAGCGCGTCATGATCATCGATTACGATGTACATCATGGAAATGGCACCCAGGAGACCTTCTATGATGATCCGCGCGTGCTCTACTTTTCGATCCACCAGGCTCCCTTCTTTCCCGGCACCGGCCTGTCCGAAGAGCGTGGGGAAGGAGATGCAATAGGTACAACCATCAATGTCCCGCTGCCGGCTGGCTCAGGTTATGAGATCTACGAGCCCATCTTCCGCCAGGTTCTGGCTCCGGCCGCCGACCGCTTTAATCCACAATTGATCCTGGTCTCAGCTGGCTATGATGCCCACTGGAAAGAGGCGGAAGGTCACACCGGCGTTCAGCCGGGCATGCGCATCTCTACCGCCGGCTTCGCCAAGCTCAATGAGATTATTCTCAAGCTGGCCGATACCCTCTGTGATGGCCGACTGATCATGATCCAGGAGGGTGGCTATGACCTGGATGTTGTCGCCAGCGGCGTCGCCACCAGCCTCAATCAGCTCCTTGGCGGCACCGAAGCCGTTGATAAGTATGGTCAGGCACCCGACATCGCCTTTCAGCTCAACACTGATGTCGTCATTTCAGAGCTGCGCCGCATCCACCAGCTCACCGGCTATCGCATGCGCAACCAGCCCAAACCAGACCGCGAGAAGTTGCTGCGTGAGATGAAGGGCCCCGTCATCACAAAGACACCAGCCACCCCTCAACCCTCAGATGACGCCAGCGATACCTGCTGCCAGAACGAAGAATAATCCTTAACAGCAGCAAGAAGGGGTTCTCGATTCCTCTCAGAGGAATCGAGAACCCCTTCTTGCTGCTGTTAGATTCAATGTTGACGCATGGGGATATGAAAGGTTACACTAAAAGCACGTAACAAAGACCACTTTGAGCATACATAATGCTCAAAAGTGTCTTCACTATAGGAAAAACACATCATAGCTTTGCGGCACATTTTGTGGCACATATCAAGGCTGCCGGCACAGAGGATATATGAAAAATAAAGAGAGACAGATACGGTTGCTTGGTGAGGAGGATATCCCTGCTATTGAACGGCTATTGCGTACATCGGAGTATATCTACCAGCGGTTTACACTCAGTGAGCTGCCTTTATTGCTAAAGCGCTATCCGGCGGTTGGTTTGTGGAATGATAGCACGCTCTACGGCTTTCTGCTATCACAGATTATTAGTTCGTCGCTGGCCTGGTTTAGCGGCTTTGGGGTCAGTTGGACAGAGAGCAAAGAATATGTGTCGGTGCTGGGTCGCTTGCTTGATCAGCTCTACGATCCATTACGGACTCAGGGCGTGCAGTATTTTCACTATTCTGGCAATGATTGCGAAAATGATTGGTTACGCTCCCTCCTTCTGGGTCGAGGCTTCATCCCCTATCGCAATCTCTATTCATACGACAAATTCGATTACAAGATTCCAACCGCTGGCAATCAAACGGTAACTATACGCAATGTAGATCTGGCGAGTGATATGCCCGCACTACTACGCATCGAAGAGGCCTGTTTTGAAGATCTGTGGCGCTATGATCCCTTCTCTTTTCAAGATATCGCCAGTACGCATCCTTACTTCGTTGTGGCTGTGCTCAATGGTGAAGTCGTGGGCTATCAGTTTAATGCGCTGGATGACGATTATGGCTACCTGGTACGTATCGCGGTACATCCTTCGGCGACGGGTCAGATGATTGGCGCGCGCCTGATGGCTGAGGCCATCTACTTTTTTGAGCGCGCTCGCGTCTCACGCATCATGCTCAATACCCAGGAAGATAACTATCATGCCCACCGCCTCTATGAGTGGTTTGGCTTTATCCGCTTACAGCAAAAAGGATTTGTGCTGCGCAAGCGTCTTTAATTTTGACTTTGGTGTATTGCGGGCGTAAGCGCCCCCGCTCGGGCGTCCGCATGCGCGGCCGCATAGTTATGAAATGAATGGAAGTGGCAGAAATTGCGCGATGCGCAATTTCTGCCACTTCCATTCATTTCATAACTATTTTGAGCTCTTACGCGCTCATAGGAGATGCAAGGCGCGTATCTTTAATTTATTCACCGCGGTCCCAGGACGTAGCGCACGGTGAGGGGAGCGCTCTTGTTTTTTACGATGAGGGAGAAGGGTTTGCCGGTCTGGATCTGGTTTTGGACCTGTTGATATGTGGGGTCGTTGAGCAAGATGTTGTTGTCGGAGACGTTGTTCTGCAGGCGCGAGGCGACGTTGATGGCGTCTCCAATGGCGGTATAGTTCTGCAGGCGTTCGTGCGCGCCTACATTTCCTACCGTTGCCAATCCGGTATTGACCCCGATGCCAAAGGAGACCTGCACCTCCTGCGGCTGCGAACGCTGGTAGTCGAGCACCGCCATGCGCATCTTCCAGGCTGCGCGTACCGCGCGCAACGCGTGATCAGCCTGGGGCAGGGGCGCGTTAAAGATGGCCATCAAGGCGTCACCCTGAAATGCCGTCAGGGTACCCGCCTCCTCCCAGATGGCATCGCACATGATCTTGAGGTAGCGATTGATCAGGTGCATGACCTCCTCCGGACGCATGTTTTCGCTCAAACGCGTATAGCCACGAATATCGGCGAAGATGACTGAGATCTCTTTGGTTTCACCACCCAGATTGAGGGCCATGGGATCGCGAATCAGTTGCTCAACAACATGGGGATGTACGTAGCGCTCGAAGATACCACGTATCTGCTTGGCGCGCGCCTGTGAGCGCTTCAGTTCGGTCTGGTCGTCGATAACCAGCGCCATACCGATATGCGAGCCCTGCACATCACGCAGAGAGCTGACATAATAGCTCAAGCTCACCATTTCGTCCCGCTCACGACCCGGAATCTGGCAGTTGATGGCCTGGTTAATTAATGTGCCGTGTTCGTGGTGGGCCTGCGCATTGTAGAGCATATCAATGACACCAACATCCGATGGCAGATTTTTAAAGGCATCGCGATAGTGCTTGCCCAGGGCCTGATTGGGATGTATACGCAGGATAATGCTGGCCGCCGCGTTAAAGGTGGTAATGATACCGGCAGAATTGGTCGTAATCACGCCATTGGCGATAGAGCCAAAGATGTTATCCATGTATTGCTTGTCTTCGCGCACCGTACGAATAGCACTGTTGAGATCAGCGAACAGACGAGCATTATCGATGGCAATGGCGGCCTGATTACAGAAGGCCAGCAGCAATTCCAGGTGCTTACGGTTAAAGAGACGAGTATTATAGCGGCTATCAACGTATACGGCTCCGATACAGTTGTTGCGCACGATCAGGGGCGCGCACATAATGGAGCGAATGCCATACACCAGGATGCTCTGGTTGTCTTTCAAACCCTCATCCAGTTGCGCGTCATCAGTTAGCAATGGCTGACGAGTCGCGATGACTTTCTTGATCGTGTTGCGGCTGATCTGCGCGGTAGCAAACGCGCTATCGGGGATATTGCTGGCGTTTTTGTCGCGCGCGACAGTCAATTCGGAGGCACCCGAACTGGTATTTACCAGCATCAACACACCGCGTTCGGCCTTCACAAATTGAATGACAAGGTCCATGACCAACGACAAAACCTCATCAAACTCCAGGGTCGAGTTAAGTGTGCGCGCGATCTCTGACAGCGTTTCCATTTCATCACGCTGCTGCTCCAGATGTAAGATACTGGTCACCATAGCCTGGCGCTCATTCTCGAAGGTGGGCCGGGACGACGAGGCTTGAACGGGAAGATCAACATCTTTGTGCGCTGGTCCCCTGGCGGGTAGCTGAGTTCTGGCCTCATTTACTGTACGCTGTATAGCCTGATAGATACGCCCTAGTTCCAGATCCGCATTGCGACTTACGTTCAAGGCATCGCTCAGCAGGCGCACACGGGGATCGCCTCCATCGCTCGCAAAAGTTCCCTCGACAGCGATCCCTAATCGCTCAGAACTTTCGTGGATGAGGCGTGAAATGCGGATCACCCTCTCACTGATCGCGCGTAATTCATCGCCTGCATTACCAGATAAATCGGCAGAGATCACGCAGATTCCTCCCTCCAGATAGAGCGTTGCCCCTCCCCGGGCCATGGCAAAGAGTTAGCAATGGTCGTCAGTATGTCATCCGATAGAGTTGCTACACAGCCATACGTTCAAAAGCGCACATGAAAAAGTGGACATATTCTTGTAACTGTAAATGAATATGCCCACCTATTATAGCACAGCAACGTTTTGCTTGCTTTATCATCTTCAGCCGCGCCTGCCTTTTACATCCTGCTACACTCCTTGTGTCTCCAGGTAAGTTTTGAAGGATTGTGGTTTGAAACCAAAGTCACGTTCGACACTATCCAGGTCGGTGGTGTTGTTGAATGAGAACAAGGCCATGGCGGCCTTCGTCAACGGTGGTTTGGGCATGACAGCCTCCATAACGGCGGCTCCCACGCCAACCAGGGGGGTTGGAGCGTACACCTTGGGTCGGCTATGATGGGTAGCTTGAAGCAGCATATCAAAGATCTGGCTAAACGAATAATATTCCGGCCCGCCAATCGTAAAGATCTTGCGATTGGTCTGATCTGGATTTTGCAGGACCTTGATAATCACCGTGACCACATCTTCCACGGAGATGGGCTGGAACATGGTTTTGCCCCCACCAATCAGCGGCACCACCGGTGCGGTCTCGATCAATTCCGTCAAGCCTTTAATAAAGGGTGCTCCTTTCCCGAAAAGCACGGAGGGACGAATAATGGTCCAATCCAGGCCGCTCTCCATCAGCATCTTCTCGGATAGGTAGCGCCCCTGCATATAACTACCTGGTTTATCTGGTTTGGTCCCCAGGCCACTGATCTCGATCATGCGTTTGACGCCTGCGGCTTTGGCCGCCAGAATCAGATTGGAGGTGCCCCCCACATTGGTCTCTTCATAGTTATTACCAGGAGACTGCTTGCGATCAGCGGTCATAAAGGCCGCGTGAATAATTGTGTCGACCCCCTGTAAAGCGGACTCCAGCGTAGCCGGCTGCGTGGTGGCTCCCTGCACTAATTCCACGCTCTCCACAGGTAAGATGCTGGCGGCCTGGTGCAGATCGCGCACCAGGCAACGTGGCCGCTCACCCTGGGCGACCAGGCGCGCTACCAGGTACCTTCCAATAAAACCAGTGGCCCCTGTAATGAGTAACATTGGCTCGTCCCCTTTCCTTCGAAATACATTCTTCACGTTAGTGATGCTGGATTGCCAGTCTTCAGGTAGCATTAGCTTCCCTATCCAGAACAGTTACCATAACGCCACAGCGGCACCATCAGACACAAACCAGCCGCATCTTCAATTGCCTTAAGAATGTGTCTTACTCACGTGCCCCCGGGGTACGTGGGCGCCCCCGCACGCGCGTCCGTTGCGCAGCCGCGCAGTATTTGTATATTGGTGTATGCGGGGCGCATCAGCGCCCCGCATACACCAATATACCATGGACCCGTGAGCACCAGAGGTGCGCAAGCTCACACGTCCACTTGCATGATGGTACATGGGGCACATGCGCGCCCCTGTACCACCCACATACCATGGACCCGTGAGCACCAGAGGTGCGCAAGTCCACACGTTCGCTTGTATGGTGGTAGATGGTGGGCTCATCAGCGCCCCTTATGCACCACCATGGACTCATGAGCACTGGAGGCGCGAAAGCTCACGCAGGCAGCAGTCAATGAGCATGAGAGTAAGCCACATTTTAAGCACAGTAGCTATTTGTACTGTAGTGCAAGATCAAGATCGGGACCAGGGCATGGCATCATGAATGTACTCATGAGCGGGCACATCCATTATGGGTGCCAGATCCTCGTTGACGGAAGGGATTAGCTCCTGCGGGGGGCGACAAAGCCGGGGCGGGCCCGGCAACTACCGCAAGGCTTCGATGGGGAGGAAGATGCGTACGCTGACACCTTCGTTGGGGGTTGTTTTGACGGTCAGGGTGCCACCGGCGATAGCCAGTAGCGCGCTATGCGTGAGCAGTCCGCCACCCGTTCCAGTGGTTGAGCTACTGGAAGAGACGATGCCGATGCCATCATCGGCCACAATAACTTCCAGATGCGGATTACAGGACGCTGAGAGCGTGAGTCGTAACCGGCGATGGATATCAGTACCCCGGGCATGGCGAGCGGCATTGCGTAGAGCCTCCTGCACGGCTGCAAAGATCAGTTCAGCGATTGCTGGCGGCACAAGATCATCAATTACCTGCATGGCCTCCTCTGAAACCTTCCATTCGACCACGTCAAAGGCCTGTTGAAAATCCTGCTCCAGCATGGTATGGATGGCGGTCATCATGCCATCACGCTCAAGGCGATGGGGGGCGCCGGTCGACATGGCTCGCATCATCGATGCCAGCTGACGATGGACGGTACTGATCGAGCCAATGGCCTCGTGCAAAGCCTGCTCGACACGCTCAGGGTTTTCGCTATCCTGCCCATGGAGGGAGCGCACCGTCTCCAGTCCCAGAAGAGCCAGGTGCAGCATCGGCAGGGTCTCATCGTGCAACACACGCCGTTGCTGGGCGCCCAGTAACTTGACGTCCACCACGCGCCGTCGCAGCAGGCCAGCCACCGCCAGCATGGCCTCGTGATCGCGCAACGTATCCAGGATACGCTGGCCGCATGCCTGGGCCAGGTCCATGTCCTCATTGGTAAACGCGCCACCATCCTGCCGGGGACCCAGATAGAGCCGGGCTACCAAACCCAACTCATCATAGATCGGCAATACCCAGCAGATCACCGGCATACCCTGCAATGACACGCGGATACGGTAGGAGTACAGGTCTGAGCGCAGGATCTTCGGACCGTGGATCTCGCCAGATACCGACTCATTCAATCCATCGCTGCTCAACTCCTCTACCTGATCAGGGAGGTCCAGGATTGACCAGCGATAGGAGAAGCTTCTTCTCACGGGACCAGTCAGAACGACCAGGCGCGCGCAGCGTACCTCTAATACTTCTTTGCACAGGTGAAAGAAGAGTGCCTCCATGTTTTGTTCGGTCTTTTGCAGGTCAGTATTGAGCCAGTGGCGTACGCTGGTACTACGCAAGAAGGGTCCTAGCAATGAAACATAGCGATCGTGCGCGGTATAGCTACTCCAGGTAAAGAGAGCATAGGCGCCGGTGGCGATGATGGTGATCAGTAGCAGGCTCCCTAGCGAACTATGCGTAATCCACATCAGGAATGAGATGAAAAGCGCGCTCGCCGTTGCCACAAATACGATACCACGCCACTGCTCAAAAAAGCCACGCCGGGCCAGGGGACGCTCAATAAGGATGCCATGCCTGACAATCGAGTAACCAATCAGCAAGACGATCACAGCCACGCAGCCGGTCGCATAGATATCCAGCAGGATCAGGTTCATGGGAATACTATTGAGGTCGGACGGATGGGGAGCGGGCAGGCCACCATTCCCCTGCATTCTCACCCAGGTGATGATCGACCAGACGCCCAACATACCCAGACTGAGGGTCAAACAGACCATCAACAGGGCCGCCAACAGGAGCACCGGACGCGCAAGGTGCCAGGATAATACGGGCTCATCCAGATTTTCCACGTCAATCTGGTCGTCCCAGAAAGCATCGACCAGGGCGCGCCGCAAAGAGTGGGTACGCACGCGCAGGACACCAAAGCGCCAGAGCGCACCGAGCAGGCGCGCTACCCGTGCCGGTGTAAACCAGGGTCCGATCACACAGAATGTCACATACGTTAAAAAGATCGGCAAGACCAGCAGCGGTAAAGATGGCCCCTGAGGCACAACACCATTGATATCACTTCCATAGGCCAGCAGCAATAGCGTTCCTCTGAACGTAAATACCGTCCGGTTGATGATTAGAATCGTCAGCACAATACAACCCAGCAACGCGCTACTCACCAGCAAATAGGGACGGCGATGGCGCCATTTGCTATTGAGGAAAGAGGCGTAGTACAGACCAATAACAAACCAGATATAGGGCACGCCAATGGCAGGGAACCAGACCAGGCGCCACAAAAAATCGGAGGAGATGGGCCCGCTCGTTGCCCTGGAGAGAGAGCCAGAGATCAGCAGCGCATGAATAAAGAAAAAGAGCGCCGCCAATCCTAGTCCTACCACGCCTACGCGCGCGATCATGCTGCGCCGATCGCCATTGAGCCACACGGTAAACGCCAGCCACAAAAAAGCGATCAGATTAAAAATCGATAAAGCCAGAGAGAGAGTTTGTAGAAATAGAGCCGGAGTCTGAAAAAACGGTACAGGCATTAGTTTTCTTCTTTGTAGAGAGGGACCCATTCACCCCGGCGATCCTGTACCAGGGCCACGCCCTCCTCGTTCCACATCACCATACGATTGAGCATATAAATCAGCGTCGCACGAGCACGCGCCACCTTATCATCGACGGCATTCTCGCTCAGTCCCCAGGCCGCGTAGATGCGCCCATTGGTGCGGCTGACAGCTCGCTTATCATGCAAATTGAGGCGTGCCGCGATCTGCTCGTTGGTCATGCCCTGGGCCATCAACTCGGCCACACGTAGTTCATTGGGCTCCAGAAGCGCTCGTGGAGATTGCTCATCCAGGTCGCGTACCTCTTGCACGCGATCCTCGATCTCCGGGTCAACCAGGCTGCGACCGCTGACGGCATCGCGCAACAGTGGGACCAGCATGCTTGGCAAGAGATAATTGCTCTTGCGTACATAGGCATAGTGCGTCAGGATGCCAGAAGCACGAAACTCACGGTAATATTCGTCGTCATCCTGAATTGAATAAAACACCACCGGCATACGCGGTCGCTCACGGCGAATGGCGACCGCGGCTCCCACGCCACTCAAAGCCCGCCGGCCCTCCCTGGGATCGCGCAATTGTACATCCATCAGGATGACGTCCACATCCAGTTCGAGCGCGCGCGCGACCGCTTCGCGACCGGTGGCAGCCTCGCCCAGCACATGCACCTCTCTGGTAGCCTCTAATCCCTCGTACAGCGCTTTGCGCAAAGGACCGTGGTCATCGACGAGCAATACATTTAATGTTCCCATATAAAAACGTGGCTACTCCATGCGCTGATATCAACTGTTGATCAGATGCGCGCCGCACTGACCAATCATCTACTCCCCACAACTCCACCATACGTACTGCCAAGTATAGCAATTTTTGACCGAAGAAGATAGCATCCGAAACCCGAAAATGTGCACCCGCGAACCAGGCCTCGGACATCTCATACTATCGCTTGAGGAATATCGTCTTGAAATCAAGCTGAGAAAACTATACTATAACACCGTACATAGTAGAAGCTATGCATACAAAATACAGAGGTTAAAGAGAACATGACAACAGCTCCAGAGCAGCAAAAAAGCATCCATATCGGACTGCTTTTACATAACCACCAGCCAGTCGGAAACTTCCCCTGGGTATTTCAGCAGGTATTTGAAGAATCTTACTTACCCATGATCGAGGCCCTGGAACGGCATCCCGGTGTACGTCTCTCACTCCATTATACGGGATCACTCCTGGATTGGTTGGAAGAAGCACATCCAGAGTTTCTGAGTCGAGTCGCCGCCCTGGTAGCACGCCAACAGGTTGAGATTGTCGGTGGCGGTTACTACGAGCCGATTCTGCCATCGATTCCAGATAACGACAAAGTTACCCAGATTCGCCGCCTGACGGAGCGCGTCGAGGCCGACTTCGGCACACGTCCCACCGGCATGTGGCTGGCCGAACGCGTCTGGGAGCCCAGCCTACCACGCTACTTAACTGAGGCGGGCATCCAGTGGACGATTCTGGACGATATCCATTTTAAGAATGTGGGCCTGGAAGATAAGGATCTCTATGGCTACTATGCCACCGAGGATCAGACCGGCATTCTGAAGGTCTATGCGACCAGCCAGTCACTGCGCTATACGATCCCCTGGCGTCCTCCCCAGGAAACCATCGAGACGTTGCGCACACTGGCCACCACGGCGGGGGATCGCATCGTGGTCATGGGCGACGATGGCGAGAAATTTGGGAGCTGGCCCGACACCCACCCATACTGCTGGGGACCCGACGGCCACTCCGGCTGGGTCGATCAGTTCTTCACTGCTCTGGAAGAGAATAGCGGCTGGCTGCAGACCACGCCACTGGGCGAGTATGCGAACCAGCACGCGGCCCTGGGACGCGTCTATATCCCAACCTCATCATATATCGAGATGACCGAGTGGGCCCTTCCCCCACAGCGCTCGTATCAGTTCTCTCAACTCCTACATCAACTGGAAAGCGAGCACCGCAGCGACATTATCCAGTTTATGCGCGGCGGCTTCTGGCGCAGCTTCCTGGTTCGCTATCCAGAGATTAATAACCAGCATAAAAAGATGCTACGCGTGCACGACACCGTCTATGCCGCGGGTGGAAATGAAGAGACCGGCCTGACCCATCTGCTCAAAGCCCAGGCCAACGATACCTACTGGCATGGCCTCTTCGGGGGCATCTATATGGCCCATGTGCGCTCAGCCATCTATCATCACCTGATCAAAGCCGAAAACGCCGCCGATCGCATCAACCATGGCCAGCAATCCTGGCAGCGCTACGAATTCACTGATTTCGAGCGCAACACGCTGCAGCAGTTGATCATTGAGAGCGATCAGCAAAACCTCTACCTGGATCCACAGCATGGCGGGAGCCTGTTTGAATGGGATCTGCGGCGCAGCGCCCATAATATGCTCAGCGTCATGACCAGGCAGGAGGAGAGCTATCACCAGACGCTACGCACCTATGAGCAGGAACGTCGTCGCCACGCGACCACGAAAGAAGAGACCCCGGCCAGCGGTGATCCTGGCAATCCACACAGCACCATCCGCACCAAAGAGGCCGACCTCGACCAACACCTGGTAATGGATCGCTATCGCCGCAGTAGCCTGGTAGATCATTTCTTGCCCGCGGGCCTGCCTCTCTCCAGCTACGCGCAGGTGCGCTACGAGGAGCAGGGCAACTTCGCCAATGAACCGTATCAGGCCGACGTCAAGCAGGACGAGGCGGGCATCACCGTCGTGTTGAGCCGCGAGGGAATGGTCAAACGTCCCGGTGCCCTGAGCCCCCTGCCAGTCTCCCTGACCAAAACCATCTTTGTTCCCAAAGGGGAAGAGAAACTGGTCATCCGCTACCAGGTCACCAATCGGGGGCAGGCTCGGCTTCAGAGCATGTTTGCCACGGAATTCAATATCAATCTGCTTGGTGGTGGCGGCAATCCACAGGCCTACTGCACCGTTGATGGCCAACAACTGGAGAGCCACAGCTTTGATAGCAGTGGCGAAGTCTCCAATGTGAGCTCGATACATGTCGGCAACAACTGGTTACAGCAGGACCTGGGTATCGCGCTCAGCCAGCCGGCTAACCTGTGGCGCTTCTCTATCGACACGGTCACCGGTTCAGAGGCAGGCTTTGAACGCACCCACCAGGGAAGCAATTTCACCTTTCTCTGGCCCCTCACACTGGATGGTGGTGAAAGCTGGAATGTCGAAATCACTGCTCTAGGATCCTCAACCTCAGTAGCCCAAAACTCCTAAATCTATAGGACCAAACAGGCGTGGTTACAAGAGAGGCTGATCTTTAACGTTAACTATATGGGGGAGAATCTATCTGACAACGCATGATTCTTCTCCCCTGTAGAAATTACGTCATAGATTTGTCTCTTTTTCTTACCATTCACTGTATTACTAAAAAAAGGCCAGGGAAACGGCGACAAATACACCTGTTGATATCTGGCATTCAGGTTGCCGGGATAGTTATCGATTATTGTGTATGTGGAACAGGAAGGAGCAAGGACTGTGCAGAGAATCCTGGTGCTACAACATGAACAAGAGGACCCCAAAGGATACCTGGGTGAGCTTCTGGAAGCCCATAGCATCACCCATGATGTCATAGAGGTCGAGAAAGCAACCCTTCCTGATCCATCAACCTATACGGCAGTTATCGCGTTAGGTGGTTCGCAACATGTCTATGCCGAACAAGCATACCCATACCTGGTTCAGGAAAAAGCCTGGCTACGCACAATCGTAGCGCAGGAGATTCCCTATCTGGGCATCTGCCTGGGAGCTCAATTGCTGGCGGATGTATTGGGAGGGCAGGTGCGCCAGCATATCATGACGGAGATCGGCTTCTTTGATGTCCAGTTGACGAGCTCCGGTCAGCAAGATCCTTTGTTCGCTGGCCTGCCAGGCTATCAGAAGGTGTTCCACTGGCATGAGGATACATTTGATCTGCCGCCAGGCGCCCGGCTCCTGGCGACCAGCGCGAATACGGAAAACCAGGCCTTCCGCCATGGGCGTTGCGCTTATGGATTGCAATACCATATAGAGCTTGACCACGACACGCTTAATACCTGGCTCTATCATCCGTCAATGAAAGAGAGTATGATTGCCATTCTGGGAATTTCAGCGTATCAAAAGATCGAAAAAGAACGGGAAATACACTTTTCCATCTATCAACAACATACGAAAATGCTATTTGAGAATTTTCTAAGAATATGTAATCTGATCCATTGAAATGATATTCGGGAGTGCAAAACCCTTTTCTTTTCATCCTACGATCTGCTATACTTGCACACAATAAGTTTATGCGACCCACACAACGGTTCGCCACATATGTTAATCCAGCGAACCAGCACTATATGCGGCAGGCACATCAGGGGTTGTGACAAAGTAGAGCATGTATAAGGATGTAGAGGATCAGCTTTAAAGGTATTCCTGGACCAAGCGGTCTGTTCTATTGTAAATGGTATAGACATGAATTATCAAGTGATGAGAAAAAGTACAACATCTATAGTAAAATCATTCGAAAGGCAGCAATCGACGAAGATGCCACACCAAACCAGACATAATAAGCGTACTACTATCCATCATCTTCATAAGCGATCACCTTTCGCTACTTCTAGTCGCAGCATCGCCAACGAACGCCACCCAAACCGTAATGAAGACTGCATGATCGTCGACGAGATCGGGGGTCTCTTCGCAGTCTTTGATGGCGTAGGAGGCAGCGCAGCCGCTGAAATTGCTTCGCAGACAGCCGCGAACTCTACGCGCGAGGCATGGAAGCTGATAATGACCAGAAATCCTCACCGGCGCAAGATCTATACATTTCTAGAAGATTGCAATAAACGTGATCTCTGCAAGATCCTGGAAGACCTGATCCTGAAATCAGATGAACAGGTACGCACCGGTGGCGCCCGGCGTGCGGGCACAGATGATCTGGCCACCACCGTCGCACTGGCCGCTTTTTGCCGCCAGCCAGGTTCTCACGAATACACAATGGTCTATGCGCATGTGGGAGATAGCCGCGTTTATCTACTACGTGGAGACGAGCGTATCAAGCGGCTCACCAGCGATGATGGTCTCCTGACCAAGCTGGTTGAAAATCAGATCGTTAACGAATACCATGCATTCCGCATCGACCAGGCAATGCGAGCCGATCAACTTTCTGAGGTCGAGTACAACTACTTCCGGTTGCGTGGCGGTATTACCCAGGCCCTGGGCGGCCCTATACCACCAACCATTCATACCGACAAAGTAAGCATACGACCAGGAGATCGCATCCTTCTCTGTACAGATGGCATTCACGATAATCTGACCGACGAAGAGATTGAAGATATTATAAGGACGAACCCACGTTCATCCGCATCCCGCGTCCTCGTTGAAAGCGCCCGCCAACGTTCCCATGAAGACCGTAGCCAGACAATTCGCTCCAAACCCGACGACATGAGTGCTATTGTACTTACCTGTCGTTTTTAACAGGCGTTTATCAACAGGCGGCGTTGACTCTACGCGCGACGTTCGCAATAACATAGCATAAATAGCGAGCACTGACAGGCAATGTACGACATCGCTTGCTCGTAGCTCGCTGCGTGGTCACGCCGCCGCAGATCCCCCACACCATACACCAACCAGCATGTGAGTCACCACCATACGGACAGAGCGGCGCTGAGGTGCGTCATTTTTTGCCGCTCTCGTTATCCCCAATCTGATTTTAGCCCGGCCAAAAAGCATATTCAGAGGAGAGATCAAGTCCTCAACATTTCAATATATCAATATTTCTGCCCGATGATCCGATAAAGGATAGTGCTTGAATATCCTAGCACATAAGGGAGGACCCATGAACTCTGTTGATATCGCACGTGCCTTTGTGCAGCAAACGTTCCCGAATTGTAAGGCCGCTATTCTTGCCGGAAGCGCTTCTCGAGGAGAAGAAACAGATACATCGGATCTGGACATTTTGGTAATCGTCGATAAGACGCAGTCGGTCTATGAAGAGTCGCTAAACGCGTTCGGGCGCGCGATCGACGTTTTGTTTTATTCCCATGAGGCCTGTCGCAAGCTCTTCAAGCTAGAAATCCAACGCCGTCGTCCGGTGCTGACGCATATGTGCGCGCACGGCATCATTTTAAAAGATCCAACGGGATTGGCGCTACAGATCCAGGATGAAGCCTGGCAGGTGCTACGCTATGGCCCAGAGGCGATGTCGCAGGAAGAACTAGACATGCATCGCAATGAACTGACGGATCAGCTTGACGATTTTATTGGCTCAAAGGATTGGTACGAGAGCAATATCGTCGCGTTTTCTGTGATCGTTGGCGCCATCAACCTTGTACTCAGCTCACGTCGCCATTGGCTTGGGGCGGGCAAGTGGCTGCTGCGCGAACTGCAAGACTATGATCCTCAACTGGCGCAGCAGTGCCTTGGCGCCATGGACAGCTTTTATAAACAGGGACGCAAAGATGATGTAATTGCCTTCGTAGAGCAAGCACTGGACCTGGTAGGTGGGCGGCTGGACAAAATTATCCACGGCAAAAAAGATACGCATCCGAATGAAGATCTGCTGGTATCCGAGACGTAACACAAAAAAAGAGGTGCAAAAAAAGAGGCTCCAACCATAGTAGACTGGTTGGAGCCTCTCTCTTCAGCGTACAATTATGCCTGCGCGACAACGGCTTCAAACTGATCGCGATCAAGCTGCTCGTATTCTATCAACGCACCAGCCAGCGTCGCCAGCATATCACCATGTTCGGTAAGGATGGCACGAGCCATGGTATGACCGTCTTGCAGGATACGCTGGACCTCCGCGTCAACTAGAGAGTTCATCGTTACACCACTGGTGGACCTGGAGGGCAACGTTTGCGCATAGTATCGGTCTGGAATGGACCGGGCCGTGCCATGCAGATGCAAATTGCCCTGCGCGTCAGCGACCAGGGTCCTGGCCTGTGCCGGGACCGCATCCGGATCGATCTGACGCAGATTGAGCTCATAGGATTCTTCAGGACGATAGTCCGCGAACATTACGCCTACGCGCTCACTCATTCCCCAACGCGTAACCATCTTACGAGCCAGGTCGGTCACCACCTGCAAATCATTTTCCGCCCCGGTGGTCACCCGTTCTGCTCCAAAGGTCAGCTCTTCCGCTACCCGACCTCCCAGACCGACCGCGATCCGCGCCATCAGCGTTTCACGGCTATAGTTATAACGATCCATCTCGGCGCTAAACTGCGTCACGCCCAGGCTCTGTCCGCGCGGCAAAATGGTCACGCGATTCACGCGATCAGCTTCGGGAAGGTGATGCGCAACCAGGGCATGGCCGCCTTCATGAACGGCAATAATGCGGCGCTCATCCTCACTCATCACCAGGGGTCGTAACGCGCCCAGCTGAATACGGGCCAGTGCCTCTTCGAAACATTCGTGGGTGACCGCCATTAAATCTCTTCGCGCCGCGGAGAGGGCGGCCTCGTTCACAAGGTTAGCGAGATCGGCGCCAGTCATGCCAGTGGTCAGGCGAGCCAGGCGCTCTAACGAGACATCCAGAGCCAGCGGTGTCTGACGCGAATGTACGCGCAAGATGGCTTCGCGGCCAACACGATCCGGCGGAGACACCGTGATGCGCCGATCAAAACGACCGGGTCGCAGCAGTGCTTTATCCAGGATATCTACCCGGTTGGTGGCCGCCATCACGATCACAGCCTGCCGCGCATCAAAACCGTCCAGTTCAACCAGCAGCTGGTTCAGCGTCTGGTCGCGCTCGTCGTTACCCGCGGCACGCAGAGAACGCTTGCGCCCTACCGCATCCATCTCATCGATAAAGATCACGCACGGTGCTACGCGGCGCGCCTGCTGGAAAAGATCGCGCACGCGGCTAGCTCCGACTCCGACAAACATCTCAACAAATTCAGAGGCACTGATACTAAAAAAGGGAACATGCGCTTCGCCCGCGACTGCTTTGGCCAGCAGGGTCTTGCCGGTACCAGGAGAACCCACCAGCAAAGCGCCACGAGGAATGTGAGCCCCCAGACGGCTGAATTTCTCCGGCTCGCGCAGAAACTGCACCATCTCCACCAGCTCAGATTTAACTTCATCGATACCAGCGACATCGGCGAACGTCACCGAAGGAATATTGATGATCGGCGTCGCACTTGATTTGCTCGCGGCCGTAGCGGAACCACGCATACCAGAGAGGGGCTTCGCATTATGGGCTTGCGTCGGCGGAGGTGATGCACCTTCGGGCAAGCGATCAAAGCGCCTGGCCCGGCTCTTACCAACCTGATTGATGCGGTCATCCATAGAGCCAGATGGATTTTGCCTGTTCCGCAGCACAAAAAACACCAGCAGCAGACCAAGCAACAGTAGTAAAGGCGCGAAGCGCAGCAACATAGTGAAGAGCAAAGATGGCTGTGGCGTAGAAAGAACGTGAACATCAACATGCGAAGACGCCAGCTGGCTCATGAGCAGATCTTTGCTACCAGCCGGGATGCGCACATAAAGCGTATGCTGCACAAAAGCGGTCGTATCCTGTGAAGCAGCCAGGGTGTTGCCATTATTAGCCAGGTAAGTATACCATCCTGCAGGATCAATCTGAGTCTCTTTTGCATTTTTAGGTATATTTTTAGTTGATTGAAGCGGATATTTAAGCAAGACATGAACATCATTATCTTGAATGGCCACCGCCGAAACATTTCCACTTTGCAATTGATGCATCAGGGTCGTGTAGTCCACAACCTGTGATCCATCGCTCGGATCACTGGCATCAGGTGCCGGTAGCCGCGAACAGATAGCAAGCAGTAATACGCATAGAACTATAATGAGTGTACATGTAAGAGCAGCATTACGGTGGTGCAGAAAAAATTGTCCTATCCTCCGCACATAATCATGTATCAGTCGCTGTTGACGCCTCCAATTGCCCGGCTTCATGCGGCGACTAGCTTTATCATCCATACCTTCACCTCGCCAAAAACAGGTTGTTCTATTACTAAGATCTCGATGCCAGTTCCCATAAAAAGAGAACTATCTGTAAACAAGAAAAGAAAATGCTGTCTCATCAGCACTGTATAGGTATAAAAAAAAAGCGCTCTATATCATCACAACTCTGTAGCTGTGAAATTGCTTTCTTTCATAAATATTTCGGGCCGCCACATCCACGTTCGCAGTCAGAAATAGACAACCATCAACCTAAGTCGGGAAAACAAACGTCGCCTTGGAGTTAAACTAGCTGTAGTTTACCGCGTTTCACCACGCACCGTACTATCCACAGTACTTTCTTCTTACTCCATATTATGTCAAACCATCTAAAGGTGTATCACTACATATTTCTTAAGGAGGTTTAGAAGAAGCCACGCTGCCAATTCATTTCCTATTTATGATGGTGGATAACATGAATAACGCCATCGATAAAATCGACCGCGCTGTTTCGGTAACGGATTCGTGTAACCTGGCACACGCCATCCGTACTAGTATTACGTTGCTCTTCTCTCTACAAGATACACATTTCACCCATAATGGGTACCACTTGAAACAAAAAGAGGCAAGACACCTGTACAGGTGTCTTGCCTCTTTTTGTTTCAAGTCTCATCTCGTTGGGGCGCATGCGCGCCCCTGTCACACCACCACACATAACCGATTTCGCACCTGCAGTACTCATGATTCTGTTTTATGTTGGTGCCTGAGGTACGCACATGCGCCCCTGTCACACCACCACACATAACCGGTGAGCACCTGTGGCGCTCAGAACCGATTTTTTTATGTTAGTGCATGGGGGCGCAGATACGCCCCCATGCACTAACATAAAAAAACCAGCGCGGCCGCGTAGCGGCCGCGCGTGTGGGGGCGTTCATGTGCCCCTAAGATGACGAGAGTAAAACACTCTCTAGGAGAGTTGCTGCTCCAGAAAGCGGGCGATAGCGGGATAGGCCAGCAGCCGATTGCTGCGTTTAATCAAACCATGACCCTCGTCTTCAAAACGCAGGTATTCCACCGGGACCTGACGGCGCTGGAGTGCAGCAACAATCTGTTCAGCCTCGCCAACGGGAACGCGTGGATCATTGGCGCCATGTACTACAAACAGCGGAGCGGTGATCTTATCGACGGAACGGATCGGTGAAATCTGCTCCAGGAACTCGCGATCGTTCTCAAGGCTACCATACTCGGATTCACGCAGCTTGCGGCGCCAGGGTCCCGTGTTTTCCAGGAAGGTGACAAAGTTGGCGATGCCCACAATATCAACGGCCGCGGCCCACAGATCGGGATAGGTGGTAATCGCCGACAAAACCATGAAGCCGCCATAGCTCCCACCCATCACGACGATACGCTTGCTGTCAGCGATACCACTATCGCGCAGCCAGAGGGCCGCGTGCTGCAGATCAGCCACAGAGTCCATGCGCAGGCGTACATCGTCCAGGCTCTGATAATCATATCCATAGCCAGTGCTGCCGCGCACATTTGGAGCCAGCACGGCAAATCCCTGGGACACAAAATACTGGGTTACCGGATCAAAGATGGGACGCGCCTGCCCCTCTGGCCCACCATGAACATTGATAATGACAGGCAACTGCTTTTGCTGTCCCGTGGGCAGATAAAGAAAGCCGGGGATCTCACGACCATCAAAGGTGGGATAGTGCACCAGGGTAGGATTGACAAAGGATGTTTGCGGGATGCCGCCGCGAGAGCTGTGGGTCGCGCGCACGATCGCGCCCGCCTCCAGATCCCAGACCCAGACATCCATGGCATCGTCAGCGGTAGCATACGATAAAGCCAGCCGTGAACCATCTTCAGACCAGGTTAAATCATAGATGACGCCACGAGGAAGAGTCGGCGTCAACAACGATCGTCGTTGCTCCCAACCCTGCGAGATATCGAACAGCGACAGCGTGGAATAGCCATCCTCATTCATAACCATCGCCAGCCGGGTGCCGTCTCTGGTCACTTCCAACAGCTCTACATCCCAGCGATTTTCACCCAGATAGCGCATAGCCAGGGTTGACAGATCCAGGTAAGCCAGTGAACGAAACTGGCGCTCATGGTTGCTCAAGAGATAAAGTCCCTGGCGATCGGCTGACCATGCCGCCGAGTGATAAACCGCCCCACGCCCCTCCAGATTCATTTCGGGAGTCAGCGCCCGCTCGGTTGCGGTTGCGCGATCCACCAGCAGCAGCTGGCTCCGCGTGTTGGAGAGCCAGCGCGTCAAATAGATCTGTGAGCCATCTGGAGAATAGCGATGGGCATAGTTGGTCCCATCGTGCTGCAGCAGTAAGCGCTGCTCACCGCTAGCGATCTCCATTTCATAGATATCGAAGTAACGGGCGTCGCGCTCATTGCTGCTGTAGGTGATGTAGCGCCCATCGGGGGACCAATCACCAAAGATATGCATCACCTCAAGGTTTGAGGTCAGCGCGGTCAGCCGCGAACCATCACCCGCCAGCAAAAAGAGTTGAGCCCGTTCATTGCCACCGATATCGCCCGCCACCAGGATGGTGTCCTCATGTGGAGCATATACCGCGCCAGACACGCGCTCACCACGAAATGTCAGTTGCTCTGGCCAGGATGGTGTCGCGGCCTGCATATTCAAGTCGACGCTCCAGACCTCCGCCACACCGGTAATGTTGGTCAAGAAACTTAGCTTCTGGCCATCCGGAGAAAAATGTGGTCCGAAAGCGGTACGCACATTGAGGTAACGCTCAAAACTATACGTCTCTTTTGCCATGCCCGATTTCTCCAATTCCTTTTGCACTTGTCTTATCCGTTGATGTTACGCATACTCAATTGTATCCGGCTACGCTTGATGTCGATATCCAGCACGCGCACCTGTACCACCTGACCCACCGAGACCACGCTGAGCGGATCACGTACAAAGCGGTCAGCCATCTCAGAGACGTGGACCAGTCCATCGTGCTTGACGCCGATATCGACAAAGGCGCCAAAATCAACGACATTGCGCACCGTTCCCTGCAAGAGCATACCCGGCTGCAGGTCCTCCATCTTCAACACATCGTGCCGCAGGATAGGCGCGGGTAGCTCATCGCGAGGATCGAGTCCGGGCTTCTCCAGGTTTTCCAGGATATCATTGAGCGTCGGCAGACCTACACCGATCTTTTCCGCCAGGTCGCGCCAGGCCGCGGCTTCACCGGACGCACCGGCGTTGCCCCGATTGCGATTTGAGCGGCCCAGGCTATGCTGCAGCTTGATAAATTGCCGGAACTGCGCGATGCGCTCGGCCGGTCTGGCGTTCTTCTGATCACCTTCGGGCAGCATCTTAAGCAGCGCGCGTGCCGCCTCGTAACTTTCGGGGTGGATGAACGTATTATCCAGCAGTTCACTGCCATTGGCGATCTTCAGGAAGCCGGCCGCCTGCACAAAGGTAGCCTGGCCCAGACCCGTCACCTTCAGTAGCTCCTTGCGCGTCTTAAACGGGCCGTTGGCCTCACGGTACTTCACAATCGCGTTGGCGACACGTGTATTGATGCCGGAGACGTGCTTCAGCAGGGCAGCCGAAGCCGAATTGACCTCAACACCGGCGAAATTGACACACGAAGCCACCACCCGCTCCAGTGCCGCCGCCAGCTCCTTTTGATCCACATCATGCTGATAGAGCCCAACACCCACGGCCTTGGGATCGATCTTCACCAGTTCGGCCAGGGGATCCTGCAAGCGGCGCGCGATCGAAATGGTGCCACGCTGGGTCGCGTCCAGAGAGGGAAACTCTTCGCGCGCGGCCTCCGAGGCCGAGTAGACCGAGGCGCCCGCCTCGTTAACGATCATATATCCGATCGTTTCCGCCTCCCGGTTGTGTTCGGCCAGCTCCCGCAAAAGGTCGGCCACCAGTTGTTCGGTCTCGCGCGAGGCCGTGCCGTTACCAATGGCGACCACGGTAATCTGATAATCGGTCAACATCTGCCGTAGCAGCTTGCGCGCCCGATCAGCCTGGTGCAGATACATGGTATCGGAGGTAATATATTTGCCCGTCTCATCCACAATGGTAAGCTTACAACCCGTACGGTAGCCCGGATCAATGCCCAGCACCTTTTTGCCGCGCAAGGGGGGTTGGAGCAACAGGTTACGCAGGTTGGTGGCAAAGACATTGATAGCATGCTCTTCAGCTTTGCGCGTCAGTTCCACGCGCACCTCACGCTCCATCGCGGGTGAAAGCAGGCGTTTATAGCCATCCTCCATCGCCTCGCTCAACATTGGAGCAAACGGCGACGTGGCCTTGATCGGATAATGGGTCGTAATGTCCCGCTGAGCCTGCTCATAGGGGAGTGAGATATTGACGCGCAGCACATCTTCGCGCTCACCACGATTGAGAGCCAGCACGCGATGGGGCACCAGCTTCGTCACATTCTCATTAAATTCATAGTAGAGCCGGTAGACGCCATTTGGATCTTTCTCCGCTACCTTCTCGGGATCGGTCACGCGCGCGCCCACAGCGGAGGCCTTGAAGAAGGTGGTACGCACCGAACCACGCACATTGGCATCTTCAGCGATCATTTCCGCCACGATATCACTGGCTCCGGCATAGGCTTCCAGACTGGTATCGACCCCTTTCTCGGCGTCCAGAAATGGCTGCGCGTGCTCTTCCAGCACCGCCTGGACATCTCCCTTTATCTCCTGCTGACGTAAGATGATTTCGGCCAGCGGGGCCAGGCCTTTTTCACGCGCAACGCTGGCACGCGTCTTGCGCTTCGGTCGATACGGAAGATAGAGATCCTCAACCTCCTGCAACGTCTTTGCCGCCTCAATCTGCGCGGCCAGTTCTGGAGTCAGCTTACCCTGTCCCCCAATCAGCCGATGCACGTCCTGCTTGCGCTCAAACAGCGCCCGCAACGCCGCTGCCCGGTCGGCAATAGCCTGAATCTGCACCTCGTCTAGGCTACCCGTTACCTCTTTACGATACCGCGCGATAAATGGCGTCGTATTGCCTTCATCGATAAGAGTGATCGTGCGTGCGATCTGTCCCGGACCAAGATTGAGCTCGGCAGCAAGGGCGCGGGCAATATCGTCAACCGACAACACAGCAATCGTCTCTGCCGCGGCCGTCGCTACATGATCAAGTGGTTCTTGAGTCGTCAATTATCTAAGCCTACCTTCCCTGAACAATTAGAGAGGTTCTTTTTTATTAAATAGAAGTAAACGTTTCCTCCCATCTCCGGGGGAACGCCCAATCAGTATAACACTTCACTCAGGCTGTTTCTATACGCAATGATGACTATACGATCATCCAGCCAGGTCTGTTTTCTCTTATTTCAATGGAGGTGCAGCAAGGGCGCGGATGCGCCCTTGCTGCACCTCCATTGAAATAAGAGAATGGTGACGCCTGCGTTTCCCACGCTCGGGGGCGTGCAGCTTGAACATTTTATTGCCGATGAGCACGGCCCCATAGACCACCCAGCCAGCCAAGGATCCAGGCAGTGAGCAGGCCCAGTAGCATCAGGAACAGAAAATTGACGAAAGGCGTTTGCCTGGTCAGAAACGCGGGGATCACGGGCCACTGCGGCTGCACAAAACTCCAGGCCTGCGTAAATAAAGCGCGCGAATCGCCCTGCGGATTATAGGTCATCAAGGTTTGATAGCGTTGGGTGGCACCAATCAACAGGCCCAGCAACATACCGACCCAGAAAACAACGGTGCCCCAGATGCCGGTCCAATAGCCGGCCCAGGCTCCGCGAAGCGGGCTACCACCCCGGCGCGTGGTCATAAAGCCAGCAAAGACATAGAACAGGAAGCCGAGTACCGTCGCCAGGTAAAAATCTGCCGCTTCCTTCAATGCTAATACCATCAGGGCCGCCAGGCAGCCCTGGATTAATCCCCACAGGCAACCCTGGCTGGACGGATTGGGTAAAGGCCGATTCTGGGCCGCATAAGCACGGGCGCGCTTCTTCTGTTCGGCCGGAGATAATGGGGGGGGCATAAGCATATCCCGGCGCTGGTTGTGGGGCTCCTACCTGACCCTGTGGCGCAGCGGGATAGCTGATCTGCTGCTGAACTCCACCCCCGTTATAGCCGTAAGATTGCTGCGGTTGTATAAATGGATATGGCGCTTGATTGTAAGCTGGCGGTCCGCCTCCTGGTGGAACCGGCACCGGCGGCATCGCCTGGGACGGTGAGCGGACTGCGATTGTTGGATCATTGTGCGGCCCCGCGTAGCTGTGCGTGGGAGGGGGAGTCAGAATGGGACCCGCTGGCCCCATCTGGGCCGCGATGGTTTGATCATTATAGGCGTCAAATGATGGCTCACGCAAGATTCGGGCCAGTTCTCCCATGCTCTCAAAGCGCTGATCCGCGTGGAGCGACAGCGCCTTCAGCAGAACCCACTCCATCTTTGGTGAGATCGCCGGGTTGAGCAGGCGTGGGACGATCAGCTCATCACGTACACTGCGACTGGTCGCAACGGGAGGGAGACGATTGGTCAGCAGGATATACATCGTCGCACCCATTGAATAGATATCTGACTGCGGCGAGGTCTTGCCGATGTATTGCTCAAGCGGGCTAAACCCTTCGCTCACCGCTCGCCCTAATGTCTGGGTGCTCGCGTTAGGATCGTAAAGCTTGGTCAGACCGAAATCAAGCAGGACGGCGGTATTGTTTGGCGTCAGCACGATGTTGCCGGGCTTGATGTCGCGGTGCATCACCGGTGGACGGCGGCTATGGAGCTCTTGCAGCGCATCCATCAGCGGAAGCAGCCAGCTTAAAACCTCCTGTTCGCGACAGGGACCACTGGACAACTGACCTGGCGCCTGCTCGCCAACCCGGCCACCAGGCACCCGCGAACGCAACACCTGCAGCAGATTCTGCCCCTCAATCATCTGCATAATCAGATAAAAACGCCCATTAGCCTCAAGGGCGTCATATACCTCCGGCAGATGAGGACTTCTCACGGTAAATAGCACGCTCGCCTCCATCAACGCCTGGCGGCGGGCGGCGGGCGTGACGTCGTACGTCTCTTTGATCGCGCATGGACGATTCTTTTCGCTCGTATCAACCCCGCTATAGACCGCGCCAAAGCCACCCTGATTAATCAGATTGCCAACAATATAGTGGCCTCCGATAAGCGTTCCTGGTGTTAATGCGACTGGTAAGCTCATGAGCGAGCATGGACCTCTACTTTCCACGAGACATAAACAGGAATGACAACCAGATCAGAAATGCGCAACATATTTACGTTACAAGGCAACGGGCGGTTACAGTAAATATTCTTTTTTGTTAAGCATTTGTGTCGGCAGCCCCAGCCACTATCATAGCACACCATACACTATCAGTGAATAATCTACCCGTTTTCTTACCATACTCCTGTATAACCAGGGTCTTAAGTCCTCTGGTCAGGCAAAAAAAAGATCCATCGGGATAGGTTCTACCAGGGCCACTGGAATAACGCAGCACACTTTGCTGTTCTCATGGGTATACTAAAAAAGGCGCAACACTTCACGTGGCCAGGTGTAGAGACCCTGTTGAGAACAGACAGGCAGCCGACACAGTAATAAACAGAGTAAACGTGGGTGGCAATCTTCAAAGAGAGGATGTTGTTGCTTGCAATACCATATACGTATGATACAATAAGCCAAGACTGAACTGATCTACGTACATGTTGCAGAAGAAGAGAGCAAGCACTTGGAACGAAATGTGATGTTTAACGCAGAACGCGACCGTGATAAGGCGGCTGAACCTGAACGCGAAAATGTAGCGGAAGCTGATATCAGTAACCTGGCACAAAGCGATAGCTTACGCCTCTATCTTCGTGAGATTTCACGCATTCCTCTGCTCTCTGCGGCAAGCGAGTCGCGCCTTGCAGAGAGAGCCGAGCAGGGCGACAAGGATGCACGAAACCATCTCATCGAAGCAAATTTGCGTCTGGTTGTCAGTATTGCCAAAAAATATGTTGGCCAGGGTCTTTCTCTGGAAGACCTCATTGGTGAAGGCAACATCGGTCTCATCAGAGCGGTGACCAAATTTGATTACCGCAAAGGTTTTCGTTTTTCTACCTATGCGACATGGTGGATTAAACAGGCTATCACACGTGCTATCCTCGAAGGAACCCGTGTGGTGCGACTCCCTGTGTATATTATGGAAGAGGTGATGCGTGTCAAACGCACCACGCGCCAGCTATACCAGGAAATGGGACGCGAGCCAACACCTGAGAGTATCGGTGAGCGACTCGGCATGACTGCAGAGCGTGTGAGCGAATTACTTATTTGGGCAGAAAAGGTCTTCTCACTCGATGCCCCTCTTTCGGAAGAAGAGGAAAATACCCTCGGCGATATCATTGAGGATATGCACGAGCGGGGACCAACCGAAATTACTGACCAGCAGTTACTACGCGAAGAGATTCGCAAGGTTCTAGGACAACTTACAGTACGCGAGCGACAGGTCATTGAATTGCGCTTCGGCCTCATCGATGACCATGATCACACGCTGGAAGAAGTGGGCAAAAAGTTAAAAGTTACGCGCGAACGTGTACGTCAGATAGAAGAACGGGCGATTCGTAAATTACGACACCCGCAGGCCAGCCGAATTCTGAAAGATTATCTCGACTAAATAGTGCTGATCACGGCATTGAGGGTGCAAGGCATAACATGGCTTTGCACCCTTTTTATCTAGAAGTGTGTCTGACTCTCGTCACCCTGGGGAGCACGTGAGCGCCCCCGCACGCGCGTCCGCTACGCGGCCGCACTGGTTTTGTGTGTTGGTGCAACAGGGGCGCTTTCGCGCCCCTGTTGCACCAACACATCATGGATTTGTGAGCACCAGAGGTGCGAAAGCTCAGGCGTGCTGCAGGCGATGATCATGAGAATCAGACACTCTCTCATTGTGTGGTGGTGCATGCGGGCGCGGATGCGCCCGCATGCACCACCACACAATGCTTCTTCAACTACACTCTTTCGATGGGGACAGAAAATCTGGACTTATAATGTATTGGAATATAAAATAACGTAAGATAGATATAAATTTAGTAGCTCCTTCACGTTTAAATGATGATATATAATCATCAGTATATATAGCTGCTATGCTGGCACAATGCAGCAGGTGGCCTGATCTTACCACTGGCTGGTATAAGTAATGCGTGCAGAAAATCAGAGCGCGCATTTCATGCTTTACATTTACGCTTTTAAAAGGTGAAAAACTCACGGCTATACATTTCATGAGCAAGGTACTTTTGGTCGCGGCTACTCTAGAAGTAGACATCATCCGTCTAGTTCAATAGCAGTAGTTGTAATATGGGGGTCAGAGATTTTTTGCGATAGCCGTAGAGCCGTTATCCATCACTAGGGATGGACAAATTCTTCATACCAGAAAGGAGAGCGACATGCGGCGTGCTGTTTACCATATAGCGCGCGTTTGTCGCAGCCTACTATGAATGAACTGGCAGGGCACATTCTTGGCGGATATTACCTTGAAGAGGAAGTTGGTCGGGGAGCAATGGGGGTTGTTTACCGGGCGAAACAGCTGGCATTAGGACGCGAAGTCGCCATTAAAGTGCTCCCACAGGGTCTGGCCCGCGATGCATCTTATGTGGCACGCTTTACCCGTG
Organism: Dictyobacter halimunensis; assembly: GCF_036245075.1. Taxonomy (NCBI): domain Bacteria; kingdom Bacillati; phylum Chloroflexota; class Ktedonobacteria; order Ktedonobacterales; family Dictyobacteraceae; genus Dictyobacter; species Dictyobacter halimunensis. Next base: position 653,536 of record NZ_BSRI01000002.1, read on the forward strand.
AAGCCCAGATTATCGCGGGTCTCAATCACCCCAATATTGTACAGATTTATGATGCGGGGCAACAGCAAAAATTGCTCTACTTTGCCATGGAGTTTGTACAGGGTCCAACGCTGGCCAGCCTTCTGAACTTAGATGGCGCGATCGCGCCTTATTTCGCCGTAGAATATGCAGCCCAGATTGCCGATGCGCTCGATGCCGCCTATCGCGAACGCAACGTTATCCATCGTGATATCAAACCCGAAAATCTCATGCTCAATCGCTGGGGCAAAATTAAAGTAATGGATTTTGGGCTGGCGCGCGCGCCTGGCCTGCAGGTCATTACGGTGGCACGCACACTGGTCGGCAGCATTTACTACTCTTCGCCAGAACAGATTTGGGGCTACACCCTGGATAATCGGAGCGATATCTATGCCCTGGGTGTTGTACTCTACGAGATGGTGTGCGGACGCCGTCCATTCACCGGCAGGTCAATGCCTGAAGTCACCCAGGCCATTATTCAGGGTCAGCTACAATCACCACGCCTACACAATGCCGCACTACCCGAGGCGTTGGAGCAGATTATCCTTAAATCCCTGGAGCGTGACCGCCATTATCGTTATCGCGAGGCGAGTCTGATGGCGCAGGAGCTTCGTGAGCTTCACCTGCCGCCTCCCACCAATGATCCTCGTACGTCGCAATCGCCCTATGGACAGCAGCAGCAGAAAAAGCTGGCTCAACCGCCAAGGAGGCCACAGGCAGCATTTCCCAATTACCGAGCCTCCGTAGAGCAGCAACATACACATCGAACGCCAGCGGTACGCCCACAAGCAACCCAGGGCTTCTCGCCCATCTCAGCGCCTCCACAGCAGCGTGCGGCCCAATCAACCCAGGGCTTCTCGCCTCTCTCCCGTGGCAATACCCAGCCCATGTTCAGGCAATCCACGCAAGGCATAGATAGGCTATCCCCCCTTCACAACCGCCTGTGAGCCCACCACAATCAACCCAGGGCTTCACTCGTATGCCTGCACCAGATCAAGCCCCATCTCAGTCTACCCAGAGATTTTCACGCCTGTCTGCTGAACAGTCACAGCCAGCACAGGGGGTACCAACCACACCTATCTTGCCAGTAGACGGGGCTGGAGAACAAAAATCAGCAAATGAGGATGGGAGCGCAAAGCCCTCGCAGAAAGAAAAAGAGGAACCCGGCCTTAGCTTCTGGGATCAACTACACAAGTTATTCAAAACTCCGGAGCGCTAATAGCTTCCAAGAAATAAAGCAATTCAGAAAGGGCAGGCGCACGTCAATAAAAACGACAACAATTTGGCAAACCGGTTACACTAATAAAGGCACCGTCCACAATGTTTATTGGCGGTGCTACATGTGTTGATCTCTTGTATTTAAATAATGGCCACCCCATAAACAACCAGCAATCTATGCAAAAGAAAGCGTATTTGTAGTCTATGCAGCAAGAAAGCATTCAAGCGGCGCTCGCCCTTCTTCTGGGTCCGAAAACGGAATATCGGACCCGATTACGCGCCACACGCAGGCTTGCCAAACAGGGACCCACGATCCTCCCCCTGGTTCTGAGTACTTTCAGCAATTACCCGGAGATCACCAGGCCTGAATGGCCCTGGTGGCCACCACAATACGAGCATACCAGTCGCCTATTGCTCCAATTGAGTCAATATGAAAAGATGCCATTAGGAGACCTCCTGCGCCATCCTATCCTGGGCGACGCGCCCGGACCCGTCTTATGGACCAGCATTATGGAGGCCGCGGGGCTGATACCGCAGGAGGATAATGAAGCATTGCTCTGCCTGGGATTGCAGACAGCCTGGGGCTCGGTTCGTTACGCGGCCACCATGGCGCTGGCTACGCGAGCCAGGGCGCATAGCCTGCATCCTTCTACCTGTACGCTCCTCCACCATCACCAGGGCGAGCATGAAAGCTATCCAGTGCGTCTGACCGCCTCGTATGCCCTGTTAAATAATGGAGATCCGGCGGGCCTCGAGGTGCTGATGTGCTTCTTATCAACCGATGTACCGGATGAAATACGAAAAGCAGCGACCTTTATCCTGGCTACTGAGCGTCCATTGCAGATCACGCCTGAACAGCAAGAGAGATTGGCAACGCGCCTGATCGAGCTCTTGAGCGATGAGGACGTTGAAATTGCCCAGCATGCCGCCCATGCCCTTGGCAAGGTCACCATACCTCAGACTATTTTGCAGCTCTACCCATTGTTGGAGACCACAGATGAGCGCTTACAAATCCTTGTGCTCACCATCCTGGAAGAGAGCGCGCGGCGCGACAAAACCCTGCGCCATCAAATGCGCCAGCATACGCTAACCATGCGCCTGCTGCCTATGCTTAAATCTGCCCATCCCGACCTGCGGCGACAGACCTGCTATACCCTGGCTGCCTGTGGGGGTGAATATGTGGCGGCTGTGTTTGGAACTATTGTGATGAATCGAGAGCATCCGGCACAGGGAGAAGTTATTGAGTGTCTACGCTGCTTCCACAGTGCCTTACGCGCACCGCTGCGGGGACACATTGTGCGCTGGCTACTGCGCGTGCTGGCCACCTCCGAGGAAAATCTGCAGGTGACCGCGCTGGACTCGCTGGCGCAATTGCTCTGGCAGGCGCGCAACAACGGCCGCCAGTCAGCCTGGGAAGAGATAGGGCAGGAGGTTATGAAGAACGATGTCTTCAAGGCCTTGCTGCATGTGCCCAGCCCTCTGCTGAGGCAAAGGGCGCTGGAATTGTGTGCGGCCCTGGGCAAATTCTTGCACGCCACGCCAGAGCTACGCCCATATATTCAATCACTGCTGCTCGATGACAGCGATAGTGGCGTCCGCGCCTGCGCCGCCTACGTTTGCGCTAAGACAGAAGCGCGCTGGGCCATTTCAGCCCTGCTACAGGCTCTGCTTGATAGCGACGAACATGTCGCCTCTACCGCTCTACATGCGCTGGCAGGCATCACATGCGCTGAAGACACGGTCGTCGTCTACGCGCTCACCGAACTGACGCGCCTGCAAGAGGATACCCTGCCCTCGATTCAGAATCTGGCCCTTGAAGCACGCTCAATCCTCAAAAAGTGGCAAAAAACACAGCAGAATGAGGAGCATAAGACGTTGCACAGTCTGAACTAAACCCCTATACTATAAAGCAAACGAAAGCGGAATTGTTCAAGGAGCATGTATGAATCCAACACAGATTAGTCTGGGCATAGCATTTATCGCGGGATTGGCCTCGTTCCTCTCTCCCTGCGTGTTACCTCTGGTCCCCATCTATCTCGCTCAACTCGTAGGGCCCAGCGTTTACCAGTCATCCACGACCAAACACACTATTTCAACCCGCCTGACAACTTTCCTACATGCCACGACCTTTGTGCTGGGATTTACGATTGCTTTTGTGGCGCTGGGAGCTACGGCCAGTACGCTGGGAAGCTTCTTGCGCGACCACCTGACCATCCTGCGCCAGGTTGGTGGCATCATCATGGTGCTCTTTGGGCTCCATCTAACCGGGTTACTGCGTATTCCCTTCCTCAATCAGCAGAAACGCATCACCTTTATTCCAGAGCATCCAGGCTATCCAGCCTCCCTTGTGATGGGGCTGGTCTTTGGCATCGCCTGGACCCCGTGCATCACGCCTATCCTGGCGGGCATCTTGATTCTGGCGGCCAATGCCACTACGCTCCAACACGGTGTGGGCCTGCTCCTGGTCTATTCGCTGGGCCTGGGCGTTCCCTTCCTCCTGCTGGGGCTGGGCATTAACCAGATGAGCCGGGCACTCAAGTGGTTCAAGCCACATCTGGGCAAGATTGAAACCGCCACCGGTATCCTGATGATGATCGTCGGCTGTATGATCTTCTTCAATGTGCTGACCTATATCAATTCATTCTTTAACTCGGGCATCAACTTATAAGTCGGTACAGAAGGATCATACGAGAGGGTATTATGGAGCACCAGGTTCAGCAGAAGGTATCCACAAGAAATACGCGCTATCCCTGGCTGACCAGCCTGCTTGCCGTATTCTATCTCGCACTGCTGGTCGCCGCGCTATGGTGGCCAGGCGCAACCCTGCTAGAACGCTTACGCTGGCTGGATAGTGGAATCTGTGCCCAGTTGCTCACCCATTCGCTCTACCCGGGTGGAAAGAGATTGCCGCTGTGTTCACGCAACACAGGCATCTATCTGGGCTTTTTTGTAACCATGATCATGTTATTTATCAGGAAACGAGGACGCGCGCAGGCTCTTCCCGGAAAATCCCTGATTATCGCGCTCTGCGTGGGTATCTTTTTTCTGGCCGTCGATGGCACCAACTCGCTGTTCGTTGACCTGGGCATCGCGCACCTCTATCAGCCAAACAACCTGTTGCGCCTGGCCAGTGGTCTGCTTGCCGGTCTTGCCATGGGCGTCTTTGTGCTCCCGGTCATCAATGGGCTCATCTGGCGCCATGGCAATACGCAGCGCAGCCTGCCGGCGTGGATAGAGTTAGGCTGGTTCCTTCCCATCTTGTTCGTATGCTTCTACGCCGCCGCCTCCCAGAGTGGCCTGGCTCTCTACCCGCTGGCAATACTGAGCACGCTTGGTCTACTCACCGCTGTGGGCGGCATCAACCTTATCTTCATCCTCTTGCTCAGTAAACGCGATGAATCCTTCACGCGCTACACAGAGCTCATTCCATTCTGTGGCTTCGCGCTGCTGGCAGCCACAGGAGAACTGCTTCTGCTGGCTCAGCTCAAATTATCCCTCTTTCAGGCGCTTGGAATTCCTTTATCCTGATTCATTCGATAGAATAGCTCGATGCGATAAAATACCCGCATATCTACCTACGACTGCGTGCAGTTCGGTAATCCCAAGACTAGCAACCTTCAAGATCAGCCTTGATTTCCCGCTTGATCTCGTGTGCCAGATCAGCGTCAATCTTGCCACGCTCACCACGAGCCAGACGCATCACGGCCTCCCGCAAATGGGTAGGAGCACGCTCAATCGTACAGCGCTCATGGATAAGCCTCTTTACTTCTAAATCAAAATGAAAACGACATTCACAATGTGGGCAACCCACCAGGTGTTGCTGAACGATCGCAACCTCCTCGGTGCTCAATTCGCGATCGATGTAAAGATGCAAACGTGCTGTCGCCTCAACACAATCTAAACATTCCATAGTAAAACTTCTCCTACACTAGCTCGCCACTCTATCTGTTCATTCTAACATAATTAGGTAGCCCTTTCATTCCCTGGACCTATAAGATATACTGATAATACTTTCCGAAAGAAAGTAGGAGGACCTCGTGGTGAGCCCCTTGTCAGAGGAGTGTTTAATGCAGGATAAGTCACAATTCAACGAGCTACCTACAGAAGATTTAACAGCGACGTCTGAGGAAGATAGAGAGAACGAGCAAGTACAGGCTACAGAGCCGCCCTCGGAAAACTTTGAGGCGGGTCTGCTCGCCCAGCTAGATAGCCTCTACCGTACCGCATTACGCATGACCAACAATCCGCAGGAAGCGGAAGATCTGGTGCAAGAAACCATGCTAAAAGCCATCCGCTTTTCTCATACCTATCAACCAGGTACGAATCTACGCGCATGGCTTTTTCGCATACTCAATACATCGGCCATCAATCGTTATCGTAAACAGGCAAATCATCCAACGCCCGTGGCCTTACCGGAAGGTGAAGAGTTTTATCTCTACAACCAGATTCGCGATTTAAGCGGCCAGGAGCGTAGCCAGGGTGCTGAAGAAGAAGTTTTAAACCAGTACCTGGATGAAGATGTCTATAAGGCGCTCAATGATCTCCCCCCCAATTTCAGAATGGCCATCATCCTTGCCGATATTGAGGGGCTATCCTATAAAGAGATCGCGGAAGCACTACAGATTCCGATCGGAACCGTAATGAGCCGCATTTCACGTGCCCGTCGCCAGTTACAGAAATCACTATGGCAATACGCTAAAGATAGAGGGTATGTCAGGACGGAAGCGTCGTAAAGGCATTTCTGCTTACAGAAATGCTACACAACTTCCGTACTGGCAATACCGCCAGATATTTCATCTCAAAAGGTGCTATTTATATTTATACAGGTCTTGCAGTGTGACGTATAGCCTCATTTCCAGCACGTGTAATGCGCACATTCACGCACCGCCGATCCATGATATCCACTGAACGTGTTACTAATCCCTTACGCTCAAGACGAGCGATCGCTTTTGTCGCTGCCGCGGAGCTTACTCCTAGAGCGGATGCGACCTCACCTACAAGCCAGTGCTCACGCCGTGTCAAGAAAGCCAGAACTTCTAACTGACGAGAGGTAACACTGCTAGCTGTTCGGCGCACCGTAGTCATACGCATTTTCTCCTACACATCAAATTTCTATGCACATATACCAACTATATGCGTTCACCAAAAATGACGTTGTGTACAAGAAAAGCGGGTACCATTCAAAAAGGTACCGTGAGAGAATATTATACGAGAAGTTATGCTCTTTTTGAGCAGCTTTTTTGAAAGCTGCATAGTAATGAGAGCTTCTTTAGGATCTCCCAGGATTCTGGTTCACCTGTGTACAATCGGCAATATTTGCGTGTCAAATCGGCTTGCACCAAAGGGAAAGCGCTCATCGTTATATAAAAAGCAAGGCATCAAGGATAGAACAGATACCAGGGAAGGGTGCGAATCAACCGATATTACCTATATCATTTATCCATTGATGGATGAATGATTGACGAAACCCGGGTTTGTTTGTAGAATCGAAGCGAGAAAAGCAGAGAGGCAGGACCATGTCAGAGCTTACATACGGACCCGCGGAGGATGGTAGAGATACAATACGACAGACAAGCGATCCCCTGGGTATCCTGACCAGCACACGCGCGGTGGTTGATCAGGCCAGCCATGTTCGAATCAACATGGAACAGATTGAACAGCTTGGGAAACATTGGCTACAAGAAGAGGCGCAGGGACAAAAACCGCTCATGCCTCTATGGGATGAACGCTACCATTTCTCAGATGGCACAGGTCGTACCGTCAACTGGTTATTGTTGCTGGATGCGCTCAATTTCTGTTTCTGGGCCGAAAAAGACCAGCCACGCTGGACCATTGATTACCAGGGACAGACACTCAATGGTTATTGGGCTGAGGCGGCGGCTTTGAAACGCGCGGTGGAAGAGGGTCTACCCCTGTGGGACGCCGAATATCTACACACCATCTCAGAACAGACAATAGCCCATATTTTTCGGGGCTCCGGCACCATCCCTCTCTTTGAGCAGCGCGTTCTGAACGCGCGCGAAGTCGGCCACGTCCTGCTTGAGCGTTACGGAGGCCAGTTCACCAACGCAATCGAGCAGACCGCGCACGATGCGATTCAACTCGTGCTCTTACTAGAGCGAGACTTCCCTTCATTTCGCGATGTCGCCGTCTATCGCGGACAACCAGTGCGTTTTTTGAAACGCGCCCAGATTACCGTCGCCGATATCAATGGCTCTTTCCATGGTCAGGATTGGGGAAACTTTACCAGACAGGACCAATTAACCATTTTTGCCGATTATAAGCTCCCTCAGGTGCTGCGAGAATATAATGTATTGGAATACGATGTTCACCTGGCCCGCAGGATTGATGCGAAAGAACTCATTCAGTCTGGTAGTGAGGAAGAAATAGAGATCCGCGCCTGTACAATCTGGGCCTGTGAACTTTTGCGGCAATCGTTACAGCGTCAGGAACACGCAATAACCGCAGCTGAAATTGATATGCGACTCTGGTTACTGGGGCAAAGCTCGGAAGAGATGCGTCCCTACCATCGGGCGCGCACCATGTACTATTGACGCGCAGTACATGGCGTGTGCGTCTGTCTTCGCTACCCAACAACCAGTCGTCGTTCCTACATACACATATTGATGGTAAATAACAACTTATGCAATTACATACATTACTCGATGCGCTACCAGAATACTCGTGGCGCGCGCAACAACAATATACTTTTGATCCAACCAGCGAGATCATGTCGATCGCCTATGACTCCAGAAAGGTCACCGAACACGGACTCTTCGTGGCTGTCCCTGGCACCCATACAGATGGACAGTTCTATCTCCCCGATGCCGCCGCACGCGGCGCCAGCCTGGCCATAGGCGAAAAGTTGCAGTCAGATGACCAGGCGCCGCCACTACCGTACATCGAGGTCCCAAACGTCCGCGTCGCCCTGGCTGATCTGGCCCGTGCTTTTTATGGCTATCCAGCCGACCAGCTATGCACCATTGGTATCACCGGTACCGACGGCAAAACCACGACCAGCAATCTGATCAGCACGTTATTTGAAACCGCTGGTCGGCGTAATGGCTTGATGACAACAGCCAATTTCAAGATGGATGGGAAAGAGTGGGAGAATACCACCCGCCAGAGCACACTGGAAGCCCTGGAGATCCAGGAATTTCTAAGGCGGCTGGTCGACGCACAGGTGCCCTATGCCGTCGTCGAAGCAACCTCCCACGGACTGGAGCTAGGCCGTGTCCATGGCTGTAACTTCGATGTCGGCGTGGTCACCAACATTACCCATGAGCACCTGGACTTCCATAAAACGATCGAAGCCTATCGAAGAGCCAAGGCTCGCCTGTTTGAGATGCTCGATCCCGAACGAGATAAGGGCATCAATAGCCGCCCGGTCGCTATTTTGAACCGCGACGATGTAAGCTACGACGTGCTGAAGCCGTATTGCAAAGTTCCTATACTGGATTATGGGATCGATACGCCGGCGGCTGTGCGCGCCGTCGATCTGCACCTGGGAGCGCAAAGTACCAGCTTCCGCGTTGTGCTACCGGATGGAGAGGCACACATCGAAACACGCCTGGTCGGTCGCTTCAATGTCAGCAATAGTCTGGCCGCTATCGCGACCGCCTACAGTCAGGGGATCAGCATCGCCGATATTGAACGAGGAATGGCGGCTATCTCGGGTATCACAGGACGAATGGAGACCATCGCGGAAGGACAACCCTTCTCCGTTATCGTGGACTACACCCATACGCCCGATAGCCTGCAAAAAGTCATCGCCACCCTGCGTCCATTGACCACGGGCAAAATGATCCTGGTATTTGGATCGGCCGGTGAGCGCGATCTGCAAAAGCGACCGATTATGGGACGCATCGCAGCCGAGCAATCTGAGTTCTTCGTGATTACCGATGAAGATCCGCGCGATGAAGACCGCGAGAAGATCCTGCGCGAAATCGCCGATGGCGCGATCGCGGCGGGAAAACGAGAAGGCAGAGATTTCCTGTGCATCGCGGATCGCACACAAGCCATCGCCGCCGCCTTTGAGCATGCCGGAGCCGGCGATACAGTGCTCCTGGCGGGCAAGGGACATGAGCAGAGCATCATCATGGGACGTGAGAAACTTCCCTGGGACGATCGTAAGGTCGCGCGTGAGCAGCTGAACAGACAGGGGTGGCACCATGCAAGATAGCAACGCCTGGGCCTGGCAACGCGACCAGGTGAAAGCCCCCCTTTCGGGGGCTGTGCAACAACCATCGTTTGTATAGGCCATCATTACGTCTTGGGAGTACTTATGAATCCGAATTCTCCGTGGTTATTACTAGTCGTCTTTGTCGGCTGTGCTATTGCAAGTACGTTACTCTGCCAGGCGGCCAGGCTACTTTTTCCCAAGTTTCGCAGTGGTGAGCACAAACCCGGCACTCATCGCGCCGACCTCCCAACAGGGAAACGCGAGATCAGGACGATTGAGCTGCCGCTGGTTGGCGGGCCCGCCTTTACCCTGGCCATTATAGGGATCGGCATCGCCTCGGGATACCTTCTCAACTTTGAACGCGATCAATGGATCTTGCTCTTTATCTCATTAGGAGCGATGCTGGGCTACGCCCTGGTAGGTTTTATTGATGACTGGCGTAAAGTATATCGCAGTGAAGGGCTCTCTGAAATCGCCAAATTCTCTGGCGTCTTTCTGGTTGGAGCAGGCGCGGCCGCGCTCTATTTTTACCTGCTTCCTCAGAGTGGCCAGATCTCTTACAGCCTGTGGAAGGATCTACCGATCCTGAATACGTTCCTCTGTCCCACACCGATCCCGCATCATCCGGAAATCTGCTCGGTGGCGGGTAGCTCTGTCGGCTATTATGGCTGGCTCATTTTCCTGATGATAATGACCGGCGTGGTCGGAAGCCTGACCTCGGTCTCGGTGGACTTCAGCGATGGATTGGATGGCCTGGCTGGTGGACTGGTATTTAGCGCGTCACTGGGCCTGGGCATCGTAGTGACCGGCCTGGTGGGGACGCAGCCAAATGGGGTTGTGCTGGAAGTATTGTCGCTACTGGGTGCGGGTGCAATTCTGGGCTATCTCCCCTGGAACTGGCCATCGGCCTGGGCCGCCCGCCGTGGACACGCCACGAGGCGCGCGAAGATTTATATGGGCGATAGCGGAGCCCTTGGCATGGGTGGCTTGCTGGCGATGATCGCGATCTTTTCGCGTAACGAGACACTCTTGCTTATGATCGGCGGCGCGTTTGTGCTGGAGGGGCTATCAGCCTTGATCTCCGCCCGCCTGCTTACGCGCTTCTTTCGTCGCTATCTCACCATCTTGCGCTTTTCGCATACCAATACCTTTGTACCGCATACCGAATTTCCCCTGCCGTTCCTGGCGACGCCGCTCCATCATCACTTCGACCTGCTGGGCTGGGATCGCCGCCGCCTGGTATACGCAGCATGGGCGCTGGGCGCCTGCTTCGCGGTCCTTGGCATCATGGTCAGCCTGGTACCATTCTCATGGCAGCGCTATATCGGGCGCTTCCTGATTATTTTGCTGGCCATTTTGATCTGGTCTAGTGGTTCCTGGTCGAAGAACTATTTTGTGGGCAAGCACTTTGTGGCGGGGGCCCGGCGCCATCGGCTGGCCCTCTACTATGGCTATCCTTTCCGCATCATAGGTCTAAAGCTCTATCACCTGGTCGAAGTAGTAGAGGCCAGCGAAGACGTTATCGAGACGCCAGCCGAAGAGCTGGCCCTCTGGCAGCGTATGACGATCTTTGATGCCAGATCTATGCTGGGCCTCTACTGCTATCGCGCAGGCTACTATCCGGCCGCGCAGGCGCAATGGACCCGTATTCCAGAGCGCAACCGTGTCCTGCGGCCAGAGATCGTCCATCTGCTGAATGAGCTGGAAAATCAACTGGCCCTGGAAAAACAGGAGACGCAGCCCATTCGGCGCCAGGATATCTTGCGCCACAAGGAAGAGCCCATTCTGGAGGGCAACCTGCCTCCGGCAGACCTGCCCAATCCATACGAACCGGTCAGCGAAGAGGAAAATCAAACTGGACCACTCAAAGTATGGACCGCCAATACGCCTGATTATCCCATTGAGAGCAACGATGAAGAGATCAAGGTGACCTCGCCTCTCAATAGCGACGTGCTACTAAGCAAGCCTGTGTCAGAGCGACGCCCGGATAGCGGTCCCGCCACAAAAGACCATCTATCCCGTCCCCAACACATGCCAAAGAAATAATCAGGCGCACTTGTAATAATATATGGTGCGGGGACGGCGCTTAAGCGCCGTCCCCGCACCATATATTATTACAAGTGCGCGCGTCAGAGTTTCCAGACTGTGTACCATCCTTTTTTATTACCTGCATTTGCTTATTGAGGCATCTTTTGTCATAATATTTAGTAAATTTAAGCGTTGCAAAGTCATCAAAAAAAGAGGTCATACTTATAATGTCCAGGGTCCCCACCTTACCAGAAGAACCTTCACAGGAACGCGTAGCCAGGCGCAGAATCTCTCCATTACGTGCCTTACGCTACCGGGATTTTCGGTTGTTATGGATCAGCCTGATTGTCTCATCAGTTGGCACCTGGCTGCAGATCGTCAGCCAGAGCCTGTTGGTATTAAAGATTACGCATAATTCTCCCATCGCGCTGGGCATCGTCTCGCTGGCGCAGGCTGCTTCGTTCTTTATATTTGCCTTTATAGGAGGAAGTATCGCCGATCAAAGCGATAAACGTCGCTTCCTGTTGGTCACACAAAGCCTGTCTATGCTCCTGGCGTTTATCCTGGGCATTATTACGATCACCGGTATCGTACAGGTCTGGATGATCGTTCTGCTGGCCTTCTGCTCAGGCACGGTGCTTAGCTTCGACCAGCCTGCGCGCTCCTCGCTGGTGCCCACGCTGGTACCACGGGAAGACCTCATGAATGCTATTTCGCTGCAGTCAATCGTCTTCAATGGCTCGGCATTTGTTGGACCCACCCTGGCCGGCGTCATGATCGTTATCTTTAGCAGTGCCAGAAATGGCAATACCCTCTTTCCCTATGCGGGCAACTTCTTTCTTAATGGCATCAGCTTTTTAGGGGTTCTAGTCGTACTCTATATGCTGCGCATTCCCCAGGATGAGGCGGAACAAAGCACGGCCAGGCGGGGACCATTACTGGCTTCCATCAGGGCATCACTCGGTACGGTACGCAGGGATGAAGCGCTGCCATGGGTTCTCTCTGGCTATGGAGCGCTGCTCTTCTTTGGTCCATCGAATACGTTAATTTTACCAATCTTTGGGACGCAGATTCTGCACCTGAATGCGGCGCAACTGGGACTGCTCTTCTCGGCGGCGGGACTCGGCACTATCCTGGGGGCGCTGGTGGTGGCTTCGTTAGGGGACTTCAAATATAAGGGCTTGCTGCTGCTCTGTTCACTGCTGGTGTGGACAGGTTCGCTCCTGATCTTTGCGCTAAGCCATTTCTTTGGCCTCTCATTGCTGGCACTACTGCTCTTTGGTATCTCGCAGAACGGCGTTGGGGCAACGACGATTACTCTCCTGCAGACACGGGTGCCACCTCAAATGAGAGGGCGCGTCATGAGCCTGAACACGCTGATGGTTATGGGCATCCGGCCGCTCGGTGATTTTCCGGCCAGTGGACTGATCGCGTTGATTGGCGGCCCGTTTACAGTATTGCTGTGCGCCGCCATCGTCGGTCTCTACTCGCTGTACCTGCTACTGGCCCGACCGGTTCTGCGCACACTGTAGGTGGTAGGCGATAAACGATCTGGTGGCCGTCCGCATACAGCGCCCAGGCAGCCCAACAAAAAAATTGGGGACCTGTAAAGAAAGGTCTCCCCACACCAGGAATAGACACTATACCAGGTTGAAGCGATTGCGCGAGGCACGATATTCAGCCTCCAGGTGTTGATCAGCGACCAGAGCCTGCACCTTATCTTGAATATCCCTGTACTGAGTCGAGGACTCCTCTACGCCTACCGCCAGGGCCTGTACCCAGGTATCGAGGGCCTCTTGATAGCGCTGCTGCGTCTGATAGAGCGTGCCCAGATGGTACAGAATATTCAGGCGCTCCCGATTCAAAGAGAAGCCTGTCAGCAAGCGCTCAGCCTCACGATAGTGGCGTTCCGCGTCAGCGAACTGACGCAGTACAGCCGCAACGTCTCCCTGACCAGCCAGCGCCAGGCCCTGAATATAGGAGATAACACTTTCCTGAGCCAGAAACTGCGCCTGCTCGTAATTATTTCTCGCCTCCAGGTAGGTGCCTTCCAGAAAGAAGAGAGACCCGATGAGGTACATCGTTAGCGCTATGTTCATACGATCGCCCAGGGCATTAAAGATAGCCCAGGATTCGCTATAACAATTGTGCGCCCGCTGTAACTCCTGCTTCTGCCGATAGAGATCCCCCATCGTACGCAGGGTCAGGGCCTCGCCACGCCTCAGGTGCCGCTCGCGGAAGAGAGGCAGTACCTCCTGGCAGGACTGTTCCGCCAGGTCCAGTTTTCCCTGCAGGATGTAGATGGCGCTCTTATCCATCATCACCCATGATTGGTCAACCGGGCGATCAAGCTCGTTAAACAGGCGTAACGACTCTTCAAAATCACGTACGGCCCGGCTGTATTGACCCAACGCACCATAGGCCGTGGCGCGATTATGCAGGGCTCTGGCATGGCCCAGCCTATCTCCCTGCTGCACGCAGATACCGATGGCCTGCTCGAAACAACGCAGCGCTTCAGCGTAACGAGCCTGATCGCGATACACCATCCCCTGAACATCCAGAACACGAGCCAGGCCGCGCTCCTGTCCGCACTCCTTAAACTGTGTTTCCGCTTGCTGGATACAGGTCAGTGCCAGAGGAAAATCCCCCTGGTCATGGAGCAAGAGAGCCAGTTCATACTGCGACCAGCCAATATACTCGGCCTCTTCTGGATGGCGCTGATGGGTCGCGAGGCTGCTTCTCAGATATACTTCTGCTTCGGCATAATCGCCCAGTTGCCGCAACAAAGCGCCCAGGCGACATTGTATTAAGCCCGTGCTCGTCCGATCTCCCAGGCGGGCCGCATAGCTCGCGGCGCGGCGCAATAGTTTTTGCATGGCCTCAAAATGGCCCTGCCCTTCAAGGGGGGCGCCGCCCTCAAAGCGACCTGGATCGCCTCATGTAGATCCAGGGGCTCGCCCGCCGCTTCCAGGTGCTCAAACGCCTCGATCCATTCCTCCATCTTCGGATGGGGCAGGCAATAATAATATGCGGCGACCACGCGATGCACCCGGCGGCGCTCCTCCAGCGGTAAGCGCAAGAGGGCAAAGTGGCGGATCTGTGGATGGATAGAGTACGCATATCCATCAAATAAAACAATTGAGGCCTGCACCAGTTCATCACGAGCCTCCCGCCACCGCTGGGGCAGCAGCGCCGATAGGTGTTCGGGCCGTTCTGGCTGTGCATCGCTATTCACCTGCGGCGATATCGGCTCGTGGGCAGTCGACAGGGTATCAGGAGAGACAAGCATCGCAATCTGCTCGCGATTAAACGGAATGCGGAACGCGGCCAGATATGAGAGCAACAGGCGAGCCGATGCGCTTAAACGCTGGTAAGAGACCTCCAGCACAGACATAATACCGGCCAGGGGGTTATCATAGAGTTCATCGCGTATCTCCTCAAGGGAACGCGTAGCTGCCTCTGGCGTATAGATATGGCCACCGATGGTGCGGGCGGTCCCAAAGATCAGCTCGGCTCCCAGGGGATAGCCATCCAGGAGGGCACAGATCTCTTTTAAGATGAACTGCTGGCGTGGTTCGTTCAATTGGATGCGCTGATCCAGGCCACTGGCGGCCGCCAGGTCCGTGAAAAGCGTCAATAAATCGCTATTGCTCATCTTCCCAATGCGATATTCATACCAGCGGCCCAATGTCCCATCCGTAACCAGCATGCTCTCAGGATTTGAGTGCGAGGTGACTACCACGACTACTTCTGGGGGCAGGCCGTTCAAAAACGTTAGCCACTGTTCCAGCTCAGAGCGCTCTGTGATCGATTCAAAGCCATCTAGCAGAAGGAGAGTGGGAAGATCACGACTGGCCAGCGAACGCAGGGTACCCTGGACGAGGCGAGAACGCTGCCGGGCATCACTGCTGGCGAGATTGCGCGCGGGAATCTGCAAGGCATGAATGATCTCCAGCAATGCATCGTTAAATAATTTTCCATTCTCCAGTGAAACACCGACGATACCGCCAGGAAACTTATCTCGATTATGTCGAATGGCTTCCAGCGCCAGCGCGGTCTTGCCAATGCCGGGCGAGCCCGTCAACGCGATATGCTGATAGCCCTGGGGCTTGCGCATACTCCGGCGAGCGGATGGAGAAGGCCGGTTCGTCGCGGCCAACGTCAGCAGTTGCTCAACGTCCCGCAGCTCGCGTTCCCGACCCACAAATGAAATGGCGGGCCCCAGGTGGGTCAGGGGGTGGGCATGGTCCTCTCGCGTATCAGATGTTACCATCAAAGCTACCGGCCCCTCATCGTCCTCGGCAACATGGCGATAGAGCACAGGGATAAACCAGCTCTTCTGCTGCATAGGTAACATCGCCTGTCTCGCCCGGGATAGCGCCTCTTCTAATGTACGGCCATCCGCCAGTGCCTCATAAAAATGATACATGAAGGTCGGACTGAGGTCATCTTGCAAAGAGAACGGCATGGCAACTACAGCCGGTACCTGGGCGGTCACTAAAGAGGTCGCCAGGGTCGAGTCGACCGCGGCCAGATGTTGGGATGGCGGTGCGTTTCCACCGGAGACTCTGTCATTGGTGACCAGAGCGGTCTCGCAGGCCGCAAAGACGCCGAGATGGACATCGCTACTGACCAGCACGCCCCGCAACGATTGCGTATCAATAAAATTGTTGTAGCCATCCTCATCGCAGAAACAGAGGTATGTTTGTGGCTGTACGCGGCTCAACGAGGTTCCACATTCCATGCATTTACGGGCGTCTGGATTACTGACCGTCTCACAACCATCCTTCGGGCACAGCTTGCCATAGGCCCCATGGCCATCGAAATGCACGACATAGCAAGGAAGCGTTGTATCGCTATCCTCGAATGTGCCCGCTCCCCCATATGAGTTCAGGTAGCGCACAAACTGGCTGAAAGTAGGAGGTTCCAGGCGGTCCAGGAATATCTGGCCGGTCTCGATCAAGGGATTTAACGCTTCCTCCATCGCCTCAAAGCTACGCTCGGTCTCCAGGGGCGCAAAATTGATGGGAGAGGCACTGATATACAATATACGAAAAGGAGGGTGTACAGGCAATTCAGAGCCGACAGGGGCATCCGGGCGCATGAGGGCACGGCTGAGCGTGAAAGTCCCAGAGGCAATCAAAAAGTGATTCCCATTATAGAGCAGTTCCCACGGGAGGCGCACAAACTCCTCGCAGCCGGGGGCAAAGATCAGCGTTAACGCGACCGTTCCCCGCCGCTTCAATGTGCGCTGGATAATGTTGCGCAGAACAAATGCGACCGAGGACTCAGCAGGCTGCATTGGATGGCGCTGAGAAGGATCGATATCGCAAACGGCGCAAAAGAGGCGATAGCCAATTCCACGTAATTCCGCATCGCTGCTTTCAAGCGTGTTCAACTTTTTCTGTAACACGCTTACCTGCCTGGAGGCATATGGAGGCACAAAACGTCCACTTACCGCATGCCCCGACCAGCTATCCTTTATTTGTACCTCGTACGAACCATCATCACACGTACAGAATAATAAGCTAAGTGTTTCTCCCATGGGCTTCAGTGATCTCGCATTCCATTGCTTTGCGTTCCAGTACACGATATCAAATATGGAATATGCCGCTTTCTCAGGTATAAGTATACCACAGATGTGCTTGTTATGATGCTATTGCGTGGTCATAACAAGCACATCTACAGGCTCTATTCACCCCAGTAGAGCTCAACCTTCCCAAAACGTACGGTATCGCCGACCTGTACGCCAGCTTCTTCAAGCGCCTTCGTGACACCCAGCTTTTCAAGCTGCACCTGCATGCGATCCATACCTTCTTCGCTCTCCTGATTCGTCATACCGACCAGGCGCTCGACACGCTTGCCGCGTACAATGTAGATCCCCATTTCCTTCGAAACAGTAAACGCATCATCGGGCATGGGACGTAAGATGGGGCTCTCGCCCTCACGAAGATCAACCACCGTCTGGGCGGCGGCACGCTCGGCCTCTTCGCGGGCAAGCTCATGCAGACGCCGTGAGGTCTCGGCTATCAAGTCATCCGTTCCCTGATGAGCGGCCGCTGAGATGGCGAATGCACTGTAGCCAGCCGCCTCAACTTTAGCCTTAAATTCGGGCCAGCGCTCCTGAGCCTCAGGTACATCCATTTTGTTAAGCACAACCATCTGGGGACGCTTAGCAAGCTCAGCGTCATATTCGCGCAACTCTTTATTGATCGCCTCAAAATCCTGCCAGGGATCACGCTCGACTGCGGAGCCGTCTACCATATGAATCAACAGACGCGTACGGCGAATATGGCGTAGAAATTCATGTCCCAGGCCAACTCCCTGGGCCGCCCCCTCGATCAGACCTGGAATATCAGCCATCACAAAGCTATAGCCATCGCCACCTCGCGGCTGCCCGACCTCAACCACACCCAGGTTGGGCTCCAGTGTTGTAAAGGGATAATTGGCAATCTTTGGATGGGCGGCGGAACAGACCGATAATAGCGTCGACTTACCCGCATTCGGATACCCGACCAGGCCCACATCGGCAATAACGCGTAGCTCCAGCTTAAGCCAGCGCTCCTCGCCGGGCTCGCCACGCTGAGATTCCTTTGGGGACTGGCGCGTCGAGGTAGCGAAGTGGACATTGCCCAGACCTCCACGCCCGCCACGCGCAACCATCACCTGCTGTCCCGGCTCAGTCAGGTCAGCAATCAGCGCATCCGTCTCCGCATCTCGGATAATCGTGCCACACGGCACACGCAAAACAATGTCATCTCCTTTGGCCCCGTGCATCTTCTGACGCACACCTGGGGCGCCCCCATCAGCTTTAAACTGCTGTTTATAGCGGTAATCAATCAGGGTATTCAAACCATTGGTGGCTTCAAAGTAGATGC
Organism: Dictyobacter halimunensis; assembly: GCF_036245075.1. Classification (NCBI taxonomy): domain Bacteria; kingdom Bacillati; phylum Chloroflexota; class Ktedonobacteria; order Ktedonobacterales; family Dictyobacteraceae; genus Dictyobacter; species Dictyobacter halimunensis. The sequence continues at coordinate 671,860 of NZ_BSRI01000002.1, forward strand.
TTCCACCTCGCCCACCATCTCCACCATCCGGGCCGCCAAATGGAGCGAATTTCTCGCGACGGAAGTGCGTTGATCCGTCACCTCCATTCCCGGCTTTAACATAAATCTTTGTATGATCGTAAAACATAAACCATCCCCAATGCGTTTTGCAGGCGTTAAAATCTGTATCTTTGTGGCGAAAGGCAGTATATCACAAAAGGGCCGCAGGCACAAAAATAGCCTGGCGACGTTGCGCGTGTATACGCCATGTCGCCAGGCTTAGTGCATAGAGAAAAGAGACGCGCTTTACAGCTTGACGCTCACTCTCCAGTTAGCTGTTTTTATAACAGACCATTGTCGTTGTTCTGGTTACCACCGAAACCACCCTGATTTCCTCCGCCAAAGCCGCCCTGATTTCCTCCGCCAAAGCCACCACCCAGAAACTGCTTGGCTGCCAGAGCCGCCACACCGGCAACGGCCATTTTCGCCCAGGGACTACCTAATGCACCGCCCGGGCCAAGCACCTGGTGCAGTATATCAGGCTGCTGCTGCTGGGCATAGCCAGTCACACGAGCGGCCTCCTGCGGCGACATGGTATAGGGATCGGTATTTTGGACGCCCAGCTGCTGTGGAGTTACCCCACGCTGCGTCAGACCATTTAAAATGTTCTGGAGTAAACCACCGCGCTGCTCAGGAGGCATCTGGGCATACACCTGCTGATGTGCCTGCTCAAGCACCTGTGGTGGCACATTCTGCGCGAACTGATTATAATTCTGCCATGCCTCCTGATGGGGAATCTGATTATAGGTTCCCTGGTCCCAGGCATTGGCATATTGCTGGCCCATTTGAGGATTATTCTGATATGGATTCATATATTTTCACCCTCTCTATTTCACAATAAACAATATCATTATTGTAATTTCATTCGTGCTTACAGTTGACCGTTGTAATACGTGATGCATTGAACCAAAGTTTCACAGCAGATTGCTCTCCATCCACCTCTCCACATCAGCCTGTTGCTCGCCCAGAACGAACGACGCCGCTACAGGAAGGGTTGATGGGACCAGCGATCCCGCACTGCCGCCACCAGGACTGACCTGCCAGCTGCCATATCCACCCCCACTGCCATAATCACATTGATTATTCTGTAAACTACAATATGTGCCACTGATAGAGCCATCGCCCTGGATCTGTCCCATGAAAAGGAGGGGCTGATGCCCGGCATAGCTTGGCACCTGGAACTGGATCTTTTTGTCGTTAGTCACCTGGCCAGTAAAGTCGCCATCACCCTGCAGGCCTGCTCCCAGCGTCAAATGACCATTGATTGTCCCCTGCTGCTGCCTCATGCTGGTCAATGTCATAGTTGAATCCACAGATGCAGGCGTGTTATGGATGGTACCACTGTAGGATGACGCGATGGTTGGGAAACCAGCAGCCGGCGGCGGCGCGGGCGCCCTGGTTGGGGCCGGCGTTGCCGGAGGTGCTGGCGTCGGCTTCGGCGTTGCAGTCGGCTTCGGCTTCGGCGTCGCTGTACTGGTCGGCGTTGGTGCTACCGTCTTTTGAGCTATAGGGGTAGATCGAGTCGTGGTTGGAGGAAAAAGTCCCGCCACCGGCAGCATATGGAACCAGGCCAGCACGGCAGTTCCGCCTCCCACCAACAGAAGCAACGCAATGAGCAAAACGATCAGTCCGGCTTTGCGGCGCCGTCGCGGCGAGGATGAATTTGGAGAAGCTCCACCGGGCTCCGAGGGTCCACCGGATACAGGAAAATCCTCGGTTTCGACGAAGTCACTCCCTCTGTCAGTATCAGGTACGGTGGAGACCGCCGCTGAGTGTTCCAATCTGCCAGTGGCAGGCAGGAGAGCTGGTGCCAGCGCCGGCGTCGCTTCTTCCTGTACCAGTAACGGGCTGGTTCGCTGCTTTGAACGTTCTTCCGGACTCAGCATGGCAGCCTCTAACGCCTGCCAGAACTCATCTACGGTAGCGAAACGATCGTTACTATTGACCGCCAGCGAGCGATGAATGGCCGCAGCAAAATCGGCCGGCATTTCCGGCACCAGTTCACTGATCGGCACCAAAGGATCAGCGCGATTCACGCTCAGGCGTGTGATACGGTAGAGCGCATCAATCGGGATGGTCCCTGACAACAGGGTATAGAGAGTAGCACCAAAGCCATAGATGTCGGTTCGGCTCTCCGTTCCACTCACATACTGCTCAGGAGCTCCATAGCCAGGGGAACAATGCCGGATGGCGGTTGTCGTGGCATCCTGATCGTACTCTTTGGCGATACCAAAATCGACAAGCACAGCGTTTTCGCCAGAAGTTGGGATAATGATATTGGATGGCTTGATATCCCGATGAATAATGGGAGGCTTCTGTGCATGCAAATAAGAGATGGCCGAAGCGATCGGGGCCATCATCTCCAGTACCTGGTGTATCTCGAAACGCTTACCAGGCTGTTCGGAACGCAACTGCTCCAGATTCGGGCCGGCAACATAATCCATCAAAATGCAGATGCGATCCTGTTTCGGCTCTTCAAAAACGCGGTAGACACGAGGCAGGGCAGGATGATCCAGGCGACGGAGAACTTCCCCTTCAAACAGGAAGCTCTCCTTCTGACGCCGCTCCAGACTTTCTACCTCTTTAAGCGCAAAGACATTTCCTTTGACTCGTCTATCCCTGACACGGTATACCGCGCCAAATCCACCCTGCCCCAGTAGATCTTCAATAATATAGCGGTCTCGGACTATCTTGCCCTTTGGAAATTCTTGCATCCCTTCACCTCAAGTTCTCCTTGTTTAGTACTTGTGACACTTTGTACACGAAGGGGCGCAAAAAGAAATTCTAGCTTGGTTGCAGTTCCCGCTCCACAGACTTCGCTTTTGTCACCGCCGGCTGCTGCTCATGTGTGATTAAACGAGCATTGCGCTGGAAAGTGACATATCCCCAGAATGACTGGAAAAGCACCAGAAAACGATTGCGGAAACCAATTAAAAAGAGAATGTGGGCCACGATCCAAAAGACCCAGGCAGGGAAACCGGTAAATTTCACCTTCCCTAGATCGGCAATGCCATAAGAGCGTCCCACAGTCGCCAGATTGCCCCTATTATGATAACGGAACTGTTGACTATTTAGTTTACCTGCGACACGATCTTTAATGACGGTAGCAGCATATGTGCCACCCTGCATAGCGGCCGGGGCAATCCCTGGAACTGGCTTACCATCCTGGGTAGCGGACGAGGTATCACCCACAATAAAGATATTGGGGTAACCGGGCAGGTTTAAATGCTCATCCACTTTGGCACGGCCCGCGCGATCTACCTCTGCCCCCAACCACTTACCGGCCGGCGAGGCAGAAACACCCGCGGTCCAGATCACGGTGCCGGCTTCAATCTGCTGGCCCCCAATCACCACCCCGTGCTCGTTCACTTCCTGGACGGCAGAGCTGGTACGAACTTCGACACCCAGATTATGCAAGCCGTCCTGTGCCTTTTTAGCCAGGTGCTCATTGAAAGCCGGCATAATACGTGGTAAAGCCTCGACCAGAATGATACGAGCAGATTTCGGGTCAATGTTGCGGAAATCTGATGCCAGGGCGACGTGGGCCAGTTCGGCTATCGCGCCAGACATCTCAACACCGGTAGGACCAGCACCGATCAGGATAAAGGTGAGCAACGCACGCTGGCGATCGGGATCGGTCTCCTGCTCGGCCTCTTCAAAAGCCAGCAGAATCTTACGCCGCAGCGCCGTGGCATCGGCGATCGACTTCAAGCCAGGCGCGAAAGGTGCCCAGTGATCATTGCCAAAGTAGCTATGGCTGGCGCCCGTAGCCACAATCAGATAGTCGAATGGGATCGAGCGGTCGGCGGTCAGCACCACTTGCTGCTCGCGGTCAATGCCGGTCACTTCGGCCAGCACAACCTTCGTATTTTTTTGTCCGTGCAAAATGTGACGGATAGGAGCCGAGATATCGGCCGGCGACAAGACAGCTGTAGCCACCTGATATAATAAAGGTTGGAAGAGATGGTGATTATTGCGATCGATCACAGTGATATCGACAGGTGCATCCTTTAGGGCTTTGGCAGCATTCAGACCGCCAAATCCAGCACCAACAATAACAACATGAGGTCGTTTTGCAGCACCATTAATAGTTGTCGAGCCACGTTGAGTGTGTAAAGCGTCCAAAGTGTGTCTCTTCTTCCTAAGCTCATCCAAGAGATAATAGTTCTTCGCTGAACCGTTCGATTAATCACTCTTAAAAATTGATAAATATATACCAGTCTATTAAAAGTATCACCAGTATACCTACCTATCTATACCCTCTAGCTTATCATGTTTTCTCTTTTTACAAAACACCTTTCCCTATTTACCTATCCTTTTCATGAGAATTCTATAAAGATTGCGTTACCACTGTGTATGAATTATCCATAGCCGGCAAACTTGGACAATTGCGTCGAGATCTTGTATCATGGAGACATACAAGTCACCCTCTAGAAATGCTATCCGTGCTACCTGCCAGGAAAGAGGAGCGCGTTCTCCATCGGTAAGATGGAAAAGAATATATCGTTATTCAGGAGCCAATATGAGCAAATTCAATCCACGCGATCCAAAGTGGATCAAAGAGTCTCGCGATTTTCTGGAGCCAAGAGGGATCATTCCTTACGTGGTAGAAACAACGCCACGCGGCATTATCAGCCATGATCTCTTCTCGCGCCTGCTCCAGGACCGCATCATCTTCGTAGGTACACAGATCGATGATATGGTTGCCAATAGCGTTGTAGGCCAGTTACTGTACTTGCAGAATGAAGATGCAACCAAAGATATTAGCATGTATATCAATAGCCCCGGTGGCGTGATCTATGCGGGCCTGGCGATCTATGACACGATGCAGTCGTTGAAAGCCGATGTCTCAACCGTATGTATGGGTATGGCGATGAGCATGGGAGCGGTGCTACTGGCTGTCGGCGCGCATGGCAAACGCTTTGCGCTCCCCAATTCAACCATCCTGATCCACCAACCACTGGGTGGCGCCGAAGGGCAAGCCTCCGACATCGAGATTACGGCACGCGAGATCATTCGCCTGCGCCAGAGTCTGCTGGGCATCCTTTCCAAGCATACCGGTCAGCCGATTGAACGCATCCAAAAAGATGCCGATCGTAACTACTATCTTTCCGCACCTCAGGCCGTGGAATATGGCCTCATCGACGAGGTGCTCACCAAAGAAGAGCAATAGTGCTACGCTTCAGATAACAGCACAAAGGAGCCAGCGAACACCGTGTTCGCTGGCTCCTTTCAGATTGACTGGTTACTATAGTTCTGGTTCAGTATCAGAAACCGTTATTAGTGGTGAGCCGCGCCATGAGCAGCGGTACCATGATGGGCCGCGCTGTGATGACCACCGTGATGGACTGAGCTGTGATGACCACCGTGATGGGATGCTCCATGGTGTCCACCATGAGGCATGGGAGCGGAAGCAATCAGGGCGCCACTAACGATGTGATGGGCAGCTACACCATGGTGAGCCGCGCCATGAGCAGCGGTACCATGATGGGCCGCGCTGTGATGACCACCGTGATGGACTGAGCTGTGATGACCACCGTGATGGGACGCGCCATGGTGTCCGCCGTGAGGCATTGGGGCCGCATGGATCGCCATCTGGCCAGGAACAAAGGCCAGACATCCACCAAGGGCTGCTCCAGCGGCAATCAAAGCCAGTTTACGTGTAATATCATGCATAGACATCTGAAGGAAACCTCCACAAACAAATCGTTTACTAATCGTTTACTATAGGTAGATTTTGTGGGCCAGGAATGTGCAATGTAGAAACCATATTACGGCCCTGAACACTATCTCCATCGCATGCCATGCATGTTCTGGAAATCTAGTATTATTTATCGGTAAGACTGATCTATTCAATAGAGGAGGCAAGAGGGTATACACAACGGCGACGGCGTGTCAGGCACGTCGTCGCCGTTGTGTATACCCTCTCTTCAGGCATGCAACAGGGTAAGTTACTCTTTGATGAAAATAAAACCATAGTGGCCGGGCACCTCAAGCTCGAACATCTGGTTCTCCTCAGAGACCTCGATCTCATAGGGCTCGCTACGCTTCTGGTGATCGATCATCTCGCGATAGGTACCTGTACAGGGGAACGGCACATCTATCTTCTGGGGCGCGTCCGAGAAGTTGAGGAAGACAAGCGCGACCTGGCCGCTTTCGCCGTGGTGACGCCGGTAGGCCACGATTTTGTCTTCAATGCGCGACTCAGCACTATAATAGAAGGACTCTCGACTACGCAGCGCGGCATAGTCGCGGCGCAGCGAACCCAGCGTACGGTAAAGCTGCACCAGGGGAGTTCCATACTCATCATAGAAATACTCCCAGCTGATGTTGCGCTGATAGCAGACACGCGCCCGGCCTTTAGTCGGCAAGACATAGTTTTGCGCGAACTCCTGACCCTGCCAGAGCATTGGTGTGCCCTCACAGGTATACAGCGCAATGGCAAAGGGCTGCAGCTTATAAAACTGGCTGCGATCCCCAAATGGCACATCATCGGGAAGAATAGCAACGTGTGAGATCAACTGGCTGTTGTCATGGTTCTCCAGGTACTGAAACGGCATCACGGGCATATCGACAGGCTGCCCCTCTATGTCCTGCACGGTCTTGGTGTAAGGATAGCCGGTATAGTTTTGATCCAGCACAACATGATGGACAAAATGTTCATCCACGGTCCCGGTCTCCGCCATGCCTTCCGCCATACAACGCAGACTGTCCTGCCAGGTGCTGGTCGAGAAAGTATTCTTGAGAATCTCCTGTGGCCGGTTCTGGGCCTCGGTACACTGGATTAAACGGCTATACTCACCCGCCTTACCGGTAGGCGTAAAGCGTGAAATCTTGAGAGATTCATTATAGGTATTGTAAGCGATCTGCGCGTACTGAATACCCATCGGACCATCGTAGAGGTCCGTCACCTCATCGTAGCGGAAGCCATCAACATGGTACTCATGGAGCCAGTGATAATTGGCGGTCTGAATATACTCTCGGGCAAAATCTTTCGAGAAATCGATCTCGGGACCAAAGGGACCATCGCCACCAATCATAGGACTCTCCAACCCTGTATCCTTATAAATAAGGTTATAGGGAAAGCTGGCGTCCACGTGCTGGTACACAACATCCAGGATCACAGCGATACCCTCGTTGTGGCAGGCATTGACCAGTTGCTTCAAGCCCTGGATGCCACCCCAGCGCTCATATGGAGCGAAGTAGTGTAGCGGCTCATATCCCCAGTTGAAGTTCAGCTTCAGGCTGGTAATCGGCATCAATTCCAGGCAGGTTACGCCCAGGCTCTTCAGATATGGGATACGCTCAATCACGCCCGCGAAGTTGCTATTAAATTCTTCCACATTCAATTCATACACGACCAGGTCGGCCAGTTCGGGCGTCTTCCAATCCTGATCGGTCCATTCAAATGGCGAAAAGCTCTCGGGCGTCACGACTGAGGAGAGCAGGCCGATATCGGTCGCCAGGGCAAATGGATCGGTAAACCAACGCGTCACGACGCGCTTTTCCTCACTAGCAGGATCTTTTTGCAGCAGCTGATAACGATAAAGGTACGTTCCAGAGAGACCAAAATGGGTTCCCTCCTCCAACGAAAGATGCACATCTACATGCCAGAGATCATTGGCCGCTCCTTCTCGGTAGCGAAGGAGAAAGTCGCGCGGTAGAACATTTTCATAAAAGTGATCCGCTTTATGCAATACCTGTACATGCACTTCATAACCATCCTGTGCAGTAATACCAGGTAGATAGATGCCAAAAGTGATATCCACCCCATCTTGATTGGCCGGCCTGGCATAGGCGCCAACTTCACGCAAATTGATCATGGATGCTCCTAAATTAAGATCTTCTGTCTCATAGGGGATTGATAGTGCTCCTGGTGGAAATCGCTCAGTCCTCCACGTATCACCCCCGGGTAAAACCCAACCATATCTAGCACGTAGCAGAGCTTTTACAGGTTTCAAACCGCCCCTTTACCACATCTGAACTCATCACGATGTTCGTATTACTGGAAAAACAATGCCAGCAGCATTTGATAGCGATGATGCTTTTTACTACGACGTTATCTGGTTATAGAGTAAGATATATGAGAAGATGTTGACATAATATACTGGTTCTAGATGAAGATAGGAAAGAGCATGCAACCCAAACCCGACAACTTCGATCGCCAGTTCGCGAAATCGTTTCAAAATCAGCAGGTGGTGGATGCCTACCGCTATCGCGCACCATATCCACCAGAAACGTTCTCCATCCTGGCCGACCTGATCAAAGATGAGCCGCGTACACTGCTAGATGTGGGAGCCGGTTCAGGCGATATTGCCCGCCAATGCATCCACTTTGTGGATCGTGTGGACGCGGTCGACTTCTCACAACACATGATTGAACGGGGGAAACAGTTGCCCGACGGCGATCATCCTCATCTGCACTGGATCTATGGCAAGATCGAAGAGGTCCCCCTTAGCCCACCCTATGCCTTGATCACCGCCGGCTCCAGCATTCACTGGACGGAGTGGGAAATAGCCTTCCCGCGCTTTCACGACCTTCTTACGCCACGGGGTGTGCTGGCCCTGGTCCACCGCCGTACCCTGTCGATGCCCTGGAACGAGGAGCTCTCACAGTTGCAGGCGCGCTACTCTAGCCACCGTGGACATCGCTCAACCTATGTGCGCAAAGAATTGGAGGAGCGCGGCCTGTTCCACACGATTGGTGAAACCGAGACCACGCCAATTGATTTTCATCAGAGCATCGAGGACTTTATTGAAGGACTGCACTCGCGCAGCAACTTTACTCGTGAACGCATGGGCCAGCAAGCGGCCGAAAAATTTGATCACGAGGCCAGCTCCTTCCTCTTGCGCTACCATCCTCATGGCATGATCCCCCTCCAGGTCATCGGCACCGTGGCCTGGGGGCATCCGCTCAAACCAACCAGCTAAAATGAGAGTAAACGGATCGCGCCGATCTGCAGAGAGCGGTGTGATCCCTCGGCTCAACACAGCCTATCGCAGTGCTAAAAGAAATTGGCGACATACGGCCAGAAAAAATAGAGCAGGCAGAGCAGAATGATCACAATAACGATAAGAATCAGGCGTATAAAACGTGCCCTGGGATAGTTTTCCCGGGCATACGATGGACGTCTATCGCGCTCTTCCATAAAATTCAAGCACTCCTAGCGATCTTTTTGAGATATGGGCAACAGTTAAGGTCTTGTGACGCATTGCTGCTCAGTCCCCAGTTAGTACAATGGTTAATCGTGTAAAGGAAGGATACGCGAGATGCGTTCAGGCGAAACGAAACGACCAAGGATGTTCCAGGACTTAATGGTGTGGTCATGACCACGGGCCGTGACAATGTAGGTGATATTCTCAGGGTCCAGATACCAGCGTTGAATGGCCCTATCCTGGTCCTCCATGGGACCATAGACGCCCCCGCGCAGGAGCACACGGCGGACCACCCCTTCACGGGCACAGGTCTCATCGCGCACAAACTGGACACGGTCCCCTTTACTATATTCAGGGGATGGTAGCGAGGCCGCGTCAAAGCCCTCGGGCCAGCTGACAACCCTCTGTCCGCGGCGAAAATCCACGGCCTCCCATTGGTTCAACGCTCCATTCCAGACTGGCGTGGGCAAATATTTCTCAGTCATTACTACAGATCACCTCTCTTAATATGGTCGTTATCCGACTCTTCTTAGCATACGTCTTACACGCAAGATCATTGCCTACCGGGTGCCTGGATTTTCGCACCTGTGGTGCTCAGGGGTTATTTGTATGTTGCGGCATCGGGTACGCGGATGCGCACCCGATAAATAACCAGTGTGGACTTATTCTAACCGCTAGACAGAAAACTGGCCAATCAGAATACAATGCTGACTGCCACGCGCGACGCAATTCGTGTCCAGCTTCAAAGGCTTAACGTTGGGTGATACGAGCATGTAGTCGATGCGAAAAAACGTCCATACCCGGTTGAAGTAGTTGATCCCCCACGATTGTCCATACCCCCCTCCTACCTGTAGCTGGCTATCAGTCAGACTGGAAGAGAGATCATGGTAGGACGGCTCGCGATCGGTGAGATTCATATCACCAAGTAGCAGCAGGTGCTCTCCATGCGCCAGTAGCGGCTGCAAAAACTGGTGGAGCGCCAGCACCTGATTATCGCGCCGCTGAGGGCAATACGTACAGCCATATACCGTATTGACGGACGAGATGGGATGCGCATTGACAACCATCATGGTGCGGCCATGACCTAGATCCAGGCGCACCCAGAGGACACGCGGAATATCCCACACCGCCCGCGATCCGTTCGCGGCCTGTACGCTGCCATGGTCTACAATTGGATATTTGCTCAGTACGGCCTCACCCGGAGGAACATCATTTGGCCGGTACAGATGATACGGATACGCCTGCAAAAGGTCCGTCGCCACGTCGATGCCGGTCCAATCAGCCTCCTGCAATGCTATGATATCAGGATTGGTTTCATTGATGATCTGCCTGAGATATCCGTCTCGCTTATTTCTGCCCCGGTAATTCCAGGTCAGCGCGGTGATTTTTTGCCCTGAGGCAGACTCCTGTGCATTTCCAGCGCCCGGCCGCGGTGGAAACCAGAGGCACAACAGCACGATCCCTGAGACAAACACAATGCGTAGCACCGTGGTAAAACGCCAGAACAGGAAAGGGACCAGGATGACCAGCGGTATAAACAGGTAGGGCGCAAAGATAGAAACCAATGGCAACACACCGGCCCGCTGGGGCACCAGGGTCTGGATCGTCAGCAGTGTGGCCAGTATCAAAAGATAGCTCAGGGTTCCAACAATCAAAGCTTTGAAGCGTTGCTTCTTCCAAACTCGAAAAAACCAGTTCCCGACCATTCTTCGTGAATCCTCTATTCAGCAGATGCAGATTTATGATGCTATATGACCATGCACCAATGCAGCATTTCATCCTTTTATCGTATTGTGCATTCCACGCATTAATACTCATGCTCCTTATACCGTAATTGATTTACTCGATAGAGTCAAGGTATAAGATTACTATTCAGCCAATCGAGCATAAATCGCGTGCTAGTCGGCGGCCTCAGTGACGATTTGAGATGATGCGTATAATGGCAGGTGGATGTAAAATGTTGAACCCTTGTGCAGTTTGCTTTCAACCCAGACGCGACCACCGTGACGATTAATAATTTCCCTGGTCACATAGAGTCCGATACCGAAGCCACTTAAGGAGGAGTTGTTGGTCGCACGTGCCCGATAGAAACGCTCAAAGATGCGTGAGCATTCATCGGGAGCGATCCCCATCCCTTGATCTTTCACCCACATCCAGGCCTCACGATGCTTCTCGCTCCGCTTATCGACGGGAACCACGCGCAAGCCGACTTCGATCTTGCCACCATCAGGGCTGTATTTGATCGCGTTATTGATCAAGTTACTGATGACCTGGATGATGCGCTCTTTATCAAAGACGCCGAGTAGTGGCTCTTGCTCATGCAGTCCCTCTACCGTTAGATGGATCTGGTGGCGGCTGGTCGTCATCACCTGGCTATCGACAACCTGCCTCAGGAGACGGTGAAGATCGTGTAACGCTCGATCGAGCCGCAATTGCTGCTGCTCAATCCGGGTAATATCCAGCATCGCGTCGATCAAACGGGTCAGGTATTCACTCTGGTCGACGATATGCATGAGCGCCGACTGCGTCAACTCGTTGAGGGAGCTTGCCTCCAGGGGCACATGCGCTAAGAGATCCGCAAATCCCTGGATAATGGTGACGGGCGTGCGCAATTCATGGCTGGCGATGGAGAGAAATTCATTTTTGTGCTGCTCAATGTTTTTTGTTTTTGTAATGTCTTGAAAGAGGATGATCGCTCCGGTCAGGATCTGCTGCTTATCGTGCTTAACTGAGATCGGGGCGCATGAAATCAGCACGACGATTCTCTGACCATCGGGGGTAACAAGCGTTGCTTCTTTACTGCGAATGATTTCGCCGCTTAACGCTTGAATCAGAAAAAAATTCCAGGGCGGAAGCACCTCCGGAGCCATATGCTGTACCTCAGGTACAGGCTGACGTGTAAACTGGTGTACTGGCAAACCGATCAACTGAGCGAGGGAGGTTTGCAATAAGCCAGCAGCCGCCTCATTGGCATAACGGATAGAGCCACTGATAGCATCGGCGATCAGAGCCCCCTCAGGAATTTGATCCAGAATAGTATACAGGCTTGTCTGCTCGCTCTGAATCGTCAGATTCATACGCGCCTGTACCAGCGCGGCCGCAATGTATGTACCAGCCGCCGTTAATGAAGATATCAGTGTTGTTTCCTGCGGCAACACGTTCGCAAAAGCCGCCGTCAACATGCCCTCATAATGATTGCCAAACCACAATGGAATAAAGATAATGCTCTGTATCTGCTCGTGATCCCAGAACCGCCACTTCTCCCCCTGCTCCTCACGCATGCCAGCCTGCACATCCGAGAGCACAAGCGGCTGCTGTCGGTTATGCGGCCACTCGTTGAATGGGCAAACGTGTTCTGATAATGTATGTAAACGGCGTGCCAGAACATCGTCATCACAGGTGGAATGAATGCCCAGCAAACGATAGCTCTTACGGGTATCATCTACAACGTGGAAGCATGTGACACTTGTATGCAAATGGGTATGAATAGTCTCTAGAGCCCTATCAATGATAGCCGCAATGTCGGAAGATTCACGTACGCTCTGCGCTACGCTATCAATGATCTGCTGGCCTATTTGCGTATGATCCATTGCAAGCCTCACTTCAAAATAACATTTGCACACATATCCCAACAAGCACGTGGCCTATTGCGACCAGCTACACACGCAATTAGTGTTCAGGTTGTGTTTGTCTTTGTTATAACTTACAAACAATGAAATACTATACGTTCCTTTAACAAACGTGTCAAGAAAAGTTTATCCTTGCATAAAAAGTAACATGTCTTTATACTAGCAAGTACTATTCTTATCACGTTTGAACAGACGAAAACGCCTATTACTATAGGATACGCTACGATCTCTACCTATAAATTCCTGACAGTTACAGTAAAAGGGGAAACACAATGGCAGATTTAGAGCATACTCCTTCACAGGGAGAGGCGTACTTCACTGATCCAGAGAGTGCCTCTGAAATAGCCAGGCTTACAAAGCAGGCTCGCCTGCTCACCAGGGCCATGGGAGGCCCCCTGGATGAAGCGATCGATCAGGCTGGCATCATCGACGTGCTTGATGTAGCCTGCGGGCCCGGCGAGTGGGCCCTGGAAATGGCATACCTTTATCCCAATAAACAGATCACCGGCGTCGATATCAGCCAGCTCATGATTGAATACGCCCGTTTCCAGGCATCGCAGCGCTCCCTGTTCAATACCCATTTCCACACTATGGATATTTTGCAGTCACTTGATTTTCAGACTGATAGTTTTGACTTTATTAATGTTCGCCTGATCGCTTCTTTCATGTTCCGCTCCAGCGACAACTGGCCCAGGTTCTTACAGGAATGTGTCCGGGTAGCGCGCCCGGGTGGCATCATTCGCCTGACAGATTGCGAATGGTTTATCAGCAACAGTCCAAAGACCGAAACATTATTTGGCTTATGCACACGGGCTATCCATCTCAGCGGCAATACATTCTCACAGGATGGGCGTCAGATAGCGATCACTCCTATGCTCAAGCGCTTCCTGCGCAATACCGGGTGTCGCAACGTTCAGCACAAAGCGTTCGCGGTTGACTGCTCCGCTGGCTCGGATTCTCACCAGAGCTTCTATGAGGATATGCAGGTCTTTCTCAAGCTTCTGCAACCCCTGGTCATCAGCACGGGGATCGCCAATAAAGATGAGGTAGAGTCGCTCTATACTCAGGCGCTGGAAGAGATGAAAATGGACGATTTTAACTGTCTGTGGTACTACCTCACCACCTGGGGAGAAAACGCAAAGTAGGTATCCAGGCAGAGCCACCTATAGTATTTCTACTTCTAATCGGTTACCATCAATACATAGTACCTGGCAGGCGATATTAACTCGAGCATGCGTCACAATAGTTGAGGGTAAAGCCGGAGGAGATTTTCATGCATCAACAGGATAAGGTACCTACCCGGGTCATTACAACTCCAGAGATAGCGAGAGATACCATAGCCAGCACTCCGGGACCAGGCTTGCGCCGCAAGGAAGACGCGGATTATGTCTTTCTCGAACTGACTCGCAGTATCTGTCCCGACTGCCGCAAAGTGATTGATGCGCATATACTTGTACGCGACAATAAAGTATATATGCGCAAGCGCTGTCCCGAGCATGGAGTATTTGAAGGACTGGTCTATGGCGATGCACAGGCCTACGTCTCCGCCACCCGCTTCAATAAACCGGGCACCATCCCCCTGGCTTACACCACAGAGGTACAAAACGGCTGTCCGTACGACTGCGGACTCTGTCCAGATCATCAGCAGCATGCCTGTCTGGGCATCATTGAGGTCAATAGCGCCTGTAACATGGATTGTCCGCTCTGTTTTGCCAATGCGGGCGCGGGTTTTAATCTGACCCTGGAGGAGGTTGAGGGCATCCTGGATCATCTGGTAGAGACAGAGGGCAATCCCGAGGTCGTGCAGTTCTCAGGCGGTGAGCCAACCATCCATCCGCAGATTATCGAGATGATCAAGGCGGCCAAAAAGCGCAATATCCGCCACGTCATGCTGAACACCAATGGGAAACGCATCGCCGACGATGATGAGTTCTTGTGGCAACTGGCCGATCTACGTCCTTCTATCTACTTCCAGTTTGATGGCTTTGAGGCCGAGACCTACCGTATCCTGCGCGATGAGCCCGCTATCCTGCCGCAAAAGCTGCGCGCGCTGGATCGGCTGGCAGAGATCGGCGCGCATGTCGTCCTGGTGCCCGCGGTGGATCGCTTTGTGAATCTACACGAGGTTGGCGCCATCGTCAACTTTGGTCTACAGCATCCAGCGGTACGCGGCATCAATTTTCAGCCCGCCTTCCAATCTGGTCGCCATGGTGAAAGCGATCCTATGCAGCGCCTGACCATCCCTGATATCCTGCAAGCATTGGAAGAACAGACTAATCAGACCCTGCTGGTCTCGGACTTCGTACCGGTCCCCTGCTGCTTTCCTACCTGCAACTCGGTAACGTATGTACTCAAAGATGGGGATACCGTTCTGCCGCTGACGCGCGTGCTCAATGTCGAGGATTATCTGGATTACATCGCTAACCGGGCGGCGGCTGACCTCTCAGAGGATATTAAGGCTGCCCTGGAGGGCCTGTGGTCATCTTCCGCTGTACCGGGATCGGACAAGGCGGCGCAGCAGTTCGCCCTTTCCTGCGCCGCCTGTGGGTTACCTGATAATGGATTAGACCTACAAGCGTTCGCGAACAACATCTTTATGATCATGCTCCAGGATTTTATGGATCCCTGGACATTTAACCAGAAGAACCTGATGAAGTGCTGTAAAGAGATCCTGTTACCAGACGGCAAGCAGATTCCGTTCTGCGCCTATAACAATGTGGGCTATCGCGAGCAGGCACGCGTCCAGCTACAGGCACGTGAACGCCAGCGCAGCCAGGCCAGGCGCTCCAGTATCCCTTATACACCCGAACCACTGACCTTCACCTTTGAGCAGAAATGAGGTTGGCCGATGAATACAGAGCATACATTTGACGCTACAAAGGTGAAGGCGTGCTGCGCGCTGGCCTATCAGAGCGATGCCGCCAGATTGCTGCTGGGCGATTCATTTCATCCAGGCGGTATCAAGCTAACCGAATACCTGGGATCCCTGCTACGCCTCGGGGAAAGACAGCGTGTGCTGGATGTGGCATCAGGGCAGGGGGCCAGCGCGATCGCGCTGGCCCGGCGCTTCGGCTGCCAGGTTCTGGGTATCGAGTATGGTGCGGAAGCGGTCCAACAGGCGACCCGGGCGGCTGCTGCCGCTAACCTCTCCCATCTCGTCACATTCCAACAGGGGGATGCCGAGCACCTGCCTGTATCGGACAACTCTTTTGATGCGCTCATCTGTGAGTGCGCCTTCTGCACATTCCCAGATAAAACGCTGGCGGCCTTAGAATTCCAGCGCGTCCTCAAGCCAACGGGCCAGTTGGGTCTGAGCGATCTCACATGTACAGGCGCGGTGCCCGAGGATCTACAGGGCCTGCTCGCCTGGATCGCCTGCATCGCGGATGCGCAACCGGTAGAGTCCTATATCCGCTACCTGGAGAAGGGGGGCCTGAATATCACCCGCATTGAAAACCATGACTCGGCACTGCATGACATGGTCGAGCAAATTCAAGGCAAGCTACTGGGAACAGAGCTGCTGCTGCGCCTGCAAAAAATCGAGTTGCCAGCTTCGTTTGACATAGAACAGGCAAAGAGGCTGGCCCGCGCAGCCAAAGCAGCTATCCAATCCAACACATTTGGCTACGTCACGCTCCTGGCACGTAAAGAATATTAAAAATCTAAAAATTTAAAAATCGCCGCCCGGCCCAGGAAGCACTTATGATGAGGCTTGCGGCCGTATATTTGCTATCAACTGGGCGGCGGGCGCAGCTATTAATAGAAAGATAACGATGCAGAGTAACGGAGCAGCCAGAAAATGAATGTGGATAGCCAACGAGGCCGGCAGCAGCAGGTAGAGAAAGTAGAGGCACTGTGTCAGGCCAGCGGCTTTGCCCCACCATGTTGAGCCAAAGCGTACGGGATGGGCCAGCGCCAGGTAGCTTACAAGCGCCGCCAGCAGGGGCAACAGAAAGCGTAGCAGCATGATCGCTCCGATCCAGAGCGGCAGCATACCATCCCGTAAGAAGATGAGCGTGAGCGTCAGATAGAGGCAGAAATCGGTCTCCCCATCGGCGATCTGCCCCAACCTGCTCTGCGTGCGCAGGTAGCGAGCAAGATAGCCATCCAACATATCGGTCGCGATGCCAGATAAAAAGATGACCAGCGTCAGAGCGGGAAACATGGTTAATCCGCCCACGAGCCGGGCCAGCAGATAGCATGTGCCCAGTCCCCGCACCCAGGTAAGCGTATTAGCGATTCCCACATGGGGCAATAGCTGACCGTCAGATGCAGAGCGGTTCAGACCCAGGTGCCAGAACAGGTCGCACTGTTGCCAGACGATACAGATAGCGAAGACTGGCAGCAAGTACGCGGTATCAGCGATACCCAGCAACAAGGTGTTGGCTAACAAAATAAGCAGGGATAGCACGCCAATGAGGCAGGTTATCCGCAGCCAGGAGCGTCTCAAGGACGGATGCCCACGGGCTGTCTGACAGGCCATCAGCCAGGAATGCAGGAAGAAACGTCCCCAGGCACGCGGACTGAAGCGGCTATCGCGCAGCGTCGTCAACAGTTCAACCACAAAGGTCTGTTCGGCACCTTTTTGCATAGGTCATGGTTCTCCTGGTACTATTTGTGTAAGGATCATGCATTTCAACAGGTAGCACTCGGCACTATTGTCGCACACGAGCGCCACGCGACGCTATCACGACATGATCAGATGCGTTTGCATGTCCGCAAAGCGTGTAAAAATATCCAGGCTCAGACGTGTTGTAGTATGAGCAAACAAAAGGAAAAATAGCATTGGAAACGCAAAAATCCATGGGGACAAAAGCGCCGGACAACAAAACCACCGCGCCACAGGGAATTGGCATGGCCGTCGCCTTTGACTGGGGACTGGCCGTACAGATCCTGTTTACGCCCGTGTACCTGCTCGTGTTCCACCCCTCAAACACGCGCATCAGCGGCATACTGTTTTTTATTATTGCGCTGATCGTTGCCTGTCTACCAGCACTCTTCGGCGAGATGGTCCGCAGTGGACGCGACTGGGCCCGACGCATACAAATCGTGGCCAATATAGTCCTCTCGCTAGGCGGCCTGATCTCGCTTGTTAACCTGTATCAGAGTGCCAGGATTGGCAACTACTGGCCCTTTGTAACGGAGATCATCTTGCTGATCTTCTCGCCCCTGATTGTATGGCGCCTGAGCCGTCCGGTCACCGCTCAATGGTTTAAAACGGTAACGACGCGCGAGGCGCGCCGGCGGCATGGGGGCATCTGGATATTTTTCATTATCCTATGGGCTTTAGCCGGAGGCATCTTACAAACCTTCGCCGCCCTGAGATAGGCTAACCAGAAACATACATAGAGGGAACACGTATGGCCAGATCATTTTCGGTAGCACGGATCCATTCTGATCAGCGCCAGGCATATATTCTGCTCCTGTTAGGAATCATCGCGCTGTTGGTGGCCTGGCTACTGCATCCTAATCCTTTTAAATATCCACTCGGGGTATTGTCTCTGGGTATAGGCATGCTGATCGCAGCGCTGTTCAATCCCGGCCGCCTGGTGATCGCCAGTAGTCTGACGACGGCCATCGGGATCGCGGTCTTCTTTACCTTTACCGGCCAGTTACCCGGCAACCTGGTCTTTCCGGTCTACATCCTCGCGCTCGGCATAGGACTTCTCATCGTCGCCTTCGCCGCCAGGCGCGGCTATGTTGGACATGGGGCACTATCTCCGGCCATTATTGTCATGGGAGTAGGCATCATCGAGATACTGCTGGCAAGGCACCTGACTCCGGCAAACTTTATCCCTTTCATGCTCTCATTCTGGCTCCCAGGACTGGGCCTGCTAGTGCTTGGCGTCATCTATCTTCTGGCCAGTCTGCGATCCAGAACAGTCAACCACGAAAGCCAGCCTGCCAGATGAGCACATATTATCAGGGGAAACGAGCCACGACCTATAACCGCACCTGGAAAACTTTTTCAGAGAAGACGCTGTCTGCTACGCTTGAGCAAATCGACAAACCAGGTCTATACGAAAAGGCTAAAAATCAGGATCAGCCTGTACGCATCCTGGATGTTGCCTGTGGTACCGGGCTCCTTTTACAAAAACTCACCCAACTGTTTCCACAGGCCGAATTATATGGCATCGATCAGAGTGCGGACATGCTGGATCAGGCAAGTCAGTTGCTGGCAAACCAGCCACACATCCACCTGATACAGGGTACCCTGAAAAGCGACCAGATGAGCACCTTGCCTTACCAGCCAGCTTCTTTCGATCTGATCACCTGCACCAATACTCTGCATTATCTGGACGATCCGCAGGCCGTACTACGAGGACTGAGGGCACTGCTAACTCCTCATGGACAACTGGTCGTAGAGGACTATGCGCGCCGCCCATTTCCTTTCCCCTGGCGACCATTCGAATGGCTGATCAAGCACGTGGACCCGCAGCACAACAAAGCATACACCCCGATCGAGGCACAACAGATCAGCGCGGCTGCCGGGCTACACGTCCTATCCAGTCGCAATTTCTCAGCTGGTTGGATGTGGCGATGCTGGGTCATACGTTCAACAGTCGGACAGCAATGAAAGCAGATCGAGTGTATTGTTTCTTGATTTTCCTGCTATCCTAACGTCCTGGTACATTATTCTGGTTTTCCCTCAGTTCACAGTGGTAACGTAAACCAGAACGTAGCGCCGTGACCTGGTTCACTTTGTACCCCAACACTACCCTGGTGGTGTTCAATAAAGGCCTTACACAGAAAGAAGCCCAGCCCCATGCTCAGGTCAAGTTCCTGCTGGACCGCACTCCCTTTGCCGCGATAGAAACGGTCCCAGAGACACTCTTGCTCCTTCACAGGAATACCTGCTCCTTCGTCATGAACCGAGACATGTATCATATTCTCCTCGGCCCTGAGTCGCACCATCACTGGCCGATCAGTCGGAGACGAAAGCAGAGCATTCTCCAGATATGTGGCCACAACCTGCTTGATTCGCTCAGGATCAGCCACAACAGGGATCGCCTGCTCCATCGGGGGCATATCGAGAACAATGGAATGCATGGGATCTGAGTGCTGATGTTCGAACACTACCTCTCTGAGCAAAGCAAGCAAATCGCAGTCTTTTTTGGATAGCTGAAACATTCCGACTTGCAAGCGTGCGTCATCAACGATGGCATTAATGATTCGCTGTTGCACACGCGCTCCCTCTGTCGCCGAATCTAAAGGCTGTTGTATTTGTTCAAGGTAACCAGTTATGCCTAGACTTTGCCCCGTAGCGACAGGCTTGAAACGATTCAGGCGGCGCTCAGCTACCTGAATGTTGCCTTTGATTGTCGTGAGTGGAGTGCGTAATTCATGCGCAGCTAGAGTCAGGAAATCATTGCTTAGACGATGTATTTCATGCATCAATACGGCAGCATTCCGTTTCTCCGATTGCGCCTGCAGATAGTGAAGGCCTTCAATGATGAGCATAGCTTGCGCCGCAACAGTTTTGATCAGCGCGACATCTTCCAACGTGTACACGCTGGCCACTCCCGCCTTCTTCACACTTAGTATCCCACTGAGTTGCTGTGTGAGGAAGAGCGGGACCACAAGGAGCATGCCAGGGCCATAGTCTGGAGGGGCAGTGGCCGGAAGGCGCATCTGCTCTGTCGAGATTTGCACCTCCTGGTTCGCGTACAATAGAGCTATTGTTGAATCATCGAAAACCTCAGAGAGGATGGCTGGCCCTACAGCTTCCCAACGATAGTTTTCTTGCTCGGCAGTCAGGCCACTTCCCGTGATATAGTAGATGTGCCCAGTTGCTGCCCCTGGTGCCCACAGTGTGACATGTTGGCACTCCAGGACCTGCCAGATGACATCCACGAGCTGCTGCGCTATCAAAAGGATTGCAGGAGACAGTAACGGTGTTTCTTCTGGTAAGGGGAGTTCTAAATGATAGGGGACCTGTGCGATAGCATCAATCAACGCCGATGTAGCCTTTGAGACCCGTTGGAGATAAATAGCTTTTTCATACAAATATGTCATATCTTGCAAGACGAGAAGCGTTCCCACACGGTGTTTCTGGTCATTATACAGAGAAGAATGAACCATGCGAACCGCGATTTGCCGCCCTGAAGGAAGGAGACAGAGAAAATGTGTTTCAGAAGGATGGGGTGGCGCTTCTTCGCCCATAACTAGATTTAAAGGCCAACTCATGGAGGCGAGTGTACTTTGCGATATCTTTTCCCCCCTATAACACTGGAGAAACTGCTGGAATCTGGCTCCTTTCCATACAGCTTTTTGTGGCCCTTCGAATAGGGCATGAGCAGCGGCATTGAGATAGATCATCTTCTCTTCTAAATCACAAACAATAACCCCATCTAGGAAGTTGTCAAAGATGCTTTCCAGACGCCTGAAGAGTTTCATCTCTCTGTACTGGTTAGTGAGTTTCATAGCTCATGCATCTTTCAGTTAGTTGCCTGATGAAAACCAGCGACCTCTTCTCATAATTTTTATGTCCTCGAGTATCATCATATCTTGGCGAGAAAAAGAACGCAACTCATTTGAGCCCTCTCCTCTCACTGAGCTCAGAGCGCATCTTCTCCTCACTTTAGCCTGGATCACAAAAAGGAGATGTCACTTCGTCCACGTGGCAGGAGAGAGCATTAAGGTTGCCCACAATGAGCAAGATAGCAAACTAGCAGCATCATACACTATCTCACTTGCCGGTATTCTAGTCATAATGTAGTGCTTTACTTTTGATTGAAATTGGCGGGAATATTTCCACAAAAAAGTGGTCTAGAGAAACAAAGGAAAACAGACAAGGAAGTGAAGCAGTAGAGATTACCTATTCAAGACAAGGAGATTTCAGATGAGTAAGGTGCTTTCCATTGACACGACAGAGCAAGTTTCGTTAAAAGAGCCGCCGAACACGTTTGTAAAGCGATACACACTTCTGAGTGCATGTGTATACACCATTCTTAGCGTTGTCATGCTGATCCTGTCCTTCTTTACACCACTGAATATCGCCTTCAGGGGACAGGAGATTGCTGTCAGCCTGAGCACAATCATCAAGGTAGCTGAGATTGTTTGCTGCATCGGCATGCTCCACGCTGCTGTTATGCTTTGGATGGCCATCTTGCGCGAAAAGCATATTCACCATGGCATAGGGGTACTCCCCGGTGACGCCGCTCTGGCTAATGCGTTTTTATACTTTGGCTTCTCCATGACGGCTTTCCATCTAGGTTATACGTCGCCAATGATCGCCCTCGCTCAGTTTATTGCTGCCCTGTCCGGCTTGATCTTCGGGACAGGTGGGTTAATCCTGTCCGGAGTTTCCAAGCCTGCTCGTCCGCTGGGCCACATAACCTTCTCAATCATGCTCCGTGATGGAGTGATCCTGATAGTGGGAACCATCTTGTTTGCGATCGCGATTGGCCAGTTAGCAGGAGATGCACTCAAACCTCCACAGTGGAACTGGATTAGCTTTCTAGGTATTGCGGTTCCTGGCATGTTTTTGCTCATAGGTCGTGAAGGCATCCGAGGACGCGTTGAGACATGGCAGGGTCTGGGCTGGATCCCTCGCCTGCTGGTCACAGATACACTCCTCATCCTTGGCTTAACAATTATGTTTTATGGAAGCTACTTCAACCTGACAGTGGGTCTCAACGGCTACCAGGTAGGACCAAAGGGAAATATAGCCGGACTATTACTCTGGATCATTGCTGTATTCCTGCTCCTGCTGGTACGCGGAGTCTACAAGATAGCAATTGCGCAAAAAGGCGATAATATCGGCTACCGGATGATCAGCAAACTCTTTTACGTGGTAGCGATCGTGCTCTTCTTCTATGGTGAGCGCTCCTTCCTCTCAGGCCACGCGCCAGTTTTCGCGGTGGGGAAAGCTGCTCCAGCCGTAGCGCTGATTCTGCTTGCGGCGTTCGTGATCCTTACTGCTGGCAGAACCGCTGCTCAAAAGGTCAAACTACTGTATGTTAAAACAAGCTAAAGAGGCACGTCGGGAAGGGCGAGGCTTGTCCTCGCCTTGTCTCCAAAAATCCGAAAGGATCATCTATGGCTTACGACGTAACTATTATTGGTGGTGGCTCAGCGGGCCTGACCGCTGCGCATCTCGCGCAGTCTCTTGGCAACAACGTGCTCCTTGTGGACAAAGAACGGCTCGGAGGTGATTGTCTCCATTATGGTTGTGTTCCGAGTAAGAGCCTGATCCATGTGGCACGTATTGTACAACAGATCAAGCAGTATGCACAATTTGGATTAAAAGCAACATATCAAGGTGTTGATATGGCAAAGGTGAGCGCTTATATACAGGCCGCTATTCAGCGCGTGAGTGTGGCGGAAAAGGCATATGTTAAAGGCGTCACCGTACGATTTGGACAGATCTCATTCACCTCACCAACAACGCTTCTTTTAGAGGGTGAGAAAATCATCAGTCGTAACATCTTGTTGGCGACAGGCTCGCGTCCTGCAGTGCCATCAATCGAAGGATTGCAGGCGACCGGGTATATGACCAATGAAGATGTGTTTGATCTGACGACACTGCCAGAGTCATGTGTTATCGTCGGCGGGGGGCCTGTTGGCGTAGAACTGGCACAGGCATTGCGGCGACTGGGCACAAAGATCACCCTTATTCAGGGGCCAGAGCGTCTCCTGCCACGAGAAGATCCCATAGTATCACAGGAGATCACTGCTACGCTGCAGTTTGAGGGCATTGAAATTATCACGAATGCACGCGTCATAAAAACCTATACAGAGGGAACAAAGAAGATAGTAGTGGCCCAACAAGGCATAAAAATACTATCGTTTGCGGCACATGAGCTGCTCCTGACCGTTGGTCGTCAACCCAATATCGAACATCTCAATCTTGAGGCGGCGGGGGTTCATTCCAGCAAACAAGGCATTCAGGTCAATGAGCATTTGCAAACAACAGCCAGGAACATTTATGCCTTTGGAGATGTGATAGGAGGATACCTTTTTACACACGTGGCCTCCTATCAGGCAGGAATAGCCGTGCGGAATGCGCTGGTACCTGTGGCTAAGAGAAAAGTGGACTACCGTGTTCTCCCCTGGTGTACTTTTACCGATCCAGAAGTTGCCAGAGTTGGATTAACAACCACACAGGCGGAACAACAATATCCATCTGTGCGCACCGTCACATTGCCCTGGTCAGAGATTGACCGCGCCCAGACAATGCATGAAACAGTCGGTTTTATCAAGCTGGTACTGGCTGGCAAAAAAGAGCAGATTGTCGGCGCACATATTGTTGGTGCCGGTGCCAGTGAGTTGTTGGGAGAGATCGCCCTGGCTATGCAGCAACACCTCCCCATTGGAAAGATCTTGAACACGATTCATACCTATCCCACGCTCAGTACAGGCTTACAACAGGCAGCATTGGAAGCGTACCTCACTGGTACTGATATCGTCCGGGATCGCAAATTCATACGCCTGCTATCTTCTATCCGCTCTAAACCTGTAGCGGATGCATAGCCTGTAGAATCCTATATCCGCTACCTTGAAAAGGGAGATCTGACCGTCACCCGGCCTGAAAACCACGACACGGTCCAGCAAATCCACAGAGATGCTCTTAAGTGTGAGACTGTATCACTAGTGCCCAGGGGCTGCAGTGACCTCAACAATGTCACCGCGACGACGTGCAAGTCTACGAGCGACGAGTGGTAGGGCTGCACTCACGAGCATAATAACGGCGATGATGTAGAGTGGTGTCACGTAGTCGGGGTTGGTGGTTGTACCGAAGCTAGTAATTAGCATTGGCCCAAAGATGCCACCTGCGCTCCATGCCGTGAGCATTACGCCGTAGATCGTACCGGCGTTCTTTGGCCCGAAGAAGTCGGCGGTGAAAGCTGGCATCGTGCCGAAACCGCCTCCACAGCACATTGCAATGATGGCTGCCGGAATGAGGAGCAGGGTAAAGTTGCTAACCGATGGCATAAGAGCGAAAACGATGGCCTGAATAACGAAGATGCTCAGAAAGGTGAAAGGACGCCCGATGCCATCGGAGAGCCAACCCCAGAAGAGCCGTCCCAAGGCGTTAAAGATGCCAATGTCACTGACAATAAGTGCAGCCGTCACTGGAGCAACACCGGGGAATTTCTGTGCTAATGGGGAGGCGACCGAAATCACAGCTACCCCGGCGGTGACATTTAATGCCAGCATGAGCCACAGGATATACCAGCGCGGGAGACGTAATGCTTCTGAAAGGGTATATTCACGTACAGAGCGATCTGTTTGTTGGCGCGCTGAGGGTATCCAGCCAGCAGGGGCATAGCCATCGGGAGCAGTGCGGAAGCATTGTGCCACAATGACAATGATCACCAGATAGACTATGCCGAGGCAGAGGAAGGTGCTGTTGACACCAATAGACTTAATCAATGATGCAGCGACCAGACCTGTGATCACAGCGCCTCCGCCAAAGCCTGTGGCTGCCAGGCCGCTGATGAAACCGCGCCGGTCAGGGAACCACTTGATGAGCATCGCGAGAGCAACGATGTAGCCAAGGCCAACGCCGATACCACTAATGATGCCAAAGGTGAGATACAAGAGAAACAGGTGAGGTGCCGCAAATGTTGCAAGTATGAGGCCAAGGCCATAGAGAATGCCACCTGCTGTGGCGATAACGCGGGGACCAAAGCGGTTATTGAGGTATCCGCCGAAGCCTGCAGTGCTACCCAGGGCGAGTAACACGATGCTAAAGGTGAGGTTAGCCTGAATCCTTGTAACATGATACAGCGCTATCACCGGATTGAGAAAAACGCTCCAGGCATAGACAGAGCCCAGAGCGAGCTGCATGATAACGGCAGCAATAGCGAGTACCCAGCGGTTGGGAAGGAACAACTGTAGCGGTGATCTACTCATGAGTGCCTCCTCTCGGAATAATTCCAGACAATAATAGGAACAACCTGAAGCACATTCCCCAAGGGGGAGCGGATAGTAAGTTAATTTGAAGAAGAATCTTACTATCCTCACATAGATATATAAAATACTATGCTACTCTTGCAATAGATTGCGCCGACACATTTGCACCTACCCAGGTTCTGGTAAATAGCGCGAATGTTCTTTCTTCCATGAGCACAAATCAGCCAGCAGGAATTTGTAATTTCAACAAGCACCGCCCCTTACGCAGGCACAACAATGTTAAAGGTTCCGTTCTGTACCGAAACCTTTCCCACCACATGGTCCTTACTTTGTGCATCCAATTGATTCACCACCCCATGACCATATCTCCTTGCCTACATCAGGATATGTTATTAACAGAAAACAACAATTGTGTTGATCAGCAATAGTACCTTTTTTTGGTGCTAATATTACATTTAAATTAAAAACAATTGAACACAATATTAAAATATGTTAATCTATCTTTTATGTTGATTAACATTTTTACCCATATTATTTTTTGAGTGATCATGAGAAGTCTTCCTTTCAATGGCACACTCACAGGTCACTGATCGCTCATACATTTTTGAGCTGATTGATCATTCAGCGCTTCTTCGACCGGTTTCCGCCAAAAAGAAAACAGCCAGCCTGGCATGAGTATGCCGGACTGGCTTCCTGAGCAATAGGGTGGGCCCAGCTGGGTTCGAACCAGCGACCAATCAGTTATGAGCCGACTGCTCTAACCGCTGAGCTATGGGCCCTTGCGCACAGTATTGTAGCATATCTTCTGCCGTTTGTGAAGGGCTTTCAAGCAGATTTTTTCGGCTGCCTCGCCTTTTCTCTTTATTACTCTATGATACGAGTTATCTTTTTTTAACGAAAGGAAAACTTATTTATGAATTTTAATTAATACTGCAATAGTAAAATGTTTACGTAGATTCTTATGTTTAATCCTACGCTGTTAAAATTTTATCTTTCATGTTAAGATTTTATAGCGTTTTTTACTTTTTACCGTCACATTTATTCATTGAGAGTGCCGTATGAGTTTTGTGCAAAGAGCTAAGGTGCCAACCCTCCACCATTATTTTGCTGGACGCATAGCACGCATCGGTATGAGTGCGACCATGATGGTCTTTTTAACGTTCTGCCTGGCTGGCCGGGCGGTTTCAGATTTGCAGATGGTCCCTGAAGACAACCACAACTGGTTGCCCACGACACCTCCCAGCTGGCCTCTGGTGGTGCAGCAACATAAATCGCCCCTACAGGTGCTAACACGTGGGGTAACTACATACAACGAGACTTTGAAAACGGTCGGAGGTCCCGAGCATGCGAGCGTGTTAAACGTCGACCTGGGTAGTAAAAATGTGCGCCTGGGCGTGGTACAGGCTCATGAGCAGTTATTAAGTTCCGATGAGACCCTCAGTTCGATGGCCAATCGCTCCCATGCTGTGGCGGGCATCAATGGTGATTTCTTTGAGATCAATGGCACCGGCGATCCAATCAATATGGTGATGCGTAATGGCCAGTTGCTCCAGAGTCCAGGGAACTATGCTGTTCTGGGGGTAACCCGTGATGGGCAGATCACCATGGCCCACGAGGCGTTTTCTGGCACGGTTACCGCAGGCGGGGCGACCCGCGTTTTGAACTCCGTCAATCGCTACACAGGTGCTCGGGATAACGGCCTCACGCTGATTACACCTGCGCTCGGCGATATGCCGCTCACCAATAATACGGTGGTGCTCCTCCAATCGGGGATGCCTGGGACCAATACCTATACCGTCCGGACGGTGCAGACAAAACTGGCTACGTTGAAGAAGCTCCCCAGCGGTACACAGGCTCTGGTGGGAGGTGGCACGGCCGGTGCGTGGTTGAGGTCAACGCTCCATAAGGGTGATACCTTATCGATCTCACAACAGATTGTGCCAGATAACAATCTGGTCCAGGCCATAGGTGGCGGTCCAATCCTGATCAAAAACGGGCAATTCTACAATGATCCGATCGCTCCCAATCCAGGCGATACGAATGTGCATAATCCATTGACGGCCGTAGGATTGGCACAGGATGGCAGGCATGCCATCTTCGTGGTGTTCGATGGTCATGAAGCCGGCATCACTCGGGGGCGTGGCCTGACGCGTCCACAGATGGCGGGCTATCTCCTGGCTCATGGTGCCTACCAGGCGATGATGTTTGATGGTGGCGGCTCCTCAGAAATGGTGGGGCGCCTCCCCGGCCAGAAAAAAGTTTCTGTGCTCAACACACCATCCGATGGTCGCGAGCGGCCGGTAGCCAACGGTCTGTTCGTCTACAGCACCGAAGAGCGACTGAGCCGGGCAACCTCGGTGGTCATCAATAATAACAAGCCGATTACACTGCTGACAAACACGTCGATCGCGGTCAAAGCCTATGCCCGCGACGCGATGAGTAATACGGTGGACCGCGCGGTCCAACTCACCGTTCATCCCAGTACGCTGGCTCGCATAAGACAGGGAAGATTGATCGCTGGTAACCGAACAGGCCATGGCTTGCTCGTTGGCCGGGCGGATAAAGCATTGAGCAGCCTGCCGATAACAGTAGTAGATCATGTGGACAGCCTGCATATCACTCCTCTCGACCCGGATCTGGATCATGGGCAGAAGCAACAATTTCAGGTGTCGGCAACCGTTCATGGAACAGACATCGCGGTCCCGGCCGATGCGGTTCACTGGAGCGTCACGCCGGACAGCCTGGGTAGCATCACGCAGAATGGCCTCTTTACCGCTTCGGAGACGGCGGTGACGCTGGGACAGGTTACGGCCACCCTTGGCGGCACGAGCGCCTCGGTCAGCGTGGCAGTGGGCAAAGAACCGGAGGCGATCACTCCCCTGACCGATCTCAGCAATTGGGGAGTCACCGATCGCTATCTTAATATCAGCCCACGTCCTTATGGTCTGGTGCCGGCGCAGCATATCGCCTCGGACGGATCGATCTTCCTGAGCACCAGTGAGAAACAGGCTCCTGGTGACGTAGGCTCACTGGATCTGCATTATGACTTTGCCAGCGCCCAGAAGGTCTACAATATCAGCGCCTATCCCGCCGCGCCCGAGAATGTACTGATCGGCTCGAAGAATGGTCGCTATCCTTCCGCCCTCGGGTTATGGGTCAAGGGCAACGCGACCCTGGGTGCGTTGAACGCAACGAATGTGACCTTGAAGGTGGGATTCTATCAGAGCGATAATACCGCCACCAATATCTACCCGACAGTTGCCATCGGCAATTACTGGCGATATGTCACCATCCCCTTGCAGTCCACCTACTCATTTCCATTGCGTCTGAATTACCTGGCCCTGGTAGCCGACAATCCGGAAAGCGAGCTCAAAGGGGATATCTACTTTAGCAAGCTAGCGGCACTATATCCACCTCGCCCGTTGGCGGTCACACCTTATCAACCATTTCCACACAATCCAGATTGGCTCCAGTTCAAGCAGAGTCCTACCCAGTTCAGCCAGGACGGGACAACCATTGCCGCCTTTGACGATGCGCACACCACTGCGGCCGCCCCGGACGCGACCGGCGAGGTGGTCCTCAAAGCCATCGGTAAACAGTTACAGCGCTGGCCGAATCAGGCTCGGCCGGCGCTCGTCCAATCATTAGGCGATATGGTAGAAAATGGACAACTACCCAATCTACAGCATGTAAAGTCGATCATGGATGGCTTTGGCATGCCATATCATATCGCGGTAGGCAACCATGAGATTACGCAGGGGGCCACGCCGGAGGATCAGAACTTTACCGCAGTCTTCGGGCCAACTCATTACGCGTATACGGTGGGCAACTCTCGCTTCATTGTGCTAGACAGTTCACATATCGGCCTGCTATGCTCTGATGCTTATCAGGTACCCAGCGAGCCACAGTACGAGTGGCTAAAACAGCAATTAGATGCTAACACCGCACAGACCGTCTTTATCACCACCCATGTACCGGCCTATGATCCTCATTCCGCTAAAAATAGCCAGTTCAGAGATGGCTTTGAGGCGGCCATGTATGAGGAACTGGCCCATCGCTATGAGCAGACACACGAGGGAAAGCACGTGGTCCTGTTGTTTGGGCATGCGCGTGGCTTCTCCGAACAACGACTGGATACCAACGGGATTGCTGTCAAAAATGGGATTCCCAATTTTGTCGTCGCCGATGTCGGGGCGCCAGCCTATGCACCGGCCAATCAGGGCGGCTTTTCGCATTATGCCCTGTTCCATATTCGCCCCAACGGGGTGGTGCAGTTCGCGGTATTGCCTGTACTGAGCAAGATCGAGGTCACGGCCAGCCGCAGCCGGCTCAAAGTAGGACAGACCGTGCAGGTGAAAGCGACCGGTACCACCGTAACCGGCGGCGATCTACCAGCCATCAAAATGCCGATCCAGAATCCAGCCTCACATCTCTGGTCGAGCTCTGATACGCACGTCGCCTCCATCGACACAGTCACCGGGCTGGTTAAAGCACGCCATCCTGGAACCGTCACCGTGACCAGTACATCGGGACAAACGCAAGGCAGTATGACACTGATGGTTACCAGGTAAGCAAAGAACACAGGTAGAGTGTATCAACACATTTCATCTGTGTTCTTCCGCTTTTAGCGCTCAGCAAAAAGATGCCTGATCCTTTTATTAGCGTGACATTGATGCTATCTTTCCCGCTCGAATCTGCAAATATACCATCAAATATAGCCTTTTTGGGCACTGATTGGATGCAAATTGTTGCATATAATGTAATTTCATCATTTTGCGCGTCCACTCATCCATTTGGTATGATATAATAGAAATAGCCAGGTGCTATGTTTACCTATATAGAGTCGAGTAGAATGGACAGTTAGATTGAGGATATATCCGCTCAGTCAGCTAGGAACGGATATGGTATTATGCACTTGCTGATACTGACCGTTTGGTGTTGTCTGGCACGTGGAAGAAGAATCTGTATTCACAGGACTCCTATATCCCTTATTCATAAACAGGGATATATAGATGCTATTGTGACAAAAATCCCCAACTTAAAGCACAGCCCGACTTTGTACATACCGCGCTATGCTCTGATGAGTGGCGCGGTCAACATTTTTCCAGGGGGCATTCAATGGAGAATGAAGTAACTATTCGTATTGGCGGTGAGTCTGGTGAGGGCACCATCTCAGGTGGTGACATCCTTGCCCTGGCCTCCGCTCGCTGGGGGTATCATGTCTATACCTTCAGGACATTCCCGGCCGAGATTCTCGGCGGGCCTTGTATGTTTCAGGTTCGTATTAGCGATCACCCGGTAAAATCGATGGGTGATTACGCAGATGTCCTGATCTGCTTGAATAAAGAAGCTTATGATCGTAACGTCGGTGAACTGCGCCATGGTGGCGTGCTTATGTATGATCCCTCCGACTTTACGCCCGAAGCAGGCGACTATATCACGTATGCCGTTCCCTTTAATGAGATTGCGCGTAAAGAGGTTCAGCTCTTCCAAACCAAAAATATGGTGATGCTGGGAGCTATCTGCGGGTTATTTGGTCCCCCTCTTGAGGCCATCATTCAAGTAGTGCAGTCGAAGCTCTCGCGCTCACGTAAGGCCAATGCAACGCTAATGGAAAAGAATTTGCTGGCCCTCGACGTCGCGAAGAAGTATGTTAGTGAAAAGATCACCAAGAGCGATCCTTACCTGCTGGGTCCTGTGGAGAAGGCCGATCGTGTAGTGCTGAATGGAAATCAGGCTATTGTTGCTGGCGCCCTGGCAGCGCAATGCCGCTACTTCGCAGGTTATCCCATCACGCCGGCCAGCGATATCATGGAGGGAATGGCGAAGGAGTTGCCACAGGTAGGTGGGACATTCCTGCAGGCCGAGGATGAAATCGCGGCCCTGGCCTCCGTACTGGGAGCATCATTTGGTGGTGTGCGCGCGATGACGGCCACCTCGGGCCCCGGCTTCTCTCTGATGACCGAGTTGATCGGCTTGAGCTCGATGGCCGAGTTGCCGGCGGTTATCGTTGATGCCCAGCGTGCCGGTCCCAGCACCGGTATGCCGACCAAAATGGAGCAGTCGGACCTTAGCTTCGCGCTTAACGCCGGACACGGTGATACGCCACGCATCGTCATGGCTCCTTCGAACGTGGCCAATTGCTACGAGTTGATCATCCAGGCCTTTGAGATGGCCGAGCGCTATCAGATGCCAGTTCTGTTCTTGAGCGATCAGTCTCTAACAGCGCGTGTTGAAAGCGTCGATAGCCACGTCTTCAAGAAGCCTGAGGTTCACGGACGCATTCAGTACAATGGCAAGCACGCCTCCAATGGCAGCAACGGCCATCAGGCGGAGCCCATGCTGGTAGGTGCAGGCGCGGCAGCCCATGAGTATGAGCGCTACGCCAATACACCAACCGGTATCTCGCCCATCAGCACTCCTGGATCGGGTGCCCCCGCCTATGTAGCAACCGGACTGGAGCACGATGAGGCCGGGCATCCTAACTATGAGCCGGAAGATCACACTGAAATGATGCAGAAGCGCTTCCGCAAACTGGCGACAGCAGCGGCGGAGATGCCGAAACCACAGCGCTATGGGGACGCAGACGCCACCGTTGGTATCATTGGCTGGGGCTCAACTGAAGGCACTATTCAGGAAGCCGTGGATCGCGCGCGGGCTAAAGGTCTGAAGGTCGCTTCACTCCATCCCACCATTCTCTCCCCGCTTCCCGACGAGGCGATTCAGGAGTTTATCTCCTCGGTAGAAAAGGTGATCGTACCGGAGAACAACTACTCGGGCCAGCTAGCAAATTTATTGGGTGCCAAATATGGGCTGCAGGCTGTTCGCCTGAATAAATATGGGGGAATTCCATTCACCGCCGCCGAAATCCTGCGGGCAATTGAGGAGGTTCACTAATCATGACTCAAACACTGATTAATCCGACGCCAAAAGATTATAAGAGTGAAGTAAAACCTACCTGGTGTCCCGGTTGTGGAGACTTTGGCGTGCTCAATGCGGCATTCCGTGGCCTGGCTGAGCTGAAGCTGCCAACCGACCAGACGGTGGTCGTCTCGGGCATCGGCTGCTCCAGCCGCTTCCCTCACTTTATGAAAACCTTTGGTTTCCATAGCGTGCACGGTCGTGCCCTGCCAGTCGCACAGGGACTCAAGATGGCACGCCCCGACCTGAATGTGATTACGGTCGGTGGCGATGGTGACTTCTTTAGTATCGGCGCCGGACACCTGATCCATGCCGCCCTGCGCAATATCGATATTACTGTTGTCGTCATGGATAATGAGATTTATGGACTGACCAAAGGCCAGACCTCACCGACGTCGCCACATGGTCATGTCACAAAGTCAACGCCATATGGTTTGCTGGCCTCGCAGTTTAATCCGATCGCGACCGCGCTTTCCTTAAATGTCAGCTTTGTAGCGCGCGGCTACTCGGCAAAACCGAAGGATCTGGCTACGTTAATCCAGCAGGGAGTTCAACATAAAGGGTTCTCATTCATTCATGCGCTTAGCCCATGCCCGACCTTCTATCATACCTTCGATGCCTGGGACGCAGCGGTCACCCCGATTGATTCCAGTCATGACAGCCATGATAAAGCAAAGGCCATAGCCCTGGCACTGGAGACGGAAAAACAGTATACAGGCATCTTCTACCAGGAAGAGCGCCCAACTATGGACCAGGCAGCCCATCAACTGGTACAAGAATCTAAATCATTTGATATTGCACAATATATGCAGCGCTACGCATAATCGCCCGGTGGAGAAATTATAAAGAGGGACTGGCCAATAATAGGTCAGTCCCTTCTTTGTAAATGAAATGCAACACATCCATCAGGGTGGTAGTCAGTACAAAGCGACGCTTATGAATATACTCTACTGTTGCTGCTGGGGTAGCTGCGCATAAGTAGAGACGCTAAGAGAATTGGCTACGCCCTGGGCGAACAGCTCACCACAGGTGCGACAAAAAACGCCGCTTTCATTGTGATAGGTGCCACCAATAGCCGTGAGCTGCCGTTCGGCAGGCTTGCCACACCATTCGCAGACGCTACCACGTGGAGCAAAATCTACGGAGACGGGTCGCTGGAATTCATTGGACATGAGGAGCCTCCTCTACTGTGCTGATCAGTGGTACTGTTCATACATATAAAAGACAAACAGCACACAACAAAGGGGGACTATCGTATCCAGTGGTAAGCACACGCCTTTGAATACACCCCACAATGATACGCAAATCCGCTACGTCTTTGCCCATGAGCCCCATTGCTCTTCTACTCAACTCCATCGAAGATAAAAATAGTGGAGTTGAGTAGACATACTATACCATAATTTGACACAAGTTACTAGATCTACTGATGAGGGAGCAACAAAATAGGTTCTCTTATTGCCCTTCCGGTAGGTCAGGATTTTGTCTCTCCGGGGTATTACGTTCGGCAGCTTCAGAAGTTGCATTCGCATTGGCACGCATAGCCGCCAGCTGCTGCCTGGTGGTAATATATGCCCCCCAGATCCAGCCAACAAGCCCCAGTCCAATGGTGATCCCC
The DNA here is from genome assembly GCF_036245075.1 of Dictyobacter halimunensis. NCBI lineage: Bacteria > Bacillati > Chloroflexota > Ktedonobacteria > Ktedonobacterales > Dictyobacteraceae > Dictyobacter > Dictyobacter halimunensis. Next base: position 706,080 of record NZ_BSRI01000002.1, read on the forward strand.
AACCAGATCAGCAAGACGGTATTGAAGGCAACGTTAAAGCCCGCGGCCAGCACACCGGCTAAAACGATACCAATGATCAGTCCCAGAGTCACACCAATCAGACAACCGGGATGGGCGAGGTTGCGCCCTTCTAAACGTTTCATCATGATAATAAATGATACCTCTACGAAAAATACTATTGTATAGGATGATAGCGCGACTACCCAGGAGCGTCAAGGGATTTTTTTCTGACAAAGAATTTTTGCTGCCTGCTTCTAACTATACGACAGATATTGATATGCCAGTGACCTCTGCCGGACATCTGTCAGGCCAGAGTATAGCGCAGAATCAGCATGTCACGTAAGAGAATGCCATCATTGACGATAGGCGGATGGATATAGGAAAAGAAATCGGGGCGCACGTGATCCATACGAAAACCCGCCTTCTGGTAAAAGCCGATGGTACCAAGCGCGGTATTGTCGGTCCCGACGATAATCGAGCGGACGCCACGCCGGCGCGCTTCCGTCACTATCTGCGCCAGCATAGCTGTGCCATGACCGTGTCCCCGTAACTGTTCGCCCACGGCGATATATTCGACCTCACCGCACTCCTCCTCCCAACGCATGACCACCGCCCCTACCATCTTCCCTTCCTGCCACCAGGCGTAAGAGGTGTGGTGACCATCCGTGACAAGGCTGCGAATCCGTTCATCATCCTCATCAGCGTCATGTAATAAAGGTAATAACTCAGTATAATCGGCCGGCGTAACCAGGCGCCACGGTATCTCCATAAGGCAATGTCCTTTTCTTTTTTTGATTCAACGCAAAGAGGGCTGCCGGAGCGCGCTCCGGCAGCCCTCTTTGCGTTGGGCCTTTATTTGCCAGAACGGCGTTTCACCACCATCTTGATCGGCTCATGGGGCCGGATGGTGATCGTTTTATTGGGATCGGGCACGATATGCTGTCCCGTTACCAGTTCGAAGGAGACGTGCTGAGCCAGGGTGACCAGCAGCAAATGACCTTCCATGAGGGCGAAGTGATTGCCGATGCAGATGCGCGGACCGGCCCCGAAGGGCATGTAGGCGTAGCGTGGCAGTTGCTTTTCGCGCTCGGGCGTGAAGCGCTCAGGATCGAACATTTCGGGATTCGAGAAGTATTCAGGGCGACGATGGATGGCGTAGATGGCAGCCAGCACAAGATCCTGCTTTTTAATGGGATAGCCATTGAGGTCACAGTCCCTTAAGGCAACGCGCGACACCGCATAGGCCGGTGGGTAGAGGCGCATGGCCTCTTTGAAGACCTGCAGTGAGTAGGGCAATTGAGCCAGGTCCGCATAGGTGGCGGTGCGCCCCAGCAGGGCCGTGTCAACCTCACGCTGCACCCTCGCGAAGATCTCGGGATGCTGGGCCAGCAGATACCAGGTCCAGGTCAGAGCGGTAGCGGTCGTCTCATGTCCGGCGCCAAACAGGGTCAAAGATTCATCGCGCAGCTGCTTGTCATCCATGCCGCTCCCATCTTCACGGGCACGCAGCAGGACCGAGAGAAAGTCGTTTTTCTCGCTGTCACTGGCGCGACGATCGGCGATCATCTGGTTAATGCGTCGATCAAGCACCGTCAGGGCCTGGCGCGCCCTTTTGCTGCGCGGTACCGGCCACGTTATCGGTATCGGGAACAGGTTTGAGAGGGAGTAATTGACGAACGAGAGCACCGTGCTCATGGCCGCACCCAGTTCATCCGCTTCCGTAAACACCTCGGCATCAAACAGAACCTTGCCCACAATGCTCATCGTCAGCTGCGTCATTTCATGGCCGATATCGACCACCTGTCCATCGTGCCAGGTGCGCTGGATCTGCTCGCTGTAGCGCACCATATCATCGGCGTAGCTCGCGATGTGGCGCGGCTGGAATGATGGCGCCATGAGCTTGCGCTGCTTGCGATGAAGTTCACCCTCGCTGATAAACAATCCATTGCCAATAATAGGATGAAAAGCTTTGTGCATCCCATCGCCCTTGTCGAAATCAGCAGTATGCTCAACCAGCATGCTGCGCACCAGGTCAGGTGAATTAAGCTGGACCAGGCGAAAGGGACCATAATGCATCAACCCGATATCACCATATTCGCGCGCGACACGATGATAGAGTGTCAGGCGATCGGCGTTGTGCTTGAACATAGAGCCAAGCAGTGGTGGCTCTGGAATTTCAGGAATGCTTTTCGCGCGGGGAGCATCCTTTATCTCTGTAACCATTGTCATCTGCCTTCTGACATACATCCCTGTTAAACCAGGGCATGCGCATACAACTGCATTGCCAGATTTAAAATTTATTATCTACATCATTCATTTACACATCAATATTATAGCACTCGTGATACATCCCAGGACAACTTTTACGACGGCACGCCGGGCTCCTCATACAAGGCTCCCAACCCACATCTCACCTGCCGCGCAGCAAGAAACCTGTACTGACATAGTACAGGTTTCTTGCTGCGCGGTTCACACATCACATTGATCGGCGTTACCAGGCGGTTGAGCCGCCATCGACCACGACGGTCTGCCCGGTCATATAGGCCGCGGCGGGCGAGGCCAGGAAGACGATCACGCCCTTGATATCGTCGGCTCGGCCAAAACGGGCCATGGGAATATCGGCCAGCATGGCCTCCCCGTAGCGCTCCAGCAGGGCGTTCGACATGCGCGTGGGAAACCAGCCCGGGGCGATGGCGTTGACGGTGATCCCATATTGCGCCCAGCTGGTCGCCAGGTCGCGCGTCATGTTGATGACCGCCGCCTTACTGGCGTGGTAGCCAACCACCTGGATATATTTGGGATTGCCACCGGTCAGACCGGCGACCGAGGCGATATTGATGATCTTACCCCCCTGCCCACGAGCGATCATACGCCTTCCAACCTGCTGGCTCATCATAAACGTGCCTTTGATATTGACATCGATGACCTGCTGAAACTTTTCAAGCGGCATATCTTCAGCCGGCGCCCCCCAGGTGGCCCCGCTATTGTTGACCAGGATATCGATGGCGCCGAACTTTTCCTCCGTGGCCTCCACAACGTGCTCGATATCGCTCAGCTTCGTGATATCACACGCCAGTGACAGCGCACGACCGCCGCTGGCCTCTATCTCACGCTGCACCTCTTCGCATGCGGCAAGTTTGCGCGAGCAGAGCACCACATTGGCGCCCGCATCGGAAAACGCCTGCGCAAAATACTGCCCCAGGCCACGCCCACCACCGGTAATAATCGCGGTCTTGCCGTCCAGGCGAAACAGATCCAGTGTCCCCAATGTAAAACCTCCTTGTGTGCACTAAAAACTTCTTCGTCATTCAGTTTGCGATTCATGTTCCAGACATGCTATCATCACTGTAACACATACTCGAGATTTTATCCGCTTACCGCTATCATAAGGAGTTTTTTTATTACTACCACTAATATTAAAATACAATTTACGATGGGCGCGGAAGATCGCCATCGGCTGGAGGGTCTGCCCTGGGACATCCAGTTAGAGGAATGGGAAAAGCAGGGAGTCCCCGTGCTGGTAGTACGGCGCGGCGACTCTCGCCATCCGGTGATCTTCGTTGAGCGGCAGGGAGCCCGCTATGCGATTAAAGAGACCACACCACGCATGGCTGAGCGCGAGATCCGCAGTCTGCATGAGATTGAGCAGCGCGGCATCCCGGCGTTGAGTCCTATTGGAACCGTGCTGGTATCGGCGCCCGCGATCGCGATCGAGGTACCGGGCTTAAAGGGGATGCGTCAGTATATCAGCGGGGATCGCGGCTATACTGTGACACGCCTGGCACCTCGCGTAGTACCGCACGTCTTACTCTATCGTCTGCCCCTGACCAAGCGCACCAAGCAGAGAATGCTCTCGGCGGTCGCCGTGCTGATGGTTGAGCTGCACGAGCATGGTGTCTACTGGGGCGATCCCTCTCTGGCCAATGCATTGATCCGCATCGATGGCAAACAGATCCTTTCGATCATGGCCGATGCTGAAACCGTAGAGCTGTTTCCGGGACCCATCAGTGAGGGGCTGCGCGAACAGGACCTGGCTCAGTTTGGTGAATCGCTGGCCTGGCAGGCTGAAGATCTGCGACAGGCGAAAGGATTGCCGGAAGATGTGCAGGTACTGGACGACTCCGACTATCGCTACTTCTGCCAGCGCTATCGCACGGTACGCCGCGAACACTCGCGCGTCACGGGTCCGCACGATCTCAATACCATCTATCATACCCAACGCCTGTTCCGCGCCATGGGTGATTGGAGAGATGTACTGGCGGAAAAGGCCAACAACGCCATGCACCAGATTACGCCGATCCTGCCAGGTTGGTATCAGCAGGCCATCTATGATCTGCTCCACGTAACCATTCCACGCGCCTACGCGCGCCGCTTCTACAATCTGATCGTCGGACACCAGGCGATCATGAGTAAGAATGAGCAGCGGGAGGTCAGTCTGGAGGAGGCCGCCCAGGATTGGTACGAGAAATATCACTTACCCACGATCCTGATGCTGCGCCAGCGTCTGACGAACGAGCAAGATCCGATGCAGGCCTACTTCGCCATTATGCAGCATAAGTGGGAAATGAGCATGAAAGCGGGCTACGAGATACCGCTGGATGAGGCGATCCTGGACTGGGAGTTGCAGACAGCCCAGACCGGCAAGCTGGGTCCGGTCGATCCCGCCTCCATTGCGACCTGGTGGCGACATCGCCAGCCAGTGACCACGGTACTGGAACCACCGATGATTGAGAGCGAGGAACTGGATCCACTGCTCTCAACGGCCGAACGTCCCCTGGTGCACCTGGACCTACCACAGTTGGAACAGGAGATGCCAAAGATCTTGAATAAAGAGAGTAAAGAAGAAGAAGAACAGAAATAAAAATCTCCCTCCTTCCTCTGGGGAAGGAGGGAGAGACAAACTAGACCTCTTCATCCACACCGGCTTCAGCCAGGGCTACCTCTTCGGGATCATCCTCTTCTTCGACCCCTTCGGCTTCAGCTGCCTTGAAAGCCAGGATGTTGCCACGGATCTGGTCTTCGATGGCGGTCGCGACATCGGTATTCTGACGTAAGAACTCTTTGGCGTTCTCACGGCCCTGACCCAGGCGAATATCGCCCACGGTAAACCAGGCGCCGCTCTTCTTCACCAGGCCCATCTCAAGACCCAGGTCGATCAAGCCACCCTCGCGCGAAATACCTTCGCTATACATGATGTCGAACTCGGCGGTGCGGAATGGCGGAGCCACCTTGTTCTTGATCACACGCACGCGGGTGCGGTTACCGACGACGTCTTGACCCTGCTTGATGGAGTCGGTACGGCGAATATCCAGGCGCACTGAAGCATAAAACTTGAGAGCCTTACCACCGGCAGTGGTCTCTGGATTGCCAAACATGACGCCAATCTTCTCACGCAGCTGGTTGGTGAAGATCACGGTCGTGTGGGAGTTATTGATCGCGCCTGTCAGTTTACGCAGCGCGTGGCTCATCAAACGTGCCTGCAGACCAACGTGCGAATCACCCATCTCGCCCTCGATTTCGGCGCGTGGTGTCAGGGCAGCCACCGAGTCGACAACGACCACGTCGATAGCGTTACTGCGTACCAGCGAGTCAACGATCTCCAGCGCCTGCTCGCCATTATCTGGCTGCGAGATCAGCAGGTTGGCGGTATCGACACCTAGCTTGGCCGCGTATGAAGGGTCAAGGGCATGCTCGGCGTCGACAAAGGCAGCAAAGCCACCCGCACGCTGCGCATTCGCGATGATATGCAAGCACAGCGTCGTTTTACCAGATGACTCAGGACCATAGATCTCGGTAACACGGCCACGTGGCACACCGCCAATACCCAACGCCAGGTCGAGCGCGATTGAACCGGAGGGGATAGCTTCGATCTGGACTTTGGCGGCATCACCAAGTTTCATAATCGAGCCCTTACCAAAGCGCCGCTCGATCTGGCTCAAGGCCAGGTCGATCGCCTTCTCACGTTCAGTCATACCAGCCGTATTGGTGTTACTGGCCGCAGCTGCTGCGTTTTTGTCCTTCTTGCTTATTGCCATGTTTTATTTTGGCAAAGCATGGAAAGGGGAGCTATGGACCGCGCCATATCCCCGGGAACCATACCCTGCCTTCCTCCTTTTTTCAATCCTCGCAAAAGGCGACACTTCTCAAAAGTATGTGTAACAGAGCAATCCACAGCACACAGACATCTGCGATTAGGATAGCCGCCATGGTGCTCTTGTAAATGTTCCTACAAAATAACTATTCTTTAGCAAAGGCAAAAAGCGGAAATTGATTGGATGTTTTTCTCTTTCCCGTGCAAAGTAGAACAAGTGTACCACGAGGCAATACATGTGTCAAGTTGTTTAAAAACTCGCGTCATCGCTGCCAGCGGCAGTCAAAAACGGGGTGAAACAGTAAACAGGGGATGCCCGGTTGAGACATCCCCTGTTTAGTTATATTTCGCGACGGCCTTCGAGAGCCCGGCTGAGCGTGCCCTCATCGGCGTATTCGAGGTCACTACCCAGCGAGAGGCCACGTGCCAGCGTCGTTACCTTCACCGGGGTCGCGATCCCATTCTTGATATCGTCTTTGATGACGCCTGCTGTGTAGTCGCCCTCAAAACTCGGGTTGGTGGCCAGAATGATCTCGCGCACATTGCCGGCCGAGAGGCGCTTGAGAAGTTCATCGATGCGAATATCTTTACGCCCGATGCCCTCCAGCGGCGACAGCGCGCCATGCAGGACATGATACAGACCCTTGTAGACGCCCGTCTTTTCTAAGGCCAGCACGTCGAGGGGCTCTTCAACCACACAGATACAATCCTGGTCACGACCCGGGTTGCTACAGATAGGACACGGATCGGTCTCAGTTATATTATAACAACGCGAGCAGTAGATAATGCTCTCTTTAAGGCGCAAAATAGCCTCGGCCAGGCGACGAGCCTGATCATTGGGGCTACGCAAAATGAAAAAGGTCAGACGCTGCGCCGTTTTTACGCCGACCCCTGGCAGCTTCGAAAGTTCTTCAACTAACGCTGCCACCGGAGCTGCGACATCACTCATATTTAAAACAGTCCAGGAATCTTCGCTCCACCAGTGGCGCCGGAGACAAGCTTCTGCTGCGCGTCGGTCACACGGTCGTGCGCGTCTTTGGCAGCTGCCTTCACCATTACCTCTAGCTCTTCGATATCATCAGCACTAAAAGCTTCGGGATCTACTTTGACTTCGGTGATTTCATACTTGCCGCTCATGGTGATGGTTACAGCGCCACCTCCGGCGGTGCCGGTAAACATAGTAGCTTCCAGCTCTTCCTGCATCTTCATCAACTTCTGCTGCATTTTTTGAATTTCACGCATGTTCATGGAAACAAAAACTCCTTTATTTTGGGTGTATCTCTTTGATCTCTGCTTTAAACATACGAATAACTTCCGTTACAACTGGATTGCTCTCCGCATGTTGCTTGATATTGTGCAAACGTGATCCGTTGTTTGCAGGTGCTTGTATAGTATTCTCTCTCACAGCCTCACTTCTGGCAAGTGGCGGGACGCTGGCCTTCACCGGTTCAACCAGTATGGGAGTCTGAGGCGCTGGCAGTGGTGCCGCTGGCCGCACCGTCTGCTGCCGCATCTCTGGAGCCTGGGGAATTGGCGGTGGGGGCGCTGGCCGCGCCGCTTCCACGTGCTGCCGCATCTCTGGAGCCGGGGATGCCGACCTTGGCGGCTGCACAGGCGCAGCTGGCGACTCGACGGGCGGAGGCTGTACCGCTGGCTGGGACGGCGCTACACCAGGTCTTGGAAAGGTTGAGACCGAAACGTTGGCATTGGGAGGAAGCAGACGAATATTGCATTCTGTCTTTAGCTCCACCTTGAGTGCCCAGCGAATAACCTCATAGTAATTATCGTTCTGCAGGGTTTTGTAATGGAAATCCATGTTGGCTTTGCAGACGACAATGGGGAGCCGGCTGGTACCCTCAACACCTAAGACGGAATATCCGCCCAGCAAAGCCGCTATCTTCGGTCCATCAGCCTTTGGGCGTGAGTGAACGCGCCTGCGCACCATCTCCCATCTATCTTTAACATCGGCCAGGGTCAGAGTTGGAAAGTCATCAGTCGGAATGCTTTCAGCAACAGGCAGCTCCTCAGCAGCAGGAAGCGGCTCCTCGGCGATAGGAGTAGGTAACGCGGCTACAGTCTCTTCAACTTCAACAGGAGCCGGCTCTCTTCTTTCTGAACGCGAAGTGGCAAGAGGCGTCAGTGAGTTCGTCATCTCGAGCTCGGCAGATGCGGATACCGATGCGGCAATATCTTTCACCTCTGTCCTGGCCGGGGCTCGATGCTCGGCCTCGGGTGCTGTCGTGTAGGAAGCCGCTGGCGTAGCTACACGCGGGCGAACCGGGGGTTGCGTGGGCGCACTAGGTCGTGCTGGAGCAACTACACCAGTTTGATCCGGACCATCCTGAGCGCCACGGTGTAGCTCTACACAGGCCAGAAAAGCCAGCTCCAATCCTAGCTGGGGAGTTCCCTGTCCTTTCTGCATCAGCTCATTCTGGGCAAAAGCACGCGCGCACTCCGTCAATTCATGTAGGCCAAAGTGCTGAGCGGCCTGCTGGATATCTCTGATCTCGTCCTCTGTATTGTCCAGAATCTCGCTAATGTTCGCGCCGGCCTTCGACAGCATCATGGCGCGCCAGAACTCCGCGACCTGAGTGTTGATCTGGCGCAGGTCAGCGCCAGCTTCAGACAACTCATTGATAAGGTGAAGCCCGGCGGCGCTATCTGTGTTCGCCACATGCAGGATTAACTTCTGGATCGCCTGGGGATCAGCCACACCCAGCATAGCCTGTACCTGTTCCAGGCTGATTACATTACCGCAGTAGGAGATGGCCTGGTCAAGCAGGCTCAAGGCGTCACGCATACCACCGGCGGCGGCACGGGCGATCAATTCCGCGGCTCCGGACTGCAGCTCGACCTGCTCTTGCTGCGCCACATAATGCAGGTGGCTGACTAGCTGGCGCAGACTGAAGCGCTTAAAGTCGAAGCGCTGGCAGCGCGAGAGCACTGTCGGCAACATTTTATGCACATCGGTGGTCGCCATCACAAATACGGCATGTTCTGGTGGCTCTTCCAGGGTCTTGAGCAGAGCGTTAAAGGCCTCGGTCGTCAGCATGTGTGCTTCGTCGAGGATGTAGACCTTGTACTTGCCAGTGGTGGGCGGCATCATGACTTTTTCACGCAGATCGCGGATGCTATCGATACCACGATTGGAGGCTGCATCTATTTCAGATACATTGAAGGAGCTGCCATTGGTAATCTCACGGCACTGCTCGCATTGATTGCAGGGCTCACCATTCTGAGGATTGGTGCAATTGATGGTCTTGGCCAGGAGGCGGGCCATACTCGTCTTACCGGTACCCCTCGGGCCGGTGAAGAGGTACGCGTGGGCGAGATTGCCACTACTGAGTGCATTCTTGAGTGTTTTGATAACGGGCTCTTGACCAACGAGATCGCCAAAGGTCTGAGAGCGCCACTTTCGGTAGAGTGATTGTGAGGCCATATTCTTTACTCCCGCCTATGTGTCCTCATGACGGGCCACGAGCCCACCCGCTGCCAGAAGAGTAGATGACACGCTTGACATAGAAAACCGATTTTCACCCGGTCCTGCCGGTTAGCGCAATCAGGAACCCCTACGTCACCCAGAGAGGTCCATTTACCGTTGCTTCCTCACGGACCTAGCGGAGTTCACAAACATCTGCCGCGCAGGACCCGATCACGCCAACCGACAGGACCGGAAGAAAATCGGTCCATCCCACTGGAATTTTTTTCTTTCCCCTCGTGGGATGAACCCATTTTACATCTGATTGGAACAGTTGTCAAGAGATATAGCGTCCAATTAAGAGGTCGTATTTCTCTTTGACTTCGGCCGGGATGCGGGCGGGATCAGTCATGATGGTTGAGGCCAGGGCGTGCTCACAGATACAGGTTTGCGCGCTACGATCAGCCGGCAGTTTCTGCGCGACTTTCTGCAGAATGCGTTTAGCATTCTCGATATTAGCGCTGAGATTCCCCCACCACCATGTCCACCGATACGCTCTCCTCCGACTCGTACCAGCAGTCGTAGTCGGTGGCGCAGGCGATGATGGCATAGCACAGCTCAGCCTCACGAGCCAGCTTGGCCTCAGGCAGAGCCGTCATGCCAATAATATCCATCCCCAGCTTGCGGTAGACGTTGGATTCCGCCTTCGTTGAGAAGAGTGGCCCTTCCATACAGACATAGGTGCCCCCCTGGTGCACGTTGACGTTCCCCAACTCGCGTGCCGACTCTAGCAGCAGTGAACCAAGCGTAGGGCAAAATGGCTCGGCGAACGAGCAATGCACGACCACGCCACCCTCATAAAAGCTCTTCACACGATCTTTGGTGCGATCAAAAAGCTGGTCGGGGATAACCAGGTCGCGCGGCGCGATATCCTCGCGCAGACTGCCGACAGCGCTGACCGAGATCGCCCACTCTACGCCCAGGCTTTTCAAAGCCCAGATGTTGGCGCGCGAGGGCACTTCCGACGGACTGAGGCGATGGCCGCGTCCATGTCGGGGCAAGAAAGCCATTGAGACACCAGAAACCTTGCCGATGGTGATCACATCGCTTGGATCCCCAAAGGGGGTTTGAATTTTGACCTCTTCGACATCGGTCATGCCCTCCATATGATAGAGGCCGCTCCCACCAATCACCCCGATCTTCGCCTGTGGCATAGAAAGCCCTCCTTGAAAGCTGAATGCGTGCGATGCTCAGCTATCTGTTGCTGAGCCTGGTACAGTCATTTTTGAGTTGGTGCAGCAGGGGCGCACCTGCGCCCCTGCTGCACCAACTCAAAAAACGAGGGCGGTCGCTTGCGCGGCCACCCGTATAGGGTGCTCACGCACGTCTGTAAAAAGCGTGTCTGACACGCTCTTACGCTTTGATGCGGATGTACTGGCGCTTGCCGACCTTGAGGATCGCTCCATCAATAACGTCCAGGGTGTAAGTGGGGTCAGAGATGCGCTCGGAATCGCCTGATGCTCCCTTCGGAAAGAGAGAGACGCCTCCCTGCTTGATCAGTTCACGCGCTCTGTTATTGCTGGCGGCCAGCCCGGCCTCCACGATAACCTCTACGATATTTTTGGACGCATCCAGGTGATAATCAGGGATATCGGTTGGCAGTTTGCGCTCGGAAAACTGGCGGATAAATGCTTCCTGCGCATCAACAGCCTCGGCCACGCTATGGAACTCGGCCACGATCTCACGCGCCATGCGCAGCTTGACATCACGGGGATTCAACGTTCCTTCGGACATCTTGCGATCGAATTCGTCCAGCTCCGTGTCTTCGACATCAGTGAGCGCCTCGAAGTAGGAGCGCATGGTCGGGTCGGGCAGGGACATCAGCTTGCCGAACATGTCGTTCGCCGGTGCCGTCATAGCGATGTAGTTGTCCAGCGATTTCCCCATCTTTTTGACGCCATCCAGACCCACGATCAGATTCATCGTCAGAATCTGCTGCGCCGACTGACCAAAGATCGGCTGCAGGTCGCGACCAACCAGCAGATTAAAGGTCTGGTCGGTACCACCGATCTCCACATCGGAACGTAAAGCAACCGAGTCATAGCCCTGCAACAGGGGATACATAAACTCGGCCAGCGAGATCTCAATGCCGCTTTTGTAGCGCTTGGCGAAATCGTCACGCTCCAGCATCTGGGCGACTGTCTTGAAACCAAGCAATTTAATCGCATCGCCAAGATCAAACTTGTCGAACCACTCGGTCTGGCGGTGTACCTCGGTCTGATCCTTATCTACAATTCTAAAGAACTGATCAAGGTACGTTCTGGCGTTGGCATTCACTTCTTCAGCGGTCAGGGGCTTGCGGGCCTCCACGCGGCCGCTGGGATCGCCAAGGCGGGCGGTCCAGTCGCCGATCACCACCACGGTCTTATGGCCCAGGCGCTGAAACTGGCGCAACTTGCGGAAAACCACCGCATGCCCGATCGTCAAGTCATAGTGCGTCGGGTCAACACCCAGCTTGACCCTCAGCGGCTCTCCCTTATTACCCTCTACCAGTAACCGACGCAGGTCGGCCTCTTTTTCTACTAGCGAGACACCACGCGTTAATAGATGGTCGATCTCTTTCTTTGTTGGGGACTGCTTCAACACCAATCTCATTCCTCCCGATATGCATAGTTTTGAACTTCACGGCATTGCGGTGAAGCTCCATGGCCTGGATCGCTTGTTAGCTGCATTGTAGCAGAATATACGAATGTCGTCGAGAGCTCCCCTGGAAGCTAACTTGATAACAACACTATCAAGTTTTCTAACAAATCTCTTACACTATGCTTACGTTCCTCTAACAGAAGGTAGAGTATAGTATCACCAGAAAGAAAAAACACAGAGATGAGGGGCGCGGGAACAGGGACGAGTGCAGAGGAGACCCGCTCCCGCCCTCCTCAGATCTGAGGATACCAGTGTGCTGATGAGAGCACACACCCATTCAAAACGCGTTACCAGATAGTCAACATAGAAGAAAAGAAGAGAAAAGGAGTTACTTCGATGGCTAATATCTCACGTTACAATCCATTTGGCGAGGTTGTTTCACTGCGCGAGGCGATGGATCGCCTGTTTGAGGATAGCGTTATCACCCCTCGTGTCAGCAACGGCAGCAGCCGTGGTGTCGCCGCTAACCTGTATGAGACGGCCGAGGGCTTCATTCTTCAATTGCCCATGCCTGGCGTCGATCCAGAACATGTTGAGATTACCGTTCAGCAGGATGTGGTCCAGTTGAAATGGGAGACCAAAGTTCAGGTTCCTGAGGGCGCGACCGTCCATTGGAACGGCTTCCAGTCCGGCCAGTACCACCAGGCGCTCACGGTGCCAGCTCCCATTAACGCGGAGCGTGTTGAAGCCAGCTATGCCGATGGCATCCTAACCCTGCGCCTGCCAAAGGCTGAGCATGCCAAAGCCCGCACCATCAAGGTAAACGCCCGCTAACCTTCTCATACATCGAGAGGTAAAGAAAAAGGGGTGGACAGAACGAGTCGCCGGTTCTGCCCACCCCTTTTTCTTTACCTCTCACAACCATCCCTGTTCAATAGCCTGCGCCACCACACAGGCGTAGGATGCACCTAAGATGCCGGTACGATAGTATTTCTGCATACATTCCATCAGGACCCGCATGGCGGTGTCGTGCAGATGCTTGCGCTGGCTATAGGCAGACATACGTAAGAGGCAGAAGGCGGCCAGCGCGTTCTCGGTCAATGGCTGCTCGCGTATGGCAAGGCGCCCGATCGCCCGAGGGTCAGCCGGATAGTCATAGAAGAGCCCGCTATCGGGATCTAATAGTTCCTGGCAGCTAAAGTGCATCAGGGCTATGGCTGTCTCCAGATGGTGCTTTGAGCCTGATACAGCATAGGCATCCAGCAGCGCCTGCGTCATCCAGACCTGGTCGGCCAGCTGACCCGGTAGCGAAGCCTGGCCATCAATGGCATAGTGCAGCATACTGCCGTCCCGATGCATGAGATGCGTGCATAAATAGTCCAGAGCCTGCAGGGCCTGAATGCTCAATGAGGTATCTTCTAACACCTGCGCCGCCAGCAGGTAGGAAGAGATCATGCGTGCATTCCAGGATGTATAGATGGCGTGGTCCACCTGTGGAGGCGTACGTGAGGCGCGCGAATACATGCCAGGCTCATAGTACTCCTCATCCGCACATTGACTGCCACTGAAAATCCCTTTATCAGGCTGCCAGAGGGTTGTATTGATATAGGCGATCAACTGCCTCGCCAGTTCGCTCCACTGGTGATCCCCAGATGCCTGGGCTGTCAGGACGAGTAGGCGCAGCATGGCCGCGTTTTCATCCAACATCTTCTCTGTATGCGGCATGCTCCAATCGCTGGCGGCGGAATAACGGAAGAACCCACCATCTTCATGGTCCCAGAGACCCCCGTCGCGCATCTGGACCAGCGAATAGCGCACCAGTTCATAGCTCCCTGAATCTTTTAACAGAAGCTCGAGCGCCTCGGGATGAGGAAATTTGAGATGGGGATGGATTGTAAAGCCACCCTGCTCGTGATCGTAGAGGTCAATGAGAATAGAGCTGGCCGCCGCCGGTAGTTCTTGCAAGGTGAGCTGCTCTTCTGGCTCCAGGGGGCGCAGGTCATAGCCAGCTAACGTCTGCGTGAGCGCGCGTGTGCGCCGATGCGTCTGCAGTTCAGACGCCTGAGCCGAAATCTCGACTCCGTGGTCCGCGTAGTATCGTCGAATATAGCCCAGATAATACAGCAGGGTTGTCGCGGGTACATACATGCCGCCCCAGAGTATCTCCCCCTCGGCTGAGAGCAGCAATACGCCGGGCCAGCCATTTTGATTGTAGCGCTGATTAATGTCGGGGCGTAGATCACTATCAACCCGAATTGGGATATAGTCCGCATTAATAACATCGATTACACGAGCCTCTGACAGCGTTGTTTCATCCATCAGCTGGCATCCCTGGGACCACACAGAGGAAATCAGTAAAAAGATGGGCTTATCCGTCTGGATAGCTTCGTCGAACGCGGCCTTACTCCAGGCGCGCCAGTGAATCTTGTGGGCCTGATTAGGATGAGAAGAGTAACGGAATACCGCAGGCATGGGAGCAAATGACCACGAATTGCTGGCGATCACATTGCCGCTCATAGGAGAGCCTCCTTCGTGTCAAGCCTGTTTTGCATAGTGGAGTCAAAAGTGGGAAGATAGGCATACCTCATACAACAAAATCCGTTCGGCTTTAAGTATACCATAAAAATGTGCTACACTACTATACACCAATATGAAATACATCTATACCAGAAGGTGACGGTCCCGTTAGCTATCATTCATGAAAAGCGATGGCCTGCCGATCATGTATCGGAGAAACTATACTTCTCATTTTATTGTTCACTTGCAAAGCTCGTTTGCAAGTAGTATACTTGAACAGACCGTTTGTGGCAGGTATTTTGTGCTGGGCAAAATTAATTGCTACAGAATACCCCTACGAACATGACACCTCATTGTTGAACGCAACTACCAATTAGTAAATTAAGAAGAGGAGAATAGCCCTATTAATAAGGATTTTCGGGGGAACGACCGCTCAAGAGAAACACGCGTGAATGAACGCATTCGCACGCGTGAAGTACGCTTAATCGATGAAAATGGCGAGATGCTAGGAGTGATGCCTCCTATGCGCGCATTGGATATCGCGCGCGACCGGAATCTGGACCTGGTCGAAGTTTCGCCACACGCAATGCCACCTGTCTGTAAGCTGATGGACTATGGTCGCTACAAGTATGAGCAGGCCAAGAAGGAAAACGAGGCCCGCAAAAACCAGAAGATCATCACGCTTAAAGAGATTCGCATGCGTCCACGTACCGATGACCATGATGTAGAAGTGAAGACGCGCAAGATCCAGCAATTTTTAGCTGATGGCGATAAAGTAAAGGTCAGCGTACAGTTCCGCGGACCTGATATGCGCCATCCGGATATCGGGCGTAAGTTGCTAGACGGTATAGCGGAAGAGTTAAAAGGTATAGCGACCATCGAACGCTCCCCGGCAATGGAAGGCCGCCTGATGTCGATGATCGTCTCCCGTGCACCTGGCTGGGAACCACCGAAGAAACAAGCGGCTCCCGCCGCGGGTAAGAATAAAAGTGCACAGGCAGCTGCGGAAACTGAGCAAGAACCAGTCGCTTCTGCAACTGAGCAAGAACCAGTCGCTTCTGCCACATCTGAAGCAACCGAAACACCCGGTGGATCACAGGAACAGTAGTACATATTCGCCTCATACACACTGCATCCTATCTCAATCGATCGTAGGTTGCTCAACAGTGGATTTCTAGAAAAACAGTAAAAGATGGTATAGTTCGTGGGGGACTATACCATCTTTTTTACCTGTTTAGCCCTCCTATCATTTGACTTTTAAGGAAACGACCACTAAGATAGAACTAAACATTCGGGTATATAAGGATCACAAGAAAATAAATAAGCGCACTCAAAGCAACGGTGCCTTAGGAGGCAATTGGTGAGCAGATACGATGACCCTAGCTGGTATGAACAGCAGCCAGAGGATGATCGAAACCCATCTCGGCAATCACAAGCGCACGCGGCAGATGACTTCGATCATTATCCGTTTCTTCCATCGCAAGATGCGAATAATTTTTCTTCACATCAACGAGAAGCTGTGACCTATCCTCCATTACATGAGACATCAACAACCCATCGGTTCCAACATATGCTCGGCCGCATACTGGCCCTGGTCGCACTGGTTGTTGTGGCCTTTTTAGGGGGTTGGTTCGGGCACCAGTACTTTGGTGAGGCCTACTTTAATCAAAATACGCCCTCCCAGTCCTATGAAGCCCTGTTTCAACAGGCCTGGAATAAAATTGATCAAAACTATGTGGATCGCAAATCTATAGACTATAAGAAGATGTCCTATGCCGCCATCAACGCGATGATCGCGACCCTGGGCGACAAGGGCCATACACGCTTTATGGACCCACAGGCGGCACAGGCTGAAAATCAGCAGTTGAGCGGCAAGTTCACTGGCGTTGGGATCTATTTAAGCCAGGATAAAACGAGCGGGAAGTTGATTGTTACGTCACCGATTCCAGGCTCTCCCGCAGAAAAAGCTGGCATTAAACACGGCGACGTTATTATCGCGGTAAACGGCAAGAGTACAGCAGGTAAAGATACAGCCGGCGTGAGCAGCATGATTCAAGGAAAGGTTGGCACAAACGTCTCCATTACGGTTCAGCGAGCCGGAGAGGCGAAGCCACTGACATTCCAGTTGACACGCTCGGAAATCAATGTTCCCAATGTGATTATGCACTATATCCCGGAAACCCACACGGCGCACATTCAGGTAGTCCAGTTCGCTGATGGGGTATCGGGGCAGGTAAAAGACCAGCTGGCAAAGGCCAAAAGCATGGGCGCGACCAACATCATCCTGGATCTGCGCGATAATCCAGGCGGCTTCTTGAATGAAGCGGTCAATATGACCAGCCTCTTTGTGAAAAGTGGACACGTTCTGCTGCAGCAGGATAGCAGTGGGAAGCGCATCCCCATCGATGTGACGGGCAATGCCGTCGATACGACATCACCGATGGTTGTGCTGGTCAACGGCAACTCGGCCAGCGCCGCCGAAATTGTGGCTGGCTCGCTGAAGGAGAATGGGCGCGCCACAGTCATTGGTGAGCGCACCTACGGAACCGGTACTGTCCTGCAGCCCTTCAACCTGTCCGACGGCTCACAATTGCTGATCGGTACCCAGGAATGGCTGACACCTCAGGGCCACTTCATCCGCAATAGTCCCGATAAGCATGACGGAGGCATCACCCCGAACATTGAGGTCAAGCTGCCAGCCACAGGCACGGTCCTGACCCCCAATGATGAAAACCAGGGGAACTTAAACGCCCAACAGATCCTAAAAAGTAAGGATACCCAGCTGATCAAGGCTCTTCAGTACCTGCAAGAAAAAAAGTAAGGACTTGTCCGAAAAACAGGTTTAGCGGGGGTTCACAGGGCGGCTAGCCGCCCTGTGAACCCCCGCTAAACCTGTTTTTCGGACAAGTCCTGTTATACCGCGAGGAGCGGTCCCCCTTTTACCGCGTCGTTACAGCGCAGGCAGGCCTCGTCGGAGCAATGGGTGATGTCGGGCTGCTCGCGGATGGCGCCGGACGCCAGTTGCAAGATCTCACCGGCCACGTATGCCTGCCAGAGGCTCTGCCCCACTTTGAGCTTCTGCTGGGCGGGCGACAGCACCGCCTCCAGTCGCCCAAAGCCTTCTGAGCAACTTCCAACCGCTACCAGCATAGGCTGGGAATCGGGTCCATTGGCACAGCGACGGAACAGCTCACGGCCCGCGACCTGCTCGGCGTAGTGCAAAAAGGTCATCCGCTCCAATCCAACACCCATCAAAATAATGGAGCCATGCATCAGGGTCAGGGTATGCAGAGGGGCATAGACATCGAGCGGATCCTGGCCAGCGATCAAGGTTTCCGCCAGTGGACCCAGGGCCGCAAACGAGTTCAAGGGATGATTGCCGCGCACACGCTGCGGATGCTCAACAACGTACTTTGGGATCTGTCCCATGGTGATATTCAGCTCACGCGAATCTGGCGTATAGACTGCAGTATTTCCCATATAGATCCTGGATGCGAGCTGTGTATAATCGATACCGTTGCGCGGCGGCCGCATAGCGGGTTGATCCGGTGGGGCGATCGCATAGGCGGCATCTGAAAAGGTCGGGACCAGCACGGTGCAGCCTTCGGTCAGAAAACCGGAGACAATGGTTTCGGCGCCGTGGGCTACCGGTCCAAATGAGCGCAGAGAGGAGTGGATGCACACAGGCATACCGGAAACACCCAGTATTTTTACGGCCTGGCGCACGTCATTCATGGTAACGGTCATTGCTCTGTTCCCGCCGCGGCGATAGTGGCCTGGTAGTATTTACTGAGGGGTGGATGATCCAGGTACGGGGCGATAAAGCGCGTCGCCTCCACTACCTTATCCAGATCGACGCCGGTCTTGATGCCCATCCCATCAAGCATATAAAGCAGATCTTCGGTGGCCAGGTTGCCGGCCGCGCCCGGTGCATAAGGACAGCCACCCAAACCACCGGCGGAAGAATCGATGGTGGTAATCCCCATCTGTAACGCGACCAGAACGTTGGCCAGCGCAGTCCCGCGAGTATCGTGAAAATGAACGCCGATCTGTTCCAATTCAATATCGGCCTGCAACATCAAATTTAAAACGTGGGCAACCTGCATGGGATTCGCCACACCAATGGTGTCTCCCAGCGAAATTTCGGCGACCCCCATTTCAAGTAGTGAGCCTGCGACCTCAACAACTCGGCGCGGATCCACCTCTCCTTCGTAGGGGCAACCAAAGACGGTCGAGATATAGCCACGAACCGGGATGGCTTCTTTACGCGCCAGTTCGAGGATAGGGCGAAAATTAGCCAGGCTTTCAGCAATGCTGGCATTGATATTATGGCGGGTAAAGCTATCACTGGCAGCGGTAAAAACAGCAACAGCACGCGCTCCAGACTCCAGGGCGCGCTCCATCCCTTTGAGATTAGGCACCAGCACGGGATATTCAACCGCTGGCTGACGCCGCAACGAGGTCATCACTGTTGCGGCATCACTCAATTGTGGAATGGCGCGCGGGCTGACAAACGAGGTGGCCTCAACCACCGGAAGACCAGCTTCGGCCAGCAATTGGATAAACTGGATCTTCTGCTCGGTTGGGATCTGACTCTTCTCATTTTGCAGACCGTCGCGCGGCCCTACTTCCACTATCCGAACCGTATCTGGCAATGTCGCGTTCACTAACTGCATCCTCTTTACGCACCTTTATATTCGAAATGAGACGGCTGTTCAGTCATATCTCCCTTATCTTCCACCTTCTTATCTTCAGATGTCTGCTGCTCGTCCTCGGCAGGAGCAGGTAGCAACAACACATCTGACTCTTCCTCCTGCTGCTGGCTCTTCACACACACGCGTATCTTGAGGATACGGCGTCCCCGCGTCGCCAGAACGGTCAGGGTAAGGTTCTCAAAGGTGATGGTATCTCCAACTCCTGGAATCTTATCTAGCTGCGCATAGACAAAGCCACCCAACGTCTCGTAGTCGCTATCATCCATGTCGGTATTCATCAGTTCGTTGAAGTCGTAAATGCTCATTTTGGCGTCAATGATATACTCGCTCTCATTTACAACCTCAAACAGCTTCTCTTCATGGTCGTATTCGTCCTGAATATCACCCACGATCTCTTCCATCAGGTCTTCAATGGTGACCAGTCCTGCCACCGAACCGTATTCATCGATAACCATCGCCATATGTGTGCGACTCTGACGCAACTCGCGCAAGAGATCATCCAGTTTCTTGGTCTCTGGTACACAATAAGCGCTGCGCACGAGATTATGAACCGGCAGTGAACCATGATTTTCACGCAACTGGCGCAGCATATCCTTGGTGTACAGGATACCCAGGATATCATCCATCCCAACGGAGGCTTCATAGACCGGGATACGGGAGAAACCGCCCTGCATGGCCAGGTCTACAGCCTGGTTGACCGTCGCAGTGCTGGGCAGCGTTACCATATCGATACGCGGCACCATCACTTCGCGCACGGTAGTATCGGCGAACTCAAAAATGCTGCGGATCATCTCGGTCTCTTCTTCTTCGAGGACGCCCTCCTCTTCACCCACGCTTACCAGCAGGCGCAGTTCGTCTTCGGTGATGAATGGCCCACGATGCTTCATCTGGCCGCCCAGTAGGCGCACCAGGCCGGAAGTAATTACACTGAGCAACCAGACGATTGGGCGCAAGACCCAGGCGGCGGCTCGCACCGGATCAATGAAGAAGCGGGCCCAGCGCAAGGGACTCTGTACCGCGGCCGTCTTGGGAGAGATCTCACAGAAGATTAAGACAAC
Source organism: Dictyobacter halimunensis (assembly GCF_036245075.1). Classification (NCBI taxonomy): domain Bacteria; kingdom Bacillati; phylum Chloroflexota; class Ktedonobacteria; order Ktedonobacterales; family Dictyobacteraceae; genus Dictyobacter; species Dictyobacter halimunensis. The sequence continues at coordinate 726,522 of NZ_BSRI01000002.1, forward strand.
CAGTGAGGTAGCCACAGAAGAGATCACTTCGCCCAGTGAGGCGGAAAAGAAGCGCAGCGTTAAGACTGTTGCCATGCTGGATGCCACCACCACAGCAACACTGTTGACAATCAGAATCGTTGAGAGGAAAACGTTTGGCTCAGCTAACAGACGCTCAACTTTAAGCATCTGCGTATCGCCCTCTTCGGCCAGATTTTTTAGCTTGATGCGGTTGACCGAGGTAAAGGCGGTCTCAGCGGCCGAAGCCAATGCACAGAGCACCAGCATAACCAGCATGATAATCAACTGGAGCCAGGCCTGTGCATCAAATTGCGATGTGTGAAAATTAATATTGGCGGCTAAGCTCGATAAGCCAGGGCCGTCCATATGTGCACCTATTCCTTTTTGCCACCATCCGCCGCCCCATCTTCCGATACTGGCAGCGTACGCACCTGTCGTGCTGGAACACCATACACTAACATGCGGGGTGGAACATCTTTATTAACGAGCGCGCTGGCCCCGGTCATGGCGTGTTCACCAACGGTTACAGGGGGCACCAGCACGGTATCACACCCGATAAAGGCCTCATCGCCAATCGTTGTGCGATACTTTTGTTTGGTGAGGCCATTATAGTTGGATGTAATGGTTCCCGCACCGATATTGACATGGGCACCAACGGTTGCATCACCTATGTAACTGAAATGATGCATATCTGTTTCGGCACCAAGATACGAGTTTTTAACTTCCGCGTAATTACCCATCTTTACACCATGCGCCAGGTGTGCCCCCGGCCTGCAATGGCTAAATGGGCCCATACTTACTTCATCTTCTAATACGGATTGCTCAAGCGCCGAGTTGCGAATGACACAGCGATCGCCAATGGACGATTGATCAATAGTCGTCGAGGGACCAATCTTACACCAGGAGCCAATGATTGTCTGACCCGTGATCATCGTACCCGGCAAGATAACGGTGTCGGTCCCGATCTGAACCTCGTCGTCTATGTAAGTCGAAGCTGGATCGATGATGGTTACCCCGGCATACATGTGCCGCTCCAGAATACGGCGGCGCATAACCTGCTCGGCTTCGGCCAGTTGCACGCGATTGTTGATCCCCAGCGTCTCATCCAGCGAACCTTGCACGGTGGCAATGCGGCGCTCCTGCGCCCCCGCGACCGCGATCAGGTCGGTCAGATAATACTCGCCGCTGGCATTACGCGGCAGCGCCCGCAGGGATTCCCACAGCCACGCTCGCTCAAAGCAATAGACACCAGAGTTGACCTCGGTGATCTGCAGCTGCTCAGGGGTCGCTCGCTTGACCTCCACAATCTCTTTCACCTGCCCATGGCTGTCACGAACAACACGCCCATAGTCTGATGAAGGATCGGCATCGGCGGTCAAAAACGTCACGGTAGCCTGCTGTGTGAGATGTTCAGCCAGCACACTGGCCAGCATCTCGCTTCTCACCAGCGGTGTATCGCCGTAACAGACAAGCACGGTATCGGGCAGTGGGTCCAGCGTGTCAACAGCCTCCCGAGCCGCCAGTACAGCGTGACCTGTACCTAGCTGCTCATGCTGCATCGCATACTGGCAACGCTCGCCAAAGGCGGACAAGATCTGCTCGGCCTCGTGACCTAGAACCACCACGGGACGAGATGTAGTCACACTGTCACGCCAGGGAGCAAAGACAGAGGTGGAAGGAATAGCCTCAACAGATTTGAGCACATGAGATAATAACGGCTGACCCGCCAGTGGATGAAGGAGCTTTGACAACGTTGAACGCATCCGCGTACCTTTGCCCGCGGCAAGGACGACGGTCGCATATCTATTCATAGTTTGTTTCGCAAACCCTTTATGTTTTTTTTAATGATTTCTGGAGGAAACACGTAAAAATAGTTACTTATTTTTTAACTAGATCAGCTTAATTCCTACTTTTACACATGTATAGTACACGAAAGGGAACCTGTCTGTCAACCAAACCATGTGCCACCTGGCAGGTGGTGGCTCTCGCCAGCAGTTCGTGCCTGCGGCCCTTGACTCTACGCACCTACGGCGCTCGCGTCATTTAATCCTGACTCTACGCACCTACGGCGCTCACGTCATTTAATTAGGAAGGGGGTGGTGCCATACAACAGGGGGTGCGACCGCACCCCCTGTTGTATGGCACCACCCCCTTCCTAATTAAAAAGGGCGGCCGCGTAGCGGACGCCCGTGCGGGGGCGCTCAGGCACACCAATAGAAGGGAGCCTGACACCCTGTCACATACTCTCTTGACGGGCACATGGCTGGGTGATATGCTCATTTACAGCGCAATGATGCGCAACAATAATCACAAAAATCCTATTCTATCATCGTTGTTGAGAGGATATAGATACTATGGCTGTCATCGAAACCCACATAGATCGTCATAGCTCTGATTTTGTGGAAAATAGGCAATATTTCCAGCAACTCATCGAGCAATTGAACCTCAATATTCAACGCGTTCAGCAGGGCGGCGGAGAAAACGCTATCGCCAAGCATCGCAAACGCAACAAGCTACTTGCCCGTGAACGCATCCAACTTCTCTGCGATCCCGACACACCTTTCTTGGAGTTCAGTCCACTGGCAGCCTGGGATATGTATGATAACGATGCGCCTGCCGCCGGTATCGTGACCGGTATTGGCCTGATTGAGGGCCAGGAGTGCATAATCGTGGCCAACGATGCCACGGTTAAGGGCGGAACGTATTATCCGGAAACAGTCAAAAAGCATCTGCGTGCGCAGGAAATCGCGGAACAAAACCATCTCCCTTGCATTTATCTTGTAGATTCAGGCGGCGCCTTCCTGCCCTTGCAGGCCGAGGTATTCCCCGATCGCGATCATTTCGGGCGTATTTTCTATAATCAGGCGCGCATGTCCAGCAAGCGCATCCCTCAGATCGCGGCTGTGATGGGTTCCTGTACCGCCGGTGGGGCCTACGTTCCGGCCATGAGCGACGAAACGGTGATTGTGCGCGGCAATGGCACGATCTTCCTTGGCGGCCCTCCCCTGGTGAAGGCCGCGACCGGTGAGGAGGTCACGGCGGAAGATCTGGGCGGGGCCGACGTGCACAGCCGTACGTCGGGGGTAACCGACCATTATGCCCACAATGATGAACATGCCCTGGCCATCTGCCGCAGCATCGTGTCCCACCTCAATCGGCGCAAGTATATTCCCTGGGAGATTCGACCGGTGGTTGAGCCACGCTACGCGGCCGATGATCTGCTGGGTATTGTGCCGGGCGACAATCGCCGCAGCTACGATGTACGCGAAGTCATTGCTCGCCTGGTGGATGGTAGCGACTTCCATGAGTTTAAGGCGCTCTACGGCACGACCCTGGTGTGCGGCTTCGCGCGCCTGATGGGCTTTCCCGTTGGCATTATCGCCAATAACGGCATCCTCTTCTCCGAGAGCGCATTGAAGGCGACCCACTTTATCGAGCTGTGCGTGCAGCGTCAGACACCTTTAATCTTCTTGCAGAATATTACCGGATTTATGGTGGGACGGCAGTATGAAAATGGTGGTATCGCTAAAGATGGCGCCAAGATGGTGATGGCGGTCGCCACGGCGGCGGTCCCCAAGTTCACGGTGATTATCGGCGGCTCCTTCGGGGCTGGCAACTATGGGATGTGTGGACGCGCCTACTCACCGCACCAGCTCTGGATGTGGCCAAACGCGCGTATCTCGGTGATGGGAGGACAGCAGGCGGCGACAGTGCTGGCGACGGTACGCAAAGAAGGGCTGGCGGCACGCGGTAAATCTATGAGCTCGGAAGAAGAAGCCAGCTTTATGCAACCCATCCTGGATAAGTATGAGGCGGAGGGCAATCCCTACTATAGTACCGCGCGCCTGTGGGACGATGGCATCATTGATCCACGCGATACGCGCACGGTTCTGGGACTGGGCATTGCGGCATCACTCAACGCGCCAATGCCTGAAACCCCCTTCGGCGTGTTCAGGATGTAAGCTGTACACCTACGACTGATTGCCTGAGGTATCGAAATACTTCACCCGTTGCGTATATCATTTGAGGGTAAAGAGCAGTTGCCATTTCCTGCTTCAGGATAGACACGCTCTCTTCTTTCTCATATATGTATGTAGAACGGTCCTGTCAGGTAAGGAAGGGTACAGCAAAAATCATGCAACAAGCTATGGTCTGGCGGGAGGGATCGTTGATAGGCGATTGTTCACTTGAGCAATTGCACGATGCGCTACAAGATCCCCACGCCACAATCTGGCTCGATATTCAAACAGAGCATTGTCCAGAAAAATATATTGATTTACTGACACAAGAATTTCATTTACAACCATTAACCATCGAAAAGATCCAGGAAAAAGGGGAGCGCGCCAAGCTCATCAGTCAGCATAATTACTTTTACCTGGTTGTCCATGGCCTGGAATTTGATGGGGACGAGATAGAGGCGGCGACGCCAAAGTTAGATGTTATTTTTAGTAAGCGGTTCCTGATCACGATCCATCCCGCTCCGCTCCCCTGGCTCGCAGAGCTATGGGAGGCGACCCGTGAGGACGATTCGGAAGATTGCTTGATGCGACTGGGCGTTCCCTACCTGCTTCACCAGGTGCTGGATACCCTGGTCGATAGCTATTTTCCAGTGTTGGATGAGATCGATGACCTGGTTGATGAACTGGAAGACGCCACGGTCCAGCAGGATAGCCAGGATACCCAGAAACGAATCTTTAGTATGAAGCGGGTGCTGGCGCAGATGCGGCGTGTCATCAGTCCCCAGGTGGAGGTGTCGAACTCGTTGATTACACGCACCGGCGAAACGATCCCGACCGAGGTTGAGCCTTACTTCGCCGATGTCCACGATCACCTGGTGCGTACCTTTGAGGTGCTCGACTCATATCGTGATCTTATGAGTAGCCTGCTCGACGTCTATCTGACGACGGTCGCCAATCGTCAGAATGAGATTATGAAGCAGCTGGCTTTGATCTCGACGATCTTCTTGCCAATTACCTTCGTTACAGGCGTCTTTGGTCAGAACTTCGGGCATTCTCCCCAGGTAGATCACGATGCGGGCTTTAACTTCTGGTTTGTCCTGCTCTTTATGGCCCTGGTAACGATCATGCAGATCTGGTATTTCCGTCACCGAAAATGGATTTAGACTTCAACTGAGAAGGAGAAAAAGAAAATTGGCCGCGACGTTTCAGCATTTAAGTGTGGACTATCGCTTTGAGAACAGGATCGCGGTGGTCACATTGCAGCGTCCTCAGGTGCGCAATGCTCTCAATGCGCAATTGATCCAGGAGCTTGCAGCGGTTTTTACGCAACTGAGCGTGAATGAGCAGTTACATGGGGTGATCCTGACAGGTGAGGGCAAGTCCTTTTGCGCGGGCGCGGATATCAAGATGATGCAGGAGGCGGTCGATTATACGGCGGCCCAGAATGTAGAAGAGGCACTGCGCCTCTCCGACATGCTGCACGTGATCAATTCTTTCCCCTGTCCGGTCATCGCGCGCGTCAATGGTGATACACTGGGAGGAGGTGTAGGGCTGATCGCCGTCTGCGATATTGTGATCGCGGCCGAGCATACCCGCCTGGCTTTTAGCGAAGTAAAGCTTGGCATCGCGCCCGCCGTTATTTCACCGTATGTGTTGCGCAAAATTGGGGAGAATATGGCCCGCGTCCTGTTCGTTACCGGTGAGCGTTTCAGCGCGGCCCGCGCCCATGAAATTGGCCTGGTACATTCGGTTGTGCCCATGGAGCACCTTGACGATGCCGTCTCGCGTGCCGTCAATGAACTGCTCAGTGGAGGACCTCAGGCCATTCGCGCCTGCAAGGCCCTGGCACTCCAGGTGGGACAGATGAATACTGAAAATGGTCGTCGCTATACGGCGGAGGCCATCGCCCAGTTGCGCGTCAGTCCAGAGGGACAAGAGGGGCTACGAGCATTTCTGGAGAAGCGTCCTCCACGTTTTGCCGTATCCTCACAGGGATCGAAAGAAAAATAGTGACCACCCCTCCCGTTAACAGTGGAAGGGGCTATACTAAATCAAGGCCGATGAGGCCAGGTGATTTTGCATCAGGTTGATAAGGGAACTATGTTCAAGAAAATTCTTATTGCCAATCGAGGTGAGATTGCAGTTCGGATCATGGCGACCTGCCGTGAGATGGACATCCGCAGCGTCGCGGTCTATTCCGAGGCTGACCAACGCGCGCAGCACGTATTGTGCGCCGACGAGGCCTACCTGATCGGGCCCGCGCCAGCCAGCCAGAGCTATTTGAATACAACGGCCATCCTGGAGGTTGCCCGCCGCAGCGGCGCGGAGGCAATCCACCCGGGCTATGGCTTCCTATCCGAAAACGCCGAGTTCGCGGAGGCCTGCGAACAGGCCGGGATCGTCTTTATTGGCCCCTCGGCCGCCGCCATGCGTCTGATGGGCTCAAAGATCGCCGCCAAGCAATTGGCGCGCCAGGTCGATGCGCCGACGGTCCCTGGCTATAGTGGAGAGAGCCAGGATCCACAGGTACTGCAGCAGGAGGCGCTCAATATCGGGTTCCCCCTCCTTATCAAGGCCTCGGCCGGTGGAGGCGGTAAAGGAATGCGCGTCGTACAACAGGCTGAGGAGTTTCCAGAGCAGCTGGCCGGAGCCAGGCGCGAGGCGCAGGCAGCCTTTGGCGATGGCACGGTATTCCTTGAGCGCTACCTGCAGCAGCCACGCCACATCGAGATTCAGATCCTGGCCGATACACATGGCCATATCATTCACCTGGGCGAGCGCGAATGCTCGATCCAGCGTCGCCATCAAAAAATCATCGAGGAGAGCCCTTCAGTGGCGCTCACACCGGAGTTGCGTGATGAGATGGGACGCGCCGCTATCCGCATCGCACAGGCGGCCAACTATGTCAACGCCGGAACACTAGAGTTTATGCTAGATGCCGATTCACGCTTCTACTTTCTGGAAATGAATACGCGTCTGCAGGTAGAGCATCCCGTCACCGAGCTGGTCACCGGACTGGACCTGGTACGGCAACAGCTGCTCATCGCGGCCGGAGAGCCCCTGGCCCTGACGCAGGACGATATTACGTCGCGCGGGCACGCGATCGAGGCACGACTCTACGCGGAAGATCCAGAGCAGCAGTTTCTGCCATCCACCGGCGTCGTCAGCGGCTTTATCACGCCTGAAGGTCCTGGTGTACGCCTTGATAGCGGCGTCAAAGCGGGCGATGAGATCACGCAGTATTATGATCCGATGATCGCGAAATTAATCGTGTATGGCGAAGATCGTCAGGCGGCCATCGCCCGCTTGCGGTCCGCGCTGGAGCAGTGCGCCATCTTTGGGGTAACCACGAATATTTCGCTTCTGCATCGCATCAGCATGCACCCGGCATTCGCAGAGGGCGCGACCACCACCAGTTTTCTGGACCAGCATGGTCTGCTAACCACCACGGCCAGTGATGGAGAGGATCAGCGTCTGCCCGACGCGCTTCTGATGGCCGCCGCCATCAGCGACCTGCAGCAAGAAAAGCAAAATCAACCCTTCACGCCTATCTCCAGCAGCGATAAGCGGTATGATCGCTATAATCCCTGGCAGAAAGTGGGACCCTGGCGTATCGCGGGCAGTAGCCGCACCTTCACCTATACATATAAAGATCGCGATTACAGAGTCGCGGTCCAGCCTTCTACTGCCGATCCAACAACCTGGCGCCTCAGCATTGATGAGGGGGCGGCTCAGGATGTGGCAGGCATCAGCGCCAGCCATCAAAGACTCATCCTGCGCACCCTGACCGGGCAACAGGCGATCAGTGTACAATCGGACCAGGCAGAGGTACAACTCGCGCTGGCGGGACAGCACTATCGCCTCTATAAACATCAACCTCCGCAGGTGGATAGCGCGGCTCACGGAGCCGGCGCATCCCACAAACAAAAAAGCCTGACCGCCCCCATGGCGGGTACTATCGTCAAAGTCCAGGCCCAGGATGGTGATATAGTAGAAGCGCACCAGGTATTGGTGATCCTTGGTGCAATGAAGATGGAACACGCGATTACCGCACCTTATGCGGGCAAGATCAAACACATCTACTATACAGAAGGTGCCGTGGTGCAGGGTGGCGCGGTCGTCGTCGAGATGGAGGAGGATAGTTAAGCACTTAACTTGTCCTCCCTCTCACCGGTCGGAACGCCCTTCAGAGGCCCTAACAACATCAAGCATCATCCTTATACAGCGAAAGGACAGACAGGTATGCAGGTAGGTTTTATCGGTATCGGAGTCATGGGGCGCCCAATGACACTCAATCTGCTTAAAGCAGGCCATGATGTCACTATCTACGCGCGCCATCCCGAGAAGGAAGAGGTACAGGAAGTACTGAAAACAGGTGCCAAACAGGCTCCTTCTTCACGCGCCGTCGCTATGGCTTCCGAGATCGTCATCACCATGGTCCCCAACTCTCCCCAGGTTGAAGAGGTAGTGGCGGGCCCCGGTGGTATTTTAGAGGGCGCGCGCAAGGGTCTGATCATCATCGATATGAGCACGATCGCTCCCTCTGTCACCCGCGCCCTGTCTGAAAAAGCCGCCGCCCAGGACGTCTACTTTCTGGATGCCCCGGTCAGCGGAGGTTCGCAGGGAGCTATCAATGGAACCCTCTCGATCATGGTTGGCGGTGACAAGGAGGGCTTCAATCGCGTGCTACCTGTACTGGAGGCCATGGGTAAAAAAGAGAATATCACCTATGTGGGACCCAGTGGCTCAGGCGAAGTGGTCAAGCTGATCAACAATATGCTCGTCGGGACGATCACGGCCGCCACCGCCGAAGCCCTGGTGCTGGGTGTTAAGGCCGGAGCCGATGTCGCAACGATGGCGAAGATCATCGGCACCAGTACAGGAGCCAGCTGGCAGCTCGCCAACCAGTTTCCACTGCGCGCGTTCAACGGCAGCTTCAAGCCCGGCTTTATGACCGATCTGCTGTATAAAGACCTGGGGCTGGCCCTCGACCTGGCCGCCGAAAATAAGACAGAGACCGAGATGACCGCCCTGGCGCGCCAGTTCTATGAACAGGTTCAGGCCGCCGGTCATGGCAAAGATGATTATACCTCCCTGCTCAAAATTCTTGAGGAAAAAGCAGGCGTCGAGGTACGCATCAAATAACGCCATCAGATCAGTATAAACAATAAAATGGAGCCGCCTTCAAGATGATAGGCGGCTCCGTTTGTTATCAACTATTATTGAATTCCGGGTATCAAGCCATGGGATATGGTCATGCCTAAGAAGAGGACCGCGACCAGACCGAAGTACAGCAGCCCCATCAGGATGCGGGAGCTGAGCGGTACATCGTAGTAGGCTCTGGTCTGCGCGTTCTGCGGTCCGAAACCGCGCGACCATAACTGCATGGCGGCCATGACGACAAACAGTAGCAACCAGGGATAGAAGTTGCCGGTCATCCACTGCCAGATCTGGTACGCCAGCAACAGGATAAAGCCAATAATCCAGATGCGGCGATCAATGGCGGCCAGCACACGTCCACCATCAAAGGGCAGGATAGGGATCAGATTGAACAGGTTCAAGAAGAAACCAAAGTAGGCCAGTGGTCCCCAGATGCTACCAGGATGCTGGTAAGCCAGAAGCAGACAGGCACTGGCAGCCAGCGCGCCCGCAATCGGACCCGCGATACCGACCTCGGCCTCATCTTTGGCGTTCTGTGGCATCTGGCGCATCGTCACCGCCGCACCTAACAGCGGCACAAAAATCATGCCACCCATGGGGATTCCCTTGATGCGCATGACAAGAGCGTGCCCCATCTCATGGATAAAGAGCATCACTACCAGACCGATGGCAAATGGCCAGCCAAAGAGCAGCGAATAGACGAATACAGAGGCCAGAGCCGAAAAACCAAACAGACCGAACTTCAACAGCCAGCCAAACTTGAGTAGCAGGCCGCCAAGCGCGATCAGCAGGCCACCCAACCCGGCTGCGCCCTTTTTACGCGCGCCTCCTTGAGCTGTTCCAGCCTTCTCTTGCTGCTGCACGGCATAGTCCTGCACACTCTGTGGACCGCGATACTCTGGCGTCGGTTCGCCATAATGCGGTTGATACGAAGGCTGGTCCTTATAAGGATTATACCCCTGCGGCGGCTGATACTGGACGTATGCATCGGCATACGGATCAGGCTGCGGGGCAGGCTGAGCAGAAAAGGATCTCGGCTGCTCAGAGGGAGCATGATAGTACTCCGGGTGAGCATAATCTATTTCTTGAGCACTCCCATCACGATAGGCAGAATAATCTTCGGGATTGCTGTTATACACAATTATGCCTCATTTCTGGGTATCAAAACATGGTGTTGTGCATAAGTTTACCATATATTATTGTAAACAGCGAAATCGCCTTCTCTATTCCCGGATGATCCTTCCCATGCCTGAAAAACAGGTAAAGCCTGTGGCTGTTGCTACGTTAGCAACAGCCACAGGTTTTACCTGTTTTTCCTTTTTTCAGAGCTCAAGCGTCTTGCAGTATGAGTTCTACAACAGGCAGAATGACATCAGGACGCTGCGCTGGCAGTTCCAGGGTCAGTACGTCCTCGGCCAGGTCCGTAGGTGTGGTATGGCTGCCCGCTCTGACGCCACTTTCAAAGCGGAGCGCGGAGTTATCGTTCATAAAACGGGCGTATTTGACCTTGTTGGCCAGGCCTGGCAAAAAGATGTGCCCCATCGGCCAGGAGAAGAGGTGCAGGTAGAGACGATCTCCGCGCTGCGTGTAACGGCTGTCTGGTGGAGGAGTAAAGCGGCTGGCGGTCGTTCCATAGATCGCCTTGCCGTGATGCTTCATCCATTCTCCAACCTCTTGCAGGATGGCGCGTCCGTGAATATCTATCTCGCCACGGGCGGTCGGACCTACATTCAACAGCATATTGCCACCATTAGAGACCGATTCGATCAGCATGCGAATCAGCAGGTCTGGTGATTTCCAATTGGTATTATCGCGATCATAGCCCCAGCTGCCATTGAGGGTCTGACAGGCTTCCCAGGTCACACGCTTACCATTCACGGTCAACCAGCTACGTGGCTGGACCTGCTCAGGAGTAATAAAGTCGGCCGCCTCCTGCAGGTCGAGGCGATTGTTGAGGAGCACATCAGGCATCAACTCACGCACCAGCTCGACAACCTGCTCCGATTGCCAGTCCTCATGCCCTTTTCCACGCGCCCAGCCCCAATCCATACCGGGATAGGAGAAATCGAACCACAGCACGTCGATCGGACCATAGTTCGTCAGCAACTCCCGCACCTGTCCGCGTAGATATTCGCGATAGATCGCCATATCGCGTTTTTCTTCGCGCAGGGTCGTATCTTCCCGCCTGGGGTGCAGACCATCGACAGGAAAGTGGGGATGATGCCAGTCGATCAGCGAATAGTAAAAGCCAACCCGTAGCCCTTCAGCACGAAATGCCTCGACCCAGGGGCGTATCAGGTCCCGGCCAGCAGGCGTGTTGGGAGCCTTGTAGTCGGTCAACTGCGTATCCCAGAGGCAGAAGCCATCATGATGCTTGGTGGTAATCACCGCGTACTTCATGCCGGCCGCCTTCGCCATCCGAGCCCATTCACGAGGATCGTAGAGGTCGGGCTCAAACGTATCAAAATACTGTTGATACTGCTCTTCACTGATCTGATCCAGGCTCTTCGACCACTCGGCCAGGCCACCTCGTCCATAACGGGCGATGGCCGAATAGATGCCCCAGTGAATGAACATTCCGAAACGATCGTGGACGAACCACTGCGCGCGTTCTGGCACTACTGGAAATTCAATATCCGTCTGGTTCTCGCTCATAAAACGCTCCACTTCCAAAATAATTGATTTTTCGATTGCTGTACAATCCTTTAGTTACCCATTCCGTGGAAATGCAGGGGCAAGCATCGATGCATCTGGCCATTATTGCGGACGATGAAGGAGATAAGGCGCGAAATAAATAGCATTAATACCACATCGATTCAAGCAATGAACCATGCCTATTATGCTACATAGAAACAAGGCAAAATACTATATCATCGTCCACTCTGACATTATTGTACGCGTACAACTTCGTTACATGTGTAACATATAACATGTGAAATACGCCAATGTCAAGCAAACTACAATGCTATGTCTATTTAATCAGCCAATTTCCACATAATTAGTATGATCTATTCCAGGGCCATACCATGTTTGCCTGATTCGCCTAAAAAGATTCGCCATATGCTAAGCTGTAATGTAGGAATACGGCAACACAGGAACCTGAGCTTTTTTCTTTAGTGGGAGGATTGGTAACTATGCGCTTACAGAATAAAGTCGCTTTAATTACAGGTTCGGCCAGAGGCATGGGGAGATCAGCTGCCGAGTTATTTGCTCGTGAAGGAGCCAGTATTATCCTCACCGATATTGCTGAGCAGGAAGGAGCGGAGACGGCACAAAGTATTCAGGCGGCCGGAGGCAATGCCATCTTTGTGCCGGCCAACGTGTCACGAGCGGCGGATGTAGAGGCGCTGGTAGAGACCGGCATTAAACACTTTGGCTCGATCGATATTCTGTATAATAACGCGGGCATTATGCCGGCCGCCGACACCAGCGTGATTGAGACCAACGAAGAGACGTGGGAACAGGTGATGGATGTCAACTTGAAAAGCGCGTTTCTATGCTGCAAATACACACTGCCATATATGGTGCAGCAGCGGCGCGGCTCGATCATCAACATCGCCTCATTCGTCGTCTTCATGGGATCGAGCGTACCGCAAGAAGCTTATGGCGTCTCCAAAGGGGGATTGCTCGCCCTGACGAAATCACTCGCTGTCCAATATGGTCCTGCGGGTATCCGTTGCAATGCCATCTGTCCGGGTCCCATCAACACCGGCTTGCTTGATCATCTCTGGACCAGCGATGAAGAACGCAACCGCCGTTTATCGCGTATCCCCCTGGGGCGATTTGGCATGATCAATGATATTATCTACTTCGCCCTCTACCTGGCTTCCGATGAATCCTCCTGGACAACCGGCACCTGGATGACAATCGATGGTGGGATCTCATCAAACTACTTCTAAGTCAGCATACCTCTACCAGATCAAGTATGGGCACCATGCTTTGGATCTATATGGCAAAGATCAGCGTGATAAGTAAAAGTGGAAGGAGGAATTTAAAATGCCAGAAGGTCATGCACCATCAGCAAACGTTGGAGTTTCTGTTCTGATTAAAAACGGAGATCGTATTCTGTTGGAGAAACGCGTCAATACCCATGGCGCGGGCACGTGGGGACCACCAAGCGGGCATATCGATTTTGGAGAGACGCCGGAAGAGGCGGTCCTGCGTGAGACTCAGGAGGAGACGGGTCTGCAAATCAAGGATGTAAAGTTTCGCTGTATCACCAACGATGTCTTTCAAGATGAGCAAAAGCATTATATTACACTCTGGTTTGAAGCTCACTATGTCTCAGGAGAGCCCCGGGTCAAAGCTCCCGAAGAAGAGTCGGAAGTACGCTGGTTTACCTGGAGTGGACTGCCCGAACCACTATTCTTACCAGTCCAACATCTGATGGAAGGAAAAACATATCCTTCCCAGACCACACAGGACAAGATTGGCTCGGCGATCGAAACCCCTCCCTTGAGGTCCGAAGCATAGTAGCTCAAGAGAAACCGCGATATTCAGAGAGCGAATCTTCCAGCTCATAGGCAAGATTCGCTCTTTCTTTTTATATAAATCTTGCATAAATCGGGCTGATAGCGCTACAACAGTGGCAGGTTTATTCCATGCTAAACGAAACTTTTCTACACCAAATACGTGCATAAAAATACTCCGGGAAAATTCCTATCAGTGCAAAGGAAGGAGCTATACTTATGCCAAAACGACATCAGCAATCGATCGCGAAATCAGCTACAGGCAATAACAATCCAACGAAAACTACCGAACATACACATGAACATAGCGAGTTAGATCTTACCCATAAGGCTGACTCCCAGCGCCAGGAGGAGGATCCAGCCAGGCGTAGTGGAAGCGATTCCAATGCTTCTAACCATCGCAAAGGCACCCACTTACATCATGACGCCATAGAAGAACCGGCCGGCAAGCCCCCCGAAGGTCCTGATTTCAACCAGGATTTGGAGAGCGATAACCGGGCCGGTGAAAATCACGGCATGCGCGATCCCAATGTGATGGATCGCAGCCGCAGTGCTTACGATATCAAAGAACTCCATCAGATTCTGGCGGATCTTACCGCCGATGAAATGAAGACCATCTTCCTGGTTGCACCCGGCAAGCAATTGGAACAGGGAGCAAAATATATTGATCTTAAGCACCTTGAACGAGGTGAGTTCACCGCGACGGCCAGCATGCAGGCCGAACCAGATCACTACTACGTTCCCAAGAAAGAGACCGATTACGTTCTCTGGAATCGTCTAAACCAGGTCGACAACCCGGTACGGATGGATGAGCTAGAAAATTCTGAGGGGTAAGATGCGAAAAGAGAAGAGATGTAGCGATACCTACATCTCTTCTGATGGCGCGGAAGGCTTACGATATTTGCGGTCCCATTCAGCCTTTTTGCGCTCTGTCTGCGCCTGATCGACCAGCGCATCATACAGGTTTTCACGTTCATTGCGTGTGGCCGAAGCGGAAGAAAAAGGATGCTCTTCAGCATAATGATCGAACCACCAGAGCTGTTCTTGCGCGCGCTGCGCAACCAGGCTCAAGAGCTTATCAGCCTGTAGTGAACTGGCAGCATAAAAAGCAGCAACCAGAGCATGATAAGAGGTTTCAAAGAGTCCCCTGGCAAAAGTTTCGCGATTAAGCGCCATCAACTGATCATATATTTTTTCTGTCGTATTTTCATCGTCGATATTGGACATATGGACTTCCTTATAACACGCCACATGACAAATGCAACTTCCTGGCATATTCAGTTTATTACACCATAGCAAGCAACGAATCTATCCCATAATACTCGGGAAGATGGTGGTGACGAGGAGCAGGGCGACCAGCACCGTGACCAGCACCACGGTTCCCCAGGAGATAATGTTAAAGACGAGCCCATTGACATGGCGCCCCATCAGACGGCGGTTATTCACCAGCAAGGTGATAAATATCAACAAGATGGGCACCATGGCGGCATTCAGACTCTGCAGGATCACCAATACCTGGATGATTGGGAGGCCAGGAATCAACGTCACCAGGACGCTGAGGATGATGAGGCCGGTAAAGATGCTCTGAAAAACCGGAGCTTCGCTAAAGCTGCGGGAGACTCCACGCTCAAAACCAAAGGCTTCACAGATTCCATAGGCCGTAGACAGGGGTAGGACCGCAGCCGCCAATAATGAAGCACCAAAGAGACCGATACCAAAGAGGATCGACGAGAAACCACCAGCCAGTTTATCCAGCGCCATGGCGGCATCCAGCGGAGTCTCGACGGGATGGTTAGGGAAAAGGGCCGCCCCGGTGGTAATAACCACGAAGCCGGCGATGAGTACAGCGAAGATGGTACCACTATAGACATCGAGTTTCTCGTAAAGGTATTCACTGGCAGGAATACCTTTATCGGCCACCGAAGATTGTACAAAAAATTGCATGTATGGACTGATCGTGGTGCCAACCAGAGCCACCGCGGCCAGGATGTACGCATTGCTGCCGGTGATGTGAGGCAGGATGATACTATGAGTAACCGCTCCCCAGTTAGGGCGAGACGCAAAGGCAGCCGGGATATATGCCAGAAAGCCCAGCGACATAAATAAAAAGATCTTTTCTACACGGCGGTAGGATCCTTTGATAACCAGCCACCAGATAGCGATGCCGCACACGGGCACAACAAGATAGACCCAGGGCGTATGTACATCATTGGCGAACACCTGGACGCTGGCGGCGATTCCCAGGAACTCAGAAATAGTAACGCCGGTATTGGCAACCAGCAGAGCCAGCATGGCCACCACGGTCCAGCGCACCCCGAATTCTTCTCGGATGAGATCGGCCAGACCCTTACCGGTGATGACCCCCATGCGGGCACACATCTCCTGCACAATAGCCAGGCAGAAACCGGCTACTACCAGAGCCCAGAGCAGGTTATACTGATAGGTCGCCCCCGAAGTAGAAAAGGTGGCGATACCACCAGCATCATTGCCCGCATTGGCGGCGATCAAACCGGGTCCAAGAATAGCAAAAAGCTTAAACACAGAAGATGAACGATTAAGACGAAAACGAGACCGCCCACGCGACTTGCGCTCGGTGCGGTCTTTTTGAGGTTTCTGTGCTTTCTGGCGAGTTGTATCCATAGGGTGCACACACTGGGGTATGGCATCAACGTCATTCAGATGCTCGCGTACCCGCCCTTTCGTCCGTGTTATTTCTTGACCTGATCATAACACGCTCAATCTATAGAGACAAGTAGAAAATCAGGTATACCATCAGGCTTGCTTCTTAGAACTACACGGGTGAGCCCCCTATAAAAGATACTTATTCCGGAGTGATGGTCCCCTCCAGATAGCGCCGTAGCAGATTGAGAGCCGTGAGAACAGCATGGCGTTTATTATCAGCCCTTCCACCACGCCAACCGGGCCCCTTGCCTGTGATGATCCCCTCTGGGCCTTCTATGGCGATGTGGACGGTGCCAACAGGTTTATCATCCTGCTTGCCGGGGCCAGCTACTCCCGTGACGCCGATACCAAAGTCCGTTCCCAGCCGTTCGCGTACAGCATGGGCCATGGCGCGGGCGGTTTCTTCACTGACCACGCCATAGCGATCAACGGTCTCCTGCGGTACCCCCATCTGCACCTTGAGGTCGGTACTGTAGGTGACGATGCCTCCGATAAAATGTTTTGAACTGCTCTGGAAGTCAGTGATGGTGCTGGCCAGCATGCCGCCGGTCAGCGATTCCATGACACCCAGGGTTTGCTGACGCGCCTGTAGTGCCTTACCAATGACGCTGGCCAGGGTATCACCTTCGATGCCAAAGACATGGTCGCCCAGGAGGTCACGAGCCTTCTCTTCCATCTCAGCAACCAGTTGGAGCGCATCCTCAGTCCGCTCAGCCTTGGCGGTGATGCGCACATCAACGGCATCAATTTTGGCGTAGGTAGCAATGGTGGGATTGGTGGAAGGCAGTAAAGGTGTCAGGATCTCTTCAACGGTGGATTCCCCCAGCCCATAGACGCGCAGCAGGCGCGTAAAAATCAGGCCGCCGGTATATTTAGCCAGGCGAGGGACGATCTCTTCCTCCCACATACGGTACATTTCACGCGGCACGCCAGGCATCGCCACCAGAATATGGCCCTCCTTTTCAACCCACCAGCCCGGCGCGGACCCAACCGGATTGGGAATGCTCTCGGCTGAAGGGATGAGCGTAGCCTGCTTGATATTTCGCTCTGGCATGGTCCCTATATGGGCGAAGCGGGCTCGTAGCTGTGCTTCCAACTGGGGATCAACGGTCATCTTTTCGCCCATCAGTTCACTGATCGATTCACGGGTCAGATCGTCTTCCGTGGGTCCTAGCCCACCGGTCATAATAATCAGGTCGGCACGCTGCCAGGCCTGGCGCAATAACTCAACAACACGTCCCTGATTATCACCCACCTGCGACACATTATACAGATCAATACCCTGGGCCGCCAGGCTCTGAGCAAGATAGGTAGCATTGGTATCGGTAATATGGCCTAATAACAGTTCAGTGCCACATGATAAAATCTCTGCGCGCATGCATCCTCCTGCTTGCAAGGCAATCATAGCCTTTTTCAATAGTACCCGGACGGCAAACTCTTGCTAACCGTAACGGGTAGTCTTATAATATCATACTGTGTCTTGCATCAACATATTGTGCTATTCATAACTTTCAAATCAACATATTGTGTCCAGAGGGTTGTTTTTGGCAAGATTTACGAGTATACTGAGTGCGGTAGACAAAAAACACAAAAAATCCGCCTGCTAGAGATTAGCAAGGCATACTTTCTTAACTCCATACAATAAAAAAAAGAAATGAAAGAGGAGTAGTTCAGGATGCTAGAGCAAGAAGCCCGCTCAGTTGAAAATAGTGGTGATAACGCTAACCCGACGATAACCCAGCTGGAAGGGATTCGCCAGAAAGTCTTTATGGATCGCTATTCCCTCAAAGATCCAGATGGCAAAGCGTTGGAATTCTACCCGGAACAGATGTGGCAACGGGTAGCACGCGGCATCGCCGAGGTAGAGAAGACCGATGAGAAGCGCGCCGAGTGGGAAAAACTTTTTAACGAAGCCCTGACCAATTTTCAATTTGTGCCCGGCGGCCGTATCCTCGCCGGCGCCGGCACCGGACACCAGGTGACCTACTACAACTGCTACGTCATACCGAGCCCTGATGATAGCCGACAGGGGATTCTTGATAATCTCAAAGTCATGACGGAGATCATGGCGCGTGGTGGTGGTGTGGGTATCAATCTTTCAACACTTCGCCCTCGTGGCTCTTATATCAAGACCGTCAACGGCACAGCCTCAGGCCCCTGTTCCTGGGCACAGCTCTACTCGGTTGCCACCGGCGACGTCATTCAGCAGGGCGGTTCCAGGCGCGGGGCTTTAATGCTCATGCTCGACGATACGCATCCTGACATCGAAGAGTTCATTACGGTGAAGCGTACAGCTGGCAAGATCGAGCACGCCAACCTGTCAGTCTGTATCTCCGACGCCTTTATGCAGGCCGTGAAGGATGATGCCGACTGGAACCTGATCTGGCAGGGTGAGGTCAAAAAGACCATTCGCGCCCGTGAGCTGTGGGATCTCATCTGCACCTCCGCCTGGGAATCTGCTGAGCCCGGCGTCGTCTTTATGGACCGCTACAACAAAGAGTCCAACACCTGGTACTACGAGAACATCCGCTGCGTAAATCCCTGTGGAGAGCAGGGTTTACCGCCATTCGGGGTTTGCAATCTGGGTGCCATCAACCTGTCAGCCTTCGTGAAGGATGGGGTGATGGATTATGAGCGGCTGGCCCACATCAGTAAGGTCGCCATGCGCTTCCTGGATAATGTAATCGATTCTACCGAGTACTTCATTAAGGAGAACGCGGAGGCCCAACTGGGCACACGCCGTACCGGTCTGGGAACGATGGGCCTGGCCGATGCGCTGATCAAGATGGAAGTCGCCTACGGTAGCGAGCAGTCGATCCCGATCATCGAGCGCATCTACACCACCATCCGTAATGCCGCGTACGAGGCTTCAGCGGATAATGCCGCTGAGAAAGGGGCCTTCCCCAAATTCGATCGCGACAAATACATGCAGGGCAAGTTCATCAAGCGCCTGCCGAAGAATCTGCAGGAAAAGATTCGCAAGCAGGGTACTCGCAACGCTGTTATCCTGACCCAGGCACCAACCGGTACCACCAGTCTGCTGTCCGGTGTCAGCTCGGGCATCGAACCCGTCTATGACTTCGCGATGATCCGCCGCGACCGTACCGGCGAGCACATCATGTATCATCCACTGCTGCAGGCATGGCGCGATGGGCATCCCAATGAGCCAACACCGGACTACTTTGTCTCTTCGAAGGATCTCACTCCTGAAGAGCACGTCCGTGTTCAAGGCATGATCCAGCGCTATACTGACTCCAGCATCAGTAAGACGGTGAATGCTCCCAACAACCACACGGTTGAGCAGGTTCAGACGCTCTACCGCCTGGCCTATGAGATGGGCTGTAAAGGTGTGACGTACTATCGCGATGGCTCACGCGATGCTGTGCTGACACGTGTCGAGGATGAGAAGGCCAAGCAGCCTGCTGCGGCGCCCGAGACGGCACCAGCCCCGATGTTTGAGCCGGTGACCTCGATTCACCAGGGCATCAAGCAGCGGCCAGCCGTTGTGCAGGGCTATACGCGCCAGGTCACTGCGCCTGAGGGCAAGATCAACATTACCATCAACAGCGATGAGCAGGGACCCTTCGAGGTCTTCGTCAACGTCGGTAAGGCTGGTAGTGATATCGCGGCGCTCTCCGAAGCGCTGGGTCGCCTGATCTCGATCAATCTGCAGCTGCTCAGCCCGCTCTCGCAGACCGATCGTGCCCAGGAGATCACCAATCAGCTACGCGGCATCGGTGGAAGCCGCTCGGTTGGCTTTGGCGCCCAGCAGGTGCGCTCTCTGCCAGACGCCGTCGCCCGCGCCCTCGAACTGCACCTGGATACCCTGCAGGAAGCGATTAACACGGTTGCTGAGACTCATACCGAGGTCAAAGCCAGCGCCGCCGTGCCTCCTCTGGCACCGGCGAACGGGCACTCATCCAACGTGAACGTGAGCCAGCTCAAGCTCACCGGTAACCTGTGTCCCGAGTGTGGCTGCAACACCATGGTCTATGAGGAAGGCTGCCGCAAGTGCTATAGCTGCGGCCACAGCGAATGCTAACAACGCTAGATCAGGTGCGTTAGTACCTGTCGTCGTTATATAGTTTAAGGGGCATGCTCCGGAGCATGCCCCTTAAACTATTACGTCATAGCTTTTGCGTAAACCTACAACAACAATCTATTCCTTCAAATTGGCGGCATAGCTGATACCTCCCCAGAGATGGGCCAGAAACAATGGCTCGGAATAGCTTTCGGGAGTATGACCCATAGCGGTATACCAGGAACGTCCCTCCTCAAAATCATGGTACCAGGCAAGTGGGTGGTCAGAGCCCATTGTACCCCCCTGGTACGTTTTCTCGTCCACTGTCAGCAAGACATGCACATGGCCACGTGGATTCTCCTGAAAGTTATACCATTCATCGGTGCGTACCCACTGCGCAGGTAGCATCGAAGTTGAACTCGTCTTGGGATCGTCTACATGCACGGTCGCCTGAGCAATTTGTGGATGGTTAGTAAAAAAAGCTCCTACGAGCTGACCATACCAGGGCCAATCGTGCTCTGTGTCACTGGCCGCATGCACGCCGACATAGCCACCACCCGCGTGTATATAATGTTTAAGCGCAGCTTTCTGGTCATCATCAAAGATATTGCCCGACGTATTCAAAAAGATCACAGCCCGGTAACGAGCGAGGTTTTCCGCGGTAAAGAAAGCTGCATCTTCAGATACCTGCACCTCGACATGATGTGTGGCGGCAAGCTGCTTGATAGCAGCGATACCATTTTCAATCGATGCATGGCGATATCCCGCTGTTTTTGAAAAAATCAATATCATTGGAGTGTCTCCCTTGCTTTTTGCTGACGCCGTGCTTTTTGATGCTGGTCCGTTATTGCCTTCGTACGATAAGCGATAAGTCCCAAAGATCACAAGACTGGCAAACAGCAGCAAGCACGCCCCCAGGCTGATTATAAGACCTGATCGCTTAGACATTCCTCCCCCGGATGTAGTTAGCCAGACCATACTGTTCTCCTCATAGTCTACCACCATAGATGCTTTTTTTCACGCGTCCGGCCCGCTCACACACGTTATAAAAGAGCAGCAGAGCAAGCCAACAACTTTTCTTGACATAATTCACACGGTGAACGTATGCTATAAAAGCTCGCTTCACTTTATGAAGTAAAGGAAGCAGGACAATCACATGAATGAAAGAAGGTTTTCTCTGATGAGTACAAAAGAGGCAAGTGTCAACATCAACTTCCACTTTGATCCGCTCTGTCCACTGGCCTGGCGTACCGCGCTATGGGTACGCGAAACACGTCAGATACGCCCACTTCACATTACCTGGCGCCTTTTTAGCCTGGAGATCGTTAATCGAAAACCAGATGCGCAGCCTGATTACGTCAATGGTAACGGCTGGGCAGCGCTACGTACCCTGGCATTAGCGCGCCGTCTGCATGGCAATGAGAGCATTGAGAAGCTCTATATCGAACTGGGGAACGCCGCCCATAGCCGCAAAGAAGATATTCGGACGCGCCCGGTAGTTGAAGCGGCGGCCGAAGCCGCGGGGCTGGGGAAAGATTTCGTGGGGCAGGCCCTGGCCGATGATTCAACCATTCAGGACGTCATTCAGGACCATGAAGAGGCGGTAAAAAGATATCATGCCTTCGGTGTACCAACCATTGCGCTTGAGGACTCAAATGTCGGCTACTATGGTCCGGTGATCCACAGTGTACCGAAAGGCGAGGACGCGGCCGCGCTATGGGATCACTTCATCTGGTTCCTGCACAACGACAATATCTATGAGTTGAAGCGCGATCGCGCCGGCGCACCTCCTTTTGGACCTGTATCGGCCTAAATCATTGTCACCGTTGCCGCGGGTACGCTCCCTGTGGGCGCTTTTTACCCATCGTGTCCCTTCTTGCGAGCGCTTCTCAGGCGCCCACAGGAAGGGACACACCTGCGGATCAGGCGTGCTTTTTAATGAAGCGCTCGATACGCACCAGAGCCTCTTCAAGCTTCTCATAGGCTGTGCAATAGGTCGCGCGCACATAATTCTGGCCGGCCGCGCCAAACGAACTCCCAGGCACCACGGCTACCTCTTCTTCAAAGAGTAGCTTTTCGGCGAACTCTTCATCACTCATCCCCGTATTGCCGATGTAGGGAAAGGCATAGAAGGCACCTCGCGGCTCACAGGCCGGCAGTCCAATGCGATTTAAACCATCAACAAACATACGCCCGCGGCGCGCATAATCGGCATGCATGCGCTCTACATCGGGCTCTCCATGGCGCAGGGCCTGTAAAGCCGCTTCCTGTGCGGCCGTACCCGCGCACATGATCGTATACTGGTGCACCTTGAGCAGCGCACTCAGAATCTCTGCTGGTGCCAGCACATATCCCACTCGCCAGCCAGTCATAGCATAGGCTTTGGAAAAGCCATTCAGGATAACGGTACGCTCTTGCATCTGCGGCATATTGGCGATGCTGACATATTCGGTGCCATACACCAGGCGGCTATAAACCTCATCACTGGCGACGATCAGATCGTGCTCTACCGCCAGTCTGGCGATCCCTTCCAGTTCTTCACGGGGGATAACCGCACCGGTCGGATTATTCGGGTTTCCCAGCAGGATCATTTTGGTGCGTGGCGTAATGGCGGCCTCGATCTCGGCGGCGCGTACCCCGAAATTATACTGTGCATACGTAGGTACGGGGACGGGGACGCCACCAGCAAAGATGATATCGGCCTCGTAAGCAACATAGCCTGGATCAGGTGAGATGACCTCATCACCTGGGTCAAGGATGGTGCGCATAACCAGGTCAACGCCTTCACTCACGCCAACGGTCACCAGGACCTGAGAGATAGGATCGTAGGTCAAGCCATATTGCCGCTGCACCATGCTGGCGATCTCTTCACGCAGTTCGACGGTCCCCGAATTCGACGTATAGCGTGTACGCCCTTGCTGTATAGACTCGATGCCGGCCTGGCGAATATGCTCAGGTGTCACAAAATCTGGCTCACCAACACCTAACGAGATCACATTGGGCATGGTGTTGATAATATCGAAAAATTTACGGATGCCCGATGGCTTCACCTGGCGTACCCGCTGAGATATAATTTCTCGCTTGAGCGTATCCATTGTAATGTATTACCCCTTCTTTCGAGTCAGAGCGTTGAAATATCCAACTAACAACCATACAACTTATGGTAGGGGATCGCGCGATGACAGTAAACTAAATACATGCCCATCCACCACTACCCTCAACACTCCTCTTCTCATGGTAACATAAACTCTATGAATGACACAATAATGAGGTGACCCTCCTCGTCAGGAGGGTCACCTCATTGTATTCTCTTTTATGGCGAACATGAGCGCCCCCTTTCGGGCGTCCGCATACGCGGCCGCATTAATTTTATTTATTGGGGCGATAGTGCTAAAGAGGTGCGCTCAGCGCACCTCTTTAGCACTATCGCCCCAATAAATAAAATTGTTTGAGCGCCGTAGGCGCGTAATGTCAGGGGCCGCGCGCGCGAATCCTCTGGCTTGATGTGAATTAGATGCCGAGTCCGCGCAGGCGCTCGATGATGCCTGGCAGGGCATCAATAACGGTCTCTATCTCTTCTTCGGTGTTGCGCTTGCCCAGCGTCAGGCGCAGGCTGCCGTGGGACCACTCGGGGGGAAGGCCAATAGCGACCAGGACGTGCGAGGGATCAACGGAACCCGAGGTACAGGCCGAGCCTGTTGAAGCGGCCACTCCCAGCAGGTCCAGATTCAAGAGGATAGATTCGCCTTCAACGCCCTCAAAGGCGAAGCTGGCATTATTAGGCAGGCGCCGGGTGGGATGTCCTGTGAGACGGCTACGAGGAATCTGCAGGATGCCCTCGATCAGGCGATCCCGTAAAGCCTGGACGCGGGGCGTTGCCTGGGGCAATTCGGCGTACGCCAGTTCCAGGGCCGTCGCGGCCCCCACAATACCCGCGACATTTTCTGTGCCGGCGCGACGTCCCCGTTCCTGCGAACCACCCTGCATCTGTGGGAGGATGCGCATGCCCTGGCGTGTATACAGGATACCTACGCCCTTGGGGCCATAAAACTTGTGCGCCGACAGGGATAACATGTCCGCCTTGAGCTCCAGAACATCGATCGGCAAGGCTCCACCCGCCTGCACGGCATCTACGTGGAAAGGAACCTTGTAAGCCCGGCAGATACGGCCAATTTCAGCGATGGGCTCGATGGTCCCCACTTCGTTGTTAGCATACATGACAGAAACAAGACATGTCTGATCGGTAATCGAGCGTTCAACATCGTCAGGATCGACCATGCCATACTCATCCACAGGCAGATAGGTGATAGTAAAGCCAAAGCGTTCCAGATACTGGCAGGTGTGCAGCACCGCGTGATGCTCGATCGGCGTGGTGATAATATGCTTGCCCTTCTTTTGCTGCGCAGCAAACGCCATCCCTTTGATAGCAAGATTATCGCTTTCCGTGCCACAGCCTACAAAGGCAATTTCAGAGGGGCGAGCATGCAGAAGCTCGGCCACCTGCTCACGTGAGTGGTCGATCGCCTGCATGGCGTGACGTCCAAGCGTATAGATACTGCTGGCATTGCCATACTCAGTGGTAAAGTAGGGCAACATAGCATCAAGGATACGTGGATCTAGCGCGGTTGTTGCTGCGTGATCGAGATAGATAATGCGCTCTGACATGGTACCTTTTCCTGTTATCCAGCTGTAAGCAAGACATGCTTCCATCATTTAACGAGTATTTTTGTTCTTATTCAACACATAGATTATATCACAGAGGGTGCTGAGCAGGCTGGCTGGTATGCTGGAAGCGCGTCATCCGATACAGCCATGCCTGTCCTGCATCTGCTGTCATCAGGCGTCGGCCGGCTTCTTTTTCTTTTTGAAGAATGTCTCGTTCATGCTGCCGGTACGGTAGCCCAGCAGATCCATCGTTACATAGGTATACCCAATTTTACGCAGGCCATCAGTGACCTTGAGGCTCATTTCAGGTTCCACCAGCAGAGGAATCTCTGAGCGTTCCACCTCGATGCGGGCAATCTTGTCGTGATGGCGCACACGCAGTTGATGGAAGCCCAGTTCGTGCAAGAACTTTTCCGCCTTATATACCATCTGCAGCGATGCAACGTCCACCTTGCTGCCATAGGGAATACGAGAAGAGAAGCAAGCCATGGCTGGTTTATCCCAGACCGGCATGCCAAGCAGGCGAGCGACGGCGCGGATCTCTTTCTTCCCCATTTCCGCTTCCTTCAACGGTCCGCGCACCTTAAACTCACGAGCCGCGCGCTGCCCCGGCCGAAAATCACCATCATCGTCTTTATTGACACCATAGGCGATATGCGCCAGCTGGTGCTCTTTAGCCAGTGGTTCTAGATTGGTGAAGAGCTCATTCTTACAGAAATAGCAGCGATTGACATCGTTTTTGACATAGCGCTCGTCTTCTAATTCATGGGTCTCCAGCGTAATCAAAGGCAACTGCAGCTGACGCGCAACAGCGATGGCCTCTTCCGTCTCCTCAGAGGCATAAGCCGGTGAGGAGGCAATGGCCCCCATAGCTCGATCGCCAAGCACATCATGGGCCACCTTGAGCAGGAGCGCGCTATCTACTCCACCCGAATAGGCGACCAGCACCGAACCCATCTCGCGTAGAATCGCCTGTAGATGCTCGTATTTTGCTTGCGTCTCGGCATCCAACGCTACAACATTTTTGTCTTCATGTATCTGGGAGGTATTTACCATTTAAAACTCCTGAACGCATACAGTCTACGACCAACGTAACTGCAGTCTGGAAGAGGGCGGTTTCAGCCACACAATTCTGCAAGAAATAGCCATCCGCGTCATTGTCAGGGTGACTAGCCGTTATTATATCATCAAAAAAACCGCGTGAAGGCCCATCTGCCTGCAAAGCAGCGGAAGAAATGTATCAATAAGCTTCTTCTTTCCAGCTTTGAGCGCGTAAAATACAAGTGTACACACAATCAGCAATCGACATTATGTTAACCAGTTCATCACCCAAAGAAAAGAGTGCCTGATGTCAACATTAGATTCGGTTGCCGCCTTAATCCTGGCGGCGGGCAGTTCGAGCCGCATGTCACACGGCCACCACAAGTTGCTCCTACCACTTGGTGAGCGGCCGGTGCTCTCTCATGTAGTTGAGGCAGCCCTGCAGTCTCAAGCCACGCCAGTACTCGTTGTGCTGGGACACCAATCTGCCCAGGTTTTTGCCGCGCTCTCTAGTTACATGAACCATAACAAATTACACGTCCAGGAAAATCCCGACTATCGCTCTGGAATGAGCACGTCTCTGCGTATAGGTATCCAGGCGCTTACTCACTATCCTGACTGCTCGGCGGTCCTCGTGCTGCTGGGCGATCAACCTTTTGTTAGCGCGCAACTGATCGATCGCCTCCTCATGGCCAGGCGGCAGAGCGGGAAACGCATCATCGCTCCGTGCTATCATGGAAAGCGTGGCAATCCAGTTCTCTTTGATGCCAGCTTATTTTCAGAACTGGCCACCGTTAGTGGAGATGAAGGGGGGCGCAGCGTGATCGCCCGCCATGCCGATGAAGTGGAGCAGGTCGAGCTCAGCGATGCCCTGGCCCAGCACGATGTTGATACCTGGGAAGCCTATCAGGCGGCGCTCACCATCTGGCAGAGCCAGCAAACCACATAAAAGGACATGACAATGGAGATATCAGAAGCACAGAAAAAACAGGCCCTGTTCTGGCTTGACTACAGTCAGCAGCTTTCCAACTCGATTCGGTACGCGGAGGCGCTGGCGGCGGCCCAACGCTCGGTCAAGCTGGATGCCAGCAATGCCGACGCCTGGTATGCCCGCGGCACCTGCCAGGCCATGCTCGCCCACTATGAGGAGGCCCTGTCCGATTTCGAACAGGCCATACAACTCAATCCACGACATGTGGAGGCCTGGGATGGCAAAGCCTGGGTGGAAGGAATTCTCGGGCATAAAGAAGCGGCCCTGGCGGCTGTAAACAAGGCGCTGGAGATCGAGCCAGATTATCGCGAAGCCAGGCAGCGCAAAAAAAGATTGGAGGCCCTATAAGGGCGATGCTATCGTCCTTATAGGGATGTTGAGCGCCGCCGCTCGGGCGTCCGCATACGCGGCCGCAAAAGGTTTATATAAGTGCGGGACAAAAAAGGCGCGTTGAACGCGCCTTTTTTGTCCCGCACTTATATAATGTGGAGCACGCAGGTGCGAAAGCGCTGGCTCATATAATGTTGAGCACTGCATGCTTAACCCCTGTTTTTCTGATTCTTCCTGAGCATAGGCGGTTGTTATCTGCGGGATAAGCCTATGGCCGCGTCTCTGCCTGGGTGGCGTTCAGGAGCAATGGGAGCAACCTGAGGGGCGCGCTCTTTTTCGGTCAGGATCAGCAAGCCAATCCCGCAACATCCAAGGGCGATGCCCAGTAGATAGCCAGCGATGGTATCGGTAATAAAATGCACCCCGATATAAAACTGCATAAAACCGCCCAGAAACGAACCAATGGTGAAGATAAAGGCCAGAATTTTCCCCAAAAGCGCGGCCGCAGATAGCGGGCCATGATCCAGGCCAGCATCAGACCTGCCAGGCACCAGCGGGTCGCATGTCCTCCTGGATAGCTGTTCTCACTATCATCCATAACCGAGCCAATCGGCATCTGTGCCACGTCGCGCGCCCAGCTTACCTGTTTGCGGGGAGGATCTGGTACCTGCCCCAGCAGGCCCAATCCCGCGGCAACCTGCACCGAAGTAGGTTGACCCTCCATCTGTGGACAGGTTAGTACGGTCATGCCCGAACGCAGGGTTCGGGGCATCGGCTGGTCAAACGCCATCTTTCCACCAAGTTCAAACGCTACACTCACACCCAGGAGCAACAAGAAATAGATCAGTATTCGCTTTTTATGTCCAGCCAGAATACATAACACGCCCAATATTAACAGGACGACAGCGGTGGCCTGAGCCTCGCCCAGATGACGCCATTC
Source organism: Dictyobacter halimunensis (assembly GCF_036245075.1). Lineage (NCBI taxonomy): Bacteria > Bacillati > Chloroflexota > Ktedonobacteria > Ktedonobacterales > Dictyobacteraceae > Dictyobacter > Dictyobacter halimunensis. The sequence continues at coordinate 754,780 of NZ_BSRI01000002.1, forward strand.
ATAAAAGGAGCAATCCAGTCGCGTGATGGGACGCCAGAGCAGCCAATGTTCAACTGCCAGCGTCGATTGACTCAACACACCACTGGCATACACAGCCGTATAGATCAAAAACGCGATCCCCGCACCAATCGCCGCCATAAACCATGGAAACGCAGAAGCTTTTTTTTGAGAAGGTACACGTATCTGCATCAGTCAAATTTCCCTATCATCAATCACATAGCATTAATGTTTATCATATATCAGCATATTTACGAAAATTGTAGTGATTTTGTTGATGAATGGCAAGCTTATTAGGCATTTTAGACAAAAAGAAGAAAGTAAACTGGTTGTGGGGTCTCAGCGGCTAATCGCCGCTGAGACCCCACAACCAGTTTATAATGAGGCTGATTATTTGTTGTCGTCGGATGCGGAGACAGGTTGCTCAGGGGCGGCCCTCTCCTGATCCGCCTGCGTTGACCCACTTTCATCAGCGGTGGCTTGCTCGCGATTTTTATCAGGCGCTGAAACCGAGATGATGTTGTTGCGCGTCACGCCGCCGGTAGCGACTGGCGTGCGTCGACGCAACATACCGGAGACCGATCCGGGCGCTTGCTGCTGCCTGGACTTCCCTGAGGACGGGGAGGGCCGCTTGAGCGTCCAGGGCGCACGCTTGCGGGACAGAATTTGATCCGCGGTCTCACCTCTGGCCGAACGATACAGACTGGCAACGACGACCCAGGCGGCGGCCACAATAGGAGTCGCAACCAGCGCGCCAATGGCACCACCAAAGGGTCCATATGAGGCGCCGAATAATTGAGCAAAAACGACCAGAGACATAATCGAGACAACCGGGTGCAGGCCGACCGCATGACCAACGATACGCGGCCCCAGGATATTGCTTTCAAGGATCTGAATAACGATAAAAGCGACCGCGACGATCAGGGTGCGCGGGAAAGGATCGGGCAGCAGCAGCGAGACCACGATTGGTGAAATCGAAGCCAGGCCGGGTCCGACCATGGGAATCGTTTCGAACAAGAAACCCAGCACGCCAAAGATGACCGCGAACTGCCCTAATCCAGTCATCCAGCAGACAATAGCGACCGCGACCCCTATGATCAAAGCCAGTGTCAATTGTCCACGAATATAGTTTCCAACCACTCGTGTCAGCGCATCCTCAAACAGTAGAGCCGTCGGGAGAGAGCGTTTGGGCATCACACTCATGATGCTATTGCGAATCCGTTTGCCATCCAGGGTCAGGTAGAAACTCACCATTAAGACAATCAAAAAATTCAAGAATGTATTGGTTAAAACAAAGATGATATTAATGGTGTTGGTGACAGCGGCATTGGCGAAACTGGTGACCTGAGAATTCAACTGGCCCAGCATCTCATCAATACGCGCCTGTGGGATACCCGCCTGCTTATTCAGAAAGCTCAAAAAGTTACTGAAGGTCTGCGGAATATGCTGGGTAAAGCTTACGATGGTGTCGGAAAAAATCGTGACCTGATTAACAAACGAGGTCACAAGAATATAAGAAAAAAGTCCAAGGAGCACCAGCACACACACATAGGAAACAACGGTCGCGAACAGCCGGGGCAATCCCCTACGCTCCAGAACATTGGCCATAGGCGTAATCAGGAATGCAACCGTCATTGACAACAATAATAGAAAGACTGCATCGATAAACTGATTGACGAGATTCCAGGCCGTCCATATGATCAATCCCATACAGATGATACAGATCAAGATATCTCGCCGTTGTTGCCAATTTATTTGGCCCATGCTTTTTATCCTTCTCGCTCAATAATACCAGGAGAAAAAGTCAGTACATTTAACAGACATAGAATTTGTAACCTTTTCTCTAAGGGTAATACGATCCAGTGCATAAGATTGCTGCAATGTTGTTGAGCTAAACAAAACTCTGACTCTGATTAAGGCGTGGGTCTATAAGCTCCACAATATGCTGATGGATGCGTTCGACAGGTTGAGCGGCGTCGATAACTTTGATGCGTTGAGGTTCAGCCTGTGCCAGTGCCAGAAAGGCCTGGCGCAGACGGGTGTGAAACTGTTCCGAGGCACGATCGAAGCGGCTCTGCTCCTGGCGGCCATTATGTGAGGTGCTGGTACGTTTATGCACCAGAGCCGGATCGAGATCAAGAAAGATAGTGAGGTCGGGCGCATGTCCCTGCGTGGCGATACGAGAAAGTTGAGCGATCAGGTCGGTTCCCAAACCCTGCGCGGCTCCCTGATAAGCAATACTAGAATCAAAACAGCGATCCGATAGAACAACCTTGCCCGCCGCCAGCGCGGGCAGGATGCGAGTCTGGAAATGCTGCGCCCGGTCTGCCTGGAAGAGAAAAGCCTCTGCCAGCGGCGTAATTGTCAATTCAGGCTGGTGGAAGAGCAGGCGCCGGATCTCTACTCCCAGAGGTGTACCGCCGGGCTCACAGGTACGTATATACTCCATCCCTCTCCGCTCCAACCAGCCTGCCAGCAGTTCCATCTGGGTCGTCTTGCCAGCGCCATCCAGACCCTCAAACGAGATAAAATATCCCCGGCCCATATTCAAAGTCTACCTTCCTGCTACATTCCAGATATACATTCCAACCCACATCACCAGCACTGGCTAGCGCACCCGGTCGGTACGATATACATCGTAGTCCCAGTCAAAATAGGGTTTGGGCAGCATGTCCTCAGGCGACCACTGCTGATCCCTCTTCCCATATTTACCATGATACTCTTTCAGGGTCTCACCTACATACTCAAAGGTAAGCTGACAGATGCGGAACCCCACCGGGACCCAGATGGTCGTCTGTGTATGGTTACTGATCTCCATCGTCCAGCGACTGATGTAGCCAACATCCCCCACACCCGCGCAGCGGCAAACAGAAAGACCCGAGCGTGCCACCGTACTGCGCGAATACATCTTGGCCAGGTAGCCATTGTGTCCACCAATGACCTCCTGGGTATGCGCCAGGATGGTGGTGCCAGGACGAATAGCGATCTTGCCATCTTTGGCCTGGCGTGGCTCTCCCCAATAGCCACGAATCTCTTCCGGAATATCCAGGTGCATCACCTCTATATTGGCGTTGCCCTGGAAATACCAGTCCCCCAATCGGCAATCGTACGAATTTGGTCCCAGGTGACGCTCGTTGAACGGCTCAATAATAATATTGCCGTTTTTCATCTCTTCCACAATACGCTTATCGGACAGTAACATGAAACTAAAGCTCCTCGTGTCATTTTGACTGACTATTGATGGTATCCCCAATCGCTCTACGCCGCGCTAGTGCAGGATGAAGATAAATGTTGAACAGGGGTAGCTTGACCCGCTTGTATACTTATTAGTCAGCTTATTATAGCGCATCGTATTCAGATGGAGTAGTCCCTGCGATGAGCATTTCCGCTTCATTGCTTTCAACTGTCAGTGTGAGCGCGCGGGCCGCATCTACTTCATGCCAGATACGCTGAACCAGGGTCGACTTCTCTTCAGGGCTGCTCAATGCGTGCTGGAATGGAAAGAAGGCCCGATCATTGCTGTGATGATGCAGCCAGCGACTGATGATATTGATCTGGTCGACCTCGGCCTTGCCAACCACAGCTGGTGGCTCACCCAGTGCGACAGCTCGCTGGAGCAGCCGGTCGATCGCTACCCTCATCTGCTCGGCCTCATGAGAGATACAACACTGCTCGATCAGGCGACCATGGCGGATAAAAAAGATCTCGTTACAGCCTTCCTGGGAAGATGGATAGACGATAAATAGATTGTTGGCCTCGACAGCACCCGTGATCAGGCGCTGGCCGATCAAGACCTCGTCGGCGCTGCGAATGGCGTCGCGCAACCAGGCCGCGCGTTCAAAGTTGAGCTGCTGCGCCGCCTCTAACATCTGCCGGCGCAGGCGCTCCAGCAGATCTTCGCTCTCTCCGCCCAGAAACGCGCATACTTGCTGGATGATGCGCTGATACGCCTCAACGTCTCCATCGCCACGGCAAGGAGCCGAACAGCGTCCCAGGTGGAAGCGTAAGCAGGGATCGCTGGCTTTGGCGGCCGGTGGCAGGCTACGCGTACAGGTGCGCAGGGGGAAAATCTTCTGCAGTAGTTCGATGGTGAGATCTACCATGCGCCGGCTGCGAAAGGGCCCAAAATAACGCGCACCGTCCGCCGCCACCTCGCGGGTCGCGTACACACGCGGAAACGTGTGATGCACGTCAATTTTGATAAAAGGATACAGTTCATAATTGCGCAGCTGCACATTATAGGCTGGTTGCAGCTCTTTAATCAGGCGCGACTCTACCAGCAGGGCTTCTAACTCTGAGCCCAGCACACGTGTCTCGATCTCTTTCACATTTTGGAGCAGCCCATCCATCTTCCGTGTATAACCCAGTGGCTGGCTATAGTAGGATGAAAGGCGATCCTTCAGACATTTGGCCTTGCCTACATAGATAACCTGTCCATGCTCATCCTTCATTAAATAGACGCCGGGCTTGGTCGGAAAGGTCCGTTTCCAGGCTGGATTGAGAAATAGGGCGCCATTGGGACGCGCACTGGCAGCGGCGGTGGGTGAGAGGCTCCCATCAGCGCGCCATTGCGCCTCCTCTTTCTTGGAGTGAACCTGCGTGATATCGCCACTCCAGGTGACAGGCAGTTGTAGGCGACGCCGCAAATGTCCCAGCGTCAAGATGCCCTCTTTACAGGCCAGGGACAGGATACGCAAAAATACTTCCGCCGTCACCTCGGCATCCCCAAAGGCGCGGTGCCGGTGCCGGGTTTCGATGTTGAGATGAGCGGCCACCATGTCCAGCTTAAAACGCTTCAAGGCGGGCAGGAAACGGCGCGCCAGGGGAATGGTATCGAAGCCATCAATCGGGAAGGAGAGGTCGAGCAGCCGGGCCTCAAAATTTAAGAAGTTGAGGTCAAAGCCCAGGTTATGCCCCACCAGCGGCGCTCCATCGATAAAGGCCAGCAGTTCGGGCAGCACCTGGTCAGCCGTAGGAGCCTCATTGATCATCGACTGCGTGATGCCGGTAAAGCGCTCAATAAAAGGAGGGATACGCCGGCGCGGATTGATCAGGCTATGATACGAACCTAGAATCTGGCCATGACCGACACGAACGGCCGCGACCTCAATAACTCGATCCGAGCCTGGACGCAGTCCTGTGGTTTCGGTATCAATTACCACAAACTCAACCGTATCCAGCGCTTGCTGCGTACTGCGCCAGGCACGCAAAGACCAGCATAGCGCGACGCCGGTAGCGGGATCGCCCTGCTCTTCAAATAAATCCGAACTCCGCAGTGCCTGCCGCAGCAGCACCGTCCAAAAAGCCACATTACCCTGCGCCCCAAATAATTGCTGGATCAACAGATCCTCACCCGTTGGCTGCCCCAGCACCTCCAACAGGTCATAGGCACGGCGCAACAAAACACTACGCTGCGGAGATCCACTCTCCCCTTCCTGCACCATAACAGCATGTCTCCTCGTACAAACAGGTCAAAAGCTACTAGATCATATGTCCGAGAATAACATGCATAAAACAGTTTGGCAAGCGAAGAAACAACAGGGCTATGCAGGCGCATCGCTATCCTTAAGAACGTAGCCAGCGATCCAACCAGCTATAGGCCAGTTGACGCACCTCGGAGGGAAAACTATGGCCGGAAGGAAATTCATGATAGCGGAAAGCCAGGGGAGGTGCAGACCGCTCTTCGTAGGCCTGACGAGCGCCCTGCGCGATCTGCCGTACCCCGTCGATCGGAAAGATCCAGTCCTGCGCCCCCGCCGACATGAAAAAAGGAGTTGGCGCAATCTCGGCCACCAGCACATCCATGTCGCCCACCTCCAACATCCCCGGAATGTAGGCTGCGAAGTTATGGTTGATGCCGTTGCGCAGAATCGCTTCAAACATGCTGATGCCACATGAGCAGACACCCGCTTTGACGCGCCGATCAAATAAGAGGAGCCAGCATACTTCCTGTCCACCCAGCGAATGCCCGAGCGTCCCTATACGCCCGGCATCCACGTCTGAGCGGCAGGAGAGATAATCCACGGCCCGCGACAGGTCCCAGACGTAGCGCGCCTGTAGAGTGCTGCCTTGCAGCAGATATTTCATCGCCAGATATTGCTCATACGCTCCTGCTGACAGGACTCTGGGAGCGGTACGCTTCCACAACTCTATGTTCTCGGTGGAGGCCTGACGCTCCTCAAAACCTTCCTGATCGGGGGCGATCACAATATAGCCACGCCGGCAAAGCTCAAGGGCATAAAATACATCGGGGTTGCCGGCCAGACCAACCGGTTCGCTCTTCCCTATATGGAACTCGCCATTATGCTGGTGGATGCATACGATGGCCGGAGCCGGTGCCACCAGGTGCCGGGGAATTAAAACATACGCGGGTACCCGCACGCCCGGACTCGCCTGATAGCTGATACGTTCGCGGGTATAGGTATCTCCTTCATATCGTTCTTCCACCTCCACATCCAATGGGCAGGATAGGGGCAATGTTCCCAGACGCTCCAAAAATGCCTCGCGGCGTCCGGATGGTTGTAGATCATTTTCCGATATCAACATGGACGGTAACTCCTCTTTAAGATAAAGCGAACGGCTTGCGAGCAACCAACAATGGCTTTTCTCGTTCTATCTACAGAACGTTCGTTAACCCCGTCATTTTGCTATCTACCATTAGCAATAGTACCATGCAGGGGTATTTGTGATATTAGATATGTATTTTCACTCGCCACAACCAGATTTTGTGGTACAATCTCAATAATAGTACAGATGTTCGAATAGGAAAGGGAACGACCATGACGCAACAGTATTCCGCTGAAGAGCAAGCACCAGAAAACCTGCAGCGCCGTCCCGTTGTTTATACCATCCCTGAAATGGAGAAGGTCGAGGTCCAGACCAACATTACATATAAAACGGTAGAAGATACCGCGTTGAAGCTGGATGTCTATTATCCACCGCACTACCAGAAACAAACAGCACTGCCTGCGGTCATCCTCATTCATGGAGATGGGCCGGCTGATTTTCTGAAGGATATTAAAGACAGCGGCCAGTATACCTCCTGGGGCAAATTGATCGCGGCCTCCGGTTTGATCGCCGTCATCGCCAACCATCGTTCTACCGAGGGGCTCACCAATGTTGTTGGTGTCGCCAACGACGTTGACGATCTGATGACCTATATCCGCGAACACCATAAACGGTTCCACATCAACGCGAACCGCCTTGGCATCTGGACCTGCTCGGCTGGCGCTCCCTTTGGATTGCGCACCGCCTTATACGAGACCCCAAAGTTTATCCGCTGCACCGTTTGCTACTACGGCTTTGTCGAGCTTAAAGCCTATTACCAGGGCCTTTATGGGGAAACAAACTATAGCGCGCCAGTCTTCAGTGAGGAAGATTTCGATGAGTTTTCCGCCAGCGATCTCTTATTGCGTCGAACACGCGATATCGCCCCACTCTTTATTGCTCGCGCCGGCCTCGATTACGCGGAGCTCAATGCCGCGCTGGATGGCTTTATCGGTGAGGCGCTCTCCCAGAATGTAGCACTCACTGTCATGAACCATCCCACCGGGCAGCATGCCTTTGACGTGCTTGATGCCGATGCGCGCACCGAAGAGATCATTGAAGAGACACTGGAATTCTTGCAGACACATTTGCTACAATGAGCCTTACCATACCCCAATAAACAGAAACGAGGAATAGCTCTTTGGCAGATGACCGGATTGAAGAGATCACGCGCCGCTTTCGTCACTTCGTTGCCGGGCAGGGCTGGTCGATCTGCGATGAAAAAGCCATTGCCCATGGTTATCAGTGTACGGTTACCGATGGCCAGGCCAGGGTGCCGGTCGCGCTGTATGCGACTGGCAAGACCCTGGTGCAGGGCAAAGCCAGCGCGCTGCAGACCGCGCTCAAAGCCTGGGATCAGCCTCGACCGACTCAGAATACCCTCCTCCCAGCCACCGAATCCTCTCCCTTAACTGTTCCGCATACAGCCATACCACAGGCGACCGGTGTGGCTCGTATCGGCTCCGATGAATCGGGCAAAGGAGATTTTTATGGGCCGCTGGTGATCGCAGCCGTCTTTGTTGATGAACACAATGAATCACAATTGCTGCGACTCGGCGTGCGAGATAGCAAAAAGCTGACCGATAAGAACATATCCGCGCTGGCCCGCGAGATACAAAAATTATGCCAGCATAAAATCCTGACCTACGCCCCGGTCGTCTACAACCAGCTTTATCAGCGCATGTCCAACCTCAATCGATTGCTGGCCGGGGCGCATGCGAGGGTAATCACCGAGTTGTCAAAAAATGTCCCAGCCCGGCTCGCCATTGTTGATCAGTTTGGTGACGAGTCGCTCGTACGCCTGGAGCTGCAAAAAGCCGCTTCGCCTCTACGCCTGGAGCAACGCCATCGTGCCGAAGATGATACCGCCGTCGCCGCCGCATCGATCCTGGCGCGCGCCAAATTTGTGCGTGACCTGGACACGCTCTCAGAAGAGATCGGTGTCCAGCTCCCTAAGGGCGCATCCAATCCGCAGATCGTCACTATTGGTCGTCAGATTGTTGCCCGGCGCGGCAAGGACGCATTGAGCTCCATCGCCAAGCTCCACTTCAAGACGGCCGCGACCATCCTGCAAACAGCGCCAGAAGATGAAGCATAAACGCCCACGAACGCATGGTGGCTGCCCCTCCATACGTTCATTGCTACGCTGCTCTTCATAGGTTATAATGAGGGAAATATAAGGAAGGAGCACTCATGATTTTCTGCGGTCAGTGTGGCCTGCAATTGGCCCCTGGAAGTACACGTTGTCCTCGCTGTGGCGCGGTGGTCGAAGAGACCGGTGCGGGCGGCACTGGAGGAGAACTACATACCGATGATGCCACGGTCGCCACACCCTCACTGCTGGTACAAAATCAGTCACCATCGCAGCCCCAGAGTGGTAGCCAGCAACCCTTGATATTGCGTCCGGGCGCCAGCACACCCGGTAACAATAACGATTATGGCAATCAGCTGCCCTATGATGCAACCAGCATGATGGATGCGACCAGCCAGACTCAGTCGCCACCAAGGGGCAATTCCTACCCGGGCTATCCGCCCCAGAGCGGTCCGGCATATCCTCCACAAAGCGGTCCCAATTATGCTCCCGCGCCACAAAGCGGCGGCAACTATGGTACGCAAAATATCTATCCGCCCGAGTATACAACCCATGGCGCGGGCGCCTATGGCAGTGGGATGTCGTATCCTCAGCAGCCAATGGGATATCCGCAAGCCACCAATCAATATCAGCTTCAACAAGATGAACACGCGATGCGGGCAGCCCGTGGACGTACCACCGGCCTGATCCTGGTCCTGTGCGGCCTCCTCTTTATTCTTACCGCGGTAGTGCTCTTCGCCCTGCAAAGCGGCCTCTTTGGAGGCAATAAAGCCCTTATTCCTGGCGGCACTGAACACCTGCTCGCGCTCGGCATGCTTCGTATAACAGCCGCCCTCGTTCATTAACCGCTATCATCTATCATGATACCTTTGCCGCCGGCCGGGCATTATCTCCCCTGGCTGGCGGCTCCTATTCCCTGCTTCCTCGCTTTTTATCTATCCCAAATTACATTTTGCGCGCATGTTAGAATAAAACAGGAGTGATAGAAAGTGGAGAGGGTGAACAGGGGATATGTTAAAAAAGCAACATAAGCCACGGCCTGAAATAGCCTATATAGCCCGACGTCGCAAATGGCGGCCCAGGCTCTTGATCGTTGTCCTGGCGCTGCTCGTCCTGTTAGCCGCGGCTCATTTTATCGCCGTCTATCATATCAGCCAACCCAGCCTGGCCTCCACCCAATCCTGCGCCTCACTGATTCATAAGACCGATTATACCCAGATTGTGCAGGTACAGCCCAGAACGCAGCGCATGGCCGCGGTACAATTTGTGAATGAGGTAACCGGGGGTCAGCCATCAGCCCTGATCCAGGTGGAAGATTTGAGCTCGCAACAGAAACTAGATGTCTATCTGTATACCTGCACACGCCAGCAAAGCAAACCGGTACTGAATCTGATTTTTAAGCAGCAGGGATTGATCAAAGGCATGATCGATGTCACCCAGGCCCATACATTGAGCGTCGGCCAGATCGACACGACACTCCCTCCGGATAGCGATGCCCTGCTTTTGCCGCTGCAACAGAATGTCTTTCAAGAATATGGCTGGCAAAATGGCTCGCTGCACCAACTCATCTTCCCAGGCCTCTATCCCGTAACCAGTCGAAGCGAAGCGGAAGCGCTACAGGATGAAGCCAATAACGGGCAGTCGTTGCCCTGGACAGATCCTCTGGCAACCGCGCGCCAGATGGCGCAGGATCTTTTCCAGTGGCCATCGAAAGCGATTCAAGCCACCCTGAAAGATAAGGGGACAAATGAAGCCCACGTGCTATTGGAGAAAACAGACGCCCGCATAGAAGTCGCCGTGACGCTTGACCGCCTGGTCCAGGACAATAACAAAGGACTCTGGTGGGTCACTAACGCCCAATCGCCTGGGATTACCCTCGATCAGACTCAATTCAATAATCCGCAATCATCTCCCCTGCAGATTCAAGGGGCGATCATCCCCACCCATGAAAAGATCACCGCCACCTTGTTCAACCATACCCTATCCACCATTCCCCTGCAACATAATAGCGACCTGCAAGCGGATAGTTCCGGTCACTTCTCCGGCACCCTCACCTACGACAATCTCTTCCCGGATCAACCCGCCCTGCTCCTTATCACCACCTACCCCAAAGACGAAGATGCCCGCCTCTTCCTCACCAACCTCATCCTCAATTAACTCTTTTATTAACCTGCAACCCCTTCCTCGTACGAGGCGTATAAAAAGAGGAACTGCGCGCCGCGCAACCCCTGTATATAAAGATATTTGTGGAAGGAAATACAATGTCTGAAACACCATACAGGCCTTTTGCCCATGTGCCACTGGCCGTCTTTCGCCAGATGCGCCAGCAGGATCCGGTCCATTTCGATCCACGCATGCACGGATGGGCCGTCTTTCGCTATGATGATGCGCAATATGTATTGAGCCATCCGCAACTATTTTCTTCCGAGGCCATCCTGCCGGGACAGCCACACCTGCCCAGTTTTCTCGGCATGGACGATCCGCGCCATCGCAAATTGCGCAACATTGTGTCGCAGGTCTTTACCCCCCGCATGATCGAACAACTGACGCCACAGATCACCGCCGTCGTCCATCAGCTCCTGGATCAGGTAGCGCCGCAGGGCCACATGGATGTTATTCGTGACTTCGCCTATCCGCTACCAATCACCATCATCGCCGGCCTGCTGGGCGTACCAGCCGAAGACCAGGATACCTTCCGCTCCTGGTCCGACTCGTTAACCGCCGCCAACGGAACAAATGATACGCCAGAGGCGCGCGCCACCAATGCTCAAAGCTTTCAGGACTACTTCTTACAGAAACTGTCCGAGCGCCGCCGGCAACCACAGCAGGATCTCATGAGCCGCTTGATTAATGCTGAAGTGGATGGAGAGAAGCTCAGCGACGAAGAACTGCTGGAATTCTGCCGCCTACTGCTCATCGCGGGTTATGAGACCACCGCCAATCTCCTGGGCAACGCATTTGTCTGTTTTGATCAGTACCCAGAGGTTGCAGAAAAACTACGGCAACATCCTGAATTTATGCCTGGCGCCGTCGAAGAGATCCTGCGCTGCTTCCCATCGGTGGCGGGTGATACTCGCGTGGCGCTGGAGGATACGACCCTGGGAGGAAAACAGATCCAGAAGCACCAGGTTGTAAGCGTGGTAGCCACTTCCGCTAACTATGATGAGTCCCAGTTCCCTGATCCCGAACGCTTCGACATTCATCGCGATCCCAATCGCCACCTCACCTTCGGCTATGGAGTCCATTTTTGTCTCGGTGCTCCCCTGGCCAGGCTAGAAGCGCGCATCGGACTCACCATCGCCCTGCGGCGGCTACAGAACATCCAGCGCGATCCCGGCCAGCCAATCGAGCCCGTGCAAAGTCCCTTTATCATTGGCGTGCGCAACTTTCCCATCACCTTTACAGCAACCGCGCACGAAGAATATACAACGCCATAGAAATCATGCTAAAATATCCGCTATGAGTGAATTGACAAATCGAATCGAACGCCTCCAGGGACGCGTCGAGAAAACCATGGTGCGTCTTTGACCTGGCGACAAAAGCTAAACAGATTACGACCTTAGAAGCTGAAAGTATGGAGCCGGACTTCTGGTCAGATAACCGGAAGGCCCAGTCCACCATGCAGCAGTTGAACGCCCTGCGCGAAGAGGTTACAACCTGGGAGGGGATCGCCACCCAACTTCAAGACCTGCTTGGATTAGCCCAATTACTGGAAGAGGAGCCAGATGAGGATATGCAGGCAGAGGTTGAGCAATCCCTTCCCCCAATAGAGGAGCAGATCGAGAAACTACAGTTCTCCTTAATGCTCAGTGGTGAGCACGATGAGCGCGATGCTATTGTCAGTATCCATGCCGGTAGCGGCGGTGTCGATGCCCAGGACTGGGCGGAGATACTGTTGCGCATGTATCTCCGCTGGGCCGAGCACCATCGCTTTAAAACCGAGATCTATGATTATAGCGAAGGTGAAGAAGCCGGACTGAAAAGCGCCACGGTCGAGATCAGCGGACGCTATGCGTATGGCTATCTACGCTCGGAAGCGGGCACCCATCGCCTGATCCGCCTCTCGCCCTTTGATGCCGCCCATCGGCGCCATACGTCTTTTGCCAAAGTAGAAGTTCTTCCGGATATTGAAAATTCGATTGAGATCAACATTCGACCGGAAGACCTTGACGTGGATACCTACCGTTCAACTGGAGCAGGTGGTCAACACGTGAACAAGACGGATTCCGCCGTACGCATCCGCCATATCCCAACCGGTATCGTGGTCACCTGTCAGAATGAGCGCTCACAGATTCAAAATCGTGAGGTAGCCATGAAGCTGCTCAGGGCCAAGCTCTTTGAGTTGGAGCAGAAGAAACACGAAGAAGAAACGGCCCGACTCAAAGGAGAACACGTGCAGGCGGACTTTGGCACCCAGATTCGTTCGGTAACGGTGCACCCGTATAGTATCGTCAAGGATCACCGCACCAATTTTGAAACAGGCAACACCGATGGCTATCTGGCCGGGGATGTCGATCCTTTTATCCAGGCTTATCTACAGGACAAAGCCGGTGGGGTCGCAACCGCCGAGTAACCAGATACTCATCAACCATAAAAAGCACAGCCCGGTTGTAGGTCGGGCTGTGCTTTTTATGGTTGATGAGATGATATGAGAAGCACCGTCCAAAAATGAAAATATTTCAAGAATTGAAGTATTTTACACAACGTTCATGATAAGCTTATTTCAATAGATATGAATGCTTGACTAGAGTTGTATCACCTGTTATGCTGAAGGTAAGAAGCAAAGAACTATGCTTCCTACCACTTCTGCTGCCAGAAAAAAGGTGAAGGATACCTCTTTTTTGCTCAACTAAATGAATAATTCTTCACCTAAATGCTGACAGAGGAGGGGACTTATGGTATGATAGGTAGGGCATGGGTTACTTACACCCTGCTGTGGGGACGCGGATGCAGCGGCGGAGGCTCCCCCTAGGCTTACTATCTCGCTAAGCCACGCTTGCTCATAAAATCGACAAGCGCATATTACCTCCAGAGAGAAGGAAGGAGGCGATTTCGTGGAAAACGCTTTTCCCCGGTGTCGCAAATGTAGTGAAGGTGATCTGGTTCCGCTTTCGGACTTCGGTAGCCAGGGAGCTTCTATAGAGTACAAGGCCTGGGTTTGCACCAACCCTTCTTGCCTGTACAATATCAAGATCCGCAATGGAGATATCATCATTAATGAGCCTATTAGTGATGGATCACTCCATACCTATCGCGGCAGTCGGCAGTAGGGGTGTTCACAACACCAAAAACAGCGCTTGCAAGCGATTACGATTGCTTGTGAACGTAAAAAGGAGGCAAAAGGTTGGCGATATACACACTTCCTTTTGCCTCTCTATATATCGAGGGGGAGTCACCCAAAAGGCCACGGCAGTGACCTGAAAGGGTGATGACTATCCCTCTATTTGGCTTTTTTACAACAAATACGGTATAAAGTCATAGAGTATCACTCATTTAGATTTTTTTAACTTACTAAAAGGAGTCAATGCTGACGTGCTCAATCGCTTCTTTGGGCAGAAACCTCAGGAAGACCCAAAACAAAATCAACCAAAAGACGATACTGCTCCAGCACAAACCGCTGGACAGCAACCGCCTGCGGAACAACGTTTTAGCTTCCTGGGCCGTACCCGTCAAATTTTCAACCGGCTGGGCAACACTGTTCAGGAAACCGACACCATCACCGATAGCCTATGGGATGAGTTGGAAGAGTCATTGTTGGGGGCTGACGTGGGACCAAGCACGACGCTATGGCTCATAGAGCGCCTGCGCCAACGCGTGAGCGACGAAAATATGCGTACAGGCGGCCAGGTACAACAAGCATTACGAGAAGAATTATCCACCCTCCTTGGAAAATCTTCATCTCTGCGTTTCTCCAAACAATCTCCTCTTACAGTGATCCTTGTGATCGGTGTCAACGGCTCAGGGAAAACTACCAGCATCGCTAAAATGGCTTATCGCCTGAAACGCGAGGGACATAGCGTCATGCTGGCTGCTGCCGATACTTTTCGCGCAGCCGCTATTGATCAGTTACAGGAGTGGGGTAATCGTGTTGAGGTACCGGTCATTAGCCAGAAACAAAATTCTGACCCCGGCGCCGTCGTCTTTGATGCACTTCAAGCCGCCCAGAGCCGTGGCAGTGATGTGCTGATCGTCGATACAGCCGGTCGCTTACACACCAAGTTTAACTTGATGGAAGAATTAAAGAAAATTAATAAAATTATTCAGAGATTCGTTCCAGATGGTCCACATGAGCTGCTAATGGTCATCGATGCTACCACGGGCCAGAATGCCCTGCTGCAGGCACGCAAGTTTGCGGAGGACATTGGTCTGACCGGTGTTATCATCACCAAGATGGATAGTACCGCGAAAGGTGGCTTTGCGTTTGCGGTCGCGGACGACTTAGGTGTGCCAATTAAATTTATTGGTACGGGTGAAAAAGTAGAGAATTTGATGCCATTCGAACCGCAAAATTTCGTGGCAGCGCTCTTCGCACAACAGTAACCGGAGGTTCCTTATGGCAAAAGAAGCTGCTGTCCCACTCACCAGGCAGGCTTCCTCCCCCACTGAGGATAAGCCTGCTCTGCCCTCAGTGGGCAATATAGCTGTCAAATGTCCAAAATGTAAAGAGATTCTGTACAGTCGCGATTGGGAAAAGAATCTGAAGGTGTGTTCACGTTGTAACCACCATTTCAGGTTGACCGCCCATGAGCGCATCGATCTACTGGTTGATCCTGGAAGTTTTGCTGAGCTGGATGCGGATATTATTTCTGTCGATCCTCTCCAGTTCACGACCTTTCCTCCTTCGTATTCGGATCAGCGCAACTACGCCGATAAGCTAGACGCCGAACGAAAGAAGGCCGGGATCAATGAGGCGGTGGTCATTGGCCACGCGACCATTGAGAACAAACCACTATCTATGGCGGTGATGGATTTCCACTTTATGGGAGGCAGCATGGGCTCCGCCGTAGGTGAGAAGATCACGCGCGCCATTGAGTCGGGGATTGAACGCCATGTCCCTGTGTTGATCGCCTCTACTTCAGGTGGCGCGCGCATGCAAGAGGGGCTTTTCTCTTTGATGCAGATGGCGAAGACCTCGGCCGCCCTGGCCCGCCTGGGTGAGGCCAGACTCCCCTATATTAGCCTGCTTACCGATCCCACGACCGGCGGCGTGTCGGCCAGCTTCGCGATGCTGGGCGACATTATCCTGGCCGAGCCAGGCGCCCTGGTGTGCTTTACCGGTCCACGTGTTATTGAACAGTTTATGCATATCAAACTGCCTGAAGGAACGGTGAACTCCGAATTCGGGCTACAACATGGTATGATCGACGCCGTCGTACATCGACGCGATCTACGTTCAACACTGGGACGGATCCTGAGTCTCTATTCGTGAGCAGTCGTCCGGAAGTGCCGTTCGTGGTCACGTCACGTCCGGACAGCACGAGACGGGAAAGCATAATAGAAGGGAAAGTGATGGCCTACGATCTTGAATTTGAAAAACCGCTGGCGGAGTTAGATAAAAAGATCTCTGCCCTGCAGCGCAAAGGTGATCGCCTGAAGCCGGATGAACAGGTTCAGCTCCACGAACTGGAGCGCGAACTGCGGCAAAAGACCGAGCAACTGTATAAAAATCTGAATACCTGGCAAACGGTGCAGGTGGCACGCCACAAGGATCGCCCTTACGCCGCCGACTATATTCGGCTGATGTGCGAAGACTTCTTTGAGATGCATGGTGACCGCTCCTTTGGCGATGACCACGCCATCATGGCGGGTCCAGCAAAACTTGGAAAGCAGACCGTGATGCTGGTCTGCCATCAGAAGGGCCGCGATATGAAGGAGAAGCAGTTCCGTAACCTGGGAATGCCCCATCCTGAAGGATATCGCAAAGCGTACCGCCTGATGGAACAGGCCGAGAAGTTCCAGATGCCTATCGTGTCGTTGATCGATGCCTCCGGCGCCTCGCCAGGCCTGGTCGATGAGGAACGTGGACAGGCCGAGGCGATCGCCTCCACGCTGTATCTGATGCCCCGCTTGAAGGTTCCTATCATCGCCACCGTGATCGGTGAAGGGGGGAGCGGCGGCGCCCTGGCCATTGGTGTGGCCGATCGCGTCTTGATGCTCGAACACAGCATCTATATGGTGGCCGCGCCCGAGGCGGCGGCGTCAATTATGTGGCGCGATGCGGCCTACGCATCCTACGCGGCCACCGCCATGCGCATCAGCGCACGCGAATTGCTGCCGCTGGGCTTGATCGATGAAATCCTGCCAGAACCAGTTGGCGGCGCCCATCGCAACTATCAGCAGACGGCAAGCACGCTAAAAGCAGCCCTGGAACGTCACCTGGAAGAGACGAAGAGCCTGCCAACCGACAAATTATTGGAGCTGCGCTACCAGAAGTTCCGCAACATAGGCAAGTATGGCTCTATTCAAGAGCTCACGCTCACCAGCACGCAGTCCTAGTCATTGACTTTTGCAGCTCAAAACCAGGTAGAAAAGCAGGAAAGCCGGGTCTGACCCGGCTTTCCTGCTTTTCTGTCTTTACTCAGACCTCTCGGTATTCACCTTCGACGGTGCCGCTATCTTCTGGAGTGGAGCGACCCGCGCCAGATCCGGCCGCATTCTGGCTATCATAGATCTCCTGTCCCACACGCTGCAGTGTCTGCTCAAGATCGCTGGTCAGCGATTGCAGGCTGGCGGTCTGGTTTGCGGTCAGCGCGTCGCGCAGAGCCTTAATCTTCTGCTCCACATCCGAACGCAGAGCGGCGGAGATTTTACCCTCGACGTCCTTCAGCGTCCGTTCGGCCTGGTAGGCAACGCTATCAGCCCGGTTGCGCAGTTCAATCTCCTCTTTGCGAGCGCGATCCTCCTGCGCATGCATCTCGGCCTCATGCACCATGCGCTCAACCTCAGACTTGGAGAGACCGCTGGAGGCGGTAATCGTGATGCGTTGCTCACGGCCGGTCGCCTTGTCCCGAGCGGTCACACTCAAGATGCCATTGGCGTCGATATCAAAGGTAACCTCAACCTGTGGCACGCCACGTGGAGCGGGCGCGATACCTTCCAGACGGAAGTGCCCCAGGCTCTTGTTGTCGCGCGCCAGTTCACGCTCACCCTGTAAGACGTGGATCTCAACGGCCGGCTGGTTGTCCTCCGCCGTACTGAAGACCTCGCTCTTACGGACCGGGATGGTCGTGTTGCGCTCGATCAAGGGAGTCATCACGCCACCCAGGGTCTCAACACCCAGGGAGAGCGGGGTGACGTCGAGCAGGAGCACATCCTTTACATCGCCCTGCAGCACACCGGCCTGGATCGCGGCACCAATCGCCACTACCTCGTCGGGGTTGACACCCTTATGGGGTTCTTTGCCGAACAGCTTGCGTACCATATCTACCACGGCAGGCATACGTGTCTGTCCACCAACCAGCACCACCTCGTCGACATCGGCGGGACGAATCTCGGCATCCTCCAACGCCTTCAACACCGGACCTCTGGTGCGCTCGATCAGTCCACTTACCAGCTGCTCCAGTTTGGCACGCGTCAGATTCATGACCAGGTGCCTGGGACCGCTGGCGTCGGCGGTAATAAAGGGCAGATTGATCTCGGTCTGCATAGCGGACGAGAGCTCTATTTTTGCTCTTTCAGCCGCCTCTTTAAGACGCTGGATAGCCATGCGATCGTTGCGCAGGTCAATGCCATTTTCGCGCCGGAACTCGTCTGCGATCCAGTCCATAATCACCTGGTCGAAGTCATCACCACCCAGGTGCGTATCGCCATTGGTCGACTTGACCTCAAACACACCCTCGCCTAGTTGCAGAATGGAGATATCAAAGGTACCGCCACCCAGGTCATAAACGGCGATCGTCTGGTCGCTCTTCTTGTCCAGACCATACGCCAGGGACGCGGCAGTCGGCTCGTTGATGATACGCAACACTTCCAGGCCAGCAATGCGGCCAGCGTCCTTTGTTGCCTGGCGCTGCGCATCGTTAAAGTAGGCGGGGACCGTAATTACGGCTTGCGTCACCGGCTCACCCAGGCGCGCCTCGGCGTCCGCCTTCAACTTCTGCAGAATCATAGCCGAGATTTCAGGAGGGCTATACTCGCGTCCGGCCAATCCTACACGCGCATCACCATTGGCGGCACGCGATATCTTATAGGGCACACTCTTGATAGTGCGCTGCACTTCAGCATCGTCAAAGCGGCGACCCATCAGACGCTTCACCGAGAAAATGGTGTTATCCGGATTCGTGACTGCCTGGCGCTTGGCCACCTGCCCGACCAGGCGTTCACCACTCTTCGTAATCGCCACGATTGAAGGGGTCAGGCGCGAACCCTCACTGTTCTCCAGTACGGTTGGATCGCCAGCCTCGATAATCACCACGACAGAGTTTGTGGTACCCAGATCAATACCAATTACTTTTGCCATAATTACGTTCCTCCTCATGAAACGAGGGTGTTGTATTTGCTACTCGAAAACGAGGTATAAGATTCATCCCTCAAGCAGTTTAAGCATAATGACACCTCCTCCACGTCCCCAACCACGTCGCTTTGCTTATGCTTAAAAGAGTTTAGATCTATATAAAACAGCCGCATGAGCTGTGGTCTTTCTATGTCACCTGTCTGGCAGGATAGAATAGAGGAAAGATAGTCTTCATTCAGGGGACCCGCAGGTCCCCTGTACATTCTGTTTGTCGTGCTGGCACAAAACTTATTTGGTGCCGGACTCAACAACCTGTTTGGGCTCGGTCTTGCTGCTAGATACCGCGATCTTGCGTGGACGGCTCTCTTCAGCAACCGGTATAGTGATGGTCAGCACACCATGTTCATAGCTGGTTTCGATACCGTCGGCATTAATGGGTTTCGGGAACGTAATGCTGCGCTCGAATTTGCCGGAGCCGCTCTCCTGAATCAGCCAGTTCACCTTTTCCTGCTCGCTCGTCCAGGGATGGAAGGTACCTTTCAGGAAGAGGGTATTGTCGCGTACGGTCAGTTCAATATCTTCTGTTTTGACACCCGGCAGCAGGGCCCGCACATGGTATCCTTGCTCGGTCTCATACGCGTCGATCATCGCATGCATGCCCTGAGAAGACTGCCCCCAGGTTGGACGGACAAAGCTCTGCTCAAACAACTGGTCCATCGCATTGCGCAGACTGACAAAATCACGGAATGGATCGTGCCGCATCATCATTGACATAGTAACAGCCTCCTTTTCTCTTTATAACCAGTTTTCTCAATGAGCTATTCACCTTCGCAATTCTGATTGAGGAGCAGTACCGCGCTTGTTCGCTTCTACATTCCTGCCTTCCTCAATCACCTTACGACCATATTATGCGTCACTTTACAAATTTTGTCAAGTCACCTGCAGACAAATTTTCATCATTCTAACAAATCTCTAACAATTGACACATAGCACTATGTAAACTTAATGATGTACATTCAGTAATACCCTTGCACGCTTATACTACAAATAAGGGAAAAAGATAACGGCGGTTGGCACGGAAAGTGCCAACCGCCGTTATCTTTTTCCCTTATTTATTCGTGTTCCTTCTTCTTTTCAGAGGAAGACTCAATAACATATTCGGTGTGTTGTACATGCATCAGTAAGGTACGAACCTCGTGCACCTCTTGTTTGAGACTGATGACCTGTTGACGCATCTGAAGAATATGACGGATACCCACAACATTCACCCCCTGATCGGCCAGTTCCGCGATCTCTTGTAACAGGGAGAGGTTTTCATCTGAGTAGAGGCGATTCTTGCCATCCTGGCGCGCGGGATCCAACAGTCCAGCTTCCTCATAGCGACGCAACGTCTGTGGAGGTATACCAACTAATTGCGAGACCACACCAATAGAATACTTGGGCAGGCGGCGATGCTCATCATCGCTCATCGGCTGAGACGCACGAGAACGTCTCTTCATGGGTAACCTCCTTCTAGCCACCCTTCTTATCATAGAAAAGCGAGCATGACCTCGTTTTTATCATGCCCTCTGTGGCTACCTTATTTATAGTTATTATAATATGACTTAACATTTTTTGTCAAGTCACATAGACAAAAACAACAACCTGCAGCTTTTTTTGCTTTTATTTTCGCCATTGCATCTTTATAGCTACTCTGTTACCATAAAAGAGTATTTCTATCAATAGAAATGTAGCGAACAAGTCACCCGTCAAAGGAGTATGTATCAATGTTCACAAGTTTAGATCCCGGAGCGATCGGTGTCTCTGTATCATTTGAAGAGGCGCTCAAGCTTGCTCGAGATGCCGGCTTCGAGGGCTTAGATTTGCCATTGAAAGATTTGCTGACCCGCGCCCAGCAGACTTCCGTACAAGAAATGAAAGAGCGCTTTCAACAGGCTCAGCTGCGACCTGGAGCCTGGGGGCTACCCGTCGATTTTAGAGGAGATGAGGAAAGCTATCAGACGGGGCTGGCTCAGTTGCCAGCATACGCGGAACTGGCTCAGGCGCTGGGTAGCAGCCGCTGTTCAACCTGGATTCTACCATTTTCAGATACACGCGACTATCAGTCTAATATGGAGTTCCACGCCAATCGCCTGCGTCCCATTGCCAGGATTCTGGCCGATCATGGCCAGCGCTTTGGCCTGGAGTTCGTCGGTCCCAAAACGATGCGCAATGGCCATCAATATGAGTTTATTTCGACCATCGCAGGTGCGCTCGAACTGGGACAGCAGATCGGCACCGGCAATACCGGTCTGTTGCTGGACAGCTATCACTGGTTTACCTCACATGGCACAGTGGCAGATATCCAGCAATTGACCAATCAGCAGATCGTCTATGTCCACGTCAATGATGCGCCAACCGATCGCGATGTAGATGAGCAGATCGACAGCGAACGCCTCTTGCCGGGCGCCAGCGGCGTTATCGATATCGCTGGATTCCTACAGGCTCTACAGAGCATTGGCTACGATGGTCCGGTGGTTGTTGAGCCATTTAATGCCGAGCATCGCACCCTGCCTTATGCAGAACGCGTCAAAGCTACGCGCGCCAGCCTGGCCAAAATCTGGCAGCAGGCTGGACTTAAAGCGTAAAGAAAAAAGATGCGCGGTGGATCTGATGCACCGCGCTGGTAGCACTGAAATACTTCTGTATGCGATAGTGCCGGAAAGACGCCAGACGTCTTTCCGGCACTATCGCATACAGAAGTAAAGTAAAAAAGTAGAGCGGTATCATGATCATCTCACCCGTAACGCTCCCTGTGTCTTGTCTTATCATATAAATGAACCTATACAGACAAGGAAATAGTCCTGAATATGGGATATGCACTGGCAAAAAAGATATAATATATAATTGTCCTGGTCGTTATATCGTCTACATTGCATGTCTGCTACTCTGCAAATGGAGACTATGACCCGGTCATCGATATAGCCCTTTTCTTGACTTTTCAGCGCCCGACTAGTAGCATGATGGTACTGTTGAGAATACATTTGTTTTTATTAGTACATATGCGATCAAGCAGAGGAATCACCATTGCTAAATGTTCGTCTATTAAATCGAAAGCTTAATGCATACAGCCTGATTGCAGGGGCGATCATTGCGTTCGCCCTGGGCTTACGCCTGATCCTTATCCTTTTGCATTGGCCCGCGACCAATAGTGATGAGGGGATCATGGCCATTATTGCCAATGACATCGCCTATCATGGGAAATGGCCCTTGATGTTTTATGGCCAGGATTATATGGGTGTCATTGAAGCATACCTGGGAGCTCTTTTTTATCATCTCACCGGGGGACTATCCATCACGGCTCTGCGTCTAGGCGTCGTTTTGCTCATCGGACTCTTCTTCATTGTTATGTATCGTCTCACCAGTCTCATTTACTCGCAAAAGATGGCGCTGCTTACGCTGGTAATCCTTTGCTTTAGTACGCTTTCCTATGTGGGTCGCCTGGTTTTAGCGACCGGTGGTTCCGCCGAGACGATTTTATTTGGCTCGCTCTCTTTCCTGATAGCAGCACGTCTCTCATATACATGTGAGCGCCAGACAACGATGCGCACCAGGCTCTTGCGCCTACCAGGCTATCTGCTCTTTGGCATCGTTGTTGGACTAGGAATCTGGAGCGATATGGTCGGCCTGGCTCTCTATCTGATGTCTACCCTGCTGCTAATTATCTTCTGCTGGCGCGAAATCTTTATCTGGGGTGGCTGGCTGATCGGACTCATAGGCGGTGCCATCGGGTTACTGCCAACTATTATCTATTCGATCCAGATTGGCACCAGCCCCATCGCGGACCTGCTGGGCAAGGCAGAGAGCACTCCACTCAATGCGACACCAGAACAGTTAACCCTCTGGCATAAAATTGTCGAGACCTTTCAGGTCAGCTTACCAACCGCGACCAGTTCTCCCTTCTGCCCGGTGATTGAATACCCCTTTATGGGCGATAATACACCGCGTACTGTAACCTGCGGCATCATTCAATCCAGCTGGAGCATTGGCTATGTGCTGTTGCTCATTGCATCGATTACTCTTACCATTCTGGCGCTCAAATACCTGAGAAGAAATCAAGAAGGGTTGAGCTCACAAGAGCAGCACCAAAAACGGGTCAGGTATGTTACACGCCTCTGTATGCTGGGGGCCGCTATCTTATCGCTCTTGATCTACATCAACAGCGCGGGACCCGTTAATCAACCCGGCTATCATGCACGCTACATTATCAGCCTGGTTGTGATTACGCCCGCCATCCTGGCACCCCTATACGAAGCAGCCCGCCATCTGCGGCCGGAACTGAAGTGGGCCAGGTTGCGGTTCTATAGTGGTCGCGCCGTCCTGGTAGCCCTGGCTGTCATCTTTATTGCTGGTACATACATCGCCTTTCAGGAAGTGCCGAAAGCGCAAGCGGCCAGCAACCAACGTGAGCAACTCATCAAGCAACTGAACGCACTGCATGTGAGCTATCTTTATACCGATTACTGGACCTGCTATAGCCTGGTTGTGGCGACCATGAATACGAAACATCCCATTATCTGTGCAGTCGTTGATGATCAGCTGAGCAATAAGCATAATCGTATCAAAGACTATGAAGCATTGGTGAAACAGTCAAAAAGACCTCCCTTTATGTGCGCAACGGATCTCAACCTTACGACAAAAGAAACCTACAACTGTGCACCAGCCGCTGAAAAACTGGCCAATGATACAAATCACCAAATAGGTCACTATTTTGTGATCCATAAACTCGATGGCTATCTGCTCTTCAGGGCTGAGCCAAAGTCTTAAGCTTTTCAAGTTCGGATAACTGCCGATGCACCATTTCTTCTTAAGAGAGGGACGTTACAAGATGTAGCGCCCCTCTGTTCCTGTCACATTTGATATTCCGGAACCTCAGCCAGAACCGGATCTTCAGCTACGTTTAATGCCCTCCAGCGGCTACGCCATCCACGCTGGCGCAGTACAAGTATACGTAGCATCGCCAACACGAGTAAGGCTACTCCAGCCAGCACGATCCATCCAAAAGTATATGATCCACTCGTCTGTTTAAAGCTACCCAGGATCAGAGGTAAGATAAATCCGCCAATTCCACCAAACGCTCCTACGACGCCAGTGACAATGCCGATTTCCGTCTGAAAGCGCTGCGGAATAAGCTGAAAGACCGCGCCATTCCCTACACTCAAAAACATTACGCCCATCACTAGCAGAGGAGCCATGAAAGGCAGGGGAAAGAGAAAAGCCGCCATTGCATAGGCCAGGGCAACCAGCAGAAATACTCCCGTTAAGATGCGTATACCGCCCAATTTATCAGCGATATAGCCACCAAAGGGTCGGCAGGTACTGCCAACAAAAGTTGCCAGAGCTGTTAAATAACCGGCATTGACCGCACTGATCCCATACTGGTTATGAAAAAATTGTGGCAGGAACGTACCTAGTCCCACAAAACCACCAAAGGTCACGCTATAGAGCAGGCAAAACCACCAGAGATCGCTCGTCTTTAAAATGGCGGCATATTTTGTGACTCCATGAGGTTGTGGACGTGTGGGACAGTCACTGGCAAACAGGAAAAAGAACAGCAATACCAGCGCCAATGGTAACATAGTTATACCCAATACAACATGCCAGCCATACGTTCTGGCGAGCGAGGGAGCCAGTAGATTGGCAAAGACTACCCCCATGTTCCCCGCTGCCGAGATGCCCATTACCAGGCCCTGTTTAGAGGGGGGATACCAGTGGCTGGCCATTGGTAAGGCCACCGCAAATGAAGAGCCCCCAATCCCGAGCATCAGGCCGATACAGAGTACAGCGGGAAAGTTTATGTTTAGCAGCCATCCTAACAAGAGGGGGATGAACAGAAAGATCAGCATCAACAGACCAACGCGCCTACCACCAAAACGGTCTCCTAATAATCCCATCGGGATACGCATTAAGGATCCGCTCAAGGTAGGAACCGCGACCATAACGGTCTGGAGAAAAGGGTTCAAGCCCAGGCTCTGAGAGATCGGTACACTCAGAGATCCCAGGAGAACCCAGATCGTAAAACACATATCAAAGTGCAGGAAAGAGGCCAGTACAGTCAACTTCGCGCTGGTCTGTATACCGTCGCGAGAATGCATAAAGGACATGCAGAACTCCTTTTCTGGCTGAAAAACAGGAGTGCTGTCGGACACGACGTCAGAATGATCAAGAAGCCATACGTTCCGCCAGAGCCTTGATTAAATGTCCCATCTTTGGATGCTCTGGAACAACATGCGGGGTGACGCCATATCCTTCTAACACACCTGTACAGGTAGGGCCGATCGAGGCCACTATGGTCCTGGTATTTAAGGCCGTGATGAGCTCGCTGGTGCAGTTCAACTCGGCAGCGATCATAAAGAGGTGGCGGACCTGTATCTGGCTGGTAAACATGATGGCGTCGACATTGCCCGCGATCAGTTCATGTACCAGTGTACGCAGTAAGGTAGTGTCGTCTGGTAACCGCCATTCGTACAGGCTTAACTCGGCCAGAATGGCTGCGCGATCACGCAGAAATTGGGCGATCTGGTCGTTGCGCTCACCATAATGCACGATCCCCACGGTTCGGCCTGCTACGTCAAAAGGCTTGAGCACCTCCAGCAGCTCAACGGTAGTGTAAGGCTCCTTAGCGCTGGCAGCAATCGGGATCTGTTCTTTTCTCAATACCGCCGATGGCTTGGGACCCCGACAGATAACGGTACATCTTCTTAAAGCGACTACTATTTCGTCTCGCCGCCCCAGTTGATCCGCCACTTGCAGCAAGGCTTTTACACCGACACCGGTGAAGAAAATGACCAGGGTGATCTCTCCCGCGCTCAAGTGATCAATAAAAGCCACCACCGGCTTGGAGCTTTCGATGGCTGCCTCGCGAACAGCGGGTACGCTCCAGGCGGCCCCTCCGTTGCGCCGAATCAGGTCGGCCATCTCATCGCTCATGCGCGCTTCTAGTACAGCAATCCGAGCATCGTGAAAAGCCATGTATTTACTCCTCATCCTTCCATACATTCCCAGGGAGGAGAAAGACGCTTCCTTAGCATACTGGCTATCGATCCAGACCGAGCAAGATTTCTCCGTTCGCTCCCAGCGAAACCTCATATGTTTTGAGGGACGCGCAGGTATTGCCAAGCGGTTCACCGCTCGCCAGGTGAAACTTATAGCCATGCAGGGGACAAACGACTTTACCATCGCCAGTCATCCCATCGGCCAGCGGCCCATTTTTATGGGGACAACTAGCCTGAAGCGCAAACACCTCACCGCTACGGGTACGAAAAAGGGCAATTCTTGTCTCCCCGATCTGAAATGTGCGTCCTTCTCCCAGGGGAAGTCTATCCAATGGGCCGAGATTATACATGACTCGGCCGGGTGTCATCATAATGCTCATACGTAACCACACCTTCCTCAACTTGTAAAGTTGCCGTTGTTCCTAACGTACGCTTACTTTTTCAATTGGATGCAGGGCGTCTGCGAACTGGGCTGGCGTGGCCGGAAGCGTGGCCTCTTGCCAGGGATCAGCATACGCGTCGACGGCCGCCTGCATATCCAGGTCCAGCTGCTGGCAGATATGATCGCAATCTTCAATGAGCAACTGGCGCAACCTCTCTATCCCGATGCGTTCAACAAAGCTGTGGGTGCGCTCAAGATATTTCGCCTGTTCACGGTAATACTGCATAAAGCGTCCAATATAAAGCAGCGCATCTTCACGGGTATTAACTGCACAAAGCAGATCCCCCTTGCGCACTGTAGAGCCAGCGGCCCCACCTATATAGATCTCCCAGCGGCCCCCTTCGATGGCCACTACGCCGATATCTTTAGTCGTAGACTCCGCGCAGTTGCGTGGACAGCCTGATACTGCCAGCTTGAGCTTGTGAGGAGATTCGATCCCCTGGTAGCGCTTCTCAATGTCGATACCAAGCGTTGTGCTATCACCCAGGCCATAGCGACAGAATTCAGAGCCCAGACAGGTTTTACAGGTGCGAAAACTCTTGGTATATGCGTGTCCGGAGGGCATTCCAAGATCCTTCCACACCTCAGGCAGTTGTTGCTTGGAAATCCCAACCAGGTCGATGCGCTGCCCACCGGTAAGCTTTACCATGGGAACCTGGTACTTTTCCGCGACATCCGCGATGCGGCGCAATTCTCGCGCGGATGTGACTCCACCATACATGCGTGGTACGACGCTGAATGTTCCGTTGCTCTGGATATTGGCATGCACCCTGTCGTTGATAAAGCGGGCATCACGCTGATCATCATAGGCACCGCCCCAGATCGTCTTGAGCAGCGAGGCAAGTCCGGCTTTGCTGGCCGGATCTTCTTTACCCCTGGCCAGGGCAGCAAAGACAGCAGCAACGCTATAGAGCTGCAGTTCTTTGATCGCCTTGATCAAATCCGGCTTGGTTAGTGCCACGCCGGGAACATAATAGTGGATCGAGGGGTCTTCAACCACCAGTCCATCCGAGGCGGATTCCAGCAATGCCTGCACCTGGGACATGCAGGAGCCGCAGCCGGTGCCGGCCCGGGTTGCGTCACAGAGCATCTTGAGGCTGCGCTTCCCCTCTTTAACACATTGCACGATCTTCCCCTTTGAGACACCATTGCAGTTGCAGATCTGCGTCTCGTCGGGCAGATCCGCCACATTCGTGGCCTTCTTTTCTCCCATGAGCGAGAAGAGGAGTTCAGAACGGTTCTCTGGTAGGACCGAACGGCGATCAAATAACTGGGAGAGTCGGGGGATAACCTCACCGTCACCCAGCACAATGGCGCCGGCGATCTTACCATCGCGTATGATTAATTTCTTGTACACGCTACGCGAGGGTTCTGAATATATCACAATCTCATCATCGGCATGCAGGGGCTCCTTGTCGCCCATAACGGCCAGATCGACTCCCATCACCTTGAGCTTGGTTGATTCGCGCGATCCTTGATAGATCCTCTGAGAAGTGGAACTGGTGAGACGTTCCGCCAGGCACTGCGCCTGTTCCCACAGCGGAGCTACCAATCCATATGTACGCTCCCGGTGCTGGATACATTCGCCAAGCGCATAGACATCGGGCACGCTGCAAGCCAGGTCATCTCCCACCAGGATGCCTCGATCAGCTTTGATACCAGCCTGGCGAGCCAATTCTACATTCGGCCGAATACCCGTTGAAATGACGACCATATCGCAATCCATACTGCTACCATCCTCAAAACCCAGTCCCTCCACCCGTTCTTGGCCGAAGACAGCGGTGGTGCGCTTCTCCAGGTGCAGTTGAACGCCCATGCGCTCTAAAGAAGTGCGGAGCATCTTGCCCGCCACCATATCGAGTTGAACGTTCATCACATGGGGAGCGACATGTACGACGCTCACATCCAGTCCTCGATTGAGCAGACCACGAGCCGCCTCCAGTCCCAGCAGTCCACCACCGACCACTGCCGCCCTGCTCGCCCTGGCGGCATATCCCAGCATCGCGGTACAATCATCAATAGTGCGGAAAACAAACGCGCCCCGCTTGAGCGTCCCATCTATGGTAGAGAGATTATCCAGGGCAGGGATGGCTGGCGAGCTTCCCGTAGCCAGCACCAGTTTGTCATAGGCCATCACCGTACCATCTGAAGCATACACCGTCTTTGAGCGGTGATCGATGGCATGGATGCGATTTCCAGCATAAAGTGTGATCCCATTGTCCTGATACCAGGCCAGAGAGTTGATGAAGATGTCGCCAGGATCGTGGCTGCCTGCCAGTACATTTGATAAAAGGATGCGATTATAATTGCCGTATGGTTCATCACCAAAGACTATGATCTCGTACTGATCGCGGCCTTGATGCGCTAACACCTCTTCAATCAGGCGTGCTCCGGCCATGCCGTTTCCAATAACAATCAAACGTTGTTTCTGCATCCTGCTTAAACCTCCATGATTGATGAAGCGTTTGCACGCTCTATACGCACCGTGCAGACCTTGAACTCGGGCATACGACTCTTTGGATCGAGCGCGGGATTGGTAAGACGATTGGCAGATTGTTGTCCACCCCAGTGAAATGGCACAAAAATGGTGTCCTCACGGATAGCAGCGGTAACTTTAGCGCGAAATACAGCGGAACCACGCCGCGTGGTCGCCTGTACCAGTTCGCCGTCGACGACGCCATACGTGCCCGCTGTTGTGGGATGCACCTCGAGCCAGGGCTGAGATGCAATGGCGTTCAACTGCTCAACGCGACGCGTCTGGGTCCCTGATTGATATTGCGCCAGGACGCGGCCAGTAGTCAGATACAGGGGATACCTGGCATCAGGCTCTTCGGCTGGCGCCTGGTGAGTAATGGAATGGAAGCGTGCGCGCCCAGAAGGCGTAGGAAAACGCTCCTGAAACAGGCGAGGCATTCCCGGATGTTCTGCCGAGGGGCAGGGCCAGAAAACCCCATCCTGCGCGTCAATCTTTTCATAGCTGATCCCGGCGTAATCAGCCGGACCACCGGCGCTGGCTCGTGCCAGTTCAGCAAAGATCTGGCGCGGCTCCGTATACGAGAAATAAGCCCCCTTGCCCATGGCGGCGGCCAGCATGCAAAGGATCTCACTATCAGCATAGATGCCCTGGGGTGCCGGAAAAGCTCGCTGGCGCCGCAGCACGCGCCCTTCGAGGTTGGTGATTGTCCCCTCTTCTTCCGCCCATTGCGTTGCAGGCAGGACAACGTTGGCCAGCTGAGCAGTTTCAGATAAAAAGAAATCCACCACAACCATAAATTCGGTGGCTCGCAGCCGCTCTTGAATATGCAGCGCATTGGGAGCGGATACCGCCAGGTTGGTTCCCATAATCAGAAGTGCATAAATACCACCTGGTCGCCCCAACGCCTCCAGCATCTCATAGGCGGATCTCCCCGGACCTGGAAGCGTCTCTTCGGCGACGCCCCATACATTAGCGATATGCCGCCGCGCGACTGGATCTGTGATGTGACGATAGCCCGGCAACTGGTCTGCCTTCTGACCGTGTTCCCGACCACCCTGGCCATTCCCCTGGCCCGTCAGGCATCCATAACCACTCCCTGGACGACCAACCAGGCCCAGCGCCAGGGCGACATTGATATAGGAAAGCACATTATGCACGCCTTGATGCTGCTGCTCGGCGCCACGCGCGGTCAGAATAATGGCGGAACGGGCCTCTCCCAACATACGCGCCATCTGGAATAATTGCGCTTCCGCAATGCCGGTAATGCGTTCGACACGCTCAGGCCAGTACAGGGCTACATTCGCTTTGACGCGTTCAAAGTCGGTGGTGCGCTGCTGAATATACTGATAGTCCAGCCAACCTTCGCGAATCAAGATATGGAGAATACCGTTTGCCAGGGCGGCATCAGTACCAGGGGTCAGGCGCAGGTAAACGGTAGCAGTCTGCGCTGTGATCGATGCGCGTGGATCGACCACAATCAAACGCCCACCCTGTTTGCGCTGGGATTCGAAGTATTGCATTAGCGGCGGCATAGTTTCTGCCGCGTTGCTGCCCACCAGCATCACCACATCAGCCTGCGCGATATCAGAGACAGGAAAAGGCAAGCCACGATCGAGACCAAAGGCAGCCTGCCCAGCCGTAGCCGCTGAAGACATACAGAAACGTCCATTGTAGTCGATCTGCGATGTCCCCAAAGCCACTCGGGCAAATTTTCCCAGCAGATAGGCTTTCTCATTGGTCAGGGAGCCACCGCCCAGCACCCCTAACGCATCCTTCCCGTAACGAGTCTGCACCCGTCGAAAGTTGTCAGCAATGGTAGCCATTGCTTCTTCCCAGGAGATCGGCTCGAATGTACCATCTGCCGCACGTCGTAGTGGTGTGCGCAAGCGCTCGCGATGCTGGAGGGTCGCCGCAGCGTGCCAGCCCTTAATGCACATACGGCCATTGTTTACCGGAAACCGGGGATTGCCTGCAATTGTGGCTCCCTCACGCGGCCCGCTAATGTACATGCCACACTGTAAGGCGCAGTATGGACAATGCGTAGCAACCTTATGTTGATCAGGAGCCCACGCTACCTGCGGGTCAACAGTATTCTGCATATCGCGCTCCCTCTTAAGACCTGTTGTTTGTACGTCAGTAATTCAGGACGTAATTAGCCACCCTGAAAACCAATATCTTATTGGTTTCTCTGATAGGTCATTCTATTGAGGTATATGTGCGGAACAAGCAGCACTGCAAGACCGGCTAATGGTATAAACGTGAACGAATTGATATTAATTTGTATAAATTGTACAAATATATCGTTCGAAGATATACTAACATCAAATTAATTTTGATAGAACGGCTGAAAAGTATAAAATATCCTGGCCTGTATTGTGCATATTGCACAATACAGGCCAGGATAGCGGTTGCGACATCACATATTTGTGCTTTATTTGCAAAGCGGGGGGCTTAGTCATGAAACGGTCTATGCATTGTCCCTGTTGCTGACGCCGGCCTCAGAGAAGGTGGCCATCTCTTTGTGCGTAAGCAGGGCCCCCTCAATAATGTGCATGGCCAGCACGGCGCCGGTGCCTTCACCCAATCTCAAGTTCAGGTTAAGCAGCGGCTCCAGGCCTAGCTTTTCGAGGATAAGGCGGTGGCCTCGCTCAACCGAGAGGTGGCCGGCGAAAAGAGAGTCGCGCACCCCGGGAGCAAGGGCCCAGGCGACCAGAGCCGCCGCGCTGGAGATAAAGCCGTCGATGATAATCGGGATACGCCGGGAGGCAGCGGCCAGAATTACGCCGACCAGGCCAGCTATCTCGAGTCCTCCCAGCTTTGCCAGTACATCGAGCGGCTGAGAGACATCAGGTGCGTTGTGGGCAATGGCACGCTCAATGATGCGCACCTTGTGCGCCAGTTGCTGGTCATCAATACCTGTCCCTCGGCCGGTAACGTATTCAGCCGGTACATCCAATAGACAGGCGGTCAGGGCGCTGGCCGCGGTCGTATTGCCGATCCCCATCTCACCGGTAGCCACCAGGTCCAGACCCTGGCCGGCCAGATTTTCAAGCACCTCGATACCAATGTTGATGGCCTGCAGAGCTTCGGCCTGGCTCATGGCCGCTTCACGCGCCATATTGGCGGTCCCACGCCGTACTTTACGCGAGAGAAGGTTGGGGTGCTCAAGGTCAGCGGCCACACCGATATCGACTACGGTCACATCGGCATGCGCCTGACGGGCCAGCGCGTTGATAGCCGCGCCGCCAGCCAGGAAGTTGAGCACCATCTGGGGCGTCACGTCTTTGGGATAGGCGCTCACGCCCTCGGCGGTTACCCCGTGGTCAGCAGCCATCACAATGACCCCGCGTCGCTGTATAACTGGAACTACACTCCTGGTGATGCCCGCCACCTGCGCCGCGATCTCTTCCAGACGTCCCAGACTCCCAGCGGGCTTGGTCAACTGCGCCTGCCGCGCACGCGCCTGCTCAACATAGTTGGAGTCAATCGGTGTAATACTGCCAATTAAAGCCTTCAGATCAGTCATAACATATACCCTTTTCGCACTGGCTCAGTCGCCTGATTGATGCAGGAGGCATCAATCAAATTGTTCTTGTGACGTTGTGGAAACTGTGTCCGACTATGCCGGACACAGTTTCCACAACGTCACAAGACAGAGAACTAAAAATCTATGCCCTTCTGGGCAAGGATCCCTTCATGATAAGGATGTTTGATCTCTGTCATCTCAGTAACCAGATCGGCATAGTCGATCAAGGCCTGGGGGGCGTCGCGCCCGGTAATAATCACATGCATTTTGGGATTGCGGGCCTGCAGCGTGCTCAGCACCTCATTCACATCGAGCCAGCCGTAATTAATGGCATAGGTGATCTCGTCCATAATCACGATGTCATACTGATTGCTCTCGATCTTTTCACGGCAGAGTTGCCAGCATTGCCGGGCCAGCGCCTTATCATGCTCCAGATTATCACTGTTCCAGGTAAAACCCTCGCCCAGCGGGATAATCTCCACGCCCATTTTCTGAGCGGCGCGAATCTCACCCCATTTGCCGGTCTGAGATTTCAAGAACTGCAACATCACCACGCGCATGTTCTGTCCCCAGGCACGGAACAAGACACCGAGGGCCGCCGTGGTCTTGCCTTTGCCATTGCCAGTATTGATGATCACCAGTCCTCTGGCTGGCTTGCGATGCGCACGCATCTCGGCCTGCTCTTTACGAAGGCGCGCACGTCCCTCTTCAGTTAATTCGTCAACTTCGACGGACTCATTGTGAGTCTCAGAATATTGCTGTTCTTCCATTCTTTTTTTATCCTATTCCATTAAACTTGAGGGTGTAAAAAATACAAAACAACTATACACTGGCTGTACAATAGCTCGGCAGCGCACCAGAAAACTTGTCGGGATGCACAACCTGCGCCAGGCAGCGCAATCCCTGCACGATGCGGGGTCCGGGACGCTGCATGATATCAGAATTAATGTGATAGACATGGTGAGATTTTACCGCCGCGATGCCACCCCAGTTTGCTCGCTTGTATACTACAGATGGCTGACCGCCATACATCGGGTCCTCGGTAAGAATGATATATTGTGGATTAGCAGCGATAATGGCCTCATCGGTGACCTGCGGATAGCCGCCGTTAGTGGTATTGCTGTGGAAGATATTGGTGGCGTTGGCATAGCCGGCCATCTCATCACCAAAGGAGTTACCGCCAAAGACGTAGGGTTTGCCGGGCGTACTATCGTCAACCTCTAACAGGGTTTTGGCCGTGGTTGTCCCTTTAACAGCGCTCTGCACCTGGGCAATCTGCTGCTTCATCTGCGCGACCAGCGGATTAGCGACGTTTTCAGTATGAGTCAAACGGCCAATCAGGGCAATCTGATCCATCGTCTGCGCGATAGTGGGTGAGGGGAGATCGACCACCTGTAAACCTAATTGCGACATCTGGGTATCATATTTGTTGGACAACCCACCCGAGCTCAAAACCAGGTCCGGCTTCAAAGCCACGATGGCCTCCACATTAAAACCCGAGCTGCTCGAAACCTTTTTCAAACCGGCCAGTGAGGGTGGATAGTTGGTGAACGCATCGACGCCAACGACCCGCTTCTCCAGGTGGAGGGCGCCCAAAATTTCGCTGATGCTGGGTGCCAGCGACACGATGCGCTGCGGTGCCGTTTTCGGGATCGCGATCGGGGTTCCATACGCGTCCAGCGCGGGAGTTGGGGTGGCTTGCGCGGCGGGTGTGCTGCCACCCGACGTCTGAGAATTGTTACTTTGCCCACAGGAAGCCAGAATAAGCACCAGGCCCAGTAAGAAGACACTTAATAAACGTAGTGAGATGACATGGGTGCGCATATGATGTGTATCCTTCTAGATAACGCCCACGGTCACCTCGCGAAAAATAGCAGCCAGCCAGGTCAACACGAGACCAAAGAGGAGAATGCCTGGGTAGCTCGCTCCTTTTACGCGAAGGATGAAGAGCATCACTCACCAGGCAGGTCTCCTGACTTCTGGCATACTTACGCGGCCTTCCCATTCCAACAAGAAAGAACAGTGGCAAGAGGTGCGATAAGCCTGTACCAGTTACAGTAGCGCGACTGCGTCGGATTTTCACCGACTTCCCTATTCTGCCAGAACTTCATGTCCTGACCACCTGGTAAACTAAAAAAGTTGAGTTATTTCCTCAGCTAGTATACCGAGGTTTATCCGCTTATGTCAATAAACGCGTCGCTTTCCTAATAGCCGCGTTCCTTATCAACCGCGTTGTAAAGCGACTCTCCCTTGAGATAGCGACGCAGGTTTTCGGTAAAGATCATGGCCACCCGATCATTATAGTGAGGCGTCATACCCGAGATATGGGGGCTCATGATGACATTGGGGATGCCAAAGAAAGGGCTGCTATCGGGCAGCGGCTCATCCGCGAAAACGTCCAGGGCGGCACCGGCGATCTCTTTTTCCTTTAAAGCTTTGATCAGGTCGGGCTCGTTACACACGTCGCCGCGCGCGATGTTGACGAATAATGCGCTATCTTTCATGGCATGGAATGCCGCGGCATCAAACATTCCCCTGGTATCGGGTGTCAACGGCACCGCAGCGACGACCACATCGCTCTCAGCCAGGGACTGGTGGAACTGATCTTTTGTATAATAGTGATCAGGCAAGGTCCCCTCTGGATCCCCAATATCCGGGAAGAGAAATCCGCGATCGCGATGATCTGGTCGCTGCTCCATGGCGATGATGCGCATGCCAAAAGCTTTGGCCAGCCGGGCAACTTCGCGTCCGATACTGCCATAGCCGACCACGTTGAGCGTCTTTCCACGCAACTCTTCGGGCATGAACAGATCGCGCTCCTGCTCATCGGGCCAGTGCCCCTTCTGCTTCCAGCTACCGAACTGGTGATACTGATGGAACCAGGTCAGCATCGTCGTCAAGACGTATTCGGCGATATTGACCGCATGCACGCCGCTGGCCGTGGTAATGATGGCATTGGACTTCGCCAGAGGACCAGTGAAAGCCTGGTTGGCGCCAGCGGAATAAAGCTGGACCCAGCGCAGGTTGGGCGCCTGCTCCGGCGTTGGAAAAGCTCCCAGGGTGAAGAGGATCTCCACATTTTTCCATAATTCATCCGAAATATCCTCTGCCTTCGCCCAGGGCCGCAGTTCGATAGTAAAATCGGGCGCAATCTCTCTTATACGATCGTTCCAGCTATCCGCCAGCTGCGCTGTAACCAGGATGGTGCGCCGGGAATCATTTCTGTGCTCCAAAGCAAAATCCTCCATGCATTCTTTTTCTTTTTATGTTATCACGCACAGACCCTGTATAGCAGATTAACCACTATCCGGCAGAGTTAGCCAATGAGAACTTTTTTATTTCCTTTTAATCCATCGTTCGTATTACATAGAGATGGTCATATGTGTAAGTATCAGTCAGCTGGTTTCGTGATAGCTGGCTGAAAACGAGAGGATTGTATGAAGCAGACTTCGCTCCGTTTGTACATGTTCTTATCAATAGCTGCCGCGCTAGCCACCATGGCGGTAAAGTTTATAGGATATTTTCTAACCGGGTCGGTGGGATTATTTTCAGACGCGGCCGAGTCGGTGGTGAATCTGGTGGCGGCGCTGGTTGGACTGTGGGCGCTGACGCTGGCCGCGCGCCCGGCTGATGAAGATCATGCCTATGGGCATACCAAGTCCGAATATTTCTCTAGCGGAGTCGAGGGCGCGCTCATCCTGGTGGCGGCCCTGATTATCGCCATCGAGTCGGTTCCCCGCCTCTTTCATCCCGAACCAATTGACCAGCCATTTCTAGGCCTGGGCTTCTCAGTCTTCGGTGCCATCATCAACGGTGTGCTGGCCTGGTTTATGCTGCAGGCGGGCAGGCGACAGCGCTCGATCACCCTGGAGGCGGACGCCCACCATTTATTCGCCGATGTGATAACGACGGTGGGCGTGCTGGTGGGAGTCCTGCTGGTCGCCATCACCAGGTGGTACATCCTGGACCCGATTGTGGCGCTATTGGTAGCCATCAATATCATCTGGACCGGCACAAAGTTGCTGCGCCAGACAGGTCTGGGATTACTCGATACGGCCCTGCCAAAAGAAGATATCGACATCGTCAATAGCGTCATAGAGCCATATCGCCAGCAAGGCATTGATTTTCATGCCCTGCGCAGCAGAATGGCCGGGCGCAGGCGCTTTGTGTCCTTCCACGTGATTGTGCCGGGCGATTGGACCGTGCAGAGAGGACACTCTATCTGTGAAGAAATTGAACTTGCCATCCGTAAAGCCCTGCCGGATAGCACGGTCTTCACCCACCTTGAGCCGAGAGAAGATCCCGTGACCTTCCAGGATATGGAGCTGGATCGAGCTCCAATCGAGTCTTGAGCACTTCTCAGGCATGCGCCAATGAGCCAGGACAGCAATTAAAGCCTTACCGTTTCATCCAATCGCTTGATATCTACTCCTAATCCTGCCATCATCAGGTAGACACGGATGGCAGCGGCGGCGATGCGCTGATTGACCAGTCCTAACACGTCCCGGTAGACACGCCCCAGGGCATAAGCCGGGACGATACCCAGGCCAACTTCATTGCTCACCACAACCAGGGTCTTACCCGGCTCCCATTCTGAAACCACCTGCAGTAGAGCATCAATCTCCTGCAGGGCTCCGGCATAGTGCTGCGCGCTGATCGTATTATCGTCCTCCAGTTGCGCGCTATTACCTTGCGCGAAGAGCCAGTTGGAGAGCCAGACCGTCAAACAATCCAGGATCACGACGTCGGCCACAGCGGCCGCCTGCCGTAGCGCCTTCGCCAGGTGGAGCGGCTCTTCGATCGTTCGCCAGTCAGTGGGGCGGGAGGACTGGTGGCGGGCGATGCGATCGCGCATATCTTCATCGATCGCCATGGCGGTGGCGATGAAGGCCACGCTGCGCCCGCTCGTTGTGGCCAGGCGCTCGGCAAACGTACTCTTCCCACTGCGTGCCCCACCCAGCAGGAGCACCAGGCGTGGAACCTCATCCACATCAGTATCTCTATTAGTCATGCTTTCATCTCTTCCCTATTTATAGCCAGAAGCGCAGCAGCGTCCATAAAAGGAGTAACGCTACCTCCATCAGTTCAGCGATCGTGCCATAGCTATCCCCGGTCAGACCACCTAGTTGAGCGGTAATCCATCTACCTACCAGCCAGGTCAACAGCGAGGCAGCCACGCACAAGACCAGGCCCATCACATGGCCTATCAGGCCCGCGATCAACAGCGTCAGGGCAGTGGCGCAGACCAGGCGCGGGCGCGTCGCGGTCTGGCGAAAGGCCGCTCCCAATCCCTCCTTACGAGCGGGGGGAAAAGCATACATCGCCAGCACCATGGTCCAGCGCGAGATTGGGAGAATGGTCAGCAGAATCCAGGGCACCAGTTGGCGATCCAGACTAGCCAGCAACGCGAATTTGAGCAGAAGGATGCTACCACCCCCCAGCATGCCAAAGCTGCCCAGGCGGCTATCGCGCATAATCTCAAGCTTGCGCTCACGGCTGCGCCCCCCAAACAGGCCATCGCAGGTATCCATTAAACCATCCAGGTGTAGACCACCGCTCAATATAATCAGCAGTACGACCAGTAAAGCGGCCAGCACCAGCGGAGAAAGTAGAACACCGGCCACCCGGGCCAGCAAAGCAGGCGCGATCGCCAGTAGCAGACCTACCAGCGGGAAATAAGCGCTGCCTAGAAACAACCTGCTATCGGCTTGGCTACCGTCGGTACGAAAGAGTCGGGTACTGCCCGGAACCGGCAGGGTAGTCAAAAAACGGATGGCGGCCACCAGCTCTTTATATTGATCAAGCCACCAGTTATGGTGCACTGATACCTCAGGATCAGTAGCAGGGTAGGTCTCAGGCATCCGCTATCGCTTCTCCGTTCTATTGCTTTTCATGTCTATATGAACTCCTGTCCGGTGATAATTGAGTAATGCCAGTGTTGTAGTCGCGGGCACATCTCTTGCCTCGGCCACAAAATCGATGGCACTGAGCGAGCCATGGGCGAATTGTAGCTGCCACTGACGCTCAAAAGGTATGCCCAGCAGTGAACAGAGCAACACGCGCAGCGGGCCCGCGTGGCTGACTAATGCGAGCTCTCCAGATGGTAAGCGTAGAGAGTCCCGTACCAGTTGAGCGAGCGCCTTCTGCACGCGCTGCTGTAGCGCGGCAAAGGTCTCCCCACCTGGTGGCGAAAACTGCACAGGCTGCGTAAAGAAACCCAGTTGATCTGGATAGCGCTCCGACACCTCCGCATAGGTCAACCCTTCCCACGCACCAAATGAAAGCTCACGCCAGGCGGCGGAGGTCTGCACTACCAGCGGCTCTGGTAACTGATGCGCCAGGATCGACGCGGTCTGGCGCGTCCGTCGCAGATCGCTGGCATATAGAGCAACCAGCGGCCGTGAACGCAACTGGTCGCCCACCCACCGCGCCTGTGACGCACCCTCGTCAGATAGAGGCACATCGTGCTGCCCGCAGAGGCGCCCCTGGCTATTCCAGTCCGTCACCCCGTGACGGACCAGCCAGATCCGGCGCACATAGGGCTCACCGCGCGCCTCCTCCGTTTCTCTTACCGCTGCTATTGGTGACTGATCTGCCATGTAGCCTTATCCTTCTTCACCCGAAATATTATCCACCAGAATAACAGCATCAACAGGGTCAAGGCAAGGTTATAGGGCAGCAGGGACCAGATACCAAAGTACTGGGCCAGGATACCAGCGATGCCGGGAAAGACGGAGGTGCCAAAGATACTCAGGCTCACCAGAAAACCGATCGCACTGGTCACCACACGGCCTGGGACGAGACTGGGGGTGAGCGCGACCGTCGTCGGATAGATGGGTCCCAGGCAGTAGCCAATGATACAAAAACCAATGGCTGCCACGCTATCAAAAGGTAACCACCAGATCAGGATGGCACACAACGCGACAATGATCGTACAGATATACAATAAGCGCACGTCGCTCATGCGCAGATAGCGGGCAAGCTGACTCAAGGTAAAACGCCCCAGGGTCAATCCCAACCAGTAGCCACTGACGATCCAACTGGACAAGGCAACCGACTGATGACGCCCCTCAACCAGGAAGCTATAGGTCCAGTTACCAACGCTCACCTCCACCCCCACATAGAGTAACAGAAATATACACAGCAGCCAGACGATCGGCAACTTCAATGCCGCCATCCAGGCACTGCCGGTCTCTTTGTTTTCTGCCTCACTACCGGAGACGCGAGGCGGTTCCGCGCTAAAGGTCAGTGCCACACCCAGTAAGAAGGGGATACTGAGCAGCATCCAGAGGTAAAAGACACTGCTCCAACCCCAGGCGGTTGTGAGCAGGAAGGCTGCCACCAGCGGACCAAATAATGCTCCCGCGCCATAGAAAGCATGCAGCGTATTGAGCTGAGAAGCATGGCGTGCCTGCGCTACCACATAAGCATTCAACCCCATCTCGATCATAGCGACCCCGAGTCCCATAAAAAGACGCGTCACCAGCACAATGCCGAAATCTGGCTTGATGCCAAGCGTCAAGGCGCCCAGCAAAAACGTAAGAGCGCCAATTACCAGGAAGAGGCGCATTCCCAGGCGCTCTAATACAATACTACTGAATAATGCTGAAATAAAATAACCAATTGAAGAGGTAACAAAAATAAGGCCAATAACAGATTTATCCACCCCATAATAACGACTCATGTCGGGCAGCAATACCCCAAAGGCTCCGCTATACAAACCAATCAATACAAAACCGAAAAAAGACA
Organism: Dictyobacter halimunensis; assembly: GCF_036245075.1. Taxonomy (NCBI): domain Bacteria; kingdom Bacillati; phylum Chloroflexota; class Ktedonobacteria; order Ktedonobacterales; family Dictyobacteraceae; genus Dictyobacter; species Dictyobacter halimunensis. The sequence goes on from NZ_BSRI01000002.1 coordinate 795,095, forward strand.
ACAGCATTTGTAGAAACGATCGTTTCACAGCATCCATCCTTGTTATAGCATCGTGAGACATCATGCAAACATGAATTTTAGTATAACACCAATCACTGCTCGCTCAGGGGCATTGACCGAAAGATTCGCGCCTTCGGCCCCTGACACTACGCGCCTTCGGCGCTCACATGTATTTTTTAATGGGTGGTGCCACATCATGGTCGGGTGCATTTGCACCCGACCATGATGTGGCACCACCCATTAAAAAATAAGGTGGCCGCGTATGCGGCGCCCGAAAGGGGGCGCCGGGCTTACCACCTCCACGGAGTACACAAAAAGAACTACATATTTTGCATCTTTAGTGCTCCACTGAACCGTACCATACTTATGATGGAGTTTATTGGGACAAAGTTGGGGAATTACCGCATCCTGAAACGTCTGGGACACGGTGGCTTCGCGGATGTCTATCTCGGTGAACATGTCTATCTCCATACGCAGGCTGCAATCAAAATTCTGCATGCACAGATTGAGCAGGAGGAGATAGATCGTTTTAGCAATGAGGCACAGGTCATTGCACACCTGATACATCCACATATCATTCGTGTGTTGGACTTTGGTGTGGAAAATAGCACACCCTTTCTGGTTATGGAGTATGCGACCGGGGGAACGCTACGCCAGCAGGTGCCACGGGGCACGCGTCTGGAAGCCGCGGCCTTTATGCCCTATGTGCAGCAGGTAGCCTCTGCCCTGCAATATGCCCATGACCAGAAATTGATCCACCGGGATGTGAAGCCGCAGAATATGCTGCTGGATCAGCATGGAGAACTCAGGCTCAGCGATTTTGGAATCGCCGCCATTGAACAGACTTCGCAGAACCAGCAGACCGAGGAAGCCGTGCTTGGCACCATCGCGTACATGGCTCCCGAGCAACTTCAGGGAAAAGCCCGTCCGGCCAGTGATCAATATTCCCTGGCCGTCGTGGTCTATGAATGGCTGACCGGTCATCGACCATTTGCGGGCTCCCATGTCGAATTGATCACTCAGCATCTGACAGCTCCACCATCACCGATCGATGAACAGGCATTACAAATACCGCACGCGTTCACCGAGGTACTATTCAAAGCCCTGGCAAAAGATGCGCATGCGCGCTTTGCGCGTGTACAGGACTTCGCCGATGCGCTGGAACAGACCCTTGATCCCAGAAGAACACCTACTACCATCACGACACCACCCACATCCAGAGCTGAGGCGGCTGAACAGAGAACATCACACGTATCGACAACCCAGCTGCCCGCTGCCGCGAGTCTTCCACAGACGGCGGCAGCAGGATTTCAACCACAGATGGCTCAAAGTATCAGCAGCGATGGGCCCTTTACATCGATCATGACCAGATCGAAGCCGGTGGTTAAAAAAGCCGCTGGCTGCACGCGCAATCTGGTTCTGACCCTGCTGATCATTCCCTTACTACTCTGTGGGCTGGGATTCGCGGGGTATAGCTACCTCATCAATCGCAATCCTCCATCGCAGGCCAGCGAGATTGCCAATAACTTCATGGGTGCCCTGCGCGTCCATAACTATGAACAGGCATACAATGATCTGGGTGCTACGGTCAGCGGGCACGACAGCTTCATTAAACAGGCTCAGGGAGAAGATCGCTGTTATGGCCCGGTCGCCAGCTATACCGAGACCAGTTCAATTGCCCCCAATGGCACCCAGGTGCACAACTACACGATTACGCGCTCCAACCTGAGCAAACCCTATCATCTCCACCTGACGCTGGGTAAAGACTTCCTGGGAAACTGGCACGTCACCGATTATAATAGTGACATCTCTAGCGGCAATCCTGCCTGCAAGATTTGATTCTGCTACTTAACACAACATTCCCTGGCACCTGTACTTGACATCTTGCCCCTCCATCAACCTTAAATAAAGATGGTAATCGTTTTCTATCTATTTAAGAACAACCCGGAAGGAAAGGGGTATCTACCTGATGGCTTTAAAATTTGGTGTGATTGTTCCCCAGGGATGGCGCATGGATCTGGTGGGCATTACAGATCCGGTGGAAGGTTATGAGACGATGACACGTGTGGCCCAGGAGGCTGAAAATCTTGGCTTCGATTCGATCTGGCTGTTTGACCACTTCCATACGGTTCCCCAGCCCACGCAGGAGCCAACGTTTGAATGCTGGACCAGCACGGCGGCCCTGTCCCGCGATACAAAACGGGTACGCATCGGTCAGATGGTGACCTGCAATAGCTATCGCAATCCCGCTTTGCTGGCGAAGATGGCTAGTACGGTGGATGTGCTCAGCCATGGACGCTTGAACTTCGGTATCGGCGCCGGCTGGTACGAGCATGAATACAATGCCTACGGCTATGACTTTCCTGATGGTCCTACACGCCTGCGCCAATTGCGCGATGCCCTGCGCATTATTCGGGCGATGTGGACGGAAGAGGAAGCCACGGTCGAGGGCAAATATCTGCACGTCAATGGTGCCATCAACCAGCCCAAAGGGGTACAGAAACCACATATTCCCCTGCTGATCGGTGGCGCGGGCGAAAAAGTGACCTTGAAGCTAGTGGCGCAGTACGCGGACGCCTGTAACATTCAGCACCTGGACAATGAGGGACTGGCCCGCAAGTTCTCCATCATCAAAGAACACTGCGATAATGTTGGTCGCGACTACAACTCGATCTGGAGAACAGTGCTGTTCAATTGTGCCATCGCGGAAACCGATCAGGAAGCGTTGACCAAAAGCGCCCCATATCAGCGCAACACCCCGGCGGATCGCATCCGTCAGCAGGCGCTGGTGGGAACTCCGGATGCCATTTACAAGCGCGTCCAGGAGATTGAGCAGGCCGGCGCCCAGGAACTCATTATCTTCCTGCAGGACTCCGCCCAGTTGGAATCCCTGCGCATGTTCGCCAAAGCCTGTATCAACAGATAACCAATAAAAAGTGTCAGAAACACTTTTTATTGGTTATCATGAATACTCACACACGGGCGGCCGCATATACGGCCGCCCCTCCTAATAAAAGTCTATTGATCAAGATTTAGCACCGGATCTATCCGGCAGCGATTGGGCGGGCTCACCAATCAAGGCATTCAAAGCTTCTACCAGGGCAGGACCAGACGAACGTAATTCAGTTCGATGAAGCAGCGACAGTTTCTTCAGGATATCTTCACCGGCGGGGGTCAGGGTGATAAGCACACGACGCTGGTCAACGGTGTCGCGGGTACGCTCAATCAGGCCATGCTCGGCCATACGGTCAAGAAGTTCAACTGTGCTATGATGCCGCAGTTGTAAGCGCTCAGCGATATCGCGGATCGTAGGCGAGCCACGCAGCGAGAGTCCCTTGACAGCCAGCAACAACTGATGCTGCTGAGGCTCCAATCCGGTCGCGCGGGCCGCCTCCTCACTAAAATGGAGAAAACGGCGGATCGCATAGCGAAACTCACTCAAGGCGGAATAATCATTATCAGTCAACACTTCATCAAACATAAACAAACTCCATTCTTAGGGATGCACTCGCTCACCGGGCTCCTGCTCCTCTTCTCCTCCTACGTTCTCTACTTCTTCTACAACGTCAGTTGTGTTCGGTTGCCCACGTCTCGGCAAAAACAGGCGCAGGCGCAAAGGACGTTCTCGCCGACGTTCTTCCTCCAGATTATGCGAACGTGCCTTGAGGAGCGCACTCAGCGAAATTATGCCCAGTAATTTTGATGAGTTTTCGCTCTCAACAACAGGTAAACGGGTATAACCGCTGGTAGCCATTCGATTGATTACATAACGCAACGGCTCATCAGCATAGGCCACGACGGGTTGCTGGGTGATCAATTTACCAATCGGCTCCAATGAAGCACGCTCTTGCTGTATGAGACGCTGCAGATCATGGCGCGTTACTACACTGACCAGTAATTCCTCCTCGTTCAGGACTGGGAAGAGATGCTGTATGCGCTCCTGCTTCTCCAATTCATCGTGCACCGATGGGGGCAAGGCCGTTAGCAAAAGCGAATCAGACAGAGCTACCACATCGGTACGCATCACTTCACGTACAAAGAGCAATTCCAGTGGATCAATCGCGTACTCTCGGCTAAGATGATAACCACGGCGGCTAATCTTTTCTGTTAGAATCGAGCGGCGCATCAACAATACAATAAGGGCATAAGCAACTGTTACAGCAATTACCAGGGGTATTAACGCGTTAAAATCGTGCGTCAACTCCAGAGCAAAGATAATAGCGGTAAAAGGCGAACCTATTGTACCACCCAACACGGCCGCCATACTAATTAACGCCCAGAAACCCGCTCCTTCATTGGGCAGAAACATCGCTTCAATGCCACCCAGCGCACACCCTACCATGAGCAAAGGTGCCAGCACACCACCCGATGTGCCAGAACCCAGAGAAACACTCCAGATAATGGATTTGACCAACAGTACCCCTAGTATGATCTTGATCGAAACATCCCCTTGCAGTAATGCGCCAATTGTATCATAGCCCACACCCAATGCCTGCGGGAAAATCAATCCACCAATGCCGATCACCAGACCACCCAGCATCGGCCACCACATCCAATGAATAGGCAGGCGATGAAAAAAATCTTCACTACCATACACCATCAACGTTAGCAATGCCGCGGCACCACCAGCCAGCAGTCCCACCAGCACACAGCCGAGAAAACCTACCGGGCCGATAAAAGCGCTATGCGGTGGTACGGGAAAAAGTGGTCCACTCCCCAGCAGGTAGTGACGCAGGATGGCAGCGGTGACGCTGGCCAGCGCCACTGGCACCAGGCTACGTGGCTTCCACTCAAACAGCAACAATTCCACCGCCAGCAGGATGGAAGCAATGGGCGCGGCAAATGTCGCCGACATACCTGCCGCCGCACCCGCAACCAGTAGCGTCTTGCGCTCCACGCTGGTTAGATGAAAAAATTGCGCCACCATCGAGCCAAACGCCCCACCGGTCATAATAATGGGACCCTCAGCACCAAAGGGACCACCGGACCCGATTGAAATAGCTGAGGCAATTGGCTTGAGGAGCGCCACCTTTGGCTCGACCTTACTTCCATTGATCAAAATTGATTCAATAGCTTCAGGAATACCATGACCTCGAATGCGTTCAGAGCCATAGCGCGCCATAAAACCGATGATCAGAGCCCCCACAACAGGCACCAGCACTTCCAACAGTCCCAGTTTGTTTCCCACTGGCGAGACCAGATTCAGACCCCAACGTTGATAAAAGAAAAGATTGGTAAACAGTCCGATGAGCTTCAATAAAATGACGGCAATAAATGTACTACAAATACCAATACCAATAGCCAATACCGCAATAAAGAGCATGCGTGGAGTGGTAGTAAAATCCCCAAGTTTCTTCACAGGGATAGAATCTTCTAATAAATCTGCCTGACTGCCAGAACGAGTTGATGCCATAGACCTAGTCTCTCCCTTGTAATTACAAAGTATGATTGTTTAATCCTCTCAATTATATCGCATTACGATATAATTGCCAAGCAGTAAAAAGGCTGGCTGCTTAATTTTTCGTACTAAGCGGCCAGCCGGGTCAAAAATGATACTCTTACGCGAGCAACATTAATCGTCCTGTGTGGAGCGATGGACCAGCACTATGGAACGAATGCGTACCAGCAAGTAGCTAGTGATACTTCCAATCGCCAGGGCTCCAGCGGTCCAGCTGTAGACGGCGCTATAGCTGGAACTGGTCAGACCCAGTCCAAAGAGCGGAAAGAGCACGATCATGGCGAGGCTAAACATGCCGGTTTCAAACGAGAGCACCATCGCGCGCTGTGCCTCCGGGCTATCCTCGTTCAGGCGCGTGCTGACCGTAGGATAGAGAATAGCGCTTGCGGCCTGCAGAAGTACCAGAAAACCGAACAGGCTAAGCACAGCACCAGGCATTATCATCAACACCACGCCGACGAGTTGGCAAAGGACACAGGCCGGGATCAAGAAGCGTACCGCCACACGCCGCATCAGAGCGGGAGCCAGCGCGGTAAACAGACACTGACTCAGGCTGCTGATGGCCATAATAATACCAATGCTGCTCAGCGCAAACCCGAGATTATGAAATTGCAGTTGGACAAAAAAGTAAATGGTGGTACCACAACTTTCAACGAGGCCCGAAATCAAGATCAGTCCGAGCAGGCGCGGCGAGTGCCAGACTACGCGCAGGCCCTGCTTGAGGTGCAACAAAGGATGTGGACGCTCGCGCACCTCTGCCTGCTGGGGCTCCGTAACCGCCTTTGGCAGCAACAGCAAAGGAATGATTGCCAGTAAACAGACCAGCGCACGGCAGATAAAGGGTAGCGTCTGCATTATATTGCCCAGATAGCCCCCCAGCGTGGTGCCGGCCATTTCACTGATCACACTGAGCATCAAAGTCACGCTCAACAATCTGCTGTAGCGCGCCGACTGCTGCTGCACATCCCCGAGAGCGGCATAGCTGGTCAGGGACCACAAAACGGCCTCGTTGGCCCCCCCCAGGAAAGCATACGAGATACCGGAGAGCGCGAAGCTGATAAACAGAAATGGCAAGGTGGGCTGCAAGAAGAACAGCGTCTCGATGGCCCCCAGCAAACAATAGAGCATCAAGCTCTTACGGCGCCCCAGCAGGTCCGCGAAGATACCGGTCGGCACCTCGGCCACGAACTTGGCCAGGTGGAAGGTCATCTCCAGCAGTCCAATCATAAACGGCGAGTAGCCGTGGGAGGCAAGGTAGATCATCCAGATGGCGCTGGTAAAGAGCAGGCGCATGGTGCCGTTATAGCAGAAAAAAGCGACTAGCCAGCGCCGCCATGGTAGAGTTTGTTGAGCCAGAGGCTCCGAGAGCGCGGATGGCTCTATCACAGGTTTGTTCATACTTCATCAGGCCCTTTCAAAACATAGAGTTTAGCAATGGAATGAAAACAGGAGCGACACATTGAGGGCCTGGCGTAAATACCAAACGGAGAAGAGGCGCTGTTCGTCTCTTATATCTTCTGCCTTCGCATAACAGGCGGCATCATTCAAATGGAGAGAACAATACACAGCCACACAGGAAAGAAGATCGTCAGAAAGGAGGAAAATAGATCCACGCCAAACAGAGCATGCCTATCAGAAGCAAGCATGCACGATGATCAGCGCTACTATTCGCCGCACAAGCATTTCAGCGCCAGGCTGCTTATGCGGCACGCACATGTGTAATGGCTTTATAGGGGTAGTGGTAAGCCAGAAACTGAGCAATCTTGTCTTGCTCGGCACGGCAAATGTATTCATCCTGCATAATGTAATGAGCATACCTGATCCATAAACCGCTGTCAAGCAAAATACACAAACAGGATGCCATTCACATTTTGACGCTGTTGGCGAATGGCAAAACGAGCGTGAGAATGCCATTTTGGGTTCCAAATAAGCGATCAAAAGGTGCAAGAAAGACAACAAGAAAAGCGGACATGCGTCCGTAGGTGTCGGGCTTGCCTCGACTTGCCGCGAAGCGACCCCGTACCCGGACGTGCACGTTCCACCAACGGTGATATCGTTCCTTGCGAGCGCCGATGAACGCAAGCGCGTGCCATCCATTGGCTCATCCTTTTCGAGGAATGCTCATGTATTGAAAGAAACAAATGCGCCCGCCTTCGGGGCCGCTTCGCGGCAAGTCGGGGCAAGCCCGACACCTACGTGAATGACTGGCAGCGTAGCCTCTCTAGCTACTACCAATCTAATACTTATTGCGTAGATCGACGAGGGGTAGCCCTGTTTTCTGTACGATCAGCGCGTGCAAGCTCTGCAACTGCTGCATGTATTCATCCATTGGCAGAACTGGTTGGTTTAAAGAGACTACATTAGGCCACTCTTTCAGGTTGCCATACCAGCAAATCACTACTTGCTCACTCGCTAGCTCAAATTGGAAGGGCGGCCGGGTCTTTTTATTACGACCATCACTGCTGGTAACATCGTCGATAGCAAATAGGCGCGCGTCGGACCACAGAATAGTCTGTACTTTCTGCGACCGTAATTGAGTCAGGGTCAACCCATGTTCATCTGCCAGCAATTGATGTCCTGGCTGAAACCTCCACATCCACCAGCAAAAAGCACTCAAAAAAAGCCACACACTGAAAAGAGATGCAATGGTCATGCCTAAAAATTGCAGCCAGGTATTCACAATAAGAATCACCAGAAGTACAATAGTTGCACTTAAAAATATAGTTAGCAGTTTTGATTGATCTATTCGATAGTCTAACACAATCGGCACTACTATCTCCTGCGCAGATAACAGCGAGCCTGGTTGTTGCTCCGCCAGCAGTTGCTTCTCACCACGCACAACGGCCTGGCGCTTCTGCTCAAAATACTTGATCGAGCCACGCGAAACAATGCTCATGAGCAGCAGCATGATGCCAAACCAGAGAAGGAAATTGGGGTTAGCCAGCAGGAAAGGTACAAGAAAACTACGTGCATGAAAAATAAGCTCATATACAATGGCAATAACAAGCAGCAGCAGATAAATGCCAAGGCAGTAGAGGCTCAGGAACAATGCCCTTTTATTCTGCCCTACGCGCGGATGTATCTGAACGCGGGCAATTTTGTGATCGACGCCTGATCGAGCTGGATCCTTCAACATACAGCCCCCTATCCTCTATTCTATATCTTCTATATACATATTACATGAAGCCAGGCTGTATACATAACGGATAGAGCAAGAATGAAGATGCAGCACTGACGATTCTACATCCCTTTGATGCAATTAACGCCAAAAGTCGTATGCAGTGAAGCTCTCGGGGCTTTTGTCGCGTAGTAAGAAAAACAAGAGTTTCTTTGTAGATACTATTGCTAAAAGGATGCAGTTATTATGTCGCTCGATCATAAAAGTGAACAAGCACACGATAATAAAACGATTCTGGTCATTGAAGATGACGGCAGCGTCGGATCCAGCCTGGTGCAAATTATTGTGGAAGAGACACAGCACCTGGCTTTTTTAGTCACCGATCCAGAACAGGCGCTCAAAGTATTTGAAGATTTACTGCCGGACCTGTTGATCATCGATTATCACCTGCCGCATATGAATGGGATTCAGCTTTACGACTTTTTGCAGCAGCGTCGCGAGTTCCAGCATGTTCCCACCATTATTATCAGCGCGGCATTACCCGAGGGAGAGGTTACAGCGCGCCACCTATTCGCGCTAAATAAGCCATTTGATATCGATGATCTTCTCTCGGCAATCCACAATTTCCTGGATACTCCTGACTAAAGCTTCGCCCTTCTATCACCTCGCCACAGCCCTGAAGGATTATCCCACGAAAAAGCTGGCATAGCACCTATCGATGTACATAAACCGCACATCTCAATGCCATACCAGCTCTTGTATGTATGCGCTACCTCTCCTTCACTTCACCTGTGCTCCTGTAGTCAAAGAGAGAAGAGACCTTACTGCTTTAACACCCAGTCACCATTCTGTTTGACAACGGTCGAGGGCGGTCCCGGAAATTTGACGATTGGCTTATTCTGGTTCAGGTAGAGCTGAACATCATGCCAGATCGGTCCGGCTCCGTCAACACCAGTTACATTTATCATTTGAGAGTTGTCATTATTGCCGGCCCACACACCTACGGTATAGTGGGCGGTATACCCCATGGTCCAGTTATCGACAAACGAGTTAGAGGTACCGGTCTTTGCGGCAGCCGGAATGACCTTGCCCGGATTACCAGAGTAACACTGAGAGGTACTGCTGGTATAGAGATAGAGCGAGCTACACGGTCCAAACTCGATGTTTCGAGAAGGATTATCGGAGAGCACGTTCGTCATCATGAAGGCGGCGGCCGGACTCAGGACGCGCTTGCCGGTTGTATCCGGCTTGAAAACGGCTTTGCCATTCTGATCAGTTACCTCGGTGATTGCGTGGTAAGGGACGCGCACCCCGCCATTAGCGAAAGTGGCATATCCCTGTGTATTGTCAATCAAGCGCACGCTGAGTGCGCCCAGCACCATAGTGATGTTGGGAGTACCGAAGAAGACATTGGCGGCCTTGGACTGGCTCCCGTCGCTAATATTCATCATGTTCTCGGCCGTCTTCAAGGATGCATCAATACCAGCGGTCTGCTCGATCTTAATGGCCGGAATGTTCAATGAATTGTCCAATGCGATACGATACGGCATCCAGCCACCATAGGTCATACTATAATTATGTGGCTGATAAGGGGGCAGACCACAGCACATCGGCACGGTAAGCGGAGCATCCAATACCTTGCTGCCAGGGCTGGCCGTTCCCTGCTCAAACGCCGTCGCATAGACGTATGGCTTAAAAGAGGAACCGGGCTGGCGATAGCCCTGGGTGGCCACGTTAAAGGAACCATATTTGGGATCGTTGGGATCGATGTTGCCAACGATGGCGCTGACCGCCCCCGTATGCTGATCCATCACCACCACGGCGGCATTGGTGATATGGTGGGCCGTCATCTGCTGCACATGCAATTTGGCGTTAGCCTGCGCGAAGTTCTGCAGCTTCAGATCCAGAGCCGTCTTCACCACCAGTCCAGATCGTGGCAGGTCCGCGGGCTTGACATGCAGATCGTTTGTCAGCTCGCTGAGCACATAGTTGACATAGGTTGAGGCCTGTTCAGGCGGCAGACCCGTACGCTTAATAAAGTCTGGTTTCTGTAGCTCCTTAATGGCATCGGCCTTTTGCTGCCCGGTTATATAACCCTGGACGTACATCTGCTGCAATACCTGCAGGGTGCGGCTATAGCTATTGCGCGGATAGGCGATGGGATTGCGCAGTTCTGGATTACTGGGAATGCCGGCCAGGGTCGCAGACTGCGCAATATCCAGTTGCTGCGCCGCTGTCTGCGTGGGTGTATCCTGCAAGCCAAAGTAGCGAGTGGCCGCCGCTTCGGCCCCATAGACCATATTGCCATAATAGATAGTATTGAGATACATCCCCATAATTTGTTCTTTGGTATAGTGTCGCGTTACTTCGGGCGCCAGGATAACCTCCTGCAATTTACGCAGGGCTGTATCTTTGTTACCGACGATCGTATTCTTCACCAATTGTTGCGTTATCGTACTACCACCAGCCACCACCCCGTGGGCGGTCAAGTCAGCAATGGCAGCTCGCACGATACCGGTAATATCAAAGCCGCTATTTTTCCAGAAATTCTGATCTTCGATCGCGACCTCGGCATTCACCAGATTCTTCGAAATCTTGTTTAGCGGTTGCGTTGTCTGGACCCCATCATCAGCTCGCTGAAAAATCAGGTTGTTCTGTGCGTCATATACTTTTAAGTTGTCTTTAGGCAACATGTCTTGCAGGGTTAAGATGCTGCCATGATACTGCTTATCAACGGCATTGGAGAAGCTCGCGTAGGAAACAAAAATGATCACGACCAACAGCAGGACAGAGAGCCCGCTAACGATGACCGAAAGCATGGTGCGCGTCGTATTGCGCGCCCTGGCTTCCACCTGTGTATTAGTACCATGTAACGACTTACGCTTAAAATAGCGCTTGGTATGCCAGCCAGCTTCATGTACACGCTTATGCGAAGCCTCATACATAACTCCTGGAGTTGGTGGCTCTGGTGCCTCGCCCAGGCGCTGGGCAACGGCAGCCTGACTATAAGCCGGGAGCTTCATGGGTTGACGTTGAGGGGAAGATGTCCCTTCAGTCTGCGGAACCATTGGAAGTGTCTTCTTTTCTTCTCCTTCTCCTGGCTTCGATGTATTCCCGGGACGCATTCCGGTTGCCATATTACTCTGTCTTTCTAGCTTAATAGAAGTTCTTATTCTAATAAAAACTATGATATGCCGAAAAAAGTTTCGATTAATATAATGAATTCTAGTAAGCAACCTGGGTAGAGAAACGCACGGCAGTTGGGCTACTAAGGGGATAAATATAATGATAAAGATGCTCTATGCCTGATGTTGCGTTTACCAGCTTCCCTGGTTTTTATACTCTCCAGCCATAAGTATACCAGAGAAATATCGTAATCTCTGCATATAACACTTTCATACCAGCCAAATAGGACTTTTTATATCCTTACGCATCCATCAGGGAAATGGTGACAGGGGCATGATACTGCCTATCCGCTTTTTCGCTTATTCCTGGTACCCTACCATTCATGGCACGCTATGGTGTTCAGCCAGGTTGGACGGCCTGTGATCCAACCAGTTCGCGCAAACGCTGGGCGTTGTAGATAGCGCAGGCATCGGGATCATTATTGAAATAGGCATAAACATCACGCCCCTGCTTTGACGCATCTTTTAAGCGCTGAGCCCAGAACGTTAATTCTTCTTCGCTAAGGCCAATGCCATGGGCGCCATGATGGAAACGGACATAGGTAAATGGACCAACAGCGGGCAGATCGAGGGGAGTAGGAAGGGCGCCGCCGACGCTCTGCACCAGCACAAAACCCGCATCCTGGAGGATCTGTGCCAGGCGAGGAAAATGCTCCGGCTGCAGCCAGCTAGGATCACGAAATTCAAAGGCAGCTCTGTGATGAGACGGCAATTGCCGCACAAAGTCCGCCAATCGTTCCAGGTTTACATGCCAGCGCGGGGGCAATTGATAGAGAAAAGGTCCCAGGCGCTCCTGCAATCCCTCTGCGGCGGTAACGAGACGCTGAATACCTTCCTCGGGATCGTTGAGCTTCTTCATATGCGTCAGGTAGCGGCTCCCCTTGACAGCGAACACAAAATCCGGATGATCCTCGGTCTGCTGGTATAAGGCGGCGAATTGCTCACGCGTCGGCAGCCGATAGAAGCTTCGATTGAACTCGACGGTCGGGAAACGCTGAGCATAGTAGGCCAGCTGAGCGCGCTCAGGCAGCTTTTTGGGATAGAAACGCTCCATCCAATGCGGATAAACCCAACCCGAAGTACCGATCCAGATCATATACCACCTCACGTATTGCAATCAAACACCATCAAAAAAACCATGCCTGATGAAGGCATAAAACGTTCGCTTATTGTGAATACGCATACAGGAACAAATTCGCTCCCAGGCCTCCCCGCTGTTATTTTCTTTATAGCCATACTATGCTACCAGAGCGACAAATTTCAGCAACGCTTCCGCAAATGGTTGCTGCCATATTTACAATTACACCGTCCCGGGCTCATGCAACGCCTGCAGGCTAATGACTTCCCAATTTCTAATTCCTGACCAACACAGGACCCATAAATAAAAAGGGATGTGTGGCTCGAAGCCACACATCCCTTTTTATTGTCGAGCACTATGCTACGGCATAGCATTGACGTCGTTGACAAAGTTTTTGGGCGTGCCCAGACCGGTGATGTAGTCATAGCCGGCTTGAGCTGTACACTGGAAGCCACAGCTACCATTGCTGCCGCTGGTAATGTCGCGGAAGGCATCTGGATGCTGCTTGGCCACGCTATAGATCAGATCTGGCGTGAGCTGCTTGTTCACCAGAGCGGCGATACCGGTCCAGATTGGGGCAGCTACGCTGGTACCAACCATGCCGTTCCAGCGACCCTGATAGAAGATGGACATATGTGTTCCAGAGACCGCGGCCACATCAGGTACCGCGCGCTTACCGTTGGCCTGAGGAACGCCATAGGCTTTCTGACCAGCAGGTTCCGCATAAGTCGTCGAACCACCGCCGGAACCGTTCCAGGCGGTCTCGACACCATTGTTAAGAACAGTACCACCAACAGCGATCACCCCTGGATAGCTGGATGGGAAGGAACCCGGTACGGCGTGACCGTTATCACCACTGGCAGCGATGAGCGCGACATGGTTAGGATTATTTGCATACAGCGACTCAAACTGCGAGGCAGTGCTGCTATCAAAACCATAGCTCATGTTGATAGCCTTGAGGCCGGGAGTTTTGATGATCTCCGATGGTCCTGTCGCCAGGCCGTTACTGCTCTTCTGCACATTGTAAAGCAATAGTTTGGCCTTTGGCGCCACGGCATGGATCGTCTCAATGTCCAGGGTACCTTCAGCCTGGTCCGCTCCCGGAGAAATAGTCTGACCGCCCTGATATTTGATGGTCAGGCAGCCACTGGCAACGGTACACTGTGGCAGGCCAAATTTCGTGCTATATGCAGCCAGGTCAGACTCAATGGTCGGAAGGCCACCGTCAATAACCACGGCCACCAACTGGCCTGCGCCACCATTGGCACCGGGCAAATTATACTGCTTCCAGAGATCCTGCGGTGTCAGATAACCGGCGATAGGTGAACTACTGGCACCTGGGCCTCCCGGACCACCACCTGGGCCTCCCGGACCACCACCTGGGCCTCCCGGACCACCGCCTGGGCCTCCTGGACCCCACGGACCTCTCGGACCACCACCTGGACCTCCCGGACCCCACGGACCTCCCGGGCCAGCCATATGCTGAAAATTAGAATTGGTAGATACCCTACTACTTAGTCTGGAGTAGAGAAAAGTAGAGCTCAGTAATACAATAGTAACCAGCGCAAGTAGGAGGAGACGAACAGAAAGTTGCCCGTTCCCTTCATATTGAGCTGAATAAGCGCTCTGGCTAACGGTATTGTAGGTGTTTGGGGGAGTTTTCATCGTCAATCGGTTGTCCTGACGTAATTTAAACATGATAACCTCTTGTACATACTAGTGACACTCCTCCTTGCCCTTGTAACCATCCCAAGTCAGTATGGCTCGGAGAACTCAAAATCCAAAGTCTCTATATCAGACATCCAGATGTATTGATGTCTGATACCACTTTCACAGTAAGCACTCTACAGATGCTGGCTTCTTCTTGAAACAAGCAGTATATGCTCTGCTTGCTTACTGTTGTGTAAAGCATAACATGGATCACATTGATATATATTGATACATGGAGAAATATAGCCTAAATAGGCTAACCTCTGCATAGCAGGTATGTGGTAAGACATGATTAGCACAACAGTAATTTGCGTTTCGGGCATAACGGGGAGAGCCCTTATAATTTTCTTATCTCATTAGATTTCCCTTAAGATTTAGCCGGGGTCCAATTTTTCCATGGAATTCCATAGAAAAATAAGTTACGCTACAAACTATAAGGTTAAAGAAACACATGTGCTGTGTTTTCTGTGATGATAGTAAGAGGACGGACGATATTATGATACAGCAGCAATCACCTATAGAGAGAGAAACTGTATGGGAGATTCCCTCACACGAAAGCCTGCTCGCAATGCGCGTGCTCGCCGGTGATCAAGAGGCATTTACGCATTTCGTAAAATATTATAGTGGTCCACTATATAACTATATTTATCATGTTTTACAGGATGCAGAGCTATCAGCTGACATACTACAAAACGTATTTACGCGTTTCTATACGTTTCTTCCCCAGATGAATCTGGATAAGCCCTTCAAGCCATGGCTCTTTCAAGTCGCTCATAACTTCTGCATCGATGAAATACGTAGCAAACGCCGGCGCATGACGCAGACATTTTCTACCCTGATCATCATGGATGAGGAGACGAACACGGAAGGTATCCTGGATATTGAAGATCCCAAATCAAGCATTGAAGAGATATGCGAGCGTCACGATATGCAGACATCAATACGCAGGGCGCTCAAGGCGCTCTCATTAAAAGCCCGCAATGTGGTTATCTTGCGCTGCACCTCCAATATGACGTTTTCACAGATTGGCCAGGCCCTGGATATGCCAGAACAAACAGCAAAGACCTACTTTTGCCGCGCAAGAAAAATACTGCGCCAGGAATTACTGAAGGATGAGATTATTCAGAGGTAGATTGCAGGGCGGCTACCATCTCCATGCTGACCTGAAAAACACAGCAGTTCTTTCAGGTCGCACTTACTGAGCAATGGTCTCGAGAAGAGGAAACATAAACACACCTGGGAAAGTGGCGAAGGCTTCTTTCACCATGAGCAAAGCACGCGTTGCTATTGCCTGGTTATCCTGTACGCTATGTATACGTTGTTCAAGGATAGTAGCATAGCGCAGGTAGATCCGCAGTAAATAACTGGCGTCTAGATCCTGGTTGGGCACGATACGCGAGGCTGTAGCGAGAGCCTGTTGGAAAAAGTGATCCGCCAGGTCGAAACGTTTGAGCTGGTCATTGTTCTTACTGGCTCCTTCAACCAGGGCGATTTCTTCGGCCAGGATGCCAAACGCAAAACATAGATCCGCTAATGTGCCAGTATCATCGGTCAGGGAAGCCTTCATATGCTCAAGGGCCTGTGCCAGGTCAAATGACTGGTTACAGTCTTGCATGTCATTGTCAGATACGTGCGCGCAATGCCGAATGACATCCCAGGCAACATCTGGATTTTTGAGGAAGCGCAACACCCATTCACATATACAAGCGGCCAGCTGTCTCTCTTTATTCGCAATACTGCTATGGTTATTCAAGCGAGCAAGCATAGCACGCCGCACCGTGACATGTATAAGATAAGCCAGAGCGGTGGTCGCGGTCTGACGCATATCGGCAGGGAATCCGGCTTTAGCTTCGTAGCGCTCCATCAGTTTCAGAAAAATCTGGCGGCATTGCTCATATGCATTATCGAGCAGTCCGCTGGGAACGGACGGGCAAACATTATGCTCGTTGCTAAGCAAGGTACCCGCAAAGGTGGAAGAGTTCCAGTAACCCCAATCGATCAGAACCATAGTTTGCATCAGGCGGGCATGCATCTCACCCACCATATCGCTGCTGATCTGATACAGGCTACAACTCTGTAACAGATAGGTTACGGCCTGATGGAAACTCTGCTCGATCTCGGCGGTCGATAAGCCTTTCTCGGCCTGCAATCTATGGGGAAAAGCTTGAGGCAGGGCCGCATAGATACAATACCCCCATCCAAGATAGAGCTTACCAGCGCTGGCGAGATTACTGGTAGCCTGCAGATACCGATTTGCTTCCTCAAAATAGAGACAGGCTTTAACATGGTAGCCCAGGGCCCGGCAATCATCGCCACAGCGATATGCCACCTGTTGCAGCAAATCCTCATTAGCAGGGTTATGCTCTTTCAGCGAGGCCAGGGCACGCTGGTGATAGCGCAGTGCGCTGATATAGTCATACTCCCGGGCATAATTATTTCCCAGGGCATTGCTGATAAAAGGATGGTAGTCGGAGGCAGCTAACGCCAGCGCTTGCTCCAGTGAGGCGCGCGCCCTGGCATATTCGCCATCCTCTTGCAACACCAGACCATTTAAGAAAAGGAGCCTGGCTTGCCGCTCCTGCCAGGTGAGCCCTTGGGAAGATGAGAAAAGGGAAGAGCTTCTCAATTGCGCAGGCAGCGAAAAAGGAATCTTTTGCTGGCCTTTAAGGACCATGTCCAGCAGAGCTATAATTTCCTGATCATCTTCGTTCTGCTGTGAAAAAGAAACAGGCTGTGGGAAGTATTGATTTTTCGTCTCCGCGTCTTGTAAGTGTCTCTCAAAATCTTCTGGCGCCTGCTGCAATTTTTCCGCAAAGTGTAACAAGGCACTATGTGATGGAATAATACTATTGCGCTCAACTGCACTGACATACGATTTGGAAAACTGATCAGCCCCTAACTCACTCTGAGTGAGGCCTTGCTGACGACGCAACTGGCGAAGGTATTCACCAAAGGATTGTCGCATTAGAAGCACCTCTTTCAGCGGCATTGTTTACATCTTTATATATTGCGAAAGCTCATTTCTCTAATATTGACCATTTTATGTTACACGTTAAAGCAACTAAAAACGTAGTATACGCAGTTCTTTCGAAGCCGTCAAGAAAATGAAAGAAACACAAAATTTTCATTGATGGCTATTTGTCAGGTGTTCTTCCTCCTATAAAATGATCGCCTGGCTTACTGGGAGCCAGGCGATCATTTTATAGGAGAAGACTGTCTCCACACTACGCGAGCCAGAGGTGAAAGCTAATAATGGTGCTTTTTGTGGTGTGTCTGAGTACCCTGGCCACCATTCGCGTTTTGATTGCCTGGATTCGTAGCTGGAGCACAGGCAGCGGTGGTTGGCATAGTGGCCGGGGTCGCGCCCGCCACAGGCGTTGTTCCTGCTACCGGCGTCATTCCTGCGACGGGAGTTGTTCCCGCTACTGGCATCGTGCCTCCCGCTGGATTAGCTGGAATGCAGGCTGTGGCGACCGTTCCTAGTGTCGCGGTTCCGGTGATGCCATTGGCGGTCACCGAGCCACAGCCAACCACCATGTTGTTCTGGGCCGGATCGGTCACGGTAAAGAACCAGTTGTTGGGGATAGCCTGTACCCCCTGTAAATTATTGATCACCGTGTTAGCCATGTTCTGGCTATTGCCGTTGGTGTTTTCCCGCTGCGTAAAGATAGGCGTACCTGTGCAGCTGTTGGTCGCCACATTCACGTTGATTAACTGGTTGGGATGGTTAGGATAGGTAATGTTCAATGCAACGGGCGCATTACCAGCAGCCGTGACCAGATTGATGGTTGCTCCGCCGGTCGCGACCTGCTGCACACCACCAGCGCCTGTGTTGCCGTTTCCATTACCAGCATTACCATTTCCGTTAGCCGGAAGCGGTTTGACTGTGATGGTTGCAGCCGTTACCACACCATTGCCATTCGTGGTGAGCGCGATAGGATTCTGAATGTTCAATGCACCGACACAGTTGAGTCCACCGGCACCCAGTGTCGTATTCAGGCGGTTAGCCAGGAAGGTGAACAGGCTATTGGCCGTGGCGCCACCATCAGGCGATGCTACATTCTGGAAGTTCTGCATATCCAGATTTAAGCGTGGCAGCGCGACATTGACGATATTCTGACAATAGGTGGTTGTGCTGGCATCGTTCAGGGTCGCGGCTAGCGTCTGGTCGACACCCGCGCGATAGGCATTGATCTTATTCAGGTTGGGTTGGCCATTGACGAGCACGAAGTCATCCATGGAAGGGATCAGCGCGACAGGAGGCTGCTGCTGAGCGGCGGCCTGCAACTCGTCAGTTGGCATGGTAGCCGTCGGGGTACCTGGATTTACCTGGTCAGGAATGGTAAATGCTGTACAGCCAAGGGCTGGATCAAGGACTTTGGAGACCAGCGCGTTATCACTGGGATTACCCAGCGTGGTTGCGCCTTGTAGTTGGGCCTGGTTGGCCGCGTTCAACTGAGCGATCTGTCCATTGGCCGTAGCAAGATACTGGGTCTGCACATTATCACTCTGATCCATATCAACGATACCAAAATCACGAGTCGAAGGACAGGCCATGCCATCTTTGGCCGTACCTAGCGCTGGGATCGTGATCTTTCCGGCAGCGATCAGCTGATTCGCCGTCTGGAAAAAGTTGACCGCGTTACAATAGGCGAACTGTCCAAAGGAAGAGTTAGCAAGGCCATTCACACAGTTACCCGTGTTCATACCGGGTCCGGCCACCTGCATCTGTCCCTGTTGCACGACATTTTGTGCCTGAGCCTGGGTCTGCTGCTGATTCTGGGCGGCATTGGCATTCGCCTGCTGAGCGGCCGCGTTCGTATTCTGGGTAGCGGCATCGTTGTTCTGGGCAGCCGCCTTAGCATTGTTCTGCAGTGTCAAAACAGTGCCGTTGTCACCAAACCAGATACCCACGATGGCTCCGGCCGGTAGCTGAGGCGCGACTGGCGCTACAGCTGGCTGCGTCCCCTGATCGACAACCACCGGCTCATAGGCAGACATCTGCCCGGTCTGTGGATCCAGGATCACCGCCTGCACAAAGGCCGCCTGATTGATGTTGGCTTCATGGCAGGCACCCTGAGCAGGATTGGTGGCGACGAGTTGATAGGGGGTAGCCAGTCCCTGTGCCGTTAACGGATTAGCGGGGATAATCAACGTACAGTTCATATTGACCCCCGCGGCCGCATGTGACGCCAGGCGCGGTATGATAACAAATACACTGACGCCAATAAGCATGGCAATCACTGTAACCGCGGCTCCGATGAGCATCAAAGGTGAAAAACGTTTCTGCCTGCGTATGCTCGCAGAACTCCTTAACATTTTTGCCGGATCACGTGGTTTTGTCAACATATGTTTTCTAACCTCTTTCGTACCCTGGGCGGCTTATACCCAACAAGCCGCCTTCACTTCATGATCTCTTATCGTCAATCGCTAAAATTTCAGATGCGCTGCCGGTGTAGCGTTAGTAATTGGCGGTGTGGTCGGTGCCGGTGTAATCGTTGTCGTCTGTACCATGGTGGGCATCGTCATGGTTACCCCTGCGCCCCTAGTAAGGACAGCATGGAATTCAAAGGTGTTGTCATTGCGAGGTGAAAGGTATCCCGCCCCCTTGAGAAACGCGGGCGCGGCGGCAACATTCTTGAGTAGCAGCGGTGGAAACGCCTCGTTATCGATCGGCAGCATGGCTCCGATAAGGCGTCCTACGACGCGATGCTCGGACTCAATCGCGGCCAGCTGCGCGGCTACCTGGGCCAGGTCGGGACGCCCCAACATCGCCAGTTCTTTTACCGCGGCCAGGTACGCGGCTACAAAAGCCGATTCCAGTTGCTGTTGCGTCTTGAGAAAGAGCTCAAGATTTTTAAAGGTGTCGCGGCCGAATGGGAAGCTGAAGTTTTTAGCCGCGGACTTTGCTCCCTGCTTGTTCAGAAATAGGAGATGGAGCTGTTCCTCGACCAGGGTGGCTTTGAGGTTGATACGCGTGGCCTCTTTCAATCCCAATTTATCAGCATGGGAAAGGACCTGTGAATAGAAAGTCACAGCCAGGGTTTCGGCCGTTGCCGCAATGTTGAGGATGGCGGTGATGGCCTGAGTATTGGCAACCGGTGTCGCCTGATTAGGAGCGGCAGCATGAGCACCCTGACTGGATTGCTCGCTAAATAAGACGCCTGCTCCAACCGCACCGCCGACAACGGCCAGTCCTGTTACTCCAACAAGGGCGCCTTTCAAGGCGGAACGGCGCGATTGATTGCGGGTTGACATATTCAAACCTGGTTCCATGATTCTTAATCCTTTCTTCACCTGAAGAACTATTACTTTCTGTCACCGAGAACAGAAATGTTCAATACGGTTTGACGACCTGTCTACCGGTCATCATTGCTACATTTAGCGATGCTTTGGATGTTGTCTCCTGGCCCTTGCGCCAGGCCGTGCCAGATCATCATCGCGTGACTTGTAAGAAGCATAACACACCTAAAAGAGCTCTATTATCAGAGAATGCAAATACCTATATTAAAGTACTAATATGGCATTGAGAAAATTTAACCGCTTTAATCTATTTTAGGGGCAATAGTACTAGGTGAAATGAGTACAGTAAAAATATGGTTCTTTAAACGTGAGGGGAATATCACATCCATTATGGGATCGATATAGCGGCGGAGAGAGGACATTATCGATGTGAAGTGAGGAGTGCCGTACTTTCTATAGTACAAAAATGGCGCGCTGATCTATGCCGCTACTTCAGTAGCATAACATATTTCAGCGCACCGATACGGGCGGTTAAGATGTCGTTAACCGGTTCGCTCAGGATACGGCAAGGGCAGGAGTGCGATTAGCCAGATAGCTCTGAAGCAATTCTTCTCCCTGGGGGCTTACCAGGAACGTAACTGTATCACCAACCTGAATCACGCTGCTTCCACGCGGGAAGATTAATTCGCCATTGCGCCGGATCGATACAATCAAACACTCAGAAGGGATCCGCGCGTCGCGCAGCCTTTTGTTTACCAGGGGAGCGTGCTCCTCTATTTTCGCCTCTAACATGACTGTGCCTTCTACCACCCCGCGCATACGGCGCGAGTCCTTGGCCAGGGTCCGCCGATATATCTGCGCGATGCTGGCAGCTGTCAGGATACCCAGAACCTTGCGCGCCGGAGACAGTGGATCACTGTCAACGACAGGAGCCCAGCTTACGCGGGCACTGGTCAATTGCTCCAATGCTTCATCCAGGGTGGCATAGGAATCGAGCGTGACAACATTTGTATTCATAATCTCTTTCAAGGATTTATTGGCACGCTGGTTCTCAGGCAGACGTTGAATATCAGTAACGGTTACAACACCCTGTAAATTGCCATCATGATCAACCACAGGGGCACCGCTGGCCACACCATCGGCCAGCGCCGCTTCGGCATCGGCCGCTGTCTGAGAGGTTGAGAAACACAGCGTTAAGGCGCTCATCGCCTGGTGTACAGATAGGGTTGACAGTAGCGGGAACGACATTTGTAGGCGGTGCGCCGGCGAATCAGCTTTGGTGTTCACCTGGCTGCTATAGATGGTATCTTTCCCAACTAAGATTGATGAGATACTGACCGCGATCATGGCTGGAGCGAGCAGAGAGAGGTTGCCAGTCATCTCAGCAACCATGAGCATAATGGCCAGAGGCGCATGCGCGATACCCCCGAAGAGCGCCATCATCGCCACGATCACAAAAGGTCCAGGAATAGCGGGTACCCCAGGTAGAACGTGATAGCTCAGACGCCATACGGCGGCGCCCAGCATGCCTCCAATCACCATACCCGGACCAAAGATACCGCCAGATCCACCAGATCCAACCGTGAGTCCGGTGGTGAGGATCTTCACAAATGGGAGCAACAGGATGATCCAGATGGGCAGTGAGAGCAGGCCAGTTCCCATGCTAACCTGAACCCAGCCATATCCCATGCCAATCGCCTGCGGAATAACCAGGCCAATCAGACCAACAAGCAAACCACCAATGCCTGGCTTAATCCAGCGGGGCAACGGCAGACGGTGAAATTGATGGGTGAGGCCATAGAAACCACGCGCATAGAGACGACCGATAAGTCCACACAGAATACCAATCACCACATAATAGAGCAACTGTGGTGGCGAGCTAAACGCGAGATCCCTGGGCACCGAAAAGATCGTATGCCAGCCAGAATAAGCGCCAAATATGCTATAGCCAACAATCGAGGCGATCAGCGCGGGCATGATGGCTTCCACCTCAAGATCATCTTTATACAGGATCTCCGCGGCAAGGATAGCACCTCCCAGGGGCGCGCTAAAAATAGCGCCAATACCAGAACCCATACCAGTGGCCAGCGCGATACGCCGATCCTGGGCGTCCAGGTGCAGCACATTAGCCATGATCGAGCCAAAGCCCGCGCTGATCTGGGCGGCTGGCCCTTCACGTCCAGCAGACCCGCCCGTGCCAATGGTAATGGCCGATGCCACCAGCTTGATCAGGGGAATGCGTGCCCTGATCGAGGTGCCTTCATGAAAGGCTTTGATCGCCGCATCCGTACCATGTCCCTCAGCCTCAGGTGCCCAGGTAAATACAATAAAACCGGCCACCAATCCACCCAGGGTCGTAATAACGGGCAACAACCAGGGGCGCGCCGAGCTCCAAAAGGACATGATGGTCGTTGGTCCCTCACCAGCAGGACTAGGCTGTACATAGCCAACCAACCCTTCGACAAACCAGTGGTTGGCATAATGGATCGCGGTATAAAACACGATAGCCCCCAACCCGGCGACGATTCCGATGAGTGTACTTAAGACCAACCACTTTAAAAGATAGCGAGGACTCTCAAAGCTGCGATGCAGACGATTGAAACGAAATAAACGTCGCACCAGGCCGGCATTCCCGGCCGATTCTGAAACCATAAGTTATACTCCAATATATATTCATTCTGATTAAGTAAGCAAGCATTAATCCCATGTTTAATGAATGGTTGCCCACTCATTAAACATGGCAAAAAGGAAACGACCTGATTCATCAAAGGGATATACACGCTACAACCTTAACATCAATCATAGGAGGATTCTTAAATCCTATGTATTAGCTTCTTCCAGGTCGCTGTAATTAGTATACAACATAAATGGGCAATCGGTCAATAAAAATCTGGCAGCACCTGCTCATGGCGTTGTACGGCGCAATATCAGATCGATCACGCCTTGAAAGGTGGGGATCTGCGCGCAAAAGAACAACAAGAACGTCGCGAGCTTGTCAGGCGTGGGCTGGCTGAGCATCGAATAAAACCAGTTCCCAATGCGCGCCCCGATGAGCATGGTCCCAATGGCTGGCGGCACCAATAATATCATCCAGAACATTGTATGCCAGATTGCAAATGTGCAGCAGCTAAAGACGACGCCGCAGATGATATAACAGAACTGTTCTCTCAAACCACACCTGCGACATATTTCAAACACCACCGCTGCCAGGAAGAGCGGTTCTGGTACCCAGAGCGATGGCTCATGCCATGCCACAGAAAGGATGTCGAGTGGGTGAGAAACACCATGGTAGTGCAATAGTACGAGGGTATAAAGATTACGCGTGAGAATAAAGCACGTCCAGCATAGAGGAGCAACCAGGAAAATCCTCAAGCGCCGGTCCATGCAACGCAATAAAGCCAGCGCGGCACCGGCGAAGAAAGCCACCTGCGGAATGAACAGGGGGCAAGTCTGCCTCGTCAGGCCATGATTCAAGTAGATGCGATACATGTGTTGCGCGTCAGGCTCTGTGCGCACAACCGGAAGATTTGCCAGCGCATGCAGTAAATGCGGGGAATAGTTCAGGTAGAAGGGTCCTAACATGGGCGGACACATGAACTCTATCACGAGCACCGCGATTACAATGTTGGTAAACCATGATAGGGGACGGTAGTGCCGGAAGGCGATGCGGCAGGCGGCAAAGCCAAAAATGATGGTAAACCAGCACCATCCCAGCATATCGTGTGGCATGGACC
The DNA here is from genome assembly GCF_036245075.1 of Dictyobacter halimunensis. NCBI lineage: Bacteria > Bacillati > Chloroflexota > Ktedonobacteria > Ktedonobacterales > Dictyobacteraceae > Dictyobacter > Dictyobacter halimunensis. Next base: position 819,621 of record NZ_BSRI01000002.1, read on the forward strand.
ACTGGGTCTCGTCCAGACCAAATGCCGAATGCCAGAAGTTATCTAGTATAATCGTAATACATAACAAGACCAGGCCACTTCCCAGCATGAGAAGGGCTGCTGGAACGCGAAAGGGGACTCGAGGCAGCCGCACAGCGGGACCAAACCAGATACGCAGCGATGGGGTTAGAGCCAGAACCGCCACCAATGCTCCCGTACTGGCAGTGACAACGAAGACAAAGAAGTGGGGAGGTGACCAGAAGGTATCAAAACGCCTGGTCGCGTGCCAGACACGATCCCAGAGCTTTCCGCTGCCGGTTCCGGCAAAGAATAGTACAAATGTAAACCAGAAAAGACCATAGGCCCACTTTACACTCCAGGGTTCATTACGTCTCCTATATGACATTGTGTGCAGAGGCAAGTGAGCATCAAGTTCCTGATTTTCATCAGTAGCGGGCGCGTATGTTAGATCATTCATAGTGTATTGCCTCCTGACATGCCAACTTTGATTGCATCTCTATGGACCACAAAATCAGCAATGCCGATAAAAGCTGACCGTCAAGTCATCGTAAACCTATAAGACAGAGGCCGGTAGCATCAACCATACATGCAGAGAATATGGTGGGGGATGCTCCTCTTCTTTTTATGAATGATCGCCCACCCATAATTTTTCTGAAGAGTCAAAGAGCGCCTGCTTTGTATTGAAGAAAATACTTTGACTTTCTCAGCAAAGTGTGATACACCAGTATAGAAGTTGCGCGCATTGCGCGCCGCGAAGATCCATTTCTTATTCTGTAGCGACGTTAGAAGCGGGCAAACTGTTTTATGCGCCTTGCAAAGGTAGATATTCGACCCGCCATACATGCCGATATCGTTGGCCAATATTTTTACTGACTACCGGCCCATCAATGTGATACGATAAAGGGTACATGAGGAAACAAAAGCGAAAACCAGGGAGGAACTGATGCCAAAGATCGTAGATGAGCAAATGCGAGAGGCCACACGACAGCATATTATCCATGAGGCGGCCCAGGAGTTTGCTCGTCTCGGCTTCGATCAGGCAAATATCAATCTTATTGCGGAGAAAGCTGGCATCGGCAAAGGGACGATCTACCTCTATTTTGAAAATAAACGCGAGCTTTTCCTGGCTATGTTGCGCTTTATCGCCCAGACTCAACTGGCGGCTATCCGCGGTGCTCTGGCCCAGAATGGGGATCTTCAGACGCGCCTGGAACAGCTCTTCCTGGCATTCGTTCGCCTGGCGGAAGAGGAGAGCGACTCCTTTAACGTCTATATGAGCGCCCTGTATGGCGTCAATCGCGCCTTCAGGACGGAGGCCACAAAACTGTTGCGTGACTACGTGGCGGTAATCGCCATGGTACTAGAGGAAGCTCAGGCACATAACGAAATTCACATCGATGATGTTGATACCACAGCACTGATGGTGCTCTCGCTTACAGAGTCCTTTATTCTGTCTGCCCGCGTGCTAGGTCAGTCGCAACAAAACCTGATGGCACAGGCCACGCGCACTGCGCAGTTCATCCTGCAAGGGCTGGGCGCCACCCGCCAGCCAGAAGAAGTGTAAGCAGGACATGACAGTGGCCCCGGGCAACGCCCGGGGCCACTGTCATGTCCTGCTTACACTCTGATTATTTGAAACTTTCCTGGGCGCTTAAAAGTATCACTATAAGAAAGTTTTTCGTCCGCCACCGAATTGCGAGAGTGACAAAGATGCAATACCAGGAAAGTAGTCTAAAAGAAATCAACAATCAGGAGAAAGTCATCTTAGTTGTTGAGGATGATAAACGTATAGGCTATTTACTTAGCGAAACTATTGAAGAGGAAACGCCTTATCACGTTATGCTTGTGCCGGACGGCTTCCAGGCGTTAAAAACTATCCGAACAATAAAGCCGCATCTGTTTCTAGTTGATTATATGCTTCCCTCTATGGATGGCTTGGAGTTGTATGACCAGCTTCATGCTTCAGAAGAATTCAAGCACACGCCTGTTCTTTTTATGAGTGCGACTCCTCCCACACGGGCCCTTCAAGAACGTGGTGGTATCTGCTGCATCAAGAAACCATTTAATCTTGAGGAACTGTTACAGGCAATTGAACGCTGCCTTATAGAAGATAAGGTCTCATAAATCAGCATGGGTAGTCAGGATCATCTGGTGATACAATCATACGATCCTGATTACCCATGCTATGTGTAGCGGGGATGCTTTAGCTACAGAACCTTCTTCCTGAGATAGAGGTAGGATAATGGAAAAGGTGCTGCCTTCTCCCGGGACACTCTGAACCTCCATGTGTCCCCCATGCTGTTCCACAATCGCGCGCGTAATATAGAGTCCCAGACCCAGGCCGGTAAATTCTCCCTCTTGCACATTGCTATTGGGCACACGATAGAATTGTTCATAGATATGTGCGAGGTGTTCAGCGGAGATCCCTGAACCGCAATCAGTTACCGACAGGCAGACCTCTGTTGCCTGTTGCTGCAAGGTGACAGTGATAGGCGTTCCTTTGGGCGAATACTTGCGCGCATTGGAGAGTAAGTTGAGAAACGCCTGCCTGATACGGTTGCTATCAATATTCACATCAAGGGTCTCGTACTGATCCGGACAACAAGGCGTAGCGATATCATTCACCATAAATTCATCCAGCACATTCTGACACAATTTGATCAGGTCATAGGAATCGCGTTGCAGGATAAACTGGCTTGTCTGAATATGAATCGCATCGCGTAGATCCTGGATCAATACTCCCAGATGATCGGCCGAGGCCTCCATTGTCTCAATATCGCGAAGAACCTTGTCGATGGCCCCATGATTTAGCCGCCGATGGGCCAGTTGAAGCAATCCCTTTAAGCTAGTCAGTGGGGTCGCCAGTTCGTGTGCGACCATACTGAGCATGCGATCCTTGGCATCATTGACCGACATGAGCTCCCTGGTGCGTTGCTCAACCTGGCTCTCCAGGGAATGTGCATACTGCTCCAGGGCCTGCTGCTTCTCCTGTACCAGGCGCAATAGCTGACGCGTTTGCAGGGCGCGTCGGACGGACGCTACAAAAAAATCACGATCGATGGGCTTGAGGGTATAATCATACGCGCCTTCCTGCAAGGCTTGCATGGCCAGTTCGTGCTCGCCATGCCCGGTAATCAACAGAACCGGGATCTCGGGCATACTTTCATGCACATTTGCCAGAAGCTGCATCCCATCCATGCCGGGCATCTTGATATCGCTTATCACCGCGTCATAATCTTTAGTCTTGATCAGTGAAAGCGCTTCAAAGGCTGAAATGGATGTGTCCACCTCAATATCACGCATGCGCAGCCGGAACGTGCGGGAAAGGGCGCTTAATGCCGCGCTGTCATCATCCACAAGAAGGATACGCGGCGTACGCCTCTTTTTCGCTTGCTCCATCTCCATTAAAGGAGTGGTCGGACGTGGGCATATCATATTTTGTTCTTCTCTATACTGTTCCACTGTTGTATGTCCTCCTACGGAACGGCTTCCTCGACCTGCTGCAAAAGAGGAAGGTGGATGACGAAGGTGGCCCCTTCCCCCGGATGGTTTTCAAGTACGATGGTTCCTCCACAATCTCGGATAATGCCATAGGTGATAGAGAGGCCCAATCCGGTTCCCTGCCCAACCTCCTTGGTGGTGAAGAAAGGATCAAAAACGCGCCTCTCCAGTTCTGGTAGAATGCCGGTTCCCGTGTCGCTCACACGTATCTCGACGATATCCCCGTTCACCGTACAGCTGATGGTGACGCGTTTCTGTTTACTCTTGACCATAGCATCGCGCGCGTTGGTAAGCAGGTTCAGAAATACCTGCTCCAACTGAATCGCGCTTCCCAGCACTTTGACCTCCTCGGGCGGAAATTTGAGGCACACCTCTATCTGGCGTAAGCGCAGCTGTTCCTGAATGAGCGTCAGGGCCTCGTGCACGACGAAGCCTAGCAAGATCGGTTCTCGGCGCGCTGATGCTGTCCGACCAAACGTGCGCAGGTGGGAAATGATGCTGGTGGCCTTCCCAACCTGCTGCATGGTGTTGCGTAGCTCTTGCAAAAGGTGCTGGGGTTCTGTACTCGCCAGACCCAGTTCGACCATATCAATGGCATTGCCCACAAACAGATTAATGCCGTTCAACGGATTATTCAGCTCATGGGCCACGCCGGTCGTCAATTCACCCAGCGTGGCGAGTTTTCCAGCCTGCACTAGCTGCTCGTGCTTTTCACGCAACTCCTGCTCCTGACGTTTGATCTCTTCGGTAGTCTCCTTCAGGTCAGTCATAATATGGATCATCGCCTTACGACTTTCCTCCAGACGCAGGTTAGAATGATGGGAGTCCTGCAGAATATGCAGGAGCGTGCGTCGCGAATTATCCAGGCGCACCGTCTGCTGAGCCATACCACGACGGTCCCGCTCATAATCAGCCAGGATGTGAAGCATGGCTTTGCGTTGATCTGATAGCTGCTTATTGAGCTTATTCAAACCATGCAAGATATGGATCAGGGCACGCCGCCTCTCTTCGCTCCTCACGATGCGCGTCTCAAGCGTCTGATGGTACTCTAACTGACGCTGGTATTCCCGTTCCAACCACCGGCGGTCATGTATCTTATCGCCGGCCTCCATCAGCACTGCATCAGACGGGTCGGAAGTGGTCATTGTTTAATTCCTTGCTCTCGATTATCTACCTGCAGCAAAAGGTTCTCAATACGCTTTTCAAGGGCGATCATCTTGAGTTCACGGCCAACCACTACCTCTTCAAACTTTTCCAGGTCTAGAATCTTTTCCTGCAATTCCGCTTTTGACTCCTGAAGATCCTGTAGCACCTTTTCATAAGCACGCATGTCACGCAGGATACCAATGGCTCCAATCACGCGTCCATCGGTATCGCGCAAGGCGGAGGCATTCAGCGTGGTGGGGATCACCTCACCGGAGGCGCTGCGGGGATTGAGGCGCGCATTACGCGTGACGCCACGAGCAATAACCTCGCGTAAGGCGGCCAGAAACTCTCGCGTCTCTTCTGGACCAATGAAGCGTGAGAGCGATTGCTCCAGCACTTCATCAGGACGGAAGCCGAGCAGTTCATAGACCGCGTCATTGGCCTGCAGAATCTTGCCTTCCAGATCCGAGACAAACACCGGATCCGGCGCGTTCTTAATCAGGCTATCGGAATACGCGAGGGCCTTATCCAGTTCGCGCATGTCACGCAGGATACCAATGGCTCCAATCGCGCGTCCATCGGCGTCGCGCAGAGCCGAGGCGTTCAGACTGGTGGGGATGATCTCGCCTGAGGCGCTGCGAGGATTGAGGCGCGTATTGCGCGTGACGCCGCGCTCAATGACTTCACGTAGGGCGGCGGTAAACTCTCTGGTCTCCTCCGGACTGATGAAGCGCGAGAGCGATTGCTCCAGCACCTCGTCGGTACGAAATCCCAGCAGTTCATAGACCGCGTCGTTGGCCGAAAGGATCTTGCCTTCCAGATCCGAGACAAATACGGGGTCCGGCGCGTTCTTAATCAGGCTATCGGCATAGGCCAGGGCTTTATCCAGTTCGCGCATGTCACGTAAGATACCGATGGCGCCGATGACATGTCCATCACTGTTACGCAGAGCCGAGGCGTTCAGACTGGTGGGAATGATCTCGCCTGAAGCACTACGGGGATTGAGGCGCGCATTACGTGTGACACCACGCTCAATAACTTCACGTAGAGCGGCGGTAAACTCTCTGGTCTCCTCCGGGCTGATGAAGCGCGAGAGCGATTGCTCCAGCACCTCGTCAGTGCGAAATCCCAGCAGTTCATAGACCGCGTCGTTGGCCGAAAGGATCTTGCCTTCCAGATCCGAGACAAATACGGGGTCCGGCGCGTTCTTAATCAGACTATCGGCATAGGCCAGGGCTTTATCCAGTTCGCGCATGTCACGTAAGATACCGATGGCGCCAATGGCGTGACCATCGGCATTGCGCAAAGCCGAGGCGTTCAGACTGGTGGGAATGATCTCGCCTGAGGCGCTGCGGGGATTGAGGCGCGTATTACGTGTGACACCACGCTCAATGACTTCACGTAGAGCGGCGGTAAACTCTCTGGTCTCCTCCGGACTGATGAAGCGCGAGAGCGATTGCTCCAGCACCTCGTCAGTACGAAATCCCAGCAGTTCATAGACCGCGTCGTTGGCCGAAAGGATCTTGCCTTCCAGATCCGAGACAAATACGGGGTCCGGCGCGTTCTTGATGATGATATCAGCGTCAAGCGATCCATGCGATTTTACCGGGTAATGCCTTGTTGAAGAGGGATTCGCTGCGGTTGCGGGCATATAATCGGACATACGGGCCTCCACTTTATATCAAAGCGACATGCAAGCGGCAATGTTCTTTATAATAAAACATCTTCTAACTAGCAGGCGACTATACGAGTGACGCTATACTAATCTGCTCATACTGCGAATAGCCCCGCGGCTATCGCCATATGCTCATCGATAAATAGGAGAGATCAACACATAGATCATATTATAATGTCTATACGAATGTCAATCAAAATAAGATTAATTGTAGATCTCTAATCAACAATCTGATGCATATTTAATATATACAATTTTAATCATTTTATTATTAGTAAACCTATTGTCGAAGAAGCATATCACCTACAAACGATAGCTTTTTGACGGCGTTTTCCCGGCAGCAGGCCAGAATCGACATCACTACTCAGAATGTGTCTTATCCTCATCATTATCGCCTTCGACCTGCATGTGTTTTCGCACCTACGGTGCTCAACCTCCCATAGTATGGTGCATAGTATACGTGTCATTTCATGACGCCTTTCGTCATATTTCAGTTAGCCAATATTTGGGAGACACGCATTTTGGTATCTGTATCTATTGACAATACGAGCAGGCAAACACACATAATAGCTATACCATAAAAGTCGGATTTGGCAGAAAAACTATGATATCGTGCCCGTGCTGCATAAGAGAGGAACACTTCATTCATGGCACCGACGCGTACTGGTAGCAAACGGCTACTGCATGATCTCAATCAGAGCATTGTATTTAATCTGATTATGGAACATCAGGCAATCTCACGCATAAAGCTCGCCCGTAAAAGCGGTTTACCGGCATCAACCATCACAAAGATTGTGGGAAACCTTGTGGCCGCCGGGCTGGTGCTGGAGGTCAGCGCTGATGAGTCCAGCGGCGGCAGACGGCCTGTGTTATTGAGCATTAATGCTACCGCTGGTTATGTCGTTGGGGTGAGATTGCGTGAAGCGACAATCACATTAACGATATGCGACCTCCAGTGCAATAGTACCTACACCAGAGAATGCTCATACCAGCCTGGTACTTCTCCAAAGCAAGTAATCACCATCATTGCGGCAGCGATCAGAGACCTGATTGCTGAAGCAGGGCTTACCATACAGCAAATTTTTGGGGTTGGTATCGGCCTCTCTGGCCTGATCGATTCGGCCCGAGGGTTATGCCGCGTCTCTACAATCCTTGGCTGGCAAAACGTTGAGCTTGGGCCAGCATTGGAACGTCAACTCAAGATACCGGTGCGCGTCGATAACGATGTCAATACACTCAGCATCGCTGAGCATTTGTTTGGACAGGGGCGTGAAGCAGATAATTTTTTACTGGTAACCATTGGGCGCGGGATCGGCATGGGCATTATTCTGGGAGGTGAAATCTATCGTGGAACCTTCGGGGGAGCGGGCGAGTTCGGGCACATGACGGTTGATGTGCGGGAGGATGCACCTCTCTGTAATTGCGGGAAACATGGCTGCCTGGAGGCGCTAGCCTCCGATTATGGGATTGTGCGTGCCGCGCTGGGAAATGATCCCGGTCATGCTATTGAAGATGCGATCGTGAACTTGATAGCCCGCGCCCGCGCTGGCGAGCCTGAAATCGTAGCGATCTTCCGTAAAGCGGGGATAACCATGGGCATCGCCATCGCCAACCTGATCAATATCTTTGAACCCTCTCATATTTTAATCGCCGGTGAGGGTTTGAGAGCGGGCGACCTTTTCCTGGAACCTATGCGGCAGACCATTCCTCCGCATGCCTTTGGCGCGCGCGACGACATCGAGATTCTCATCTGCCCCACCAGTGATGATTTATGGGCTCGTGGCGCGGCTAGCCTGATCTTGCACGAGATCTTCCAATCCCCTATTTATGAGGATGAGGAGGCGCTCGCGCTCGACGATCTCGTTTCACAGGCCAGCAAAGTCCAGAAACGCCATAAAAAGTAGGATGTGATGGCTCGGCAACAGCTAGCACAGATTGAAACGTATAATTCAATTCAGTCGTATCCTATGCATCCGAGATGATGATAACATAAGAAGTATAGGACCATAAAAGACAATGAAGCGAGATAAACTCTTACTCACCGGTGCACTGGCGCAATTTACCCTTTTTATCCCTGTTGCGATCTGGGCGATCAAACAGAAACAACCCGCTATCGAGGTGGCTATCGCCCGCCGCATGCAACAAAAACAATCTCCACGTTCACACGGTACTGTACATATGTTAAATAAAACCTTCTGTTCTTCTGCCGCCCTGGATATTCTGATATTTCCACTAACTGGATTACTGTGGAAGAAGCATCGACCATATGATGCACTGCACACCCTGGTAATGTACTGGTTCAGTCAGCTCATCAAGACAGGAATCAAATATGCAGTCAGGCGCCCTCGCCCTGACCCTCAACTCATGCGTACCACGAAACCAAGGAACAGCAAAAGCTTCCCAAGCGGAGATGTTGCCTCCACGGTACACTTCTGGGGATGGCTGGTGACGCTGGTGCTCCGCTCAAAAAACATCAGCAAACCGCTTAAAGCTTTGTCAGTGAGCGTTGGCGCGCTATTGACAGCGTTTGTCGGTCCAGCCCGCATCTATCTCGGTGATCACTGGACCTCAGATGTTCTTGGCGGTTACCTGATGGGTGGTGGATGGCTATGCCTATCGCTATATACATATGGGAAATGGCAAGCTGCAGACACCTCCTATACATACCCACCCATTCGTCAACTCTCATGAAAACGACAGGCTATGCTACCATCCCACCGACCAGCGCGCACCATGTATTCGGGCCTACATACCCAACAACTGGCAGGCCCATATTGCTTTGAAACCGCTGCACCACGCTCTTCGTGATCGGGCCAAACTGTCCATTAACGACGCAGGCATAGCCCTTGCTGTTCAACTGGCTCTGAATAGCCCGCACACCATCTCCCACACTTCCAATCGAGAGCGGCGTGATCAACGCCTCCCACGTCTGGGGACCGACAAATCCAACCGTGCTAATACCTTTTGTGGCCTGGAACTTTGTGACAGTGCTCGCCGTGCTACTCCCAAACATGCCCACCACACTCATGTGGTAGCCATGCGAGCGCAACAAATATTGAATGGTATTCACATTTTCGCCGCTGATTCCACTTTTGATGACAGGCCAGGTGCGCGCGGGCAGCGTCTGACCCAGCCTGGCATGCACCTGCAGGCGTAGTTCACGGAGTCGTCCATAGAGTTCCGCTCCTGGACAATCGGTCCCATAAAAGTCGCGATGCCCGAAAATAGCATTGGCATTGAGGCCATACTGTTGACAGACATATGTGCATAAATTGACTAAAGAGATCCAGAGCGCATCAGGAGGCAGAGCGGCATTATAATTGCCTTCATTTTCAATGCCCACCGCATAGCTGTTAAGTATGGGACAATGGGCACCGCGCACGAAGGAGTTCCGCGCCTGCAGCATTTGCAGACTCTTGTGACGCCCTTCCATGATGTAGCCGCCACGGCTGATAGTGAAATGCTGGCCTGTATCGATCCACCCATTGGCAAAGTGAGATTGCTGGATTGAGCGCCCCAGAGCATATGCTTCACCGCGCGAATAATTGGTCGTGTTGAGGGTATCGGTATGATGAATCAGGATGGTGGTCGGCTTATAAGGGAGGATTGTATTTGGCCCCTTCGCTGGCTGCGCGCCCCACGTGGCGGTACTGGCAATCAGGGGGGACGCGGAGGCATCTGGTTGAGAGAAGAGCATCAGTTGCACACCACCCAGCATGGCCAGCGTGCCGGCGCCAAGCTTGATCAACGTGCGACGATCCAACCTACAGATCTGTTGATTCTCTTTCGCGGGGGTATCATCCATCGCGTGATCCTTTACTTCCACAAGATAAACAGCATCATGCAACAGACAAAGAGCGCGAACCTTCGGAGGCACAGCACTTGAGTTATTCCATTCCTCTCACAAAGAAGCATATCCGATTTTTATCAATAAATCTAGCTTTCAACCCCTTTGTTTTATAACAAGTTTAATTTCTAATTTTTGCTTGTGTTACATAGTGATAAGCAAAATAAAATTTATTATAAATGCAAATAGAATAATAAAGAGGAGAGACTCAAAAGAATACATCAATATTCTTTTGAGTCTCTCCTCTTTACTGGAACCGGGTGGTTCTTCAGGCGCCAGATCAGATAGTCTTCAGCTTATGCATTCCAGTCGCCATATTGCAGAGCATAGACGAGAGCCCAGTCCTGGTCATTGGCCACAGGGTCCGCGATATGCGCCGGATTTCCGTCAACGCAGCCAGGATAGACAAAGGCGCATGTCGCGGACCCGTCATCGGCAAAATTAACCAGGTTCGCCTTCAAAATGGCGTCCGCCATCGCTTTCGCTTTGGGGCAATCGATCTCTTTCGGTAGCCGCCTCAGCACAGCCGCATTCAATACGCTCCAGTAGTGAGGGAAGACATCCCCCCACAGATGCAATGCTCCAAACCAGTAGCCATCCCAGTGACGAATAGCGATGTGGCGCAGGCGCGCATGTGGTTGCGGACCCGCGAAGGCTAGCAGCCAGGGCAAGCGTTCCTGAATAGCAGCCAGATATGTATCAGAAGGGTTGAGGTGATACGCCGAGATCAGAAGTTGCAGCAGAGGAGCTACTATAGATTGTTCATAATTAACCTCGTGCGCGGGCAGGTCAATTCCTACCGATAGGAAATAGTCTGCATGGGCCAGTACCTGTCTGCGCAATCGCTCAGCTCGCTGTCCCTCGCCCGTTCTCCTCAACTGCTCAATGACCGCTTCAGCGCTCTCAGCGACTCCAATCGCCAGAAATTTGGAGCCGCCCAGTTCATAATAGCGCTCCAGAATAGAACAGGCGGTCGACCAATCTTCGTGATTGCTATAGAGGTGATAATGATTCAAAAAGTAATCAACTCTCTCATAAAAAGGGCAATGCCGCAGACCATGGAAGGAAAAACTGAGAGCTTAATCAGCCTCTTCCATACTATGGTGCTCATGGTCATGATGATCCATCTGCTGCGCGGGCGTATTCATCATTTTTAACATGGAGAGGCCGCCGGTACGCACAAAGCGGATCACCATCAGAGCCGCCAGCACCAGGAAAATGATGTTGAGAACGGTTGTATAGTTCCAGTGGATACCCTCGGTAATCGCCACGACGTTGCGGTTCTGAGGAATGATCCCCAGAGCGGCAAACAGGAATTCGATCACATAACCCGCGGCAGCCATGGTGATATAGAAGGTGACCAGAATGTAGCCCATCATCTTCCAGCCATAATACTTGCGATAGATATCCAGAATGGGCAGGATAATCAGGTCGGCGAAAATAAAGCTAACCACTCCGCCAAAGCTGATGCCTCCGCGCCATAGGACCGCGGCCAGCGGCACATTGCCTACCGAACAGACGAAACTTACCATGGCCACCAGCGGACCCATCAGCGGGCCTTCAATCTTTGCCAGCGTGGGATTGTTAGAGAAGAAAAAAGCCTGCCAGAACGAATCCGGCACCCAGGCCGCCAGCGCGCCCGAGATGAGCAGACCCAGAGCGATATCGATCCAAACAGACGCCCAATCCATCACAAAGTAGTTGCTGACCGCGGTCAAACCTTTGCCGCTAAAGAGCTTATTCCAGAATGAACTGCCTGAAACACTCATGTCCATCGCCGCGTGCCCCTCCATTTTTCCCATCATTCCCTTTTCCGCCTGCTCTCTCGCTCTGTCTACCATGCGCCGGGTCAGGGTCAGTCGAAAAATCAGTGCCAGCAAGATCACCATCAGCAAACCACCAAGATACTCGGCCGCCATAAATTGCCAGCCCATTAAGACGATCAGGATGATGCCCAGTTCGATGACCAGGTTGGTGGAGGACAATTGAAAGACCATGGCCGAGGTAAAGCTGGCGCCTTTCTGGAAGATGGAGCGCGCCAGGGCGACCGCCGCATAGGAGCAGGAACTGGAGGCGATGCCGAATAGAGTGGCTAGACCCAGGTGCCTGGGAGAATCACCGCCTAGCGCACGGGCGATCGACTGGTGAGACACCACCGCCTGCACGATGCCAGAAAGCGTAAAACCAAGGATCAGCGGCCACAGAATCTCCCAAAACATGCTGAAAGCCATAAAGAGTGCCTGCCCAATGCTATTTATGATCTGCATAATCAGCTCACTTTCTGTTGCTTCTTCTTCACTCAGTCCTCTATGCAATCTACCTACCCTACCATCAATGAATCCCATTACGCAGGAATTAATCGAGCGAGGCGTAAAAAATTCTCTATGACCTTGCTTGCATGGTCGTGGTAGGCAGGGTAAAGCTGATCGTACTCACGATCTGTTTTGTTGTAGGTCTCTATCCCTGTCCTCTCAATGAATTCTTTGCGAGAATCGGGATCTTCGAGCCAGTTTTGCAGCATGGCCGCGGTTAATTCGATATGGTAGAGCACTCCATAGGCGTTCTCACCCCAGCGAAAGGCCTGCGATTCACGACCATGAGCGGTCGCTAGCAATACTGCTCCGGCGGGCAGGTCAAAATCATCATCATGCCACTGGAAAGCTTGCTGATAATCCGCGAAACCGTGGTAAAACGGATCTCGTTGCCCATCCTCGGTCAGGTCGATGCGCACGAACCCCAGCGAAGGGGTACATTTGTAGACCTCCGCACCCAACGCTGAAGCCAGCAACTGACATCCGAAACAGATACCCAAAAAAGGCAGCTTTCGCTCCAGCACAGACGCAACCAGACGCTTTTCCCGCGTAATGAATGGTTGCTTCAGCTCATCATAAACATGTTCTAGCCCACCGAAGATAATAGTCGCGTCATAGCCAGCCGCATCGGTCGGCATCTCCTCTCCTTCCGCGTGAACAACATCATAATCAAGATCATGCTTCGTCAGAATATCACCCAGTAAACCAGGAGGATTGACCGATGCATGTTGAATCGTGAGTAGCTTTTTTCTCTGCACCTTTATTCTCTTTCTATCAAATGGCAGCATTTTTTGCAGGCCGCGAAACTTCCGACACCAAAGTATCGTGCCACTACGCAGAAAGAACTTTTACGCGTCTGAAGTTGCGGTTCATCAGAAAGTAGTTCGCGATCAAAATAATGAAAGACATGAGTAAAACACAGAGGCAGATCGGACTCATTATCTGCTGCTGGCTGTGCCTGTTGATGGCTGGTGATACACTGCTGCATATATACTATACGCTGTTCGCTTTTTCATCATCATGGCTTTTACCCTTTTTATCAGGCTTTATTTATCTCATAAGCGGCCTCTTTCTCGGCGCCTGGTCCAGGCTCGCATTGCGCCACGCTCCTAAAATTAGCATTCCGATGCGCATCGCGTTATTGCTGGCGCTAAGCCTGGGTATCGTTCTTATCATAATTGGATATATCTTCTTCACCAGCACAATACAACAACTTCCGAGAATCGCTCATACTCTGTACCAGCCACCGTCCTTATAGTGCATCAACTGTCGATTAAACAACCCGACGGCGTACGCGTTGCCACCAGATGATGCCCGCGACTAAAATGGCCAGCGCAATCACATCAAATACTATCTCGTATGGAATATCGTTGAGGCAGATGCCGAAAAAAGTGGGTTGACCGCCTGCTATCACGCTACAGACATGTTCATTCACGATATGTAGGCGCAAAATAACATGCTGAACAATACCATCGTACAGGTTAAAACCTCCCAGACCAATGAGCAAAGCGGCCAGAATAGCATTGCGCTGCAAAGGATTCCAGTTATCACGTCCTTTCCAGAGCCTTAATGCTCCCCAGAGCAAAAGCAGCGTACTAAAAATATGAAAAATCCCATCGCTAAGCAATCGGCCCTGCGGCGTTGTATACCAGTACAGGGTATGCCATTGCAATAATTGATGGAAAATCGTCTCATCCAGAAAAGCCGCAATCCCTATTCCAAGCAGGACCCCTGTCCAGAAAGCCGAACGTATTGTTCTCTTCGAATCAGATGCGGAATGATCCGTCTGTGCTTGAGAAGACATTTTCTCACCTTTCACCATACGCTCACGTTTTGATCATCTCTTAATGACACGCAGTAGAGGAAAAAAGGGAGAAGGTTAGAAGGCATTTGCCATCTAGTGTGCTCTGATATGCACTAAATAAATGTCACTTTTTTATGTATTTCACCGTGTTACCACTATAGGAAATTACATCTCAATTTCTCAGGCGCATTATACATTTGCCATATAGAAAGATAATTCATGAAACCAGACTCTATGAAGAGTGCGTTGTTGACTCCACACGCTGTAACGTCTGATCGCCGCCCCCATCAACCTGATATTGATCATCTATTACCATATACTCCCGGCGAATCGTTGCAGACCTTTAGCCAACGCACCGGTATTCCTGCAAACAATGTCATCAAGTTGAACGCTAATGAAAGTCCCTATGGTCCTGTTCCCTCTGCATTACAGATGTTACGAGACCATGCCTGGTATAACCAGTACCCTGATGTCCAGGCGCAGTCGCTCACCGAGGCGATCTCTCGCTATACGGGACTTGAGGGCGCACATATTGTGCTGGGCCATGGCAGTATGGAGGTGATCCGCCTCCTCTGGTCTTTGTTTCTCAGTCCAGGGGATGAGATCATTACCTGCTCACCGACGTTCTCACTCTATACTTCAGCAACTCGCGAACGGAAAGCATATTTACGCAATATCCCACGTCGGGCTGACTACTCTATTGATCTGGCCGCGGTCCTGGCCGAGTTGACTCCAGCGGCCCGCATGATCGTGCTGTGCTCACCCAATAATCCGACGGGGAATCCGCTTCCGGAAGATGACCTTCTTACCCTGCTCAAGACAGGGCTGATCGTGGTTGTGGACGAAGCGTATGTCGAGTTTTCGAGTCATCCAACCGGCTATGCACACCTCGTTCCTCACTATCAGAATCTGGTCGTCATGCGCACATTCAGCAAGTGGGCTGGCCTGGCCGGTCTGCGGGTAGGTTATGGACTCTTTCCTCAATGGATCGTATCCGCTGCCCGGCAGGCCCAGTATCCCTTTGCGGTGAACGTCGCCGGTCACCTGGCCGCCACAGCTACCCTGAACCATCTTGATGAGGCGCGTGAACGTGTACAGTGGATCATTGAAGAACGTGAACGGCTCTCCCACGTTCTAGCTGGCTATCCATTCCTGAACCCAATCCCTTCAGAGGGCAATTTTATTCTGGCTCGCATAGATCATCAGCAAGTTAGCCTGTGTCAGTTCCAGAGTACCATGGAAAAGCATGGCCTCCTGCTGCGCTACTTTCCGCTCCTTGATGGACGTCATGACTATGTTCGGGTTACTGTGGGCCTGCCAGAACATACTACCCGCCTGGCAGAAGCCATTGAACAGATCAGAGTCACTGTATAAACATGTACAAAGGTTACCTTTTTTTCTTTACGCCGTGTTCTGTATAAGACAAAAAAATAGGAATATAAATTTGCATATGAGTGGATTAAACCGACAATCCTATATAGAGCTGAAAGGACCAACACGCGATGAATAATGTATTGCCAGTCTTCAATCAGATCTGCTGCCTTATCCCTTGCCCGGCTGCCCTCCTGGTCTTTGCGCTTCCATTGATGTCTTTAACAATGAAAAAACGACGTCAGAGATTACGCGATACAATTGCTAACTAAACTCTCCAAAAAGAGGAGCGCCGTTTTACACTGTAAAACGGCGCTCCTCTTTTTAGGATCTATCAGAAGTCATTTATATTATATGCTTATACAGCTGTCGTTCTATTCGTGGCAACGACATCCTCATGTACAAAGAAACCAACAGCAATAGCGATGATACCAATAATAAGATGGAAAACATTATCTCCAGCATTGATATGCATAAGACCAAGCAGACGGCCATCAAAGTAGAGGGCCGGGATCAGACCTGCCAGGCCAATTACCAGGTATATAATGCCAAACACTCGATTGAAGACGCGCGACCATCCCATATATACAGCCAGCAGAGCAACTATACCCGTCACCAGATGGACAAGATTATGCACAATATCAACATCCATCCCCATCAGGCTACCCGGCATCATAGTTGACGAGACAAAAAAGCCGATAATACCAATCACTACAAAGATGATCCCAAGAATCAAAGCAACAATACGATTCGGTATCCAAACCATGATCATTCCTCCTCATTATTATTGGACATATATATGCAAACTCTCACGTGCTTTCATATAAAAAGTTTCATACGTCAATTACTATAATTTCATATTTATTCTCTTAACTCTTCTATTATTCACAATTAATATATAAAATAGATCATAGCTTATAGCCTCCAGCCCCTGACACTGCACGCCTACGGCGCTCAAATATCTATGTAGTGTTGGTGCATGGGTACACGAATGCATACCCATGCACCAACACTACATACAAGTGCGGACGCGCGTGCGGGAGCGCGCGAGTGCCCCCAACATGATGGGAGTCTGACACTCTCTCACAAAAAATAAGCAATAGTCAAATGAGAATCCTGATCAGTAGAAATGCTGTCTGAATGGTCATTTGATTATTACTCTAATTGGAGGGGTAAACAATGAGCTTATTGCAATTTACTACCGAAGATAGAATCTTTCTTCAACTCTTCACGCAGATAGCGCTTGGCGCGATTAAAGTACGTTTTCGCTGTAGCTTCTGGAATATTCATGATGCGTCCAATTTCTCCAAAGCGAAGATTTGATGTATATCGTAAAAGCACAACGGTCTTCATTTTTATAGAAAGGGTTGAAATGGCACGCTCCAGCTTTTCCTGCAAGACATGCTGCTCACACAGTTCGTCGATGGGCGTTGATGAATCAGGCATATCAAAAGCCACCTCTTCTCCGCGGTCATTCTCGGAAAGGAACTGGGAGAAATGCATGCAGAGCTTATTGTGACCGTGCCTCACTTCATCTACACAGCAATTATGAGCCACGTGATATAGCCAGGGCTTTAGGGGCTTGGAGGCATCTAGTTGCGGTAGAGCGATATAAAATCTTAGAAAAACATCCTGCAATGTATCACTGGCCTGCTCATAATCATTGAGAAAATGATAGATGAAATGGAACAGCGGCTTTTCATAGCGCTGTACAAGCTCAGCAAATATCTCGCGATTCCCCGCTAGCACAAGTTTTACCAATGCCGCATCAGAAACGGCCGCCTCATTTTTATGTGAATATTGGGTATGGACCATGAACAATGCTTCCTTAACTACTACCAGCTATCTATCTCAAGTTGGGGTTATAACATCTTTAAGAGGTTTATGCTAATAAGGTTACCATCTTAACAATAAAAAAGTCTATGGAATTTCCAGGAATTAAAAGTGATCAATACCCATTTTAATCGAATACTAATCGAATACTCCGATTATTAGAAACGGCAGAGTAATACCATATACTGATGAGAATAAATGTATAAAGCAGGTTTTTCTATCTGATCAATACAAGAAATACCTGATCAATACAAAATGAATGAATAAAGAGGGATAAAGTAAGCTGCCCGATGGCAAATCCAGATGATTCGCGTATAGATTTATATAATCCTGTGACAAATGAGGAAAAACGCAAAGGGATGCCGCTTACGCTAGAGATCCTTCCTGAACTACTTCGTGGGCATAGGATGAGCGATGCCGTCGCCATTCTGGGCAGTATCGGCATCATCCTGGGTTGCGTCGATCGCTGACATTCCAGTAAAGAGGTGGCTGCAACATGAGATAGCAGGAACTCATACAAACGATCGAACGGCTGCGGCTAGCTCAGCGGGTGAATTGTAATTCACATCGTGGGCCGCCCTTTTAATTATAGTCAGTTTTCCCTGCGGAAGCATCTGTGTTACATATTCGGCCCACTCCTGCGGCACCACCGTATCCCATGTACCACGCACAACCAGGGTAGGGAGCTCCATCTGCTCCAGGTATACCTCTATGCTATCCTCAAGCCCATAGTGAAAGGTGGCTGCGAAACGGCGAAAACCAATCTCCATGAAATCTCGCAGCACCATGGGATAGAGCGATACAGGCTCACGCAAAACGTTCACCAGCCAGCGGCCAATCTCCTGGTGGGCGGTACGTGCGCGCACATCCATCGTAGGGCTGACCAGGATGGCCGCCTGGATGCGATCTGGATGACGAATGGCAAAGCGTGCGATGATCTGGCAACCCAGGGAATTGCCAAGCAAGATCGCACGCGAGAGTCCGACCGTTGTCATCCATGCCGCCAGGGTATCGGCCATCTCGTTCAGGTCCTGGTAGTGATCCGGTTTCTGGCTTTTCCCAAATCCCGGCAATTCGGGAAGATAGACATGATAGTCAGGCGCCAGCTGCTCTGCCGTCGGCGTCATGTATCGACTCGAAACGACCAGTCCATGAACCATGACAATGGCTAGCCGATCGGAATCCGGTCGCTGATGTGGAACACGATAATGCATGGCACAGCCTGCTACCCGCACCCATTTACTTTCCATGTTTCTTTTCGCCTGTCTCATTATGTATAAACACGAAGTGCAACGCGAATAGGATGCAAACCGTGAAGAAAAAAGGATGGAGAAATGCTTCTCATTCTCTATAAATGCAACTATATAAAAAACGCTATATATCCATCAATAAGGAGCTCGACATCGATACACAACAATTTATAATGCCAGAGCTGCGTACGGTGCAGGTCGAGGACTACCACGTGCGCTACCAGGTATTGGGAGAGGGAGATCCGTTGATCCTGGTACACGGTCTCTCTGGTTCGATGCGTTGGTGGAACCGCAACGTTCAGACACTTGCACAGGATCATCGCGTCTATCTAATTGATCTTCCCGGCTTCGGCACTATGAGCAGGGTGCGCAATCGCTTCGCTATCATACATGTCGCTCGCTGGCTGCTCGCATGGATGGAAGCGGTAGAGATCCAACGAGCACATTTCGTCGGGCACTCAATGGGGGGATACATCTGTATCTGGATCGCAGCCCACCGTCCCGAGGTTGTCTCGCGCCTGATTTTGGTCTCGCCCGCGGTACTCTCAAAGATCCATACGGTATGGGGGTATACACGTCCTCTGTTGACCGCCGTGCGCTATATAAAGCGGGGCTTCTTCACTATTCTGGCGTTTGATGCCCTGCGAGCCGGTCCTTTCACCTTGCTCCGTGCCGCCCATGACCTTCTCTCAGTTGACGCGCAAGAGGATATTATCAAGATCCAGGCCCCGACGCTGCTGATCTGGGGAGAACATGACACACTAGTTCCACCATCGGTAGGGAAAATATTATGTACCAAAATCACGGATTCCTACCTGGTGATATTAAAGGATGCCAGTCATGTGAGCATGTATGACCAACCCGAGCAGTTTAACCGGCTCGCGGAGGCATTTCTAAAAGGACAACCGCTTGATGAAGCCTCCTCTTGTTAGCCTGTTTACTTTGCATGCAAGTATGACTGTGCTCTGCTGCGCAGAGCACCTTTTTGTATTGTGTGCCGTTGCAGGACAGTGCCGGGGGGCCCCGGCACTGTCCTGCAACGGCACACAATACAAATCAGCCCTATTTTCGTAGCACCCGCTCAGGGGATGAAAACCGCACGCACACAACCATCTTGCTTGTGCTTGAAGATCTCATACCCTTTAGTTTTTATTTTTGGACTTGTCCACGTATTTTCTTCCGAGAAATATCTCAGCATTTGATGCAACACATCCCCCTAAATGTCAATAGATCACATTAGTGACACGGAGATGCTTCAAAAACGTGTCAGTTTGCGCCATTGCCAATACGCAACAAGGAAATAGAGATACTTTTCCCTTACCATTAACGTGTTCATTGCGAGAAGTTGAATGCTCATTGAGATTCCAGAGGAGAGCATGCTATGGCAGAAACTCGTGTAACGATGGTCGCGGATGCCATTCGAGAGGTAGCCCATCCGCTCACCGGCGCTATTGCAGACTATGATCCCTTGTTAGATACAATTGGTGGTGCGCGCTTTGTGCTAATCGGTGAAGCCTCTCATGGTACCAGAGAATTCTACCGGGAACGGGCTATGATCACGCAACGGCTAATCCAGGAGAAAGGCTTTTCCGTTGTCGCCGTTGAAGCCGATTGGCCGGATGCCTATCGCGTCAATCGCTATGTTCGTGGAGTCAATGATGATACCGATGCCCGTATGGCACTGGATGGCTTTAAACGTTTCCCCAGCTGGATGTGGCGCAATACAGAGGTGCTCGCGTTTGTAGAATGGCTGCGCAACTACAATATGCAGCTGCCAGCTTCAGCCCCCAGAACAGGATTTTATGGCCTCGATCTCTATAGCCTCTATGCATCCATGGAAGCAGTAATTAATTATCTGGAACGCATAGATCCTGAAGGGGCTAAACGGGCTCGGACACGCTATGCCTGCTTTGGATCACCCACACAAGATAGCCAGTCTTATGGCTATGCAGCGAACTTCGGTTTGACCCCAATCTGCGAGAATGAGGTGATCGGCCAGCTCCAGGAATTGCAGCAGAAGGCGGCTGACTACGTTCGGCGCGATGGACGGATAGCGGAGGATGAATTTTTCTACGCGGAACAAAACGCACGCTTAGCCTGGGATGCAGAGAAATACTATCGCAGCATCTATAGAGGATCGGTCGAGTCGTGGAATATACGTGATCGCCACATGGCAAGAACGCTTGATGACCTGATCGCCTACCTTGATCACTATCATGAGCCAACAAAGGTGGTGGTCTGGGCCCACAACTCTCATCTTGGCGATGCCCGCGCGACATCAATGGGAACAGAGGGGGAGTTAAACGTTGGGCAGCTTGTGCGTGAGGCCCATAGCGAACAGGTGTGCAACATCGGCTTTACCACCTATAGCGGCACGGTCACGGCAGCCTCAAGCTGGGATCGGCCGGTGGAACGCAAACGTGTGCGTCCCGCGCTCGACGAGAGTTACGAAATGCTGTTCCATCAAACAAACCTACCGGAATTCTGGCTGGATCTTCATGCCAATGAACGAGTGGCAACCAGCTTAAAGGGTCCGCAGTTAGAACGTGCCATCGGGGTGATCTATCTTCCCCACAGCGAGCGCATCAGCCATTACTTTTATGCACGCCTACCCGAACAATTTGATACCATCATCCACCTTGACCATACCCATGCCCTGGAGCCTTTAGAACCAACAACATTATGGCACGACAAAGAGGTTGAGGAAACCTTCCCAACCGGCATATAAGTTTGCCGTTCTAAAAGATCGATGCACACGAATGACACCAAAAAGAAAAAATAACGTGTCAGTTTGTATGTAGCAGTGCTTGTATTCGGGTGCCGCGAAGAACATATCGCCTTACGATATGTTCTTCGCGATAATCATCGTAGAACAACCTGTTTGACTAGAAAAGAGTCAGCTGATGGAAAACAATATGAAACAGGAGAACGGCGGTCGCCATGTTTCAGCGTGGGTAGTCGCGCTCATCGTGGCGGCGCTCCTCATTGTGCTCATCGTGCTTGGATCGCGTGGTCTGCGTGACTTTGATGCCGCCCTGATTGGTTATGCCGTCGCATCTGTCTTTATGATAGGAGCAATGGCATATCGCTATACGCTCTGGATCGGTCGTCCTCCCACGTGGCGCTATTTTAAAGCAGGGTGGACCAACTTCTTATCGTTGCGCAATTTCCGCCGCTACACATTGTTGATCCCTCAGGCCTGGTGGACCGACATATTCGCGCAGACGTTTATCTTGAGGCGTAGCCTCCTGCGCTGGATTATGCATATGTCGATCTTCTGGGGGGTTATCCTCTCGTTGTTGATCACCTTCCCGTTGACCTTTGGCTGGTTACGCTTCACGCTGGTGCCGCCCGATCATTACCAGGTCTGGGTCTTTGGCTTTCCCACCATTATCTTTCCCATTCTAAACGGCATCGGCTTCATGATCTATCATGGGTTGGATTTTAGTGCCGCGCTGCTAGTCATCGGGCTATCGATAGCCTTCTGGCGACGATTGAATGAGATGGGGCTCTTCATGACGCAACGCTTCGGCTTCGACCTGATGCCCCTGATCCTGCTCTTCGCGATCTGCATCACCGGTCTGGCGCTTACCGCCTCATCCCTCTGGTGGGGAGGCCAGTTCTACTGGTTTATCTCATTAACCCACCAGGTCGTCGTCGTCCTCTGGCTGCTGATGCTACCATTCGGCAAGTTTTTCCATATTATCCAGCGACCGGCCAGCATTGGGGTCACCCTCTACCAGACCGTCAACCAGGACGTCGACCATTATACCCGGGATGCCGACAGTCCTCAGGCGATCGGCACGGGACGCTGTAAACGCTGTGGTCATGAACTGCCCTCCGAACAATTTATCGCCGATCTCAAAGGGGTAATCAACGACCTGGGACAGGATTATACTCTCAACAAAAACGGCGATTCGCTGCACGATTACTGTCCCACCTGCAAGCGCGTGTTGCGGGGACAGGCCTACTACCAGATGATGGGGAAACACTTCCTGTAACTTCCTGTCATAGATACGCTTAGAAAATGGAGCATTGATATGTCTGTCAACAAAGATATATTTGAGATAGGACGCGAACCGAACTACGACTTTCAGTCGTCTGGTCGCCCCGAGGTGCAGTGGAGTGAAGCTGATCGCCTGGTAGAGGATCTTGTGCCTACCCATTGTTGCTTCTGTGGAGTCCAGTGCGGCATGAACCTCAAAGTGCATAATAATAAGGTCATCGGCGTGGAGGCACGCAATTATCCACATAATCGTGGTTCCCTTTGTCCCAAAGGCGTCGTTGCCTACCAGCAGGTAGATCATCCTGATCGCCTGCGCTATCCATTGATGCGCAAAAGAGGCAAGGGGAGTCCACTGGAACGGGTGAGCTGGGATGAGGCGCTGGACTACATCGTTAAGCGCTGGCAGCAGATCCAGCAGCAATATGGCCGGGACGCCGTCTCAATCTATAGCGGTTCCTCTATGACCAACGAAAAATGCTATGTCATGGGTAAGTTTGCCCGCGTTGGCCTGCGCACCCGCCACGTAGACTACAATGGTCGCCTGTGTATGTCCTCATCGGCGGTCGCCTATAGCCGCGCATTCGGCGTTGACCGCGCACCCTTGCCCTTGCCGGATGTTGAACTGGCAAAATGCATTATGGTTTTCGGCTCCAATGTCGCCGAATGTTTTCCTGTTGCCATGCAGTGGATCTGGCGCGCACGCGATCGAGGAGCCAGCCTGATCGTTGTCGATCCACGCGAGACTCCGCTTGCTCGTAGCGCCGATATCTGGCTACCCGTCAAACCGGGCACCGATATCGCCGTCACCAACGCGATGCTGCGACAGATCATCAAAGACGGCATGGTGGACGAAGCCTATGTACAGGCGCGTACGAATGGATGGGAAGAGGTCAAGGCTTCGGTAGAGACATGCACTCCCGAATGGGCTGAGCAGCTTTCGGGGATCCCTGCCGAGCGTATCGTGGCTGCGGCGCGCCTGTACGGTCGGGCCGATCCATCATTGATTATGCACGCACGCGGTATTGAGCACAGTTCGCATGGGGTCGATACCTGCCTGTCTCTGGTCAACATGGCGCTGGCACGTGGTCAACTTGGGAAGCCGGGCGGCGGCTCGATGATGATCACAGGGCAGGGCAACGGACAGGGAGGGCGTGAAATGGGGCAGAAAGCGAATCAACTCCCTGGATACCGCCACATCGATGTGCCTGAAGAGCGGCAATACATCGCTGACTTCTGGGGCATTCCAGAGGAAGAACTACCCTGGGAGGGCGCGGCGGCAACCGAGATGGTACACCTGATGGCCGCCGGTGAGATCAAAAGCTGCATGGTAGTTTGCTCCAATCTGATGGTCTCGCTGCCCGATAACCATGTCGTCCAGCAGGCCTTGACCAATCTGGATCCATTAATTGTCGTCGATTTCTTTATGTCGGAGACGGCGGAACTGGCCGATGTAGTGCTGCCGGGCACGGTCTGGTGCGAGGATGAGGGGACGACAACCAATCTTGAAGGGCGCGTCATTAAAATCAATAAGGCGGCAGACCCTCCAGGCGAAGCACGACATGATTGGAAGATCGCTGTTGAACTGGCGAAACGCCTCGGACGCGGGAAATTTTTCCTCTATACATCCGCGTATGATATCTTCGAGGAGATAAGGCAGGCATCAAAGGGCGGCATGTCCGATTATTACGGCATCACCTGGCAGAAGATTGAAGATCAGCAGGGGGTCTTCTGGCCCTGTCCCTCGCTTGACCATCCAGGAACCCCCAGGCTCTTCGCCGAGCGCTTCGGACATAAAGATGGCAAAGCGAAAATGTTTGTCATCCCCTATCAACCCGCCGTGGAGGAGCCAGGCCCCGAGTTTCCCTTCCGCCTGACTACGGGACGCGTCGTGTATCACTACCTCTCGGGAAATCAAACGCGCCGCCTGGGCTTCCTCAATGCGCAGGCGCCAGAGCCATGGGTAGAGATTCACCCACAGGCCGCTGAAAGGCTGGGCATCGCGAACGAAGAGGTGGTGCGTGTTACCTCTCCACGCGGGTCCATAGAGCTTAAGGCGCTGGTGGTACCCACGATCCGGCCCGATACGCTGTTCGTTCCCTATCACTGGGGACATCGGGCGGCGATCAACCAGATTACCAGCCCGGCGGTTGAACCAAATGTCAAAATTCCTGAATACAAGGCCTGTGCCGCGCGCGTCGACAAGTTGAGCGCCCCCGAAGTAGAGGTCAGGGCGGATGGCTTCAAGATGAACCGCACGCCCCAGGACACGCCAAAGATGTTCCCCTACACCATAGGGGGAGACCAAAGATCCATCCGCTAAGAAGGCCAAAGCGTACTGATCGGCAAAGCGTCTGGAAATGACAGAGAGTGAAGAGGAGCCTAAAAATGCCTGTAAGGACATTGTTCATTGATCCATCGCGCTGTATCGGCTGTCGTTCCTGCGAGGCCGCCTGCCGAGAATGCGATTCGCACAAGGGTGAAAGTATGGTGATGGTCGACTTCATCGATCGCGGCATCAGCGTGGCAACACAGCCCACCGTGTGTATGCATTGTCAGGACCCGGTTGCTCCCTGCGCGCAGGTCTGTCCCGTACTGGCCATCCAGATCACCCCTGATGGCGTGGTCCAGATGGCCGAGCCTTCACGCTGTATCGGCTGCCGCAACTGCGTCTACGCCTGCCCCTTTGGTGTGCCCAAGTTTGATATTAAGGCGCGCCTGATGAAAAAGTGCAACCTGTGCTATGATCGCACGGTGCAGGATTTAAAGCCCTGGTGCGCACAGGTCTGTCCCACCCAGGCTCTCTGGTATGGTGACTACGAGGAGTTCATGAATCAGCGTGAAGGGCATCCCATTAACGTCACCTCGTTTGGCGAACAAAAGGTACAGACGCGGGTACACTGGGTCGCCCCCCAGGAAGAGGAGCTCTTCAGACTGGCTGACCTGCTTGAAGAGGCCAGAAGTGGCCTGCAGAATGATAAGATGAAACCACGTGAGGAGGCATGGGTATTATGAGTACGCCACAACGGCTAATCGGACACAGAATACGTTCGCGCATTACGCGCTGGCAGACAACCTTCCCCTATCACTGGGACGCCGACGAATTTGTCTCGCGCCGCCAGATGCTGCGTCTGACGATTCTCTCTTCAGGCGCGCTCTTTGCCGCGACCGCTGGAGTCGTAGGACTGAACTATGCCCGTCCCATCAAGACCACCACCAGTCGAAAGGCTATCATCAGTGCTTCAGCACTGCCCGTGGGTAAGGTCCACTACTTTGAGTATCCAGCCCCCGGCGATCAGGCGATCCTGCTCAATCTGCCACATACGGGCTTTGTGGCCTATAGCGGAAAATGCACCCATCTCTCCTGTGCCGTGTATTATCGGGAAGATGAAAACAGGCTCATCTGTCCCTGCCACGATGGGGTCTTTGATCCACAGACCGGTATCCCGATAGCAGGGCCGCCGCAGCGTCCACTGCCAAAGATAACGGTGAAGCAAGATGGGACGATGTTGTACGCATTGGATGAGAGGCCGCAATCATGAAAAACCAGCTCACACAGACAGGCTGGCGCAATGACGGCTATATAAACAGTGAGACAACGGGGGAGGTGGTCCATGCCCCACCCCATGGTCGCCTGGCTATGCTGCTGGCCGGCTTGATCATCGGCATCATACTGCTTGGAATCCAATTATGGATGCTCACGGTCGCCCTCAACCAGTATCTCCAGGGTCAGACCACGGGCTCATGGCAATTAGTAGTCGTCTCGGGACTGGTCCTTATTGGTGGCATCATCGTCTGGCGCGTCATGGACCGCCAGATTCCAGGCCGATCTAAAGAGATGATCCACTAACATCAGCACTAAACTCTACATATATAAGAGAGAGGAGGTGGGTAGGTTGTACCCGCCTCCTCTCTCTTTGTACGCAAAGGAGCCACTATTAGTGAAGGGTAGCCGGAATCCGGTTACGGCTGCCTGTACTGGTCGCGTGTTCACCCTGACTGGTATGGCTACCAGCTACGAGCGCCAGACCTGCTGACACCGTGTCAATGGTCTCGTTGAAAGTGCTCCCGGTAGGCGCGGTGGCAACAGCAAAGACGGGGAAGGCCTTACCATTGGCGAAGGAGGTCGAGATATAATCACCGACCATACGTCCCTGGCTGGTATTGGCGATCCAGGATAGGCTAATGGGGGTGCTGGTAAGCGTTGTGACCGTTGACCAGCTGGCTCCTCCATTGCTTGAGGAAACAAAACCCACCTGCAACTGGCAACTACTCGAACAGTAGTAATAGGCCAGGGCGAGATGTGTGGAGCTACCAGAAGTCGCTTTATCGACGGCGATACCCGGGATAACGTGATCGATGCCACTCCCGATAGCGTCCGTGGGGATACGCGTGACCGTTGACCAGGTGCTTCCATTTGTTGAAGTGCTCATCACGATATCGTTCGCGCTACACCCTGATTCAAAGCGGCAATCCTGCCAGACAACATAGACCTTGCCTGCACCATCGATCTCGGCCGAGGGGAGTGCCTCCGTGCGCAAACCAGAGACGCTGTGATCATTGACAGCAGAAACCGTTACAGCTCTCGTCCAGCTTGTTCCTCCATTACTGGAAGTAAAGGCAGCAATAGCATCTGAAGAACTCAGGTAGGGAACGATCACCGTCCCATTAGGCTGTACTAGAGGCTGACCTCCCAGGCCATGGTTATTGCCTGCGGTCGCTTTAGCGGCCCCCCAGGTAACACCACCATTCGTAGAAGTACTCATCTGAAGCAGATTACTGGAACTCGTTCTATCCCATTCGGTATAGCAGTGTCCATAGTAAGGACTGCTCGCTGTATTATCACAGACGATCCAGTTTTTATCGAGCGAGCCGCTGGCTACGATAATAGGATTGGACCAGGTGTGGCCTCCATCGGTTGAACGACTTGTCACTACCACTTCTGTATTAGATGTGGTAATGCCCAGACTCGAGATCAGCCAGACGTTGTGGGCCGCGTCATAGGTGACGCTCGCATCGCTAATGGCGGTAAAGGATCCAGCGGGAGTTGCAAACGTGGTTGTGCCCGGCAAAAAGCCATGCGACCACGTCGTTCCACTATCATTGGAGGTGGCCCAGCCAATATTTGAGCTACCACCTCCGTAGATACGGCCAACCTGAAAGGCCGATACGATGGTTGATCCAAAAGAAAAACTATCGGGCTCAACCTCAGTCTGGTGCTGACTACTGGAATTGGTATAGGGATCGGAACTTAATTGAACAAGGGTCGTTGCCGCGCTGGCGAGCGGCGGAAATACAAGCGCCCCTAGCCATGCAGCGATCAGGGGGAAAACGAAAAACAGGCGTCCACGCCCATGCCGAAAAGCATCCATGCATACTCCTCCTGCAGTGGTAACGCACAACACAAACAATCATGTGAAAGCGCACAACAATAGGGATCACATTGAAGCAATAGGGCAAAATACGTTTCATTAAATACGTAGCAGGATCTGGCACATCCCTTGCTATTTATATAGCATATAAATATATTTAAAGTCAATGATATAATGAGATGCAGTAAACTATAACTTTCTCGGCATAGTATTTATGAGCTACCACACACTGGCGATCTGGGCAAAAGGTGATGTGGAGATCTCCAGGATTACCTAATCCTGGAGATCTCCACATCACCTTTTTTCGCTTTTTCAGAAGTCCTGAATGGCTTATAGGCCATTATTGCTTATCTTCTTTCTGCTCTCCTTTTTCTTTTTTGGATGCTTCGGTAGCCACCTGCCCATAATTGAGGACAGCTACAAGGGTGACGCCACCAATGATATTGCCGAGTAATATAGGAAGAAGATACGCTCCTAATGCATACCAGAAACTGACTTTGCCAAGGCTCACAAGGTAGAACGCGCTCACTGCATCAACAATAACGTGAGCAAAGGCGGCAACCCCAATAATGTAGGTGACAAAAACAATGATATGCAGGCGCATGTTCTCAGATGCCGGCAGAAGCCAGACCATGAGGGCAATCAACCAGCCCGCAAAGATCCCCCTCAGTAAGAGCAACCCAAACCCGCCCTCAAATGCTTGCTGCGAAAGTTGGGTGAAAACATCACGTATACCCGGAGGAAAGAGCAGTGTCTGCGCGACAAGGGTAGCCAGCAAGAATGCCCCAACGAAGTTTCCCAGCAGCACAATTCCCCAGAGCCGCAGCACGCGTAGAGTGGTTCGTTTATCGAAATGGGTAAGCAAGGGAAGAATGACAGTCAACGTATTCTCGGTAAAAAGCTGCTGCCGACCAAGTATAACTATAAGAAAACCCAGACTGTAGCCAAAATTGTCAACCAGGGGACGCCAAAAAGCGGTCGTGGGCAGGTAATAATGGATCACGCCCCGTCCAATGAGCGAGAAACCCATTGATAAGCCAGCGGCTAACGAGGAGCAGGCCAGGGCAAAAATCGTTCTATTGAGCTCAATCTCTCCTTCTACACGTATAGCTTCATGGATGACAGCCGGGCTAATACTGACACGGTTCTCAACCTGTTTATACTCCGATGATACAAGCTGGGGCATCATCTCTACATTCTTTACCTTGTTTTCATCCTGATCGCCCTGTGGATACTGTTCTGATTGATCACTTGTATTCATAAATACACATATCCCTTATATGCGTCCCCTCAAAGTCACCATACAGGTTTGTAGCAGGGAAACACCAGATTTCATCAGCCGCAAGAAATTTCTTGCGGCTACGTACTGAATATAGTCTATCAAGCATAATGTATCTTTAGGTAAAAAACAAACTGGGCAGTAAAAAGTGCAGAAAAGGAAGCAAAACATTTTTCGCTGTTACCTTCAGCAATTCTCCTTTGATATAGATTTGCAAGCTATTTAGATTCCAATCTTGCAGTGTCTCAAATTCCTACTGCATCATCATTGTAAGTACCGTGATCGTTTACGTGAACGCTTACGAATCAGGGTGAGTAATGGTAAGATACTAATCAAACCCGTTTTAAATGTATTGTAGTTACTCCCTATCTGACTCGCAATGGTACTTACTTAGACATAGCGCGAGCAGATAGCAGCATCATCTAATGGCGAAAAACAGGTTGCAAGATACTCCAACGATGGTGATGGAAATATCGACGCAAGAACATTTGTGAGCATGACGCTACAGAGCCGGTTACAATACCGGAGTCATTGGAGGACGCACATATGACGCCGAATCGTCGCCTGAAGCAGGCTCGTGAACTACGGGGGTGGTCACAGGCCAAAGTCGCGGAACTGATCGGAACGGACGCCACTACAGTGAGCCGCTGGGAGCGGGGCCTCTTTTATCCAACCCCCTACTTCCGTGAGAAGCTATGTGTGCTTTTCGCGAAAAACGCGGAGGAGCTG
Source organism: Dictyobacter halimunensis (assembly GCF_036245075.1). Taxonomy (NCBI): domain Bacteria; kingdom Bacillati; phylum Chloroflexota; class Ktedonobacteria; order Ktedonobacterales; family Dictyobacteraceae; genus Dictyobacter; species Dictyobacter halimunensis. The sequence goes on from NZ_BSRI01000002.1 coordinate 849,743, forward strand.
GGGCTCCTTGATACCACGTGCCAGCCTGAGAGCACACCAACAATCAATAAAGCTGGTTCTGAACCCGCAACCAGTACGATCGTTCCGCTGATACCGCCATCCTGGTCTGATCGCTCCGATACATTTTCCTACATCCTGCATAGCGCTGTTCATGATCACCAGGCTCACATTCTCTGGGAAGATGCGTATGTGCGCGCATTGCGCGGCCAGCATATGGAGGCGCAGCAACTCGGAGAAGCTAGCATGAACGCATTTGAACGGATCGGTCACCTGAATGCGGCGGCAATCCGCGAGTGGCTCAATCAACGGGAATTCTCCTCCCAGTCACAGGCAAGCATGCCTCCACTTACCCCAACCACTCACACCGGGCAAAGTAAGCGTGCGGCAAAGTCCTTCATGCACACCATAAAAAGCGGGATGACGCTTTTCCTGCTACTGATATCGATATTCGCCGGAATCGCTTTCGTCTGGTCCCGTACCACCTCGCCTATGGCACAAAGCTCGGCCTACGCGGCCTCAAATACTCCTGGTCGAGCGAAGATAGCAGCAGATACCCTGAACCCAAAGGGGAGTATAACAGCATACGCGACGCCAACTCCGGTGCCCACTTCTTCGTCCACAGGCAGCGCTCATACATCCGTGGTTGCCACGCCAACTGTGACGCCCATGCCACCGGCGCCAGTCTCGACTCCTACTCCTGTCTCTGGCACAGGCTCAGCTTCAACATCTTCATCACCCATATCCTCCCTCAGCGCAAAGGTACTTCCGACCAGCGTAAACCCACAGGTCTGCTACGCGGAACCGCTTGGGAATCGTTGTACCCTGACAGTGTGGCTGTTTGGATCCAGCAATGAACCATTTACCTGGTCGGTCAGCAGCAATATCCCGGTCCAGTTTAATCCAACCGGCGGCACCGGGACCATGAGGCAACCGACACAGATCATCGCCTATGTTCAGGGTTCACCAGGCCAGAGTGGTCAGTTCGTGTTCACATTCCATACACCTGGTGGAGACAGCACTGCGATCAGCAGCTGGCATGGCTGAGCCTGCAATCTCAGACAACGATATATTTGCATCATGTCGAATTGAAGAGGGTGGGAAAAGGCCACAAAGGCCTTTTCCCACCCTCTTCAGCATCCACAAAAATATAGGTAGGTAAACCTTTCCAGGGCTGGTATGGTAGAGGGAGAGAAGGAAATGTCATCAAATAAAGTTGATCTCCAAATATACAACGATGTAAACTAATATACGAAATACCCACTTAGCCTGTATATCCATAAATACTCCTTACGTATTTGAGACATATTAATAATCGTTCCCATTACCATCTGGACCTGGAAAAGAAGTACATATATATTGTCAAATAAATATTTAATTGTTATAGTATATTAAATCTCTTCCTGTTACTACTATAGATATTTATATAATGGGCGAACGAAAGGATATAACCATGGCTCAATCATCATTTGAACAGGATATTTTTATACACGCCTCGCCAGAAGAGGTTAAAACATTTCTATCTACCCTGGACAATCATACCCAGATTCACCCACTGATTGTAAATATTCGGCATACACATACAAGTACCGCTCCGGATGGCACAACGATCAACCACTACGTCATTCGCGATCGCATGAAGCAGGGACCTTTTCTTATGACATTCTCCTATCGTGTTGAGATGAGCATCAACGCGCAGGGGACCATTGTCTATGATGCCCATCAAACTCCAGGTATCTACCTGCATAACACGACGCAGTGCCTGGCTGAAGGGGGCGGCACACGTGTCAAAGAAAGGGTTGAGATTACCTCTCCAGGGCTGCTGGCAAAAACGGTGTATACCCAGGCTCTGGCCTCACATCAAGAAATGTTCATCAAGCTAAAGCAACTTCTCGAAGAGAGATATACCAGAACTGTATCCTGAGGTCGAAAGGATAGGGAAAAGCAGAAAGAAGCAAGACAATGTTACAACCTTCTATGCACGAACAACCTGTAGACCACCAACCAGCTCCAAAGAAAGCCTCGCTACCCCGTGTCAACTGGTGGATACGTCATACAAGCTGGGGCTGGGATCAGCCCCAGGACACCATTGAGCAACGTGAAAAAACGCGCCGCAGTCGCCTGATGGCCTGGATCTTCCTGGCCATGTTAGCATGCCTGGCGGTATTCACTTTTTCTATATTTAGTGATCGGGCATCGGCGATTACCGTGGTGGCCACGGCTATTTGTGTGCTCATTGCCATCGTACTGAATCGCAAAGGATTTGTTACCATAGCCGGAACATTTCTGGTTGTGTTGACTATCGCGGCGGTCATGGCCGTGATTGTTGGCTCTACCGATGGAAAGATCCACCTGGTCTATCTGCCAGCCTTCGACATCCTTGTGGTCTCGGTCATTCTTGGGGCCTCGATTCTGCCGCGTTACGCGGCCTTTATCATCGCCCTTGTGAATGTTATTTTGATCTATACCGATCTGCTACTCCAGCCCTGGTCTCCTGACCTGCATCAGGCCATCGCTCAATACGGTATGCCGGTTATCGCGGGGCGACCGGTCGCGATCCTGATCGTTGCCGCCATCATCGCCTTCCTCTGGACGCGTGGCATGGACCAGGCAATCCGGCGTGCGGACCGCGCTGAGGAGTTGCGCGCCCTGGAGCAACGCTTCAAAGAATCGGAGGCCGAACATGCCAGGCTTATCGAGGAATTTATTCGCAATGTGATTACAGCGGTTGAGGCGCTTGCCAACGGACAAGAAGGGACGGTGCAATTGCCACCCAACCATCCACTCCAGGGGCAGGCGGCATTCGTCAACACACAGCTCAAGCAGTTCTACAGGCTCAAGCAATCCAATAGCATCGCCAATGAACAGGCGCTGCATGCCGCCCGCATACTTTTGACGATGTTGCAGCGCATCAATAACGACCAGGTCATGATCAACGGGCTCGATCCAAGGCAATTTACAACACAGGTGCCAGTCATTGATGAGATTGCAAGGTACCTCTACTACTTCCTGCATGGGCAACGTGTTCCACAACAATCACCGGTGGCAGGACCATACGGAGCCGGGGTAAGTCCTAGCCAGCAACGCTTTACCAATCCTAACCAGCATAACACCAATCCCAATCGGCGTTCGATGTATCCCAATCAGCGATCATGGTAGGAAGAAAGAAGCCTCCCAATCGCTGGCTCGTCCGTATGGACGGGCCAGCGGTTTTTTTCTCTTAACTCGCCATCATTATCCTCGCAGATGCTTTTCTTTTCTCTGCCAGAGCGCCCAACGTTACTTTTCTCAACCAACGCCGTGTACGTGGGTAGGAAAAAGATGAAGAGAGAGAAATTGAGGCTATCATGAAAAACGTTATTCTTTTCATCAATGGACAAGAGCATGTGTTGCAGATTGATCCACGGGTGACGCTCCTTGACGCGCTACGCGAATATCTGGACCTCACGGGAACCAAGAAGGGATGTGACCATGGGCAGTGCGGTGCCTGCACGGTCCTGGTTGAGGGGCGGCGGTGCTAACAATCTGCGCTCCAGACTCCAATAACCTGTAGTTTTGTCGTCTGTCCGCATGGTACAGATGAGATACGAATTAGCGCTGATATCCGTGTTATAGCATGAGGACTGTTGAGCCCACCTGCCAGAGGGCAAGGCCGATACTATTTATGATGAGGATGGTGAGACAGCCCAAAAAATACTAGAGGATTTTACTGCTATGTTCTGGACCAATCTTCTCGCCGCACGTACCCAGATGGGCGTCTCTTTTGTCTTCCATATCATCTTTTCAGTGCTGGGCGTTGGTCTACCGGTCCTGCTCTGCATCTCCGAGGGGCTGGCACTTTTCCGTAAAGATGCTCATATGATGATGCTCGCCCGTCAATGGACGCGCGCCTTCGCCATTCTCTTCGCCATCGGCGCGGTTTCCGGCACCATTGTTGAGTTTGAAATCAGCCTGGTCTGGCCTATTTTCGCGGGTAAGGCGGGCGCGATCATCGGGCTTCCGTTCGCGACCGAAGGTTTCGCCTTTTTTATGGAAGGCATCTTTCTTGGCCTGTATCTCTATGGCTGGGGACGGCTCTCACCAAAGGCACACTGGCTCTGCTCATTCCCTATCGTGCTCAGCGGAAGTAGCTCTGCCTGGTTCATTACCAGCGCCAACTCATGGATGAATTCGCCCACTGGCTTCCAGATGGTCAATGGAAAGGTGACCAATATTGATCCCTTCGCCGCTATCCTGAATCCCAGCACGCCATTTGAGACGGTACATATGATTCTGGCCTGTTATGTCGCGACCGGCCTGGGGGCCGCGGCTATCTACGCCTTCGGCATGCTGCGTGGTAAGCGCGATGATTATCACCGTCGTGGCCTGCTCATTGGACTCGCGCTAGGGGGAATCGCCATTCCACTGCAGATTGCATGCGGAGACTTAAACGCGCGCTCGCTCGAAGATACGCAGCCCGCCAAGTACGCCGCGATGGAGGGGGTGATGCAGTCAGGCAATGGCTTGCCGCTCTATATCGGCGGCATACCAGATCCAAACACGAAACAAACGCGGTACGCGATCATTATTCCACAGGGCGAAAGCTTGCTATCCCATTTTACTATCAATTCTCATACAACCGGCTTCGATGCCTTTCCACCCGCCGATCGGCCCGATCCGGTCCGCGTTCATCTCGCCTTTGATGCCATGGTGGGCTGTGGATTTTTCATATTCTTCATCAGCGCGCTCTTCTGGTTTCTCTATCTTAAGCGCAAAGGGAGGATTCCAGAAAATAAGTGGCTATTACGAGGCGTGATCGTGGCCGGAGTGTGTGGATTTCTGGCGGTTGAGCTTGGCTGGATCACGACCGAAGAAGGCCGTCAGCCATGGATCGTCTATAATATTATGCGCGTGGGAAGCGCGGTTACGCCCAATCCATTGATGACTATCAGCCTGATTGTCTTCTCCTGTATCTATATTCTGCTCGGAGTGACCCTGGTAGCCTTCTTAATTCTGATAGCCCGTCGCAGAGAAGCACAGCGTTCGTGGTCTGAACTGATTGTGAAAGATACCGTAAAAGCTGAACCTATCAAATAAATAAAGGAGCACCATTTCATGATTCTGGCATATGCGGTTGCGGTCCTGCTCTGGCTCTCCTTAATCATCTATGCTGCTCTGGAGGGGGCTGACTTTGGAGGCGGCGTCTGGGACTTGCTGGCCTTTGGTTCTCAAAAAGAGCCGATGCGCAACCTGATTAAAAATGCCATCGGGGCGGTCTGGGAGGCAAATAACGTCTGGCTGACATACCTCATCGTCGGCCTGATGACGGCATTCCCGTTTGTCGCCCAGACACTGACAACGGCATTTTTCATCCCGCTGGTGCTGATCCTGATCGGCATTGTGCTGCGTGGCGCCGCGTTCGTTTTTCGTACCTTCAGCGCAAATACCAAACTGGTGAGCACGGCCTGGGGCCGGATCTTTAGTATCTCAAGCACGTTTACGCCTTTTCTCTTCGGGGCGATGGCCGCGGCGGTCTCCAGTGGGCAGGTCCGTATCGTGAATGGACAGCCCCCGGTGGGTCTGGTCAGCGTCTGGCTGACCCCATTCGCGATTGTCGTTGGTCTGATGGGTATCGCGCTGAGCGCTACCATCGCCGCCACCTACCTCACGGTCGAGGCGCAAGGACAGGGTGATACCGCCATGATGGAGGCCTTCCGCATTCGTGGTCTCATCGCGGGAGGTGTCATGGCAGCGTTAGGCGCCGTGGGCATCGCGCTCTCTCCCTGGCAGGCCCCCATTCTCTGGGGAGGGATGATCGCTCATGCCATATGGGCCGTGGTGATTACCGTTCTGCTGGGTCTGGCGGTCGCCTGGGCCCTTTTCTACCGGCACTATCGGCTCTCGCGCCTCCTGATGATCATTGAAACAGGGGCCCTGCTCGGCACCTGGGGATTAGCGCAGATTCCATACATTATTCCTCCGGATCTGACCGTCGCCAATACGGCCAGTCCCCAGACGACGCTGACAGAGCTCTTCATTTCGGCGCTCATCGGCATGTCTATGCTCATCCCCTCGTTCTGGTTCCTTTTCCACGTCTTCAAAGGGGCGCTCGTCATGCCGCCGATCCGCGAAACAGAAGTCAGAGAAGAAGGTGAAAGGAGTTAACATAATGACGCAGAAACAACTCATTGAATCCATTCTCGTTTATTCATTGATCCCGCTTTTCACGATTGGACTCCTTTTTCTGGTGGCGATCATCGCTCATTATCAGCAGGGCTTGCTCGCGCAGAATCCTCTGAAAAAAACTGAACGATCGTTTTCGCCCCTTCCCTACATTGTAACGGCGCTCCTGTTCTTGCTGTTTACGCTGGGGGCGGTTGCCAGTAGCAGAAGGAAAAAGGGATGAACCAATCATTGCATTCAAGTGCACAACAGAAGTCACAATCACAACGGCAACTGGAGTTTGAGCAAGAGGAAAAGCTCTCTGCTTCCGTCAAAGCTGAGGAAGAGTTAACGAGACAGATGGAGGGGGCACTGGCCAAAGCCCTGATCTTTCTCAGCATAGCCTGGTTTTTTCTGACGGTCGGGGTGTTTACAGTCAATCCAGTGGGCCCTGTCGGCATATTCTCTCTGTGCGTAGGGATTCCTTGCGTGATCATCTGTATCACCTACTTTATCCGTTATGAACGGTTCACGCTGAAGATTCTGCGCCAAAGAAAAGATAGAGAGGCCATCGAGAAGCTACAAAAACAAGCCCAATAGGTTCGAGCCTTGCGCCCGATTTAATCCCTATGGACGATTATGCACGTATTAAGAATGAATGAGATGGGGATGATGCGGTAGACATTACGTGCATAAGAAACGCAAGATACCGTCTCTTCCCCTATACCCATAATGTTGTCCAACACCTACCAGCGCTCTGTCTCCAGAACCTGTTGTTGCTGCGTCCAGAGATGCCAGTATAAACCCTCGATCTGCAAGAGCTCATGATGCAATCCCCGCTCGATGATCCTCCCAGCCCGTAGTACCAGGATTTCGTCCGTGTGCTCAAGCCCGACCAGCCGATGGGTAATGATGATGGTTGTGCGTCCACGCATAAATGTGCGCAGTAAATCGAGAATGCTTTGTTCGCTAACGGCATCCAGGTGCGCGGTAGCCTCGTCCAGAATCAGCACAGGCGCGCCTTTGAGGATAACGCGGGCAATGGCCAGGCGCTGGCGCTCGCCTCCGCTTAATTTAACCCCCTGCTCTCCAATGCGCGTCTCGTAACCATCGGGGAGTTCCTGGATAAAATCGTGCAGGAGAGCCTGTTTCGCGGCCTGCTCAATCTGCTCCTGCGTGGCATCGGGACGAGCAAGGAGCAGGTTTTCGCAAATGGTCGCATTAAAAAGGTGGGGATGCTGCTCAACGACCCCAATATAGCGATGAATATCCTGCTGTCCCAGCGCCTGCAATTCTTGCCCGCCCAGCGTGATTGATCCCCGTTCATATTCCCAGAAGCGGACCAGCAGACTCGCTAGGGTCGATTTCCCGGCACCACTGGGGCCAACAATAGCCAGGCACTGTCCCTGCTTAAGCGAGAAGTCCAGGTCCTTGAGAACGTCTTCCCCCTGTTCCTGGTAACGAAATGACAGGTGCTGTACCTGTATATCATAGTGATCGAGAGCAGGGGCCGGCGTCTGGGGATCACGCACAGCGGGCGGCTCCTCGGCGACCGAGAAGAGCCGGCGCGCAGCGGCGATGCTATTGCCAAGTTGCTGGGCAGCATTGGCTAAGGGACGGATGGACTCGAAGCTGCTGAGGGCGGCCAGAATGATCAACGCGAGATAGATACCGTTTAGCTGGCCGGTGCGAATGAGAGGGATGGCCACCAGGATCATCGCCCAGGCACATCCATCCGATAGCATGATATCCAGACCCTCACGCAGGCCACCGATACACGCCTGCAGAGCCTGGTAATGAACAAGCTCGCGATTGAGCCTCAGCGTTCTCTGCAGCTGCTCATGGTCGCGATCGAAGATCAATAGATCCGCGACACCTTGAATGCTATCTACCAGAGAGGTATTTAAGGCCGCGCGCGCCATAACCAGGCGCTGTCCCAACCTCCGGCTCATCCAATACAACAGTATGGGTATGACGATTCCTCCCAGGAACATGAAGGCAAACAGGACCAGGGCGAAACGTATATTATAAGCTCCCAGAATAAAATACATGCCCACACCAATGATCAGCGCGATAGCGGGTGGTGAAATGACACGCACATAGAATTCCTGCAGCATCTCGACGTCAGCCACCAGCCGACTCAGCAGGTCTCCACTGCTGTAGCTCACCGACGCTATAGAGCCTTCAGAGGGCGCCAGGCGGGCCGGGACCAGCGGCTCCAGCGCCCGGTAGAACCAGACCCGGAACCTCGCCAGCAGACGAAAGGTGAGGTCATGCGAGATCAGTCGTTCAATGTAGCGCACAACGCCACGAAGAACGCCAAAGATACGCACACCAAGCATGGTAACCGCCAGCGCACTGAGTGAGGGATGCTGTGCCGCCACAGAGATGAGATAGGCGGAAAGCGTCATCAGGCCGATGCCGCAGACGATCGTCGCCAATCCAGCAACTATCGCCAGCACCATCCAACCCGCCAAAGGCTTGAGCTGGCGCAACAGGCGCCACAGGATAGTAGGTGATGCACTCATTCTTCCCCATCCTTCCTTTCCGCTACCTGATAGCTCATCAGCAATTGCTGATACATCTGTGATTCCTGAAGCAGTATGCGGTGATCGCCGCGCGCCACCAGGTGTCCCTTATCAAGCACGATAATCTGGTCGGCATCGAGCACCGTCCGCAGGCGATGGGCGATAACCAGCACCGTGCGTCCCTGCCGAAGCCGGGCAATGGAGTCCAGAATCTGGCTCTCGTGCTCAGAATCCAGGTACGAGGTCACCTCGTCCAGAATAACGAGGGGGGCCTGCTTCAAGAAGGCCCGTGCCAGGCTGAGGCGCTGTGCTTCTCCACCGCTGAGCCGGGCACCACGCTCTCCGATGACGGTCTGATAGCCCTGGGGCAACTGGCGAATAAAGTCATCCGCATGGGCGGAGCGAGCCGCCTCAATCACCTGCTCCATCGTCGCCGAGGAAGATCCCAGGCGAATATTTTGCTCGACCGTGGCGTTAAAGAGATAGGGATGCTGGGGGACCCAGGCCACCTGCTCACGCCAGGTAGCACGCTCGATATCTGGCAACGGTTGATCTCCTACCAGAATACTCCCCTCATCAATATCAATGAAGCGTAACAATATCTGTACGAGTGTGCTTTTACCGGCCCCGCTGGGTCCTATGAGCGCGACCTTCTGCCCGGCATTAATCTGAAATGAGATGTCATGGAGTGCGGGACGCTGGCCATCATAGCTATAGCTCACGTTCTCCAGCCGAATGGCACCCCATGTAAACGGTGCCGACGCGCTAACCTCTTTGGAGCCATGCTCTGCAACAAGAGACGTATCTACAGGAGCCGGCGTTTCCAGTATTTCGACGATGCGCTGAACCGCCACTGAACCCGTCATCCCCGCATGATACTTCGTTGCCAGCAACCGTAAGGGTTGGAAGAACTCAGGTGCCAGCAGGAGGACAAAGAGCGCTGTAAAGAAGGACATATTGCCTATAAGAAGCCGCAGTCCGACCTCTACCGCGACAATAGCGGTACTGATGGTGGCGCATTCTTCAAGTACAAAGGACGAAAAAAAAGCGATGCGCAACGTACGCATCGTGGTCTGGCGAAAATCGTCACTGACCCTCTGTACCTCAGATGCCTGCTCCTCACTACGTCCCAGCAGTTTCAAGGTGGTCAGACCCTGTACCGTATCAAGAAAAGCGGCGCTCATCACGCTCAAGGCGCGCCAGTGCTTCTTTGTCTCGGCGCCCGCCATCATGCCAGCCATCGCCATCAAAAAGAGCAGAATGGGAGTCATGATCAGCAGGATAATGCCAGAGGGAAGATCCGTCCTGATCACCACAAAAAATATGACCACGGGAACGATACAGGACAGGAAAGCTTGCGGTAGGTACTGACTAAAATAGGGGTCCAGCGCTTCCACACCCTCGACGATGGTGTTAATCAATTCACCGCTGCGTTCTCCCCGCGTATAGGCTGGCCCGGCCGAGAAGATATGTGTAAGCAGCCTGGTGCGCATATTGATTTTGAGGCGCCCGGCCAGCCGATTGGCCAGCCATGTATTCCCCCAGGTAAGCAATGCGCGAATCAGAATGATCGTTAGCAACAGCAGCATCGGGGACCAGACCTGCTGCATATGCTGAGAATCCAAAAAGACTCCGCTCACGACATAGCTGAGGTTATAATCTTGCCAGATAATCAGGCTACCAGCAACAGAACCAATAAGAATGATGATCGCCAGATAGTATCTCGCCTCCGGTATTTGTCGTAATAACTTCTTGAACATCTTCATATCCGCATGCCTGTCTCTCCTTCTCTTTGTACCCTTTAAGCCCCGAAGATATAGCCCGATCCGCGCTTGCCATGAGTTATACCTGACTTGCCGCCCACATTCATGAATAATATATCTTTTCTGCCTCCTCATGTATTCATCTGTATCACGAGCAAGCTCGGACAAAAGGTAACAATGTTCACCATTGCCTCTACACATGCCGTCTTCAAAAAAGCCAGGGAAGCAAAAGCCTGTTTGTTACGGAAATACACCGTTATTCGTGTCTCATCTGTGGTGCCAAGAGAAAAGACTAACGTCCCATGCAGATCAGAATAGAAGTATTATTTTGCTCTCATGACCCTCTCCTTCTAACCGTCTTATGACCAAATTAGTTTATAAATGTCACGATGGCCACAATACCGACGAAAACATTTCGAACGGAATAGAAAGGTAGAAAATAAATGGCAGATAAAGTAAGTGATTTCCTCTTAAAGCGACTCTCGCAATGGGGCGTTAAGCTTATCTATGGCTTTCCCGGTGATGGCATTAACGGCATTCTGGGAGGACTGGAGCGCCACCAGGATATGTTCCAGTTTGTACAGGTTCGCCATGAGGAGGAAGCGGCCTTTATGGCCTGCGCGCACGCCAAGTATACCGGCGAGGTCGGTGTCTGCATGGCTACCTCCGGTCCCGGCGCCATCCATCTCTTAAACGGCCTCTATGACGCCAAGCTGGACCATCAGCCGGTGGTGGCCATCGTAGGGCAGTCCGCGCGCATGGCGATGGGCGGCAACTATCAGCAGGAGGTCGATCTGCAGAACCTGTTTAAAGATGTCGCCGGCGAATATGTGCAGACCGTCATGGACGCGGCACAGATGCGGCAGGTGATCGATCGCGCCCTGCGCATAGCCCAGTCGGAGCGCACCGTAACCTGCGTGATCATCCCCAAAGATGTACAGGAGCTCGATGCTGTCGAGGCACCACCACACGTCCACAATTCGGTGCATACAGGTACGGGCTACTTCCGCCCCTATGTGACCCCCACGCAGGAACAGCTGCAGCAGGCGGCTGATATTCTCAACGCGGGATCCAAAGTGGCCATGCTGATCGGAGCTGGAGCCAAAGGCGCGGACGAAGAGGTCAGTGAGGTCGCCGATCTGCTAGGCTGTGGCGTCGCCAAGGCGCTGCTGGGCAAAACCGCACTACCTGACGACCTGCCCTTTGTCACCGGAGGTATCGGATTGCTAGGAACCAAGCCTAGTTGGGATATGATGATGAACTGCGATACCCTGTTGATGGTCGGTTCCAGCTTCCCCTACTCGGAATTTCTACCCAAGGAGGGGCAGGCGCGCGGTGTCCAGATCGATATCGATGGGCGCATGCTCAGCCTGCGCTATCCCATGGAACTGGCCCTGGTCGGCGATAGTAAGCAGTCTTTACGGGCGCTCATCCCCTTACTCAAGCGCAAGACCGATCGCGACTGGCGCAATAAGATTGAAGAGAATATCCGTGACTGGTGGAAGCTCATCGATGAACGAGCCCATCAAAAAGCCAATCCGATCAATCCGGAATTGGTAGCCTGGGAGCTTTCGCCTCGCCTGCCCGAAAATACGTTGCTGAGCGCCGACTCGGGCACCACCGCCAACTGGTATGGGCGCGATATCAAGATTCGCAAGGGCATGATCGGCTCACTATCAGGAAATCTGGCAACGATGGCGGCTGCGGTTCCCTACGCGATCGCGGCCAAATTCGCCTATCCCGATCGGCCAGTAGTCTCGCTGACAGGAGACGGAGCCGTCCAGATGCTCGGCATCAACGGCTTTATCACAGTCGCCAAATACTGGCAGGAGTGGAGCGATCCGCGCCTCATCTTTGTCGTTTTCAACAATCAGGACCTCAACCAGGTCAGTTGGGAGATGCGTGTAGAGGCCGGGAACCCGATGCTCCCCCTCACCCAATCCATTCCCGATTTTCCTTTTGATACCTTTGCCGATTCCATCGGTTTGATGGGCATTCGCGTTGATAAGCCAGAGGATCTAGGACCGGCCTTCGACCAGGCTCTCTCAGCCAACCGTCCAGTCGTAATGAACGTCTACACCGATCCCGAAATTGAGACGCTGCCACCGCACATCACGATTGAGCAGGCCAAGAAGTTCGCGGCCGCCCTGGTCAAAGGAGATCCCGAAGAGGCCGGTATCGTTACCAAATCGATGAAGGGCGTCATTGAGGGTGTTTTGCCACATAAAGGCTAACATTCGCAGAAACGCTTTTCACATCTGAAAAATCAGATGGAAGAGTGGATGTCCCGAAACCAAAGGGAAACGCCTGGAACAGATCGGGGGCTGCTGGAACAATAGTCGCACGTGGCCAGAGGAAGACCAGCAGAAAAAGTCACCACAAAGGCATGACAATAGTAAACATAGCGCAGCATAATATTATAAAGGAAGCCATGTAACCAGGGAAAATGCGCAAAGCGAAAAGGAGAGCGGGGCCAGCCGTTGAATACTTCTGGCCCCGCTCTCCTTTTCGCCACTGTGAAAGTTTAGAACAATCTATTTATGGCCTTCATGCCACTCGGTTGTATTATACTCGTGCGTATCAGCTGTGGAATCAGCGGATTTCCGTCCCGCGCGCACCCACTCCATACGTAAGATGAAGCCACCGATCAGCACTAGCAAGGATGATGCGATGGTCAGGGAACGAGAGTCAGTCTTCCTGGCCAGCCGTTTCCCGATGTTCAGGCTCAAAGGTAAGGCCATGCCAGCCCCAACCGAGCCGACGGTAAAGAGCAGCGAGCTCTTGCCTTTGAAAAGCGGCTTCCCAAGTGATCCCAACATAGGCACTAGGGATGCGATCAGGCCCAACTCGCTCGCAGTGGTAATCAACTCGGCCCGCTCTAAGCGCTCAACCGTATCGTGTTTGGGACGACCAAACGAAAGGATCAGCGACAGAGCAGCCAGCGCTGTTGAAAGACCCGAGGTCACAAACAATGGTCCCAGCACGCGCCTGGCCCTGGCCCAGATGGGTACCGCTGTCGAGGAGAGCAGTACACCCGTGTAGGAACCAACGAACAATCCCAGGATCGATCCCACAACCTCGAGCAGCTTCACCGGGATCAACTTGTTCGCCAACCAGGCCAATGGCTTACACCAGTTGAGCAGACCGTCGCTAGCCGCCTGGTGAACGGTCACCAGTCCATTACAAAGGCCAAAGGTCGTGATGCCCCATGTTCCCAAAGACATCACCGAGCGCAGCTTAAAGACGCGCAGCATATGCAAGAACCGCTCAGGGCGGCCCAGGTCTTTAATCAAGAGTACCGGGCTGATCAGGATCGCCACGAACGAGAGGTAGCGTCCCGCGCGCACCAGAGGAGCATCGCGCTCGGCGCCAAAGAAGTGCGCGATGGACGACACCAGAAATGCGCCACCGCTCAATCCTCCCAGGAAGAAGTAGAGCATGATCTCCCACGTCCAGTGCGCTTTCTTGAGCAAGGGAATGTTATAGTACGTATCCGCCGGGCCCTTCCACTCGATGCGCGAGTCGACAAGTGGGGTGCTCGTCTTTGGCTCATCTGAAAGGTCAGGCACCTTGTAGCCGACAACGGTACCAGCCCCATTGCGGATGTCTTGTGATTGCGCTTCATTATACTTATCCATCAACCATTACCTCTTTCGTGGCCATAACGACACCACGGTCGTCAGCGTCACAAAGCTGGCCATCACCAGGCTGGCAAAGAAACCGGTGGCGATATTATCCTGTGGCAGCTTCGGTTTCTCCGGCAGATTATAGGCGGATGGCCGATCGGTCAGCAGGAAGAATGCGTTGAGATCCCCCACCGACGTATCCTCATCCACGCCATAGAGGTACGCGCTCTCTTCTCCACGCTCATGCAGTTCCTGCACGCGCCCCTTCGCTTTAGTCCGCAGATCGTCGACATCACCAAAGGTAATCGAATCGGTCGGGCACGCCTTGGCACAGGCCGGCTCGATGCCAATCTTCTGTCGATCATAGCAGAGCGTACATTTGAAAACTCGTCCATCATCCATCTTCTGATCGATGACCCCAAAGGGGCACGACGGCACGCAATAGCCACATCCATTACAAATGTCCGGCTGCACATAGATATCACCGAATTCGTTGCGAATAATCGCGCCGGTGGGGCATGCCTCCATACAACCGGGATTGGCGCAGTGCTTACACACATCGCTCATCATCAGCCAATCGGTCATCTTGCCGCTCTTGTCCTGCTGGACATGTGGCTTCTCCACGAATGCCACGTGCCGCCAGGTCGTCGACCCGAGCATTTTGGTATTGTCGTAGCTGTTGCCGGTCCAATTGTAGCCGTCGGCAGGAAGTTGATTCCACTGCTTACAGGCAACCTCACATGCCTTACACCCGATACACAGCGTCGTATCGGTAAAAAAGCCCATATGGCCCATGTGGCCTCCTTTCTTCCTGCCTACTGCTGCTTTTTCTCTTGTTCCGGAGCACGATAGATCGGATCGGTATGGCGAGAAAGATCGCTACCGGCTGTTGGATACAGCTTCGAGTGATGGCGGCGTCCGGCCCGGATATTGCAGGTAAACGACTTCGCCTCGTGCATGCTAACATTGAGATCAGCTACCAGCAAAGCCAGATCATTGACAATATCCCCTTTCACCACACCCTGATAGCCCCATTGGAAAGGGATGCCAACCTGGTGCACAATGCGCTTGCCCATGCGCAGCGGTCGCATCCGATCGGTTACCAATACCCGAGCCTCAATCTCGGCACGCGCTGTCCAGATGACGATCCAATCGCCATTCTTCACCCCATGCTTCTCCGCCAGCTCGGGACTGATCTCAGCGAACAGCGATGGCTGCAACTCCGAAAGCCAGGGGATCCAGCGCGTCATGGCACCACCAACGTGATGCTCGGTGAGGCGATACGTCGTAATCGCATACGGATAATCGGGATTGTCATTCCCCGAGATACGATTATCGGGGCGCGGCCACATCTTGACGACAGGATTATGCGAGCGCTTGGGATAGAGCAGATTCGTCACAGGCGAATCGATCGGCTCGTAGTGCGTCGGCAAAGGACCATCGGCGATGCCACGCGCGACATAGAGCCAGCCACAGCCATCCGCCTGCATGGTAAAGGGCTGGGCGCCCGAATGCGCATCCATTCCCATTCCCTTGGGGTCGGCCGGCTTATCAGGAGCCTTGGTTTCAGGGAAATCTGGGATATCATAGCCAACCCAGCGTCCCTTCGAGCCGTTCCCATTGTCGTGCTCGGGGTCCCACCAGAGGTACTTCTTGCGTTCTGACCAGGGCTTGCCATCGGGGTCAGCGGACGCGCGGTTATAGAGGATGTGGCGATTCGCCGGCCAGGTAAAGCCCCAGTTCGGGCTCACATACTCATCCGCCTGCCTGCTCTTGGAGAGATTCTTCCCCTCCTCGGGCATGATGCCGCCCCAGATCCAGCAGCCGCTGGCCGTGCTGCCATCGGCCTTTAATCCGTTAAAGCTGCTCACAACCTTCCCGTCGGCGACCGTGTAGCCATTGATCTCTTTGACAATATCATCAACCACCGGTTCGCGGCTGGGTCCCTCTCGCCGATAGGGCCAGGTAAGATCAAGGATCGCGCGATCCTTTGGCCTGGTGCTATCTTTGTAAAACTCTTTAACGCGCTCATAGAGCTCACTCACGAACCAGTTTTCTGAACGCGCATCATCTGGCGGCTCGACCGCCTTCTCACGATACTGAATCAGCCGCTGTGTATTGGTAAAGCTGCCCTCTTTCTCCACGTGGCCGGCGGCCGGGATGAAGAAGACTTCTGTGGGAATCGTCTCCGGATCCATCCCTTCTTCTTTCCAGAAGGTCGAGCTCTCGATCTCAAACAGATCGCGCACCACCAGCCAATCAAGCTTGGAAAGCGCCTCGCGGTGGAAACGGCTATTGGGGCTGCCGACCGCGGGATTCTCACCCATCAGGAAGAATCCTCGTACCTTACCATCCATCATATTGACGAAGGTTGGAATCTCAGAATGATCGCCGGTAATCTTCGGCAGGTAGTTATAGGCGAAATCGTTCTCTTTGGTGGCCGCATCACCATACCAGGCCTTCATGAAACTGATAAAGTACTCTGGGTAATGATGCCACCAGCCGGTATCCTGGGTGGCATGGTCCAGGTAGGTCTTGAGATCAAGCTCATTGCGGCCCGCGTGAGGCATCACGAGATAGCCGGGGAGAAGGTCATAGAGCGTCGCGATATCAGTCGAACCCTGGATGTTGGCATGTCCACGCAAGGCCAGCACACCACCGCCGGGTCGACCAATGTTGCCCAGCAGCAACTGGAGAATGCTTCCGGCTCGAATCATCTGGACACCAACCGTGTGCTGCGTCCAGCCGACTGCGTAGATCAGCGAGGTCGTACGCTCGCGACCGGAGTTCTGCACCAGCGTATTGGCGATCTCCAGGAACACATCCTGCGGCACGCCGGTAATCTGCTCCACTACCTCTGGCGTATAGCGCGCAAAGTGGCGCTTCAAAACCTGCAGCACACAGCGAGGATGCTGCATCGTCTCATCGCGTTCAACCTGGCTGGGATGCAGATGGGGCAGCATACCTTTGCCCTCCATCCCAGAAGGCATCACCTGCTGTTCGTCATGATGTTCTTCGGAAGCGCGCTTAGCCTCATCGGAATTTCCATCCTGTTTAAACTCATCCTTGAGCTCCATCTGCCAGCTCTCGCTGTTATAGATGTCTCTCTCTGAATGTAAACCGGAGAAAACCCCTTCCAGGTCTTCTGTATCCTGGAAATCTTCTTTGACGATCGATGTGGCATTGGTATATGCCTTGACGTACTCTTTAAAGTAGAGCTCATTTTGCAGCACATAGTTAATGATGCCACCAAGAAAGGCGATATCGCTACCCGTGCGGATTGAAGCGTGAATATCGGCCATCTGCGAAGTACGGGTAAAGCGCGGGTCAACGTGAATAATCTTCGCGCCCCTCTTCTTGGCGGCCATGACAAAACGGAAGCCGACCGGATGACATTCGGCCATATTGCTTCCCTGGATCAGAATACAATCGCTATTTTGAATGTCCTGCTGGAACGTATTGGCGGCACCACGGCCAAAGCTTGCGCCGAGACTCGGCACTGAGGCGCTGTGTCATATACGGGCCTGGTTCTCGATGCTCACCATACCCCAGGAATGGAACAGCTTGGTAATCAGATAGTTCTCTTCGTTATCCAGGGTCGCGCCACCCAACGAGCCTATACCCAGCGTGCGATTGATCGGCCGGTTATCCTCATCAACCTCCTCAAAGGTCGCTTCGCGCGTCTGATACACACGCTCGGCGATGCGCTGCATCGCCCACTCAAGCGGCTTCTCTTCCCAATCCCGGGCATAGGGCGCGCGGTACTTCACCTTCGTCACGCGATTGGGATTATTAACTAACCCGAAACTGGCCGATCCCTTGGGACATAAGGTGCCACCGCTGATCGGGCTATCGGGATCGCCCTCAATATCAATGACCTTGTCGTCCTTGACGTAGACGCGCTGGCCGCAACCAACAGCACAGTACGGGCAGACGCTGCGGAACATCTTCGCGTCCTCAATACGGGGTTTGAGCTCTTTACTATGCTTACTGATCGGATTCGGCACAACCCCGACATGGGACTGCAGTGTATCACTGATCTTGCCCTTCGAAAGGCGTTCAGCGAGCCGACCAAAAGTCGTCGCAAATACAGCCATCTCTATTTCCTTTCTAAAATAGAAAGATTCCTATTCTTAAAACAGTGTTAACTAACGTACAGCCCCAAAGTTATAATTCGGTTAAAGCCCCGTTATATAACACTATCTCCTATATATCACGGCCGTTTGCTTCTAGCGTAGACACGATTGGCCATATCTTCTGCTGAGGTACACCGGAAAATGAGGCAAAAGCAGGAGGGGTTCCCCTGCCTGACGCACGCGGAGTTCAGCACATTATGAGGAGCTGGTGCAATACAGCCGGACGGCTGTATTGCACCAGCTCCTCATAATGGCGGCCAGTCACATATAGGAATGCCAGGGTGGAGTCACAATCAGACCCACGCCAGCGCCCCTGAGTAACGGAAGGAAAACTTACACATAAGAGGGAATAGCATACTGGTTGGCTGGTCGAGCCAGGCGCAGGTTCTCGCGCAAGGTTTGGCCTTCATACTCGGTGCGAAAGCGGCCACGGCGCTGCAGAATAGGAATAACCAGTTCAACAAAGTCATCTAATCCAGCCGGCAGATAGGGGGGCATAATGTTAAAACCATCGGCGGCGTCATTGACAAACCACTCTTCCAATTGATCGGCGATCTGCTCAGGGGTACCCCAGATGGTGCGATGACCGCGCGCCCCAGCAATAGCCTGGTAGAGCTGACGGATCGTCAGATTCTCTCGCCGGGCAAGATCGGTCACCAGCTTTTGACGGCTCTTATTGCCGTTGGTTTCAGGCAAATCCGGCAATGGACCATCAAGCGGATAGGCTGAGAGGTCGAAACCGCCAAGATTACCACTCAACAAGGCCAGGCCAACCTTTGGATGGATTAAATTCTGCAATTGATCATATTTCGCTCTGGCTTCCGTCTCGGTCCGACCGATCACCGGAAACACGCCGGGCATAATTTTAAGTTGATCAGGCGAACGTCCATAGTTCGCCAGTCGGCCCTTGATACCTGCGTAAAAGGCTTGAGCCTCCTGCAATGTCTGTTGAGCGGTGAAGATAACCTCGGCCGTTGACGCCGCGAAATCCTGACCATCCTCAGAAGCACCGGCCTGCACAATCACGGGATATCCCTGTGGTGGACGCGCAACATTGAGCGGCCCACGCACAGAAAAATGCTTGCCCTTATGATTGAGCGCATGCACTTTGTCAGGATCGACATAGATGCCCGACTCTTTATCGCGTAGAAAGGCATCATCGTCCCAACTGTCCCATAGTCCGAGAGTAACCTGTAAGAACTCGCGCGCACGCTCATAACGCAAGGCATGCTCCATATGTTGCTCGCGATTAAAATTCAGCGCCTCGGCCTCCGTGGCGGAGGTAACCACATTCCAGCCAGAACGTCCATGGCTTAAATAGTCCAGTGAAGCAAACTTACGCGCGATATGATACGGCTCATTATAGGTTGTTGATGCGGTTGCCACCAGGCCGATATGGTCTGTCACTGCGGCCAGGGCCGAGAGCAGTGTCAGAGGCTCAAAGTGCACAATCTGGCCCGAACGGCTCAATGATTCAGGATTCTGATCGCGACGCACAGCCACGCCATCCGCCAGAAAGACCATATCGAATTTAGCCCGTTCAGCCGTCTGAGCCAGTTGACGATAATGAGCAAAATCCAGGCCACCATCCGCCCTGGAATCAGGATGCCGCCAGGCGGCAACGTGATGGCCGGTATTCTGTAAGAATGCGCCCAGCTTGAACTGTCCTTGTCTTGTACCCATGGGAATCCTCTCTTTCTCACTGCACAATGAGTAGTTATTAGATGTCTTGCTCTAGCTTCCAGTACCCGCAACCGTAGGCAGTTCCAGGTCATTAACAGAACCGGGGGCCTTCGAGATTAATCCAATAGATTTCATAAAGGTGGCATAGGCAATCAAGCCCGAGGGGGTCGTCTCAAAGGAAAGTGACTTACTATCAAGTAGATCCTTAAACTGCTTGACCGAGCCACTACCTCCACTGCCAGCATCCTGGGCAAGGTACTGCGCCGCCTCCTGATGATGGTTGGTCACATAGGTAGTCGCGCCCAGCAGATCCTTATAGACCGTCTTGCTGAACTCGGGGTACTGATTATAGAAGCTCTGGGGAAGCACGATCAGACCGGTTCCGACCGGGCCAAAGGGCTGGGTGGTGTGCAAAACGATGTGACCACCGGCCGCCACCTCACGCTCCTGAAAAGGTGATCCCGAGAAATTGGCAGCAATCTGACCAGACAACAAAGCCTGCTCACCATCCACCGAGCCAATAGCTACCAGATTCTTATCGAGCGCGTGCGCGTTGCCCAGCTGCTGTTCAGCAGCTTTACGTAGCACAATGGCTTGCTGCGCGTCAGGGGCCACTACACCGATCTTGTCGTTGGGTCCAAAATCTTTCAAGGATTTAATGCGCGGATTCTTTGCCACCAACCAGGTATCGTTCAAACTGGTGGCAAGCAATACCTTCCAATCCATACCATGATCCCAACCCACCAGAAACGGTGAGATACCAAGCGCACCAAGTTGCCCCTGATTGGAGATGATCGCCTCGCGTACCGCCGAGCCGCTATTCACGATCTTCCACTGAAAATCTGTGTGAGGAAATTGCTTGCTCAGTGTCTTTTGCAATTTCAAGGTAATAAAGGTCACCGAACCCAGGCCCGGCTGATAGACGATGGTGAAGGACGAGGGCGCACCCTTGTCACTACCCGCATTAGCTGAATTGCCGCAGGCGCTCAGGAATAAAACTAGCAGAACCAGCACGAAAGCCAGGGGCCGATATCGTTTACTCATCATAGTGTTGTCCTTTTGTGGAAACATAGGTACATAAGCACCGGAGACTGTATACTATTGAGCCTGCTTCATGCCCCATTTCACAATGGTTTGGCGCTCGATCCACTGGAAAAGCGCATCGAGCAGCATACCTAGCAGAGAGATAATCACCAGGCCAGCGAAGATGGCGGGCGGATTGAGGAAGTAGCGTGCATTATTGATGTACCAGCCAAGCCCACCATTGGAGCCAGCCACTCCGAAGACAATCTCCGCCCCTACCACTGTACGCCAGCCGAAGGCCCAGGACAGTCGTAATCCTGACAGGATGTGAGGAAGTGCGCCTGGCAGAAAGACATCGCGCACGATCTGGACGCGGTTGAGGCCCAGGTTCAACGCGACCATGCGCGTCGTGGCTCCAATGGTACGAAAACCAGTTTCTGTATTGGCCGAGATTGGCCAGATCGAGCCATAGACCACGACAAAGACAATGGCTGCTGAGCTCAGACCGAACCAGAGCATTGTCAACGGTAAGATAGCGATACCGGGCAACGCGCTGAAGATAGATGTCAGCAGGGTCAATAGATCTCTCCCCAGTTGAGAAAATGCGGAGAACGAGGCCAGGATCAGTCCCAGAACAATGCCTATCCCCATCCCAATCGCCAGATTTTGCAATGAGATCAACGTAGCGCTGATCAACTGACCGTTACCGATATCAACATACAGGGCATGCAAAGTAGCAAGAGGGGATGCGATCAGTAATGAACTGGCCCCACTAAAGCTGACATAGCATTGCCAGATAACAAGAATGATCAGTCCAAACACTAATTGGCGCAACCACGCTGGCAGCTGGCGTACCTTTCTGGTCACCGCCAGTTCGCGTATTCTGGTGGAAGCAGGTTGTAACAGGCCCACAAAAGATTCCTTTCTTGCTCTAACGCCACATACGAGTAGCGCACCCGATTTATTCCACAGCACTCAGCTGCGCGATCTCTTCAGATCGTGTTTCATGATGGATAAGCTGCGAGCGCAAATGCTTCGAGATATCATCAAACTCCTTGCTGCCAAACTCTTCCGCGTGACTCGTATCGACAATCTCACGGATCATGGCGGGAGAAGAAGACATAACCATGACA
Source organism: Dictyobacter halimunensis (assembly GCF_036245075.1). Taxonomy (NCBI): domain Bacteria; kingdom Bacillati; phylum Chloroflexota; class Ktedonobacteria; order Ktedonobacterales; family Dictyobacteraceae; genus Dictyobacter; species Dictyobacter halimunensis. The sequence goes on from NZ_BSRI01000002.1 coordinate 871,773, forward strand.
TGCGTCCCCAAAAAGACGGCCTCTTGAATAGAATGGGTCACCAGCACGATAGTGACGCCCGTGCGCTGCCAGATGTCGTTTAATTCAAGCTGCAGTTGATTACGCGTAATGGCATCCAGGGCCCCAAATGGCTCGTCCATAAGCAGGATAGCAGGCTCCAGAGCCAGGGCACGAGCCAGGGCCGCACGCTGTTTCATGCCGCCGGAGAGCTGATATGGATATTTGTCGGCCGCGTGGGCAACCTGGACCAACTCAAGGTAGGAGCGCGCCTTGCTGATCGCTTCCTGTTTAGGGATGCGCTTCGTCACCTGCAAGGCATACACAATGTTATCCAACACGGTACGCCAGGCAAAAAGCTGCTCAAAATCCTGAAAAACAAAGGCGCGATCGGGACCCGGCTTATGCACAGGTTTACCATCGAGGAGTATGTCACCCTGTAATGGTGTCAGGAAACCACCAATGGCCTTGAGGAGTGTTGTCTTGCCACAACCAGAGGGTCCAATAATTACGAATTTCTCACCACGCTCAATAGCGAAGTTCGCGTCTTTGACCACCGCAACATGATGGCTATCAGTATTGCTTTGTGCGTAATCCAGATAGAGATGACGCGCCTGTACAATGAGGTCAGTAGTATCCTGCTGTCTCAACTTCACTAACTCCTCGCTTCCTGAGTAAACAGACCGGGCACATTGGCCTGGGTAATGATGGCATCCTGCAAGCGACCATACTTACTACGATAGTAGAGTAAAGGCTGATGCTGCGGCTGGATAGCGGTGGAGACAACCTCGCCAACGAAGATCGAGTGGTCCCCTCCGGGATAGCGCGCCACCAGGCGACACTCCAGAGTCGTCAACGCACCATCGAGTAAGGGAACACCAAGCTGACCATAATGGTGGGCAATCGTCGAAAACTTATCGGGAATGCGACGGCCAAAATGCCGCGAGAGATCTTCAGCATGCTCCGCAAGAATATTAACGGCAAAAACTTCGCTGCCAATAATCAAATCATGAATCGCCGCATTCAAATCGATGCCAACAAGGATAAGTGGAGGATTAAGGGACAGCGAACAAAAGGAGCTTACAGTTGTCCCATGGAGTTGCCCTTGATGCTGAGTCGTAATAACAGTCACGCCAGAAGCGAAATGACCCAAAGCAAGACGAAAATCGCTGTGCGCTACACCCATTGTAATGACCTCTTTCTAAGCTTCAATCGTTAACTGAGACGACTGCCAACACGCTCAGGGCGAGAAAGATGAGGATTGTCTCTCAGGAAACGTGATAAAGTAACAATCTCTTGCCCCAACAGCGTCAGTTCCTCCACCAGCTTCCCCTGCACCCGCTTCTGTGTATCAAAGTCTTTAGCGGAAGCGTAGATAGCTCTAGCCGGGGTATATGCCCCAAAGAAACCCAATAACGGACGCAACTGATGCTCTAAAACAAGGTAATGATGATCGCTTCCCCCGGTAGCCAGCAATCCGACCACCTTACCTCGTAAAGGATCATGCCCACGAGAATCATTAGGAATGAGATCAAAAAAATTCTTGAGTGCACCAGTATATGATCCACGGTAAATAGGGGTCGCAACCAGATAGGCATCTGCCTCCTCTACCAGATCAAGCGCTCTCCGCGTATCGCTATTGTAGTCCTCAAGAGCGCGACCATCGCAGAACTCCAATCTAAAATCGCGCAGTTCTAATACCTGCGTTTCAACGTCCGCGTCAAATGCCTTCGCACCCGCCAGTGCGCCATCAAGCACAACACGCGTTCGTGATGGAGGAGGCGTCAGGCTACCGTTGATAGCCAGCAACTTGAAGCTCATAGCATCCCTTCTCTTTGTTGACTTAGTAGATCAATATTATTAATAATAATAGCTGACTCTCCAACATCCTGTCAATGGAAATTCTTCATACATGAAAAATATATATGATATGCATAAATATAAGTTATGCATATGGAAGAAAAGGCCTGTTTTCCCTGTTAAAGGCGGACAGACGAGGAAGCAATTGCTCTATTTAAAGCATCAGGAGCATAGAGGTTGTAAATACATGCCGCCTCTGATGGCGGGAACAACTATAGCAGCATGGACACCTATGTGATAAATAACTATCAAGGCATCAGGGAAGCGCCGAGCAAGTTCAATTGAGGCCGTTATGATACAGGAAGGGCCAGCAAAAGAGCATGCCTCTTTTCTGGTCCTTTTTGCGATACTATTTGAACGCCAACGATCTATGATACGGAGAGAATAGGGACCAATTTTATTCAGGGCAAAGCGGGAGAGAAGCAAGCAGGCCTCAAGGCGCGGGATACAAAAACATCATTGGTCAACGTCAAAGTCAGCTTTGAGCCGAATCAGTGAGCCTTCAAGTGAATCTACAGCGTGCCAGGGAATCGTGTCACATGGCGGATTGACTCCAGCCATCTTACGAAACGGGCTGAGCACACTCAGACGGTGGAATAGACCACTACGACCATACATCAAAGCCCGCACCCGGTACTCTGGTGCCGCGGTCAACATCAGATCAAGTACATGACCAAGCACCTTTCCCTGAGCAGTCACAATCTTACAACCCAGCAGATCGCTGATAAACATCTTTGCAGGGGCCCGCTTCATAGACGTCCACTCCCTGGAATCCAACGTATAATATGTGCCGCGATCCAGTGCTCAGATCGCCCTACATGATAGTCTATCTCGTTGCGGCATAGGCGTAGGGTTGGCCCAAACGCTTCAACCTCTCGCAGAGGGATGCGCCGCTCAAAACGATCATGCAGCAGACGTTGCATGAGCACGCGTAAAGGGGTTGCCACACGACCGGCCAGGGCTTGAGGGCCAATAACCATGTTCGTCAGCACCAGCGTACCATCCTCCCTCCACTCAGCCTCTACATCTGCGACCCGGCCAATGTTCTTCTTATCTTTCGTTACCAGTTGCGAATCCATAATATCCGCACTCGAGAATATATCATCGTTCATCGTAGACATGCTGCTACCCTCCTCCACTCATCAATTCAAGTGGAATCGAAATGGCTGCAACCAGAAAAGCCAGCGATAAAATAGCAATCAGCGCAAAATTCATCCAGCTTGCATTGATCTTATCGCCCAGGTATTGTGGATCGTTCATAAGGACAAGAAACGGCAAGAGAGAGATAGGGAGGAAAAGCGCGATGATAGTTGAGGCAAAAAGAGCCAGTTTGAGTGGATCGGTTCCCCATATACCAATCAAAAAAGCGATCAGCAGGGCGAGAATAAGGACCAGATTAAAGCGAGCCGCCTCGACCGGCTTCTTCCCCTCACCCCACTCCCATCCAAAGCCCTGAGCAACGATATAAGAAAGCGACAGAGCACACTCCATGGCGGCACCTGTACAGGTTACAAACAGAACAGCGGCGAAAAGGAGAGCCCCAATAGAGCCAAAGGGTTTCGCCAGCGCCAGGCCAATCTCACCCAATGAGATCGCCTGCATCTGTAGCGGCTGCAAAACTATGGCGCAGAGCACAATAATAGCAACAGAACCGGCGCTACCGAATCCCATACCCAGCACAGCAGTCACGCGATTGAGGAAAAGAGCATCGCCAGACCAATCTTCCTCACGTACACCGGAGGAATAAAAGTAAAGAAGATAAGGGCTGATCGTTGCGCCAAGAATGGCTGCCATGAGATAGAGGTATGTAGGTAGTTCTCCCGACTTAATGGTAGGTTTCCAGAGCGTCACCAGGGATGCGCGCGAAGGTCCCCCCAACACGATAATAGCCACGATAAATGAGAACATCAATAGTCCAAACAGAGCAGGGCCATTCTCAATCCAATCAAAAGGAGCTCGCCAGACCATGACGAAGATAAACAGGGTAGCTATCGGCAGGAGCACATGCCAGGAGATACCGGTAAAGAGGGAGAGCGCGATGGCCATACCACCCAGTTCTGCGCTCAGCAAGAGGCTCTCGGCCACCACCTCGCAGGATAGGGGCACCAGGAAAAAGGCAAAGCCAAATTCCTCACGAATAGCGGCCGCATAGGGCTTTTTGGAGACCGCGGTAAAACGCCCTACCATCTCAACCAGCAAGATCACGGCCAGCGTTGCCATTACTGTAGGCCAGACCAGACCCAGGCCAAACTTCGCCCCCGCCTCGCCGGACGTAGCAATAGTCCCCGCATCTAAAAAGCCACCGGTCGCGGTCATAATACCAAGGGCGACCGAGAACCACTTCCTCATTGCCTAGTCCCATTTCAATCGTACTTTCTTGAGAACAATCATCGTAGACATCCCATTTCTCTAGAAGTTGCCGCTTCATGGAGATGAAAACCACCAATGTCATGTACATTCATCATCTACACACGTTTCTCAAAAGAAAAAGGCAACATGGGAAAATACCGGATCTATTTCGTACAGAAAACCAAGGTATAAGAGCATCTGTTCCTCAGGGATCTTGATCAAGTTGCTGAACTACCAGGATCATCCTCACGCACTTCTCCTCTCTCGCCCTTCTATGGTAAAATGTGGTTATAACAGATGAGAATAATACATCAGGGCATACGATATCCTTTTTGGTGCTTTGTTTCGTTCACCCATCGCGGTCATCCAGGCCAGTCATCGCCATCATGAGGTAGTAGGAAGAGGGGATAGGGCAGTGCATACACTGATTGGGGGAGTCATTCTTCTTTCGCTCATTCTTGGCAGTGGCGCCACGCTCAAAAATCTGAACAATATCACCCCATGGTCACAGCGGCGCAAGCTCCAGCTCCTCATTCTTGTCCTTCCCTTCTTCCCATTAGGCTTTAGCGTGTTTTGCCTCTACCATTTTGTGGAACATCTCTGCCTGGCTGGGGATCCGTTATGGGATGAATTGCTGGCCAGTATGCTGGCGCTTCTCACCTCGGCACTGCTGCTCGGAGCGATGCTCAAGGCACTGATCCGCATCTTTTTGATGCACCGCTTCGTATCCTCCTATCGTCAACGCGCTACTCAGGACATCCATCAGCGCATTGATCGGCTCGTCCGGGGACGATACCTCACGCCCATCAAGGTGTTTCTGCTTCCTGTTCAGCACCCTATTGCGTTTACCTGTGGCTTCTTTCGACCTATAATCTTTCTTTCACCCTGGATGATCAACCATCTCGATACCCACGAGTTGGATGCCGTGCTGGCACATGAAGTCGAGCATGTCATCCGACGAGATTATGGTGTGCTGTTCCTGGCCGCTTTTTTGCGCGATGCGTTCCTCTACCTTCCAACCAGCCATAAGGGCTACCATCAACTCCAGCAGGAAAAAGAACTGGCCTGTGATGAACAAGCCGTATCCACTACCAGGCGTCCGCTGGCTCTGGCTAGCGCGCTCACCAAAGTATGGCTGCACGGTGTGGACGAAGAGCCCTATCTCTCTGCGGGACTAGGACAGCCGCTGTTACCCCAGCAGACTACCATGAAATATCGTGTCGAACGACTGCTTGAGACACCTCCCTCCTTCCCACCCCGGAGTACAAACAGGTTTCGCTGGAATATTTCTGGCATTGCCCTACTCGTACTGATCCAGATCCTCTTCTTTTTTATCGGAATGAAACTCATCGGCTGTGATCCAACCATGATCATCGTGCATCTGCTCCACCGCTAGCATCGTCGCTTGCAAAATCGAGCTCACTATGCTATACTTTCTTTATACCCATACCGGGTGGGTATGGGTATAAAGAAAGGGGAAAGCACGATGAATGCAGATAAACAGGATATCCTCAAACGACTCAATTATATTGAGGGACATCTGGGTGGCATCCGGAAAATGGTTGAAGAGGATAAGTATTGTGTCGACATCTTGCGGCAAACCTATGCCGTCCGTAAAGCGATCGAGAAACTTGAGGGGATGCTGGTTGATAGCCACCTGCATACATGCGTCCCCGCAGGCATAGCCGAAGGCCGAGGAGACGAGATCATTCAGGAACTCGTCCAACTCTACAATCTCGCCGGCAATCGGTAATAATAGGCAGCGTTCATATACTTTTGCACGCTGCATTCCCACGACAAGGAGAACTTATATGGCACAGGATATCACTCTTTCGGTTCCAGATATCAGTTGTGAACATTGTGTCAGAACCATCAATGGCGCCTTAGGCGCGCTGACCGGAGTTGAGCAGGTTTCAACCGATATTCCCACGAAAAGCGTCCATCTACGCTTTGATCCAGACCAGGTTTCGCTACAACAGATCGAGGCGACCCTGGACGACGCCGGGTACACCATCTCATCAGAACCGGCCCCGGCCCCGCGCAGAACTGGCAAGCCATTGAACTTGCTTTAAGCAGCGCAACACTACGAACTCCACCATCTATACCAGCGACTCTACGGATGCAGCAAAAAGATCAGTGCGGAATTGGTGAGAAAAAGAGACAGAGGTCCGGTGCTACTCTGTCTCTTCCTGACGGCGGCGACGCGCGATCTCCTCATATAATTGGCGCGCCTGTTGCGCTGCCTGGGGATCCTGGATGGTATGAATGCCAGCGAGCATCTCTCCAGAGAAACTAACAAAGAGATCTTCAAGAATCCGCCCTACGAAGTGCGAGATGAATTCCTGCCGGGTATAATTTGGATAATACACATATGCCTGATCCCGCTTTTCCACACGCAGCAGTTTCTTTTTCGCCAGACGCGTCATCGTACTCATGACGGTGGTGTACGCAATGCGCCGTCTCTCATAGAGCGCTTCAAAAATATCCCGCACAATGGTCCCTTCATGAGGGGGCCGGGCCCAGATGAGCTCCATTATCTCCGCTTCCAGATCACCCAATACCTTGCGAATACCGGGGCGATCGGGGCGAAACATACTCAGATCGATCTCCGCGTCCATACCATCTCCTTATCACATTGGCAGAGGTGTCCATGTATAGGCAGAGAAGAGAGCTCACAGTTTATACGATGCAAGGTCGTCGATCATCTCTTCTCATGGATACGTCCCATATCTGTGCGTATTCTACCATAGAGCGCGTAGAGAGCATAGTATAAACATGAAACCAGCAATCCCTTATCCGATTGGGTATACAAGAGAGCAGACCTCCTGTCACAGCGTTCCTCTTTACAACGTTCTGTACATAGAATAGCGTACTCAAAGTAGGCCGTAACATGTACTACACATTTCGTACTATTTACAATAGTAGGTTTCTCTCCTATACTGTGGCACTGGATGAAAGGCCTGCCTGAATAATTTGGGCAATGTAGCATAGTACAAGTCCTTTCTCCCTGCCCGTGTATATGTATCAGAAAGAGAGAGCTATATTCATGAAACGACATACCTGGGGACTACTCATCGGGAGCCTTCTCGTCATTCTTATCCTTGCCTCGTGTGGTGCCAGCAATCCATCAACCAGCCAGACCTCGTCCACTACCAACGGCCAGGGCCATGGGGGAATGGGAATGGCAACATTAAAGGCAACATCCACGATAGGGACAAGCAGTGATCCCATGACGGATAGCCTCAAGGGCCTCTCGGGTAAAGCATTTGAAGTGAAATTTATGCAGGAGATGATTGTCCACCATCAGGCCGCGGTAGATATGGCCAGACTGGTTCCGACCCACACCAGACGCCCTGAACTGAATACGCTCGCCACCAACATTATCACGGCACAAACCAAAGAGATCGGTCAAATGACTACCTGGTTAGGCCGATGGTACAAAGAAAAACCCTTGACAGATACGATGAGCGTACCCGGAATGATGGATATGATGAGCGGCATGGATAAGTTGAAGGCTGCTAAAGGGGCAGATTTCGACAAGCAGTTCAACGCCCTGATGATTCAGCATCATCAGCAGGGTGTCAACATGGCCAATCTCATCCCTTCCAGGACGCAGCGGCCAGAATTAACGCGGCTTGGTCAAGATATCGTCAGAACGCAGAGCGCAGAGATTCAGGAAATGAACAACTGGCAGCAAGCCTGGTTTAAAGTGTATTGAGCATTCCTCGTTCTCACGCAGGCATACGTGCGAAAGACAGTGCACGTATGCCTTTTCTCATGCCTGAACAGTTTCCAACAGCTTTTTCAAGAGGCTCCTTGCAAAGATAGTGATGGCATGGTATACTCTCTCCATACCCCCCCGGTAGGGGTATAAAAAGAGGAAAAGTAACATAGCAAATAAGAGTATCCGTTGGTTCCTGGTATACGCTGAAGAGCAGTTGCATCAGTTCAAGGAGAAAATGGCCTCTTTTTTTGCTCACTTTATACCCATACCCGATGGGTATGGGTATAAAGGTTGACACTGGATGCCGAAAATGGCATGTTGAAACGGAGATACATCATGAATCACATCCATGAGCATGAGACGCATACCTCTCAGCCGGGTAGCAACGAGCATCGACCACATCAGTCGTTGCCTGTTGATACCAATAATCACCATCATACGCCCAACACCCAGGCTAATCATGGATCACAGCACCACCACTCAGGGCACGAAGGGCATGCAGGGCATCATGCGGATATGTTCAAACGCCCGTTCTGGATCTCACTCGTGTTGAGCATTCCTGTGGTTCTGACCGCTCCGATGTTGCACATGGCATTAGGATTACAGATGCCGGCATTTCCGGGTTCAAACTGGATCGCTCCGGTTCTCGGAAGCATTATCTTCTGGTATGGAGGCTGGGTCTTCCTGAGCGGTGCCTTCTCAGAAGTGCGCTCCGGGAAACCCGGGATGATGACGCTGGTCTCGCTGGCCATCTCCACGGCGTACTTCTATAGCGTGGCCGTGACTTTCCATCTTGTCCAGGGCATGGACTTTTACTGGGAGATGGCAACACTGGTCACGATCATGCTGCTGGGACACTGGATGGAGATGCGTGCCATTGGCAGTGCCCAGAGCGCGCTGCGCGAACTGGCCAAACTGCTTCCGGATATGGCCGAGCGCATCACCAATGGAACAATCGAGCAGGTTCCTGTCAGCCAGTTACAGGAGCACGACCTGGTCCTGGTGCGCCCCGGCGGGCAAATCCCGGCGGACGCGCGGATAGTAGAAGGTAAGAGCCAGGTCAACGAAAGCATGATTACCGGTGAGTCCCGCCCGGTCCAGAAACGCACAGGGGACGATGTGATTGCGGGTACCGTCAATGGCAACGGATCGCTCAGACTCCAGATTACACAGACCGGTGATAAAACGATGCTAGCGGGCATTATGCGCCTGGTGGAGGAGGCGCAGCACAGCCGGAGCCAGGCACAAGCGCTGGCAGATCGTGCCGCCTACTGGCTCACCTTCATCGCGGGTGGAACCGCCCTACTGACCTTGATCGCCTGGACACTGGTGCAGGGATTCAATGATGCGACCCTGGAACGTGTGGTCACTACCCTGGTCGTTGCCTGCCCCCATGCCCTTGGGCTCGCCATCCCACTCGTGATCGCCATCTCCACAGCTCTGTCGGCTCGTCATGGCATCCTGGTCCGTGATCGTCTGGCCCTGGAGCAGGCGCGCCTGCTCAATGTGGTTGTGTTCGACAAAACAGGCACACTCACCCAGGGCAAACAAGGACTGGTAGCCATGCAGGCAGCGGAAGACATCAGTGAAGACGAGGCGCTGGCGCTGGTCGCCGCCATTGAAGGAGATAGCGAGCACATCATCGCCCGCGCCCTGGTCGCTGCCGCACACGGGAAACACCTGGCGCTGCCACCGGTGTCCAATTTCCAGGCGCTCTCCGGCAAAGGAGTGCAGGCACAGATCAATGGACGCATCCTCAAAGTGGGCGGCCCGCGCTTGCTTGAACAGGACGGGATTCAGCTCCCTACAACGTTCGCTGAACAGTTCCGAGAGTGGGGGTCGCGCGGTCAAACGGTCGTCTACCTGGTAGAGGAACAGCACCTGCTGGCCGCCTTCTCCCTGGCGGATATTATCCGTGAGGAGAGCCGCGAGGCCATTGCCGCGCTGAAGCAGCAGGGATTACGCGTAGCCATGCTGACCGGGGATTCGCATGAGGTCGCTACCTGGGTTGCCAGGGAGCTGGACATCACAGAAGTGTTTGCACAGGTCCTACCTGAACACAAAATCGAGAAAATCCGCGCACTGCAGCAAGGAGGCACAAAGGTCGCGATGGTTGGGGATGGCATCAATGACGCACCAGCACTCGCGCAGGCGAACGTTGGTATTGCCATTGGGGCGGGCACAGATGTGGCGCGAGCATCCGCCGGCATCGTCCTGGTCAAGAATGATCCACGCGATATTGCGCGCATCATCATGCTGAGCAAGGCCAGCTATCGAAAGATGCTCCAGAATCTCAGCTGGGCGGTCGGGTACAACGCGATTGCCCTGCCCCTGGCGGCCGGCGTGCTCGCACCAATTGGGTTCGTGCTTCCCGCCGCATTTGGCGCGCTGCTCATGTCGCTTTCCACCATCATTGTGGCGCTCAATGCGCAAACCCTGCGCAGACTTCACCTGGCCTGAGAAAGCGAGGAAATAGCATCGCCCCCTCTTTTGGAGCAAAAGAGGGGGCGATGCTATTTCCTCGTCCGCCCTCTTCCCATCGAGATATACAGCTTACCTGATCTTCGCACTCACAATACCTGCTCCTGGGAAAACAGAGAAACCCTCCTGCTGCATCTCCTCGGTTTCCACCACCTCGAAACCAGCGTCTGAGACCAGGGCTACCAGATCTCGGATATTGCTTCCCCCGGCGTGAAAACGTGCTGCCCGACCTTGACGCTCCTGCTTGCGTGTGAAATCAGCAATTACCAGGCGCCCACCTGATTTGAGCACACGAGCAGCTTCCAAGAGCCCCTGACGTTTGAGGCTCTGTGGCAAATGGTGCATCATCAAGGTCGCGAACACCACGTCGAACGCCTGGTCGGGGAAAGGAAGTTGCTCGATTACTCCAACCTGAAACTCGACCGACACGTTGCGTCTGGCTGCCTTCACACGGGCCCAGTCGATCTGTTGGGTTCCTGGATCAACGCCTATCACGCAGCCCTCAGGGCCTACGCTGCGTGCCATTTCCATAGCTAATGTTCCCGTACCGCAGCCTATATCTAACACGTGCTCTCCAGCTTGAAGGTGGGCCAGAGTGATGACGCGCTTCCTCAACTCCCGCACCTTTCCACGGAACGAAAAAGTGTCGTGCAACCATCCCTCCAGGTCGTAGCGCCAGCCACCGTTGAGGATCAACCCTTTTGTCTCTTTAGCCTTCGCCTCACTCTCAGAGTCGTGGCGATGACGTGAAAATGAATGCATAGATTTTACTCCTTCTGAGAGAAATCTTCTCTTCTGCTATGAAAATTCGTTTACCAGTAGGAACAGGTCACGCTAGAGATCAATCTGGTCTGTTACCCAAACGCAATTATCTACACAGTGTAGTGTAACTTTACATCTGTTCCTATTTCGAGTATGCTAGAAACAGCATCACAAATCAAGAAGCAAAAATAGCAACATTGTAGGATAAGAGACACAAGAGAGGAGAGTGTCGATGAAGGCAACTGAGGAACAAGCAGACCTGCGCGTTCGGCGTACCCATAAATTGCTCTGGGAAGCGCTGATGGCGGAACTTTCCGAGCGACCATTCGAGGAGATTACCGTCAAGGATATTTGTGAGCGAGCCATGGTTCATCGCACCACATTTTACAAGCATTACGAGGATAAGTACGCCTTGCTCGAACAAGGCATACGCCAGATGTACGAAACTTTACTTGGAGAGGGGCATGTGCCACCCAGCGCGTTCTCTCCAGATGGTCCACCACCCTATTTTATCCGTCTGTTCGAGCATGTCGCACAACATCAGCAGTTCTACAGACTGATGCTGTGTGGAGAAGGCATCGGCCGATTTCAGAAACTGGTTAAGGAGTATGTCGCAGAAGTGGCATCGGCCAGACTGCATGAATTGGTCCCGGCAGGCCAACGCTTTACCTATCCACCTGCCATGCAAGTGCAATGTTTCGCAGGAGCCGTCCTCAGCCTGCTAGCCTGGTGGCTTGAGAATGACATGCCTCTTACTCCGCATACGATGGCACACTATTTGCTGGCGTTACATGGCGCATGGTCACAACATATGTGACCACGGAGCATGAGATACAGCGTCCCATAATTGATCGTATATACGTGGTGAGCCAGTTCGCCAGCTATCCAACTGCCATAGATCTGCATTCATCCAGAGATGGTGCGCGAGGTAAGATCACATCTGCTTGCCCAGGAGTTCACATGTGCCTGCTCTACCTTGTTTGCGATACTCGGTAATCCAACCCGTCTTCAGATGCTCTCTGCCTTGCTGCATGCGCGCTTATGAAGATCCCTTGCCTATTAAGGCCGACTTTCATGGAGCATGCGCTGAGTATCCACAGTTTGAAGTCGCTCGCGCATCTGTTCAAAGGTCGCGGTATCAATTTCTCCTCGTGCATAGCGCTGGCTCAAAATTTCCAGAGCGGACGGACCACGAACCGGGGTGCCCGATCCACCTGGTCCTGAGGCACTCAATCGTCGCTCGAACCAGCGAATTACCGCCCAGACAAGAAGACCGAGTAGCGCAATCCACAAGATATTACTCACGCCCATCATCAACCACCCGACCCAACCAGGCTCATATCCATACCCCCACATCATCATGGCATCCTCACTTTCATTGGACGCTGGTAGAAAGCATCCTGCTGGCGGAACTATGAATAAATTTATTTATTTCCTGGTTTGAGGATGGCATCCACATCTCACACGCAGTTCTCAGAACTGGCACCGAAAATCACAATCAACGCACAATCTTCACCTGCAACGAAAACACCCGGACACAACAACAAGTATCAAGCTTTATCGCGCGATCAATATATAAGGAAAAACAATAAACCAATAAATAAATATATCTTCATTTTTTGTTAGCAAGTAAAAAAAAGAAACATTTGAAAAAACCTACCGCTGGGGCGAAACGCGTTGATAAAAATGGGACCCATCACTGATGTGCGCTGAATTTTCTGTCACCATTCAATTCGTATACCACACATAATTGAACTGCTTTATGAATTTATTGTTATCCTCGTATACTTTTTCATCGCTCGTTTGTTTCCGCCATTTTTATACTATATTTAGGTATTGGACTTCTTGATACGAGGTAATTCGTACTATTGTAGTACGTACCTGAATTGCACGGCATAGGCTCCGGTTTATCACCGGAATAATGGCCTTTACGATACCTATGAAGTTTAATACGCGTTCATTTGATGATTGTTTGTACAAAGAAAGGATACGTTCATGGAGCTAAATTTTAGAGGCACATGGAAAGATGTCAACTCTCGCGAAAGCCTGACAAGTGATGAACATGCGCTGCATTCCGAGAGCTCTATTGGTACACTTGAGTTAGCTGATGAGGCACTGACCACCATCAACGGCGCGTTTGGTCCCCTGTTCCAGGGCAACCTGTTGGGCATCTATACTGGCTACGGCTGCAATTACGACAATGACTGGGATGGTGATGGTGGGTATGGTGATCGCCGCTTCGATGGCTGGTATGGCAATCGTCGCTCCGATGGCTGGTATGGCAATCGCCGCTTCGGTGGCTGGTATGGTGGTGGATATCCTTCCTGCGGTTTTTAAAACTCAGCATACGCCTCTCTGTTCTAGAAAAAACAGAATGGAAAGGCATCCATCAGCACTGGTGCGCCTTATGATCAGGCTTGCGATATCCTCATGAGTCAAAACCCTTTTCAGATAATAGTAGCGTCAATATTCCGTTGAATATTGACGCTACTATTATCTGAAAGTCCACAACCACTATGCCAGGCGCAGCGCGGACGCGGCACGCAAGAATACTTCGGTCGGGGCACGCAGTGGGCGGCGCAGAGCAGTCATGATGCCTGCTGCCGCCAGGCCAGAGGCAGCACCTCCCAGGATATCCAGTGGGTAGTGGACCCCGACAAACACCCGTGCGATGCCAATACAGCATGCCATCAGGACAGCCACGCCCATCAAGATCAGCGGCAAAAGGAGTGTGCGCCATCCCTGCGCTTCTGTGAGCGTGACGCGCTGTTTCCAGGCATGCATAAGCCACGAGGGCAATGAAAACACGAGCGTGCCAGCCAGCGCGAACGAGACAGCGGTGTGATCGCTGGGAAACGAATCATCGGCGGGATGGGCAATAAGTAGGTGGACCACATGACTCACAAACGGTCGCGGCTCAAAGATCATATGCGAAAGGCCCACATTAAACGCGATAGCCAGGACGACTGCTCCGATGCTCCAGAGAAACGTCGTGCGACAGGCCCGAATGATTTCTTCTTCCCCAGGACGCAAGGCGCGCCTGCGTAGAAAGGCGGGACGCCCCCACAACAGCAGCAGAACCAGCGGACAGAGAAAGATCAGGTCGTTCGCCCCAAAAATCATGAGTTGGTCAAGAAGAGGGATACGACCAGCGTATTGATTTATGTCAATAAATAGACGGTAATTTTCATGTAATATCCAGGACATAACCGGGTTCTCCTTTAAACATACCTTTGCCCCCGCAGCGACTCATCTGCATCTGGCTCATCTGTTACCGGCACTATATCAGGCAAACATGAAGTGAGAATGAAGTGAAAATGAAATGAAGATGAAGTACCTGGTTGTTTGACCGAATAGGGAGGGACGCCTCCGAAGGGAGAGCACCCTTCCGTTGCAGCGCATCGGGTCTATCACAGACCACTATGAAAAGCGGATACCGTCCAGAGGTGGTACCACATGGGGAAGGTTCATCTCCTTTTCATCCGGACGTGGTACAGTACAAAAGAAAAGCTCTATTTATAAAAGCTTCCACGACCAGGAACAAAGGAGGGAGGAGTGCGTTTATTAGTTGTCGAAGACCATCCCGAATTGGGGCCGGACCTGAAAGAGGGCCTGGAAGAGTGTCATTATGCCGTCGATCTGGCCACCAATGGAGAGGATGGGCTGGCAATGGGTAGTCTGGTACCGTATGACCTCATTATTTTAGATATTTTACTCCCGGATCTCGATGGATGGGAGGTCTGCCGACGCCTGCGCGCGCTGCGTAAACGCATGCCGATTCTCTTTCTAACCGCCCTCGGGGAAGTGGACCATCGCGTACAAGGACTCGATTTGGGCGCGGATGATTACCTGGTCAAACCGTTTGCTTTTCGGGAGCTTGAGGCACGCGTGCGCGCGCTGCTGCGCCGCGAGGCATCCGAGCGTTCCCCCATCTTACGGTTTCTCGATCTCGCCCTGGACACCCGTACCCACGAAGGCAAGCGGGGCGAACGGCTTTTTTCCCTTTCCAGCAAGGAATACGCCCTGTTGCATCTGCTGATGAGCCGTCCGCGTGAGATTTTGAGTCGCACCACCATCGCGGAACATATCTGGGACTACGACGCGGACAATCTCTCCAACGTCATCGATGTGTATATTCGCAATTTGCGTAAGGCTCTCTGTGCGGCAGGAGAACCTGACCTGATTCAGACGGTGCGGGGATCGGGCTATCGATTGAAGGAGCCACTGCCATGAAGTCCCTCGGATCACTGCTCACGACTTTGCGCCGATCAGTACCGTTCAGTTTGCGCCTGCAACTGGCCGCATGGTATACCATCGCGTTCGCGGTGCTTCTACTCCTCACCGGGGTGGTGTTTTATCAATACCTCGAACGCTCTCTAGAAGCGAGCGTGGATACCGATCTCGGACTGCGCTCTCAACAGATCGCGAGTTCACTCGTCCTGCACCAGGGAACCATCACGCTCCATGATCCGACCCTCGCGCTGCCCGGTTTGGACCCCGCAGTCCACGGGACAGACACGATCTCTTCGGAGGTCAATCAGGGCACATTGGTACGCCTGCTGGATGCCCACGGCAAGTTGCTGGGTGAAACGCCCGCCTTTCACACCCTGCAAGCGCCAAAGAGTAGCGTCACGCAGCCGTTGCAAGGCACGCCCTGGCAGGGAACGGTGTTGTCCACCAGCGATCAAGAGGTACGCCTTTATAGCCGCACACTCACGAGTGCAGGCAAACCTCTGGCCGTGATCCAGGTTGGTGAGTCGCTTGCCACCCTACATGCGCTGCTACATCAACTGGTGGCAGCGCTGCTGGCGGTAGGTGCACTCGTGTTGGTATCCTGCGCGCTGGGCAGTTATTGGCTGGCAGGCCGATCATTTGCGCCGATGAAACAGCTAGCGGAAACGGCCAGCAAGATCCAGGCCGGTGATCTGCACCAGCGGGTACCTGTCCCCCCGGTACGCGATGAAATGCAGTATCTCGCCCTGACACTCAATAGGATGCTCGATTCGCTTGACGAATCCTTCTCCCGCCAGCGCCGCTTTGTCGCCGATGCATCCCATGAGTTGCGTACTCCCGTCACCGTGATCCGCAATAAGGCGGATGTAGCGCTGAAGAAGTCGCGAACACCGCAGGAATATAGTATTGTGCTCCAGGGCATCTCTGCAGAGACAGAGCGTCTCTCGCAACTTATCAGTGATTTGCTGGCCCTGGCACGTGGGGATGAGGGACAGGCGCAATTTGAACATGAAACGGTCCGCCTTGATACGCTTATAGAATCGGTCGTCGCGAATGCGGAGGAACTGGCGCACAAACGAAACATTCGCCTTTCCATCCAGACACTCCCACCGGTCACGCTCCTTGGGGATGAGGCAAGGCTGATACAAATGATGCTGAATCTACTGGACAACGCGATCCGCTATACCAATCCTGGCGGCTCGGTCCAGGTGGACCTGCTGGTTAATGTGTCCGAAGTACAGTTCATCGTTCAGGACACCGGGATCGGCATCGCACCAGAACATCTCCCGCACATCTTTGAACGCTTCTATCGTGCGGATCCCTCGCGCACGCGGACCAGAAGCAGTGGCACAGGTCTGGGACTTTCCATTGTTGAATGGATTGTCCGCAAACATGAGGGCTCAATAGAAGTAAGCAGCCAGGTGGGTCAAGGTTCCTGCTTCATCGTTCACCTGCCAATCTTCCAGTGACCTATCGCCGGATACCTTGACCAGTCACGACCACGCTCCCTCCCATGCGTGCACCTTCATCACGAGATGTCCTCGTTCTATGATTAGCGCAGGTGCAGCACGAACCGCACCAGCCATTCGAGAAGAACGGCCAGCGTCAGACCGGAGAGCGGACCGATAAGCCAACCGCGCAGAATACCGAGCATCTGCTTGCGCTGAACAGTTTCGCGCCCACGGGCAAACCCTGTACCAGCCATCGCGCCGATGAGGGCCTGATTCATGGAGGTGAACAAACCCAGTGTCACGGCAATCAGCACCACGAGTGCCTGTACGCCCTGGGCAGCGCTGGCCATCGTCAGGTCCATCTTGACGACGTCAAACGCGACCGTATTGAGAATGCGCCGTCCCCATGTCAGCGTCCCAACCGCCATCGCGACGCCACCAATGAAACCTGCCAGCAAAAAGGAGAACAGGTGGGTGAGGATGAAGGCCCCGGTCGCGTTCGAGACATCGTTCGCCCCCAGGACAAACGAGGCCGCCATCCCGACGCAGACCAGCAAGAACGGGAGCCAGCGCAACGCGAAGAGGGTCACCTGGGAGACGGGCGCCTTCTTCAAGGGAAATACCTCTTGCGGGAGCGCGACGCCGGGAAAGGCACGCGCGAACCAGGAGCGATGGTTGAGTGCCTGCGCATCCTCCTGGGCCAGCGCCTGCGTCTGAGCTCTAGCCAGTTCTGTTGGGATGATGAGATCGAGCAGGCGGGTAAAGAGAAAGCCCAGTCCAAAGGCGACTACAGGCGCGCAGACCCAGACGATAGCGAGTTTGCCAATGGTTTGCCAGGCGATCGGAATGTTTCCGGCCAGTCCAACCCCAACGACGCAAAAGACCAGAATCTGAATCGTGGAGGTGGGAATTTTCCAGTAATTATAGAGCAGCGTGAGTGCTCCGGCAGCCAGCACAATCACCAGCGCATCAGGGATCGTTACCAGATGACTGTCGATGATCTGTTGTCCCACCGTCGCTTCCACTCCATGGCTGGCAAAGGTGGCACCAAGGATCGTCAATATCCCAATGAGGATCAGTGCAGGCCACAGGGAGATTGAGCGTGCGGCGTAGGGCATACCCATAACGGCCCCAGTATAATGCACGCCCAGATTCCAGGCAAAGCCAACGACCACAAGAATGAGCAAGATCGTCATGACCATTAGGCGTCTCCATATCGTGGTGAAGGGTGCTCTGATAACGCGCCTGGCTTTTCCAGGACCAGTTCCTGGTAGAGCTCGCGGATGCGGTGGCGTATCTGCTCAAGTTCGCGTACCCCCTGTTCGGTCGCGCGATAGTACTTGCGCATCTGACTGCCCTCGCGTCGTTCTTCACACACCAGAAGCCCTTCCTGCTGCATGCGATGGAGCATGGGATACAGCGTCCCATAACTGATCGTATATCCGTGGTGAGCCAGTTCACCGGCCATCCAACTGCCATAAATCGGCTCGATGGTAGCATGATAGAGAATATGCGCTTGAATCGCGCCCAGCTCTAAATCACGGAGGATCATGATCACACCCTTTCTCAAACAACCATCAAATCGCTATCAGTATACGATAGCGGTTGCCGATAACGCAAGGGCTAATGGTGGCTACCATGACGTTCCTGTGATGCATTCGCTTCTGCTACGGAGATGGTGCTGATCTGAATCGGAGCCGCGTTCGGGAATGGGTTCGGAACCATTGGGCCACGTGCGCATCGAGGGACCAGCTTCCCGATCCAACAATAAACAAGAAGATGGATCCCAGGAACATGGCAAAATCGATTCGTGCTTCGTGAGCCATGTTCCAGAAACCATGCTCAATCAGGAGAGGGAACTTGGTAGTGCTGATGGCAACAAGCATATCAATGATCAAAGGAAGAGCGGCGAGCCTGGTAAACAGACCCAGAAGGATGAGCACGCCACAACTGATCTCGACGATCCCTACGAACGGGGCCATGACATGCGGCCAGGGAATACCGATCTTCTCAAAACGCCCCACCCCAAGCTGCGCCGGGAAAAGGAACTTCTGTAACCCTTCGGAGAGAAAAACACTTCCAACGATCACACGCACCAGAATGGTGGCCGCTGGTGCTGAACTGGCCACGATACGGGCAAGCCATTGCATAGAAATCACCTCACCATTCCACACTTATCCTCTTCAGGCTCCCTTCTAATAGGGCTCGAATAGCTCGATGGGATTGTCCGAGAGATCTTCTTTGATATCATCAGGAAAAACTTCATCAATCAAGACTAAGATACTATATACAATAAAACATACGATACTAATAACTAAAGATAAAAACAGTGAATAGAAATCTCTCTGTAAAAATATGCGCTACCCCTTGTAGAGGATCTTTTTTTCTGCTATCGTAATTACATCAAATTTATTTGTATCAATATTTTTTGTAATGAATCGCGCCGTGGTAGATGCGTACCAGAAGTTCGTGGCTATGCTGCGCATCATGTTCTGACGACCATGCTACCTGAAGGGAACCTATCATGAGACAACGCGTCCTGTTTCTCTGCACTGGCAATTCCGCTCGTTCACAGATGGCTGAAGGCTGGCTCCGCTACCTGGCTGATGAGCAAATAGAGGTGGCCAGCGCGGGTACCGCACCTTCTCAAGTCAATCCGCTGGCTATTCAAGTCATGGCTGAACGCGCTATTGATATCAGTCATCATCGTTCCAAGCATCTCAACGAGTTTCTTCTACAGCCATTCGATTATGTGATCACCGTCTGTGACCAGGCAGCCGAACAGTGCCCTATCTTCCCTGGAAAAGCCATCCGCATTCACTGGAGCTTTCCGGACCCGGCAGCGGTCAAGGGAACACATGAGGAGCGGCTGGCCGCATTTCGCCAGGTACGAGATGCTCTCGAGGGCCAGTTGCGCGCCTGGGTTGAAGCGTTCACCACGTCAGGAGAAGCCTGATGCAAGACACATCATTGTCGCGAAAAACGGTAGCTGAGTTTACTGGCACCTTTGCCCTGGTGACAGCGGGTTGCGGAGCTATCATGGTTGATGCATTGACGCATTCGCTCACACATGTTGGCGTCGCGCTGACCTTCGGTCTGATTATCATGGTCATGATCGCTGCCACGGGGCACCTCTCGGGCGCGCATTTTAATCCGGCAGTCACCATTGCCTTTGCCGTTACACGCCATTTTCCCTGGAGGCAGGTCCCGTTCTATATTCTGGCCCAGATGCTCGGAGCAGTCCTGGGAGCGGCGCTCCTGCGCGGGCTCTTCGGTCCTATCGCCTCGCTCGGAGCCACGATACCGGCAGGGGGAGTCTGGCAATCGTTCGGATTAGAGGTGTTGCTCTCGGCGGTCTTAATGATGGTCATTATCTCGGTTGCCACTGATACCCGGGCGGTTGGGCAACTGGCAGCGCTGGCGATTGGGGCCGCGGTGTCCCTGGATGCCATGTGGGGCGGACCCATCAGTGGCGCCTCGATGAATCCCGCACGCTCACTCGGGCCAGCACTTATAGCGGGGACCTGGCACGATCAATGGGTCTATCTCGTTGCCCCCATCCTTGGGACATGCCTGGGGGCCGCGCTCTATCAATGGCTACGAGCGACTCCCAACCTCAAACCAACCACGTCGGTAAACAGTAGACAGCACAAGGAATCTGCAGAATGATGGACGCACCTCTTTCAACCGCCAGCATGCCCGCATTCCTGAAGTTACTCGCGCATGAGTTACGATGGAACATTGTCACGCTCTTGGCGCAGAGCGACCGCAGCGTGCAGGAAATCATTCATATCTTACATGAGCCTCAAAATGTCGTCTCGTATCACCTGCGTCAACTACGCGAGCACCACCTGATCAAAGAACGACGCAGTTCCGCCGACGAACGGTCGCTGTACTACAGCCTGGACCTGGAAACGCTGCGCGCACTCTACCTGAGTGCTGGTGCTGTTCTGCACCCCGCCATTGGGAGTCTGGAGGTGCCATCTGATCCACAACAGTGGCCCAGGCCGGAACGACCACTGCGTGTGCTATTCCTCTGCACCCACAATAGTGCTCGCTCATTGCTCGCTGAAGCCTTACTGCGTCAGATGAGCAAAGGGCGGGTTGAAGTTGCCAGTGCCGGCACCGAGCCGACCGGCATTCATCCTTCCACGCTTCAGGTGTTAACCTCCCTGAGGATCGATCAGGCACACCTGCGTTCCAAACATCTTGATGAAGTAAAGGATCAGCATTTCGACTATGTAATCACCGTATGCGATCGCGTGCGCGAAGTGTGTCCAGCCTGGCCGGGAACGTCTGAATGCATCCATTGGAGCATTCCTGATCCTGCCCAGGAAGAAGAGAATGGGCAGGCGTTCGCAGATACAGCAGCACAACTGACCACCCGTACTCGCTACTTTTTGACCGTGGTCGAGCGCCAGTACCGACAGCACAGCGCGGACACCACACAGCAGTAGCCAAACCAGGCACATAGCAGCGGATGTGCTGTTTGGCCCGATGACGGCTTTCCCCAATGGCTATCAGGTTATCCAACCGCTTGAATACAAAGGAAAGGAAGTGGGCAGATCGGGTTGTCACGTCGAAGAGCTGCTCCTTGCCGGTGCGTCTCCTCTTTGGTATACTTGCCTTCTGTTGGGAGGAATGGAAGGGCTATTGGGAACAATGCAGACACAAGGAAGGTTCGATGTCCAGAGCACCTCTTCACGCCCTGATCTGGTCCAAAGAGCAGCGCTTCTACGAGTTGTATACTCAGGGCCGGCTTGAGCAACGTTTTCAGCCAGCGGAGGAAGCCACCTGGCTAGCCTGGCTCCAAGGATCGTCCTCCTTTGCCTTCCACGGCGCAAGAGGCTCTCTCAATGTCTATCAGGAGCAGAGGCCACGTGGGGGTGCATATTGGTATGCGTACCAGACTAAAGATGGTCGCACTCGCAAACGCTATCTCGGGCAAACGGAAAACCTCAGTTTCTCGCGATTAGAAGAGACGGCGTGCTCGCTCTTGCACACGCAACCGTCTGCGACCACAACAGAGCAGGGGATGATGCTCTCCAGCCGACTGACTCCGCCGCGACTGCCGAAAGCCATGGTGGAGCGCGAACGCTTGCTGACTGCACTCGATAAGGTGCTTTCGACCCCTATGGCTCTGCTCTCCGCCTCGGCGGGTTGGGGCAAAACCACCTTGCTCTCGGTTTGGGCGCACCGGCAAAAAAAGACGCAGGTGGCCTGGCTCTCACTGGACGAACTGGACAACAGCCCAACGCGCTTCTGGGTCGCGCTGATCGCGGCCCTGCGCCGCTGCCCCAGCCTGACCACAGACTTTGGCGAAAACGTGATGGCACAATTGCAATCGCCCCAGCCACCGCCGCTTCCCTCCTGCCTTTCCGTGCTTCTCCATGAGATAGAAAGCCAGCAGGTGTATCCAGCTTCGATCATCCTCATTGTGGACGATTATCAGGTGATCGAAGATCCGGTCATTCACCAGGGGATGGCCTTCTTCCTGGAGCATCTGCCCGCGCATCTGCATCTGATCCTCTCCAGCCGTGTAGATCCGGCCCTGCCTCTTGCGCGTTTACGAGCCTATGGGCAGTTGACCGAGATTCGTGCGGACGAGTTGCGCTTCCAGGAGGGTGAAGCGAATCAGTTTTTGGATAAGTTGCTCTCCCCGCCGCTCTCGGAAGAAGAGTTGCAGCGGCTGGTGAGTAGAACGGAAGGCTGGATCGCCGGTCTGCATCTCGTCGCGCTCACGATGCAGAAGCGTGAGGATCGCAGCGCATACCTTGAGACATTAACCGGGAGCCAGCGGTATCTGCTCGATTACGTGCAAGAGGACATCCTGGCGCGTCTGTCCCCCGATATGCGCAACTTTTTACTCCACATCGCCATTCTCTCGCGCCTGGACGCTGCCGTGTGCCAGGCCGTCACCGCCGCACCCACGAAGGCGGCCAGCCAGCACATGCTCACTTCGCTTGAGCGTGCAAACCTTTTCCTGGTCCCTCTGGATGAGGAGCGGCGCACGTATCGGCTCCATGATCTCTTTCGTGAAGCCCTGCTCTCAGCGCTCCACACCAGCCAACCAGAGATGGTATCGCTCTTGCATTGCCGGGCCGCTGACTTTTATGAGGCCGAGGGGCAGTGGGCCGAGGCCATTACCCATGCGCTTGCTGGGGCTTCCTTTGCTATGGCCGCGCGGCTGATGGAGCAAACTGTTGAGCAGTTCTGGATGCGCGGGGAGGCGGCGACGATGGCACGCTGGGTCCTGGCGCTACCTGATTCACTGGTGCACAAACACACCAACTTAGCACTCACCACAGCGCTCTACCTGCTCCACCCCATCGCCTATTCGACCCGTGAGCAACGCAAAAGTCGTCACCAGCAGGTAAGACAGCTCATGGCACGGGTCGAAACCGCCTTGCAGCACCAAGCAAATGAGATCCTGGCGACGCGCACAGGTTTGACTTTAGAGGCGAGCAAGGCTCCGGAGGCTCGGCTGCATCGGCGTTTATGCCTGTTACGCGCGGGGATGACCTTGTATGAGGCGATAGAGGCCTCAGATTTTGAGCGCCTGCCTGCCCTCCATCAAGAAATGCAGGAGCTTGACCAGGACGAGGAGATCATCTGGCACATGCTTCCGCTCTTCTGTAACGTGGTCTACTATACGGCCCGGCAAGAGAGAGCCAGGCTTTTGCCGCAACTGCTAGACGCCAGGCAACGAGTACGCCGGTCGGGAAGCCACTTTGCGGCCACCAGAGTCATACAGTGGTTGGCGCTCTCGGCAGAAGAGGCGGGACAGTTGCACCTGGCCTATCAGGAGAGTCTGACCGCCCTCGAACTGATTGATCAGACAGCGAGCTATACCCTGCTTAAAGGATACTTTAAGGATGTCCTGGCGATGGTGTTGTACCAGTGGAATAGGCTGGAAGAGGCGCGTGACTGGCTGAGAACGGTCATTCAGGATGCCGCTACCTGGCAGCAGAGTGATTTACTCTTTTCGGGATACATCCACTTGATACAAGTCGACCTGGCGAGAGGAGACCTCTCTGCTGTCCAACAAACGCTGCAAGAAATTGAGCAGATAGAAGGATATCACCACCGGGACTGGCTGCCCATCACGCGAGCACAGTGGTGGCTAGCCCAGGGACAAAGGATGGAAGCAATCGACTGGGCAATGAGCATTGTCTTTCCGGAAGGGAAATGGGAACGTAGCATATATGATGCGTTCCCAGTCGTGATACGGGTATATTTTGCAGCGCTCCGTTGGACGGAAGCGCTGGAGCTGCTAGAGCGCTTTCGCGAGGATCTGAGTCGTTCAGCCAATAGCAGGATCACCCTCACGTATCTGACCCAATACATGGTGGCGCTACACCACACAGGCCAGAATGAGCAAGCCTACGAGGTTGCGGTGCGCCTGTTTGCCCTGACAGAACCAGAGGGCTACCTGCGCGTGTACCTGGATGAAGGCGAACCAATGCGCCAGGCACTTGAGGCATTCCTTTCCCCACATCCCCATCAGCACGAGCCGGCTGCCTCTACGAGAGCCTACATCTCGCAGTTGCTCACCGCAATTGCCCAGGAGGGGCCAGACACAAACAGATCTCTGCTAGCAACACCCGCGCTTGTGCCTGGCCCCTCCCCAGCCCGGCAGGAGTCCGTCAGTTCATCCACGCCGGGCGTTTCCCTTACGCAGCGTGAGCAGGATGTCTTGCGCCTGTTGGACACAGGAGCCTCGAATCAAGACATTGCCCGGACCCTGGTGATCGAGCTCCCCACCGTCAAAAAGCACGTCAGCAACCTGCTCGGCAAACTAGGAGCCACCAGCCGAACCCAGGCGGTTGCCCTGGCACGGGCTCGCTCCCTGCTCTAACGAGATTCCTCCCAACAGGTGCTCTTTCTCCTCAGCGGCTACTCCCTTTGGTATCCTTTTGGCGACTGTGGAATGGCTGGCGTTCTGCTATTCTTTATGAAGACGAGGGGAGACGATCCTGATGATCGTACCGGTTCGTTTTTCCGAGCACGGCACGAAGACCGTAAAACACGCAGAATGTGGAGGGGCACATGTACTACACAATACGGATCCAGGGACACCTGGACCCGTCCTGGCAAGACCGCTTTGGCGGGCTCTGCATCGAACAGCATGAGACCGGGACAACGCTGCTCTCGGGAACGTTACCAGATCAAGCCGCTCTGCATGGAGTACTCCTACAGATCGTCCGTCTTGGCTTAACGCTGCTTTCACTTGAAACGGTCGAGAGCAAGAACAATGGTATTTGAGCATGTATGCCCAATTCAAATCAGGAAATCACTGTTTTACAACAATTGAAAGATTGGTTATGACAATGGCTGATAAAAAATTTCTGAACGAGACTGGATCAGGCGAGGCAGTGCACCAATTGAGACGAAGTGAAGCAGAAACATCAGGAGAACATATGAGACAATCCTGGCAAGATTTTGCACTCGCTGAACCAGAACTCTCTGCCTTTGGTGAGACCCGATTGAAAAGTGGTCCTGCGTATCTGGCAACCGTTCGTGCTGACGTGTAAAGTACCCAGTAAAAAAGACGTTCTCATAAGGAAATCAAGGGAGCACCATGCAACTGATGATCTTGCGCATAGCGCAGGGGTGAACAATTGCCGACGCCCTCATGGGGACGTAACGTATTGTAAAAATTGATCCATGCCTCTGCCGCCCCGAGAAAGTGGCCCAGGCTGTGATACGAACGGCGGTCAGCTACTGCGAGCTTGAAGGTGCCCACAAAACGCTCGGCATAGCCATTATCCGTGGGCGTGCCGGCACGACTCATCGATTGCAGGAATCCTTTTTGCAACAACAGATCTCGAGTACATTGTGCTCCATATTGTTTGCCTTGATCGCTATGCCAAATGGCGTCAGCCGTAGGAAAGGTCATGGTCTCAATGACGCTGGTCACCAGATCGGCGCGCATATGATAATCAAAAGCTAACCCGAAGATTTGGCGCGTCTGTTTCTCCAGGGCAAAACAGCCTCGTACGCGTGATTGATCCGCGAGATGCACTTCAAAAATGTCGGAAAAAATCACCTGGTGCGTGTCCTCCTCGCTCATGTCTCGGACTAGATTTGGAGCCGTCTGCGTCGCCTTGCCAGGATAGACATACTTCTTCTTTTTGCGTCGAGCGGCGATGCCATATTTGTGCATCACTCGTTTGACGCGATTCTTTCCGGTGTTGATGAGCTTCGCTAGTTTGCGATGCCCCAGTGTGTCATCGAGTTCCTGCCAACCCTCAATTGCGACGACGAGCTGCTTATCCATCTGCGGTCGCTTAAGCTGCAGATACAGACTACTGCGAGCGATACCAAGAGCACGGGCGAGTTGTGTTTTGTTGATCGGACCACCAGAAGCGCAGAGGGTTCGCCCAAGTTCCACTTTCTCATGTGCGCTTAATTGCCCAGTAGCCCGCGGGATTTTTTTAGCAGATCATTTTGCACGGTGAGGTCACCAATGAGCTGCTTCAATTCTTCAGGAGATTCTCCTGGTGCATGGCCCTGTGACTGGTTCCGTGTTTTGGGATCGCGTTGATCGGCAAAAATCTCTGGCCCTTTTTGTTGAAATTCTTGACGCCATCGGCTGATCACCGAGCTGGCCAGGCCAAACTTTCGGCACACTTCTTCCAGGGTGGTCTCGCGCTGAAAGCTTTCCATGACGACTTTAAATTTAAATTCCGGCGTATACGTTTTCCGCTTGCTTGCCATGTTTCCGTACCTCTCTTCTTTCACCGTCTATTGTACCAGGTACGTTACAACGGAATGCCACGCGTTCATCCTGTAACGCCAATTATAGGCGAGGGACACCTTTTCTTGTTTATGGAGCCAACCTCTCCGAAAGGGCATGATCTACAGCGGGGTTCTGGCTATGCGTTGCATTGTGGAGTGAGTGGCAATGATGGTGGCGAAGGAGAGTTTCGGCTGGTAGGGCATGCTCTTCTCACTGATAGTCCAGCCATGCGGGAGATTGCTACTACCTATGGGTATCAGCCACAGGATCATTACATCTTATTCGAGTTAACGGTAGAAAGCGCGTTTTCAACGATATACTCTGATACTGGTGGGCCAATCCGGAAAAGATGGAAGAGCCAGCAGGGCTCTTGAGTAGAAACGGGCCGATGCATCCAGGACACTCAATCTGAGAGAGCATACTTGAAGAATGCCGCCCGTGGCTTCACTGCTACGTGAGGCGATGCATGACGAGAATAGCATAAGTCCGCAGTCGAACTGCGCTGAGGTTTTAACAAAAGAGGAGATTTTTATGAGCCAGGCTGAAAAGAACGTCACACAGGAATCCGCCAGGGGCGCCGAAGCGATCAACAAGCAGTCTAGAGGATTCTCTGACCAGGAACGAGCCGCAATGAAGGAGCGCGCGAAAGAGCGGAAGGCGGAAGAACGCGCTACCAGGGATAGGGAGGCAGGAGAAAACGACGTACTCGCGAAGATTGCTGAGATGTCGGAACCGGATCGCGCGATGGCCACGCGGTTCCATGAGCTCATCAAAGTGAGCGTGCCAGTCCTCGCACCGAAAACCTGGTATGGGATGCCCGCATATGCAAAGGATGGCAAGCTCGTCTGCTTCTTCCAACCCGCGCAAAAGTTTAAAACCAGGTATGCGACGATCGGCTTCAACGATAGCGCGAACCTCGATGAAGGTTCCCTGTGGCCCGTCTACTTCGCGCTGAAGGAAATGAATGCTGAAGTAGAGGCGAAAATCGTTGCGCTTGTAAAGAAAGCGGTGAGCTGATGCAGCTTCATCCACAAATAGAGCACGGAGTTTTCTGCATAAAAACAAAGGAGGGTTCTTTGCATGATTTACACGAGCCACATCCCATCACCTCCGCTTTTTCTGGATATGCTCCTGGCCCCTGGTGGTCTGTACCACCAACCCACGCTATTTCACCATTGCTTCCAACGCATCTGGTGAGCAGAAGGCAGTCTACCTAACAGGCTCGCAGGCTAGCAAAAGACGGCAAGCCGAAGTTTGATCTCTCCCAATTCGACGATGCTTACTTCGCCCGGCTCCGTGAGCGTGTAGTTGCTTCGGGCAAAGAAGGCATCTATGTCGCAGTCATGTTCTTCGATGGCTGGGGGCTTCACCTGGCCCCCACCTGACAACGTCGAGGGCCATCCCTTCCACGCAGCGAATAACATTAACGAGATCGCGATCACCTCTATCGTTGATTACCAGGTGCTTCCACTCGATCCACGTGTCCAGGAGTTGCAGGAGATATACCTGCGTAAGGTCGTCGATACCGTTGCTGATCTGCCCAACGTTCTCTACGAGGTTGCCAATGAATCGTCGGGAGGCGGGTCTGTCGATCAGGGCTTCGTAGACGCACTAGGATTGTCCGGTCCGGTTGACTGGGGCGACTCCACCGCATGGCAGTACTGGGCGATGGATTTCGTCAGGCGCTATGAGTAGCAGAAGGGATATGAGAGGCATCCTATCGGGATGACGATGCAATTTCCTGTCCCGGATCAAGCATCCGTCAATGATGTGTTGTGGAACGGCCCGGCAGACTGGATTTCGCCGGGCTACGATGACGAGATCCCCAACGGTCGATGGGTAAGGAATCCATACGTGTAGCACGCTCAATCGTTTCCCTTTTTACCGGCTCCATCTGGCAAAAGGAGAGGGTTATTCGTTGAAGGGTCGGGCACGCGCCTGATCAGGGTTTCGCGCAGAAAGACGGCTGCCACCAGGCCAGAGAGGCAGGTCAACACTCCTACCACACCAATCGCCCAGGGAATCCCTAACAGGTCCGCCAGCGCACCGGCCAGCAGGCCACCAACCGCGTAGCCGCTATCGCGCCAGAGGCGATACACACCGACAGAGGTGGCGCGATAGCTGGGATGGACCACATCGCTTACCGCCGCCAACAGAGTTGGGTACACAAAAGCGGTCCCAACCCCGAGCAGCACTGCGCCGAAGAACCAGGGCCAGAAGGTGTGGACAAGCATAATCAGCATCAACCCCAGAGCCTGAATCAGCATCCCGGCCACAATCAACCATTTGCGACCCCACGCGTCAGAGAGCGCGCCAGTCGCCAACTGCCCTATACCCCAGACCGCTGGATAGGCTGCGACCAGCAGCCCGATCTGCTCCGTTCCCAGTCCGCGGCTCGCAAAATAGAGGGGAAATAGCCCCCAGGAGAGACCATCATTGAGGTTGTTGACCATCCCGGCCTGGCACACTGCAAACAGCGTCCGGTTTTTCCAGGACGTTTGCGCCACGATCTCACCGAAAGAGGGCAGAGGCGGTGTCGCATCTATCTTCAAGCCATCCTGGGTAGCCGTCTGCATCTGCAGCGCCTCCAGGGCGGCGTAGTCACGCGACTCGCGCACGCCAAACCAGGAAAGCGCCAGTCCAGCCCCAGCGAAAATAATACCCAGGAAAAAGGGCTGCGGGCGGAGCGCATAGGTCGTTGCCAGGTAGCCTGACGCCAATGCTGCCGCCGAGACAGCCAGGTAGCCCGCCGCCTCGTTGAAACCCATTGCCAGACCGCGGCGCGTTGCCCCCACCAGATCAATTTTCATGATGACCGTCGTGGACCAGCACCAGCCCTGATTAATCCCTAAAAGCACGTTCGCGAAGACGATCCATCCCCAGGAAGGTGCAATGATGATCAACAATGGAACAGGCAACCCGATCAACCAGCCCAGCACCAGGACACGTTTACGCCCTATGCGGTCCCCCAGGCGGCCTGCAAAGAGATTGGCGAGGGCTTTGACCAGGCCGAAGCTGACCAGAAAGGAGAGGATCGCCGTCTTGGAGGCCACCCCAAAGTCGTGTTCAGCCAGTAAGGGCAGGATGGTACGCTCCAGGCCCACCATGCTGCCCACAAAGGCGTTAATGAGCACCAGCAGGCTAAATTGCCGCCAGTTTGCGCGCAGACCGAGTTGGAGTGACTGCACGCGCGCGTTCGTGTTAGAAAATGGCACAGCGATTAGCCCCCGCTTCTAGCTCGGTGAGGGCTTGCTCTGGAAGCACGCCCTGTTCATTCAGTTGCACAATCCGAGCGGCGTTGAAAGGAGGCGCCGGAAGCCTGGCGAGCACCGTGTCCACAAAATCAGCGCGTTTGGCGTGCAAGAGGTCGATCCGCTCATCGATCTCGCTCAGCGTTGTCATGAGGGGCACCCCATCGAAGGGGACCGGGGCACTGGTATGACCGGGCAGTACAAGCGTGTCAGCGGGCAACGCCAGGAGTCGGTGCAGACTCTGATACAGCGCATGTGCCCGCAACAGCGCTTCCGTTTTATTCGCTTCCAGGTCGGGACGTCCAATGCTGGCTGGAAAGAGTGTGTCCCCTGTAAACAGGATGTGCCCATCGAGCAGGTAACAGGTGCTTTCCATAGTGTGTCCAGGGGTGTGCAACGCCATGAGACGAAGAGAAGGGATGCCACACATTTCCCCATCATGGATGGCAGTAAAGGGAAAGCTCACCCGCTGTTGCGCTGGCAGCAAGAGCATGGCCCCACTCTGTCTGGCAAGCTCGCGTGAACGGGAGAGATGATCCGCGTGGATATGGGTATCCAGGACACGGGTAATCTGCCAACCATGGCGCGCAGCGCTATCGAGATAGATCTGCGGGTCCAACGAGGCATCAATGACTACAGCCTCCGCTCCCATTCCGATCATATACGAAAGACATCCTTTGCCTGTGCGGCGCATCTGAATCACCTGGGGAGAGTAGTCCGGCAGCGGAATGGTTGCGCTATTCCAGGCCAGACTCCACGCCTGCATCCCCCCTTCCAGCGAAAAGACCTGCGGCAGCCCACGAGCACGCAATTGCTCGGCGGCGATCTGACTGGTTTTCCCCGCGGCGCAGACGGTCACAACTGGCCGAGAACCATCCAGATCAAGGGAGGCCAGTGCTTGCGCGTCGTGAGCATTGAGGGCCTCGTAGGCGTCCAGATGCAGGCTCCCGGGAATAGCCCATTCCTGGCGTTGGGCCAGAGGACGGACATCGACAATTGACACGGGGCGTCCTTCGTCAAGCCAGGTACGCAATTGCTCAACAGAAATGGTGTTCATGTATCTTACCCCTTTCCAGTAGCGACGGGCAACCCTCGCGTGCGCCATTCTAAAACACCCTCTTCCAACCTTCGGGCCTGGTATCCGCGGGCACGCAGAAGGGCCACAGCCTCATCGGCAAACACGCAGTAGGGACCGCGACAGTAGGCCACAATCTCCTGATCGTGAGGCAGTTCAGCCAGCCGCGCTTCCAGTTCAGCAACTGGCAACGAGCGCGCCTGAGGCAGATGCCCTGCCTGATATTCATCTGCCGGACGAACATCGAGTAAGGTGACTCGCTCTTCTCCGAGCGCCTCACGCAGTTCATCAATGGTCATGGGATGCAAAGCGGCTCGGTCCTGCACAAACGTAGTCACCAGATGCTCAATCTCTATAAGCTGGTCTTCCCCACACGCACGTAGCGCCAGCCAGAGTTGACTGACGCTCTCTGATGACAGGCGGTAATAGATAGACACTCCCACACGACGCGCCTCGACCAGACGTGCCGCACGTAAAATCTGGAGGTGTTGTGACACAGTAGCAAGTGGCAGGCCCGTTTCTCTGGCTAAAGCGTCGACGCTGTACTCACCTTGCCCAAGAAGGTCCAGCAATGCGAGGCGATGCGCGTGCGCCAGAGCCTTGCCAACACGAGCAAACTGCTCATAGACAAGATGTTTAAAGACGTGTTTCTGTTCAGTATGCATCAGTCATGCTTCCTTTCATTCTCATATTCAATTATTATATTGAATATGAGAATGATGTCAAGGAGGAACCAGCCTGAATTCGCATCTCGCACAATAGCAAGCGGTGATTTCCCACTGTGCTACCGCCAGGAGGTACCAAAGGAACTACTTCCGCTGTGGTAACAGAGCTAAACGTCTGGGAAGCAGCAAGTTGAACCGAATGGATTGGAGCAGCGCGGTCCGAATGCGGCGATACACGAGAACCTGATCTTCCGTGGATAATTCTTTTCCTGGCACATCTTCAACAGACCATACCTGGCGCCGACCGGCGTTGGGAATGAACGGTCACTGGTCAGCTGCGCCACTACACAGCACAATTCCCTCATCCCAGAAAAGATGGAAAGACGGCTCTGCTATTTGAAGCGATGCAGTGAACGGGACGTCAACCTCTTCTAAAACTCGACGCGCCAGTGCCACATCTGCCTCTACAACGCGAATAGGTGCAATCCAGATATCCCACTCAACGTGAGCCTGCGCTGCAAGCAAACTCGCGGCCATCAACTCACGTACGGAGCGACGGGCGCACAGAAAAAGAAGACGCTTTTGGCTCTTCCTCATCATCTAACTCCCTGTGATAGTTCAAACTCAGGACTTACTTACGCTCTACACGTCAGTACATTCTGATGAAGCAGTCTATCTCGGCTCCTGCCCCATCATATGGTCGTTCGATCTGCTATCTCACCAAAACGAACAGGCAGGCTTACGCTGAAACGCCATCATGATGGTAATATCGTCGTTTCTATAAACCATTATTTCATGCGTATCAGTGGGGATTCAGTCGATGCTTACGAATAACGAGCCTACGAAACATGAAGATGTTTTTATAATTTATTCGCATGCACAAATCTTAGAGCCAGAAGGTTCTTCTAAGGGCGCAACCAGGGATGTCATATCACGCAGTGCTCCCTTTTCAAGCCCCTTTTCAAGCACTGAATCACGCAACGTATCTGGAACAGGCAAACATTGTTTTGCTATGACCATAGCTTCAATATAGTCATAGAGAGCACTGACCTGTTCTACAGTATTAAAAGAGTGAAACCAGAGGGGATGTCCCTGAAAGATCAGCAAAACTGTATTTCCCAATGCGCAGAGCCCAAGGCAACCAGATTGGGTCAAATACACCGTTTTGCCTAGCTTCCGCCGATGCCACTCCATTTGATGAAGCTCACGCAAGTCAGGTCCATAACCACGTTCAGCTTTTCCACAACACAGCCCATGACTACAAACAAACACATTTCCAAGGTGAAGAACCACATCCACTTTTTTGCCATCTAATCGCTGGATCCGTGTTTTCCTCACTGCGCTGCTCCTTCCATCATACGCTCCAACCCATCTTCCCGGGAAAACGTTTCGAAAAAGAAGAGTGCTACCTTGACTCACTCCTTGAGCACAGTACGCTTTACCCATACCCGGTGGGTATGGGTAAAGCGTACCATAAAAGCTGCGCATATTGCAAGTCATGAATAAAGAAAGTTCTGTGTGTAATACATTTCTATGCAGATGAAGAAAGCGCTGATACAAGAGTATGATTGGATGAACAGTTGGAGCTTTATACCCTGACGATCATGAAAGACAGCAAAGCACAAAGCTCTGGCAATCGCTCCGTTTTCTGCCTCAGTTGTCGCGCATCAGTCAGACTTACCCAATAAGAGTGGTGACGACGTACGCAAATGCGGCGCCAAGCACGGTGAGCACCAGCGTGAAGATACTGCTTTTCTCCTGATGGGCTTCTGGAAGGACGTGAGAGGCGCCAATATAGAGCAGGAATCCCGCCAGGAAACCAAGGTATAAGGGCATCTGTCCTTCAGGAATCTTGATCAAAAGCGTTGATGCCGCCCCAAGGATCGGCGCCACCGCAACCAGCAGGAGCAAGCGAAACGCTTGGGGCCTGGTGAGCTTGTTCAGCAAGAGCAGTGTCATCGTATTGAGACCATCGCCAACATCGTGCAGGATCACGGCGAACGCGACCAATAATCCCAGGGTCGGACTCACCTGGAAACCGGCGCCTATTTCGATCCCCTCTAAAAAGCTGTGGCCCGCAAACGCCAGAGCAGAAGCCACGCCGATCACTGGATGATGGTGGGTCATAACGTCTTGCCGACCTTGACGCGCCTGCAACAGAAGAAATAGCTTCTCCAGAATATAAAAGAACAGAAAACCCACAACCAGCATTGCAAAGGCGCTCACCCGCATACCATGGGAGAGCCCTTCCATCGCTTCAAACATGGCAGGCAACAGATCAAAACAGACCACACCGATCAGGACGCCCGCAGTAAATCCCATAATGAGATGCAACTTGCTGCGAAAACGGAGCGCAAACAGGCCCCCAAAACACGTCGAAAAAAAGGTCGCAAATGAAAGAAGGATCGCATTCATGTAGTTCTCCCTTACACCATTTCCCTCTCGCCCTCTCGAGCAAACCTCAACATGAACAAAGCGATGCACTCCCTTGCATGCACAAAAGAGCAAAGATACGCTTCATACGCACTAAAAGTTTTATTCTTGCCTATTATACCATATAGTATCATTGGCGATAGTAAGGCAAGCGCTCCTGATAGCGTCATAGCAGGAAAGTACCAATTCCTTCATCATGCTTCTATGATGTGACAGCGACGCTCTGCTTCATACCAGCTTCGTAGTGACCTGGAAGATAGCAAGCCAGTTCGGGATGCGAACCAGCAGACGAGGATGGAAAAGTATAATCCAGTGTTTTAGTTTCGCCTGGCTTCACATTGCCGAGCGAGGCAAGCGCCATGTGATCCATGTCACCCATCGACATCCCACCCATACTGCCTTGCGATGACGGCATGATCATGAATTCGTGAGCGGTCTTCCCATTATTCGTGACGACAAAGTGATATCGGGTGCCAGGAGAAAAACTGGTCACCGCGGAATCGATATGGAAGTCTGTTTCGTTTACTGGGACACTGATGCCTGACGTCTTCTCTGCCGTGTTTCCTGGTGAGCCTCCACACGCGGCCAGGAAAAGCGTCAGCAGAAGAGCCCCAAGTGTCATCAAGGATCGTTGTTTCATGTCTATTCCTCTCTTTCCCTTTCCAGCCCTCTATACCTCGCGCGAGCGGCCAAAGCGGCGCAAGCGCAGCGAATTGCTGATGACCGTCACCGACGAGAGCGCCATGGCGGCGGCCGCGAAAATCGGCGCCTGCTCTTTCAGGAATGGGATCAACGGGGACAAAATCGCCGTTGGGATCAGAATCACATTGTAGGCAAAGGCCCAGAAGAGATTCTGCTTGATGGTGCGTAGCGTTGCCTGCGAGAGGGCCAGCGCCGTCGCGATACTCTTCAAGTTCCCCTTGACCAGCGTGATATCGGATGCCTCCATCGCCACATCGGTTCCCGTCCCCATCGCGATCCCGGCATCAGCGTGGACGAGGGCCGGGGCATCATTGATGCCATCACCAGCGAACGCGACCAGCATGCCTTGCTCCTGCAGCCGTTTGACCTGGGTGGCTTTATCGCCGGGCAACACTTCCGCCAGCACATGCTCGGCGGGAATGCCAACGTTCTCGGCGATGGCCAGAGCCGTTCGCCGATTGTCCCCGGTAATCATCCAGACCTGTCGTCCCTGCGCATGCAGGCGCGCCACCGCTTCCTGCGACCCCACTTTGATCGTGTCGGCGACTGCGACAATACCAACCAACCGACCGTCGACTGCGATCAGCATGGCCGTTTTCCCCTGAGCCTCCAATTGGGTCAGGTGCTCCTCCGCGCCAGAGGTCTCAATGCCCTGCCCGCCAAGCAGGCTCCGTGTTCCGATCAGGAGCGCACGCCCCTCCACCATGGCTTGCAAGCCTCGCCCAGCCAACGCGGTGATATGCTCAGGATAGTGGCTGAGAGCAAGTCCTCGGTTCCTGGCCCCCTCGACGATAGCTGCGGCAAGCGGATGCTCCGATCCCTGCTCCGCCAGTGCCGCCAGGTGCAGCACCTCTTGCTCAGACAGATCAGAAAGGGGAAGCAGATCCGTCAGTTCGGGTTTCCCTTTGGTGATTGTCCCCGTTTTGTCCAATAGCACAGCTCGCACGGCCTGAATACGCTCCAGGCTTTCGCCGCCTTTAATAAGGATGCCCTGTTCGGCACCCTTGCCTGTCCCCACCATAATGGCTGTCGGCGTCGCCAGGCCAAGCGCACAGGGACAGGCCACCACCAGGACGGCCACTGCCGCCACGATGGCGGTAATCCAGGCGTTGCTACTACTGGTGTCCATCATACTCATGCCCACCATGGGAATGCCGATAGTATGACCAACAATGGCCCAGGCAAGAAAGGTCAGGGCCGCAATGATCAGCACGATGGGAACGAAGATGCTCGAAATGGTATCCGCCAGGCGCTGAATAGGAGCCTTGGAACCTTGCGCCTGTTCCACCATCCGAATGATATGCGCCAGCACAGTATCTGCACCGACTTTGGTCGCCCGCATCTGCAAGAGCCCCTGCTGATTCACCGTCGCACCAACAAGCGCGTCACCTACACCTTTTTCGACCGGGATACTTTCGCCGGTAATCATCGACTCATCAACGGAAGAGCGACCAGAAACCACTTCACCATCCACCGGGATCTTCTCACCAGGACGCACCAGCAGGGTCCAACCCGCCTGGACTTGCTCAATGGGCAGATCGATCTCGTGGCCATCGCGCAAGACGTGGGCGGTACGAGCCTGCAAGCCGATCAGCTTTTTGATGGCATCATTGGTCTGCCCCTTCGCGCGCGCCTCCAGGTATTTTCCCAGGAAGATGAGGGTAATAATCAACGCCGTCGTATCGTAGAAGGTCATGCCTCCTACAAGCTGTGGGAAAAACGTGGCGACCACGCTCAGTAGATACGAGGCAGTCGAGCCCAGCGAGACCAGTGTATCCATATTGGCACTACCGTGGCGCAGCGTCTTGAGTGCCCCACGGTGGAATTCCCATCCCACAAGCGCCCAGACAGGCGTCGTGAGCACCAACAACAACATATTCTCTCCCGCGAAGCGACCCATGAAAAACATGCTCAGGATCACGACCGGCAGAGACAACACGATACCCAGGATGAGCAGGTTCCGCTTACGTCGCAGTTCAGCCTGCTTCTTTTGTGCCCGCTCGTCTTCCTGGCCACTAGGAGGATGTTTTATTTCCTGATGCGCAGGAGAAGAAGTAGGGACCCCTGGTTTATCAGGCGTCCGCTCTAGCGGCTCCGCTTTGTACCCAATGGCCTCCACCTTTTGCACCAGCGCATCCAGATTGGTCTGTGTCGGATCATAGGTCACCACGCCACGCTCGGTGGCAAGATTCACCTGCGCATCCATAACGCCTGAGGCCTTCTTGAGACCCTTTTCAATCCGCATGGCGCAGGAGGCACAGGTCATCCCTTCCAGGGCCAGCGTCGTTTGCATCTTATGCTCGGACGCTGAAGGTGATATGGCAGGAGCAGCCAGGGGAATGGCTTTGTAGCCCACAGCCTCCACCTTCTGTACCATCGGCTCGACGCCAGTTAGCTCAGGATCATACGTCACAGTGGCCTTTTCTGTCGCCAGGTTCACCTGCGCGTCGATCACCCCGGGAATTTTCTTCAGCCCCTTCTCCACACGCATGGAGCAAGAGGCGCAGGTCATGCCTTCAATCGCAAAGGCGGCCTGGCTCATAGTGCGCCCGGCTTCTTTTTCCTGATGCACATCTATCGTCATACTGCATTCTCACATGTTCTCTCGATTAACCCATACCCCCCGCATGGGGGTATGGGAAGAGTATAGCCAACAAAATTCCGACTGTCAATGGTCTGGTGTCACAATAACGAATCCTGCATACCCTCGTCGTTGGGCTGCCCTCTTCTTGCTCTGTGCAGCCCAATTTCTCGTCATTCTTGATACATCCATTATCGGGGTCGCGCTTCCAGCCATCCAACACGCCCTGCACTTCACACAAGAAGATTTGCAATGGGTCTTCAAAGCGTACGTCATCAGTTATGGGGGGCTCTTGCTGCTCGGTGGCCGTCTCTCCGATCTCTTTGGACAACGCCGTCTCTTTATGGGTGGTTTTCTGCTCCTCACTCTTGCTTCATTGCTGGCTGGACTCGCCTGGTCAGAGCCAGTGTTGATTATCGCTCGCGCTCTTCAAGGAGTCGGAGCGGCCCTGAGTTCTCCAGCCGCACTCTCGCTCGTGATGGGGCTATTCACAGATCCTCGTGAGCTCGGCAAGGCCATGGGTCTATGGGGCGCATCAGCAGCCGCAGGCGGTTCGGCCGGCGTTTTCTTTGGCGGGGTTATTACCCAATGGCTCAGCTGGCAGTGGATCTTTCTGATCTATGTCCCCTTCGGCCTCCTGGTGCTCCTCCTCTGTCCAGGCTTGCTCCCGGAGGGCAGTGTACGACGTGGGCGTGTTGAGTACGTGGGCGCGCTCCTGGTCACAGGAGCCCTCGTGCTGGCCGTCTATGCTATCGCGACGGCAGAATATGTCGGTTGGGGCTCGCTACAGACGATTGGCCTGCTGGTGCTCGCCGCTCTGCTCCTGGGAGCGTTTCTGCTCCTTCAACGCGTACAAGCACAACCGCTCATCCCTTTGCGCATCTTTACCGCACCCAACCTTTCGGCCGGAAATGTGATCACCGCGTTGTTGGCAGCCACCTGGATTCCCCTCTGGTACTTTCTCAATCTCTACCTGCAGCAGGTATTAGGGTACTCGGCGCTCACTGGCGGACTGGCGTTGCTTCCCATAACCGTCACCATCATGATCTTAATGGTCACACTCACCGCGCGATTGGTACATCGTTTTGGTTTCAAAACGAACCTGGTGATCGGACTGCTCTGTCTCGCGGCCTCGCTTGGCCTCTTTGCACTTGCTCCGACCCATGGCAATTACCTCCTTCACGTCTTGCCAGCGTCACTCCTCGCAGCGCTTGGTATGGTGCTTGCGTATGTGCCGGCTACTATCGCTGCGATGTCAGGCGCTCAGCCAGAAGACGCCGGTCTCGCTTCGGGCCTCGTCAACAGCAGTTATCAGATTGGTTCTGCGCTCGGCCTGGCTGCAATGGTTGCGCTTTCCACGGCGATCACGGCCAGTTCGTTCCAGGCAGAAACGAACCAGATCATCGCGATCAACGCCGGTTTCCATGCCGCATTTGCCGGTGCGGCAATAATCGGCCTGCTCGGGGCACTTCTGGCTCTGGTCTGGCTTCGTCAGCCGAAAGCCTTCCCAAAAGTTGAGCAGGTAGAAGACATCGCAGAGGTACGTAGATAACAAGGTAATTTTTTTGCTTCCTTTACACCCATACCCAGTGGGTATGGGTATAAAGGCTGAATACTTGACGCCAAAAACGGCATATTGAATCAGAAGTGCGCACCGGAAACCCGGGATGATGATGCTGGTCTCGCTGGCTATCTCCACGGTGTAATTCTATAGCCTGGCCGTGACTTTTCATCTTGTCCAGGGCATGGACTTTTACTGGGAGATGCAACACTGGTCACGATCATGCTGCGGGAACACTGGATGGAGATGCGTGCCATTGGCAGTGCCCAGAGCGCGTTGCGCAAACTGGCTAAACTGCTTCCGGATATGGCTGAGCGCATCGCCAATGGAGTAATATGCCTCAACTCTTTCCTCTCATTTCTATGCTTTATTTAGGGCTCCCGTATCCGAGACATCACGTAAGATACCTCACACATCCACCTCCATGCATTGACCTATCACAGAAAGGCGAAGAAAAAGAGCACACAGAAAGACACGTGGAGAACTTGCTCCACGTGTCAGTTTCTAGCTTGCTTGAGCACTCCTGGTTTGATCGAGAGCAGCCCGTAGCCCCTGCGCGAGCCTGGTCGCCGCATCGTTGGCCCAGAAATGCAGGTAGAACAGGCGTGGGTTTTCGGTGAGCATATGGCTATGGACGGCAGTGACCTCGATGCCATGTTCCCTTAGCGCCTTGATCACCGGGTTGACCTCCTGTGCCAGCAGGACAAAATCACCCGTAATGGCTGCATTTCCCGCTCCGGTCGGCTGGAAGTTGATCGCCGTCGCTGTGCCCATGGAGTTTTTCCCCGAGCAACCCAGCGAGTACGATTTCGCCTGCCAGATGGGCATGCTCCGCGGAAAAGTCATTGTGGAATAAAACGATGCGCCAGGCACATCGGAAGCGCTGTAGTGCGCGCCGCAGGGAGCACACGCCAATCACAACACGATCAATAGAAGAGGAAAAATACGATGAAGCATATGAACAATAGACAGAACGAGCACAATGATGCAAACCCCTGAGAAGGGGTTTCCAATCACGGGTAATCACCTGGGTCCTGCTCGATTTTCTCGCGGTGAGCGCCTTCTTCCTGATGACGGAGCATACCGCGCATCTGCTGGGCATTCTTCCGTTCGTGCTCCTCCTCCTGTGCCCCTTGATGATGCTCTTTATGCATGGGAAACACAGCAGCCAGGGTAGCAACGATCACAAGAGAAGACAGGACGAGCAACCACCAGGGGGAGCGATACAATAAATCCACATGCGACCCCTGCCTATGGGCTCTGGCTCAGGAGGCGCTTGGGCGCGTCCGTGAGCAGATTCACGAAGCACTGGCTCAGGAGGATCATGAACCCGCGATTGCGTTACTCATTCGCACGCTGTTGCGAGCGGCGTATGAGCAACGCAATCTGTTCTTACTCATTTGCGTAGGGGAGAGTCATTTGCTCACCCAGGCCAATACACATCGGGCCCAGCAGGGACTCCCCCTCGCTCTTGAGTAGAGAAAGATAACCCGGCAAAGACGAAATCAATGCAAAAGTATCATCATACCCAAGAAAGGAAATGAGCACATGACACATGAACAGAAGGATGGAACAGGACAAGTGCAGCATTGGCAGTCACCGGAGGTAATCGAGAGTTGGCAGCAGAAAACCCAGCAGCGTCAGTTACTCATAGAAGAGGCCACCCAACACATGCTCGAAGCAGCAGTTCTAAAGCCAGGTGATCGTGCGCTGGATATCGCAGCTGGAACAGGTACCCAGAGCCTCCTCGCTGCCCAAATAGTGGAACCACAGGGAACCGTTCTGGCCACTGACATTTCTGAGGCCATGCTCAAAGTAGCTAAGATGGCCGTGCAACAGGTAGGATTAACCAACATCACGACGCATGTCATGGATGCTGAACACCTCACGCTGCCAAATCAGTCTTTTGCAGATTTTCTCCAAAAACACCATCGTCCCCTTGCTGACCTGATTACCAGACGCTTCTTGTGAAGCGTCCTCTCATCGGCCTGCAAGGGGACGACAGACATGAAAAGAGCGGGAGACGAGACTCGAACTCGCGACAACCTGCTTGGAAGGCAGGGACTCTACCAACTGAGTTACTCCCGCGAAGTCGGGGTGCGCAGACTCGAACTGCGGACCTCCTGGTCCCAAACCAGGCGCGCTACCAACTGCGCCACACCCCGTCAACACTGTGTACTATAACACCCCTCTAGAGCTTTGTCAAGCACTTTTTTTGCGATTCCGAAATAGTAGGAAAATTGTTTTTCCTGTTCTGATTACTGCTCATCCTTACGCCGATAACGCAATTTCAGCAACAAGAGATTTAATTGCGTCTTGATGGTGTACCAGGGCCCCCGTCGCAATGGAGTGATGGTAACGTTGCCGTAACGCATCGATTGGGGACGTCGCCGCGGTTGTATAAAGTTTGAGACCGCCACCAGCACTATGCCGATAAACCCGGCTACGGCTAAAATGAGGGTGATGATGTTTGATCCGGCCACATATGCATATGCTCCAGCAAGCAGTGCACAAATAATCGTTCCTACCAGGAAACGTTCTGTGGACGAAAGATTCCAGGAAATAGACCTTGGCTGCTGTGGCCGCAGGTTCGGACCCGGTCGACGCCGAAACCTTTCTCCAAATTTCTGGTTTTTGCCAGGTTTAGGGTTGGTCTGTTCCAGGTTACGTAGGATTTCTTCGATCTCACGTTCATATCTATTTGGCATAGCCACTCTGCTTCCTTGAACTTGTCAGGACGCTCTTGCTTGTAATGATACCAACTTTTCGGCGTAGAGACAAGTATTTATGCTATCATTTTTGAGTGAGAGGATGAACTTAATGGCTATATGATTTTAGCCCTAGAATACTCTGCACCTTCTCCGCTAACTCAAGTGGATGAAATGGCTTGGTCATGTGTTGGACCGCCCCCAGATCAATGCTGATGCGCTGGTAAATATCTTCATCGTGCGCGGTAATCATCATCACCGGTATATCACGTGTCATGGGTTCAGCCCGTAAACTCTTACAAATGCGATAGCCATCCTCTCCTGGCATCATGACATCTAAAATGATTAAATCAGGTAGCTGAGAGAGCAGCAAGCGCTGCAGTTGCTGCCCGCTGGCCAAAGCCTCTACTTGACATCCATGACGGCCCAGTACAAATGTGATAATCTCCCGGATCTCCCTATCATCGTCTACCACCACTATGCGCTTCGACATATGCTCCACCTGACTCCCTCACCTTTCTACCATCACTCTTATTATTATGATACAGATTTCCCGTGAGAAGTACAACTCGTACGCACAAATACGTTACTGAAGTACATTTTTTTCATGCATGAAAAGATGCAATGTTGACGGACGACACTTCCTCTGTTATCATATGCACCAGTATCAGATATCGATCTATTTAAGTATCAGTAGCAAAAGAGGTGGAAAGACATGGTCACCCCTCCTCCTTCCTGGTCAAGTGTCTTACAGGGGATTATCAAATCCGCTGGCGAACGTCAGCGTTTATCATCTGCGCTGGGTGTGACGAGCATGACATTGTCACGCTGGGCCAGTGGCGAATCCAAACCCCAAAAGCAGCATTTAATCCATTTACTTCAAGTTGTAAATGCGAATCAAAGGCCTGAGCTATTGGAGGCGCTTGAACACCAGTATCCCGACATTCAGTCGTGGTTAACGGAAGATAGCTCTGAACATATTCCCTCAGAATTTTTTGCGCAAGTATTAAATATACGTACTACGACGACGGAAAGTTTGCGCTTCTGGCGTATCAGCGAGCTGATTCTGAAGCAGGCGCTGGCCCAGCTGGACCCCAATAAACTGGGGATGGCCATCAAACTGGTACAGTGTATGCCACCAAGCCCGGGCGATAAGATTCGCAGCCTGCGTGAGCGCGCAGGCAAGGGTACACTACCATGGATGGCCGACCTGGAACATGACGTACTCTTCCTGGGCCTGGAATCGCTTTCAGGCTATGCGGTTGAGGTACGCCATATCGTTAGCGATGATGACTTGCGCCAGAGCAAAACCTTTCCCGCCATCCAGGATTCATTTGAGGTCAGCGCGGCCGCCCACCCTATCCGCTTTGAGGGTCGCATCGCGGGTTGTTTGCTGGCATCCAGTACCCAGCCTGGCTATTTTTCACAGCAGCGCCTCAATCTCCTCTCGACCTTTAGCGATCTCATTTCGCTGGCGTTTGAAAAAGAGGATTTTTATCCTTCACATACGATCGAGCTTCGCGTGATGCCCAAACCAGAAATACAACGACCCATCCTGGCGA
This sequence comes from Dictyobacter halimunensis, assembly GCF_036245075.1. Classification (NCBI taxonomy): domain Bacteria; kingdom Bacillati; phylum Chloroflexota; class Ktedonobacteria; order Ktedonobacterales; family Dictyobacteraceae; genus Dictyobacter; species Dictyobacter halimunensis. The sequence goes on from NZ_BSRI01000002.1 coordinate 914,910, forward strand.
ATTTCCGGCAGCGCGTCACAAATAAGTTTCAGCAGGCGATGCAGCATCAGCAGCATTTCAGCAATGCTGAAATTGAACTGGAGGCATGGAAAGAACTGGAAGCCGAGCTACTGGCCTACAACACACCACAGTCAGATACGCTCAACCAGCAGTAACCAGCCTATTCGATGTTATGTTTTTTCATCAGGTAGCGCAGTTGATCGACCTTCATGCCAAGCAGTTCGGCGGCCTGCGTACGACTATGCTTTGCCATTTCCAAAGCCCGGCGTATCATGTGCTTTTCCAGGCGGGCAACGATATCCTCTAAGGCGATTGTGCCGACTGGTCGCGCATTCAACCACTGTTCCCAGGGATCATTCATGCTTATGCCGTAGGCATCGACCTGCCCCACGATCTCCTGGGGCAGGTGTACTGGCAATAATTCTTCACTACTACTTAAGATCATCGCCCGTTCGATCACATTTTTTAGTTCTCGAATATTGCCGGGCCAGCGATACGCGAGCAGAAGACGTTGGGCTTCGGGCGAGATGCGATGCACGTTGCGACCCATGGTTTTATTGAAATCAGCGATAAAGCGGGTGGCAAATAATAAGATGTCGCCAGGCCGCTCGCGCAGGGGTGGCAATGTAATAGTTAGAACCGCGAAGCGAAAGTAGAGATCCGCGCGGAACGCGCCATCAGCTTTTGCCTGCTCAAGATCCCGATTGGTGGCCGCCAGCACCCGAACATTCAGGGTCACCTCTTTGTTGCCACCTAGCCGGAAAAAAGAGCGCGTCTCCAACACGCGCAGCAATTTAGCCTGCATATCCAGTGGCATCTCACCCACCTCATCCAGAAACAGGGTCCCCCCTTCGGCTAATTCGAGCAGGCCGCGCTTCTGCTTCTTGGCATCGGTAAAGGCATAAGGCTCATAGCCAAACAGCTCGCTTTCCAGTAAGTGGCTGGCAATGGCGGCGCAGTTGAGGGCGTGAAAGGGACCGGCGCTGCGGGCACTCTGCTCATGGATAGCGTGCGCTACCACTTCCTTGCCGGTGCCGCTCTCGCCCATGATCAGGACCGAGGCGTCGCTGCGAGCGACGCGGGCCACCAGGTCAAAGACTTCTCGCATGCGTTCGCTATGCCCCACCACATAATTGAAATGGTAATTATCGCTGAGCTCTTTGCGCAACTGCCGCAACTCACGCGACATGGCGCTGGTCTCTAATGCTCGCTGTGCCACCAATAATAATTCATCCAGATCAAAACCCTTAAGCAGGTAGTCTGAGGCACCCAGCTTCATGGCCGCCACCGCCGTCTGCACGTCTCCATATGCCGTTAAGATGACTACAGGAATATCGGCATCAAACTTACGAATGCGAGAGAGCACTTCCAGGCCACTCAGCCGGGGCAGGCGCAGGTCTAATAATACCAGATCGATGGTCTGCCGCTGCAAGGCCGTCAGTCCGGCCTCACCATCTGACTCGGTAAAAACTTCGTAACCATGGCGCTTAAAAAAACGGGCAAACTGATGTGGTAGGTAGGGTTCATCATCAATAATGAGAATCGCTAAACTCATAGGTATACCTCGTCGTTTCTGGATATATGAAAGGGTCACATATCATTTTCGCTGGCATCAAAAGGCGAAACGTGAGGATGCTCGGCAATGACGTCGCCTGTGACATAGGGCATGCGCATAGCTATCGTGGCTCCATAACCATACTGACTCTCAATCCGTAAATATCCTCCATGATCCTCAATCAATCTGCGGGTAATCGCCAGACCCAGACCGATACCATGGGCTTTGGTGGTATAGAAGGGCTGGAAGATGTGCTTCAACTGCTCGGTCGCGATCCCAACGCCGGTATCCCTGATCAGGATCTCCAGCCATTGGTCGACGCGAAACTCTTTCTGGCTGACATGCCGATCAATAAGCCAGGCATAAGCATTGCCCGCGATACCTGGACTCCCCGAGGGCCGCTGGGTGGGCGGGCAGTCGGAGCCCGCGGTATCATAAATGGCCCGTTCGGTGGAGATGCAGTGGCAGGCCATCGTCAATACACCACCATCAGGCATGGCCTGAATGGCGTTCAGCGTGAGATTGACAATCGCCTGTTCGATCTGGCCGCTATCAACCCAGATAGGGGGGAGATCATCAAAGATGCGGTGGATCTCAATATTGGCTTCTGTACATTGATTCTGCAGCAGTTCCAGTACCTGCTCACAAAGATCAACAATATCACAGCGGACGCGGTGAAGCTGGCGTGGCTTCGCGAAAAGCAATAGATCACGCACAATACTGTCCAGGCGCTCAACTTCTTTAAGTACCACGCCGGTAGATTCCTGAATCCAGGCCCGCTGCTCACCTGCCGGGGAAGTGCTGGTGACGTCGCTCTCCTCGGCCAGGAAATCATTGTGCAGCATCTGGATCGAGGTTTTAATCGAGGCCAGTGGATTGCGCACCTCATGGGCCACGCTGGCGGCCATCTCCCCCAGCGAGGCCAGGCGATCCAGACGCCGCCGCTCTTCCTCCAGCTTATGCATAGTGGTGACATCGGTAAAGGTGGTCAGCAGCCCCATCTGCGTACCACCATCATCGTACAGAGGCCGCATATCCACTTCTAACACAAGCTCGCGCTCATACCGATCTACAGTGACAATGGTCTCGCTCTGAACCTCGCCAATGTGCATCCCAACCAGAAATGCCTCTTGCTGCCGTTCCGAGAGCACCTGGCTCGTGGTACTCTCCGCGTGGGAGCCATGGTTAGCGCGCAGGTTAAGGATTTTTTGTAGAGGCTGGCCCAGGACCTCATAGGGGTGATAGCCAAGGATAATGGCGGCGGCACGATTGAAGGTGTGGATACAACCGGTCTGATCGGTGGCGATCAGTCCACAGGGCACGCTTTCCAGGATGAGCGCGTGCAGGCGCTGATCTTCCAGCACCTGGCGTAACAGGCGACGCGCCTCGTTGCGCGCTGACACAACCTCATCTACCAGGTATCTGTTCTCCAGCGCCGCGCTGGCCTGACTGGCCACCACCTGCAGCAGAGCAATTTCCGCCTGGCGCATCTTCCAGGGACGATAATAACCGCCAACGATGCACCCAAAGATGGCGGTCGGCTGGACTATCCCACTCCCATGCTCAAGGTGCTCACTGACGGAGCGGTCCAGGGACTGATTGCGCAACAGCGGAATGGCGAAAAAGGTCTTGACGCGCTCAGGCAGCTCTTCGAAATAATCATGGACATAAGCGTGCCTGCCATCACCGGGACGCTCAATCACCAGGGGCGTGAGCGAGCGCTGTTCCCGGAAACGCTGGAAGAGCAGGCTGCGCAGGCGAGGAGTCAGCCAGTTCGTGGCGGCAACATCCGTATCCGGCTCCAGCAGTTCACAGAGCTCTACCCCCGCGATCTCCCGTGTGCGCTGCAGTACCGCGCTACGCAACCGCTCAGCCTCAAACAGCGAACCATTCATCTGGCTGCTGATGCTGTTGAGCAGAGAAAGCTCTTGGATGCGGTCCCGGTCTCGCTCCAGCAGGCGCGCGTTCTCCAGCAAGAGCGCGACGACGCCAGCCACAGCTTCAATAGAATCATCCATGTCGTTGGGCCAGCCGGAAGGGTAATCTGTTTCATCCTCTTCTGGCCCGCGCAGCAATACCATGACACCGATCGCGCGCTGACGATAGAGCAAGGGCACAGCCAGCAACGTAGGAGAGAACGCGGGACGCAGGATGATCCGGCGCTCACGCCAGGCGCAGGCTTCAGGCTCATTGCACTGGACATCAATGGGATTCACATGTGCCACCGCCAGCAGGGCCGCCGACCATCCTGGAATATCATCGAACGAGCCAGAAGCCAGCTGTAATGTCTCACCAACCAGCAGATAGAGGAGCACGCACCGGCAGCGCAGCAGGGCCGATAGACGCCGGGGCAGGCTATCACGCAACGTGCGATAATCAGTAACCGCGCTAAAATTATTCAACAATGTTTTTATAATAGCTGGTATATGCAATTGATCGGAATAGTGCTCCACATCCATCGTCACACCCGCCTCTCTTCCTCATCCATACATTATCACATTCATTCATTATTAGAGGCATACTTAAGTGAGGACCAAGCCCTACTATACCAGAATAGCAGATTTTTTGCATTAATGCATCATTTTTATGAATATATTGTCATATTTAGCGCATCGACCAGCACTTCCCGCCTCTGGTGCAATGCATACGTTGTCAGCGGGCCTGCAATGATTTAGAATAATGTAGATACGTTCCTGATTTTATGGGCAAGGGAGATCAATTAAAACGCATGGCACAGATAAGGAAGCTGCCGCCAGTGGCGCCACGTCTACGGGAAGCACAGCCAGCCGAGGTGGCCCCGCTCTGGGTTTCGACCATCGCCGCGCTGGTCGCGGGTATCCTTTACGCGATTTTGCCCGAACCTCTTACACTGGGTCCGAGCTGGCTGCCACTGGTCCTGGAGTTGGTCATCATCCTGCCTGGAACGACTGCGGCGCTCCTCGGACATCCATTTTCAGCGCGCACGAATCGCATCCTGGCTTTTTGTCTGCTCGGCATCACAACCGCCGCTCTCGTCATCGGTGTCGTCCTGCTGGTTACAACGCTGCCGGCGCGACACGAGGGGAGGGACGCCATCAGCCTGCTGCGTACCGGCGCGTTACTGTGGATTGCCAATGTCCTGGTATTTGGACTCTGGTATTGGGAGATAGATGGCAGTGGACCGCACAAGCGGGCCGCCATCGGACATCAAGCCACCGATTTTTTATTTCCACAGCAGGCTGATGGCAACACGCGGAACTGGACGCCCCACTTCCTCGACTATCTCTTCCTGGGATTCACGGGAGCAACCGCGCTCAGCCCCGCCGACACCTTTCCTTTAAGCCGCCGCGCCAAAGTCTTGATGATGTTCGAAGCCCTGATCGCCATGGTCATTCTGACAATCTTGATCGGGCGTGCCATCAATATTGTCTAGCTTACAACGGCCTTTCGAGAGGGCATAGCTTACTCGGCGGAACGGGGACGAAATGTGATGACCTGCTCATCCTGCTGCGTGTCCCCTCCGCGCTGAAGCAGGCTGCGCGCCGGGGTGGTCGAGGCAACCTGCCTCCCACGTTTGAAGACATACAGGCGCGCGGGGAGCAAGCGCAGGGCCTCAAATGCCGTTGGAGCATCCAGCAGCAGGAAATCTGCTGGCTTGCCTTCCTCAATACCATAGCGATCCTGAAGACGCAGCGCGCGCGCAGCATTGGTCGTAATCAGGTCCAGCACGGCATCAATCTCGTCATAGCCACTCATATGGCAGAGGAAGAGGGCAAGTTGCGCTGCCGCCAGCATGTCGCCGCGGCCCATAGGGAACCAGGGATCCATGATCGAGTCATGGCCCAGCGCCACATTGACTCCGCCCGCCAGCAGTTCCTTCACCCGCGTGATGCCGCGCCTCTTGGGATAGGTATCGAAACGTCCCTGCAGCACTACATTATCAAAAGGATTGGCCACCACATTCACCCGGGCGCGTGCCAATAAACCGATCAGCTTAAACGCGTAGGCGTTATCATAAGAATGCATCGCGGTACAGTGGCTGCTTGTCACCCTTCCCTGCCAGCTGCGCTCGATGGTATCGGCCGCCATCACCTCAGTGAAGCGCGACAGCGGATCATCGGTCTCATCGCAGTGGCAGTCGATATCGCGGTTAAACTCTTTCGCCAGCTCAAAAACGTAGTGCACATCCTCTACACCCATGTCGCGCGTCCATTCGTAGTGCGGAATACCACCGACCACGTCACACCCCAGCTCCATAGCCTGGCGCATCAAAGCGCGTCCATTGGGAAAGGACAGGATGCCATCCTGAGGAAAGGCCACCAGCTGCAGATCACAGATATCACGGACCTCCTCGCGCACCTCCAATAGGGCTCGCAGAGCCGTCAAATTGGGATCACATACATCCACATGGCTACGGATATGCAGCGTCCCCTGCGCCACCTCCCATTGAATTTCTTCCAGTGCTCGCCGCTTCACATCCTCATGCGTCAAAGATGGCTTGCGCTCGCTCCAGATCTGGATACCCTCCAGCAATGTTCCCGAAGCATTGTAGCGCGGCTGGCCCACCGTCAACACAGCATCCAGGTGAACATGGGCATCAATGAAAGGTGGAGACAGCAGACGTCCCTCCGCATCGATCTCCTCTCGTGCCGTAGCGGACGTCAGGTCAGGTGCAATGCGCGCAAACACCCCATCCTGGATCGCGATATCTACCAGTTCGCTGCGCCGCTGCAGACGCGCATGGCGAATCAATACATCATATGGCATAGTTTTTCCTTTCTCGTCTCGCCAGTTGAGACGGCGAGACCAACCATAAAGGGGATCCCTCACTGAAGAAGGATCCCCTTTATGGTATCTGCAAAATGTATGAATAGGCAAATTGCAGGCGGAATAAAACGCTACGACATAGGCAACAAAACTTAGCGAGCGGTCTGTTTCAGCTCGATCGGACGCAGGATCAGGTAGGCGATGGCGGCAAACACTACACCCAGCTCAAAGCCAATGTCCATCCCATTCAAAGCTGTAGCTACCGGTCCGGTAAATAGAGCCTGAGACGCGCCAAGCCAGACGCCGACCAGGCCCAGGAACATAGCGACGATCGCGGCCCAGCCGACTGGCAACCTGCTGCGCGTATTCCAATCGTCGAGATTATATCGTCCTTTGCGGAAAACAAAGTGTTCCAGGATCAGGATAATCGCCCAGGGGCCTAACCAGTAAGCGATCAGCAGCAAGAAATTATTCAAGGTTTCGCTGAAATTACCGACCAGGGGAATGGCAATTAGCACATAGACTACCGCGCCAATCAGGGTCCAAACCGCGCGATTGACACGCTGGAAAGCACGTCCCAACACCTGAATGGTCAGGCCAAGACTGTAGTCATTGGGAATGTTGTTGGCCACGACACTCAATGCCAGTAGGACCAGAATGATGGTTCCCAGCCCACCCAGCGGCTTTAAGACCAGGGCCAGTGTCCCACCGGTACTGGGAGCATTGTAGGCGGCAACTGTGGTTAAACCAAGACCGAGGACTTCCAACAGGATACAGGGAATAGTCACCCCCAGGAAGGTAAGCCAGAACACACGGCTGGCAGGGGTCTCTTCCGGCTGATTCACATTATAATCCGCGGCATACGAGCTCCAACCAGTGGCGAAACCGTAGATGGCACCACCAAACGAGATCAACCCGGCCAGCGTACCCAGACTAAAGGCTGGCGCGGGCACCGCCACAAAATGAGGACCGGCCAGCACCGCCATCAGGATAAAGATGATGGCCATGGGGATCCAGGCGTAGCGCTCGTATCTATGTACATATTTGTATCCATATATACTTACAAATGTGGTCAAAATAGCAATAATCAGGATGCCAACCCATGGTGGAACAGCTCCATTGCTCAGGGCGTTTACTAACTGACCCCCCACAATCACGTTGACCGCGGACCAGCCGATACAGGCCGCGATATTAAAAAACGCCATGATTATGGTTCCCCACCAGCCAAAGGAGAAGCGGGTAATCGTCATCTGGCGCAGGCCCAGTTTAGGCCCCAGGGTAGAAAAAAACGCAACAGGAAGTACACCTAAAATGTTAAATATAACTATGATTGCCACGCTTTGCCAGAAACCAAGCTTGAAAAGAGGGATAGCCAGGGCACCCAGCGCAACGGTTGAGAGCACCAGGTTCGCCGATAACCACATCGTAAAATTATCAAAGATACGTACGTGGGTCCTGGCCCCGGGAGATACACGCTCAATACCGTGCGTTTCAATTCCCTTTTCGTCAATCGGGGTTTCAATCGTATCTGTAGCCAAGGATAAAGACTCCTTATGTAAAAAAAGGACAGAATAAAGCAACGAAACATTAAAAAAAACCATACAGGGGCTGTACGGCGATGTACAAAAATATTCAGGAGCTATGCATTAATTATAACAGCCTCAGCTTATAGGTTGTCAACTAATTGAGCAGATAGGAATTCTCACACTGTAGATAATTGTACATATTGAGGGGGGTCAACAATAGACACATCATACAACTTATACAGCACACACGTGCGCTACCAGAAAAACTCGTTCAAATACACAGGCAGCGACAGAAATATACAGCGAGACAGAAAAACACACATTAATATAGCTACGCTGAAACGTTTTTTTTATGAATTTCTAATGAAAATGTTTAAGACAAGGTTAAACTCTAGACGTAGCGAAAGAAAATGGGTACAATGGCTCATATATAGTTATGGACGGAGTATCCATATGAACCTAATCTATAGAGGGCGATCAATGGTGTAACGCTCCTACATGCACCATCTGGTCGCCCATCAAAACATCAGGATACATACGCGCCATATGTATGAAGGAAGGCAAAGACGCTTACTACAACAACCACGGTTTCAACGATTGCAGCGGTGGTGACAGACGCACACCTGTGCTATCATTTGTCAAATCAGGAGGTTGCATGTCTTTCAAGGCTAGTACAAATCATCAGCTGCCCTCCCCCACCGACTCGGAGCAGACGCTCGAACAGTTACGAAGAGATAATATCGAACTACGCAACGAGATCGAGATGTGGACACAGGAGAACTCTTTACTACATGAGGTCATTTCCACCGTAGGCTCAACGCTGAGGCTTGATGAAGTGTTACGTCACCTTGTGGACACAGTAGTCCGCGCTACGTCCTGCCAGATTGCATTCATCTATCTTTACGACAAAGACAAAGAACGCCTTGTGCTGGCAAGTACAAACGAACAATATCGCCATCTGGTAGGAAAAATCACCATGGGAGTAGGAGAGGGGATCGCCGGTTGGGTCGCCCTGCATCGCAAACCAGTCTTCCTCACTGACGAGGCGCTTGAAGATCCACGCTTTTGTTACTTCCCCGAGCTGGAAGAGGAAAAATTCCAGTCAATCATGACCGTGCCCATCATTACGAAGACCCGACACCTGATCGGTGTCATCACGGTCCAGGCCATCGCACCCCATGACTTTACGGAACAGCATCGTTTATTTATCAGCAATACCGCATCTCTGGTTGCCAGCGCCATCGAAAATGCGCAACTCTACGAAAATACCCAGCGCAAATTGAGCACGCTGACCACGCTATCCGTGCTCAGCCAGACGATCAGCTCCGGACTCTACCTCGATGATATGCTGCGCTCCCTGGCGACGCTAACGGTGCAGTTAATGGAGGTCGACCTCTGCGTGATCATGCTGATGGACCAGGCTCGTGAACGCGATCTGGAAAGCTCGCGCCAGGCCAGGCGACTCACGGTTCGCGCCACGTCGCCCAACCTGAATGATCGCGCCCAGTTCCATACCATCGATATTGATCGCACCACATTGGAGCGGCTACGCGAGATGAACGAGGCCAATGCCACCAGAGATACCGGGCTGGCAGCGACCGAGATAGAACTTGAAAATGAGCACACGCTCGAACGCCTGAATCCACTCAAAGATAACCAGTATCGCACCTTGATCTCCGCGCCGTTAATCTCCGGTACCGAACAGCTCGGCCTGATCAACTGCTATTCAAATAAGACGCGTCGCTACTCCACCGATGACCAGACCCTGCTGACCACGGTTGCCAATCAGGCGGCTATCGCGATTAAAAACAGCTATCTGGTTAATCAGCTGGCACAAAAGAACCTGGTAAAGGGATTCTTTGATGACCTGATGCAGGGGACAAACGATTCTGAAGATTCGCTGCGTCAGCGGGCACATTTCCTGGGTTGCGATCTGACACGGCCACACGCGGCGGTCATGGTAGAGATCACCCACGTGGATGCACGCTGGGATGAGACGACGGCCACGCAGAAACAGGCCCGGCCTGAGCGCACGCGCACGGGTCAACTGCCGGGCAACACGACCGATGCCAGCCCAAGCTATAGCCAGGGGGTATCTCTGCAGGCCGCTTACAAGCGCATGGGAGGCATTGTCAGGCGGCGCATTCAGGATAACTACTCCGGCTCGGTCTTCTACGAACACGAAAATCTGATCACCTGTATCCTGCCCCTGACGAAGGATCCCAGCGGAATGCGCTTGAAGAATTGGCTCAAAGACCTGGCGAACCAGATGCGCAATGAGTACGATGTCTTCCTCTCCATTGGCATTGGCAATACCTGCCAGTATATCAGTGATTACCGGCGTGGCTTTGCCGAAGCCAACGAAGCACTGCAGATGGGACAGAATCTTCAGGAGCCGCGCGTCAATGAGGGGAAACGACCACCGATCGTGACGCATTTCAATGACCTGGGCGTCTATCGCTACCTATACAAAATCGCCCATATGGATGATCTACGCGATGTCTACCAGGATCAGATCGCCCATATCGACAATTATGACCGGCGTAAAAACACCGATCTGCTGGATACCCTGGAGACGTATCTGGAGTGCGCGGGCAACCTCACCAAAACCTCTGAGAAGCTCTTTGTCCATCGCAATACGCTTATACAGCGCCTGGAGCGCCTGCAATCGCTGTGCGACATCGATCTCCAGGAGCGGAGCAACTGGCTCACCTTACAGGTAGCCATCAAAGTGTATAAGCTACGCAGCAGCGGCGAATAGAGATCACACGCAGTTTAAGTATAACGGCAGACAGGGGAGGTGCATCCGCACCTCCCCTGTCTGCCGTTATACTTAAACTGCTGTCAGGGCTTTGTCTGGATACCACGAAAGAAGATTTTGCTGGTATGGGCCACAATATCTTCCGGCACAAATTGTCCCTCTGTCAGCAGGCGTTCATAGCTTTTGGGTGAAATGAGGCTCAGGAAGGTGCTGGTCATGATGCTGGTGGGAATCGTCGTATCAAAATCGCCTCTGGCCTTACCTTCTTCCAGTATCTGCGCGACACGTTGCGCCACCCGCTCCCATAAATCGCGCAGGCAGCCCCCTTTTTCAGCAAAGAGACGCTGCCTATCGGCGCTATGATAGATAGACGAGAGGAGCTGGGTGCGTTTACTGAACAGGCCCGCGTACATAAAGTGGAGGAGCGCTTCGAGCCTGGCTTGAGGAGAAGGCTGACAGTCAAGACAGGCATCCATCTGGCGTAGGATCTCCTGCATATCCCGCTCGAAAATCGCGATCACCAGATCATCTTTCCCAGGAAAATGGAGATAGACAGTCCCTTTGGCAATGCCAACACGACTGGCGATCTCATCCATTGAGGTCTCGTGATAGCCGCGCTCCAGGAAGACGTCCTGCGCAACCTTCAGGATCAGCTCTTCACGCTCCTGACGTTGCTTCTCTTTCAGAGATCGATGTACTTGTGATGATGCCATGGATGTTCCTTCTTCCACCCTTTCTGTTGCCAGCGTTCTCAGTGGAGGCTATTTATAGTTGTAGTACCAAGGGGCTGATGGTCGTGGTCACCGCAGGAAGCGCCCGCGTCGTTTACACGCAGCTGACAATACAGGTTTTCGTTCTCGCAGCAGGCCGAGGCATGATCCTTACATTCACATTGAATGGTGGCATGCGTGATATTATAATCGTGCTGCAGCATGGTCTGAATATCGGTCAGCACACGCGCATTTTCCTCTGGCTGTAGATTGCAGATGGAGACATGGCAGGAGAGAGCAAGCATACCACTGGTAATACACCAGACGTGTAGATCATGGACGTCATTGACGCCCTCTATCTTCTGAATATCGGTCACCAGTTGCTTGACGGGCACATCTTTCGGGGCCGCTTCCAGCAGGATATCCGTGGTCTCACGTACGATACCCCATGCGCCATAAGCGATAAAGAGCGCAATGCCTACGGAAAGCAAGGGATCGACAAAGGTCCAGCCAGTCAGCAAGATAATCAAACCGGCCACAATCACCGCGACAGCGGCGCCAACGTCTCCAAAGACATGCAGGGCGGCGGCGCGCATGTTGAGGTTGTGTCCCTCTCGGCTCAGGCCAAACCCGATATACAGGTTGATCGCGATACCGATGGCCGCGGCACCAAACATGATCAGCGGCTGTACGGGTTCGGGATGCTGAAAGCGTTGGATAGCCTCCCAACCGATGACGATCGCGATCACAATCAGCGAGATAGCATTTAAGAGCGCGACCAGGATGCCGACCCGATGATAGCCGTAGGTCTTGCGTTCATTGGAGGGCCGCTCCGCCTGTCCGGCGGCGAACCAGGCCAGCCCCAGCGCAACGAGGTCGGTCACAGTATGTCCCGCATCCGAAAGCAAGGCCAGCGAATGCGACAAGATACCGCCTATCAGGCCGGCCAGCAGAATAATGATTGTTAAGAAAAAAGCCATGCGCAGGCTTTTGGTTGCCATGCCATGTGTATGATCATGGCTGTGCCCGTGGGCGTGAGTATGTCCTACACTCATTACAATACCTCGCTATCCAATTGACGTTGCGACACGTGTCCTTCCTGGATATGATCCTGGCCCATCAGCAACAACTGACGAATATGCTCATCGATCAGGCGGTAGTAGACAACCCGACCGACTTTGCGCATCGCCACGACTTTCTGCTGGCGCAAAACCCGCAGTTGATGAGAGATAGTGGTATCATCACGCCCCAGGCCAGCAGCCAGGTCGCACACGCATAGTTCACCCGTTGGTGCGCAGAGCAATGCATGCAGTACCTGCAAGCGCGTTGGATCGCTTAACATAGAAAAAAGGGTGGCGATCTGTAGAGCACCCTGCGCGGGCAAAACGTGCTGCCGAACCTCAGCAACGTGTTCCGCATGAATGACACGCTCCTGGCACACCTCATCTTGCACGGTAGCATCGCTGTTGAGGGGAGAAACAACCGATCTCGTGGCCATTGGTGCAATCCTTTCCTCGCATACCTGCACATGTATGCAGCTTTCCATAGAGACAAGTATAGCATAGAACAGAAGAATTCTCAAGGTAGGCAACCTGCTCACCATGTTTATGAAGAGGCGTATTCTGCGTCCCTTGCAACTGATGATTTAGACATGTTACACTTAAGTGTGTCTACTGTATTTTTCGCCGAACAACATATAACGCACGCCTGGTGGCAGCGTATACGCCCCAGACTGACCATACTTTACCTGGCTGTCGCCTTGATCTTATTAGTGATCAGTGGGGCTGGCCATCTGCGTTTGCTCAACGAGGTCGGCAAGGTATTTGGCGGCTTTACCTGGACCATTGATGCCGAGAGTCCTGATAAGCCGATCATCATTATCACGACACCCGAACAACTACCACCCTTCGCCATCCCAAGCGGATCATTGACCAGCAACGTCCATATTTCATCCGTCAACCATATGACTGGGACGAGCGGCATCGAGCGCGCATATCGACAGACCCATCCCCAGGAGACCATTACGTACACGGCGCAAGGAGATCAAACACCCCCGGAGACCATTACACATCCGGCCTATATCTTTACGTGGAGCATGTGGTGGCAGACATTTGGCCTGACGTTGCTGGCGGGATTGAGCTGGCTCATCGTTGGTATAGTGCTGCTGGCCACCGCCTCGGAATGGACGGGGGCGGTCGAGGGTCTTACCTTGCTTCCACCAGCCATACTGCTTCTCCTCTATAGTCACTGGGGCAATATCCAGACCGCTACGCCACCAGATCTTGTAGTGCAAATGATCTGGATCCCGTCTTTCGCCTTGCTGGGTGCGGGCTTTATCCATCTGAGTCTGACCTATCGCCCGATGGCCATGATCAAGGGGCGCAAACCGAGCTGGCTGGTGGATGGATTGCCGTATGCACCATTGGTGCTGTTGATAGCCTACGATTGGGCCTCATTTTTGTCCCGGGGCTACGTACCGATCCGCACCAACATCGAATTAAGCCTGGGATACGCGGTCTTCGGTGGCGTGGTCAGCCTGGGAATCGGGATCACCTCTATTTTTCAGATGGTGGGCATCTGGCCGCGCCACAAAAAAACGGCCGACGGTCCTGGTTCACCGGTCATTCCGGCCCGTATCCGCCATCACCTGGGCGATCTGCTGACGCTATGGATCGGGGGCATCGGCCTGGGTTTCTGCTTCGGCGTGCTGCCGATCCTGCTGACGGGACAGCCACTGTTGCCGCTGGCAATGTTTTATGTCCTGGCCGCTGTCTACCCCTTGATCCTGCTCTATGCGATCCGTTCGCTGCGCCTGATTGCTCGCCTGCACGTCACCCTGGACCAGCGTGAGGAGGCGTTACAGGAACAGCAAAAGACAGCTCAGGAGCTGCGCCAAACAAATGTAGAGCTTGAACAGGCAACCAGGCTCTTGCTGCACGCGGACGCCCATCTGCGCTCCCTGTTATCACAGCGTATCCACGATCAGCCAAAGCAGCAGGCGCTGCGCATTCGCTCTCTCCTGGGCTACTGGCAGCATAAGTTGCGTTTAGAGATGGAGCGTAGCGCTGATGGAAGGATAGCCGCGCCACCGGTGATTGAAGCCCTCAGCAAGGTGCGCAAGATCAGCGAGGAGCTAGAGCGCGATCTGCGTGGACTGCAGTTATTGGTGGAGGATGCCTATCAACGACGTAGCCTGGGTCTCAAGCTCCACCTGGAAAAGTTGATCCGTGAAGATCTGCCCGTACTTCATACAGAATCGCTGCTTGAGATCCGCTATGATCTCTGGGCGCTGGATGCACTCAATCCTGACCTGGAGCAGAGTGAGGAGGGTGAAAAGATCGCCGAGGCGGTCTCTTATACGGTGACGCAGGCACTGCTTAACATTTATAACCATGCGGGGGCCAGCTATGCTACGGTGCGTACAGCTTTTCGGGAGAATGTGCTGTGCGTTGAAATTACCGATGATGGGCATGGCTTCGACGTACAGGCCATTCCACCAGAAAAAACGAGCCTCTTTAAGGCCAATCTCAAAGTACGGGCTGCTCATGGCGTCCTGCATATAGATTCAAAACCACGACCCGATCCTCAACATGGCACCACTGTGCGTCTAGAAATACCCCTGATACCCGAAGCACGCATAGATACGCAGCCACAGGTACAGCCTGCCTGAAGCAGCAGCAAACGAACCATCGGAACAGGTTAAAGGAAGGCGGCTAGCGTAACAACGGATCCTGGCGCAGGCCTGCGTAGGCTTCATAAGCATGCGCCAGCAACACACGGCGTCCTGGATCGCTGGGCGCACCTTCAATGGAAAAGAAATTATACAGCTCGCTCACCAGATTTTCGACCGGGCCAATATTGGGGCCACCCTTCGCATTCAGAAAACCCATGCGCAGGGCGATATCGTCGTTGCTTAACCCTCTGGCGATGAGAGAGGCACACTCCTCCTGCCGTGGAGTCAGGCGTTGTCCACGTAAACGCTTGAGGAGATAGTTTAACACCTCGGGGTCGATATAGGTTTCTTTGCGGAAAACGACCGAACTGGCGATATGTTCCAGATACGCGGGCTCCATGTTGTTGAAAAGCGCGTACCCGTGCAGTCCTGTAAACTTACTGGAGCGGCGCGTGCGCTGTGTGCCACGACGCGTATATTCATGGCGAAACACCTCGGCCGCCAGCGTCCAGCTGGGATCCTGGGTATAGATTACCACGCGCAAGCCAGGCGCGATATCCAGCAGCATACGCCCCAGTTCAACCCCATTACTTGCCCCCAGGCGCAGATCCGACATGACCAGCCAGCCCGTTAAAGTGGAGTTTTGCTTCTGCTCCTGGCAAAGGTTCTCAACCAGCGCGATAGCACCCTGAGCATCGCCTGACTGTCCTGCTAATTCGAGGGAGGTAGTCTCCTCTACAAATTCACATACACCACGACGCTTGACCGGCGTATCATCAATTACAATAACAGGAATCCGTGTGTTATTCATGTCACTAGTATATGCCTCAACCTCGAGTATTGTCCAGCATCTATCCTATACATTTACACGAATGTAAACGGAAAATTTACACGAATGTAAACGGGGCAATCGAACCAATCAATGCCACATCACTTCCCAGGCATGCCGGTACAACTTCAATCATCTGCCATAGGGGAGATTTTGGTCGATCTTGAATCAGGGTGCGGATCTGGGACAGAAGGAGATCACCTCCATACAGCACGCCACCACCTAAAATAAAGAGATTTGGCTCGAACAAGCCGAGATAACGCGTGAGCGCCTCCACGATCCAGCGAGCCAGTTCGCGATACACGCGCTGAGCCAGGCTATCACCGCGCACAGCCTCCTCAGCCAGCAACTGATGACTGAAGGCCTCATGATTTAAAAAGCGCTGTGTCAGTGTTGTCTCTTCGCCTCGTCGCAGCGCCCGCTGGACCATGCGTTTAACCGCCTCAATCGAGATCAATGTATTGATGCAGCCACACTTGCCACAGCTGCAGCGCGGCCCCGTTGAGGCAATGGGCACGTGGCAGACATGCCCGACGTACTGGCGACCAGGGTATTCGAGCTGCCCATCTACCACCAGAGATGCACCGACAACCGCATTAACGGTCAAGAAGAGTAGACGTTGATGGGTCTTTCCTGCGCCAAAACGGTGCTCACCCAGCACAGCTGCGTCTACATCGGTATGCACCTGGATGGGCAAGTGATAGCGACTCTCCAGTAGATCACCAAGGGGAAAATTGTTGAGTGAAGGCAAAACGGGGACTTGCAGTGGCCGGCGCGCCGGTCCGTCCACTGATCCGGGGATACTGACACCGATACCAGCGACCTCTAAATCCTGGTCTCTGGCATGCTGCAGCATGGTATCAATTGCGCGTAAATACGGGTCAAGGGTTGCAACTGCTGGACGACCACGTAATGTCTTTGCCATACACCGCTCGCGCACACCGCCATCGCGATCAATGAGGGCAACCGTCGTCTGTCCACCTCCAATTTCCATCCCAACCGCAACGCCCTTTGCTACGCTCATGGGCACACGTCCTGCATGTCTCTATTCTAGCAATAAGCTAGAACACTTGTTCTTATTGTGCTACGGATCAAGCAATAGAGATGAGAACAATCTACAGTTTATATAACAGAAGTATAATCACCAATAGAACATATGTCAAGTACAGATGTTTTGAATATCTGTACTTGACGTATTGCACCATATATTAAAATCATTCAATATATATCACGCTGATCGTCGTCCGGCGTCCTCTATCGCGCCTTCGACTCCAATAAAAACTTGTCGGGATTGGTCGGAAGTTGTAAGCTATGTGCATGCCACAATGATTAGATTGTCCGATAAGCAGATGAACTGCGTAAGCGGAACATCTGTGAGCTCGTAGAAAACAAGGAGTTGTACCGTGCCTGGTAAAAATACACCCGAACGACCTCCACGAACCGGTAAAGCACCAATCCTGGGGAAGGGCCATGGATTGAGCGACCAGGAAGGAGAAATGATCAAGCAGATGATCCGCGAGGAGCAGCATTCCAGCCGTGAGCTGTTCATTCCACAGGAAGACCTGTCCGATGAGGCCACGACGACGATGACTCCTCCCACGGCAAAGGTCATTGAAAGCAGCCGCATCCGTCCGATTCTGGAGATGTTTAATCGTGACTTTCTCTACGGGCAGGGCCGCTTCGATGAATATAAGGGCGGACTGATCTTTAAGTGGGGGGATGGCTATTCGCGCCGCCACATCTGGGCATCGGTAGAAGATGGCAATCTACTGCTTGAGACCAGCCATGAAAAGAAGTGCGATAAGCCCTACTGCAATGGCACGCACCATGTGCTGACTCCTGAACTCTATAATGATATCAACCTCATCAATCAGGAATTGGGAGATCGCTTCCGCCGACCCGTTTATGAAAGTACCGAAGACTAGGAAGAGATACCGTTGTGAGCATTACGCTGATTGCACTGGAAAAAGATTTGTTTTTCGCGGTCAAAATTCGCGATACGCTGCGCCATCATGATATGCAGACCTCGGTCGTACGCACACTGGCGGCCTTTGAAGAGGGATTGACGGCATCACCCGCTCCAGACGTGGCCGTGGTTGATATCGCCACCCGGGGCGTTGATTGGGAGGAAGCCATTCGCGCGGCACGATCCCAGCAGGTACCGGTGCTGGCCTTTGGCTCACATATGGACCTGGAGGCACGAGCCAAAGCCCTGCAGGCAGGGGCCCTCAAAGTCGTCGCCAACTCGAAATTCGCCAGCGACATGCCGGGTCTGCTCACGCGCCTGCTGAATACCCCCACCGATCAAACATCCGTTGATGTGGAAGCGGATAGTGAGAATGAAGAATAGACCAGAAACCTTTTATGTGCTGGTGCAACAGGGGCGCAAATGCGCCCCTGTTGCACCAGCACATAAAATCTATGCGGCCGCGCAGCGGACGCCCGTGCGGGAGCTATCACATCCCCCACTATGACGAGATTCAGGCACATTCTAAACCAAGCTGAATATAGCGCAGGGGTTGCTTTGCAGTATAGAACGCAAAGCAACCCCTGTTTATCATGAACCCGAGGTACACTGGATACTCCGGGTTCGTTATGCTATGCAAGCTTAGTGGCCGCAACCGCAGCTACGGGCCTCGCCACCACCATCGGCAGTTTTGAAGGAGTGACCACAACCACAGCTGGAAACGGCGTTAGGATTATTCACGGTGAAGCCCGCGCCCATCAGGCTATCAACATAGTCAACTTCACTACCTGTGATATAACCCAGGCTCATGTCGTCAACGAAAACATTGATATCACCCAGAGAGACGACGGTATCGCCTTCCTGCTCTTCATCAAGGGTCATGCCGTACTGGAGACCCGAGCAACCACCACCGGCGACAAAAACGCGGAGACCCAGGGTTGGATCGTTTTCCTGCTTGAGCAGCTCGCGAACTTTATCTGCTGCGGCGGGTGTCATGGTCAGAACGCTTGTCTCGATCGCCGACTGCTGGTTCTGCTCAATCATATAAATTCACCTCTCTGAAAGGGATGCGAGGGCAACCCTTTTACTATTCCAGATAGTAAGATTGATGTGTCGCAATGGCACATCCGTGATTGCGTACGTATCATTCTCCGCCGCAACAGGTGCTGCATGCTAGAGGATAATAAAGCACACATCATATTTCATGTATTATACCACAAACTGCATCCCCCGCTAGCCTCCCGACGCGATCAACCCAGGATGCGCGGGATCAGACAGGTGATACACCTCATAGTATCATCCAAAAACTAGAACCGCTCTGCACGCACTTTTATTCCAATTCGCCACATATTTTTTGGGGTTCGCGTAATTAGAGTCTAAAGCTCTGCTGCGCATATACAATGTTGGCGAGCAAGCTGGAAACATCGGCCGGGGCACCAAAGGCGATCTCGCCCTGCTGTCCCAGCCCCATGGAAAGGCGCGTGATACTGTTCGAGGCGGACCAGCCCTGCGCCAGCAGATGCGCCCCCAGGGCGCTGACGATAGCCGTCGAAAACGAACTGCCACTCCAATCCGCCCAGCCAGTCAGGTTCGATTCGCCCCCGGGAAATGTCGGCGAGATAAATAATCCACGCACCGCGTCCGGCAAACCCTGTTGATCCACAACGCCCGCGCTATCGCCACCAAAGGTGGCAACGCCCCCGCTATCAGCCGGCAAATTGGCGGCATTGGCGAATTGGGATGGGCGAAAATTGCTATTTACCGATGTGACGCTCAAGGTTGATCTGTAACGAGCCGGCGCGCGCGGCGGACGCGGCGGCAGTCCCCCACGAAACGCCTGGTACGAATCGTTGCCTGCGGCGGCCACAATCAGCGCGCCGTGCGCGAAGAGACTCTCGAACAGCAGCCGCAGACCCTCCTCAAGCGATGTCAGCACGCTCTGCGCCCCCAGCAGCTGCGAGGTCGGCCATTGACGATCCTGAAACCATAAATATGGCAGCCGCAAAAAATCTGGCAGCGTAGTCAGGCTCAGGTTAATGACCAGGCGACGAATGGTGCCAGAGATTAATTCATGCTCCAGATCGGTCAGGATGGCAAAAAGATTATAGAGATCGCACCCGCCAAAATCATTGAGCGCGCGCACCAGGCGGATGCGCGCCCGAGGTGCGAGATCACGAATGATGCCAGACACAAAGAGTCCATGATCAGGCATCAAATAGTAGCGGCTCCGCTGCGCCGTATCATGGCCGGTACGCACGTCGTTGGTAACAGGATAGCGATCATACTCCACCATAAACGATCCATCCTCCAGTCGCATATCCTCAACCAGGCGCTGTAACAACCAGTTGCGCCTCAATTCTGGACGCGTCGCGGCGCTACGGATACGATCGGGATGCTGGGCCGTATCCACCACCACCACGGTCACGTCTTCCGCGTCCCGAGCATCCAGCGTCAGCCCCTGGGTCGCGAACTGCAGATGCCAGCCCGGCAATGCCTGGGGAGGCGCATGGATCTCCAGCGCAGGCGCCGGCCGAGGAGGTGCGCCCGGCCCCCCATCGCTATAGAGTAACGGCGCGGCGGTCACCAGCCAGTTCGGCATAGCGGAAACAATATGCAGGCCAAATTGCGCGAAATAGGCGATATGCGCGTGTATATAGGAGAGTGCGGCCGGTAGAGGATCACCCTCACGCGTGTCAAGCGCGCGGGTATGAAAAAACAGCGCCACCAGTGGCTGCTGGCTGTGCAGCCCGAAGACAAAGGCGCGGCGGCGTACCGGCGGCATCGTTGGGACCTCCTCCCAGCGGCCGGCGGCCCCATAGGGATCTAGGGTAAGTTGATAGCGGGCCAGGAACGTGTTTAATTGCGTACGAATCTGCTCAAATGCTATGTTGAGAGCATCATCCAGGGGGACACGTGTCAGGCGAGCGATAACAATCATTTCGCCGGGAATCCAGTGGAACAATCCTGCAGGTGTTCCCATAAATTCTGTTGCACTACGAGACATACAGGGAAGCCCCTTCCACATGATATAAAAAGTAATTGTAAAGTACCGCGCATATGATTGCACAGCGTGCATGCTATAAAAAAAACATGTTATGATTCCTGCAAGTAAAGGGTGGTAGTGCTTGCCTGTGAGAGCGCAGTACAAGCCGAAGAGAAGAATAGTCCCATTATAGCCTAATGAGCGTAGGGAAACAACCAAATAGGCCAGATGTAAGAAAAAGCGAGGATGTGGCGTATCGCGATAAGATGCAGCCCAGACAAACGAATGCCGAGCTCATCCATCTGTCATCAAAAAGATTGGTTATTTCGTTGTAACAGTATGCTTGATATGGAGGAAATTGTTATGATGTTTATATATGCAGACCAGCTCTATCATACGCTGGTCAACCTCGTGCGTATTCCGAGCACTTCAGGCCAGGAGCAATATGTACGGGGCTATCTGGAGCAATACCTGGACTCTCTGGGCTTAAGCACCCAGGTAGATGACCACGGCAACCTGATCGCGACAGTGGAGGGCAAAGGAACGCCAGTTCTGCTCAACGCCCATATGGACCGGGTCGCCCCCGGACTGGGACATACTCCTATTTTGCAGGATGGTGTGCTCTATAGCGATGGCAAAACCAACCTGGGCGCCGACGACGCGGCCGGGATCGTCATCATTCTGGAAGTGGTGCGTCGCGCGCTTGAGCAGCAGTTGCAGCTACCGCCGCTGGTCCTGCTCTTTACGGTCCAGGAGGAATGCGGCCTCTGCGGCGCCCATGGCTTTGATGCCACGCGCTGGCAGGTCGAGGACGGTATCGTATTTGACAACGCCTTTGAAGCCGGCGTGGTCGTGTCAAAAGGCGCAGCCTATGAGACGTTTGATGTTACAATTACCGGTAAGTCTGGACACCCAGGACAGGACCTCACCAGCACGGTAAACGCCATCGATATCTTCCGCCAGGCACAATTTCCACTTGGCTCACTGGCATTAGACCAGACACGCATCAATATCGGCAAGATCAGTGGGGGGCACGCGCGCAATGCGATTCCCGACATGGTCAAAATTGAGGGTGAGATACGTAGCTTTGAGTCTGCCGAGATTCGCCAGCGCTATCGGCTACAGATCCAGGAAGCCTTTGAAGAGGCCGCTCAGCGCCTTGGTGGGCGCGTCGAGATCGATTTTAAGGTGCAGCATGAAGGCTATAGCATCAGCCCGGACGAGCCGCTGTTGACCATGTACCAGATCGCTCTATCGCAACGCGGAGAGACGCTCAGCATGAAGCCCACCTTTATCGGTAGCGACACGGGCAGTTTCCGACCAGCTATCCGGGCCTTCACGGTTTCAACCGGCGTGGTCGGCGAACATACCGTTGAGGAACACGTGGCGCTGGCCCCACTGGAACAGACCGTGGTCGATACCCTGCATGTACTCCACCTGTGGAGCACCCAGACGGCACAAACTACGGCGGAATAACGAGTTGAGGAATGGCAGGCATACAGATATGCCTGCCATTGGCTATTCTCCATCAACCTGGCGCCCTTTATTTGTCAGGTTGGTGAGAACATGTGTCGCAATGGGCACAAGGACGGGAATAGGCCGGTGTTATCATAAGTAGATAGATGCTGAAGAACAGCCGCCTGCACAACACTTCAGAACACAGGCATAAAAAAAGACTTCTATGTGTTATCATCAGTAGAAGTTAAGCACATAAGTAAGGAAATACATCAATGGCGAAAATATATGGCGTTATTATCATTGGCTCGGGACCAGCAGGCTATACCGCTGCTATCTACGCGGCACGCTCCAATCTGTCTGTGCTGATGCTGCAGGGCTATGCAGCTGGTGGCCAGCTGATGCTGACCAGCGAGGTGGAAAATTTTCCTGGCTTTGAAACCGGCATCCTGGGTCCTGAGATGATGGAAAAATTTGAGGCGCAGGCCAGCCGCTTTGGTGCTGAACTGCTGCCCGAAGATGTGACCTCGGTCGACTTTAGCAAGCGCCCATTTACCGTTACCACTGATATGGGCCAGTACCAGGCGCGTTCGATAGTGATCGCCACCGGTGCCAGCGCGAAATGGCTGGGACTGCCGAGTGAGAAGCGCCTGCAGGGACGTGGCGTGACCGCCTGTGCTACCTGTGATGGCTTCTTCTTCAGAAACCGTGATGTCATCGTCATTGGTGGCGGCGATACCGCGATGGAAGAGGCAACCTTCCTGACTCGCTACGCCAGCCATGTCACGATCGTCCATCGTAGAGAGAGCTTCCGGGCCAGTAAGATCATGCAGGATCGAGCCGCCAAAAATCCGAAGATCAGTTTTCTGATGAATAGCGAGGTTACCGAGGTGCTGGGTGAGGATGCGGTCACAGGTGTACGCATTCGCAATACAAAAACTGGTGAAGAGACAACGCTGGAAACGCAGGGGTTCTTCCTGGCCATCGGACACCAACCCAATACTGACCTGTTCAAAGGCATCATCAATCTGGATGAGGCGGGCTATATTGTCCCATCCGAGTTCACGATGACCAATATACCCGGCGTCTTTGCCGCCGGAGACGTGACCGATCATCGCTATCGCCAGGCCATCACCGCGGCCGGTGATGGCTGTCGCGCCGCTATCGACCTGGAACGCTGGCTGGCGGAACAGGGCGAGGATGTCGGTGTCGAAAACTGGGATTAAAAGCCTGTAGCGCATAACATACGAGCGGTTCGGAGTTTCCTATCGGACCGCTCGTATGTTGCTATAGAGATCATTTTCCAGGCCTTGAAAAAAGCATCCGCTGAGCTGCTTCCAGCCAAAGCCAGTCACCTGCTCAAGCAGATTTAATACATTCTGCTCATCATAGCCCCAGGGATGATGCAGAGCCCGCTCTTCAGGCAAAAGCGCGCCTTCTTCTTCTACACAGGTGCCTTCCTGAAACAAGACTTCTCTGACCAGGGAACCATCGACAAAATACCAGAAGCCATAAATGCCAGAGGCGCCTTCGACCACAAAGGCGAAAATACGCCGCCCCCGCGAGAAGGCCGCCAGCATCTGCTCACGCCAGGTAATAATACAGAGAGGATCACACAACACGGTCCAGGCTCCCATCTGCCCGATCGCAAAGGGAACCGGTAGCATAGCCGAAAAAACGTCTTCCGCCGAAAAGCTCTGTCCCGTTGGGGAGAACGAACAAGGAAAGTCCTTAATTAACTCTTGCAGCGTCATATGCTCGACACAAAATGCTGTGATCTGCCATCCCATATTTTTCACCTCTTTTGATGCAATAGTTCTTATCTATACCCCTTCTACTTAAGACGACAAAAAGGTACAAAATAAGACACCTGACGCTCAATTATGGGCGGCATATAAAAATTCCTCCATACATGTTTGTATGGAGGAATTATCAAACACATCTGCTGAGTTTTATTGGACGGACCCTTCGTAAATACCCATGACGTGACCCAGGAATTTGATGGCGTCTTCATGGCTACGCTGGAAGGAGTTGCGGCCAATGATGGAGCCGAAACCACCACCATCGCGAATGGCACGAGCCTCGTTGAAGAACTGATCGTCGGGAGCGGATGCGCCGCCAGAGAAGATGACGATGCGGCGACCATCAAACGAGCTCTGCACCACGTGCTTGACGCGCTCGGCCAGCGTGGAGGTCGGGATCTCGTACTTCTGATATACTTTCTGCGCCTCAGCCAGCTCAACCTTCGCGCTCGGCAGCTTCACTTTGATGATGTCCGCGCCCAGCTGAGCGGCAATCTGCGCGGCATAGGTAACGACGTCAATAGCAGTCTCGCCATCTTTGCTCAGCGAGCTACCGCGAGGATACGACCAGACGACCGTAGCCAGTCCGGCCGACTTGGCCTCCAGCGTCAACTCACGCAACTGCTCGTACATCTGGTTGCGCTCAGAGGATCCTGGATAGATGGTGAAGCCCACGGCCACACAACCCAGGCGCAGCGCATCCTCAACACCCGATGTCACGGCGGAGATGGGGTCCCGCTCGTCATTCAATACATCGTGGTTATTGCATTTTAAAATCAATGGAATGTCACCAGCGAACTCGGCCGCGCCCGCCTCCAGGAAACCCAGTGGAGCAGCATAGGCGTTACAACCGGCCTCAATCGCAAGCTGGAAGTGGTAGCGAGGATCATACCCGGCAGGATTTGGCGCAAAACTGCGCGCGGGACCGTGCTCAAAGCCCTGGTCTACTGGCAGAATCACCATTTTACCGGTGCCACCCAGACGACCATGGTTGAGCATGCGAGCCAGATTGGTACGAACACCAGGATTTTCGCTGCTATACCAGCTTAAAATTTCTCTGATACGGTCTTTCATTTTTCTATTCCTTAATGTATTTTGCTTCGGACCTTACCACACTCTCTATGGTAACATGTATTCCATATTGTATCACGACCAGGGGGAAGCTGTGTGCCGTTCCATGTGCCACAGGTCGTAATATCGATATCGTGACTATGGTTAAGCCCGATCAGGCGCCACTCAGTGTAACATATACAAAAGCCGTCACAAAGATGAGCACTATCCACAATCATGTCTGGAATTACGTTATTTCTGTCATGTTACCTGCCGTATACCTGTCTATATGGATATTTCATCTATATGAAATTTGTTACCTCCTTTCCATTAATACGTTTCTATATCAAGGCATAGAGGATACGAATTCTTCATCGCTCCTCGTCTATATAATTACAGTATGTATCATAAAAAAATGGAGATAGTATGGGCGGCAGTAGCTTTGATCTTATCGCACAAGAACTCTTAAATCAGCGACATATTATGGAGGAACTGGAGGCAGAAAATCGTCAGTTGCGTCAGCAGTTGAATGAGCTACGCGCGGGCAAGGATATTTTTGTTGAAATTAATGGCACACGCATAGCCCTGAATACCTTACAGACTGCGTCATCCACCCCGGCCGTCGATGCTTCGATTGAGACGCCTGAAGATGCGCAATCAGAAAAAGGCACATCAGTCGATGCGAATACCCTCCAATCCGAGCAGCAGGCCGAGGTCGCTCAACCTGTGGCGCAGCAGCCTCAGATAACCACTCCTTTATACGAGGAGAACAAGGAGGCCACGCAGCCGACATTTTTAGAAGAGATCATGCTGGACGAGTTTGCCGCGGCACTCACTTCTCGCCACGCTGCCGTGCAGCAGCCAGAAAAGAAGTCAGAGCAGTCAGAGGAAGAGCAAAGAGCGAATCTGCGCCGCGAGCTCATGGGCAGTTTTCTGCTCGAATAGCGGCACCTTCAGACAGAGATGCTACCGGGGAGAAAGTTCACCGGACGGTTATCTTCCTCCCCATTGATGATAGCGGAATACAATCAGTTATTTAGTGTGTGCCTCCGACCGCCCTGGTGATAAATTGTAGGGCGGGTTGCGCGTAAACACCGAATCTTAACACTGAAGCGTCCTGCGCTACACTTCACAGTCTAATGACACCTTCCATCACTAAAAATATTACCCACTCGTCATTTTTTATTCCACTTCACGGCGCGCCCTCCCATTAGCATCAGCAGATCCAACATTGAGATTTGTCCCCGAAAAACCATCAGGCAGGCACATTGCATCTGTGAGCAATAAAAATGCGTAAATTGTTCAGGTGGATCCTAATTAATACCCTGTTTGAGGATCTATCACGTCGTTGCATTATAGAGAAAAGAAAAGAGACGAGTAACATAAGGCATTAACATATATTGAAGAAAAGCCAGCCTTGATACTATCAGGAGTATAGGAGGCGTGCACGCTGCCCTCAGTCGCTTTGACTGATCTGGCTGGCACGAAAAACATTGTGACACAACACAACTCTAGACCATCCGCGCAGGGAAGCGGCGGAGGACCCGCGCTAGCCGGCGATTATAGCTCCGATGATGGAGCCTGGCAGGCTGAAATGGTGACACAATTTCTCTCGGGCAACGAATATGCATTTACACAGATCGTTGACCGCTATGGCTCTTTACTCTTGCGCACAGCTTATTTATTGGTCCACGATGAAGAAGTCGCCAGGGATATCGTGCAAGATTCATTCATCCTGGCGTGGAAAAACGCTGCTAAATTGCGAGAACGACAGCATTTACGAGCCTGGCTACTCAGGATCGTAGTCAATCAGGCCACCAGCATTAAAAGACAACTGGCCAGGCGGACAGCGCTTTTCAAAGAGCATTTTATACCTTCTACAGTGGAACAATCTGAAGAGGTAGCTGTGATACAGACAACCAGCATTGATGATAGCCTTGATATAGCACAGGCCATCGGTAAGCTTCCCCTCAATCAGCGTAGCGTCCTGATTCTTTTCTATTACCATAAAATGACAATGCCAGAGATTGCCGAAACATTGGGAGTAGCTGAGAACACGTTACGCAAACGCCTGCAGGCCGCTCATGAGAAGCTGCGTCGAATCCTGCAAACAGATGCTGCATATGCTTCAACCAATATATCACCCACAACCTACCTACCAGCACCCATTAGATATAGGGGAGAAAAACGATGAATGAGCATGGCAGGGGCGACAATGAGTCAACCTATCAAGAGCAACCTGGCGATATATCTACCAACGATGCCCTGGAGGAGCGCATCTCACGCTTCTTGCACACGGAAGCAGAAAAAATACATTTTTCACCTGATTTACGTCATCGCATCATACAAAATGCATCATCACAACGCCGCGGGAGTCATCACTATATAACTATCGCTGTACTCGCATCCGCTGCGGCCCTGATCCTGGCGCTCAGCGGCCTGACCTATTTTATGGCCAATCCCACGGCTCCCTCAGGACTTCGCTATACCGTGAACAAAGAGATCACAGTAGCCCCCGAACTGGCAAATGGTGGACAACTGCTTTCACTGGACCCGACCGAGCGGCATATCATCTATCAACCCGCAGGTCAGAACGGTGTGCTCTACACAGCCGATCTGACCGATCCAGTTCAGAGCAGCACGCTGGCCATGCGCTATGCCAGGGATATGGCCTGGTCCCCCGATGGATCCGCGCTGGTGGCAACAGTGGTCCCGATGAATACCACGCATCCATTACTGGCCCTGGTACCTACAGGACAATACATGCGTCTACTAGGACACAATAATGCGCTGGCAGCCAACTGGTCGCCCACCAACGCCGATGAGGTGATGTTCGCACAGCAGCAACATGGACAGACAGAGCTCTGGTCTACCAAAACGTCTGGCGCCCCGGCAACCTTACAGGTGACGCTATCAGAACAGCTACTGATTCAACACATGAACTGGTCATTTGATGGCCGTTATCTGGCCCTGGTGGTGGCCCAGAGCGGAGCCGCGACAAAAGAAACGCTTGCACAACCAGCGCGTGCTATCTATGTGATGGATTTTCAAACTCGTAAACTGACAACGCTGGTCGCGCCCGGCAACTTTACCATTGGAAACGTAGCCTGGTCTCCGGCCACCCACGAACTGGCATATGAGCAAATCATCACCAACCAGACAACCCACCTGGTAACCGTCGATATTAGTAGGCCAGATAAACCTACCAGCATTACTCCGCAGCACCAGTTAGCCGGTTGGAGTTGGTCAGCTGATGGACAGGCACTGGTTTATAGCGATGGAGGCAAGCTGATAGCTCATGTCTTTCATGGCACCCCCATTACCATCTCTCAGCCTCAGCAGCAACAGTTAATCTCCCCCTTCTGGTTGAAAGATGGAAAGATCCTCTGCATGCATATTACAAACGGAAAAGGAACATTGATGCTGCTGGCTCCTCAAAAACAATAACACATGCCAACGCTTTTGTACGCGTTGAGCACAAAAGCGTTGGCATGTGTTAAGAAAAGTGTTTTAAATGGTAAAGTTTACGGTGTCTGGATCGAAGCCGTCACTATCTTTGTTGCCCAGTACCAGACTCATCGCGGCCGTATCCTGGGGTACCAGAAACACGGCCGACCCATCCTGTCCCTGAACATGGGATGCGAAGGTAATGGGAACGTTAGCCTGCTGTGGTAGCATACTCTGACTTCCGGACTTGACCTGCATATAATCAAATGGGGAGCCCACAATCACCGATTGGAGAAGCGGATTGTCAATTTTAAAGGTCAGGGTCAGGTAGCGCATTCCCTTCGGAGCCTGCTGACCATCCAGGCTCCATTGTGTCGTAGCCTGCGTCATCTCATAGTTCAAGCTAAAATAGCTGGCCGTTTTGTTGACATCGACGCTCTTTGTCGCATACTTACCCACGTCTGCATGTGGCTGCAAAGGAACGTCCATACGCGCTTCATCGGCGGCGCCCAGGCGCAAGATGATCTGGTTCGCCTTCATGCTGGTGGGGACAGCGAAGTCCAGATCGGTAGACTGTGTTTCACCCGAAGCTAGTTTCGGATTATTGGAAGCATAAAGCAAGGGGACCTCTTTGCCGCCCGGCAGCACAGCATGCGCAATAGTAGGATAGATCAGCGTGGTACCATTTTTGCTTTTATTGGTTTCCTGCATATGCACACGCACCATACCATCTGAACGGCTTTGGGGATCGTCCAGAAAGTTCCTGGCCTGCTGCACATTCTGAAGCGTGATATTGACCCCCGCGTAGTCGATGGTGGTCTGGAGATCAGTAGTGGAGATGGCCGACTGGGTAGCCTTGCCGATACCCAGCAACGGCAAGACAAAATAGAGGGCAACCCCCAGGATAAGCACCAGGACGACGATCAGCAATAATAGGCGTGGAAGCCCTGGACGCCGTCTCCGTGAAGAAGGACTGCTCCTGGAAACTGACTGTGAAAACTCATCTTCCTGCAGAGCTGAACCGCTATCCTGAGAATAGGCGGGATAACGTGCTGGCCGCGTTGCATCGCTGGAGAGGGAACGTGCTGGATAGCGTTCTTCAAACGTCGATGGTGATGGATATACCGGAGAGAAACTGTCCTCGCTAGCCTCCTGAGGTGTTTGTTGAGAAAAGACTTGTTGCGCACGATCGGGGGGCAGAATAGATAATCCACAACGGCCACAAAAGCGTTGCTCGGGATTTGTTGCTGCCCCACAGCGTGGGCAGTTCCTGGGAAATGCCTGTGCCATAGCCATGCCGCTCCTTGCTAAATTCATTGCTCGCTCTGCTTCTCTACTATTGTACAACACATGTTATCAGGCAGAAACAGCATAGCTCAATGGTCCAGCCAGCTGAGTATGAGATCAGCTGGCTGGATCGGCAACTATTGGGACAGGGTACGGTATAAATCGGCCAGGTTGGGAGTTCCCAGACCGGTGGTGTAGTCCCAGCCCTGCGCCGCTTTATAGTACAAGTTATTTCCCTGCGTAATATCGTAATAGGCGCGCCCGTTCTGCTTCGCGGTATCGTAGAATACCTGCGGCGATGCATTGAAGGATTTGCCCTGCTTGATTAAGCCCTGGTGGACCAATGCCATGCCAGCTGCCCAGATGGGCGCCGCGGCACTGGTACCGCCAACAGATCCCCACTGTCCTTTGTAATAAACAGCCAGTCCATAGGCGGCCGCCGATATATCGGGCACCTGGCGTTTTCCATTAGAGGTGCTATTCTTGACACCAGACTGATTCTGCCAGGAGGGCGTTCCAAAGATGCGGCTCAAGCCACCGCCGGTTCCCCAGCGATTCTTACAGCTCCCACCACTGGCACCGTCTGACCACGCCGACTCATTGGCCCGGTTTTGCCCCTGGTCTATCTGCAAGATGGTCCCTCCCACGGCTGTCGACCATGGATCGCTAGCCGGGAAACTAACGGAGAGATCACCATAGCGTCCGCTGGTAAAGGCACCACAGTCACCACTGGCTACGAACACAGTCATATGCTCAATCTTGGTCAGCTGCTGGATACTCTGATCAATCGCGCGTATGTCCTGCTGAGACATCTCGCCTTCGGACGCGCCCAGGCTGACGCTGACGGTGCCCCCCGCATTGGCGTTGTTGACATTGTCATCCAGAATCTTCTGCAACTCATCGTTGACGTTGACCCAGATGTCATCCACGCTGTTGCTGCTGCCATCGGTCTGGTAGACCTTGATATTGGCTGAGCGCGCCAGGCCCGCCACCATCTGAATATCCAGGGTCGATTCGCCCAGGGTATCCTGCGGATGTCCATCTACGTTCACGGGGGTAACACTCCCCTTAAAGTTAATGCAGGAGAGATAGTTCTGGACATCGCTCTTTAGAGAGCCATCGATCTCTACCAGGTTAATCGTGGTGTTCTCGCCATGCAGACCCTGATTCCACAGCTGATCAAACCCATAAGCGTGGGCGATATCTCTGGGCAACAATGTCTGGTCCTGCGGAGAACAGTCGGCCGCTGGCTTCTGCGCACCGGTCGAGGCGACAGGCTGGAAGGAGGCTTGATGCGTCGGCTGCACACTATAGTTATCCAGTCCCGTGACCGCATCGATATAGTTCAGCAAGAACTGCGGCACCATGGGTGGCTTTTTGGCGTCGGGCGCGAAAAAGGTGCGCCCCTGATAGCTATGGCGCACGAAATTGGTTCGCAAAACCTTGGCAAAGGTGCTGGCCTTGGCCTCGATTGAAAGATGCGTGCGCATCTTACTCAAATTGAGTGAGATACCCTGAAGGTTAAAGAAATCTTTGAATTTTTGATAGGTCCCATCATCGATGCCAACCTGCCTGGCAAACTGCTCCAGGTGAGAAGGCTTACCGGGCTCCACCTTTTGATTCTGCATCTTTTGCATCATGGCCGGGTCTATTTTAAAGGTAATGCGGACATGAAGTACGGTCGAAGCAGGAAGAGGACCGGTAACGGGAGAACTCATGGCAGAGTCAGGAATATTCAGGTTCAGCGGCACCTCTTTCAATACATTGGTAGTAGTTGGAGTTGTTGAATTACAGCTTGCTAGCGGCATCATCACCAGGCACAAACCGATCAGTGCAGCTACA
This sequence comes from Dictyobacter halimunensis, assembly GCF_036245075.1. Classification (NCBI taxonomy): domain Bacteria; kingdom Bacillati; phylum Chloroflexota; class Ktedonobacteria; order Ktedonobacterales; family Dictyobacteraceae; genus Dictyobacter; species Dictyobacter halimunensis. The sequence goes on from NZ_BSRI01000002.1 coordinate 946,542, forward strand.
AGCTGACCTGGCCGCATACCGCGCTTACCGGAGAACCGACGCATAAACATATACCCCCAAAAGATAGCTAAAAAATTGCGTATGATAAATAGCCCAATCAAGATTGATATATGCACAAAAAGGGCTATTATCTTTTTCTATCACGGATCAGCGGATGAAAACAGTTCAGTATAGCAAACATTTTTGGTGTTCGAATAACCGTCATCTCAGCTTGAAAAGTGATATAATAGAAGGGTAATTGGAAAAAATATTCTATAGCCAGTAGAGGATAAATAGGAAGAGTACGCATGCCTGCATTTAAAGTGGAAGCACCATTTGAACCCACTGGTGATCAACCAGAGGCGATTGCCCAACTCACTGAAGGTATTCGGGAAGGGCAAAAATATCAAACACTGCTTGGTGTGACGGGTAGTGGTAAAACGTATACAGTAGCGAAAGTGGTCGAACAGGTACAACGTCCAACCCTGGTGCTGGCGCCCAATAAAACGCTGGCCGCCCAGCTTTATAGCGAGTACAAAGAGTTCTTTCCCAACAATGCAGTGGAATACTTCGTTTCATACTACGATTACTACCAGCCAGAGGCCTATATCGCGCGTACCGATACATACGTGGAAAAAGAGAGCATGCTCAATGAGGAAATTGAGAAATTGCGCCTTTCCGCCACGCGTAGTCTGTTTGAGCGGCGCGATGTGTTAATCGTAGCCTCGGTCTCTTGTATCTACGGCCTGGGCAGTCCTGAGGAGTACGGAGAGGTTGTGATGACGCTCAAAGTGGGTGAGGAACGTCGTCGCGACAAGATCTTGCGCCACCTGACCGAGATCCAATATGAGCGCAACGATGCGAACTTTGTCCGCGGTCGCTTCCGCGTACGCGGTGATGTGATGGAGATCTTCCCCGCCTATGAGGACGTCGCTGTGCGCATCGAATTCTTTGGCGATGAAATCGAGCGCATGACCGATATCGATCCTCTCACTGGTGAAGTGCTGAAGCAACGACAGCGCCTGGACATTTATCCCGCTAAACACTGGGTCACTACCCGTGAGCGCCTCAACAAGTCGATCGAGCTGATCGAGGCGGAACTGGAAGAGCGCTTACAGGTGTTGGAGAGCGAAGGGAAACTGCTGGAGGCGGCCCGTCTGAAGCAACGCACAAACTTTGATATAGAGATGCTGCGCGAGACCGGCTTCTGTTCCGGCGTTGAGAACTACTCGCGTCACCTGGCCGGCCGTGGTCCGGGAGAGCAGCCATGGACCCTGCTGGATTATATGCCGGATGACTTCCTGCTGGTGGTCGACGAGTCACACGTCGCGCTGCCCCAGGTGCGCGGTATGTTCGCGGGCGATCGCTCACGCAAACAGGTACTGGTAGACTACGGTTTCCGCCTGCCATCAGCGATGGATAATCGTCCGTTGACCTTCAACGAATTTGAGGGTCAGATCGATCAGGCGCTATTCGTCTCGGCCACGCCCGGACCTTATGAGTACGAACACAGCCAGAACATCGTGGAGCAGTTGATTCGACCAACCGGCCTGATCGATCCAGAGATCAGTGTGCGTCCCACCAAGGGGCAGATCGATGATCTGCTGGATGAGATTCGCAAACGCATCGCCAAGGAGCAGCGTGTCCTGGTCACCACCCTGACCAAGAAGATGGCGGAAGATCTTGCCGACTATATGCAAGAACTCAATATCAAGGTCCACTATCTGCACTCTGAGATCGACACCATTGAGCGTATCGAGATTCTACGTGATCTGCGCCTGGGGGTCTATGATGTGGTGGTCGGCATTAACCTCTTGCGCGAAGGACTCGACCTGCCCGAGGTTTCCCTGGTGGCGATCCTCGATGCCGACAAGGAAGGCTTCCTACGCTCCGAAGGCTCGCTGATCCAGGTGATTGGACGCGCGGCCCGCCACGTTGAGGGCAGCGTCATTATGTATGCCGACAGCGTTACCAGGTCGATGCGGCGCGCCATCGATGAGACCAATCGGCGCCGCGAACTGCAGTTAACCTATAACGAAGAGCACGGTATTACCCCACGCGGCATTCATAAAGAGGTCAGAACACTGTCCGAGCGCATCAAAGCAATGAGCGGTGCCAATGAGGAGGGCAATGGCAAGAGTGCGACCCAGGTTATCACCGGAATACCGAAGGATGAGGCATTGCGCCTGATTAAAGATCTGGAATCTCAGATGCGCGCGGCCGCCAAGCAGCTAGAGTTTGAAAAAGCAGGCCAGTTGCGTGACCAGATCATTGAGCTGCGCCGCCTGATCGTCGAATAACGCTTTGAGACTTTTTATACAGGGCAAAGAGAAATGCATAATATCCGCATCTCTCTTGCCCTGTCTCTTTTTTCGTTCTCCGTATATGGCTTCTCATAACATCATCACTACTGAGCATACGCTCCTCTAATGCACAGACAAATTGAGCTCACAATGAGCATAATTTGAATTTTCTACTCTTACAAAAATAATCAAATCGTCGACCATTTATTATAATTTAAGTATAAATTGGTCAGGATGATGCCGCCATAAATAATATATTATTTATAAAATAGCTTCCCGTAATTACAATTCGATATTAGATAAATACGTTCTGTTTAAAACACAAAAAAAAGAGGTAGTATAAAGGCAGTCACATACACCAAAATGATGTGCGTAAAAGGCCAAAATCGGGTATAGTATAGTGTGTTTGCTGAACACCATTAAAGAAAGGACCATCACAATAGAATGACCCATCATCATCATAACTCTTCTGAGGAACATAGTAATGCATTGCTGCGTGGTGCCCAGATTTTACCGCGTCGCGTGCGTCCGAATATGACGGTGGCGGAACTGATAGATGAGCAGTTTCAGGCGTATAACGGGGCGCGCCTGAACGAAGCGGCGCGCGTCTACGCCGAGCGCATGCTGGATCCCGAGCAGGATGTGACGATTGGCCTGACTATGGCCGGAGCCCTGACGCCAGCCGGGCTGGGAGGCTGCGTGCTGACATTGATGGAATACGGCTTCGTCGATTTCATCATCAGCACAGGAGCCAACCTTTACCACGACATGCACCACGCCCTGGCGATGTCGCTGCACCGTGGTGATTTCCGCCTGGACGATGTGAAACTGCAGGAAGAGGGAGTGATCCGTATCTATGACATCCTCTTCGAGGACAAGGTGCTGCTCGACACGGATTCGTTTGTGCGCGAGAGCTTGCGCAGCCTGCCCAATCGTCCCATCTCGACCTCTGAACTGCACTATCACCTGGGACAGCAGTTGCTGAAGGCCGGCGTCAAGCCGGAATATTCTGTACTGGCGCAGGCTGCCGCCTGGAACGTGCCGATCTACACATCCTCTCCCGGAGATTCCTCAATCGGCATGAACGTGGCGCGCAACGCGCTGGATGGCAGTCAACTCACGCTGGATCCGCTGGCGGACGTCAATGAGACCACCGCGATCGTACACCATGCGACCCGCAATGGTGTGATTATCCTCGGCGGTGGCAGTCCAAAGAACTTCTATCTACAAACGCAACCCCAGTTGTGGGAGGTGCTTGGCATTCAGAAGGGCGGCCACGACTACTTTATTCAGGTGACGGCCGATGCTCCCCACTGGGGCGGCCTCTCGGGCGCGACCCCTTCGGAGGCGGTATCCTGGGGCAAGATCAAGCCTGGTCAGCTCAACGACGCGGTAGTCGTCTATGGTGATTCGACTATTGCTCTACCATTGCTGACCTCCTACGCGGTGAGCAAGGCGCAGCCACGCCCACGGCGTGAGCTCTTCGCAAAGCGCCAGGAATTGCTTAACGAGTTAAAAGAAGCATATGAGAGCGGTAAAGAGGCGCGCCCTTAAGCTCCCTTCCACCTAAATATAAGCGCAGCTTTGTATTAGGTAGAGCTCTAAATGGCATTTAGGTTGACAGCTAAATGCCATTTAGATTGATTGCTTACTGGCAATTAGGTAGAAACGCATTTCCAATTAGGTAAAAATTTTGCATTTCCCTTGGCATTAGCTTGACAACCTAATGTATAATATCAACCAGTGTGCAGAATCTTGTGGCACACAGTTTATTGCAGGCGAAGCCCTTTTGATAGTCGCCATAAACCTGCACAATTGGAACATATTAGGAGGAAATGCGATGCTGGTCCATCTGATGCTGGAACTTTACAACATTGACCGAAACATCTTGAGCGATGAGGCTTTGTTGCGTCGTACTCTCAGCGAACTGCCAGAGCGTGTTGCGATGGAGAAGGTTAGCCCTGTTCATCTCTATGATATTGAAACATCGAACCCACTTGACGCTGGCATGTCTGGTTTTGTTGTAATTGCCCAGAGTCACGTTAGCCTCCATGCATGGCCTGAGTATGGGGAAGTTGATATCGACATCTGCTCCTGCAAAGAGTTCAGCCAGGAAGATGCGATCGCGTTTGCCAAGGAGATATTCCAGACAGACGATGTTGAGGCCCATTTTGTTGTGCGGGCGACGCGCTCTCTGCGTCCGGAAGAGCCAGATCCAGTCCGTTATGAGCAGGCGATGGAAGCGCGCCGCTTAGCTAAACTGGGGGTGCGCTAAGGGCAATAAGAGAAAAGCGAAGTTTACCTTCGCGCTCCAGTTCCCAACTGCAGAAGGGTGAGGTGCCTGCCATTTTACGAGGAAGGCACCTCACTTTTTTTATGCTTGCTTTCACCAGCAGGAGTGCTACAATGCAGGCGTTGTCACCTGCAACACGCTCCTGTCACAGAGCTACATTTTTCATTGCAATTCATATGTATGTATAAAAAAATAGAGGACTGTTTTCCATGGAACATGATGGGTTGATCAGCCAGTTTGGAGCCCCCGATGCTCCACATTGTAATCCAGAAACGGCGCGCATTGCGATTATTCCGGCTCCTTTAGAATATAGCGTTTGCTATATGGAAGGGACCCGTATGGGTCCGCAGGCTATTTTAAATGCTTCCAGCCAGATGGAGCTCTATGATGAAGAGCTGGACTGCTGTCCGATCGAGGCGGGCGTCTATACCTACCCGGTACTTGACTATACAGGAATGAGTCATGAGCAGGCTTTGCGGACCACGGGAGACGCGGTACGACAGGCGCTGGCTCAGGGTCAGATTCCGCTTACGCTGGGCGGGGAGCATTCTTTGTCGGCCCCGGTGATCGCGGCTGTGCATGAACGGTATCCCGATCTAACGGTGGTGCACATCGACGCCCATGGTGATCTACGCGATGAGTATGAGGGCACGCCGCTCTCGCATGCCTCGATCGAGCGGCGCGTGGTAGATATGGGCATCCCACTGCTAGAGATCGGCATTCGCAGCTTCAGCCCCGAAGAAGCCGATTTCATGAAGGCGAAACCCGACGTAGCGGTGGTCTGGGCCTATCAGATGGCTAGAGGACTGGCCCGCATCCCCTGGGAGCGCCTGGGCAAGCACACCTACGTCACCATCGACCTGGATGCCATCGACCCCAGCGAGATGCCGGCCGTGGGGACTCCCGAGCCAGGGGGATTGAACTGGTACCAGGTGCTCGATCTGTTCCAGGAGATCTGCCGGCGCACCACGATTGTGGGCATGGATGTGGTTGAGTTGTGCCCAATGGAAGGGCAGACGCGCGCCGACTTTCTGGCCGCCAAGCTGGTGTATAAAATGATCGGCTACCGCCTGTTTACGAAATAAGTCCTCACAAAATCTTCTCTCGTGCAGTGCCGCCTGCGGGGGCACTGCACGAGAACTCGAGTATGCTGGTTCAGCGGGGCTGGCCGCCCTGCTGAACCAGCATACTCGAGTTCTCGGATGTTTAAAAAAAAGAGGCTGAATCGGCTTGCAGGCGGCTGCGTCTAGCCACCGCGACCATCTCATTACCACCGCTAAAGTGAGCCATGGTAGAGTAGTAGAAAGATCGAAAGTTGTGGTATACTAACAAGGACGCGTCCCACAATATCTGGCAAAACGGAGCGCAGCGCGTCAACGTATTCCAAGTAGGCGCGGAACGACCGACGGGAGGAAGGTTCCAGCAGGATCTTGCCGATCAGTCCACTACTTTTAGCACATCCCCAATAAGCATAACATTTAATCAGGTGAGCAAAGGCGCTAGACATAAGCAGGAAGGATGCGCTGCATCGTCTTCGACCAAAAGAAACTCGAAGAAACTCATTGACGTATACATAGGGTGCCAGATGCGCCTGGCTAGCCACGCAGGTGGCAATTCTGATTGCTTTTAACACAAGCCTGACTTTGAAAGGAAACATGACCAGAGAATTCAATAACCAGAGACGAAGTGGTTCACGTCCACCATTTCGTAATTCATCCTCCAGCCGATATAATGACGAACGATCTTCACGTCCAGCTCGGCCTCGCCTCAACCGAGAAATGGTAGATCGTGCCTGGGAGAATGGCGCCAGCCGTACGCACGCGGATTACCATCCACGCAGTTCTAATGGGTCATCACAGTCCCCCCGAAATAACTGGCGCAACAACAACAGCAGCAACAATAATAACCATCGTTCCGGTGACAATTCCTCCCACTATACGCAGGGCAACCGCAGACCCTATGGACAGGGCAACTACGAGAACAGGAATGCTCAGCGCGTTGAGCGCCCCTATGGCAATCAGCAGGGGCCACGCTCACGGAACTTTGCGGCCAATACTCCTCGCTCCGATGACTTTAATGACGAGAGACCTGGCTATGGCTCACAGCGCAGCTATGGCAATAATCCCTCTTTCGGCCAGCGCGGACGACAGCAGGGCAATCGCGCTCCACAATCACATGGATACGGTGCCCGTGGTCAGCAGCAACAGGGCAATCGCGCTCCACAATCACATGGATATGGTGCCCGTGGTCAGCAGCAACAGGGCAATCGCGCTCCACAGTCACGTGGATACGGTGCCCGTGGTCAGCAACAGGGAAACTTCACACCCGGCACCCGTGGAGCGGCGCGCCATGAGCGCCCCGAGCTTGATCCACGTACCAATCCGCGCCGCAATTTCCAGCCACGTGAGGCGGTGAAACGTCCACCTAATCCTCGCTGGCTGAGCCGCCCAGAAGTGCGACAGGCCCGCGAAGAGCAGCGCCAGAAAGAGTACATGCAACAATTTGAGGGCGATTACGAACAGTTCGATGACGATGAGGCTCCTCAAATTCATTCGGCCGACGAACGTGCTCCACGCGGTGCTCGTCCACGTTTCGAGCAGCCTGAAGAAAAACATGTGACCCGGCTTCCTAACGGGCGCGTCTTAAAGGGATCGCGACCGGAGCAGCGGCGAAACGCGCAGTTCTGGACGGAGATTGATGAGGGCGCGGATAAATTGGTCGAGCAAGTCAAAACCGATGAAGATGAGTCCGATCAGGCGCCATCTTCAAAACCCGGCAGATCGGCATCCGCCAACCGAACGCCACGGCGAGGGGCGGCGCGAAGCAAAAAGGGGCAGAAAGCCAGCAATCCACGCTCCAGTGGTCCAAAGCCTTCTGAAAAGGGCTTCAAGTGGCCATCGCAGCAGTAGAGTGTAACATTTGACAATCTTTTAGTATTCAAGGATGTGTCCAGTTCATGAACTGGACACATTTTATGAACAGCAACGATGCGTACCCAGCTTAGGAAGGTACCGGAGTAGCTAGCATGTCTTATCCAAGCTATCTCAAACTTTATGAAACAGGGGAATTGGCCGAACGAGCAGCCACCGCCTGGGAGGTCCTGCGCCATTGCACGATCTGCCCGCAGAATTGCCGCTGCGACCGCACAGCGGGCAAAACAGGAGTCTGCCATTCTGGGACGGAAGCTATCGTGGCTTCATGGAACGTCCATCGCCGTGAAGAACCTCCCATCAGTGGCACACGCGGAGCCGGCACGATCTTCTTTGGCTATTGCCAGGCGCGCTGTACTTATTGCCAGAACTTCTCACTCAGCCAGGGTGGTCTGGGGCATCGCGTGGGACCAGAACGTCTGGCCGACATGATGCTCTATTTGCAGAAGAAGCGTTGCCACAACCTGGACCTGGTCACACCAACGCACTTTGTGCCGCAGATTCTGGCGGCGCTGGTGATCGCCTGTGAGAAGGGACTACGCTTACCCCTGGTTTACAACTGCGCGGGCTACGAAAATCTGGAAACCTTGAAATTGTTAGATGGTGTAGTGGATGTTTATCTGCCCGATGCCAAATATTCTGATAATAAGAAAGCGCTACGGACCTCCAAGATGCCGCGCTATGTTGATCACAACCAGGCATCTCTACGCGAGATGTATCGCCAGGTGGGTCCACTCGAAGTTGATGACGAAGGTATCGCGCGTCGGGGCATCCTGATTCGACACCTGGTCATGCCTGAAGATGTTTCAGGGACACGCGAGGTGCTGCGCTGGATCGCGGAAGAACTAGGACCCGATACCCCGGTCAGCCTGATGGACCAGTATTTCCCAGCCTGGAAGGCGGTCAATGATCCAGTTCTTAACCGCCGCCTATCGTGGGCGGAATACAAAACAGCCCTGGATGCCCTGGATGAATTTAACTTTACCGCGGGATTCGTCCAGGAGGATCTGGTTGAGGTAGATACAACATCTGATACGTAATAAAGATAAGGGCAGTGCTGGGTGGCGCTTATTAGAACCTTCCAGCATGCCCTGTCCACAATGGACTCGGCACGTTATAATCTGTAGGGAAAAACTACATGCCTCATGATGAGTAAGTAGTGGAAGTCGTAAGGTTATATACTATCCGTCGATATGCCGGATGACACCTGGTGACGTGCCAGAAGACATGCAAAATGGAGAACCCTTATGAACACTACGGCCACGTTGAGCCGCATATTCGCAGGCATCCAGCCTGAACTAGATCAGGTGGATGCTCTCTTTCAAGAAAGAGCAACGTCAGGATTGGCAATCCTTAATTCTGCTTCGATGCATGCGCTTGCATCTCCCGGCAAGCGTCTGCGAACAGCATTGACCTTGCTCGCGGGAAAACTCAATCATTATGACTTCGGGAAATTGCTAAAGCTAAGTGTAGCCTTTGAGATGGTTCATCTGGCAACCTTGATCCACGATGATATCATCGATGAGGCCGAGACGCGCCGTGGCAATCCCACCGTCAATGCATTATGGGGGGATAAAATCGCGATCCTGCTGGGCGACTATTACCTGGCCAAAACATCCGGCTTGATCGCTGAAATCGAGAGTCCACGCATCGATCGTTTGTTCGCCGATACCGTGGCCACGGTCTGTGAAGGTACCATTTTGGAAATGATGACGTCTGGTCGAGCGGACCTGACGGTCGAAACCTACTTTGAGAAAATCAAAAACAAAACCGCCTGTTTGATTGCGGCCTGCTCCAAAGGCGGCGCCATCCTCAGCGATGCAACCGATGAGCAGGTTGACCTGCTGCATTCATATGGCTTAAACCTGGGCATTGCATTCCAGATCATTGATGATATCCTCGACTATACTGAAGATCAATCAACCATCGGCAAACCGGCCGGCAATGATCTGCGTCAGGGTATGGTGACGCTGCCCCTGATCTACGCGCTTCAGGGAGCATCCCAGAATGGGCATCAGCAACAGATCCAGACGTTACTCAATAGCGATAAGCATGAGGAAAAAGATATTCTAGAAGTAGTGGACTGGGTTACCCATAGCTATGGAGTAGAGCAGTCTCTGCAAGAGGCCCAGAATTTTGGCAGGAAGGCGCGTGAGGCCTTGCATCATTTCCCAGCCTCACCCGATCGTGATGTGCTGGATGAGCTGATCGATTTCGTCGTCAGCCGCAAACGTTAATGGATAAGTAAAGAATGAAGACAAATTTTGCCTTAGAAGAGAAGTTCCGTGAAGTCGGGGGCAAACGCCCCTATGTACAGCGTCTGTTTGGACGTATCGCCGGTATATATGACCTCATGAACAGGTTGATGAGCCTGGGACTGGATAGCTACTGGCGCCGCCGGGCCGCGCGCTACCTGGCGCTGGGCACCGGAGAGACCGGACTGGATCTGGGAGCCGGTACGGCAGACCTGGCGATCACGATCATCAAACAGGCCGGTCCGGGCACGAAAATGATCGGCATGGATATCACCCCGGAAATGCTCGATGAGGGCCGTCGCAAACTGGTCCGGATGGGACTACAGGATCAGATCGAACTGCGCGTTGGGGACGCAGAGCATATCGATCTTCCTGATAATAGCGTCGATGGCTGCTGCTCGGCCTTTATGGTGCGCAACCTGTCAGATATCCGCCAGGGATTCGCCGAGATGTTACGCGTTGTGCGCCCCGGTGGTCGCGTCGTCTGCCTGGAGATCAGCCATCCCCCTGGCAAGTTCTTTGGGACGCTTTTCTATCTCTACTTCTATAAACTGGCCCCGCTCTTCGGGACGATCATTGGCAAAGCATTTGAGGAATATAACTATCTGCCCAATTCCCTGACGACCTTCCCCAAAGCCCCCGCTTTACAGGAAATTATGGAAGAGGTAGGCTGGAGTGATGTTCGCTACTACTATCTCAATGGCGGCATTGTGGCCATTCACGTGGGGACAAAGGCTGAAAAATAATTTTATGGGTACAGATGGAGATCGCTAGCATGCTGGTCTTATATCTTTCTACGAGCACCTTCTTTCCTGCTAGCATCTCCATTCGCTGTGGATGATCCTTACCCCCTCCTGCGTCCGATCGAGCTCATATCCCCCATAAAACTTTCAAGCGATTTCGCCAGATCGTGTAGCTGGGCTGCCTCTGCCATTGAGATCTCGTGGCCGGCTTTAGCGACCCGGTAGAGGAGTTGCACGGCCGATGGTCTGCTGGCCGCGGCCTCCGGCGTCTGCGCTCCCAGCAATGATGCACGCATAGCATCAACGTTGGCGTTGACCTGTTCCAGCTCGGAAACATCGATAAAACCCACCGGCTTCGGAATCGATCCCTGCCCCGATCCGTGGCTGGCCTCCCACAGGCGCCGCTCCCTCCGGCCGGCCGCGCAATAACAAAAACGTGGCTGCTCCGATTCAGAGTCCAATACGCCACTATCTTCACAAATTGGACAAATAGGCATTGCTGATCACTCCTTGCTCATCCCAATTCAGCTTGTTTTGTACTTCTTACTATATCATAATCGCTGCTGGCGCTGTGAATACAGGCAGGATACCTGATCCCTGCCCCAACAGAGAGTTGCGCACCCCCTTTCGGGCGTCCGCATACGCGGCCGCCTTTATTTTTTAGGAGTTGGTGCATTGCACCAACTCCTAAAAAATCTGTGAGCGCCGTAGGCGCGTAGTGTCAGGGGCCGGAGGCACAAATCTTCGCATTCAAAACAAAGAAAAACGCTCAGGCACGATCAAGAGAGAGATTGGCGGCCGCTCAAATAATCCTTGAGCATATGCTCACAATCAAAGGCCATGTGGCCCAGAACGGCCTCTGGCTCACGCCAGCAGGCCTTCCCTTCGCCCGAGTCATGCTGGGTCCCCCCGGTAATATGACCGCGATAGGCAATTGAGACGGCGCGAAAACGCGGATCGCGATCAACGGCGGAGTAAACTCCAATCAGGCCAGTAATCGCTATATTATAGCCCGTTTCTTCGCTAGCCTCGCGCCGCACACATTCTTCCAGCGTCTCTCTATAGCGCACGATTCCGCCGGGAATGGTATATCCCATTCCATCACTACGATCGACCAGCAAAACTTTACCATCCTGCTCAATAATGACGCAGGCACTGAGTATAGGAGAGATCTGCCCCAACGTCAGGAGCGCGATCAATCGAAAAATAATGCCAGCCAGCAGCCCCTTAAGCTTCTCTTTCATCAGAATCCTCTTCTCTATCTGGCTCTTGTTCCGTTTCGCTGTCGGCGTCCTGGGCGTGTTGTAACAAAGTCATACGCTGCACAATCTGCGCAGAAATATCTGAGAAGACCATGGCCACAGGAGAATCCGCCAGGCTTACGACAATTGGATATCCTTTATCACCATTAGTTACAGCAACAGGATCTAAAGGGATGCGTCCAAGCAAGGGTAGGTCGTCTAACTGGGCCCGAGGCTCGGCACTGGAGGGGAAAATTTCAACCATCTGACCACAATGGGGACAGAGCAATCCAGCCATATTCTGAACTACCCCCAGAATCGGCACAGACATGCGCTGAAACATGGTCACCGCTTTAGCCGTATCGATGCGCGCGATATCCTGCGGGGTCGTTACCAGGAGTGCGCCAGACAATTCAAATTCACGGCACAGGGTGGCCTGTGGCTCGCTGGTGCCCGGTGGGAGGTCAATAATCAGGTAATCCAATTCGCCCCAATTCACAGAAAAGAGCAACTGGCGCATAAGCATGCCCAGAGCATCGGGTAAAGGTGCCACAGCCTGTTCTTCACCAATGAAGAAACCGACCGACATCAACTTGACGCCGTAGCGCAGCAGGGGCTGGATCTTTTTCTCGGCCGCCAGGTCTCTCCGCTCGGCCAGGGGCAAGATAGCCTCACTTTTGGCGCCCACCCGCTTGCGTACCCCAACCATCATCGGGATGCTGGGCCCATATGCATCACCATCCAGCAATCCCACGCGCGCCCCCGTTTTAGCCAGAGAGATCGCCAGATTCACACTTACCGTCGATTTACCAACGCCACCCTTACCACTCCCCACCACCAGAACAGCGCCAATATGTTCCAGGCGCTCACGTCGTGATCGTTGATGCATCATCCCTCCCCAAAAATATAAAAAAACCTTGCCTGTTCAAATGTTAGTATAAGAATAATTTATGCATTTGACAAGCTTTCGCGACGAATCAAGCAGGGCTCAGGTGCCAGTAAACGATGTTTTACGGCACACAAAGTGTCAAACTCTCCTCGTATTAGGACACACAAACGCCCCCTTTCGGGCATTCACCAGAGCGACCTCACTGTTTTTTGTGGTGGTACAACGGGAGCGCATTCGCACTCCCGTTGTACCACCACAAAAAACATATGGAGATGCCTGCGTTCCCCACGCCCGCCAGCAAGAGAAGTGTCTGACACGCAACACAAAGATCCAGAAATACTCCATTTTTCTGGATCTTTGTGTTGCCATGCTACTACTTTTCTTGCGCAAGGAAAGCGATGGTTACCAGAACTTTGTCCTGGGCAATGGCGATATTAGCCAGATTCGGTGGTTGAATATCAAAATCTGTCATCAGGAGCGTGGTGGTGGCGGTCCCGCTAATGGTTTTATCGATCAGTTTGCCACTAACGGCGAATGTCTCCTGATGGGTCTTTCCGTGCATGGTGAGACTACCTGGTAGCTGGAATGAAAGCGACTGCCCGTTGCTATAGTGGGCGGGCATCCCCTGAGCACAGGTTGAGGAAAAATCCGCGTTTGGATATTGATTGGTCTCCAACGCCCGATTGCGCACAAAGCGATCGCGCATCGGTTCATCGGTCTGCAAGGTACTCAGGTTAACGGTCAAATGAAGGGAAGTGACCTGGGGAACTGGAACGGTACTGATCTTAAAACTTCCAGTCACACCCTGGGTCTTACCAACGGCATCGGTACTTGGCAGGTCGCGCAAGATCAGGTTCTCGTGCACCTTATAGCTGGCCGTCGACTGGCCGGGGACAATGCTAAAGTTGCGCAGGCCTCCAGTATCTGGCGCTATACATTTTGTCGTAGACACGACAGTTTTCGTCGTAGATACAACAGTTCTCTTCTCAGACACGACATGTCCGGATGGCTTCGGTGGTGCATTCACCCGGCTGGCAGCGTAAAAACTATACCCCCCAATCGCTATAAGTACCGCGGCCCCAATCACCAGCATCGTAATTATAAACACACTACGTCTCATATATCATCCTCCACCCAAAATTATCCAATACGATCTGCTGCAGATATTATACCTTACGTATCAATAAAATATCCTTTTCGCACGAGAACATGGCGTGGAGACAAGAGAATATAGACCATCTAGCTATATGAAGAGGCCAGAAGATACTATATAATAAGAAACAAGATCGACAAACTCTACCCGGTCCATTTCACTACTTTTTAAGGGGAGATAATGTCAAATACAGAACAATCGCATGCTCCCGTTCTGGAAGCGGGACAGATTATCCCTGCATTTACGCTTCCCGGCGCCGATGGCATGCCACATAGTCCATGGGATTATAAGCAGCGCGACCACCTGGTGCTGCTCTTTGTGCCCGGTGGCGCCAGCAGTGAGGTGCACTCCCTGCTGCGCACCTACGCACAGCACTATGCCGAGTTCCGTGAGGAGCAGTGCGCTCTCCTGGCGATCACGCCAGATCCCGTTTTTAAAAATCTACAGACACAGGAAGAATTACGCCTGCCGTTTGCATTGCTCTCTGATGCGCAGGGAAAAGTCGTCGCACGCTATACACAATGGGATGCGAACACCCATGAGTTGGCGCCGTGCATCGTGCTGGCTGATCGTTATAGCGCCCTCTATCAACGCTGGCTGGCCCCGACCATTGCCGGGTTGCCCCCGGTACAGGAGTTGCTGGATAGCTTACAATATCTTAATAAGCTCTGCACCCCGTAAAAAAGGCGATCAAATTCATGGCTGTGCGCAGTCCTATCTGGTAAAGTTTGCTCGCTCCACGTACCTCTTGTGGTCGGTAGGTAGATGATAGTCGATATTTATTTTCGTCAATACATGAAAGGATATCTATGACGCAGCAGAATACACCACAGCCTTCTGATTGGAATCTGGAAACACTCCTGGTCCATGGTGGACGCAACAAAGCTCCAACCACTGGCGGGGGGGGACAATCAACGGTACTCCCCATTTACGCCAGCACCACCTATACCCATGAAAACATCGAGGCGTTAGACCAGGCATTTAGCGGCAAAACCCAGGATGGAGGACCGGCCTATGTCTATGCTCGTCAGGGAAATCCAAATGCCTACGGCTTTGAGAGCGCGATGGCGCAGATCGAGGGTGGCGTGGGAGCGATCGCCTTCGGTTCGGGTATGGCCGCCATCCATGCCTCGCTCCTGGCGGCTGGCCTGACCAGCGGCACAAAAATAGTGGTTTCCAGGGATCTCTATGGCCCGACCGTTACGCTGCTGCGTAAGCTGTTCTCTACTGTCGGGATGCAGCTGGTCCTGGCCGATTTTTGCCAGCCTGCCATCTATGATCTGCTGCGCGAGGAAGAGCCAGATGTCATTTACGTCGAAACCATCTCTAATCCGTTAACCAGGATTGTGGATCTGGATGCGATCAGCGCCGTTGCCCGCGAGATCGGCGCGGTTACCATTGTTGATAGCACCTTCAGTACTCCCTACCTGACCAGGCCCATCGAACATGGCTTCGACCTGGTACTGCATAGTGCGACCAAATACATCAGTGGACACGGCGATAGCACGGGCGGCATTGTGATCAGCGCCAAAAACACACTGTTCAACCAGCTCCGCGACTATAGCAACCTGCTCGGCGCCATGCTCAGTCCCTTTGAGGCTCATTTGATGCTGCGCGGCCTGCGCACGCTGGCATTGCGTGTAGAGCGCCAGTGTAGCAACGCGTTACAGGTGGCACAATTCTTACAACAGCACCCGGCCGTTGCCCACGTGCATTATCCGGGCCTCACCAGCCACCCCTCGCACGAACTGGCCAGCCGTCTGATGGATCATGAACAATTCGGCGCCCTGCTCTCATTTGAGCTCAAGGATCAGTCGCGTGACGCTGTATTCCGCTTTATCAACAAGCTCCAGCTCTGTCTCTCGGCCACCTCGCTTGGCGATGTCTTTACGCTGGTCAGCTATCCACCCATCTCATCGCACCGCACACTACAGCCCAAAGAATTACAGGATATGGGTATCAGTGAAGGATGTATCCGCTTGTCGGTTGGCATTGAGAATGCCAGCGATATTATCAAAGATTTAAAACAGGCGTTGGACGCCTGATAGAGTTATATGCAGACGCTGGTACAGTACAAAAAAAGCGAGCTGAGCTCGCTTTTTTTGTACTGTACCAGCGTCTGTATACAGCCTCGCGGCCACATACGCGGACGGGCAAGGGGGCGCGGTACACAATTCCTTATAAAATGATGATAGCGAATTATAATGTGGGCGCCCGGATAAAGCCTACTTGGTATGACGGATATATCTGCCAGGAACGATATCCTCGCCTTCACCACCGGCGGAAGAGGCCATAACATTTAACAGGTCAGATTTGGAATTGATGATCAAGCCGTTCTCAACCGAACGTACGCCAGGGTAACTACGGGCGATCTTTTCGGCGGCCGCCTTCTGCTCAGCAGTGCGCACAAAGCCGCTCAGCCGTACGGCACCCAGGCGTGGATAAACACCGATCGGCAGATCACGCGTGCGCTCATCTCGTCCTAGCGCCATGGCCAGATCGGCGGCCAGAGTGTCGTCTCCTACCAGGTGATTCTGGATCTCCAGGAGTCCCGGGACACCCGAGGCCTGATCTTCCACCATCTCGCCACGCAGAGAGCTGGAGATATTGCCATCCAGGTAGAGCACACTATCCAGGACACGATTCTTCATACCAGGAAAGTCGATATGAATCGGAGTCATATCATAAATGACATCCTCAACTTCGCGCTGCAGTTCTTCGTCGGTACGATACGGCGGCAGGGTCTGGAAAACTGGCTCAGGCACGTTGATCAAGATCGCTCCGGCGTCAATCTTTGTAAAGTATTGCTGCAGGATCAGCACATCCTGGCCGGACCGCAACGAACGCACCACGATATATGCCAGTTCGCCCGTCTGAGGGTGTGCCGCGACAAGCTTCAATGTACCACGCGAATTTGAGCCGGATTCCTGCACAGTGCTGCGTGCATCCATTAAGGCGCCGGTAGCCTGTGTGGTAGAAGCGTTCAGTTCATCACGCGAAATAGAGAGCGTGATACCGTTACCGGAAGCATCCGTTACCACAGAAAACGGTACGTAGACGGTTTTGCCAAAGAAACGACCGGTTTTCACACCAAGCGAAACGATCCTCTGGCTATTGGGGTCTACACCCAGGTGGGAGAGCGTTCCATCTTCGCCATCGGCGCAAAATACCTTGCCGCCAAAGTGGAACTTCTCCATTTCAGAAATGGGAGATGATTTGTCCATCTATCGATCTAACCTCAACTTGCATACTCAAAACGACGCGGCCAGACAGAAATCAGGCGCTGCCGTTGTACTAGAAAGAGTGTAGCACTTTCTACTTGTGAATGACAAGATGCCCTGTGATACGCTCCCATCTATGCCTCTGCTAGCCTCACTTGTAGTACGCAAGACAGGGAGGTGACGCACAGCATTAGATGCGGAATCAAACAGGTAACCGGCGACCATGGGTATCGGTGGTACTAAAGATGCTCTTCACCAGTTCGGGGGCATAGCGTTCCACGATACCTTCGGTGATCGCGTTAGCCTGGCAGATCTCACCGAACATGCTGGCGCTGCGGCGCGGTGTCCGCCGCTGGGTCATAGGATCAAGCTCGATCAGGCCAAAGCGCGCATACCATCCATCGTTCCATTCAAAGTTATCGACCAGCGTCCAGTGGAAATAGCCGCGCACCGGAATCCCATCCTGAATAGCGCGATGTAAGACGGCCAGGTGGGCCAGCAGGGCCGCCGGACGGCGATCATCCTGCCGATCATTAAAGCCATTCTCGGTAATATACAGCGGCTTATTCCCACGCGTGCGCTGATAGATAGTCTTCAGAACCCGATAGAGTCCCCATGGATAGATCTCACCAAAGCTATCTGAGGGACCATCATCATTGCGCACAGAACCGGGACGAACAAAACGGCGTACGAAAGCATCGGCAGGCCTGAGAGGATCGAAGCGAACCATTTCACGCGTATAATAATTCACCCCGTGATAATCCCTGGCACCGGCGGCATGGGGTATGGAAGCCAGCACCTGATTGGCAGGAAAAGTGAAGCGTCCCGTCTCGCCAGCCTGCAATGGCGCCCAGGTAAACATGCGCTCGTGAACCGAGGCGGCGCTACGATCAAGCGGGGACAGGGGATTGGCGGGATCAAAGAGACGATAGTGCAGACAGTAGCCGATCTGTGCCTGCGGTTGAATGCCGCGAATGGCGTAAAATGCTTCAACATGGGCCTGCATCAGGTTGCGCAACACCTGAAACGTGCGCACCACATCTTTCTCGCCCGGTGGGAAGACGCCCTGCAGGTATCCCTGGAACGCATAGACATTGGGCTCATTGAGCGTAATCCAGAACGAGCAGATATCTTTCAGGGTCGCCACAACGTGACGGACAAAGCGGATAAAGAAGCGCACATTCTCTTCATGCGCGAAGCCGCCGCGCTCGGTAAACCAGAGAGGATCGGTAAAGTGATGCAGGGTCACAACGGGGGCCAGGTGCAGCCGGCGTAGATCCAGTAGCATAGCACGATAGCGCTCCAGGGCCGCGCCATCCCATTGCCCCTCTACAGGCTCAATGCGGCTCCATTCCAGGCTGAGCCGTAGCGCGTTATTCTCCATCTGCTCAGCCAGCAAAAAATCATGTTCCGCATGCCCCCACCAATCCGCCGCCTGGCCACAAGTATCACCACTGAGGATATGCCCTTCTTGCTCCCAGCGATACCACTGGTTATTTGTATTTCCCCCTTCACACTGATAGGCAGCCGAGGCGGTCCCCCATAAAAATCCCTCGGGGAAACGTAATACATACTGTTGGCTCATCGCTTTCTCCGTCTACATGCCCGATATCGAATAGTATCTCCATTGTAACACGAACGGCAGAAAGGTTAGGACGAGATATATATCAGAGGTAATAGAAGGGTGGCTATGTTCCTCGCCATCTGGCAAGGAACATAGCCACCCTTCTATTACCTCTAAAACATCTGATTAGTCGCGGATGGTGCGGGCGGGCAGCGGACGCACCAGCGGGCTCATGACCGGCAGGTCCTTCTTGCCGCGTGGCAGGCGCTGGCGCACCAGGTAGTTGGGTGCGTTGGCCAGATCGTTCTTCTCTAGCGTCACATCTTCACCAAAGCGATTGAAGAAGGAGAGCTCGAAGTTCGGCGTCTCTCCCAGCGCTCCGTGCGGGCACACCTCGACGCAGTCACCGCAGAAGATACAACGATCGAGCGCAAAGGCATAGCGCGACAGATTGCGCTCGGCCATCATCAGCGAGCCGGTCGGACACACCTGGACACAGGCGCCACAGGAGACGCAGTCCGTGTCGTGCAGGGTGACGTTGAAGGGCGTCGAGACGATGGTATCGAAGCCTTTGCCGAACATGCCATAGCAATCCGGACCGATCACATCATGGCAGACGCGTACGCACTGCGTACAGTTGATGCACTTGTTGGGATCGCGCAGGATGAAGCTGTGCGACAGATCGGTCTCGTAGTCATGGTAGTCGCTGGGCTCCCCATCGTGGAAGCGGTTATCGGCCAGGCCATGCTCGATACTGTAGCGCTGCAGATCGCACTGTCCGGCGGCCGGGCAGGCGCACTGCAGACAGCGGGACGCCTCGCGCTGGGCCTGCTCCTGCAGGTACCCCATTTCGATGAGGGCGAAGCTCTTCTCGCGCTTGTCGTAAGGCAGCATGGGCATCTTGACCTTGGGCTCGACCGGCTTGTAGGGCACGATATCGAACAGGTCGGGACGGCGCTCCTCCAGCTCCAGGCGACGCGCTACCTCATTCATATCCTCACCCATCAGATAGGAGTGGATCGAACGAGCCCCCAGTTTACCCTGAGCCACGCACTCGATGATCGTACTGGCGCCCAACTGGCAGTCACCACCGGCGAAGACGCCCTGGCGATCCGTCATAAAGTTGTGCGGATTGGTCTGGACCGTCTTCCACTTGCTCCACTTGATACCAGAAGATTCATTAATAACACCGATGTCGACAGCCTGGCCGACCGCCGGGATGACCGTGTTGCAGGTGATGGTGAATTCGGAGCCGGGAATAGGGACCGGGCGACGGCGGCCGCTGGCATCGGGCTCTCCCTGTTTGGTGCGCTGGTATTCAATGCCGACCACCTTTCCGTCCTCTTCCAGGATACGCTGTTGGGCCGAGCGCACCTGCAGATGCGTCCCTTCCGCGATGCCGTCCTCAACCTCCTCCATTGTGGCAGTCATATCGGCACGGGTACGATAGTAGGTGGTATGTACAGTTGCGCCCAGGCGCAGCGAGGTGCGGGTGCAGTCAAAGGTGGTAAAGCCACCACCGATCACCACCACCTCGTCGCCCTCTTTGACCGGTACCGGCTTCCCCTCAACCTTATCATAGAGGAACTTGATGGCGTTCACCACACCCTCGGCATCTTCACCCGGCACGCGCATCAACTTACTGGTCCAGCAACCAATAGCGATGTAGACGGCATCAAAGCCCTGAGCCAGCAAGTCATCAACATCGAAGTCACGACCCAGCTTCACATTCGACTGCAGGTCCACCCCGAGCTGCCAGACATGCTCTAGCTCGCGATCCATCATATCCTTGGGCAAGCGATACTCGGGGATGCCATAGCGCAGCATCCCTCCCGGCTGCGGCTGCATATCAAAGATCTTACAGTAGTGTCCGCGCAAGGCCAGATAGTAGGCGCAGGAAAGTCCGGCCGGACCCGCACCAATGATAGCCACCTTCTTGCCGGTCGGAGGGTCTTGCACATAGGGCATAGGCGCGTCCAGCAGGCAGGTCTCGGCGGCATGACCATGCATGCGGCAGATGGCGATCTCTTCATCCACCAGCATACGGCGACAAGCCTTCTGGCAGGGAGCCGGGCAGGTCAAGCCCAGAACAAACGGGAACGGCAGCACCTCTTTGACCAGGCGGGCCGCCTCTTTCATCGCGCCCTGCGCAATCAACTCCAGGTATCCAGGGATATCGATGTGTGTTGGACAATCGACCTGACAGGGTGGCTGACAATAAGCGTTGTGATCGGAGAGCATCACCTCCAGGTTGGTGCGGCGCAGATGAAATAGTTCATCGGAAGTGGTCGTTACGACCATATTGGGAGAAACGGGGGTGTTACAAGAGGGCAGGGGTCGCTCGATACCTTCAATATGCACCAGGCACATGCGGCAGGCCGAGGTCGGCTCCAGCTTCTCATCATTGCACAAATTCGGGATATCCGTAATCCCATTGTCAATGGCCACGCTCAGAATCGTCTGGCCCTCATACGCCTTTAGCACCCTACCATCGATGCTAATTGTTAGACTAGGATGTCCCAGTTCATTGCGCGTCATGGGGACAACTGATTCAGGAGGCGTGAGTGAGAACGTATCGCGTGTCACGATCGTCATAATTCTGCCTCTTTTTCGTAGTTCCTAAAACAGCAGGAAAAACTTCGTTTCAAAGTGTATAATGCAACATACCTATGCTTATGTTACCTCAGAAAGATTAAAACATCCAAGGGCCAAACGACTTTTGTCACCAGTCTCAAATATGCGTTATGCGTTATATTTTGCACTTTCAACGCAGCCACTTGATACCCTCAGACAAAGCGGCAATAAAAAAACCGGACCTTGTTAAAGGTCCGGTTTCCTGTTTCTTAAGCTGCCGCGTAATTAGTCGCGGATGGTGCGAGCGGGCAGCGGACGCACCAGCGGGCTCATGACCGGCAGGTCCTTCTTGCCGCGTGGCAGGCGCTGGCGCACCAGGTAGTTGGGTGCGTTGGCCAGATCGTTCTTCTCCAGCGTCACATCTTCACCAAAGCGATTGAAGAAGGAGAGCTCGAAGTTCGGCGTCTCTCCCAGCGCTCCGTGCGGGCACACCTCGACACAGTCACCGCAGAAGATACAGCGATCGAGCGCAAAGGCATAGCGCGACAGATTGCGCTCGGCCATCATCAGCGAGCCGGTCGGACACACCTGGACACAGGCGCCACAGGAGACGCAGTCCGTGTCGTGCAGGGTGACGTTGAAGGGCGTCGAGACGATGGTATCGAAGCCTTTGCCGAACATGCCATAGCAATCCGGACCGATCACATCATGGCAGACGCGTACGCACTGCGTACAGTTGATGCACTTGTTGGGATCGCGCAGGATGAAGCTGTGCGACAGATCGGTCTCGTAGTCATGGTAGTCGCTGGGCTCCCCATCGTGGAAGCGGTTGTCGGCCAGGCCATGCTCGATACTGTAGCGCTGCAGATCGCACTGTCCGGCGGCCGGGCAGGCGCACTGCAGACAGCGGGACGCCTCGCGCTGGGCCTGCTCCTGCAGGTACCCCATTTCGATGAGGGCGAAGCTCTTCTCGCGCTTGTCGTAAGGCAGCATGGGCATCTTGACCTTGGGCTCGACCGGCTTGTAGGGCACGATATCGAACAGGTCGGGACGGCGCTCCTCCAGCTCCAGGCGACGCGCTACCTCATTCATATCCTCACCCATCAGATAGGAGTGGATTGAACGGGCATTCAGCTTACCCTGAGCGACACCTTCGATAATGGTCTTGGCACCCATCTGACAGTCACCACCGGCGAAGACGCCCTGGCGATCCGTCATGAAGTTGTGGGGATTGGTCTGGATGGTTTTCCACTTGGTCCACTTGATACCGGACGCATCATCGAGCACCTTGGTGTCGACAGCCTGACCGATAGCCGGGATCACAGTATCGCAGTTCAGCACAAACTCTGAACCAGGAACTGGAACCGGACGGCGGCGACCACTGGCATCGGGCTCTCCTAGCTTGTTGCGCTGGAACTCAACGCCGGTGACCTGACCGTTTTCAGAGATCACACGAGTCTGGCTGACATACAGCTGCAGGTGTGTACCCTCAGCCTCACCGTCCTCAACCTCTTCAGTGGTAGCGCCCATCTCGGTGCGGCCACGGCGATACATCGTGTGCACCTTGGCACCAAGACGCAGCGAGGTACGGGTACAGTCGAAAGCGGTGAAACCACCACCGATGACAATAACCTCGTCACCATCTTTCACGGGTACCGGCTTACCTTCAACCTTATCGCCCAGGTAGCGGATAGCGTTCACCACACCCTCGGCATCTTCACCCGGAACACGCAGGTCATTACTGGTCCAACAACCGATAGCCAGGTAGACAGCATCGAAGCCCTGGGCAAACAGGTCATCGATCGTGAAGTCACGACCCAGTTTCACGTTGGCCTGGAAGTCGATCCCCATATCCCACAGTTGCTGGAACTCGCGATCCATCATATCCTTGGGCAAGCGATACTCAGGGATACCATAGCGCAGCATACCGCCAGCCTGGGGCTGCATATCGAACACCTTACAATAGTGCCCACGCAGAGACAGATAATAAGCGGCGGTCAGGCCGGAAGGGCCACCACCAACAACCGCGACTTTCTTGCCGGTTGGGGGATCCTGCACATAGGGCAGGGGTGGATCCAGCAGGCAGGTCTCGGCAGCATAGCCGTGCATACGACAGATGGCGATCTCTTCATCCACCAGCGTGCGGCGGCAGGCCTTCTGACAGGGAGCCGGGCAGGTCAAGCCCAGAACGAACGGGAACGGCAGCACCTCTTTGACCAGGCGTGCAGCTTCCTTCATCGAGCCCTGCGCGATCAGCTCCAAATAGCCAGGGATATCGATGTGTGTTGGACAATCGACCTGACAGGGTGGCTGACAATAGGCATTATGATCGGAGAGCATCATCTCCAGGTTGGTACGGCGCAGATGGAACAATTCATCAGAGTTCGTCGTGACCACCATGCCTGGCTCAGCCGGTGTATTACAGGAAGGTAGAGGACGCTCAACACCTTCGATGTGCACCACACACATACGGCAGGCGGAGGTCGGCTCCAGCTTCTCGTCATTACACAAATTCGGGATATCCGCGATCCCGTTATCAATCGCCACACTCAGGATGGACTGGCCCTGATAAGCTTGCATTGTCTTACCATCGATGGTCAACGTAAAACTGGGATGCCCCACGTCATTACGAACCATTGGAGGCTGCGCTGCCTGAGTCGCTGGTGAGAAATTATCTCGGATTGATATAGCCATGTACTATTCCTTTTCCAAAGGTCCTAGGATTTAACTACGGCAGAACGTGCTTCGTTACGAAACGGTGGGCACGTACCGGAACGCACGTACCGGTAGGGCAACGCAGTTCCTGAATATGCATCGTAAAATGCTCAGGCCAGTATCGCTTGGCGGTCTTTAATGGATTTGTTGCCTGGACGCCAAAGCCACAGAGCGAGCCATTAGGCACATAATCAGCAAATTCATCCAGCACATCGAGATCTCCACCCACACCGAGATCGCTCACGATCCCTTCGAGGATACCTCCGATACGCTTAACACCCAGGCGACAGGGAACACATTTACCACAGGATTCCTTGCTGAGATAGTTGCTGCGCTCCATCGCCCAGGAAACCATGCAGGTATTGGCGGGAAGCAACTCAACAATGCCCGAACCAACGATCGCACCCGCCTCTTCCAGCGGATCAAAATCGTAGGGCGTATCCAGAGAAGCGAAGGGCAGGGCGCCTCCTTCAGCTCCACCAACCACCACCGCGCGTACATCGCTTTCAACGGGATTCAAGCCGGCGTGGGCCAGGATATCACGCAACGTGGCGCCAAATGGGACCTCAACCACCCGAGGCTCGCTGACAGGCGATGCATAGATGGTCAAAACCTTTGTGCCGCCAGACATAGCGGAACCAGCGCTGGCAAACGCGGCCGCACCCTCACGGATAATGTAGGGGACATTCATCAGTGTCTCAACCGAATTGATGGCGGTCGGCTTGTCCCATAGTCCATACTGAGCTGGGAAAGGTGGACGCTGATCAGGCATACCACGACGGCCCTTGATCAAGGCCATCTGCACAGTCTCTTCGCCGCCCATAAAGCCCATCTCTGCTCCCAGGACGGTAATGGTACAGGAGAAGTCGGTATTGAGAATATCGCGTCCGACCAGGTTGGCCTCGGCAACCTCCTGCACCGCCTGCTGAATAGCCTCATTAGCCGCGGCCGCGCTACTGCGGGTGAACAGGTACGCCTCGGTCGCGCCTACTGCATAGGCGGCCAGCAGGATACCCTCAATGGCCTGGTGAGGATTGTGTTCAAGCAGGGTACGCACCGCCAGCGAGCGGCTATCGGCATCGTATGCGTTACAAATAACATATTTCTGGTTATCCTGCGACTGCCGTACGATACGCCATTTCTCGCCGGTTAAGCGACCGGCGCCACCGCGCCCGCGCAATTTTGCATCAATAACTTGCTGGTTCACCTGCTCCGGGGACAATCCACGCAGGGCTTTCTCCAGGGCAGCATAACCGCCATTGGCGCGATACGCCTCTAAAGAACGTACGTCAGCATCAGCTGCACGCCGCAAGACACGATAAGATTGTTCAAAATTAGGCATCTGGCTGCCTCACATGATTAATATTTCCCCAGACACCGCGCTTGCTCGCAGCCAATCCACGTTCCGGTTGGTCATCACGTGTGATGCCTTTAACAGCGGGTGCGGGTTTAAACTTCGGACTCATAGTCGCGATACCGAAGATATCGCTCAGATCAACGCCACGGGCCTGGACGATACGCTTGGCCGCCTGTAATGGAAAGTACCCATAGATATCCATCACTGCATCCAAAAGGCCTGGCAAGGCACCGGCCTCCTGTGACCAGGTTGCCAGCAGGGTATCAACCTTGCTCAAATCGATCTCAGGCTCCAGGTTATCTTTCACCGGCATAGCCACGCAGGGATTGACAGGCTTATTGAAGTAGTCCACCGCGTACTCAGAGATACGCGATTTATAGAAGCCTGCATGCGAAGAACCGGTGGCAGGCGCCAGTTTACGTGGCGTAAACTTTTCTGCCCCATCGCGGATATATGACTTAAACCAGGGGCGATCTTTCCACTCAAGGAGAGGCTCATACTCGATCGTAATGGCACGAGGAGGACAGGCTTTCTCGCAGAGAAGACAGGACTCACATTTAAGGTTGAACTCGGTGTTCAAGCCATCCTGTGCGATTAATTGAATCAAACCACGGCTACGTGGTGGCAGTTTTGGCTTCTCATAAGGATAGAGTCGCGTCACCTTTGGCCGGAACATATGGCTAAAGGTTAGACCCAAACCTTCCAGGATACCACGCATACACTATACCTCGATTTCCTTCTCGCCGCGCACTTTCAAACCCTGTTTGGCAATTTTCTCACGTAACTTCAGAATACCTTCGATCAATGCCTCTGGCCGAGGAGGACATCCAGGCACATACACATCTACGGGCACAATGGTGTCAACGCCCTGAACGGTATAATAGCTATCGTAGAATTCACCGCCAGAGTTGGCGCACTGCCCCATGCTCAGGACCCATTTTGGCTCGGGCATCTGCTCCCAGAGAAGACGAAGGCGCGGACCCATCTTCACCGAAACAGTTCCAGCCACAATCATCAGGTCAGCCTGACGAGGACTGGAGCGAAAGACTTCTGAGCCGAAGCGCGAGAGGTCATATTGACCTGCAGAGGCCGAAGCCATCATTTCGATCGCGCAGCAGGCCAACCCATAGCCCAATGGCCATACCGATTTTGATCGTGCCCAGTTCTGTGCCCATTGCAACATCTCAGCTACGGTCGTAAGCTGAACTGGAAGTTCCTGGTCTCCCGGGACATACTCTTGGGGTCCGGCGGCCATCGATATTGGAATTGGTTTGCGACGACCCGCGGTCTTCCCATTCTCATTTATTTCGCTGCTCATATAAATTTACTCCTAGGCAATGGTTCAGCAGCACCTATTGCTTGGTTTGGATAGTTGTAGGATTCTGTATAAAGACGGGGGCGATGTATATACACTCCATCTGCGACCTATTATAGCACGTTTCACCCAGCCGTGCTATAAACACACTTGCTGACAAGCCTCACCAGCCGTCTTTGTACTGTCGGCCCCTTGTCATACAACTAAACGCTTTGGTAAACTGTGGAGTATGACTTATTTTGAAGCGTCCCGCTGATTCTATCGCAGCAGCGCGTCACTCTATAAGACGTGCGGCCCCTATACTATGGATACGCCCAGGTCAAACCGGGCGCTTCAAAGCTTCTATCAGTATCTGCCTTACAACCTGTGTAATGTAGTAGAAAGAGATAGTGAAGATGGATCTGACATCTCTGAATGTCGCGATTGTCGGCTGCGGAAATATCGCCGGAGCCTATGCAAAGACACTGAAACCTTATCCACAGATTAAGCTATTAGGTGCTACCGATATCGACCTGGCGCGAGCCGAAGCCTATGCCGCCGCTCACGGCGGCAAGGTCTATCCCTCCCTCGAAGCCATTCTGGAAGATCCGGAGGTGGAACTGGTAATTAATCTGACTATTCACCATGCGCATGCTGAAGTCATTACAAAATGTCTTAACGCAGGCAAGGATGTATACAGCGAGAAACCACTCGCGCTCACATCGGAAGATGCGTTACGCCTGGTGAAGCTGGCTGAGGAAAAAGGTCGTCGCCTGAGTAGCGCGCCGATCACGATTATGGGCGAGGCCCAGCAAACCGCATGGAAGGCCATTCGTGACGGACGTCTGGGTACGGTTCGACTGGCGTATGCCGAAGTCAACTGGGGCCGCATAGAATCCTGGCATCCCTCTCCAGGTCCTTTCTACGAAGTAGGGCCACTCTTTGACGTTGGCGTGTATCCTCTGACCATCCTTACGACCATCTTTGGACCAGCACGTCATATTACGGCCTTTGGCAAGGTACTCTATCCCGATCGTGTCACGAAAGAGGGGGTAGAATTCCATATTTCAACACCCGATTTCGCGGTGGCCGCCATCGAGTTTGAAAACGGAGAGGTCGCGCGTCTGACCACCAATTTCTATGTCGGCCATCACAGCAAGCAACGTGGTATCGAGTTCCATGGAGACAAAGGCTCTCTCTACCTCAGCGATTGGCAAAACTTCCAGGCCGAGGTAGAATTTTCAGAATTCGGCGGCCATTATGAGCCAGTCCCGTATGTAAAAGAACCCTACCAGGGGACTGAGTGGAGTCGCGGTGTCGTAGACCTGGCCGAAGCTATCCATCAGCACCGGCCACAACGCATTACCGGCGCGCAGGCGGCCCACGTGGTCGATATCCTGTGCGGTATCCAGACATCGTTCCGCGAAGGAAGACCGGTCTCACTGACATCGAGCTTCAAGCAGCCAGAGCCGATGGATTGGGCACGCTAACTTAATATCGTCTATACAATTCTTGCTTCCCTGCCAGAAAGAACTTCGCTCCTTCTGGCAGGGATTGCATTACAGATTCACAACTATAAGAAAGGCGAGCCAGTATGGGAAACTACACAATTGCCGTTTTACCTGGCGATGGGATCGGGCCAGAGGTTACCGATGAAGCTATCCGTATCCTGGACGCGGTAGCCAGTCGCTTTGGACATAGCTTCACCTATCAGAAGCGCCTGGTGGGAGTCGCCGCGATCGAAGCCGAAGGAGACGCTATCTCCGATGCCTCGCTGGAGGTTTGTCAGCGCAGTGATGCCATCTTATTTGGAGCCGTAGGCGGCCTCCCCAGCTATGATGGCAGCCACAAAGTAAAGCCAGAACAGGCCTTATTTAAGCTGCGTAAGGGGCTCCAGTTCTTCGCCAATCTACGCCCCGTCAAGCCGCTCAATAGCTTACTCAGCGCGTCCCCTATCAAAGCAGAGGTACTGCGCGGCGCCGACCTGGTAGTTGTGCGCGAACTAACGGGGGGGCTCTATTATGGTCACCTTGAGCCACCCGTACCGGGCAAACCAAGCGAGATCCGTCAGACGGAACAGGGCAAGAGCGCGATCGACACGCTCCTTTATAGCGAGGCAGAGATAGAACGCATCCTGCGCGTCGCCTTTGAGGCCGCCCGTGATCGCAAGAAAAAAGTTACCTCTGTGGATAAGGCCAATGTGCTCAGTTCCTCCGTCCTCTGGCGCCAGGTTGCCAATCGAGTGGCCGCTGACTATCCCGACGTCACCTTTGAACATATGCTGGTCGACGCCTGCGCCATGCACCTGATCCGCAAACCTACCAACTTTGATGTCATCGTCACGGAAAACCTCTTTGGTGATATCCTCACCGATGAGGCCTCCATGCTCGCCGGTTCTATGGGCATGCTCCCCTCCGCCAGCCTGGGAACCCACGAGACAGCCCATGGACGTCTTGGACTCTACGAACCAATCCACGGTTCCGCGCCAGATATCGCTGGACAGGGCAAAGCGAATCCGATCGCGGCCATCCTTTCGGCGGCCATGCTCCTGCAATATTCGCTGGGCTTAAAAAGCGAGGCCGCGGCGATCGAAGCGGCGGTTGAACAGGTTATCCAGGCGGGCTATCGCACCGAGGATCTGCGAGAAGAAGAAACGAAGGTGCTGAAGACGCAGGAGATGGGGCAAAAAATAGCGGCCGTCCTGGCTCAATAAATCGGAGCAAAACGGCCACGCGGGCGAGACTAGCCCATCATAGGTTTGGGACAATGACCCAGGGATTTTAGCTTTACCCGGGTCATTGCCACTTTTTGGAGGAGTTCTTCAGGAGAGTTCTCACCATTCTCACCTGAAATACTCGCGGGCGCGGCGGTCTCATCCTCCGTCTGCGCCTGTCCCTGGTCCAACTGAGACTCCAGTTGGGCCAGTTCATGCTCAAGCATTTGACGCTGAATATACCAGCGGGTAACCGATCTCTCAACGCCCATAGCTATCTTTATCCTCTCTCGTTAACGAGCAATGGCGCCATAAACCAGTGAGTTAATGGTGTTCAACAATTCCTCATCCTGGTATGGTTTGACGACATACGCGCTCGCGCCCAGCGACATAGCACGCTGCTGGTGCTTGGCGGCCGCGCGAGAGGTTAGAACGACCAGCGGTAAGGTACGATACTGTTCCTGCGCCCGAACCGTTGAGATCAACTCATAACCGTCCATACGCGGCATCTCGATATCGAGTAGTACGGCGGCCGGGGTTTCGAGCGAGATCATCTCAAGGGCCTCAACACCATCGCGAGCCATCTGCACCGTCCAACCATGCTGCTTGAGCATGTTACTGACGACGCGCCGCACGCTTGGGCTATCATCCACCACCAGAATGTGCTTGCCACGCTCAGGATTTGTTGGTGCCGCAGCCGCGGGTCGTGACGGCAGGTTTTGCTGCTTATTCGACACGTCGACGCGCTGTTTCACCTGCCCCACAGGAGCCGCGGAATCGCGTTTGGGCAACGGCGTATTGATCTTCGCAGAGAGCAAGGAGTTCAGTTCCAGTACCAGGACCACATGCCCATTACCAAGAACCGTACCACCAGCAATACCGTGAACCTCTCGCAGGTGCGGTCCCAGGTTCTTCATCACAATATCAACTTTGCCGCGTATCTCATCGATCACTAGCGCGACACGATGACCGCCAGCATTCACCAGCAAGAGCTGAGCTTTGTCTTCGATCGTGGCAGAGCCTGATAGGGATAGATACTGGGCCAGCATATGCAATGGATAGA
The DNA here is from genome assembly GCF_036245075.1 of Dictyobacter halimunensis. Taxonomy (NCBI): domain Bacteria; kingdom Bacillati; phylum Chloroflexota; class Ktedonobacteria; order Ktedonobacterales; family Dictyobacteraceae; genus Dictyobacter; species Dictyobacter halimunensis. The sequence goes on from NZ_BSRI01000002.1 coordinate 976,829, forward strand.
GATCATTGCGTACTGAGACGGCTGGTTGACCACCAGAGTTCACGCGCTTAAAGTTATCCAGACGCCCGATCGATTCAACGTGGACAGTTGGGATAGCAAACTGCTGTCCGCCAACGCGAACCATCATGGCGCTCTGAATCGCCAGGCTGGTTGGGAAGGTCATGGTAAAGGCTGTGCCCAGACCGGGAGCGGTCTCCACAACCAGCGTACCGCGTAGCCGTGAAACACTGTCGCGCACTACGTCCAGACCAACGCCACGTCCACTCTCTTCGCTCAAGACTTCCGCGGTAGAAAAACCGGGACGGAAGATCAGGGCAACCACATCGTCTTCACTGATCTGCTGATCCGGTCGAATCAGACCACGCGTGATCGCCGTCTGGCGCACATGATCACGATCGAGGCCATTGCCATCATCACGCACGGTAATCATAATCTGATTACCCTCATACGACGCCGATAGCTTGATCTGCCCCGTAGGGGACTTGCCACGCTGGATACGCACATCTGGCGTCTCGATAGCGTGGTTTACCGCGTTACGTACCAGGTGCAGCAACGGACCGGCAATCTCTTCATACACTGTACGATCAACCTCGGTCGTTTCGCCTTCCAGCACAAAGTCGATCTCCTTGCCCTGTTTGAGCGCGACCGCGCGGGCGGCGCGATAGAGGCGAGGAGCCATGGTGGACAACGGCACCAGTCGCACCTTCATCAGGCGATCCTGGAACGTCGTATTCAGGCGATTTTCACGAGCGAACACACCCTCACATTCACGGATAATGGTATCCATTTCTGTGCTCAGTGTCGCCATGTCCGAGATACCCTCATTCAAGCCACGTGCCAGTTGATGGAACTCTGTGTAGCGGTCGAGTTCCAGCTCATCGAATTCCGACAGATAATCCTGTGCGCCAGCAGGATTGCCGCCCTGACTGTTCTGGTTTTTCGGAACGGGCAAGCCAACCGAAGTGCCGGGTCCCAACAGGAGGTTGGAATTAACACGCCCGATGCTCTGGTCACCCTCGCCTGGCATGACCTGCACCGATCGACCGCTGGGCAAGGTAGCCGCTTCAAAACGACTATCCAATTTCTGACCGACATCGTTCAGGCGATTACTACTAACAGCCACGTCCGATACCAGGCGAACCAGGCGCTGGATGCGTTCTTCGAGCACACTACGGTTTACCAGCATCTCACCGAAGAGATTGACCAGTTCATCCAGCTTTTGCAGGCGCACACGCACGCTCAAATCTCCACGGGCGCGCGGGGTCAGTCCATCAGTGGTTTGCTCGCCAGTCACCACGTTGGAGGACTGAGAAACATCGTTACTATTGTCATCATCGTCCAGATCTTCTTCTATCATCTGGACTGAAGAGCTACGCTCACCCAGTAGCTCCACATAGCGCTTATGCAGTTCACGAACCTTAATATCCGCGATAGCAGAATCATTAGCGGTAATCAACAGTTCCAGGGCTTCGGCAGTATCTAGAATCAAGCTGACGACCGTGGGCGAGATCCCCATCGTGCCTTCCATGATCAGGTCCAGCAGGTCCTCAGAAACATGGCTTAGATCGGCGATGGTTTTAAAGCCCATCATACCTGCGGCCCCTTTAAGCGTATGGGTCGCGCGGCGAATACCTTGAATGAGGTCGCGGTTTGAGGGATTCTTTTCCAGGGCAGCCACGTGCATACCAATAGCCTGCAGATGCTCTTCAGCCTCTAAGCGAAAGATCTCCGCCGCCTCTTCACCAAAGTCATTGGTGCTAAAAGAGCTGGCCGTGGTAGATTTTCCGGTTGATTCAGTCACAGGCATGGATACAACAGGAGATTTAGGCGCTGGCAACGATTCGGGTCCAGCCGGAGCCACATCGGACGGCGGGATGGTTGTCTTTAAGCGGTGCGTGTCGTTCTCAGCATCGGCGGAATTGCCAGATCCAGCCAGGCGTGTAGCCAGCGGCAGAGCTTCATCTCCACCGGTACGCATGATCTGATTCAGGAACTCCTGACGCACCTGAATTTCGATCTCACTGCGCAGACGCGCTTCAAGATCTCGCGCTGACTCAGCATTTGTATCAGCCGTGCCCAACGCGCGCTCCTGCAAGCGCTGCATCTCCGCATACTCTTCCCGCACTTCGCTCCGGATCTGTTGTTCTAGCTCGGCCCGTTCACGTGCGGAGATAGAGGTCTGGGGCTCGTACTCGCGACGCATCTCCTCACGCAACTGTGCTTCGATTTCGGCCCGCATGGCTCCAGGATCACCCTGGCGCTCAAATGTCACGCGTTCGCGCCACGCATTCATATCCTGGTCCACGCTGACATTCCAGGGGCTCCAACCATTCTCCTGCCCTGATTGCCGGGGGCCATTCAACTGTTCAAAGGCCGCGCCACAAGACTGAATAGATACGTGCAATTGCTGCAGGGTAGAGGTAACCTGTTCATTTGTGAGCTCGACTCCACCGGTGATATTTTGCATAAGATCCAGGACCTTTTTCAGCTTGGAGTTGGCCACCCACATAACTGAAAGAGGCAGATAGCGTCGAACCTGCTCAGGGCTATTGCGCAGATTCAGACCCATAGCCTTGCCGGCCCATTCTTCCATACGATCGAGAGCGTCTTTTGAGCCATTTAAGAAGCCCTTAAATTCGCTGCGCTGCGTCTCGATCACATCCATGGCATCACGCAGTTGATACACGGCACTCTTTAACGAGGCCGCCTGTTCCTCCAGGCTTTGCGCCTCCTGCTGCATATCTTCATATATAGCGGGGACATTTTGCCCCTGGCCCTGATCATATACGGCCGGCACATTTTGCCCCTGGTCCTGGCCGTATAGAGTCGGGATATTTTGTTTCTGGTCCTGACCATATCCATCCGGCATCAGATGAGCGATGGACTGTGGATCGATATGAACCGGTGCATTGCTCGGCTGGGCGGAAGCTGCGGGTGGCATCAGCCACTGATCATCCCAGAGAGGCTGATTGGTGGATGGGGCCGGCTCTGGCTCAACGGGTGGAGGAGCAACCGGTTCCGGCTCAGGTCGACGCCGGGTCGAAGCCATCAACGCCTCAAAAGCACTGGTTGGCGTTGGGTCCTGAAAAATACTGAAGTTGGACTGTGACAACGCAGGCGGATTGATCACATCTGGCTGCGCAGGGGTGGCAGGGATAGATGACATAGAAGAGGTGTTATCAAACCGCGCATCCAGCTCTGGCTCCTCAGGCCAGCCAATATCTTCACCCGAGGCCACAGGCTGAGTGCGGAAAGATGCCAGCACCTCATCAAATGATGGCATCGACGAAGGCAATGGAGACTGCGGTGGAGACAACTCAAAAGCCGGAGCAGGCGAAAGAGAGGCTGACGAATTAACAGCTGGAGTTGCTTGCGTCGATTGCATCTCAGTACCGCCCGCTGCAGGTGAGGCAGCCGCCGCATCTACTTGAGCACGATAGCGAGCGTAGTCGGCATCATCCTCCGCAATCACAGCTTCTTCATCAATACCACCGCGGATACCCTCCAACAGTTGACGCAAACGGCCCAGGGAACGCTCCAACAATCCACGTGAGAGATCGTCTAGCGTAATCAGACCATCTAATGCATCACCCAGGATGTCCTCCATACCATGGGCTACGTGAGCCAGGCCAGGAAAGTCCATCATGGAAGCGGAACCGCCAATGGTGTGAGTGCGGCGGTAAGTTTCTTCGAGGGCATCCATGTCGCCAGGTGACTGTGCCAGTCGCCCGAGATTCGCCTCGATTTCTGGCAAATAGCTATTCACCTCTTCGATAAACGAGTCGAGGACGGATAGTTTATCAAATGTGTTCGACATGTTGCGCGTACTCACTTAACTATTCTGGTGTTATCTTTCTCAATCCCGCCGTGCAGATACAATAGAGCAGGGAGGGATAAATACGAGAAAGATAACACCTCACTTCTATAAGCCTGCTCTCACTTTTTCGCTCACACGATGATAGCAGGCCTATAAGAACAATTACTGATTCTGGTCGTGAATGCCACTTTGCCAGCGCGGGCGTGCATTGTTCCCTTGGCCAGGCTGCTGCTGTGACAGTTGCTGGAACGGTGGTGGAAGCAATCCAGAATTAGGTGCCTGCTGCGCAAAGCCGGGATTACCATTCGCCTGGTTGCCATACTGTGGCATGCCAAAGCCTTGATCCATTCCCTGCTGCTGGCTATCAAAATCGCCCAGATTGCCAAAATCGAACTGATTTCCACCAAAGAACTGCTGGTTGTTATTGATGCCAAAGTTACCAGATGAGGGCACCTGTTGTGGCATGCCTGCCGGAGAAAACGCGGCAGGATTGCCGAAGTCGGGGCGCTGCCCAAAGTCTGGCTGGCCGAAATCTGGCTGACCAAAGTCTGGCTGCCCATTGGCCGCGAATTGCCCTGAACGGCTACCCAATGAGACCAGTGAACCCGTGTTCCCGGGTTCAGGAAGTGGCGGGAAGTTGCCCGAGAAATTCTGGCTCCAACCACTATCGGACCCACCACCCAGCATAGCGCCAAAGGGTTGCTCACCGCGCTCAGCAGGTGACTCAGTTACAGATGTCGCCATATTAGAGAACGAGCCAAGCATGTCATTTATACGATCAGGCAGGCGGAAAGTTGAAACGGAAGCACGCAACTGCTCAGAAAGCTCAGCCAGGTAACTTACGCTTACCGCCGCTTCCTGCGTGCCGGCGTCGGTCTGACGGGTGATTTCAGAGATACGGCCCATGGCTACGGCCACCGCTTCAGAGACCGAGGTCTGTTCATTCGCGGCACGAGCAATATTTTCAATCATTTGAGCTTGTCGCTCTACTGCGCTGTAAATAGAGTTCAGAGAACGACCGGCATCATCGGCCAGTTGCGATCCTTTAACCACTTCCTGCGTGCTATCTTCCATAGCAACCACGGCTTCGTATGTATCGCCCTGAATACTCTTGACCAGCGTCGCGATACGTTTGGTCGACTCGGTCGAACGTTCTGCCAGCAGGCGGATTTCATCGGCAACAACGGCGAATCCACGACCGTGCTCACCCGCCATAGCGGACTGAATGGCCGCGTTCAACGCCAGCAAGTTTGTCTGGTCGGCGATGTCTTCGATGATACGTACGATTTCACCAATTTCGTTTGAGCGCTCACCGAGGCGCTTAATCTTTTTCGAGGTTTCCTGTACGTTCTCACGAATGAGCATCATACCTTCAATCGTCTGACGTACAGCTTGCTGACCATTGTTCGCGCTACGCAACGCTTCTTGCGCTACGTCCACACTCAGCTGGGCGTTACGCGCCACGTTTTGAATAAATACGGCCAGCGCTTCCACGGCCTCGGTCGTCTGGGCGATCTGTTTCACCTGTGTCTCAGAGGCCTGCGCCAGTTCAGCCGAGCGATCCAGAATACGGCGAGTCGCGTTGGTAACCTGTACAGCAGTTGACTGTACACGGCCCACAACCTTCGCCAGCTCTTCAATCATATAGTTGAATGAGTCAGCCAGCACACCCAGGGTGTCCGGGGTTACTTCCGCCTGGACGCGCAGGTCGCCATCACCGACCGCGCTTACCTCTTGCAGCAGCTTCTCAATCTGCGCCTGCAGGGCCGCCGCATCGTTACCAGAGCCTCCCATTGAAATGCTGGGGGTTGAGCCCTGGTTATCCAGGATGGCATTTAAGGAGCTCGCCAATTGGGCCAGCTCGCTGTCGCCATTCACCGTCGCACGCACCGAGCGATCCCCGCTCATGAAATCGCGGCAGATCTCAGCCAGGCCCAACAAACGGCTCTTAACGCTATTTTGTACATAAAGACTTGAACCAATACCAATAATAAGAGCGAGCACGGCACCAATAACAGCGATAATACCGATCGTTGGGTTAGAACTAAAAGACAAAAAAGCAATAACAATAAACACTATAAAAGGAACAACGAAGGAGCCAAGTAACCCTATGGTAAAAGGGGCACTCAACGCCGAACCACTTTTATTTTGATCAGGATTCATCCGCCAGACCTCCATTGATAAAAATATATCTATCTCAATTCAGGTAGCCTACAACAGGCCCCCGCACTATTATCATTAGGCCTTATAGCGCTGCATTTTTTCGGAGAAAAGAAGGCGAGCTACATCCAGGATGATGATTCCACGATTAGGCAGCACTGCCCCACCCATAGCATATGGAGCCGCCCAGGAGGGAATGATAGCCTGGCGCACATTTCCATTGATAGCAGTAGCGGGAATCGGTAGCATCTCACTCACACCATCCACCGCCAGGCAGATGACCATCTCGTTCGCCTGTAGCGATAACAGGCGAGTTTGTGGTGTATAGGGCACCTGCTCTAAATCCAGAAACATTCGTAAGTCTACCACTGAGACGATGGAACCTCGCAGGTTCATCACCCCTCTAACCCAGGAAACAACATTAGGAACCGGCGTTAACTCGACCAGCCGCTCGACGCCTTGCACTAGCTCAGCCTTCACAGCCAGTTCACGATCAGCAAGAGAAAACACCAGATATTGCTCCCCAACAACGGCCGGGGGTGAAGTCTCTCCATTGGGAGATCCATTCACACCAAATTGCCCCTGCGCCAGTTGCAACTGCAGAGCCGCAACCGAGGGAGACTGTGAGATTAATTGCTGAATTGCAGCAAAGGCTTCACGTTTTTTCTGATCTTCACTGGACACAAAAACTTACTCCATAGAGAGCACAAGAAGCGAGAGGCATCCCATGCGACATGTGTGGCAAGGAGAAAGAGAGCGGCGTCCGCCGTCAACCCTGGCCCTGCCCGTACGACTACTTAAATAAGGCGTCGCACACTAGCTACTAACTCATCACCGTTAAAGGGCTTGGTAATATAGAGGTCAGCCCCTTGCCGCATCCCCCATGCCTTATCCAACGGGGTGTTCTTCGACGTCAACAAAATGATGGGGATATGCCGGCTCACGTCCGAGCTCTTTAATTTACGACATACCTGAAATCCATTTTGCTTCGGCAACACAACATCAAGTACGATACAGTGTGGACGTTCTTTAAATACTTTTTCGACTGCTTCATCGCCATCAACCGCGGTCACAACATCAAAACCGCTGTTGCGCAATGGCGTCACAATCATCGTTAGTTCTGTCCAACTATCGTCCACAACAAGTATTTTCTGCCCAGGCATCCGATTCTAACCTTTCCTAATGAGCCAACCTAGCAATGGGAAATTTAGCCTACCCTCCAACCCTCCCGACCAAAGATGCTGAACATCACAGGTACTGATATTGGAGATTTAGCCGCGATAGCGTAGGCGAGGGCGTGTCCCCTCTTGTTGAGCAGGTACACGTTCTTGCCAGTTCGCAAGGTGTTTCTTGACTGTTTGCACAAGTTCAGCCGAGTCAAATGGTTTGGTGAGATACTCCGTCGACCCTGCTAAACGACCGCGCATCTTGTCAAACAAGCCATCCTTCCCACTGAGCATAATAATGGGAATTTGTCGAAACTGCAAGTGTTTGCGTATTATCTGGCAAATTTGGTACCCATCCATCCGCGGAAGTTGGATATCAAGCAAAATAAGGGCTGGCATCTCATCGGCGACCGAAGTCAACGCGCTCAGACCATCTCCTACCGTCACCACTTTGATGTGTTCTCTCTGGAGAGTCATCTGCACAATTTTGCGTACAGTAGGACTATCGTCTACAACAAGTACCGTTGGTTCAGCCATCAAATTGACCTCCTTCGCGTATCAGGCGACCACATTTCCCCATTGTTGTCGGCGGGGTTCTGCCAATTTTGTACAATTCCAAGTGATGAGGGTTGGATAGCATCTCGACCTCGCGAGTTCTGGGTGTTGCGATGCGCCCGGTAAATCTGGTATTGCTGAACCTCGTGATCAATCTCTGATAAGAAGATTCGCCACGCGACATTCAATTGGCGCCCGATATGTGAGTTTCCGACCTCGTCGCGCAATAGTTCGGTAAACACCATGCGCAAAAAGGCGACCAGGCCCTGAACTGCTTCCCAATAGAACTCTTCTAACTGCTCACCCTTCACGACTTTGTTAAGCGTCAGTATATCATTACAGTCGAGTTGGCCATAGTGAAACGTTGCTGTTTCTAGAATCGGAAATTGCTGCTGTGATAACGCCTGCAGTTGTGGCACAAAACGGCGTTCAAGATAACGAGCAATTTCCATGGAAGGAATTTTGCCTCGCCCGCGTAAGCTGCGCGCGTATAAGCCATGGTGCACAAGGAGACCATTAATACACTCGGAGAGGGTGGTAATTAAACCAAGGAGATGTTGAGCTGGATTGGAAGCCTGGCGCTGCTGTGCTAGCAGATACTGGCACTTGATAATGATGTTTGAGAGGTCACCCTGCAACTCGGTTTCCAGTGCGGTGTCTACCACTTCAATCAGATTTAATTCTAACAGGCGAGCCATAACGCGAGCAATCCTGGCCTCTGGAGTCATCAGGGCCAGCGCGACCGCTTGCAGAGTGAGCTCTCCATTGGCGAGGCATAGCACTTCAATGCCTTCCTGATTCAGGCCCAGATTGCGCACATCATTGCTGACTTCTGGTTGCCAGCGAGCCACCGTGGTGCGGGTAAGATGGGTCACCCCCTCGGCGCTAATCTCTTCCCATTCATCAGCCTGGCGTAGAGCTTCCAGCAAGACGGAATCAACATCCAGCGCCTGCATCTTGCTCTCCATCGGGATAACCTGGCGGTGAAAGGCGAAACGACCATTTACCCAGCGTAGGGCATGACTGATCGACTGCGTCACCAGAAATTCCAGGCGGCGCTGCATCTCTCCGGCAGTCATCCAGCCGCGCTCAACCAGCAGCGCGAGCGACATCTGCATATCTCCGCGCGCCAGTTCTCGAATATATTGCGCACGTGGCGGATCTAATTTATTGAGTAAACAGAGCATGCCCAGCACGTCGGGTGGGGGCACTCCGTCTTCATGTAATCCTACAATTTGCCCTTTACGCAAGCTGATTGAAAGCGTCTCTGGTCCCGAAGTCACAAATAACTTTCCAGTTTTTCCGCTCAGGGCAAGCATCTTTAAAATGGATTGGAGACCCAGGGTCTGTAAGTCTCCATCCATGATACGGTCTTGCTGCTCCATTCTTCTCTCAGTTCCTTTATCAGACTAGCTTGCGGTATAAGTAAGATAATCAGTGCGCAAGCGGTCTTGGTGCGTGTCCGCCGTAGATATATCCATCCATAGTTCCACAACGCACGCTATAAGCAAAATGCGCATGCCCATTTATCAGATATGCGGGGCATCCGCATGTAATTGCTGTGTTAAAAGCGCTGCTATCCTTCACTCGTGCTTTCTGATAGAGCCAGCACATACAACACGAGCGATAGACGCATTTTTTACCACACACATAGCTATTTTTATTTTTCTGTATGATACAAAGGGAGACCCTTTTTTCGATTATTGTGAAGAAATTTCCCTCTTAGCGCCGTAGGTAAAAGGTTGTCCTCGTCCTCCCCACACATCCTATCTTGATGTCATCCCAGGTCCGTACGCCTATATCATAGTATTATGCACGGCGCTAGTACCTGGTCCCCATGATCAACAGTTTAACCGACCATAGCATACTAGAAATCCTGATTTTCCACCACCCCCCACATACCTCTGTTATCTGCCTCCATCATACATCGGATTGCAGGACAATACCAGAACTTATTATGGTATACAGTAACACAAAAAGGAATGCTTTTACCAGCCAGAACAATGATCACAGGCCCGGGAACCTCATGTTAAAAGTGTACCGCTAAATCAGTCAAGTCGCTATAAAAAAAACACAAGATGGCATTAAAATTTTATTAAGGATTTTAATTTTCTCCTTGCGATCTGAAAACGTAGCCAATCCCTGGCTCGGTGACGATATATCTCGGCCGCGATGGTTCCGGCTCGACTTTAAGCCTGAGCTGGCGCACATAGACGCGTAGGTAATCGGCCTCTTCGCCATACTCCGGCCCCCAGACGGCACGCAAGAGTGCGCGGTGTGTCATGACTTTGCCCGCATACAACATGAGTTGCCGCAACAGTTCAAACTCTGTCGGTGTCAGGCGCACCTCCTGCGAGCCCGCGCGCACCTGGCGCCGTACGATATCCATGTACAGATAGTCGTCCTCGCTGGTCAGTATTTCTGGCTCCCGCTCGTTCGTGGCCTCTTTCGTGCCAGCCCGTCTGAGACAGGCTCGTACGCGAGCCTGGAGCTCGTCGTTGCTGAAAGGCTTGGTCAGATAGTCATCGGCACCATAATCAAGCGCCTTGATTTTCTGCTTTTCCTCCGCCACGGCTGAAAGCACAATAATGGGTGTCTGTGTAAACTGGCGTACCTGGACGCATACGTCGACACCATCAATACCGCCTGGCAAGCAAATATCCAGTAAGACCAGGTCTGGTTGATGAATCTTCACCATTTCAACCGCTTGCTTTCCACTTTCAGCGACCAGCACCTCGTAACCACCTACGGTCAGATTGCGGCGCAGAATGCGCTGAATTGGCGGCTCATCATCAACGACCAGTATCCGTTTCCCTTTCACCCTCATAGCGTTCCTCCATACAGGTATCCCAACCTGCAACAATGCCTTCCACCCCGACATCGGTCATCCCCGGGCCAGTCAATTATGCTCGAATCGGCAGCTGCGACTAGCCACGTTCCGTTCTCTGTTCATTCCGATGGATCATCGTCTGGGGATGAATCGGCAGCAGAAAGGTAAAACATGTCCCTTCACCATCCGCCGCCTCAGCCCAGATGCGACCCTGATGGGCTTCTATGATCCCCTTACAGGTTGCCAGCGACAGCCCATTGCCATAAAAAGATGCATGGCTTTGAAATGAGGTAAAGATACGCTCTCGCTCATGCTCTGGTACGATGACCCCTTGATCAATGACACGCACCCGCAATTCTTCTCTCTCATCCTTTACCACATCGATAAATAGAGAGATCGTTTTATAATCTGAACTGTGCCGCGCGGCATTCTCGATCAGGTTATACAATATCTGTCCCAAACGTGCATGATCTGCATAGATCAGCGGCAAGGAATCTTGAAGCCGCAGCTGCAGCTGACGATTTCCAAGGGCACGCTGCAACTTTGTGATGGTTGCGTAGAGAATTTCTGAGACGTCGCACCATTCAAGTTTAAGCTCCATCGCCCCCATTTCTATGCGTGAAAGCTCGATCAGCGCGTTGACCAGCATGGTAAGATGATCGGCCTCGCTATCAATATCGACCAGCATCTCATTGCGGTCATCTTCATTCCACACCAGGTCGGCCTGTAAAAGACCCGTTACCGCGGCTTTGATCGTTGTCAGCGGCGTGCGCAGATCATGTGAAAAGGCCGAGAGCAGCGCGGAACGATTCTTTTCTTCGCGTACCTGCTCGGTTATATCCTGCACCTGTAAAGCAATGCCTTCCAGCTGCCTGGCCTGTGTATAGAGAGGATAACAATGAAATTGGTAGTGATGATCGCTGGCCACGCTATCCTGGCTCGTCTCGCTGGCCACCCTTTCTGCACAGGGCTGCGCCATCGTTTCCAGTGGCTCCTCAGCCAGGATACAGCGAAATGCCTGCCGGTAGATACTCTCCTGCGTAAAGTCGCGTAGATAGGCGCGTACCTCATTGTTGTTGCGCATCCGTGGCAAAAGATGTGAAAATACCTCTTCGATCGAGGGCCTCACTGATCGGCCCTGCACGACAGAAGATACGAGCAATTGCATGTGTGGATAATATTCTGTAGCCATCGTTTCCAGCTTCCATTCACACCATTGGCGCGCCGCTGAATTCATATACAGGCAGTATCCATCCAGGTCAACAACAAACCAGGGATCACGTACCCAGTTGGTTGATTGATTGAGATGACCAATCAAACGGTTAAGTTCCCCAATCATGCCGACATGTGTCAGGGCCGATTCTGATGGCTGCGTCAGCAGCGCCTGAGGTTCAACATTGGTAGCACCGGGCTGAAATGGCGCGGACTCAAATAAGAACGCTGAGGACGGTAAGGGCTCTGTTGACAGTGAAGAAATAAACGGATCGTTCGTTTGCTCGCTCTCGATCGCATAACGGATGCTTTGCAGATTGCGCTCACCCTGGGTTAAGAGCTGTTCGCTGATCCAATGCATGAGCTGGCTGAAATTCAAACCATAGGTGTGCTGGGCATGGGCACGAATCTCTTTAAAGATGCGGAGCTCTTCACGGAGCTGCTCATCCGTAGTGCTCTCTTCATATACCGGCTGCAACCGATCAAACTGCTCGATGGCCGCTTGAAATTGTCTGCGTTGATCCAGGGAGGCCTGTAACATGCCATTGTGGATGGCGATGGTAGCCTGGTTCGCAAAAAGCGCCAGGATGTCGCTTTTGAGGGGCGTGAAGCCACCTGCCTCAGTAGAGCATAGGGCCAGGATACCATAAACGGCTGATCCGGTGGCCAGTGGATAACAGTAAAGCGAACGGAGTCCGAGTTCGCTGGCCAGCGGTTGATTCTCTGGATAATGCTCATCGCTGGCAATGTCCTGTGAACCCAACGGCTGGCGCCGCATGAGCGTTTGCCAGAACATATTCTTTTCGCTGACCCTTCCCTGCTGCTGCAAAATACGTTCCAGTGGCTTCGGATCCACCTCGCATTGAGCTTCCAGGTACAGGGTATGAGAACGGCGGTTGAGCAAGAGCATAAACGAGGAGACGCTGAGTGCATTCGAGACCCCGGCCACAATCTGCTGCAGGACGGTGGAGAGCTCCATTTTAGAGGTTAGCGCCTGGCTCACATCCTTCAATGCCCGGCGCTGACGATCCTGGATCGCCGCATTCCCGCCCAGTTGCACCCCCTCGATCGCGGCGGCCAGCATTTTGACGACGGCATCCACCAGCCGCTGCAGATGCTGATCGGCATAGGTGTGCAGTCCTGTGCTACCAAGCTCCAGGGTGCCCAGGACGCTATTCTCGACCATCAGCGGCGCGATCAGGGTCGAACGCAGCTGGTGATAGCTACTTAATACATCACCACTGGAAGAGGGGGAGCCATCCAGCCCTTCAGGATAATCGTGTACCTGCAACGAAGGATTCCGCAAGACTTGCTCTAGCATGGAGTCAGCCAGTGGATATTGATGCAGGCGCGCCTTCCAGGCCCGACCTTCATCGCGCTGGCAAACCGTTACGCGTACGGCCTGACGGTCGTGACGGAGCAATACCACCCCGAACACATCGAAAGGCACCGCCAGTTCCAGCTCTGCTGCCAGCACGGTATAATCAGGCTTGGCCCCGCGCACGCTAAAAACAATACGAGCTACGCGTTCAATAATTGCAGACTCTTCAAGAGCAGAGGTATGTGTTCTCGCTTCCATTGCTTCCTGCCAGATTTCGCAGCCACCCTCATCATCCTCAGCGTTGATGAGATCCCTTCCCTATAAAATGAAAAGGTGAGAGGCATATCAGGTGTACCGAATACGCTTTGCGTTGCATAGAACCAGCGGCACGCAAAGGACACAATAAATACACATTGATCATTGTTTATACACTTTTTAAGAGGATGCAAACAAATACATGCAAAATATGTTACAAATCCTCATCTACCTACAAAATACCTGTTTGCTATTGTCACAAAGTATACCACATCCATGCCGGGGCTGGTCAATGCCCATGGGTGATGTTTCGATTATTTTATAAAAAAAAGTCGATCAGCAGATTGCCTCAAGCAGCCTGATAACAACGTTTCCCCCACCCAACCTGCTCAAGTCCTCTATGATTTCTTTCTATTTACTTAATGTGTCTTTGAGCAAATAAACGGCTCGCAGACAGGTTTTCTCCGAGGCTATATGGTGGTGCAGCAGGGCCGCGTCCGCGGCCCTGCTGCACCACCATATAAAACTAGCGCGGCCGCACTGGTTTTGTATGAGTGTATCGGGTGCGCGGCTGCGCACCCGATACACTCATACAAAACTGGCACGTGAGTACCACAGGGATGAAAACAGCCCCTGGTATGTTGGTGCCCCGGGTGCGCGGATGCGCACCCGGGGCACCAACATAAAACCAGTGCGGCCGCGCAGCGGACGCACGTGCGGGGGCGCCCACATGCCACCCGATAATGGGAGTAAGACCCATTCATTTTATACGAAAAACAGAGGAACCTGTTTTTCGTATAAAATGAATGGAGTATTCCCTACCTGGGCGAAGTTAAAAATTGCCAGACTCCCTGGCGGGAAAGAAGAAGAGGAATTAATGGCTGAACTTCTCGTTGGACCGCTCGTACGTGCTATCAACCCGGACAGTGTCGTCATCTGGGCCGAGCTAACAGCGGCTGAGACTGTCACGCTGCTTGTTTACGCGGATACACAATCAGAAACTATCGTTAGACAAAAAACAACCATGGTTGGCGGTCACTATTATGTAGCGCTTGAGCTGCGTAATTTACAGGCCGCGACCTGGTATACATATCAGCTTATCGCGGCATCTACAGGAAAAGAGCTCACACAGACCTCCGGCTTACCCGGCAAGCAGTGTTTTCGTACCCTGGCGGCATCTACATACAAAGATCCACTACGCATTGCCTATGGTTCCTGTCGCAAGGCGGAGGCCAACCAACCAGATGTGTTGAGCGCGCTGGGATACTGGTTGAGTGAGCACGCCGAGCAACGCGAATCGGTATGGCCCCATCTGCTGCTATTGATTGGCGACCAGATCTACGCCGACCAGCCCTCAACCGGCATGCAACAAAATGTACCACAGATTGGTGATCAAGCAACCACTTATGAAGATTTTTGTCAGTTCTATCACTACGCATGGGGCACCGATAGCGGCGTGCGCCAGGCATTGGCCGTGCTTCCCACGTATATGATCTTTGATGACCATGAGATTACCAATAACTGGAACTTTATGCCCACCTGGCTCTCTTCGGCCATTAAGGCGGGCCGCGAGCAGTTACTGGTCGATGGACTGGTGGCCTACTGGGTCTACCAGGGCTGGGGCAACCTGCGGCAGCAGGCAACACGGCATCCGTTGCTCGAGGTTATGCGGCAGGCCGCCGAAAGCGGCGAGGACGCCATAGAGCCGCTGCGCGATTATGTACGTCGGGATCTTTATGGCGAGGTGGGACTGCGCTGGCACTATGAAATACCATCCACGCCGCCCATATTCGTGGCCAATGCGCGCACCGAAAGAACCACCATCACAACCGGAAAAGAAGAAGACATTCTGGCCCCGACGCGCATCACCAGTCGCGACCAGACGCACGATCTTCAGAACTGGTATGCCAATAATCAGAGCCCCCTGGCGATCCTGGTCTCGTCCGTACCGGTCCTGCTGCCACCGGCTATTGGCTGGCTTGAGTATTTAATGGGGCAGCGTCTCTGGCTGACGAAAAAGGGGCTGGGGAGCCATCTGGGACTGCGGCTGGCGCGCGTACAACAGCGTCTGGCGGCCAGGCTAAGCTTTGATCACTGGCCGCACTATCCTCTATCCTGGCACGACCTGCTGCAGCTTTTTCAGCAGCCGAAAGATACACTGATTCTCTCTGGTGACGTGCATTTTTCTTACGCGCTCACAGCCAGATTAACGCATCAATCAGATAGTGACACCTATCTCTACCAGTTTGTCTCCACTCCCCTGCAGAACGAGCTCAGCCCATCCGACCAGAAAAAGATAAAATTGCAGTCCAGAATCTCCAGTTGGAGCTATGGGGGTCTAAAACAGAGCATTCTCCCGCTGATGTCGGACAATGACGCGGTCCACATCGATCACAATCTACTGTTTGAAAATACGCTGGCCATCATCACCCTGCAGACCGATAGTCAGGGACATTACATCCCCCATCAAGACTACCTGGGCATCATCAATGGTCAGCTACAAAAAATCGCCACCACCATCCTACCAGCGCTCAGACAATAATGGACTGATGCCCATAAAGTAAGTAGTAGGATGTTACCGGTGTGGCATGGATACACCAAGACACGTAATATATATTGCCGGTGGTGTGGCGCGGATGCGTTACACCACCGGCAATATATATTACGTGCGAGCGCCGCAGGCGCGAGACTGTGCGGAGCCTCTCACCAGCGCAATGCTAACAGGCTATCTAGTATAGCCCGTTAGCTCAACATACCCTTCGCCAGAGATCGGCTGGCCTTTCTGCTGTCCCTCGATGCTGACGGCACCTTCCCAATAGACGTTGCCAGTCGAATTCGTTACGACCAGTTCCTGATTCTTCAAGAGAGGCCTGATCGTCAGGGTTGACTGCAGGTGAGGATCCTTGATATCGATGCGCCAGCCTGAAGGGTACGTGATACCCGTCGTTGGACTGGCCCATTTATCCAGGACGATCGCTTTCAACGACTGCTCGGGCAGCACATAAGCCTTTCCATCGGCATCGGTATAGCCGATATACGTCGAGATAGTTTTGCCGCTGGCATCGCGAATAAAGTACAGCATGATCTCGGTTCTGTTGTTCAGCTGGATACTGTACCAGTCCCAGCCGCCACCACCCAGGCTGAGGAAGTTGCCCCATTGATGGTCCATCCAGGCGGTACCGGTAACCTTTAAGGACTGATTATGGTCGAGCAGCGTACCACCAACCTGCATGCGCGTGCGCGAATAGTAGTAGGAGAAGCCGCCAAGACCATAGGTGATCAGCCCGTTACCGTTGTGCAGGGTCGGAGCCTTGAGTCCGGTCAGATTGAGATTCATGGCGTAATTCTGCATTGAGGCTACCAGATGGTCCTTGCCGTTCAGACCCTGGGCGGACCAGTCGCCAACATGCACATCGATGCCCGGCGTTGCCTTTCCCCCTGAAGAAGAAGGGGTCACAAACTGTGTGAGGCGCCGCTGATCATAATGGAACTCGCCACGCGTAATATCGCTAATAGCAAAATGGGCGGGATACACCGTGGGTAGGTTGCTACGTATGGCCTGAAAAAAGACCAGTTCAAACCCATAGGTATGCGACTTGCCGGACGCATCAGTCGCCTGCATATGACCGGTGTAGTACCACCATTCGGTGAGGTCATTATGCTTCCCCTCGTCGCGTGGGAACTCGATCGGTGGCAGAACCGTCTTCGTTGGCTGCTCACTGACCTGTGGCAGCGTCGCCGAGGTTGTGGTCATGCCAGGAAAGGCACAGGATGAAAGTAGCAGCGTGAGCAACAGGCCCCCAACCGCCAGCATCCAGACCGACGTGTAACGCATCCACAGCCTCATCTTTTGCCTCCTATATGTATATTCGTATGTGTGTTCGCCTGCTCGGCCGTCGTCTGTTCATTATCTGTATCCACTGATCCCATGTACTCGGCCAGGGCGGGTGGATGGCGCTGGACGCCGGCGAAGGGCAGCCACCAGTTCCAGGTACCCAGCAGGCGCATGGTGGCGGGAACCAGCAGACCACGCACCAGGGTCGCATCGATCACCACAGCCAGGGCCATACCCAATCCCAGGGCTTTAACCAGGATCATGTCAGCAGTAGCAAAGCAGGCGCTGACCACGATGACGATGACGGCCGCGCTGGTAATAATGCCACCGCTACGCTGCAGTCCCAGCGCCACCGCCTGCCTGTTGTCGCCCGTCTGCCAGAACGCCTCTTGAATGCGCGACAGCAAGAAAACCTCGTAGTCCATCGAGAGGCCAAAGATCGAGCAGAAAAGCAGGATGGGGCTGGACGCCTCAACAAATCCCAGCGGGGTAAAACCCAGAATCTGGTGTAAGAAGCCATCCTGAAAAATCAACACCAGGGCGCCATAGCTGGCCAGAATCGACAGGGTATTCATCACAATCGCCTTCAGGGGCAGCAACAGCGAGCGAAACAGTAGCAGCAGCACGATATAGGTGGTGATAGATATAACCAGCACGGCAACCGGAAAATCTGTATACAGGGAATCGACGTAATCGATATTGCCCGCCGTGCCACCATCAACTAGCACAGATATGCCATGGCCAGGTGCGGTATTGCGAATCGTCTGTACCAGCGCCTGCGATTGCGGATCAACCATACCATATTTGCTAACCACCTCCACCAGCAGCGTATCCCCCGAAACAGACGACTTCAGAAAGGCACCGATATACGGGTCAGCGATCAATTGTGGGTGCGCGTAAAGCAACTGGTACTGATCCAGCGTGAAGCGTGGATCGGCGCTCACAATGCTATCAACCCGGTCCACGCGTGGATCCGCCTCGATGCGCTTGACGTAGTAATACAGATTCTTGATATTCTCCGGCGTCAGGGCATTGCCCGGCGTATGCACGGCTATCAGAATAGGCGTGGTCTCGCGCTGATTGAAACGCTGCATCAGCAGATCATACGCGGCGCGCGAGGGCACATATGATGGCAGGATCGAGGCATCGGGCGCCGAGAAACGGACTCCCAGAAAGGGTGCACCAAAGCTCAGCAAGAGCAGCAGGACGGGAAAGAAGACGCGTAGCGGATAGCGCATTACAAAGTGAGACAGGCGATACCAGAAGCCATGGTGCGGCTCCAACTCTATATCTGTTCCCACCGGATGCCGCTTGAGGCGGGGAAAGCGCACAGGCAAGGCATTGACCTTTAGCCCAAGAATCGAGAGGAGCGCCGGTAGCAAGGTAATGGCAGCCGTCACCGCCAGCACGACCACCAGGATGCCGCCCAGACCAACGGAATGCAGCATATTGATGTGGAAGAAGGTCAAACCAAACAGACCGATCGAAACGGTCAGGCCGGAAAACGTAACAGCCCGGCCCGCCGTAGCCACGGTCACCGCCACCGCATCTTCGATGTCGCGTCCATGCAGCAATTCCTCTCTGAAACGGCTCACCATAAAGAGCGAGTAATCGACCCCTAAGCCCAGGCCAAACAGCGTCGTAATATTGAGCACAAAGATAGAGAGAGGGGTAATATGACCCAGCGCAAAGATTAAAGCCAGGGATACCACCACGGCGAAACCGCCAACCAGCGCAGGCAAAGCCGAGGCAATCACTGACCGGAAGACAAACAGCAAAGCGATAAGAGCAAAAGGAAAGGCTAAAAGTTCGGCCCGCCGCAGATCATTTTCACTGACGCTTTGAATATCTTCATAGAAAACGGGGCCGCCACCCACGCTCGCCTTTAAGTCGGGGACCTTCTGTAGGCGCCGCTCTAGCTCCGGCAATAGTTTGGCCGCCGTGTTCGCATCAGGCTTCATCTCGACATTCACATACGCGGCATGGCGATCCTGCGAAACCTGGCGTGGATTTTCCAGGTAACTGGTGACCTGCGCCACCTCGGACCAGTTACGAATATTGGCCAGGGCGCGCTCGGACTGCTGACTGAACTGTGGATCTTCGACCGTATAATGGGTGCTGGTAAATATAATCTGTACGATCGTTTCATTGACATGCAACTTTTGCGACAGCGTATCAATCGCCTTCTGAGACTCCGAATCGGGACTTTCAAAGCCACCAGATTGCAATACCTGATTCGCCCGGGGCGCGAAGGGGAGCGCGAGCACCGCGGCAAGTATCCATAACCCAACAATCAACCAGCGATGGCGGGTGGCAAATTTGCCTAAACGGTAGAACATAATGTAACCTTTCTCTAGCATAATGCAGTGGGCAACGAACTCTCTCGTTCTGTTGTATGACGACCCTCTATGCCCGGTGGGGTAATTCTCTAAAGAAGAGGCTAAGGTCGACTATAAGAGCCGGGTGTTGTATAATGAGGACATCACCCACTACCTGTGTATGAACACATCCCTTTTTCCTGGTACAAGATTTCTGACGGGTACTTTTTATCTTACCAGGTAGAAAAAGAACCTGCTACGCAGTGTTCCTGCCGCACAAAAGAGATCGTAACACCATTGTAAACGATACGGCAGATAGACGTCCTTTATCTAAAGGAGTTTGAGTATGGCTAAAGCAGCCCCGGCAAAAAAAGCAAGCACACCAATCGAGCATGTGCCGATCAAGGTCATCTCGGTCAATCGGCAGGCCTATCACGATTATGAGGTCGAGCGCACCCTGGAGGTTGGCATCTCGCTCGTTGGAACCGAGATCAAGTCGATTCGAGAGGGAAAGGTCCAGTTGCGCGGCTCCTATGCCATGGCGCGCAAAGACGAGATCTGGCTGGAAAATGCCAATATCGCGGCCTACGAACACGGCAACCGCTACAATCACGATCCGATGCGCACGCGTAAACTGCTGCTCCATCGGCGCGAGATCGATCAGCTCCTGACCAGGGTCGCGACCAAGGGCCTGACGCTGGTCCCCTTAAAGCTCTACCTGAAAGGTGGGCACGCCAAGATAGAACTGGGACTATGCCGTGGTAAAAAGCTCTACGACAAACGAGCGATGATCGCCAAACGCGATGCCCAGCGCGATATAGAACGTATTGTGAAAGGTAGATGATCCAGTATGTCGATTACAGGCATTCATCACGCACAGATTACCATTCCACGCGGGGCCGAGGAGCAGGGGCGGCAGTATTATTGCCACCTGCTCGGACTGCCCGAGATCGAGAAGCCGGACTCCCTGAAGGGTCGCGGCGGCTTCTGGCTCCAGGTAGGTGATCGCCAGGTTCATGTTGGAACCGAAGACGGTGTGGAGCGCACCAGCACGAAAGCCCACCTGGCTTATCATGTAGACGATATCGCCACCTGGAAGCAGAAGCTACAGGAGCATGGCTTTGAGGTCCTGGAAGGGGTGCCGATCCCAGGCTTTGAGCGCTTTGAGACGCGCGACCCCTTCGGCAATCGCCTTGAGTTCATTCACTCACTGGCATAGATAGATTTATCATCGCTGTACCCTTCGCCTTTCTTAAACAGCCAGAAGAGGGAGAACAATGCCACCAGGGCCAGCAAAGCGGTGAGATAGATCAGCCCATCGAAGCCAAAGCGATGGGCGAACATCCCACCAAGGCCGTTCCCCAGTATCTGCCCCAGGCCCAGAAAGATGGAATAGAGGCCCATCACCATCCCTCGATCTCTAGCGGCCTCTTCCGAAATATCCGCCAGATAGGCCAGTGCGGCCGGAGCAAAACTGGTTTCAGCGAACACGCCGATCAGTAACAGAGGTAGCCAGACATAGATCATAGTAGTATCGCTAGCACCACGATGATTGATGCCAAACAGAGCGATACAGGCCAGGTACACGCCAATAATCGAGGTAAACATCAGGCGCAGGCGCGCAATCTTCTGCAGGAAAAAAGCCCAGAACAACAAACTCAGGCTGAAGAAGAGGACGATTCCACCCAATACCAGACTCAACATACGTCCCCCGCCGGGTCCGCTCATGCTTCCCATCAGCAGTTGATGAGGATAGCGCACGGGCGTTGAGAGAATAAACGTCAGCTGTGAACTCAGCCAGATGCCCACCAGGGCGCTGATGCAGAGCCAGGCTGGTAGAAATGCCAGCAGGCGTGGCATACGCAGGATACGCAGATAGCGCCTCGCGGTCTCACCAATCTTCCTCTCACTGCTGACAGCCTGGTTAGCCACCGGCGAAAGCCACATGCACCAGATAACCAGTATATAGCTGACAGCCAGCCAGACAAACGCCCCACGCCCAAACCAGAACCAGAGCAGGCCGCCCATAACGGTCCCCACAGCGATACCACCACTGGTCACCAGTTCATACAGACTCATGACGCGTACGCGCCTGCTTTGATCGCGCACCGTCAGATCGGCCAGGTAGCCAAGCACAGCGGGAACGGTAATGGCTCCCGATAGGCCAGCCAGAACTTGCAGGCTCAGCAAATAGGGTAGTGGCTGGTGGGCAGGAGTAAAAAAAAGCAGGCCAGCCTGCAACAGACCAAAGACAGGTCCCAACACCAGAAATATACGTCTCCCCCAGCGATCACTCAATCCACCCATAAAAGGGGCCAATGTAAGTTCAGAAATATAAAAAGCTACCGGCAACAAGCCAACTTGCACACTGGTAATCTTGTGAGCCGTGCTGGCCGCCATGTGTGCTAACAAGAGGCCCAGCACAATCGTGCTGGCGCCAGAATTCGCACGCAGGATAAGGGTTCCCACTAATAAAGGTGTCACAGTGTGCCTGCGAACCATACCCCCCTCGATTCATTTATTGTTCGCCCCGAAGGCGATCCGCATTATTCGCACGAACCTTACGATAGCTATATAACGTTACCAGGGCAATAATAGCTCCAGCAACGATCAGACCAATCGCTACGATAAGCAGTACGAAGAGCAATATACGCATAGTATCCGTATTGGTAACACTCATAAAAGTTAAAGCAGTCATCGTCGATACACCTGTCATGGCAATCCTGTTGTTTTCCTTCCCGGCGGTAATACCTTGTCGTTCCACGCGATGATAGAACTATGTACTAGGACTATGCAGAACCATTAAAGGTAACAACAAAACAGGATAAACTCAGCATTCATAATAAAACACGCCAGGCAATGTTGCTGGCGTGTGACTATCACCATTTTATCCATTTTTATTTTAACCTGTGGCGCAAGGAATCAACACAGTTGATGCCTCGGCCTGAAATCTCCTCCCAAAGGTTTTGACATACACGCTGTACTTCGATGTCCTGTAGGCCTCACCCTGCACCTGTGAAGTCATGCTCTGCTCATCATTCAGCGCCACCTGCAGCGTTAACAGACCATCTTCAGATGAGAGTAAGGGATCGGCAATATGCTTCAGGGCGAACTGCATGCGCAAGAACTGCTGCTGTAAGCAATAACCTTCGTGCTGCATCATCTCACACAGCACGCTATTTGCACTATCCACCGTGACATGGATCTGAATCTGGCAGCGCCCCACCAGGTCGCGGCTCAGATAACGGATGCGTTCTTCCCCCAGCCGAATCAACAATGTCTCGATGCCGCGGCTCTGATACTCGGGATGGATAGCGATCTTAAGGGCATAGATTGGCTCTAATGATTCGTGGTTCTTGCGCTGTACATCAGCATAGCCAATCACATGCTGCTGCCTCGTCACAATCATCCAGGCATCGCTCGCCATCTGAAAGTTGCAATCCTGCCAGCGCTCCTTGAGCTCCGCCTCCAACTGCTCTTCAGATGCGATAGCCGCACGTTCATATAAGCTCAGCAAATGTGCCACCTCGGCACTATCTTGTAGATGCGGGGCACGTGCAGACAGTTGGTGTAGACGTATAATCACAACAGTGCTCCATTCATTGTCAGCCAACGAGCTGGTGAGATGGAGACTAGAGATAGGCGTATCAGGGTACCAGCTACTCTGAAAGCGTCTGTATACCCGGTTCTCTACCTACCCGTAATTCCTTCTCGTATTGGGTCGCTCGTTTGACAACGTGCATTCCAGCACGTTCATATAAGCGCGTCGCGCCCGTCAGGCTCTGTGCATCGACCGACAGGGAAACCGTATGTATATCGCGACGGAAAAATTCACTAAAAGAATGCTGCAAAAGCGCCAGGGCCAATCCCTGACGGCGCCATGGGCGACGTACACCCAGCACATGCACCCAGCCACCTTGTTCCTCATTGGCACAAAGGGAGATGCCAGCGATCTCATCACCATCCATAGCTAGAAACCAGAGCGACGGATCAAAGGTGTCTTGCTGTACAGCCCAATACTGCCACTGCTCAAAGGGCTGATGCATAAAGCCCCAGTGATCGCGAAAGATCTCTTCATCGGTCTCGTAGACGGCATAGAGCATATCGGTCGTCGGATGAATGATACGGATATACTCAGGCCACTGGGGTGCCGTGGGTGCCGTCAATAATTCGATCCCCATATCCCAGAAATTGCGGATCGGCTGAAAGTCGTGCCGCTTCAGTAGAGCTTCCCAGGCCGGGTTCTGATTATCACAGTAACCGCGCAGGGTAACACGCACATCCGGGGCGGCCAGTGGAATTTGCTGCCGCGCCCACTGCTCGGCCTTCTCCAGCAACAGTTCGCCAATGCCATGGTCGAGATATTGCGGATGCACGATACAGCGCACTATGTTGCGCGCATGCTGTACATGCTCCATCATAGCGAAACCGATCGCCTGTCCCTCCTGGTTCAGCACCAGCCAGCCACCACTGGCCAGATCGGCATCCGGGGAGGCCAGAAGCACCTGTAATGCCTTCAATGTGATCCTAACTTTGCCTGTCCAGTGCATCTCACTGGCTGCGACGAGCTGGTACACTTTCTCTGCGTCATCTAAAGTCAACTGACGAACCGTAAAGGTGTCAGGAATTTTCGTTATCACAACTGTTATCCATTCCTTCGGATGGTGGAAGCATTGGTGCTCCAAACACAACTGCTTCCACCTGATCAATCACATCAACAAAATGATTCTAGCCGTTGCGCTTCAATTTGCCGGTACGCTTGGCGTAGCGCTCGGCCATCCTGAAGATCCACATACCAACAGGGATGCTGATCACGCCTGTGATCAACAGCGGCCAGATGTTGCTCCAGACCTCGGGCGACCAGAGCTCCTTGCCCGACAGCAGTCCGGCGCGCAGCCCGTTGAGCACATAAGTGGCGGGTGAGAGCCAGGATAAAGGCTGCATCCAGGCCGGTAGAACGGTCACTGGATAGTAGACGCCCGAAACCAGCAAGATCACCGCGCGCACAATAAAGGACATCTGCATGCCCTTCTCGGTATACAGCAGCGGCAGGACCGAGGTAGCGATGCCAAAGCCGATAAACGAGATGCTCCCTAACAACAGCATAAACACGACCGTCAGATAGTTAGCGTGGCTGAGATCGAGATGGAAAAAGAGGACCACCACGATCAACTGCAGGGCCGTAAACAACAGTCCGTGTACGATGGCGTACCAGCAGCTTCCAATCATATGCGTCAGGCGCGAGATAGGAGCCATAAAGGTATATTCGATCGTCCCTTCCCAGTGCTCAATATTGATGACATCGGTCACGCCATCAAAGGTCACACTCAAATAGGTCCAGACCGATGTACCGATCAACAGGTACAGGATCATATAGTTGACCTGGGCCGGCTTCAGGTCGGGCGTGGCCTGCGCGATAAATGTTATGCTGAGCGCGTTCACCACGTTATAAAAGAGCCAGACCACCTCCCACGCCCAGTAGCGCTTGGTCAGGTTCCAGTTGCGCTCAAAAAACGCAAAGCTGGCACGCGCCTGATGCAACATCGATGACATAGTAACAACTCTCCTTTAATTATTCTCTTCTTCTTCACGCCGGGCCTCGTACACTTCGAATGCCTTCTCCCAGCTACCATAGCGCTTCACGTCTTCCTCGGTGATCAGATGGGCCGCGGTATAGTGCATAAACACTTCATTCATCGAGACCAGTTCAGTCTTACCATGGAGAGCGGTCACGGTGCGCTTGAGGGCCTCTGTCTCCCCTTCAGCGACGATACGGCCCTTGTCGATAATGGCCACGCGATCGCACAGGGCCTCGGCCTCGTCCATATCATGGGTCGTAATCAGGATGGTCGCGTCATGCACATCGCGCAGCTCATTGACGAATTTCTGCACATCGATCTTTGAGCGTGGATCCAGCCCGGTGGTCGGCTCATCCAGCAGCAATAGAATCGGCGAGGTCAGAAACGCGCGGGCGATAGCGACCTTCTGCTGCATACCACGGGACATGTTCTCCAGCGGCGCATCGATGCGATCGGGCTTGATGCCCAGCCGCGTCAAAATCTCGCGGATGCGCTTGCGCGCCTCTGCCCCATTCATGTTATAAAGGCGGGCCGCATAGATCAGATTCTCCATCGGAGAGAGCTTCTTGAAGAATGACGCCTCTACACTCACGCGATTGATCAGCCGCTGCACCGTATATTCATCCTTGACCACGTCATAGCCAAAGATGCGTACCGAACCCTCATCGGGAATCAGCAGCGTAGACATCATGCGGATCAAAGTGGATTTCCCAGAGCCATTCGCGCCCAAAATACCAACGATCTCACGGCGTTTGACCTTTAAACTGACATTATCGACCGCGCGTATCTCCTTTTTCTGCTCCTTCTCCGGTGCATTCTTCCGTGAACGACTCCATAACGAACGTGATTTTTTAAAGACTTTTGAAACACCATCGATGACGACCGCATCGTCGGCCGGATCAATGGTGATATTTTTTAACAGTGGCATAGCCGCAATATCAAGGATAGACAAGAGTTTTCTCCTTTGGAATAAGCACGCCTATCAGAACATTCTCAAGTCTAGATCAACGCGGCGACCCTGACATCGAACCTTCGAACAGGCCAGATCTGTCCAACCAGACAGTGACAATTTCCATACTTCTACCATTACATTCCCAGGCACATACCTCAAAACGACATACATCCTCCATTCATCAGCGAAACGACAATTGAAGTCCTTAGAAAAAAACACAATAAAAAAACCGTGGGCTGGATTTGCTTCACCAGTGCCCACGGTTGGAGGGTTGCTCTTACATTTGACGCGCCTGCTAGCGTCTATCAGGCGGTCTCCTCCTGGAGATGGGCACACTGGTCCCCTGGGCCACATCGGTAGGGCGATGCGTCAGGAAAACAAAGCCTGAGGCATACAAGCCTGTGGTGGCACCGGGCACAGCATGGGTATCGTGACCAAAAATAGCGGCGCGCTCGCGCAGCACAGCATAGGAAAGTACACGATTGTTCAACATGCCAGCCATCTCCTTTCATAAAAATCGGCGAAAAAGGCAGAAAAAAATATCCCACAGTAAGTGAGAGGTATTGGGGATTACACATGTAATCCCCACTGCTTCCAAGTATACGGAATATACTTGTTCTATGTCAAGGGAATATGATAACAAATTTTATTTTTGTGAACGCCAGGTAAGTATTATTTCTCTTTCAGATACGATCGTAACTTCCCTTGCTGAATCACCTGTACCAGTTCAACATGGCGCTGGAGTGCTTCGTCAGGGTCACTAAAGACATACTCACACAGGGGTAAACGCACCAGGGTATGATACCCGCCCTGCTGGGGATAGATGGTTGTGACATAATCGCGGCCAAGGTTACGGTCCGCAAATGTCGCCACGACATATTGCTTGTGGTCCGGGGCAATCGCGATATGGCGCGCCAGGTCCAGCGTCTGCAGGCGCACAGGAGGCGCACCCGGGATCTCTAATTCCCGTTTTTCAGGGATCTGTAATGGAATGAGCGTTTGCTCGGAACTGACTACTTCATTTTCTGACATGGAATCCTCCTACCAAATTATTAGCTTGAAAAAGTGCAGCCCACAGTTAAGATGACAGGAGGCCGCGACCTATAGTGTACGAAAATGTACCGTGGAGGTCAAGCAGTCCATGCTAAAATTCTAGCCGCATCTTCTTGCGCTTCTGCCGCCTCGCCTGCAGACGTTTGTACTGTCTTCTGATAGCATCGGGCACGCGACGCAGAAAGCGAGGATGTCGGGCCACGTAAAAGAACAGTCGTCCCCGCAAGCGCTTCCACATGGCCGGCAACTCTCTATGTTCACCCGATCGCCGCGGATGTTCTACGCTGTCGGGATCAGCCCAGCGCTCGCGCACAAAGATATCCCCCAGTCGCTCCAGGGCTTGCTCATCTTCTTTCGATGTCAGAACCGAGCCCGCCAGGCTGTGCAGGTATTCATAAGGTGTCTGTGATGACTGGTGCTCAAGGCCCGCCCACTCAGCCAGCGTACAAATACGACCATAGATCTGGGCCGCCACACTATAGCGGCTGAACAGGCGCCGCCACCAGAACGCAAAGATCAGTGTTCCCAGCAAGATTACTACCAGTATACCCCCCAGACCGATACGCAATTGAGCCTGGAACACATCCTGCGACTGATTGGCACCTGATCCGCCGCTTCCATTATCAGCAGGGTTATCAATATTGCGATCCCGACGCGCTTTATTGGTGGCTGAAGGCAGGGTAACACTGTTTCCACCAGGAAGAGGCGCGCTGCCGCTATATTGATCGGGCTGTGGGCGCTCAAACGTTTTAAAGCTGGCCGAAGGCTCAAAGTTAATCCAGCCATAGCCGGCGAAGTAGACCTGGGTCCAGGTATGGGCATCCACTCCACGAATAGTATATTGTCCACTTTCATAGGTCCCCGGTGCATATCCGGCGACCTCACGAGTTGGAATGCCCAAAGAGCGGGCCATAAGCGTCATGGCCGTCGAAAAGTAGTTACAATAGCCATCGTGGTTCTTATTACCAAAGAGGAACCAGAGCACAGGATCAACCCCGGCCGGGGGATGAATATTGGTATTATAGGTATAATGCTGACGCAGGTATGTTTCCAGGGCCACCGCCTTATCATACATAGTGGTGGCCTTTGCCTGCGTCACTATCTTTTGCGCCAGGTCGTGGATACGCTTATCCTTCTGGAGATAGCCAGGAACCTGGGTGAAATCTTTTACCGTCTGAAGATTAAAATAGTCCACTGGAGGCAACTGATCTGGTGCCTGGTTCGGATCAAAATTGGGCGCATCGGCAGGCATGGGGATCTCGCGCAGCGATACGATATCGGCAGACGAAGCCGTAGAGATCACGGTATAGTGCGTACCGGCTGCCAGACCATTATTATTATCACCCAGCCAGGCAATGATGCCGCCGCTGCCATCCATCACATTAGCCGGCAGAGACATCTGCACAATATCCGATGCGCCCACCAGGTACGGCTGTTGCTCGCCGGGGGCTGCAACGACCTCGATGGTCTGCTTGACCGTATGGGTCTTCTGCGTACTGTTCGACAACGTCGTATTGGCGGCAATATGATATTTCTGATCGTTATAGACGATCGACCAACCATGGTCATACGTATCATACGTCACCAGTGTCAGATACTGAGGTTGAATATCATCGATCTTCACTTTAAAGACAACATCCTGTGTCAGATTAGGGTTACCGCCAAGCACCAGGGTATCTTTAAAGTTACCATGGTTGGCCGCGATATTATCCGTGGAACCTACAGAATTAAAGATGGTGGAAAATTGTCCTAACGGACCATTGGGCGCCCAGATCTGGGCCAGGTGCGACTCCTCATAAGAACTGGGAAGGAGCCAGGAAAGCACGAGGATGCTTACGGTAATAAAAATGCCCGTCTGCATCACGTCCCAACTCAGATCATCTGAGTAGCGCAAACCTTTGCGCTGCCAGCCGTGGATCGCCTGATGGAGGTTAAAGCGTAACAGCAGGACCAGAGCGGCCAGCAAGAAGATCACAAGCAAAATAATGTAGGGCGCAATAACATTGTTTAAATTGAAGACAAGAACAAGGGCATTCAGGATCACCATCAGCCAGGGAAGATGCCAGCGATACAGGCACAGTACGCTACAATACGCCAGCATAAAACTGCAGAAAACGATGAAGAGGAAAGGAATAGAGCCATCGAAATTAAAGTTCCCGCTGAAGATTTGGCTGCATCCGCGCTGTATCGCTTGCCAGCTGGCAGCGGCATTGCCTTCGTAGAAAAAACTGGTCATCTGCCAGTAGGAGAAGGCAAGACTCAGCAGCGTAACGGGAATATAGACCAGAGCCGGCGCAAACCGCTGTTGCTTGGCCGACCAGAGCCCGAGCAACAGGGCGATAAAGGTGGTCAAAGTCAGCACGCTCAGGTTATCAACCCAATTGGCAGCTTGAATACACCAGGTCACACAATATACCATTAAAGCCAGCAAGAAGAGAGAAAACCAGCCCTCTTCAAAGTAGTATGCAATTCCTCTGCTGCTAACCAGCTCATTAACGTCATCCTGTCGTCGCCTGGATGGATCGGTAATCAGCTTTGAGAGACGTTCCATCGCCGCATTGCGCATTACGCTTACCTCTGTTGTAGTGCACGCACATCAGTACCCGTTTCTAAAATTTGAGTAATAGGTTCACCGCGTTTGACGCGCATAACCGGGACGCCCGAACCTTCCAGCAAAGCCAGTGTATCTTCATCCGGTGGTTGCTCTATAAAAGAGGCTGCATCCAATCCTATAACGGCGGTCTGTACTCCACGCAGTTTCAAGTGACGCAAACTTTCATGCCAATCACGCGAATTTGATGGCGTGATCACGATCGCTACCGCGTTACGCCCAAAGTGGAAGGCATCCATCGCCAGGGCTTCTTTTAGATCTGGACCGTCACCTGCCATAACGACGGCCAGCAATTCCAGTGCGCGTTCGATCTGGCGCTCACCTCGATCCAATGGCAACATCTCTCTACGTTCACCATTGACAATCATGCCCACGGAAAAATCCTGCCGCAAGAGATACGTGGCCAGGGTAGCGGCGATCGTTACGCCGTATTCCTCA
Organism: Dictyobacter halimunensis; assembly: GCF_036245075.1. NCBI lineage: Bacteria > Bacillati > Chloroflexota > Ktedonobacteria > Ktedonobacterales > Dictyobacteraceae > Dictyobacter > Dictyobacter halimunensis. The sequence continues at coordinate 1,006,931 of NZ_BSRI01000002.1, forward strand.
GTCGATTCATTGCCTTCTCCGGCCTGCACAGCGGAGTGAAGATCCAAAAAGATCCAGGCATCAATGGCCGGGTCAAGGTCAAACTCTTTCACCATCAGCTTGTTATAATGCGCGCTGGAACGCCAGTGAATACGATTGAGCGCATCACCGCTGGCGTATTCACGGATAGTGGTGGGAGTGGTAGTGGTCTGTAATGCGCGGCGCGAACTCCTGCCGCGTCCGGGCAGGCCACCAGTAAACAGAGCGAAGTCGGATAAGGGATAGACACGCGGCAAGACCAGTATTTCCTGGGCAGGCGCCAGCACAATGCGGCGGCGAAACAATCCGAAGGGATCTCCACTCATCGCCAGCACGGGACCGAGCTGGAAGCGTCCACGTTGCTGACACACACTGCGTGCACGCCAGGTTGCTCGCTTGCGCCCTCCCATGCTGGCCACATATCCGGCCCAATGTCCGGGTAGGGTCGAGCCATCAGCGATCTGCACCCATAGTTTAGGGAAAGAGCTCATATTATCAAGCGTCAAACGCTCATCAAAATACTCGCCCACCTGCACGCGTCCCGCCACAGAGGTGCGACGAAATACCATCTTGAGCAGGCTAAAGCGAGTCCAGACCCAGGATAGGACGAACAGGACCAGGAGCACATACGTCAAAACATAGAGGACCTTCCAGGCACTACTGATGGCAAAGAAGGCCAGCACGAGAATCAGTAAGAATACTTGCCATGGACGCATAGCTAGCGCCCCCTTCCACCACCAACCCACGCGTTTGGCACCGGCACCGATTGCAAGATCTCATCAAGAATTTGCGCCGAGGTCACAGAGCGTACGCGTGCAGCAGGGTTGACAATAATACGGTGTGCCAGGGTCGGCTTGACCAGCAGCTTGATGTCATCAGGAATGACATAACCACGGCCACGTATGGCGGCCAGTGCCTGGGAGGCGCGGAACAGGGCCAGCGATCCGCGTGGACTCACACCCAGATAAATATTCTGATGATTGCGGGTCGCATTAGCGAGAGCCACAATATACTCTCGAATCGATGGATCAACATGTATGCTACGCACCTGCTGCTGAATCAAGACCAGCTCATCGGCCGTCATAATCTGGGCCAGGTCCTCAAGCGGATGATGGTGCTGATGACTATCCAAAATATTGATCTCGTCCTCGGCACGCGGGTAGCCAAGCTTAATGCTCATCATGAAGCGGTCCAGCTGCGCCTCGGGCAAAGGAAAGGTACCCTCATATTCAATCGGGTTTTGCGTCGCCATCACCATGAAAGGTTGGGGCAACTGATAGGTCACACCGTCTACCGTAATCTGAGCTTCTTCCATCGCCTCGAGCAAGGCCGACTGGGTTTTAGGAGTGGCACGATTCACCTCGTCCGCCAGTACAATCTGTGACATGATCGGCCCGGGGCGAAACTCAAAATTGCCCGACTTCTGGTTATAAATAGAGACACCGGTCACATCACTGGGTAACAGGTCCGGAGTAAACTGGATACGTTTAAAAGAACAACCAATCGAACGGGCGATAGATTTCGTAAGCACGGTTTTACCTACGCCCGGCACATCTTCAATCAAAATATGGCCGTGGCAGATTACCGCGATCAAGCTGAACGCAACGGGCTCGGCTTTGCCAACAATGACCCGTTCAACATTGCCGATCACACGCTGTACAGCGCTTGCAAGGTCTTGTACTGACTGCATTAATCACTCCATAAGAGGTTTTATCGAGGCTGGCGCATCGATAGTTATCTGATCCATTGAAATGCGATAGACGAAAAGTGGTGTTTATTATGGTATCACTTACTACCTCAATAACACAATGATAGTCATAAATTTGCTGTATAAAAAACGGTGCACGAACATTCCTAACTAATACGATGCGTCATATGTTTTTGTTACAGCCTTCCATATAATTATACGTCTATCCTGAATCCTATATCTCATGCCTGGCAAAAGTATCCTTCTTTCTTCATTCTGCGAAAGGGACTATCCTCAAAGGCGAGTCTATGCTATGATGGAAGCCATGAGCCAGAACAATCCGAACCCAAAAGAAGAACTTTACGCAGTGGTAGTCGGACTTGTGCAGGGCGTAGGCTTTCGTTATTTCGTTGTCGAAAAAGCACTTCCCCTGGGGTTACACGGGTACGTCCGCAATGATAGCAGTGGCGACGTTGAAGTAGTCGCGCAGGGGACGCGTCCCGCGCTCGAACATCTGCTGGCCTTGCTGCGGCAGGGGCCCTCGGCAGCACAGGTGCAGGATGTACGTGTAACCTGGAGAGAACCTACGGAACATGTAAGCGGCTTCCACGTCCGATGGTAGCAAGCAGGTTATATAGAAGAGGAACAGTATGATTGATCGCGAGACGGTACAAAATGTCGCCCAACTCGCCCGATTGGGACTGAGCGAGGAAGAGGCCGACATGTTTGGTACCCAACTTTCTGCCATTCTAGACCATATTCATATTTTGCAGGAAGCGGATGTGAGCGGCGTTTCCCCAACAGCCCATGCGTCGCGCCTCACCAATATTACACGTGAGGATATTCCACAACCATCCTATCCACCCGAGGTGTTGCTGGCGAACGCGCCCGATCAGGATGAGAACTGCCTGAAGGTCAATGCGGTACTGGAGGAGGAATAGGATAGATGACAGAACTCTATAAGCTCAGCATTTCCGAAGCTGGCGCACTCTTACGCCAGCGTAAAATTTCTGCGGTCGAATTGACGCAGGCCCACCTGGATCGTATCCGCGCGGTTGAGCCAAAGGTGAAGGCGTTCACCCTGGTAACGGATGAACTGGCCCTGCAGCAGGCGCGTGAGGCGGATAAGCGCCTCGCCAGTGGTGAAAACCTCCATCCTTTAACCGGCATTCCACTGGCCATTAAGGACGTGATCAGCACCAAAGGTATCACCACTACCTGTGGCTCACGCATGCTGGAAAACTTCAAGCCTCCCTTCGATGCCACGGTGATGGAACGCCTGAACGCCACCGGCTTCGTCATGGTCGGTAAGACAAATATGGATGAGTTCGCCATGGGTTCGTCAACCGAACATTCGGCCTTTTTCCCAACCCATAACCCCTGGGATTTAGAGCGCGCACCTGGTGGCAGTAGCGGTGGCTCCGCCGCAGCGGTGGCCGCCGGCATGGCGATGGGCTCATACGGTAGCGACACCGGCGGCTCTATCCGCCAGCCCGGCTCGCTCTGTAATCTGGTTGGACTCAAGCCGACCTATGGGCGCGTCTCGCGCTTCGGCCTGGTCGCCTTCGCCTCCTCGCTAGACCAGATTGGTCCTTTCGCGCGTAGTGCGCGTGACGCGGCGATCCTGCTGCAGGCGATCGCCGGCCATGATCAGCGTGATGGCACGAGCTCACCCGAACCAGTACAAGACTATGAGGCCGCGCTTTCCGGGAGCATTAAAGGGCTGCGCATCGGGGTACCCGAGGAATACTGGGTTGAGGGCACACAGCCCGAGGTCATTGAGACGACGAAAGCCAACATCGAGCGCCTGCGCGAACTGGGTGCCGAGATCAGCCCTGTCTCCTTGCCACATACCAGATATGGCGTCGCCGCCTACTACATCATCGCGCCAGCTGAGGCCAGCTCAAACCTTGCCCGCTACGATGGCGTGAAGTATGGCTACTCGTATCGCGATACCAGCGACATGTGGGAAGCGATGGAGAAGACGCGTGAGTATGGCTTCGGAGCCGAGGTAAAGCGCCGCATCATGCTGGGAACGTACGCCCTCTCGGCTGGCTATTATGATGCCTACTATAAGCGCGCCGAAAAAGTACGTACCCTGATCAAACAGGACTTTGACCGTGCCTTCGAGAAATTTGACGCCCTGGTCAGTCCCGCCTCACCAACCGTGGCCTTCAAGATTGGTGAGATATCCGATCCCTACCAGATGTACCTGCAAGACGTCTTCACCATACCAGCCAACCTGGCCGGTATCTGTGGCGTCTCCATCCCTGGTGGCTTCAGCGAAAATCTGCCGATCGGCCTGCAACTGCTTGGTAACGTCTTTAAAGAAGATGTGATCCTGCGCATCGCCGATGCCTTTGAGCAGGTGACCGATTATCACACCCAATGGCCCGGTTTATAAACTGCCCATTCGAGCGCTCTGCCCTTTGCCATAGAAGCATGAAGAAGGGCAGGGCGCTTCTTTTCTAGAAAAAACGAATAGGTACAACTTATAATGAAACGCCGTCTTCTTGCACTCTTATTGATATGTATCGCTCTATTTCTTCTCATTCTGGTACCGATCCTCACCTTTACCCCGCTTGGGACCGCACTACAGGGTAGCGCACAGTCGGCAGCTTCACCCACAGCCACCCCACAGCCACGCTCTTCACCCACGCCAATCCCAACCGCTCAACCCGTTCTGACAGCCAGGGGAACAGCCCCCGCGACAGACGCGACGGCCGAGTTGCTGCTTGACGCTGACACTGGCAATATTCTCTACGAAAAAAATGGGGAAGAGCCACTCATGATGGCCAGCACCACCAAGATCATGACGGCGCTGATCGCGATTCAGACGGCCGATCTTGAGCGTCCCATACATGTGCATCAGGACGCGATTGATCACGTCATCCTCGATGATGGGAGTAGCGCGGGTCTACAGGTGGGGGATGTCGCGCCGCTCAAGGAGATGCTCTATGCGTTGATGCTGCCCTCGGGCAATGACGCGGCCTACGCGATTGCCGATGAACTGAGCGCAGGTGATCGGGATGTGTTCGTCAATCATATGAATCTCTTCGCGCAACGCCTGCACCTGTTTCAAACCCATTACAGCAGTCCAGATGGACTGATAGGGGACAGTACAACACACTACACGACCGCTTATGATCTGGCCAGGTTGAGCCGCTACGCCATGAGTATTCCTTTGTTCGCCACCATCGTGCATACGCAGACGTATACCGCCCATATCGGTGGCAGAACACTGCTCTGGACCAATACAAATAAGCTACTGGGCAGTTATGCCGGGGCGACCGGCATCAAAACCGGACATACCTTTGCCGCCGGCTATTGCCTGGTCTTTGCCGCCACCAGTCATCAGCATCATCTGATCGGGGTCCTACTCAATAGTCCAGATGAGACACAACGCAACATCGATGCCGCCGCGCTGCTGGACTGGGGCTTCCACCTGCCCGTGCTACCACCCAGAGAATAACATAAACCGAGGGCAACCAGATAGGTACCTGATTGCCCTCGGTCGTCCGTACGGCATTATTTTTTGCTGAAGGCGGCATCGAAGGCCACGTTGGAAGGCGCAAAGTCCGAGCGGCGCACAAAGGCCAGCGCGTCCTGCGCTCCATACTCGCGGTCCATACCAGAATCCTCCCATTCAATTGAGAGGGGACCCTGATACCCAATGCGGTTCAAGGTGCGAATGATCGACTCAAAATCAACATCACCATGTCCTGGCGAGACAAAGTCCCAACCGCGCTCGGCCTCACCGAAGTTGAGATGAGAGGCCAGGATGCTGCGGCGTCCATTGAGATGGCGCTTGGAATCTTTTACATGCACATGATAGATGCGATCCGCGAACTCAGCCAGGAAGGTTGCCGAGTCCAGAAACTGGGGCACCAGGTGGCTGGGATCAAAGTTGATGCCAAAGCCGGGGCGATTATTGATCGCGTCCAGTGTCTTACGCGTGGTTACAAAATCATAGGCGATCTCGGTTGGATGGACCTCTAACGCGAACTTGACACCCTCCTGGTCGAAGACGTCGATGATTGGATTCCAGCGATCAGCGAAATCCGCATAGCCACGCTCGATCTGGGCAAAATCATTGGGCGGGAAAGAATAAAGCATATGCCAGACGCTCGATCCGGTAAAGCCGGTGACGCGGTCGACACCAAATTTAGCGGCGGCGCGCGCGATATCTTTCATGCGCTCAGCGGCACGTTTGCGCACACCTTCAGGTTCACCATCACCCCATACATCTTTGGGCAGAATATTCTGGTGCCGTGGATCAATCGGATCACAGGTCGCCTGGCCAATCAGGTGTGCGCCAACGGCATACACTTTCAAGTTGTATTTGTCTAAAATAGCGCGCAACGACTCGGCATAACCAGGCTCGTTGAGGATACGAACTTCGTCAAAATGCTGGCCCGAGGTCGCCAATTCCAGACCATCAAAGCCCCAGCGGCTCACCTTGGCGGCTAATTCCTCCAGGGGCAGGTCGCCCCATTGGCCAGTAAAAAGTGTGACAGGTCGTGCCATTACGTCCCCCTTACAAGTTTTTCATTAAGTGCCCGATCGATCAGGCTGCATATACGCTCTCAAAGCGGCCGCGCTGCTCGCTGGGCAACTACACCATCGTTCGTACTTGAGTATACCACATGCGCTTAAACACGTCTGACTGCCAGAAAGTTGTGTTCACCGTGACTGGCGGCCCATTTCCAGGGCAAGATTGGCAGACTACTAGTAAGGTTGCTACAAACATGATAAAATAACCTCACTTACAAGTATCATATATTTTGAATAGAGTATGCTGCATGCGTTACGCGATCTTTACCGATATTCACGCGAATTTAGAAGCACTAGAAGCAGTGCTCGCGAAAATTGATGAATTAGCTCAAGAGGATCCCATTGATGAGCTCTGGTTTCTAGGAGACCTGGTCGGCTATGGGCCCAATCCTAATGAGTGCATCAAGAAATTGCGAGAACGCACTGACGTTATTATTGCTGGCAATCACGACTGGGCTGCAGTTGGCAAGCTGGATCTCGATGATTTCAGCGAGGCTGCACGCATCTCTGCCGAATGGACGGCCACCCAGCTCACGGAAGAGAATCGCGCGTTCCTGGCTAATCTACCAGAACGGATCCAGAAGGGTGAATGCCTGCTGGTACACGGTAGTCCTTACGGACCACTGTGGGAGTACCTGACGTCAGAAGTGCTGGCAGAAAGAAGCTTTCAGCACTTCAATAGCCGTTACTGCTTCGTGGGGCACACCCACGTGCCGGTCATTTTTCAACAGCCGGACACCCTGTCCAACACCCCGACCAGTCCATTAGCCAATGGTGAGGTAATGGAAAATCTGGATGATGAGGAAACGGCAGCGCTGGAAGCGGTTGATGGGTCATCTCCTTCCAACACCTCAGAAAAACAACAGGATAACGAGGCAAGCACCGTAGGGTCTACGCGGCAACAGTCCCAGGCCGCTCAGTCGGGCGAGAAAACCGAGAGCGCCCATACCGAAACAGAGCAGATTCAAAACCTGGTCGCCGACGCGGCGGACGCCATCGCGGATCTGCAGCATCAGATCGCCGACGATGCCCCCGAGGCCAATCCAGAGACGCCTTCTGAACTGAAAGAGATCATCACCAACCAGGAATCTAACGAGGATGCTGATGCCGATGAGGAGACACTGGATAGCGAAGAGGGTGAAACAGAAACAGATGACGAGTACGCCTCTGCGGAGGCTATCCAGGATGCTGAAGATCTCATTAACCAGGAAATTGAAGAGCTCTTAACCCTGCTGGGACTCAGTCAGAGCATGATTGACGTTACGAATGAGATGCTGGTGCCTCCGGAAGGGTTGTGGCAGGCCCCTGAACACCATCGAGCCATCGTCAATCCCGGTGGCGTTGGTCAACCACGCGATGGCGATCCGCGCGCGGCCTTTATGATCTACGATACCAATGGTGGCTTCACTTTTTATCGCATACCCTATTCATTTGAGAAGACACAGGAAAAGATTGAGAAGGCGAAACTACCACAATACCTGGCCACACGCCTTGCTTACGGTCGCTAATCAGGAACTCCAATGAAATTAATTATTGGCCTGGGCAATCCGGGCTCTCAATATGAAAAAACACGCCACAACGTGGGCTTCCACGTTGTGGATTTGCTTGCGCATACCCATGCGTTCCGCTGGGAACGTCGTGGTCGGGCCATGATCGCCAGCGGCACCATTGGATATGAAAAGGTGGTACTCGTAAAGCCAACTACCTATATGAACAACAGTGGAGAGGCCGTTGGCGAACTGGTACGCTGGTTTAAGATCGAGCCCGAAGATATCCTGGTCATCTATGATGAACTCGATCTACCGATCGGCCATATCCGTCTGCGCGCCCGTGGTAGCTCTGGTGGACACAATGGGATCAATAGCTTGATCAGCCACCTGCATACCAACGAATTTCCACGCCTGCGCGTCGGCATCGGTCGACCCGCCAATAAGCATATCGACACCATCAATCATGTACTGGGTGTTCCGGCAAGCTCCGAACAGATCGAGCTAGAGATCGCCGAAAGCAAAGCAGCCGAAGCGATACCTCTCTACCTGGAAAAAGGGCTGGACGCCGCCATGAATATCATCAACGTAGATCCCGAAGCGCAACGCAAGGCCGAAGAGAAACGCCGCCTCAAACAGGAACGCCGCGAACAAGAAAAGAGGCGCAAAGAAGAAGAGTTTGCGCGGCAGGCTGCCGCCGCGCAGGCAGATTCCCTCCCCACTGATGGCCAGGCCACCTCAAACTGACTTGGCGTCCCTGAGGGCATTGCCTGGGGCGCTGACGCGCCCCATATTTATTTAATAGGGTCCATGCAAAATAGGTGCCTGGGGCACCTATTTTGCATGGACCCTATTAAATAAATATCTTTGAGCGCCGTAGGCGCGTATCGTCAAGGGCCGAAGGCACAAATGCCAGCGGCGCGCAAGCGCACATACTCTTGCACAGCACTCAAGGATGATCTACAATTGAACGGAAGTTCTTGCTGAACTCTTTCTCGTCGATGGAGAGAAAAATGTATCATCCAAGCACACGCTTGCTAACCATCCTGGATCTCTTGCAGATGCATCCCTATTTAAGTGGAGAAGAACTGGCCCGGCGCCTGGAAGTTGAGCCGAGGACGGTACGGCGCTACATCGGAATGCTTCAAGATATGGGGATGCCCATAGAGGGGAGCCGGGGGCCCGGTGGGGGCTATCGCTTACGACCGGGATTTAAATTGCCGCCACTCTTGTTTACAGAAGAAGAGGCTACCGCAGTCATGCTAGGGCTGCTGGGAACATCCTGGCTGGAAATAGATCTCTCGGCAACAGCGGTAGAAGGCGCGCTGGCCAAAGTATATCGCATACTACCGGCGAAAGGTCGTGAACGTCTGCAAGCATTCTCAACCAATATGATGCTTTCTCCTCAACAAAAGGATACGCGCCCCGATTCCTCACTACTGGTTCGTCTGAGCGAAGCGGCGCACACCCATCGACGCGTAACGATAGCATATAGCTCACATCACAACCAGGACAGCACACGCACGATCGAGCCCTACGGCATCGCGGGATGGAAAGGCCACTGGTACGTAGTGGGCTATTGCATGCTGCGTCAGTCGTATCGCATGTTTCGGCTGGATCGTATCCTCCAGGTACAGATCCATGAAGAAACATTTGTGCCCGATAAAGATTTCGATTACCAGGACTACATCCTGAAACACCTGGTTACGGTTCCTCCCAGGTGGCTGATCGAGGTAGAGTTTCAGGAAGAGTTGCACCTGGTACAACATAAAATTCCTTCGACGCATGGCAAGTTGACGCCCACACCAACTGGAGTACTCTTTCAAACCCATCATGTCGACCTGCCATCGATGGCTCGCTACCTGATGAATCTCAACATTCCATTTGTGATCCACCAACCGCCAGAACTACGCACAACCTTGCTCGAACTGGCACAAGAGATGGTGCGTATCGCGCATGCTGGCTTCGATACTCATGCAGAATGAGTCTACTCCCGTCACCCTGGGGGTACGTGATAGTCCCCCCACGCGCGTCCGCTGCGCGGCCGCGCTGGTTTTATGGGTTGGTGCCGGGGGGTGCGGATGCGCCCCCCGGTACCAACCCATAACGGACTCGGGAGCCACCGCAGGTGCAAAACCGTCATACATATATGGGTGCATGGGGTGGGGTGCGCATCCGCGCACCCCACCCCATGCACCCTATAAAAAACCAGCGCGGACACGCGTGTGAGGGTGCTCACGTACCCCAGTAAGGTGAGAGTAAGGCTCACTCTCACAACAAATATGACTTCAAAAGCTTTTGCTGAAATTTATATTATAACGTTTGAAATTATTCTGTGATAAGACAAAAGAGGCAAAGTGTACCGTCCTGTCTAGACGAGAGCCCAGGTAGTACGGTATGATAACTAAAGTATGGAACAAGGGCAAGGCAAACGACACCCCCACGGCAAGCACGGAGGGGGTGCTGTTTGTACTGTCTAGTGCTGGAGGTCGAATTGACATTACAGGGTTTATTAACACTGCTGATACAACGGCCAGAGTTTCGCCGTTTACAAGAAAAAATACAACATGCTGAAGGAATTCCTGCGCTCACCGGCATCACCGAGGCTGCGCGCCCCTATATCGCCGCCAGCCTGGCGCGTGCGTTAAAGCAGCCCATGCTGATTGTTGCCAGCGATGAGGCAGAGGCGACTCAAATGACCGAGGTACTCAAAGCCTTCGTTCCTAATCCCAGCGATGTCTTTTGCTTACCAGATCGCAATGCTCTTCCCTACGAGCGCTTGATTGGTGACGCCCTGACCACCCAGCGCCGTATGCAAGCGTTGATTGCCATGGTTGAACGGGAGCGCACCCCTATTGTTATCTGCTCGGCGCGTGCGCTTACCCAGCCGGTGATTCCGCCCCAGGAGCTCTCGGCATCCCTGTTCCGCTTACAGACGGAGCAAGAAACAGATCTCAATATGCTGATCGAGCACCTCTACAACCTTGGTTATGAGCCTGTCGCAGAGGTAGAGGAGACGGGCCAGTTTAGCCATCGTGGTGGTATCATCGACCTGTTTCCACCGACGCTTCCACGACCGGTACGCGTCGAGTTCTTTGGCGATGAAATTGAATCGATCCGTACGTTTGACCAGGAGACACAGCGCTCCCTGAATACGATCGAGTCGTGTATTATCGGGCCTGCGCGCGAGGCGCTTCCTGGTCGAGGAATCGCGGCGGCTAAAGAATTAGCCCAACTGGATAGCCGCACGCTACACAAAGATGCGGAAGAACGCTGGAAGCATGACATTGAATTGCTCGCCCAGCAACGCTCGTTTGAGGATATCGCCTTCTATCTGCCCTACCTGCATAGCCCGGCCAGCGTGCTCGATTACCTACCAGCCAATGGCCTGCTGATTATAGATAATCCGGCCAGTGTGCAAAATCATATTCAGGAACTGGATCTGCAGGCACAGGAAATTAAAGAGCAACATGAGAAAGAGCATGAGAATCCAGCTCGCCTGCGCAACGCCTGCCTGGAATGGAAACAACTGGAACCACAGATTCAGCAGCGGCGTCAACTACGTTTTGCCGACATCCTCTCGACCGCCGAAAGCGAATTTGATATGCGCCAGCAGGGTGGAACGGAGAATTTAGTTCCCCCCTGCAGCAGCGCCAATTCATATGGCGGCCGCCTGCGAGCATTTGTGCAGGACTGTCGTAAAGCGCTGGATAACCGCGATCGCGTGATCATTGTAACCATGCAGGCGCGACGCATGGCCGAGGTACTCAGCGATGAGAGCATTCTACACGATCAAACCATTGAGGTCAGCCCCGGCACCAACATCAATCAATTGCCGGAAGCCGGCACGCTAACCCTGATCCAGGGACAGCTTACCGAAGGCTGGCAATCGCGCTCATTGGCGCTCTATATCTATACCGATACAGAGATCTTTGGCTGGTCGAAACGGCGCAATGTCCAGCGCCGCAAACCGGTCACGCCAGCCTCGTTCCTGGCCGAGGTCAATCCCGGCGACTATGTTGTTCACCAGGAACACGGCATCGGACGCTTCGAGGGGCTGGTGAAGATGAATCTCACCGGCGTCGAGCGCGAATATCTCTTAATCCATTACGCAGGGACGGACAAGCTGTACATCCCAACCGATCAACTCGACCGCATTACGCGCTATATAGGGATGGGAGACGCGGTTCCCGCTTTGAGCAAGCTGGGCACCACCGAATGGACACGTGCGAAATCCAAAGTGAAAGAGAATGTACAGGATGTCGCCCGTGAGCTGTTGCGCCTCTATAGCGTGCGCGAAGCGGCACAGGGGCATCCCTTTCCGCCAGATTCGGAGCAGCCATGGCTACAAGAACTAGAAGACGGCTTCCCCTATCAAGAAACACCTGATCAACAGCGAGCGATCGATGAGGTCAAGGCGGATATGGAACTGCCACGGCCCATGGATCGGCTGGTCTGCGGTGATGTAGGCTACGGCAAAACTGAGGTAGCGCTCCGAGCTGCCTTCAAGTGCGTACTCGATCAGCGGCAGGTCGCCATCCTCGTTCCCACCACCGTTCTGGCCCTGCAGCACTACAACAACTTTAAGGAGCGCCTCAAAGCCTATCCCGTTCGCGTCGAGCTGCTCAGTCGCTTCCGTTCCGAAAAGGAGCAAAAGCAAATCCTGGAAGACCTGGCAATGGGTAAAGTAGACATTATCATCGGCACCCATCGCCTGCTGCAAAAAGACGTGGTCTTCTTGAATCTGGGGCTACTGGTCGTCGACGAAGAACAACGCTTCGGCGTCATCCATAAAGAGCGCCTGAAACAGCTACGGGCGGAGATCGACGTGCTGACAATGACCGCCACGCCTATTCCGCGTACACTGCATATGTCGCTGGTCAATCTACGCGACATGAGCATCATTGAGACGCCGCCGCAGGAGCGCCTACCCATTCGCACGACGATTCGTGAGTATGACGATGCGTTGATACGTGAGGCCATTCTGCGCGAGATCGACCGGGGCGGCCAGGTCTTCTTCGTGCATAACCGGGTCCAGGGCATCCAGGTGCTGGCCCAGAAGTTACAACGCCTGATTCCGGAAGCTCGTGTCATCGTTGGTCACGGGCAGATGAATGAAGAACAACTTGAACGCGTCATGGTTGGCTTCTCTAATGGGGATTATGATGTACTGATCTCCACGACGATCATTGAAAATGGACTGGACATTCCAAATGCCAATACGATCATCGTCAATAATGCCGCATTCTTCGGCCTCTCACAGCTCTATCAGTTACGTGGACGTGTAGGGCGTGCCACGCAGCAGGCCTATGCCTACTTCTTCTATGGCAAAAATGCCAGGCTGACACCGGTACAGGAAAAACGGTTGCGCGCCATCTTCGAGGCAACCGAGTTAGGGGCTGGCTTCCGCATCGCCATGAAGGACCTGGAGATCCGTGGCGCAGGCAGCTTGCTGGGCGCGGAACAATCGGGTTTCATGAATTCAGTCGGCTTTGATCTCTACTGTAAGCTACTTTCAGATGCTGTTCAGGAGCTACAGGGTAAGCAGGCGGAAATGGGAATGCCCTCGACCTCGGTCGATCTCCCAGTCGATGCCTACCTGCCCGACGAATACATCGGCGATCGCACACTCAAAGTCAATTTCTATCAGCGCCTCGCCAATCTCAAAGGTCCCGAGCAGGTAGAAGCCATGGCGGCGGAGATGACCGACCGCTTCGGACCCGTACCCGAACCGGTACACAACCTGCTTGAGCTAGTCAACCTGAAAGTCGAGGCGGCCCAGCTGGGATACGAAGCCATCGCCATCAAAGACAACGAATTAATCTTAACAGTCAAGCGCAACGTGGTACCTAATCGCATCATGCTCTATCGTCGCTTCCGCAACGAGGCGCGCGTGCAACAGGGGGTCATCCGCATCCCCCGACGCTTGCTTGGGCCCACCTGGATGAAGCAGCTAAAAGAACTGCTGCCCGTCATCACAGCATCAGCCTCATCCACCGCATCCTGAACACAAATATGAGAAAGAAGGGATAAATGTCAGGGACGCGCCAAAAGCGCGTCCCTGACATTTATCCCTTCTTTCTCATACCTCACCATTTTTTATTGACGGCGTGTATGCATCAGGTGGAACATGAGAGCCTGCTTGTAATCGAGCACGCTGACCAGGCCGGTCTTCATCACCTGGTTGGCCAGATTCAGCAGGGTTGAAACGACCTGTAGACGCGTCTCATCGAAGCGAGCCTGTTGGCGTAACATTTCCAGCAACTGGGTAGGGCTCTGATTAGAGATCTCAAGGCCAGCTGAAATAGCTTCGACCCGTAGCCAGATCACAAGCTGGTGGCGCATCTGCTCAAAGATCGCCAGGTCATCTTCGCCCGCCGTCATCACTTCGCGGTTTCCATGAGACGTCGCGGCTGCGAGAGGACTATTAGGGGCAACGGGAAAATTCGCGGGAGCAGATGCTCGCGCGGCAGCTGGCGCGGCCGGACTCGCTGGCGGTGCAGAGACTGCCGGGGCGGGTGCGGTCTCACTTAATGGCGAAGTCGGCGGACGCGTACCATTGCCTGTAGACGTCCTGCTTTGTCTGGAAACCGGCATAGTAGGCGCGGTAACAGATGTTTGTGCTGGCGGCGCGCTACGATTCACCGGGGCAGCATTTTTATTCTCCTGTGGCTGCGTGAGCGAATCCAATTTGCGTGCCACGGGCTGGGGAGCCGCCGTCTCAGCTGGCCGGCCCGTTCTGGCAGCAGGAGGTGGCATAGTAGCAGGTGTCGCGGCAGCCACCGGTTGGGCAGACCCTACGCGACCATCCGCGGCCGGAGCAACTGGCTGGTTCTGACGTTGCGGCGCCACCGGCTTCCTGGCAGCCGGAGCTTCAACGTCGCTCCTCCCCGGCTGTTGCACCGAAGGATAGCTAGCCGAACTGGCCGAACCTGGTGTAGCAGCAGGTCGACGAGCGGCCCCAGTGGTCGCATATTGATTGGCAGAGCTGGCACCAACCCCGACCGGCTGGGCCACGGCGGCAGCGGCCGGGGTGGCCATCGGGCGAGCTTCGCCACGAATCTCCTGCATCTGCTGCTGCAACAACATAGTCGAGTTGGCGACCTGCTCCCATGTCGGCTCAGACCGTCCACTAATGCTGGGCGTACTCCACGAAACCACTGGACGCGGGCTTCCAAAGGGCGGCGTACCTGGCGTGGACTTCTGGCCTGTCAGGTGATGCCGCAGATTCTGGGTCACCGTCGACGCGCACGAGCTAATGAGTAAACGGATATCCGACATTCTGCGGCGGCCCTGGCTCCCAAAGAAATTGCGATTGCGTTGCACAAACTGGATAAACAGCCGCTCGATCTGATGCTGAAAATCCGTAGACATGAGGTCGATACGACTCCAGGCAGTAAAATCGACAGAGCTAAGATAGAGCCACACTTCCTGACGCTTCGAACGGTCAACTGGACGCATCTGTAATGACTCGGTGCGATGATCAAAAAAACGTGGATAGCAGAAATTAGCGATCAGCGTCTCAGCTAATTCAGCTTTTAAGCGTGCGATTTCCGCAGGCGGGAGTTGACCTAAATAAATGCCCATCCTACATCCTCTTTCATTTTACTGCGGGCATGCCATAGAGAATTGGTGATGCCGCTCACTATTCATTAGTCGACAATTGTTATTGGCATCAACTGCAGCGTATGTGTACCCGGGTTGGCAGTAACTGTACGCGGTGCATGCAAAACCTGCAACGGCAGCCGAGCTTGTACATCCATTATTGTACTCGATGTCTGTACTTGTGGTAAAAGGGCAATGGACATCTGTGCTAGCCCATTTGGAATACCACTCTTTTGTAGATTAAACGTACGAGTCATGAGTCGCACGATTGAGCCAGCTTTCCAACTCTGTGTAGGACACCAGGCAAGTTCAGGCATATCCATACTGGCAATATATTCCTGCCCGTTGCTCCCCTTCAATAACGTGGTCACCTGTAATGGTTGCTTACTCGGCTGCTCTACGCGCCAATAGGTCGTCAGCGACCCATAGCCATTGGTGCGGCTAAAAGGACTACTGGCGCCCACCTCAAATCCAGCCAGGTCCATATGTCCACCGCCAGGTTGCTTGAAGTCAACCTGCAACGAATTCTTCACCTCTTGAGGTGAAACGTATATATTTGAACAGAAGCTCGCCGGCAGGTCAAACAACAGAGATGCCGGATCGGATGGCTGTCCGCCGCCTGTAGACGGTAAGATACGCGGTGCTGATAGCCCACGCTTCAACAACAGATACCCATCCTGAGCAGCCAGCACGCCATAGTTCCCACTAGCCAGCACAGTTTTAACCTCGCTCGTATATTGCTGAGCTTCAAAATAGGGATAGATATCTCCCGTTACATCTAATAAAACGTATTCAGCCAGCCGATCCGCGGGCCGACCATTCAGATATTTCGGATCGGCGGCATACGGGAACATATAGATGCTCGCGCGGTGACTCAGGTGCGGCACCAGTTTTGTCTGCGCCGATACCGAGGCATCCTCTGGAATCATATCCATAAAGTGCTGAGCCAGGTCCATATGCGGCGTGGTCTGCGGCCATTGAAAACCGATCGAGAATGGCAGCTGACCATGGAAATAATAGTCTGAACGTAAGGCGCTAAAGATGACCCCAAGCACCAGCACCCAGGTCAAAATGCGAGGCAAGAAGCGTCCTATATCTGAGCTGGTCCGCGCCAGAACGATCCCGCGACTGGCCAGCGCAGCCAGGGCGTGGCGCGCCAGCCAACGCACAACCACCAGAGCCTCAATGGTAGAAAAAATGATTACCGGCACGACTTCAGCATTATAGTGGAACAGGCCGCTATATTGCTGTGGGTTCGAGCTCAGCAGGTTGATCGCCAGCGAAGGAGTCGCCATGACCAGCACCCATGGTGCCAGCATTGGCAGATAGAAGATGCCGCCGCCGTGCGGTCTGGGTATATAGCCAGCCGGTGCCAGGACAGCGTGAATATACGCCAGGTGATGATACTCAAAGACATATGTATGTAAAAAGGACACCGGGTGCACAAAGGCATCTTTGATCAGAGATCCACCGCCCGCGCTCCCACCGTACCGCGAAATCAGCAACGGCTGGCCGGTTGGGCTGAAGTGCGGCATGATCACTTGGGTAGCGACCACGAACCAGACCAGTCCAAGCAGCGCCAGAGCCAGTCCACTCTTCCAACGGCGCTGAAAGATGACCGACCAGAGGCCGAACGTCAACACGACCAGCGGGATATCCTCTTTGCAGGCCATGGCCAAAAGCGCAAAGACAAACAGCCACAGCGTCTGACGCGTATACATGAAATACAGCATAAACAGCAGCAAGGAGGCCGTCAGCGTCACCGCGTGAAAGTCTGAGGTTGTCGCCTGTAGCTGAGCCGGATAGATCAGGTAGAGCAGCGCAAAGGTCCCTGCCAGCCACTCGTTGCCTAAGCGCAGGCGGGCCAGCCAGTATGCTGGATAGGCACCCAGCGCCACGATAATCGTCTGAATAACAAAAAGGATACGCGGATCAGACCAGATGTAGTAGAACAGGGAAATCGGAAATAAGATAGGCTCAAAATGGATCGCGAAACGCACGTATCCATCCGGGGACGCGCAATTGGTATCGTTGATAATATTGCAGATAGTATCGTGCAGCAGATTACCATGGGCCGTATTCCAGATCGACTGATCCATAATACCAAAGTCTTCAGCATTGGTTTGAAAAGCCAGGTGTCGACCGCCCATGTACAGGATGTAAAAGGCGCTGAAACAGATGACAGCCAAAGTTATCAGGCCCGTCACGATCCAGAATGTTCGGGTACGCGGCAACACCTCTGGAGCAGGGTAAGCGCACCACTGATCGCGCAGATAGACCAGGCGCTTACGCCAGATCTCTTTACCCACAGGCGCTACCTCTTTCTCTCGTTATAGATACCACCTGTCTGGTTGGCAAAGCAGTCCTGCCACCAACGCTCCGTATGGCTTGGTCTATATGCGCTACCAGTTCGGCCCATTGTTTATCCAGACAAAACACATACCGCACCCCTCCGAAGGGCAGCCACACCTGGCATATCCGTTTACCCATCATCGGAAAGAGCATCCGCAGCATTAAACCAGTTCCTGCCTGATACTATATTCTTCGTCGCGCTGGAAAGCATAGTGACGGATCATCTCACTCTGTAAGCCTGCCAGAAAGAACTGCACGCCAAAGATCATCAGGAGGATACCGACAAAGAGCATCGGCTGCTGGTGAATTGGCTCGTGGATCCAGAAGTAGCTGCGCAAAACAATAAAGAGATCGATCAGCACACCCAGCACAAAGGACCAGAAGCCAAGCGGGGCAAACAAGCGCAGTGGCCGACGCAGAAAGGTGGTCAGGAACAGAATGTTCATCAGGTCAATCAGACCCTGAGCGAAACGCTTGGCTCCAAACTTGGAGACACCAAACTGACGCGGATGGTGGGTGACCTTGATCTCTGCCACCCGGAAACCACGGGACTGCGCGATGACCGGAATAAAACGGTGGAAGTCTCCATACAGCTTCAGATGCGGATCTTCAATCACTTCACGGCGATAAGCCTTGAAGCCACAATTGATATCGTGCAGATGAACACCGGTCAGCTGACTCACCATGCCGTTGAAGATACGCGATGGGAACGTTTTAGAGATCGGATCCAGGCGAGGAAATTTCCAGCCCGTGACCAGGTCGTAACCCTCATCCAATTTCTCTAGATAGCGTGGAATCTCCTGTGGATCATCCTGCAGATCGCCATCCATGGTAAACACAACATCACCGCGCGCACGCTCAAAGCCAGCAACCAGACCGGGAGTCTTACCAAAATTGCGGCGAAAACGAATCACGTGCACAACGCCAGGATTCTCCTCGTGGAGAGCCTTCAGAACTTCAAATGTTTTATCAGTACTACCATCGTCTACAAAAATAATTTCATACGATTTACCGAGTTGATTAATTTGCGCCTGAATTCTCTCAAACAGGATACGAACGCTCTCCTGCTCATTCATCAAAGGAACCACAATCGTGATATCAATATGCCTCGATGATAACTCAGGAGTAGCCAGCTCAGACGCGTGTTCTTTTATTGCCATTTCAGATTGCTGCATAGCCTCAGATTCTCCACTCACAACCAAGATTCAACCCGCCTAATGGCTGGTATTCGGGGCTCATTATAGCATACCCTTCTGTGTGAACTATAGGATATGGTACCATTGCTCTTTCTGGTAATACAAACGGATAATAACTAAGAGCAGACACACTACAAGCTCCCACCCATTACTTCATGTGGATGGAGTGCGCGGATACGCGTACGCCAGAACTAGACCTGCGCAAAAAGGTCGGGGCGATCGGTCGTCAACGAGTTTACCCCATCAGCCGCCAGTTGCCGCAGGTCCTCCAGATCATCAACCGTCCACAATCCCAGCTTAAAACCATTCTGGTGCATAATGGAGAGCACTTGCGGAGTGTAGAGCTTGCGGTCCAGGTGAACCCAGTTACATCCGGCCAGGGTTACCTGCTTGCATAACTTTACCAGGCCAGGATCATCGGCCAGCGACCAGACCCGCTCACTCACCAGCGCCCCGGTCACCACGCCAGGCATCAGCCGGCGCAGCCGGGACAGGGCCACCCAATCAAACGAGATAATCAGAACCCGATCCACCATCTTGGCCGCCTGCACCTCGCGCGCCACCAGTTCAGCGAGCCGTGGATAGCGCCCGAACTCACCATCACGCTCACTAAACTTGATCTCGATACAGACCTTCATCCGATTGCGCGCCAGCGCCAGCACCTCGCGCAACGTTGGCATCTGCTCTGCCTGGGGCCAGCCGCCCGGAAAATGGGCCGCCGTATTTAAAGAGCGCAGATAAGCAAAATCCAGGTCCAGCAGATTCCCCTCACCATTGGTCAGACGCTCAACCGTCGCATCATGAAACACCACAATCTGCCCATCACGGCTCAACTGCACATCGAGCTCGATCATATCAACCGGCATCGTCAACGCATTGCGAAAAGCGGCCAGCGTATTTTCTGGTGCCAGGCAAGAGCCGCCACGATGAGCAATGCGCACCAATGAACTTTGAAACATGACCATAAAAACCCCGCTCACTAAACAGCTAAACAATTAAAACGCCATCATCACGCAGATCATTATACAAAGGCAGAATCCACCATGGCAACACAGCCAGACAAAAAGACGCCCAACTATCCAGGCACATCATGTCAGCAAGCTAACCACAAACAAATCAAAATCTGGGCGCCCAAATATTGCTATTTGTCAACCAATATGGTATACTACAGAATACACCAATCGTGTACTGGCCTTAATTGAGCAAGTACATGATAAGGTTCTTCATCTGGGGATGTCGGGTTTCGACAGGCAGTCAGATTGAAGAATTGCAGGCCGAGGTGTCGGTATGCACCCTCGCTAAACAACCGACAAAACAATAGTTGCCAAACCAGCAACAAACAACTTCGCCCTCGCTGCCTAAGAAGTAGCGACGCGACGTCTGCCCGGCTTTTTCTCGTGGGGCCGGTTCCAGGCGTCATACACACGAGATGCGATAACGGCCATCGCCTTCTAACCGTTGTCAAAGACCAGAAGGCCAGCGCTCTAGTATCCAGTTGATGGGAGACCGGGGCGTACAAGCAAAACATCAACTAAGCCTGTAGTACATTCCTCGGTAGGATTGTTTGGACGGGGAGTTCAACTCTCCCCCATCTCCACCACAAAAGCCGCTTGTGAAGCGAGTTCACAGGCGGCTTTCTTTTGCCTCCTTTATTCAACAGTTGAATTAACTTCTACCACAATCGAAGTCTCTCAAATCTTATAGGCGCTTCCATAGTTCCTTATTTTTATCACATGTATAATTCTTTTATACAGTATAATTATGTTTTTATATTGGAGGAAACACTACTGCCATGCAGAAATTTCTGTCACGCCGCTTGAATGATGGCGTATTCTTTGTCATTCTTATGATTGTGTTTGGTGAACTGGCAAGCTTGTTGCACATCAATTCGCTATCTCCATCGGACTCCAATCATTTTATTTTACAGGCACAGGCGTGGTTACACGGTCACCTGGACATGGGGGTGCATCGAAACGACACCATCACCATCAACGGCAAGGTATATATTGTATACCCTTCGTTGCCGGCATTTATGATGCTACCATTCATTGCCGTTCTGGGTGATACATTCAGTGATGTCTGGTTTACATGGATATTTGCATCATTGAGTATCGTTTTGCTGTTTCGAACCCTTGAGGTCATGCGCATTCGCAATATTACCCATCGTCGGCCGTTTGAAAATTTCATCATTGCTATCACCTTTGGGTTTGGCACCATAGCTTTATGGCTCTGCCTGGGCGGCCAGATATGGTTCACAGCCCAGACTGTTAGTGTCTTCTATATTTTGCTCACACTCCATGGTACACTAAGCAGGCGCTGGCCATTAGCAACGCTGAGTGTGGGACTGGTGTTGCTTACACGTGTGCCTGAAGTGTTGATCGGTATTGTTCCCCTGATCGTCTATCTGCACGATCTAGGAATTGGGCGTCGCGTTCAGCAGCAGTGGTACTTTCTACCGAGATACTGGCCATCACTGCGTGAACTGGCCGTCATACTCGCGCCATTCGCTGTTACATTGCTTATACACCTGGTTCATAACCAGCTTTACTTTGGGAGTCCATTGAGCATAGGCTATGATATTCAGAATCAGCAAAATTATCCCAATATCAAATATGGTGTCGTAAGCTGGCACTATATCTGGCCCAATTTTGTGGTTGCTTTCCTGCGCTGGCCAGCCTTTTATTTCAATAGCCCCACCGATGTTCATCCACAGGTTGATCTGATCATCGATGGCATCGGAACAAGTATGTTCTTTAGCACGCCGCTGCTGGCAATCTTTATTTTCGCTCCACAAGGTAAAACACCACAAACCTGGTTGCGTGCCACCTTTTGGGTAACGACCGCGATCATCCTCCTGGCCATACTGATGTATTGTACTACGGGATGGCGCCAGGTCGGGGCTCGCTATGTATACGTGCTCTATCCACTGCTCTTTCTGCTATTGGCCCAACGCGCTGCTCCCATAGATACGCGCTGGATATGTCTGGCAGGCGTAAGTATATTCAACAACCTTTTACTGGCGCAGAGATTCTGGGAAGGGAAATCTTCAATGGAATTTATAGCAGGAAGCGCGGGTATTGTCCTGGTAGCCTGCATCGTTGCTATCGTTATACTCCACAGGCAGAAATATCAGTCTGAAGAATTAACGCCAGCCGAGCCAGAAATGGTCCCCGTGGGGTCTATACATAGCGGTGAATATTCTTAATGCAAGCGCAGCATTTATATAATCCCTGCCGGTAGCAAATAGCAAGCCACTCATTTGGAAACGCTGCTCACTCGCGGATAGCTCTGCCGCGAGTGAGCGGCGTTTCCAAATGCTTTTTACAACAATATTGCAAAAATTAAATGTTTGATTTGTCACATTTATTATACTTAAAAATAGATTTTTGCTTTCTGCACCCTTACACATAGCAAGTGCCTTTGTTCCATAAAGCTCTGATCTTTATTTTATTGCTGCATTAAT
The DNA here is from genome assembly GCF_036245075.1 of Dictyobacter halimunensis. Classification (NCBI taxonomy): domain Bacteria; kingdom Bacillati; phylum Chloroflexota; class Ktedonobacteria; order Ktedonobacterales; family Dictyobacteraceae; genus Dictyobacter; species Dictyobacter halimunensis. The sequence continues at coordinate 1,029,293 of NZ_BSRI01000002.1, forward strand.
TTGAGGAAAGAAAGGAAGTGTTTATAATGAACAAATCTCGCACCCTGAGTATCGCTTTTGTGCTCTTCCTTGTAGCTGGTTTCGCCAGCTTACCCACACAAGCCTCCGCCCATGCAAGCTCGTATCAACCTGTGAAAGCACAATCCGATCGTTGGTTTTCACATTCTTCTTCCCTTCAACATCCTGTTCACATGGCTGGTGAACAAGACGCGCCGGTGACAACAATTATAGGAGGGCAGGGTACAATCGCTGCCAGCAGTACAAATGGGGGTTCGGTATCCTGCAACGCGAATACACATATATCCGGAGGCGGATATGCACTACTCGATAAAGATGGAAAGCCTGCAAGTCTAAAGGATGTCTTTGTTTTAGCAAGCGCTCCATTTAAAACAAATGATGGGACAGAAGCATGGGGGGTGAGCATCAATAATACTACAACCTCTCCTATCACTGTAGAGGTTTATGCAGTTTGCATTTCATAAGAAGCGTTCTAGCTACGCCAGATGCTTCTTTCACTTATCTGTCATGATAGACCTATAACTATCATGATACAAATGAAGGAGAGGGCCGGATGCCCTACCTCTGGCTTCATGCAAAGCCACTTGTTGAAACATTACGTGATCAGGCCGCCTGCCCACAAAATCAGGCGGCCTTTTGCCTGACAAATCGAGCCGTCAAATTGTAGCGGGGCAATCCATTACTCTTTTGCAAAGCTTGCCAAAAAAGTTATATCGGCGCATGATTATGGTGGGCAGAAAACGGGGATATCGTACTAAAATACGAGTGGATAATTTGTATTGAGATGCATATACCAGAAGAAGGATGCTCACCATGTTACGCCATATACACCAGCGGTCAGATGCAGTTATTATGAGGATGTTTGTGGGTAGTCTGTTGTGTATGCTGGCTGCGTGTACATCGGCGAGCCCGACAGGTCCTACCCATACAGGCACAAGCCCGACGGCGGCAACTGCTCCATCGCCAACTCCACGTCCTACCCCAACCCCAAAGACACGTGTGGCGCCATCCCACTATACGGCTCAGGTAATCCTACGGGGAAAAGGACATCCAGACGACCTGGCGCAGGACCGGCAGGGACATCTCCTGTTTAGCGATGATACCACCGGAACTATCGACCGCCTGAACAGCGATGGTTCGGTGACGATTCTGCTACGCGATCCCGCGGGACCAGAAGGGCTGGTTGTGCTGGCCGATGGCACCATTATGTTCGGCGAACAGACTACGAACCGTATCATGAAGCTGGCTCCCGGCTCTCAGACAGCGACGGTCGTGCGCGATCTTCCGGGGCACGATAGCCAGGCAACCTGCAAACATGGGGTCGATGGGATCGCCCTTGATCCAAAAACCAACACCTTGATCGTGCCGGATAGTCCAATTGGGAACGTTTATCGGATGAGCCTGGATGGCAAAACGTTACATCTCCTGGCGGCAGGGATCAGCCGACCGGTGGGCGCCAGCGTTGATAGCAATGGCACCGTTTTTGTAGCCGATGAGTGCGGCGGGGCCATCTGGAAGATCACCCCATCCGGCATGGTCACACGCATTGGCGGCTTTGCGATGCCAGACGACATAATCCCCGATGGCTACGGCAATCTGCTAGTCGTCGACCTGGCTCAAGCGGTCCATGCCTTCATCCGTTTTAATCCCGCCAGTGGCAAGAAAGAGATCCTGGATAGTCAACGCTATATTGAGCCACAGGGGATCCTCAGCGACAGCAGCGGACATATCTATGTCTCAGATGATGCGGCCAATGTCATCGTCAAATATACTCCGATCCCTTGAGAAAAGGATGTGTGAACGGCATCAGCTGCCACGCATCTCATCCTCTTCGCGTGCATATCCTGACGGATAACGACACATCTAACAACAACTATGAAAAGTAATATAAGCAAATCCACCACAAAAAGGGAAGATATTCGACCCTTTTTTTGTTATAGGTTAGATAGAAAACGTTATCTTTTTGTTCCAGGGAGATCAGGCATGCATGATGAGCACAGACAAGTATTTCATGGGAGATTTGAAACAGCATCGCAGGGGGAGATAGAAGCTGTAAAGGTGGAGAAACCGGTTGCATCGGGGTCCGTTACCCATTTACCAGGACAGGTGCATCCGGGGGTGAATAAGTGGGCTGTACTTATTTTAGCCGCTTCAAGCGGCTTTTTGACGACGTTAGATAGTTCGATTGTTAATATTGGCCTTCCCGCCATTTCAAACACCTTCCATGTGGGGGTAAGTGGGGAGATCGAGTGGATTATTATTGGCTACCTGGTTGTGATCGCGGCCGTCTTGCTGACCTTTGGTCGCCTGGCGGATTTAATCGGGCGCAAGCCTATCTTCTTAGCTGGCCTGATCGTCTTTATCAGCGGATCCGCCTTGTGCGGAATGGCGCCATCCCTGCTGATGTTGATCCTGGCGCGCATCTTTCAGGGGGTGGGGGGCGCAATGATCTTCGCGGTTAACATCGCCATGATCACCAGCACCTTTCCAAATAATGAACGCGGATTGGCGCTGGGATTGAACGCGGTTGTGGTATCGCTGGGCGTCAGCGCGGGGCCAACTATTGGGGGACTGATCACTCAATATTTGACCTGGCGTTGGATCTTCTATGTCAACGTGCCACTGGGCCTGCTGGTGTTATGCGCCGCCTTTTATGTCTATCGAGAGATTCGGCCGGCTCACGGACAAAGCAGCCGTTTTGATCCCCTGGGTGCCACCTTGCTGGCCATTGGGCTCTCAACGCTCACCCTGGGACTCTCCTTTGGCCAGGAGTGGGGCTGGTTGTCGGCCGGATTAATCGTTACTCTGGTCATCAGTATTATCGCATTGGGATCGGCAATCTACGTCGAGAGCCGTATAGCTCATCCCATTTTAGATTTAAACCTGATCCGCAATCGTACATTTGCCTTTGCCAATATCACCTTTATGCTGTGCATGATGGCCCTGTTCGCACCAGGTTTTCTGATGCCATTCTACTTTGAGCAGTTACGACACTTCACCACCGAGCAGACGGGGCTGATGCTGACACCACTACCACTGACGATGGCCATTCTGGCTCCCTTGAGCGGCGCGCTGGCGGATCGTATCGGCTCGCGCTGGCTCTCGCCCATTGGACTGGCCATAGCTTGTTTCGGGCTCTTCTTGCTCTCTGAGATAAGCGCGCAGAGCACGCTGTGGGATATTATCTGGCGGCTGCTGGTTATCGGTATTGGCCAGGGCATCTTTCAATCACCCAATACACGTACCATGATGGGGGCCGCGCCGCGTTCGGCCCAGGGTGAGGCGTCCGGCCTGCTGGCCACCGGACGCGTCATCGGCCAGGCATTGAGTGTGGCGATGATGGGCACAATCTTTGCCAGTCTGGGTGGCTCCATAGCCGGAAATCTACTCGCCAGCCAAACGCACTCACTATCGCCTGCAAGGATTTCTTCGCTGCAACAGATGTTCATGGGCGGCTTCCACGCCGCATTGATGGGCTGTGCCGCCTTTGCGGCCCTGGGTATCTTTAGCGCGATGGCACGAGGCAAGGGGACGGCCGCGGAGTCGGCACAGTAAGAGAGAAGCACTGCTGGCTGTTCAAGCCAGCAGTGCTTCTCTCTTACCGCATATGAATCTTATGGCGATTCTGAAGCCTGTAATCCACAGTCAAAAATATTGTCTTTTAAGTGAAAGTAGGCTATACTCTAATGGTCTTACAGTTGCTCTCGCGAACCGTATCCTCTTACGAAACGGCATCCTCAGCCCGTTCTTCCCATGGATGCTGTGATATTACATACAGGTATTCGCGTACGCCAAAGTGGCAGGCTGCCGCTCACTTACGGTCATCTCAGCCACCTCCAGTAGTTGCAAGCAAGCTGATCTATGGTTAGGAGACGTAGCAACGTTCTAGATCGCTACGTTCACATGATTGAAGGGGATTGCATTCCTTTGCATGGAAACGTCAAAAGTTGAGCACACAACGCAGGTGTCTTTTGACGATTGCCAGCATACGTTTATTTCCACCTGTCCATACACTTTTCTACGGAATGTTCGGTCGCCCCATAAGCAGGGGATACGCGAGATGAACATTCCTCGTTAACTCAATACCGCGCCCTACCACGGGCGACAACCAGGTAAACCTACCGACAGCACCATTCACGCGCATAACTGTATAGATGGGTGAAACCGCCTGGCAGGCGCAATATAACAAGATAAATTACACCCTTTCGTGGGGGGATTCTCAGTGGAGGCATTTCAGGATGAAAAATCGTTACTATGTACAACCTTTAACCGAACAGGTCTATCTGATACGCGAACGTCAATCCGCCAGTGGCGGCCCAGGTCCTAATGATCCAATCATACGCTCATTTAGCGTCCGTCACGACGCTTATATGTATGCCAATAGTATGAATTCAGGAGCCGTAGAGCCACCAGTCCGCAACGATAAGCATCGTCCAGCATAGTCGGGTACATGAATGGTGCAAGGGCCAGGTATTATGCATCTTGCACCATTCACGCATCACGTTGGTTTCACAGGCTAAAAAGCTCTGGTTGTTCTTTCCTCTCCTCATACCAGTCCCCCCTCGCATTGATCTTCCGATTTACATCCTCTGATTACATCTTTTGGTTGAAGCAAAGCGCCGACTCGTTTGATATGTTCTCAATATTACTGGCTGCTGGCTCGTCATGGTCTTTATACGTCCACGTGTTGTCCCGCATAGATATCGTGAGCCGGAGAGCGAGGGTAGATTGAATGTCCTCTTTATCTAATTACAATATAGTGCCCAAAGGCGATCAAACGCCCACCGCGGCATGGACCAGGCGTTTTCTAATCGCGTTAACAATCGTCGCCTGGATGATTATCCTGATCGGTATCAGCTTTATCCTCAGCAAGATCCTGGGAGCGCTCATCACCCTGAGTATTTCAGCCCTCATCGCCTACGTTATCTATCCCCTGGTTAGATTGCTGGAACGCTTTATCCCCAGACCGCTCGCGATTTTAATCGTCTATCTGGGAGTACTACTGCTGCTGCTGCTGCTCATCTATTTTGTCGTTCTCACGGCTATCGGTCAGTTAGCGGCGCTCATCATATCCATCCAAAATAGCCTGCCAGATCTTCTGCAACGCCTGCAACCATATATCAACAAGTTGAGCAACGTCAACATCTCGCCCGGTCAGATATTGTCCTCTGGCGAACAGGTGCTCAATTATGTTTTATCGGTGGTGGGCAACGTTTTTCCGGTGGTCAATAGCATTTTCTTATTAATCATTAATTTGATTATTGTTACCTCTTTAAGCGTTTATTTTTTACTGGAGGGGAACAAGACGATTGACTGGCTACGTGAAAAGACGCCGCTACGCACGCGTGCCAAAGTCAACTTCTTTCTGGATACATTGCATAACACCATGGGAGGCTTTATACGGGGACAGATTACGCTGGCAGCGGTCATCAGTACGATCATGTGGATTGGATACAGTATTATCGGCGTACCATATGTCACGCTGATCGCGATCATTATTTTTGTCTTCGAGTTCATTCCCCAGGTTGGTTCCTATATTTCTATCGGCATTGCTGTCCTGTTAACCCTGGCCACCAGGGGATGGCAGACGGCATTGATCGCGCTCATCTTCTCAAGTATTGTACAAGGTGGGCTGGATGGGCAGGTGTTGGCGCCACGTATCCTGGGGCATGCCGTTGGCATCCATCCCATTATCTCTATCGGGGCCCTGCTGATTGGGGCGGACCTCTTTGGCCTGCTCGGGGCGCTGTTTGCAGCACCGATCGCGGGCGCTCTCCAGATCTTTGTACTGGCCTACTGGCGTTCCTGGGTCAAGCAGCATCCTGAGGAATTTCCTGAAAAATCACCTGGCAATGTCGCGGGCACGACACCCGGCACATCAGGGCCAGCCCCTTGATGAGAAGGGATGATCATCTCCCATACCACAGCAGCGCGCTCACAACACCTGGACAAACAGACAAATTCTTGTATGATTGATATCAGGCACTCCCTGCTGCCCGGCATGCAAACTGATCTGTTTTCAATAGTATGTATTGACATGGAAAGGATTATCGTGGCTTCTCATGTTGCCCAACTAGCATCAGCTCTACATGCGATCTCCGTCCTGGCGCTTCAGCAATCACCGCAGCCACTGCGGGTTGCCGTGATTGGTCAACCCGCATTCACCCCGCTTTCACTGGTGACGTCATTGATTGCCCATCTGCCCGCCAGTTGCGTGGTGGTAGCAGAGAATACAGGCAAGGTTGAGCAGCACGCGCTGGCCAGCGCACGCCGCTACGGCTACATCGTCGAGGAACATTCACTTGAAGAGAACATGCAGCCAGGCAACACGGCAGACGCGCTGGTACAGCCGGTCTCGATCGTCGTTGCGTTCTGGGATGGTATCAGTCAGGGTCCCCATAGCAGTGCCACCGTCGCGGCACGCCAGGCCGGTATCCCGGTCTTTGTGATCGCGCCACCCCCTCCACCCAATGCCCCCATCCAGAATACCTTGTTCTAGCGCGCGAGAGGTTAGGGAGTGAAACTTCCCACAAAGAGAAATCGTTTTCTAAACAGGGAAGGGAGATCCATGTTCTTCATTCACAAGAAGGTAAAGATCACGAGCCAGCAAGAATTTTCCACGCTTTCCACCTTTCCCTCCTACCAACAGATATGAGCCCTGCTGCTCATGAAGATAAGGAGAATTTCGCATGCAACAGACACATCAGCAGCCTGCCACAGCCAGCGGCACCTTTGCCATTGGTGGTGACTTGAATGTATATCGCCTGGGATTTGGGGCGATGCGCATCACCGGTAAAGGCGTCTGGGGCCCTCCGACTGACAAGCAGGAGAGTATCGCGGTACTGCGTCGAGCGCTAGAGCTAGGCATTAATCTGATTGATACCGCTGACTCATATGGTCCCGAAGTAAGTGAAGAGCTTATCGCGGAGGCACTCCATCCTTATCCTCAAAATCTTGTGATTGCTACCAAAGGCGGCTGGCGACGGCCCGGTCCGGATAACTGGGTACCGCAAGGGCATCCATCCCATCTGCGCCAGGCCCTGGAAGGCAGTCTGCGCCGATTGCGCCTCGATACCATCGACCTTTATCAATTCCATGTGCCCGACCCCAATGTCCCGTTTGAAGATTCGGTTGGTGAGATCGCCAAGATGAAGGAAGAGGGCAAGATCCGTCACGTCGGCCTGTCCAATGTCGATGCAAAACAGTTGGATCAGGCGCGCAAGATCGTGCCAATCGTAACGGTACAGAATCGCTATAACCTGACCGATCGTGGCTCTGAAGAGTTGGTCGACTTCTGTCAGCGCGCGGGCATCGGCTTTATTCCCTGGGCACCACTGACGGGTGGCGATCTGGAGGAGCCGGGCAGTCCACTCGAACGTATCGCGCAGCAACACCAGGCCCAACCAAGTCAGATCGCTCTGGCATGGCTCTTACAGCGTTCCACCACCATGCTGCCCATACCAGGTACAGCATCGGTCAAACATCTGGAAGAGAACGTGCTGGGGGCCACCATTAAGCTGACACAGGGAGAGTTTGATATACTGAACCAGGCCAGCAAATAAGTACTTGCCCGACAAAAAATCAGCCTGCTAAAGACAGGACCAATGTCTTACAGAGCAAAAGGGGTACCTATCTATATGGAATAGGTACCCCTTTTGCATAGCTTGCGATATAAGCTGTTTTATGAACGACGAGGAGGCTGGGATTGTGTTGGTCGCTGTGGCTGCTGGAACTGTGGATTTCCGGAAGACTGACTCCAGGGCTGCTGTGGCTGCTGGAACTGTGGATTTCCGGAAGACTGACTCCAGGGTTGCTGCGGCTGCTGCGGCTGCTGGAACTGGGCATTGTTCACCGGCTGATTCCAGGGTTGCTGCGGCTGCTGGAACTGGGCATTGTCCACCGGCTGGTCGGTGTTCGAGGCCTCATGCGCGAGGCGGGCGCGACGATCATTGCGCAGATGGCGCCAGACGTACAGTACGACCAGAACAACAATGGCGGCGACAATCACATATTCAAAGCTCTTATAATATGGTTCAATGGTCGACATATTGCCATTGAGAACCACACCGGCGTAGGCCAGCAATACGCACCAGGGGAAAGAGCCAATAAAGGAATAGATACAGAACTTGGTAAAGGACATCTTGGTGATACCAGCGGGTAGCGAGATATAGGTACGAACCACCGGCAGTAAGCGCGAGAAGAATGCGGTGGGGCTACCCCAGCGCTGGAAAAAACGATCTGCGATATCGGCATCATGATGTGAGATCAGTACGTAGCGCCCATACTTTAACATCAAGGGACGGCCACCTTTGTAGCCAATCCAGTAAGCGATGGTTGAACCGATCAGGCACCCTAACGCACCGGCCAGACCCAACGCAATAATACCCATTGGAGTGCTGACTCCAGGGAGAATTTTGTGCTGCGCTAATAAGAGGCCCGCCACCGGCATGACGATTTCGCTGGGTAGAGGAATACAGCAGCTCTCAATTGCCATTGCCAGAACAATACCTAACAGGCCAGTCGAGATATACAGATTAGTGATAAACGTTGTTAAGAGATCCATGAAATGGGCCACGTCTGCCTCCTTCGTAGAGCTTGCGATTTTGTCTCATACTAGCACATTTTATTGAAAGAGGCCAGAACCGTTAGTATCTCAAAAGGAGGTAGAATAGTCTACTCTTCATCGTGGCTGCTGGTCAGATTACGCGAGGAGCGGCGTGTTATCGGTGGCTCTAATTGCTGCGCCAGCTCATCCTTTAAAGGGTCATCCTCATACATATACGGTGCACGCCGTTGGAGCGGCTTCTTCAAATCGGCACCCATAAAATCTGGCGGAAACACGTCGGTTTCGGGATCCCTGTATTGGTACTTTTGGGCGCTTATATCCTCATCTTCCGAAATCGCCCGATAAGGACTATTGGGTGATGGATTGGCATCAACGATGCGCCGCCCACGCTGGGTATAGCGATAAGGGCCATCGGTATCCTGAAGCTGCCTGGTGATCTGGCGATAACCATGTGAACTGGGTGGCTTGCGAGTAGAGTGCTTATTCGTCAGAGGAGATGATGGACGACGCGAACGGTATCCCTGATAGTCGTCTTGCGCGGCATCTTCTGAACGCTGCGATGCTTCCTGTCGCGCGATGCGCAACGCCTGCGATTGAAACTGGCTGCGCGTCATCTCCGGTTGGTAACCCGGGAAACCAGGATTGGGCAGGCGACGTGTTGTGTGCCGCCGACTGGGAGTCTCTCCATCGCGTGGCGTTAGCTGACGCGGTGTAGACCTGGGGCGTTGCGTTGAAGAGGGTCGATACGCCGGATATTCATCTGAGGCCAGGTTGCGTGGAGATGGGGGAGGCAATTCTCTTCTGGTTGGAGCTGGGAGATAACGGCGCTCTTGTTCATATTCCTCATACTCGTCTTCTTCACCCCATACACCACGATTGCGCGGCGTATACCCATCGTCTTCCTCGATCCAGATCGTTCGCGCCAGGCGCTCAGGGACCTGCCGATAGACATACATACCAGAACGGGGCTCTTCCTCAAACTCTTCATCCTGCAAGCGTATACGTTCTTGCTCTTCATGGCGACGAGCGAGAAACGAAAAAAGTGTTAAAGAGATTGGAATACTTAGAAGTAGTGCCGCCAGGCCACCTATTAACCCACCAAGAACCCAGGAATTGAGGGTGTTTGCATACCAGAGAACAACTGCAGCCCCTACAATAAGGACAAGTGCCGCAGCAACAGCCTTTAACAAAGGCTCGCATCCTTTCTGAGCTTCCACAAAAAATTGAGGCTCACAACAGAATAAATCCCTACTAACATAGTAATAGAAGTATAGCAGAATAGATCAAAGAGTACAAGAGCATAGGTCGTTCAGGAGGGGCTTAACAGATAATAACAGGCGCAAGTGCATACAAAAGTGCATTCTATATCTGTTGGAAGGCAAAACAGATAGAGACGGGAGCAAGATCATATTACCCGGTAGCTATGAAAGCGTACCGGTGATCTTTGATTCCCGTCTATGATGAAAAATCGCGCCGCTAAAGCTAGCAAGGGGAATAATCAGTTCTACAGCTGAGCTTTCAGGAGCTCAGGCAGCACTGATGCACTGACGGAAGATCGCTACGACCTTGCCTTGAATCTGCCATTCACGATCCCAGATACTCCTGGGAATCAAAATGGGATCCAGCTCTGAGTTCGCTGGCTGTAGACGAACCCGGTCGTGATCTTTTTCCTGGAAGAAACGCTTTAAAGTAGCGCTTCCGCTTACCCCTTCTTGCATATGAACCGCCACGACGATATCGCCATTCTGACAGGTCTCCTGGCGCTTAATCACCACGTAGTCTCCGTCACAAATGTGATCTTCAATCATAGAACGGCCTCGTACAACCAGAGCGTATGAATTTTCGGTATCTACCATGTTATGGCCCATATCGACTGTCTCAGAAGCCCCCTCGTATATATCCAGGGGCTCACCTGCTGCGATTGTGCCCATGACAGGGATACCTTGAGTCTGCTTGGTAAGTTTGATACCACGACTCTTCTTCGCCTGACGAGAGATCAAGCCCTTCTTTTCCAGCATGGTAAGATGATAATCAACGTGGCCAGTACTGGCAATGTTAAGTTCGCGGCCAATCTCGCGATTTGTGGGGGGCATCCCCTCTGATTTCATGTAATTTACAATGAAATCATACATGCGGCGTTGTATTTCGCTGGCTTGCTCCAACGACATAGTATGGTCTCCTGCCTTTCTGAACACCTCAGCTAACTTCCCCACACAGCCAAAAACTAGAACGACTATTCCAGATGATAATACCACAACAGCATAGGCAATACAAGCTTTTTTTGAACGGATTTTTCAAACAGACATTCTTATCAATCTTCAGGACTTGGCAGTAGCTGCTGGTTTTGTTATACTCCTTGCAAAGGAACATTGAGATACACGAAGCTGTCCAACGACGCGTTAACATTTGCGTCCTATGCTTTACTAGGTGTACAATAGATGCATTGGGTATTCGACGGATCCACGCACGAAAGAAAGAGTCAGAAAAACTATGGTAGAGATGACAGTTGAGAGCGTGCGCATAAACCTGGCTACGCAGCAGCGAGTGGTCATCTTAAAAGCAACGAAACAAGAGCGCTATCTCTTCATTTGGATAGCGTATGCGGAGGCATATGCTATCGCCGTCGAGCTGCAAGGAACCACTTCGCCGCGACCACTGACGCATGACCTTCTTAAGAACGTCATTGAAGAGCTTAACGCGAAAATTGTAAGTATCGTAATCTCTGATTTGATCGATGAAATCTACTACGCTCGCATTGTCCTTGATGTTGATGGTCGACATGTTGAGATCGACTCTCGACCCAGCGATGCCATCGCGCTCGCGGTACGGGCCAAAACTCCCATCTATGTTGAGGAAAGTGTCCTGGAGCGTGCTGGTGTTGTTCCTGAACAGAATGAAGAGCCGCAACCCCCGAATGTGCGATCAGAGACGAAGCAGGAAGATGAGGAGGAGGAAGAGCAAAACCTGGATGCCTATCGCGACTTCATTAATAGCCTGGACGTCCTGGACGAATTTGGTAAAGACTAGTTCGCTCTGTCCACCGTTTTCCTTACGTTACTGCCCTGGCTGGTAGCCCTGTCTATGCCTATATGCGCATAAATGATCATCTTTAAGATATGGACCAGTATGCGCGAACAGAAGCCATAGAGCACGATCGCCAGGAGTGTGTAGGGCTCGATGCGAGTAAAAAAAGCCTGATGCAGTGGGGGAAGTAGCATTTGCACAGGGAGCAGCGCCATATCGCTGATCTGATAGACAGTTCCCACCCATCCACCATCCGGTGCGAGATTCCATGCTTTGCATACAAAACGCACAAGTAGTAGTATTTGTATGCCCACAAAACATAACCCAACCTCCAGGGGCAATAGACGTAGCGAGAGGGTGCTTATACTTTGCGACAACCTTTGCCCCCATCCCATGGATACAGGCATTCCTTCTTGTCTGCCTGGCTGTGGGAGATTTGCACTGGTCGCGGTGGCTGGCGGTACGGGATAAAAGGTATGGTTTGTCGCATGCGGAGCCGGGATGGTATCATAACCCGACGAGGTCGGATATGCAGGCGGAAAAGACGCGGGGCCCGGAAAGAGATCATGCGGCACAGGTTCTGTTGGTTGATCATGTTCGTCTATCTTTGGCGGCTTCTTCTTCAGCATCCAGATTCCCATGCGCGTTCAATTCCTCAATCTCTCAGGCCCGGCAGTGATTGCATTCGTCGCTCCCCCTCCTGTTGCGTGGGCAGAAGGGATAAAAAGGCGAAAGCCATCAGGCCAGATATCTCTCTAATATATCTTCATACGTTTCACGTCGTTCCATGATAACTATCTCTGCTTCGTCAACCATGAGTACTGCTGGCCGAGGGACAAGGTTATAGTTGCTGGCCATTGGAAGACTATAGGCGCCAGCGGTCGGCAGACAGATCAGATCTCCCTCGTGCAGCACAGGTAGCTCAACCTGCTCGATCAGCATATCCCCCGACTCGCAATAGCGGCCTGAAAGACAGTAGGTCTGGCTGGCTGGCTCCATGACATGTTCAGGTGCCAGGGCCGTATAGCGAGAGCCGTAGAGAGCTGGTCGGATATTATCGCCCATGCCACCATCAACAAAGAGATAATTCACGCCCCCCGGCGTCGCCTTCGTGGCTCCAATGCGGTATACAGCCATTCCCGCGCGCCCGACCAGTGAGCGACCCGGTTCCAGAATCAGGGTTGGCATAGGTGCCGGCAGTGTTGGTCGCAGCGCCTCAACGGTCCGTTGCAACGCTCGAGCCAGCAGCGCGATCGGGGGCATCTGCAATGCGTCAACGGTCTCGATGCCCCAGCCACCACCCGGACTGATCTCCTCCGGCCACCAACGGGTTTCCTGATAGATCTCACACGCCAGGGATAGCAGGCGCTCCACACACTCTTCATAGGGACGTGTCTCGCGCAGCAAAGTCCCACTATGGGCATGAATTCCGGCCAGGTCCAGTTGATCATCGCGCAGGATGCGTAACAGAGCAGCTTTCGCGTCACCAGTGGCCAGTGGAAAACCAAATTTGGCGGTCGCATGTCCAGTCTGCAAATATTTATGCGTGTCGGTATCGATATCCGGCGCGACACGCACCAGTACCGCCGGACGAGTCGCCGTCTCCCGCGCGATGCGCGTCACGCGCTCCAGTTCGCTCCAGTTATCAAGTACGATACGGCCCACACCCAGCTCTACCGCCATACGCAGTTCCGCCTCCGACTTATTGTTGCCATGAAAAGAGATACGCTCCATGGGAAAAGAGGCGTGCCGGGCAACTTGCAGTTCGCCCCCTGAAACGACATCCAGCCCTAATCCCTGTTCCATACATAACCGTGCCAGCACCGGAGAAATATATGCCTTGGAGGCATACAGGATACGTACAGCCGATGCGGTATAATCAGTGGAAAAGGCCTGCCTGTAACGTGCGCATGCACTCATCATCGTCGCCCGATCAAAAATATACAGCGGAGTACCATACATACGTGCCAGGTCGCTCAGCTTTCGACCAGCGATCAACAATTCACCTTGCGCAGAAATAGTAGCCGTATCAGGAAGCAGTTCGGCAGCGGGTAAACGCGAAGACATAAACGATAACCTTTCCAGGAACCTTTGCTAAGAAAAAGGAGACGGACATGCTGTTTTTCGCATGCTATCCAGCACAGTTATGCTATGTTACAATAGATCGGAGATGTAGTAAAGAAGTTGAAGGAGAACCATTCTTCGTATGACACAGATTGACAACCGTACGGAGGGGCAACTAAAGCCGGAGCAGACTCAGGTGCCCCGGCTGCGTTTCGCACCTAGCCCCACCGGATTTCTACATATTGGTGCATTTCGGACCGCCCTCTTTAGCTGGCTGTTTGCCCGGCACAGTGGCGGCAAGTTTATCCTACGCATTGAAGATACAGACCTGGCACGCACTGTAGAAGGAGCGGTTGAAGATTTCACCAGTGGTCTGGAATGGTTGGGGATGGATGTTGATGAGGGTCCAATCATCGGTGGTCCCTATGGCCCATATTACCAGGTGCAGAGGAAGGCTCTCTATCAGCAGTATGCCAGCCAGCTCATCGAGTCCGGACACGCCTACCGTTGCTATTGCACACCCGAGCGCCTGGACGAGATGCGCAAAGAACAGATCGCCAATAAGCTGCCTCCCCGCTACGATCGGCGTTGCCGCTATCTGACACCCGAGGAGCGCGCGGCACACGAAGCGGCGGGCGAAACCTGGACGGTACGCTTCGCCATGCCGCTGGAAGGTGAGACCGTTGTGCATGATATGCTGCACGGCGATATGGTCTTCAAAAATAGCGACCTGGATGATACCGTTATCCTTAAGACAAACGGCCTGGCCCCCTATCACCTGGCACACCTGGTCGATGACCATCTGATGGGTATTACCCACGTCCTGCGCGGCGAGGAGTGGATCTCCAGCGCGCCACGTCACGTGCAGATCTATCAGGCCCTTGGCTGGGAGCCCCCGCTGTTCTATCATGTACCCAACGTACTGGGGAAGGACAAAAAGAAGCTCAGCAAACGCCGCAATGCTCCTTCCTGGTCCGATTATAAACGCGAAGGCTACCTGCCAGAGGCCGTCTTTAACTTCCTGGCTCTGCTCGGCTGGGCCTATGATGACCAGACCGAGCTCTTTACCAGAGAAGAGCTGATCAAGGCCTTTACCCTGGAGAAGATCGGTATCTCATCGGGCATCTACGATCCCGAAAAGCTGCTGTGGATGAACGGCGTCTATATCCGTAAGCTCAGCCTGCAGGAGCTGGTGGAGCGTACGCTGCCATACATGGAGCGGCCGGAGGCCGAAGGAGGTTTGCCCGACAGCATCCAGCGTCCACTGGATCGTGACTATACGACGCGCGTGCTGACACTTGAGCATGAGCGTCTGAAAACACTGGGCGAAGCTTCATACGTCGTTTCTTTCTTCTATGAGAAAGAGATCGATTATAGCCTGGACATCTTAATCCAGAAAAAAATGGATGCCGCCGGCACCCGGGACGCCCTGATAGAGGCGCGCGACCTTTTGCATAGCCTGGATAGCTGGGAACATACGCTGCTGGAGGCGCAGTTACGCGAACTGGTCGCCAGACTCGGTCTCAAAGCGGGCCAGCTCTTTGGCACGATCCGCACCGCCGTCAGCGGGCGCACCGCCACCCCTCCTCTCTTTGAGATGATGGAGGTCCTGGGTCGCGAAGTCTGTATGCAGCGTATCGATCAAGCCATCGCCAAACTGGAACACAACAGTTAGAGAGACATAGTACAAGCAATAGGGCATCCATCATGGATGCCCTATTGCTTAGCACGGTTCTCACAAAGTTGAGGGCATATGATTAATAAAGATTACATCCTCCGCCTGGCCGAGCAGATCGGCTACGAGCTCTCGATCCTGATCGGACTGCGCAAGCGCAACCGCTTTCAAGATGAACTCATCGCCATCGATAACCTTCTGCTCAAATATACGGGACTGACCTCACGCTTTATCAACTCGCTTGCGGATGAACTACTGTTGCAGAGCCTCTCTCCCCTGGGCAAATTGAATGTCGACAGCGCCCTATGGGTAGCCTCAATGCTGAAAGAGGAGGGCGTAGCCTATGACGGGTTAGGCAACAGTAACGAGAGCTATTATCGCTATACGAAATCCCTCTATCTACTCCTCGAACTGCTCTATCAGGAACATGTGGGTAACGACTCACCGCTCTACAACGATGCGGAGGAGTTAATTCACAAGCTCGCCGACTATGCATTGCCCGCGCATATACAGCAAAAGCTGTTTCGTTACTATGAGCAGCGAGGCATGTACGCTCAGGCGGAGAATGTTCTCTTTGATCTGCTGGAGCAGCATCCCTCCCCAGAGGCCCTGCAGGCGGGCCAGGAATTTTACCAGCGCCTGCAAAAGAAGAGCAGCACTGACCTTGAGCTGGGCGATTTTTCACAGGAGGAAGTGCAGGAAGGTCTCGATCAACTACAACGGTTTCGTTGACCTATCCCGAGCAGGAACTATAGCTATCTCACTGGACAAATACCGCGCATATTGTTTACACTAACTTAACATCCATTAATAGTCCCTTAAACATGACCCAAGAAGAAAGTTAGTGTAATTCATGGCAACAACCCGGGCAAATACCGTCTTTTTACCTCGAAGAGGAAAGCATGTGTCTTCAGAAAAGTCTTCACAGCTCGTCTATTCGACCGTCGCCAGCACGTGGCGCTGGATGTGGCCGGATACTCTTATGCGCATCATCCCTATGGCTCTGGTTCCACTGGGCTATATCGCCATTTTCCACCTGCCACTGAGCTTCCTGGGGCTCACCCTGACCAATGTGCCGCTCCACCTCTTGATTGGTCTGCTGGTGGGAATCGGCATGGCGGCATTCGCGGCTACTTATCGGATGTTTATCGTGGGCCGCTGGTTCCGTAAACCTACGGCAGCCGATCAATGCATTCAAACATTCTTTTATCTTTTTATTAATGGACCCGTCGAGGAGCTTTTCTTCCGGGGATTTATGCTGGCCGCAGTCGTCCAGTGGACCCATTCGCTCTTCCTGGGCTGGCTGATCAGCACTGCCGTCTACACCCTCTATCATCGCCTGGGCAAATGGAACTGGCGCAGCGTTGGCGGAGTCGGCCTGGCTGGCCTGGTTTTTAGCCTGGTCTACCTCTTCTTACCCGGTCCCCATTCACTGCTGGCGGTAACAATTGTACATGGCTTTACAACCAGCGGCTTCCTGAGTTGGGGCGATGAGGTACTCTACCAGAGATGGAAGCGCCATCAGGCAAAAGCAGCATAATGTGGTACTATTAATAAATAGCCTGTGACGAATTTGAGCACTAAAACGTATTGGTGGTAGGAATAAGCAGTCAAAGCCAGCCATTCCATCAGATGAGCCGTAGGTCGTTCAGGTCGAAAAACAGCGTTCATGAGGCTTATTCATCCGTTTACACAAAACATCCCCTGAATCAACACAGGATAGACAGGGAACCATCATCGTCTATGGGGGACTGGAACGTACACCAAAACAGGTAGCATGAGCCAGTTTAGGAGCTTAATCTATTATGCTATGCTTGTTACCAACCAGTGTACGGTTCGTCTACCCATTAGGTACAAATATCTATGAAAAGATATTATCTATGTCTGGAGGTTCTCATTGAAAATCTTAGTTACAGGTGGGGCAGGTTTTATTGGCTCCAATCTCTGTGAACGCTTACTTGATGAAGGACATACTGTTCTCTGTGTTGATAATCTCATAACCGGTTCCATTGACAATATTCACGCATTCATTGACCATCCTCATTTCACGTTTTTGCAACATGATGTGACCCAGCCATTTGAGAGCGAGCCCGAGGTGATCTTTCACCTTGCCAGCCCGGCCAGCCCGGTTGGATATCTGGAACATCCCATCGAAACCATTCTGGTCAATAGCGTTGGCACCCATCGGATGCTAGAACTGGCGCGCAAAAACAACGCTCGCTTCCTGATCTCTTCCACATCAGAGATCTATGGCGATCCTCTAGTCCATCCTCAGAGCGAGGATTACTGGGGCAATGTCAATTCGATCGGGCCACGGGCCTGCTATGATGAGAGCAAACGCCTGGGCGAAACACTGGTTATGGAATACTATCGGCAGTATCAAACCAATGTTCGCATCGTGCGTATCTTCAATACCTATGGCCCCAATAGCGCCCTTGAAGACGGTCGCATGATCCCTAATTTCATCATACAGGCGCTAAAAAATGAGCCTATCACCATTTATGGAGATGGCAGCAAGACACGCAGCATCACCTATGTAAGCGACCTGGTCGAAGGTTTGATGCGCGCCATGTTTAGCCCCAATACGACTGGTGAAGTGTTTAATCTGGGAAGCTCCGAGGAACATACCGTGCTGGAATACGCACAGATGATTATCCGCCTCTGCAATTCTTCCTCCGAAATTCGCTTTGAAACCAGCCGCGTCGATGATCCCGAGCGCCGCCGCGCCAATACAACCAAGGCGTACCAGGTTCTGGGCTGGGAACGCAAAGTCAGCATGGAAGAGGGCCTGCGCCAGACGATCGAGTGGTTCAGCAAGCGGATTGGTCAGTATTCAACTATTTCCTGAGTGCATATCCCTGCTTTGGCTGACATAGCCGGAAGTGTGATGGCAACGAGATGTTTTTTTTCGGAATACGAACAATAGAGACAGAGGGTAACGATAGTGCCTGGCAACCGTCATATCAGTTCAATCCGAGACGTACTCTATTAGCCATAGCCAGGAATATACCACCCCGATATTTGATCACGTATCTACCCTCTTCCATTGAGGACGCCAACAGGCATGTTCTCTGTCCTCACCAGGTACAGGTGCCGTCACTGGCACCTGTACAGCGCGCACCTCTTCGTTCTCCACCTCGATGGAGAAAACAACCAATCCTATCCATCTTATTATCGCTCAGTCCTGGAAGACAGGAGACGCAAAAGTCGTTTTTTAGACAGTGGCAGTATACTGGGTAGAGGCGGCGCATAAACAGCTACGTTTCCCGTTTATGCCTTGCCTGATGACAGTACGATGTAGTGCGAATCTGTAATAGCCAGAAGATGTGGAGGATGTCGTCTTGGTTCGTGATGATGACGAGGCCCGGCGTATAAGCCAGGTTGCCATAGATGGTGAACAAATAGCACCGTCGACACATGCAAACACGATAGAAAATATATCTGACGTTACACAGTCCGAACGTGAGACGACGGACAAACAGCCTGCACAGGAAATCACCCGCGATCAGCTCGCGCTGGGCAAGCGTCTCTTGAACTGGCGAACCCTGGTGCCACTGGCGTTTGTGATCGTTGCCCTGGTCATTGTGGCCCTCAAAGCAAATATCAATCCTCAGAAAACATGGGCGGCAATCAGGCACGCCAATCTCATCTTCTTTCTGTGCGCATTTTGCATTTATTATCTCTCCTTTGGCCTGCGCGCCTGGCGCTGGAAGTTTTTGCTCGAGAACGTTGGCTTTAAACCTGAAAATGGCATTCATCTCCCACGCCTACCAAAATTGGTGGAGATCGTCTATATCTCGTTCTTCGCCAATGTGGTGGTGCCCGCCAAATTAGGGGATCTCTACCGCGCTTACCTGCTGCGCCAGGAAATCAATGTCTCAACAACGCGCAGCTTCGGTACAGTCCTGGCGGAGAGGCTACTGGACTTAATTATACTGCTGCTGCTGTTTATTCCGGCCGTCCTGATCAGCCTACACCAGAATATGCCTCCCCAGATCGCCCTGGGCATGAAGATTCTGCTGATCGCGGTGGTCATTGGTATTATCGGTCTATTCGTCTTGCGCCAGGTGCGTGAGCCGATCGCCAAACTTATACCAGGGCGATTTCGTGAACAGTACTACCATTTTCAAGAGGGGACGCTGGGCTCGTTCCGCCGCTTACCGCAACTGACCCTGCTGACCATGGGAGTATGGAGCTGCGAAGCTCTGCGCTTCTTCTTCATCGCCCTGGCCTTGAACCTGATTGATGGCAATCTCCTCCACATTCTGACCGCCTCAATCTTTATTGGACTGGGAGAAGCACTCTTGACGGTCATCCCAGCCACAGGCGGGGGCGTGGGGCTGGTCGAAGGAGGCATGGCGGCGATGATCGCCCTGTTCTATAAGGGCGTGGACCTTGTCAATCAGACGGCCGCGGCCATCTTGCTCGATCGTATCATTACCCTGTTCAGTATCCTGGTGCTCGGCTTCATTGTGTTTATCATTGCCTTTGGCAAAAAAGCTGCCCAAAAAAGGTGATCCGGGAACCATCACACCTTGACACAAGGAAGTACCTACACTATAATTTTGGCGCAGGTCCACGAAGTAGTTATAGCATGTAAATGCAATTCATCCTACTTTAAACCAGGCCGTGAGAGGGGGGGATCTGGTGACGGAAGTTAAAATCGGTAGCAACGAGATGTTTGAGACGGCGCTGAAGCGCTTCAACCGCAAAATTCAGCAGGATGGTATCCTCGCTGAAGCACGCCGCCGCGAGCACTATGAAAAACCGAGCATTAAACGCAAAAGAAAAGAAGCTGCCCGACAGCGTAAGGCCGCACGCAGAGGTTAAACTGGGTGCCCCGGATTACGCGTAAAGTAAGGCAGTACGTTTTTGTCTGAGAGGCATTCAAGATGCTGTCCTGGCTCTCTATGATGCCTCTCAAAAACGTGCCTCGGGTAAACATACTAAGCTTCTCTTTCTACTCAAGCAGAGCATCTTCCACACCCTCAAATACAAGCGCATTCCTATTTTTGAGGATTTTTTCATGCAAGAACATCCAGCCATCGAGTTATACCTTAATCTCAGTGATGAAGCACAGGCCGCACAGGCAGAACAGGTTGTCTCCGCCATCGACCTGGATGAGGTAGTCAACTCTACATTGCAGGCGGCCGCCATTACACAATCCGTCATGCTCACCTTGCTCATTACAGATGATGCTGGCATTCAGGAGATGAACAGGCAGTATCGTGAACAGGACAAAGCAACGGATGTGCTGTCATTTCCACTTTTAGAGCAACCCATCGTTCAGGCACCAGCTGAACAATTATGGACACCCCAGGATAGCGGAGACGGTGAGGAGCGGGCATCCACCCCGGCATTTGTCACACCACCGGGTATGGCCACCAACCTTGGCGACATCGTCATCTCCTGGCCCACAGTGCAACGCCAGGCGCGGGAGGCCGGTCATGAGGAGACCACCGAGTTCGTCTACCTGCTTTCTCATGGTGTACTGCACCTGATCGGCTATGATGACCATACAGAGTCTGGCTACCAGGCCATGGTGGCGATTCAACAGGCGGTACTGCAAAAACTGGGGCAAAAGGCGTATCGGTCATGAAACAGCCGGAACAAGCCCCCAGGCCTCCGCTGCATAAGCATACCTCTCGCAATGAGCTAAGCAAGTTTATCGCAGGTTTCGGCTTTGCCTTCCAAGGACTCTGGTATGCTATTCGCACGCAGCGCAATATACGCGTGCACCTGACTATGGCGGTGCTGGCGATTCTGCTGGGTGTGCTTCTCCATATTTCGTCCATCGAATTCGCCCTGGTCTTTATCGCCATTAGCGGGGTCTTTATCGCGGAAATGATCAATACGGCGATAGAGCTCTGCATCGATCTGGCCTCACCCAACTATCATCCCCTGGCGAAAATTGCCAA
Organism: Dictyobacter halimunensis; assembly: GCF_036245075.1. NCBI lineage: Bacteria > Bacillati > Chloroflexota > Ktedonobacteria > Ktedonobacterales > Dictyobacteraceae > Dictyobacter > Dictyobacter halimunensis. The sequence continues at coordinate 1,050,558 of NZ_BSRI01000002.1, forward strand.
GGATGTGGCGGCCGGAGCCGTATTGGTGAACGCCATTCTATCAATCATCATTGCCCTCTTCATCTATGGGCCTCATCTATGGGCTCTGCTCTTCCTTACGCGCTAGCGAGCACCCTATCTCTGTTCCATCCCGGTCACAAGATGATGAAGTCGGTCAACAAACATAGAAAGATGTTTTTGTATCTATGTCCTTTCTTGCCAACCCTCTGATCGCCACTATACTCTGGGTGGTGGTTATTATCTTCTTTGTGCTCATCATTGCCATGCGCATTATGAGGGCGCCCACTGAGAAACGGAGACAGATCACCGTGGAAACCATCCCGACCGTACTGGGCTTTGTGGTACTGATGGTGTTAATCCTCTTTTTTCCAGGCATCTTTGCCTATGTGCGAGATCTGATTGTGCATAAACACTAAAAAACAAAGTTTTCATGTGAAGAGGGCGTTGCGGCGGGTGGACACGTCCATCCGCCGCAACGCCCTCTTCACATGAGTGATCTTTATTTGACGCGCTCAACGTATTGGCCGGTGCGGGTATCAATACGAATGCGGTCGCCAGGATTGACGAACAAGGGTACGTTGACCACCGCTCCGGTCTCCAGGGTGGCGGGCTTGGTAACATTGTTGGCCGTATCACCACGTACACCGGGCTCGGCGCTCTCAACGGCCAGTTCCAGAAAATTCGGCAGCTGCACGGCGATGATGTTTTCTCCATCGACCAGCATCTCAACCACATCTTGCTCTTTCAGGAATTTGATGGCGTCACCCAGCATCTCCTTTGGAATCGGCTGCTGATCAAAGGTTTCGGTGTTCATGAAGACATAATCATCTCCATCGATATAGAGAAATTGCCAGTTTTGATGCTCGACACGTACCTCATCAACATCTTCACCGGCACGAAAACGCTGCTCAATCACACGACCGTTTTTGAGATTTTTTAAGCGCGTGCGAACAAACGCACGCCAGTTTCCTGGACTGACATGATGGAATTCAGTAATTGTCCAGAGATCATTGTTATAGCGAATAACCATGCCGTTACGAAAATCGGCAGTAGTTGCATTAGCCAAGGGAGTAGTCTCCTCTCTTTATTCTGATATTATTTGTTCCTGCAACGCATGATGCGACGGCATCCACTCGCAAATAAAAGGGAATAACCGACGCTAACTTGCATACGAAAATTATGCCCGCTCCGACACAAAGATGCTGGCCGGTTGACCAAGCACCACAAAGACAACTTTTTTCTGTGTCTTCCACCCATGCTCCTGGATGATGCGATCCCACAGGCGGTCGTCACTGGTTAGCGAAACCATCAAACCGCCTGGAGCGAGCACGCGATCGAACTCACGTATTAATGCAGTATACAACGCTTCGTTATCTTCACGCGTACCGATCTGCTTGCCAAAAGGGAGATTGGTGATGATACGCGTCACAGCGGAGGCTTCCAGGGGAAGCGCGCGCGCATCCCAGGTCTTCAAGCTCACGTTGACCTCAGCCGCGCGGGCGTTGCGCCGTGCCATGCTAACCGCCTGTTCGCGGATGTCGCCACCCAGTTCTCGCATTACCGGGCTCAGCAGGGCTCGCTCGATGAGGATTGTGCCAGCGCCACAGAGGGGATCCAGAACGATATCATCAGGAGTGGGTTGAGAGAGCCATCCCATAGAGGCCGCGACGGTAGGTCGCAGGGAAGCGGGCAGGTGCTGGCGTTTGTAGGCTCGATGGCGCATCGTAGCATCACTGAGTCGCACCCCGATCAGAACATCGCCGCCCCCTAACCAGAGCCAGACCTCCAGGTCCGCGTCATCTTCAACCAGGCGCATACCACGCGGCATGCTTTTGCGTAACGCATCGATTACCGCCTGGCCCGCGTCGACGCGACGGAAATCGTAGGAGCCGACCATCTGGCTGACAACGCGCCATGTCCTGGGATGCGCCCCGTGATGTCCACGGCGCCAGCTCGCTATCGCATTAGTAAGGTCGGCATTGAGGGTGGCGCTATGTAAGACACGTAACGCATCGGGTCCGCGCCGCAACCCCTTGATATGGGCCAGCGCCACAAAAACGTCCTCAGTCGTACGCAGGTCCAGCAGGTTCTCAGGGAGTTCCGGGGTCTGAAAGAGCGCGATGCCGCGCATAAATTTCACCAGTGCAGACTCGGGTAGGGTGGCGCGAATCTCGCTAAACGCCAGCGTTTCCAGCCCGGGCATAGTCATTGCATAGAAAAGATCTGACATGTATCCTAATTTTCTTCCCACCATGCCGCGTTCAGCGCGTCCAGGTAGGAGTTGGGGTTTTCTGCTGTTATCTATCAGCGTGTCATAATACCATAGACCTCCTGATCTCGCAATCCCTGCCGCCCACGCGAGGCATGTCATGCTCTGGCTGATCGCGCTTTCCCCACGGACAGGTAAGGGTCGCTACGTGAGCAATTCAGTCACGACGGCAATTTCCTGAGAATATTTCGCCAGACGCTTCTTTTTGAGATTTTCGCGCAGGATCCAGTTTATGTCGCTATCATTCCATACAGCGCACTCGCGCATAAAGGCAAAACATTTGGCGGGCAGGGCAGCCGCGACAACGCTCAAGGTATAGCCCAATGTACGGCGCAAGATGCGAAAATCTTCGCATTTGCGCTCTGACACAGGTACCTGCAAGATATGCTCAAGCACCGTACGTTGTAGTTGCAAGGCGCCTTCGGCAAGTTCGGTGCCATAGAGCAGACGCGACTCGGAGATAGAGGCGATCGCAGCCCTCTGCTGCAAAAAGCTATCACTGGTCGCTAATTGGGAGAGATATGACATGGTCATCGAGGCATCAGCGCTTAAGAGATGTTGAAAAGCTGTCGCGACGGCCTCTCTGATAGGCCCCGAAGGGCTACAGGCATAGTGGCAGAGCATGCCAGCTACCTGCTCACGCCATTCGCTCTGAGTGGCGGCGCAGGCTCCAGCTGCGATTACACCGCAAAGGATGATAAACTCGGATTGCACATCGTCAGCGGCAAGTATCCCATCGTGGCTAGCAAATGTATATATGAGGGAAAGAACATTGTCGCGCTGTTTCGCACTGGCCGCGGCTAATAGATACGCAAAATCATTAGCCAGTTCAAAGTTAGGCCTGGAACCAGGAAGACGGCTATGCTCACGCAAATAAAACTCAAGCGGGCGATGGTGCCCGGCAATAGCTCTCTCAACCAGAGAAGATAATGTATCGTGCATCTCAATTATCCTTGCCTCAAAAAACAACCATGGCTCTGGTTTGACTATTTCGACCTGCGCTATGCAATACCTTCAGGCATATGCCTGTCCTGCACATATTTCCACCCCTCAACTCACTTACCTCCATCCCCTCTTTAAGAAAAATCAGGGCATTGCCACACTCATCATTTTACCATACATCTCGCAATTTTAGGCTTATTTTCCCGCACAAAATGCCGCATTAACATTGACGTGAACGTTAATGATATGAGATAATAAGCTGTTACCAGTTAGCGGCATAATGAAGGTTATTCCAGGTCTTTTCGAGTGCCGGTTCCATTCCATGAAATCTGATACAATGAGTTACGCGTAGGTGCTCGCTTCACCAGAGGCAAGGCATGTCTATCAGAACCCGACAGCGAATATGTAAAAGAGGGTCAACCGCAATGACACATCCAGATGATGACGAGCCAGATCCAAACACAACAACACAGAACTATTATTCAATCGATCAGGTAGCAACGCATGCCCGGCTGACGAAGCGCACGCTGCGCTATTATGAAGAGATGGGGCTGCTCCCCCAGGCTGAGCGTACCGAAGGTAATTATCGGCGCTATACCGAAGAAGATTTACAGCGCATCATGTATATCAAGTCGTTGCGTGAACTGATGGGCTTTTCATTGGGTGAGATTCGTAAGTTCCTGCAGGCCGAAGACGAACGCGAGCAGGAAAGGACAGCATTTCGCCAGGGCGCGGATACCCAGCAAAAGCTACTGCACCTGGATCGCTCTGATGAGATCATTCGCGAGCAATTGGTGCTGATTGAGCAGAAAATGAATGGGCTCAAAAATATGCAGCAGCAGCTATTCGAACGCCTGGAAAAGCATGCACGCAAGCGGCAGGCGCTACAAGAGGAGGACTCTTAGCGCGCGGTTTCATGTGACACCAGAGCACCAGCGTGATACAATAAAAAGCAAATTTTCAGAAATCAACAGAGAAAAGTATAAACGCATTTATGAGTAACTGGCTCATCTATCCGCTAACGATTGCCGATCAGCAGCAACACATTGAGCTTAGTGAGCAACTTTTGAGCAATGTTCAACCTGGTGATCCTGCCACCATTTACTGGTCGCTGGCCCAGCCCACCGGATTGGTACTCGGATTTTCTCAAAAGGAAAACATCCTCAATCCAGCTGCCCTGGCGGCTGGATCGTTTCCTATCTATCACCGGCGCGCCGGGGGAACCGCTGTACTGGTGGGACCAGGCTTGCTCAGCCTGGATGTGGTGCTGCCGGTCGATCATCCCCTCCATTTACCCGACCTGGTTGAATCATATCGCTGGTTCGGCGAATCATGGGTAACCACGCTGGCCCAGCTGGGGGTTCAGACGCGCATGGTTACACCAGAGGAGGCCCATGCGCAGCGCGCGCTGCGCCGGCAACCGGAGACCAGGGAATATGAAATGTTGATGAACCGCGCCTGCTATGGCTCCCTTTCTCCCTACGAGGTAGTGGTGGGCCAGCGCAAAGTGGTTGGCTTCGACATGATTCGCAGGAGGTGCGGCAGTCTGCTCCAGGCGGGTCTGCTCCTGCAATGGGATAGTCAGTTGCTGGCATATTTATTAGGCCACACGCCGGCAGAACAGCAACTCCTACAAAAAGGTCTGCTTGAAAGGGCTGTGGGATTAGATACCCTGCTGGAAAGTGTTATTACATGTGACGAGGTGATCAATACCTTTGAGCGTGTCCTCATAAACGATGAGCGGCAACGCCTGGTGATTGATCCATTATCCTCTTTTTAAATGCAATGAAAGGTTTTTTTATACCATGGGAGATCGAACTGCTCAGGGCGCAGTCGAAATGTTGACTGAACCCGATTACGAGGCGATGGTAATTGGAGCACATCCAGATGATAATGACTTTGGTACGGCAGCGACCTGTGCGTTGTGGGCCAGCCAGGGCAAAAAGGTTGTCTGGGTTGTCATGACCGACGGTACAGAGGGTAGCGAAATTCCCAGCCAGAGCGATGAAGAGTTGATGCTACTACGCGAACAAGAACAGCGAGCAGCCGCTGAGGTCTACGGCATTAAAGCGGTTGAGTTCCTGCGCAATCGTGATGGCCATCTGGTCAATAGCGAAGATACGCGCCGCGCTGTGGTCAAATTGATCCGCAAATATCGTCCACGCGTTATCTTCACCCATGATCCAACGTCTCATATCATGGCTCCTGATCCAGATGAGAAGCCAGATGCGACCGGGTACCTCAATCATCCCGATCACCGGGCGACCGGCAACATCGTGGTGGATTCCATTTTCCCGTTCGCGGGCAATCCTCGCTCGTTCCGTGAGCTGCTGGCGGAAGAACTCCAGCCCTATCGCGTACATGAAGTCTATTTCTTCGGTAGCACCCAGACCAATACCTATGTTGATGTCACCGAGAGCATCGATAAAAAGGGCCAGGGCCTGATGTGCCACAAATCCCAGTTTAATCCCGATGATAACGATCGCATGGCTGAGCGCATGCGTGAGCGTGCCGCCTCGGTTGCGAAGGACGCAAAAGAGAAAAAAGGATTGGAGATGCGCTATGCGGAATCCTTCCGCCGCATGAAGCTGCATATCCCACCCGCACCCAAAGAAGATACCGTTGTGCCAGCAGGCAGCGAAGAGTAAAATAGAATTCCACCTAATAAAAGGGAGTGGCATTGAAGTCCTGCAGGACTTCAATGCCACTCCCTTTTATTAGGTGGAATTACTTGCTATTCTTTGGAGTCACCACTACGGCGAAGCCGCGCCAGAGAGATAAGAATTTCGCACGCGACATCGAGGTTTGATTGAGGATGGAGGAATCAGCCAGGTACACCTGATCACCATTACCACCACGTATAACCAGAATATGTCCACCGGGGACAATCGCTGAGGGCGGAAAACTGACGATCACTGGACGTCCCTGGTTGGCGATCTTGATGACTTCGTCAAGGGACGGATTGTTCAGGTGGGTTGCCTGGAAACCAAAGCGGTCAACCGTGGCATCGATACCGCTGGGCTGCAGCAATCCGAGATCGGGCGTGATCTGGTGAAGATTGGCCTCGACCTTTAAGATATCGGTAACGCGGAAGTGGTGCCCACTGTAGGAGTTGATCACTTCGGTCATCGATGCGGCCGAACAGGCGGACGCAGCCCACGTATCAAACTCGTTCTGGGACTGATACTGATCAACCGACATCTGGTTAAGCCGGATCAGCGCTTTGGAAGCTCCTACAACACCCACAAATGTCGGCTGCGAGGGATTGCTGGCGGGTTTGGAAATGGGTTTGGGGGCCGGCTCCGGCATGTCAGAAGTGATAGTGTTCCAGAGCGAGGGGATAGTGCTGGATGGTGCGGACAAGAGCGGTTGCAGCGCGATCATACCAGCGCCGAAAAGCGCGATCAGAATTAAGCAGATACCTAACCAAGGGGTTGCTTCACCTCGCCGAGGCTGGATCAGTTGTTTGACATTCAATAAAGCTAAAATCTGCGTCCAGCCACCAGCTACAGGAGAAATAGATTCAACTATTTCATAGGCCGCGTAATTCGTCTGCACGCGCGGCTGCTGTAGACGTGCGACACGCTGGGTCCGTGCGGGCTGCAGCTTGCGCATGCCGGTATCGATCCCATATATCTGACTATCGGCCCCGCGGCGATTCATTCGTGCCCGCGCTGCTTCCCGAGAAGCATATGAGGAACCCGCTTGTTTCTGTTCAGCGGCATTGGCTCGCGGCGAGAGGAATAATCCTGCAACTACTAGCGTAAGAGCAATAGCCAACAGCATGAGCAGGACAATAATCATTAATAACTCCCCTGATAACGTAATGTTCTACAATTGAAAGATATGCCATACATCCGGCTTGACATCAGCGGCTGAAAGCGTCAGGCAGCAATAAACGCCAGGATGTATAGGCACAACTGGCCGCGCTCCAGAAACATCTCAGATAGGCTTTTATATAAGAGCACATAGCACAATATGATACTTTGAAGCTAGTGAACATACTACCGAATAAATATTACATCCACCAATTTCAATGCATCTATTCAAGCTACTCTATATGACATTTGCTTTACCTTCAACATATATAATGAGAGGTCTCTACTAACCTCAACAAGAGGCCCGGAGCCGCTTCACTCCCGGCTTTATCTATGTAAAGCTCTTTTATTATAACATACAAAACGCGTGCTTGCTATCATATTTGCAGCAAAATGCGGCAATCTACATTAAAAAACATTAATATCTCCGCAAGATTTAGCAGGCAAAACAATGCGGCATCAGAGAACTATGGTACTATAGAATAGTGCTATAAGAAGTGGGCCCAGAACACAGCCAGACAGACTTAACAGTACCGGAAGATCATGATATGATGGTCGCAGTGCGTTTGCTCGTGGATAGACAAACGAGCGACACTCATAAACCGTATCGAAGAATAACAGTCCAGTGCATTTGCTGATGAGAGAAATGAGGGATAACCATGTACGTGTACTATATCTTGCGCGGAACCGTAAATAAGGAGCCTGTCGAATTGGAAGGTGATGTAGATGACGAGCAGTTTCCCAATGTAGACCGTACCGAAGGAGCCGATGTCATTCAGGCGGTGCTAAAAAAGCTGGCTGATGAGGGGGAGCAGGGCGAATGGACCGAGTGCGATCTGACCAATGAGTACTTCGATCGTGATGATACCTACGTGTTCTTCAACAAGAAATGGATACGCCGCTCAGATGTGCCATTGACGAATACGCGCTAAAGAAAGGCTATCGCTATGCCCGTACTCGCAGGCTGGCTAACTGGCGAACAGGTACCACGGGAGGTCATTGAGCAGACGCTCTCGGCGATGGGCGAAGTCCTGGCGAACCATGGTGGGACGCCGGCCCATTCTATCTATCCCGGCGCGGGCTTGATCGCTTTCGCTGATACGGCTTACGCGCAGCAGCAGCCAAAGGAGCCGCCGGTGCTGGACTGGGTGCCCGATCGGCGCACGCTCGTCTATCGGCGTCCACTCTCGGGCATCCATCCACTTTTTTATATCGAGAACTGGCCGGCCGAAGGCAATCTGATCTTCGCCAGTGAGATGAAGGCCCTCTTCGCGGTGGGAGCCCCCAGGCGTCTGCATATGGCGGCCCTGGACGCACTCTGGCGCTATGGCTCGATCCCGGCCCCCTGGACCGCCTTTAAAGATATTCAGGTGGTTCCTGCTGGTTCGATTTTGCGCTGGCAACACACCAAAACGGTCGTCAATCCTGCCAGCGATTTCGCGCTGGAGACCACACAGCCGTCCGCTGACACACTGGAACAACTGGACGCCTTGCTCAATCAGGCCAGCCACGATCAACTCCCCCCACATGAACAGGTGGTAGCCTTGCTCAGCGGGAGCCAGGCTTCATCGCTGGCCGCGGCCCTGAGCGCGAGACAAAAGGAACAGAAATTTGCCAGCACAACGCTGAGCGCCAGCAAGAGGCAGACGACAAAGGGCTGGAAAGAGGTACAGGCCGTCGCGGATACGCTTGATCTGCCGCTACTGGCGATCACCGCGGTAGATCAGCCCGAGTTCTGGCAGGCAGCGATTTTGGGACTGGAAGCGCCATGCTGCGACAGCCGCCCTCTGGCGATCCACCAGCTATTGCATACAAGCGCGGTAGAGACCGGGGCGCGCGTCGCCATCAGTGGCCTGGGTGCGCAAACCCTGCTGGGAGCGACCACCGGCCAGCTTGTTGATGATTCAGCCAACGATCCGCTGGCCAGCTATCGCCAACAACATTCACATCAGCCAATACGCGCCGGGCAGCTGTGGTCGTCCGACGTCAGACAGATGCTGCCCACGGTTGAAGCCTGGGAGGATACGCTGCACGCGCGCAAGCTGCAGCGACGCGCCCAACAATATCCTGATAGACGCCATGGGCTGTATTATTTAGACCTGCATCTGCGGCTGGCGAATGAACTGGTGTATCCTTTCTACCAGCTCGCCACCCAGGAGCGCATGGCGATCCGCTCACCCTATCTCAATGCCCACGTCATGACATCTATGATCGCCAGTTCTCCCCTGCTCAACAACGATCCCGCGCTTAAGAACACGCTGGATAGCCTGCTGCAGCGCTATATGCCAGAAGCCTCCCGTTCTCCCAACGAGCAGCCCCTGACCATCCCGATCACGTCCCTCGCTCTCTATATGGAGCCTGGCGATGAGCTGTTTGACCTTACCCTTGCTCCGTCCGCCATTCGGCAGCGGAACATATTCAACCCGGAGCTGGTACGGGACCTGCAGCAGCGCGCGCTCAAAGAGGTCGTTGCCAGCCGGGCACTGGTCTTTATCTTTACCACACAACTATTCTGCCAGATCTTTGGCATCGAAGAACTGGCCTGAACAACACACAATGATGCGGAGATACGGCGCATCCAGCCTACTCACGCGCCGTATCTCCGCATCATCAATGATCTACGCCTTCGATTTCAGATGCCGCCTGGACATCACCATGGTCGGCCGCCCAGCGCAGGGCTTCACCGGCCAGGTACAACGAGCCGGTGGCGCAGATCAGGTCAGACGCGTCCGCCAGGTCTGTGGCCAGGTCCAACGCCTGCTGACAGGTCTCGGCCAGGTGGACCTGGACCTGAGGCGCGTATTGCTGCAATAACGTCTGCAATTCCTCTGGTCGCATGGCGCGCGGGTTGTCGGCATGGGTCAGGATGATGGAGTCCACATCAGCCAGTTCCTGAAGCATGTGCGCGATGTCTTTATCTTTATTCACTCCTAGTACGATCAACAAACGGTGGGGATCGAAGGTGGCGCGCAGAGAGTGCAGCAGCTTGTTCATGGAGTCGGCATTGTGCGCCCCGTCCACCACAATGGTCGGCTCGCGCCCAACGATCTGCATACGCGCCGGCCAGTGGACAGCGGACAATCCGCTGCGCAGCGCCCGCTCATCCCATGCAATCCCTTTCTTGCGCAGCTCTTCTAGCGTGGCGACCGCGACCGTCGCGTTTTCTACCTGGTGCTCCCCGAGCAATGGCGTCTCCAGATCGCTATAATCGCCGGTGGGCGTCTGAATCGAGAAGCGCTGCCCGTCCTCGCGCTGCTCAAGAATCTGGTAGCGGTAATCCAGTGGGGGCACCTGTCCAGTTGCCACCTCGGCCTGGGCGGGATCTTCTCCCATAGCGCCAACCCGGACCATGCGCGCATTACGCTGCCGGGCGATAGAGGTGATCGCCACCAGTGCTTCAGGTGACTGCGCGGAGGTCACCACCAATCCATTGGGTTTGATGATGCCGGCCTTCTCAGTGGCGATTTTTGTCAGGGTATCGCCCAGGATGCTCATATGGTCATAGCTGATCGAGGTAATCACCGAGACCAGGGGCTGCGTTACATTGGTGGCGTCCAGGCGCCCTCCCAGTCCCACCTCCACCACGGCGTGCTGGACATGCTGACGCGCGAAATACAGCAGGGCAAGGGCTGTGCCGATCTCGTAGGTGATGAAGGGACCATACTGCTGGCTGGCCTGCACCTTCTCAACGGCGGCCTTGATCTCGGGTACCAGGTCCGCCAGTTCCTGTTCGCCGATTAAATGACCGTTGGTCTGCGAGCGCTCACGAAAGGTATGCAGGTCCGGCTGCGTATAGAGTCCTGTGCGCAGCCCTGCCTCGCGCAAGACGCGCTCGATGTAGGCCGCCGTCGATCCTTTCCCCTTGGTGCCCGCGATCAGCGTGTTACTGTATTGCAGATGGGGATTGTCTAACTGCTTTAATAGCTCAACCTCGCGCAAAATATTCTCGTTGCGATCTCTGGTATATTTGCCGCTGCGTTCATAATCCGTAAAGCTATAGATATAGGCCAGTGCCTCTTTATAATTCACAATTATTGCTCCCTTTTATGCCTCCGAATGCGGAAAGGTGCCGCGAACAATGGCGTCGCTCATCTTTACCACTCGCATCATCTCGCGTACATCGTGTACGCGCACGATATCGGCCCCCTGCGCGATGCCCAGGGCGACCGTCGCGGCGGTTCCCTCCAGGCGTTCTTCGGGAGGCAGGCCGCCCAGCACCTTCCCGATGGTGGATTTTCGTGATGTCCCCAGCAAGAGCGGTCTCCCTAAGAGGCGTAACTCGCCCAGGCGCCGCAACAGGGTCAGATTCTCATCGGGAGTAACGCCGAAGCCGATGCCCGGGTCGATAATGATGTGCTCCCAGGCAATACCAGCCACCAGAGCGCGTTCAATGGCGGCGGATAAAAAGCGCGTCACGTCGCTGACGATATCGTGCTTATGGTAGCCACGCATATTGGCCATCAGCACCACCGGAACGCCATAAGCATGGGCAACCTCGGCCATAGCCGGATCGTGCTTGAGTCCCCAGATGTCGTTAATCAGGCTGGCGCCCGCCTCCAATGCATTCGCGGCCACCTCGGATTTGTAGGTATCGATTGAAATAATCACGTCCGCGGGCAGGCCGGCACGTAGCGCCCGGATCAGCGGGACCACGCGCTCGATCTCCTGCTCCGCGGTCACGGTAGCGGCGTTGGGACGCGTCGACTCGCCGCCGACATCGATAAAGCGCGCGCCTTCCGCGACAAAGTGCTCCGCCCTGGCGACCGCGCGCTCGATCCAGCCATCACCCGTCTGCAGGCCATCACCAGAAAAAGAGTCCGGGGTTGCATTGATAATACCCATCACATAGGTCTGCTGACCCCAGACGATAGTATGGTGAGCCCATTGTGTTGGAGGGAAAGAAGCCCCCACGAATAAAGACATCAGTGAACCATCCTTTTACTCAACATCTTACGCTGTCTGCTCATAGAAGGGCAAGACTCTATCAACGCCTGTCTGTATACGATTACATAGTGATAAGAGAGGATTACCGATGGTCAACAAAGGACAGCAATAGGTCTTTCAGGCCGTTCGACAACGAGTTCGCAACCTGATTCGTTATACCACACAGATAATCAATGCTATACTTACCTATAAGCACACTTTGAAACATCTTATTGTACAGATATCGATCACAGCAGCATGTGGTCGCGCAATAGCGATATGGAAGAAGAAAAGCATGCCAAAAAGCAATGAGGCCAACCAGTATCAGCGCAGCGTGAACGCGGCTCGTCGTTGCCATGAATGCAGTGAAGAGGCGCTCGGGCGCTGTCCCGATTGCCATATGTGCTTCTGTCAGGAGCACTTCCCGAAACAGCAGCACTCTCCCTGCGCCGAAAAGCAGATGAAGCTATCGCAGACCCAGGTCTGCTATGTCTGCGGCACCCAGGTGTATCCGGATCAATGGTCCTTGTCGAAAACCACCCACTATGTGGACCAGTCCAACTGCCGGGGCTGTGGTCGCTACATCTGCGACGACCTGCATACCCAGAGCAAAGATGAAGATGTCATTATCTCACGCGAAGGGTTGCGCGGCCATCGCTATCAATACATCAACCGTTACTGCGACATGTGTTCACCGCTCCGACGCGTTGGCGGCATTCGGGGTGTAACCCGTGGCCTGGTAGTAATCGGGACCATAGCCGCAGCGGTGTTCTTCTATTTACACCCGTAAATATACATTCTCATTGCAGATTCATCAGAGGAGAGAAAGGGGACGAGGGCGCATAGCGGATAGGCGCTATACCATCTCGTATCGTCATATTCATGGTCTTATCGACAACTTTACAATCTATGTTGCTCAGGCATCAGCATTCGATTGACACCTTGCTGCGGGCAACGCTGGATAGGGTCACATCGGGGTCAGGGGTGTCTGCCCTGGACGCTTATTATGGGCAGATGCGCTACCATCTGGGCTGGGTAGATAGCCAGTTGAACCCTACCAATAGCAATCCAGGCAAGCTCTTGCGTCCAACCTTGCTCTTACTGGCATATGAGGCTGCCGGAGCCTGGGGATTGACCGATGGCAGGGAGACAAGCGATGCTGGCTATCTACAGCGCGCGCTACCCGCCGCGGTGTCGGTTGAACTCACCCATAACTTTACGCTCATTCACGATGATATCGAAGATGGCGATACCGAACGCCGCCATCGCCCCACCATGTGGACGCTGTGGGGAGTTCCCCAGGCCATCAATACCGGTGACGGCATGTTTGGTCTGGCGCGCTTCGCGCTGTGGGGCGTGCTAGAAAATGGTGTAGAAGGTGATATCGCGGCCCGCCTGGGCGCCGTCCTGGACCGCACAGTCCTGGAGATCGCGGAAGGACAATACCTGGACATTAGCTTCGAACGGCGCCTGGATATTTCTGTCTCGATGTATATCGATATGATCGGTCGCAAAACCGCCGCCCTGATGCGCTGCTCAGCTGAGATGGGAGCGATGATTGGAACACGCGACGCGGACACAATCGAGCGCCTGGCCACCTTTGGACAGGCAATCGGGGTAGCATTCCAGGTACGCGACGATCTGCTGGGCGTATGGGCGTCGGCGGCGGAATCAGGAAAAACACGAGCCGGTGATGTCTATCGCCGCAAGAAGAGCCTGCCGATTCTCCACGCCCTGGAACACGCCAATCCACAGGACCTGCGGACGCTGCAGGATATCTATCAACAGGAAGCGGAGATCAAAGCAGAGCAGGTAGAGCAGGTGCTGGCGATTTTCGAGCGCACGCAGACGCGGGCCTACTGCCAGAGCTTCCTGCAGCAGCATTGTGATGCCGCCTATGAGGCGTTGAACGCGGTCCCCCATGTCAATAGCACAGTCTCTACTCGCGCGCTCGGCGATATGCGCACCATGGTACAATTTATCGAAGCCGCCGCGCATTAATCACCTGAACATAAATGATGTCGTATATGATTTCAGAGCGAGCAAGCAGACTATCCTCCCGGAAGTCTATACGACATCCCATAGTATGACCTGGTTGCCAGTGGCCGTAGCTATCTGTTTGCTGGTCGGCGCCCAGGTGATACTATGCACAGTATTCGCCAGCTTCTGCTGAAAGATCTGCTTCATCCCCTGGTTCACCTGGAACAATAAAAGTGTGCCATCATTGGTGCCAACCGCCAGCAGACGCGCATCAGGCGACCAGGAAACGGCTCGGATAGGGAACTTCGATAGCTGCAGGCGCTGCGGAGCATCACGGCAGATCTGCCCATTATTGGCGCACATCAACGCATCGCGCCAGATGCGCACGATCCCATCATCCCCGCCCACAGCCAGCTGGACGCCGTCAGGCGCGAAGGCCAGCGCGCGCATCGACTTCGCGGCATCAAAATAATAGCCATGAATGTCCTGTGCCTGGGTTGCGTTCCAGATGCGCACGGCGCCCCCTTGCGAAGCAGTAGCTACCGTCTTGCCGTCTGCGCTCCACGAGACAACCTCAATGGGAACGGTATGCCCCTGATAGGTCTGGAGTGCATTGTACTGATTGCCATCCCAGACAACTGCTCGTTTATCGTCACCCACTGAAACCACGCGCATCCCATTCTGGGTCGCCCATGACAATCCATTGACCATCTTCGTATGCCTATGGGTTGAACGGGCCAGGCGCTTGCCAGTCGTGATATCCCAGAACGCCACCTGTGTGTTGGCTCCCGTTACCAGGCGTGTGCTATCGGGGGACCACGCCAGAGCCTTGACGGCGGCAGGATGCGCAATATCGCGCTGCACATTGCCCTGCATGTCCCAGATGAAAACGTGGGTGTCATCCGAGCAGCTGGCCAGCAGATTCTGCGCAGGAGCCCAGCTGACGTTGCGCACGATCTGCTGATGCCTGGTAAAGGTCAGACGTGCCTTCAGCGTTGTGGTATGAGCCACCGGAGGTTTTGGGGGTGTACGTGGGGTGACATGCGTTGTCATGGGAGTGGTATGAGCAGTAATGAGATTCTGAAGAAATGGTATCTTCACCCAGCCACGATATGCCGCGTAACCCGCCCCGGCACCACCCACACCACACGCGGTCCCAACGGCGGCGAGAAACACACGCCTGGATACCCTACCAGGCTTTTTGATGCCTTCGGTATCTGGTCCAGAAGCGGGCTGGCTGCGGCCAAGGGCCGGCAAGATGGTATCATCGACCAGGGTTTCAGATGAGTGCAACGCAGGATCAAACTGCGGCTTCCCCGCCACAGGCGAAGCGATTGGGGCAATCGGCACCTGTATACCGCCTGTCCTTGATGAATCTAACATCAAGCGCATGCCAGGCAGGATACCGGAAGCGGTCAGGGTCTTCTCAGGTGCCAGAACACGGCCACTGGAGGCATGACGCAAGGTATAGACAAGCGGCTTCCCGAACAGGTCATATAATGGTAATTGTAAAACAACCACCAGTTTAGGGAGCAGCATGGAGACAGGTACATCCATCGCCACAATTACAGGACGTACTGCTCCAAAAGTATCTTCTTCTATGAGGATCTCAGATTTTTGCATCTATATACCCCAATCCATCTTTCTCTAAAATAGAGTGTATCATGGCAGGTTTGCATTTTTCACCCTTATAAGTAAAAAAGGCTAGTAGAAATGCAAGTAGATATGAAATAACCCAACCATAGAAAAAGTGAAGCAAACGCGCGGCAATACTGAGCGGCTTCTGTGGTATGATAAATATACACATTTGCAAATGTATTTCATCAGGAGAGAGGGCATGAGCAACCGGGTTCAACGGGTGTTTATCTGCGCAATACTTTTCCTCGGTAGCGCCTTGATAGCCAACAGTACGCCAACGTATGCGTATAGCACGACAACAAACCAGGCACATTTCGTCCAGCAACCAGCAGGAAGTAAGACGATGCCAGTAGTAGAGCCGGATTATATCTACAACCAGCTCTATACCATGGCCACCAGTTTTCAACACCGTGAATCCGGCTATGATAAGCAGCTGCCGGTCAAAGTAAACGGACACGATGAGTTTGCCAATTACTGGTCACAGGAGATAGTGCGCGATCTTCAGGGCTTTGGCACCACCAGCTATCGCGATGATTTCTCCGTGCGCGGATGGCGCTCGCGACCCACCACGGCGCCGGGCACCAATGTTGAGGTGACGGTACCAGGCTCCCTGCATCCAGAACAGATCATCGTGATTGGCTGCCACTACGACGGCATGGCCACATCCACCCAATCCGCCAACGACGATGCCAGTGGCTGCGCGATAGAGCTGGGCATCGCCAGAGCCCTGGGAAACTACTGGCAGCAACAGCATGTCGCGCCACAGCGCACTTTGCGCTTTGTCCTGTTCGATACCGAAGAGCAGGGTCTCTACGGCTCCTATCACTACGTCAACGCAACGGTAAACGGGGACCTGAATAATATCGTGGCCATGTTTAATGAGGAACAGAATGGCATCGCCTATCCTCTCCGCTACCTCGGGCAGCTACAAAATGCATTGATGCCTTTCTATGTTGAGCTCTCACCCGTCAGCGGCCCGCGCAGCGCACAGATCAAGCAATTCAGAGATTTGATGGCCACTGCGGTTCCAGCTGTTTTTCAGCAGATACGCCAGCTGGGCGTCCAGACGCTAAGCTATCATGACAAGAACGGGCATGATGTGGAGCAGCCAGTCTTTACCCCCGATCAGCTGAACAATGTAAAGCAGGAGGACGATAAGATAGGTTCCAGCGACCAGGTTCCCTTCACCGAGGCTGGTATTCCATGCGCCACCTTTGTGGGCAACTCAACCTATTATGATTACAGCGCGCCGCGGGCATCATACCCGTTTGACCAGCCCACGGACACCATCCAGCTCATGAATACCTTTGCCTCAGGCAACTCGATCAGGTCCGCCGCCCTGACGCTGGCCCTGGCGCTCCCGGCCATGCTGACCACCTGGATGCTCCAGCAACCATCCATGCTGGGAGAGTCCGCCAGCAGCGGACATCCCTTAATAACCATGGGCGATATCGCCAGGCTGCAGACTGGGAACAACGTGACCTTTACAGCTCAGGCGGCGCAGTCGCTCAAAGCAGAGGATGCTCCAATATATCACTGGGACTTTGGTGATGGGCAAAACGCCAGCGGCACAAGCGTTCACCACACCTATGCCAGCGATGGTACGTACACGCTCACGCTAACAGCAACCACGAAAACAGCTGTACAGCGCATAAGCAAAGAGCTTACGATAGGCGCGCATAATCCAACGTATCCCAACCAGTATGATCGTTTTTATTCAACGGGCATTCCTCCCACAAACAAGATCGTAAAACTACCAGAGCCCGATGGAACGCTCTCTGACACGGTACAACTGGCGCCACAAGCGCTGTGGACCACGGCCCTGGCATCAGGGCCAATGGGCAAAGAAAAGGAGCAATTACAGCAGGCAACAACTGCCCCCTTGCCATCTCAGAAAAAAAGAGTCTATGATACCTGAGCCCTTCCTCTTCTTGCTCATTGCATTGGTGTTTTTACTTATTCCTGGTATCATTGGTAGCGTCATCTTGCGCAAACGCAGGCAACAAGATTGAGAGGTATGGATAAAGTACACAGTAAAGCTTGACGGCGCTATTCATAATAGACGTAGGTTGACTAGATAGTCACGCAAAAAAGACCTGAAGAAATAAGGCAACAACTTGACCCTAAGCCGGAGATCTACTATATGACAAAACCAATTTATGTAATGGGACATAAAAATTCCGATATGGATTCTGTCGCCTCTGCCTATGCATATGCGCATCTATTGCGCGCACAGGGGGAGGACCAGGCCATTCCAGCACGTCACGGGGACCTGAAGCCAGAGATCCGCTTTGTCCTCGATCGCTTTCATGTGGAACCACCTGAAGCACTGGAAGACGTTTATCTACAGGTACGTGACGTTATGCGCCGCGGCATTATTTCTGTATATGTCGATCAACCGGTGTTTGAAGCTGGACAATTACTACAGGAACACAATCGAGGATCGATGCCGGTCGTCGATAAGGATAATTATGTTAAAGGCATGATCGCGCATGATGATCTGGCCAAATTATTCTTTAATGATCTGGATCCCCTATCCCTCAATCGCATCCCGTTGATTCGCGACAACCTGGTGCGTGTGTTGAAGGGCCGCATCCTGGTTGAAGGGCGCCGTGAGCTGGGCAACCGCGTCCTGGTTGGAGCGATGGAAGCCGAGACGATGGTCGATTATATCGAGCCCGGTTGCCTGATCATCATTGGCGACCGTGAAGATGCTCAACTCATGGCCATCGAGGCTGGCGCGGCCGCGCTGGTGGTTACCGGCGACCTGCTGGTCTCTGAACGCACCCTGGCAGCCGCCCGTCAGCATGGGGTAATGGTGATCAGTACCGCCCACCATACGTTTACGGCGATTCGCCTGATCAACCTGAGCATTAAAACGCAAGAGATTATGAACCGTGAGTTTACGTTTTGCCACCCCGATGATCATATGAGCGATGTGCAGCCGACGCTGGCACGTCTGCGCTCCATGCCTGTGGTGGACAATCAGGGGAAACTGGTCGGCTATATCTCGCGCACAGATTTGATTAAGGCCCGTCCGAAACGTGTCTACCTGGTCGACCACAATGAGCAGTCTCAGGCGGTCGATGGCATCGAAGAAGCTGAATTGTTGGGCATCATCGACCACCACCGCATCGCTGACGTGCATACAAGCAAGCCAATTCTCTTCCGTGCCGAGCCGGTTGGCTGTACGGGCACCATCATCACGGGTCTCTATCATGAGGCCGATGTTGAGATTCCCAAAGATGTGGCGGGCCTGTTATTGGCCGGCCTGCTCTATGATACCCTGATCCTGCGCTCCCCCACCTGCACCGTGCGCGACGAGCGTGTCGCCGCCGAACTGGCCGCTATCGCGGGTGAAGATATTGAAGAGTATGGGCAGGCGATCTTCGCCGCTGCCGCACAGGATCTGGCCGAGAAACCGACCGAGGCCCTGATCACCTCTGACTTCAAAGAATTCACCGTGCGCGACCACAAATTCGCCGTTGGCACGGTCGAAACCGCCAGTCCATCCAGCATTGAATCGCGCATGGATGAGCTGAAGGAGACCATGAAACATATCGCGCAGGAGCGCGGCTACGTTTCATTCCTCTTTATGATCGTCGATATCATCAATATGCGTTGTCACCTGTTGATCTGCGGCGGCGAGGAGGCGGTGGCAGAGGCCTTCAATCGGCCTCTGGAGTCCGATGGCAGCTCTATTATCGTTGAGGGTCTGGTATCGCGTAAAAAACAGGTTGTGCCACAGCTCACCCGCATTGAAGCCTTACTCACTGAAACGGCTAACGTGCGGTAATTAGCTTGTAAAGCTTGTGCTCTTGCCATGTGACATTCGCTATGTTACACTATGATACGACTTGGATACTCCTTGTTAGGTAGAAGTAACTATTGCAAATTTTTAACAATTGCTCCGCAGTACGCAGTATGTCCATTTTTGTAGTTAAAATTCAATAGTCCGCTTCTACCATGGTTCGGTCACGATGTACCTGCTATCAATGTTGATACGCAAATAGCTTCTTATCTTCTCATAAGGAGGACATTTTTATCGTGAGCAACTATATCTGGGTTCCAATCGTAGTGGGAGTTCTTGCTGTAGCGTTTGCTGGCTACCTGGCCAGCTATGTATTGCGCAAAGATACCGGCACTCCTGCCATGCAAAAGGTTGCAGACGCTATTTTTAAAGGGGCAATGGCGTTCCTCAACCGGCAGTATCGTACTATCGCTCTCCTTTCCATAGTGGCGGCGGTGGTGGTTGCAGGGGTACTCTATCTTCTTAGTAATGGAAGCGAAGCCGCAAAGTTTGACCTTGCCTGGCGTACGGCTATCGCCTTCCTGATCGGCGCGTTATGCTCAGGAGTTGCCGGCTACATTGGCATGTATGTTGCGGTAAAGTCTAACAGTCGCACGGCCAGCGCCGCGACCCGCAGTCTGGGCGAAGCCTTGATGGTCTCGCTGCGCGGTGGCGCGGTCTCTGGTTTCCTGGTGGTGGCCCTCTCACTGCTGGGTGTCTCCCTCATCTTCCTGCTCTATAGCATCGGTAATACCATCGATAAGGTTCCGTCCCTGATCGTTGGCTTTGGATTCGGGGCCAGCTTCGTGGCGCTGTTCGCGCAGCTCGGAGGCGGCATCTATACCAAGGCAGCCGATGTGGGAGCCGACCTGGTCGGTAAGGTTGAGGCAGGCATTCCAGAGGATGACCCGCGCAATCCGGCCGTTGTCGCCGACCTGGTGGGCGATAACGTTGGTGACTGCGCCGGTCGTGGCGCCGACCTCTTCGAATCTACAGCCGCCGAAAACATCGGCGCGATGATTCTGGGCGTCGCCCTCTACCTGGCTACCAAAAATCCCGGTTGGATCCTCTTCCCTCTGGTGGTGCGTGCCTTTGGTTTGATCGCCTCGGCCATTGGCTTGCTCTATATCAGGCCGTCGGTCGTCATCGAGCCGGATAAAGCGGCCGGTCGCGATCCAGGCGAGATCGCCATGAAACAGCTCAACATTGGCTACTATATCACCTGCGCCCTTTCGGTGATCGGAGTCTTTGTTGTCAGTTACCTGATGCTTGGTGGTGAGTCGCTGCGCAGCAACAGTCTACCCGCCTGGACCTGGTTTGGTCTTGCTGGGACCGTTGGTATTCTTCTTAGTATTGCTTTTGTTTATATTACCCAATATTACACGGCCGGCACCTGGCGCCCGGTACGCGAGATCGCCAGTGCGACGCTAACCGGACCCGCCACCACCATCATTACCGGTATCGCGGTCGGTTTCGAGTGTACCGCTCTGCCGGTACTGGCTATTGCCGCTGCCCTGGGGCTCTCCTTCTTCTTTGGCAGCCAGGTCACCATTCCAGTTAGCGCCAGCATCAATCCTGGCGTGATCAACGTTGGTGGCATCTTCGGCACCGCGGTAGCGACGATGGGTATGCTGATGAGCTGTGCCTATATCCTGGCCATGGATACCTTCGGACCCATTACCGATAATGCCGGCGGCATTACCGAAATGAGTGGCGAGGCGGAATCCGTGCGCGATATCACCGATGCGCTGGATGGCGTTGGCAATACCACCAAGGCTCTGACCAAAGGCTATGGCATTGGTTCGGCCGCCCTGGCCGCCTTCCTGCTCTTCAGCGCGTATCTGGATGTGCTTTACTCCTATAAGAAGACACCGGATGTGTATCGCGTTGACCTGGCCAATATCCTGGTGTTTATCGCGGCCCTGATCGGGCTGACCCTGATCTTCTTCTTCAGCTCCCTGGCCATCCGTGCTGTAGGAGAAGCCGCCAAGCGCATGATCGAAGAGGTGCGCCGGCAGTTCCGCGAGAATCCCAAGATTATGGCCGAACGGGTTGAAGACAGGGTCGATCCTGATTATGCCCGCTGTGTCGATATCAGTACCCGCGGCGCGCTACGAGCTATGATCCTTCCTGGTGTCGTGGCGGTCCTCACACCGGTCCTGGTGGGTGTCATTCTGGGACCACAGGCGGAGGCGGGCCTGCTGATGGTTGGTACGATGGGCGGTATCGTACTGGCCCTGGTGCTCAATAACGGTGGTGGCGCCTGGGACAATGCAAAGAAATACATCGAAGCTGGCTATCTGCGCGTCAACGCGGATGGCGAGATGGTAGCTCGTAATGATACCAGTGGCGTCGTTTTAGGCAAGAAGAGTGAACCGCATAAAGCCAGCGTCGTTGGTGATACCGTCGGTGATCCCTTTAAGGATACCGCCGGCCCCTCACTGCACGTGCTGATCAAGCTTTTGAGCACCATCACCCTGGTGCTGGCACCACTGTTCATTGCTCTCCATCCGTAGGTATTCCATCTATTATTGATTAGCAAAGGCGTTCTCGATCTCGGCAAGGGGTTCGGGAACGCTTTTTCGCTGCATTTTTTTATGGGGTTAGGACGCGCCCGGGTATGGGGCCGCTTCGCGACAAGCCAGGGCAAGCCTGGCACCTGCGGCGGGGATATGTTCCGCTTTCATTCCTCTCTCACGTATAAAACATATTGAAGACATAAAAATGAGGAGGGATGATGGATCATTCATCACCACACCGGAATATACGCGCATGGTCATGGCTATGCGCCTGTCTGCTGCTCTGCCTGATGCTGCCAGGATGCAGCAATTCATCGGCGATTACCATCAGCAACCCTAGCAGCGCCACGCCAGCGCCTTCAGCGGCGACCGATATGAGCATGAGCAGTTCGGGGAGCGCGGGACTCAAACTCTATATCGAACCCGACGCGGGCGAAAAGGTGATTACGAACGCAATCAGTGGCGCGAAGAAGTCGGTCTGGCTAGAGATATATCTGCTGACAGACAAGAAGGTTATCAATGCGCTGGAAGATGCCGCCCACCGTCACGTTGACGTGCGCGTCATGCTGGAGGTACATCCATATGGCAACGGCTCGGTCTCACCCCAACAGACCCTGGAGAAGCTACGGGCGGCAGGCATCAAGACGCAGGCGACCAGTCCCGATTTCGCGCTGACCCATGAAAAAGGGATGGTCATCGATGGTCAGACAGCCTATATCATGACCAGCAACTTCACCAACGCGGCCCTCGGCAACAGCAAATATACGCTCAATCGTGAATATGGCATCATCGATAGCAATGCGCAGGATGTGAAAAGCGTGCAGAACATCTTCACGGCCGACTGGAATCGTCAACCATTCAAGCTCAATAATTCACGTCTGGTGGTCAGCCCGCTCAATTCTCACTCAACCTTTCTCTCGCTCATCGGGAGCGCACAGAAATCAATCAGCATCGAGGCGGAGGAGATGCAGGATAGCAAGGTGGAGCAGGCCCTGACGACCGCAGCACGGCGTGGTGTGAAGATTCAGGTCGTCCTTCCTGACTCCTCCTCCAACGATAGCAACCAGGAAGGCATCACCACCATCAAAAAGGGAGGCGCCCAGGTTAAGCAGGATAAGCGCCTGTACATGCATGCGAAGATCATCATAGTCGATCAACACAAAGCCTTTGTAGGCTCTGAGAATATCTCAACTGCCTCACTGGACAAGAATCGCGAACTTGGCATCGTCGTATCCGATGCCTCTGTTATCAATGCGCTCAGCCAGACGTTCCAGAGCGACTGGCAGGCATCTCAAACAGCCTGAGTAGCACATAGATACACAAACAGATGGCGGCAGTAGCCTTGCTAAGACAAGCGCTCGTGATGGACATGATCTTATAGATCGTGGTAGGATAACATCCAGCAACCAGGAGGCAGGCCCGCATAGACCTGATACACAACTTCATACACTGTTTACCTGTTTTTGGGGAGAAGAAAGAAGACTCCCCCACTCACAAGACGACACGCAAAGGAGTTTTAGCATGGTTACTGAGGTCGCTGTTTTTATCGCGTTACCAGGCAAAGAAGAAGAGCTCGGTCAGGGAATTATTCAGGGCATCGAGTTTATTCGCCAGCATCCAGAATGTATTTCGGCCAATGCCACCCGTTGCCTGGAGAAACCAGGCCGCTATATGCTATCCGTTGTCTGGTCTTCCCTGGAAGCCCATGTCAACGACTTCCGCAATAGCGCGCTGTTCGCGCAGTGGCGCGCGCCCATTAGCGGTCTGTTTGAAGAAAAACCAGAAGTTTACCACTACCAGGCGTACTAAAAAGAATTAGCTAGAAAGAGAGTACGTACACAAACTTTTGGCAGGAGAGAAAAGCATATGTCAGATGTCCATGATGGGCGCACAGAGAGCGAGCAGGTAGAGAATACTGCGCATGCGCCGGAACAGGCGGGAGAAAAAAACGCGGAGGAACAGCTAGAGACCCATGTGGCTGGACTGCGGCATCAGATTGAAGAGGCAAACTATCAATATTTCGTCAATGATAATCCAATTTTGACGGATGCCGAGTATGATCAGTTGATGATTGAGCTTCTGCGTATTGAGCGTGAACATCCTGAATTGCAGACGCCTGATTCTCCCACGCAACGCGTGGGTGCGGGTCCGATCCAGGATGTTCCCCAGCATGTCCATCCGGTACCCATGCTCAGCCTGGCCAATGCACGCAGCGAAAAAGAGCTCCTGGATTGGCATCGGCGCGCGCAGAATATTTTGCCCAACGCGACCTTTAGCTATGTTTGTGAGCTAAAGATCGATGGACTGGCGATGGCTCTGACGTATGAAGAGGGGCGCCTGGTGACCGGCGCTTCTCGTGGCGACGGCATGGTAGGTGAAGATTGGACGCCCAACGTGCGCACGATCCGGACCATTGCCCATAAGCTGCGCGGCAAACATGTCCCCTCTAAAGTTGAGGTGCGCGGCGAGATCTATATGCCGATCAAGAGTTTTGAGCAGCTCAATGAAGAGATGAGCGATACCCGCTTATTCGCCAATCCGCGCAATGCCGCCGCGGGTTCACTGCGCCAGAAAGATGCGCGCATCACGGCAACCCGCAACCTGAGCTTCTTTGGCTATCAGATCGGTTATGTCAATGGAATGCGCATCAACAGCCAGTGGGAAGCGCTGCAGATGATTAAAGAATGGGGATTTCCCGTCAATCCTCATATTGAGCTTGCGCCGGATCTCGATGCGGTCATGGAATATTGCAATAAGTGGGAGAAAGAGCGCTTTAATCTGCCCTATGAGATTGATGGGGTGGTCATCAAGATCAATGACCTGGCCCATCAGGAAGAGTTGGGGACGGTAGCCCGCGATCCGCGCTGGGCCATCGCCTTTAAGTATCCTCCCATCCAGGTTGCCACGAAGCTTCTGGACATTCGCGTCAATGTTGGTCGCACCGGCGCGCTGAATCCATGGGCGGTGTTGGAGCCGGTCAATATTCGCGGCGTGACAGTCTCACGAGCGACGTTGCACAATGAGGGCGATATCCAGCGCAAGGACCTGCGCATCGGTGACTGGGTGCTGGTCGAGCGAGCCGGAGAAGTCATCCCCCAGGTCGTTAAGCCAGTCGTGGAGCGGCGTACCGGAGAGGAACAGGTCTACCATCTGCCGGACCGCTGCCCGTTCTGCGATACACCCATCGTGCGCATTCCAGACCAGGCGATGGCCTACTGTCCCAATAAAGAGTGTCCAGAACGCATTCTGCAAAGCGTGATCCACTTTGTGTCCAAAGGAGCGATGGATATCGAGTCGATCGGCGAGAAGATGGCTGAGCAACTTGTCAATGCCGGCTATATCAAATCCCTCTCGGACTTCTATCACCTGACCGAAGAGCAACTGCTGGCTCTGGAGGGCGTGAAGAAGAAGAGCGCGGACAACATGCTCAACGCTATCGAGACCAGCAAAAAGCGACCCTTCTGGCGCGTACTCTTTGGTCTGAATATTCGCTACATCGGTGAAAAATCGGCCCAGCTCCTGGCCACCGCCTTTGGCAGCATAGACGCCTTGAAGCAGGCCAGTGCCGAAGAGATCATTAAAGTGCCCGGCGTTGGCCCTGAGATCGGTCAGAGCGTCTATAGCTGGCTGCAGGACAGTGATAACCTGGCCCTGATCGAAAGGCTACGTGAGGCGGGTCTGACGCTCGAAGAGAAACCCGTCGAGCAGACCGGTCCCCTGGTGGGCCAATCCTTCCTGCTCACGGGACGCCTACATACGATGGCCCGTGGGGCCGCGGAAGAGGCTATTGCCCGGCTGGGCGGTAAGATCGCGACCGGCGTCAGTAAGTCGCTCAGCCACCTGGTTGTGGGCGAGGATCCAGGCTCCAAACTGGCCAAGGCGCAAAAAGCAGGCGTGCCCATTCACGATGAGGAGTGGCTGGTCAATCTGCTCAAGGAGCACTCCGAAGTTTAAATACAGACCAACGATAGGGATGATGGTATCGACCATCATCCCTTCTTTTCTTTTTGGGCTCCTGCGACTAGGCCGGCAATACACGCGACTGGGATAAGAAATGCTGCGCGCCCTGATCGATGCCAACAATATAGGTCCCCTGAAAGTTCTTTATCACCGTTCCACCATTATTGTCAGTTTCAGTGGCTGAGAAAGTCACGCTGACGCTATAGGTTCCGTTATCCCCCGCCGTGGCATCAATACTGGTGATATCATCGTGACGCGTATTCGCATACCCCTGCGCGAACTGATCGTATGGATTCTTATCCTGATAATCCTTTGCCCAGTGGTTGTAAGCTCCCCTATAGTTGCGCTGATTGATATCGTCAAAATAGCCCCGTACAAATTTCTGGGCACTATCGGCGGTTACTATCGGTGTAGGAGTAGGCGTCGGCGTAGGTAAAGTCGTTGGGGTCGCGGTTGGTTTCGCTGGCTGTGTCGTAGGAGTAGGATTTTGCCTGGTCTGGCCAAACGTACCCTCGATAATCCGAGGCGCAAAGATGACACCAACGATACACAGCGCCGCCACGATCACGACAGCCAGCAGCCAGCCCTTCCAGGCCGAGGATCTTCTACGCGGTTCTACGTATTGACTTTGATTATAGGCTTGACTGTGATTGTAGGCGGTCTCGGCCTCTTGTAGATGGTAGTTCGGCGGCCATCCCTGGGACCCTGGGTAGGCATTGGCACCGGGATAAGAAAAACCACCATGCGGCGTCTGTGACGGGCCCACAGGCTGGTTATAGGGAACCGGCCCTTGAGAAGCATTTGAGGGATAAGAAAGTGGCGCGTTGGGCATGCTGCCATGCGGTGTGTGAGGCGCGTAGTCAGGCCGTGACGCATCGACTGGATAATAGTTGGGTGCCGAAGGGTGCGAATTGGGAAACGCATAGTTGTTTTGCGCGGGCTGCCATTCAGGCGAAGAGATCGAGCGTGAGGCATTAGCGGATCGTTCGGTAGCCTGCAATCCCTGTGAAAGCGAGTTTGAAGCGCCGATAGCATGGCGTACAGCTTCGACCATCTCACGCGCGGATTGATAGCGGGCGGCCGGGTCCTTGGAGATCGCCTTCTGCACCACCGCATTGAGGGCCAGCGAGAGACCTGGGTTTACCTGGAGGAGTGACGGTGGCTGATCATTAATATGCATGGCCGCGATGAAGAGCGGCGAACCACCCTGGAAAGGTACCTGGCCGGTCAGCATCTGGAACAGGACAATCCCCAACTCATAAAGGTCAGCACGATAATCGACGTTGCGTCCCTGCACCATCTCGGGCGCCATATATTCAACCGAACCAAGAAACTGTCCCACCGCCGTTAAAGAAGGGTCAGACAGGTTGCTCACATTGCTATCACGCGTAATGCGCGCGATACCAAAGTCAACCAGTACCAGGCGGCCATCCGCATGGAAGAGCATGTTGCCAGGCTTAACATCGCGGTGCACGATCTTATGGTCATGGGCATATTGCAGAGCAGATCCGGCCTGTTCGATATATTTGAATGTCTCTTGAGGAGAGAGACGGCCTTTATTTTCCAGCAGAGTGCGCAAACTGCCACCCGTCAGATAGGGCATTACCAGGTAGGCCAGCCCATCCTGTTCCGCGTACTCATAGATCGGTAGAATGTTCACATGGTCGAGCTGAGCAATAACATTGGCCTCGCGGCGGAAACGGGCCAGAAACTCCTGGTGAGCCTCGGAATAGATGCCCGCACCCGATCGTAACACTTTGACCGCCACATCACGCACGGGACGCGTCTGGTGCGCGCGATAGACCACCCCCATCCCACCAGAGCCAATGACTTGCTCCAGGGCACAGGTTCCGAGTTGTTTCCCGATGAGGTGATCATTACTTTCCATGAAAAAATATCCACTTCTTTAATTTTTTGTATGCTTTAGCATACCCTTAGCCAGGGTACTCGTATATACACCACCCTCATCTGCATAGACGTGATACCCATCCACTATTTGCTTGTGATTTGTCTGGCCGCGCCACGCTCTCTCAAACGCTGTTCATTTCTGCCTCGGCACGAGGACTTCTCTCTTAGAAACGATAAAATGCTTGCGAATGTATCAAAACAGGGACCGGTCTGTTGCGCTCTGGCGATGTAGCTACATCCGTAATTTATATGAAATAAGCCAAGCAAGTCAAATGCGACACTGACCCGCCTGGCCCATCACGCTCTTATTTACATGACGCTTAGACGTATTTCATCTCTACGTAACGGGCACGCAGAGCATTAATCTGCTGCTTCACGTTTTTGCCGCGTACGCTCTCGTGAATCAGCTGCGCCAGTTCACCCATAGAGTGCTCGTCCATACCGAAGCGCGTCATCTCGGATACGCCGATGCGCAAACCCGAAGGGTTGCGCGGATCAGCATCCCCGGGCAGCATGTTATAGTTGAGGATGATATCGCTCTCCTCCAGCCGCTTCGCGACCTCGACGCCTCCACCCCATTGCGCCACATTGACGGCGATCATGTGGCTGCGGGTATAGCCGAACTCGCGCGCCTCCACCGGTGTCCCCAGTTCATCCAGGCTCCGTCCCAGCGCCTGCGCGTTGCGCACAATCTGCGCCGCGTATTCATGGCCATAGCGCTGCATCTCACGCGTGGCGATCAACAAGGCGGGCAGGGTATGCAAATGATGATTGCTCGATGAGCCAGGGAACACGCCCCGGTCGGCAGGTTGCCAGTATTTTTTGATGGCGGCGGCATCCTCCAGGTTTGATAAGATAACACCACGTTGCGGACCCGGAAAGGTCTTATGTGTGCTACCGGTCATCCAGGTCGCGCCTTCCTGCAAGGGAGACTGGAACTGTCCGCCGGCAACCAGGCCCAGCACGTGTGCCCCATCATAGAGAACCGGGATCTCTTTCGTTTTACAGAAAGCAGCGATCTCTGAAACAGGCTCGGGGAATAAAAACAGACTCTTTCCCAGGATCACCAGTTGTGGATTGAGCTGATCAACCAGTTCAATGGTTTTCTGGGCATCTACATGATAGCGATCTTCCGTCAAGGGCAGATAGTGAAGGTTGATCGAATGCTCACCACCGATTTTAAGCGACTGGCCGCGATTCTGAATACGTCGACCAAACACGCCGACCGCTCCATGGCTGATGTGGCCACCCGCGTCGGTCGAATTCGCGATCACGGTATCACCGCCGCGCAAAACGCTCAGGGCCAGGGCGGTATTGGCCGCGTTCCCGCTGATCGGGCGCACATCCGCCTGCCTGGCGTGAAAGAGCTTCAATAGTTCCTGCTCCGCCATGCGCTCGATTTGATCGATATAGCGCGTCCCCTGGTAATAGCGATTCACCTGCTCGCCCTCGTTGGGATGTCCTTCTGCGTAGCGACCCATAAAATCAGACGTCTGAACGCGCCGCACCGCCTCACTGGGGGTATTCTCGCTGGCAATCAAGTTAATCGTCTGCGTCTGACGCCATGTATCCTGTTGCTGAATAATAGCTTCAATGTCATGTATGTCGATGGTCATATCTGCAAAGCTCCCTTCCGCTAACCGCGTCGAACAAATATGCTTTCAGTATAGCACAACGTTTTTGTGAGCAGTTACCCGCGTCAACGGCGCTGCATACCAGTAGACAGGCACGAAGAATGGGTCTTACTTTTTCACTATCCTGGTGGCGCGTGATCGTCCCCACACGCGCGTCCGCTACGCGGCCGCGCTGATTTTTTAGGGTGGTGCATGGGGATGCGCAAATGCGCATCCCCATGCACCACCCTAAAGCTGAATGGTATGTGAGCATCATAGGTCCATTGTATGTTAGTGCAGCAGAGGCGCTCCGAGCGCCTCTGCTGCACCAACATACAAAAACAGTGCGGCCGCGTAGCGGACGCGCGTGTGGGGGCGATCACGCGCCACTAACATGACAAAAATCAAGCACACGCTAAAAGATATTTTAAATATGAGCCATCGATGTGTCGATAATAGTGAAAATAGAGCCTTGGTGCGGCACCCGTTGGCAGGATTTTGAA
The DNA here is from genome assembly GCF_036245075.1 of Dictyobacter halimunensis. Lineage (NCBI taxonomy): Bacteria > Bacillati > Chloroflexota > Ktedonobacteria > Ktedonobacterales > Dictyobacteraceae > Dictyobacter > Dictyobacter halimunensis. Next base: position 1,080,421 of record NZ_BSRI01000002.1, read on the forward strand.
ATGGCGCAATTATGCATAAAATAATTTTTGCATTAAATAAACAAAAACGTGCAAGATAAAGAAAAAAGCGCCGCTATATCGTGATTTGATGTGCAGTTGAACATGTTGCGTAATTTTGATATACTAGGTCTACACCTACGAAATGAGATGGGATAAGTGCACGACTTTTCTCAGTACCGCAAACAGCCATTCGCGTGGCCGCGCCGCACCGGTGGTCTATGGCAGACCCCTCGACATTCGTCTGATCAGGCCATTGCTGCGTAGAAACTCAGGAGGATTGGGTTTTATGAAGGTTTATCCGGCGGAACACATTCGCAACGTAGCGCTCATTTCTCACGTTGGAGCTGGCAAAACATCCCTCATCGATGCCGCATTGTATGATAGTGGCGCAGTCACCCGCCATGGAAAAGTAGATGAGGGCACCTCAGTCGTTGATTATGATCCTGAAGAACTGAAACGACGCATGTCTTTGCAAGTTAAAGCCTTGCCAGTGGAATGGGACGACCACAAAATTAATTTTATCGATACTCCTGGCTATCCCGATTTCGTCGGAGAGGTAAAGGCGGGCCTGCGCGTTGCCGATGCGGCACTGGTAGTGGTAACCGCGGAAAAAGGGGTGGAAGTAGGGACCGAACTTACCTGGCAATATGCTAATGAACGCAACCTTCCCCGTATCGTCCTGGTCAATAAACTCGATCGCGAAAATACCTCATTCGAGCAAGCTTTGACTTCATTGCGCAACCAGTTTGGTTCCAAAATTGTTCCCCTACAACTCCCCATTGGCGAACAGGCGAGCTTTAATGGTGTGGTCGACCTGGTAACGCAAAAAGGGTATACCTTTGAGGGCGGCAATAGCGTACAGGAGGTTTCTGTCCCATCGCAACTCGAAGAGCAGATCGCGACGTATCGCGAACAATTAATCGAGGCGGCCGTAGAGAGTGACGACGCCATCATGGAGAAGTTCCTGGAGGGTGAGACGCTCAGTGATGAGGAGATCAATGACGTCATCAAAAAAGGGACCCAGAGCGGCACGATCATCCCGGTCCTGTGCGGTTCGGCCAGCAAGAATATCGGCGTTCAGACGCTTCTGGATACCATTGTAAACTACCTACCCAGTCCACTGGAGGCAGTGGCTGAAGATGTCTCCGCCTTTGGTGATAATGTCTCCGCCTTTATCTTTAAGACCACGAGCGCGCAGGCAGGCACGATCTCTTCGTTCCGCGTCTTCAGTGGCACGCTCAAATCAGATATGCATCTCACCAATGTGGGAACCGGGGCTGATGAGCGCATGAGCCAGTTGACCATCCAGCATGGGAAGACGCAGGAACCCGCCACAGAGATCCCCAGCGGCGATTTCGGGGCGGTCGCCAAGCTGTCAAACACCCATACCGGCGATACACTGACGAGCAGTAAAGAGATCACCACATCAATCGAGCCGATTAATCTGCCGCTCCCGTGCTATACCGTCGCGATTGTACCGCATAGCCAGGCCGACCTGGACAAGATGAGCAATGCTCTGGCGCGTATCATTGAAGAGGATCGCACCATTCGTGTCTCACGCGACCCCGAGACAGCCGAAGTGCTGCTGTCTGGAATGGGTGAGACGCATATCCAGATCCTGGTTGAAAGCATTAAACGCAAATACTCGGTTGACCTGCAGACCCATGACCAGCGCATCTCGTACCGCGAGACGATCCGTAAGAAGGTACGCGCCAATGGACGTCATAAGCGTCAGAGCGGCGGACATGGACAGTTTGGTGATGTGTGGCTGGAGATCGAACCGTTGCCACGCGATAGCGAGCAGCCCTTTGTGTTTGAGGATAAAATTGTGGGTGGCGTCGTGCCGGGTCAGTTCATCCCCGGCGTCGAAAAGGGCATTCGTGAATCGCTCAAGCGGGGCTTTATCTCGGGTCACCCAATGGTGTACGTCAAGGTGGCGCTGGTGGACGGAAAGTATCACCCGGTAGACTCCTCGGCGCAGTCGTTTGAGGTCGCCGCCTCACTGGGTATGCAAGAAGGCGTGCCACAGGCCAACCCGGTGCTCCTGGAACCAATCATGAACGTGACCATTGAGGTGCCGGAGCAAAACATGGGTGACGTGATGAGCGATATCAATACCAAGCGCGGCCATGTGATGGGTATGGAATCGCTGGAAAATGGGATGCAACGTATCACGGCCGCGGTTCCACAGGCAGAGATGCTGCACTATGCCACCGATCTGCGCTCGATTACGCAGGGACGAGGCAGCTTCAGCATGGAATTTAGCCAGTACGCGGAAGTACCGCCAAACGTCCAGCAAGAAATTATAGTCTCGCACAAGAAACAGGAAGAAGCCGCCCACAAATAACCGGCATGAAGAAGAGGAAGGCGACCATCCCGGCCGGGGTGGTCGCCTTCCTCTTCTTCATGCCGGTTATTTACAAATGTCTATCTAGAGCCCATTAGATGCTGGCGCATGCTGCGGGCGTTGAGCGCATAAAATCCGAGAGCCAGCAGGATCAGCAGGCAGGCCACGGCGCAGACGCCATTCCACCTGGCTATGCTCCAACCAAAGGTACCCAGGATAGATCCGATGGAGCCACCTACGAAGTAGATGAACATGTAGACGGTATTCAAACGGTTGCGGGCCGCGGGCTGCAGGCTATAGACACGTGCCTGGCTGGAGATCTGGTTCGATTGCGTACCCAGGTCGAGCAAGATAGTGCCGACAATCAGTCCGAATAACCACTGGCCGGTCAGCCACATCAGCACGAAGGCAACCAGGATAATGACCAGGCCCATCCCATTGGCCAGCCTTGGATCGCGGCGATCGGCGAACTTGCCAACAAACGAGGCCGCCAGCGCGCCCGCCACGCCCACCAGGCCAAACAGTCCAGCGACCTCACTACCAAAGTGATAGGGAGGGGTCTCCAGGAAGAATGAGAGCGAAACCCAGAAGACACTAAAGGCGGCAAAGGCCAGAGCACCGAACAGCATCGTCTCGCGCAGGACCGGCTCGTCCCGCACCAGATCCCATAGTGATCGCAGCAACTGCGGATAGCTCATGGTACCCTTCTTCGCCCGATCAGTAGGTAGCAGGAGACGCATAGCAACGGCAAGCAGGATCATCATGGCGGCCGCGATCCAATACATGGACCGCCATCCCAGGTAGTTCGCGACGATACCGCTCACGGTACGCGCCAGCAGGATACCGATCAGCAGGCCGCTCATAACGGTCCCAACCACCTGTCCACGCGCCTTCGGCGGCGCCAGGTGGGCTGAATAGGGAATAATCAATTGCGGCACAACCGTCGTCACCCCCACCAGAAAACTGGCCACCCCGACCATCGTAATCGATGAAGCGCTGGCCATCCCGATCAACGCCAGGGTAACCGCGCACAACATACCCACAATCAATGTTCGCTGATTATATTTGTCTCCCAGCGGAATAATAAATAGCAGACCACAGGCATAACCGATCTGACTTAAGGTAGCGATAAATCCCATTTCATTGGCCGAAACGGCAAACTCATGACCCATGTTTGCCAGTAGCGGCTGTATATAATACAAATTCGCGACCGAGATAGCGCATGCAATAGACATAATCAATACTAATCGTCTATCCACCGTGGCAGTTTCGCCCTGCCGCACCTCAGCCACTTCAGGAGTTTGTTCCTCAAGCAGCTCTTTATCCAAGCAATAATTCCTTCCTCACTAAGCAACATCCATCAATTTGTCTATAACAAAGAAGAGCCACCATTTTATTGCATGCGCATGCAATAAAATGGTGATGTAGAGCGTGCTTTGTGTGCCTGCGGCCCCTGACGATACGCGCCTACGGCGCTCATCTGAATAAGTAAAAGGGGTGATGCCAGATGGAGTGCGGAGCACTCCATCTGGCATCACCCCTTTTACTTATTTAGATCTTTCTTCAGTCTTCGAGATTCAGCCAGCGAACTTCCTCGGGGGTCAGCTCAACTGTCAGGGCGGGCAGCGAGGTGCGCGTCTCCGACAGCTGGCGTGGTCCGATCAGAGGGAAGGTCGGGAATGGCTGATTCAGGACGTAGGCCAGAGCGATATTAATGGGGAGCACCCCGCGCTCTTTCGCCATCTGCTGCACACGCTCCAGGCGTTTGAAGTTGTCTTCACTATACCAGCAACGTACCAGCTCTGCATCAGAATGATCATCAGGATGGGCACGACCGGTAAAGAAGCCGCGAGCCTGGCTCGACCAGGGCATAATGGGCATCTGCGTCTTCTCTAACCATGCACGCGACCTGGGATCAGAGGCCGCGATACAGCCAGCCCAGACCGGATCAACCATGCGCGCCAGACTGAAGTTATTACTCATAGCCGAAAAACCACTCATGCCATGGGCGGCCGCCCAGTCGTTGGCCTCCTGCAGACGTTCAATCGACCAGTTAGAGGCGCCAAAGACGCGCATGCGTCCGGCGTTCTTATGCTCGTTGAGAACGGTGATGAACTCGCCCACAGGAATATCCGTGTTGTCACGATGCATCATGTAGATATCTACATAATCGGTCTGCAAGCGATCCAGGCTCTGCAAGAACTGCGAAGAGAGGGCCTGGGGATTACAGTGGGGTGTATGCGCACCTTTATCCAGGATCACTACCTGCTCACGCAGGCCACGATTTTTGATCCATTGACCCAGAATCTTTTCGCACATGCCACCGCCATAGATATAGGCGCTGTCGAAACAGTTGCCGCCCTGCTCGATAAAGTCATCGAACATGATCGATGAGTGTGGCCAGTTGACCTGGTTATCGACACCCATCACCAGTCTTGAGATAGGCTTCTCGACACCTTCGATGCGGCCATATTTCATAATGTTCTGCGGGCGTGCCTTCAGAGGCCGTTTGTGCACCGGGAGATGCTGATCGGGCCCCTGCGGCTGCTCGGCTGGATAGGTCAGGCCGATCGCGGCGCGCCATTGATCCAGGGTACGCATATTGCCCAGCGTATCTTCCCAGCTCATGGTTGGAGACTGGCGTTCCGCCAGGTGTTCAGCCACCGCATCGGCTTCCAGCCCATAGAGGTCCTCGGTCTCAAAGCTGTGCTCGGTTACCTCGCCATCATTGCGTTTTACAATAATCTTGGTGGTATGGCCGGCACGAGGATTCCAGGGAGGCGGAATGGTGAGGAATCCCTCTGATCCATAAACGCGGATCTCGTTCTCGGCATTGACACGCACCCCCGTTAATAGCTGGGCAACGATCCCACTGGGAAAGGCCAGCGAAGCCACCGTATACTCATCGACATGGCTCTCTTCACCGATATGGCCGGTAGCGGTAACCTTCGTTGGATCAGCGAACGGTTTGCCGATGGCTGCACCAGCTATCAGGCGGGCCACTGAGGTACAGTAACCACCAACATCGAGAATACCACCACCGCCTAATGTATCCTTCAGCAAGCGACTGTTCAGATTATAACCAGCATTAAAGGCAAAGCTGGCCTGAATGACACGCACATCACCAATCGCTTTATCCCGAATCAGCTCGGCCAGTTTCGCGATCTGTGGGTGACAACGATACATATACGCTTCCATCAGGAACACGTCATTGCGCTGCGCCGCTTCCACGATCGCCATGGCTTCAGACTGATTAAGGGCGATCGGCTTCTCACATAAAATATGCTTGCCAGCTTCAGCGGCCTTGATCGCCCACTCGGCGTGCATGGGGTGAGGAGTAGAAATATAAACGGCCTGCACATCTTTATCAGCGAGCAGATCGTTATAGCTACTATACCGTCGCGGTACATCCCACTTGTCGCCAAAGCGATCGGCTGCCTCCTGGGTACGGCTCCCAACTGCCAGGAGCTTCCCTGTTTTCGAGCTTGCCACACCTTTTGCAAAGATACCTGCAATGTTTCCAGCCCCAAGGATACCCCAGGTTAGCGTTTGACTCATGATAATCCTCCAAACCACTGTGAAACCTGATAATCAATGTGTCAATTTCGTCATACCTGTAGCGAAACAATATGATCAGCACATGCATATGTTACAACCTGCGCCAATGCCAGTTACACCCTAGTATGATCCAGTCAAATAGGCAAAAATGCAGGAGCAACATTGATCTATGCATTTTACGTTCTTTACCCATTCCAAACGAAGCGTTCGGTTTTTGACCTATTTTGGAGGTTATACCACGAAGCCAGCCCATGCGTCAAATTATCAGTGGCAAAAAAAGCGCTTTATTTCTGGCGTGGTGAACGGGGAGGGAAGTTTTGGGGCTTACTCTTATGCTGCGCCGGGCGTTTTGATCCTCCACTTTTGGGACCACGTGCCTTCTGGGATCCTTTATGTGGGGCAGTCTCTTTTCCAAACACGGCCTGGGCCTCCTCACTGTGGCCATGGCCTATCAACCATTCCTTCGCCTGGGGGCGTAACTCTTTCAAAGTCTGGCTGCCCGCGATCATCATCCACATCGCGAACTCAGGATCGGACGGGGCCTCCTCACTCCAATGGCCCTCTGAAATTAAGAAGTCTCTGACTTTATTCACATCTAACGTACGCAACTCGGCATCTAGCCGCTGCCGGAAATTCTGGTAATTGGTCATTTTTTGAGCTACTCGCTTTCGCATAGGATATACGATGGTGTGTCCTGCACCAGACAATGTGTGCAGGCTACCATCGCACTGAACCTGGATGGTCTTCTCTCTAGTTTAGCATAGTAAGATCATCGTCAGGCCGTTTAAAGAGGAGCTGGCGCATAAATGGAACTTCGCGCCGCAGCACCGCGATCTCTTCAGCCAGGCGCTGGTGGGTCGAGGTGAGCTCCAGATAGTGCTGCTTCTTGCTATCCTCAATCTCCAGAAAGTAGGCAATGAAGTGCGATAGATCTTCGGCCACTTCAGGCAGATTGGCGTGCAGATCATTCTCCTCAGGCGCGTCAAGCAACATACTGAGATAGGTCTCAAACAAGCCACGCGCCTGCTGGATCATGGGGGTCAACGTCTCTTCTGGCTCAGGATCATCTTCATATATCTCGACCAGGCCCGAGAGGTAGGACTTTTCGCGGCTCTGACTGAGGATGCGAAAGCGCTGGATACCTACTGCCATTAGATCATAGCAGCCATCCTCCAGCGGTCGCAGATTATGGATTTCGGCCAGGGTCCCAATTTCGTAAGGCTCTTCCTGCATAAACTTGCTACCAGCTTTTACCAGTACCACACCAAAGGGTTTATTTTCTTGCTGGCAGTCCACTACCATCTCTCGATACCGCGGCTCGAAGATATGCAATGGAAGGACCGTACCAGGAAAAAGTACAACATTCAATGGGAATAACGGCAATTCAGTTGCGGTTGCAGACATATCAGGAATCCTCCAGGGTGAAGAAACCGACACCTCTTGATTTATAATATGCACAGATCGTCTCTCAGCTAAAATCAGCCTCATCTTGTGCGAGATAACTTATCGTACCTTGAGACGCCACTGGTATATATTATGGGGCAAATTATGCATGCAAATAAACTCTCATCTGAAAGAACGACAAATCCCATCTATCGTTATCGGAATAATTAATATACTGTACATTATATTCTGGGTTTTTGACAAGAGTATTTCCGGTATGTTGTGTATACACCCACTTCAGAAGCCTGGTTAGATAGGATATTATTCTATAGTATTAGACAAGATATGATTATACAATTATCCATATACCCACAAACACTCCGAAGAGCCTTGTCTTGCACGCGACCCTTCGGAGTGCGATTGTATTATTTGGCGCCTATTGAACAAGTTCCCTGACCATACGCTGCACACGGGCACCATCGGCGCGCCCTTTGGTCTCTTTAGCGGCCTGGGGCATAACCTTGCGAAACTCTTTACCATTTGTCTCGATCAGGCGTGTAATGATCGTCCGCAATTCATCGTCGCTTAGTTGCGAGGACTGCAGGTACGATTGTAAAATCTCCATCTCGCGCTGCTCTTTGTCAGCCAGGTCGGTGCGCCCACCCTGCCTGTAGAGGGGAATGGCCTGGTTGCGCTTCTTCACTTCTTGCTCGAGAACCTTCAAGCAGTCGGCTTCGGTCAGGAGCTGACCATATTCCGCGTTTTTGCGATCAGTACGCGCTACCTCGAGGTTATGGATCGCGCCCAGAGCCATACGTAATGTATCCAGGCGCACCTGATCGCGACTGCGCTGCGCCTCGCGAATGTCTGCCTTCAACTGCTGCTCAATAGGAAAATCCTGCCGTGCTTCTGCCATCTTTCATACTCCTACATTGCTACTATACTATGTGTATGCGCCCCTTAGTATACTACGAAGAAGCGAAAAAAGCACCCGCGCATGATATTCCTGAATACAATAGGACCGAGCCGGGCATCTGCCCGGCTCGGTCCTATTGTATTCAGGAATACTAGTTATACGGCGTGGCTGCGACGGGCTGAAATGTAACTGCCCATGCTCATAACGATGCCAAAGACCACCATGAGTAGTCCCCACCACAGATTGATGTTGATGTTCGCGCTCTGGGCGTAATTGACATTGCCAAGCAGACCATAGATGACAAGGACCAGACCGATGACGCCAATGGTGGCGCCGATCGTCAGGGCAATCGACATACGGTGTCCCTGCGCCTGCTCATTATCACCCCCATCAGGGGTCTGTACCTGTTCATGCTCTATCGCGTTTTCGTGTTGACTCATAATACTATCACCTTCTTGCTTCCTAGAAGAATATGATATTCAGGATAACGAAGATGGCCAGGGCTGCTCCAGCCAACACCATCGGTCGCTTATACCAGACCGTCTCAACCACCGTCGCCTTTGGCGTCATGCTATAGACCAGTCCTCTTAGCTCCTCGTCCGGCTTAGGCTCGGTAAAGAACGAGACAATGATGGTGACGACGAAACAGACCCCCCAGGCGATCAGCGCGCGCCACATGCTGGATCCCTCCGAGCTACCCAGCGAGAAGAGATGCATATACTGCTCGCCGATCCAGAGCGCAATCGAAACCACCGTACCAATCAGCAAGCCAACAAAGCCACCCCATGGCGTCGTGCGCTTCCAGAACATACCCAGCAGGAACGTCGCCAGCAGAGGAGCATTGAAAATGGAGAAGAGCGCCTGCACGTAGTCCATAATACTGGTGAAGCTGGACGCGATATAGGCGGTACCAACGCTCAACAGAATACCCACAACGGTCACAATGCGTCCCATCCACAGATAATGGTTGTCGGGGGCATCGCGCTTGAAGTACGCACGGTAGATGTCGTAGGTCCAGACGGTATTAAAGGCGGTCACATTACCAGCCATACCAGACATAAACGAGGCCAGCAGCGCGGTCAGGCCAAGACCAAGCACCCCATTGGGGAGGTAATGAGCCATAGCGATCGGGATAGCCATGTTATACGAGTTCTGGAACGTGCCACCTTTACCCAGATTAGGCATCACCGAGAGGATGATCAGGCCAGGGATGATGGCTAGAAATGGGAAAAACAGCTTCGGGAACGCGGCGATCAACGGCGTACGCTCGGCCGCCGCCTTATCCTCAGCCGCCAGCGCGCGTTGAACCACCAGGAAGTCGGTACACCAGTAGCCAAAGCTCAAGACAAAACCCAGCCCCAGCACAATGCCGATAAAGTTGACCCCAAACGGATTGTTATTGGTAGCGGTGTTGGCCCACAGGTGGAAGAACTGTGGATTGTTTACCTTGGCCTGCAAGCCAGACCAACCACCAGCACTGATCAAACCAATAATCGTCACCGGTAAAAGTCCAGCGACAATCAAGAAGAACTGGAGCGTCTCATTGTAGATCGAGGACGTCAGTCCACCCAGAATAATATAGACCATGATGAATAAAGCGGCCAGCCAGATACAGGCATTCAGCGACCAGCCCAGCAAGAGGTTAAACACCAGTGCGGCCGCAAACATGTTGATACCGCTCGTCAGCAAGGTCAAAATGGCAAATGAGATCGCGTTGAAGCCGCGAGTAGCCTCGTTATAACGCAGCTTCAAGAAGCCAGGCACCGAGTGCGCCTTACTGCCATAGTAGAATGGCATCATAAAAATAGCTACAAATAACATCGCCGGAATTGCGCCGATCCAGTAAAAGTGCGCCTGCAAGAAGCCATACTGGGCAGCGTTAGCACCCATACCCAGGATCTCCAGCGCACCCAGGTTAGCACCTACAAACGCTAAACCCGTTACCCAGCTAGGCAGTGAACGACCTGAAAGAAAGAAATCTTCCGATGATTTCATTCGCCTTCTCAGCGCAAAGCCAATGCCAAGCGTCACGACAAAGTAGATAGCAATAATGAGGTAGTCTACCCAGTTCGCGTTAGCAATGACATTGGCCGACACCGCTGTCAAAGTAAGCATAGCAGCTCTCCCTTATTCACGAATCCATAGATATAGATTATTTCTCTAAATTGCAGATAAATCTATAATAAAGAAATAATCTTTACCTATATTGATGGGGTAAAAAATTCGACAAAAAGAAGCCAGAGCTTATCTTATAACTCTACCTTCACAGGAATACTACAGTAATCACGAGGTAGGTCTATAAATCGCTTCAGTCGGAAACGGCATAACAAAGGGGATTATATGGTTCAGGGGGCTCTATACCTATGTTCACAGGCTTCTCACAGCCAATTTACGACACTCTCTCGAAAGGCACGCCATCGCAACGTTACATCACAGGTAAAGTAATGAAATAAATGGGCCCTATCATCGTGTTAATATCTGAAGAATAACAATGCATATATATCATTCAAGTCCAGCTACCAGGTGCGAGGGAAAGGAGTGAGGAGGATGAACAGGCCACAGTTTCGCGGCGAGGTACGAGCGCCAGATTTCCCCACCAATCTGGATTGGATCAATAGCGATCATCCATTACGGATGGCAGAGCTACGTGGTCAGCTAGTGATCCTGCACTTCTGGACCTTTTGTTGCATTAATTGTATGCATGCTCTGGCCCAGCTGCGCGCCATAGCCGCCGCTTTTCCCGATACAGTGACCGTAATCAGCGTGCATTCTCCCAAATTCCCGCGTGAACAATTCACAAATAGTGTACGCGACGCGGTTCTACGCTATGGCATAGAGCATCCCGTGGTCAATGACCGAGGTATGTATCTCTGGCAGCAATACGCCATCCGCGCCTGGCCAAGCCTGGTCTTTATCGATCCCGAGGGGCGCGTCATTCAACGGCGTGAAGGTGAGATTGATCCTGCTCAAGCGATCACCTTCATCAGGCCGATGATAGAAGAGTTTGAGGCACGTGGCCTGCTCACACACCGACCACTGCGCTTCGCACAGGAGGTCGCGACCGAGTCGCTGCTCGCTTTTCCGGGCAAGGTGGCTGTCGATAGCGCCAGTGATCGCCTGCTGATCAGCGATACAGGCCATCATCGAATCATTGAAAGCAGTCTGGATGGACACGTCCGCCTGATCATCGGCACCGGCGAGATAGGTAGAGCGGATGGCAGATTCGACCAGGCACAATTCAATCGCCCACAAGGCATTCACCTGGTGGGAGATCAGCTCTATGTGGCCGACACCGATAATCATCTGATCCGCCGCGTTGATCTGGCTATAGGACAGGTAACGACCATCGCGGGCACAGGCAAGCAATACGGCCTGAGCCGCACGCCAGCCAGCGGTCCCGCCCACACCATTGCCCTCAACTCGCCCTGGGATCTCCAATGGAGACACGATCCGCTGGCCGATCGCGACGACCTGTTTATCGCCATGGCGGGCAATCACCAGGTCGCGGTACTCCACCTCGATAATGGCGTGATCGAACCATTCGCCGGTCGAGGACCTGAGGGGATCGGAGACGGACCATATCAGGAGGCGTTTTTCGCCCAGCCCAACGGCCTGGCCCTCTCTCAAGAGACGTTGTATGTCGCTGATAGCGAGACGAGCGCGGTGCGCGCCATCGATTTAGGCGCAGCACGGGAGGTGCGAACGCTGGTGGGGCAGGGACTGTTCGACTTCGGTGATCAGGATGGAACAGGTGATGAAGTACGTCTGCAACATGTACAGGCGCTCTGCGCCTGGCGCCAGCAGATCTACCTGGCGGACACATACAATAATCGCATTAAGATCCTCCATCCCGAGACCCGGCGGGTAATCACACTGGCTGGCACTGGCATAGGAGGGCTGAAAAATGGTACATTCTTAGAGGCACAGTTTAATGAGCCTGCTGGCATCACCGCCGCTGCTGGAAAACTCTACGTAGCCGACACCAATAACTCGGCTATCCGCGTTCTGGACCTGGGCACACAGACCGTGTCCACGTTACACATCCACGTGTAGTCCGGGCCACATTCTCCAGCGTCCGGTCATGATTAAGAACCAGCCACATTCCTTTGCCGGAGAAGAGAGATGCATAAAATGCTTTCATCTCTCTCAAGCTATGAGATACAATGGAATATATGATCGTTTACTCATCCCAGTGAAGTGTTTGCAAGGAGCTTCCCATGACAACCGTATTTGAAAATGCTACTACCCACGCGCAAAAATCATTTGTGAATGAACCCTTCACTGATTTTTCACAAGAATCCAATCGACGTGCTCAGGAGGCCGCTCTTGAGCAGGTGAAGAATGAATTAGGGCGCACCTATCCCTTAATTATCGGTGGCAAGGAAATATACAGCGAACAGACCTTTAATTCGGTCAATCCAGGTCAGCCAGATCAGGTTGTCGGCACCTTTGTGGCTGCGACCCGCGAGCAGGCTGAGGAGGCTATTCAGGCTGCCACCGCCTCCTTCGAGAGTTGGAAACGTGTCCCCGCCGTCGAGCGCGCCGGTTATTTATTTGCGGCCGCCGACCTGATGCGCCAGCGCCGCTTTCTCATCAATGCCTGGATGGTCTACGAGGTCGGGAAAAGCTGGGTCGAGGCCGACGTTGAGGCGGCTGAAGCCATCGATTTTCTCGAGTTCTACGGTCGCGAAGTGCTCAGGCTAGCTGATAAGCAACCGATCACACCGTTTCCTGGCGAAGAGAATGAGCTGGTCTACATTCCATTGGGCGTAGGCGCCGTCATTCCTCCCTGGAACTTTCCCTGCGCCATTATGGCCGGCATGACCAGCGCGGGTTTCGTATCGGGCAATACCATCGTCCTGAAGCCAGCCAGCACAGCGCCAGCCATCGCTTACCAGTTCATGCAGATTCTAAAAGAGGTAGGGCTGCCCGCCGGAGTCGTCAACTTCCTGACCGGCTCAGGTTCTACCATTGGCGATGCCCTGGTCGACAGTCCAAAAATCCGCTTCATCTCCTTCACCGGTTCGCGCGAGGTTGGCACGCGTATCTACGAGCGAGCCTCAAAGGTACATCCGGGACAGCTCTGGCTCAAGCGCTCCGTGCTCGAAATGGGCGGTAAAGATGCCATTCTCGTCGACGAAAGCGCCGACATTGAGGATGCCGCGACCAACATTGTCTCCTCCGCCTTTGGCTTCCAGGGACAGAAGTGTTCAGCAGGCTCGCGCGCCATTATCGTCGAGGCCGTTTATGACGACATATTACAGAGAGTGGTCGAAAAAGCGAAAAAGCTAACGATGGGGGATGTCACCCAACAGGGTACATACATGGGCGCCGTTGTTGACGCCAACGCGAAGAAGAAGATCCTTGAATATATCGAGATCGGGAAAAACGAAGGCAAGCTCGTCCTGGGTGGTGGTGAACAGGGGCCAGGCTACTTTGTTGAGCCGACCGTCTTCGCCGATGTAGATCCCCAGGCGCGCATCGCCCGGGAAGAGATCTTTGGCCCGGTGCTGGCTGTGATGAAGGCGAAAGACTTTGATCACGCGCTCGCCATCGCCAACAATACCGAGTATGGCCTGACCGGATCTCTCTATTCGACCAATCGTGAGCACATCGCTCGCGCCAAAGAAGAGTACCATGTCGGCAACCTTTACTTTAATCGCAAATGCACGGGTGCGCTGGTAGGTGTCCATCCATTTGGCGGCTTTAACATGTCGGGGACCGACTCTAAAGCCGGCGGACGCGACTACCTGCTTCTCTTTACACAGGCCAAAGCCATTTCGGAGAAGAAATAAAACGAAGGAGCAGCTCTTGGCAACCGTTAGTAAATACAGTCCAGGTCTCTGGCATATCTCCCTGCCTTTTCAAGGAGAGTCCGAGGTCATTGGGACATATGTCCTGGCCGGGGAGGATGAGGTCGCCCTCATCGATCCCGGTCCAGAAACAACGATTGAAGCTCTGCTGGCCTCTTTGAAGGAGGCAGATTTTAATCCACAGGCGATTACCCATATCCTCGTGACCCACATTCATCTGGACCATTCGGGGGGCGTGGGCACATTGCTGCACCACATGCCTGATGCCAAAGTCCTTGTATATAGTAAGGCGGCACCACACCTGCAAGATCCGGCCAAACTGATTACCAGCGCCAGCCGGGTCTATAAGGAGCGTATGCAGGAGCTCTGGGGAAAGGTTGAAGCGGTGCCGGCGGAGAATATACAGACCATCGATGGTGGAGATGTATTGAATATCGCTGGTCGCCGGCTGGAGGTGCACTATACACCCGGACACGCCAGCCACCATGTCGTTTTCTATGATGTACATGCTGGAGAACTGTTCGCCGGGGATGCCGCAGGTGTACACCTGCCCGGCATCGATTATGTGCGCCCACCAACACCACCCCCTGATGTAGATATCGAAGCCTGGTCAGCAACTATCGATCTGCTCAAAAAGCTGCGACCGGATGTGCTCTACCTGGCGCATTTCGGGCCGGTACGCGACACGATCCCTCACCTGGAAAGGTTGCGTGCGCAACTCTTCGCCTGGGGTGATATCGTTCTGGAAGCCATGCAGGCCGGAAAGAATGAGGATGAGATCATTCAGGTCCTCATGGATAAAACGATGCCCGAGCTCAAACGCAAAGGGGCTAATGATGAGGTTATGAAGCGCTACGACCTGGCCACTAATTATCCCATGACTGCTCAGGGGTATATCCGCTACTGGCGGAAAAAACATCCTGAAAGATTCTAAATGGAGGGCGCAAATGCGCCCTCCAACTTTTTTTATAGGTGTGTAGCAGCAAGGGCACGCTGCGTACCCTTGCTGCACTATAACGAAATCCTGCTAGCTGGAGAAAACGCAGGTAGTGCCGCAGGTTTCGCACCAGCCGGAAAGCTTGCCATCCTCTACCGCGTGGACATCTGCCAGGCGGCGCGCGCAACGGCATACATGGCCGTGGGGGCGAGCGGGATTGCCAAAGACAAGTGTATGCGGCGGCACATCCCTGGTGACTACAGAGCCTGCTCCGATCAATGCAAACTCCCCAATCGTGACGCCACAGACGATCACTGAGCCAGCGCCCAAAGAGGCTCCATATTTGACCAGCGTCGGCGTTACTTCCCAATCATCAGCGCTCTTCAATTGTCCATCGGGCGTGATCGCCCGTGGAAACATATCGTTGGTGAAGCACACGTGTGGACCAATAAAGACACCATCCTCGACGGTGACTCCCTCGAAGAGGGAGACGTGATTCTGTATTTTGACGCGCGATCCAATAGAGACATGGGACTCGACATAGACGCCCTTGCCAATATTGCATTGTTCGCCGATGCGAGCCTGAGAGCGTACGTGTGCCTGGCGCCAGATACGCGTGCCAGCGCCAACCCGGGCTCCCTCCTCTACTTCAGCCTGTGGATGAACATAAAATGATGTAGCTTGCATTATCTTCCTTTGACGCGACGAGCATTGGTAAAGTTGTTACGGATAAAAGGCATCCAGCGCAGGCGGGAAATAAACCCCCACAACCCTGCTGCCTCGGCTGCTATCACCAGCCAGTGCTGATCAATATCGGCTTCGATACGACATAGACGATATGGATCGCTCTCGGGCGTGTTGATACCATAGGTCGTGGTCACGGCCCAGTCATAGCCAGCATCCCTGACCGCCTGTACAACGGCATCGCCAATGTGCTGGGCCTGCCCGATAGGATAAGCGAAGCTGCGTACAGGGTGCCCGAGCTTCTCCTCCAGCACCCGACGGCACTCGGTGACTTCGTAGCGCGCCTCAGCCGGATCAGCGATATACGAAAGGATGGGATGATGCATGGTATGGGCTCCAAGCGTGATCCAGCCACTCTCGTCCATCTCCCGGACCTGCTCCCAGGTAACCGGAAGCCGGTCTTCATCACGGTCCTGCTTATCTGGCATGGGCGATACATCCAGTACAGCCCTGGCTTCAGCCAGAAAGGTCTCGCGCTCAGCGACCGAGGTGGCGAAACGCGCATGGTCATCGATAAATTGAGCCAGGGCGGGCCGCTCCTGCTGCAAATTAAAGTGCTTCTTATCCAGGGTAACCTCGCTGGTGCGCGCCCGGCGCGCCATGCTCTGACCTTCGAACCACCAGAAGCGCTGATGGCTTTCGATATAATCGGGAACAAGATAAATAGTGAGAGGAATACAGTAATCGCGCGCCACGCTCATCGCATAGGTATAATTATCGGTATAGCCGTCATCCAGGCTAATGACGAGTGGTGTGCGCCGATCATTTTGATATTGGGGATCTTTCTTTCCAGTATAGAGCTCTTCCAGCGCGGCTTCCAATGGCATGATACGATAATGGCGGCGTAGATACAGCAGGTGCTGTAGAAAGTTACCGCCCTTTGACGTATGATACGTGAGTATCGCCACCCGCCGTCCCGCGCGCTGATGGAAACGGCGCGCCATGGCTACCAGGCCGCTATAATAGAAGAAGCCCGCCAGCATAATTAAAATTCGTCGACCCATCCTGACTCCCTTTGCACGACTCCCATCAACCACACATGAGCTATCTCCGCACTGTACAGGTGAGATAGCTCATGCCAGTATCTGGATAGAGGAGGTTTAGCGCGAGCGCACAACCTGTTTAGCGATAGCGCCAGAAGCACGGCGGGCCGCGGCATCAGCGCCCACCACAAAGCGATAGAAGGGACCGAAGCTACGCGCGGACGAGAAGCCGACAAAGTAGAGACCCGGTACGCTGGTCTCAAAGTGGCTGTTCAGCACTGGTGAGCCGCGATGGGTCTGCAACGCATCCTTGATGTTCTCATCCAGCATCGGCAGCCCCTTCACGTCCGGACGATAACCGGTACCAAGGATCACATGGTCGTAGAGCTCTTCTTTGCCATTGGCCAGGGTCAGCTTTACTTTGCCATCCACTTCCTCGATCTTTGTGATTGAGGTATTCTCGCGCAGATCAACCTGTCCAATGATGCGCGGCTTCAGCCAGTGCGATCCGGCTGGCCCATGCGTATTGTCAACGATGTTATCGCGACGAGCGCGGGAAGCACCGTGCAGGGAGTAAGGATACTTCTCCTGAAACAGGTTGGACCAGCCATAGCCCATGCCTGCCTTTGGCGCACGCAGGTGACGGGCCCACATGGGATATATCGAGTTATGCAAATTCAGCCAGCGCACGGTACGACGCACGAATACCGAGACCTTCGCACCCAGCTCATTCAAGAGAGCGGCCGTCTCCAGAGAACCCTGTCCACCACCAATGACCGCGACCCGCTGGCCTTTGAATTGCTCAAGCGTCGCGTGCTCGGACTGGTGCGAAACCAGGTGTTTAGGCATGTGAGCGTACTCTTCAGGAGAATAGATGTAGTAATGAAGCCCAGGAGCCATGGCCACCGCTTTACTCGTCACCACGCGCCCATCCTCCAGCGTGACGCGATAGTGGTCATCAACATGCTCGATATTGCTGATGTAGGTCTCATCAACATTGGGTACCGCATGCTTCTGGAACCAGTTGACATAATCAAGGAACGTTTCACGTGGCATCGGATCAGCAGGGGTTTTGCCCTGCGCCTCATAGTAGCGGGCAATGGCATATTTCCCCTGGGGATCTGACAGGCTGGAAGCCCACCAGAAGGAACGCAGCAGCATGCCATCGGGCATATGATTGCGCCAGAAATAGTTTACTTTGCCAAAGGTCGCTACTTTGAGTCCATGGCCTAATAAGTGGGCGGAAAGAGAGAGACCATAAGGGCCGGCGCCCATCACTACGACATCATATTGGGTAGAAGGTGTAGATGCTTGATTCTTTTTAGGGTTTAAAGAGACACTCACGATAAGTTCCTCCCAGGTAAGCTATTTGCTCAATTTACGTACAGAACGAGAAGAGAAATCTTTGGCCGCGCTCCAAACAGGTTTTAGATCCTTCAAATCAACATAATCATAACCAGCAGGCATAAAAAAACTAGAACAGAATTGAAAAAGAGTCTGGGCCGGTGATGGTACACCTGGTCGTCCACGCTGGGCCAGGGCCTCGGCCGTCGTCACGATATCGCCTTCCAGAAAACGCATCCAGCCACCGGTTTGATAACCCTCAATCGGCTTGATCGCTTCTCCGGCAGCCCATTGGTAGAGCAGGTAGGGGAAATCGATGCCTGAACGTACCGCTACTTCGACGGAGGCCGATAACCGGGGGTTAATCTCCATCAGGTAGGGCTTTCCGGCTTCGTCACGGCGGAACTCTACTTCAGAGTAGCCCTCCAGTTCGATCTCGCGCACCAGTCGCTCGGACTGCTGGCCGATATCTTCAGGAATAGCGATGCTCTGTCGCAAGACCGAGGTTCCTCCCAGTGGTGGCTGGGTACGCTTCGCCCACTGCGCGAAACGCGCATAGACGGTGCCCTGCCCATACAGCAGGCTGACCGCTTCCCGGCGGCCAGTCAGGAACTGCTGGAACAGTGTACTGCCACCACCCTGAGTGAGCTTTTCAACCGCCTGATACGCCTCATCTTGCGTGGTCACCAGCTCACAGATCAGGCGCACCCCTTGTTGCTCTCCCCATAGCCAGGTTTCGATCGGCTTGACCACGGCCGGCAAGCCAATCTCACGTATAGCCTCCTTGACCTCGCTGGTGGAAGAGACCGTGACGCCCCTGGGAATACCCAGGCCCAGCTTTCCAGCGATCGATAGGGTCAGATCCTTATTGATAGCCGCCTCCAGGGCAGGCTCTTTAGCCAGGGCGACACGTGTATATTTTTCGATCTCATCCCGATGTTCGCGAATAACCGCCAGTGTGCCATCCGAAGAGGTCAACAATACACGAGCGCCCGTATAGGCCAGCACCTGCTGTAGATAGGCCAGATAGGAATCCGACTGTTGCTCATAAGACGGTGCTACGTAGGCGTGTTCACACCAGCGAGACGCGAATGCAGGGATAGAGCGCGCCTTCCGGGAAGACGGCGACATCGTCTCCAGGGCGGCGACATGCATCCCCCGTTTTCCCAATGAACGCACCGCTACCAGCGATTGACGCAAATTCGCATCCAATATCAATGCGTCATACGCTGGCGAACGCGCCACGCGGTCCAGTGCATCCTGTGGCTGAAGCATAGACGCCGCCCCACCTTCCACACCATTATTTTTTAAAGAGTCTGGCATACTTTTTCCTAATTCGAGATACGATGCCCAGCAGTCCAACAAGTTCTGCCGCCATCACCATCCAGTTCACTTCGGTATCACCGGGCATACGGCCCAGCAAATAGGGATTTGACTCGCTGGTATTGAGCGTTTCCAGCGTCGTCACCGCCCAGGTAAAGCCAGCTGTCTTCACAGCCTCAATGCCTCGCTCACCGATGTGCTGCATCTTTCCAACCGGATAGGCAAACACCCGCACCGGATGGCCCAGCTTCTCTTCAAGCATCTGGCGAGAAGCCTGAACTTCGTACAAGACTTCCGCCGGATCTGATAGATAGGCCAGGATCGGATGATTGACCGTATGGGCGCCGAAAGAGACCAGTCCACTGTCTTCCATCTCGCGAATCTGTTCCCAGGTCATAGGCAGATCCATATCACTGGTAGTGATTTCGCGACATGGCAGCGCAACCTGCAAAGCCAGTTGTACCTCCGAAAGGAATTGTTCCCGCTCGGCGATTGACCTCGTGTGCCGCGCACGCCCATCGATGAGATCAATGAATTCCTGACGTTCGTGCGGCACCGTCAGGCGATAGGTGAGACCATCAAACGTCACCTGCTCACTTTTGAGTAGATCGACCAGCTTGCTGGCCGCTAACCACCAGAAATAGCGGCCGCTGTCGATATAGCCTGGGATCAAAAAAATCGTTATCGGCACCTGGTAGAGCCGGGCCAGCCGGAACCCTTCGACGTAGTTATCGATATAACCATCATCAAAGGTCAGAACGAGCTGGCGACGGTGATCGCGTTTGCCGGCCACATTCTTTCTGGTTCCGCTGGCACTTCCGGTAAAAAGCTCTTCCAGAGCCTCCTCTAAATGAACGATGTGATAGTGGCGCTGCAGGTAACGCATGTGAGCCTGCAGGTCATGGTCCGCATTATGGTAGTTCAGAATAATCACTCGTCGATCAAGCCGCTCATTGATCCGCAAAGCCAGGTACGTAATACCCAGATAGTAAAACATTGCTGCAATCACTACGCGCATGCGTTCGTACATAGTAATCCCCCCTCATCCCCTCGATGCTTCCGACAGCAAATGTGTTTCACGCTGCGCACCTATTTATGTTGGGCTACGTAGCGGGCAGCGCCGGCAGCCGCTCGTTTTCCAGCAGCTTTCGCCCCCACAACGAAACGATACAATGGACCAAAGGCGCGTACAGAGCTAAGGCCGATAAAGAATAATCCCGGTACGCTGCTTTCAAACCAGTGGCTCAGAACAGGAATCTGCTGATCTTCCTTGATCTGTGATAGCAAGGATGGATCGATCATCGAAAGATTCTTCATTTTAACTTCATAGCCAGTGCTCAACAGCAGATGATCAATCTGCAGTTGCTGCCCATCCGAAAGCAATACATCCAGTTTTCCGTCACGCTCTTTGAGCTCTTTGATGGTGGTATGCTCATGGACTTTAACCTTGCCTTCGCCCAGTACCCGTTCACGTAACCAGTGGGAAGCCGCGGCCTGGTAGTTCGAGTTAATAAAGCGGTCTTTGCGATCCTGGGCGAAACGATAGAACAGGTATGGCATATATTCCAACACCCAGTTCTCCCAACCCGGAGCGATACCGGCCGAGGGTGCCTGGATCTTTTCCCACAGTGTACGCTCATCGTGGCGATCGCGCGGCAACCAGTTAATCGCCCTGCGCACCACCAGGTGAACATCGGCAGCCTTACCTTCCTCAAGCAGCAGCGCCGAATACTCTACCGCGCTCTGTCCGCCACCCACCACCATGAGATGTTTGCCTTTGAAGCCATTAAAATCACCATTGTCGAAGGCGTGCGAAACCAGGTCTTTTGAAAAATTCCTGAACTCCTGTGGCCAGCGACCGAAGTAATATACGCCAATCGCCATTACTACCGACGTCGCCTGCACCACACGTCCATCTGCCAGCGTAACGATAAAGCGCTCATTTTGCCGCGTGACCGAAGTGACATAGGTCTCATCGACATTGGGTACCGCATTCTTCTGAAACCAGAGCGCGTAATCCAGGAAGAGTTGTATTGGAACCGGGTAAGGATTTTTTATATTCCTCATCTTTAAGTAACGCGCGAAGGTATACTTTTTTTGTGGATCAGAAAGGCTGGTCGCCCACCAATGAGAGCGCAGATACATACCTGGAGGCATATGCCTGGCCCACAATTCCATTGGCTTACCAAAGACCGCGACATTTAACCCTTTAGCGAGCAAATGAGCTGCCGTCGTAAGTCCATAAGGGCCGGCCCCGACAACAATCACATCGTATTGCGCGACCGGCGTCAACTGTTGAGATTCTTTTAAGTCTGATACAACACTCATGAAGAACTCCTTTTGATGCGTGACAACCTTTTGGCAATAGCCCCTCCTACCCACTCGAACGTAAACTCCGTTGATGCTTTTATAGCAGGGGTCAAATCATTCCAATCGATATAGTCATAATGCATAGGTTGAAAGAAAGAAAAAGTAAAATCGCGTACCGCCTGGATCGGCGGCGTTATTCCGGGACGCCCCCGTTTCTGCAGAGCCTCGATCGTCGTCATAATATCGCCCTTGAGATAACGCATCCAGTTCCCAACGCGATAAGAACGAACGGTATCGATCTTGTCACCATTTGCCCATTGGTAGAGCAGATAGGGAAAGTCAACGCCAGAGCGGACGGCAATTTCAACTGAAGCAGATAAACGAGGATTGATCTCCATAAGGTAAGGAACACCCGCCTGGTCGCGCCGGAATTCGACTTCCGCATAGCCCTCAAGGTCAATTTCACGGATCAACCGTTCAGACTGGGCGCCGATATCCGAT
The DNA here is from genome assembly GCF_036245075.1 of Dictyobacter halimunensis. NCBI lineage: Bacteria > Bacillati > Chloroflexota > Ktedonobacteria > Ktedonobacterales > Dictyobacteraceae > Dictyobacter > Dictyobacter halimunensis. The sequence continues at coordinate 1,102,580 of NZ_BSRI01000002.1, forward strand.
GGGACGGCGATACTCTGGCGCAGGACCGATGTTCCACCCAGTTGAGGCTCAGTACGCCTGGCCCACTGGGCAAAACTGGCATGCACCTCGCGGTTGGCATACATAATGCTGATGGCCTCGCGCCGACCGGTTAAGAACTGTTGGAACAGAATAGTACCACCCAGGTGCGTCAATTCTTCCACGGCACGCCGCGCTTCATCTTCCGTAGCGACCAGACGAGAAGCAAAGCGGACTCCACCTCCCTGCTGCTCATCCCACAACCAGGACTCAACCGGCTTGAGAACGGCTGGCAGGCCAATCTCTTTGAGGGCCGCCGGTACTTCATCCAGCGCGCTGATCGTCACGCCACGCGGAATAGCGAGCCCCAGTTGGCTGGCGGCATCCAGGGTCGCTTCCTTATTGATAGCAATCCCCAACGCGGGATCGCGTGCCAGCGCGATTTTAACATGCTTTTCCAGGCGCTCTCGATGCTGACGCAAGAGGGCCACCGTGCTATCAGAAGACGCGATGACGACGCGAGCACCACTATGCGCCAGCCATTGTTCCAGGAAGGCAAGATAGCCATCGGTGCCAGCTGCGTTGGGGCAGACGATGCCTTGCCGACACCAGCGCGAAGCAAAGGCCGGCACACGGTTCTCCGCCTCCAACGCCGCCACCTTCAATCCCTGTTTTCCCAATGAGCGAATCGACACCAAAGACTGGCGTAAGGCCGCGTCCAGCACGACAGCGTCGTACATTTTTGGATGGCTTTCAACACCAGGGTCAGCTTGCTCATTGAGAACAGATCGCATAGCGCCAGTGTTATCTACTTCAGATGAATGACCTAACACGCAACACCTCAAACTGAAAACAGCTATATATAATGTATTTATATATTTCCCTTACTTTTGGTAAAAGGTTTCCATAGAGGAGCAAAAATACTCCAGATACCCGAGGTTTCAGCAGCGATTAAGAGCCAGTGGCGTCGCACCTCTACCAGAACACGCTCCAGACGATACGGATCACTCTGTGGTGTCGCTACCCCTTTTGTGGTTGTTACAGCCCAACTATATCCCGCCTCGCGCACTGCCTTGAGGGCCTCCGGTCCAATGTGTTCGGTACGGCCAATAGGATAGGCAAAAGTTCGCACCGATCTGCCCAACCGCTCCTGCAACACCTGGCGGCAGGTGGCGATCTCGTAGCGCACGTCAGATGGATCTGATAAGCGGGACAGCACAGGATGGTTCATGGTGTGAGCCCCAAAGGAAACAAAACCACTTTCCTGCATTTTCAGTGCTTCTCCCCACGACAGAGGAATATTAACATCTTTTACCTTTCCATCACAAGTATCTGGTACTAATGCTAAATCTTGTTTCACCCGCGTTAAAAATTGTTCCCGTTCTGCTACCGAACGAGCGCCACGCAGGCGCGCGTCAATGGCCTGTGACAAAGCCTGCCGTGACGCGGGTTGCTGTAAATGATAGATCTGCCCATCAAGGGTGAACTCGGTGAGGCTGCTCCGCTTAACCAGGCGTTCACCTTCACCCCACCAGAAGTATTCCCCACTATCGATATAGCCAGGAATCAGAAAAATGGTAATGGGCACATGTAACTCAACGGCCGCTTTAAAAGCGTGGGTATAGTTATCGTGATAGCCATCATCAAACGTGATCACAAGGGGAGTGGGTTGCCGGCCCGACTTTTTGGCAGGCGGCTGTGGGGCATAGAGCTCCTCCAGAGCCTCCTCCAGGTGCAAAATCCGATAGTGGCGTTTTAAATAGAGCATATGTCGCCGGATATCGCCCAGGCTGGCACGATGGTAATTTAAGATTAACAAGCGCGGCCCCCGCTGGCGCATGCGCCAGCGGCTAAACCGTACCAGGCCACTATAGTAAAAGAAAGCTGCGACTATCAGGCGTACTGCTTTACGCATAAAAGTTTTTTCCCCTCACAGTCCATTGCAGAATAGAATGGATACATTCCTTACCAACTTCACAGCAAATGGCTTCACGTCATTGTCGAAGCAGGCCACCTCATGCTTAGAAGCTATTGGGATTATGCTTTACAATCAGTGCCGCCATCACATTCTTCATCAAAGCCTGCATCTCTGGCACGGCAGTGCTTTTGTCTCCACATTTTGAATCGTCATGTGCCCGATAGCTGTCCAGAGTTGTCTCCCAGTATATTGACCCGGTGGCAAAGACCAGGGCGCCAGAGGGCGCAATATAATACGCGGAATTGCTTACATCGGGCTGCTTGGTTTCGCTACTGACTGTGGGTGATGCGCTGATAATATGCAGATCCTTTGGAGTGGTACTACTATACGATGGATTGTCTGGTGTGCCATTAGGGCTTGTATGAGCCCGGTCCCATTCATACCCCACGACGCCACAGCCGTATGACTGGTTCGGCTGCAAGTTGGTATCTTTAAGCAAAGGCAACGAAGCCGCCTGGGGTGCGACACGCCAGGGGAAGCCATTCTGATCATGGGTCAAGTTGGAGAATAAAACCCCTACGACGGCATTTTCAGGCCGTCCCACCACCGGATCGCGCCACATAGCGGTTACAACAGAATTATCTTTGCCGTACATTGGATCACGCGCCAGGTCCTGATTGGCGGTCTGGACCTTATACGAGACGATGGTGCGGTCGACAACACCGGCAGAATCAGGCTCGAAACGCATCTGCCAGTAGATAGCATTGGCGCCCATAAAGGCTAAACCGATCCCGTCGTTGCGCGCCTTCTCTACGGTTGCGCGCATGCTCTTTGTCCAATATTCATCGTGCCCCAGTGAGATGTAAGCTTTATGCCCATCTAACAGGTGGGGGGTTCCCTGCAGGTCGAGGTCGCTCGCGTACGAAACATCGTAATTGTGCTGCTCCATCCACCGTACGGTCTGCACAATAAAGACCAGCACCTGGCTGGCGCCATTTTCGACATCGTAGGGCTTATCAAGAGACACCTTGACGGCGCGATTGGACACCGATGTGCCCTGGAACAGATCATCGGCATCATAAAGACCAGAACCACCCCAATCGTTGTAGGCCGCGTAGGTCGTATCAGGCGTCACGGCGATATATGGCGAGGTTGTAGATCCCAGTACGTCAAAGGGGGCGTAGGATTGCTTGCCATTGATATCGGTAAACTTTGCCAGATAGATACCTGTGATCCAATCAGTTGGGACCTGCAACGTATACGATGGCTTCCAGTGCGTCTCAATCAGGCCAGTATCCTTCGTTATCGTGCAACTGGTGCAGTTGACAAGATGTTTACCAGTGGCGTCATAGTATCCCTGGGCCTGTCCAGATAGATTGGGGATCGAGTTCATCAGGCGTCCACCCAGACCACTGTACCATCCCAGCCGAAAAACATCGATGCGATATGAGGTCTGAGCCACCTGGGTGCTGATATAGAACGTCAGTGATTTCCCCGGTTTAACCGAAGTCGTGCTCACATATCCCTGAATCTGGGTAGTAGATTCGCTGCCAGTTGGAATCTTCCACGAAGTAGTACCAGTTAAAGCATTTTCACGTGTTATAGCATTATCAGATCCCGCAGAAACATTATTATCATTCCCATTGAGCACAACTGCTTGATTGCCCGAGCCAAGCGATAACGATGGTGACAAGAAATAAAAGCTGATCAGAGCTCCTGCGATAATAAAGATAGTGACGATAGTAACGACGGACTTAAACTTCATGCAGGATCCTCCGCATTCATTGGTTCAAACATATGCATATTTCTTTACAAGAATACAACACAAGAGATTATTCTCCACTAGAATATAGCATCAGAAAATAATGGAGCAACGAATACTACCCCTACCCCTGACAAAAATACCATAACAGGTGTGAAAAAGAGATGTTTATAGTGGTAGAGAATCAGTGAAACATCATCTAAAAGCGTAGAGAAATTCATGAGATGTTTTCTCCGGGCCGAAAGTCCATAGCTATAAGAAAAAGATTCAAGGGTAGGAATATTTTCCTTATGGCTACATTATCTTACTGTTATCTACTATACTATGCAATGTATGAAATTTAGGTAAAAAGTATGATATGTCGAAATAAATGCCATTGAATGTCGTTAATATATATTGACGGCTTGTTATGGTAACGTTTTTCAGATTCAACCCTTTACCACTGACAATAACACAGGTCACAGGGAGCTTTATTACATCTCATCCCTAAAAATAGGAGGAGCAAAACGTAAATCCCGAAGGGTGCAGTATCTCAACAAAGGTGTACTATTTTCAACGCCTTCTCAACACAAGCAACAACCTGATTCTCATCTATAGAGAGTAATCTCATAGAGAGTACTCTCATAATGAAGAAGATTAGTAAAAACAATATTATGTTGTTGCTATACTATAGGCAAGCTTATTCATTAGTACTGCGTAAATAGACATTTTTATGGAAGTCTGACATCGTCATAATATGTATGACTAAAACCTGGTAAGGACGGTATTTCAATGCGGAGTACGCTCAGTCGCTATATACTACTCGCAAAACGTTGGGCATGGGTCATCATACTCGGTATGGTTATTTGTGGTGGTACGACCTATGTCGTCACCAAATTGCTGATGCAACCCGTCTACGAAGCACAGACACGCATCCTGATTACCCTGGCGGGTACATCACAAAACGATAGTACGCTAGCGGCTATTGCTCAGCAATCAACCTATAGTCAGTTGGTTACCAATCCCAATGTTCTCGCTCCAGTGGCCGCCAAACACAATATGGAACTGAAACAGCTGACCGGTATGGTCAAGACACAGTCAGCCACCAACAGCCCTATTATCGATATCCTGGTCGATAGTAGCAATCCACAGCTGGCAGCCACCCTCTCCAAAGAGGTCGCGCAAAGCTTCACCGCTTATGCCACCTCGCACCTGGCTAGCCAGGCCAACTTTAACACGATCGATCCGGTCGTCCCAACGGATCCGGTTCGGCCCCGCCCTTCGCAGGACTCGCTGATTGGAGCACTGGTCGGCCTGGGTCTGGCTCTGGCTATCATCGTTATATTCGAATGGATAGATGATCGGCTCACCGCGCCAGAAGAGGTCAATAAATTGTTGGGGATCGATGCGCTGACGATCATTCCTGAGCTTTCGCGCAAACAGCGCTCGCGCAATGCAGAGGATACCCCTGAGCTGGCCGAGGGCTGCCGCATTCTGTGCGCCAACCTGAACATGGCCCAGATGATCCGTCCCTTTAAACTGGTCATGGTTACCAGTCCAATGGCCGGCGAAGGGAAGAGCACGATCGCCGCCAATATGGCTTCGTTCCTGGCGATGTCGGGGAAACGAGTGCTGCTGGTCGATGCCGATCTGCGCCATCCTGTGCTGGACCAGCACTTTCAGGTGAACAACCAGAAAGGGCTCTCAAACGCTTTCTTAGGAATGTGGAACCAGGTCGAATCCGAGCTGGACGGGCAGCCAACGGAGATCCCTTCACTGCGCGTTTTGACCGCCGGCGTGCTCCCATCCAATCCATCTGAGCTCCTGCAGTCTCAACTCGCCAGCCAGCTCTTCAATCATTTCCGCAATTCGCAAAAATTTGACTATATCATTTTTGATACACCACCCCTGCTCCCAATTGCCGATGCTCAAATTATGGCGGCGTATATGCAGGTAACGATTATGGTCGTTGATGCCTCACGCACACCACGCAAAGCAATGATACGGGCCAAGCAAGCGCTTGCCCGAACAGGTACACGCATCCTGGGTGTGGCGCTCAATAAAAGCTACTGGCCCGAATATGGTGAGGTGCATGATTATCTGAGCAATATCCAATCGCGCCCACGTGCTGATATTGCGATGGCGATGCCGCCCAATACGCCCGTCATCAATCACGCTATCGATGCTACGAATACCGCGATCCTGCCTTCTACGAATAATAAGCGTTAATGAACGAGGATGCTAATGAGCAGGTGGGTAGCGCAAAAGCGACAGCAGCGTCCAATCTGATGTGGTGGCTGGTCAAGCAATTGGCCAGCTTACCATGTCGGCCATAAAAAGTAACATACAGTATATATACGTCAATCTGTTATTGCGAATTTCTGTGCTTTAAAAAAATGTTTGAGCATCTAAAAGGAAAAAAAAGTTAATGAAAAATCAACTCCTGGAGAAGATCTCCTCTCGTTCGCTACGTGTTGCAATAATTGGGCTTGGGTATGTGGGTCTGCCGCTGGCTGTGACGTTTGCCGAAGCTGGTTTCCAGGTGACAGGCATTGATGTTGATCAGAAAAAGGTTGATCTGGCCAATGAAGGGCAAAGCTATATTTCAGATATTGAAAGCGAAGATCTGCAGCGTCTGGTTGCGGGAGATACGCTCCGCTTCACCACTGATTTTGGCGCCCTCGATGAGATCGATGCCATCAGTATCTGCGTTCCAACACCGCTGCGCAAAACACGAGAGCCAGATGTCTCCTATATTATTTCAGCCACCCAGCAGGTACGTGCCCATCTTCACCAGGGGCAGTTGATTATCCTGGAAAGCACAACCTATCCCGGCACAACGGATGAGGTGCTGCTTCCGGAACTGGAGAACTCCGGCTTAAAGGTTGGAGAAGACTTCTTCCTGGCTTTCTCGCCCGAGCGCATCGACCCGGGCAATCCTAAGTTCGGCACCAAAAATACCCCCAAGGTGGTCGGTGGCATCACGCCCTCCTGCACCGAGCTGGCGCAGGCCTACTATGGGGCAGCGATCGAACAGATCGTGCCGGTAAGCTCGGCCCGTGTCGCCGAGATGACGAAGCTGCTTGAGAATACATTCCGCGCCGTCAATATCGGCCTGGTCAACGAGATCGCCATCATGTGTGAGAAGCTTAACATCAACGCATGGGAAGTCATCGATGCAGCTGCCACCAAGCCGTTTGGCTTTATGCGCTTCCAGCCGGGTCCTGGCCTGGGCGGCCACTGTATCCCAGTCGATCCGCACTATCTGTCATGGAAGCTCAAGACGCTGGACTATAACGCGCGCTTCATCGAGCTGGCCGCCGAGGTCAACAGTAGTATGCCACACTATGTGGTCAATAAAGTGATGTCCGCCCTCAACGAGCAGCGTCGTAGCCTTAATGGCGCAACCGTCCTAGTACTGGGCGTGGCCTACAAACGCAATGTCAGCGATGTGCGTGAGTCACCTGCCCTGGATATCATCCAGGAGTTAATCTCCCATAAAGCAGTGGTGCTCTACAACGATAACTATGTCCCCTCTCTGACGCTTCAAGGCCGAACTCTGCATTCTCAGCCCGTAAGTAGCGGTCTGCTGCAGGCTGCGGACTGCATTGTGCTGGTAACCGATCATGACTACTATGATATCGCATCTATCGTTGAGGAGGCGCGCTCTATCGTTGATACACGCAATATGACCAGAGGATTTCAAGACGCCAAAATATTCAGACTTTAGACCCATGATCATCACTGATAGAACGGTTAAGAAACATGTCTCAATCTATGGGCAACGGCAGAACTGATAGTCAACCACTGCTGAGCACAACCAGTGCTCGGCTAGTGGCGGTTAAAATCAAATCTGCCAATAAAAACATCTTCCGGGCTCTGCTCAGTCTGGCTTCGGCTAACCTGCTGATTCGCGTTATGGGTCTCCTGAATCAGATCGTGGTCACCGCCAAGTTCGGGCAAGATCAACATATGGATGCCTACTATGTGGCATCCCTTATTCCGACGACGCTCGCACCGATGCTGGCCAGCGCCCTGGAGGCATCGGTCATTCCCGCCTACTCTCGACTGCGTACCAAGGGTACACGAGAACAGGCATCTAAACTCTTTAGCACGCTGCTCAATCTGCTGATCATACTCTCTATCGTGCTCACCGCCGGACTGATCCTCTTTAAAACAGAGTTGATGACGTTCCTGGCACCGGGAACGCAACAGTCGACCCTGTTGATAGCACAGGATCTGACCCCGTTTATCTTTCCGGTCCTGGCTCTGATGACGCTCAATAGCTTTATGGAGTGTCTCCTGAACGCGGAGGGGAAGTTTGGCTGGCCCGCCTACGCGGGTATGCTCACGCCTCTGGCCACGGCATCTTTTGTTATCGTTGGCGGCAACAGCTTTGGCGTCCTGATGCTCTGTATCGGCACGCTGGCGGGTCAGGTGCTCCAGCTAGGCGTCATTATTTACCGCGCGCATAAGATGCAGATCGTCTATCGACCTGTGCTTGATCTGAAACTACCCGAACTTAAACCGATCATGAGCGCGGCCTGGCCGGCGCTCTTCGGTGGCTTGATCAGCATGGCCAGTCCGTTTGTAGATACGATCTTTAGCTCGTTTCAAAGCGCCGGTACTATCGCGGCGCTCAATAATGCACTCAAGCTGAATGGCGTGCCTACCGGTGTGCTGTTCGCCGCCGTTGGACGGGCCGCCTTACCCTACCTGGCGAACCAGGCCGCCATCAAAGATATGCGAGCATTTAAAGGGACGCTACGCCTCTATCTCTGGATCGTGGGCATCGCGACGCTGGCCCTGACCCTTGTCATGACGTTTGGCGCCCGCATCATCATCGGGATCATTTTTGAGCATGGTCATTTCACAGCGCACGATGCCGACACAACCGCCTGGATTCTGGTTGGCCTATCGATTGGTATGTTCCCAACCGCCATCGGCTTCATTGTGTCGCGCGCCTTTAGCGCGCTGGGTAAGACCCGTGTCCTGATGGGGGTGAGCATCTTTAGCGTCTTCGCCAATGCCGCCTTTGATGCTTACTTTGGACACATCTGGGGAGGGTTTGGTATCGCGTTTGGCACCTCCCTCTACTACTTCTGCACTATGTTCATCCTGATCATTACGCTGCGCATGATGATCGGAAAATTGAATCTGTTGACCCCTCCTAAAGAGCTGTTGGAGATAATTCAGAAGCTAAGCCGGGGACAGGTCCCGGCCAGGTTCTCCAGAGGGAGGGAAGGCGGTATGAGAGATTTTGGTCTGACATATGCTTTCCGCAAAAGGGCGCTGCAGGTCGTCTTCGCATTGTCCGTTTTCGCAGCTGGGGCCGCGGGCGCCGCGCAGAATGCCCTCTTCACCGTACGTATAGCCTTTGGTTCGCTGGTGGTGCTGGCGCTTTTGCGCTATCAGTACCTGCTCGTTCTGGCCTGGGCCGGCATCAATGTATTCATCGGCTCAGCATTACCACTGTTTAACGGTAATAATCTGCTCTCGGGCTTAACGTTGCCAACGCTCTTGTTGCTTTTCTACGTCCCAACAAAAGAGGCGTTCAAGCGTCTGCCAGCGCTCCCGTTCTGGTTGTTCTACTTCATCTGGATCCTGCTGAGCATGGGCATTTCACCGATTCCACTGTCGCAATTTATGACTATCTGGACCACCGAGCTGGACTTCTTCGCGGTCTGCGTGCTGGTGGTGCTGGTTATCGATTCGCGTCAGAAGATGATCGGCTTTATCGATGCGATGATCGCTCCATCCATCTTTATCGCGATCTACGGGCTCTATGGCTTTGTGACCCAGCAGCATGGTGTGGTTGATCCCACCACGGGCTTCTTTCGTATTAGCTCGATTTTCTATGATACCCCACCAACGCTGGGTCTCTATCTGTCGGTGCTCATTCCCATTACCATCTATCGCATCTTTACCATGCGCAGCTTCTTCAAGATATGTGGAGGGGTCGCGGTATTGCTCCTGCTGATGGTGGCGCTGGGTCTGACCTTTAACCGAGGGACGCTCATTGCCGTAGCGGTTGGATTGGTGGTTACCGTCCTGTTCCTGCCTTCCAACAAGATGCGTGGCATCGCCATAGGAGCAGGTACCGCGATCGTGGGGCTGGTCTTTCTGGGTACCACCCTGGCCAACATCCCTATCCTGAGCCGCTTCTCCAATAGCGATATTTCATCGCTCAATGGCCGAACCTATCTCTGGCAAGCATTGATCAATCACTTCGATCCTGCTCAGATCCTGGGATATGGCATGAAGTCATCGGATGTGTTGTTGACCCAGTTGCAGGTTGGCTTCGGCGGTGGCGTCATCGCCACGGCGGCCCACAATATCTACCTGGAAGCGATGTTCGAGCATGGCATTATAGGTCTGATGCTGATGTGCCTGGGCTTTATCGCCTTCGGCTGGTGCCTGCTAAAGAAATACTTTTCGGACAGGAGTTTTGAGCAAAAACTGCTGGTAGCTATCGCCTTTGGCACCCTGGTCAGTATCGTCATCCAGGGATACGAGTCCAATGACATCTGGAACCAGGGCGTGGGCATCTACTTCTTCATCCTGATGGCCCTGCCATTCTGTCGCTATTGGGATAAAACGCAGGGCTCAAGCAAAGCTGCACCGGAAGATGCACAGGAGCAAAGCGATCAGGAAGAGACAGAAGATGCTCAGGCAGAGCAAGAAGAGCTGACCATGGCCTAAAGAAACAAGCGTCAAGCCATTCAACCTCATGAGCACAACCGCCAGGGAGGCGCTTTCCCGTCAGCAGTAGCATCCACCCTTCGGCTGAGCAAGAGCGGCGATGAGCCGTTGTCACACATGAGTGGATTTATCAATGGCTTCCAATTAGCATCTAAGGAGAAGCTTCGTGGAAAATAGTTCGCAGGATCAGCTGCGTATCTGTATGGTAGCTTTCTTGTATGCACCTATTATTGGTGGGGCGGAAACACGCGCGGCCAAGCAGGCACACCGCTTGCTTGAGCTGGGCCATAAAGTGGTCATTGTAACGTTGCAACATGAAAAAACCTGGAAAAAATCTGAATTAGTCGATGGCGTTCCGGTTATCCGCATTGGTGGATCGTTTAATCGGCGTGGCAGATTGCGCGTCGGTCGGCTGGGGCATCTCCCGATCGATCTCTTAATGTTCTTGCAGTTGTGGCGCATGCGTCACCACTACGATATTTTGCATACAATCCAGATTTCCCCCCTCTCGGGCGTGGCGGCCCTGATAGGAAAATTAACGGGGAAACCGGTGATTGTCAGTATCCCCAGTACGGGACCCGGCAAAAAGCCGAAACCAGAAGAGGCCATCATGATGGTGGACACGCTGGCCGGCAAACTGAACGATACTAGCTTTTTGAAGGTTGACTATGCAGATGCCGTGGTGGGGGATATGCAGCATATGAGAAAGACCGCCGTCGGTGGCGGCATGATCCTGAATTTCCTGAAAAAATCTGATACATTTTATCAAATTCTTAGTGCACGCAGTTATGGCTATATGACGTCCAATGGCTTTCGCCGCGATAAACTGGTCCATATTCCCAATGGTATTGAAATTGAAAAATTTAATCCCGCCCCCGAATTACGGCCTGACCCCACTCAACCCGAGCGCGATATCCTGTGCGTGGCACGCCTGCAATTTCCAAAGGGCGTGGATGTATTGCTCCATGCCTGGAAACGCATGATGCTGGACCAGCCAGACGACTGGCGGGCGAACCTCAAACCGCGTCTGCTCATTGCGGGCAATGGGCAGTCTGAAGAGCAGCTAAAACGCCTGGCGAAGGAACTGAATATCGAGGAGAGCGTGGTCTTTCTGGGGGCCCGGAAAGATGTGGTCAACCTGCTGCAGCGGTGCTGGGGCTTTGTGCTACCCTCACGCTGGGAAGGGATGCCCAATGCCCTGCTGGAGGCGATGAGCTGTGAAGCACCATGCATCGCGACCCGCGTCAGTGGTAGCGAGGATATCGTGATGGATGGCGTGAATGCCTTGCTGGTCGAGCCCGAACAGCCGGCCGAACTGGCGCTGGCAATGCAGCGCTTAATAGCTGATAGTGACCTGGCCCGGCGTCTGGGAGTGGCCGGACGCGAAACTGTTATACGTGATTATCACATGACGAATATTGCTGATCAATTTATAGATTTCTATCGACAAACATTACATAAGGAGTCCCGAACCCCTGCCAAGGTTCTTGAGGGCGTGGGAGAAATATAAATATGGAACGTAAACCACGTATATGTATTGCTATTACTACTTTTTATCCCTATGTCGGTGGTGCCGAAACCCAGACCCTGGCTCAGTGTCAACGTCTGATCGAGTCGGGTTATCAAACGCAGGTGATTACTTTTCGGCATAAACATACTTGGCCGCTGACGGATACCCTCAAAGGGGTACCCGTCAGACGCATCGCCGGTTCGCTGCTGGGGAAACGCGATAACTTGCCGCGCATCGTCCAGCGCCTTCTCTATTTCCTGGCCATGTTTGTGATGGCCAGAACGATCTGGCGCGAACGCAACAACTTTGACGTCTTACAGGTCTGTCAGTTCAGCCTGCTGGTCCTGCCATTGGCCGTGGTCTGCTATTTCGCCAAAAAGCCTATGACCATTATTGTTATCAGCGCGGGCGGTGAGAAGCCCACCAAGACTAATGAGAACGCGAAGCTGCTAGCGGGCCCCCTTGATCCCGGTCTTCCCTGGCTACAGGTCGATGGAAAAACCTGGATCGACGGCGACCTGTACGGCCTGCAGGCGGCTGGTCGAGGAGCGGTCAATCTCACCCGCCATCTGCTCAAGCGTATTCATGCCGTCGTTATTGTGCTCAGCAGACGCTCAGAGCACTACGTAAAAGCTAACAAGTTTGATGACTTAGAGATCCAGCTGATTCCCAATGGCGTTGATGTCGCGCGCTTCCATCCTCAGTCCCAGCTTGCGGTCACGCCAGAACGTGCCAGAACCGTGGTCTGTGTCTCTAAAGCACGCTGGGAAAAAGGTCTGGATGTGCTGCTGCAGGCCTGGCACCTGGTTCATGCCCAGCAACCCGAGGCGCGCCTGGTGATCGTGGGCAGCGGTCCCGTACTGCCTCAACTAGAGCAACTGGCGGCGGCCCTGGGCATCGCGGAGAGTGTAGAGTTCGCCGGATTACAGAGTGATGTGCCAGGCCAGCTACAGCGAGGCCTGATCGGTATCCTTCCCTCGCGCTGGGAAGGGATGCCCAATGCCTTGCTAGAGGCGATGGGCAGCGGCTTGGCCTGCATCGCGACCCGCGTCAGCGGTAGTGAGGATGTGATTGAAAGTGGCGTCAACGGCCTGCTGGTCGAAAGCGAGGATTATACAGCGATGGCGCAGGCTCTGCTTACCCTGCTGTGCGACCCTCAACTGGCACAGCAGTATGGAGCGGCCGCCAGCGAGCTCATTCAACGCTCCTACACCCTTGAACATGTACTGAGTCTCTATACATCAATCTATCAACGCCTTACTGCAACACACACGGGGCAGCCCACTGAAGATGTACTACCCTCAGAGAGCTACTCGGTGACACCATAAATACCCTGAAAGGATATACCTCTCATGTGTGGAATAGCGGGATTCGTCAATGTAGCATGTGGACACGAGAATGCTGAACACCTTATCGATAATATGTGCAAGATTATTCGCCATCGCGGTCCCGATGATCAGGGAACCTGGGTTGGCGATGGTATAGATAGTGGAACGTCCGCGGCGCTGGGTATGCGCCGCCTGTCCATTATTGACCTGGCTGGCAGCCATCAGCCAATCTTCAATGAAGATCAGAGTATGTTGATCGTTTTCAATGGCGAAATCTATAACTACCAGGAGCTACAACAGGAGCTACAAGCCCGTGGTCATCAGTTCCGCACCAATGGAGATACGGAAACCATCCTGCACGCCTACGAAGAGTATGGCGACGACTGCGTCAAGCATCTGCGCGGGATGTTCACCTTCGCAATCTGGGATATCAAACGTCAGCGTCTCTTCGCGGCCCGCGATCGCTTTGGGAAGAAACCGCTCAATTACTACTGGGATGGTCAGCGGCTCATCTTTGGTTCAGAGATTAAATCGATTCTAGAGGCGGGCGTGCCACGCGAGGTCAATCCCATCGCTCTGGATGAATACCTGGTCTATCGCTACGTGCCCTCCCCACTGACCATATTCAAGAATATCATGAAGGTGCCGGCGGCCCATGTGCTCATTTACGAACATGGGAAGGTCAGTACGAAGCGCTACTGGGATATCTCGTTCGCCCATACCTGCAACGACGATGAGGCGACCGCCGTCGAGCGCACGCGTAGCCTGCTAGAAGAGGCCACGCGCATCCGCCTGATGAGTGAGGTTCCACTGGGAGCCTTCTTAAGCGGTGGACTGGATTCGAGCGTGGTCGTTGGCATGATGAGCAAATTGATGTCTCAGCCAGTTAAGACCTTTTCCATCGGTTTTGAAGAGGCCTCCTTCAATGAGCTCCCCCATGCGCGCAAGGTGGCTCAGCATTTCGGGACCGATCATCATGAATTCTTTGTCAAATATGACCTGGTGAATGTTCTACCGCAGCTGGTATGGGACTACGATGAGCCGTTCGCGGACTCATCTATGCTGCCAACTTACTATGTCTCTAAACTGGCACGCGAACATGTGACCGTGTCATTGAGTGGGGATGGCGGTGACGAGATCTTTGGTGGCTACGAGCAATACAGGCGCGAGTACCAGCTCTATCATATTCCTCGCCTGCTGCGCGGCACTCTGTCACGCGCCTCCTATCTTCTGCCTAACAAGGTACGCGGCAAGAAGCGTCTGCAGACCTGGTTGCGCGACTATGGAACCCGTAGCATTGAAGCGAATATGCTGTTCCCCGACTATACCAGGAGCGAGCTCTATAGCCAGGATTTTTATCAGCAGGTGCAGGGACATATGCCGTTTGAACGTCACCTGGGCCTCTACCACGCGGTGCAACATCTCGATCCAACCGCCCGCATGCAGTATGTCGATACCCTGACCTATCTCACAGATGACATTCTCGTCAAAGTCGATAAGGCCAGCATGTTTAACTCACTGGAGACGCGTGCGCCCCTCCTCGACCATCATCTGGCGGAATATGTCGCTTCTCTGAATCCTTCACTGCGCGTCAACAATGGACGCATTCATGACGGTCATGGCAAATACCTGTTGAAGAAAGTGGCCAGCGATATGCTGCCACCAGAGATTCTAGAACGGCCCAAGCGCGGCTTCGCGGTGCCGATCAATACCTGGTTCCGTAAGGATGTGCAGAGCTATGCCCATGACGTGCTGACTTCAAGCCAGGCCAGGGGACGCAACATCTTTAGCCAGCAGTTGCTGCATAATCTGCTCAGCACCGATGGCGGACGCCCTCTGACCAATCATAGCGAGGTACTCTGGTCGCTGCTCTGCCTGGAATTATGGTTCCAGACATATATCGATAAGCCGGGTCTTACAACCGGAGAAACTATAGCATCTACATCATCTTCTTATACAATCAAAAAATAATGAATGAATGAGGAAAGGGAGCGTTTATGTGCGGCATTTGTGGAATTTATAACGCACGCAGCGGCGAACCGGTCTCCCCGCAATTAATAGATTCTATGACGCGCCTGATTGCGCACCGTGGTCCAGACGATAGTGGAGCACACATCGATGGCCCGCTGGGCCTGGGCTTCGCGCGCCTGAGCATTATTGATCTCAGCGGCGGCCACCAGCCAATGTGCAACGAGACAGGTGATATCTGGATCGTCTTTAATGGTGAAATCTGGAATTATAAAGAGCTTCGAAAAACACTGCAAGAAAAAGGCCATGTCTTTCAAACCAGTAGCGATACCGAGACGATTGTACATGCCTACGAAGAGTATGGCGTCGATTGCGTTGAACGCCTGCATGGGATGTTTGGCTTCGCCATCTGGGATGGTCCCAGACAGCGTCTACTGCTGGCACGCGACAAGGCCGGAAAAAAACCACTGTACTACACCAATCTGAATGGCAATATCATCTTTGGCTCCGAGATCAAGGCGATCCTGGGTCATCCGCAAGTCAGGCGTGAGGTGGATGTACAGGCGATGGCCGATTTCCTCAGCGTGCGCTACGTGCCAGCACCAGCCACGCTCTTCAAGAACATCTCCAAGGTCAAACCGGGACACTGGGTGCTCTTTGAAAATGAGACGATACGTGAGCATTGCTATTGGGACTTCACCTTTAAAAAAGATCCCGAGAAGCGCTCTATCCCCGAGTACCTGGAAGGCATCAAACAACATGTGCACCGGGCCGTTGAGGAGCGTATGATGGCCGATGTGCCGGTTGGCGCCATGCTCAGTGGTGGCGTCGATTCCAGCATTATTTCTGGGATCATGAGCACGCTCACCCCACACAAGGTAAAGACCTTTTCGGTAGGCTTCGATCATCCCGAGTACAGCGAGCTTCCTTATGCGCGCATGGTAGCCGATCACTTTGGCACCGATCATCATGAACTGGTGGTCAATTCTTCAGATCTCACGCAGTACTGGCCTCTGTTGACCTGGCATCGCGATGAGCCGGTTAGTGAGCCGTCGGACCTGGGCGTCTACCTAGTCTCCAAGCTGGCGCGCCAGCACGTCACGGTCGTCCTCTCTGGTGAGGGGGCCGACGAGCTGTTTGCCGGCTATCCTAAATACGTGGTGGACTGGATGGCACGCTACTATCACATCCTGCCGGATGCGGTGCGCAATCAAGCCATCCAGCCGCTCTTAGAGCGCCTGCCCTATAGCATGCGCAAGCTTAAGACAGCGGCCCGCAACATCTCTCAACCGGCTCCACAGCGCTGGATGAACTGGTTCGGTATCTTCAATGGTCCCTTAAAAGAGCAGTTGCTGGCCGACGAGACGAAGATGGCCATCGACCTGGACGCCAGCCGCGAGTTCCGACGCTGGCTGCAGAACAATCCACAACGCGACGACCTCTCTTCGATGCTCTACCTGGACACCAAGATCTGGCTCCCGGACAATCTGCTGATGAAGGGCGATAAGATGACGATGGCCGCCTCGCTGGAGTCGCGCATTCCCATGCTGGACTACAAGCTGATCGAATACGCGGCTAGCATCCCGTCGAGCGCAAAGATCAAGTCGCTCAAGACCAAGTATCTGCTCAAGCAGGCCTTCGCGGACTTCTTGCCGGCCCCGATCCTGACGCGCAAAAAGATGGGCTTTAACGTGCCAACAGGTGTCTGGTTCCGCGAGGGTCAGCGCGACCTGATCAGCAAGCTCTTGCTCTCGGACCGCATCCGCAGCCGTGGCTACTTCAACGATGCCTATATCGAGAAGATGGTGCAAGATCACCTGGACGGGAGGACCAATTACCAGGCTCAGATCTTTACGCTGGCCAGCCTGGAGCTCTGGTTCCGCGTCTTCATCGATACACCTGATCTGAAGAAGCCCGAGGGCTCTGTTTCGGATCTGCTGGCGGAAGAGTCGCTGGCGACCATCGTCTAAATCAAAACATGCTCTTCTATCCGGAAAGGATCTATCATAGAATGCCCAGGAAAACAGTTACGCCATTTCGTGTCCTGATGGTCACCGGCATCTATCCCACGGCTGAAAAGCCGCACGCCGGTACCTTTGTGAAAAGCCAGGTTGACGCGCTGACCGAAGCGGGTCTGGAAGTTGATGTTATCCATCCCAAAGTTGGGATGCCCACCGCACTGCGTTATGCCTCAGCCCTGTCACAGATCTGGCGCGCCGCCCTGAGCGGACGCTACAACGTCATCAATGGTCAGTATGGCTTGTGGTGCTTTATCTGCCGCCTGCAATGGGGCATCCCGGTGGTGGCCGCCTTTATCGGCGACGATATCCTGGGTACCGTGACCGCGCAGGGCGGCCATAGTACGAAAGGCAACGCTGTGGCGATGTTGAGCCGCCAGCTCTGCTACTGGGTCGATGCGGTGATCGTGAAATCGGACCAGATGAAGAGAGAGGCACGCGGTCCCCAGCAAAAGATCTACGTTATTCCTGATGGGGTCAACTTCTCGCAGTTCCAGCCTGTGCCACGAGATGTCATGCGCGCCGAGCTCGGATGGGATCAGAACAAATACTATGTGCTCTTCAGCAACAATCCAAACATCCCGGTGAAGAACTTCTCTCTGGCAAAGGCAGCCGTTGATCGTGTCCGAGACAAAGGCATCGACATTGAACTGGTCGTGGCCACCGGCCTGCCACATGATACGGTGGTGAAGTATATGAACGCCAGTAACGCCCTGATCCTCTCTTCACACGCCGAGGGCTCACCCAATGTAGTGAGAGAGGCCATGGCCTGTAACGTGCCCGTCGTCAGTACCGATGTCGGCGATGTGCGCGCCGTGATCGGGCGTACCGAGGGCTGCACCGTCTGTACACCCAATAGCATCGAAGAGATGGCCGCCGGCATCGAGGTCGCGCTGGCGCATACCGAACGCACCACCGGCCGCGCCGATACCCAGCATCTCAGGGGCAGTATCATCGCCCAGCAGATCATCGATGTCTATGAAAAAGCCACCGGCCTGAAGATTCCCCGGAAAACCAACGATGCAACGGAGAATGAAGCACAGTTGAAGGAGACAGCTTATGCCCAGGAATAAGAAAGTGCTTCTCCTGGTAGAAAATCTTTCGGTTCCTGCTGATCCACGTGTCTGGCGCGAGGCCCAAACCTTGCGCCAGCACGGCTACCAGGTCAGCGTTATCTGCCCCCGTGGCGAGACGCGCGATACCGAAAGCTATGTCTGCCTGGATGGTATCTTTATTTACCGCTATACCCTCGATACGACTATACGCAAATCAACCGATTACATACGCGAATACGCGTCGGCCATGCTCAACACGCTGCGCCTGAGCTTTAAGGTTTGGCTCCGGCACGGCTTCGACGTCATCCATGCCGCCAATCCGCCGGACACATTTTTCTTCATTGGACTGCTCTATCGCCTGCTGGGAAAAAAGTTTATCTTTGACCAGCACGACCTGGCACCCGAGATGTTTGCTATCAAGTTTCAGGGGCGCATGAAACTAATTCAGCGCTGCCTGCAGCTATGCGAGACGCTCTCATATAAAACCGCCAACCTGGTGATTACAACCAATGAGTCGCAGAAGCGCAACGCCCTCAAACGCGGTGGCTGCGCGCCCGAAAAGGTGGTGGTGGTACGCAACGGACCGGATGATACACGCTTTACTGTCCTTACCCCTGAGCCTGAGTTGAAGCGGGGACATCCCTATCTGCTGGCCTATATCGGGGTAATGGGCTCACAGGACGGTGTAGATTACGTCCTCTACGCCCTCAATGAATTAATCAACAAACGTGGCCGCCAGGATATCGGTCTGGTGCTGATGGGTGACGGCGATCAACTGGAGATCCTGAAAAACCTGACCCAGGATTTACAGTTGACGGACTACGTCCATTTCGCGGGCTGGGTGGGCAAGCATGATCTCTTGCGCTACCTCAGCGTCGCCGACATCGGACTCTGTCCGGACCCCAGCAATCAGCTGAACGATCACAGCACCATGCTCAAAACGATGGAATATATGGCTATGGGGCTGCCGGTGGTAGCCTTTGATCTGCTGGAGACACGCTATTCGGCTCAGGAAGCGGCGCTCTACGCCAGCGCCAATCGGGTCGAGGACTTCGCCGATAAGATCGAGCTCTTGCTGGAGGAGGCCGCCCTGCGCAAAAAAATGGGCGACTATGGCCGCCAACGCATCGAAGAAGAGCTGAGCTGGAACCAGACCTCAAAGCATCTCGTGGCCGCCTATCAGCAACTATTGGCGCGCGATGGTGTCCCACAAATCCAGGCAGGTCGTCAGGAAAGCGTCGAAGCACTTGCCGGTGGCATGGTAGATCCGGTTGCCGATACCGTTTCCGTACCAGCAACCGAATAGCGTTGATCAGCCCTTGAGCAAGATTTTAGCCGAGTAGGCCGGTAGCGTAAAGGTGTGACCGGGTCTGTTCCCATAGGGATCGACATAGGTAGTTGTACCACTGGTGGTTACCTGCACACTGGCATTGTTGGGATTGACGACGACCTCGCCACCGGTGAAGTCTCGCCAGTACACGCTCTGCGATTGGTACATGTCACCCTTTGCGCTCCCGATGTTGGCGTGTAGTTCCGGGTAGTCTCTGGCATAACCATACGCCTTGAAACCTGAAATATTAATCGATGCCAGGCGTTGATTACACATCAGGTACGAGGCGTAGATCCATTCAGTGTCCGCCGGCGCCAGCTGCTTCTGTACCTGGTTGACGATAAAGAAAGGCTTCCCCAGATCCTGCACCGAATCTATATACTGGATCTCCTGCAGCCAATCATTCCCAACCAGGGTATGATTGCCAAAGTGGGTGAAGCCACTCTCATTGAGCACACCATCCACGTGCTCCAGAACGGTCCACAAGGTTGGGGCATGGAGCGAAACAACGCCGGTGCTGACATTGCCGATCAACAGCAGAGGATGGGGTAAGGCATGTAATTTCGTCTGCATCTGGATGACCCAGTTGGCCAGATCAGTCTGCCAGCGCACGTCATTATTGCTGCCCGTGTAGAGCTGTACCCAGTGGCCCTGTTTGTCAAAGTGGCCGCAGGCACCAAAGATATTTTCCATATCGATATTATCGACGGCCAGGGCATCATAGCCGGCTTCACTGGCGGGCTGAACGTAATTTTGCAGCTGCCAGTTCACCACCTCTGGATTGGTGATGTCGAGCGGAATGTTTTTGTCACCATATTCCAGGGCTGGCGTCTTCTGATCGCATTTGTAGAGGACCCAATCGGGATGCACCTGCTGCCAGTATGCCAGGGTACCAGGGTTCGTCTGATCGACAAATATGCCGTTATCGCGATGGATCGTCATGTAATAGCTCAACAGCAGATTGGGGTTCGCGTCACGATAGATCTGCATATTATCCAGGCGCGCGCCCCAAACGAAATCGTAATCATTGGCGATCGCCGCTGGATCCTTGATCCGATAATCAAAAACCAGCACAGAGTGGATATTCTTACTGGTATCAGTGAAAGGGCGAGTGCCTTTAACAGGATTAAAATTGGTGCACTGCTCTAGATGGCAGACAGGAACCTGCAAGCCTACCGGCGCCGCGGCCGAGCTAGTATAGTCGGGCGTCGTCTTACCCGACGATGAAGGCATTGATAGGGTGCAGCTACTTACAATCGCGGGCAAAAAAAGTGCCAGAAATAGATAAACTGATCGTTTAATACATGGACGTCTAAACACCAGGATTTTCCTCTAATGTATTCACAAATAACAATGTTCATACTATGCCAACCATCCATGGTACAAGATAACATATACTCTAGCAATTAAACAGGTATGTAACCTGAATTGGGTATACTCTGGTAGAGTAGAAATTGTTACAAGCTCAATTTTACATGAAGAAAGGGGTTGTACACAGTTTTTCTGACAACTAGAAAGTACTAGTGTGCATACAGTAATTATGAGTTCAGTACGTTATTTGGTCACAGGTGGAGCAGGATTTATTGGTTCACACATTACCGCGACACTCCTGAAACAGGGTGAAAATGTTCGCGTTTTAGATAATTTTGCCACTGGTCGCGAGAGCAATCTGCAAGCCTTCGAGGGGCTACCAGGAAAAGTCGAGATCGTACGCGCCGACATTCGCGACCTTGCCGCCGTCACCCAGGCAGCTCAAGGAGTAGAGGTTATCTTTCACCAGGCCGCCCTGGCATCGGTTCCCCGCTCAATCGCCGATCCGGTCAGTTCACTGGAGGTCAATGTCAATGGCACGCAGAACGTCCTGATCGCGGCCAGGGACGCGGGGGCGCGCCGCGTGGTATTCGCCAGCTCCTCATCGGTCTATGGCAATACGCCAACCCTGCCCAAACACGAGGGCATGCCCACCTCACCCATGTCTCCCTACGCCGTCCATAAGCTGACCGGAGAGCTCCTCTGCTCGGTCTTCTATAACATTTATGGCCTGGAAACGGTGGCCTTACGCTATTTCAACGTCTTCGGTCCCCGGCAGGATCCCAAATCCGAGTACGCGGCCGTCATCCCCCGTTTTCTGACCGCCCTGCTCAATCAGGAGCAGCCAATCGTCTTCGGCGATGGAGAGCAGACACGCGACTTCACGTTTGTCGCCAATGTGGTCCAGGCCAATCTTAAAGCGGCGACCGCACCCGATGCGGTAGGACAGGCTATGAACATCGGCTGTGGTGAGCGCATCTCGCTCAACGAGGTTTTGCGCAGCGCCGGTGAGCTGCTGCAGACCACCCCGGATGTCTCCTATCGCGATCCTCGCGCGGGAGATGTCAGGGATAGCCTGGCCGACATCAGCAAAGCGCAGCGCCTGCTCGGCTATGATCCGAACATCAAGTTTAGCGAGGGTCTCTCCCAGACGCTGGAGTCCCTGCGCGTGGGCGTATCCCAATAATTACGGCACATCCAACAAGGCACAAGAGTGGGCGTTCTCAACAATGAGAACGCCCACTCTTGCTTGTAGAGATCTCTGTCACATCTAGTGAACAGTTACGGCAGTATTGATAGCCTCTTGCTTCTCCAGAGCCGCCTGGGCAGCCTCCAGAACACGTACAACCGCCAGGCCAACTTCACCATTGGCCCGCGGCTGATTTCCGGTGCGAATCGAATTGACGAAGTCCTCGCATTCCAGGCGCAACGGCTCAACCCAATCGATATGGGGGATGGTAATAGCCCCATGGCGATAGGAGACAACCGGATCGGCGTGTACATCCGCTCCCTTATTGTAAACTTTAATCATCTCTGAGGGATTGGTGTCGTCGTAAACGACCATTCTGGCATCACCAATGACCGTGACACGACGAATCTTGCAAGGATGCAGCCAGCTGACATGCACGTGGGCCGTCATCTGGTCGGCAAACTCTAAATCCAGGTGCGCGATATCACAGATATGCGACTGCAGGTGGGCATGCGCCTGCACCTTAACGCTCTCAGGTGCCTTCCCAAATAAATAGAGAAGAATTGATATATCGTGCGGTGCCAGATCCCAGATTACATTGATATCGCTGCGGAACAGGCCTAAATTGACGCGTTCAGCCTCAACGCAATAGATCTTTCCAAGATCTCCGTTTTGCACCAGCTTGCGTAGCTCGTTGACAGCTGGACTGTATTCAAAGGTATGGCCAACCATGAGGATGAGATTGCGTTGGCGGGCTATTTCTATCAGTTCTTCAGCTTGCGCGACACTGGCGGTGAGCGGCTTCTCTACCAGAACATGCTTGTCATGCAACAACGCTTCTTTCGCCAGCTGGTAGTGGGCACGCACAGGTGCCGCGATCACCACCCCATCAACATCGGAGTTAAGAATATCGTGGAAATCGGTGGTGGTTTTAATCCATGGCTGATTCACAGCGATCGATGCCAGGCGGCTCTGATCCAGATCAGCTACCATGGTAACCGACACATTCGAAAGGCCATCCAGGTTACGGGCAATCTTTGGTCCCCAGTATCCCCAACCAATTAAACCAAAACGTAGATCTGTTCTCATTGGTACATTCCTTATAAGTTCCTACTCTAAAAAGCTCTACATTGAAATACGAAACGATAGATACACAAAACACACAAGTACCATAAAAACCCGGTAGCAATATCGCTTCCATGCGAGCTGTCTGTAACCGTGGATGTATACCTCGGAGGTTCAAGCGGAATGAGAAGCCACGGAACCAATGTATTTCTTTACGCTATCAATGACACGCTGCACTTGCTTCCCGGTAAGTTCTGGATACATCGGTAAAGAAACAATCTTTGGAGCCAGGGCTTCAGTCACCGGAAACATGCCCGGCTTATAACCGTAGGAGACACACGCCGGCTGCAGATGCAAAGGAATGGGATAGTGAACATTGGTGCCAATCCCCTCGTCCTGCATGAATTGGCGGAAACGATCGCGGTCAGGGACCTGAATTACATAGTAGCAGTACACGTGTGTGCCCCAGGGACGTACGACCGGAACCGCATCAACGATCCCACGCAACTGCTCGTTGTAGGCCTGAGCATGGGCCTGGCGTGCCTCGTTCCAACGCTCCAGATGCGGCATCTTGATCAATAATACCGCCGCCTGTAGCTCATCTAAACGACCGTTAGCCCCCATCACTTCATGGAGATAGCGCACCCGCGAGCCATGATCCCGATACATGCGCATCTTCTCCGCCAGCTCGGCATCATTAGTAGTGCAGATGCCAGCCTCGCCAAAGGCACCAAGATTCTTGCTATAGTACAGGCTGAAACACCCGATATCACCGAATGAACCAACTCGCTGGCCTTTATACGTAGCACCATGAGCCTGTGAGGCGTCTTCGATAACACGCAGGCCGTGGACACGTGCGAAATCCATCACCGGCTGCATCTCTACGGCATGGCCATAGAGGTGAACAGGAAGAATAGCTCGTGTACGCGGGGTCAACACCTGTTCAAGCTGCTGCCAGTTCATCAGATAGGTTTCGGGATCGATATCAACGAAGACAGGGATAGCCCCGACCGCTGCGATCGCTTCCACGGTCGCGATAAAGGTATTAGCAACGGTGATCACTTCGTCACCGGCGCCGATACCGCACGCGCGCAAGGCCAGCTCCAACGCATGCGTACCCGAAGCGTTGCCAACACCAAATTGACACCCGCAATACATCGCAAACTCTTGCTCAAATGCCCGCTGCCGGGGCCCTATAAACAGTTGCATCCCTTCGAGAACTTCTTCAAAAGCGGCCATAAATTCAGGCTTTAAAGCCAGATATTGCGCCCGTAAATCTACCAGAGGAATATTTTCAGATGACACTCTTTTTGACCACTCCTTAATCATAATTCAAAATACTTATTACAAAGAATCCTATATAAATCTTACATGTGGATTTATGTTATATTGATATATAACGTCATGTGCACCATACCTTAAACACATAGCTGGTCCCCAATAGGTGCCTGGGACACCTCATCTTTAGATCACCCCTTGTACACAGCGTTATCTATATAAACCCTTATTATTATGATAGCAAATAGGAGTAGCTATTGGATGGCTATAAAGGTGTAAGATAGGTTAAACTATGGCTAATCAGTAAAGAATACACAACCATAGGCAATTCGCGAGAGAAGGGGGGGCTTATGTTTTTATCACCTATTTTCAAACTCTTTACCATATCTCCATAAAAATCCTCACCGATTATACACCTGAGTCAGATAATATTGAAATCAGAATTAACAGAGCGAGGGGAACATAAAAAGTTTTACCTCATGTCTGCACTTTGTGGGAGGCAAACATGATTGTTCAATCGGCGCCCGTCCGAACGATCAGCATCAATACGGGCTACTTGAGAGCAAAGCGTGCACTTGATATTGCTTTTATCCTTCTCATTGCACCCTTTGTACTCCTGGTTGGTATTGTTGTTGCGATCTGTATCAAATCAAACTCTGAAGGCCCTATTTTTTTTCGTCAGAAACGCATCGGCCAGGATGGGGTCGAATTCGAAATGCTTAAATTCAGATCTATGTATGTAAATAGTGATCAGATGGCTCATCGCGAAAAAAATTCTCCAATACATGAATGGTCAAAAGCTCAATGATGACTCTACAGGCAAAATGATGTATAAAGATGTTCAAGATCCACGTATTACTAAAGTTGGACGCTTTATCCGTAAAACAAGTTTGGATGAACTACCACAATTTTGGAATGTGCTGATAGGCCAGATGTCGCTGGTTGGTCCTCGCCCTCCTCTGCCTTATGAGGTTGAACTGTATACATCCCATGAGTGGCTACGCATGATTGGCAGACCAGGGTTGACCGGCACGTGGCAGGTCTATGGACGCTCGCGCGTGACTTTTCAGAATATGGTTGAGATGGACATAGACTATCTCGAAAAACAATCGATATGGCTTGATTTAAAACTTATCATTCTCACAGTTCCAGTTATGCTCTTCGCACGCGGTGGTGCTTAATAAATTATAGTATATCTATTCATTTATCTATCTTTAATGCAGTTTCTTACTCAAGGAAGCAAGAAACTGCATTATTATGTTTTTTGTAGAATAGATCTTACTCTGTTGGCGAGCGTGAGCGCTCCCGCACGGACGTCCGCATGCGCGGCCGCACTCGTTTGGTATGGTGGTGCAACAGGGGCGCGGATGCGCCCCTGTTGCACCACCATACTATGGACTGTTGCACACCGCAGGTGCACCGGGGCCATTTGTGTATGGGTGCAGGGGAGGCGCCTCTTCACCCCTGTTGCACCACCATACTATGGACTGTTGCGCACCGCAGGTGCACCGGGGCCATTTGTGTATGGGTGCAGGGGAGGCGCCTCTTCACCCCTGTTGCACCACCATACTATGGACTGTTGAGCGCTGCAGATACACGGAGGCCATTTGTATATGGGTGCATGAGTTGCGCTAATGCGCAACTCATGCACCCATATACAAAACTGGTGCGGCCGCATCAGCGGACGCACCTACTCGATTGTTCACACAGAAATGTTGAGGCAGCCTTCGCCGTTGTGCAATACGGCATGCATTGCACAACGTAAAAAATAATAGGCTTATATGGAAACTACCCGCAGTGGGCGAATATTCTCATCCTCGGCGGAGCGGCGGATCAGCGTATAACCAACACCAGGCACCGTGAGAATAAAGTGCGGATGGCTTGGATCTGGCTCGACCTTCTGACGTAGATGGCGGATGTGCGCTTTGATTAAACAGGCATCCCCATCGCCATCATAGCCCCATACATGGGTGACGATCTGGTTCGCGGTACAGACATCGTTCGCATTGATAGCCAGCAGGTGCAGCATTTTACTTTCGGTAGGAGTAAGGCGGCTGACCTTGCCGTTTACGGTGACTTCGTTGTGCAGAGAATCGACACAGATAGGACCAACATGGATCAACGATGAGGGTCTGCGTTCAAGAGTCCCGCGTGACCGACGGCTAACCGCTCGAATGCGAGCCAGCAGCTGCGATGGGAAGAAAGGTTTCCGCAAATAATCATCGGCTCCCGACTCCAAACAACGCACCTCATCATGCACATCTTTTCCATCCGTCACCACCAGTATCAACGCGTCGTGCTTGGTGCGCAGTTCGCGGCACAGGGCCAGCATATCTACATCTTTAAGAGCGGTATCCATAATCACCAGATCTGGCCGCTGCTCCAACCATTCAACCCGAGCACGCTCAGCTGTATAAGCACGATAGACCTCATAGCCCAATGTCTTTAGCCAGCTTGTCAGCATCTCTACCAAATCACGATCACTATCGATGATCAGTAATTTCATTGTCTCCTCCCAGCGCTGTGGTTGCCATCCTTCATCCGTCATCACATATACAAATTCAGAATTCATAAACAGGTAAGGTCTTTAGATAGCAGTGGTACTTATAATCATCATGGTTGGAACCATTCATTTGCTATCAAGTAAACGCCACTTGCATGGGTATTTATAACACGCATATCTTTTATCGCTGTATCATCAGCGTACAATGCAACGACAATGTCAAGTAGTCGTACGAACGAGGAATGCGCTACAAGCAAGAACAGATTAACGATTGTTTTTCGTGAAACAGGTTACTGTTCTTCATGCTTTTCGGGCATTTTTATGATGGTAGAACAACAAGGAGACCACTATTGACGTAGACTCGGCTTATCGTCTGATAAAGACTATACCTGATACAATTTTAAATTGCAATGCAGCAATATGGTAATGCATCACAATTTGTAGAAGGTATCGGCATGAAGCTGAAAGAAGAATAAAAATGTTTCTATATAATATGTTTTGTTATCTATATAGGCCTCAGATGGTGCATAACAAGCCAATAGCGATCCCTAACAATCCACCAACAAAGACCTGAATCGGGGTATGACCAATCAGTTCGCGCAGACGCTTCTCCGCTGCCACGGGGCTGCCCTGAAAAGCTTCTTCAATCATCTGATTAAGGAGGCGCGCCTGAATGCTAACGGCACGGCGGACGCCGGCGGCGTCGTACATCACGATACAGGCCAGCACAACAGCGATGGCAAATTCAGCGGACGCGATGCCCATCACGCGACCAACGGCTGTGGCCAGTCCCGTGACGAGGGCCGAGTGAGAACTGGGCATACCACCAGAGGAGACCAGTCGACTCAGGGCCAGTTTTCGTTGCTTGAATAATTCCAGAATAGTTTTGCTCACCTGGGCGATGCCCCAGGCCAGAAAGGCCGCGATCAGCACCCGATTATCCAGTAGAGAACCATGATTTAACATATATTCCACCCTTCCCCTTTTCTATAAATCAAGGGGTGAAAGAGAGGGCGTATCGGTAGTTTCGTCCATGCTCAGTTGCTGCACTGAGAGCTCGGCTTGTTGTAAGAGCTCATTGCAATACTGCGCCAGTTGCATACCATCCTGATACTGCCGCAGCGCCTGGTCTAGTGGCATCTTCCCTTCTTGCAAAGCAGCAATAGCAGCTTCCAGCCGCTCAAAAGCTTCTTCAAATGATAACGTTTCCATCTTATCCCCTATCAAATCTTTTCTAGTGGCTCCTGTACCTGCGCCGCGATCTGTCCATCCTGAACCTGAATGGTGACGACATCGCCCGCCTGCACTTGCCGGGTGCTGGTTACAACGGCCTGATCGCGTTGCTGCCGTACCACCGCATAGCCCCTGGCAATGGTTAAGAGTGGGCTTAAGGAGTGCAATTGCAGGCTTACCCCCCGCAGTCGTTCGGCGCGCAAGGAGATGCTATGCTGCATATGAGTCTGAAGGCGCTCGGTGCATTCATCTATCTGCTGGCGGCGCTGCACGATAATGCTCTGCGGACTCACATGCTGCAGGTCACGCAATGCGTGGGCAAGCAGTGCCTGTCGATCCTCAATGTGCTCGGTAATTAACTCGGTCAGCAGTTGCTGTTTCTCCTGCAGCTCAAACTGCCAGTCCGCGATATCAGGCACGGCGGCCGTGGCCGCGGCCGTTGGTGTAGACGCGCGTAAATCCGCCACAAAATCCGCGATAGTAAAATCGGTTTCGTGACCAACACCACTGATGACCGGGATGCGAGAGCGAGCGATGGCGCGCGCGACAACCTCTTCATTAAAAGCCCAGAGCTCTTCAATCGAGCCACCGCCACGCCCGACGATGATAACATCAGCCTCACCATGCTCATTGAGCAGGTCCAGGGCTGTGGCGATCGAGGCGGGAGCATCAACCCCCTGCACCTGGGCGGGCGCCAGGATAACCTGCGCTAAAGGATAGCGATTGCGCAGGGTACGTAGCATATCACGCAGGGCGGCCGCCTGTAGAGAGGTGACGATGCCGATGATAGAGGGCTGCTCCGGCAATGGACGCTTGCGCTCACTATCAAACAGACCCTCAGCCTCCAGCCGTGCCTTCAGCTGCTCAAAGCGCCGAAAAAGGGCGCCTTCGCCCAGCGGCATGACAGCATCGACATAAAACTGTAGCTTGCCGTCGCGTTCATAAAATGCGACACGCCCGTTGACAGCCAGGGCCATCCCATCACGTAAAGTGGGGGCCGACGTACGCAGGCGTGCCTGCTTGAAGAAGACACAGGACAACTGGGCATCGCCCTCTTTCAAGGTAAAATAACAATGTCCAGATGGATACGTTTTACAATTCGAGACTTCACCGTGCACCCAAATATTTTGCAAGATGTCGTTAGTATCCAGCAACTCTTTCAGATACAGCGAGAGGGCTGAGACACTGATGGCCGACGGGGCTCCGAGAGAGTCCTGAAAGAGCATACGGCTTATGCCTCCTCTGAGCGATCGATCAGGAACAATTGCTGCCCATATTCCACAGCCTGGCCATCCTGAACCAGAATTTCGGCAATACTACCAGCGATCGTGCTCTCTACCTCGTTAATCACATTTAATGATTGAATGGTGCCGACGAGCTGACCCGGCTTGACGCGATCACCAACCGTGACCAGTGGATTGCCTTTGGGCTTGCCCCAGGAATGGAAGATACCAACAAGTGGAGCATTGATCGTATGCCTGGACTCTGCGGCGGCTTCTTCGGACCGGGTCTCGTCGCTTTCGTCCTCGGCAGCGGCAACGGCGTAAGTCGTTACTTCACCCGCGCTCTGCGCCCTGGCTTTTCGCAACACGAGCTGCATCCCTTCGGCGGGCCGCTTGACCTCGATTTCTGAGACATCGCTGGCGTCCAGTAACTGTACCAGGCGCTTGAGATGTTCGATGCCAACCCGGGGAGCGGCACCTTCACGTGTGATGGTTTCGACTTCATGAGAATTATTGTGGTTCATAAAACGACTCCATATATGCTAGCAGACATTGACAAACTTTGTGTCAATGGCCACCAGTGGCAGGAGGGAGGGCAGTCCCTCCTGCTTCCTGTAGTGTGCGGCTAGGCGCGCTCAACGTAGGTGCCGAGTGGTAGTATTAACACGAATCAGATCATCGGTTGAGAGAAACAGCGGAACCTGCACGACCAGGCCGGTCTCCGTGGTGGCGGGCTTGGTGCCACCAGTGGCGGTATCACCTTTGAAACCAGGCTCGGTGTAGGTAATGCGCAGCACAAGTTTCTCAGGGAGCTCCACCGAAATGGGCTCATCTTCATAACGAATAA
This sequence comes from Dictyobacter halimunensis, assembly GCF_036245075.1. Classification (NCBI taxonomy): domain Bacteria; kingdom Bacillati; phylum Chloroflexota; class Ktedonobacteria; order Ktedonobacterales; family Dictyobacteraceae; genus Dictyobacter; species Dictyobacter halimunensis. The sequence goes on from NZ_BSRI01000002.1 coordinate 1,132,796, forward strand.
TGTCGAGCTCCAGGTTATCGATCAGATAATTTTTGGCATCGCCTAGCTGCGCCTCGGTCAGCACAATATCGTCATAGGTGCCGGTGTCCATAAAATGATACTGATCGCCATCCTGATATTGGTAGGTCACATGTGAGCGGTCCAGGTAAATGCGCCTGAATTTATCGCCAGCGTCACAGGTGCGGTCGACCGTTGCCCCTGAGCGCAGATTACGCAACTTCATACGCACAATCGCGCCGCCACGACCAATTTTGACGTGCTGCCATTCCAGGATGGAACATAGCTGCCCTTCAAATTCTATCGTGACACCTTTTTTCAAATCACCAGTTGAAATCATGAATACAAATCTCCTTTAGCGCTGAATCACCAGTTCAGTAGGTGACTGCGTTAATACTTCAACACCATCTTCTTTAATCAACACACAATCTTCAACACGTGTACCAGTCCACCCGGGAATGTAGACACCTGGCTCAACCGTGACGACCGAGCCGGCTGGTAATTTGACATCTTCGGGGGCACGTTGTGAAAGAGAAGGGCTTTCATGGATCTCCAGGCCTACTCCATGGCCTGTGCTATGAATGTAGTATTCGGCCAGGCCAGCTTCCGCCAGAACGTTGCGTGCCAGGGCATCGGCATCACGTCCGGAGATGTCCGCGTATAAACCCTGTTCGCAGGTCTTCATCGCACGCAGGACGGCCTCATATATCTCTTTCATGCGCGGCTCGGCAGGTTCGCCCAGGCAGATGGTGCGGGTCATATCGGCACAGTAGCCTTTATAGCGAGCCCCCATGTCGATCGTGATCAGCTCACCGGACTGAATCTGACGCGAACCAGGAACGGCGTGCGGCATAGATCCATTGGGACCGGAAGCAACAATCGAGCTAAATGAGGGTCCATCGGCTCCCAACTCCACCATTTTACGTGAGATCTCCCAGGAGACCTCTTTCTCGGTCATGCCTGGCTGAATCCACTGGCATAGATGCGCGAACGTGTCATCGGTAATGGCGATAGCCCGTCGCAGCAGGTCCAGTTCATGTGGCTGCTTGACGTCGCGCAGGCGATTGACGATGGTCTCTTCAAATGGATGCAGGCTGAACGTTCCTTCGCCCGCCTGGCGCAGCGCATCAAAATCGGAGTAGCGCAGCACGCTGGACTCAAATCCAATCTTCTTCCAGCCATATTCTTGAGCTAGAGAGGCGATCGATTGCGTGTAGTTGCGTCCAGGTGGGATCACGACATGCCACCCAGCCGCTTCACGCGTGGCAACCTCGCCGTACAGCAAATTTGTCAGCAGGATTTGCTGCTGCGCGCTCACGATGACAGAACCAGATCCTTCCTCATCGTTTAGCCAGCCGCTCAAATAAGAAGCGTTTTGTGGGTGCGTGATATAAAAGGCATCCAGACCTTGCTCAGCAATCCACGCCCGGAATTGTTGTACGCTCTCTTGACTCATAACCATCTCTTTCTATTACTCGCTTACCAGTGCCGTCAAGGCCTCCAGCGCTATGACATAGCCTCGCCATCCCAGGCCGGCTATCTGCCCACGGCACACAGGCGCAATCACTGAATGATGCCGGAACTCTTCGCGCGCATACACATTGCTCAGGTGAACCTCGATCGTTGGCAGTCTGGCATCGGCAATAGCATCGCGCAGCGCGATCGAATAATGGGTAAACGCGCCAGGATTAATGACGATACCAGCGGCCTGCGCACGCTGCTGCTGAATATAATCGATCAGGCCTCCCTCGTAATTGGATTGAAAACAGGCGACGCTGACTCCCAGGGCCGCGGCACGCTGACGTACCGCTTCATGGATATGCTCCAGGGTCATCGTACCATAAATCTCGGGTTCTCGGGTACCCAGCATATTCAGGTTCGGCCCGCTTAAGATGAGGAAATTCTGCATCTCTCCCTACTTTTCTCCCATGAATGCCGTAATGATGCGTTCAACCAGTTCATCGGGTAAAGGCGTGATGGTAACTTCACCGATCCGCCTGGGCATAATCCAACGTACTCGCTTGCCAACGACCTTTTTATCGAGCTGCATAGCCGCCAGAATATCACGAGCATGCACTGATCCTTGATAGGTCGTCGGAAGTCCCAGGGCCGCCAGCAATTGATTTTGCCGCTGCATATCCTGATCGCCAAAGAGATCGGACTCGTGCGCCAGCCAGGCCGCCACTACCATACCCAGCGAGACGGCTTCGCCATGCAGCCACTCCCCGTAGCCTGAAACATTTTCTAGCGCATGACCAAAGGTATGACCGTAATTTAAAATGGCGCGTCGCCCCTGCTCTCGCTCATCTTCTTCTATTATCATGACCTTCAAATCGATACAGCGCGCAATGATCTGGCAGAGCAGCTCCACAGGTGGTCGGGAGAAATCGCGCAATGTGCTCGCGTGCGCCTCTAATAATGCAAACAGCTCAGCGTCAAGTATGATACCATACTTTACAATTTCTGCCCATCCCTCTGTACGGGAACGCTCTGGCAGCGATAACAGCACAGCTGGATCGGCCAACACCAGGCGGGGATGATAAAAGGCGCCGATCAGATTTTTGCCGCGAGGATGGTTGATGCCGGTTTTGCCACCAATAGCGGAGTCAACCTGGGCGAGCAGCGAGGTGGGAATCTGGATCAGAGGCACACCACGTAGATAGGTGGCGGCCGCGTATCCTACCAGGTCGCCCACCACCCCACCACCAAGCGCAACCAGCGCTTCACGGCGCTCGGCATGCTGCTCTAACAGCCAATCATAGATCTTCGAGAGCTGCTGCTGTGATTTGCTTTCCTCGCCAGCAGGTACCGTATAGACATACGGTTCAAAACCTGCCTCGGTCAATTGCGACTGTAATGAGGGGATATAGAGATCGTGGATATTGCTATCGGTGATGATAAATACGCGTGGTGGTAGCTGCAACTGCTTGAGATAGACGGCCAGCCGCCGCAATCCGCCCCACTCAACCACGGTATCATATCCCGCCCCCACATGAACGTGACGCACAATAGGAGCCACCTGCTCCTGAGAAATGTGATCTAAATCTTCAAGCATAGCTATAATCTCCCCGGCCACCTGCTCCGTCGGTTTCCCCTGGGTCAGGCAGGTTAGCTCGGCCTCTTGATACCAGGCTTCACGGGCCGCCAGCATCCTTTGTAGATTGGCAAGAGGATCTGTACCAGATAGAAGAGGTCGTATCTCCAGTGTCTGACCTTGTCGCTGCTCCCTGAGATGTTGCGCCTGCAGGCGAAGCAGGGATTCTCGCGGATCAACCTGTAGAAAGACGCGCACACCATGCAGGGTCATAAGCGCGCGATTCTCTGGACGTACAACAATGCCACCACCGGTTACGATGATGGCATCATCTGGTTGTTGCACTGCGTGAGCCAGCATACGGGCTTCGAGTGTGCGAAAATATTCCTCACCGTGCCGGGCAAAAATTGCCGGAATGCGCTCTCCATACTCCTGTTCAATGAGCGCGTCGACATCCAGTAAGGGACGTCCCAACCGTTGCGCCAGCAGGCGCCCGACCGTACTCTTTCCGCTTCCAGACAGCCCTATCAAAAATACGTGTCGCATAGTGGCTCTATTGTACCACGATTCTGCCCTTAATAGAGCTCTTCGTTGCGAATATTTGTGGTCAACGAGTTTACCATGCTAAAAACGGTTGTATCGACCGATTGCACGTGTTCTTGAACCGGCACGCCCTCGCGTAAGAAGGCCTGGATACGATTATCGTAGACGGTAAATTCTCGCCCAAACGAGAACACATATTGCTCAAGCTGTCCACTTTGACGGTTGAGCACCAGGATAGTGTCGTTGGTGGCGCATGATGCTTTCGGAGTGCAATTGGCCCGGTTGGTAAAGGCCCCCACCAGGATCTGCCAGCGCTGATCCCAGGTCTTGACCAGGTATTGATGAGCGATATTGAGCTTCCGATCAAAGGCGACAAAGGTGCTCTGGGCGCTCTGAGCGTCATAGAGCATAACGCTCAACGTCGGGAGTCCAAAGTGACCAACGTACAGGACCTGGTGCGCGCCGACATGCGATTGGAGCTTCTGCTGTGAGAGCTGCAGATGCGCGTCAAATGCCAGCGTCTGGATGTCACCGCTGCCTGGATCATACAGGAGCAGCTGAGAACGGCCAGAGTTGATGAAGTCGCCGCTATAGACGACCCAGTTACTACCTAAATTATGCTGCTCATGATAGTCGAGGATCCCTAGATGCTGATCGAAATCCATGATGCGACCCTCGCCCATCGTGCGATCGTACAGGAAGATACCATCCTGTTGCGCGTTCACGAAGCGGCCAACATAAACTTCCCAGCTGGAATGCCACAGGGTATAGCTCTGTTTCTGGTGAATGCTCAGATCTGGATTGAAATCCATCAGCTCGACGTTGGCCGAACGGTTCTGCTTCTCCCAGTTCGCTAGCTGGCTGCCGCTTAATTCGCCACCTTTATCAGGAGGATTATCAGCCAGAATGTTGGTAGGCATAATATAGCTGTATTGTACGGTCTTTTGCGCGGCAGGCGTAGCGCTCGGCTTGGCGCTGGCCGCCGGCGTAGCAGTAGGGGTCGGCGCCACCGTCGCTGCTTTGGTTGGTGTTGGCGTCGGCGCTGGCGCGGTTGTAGGTGTAGGTGCCACGGCAGGTGTCGCCGTCGCTGCTGGCGCAGATGTCGCCGTAGGTACCACAGCAGGTGTTGGCGTCGGCGCTGGCGCGGTTGTAGGCGTAGGTGTAGGCACCACGGCAGGTGTCGCCGTCGGCGCTGGCGTCGGCGTTATTCCCGGCGTCGGTGTCGCCGTCGGCGTCACTGTTGGCTTTGGCGTCGGCGTCACTACGGGAGTTGGCGTTACTGTTGGCTTTGGTGTCGGCGTCACCGTCGGTTTTGGCGTCGCCGTTGCCGTCGGCTTTGGCGTTGCTGGAGCCGTCGAGGTTGGTGTAGCTGTAGCGGTCGGGGTTGCCTGCGTCGCCGGGCTCAACGGCACCGTCGGTCCAGCAGGAGTCAAGCCTGGAGTCGGAATAGATGGATCAACCGGATTAGTAGTTGGTAGGGTAGGATTATTCGGATCTGCTACAGGCAGGGTACTTGAGAAGCGTTTGTACATAAAGAGGCCGCTGCTCTTACCATTGAAACGCCCAACCGAAATCTCCCAACCCGGTCCAATATTGGATAGGGTCGCATGTTTTTTAATGTGAAAATTGGTGTCCAGGCCCAGAATCTGGATGGTACCCGCTACCCGGTCATAGAGCAAGATCTCTGAGGCATGACCACCCGAGAAATTGCCTACATGGATATCTAGAGTCGATCCCCAGCTACCAGCAGGCGTGGTTGCGTCTCCCAGATCCACCAGGGGTTGAGCCGCATCCGGCACATGCAACAATTCGTCGTCCGATGAAACATCATATGTACGCGGACGCACTTTCTGCGCGGGCAATCGCTGCTGATTCAACTTATAGATCTGGATACTCCCCCGCTGTCGATTATAGAGCAGCAATGCACTGGAGCCGTTGCCAGCGAAGTCCGCGTTAAATTCCTGATCGGAAGAGGCCGGTGAAAGACCCAGCGCGATACGATCGCTCGTATAGGTCGATTGTTGCTGCTGTACGTTGTTGGTAGCGGTAATCCCATTACTGGTGGTAGGGATAGAAGGAATGGTGTTCGCAGAAGCAGCCGCAGCGGCATTCGCCTCGTTGGCGGCCGCAATAGGGTCCCCAAAGCCACTTATGCCAGGAAGGCGGGCAAAGAGCTGACTATCAACCCTGTCGGGAAAATAAATAAAGCGCAGCTGGCCATTCTGGTACTGCGGCTGATTGATCTCACTTACATTATAATTATTAGCGGCATACATATATCTGACGTCACCATAATTTTGATACGTGACGCCAAAGGTCGATTTATCCGCACTCACAGAGGTAACGAAGGCCACGTGCCCCGCCGCGCTCGCCGCCCATGTACCATCCGCCACAGGAAAAACAGCGATCGAACCTACTCGCGGTGTGGTGCCAACGGTGAATCCAGAACGGGCGGCATTTGTAGCCCAATCAGCGGCGTTGCCCCAGTTTATCGGCAGGTCATAGCCCAGCAGGTGCCACTGCTCCCAGGCCCACCAGACACAATTACCACCCAATGGATAAGGGCCGGGACAGAGCATATAAGGGTTACCATCTGGAGAAAAATAGGAGCTACTACAATCAGCACTACTCTGAACGTGTGCCTGGGCATTCACTGATGGTGCGATGGTAAATGGAGAAAACTCTACAAGAATAACCAGGCAAAGTAGAAATAGACCAACGATCTTTACCCACTTACGGCTATCACGGTCACCGCTTAGCCCATGCCTTATCTTCAGCATCCGTCCTTGGGCGGAAAAAAGCATACACGACACACCTTCCTAGAGTGCAGGGACGGTACAAGGTCCTGTGATCGCTTCCCCTGAAAATGCGCTCCGGGTATATCATTGAGGCTTAACGCAAATAAAAAAGCGGCATCCTTATAGATGCAAACTGATATACTCGACGCAACGGTAATAGATTTTTTTGTCGAGAATAAATAGATAGAAGTTCTCGACATACGAAAAATTATAACATCGTATTCATATAGAATCAACCCACTCTGGCTTCTTTTTAGTACTTACGGAATTTATAAAGTTTTTTTACATGCCTTTTAGCATAGTATTTTGCATTTCCGAAGCCCATCATTTCTTAAAAAAACAGCTCGCCAGGCGCTTGACAATCCACCTGATCGATGCTATTATTGTCTGCGTTAAGGGCGATTAGCTCAGTTGGTTAGAGCGCCACGTTGACATCGTGGAGGTCACAGATTCGAGTTCTGTATCGCCCATTTAAATTTACTGGCAACGAATCCCAGAAATTTATCCCATGGTCGATTAGCTCAGTTGGTTAGAGCGCCACGTTGACATCGTGGAGGTCACAGATTCGAGTTCTGTATCGACCACCAACAAGAAGAGGCCCTCCTGCTTATCTGTATAGCAGGAGGGCCTCTTCTTGTTGATAGAGATGCCTGAAAGGGTCTGATACCCCTATGTCAATAGGGGTATCAGGGTCGCTACAAGCTTATCTCATGGTTGCTTTCTGGGCATCGAAATCATGGGCATGGGCACCGCTGGTAAAGAGAACCAGCAATGGCACAAACTTGGAGACGACAGGTGAACCCCAACCAGTTACAGCATCCCAGCCTTTTTTGGCATCATATCCCTGGATCGTCACCGGATTGCCATTGGCATCGGCGAAGGTATAGGTATTGTTGCCCGACGTGATGTCATGGAAGGTTGCTGAATAGATGGGATTGACACGACCAAAGATCAGGTACAGTGCAGGGTTGATGAAGCCAACCTTCTTGTTGCCAAGCTGATCGGCGAGAGCAATAATGCCAGCCCACTGTGGGGAGCCAGCGCTGGTACCGCCGAAGATGAAGACCGAACCAGCAGGAGCACCGCTATCAGAGGTAACAGTTAATACGCCACCATTGATGGCTGCATTGTAGGCTACATCCGGCACACCGCGACCCTTGCCGGGAAGGTTTGGCAGCCCATACTGGTAGAATGGCTTCGCATAAACCTGGCTAATGCCACCACCACCAGCAGCACCGAACTGGGGTTCATTCCAGGCTACTTCGCTCTGATAAGCACCGGTAGTCGCATCAGCGACCAGCTGTGTGCCACCAACGCCGGATACGAATGGATCGTTCGCGGGTGAAGAGGCCGACTTGATATAGGAGTTACCATCGCAGGTAGGCTGCGCAGCACCCTGGTCACCAGCAGATGCAAACAGGGTGATGTTCTTTCTGGTGGCAGCCTGGAAGGCCTGATGCCATTTCTGGTTGGTCGCCGCATCCAGGCAGCTCTCCGCCTCACCAAAGCTCATCGAAACGACATCGCCCAGGTTGTGGTCGATCGCGTACTGCAACGAGGCAACCAGGTCATTGTCGTCGCTGCTCTTGGCCAGGACCAGGTCAATGGTCGCGTCAGGAGCAACTGCATGAGACCATTCCACGTCCAGCGCGATCTCACCAGCCCAACCTTCCTGTAAGGGGCTGCCATCAAATGGAGTCAACGAACCCTGTCCAGGAATAATGTTGAGGGTAGGGTCATTCAGACCGAAATTCTGATCAAAAGAATGAAGGTCATCCTTAATATGGGGAGCACTATAGGCATCCAAAATAACGATTGTACGACCTTTTCCAGTAATTCCTTTGTCTAATAGGGGCTGAATACTATAAGCATTACGAATCTGTTTAGGACCATAACAACGAACAGCGGCAGTGTTCGACTGGCACTTAAAGGTTTTATCCTGAACCGTGCCAGCATAAATATGATGGGGATTCACCACTGCCAGAGGATTGACGTGGCTCGATGCATACGCGCCAGCAGTCTGCGTGGCCGCACCGGTCGCCAGAAGAGCTAGTAATAGCGCAAAAGCGAATGTTGCATAAAACATACGAGGAGCAGCCATACGTCTTTGCATCATAAGATACCCTCCGAGTTAAACATAGAGCTAAATATATCAATTAGAAAGAGTCGCTTTCTAAGTATAGAAGATAATAAATAAATTTGCTAGCTCTTTGGATATAAAAAATACTGAAGAAATGTGTAATACAATAAATATCCTTTTGCAAAAAAAAGCAGAAAGGGAATATATTATGGCAAGCTAATATTCCATGATACAATATGAAACCAAACATTAGAAAAAACCAACAGGGTAAGCTGTATGAACTACACATTATGTGTACCCATAAAAAGTACTATTTCATTCTCTTATCGATCCAGGGCCACTGACAGACGTAAGCCATCTTTTTGCTATACCGCCTTTCTAAGGGCTTTTATTAGCGTAGCACATGTAAGTGCCCACACACACGCGGCCGCTGCGCAGCCGTGCGATTTGTTTATGGTGGTGCATACAGTGTGCATCCATGCACTGTATGCACCACCATAAAATAGACTATCTAATCATCCTTTTTGAGAGATAGCATGCACCACCATGAAATGGACTATCTGAACATCCTTTTTGAGAAATAGAGCGACATGAGGGGTGGGTGCGGATGCACCCACCCCTCATGTCGCTCTATTTCTCAAAAACCAGATGAGCGCCGTAGGCGCCCGTTCACCCGGGTATTAGGCCCGTGGCAGAATCGGCAGATTCATCCCTTCATCGCGGGTACGGTGGGTACCGGCAACGTCTTTAATGCCACCCTCAGGGTAGACTAGCTTTGCCTCAGCCTCAGGCAGCAGGCTGGCAACCTCTTTCAAGACGGCGTCCAGGAATTGATCCTCGGGGACGGTTTTAACCACCTGACCTTTGCGGAAGATGACGCCCTTTCCTTTACCACCAGCCAGGCCCACATCAGCGTCACGCGACTCACCAGGGCCATTGACGACGCAGCCCATGACCGCCACCTGGATAGGGGTTTGTACCTTGGAGAGACGCTTCTCTACCTCGTTGGCGACGCTGATTACATCAATCTCAACACGGCCACACGAGGGACAGGAAACAAAGGTGACGCCTCGGTTGCGCAGTTCCAGCGAGCGCAGAATCTCAAAAGCCACGGGGATCTCTTCTTCAGGTTCGGCGCTCAAGCTAACACGGATCGTGTCACCAATGCCTTCAGCCAGCAGGATACCCAGACCCACCGAGGATTTCACGGCTCCCGTTACCAGGGTACCGGCTTCGGTAATGCCCAGGTGGAGTGGATAGTCCGAGCGCTGCGAGAAGCGACGATAGGCCTCAATGGCCGTCAGCACCGTCGAAGACTTCAGGGAGACATCGATGTTATGGTAATCCAGTTCCTCACACCAGCCGATATACTCCAGCGCGCGGGTAACCATACGCTCGGCCAGGTGTTCACGCTCCTGACGGCGGGCCTCAGTAGGATCGGTGCGCTCAAGCGTGCCATCATCGCGCAGACGTACCTGCACGCGCTGCATCTGCGCTACCTTATCCAGCGCATCGATTGAACCCGAGTTCACGCCAATACGCATGGCAACGCCACGCTCTTTAGCGGCCAGCACTATCTTCTCCATCGACTTACGTCCCTGTAACAGGTTACCGGGATTAATGCGAACCTTATCGATACCCTGGCGAATCGCTTCCAGGGCCAGTTCAGGATTATAGTGAATGTCGGCCACCAGTGGAATATTGATGCGCTTCTTGATCTCGCTCAAAACCACAGCGTCTTCCATCTCGGGCACAGCGACACGCACCAGTTCGCAACCCACATCCTGCAAGCGATGAATCTGAGCCACCGTTGACTCAACATCACGAGTATAAGTCGTGGTCATAGATTGCACACTAATGGGGGCGTCACCGCCAATTGCGATATTACCTACCTGTATCTGTCGTGTTTTTCTTCGCATAATTGAAAGTAAACTCCGTTTAGCCGTTCCAATGCATAAGATCACTCACGGTGACCACAATCATAAGAACTAATAGTAAGGCAAAACCAACCAGATTAATAATTCCCTCACGCTCCGGTTTCAAGCGTTTTCCACCACGTAATATCTCTACCAATATCAGGAAGACGCGTCCGCCGTCCAGAGCGGGGAAGGGTAAAATGTTAAAAATTGCTAAATTTAAACTTAAGGCAGCTGTAAGACTCAATATGGGCCACCAGCCAACAACCGGGGTCTCTGCCGCCACGTTCTGCGTGACCTGAGCAATCCCAACCGGACCCGAAAACTGCGGCTGAATCGCGCCAACAATCATTTTGCCAATAATGGACAGGTATTGATGAATAAAGTCGATCGTATGCACGATGCCTCTAAAGGGGGCTTGCCAGAGAGGATAGTGCATGATTAAGACTTTGGCTCCCACGCCCATATAGCCCTGCCCCTGCGGTGGATGGACGCGCGCGTTGACGGTTACCTCCTGTGTAGTCCCCGGTTGACCCCGGCGAATCGTCAACTGGATGGGGATATGGTCATTTTTTCCTTTATCGGCATTAATAATCTGCGTCACAGCCGTCGACATGGCGGTGAAATCTTTGACCGCCTTCCCATTCACAGCCACCACCGTATCATCGGTCCGCAGACCGGCCGTGGCCGCCGGCGAACCGGCCTGCACCGTGCCGATCACCGCCGTCGGCGTGGGCATTGGCTCACCCAGACCATAAGCAACCGTAAACAACACAATGCCAAGCAGAAAATTCATAAAGACGCCTGCGCAGAGCACTATGATGCGCTTGCCCGCTGTTTTCGAGGCAAAGCTGCCTTCATCACGGCGTCCATTCTCATCAACGGCCTCTCCATTCTCACCCACCATGCGTACATAGCCGCCAAGAGGCAGGAGATTCAGCGAATACAGCGTACGCTCAGGCGGAGTCTCCGGCTCGTTGCTGGCATTGCCAAAGGGATTCTGAATATTGCTGGTATCCACCGCCGAGCGTCCCTGCCCAAACCACAACACATCCCAGCCACCACGTTCGCGCTTGCGAAAGCTTACGATGTTAGGAGGGAAGCCCAGCGCGAATTCGTCAACTCGAATGCCAGCCCACTTTGCCGCAATAAAATGTCCCAGCTCGTGTACAAACACGAGCAATCCCAACACTGGAATCACAGCGAGTATATACCAGCTCATCCCCTTTTCCTTTTCTCAATACACATCTCTATGTATACCATCTGCGGATGCTTCCCCCTATCAGCGGCATGCAGCCTTATAACTATGACTGGACCTGTACGCGCTTCTTCCACAACTCACGCACGGTACGGCGTGCCCATGAGCAGGCTTCAAGCGTCGCGGCCACATCCGGCTGCTCAATCGACTGATGGCGCTCCAGGGCCGCCTCAATTAACTGGGCAATCTCCAGGTATCCAATTTTGCCCGTTAGAAACAGCTCAACAGCCTCTTCATCAGCACCCACCAGGGCGCAGGGATAGGTTCCACCACGCCTGCCCGCTTCAACCGCCAGCCGGAAACAGGGGAAGCGCGAAGGCTCCAGTTCCTCAAAATGCAACGCTGCCACATCGGGCCAGCGCAGTTCACGAATAAAATCTGTCTCGGCAGACGCCAGGCGGTCAGGATAGCCCAGAGCATTCATGATTGGCAGGTGCATGCTTGGCAGGCTGGCCTGCATTTTGATAGAGCCATCAACAAACTCAACCATCGAATGGATAATACTTTCTGGATGCACCACCACTTCCATCTTCTCATATGGTACACCAAACAGCCAATGAGACTCAATCACTTCCAGCGCCTTGTTCATCAAGGTTGCGCTATCAATGGTGATCTTGGGTCCCATGCTCCAGGTGGGATGTGCCAGCGCCTGTTTAACCGTCACCGTTTTCAGGTCATCTAGCGGAGTTTTGCGGAAGGGCCCGCCGGATGCGGTCAAGAGGAGGCGATGAATGTTCTTCTGCTCTTCCCCCCTCAGGCACTGCCAGATAGCACTATGCTCACTATCAATAGGGTAGATAGAGACCCCCACACGCTGAGCCGCCTGGGTTACAAGGTGGCCCGCCATGACCAGGGTCTCTTTATTGGCCAGCGCGATCGTCTTGCCGGCGCCGATAGCCGCCAGCGTAGGCATCAGACCCACCAGGCCGGAGGTAGCGGCGACCAGGATATCGGCATCGGTATGGGTAGCCACCGCCAGCAACCCCTGTTCACCGAGCAGAGCTCGGGGCAACAGGCGCCGGGCCTTGGCCTCAACCTCGGGGGTATCCGCGTAACAGGTCACCAGGTCTGGCTGGAACTCCTGCACTTGCTGAGCCAGCAAGTCCACATTGCTGCGTGCAGCCATAGCAACCACGCGGAATTGTTCGGGAAAGCGCCGTACGACATCGAGAGTCTGTCGCCCAATTGATCCCGTGCTTCCTAATAAAGCAATACGTTTAGGGAACGTTGTCATGAAACTCAACCTATGATATATATATTTGCTTACTTACGCCGTGTAAGTAATGTTTCAGTTTCGCCTTTCATCCAGATTATAGCATGTATGAGCCAGGATGTTCTGCTTTGATCAATCTGGCTAGCGGTCAAAACGGGCTTCTGTATGGTGTCACCTGCCGCGAGGCCACCCCCTCGCTGCTCGCGCTTGCGCATCATGGCGGATAGGCTGATCGGGCTAGTGGAAAAACAGGGAGAAGATATAAACGACAATGACGGCGAAGAGCAGGCTATCGATGCGATCGAGCATGCCACCATGCCCCGGCATAAATTGGCCGCTATCCTTGACGTGCATCTGGCGCTTAATTAACGACTCGGCCAGGTCCCCCAGGGTCGCCACGGTTCCAATCAGCAATCCCAGTACAATAGCGAAATACCAGGGGACGCCCAGGGGAACTACGGTAAAGAGTAGACTGGCGATCACTGAGACCACCAGACCGCCGGCAACGCCCTCCCATGTTTTCGCGGGACTGATGTGGGGAGCCATTTTGTGGCGCCCAAAGTAGCGTCCTGAGAAGAAGGCCGCCCCATCAAAACCCCAGACGCCCAGCAGCGTAATTAAGAGCCACCAGACACCGCGGGGTAGGGTCACCCACCACCCCTGCATAGGATGCAGGGAGCTAACCTCGTATCCACGCAGAAGTAAGAAATAGCTCATTGACCAGCCCAGATACAGTGGAACGGCCAGCGTCAGAGCCCAGTCAATCAGAGTGCCCTCCAGCTGCTTACGCGTAAAGAGCCAGCAAAAGGAAAGCACAATCGAAGCCCCCAGCCCGATCTGCAGTATCAGGAGCTGCTGCGGCGGAAACATGGCGGAACCCAGAAAAAGCACACTCAGCGCATAGCTCATCATAATCAACGGATGATGACCAGCTTTATGGAGCATCGTGTGCAGCTCAATTGTCCCTAGCACGACGACCCCCAGGCACGCCGCGAAAGCCCACCAACCGCCAAACCAGACAAAGAGGAGAACAACCGGCATCGCGATCGCCGCGGTCAACAGGCGCTGGCCAACAGACGTATTCGCTTTTTTCTCGGGTTCAGTTACACCCGCATCACTATTCTGCTTACTCGTGCCTTGCAACTAATTACTCCTCAGTCAAGCTATAGGTTATTCTAACATACACAGAAAATGCCATATTCCCAACGCGGTAGCTCTGTGTAGAATCAACCTTGGGCCGCTCCAACCATACGAGCGCTGCTCGACCAGGATTCCCCATGTACCTGCTCATAGGCATTATGCATGTAGCACCAGGCAATGCCAAAAAAAGAGAATACGTAGAGCAAATTCCTGGCTGGTGGTCTCTACGTATTCTATCACCGTTCCTTACTTGGAGGGAACGTCTAAACGACCGAAACGACGCTTGCGCTGGTTAAAGCTATCCAGGGCCGCCATCAGATCTTCGTGCCCAAAATCAGGCCACAGGGTGGAGGTCGCATAGTACTCGCTGTAAGCTGATTGCCAGAGCAAGAAATTGCTCACCCGCATTTCGCCTGCGGTACGAATTACCATGTCGGGATCGGGCAGGTCGCGGGTATATAAATAAGAGCTAATCAATTCTTCATTGATCATCTCAGGGTCGCGACCATCGGCGATAATCTGCCTGATCGCATCCACCAGTTCAGCGCGCCCTCCATAATTAAAGCAGACATTCAGACCGATGCGTGTATTATCTTTTGTCAATTCAATTGACTCGCGCACCGCCTGCTGAATATCAGGAGACAGATCGTACAGTCGACCAAGATGGCGCAAACGAACCCCATCACGGTGGAGTTTTTCTAAATCCGAGCGTATGGTTTCCCAGAAGAGACGCATCAAGCCGTCAACTTCACTTTGTGGGCGTCCCCAGTTCTCGGTAGAAAAGGCATACACACTGAGCATCTCGATATTTTCGTCTGCAGCACACTCGACGACACGTCGGAGTGCGGTTACGCCCGCTTTATGTCCTGCCAGACGCGGCAAATGCCGTTTGTTGGCCCAACGCCCATTGCCATCCATAATGATGGCAATGTGGCGGACCGGCTGTTTTTGCTGCTCAGATGCGACAAGGGACGTCTGCGCTAAATTCTTCTCTTTCCCCTTTATGGACGAAAAGAGCTGTTGCATCTTGGTCAAAGTTAGACCTCCAGGATCTCCAGTTCCTTTGATTTCCCGATCTTGTCCATCTCGTCGATGTAGCGATCGGTGAGCTTCTGCAGCTTATCGACGCTACGCTTCAGCTCGTCTTCGGAAACTTCTTTCTTCTTTTCACGGTCGCGCATCTTATCCTGTACATCACGGCGAATGTTGCGGATAGCGACCTTGTGCTCATCAGATTTTTTATGTAAGGTCTTTACCAGGTCTCGGCGGCGCTCCTCGCTCATAGGAGGAATGACCAGGCGAATGACCTGCCCATCATTGTTCGGGTTAATACCCAGATCCGATTTTTGAATCGCCTTCTCGATATCAACCAGCATCTGTTTATCCCATGGTTGAATCACCAGGAGACGAGCCTCTGGGACAGAGACGGAAGCCACCTGATTGATAGGCGTTGGTGCGCCATAATAGTCAACCGTGATACGATCAATTAAGGCAGCGCTCGCCCGACCAGCGCGAATAGCATTGAGGTCCTGCTTCAAAGCCTCAATAGCCTTTTGCATACGTCGTTCTGCATCCCCAAGTAAATCTGCTGTCATTGCATACTCCCTTTGTCTCTAGGCACAACATGCACCTCAAAACCGGAACGTGATAAGCGGTATCGCCGGCTCGTAGGTGCCGGGCTTGCCCCGGCTTTACATCCGGCTTGCCCCCACCGTTAGACCGGTTCTTTCACGTCAGTAGAGACCAGTGTACCACACTTTTCTCCATGCATAATGGCTTCCAGTGCTCCAGGTTGATGCAAATTGAAAACCATGATCGGCATGTTATTATCTTTACATAAAGATAATGCGGTACTATCCATAACTTTTAACCCCATATTTAATGCCTGCATGTAGCTCAGGTCGGAGAACCGGCGAGCATACGGGTTACGCATCGGGTCATCGTCATAGATCCCATCCACTTTGGTCGCTTTGAGCAGCACTTGCGCATTCAATTCGACAGCACGCAATGCGGCAGCAGTATCAGTGGTAAAGAACGGATTGCCACTACCAGCCGCCAGAATCACCACACGCCCCTTTTCCAAGTGGCGTACCGCGCGACGGCGGATAAATGGCTCGGCCACCGGAGGCATTTCGATCGCGGTCTGTACCCGTGTGGCGATGCCGACTTTTTCCATCGCATCCTGCATGACCAGTGAGTTCATGACGGTAGCCAGCATACCCACATAGTCCGCGGTACCACGATCAATACCGGTCGCGGCGGCATCTGCGCCGCGCCACATATTTCCGCCTCCAATAACCATGGCGATCTCTACACCCAGTTCGTGGACACGCTTGACCTCGCCGGCGATCCGCCGTACCGTCTCGGCATCAATTCCTGATCCCTGAGCTCCAAGCGCTTCACCACTCAACTTGAGCAGAATACGCCGATATTTTGTCTCGACTGACATCTTTACCGTTCTCCCTTGTGCGCGACCGTGAGGGACGCCTCTTCGTTTGTCATTACAATCCACATGGGATATTCCTCCTCCTTCACTGCGGCGAAAAAGAAGGAATATCCAATCCGGGCCTGGCCCGAAGGAGGGTAGTCAGGAAAGACTACTCACCCAGAGCAAAGCGGCTAAAGCGGCGGACAACGATGTTCTCTCCGGTCTCAGCAATCACTCTACGCACAAGGTCACCAACCGTTACAGACTCATCTTTTACCCAGGGCTGCATCATCAGAACCTGAGTGCCGAACTCTTTTTTGAGCTTGCCGGTGAGGACCTCTTCGCGGCGTGCCTCGGGGACACGAGCCATGGAGGGGTCTTCGGCGAATCTCTGACGCGCGGCCTCGGTCACCTCGGCCGGCACATCTTCGTAATTAACGTACTGGGGAGCAACGCCCACAATCTGCAGGGCCAGGTCGTTGGCCAGATTGCGGAAACTTTCGCTGCGGGCCACGAAGTCCGTGCTACAGTTGAGCTCAATCAAGACACCAACACGATTGTTGTGGTGCACATACGAGAAGACGCCACCCTCTTTGGTCTCACGACCAGCGGTTACCATCTTTTCGGCTTTTTTGTCGCGGCGCGCTTCCAGATACTTGACCGCATCACCCCAGCTTTTCGCCTCGGCGAGAGCGTTTTTGCAATCCGCGAAGGTCGCGCCCGTCTCTTCACGCAACTTTTTGACGTCTGTAGCTGCGAATTCCATAACGTTGGTTTCTCCTCAATCTTTATGTATGATACTCAGATCTCGATAGCAGTACAACAACTGCTGTCCATCTTTTTTGGACTCTGAGTGCTTGACAAATGGAAAATGTAGTAATCACACGCTCAAATCGTGTGTTAAAGGGTAGAATATATTACACAAAAAGGCGGGAGTCAAAGGCGCGTATGCCCCTTTTCTCCCACCGAAACGATGCGTTTGGTTTTGACTAATGAGCCTCTTTGGAAACCAGTTCTGGCTCAGCAGCCGGGGCAGCAGCCTCGGCCTCAGCCGGTGCCTCAGCCGGTGTCTCGGCGGCAGCCGGGGCTGGAGCGGCCTCAGGCTCGGCGGCAGCGACGGGGGCTGGCTCTGTGGCAGCCTCGACCGGTGCTTCGCTCTCACCAGGCTCGACGTCTTTCTGCTGGGCCTCGAGTTCGCGACGGCCCTCGACGGCCGCATCGGCGATTTTCGCGCACAACAGACGAACCGCGCGAATGGCGTCGTCGTTAGCCGGAATAGGATAGTCCATCTCATCGGGATCGCAGTTGGTGTCTGCCAGGGCGATGATAGGAATCTCCAGGCGGCGCGCCTCCATTACTGCGGTACGCTCTTTGCGGGTATCGATAATAAAGATAGCGTTAGGCAAGCGGCGCATATCTTTGATGCCACCCAGAATACGCTCCAGACGCATGATCTCATCCTGCATGTGCTGGACTTCTTTTTTGGGCAGGCGCTCAAAATCACCCCGGTCGCGGCGCTCTTCAAGACTACGCAGATAGGTGATACGAGACTGAATGGTTTTGAAGTTGGTCAGCATACCACCAAGCCAGCGCTGGTTGACGTAGAACATGCCGCAGCGCTTGGCCTCTTCGGCCACGGCTTCCTGGGCCTGTTTCTTGGTACCAACAAACAGCAGGGTTCCACCATCGGCGACCAGCTGCTCAACGAACTTGTAGGCATCGTTCAGGCGAGTCACCGTCTGCTGGAGATCGATGATATGAATACCGTTGCGGTCCATGAAGATAAACTGCTGCATCTTCGGATTCCAACGGCGCGTCTGGTGGCCAAAATGCACACCAGCTTCCAACAACTGTTTCATGGAAATGATATTAGCCAAAAACGGACCTCCCTTGATCCTCCGCTCTCACTGTACGGCGTCAGGGTCCCCTAAGGTGTATTTGCTTGTTCCAAACATCAGTCGAAGTTATGGACCCCAGGGTCAGCGCTATTTCAGAGAGCGTGTGTACTTAATTGTATGTGCCTGAGCAGGCGGACAGTCCTCGCCCACTTCGACTGTGAAGTATAGCACAGAGCTTCTATGGACGCAAGAAATTTGGCCACATCTCCTCGTAACGGCAAAAATAGAGTATAATGTGAAGAAATGCTTCTTGCTTTGTTTCGTGTATCTTTATAACTCATCAGAGAATAGGGTAAAAATGGGGGTGGATGATGCGCAGAACAATCTATTATTACCGTGTACGTTTAATTGCGGATGCCTTACCATCTTGCTCCTGCGTCTTTTTTCTCGCTCGTATGCCTACTCCGGCTCCTCCCCTCCTTTTTCACCGCATCCACGCTACGAGAGGGCTACCACGCAAGATTCTTCTCCTAAAAATAGGTGAACACCGTTCGCTTCTTGAATTCGGGCGTATAGTATAAAGTGAGAGTACACATTTCTAGCTAATGGTAATGTGGCACTCATACCATTTTCAGGGGTTGCAGATGTAGAAAGGGATTGAAACAGATGGTAAATGTTCTAATCGTTGATGACCATTCGTTGATGCGTCGCGCGGTACGCGAAGTGATTGAAAAGGAGCCGGGGATGTGCGTGGTGGCCGAGGCCTGTAACGGGCACGAGGCGGAGGTGCAGGCGGCAGAGACACAGCCTGACGTGGTGCTGATGGATGTTGATATGCCCGACTGCACCGGCTTTGAAGCCACCGAACGCGTGCTGGCCTGCTCTCCCCATTCACGAGTGGTGATTTTTACCTCCTCTCATCAGGAACAGTTACTCTTTCAGGCGATCCAAAAAGGGGCCATGGGCTACATTACCAAGGATATCGAGCCGGATGCGTTGATCCACGCGATCCATTGCGCCGCGCGCAATGATCTTTGTATTCCCGGAGCGCTGGCGACCCAGATACTTACCTACCTGCGCTCATCCTGGAAGATGCACGCTGGCTACGGCAGCATGCTCTCTTCCTCCATTTCCTATCGTACCCCACGCCGTACCGCCCATGTCACCGTCAGTGGCGAATCCAGCTTGAGCGATACGACTAGCACGATGCCTCGTCCATTGACCGAGCGTGAAAAGCAGATCCTTGATCTGATGCGCAAGGGTCGCAAAAATCGCGAGATCGCCCTGGAGCTATCGATTGCCGAGTCTACAGTGCATAAACACGTGCAAAATATCTTTGAGAAACTGCACGCCCGTAATCGCACGGAGGCGATCTATCTGACCAGTGTTGAAAGCTAAGCATTATCATACGCATATGCTACAATGGATAGTGTTCATTATGAAAAAGAAGAGATGTCACTATCATACAGGACAATATACGTGCGAGAAAAACGAACGAGCCATTCCGGAACGGTCCGCCTCCAGTCTGATCAGTCGGAGGAGAAAACCTCATTCCTGGCTCAGGTAGCCATTTTTCAACATTTCAGTGTACAGGACCTCAACGCAATTGAACAGAGCCTTACTTCGTTACCTTGCTCACCGGGACGCATGCTCTATCGTCCCGGTGATGTTATCAATACGCTCTTCTTTGTGAAGAGTGGACACATCCAGCTCTATCATCTTTCTACCGATGGCAGAAAACTCATTACCAATACGCTGGAAGCGGGCGCCTGTTTTGGTGAGCAGGCGCTGTGTAGCCCCAATACCGCTACCAGCTTCGCTGAAGCGGTCGATGCCGCCGCCCTCTACCTGCTCAATAAAGTTGATCTCGATCACCTGCTGTTGCTGCATAGCGCGGTCTCCGGGGCGCTCCTGCAGCTGATGGGGCAACGCCTGACCGGGCTTGAGAACCAGCTGGTCAATACCACCTTCAAAAGTGTGACCGCTCGCCTGGCGGATCTCCTGCTCCAGCTGGCAACAGAACAGGAGAGAGAGGTCAACGGGCTGGTCGTCAATGGGTTCAGCCATGAAGAGCTAGCCGACCGCCTGGGCGTCTACCGGGAAACCGTCAGCACTGCACTGCGAGAATTAAAAGATGCGCGCGCCATCCAGCTAGGGCGAAAACATATAGTGATCCACCAACCTGATCTGCTCGCACAGCTGGCTCAGACAAACAGCAAATCAGGATTACATAGACGAGAACATTGATGGTTATCAAAGCACAACATGTCACAAAAATGTATCACAGTGGGCAGCTGCGGGTGAAGGCTTTAAGCGATGTGTCACTGGAGATAGCGCAGGGAGAGATGGTCGCGATCATGGGGCCCAGCGGCTGTGGAAAAACCACGCTGCTCAACTGCCTGTCAGGATTGGATACGATCGATGAGGGCGATATCTATATTCGGGGCGATAACTTGCGCGACCTCAGCGAACGCGAACGCACAACCTATCGAGCGCAGCATATGGGCTTTATTTTTCAGGATTTCAATCTGCTACCGGTGCTCTCGGCCGTAGAGAATGTGGAGCTGCCGCTGCTGGTTACGCACGTCGCCAGCCAGAAAGCAAGGCGGCGCGCACTGGAGATGCTCGATATAGTCGGACTGAGCGAGCGAGCGCGCCATCGGCCCGCGGAGCTCTCCGGCGGCCAGCGCCAACGCGTCACCATCGCGCGCGCCCTGGTCAACAATCCTACCCTGGTCTGGGCAGATGAGCCCACGGGAAATCTGGACAGCTCAACCGCCAGCGACATTATGCATCTGCTGCTCCAGCTCAACCGCGAACACCAGCAGACCTTCGTCATCGTTACCCACGACCCGAACATCGGCGAACAGGCCCATCGCATCATCTCTATGCGCGACGGCCAGGTTGTTTAACCAGAAACAGAGACGATTGTGCCCCCATGCGCGACCGCGCATGGGGGCACAATCTTTACAGACTACGTTATTTAGCCAGGGTGCGATTCGTGGTGCTCAACTGCTCACGCACAACATCTTTAATATGCGCCGAGGAAAGGCCATACAGCTCTTTCAGGATGGTCAGGGCGCCATGCTCGACAAATTTATCCGGCAGGCCAATCACCCGTACATCCACTTCATTGAGCCCCTCACGCTCCAACAGCTCCAGGACGGCACTGCCAAAGCCGGCGGACGCCACATGATCTTCGATCGTGACCAGGCGGCCGGTCGCCTTCGCCAGGCGCAGAATCATCTCTTCATCCAGAGGTTTGGCCCAGCGCGCATTGACCACGGCGACGTGGATGCCCTCGTCGGCCAGTTCTTTGGCCGCCAGTTCAGCTTGCGCCACGGTCGCTCCGTAAGCCAGCAACACCGTCTGCTGGTGTTCCGCCGCCTCCAGGGTCTCGGGGCTCAACAATTCGGCCTTCCCAACTTCCAGCTTGTGAAATTCATTGGTCATAGGCACGCCCAGAGCCTTGCCACGGGGATAGCGCAGGGCCACCGGACCATCCAGATAGATGGCGGTATAGAGCATGTGCCGGAGCTCTTCTTCGTCTTTGGGCGCCATCACTTTCATACCAGGGATCATGCGCGAGAAGGCGATGTCAAACACCCCGTGCTGCGTCTGCCCATCTTCCCCCACCAGCCCGGCACGGTCCATGGCAAAGACGACATGCAGATTCTGTACAGCGATGTCATGAATAATCTGGTCGATGGCGCGCTGCATAAAGGTAGAATAAATGGCGGCAACAGGGATCATACCGCCAACGGCTAAACCACCGGCAAAGGTAACCCCGTGCTGCTCAGCGATGCCGACGTCAAAGTAGCGCTCGGGGAAGCGCTGGTGCAGCTTCTTCAGTCCGGTGCCCTCTTCCATCGCGGCCGTAATACCAACTACTTTGGGATCTTGCTCGGCAATGGCGACCAGAGCATTGGCGAACACTTCGGTATACGATGGGGGATCGCCCGCGTTCTTCTTGATGATGCCGGTCGTATAATCATAAGCGCCAGGACCATGCCACTTGGTGGAATCGCCCTCGGCGACTTCCCAGCCCTTACCCTTCTTGGTCACCATCTGCACAATAATGGGACCTTCAACCTTTTTCACATTCTCGAATACATCCACCATCGTTTCCAGATCATGACCATCAAAAGGACCAAAGAACTTGAAGCCAAGTTCTTCAAAGATGGCGCCGCTTTTACTATGCATCATAAAATGTTTAAAACTGGTTTCAGCACGTCCAGCAGCCTCGCGGGCCTTATCACCCACAACCGGCAGGCGCTCAATCGATCCCTTGGCCATCTCGCGTAAGCGCTGATAGCTGGGCGAGGTCTGCATGCGACGCACATTCCCAAGATATTGCGAGATTGCTCCAACATTATCAGAGATGGACTTATCATTGTCATTGAGCACAATAATGAGATTTTTTTTCAGACTACCAGCGTTATTAATGGCCTCTAATGCCATACCACCCGTCAGCGATCCATCCCCAATGATCGCCACTACTTTATGCGTCCCACCCTGCAGATCACGCGCCGCCGCGATACCAAGAGCAGCGGATATCGATGTACTTGCATGGCTCGCACCAAAGACATCGAAATCACTCTCATCTCGACGAAGATAGCCAGAAAGCCCTCCAAATTGACGAATGGTATGGAAGCGATCACGGCGCCCCGTCAAAAGCTTATGCACATACGCCTGATGGCCAATATCCCAGACGAGCTGATCATTGGGAGTATCGAAGACATAGTGAAGCGCCATCGTTAGTTCAACAACGCCCAGATTTGGAGCCAGGTGACCACCTCGCACAGACACTTTCTCGATGATCTCGCGCCGAATCTCCTTCGCCAGAAGCTCCATCTGCGGAACCGACAGGGCACGCAGCTGCTCTGGGCCATTAATCGTCTCTAGAATGCTTGTCAATGGTTTCCTCCAAATTACTAGACACCGGCTCCCCATTGTATACGTCGGCAACAAGCGACCAGTAAATATTCCTATCGAAGTGGTTAGATACCACTATCATGAAGATGCATAAAAGTTAGTTAAAGGGTGTATTCTCAAGTACCTTTCACAATATTATAGATATGTTCGCAGGCAGTGGCAAACGCTTCAGCCCTGAAAATTCATGCACGTAAGGTCTTGACAAGGCTTGATGCAGCCTCTGGAGCCATTTTATACCCCCTAAAGTGCACCTTGACAGTATTCTTCTTTCTTCTTATTATGAACCCATATGGTACCACTCACAATTTGGAAGCGGCATTTCCAGACTGAGTGACGTCTTGAAAACACAAAGGAAGGCAGGAGCGGTCCCTCATTCTTAAATGGGGAGAGGAACCGCGCATCTTATGACAAGAAAAGATAGCGAAAAAGATTCGGAAAGGCCACATTACTATTCCCAGTTCTGGCTTGATGTAGCTGCGGGCCGCCATGTGATTGGTGCCCCCAAACCTGAAGATGGTGAAGCGGTCGAAGAGGCCCCTGAGCCAGCTCCACAGCGGCGGGGTCGCTTTAACGAGGCCAGCGATGGGCAGGTTGTCCATCCCGCCGCCGAGCCAGTACGCTCCTCACAGTCATTCGCCGAACCTGAGGCGGAAGAAGATACCCTGGAAGCCAACGACCAGGTTGAGGAGTTTGACTATCAGGATGATCAGGTTGAGGAGGCCGACGTCCCCGATATGGATCTGGACTCTGAGGCAGACGAAGAGGAAGATTTCTTCGAGGACGAAGAGGAAGAGGAAGAGGACGACGATATGAATTGGGGCCGTGGCCGCAAGAAACCGAAGCCCTCGCGTGCATCCAAGTTGCCACCGAAAAAACCTGGCAAGCGGGATACCCGCCGCCCATATTAAGCTCCCTGGTCCCGTTGAAAAATCTGACAGCGACTGCAAAAATTTTGCAGTCGCTGTTTTTGCTGTCCACTTCCTCAAGGAGAAGGTTTAAGGATAGATACCCCGTACCAGGGTAGCCTCGGACACCCGCGAGATGGCTAGCATATTCGCGCCCAGGCGTAAATCGCAGTGATACTCCTCCGATTTGTTAGCGACGGCATCAAAAGCTTTGTTCATGATTACTTCCAGGCGGTGGATAATGTCCACATCATCCCAGAACAGGCTCTGCAGATCCTGTACCCATTCAAAGTAACTGACGGTGACGCCTCCGGCATTGGCCAGAATATCCGGAATAACCAGGCAGCCTTTGTCGAAGAGGATCGCGTCGGCCTCTGGAGTGGTAGGGCCATTAGCGGCTTCCGCTACGATGCGCGCCTGCACCTTATCTGCGTTGTGCTCGGTGATCTGGCCTTCGGTAGCCGCAGGGATCAGGATATCACAGGGCACTTCAAGCACATCGGTGGAACTGATACTCTGCCCATGCGGATACGTTGCTACGGTGCCGTGCTCTAATTTGTGGCGCTGAACCAGCGCCGGATCCAGACCATCCTCGTTATACAGGCCACCGCTGGTATCACTGAAGGCGACGATCTTACAACCCTCGTTGTGGAACAGGCGCGCGGCAACACTGCCCGCGTTGCCAAATCCCTGGATACTGACGCGTGCCCCGCGCAGGGGCATCCCGATGCGCCGGGCGGCGCGACGCGTGGCGAAGAGAACACCGGTCGCGGTGGCGTCGTTGCGGCCCTCGCTACCGCCGATAGAGAGAGGTTTGCCGGTAACAACGGCGGGAACAGAAAAACCCTCGTGCATAGAATAGGTATCCATCATCCAGGCCATAACCTGAGAATTCGTATTGATATCTGGAGCTGGAATATCGCTATGAGGACCAATAATGATAGAAATTTCAGTGGTGAAGCGGCGCGTCATGCGCTCTAGCTCGCCGGCGGTCATATTTCTGGGATCACAGATGACGCCGCCTTTGGCGCCTCCATAGGGAATCCCAACCACGGCGCACTTCCAGGTCATCCACATGGCCAGGGCCTTTACCTCGTCCAGCGTGACGTCCGGGCCATAGCGAATGCCACCTTTGGCAGGGCCCCGAGTGACGTTATGCTGGACACGATAGCCCGTGAGAGTCTTGATGCGGCCGCTATCGAGCCGTAACGGAAAATTGACGATCAACTCGCGTTTTGGCTTGCGCAAAATCTCGCGCATATCTTCCGAGAGTCCCAGCCTATCGGCGGCCCGCTCAAATTGCTGAACTGCCATCTCATAAGGGTTAAACTGCTGCATGATATCTCCTTTGATGCAAAACGTCATTGTCCTGGCTTCAATGGCATGCGTCCCTGACCATGTTGGATGGTGCAGGGGATATTACCCCTGCGGCTCTTCTAGTTTCTTTTGTAAGAGAGGCCTTACAACATCGATTTTTGCCTGGCCACGTGTCTGTTTCATCACCTGGCCAATCAGACTTTGAATAGCGTTCACTTTACCATTACGATAGTCGGCAACAGGCTTCGGATTCTTCGCAATGACTTCATCGATAATCCGTTCCAGCGTTCCAAGATCACTGATCGGAGGTTTGATACCCTTGCGCTCAACAATGGCTTCGGGCATCTCACCGCTGGCAAAAGCTTCATCCAGGATATCTTTCGCCTGTTTACCAGTAATACGTTCCTGATCAAGCAAATCTAACAGATTTGCTACCGCGGCGGGTGTTAAACGCGTATCCTGCACAGAGATAGAATTGGCCTTCAGCAGACGGACGACCTCGCTCAACACCCAGTTGCTGGCAACTTTGGCCCGGGCCTGGCGATTTTTCGCCGGGGAGGCGGAAACGACCTGCTCGAAGTAGTCACCGAGCGCTTTGTCTTCGGTCAAGACGTTAGCATCCTGCTCTGAGATACCATATTCTTTGACGTAGCGGGCACGGCGCTCATCGGGTAGCTCGGAGAGTTGGCCGCGAATCTCTTCTACCACCGAGCGGCTGATAATCAATGGTGGCAGATCGGGCTCTGGAAAGTAACGATAGTCGTCGGCCTTCTCTTTGACGCGCTGCGTCACGGTGATCCCTTTAGTCTCGATCCAGCCTCGCGTCTCCTGGCGAATGGTGCCGCCGTTGCGGATCACCTCGATCTGGCGCCGCGCCTCATATTCCAGAGCGCGCTCAACCGAGCGGAAGCTGTTCATGTTTTTGATCTCGGTCTTCACGCCCAGTTTTTGCTCACCACGAGGACGTACCGAAACGTTGGCATCACAGCGCAGGCTGCCCTCTTCCATACGACCGGACGATACGCCGATGTAGATCAGGATTTCACGCAACTTCTGCATATACAGGCGCGCTTCCTCTGGGGAGCGCATGTCGGGCTCGCTCACGATCTCCATCAATGGGGTACCGGCGCGATTGACATCGATCAGCGTATACCCCGGTCGGTGCAGCGAGCGGGCCGTGTCCTCTTCCAGGTGAACGCGGGTAATGCCGATACGGCGCTCCTGCCCATTGTGCTCAATCGTCAGGTAGCCGTTGCTACTGAGGGGAATATCATATTGTGAAATCTGATAGCCCTTCATCAGGTCAGGATAATGGTAGCTTTTGCGGTCAAACTTTGAATATTCGGGGATTGAACAGTTCAATGCCAGCGCGGTCATAATGGTGTACTGGACCGCTTTCTGATTGATGACCGGCAACACGCCGGGCATTCCCATACACACCGGGCACACATGGGTATTGGGAGCGGCGTTCGCATAGTTGGTGCTGCAAGAGCAGAACATCTTACTCTTCGTCAGCAGCTGCGAATGCACCTCGAGTCCGATAACGACCTCAAAATCTGTATCAATCGGAGTATATGCAGTTGTCGTCATGTGCGTATTCTCACTTTATTTCTATCGTGTAACTATGTCTAAAGCAGAGCAGCCTCAATTTGTCGTAAGTCTAGTCCTTTATCCTTCTCTCGTCAATGGCAAAGCCCGGCTACTGCTGCTGCATTCAAAAAACTAGAGGTATCGTCATTTATTTTAGCACAGTGCTCACATACCCTACGAAATGCGAACATCATGACGGAAGATAGGAGATATTGGCTAATTTAACAGGACTAATTTGCTGATTTCATACGTTTGCTGATAATAATAATCATTCGCCTTCTTGTAACGGGCTCACAACGAGACCAATGGATTTTTGTTTGTTCGCATCCAGGGAATCTATGTGGCCAGAGGAAAATGGAAGAGCCAAAATAAGGGACGGTGACAGCCTGATAAGGCCGGGTTAACGGGGGTGATGCAGCACAAAACGCTGTTGCAGCTACCTTGAGAATAATGTATACTGTCCCAGGAAAGAAGTGGCATAGTTTACATTTTACAGGCGTGCAGGTAGACGCGCATATATAGAGAGCGGGCAGGAGAGCGTTACGTATGTCTCTAATCAATATGGCGAAACGCGAGATTAATTGTAAAATTGTCTATTATGGAATTGGTCTTTGCGGCAAAACGACAAATTTACACTATATACACCAGGCAGTGAATCCACATGACGTTGGAGAAATGGTTTCAATCGATACCGAAACAGAGCGTACATTATACTTCGATCTGCTGCCACTAGAACTGGGAAAGATCCACGGCTTTAACATTCGCTTTCAGCTCTATACCGTTCCTGGACAGATCCTTTACCAGCAAACACGTATTTCAGTGCTCAAGGGAGCCGATTGTGTTATTTTTGTCGCCGATTCACAGGCCAGCAAGCTGCAAGAGAATATCGAATGCTGGAATGAGCTCCAGGAGCAGCTACGCCGCATGAATAAAGATACGGCCAGCTTCCCCCTGGTTATGCAATGGAACAAACGCGACCTGCAGGATACGCTACCAGTATCGGTTTTAGAAAAATACCTGAATCCCTATCGCGTACCTAGCTTTGAAGCGGTCGCAGTAACCGGTAAAGGGGTCATCGAGAGTTTGCGTGTGGGTATTAATTCGACGCTACGCAAACTTGAACGCATCTAGATTTATTCATTTCAGTACAGGGGAGCGCTCCACCAGGAGCGCTTTTTTCTTTGCTCGCCAGCACGGGGCACCGCGCTCCAAATCTTTTTTATGAGGTGTGCAAAATATGCGCTTTCGCGCATATTTTGCACACCTCATAAATTTGTCGTGGCTCTCCTCAGCAGATACTACATCCCTTATCACTATAGAGGTGGGTGGGGCGGCGGCGTCGAGCGCCGCCGCCACCCACCTCTATTATTTTCGGGCGGCCGCATGCGGCCGCCCGAAAGAGGACACCTCCTTACCCATCACCATGGGAAACATCCCTACCAAAAAAGAGCATCCATGCTGCTCAGCTACACTATCACTTGAAATACAAGATAAGCGGGACTTGACACAACCTAATACAATCATGGTGTACCTGAAAGTACTAAAGGAAGGCCAGCGCTACGGGGTAGAAACTCCTAGAAAGGTCCATAAAATGGCCTGCCATCTTATAGACGCTCACAACATTAATGTGTATAATGGGGCAAAGTTACAAGGTCTACCAACCCTTGATATTGCAAGGGGCGTCCACTTCTTATCTTGGGAGTTCAATTAGACAGAAAAGAGTGCAGGCAGTGCTGCATGGGCCTTTGCGCTGTCCGTTCTCTTCTATGAAGGGATTACATGGAAACGATACGCGTCATCATTATTGATGAGCAGCCACTCTTCCGTGAGGGTATCCGCGCTACCCTGCAGAGAATGGGGGACTGCGAAATTGTTGGAGAGTCGACGGATGCAGCTGACGTACTCGAAATAGCTCGTACGTGCAACCCCGATGTAGCCCTCATCGACGCTGGACTGACGGCCTCCGATCCATTGGAGATTGCCCGGCAGATGCGACATTCATCACCACGCCTGGCGATCATCGTTCTCACTCCATCAGAAGATGAAGAGCGCTTATTTCAGTCTATTAAGGTTGGTGCCGCCGCCTATACGACGCGCAACATCACCGCCGACGAGTTGATGGATACCGTTCGCAAGGTAAGCCATGGCGAGTACCTGATTCGCGATGATGTGCTTGCCAAGCCACAACTGGCCAGCCGCGTCCTCAAGTCTTTCCGCGAATTAACGGTGGAGGAGGAAGAGAGCGAACAGAAAGATCTCTATTCCCCACTTTCTAGTCGCGAGGTCGAGATTCTCGATTACATCGCACGCGGCAATAGCAATAAAGAGATTGCCAAGTCCCTGAAAATCAGTGATCAGACGGTGAAGAATCACATTACCTCGATCCTGAAAAAATTATCTGTCAATGATCGTACCGCTGCGGTTGTGCATGCTCTGCGCCATGGGTGGATTAAAATGCATGAAGAATAGCCATGGCGTCTCCACCCGGGAGCGATACCACTATTTCTCATGCATACATCCGGGCACGTGAACAGGTGCAGGATAGTCCAAAAACTGGCACACCAATACCGCATCAATAATTACGTAGGTGGTGCCAGCTTTTTTATGCCCATATAGCCAGAGCAGGCTGCCCGGTCTGTGCATTGATAAAGAGATAGAGATCTTGAGGCGGTTGGGTGGTGAGGGCAACATTGGTGGAAGGTTGGGGCACCTGCTGATACCAGATAAGCCAGGTGGGCAGGTTGGTAAAGGAGGAATGGTTCTGATGATTGGTTACGGCTGGATACGTCAGCAAGACATAATGGGCGTCGATTTTTTTAGCGCTCGTAGCCGCGTCCGGTTCGGCCTGCGCGGCCAACTGGAGCGCCTGCAGCCGGCTGATCGGTGGAGTGTCATTGGGCGTGCTCAGCGTGACGCCCACGGCCTTAAGCGGCTCCGATTGCAGTAGCGAAGCCGGCACGGGTGTAGTAGCCGCGTCCACCATGGACCAGCGGGAGATCATCGGCACGGACACGGGATGAAATAAGAAAAGCCAGAGTAACCAGAACAGGCCAATGCCAAGAAGCAAACCGCCGATAAAACGACCTCGCCCGTCCAGGCGTACAGGAACAGGCTTCCTTACCACGACATTCCTCTCCTTCTCACTGACTCCAGTCTTTCTCAGTATATGTCAAATACTGGCGAAAAACAACTGAGCGACGTTGCCCGAGCTTCTGAAAAAAGATATACTGATACCAGGAATTAAGACTTTAAAGCAAGCAATCTAAATCAGTAGTATAAGCAAAGAGACGCTACGAAAGGAAATGAAAACGAGTGAAAGTTTACGGTCGCATAACGGTTTTTCCAATTATGCCCGCTCGTATAAACCGTTTATATGAATTAGCATATAATGTCTGGTGGAGCTGGCATCCTGAGGCGCGCGCTCTCTATAGCTCTCTCGATCCAGCGCTGTGGGAACAGGTAAGCCATAATCCGGTGCACTTTCTCAGCCAGCTACAGCCACAAACGCTGGAGCAGGCTGCCCAGGATAGTGACTATCTGAAGCGTTATGACAGCGTCATTCGGGATTTCGACCACTATATCCATCCCCAACCCAATGAAACATGGTTCTCGACGACCTATCCTGAGCTAACGAACAATACCATCGCTTATTTTTCGGCTGAATTTGGGCTCCACGAGTCCTTGCCCATCTATTCAGGTGGCCTGGGAATCCTGTCTGGAGACCACTGCAAAGAGGCCAGCGATCTTGGTCTGCCATTCGTGGGCGTCGGCTTTCTGTATCCGCAGGGATATTTTACGCAACAGGTCAATCGTTCGGGCATCCAGGAAGCCTCGTACGATAAGCTCCATTTCTCAGAGGTACCGGCCGTCCCGGCCATTGGACCCGATGGCAATGAGGTCGTTATCAGCGTGGAACTGCC
Organism: Dictyobacter halimunensis; assembly: GCF_036245075.1. Classification (NCBI taxonomy): domain Bacteria; kingdom Bacillati; phylum Chloroflexota; class Ktedonobacteria; order Ktedonobacterales; family Dictyobacteraceae; genus Dictyobacter; species Dictyobacter halimunensis. The sequence goes on from NZ_BSRI01000002.1 coordinate 1,163,708, forward strand.
CGGCCGCCGCATCTATGCCAAGGTATGGAAGCTGATGGTTGGACGGGTGCCGCTTTATCTGATGGATACCGATATTCAGCCCAATGCTCCGGCCGATCGCGAGCTGTCGGCTCGCCTGTATGGTGGTGACAATGAGATGCGCATCTCACAGGAGATTGTGCTTGGCATTGGCGGTGTTCGCGCCCTGCGCGCCCTGGGCATTAATCCTTCCGCCTGGCATCTCAATGAGGGGCACGCGGCCTTCCTCAGCCTTGAGCGCTGCCGCGAACTGGTTGCCACCGGCCTGAGGTTCAATGAGGCCCGCGAAGTCATCAAAACGAACTCGCTCTTTACCACCCATACACCTGTTCCCGCCGGCAACGACGCCTTTAGCTTTGACCTCGTCGATAAATACTTTAATACCTACTGGGGGCAGCTTGGTCTGTCTCGTGAGCAGTTTCTGGATATCGCGCGTGAGGACAAGAGTTGGGGACCCAGCTTTAGCATGACGATTCTGGCGCTGAAATTGACGGGCCACCACAATGGCGTAAGCGCGCTGCATGGAGATGTCTCGCGCAAGATGTGGCAGTTCCTCTGGCCTGGCCTGGACAAATCAGAGGTTCCCATCGGCGCCATTACCAATGGCATCCATACCTTTTCCTGGATTGCCCCTGAGCTCAATGAGCTCTATGGCCGCTTCCTGGATCCCGATTGGGGCAAGTATGTTGATGACCAGGCGTTCTGGGATAGCCATATTCAAAATATTCCCGACCAGGAATTATGGAAGGCCCATCATCAACGCAAACTGGCGCTGGCCGAGTATACAACCAGGCGTCTGAAACAGCAGCATCTGCGCCTGGGAGAAGGAGACCGTCAGCTGGCGGAATTTGAGGGGATGCTCAATCCCAATGCCCTGATCCTGGGCTTCGCACGCCGCTTCGCGACCTATAAGCGCGCGACACTGATCTTCCGTGACCTGGACAGGTTGCGCCGCATCCTGAACGATCCTCAGCACCCGGTCCAGATTGTATTCGCTGGTAAGGCGCACCCGGCCGATGAGCCCGGCAAAGCCCTGATCCAGTACATTTACAAGATGTCGCGCAGCGAGGAGTTCAAGGGTAAGATCATCTTCCTGGAAGATTATGATATCGATATGGCCCGCTACCTGGTCTCGGGCACCGATGTCTGGCTGAATAATCCCATTCGCCCGTACGAAGCCAGCGGCACCAGCGGACAGAAGGCCGCCCTCAATGGACAGCCTAACTGCAGTATTCTGGATGGCTGGTGGGCCGAGGGCTATAACGGCAAGAATGGCTGGGCCATCGGCGAAGAACGCGATTATCACGATCAGGAAGCTCAGGCGGAGGACGACAGCAATTCGCTCTACCATATCCTCGAAAATGAGATTATCCCAACCTTCTTTGAACAGGATAGCAATGGCATCCCCCATCAGTGGACAGACTACATGAAGGAAGCGATCCGCACCTGCGCGCCACAGTTCAGCATGCGTCGTATGGTCAAAGACTATACGAATACCTACTATGTGCCTGAGATCCGTCATAACATCCGGATCGAAGAGAACCACTACGAGCAGGAACGCCAGCTGGCTGATTGGAAGGAGCGGGTCAGCCGCGCCTGGAACAGCCTGGAGCTTTATGTGGATGGGCGCCGCGAGGGCCAACTCAGTCTGGGTGAGAGCCTGGATGTGCACGCCTGGGTACGGGTCAACGAACTGGATCCCAATGATCTGCGCGTCGAACTGGTCTACGGTGAAACGCAAGAGGAAGTGGCGATCCCAACTTACACGCTCCCCATGGAGTACGTCAAGCGTGAAAACGATGGCTCCTACCGCTATGACATCCAGCTCAAACCGGATGAAAGCGGTAGCATTGCCTATAATATCCGCGTCATCCCCTCTCATCCTTCGTTAACCGATAAATATGAGTTGGGATTGATCCGCTGGGCCTAAAACGCCTTCCCAACCAAAGTTTCCAGAGGAGTCATCCCCTCTTTTGCAAAGTCCAAAAAAGAAGGAAATGCGTGGTTCACAGCGGCGAGGACGCCGCTGTGAACCACGCATTTCCTTCTTTTTATTTTGTGGTATCGCCTGCGGCGATACCACAAAATAAAAAGAACAGGGGCCGGCTGGCCCCTGTTCTTAAAACATTGTCATAGTATAGATGGTTTTTAGTTAGGCATTGTGCAGCGGCCCCGAAACAACGGCTGTTCCTGGAGCAGATCCCGTTACTTTTTCCGCTGTCGTCTTATGGCGATAGGTAAAGAGATGATGGAAAGAGAAGTTATAGAATAGTACCAGAATCAACGCGATCGCCTGTGCAAGCATCGGCATGATGTGCACGACATGGCTGAAGAATTGCTGGATTAAAATGGTCAACAGGCTTCCAACCAACGAAGTGAGATGGAAACGACCACAGCGCGCGAGCCATGAACGCTGGCGCCCCGGCATGTGGCGGAATGTGAAGAAATCGTTGGGAATGAAATTGGCGACCAGTGAGACTTCACATGCCACTGCCCCGGCGACCAGGGTGCGCCAGAAATCACTCATTGAAGAAGGCAAGATGTAGAGCATACCCGCGAACATTGCCAGATTCACCACGGCGGCCGCGCCGCCAAAGAAGATGTAACTGACAAATCGCACAACCCAGTCAGCTTTCCCCCCGGTTACCTCGTCAACAAGGTCCAATACACGATTGACAGCTTTCCAGCGCGTGGGATGATAACTCGGGCCACGTTTCGCCGGAGCAACCTGCTCTACAATCTCTTCTACAAGTTCTTCTAAATTATTAGATGGCTCAAGAATTTCTTCTAAATTTCCTTGTACTAAAGACTGATCCATGTATCTTTTTATGTCTCCGTTTTTTTTCATAACTAATCGCGGTCAACCAACCGCCTATATTTGCCAGACGAGTTGTGTTAAGAGAATGTAACAGAGAATCACCTAAATGGCTAAAAGTATCAGTATTTCTAATGATCTAAGCATTTTCTCAGCATGTATTTCTCTGCATACTTCTTGTGTCTGTTAACCACTTCTTAAATATATTTTAAGACCACACCTGTAATAGAGGATACGAAAATATCTCTATTAAAGATAACAAGAAAATCGTGTACTCCGATACACTTCTATGCGAAAGTACTATGGAGTGTCAGACACACTTTTTACTGGCGCCTCTATGCGGGCGGCCGCTGCGCGGTCGCCCGGGTTTTGGTGGTGCATCGGGTGCGCGAACGCGCACCCGATGCACCACTAGATGGAAGGTGGGGAATACCGCAGGGCGGCATGTGGGGCGAAGGGGCCAATATATTCAATGTAGCAGCAACCTCGGAAACGAAGATCATAGGTGCGCTCCTTGCGGGCAATACGTTCAATTTAACAATGCGATAGGAGACGCGACCACAAAAAGGAACGCGAATCGTCGTAGGTGCTGGGCTTGCCCCAGCTTGGCCGCAAAGCGGCCCCGTGCCCGGGCGCTCACATTCCACCAAAGATGGCATCTTCCCCTGCGAGCGCCGTATCAATGCAAGAGCTTGCCATACATTGGATCATCGTCCTCTGGGAATGCTCCCGTGTTTGACGAAACGTATGCGCTTGGGTACGGGGCCGCTTCGCAGCAAGCCAGGGCAAGCCTGGCACCTATGACGATTTTCTTTCTTCATGTATGCCTTATGCTCTTTTTACACGATCTTAAATTGAACATATTGCCCCTTGCGGACGCTTGCCGCGCAGCGGCCCCGTGCCCGGGCGCACACGTTCCACCAAAGATACCATCTCCCTTCTCAAAGGGGCGCCAGCGTGTGATGTTGAACATATTGGGCCCAGGGGCACAGTCCTTGAAGAACCTATACCTGTAAGGAGCAAGGATAGTGCAAAGCTGCCAGCTATGCGAGGATAGCTGGCAGCTTTGCGGTAGGGAGAGAGAAGGGAACAGACGAGGTGGTATCAGGCGGCCGTTCCCATGAGTATATTTTTAAAGATGGCGCGGATACTCTGGCTGGTTTCTAGCAGTGAGAAGGCGTTTCCATAGGGGTCTAGAAATACGGCCTCGACTCCGTAGAGTTGTTTGCCGGGGGGGGCGATAAAGGTTACACCTCGCTCAGAGAGCTGTGCGTATTCCTGCTGGCAATTGTCGGTGACAAAGATAGAAGCCAGCTTGCGCTCCTGATGGCCACGCAACTCATTGATATATGCCTCTCCGTAGAGGGGGACATCGGGTTTGGCCAGCGCCAGTTCTGGTTTCTGCTGTCCCTCTGGGGCCACCGTCAGCAGGCGTAAATTCGGCCCAAAGATTATATCACTGCGTTTTTCTAGTCCGAGCATATCAATATAAAAGCGGAGCGCTTCATCCTGATCATTGACCAGAATTGAGATTATGGTGTGTGGTGAAATGAGCTTCATGATTACCTGCATGTTCTGTGCTGGATGCGACAACTACAAACCCTGGCTATCGTCCTGTTGTTTGGTATACCTTATTATATAAAACATTTGTTCTAAATGCAAGCCGATGAGCATACATTCGGGTACTTTTCTCGTAAGTTCGTGCTTTGTTATGGAGCTATCTCCCGTGGATCGCCAACGCGAGAAGATGTGATACGATAAAAAGGTATGCACTCCTCGCAAAGGACGACATGGATTTCTTTATCTATGCGCATGCTCGCGCATATAGACCTATTCTTTTCCATGACCCTGAAACAGGTCATTACATGAAGATATATCTAAAGAGTGGGCCTTAGTCCCGTTATCATGGGGACACGTGCTCGCCCCCGCACGCGCGTCCGCTACGCAGCCGCGCTGTTTTTTGTATGTTGGTGCATCGGGTGCGCATCAGCGCACCCGATGCACCAACATACAATGGACTCGGGGGCCACCGGAGGCGCGAAAGGTCGGGCAGGCCGGTATAGTTTTTTATAGTGGAGCTGGCATGAAATTAGCAGGATTTCTATTCGATCTGGATGGGACACTGGCAAATACAATCCCTTTATGTATTAAAGTTTATCAGCAGACCTTTAAGCATTTTACCGGGCGCGGCTATTCTGACGCGGAGATCACGGCCCATTTTGGTTTGACCGAGGGCGGTATCTGCCAGCAGGTTGTTCCTGATCGCTGGCAGGAGGCGTTGGACTATTACCACGATGCCTACGAACGGGCACACGATGAGTGTAACGAGCCCTTTCCGGGTATTCCCACTGTACTGGACCTGCTCAGGTCAAAAGGCGTAAAAATGGCTGTGGTGACGGGAAAAGGGATACACACAGCGACCCTGACCCTGAATCGCCTGGGGATCGCCGATTACTTTGAGTTTGTGGAGGCTGGCCGCGAAGATGCGGTGGTTAAGGCGAGCGCGATGCGACGTATCCTGCAGGCATGGCAGATTAAGCCAGAGCAGGCGGCTTATATTGGTGATTCCGCCTCCGATGTGGAGCAATCGGCCCAGGCTGGCGTGCTTCCTCTGGCGGCCGAGTGGTCGGCCACAGCGACCATCGATCAGTTGGAAAATATCCATCCCTACGCCAGCTTCACGTCGGTTGAGGACTTCATCGACTGGATCAAGCGCAATGTGGAATCCCTCACCTCCGTCTAACGCTGATCCACTTAAACACGAATGGTCCGAATCGGTATGGATCACATCCTCCATCAGCAGTACAGACCGATGCCAATTGGCTGGTAAAGACCCGATGATTGACATTTTACAATCATCAGATGCAAGGCTTACAATAAACGAGAACAGGTAACATCAGTTATTGCTTAGTAATAGAGAACGGGGGTATTCATGAAGGCTGTTCAAGTTTCCCGGTTTGGGGGTCCAGAGGTTCTGCAGATACAGGAGGTAGCAGATCCCAGTCCAGCTCCCAATGAAGTCCTGATAGAAGTAAAAGCGACCACCGTCAATCGGCTGGATCTTTTCCAGCGCGATGGGAGCCGGCCGGTCAAGCTTCCATTTACACCCGGTCTGGAAGCTGCGGGAGTGGTGCTGCAGGAGAGCAATGGCTTTCGCGCCGGTGAGCGTGTCCTGACGACGCGCGCCAGCCAGGCTCGTGGCGGTGGCGGCTATGCCAGCAGATTAGCGGTCCCGGCCACAGACCTGGCGCGCATCCCTGAAGGCGTAAGCTTTGAGCAGGCTGTGGCCGCGGGACTGGCATCCTCAACGGCCTGGGGGAGCCTCTTCGACCTGGGGCACCTGCAGAGCGGCGAGCGGGTCTTGATCTGGGCCGGTTCCAGCGGCGTGGGCTCGATCGCCATTCAGCTGGCCAAACATGCCGGAGCCACAGTCGTGACCACGGCCAGTTCAGAGGAGCGCGCTAACGCATTGCGACAGATGGGGGCCGATGAGGTGATCAACCATCGTCAACAGAACGTGGGCAAGGTACTGCAAGAAACGGGAGGGGTTCAGCTGGTCATTGAGCTGGTGAGCGCAACCCTGCAGGAGAGTATCGAGGCCGCGGCGGCCGATGGCCGCATCATTTTGATCGGCAATCTTGGTGGGAAAGAGGCTACAGTTGATACCCAGGCGTGGCGCCTCAAGCGCGTCAGCGTCATTGGTGGTGGTCAGCTCCATACCTCGATAGCCAATGAAGAAAAGGTGCTACAACTGATCGCCGAGAAGGCCATCCATCCTCTGATCGCTCGCGTGCTGCCCGTTGAGCAGGCAGCCGAGGCTCATCGCATGCTCGAATCTGGTAAACCCCAGGGTAAGATCGTGCTCACCTTTGCCTGAGCTCAATCTATCAGGAGTGTATGTCTGCTCTGGCGATGCAACGACTTATCGCCCGAGCTAGACATACACCCACTAGAGAAGGTAAACTTGTCTCAAAAATGGGACATGCAAGGAGATATAAGATGCCAAGTCAAGTTAGTAGCGAGCAGATTCTCTTTACGCGTGGTGTGCCGGCGGTTGAAGCACTACCCAACAAACTGCTGAGCGAGTGCATGCAGGCCGCTTTAGAGGGTCCAGACGGCAAAACCATCCTCCAGTATGGACACAACGGGGGGTACCTACCACTGAGACAGTTGATTGCTGAACAATATCAGGTGTCGCCGGACCAGGTGCTGGTCGGCAATGGCTCTCTCCATCTGCAAGATATTTTCGCGGGCTTCCTCCTGAAACCTGGTGATGTGGTTTTTGTGGAGCAGCCGAGCTATGATCGTGCCATCAAAACCTTCCGTCGCCGTGGCGCGAAGGTGATTGGTATCCCCCTTGACCTGGACGGCGTCAACCTGGCCGCCCTGGAGCAGGCGATAGCACAATACAAGCCAGTCTTTATGTATGTTATTCCAGACTTTCAGAATCCGGCAGGGGTGACCACTTCGGCGGCCAAGCGCCAGGCTCTGGTAGATCTGGCCGAGCGCTATAATTTCTGGCTGGTCGAAGATGTTCCATACCGGACCCTGCGCTACGCGGGAGAGTCGCTGCTGCTGCTGCGTGACCTGAACGCCGAGCGGGTAATCACCGTGAGCTCGTATAGCAAGCTGATCAGCCCGGCCTTGCGCGTCGGCTACCTGGTTGGACCCCTGCTACTGGTCAAACAGCTGACCAAGCTGGCCGAAGAGACCGTACTGGCGCCCGTGCTGCCTACAGAGGCCGCGGTGGTTGAGTTCCATCGCCGGGGTTACTTTGCCTCCAATCTGGAAAATCTCAAGCAACTCTACGCGCCACGTCTGCGTGCGGTCGTCCAGGCCATCAAAACCTATCTGCCAGACGTACCCTTCGCCGAGCCGCAGGGTGGATTCTTTGTCAGCATCATGTTACCGTCACACTTTAACAGCGCCAATCTGCTAGAGCGAGCCAAACAGGCAGGACTCATGCTTACCGATGGGCGCGATTTCTTCGCTGATCCCTACTCTGATAGCGAGGATCCCCGCCAGGGTGAGCGCTTTGTGCGCCTGCCATTCTGCGCCCTGACCCCAGAACAGATTGAAGAAGGCGTCAAACGTCTGGCTGCATTGCTATAACCCTGATCACCACTAGAAGAAGGGGGGCTAGATAAATTGAACCAACCCTCCTTCTTCTACATGGATGCGCATCATATTTTTGCACAGAGAAAGACAACGAGAAACATCCCTCGTAGGTTTGGGCCTTGCGCCCAGTTTCCCCTTCATGCATGTCAACACCCCTCCCAGAATCGTGTTTTTGGCTCATCATCGACTTGGGGATAAAAATCGGGCCCAAGGCCCGAACCTACGTTATTGCCTTTCTTGATACATGATTGAATGGAGAGGATAAAATGGGTGCAAGGCCGAACTTGCGTCTCTCTTTCGCAAAAAAAAGAAGTGCACCCATTCTGCGTATGGGCATTGACAACAGAGCCTTCAATGCTGTATATGTAGGATATTAATATTAACAAACACTATAATGGCAGGAGAGCTACGATGAATTATTTGCGCTATCTGTTTGCAGATTCTCGCATCTTCGTACGCCGTAGCCTGCTAGCCATGACCACACGAGCATCCTCCTCCAAAACAGCGTCGCGCTCCTCTAACGCGGCAATCAGCAATGCGCAAGTAGCGGAAGCGTAAGTTTCGCTACCCCCACCATCTTTAAGCAGCACTACTTCTAGCCAAAAAGCTCACTAAGAGTGTTTCTATGGCGGCTGCTGTTTTGCTCTGCTATTCTCTTCAATACAATCAGGAGCTTTTTTATGCCCCAACATCACTATGGTCAACGCCTGGGCATGCTTGACGATCAGCAATTTCAAGCTGCTCTAGATCGTTTTAGATTGGGTACCTTGCTGCATACAGAACCTATTACTTCCGGTAACTTTGGACAGAACGTATTCGTGACCACGAGTCAGGGTGAATTTGTCTTGCGCGGCAGTCCGCATTTTGACTGGCAGTTTCCAACCGAGCAGTTTTTCGCCTACTTGCTCCACGAGAAAAGCCAGCTACCCATACCCTGGCCCTACCTGTTGGATGAACGTAAAGATATCTTTGGATGGAGCTATGTCCTGATGCCGCGCCTACCAGGCTATCAGACGGCTGATCCGCAGTTCTATGATACGCTACCAGAGCTGGATAGACGGCACATAGCGCAGGCCATGGGCACAGCTCTGGCAGAACTACACAGCATTAGCTGGCCCATCTGTGGACGTTACGATCCTCTCACCCAGACGATTCAACCATTGCAGTTGCAGCAGGAACTGGCCTGGCCGTTTCCTACCGCAACATCACTCCAACAGCCGCCACAACTGCCATTTAGCCAGTTGATAGTCAAGGTTGTACGTCATCATCTGGAAAAGCAAGCCAGCGTGAACGCCATCACTAACCAGGAAGTTAACTGGGGAACACAGATCATTGAGCAGGCAGTGCAAGCAGCCGACGACGATTTTCAACCAGCGCTAGTGCATGCCGACTATAGCAAGCATAACCTGGTTGTTGAGCGCCTGCATGGGCAATGGCGCGTCAGTGGCATTTTCGACCTGATGGGCTTCTTCTTTGGCAACAGCGAAATGGATCTGGCGCGCCCGGTAGCAACCCTCCTGGAGGAGGATAAGTCGCGCGCGGAGCTCTTTCTGCAGGCTTATCACCAGGCACATCAGATACGACCTAGCTTTGCCAGCCGCTTTGCCATGTACATGCTGATGGATCGCCTGGTCATCTGGGCCTTCGCAAAGTCAAGCCAAAAACGCTGGTGGGATGAGAATCTGACGTTCCAACAATGGGCGGAACCCTTCATCTCCTTCGCCTCTCAGTATGTATGAGAGGCATAAAATGGGCCATCCCGGATTTTTGAAAATCCGGGATGGCCCATGAGAGATGTTCCAAACACGCCTACGGTTTGATACCGGTCTGGCTACTGACATCGTTGCGGATGAAGAGCCCCATGTCATAGGAGCCGTCGGTGCTCCCAAAGGCCTTGCGCTGCCACCACCAGTTCCAGACATTGTTGATCGCGCGCCCCAGGTCAAATTTGGCATTTGGCGGCGGATTGTCGCCATAGCTGAGCCAGAGCCAGGGTCCAACACCTGTATACGGCTGAGGATCGGTACAGGGATGGCCGGGCGTCGCCTTACACGGTGGCAACATATATCCTTGATCCCACTGCGTACGCATATGGTACTGGTGGAATTGATAGGTATCGCGATACTGATACTGCATACTCGGCATTTGATCGCCACTGGTAATGATAACCGGTATGTTTTGTGCCGTAGATGAACAGCCATTGGGATAGTTGAAGCAGACGTTGGTATAGTCACGCACGTACCAGGCGAATGGCCAGGTAGAGTCCTCAACCAGGCCAATAGGAATCTTATGCTGCCCACCATAGAGCTTCTTATCGAGGGCCGCAATCTTGTCCATCATGGTATTGACGTCAGTCGTGGTCTGCACATAGATCATCATTTCGTGCGGGGCATCGGCATAGTGTACAAAGCTCAATTGGAACATGTTCTGCAGCGTAGGGACGAGCAAGAGTAGGGCCAGCACCACGGTCGCCACCGAACCACCCTGCGCCAGAGGCTTGCGCGCCCGCGGCGGGATAAAGGCAACGGGAGATTTGGCCTCTTCGGTCAGTGGAGTAGTCGTTTCCTCGGCGACATCTATCATCTGCGTAGAGCGGCCCAGCCGCTCTTTGACAACTTGAATGACCTTCACAACGGCCGGCTCAAGGGCGATCGCGGCCAGCAACATCATAGGCATGGTCATGTGAATCGTTAGCCAGGGCATCTTCTCTCCGGCCCAGGTATAGATAAACACGTTGCCGATAAACCAGTAGACCAGAAACAGGCGGAAGCGCGTCGGACGAACCAGGCAGCGAATCACTCCAACCAGGCCGAAGACCACGCCGATCTGCTCGTAGAGGGGAATCAGCAAGAAGTAATAATACCAGGGCTGCCCGCCACGCGCGACCTGCTGCTGCTGCAACCAGTAATAGAGACCCTGCCAGATGCCGTCTCCAATACCACCGGGCAGATTGGTGAACAGGACGCTAAACAGGACGATAAAGACAAACCAGCTACAGACGACGGCGAAGAACCAGTGCGTCCAGGGCATCGTCACGATGGTATCCAGAACCGGTTGTCGGCGCCGCTCAACCCGGCGCGCCAGGCCACGTCGCTCCGTCGTTATCGTTCCCCTGACTTCACGTATCAGCAGAATAGCGATCACCACGGCCAGTAACATACCTAGCCACGGCAGGAGCGCAACCGTATTGGCCTTCAAACGCGCCACATAAGCATCCGCGATCGCCGTATTGGCTTTGTTCGCGGTGATATAGGTTGATAGCTCTTTCAACTTGCCGAAAAAGAGCTTGGCAATGATACCGAGAATGGCGAAGTAACCCAATGTGAACCAGGGAGCAGCCGTCGTCGGGATGAACTGGTCCCAGAACGGGCGTCCTTCCCTGGTATTGATGTTGCGCAGCTTTAAGCGTACACCCAGTTCCCATACAACCAGGGCGCCCAGGAAGCTTCCAAAGACTGCGATGGTCAGGAAGGTCGCTTCTTTAGTGGCATAGGACAGGGTAAAGGCCAGGGCGGACAACAGGAGCCAGCCACCCTTGCGGTCACGCACATAGCGAGCCATCGCGACCACGGTAAGCAGGGTGAAGAATGCCATGTAGATATCTTCGCGGGCAAAGCGGGAGTAGTAGACCATACTGGGTGAGACAGCCAGCAAGAAACAGGCCAGCCAGGCCCCGACTTTACTGATATAATCGCGCAAGAAATACGGCAGACCAACCAGGGCAGAGCCGAGGGTGGCGGCCGCGATACGCACGGTGGTCGTATTCACGCCGTGATCGGGCGCCCCGAGAAGCTGACTGATTTTATAGACAAATGCAATGATATGAAATTGAAATGGACCATGCGTCAATGGATCATAACGATAGCAGGAACTGGCGGCCGTCTGCGCGCAGGTCAGCCAGTTCTCCATGTTGTTATGCATCAAAATCAGCGAGAAATAGGCATGCAGGCTTTCATCGTGGTGTAGTGGCTTATCGCCCAGTCCCCAGAAGCGCAGGATCACCCCCAGTAGAACCACGCCCCAAAAAGCAATACCAGTCCAGAGCTGCTCCCTCGTTGGTGGCCAGAAAGATTTACGGGCTACCGGTTCTTCATCTGCATCTTCCAGGTCAGACTCGCTCGGAATATCGACCTCCTCATGCTCTGGCCAGGTCTGTGTATCGACCTCTTCGCCGGTATTGGGCTCGCTGGCGGTCGCGGTGGGTTCTGTCGCGGGCGCAGAAGCATGATCGGTGGTGGCATCCTCGGGGATGCCACCACTATTTACATTTTCTTCAGAAACCAGACCATCAGGAGCGGTAATCTCCTCTTTTGGTTTGTTTTCAAAGCTTTTCAAAGCGTCTCTCTCCCTATGGATTTATTCCCATATCACTGCGAATAAAAAGTCCCATATCAGTTGATCCAGTAGTACTTCCAATGGGTTTGCGTGTCCACCACCAATCCCATATATTTTTAAATGCTAGAGCGGGGGTAAAAAGCGCGCCACCTGGAGGAGTATCACCATAACTCAACCAGAGCAATGGACCAACGCCACCCCATGTGGGCTGCCCCTGGCAAGAATCGGTTACAGAAGGGGTACATGGCCTGGGCTTATACCCTTCATCCCACCAGGTACGTAACTGATAATGATGAAACAGATAAGCCGCTGTGTGGCCCCGAGCATCACTGGTGCTATACTGTGCCTGTGCCTTGCTTAAATCGCCACCGGCAATAATGGCATCAGGCTTCGCGTCCGAGCAACCTGTAGGGAAACCATAACAGACGTTGGGGTAATCACGCAAGTACCAATAAAACGGCCAGTTCGCCTCTGGCATGACTCCAATACTTAGCTTATGCCGCCCATGATACAGTTTCTCATCCAACTGGTCAATTTTTCCCATGACCGCGTTAACATCGGTGGTCGTCTGTACATAGATCATCATTTCATGTGGGGCATCGGCATAATGCACAAATGAGACCTGCCACATGTTCTGTAACGTCAGTATCAATAAGAAAATCGCGGCCAGGGCGCCCGCTATGGTGCCAATCGATGATCCAATAACCCTCTTTGATTGTACCCTATTTTGCCCTTTTTGCGTAAGGTTTTGCCCACTTTTTACTAATACACTTAAACGATTGAACAGAGGCTCCAGTCCGATCGCGGCCAACAGCAGCATGGGCATGGTCATGTGAATCGTCAGCCAGGGCATCTTCTCTCCGGCCCAGATATAGATAAACACGTTGCCGATAAACCAGTAGGCCAGAAACAGGCGGAAGCGCGTCGGACGCAGCAGGCAGCGTACCAGGCCAGCCAGGCCGAAGACCACGCCGATCTGCTCGTAAAGGGGAATCAGCAAGAAGTAGTAATACCAGGGTTGACTGCCACGTGCGACCTGCTGCTGCTGCATCCAGTAATAGAGACCCTGCCAGATGCCGTCTCCAATGCCGTTGGCCAGATAGGTAAAAAAGACAGAGAACAGCAGGACAAAGATCAGAGCTCCTACAACCAGGGCGCTGGACCAGTATTGCCAGGGCAAGGTTATCAATGCGTCCAGAGTGGGCTGCTTCAGCGGATCTATGCGTGCCGCCAACCCCTTACGGACCGGAGCAGACTTCTTTTGCAACTGGTCTCTCCCCCAGCATAGCAACACATACAGGGCGATCAACAGGCCCAGCCAGGGGAGCACGACCACCGTCTGATGCTTGATGTTATTGATGATTTCATCAGAGGCAGCCGTATAGGTATTGATATACACCGAGGTATCTTTCATCCATCCAAAGAACCACGTCGCCAGTGGCGCGCAACACAGGAGCAGTACCACCACGCACAGCGGGGCCGCGGTCCTGGGCCCATACTTTCCCAGAGTGGAATCCGGTTGAAAGCGGGAACGCACAGGAACTCTACAGCCAGTCTCCCAGGCCAGTAAAACAAGCAAAAAGCTGCCGAAAATGGCGATGCTGAGAAACGTCGCCTCCTTGGTTGCATACGAAAGCACAAAGGCGATCGTGCCGGTGATAAACCAGTCTTTGCGCCGATCACACATATACCGTCCCGCCGCAACAACCAGTAGCAGGGTGAAAAACGCCATGTAGATGTCTTCGCGGGCAAAGCGGGAATAATAGACCATGCTGGGTGAGACAGCCAGCAAGAAACAGGCCAACCACGCTCCCACCTTCCCCAGGTAATCGCGCAAGAAATAGGGCAGAACAACCAGCGCCGTTCCCAGGGTGGCGGCCGCGATACGCACGGTGGTCGTGCTTACGCCGTGATCGGGCAGGCCCAGCCACTGACAACACTGGTAGACAAAGGCAATAATATGAAATTGAAACGGCCCATGAAGGAGAGGATCATAATGATAGCAGGCCATCGTCTGGTCAAAACAGCTTTTCCAGTTCTCCAGATTATGCAACAACTGCAATGAATAATAGGCATGCAGACTCTCATCATGGTGCAGCGGCTTGATCCCAAGTTGCCAGAAACGCAGCGCGGCCCCCAGCAAAAGAACCAGTAGAAAGGGCAGCAGTTGTTTTCGTTGTTCACCCGCCAGCCAGTCAGGCCCCCGCGTCTCCTTCTGCTCCACTGGAGTCGGAGCTAATTGCTTCTCAACATCCAGCACCGGCTGCCTCTGTTTACTTTTATATATTGGCACTTTCTTCCCTCCAATCTCGCCACCCATAGCACGTCAAAAACAACTTATTCAGGTATATGATACACCTTGCGAAAAATACGATATTTTAGCCGCAAACTGCCTTTTCTATGCACATGAAAAATAAGACTACCTGTTTTCTGGTGCTTTAACACAGTAGATAGGTAGCCATTGACGAAATAACTAGTAAAATATAGGTGGGTAAAGACCTATAAAAGAGGGCCAGCACTGGTAAACTCTGAATCACTTCAAAAACAATGCTCATAACCCATCAGTGGATTGAATAGCATCAAAGGAGAAAAGTACTGCTTTTCTATTATTTCTCGGGTAGCTGCAGGCCCGAGGTAAGCTTTGCTAGCAATTGTTGAGGTGTGTAGGGATAGTGGGGATCACGCACAAAGATGCGGGCTGTGGGATGATCAAAGACCGAGTAACTTTCGTCGGCATTGCTATCATCCAGCGTGATACCAAACAGATGAGGATGGTTCTCAAACTGCGCGGCCAGGTGAAAACCCAGTTGTCCGCTAAAGAGCAGCTGATAATAACGGATAGTCAGTGGATAGCGCCCGGGAGAACGGGGGATAGACTTATCCAGTCGATCCGTTGGCATTGTAATCGCGTCGACGGTGGGCAACAGATTCGCCAGCTGCTGCGCTTTGGCTTGCGTGTCGTCCCCGTAAAGATCCAGTCCCGTCGTCGGCTGACCACTCACATCTGTATAGGTCGCTTGCTTATACTCGTCGGGAGTATGTCTGCCAACAGGAAAGGGCAGGGCATCGTCCCACTGCTCATAGGTTAAAACGCTACCAGGTGCGATATGCTGATAGATCCATTCCGAGGCTTGAATGCGCGTATTGGGTTCACTATACACATTCAGCAAGGCCAATCCCTGAAACATGGTGCCACCCAGCACAAACAGAAGGATAATAACCTGCAAACAGGACTTGAGCCATGGCATGCGCTCCAGAACGGGCCGATTCCACCAGCGTATCCGCTGCAGCAGGACGATCACGAAGGCGGACGCAATCACAATCAGAAATGGGTAGACGGGCAGCAGGTAGCGCATGAATTTCACAAAGAAACTGCTTACGATAATACTATAGACCAGCACCCAAACCAACAAGATCAACCAGCTGCTTTGCCAGTTGCGCCACAACAACCAGGCCAGCCAGCCACAGCCGATCAGGGCACTGGTGCCCGCGCCAATCCCCATGCCCCACAGAAGCAGGTTCTGTACCTGATAGATAAAAGGCAGGGTACCCGCGAATTGCCGTACATATGGCAGATCTAGCGTGCCACGCGCAAGATTTCCTTGCTCCGATACCTGCTGGATAAACGCAGGCATGTCCAGCAATGCATATGGCTGGGTGCCGACAAAAGCCACAAACATTAAGATGGCGGCCCCAAATAGAGCCAGGGCCAGATCGAAAAAGCGGCGGTAGCGTTGCCAGCGCAGCCAGGCCGCGCACAAAAGGGGCAGCACCAACGGAGCGGCGCTAAATTTGGTAGCCATGGCCAGGCCATAGGACATGCCAGCCAGTAGAGCCCATAAGAATGGGCGTGGGCTATCAACCCAGAGCACACAGAAAAAGACGGTCAGGACGACAAAGAAAGCCAGCAGGGTATCAACCGCGTAAAAATGGGAGAGCTGCAGGTGCAGGGGCGTAAAGGCCAGTAGCGCGGCCGCCAGCAAGGCAACCGACCAGGCTTGCGCTTGCAACTGCCTCGTTTTGCGCGCCAGCACACCCGCCAGGCAAGCCGTCACCAATATCGTCCCGCTATCAAAAATAGCGGAGACCACACGCCCGACCAGAGTCAGGGGAAAGAAATCTTTCGCATCATGCAGGTTATACCCCAGTACACGACCAATGGCGGCCAGCAGGTAGATAGGGAAAGATCCATAGGCAAAAAACTGTGGATTGAGGGGAGAGCGAGTGGGATTTATGAACTCGGCCCAGCTTGTCGGCCAGCCCAGCGCGGTCACATGGAACAGGATCTGTCGTTCATCAGGATGGAAACTATTGCCAGCATCCCAGTTCAGTCCGTACAGGCGTAAGCCACAACCCAGCAATACCAGCGCCATCAGCATCCAGAACTGCCAGCGTGCAATCAGCTTCACGTCATCCCTTTCTCTTGCAGCTCCTGACCCGCTAAGCACCGACAATAGCCAGTAAGCATCACTCTTCGATCTCAAGTATATTGATTATGGCATCTACGGTCAAGAGGTCATATCAGCTCAAGCGCAACCTGCTGCTGGCAGTTGATGCCATATCCCACCCTTCTTTTCGCCGGTACACAGAAATTTCCGCTTTCCATGACGATCAGAGGCATCTTCATGTATAAGGAAGCTAAAGAATCCTGCCGTTCATTCGTTTACAGACAGGAGTGAATATGCAACAGACGCACCATACGACCCTGAAGATGTTCAATGGGGCCGCCTTCTTCTTTGCCTCACCCGGTCCAGACCGGCATAATTCATTGTTGGTCGATACGATCGAGCTTTTTGCGCCTCGCTATACCCCCGGCGCCTATATCTTGCGCCTGCAAGATCCAACCAACACGGTCGATATTCTGGAACAAAACCAGCTGCAACAATTTGGACTGGGCGCCATTCCCTCGTCTGACATGCCAGATATCCTGCTCTATCAAGCTAACAAACAGGCACTATTCTGCATCGATGTGCTCACGATGCATGGCTTTGTCTCATCTCAGCGCAAGCAAGCCCTTGAACAGGCTATGACCAACTGTCCTCTGCGCCGCGTCTATATTAGCTCGTGTTACGACTTCTGTGACTATAAGCAAATCGTCGAGCGCATCGCCTGGGGCACCTATGTCTGGCTCGCTCACACGCCCGAGCATACCATTTTCCTCTGGTAGCCAGCCAGGGCAATGATCCTACCTTCACAGGACTATTTATGCGGCCGCGTGCTCCTGCCCATTGATACTGGCGATCAGGGTGGCGTCACTATATGGCTGTACCGTGATCATGATCTCTCCGTGAACCACATCGGCCAGGATGATGTCACCGGCGCGAAAGGAGCCGCGCAGGAGCGCCTCCGCCAACGTATCATCTAGCAAGCGTTGTACGGTACGTCGTAGGGGACGCGCGCCATATTCGGCATCATAACCATGCTCAACCAGGAAGGCGCGCGCCCTATTTGTGACCTGTAGTTCGATATCGATGGCCGCCGTCCTCTGCTGGGTCTGCGTTATCATTAAATCAACGATCTCGCGCAGATGGGCAGGTTCAAGGGGATGAAAGACGATCATTTCATCGAGGCGATTGAGCAATTCGGGCCTGAACGCTTCTTTCAAGCCTTGAAAGATCTGTTCCCGCATACGCAGGTACTCCTCATGGCGCGCTTCCCGTTCATGGCGCTGGCTGCTAAAGGCTATTCTCCCCGGCCGCGCATGGGTGGTGCCAATGTTTGAGGTCAAGATGATGATGGTATGACGAAAATCGACACGCACGCCATGTGCATCGGTCAAATACCCGTCCTCTAATATCTGCAGAAGAAGATCAAGCACCTTGGGATGGGCTTTTTCAATCTCATCGAATAGCACGACGCTATAGGGTCGCCGCCGTACCGTTTCGGTTAACTGCCCCGCCTGATCATAACCAACATAGCCGGGAGGGGCGCTGATCAGGCGCGAGGTATGGTGGCTCTCCATAAACTCCGACATATCTAGCTTTAACATGGCATCTTCATTGCCAAAGAGGGTGGCCGCCAGCGCGCGTGCCAGTTCGGTCTTGCCAACACCGGTCGGACCCACAAAGACAAACGAACCGATCGGACGACGACAATCACGCACGTCCGCCCGCGAGCGTCGAATAGCCCTGGACACGGCCAGCACCGCCTCATGCTGCCCGATGACGTGTTTATGCAGGCTGCCCTCAAGATTGAGCAGATGAAAGCGTTCTTCTCCGGCTATCTGTACTACCGGGATACCGGTCCACATGGCGACCACGTCAGCGATATCCTCCGCCGTCACCACCATACCATGTTCCTGATTAAACGCATACCAGTCGTGCTCAGCCTGCCATAACTTTTGACGCAGCTGGCGCTCCTGGCACAGGAGATGGGCGGCCCGTGGAAAGTCTCGTCTGGCAATGGCGCAATCCTTTTCATGATGGACCGCGCCAAGGGAGCCACGTAGCTGCAATACCTGATCGGGGAAGAACGAGCGCTGCACGCAGACGCGCGCGGCCGCTTCATCCAGGACATCCAGGGCTTTGTCGGGCTGGAAACGGTTCTGGATATAGCGCGTGGACATTTTGACCGCCGCCTGCAAGGCATCGTCTGTGAGCGTCAGACCGTGAAATTCCTCATAGCGCGCGCGCAGGCCCCGCAAGATCTGCAAGGTCTCTTGCTCCGTGGTTTCAGCGACCAGCACAGGTTGAAAGCGCCGTTCCAGGGCGGCATCGGCCTCGATGTTTTTTCGATACTCATCCAGGGTGGTCGCGCCGATGCATTGAAACTCGCCACGGGCCAGCATAGGCTTAAACAGATTGGCGACATCTAACGAACCCTCGGCCACACCCGCCTGGGCCAGCGTATGCAGTTCATCAATGACGAGGATAATCTCCGGCGTTGTCGTAATCTCATGCAAGATATGCTTCAGCCGCTCCTCCAGATCGCCACGAAATTTGGTACCGATCGCCAGCGAGCCCACATCGAGCGCCACTATGCGATGCTTTAACAAACCATCCGGCACCCGGCCCTGAATGATGCGCAGAGCCAGTCCCTCGGCGATCGCGGTCTTTCCGACACCTGCAGGGCCAATCAAGACTGGATTGTTTTTGGTGCGACGCAATAAGATCTGCATGGTACGCTCAAGCTCAGCCTCGCGTCCAATCAAGGGATCTAAGAGATTCTCCAGCGCGGCCAGCGTCAGGTCGCGACTAACCTGGTTGAGGACCGGCGTGGCCTCGTAACGGGTGTGATAATGGGTCGAGAGCAGCAGGCGCTCGTAGCCGCCGTTCATTAAGGCGGCGAACTGGCTACGAGCCACATCCAGGTGGATACCAAAGCTTTCCAGCACGCCCAGCGCTACGCTATTCTGCTCCTCTAGAATAGCCAGAAACAGATGCTCTAAACTCACCAGCCCATCCTCACCTTCACTGGCTACCTCTTCCGCGCGCGCCAGGGTCGCACGAGCAGCTACATTGAGGGATGGCTCGCTTAAAATAGCTTTATTTCCACGTCCAATCACGAAATCTAACGCCTGTGTAATGCTGGCGGTACTCACATGTAGGGACGC
The DNA here is from genome assembly GCF_036245075.1 of Dictyobacter halimunensis. NCBI lineage: Bacteria > Bacillati > Chloroflexota > Ktedonobacteria > Ktedonobacterales > Dictyobacteraceae > Dictyobacter > Dictyobacter halimunensis. The sequence goes on from NZ_BSRI01000002.1 coordinate 1,183,546, forward strand.
AAATAAGCCCTCGATCAGCGTGTCTTGCAATCTCAATATGCCAAGCAGCAGATGCTCAGAGCCGATCAGGCGATGACGCAGGCGCTGAGCCTCTTCACGAGCAAAGGCGATGACTTGCCGCACGTCCGGGCAATATTTGTCGTATCTCCCCATCTTTATCTCCTTGTGAGGTCACTATCTGTCGCAGTGTCTTATGAATACATATCGGGATCATGCATTTTTTTAACAGAGCCATGAGTCGAGGGTTCGTAAATCAGGGGGAAAAGTCCTACCAGGCTACAGATAAGCGATTGATGCATGATAGAACATAGCGGGCAATACATCATGAGGGGAGGGCACAAAAAAAAGGACCGGCTTTACAACCAGTCCTTTGCGTGGCGTACCCGATAGGAGTCGAACCTACGACCTACAGATCCGCAATCTGTTGCTCTATCCACTGAGCTACGGGTACTCATACTGCCTTTCGACATCTGTCAGAGAGTATAGCAGACCCTCACAGAAACGTCAAGGTTTGAGCAGCGACCTTTACACATAAAAAAGCTTTGCGCTATGAATGAGACATAGAGCAAAGCACTATGTGTGGCGTACCCGATAGGAGTTGAACCTACGACCTACAGATCCGCAATCTGTTGCTCTATCCACTGAGCTACGGGTACTTAGCATCAGTATGCTTGATGGACAGGTAAGCAAGGGGTTTACCAGAAACCCTTGTTACTGTCTCTCACTGACGGGGATAATAATATCAGAGCTACCGGCATTTGTCAATACATTTTCAGCCAGAACATAAATTTTGCCTGTCTGTATCGATTGGCGCCTTCCCTGCCATATCGCCATGCGGCAAAAAGGGTTCCAGCGATGTGGAACCCTCAGTAAGACATTCAGAATGAGAAACCATGTATAGCCATAACATCAGGTGGCGAAAAATATACTGGAAAACGCTCTGGTTTATCAATTCAGCTATAGCAAATACCCTTATGCTTGCAAAACATGCTGCTATTGACACGTTTAAATAGCATAGATGTCGCGCATTGCTATACTGGCACTCGGTTATGCAAGTCCATCAATCACATCGCGCGCCCGACTGAGGGCCTCGCGGCGCACATAGTAATACGCCCATAAACCCTTCTTGCGGCAATCCACCAGACCAGCATCTCTTAAGATACGCAGGTGATGAGAGATGGTCGGCTGCTCCAGCGTAAAGCTCTCCACGATTTCAAAGACACACACCTCTCCCTCATGACGGCTCAACAAACTCAGGATACGTAAACGCGTTGGATCGGCCAGCGCTTTTAATAAACGTGCCTGCACAACAGCATCTTCTTCTGTCAATGTCGGTACAAACTTCGGTGTAATAACACTGGGGTTGTTCAAAGGGGCGGTCTGTCTGTTGAGCATCCCAACAGTGTTTGTCGCACCATTTGGAACTGAGGTCGTGCGATTCGGATTACCCTGATTCATCGATGTCATTTTCTTCTCCTTCCATCCTCCCAACCGGATGTGAAACCTCTAATAGATTTGTGGCTTATGGTATGTGCATACCTACAATTATTATAGAACTCTATCCAAATTGTTAGCAGCAAATATGCATCTTTTCGTTTTTATAGTTTTTAAAGCATCTTGTTAAGCTTTTCCAAAAACAGCAAAAGACAAATAAATATTCATTAATGCTAATACAATAATGAAGAAAAACATAGAAAAGGGTGGTGATCCTGGCATGGTAGGGCCAGGATCACCACCCTTTTCTATCGATGTGGTTACAATTTTTGCAGAAGCTGGAGATTCGTGCCTTCGGCCATGACACTACGTGCCTACGGCACTCACAAGAGTATAAAACATTGGAGCCAGCGGCGCGTCCGCGCCGCTGGCTCCAATGTTTTATACTCTTGTGGACAAGAATCCGCTTAGCGCTTTTCTTCAGGGCGCGCTGTCCTCGTCAACGTTTTAATTCGTGAAAACTTTCTGCTTAGCGCTTCTCTTCGGGGCGCAGGGACAGGTGTAGCTCTTGGAGCTGTTTGTCTTCGACAGGCGCGGGGGCGCCCATGAGAAGATCCATGGCGCTCTGGGTCTTGGGGAAGGCGATCACATCGCGGATGCTATCGGCATCGGCGAACAGCATGATCAGGCGGTCAACACCCAAGGCGATACCTCCGTGAGGCGGGGCTCCATACTCAAAGGCTTCCAACATATGCCCGAATTGCTCTTTGATCTGCTCATCGGTCATATTCATGAGTGAGAAGACTTTGTGCTGAAGGTCAGCGACGTTGATACGAACGCTACCACCACCAATCTCGAAGCCATTGCAGATGATGTCATACTGCCGGGCGCGAACGTCGAGCGGGTCGGTATCCAGATGGCTGATGTCGGCTTCGTCCATGCCCGAGAAGGGATTATGCTCGGCATCGTAGCGCTTGAGCTCTTCATCATAGTGGAAGAGCGGAAAATCAACCACCCAGCAGAGGGCGAGTTCATTGGGATCGATCAGGTTCAGGCGCTCGGCAAGCTTGCTGCGCAGTCGAAACAGTACGTCGTTGCTCACCTTGGCGCTATCGGCCACGAAGAGCAGCAGATCTCCAGCTTTGCCTTCCAGACGATCGATAATAGCCTGCACCTCTTCCGCCGTCATGAATTTGGTTAAGGGCGACTTGATATCGCCGCTCGCATTGATGGCCAGCGAGACCAGTCCTTTTGCTCCCAGCGTGCGTGCGAATTCTGTCAGCTCGTCTACCTCTTTACGACTGTAGCCGCCCGCGCCCGGCACGCGAATCCCCTTCACGATGCCATTGGCCGCAAGGGCGCTCTTAAAGACACCAAAATTACCGGCACTGGCCAGGTCGGAGATCTCTACCAGCGGCAGATCAAAGCGCAGATCTGGATGATCTGATCCATAGCGGCCCATCGCATCTTTATAGCTCAGGCGCGGGAACGGGCGCTGCTTGATACGCTTTTTGGTGCTGGTCTCAATCAAGCGGATCAGCAGGTCCTCAATCAAAGACATGACGTCTTCTTCAGAGACAAACGACATCTCCAGGTCAAGCTGCGTAAATTCTGGCTGGCGATCGGCACGCTGATCTTCATCGCGGAAACAGCGCGCGATCTGGAAGTAGCGATCCAGACCACCAACCATCAAGAGCTGCTTTAACTGCTGGGGCGACTGGGGCAGAGCGTAGAACTCTCCGGAATAGAGACGGCTGGGCACCAGGTAGTCGCGAGCGCCTTCAGGGGTACTCTTCATCAAAATAGGCGTTTCGACCTCGACAAATCCGCGCTCATCCAGGTAATCGCGCATCTCTTTCACCACGCGATGCCGCAAGACGATATTCTCGCGCATACGGGGGCGGCGCAGGTCCAGATAGCGATATTTCATCCGCAGTATCTCATCAGCCTGGACAGCATCACTGATAGGGAAAGGAGTCGTGCGAGCAGGATTCAGAATCTGTATATGCTCCGCGGCAATCTCAATCTCACCCGTGCTTAACTGTGGATTTTCGGTTCCAGGCAGGCGCCGTACAACTTTACCACTTACCTGTACGACATATTCCGAACGCAGTTCGGTCGCCACTTTATGGGCCTCAGCTGACTTCTCGGGATCGCAGACAACCTGTGTCATCCCATAGCGGTCACGAATATCTAAGAAAATGAGTCCGCCATGGTCACGGCGCCGGTTGACCCAACCCGCCAACTTGACCTCCTGGCCGACTGAAGACGCAGTTAATTCGCCGCACGTATGCGTGCGGTATTGCACCTCAAAACCCACGTGAGTATCACTCCTTTAACGTGTTACAGAAGCAAGGTGCGGCATGCAGCGCATGGAACGGCTTGCGCGCTCACTCGTAAGGAGGGGATCAATCAATACCCACGCCAGCCGCCACGTACTTCTGACTAAAAATCACTGCTGCACCCGCAAGTTAACAGCAGTGAAAAGATTGCATTCTCTCTATTGTGGCACAGTCGTCAATCCTTTACGGATTTGGGCGGCAGGCTGCGGTTGAAGAGACATCTATGACAATCTGATTGGTCGCCGCGGAACTGGGGGCGGCCGCCAGCAGATTGACATGATTGGTGCGCGCATCAAACGCGGTCCCCTTGACGCCAGAGACAAGTGTTGACGATACGTATTGCTGCTCTAAACTGGCGCTCGGCAGGTTACTATTCGGCGCGATGACCCCACCACCCATACTATTAGCAGTCGCAGAGGCTGCGGGGGTAGCAGCGGCCGCCACGCTATTGGGCGCTTTGACCACAAAGTTTAACACACGATGATTTGTGTTATCCACCACAAAGAGATGTGCCGCATTATTCACCATGCCGACCGAGAGCAGCGACTGCCGCGTCTGCGCTGTCGGCGGCGGAATGCTCAGGAATTTGCTGATTGGCGCAGTCGGGGTCGCCACCGGAGTGGCGGCATTAAAGTTCTGCGCGTCCTGGGACCAGGGCGTATTCACCGTCTGCTGAACCAGCACTCCCGCCTCCAAAGCTTTGGGGCTATTCGCCTGCAGGCTGGCGATCTTTCCATCGCTATGTAAGAGAAAGATTTGCCCGTTTGGTAAGGCGGCCGCGCTCACCAGGCCGGCAGAAATGGAGATCTGCGTTGTAGCCGGGTCTTTATCGAGCTTATCCACGTTGTAATTCAAGAGCGTGGCCTGATTCTGATTCGCCTGGCTGGACGCCGAAATTACATACACCTCACCAGCCCAGGCCGTCAGGAGCAGTGGCGTCTGATTGGTAACCAGTTCGGGTTTGATGGCCGTGCCATTATTCACTTTCTCCGTCAGCTTGTTATTCTGCCATTTGTAGGCGTGCAGGTGATAATTAGCGCTTGGCTGGGCGGAGGTCAGGGTGTAAAGATACTGGTTATCGCTGGTCAGCAGGATAATCTTGTCATTGCCCAGCGGCACTTTTTGCAAGGTATGCTGGTCATTGACCTGGTAGACCGCGCCATCCAGACCTAGAACATAGCTTACCGTGTGATCTTTATCGGTCTGCAGGGTGGCCAACGAACTCGTCTGTATGTCTGATCCACTCGCATTTAACGTAACCGGCGCCTGATTGACGCACGGCAGACCTACCGCGAGGGACCGCTGATTATAATTCGTCAGGGCCGTCTTAAACTCAGAAGTCAGATTATTTTGCAGAGATATCAGTTGATCACTTTGCTGTGGATTGAGCGAGGCGCCCTTCAGGCTGCGTAACTCTTGCTGGGCCTGCGTAAGATTGGATAAGGCTTGATCTGGCTGAGAAGATACCTTCAACTTTGCCTGTGAAATTAAGGTATCGGCGTTATTTAACGTGGTCTGAACCGCCGAGGGCCTTAAGAAATACCACGCACCCGCTCCCGCTAGGGCCACTATCAATAGGATCGCGACCACGATCGTTGGCAGTAGTAGCCGATTGCGCTTGCGCCTGGGCACATTCACCGCGGCGTGAGGCGCTGTATACCCTTTTGAAGAAATAAATGCTGGTTCAGCAGCAGGCGGCGGCAGAGGACGACTGTTGATACGACCATCTTCAACACGCGGCGGTGTAGAAACTCCGAGCGAGGATGAAGGCACGCGACCCAGGACGGCGGTACTCTCATCCGCGACATGGTTACCACCACCCACATGGACAGGATGCTGGAGAGCAGCAGGCACATCATCACCCGCCTCCATGACTCGAACGACGATGGCGGTAATATTATCGGCTCCACCATTCTCATTGGCTCGCTCAACCAGGTGGTACACGCTCTCTTGCGGCATATATTGATTGACAATCGCCCGCAGATCTTCTTCACCCACCGGACCCGAAAGCCCGTCAGAACAAAGAACAAAGGTATCGCCATCCTCCAGAAGCTCTGTGAAGACATCCACCTCAACCTCGGCCTGCGTGCCCAGGGCACGTGTAATCACATTGCGCTGCGCATGCGAACGAGCCTGATCTTTCGTCAGTAAGCCCGCACGTACCTGTTCTTCTACCCAGGAATGGTCCTGCGAGATCTGCCTCGCCTGACCATGACGTACCATATATGCACGGCTGTCTCCCACATTCGCGATATAAGCTACTCCCCCGCGTAGCACGGCCGCTACACAGGTGGTCCCCATACCACTACGCATCATATTTTCTGCCGCCCGTTGATGAATTAACGCATTTGCTCTTTTAATCGCATTCATCAATGAGAGAGGGATATCATCAGCCTCATCTTGGTAATAGACGTTGCTCACCGTGTCTACAGCGATTTCGCTCGCCACTTCCCCTGCTGCATGTCCCCCCATGCCATCAGCTACAATAAAGAGCGCACCTTTTTTGGCCATAACCTGGCTGTCTCTTGGAATGACATAGGCCATATTATCTTCATTATGGGGACGTTTACGGCCAACGTCTGTTAGCTGTGCGACATCGAGCCGGAGTTGTTTGGACAACGCGCTTCTCTCCCGTACTTCAGTAGCTCTCGATTTGTGCGCACTGCCCACTAGGCAGTTGCTGGAACTTTAGGCTATAATACACCGATACCGAGAAAAACGCAACGTAATACACATTTTTTGGCTGCGATCTTCTCACTCACCTACTACTTATACCGCTCACTGCACATGAGTATACTCTTTCAGACCGCGACGTGCAAGATATATACACGGCGGTACTAGCAACGCCATACCAGGAGGGCAAAGGAGCTATGCCATTGTCGTCAATCAAGCAGACCCTTTTACAGGCGCTTGATGAGCAATTCCCTTTGTACCTGCATGATTGGCAATCTATCTCTACTCAAATTTATACTTCACCAGCGCCAAAGATACAAGATATCTGGCTGTCACTTTTGCGTCATCATGGTTTTTTCGTACAATACCTTGACTCGGGTCAGCAGATCCTATATGGCGAGTATATGGTTGAGGCACCACAAACACTGCTTTTTTATATAAAATATACACCATCGCTGGCAATGCAGCAGGCTACGTTTCCTCTGCTCTCACACCTGGCGGCCATCCGCGCCTATAGTAGTCGGCGCGAGCCATTCCCCCTCAACGTCAAATGGCTGATCGACGGCCAGGACGACGTATCCGCCAGCGCTCTTGCGCATTTTTTCACCCAACATCGCTCCCTGTTACAGGCAGATGACTGTATCCTGTATACCACAAAACATGAAACAGGCAAAGAGGGTATACAACCTGAATTGCTGCTGGGCATAAAAGGACATTTACAGGTAGAGGTCTCGCTGCGAACCGCGGACCACTCCATCCCAACCGCCTACGGGGCCATCGCGCCGGATGCCGCCTGGCAACTTATCTGGTCCCTGGCCGCGCTTAAGGATGCGCGTGAAGATATTTTACTGGAAGGTTTTTATGATGACCTGCAGGCGCCGGAGGATGAGGTCGTCGCGTCCATCGCGCAGCTACCAGATACCAGTACAGAGCTTAAACAGGCCTGGGGCACCGAACATCTGCTCATGGATATCGAGGGGGTCAGGCAGCATTACGCCTACTGGCTCACGCCTACCTGCACCATTACACTGCTCAGCAGTCCATCAGATCCACAGACCAGCGGTGACCGCGATCTTCTACCAGCACAGGCTCATGCCAGGTTAGATTTCCGCCTCGTATCCGCGCAGGATCCTTATAAAATCTTTACACAACTTCAACATCACTTTGCTACCCATACGTCCTATCCCGTCCAGTGCCGTCTGTTGTCCGCCAGCCGGCCCATCGCTATCTCGGCCAGGGAGCCACTGGTACAGCGGTGGCTGCAGGCGATCGACGGTGCCTCGCGGCAGCCACCAGTACTGCTGCCACTGGCGAACGACCTGTATGGCTACGCCTTGATTAGCGACCAGCTGGCGTGTCCCGCTATGGGGATCGCCCTCCCTGTATCATCTGACGCGACGCTTGAGGAACAATTACGTATACAGATGATACAACATGTGCTTTTTCTCGCCAGTTGTGATAAGCCAACGCCTGACCAGGCCAACCAGCGATCAAGCCATTAGTTCCATTTACTAGGCCATTTGTGGATAGCAGAGTATACTGAGATATGTGCATGTTGCTCACAATCAACATGTTACCTGCGCATTTTTTCTATAGAAAATGCATACGCTTCAAGAGCAACAGGGTAATACCTATCTTTCCTATTTATTTCCACCCTGCACGCTTGTGAGATGCGCTATGTAGACCATACTTCTAATGCAGAGAATAAAGTGGGGGATCAGGGGTCAAAACAGCAGGTATTGTGACCACGTAAAAATCAAAGACGTTATAAAGCAGTAACATCTAGCGGAAAATGTCATCGCTTATATAACATCTTTGCCAATCTTCTGTAATATACACTGGCGTTAGAAGTCTGATGAGGAGAACACAACGAGAATGCACATTGGCATCAACGCACAGTTGTTATCCTACGGTCAGAGCTATCGCAATGGTGGCGTCAGCCGGTATATCCGCTATTTGCTGACACAAATTGCCAGGCAGCCGGGGGATCACACCTATACGGTATTTGTAAATGGACAGGATGTCATTGAGCAGCTGGAACACCATCCGCAAATTACCTTTCTGGCTGCCCCGTGGCCCGAATCCAGGCCCGCAGCCCGTATCGCCTGGGAACAATTAACGCTGCCCAGGTTGGTCCGCCAGCATCAGATCGATGTGCTCCATTCTCCTGTCAATGTACGGCCTGAGCTCTTACCAGCTCGTTGCGCGAGCGTCGTTACGCTGCACGACCTGGCATTCCTGCGCTTCCCACATGTGCTCACACCGGCCAAACGCCTGTATCACCAGACATTTACGTTGCGAAGTTTAAAGCGCGCTGCGCTCCTGATTACAGTATCCGAGAGTACGAAACGAGATGTTCATGAGCTGGTAGGAATTTCATACGAGCGTATTCAGGCTATCTATCCGTGTATCGACGAGCGTTTTTCGAACGTTTCTATAGAAGATAAATTAGATACATTCCGCGAAAAATATGGTGTTAGGGAGGGTTTTATCTTATACCTGGGTACTTTAGAACCCCGTAAAAATATCACTACCCTACTTGATGCCTATGCACAATTGCGGCAGAAACACCATATTCGTGAAAAGCTGGTGCTGGCAGGGGGCAAAGGCTGGCTCTACGATACCATCTTCGCCAGGGTCCGTCAGCTTGGCCTGGAACAAGATGTGTTGTTCCCCGGCTTTGTCCCCGACGATGAGCAGGCGTTATGGTATAAAAGCGCTTCCGTCTTCGCCTATCCTTCATTGTACGAGGGTTTCGGCATTCCGGTGGCGGAAGCCCTGGCCTGCGGTACGCCGGTAGTCACCTCGAATGTATCAAGCTTACCCGAGGCCGGGGCGGGGCTGGCGCTGTGTGTTGATCCACAGGATGTAACCGCGTTGAGCGCCGCGCTCTACCAGGCATTGACCGATCAAACCTTGCGCGAACGTTGTCAGCGTCAGGCGACCATGGTCGCTCAACAATTTTCAGCCCGGACCATGGCGGAAAAAACGATCGCAGCATATGAAATGGCTGCCAAAATACATCATTCACAACGTATAACGTTTGTTCAATAGTATGAGATAGTATAAAATATATGGCTCGAATTATACAGAACAACGAATCAGCGCCAGCCGCGAGGACCACAACCGAGGTAACACATGAAATGGGCGGAGCAACAGGACCAATCACGAAGGTTATCTCTGAACGCAGGTCTATACGTCGCCATTGGCGTATCGCCGAAACCATCTTTATGGTCGTGCTCGATATGCTGCTGACCCTTTTGGCCTGTTACGGTGCCTATCGCCTGCGCTTTAAAACACTTTTGCATAACCCGATGCTGGAGGGGTTAAAATTCCAGATCTTTGGCTATTATACCGGCGCGGCCCCTGATAATAACCAGCAATTCTCCTCATATATGCCGCTGTGGGCAGGCGTGATCGCGGGATTAATCATCATCTTTGCGGTGCGTCGCCTGTATCATATCCGCCTCACAGGTAACTCGTTCCGCCAGGCCTGGTTAATTATAACCTCGACCACCATCGGGATGGCCTTTTTAATCACGTACTTTTTCTTTTTTCAAAATAACAATCAGTATGATCCCGATACCCTGATACCCAATTCACGCCTGTTAATTCCGTTTATCTGGTTTACGACGATTGTTGTGCTGATCGCCGGTCGCCTGGCGGTCGCGGGTGTGATGGGTCTGCTCTACCGCATGGGACTGGGAGAGACGCGTGTGCTGGTCGTGGGCTCGGGCCGCCTTGGCAAAATGGTAATGCAATGTCTGGCTGCCAGCCCCAATCTGGGTTTTTCCGTGGTTGGCTTCCTGCACGATATGACCGAGCCGCCTGGTGATTTTGGTCGCTTTAAAATGCTGGGTACCATCGATGACATTGGAATGGTTATTCGTTCAATGCAGGTAGATGAGGTGGTTATCGCCCTCCCTTCTCACCTCAATAATCATGCCATCCGCAGCGTACGGCTCTGTGAACGCCTGGGAGCCTCCTTTAAGCTGATCCCCGATCTCTATGAGCTCAACCTTTCGCGCATTGATATGGAAAGCATCGAGGGCATTCCACTGCTGGGTATTCGGCAGGCTTCGCTCAATACGCCACAGCGTATTATCACGCGCACAATCGACATAGTCATCTCATCCCTGGGGATGATCATTGGTTCACCACTCTACCTCTTTATCGCGCTGGCCATCGCGTTTACATCATCCGGACCTATCATCTATAAGCAGGAACGGGTAGGATTAAACGGCAAACATTTTGAGATGTTCAAATTCCGCTCGATGTATAAAGACGCCGATCAACGCCTGGCTCAGCTCCTCAGTCATAATGAGGCCCAGGGGCCAATCTTTAAAATACGCGAAGATCCGCGCGTCACGTCGGTGGGCCGCTTTCTTCGCCGCACCAGCCTGGATGAGATTCCTCAGCTATTGAATGTGCTCAGAGGCGAGATGAGCCTGGTTGGTCCACGTCCCCCTCTGCCACGCGAGGTGGCTCAATATGAGGAGTGGCAGAAGGGGCGCCTGGCGATCAAACCCGGCTGCAGCGGTCTCTGGCAGGTACGCGGCCGCAGCAATATCAGCTTCGATGAAGGCGTGCTGATGGATATCTACTATATTGAGAACTGGTCCCTGCGCCTGTACATACAGATCCTTCTGCGCACCATTCCAGCCATCTTATTCAGCAGAGGAGCGTATTAACGTGAAAGTAGCATTAGTGCATGACTACCTCAATCAAATGGGGGGGGCCGAGCGTGTGGCACTGGCGTTTCATGAGATTTTTCCAGAGGCGCCTCTTTATACCTCAATCTATGATCCTAAACGTGTCGATCCCGCATTCCAGAAGATGGATATTCGCACGTCATTTATGCAGAAATTACCCCTGGTGACAAAGCATCATCAGCCCTACCTGCCGCTCTATCCATTTGCGATGGAGAATCTGGATCTACGCGGCTACGACCTGGTGTTGAGCAGTTCGAGCGCCTTCGCTAAAGGGGTGATTACGCGGCCGGAAACAATGCACATCTGCTATTGCCACACCCCTATGCGCTGGTGCTGGAACTATCAGGAATACGTTGAACGTGAACATTTGGGGAAAGTGGCCCGTGGCGTGCTGCCGTTTTTAATCACCGGCCTGCGCGTGTGGGACCAGACCAGCGCACAGCGGGTAGATCATTTTATCGCCAACTCGCCCGCGATTGCCGAACGGATCCGCAAATATTATCGGCGCGAGGCCGCCTATATTCCACCGCCGGTGGATACGAAACGCTTCCCATTCGAGCCCGATATGCTGCCAGGAGACTATTTCCTGGCCGTTAGCCGCCTCATTCCGTATAAAAGGTTAGACATGGCGATCGAGGCGTGTAATCGCCTCCAACTACCACTGGTCATCATCGGTGGGGGCCGCGATGAGGAGCGCCTGAAGCGGCTGGCAGGTCCCACCATTCGCTTCATGGGGCGGCTCTCAGATGAAGAGGTCATCTACTACTTCCAGCATTGTCGCGCCTTCCTCTTTCCTGGCGAAGAAGACTTTGGCATCACGCCGCTGGAGGCCCAGGCCTGCGGCCGTCCAGTTATCGCCTACGGAGCCGGAGGCGCCCTGGCATCCATCATTGATGGCGTAACGGGCGTCTTTTTCCAGGAACAGACGGTAGAGAGCCTGGTAAGCGTTCTGGCAACCTTTGATGAGCGCCGCTTTGATCCACAGGTGATCCATAATCACGCGCTCGAATTCGATAACTCGCGCTTTAACCGGCGCATCCTCCAGTTTATTGAAGCCAAGATGCAAGAGGGTAAGGTGGCGCCAGTATTATCAGCCAATAAATATTGAGAACGTATCTTACTTTCCTCTTATTGGGGGCGCATGGGCGTCCGCTGCGCGGCCGCACTGGTTATGGTTGTTGGTGCATCGGGGGCTCATGAGCCCCCGATGCACCAACAACCATAGAACTTTTGAGTGCCGCAGGTGCTCAGATACCTGTTTTAAGTAGGTGGGGCAGGGGCGCTGCAGCGCCCCTGCCCCACCTACTCACCACATGAGCACCACAGGTGCGAAATTTTGCCCGGCTTCCTAGCAACTAAGTACATCTGGTTGACAGTGGAAATTGGAGCCTTTATAGTAAAACAGGTTTATTGGATTGCGGAGTAAACTAAAAAAAGATAGATGTACTCTGCTATTTCCATACGTAAAGCATGCAGTGCGGATTGAGCACTCTAACATAAAAAATTATTTCGTGGCCAGTCCTGGCAGTGTTTGCATCCGCTGCGCGACATTGCCAGCCCGCTGGCCGCCGGGCACATCAAAACAAATTTGCGACTTATGAGGAGGAAACGCATGCACGAACGAGAGAATCAGGAGAGTGGATCGTTTAAAAAACCACCAACTCAGGGCCTTCCCTCTCTCAATGGCACAAGTAAACAGCGCGCGGTCTTACGCAATCCCGATGAGGGCACCAGTAAGCATCAGGCCATTCAACAGGTGATCTCGCAAAAGACCAGTGAGCATCGCGCTATACCCAGGCGCCCAGAAGGCATGGCACGGGTAGACACGCCCCCTGAAACAACTCGCGTGCCACGTCCTACCCTCCAGGAGCCAGCTCCTCAGAAACTGCGCAAACGTATTTTAACGTTTGGGGGAATCTTTCTTATTTTAGCCATCGTAGCTGGACTGGTCGGTTATTTTCTGGCTACAGGCATATTCGCCAGCGCGCCCGCAAGCAACACCGCAGCCGATTTCTTGAATGCCCTGAACACAAAGAATTATGGCCAGGCGTACAAAGATCTCGGGCCCGCGATTACGATTCGGACGTCACAGGACCAGTTCACCAAACAGGCTCAAATTCTTGATACCTGCTATGGGCCGGTGCAAGACTACAGCGAAATCGCGAATAGCGCTCAAGTAACCGATAACAGCCAGATCTACTCCTATACCATTAAGCGCGTCAAGAATAAAACCACGGTCCCCTACAAGCTGCAGGTTACGCTGCAAAAAGATCTTGACGACGGCACCTGGAAAGTTACCGATTATAGCAACAATATGGGCCCCGGCCAACCTGTACCGGCTTGCAGTAAATAATCTTTTAGGCAACAAAAAATGTTGTAGGGGTGAGGCCCGCCAGGCGGGCCTCACCCCTACAACATTTTTTGTTGCCATCTGATGACTTAGGAAAAGGCGCTTTCTCCAGTGATGGCCTGGCCGATGATCAGGGTATGGATGTCGTCAGTACCTTCATAGGTGAAGACCGATTCCAGGTTGTTCATGTGGCGGATAATGGGATACTCAAGCGTAATACCATTGGCGCCCAGGATCGTGCGGGCCTCGCGCGCGGCATGCAGCGCTTCGCGCACATTATTGCGCTTGGCGACGGAGATCTGCACGGGATGCAGCAGCCCCTGGTCCTTGAGGCGCCCCAGTTGTAGAGCCAGCAACTGGGCCTTCACGAGCTCGGTCGCCATCGTCACCAGTTTCTGCTGAACCAGTTGGAAGCGGGCAATGGGCTGCTGAAACTGTTCGCGGGTCTTCGCGTAATCCAGGGCCGTCTCATAACAGGACCGCGCCGCTCCAACTGCTCCCCAGGCGATACCAAACCGTGCTTCATTTAAGCAGGATAGCGGTCCGCGCATCCCTCGGATATTGGGCAGCATGTTCTCAGCCGGCACACGGCAGTCCTCAAAATGCAGCTCAGAAGTCACAGAGGCCCTGAGTGAAAGCTTGCGATGAATATTACTGGTTGTAAAACCAGGGGTGCCACGCTCGACCAGGAAGCCACGTACACCATCTTCTGTGCGCGCCCACACCACCGCCACATCAGCAATACCGCCATTGGTAATCCACATTTTGTTGCCGTTAAGGATGTAGGAGGAGCCATCGCGACGCGCGGTGGTGCGCATATTGCCCGCGTCGCTACCAATATCTGGCTCTGTCAGACCAAAGCAGCCGATCACCTCACCTTTGGCCATCGCCGGTAACCAGCGTTGCTTCTGCTCCTCCGAACCAAAGGCAAAAATAGGAAACATAGCCAGCGAGCCCTGCACCGACACAAATGAGCGGATACCGCTATCGCCCGCCTCCAACTCCTGGCAGACCAGGCCATAGCAGACAGCGCTCAGGCCTGCGCAGCCATAACCATCTAAATGCATTCCCAGCAGACCCAGGTCGGCCATTTCGGGAATCAGTTCACGTGGGAAAGTGCCGGCCTCAAAGTGTTCTCCAATCACCGGCATGACGCGTTCACTTACAAATTTGCGCACGGTATCGCGTACCATGCGCTCCTCATCGGATAAGAGTGTGTCGAGCGCATATAAATCGGTTGCCGCAGGCAGCGGCGCCTGTGCAGTTCCATGGGGGTTGGCTACGGGGGGCCGTTCGGTCATAAAATCGTTCCTCTCCAGACAATGCCTGTCCATGTGTATACAGCGAGCTATTCAACAGTAAATATCTCGTCAGCCCTTTTATTATAGCGTATATTCACCGTTATATGCTGACCAGTAACACATAACTATCAGAAGTTGTATAGATTGGTGCGGCCGGGCAGGGGCGCCCCTGCCCCGGCCGCACCAATCTATACAACTTCTCCCACAGCCCTACCGTAATAGGGATATATGCATTAAAATATATTATTAATATAACGTCCAGGAAGGATTAACATGCCTAAGGTTAAACGAAGGGTCTATCGCGCAACCTATCGCAAAAAACGACCACGCATGACTTTTTCTTCTGCCTTTCGATTTTCTGTGGTCGTTGTGGCCTGTGTAGCAATCGGCATCGGCATCATTAGTCTGCTCGTCTCTACTTTGGCTCCCCACCTCGCATCCCGGCTCAATGGATCCGCTGGCCCCTATAACGTCATGGGAAAACCGACGATCAGCGCTGACTTCATCAATGAAGTGCTCACTCACTACCATTCACCCGCCCAGGGCAAGGGTCAGGCACTCTACGATGACGGTGTTAAATATAATATCGATCCCGCTTATGCCCTGGCATTCTTCATGCAGGAGAGCCAGTTGGGGACGCAAGGGGTAGCCAGCATCACCCATTCGCTCGGCAATATTCGTGCTACCGATGGCCATCCCAGCTATGATGGATATCGCAAGTATGACACCTGGGAGGAAGGCTTTGATGATTGGTATCAGCTCATCTCAAAACAATACATTCAGAATTGGGGCCTGACTACCGTCGATCAAATTATCCCCGTCTATGCTCCCGACAGCGATAATAATAATGAGCAACAATACATCAGCTCTGTTGAATATATGGTTGATCGCTGGCGCAACGGCACAGTAGATATTTCCTGACCATACAGAAAGGGAGCCAGACCGCTGACCGGCGGCCTGGCTCCCTTTGAGATAGCGGTAAGTAGCGTACATATGACTTAGTGGAGCGAAGTAATGTCTCCACAGGCAAATGGATCGTTGTCTGTTTGTGACTTGACGCTTGTCGCGCCCTGGTGAACGTTGACGTACCAGCCATTGCGCGGAATGGAGCTAATATTGGGAATGATAGAGGTAGAGGTTCCATCACCGGCCGCATTGGCAACCACGGGTTTCAGATCATACTTGATCGCGCCCTGGCTCGCACAACTCCCAATATGAATATGAGCCATATGCTTCGAATTTGGTGTTAATCCCTTCAAATTGAGCGCGACTGTGAGCGTATGATTGTTCACAGTCAACTGTGCATCACCACTGGCGGACTGATTGGGCGCGAAAGCATTGGCCATCGTCGCCTGGACGTTCTGTGAGAGTTTGGTTGAAACAGTTGGATTAAAGACATTAGAGCAGGTAATCGGCATCGCCTGAGCGCTGGTATCCATAGCGGGTCCGTTACTTACATCGATATACCAGCCAGTCTCAGGAATCCCCCCGTCACATCTTTCACGCGCGTAATCACATCAGCGAAACCGATCTGCGTAGCTTTGACGGATGATAGATTATACACGAGTTTGCCGCCATTTTTACAGCTGCCTGCGTTGATATGTGCTGGATGGGTACTTTTGGGTGTCAGCCCCGTTAAAGCCATATGAACGGTCAGCACGTGAGATGTATGATCCCACATCAGCTCAACTGTACCAGATGGGCTGTGCCGTATAATGGCGCTGGCCGAGTTCACGGTCGCACTGGTTGGCGTCGCCCCAGCAGATCCATTGGGGTTGTTACCTGAGTCACATGCCGAGAGCAGCACGAGAACGGCTCCCAGCAACAGGGCAAAATGGATAAAATTTTGCTTAACAAGTTTTTTTGTAAGCATTTTGTCTCCTTTCCCATATTTATGTTCCTGCGCACCTATTATAGCTTTTCACCATTATACTGACAAATTTAACCTTTTAAATGCAAGAGGAGGGTGAAAAGATTGACCACTGGGCAGGAAAACATGTATCATAGAAGGACAAATAGTCATCAAGAACTGATAGTGAAGAGGGTGACGCACATTTCTTTCTTTCGGCGTTGCACCAACAAAGTAGACGAAAAACATGAAGCAAACATCTTTTTGGAATACATTAACACAACCTATTATTGGCCTGGCCCCTATGGATGGTGTGACCGATGCTCCATGCAGAACCATGCATGGCCTGCACGGGCGCCCGGATATTGTGATGACCGAGTTCACCAACGTGGAGGGGCTCTGGCGTGGAAGTGAGCGCATCTTCCGCGACTTCCTGTACACACCCGCCGAGCGGCCTGTGGTGGCGCAGATCTTTGGCTGTCGCCCGGAATACTTCTATAAAGCGGCCCACGTGGTCTGCGAACTGGGCTTCGACGGGGTTGATATCAATATGGGCTGCCCTGCCAGTTCCATCGCCAATAAGGGCGGGGGAGCGGCCCTGATCCGCCTTCCCGAGACGGCGAAGGCGATTATCCGCGCGACGCAGCAGGGAGTGCGCGATTGGGCCAACGGACAGACATTGGAAGATCTGGAGATGGACCCGGCGCGTATCCGCAGCATTCGTCAGATGAATGAGGATCGCGCGCGCCTGTGGGGAGAGCCACTCGTATATGAACGCCGCCTGCTACCGGTCTCGGTAAAGACCCGCCTGGGCTACGATTCAATCGTGGTCAGAGATTGGATGCAAGAGCTGCTGGAGCTGGAGCCCGCGGTCATCTCACTGCATGGGCGCACCCTGGTACAGCACTACAAGGGCGAGGCGAACTGGGATGCTATCGCCAGCGCCGCCGAGGTCGTACGCAAAACGGACACACTCATTCTCGGAAATGGAGATATCCATAGTCTCTACCAGGCGGCTGAACGCATCCGCACCACGGGCGTCAACGGGGTGCTCATCGGACGCGCAACCTTCGGGAACCCGTGGCTGTTCAAAAACAAAGAGCTGCTCAAGAAACTGCTGCATGAGGACATCAAGCCAACACCAGAGAATCTGCCCGATGTCATACCTACACGCGAAGAGCGCCTGCTAATGGCCCTCGAGCATGCCCGCACGCACGCCAGGATGAAGGGGCAGGACCACTATGTCGAGATGCGCAAACACATGGGCTGGTACCTGGGACACTTCCCCGGAGCCAAGCGTGTGCGCAACGAACTGGTACGCATCAACAACCTGACCCAGGTAGAAGAGATCATCCAGCGCGCCCTCGACCAGCCAGAGGAGGTCGACGACCCGGCGGTCGTGGCGGCCCCACCCATCGAAGTCCACGACACCTCGCTGGACCTCAGCTGCACCGCCTGATCTTTCACACCTGCGGTGCTCAAGGGTTACTTTATATATTGGTGCATCGGGCGCGCAGATGCGCTCCCGATGCACCAATATATAAGTAAGTGCGTTCGCGCAGCGGACGCCCGTGCAGAGGCGCATAGGTGCTCCTGCGCCGAAGGCGTGAAATTCTCCAACTACCCAAACACATCCCCCAAAAGGAAGAGAAGAGCGTTCATTCATAATGAATACTCTTCTCTTCTTTTGCTCAGGCTTTTCTTCATGAGACACAGTTTCTGGGTAGATCACAAGGGATAACGTGCTCACAACCACCCTGGGTGACACGGCTTTACAGGTATCAAACAAACATTGGGACATATCCCATAGGATGCGCCAACTTTGGAGACGGGATATGTATACGTAGAGATCGCAGTGGCTGTGTATTGAATAAAAACCGCCTGAATACGGTTAGACGAGAACGCCCTCGATCTCGCCAACCAGTTTCTGGATTTCGCGCAAACGCTGTTCGGCAATTTCAACGTTCTCCAAAGCCTGCGCTAAAATACGTGCTTCGAGCGATGGATACGTTTCAACAATCTCGGGATCAATAGAGCCGCCCAGCAGCTCTAGAGCGCGGCTCAAATTGTTTTCCAAGGTTCCAATTGACATTGCGTGTTACCTCTCCAAAGCATAGAATTCAGATACTACCAATGGGACAATCTATATAAACAGTGTCTCACCAAGAATAAACGCCTCTTCATACTACCTTTTACTACGTAAGCACATGCTCAATGGTTACATCGGTGAGCACGTGGTTGTGCTTGACTCTATGTTTATATTACACGAGACGCCAACAGAGTTTTGCACGCCCCCCTACCTCTTCCTGGTGATACACAGCACTGTGGTATTACAGAATTACTTTACTTCTCGACAAACCTTTATCCACCTGGGTCATGGCCGGATCTACGTAGTGTGATGGTTCGATTACCCTTTTCTGGGTAATATTTGGATCTACGTAGGATGATAGTTCGATTCTTTTTTTCTGCAAATTATATGTTCCGTGAGCATAATACCAGGGTTTTTCAGACAATACAACAAACAGGTACCTCTGTGCTTAGATCCTTGCTAAAAGTTGTGTTTCTTAACCAGTAGCACCCTGTTGTTATGATCATATGTGCTGGCACAATACCCTTTAGTCCATGTACTCCTGACTACCATACCCTGGCTTTACAGCAAAGGTAAATATATAACTATACAGTTTGGAACATTTTGAAGCCATCCAGAAACCAGTTTCGTATAAAAAGGGATGTTGTTAGATTGGTAACGCATGATTAACACGAATTGTACGTTTTACTTCCTGCCATGGGTGCAGGTGTTCAGTGAAAGAAGGATATATATGGCAAAGAACTATTCAACCCACAGTGCAGAAGTTACGGTCAATGCTCCTGTCCATCAGGTGTATGCGCTGTTTAGCCACTTCAATGACTTCCCTAAATTCATGAGCTTTGTCAAAGAGGTTACCTATCATGATGACCAATCAAGCCACTGGGTAGCTGACGTTGTCGGACAACATGAGTGGGATGCGGTCAACGAGGAGTGGATACCCGATCAGCAGATCGGCTGGCGCTCGACCAATGGTCTGGAGAATTTCGGTAAAGTGACCTTTACGCCAGTCTCCAGCGACCAGACGCAGGTCAATGTTGCCATCAATTACAATCCTCCCGCAGGTGTACTGGGTGACGCGGGCGAAAAGTTGGGCGCGGGCAACCGCTTCCAGCAGGCATTAGAACACGACCTGACCCACTTTGGTGAGATGGTCAACCAGGCCCCGGCCGGCGCTTTGGATCCCACATCCTCCAACTACCTGTTCCATGAGGATAGCGCCGCCAGCAAAGGTCGCACCACCGGCCGGCAGAATGAGACCATGCAGGAAGATGCGAGCTACAATCGCACCTCCACCGGTATGCCTACCATGGATCGGGATATCACAGGCACTACCAACAATCGCCTGGCCGCCAACGATATCGACACCGGCGCCATTCCAGTCGAGCCGAACACCGTTAGCCCTGACACCACCACTCGCAGCGAGAGAGCTCGCGACAGCAACTACTAATCCATCGGCTCACTTTCTACGTTCCCAGGAGCAGATACGTCTGAACGTGTCTGCTCCTTCTTTACACTTCCTCCCATTACCTCCCCAGGAAGATATAATAAGGGCTACATAGAAACATTCGCAATGGCAATAACCCCTATCAACCAGTAGAAAGAGGGCTCGTTCATATCTTATGAGCAAAAGAAAGCAACAACCACAGCAACCACAGGATATAGAGCAGGACGAGAAAAATCTTACCAAACTGCTAGATATCGTTGAAAAAGATATCGATAGCCTGGTGTCTATCCGCCTCTCAGCCGAGCGCGAAGCCGATCGACACCAGCACTTAATTGAGAGGGTCACCTATAATCTTCTCGGTCGACCATATACCCTCTACGCCATTATGCTCATTGTGCTGTGCTGGATCATCTATAACATTATATGTCCAATATTTGGGCTGCAGCGACTGGACCCGCCTCCGTTTTCAGATCTGCAGGGGATGGTGAGCTTTATCGCCTTACTGACAACGACAGCGGTTCTCATCACGCAGAATCGACAGGGAAGATTGAATGACCAGCGCTCTCATCTGGATCTTGAGATGTCTTTACTGGTCGAACGCAAGGTCAGTAAAGTCATTGAGCTGCTTGAAGAACTGCGCCGGGATACTCCGCAGGTAAAAAATCGTCGTGATCCCCAGGCGGAAGTGATGAAGGAAAGTGCGGATCCAGCCGAGGTCCTCTCTACCTTCCAACAAAATTATGAAGATGTAGTGAACGAGGGGCAATCTCTTTTTTGAGCCGTTGCTGCATAAAAAACCATGCGAACTGGCTCCATCGCTACTGACTATGGAGCATATGAATAAGAAAGTGCTCATAAATTCCATGGAAAAACCCTTGACTTCTACGAAATGAGATGGTAATGTTTAATTATTCCAAATGATTAAGGAATACACCAGGGAATAAAAAGACCTTGGCATAAGGCTTGGTCCTTACATAAGTAACCCGAAAGGAGATCTTATGACGTCCATCGATCTTATAAGAACCACGAAAAAACCAATTCGCGTGTTTGGAGTTGTATTTCAAATTGACTAGGAGCGCCCGTAAATGCGGGCTTTTCCGGCACCTTCAGGCGTTTACCTTCCCGTCTCGATAGGTCTTGCTGACCTAATCACGCCATGACGCGCTCTATACGTCGTCGGGTAACGGTAAAGGTATCTGGAGGCATATCGCTACTAACTTTCTAGCGATACTCCGTTCGGATTAGTCAGTTGATTTAAAACACGGGAGTTGTGAAGAACAAAAAAGAGACACGATGAGCTAGATAACCGTGATTATCTAGCTCTCTTTTTTATTTATAGAATTGAGAACCTGGGAAGCGGCCACCGGCACGCTGAGCGTGCCGGTGGCCGCTTCCCAGGTTCTCAATTCTATTTTTCTTATTCTTTGCCGAGGGAGAGGACAGCCATGAAGGCTTCCTGGGGAATCTCTACACTGCCAACCATCTTCATGCGCTTCTTGCCCTCTTTTTGTTTTTCGAGCAGCTTGCGCTTGCGAGAGATGTCGCCGCCGTAACATTTGGCCAGCACGTCTTTACGCATGGCTTTCACGGATTCGCGGGCGATGACCCGAGATCCGATCGCGGCCTGGATGGGTACCTCGAACAGCTGGCGCGGAATAAGGCCGCGCAGCTTTTCTACCAGGGCGCGTCCCTGATAGTAGGCACTTTCACGGTGTAAGATCAATGAGAGCGCGTCCACCGGGACGCTGTTGACCAGGATATCCATTTTGACCAGGTCTGAAGCTCGGTAGGAGCCAAAGTTGTAGTCGAGCGAGGCATAACCCTGCGTGCGCGATTTTAACTGGTCATAGAAGTCGATGATTAATTCCGCCAGTGGAATATCATAGGTCATCAACACGCGCTCGGCCTCGATATACTTCAGGTCTTTGTAGATACCTCGTTTGGAGGTGACGAGCTCCATGATGGTACCGATATAGCGCGATGGTGTAAAGATGGAGATGTCCATGAAGGGCTCTTCGATCTGCTCAATCTCGCCGAAGTTGGGCATCTCAGATGGATTATGGACCTCAACCACTTCTCCGCCGACTCTGGTGACGTGGTATTCCACACTGGGAGCCGTCGCCAGCATATCCAGGTTGTACTCACGCTCCAGCCGCTCCTGGATAATCTCCATGTGCAGCAGCCCCAGGAAGCCGCAGCGAAAGCCAAAGCCCAGCGCGTTCGATGTTTCCGGCTCATAATAGAGGGCGGCATCATTGAGCTTCAGACGATCCAAAGCCTCGCGCAGTTCGGGATAGTCGTTGCTATCTACCGGATACAGGCCGGCGAAGACCATTGGCTTGGCGGGCTGATAACCCGGCAGGGGCGCAATGCTTCCCAGGGCGGACGGCACAGTCACCGTATCCCCCACCTGGCAGTCTTTGACATTTTTAAAGCCGGTCGCGATATACCCTACCTCGCCGGTGGTCAACGTTTTCGTCGATACCAGCCGCGGCTGGAAACAGCCAACCTCCAGGATCTCGGCTGAACTGCCGGCTGCCACCATATTCAGGCGCTCCCCCTCGTAGAGGTCACCATCCACGACACGCACATACGCGATAACCCCTTTATAGGCATCATAGTGCGAGTCAAAAACCAGGGCACGCAGAGGAGCATCCAGGGCGCCTTTAGGCGGTGGCACCATTTTAATGATGGCCTCCAGAATATCCTGGGTGCCGATACCTTCCTTGGCGGATGCCAGGATGCATTCCTCCCGTGGCAGACCAATAACGTCCTCGACCTCTTGCATTACCCGTTCGGGCTCAGCACTGGGAAGATCGATTTTATTGATGACGGGGATAATCGACAGATCAGCTTCCAGGGCCAGGTAGAGGTTCGCCAGCGTCTGGGCCTCGACCCCCTGTGTAGAGTCGATAACCAGCAGGGCCCCCTCACAGGCCGCGAGGCTACGCGAGACCTCATAGGTAAAGTCAACGTGTCCCGGGGTATCGATCAGATTTAATTCATATTCCTCACCATTGAGTGCGGTGTAGCGCATACGCACAGCCTGCGACTTGATGGTGATGCCCTTCTCGCGCTCCAGCTCCATCTGGTCGAGCGTCTGCTCTAACAGTTCACGCTTGGAGACCGTGCCGGTAAACTCTAACAGGCGATCAGCCAGGGTTGACTTTCCATGGTCGATATGGGCGATGATACAAAAATTTCTAATATGTGCCAGATCCGTCATTCTGCGATAATCCCTCCACACAACACCTCATCACCATCCTCGCCACCATAAAAGACGGCGGCTTGCCCTGGTGTGATAGCCCGCTGTGGATGTAACAAAGTGACACGCACCCGCTCTCCTCCATCAAGGGGAGTAACGAGTGCCGGCTGCTCAGGAGCCTTATAGCGCACACGCACCCGTGCTTCGAATGGCCCGGTCGGTGTTTCGCCGCTGAGATAATGCATTTTACCAACAACAAACTCGCTCTGCTCCAGGGCACTGGCTGGTCCAACCACGAGCGCGTTGTTGCTAGCATCAATTTTTAAGACGTGCAGCGGATCGCGGGACGTGATGCCCAGTCCTTTGCGCTGTCCAATGGTATAGTAGGCCAGGCCGCGATGTCGACCCAGGGTATTGCCCTGCTGATCAATGATGGGCCCGGGCTTCGGTATCGAGATCAGGCCAGCGCCCCGGCCGGTAGCCGTGGAAGCCCCAACACCCACCAGTTCAGCTTCCTCCTGACGCGTGGCGGCATAGCGATCGATAAAGCCACGATAGTCATTCTGGGCCACAAAACAAATTTCCTGGCTTTCAGCTTTGGCGGCTACGGTCATGCCGCGCTCGGCCGCCATGGCGCGTACTTCTGGCTTGGTATATCCACCTAAAGGGAAGCATGCATGCGACAGCTGCTGCTGATTGAGCACGTGCAAAACGTATGACTGGTCCTTCTCGGGATCAACCGCGCGTCGCAGACGGCGCTTGCCGGTGATGGGATGATCGTCGACGCGCACATAATGTCCCGTGGCCAGGTAGTCAGCATTGAGGGCCAGCGCACGATTGAGCAATACAGTAAAGCGAATATGACGATTGCAGTTCAGACATGGGTTGGGCGTGCGCCCCGCTACATAGTCTTCATAGAAGTTGTCAACGATTTTTTCTTTAAATTCTTGTTCGACATTCACCAGGTAGAATGGGATATCAAGCATACGCGCCACGCGACGAGCATCGTCAACGGACTCCAATGAGCAGCATTTGTTCTGTGCAACGCGCTCAATGCCGTCATCCTCAGCTTCAATAACACCCGGTTCTGACCAGAGACGCAGCATAATGCCGATCACCTCGTGGCCTTGTTCTTTGAGGAGCGCAGCGGCGACCGAGCTATCTACGCCGCCGCTCATTGCGACGACTATTCGTGCCATGGTAAAAGTTCCTACTTATTTGTTACTAGTGTGTATGGTAATAATGAGTGTATGTAGAAAAAAGGACTAGCCTCTCGGGGGCTAGCCTTCTGAACCTTTGCAGTACAATTTGGGTAATGAATGTGTTTTGCCCTTTCTTGCCAACATTAAGAGTAGCACAGCCAGGGGTCCTTGTCAAATGACCTCGGGTGGGCAATGTCGCGCCCCCAAATGGCCTGCTGCATAGTCCAATACCACCCCATTGGGAACAGACCCTCGACGGTTCACGAGCTTTCGTGTATAATAAGCTACAATGTGCGAGTAAACGCGAGAGGTTGCAGGTGCTAGAGGCCTTGAATGGCACGAGAACGCGTCTGAAAATGAGCCAAGCGTTACCTAAATCAAGAACCATACAGGCTCGAAGTGTTCGACTTCTTGAACCAGGCAATCGAGCAAGGGAGTAAAAGCCACTATGCCAAAGAAATCAGCAGCTGCGCGCGGTGGAGCGCAATATCAACGACAAAAGGCTTTTGAACTGGTTCGTCCAGAGGGAGCCACAAACGAGACCTCGACGCCAGATAAAGTTGAGCCCACGGCGAAAAAAGTGAAGAAAACGCCCACGCCCGCTGCGGCCACTCCGGCTTCTGTCCTGGAGCCAGAGGCCGATCAGGCAACGGAGACCCCTACCCCCGTGGTTGCTCCAACCAGCGCATCGGCTCGCCTGGCCGCCCGTCGCCTGGCCGCGCAGAAAGCACAGCAGCAGCGCGCGGGCAACGCGATGGTGACCACTGAACACTTCGCCTATGTGCGCCGTGATTTAATCACGATCGCGATCCTGGCGACGATCATGGTAGCCGCAATCGTCATCCTCTATTTTGTTCTTATTTAGACTGCTATGTTGTCTGGCTGGCTACAGACAACTAGCTATACCCGCAATAGCCTATAAACCAGCTTCTTGATTGGCAAAAAAAAGGTGAGGCACTGAGAGATAAAATACAGTGCCTCATCTTTGTTGTGAAAAACCTGGCTTCACAGATCGATATCTTTGCGCCAGTAAGAGATCAGTGTGAGAGCGGGCCCGTCCCTAAACCAGAAAGCACCCCGTGACGATGCGCCTCTGGAATGGTCACGCCAAGTACGCGCTGCATAGCCATGGTATGGCAGCAATCACCCCAGTCATGGAAAAAGCGGCAGGTGCACTGCCACTCACCATCATCATATCTGGTAGTGTGGACATCATTTTCACCCTGGAATTTCGCCTCAAAACTCGTGAACTGGATGCGCTCTGGCTCTTCTGCATAGCGTTTGGCTTTGGCAATCTTGTTGATCATACTTGAGTTCATAGTTGCACGCTCCTTTAAAATTAGCAACCACTCCGTAGCCACTTGCACTGTATTTATAGCTCCGGGGGGAGCATTACATACGTTTTTATCTCATCGATTAGGCGAAAGAAACCTCGTTGTCCTCCTTCCTTGATAAAAATAAGGATACGTACGTAACAGTGGCAATCCTCCTGGATAGCAAACATAAACCTGAATGTTGATCGATGAGTACGCAGAACCGCTGCGCTCCATGCAAAGGTTCCAGTAATAAAAAAGCACCAGGAATTCTCATATTCCTAGTGCGAACTTATGGGGTGATGTTGTTGTCATCCTGTAGTTCAGTCTCCGGGGCAGTCGCAGTCAACCTTAGTAGACTAACGTTTGCTTGCATTGAGACTGTACACATAAGCATTCCACCCTCACCTGACTACTGCAATCAGGTACAAAAACCTGTAAGCCTAGCCACACTGTTAGAACATTGTGGGGTACAGGCTGAACGTCTAAATGGTGATTGTCTCTTACTCTTGCACTTGATTATACCATAGAGATAGGTGAAAGTCCACCCTTGGATAGGTTAATCTGCGTTCGTCCGACATTGTATTGAAAATGTAAAGTGTGTTAACGCGATTCTTCCTATCTCATCGAGGCTAATTATCAGCTCAGTTCATATTATGAATGGATAAAGGCAGAAGGATTTATATATATACTATCATAGCCGTAGTCGCTTCTTTGACAGGGGCGAGCACGTATCGCTAACAGTTATTATACATATGTATATACAATATCTTTACATTTGTTAGAGAATGCTTTACTCTCTTTGTGCTGGTACCACAGGGGCTCAGATTGGCACCTGCGGTACCAGCACAAAACAGCGATCCAGGCACGTGGGTGCCGGAGAGAAACATGCGAGCAGAACCCATCCTTTTGCTTACAGGGCAACCAGACATTGGCCAACGCTGATCAGCTCTTCATAAGTGGCGTAGATCTGGCGCGCTACGCTTGACCAGGCAAACTGCTGCACTGAAGAGCGCCCGGCTGCGCTCATACGCACGCGCAAGCGCTCATCACGCAGCAGTAGATCCAGCCGTTCGGCGAAGAAGCCGGGACAGCGCGGAACGAGGAAGCCGGTTTCGCCGTGCCGCACCACGGTCATCAGGCCTCCAGCACGCGTGGCGACCACAGGAGTGGCGCAGGCCAGCGATTCTACGGCGGCCAGGCCAAAGGTTTCATGATACGACGGCACCACGGTAACGTCGGCCGCACTATAGAACAGAGGCATCTCTTCCCGCGTGCGCGCTCCCATAAAGCTGACGCGATCTTCGAGCTGCAGGCTGCACGCCAGGTCCTGTAATGCTTGCAGTTCGCTGTCACCCCCCGGCTTGCCACCGACAATAACCAGCTGGGCATCTTTCTGCATCAGGGCACCCGCCCGCAACAGCTGATCGGGTCCCTTAAAGGGATCCAGCCGGCCAACGAACAGAAGGACTGGCCGCTCCAGCGGCAGTCCCAGCCTCCGGCGCGCCCACTGTTTATCGTAGGGCTCGAACAGCTTGAGATCCACACCGCATGGGATAACATCTACCTGGTGCGTGGTAGCGCCGCAGTAGCGCATCATATGAGAGCGCTCATCTGCTGTGGCGGCGATAATACGATCGGCCTGATGAATCAGTCGCTGCTCCATCTCCAGGCGCAGCGGCGGCTCTGCCTCAGAGGGATTGGCCAGCTGCTTTAAGCGGCCCAGGGTGTGAAACATGGTGATGTGTGGCACACCCCAATGGCAGGCCAGGCGCATTGCGGCCACTCCCGACAGCCAGTAATGGCTGTGGATAATGTCGTAGCGGCGATGTTCACGACGACGGAATTCTTCAATGTGACGGGCAAAGGTAGGGGTGTACTGGTAGAGATCGTTCTTATGCAATGGGGCAACAGGGCCCGCTTTGATATGAATGATGCGCACATTTGGATGCAGTTGTACGACGGTCGGGGTATCTTCCCGGGTGCGACGCGTAAATATATCAACCTGAACGTTCAGGGCGGCCAGTTCCAATGTTAATTCGCGCATATAGACGTTCATGCCTCCAGCATCCTTCGTACGCCCTGGATTATCCAGCGGCGACGTGTGAATGCTGAGCATGGCAACAGCATACGACATGTCGTAGGACTCCTCTATTTCTATTGTGGGCTGCAACTAAAGGTTGCAGATACGTGGCCAGCGTCCTTCGCTAGCATAAAGCTGAATTAAGGACATAGGTGCTCCCTCCTTACGTTTCATACCTGTATAAACACAATCTACTAGAAGCTATATTCCAGCGCCGAAATGAAAAACCTATTTAAGCTTCTTTTTCATGCAGATCACTAATTGCTTCAAACATATCTTCCATATCGACACCTCCCTGCTGAGAAATCTCTTGCATGCAGGCGATCCGACGCTGCAGGGCTGATTGAAAATCCTGAGGCTTCATACCGATCCAGCCCGCCAGGTCTGCCAGCAGAAGGGCATCGGCATGCTCAAACGTGTCGTCAAAAGAGTTCCAGAGTGACAACGGAACCGGAACAATGGCGTCGGGACGGTCAGGATCAGCATAGGGCTGGACAAAATGGGTGCTAAACCAGCGCCGGCGCGCCGGATACGCCCGCCCGACCAGGCCGATATTAATAATCAATCCCAGGCGCCTCACGTCTTCCGGACGCAGCCGCAGATCGTGTTGATACATATACATTACGTCATCAATCGTGTCTGCGTGGACACTGGTCGCCACGTGGTATCCCTGGGCAGGCAACTGTAAATAGCGACGCGCGATGCGGCCCCACATATAAATTGGCAGGTGATCGCTGACTTCATTACAAAGCGCATAGGTAGTGGCAGGATCGATATCGGGCAGGCGCGTAAAAGAAAAATTTTCATACATGCCTGACATATACGCCAGCGCCGTTCCCTCTGGCAAAAATTGGAGTAGAGCATTGAGTGTCGTGGTCTTACCAACGCCAGGCTGCGGATCAGTTGGGCCCGCGACGGTCAGCGATACCCCATTCTCCAGCAAGAGCCAGACCAGGGCTGCGGTCTCCGCATCGACACTTTGTAACGCAACGATTTGAGCGACTGACAACGGTCGGCGTGACTCGTAATGCCAATAGTAACGCTCATAGGGATCACGGGGATCAAACATGCTCAATTTCCTTCCAGACACAAGCGGATAGTGCTTGAAACAAACGCGCTACGCAAGATCGACAGATAGAGAGATAAGAAATTTATCTACGTCTTTTGCTCACCGGCCTCCTGGGTATCGGTCGGCGCTGGCTTCTCGGGCTCGGGCGCTTTGAGCCAACCGGGCTGGGGATTCCATCCAATCGCGACAACATGCGGATGGGATTCCTCTGGCTTGTCTCTGGGAATCTCGACCATGCTCACGGAGGCGTTGTCTATCGTGAGTACGCCGGCCTGCGCTGGATTGAGGCCCGCGTAGTGAGCCAGCAGGAGTTTGACCACATCGGCGTGGGCGACAAAGACTGGATATGCTCCGATATTCTCTCTGGCCAGCCAGCGCTCTACCGCTGCCACCACGCGCTGCTGCACCTGCGGAAACGTCTCGATCCCTTCGGGGGCGACCGTCGGATCTTTAACATAGGCTTTCCAGGCGGGATCGTTTTTTGCCAGTTCATCAATTACCTGGCCAGCCCAGGGACCCACGTTGGTATCCATCAGGTCTGGCTCACGTATGATCTCCAGGTCGCGGCCCTGGGCCAGATACTCAGCGGTATGATAGGCACGCTCTAAAGGGCTGCTAATAATGGAACTTAACGGCAGCACCCGCAGCGCTTCCGCCAGGCGCGCGGCCTGCTGGCGTCCCACTTCATTGAGCGAGACGCCAGGTAGCTGACCGGGTAAACGATGCTCTACATTCCAGGTGGTCTGCCCATGTCGGACAATCAGCAAAGTCTGTTTCATCGGCGTTTGTATACTTTCTCGTTGCTCTGGATACAGCCAGAGGCGCATCCGCCAGGAGACATAACGCCACTCAACACCAAGGCAAAACCACCATAGACGTAACCAGCCAGACAACCCTGTTCGCCATCTCGGTTGCGTGTCTTGTTGTCCCATATCAGTATCTTTTCTATCGACGCTGGACGTGCCCGCTATCAGGTGCCTGTACTGGATAGATTGGTAAATACAAAAAAACCAGAAACCCATCTGGTGGACACAACAATCCAGGAAACATGCGCGTCTCCAGTGGACTGAGCTTATAGAAGATATATAGTGGCAGCAGTGTTGATCGCAATATTCTCCAATGGTTGCTTTTTCTCATAGCTGACAGGCTTCCAGTTGAGCCAAACTAATTGTCTTTTATTGTACCAGCGTAGCTATTCAAGGTGCAACTGGCGATATTGCATATCGTTGTCACTGACAACTGCCTTTTTTATAGAGGGTGCCTTGTTCTCATCGTATTGGGGCACGTGAGCGCCCCCGCACGGGCGTCCGCTACGCGGCCGCATTAGTTTTATATGTTGGTGCATCGGGTGCGCAGATGCGCACCCGATGCACCAACACAAAACTGGTATGGGGACATGCGTGCGCTTTCGCTCCTGCGGCGCTCCACGATCCTCGTTGAGTTGATGCGACAGGGACGTAGTAGCGCCTCTGTCACATCAATTCAAAAACTGGTATGGGGGCATGTGTGCGCTTTCGCTCCTGCGGCGCTCCATGGCCATAGTCGAGTTGATGCGGCAGGGCGCTAACGCGCTCCTGTCGCATCAACTCAAAAACTGGTGCGGCCGCGCACGCGGACGCCCGTGCGGGGGCGCTCACGTGCCCCTGTACTCGGCAGGGGGGCATTGCCACCAGATGGAAGAGCAGCCCTGGGCAACTTACCCTGAATGGTGGGGATCGGATCGGCTGTGCATACATTGCCTGGCTGGTTATCAGTCGTTTTGCAGATCTGCGCGATGAGATAGTTCGCCGAACCAAGTATGTTACGCGACATATCAGTGGTGGGATCCTGTATCTGCCTGATGATGTCATCATAAGTATGCCCCACCAGCGTATCAGGAGAAAAATACGCGCCAACAGAGAGATATCGATTGCCCACGCTCACAAAAGGGAAACTTCCAGCGCTCTCCTCGCTGGTATAGGGGGGAGCGTCGTACTTTTTTACCAGCGCTTCTTGTTCAGGAGTCAGCTTGTCCAGCGGCTTTGGCGACTGCTGATTGTCGTTGACTTCAACCGGTACAAAATCAAGATAATTGCTTTTATAAGCGGTCGGATGGAAGGAGTACGTGGGGACATTCGATTCGCTAGAAACAATGGCCGTCAGCGGCGTCTCAAATGTCCCAAACTTACTCAGGGCG
Source organism: Dictyobacter halimunensis (assembly GCF_036245075.1). Lineage (NCBI taxonomy): Bacteria > Bacillati > Chloroflexota > Ktedonobacteria > Ktedonobacterales > Dictyobacteraceae > Dictyobacter > Dictyobacter halimunensis. Next base: position 1,214,788 of record NZ_BSRI01000002.1, read on the forward strand.
ATAATCATCGGCCAGCGTTGCGCCGCACAGAACGGGCAAAAATCACCACCCATATAAAACAGTTCTGGCTTACCAGATGGTCCCTTGAGGAGGGGAGCACTTTTTACCGGCTTCAGGATCGAACTGACGGTCTTATCTAGTCCACCGCTCCCAACCATGGAGAGCAGTTCCGGCTTTACCGTGGTCAACTGCTGAAAAACACCAGGGGTTGCGGTCCTGGTGACGGTAGCCTTTTGTTGCTCCCCGAAATAGATAAACCCTCCAATTATAAGAACCAGGGCCACGATGATTCCTCCCAGCAAGAGCCAGGTATTACGTGATGATCTACGCTTCCTGCGCCTGCCACCATTCCGCGAACGTGTATTGGTATTCTGCTGCACACGCCGGAGCCGTTCCTGCTCACGCCGCTGCGCCGCTGATGCTGGATGCCTGGGTTTTGCCATGCGTCTCTACCTCTTCAACGAGTGGTTTAGATTAAGAAAAAACTCTCAATCCGTTATAGTGCAGGGGAAATGATTATGGCTAGATGACAATCTACTATTCGTTATCTATTCCATCATATAAAGGATCAGCCATCCCCCATCAGGATATGGCCGCTTGCCCCTGTTTCCTCCCCCTCTATATTCCATGATAAGAAATCAAGATAATTCTATGTATGGTATACTGGGCATATCCCATAAATGCCGGTAGAGTGTCCACAAAAATAAAGTAACAGTCCAGGAGGAAAAACATGCCGTCCAGTCATGAGCGCGATGGGATCAAGCTTCCCCGCCTACAACATGTCTCCCTATCGATCAAGAGCGGCTCGCAAGATCAGATTCGAGCTTTCTATAGCGGCCTGCTTGGATTTCAGGAGAAGCAGGCGCCAGCTAGCCTGGCGGCCAGAGGTGTCGTCTGGTTTGCCGCAGGCGTAGGTGAGATAGAGCTCCATTTTGTGCCAGATAGCTATTTACAAAGATCGGAAGAGGCCCGTCATTTTTGTCTGGAGGTTAGCGATGTAGAGGCATATCGCAACGCCCTCAAAGAGGCGGGCTATCAAATCATTGAAGCCGAGCCGATCCTCCATCGCCCTCGCTTCTTCACCATCGATCCCTGCGGCAACCACCTGGAGATCACCACTATCCTTGGCGATTATACCGAAGCCTGAGAAAGCGTATTAAATATTATGAGTCATCCCGGGTTTTGATACCGCTGGCTAACCGAAGGGTTAGCCAGCGGTATCAAAACCCGGGATGACTCATAATAAAAAAAGATAGAAATGCACGCTTGACAAAGTCTCCACAGTAAGATATAATCCACTTCGTTGACGCAAAAGCGAAAACAAAACCAGCCTCGTTCGTCTAGCGGCCTAGGACATCGCCCTTTCAAGGCGGAGATCACGGGTTCGAATCCCGTACGAGGTACTTTTTTTTAGCAATAGATATTGCGGTATTTAGAAGAGCCTGGCATCACAAGATTATTTACGTGGGCCAGGCTTTTCTGCATTACCGGCATTGTTTGAGGAGGACCCCATTTCATGATCAGTGTTGAGGAAGCACTCGCGCGTATCCTGGCGGAGATCGCTCCGTTGCCGACGGTTCGTGTCCCACTCTCGGAGGCTCTGGGCCTTGTTCTGGCCGAAGACGTGATCGCCCAGGAAGCTATCCCTCCATTCGACAACTCTGCCATGGATGGCTTCGCATTGCTGAGCCAGGATAGTAAGCAGCAGCAGGACCAACCCCCTCGCTTGAAGGTGACCGGTACGGTGGCGGCGGGCTACGTAGCTGATCACGCGGTTGAGCCCGGCACAGCCATGCGTATTATGACCGGGGCCCCGGTACCTCCGGGAGCCGATACGGTCATTCAGGTTGAGCTAACGCGCCACGGTGGGCCGGAGAGCGACTGGGTTGAGATTTTGCAGGAGGTCAAACCAGGCAACAATATTCGTCCGGCCGGTGAAGATATGCGCCATGGACAATTGATCTTGCCACGCGGCACCGAGATCGGTGCGTGGGAGATCGGGGTCCTGGCAACGCTCGGCTGGGCCAGTGTGCCCGTGACGCGCAGGGCTCGCGTCGCTATCCTGGGGACGGGCGATGAGGTGATTGAGATCGATCAGCCGCTACAGCCGGGCAAGATCCGCAATAGCAATAGCTACCTGCTCGAAGCCGCGGTCAGGCGCGCCGGTGCCATTCCTGAGCGGTTAGGGGTCGCGCGCGATACCGTGGAGAGTCTGCGCGAAAAGTTTTCGCAGGCCATCAACGCCGATCTGATCCTGACCTCCGGTGGAGTTTCGGTGGGCGATTTTGACCTGGTCAAGAATATTATGTCTGAACAGGGCGAGATACAGTTCTGGCGCATCAATATGCGTCCCGGCAAACCGGTGGCCTTCGGTCATATTGGCACGGTTCCACTGCTTGGATTGCCGGGTAATCCTGTCTCCAGCGCGGTGACCTTCGAGCTCTTTGGGCGTCCCATTCTGCGCAAGCTTCAGGGCCATACCCACTTGCTGAAACCTCAAATAGAGGTGACGGTAGAAGATGGGGTCCAGGAACGAGCCATGCGACGCCACTATGTGCGTGCCTACGTCAAGTGGCAGGATGGAAAGTTTGTGGCCCGTACGACTGGCAACCAGGGTTCACATATCATGACTTCACTGCTACAAACAAATGCCTTGCTGATCGTGCCAGAGGGAGGCGTGGCCGTCCAGCCCGGCGATACCGTACAGGCCATTATGCTCGACTGGCCCGAAGACGCCAGCTAGCCTGCCGGCGACCTCATCGCTTTTTCAAGCAGGCGGTAGCGCAGCTGGTCGCGCGAGAGGCCGAGGAGTTGCGAGGCGTGCACCTGATTTCCTCCGCACCGTTTCAAGGCCTCTTGAATAAAGGATCGCTCGATCGTATTCAACAGGGCTGGCAGGTCCAGGCCCTTGTCGGGGAATTGAAGCTTCGAGAGAAGTTCGATCAACTGCTGGTCGGCATACTGGGGCGTAACAGGAAGGGAGCTGAGAATATCTTTAGGCTGAATGACATTATTGTCGCATAGGATATCACCGCGCTCGATAGCATTTAACAGTTCACGGACGTTGCCCGGCCACGAATAGCTCTCCATGAGACGCATGGCTTCAGGACTTACCGTCAGCGGCGCCTCCCGATTGGCGCTTACGCGGCGCACGAAGTGCTCAATCAGTAGCGGCAAGTCTTCACGCCTTTCACGCAGCGGCGGCATGTAGATGGGGAAGCCATTGAGCCGGTAAAAGAGATCCTGTCGAAACGCTTTACGCGCCACGGCCGCCTGCAAGTCCGTGTTGGTAGCCGAGATGATACGCAGGTTGACGTGTATCTCTTTCATCCCACCAACCTTGCGGAAGCTGCGCGTCTCTAATACACGCAATAACTTGGCCTGCAGCAACAGCGGCATCGAGCCGATCTCGTCGAGGAAGAGCGTTCCCCGGTGCGCCCGTGAAAGCCAGCCATCGCGTGAAACCTTGGCATCGGTATACGCGCCCGCCTCGACACCAAATAACTCGCTTTCTAACAGCGTCTCCGGAATCGCCGCGCAGTTGATGGGGATAAACAGGCTGCCTGGAGACGTAGCGGTGCGACCCAGTTCGTGGATGGCACGCGCCAGGACATCTTTGCCGGTACCGCTCTCTCCCTGGATTAATACGGTGGCGGTCGCGTGCGAGGCTATCTTACGTGCCGCCGCGATCACTTGTTGGATCGCCGCACTCTTCCCAATAATCATGCCCTCAATCGGATCATCCGGCTGCAGCGTCGTTACCGATTGAGCGGCCAACCCCTTTTCAGATGAAAATTCGTCCATCACAACCTCCTCCACATAATCATCCACACAGGGTCACAATGTTATTGCTAGCGCGGATTTAAAACCCATTTCCGGCTGGAGCGTATGTACCGCCTGGCGCAAAGTTCAAGGGCCCACTTGATTGCAGCGGCTGTATGGGTTGGGGCGTGGTGACCCAACCGCGTCCGGGCACAAAGGTCGCGCCATTTCCACCATTGCCCCACTGCGATTCGGTCTCTACACTATTTCCAATCACCGACCCACCGGGCATCGGGGTGTTCCCATCAGATGCTGGAATAGCTGGCATGGAGGCCGACCAGGGTGAAGCGGCGGCCGAGGCATAGCCTGGCGCGACATAACCGTTACCCAGCCCCGAGGCGACCAGTTCACGCGCCACCGGCGAGGTTTCCTGCAAAGACTGTTCACCGGGCAAGGAGGCCGTAATCAGCCCTTCTGCGATCAATTCACCTATAATGGGACATACAATGTCGGGCGTCGATCCCAATTCCTGGCAGATGACGGTCAAGGGTGTGCGACCATCGACACGTGTGAGTATGCACCACTGATCAGGCGTTAATTGTACCTGGGGGTTCTGCTCACGATAGGCCGAGAGGTCCGTGGGCAGCAGTACCATGTCGGGCAACATGAACGAGGTATCGATGCGCCTGGGCGGAACCGGATTCATCACTGGCACCGGCTGTAAGGCGGGCGCGGCCTGCGGAGCGCTGGGCTCATCGTCACCAAATAAAGATGGAAATCCACTATCGGTCTGCGACGGCGCCACATCGGCAAATGGAGTGGAGATATCGGCAAATGAAGCTACGTCGGCAAACGATGGCATCTCTGGCTCGGCCTTTTTCACCACAGGCTCTATACCCTCAGTAGCCGGAAATGAGGTGGCAACAGATGATGCGGCAAAAGATGAGTCGTCCAGGAATTGAGACGCGCTCATCAGGGTCGGCACGCGCGCGACATCTGGTGACGGGGTGCGTGGAGTGGTTGCCGGCCTGGTCATCTGCGGTGTCGCTGGTGCTGCCGCCGATGACATAGGTGGCACTGGCTGCACCGGCATGACTGGTGTAGTGCCAATTGAGGTATATACCGATGGCTTGACAGCAGGAGTAGGTGTGGATAGGGCGGCCGTAGCACTGGAAAGCAGGGTAGAAATAGACATAGAGACAAGCAACCGCTCCGTAGGAGCCGGAGCACCCTCATCAAAATAAATCTCGCCCGAGGTCCACATCAGTAACACCTTGAGGACTTCCGTTGTATTCTTGATCGTCCAGTTGCGCAGATCATCACGGGTGACGTGGCGAAGCTCCATTAAAGTGCGGGCCGTCTGAGCTTCATTCTTGCTGGCCTCGCCGAGTACGCGCGAAATCTCCTGAAAAGCAGCGGGCGAAATAATGCCGTCGTGTAGTAGACGCTCACCCAGCGTTGCATTTGTACGCAGTGGACCCACGCATAAGAGGCGGCCGTCACGGATGTAAAACTCGATCCACTGCGCACCCTGGCGGATCGTCAGCAGACCAGTCTTTTCATGTCCCTCTGTTCGTTGCAACACATTTGCTAGACTAAATTGCTCTAATGTACCTATCAGTGACACAATACTTCACCGTCCGTCCAGAAAACGACCCTCATGCAGTCTATGAATCCCGCTCTCCACCCGTTCCCAGATTTCTTTATCGTCATCCATAGACCGTCGTATAAGAGAGCCAACTACTACTTTTCGTATTCTTTTGTGTGCACAGTGTAGATTCTCGTAAAGCACCTTGAGATTTGCTGGTAGCGTCGATAGCGGCCAGATGCAACAGGGAGCATTACATCCCCGGCACGTGTGGGGCGAACAAAAGTTCGTAAAGACAAATCTAGAGCAGATGTATATTTATCTGCTCTAGTACGGAAGGAGAGGGATTCGAACCCCCGGGGCTCTCACCCAGCTGTTTTCAAGACAGCCGCAATAGACCACTCTGCCATCCTTCCGCAGATAATATACCACAACTGTGCCACCTTGTGAAGGGGGTTTTCTGTCATTTTAATAAATGTTGTAAACATTTATTAAAATGACTGCTCCCTTATTTGTGTTGCCGCCTGCGGCGGCGGGAGAAGGTTTGGCGGGGACACCCCGCTCCCCGGCAGGAGGGGCTCATCGCCCCTCCTGCACCTCCCCCTCTTTTGTTCGCGTGCCGCCTGCGGCGGCGGGAGAGGGAGAAGTTCGTGGGGAACACCCCCACTCCCCCGGCAGGAAGGGCTCGTCGCTCCTCCTACACCTCCCCTCTTTCGTTCGCGTGCCGCCTGCGGCGGCGGGAGAGGGAGAAGTTCGTAGGGAACACCCCCACTCCCCCGGCAGGAGGAGCTCGTCGCCCCTCCTGCACCTCCCCTCCTTTGTTTTGTTGCCGCCTGCGGCGGCGGGAAAGGGGGGTTCCTCGTAGATTCGGCCCTTGCGGCCGATTTCTCTCGCCTCGTGATCATGCCTCTTGTGGGTTCGGCCCTTGCGACCGATTTCCCTCGCCTCACGATCATGCCACGGTGGGTTCGGCTCTTCCGGAAATGCCCTCTTTATTGTATGCACGTTTTGGGAGGGCTTTTTTTGCGCTTCCCCTTTTTGGGTATTAAATATGAGAATCTATCGATGTTTGGCTTTACCTGATTTTGAATCGATTGAGATAAATATTTTGCCTTTATAAGGGTACGTAGGTTAAGAGAGTATAGATGTGCCCATGTAGGGGCGTAGGACTTTTGGGACGACTATCGTGCCATCTGCCTGTTGATAGGTTTCTAGAATGGCGGCCATGGTGCGTCCAACGGCGAGTCCGGATCCATTCAGGGTGTGAACATAGCCGGGCCGCGCGTGATTTTCTGGACGGTACTTGATGTTGGCTCGCCGGGCCTGAAACGCCTCGCAGTTGCTGATGGAGGAGACCTCTATGTATTCTTGAATGCCTGGCATCCAGACTTCAAGGTCATAGGTTTTGGCGGCAGCAAAAGGTAGGTGCGCGCTGTTGAGAACGACGATACGATAGGGCAATTCGAGCATCTGTAGGATGACTTCCGCATGCTGACGCATGTGTTCAAGCCGGGCATATGAATGCTGGGGCTCACTGTATTGAAATAATTCAATTTTATTGAATTGATGCAGCCTGAGCAGACCACGGGTATGGCGCGAAGCAGAGCCCGCTTCACGCCGGTAGGCGGTTGTCCAGGCCACGTAGCGTAGAGGCAGATCTTCTTGCGCGAGGATGCTGTTGCTGTGCATACCTACCAGCGGCACTTCGGCCGTGGGGTTAAGGTAGAGCGCGTCTTCGCTGCAGACGTATGCCTGGTCCTCAAATTTGGGCAGCTGACCTGCCCCGATCATAACTGAGCGGCGTACCAGCTGGGGCGGCATGATCTCGGTATACCCATGTTCGCGGGTATGGATATCTAGCATAAAAGAGATCAGCGCTCGCTCCAGGCGCGCACCATGGCCTTTAAGCACGATGAAGCGGTTGCCGGCAATGCGTGAGCCCATATCTGTATCGATCAGCCCCAAACGCTCGGCCAGAACCCAGTGCGGCTGTAGCTCAAAGTGCAAATGCTGAGGATTGCCAGGTTCTCCCCATGTTAAAACAACGTCATCGGGAGAGTCTGGCCGGCCGATCGGTACGCTCTGATGAGGCAGGCTCGGTAGGGCAAGCAACAACATCTGCAGACGCGTGTCCAGGTCCGCTTTATCCAGTTCGAGCTTGCTGATCTCCTCAGACAACGCTTTGATGCTCTTATTGAGATCAGCACGGCGGTCGATGGGAGAGACGCGAACAGCCTCCCGCTGCTGCTTCAGCGTCACATAAAGACCATCCCGCTGGGCGGCCAGGCTTTTATGCTGCTCGGCTAGCTGCAGTATCTCATCAATATTGCGCGTCTCGGCGCGCTTTTGTAGCGCATCCCGTACCACGTCGGAATGCTGACAAACAAAATCAAGACTCAGCATATAGTGTAGTATAGCATAGCACAAACGTTTTATCCGCTTTTTGGTACCACGCACTGCTACCTTCTCCACGACAGAGACGATCTCCCTGGTTGCGTATTGTCTCCAGTGATGCATACAATGGCAGAGAAGCCAGGTTCTCTATATTTTATGAGGAGAGAAATACAATCCATATGAGCCAATCCATACAACTACTCTGTTCTACAGGAGTCTTTAGTCGCTATCCCGATCTTACCGGTTACAAAGCCATTGTGAAATATGGTCCCTTGCTGGATGCCGATGGCTTTGAAGTTATGTTTTATCCATCCTGGTATTCCCGCGTTGAGGAGATCGCCGATGAGCTGCGGCGCACAGGACTGCGCTTCCCGGCTATGCATACCGAGAAAAATATCGGTACGGCCCTCGGGCAACCCGATCCTGTAGAGCGCGAGCGGGGTGTGCGGCTACTAGCGGAGAATTGCCGCCTCGCCAGTCTGCTTGGCTGTCGAATACTGGTGCTCCACCTGTGGAACTGGCCCGAGTTGGATGATAACCTGGATAACAATCTATCTTTGCTGGACAAGTGCTACGATATCGCTCTGAGCAATGGGATAGAGCTGGCGCTGGAAAGTATTCCCGGTCGTCACTTTGACCCTCTAACCAATCTGCACCGGGCCCTGGAACGTGATGCACGCAGCCACTTTGGCCTCGATACTGAATTTCTGGCGAACTACAATCAGCTGGAGCAGGTCTTCGAGACCCCCTGGCTCTGGCAGGATGATCGTACCCATCATGTTCATATCAAAGATTCCAACGGGCAACCGTTTGTTGATGGCAAGCGCCGCTATCTTCATCCCGGCGAGGGTAATATCGATTTTACCAGCTTTTTCAGCCGCCTCAAGCAGCGCGGCTTTACAGGTAATCTGAGCCTGGAATCGCCCGCCATCACCATCGATGGAGAGGTCCACCTGGATCAACTGCATGATAGCCTGAATTTCATTCGCCGCTACCTTTGGTAATAAGGTTTTAGTAGGTAGTTGGTGTAACGCAACAGGTGAGGCGCATCCGCGCCTCACCTGTTGCGTTACACCAACTACCTACTAAAACTATCCTCTATTTTTGCTTGACAAGCAACTTATGGATCAGGTATGATTATTATGTTATGCAGAATGAATATATTTGCCGCGCCGAGCAAGATAAGATTGCTCAGTTTCTGGCTTACCACTACCCCTATAAAGCCATTACGCATGTGCGCGCCGCATAAGCCTGGTACATCGCTTATGCGGCGGAAAGCAGTGCTGATGTCGTGGATGACGTACGGTCGCACTTCAAGTAGACCGTAAGTTCGTTGCTTCCTGTCTGTACTCCTCTCCTGCCTGATCTGTGCCCATACGCTACCCATCATCTCATCGTCTTCCTCTGCAGTTGATGGCCAGGTTCTATCCCCAACGGTAACGCTGTCTTACGTACTCTCTACCCGTACGCAGCTCACCCCCGGCCTGGTTGTGCGCTGCCCCATTCGTTTCAGAAGGAAGCTACGATGTTATTAGTACAATTCTCCAAGGTCAGCAAGGATTATGCTGGCAATGCCGTCTTTGATCAATTGGATCTAGAGGTTCTCACCGGCGAACGCATTGGCCTGGTGGGTGAGAACGGCTGCGGTAAATCTACGCTGCTGCGCCTGATGGCCGGCCTGGATACGCCAACGGAAGGGACCATTTCGCGCAAGCGCCGCCTGACAATAGGCCATCTCTCACAGGAGATTGACCCGCGCCAGCACGCGAAGACGATCTTTGAGGTCGTGCAGGAGGTTTCGGAGGAGTTCGCCGCCCACGTGGCCTATCAGCAGCACCTGGAGCGGCAGATGGCTGTTCCAGCCGTCTGTGCCGATCCCGATGCCCTGGAAAGGGTCCTTGAGGCTTATGGCAAGGCCCAGGAGCGCTTTGAAGCTCTGGGCGGCTATATAGTGGAGCATAAGGCCAAAGCTGTGCTGAGCGGACTGGGTTTTAAGGATTCCGATTATACTCAACTGGTCGGAACCCTCAGTGGCGGCGAGAAGAAGCTGGTCAACCTGGCGCGCATCCTGGTGCAGACACCAGATCTGCTGCTGCTGGATGAGCCCGATAATCACCTGGACATGCAGGTCAAACAATGGCTGGAGGCATACATCCAGGACTATCCCGGCGCGGTAGTAATCATCTCGCACGACCGTCATCTGCTCGATCGTACCGTCAATAAAATCTTCCAGCTGGAGGATGGCGCGATCGATGTGTATATAGGAAACTACACAGCGTATGTGAAGGAGCGCCAGCTGCGTCTGCAGCAACGCTACGAGTACTATATGACGCAGCAGGACGAGATTAAACGTCTGGAAGCTAGCCTGGTGCAGTTGCGCGAATGGGCGAAGATGAACGATAAGTTCGCGGGTCGCATGCACAATATGGAGAAGCGCATCGCGCGCATTAAAGAAGATCTGGCTGAGAAGCCGGTGCTCGTACGCAACAAGATGAAGGTAAAGCTGGATCCTGAGCGCAGCAGTAAGAAGGTGCTGGAAATTAAGAATCTGGGAATCTCCGTTGCCAACCAGGTCCTGTGCAAGCCATTTGACCTGACGATCATGCACGGTGAGCGGATCGGGATCGTGGGCGAGAATGGCAGTGGCAAGTCGACACTGATGAAGACGTTACTTGGTCTGCTACCGGTGCAACAGGGCGAGGTGCGCATCGGCCCCAGCATCATTCCAGGTTACTATTCACAGGAACAGGAAACCCTGCCATTCAACAGCACACCCATCGAGTTTGTGACGCGGCTGAAAAACATGAGTGAGGGACAGGCCATCGCCCTGCTGCATCGCCTGCTCTTCTCGTACCGGGACATGCACAATACGATCGCCAATCTCAGCGGCGGCGAGAAGAGCCGCCTGCAGATCGCCCGTTTGATGCTGACCGAGGCCAACTTTCTCTTACTCGATGAGCCAACCAACAACCTGGATATCCCATCCGTCGAGGTGCTGGAGACCGCCCTGCAGCAATTCGATGGCACCCTGCTGATGATCTCACACGATCGCTACTTTCTTGATAAGCTGGCGACCAGGATCATCGCCATCGAATCCGACCAGACCCTGCGCGTCTATCCCGGCAACTTCTCGTACTATAGCGAGAAGCTGCAGTGCGCCTGAATATAGCATTGTGGAGGGGAGAATAGCTTTTATCCTCCCCTCCGTTCTCTATCAACTGGCACGAAATATCCATTTATCCCTTCTTCAAATAGATTTGTTATAGCTGTGCAGTTTACACGTCCTTTCTATTGATGAGTTCCAAGACATGCATATATCTTCTAGCTCTTTATGGTTGACATATTTTTATCGTTCTTTTATGTACGTACAAGGAAGTAGCTACATTATGTATTTCAGACCTAGAAATAGAAGTAGCGATATCGCTTTTCGCATGGTCGCCTATCTCTTCCTTACCCATGTGGGCAGGATTATTATGGGCTCCGCATTTTTAATCGGTGGACTGCTATACGGTTTCAACTCGCACACGATTTCTTATCAGAGTGTTAATCTTGTCCATTTTCAGCTCTACTCTAGCCAGCAGGATGTAAAATACTACCTGCGAGATACCAGTACCGGCCTGATCTATACGGCGAACCTGACCGACTTCTCCACCTATTTTTCTGAGCAGGATATTGCGCAGTCCCGGCTCGCGCTTATCTATGATGACAGTTCTCAGAGCGTTACTATGCCTCTGGTGGATGGAAGTTCTCTCACCGGTACAGGTCACCAGATTCTTAAGTTGACCATTCTGAGTCAACAGGACAATGCCAGTAATTCATTTGAAACCTATCAATATCAGAGCCACCCACAATCGTATTTTGAGAATCACTGGGGCATCGCCAGCATCCTGGCCGGGATCGGTGCCTGCATTCTTCTGGCAACGCTCCTCATCTATCTAATAGCGCGCCAGCACAATCCCGAGGAACAGCCGCAGCTTTCAACCGAGGAGGTCGAACAGGCGTATCGTAAACAGACCAGGGATGCCTGGCGCCTGGGAATGGATTCACGCGGGCCAATCGATTTTAAGAAATTGACGCGTTAAGCCTGAAGATAAAGACTGGCACGTAGTGTTTTGAAAACCCGTGCCAGCCATTGAATATTAGATAGATTTGAGCTACACTATAAACTGTTTGCAACAAACGGTTGCTTATTAGATACGTGTCATTCGTATATTGAGAGGAACCATGGTTACCGTTATTAAACTCGATCCACTTGGGACCGAAAAAATTCGCTATGATGGCGATGTGATCAAGCAGTCAGACAAGGAGATCGTCATTCAGGCCAGCTGGACGATGGGAGAGCGCGACCTGGGCTATACACGTTTCGAGCCGGGGGATCGCTTTATCGAGTATTATTACGCGGATCGCTGGTTCAATATCTTTGATATCGCGCATAAAGATGGGCAGCGCAAAGGCTGGTACTGCAATATCGCGGAGCCTGCACATATCCAGGAGAACACCATCGAGCAGGTGGATCTGTTCCTGGATGTCTGGGTAGATGTCAGTGGTACCCCGCTGCTTCTCGATGAGGATGAATTTAACTCGGCGGCAATGCTCACTACCAGCCAGCATCAGGGCGCACTTCAGGGTCTGCAGGCCCTTCTACACATGATAGAGAATCGCCAGGAGGTCTTTTCCAGCCTGGCCGTGTATTCGTAGCGTTTTGTTGAATTATTAGCAGCAAGGGCCAGACCAATGCCCTGAAAGGACATATCTTGATGGAAAGATGGGACGCCAGGCCGCTCCAATCCGTCGAACTTGCTCAAGAAGAGGCTGATTGGAACGTTGTAGAGCTTGAGTCTCGTAAAAATCTTCACAGTAAGATCCACGAGTTAATCGACCTGACCATTAATAGTACCCTTTCAACCAGTGACCTCCACTATCACCTGCACCTCTGCCAGGCCCAATATGGCAAACCCTTTACCACACAACTGGTCCATTCACTCCAGCGCACCGATGCCTTAGAACGCGAGGCGGTTGTCTGGCTGCTCACACAACTGCGAGACCCGGACGCTATTCCACTATTGCAAAAACTCTCTCAACAATCACACTATTCACGGGCGATTCGCCTTTCAGCTGCCTTGACACTGGCAGGACTGGGCGCCACCGATGAAATATTACAGACGCCGACCCGGCGCCTCTACGCTATTAGTTGAAAAGCCTGAGCATTATACCCTTCCTCCGTGTGTTGGATTGCGTGAGCGCGCAATCCAACCAGTCGGCCCATTTCAGCTCGATTTCCAGATCGTGTGAAGCGAAAAAGCTAAACCATACGTACTACAAACAACTGGAATTATACAAACAAACCGACAAGGAGGTTCGTATATGCACTTCACGCTTGGAGACTTCATCGTCTGGTTGATTATTGCTTTAATCGGTGGCTTTATTGGTGAAATGATCGCCCGTCGGCGCGCACGTGATGGTATCCTCGGTGCTACCGTCGTTGGCTTCATCGGTATGATCATCGTGGTTGGATTGCTGGGCCTGCACTTCTCAAATGATTATTATATTGGAGGTGCCCCGCTGTTCACATCACTCCTGGTAGCAGCCCTCTTTGTGGCACTCTGGAGTGGATTGGCTTATCGCCGCGTCTACCGTCCCAGCTACGAGCGCTACTATCATCGCCGTGGCACCTATGCGCGTCGCCCACGCCGTCGCCGCCGCTTCTTCTAATCCCCCAAACCATACATTATAAAAAAGATGGAGTGCCAGAAATAGTGTTCTGGCACTCCATCTTTTTTATAATGTATACTTATAGAGAGATTAAACCTCATCCTTCCGCGCGGCAATGCGAGCGCAGTGACGGCAGCGAGGCCGGCATTAACCAACCAGACGGTTTAGTACTTGCACACAATCCTTTCAGTACGTTATGCTTAGATCATATTTTATTGATCATTGAGGGAGAGGCACGCAATTGGCTATAAGAATCGACATTCCCCAAAGAGGTGTGATTGAGCTGCAGCATGCAGTCTTCGATGTGAACGGTACCCTCGCCGTAGATGGTATACCGATTCAGGGAACGGGTGAAAAGCTTAAGAGACTCTCCGAACACATCACCATCCACCTGATCACAGCTGGTACCCATGGCAATCTGCCAGCTATCCAGAGTACGCTGGGCTTTCCTATTCATGAGATACTGCGCGGCGATGAGAAGATGCGCTATGTACAGAATCTAGGACCAGCCTCTGTCATTGCCTTTGGTAATGGCGTTAATGATGCCAGTATGCTCCGCCTGGCAGCCATCGGGGTCGTCGTTGTGACCCCTGAAGGCATTTCCACCAAGACACTGCAGGGGGCCGACGTCGTCGCGGCTGGACCTCTACAGGCGATCGATCTCCTCCTGAAACCAGATCGCCTGATCGCTACCCTGCGCGGCTAAACAAGGCTACAGCAGTTTATTTTTCGCGACCAGCCCGTTTTCTCTGCGCTGGTCGCTCCCTCCCTACCAGCTATCCTCCTCGTCACCCCGGATCATGCCGATTCTTTATATTGTTGAAGTCACTGGAAGGTTTTAATGGATTATAAAGACGTCCCTGGGAGATTCATTCATGCGCAACCTGGGTCAGTTTCTCGATACATATGCTCGCCTGCACGGTACTCACATTGCATATGAAATGAAGAGCGGCTTTAGAACAGAAAAGTTGAGCTTCGCTGATGTCTACGTCCTCGCATTAAAAACCGCCACGTTCTTGCGCTCACGCGGGCTTACAAAGGGAGATACGGTGGTTATCTGGGCTCCCAATATGCCTGAATATGCAGTCCTGTATTTTGCCTGCTGGTTGCTTGGTATAGTTGCGGTGCCAATCGACATTCGCACAACCACGGAGACGCGTCAGATGTTTGTGGCGTCCGCCCGCTGTAAGCTCGGATTTAAGAGTAAGGTGATCACGGGTGACTTTTCGGCCGCCGCAATACCCACCTGGCACCTTGAAGATTTAATCGAGCTGGTGCAAACCTTGCCCGAGCTTAAGGAGTTACCCGACGTGGCGCCCGATGACCTGGCGGAAATCGCCTTCACGTCCGGTACGACAGGTACCCCAAAAGGGGTGCGCCTGACCCACCACAACTTTCTGGTCAATGTGTCCGCGCTCTGTCGGACTTTCCCGTTTAAACAAGAGTATAGAACGCTGTCGCTCCTGCCACTATCTCATGCCTTTGAGCAGGTGGTTGACATGCTGGCGGTTTTCCAGGTTGGCAGCACGGTAACCTATCTTGAACGTATCAATCAGGTCACAATTATGAACGCGCTGCGCAGGCATGGGATTAGCACCGCGTTCGTTGTTCCCCAATTTCTGCAGCTACTCATGACGGGCATCGAACGTGAAGTAGAGAAAAGCGGCGCGCGCAGAATATGGTCAGCGCTACAGCGCATCGCCCCATTTCTTCCTATGCGCGTGCGCCGCGCCATGTTTTATCCATTCAGGCAACGGCTGGGCACGCATCTGCGATTTTTCTGCTGCGGCTCCGCGCCGTTAAATAGCAAACTGGCACGGAAATGGGAGTATCTGGGCATTGCCATTTATGAAGGCTATGGCGCGACAGAGACCACGGCGGTCCTGACCCTCAATACGCCCATTGCAAAGCGTCAAGGATCAGTGGGGAAAGCGCTACCAGGGGCACGCATTGAGATCGATCCTGCCACCCATGAGATTATCGCCCAGGGTCCGAATATCTCACCCGGCTATTTTCAAGATGTGCGGAAAACACAGCAGGTGTTTTCCCATGGTTGGTATAGAACCGGGGATATCGGCAGGTTGGACGCCGAGGGATACCTCTATATAACGGGCCGTGAGGTATCGAGAATCGTCTTGCCGGGCGGTGAGAAAGTATATCCAGAAGACATCGAGAAGCGTTTCAATGCACATCCCCTGGTACGCGAATCCTGCGTAATTGGTGTGAAGAGGGAGGAAGGGGAAAGGGTACACGCCGCCATCATCACCAGGTATCCTCAAGAGCTGAATGAGGTTGTGCGGCAGGTAAACCGGGGATTATCCTCCCATGAGCAGGTTATGGAATGGAGCCTATGGCAACACGATGACTTTCCACGAACGCCTATTATGAAGATTGATCGCGCTAAAGTCACCGACGCGATCGTGAAACGTGGAGAAATGCCAGCAGCGGTCCAGGTAGATGAAAGCGATACCCTGCGCTCACTGATCGCTCGCAGCAAAAAAAATTCCGGCGGCACAGATCAAAGAAACCGACGTCTTAACGACTGATCTGGCACTGGATTCGCTACAACGGGTTGAACTGCTCTCTTTAATCGAGCAGGATTTAGGCGTAGCGGTGGCGGAGCCCGCAATTACCGAACACACCACCGTCGCGCAACTGAGGGAACTCATCCAGAACGCGGAAGCCATCCCATCTGACCTCCCCTTCCATGCCCTCGACTACTCTCCATTCATTGTACGTCTCAGGGTCTTGCTACAGACCCTGCTGGTCTTCCCGCTCCACGCCCTGTTTGTGCCGCTGGAGGTGAGTGGTCAGGAACACCTGGCTGGCCTGGAACTGCCCGCGATCTTTTATTTCAACCACATGGGGATTATGGATGCCGTGTGCGCGCTGCGCGCCTTGCCATTAGCTATACGCCGGAAGTTGGTCATAGCCGCCACACAGGATCTCTGGCACGAGTGGCGACGCCCCTTTGTGGAGTTCTGGGGTGGTGGCTTTCCTTTTGATACCAGGCACAATATCAAAGCGTCGCTCGAACGAACGGGAGATTTTCTGGATGACGGCTTTTCGATCCTCATCGCGCCCGAAGGCGGCATATCCAGAGATGGCACCCTGCAGCCATTCAAACCCGGCACAGGCTTTATCGCTACACATATGCATGCGCCCGTAGTTCCCATCAAAATTGATCCCGCCTACCGCACCATCTTCCCACCCATGAATGAGCTGATATTTGAAAACCTCCCCAAGAAAAGAAAGCGCATCTGGGTCAGAATAGGCCAGCCTATGACCTTCTCCAATCAAACATCTGTAGAGCAGGCAACGCAGAAGATCCACCAGGCGATGATAGAACTATAGAAACACGCCTTCAGGCTGGCCCGTTGCTTCACATGAACATGTAAAGCAACCTCTACTTTTTGCTGCGGGAGGCCTTGTGCAGTTGGAGCAGGAGCGGGTCCACTATCCAGCCGTCAGCTTCAAATCCTGGAGGGATGCCATAGTTCTGACTGCGCTGATGATAGGCCCAGGCGGCCTGGATAGCACAGAGAACAGCGTCGAGCTGATCGGCCCTGGGGTCATCGATCAGTCGCTGACGCATGTCTTCCGTTAGATCTATCCGTACACCATACGCAGCGTCCAGAGCATCCGAGCAGATGGCATCAAGCAGTTCTATACGGGCCTGGCGCTGCTCTAACGTCTGGCGCGCCCGCTCGTCGCTCTTGTAGCTCCGCCTGCCTAACCAGCGCCGCGCGACAATGGCGGGATATCCTTCTACCACCACCCTTGTGTCCGGCTGAGGATAACAGGGAAGTACGCTTACGCCAGATCTCAGCAGGCGCGGTGCTCCCTCAAAAAACATTTTTCCGACCGGTACCCGGTACATCATCATCGGACTAATAGCGCCGGCCAGTTTGTCCGCTAAGCGCAGATGCAACTTATCACCGGCTAGCCTCTTTCTGCTATAGGAAATCATGGTCTGGTTGAAGAGGGCCTTGCCCATCGCGTGTACGGTGGCTACATAGTCGGGCCAGGCGAAGGGCCAGCCGAGATTGTTAATCAGCTTCTGGGGTTGCCCAAAGGGGAAATCACAGGCCAGCAACCAGGGACCGGGCCGCTGCAGGAATTGTTCAAACGCGTCAAATTGGGCAAAAGAGAGGCATGCCTGTATACGAAGGGTGGTCACCCGCAGTTCACATACAGCACAGGTGATGGGTTTGCGGATAGAGGGGGCGCTGGTAAAATCCAGGCCAAAAATAGCTATAGATGACAACGGATATTCCACAACAGAGTCTAGCAGTGTGATCTCCCCCTCCCTTCCACGAACGAATAGCAGCTCAGACTTAATAGACATAAATATTACAATTGCGCCATCACGTTTTTACTGATGGCGCGCAACGTTGCGAAAACACCCCGTCCATTGGACGCGACCGCCTCAAAGCTGGGAACATGGCGGCGGTTGAGATAGCGCTCCAGCACGGGAACCGGGAGCGCGTTAGGCATGTCACGCTTGTTCCACTGCATCACCAGAGGGAAGGTCGCCATATTTTTGCCGATGCGACGCATATTCATCTCAAGCTCAGCAATGCTCTGCACGTTTTCCTCAAATTTTTCAGCCTGCGAGTCCGTGACAAAGACAATGCCATCGGCACCGTTTAAGACAGCCAGACGTGTGCGCTCGTACAGAATCTGACCCGGCACCGTGTACAGGTGGAAACGCGTACGGAAGCCATGCACCGTTCCCAGGTCTAAGGGCAAGAAATCGAAGAACAGAGTGCGCTCTGTCTCCGTGGCGATAGAAAGCATCTCACCACGGGCATTGGGATTGATGCTTCTATGCACGTGCTGCAAGTTCGTCGTCTTCCCACAGTATCCAATCCCGTAATATACAATCTTACAGTGGATCTCATGGGTTGCAATGTTGATGAGAGCCATAAAAGACAGGTTCCTCTAATCGCGGAAAAGCAGATCGATGGTATCTTCAACGGATGAGCGAAACTGAAGGTTGAGCACAGAAGATTTGGTGCGCGTGGTATCGTTACGCACACGCTCCAGAATGCGCCCAAGTTCATCAGAAGCCTTCTTCGAGAGAACCTTGACCAGGCCAATATGAGTGAGTTTATCGAAAATAATTACCAGGAGCCATTGCTCTTCGACCATGGTGGTGTAGATGTTTTCCTGCACCCCCTGTTGAAAAATATTGCGAAAGTCCTTTTCATCCAGGAGCCTGGCAACTTCACGTGACGATGAAAAAACACCAGCCAGCAAAGCTCCAAGCGTGGTTGCGTTGCGACGTGTCCCTGTGCCTTGCACCGCAACCACCTGGCCACTTTTATCCAGCAGCATGGCCGATGTGGCATTGGTGTCATTCATCAACTTCATCAACACAGCTGAAATTGTAGCAAGTTCGCGATCAGAAATGATAAGATTTGTTAATTGTTCCATGGACGCGCCGCCCTCCGTGTACACGTCTGGCATAAGGTATAATACACCATTTTATGCTGCGCTAAGCTATATCTAGGGCCTCAAGAATTTCATTGCGGCTCGCTTTAACCAGATGGCGTACGCGACCAATATTCGAGGCATTGTCTGATAGTGTGACCAACAGGGCAAAATCACCCAGCGGATCAACACTCACTAACCCATTTTCGTATTCTAAGAGCAACCCTACAGTGCTTCCGCGCCCTATCTCCTGCCCCAATGCTTCGGCGGCACTAAAGCCAGTCGTTGTAATCGCGCCGACCGCCTCCATGTCGTCTTTCCCTTCACGAGTCATGCCCTCGATCATCAGGCCGTCTCGGCCAACCAGGATCGCTTGCCGCACGCCGGGAATCGCCAAGAAGCGGCTCAGCATTTGTTTTAGATCAACCATTCATTCCTCCGCACTGGTCGGTTGCCATCTTGTTCTTGGTAGTGAGTCTAAGACCCTAGTTATTCTAGCGTATGATCTATTGAGGCGCAATCATATGGGACATCTTGGCTAATGTCGATCAATCACGATCAGACAAACAACGTCTCTTCCCCATGTATTGCCCGCCTATCCCTTTTCGACCAGGGCAGCAGCTCATTTCGTTTTAAGCAACCGCATCAATATGCTACAATTATATTCTCTATGAACGTACGACACCATACCTTTCGCGCCTACGGCGCTCAATTTATTTTATGAGGAGTTGGCACAGCGGTGACAGGTGGGTGCGAATGCACCCACCTGTCACCGCTGTGCCAACTCCTCATAAAACACGGTGCGGCCGCGCATGCGGGGGCGCCTCCGCTCCAGAAGCATCGCGCCGGTATATATTTGTTTAATGGGAGGCTGTAAATGGATGAGGCAGAGGCCTTATGGCTACCTTCGCCAAATTATTTCCCTGGCCGGGCGGGGCATACGCCTCGCTGGATCATCGTCCATGGGACCGCTGGCTTCTCCAGCGCCGAGGAGGTTGGCCGTTATTTTCAGCAGGCAGATGTGAGCACCCACTATACCGTTGGGCGTGATGGAGTGATCGTCCAATCGGTGCGTGAACACGATGGCGCCTGGGGCAACGGCGGCGTCACTGCCGGACACGATCCCTGGTGGACGCGCGACATCAATCCCAACAACGTCACCATCTCGATCGAACACGTCAAACCCCATCGCGACAACTCTGACGAGCTCACGCAGATTCAAAAGGAGGTCAGCTTTCGCCTCATCCAGCATATCTGTGAGCGCCACCAGATCCCGACCTGCAAAGCTAATGCATCCGGAGGCATTACCGGCCATCGCTCGATGGATCCTGTAATGCGTAGCTTCTGCCCCGGTCCATATCCCTGGGATGAACTCTTTGAGTTCCTGAACGCTTCCTCATAGGCATATCTCGCGCCTTCGGCGCTTAAAAAGTTTAATGCAGTGATGCAAAAAGTGCGCAAAACGCACTTTTTGCATCACTGCATTAAAAAAGAGATTGGAGGCGTCAGCGCCTCCATGCTGGCATTAAAAAGAAGAGGCATCGCAAAGATACCCCCATAGGCGTCAAGTTAAGCCCCAATACTCCCCATCAAGAAGCTGATGGGAAGTGCTGGGGCACGTTGTTCGTGCTGGGATAGAAGCACTAGCAGCCAGGGCCTCGTGAATGAGTTGCAAGACGTACTCCAAAGGGAGCCGCCCTCGGAGTCCTTGAAGGAAGAGGGAAACCTGATCACGCAACAGATCTGCCGAGAGCATCCAACTGCGATGAGGATCATCCCAACAACTCTCCATGAGGACCCAATGTTGTACCAGCATGGCAAGAAGCTTTGCATAGAACTCACATAAGATCTGCTGCGGATTGGCACTGCTCCATTGATCCACCTGTCCATGGCTTTTCCAGAGTTTGAAGAGTAACTCCACCTGCCATCGCGCTCGATACAGAAGCAGAACTTCCTGTGCTTGCAGCACTGTCGCCGGAATCGTGGTCACGAGCAGATTCCAGGGAGCCAGAGCGAGCGCTTCAGCTGAGGGAGTGTGTCCCTGGTTTTTGGCCTTTTCTACCAAATGCGCTCGTCGTTGCTCTGCGACCTCGGGAGCCACGGGCAACGCCACCAAACGAGCCGGTAACCACAAAGCCGGGATGGAACCAAGACGAACGGACAGATCAATGACCTTTCCCGTTTGCTGGCTCAGATACCTCGCTAAGGGCAAACGTTTCCCATCAGGGGTCGAGACCGCCAGATCGCCACGCGGACGAATGACAAAAAAGATGCCTCTCTGGGCCAACTGACGCAGATAGCGTAAGCTGTAATAGGCTGCATCGGCCACCCACACGCCTCCGACCGGAAGGGCAAGGGCGTGCACAGGATTGTGCGTTTCATGGCTTTTGCCATCTTGCAACAGCGGTCCCCGCAATTGCCCCGAACGCAGATCCCAGCGTACCCCAAGCTTGACCGAAGAGGCCGAGCCACTGCCTCCACATCCCTTCCACAGGAATGCCAGCGCATCTGGCAATTGTACACTAGAGGCATCTTCCAAAATGACGGCGGGGAAGCGCGCTAGGAGTCCTTGCGTCAGAGGAGCAACCAGGATCAGTGTTGAGACTGCCTGTTCCAACACACTGCGAAGCCAGGAAGCTGTTTGAAAGCTCAATCGCCCCACAATAGCTTGTTTACTGACGCTGACGCCGGCGGTGTGAGCAAAGCGTGCCAGTTGACTCGGACCAGCCAGTGGATGCTGAAACCATCCCAGGACCAGCACGAGGAGGAGATTTGTGGCAGAAAAACAGCGCTGCCGCTTGATGACTTTTTGCTCTTTCGCCAAGCGAGTAGCATCTTCAAAAAAGAGAGTCCGCAACGCTTGGCTCAGTGATGCTATACTTTCCATAAGAAAACTCCTGTGGGTGATGTGTGTTTCACAACCTTCATCGTCTCACAGGAGTATTTTTTGCCTAGCTCGACTTTTTCTGCTTAACTTGACGCCTATGGAGGCATCGCAAAGATACCCCTTCTTTTTATTCCACTTGATCGCTTGTTAGCGATTTTTGGTGCCGTAGTTGGGCGCCTCTTTGGTGATCATAACGTCATGGGGATGGCTTTCACGCAGGCCAGCATTGGTGATGCGGGTAAACTGCGCGTAGTTCTGCATGTCGCTGATGGTTGCCGATCCGGCATAACCCATGGCCTGACGCAGGCCACCAACCAGCTGGAAGACCAGGGGTCCCAGCATACCTTTATAAGGTACGCGGGCCTCGATGCCTTCGGCGATCAGTTCTGTTTCGTCGACCTCGCCCTGGAAGTAGCGGTGCTTGCTATAGCTCCTCTGCTTCATGGCGCCGATCGAACCCATGCCACGGTAATCTTTGAAGCGCTCACCGTGGGAGATCATCAATTCACCTGGACTCTCATCCACACCAGCCAGCAGGCTGCCCAGCATGACGCTGTCAGAACCGGCGGCGATGGCTTTGGCGATATCACCCGAATACTGGATACCACCATCACCGATGATGGGGACGTTGTAGCGACGAGCAACGGCAGCACAATCATAAATGGCGGTAATCTGGGCCATACCAACACCCGAGATAATACGCGTGGTACAGATGGAGCC
Source organism: Dictyobacter halimunensis (assembly GCF_036245075.1). Taxonomy (NCBI): domain Bacteria; kingdom Bacillati; phylum Chloroflexota; class Ktedonobacteria; order Ktedonobacterales; family Dictyobacteraceae; genus Dictyobacter; species Dictyobacter halimunensis. Next base: position 1,237,287 of record NZ_BSRI01000002.1, read on the forward strand.
CGCGCCGATACCTACCTTCACGGCATCAACTCCGGCCTGAATCAGGGCCTCGGTGGCTTCGGCCGTGACGACGTTGCCAGCCACCAGCTGAACCTTCTTGCCGAAGCGGTCGCTGATCTGGGCCACTCGCTCCACAACCATGCGAGAATGTCCATGCGAGGTATCTACTACCAGTGCGTCGACCCCCTCTTCCACCAGCGCGGCACAGCGATCTAACGAATCGGGACCCACGCCAACGGCGGCGGCCACGCGCAGACGACCATATTCGTCTTTGGCGGCATTGGGATACAGAATCTTCTTCTGAATGTCCTTCATGGTAATCAGGCCTTTGAGCATGCCATGCTCATCAACCACGGGCAGTTTTTCAACTTTGCTTTGATGGAGGATTTCGCGGGCCTGTTCCAGGGTGGTACCAACGGGGACGGTTACGAGGTTTTCACGGGTCATCAGATCGGCGATAGGACGGTCAACATTCGTTTCAAAGCGCATGTCGCGGTTCGTCAGGATGCCTACCAGTTTTCCCTCTTCGGTGATGGGAATACCAGAGATATGGAAGCGCTTCATGACCAGTAGCGCTTCATTGAGAGCAGCGTCAGGTTCCAGCGTGATTGGATCAGTAATCATACCAGACTCAGAACGCTTGACCTTATCTACCTCTTGAGCCTGGAAATCGATGGACGCATTACTATGTATAACACCAATACCACCTTCACGCGCTAGAGCAATGGCCATACGGGCTTCAGTGACTGTATCCATAGCGGCACTAACGATCGGAATATTGAGGGATATTGTACGGGTGAATCGTGTCTGGGTGGAAACTTCGCGGGGAAGAACTGAAGATGCGGCGGGAATGATCAACACATCATCAAACGTGAGGCCTTCTTTAGCAAACTTCTGGGCAAAGGAGTCCGGGTTTTGTGCCAGAGACATGGTTTAAGACATCCTCCTTATAAAAAACACCAGCACACATTATTAACGTGTACTGGTCCCTTGGCGGGTAAAACAGGCAAGTACCTGCACTGCTTATAAGACAAATTTACTCGATAATTTTTGATAGTGTAACATCTATAATTGGAGGTCGTCAAATAGATAATCTCATACCCATGGCTGACTTTAACATATGGCCTATTTAGCTGCGGGTAATCAGGGTATAACGCTATTCAGCACAACTATAAAGAAAAAAGCTCTCCCGTATAAAATAGCCGGAGGAGCTTTTTCTATCTGTATGGCCGCTTACTAAGAGTTATAGGGTGCGGCGACCACGTGAACCCATCACCAGGTTGTAGATGATAACGACAACGGCGATGACCAGCAGAATGTGAATCAATGCGCTGGAGACGTGCAGGACGAGAAATCCAAGCAGCCAGAGGATGAACAATACAACCGCTACTGCCCAAAGTAAACCAACCATGATGTATCTCCTTTGACAAAAAAGGTTAAGACTGACAAAAATGTATTTTCCGATTATGACTTGTGGAAACATTCTTTATGTAACCACTTTATATACGTTTCACAAACCAAAATAGATGTACGATCCTAAGGCTACGCTTGTCATCTGACCAAAACTGCTGTACTTTATACAGAGGATTTCTTACTTTCTGGTTGACGCGATCCTGTGCGCTGTGTTTCAGGTCGCGCCCATGAAATGGTTGCATATTAAGGAGTAGCTCTTATGTCTGCTCACACGCAGACAACGACACATATGGTACAGCCGCAATCGTCAGATGGCGCGGCCATCGTCGTTGAGAATTTCAGCAAAAGCTACGGCGCGCATCGCGTCGTCAATCATTTACAATTTCAGGTTCAGCCCGGCGAGGTGTTCGCGCTGCTGGGCCCTAATGGCGCAGGCAAAACGACAACGGTTGAGACCCTGGAGGGCTATCGGACTCCCGACGAGGGGACGATTAGAGTGCTGGGACTCGATCCCGTGCGCCAGGCGCAGGCGTTAAAACCACGCATCGGGGTCATGCTGCAGCAAGATGGCCTCTATCCGGCTCTGACGGCCCGCGAGGTGCTCAGTCTTTTCGCCGGCTACTATGCGCAGCCACAGGCGGTGGATGCGCTATTGGAACGCGTGGGGCTGACCTCGGCGGCCAAAACACGTTGTCGCCGTCTTTCGGGCGGACAGAAACGCCGCCTGGCACTGGCGGTAGCCCTGATCGGCAACCCTGAACTGGTCTTTCTGGATGAGCCTACGGCGGGCATGGATCCCCAGGCGCGCCAGACGACCTGGGAGATTGTGCGCGAACTGAAGCGTAGTAGCGTAACCATCCTGCTCACCACCCACCTGATGGATGAGGCGGAGCGACTGGCTGATCGCGTCGCCATTATCGATCATGGTCAGTTGATCGCTATGGATACACCGGGCAATCTCACCGGCGGCCAGAACGCCAATATCGTGCGCTTCGTGGCGCCCGAAGGACTGGACTGTACGCGACTGGCGGCACTACCGGCGGCGAAAAGCGCGGAAGAGGTGCGGGCCGGTAGCTACGTCATTGAGTCCGATAATATTCCAGCACTCCTGGTGGAGTTGACTACCTGGCTACGAGATCAAAACATCGCTCTCTCTGAGCTACGTGTAGGCCACGGCTCACTGGAGGATCTCTTCTTACGCTTAACTGGATCAGAGGTACGAGATTAACATCATGGCCACACATTCATCATTAACGACAGATACGGCAAAAGTTCAGTGTAGCAATGCGCCTGCCTCAACGGGACGTCAGATTCTCAAGCAGACGCAGTTCGAACTATTGCTCACCAGCAGGCGCGGAGAAAACGTGCTGGTCACACTGATCATTCCTGTAATGCTGCTCATTTTCTTCGCCTCGCTGCGCATCATTCCTGTTGGTCCAGGCGAGAACGCGGCATCGTTCCTGCTACCGGGCATCCTGGCGATCGCTATTATGGCCGCTGGCATGGTCAATCTGGGCATCGCGACCGCCTATGAACGTTACTATGGCGTGCTCAAGCGTCTGGGCAGCTCCCCACTATCCCGCAGCGGACTTATTATCGCCAAGATTATCTCGATTCTGGTTCTGGAAGTGGTGCAAGTCTTGCTGCTGGTTGGCGTGGCGATGGCGCTCTATGGCTGGCGCCCGGTCGGCTCGCTGCCTTTCGCTCTGCTCTCGATCGCCCTGGGCACCATCACCTTCGCGTCTCTGGGGCTGGCGATGGCGGGCGCGCTCCGCGCGGAGATGACGCTGGCCGGAGCGAACGCGCTGTTTTTGATCTTCATCCTGCTGGGTGGTGGCATCCTGCCACTGGACCATCTGCCGGCGCCGATCGCGGCTCTTGCCCAGCTGCTACCAGCCTCAGCGCTCACGCAGGCCCTGCAACAAACGATGTCCAGCCACGGCAGCTTCCCACTCTATCCCATTCTGCTGCTAGCCTTCTGGGCTATCGTGATCCTGCTGGTCGCGATCCGTACCTTTAAATGGGAGTAGGTAAGTAGTTCATACATTATGACGAGCAATATACAGACAGGGACGGTGATCGCGGTATGCCGCAATCCTCAACCCGGGCTTCCTAAGCCGGTCGTGGATGAGATTCAGCTGTTGGATGACCTGGGAGTAGAGGGGGATTATCACGCCGGAAAACTTGTCCGACACCGCTACCTGGCCAGAAAATACCCTGATCGACCAAATCTGCGCCAGGTATTGCTCGTCGATGCCCAGGCCTACCAGGATATCGAACAACAAGACATCCAGCTGGGTCCAGGCTCGATGGGCGAGAACATGACTGTTCAGGGGCTGCCATTGATGCTGCTGGCTATCGGCACACAGCTCTTGATCGGAGATGTCCTCTTAGAGGTTACTGAGGTACGCACTCCCTGCAAGCAGTTAAATGGCATGCATCCCGACCTCCTGCAGGCAGTAACGACCAGGGAACAGGGCAAAAAACGCTTTAAAGCCGGCATTATGGCCCGCATCTTGCATGGCGGAGCTGTACGCGCCGGCGACCACATCACTATCGCCTCATAACAATGCAACACCGTAGTAGGTGCGCCGCTTTCGGGCGCTTTTATTAATTCGCGCGCCGGCTCACCTGGGGCACTTCGGCTTCCCCTTCGTCCTCATAATAATCCTCGTCATAGTCCTGTGACCGCGTTAACTGAAATACAGCAACCAGGAACATGACCAGCATGATGATGTGGAGAACCGTACACCAGGCGCAGATGTTATGCAGGTAAACCAGTTCGGCATAGACCAGGTAGAGGGCAGTCAGCACACCGGTGGCGAACCAGATCGCTTCCACGACTTTAAGCAGGCGCTCCTGCGGCCAGATCTTCCAGTTGGCAAAGGCCAGGGCGCCGCTCACCAGAAACCAGAGCAGGCCAGGCACGGAGATGGGGATAGCTGTACCCGGCACAACCGAGAATGAGCTCGAAAGTACCCGTTCACAGTTGACGATGCCACTGGTGGAACAAACAACCGGCACTTTATCATAGTGGGCGATCGTCAGATAAATGGAGATAGCTACACCAACAACCGACAAAATCATATACGTAAACTGGACACCATAGCTACGAAAATACGTCATGCAAACCTCGCTGGCCTCTATGTTGAACTAGTATGGGATAGCATTACTCACTATGCTCTACCAGGATAGCATAAAGCCGAGCACAGCCACTTGTCAATGAATTCTCCACCGCTCTGATACATTTATATGTGCGCACGCTTCACAGCGGCAGAGAACCTCATCACGACTGTCTACCTACTCCCTTACAACTTCATTTGCGACCGGAGCAGTTACCTGGTCGGAGAAGTGGCAGGCCGCGTAGTGTTCATGACCTTCCTTGGCTTCGAATGCGGGCTCCACCTCGCGACATATCTTCTGCGCCATAGGGCAACGCGTATGGAAACGGCAACCCGATGGCATGTGCATAGGACTGGGCAGGTCACCGGTCAGAATGATGCGCTGCCGCTTTTTCTCAATTTGTGGATCCGGAATGGGAACCGCCGAGAGTAAGGCACGCGTGTAGGGATGTTTGGGAGCGACGTAGAGCTCATCGCGATCGGCCAGCTCGACGATTCTGCCCAGGTACATAACGGCCACACGGTCCGCCACGTGGCGGACAACGCTCAGATCGTGCGAGACAAACAGATAGGTCAGATTAAAGCGGCGCTGCAGACTCTGCAGCAGATTCAGGACCTGCGCCCGCACCGAGACATCGAGCGCGGAGACCGGCTCATCAGCGATAATAAGCTCGGGATTCAGCGCCAGGGCGCGCGCCACCGCGATGCGCTGGCGCTGCCCCCCACTGAATTCATGGGGATAGCGATCGATATATTCAGAACGCAGTCCAACCAGGCGCAATAACTCTTCCGTCCGGGTGCGAATCTCCTGCTTGCTCCCCATCTGATAAATATGCATGGGCTCGGCGATCAACGAGCCAATCGTAAAACGGGGATTGAGGGAGGCAAAGGGGTCCTGAAAAATCATCTGGACCTGCCTGCGCATCTTCCACAGGGCCTCGCTATCCATCGTTACCAGGTCCTGACCATCAAAAAGCACCTGGCCGGCGGTCGGCTTATATAAACGGACAATCGAGCGGCCAATCGTGGTTTTTCCGGAGCCACTTTCACCCACCAGGCCCAGCGTTTGACCGCGCTCAATGCTAAAGCTTACGTCGTCGACCGCCTGTACGTTTCCGACGGTGCGCTGGAAAATAATGCCCCGGGTCACCGGAAAATACATCTTCAGGTTGCGCACATCGAGCAACACCTTGCTACCCACTACTGTCTCGGCCATCACCGCGACCTCCTTTCAGCCTATAAATGACTATCATCCCTGCGAGACCTTCTCACCAGCGGTTTGAAACGTCGTCTGTAAAGCCTGGCGTCGCGCCTGTTGACGCTGCCGCGCCATGCTCTGCTGTTTGGGATCGGTCACGTCAGCCCAGCAGGCTTTACGATGAGCCGACTGGTCGGTCAATGCTTCTAACGGGGGCATTTCCCGGCAGGCCGCGCGCGCAAATGAGCAACGAGGCATAAAAGGACAGCCCGTGGGAGGTCGCAGTAGATCAGGTGGTGAACCCTCGATTGTATTGAGTTCCTGCTGCCGTGCTTCGTCCAGGCGCGGCACCGAAGAGAGCAGGCCCAGGGTATAGGGATGGCGTGGATTGGCAAAGAGCTCGTCGGTCGGCCCCTCTTCCACCACTTTCCCCGCGTACATCACGACCACGCGATCGGCGATCCCCGCCACAACTCCCAGGTCATGGGTAATCAAAATAAGTGAGGTGCCCAGGTCTTTACAGACCCCACTGATCAATTCGAGGATCTGGGCCTGCACGGTCACGTCGAGGGCGGTTGTGGGCTCATCGGCGATCAGCAGGCGAGGATTGCAGGCCAGAGCGATGGCGATCATCACACGCTGGCGCATGCCGCCGCTGAACTGGTGCGGAAAGGCGTCTATGCGATGCTGAGGATCTGGAATGCCTACCTGCTCCAGTAGCTCAATAGCCCGCCTGCGCGCCTCACCACTTCCCAGCTTCAGATGGATGCGTAACCCTTCGGCGATCTGCTTGCCGATCGTCATGGTGGGATTCAAACAGGCCATGGGGTCCTGAAAAATCATGCCGATCTGCCCACCGCGAATGCCACGCATGGTCTTCTCGGGCAAATCCAGCAGGTTCTGTCCGGCGAAAAAAACCTCTCCGCCTATATACTCGCCCGGCGGCTGAGGCACCAGGCGCATAATCGAGAGGGCGGTCACGCTTTTGCCGCAACCACTCTCTCCTACCAGCGCTACCTTCTCACCAGGCCGGACCGCAAAACTGACGCCATCCACAGCATGCACGTAGCCAGCCCTGGTTTTGAAGTATGTCTTCAGGTCCTGTACATCTAAGAGATACTCCTTCAAATCATACGTCTCCTTGCTATCAACGATTGTCGTTCTGACATGGGTTGAGCTATCGAGAAAAAAACATTCCCTATCATATGAGACGCCGGACAAATGGAAAAAGTGAAAGAATATCTTGATTCAAGATAAACTGGCAAGCAAGCCGCGCTCCACGACCAGGTCAACAAACAGGGTTTTGTAGCCAACTTCATTGAAGAGGACCACCATTTTGTCGCCTTCGTAACGCAATACCAGGCCATCACCCCAGCTCTTATGCATGACTTTGCTGTTGATCGGGAAAGGCTGCTGCAGGCCATCAACCACGGTGATGCCAGCATCGCAGTTATCACAGTTGTGGCAGGGGGGTCTTCCATGTTCTCACCAAAGTAGTTTAAGAGGTATTCACGGCGGCAATCCCCAACTTCAGCATAACAACGGATCATCTCGATACGCGAACGATCAAACGCGCGCCGTGAGTGGTGCGCCTCCATTGCCCCCTGCGTCACTTCATCAATATTCTCGATGATGCCTTTAGACATCACTTCACCGGTAGGTAGTGTAGTGATAGCCCCGCTCTCTTCCAGCCGGGTCAGAGCTTCGGCCAGCTTTGAACGCGAGAGATGGGTCTCTTCCGAGAGTTCTTGCAGGGTTACTGGCTCGATCTGCTCTTGAATGACGCGCGCGACCAGCTCCACCTGGTCGATATCGATGCGGCCAGCACCGGCAAAGAAGCGATGAATACGCAGGTCTTCGGTGCGATAGAACAGAATAGCCCTGGCCGGAAGACCATCACGGCCCGCTCGCCCAACCTCCTGATAGTACGAATCCAGCGAGTCACTGATATCGTAGTGATAGACGAAGCGCACATTCGGCTTATCAATGCCCATGCCAAAGGCTACCGTGGCGACGATGACCTCGATCTCGTCATCCATAAACTGATGCTGTACCTGCTCACGATCGACCGCACGCATTCCCGCATGATAGAAAGCCGCTTTGACCCCTCGTTCGCAGAGTGCCCTGGCGATCTCCTCGGAGTGTTTGCGCGTCGCAGTATAGATGATCCCGGGCCGTTCGCTTTCCAGAACGCGTTCCAGCAGGGCATTCCTCTTATCCGCCTCACTCCGAAACTTCTCAACACCCAGCCAGATATTGGGTCGGTCAAATCCCTGAACAACGATTTGCGGATCATTCATCTGCAGGCGTTCGATGATCTCTTCACGCACCAGAGGCGCGGCGGTCGCGGTCAGGGCGACCACTGTTGGATGGCCGAGGGCCTGGATAACAGAGCTCAGGCGCAGATACTCGGGTCGGAAGTCATGGCCCCATTCACTGATGCAGTGGGCCTCGTCAATAACGAAGAGGGCTGGCTGCGCAGCCCTTAACTGCTCAAGCATATCTTCGTTATTGAATTGTTCCGGGGCCAGGAATAGGAAGTTGAGCTCACGCTTTTTGAGCCGCTCTAGCACTCCTTCACGCTCAGCATCACGCATCGTTGAGTTGATTGAGGCCGCGTTTCCCACATTGAGATCCTCGATAGCTTCTACCTGGTCGCGCTGCAGTGCGATCAAAGGCGAAACAATAATTGCCGGACCCTTCAGCAGCAGAGCAGTCACCTGGTAAATCAAGGATTTGCCCAGCCCGGTAGGTAGAATAGCGATGGTGTCGTGACCGTCTAAAATCGAACGGATCGCCGACGCCTGCCCAGGCCGTAGCTCTTCATAGCCAAATTTCTCACGCGTAATCCGTTCCAGTTGACGCGTGCTCTTTCGTCTAATCATCCCGGTCATCCATTTCATCTATTGTTTTTTTGCTTCATTGCAACGTTTTTTATAGTTATCGCAATATCAGGAACGCGGGCTCATAGCACATATGTTGCGCAATGTGTTTAGAGAACCAAAGCGAATACTATATATATAAGAAACGGATGATAAAGATAAACAGATGACCTCATGTATAAAGGGAAGATAAGGCCCGAGACTTTCAGGCTAAGGCGCCACTACCGCCACAGCTGATGGTCCAGATGGCGTGGGTTTGTGGGATAGGAGACGATGTCTCCTGGCGCTGCACATAATTATCTTCAGAGAGAGGCAGCTTCATAAAAAGCGCGCGCCGATCTTCCGGAAAATTTTGAATTTCCATGTGCCCATTGTGGCGCTCCACTATCTTGCGCGCGATGTAGAAGCCCGCGCCCAGTGAATGCGCGCCCTGGTCGCGCAGGGTGAGAATAGCTTCTGTGCCCACCTGCTGCAACGTAATGGTGGTAGGGTATTGCTGGCGGATCGAGCTCTGAGTACCCTCGATGAGCGTGCTCAATACCTGGCGAATCTGCTTCTCGTCTACTTCCACCTCCAATGGTCCGGCCAGACCCTGATGATCAAGCTGCATATCGGTATCGGAGGTCTCTTCCTGCAAGATACGATGGCAGAGACGGGCCAGGTCACAGCGTTGTCGGCGCAGGATGAAGCGTTGCGTCTCTATGCTGGAAGTGTTGAGGAGCTCATGCACCAGCGCCTCGGTCCGCTCAATCGACTCCTCAATGGTACTAAAGCTCCTGGTCACGATCTCGGAGAGTTCGCTGCCCTCCAGTTTCTGGCGTAAAAGCTGGGTCAAACTCTTGAGCCGCGTGATCGGCTCTTTGAGCTCCTGCGATACCAGGCTGATCACTTTATCTTTGGTGGTATGTGCCTCGGCCAGTTCTTCTGTGCGTTGCTGCACCAGCCGCTCCAGAGAACGCGTGTAAAGCTCCAACGCCTGCTGTTGTTCCTGTACCTGGCGACGCAATTGACAGGTCTGGATGGCGCGCAGCAAGGCGGCGACAAAGTTATCGCGCTCAATGGGCTTCTGGATATAATCATAGGCGCCCCCACGTAGAGCCTGGATCGCCAGGTTGTGTTCTCCATGGCCGGTAATCAGGATGGTGGGAGTCTCGGGCTGGGACTCGCGGATTTTCGACAGTAGCGTCAGGCCATCCATCTCTGGCATCTTGATATCGCTCACGATGGCATCGTAGCGCTTTTCCTTCAATAACTGCAGCGCCATTTGGGCAGACTGGGCGGTGGAAACATCCACGTGCGGCAGGCGCAATGAAATAGTTCTGGGCAGTGCGTGCAGCAGAGCGGGATCATCATCCACAATCAAAATATTGGGTGTTGGTTGCTGCTGCTGTGAAACGGGCTGCGCTACGACCTGTGGCGAAAAGCGAAAGTCGCAGGAGCGTGCCAGTAGTCCAGAGTGCAATCGTATGCCGACCTGGTCAAGCGTCACCAGGTACCAGCCGGCCGCATCTATAGCGACATGGCCCGGTATCCAGGAGCCAAAGACATGAATTTCTATATTCTCGCCGCTAGACAATTCATGTCCGTCTAACAGCAGACAGTTCCGCTCCTCATCAAATGCCAGCGTACCGGTCATCTCTTTGGTATTTTTCTCATCCATCATTCTCAATCAATCCAAATTTCGTCAACTTGCTAGCCTTAGATAGAGATACTAAGCATATTACAGAAAAAGACACAAGATGCTTTCTGATTACAATAACATTGTCGGCTCACCAATAGCAATTTGACTAGAAAAGTAGCCTATAGTAGCCCATAAAGATATAGAACGATAGTACCCCGAGCGGCACACTTCATGCCCAAAAATCAATATGGGACGTCTCCTAATTTATACTATATTCTTGTATTATAGGGCCATTCGCTTGTATTGTGACTCAGATCGGATGAAAGCTCATCAAAGCATACCTGAATCAAGGGAGACCACAGGTGATGAATATGCTGGACGTGCAGGATGTCGTGAAATGCTTCGGGACAACAATAGCGCTCGACCACACAAGCTTTAGCTTGCACAACAATGACTTCCTGGTTCTGGCGGGACCCTCCAATAGCGGCAAGACAACGCTGTTTCGTTTGCTCAGCGGGCTTGAGAGGCCGGACTCAGGTGCGATCTTGCTCAATGGTGTCAATATAGGGGAGAGGGAAGGAGGAGCACGCAAGGTGGCGCTGGTGTCGCACAAATATGGGGTCGCCTATAAGCTAAGCGTTTATGACAATATTGCGCAGTCGCTGCGCTTCCGGCGCCAGTCAAAGAAAATGGTCGACCAGCAGGTACAGAGCGCCCTGGAGATTCTAGAGCTACAGCATCTTCAGAAAATGCACATGAGGCAGCTTTCGGGAGGGGAGATACAACGGGTCATGATCGCGAAGGCTATGGTCAGAGATGCTGATCTTTATCTCTTCGATGAGCCACTAGCACAACTTGATCCACATACCCACCATCGCGCTCAGCAGGCCATACAGATGGTACATCGTCTCAAGGGAGCGATCAGCATCTACGCGACACAACATCCTACCAGCGCCCTGACCATCGCGACCCGGCTGGCCCTCATTCACCAGGGACGCATTCAGCAGATAGGGGCACCGGAGGAGGTTTTGCGCCGACCGGCCAATCTCTTTGTGGCCGAATACCTGCATCAACCCAGGTTCAATCAGGTTCCCGCATCCGTGCACGCCACGGATACCGGCTATCTCATTCAAGCCGATGGGTTCAGCTTTATCTTGCCACCAGCATGGCAAGCGCCGCTCGCTCAACTCGCCAATCAAGCTGGCGTCATTCTCGGCATTCGCCCAAATACCATTCTCTCAACCTGGACTCCTTCATTGCTCGATGCCAGTGGATACATACACATACCAACGCAGATCACCCATATTGATCACTTAATGGGGAAATGGACCATGCAACTCCGCGTGGGACAACAGACCAACCTGGTCGCTGAGCTGAAAGATATCTATCATCCTTCACTCCAGGCCGGCACGCACATAGAGATCGGCCTTCATCCAGATGATATCTGCCTCTTCCATCCCACAACCAGGACGCTGCTGCTACCTCCATCGGGATAGCATCCGCCGTTCCACAGGTATGGATTTCTCATTCTTCCGTCTGGTTGGAGAGGGTGCGAAGATACATAACAAGAGAGATAAAACCACAAATATCAATGAGTGCGCTAAGTCCAACATAGCCCGTAAATAACGTGATCAGGCTAAATAGAAAACAGATAATGCCCAGAAGCGCCCATTTACGACCAGGGTTTTCCATCTCTTTGCCCCTTTGAACAGAATAAAAATGCTTTACAATATACTATTTTACGCACAAAAGATCATCATTCTACAAGAGCAGCTTTATTTTTTTGAATACGTCTAGAAACCTTTATGGGTTTTCTTTCGTGTCATTAGTTACCAGCTTCTCTCAATTAGATCCTTGTATGCCCGGATTTTTAGCGAAAAGGAATAAGGACTATGAGCCAACAGGATAAATCACACGAACAGCAATCTGCCCCCCGACCTATCCAGGGGACCAATGATGTTGAGGTTGATGCCGATCTGGGCGATAGCATTGCGCAAGAGCTAGGCAAGCTCTCCACCAGGAAATCTCACCTGGATCCAAAGGCAGTCAAACAAGATCTCGAACGCAAGCGTCAGCAGCAACCATCCGTGACCGGCAGCGAAGATATCGAGGCCGATACCGACCTGGGCGATGGAGAGATCGCCAGCGAACTTGGCAGCCTTTCTGGCCGTCGGGTAAAGCAGGAATTGAAGAAAGCACAGAATGAAGAGCAGGCGCTGAGTACCGACTTCGAAAATAATCAGACCCGTACCGACATTAATCAAAGGACCTGATAGTAACACAGTCCCGGCTTGCGCATATACAAGCCGGGACTGTGTTACTATGCCGTTGCTTACCCTGCATAACTCACGGCACCTTCTCCAAATCAGTCCCCGAGGGCAGATATTATAATCAGCGCTCACTCATATTGATTGAACGCTTGAAAAGAAGCACCGTTTGATGGTAGCCAACCCCTACGGCCGCAAGGACCAAATATGGCGCAGTAATCAGCGGATAGTGATATGCCAATGTGACAGCGTAGGAGGCCAGGGTCAGGTTTCCAAATTGCTCCAGTGTATCCAGGTATTCCTTTGGTTCGATACGAGCAGCCCAATTATCCATCAGAACACGCGAGGCCTGATGCGTGATGAGCGCGATGTCCTTTCCGCTGAGACCGTGTTTTTTCAACAGGGAGAGTACCATCGCCGGGATGCCGTGCATCGCCGACACCTGAAAAGAATGCAGCCCTTGTTCCTCGGTGATCTTATACGTAGGATGCGCGCTCTCGCGGGTCTGCATCGTCATCGCGCCATATTGCTCACTCAGTGTCTGGGTAGCGTAATCCAGTAGAACAAATTCGGCATCCGGACCAATCAGCGCCGCTCCTGCTCCGTCACCTACGCTTAGTGCGTGCCCCTGCGTGTAGTCCATGTATTGGGTCCAGTTGGTTCCACAAACAACGAGCGCGTGTTTGCTGTGGCCGACGGTGATGGCTTCACAAGCTTGCAAGATCCCCACCAGGAAGGTCGAGAATTCATTGTTCAGTGGGATGACCATCGTCTGTTCTGGCAACTGAAGCGCGTGATGGACCTCGTAAAGGCTGTTCGGGGTAAGATATTCCGCTACTGACGTGTAACCGTACAGTCGATCAATATCCAGCACGGTTCTATGGGCTCTTTTAATGGCTACTCTTGCCGCCTCTACCATAAATGTTTCAACTCGTTCATCGCCTGCTAAGTGGCGCCGCTCCTTCAGACCCGTAAAGAGGTCCACTTCCGAGATCCCCTGCGCGTTCATCGTCCTTGTGAGCGTCTTGAAAATAGGGTCGTCGTTCGTGCGGATGTGAGGTGGGACGCTGAAACCACACGATTTGATCCCGACTCTGTTGTTTCTTGGCTCTCGCGCCGTCGCATCTCGGGATCGAAAGGGAGATCGATCTTTGAAAATGTGATACATCGTTCTACTGCTTCACTTTCGATATTTCCACAGCACCTTGCTCTCCGAGGAGAAAACATTCTCTCTCTGGTGAGATCAGCACAGACACAAGGGAATGGATGGATATCTCACTGTCAGAGAGAGAAGTTTATCGAGAGGCGCTTATTATTGCTTTCCGAAGAAGGCTTTTAATGTATCGGCTCGTTGTTGCAAAGCGCGAGGCGTCTCCTCTATGTCGACAATAGCTTCGATCAGGCACGGTTTTTGCAAGCGAAGCGCTTGCTGCAGGCTCTCTTCAAATTCAGCGAGTGTGGTCGCGGTAAACGCTTCTACCCCCGCGCCACGGGCAATGGCGCTCACATCCATGGGCTTGCTATACCTGGTCAGGTACGAGGTACCCGAGAGGAGCTTTTCACCGTTGTATACCATGCCGTGGCCACCATTGTTAAGGACCACCCAGATGACTGGAAGGTGGTAGTCTACCGCAGTATGGATTTCCAGGCCATTCATCCCAAAGGCGCCGTCCCCGAGCAGTGCGACAACCGGTTTGTCTGGCGCGGCAACTTTTCCGCCGATGGCCGCCGCAATAGAATACCCCATCGATGCGACATTGGTCGCGAAAAACATTGTGCCCGTCTGGCGGGCCTCGTAAAACTGGCCCGCCCAGCTGAGGCAGTTCCCGTTGTCAACGAACAGCAGGGTGTCATCGGGTAGAATATCATTCATTTTCGTCACAACCGCCTGCGGTTTGAGGACAGGAGCTTCAGCCTGCAATGTCTCGGCATGGTAATAGCGGGGATGCTGCTCACGAAGCGCGTGTAGCTCGGTGTAAGAATCACGCAGTGATCTCGATCCACCCTGGCTGAGTGCATCCGTCAAGGCGAGAAGCACAGCATTTGCGTCGCCAACAATGCTGTAGTCGACCGGATAGTTTTTGCCGATCTCCAGCGGATCAATATCGATCTGTATGACCGTGCGATTGGCCGCCAGGCGTGAGTCCCAGCCGTTGGTCTGGAATTCGCCAAGGCTGGTTCCAATCACCACAAGGGTATCGACGTCTTCAGCACATACGTACGCTTCCGCCAGAGGGTGCCCACCGAAGCCAAAAACGCCGAGTGAGAGGAGGTGCCGTTCAGGAAATGCACTTTTCCCTTTGAGCGTCGTCGCGACCGGAATAGCCAATTGTTCGGCAAGGCGCTGGAGGGGTTTCCAGGCGCCAGACAGATTGATGCCATGACCAACCAGCAAGGCGGGTTTCCGCGCCAATCTCAGCACAGAAACCACGTCTTGAACAGCTTGTGGATCTCCTGCGGGCAGAGTCTGGGTATAAAACTTCGTCACGGGATGTGCGCTCACCGAAACCATTTGTTTGATCACATCGGCCGGCAAATTCAAGTGCACCGCCCCGGTGCGGCCGGTGAGAGCGGTCCGAACCATACGGCGAATCATGTGGGGCATCTGCTCGCCACTCTGTAGCATCAACGACAATTTCGTCGCGGCGCGATAGGCATCAACGACATCAACGTTCCAGTTGCCGCTGCTACTGTCCTGGAGCCCACCTTTGCCAAAAACACTGGTAGCCACCTGTCCGGTTAGGGCCAGGACGGGGATCGAATCGCTGTGGGCGCTGGCGACGCCGGTAAACGCGTTTGTTGCGCCGGGACCACTCGTCGCGCAACACACACCGAGGCCACGCCGGACGCGCGCGTACCCTTCTGCCATAAACGCCGCGCCCTCTTCATGTTTCGCTAAGACGGGCTGGATGTGCTGCCGCTCAGACAGGGCGGCAAACAAAGGGACCAGAGGGCCGCCGGGAACGCCAAAAATATGTGTGACGTGCATTTCCTCAAGAGCATTAAAGAGCACATGGACAGCAGGTAATGTCTGAGTGAGCTCTGCAAGCATAATGTCGTTTTTAAGTGTGTTCATTTCAAGCCAAATCCTTTAATTGCGCCTCTCGTGTCTACTCCTCCACACGAGGTAGAAACACATGCAATCTGCTCTCCCACCGTGGGATGTCGCAGGATATCCATGTCTGCCAGACTCCGGGTTGATACAAATAAAAGGGACGCTGGTATGGTTCATCAGCAAATGATTATGCATCCCCGGCTATCAACGCGAAGGACGAGATGCATCATCATTGAGGCAATCTGATCGTAATAAGTATAGTTAAGAGAGGGGGATTCTTCACAGACAGAGCAATCAAGCAACCATTGGATAGCCTGCATGTGCGTCAACAAATGCCACATTTTCTCTGCCAGGCAGAGAAACAAATAAGTGTCTCCCTTCTCTCTTCTATTAGTAGATTTCCATGTTGTTATAGCATTATTTTCATTCCTTGTCTAATTTTAAATCGATAACATGACCTCTATCTCTTTGAAACTTGTCACTTGTTACTCTTAACACCAAATATGCAAGTTGGGGTTATACTTTCTTGAATGGCTATCACAAATAGATGAGATTACTTGCCTTACGCCTTCTATTTATATTGTTGAGTCTTTTGTCTCTAGCGTAACGCCATATGGACACACCATCTTGCGGTCTATGCAGCTAGAGCTATTTGAACGGGATCTCTAATAGCTTATAGAGGCGCGAGATGCATGGCATTATATCTAATGAATACGACTCAGTATGCGAATTACATGATAAATGTAGAGCTTATCATACGACTATTGGAAGATATTCAGACCCATTTGTAAGAGACAATTGAATTTATGCTTACGGGTGTGATATAGTCGGCATATATAGGATGAAGTGGTTTTAACCATGATTAGGTGTCCTTGTTTTTCTTGCCCAATTTATTAGCAGTATTAGCACAAACCACACCTCATATAAAAGGTGCGAAATGGAGGAAAGAAATCATATCGATTTCGCTGAAACATTCACAAAAGGGGTAGCATGGAAAACAAAGATTATATTGATGCAAGCTTAGGACTTGCATTTAGTCTCGGGGTCTTTGAGCGATACCGAAGGAATGGTTTATTACAAGCAAATGACCTTCGCCATGTGCCGGGTATCCGGGGACGCTGCACCGGGTACCTTCAATTGGTCGAAGGCAAAGTCACTGCGTGTTATGTACAAGAACAAAACGGAAAGCGTCATCCTATAACGATAGACGTTCTCATACGCCTGGATGGGGAACGGGGACCTTTCCAATGGGTGCTTCATCCTCTGCCGGCCCCGCCAACATCTCATCCTGACAAAGATGCACCATCAGAACAGGAGCAAAAGCCTCCGATTCCACGGCAAATAGCCAGACTTAATGTGGACAATTTAATCGGCTGGACGACAATCCAAAAACTGATGTTACAAAGCGTTTACGAGCAGATTGATGGACGCAGAGATATCACTGATATCAAAAAAGCTGTTCCCCTTTCATCAAATGTGGTCGACGAAGCACTGCGGATTCTTTTTTCCCTAAAAGTAATCATTTTCATTACTCCGGACGACCAAAATAAATTTTTTTGATGAAGTCTGCCTGAATACATCAACTATCCTGATGCCATCAGGACACCCATAGCAGTCGCACAATACACTAAAGAAGGAATTCGATGAACAACACGCAAAACAACCAGGGATGGTCTCCCCAAGAACTTGTCGAGGAGAATAGACAGAGAGCGGGCCTGATAGGATGGTGGTACGCGAATACCGCGCTCCCAACGCCTCCATCGAGTGCGAGTTTTGTAGAACGAGAAGTCGCCCGTAAATCACAGCTCACCTCGACCATTATTTTCTGGCTCCTCGTGTGTTTTATTCTCTTTATTCCAGGCTGCCTCGCCCTGCCCAACCCATTTGTTATATGGGCTGACGCGATTATGATTGTCTTCTCATTCATCGCTATTTTCTTCAATCGGTCGCGGAAGCCCCAGAGCGCTGGATTTCTGTTAACTATAGGCTTTGAAATCGCATTGACCCTGGTTATTTTTACGACCTGGCCGCTAGACGAACCCAGCATCCAGCAATACGAGTTATTTGTCTTTGGAGAGCTGCTCTGCGTATCTCTTCTCAGTTCAAGCAGCGTTTTCATCGTGATGATCTACAATATCGGCATCATCCTGGGCAGCTTATTTTTGCAGCCGCATACAGCCGCGCTCAATCACGATCTCCAGATGCAGTTAATTCCTATCATCATTCGCCCCGTTGGTGTCCAGATCCTGGTGGCTTTCGTCTCGTGGCTCTGGGTCAACTCCGCGTCAAAAGCGCTCAAACGCGCAGATCGGGCTGAGATGATCGCCTACCTTGAGCATCAACTCGTCGATGAACGAGAGCATCTCCAGCAGGGCATCAACCAGATACTGCAGACCCACGTAGAGGTTGCCAATGGCAACTTAAAGGCGCGTGCCCCGCTCAACCAGGATAACGTGCTCTGGCAGATTGCACGATCACTCAATATGCTGCTCGATCGCCTGCAAAGATCAGCAATACAAGAGCAGCGCTTAAAGCGCATGGAGATGGCCGTTCAAGTACAGGTACAGGCAATTCAGCAGGCCGAGAAGCAAAACGAGAAACCGGTCCTGCACTTTACCCAAACGGAACTCGACCTGCTGATTGCGGCTCTGCAGGGCAAAGAGTTGGGCCGAACGACCCAGATGCCGAGCATGCAACGCTCACAACAGGCATTCGGAAGCCAATAACATAAGAGTAATATCCGTATCAGGTATGAGTCACTGTATGTGACAGCCAAACTACCTAACAATGCCGATGTACCCGGCATCGGTATTGTTAGGTGCCTTAGTTTTCGCGAGAGACGTAATAGCGCATCTGCTCATCCGCGCGTTCCAGCACATCCATGACCTCGTAATGCAACAGCTCCCTCCATAAGTACGGCGCGATACGCACTATCCCCTGCTCCTGATCGTATTCCATAAAGTTCTTAATCAGGAATCGCTGAAGTGGATGATTCACGATCAGCCGCTTGATCTCCTGATCGCTGGCCGTCAACGGCTGAACCATCAAGGAGCCGGAACGCTCTAGAGGTTGACCGAGTTCAACGTGTTGTATGTAGATATTGCGAAACTCACGTGCCAGGTCTTCAAGGCTCACCTTTCCTTCACGGTCCACCAGCGAGAAAAAGGCCTTAATCATCACAGGCTTGTATGACCGGGAAAGATTGCGGCTCCTGGCAAAATCCAGGAATTCTTGCTTCCAGTCCTGGCTCGATGCGGGTCGCTGCTCCAGGCGTAATGCCCGGCGGATAGATTCGATGTGATCACGCCTGAAGTAATAGCTGCTGCGACCAGAGGCCTGCGGTTGGACGGCGTCGGGAACAACGATCCCATCTTCTACCCAGCGTCGGAGCCGGGCCGGGTCGACGCGCAGGGCATAGCCCAGCGTATTCAGCATGATCAGGTCTTCGGCCGGATTCAGATCGATCGGCTGGTCGCTGGCCATCTGCTGGACATGCGCCTTATACGGCACGGGCGATTCGCTGACCTGGGCCGACCATAGATTCTTCATGGCTTCGAAGGACGCAAAGTAGTCGCCATCAATATCCAGCTTATCCGCGCTATGCGGCGAGGACCTCAACCCGAGCCGGTGCTCGATCATTAAGGAGACGATCTGCTCACCATTCAGGGTCAGCACGCGTGGAACCGAAGTGGTCGCCTTCTGCAACGCCTGTCGAGCATAGTCGGCGGTGGTAACAAATAAGCCGTTGGAGAAGCGGCCGGACAAAGCGCCCACAAAACGATCAATATCGGGACGCTGCACATTGTTGCGGTACCGCTTCACCTGGATGCCAAGCGGAAGCTGAAAGCTCCCGGCCATCAGCGTACCCTGGGCATCGATACCGCCATCCCCGACATAACGGGTGACGGAGATATCCTCAAGGCCTGCGTAGGGCAAAAAATTGCCAGCAAAAAACTCAAAGCTGCGCGCCGACATCGCCAGCAGCTGCGCCCGCAACTCGCGTCTGAGCTCGGGCTGCACAGGGGGCGCCGGGTAAGATGGCATAACACTCCTTTGCTTACTTCTTCAGATCCTTCTTTTCTTCCGCCTGGCGCATCGCTTCCGGGCTGAAGGCACACCACGTCTAACTTCGAACACACTCTCAATTGTACCAGAAAAAGAGAGGAATAAGTGCAGTAGATCGTGTATCACTACGGCTGGTGCGCGCTGAATGTGAAGCACTCATTCGTGAATGTGGAGCAGCACCAAAACCACTCTGCCTCCTTTCGTTACAGTATCATCCTTTATTTACCAGCAACTTACATACCTGGTAATATGGCTTTCAGAATAGTTAAAGTGTTTGAAGTAATAATGGCGTGGTAGGCGCTGAGCGCCTACCACGCCATTATTACTTCAAACAGATTTTAAGTCCGGCTAATGAAGATTAATCATCGCCGGAAAAGACGACGGTTGTGAGTGAATAGGGAGCGATCGTCTGCGTGTTGGCAGCCGCATTGCCCCTGACATGGGTAACGGTGATGCCTCCGGTGCTGTTGGCCCCATAGCTGTAGACGGTCGCGCCTGTGACATGCCCTGGATGCGCCTGTGACAGGTCGACGCTATAGCTGTTATTCGGATCTTTGTTGATCAGCAGCACGGCGATACTGTCATCGAGTTGGCGTACGGCATGTACTGTGACAAGGCTCTGAGTGGATGAAGCGGTCAGCATGCGATTATAGGGCTGCACGAGATGGCTGACCATCTGCAAACCATAATAGGTGGGGAATGGCGTATTGGCTGGTGGCTCGCTCACACCACCGTCGCTGTTCCCGGCGGAAAGCATGCCATAATCGCCATACGTCGTGTTGCCAAAGAGGGTCGGGCTATTGTTCCCATAGGTCACGATACCATTGTGGGTATCCCACCAATCGACGTTATTGACGCCGTTTTCCAGCCAGGTCATATAATCGTCGTCCAGGAACAGAGCGTTCACCACGCTCACCGTCTGCTTACCAGGATTATAGGGGACCGAGTTGGTCTCGGTCACATCGATCTTAACCTGGCCGGCCCTGTTACCACAATACTGATTGATCAGCGAGTGCAGGGTTGCGACCTTGCCGGGGATGGCCGCGGTATTGCCAAGCAGACCGGCATCCGACTCATTGCCGGGGATGGATGCGTAATCCGCGTACCAGTGGACGGCAGCGAAATCCATCTTAGAGCCGACAATCGAGAGCACGGTATGATTCCAGTCCTGCGTATCGCCACTGGCAACCACTCCATCGGGCCAATCGCCAGGCATCGTCAGCACAATACCGATCTTAATAGTAGGATCGACGGCTTTCATGGCCGAAACAAATTGTAGCGCATTGTTGGCGTAGGCGGCCGGACCCTTCTGGGCGTGCGTATCGTACTCCCAGTTCGCGCCATACGAGCCATTGCCATATATCTCGTTGCCGATTTCCCAGTACTGAACATGGTAGTGCTTCGTGATATTGGCGTATTTTACCCACGCGGCCGCCTCGGCGGGTGTACCCGATCCATAATTAGCAGTAACCATCGCCTGGGCACCGGTCTGATGGACCACGCGCATAAAGGCATCAAAATCATTGGCGCCAGCGCTGGTATTACCAGGCTCAATTGTATTCGTCTGCCAGTGATAGGTATCAGAGGTCGACCCGCCTGGATAACGCATCACCTTGACGCCCGCCTGCTGCAACAGCGAAGGCACCACCGCATCCTGCAGATGAGAATCCCAGACAGCATTGTTGACACCCAGCGCTGTCGCAGGAATACGCCCAGGCCCATGTTGAGCATTTACCGTTACCTTCGCTGGTAGGGTTGCCGTGGAAGAGGCTGATGCGTTGAAGGGCACCGCCATAACCACAGTCAACATGCCAAGCAGTACAGCGGTCGAGGCAATCACGCGCCGCAACCACTGTGTAGAGAAGTAGTAAGAACCAGCCTTCCCTGACATAAAAGATCGCTCCTTTGCTTAAAGATCCCATACAACTGCCATATTTTAGTGCAACAAAGCTAACACACTGCTTTACCACACGGATTCAATGTACAAACTTTTCAGCAGGTGCACAAGTCTTTTTTTCGTCAGTTTTTGCTCACTTTCTCACCTGTGTACTAGAACAGACAAAATTATTTAAATGCACAGGTGCAGGGCATCAATACAGGCCAGTTCAAATATCAGCGCATACCTCCAGGCACATTTTTGCTAGAATTTACCTGGAACAAGGCGGCGAAATTTATAAACTTTCCCGGCTCATGGGACACAGTAGCGTTGAGATTACAGAGGAATATCTCAAGAATTTTGACTCCAGGTCGGCCCGAAAAGAGCAGCATAAGTTCTCTGCCGTGTCGGCTATGGAGCTTTTACGGAAGAAAAAACACAAGCATTCTAATTGACATAACGGGGATGTTTTGGTGTCTAGAAAGTGCCTTCTAGACACCCGGTCTAGGTAAAAAAGAGGCCCAAACAGGGGGTTGTCCACGTCCTCCCGTTTGAGTCCTTTTGGCTTCTGGAGCCGTTTTATATTGTAGAGTGTTCCCGACTGGAATCGAACCAGCGCACCCGGTTCCGGAGACCGGTGCTCTATCCACTGAGCTACGGGAACTTCATCAAGGAGTATACCATATTCGTCAAGCTTTCTCAAGTCGCATCTCAAGCCCGATAGCACCACATCAAAGCAAAACCCCTTAGAGCCTGTTTTTGCAGCACTTTCACGATGTCTTGTGCTCTCAACAGTCAATAAGGGATGTTTTGTGCCCTACCCTAAAGCAAAGCCAGAGGCTTATGCAGGCTATATGCAGAGCAAAAAACTAGACCGTATTGTCCGGTGCCCTACGACATATCAGTCGAACAAGGCATCAGATCTACGAAACCTCTCTCTCTTCATTTCACGTACGCGATTGACAGGAGACAGAGTATCATGATCGCGCCTGGCCTCTCGACTTTGAAATGATTTCAGGTATTCTTCTGTAGTTTTAATGTCACTGTGTCCCAGCAGGCGCGAGAGCTTATAGACATCACCGCCATTCTTGAGGTACATGATCGCAAAAGTATGCCGGAACGTATGAGGAGATACGCGCACCTCAGAGAGGCCAGCCCTTTCACCAGCATCAGATATCAAACGAGCCACGCCGCTACGAGTCAAAGGCTCACCAGCTCGATTGATGAACAAGAGCTGTTCATTCTCATCAGATGTATCCCTGAACTTATGAACATACTTCCAGACGCACTTGATTGTGTCAGAGTGCACGCCCACTTCACGTTCCTTACGGCCCTTGCCCAGGACTCTAACGTAGTCCTTATGAACGTCCTGCAAGCGCAGACCGCACAATTCAGACACCCGAACGCCAGTGTCCAGGAGCAGCATCATTATGGTATAGTCCCTGTACCCACGCTCAGTGCGCAAGTCGCAGGCGCTAAACAATGCCTTAATCTGATCCTCGCTAAAAGTAGTGATGACATACTCACCGACTTTCGGCCTCTCCAACTTTGTAGCGGGATCAGTCTTTAACAGATCCTCACTCACACACCAGCTAAAGAAGCCCTTTATAACCTGCACATAGCCCTTGACCGTGATCTCTGACACGTTATTATTCGTACGCGATTTCATGGCCTGGACATGGAGAACAAACGCACGCAGATGCATCAAAGTGACTGATTTCAGATCCTTAGTACTTTGCTGTTCCAACATGTAAGCACAAAAGAAGCGCAATTTTTGCTCATACCATTCAATTGTCCTATGAGAAAAGCCTTTCGACTTACATCTAACAATGTAGCCGTCTATAGCATCCTTGATCTGAAGAGCTTTACGAGCCATAAGACACCCCCTCAATGTGATAAAGCACGCGCTTTTTATGGACAACTTCCGAGTAGTCTTTTTGTCGCTGGAGCATATATTCTTCTGCTAAACGGTAGTAGGCAGACAAGCTATCCGAGAAATCCGCTTCTACATCAGCAGGCAAACCCTCATCAGAATGAGCGCGCCAGGCTTCAAACGTTGACATACAGCCAGTCAATTGTGCGACCATCCGATTCATATTGACTTGCCGCTTCCGTTCCCGAATGTACGGAGCCAGGTTAAACAAGCGCGGATCGACCACAGGCGCAACATAATCAGGCTGTTTAAACGCCGACTTCTTCACTTTCTTCCCAGGAGACTTTGCTGTTTGCATCGGATGCTCTTCCAGGTACGCATCGACCTCGGCCAGCAATTCTTCTTTTTCTCGCTCCTCTCGTTCATACTCAGACTCTTCCAGCTCAGGAACTGCAAACGCCGATTGAATGACCTGCCAGTCTGGATGCACCTCCCATCGAGAGCGGTTGACATCCGTGTCACTGGGAACCACATAGCGGAGCCAGCCATCCGGCAGCCCATCAGCACCGCCGTCAACGTGTCCCACAGCATACCCCCATAGGCCAGCTATGTACGTTTCCAGTATGAAGGCATCCTCGATCCCATGAAACAAGACTTCCTCATGCTCTTCGCCATCCGTGACGACCTGGGCGACCTGCTTCATTTCCCGCAACGCCGGACGCCGGAAGCGCATCTCGTGGCGGATGACCTGCATATCTTCGCTGTACTCAAAACCCTGAACACGTGCAGCCTCACGCCAGAGATCAAAGAACCAGGACTTCTCAGGCGACTGATATTTAATCTCGTGCGTTTTGTCGTAGATCAGCGCCGAGATAGCAGCTCCACGGGCACCAAACGGCAAGCCAGTAATCCGACCCCAACGACGGTTAATCTCTTCCGGTCCATCCACAAACCCATCACCCAGGCAACCAGGACGCTCTTTTGATGCTTGCGCACGAGTGATAAAACATTCCTTGATGTCATCAGCACACGGCAACTGAAAATGCAGCGTGTCCACCGCCAGATCGAGCGCAGACACTTGAAGACTGATGAAGTCACCAAAGACCTGTGTCAGGAAGAAAAAGACACTGTTGACGATCGTGCTGATATCACGGACTTTCCATAGATATTCAGAGGAGCAACGCACCTGTGCACACAAGTTCATCTTTGAGCTCCGATTGACACACAGGTTGATACTCTCGTTTCTCATGATCCAGTTGAAGCCCTCACCACCTTTCGTCATCATCAGCAGTGGCCGACCATCAAAGACAAAGCGCGTCGGAATGTTTTCCTCTTCCTCTTGTGCCAGATCCTTGAGGGCTTGCAGCTCTTCCTTAAGCTCATCAGACAGCTTTTTCTTCACGATCTGATAATTGCTATCCGTCTGGTAGACATTCAGATACAAAGTATCCAGGAAGGCACCTAATATCTTGACCAAGCTTTCAGTCATATCCACCTCTTTTCCTTATATTTCATCCCTTACACAGAACAGTGATAGAATAGTAGGAAACAAGCTCATCAGGAGTGACTGTGTATGTTTCCATCACAAAAAAAACAGGTTTTTTACTCATCAGTTCTGTTAGCGATTTTATTCATAGCAATGGTGCTCCTGGAGTATGTGGAACTTGTTAACTGGATAAAGGCAGTTGTTGTCTCAACCCTCGTATTTCTATTAATAGCATTAGTAACTCGATTAATACATAAATTCACGAATAGCAGGATTAAGAGAACAAACAAAGACACCTCTCAAGAGACTCCCCAATCACCAAGCGGCCAGTGATGTATTTTGAGCGGTCCGGTTTACTTGCTGGACCGCTAAGGCCAGCGATGAGCCACGTGAGCAAAAGACCGTGTGGCGTCTGGCGTGCAATGAGAATCCGACCAGGACGGGCGCGTGGCGCATGGCGCAAAAAGAGAACAGAGAACCAACAAGAGAAAAGAATGACGTGTCGAGAGAAAATGCCATCGAGTAAGCGGCGTCTGGCGTCTGGCGTCAGTCTTAGACCGTCTATCAGCAATCGGGCGATTTGAAGGGAATGGTGCGTCGGCGATTGAGCATGAGCGCGTGAGTGTGAGCGTGATCATAAAGGAACGGTGTGAGGGCCAGCGTGTCTCGTGACTAGCGTCTCCACCTGGATGCCTGTGATATGCACTCCATGCCGACGGTGCCAAGGTGATATACGCAGGACTTCATCACGCGCACCGTCGCATTCCGAGCTTATCACAGGCATCCAGGTAGTACGCTTGCTTCGCACCGTCACGGCGCAACGCTGGAAGCGCGTGAACGTTGTATGCCTCAGGAAGCCAGATAATGCCGCAGGACTTTTTTTGCTTGACCGTTTCGCTTGCCCCCTGGCAGTCCGGCGTACAGGCGTGCAGGCGTGCAAGAAGCTTCGACGCGAGAGATGAATGCAAACTGCCTGACGATAGGCCGCAGCAGTATCGTCAGGCAGTGTATACAAATAAACAATCATTAAGCAACCTCGATGCTAGCATGAAAGGCAGCCAGTTTATTGATCTTAGTGCACAGGCGCTCAGCAGAGCGACGATCCGCAAATGTTGCATGTTGTCTGGAGTTGGCATCAGAAACACCGTGAATATGTTTCGTGCAAGAGCACACAGCATAAAACTTCCCATCATGTCCAACAGAAAAATACATACATGAAGGCGTTACATGAAACTGAAATTGTTTACCCAAGTGCTGTACTTGCATATCAATATCCTTCCTTGATCGGCTCGCTAGCAATTGCGGAAATTTCATCTAACACTTCCTAAGCATATTATATAATTTCAGAAATTTCAGCTAATTTATGGGCAGTTTTTACCTCAGATTAAAAATCTTCTCAAAGTTTCAGAAATGTTGTATAATTCTAGAAATACATAAAGAGGCCAGATGTAATCGGGAGGAAGCAATAATGACAGAACTTTTGACATCGAGTGAAGCCAGGGCACTGCTAGGGAATATGTCCCCAAGCAGCTTTAAAAATTTAGTTGATAGCGGAAAGATAAGAAAAGTTACACCTCCTGGGAAATCACAGGGTAAGTACATCCAGGAAGATGTGCTAAAAATGGCTGTAGAGTTAAAGCCTTTTATCGAGGCAGAACAGAGCAGCAGGCAACAGCGAAGACAGGCAGGAAGTTACAAAGAAAATCCTAGCCATCCAGCTGCTACCGACTGGGCCAGGGCCAGCGACCTCCCTTACATGCTTGCATATGATTATGAGATGTATGGAGTAGAAAACACAGTAGACATCTCTATCACTCATAAGTGGTGGGAGAAAAACCCCTATATGGCAAGGCTATTATTTAATGCTGACGATCGCCGGGAGATATGGGGAGGCATAACTATTATGCCGATGAAAGAAGAAACAATCTTCCGCATCCTACGCGATGAGATAACGGAGCGGGACATCACAGCAGACGACATCTTGACCTATGAGCCTGGCCGCGAATATATCGGTTATGTGGCATCGGCCACCGTCAAAAAGGAATACGCGACGCACTTCAGAGAACTGCTACAAAGTGTTTTCGCATTCGCCTGTGAGCAGTATCCAGACATCAAGGTAACGAAACTCTATGCGTATGCATCCAGCCCTGAAGGGTGGGACTTAATTAAGCGTCTGTTTTTTTCACCCAGGAAAGATCTTGATAGAAACGCATTCGAGCTGGACCTGTTCGAGAGGAACCCTTCACCTTATCTAAAATCGTTTCATCAATGCCTGAAAAGCAAAGGTGCAAACATTTTTGAACCAGAATGGTAAAAGGAGCGTAATGGACATTACTAAACGTATCGAGGTTGAACGCTCACAGGAAAAGGTTTTTCTCTGGATGCTTCAACCGCAGCACATCGCTCAGTTGATCACTCCGGATTATACAAAAGATTTCACGCTCTATACGAAGAGGCCTGTTCCTCCCGAGGAGGTCGAAAGGGTCGCCAGACATAAGCGGTGGCAGGAACAAGCCGAGACGGTCATTGAGATAGAAGACCTTTCGACGCCAGCATTACAAGCTGGGACCACATTTCGGTACACCATGAGGGCAAAAAACCGTTCTGAAGAATTCCCTACCTCGATAGTGATGGGGAGAAATACAGTCACCATAACAAAATCCGTCCCATTCCGCTTTTTCTCGTTTAGAACAGCGAAAATTGCGTCTGCACTGAATTGCCGTCTGACCTTTCAAGCTCAAGGTGACAGAACCATCATCATCTATCATCAATCGTATCGTTTTTCTGCAAAGGTCGTCAGAAGGATAGGTGGTATTCTCTTATCGCCAGTAATACGCATCGATGGTCCTACTAAATCAGAGTTTGAGGAGGCTTATCAATTGATGGCACAGCATCGATTACTCCAGGCTAAAGATCAAATGGAAGCCGAAATCAACTAAAAAAGACCAAGTCTTGTGCTCTATAAGTGCACATGGCTTGGTTTTTTCCTGCTCATAGAAACGCATTCGAGCTGGACCTGTTCGAGAGGAACCCTTCACCTTATCTAAAATCGTTTCATCAATGCCTGAAAAGCAAAGGTGCAAACATTTTTGAACCAGCATGGTAGGTGAAGATTTAAAGCAAGAAATGGTGGTTTTTCCTATGATACTTTCAATGAAGCCTTGTGAATGCTTCGAACGTTGATAGATGTATTAATATATGAGAGGCGACGGCGGAGATGGTCAAACAAGATTGGTTTTCAATTGATGAAGGACGAACTATCGGCACAGAAGGAACTGAGCAAGGCATTATTCTTCAGGATGAAGAATATGTTCAAGGCGCGCGGATCACCTTGGAACAATGCCACTATCCTCCTTTTGCGATTACCTGTGGGATCTACGGTTGGATGGTTCACACAACATTCGCTTCATCCATGAATGAAGCACGGGAAAAGCTTGAAGCGATGAAAAAGAGTCTAGAAGAAATCTATCAGCTCATCCCCACTCTTGATGACGTGGAGCTAGAGGCAAAAATCCAAAACGTAACGCAAGCACTCGAAGCATTTGTGAGTGAATTTTAATGTCCTCTTCAATCTGCGTCTGCCTTCTCACACGTGTTAGATATGATGTAGGACCCGTTAATGGAGCAAGGCAATACCTGCTTTCCCATACATCATGCGCTTACGGATCTTAGTTAAAGGCAAAGAGCATCTTGAAGAGGCTACCATCGATTTTGATAGTTATGAGGATGATAAGATCGTTGACTATATGCTTGAGTAAACCTAGATAATACCTATCATCCTTATTGATAAAAAGACCAAGTCTTGTGCTCTATAAATGCACATGGCTTGGTCTTTTTTTATGCACAGAAGCGCGTCAATACTTGCTTGAGATGCATATAATTTCAGAAATTTCAACCAGCAGAACCGGTGCTCTTGATGAAATTTCAAAACGTGGAGCGGCTTGAGAGGCTGAAAAAATGGTGTATCTAATCCGGAGACCGGTGCTCTATCCACTGAGCTACGGGAACTTCATCAAGGAGTATACCATATTCGTCAAGCTTTCTCAAGTCGCATCTCAAGCCACATAACACCATATCAAAGCAAAACCCTTTAGAGCCTGTTTTTGTAGCACTTTCACGATGTCCTGTGCTCTCAATAGTCAATAAGCGATGTTTTGTGCCTTACTCTAAAGCAGAGCCAGATGCCTATGTAGACTATATCCAGACCATATTGCCCGGTGGCGTAGGACATATCCATCAAA
This sequence comes from Dictyobacter halimunensis, assembly GCF_036245075.1. Lineage (NCBI taxonomy): Bacteria > Bacillati > Chloroflexota > Ktedonobacteria > Ktedonobacterales > Dictyobacteraceae > Dictyobacter > Dictyobacter halimunensis. The sequence continues at coordinate 1,266,386 of NZ_BSRI01000002.1, forward strand.
TAAGGCATCAGATCTACGGAATCCTCTCTTTATTTCATGCAAGATAATGCAAAAGGAGTATAATGGACATTACTAAACGTATTGAGGTTGAACTATCACAAGAAAAGGTTTTTCTCTGGATGCTTCAACCGCAGCACATCGCTCAGTTGATCACTCTGGATTATACAAAAGATTTCACACTCTATACGAAAAAGTCTGTTCGTCCTGAGGAGGTCGAAATTGTCGCCAGACATAAGCGGTGGCAGGAACAAGCCGAGACAGTCATTGAGATAGAAGACCTTTCGACGCCAGCATTGCAAGCTGGGACCACATTTCGGTACGCCATGAGGGCAAAAAGCCACTCTGAAGAATTCCCTGCCTCGATAGTGATGGGGAGAAATACAGTCACCATAACAAAATCTGTCCCGTTCCGCTTTTTCTCGTTCAGAACAGCGAAAATTGCATCTGCACTGAATTGCAGTCTGACTTTTCAAGCTCAAGGTGACAGAACCATCATCATCTATCATCAATCGTATCGTTTTTCTGCAAAGATCGTCAGGAGGATAGGTGGTATTCTCCTAACTCCATCTCCGGTAGTGCGCACTCTCTTATATCCAGTAGTGCGCAGCAATATTACTAAATCAGATCTTTCAGAGCTTGAGGAGTATTATCAATTGATGGCACAGCATCGATTACTGCAGGCTAAAGACCAGATGGAAGCCGAAGTCAACTAAAAAACCCAGGGCATTATGCTCTTGAAGAGCACAAGGCCTGGTTTTTTTGCTAGTCTCTGCATATCGTGCTTGAGATATTTAGAAAATCACTAATTTTATGTATTGATATACATAGAGGTATTTGTTATGCTTTGCGGGCGATGATTAGTGTGGTGTGTGGATAGAAGGGAGCAGTAGTCTATGATGCCTTTTCAACCTCTTTCAACTCCTCCTCGTACGACGTCTTTGTATGATATTTCTGAGCAGCAGACGTTGACCGACGCGGTCTCGTCAGGTGAGCCAGAGGTCATTCCTGTGCCTATCCCTGCGGACGCGGATGGGGAGTCGGCACTGGCGCCCGAGTCGACTGCTGTTCTGCTGAAAAAGCGGTACCGTTCGTGGATGCTGCCTTTGGTGCTAATTGTAGCTCTGGCCGGCGGTATTTTCTGGCTCTGGCGGCCGGCTACCACTATGCCAGCATCACCGCCAGTACTGCCAACTGTCAGTGCTACAGCTGAGAATACTGGTGATACTTCAACAGCGAGTAACGCTGATAGTGGAAATATCCTGGTCTATATTACGGGAGCGGTCGCGCATCCTGGTGTCTATACGCTAAGCAATCAGGCGCGCGTGTATCAATTGCTGCAGGCCGCTGGCGGTCCACTGCCAGGCGCTAATCTGACCGCGCTGAACCTGGCGACGCATCTCAGCGATGGGCAGGAGATCTACGTGCTTCATGCCAATGAGACACCAGTATCCAGTGGATCAGCCGCTAGCACTGCCACGAGCACGCCTGGTGGCAAGGTAAATGTGAATACAGCCAGCGCGGATGAATTGCGCCAGGGATTGCAAATCAGCAGTACATCCGCGCAAAAAATTGTTACTTATCGGCTACAACATGGTCCATACTTATCCGTAGATACGTTATCACAGGTACTGAGTAAAACTGTCTATACAAAAATAAAGGATCTGGTAACCATAGCATGACAATTACACGTCATGGACCCCATGCCTCTGCGGCAGGGGCTTGTCGAAGGGCTAAGACAACGTAAGTCATGTCTAGTGAGCTACTTCGGTAGCAGTCGCGGGATGGGCTAATGTTCAAGAACGTTCGAGTACCCCCCTCGCTTGAACCTCTTCTAGCCGCGCCCAAGCTGGCACCCTTTGGGGTTAAGCCCGTCCTCGCTCTCACGAAGGGGAATATTACCCTGGCTTTGACCAGGAGGAAGGAAATCCTTCACCTATGCGCATACCTGTTGTTGATTGTCGTGGCGTCGCACTGATGCCTTGTACCTCTGCGAAAGCACGACAGTTATTCAAGAGTGGACATGCTCGTCCAAAACGCAATCGGCTTGGCATGTTCTTTGTCCAGTTGCGCTACGAGCAGGAACCAAATAATCAACCTCTTGTCGTCGGGGTTGATCCCGGCAGTGCATTCGAAGGCTTGAGTGTCGTTGGCACCCATGATACGGTGCTTCACCTCATGGTGGAAGCGCCTACGCATGTCAAAGATGCCATGGAAACCCGCAGAACCATGCGTCGAGCACGTCGGAATCGCAAATGGCGTCGTCCCATGCGTTCACACAATCGTCTCAATCGGAGAAAACGCATCCCACCATCGACACGAAGCCGATGGGAAGCCAAGGCTCGCATTGTGGCTCATCTTACACACATTCTCCCCCTGACGGATACGGTGATAGAGGATGTGCAAGCGGTCACCAGAAATGGGAAAGGAGGCACATGGAATCGCTCATTTAGTCCGGTCCAGGTTGGCAAAGACCATCTGTATCGATTACTCGCTGACATGGGGTTGCAGGTGCATCTCAAGCAAGGATGGGGAACCAAACAATTGCGCGAGAAGTATGGCCTCAAGAAAACAAAGCAGAAAGCCAAACGAAGCTTTGAGTCGCATTGCGTGGATAGTTGGGTCTTAGCAGCTTCAGAGAGTGGGGCAGAAAAACCGACCTGCCAACGGCTCTGGTATGTGATTGGAGCCGTGTTGCACCGTCGCCAACTCCATCGTTTGCAAGCCTCAAAAGGAGGTGTGCGCAAGCCCTATGGGGGCACGCGTTCACTTGGCTTGAAGCGTGGAACGTTGGTGTATCACGCAACATATGGCCTCTGTACAGTAGGTGGCTTTGATCGCAAAAAGCAAACGGTGAGCTTGCATGCCGATCGAACGAACACGCGTCTCACACAGGGAGCGAAGCCTGCTACATGCAACGTCAAAACGTGGGTTGCATGGCGTAGTTGGCTTGTCCCCCAAAAAGAAAGAAAGGAGCGGCTTTGTTTCCTCCCCATGACTGAAGTCAGGGATCTCCACAAAGCCGAGTTTTAAGATGGCGTTGCTGCAAGGCGCGGTCTGGGTTGTGTGTCTATTGTTGGGTATAGGCGTGGGAACATTGCTGGGGCGCTGGCTGGGCGCGTTGCTAGGCTGGATGGTGGCGACGTCGCTGGACCTGAATATTATGAGAGGAGGACGACTGGGCAAGCGCCTGGGTATGTTGATTGGCATCGGCATCGGTGCCGCTATCGCGGCTTTCTATGCCAATCAACTGGTAACCTTGATGGCACACCAGTTCACGGCCCACTAAGCAACGGCGGCCCGACTTCAACATGCTGAATGGGCGCGAAAAATCTACAAGCGTTTGAGATGGTAGTGTGGGGAGGAGGAAGTAATGGACAAAACTTGGCCGGAGCCAGCCTCTGTTCCTGGGTTTGCGCTGCCCGGGTTGTCCGTTGTGGTTGCTGGCAGCGGCTGGTTGGCCGGTATCCTACTAGCCGCCTGGTTTGCAGCATTCTCGCCATTCTTACTCCTCTGCGCGGCGATAGGAGCCCTGCTGGCCCTCGCCTATTACTGGCGAACACGTACCATACGCCAGCCGCTGCTGGCGCTGCTATTTCTCATTCTGGGGGCCTGGCGCTATACAGGTGTCCTTCCCGCCAATGATCCCTTGTCCATCGCGCATCAGGTTAGTTCCAGGGTAGTAAAGGTTCAGGGTACGGTCAGTGATGAGCCGCGTCTGGAAGGTCGGACCCGTCTTTTAAAGGTGGCGGTGGAGGGGATTACCACACCGGGCAGCACTGCCTGGCAGGCGGTACACGGTACGATTGAGGTTCAGATCAGTGGGACCAGTATTGAAGATATCTATGGCGCCAATTATGGTGATCAACTGACGCTCCAGGGAAAGCTTGGCGCGCCTCCTCCCCATGGTCCAGCGGATGTGCTGGCGCAGATGACGTTTCCACGGCTCACCATCACCGGTCATGGTGGCAATTCGCTCGTAGCCTGGCTCTATCACTGGCGCGTTCAATTCATGACGTTAATCGAGCAGTCCCTCCCCCAGCCATACGCGGCCTTACTGGTCGCGATCGTGCTCGGCCTGCGTACACAACAACTCGGGCCGCTGAGCCAGGCCTTTAATGTTACAGGAACTGCCCACCTCATTGTTCCATCAGGATTCAAAGTTACGTTGGCGGCAGGACTGGTCGCTAGCTGTATGCGCTGGCTTTATGAAGGTTGGCTGGCGACAAAGATTGGCGGATCCAGGGTAAGGAGCTGGCAACGCTGGCTCAGCACCATTATCGTGCTGCTCAGCATCGGCGCGTATACCATCCTGAGCGGCGCTGGCTCAGCGGCCATTCGTTCAGGAGTGATGGGATGCCTGCTGGTGCTGGCTCCTCGGCTGGGTCGTAGCTACAATATTTATACCGCCCTGGCCTTTACGGCCATGGGCATGAGCCTGCTCGATCCATTGGTGTTGTGGGATACAGGCTTCCAGCTCTCTTTTCTGGGGACACTGGGTATCGTACTCTTTACGCCCCATATCCAACGACCTCTGCATCCACTCACCCGCTTACCCGGAGGTCATTTTCTGGTAGAGACCGGCGCTGTGACGCTAGCGGCACAGTTGGCAACGCTACCCATCTTCGCCCTGACCTTCCAGCAGATTTCGTTCATCGCACCCATCGCCAATATGCTCACCGTACCGTTGCTGGGGATAGTTATTACCCTTGGCCTGCTCCTCTGCGCAGTGGGACTGATCTCAACGCTGGCGGCAGCTATCTGTGGCTGGCTGGTCTGGCCGCTGCTGTGGTATATGAGTCAGAGCATCCTTATCTGCGCATCCATTCCCGGTGCCTACCTGAGCGTCACTACGCTGGATAGCCGCCTGGCCTGGCTGTATTATCTCCCTCTCTCCCTATGGCTGCTCTTTCTATTGAAACACCGGTCCAGCTATCCAGCCGGTGAGAAACCCAATATCCCCAGGGAATCACGCTCAAATTGGGGGCGGCGCTTACTCTACGCGGGCATAGCAATTACCATTATCGCAACTACCGCTATCGCCAGCCTGCCCTCACAGGCCACAGGAACAACCATCATCGACTTCTTGCGCGTTGGTCCCACCGGCAAGCCCGCGCAGGGTGAAGCGATCTTTATCCGTACGGCAGACGCGAAAACGATATTGATCGATGGCGGACTGGATGTGCCATCCCTTTCTCAGGCGTTAGATAACCGTCTCCCATCCTGGCAGCGTTCCCTGGATCTGGTTATCTTAACGGTTCCGCGCACCGATCATCTGCTGGGATTACAGGATGTGGTGACGCGCTATCGTGTTGGTACAGTGGTTGATGGGGGCATGCTCCATCCTTCGGCCACCTATGCCCGCTGGCGGCAGACGATTCAGGAGCAACAGCTTCCCTATCAATCTCTGACACGTGGAAACGTACTGGCGGTGGGAAAATATACGTCGCTGCAGATCATGTGGCCGGGTGCGCAGCTCCATCCCAGCAACAGCATACAGGATAATACGCTGGTTATACGCCTCATGGCCCCCGGTATCCGGCTACTCTTGCTGGGTACGGCAGCGCAGAGCCAGTATGCCCTTTCTCAGTTGAGCAGTCAAACGACATCGGGTGCGCTCGGTGCTGATATTGTTCAGATTGTTGGCGATGGTCAGCAACCGGTGCGCAAAGAATTGAGTCTCCTCGTTCAGCAGGCCCATCCATCTCTGTTGATCGAAACCCCTCCGGCAAAGCAAAAGAAAGGCCAGGCAACAGATGTAACCGCCATAAAGCTACCAGAAACGCTATCCCATATTCATACTGTAAATGTAGGGAAAGCGGGTACAATTGAAGTTACAGGTGATGCTCAAGGATGGAAGGTAGCCCCACCATAACGGGTCCGCTGGCGCCTTGCATCTACAACCTATATCTTTTGCGTACGTACAAGTAAGTAATCAAATACATACGGCACATGGACATGCGACAGCGGATACTGTCAGAGTGTATTAGAGGCCGTAAAAACCTGCGCGTCCATTGATAGTAAGAGGGACTTGGCTAACCATGTTTTGTACACGTTGCGGAAAAGAAATAGCAGAGACAACCAGGATATGCCCGGCATGTGGAAGCAGCACCGGCAATGAGCAGCCACATACATCATATGGCGCATATCCGCCACTTGAAAACGGGTCGCCCACATCCCGGCAGCGACAAAACGTTGTACCACCAATCCAGGAGCCAGCACCACGTGGTCCAGGTCAGAGCTCGTATCGTCCTCCCTACTCCAATGGCTATACCGCCTCACCTCCACCTTATCAGCAACCACCAACGTACCAGGCTACATTTACCGCCTATGCACCGCCTGCAGATGGAGCCAGCGCATTTACCGTCACCCAAAGAGATAATACGGCCCTGATAACAGAATTTATTTTATCGCTGATCGGCATCTTTGGGGTTGGCTGGCTCATGACGCGTGAAACAACGGTTGGATCGATCCTGCTAGTATGCAGTTTCTTCCTCTACTGGCCTTTAATGATCCTTGGCACCCTGTTTACGCTTGGCTTCGGGCTGATCTGCCTGGGACCGCTGGCCATTGGAGCCATTATTCTCAATGTTGTACTGCTCAACAATGCCATCAAGCGTAAAGCTACCCACTTCGTCATCACACCCCAGCCTCCTCAAAGAATGACGGTACCACCGCAGCGCTACTCATAAAAACACTGTTGGGAAACATAGGCGCACCAGAGTGCTCCCTATTTAATGTGTCGGTGGCACCTGGTGCGAATGCACCAGGTGCCACCGACACATTAAAACCAATTGCGGCCGCGCATGCGGACGCCTATGCGGAGGCGCCCACGTACGCAAACAAGAAGAGTGCCCCGCTACTTAGCGGGAAAAGCCAGGCGGCGATACTTTTCTTTTGACTCCAGCCAGGCTTCATCTGAGAGGCCCAACTTTTCACGCAGGCCATCCAGCGAGATACCATCGCGCAACTGCTGTACAGCAAAGGTGTCACGCAACAGTTGCAGGGTCACGCGCTTCTTGATGTTGGCGGCGCTCACTGCCCTGGCCAGAATATAATTCAGGTTGCGATCGGTACAGGGAAAGACCACATCTGTCACATGGTAGTCCTGCTGATAGCGGTGGAAGATATCTGTAAACTCAGCTGGCAAGGCGATGCGGCGCTCGCGATGCTGCTTGTTTGTGGAGGCGGCAAAACGAATGGAGACCAGGGGATTATGGGGATCGATCAGATCGATATGGTGAACCTTGAGCCCCATCACCTCTTCTTTTTTCAGGCCGGCTCGTAAGATAAGATACACCAGGCAGTGGCAGCGGGCGTCCTCCTGGGCCGCCTCCATCAACTGCCGAACTTCATCGTCCGTAAGGAGTTCAGGGAGCGGCGGCTGTGGTCGCTCCAGTGTCAGGCTGGCGGACGGATTCTCGCGAATAATATGCTCACGCTCCAGCCAGGTAAAAAAGTTCTTCAGAAATGTGACGCGACGAGCCATTGTCTTAGGGGCCGGGGTCATACCGGGCGTGCCAAACTTCAGCTTCATCAGCCAATCCGTCACGTTCTCTTTCGTAATACGACCAACTGGGATATCAGCGCCCATAAAATCTATCAGCATCTTCAGATCCGAGAGAAAGCATGTCACAGTGTAATTAGATTTGCCGCGCAGCATCAATTCCTGACGATACGGTCCCGCGCAGGCGGCCAGGCTGGTCTGCTCGTTCAGAGCAGCCATGTGCTCGGGTGGAGACGCAGGTGCTTCAGACTCATCGAATTGATCGTCAAGCACAATGGGGGTTCCGAAAAGATTGTCCTGTTCAATGGGTGCTTCTTCGGTTTGCACCGCGATAGGTTGTGTTTCCTGCTCAGAATCCTTCTGCATTTTAGCTCCTCATTGCTTTATATATTCCACTTGCACATTTGTATGGAGTCGCAACCGATGGTATTCCTATAATGTGCCGCATTGGTACAGGAAAACGTCTCGATGCACACGTCCATCAATGCTCTCTTATTGCCTCATGCCACATGCTTATGCATTTCATTATAGCAGAAGATGAAAAGATAGCAAAGCATCTCATACTCATTCAAGGCAATTCTTCATGCATAAAAAAAACACCTTCCAGATCGCAACTATCCAGAAGGTGCCGCACACAATGCGCTACAGTCACATTGATATTTAACTTTTATCTATATAAAAAAGGCCTGGCGCTACTCGCGCTCGGCATCCAGGTCTTCGGCATCCCACTCTTCGTCTTCGTCTTCATCCTCATAATCATCATCGAGATATTCAAGGTCTGAATATGAGTAATCAGTTAAATACGACTCTCGACGAATCTGGATGGTCGGCTGAATGACAGGAAAAGGCTTCAATCCGTTTAACGCATTCGGGCCTTCCATCTGCATCTCGGGCATAGGAGAACTTTCTCTCACCAGAACATTTTCTGCTATGGCTACCGACTCAAACCCCAGGCGCCGCAGGTCCATTACCATTCCAGGCCAGATGTCTTCAGAGTCGACAGCCCACCACTCACGACCCATGTAGCGCACCGGTCGGACGCGCAACGGTCGGTTCCCCAGATCGTTCAGAATCGCTATCTGACGACCCGATGGTTTGTTAGCTTGTTTTGATCCCACTTAGCACCTCCATAAAGTTTTGGTGGTGACACCTGATCCTTGAAGATCTATTCCAGGATATACGTAAACTCTTACTCCTAACGGTCTTATGATACCTCGTTTTTCTCCGTAACTCAAGAGCAGATAAGGGTTTTCATTAATATTCACATCAATATGGGAGATATCTCGGTGTCAGGAATACCTATATATGATTATACGTCCATACTACATAATTTTTTTCAGGGTTCGCAAATCTGGCATTACTCCAGGGTCATTTAAAAGTCTTTCCTTGCTGCCTTCGGCGGCGCGAAAAAAAGAGAAGCCGGATGGAGCGCTTCCAAATTTACTGTTCACATACTATAACACTCCGAACGTCTTCGATATTCCAGCCACGTGAGCTCATCTACATTGACTCGCCCTGTAAAACAGGGCATAATTGAGAAGATTAGGATGAATCTACAATACAGGTTCAAATCATAAAGGCGGCAGTTGCCATGATGCAAGCGAGAAATTTTTTCCGTGCACGAAACGTGCCCCGCTCAACCTTACGGCGGCTCCGTGTTATACCCAGTTACTTCTTTCTGGTCTGGCGCTGGAGCATGTGGCTCTATGCGCTTATCGTTATTATCTTCGCCCATTCTACATATATTGATAGCCAGGCAATCAAATACGGGTCAATGGCAACCCTTCTACTGGTCATTACATTCATCGAAACCCTGATCGTCACCCTCTATGCCCCTGTGCTGCGTATCCTGTTTCCGCGCTTACTCTCAGGGCCGGTGCGCTCCCCAAAGGGCCAACCCGGCTCCTTTCGACATCGGCAAGAGGACGAAGAAGGAGAAGCCGAGCTCATTCCGCCCCTGGCGCAGACACGCAATCATTATTGGAATATCACTATTTATACTATGGATGTCATTATCTGTGGACTCGTCATGTATTTTAGCGCGCCATTTTTGAATCCGCCATTCGGTCTTGGCTCACCATTCTATCGCTATGGGATGTCGACCGTTTTCGCGGCCGCGGCGGCGTTCCGCTACCGGGGTGGCCTGCTGGCCGCCCTGGGCTATGATCTGTTCGCGCTGCTGGGCCTGTTCATCCATGCGCCCGGCGCAGTCAACTATACGCCAAACGCGGTCGATATCGCGGGCTCGCTCGTCGATACGCCCATTGTGGCCATCCTGGTCGCCTACTTATCTAACTTGTTAGAAAACTACGCACGTAGCAAACGGCAAGAACGGGAGAATGCACGCACGCAGGCCGCGCTGGTCCACATTGGTGAGGCGCTGCTCCAGGGTAGCGGCGATCGTCAACAACTATTGCAGCGCAGCCTCAAATCTATTCAGAGAGGCCGTTTTGACCGCCTGACCATCGCCCTGATCGATCTTGCACGCGACGATACGACCGCCCGTGTACCGCTTCACCTGGCACCTATGTTGATCCGTCAGGAAAATACGTTTACAGTGGATCAACTGCCAGATAACAGCACCCGGCTCATCCAGAAGGTGCTGCAGACCAAACAAAAATTGCTGACGTTTGAACCGATTGAGCAAGAGAACAGAGGCATCGCGCGCCTGTATCTGCCCCTGCTCAAGGATGAGCATGCACAACTGGTGCTGGGAGCCGAAAGCCTGCGCATGACGCCATTCAACATGCAGCACGAGAAGTTTTTGACCATTGCTGGGACCCAGCTGCTGGTAGCGCTAGATAATATTCGCCTGGCCGAACAGACGGTCCGGCTGGCTGCGGATGCCGAACGTGGGCGTATCGCCCGTGAGATTCATGATGGGATCGCGCAGCTGACGTATATGCTGAGCCTGCAGGCGGAAACGTGCCAGGCACAGGCGCAACGCATCATAGAGGCGTCGGAAGAGGATGCCGAGCTGCTCTCTCCACTGGCGGAACGCCTGAGCAAGATGGTCATGATCTCCAAGCAGGCCCTGTGGGAGACGCGCAACTATATGTTCTCGCTCAAACCATTAATGAGCGGCACCACGACCCTGACGCAGATGCTGAGCAACCAACTGCGCGAGTTTGAGGCGATCAGCGATATCCCCACCCAGTTACACCTAGAAGGGTCAGACGATATATATGATGAGGCACGCCTCCGCTCGCGCCGCTATGCGCAGATAGGAACGACGTTCTTTCGCATCGTGCAAGAAGCATTGACCAACGCCTATAAGCATGCCGGGGCCAGCCAGCTCGATGTCGTGATACGCTATCAACCAGAGCAGATTGAAGTTGATATCCGCGACAATGGTCGTGGCTTTCCCTTATCCGATATGCGAGATATTCGACAGACACCTGAAGCACCGCAGATTCTCTCCGGCCACGGCATAAAAGGCATGCGTGAACGTGCCAGCGAGCTTGGGGGGCACTTCACCATCGTACCACAGCCAGACGGTGGCACAACCGTCCGTGTCGGCATACCTTTCTAAACAGAAAAAGGAGTTTCCCATGCCCAAAATCCGCCTCATGATAGTTGACGATCACGAAGTAGTCCGTTTAGGAATGCGTGCCGCATTTGAGCTGGAATCCGACATCAACGTGGTCGGCGAGGCCAGCAACGGGGCCGAGGCCCTGGCAAAAATCACTGTCCTCATGCCCGAAGTAATCCTCATGGACGTACGCATGGAAAAGATGGGAGGGATCGAAGCCTGCCGCGAGATCCGCAGTCAATATCCCCAGGTAGCGGTCCTGATGATCACTTCTTATCCCGACGGTGAGGCGGTCACCGCTTCAATCCTGGCGGGCGCCAGTGGCTACCTGCTCAAAAACGTGAGCCGCGCAGAACTGCTCAAAGCGGTGCGCCAGGTAGCGGGCGGACAATCTCTACTCAAACCAGATACCACCAGAAAGGCCATTGCACACATGAGCAGCATAGCCAGCCACGGTGGCACCACACCTGGAGACGATCTCACCGATCGCGAACGGGAGGTACTCGCGCTGGTTGCCCGTGGCTATACCAACAAACAGATCGCCGAAGCCCTCTACCTCAGCGAGAAGACCGCCCGCAACCACGTCAGCCACATCCTGGAAAAGCTGGGCCTCTCACGCCGCAGCGAAGCGGCCGCCTACGCCGTCGAGCACAAACTCACCAATCCCCACAACTAAAAATCATGCGCAATTTAATATTTAACGGGGTGATGCCACACGGTGCGCGACATCACCCCGTTAAATATTAAATTGTGAGGCTCTTCCCTATTAATAGCGTAGTGCCAATGGTGCGCGAATGAGCACCATTGGCACTACGCTATTAATAAAAATTGCGGCCGCGCATGCGGACGCCCGTGCGGGGGCGCATACCTTCCCAACGCACTAAAAACAAGCAATATAAATGTGCATCCGCTCACGAAAGCGGATACACACTTACATTGCTATACACCACAGTAGTCTTCTCCCCTTTATCCCAGGCGGCCATGAAACCGATGTCGCCACCGTTTAAGGTAGCATCCTGAATGGGGGCCGGCTGATACATCCCATTGATATAGAAGAGCAGCGTACCGTCGCGCGCAATCACCTGCAACCGGTTCTTATTGGTGCCGGTCTTCAGATCGGGAGAGGCGGTCCAATCGCGCAGAACGGTCATGGAACCTAGATCATAGTTCTTTGAGACAGAAATTTTATAATTCCCCTTATCATCTACCTCAAACAGATACCCCTTCAAAGGACCGACATCCATACGAAAGAAGAGTCCGCCAGAATGCCCGCTCTGAATCGACATATCGATCTGGACGGTAAAGTTCTGGAATTGCTTGCCCGCTTCATGGCATCCGACGAAAGTATTCAGCTGGTTGGCGGTAACGTGATAACCATCATCATGAAATGAGCAGGTCATCAGATTGGTGTCCCACTGCGCCGCCTGGGTATTGGCGTCATTCGGATTATTCAGGGCGTCCGAGTAGAGCGGATTGGCGGCGGTCGCCGTCTGGATGACGCCCGCGGTGGCGCTGGCCTTCGCCTGCACCGTCGCCGTAGACTGGGCCTGTGCTGTCGCTGTGGCCTGCTTTTTCGCCGTCGCGGTTGCGCTCGCTTTAGCCTGCACCGTTGCCGTAGACTGGGCGACCGCAGTCGCGCTTCCGTTGGCCTGCTGTACAGCCGTGGCCGTAGACGCCTGTGCCGTCGATTGTAGATCTGGAGTAGCTGTAGGGGGAACCGGGGTGGACACCGCGACCGGGCGATTGATGGTCTTCATCACCGCGTAGGAGACCGGTATGGCAATGATCAATAAAATGATAATGGCGATCATGGTCACGATCCAGCCCTGCGTGCGAGCCGGTTGATTTTTCTGCAGGTCCGGCGGCGGATAGAGCGAAGCCTGGGCCGCGTACTGTCCGGGAGCCTCTCCGTAATAGCCATCCGCTGGCGCGGCGACCGCTGGCGTTGGACGCGGCGCAGGTGGATAGGAGGCGGGCGGGTAAGAGACAGGGGGAGGCACAGCCTGCCGACGTGTGGAGGAGGTAAAAGCTCCGCTTGGCTGGCTTTGCGCACTGGCGGCCGGCAACTTGGCCGTCGGGCGGGCGGTGCTGGCGCGGCAGAAGGCGGTGGCCAGTTCATTGGCGCTACCGTAGCGCGCTTCCGGCTGCTTCTCCAGCGCCCGCAACATCACATTTTCAACCGCAGGCGACAGATTTGGCACATACGTATGCGGAGGCGGAGGCAGCTTATTGACGTGCATAGCCACCACAGCGATCTGATTCTCGGCCACAAACGGCAGGTGCCCGGTAACCATCTCATAGAGCAACACGCCCAGCGAATAATAATCGCTACGCTCATCGGCGCGATAGTTCGACTCAAATAGCTCTGGAGCGATATAATCCACCGTTCCCAGCACATTACCCGTACTGGTCATTTGCGTCGAATCGCTCGCGGTACGCGCGATACCAAAGTCGGCCAGGTAACAACGCCCATCGGCATCCAGCAGCACATTGGAGGATTTAATATCTCTATGGATGATACCCTGTCCATGCATATAATCGAGGGCATCGGCGATATCACGCAGATAGCGACATGCCTGCTTCAGCGGAATGGGGGCGCGCCGAATGCGCGCGCGCAACGTACCTCCATCCATAAAAGGCATGACGATATAATATATATTCATGCCATTGAGGCGACAGGTTCCTGTATCATAGACCGGCATCAGATGGGCATTGTGAAGAGATGCCATCAACTGAGCTTCACGAATGAAGCGCCTCAGAAGATCTTCATCCTCACGCTTAAACACTTTTATAGCCACCTCGCGCTCAAAGTGGGGATCATAGGCCAGGTAGACATCGGCCATACCGCCACGCCCTCTGAGCTGCCGTAACTCATACCGATCGAGGTTCTTTCCCTCCAGATCTGCCATACATTACTCCAATACACAAAAAAGCCAGCAACTGTTGTTTTTTGATAAACATAAGATATAAAACGATCTTAACAGCGTTTCGTTGCTGTCTCTTGCTATGCCTTATAAAAAGATACAACGAAATCCGGACGCAAAAATAAAGAAGAATCTCAGGCCGGTAATAATACGCAGCACAATCAGGCGGGGTAGCATGCCTGCCACTCTGATGCGTTCCTCATAATGATGTGGGGAAAGAAAGGAGATCGGCCTGTGATGCACACAATGTCGAGATACATATAATACAAATGAGGCACAACCTGCCTGCACAAGTGTATGCCTCACTATACCATAAAGCCACCAGTTTCTCAACAGCCCGATGACCTGACAACAAACTTGCTGTCCATCTACAACTTGACGTAGAGCTGCGATATGGCATCATAGCGATAGATGGGATCACCGCGATGGTAGCGTAGGGCACCGTTATCGTTCTCCAGCCAGATCATGATCTGTGTACCGGAGGAAGCGTGAATCGGGTAGCGCCAGTGATCCAGGGAATTGGAGCCAGTGACACCCAGCAGCCAGGCACCGCCATCGACATTAATGGTATTGGGATTGAGATCGCTGCAGGAGACCGAATTATCGTCGTGCGTATCGTTCACCTGAAAATCACAGGCTTGCAGGGTCTTGCCGTTCAAACTGGCGGTGGGGTCGGCGTAGGGGTAGTTGCTAAAACCGGGAATGGATTTGCGCGGCAGCATAGCCTGCGTCCAGATCCAGGCACCTGGATGCAGTGCCAGCGAGGTCTGCACATTCAAGCGTACGCTGACGTTGGAATTGATGCGCACCGTCAGCAGACAGCCATTGGAGCAGTCAGGCGTGTAGTCCTCCTTTGAGGGCACCTTGATGAGGGGCGTCGGTAGTACCTGGCGAGTGGTGGAACCCTCAATTTTTGTCAGCACACCACCCAGGGCCACCAGTGGATACTGGGGGGAGAGGGTCAGAACCATGCCGGGCTGCAGGCGATGGCAGTCCTGCCCCACATCGTGGCTCAACTGCTTCACGGTAACGGCATTGGCATCGCTAAATACCTCGCTGGCGCTGTACATGTGCATGCGATACGCCAGCACCGCGTCACAGTTATCTCCCTCACCCACCGTATATTGAATCGATCCGACCTGTGGCAACGTCGTCAAGAAGGCTGGCAGAGGCGTGGGGGTCGGCAAGTTAGAGACATTGGACAATGTATAAAACATATTAGTTACGGAGGGGATAATACCACTTCCGGCATGAGTCCCGTAAATAAATGTAGGGACCGCCAGCAATACCATGATGGGTATGATTATTATTAATTTCCATGGTATGGAGTGAAAAAAGATATGCAAGTTTTCTCTGGGCGTGCTTTTTGGGTGAAAACGACGAGCCATGGGCGACTCCAATCTAAACTAGCTTTTCCACACGCATTATAGCAGGGAATGACTGCCAGCACTATCAATAAAAATAGGGGTACGACGCCAACAATCGAGAAATGCCGGTCGCATTCTTCCACATAAAAACAACGTCCACGTTACGTTCTTCGTGCATCAAAATGTTTCAAAGCGTACGAAATCACTCCACAGCTATCATCATACTATTTCTTTTGTGTACACCACGTCCACCCCTTTTGGGGGCCTGATGAAAGAAAAATAAGATAGCCCCTATTTACTATGCTCATGGCGATATGGCGGCCCTACATAGAAATATATCGACCAAAAAGAGCATTCCTTTAGCCTCTCCATGTTTGAAATATATAGGTGCAAACGCATTTCCGATAGAGGCAGAAGTACTATTTCTTGCAAAGAGGAAAGCTCAACCCCTCCCGCGGGAGGGGTTGAGCTTTCCTCTTTGCAAGAAATCATTCCTCTTAGCTGCTCTGGCGGGCCATGTAGGCGTGGATGGCGCGCAGGAGGCGTTCGGGGGTGAAGGGCAATTGCCGGATGTGAATGTCGGCGGCGTCCAGGATGGCATTGGCGATTGCTGGCGCGACTCCGTAGAGAGGGATGCCAACAACCGCTTTGGCCCCGAAGAGCTCGGTGTTATCTTCTGATTCAACCAGGTAGTTCTGCAGGTCGGGCATCTCGACCGCGCTGAAGGGATGGGATTCCGACCAGCCACCATTGAGGGACGCCCCGTTCTGATCATAGAACATCTCTTCGCTGATGCTGCGACTGAGAGCCAGCGTAACATCGCCGGCGATCTGGGTTTCCAACAGAGCGGGATTGATGGGGTGGCCGGCGTCAACGGCGGTAATAACCTTGACGATACGGATACCACCGGTCTCGACGTCTACCTCGACCTCAACGCCCTGGGCGGCAAAGGTCATGGGGATAACCTGAGACTTCCAGGAGGAGTTAGTCATCAGCTGGCGACCCTCTTCGTACATGGCATGGGTAGCTACCTCCGCCAGGGTCAGCCGGGTACCCGGAGCTCCCTTGATGATCCCATCGCTGATCTTAAGGGTCTCGGGAAGCACATTCAGCATGCGACCCGCCACCATCAGGATCTGGCGGCGAATCTGTTCGGCGGCCCGCTTCACCACGTTCCCACTCATATAAAAGGCCGTCACGTCGTTGATGTCTCGCTCAAAGGGCGCCGCGCTGGTATCAGACGCGTGTAAGAGGATGTCAGTCATAGAGACGCCCAGCACCTCGGCCGCGATCTGCGTCAGGAAGGTTTTCAACTGGGTACCGTTCTCGCTGCGTCCCGCGAAGAGATCAAATGAGCCGTCCTCATTGAGCTTGATTATCGCTCCGCTGGTGCCGCTCACCAGGCCAGGATCGCCGTAGAATGCGAGGGCCAGGCCAATGCCATGGCGATAGCGATCATGGCCACGCCTACCACGCCGTTTCTTCCATTCCAGCTTCTCTTCTACCGCACGCATACAGGCGGCCAACCCACAGCTCTCGATGACGACGCTGATGTCACGAGCACCGCCGGTGGCCGAGCGCAGCGGATAACGATCTCCACTCTTAAGCCAGTTCTGTCGCCGCAGGGCCAATGCGTCCATCCTGAGCTGGCGCGCAATCTCATCCATATGGCTTTCGAGCGCGAAAAATTCATGCTGCAGGTCATAGGCCTGCGTCGTGCTAGCGGGCGCATGATTGGTATACAACACCTCCGCCAGGAAGCGCATGTTGGGACAGGGATAGAGGGCCAGGGCATTGACGGCGTGCGCCTGCGACGTCAATGGATGGGTGGCATAGGCGCCGGTATCGGCCAGCACCACCATCTGGCTGGCCAGTAGCGTCCCATCCCGCTTCAACCCGGTCTTCATGCGCAGAATATACTGCTGACGCGTATGGTTGCTGCGGAACTCTTCGGCGCGCGAATACTCCAGCAGGACCGGGCGCTTCGTGACCATGGTCAGGAGCGCGCACAGGTCCTCACCCTCTATGTGCTGGCGCTGACCCAGGTTGCCGCCAACCTCTGGCTGCTCGACCCGAATGCGGCGCAGTGGCAGATTCAGCAGTCGCGCCAGCGTATGGCGGATATAGTGTGGTAGCTGGGTATTGGTGCGTACAACCAGATCGTCTTCCGCATCGAAATAGGTGAGGACGCTATAGCGTTCCAGGGGAGCCTGCTGTACAGGAGGCACGATATATTCGGTCTCAATCACATGATCCGCTGAGGCAAAGCCCTGCTCGACATCGCCCACCTCATTGCGAACGCGAGCGGCAATATTGCGGACGGCATCCGCGATCCCCTGCGATTCCCGCTCGCTATGGACATGGGCCGCGCCCGCAACCAGGGCCTGGCGCTGATCCAGCACCGCTGGCTGCACCTCGTATTCAACCGAGATCAACGCGAGCGCCTGGTCCGCGACCTCCTGCGTCTCGGCCACCACGACCGCGACCCGATCACCAACGTAGCGCACGACATAATCCAGGCAGTACTGGTCCAGCAGCGAACCTTCACCGCTGGCGCGCTCAATACTGGAATAGGGGATGCGCGGCACATCTTTATAGGTCAATACAGCCAGCACACCTGGCAGGGCACGGGCCGCCGAGGCATCGATAGAGCGAATGACGGCGTGGGCATGGGGACTGGTTAAAATACGGGCATAGGCCATTCTGCGCGGCTGCACGTCGCTGGCGAGCACCGCCTTGCCGGTAATAGCCTTGACGGCATTATGGGCCGAGGCAGCTGTTCCAATGACCTGTAAGTTCGGCCGGGGAGCCGGCACGGTCGGGGCCGCCGGCTGGGACATCATCTGCGGCGTAATCACCGGAATCCTGGTCGTGACGGCGCCGCTGCCTGAGGCCACGCTGCTGGTCTGCTGCTGTGACCCTGACCGGCTGGCTATCTCCTCGGTCTGCTCTGTCGCGGGCAGATCGGCGGCGATCGTGGTCTGGTTCAAAGGCTCGACCTGCTCACCACGCAAGATGGCGGCCGCTCGCAAGACGGCCTGCACAGGTTTGACATAGCCGGTACAGCGGCAGATATTACCGGAGAGCGCGTCGCGCACATCAACTTCTGAAGGAGAGGCGTTACGCTGCAAGAGAGCGTGGGCGGAGAGCAGCATACCTGAGGTGCAGAAGCCGCAGCCAGCGGCCCCCATTTCCACAAAGGCCGACTGCAACGGATGCAGTTTGTCAGGATTGCCCAGGCTTTCTACCGTTGAGAGGGTGCAGCCGCCCACCTGGGCCGCCAGCATGACGCAGCTCGGACGCGGCACGCCATCAACCAGCACGGTACAGGCACCACACTCACCTGTCTCGCATCCCTGCCTGACGCTGCTATATCCCTGGCGGTGCAGTAGCGAGATCAGCGGCTCGTTTGGCGCGACCTCCAGGCCCTCAACGACCCCATTAATACGTAATTCGAGTTCCATCTAGCCTCCTCTTTCAGATGACACCATGCCACGCCAGCTGGCCACGTTCATTGCTTCTTCGAGCGCGCGATAGGCTAACCCCATGCCACTCACACGTCGATAGCTACTGCTGGCACGCACATCTGCAGGAGGGCGAAACATGGTCATACCTTCTTGCAAGGTGGTAAGAAGCCTCTGACTGTTAAGCGGATTCATGACCGGCTGCCCCTCGAGCAGCTGCTCAACCCCATACAGCCGCACCGGCTCCATGGAAGCACCTCCCAACGCCAGGCGTACCTTGCGATAAACCTTATTTTCAATTTCAACCAGGGCCGCCGCGTTGAGCAACGCGGCATCGGCCGCCGTGCGACTGACACGCATCAAAGAGGTGCCACTGCTCAAAGCCGGGCGAGGCACGATAATTTCAACAATCAATTCGGCCGGTCGGCGCTCGATGGCAACTTCCTGGCACGGGATACGGCGCTCCTGCTTTCCTTTATAAACAACGCCAGGCAACGCCAATCCGGGGCGATCATACGTGCCGCCGCTCAAATCTATCTGAGATTTTGAACCCGAGCGCACGACAACTTCCGCGTCCATGGCGACCAGGGCCGTCAACAGATCAGCCTGCGAGGCCCCACCAGTCGCGATAGTTCCCCCGATGGTTGCGCTATTGCGTATCAAGCGCGAAGAGGAAGAGGCGTAGGCGGAACGAGCCAGCAGGCCGGTGGCGAACTCTCTTAATAGAGGTTCATCCACCAGCTGCTGCAGCGTCGTCATGGCACCGATATGGACTCCACGGGCATCTTCAGAAATAGAGGCAAGCTCCAGGTCCCGCAGATCTACCACAGCCTCGATACTATCATCCTGTAGACCCAGCAGATAGGTTCCACCAGCCAGGGGGACCGTCTTGACATCAAGACGACCCAGTAGCAGAAGAACATCGTCGATGTTCTCCGCCCAATGATATTCAATCAGCTCGGATAGCATAGGCATTACCTTTGTAGGGGGATACGAGTGAATGTTTCAACGTCAATTAACCCTTGATCTGTCAGCTTGAGCGACGGGATCACCGAAAGAGAGAGAAAACTCAGGGTCATGCAGGGATGCTCTAATGAGCAACCAAGTTCGGCGGCCACAGCGTCCAGTGCGCGTAGTTGTTGGACCACTTCAGCGGCGGGTAGCGGCGAGACCAGGCCTGCGATCGGTAGCGGAACGCGTGCCCGCACCTGGCCATCGACGACGCAGACAAAGCCTCCACCCATCTCTTCTAACGCGTACGCCGCCTGCACAATATCGCTATCGCTGGCGCCCGCGATGACGATGTTGTGAGCATCGTGCGCCACGCTGGAGGCGATGGCACCCTTGCGCAAGCCAAAGCCTTTGACGAGCCCCAGCCCGACCTTTCCACTGGCATGATGGCGCTCGATGACCACCAGCTTCAACAGGTCGCGCGCGGGATCGGCCACGATCTCACCGGCGCGCAGGGGCGCCTCCTCCCGCAGATGCGTGGTAATGATCTGGCCCGGCTCGATGCCGATCACCTCTACCGGTCCAGGCCTGCCGACGATGCGCAGATCGGCCTCAGTGATGGTACCAATATGAATCGTTCCGGTCACGCCAGCGGTACCCGCGCCGTCCTGAAGGATCTCAGCGGTCAGTTGACCATGCTGAGCCACTAGCACGCCGTCTTTATAGACTTCAGCCACTTTGAAGGTCTGCAAGTCATCCAGCACCAGCAGGTCCGCCACATAGCCAGGGGCGATGGCGCCCCGATTCAGCAAACCAAAATATTGGGCTGTATTATAGGAGGCAAGGCGAATCGCTTCTACCGGCTCCAGTCCCAGTTCGATTGCTCGCCGCACCATCGAGTCGATGTGGCCGCGGGTCATGATGTCTAAAGGATCGCGATCATCGGTCACAAAAAATACGCGGGGCGGATGCAGCTCTCGCACCAGGGGCAGCAGGGCGTCCAGATTCTGAGCGGCCGAGCCCTCACGAATCATCAGCCAGAGTCCCAGCCGGATACGTTGACGCGCCTCCTCGGCCGTTGTGCATTCGTGGTCTGACTGGATGCCGGCGGCCGCGTAGGCGTTCAGATCATGCCCAGCAACGCCGGGAGCGTGCCCATCAACAACCAGGCGCTGCTGCCGCGTAGCCTTGATCTTCGCCAGCACCTGTGGATCGGCCGCCAGCACGCCCGGGACGTTCATCATCTCGGCCAGCCCCAGCACCTGCTCCTCTGCTAGCAACTGTAAGAGATCCTCGGCCAGCAACGTCCGATAGGGGCTCTCAAAACTTGACGCGGGCACGCAGGATGAGAGCATTACATAGGAAGTGAGCGGCAGATCCCGGCCCGACTCCAGCACGTAGCGAATGCCATCCAGGCCCAGCACGTTCGCGAACTCATGGGGATCCAGTATCACCGACGTTACGCCGCGTGGCACCACCTGGCGCGCGAACTCAGCCAGGGTCAACATCGTGCTCTCAATATGCATATGGCCATCGATCAAGGCGGGGGCCAACCAGCGTCCCCCAAGATCACGCACCTCGCGCGCGGTCAGGGTTGGGAACGATCCATCCTGCTGGGGCATCACACTGATAACAATGTCATCCACAATCGCCACATCGGCCCGATAATATTCACCGCTACAAACATTCACCAGTTGAGCATTGCGTAGCAATAGATCCGCCGGTTCCGCGCCACGTGCCACCTGAATACGCCTTCGCAATTCATCCATTCATAATCCTCACTTTTGGCTCGAAAAAAGAGCAGCTTTCAGAAAATCCCAATCCTGGTTATGGTATCCATTCTACGTCTCCCCCACACACACTACAATATATTCTATCAATTTGTAGCCTCTTGCTATCGAACTCAGTAGCAGATTTTAACACATAGATGTACTTTTCCTATAATTTTTATAGATCTGGTAACCATTATGGGTGTCTTCAGGTACCAGATCGTGTATCAGTAACATCACAAAATGCCTGTGCGCAACCCCCGTTTTCATCCTTCATGCCCTCTCTAACGTATACTTGTATAGCAAATGATTGAGAGCATCGCTGTGCACGCACATGACGAAAGGAAACCTCGATGGAAAATAATAATTCTGTTGGTGGCGCAATCGTAAAGATCGTGGCTTTAACCGGAGGCGCAATCGCGGGTGCCATGCTTGCTAACTGGTGTGACAAGATATTAACCAACATAATACATGAGCGCGCCGAATTTGATAAGACGCGCTATTCGCAGGGTCTGGCCTCAAAAGAGTTCTCAAGCCAGGGGAAACGTTTGCCAGACACCGAGCCGCGTATCATTCGCATCGAACACGTGGAGACTCAGGAATATCCAGGGGAAGGAGACCTCTAAGACGATGCCTATAACGATGACCCCCGCTCAACGGGTACGCGCCGCGTTGCGCGGAGAGCCTGTTGACCGGGTCCCCTTGTGCTTCTGGCATCACTTCCGCCCACAGGGATCGGGTGAACGGCTGGCGGAGGAGACGTTTGAGTTTTTTAAGAGCAAGTTTGACCTGGACATCGTCAAGATTATGCCAGATCTGCCGTATCCAGAACCAGGGGAGGCGATCAGCGATGTCTCTCAATTCCAGTCGTTGCCACAGCTGGATCTGGATACTCCAGCCTTTCAAGAGCAACTGCACTGCATCCGTACGCTGCGCATGCAGTTGGGACCCGACTATCCGCTCATCCTGACCCTATTTAGCCCGTTAACCTACCTCTTCAATTTTATGGGGGATAACTTTAGCGGCAGGCAGCGGGTCATTGAGGGGGCGCGCCGGCAGCCTTCCGTCATAGAAAAAGGACTGGCCATCGTGGCCGCTAATCTGCGGAACCTGATGCGGGCCGCGATAGAGGCGGGCGCCAGCGGCATCTTCTTCTCATGCATGGGCGCGACCAACGCGGACTTTACCCCCGAAGAATACTGGCGCATTGCTCGCCCACACGACCTGGAAGCCCTCAAGGGGGCGCAGGCCGGCTGGCTCAATATCGTCCATATCCATGCTGATCCCGGCCAGGAGGGCGACGAAATCCACTTTGAACAGTTCACCGACTATCCGGTTTCCGTGCTCAGCTGGAGCGACCGCGTGACTGGTCCCGAGCTAAGTGAGGCCATGGACCTCACGGATAAATGCCTGATGGGTGGCTTATGGGAACGCGGTCCCCTGACCCACGGCAGCGAAACTGAGATCCAAAATGAGATCCTCTCGGCCATCACCCAGACCAAGGGGCACCGCCTTATCCTGGCCAACGGTTGCTCGATTCCCGATGACACATCGGAAGAGCCATTACACATTGCCCGCAGACTGATTGATCAGCTAAGCTAAGCTGTGCGTTTCGTGCCTTCGGCCATGACACTACGCGCCTACGGCGCTCAGAAAAATTAGGAGAGGCGATGATGCAAAAACACGCGTGAACGCGTGTTTTTGCATCATCGCCTCTCCTAATTTAAGGGCGGCCGCGCATGCGGATACCCACAAGGGATAGACAGCTATCTTCAGGCGACCACGTGATCCTCGGTAGAGGGGGGAAGGGGGCCCAGGGCCAGTTCTGCTCCCGGTCCGGAGACGGAGGAGTGCAGGCACTGGATGGTGTCTTCCAGCCGATTGAGAACGGTATCGATCTCATTCCTGGTCATCACCAGCGGCGGCTCAACCCGAATGACGCGCGAGTTGTTCAGGGTACCAGAGATCAGGACGCCGCGCTTGAACAGGCCCGAGGCGATCTCGTAGCCGATATCATCATTCACGAAATGCTGTCCGATCAGCAGCCCCTTACCGGTAATATCGGTATAGATATCGGGATGGCGGGCAGCGATACCTCTAAGTTGCTGCATGAAGTATTCACCCTTCTCGGCCGCCTGCTCTACCAGGTTCTCTTCGAGCGTGACGTTGATAGCGGCGATGGCGGCGGCGCAGGCCAGCGGATTGCCGCCGGTGGTCGAGGTATGGATGAATGGATTGCTATTGAAGACGCTCCAGATTTTGGGAGTGGCCATGAAGGCTCCCACGGGCATGACACCACCACCAAGCGCCTTAGCCGACGTAATAATGTCTGGAGCTACATCCCAGTGCTCAACACCCCACAACTTCCCGGTACGTCCCAAACCGGTCTGCACCTCGTCGGCGATCAAGAGGACCTCGTACTCATCGCATAGCTGGCGTAGACGGGGCCAGAAATCGTCTGGCGGCACGATGGCGCCGGCCTCACCCTGAATCGGCTCCATAACAACGGCCGCGATATCGTTGCCCACTTCGCGCGCGATGCGCAGCTGCTGCTCAACCGCGTCGGCATCCCCAAAGGGGACGTGGTAGATATTATTGTGCAGCGGCATCGCAGGACGACGGAAGACAGATTTACCGGTCAGGGAGAGGGAACCAGCCGTCTTGCCGTGAAAGCCACGAACGGCGGCGATAAAGCCGCTCTTGCGCGTGTAGAGCTTCGCGATCTTCATCGCACCCTCCACCGCCTCGGTACCGCTGGCGACAAAGAAGCTATACTGAATATCACCAGGGGTAATCTCCGCCAGTAGATGCGCCAGCATGCCCCGCAAGGGGTCCAGCAGTTCCTGGGTTGGCAGGGGACTCTTCTGCAGTTGTGCCTGCACGGCCCCAATGACCTTTGGATGCGCCCAGCCCAGATTGAACAGGCCAAAGCCACCCAGGCAGTCGATATACTCCTTCCCCACCACATCTCTGAAGGTCGCGCCACGTCCCGTCCACTCCACGGAAGCAAAATCACCCGCCTCGGCCACAGACTTACGATATTCGATAAAACCACTATTATAATATTTGGCGAAATTGTCAACCGTGGTCTCAACCAGCCATTCGGCTTCGCTCTTTCCGAGCTGGGGTTTGTGGACAATGTCCAGATAGCGCTGGGAGTCATTAAGGGCCTTTAGTAAACCATCGGAACTCATAAAAATCCTTTCCGGCAATGCGGCATAAGCGTACTATTCCACCGTCGATCCGCATACATCGGCAACACATCGGAACCCATACACAAAAAGCAGGCAACCGGTGTTTGTGGATATAGTGATACCTATCCTCATGGATAGGTGACATGCGATTTTTCACCAATGGGTCTCAACCCATCAGGAGCAAAGGGAAAAAGAGCAGTCTGTTCCTGCGCTACTTACCAGCATTAAAAGTGTAAAATCATACAAGGAACGGGTAAACAGCCAGGAGAAAAACAGAAAGTACGTGGTATGTCAACAAAACGCAGGTGCGTTGACACGGTTGAAGGGAGACTCAGGGGTAGCAAGTGGACAGGTGGAAGCCGCAGAACACATAGAATTTCGGGATGTAGCGACCTTTTTGAGTGCCTGGAATCAGCGTTTCTTTCATAGAACACCATTCTTCACTGCTATAGTGAAATTTCTTCCCTTCAAGTATAGCTGACAGGCTGAAATAAAGCAAGCTCTTTTTGATCAATGGGTATGATGCATTTTCTTGCAAAAGCGATGCTGTAGGTTCGGGCCTTGCGCCCGATTTACCCTCCACGCATGTCAAATCCCCTCCCAAAATCGTGTTTTTGATATATTATCGAATTAGGGGTAAAAATCGGGCGCAAGGCCCGAACCTACGATATTGCCTTCTTGCGCATGATGATCCCGCGCTGCGAACGCACCAACAGCCAGCAACACGTCATCAAAGAGACCAGGCCGATCACAACTAAAGAGACCTCATAGGCTGGCTGTCCAGTTACAATCGCATCGAAATCACTGGCAAATAAGACAACAGCTTCGATAAATAAGAGCGCGGTTATCGGCGAATATGGTCATCAGCCCGGAGATGGGGAAGCTGTTATCTCACGCGAGAACGCCCGCGCCCAGATCCTGTCCCAGACCCTACAATTTCTCCAGAACATCCATTGACGCATCCTTCTCGGGTAACGGTCACATGTTTCAAGAAACGTATGCGCCTGGGTACGGGGTCGCTGCGCTCCCAAGCTGGGGCAAGCCCAGCACCTACAGGGAGGGACGCGCCCGATATATGAGCGGGCGCGGCTCGCTTGTTTTTGGGATGGCGTGGAGGAAGGGGCTATGTGGTGTATTCGCCGTTGATGCGGACGTATTCGTAGGAGAGGTCGCAGCCCCAGACGGTGGCGCGCTCGCTGCCGGTGTGCAGGGAGACGCGAATGACCACGGTTGATTCCTTGAGATAGGCCTGAAGCTGGGGCAGATTTTCCTGTCCGAGGGCGCGGCCATCGTAGACGACGAGATCCCCGAAGGCGATTCTGACCTTTTCGGGCTGGATGTCGGGGTATTCGTAGCATTTGCCGATCGCCATGGCGACGCGGCCCCAGTTGGGATCGTTGCCGAAGATAGCCGCTTTGAGCAGGGGGGAGTTGACGATCGCTTTGGCGACGCGCTTGGCTTGCGCGAAGGAGGCGGCGTCCTCGACGGTGACTTCGATCAGCTTGGTGGCGCCTTCACCGTCGCGGGCAATATCCTGAGCCAGTTCGATGGCCATCTCCTGCAGGGCACGCTGGAAATCGGCGAGGGAGACTTCGCCAGCCATGCCGTTGGCCATGATGGCGACGGTATCGCTGGTGCTGGTATCGGTATCCACACTAACCATATTAAAAGAGTGGTTGACGGCCTGGTGCAGACATTGCTTGAGCTGATCGGCGGGGATGGCCGCGTCGGTCACAAAGTAGGCCAGCATGGTAGCCATGTCTGGCTCGATCATCCCGACCCCTTTGCACATGCCGACCAGGACAGCATCGCCGATCTTGCTGGCCCGCATCTTGGGACGAGTATCTGTGGTCATGATAGCGTGGGCCGAGACATGCAGCTGTCCCTCACTCAGTTCAGAGCGGACACCACGGATACCGTTGCGCAGCTTATCCATCGGCAACTGCCAGCCGATGACACCGGTGGAGGAAGGGAGAACATCTCCCGGCTGGATCTCCAACTCCTCGGCCACCAGGCGCGCTACTTCGCGGATATTGGCCAGACCCTCCTCACCGGTCGCGACATTGGCGTTCTTGCTGTTAATGACAAACGCCTGTAGCTGTCCGTTGGCAACGTTTTCGCGGCCAACGGTGATGGCGGCTCCGCAGAAACGGCTCTGTGTAAACATAGCCGCCGCAGCCGCCGGCACATCAGAGGTGATAACCGTAAAATCGAGCGTGTTATCTCGAATACCGATATTTTTCGCACAAGAGCGGAAGCCCTGTGGATAGAAAGGGAGTGATTGCATGGGCACCTTTCCTCTCGTTTCGGATGCTTCTCACTGCTATCTGGAGGTAGCAGGTAGGGTGAGGGAGAAGAAAGCAGCGTCGCCTAGTTCTTCCCAGCCGTGCTTGATGTAAAATTGGCGCGCATATGATTCGCGAATGCGGCGATTCATCAATATAAGACGTGTGCAGCCACGTCGGCGCGCCTCCTCTTCTATGGTGGCGAGGAGCTGGCTTCCTACCCCGTGTCCCGTCTGATCGGGATGGATGAACAGTTCTGAGACGTAGCCGTCGCTGCCACGCATCAGGTGGAAGTACCAGTGGACCGCGATATAGCCCACAACCTGGCCCTGCTGTTCCGCCACTAAAATGGTGTGTGTCTGTTCGTTTTCTAAGCGGGCAAACCACTCTTCGATCTGCGCCTGCGTTTCCGCGAATGTCTGTTGCTGGATATGTTCTGACCAACCTAAGGCTCGCAGGATAGTGGTGATGGAGCCGCTATCCTCCAGGCGTGCTTCACGAATGGTTACCGCCATCTGTGATCGTTCCTTGATAATGTCAATGCTCCCACGAATATACTGGACAATCTACGAATGATTGAGACCGGTCGCGATCTCCTGCTGAATCACCTGGACGGCTTGCGCCAGGGGCACGATGCGGCTCTCCTTCTGGCCACGCAGCTTGAGCTCGATGCCACCATTTTTCAATGAGCGCTTGCTGACCACGGCGCGCAGCGGCAGACCGATCAGGTCGGCATCGTTGAACTTGACACCAGCGCTCTCAAGGCGATCGTCGAAGAGCACCTCGACGCCGGCGGCCTGCAGGTCCCGGTAGAGTTGTTCCGCGATCTCCCTGTTCTCACCCTTGTCGAGGTCGAGCCCGAGCAGCGCGAGATGATAGGGTGCCATGCCAAAGGGCCAGATGATGCCTTTCTCGTCGTGGCTCTGCTCGACAGCGATAGCCATCACACGTCCCAGGCCGATGCCGTAGCAACCCATCAACAGGGGCTGCTCGCTGCCCTGAGCATCCAGGAAGGTAGCTCCAAAGGGCACGCTGTAGCGGGTACCGAGCTTGAAGATATGACCCAACTCACTACCATGAATCACGTGCAGACTGCCGCCGCAGTGGACACATTGCGCGCCTTCGTAGGCCGAGGCGATATCTTCCCAGGCATCCACACGAAAGTCGCGCGGATAATTGACGTTCTTTATATGATAGTCGACGCGGTTGGCCCCTCCGACAAAGTTGCTGCCGGCCTTGAGCGAGATATCGGCTAGAATAAAGATGTCTGGACTCTTCCCGATTGGGGAGGTGAAACCGGCGACGATACCCGCCAGTTGCAGCTCCTCGGGCGTGGCCATGTGCAGATCGGTGGTGTTGATGCCGGCCCGGCGCAGGGCGTTGACAAGCTTAACCTCGTTGATCTCAAGATCGCCCCGGACCGATCCCAGGATCAAGCGGCCACTCGAGCTGTAGAGCACCGCCTTCATGGTCTGCGCGGTCGGGATGTGCAGGAACTCGGCCAGGTCGGCGATGGTGGTGCAGCCCGGCGTGTAGACCTCCTCAAGAGGGGCCTCGGGCTGGCGTTCCAGTTCGCTGCGCACAAACTCGGCCTTCTCGGTGTTGGCGGCGTAGCCGCAGCGATCACACTGGACCGCGTCGTCCTCGCCGGCATCGGTCAGGGCGATGAACTCCTGCGAGTCTTTGCCACCAATGGCGCCGCTATCGGCATCGATGACGATGAAGCGCAGACCGCAACGGGCGAAGATAGCCTGGTAGGCTTCGCGAACGGCGCGATAGCTCTTATCCATCGACGCTTCATCGGCATCAAAGCTGTAGAGATCCTTCATCAGGAACTCGCGGGTACGCAGCAGACCACCACGGGGACGTGGCTCGTCGCGCAACTTGACCTGGATCTGATAGATCAACTGTGGCAGATCCCGGTAGCTACGCACGAACTCTCTGGCCAGCAGAGTGACAATCTCCTCATGGGTTGGACCCAGCACCATATCGCGTCCCCGGCGATCCTTGAGTTGAAAGAGGATATCGACGGCCTCGGCACGCGAGGGACCGCCGTCGGCCGGCTTGACCTCCCAGAGATCTCTGGGCTGAATGACGGGCATCGTCACCTCCTGCCCGCCGATGCGATTCATCTCTTCCCGGATAATGGTCGCGATCTTTTGCAAGACCCGATTGCCCAGGGGCAGGAAGCTATAGACGCCAGAGGTTAGCTGGCGTACGAAGCCGGCCCGCACCAATAGTTCCTGATTGACCCCTTCGGCCTCGCGTGGGGCTTCACGCAAGGTGGTGGTTAAAAGCTGCGAACTGCGCATAATTACTCCTGCTTGAGACTAATAGGCACGCGCGAAGATGGCTTCGCAGGTGGCCGGCTTGCCGGTGTAGATACACTTGCCCTGCACGCCGCCCTCTGGCTGATTGAATGGGATCACGCGCAGCGTCGCCTTGGTCTCTTCCTTGATCGCCAGTTCGGCCGCGCTATCCTCGGCCCACTTCACTCGCACAAAGCCACGCTTCTCGGCGATGATCTGCTTGAACTCGTCATAGCTGTCGGTGGTGTAGGTGTTCTGCTCGCGGAACTCCAGCGCGCGCTGGTAGAGGGCCTTCTGGATCTCTTCCAGCAACTCCGGCAGGCGCTGCTCCAGGGCATCGACCGAGACCGGCTCTTTGACGCGGTTATCGCGCCGCACCAGCATGACGTTGTTGTTCTGCACGTCACGAGGACCGATCTCCATACGCAACGGCACACCGCGCATCTCCCATTCATTGTACTTCCAGCCCGGCGTGTTCTCGCTGCGATCAACTTTGACGCGCACCTTGCCTTTGAACATCTTCTCGACCCGATTGACCAGCTCGTTGACGGCTTCCTTCTCTTTCTCTTTGCGCCAGATCGGCACGATCACGACCTGGTAGGGAGCCAGGCGCGGTGGTAGGATCAGGCCCGACTTGTCGCCGTGGACCATGATCAGGGCACCGATCATGCGCGTGCTCATGCCCCAGCTGGTGGTGTGGCAGTATTTGCGCTGGCTATCGGCATCCAAAAATTGGATATCGAAGCCACGGGCGAAGTTGTCGCCCAGATTATGGCTGGTGGCGGACTGAAGGGCCTTGCCGTCACCCATCATGGCCTCGATCGAATAGGTGCGCAGGGCTCCGGCGAACTTCTCGTTCTCGCTCTTGCGGCCTGGGATGACCGGGATGGCGGCATCCTCTTCGGCGAAGGAGCGATAGACCTCAAGCATCAAACGGGTACGCTCTTCTGCCTCCTCCGGCGTACGGTGGGCGGTATGGCCCTCCTGCCACAGGAACTCCGATGTACGCAGGAAGAGCGCGGTACGCTTCTCCCAGCGCATCACGTTGGCCCACTGATTGATCAGCAGTGGCAGATCGCGGTAGCTCTGAATCCATTTGGAGAAGCTATTGCCGATAATCGTCTCGCTGGTCGGGCGGATGGCCAGTGGCTCCTCCAGCTCCTCGCCGCCGCCGCGCGTCACCCAGGCCACCTCGGGCGCGAAGCCCTCGACGTGCTCGGCCTCTTTCTGCAAAAAGCTCTGCGGGATCAGCAGTGGGAAGTAGGCGTTCTGCACGTCGGTCTCTTTGAAGCGTGCGTCCACCTTCTGCTGCAGATTCTCCCACAGCGCGTAGCCATATGGGCGAATAATCATGCAACCACGTACCGGCGCGTAATCGGCCAGCTCGGCCTTACGCACCACCTGGTTGTACCACTGCGAAAAATTATCGTCCTGATCGACGATATCTTCCACAAATTTTTCATCGTTGACCATATAAGTCCTTTCTCTCTATAAACGAGCATAAAAAAAACCCGTCCTTCTCACAAGGACGAGCATATAACCCGTGGTACCACCTCAATTGAGCCGTTGGCGCGAACGCACACAACAGCTCCACTCATGCGGTCAACTATGAACCGCGCCTTCTGATAACGGCGAAGGGGGCCCGGTCAGGCTTTTTATACCGACGCTCTCAGGTGGGTTCAATGCAGGTTCATCGACCGACTTGCACTATCTCGGCTCGCTGTGCGATCCCCAGAGCATTTACTGGTCCTGATCAGCGCGTTAAGGTTGTTCTTTTTAATTAAGCAAAGCATACACCATCCCCCCCCGGTGTGTCAAGCAATTATTTTCCCTTGACGCTCGATCATCCCGGTGCTATAATCCTGCGTCCGTCTCATTCAGGAAAGGAGCATTATTCATGAGTTCTGACAATCTGGAGCAGATGCAGCCAGCCGGAGGTGTACGCGTAATCAAGCCTTCCCAGTTTGATAGCAATACGCCCCAGACGCCGGGGATGCAGCGCATGGCGGCCGTCTCAAGGGAACTGGCTGGCTCACAGGGGATCTGGGCCGGCGTCACCAACGTGGGACCACACGTAGCCAGCGGCAAGCACCACCACGGCGAGCTGGAGACCGTCATCTATGTCGTCTCGGGCCGCGCGCAGATCCGCTGGGGAGAGCAACTGGAGTTCACCGCCGATGTCGAGCCGGGCGATTTTATCTATGTGCCACCCTTTGTGCCCCATCAAGAGCTCAATCCCGGCAGCGAACCATCCCAGTGGGTCATCGTGCGCAACTCGCAAGACCCGATCGTAGTCAACCTGGAGCCGACCTCAACAGAGCAGCAACAGGCCAACGATACCACCCACGGCTCATAAGCGGGCACAGTCTCCTGCCTTAGATCTAAGCTAAAAGCCAAGGTTTATACTTTCACCAAGGGCATTGAACTGACGAAGAGGGGACTCTAAACTGCGTCCCAACTCGGTCAACGAATATTCAACCTTTGGGGGCACCTGCTCATATACCTGGCGGTGAATCCAGCCCATTTGCTCTAAATCTCGCAATTGCAAGGTCAGCATCTGCCGACTGGCTTCTGGTATCAGGCGCTGTAGCTCGCCGAAGCGCCTGGTCCCACCGAGCAAATGATAGCAGATCCGCAGCTTTAGCCTTCCACCGACACTAACGATGCCTGCCGGACACCTGGTAGCTTTCTTTGGCTGGATCATCTGATTTCCTCCTTGTGGAGAACGCCACGCTCTCCTGGTCAAATTATTTTGCGTACTTGTTTGCCTTTCAGCGTTCAGCTACATTGGTTGTATCTAATGATATACGAGAGTGAATGAGAAATGTTCTGTTTTTCGTTTGCTTTTCCAGTTCGATCAGGAGCAATACAATGCATAGCCATGAGATCGGAAACCACACACAGTCGCGTCACTTAAGCCACCTGAACTTTCTGTTTACCGGCCGGGGCAGTCGCGTCTATGAGCACACGATGGTCCATCTGACCAGGCCCCTGTACCAACGGGTCATTGAAGATCTGGCCTCGCTTCAGCTCGCTGGGGAAAAGGTACTGGACGTAGGAACCGGACCAGGCGTGTTAGCCAGGGACATCGCTCGCGCTTTTCCCCAACTTCGGGTCTATGGAGTCGATCTATCAACAGAAATGATCCAATTGGCGCGTGAGCGAACCAGACAAGAGCAGCTCAATGAGCGCGTACAGTTCGACTCCGGTGATGTCCGGCAGCTCCCCTATCCCGATCACAGCTTTGATGTGATCGTCTCAACGATCAGCCTGCACCACTGGCAAGAGCTTGAACGGCCTCTGCGCGAGCTCTATCGTGTGCTGAAACCGGGAGGGCGACTATGGATCTATGATGCCCGTTTTATCAAGCCAGCAATGATAGAGAAGGCGCAGGCGGCCACGCCCCTGGTGGGCACACGCATGGAGCATCAGCTGATAAGAACCGGCCGATGGCCATTCGCGCTCTATAGGCGCTTCGCCTGGCACCTACATACTTTCCCCTAGAGAAAAATCAGGTAGCCTTTTGATGTGGTAGAGCCTTATAATAGGGGGCAGCGATACCCATACCCTATAGATTTTAATCGATAGATAAGGATACGCTGTCTTCTTTATATATGTAAGCCGCACATAGCATAAAGCGAAAACAGAGAAGATAGGCTATCATCCTTACCAGCTTTAGGAGCAACCTACCGACAATGAAAAAATTGTTTGGCGCCTTTATATTGTTCAGCCTCTTTACGGTGTTCATCTCGGCCTGCGCGATGGGTGGCAATACCGCGACCGGCCCGAATCCTGTTCATATGGATAGCACCACCTTCACACAATCTTCAATCACGATCAAAAAGGGTGAGATCATCACGCTGATTAACGACGATGCCCCACCCCATATCATCGCTAACGGCACCTGGGATGATAGTACACCGAAACCCGCCACTGAGGCCGGCGCGCCTAAAATCAATAATATGCAGGTCGATGGCTTCGGCAGCGGCAAGCTGGGACCGTTTAATACGGCCGGCACATTCAAGCTCTATTGTACGGTTCACCCCGGCATGAAGATGACGGTGATCGTGAAATAACCTTCCAGAACATTTCTATACAAACAAAAGCTCCCGACCTCTAATGAGATTGGGAGCTTTTGTTTGTATCCAGACAGGTCGTCGCAGGATCAGGGTTGGGCGCTGGTGGCCGGGGATTGCGCCGGCGTGGCGGTCGGCTGCGGCGTGTCTGTAGGCGTGGCGGCAACGGTTGGGGTGGGAGTTGGCGTGTCGCCACCGGTCGCGGTGCCATTGATACCATCGCGGGCAATGTTATACACATCGGGTGAACCCAGGCCCGTGGTCAGGTCATAGTTGGGGCCGGCCATGTAGTGCAGATTGTTACCGGTGGTAACGTCGTGGAAAGGAGCGTAAGTCTGCTGGTTACTGGCAAGCTGGTAGAGCATTGGATTGATCCAGCCAACGCGCTGCTGGCCATGCTGCTGCAGGAAATCATTGAGCAGAGCCGTGCTACCGGCCCACAGGGGCGCGGCCGCGCTGGTGCCACCCACGGTCACGTCTCCCGAAGAGGGGCAACTCGATGCGGCGACAGTACAGTAGACCGCGTATCCGGAGGCCGGATCGGCATCGGCCGCCACGTCGGGTACCTCGCGCATGCCATTGCTATTCTGGTTGTCGACGCCGGGACCCGTCTGCCAGTCGGGCTTGTTGAAGGTGTTGCTGAGTCCGCCACCACCGCCGGCGCCATTGGGACTGCGCTGGGTATCGGTCGGACTGCTCCAGGCGGACTCGCTGCCATAGCCGCCACTATTGGCCAGCTGTAGATTGGTGCCACCCACACCGGTCACGTAGGGATCGCTGGCGGGCGAATCAACGGCCAGGTTCAGGTCATTGCAATCATAGGCGCCCGAATCGCCCGAGGCCGCGAAGACAGAGATGCCCTGCGCCGCCGCCTGCTTGAAGATGCCATCCAGCGTCTGCAGTTCGGCCGAGCCCGACTGCGCCTCGCATTCGCCCCAGCTGACGGAGACGACCTGCGCCTGGTTGTCGGTAACGATACGGTTATAGGTATCGTTGACACCCTGCGTCGAGTTGGGTCCTTCATAGACCAGCTGGTGCGCCTGGGGCGCGATCTCATTGATGACCTCGATGTCGAGCTCGGCTTCGATCGCCCCAGCGCCGGCCGCGCCATTGGCCCCATCCACCAGCACGTTGGTCAGATTGGGCTGGCTGAGGTGATGCTCGGTGGCGAACTGGCTGATATCGGCGGGCTGATAGCCATCTAATTCAAACACGGCCACGGTCTGGCCGTTCCCCTGCACGCCCGCCTGATAAAGCGGATTGATATCATAGGCGCCCGCCAGCTCGTTCTGGGCGTAGCCAGCGCGAGGGGTCGGGACCAGGTGAGATAATGGATGCAGTTGCGCGCTGTTATCCAGTCCTCCGATCGAGAGGATGACGGTAGATAAAGCGGCAGGGATCGAGGGCGCGCCGGCATTGGCATAGAACGTGCGCGCGCCGAGCTGATACTTCTGCATCTGAATCTGGAAGGCTGATTCCGCCTGAGACGCCGTGCCATGCGCATTGACCAGCAGGCCGTTGGATGACACGCTATCCACCGTCAGACCCTGACTGCGCAGATAATCAACCACCTGCTGACGCTGATCGGAAGTCGGACTGAACTGGGCCTCGAATTGTTGTGGAGTCAAAAAATGATGATATTGGGCGGAATGGGGATCGGATATGTTATGTAACAACTGTGT
This sequence comes from Dictyobacter halimunensis, assembly GCF_036245075.1. Classification (NCBI taxonomy): domain Bacteria; kingdom Bacillati; phylum Chloroflexota; class Ktedonobacteria; order Ktedonobacterales; family Dictyobacteraceae; genus Dictyobacter; species Dictyobacter halimunensis. The sequence goes on from NZ_BSRI01000002.1 coordinate 1,301,443, forward strand.
CAGAACATCTTGATGCTGCAGGCGCAGTCCGATTGATAGATTGAGCGTCTGCCCGGCATCGACCTCTCCCGTTTTCCTGGCCTGCTTCAATAGCGGCACGGTCTGCCCCACCATCGGGACGCGCTGCTCCGCCTGAGCATGGACCGCGATCGATACACCAGCAATAGCCATCCCTATGACGACAGCAGCTACCACCCACAACCACAGTACCTGTACAAGACGATGTTTCATGCAATTCTCCCACTAAAAACCAACTGTACACGACATGGCTACAAATAACGTCTATAGGTGTAAGCCACTGGATAAAATGAAGTACAAGTGGCTACTTATGAGAGTAAACGGGAATTACGGCAGGCTTCGAGTTTTCAAGGTTGAAGTAGCCAAAAAGGCTAGTAATCTGCTGAGTTTTAACGTACACTTGTGAGAGTAACTTTGGTTACATAGAGAGAGCTGGAGCGGCAGGATAGGAATCGGCCGTAGTATAGTCGATATATACATAGAAGCGAGACGATTCATGCTAGCTCTGCGTATCATAATTATGCCGTAAATTGTTAAGGTAATATATATGGCATGTGAGCAAAAGCTCTGGTCATAACGTATAATAAAAACTCATTATTTTTCATTGCGAGAGGAAAAACGGCTGCATGACAACCATCGCATTTCACAACATCACCAAACGCTACAAGGGCATGGATGCCCCGGCAGTTGATGGGGTCACATTTGTGGTCCCCGAAGGAAGCACATGCATGCTGGTAGGCACCTCTGGTTCGGGAAAAACCACCCTGTTGCGCATGGTGAACCGCTTGATCGAGCCGACATCAGGAGAGATTCTCTTTGACGATAAAAATGTGCTGCAGGAAGATCCCATCCAGTTGCGACGTCGCATCGGGTATGTAATTCAGCAGGTCGGCCTGTTTCCGCATATGACGATCGCGGAAAATGTGCGCGTGACCGCCGACATCGCCGGGGGCTGGAACAAGCAAAAGATCAACCAGCGGGTAGATGAGCTGCTGGACCTGGTGGGATTGGATCCGGCTGATTATCGTAAGCGCTTCCCTCGTCAGCTCTCGGGAGGTCAGCAGCAACGCGTGGGGCTGGCCCGCGCCCTGGCTACAGATCCCGCGATCCTGTTGATGGACGAACCATTTGGCGCTCTGGACGCGATTACGCGCGCGCGCATGCAGGATGAGCTTCTGCGCATTCAGCGCGATGTGCATAAAACTATTTTATTTGTCTCACACGATATTGAAGAAGCCTTCAAGCTGGGCGACCAGGTTGCCGTGATGTCACAGGGCAAACTGATTCAGATGGGATCACCGGTTGAACTGCTGGCGAAACCAGCCGATGAGTTTGTCAGTCAGCTGGTGGGGGCAGATAATATCGTGCGCCAGCTACAGTATTTACCCATTGGCAGCACACTCGACAATCGACCAGAGGCCGTATCTTCAGCGCACTGGGGAGATGTTCCCGCGATTTCAGATCAGGCGACGTTATTCGATGCCCTCTTGAAACTCCTCGAAACGAATGCTCCCGCCCTTGCCACTGAAGATCCCCAGAACCAGGAAAAAACCGGATACATCACCCTTCCCGATATTAACCAGGCGATCACACATTTGCGCAGCGATGAAAAGTCGCGTGCCGCATCGAGCATTTAGCCATGCCTGTGGTTGATGTATTAAAGGAGATCTATGAAATACTTGCTGAGTCCCTATAACTATGATCTGACTGATCCAACAAGCATTCCATATCTGCTGCTACAGCATCTCTACCTGGTTGGATTGACGATGTTGATTTCGCTGATCATTGCTATTCCGGTGGGGATTTATGTGGCGCGCAACCGCTGGCTCTATACGCCGGTCATCACCTTTACCGGCGTGCTCTATAGCATTCCGGGCATCGCCCTGCTGGCCCTGCTGATCACGATCCCGGCGATTGGTCTGAGCCTGGCGACGATCATGATTCCGCTGGTCGCCTATACCCAGCTGGTGTTGATTCGCAATACGGCGGCGGCCATCAACGGCATTGATCCGCTGCTGCTGGAGGTGGGACGCGCTATGGGGATGAGCCGCTGGCAGGTGTTACGGCGTGTGACGCTGCCGCTGGCCCTACCGGTGATTATCGCCGGCGTGCGCATCGCCACTGTGACCACGGTTGGCACGGCCTCGCTGGCCTCGCTGGTAGACCAGGGAGGACTGGGAGACCTGATCTTCAAAAATCTCACCAGTGGCGACCAGCAAGCTATCATAGCGGGCGCGATCCTTATGAGTCTGTTCGCCGTTGTAGCCGATATCCTGCTGCTGGGCGTCCAGATGCTCCTGAGCCGGGGCCGTAGCGCGACCGCCGTCGCATAGAAGGGGAGAAGCATGGGCGATTTAATCAATTTCATTCAGGACCCTGGCAATGCGTTTGCCGCACACACAATCGCATATCTGCAGATCTGCGCCGTCTCCATCCTCTTTGCGATCATCATCGGGGTGGTTCTTGGCGTGGCCGTCTCGCGCAGCGCCATCCTGTCGTTTATCGCCGTCAATCTCAGCGGCCTGATGCGCGCCATTCCAGTGATCGCGTTCTTGATCGCGGCGCTCCCCTACCTGGGAGTCGGCTTTAAGCCAACGGTGATCGCTTTGATCGTGCTGGGCATTCCACCGATCCTGCTCAATACCTATACGGGCATTCGTGGCATCGATCCCTCGATCATCGACGCCGCCCGTGGCATGGGCATGACGCAGTGGCAGATCATCAGCCGCATTCAGACGCCGCTGGTGCTACCGATCATCGCCGCCGGCGTCCGTACCGCGTCGGTGCAGATCGTCGCCACCGCCACCCTGGCCGCGATTATCGGGGCAGGTGGCTATGGTGAATACATCATCGATGGATTGAACAGGTTGAATAATGTTGCTATTCTGGCCGGCGCTATCCCGGTAGCGATACTGGCCATTGCCGTAGAATTATTCATGAGCTGGTTGCAGCGCGCCCTGACCCCGCAGGGTCTGCGCGCCCACGCCCAGATAAACTCATAATAACCCACACGAGACACAGGCCACCTCACGCTATGAGGCGGTACAATGTGTCTTGTATCGACCTTATACTGTAATTGTTTGATCTTTTCAGGAGGAAAAATGCCTTCAGTATTCCGCTCATTACGAGCAAAGACCCTTTTCGCGTTGGCCTGCGTGCCCCTGTTACTACTCACCGCCTGCGGCGGCTCCGGTGGTAGCGGCACAACAACGGGTGGCGGCAACACCAATAAGAATGCCAATATTTCCATCACCGTTGGTGGAAAGCTCGATACAGAGTCCAAACTGCTGACCAAGCTCTACAGCCTGGTGCTCAAAGACCAGGGCTTCAAGGTCAACGAGAAGCCAGCCTTTGGTAACAACACCATCGTCTTCCAGGGCATCAAGAGCGGTGCCATTGATCTGTATCCTGAATTCACGGCTACTGGACTGGACGCCCTGAAGAAGACGTCATCTCTGAATGATCAGCAGGATTACCAGACCGTGAAGGATGGCTTCAAGCAGCAGTTCCAGATCGACTGGCTGGACTATTCGCCGCTGAACGACACTTATGCCGTCTGCGCCAAATCGAGCAATTCAATGGGTCTGAAGAATATCTCGGACCTGGCGGCTAAAGCCAAGCAGATCACCTTTGATCTGCCCAGCGATAGCACCTATGTGTTTGACTACCTGAAACCAAAGTATGGCCTGACCCTGGAAAGCTTCAAGGCTGTGCACAAAGTCGACTACACCATCGGCTTTAAAGAGGTTGGCGGCGGTCAGTCGGATGCCAACTTCTGCTACTCCAGCGACAACGGCATCAACACCAACAATCTGATCGCGCTGAATGATGACAAGCATGCCTTCCCGGCCTACCATCCAGCTCCGATCGTTCGTGATAGCGTGCTGCAGAAGTCACCGGATATCGCTACCTCTCTGAACGCGCTGGCGCCAAAGATCACCACCGACGTCAGCCTGCAGCTGCAGAAAGCGGTCGCCGACAACGTCAGCTCTGGTATGTCGCAGTCCAAGGCCATCACCGAGGCCGCGACCAAGTGGCTGAAGGACCAGGGACTCTGTAAGAACGGCTGTCAGTAAGCCTGACAATGCCAGTTTTCTGGCCATCAACCAGGGACCGTCACCCAGCACATGCTGGGCGGCGGTCCTTCTCTCATTCCGGGGAGGGATATGGTGACATCCTTTATTCATTATTTCAAGAGTTTAGTAGCACAGCAGGAAAGGATTCTCAGTGATGACGACAGCAATCATTGTCCTGGTGGTCGCGGTGGTTTTCGCCGGGGCACTGATGCGAGCCACCTTTGGATTTGGGGAGGCGGTCATCAGCATGCCGTTGCTGGCACTACTGCCGATCAGTCTCCATACATCAATCGCGCTCATCGGACTGGCCGGTCTCACGGTGGCGGGAATGACCATCTCTTCTGGCTGGCGCCACATCGACCGCTCCACCTTACTCGTGCTGAGTATCGCCACGCTCCTGGGCATCCCGGTTGGACTGGCGCTGGTGAAGTTCGCGCCGGCCGGCGTCATCACCAGAATCCTGGGAGCCTTCCTGATCGTCTACAGCATCTATTCATTGATACGCGATGCCATCACCCGGACGGCCACCTCCCTGTTGCCGGAGAACAGATACTGGATTCTTCCATTTGGCTTCGCCGCTGGCGCCCTGGGTAGCGCCTATAACGTAACAGGCATCCCAGTCGTCGTGTATGGCACGTTGCGCCGCTGGAATCAATCCCGTTTCCACGGCACACTGCAGGCGCACTTCCTGATTGCCGGCATCTTTGTGGTCATTGGGCAGGCCCTCGGCGGCCTCTGGACCGGCGACCTATTTCTGCTCTACGGACTCTCGCTCCCCGCCATCATCATCGCTACTTTGCTGGGCATGTTTCTCCACCGACGCATTCCAACCGAGAAGTTCAAACAATACGTATTCGTAATCATCCTGGCCCTGGGTGTCCTGCTCCTGATCAATCCGAGCTAATCACAGTACGTATAAGTAAGGATATAAGGTAAGGCAAAGGTACAGGTTATCCACACGCAAGAACATGTATATCAGCATCCAGCGGTTGTATACTGATTACGGAATAAAGAAACAAGCAACAACTGATCAGTTTATCAACAATAGTCGAATTGTGTAACATTTGAGGAGTAGATATGCGCTTAGGAATACAGGTGCCCAGCTTTACCTGGTCACAGGATCAGGGATTGATTGGGGATACATTCGCTAACATCGCCGCGCGCGCCGAACGCGCGGGACTCTATAGTCTGTGGGTGATGGACCATTTCTTTCAGATTAGTATGGTCGGACCCGCTGAGAATGAGATGCTGGAGGGGTGGAGCGCGCTGGCGTTCGCCGCCGGACACACCAACCATATCAAACTGGGCACGATGGTGACCGGCGTTACCTATCGCCATCCGGGCTTGCTGGTCAAGACTGCCACTACACTGGATGTGCTCTCGCACGGTCGCGCCTACTTTGGCATCGGCGCCGCCTGGAATGAAGAGGAGCACAAGGGTCTGGGCGTCCCTTTCCCGCCCCTGGCCGAGCGCTTCGAGCGCCTGGAGGAGACCCTGCAGATCGCGCACCAGATGTGGTCCGGCGATGAGAAACCATTCAACGGCACCCACTATCACCTGGAGCGGCCCCTCAACTCACCACTATCGGTACAGAAGCCGCATCCACCCATCATGATCGGCGGTACCGGAGAGAAGAAGACACTGCGCATGGTGGCTCAATATGGTGACGCCTGCAACCTGTTCGCCCGCATGGGCAAGGACGAATTGCGGCGCAAGCTCGGTGTCCTGCAAGACCACTGCCAGACCCTCGGTCGTCCCTATGCCGACATTGAAAAGACCACCCTGGATACGCTGCACATTACAAAAGATGGGCGCAACAATACGCTTTCACCCAACGCCGCCATCGATCTCTTTGGTAGCCTGGCTGAGATGGGATTTGACCAGGCGATCTTCAACATGCCCAACGTATCCGACCTGGAGCCCTTCGATCTGCTGGCCACACGCATCGTGCCCGAGGTAGAGAAGATCAAAGTAACCGGACGCTAACCAGCCAGAACGTAGCAAGAAAGAAAGGACCATCGATCCATGGCACCGCGAACGGAATTGAGCTTGGTTGAGAAGGATTTTATACTGCGCATGCGCGTGGCGCGCCTGGCAACCTCAAATGAGCAGGGGAGCCCGACGCTGGTACCGGTCTGCTATGCCTTCGATGGTGTCCACTTCTTTACGCCACTGGACGAGAAGCCGAAACGTGTACCTGGCACGCAGTTGCGCCGGGTACACAACATCGAGGCGCGCCACGAAGCCAGCCTGCTCATCGACCAGTATAGCGACGACTGGAGTCAACTCGGCTACGTCCAGGTCTACGGCCATGCCGAACTGATCTATCCTGAACATCCACTTCACACCCCGGCCATGAAACTCTTGCGCGAGCGCTACAGCCAATACCACAATATGGCTCTTGAACAGGCCCCTTTCATCATGCTCACTCCACAGCGCATACGCTCCTGGGGACCTGCACTCCAGGCTTAGTGCATCGCCAATTTTTCATTTCTTATAAAGCTCGTGTCCATATCGTATATTTAAATGCCCCTTACGACGTCATACTAAAGAGGAATGGTGAAAGGAGCACCAGCATCCCTGTAGCCGTTATTGATAAGCTTTTAGACAAACTGGAGGTGCCTGACGTCACAGAGGCCCACCAGGTTGAGTGGATCAACAACCACTGACTAGAGAGGAGCACATCCGCCAGCTAGCTTCCTATCAGAGGAAGAGAGAATTCCAACATGTATCCCTATTGTGGCGAGAGTTGAGGAAAGGTTATTTCCCGCAACAATCCCGGATCAAACAGACACAGCATGGTCGCTGTCGTTCACAGCTATTTTGCAGCGAACCTGCTCACCTGACGATCCGTATCTCCGAGGAGTTAAACATGTTCGCGAACATCCGGCACCGTTATCGGTTCATAACACTCATCCTTTCTGGCGTAACAATATTGACGCTCATTATGAGCGCCTGTACGCCGGCTGGCACAGCGAATAAACCATCTCAGACCAACAATTCCGCCATCACCAACGGCGGAACCTGGATCGACGACCTGGTCAATGAGCCAGACTCGTTTATTCCCAATGCAACAGTACAGACCTTCGCCCAGATGGTGATGCAGGCCCTGTATGCGCCGCTCTTCATAGGCGATGCCCAGGGACAGATCCATCCCGGACTGACTACACGCATCCCGACGGTCTCCAATGGCGATATCAGCCAGGATCAGAAGACCTGGACCTTCCACCTGCGTCCCAATCTGGTCTGGTCCGATGGGCAACCTTTGAACGCCGAGGATGTGTTATTTACCTGGCAGCTCTGGAAAAATCCCAAGTTTGCCGCCTCAAATACCAACATCATCAATCATATTCAATCGGCCGAGGTCTCATCAGATAAACTATCGATCACTTTCCATCTCAAAGATGCCTTTGCGCCATTTTTGACCGCCTGGACCGATGGCGGCTACGCGCCCATTCCTAAACATCATTTTGAAAGCATTCCACCCGACCAGATCAAGAAGTCGGCCGATAACCGCTTCCCCAGCGTGGTCAGTGGACCTTTTATGATGTCGGAGAGCAAGCCCGGCGACCACTACACCGTCGTGCGCAACCCTAAATATTATCTTGCTTCACAGCATCTACCGCACCTGAACAAGGTTATCTTCCGCGCCGTTGGCAACCAGTCTACGGTCCTGGAGGATCTGAAGTCGGGGGCGATCGACTCGGCCTGGTTCCTGGATGCCTCAAAGATCCCTGCCTATAAGAAGCTCAGCAACTATCAGCTGATCCAGACGACTTCGGCCGGCTACGAGGCGATCCATTTCAATGAGAACAATCCGGCGTTGAAGGATGTCAATGTGCGGCAGGCGGTGGCGATGGCCATCGATCAGAAGCAGTTGATCCAGGTAGCGCGCCTGGGAGCAGCCCAGCCCATCTGCACCGACCATAGTGCAGCCTACAAACCCGGCTATCAGGAAGATGCGAAGTGCCCTACGCTAAATGTCGACGGCGCTAACAAGCTGCTGGATAGCGCGGGCTGGAAGCTGGGACCGGATAAGGTGCGGCAGAAAAATGGTCTGCGCCTGGAGTTCCAGTATTCTACCACCGCCAATAACGCCTGGCGTGAAGAGGATGAGACGATCATCCAGTCCGATCTCCAGAAGATCGGCATCAAGATAGATATCCATAACTATCCGGCCTCAACCTTCTTCAGCACCTTCCTGCAAAGCGGCAAAGCAGGCTCCTATGACATGGCGGAGTGGACCAGTAGCTATAACTACGATGCCAACGATGCCGCCAACTATGCCTGTGATCAGGTCGGTAAATCGAACTTCAACTGGTATTGCAATCCGGCACTGGATGCCCTGTTCAGCAAAGAGCAGCAGACAACCGATGCCAATGCACGTCAGCAGATCTTCAACCAGATTCACGATATCCTGTTGAAGGATTATCCAAGCGTAACCCTGTTTAGTGCCAACGACCTTTCTGTCGCGATGAATGGGACTCACAACTACAAGCCAGGTCCATTTGTGGCCTCTGAGACGGTCGATATCATGAATTGGTGGTGCGATAACGGGAATTGTCCCGCCAAAGGCTAGTAGAGTTGTGAAGGTTGTGGCGTGGTGACGCCACAACCTTCGCAACACCAATATAAAGAAGGAAGCTGTCTATGGGACAATACTTGATACGGCGGCTGCTACAGGCTATTCCGTTGTTGATTTTGACTTCGATCTTGATGTTCCTGCTGATTCATGCCATACCGGGTGGACCGGATGCTGTGTATGATAATCCGAACCTGGACCCGGCGGGTCGGCAGGCGTTGCGCGCCAGCTTTGGCCTCAACGATCCTCTACCGGTGCAGTATCTGAAGTGGATCGGAAACGCGTTACACGGCAACTTTGGCAACTCGCTCTATACCAGCCAGCCGGTCAGCGAGGTGCTGACCCAGCGCTTTCCAGCCACGCTGGAGCTGTTCGTCACCGCCTTTGTGCTTTCACTCATCCTGACGGTTCTACTGGGTACCCTGTCGGCTGCCCATCAGGGCAGATCAACGGACTATACGATTACGACCCTGGCCTATTTTGGGATCTCAATGCCCATCTTCTTACTTGGACTGATCATGCAGGATGTATTTGCCTCGACCCTGAACTGGCTACCGCCATCGGGCACGGCGACCCTGGGCTATACATTTAGTCCGTTTAACGCCTTTCTGGATCACCTGATGCACCTGGCAATGCCGATGATCGTGCTGGCCGTCACCTTTACCGCGCGCTGGAGCCGCTATCTGCGCACCAGTATGATCGATGTGTCCCGGCAAGATTATATGCGAACCGGGCGCGCCAAAGGCGTGGCTCCGGGAAGCCTGCTGCTGCGGCACGCGCTGCGCAACGCTGTCATCCCCTTGATTACGATTGTAGCCATCGACTTTGGCTCGGTCGCGGGCGGGGCCGCCATTACCGAGGGCGTATTTGCCTGGCCCGGCATGGGACAGCTCTTCATCGATTCACTGAATCGGCGCGACTATCCGGTTCTGCTGACAGCCCTGCTGTTAAGCGCGTTCTTCGTCATTATCTTTAACTTGATCGCCGACATTCTCTACGGCGTGATGGACCCACGCATCCGCTATGCATAACTGAAAGGCAGGTCCACCATGGATACATCCGAACAAGTCCAGACACCCGAGGAAGATTTTGAGCTGCCGCAGGAGATGACGGCCGAGCTCACGCAGCAGAGGCGCAGCCAGGGAAGGATCATCTTTGATCGCTTTGTACGCAACCGCGTGGCGACGATCGGCGCGGTCTTCCTGATCATCCTGGTAATCTGCTGCCTCTTCATCCCATTCATTCCAGGACATAACAGTCCTAACGCGGTGGGGCAGACCACGCCATTCGCCGGCATCTCCTGGCAATATCCGTTCGGGGCGGATAACCTGGGACGCGACACCTTCGCGCGCGCCATGATCGGTGGCCGCATCTCGCTGCTGGTCGCCTTGAGCTCCATGCTCATCTCGATCCTGCTGGGCACGCTGATCGGTGCGCTGGCCGGTTACTATGGAGGCTGGATCGACAATATCCTGATGCGCTTGACCGACACCATCCTGACCATTCCGCTCTATCTGCTGCTCTTCGTGCTCTCGGCGACCTTCGCTGATGGGACCCCAACCAGCGTGATCTTCCTGATCGCCATCTTTGGCTGGACCACCTCGGCGCGCCTGGTACGTGGTGAATTCCTGGCCCTGAAGCAAAGGGAGTTTGTGCAGGCGGCCGCCACCATCGGCGCGCGCGGTCCACGGCTGATGTTCTATCATATCCTGCCCAACGCGGCCGGGCCCATCATCGTCAACGCCACCTTGCTGGTGGGCAGCAACATCATCCTGGAATCAGTGCTAAGCTTTTTTGGCTTCGGCGTCAGTATCCCGATCGCCAGCTGGGGTAGCATGATCAACCAGGGGCGCGATTACTTTGACTCATCGCCGCTACTGATTCTGATCCCTGGCATCCTGATCTTCCTCACGGTGCTCAGCTGTAACCTGGTCGGTGATGGCCTGCGCGACGCCCTCGATCCACACATGACCGAAAGATAAATGCCTTTGGTGGGACGTGCACGCATGGGCACAGGCCGCTGCGCGGCAAAGCCGGGGCAAGCCTGGCACCTACGGTGATGATGACGAGAGGTTAGCCCACAGGTGGTGGGCGGCGTAGGCGCGCCAGGGGCGCCATGCTTCGGCATGGTGCTCGATGCTTCGGGGGGTGGTGGGCATGTCGTGACGCTCGAAGGCGCGGCGCAGACCCAGGTCGGCAGCGGGAAAGGCATCAGGATCGCCGAGTGTACGCATGGCGATATAGGAGGCAGTCCAGGGTCCGACGCCGGGAAGAGATTGGAGCCGCGCAACGGTCTGCTCGCGATCGGCGTCGCGATCGAGGATCAGGCTGCCATCGGCGATGGCGTTAGCAAGGGCGCGCAGGGCAATGATGCGATTACCGGTCAGGCCCAATCCCTGCAGGTCCTCCTGCGCGATAGCTTGTGGCGTGGGGAAGAAATGCGTCAGCGTCCCCTGCGGCTGCTCCAACGGCGTCCCGAAGCGCGCGGCCAGACGACCAGCCAGCGTTCTGGCACCCGCCACCCATACCTGCTGTCCCAGGATAGCGCGCACCGCCAGCTCAAAACCGTTCATCGCTCCCGGCACGCGCAAGCCTGGACGCTTCTCAATCAGGGGCGCCAGCATAGCATCCTTCCCTAAGACCTCAGCAATGGCAGACGGAACAGCATCAAGGTCAAAGAGCTGGCGACAGCGCTGCACAAGCAGACTGAGATCACTCAGGTTATCGAGTTGGACGCGCAGCAAGACTGTATTCGTCTTCTGCAGCGGTTCCAGTTCGACGATGCCGCGCGAATGGGGCAGAACCACCGTACGCCGGTAGCTGATCTCGCTGATCTCCTCGACACCGGACAGTGCACGCTGCCGCAGATAGCCAAGCAGGGCGGCGGCATCAAACGGGGGACGATATTGTAAGCGCAAGGTGAGCTTCCCTTCTCCGCCGCTCTCGGGTGGCACCGTACGCCGGAAGGCGGAGGGAGCGCAACCAAAGGCGGACTGCATCGTTTCATTGAACTGCCGAATACTGGCGAAGCCGGCGGCAAAGGCAATGGTGGTCAAGGAGAGGCCGGTCTGGTCGATCAGCAGGCGTGCCGTCTGCGCACGGCGCGTGCGAGCCAGCGCCAGCGGTCCCACCCCGACCTCAGCCAGCAGTTCGCGGCGTAGATGGCGTTCGCTCACGCAGAGGCGCCGCGCCAGTCCCGCCACCCCCTCGCTATCCACCGTCCCATCGGCGATCAGGCGCAGCGCGCGCGCCACCAGGTCGGCACGTATATTCCAGTCGGGAGAACCCGGACTGGCTTCGGGGTGGCAGCGGCGGCAGCCGCGAAAACCCGCCGCCTCCGCGGCCGCGGCGCAGGTGTAGAAGCGCACATTGGCGGCATGGGCAGTACGCGCCGGGCAGATCGGCCGGCAATAGACCCCGGTGGTCACCACGCCGATAAAGAAGCGCCCATCAAAGCGCGAGTCACGACTGCAGAGCGCCCGGTAGCACAGATCGAAATCTTGAGAAATATGTTGCTGTTCCATACGCATCATCATACACTGAAAAGCTTTGCCAGACTAGCGAATTTCGGACATTGCCATTTTATACAGTGCTGGTGTGCAATTGATGAAGACAAAATGGACATGTCCCCTCACAAGAGAACGTTTCCCTGTAGGCGGCATAGGATTGCGGTCTCTTCGATCCTTTCTTTCTTCTGAAAAGCAGCAATCCGGCCTTATGCATACCGCTCTGCTGGCATACGATATGTTGGCTGATACATAGTTATATGACAGCTTTTCTCGCTTTTTAGGAACGATATCGTACGTGAACGGGCGCGGCATGCGCAAGGCCGGATTGCTGCCTGGTCGACAAGCCAGCGTATCGAGAAAGCCGCAATCCTATGCCGCCTACAGGTACATAATCATGATGGGGAACCGTTCACATGCGCTCCTATGACGTTTCAGGTTCCCAAAGGCTTCCCTTTTCCCTTTTTTGTGCACAAGTTGAAGATATTGGGGGCAAGCCCGGCACCTACGGAGGGGAAGGGAGGCGTTTGGTGGTGCGCAACGTTTCGATCAAGGTGGGAAAGCCAACGCGATCGGCCAGGGCGCGCATGCGCCGAAAGCCATCCCCATAAACAGGATCGGCGTTGTGCTCTTTGCTCAGGCTATGGTAGCGACCCTCGGGGGTATTGGTTTCCTGGTAGTAGCGATAGGAGAGCAGTTCACAGAAGCCTTCTTCAGCCCAGGATGGCAACTGGTGGATGCCGTTCACGATCAGCCAGACGTGGCCGAGCTCGTGAATGGTCACCCCCTGGAAGAGGATGGCGGGCAGGCCCTGAATCACGGCGATGCCATTGATCTCGGTCCGGATCAGGCGCCCGTTCTGGGTATACATGGCGCTGGTCGTCGCGCCCAGGGAATGCCCGATATTGCCTTCGCGCAGAAGATCGTTCAGATGGGCGCGCCCGCATAGATCCAGGCTGAGGCGCAGGTTGTTATATATCAAGCCCTGGCTGTTCATCCAGCGAATGACGCGCGAGAAGAGCGGTTTCGCCTCGGCCGAGCCCTCGATGGCGCTGCTGCAGCACACGGGGCAACGGATGGCCTCGGCACCGGACTCCTGCTGCTGAGGAGGAACCAGCCGGCCACAATAGGCGCAGTGAGGAAACTGCTTCTCGTGCTCACGACAGAATTTCTGGCCCCAGTAATCAACCAGAAATTCGCCCACCAGGGGCTTGTGGCAGTAAACACAGCGGGGAGCGATCTGGCGATTGTAGCACTCGATATGATAAGGGGCTCCCTGGTGAACCTGGAAGCTGCTCCCCTGGATCATGTGGCCACAACCCGCGCAGATAAAGTGCTCGGGATGCCACGTCGCCCCCAGAGCCCTGAGGTAATTACCCCAGATCGGCTGTCCACAGCCCTTACAAACCGGTTGTACTGCGCCCATATTGCCTGCTTCCTAGTGCAGATAATGTAGCTTGACTTGGCTTGCCTGTCCTTATATTGGCAGGCGGTAATAATCATAACGGCTCAGTTGCGCAAAACCACAGGAGGTATAGAGTCCCAATGCGTGCTCATTTTCAACCGCCACCTCTAACACTGATATTTGTCGGTCCATTTTTCAAAATCTCGTGCAACGCATAAATCAGCATCTGCCGCCCATAGCCGCGTTTCTGATACTGAGGCGGCACGCCGACACCCGCGATATAAGCCTCGCGCTCGCTTCTGAACACATCGATCTTACCAACCACCACATCATCGACGCTGGCCAGGTAGAAGGCGCGCTGCTCATCAGTCAGCAGCCTGGTCGAGTACCAGTCAACTTCATCCTCCGGCATCGCAAACGCGGCCGCGGTAATAGACGCCAGGGTAGCACGATCAGCCAGGCCGGCGCGACGGAATTGAAGCGGGGAAGAGGCTAGCAGGTCGGGCGGCTGCGGCGCCTGGAAAGCCATCTTATACTCGGAATGATCATACTGTGGCTGCAGAGCTGCTACAAAGGCCTGTCCAGATGCGGATTGATGTTCGACGATAAACAGCAGCGAAGGCAATTGCCGTCTCTGACATTCTTTACGCGCGGCCTCCAGCAAGGTTGTAAAAATGCCGCGGCGGCGCCAGGTGGGCGCTACCATGCCGCTGACCTCGGCCTCCTGAGAATTAAAACAAAAGATCGGCAGGTAGCCAACCAGCCTACCCTGCTCATGGTACAAAAAATCATTGCTCTCGTCTTTGGGACGCGCCTGCAAACTATTCCAATTCAACTTGAGATCTAACTGCTCATAAGTGTTACATTCATCGGCCAGATTACGAATCGCGGTCAGCTCATCCTGACTCAATCCCTGCGCGATATACAGACCCTGTTTACTACTCATTCAGTTATGTCTATTCTCTCTCTATTCATACTAGCGGCTGGCATCGCACCAACGTCATCTGTATACTATGCATCATACAATGAAAGTGAAAAAAAGTATAGAAAAATGCTGCATTCGATGCCGGAATAGTGGGAAGATCTTAAAGAATACCGCTCATGAATAGGGTGTGAAGCCGGTATCGGGGTCGATTCGTGTCAAAGGTATGTACGATAAGCAGGCTATCAGCCAGCTAGTTTTCGACATTCAGGAGGACAAATATGCCTGAGAAGAAACCTCTTAAGGGCGTAGGCCCAAAGGAAGAGCGCGAGTACGAGCACATCAAAGAGTCGGCAAAGAAGAGTGGTCGCTACGGCGATCGTGCCGAGGAGGTAGCGGCTCGCACCGTTATGAAACACCATAAAGAAGAGCACCACAAAAAGGGTGAATAGTAGGTTGGACACAAAAAAGCAGGGGCACGTGCATGCCCCTGCTTTTTTGTGTCCAACCTACATTACTGCTAAGGTAAAAAATAATAGCTGTATCTTGAAGGTTCCGTGATATACTGTTGGAAAGATATTCAGTACAATATATTTGGGAACGCCCATAGCCAGAAAATGACCTCCTATTTAGGAAGCAGGAATACGCATGCTCAATTCGGCATCAGTCAAGGCAGTCAATAGCTCACGCTTTGCTCAGCGCTTCATCCGTCCACGGTACGATTCTTATTGCTTCTCCAATCTTCCCGCAACGATTCAGTTTCTGCTAACAGGAGAAGGTCAAAGCGCACTGCCCCTTGATGTCTTTGGCCAGCTCCCTACCCAGTACGATACTGTGGTGCTCTTCTTTATCGATGCCTTTGGCTGGCGCTTCTTCGAAAAATACGCGGATAAATATGAGTTGCTGAAAACGTTTATGGCGGACGGCGTGGTCTCGAAGATGACGTCGCAGTTTCCCTCGACGACGGCGGCCCACGTTACCTGCATCCATACCGGCCTCAACGTTGGTCAGAGCGGCGTCTATGAGTGGAACTATTATGAGCCCCTGGTCAATGATATCATCTCGCCACTGACGTTCTCGTTCGCGGGCGATAAGCTGACGCGAGACACCATTAAGAGCTCTGGCATCGCGCCAACGGCCTTCTTCCCACGTCAGACCTTCTATCAGACGCTGAAAGAGAAGGGCGTTGATTCACATATCCTGCAGTATCACGCCTATACCCCCTCAACCTACTCAGATATCGTTTTTCGCGGGGCCGAGGTTCATCCATACAACCTGATATCCGACGCTTTTAGCAACCTGAGCGACATGCTCAAACGCCCGCGCAAGAAACCCAGCTACTACTTCCTCTATTTTGATCGCATCGACACCACCTGCCACAATTACGGCCCTACATCCAAACAATTGGACGAGGCAATCGAGCATTGCTTAAAGCAGATGAATGAGCTCTTCCTGCAGAGCACGCGGCACAGCAGCGGCAAGACCCTGTTTATGATGACGGCGGACCATGGACAGGTGGAGGTCAGCCCGTACAACACTTTTTATGTCAATCAGCAGATGCCGATCATCAATCGCTATCTCAAGACCAATAGTCGCGGCCATGTGCTGGCGCCGGCCGGCTCGGCGCGCGATATGTTCTTACATATAAAAGAGGAATATCTAGAGGTTGCGGTCAACGAGCTGCGGCAGCGATTGGCAAACAAGGCCGATGTCTATCTGACGCGGGATCTGCTGGCCCTGAACTTCTTTGGCATGCAGAAGCCTTCGCGCACCTTTATGGATCGCGTGGGCAACGTGGTCATCCTCCCCTACAAGCGCGAGACCGCCTGGTGGTATGAGGAGAACAAGTTTAACATGCACTTTCTAGGCCATCATGGCGGCCTGACACCCGAAGAGATGGAGATTCCGCTGCTCCTGATGGCGCTTTAAGATCCCACGTGTATCGATTGATGCCATCTTATGTGCGTTTTCGTGGGTCGAGGAGAAAGCGCCCGCAAGGGGCGCACCTACGATGTTTATCCGGCGGCAGAGGAGAAGGCGCCCGCAAGGGGCGCTTTCTTACGTTATTCGTAGCGCAGGACCTCCAGGGGGCGCACGCGTACGGCGCTCCAGGCGACGCAGACTGCGATGAACATGGAGAGGACTACGGAGCCCAGGACGAGCGCCAGCACAATGGTGGTGTCGACGATAAAGTTGGCGTTAAAGGCATATTTGCCGAGCATCCAGGTGATAAGAGAGGCCAGGACCATGGCGACCAGGGCACCCATGCCACCAACCAGGCCATTTTCCAGCATGACCTCACCCAGGATGGTGCGGCTGGTATAGCCGACCGATTTAAGGATACCCAGCTCGCGCCTGCGCTCCAGCATGGCCAGGGCCACGGCGTTGGCGATGATGATGATGCCCGCCAGCAGTGTCAGCGAAGCGATCGTGGTCAGGGTCAGCAGGATGTCGTTGAGCAGCTGGTTGATAAAATCGGTCAGGCTGGCCAGGTTGAGCAAGAAAGCCTTGGGGACCGTCTGTCCGATCAGGTCGACCGCGCTATTCAACTTGTTGGGATCGATCTTCATGTAGAAGACGGTCTGATCAAATCCTGATGGAGTCAGGGCCTTGACCGTGTCGGTGGTGCCAAGGATCGGCTCAAAGTTGGCGCCCAGCGTCTTCTGGTCATAAAAACCCACCACGGTAACCGTCTTGGTGCTGACCTGGTCAACCCCGACCAGGGTAATCTTGTCACCCACCTTGAGATTTACGCCGTTCAAGCGCGAGAGCGATGAGCGCACCAGCACGTTGTTGGTGCCCGCGTCATTCAGGCTCAGGTTGCGTCCCCCCGTGATGTCGATAAAGTTGAGCGAGGGCAGTTGATTGTTGCCGACGTTATACCCCTCGACGCCATTGGTGAGCGAGAGCAGCTGGCGGCGCGCCTGCGTTCCACTGGAGCCAGTGACAAACGAGGCGAACGGCTTGCCATTGATGGTCGCCGGGACCGTCGAGGCCAGCGTGTGCTCCTGATACGTACTCAGTCCGTTCAGGCGCGGCAGAACTCCATTGAGCTTCTGAGTGTCATCGCTTGAAGTAATGGCATAGACGTTATAGTTGAGGGTATGGGCGATCACCTCATTGACCTGCGTGCGCAGATTCTGTCCCAGCGCCAGGATCAGGCCGATGGTGAAGATACCCACGAACAGGGCGACCATGGTGGTAGTGGTGCGCGTGCGCTGGCGACCAAGATTGCGCAGAGCCATCTTGGTCGAAGCCTTCAGGGTACGCGGGACGAACATGATCAGGAAACCCAGCAGCGCGAAACCCATGAAAATTATGCCATAGGGTGGCGCCACACGATAGAGTCCGTAGGCTATAGCCCCCACGGCCACCACCAGCAGAATCTGCCAGAAGCTGAAGCGCTCCGGCACTGGCAGGCGGCTGACCAGCACGATCATCAAGCTCAAGACCAGGCTGAGCAGGCCCAGGAAGATGAAGATACCATAGACCGAGATCGCGCCCAGGCGTACATCGCCGTTGAGGATCACGATCGAAAGGACACAGAACAGGACTGAGAGCACGAGCAGCAGGATGACGGTCAGGGCCTTGCTACCCACACCACGCCCCTCCGGCATTTCGCGAATCACGTTCAGAGGACGAATATTGGCGGCCTGCACAATCGGCAGCAGACCAAAGATCAGTGAGGTGGCCACGCCGATGATCATACCCCCGATGATCGTAAACCAGTCCAGCACAAAGGGCACGTTCAAACCAAAGTTCTGCTCGACAAAGTTGCGCACCAGATAGCTGATGCCGGTGGCGGCTGCGGCTCCCAGCAGGCCACCAACCAGACCCAGCAGGGCCGCCTCCAGTCCAAATAACAGATAGAGGTCCAGACGGCGATAGCCGGTCGTTTTGAGCATGGCGATCTCGGTACGCCGGCGCGAGAGCAAGACCTGCATGGTATTGACGATACCCACACCACCGATCAGCAGGGCCAGCAGGCCAGCGATCTCCAGGAACTTACGAATATTATCGATGATCGCCTGCTGCTGCTTCAGCACATCGGCTGCCGTCTGCGTGGTCGCGATCGGAAACTGCTGCTGGATCTTCTTGACGGCAGGATCAATCTTGGACTGCTCGGCCGTCACATCGACGGTATCGTAGGTCACAGGAGATTTGGGGGCGGCTGCGATATAATCGCTCTGTGAGATGAGGGCCACGCTGCCCGATTGGGCCAGCACACCACTCTCGGAAACGATGCCTGTGATCTTCGCGTGGATTACGCGTCCAGCCTGTCCCCGGCTCCCACCACCCACGGTGATGTCCAGCTTATCGCCCAGCTTATCTTTAAATTGATCGATGAAGGGCTGCGTCACCACCACGCCGTTGTCCTTTAACGCGCTATCCAGACTGCTATGGGCGGGACTGGTAAAGGTGGGCGCAGTGACGGTCACGGCCGGATAATGCGCCGGATCGACGATGCGGATGCTAAACGTCTGGCGCTTCGAGGCCTGAGTACCTGCGGAACCCAGCGAGGTAATCACCGGCGTATAATCAGTGATCGAGCCATCCTTTTTCCAGCTGTCAAAATGCTTCAGATCGTTCTGGCTGAACGGCTGCTGCGAGCGGATAGCGATATCCCCGCCGTTGGCGTCACGCACATTGCCGGTAAAAGCATTGTTGATCATGATGCCGACCAGCTGCAGCGCCACGATCGCCATCACACCCACGGCCACGCAAAAGATGGCCAGCAGCGTACGCTGTCCACCGCGAAAGAGGGAGCGCGAGGTATAGTTGAAGTACATCGAGGCTTTCATTATTGGGTGATTCTCCCGCCGGTGGTATCCAGATCCCCGATCAAACCATCTACGATGCGGATCGCGTGATCGGCGTGGCCAGCCACAGTTGGATCGTGGGTGGCGATGATAAAGGTCTTACCCGTCTTCGCGCGCAGGTCAGCGATCAGACTCAGGACGTTCTCGCCGTTGCGCGCATCCAGGTTACCGGTCGGCTCGTCGGCGATCACGATGGCGGGATCGGTCGAGAGGGCACGTGCGATAGCGACGCGCTGTTGCTCACCGCCCGAAAGCTGGCTGGGACGATGACCGAGGCGATGGGAGAGTCCAACCAGTTCCAGCAGTTCTCTGGCGCGGGCCGAGGGCGATCCTTTATGCTTGCCCACGTACAGCGGCACCTCGACATTCTCCTGCGCCGTCAGGGTAGGAATCAAATTAAAAGCCTGGAAGACCATGCCAATCTTCTGATTGCGTACCGCCGCCAGCTTCCCCTCGCTCATGCGCGCGATATCGATACCATCCACCATCACCTGTCCGCTGCTCGGATTATCCAGACCAGCGATAATTCCCAGCAGGGTACTCTTACCCGAGCCAGAAGGACCAACGATCGATACAAATTCACCGCTCAGAATCTGAAAACTAATGCCTTTGAGAATATCTATGCGCTCGCGCCCTAAAGGTAAGCTTTTCTTAATGTCCCGCACATCCATTACAACTTTACGTGGCTCGGAAACGGCTGCCCTGGTAGCATCCGTCGCATGCTGCGTCACTATTTCGTCCATGGAAGCATCCGCTCCTTTTATAACCATACTCAAATGTACATAATAAGGCAATGTGAATAAAGACGATATATCTTTTCTATACAAGTGACACTAGAGCCCACAGATTCGGGTCAGGGAGCATGCACTTGTTTCGGGGGTAGTCAACTCTGAGTACCACAGCGTAGCATAGCACGTATCGCGTGAGAAGAATAGATTTCTGCTCCTGGCATGCTGGCCTGGAAAATCTTTCCGCTCACGCGACTGATGCCTTTCTTAAAAGATACGAAGCAGACCGGTTTTAGGTTCTATATCTATCTGAATGTGTGTCCTACTTCCATTGCCCCGGTGACCTGCGCGATCTCCTTCAAACCCAGGCCAGCATAGAAACGTACTAATATAGTACTCCGGTACTCTTCTGCTATGGTGCCCGGCGCAAGAGAAATAATTTGCCCTTGCTCATCAGAGAGTGCGGCATCTTCAGGTCCTGGAGCCGGATCATACACTGCGAGTAGAATTTCATCCGTGGCATCCGTCCCGTGTTCGACCTGCGCAGACTTAAAATAATCGCGTATAATGTTTGTAGCTATAGTATAGAGCCATGGCTTAAGGGGCGACCGATCTGATAGTCACCTTGTTGCACCATGCGTAAAAATGTTTCTTGTACGGCGTCTTCAGCAAGTTGTTGGTCTCCATGAACGAGGCGATAGAGATAGCAGAGCAGCGGCCCATAGTGCCGCTCGATCAATATATTAAGGGCACCCTGATCGCCTGCCAGCGCATCCGACATCAGTTGCTCATCACGTAGCGCTTCCACAATACTCTTTCTTCTGTATAATACAAATAGAGTTCACATACATAGTGACTACGACACACGCGCCTCAAAGGTTCGCTAATGTCCACAAAACCTGTCCAAAAACCATCATATACGGGTATAAATAGATGAACAGGATATGCAACAGTGGTCAACTATGCTATACTGCACAGAAATAGTGTGGCGCATACCGTGTTCCTACCCAGAAACGCTCACATTGATGCGCCTGATGGGAAGAAGATGGGGGCGCTGCCAGGGCGCTCCTAGCCAAGATTTCGAACTAACCCAGTTGAGAGGAATTTATTTATGCGGCGAGGAACATTACTACTCCTCTTCTTAATTATTCTGTTAGCCGCGGGCGCATCATTTGTCGTCTTCTGGCCCCATGTCGACAGTGGTAAGCCCCTTTACGGCGTCAACAATCCGTTCACGACAGTACTCGGCCTGGACCTGCAGGGTGGTGTTCGTGTCCAGCTTGAGCCCAAGCCAGGCCAGACCGGCATCAACCACGACAATATGGAGGTCACGCGCCAGTTGATCGAGACCCGTGTAAATAGTGGTCTTGGCGTTAAAGAACCTAGCGTGCGCTTGCAAGAGGGCGCGGGCGCCTCCAGCATTGTAGTCGAGCTGCCTAATTTTAGCGGTAACCAGCAGGATGCGCTCAATACGCTGCTGAAAACTGGTAAGCTGGAGTTCTGGGACACCGGTACCAGCGGCGGCCTACAACAGGGCGCGGCGTTTGATCCCAGCCAGTACACCCAGTACAATCCCGGCGGCAAACCATTGTTCACCGGTAATGATCTGGACCCTAATGCCCTGAGCGTAGGTCAGGACCCGCAGACCAATGCCTACCTGATCCAGTTTCAGATGAAAAACAACGGTGCATCGACCCGCTTTGGTACCTTCACCGCCAACAACGTCGGTCACTATCTGACCGTGACGCTGGACCGCCAGGTTGTGACGTCGCCTGTGATCAATAGCGCCATCACCGGCCCTGGTACCATCCAGGGTAACTTCACCCAGACCCAGGCGCAGCAGACCGTCAATATCCTGAAGGTTGGCGCGCTGCCTGTGGCCCTGCAGCAGACCAGTTCAGAGCAGATCAGCGGTACCCTGGGTGCCGAGACCATTACCCACAGCATTCTGGCCGGCATCATCGGTCTGAGCATCGTCGCCCTGTTTATGCTGCTCTACTATCGTCTGCCCGGCTTCCTGGCCGACATCGCCCTGGTGCTCTATGCCGTCTTCACTTTTGCCATCTTTAAGATGATCGGCGTCACCATGTCGCTGGCCGGTATCGCCGGTTTCATTCTGTCGATTGGTATGGCGGTAGACGCCAACGTACTAATCTTTGAACGCGTGAAGGAAGAGCTACGCGCGGGCCGCCTGCTGGCATCGGCCATCGACATCGGCTGGAAACGTGCCTGGCCCTCGATCCGCGACTCAAACATCTCGACGATGATCACCTGCGCGGTCCTGTACGCCTTTGGTAGCAACTTTGGCGCCACCATCATCGTTGGTTTCGCCACCACCCTGTTCCTGGGCGTTGTCATTAGTATGTTCACCGCCGTGGTCGTCACTCGCACGTTCTTGAACCTGCTTGTGCCAACTGGCGTCATCAATCACCCTGCACTGTTCGGATTACCTGCCGATGTACGGCCCAGCGTAAAAGTGGCGGCACGGCGCAATAGTACGGTGTAGAGGAGGCTGCAGTGTTAAACCTAGTCAAATATCGCAAACTGTTTCTGCTGATCTCGCTGATCGTGATCATCCCTGGAACGATCTCGTTACTCATCTTCGGCCTGAACGTGGGTATCGATTTCGCGGGTGGCACCAACATTACGCTACGGCCCCAACATACCATTGCGGATGCCGATACGGTCAGAAATCTACTCGCTCCCTTCAAGCTGGAGAGCGAGCAGATCGTCCTGGGTAAAGATACCAAAGGCGCGACCAACGCCGCCTGGATCCGCTTTGATGGCCAGGTCGACAAGTCTGTTACCGATAACGTCCAGAAAACGCTGGATAAGAAATATAATCAGACGTTGGGGTATGATACGGCAACGATGTCTGGTAGTAAGCCCTATACCCTGGTAACCGTTACCAAGTTTACCAGCACGCCTAAGGCCAATGATATCAAGGAAGCTCTGAGTAATCTATCGACGACCAGCGGTACGCCCACCATCGGTAGCGCCACACCCACGGCTACCCCAACCGCGAGCGCTAAGAGCACTCCAACCGCGACACCCACCGCGACCAATACGCAGAATGGGAGCACAACATCCACTCCTGTGAAGATCGCAGACGTGCAGACCGGCGATAGCGCCCAGACCATCAATATCCTGACCAAAACCTCGATCACCCCGGTTTCCAGCGTGTCGCCAGCCGCCATCCAGAGCGCCTTCCTGCAGCATGGTGGTCCCTACTTCATGGTCCAGAGCAACGCACAGGTCGGCCCTTCGGTCGCCGGTCGTACGGTCACGATGGCTTTCCTGGCCGTGGTGGCGGCTTCGCTCTTGATCCTGCTCTACGTCTGGTTCTCGTTCCGCAAGGTACCGAAAGCACTGCGCTATGGCGTCTGCGCTATCGTGGCCCTGCTGCACGACGCGCTGGTCGTACTGGGTATCTTCTCGATCCTGGGTAAGCTCTTCGGCATGCAGATCGACTCGTTGTTCATCACCGCCCTGCTGACCGTAATTGGTTTCTCGGTCCACGACACCATCGTGGTGTTTGACCGCGTGCGTGAGAACATGCAGCGCCGCACCGTCGAGACCTTCGAGGAGGTCGTCAATGCCAGCCTGGTTCAGACCCTGGCCCGCTCATTGAACACCTCGCTGACCGTGCTCTTTACCCTGTTGACGCTGACGCTCTTCACCGGTATCGGCACCGATATCCATACCTTTACCCTGGCCCTGCTGATCGGTATCTTCAGTGGTACCTACTCCTCCATCTTCAATGCCAGCATGATGCTGGTCATCTGGGAGAAGGGCGAGTTGGGTATGAAGTACCTGCAAGGCAAGCGCGACGAAAAACCATACGCCCGCAAGCGCGACCGCGAGGTTCGTGAGCTGGCGGAGACCCGTAGCTAACCTCCTCTCACACAGATAGGCCAGAGAGCCGTTTGACAGCGTTGATCCCCACGAGGGACAATGAAGTCAAACGGTTCTTTTTTTATGTAGAGAAGGATGGAGTATGTTAACAGCACTTGATCATATCATTATCGGCGTGCATGATCTGCCACAGGCGGACCACACCTTTGGCCAGCACCTGGGACTGGTCAGCAGCGCCGGCGGCAACCATCCCAGCGGCGGCACGGCCAATCGCATCATCGTGATCGGGGATACCTACCTGGAGTTGATCACGGTACGGGCGCCCGAGGAGGCGCAACAGAGTATGCTCAATCGGCTGAAGCAAGGGGATGGCTATCTGAACTGCGTACTGGCCTCCAACGATATCGAGGCGGATAGCCGGGCCATGTTTCAGCGCGGCGTGGCCGTCATTGGACCCAACCAGGGATCGCTAAAGAGCGCGGACGGCGTTTCGCGTGGCTGGCTGCGCACCGATGTTGAGCGGCCAGACCTGACGCAACACTATCCATTCATCATCCAGCACGACAGCAGCGGCGAAGAGCGGCGCAGACGACTGGCAGGGGGCCAGACGCCCCCTGCTCATCCACTGGGCGTACAGCGCGTTGTCAGCGCCACCCTGGCGGTTGAGAATCTGGCTGAGGCCAGTCAGCGCTTTCAGCATATCTATGGTCTGCAGCCTTTGGAGGCACGCAGCCATGAGAAGTGGGGGACAAACGTTGTCACGTTCGCGTTGGGGGAGGGGACCCAGAGTCTGGAGCTGGCAGAACCATCGTCAGCATCCAGTGCATCGTTGCCACAGGATGCCTCGCTCTCGACACATCTACGCCAGCTGGGGGAAAGTCTCTATCGCATCACGCTGGCGGTCGTGGATCTGCGCCTTGTCAGACACTATCTGGATGCCCATAAGGTAAGCTATACCGTACTGGAAGACGGGCAGCCAACGTTATGGATACATCCAAATCAGGCCAATGGCGCGCTTATCGTGTTAAGCGAAGAGGAAATGCATTAACATACACCTATTAAATAAGCATAGCTGCCACTTCGTGACTAATCATGGGTAACGAAGTGCAGCTTGCGATCAAAGACTTTTTCAAACAGGTCGGCCTTCTCCTGGGCGTGTTCTAATTCAACGTCTAAATCGGCCAGTGGACGTACCCACAGGCGCAGGGTCCAATGCTTATCATTGCAGCGAGCCGGATCAGCGGCCACATTGAGTACACGACCATCGTGATCGTAATCCAGGGCATCCGCGATACGCAGCAGAGCGGAGAGCGTAGAGACACGCTTGCGCGCATTGGGTGAGAGGGCCGCGTATTCCTCATGATCTGTGCTCGGCAGGGCCCGCCGATGATAGCGAGCGATACAGGCGATCTCATGGCGCTGCTTATCCGAGAAATCGGGCAGGGGAGTTTCCTTGATCAAGCGATACGAGTGCTTATGATGGCGACGTGCCTCCACCATCATCCCTGTATTATGCAGGAAAGCCGCCCGCTCCAGCAAACGCAAGCCACGTTTACCATACCCGTGCAAAGGGCGGGTAGCCTCAAACAACTGGATGGAGAGACGCATTACCTGACGAGCATGGGGCCAGTCTTCGACCAGCAAACCACCGCTCAACTGCAGTTCTTCCGCCGTCGGTTCATCTTTTCTGACTTCATCTAACTCTTGAATCGAATCTGGCATCATCATGCGCTTGTACCTCCAAAGACACAGTATACATCCAGGCATCCATCTGGTCGATGAAAAATATCGCCACCCGTGCCTCAGGTTCCTGTTCGTTTCGTTACACGAATTGGATAACATATAAATAGATAAACTTCAAATTTTCCCTCACCGAGGGAAAAGGGTTTATAAAAATATAGGGAGGAATTTGTGGGGGAACTATCATGCCCCCGGCATGCTTGCCCCCACGCCCCCGGCAGGAGGGCCTAGCCGGCCCTCCTGCACCTCCCCCGCTTTATGCGTTGTCGGCCAGCATGCTGAGCACTTTGCGTTGAAAGTTCTGCTGCTTGAGCTGATACCAATGCTGGTAAAACGCTGTATACTGGCTCTCGCGCTGTTGCTGCAGGTTGCGCAGCAACAGTTCCAGACCCTCACGTTGCTCGGCACCGAGGGGCCGGGCAGGTTGTAAAAGGTGCTTCACCAAGGCTGGATTAACCGCCGGGGCCTTTTTTCTGGTCCTGGCTGCTAGCAGTCAGCAGGGCCTGCTCATAAGCCGCGCCACTATCCTGCGCTCCCAGGCTCAGCCTTAGCAAGGCGATCATAACATCGTCATCGTGTAATGAACCCAGCTCTTCCTGGATCTGTTCTACTTCCTTGATGATTGAGGCACATTCGTCGGGGAATGTTTCCTCGAAAATTTCCAGGGTATAGCGTAGACGTTTGGCGGCAATGCGTAGATTGTGCAGGTTCTTGACCGCGTAAGGATCATCTACATATGTTTCCCAGCTAAACATCTCGGTCAGCCGCACCCTGGCGATGGCTCGCGCATTCTTGCCGGTTGAGGCATTCCGATCCAGATCGGTTACCATACTAGCCTTTGCCATTGGTCACCTTACCTCCTCTTCTGGCAGGCATGCCATCACTCGACGTAGAAACGCCTTATCCTTCAATGGTTGTAAGCATTGTTCTATCTGGCGCTGATGCTCCTGGCGATACGCGTTCAATTGTTCAATGAGCCATTCAGCTCCCTGTTGCTCCACCAAAGACGTGTTCTCGGACTGCTTACGCAGATTTTCAATCATCACATCTGTATCACGAGCCAGACCCAGGGTATCGGCGAGCTCTTTGACCTGGCGATAGACGGCTTTAAACTTTTTGGGATTACAGACCGATTGATAAGCATCCATGACGGCACGCAGGCGGCGCGAGGCCACGCGCATTTTATGGACCGCCTCGATATCATCATGGCGCAGAACATCGTCACGCCAGTCCAGCATGGTTCGCGCCCGTTCCTGAAACAGGCGCCGGCCGGTGGAGATAAAGTCATCACGGTAGGTAACTACAGAGTCCATGAGCTCATTATCGGTGATCAACTGTTGGGATGACTGCTCGGATGCCTCGGCTTGCTGTTGCGCGCGCTGCAGCCACTGCTCCCCCTCCCGACAGTAAGCCATGGCCAGCCCTTCTCGAATGCCAAAGGTGCTGATGTGGATCTCTTTCAAGTGAAAGACTTCGAAGATCGCCAGCAGGATCAATGCGCCGGCGGTGATGATGCGGGCTCGCTGCACATCCAGCTCGTAGCGACTGGCTACCTCTTCCGCTGGCAGTGCCCATAACAGTCCCTGGCAGCGCAGCAGATCTTCATACGTCAGCACATCCGCGCCTTCATCCAGCTTAAACGCTCGCCGCGCGAGTGATAGCAGGGTATTTGCGCTCCCACCGGTCACAAAGAGAATAGATGGAAAAGCTTTGATGTTTAACCCGGACAGGTATGTACGTAAGAATGTCCTGGCCGTCGATTGATCGGCCACCGTGGGAGGGTTAGATTGCAGGTAACGATCGTGCAGCCAGCCAGAGCCAATTGGCAGAGAGGTATGCCAGGAGATGCGCGCGTTTTTCGCCAGCACCAGCTCGGTACTTCCACCACCCATATCCATGACGCCGAACTGCTCAGGTGGCTGCGGCAGCTTATTTACGGCATAGGCCGCGCCATAAAAGGTAAGCGTCGCCTCGACATCACCACCGATGCAATGAACCTTGATATCGGTTTCCCGCTGGATAGCCTCCAGGAAATCCGCGCGATTGCTGGCCTTACGAATAGCTTCCGTGGCAATGGCCAGTGTTATCTGTGGCTCAAACTCTTTAGCGATTGCTTGAAACTTTTTCAGGGTAGAAACCGCAAGCTCTTGTTTCTCTGGTGAGATCGCGCCCGTGGCATTGACGCTTTCGCCAATGCGCACTACGGCCTCATCTGCGGCCAGAATCTCAAAATCTGTAGCGGAACAACGAGCAACCACCATACGCAAGGTATTACTACCAATGTCGATAGCCGTGCACACGGATGCGGTTTGCTCAGGCATGCATTACTCCAAATTTCTATTTTTTTGATACACTTTATAAAAAACACGTGGATTTAACAAAGGTATGTTTAGCAATAGTATTAAGAGCAACATACCTCAGATTTATTCCTTCGGGGACACTAGTGTTATTATAACATGAATTTTGAGATATGAATGAACAGCCGAGCAAAAATAAAAATTCCAGCCTCAAACCTTGAAATCGCGCCTCTAAACCTATTGACAGAAGCGGCCAGATCCTGTATTATGAACACATCCTGAACGGGGCAAGCCGAAGTGGTGAAATTGGTAGACACGCAACGTTCAGGGCGTTGTGCTCGCAAGGGCATGGGGGTTCGAGTCCCCCCTTCGGCACCAATATCCGCCTCCTCTTGAGAGATCAAAGGGAGGCGGTTTTGTTCTGTCTTGATTCTGTGGAGAGTTGGCGCGTCAGACCAGGATAAGCCATGCATGGGGCACGTGCAGGGCATTATAAAAAATAGGGATAAAAACTACGCAAATACCCGAAATATCTCGTTGACAAGCCGATCGGAATCCTGTATGATATACCCATCCTGAACGGGACAAGCCGAAGTGGTGAAATTGGTAGACACGCAACGTTCAGGGCGTTGTGCTCGCAAGGGCATGGGGGTTCGAGTCCCCCCTTCGGCACCAATATCCGCCTCCTCTTGAGAGATCAAAGGGAGGCGGTTTTGTTTTGTCTGCAAAAGCAAGCGGCGGTGCTCAGCAGTCCATTGTGTGCTGGTGCATTGAGGGCGCAGCTGCCCCCCAATGCACCAGCACACAATCAGATATCATCAGGGGATGGCGCGCTAGAGAGTGTGATCTGCTCTATCTTCCAGGAGCCATCGGACTGACGATCGATAAGGCCATCCCAACGATAATAGTGTATGAGTGTCCCCTGTGGAGCTTTCTCCTGCGTATGAAGCTGCAGTAACACATCGACCTCCGAGGGCGAACGCGCAATGGACTGCTTGAATGATATATCATTATGCGCCAGCGATTGATAACTACTCAAGAAGCGCTCATAACTTGTGTGCCGCTGAAAATCCGGACTGCACAGGGCGTAGGCCGCGCGATAGTTGTGTTGATTAAGATCATCGTAATACTGACTCACAGCCAGCCGAGCCTGCTCAGATGGTGGTATAGAAGAAGTTGCGAAGGCTCCCAGGATATGCAGCACAGCCAGCGTACCAATGCCAACCATGGCGAATAGAGGCAGGCATTTTAAGACAAAGTATCTGAACAGGTCTGGCTTACGTGCGATGGTTGAGGGCAACGGCATGACCTGCTCATGGGTATACGAAAAACCAAAGTCGGCGGTTCGTGGAGCTGCGTTGCTGGCCACGGGAACTGATTGGACCGGGACACGCGAAGAAGCCGCTACAAGTTGAGGAGATACTGGCGCGACAACAAACTCTGATTTGCCCGGCTCTCCACTGGTGCCATTGGATATAGGAAAATGAAGGTGATGTGCCAGCGATTGCCGCGGCCTGTCCATCATGGTGATAGCCCCCGCAAAAGCCTGAGCCAGTTCGCCCACCGATTTATAACGCTCGGAGGGATACCTGGCAGTCGCTTTCTGCAGCACCCGATCCAGCGTCAGCGGCAGATCAGGGGTTAGCGCGGCCACCGATGGAAGCGTCTCCTGCAGATGCTGGCGCATCAGGGTATATGTGCTCTCCCCCTTAAAAGGCTTGTGACCGGATAGCATTTGAAAGAGCAGGATCCCCAGTTGATAGATATCCGAATAGTGGGTAAGCGGCTCGCCGCGCACCATTTCTGGAGACATATAGAGCGCGGCCTCCATATCGGCATCCGCCGTACTTTCGAACAGGTGGGCCAGGGCAAAATCGGTCAGGAGCAGCCGGCCCTCGGCGTTAATCAGAATATTCGTCGGCCGCAAATCTCCGTGAATAGCATGCAGTGAATGCGCATAATCCAACGCCGACGCGATCTGCAAGAGATAAGCCAGAATCTGCTGCGGCGCCAGCTTACCCTCGCGTTTTAATAGCTGTTCCAGGCTGCCACTGCCTATATAGGGCATCACCACGTACGCCAGCTGATCATGTTCTTCATAGTCCAACAGGGGAAGAATGTGAGGATGATCCAGGCGAGCGATATTTGTTACTTCGCGTCGAAAGCGCAGGAAAAAATCATCTCGTCTGGGTGCCTGTGCCTGTACAACCTTGACCGCGACCAGGCGTCCAGGATGAAATTGCCTGGCCAGGTATATAGTGCTGAACTGGCTATGGCCAATCACCTTCTCAAGCGTATAATTTCCCAGGACTGTTCCAACAAGATCATCATTCACTTTCACAACGCACCGCCCCCTTGACTAAGGTGTTAAGGATGTGTCTTTTTCTCGTCTTTCTGGTGTACGTGAGCGCCCCCGCACGGGCGTCCGCTGCGCGGCCGCACTTGTTTTTTAGTAGGTGGTGTAACGCAGTGAGTGTGTGCGAATGCACACACTCACTGCGTTACACCACCTACTAAAAAACAGTTAAGCACCGCAGGTGCGAAAAAGCATGCAGGCCGCAGGCGATGAGCATGAGAGCAAGACACATTCTCACTGACGTAAAGTAGATCGATATACTATAATGACTCAAATGCCTGGAGAGAAATAAATGAGAAACAATAAGTCCGTAGAATTGGGCATAAAAAAAGATTCGTTATATATATAACGAATCTTGGAAGCTTTTTTATTTGCTTGAATAACTGGAGAGTAGTATTCCCTCAATTTTGCCGAGCCATCTGTCAGTCAGAGACTGAAGCAGAGAACACGCATTCCGTGCCACGATGAAGATACATGTTGGTGAAACAAGCCGTACGATCATTAGGGCGACTTCGCTACGCCTGTTACCAGGTGTCCACGTGTCGTCTATCTACCAGGTCGTCTTCCTGGGATCTTGACTCTTCTAGAGAGTGGGAGAACAAGTCTTGGGTGCGGCTTCGCGCTTAGATGCTTTCAGCGCTTATCCCTTCTCGACATAGCTATCCAGCTCTGGCCCGGGCAGGCCAACTGGCACACCAGCGGTCGAGCCATCTCGGTCCTCTCGTACTGGAGATGACGCCCCTCAATTCTCCTACGCCCACGACGGATAGAGACCGAACTGTCTCGCGACGTTCTGAACCCAGCTCGCGTGCCGCTTTCATGGGCGAACAGCCCAACCCTTGGGACCTACTCCAGCCCCAGGATGCGACGAGCCGACATCGAGGTGCCAAACCTTGCCGTCGATGTGAACTCTTGGGCAAGATAAGCCTGTTATCCCCGGGGTAGCTTTTATCCGTTGAGCCACACTCCTTCCACTCGGGAATGTGGGATCACTAAGCCCGACTTTCGTCCCTGCTCGACCTGTCCGTCTTGCAGTCAAGCTCCCTTGTGCCTTTACACTCTGATGGGTGATGTCCATCCACCCTGAGGGAACCTTTGGGCGCCTCCGTTACTCTTTGGGAGGCGACCGCCCCAGTCAAACTACCCGCCTGATCCTGTCCACGTCCCGGCTCACGGTGACGTGTGAGAAACAAAACACAACGAGAGTGGTATTTCATTAGTGTCTCCCCCACCCCCACAAGGGTAGGTTCTCCGACTCCCACCTATGCTACGCACGCTCTGCCTCGTTTCGAGGTCAAGGTGTAGTAAAGCTCCACGGGGTCTTTTTGTCCTGTCGTGGGTAACCCGTATCTTCACGGGTACTTCAATTTCGCCGAGTCCTCTGTCGAGACAGTGCTCAACTCGTTACTCCTTTCGTGCGGGTCGGAACTTACCCGACAAGGAATTTCGCTACCTTAGGACCGTTATAGTTACGGCCGCCGTTCACCGGGGCTTAGATTCGCAGCTACGATCACCGCTCCTCGTAACCTTCCGGCACTGGGCAGGAGTCAGCCCCTATACTTCCGCTTTCGCGTTCGCAGAGACCTGTGTTTTTGGTAAACAGTCGGTTGAGCCAATTTCTTGCAACCCCCTCACGCCATTCCGAAGAACATCGCTACTAGGGCACCCCTTCTTCCGAAGGTACGGGGTCAATTTGCCGAGTTCCTTAACAGAGGGTCGCTCGATCACCTGGGGAGTGTTCCCCCTGCCTACCAGTGTCGGTTTGCGGTACGGGCGGAGATGGCTCTGGCGAGAGGCTTTTCTTGGCGGCCTAGGGGCCGATGACTTCCGCGGACGCAACGTCCGCTCGCTGCACGTGTCATGCACAGGAAACCGGGATTTGCCTCGGCTTCGCACTTCAGCGCACAGACCCATCCTGTCCACTCGATGGGCTCACCTTCCTTACCGCGTCCCCCCATTGCTCGTAACGAGCATCTCCGGTGCAGGAATCTCTGACCTGCTTTCCATCGCCTACGACTATGACGTCCTCGGCTTAGGACCCGACTCACCCTGGGACGTTTGACGGTGCCCAGGAACCCTCAGGCATTCGGTGTGTCTGGTTATCACAGACATGACGCTACTCATTCCGGCATTCTCACTTCTCTTCGCTCCACCAGTCCTTACGGTCTGGCTTCTCGGCTTGAGAACGCTCCCCTACCAATCCATCTAGGATGGATTCCATGGCTTCGGTAATCCGCTTGAGCCTCGATACGTTGTCGGTGCCACGACACTCGACCAGTGAGCTATTACGCACTCTTTAAATGGTGGCTGCTTCTAAGCCAACATCCTGGCTGTTTGGGCGTTGTGACCCCCTTTTACACTCAGCGGATACTTGGAGACCTTAGCCGATGGTCTGGGCTGTTTCCCTTTTGACGACGAAGCTTAGCCCCCGCCGTCTCACTTGCATGCATGCTGTCCTGGCATTCGCAGTTTGCTTGGGTTTGGTAACCTGCACGAGGCCCCTAGCCCATTCAGAGCTCTACCTCCAGGATAGTTCATCATACAGCTGTACCTCAATACATTTCGGGGAGAACCAGCTATCTCCGTGTTCGATTGGAATTTCTCCCCTATCCACAAGTCATCCCCCAGTTTTGCAACACTGGTGGGTGCGAGCCTCGACGGACTGTCACATCCGCTTCACTCTGCTCATGGATAGCTCACACGGTTTCGGGTCGCATCGCCGCAACCGCTCGCCCTGTTCAGACTCGGTTGCCCTATGGCTCCCCAGCTTTAACGCTGGTTAACCAGGCTACGACGATGCACTCGCCGGATCATTCTACAAAAGGCACGCCATTAGCCCTTGGTTTCTCATGAAACAGTGGCCTCTGACTGCTGGTGAGTACGTGGTTTCAGGGTCTCTTTCATCCCCCTCTCGGGGTGCTTTTCACCTTTCCCTCACGGTACTTGTTCGCTATCGGTCGCTAAAGATGTGTAGCCTTGGAGGGTGGTCCCCCCAGCTTCCCACAAGATTGCACGTGTCTCGTGGTACTCAGGATACCGACCCAGTCCCCTCGTTCGTCCTCTACGGGACTCTCACCCGCTCTGGTCACGCTTTCCAACGTGTTCAAGTAAACAAAGGTTCTTTGTTGTCGGTCCTACAACCCCGATGGACCCGAGGGTTCATCGGTTTGGGCTCCTCCCGGTTCGCTCGCCACTACTACGGGAATCTCGGTTGATTTCTTTTCGTCGGGTTACTGAGATGTTTCAGTTCACCCACTGCCCCCCGTCACTGCCTATGTGTTCAGCAGGCGGTCTCCAGACATCACTCTGGAGGAGTTGCCTCATTCGGAATCTCGGGGTTCATCGCTTGTATGCAGCTCCCCCCGAACGTTTCGCCGGTCTCCGCGTCCTTCTTCGGTCTTTAGCGCCAAGGCATCCACCTCGTACTCTGTGTAGCTTGTTCTCTACGTCTCTTCATCATGTACTATGAATGCTTTGACTTCTGCTCTTCTTCTCGAAGAGAGAAATCGATCCTCTGCTTCAACTCTGGCTGACCATATTGCTCAGCAAAATTGAAGGAATACTATCTTCAGTTGTTCAGGTGCACTGCTGGCCATCCGCCTTCCGTAGAAAGGGATGCTGTACCCCAACAGCTCAAGAGTGGAAACCAGCGTCGCTTCTGGCAACGCACCAACCAATGTCCTGGTCGACCTGGAAGTGGGATGAAACTGTACGTTCTTCTGTGAAGAACCTTCATCCAAGCTCCCTAGAAAGGAGGTGATCCAGCCGCACCTTCCGGTACGGCTACCTTGTTACGACTTCACCCCAATCACTGACCCCACCCTCGACGCTTGCCTCCCCAAGGGGTTAGCCCAGCGGCTTCAAGTGTTGCCAACTTTCGTGGTGTGACGGGCGGTGTGTACAAGACCCGGGAACGTATTCACCGTAGTGTGCTGACCTACGGTTACTAGCAACTCCAACTTCATGGAGGCGGGTTGCAGCCTCCAATCTGAACTGAGGCCAGGTTTGACGAGATTAGCTCCCCCTCGCGGGTTGGCAACTCTTTGTCCTGACCATTGTAGCGTGTGTGTCGCCCAAAGCGTAAGGGCCGTGCTGACTTGACGTCATCCCCGCCTTCCTCCGTCTTATAACGGCAGTTTCGCTAGAAATATCCAACTAACGACAGGGGTTGCGCTCGTTGCGGGACTTAACCCAACATCTCACGACACGAGCTGACGACAGCCATGCAGCACCTGTGAACCCGCCCCGAAGGGACAGCCCGTTACGGCTGGTGCAGGTCCATGTCAAGCCTTGGTAAGGTTCTTCGCGTTGCATCGAATTAAACCACACGCTCCGCTGCTTGTGCGGGTCCCCGTCAATTCCTTTGAGTTTTAATCTTGCGACCGTACTCCCCAGGCGGACCACTTATTGTGTTAACTGCGACACTGAAGGGGTCGATACCCCCAACGTCTAGTGGTCATCGTTTACGGCTAGGACTACCAGGGTATCTAATCCTGTTCGCTCCCCTAGCTTTCGCACCTGAGCGTCAGGTACTTCCCAGGACACTGCCTTCGCCTTTGGTGTTCCTCCGGATATCTACGCATTTCACCACTCCACCCGGAATTCCGTGTCCCTCTGAAGCCCTCAAGTCAGACAGTTTCCATAGTACTTCGTCAGTTGAGCCGACGACTGTCACTACAGACTAATCTGACCGCCTGCGTGCGCTTTACGCCCAGTAACTCCGGACAACGCTCGCCCCCTACGTATTACCGCGGCTGCTGGCACGTAGTTAGCCGGGGCTGATTCCTCTGGTACCGTCCGTTCTCGTCCCAGAGAAAAGCAGTTTACGATCCGAAAACCGTCATCCTGCACGCGGCGTTGCTCGTTCAGGGTTGCCCCCATTGACGAAAATTCCTCACTGCTGCCCCCCGTAGGAGTCTGGGCCGTTCTCAATCCCAGTGTGGCTGATCGTCCTCTCAGACCAGCTATCGATCGCAGTCTTGGTAGGCCATTACCCCACCAACCAACTAATCGAGCGCAGGCTCATCCTCGGGCGCCGTTTCCGGCTTTGCTCTCGCGAAAGAGCATATGCGGTATTGTCGGCGATTTCTCGCCGGTATTCCTCACCCCAGGGTAGATGACCCACGTGTTCCTCACCCGTCCGCCACTCCCTGTTTGCACAGGGCGTTCGACTTGCATGTGTTAGGCACGCCGCCAGCGTTTATCCTGAGCCAGGATCAAACTCGCCATCCAATTTTGTATATCGACATCGCGCTCAACGAGCGGATGCGCAATTGCATGTGAATTGCGATCATGGCCAAGTTACATTAACATTGGCTTGTTTCGCAGATTATTATGGATACTTGATGATGGAAAAACCATCAAGCCTCCGAATTGACAGGAACTGGTTCTTATGTGTGTTGTTGTTCCAGTTGCTGTTCTGCTTTCCACTCTTCAGTTGTCAAGGTACTGTGTCGGCAGAACCTTCATTCTGCCATTGAGCAAGCATTTGTGCTTTTTTCGTTCGCTTGTCTCGTGTGCTGTAGTATCGCATATCTGTTGTGCTCTGTCAAGCGGTTTTGGGACCACTTTTGCGAGTCGTCCGAAATCTCGTTGCTTACCCCGGTTCCGCTGGGAACCGCCACTGCAAACGGCCTGAAACGCTCACGGACGCGGTCACCCCGCGTGGTATGTCTTTCAGGGGGAAGTTGATCCCGGAGGGGCTACATTAGCGTAGCACAACTGCGATATAGGGACAGGAGCGCCCACACGTATAAGAGCGGGTGATTGTCTCTTTTTTGACAGCTCGATGATTATGCCACACCTGCATAACTCTGTCAAGCATTTTTTAGACATATTTGACCCCGGCCATAAAATTGGCGAAAAATAGGAAGCGAGGAAAAATTCATCCAAATTCATTCTAAAAGGGGGTTGACAGAGTCAAAACTCTGTAGTAGTATTCCCTCTGTCAGAAAAACCACTTGCATGTGCAGGTGAGCTGGTGACAATAGCGAAGAGGGCACACCCGTTCCCATCCCGAACACGGAAGTTAAGCTCTTCCTCCCCGATGATACTGCGTGGGCAACTGCGTGGGAAAATAGGAAGTCGCCGTCTCACCCGCCCATACGGGTGGTTTTTTTGTTGCCTTAAAAACGCACCTATGTCATGGGTTGAGGCAGGAAGCGCCCGCACGGGGCGCACCTACGATGGCATGATTTATCCGCCCGTTTTACCTATTGGGCTGTTTTCTTCAAAAAAAGCTGATTGCGCTGCGTATATCTATACATGAGAGATCCCGATTGTTGTTGGTATGGGCGAACTGGCTGGCCTGGTGCAGCGGTTGGCTCCTCCTGTATAGAAAGTATGTTGCTTGATGATAGAGACCGGTGGCGCTATTTCCCCTCTATTGACCTCCCACTACGAGATGAATGAAGATCAGAAGGCCATCGTGGCCCACAAGCAGGGGCCGCTACGCGTGATCGCGGGTCCCGGTTCCGGCAAGACCTATAGCCTGACGCTGCTGGCGATGAATCTGCTTCTCTGCCAGGATACGTCCCCGGAGGGCATTATACTGTGCACCTATACCCAGAAGGCTGCTTACGAGATGCAGGACCGGCTATATGAGATTGCGCGCAAGATTGGCTATACGGAGGATCTGTCGCAGATCAAGATTGGGACCATCCATAGCATCTGCAAGCAGTTTTTGATCCGTCATCTGAACCATACACCGCTGGGCAATAATTTTGAGACGCTGGACCAGTTTTCGCAGCAGATGCTGATCTACCGCCACCTGGATGAGCTGTGTAGTCCGGGGATGCTGCGCTTTCTGGGCGAGCAGTGGGGGAGCAGCTGGCAGATCGCCAAAAAGCTGCAGTTTCTATGCGATAAGATTGCCGAGGAGTTGATCGTCGATAAGCTGCTGCAAGAGTTTCCTCATCCGCACCTGGATACCAGCAGCGATCGGCGTACCCTGACCAGTATGCTGCCACACATCTATCACAAGTACGCCGCTCTCCTGCGTGACGCTAATTATGTTGACTTCGCGCACCTGCAAAAATATGCCTATGACCTGCTCCAGCAACCAGCGGTCTTCCAAAGTATCGCTCAGCATATTCGTTACGTGCTGGTCGATGAATATCAGGATACCAACTATATCCAGGAACAGATCCTGTCTAAACTGGCTCTGGCAAATGGGGAGCGCAATCTTTGTGTGGTCGGAGATGAGGATCAGGCCCTCTATCGCTTTCGCGGCGCCACGGTACGCAATATTCTTGAGTTCGCACAGACGTTTCCCGAATGTAAACAGGTGCAGTTGACGATCAATTATCGCTCGCACGCGACCATTATCGCCACCTGCAACCGGTGGATGGAGAGTCTACATGCCTCCTTCCCGCAGGCGCCCACGTATCTGTCCGGTATCTTCCGTACCGAAAAAACGATCCGTTCGGCTCTCTCTCACGCCGAGACGGCGCATTATCCAGCCGTAATCACGCTAGAGGCCCGGGATCCCTGCGATGAGGCGGAACAGTTCGCGCGCCTGATCTATGAGCTGAAGCAGGAGGGACGCATCCAGGACTATAGCCAGGTCGCTATCCTGCTGCATAGCGTGCGCTCTTCCTACAGCCAGCCATACATTGATGCGCTCGAAAAATATCAGATCGCGACCCATTGTCCACGGGCGCGCAACTATTTCAACCAGCCAGAAATTCAACTGCTGCTGGGATGCTTTGCCCAGTTGCTTCATCTGCAGGAGGCCGACTTTACACCCGAACAGGAAAACTTTCTGCTCTATCTCCAGTCATGCCAGGAACTGCTGACCCTGACCTGTCAGCGCCATCGCGACCTGACCAGCGAGCTGCATACTATCCAGGAGGAGATCTGGACGACCAGCGAGTGGTCTGAGACCGCCGAAAAGCAGCTGGCGGATTATTTCTATCGCTTCATTTTTACGTCCGCCTTCGATACGTATCGAGCGGATAAGCAGGCCATGGCCAGCCTGGTTATCTTCTCGCAACACCTCAAGGCGTTTTTAACCAGCTTTCAACACACCCATCTCAGCACCAGAAATCTGGCCGCCGTTCAATACGACTTCTTTCACACCTTTCTCTACTTTCTCCATCTGGATGGGGTCAACCAATTCGAGAATCCAGATGAACTGGTGCCGCTGGATCATGTGCAGATCATGACGATCCACCAGGCTAAAGGATTGGAGTTTCCGGTGGTCATTGTAGGACGGCTGGATAAGGCGCCTCCCCAGGGAGGCAATGAGGATAGGGCGCTGCGGCCATACTACCAGCGGGAAGCGGTCGAGCCCGAGAAGTATATTCCGGCTTTCGATACACGACGCCTTTTCTATGTAGCTTTCTCCCGCGCCCGCCAGGTGCTGATCCTGAGCGCGCCTCTGAAGCCGCATAGCCAGTTTAGCCTGCTCTGGTACAATACGCAGGCCCTGGAGTATCATTATCGCGAGCTGATGCTCAAGATGCCACCGGCGGATGAGGTGCAGCCACATGAGCCACCCAAGCGCCGCTTAAGCCTGACCAGTCATATCGCACTCTACGATACCTGTCCCCGGCAATTCGAGTACCTACGCGAGCACAACTTCAGTCCAGCCCACAGTGTCAATACTTTTTATGGTCAGCTCATCCACCAGACGTTGGAGGGTATGCATCGCCTCGCCCTGGAGCAGCCTCTGAACAGCGTCCATGAGCATTTGATTCTGGAGCTGTTTGAACGAACCTTTTATTTCCTGACCTGTAGCGGCATGACTCCCCTGGATCGTGCCAGCAAACAGAAGGCGCTGGCGCAGATCCTGCGTTACTTTGATCAGAACCAGGACCTGCTCGACCAGGTATACGACGCCGAGTATAGCTTCCAGGTTGAGAAGGATCAGTATCTGCTGACGGGCAAGATGGATCTGCTGGTGCGGGGACAGCAGGGATTGGAGATCATCGATTTCAAGTCCGGTACTCGGCCTGAAGAGGACGCGATGATCCTGGGAGCCTACAAGCAGCAGCTCTATCTGTACGCCCATGCCCTGGAACGTCGCACACGTCAACTGCCCGCACGTCTGTCCCTCTATTGGATGGCCGAGCCCAATAAGCGGGATGCATTGATGGAGGTTCCCTTTCACGAGGAGAACCTGCAGCAGGTCGATAGCTATTTTGATGCCATCAGTCACAAGATTTTGAATAAGCAGTTTGAGGTGGTCACACCTCCCCCACGTGAGGTCTGCCAGCGCTGCGATATCCGCTATCTCTGCGCGAAACAGGGGACCATCTCGTTGTGAGATATGTCCCCTGTCCATTTCTTAAAATGGGTCTGACTCCCGTCACCCTGGTGGATCGTGATAGCCCCCGCATGCACCAATACACAATGGACTTGTAGACTACCAGCCGGTCAGCTATCAATTCCTGGCGCATACTTGTGCCAGATCATATAACCGGTCCCCTGCTTACCGTTGGCCAGAATAGGCGCTGACCGCAGAATCAACTGCTGGTCGTCCACCATTTCGATGTAGCGTAATTGGGCCTGGCCAACCCAGTTAGGGAATAAGCTGGCCTTGACATGATGGGTGACCTCGTTGCCATGCAGTTCATATGGTCCCCCATAAGAGACATAGGACCTGGCGGCCTGAGCCTGCTCTTCCAGGCTTCCGGCCAAAATATCTTCCGTCGCGAATAGCTGCCGTTCTCCTGTGGCGAGGGCCATTGACATGTATCCGTCAGGTGAATACACCAGGTGTCCGCTGGCGTGCGTTCCCCAGGGATAGCGAACATCCCCATCACTATAGCGCATCTCTATCGAAGCTAACTTCCATGTGCCGATTAAATCAGCCGGAGCAATAACCAGTTCCATAAGCGGCCGTCCTTTTCAGCTTGTACGCCAGTTGCTCACGCAACTTTTATAGCTGTTAACGCGCTACATAAAATCCATATTCTTGTTTTATATAGTTACCCTGTCATCATATTTACGCACAGTGCCCGTATAACTGTCAAATAACATGTAGTTCTGACGGTACAACTTTTTGCCTGACTGCTGCGTGTAGAAAGAGTAGTTGCCCTATATTTTTAGCAAAAAAGCTAACACAAACGTAGCAGTATTACACAGATCTCAGCCGCGACCTGCTAGCATGGCAGGTTCACATGTAGAAGCTGGGTGCGCCAAATGGTTTCACTCAGACGTGTAGGATAAAAGCAGGGAGGTCTGTGTGATAGAAAGGTTGAAGCAAGATGACTGCCATACATAGAGAGAATAATAAAACTCGTATCGAGTTCCCTTCGATTACTTTCACTCGCACGGCTAATCGCGCTATCAATGTCAAGGATATAAATAAGGCCTCCTGGCTGGGGATCGCGGTCGGACTGCGTTCGATGACCCCGATCGCGGTGCTGACCACGACCAGCAATCAGAGCTCACCAACGCTCAAAAAGGTGACGACCTTTCTGGCGGTGGGAGAAGCTATCGCCGATAAACTGCCAGTCATTCCCAGTCGCGTCTCGAAGGGTCCGTTTCTGGGCCGGATCGTGATTGGAGCGGTGGCGGGAGCGGTGCTCAATAAGCGATTACAGCAGCCACCAATGATGGGAGCGATGCGCGGCGCGCTGGGGGCGGCCCTGGGAACGATCGCGGGCTATACTTTCCGCAGCTTTGCCCCCAACGCAACCGGCATACCCGATATCATCTGGGCCCTGGCCGAAGATGGCATAGCTTTTACGCTAGCCACAAGTGCTACTACATCAGATAAGCTGATGTAGCAGCATTACACAGCAGAATCTTTTTCTATGCGCCGTCAGGAACCAACAAACTGCATACCGGGCTGAGATCAGTGGATCACCTGGTCAGGTTGCTTCTCAACCTCGCGCAGCGTTCCTAGACGGCGCATTTCGGGCCAGCAGAGTGCGACACAGACCACGACCAGGATGGTACCAATGCCTCCAGCCACTACAGAGAGGATGGGGGTGAATAGTTGCGCGGTCAGCCCCGATTCAAAGCCCCCCAGTTCATTTGATGCCCCCACAAACAGTGAGTTGACCGCCGAGACGCGTCCCCTCATCTCGTTGGGCGTCCGGGTCAGCAGCAGCGAACTGCGAATGACGACGCTCACATCATCGAGGGCTCCCAGCAGGAAGAGCATGGCCAGCGATAGCCAGAACGAATGCGAAAGTCCGAAGACGATGGTGGCAAGACCAAAACCAGCGACCGCGACCAGCAGAGTCGGCCCCGCACGCTTGAATGGCGGCCGATGGGTAAGGATCAGTACCACGCACAGGGCGCCGATCGAGGGGGCCGCGCGCAGCCAGCCGAGTCCGGTTGGTCCTACATGCAGGATGTCACGCGCAAAGATCGGCAGCAGGGTTGTTGCCCCACCCAGTAGCACGGCGAAGAGATCCAGCGTGATCGCCGCCAGCAACACCGGGGTGCGCCGCAGAAAATGCACGCCCTCAAAAACCTCTCTCCAGCTGGTCTCCTCTTTCTCTTTACGCGCATCTGCTTTGACAACCTGGTGGCGCGCTTTAATGAAGATCAGGAGAATGACAAAGGTAAAAGCGGCCAGCGCGTTCAAGACGTAGACCAGGGTAGCGCTATGGAAGAGACCAACCAGCATGCCACCTAGACCGGGTCCCATCACAGAGGCGAGCTGCCAGGAGCTACTGCTCCAGGTGGCGGAGTTCTCAAAGTCCTCCTCAGGAATAGTCTGGGCCGAAAGGGCGGAACTGGCTGGATTCAGGAATGCCGTGGCGGTACCAATAACGAATAGACAGGCATAAATCAGAATAAGCGAACCATGAAAGAGAGATAAGGCGGCCAACCCCAACGAAGATATGACCAGCACGCTCTGTGAAATAAGCATGATCGCTTTACGGTTCACGCGATCGGCGATATGCCCGGCGGGCAACGATAATAAGATCACCGGAATGATTAAAACCAGCCCCACACCACCCAGGACCAGGGCAGAGTTGGTGCGATCATAAAGATCCCATCCTAACGCGACCTCTAACATCCTTTCACCCATCGAGACGATGAACGATCCAATCAGCAATAAGCGGAAATCACGCGAACGCATGGCGGCGTAAGGATCGTGGACGGGAGGCGGGGCTGAACCTATTTCAGAAGCGGGTGGCGAAGTGTTGGAGAGCGCAAACTCAGACTGCTGATCATCCCTGTTGACAAGACTCACGTATGTACCTCTTTAACTAGCTCACGAGTCCACTGTGGGTTGATGCATGGAGTGATCATCCGATCACTCCATGCATCAACCCACAAAACCAGCGCAACTGCGCAAAGGACGCGCGTGCGAGGGCTATCACCTGCCCCCGTGTGGCAAAAGTTAGACAGATGCTACAAAAATACCTTTGCTAGCAACTATACCATATAATCGGCCAGCGATTTGCCGCTTCCATAGGAGAAGATAAGTACTAATGTTTTGTGTCATTAAATACTAGCATAAACCAAAAGGTGTTATTATAGTCATATAATGGGCATATATATGGTCCATCCTCTATTACTAAAAGGCCTGATGTATCCTCTTTCAAAAAGATTATGTTACAATACTCATATATGGAATCATGCGTGGCCGTATACGTTGACTATATTCCTCCGGAGCCAGTTTAACGGGTCCGATTCCTATCCTTTTTTATCAATTACAGGTGCTTTAACGTTTACAGTATTACAGTACCGGAATAAAAGTTTCTACTCATATCGTCAATAATTTATCTCTACAGTAGCATTAGATAGTAGGGCCTCTATTGATTTGTTTGTTTGCATTATTAAGACTATATGCAACCAATCAGGGAGACAAACTTTGGCTTATGGCGAGAGAGGGTTGCCCTCTGTAAGAAAAGCGTTTAATCGAGAGGTGCGCAGTGTATAGGATCGGTCTGTCAACCCTCTTTCAGGTAATGCAAGAATATCGGCAGAACGGGCGCCTGAGGGCGCAGTTACCGCAAGGGACGCTCGGGCTAGACAGTAGCTATGTCTTTATTGATATGGTCCAGGGCAGCATCGTCTCGTGCTATATCGTTAATGCCCAGGGCCAGCTACTTACGTCTGGTCGTTCGGCCCTCAATACGGTCGCGTATGTTGGCGCGTTAGATTGGACGGTGATGCAAGAATATGTGCAGACCAGTCCACGCCTGCCCGCTGTGCGCGCGAATACCACGGGACAGCTTCCAGCTATTCCTCAATACGCCGGAGGTAACACGGGACAGATTCCGGCTATTCCTCAATACGCCGGACATAACACGGGACCCCATCCCGCCATTAAC
Source organism: Dictyobacter halimunensis (assembly GCF_036245075.1). Taxonomy (NCBI): domain Bacteria; kingdom Bacillati; phylum Chloroflexota; class Ktedonobacteria; order Ktedonobacterales; family Dictyobacteraceae; genus Dictyobacter; species Dictyobacter halimunensis. The sequence continues at coordinate 1,344,995 of NZ_BSRI01000002.1, forward strand.
TTTATCCCCCAGAGAAGTATACCGCTCGATTCAGCGATCCTGACGCGCTTTCCACGCCATTTAAAGCGTGTCCTGGTACTGGCCGATGGTACGCGAACCGTGGGAAAGATTGCTTCCATCCTTTCACCACATGAGGATCGCATCCGCGAAGTGCTGCAGATTCTGCACGACCTCGAGGACAGGGGCCTCCTGAGCATTAAGCGCTCGTAGCTTGCTCGTTCCCTTCTCCCTACCCCTCTTTTGTTTCCGACGTATCACAATCTCTGCCTCTCCTGGTATAGCATATTGCAATTCTTTGTTCTATTTGTTATAGTATATATATTACAAAGTAGCGAAAGGCTTACGCCATGTTTTTGATGATAGAGATCGATAGTGAAAAACCTATCTATATGCAGATTCGCGACCAGATCATTGAGGGGATTGCCAGCGGGCAGTTACCAGCGGGTGCGGGTCTGCCATCCATCAGGCAATTGGCCTCTGACTTTGGCATTAATCTCCATACGGTCAATAAAGCCTATGATCTGCTGGAGCGCGAGGGCTTTATTCAGCTCAGGCGTAAGACGGGAGCCGTCATTCAGGTGACTCCTCCTCTATCACCTACCTGGCAGGAGCGGCAGAGAACGCTGCTGGCGGAGGCTTACGCTAAAAATGTTCCTTCTGAAGAGATTTTGCGACAGTGCCATGCCATCTTAAAAGAGTTTGAAGAGGCTGCGCTACATCATCAAGAGAATAGTAGTAATCCACAGAATTGGAGCTAACAATGGGTACTCTGTATGTACTTATGAGCATCATTTCTCTCATCCTGGTTGTGTCCGCGTGGTTGTGGACGCGCATTATGCCTCCTACAATCCCCTTTGGGGTACGTATTCCGCCCGATCGTGTGGATGCACCAATTATCGCGCATGTTCGACGCGACTATCATACCGGTCTGATCGTGATCGCTTTGCTGGTGGGGGCTGCCAGCTGGTTCTTCGCGCAGTATAACTCTGTGATCTATACCAGCGTGGTCGGCATTCTGGTGACAACAATATTGATCTACCTCGATTATTACAGCGCGCATAAGCGCATCGCGCATGTAAAGGAGCGCGAAGGCTGGTACAACGGTCTGCGCCAGGTGGTTATGGCGGAGGTTGGCACGACGAGATCCGAGGTGAGTCGTCCCTCGCTACTCTGGTTGCTGCCGGCTCTGCTGATCCTGGCCGCGATCATCGCCATCGGCATCGTGCGCTATCCAGCGCTGCCCGCGATGATCCCAACCCACTTCGGAGCCGATGGGCAGCCCAATCAGTGGACCGACAAGGCGGTGGCGTTGTGGACGTTGCCGCTGCCTGTGATCCTGGTTAGCGGTCTGCTCTATACCCTGGCTTACTACCTGCCCCACACGCGCCAGCAGATCGACCCGAACAATCCTGAAGCAGACCATGAGCGCCAGCGCTTGCTGCGCCAGGGAACCAGCAAGCTGCTCCTGATGATAGCGACGATGACGAACCTCATCTTTCTGCTCACAGCGTTGCTGGTGCTCGGCGTCCTACCACCCGGCAACGCTGTGACCATTGTGCCTATCGTGACCACGATCACGCTGCTGATACTTGTTGGGACCATCACCTATCTGACACGCCTGATGAGCCGCGCCAGTCAGTCTCAGCACGCACAGGTCAATGCCAACAAGCAATTTGTGGCCCGCGATGATGACCGCTACTGGATCGGTGGCATACTCTATTATAATCCTGAAGATCCGGCTCTATGGGTGGAGAAGCGTATGGGCATGGGCATGACCATCAACTTTGGCAACCCCACAGGCAAGATCATTACGGTCGCCTTTATCGTCATCATCCTCATCTCATCGCTATTGCCAATCATCCTCGGTCATTAACATGGCCCAAAACAAAGACGTATGCATGTAGCGCAATGCTACATGCATACGTCCTTCAAGCTAGTCCAGCATCCTTCGAGCTGGTTCTGTTATTACCAGAACGGAGGAGGCGGTGGAATGTTCAACGATGCACTACAAAGTCTATATGGATACGATGGACAGGTCGCGGGCAACGGGCTGTTCTGTGATACACCAGAGCTCCCAGACGCGGGCAACGGGCTGTTCTGTGATACACCAGAGCTCCCAGATGCAGGCAACGGGCTGTTCTGTGATACACCAGAGCTCCCAGACGCGGGCAACGGGCTGTTCTGTGATACACCAGAGTTCCCAGACGCGGGCAACGGGCTGTTCTGTGATACACCAGAGTTCCCAGACGCGGGCAACGGGCTGTTCTGTGATACACCAGAGTTCCCAGACGCGGGCGGCAGGTCGTCATACTTGTGGATGTTCAAACTGGCGTTGGCCGTCACCTGGCTACCTCCAACCAATGTTGGCAGAGTCACAGAACCAACCGATGAAGTATTATTGGCCACTGTGATCTTATCACCCGCATTCAGTTGGACGATAACTTCCCCATGAATCTGTTTGGTCTCCAATGAGCGACCATTAGATCCAAATCGGCCTCCCGGAACTGGCGTACCATTGAGAAGAATAGCGAACTGACTGCTCTGGTTCGTCTGAATATCAACGCTGATACGATAGACGCCGGGGTCATTCACAGTCACCGTATCCGCCGCTGTATGCTGGATTCCTGCAGAGATAACACCATCGGTACCAAACGTGACTGTATTATTAGGTGCTATAGTCTCTGCAGTTGTATTGTAAATGTCCGCATACTGCTGAGTCATTGTCGATCCTGAAGGGCCTTGCGGTCCTGCCGGGCCAATGGGACCCTGTGGACCAGTTGCACCAGTTAGGCCAATGGGACCCTGTGGACCAGTTGCACCAGTCGGGCCTTGTGGGCCGGTGGGGCCAACTGGGCCGGTATCACCTTGTGGTCCTTGCGGGCCGGTGGCGCCAGGATTGCCTTGTGGACCTGTGGCGCCGGCCGGTCCTACTGGTCCCAGCGGGCCTTCCGGTCCCTGAGGTCCCTGAAGTCCTTGCGGGCCCACTGGTCCCTCAACTCCCTGGGGACCTTGTGGTCCTGTGTTACCTTGCGGGCCGGTGGGGCCAGCTGGGCCAATGTCACCTTGTGGTCCTTGCGGGCCGGTGGGGCCAGGATTGCCTTGTGGGCCTGTGGCGCCAGCCGGGCCTGTTGGTCCCAGCGGGCCTTCCGGTCCCTGAGGTCCCTGAAGTCCTTGCGGGCCCACTGGTCCCTCAACTCCCTGGGGACCTTGTGGTCCCTGTGGTCCTATGTCACCTTGTGGGCCTGTGGCGCCAGTGTCACCCTGTGGTCCTTGCGGGCCAGTGTCACCCTGTAGACCTTGCGGTCCAGTTGGGCCGGCTGGGCCGGTATCGCCTTGTGGGCCTTGTGGGCCTTGTGGGCCGGTGGCGCCAGTGTCACCTTGCGGTCCTTGTGGGCCGGTGGCGCCAGTGTCACCCTGTGGTCCTTGTGGGCCGGTGGCGCCAGTGTCACCCTGTGGTCCTTGTGGGCCGGTGGCGCCAGTGTCACCCTGTGGTCCTTGCAGGCCGGTGGGGCCAGCTGGGCCTGTGTCACCCTGTGGTCCTTGCGGGCCGGTGGGGCCAACTGGTCCTGTGTCACCTTGCGGTCCCTGTGGGCCTGTGTCACCCTGTAGTCCTTGCGGTCCAGTTGGGCCGGCTGGGCCGGTATCGCCTTGTGGTCCTTGCGGGCCAATGTCACCCTGTAGACCTTGCGGTCCAGTTGGGCCGGCTGGGCCGGTGGCGCCAGTGTCACCCTGTGGTCCTTGCGGGCCGGTGGGGCCAACTGGTCCTGTGTCACCTTGCGGTCCCTGTGGGCCTGTGTCACCCTGTGGTCCTTGCGGTCCAGTTGGGCCGGCTGGGCCGGTATCGCCTTGTGGTCCTTGCGGGCCAATGTCACCCTGTAGACCTTGCGGTCCAGTTGGGCCGGCTGGGCCGGTGGCGCCAGTGTCACCCTGTGGTCCTTGCGGGCCGGTGGGGCCAACTGGTCCTGTGTCACCTTGCGGTCCCTGTGGGCCTGTGTCACCCTGTGGTCCTTGTGGACCGGTGGCGCCAGTGTCACCCTGTGGTCCTTGTGGACCGGTGGCGCCAGTGTCACCCTGTGGGCCTTGCGGGCCGGTGGGGCCAACTGGTCCTGTGTCACCTTGCGGTCCCTGTGGGCCTGTGTCACCCTGTGGTCCTTGCGGTCCAGTTGGGCCGGCTGGGCCGGTATCGCCTTGTGGTCCTTGCGGGCCAATGTCACCCTGTAGACCTTGCGGTCCAGTTGGGCCGGCTGGGCCGGTGGCGCCAGTGTCACCCTGTGGTCCTTGCGGGCCGGTGGCGCCAGTGTCACCTTGCGGTCCTTGCGGGCCGGTGGCGCCAGTGTCACCCTGTGGGCCTTGCGGGCCGGTGGCGCCAGCTGGGCCAGTGTCACCTTGCGGTCCTTGTGGGCCGGTGTCACCCTGTGGTCCTTGCGGTCCAGTTGGGCCGGCTGGGCCGGTATCGCCTTGTGGTCCTTGCGGGCCAATGTCACCCTGTAGACCTTGCGGTCCAGTTGGGCCGGCTGGGCCGGTGGCGCCAGTGTCACCCTGTGGTCCTTGCGGGCCGGTGGCGCCAGTGTCACCTTGCGGTCCTTGTGGGCCGGTGGCGCCAGTGTCACCTTGCGGTCCTTGTGGGCCAGTGGCGCCAGTGTCACCTTGCGGTCCTTGTGGGCCAGTCGAGCCAGCCGGGCCAGTTTTACCGGATGGGCCTTGCGGACCTGCTACACCTTGCGGGCCTAAGGGTCCCTGGTTTCCTTGCGGGCCTTGCGGGCCTACCGGTCCCTGAAGTCCCTGAGGTCCTTGCGAGCCTTGCGGTCCGACTGGACCAACAGGCCCGGTAGCTCCTATAGGGCCGGCTGGGCCTACGGGCCCTAAGGGACCCTGGGGTCCCGGAGGTCCTGGAGGCCCTTCCTGCTCTACATCTTTCGTATCTAGAGCGTGATGCCTGTTCAGGCTACTGCCCCTAGTGGTATCAATGGAGGGATTCGTGCTTGTCTGTACGAAGCCATGAATACGTTGATAATCTGCCAACGTATTCACCGTGGTGCTGGTGAGGACATGCTCGTGGCTGTTGGACAAAGCCTTTGCAACACCTACATGGGCACCCATCATGGGCATGGTAAACACGGCCCCTGCCATCAACAACGAACCAGCCAGACGTATACCAATCTGGGGGCTTTTGCGCGGGAGCCTGGGGTGGAGATCCACCTGTTTCATAGATGTTATTCCTTCCTTGATGAAGCGTTGATCGCACACGAACAATCAACACTTGCCGAACGGAATATAAACAGATAAAGAGGTTTTTTATATTTTTTCAGCATTCGGATAACATTCTTGCTAAAAATTTACCTCCTATGTTAACTATACATATCGCAAAAAATGAGCATTTTAGATTTATATAATATTCTATATCATAGAAATCACTCTAAACGATTTAATTAATTATGTAATTTTTTAGCTCAAGAATATATTGGAAGGCAAAATATGCTGGAGGGGATTTTCACTCACCATATGTGCTAGCCCATTTGTGCTATCACATATACAGATTTTTCAATCAAGGGATCTAATTAAACCGATCCCAACAGCGCCTCAGCGCCATTTTCGCCAAGAGACCCTTCGGCTAAAATGGGAGACCCGTTACCAGCCGGGGCATTTCTTAACCGTTTGCGCACCTTGGGCAGGTGGAGACCCGTCGGCTAAATTGGGAGACCCGTCACAAAATCGGGAGACCTGAACTTTTCAAAATGGGAGACCCGTCATAAAAAAGGGAGACCCGTCGGGCGTCTCTGTTGCCATCAAAAAGAGGGATTCACTATCTTATGACAACTAAAGGGGAATTTTTCCAGCTCAAAGGGAGACCCTGCGACTGAAATGGGAGACCTGAAGACCAAAAGGGAGACTTGAGTCTCCTTCCCTATCGATATCGATATCGTAATATATATTTAATTATTATATTTTTATTAACTTTAACGATTACGATTAATCGATAACCGCTACCCCGCCGCTAACTTCTCAACCACAGGAAAATATTATGTCACTATCTGTTGCTTATTTTTCAGCTATTGACTTTCCAGCCACCTCGTGCTATCCTACCACCAGATCACGCTGCACCATCACCCAATCGCCCGACACTTGCAGCGTGGATGATCTCGCTTTGCTGAAGAAATTTTTCTCCGTATTTCCCTCTTTGGTTTGTTTTTCAACGACGTGCTATAATACTACAGGCACTGCTTTGGCTTCGGCTTTTCTACCACCGCAGTATGTCGCCCCATGTGGTCATACCTCTGCTATCTCTAGACTACTTATGTTGCTGGTCCCTTTGGGTGTGACTACGATGCGGCCCGGTGGCTAGATCGAGAGTTGTCAACGGTGGTTATGGATATGCGGAGGATCAGAAACAAGCTGTCTGGTTTTGCTGTTCTCTCTCCCTCCCCATCTTCCAGCCCGCACCGTCTGGCTCATAGATGAGTATATTCCACTATGGTCGCATGGTCTCTTTCGATATAATAATCAGTGATACTTCTGGTGAGTTGAATGGATATAACTTTTACTGATAATGCGTATAACACAAAACATGCGGGGTCCCCTCTCTACGACCGAGACCATTTGCTAACGACGTTCCAACAGGCCAGGGAGCGCGCGAGCCAGCTAGAACGTCAGATCCTGGTCAGCATTACCCTTCCCATGGCCACCCACGATCCACAGGTGGTGTTTCGCATGTTCCAGCATCTTGATATGGGCGATCGCTTCTTCTGGGCGCGCGCAACCGATAAGCGAGCACTGGTCGGCGTTGGAGAGGCAACGGTAATTGAGACGACCGGCCCCGAACGGGTAACGACGGCGGCAACCGCCTGGCGCGAACTACGCCAACACGCGATTATCGAGAAAATTTCGTCAGACCTGCCTCCCTATACCTCGGGTCCCGTGCTGCTGGGCGGCTTTATGTTTGACACGCTGACACCCCATACCGATCTATGGGAAGGTTTCCCGGACGGCCTGCTGATCCTCCCCCACCTGCTCTTCCATGTTGATGAAGATAAAGCTGCCCTGACCATCAATGCGTTGATCGACGCAGACGATGCCGTTGAGCAACGTACCGAGCAGGTAGTAGAAAGACTGCAGCATCTGGCCCAGGCGCTACAAAACAGAATCGATCAACCTGTTGAAGAGGCGGCACAGCGGTCCAGCGAGTTGAGGACACAGGATATGCTGCCGGCCGAGCGGTGGAAAGAGCAGGTGGCGCAAGCGGTGAAGAAGATCCGCGCGGGCGCCTTTGAGAAGGTGGTGCTGGCCCGTGGCGTGCAGGTGGCGCAGGAGGAGGAGTTTGATGTCGATGGCACGCTGCGACGCCTGAGCCAATCCTATCCCAGCGCCTATGTGTTCGCCATCCAGCGTGGCACGCGCTACTTTATGGGCGCGACCCCCGAGCGTCTGGTGTGCAGCGAGGATGGAGAGATTCAGACGATGGCGCTGGCCGGTTCAGCCCCCCGCGGGACTTCCGAGGAAGAGGATCGCCGCTTCGGTGAGGAGCTGCTCAAGAGCGAGAAGAATCAGGGTGAACACAATTTTGTGGTGACAACGATCCGCGATGCCCTCTCTTCCCTGTGTTCGCGCGTCTGGGTAGCAGATGCTCCACGCCTGCTGAAGCTCAAAAATATTCAGCACCTGGAGACACCGATCATGGGTAATCTGAAGCCGGGACACAGCATCCTGGAGGCCATTGAGGATCTCCACCCGACCCCTGCGGTCGGTGGCTATCCACGGCTGCCGGCGCTCGACGCCATTCGTGAAGATGAGCAGTTGGATCGCGGCTGGTACGCGGGTCCGATCGGGTGGATCGGAACCGGCGGCAATGGCGAGTTCGCGGTGGCGCTACGCTCAGGATTGGTTGATGGCCGGCAAGCCACGCTCTTCGCGGGCTGTGGTATCGTGGCCGATTCCGATCCTGAGAGCGAGTATCAGGAGTCCTGCTTGAAGCTGCAGGTGATGCTACGTGGCCTCGGTGGAGAAATGTGAGAAAGTTCTATGGTACAGCTACAAACACATAGTGATCCGCGCCAGGCAGCGAATCCTATGTATGCTTATGTCAATGCATTTATTGATGAGTTACAGCGTTCGGGGGTCCAGAATATTGTGATCTGCCCGGGCTCACGCTCGACGCCGCTGGCGATGGCTATCGCGGCCCACCCATCTCTCAAAGCCTGGATGCATGTAGATGAGCGTTCGGCGGCCTTCTTCGCGCTGGGAATGGCCAAGCAGTTGCAGCGCCCGGTAGGACTGGTCTGCACCTCGGGGACGGCGGCGGCCAACTTTCTGCCGGCCATTGCCGAGGCAAAGTTGACCCACATACCACTGCTGGTCCTGACCGCCGATCGTCCTCATGAGCTACGCGAGACCGGCGCTCCGCAGGCCATCGATCAGAATCGCCTCTATGGGACGCACGTCAAGTGGTTCGTCGAGGTCGCTCTGCCCGAGGCGAGCAACGAGGCGCTACGTTATATCCGCACGCTGGCCGACCGGGTCGCGGCGCTGGCTAGCGCGGTGCCGGCCGGACCGGTCCATCTCAATCTGCCGTTTCGCGAGCCGCTGACGCCCGCCGCCCTACCCGATCAGCCTCTACCACCCGTTGAAAAGCGCGATCCCATCCTCTGGCAGGGCCGGCCCGACAACGCGCCCTATATCCGTGTCAACGATGCCCTCCCCGGTAGTATCCCGGCCGCAGAGATGGAGCGAATCGCCGAGCAAGCCAGCTCCACCGCGCATGGACTAATCGTGGTCGGACCATCATTTGATCCCTCCCTGACACAGCCTCTGCTTGCCCTGGCGCGCACCCTGCGCTATCCCATTCTGGCTGATCCACTGTCGCAGCTACGCGGCGGGGCGCACGAGCAGGATCTGGTCGTCAGCAGCTACGATGCCTTCCTGCGCCTTGAGTCCTTTACGCAGCGCTTCGTACCAGAGCTGATCATCCGCTTCGGCGCGATGCCGGTCGCCAAACCTTTCCTGCTCTACCTGAAGCGCTATGCCGACTGTCCGCAGATCATCGTTGATGGGCTGGGGGAGTGGAATGAGCCGACGCAGCTGGCCTCACAGCTGATCCATACCCATCCGGCTACCTTCTGCAAGGAGCTGGCGGCTCTCCTGGCACAGCGGAAACAGGATCGTCCAGCACGCGACGACGGCTGGCTCCAGAGCTGGCTGCGCACCGATCGCACGACACGCCAGACGCTGTGGGCCGCCATCCAGGATTTTCAGGACCCCTTTGAGGGGCGCGTCTTTACCGAGCTGGCCGATCTGCTACCTGAGGGCGCGACCCTCTTCGCCGGCAACAGCATGCCGATCCGCGATATGGATACATTCTACTGGGGCGGTCCTCAAAACGTCGACGCGCTCGGCAATCGTGGCGCCAACGGCATCGACGGCGTCATCTCCAGCGCCCTGGGGGTTAGCGCGGGCAAACAATCCTCCACCCCCACGGTACTGGTCATCGGCGACCTGTCCTTCTTCCATGATCTCAACGGATTGCTGGCGGCGCGATTACACCAATTGGATCTGGTGATCATCTTAATCAATAATGATGGTGGTGGGATCTTCTCATTCCTACCACAGGCCGCCTATCCAGATCACTTTGAGCAGCTGTTCGGTACCCCGACCGGACTCGACTTTCAGCCGGTCGTACAGATGTATGGGGGGACCTATCAGCGGCCAGCGGACTGGAGCGCCTTCCGCCAGGCCTTTCAGCATGGCATCGCCGCGCGTGGGCTGCATGTGATTGAACTGCGCACCGAGCGCGCCAGCAATGTAACCATGCATCGCCAGCTATGGCGAGCGGTCGAAGGTGCGCTCCGTAGTCAGGAGGACTAAGCGAACAATGGGAATGCAACGCCCCGATCTTCAAGTAGATAGTGTGCAGCAGATTGAGGTCAATGGGATACATATGGGTTGTCTCCAGATGGGTCGACACGAGGGTGAAGGCGCCGAGCAACCCACGGTAGTCTTTATCCATGGTTTCACAGGGTGCGCGACCAACTGGGGCTCCCTGCTGAAACATTTAGTCGAACACGGAATGCATGTTATCTCTCTGGAGATGCTCGGGCATGGCCTTTCCAGTGTGCCCGAGGATCCCTGCCGTTATGCCATAGAGCATTGCCAGGAAGATATTGTGGCGGCCCTGAGCTCCCTTGGCATCGCCGCCGGACAGGCGATCCTGGTTGGCTACTCAATGGGAGGTCGCATCGCCCTCTATACGGCTCTCTCGGGCTATTTCAGGGCCTTGCTGCTGGAAAGCGCATCACCAGGACTGTCCTCCCCTGAGGAGCGCGAGCAGCGCCGTCGTAGCGACGAGGCGCTCGCCAATTGCATCGAAGATTATGGGATCGAGGCGTTTGTAAATTACTGGGAGCGCCGCCCGATCTTCGCCACCCAGGAGAAGCTGCCGTACAGGATACGCGAGGCCCTGCGTCAACAGCGTCTGCGCAATAGTCCACGTGGATTGGCCAATAGCCTGCGCGGCGTGGGTACCGGCGCGCAACCGGCCATCCATGATCACCTGGAAACCATTGCGGTCCCGGTCCTCCTGCTTACCGGTGAGGAGGATCAAAAGTTCTGCGCGGTTGCTCGCGATATGGCCGAGCGCTTTCCCCAGGCCCGGCACCACATCGTTCCAGGCGCCGGTCATACCATACACATGGAGCAACCCGAGGAATTCGAGCAACTTGTCTACACATTCTGCCGCTCTGTGCCATAATAGGAGAGAAGATAAATTTAGAAACAAGGAGACTATGATCATGTCAGTTGAATGGCAAAAAGTTCGTGATTATCAAGATATTATTTTTGAAAAAGCCGAGGGCATGGGGAAAATCACCATCAATCGCCCCGAGGTACGCAACGCATTCCGCCCAGAAACGCTGAATGAGCTGATCGATGCCTTCACGCTCTGCCACGAGGATGCCGAGATCGGCGTGGTTATCTTCACCGGGCAGGGCGAAAAGGCTTTCTGCTCCGGCGGCGACCAGCGCGTGCGCGGTGAGGGTGGCTATGTCGGCAGCGACGGCGTGCCCCGTCTAAACGCCCTTGAGTTGCAGAAGGTGATCAAATACCTGCCTAAACCCGTTATCGCCATGGTCGCGGGCTACGCGATCGGCGGTGGTCACGTCCTGCAACTGCTCTGCGACCTGACAATCGCAGCCGACAACGCCCGCTTTGGCCAGACCGGTCCCCGCGTAGGCAGCTTCGACGCCGGCTGGGGCGCCACCTACATGGCCCGTGTGGTTGGTCATAAAAAAGCCCGTGAGATCTGGTACCTCTGCCGCCAGTACGACGCCCAGCAGGCACTGGACATGGGACTGATCAACACCGTCGTCCCCCTGGACCAGTTGGAAGAAGAGACCGTGAAATGGGCCCAGGAGATCCTGGAGAAGAGCCCGATCGCCATCCGCTTCCTGAAGTCAGCCTTCAACGCCGACACCGATGGCCTGGCAGGCATCCAGGAGCTGGCCGGCAACGCCACCATGCTCTACTACATGACTGAAGAAGGCAAAGAAGGTAAGAACGCCTTCCTGGAGAAGCGCAAACCCGACTTCTCAAAATTCCCACGCCTCCCATAAATAACGAAGGCAAAACGAAGGGGCAAGCGCTCGCTTGTCCCTTTACGCAACAGTGGATCAGTGGTGGAAGTAGAGGAAGATACAATAACATAGACCCAGGAATCCCAGGAGCATAAGTGAAGCGCCCAACAGAACCCCCAGCAATCTCCGAATATTAAGTGGCTGACTGATGGGTCGCTGGGGAACGATCCCTGGCCTCCTGTGCGGTGACATGTTTTGCATACAATCTACCTCCTACTTTCCAACATCTCTCTTGGTCTCTATAACGAACACAACTCGATACATTATCATTACAATGTAATCATTGCACATCCATAACATCATCGTGGGGAGAAAAGAGATCCCGTAGGTTCGGCCCTCGCGGCCAATGCTTTCAACTTTTAGAATAAGCAACAAGAAAAGAGACCACAGTACGTGCGGAGCTTGCCCCCGCTTGCTTGCTCGCCGCTCGAAAAAGCAGCAAGCAGAATGCGATGCATCGCATGCAACCGTTCCTGGTCGCTTTGAAGGAGCTTTCCGCTTGGGGGACAAGCAAGCGGGGGCAAGCCCCGCACGTACTGTGGTCTTTTCTCGTTTTGCATGATCTTACATTGAACGTATTGGCCCTCGCGAGGGAAAATCGGCCGCAAAGGCCGAACCTACTGGGTCGCTTCATTGAAATGTTGTAGAAAGCATACAAAAGGGGAAGGAATTGAGCACGTCCAGGCAACTAATCATTGAGGGGATAAGATGGACGCCATACCAGGTGCCGTTGCGGAGCAGCTTTACCAGCGCCCATGAGCGCCTGGTGACGCGTGATGGGATTATCGTTGAGCTACATACAAGTTCCGGTACCATCGGGATCGGCGAGTGCGCCCCTCTGCCCGAGTTCAGTGGGGGGACGCTACAGGATGTGATGGGTTGTCTGCCGTTCGTCGCTCCACGCCTGCAGGGGCTGGCACTATCAGATGCCCTGGCACAGCTTGATCAGCTGCAAGACACGCTCCCTACGGCTGCACGCTGCGGATTAGAGACCGCCGTGCTGGATGCGCTGGGCCAGCATTATCGGTGCTCATTGGCGACCCTGCTCGCCCTTCCCGATCTCATAGAGCCGCCCACAGCACAGGACCTGGCACAGGCGGCCTCTCAGGTACGCACGAGTGTACCGGTCAATACAGTCATCGGCGCGCAGGAGGTCGAGGCGGCGGTCGAGCAAGCCCGACAGGCGGCTGCTCAGGGTTTCTCCTGCATCAAGCTCAAGGTGGGACCACAACTGCGCCAGACCGTTGAGCTGGTGGCGGCCGTACGGGCCGCGCTGGGTCCTACCATCCACCTGCGCCTGGATGCCAATGAGTCCTGGGATTTTGAGCTGGCCCGCTCGATTCTGTCGTCCTGTGAACTCTGGAGCATCCAGTATGTAGAGCAGCCATTGCCGAGAACGGATCTGGCCGGCATGGCGGCCCTGCGCCGCGCAGTACCTATCTCTATCGCCGCCGACGAGGTGCTCTCTGATCTGGAAAGCGCCCGGCGCGTCCTGGCCAGAAACGCGGCCGGAATCTTTGTGATCAAACCTCAGCTCGCCGGAGGCCCGCGCCAGAGCCAGCGCATGATACGCGAGGCGACCGCCCATGGCGTGCGCTGCGTGATTACCAGCACCATCGAGAGCGGCGTCGGCGTCGTCATGGCCCTGCACCTGGCGGCGGCCATGCCCGAGATCACGCTGGAATGTGGCCTGGCCACCCTGCCGCTGCTGATCGACGATCTCATTCAGGAAACACTCCCGATCGAGAATGGACACATGACATCTCCCACGGCCCCCGGCCTAGGAGTACACCTGAAGCAGGCGACCTTGACAAGATACGCCGGATCAAACTAGTCATTTACAAGGTAGAGGCATAAAAGTGAATAGCACACATCTTCCCAACTGGCTACAGCGCTGCGCGGACAATACGCCGCGCAAGCTGGCCATCAGTACGCCGGAAATAGCATGGACCTTCGCGGAATTGAATCAGCAGGCGCTGCAGCTGGCACAACAGCTATCGACGCTGGGTATCAAGCAGGGCAGCCGCGTGGCGCTGCTGGCCAGCAACGGCGTCCCCTTCGTGGTCTGCGTGCACGCCCTGATCCGCCTGGGCGCCATCCTGGTCCCGCTCAACGTGCGCCTGACCCTGGACGAACAGCTCTGGCTGCTGCGCGACGTGGAGGCCATGGCACTACTCAGCGATAGCACTTATACGGAGCGGGCCGCCGCTATTCAGCAGGCCCTGCCAACCCTGAGCACAGCCCGGCTACAGTTAGAGACGGCTACGCGCCACGTGTCGCTGCACAATGTCGTCCCCGACCAGCATACGGCCCTACTCGACGAGATCGATCTGGAGGCGACGCACGCCATCATGTATACATCAGGCACGACCGGCATCCCCAAGGGCGTAATCATTACCTACAAGATGCAGTGGTGGAACGCCATTGGCTCGGCCCTTAATATGGGACATCAGGGCGAGAGCGATTGCTGGCTGCTATGCATGCCGCTGTTCCATATCGGCGGCCTCTCCATCCTGATGAAGAACGTCATCTATGGCATTCGCATTATCGTATATGAGAAGTTTGATGCCGCGCTCGTCAATCAAGCGATTCGCGAGCAGGGGATCAGCATCATCTCGGTGGTGGCGATCATGCTGCAGCGCATGCTGGCCGAACTGGACGCCAGCCATCAGCACTATCCCTCTACGCTGCGCTGCGTGCTGCTAGGTGGTGGACCCGCTCCCCGGCCACTGCTGGAGGATTGCGCCAGCCGCGACATACCGGTGGTCCAGACCTATGGCCTGACAGAGTCCTGCTCGCAGGCGGTCACGCTCTCGCCCGCTGACGCCCTGCGCAAGCTCGGCTCGGCCGGCCGTCCCCTGCTGCCAGTCCAGCTGCGCATCGTCGACGAGGGCGTGGTGGTGGGATCCAACCAGCCCGGCGTCATCTGCCTGAAAGGCCCCAGCATCACGGCCGGCTACGATCACCGTCCCGAAGCCACGGCGACCACCATTCAGGATGGCTGGCTGACAACCGGCGATGTCGGCTACCTGGACGAGGAAGGGTATCTCTATGTGCTCGACCGGCGCAGCGACCTGATCATCTCCGGTGGAGAAAACATCTATCCTGCCGAGATCGAAGCCGCCCTCCTGACCCATCCAGACGTCGCGGAGGCGGGCGTCTGCGGCCAGGTCGATCCTCAATGGGGACAGGTACCCATCGCTTTCGTCCACCTGCATCCCGGCAGCACACTGACCCCAACCGAACTGATCACCTATGCCAGCCAACGCCTGGCCCGTTACAAAGTCCCCCGCGCCATCTATCTCACCTCACCGCTCCCCCGCAACTCCTCCGGCAAGCTCCTGCGCCGCGAGCTCCCCACCCTCCTCCCAGGACCCACATTACCGCCCTCCCCGTAGTTTCGGGCCTCGCGCCCGATTTCCCGTTGCCGAGCACGTATGTTTCCTCGGTTTTTTTCGTGCTTGAAGGGCAAATCAGGCATAAGACCCGAACCGACGGCGGGTGAGAATTATTATGATTATTATTCAATAATCTCGCTCATAAATATATATTAGAGATCACGTAATCTATATTAGAGATCGCGACAACGCTTTTGAATATGTGTGCTATTTGAATACAGAATTCTGAGTAATAATATATAAAAGGCATTCATTCCAGATAACAATTTCGTTCCCCTTCAATTACTTTTATAGATATGCTATAATCTTTTATAAAGATATTCCTTCAGACAAGAAACACACTCCCCGCTAGCTTTAAATCGACATAAGCGTGTTTCTTTCAAACGGTTCAACGTTGAGCTTTCAGGAATGGAAAATCAGGTGGAAACCTGGCTCTCTCAGCGCAGGCATGGTTGCCTGTAATGGGAGAGCTAAATTGTTTTTCTCGCCTGTTTTTCATAGATCTACAATGTGGTCATAAAGTCCTCACAAGAGAACTCGGTATGTTTCCATGTAAGGAGGCTATTGATGATTGCTGTCAAAAGCAACAGAATGAGCAAACGGGAACGCTCAAATGTCCTGAAAGGATTGATGTTTATCAGTCCATGGATGCTCGGTTTTCTGGTCTTTGTATTGTATCCGACGATCTATTCGTTTGTGATTAGCTTCGCTCGGTATTCGGGCATGCTGCCGCCGGTCTGGCTGGGATTCGGGAATTACACTCGTCTCTTCACCGATCCACTGGTCGGGACCGCTGTGCAGAACACGTTTTTCTACGCGATCCTGGCGGTGCCGATAGGGCTGGTGGTGGCCTTGCTACTGGCGCTGGCGATGAACCGCTCAGTCAAAGAGGTCGCGATCTATCGCACGGCCCTCTATCTCCCCTCGATTATCCCTATCTTCGCGATGTCGTTTATCTTTATTGTGCTGGTCAATCCTCAATATGGCTTGCTCAATATGGTGCTGGGGCTTTTTAATATCCCTCAAACCGACTATCTAAGCGATCCGACAGGGGCGAAGCTCATCATCGTCTTGATGGCGCAACTGGGCGCGGGCAACGCTGCTCTTATCTTCCTGGCTGGCCTCAATAATATTCCTAAGACGATGTACGAGGCGGCCCAGATCGATGGTTCCAGTCGTCTGGGCAGTTTCTTCCGCATTACGCTGCCCTTGCTCTCACCGACGATCCTCTTCAATCTGATCACAGGCGTGAGCGCGGGCCTGCAAGTTTTCCAACAAGCATACATTATGACGAACGGTGGGCCTGCCAACGGCACCCTGTTCTACATGTATTACCTGTATCAGAATGCGTTTAGCTACGCGCAACTGGGCTATGCGTGCGCGCTAGCGGTGATATTGTTCCTCTTTGGATTAGTGCTGGCACTCGTTCTATACTGGCTGAGCCAGCGTTTCGTAAACTACGATGCTTCTTAAGTCACGCCCCGCAGCGATATCTATGGAGTCACATAGCTATCGTTTCAGGGTGTAGAGGTTGCTTTACAGATTGAGAAAGTGAACAACTATGTACAATTCCATCAATTGTAGCTGGTTAGATGGCCGTGATGGCATGCAGGAGGCGCTTTAATGAAAACGGTGACCAGTCCAAGTACAAGTCCGATCAACGATGATCCTAAACTGACCCAGATGCGCCGCCAGGTCGTTGCTCGCAAGGCGCGCAAAGAGATCGGGGTACGCGTCTTCCTCGTGCTGATGTCGCTACTCTTCCTTGTCCCGCTCTACTGGATGATTAATACGGCCCTCAAGTCTAATCCTGAGTTGGCCATTACTCCCCCCACGCTCTTCCCTCAGAGCTGGGAATGGAATAACTTTATCCAGGCGATCAACACGATCCCGTTTTTTCAGTACTTTCTAAATACGGTCATCTATACCGCCCTGGCGGTAATCGGAGCCGTGTTATCCAATCTGATCGTGGCCTATGGCTTTTCATGCCTCGAATGGCGTGGCCGCGACAAGATCTTCTATCTGGTGCTGGTGACGATCTTTATCCCTTTTCCGATCGCCATCATCCCCATGTTCGACCTCTTCGCCTGGCTGCATTGGATCAATACGCTGCTGCCGCTGGTCGTACCGGCCTTCCTTGGCAGCGCCTTCTATATCTTCCTGCTGCGTCAGTTCTTGCTGCAGGTGCCCCACGAATTGCTTGACGCGGCCCGCATCGATGGCGCCAGCGAGTGGAGCATCCTCTGGCGCGTGATAGCCCCGATCGCCAGACCAGCGCTGGGCGCGGTCGCGATCCTATCGGCCGTGGGCGCCTGGAACGACTTCATGGGTCCCTTAATCTATCTGCAAGACGACTCGATGCATACGCTCTCGATCGGCCTGCAGGCATTCCGCTCAACCCACGATATCCAGTTTAACCTGTTGATGGCCGCCTCCGTCCTGGTAATCGTGCCAATCGTGGTGCTGTTCTTTATCTTCCAGCGCTTCTTCATTGAAGGCGTGACGATGGGCAGTATCAAATAGCCGGGATATACACTACGCGGAACACTATGGTGTGTTTCTCGCAACGATTTTTCATGGAGAAAGCAAGCATGCAACAGAATAAACATACGACGTTTGCCCGGCTCTGCGTCGGGCTGCTGGGACTCTTCCTGGTGGCGATGGCGCTGTCGTCCTGCTCATTCCCGGGCTCGCGCGATTCACACGAGGTGGTCTACTGGACCACGGCGACCGATCCGATTACGACGAAGGCGCAGCAGGCCATCATCGATGCCTTTGATAAGGCCAATCCCGATCTGCATGTGCGCATGGTGGGGATGCCGTCACAGGGCACG
Organism: Dictyobacter halimunensis; assembly: GCF_036245075.1. NCBI lineage: Bacteria > Bacillati > Chloroflexota > Ktedonobacteria > Ktedonobacterales > Dictyobacteraceae > Dictyobacter > Dictyobacter halimunensis. The sequence goes on from NZ_BSRI01000002.1 coordinate 1,362,845, forward strand.
GGCGATTCGACATCCTTGATTACGGCGGTGCGCGGCGGCTCGCCACCCGACGCCTATATGATCGACCGCTTTACCGTCAGTCAGCAGGCCTCGGTCGGACTGCTGCAGGACCTCACCCCCTACGAGAGTAAGAATCCAGGACTTGAGAATGGCTATCTGCCCTTCGCCTGGGGCGAGACGCAGTACCAGGGCCATTCCTACGGCCTGCCGCTGGAGACGGATGCGCGCGCCATCTACTATAACAAGGATCTACTGAAACAGGCTGGCATCGATCCATCTGAACTGGACCCCTCTCATGGTCCGGTCACGGTCGACAAGCTCTGGTCGATCGCGCAGAAGCTCAATAAGACTGATTCCCATGGCAACTATACCCAGATCGGTTTTATCCCCTGGGCAGGTGAAGGCGAGCACGCCACCTGGGCACTGGACTTCGGAGCCAAATACTTTAATCAGCAGCAATGCCAGGTGACGCTGACCGAGCCGGCCATCATGCAGGCGTACCAGGATTATCAGAAGTGGGCGCAACAGCTGAACTATTCGAGGGTAGCGACCTTCCTGGCGACCTACCAGCCACCCAACGCGCCACCCAGCCAGACGCCGTTCTTTACCGGCCACCTGGCGATGTCGATTGATGGCAACTGGAATATCGCCAGCCTCCAGCAATACGCGCCCAAACTGAACTATGGCGTCACATACCTTCCCAGGCAGCAGGCGGGCGAGCAGCCCTTCACCTGGTCTGGTGGTATGGCCGTCGTAATGCCCAGGGGAGCGCCCAACGCCGACGGCGGCTACCGCTTCATTCGCTACATGACCGGCGCCGAAGGCCAGAAGATCTATGCCCAGATCACCGGGCACCTGCCAACCTGGAAAGATCTCTACAACGACAAGAGCCTGTTCCAGGGCAATCAGCAATTCTTTGGCAACTTGATGCAATACTCGACGAGCCGCGTCCCCCTACCAGTGGGCGCCCAGCTCTGGGATGCCATGACCACGGCCCAGCAAGACGTGCTGCTCGGCAACAAATCGCCGCAGCAGGCCCTGCAAGAGGCCCAGGCCCGCATCCAACCGCAGATGCAGCAATATTGCCCCTTCAAAATAAGCTAACAGATCATCCATACACAGCAACCCGATCAGGAAACGTCTCTCCTCGAGAGGAGGGACGTTTCCTGGTAATTCACAGCCTCTGCAAAAAACAGCCTGAAAAGTGTTGACAGTCGGTTGCGGTTATGTTATGATTTTCCTCGTTAAGGCAGTTCTAAACCCAACTGCTATACGGTACACCAGAATCTCATGGCAACATGATCTTCGATGTAACCCGCACGGAGAGGTCGCATAGTGGCCTAGTGCGGCGGTTTGCTAAACCGCTGAAGGGGCAACCCTTCCGAGAGTTCGAATCTCTCCCTCTCCGCCATACTCCATAGGGGAGTAGCTCAATGGTAGAGTCCACGTCTCCAAAACGTGTTGTTGCAGGTTCGAGTCCTGTCTCCCCTGCCCCTTAAAGAAGGCTTCGGCAAGTGTTTGCCGGGGTCTTCTTTTTTATTGTGCTCCCCTGCGTTGCGCGCCTTCGGCCATGACACTACGCACCTACGGTGCTCACAGGTTTTTTAAGAGTGGTGCGGTACAACAGGTGGGTGCGGATGCACCCACCTGTTGTACCGCACCACTCTTAAAAATGGGGCGGCCGCGCATGCGGACGCCTGTGCGGGGACGCTCAGGTTCCCCAACAATATAATAAAGGCCTGCGGCCTTAAATCAGCTTGGTGTAAACAACCAGGCGTAGCGAGGTCTGCCCCTGGCTGGGAATCCAGACGCCTGCGCAGGTGATCATATTCAGATAGGTACCACTGCTATCGCCAAAAATACCTTGCAGGTGGCTGGGATCGGGCGGGATAGCTTCGCTCCTGATGGTGCGGAAGTGGAGTTGCTGGCCGCTACTGGTGGTGATAATGACTTCGTCACCGGGCTTCATGTATTGCAGGTTCCAGAAGACGGCGGGACTGCCCCCGTCCCGGTCGACATGCCCGTCGATGACGGCGCTCCCCTTCTCACCAGGGCGGGGACCGCTTTCGTACCAACCCGTTCCATCCCATTTGTTCCTATGCGGGGTGTCCAGGTTGCCGCTGGCCAATACCCCGACCGGCTCGACTTCGGTGTCAACGCCAATAGCGGGAATACGGATATGCACCGGCTCAGCCACACGCACAATCGGCACAGGTGTAGGTGTCGGTGGCATGGATGTGGGTGTCGGCGCTACCGTTGGTCGGGGCGTCGGCCGGACCACTTGAGCCTGAACCGCGTTCCCACCACAGGCACTCAGAACACAGAGCAGGCCAACATACATAAAACCCATCATTGCGACATACAAACGATTGACACGCACCATCACGAACACCTTTCTAGTAGCAAATCCTCCACAAAGTGATACGCACCTATCCTTTGATTAGATGCGTATCACTCTTCTTTCCTAGCAGATTAGCGGCGGACGCGGGCGTAGCGCACGGTGTAGCCAGCGGTTCCCGCGATAATCAGGGCGACGGCGCCAAGGAACCAGGGCAGGGTCGTATCGCTGGAAGCCGGAGCAACGGCATGGGGATTTGCGCCGGTCTGCGGCATGCCAGGAACACCGGTAGCGACACCAACTACGAACTTGAGAGCGGGATCACCCTGGTAGAGGCCAATGGCGAACACGCTATTGACGGTGTTGCTATTCAGGGTGGCACTCACAGGAATGGTAGCATTGGCCTGGGTGGCGGTCACGTTGAAGGTGTAGGAAGCTGGCGGTACTGTCAGGTAGTCACTGGCATTCTTGTAGGTCAGTCCGGTAATGACGGTCTTGCCACCGGCCGCCACGTTGACTGGACCAGCATTGGGCGAGAGATGATATACACGCACCTTAGCCATACCACCCGACAACATGTTGTCATCAGCGAAAGCTTGCAGGCCAAAGCCGGTATCCTTGGTGCCAATAGCGGCGACGGTGTAGGCCATACCAGACTCAACAGAAACACTCTGGTTGATGACGGCGGCATCGGCGCCCTTACCAGCGGGTGCGACCTGAACTTTATGCGAACCAGCAGGTACGGCCACATAATCGGTCACGGTACCAAAGGTGAAGTTAGGCAGCAATTTGTTGCCATCGACAAAAACATCGACCGTACCAGCCGCAGGAGAGGCATGCACCACACGCACATAGGCATTATCGGCCGGAGCCGCGAACGCACTGGCCGACGAGAAGAGCACCAGAGCCAGCATTCCCACCAATGCAGCAGCAATAGATACACATCGTTGTAACATCTTCATTGTTTCCTCTTTCTTTTCACAACATAAAGTAAATACATACGAACAACAGGTCAAGATTTTGACGTTCTCTAACCATGAAAACCAATCTCTCCAGATGTATTTTGGAGATCGCATTCTCACACGAGATCGTAGGTGCTGGGCTTGCCCCAGCCTTGCCGCTCAGCGGCCCCGTGCCCGGGCGCCAGAGTGTTAAATTAAACATCTTGGGACTCACCCCGGCTTGTAACGCGACACGAAATACATAGAACCATTCTATCTTGCTCACTCAGGTCTATTACCGATTAGTGGATGGCGTATGTATTTCGTGTGAACGTAGTATTGACGACACCACACCCGTGATTCTGTAAAATTATTTAACCTTTTGAAGAAATTCATGCAAATATATTCATGTTACGGCGGGAAAGGTGAGCCGGGACTTGTTATTCAAGGTCAACTCATGTATGATTAGAACAAACGTTTTCTTCTCATAATAGACCAGGAGCGTGCAGTCGGCTATGCAAACACAAATTGATCCTACGCCAATCCCAATCGAAGATGAATACCTCTTTGGCTGGAATCCGACGCCAGGCATCGTTTCTGTCTGGGCCCATCGCGATGGCCGGGCGCTGATCTGGCGCCGGGTGAATGGCACCGTTGTGCGTTCGGCTGAACACTATATCCCCTGGCTCCTGGCCACTTCCCTGCAGGACGTGAAGTACCTGGGGGACGCGCTGCAGCCCCACGATGAGCATGCCAGCCACAAGGTCGTCCTGCGCTACCGCAAGCTGAATGGGCCGGCCTCCTCCTACAAATATCTGCTGTATGCCCGCGAAAGTCGCCTGCTGGAGAAAACGATTCTGGAGGGGGCCGGTCATCGCCTACGGCGGCCACTCAATATGATAAATGAACTGGGTGATGCCTATTACCGCGTGGGGCCGGTCGAGCAGTACCTGATGAGCAGCGGCAAGGTCTATTTTCGCGGCATGACCTACCAGGATCTCCACCGGCTGCAGTTTGACCTGGAAACGACGGCGCTGGACCCGCATCGTGGCCGTATCTTCCTGGTGGCGATCCGCGATAACCATGGCTTTGAGCGGGTGTTGGAGGCCGCCACACCCGAGGAGGAGGCGCACCTGATCTATGAGCTGTGCGCCCTGATTCGTGAGCGCGATCCCGATGTGATCGAGAACCACAATCTGTTCGGCTTTGACCTGCCCTTTTTGGAGCATCGCGCCACCGTGCATCGGGTGCCGCTGGAGATCGGGCGAACGGGGGGGCCGATGGTGATGGAGAGCTACCAGGAGACGCTGGCCGTTGGACCCGAGGCGCGCAAGCGCAAACGCTTCAGCGTGGTGGGCCGCGAACTGATCGATACGATGGACGCGGTGCGGCGCCATGATTTCGTGGTGCGCGATATCCCCAGCTATGGCCTGAAAGAGGTTGCCAAATATTTTCGCATCGCCTCGCCCCAGCGCGTCTACATCGAGGGTAGTGACATCTTCGAGACCTATCAGAAAAATCCAAACCTGGTGCGTCGCTACGCTATGGATGATGTGACGGAGGTTGATGGCCTCTCGCAGCGATTGCTGGGGGCGCCCTTCGCCCTGGCTGGCATGGCGCCCCGCCGCTATGAGCGACTGGCCTCGGCTGGTCCAGCCATGGGCATCCTGGAACCAATCCTGGTGCGTAGCTACCTGCGCCGGGACGCAGCCCCACCGTATCAAGCAGCCCAGCAGAGCGCCGAGGATGGTCTGCACGAAGGAGGGGCGGTCCACCTGTTCGCCTCCGGCATCGCCGAGCAGGTCGTCAAGGCCGACGTCGCCTCGCTGTATCCCTCACTGATGCGCACCTTCCGCATTGGACCCTCCTGCGATCGCCTGGGAATCTTCCTCAACATCCTGGGACGCCTGACCGATCTGCGCCTGGAACATAAGGAGATGGCGCTCCAGAATAAACGCCACTCGATCGAGAGCAATCATCACGCGGCCACGCAGGCGGCGATGAAGATCTTGATCAACGCCGCCTACGGCTATATGGGGGCGGGCAAGATGGCGCTGTTCGCGGACGGCAAGGCGGCCGGCGAGGTGACGCGGCGCGGCCGGGCCATCCTCAACTCGATCCTGGACGCCCTGCGCCAGCGCGGCATGGCGCTGATCGAGGCCGATACGGATGGCGTCTACTTCGCGGTCCCCAGAGGATGGAGCGCGGCCCAGGAAAAGGAGCTGGTCAATTCGATCGCCTCGGAGCTGCCCGCCGGTATTCGCCTGGAGTATGAGGGTCGCTACCGAGCCATGCTCAGCCATGAGGTCAAGAACTACGCCTTGCTAACCTATGATAATCGCCTGCTGGTCCATGGCGTCGCCCTGCGCTCCAGCCGGGCCGAGCCCTTTGGCGACCGCTTCCTGCGCAAGGCCCTGCACTGCGCCATGGTGGGAGATGTCGTCGGTGTCCGCAACCTCTACCTGGAAACCGTCTCCGATCTGCGCAATCGCCGCCTGCCGGCCTCGGAACTGGCCACGCGAGTCAAGCTCTCCAAGAAGCCCGAAACCTATATGGAGGCGCGCAACAGCCACCAGGAGCCCGCCTACGAGGCCCTGCTCGGCGCTGGTCGTACCCACTGGGAGGTCGGGGAACGCGTCCGCTTCTATCGCACGCGCAAAGGCTACGTCTGGCTGCCCGACGAGACCGAGGAGGCACCCATCGTTACCGACTGGCGCGAACAGGCCGACGGCAAGGTAGCTCCTCAGACAAAGACCTCGCTCGTCACCTATCAGGATATCGCCAATCGCCGCGACTACGACGTCGAGCACTACGTCCAGGTGCTGCGCAACTCATACGCCGCCCGGCTGAGCAAAGCCTTCAGCAAAGAAGCCTTCGAGCAGCTCTTTCGTGCCGAACAACAACCCAGCCTCTTCGACGTCGACCCACCTATCGAAAGCATCGAGCCGCTCTGGATTCGCCACAATTAACTGTACGTGCCGGGCTTGCCCCGGCTTGCCGCGAAGCGGCCCGTACCCTCACGATTCTATTCCCCCACGTCGGAGCGCCTGGGGAGGCCAGATTGGGCCCCGAAGCGAGTCACTTTGATGGAGCTGGCGCGGATGGCGAAGCGCAGGGCATCAGCCGGCGTCTGACCTTCGGCAAGGGCGACGGTGAGCGCGCCGACAAAGCAATCCCCAGCGGCGGTGGTGTCGACAACGTTGACTTTAGGCGCCTGCTGATAGATGATATTGGTCTGCCCCTGCTCGTCCGCATTGATCAGAACGGCCCCCTGCGCGCCCAGGGTAATTACAACGGTGGGAATGCCGTGTTCGTGGAGAATAGCCCCGACGTGCCGGGCATCGTCCAAGCTCTCCACCGGCTGTCCACTGAGCAGGCTGGCCTCGGTCTCGTTCACAACCAGCACGGAGAGCTTGCTCAGCGTCTCCCTGCGCAATGGATGGGCCGGTGCCAGGTTGAGGATAACCGGGACGTTCAGGCTGTGGGCCCGCTCAATCAATAACTCCACGGTCTCATGTGGAATCTCCATCTGCATCACCAGGGCCTGAACCTGCTCTAGCGCGTCAAAAATATGCTCCATCTGCCGCTGATCTTTGCCGACGTTGCCATTGGAGCCCGAGGAGACGACAATGGCGTTCTCGCCCTGCTCGTTCAAGAAAATAAAGGCCGAGCCACTGGCCGCTTCTGTATCCGTGACCAACAGACTGGTATCGATCTGATCGTCCTCCAGAGCGGCCTTCAGTTGCTGGCCAAAGGGATCCTGTCCAATGCGCCCGGCCATCTGAACCTGGGCACCCAGGCGCGCCATAGCCACAGCTTGATTGGCCCCCTTGCCGCCTGGCACAAACGTAATCGAGCTCGCCCCTAGCAAGGTCTCACCCATCACAGGCAGTCGCGGCACGCGCACCACCTGGTCCATATTCAAACTACCAACCACAAGAATTGGCTTTACAGGCATAAATATGTCCTACCTTTCCTAAACGATAAAATTCTGGTTTCCCACTATACATTTGAGTTCTGTTAGAATAATAATAGCCTATTAAACCCTTAACATGAATCGTGGGATATGAATATATCGAGGCCGCATCTCTGGTAGCCCCTGCTCTAACAACGATAGTAAATCCGGCTTACGACGTTTTATTGCTGGATTGGCCTCTGGAGGGCTACGTGGCTAAGAACATATCATTACGTTGAAAGGTTACAAAGGTTTTCTTCTATGTCAGATCAATACACATTGCCAACGGATTACGTTGAACGCGCCTATGCAGGTGTGCTGGGGAAGATCATTGGCGTCTACCTGGGGCGTCCGTTTGAGGGCTGGTCGTATGAACGGATCATGCGGGAGCTGGGTGAGATCAATTATTATGTGCATGAGAAGCGCGGTGTGCCACTGGTGGTGACCGATGACGATATTTCCGGGACCTTTACGTTTCTGCGCGCTCTGGCCGATTATCATTATGATCCCGAGCTGTCGGCGGCCCAGATCGGGCAGAGCTGGCTGAATTATATTATCGAGGGGCGCACGATTTTGTGGTGGGGCGGCATGGGTAATTCAACCGAGCATACAGCCTACCTGCGCCTCAAAGAAGGTATCAAGGCTCCGCGTAGCGGCTCCATCGAGATGAACGGCCGGGTGGTGGCGGAACAGATCGGGGCGCAGATCTTTATCGATGGCTGGGCCATGGTCTCACCCGGCAATCCCGCGCAGGCGGTGCGGCTGGCTGGTGAAGCTGGCCGGGTCAGCCACGATGGCGAGGCGGTCTATGCCGCCCAGGTCATCGCCGCGATGGAGGCGCAGGCCTTTGTTGAGCGCGATATCCAGAAGTTGCTGGATTGCGGCCTTTCGTTTATTCCTGAGGATGCGCTGGTCTATCGTATGATCCAGGATATCCGCGGCTGGCATCGTGAGGAGTCCGATTGGCGCAAGACGCGCGAGAAGATCGCGAAGAAGTATGGCTATGACACTTATGGTGGTAACTGCCATGTGATCCCTAATCATGCCCTGATCATCATGGCCCTGCTCTATGGTGAAGATGACTTCCAGCGCTCGCTGATGATCGTCAATACGGCGGGCTGGGATACAGACTGCAACTCAGCCAATGTTGGCTGTTTGCTGGGGATTAAGAATGGCCTGCAGGGTATCGATGCTGGTCCGGACTGGCGCGGGCCGGTGGCTGATCGGCTCTATCTGCCGACCGCAGATGGTGGTCGGGCGATTACCGATGCGGTGATCGAGACATATCATATCGTCAAAGCGGCTTCGGCCCTGGCTGGCGTGGCATATCAGGCACCTAAAGATGGGGCGCGCTTCCATTTCTCCCTGCCGGGCTCGGTACAGGGCTTTCAATTGAGCGGAGATGGAGACCAAAGGGCACACTTGAAGAACACGGCACACCCCTTGCGGGCGGGTGAGCGCTGCCTGGAGGTTGCTATCCAGGAGCCCGGCACTGATGGGCAAGCGTTGCACTTGACCACAGCGACCTTTGTGCCTGTAGATGCCCTGGAGATGAGGGGCTATTCGCTACTGGCTTCGCCAACCCTCTATTCTGGACAGCGGGTGCAGGCCGCAGTGCTGGCTGATAGCGGGAATAGTCAGCCGCTGCAGGCTCGTCTGATCATCCAGGTCTATAACGCCCAGGATCAGCTTAGCGTGCTTGAGGGACCGCAGGTAGAGATAGCCGCTGGCGAGCAGAAAACGCTGGAATGGCTCGTGCCAGATACCCACGGGCAACCGATCGCTACAATTGGACTGGCGCTAGCTGGTGGCCAGACCGGGAAACTCTATCTGGATTATCTGACCTGGCAGGGAACACCCGATATCTTGCTGACGAGGCCCCAGGAAGGGGGTCATGCATGGCAGCGGTCCTGGGTGAATGGAGCCGATCAGCTCGAATCCGGGAGCTCAGAATCGTATCGCATCATACAGAACCATGGCCGTGGCCTTGTCAGCCAGGGCACAAGGGAATGGGGCGACTATCGCGTCGATGCCGTGCTGGCGGCCCACATGGCCGATGCGCTGGGAATCGCCGCGCGTGTCCAGGGCCTGCAGCGCTACTATGCCCTGCTGCTGACCAATGACGGCCACGCCCGCCTGATCAAGGTTCTCGATGGCGAAACTGTGCTGGCCGAAAGCCCATTCACCCGGGAACTGGATCACCGCTACACCCTCACCCTGCACGTACAAAGCCACACCATAAAAGCCCTCATCGACGGCCAACCATGGTTCGAGGTACAAGATCAACACAATCCTCTGCTCGGTGGAGGTATCGGATTGGTATGCGAGGTTGGCCGCATCGATTGCGACACCGTACGCGTACAACCCATAAACATAAAAACCACGTAGGCTCTTTCAAACATACCATCACCCCCTTATTATTAGATAGGGCAACAATACCATCGCCCTCTTATTATTAGATGGGGCAATATGGGTCGCATGGCGACCCATATTGCCCCATCTAATAATATCCTTTGAGCGCCGAAGGCGCGTAGTGTCAGGGGCCGAAGGCACGAAATGCAAGAAAGAAAAAAGAGCGGAACCGAACCATTGTGGGATATGGTTCGGTCCCGCCCTCACAACCAGAAAGCACAGGGAGGACATAATGTCGATTGTATGTTTGGGTCTCGCGCCCGCTAGCGCCGTCCCGCGACGACCGCCTTGCGGGGCTCTGCGTATTCTTCTTCTTCGTCCGGCTGGCCCGAGATGAGCAGGATGTAGCCGGTGGCCAGGATCGATGAGATATCGACGTTGAATGAGCGCATCTTCAGACGCGTACGCGAAAGGGCGCAGCGCACCGGGCGCATCTCTTGATCCCAGTTACCCTCTTCCATCGCCTCTTCCAGGTGCTCGCGGGCCCGCGTGATATCGGCCTCGCTGGCCTTGCCACCGCTATAGAAATTGGCGTAGAGCACTTCATAAGGACAATAATAGGGAAACAGCTCCAGGAGAGGCAGCAAAACGTTCATCTCGGTATTGGTGAACTGCTCCTGCTTCAGGAGGCGCGGAATATGCAATTCATCGCAGGCCAGGTAAGACAGCGTCCCAAAGGTCGTGTTAAGGACCATGATGTGGCCCGCAGGCAGCGAATCCTGAAGTGAGAAGTGCAATATTTTATTCGCCTGCTGGTTTGTATAGTCTGCTGGTGCTTTAGGTTTACGCAGGTAGACTTTCTGCATGGTGATACTCCTTCATAGTAGACACATCTTTAGGGTCTACCACTCTCAACCGCATCGCCACTGTCCCGCGTACACCAACCGTGGCCGCCTCTCGGCTAGCGGTATGCGACCCCTGCTCTTGTGAGGTCACCAGGTGCGGGAACGCAACGGCGGCACCATAGGTGCCGGCCGGCGCATCCACACAGGATACCGCAGCCGTGACGACAAAGCGCACAGCGATGATTAACCGGGTGTTGATAGGACGATTTAGATGAATACGCTGTACATAAGTTGCCATAGACTCGACTATATCCCCCAGATTGTATGTAGCAACGAGGCTGGCGTCTGTAGTGTCGGGTTGGCGCGCGCGACCTCAAGCAGATAGCCGAAGCCAATGCCACCCACGATACCCAGAACGACCAGTGCCACGAGAATAAGCAGTAATTTATCCTGTTTAAGGCGCGCAACGTGTGTGCTAAAGGACGATGGCTGCTCAAGTGCCTCAGGCGCGTACGCTACCTCAGCAACTGGCTGGACCATCTCCTCAGGCGCCTGCATGTCCTGCGTAGCTATATCTAAAGAGAACGCCACCCCGGACAAAAATGGGGCTTCCTCCTCATTTTCAAGTAGCGTCGCAGGGCTCAGCACACGTGTCTTGCGTACCCTTTCCCCACCTTGAAGTGACCCATACGAGGGTAAGTCGGATAACGGTTCGGTCACCCGAGTCGCCGTAATACGCCTGACGGCCGCTACGGGGGCCGTATCAAGCATCTCAAGCGTCTCTGATGAACCGACTTGACCAGAAGGTTCGCGTAAGTCAGCAACGGCCACGCTACTCGACAGGGATGTGCGGTACGTTTCCCCCTGCGTACCTGTAGCCTGGCTGTCATAGCGATTCCAGGGACCAGTAAAACTGGTGACTGGAGACTGCTCAATTACCGTGCTCAACTCGGGTTGGGCCGGTAATCCATCGAACATGGAGGGCCAGGAGGGCGGAAACCCCGGTTGGAGTAACGCCTTCTGGCAGGTCTCTATCGTCGAGAAGACGGTAAAGCCATGCCGACGCGCCCATAAACGCAGTCGTTCGTTCCCCTCTATGACCAGCACCAGCTGAGCATCCTGCCGGGTCGCGACCTGTTGCAACTCACGCAAATCTCCCGGACGCCGGAACACGGCATCTTGCGGCAATACGACGACGATGGGCTGGCGATAATACTGGCCCAGGTGATGGAATAGCCAGTTGACTACAGATGTGCGCTCGTCGCTCGATTCAACCACCAGGGTACTGATGTCGTTTAGCTTCTCGTATCTCATATGCCGTCCGTATCTCTGTTAGTCTTCCCTGAGAGCATTTAAAAGTAGCGCTTAGCGGGGTCAAGGGGCGGCTAGCCCCTTGCGGGGTGTGGAGTGTCCCCATCCTCTCCTTCCCCCCGCCGCCAAAACCGGCGCTTAGCGGGGTCAAGGGGCGGCAGCCCCTTACGGGGTGTGGGGTGTCCCCATCCTCTCCTTCCCCCGCCGCCGAAGGCGGCAACAATACTTTTAAATGGCCCTGCCATTTCCTTACTACAAACTTTTTCTATGCTAATTATGTATTAAAATAAGGTATACTTTTAATGACAGATTTATCAAAAGCATTTATCATTTTTATCATTCTGGCGCTATTTATCACATTCATGCTCACAACCTAGGAAGAATGGTGAACGGATGCCGACTTCAGAGACGCCCCATCAGCCCCGTGTACGTTTAACTGAAGCACGTGTCAGCTACAACCTTTCGCAGCAAGAGGTCGCGGACGAGATCGGCACGACCTATGTCAATGTCAGTCGGTGGGAACGTGGAATCACCAGGCCTAACCCCTATTTTCGGCGCAAGCTGTGTGCGCTGTTCAATAAAACCGAGGAAGAACTGGACCTGCTGACGGCGCGAACCGAACGCGGCAAAAGTGGCCGCTCGTCATCCTCCGGCGCGTCCAGCGCACCCGCCACGGTCGCGGCCCCGGTAGTCCAGCGCGTCATCTATGACCCGGCTATACCGCTGCTACCGGCCATACCGTTGGTGGGACGCGAAAAGGACCTGGCCGTGATCAGGCAGCGCCTCAAGGGCAGTGGCAATATGGCCCTGACCGCCCTGAACGGGCTGCCCGGCGTGGGCAAGACCGCGCTATCGGTGGCGCTGGCCCACGATGGTGAGCTGCGCGAATTCTTCAAGGATGGTATCCTCTGGGCCGGCCTGGGACCACAACCCAACTTGCCCGGCATCTTTAGCCGCTGGGGCAATCTGCTGGGCATCTCGTTCGCCGAGATGACCAAGCTGGGCAGCGATGAGGCGCGCGCCAAAGCCATTCGCAACGCCATCGGTGATCGCGCCATGCTGATCATCATCGATGACGCCTGGAAACTGGAGGAGGCGCTGGCCTTCCGCGTCGGCGGCAGTCACTGCGCCCACCTGGTGACCACGCGCTTCCCCAACATCGCCTCCCACATGGCACTGGGCAACGCCATCAATATCCGTGAGCTGGGCGAGAGCGAAAGCATCAGTCTGCTCAACCTGCTGGCCCCACAGGTCATCTATCGCGAACAGCAGAAGGTCCACGATCTCGTACAGGCTGTCGGCGGACTGCCACTGGCCCTGACCCTGATCGGCAACTACCTGCGCAAGCAGGCCTATAGCGGTCCCGCGCGCCGCATCACCTCGGCCCTCGAACGCCTGAGCAACGCCGAAGTGCGCCTCAAGCTCAAAGAGCCACACATCCCGGCCGAGAGCCATCCCAGCCTGCCCAACGAACAATCGCTCTCTATCCAATCCATCATCGCCGTCACCGACCAGCTGCTCGACGAAGAGACGCGCCGCGCCCTCTACGCTCTCTCCGTCTTCCCGCCCAAGCCCAACACCTTCTCTGAAGAGGCCGCCATGGCCGTCGCCGCCTGCGGCACCGACGAACTCGACGCCCTCTCAGACGCTGGCATGCTCGAAAGCAACGGAGAACGTTACCTCCTGCACCAGGTCATCTCCGACTACGCCCTGCTCCAGATCTCCGACGAACAGCTCACCGCCGCCCAGGAGCACCTCGTAGCCTACTACGCCGACTACGTCGAAGAACACAAAAAAGACTACGAACAACTCGAAGAAGACAGCAGCACAATTGAAGCAACCCTCGAAATTGCATATGAGATTGATGAAAGCATTGCATTTATTAGAGGCGTTTGTGCCTTTGCGCCATTCTTATTGCTAAGAGGCTTATATGTTCAGGCAGAACATTATTTAGAACAGGCCTATGAAAAAGTTGTTGACCAAAACGACCAGACCCGTCACGCACAGGTTTTACTTTATCTAGGAGAAACAGCTCAAAAAAGAGGAGAATCACAAAAAGCAGAACAATATCTTTTAAGAGGGTTAGAAATAGCCCGGAGTAATGCAGACAACGAAAGAATATGTGCACTGCTCGGCAACTTAGGCGATATAAAATGGAGATCTGGAGATTTAAAGCAAGCGGAAGATTATTTAACAGAGGGGCTAGCACTAGCCCAACAAATTGGTGACATTGAACGAATGAGTAATCTGTTAAAGAGCTTAGGTCCCGTTGTCACGAATCAAGGCAACTATCAAAAAGCAACCGAATACTTAGAACAAGGATTGGCCTTATCCAGGCAGATTAATAATCATGAGCAAGCATGTCTTCTTCTTAGTAACCTTGGAGTTCTAGCAGGAATGATGGGCAAATATGAACCCGCAGAAATGTATTTCCAAGAAGGATTACTATTAGCTCGCCAGTTAGGACACCGAGAGCAAATTTGTATATTATTACTTAATTTGGGCGCTGTATCTGTAGATAAAAAAAATTATATGCAGGCCAAAGCATATTTCCAAGAAGGATTGGCTATCAGCCGGCAGATGGGATATCCAGAAGGTACAAGCATGCTATTGCTTAACCTGGGAGAAATTGCTGTTATAGAAAAAAACCATATACAAGCAGAAAAATATTTACAAGAAACCTTAGCTTTAGCCAAACAACTTGGCAGACCTCTAATTATTGCTAGAACAATGCTTGAATATGGGAAGTTGCATCTGCAACAAGCAGAGTTAGAATCAGCTGAAAAGGATTTTTGTGAAGTGTTGACTACAGCTTCTAAAGGAAATTTAGATTTAATAGCAATGGCTAATTACGGCCTTGCCCAAGTTGCAGCACGGCAGAATGATTTAGTTCGTGCCACTTCTTTAGGAAAAGAAAGTTTAGCCATATTAGAGACAATGGGAGATCCGAATTCCAAAGAAGTTGGTGAGTGGTTACAATCACTTCACAATTAGCAAAAACAACAGGGGTACAAAAAAGATAAAAGTCTTTTGTACCCCTGTTGTTTTTGCTAATTAAACCAGTAATAGCTTGGGTCAACTTTTTTGGAAGGTGCTACTGTTGGAGTTGGCGTTGGAGATACAGTTTTCACACCGGCGGCGTGGCTCATGATGGCAGGACCGATGACGAGGATGGTAGCCATAATTAAGAGTACGAGAACGGGTACGATCCAGCGAAGATACTGTTTACGCATGATGCTTCCTTTCCTTGCCCCGGGAGAGCAGAGCCGCTTCCGAACGGTCGCTCTTACCGTCTTGCCTGGTCTCCGAGGCTGCTACTGTTTTGAATACACGTGTTTCGCTTGAAGCCACATCATCGTTGTTGCTCTACGGCAACTGCTCCAACCTCTACAAGGCCCGCGTTTGCAGAGGCTGGGTCACTGCCGCCATGTACATGCAGCTTCCGGTTTGCCACCCCATCCAGGAAGTACCAGTATGTTGACCCTTTGTCAGGCATTCCGTATACCCTGGTTGGTGCCGGTTCAACGTCTTTTCGGTAGAAGACATCTTGTCGCTTTCTTTGGCATCTGCTGCGCGCCCGGTCGTTATGTCTTATACCGAATGGATAGCACCGACAAGATGTAAGGTATAAGATTTTTTTCGATTCATCATTTTTGCCTCAAGTGGTACTCAAAAAGTACTAAGCGGATGTCCATATTGATGTACATACCATGAAAGAGCCTGTAGAGCGCTTCAGGCCACTGACAAAAGTCACCAATTCGCGTCGGAGCAGGCGAATTAGCCGGAAGTGTTACTGTTAAGATTATGTAAAGATTATTGAAATTGCTTTGTAGCCATAAAAGAGGGGCGTTTACTCCCAAAATTGCGCAGGGGTTTTAAAACACCCGTTACAAGTGATATACTTCAAATTGGTAGCCGGGCAGGCGGCTTGAGATGTGTTGCCAGACCCTGGCTGCCCTGGTCCTTCGATTTCTATCCTGTCTTCTTCCGCCCTATCATATTTCCCCTGCATTGTCTGAAGCACCTACCCATCCGGGTGATAAAGTTGAAGCTTTCAATATCATTTCCGATTATGTTCCTGTTATCTAGAAAAAGAGAGTAATTATTATTTGACAGCAAATCAGATATGAGAGGATAAGAAGGAGAGTATGAGAAAGATCATCAGCACCATGTGGGTTACCCTTGACGGTTTCATTTGCGGACCAAACGGCGAGATGGATTGGGTCGCGGAATGCTTCGACGAGGCTATGGGCAAATATCAAGGCGAATTCCTCTTCGCGGCCGATACGCTCTTGCTGGGACGCGTCACATATCAAAGCTTCGCCGGCTCCTGGCCGCATGTGCCAGATAATCCAAATGTCTCAGAGGATGAGAAAGAGTACGCGCGCAGGCTGAACGCGATGCAGAAGATAGTCTTCTCCAGAACACTCGAAAGCGCGGATTGGAACAATACCCGACTGCTAAGAGAGATCGATCCCACGGAGATTGAGCGCCTGAAGAGCGAGCCGGGCCGCAACATCAACATCTCTGGCAGCCCTGGCCTGGTCCAATCCCTGGCCAACCTCGGCCTGATCGATGAATACCAGGTCCTGGTCTATCCACTCATTCTGGGCGATGGCAAACCCTTCCTGCAAAACATCAAGGACCGCGTCAGGCTCAAGCTGGTCGACAGCAAAACGCTCCCATCCGGCGTGATGATCCTCTATTACCAGCCGAAGTAGAAGTTATACCTCTCCCTTATGGCGGTAGCGCAAGATAGGCACAAGCTGAGCCGCAACCTTGCGCTGCCCAATATCACTGGGATGGAGAGCATCGCTGAAGTCGGGCGGTCCCGGACTCAGCCAGCCGGTGGTATCGACGTAAAAGACATTGTGGTCGCCGGACGCATTGAGCGCGTAGACCGCCGATCGCGTCGGCGCCTCCATGTAACCGGCAAAGGTTCTGAGGACGTAGATGGGCGTATCGGGATAGTGCTGCCGCAACCTGCGCAGAAACGCCTGGTAGGTTAGCTCAAAGACCTGGGCCGATTGTCCATGATTATAGTCGTTGGTCCCCAGGTTGATGACCAGCGCACCGGGTGTATAGCGACTGGTGTCCCACAGGGATGAATCGGGATACTGCAAAGTCTGCATCTTGAAATACTGGGTATCCATGCCCGCGCAGGATGGCGCCGTCGAGCTCAGGCAGATGCCCGAAGTCGCTATCTCCGTATGTTCGGCCCCCAGTTGTTCCGCCGTCAACCAGGCGTAGGTGGAGAGATCCTTCATGCTATCAGAGTAACCAGCCGTGATCGAATCTCCAATAAACTCTATGATGTCTGATGAAACCTGGGGAGTAAGCGTACTGGCGCCGCCATCCAGCAGCAAGCCCTGAAAATGCATGCTCGACCACTCTGACGCGATAGTCACGCGTAGCGAATGATCGCCATCCGGCAACTCCACCGGGGTAAGATTCAGCAGGCCCCGGGTGCCATGGTAGAGCACATCGGGTCCCCGATCGATGCTGACATAGACGTCAGACGCCTCACCCAGCCGTAGCTCGACATGTTGTCCATTGAAGGCTGTCTTAAAATAAGCGCCACCCCAATAACTCACATATTCATGGTTATTGGTGGTATCCCAGCGCCCATAGTATTTGATATCCGCGTTATTCACAGCCACCCGTATCGGCAACTTCTTCACCGGTGGCGTCTCACGATGTTGCCATGGCCACGCATAGAGCAGATACGCGATCGCCACCAGCAGAGCCAGCAGAACCAGCCCGACGATCGCATAGCGTTTCATGGATCCAATCAAAATCAACCTCCCCGCTTCTCCAGACGCACGCACCACTCTCTTTTTATTTCATTATACAACCTTCCACCTTTTATATATGCATGAGCATAAATAATGCGATTGGAGGCCCCCGTATGTTCGGAGCTTGCTCCCGATTTCCCCCTCCTCGTACGAAAATGCCCCCTCTCGCGGCCGATTTCCCTCCGCATACGAAAACGCCCATTAAAAACGATAATGACATTTTCATGCATTGCGCGTTTAATGGACGTGGTCATACGGGAAGGGGAAATCGGGAGCAAGCCCTGAACCTACGAGGGGGGCGAGGATAGCGACACGGGGAGCTCTACGTAAAATGTACTGCCTTTTTTGAGCTCGGATTCACACCAGATGCGTCCATTGTGACGCTCAACGATGTCTTTGGTGATGGCCAGGCCCAGGCCCAGGCCACGCTTGGAGGAGGATTGGGCGTCCGGGGTGCGATAAAAGGTTTCAAAAATATGCTCCTGCTGGTCTTTGACGATGCCGCGACCATGGTCCCGCACCGAGAAGAGGACACAATGGGTGCCGGGATTGATGCTGACTTCAACCGGCGTGTTGTCGGGCGAGTATTTGATGGCGTTGCTGATCAGGTTGGTCATGACCTGAGAGAAACGATCAACGTCCAGCTTGAGGGCGACTGGCTCGGTGGGCGCATCCAGTACAATCATGCGATCGGTGAGCAGTCGCTGGTCCTCCACTACTTCGCGGCAGAGCGCGGTAACGTTGCACAGGCGTCGATTCAATACGGCCTTGCCGGTCCGTATACTACTGACATCCAGTAGTTCGTCGATCAATGTGGTCAGGCGACTGGTCTGGTCATTGATGCGCTCAAGGGTAGTGGCGACACCGTCCATATGCTCAAGATCCTTGTGCCTGGAGATGCGACGCAGCATCAGCTGGGCCTGTCCCCGAATGGTGGTGACCGGGGTCTTCAGCTCGTGCGAGGCGATCGAAAGGAAGCGATCCTTCATCTGATTGGCATCTTCCAGGCGCCGGTTGGTCTCTTCCAACTCCTGGGCATATGATTGCAGTTCAAGCTCGGTGGCCATAGCCTGGAAGCGCGCGCGTTCACGCTGCGCCGTAATCAGGGCAATCACCAGTCCCGAACCAATAAATGGTAATAATTGCAGAGCATCGCGCCAGTTTGAATAATCATATGAGCTTATAGGCAAAATAAAAAAGAAATACAGGGCGGCCGCGTTCAATAAAATAGACCAGATGGCCGGGCCAGCTCCCCAGAACAGGGCCGTCATAACAATCACAATAATACTAAAAGTGCTAGGAAAGAAGAATTGCCCGAACATCTTTGTCACATAAATGGTGCATAGAGACACGATCACTGTGGCCGGGATCGCTACCAGATAGCCAATCAGTGGGTGACGCCACTTTGGCACATTGCCCATATAATCTTTGCGCAACTGTGAGCGCTGCTCAAGACTCATGCGCCGATAGCGTCGGCCCCGCTTATCTGTATATATGTCACCATGAGCTAATCTCATGCTTTATCCAACCCCCTCTTACAACCCGACCGGTCGCAATACATAAATAGCCATGCCCCAATTCCTGTATAAATCCTGGCTGGTCGCCTCGCCTTTTATCATTATGAGAGAAGCTCTCCCACGGTCGGGCGGATTTATACTATCTGGGCACGGAGCCGTTTTTGCTCGGTGGTCATAAATGCTTCTTGCATCTGCGCATCATGCATACCAATAATGGCTACCTCTGGGTGCTGCCGCGCGAAATAATGCAGATCGATCAACGTTTGTCGCGCTGTCGCATCGTCGCTGGTCACCATGGACCAGAGTACGGGATGCATAGTCGTTGGAACCGTATAGTTGTCCGAGAGCCACGCGGCATCTCCAATAAGGAAGACGCGTGGGCCATGAGCACGATTAATAAACATACCCATCTGGCCCGGCGTATGGCCCGGCAACGGTACCAGTATGATCGATCCATCTCCAAATACATCATGACTGCAGCGGAAGCCTTCGTAGGCGGGTCCCGCGAAGTCTAGCAACTGCATTGGATTATTCGATAATAAACGCCTTACCAATCCCTGATTCTTTTCTAGCAAACCCTGGGTGGCAAAATCATATTCTACTCGATTCACCTGCAGAAGTACACCGGACAGATCAGGAATACCCGACACATGGTCCCAGTGTAGATGGGATAACAGCACGAAATCCAGGTCTTTTGGTTCCATGTGCAGATGTTCCAGATGCTGGCATAGTGGCCGCTCCATGTTGAAACGCCCGAGTGTTTTTGAAAAAAGGAATGACTGATCCATTAAAAATAATGGAATATCGGTGCATAAGCCGCTATCATAGAGGAATGTTTCCCGGGGATGCTTGATAAGCACGGCGCTATAGGCGATGGTACGCGCTGTCAAGGAGAACGAGCCACGTACCGCTATACATTCTGGAACCGCTACGCTGCCACAACGCAGAAAGGTGATGTCGATATCAGGCAAGTCTTCTTTGGCCAGGCTCGCTGACTCCGTAGGACGCTCGTAGAGCTGGTCTGTCACAAAGGGATGCGGCAAAAAGCTATTGATGGCACTCGCTATCCCGATAAAGCCCAGCGTGAGACCTCCCAAAGTTAGCCAGTTACGTAGCTTCATAAGCTTTCCTCGTACATGTTACTAGTTCTCAGTCGCCGCTTGCTCCCCTTCCACCTGCGCCAGAGGCACGGTAAACCAGAATGCCGACCCTTCGTCAGGCGTACTGATAACACCAACCTGACCACCCTGTCGCTCGATAAGTATCTGACTGATATACAGGCCCAGGCCCATACCAACGCCTGATCCACTACCGGCCTTGATGGTTGGCGACTGATAAAAACATTCCCAGATGCGCGTCTGCTCTTCTGGAGCGATGCCCGGCCCTTTATCTTGCACGGCCACTCGTACCTGGAAACTACCGGTAGCGACCAGCGGTTCAAGCTGGACATTCACCCGAATCGGCTGCTGCGCCTCAGAATACTTTAACGCGTTCAGCAAATAATTGTTGACTACCTGCTGGAGACGATCGGGATCAGCGATGATCAGGATAGGCTCATCTCCAGGAAACTGCACAGTAATAATACGCTCGGGTAGCGCTTTGTGTTGCTCACGCACGGCGGCTTCAATAATCGGTCGCAGATCACATGGCTCCTGGCGCACGTGCACCTGCAGGCGATTGCCCTGGATACGCGAAACATCCAGCATATCTCCAACCAGGCGATTGAGTACGCCGATCTGGCGCTCGACGCGCTCCAGCATCTCTATTGAGGCCCGGACCTTGCCGTCTGCACCTTCCAGCAGCATTTCTGGACGCTGCATGACGCTTCTCAGGCGCCGCATGGCGAGCTGGGTATTGGCCTTGATGGTTGTGAGTGGCGTGCGCAGTTCATGGCTGGCCAGGCTCAGAAAATCTTCCATCTTCGTCCTGGCCTCGTGCAGGGTTGCAACTTGCGCTAAAGCTTCATCACGTTCAGCTAGCGCATAGTCTAACACATTACGTGTTAAGGTCGCCAATTCATGACCGAGGGTCCTGATTTCAGATTGCTCGTCGAGGGTAGAAAGTCGCAGTTCCAGTCGCTCCAGTTCCGCCAGCAACTGCTCCTGGGGATCCTCCACTGACTCGGACTGCGCGAACAGCGACTCGGATGCAACCGATGATAGTTCTGGCTCTGGAAGTTCTTCCGGCTGATTCGCCTCGTCTTTAACGATGGTGGGAAGCGCGTTCATATTACGGGTGGCAGGGTCGGCCGCGGACCAGCTCTCATCACCGAGTGCTTCAACAAAACCCAGTATGGCATAGTGCTGACTCGCACGCTGGCCCGAGGCGGAAAAGGTAACCTTTACACGCACAGGGGTCCCGTCACGTCGCAGGAAACGCGTCACAAGATTGGCACTGGCCAGCTCTCCGGTCGCGAGGCGGTGCACTAAATCCATGCAGGCCGCCCGATCCTCGGCATCAACGATCTGTGGGAAGGACTGCTTCCATAATTCTCCCCGGCTATAGCCGAGCAGCTGGCAAAACGTTCCGTTTGCCTGCAGCCAGCGACCACCGGTGCTGAGCGCGATAATGCCCAACGCGGACTGTTCAAACAACACCTGATAGGGCATCTCGTAGTCCTGCTTCCAGGGCACGACATGCTTCTTCTCATTCTGCTTACCCATAGGGTTCCATACACTTCCAAAGACAATAGTATTTTTATTTTCCATCGTTACTTACACCAACCGCTTCCGTCATCATGGGTTCGGCCCTCGCGGCCAATTTGCCCATCCCCCACAATCACGTTTATCCGGCCAATCGCGTTACAATCATTAATCCGCCCACAACGAAAATAGCTTGTAGTATTCTCATTGGAGTTGGTTAGAGTTGGCGAACGGCGTGCCACACTGGCAAACGCCAAAAACCATATGTAATCGCTCGGTATAGACCAAAGCTCTAGTATTTTACACGATTGATCGTACCAAATAGATGAGGGGCCGGTACCACAAAGAAAAACAGTGAGCACTTTCCGCTCACTGTTTTTCTTTGTGGATACCAGATACTTATCTATTTGAGGTACGGGCGCGCCCCCGCACTGGCGTCCGCTTGCGCGGCCGCAGCGAGTTTTATATATGGAAGCGACAGGGGCGCGGATGCGCCCCTGTCGCTTCCATATATTATAAAGAGGATGAAGGGAGCGCAGATGCTCTCCTCATCCGGGGTATTCGCGCCCCTGTTACTTCCATATATAAAGAGAATAAGGGAAGCGCAGGTGCTCCCCACATCTGGGGTATTCGCGCCTCTGTTGCTTCCATATATAAAGAGGATGAGGGGAGCATAGATGCTCCCCTCATCCGGGATATTCGCGCCCCTGTTAGGAATTCTGGAGGGGCTGGTGTTGCTGGGCCTCAACCACGATCTTGCCGTCAACCAGCGTGAGCATGGCGGCCTGGCCGCTGCTGATGTCGTTGGACAGCAAGGCGTCAGCTAGAGGATCATCAACGTAGGTCTGGATGGCGCGGCGCAGTGGACGCGCTCCATACTCTTCGTCGAACCCTTCCTTCAGAAGGAAGTCACGCACCTCGTCGCTGATGACCAGTTCGATGTTCTGCTCGGACAGGCGACCGCGCACCTGGTTGAGAAGCATATCTACGATCTGATACAGCTCGTCTTTACCCAGTGAGTGGAAGACCACCACCTGATCGATGCGGTTGATGAACTCAGGTCGAAAGACCTTCTTGAGCCCTTCCATGGCCTTTGAGCGCATAACTTCGTGCTCTTCGGCGCGGGCATCATCACCTTTCCTGTACACAAAGCCCATGTTCACAGCCCGGCGCAGGTCCGCGCTACCAGCGTTACTGGTCATGATCACCACGGTATTTTTGAAGTCCACGGTCCGGCCCTGCCCATCGGTCAGACGGCCATCATCCATAATCTGCAGCAGCGAGTTAAAGACTTCAGGATGAGCCTTTTCGACCTCGTCCAACAAAATGACGCTGTAGGGACGGCGGCGCACCTGCTCGGTGAGCTGACCACCATCGTCATGACCGACATATCCAGGAGGGCTACCAAACAGTCTTGAGACGGTATGGGGCTCCATATATTCGGACATATCCAGGCGAATCAGGTTGCTTTCACCACCAAACAGTTCCGCAGCCAGCGACCTGGCCAGCTCGGTTTTACCGACGCCGGTGGGACCCAGGAAGAGGAAGGAGCCAATCGGACGGCGAGGATCTTTAAGTCCCGCTCGTGAGCGACGGATGGCGCGAGCCACCGCGCTGATTGCCTCATCCTGTCCGATGACTCGCCTGCGCAGATCGCCTTCCAGGGAACGCAGGTTCTGGCGCTCGCTCTCCAACATCTGGCTGACCGGCACGCTCGTCCAGGTCTCAACCACGCGAGCAATGTGCTCGGGCGTTACGATCAGGGAGACATGGTTGTTCTTGTCAGAGCGTGCGCGCTCTAGATTGCCTAGCACCAGCAATTCCTGCTGGCGCATCATGGCCGCCCGCTCATAGTCTTCGGCGTTGGCGGCGGCCTCCTTCTGGGACTGAATATCGGACAGCTCTTTTTCCAGGTCCGAAATGGTGGTGGGGCTGATGATCCCTTTCTCGGTGGCCTCTAAACGCAGGGCTGAACCCGCCTCGTCCATCACATCGATGGCTTTATCTGGCAGGAAGCGGTCGTTGATGTAGCGATCCGACAGCTTGACGGCGGCATCAATAGCCTCATCGGTAATCGAGACGCCGTGGTGGGCTTCATAATTTGGGCGCACGATACGCAGCATGTCGATCGCCTCTTCAATCGAGGGCTCATCAACCAGGATGGGCTGGAAGCGGCGCTCCAGGGCGGCATCCTTCTCGACGTGCTTGCGATATTCATCCAGCGTGGTGGCACCGATACAGCGCAGCTCGCCACGGGCCAGCGCTGGCTTGATCATGTCCGCCGCGCCAACCGCGCCTTCAGCCGCGCCCGCGCCAACCACCGTATGCAGCTCATCGATAAAGACGATGACCTCAGGCGCCTGGCGCAACTCTTCCAGAATGGACTTGATGCGCTGCTCAAACTGACCACGGAACATTGCGCCCGCCACCATGCCACCAATGTTCAAAGTGACGATACGTTTGCCGCGCAAAGTCGCGGGCACATCGCTGGCGTAGATCTTACGCGCCAGACCCTCGACGATCGCTGTCTTACCCACACCAGGCTCACCAATCAAGACAGGATTATTCTTCTGGCGCCGGCCCAGCACAGTAATCAAGCGGCGTAGTTCACGCGCCCGCCCGGCAGCCGGATCCAGTTTTCCCTCCGCCGCCTCATCAGTCAGATCACGACCATACTGGTCCAGCGTCGGCGTCTTGCTATGCTTTTTGTTCTGACGCTCAGCAGTCGCGGTATTCAGATTCCCAGTATTAGAGGAAAATTTATTGCTGGTATTATTTGCCGAAAAACCAAAGGGAGCACCAGTCGGACCCTGTCCGTCCGCGTCACCAAGCTGACCGATGGCATTCATCATCTCGTCAACACAGGACTGGCAGAGGAAGTGGGACTCACGACGGCCATCAATCATCTGTTCTACGCGTACGCGAGCAGGGTTCTTCTGACAACGTTCGCATTTCATGTCTTGTATGCTCCTCACGCTATTTGCAATCTAGCACGCTTTTTTTCAATCGGTTATACACATGTTTGTTATCGATTTGGAAACGAAATATCATTTTTGATAACTTTACATCTGCGTGCTTTACGCGTATTTCACATAAAATGTTCTAGCAAACTTATTTATAGACTGCTAACATCGATTATAACACATGAGCTTTTTGGCTGTCTAGCACTCATGCTTTATGATTGCTAGCACACCTATTACAACATAGGGGACGGACCTCTTATTCCACTACTTTCCCCGCCACATCCTATCGCCTCCCTATAATTATTACGATTGAGTTCGCCACCCTGTTTTAAACATAGCCAACTCTCCCATTTTCAATGTGGGTATGCTATAATGAAGGCGTGAAACTATATCTGCCTGTTACAACCAGTATACAGAGGTTCATAACCGCCCACGCATGTGCCTTGCATTCTACACGCCATGCGACGACCGCGCGTTACCTGCTCACAGCCGGGTAGCGGCGCTTAAACACGCCCCTGAACTTCCTCCATCAGCACAGCCACGCGCTCGTGCTCTGTGTGTGAAGATAGCTTCTATCTTTATACGAACCGGAAGACCTATTCATAGATGTTTGATATCGAGAAACTACCCGCGTATGTCCGCCCCTCTGTGTTTACAACCATATATGGCGCTAACCTGGCCATCCTGGATACACGACCAATTCCGGGCGGATCGTGAGATATAGGGAGAGAAAATAGCATGGATTTTATGGGAAAACTTGCCAGCCTGGCTAAGCGTTACGAAGAACTGAACTCGCTATTGGCGCAACAGGATGTGCTCAACGACCTTGATCTGCTGCAGAGATATGGTCGCGAGCACGCGGAGTTGGAGGATGTCGTTCATAAATATAATGAACTGAAGACAACCGACCAGCAGCTCGCTGAGGCGCAGGAGCTCTACGAGAGCGACGATCCCGAGATGCGCGACATGGCCTACGAGGAGATGGAGCGTCTGAAAGCCTATAAAGAGCAACTGCTTGAAGAGGTCAAGGTCGCCCTGTTGCCCAAGGATATCATGGATGAGAAGAATGCCATCGTGACCATCCAGGGCGGTGCCGGTGGTGACGAGGCCGCCCTCTTCGCTGGTGAGCTTTATCGTATGTATACTCGCTACGCCGACAATCACCGCTGGAAGATCGAAGTCCTCGACGTCAACGATACCGAGCAGGGCGGCATTAAAGACATCACCTTTGTTATCAAAGGCAAGGGCGCCTATAGCCGCATGAAGTACGAGGGCGGCACCCACCGCGTGCAGCGCGTACCGGTCACCGAGGCCAATGGCCGCATCCACACCTCAACGGCCAAGGTCATCGTCCTGCCAGAGGCCGACGACGACATCAATATCGACATTAAAGATAGCGATATCCGCGTCGATGTCTATCGCTCAACCGGCCACGGGGGACAGAGCGTGAACACCACCGACTCGGCGGTGCGTATCACCCACTTGCCAACCGGCCTGGTCGTCACCTGTCAGGACGAGAAATCGCAGTTGAAGAACAAGACCAAAGCCCTGGGCGTCCTGAAGGCCCGCCTATGGGATCTTGAGGAGGCTAAAAGGCAGGAGGAACTGAGCAAGAACCGTCGCTCCCAGGTACAGACCGGCGATCGCAGCGAAAAGATCCGCACCTACAACTTCCCGCAGGACCGCGTCACCGACCACCGCATCGGCCTCACGCGCCACAACCTGCCCGGAGTCATGAACGGAGATCTCGACGAGTTCCTCAACAACCTTATCGCCGTCGACCAGGCCGACAAACTCCAAAGCACGTTCGCGTAATTTCGGGGAAAAGAAGAACCAGAGTACGTGCGGGGCTTGCCCCGCTTGCTTGCTTCCTATTCGTCAAAGCCAGCTTCTGCCGATGCGCATCATTGTTCTTGCTGCTTTTTCGAACGGGAAGAGCAAAGCGGGGGCAAGCCCTGCACGTACTCTCATCTTGCTTCTTTGTACATTCTTTTAAAGTTAAAGGTATTCCCCACCAGGGATTATTTAAGCGCTCCTTCGGTCAATCCCTGCAGGAATTGTTTTGGAAGAAGAAGAATATAATGATCAGGGGCAGCGCGGCCAGCACAGCTCCTGAGAGCAGGATGCCATACTGGTAATCATACGGACCGACCAGCGATGAGATGCCCAGGTTCATGACGAACATGCTGGGATCGGTCGTGACCACCAGCGGCCACAGGTAGTCGTTCCATAGCCCCGTGAAGGAGAGGATCGCCACCACGGCCAGTCCTGGACGCACCAGCGGCACGATTACGCGCCACCAGATGCTGAACTCGGTGGCGCCATCGACGCGGGCCGCGTCCAACAATTCATCCGGCACACTCAAGGTGTACTGGCGCATCAGGAAGATGGTGAAGGCGCTCACCGCGCGGGGGAGGATCAGCGCCTGGTAGGTGTTGAACCAGTGCAGGACACGAATGACTTCGAACTGCGGCACCAGCGTCACCTGTCCGGGGATCAGCATGGTGGCCAGCAGAACGCCGAAGAGCACATTCTTAAATGGGAAGTTGTATTTAGCGAAGGCAAAGCCCGCCAGCGATCCCAGCACCAGCGAGGTCAGTGTGCCCAGAACCGCTACGACCGCCGTATTAAAGGCCCAGCGCGCAAAGGGAAAATTGGTCAGCAGGTCCTGCATATTCACCATCGTGAAATGCACCGGGATCAAGGTCAGCGGCGTCCCAAAGATCTCCGAATTCGGTTTGAACGCGCTGCTGATCATATAGATAAATGGGATCACCGTCAAAACCAGCAGGATCAACAGGATGGCGTTGATGACGGTCGATCCAATGTAAAAGCGCGTCTTATACGCATTTTTTCTACGGCTCCGTATCGTACTGCTCTCTGCTGCTTCTGGAGCGGCAAGATTGACATTGGCCATGATGCATTGTCCTCTCTTCTTGTTTTACCAGTAACTGTCTTCTCAGCTATCTCCGTGGCGCAGGGACGCCCTGGCTACAGACAGATAGCTAATCCTCAACTGGCTTAATCACCCACTCCCTTAAATCCGAAGAGCCTGATGTTTAAGAGCGATAATACTAACAGGATAGCGGTCATTGAATAGGCAATCGCGCTGGCGTACCCTACGTTAAACGCCTCGAAGCCCTGATAGTACACGTACACCGAAATGAAGAGCGAGGCATCAGATGGACCACCACCAGTCAGCAGGAACGGTTCAGCGAAGACGTTGTAGGAGCCGATCAGGGCCTGAATGGTTACCAGCAACATGATTGGACGCAGCAACGGCGCGGTCACATAGAAGAAGTTCTGCAGTCGTCCAGCCCCATCGATGGATGCGGCTTCGTTGAGCTCGCGGTTAATGCTGTTCAGTCCGGCCAGCCAGAACAGGGTGTTGATACCGATATAGTTCCAGATGGCCAGAATCATAAATCCAATCAGGACCACGTTGGTGTCGGTCAGCCAGCCGATCGGCTGAATGCCGAACCAGCCCAGCATGGCATTGAGCAGTCCATAATTGGTATCCAGTACACGCGAGAAAATCACCGAGATGATCACCGCCGAGGTCACCGTGGGCAGGAAGAAACCCGTCTTGTACAGACCCTTCCAGCGCACAAATGTGGAGTTGATCGCCAGCGCGACCAGCAGGGCCAGCGGAGACAGGATGAAGATACTGAAGAGGGCGAAGCGTGTCGTCACCCAGACCGCGTTGATGTAGCGCGGATCCTGAAACATGTGGATATAGTTGCCCAGTCCGAAGAAGGCCTTCTGCTCAAAGCCAAATCCCTTGAAGAAACTTAACCAGAAAGAATAGGCGATAGGGTAGAGGCCAAAGACCAGGAAGATCAAGTAGAAGGGGGCAACAAACAAAAATGGCGCCAGCTGACGTTGATGGCGACGCCACCAGTTGCTTGAACCGGTGGTCTGTGGACGAGCCGTTACCTGTGTCTGTGTGACAGCCATGGTAAAACACCTCCCTGTGAACTAGGTAGCCTTAAGCGGATTCAAAGCTAATGATACTCTGCGACTGTCTCTGCGCCTCAGACAGGGCAGACTCAGCCGAAACATCAGATTTTTGAATGGCCGGCGTAAGGCCATAGTTAACACACGCACTGGTCGTCTCGGGCCAGAACGGCGAGTTATACCATTTATTGATCTCCGGCGAAACCTCTTTGATGAGATCGCCGACCCGCTGATTATCAAAGAAGGCCAGTGGCTCATTGAGGGCAGAATTGTTCAACGCGGGCTTGTAGGTCGGCCAGACCTGGCGGATACTAAAATCGTTGAGCAGGGCCTCAACGTTGGTATGCTCAAAGAGCACAAAGTCCATGGCTTCCTCAACACTGCTCGACGTCTTCAAGACCGTCACGCCGGTTCCGCCCCAGGTAGCCGTGCGCGATCCACCAGCCTCCCAGGCTGGCACCGGCATGAGATGCCACTTCCCCTTGGTATCCGGCAGACTCTGTTGTGTAAAACCGCTAAAGTTCCAGGAGGGTCCCAGCACTGTGGAGATACTGCCCTGTTCCAGGGCGGTATTGTATGCCTGCCCGATGGGGCGTACGGTCCCCCAACCCTCCTTGATGGCATTCTTCTGGTACTGAAGCGCTTTGATATTCTCAGCGCTATTCAGCGAAGGCACCCCCTGCGCGTTGAAGAAGCCGCCTTTGTTCTGCAGGGCCATGATCCACCAGTAGCCCCAGTCATTAAATGGGAAATCGAGCAGATAATTCTTGGTATCGGTATGGTATTTGCGCGCCGCCTCCGCGAACGCGTCCCAGGTGGGGATGGTGGTCGTGACACCGGCCTTTTTCCAGATATCCCAGCGATAACAGAGCAGGCAGGTGTTTAATTCATTACCGATGCCGTAGATCTTGCCCTTCCAGCTCCAGGGATTAGTGGCGGAGGGCTGATAGAACTGGTCCAGGACCCCCATCTGCTGCAGCTTGGGCGTCATCTCGGCAAAAATAATATCTCCTTTGATGTAGCGAGAAAACTGGCTGATCTCGATATCGGCGATATCAGGACCACCCGATCCAGCCTGCGAGGTCACCAGCACCTGGTCGTGCATCTGTGTGTAGGGGAAAACCAGCCAGTTGATCTCAAAATCGGGCTTTTTCTGCTGCTTGTACATTTCCCAGGCTTTCTTCTGCCACGCGATACGTGTATCCGAAAAGGCCCAGAAATTGAGGGTTTTCTTGGCGCCAGTGTTAAACGCGGGCGCGCAACCGCCGAGAAATAAGGAACTGCCAACAGCCAGTCCAGCGGCGGTTTTGAG
Organism: Dictyobacter halimunensis; assembly: GCF_036245075.1. Classification (NCBI taxonomy): domain Bacteria; kingdom Bacillati; phylum Chloroflexota; class Ktedonobacteria; order Ktedonobacterales; family Dictyobacteraceae; genus Dictyobacter; species Dictyobacter halimunensis. The sequence continues at coordinate 1,392,773 of NZ_BSRI01000002.1, forward strand.
GAAGGAACGTCGACTTGGTGACGTGATGGTAGGCATCTCTCCTCCTTAAGAGTATCATGATGAGTGCGGGTCCGCTAAAGAATTCGACATCGAACCAGACAGACCAATACGTGGACTCCTCGTGTACATCTTGCCTATGAAGAAAAGATAACTGCAATATATATGAATTGTCAAGGTTATACACGTACAATTTATTAAAATTTATTTGTATATGCCGCGCATAGCCTGTCAATTTAAAAACTAGCTATAATTAGATATATCTTGATATATTTTTACATATAATTTATGGAATTGCCTGAGGGGTCAGGCGCCCCCCTTTATCAGGGGGCATGATAGCCCCCACACGGGCGAACATAAGGGGTGCAGGGTCCTCCCCGCACCCCGGCAGGAGGGCTCGCCGCCCTCCTGCACCCCCCGCGTGTGCAGGGGCATGCATGCACGCTGGTTTGACATTCAACCAGCGTGCATGCTAGACTTTCTTATACTACCAATACATGCAGATACATATGATGCAAATAGTCATCTATGTATCTGGCTTGATCTTCAGATAAGGTAATGCGACATGAAGTTAGAACAGCCACAATCGATGCGTACCGTGTTTTTCGATGCCGGCTTTACCTTACTCGAGCCTCATCCTTCGGTGGCGGAAATCTGTCACCAGGTCTGTCAACAACTTTCCCTGCATATTCATCTGGAGCAGCTTCAAGGTCAAATTGAGGTTGCCGAGGATTTTTATTTTCGGCACGTTCGTTCACATCCCCATATATGGGCGGATAACCAGGATATCGATGATTTCTGGATTGAATACTATGCCCATCTTCTGCGGCCATTTATAGAGGAGCACGATGAGCAGCGTCTCTATCAACTGGCGAGGACCATTAATACCGAGTTTGAAAAGCATACCAGCTGGCAGCTTTATCCCGATGTTCATGAGACGCTGGGGACGCTGCATGAGCGCGGCTATAGCCTGGGTGTAATTTCAGATTGGGGTATTTCACTGGGACCTATTTTACGCCAGCTAGAGTTGACCCGCTATTTTGATTGCGTCTTGATTTCAGCAGCCACGCGACATGCCAAGCCGTCCCCTACTCTGTACGATCTGGCTTTGCAGCGGGCCAACGCGATCCCTGATTATACAATCCATATCGGCGATTCCTACATAAATGATGTGCTAGGAGCACGCACGGTCGGTATTACACCAGTCTTGCTGGACCGCGCACATCGCGTTACCGAACAAACACTCGATTGTTTATTAGTTCATTCACTCACAGAGTTACTTGATATCTTGGAGGTTGAACGACTTGAAGGCGAGTACAAATAAACAGCAATTATTGATGATAGCTGGCGCATTTATCGGTACAGTGGTTGGCGCGACGTCGCTGCTCGTTCATTACGTACGGCAGGAGATTGAGAGACGTGGCTATCCGAGCTGGCGCGAGTGTCGCTGCGAATTTAAGACGCAGGAGACGATCTTTCAGGTCTGGCATAGCCATCATGAGCAGCGGGGTGAGACGATCATCGCGCAGGAATGGGGCACCTACCTGGTAAAACCGCCGCTCTGGCTGCGCTCTTTTCTCCACCATGCCACACAGACACTGGCGGTGCTCAATCCCTTTGGACGCTACATCGAGCGGGTTACGTTGAGCCCACAGCAGTCCTATCAGTTCGCGGCCATCCTGCATGCCAGCACAACCAACGAGGATCTCCCCGAGCCCACCTACCAGGATGATCTGTATGTGATCTGGCGGCGCGAGGTGCTGCACTTCCCACGCTACCTCTTTGATGCGTACCTGCGCCGTCTCTATCCGGTCAATGTGCCGGCGGACCGCCTGACGCAAGAGGAAGGCCTGCCCGCATTGTGGGACCATGGCAGCAATCTGCCCCTCCCCAATGAGGGTTCCCTACTGGAAACCCCCGTTGGGACGCGCATCGACTGCATCGGCTGGGCGCCGGCTCAGATCTCTTATTGCACCGCTCGTTCGCTGCACAACTAGTTAGCGCTGAATATTTCTTACGACCTCGATGCCGTTTAGAGCCATATGGTACAAGAAGATGAGGTTGAGTACATCCCCGTCGTGGGGCAAGATGCCCAGCTGTTGGGCTGCGGCGACGGGCGTATCATACGTCTGGACGGCATTGGCGGGTACGATGACGCGCAGCGGCAGGTTGTGGGCGTTGGCGTACAACTTCAGGTGCATAGCCATCTGGTAGATACAGAGATCGGTACAATCACCCACGATAATGGCAGCTTGCAGGTCGCGCTGCTCCTCCAACCAACCAGCAAGCCCGGTACCATGGAAACCACTGAGGGAGTTCTTCTGGACGGTGGTATAGAGATCGGCGAACGGCAGCCGCGCCAGTTCGGGAATGTTGTCGGCCTCAGACGTTCCACGCACGCAGTGGGGTGGGAACTGCGCGAATTCGGTGGCGTCGGGAGTATGGGCATCCTGGGCCAGGATAAACTGGCGCACACCCGCCTCGTAGGCTCCCTCAAACACATCGACGACCGCCGGGATAATACCCTCGACGCGTGGACTCGACAGAGCCCCCTCGTGGCAAAAGCCGTTGATCATATCGACGCTCAACACCACCACCTGCCCATCCCGTGCTGGCCCCGCCAGGTCCTGCCAGCTTAAATTTGCTAACTGCTGCTCCCAATCATGCAAAGCGCGCAAAAAGAGATCGGCCTGCGCCTGAAATTGCGCGGACAAAGGTGAAGTTGTCATACGATCCATGCTCCCATCTGCCAGTCTGACTGGTCCATCTGTCATCCGTTATCCATTGATTAAACAGCTATAACTTGTGTTCCGCCGCCGGATTGAAGCGGTACAGGCGCGCCGGTCGGTGCGTCCCTTCCATCTTTTTGGCACCCGTATCCTCCAGAATGTTAGTTGAGAGGATCTTTTTGCGGAAGTTGCGCTTGTCCAGGCGTTTATGCAGAATAATCTCGTAGACACGCTGCAGCTCGCGCAGCGTGAATTGTTCCGGCAATAGGTTGAAGGCAATGGTGGTGTACTCAAGCTTATTGCGCAAGCGATTGAGGGCGTAGTCTACGATCTCCTGGTGATCGAACGCCAGCTGCGGCAGTTCATAGACAGAGAACCAGCCCACGTCGGCCGCGTCGCTGGCCGCGCGCACCTGCAAGCGCTCCGAATCGAGCAGGGCAAAATAGACCACGGTAATCACACGCGTGCGCGGATCGCGTCCGGGATCGCCAAAGGTATAGAGCTGCTCCAGATAGACATCCTGTACACCGGTCTCCTCCTGCAGCTCACGCTTGGCGGCCGACTCCAGCGACTCATTCATGTTAATGAAGCCCCCGGGAATGGCCCACATACCCTCATATGGCCAGGCGCGCCGCTTGATCAGCAAGATTTGCAGATCCCGCTGCCGCAAGCTCATCATCAATACATCAACCGTCACCGATGGACGTTCATACTTATTCACATCATACTGATGTGCCTCACCGTTGTCCGTTTGTTCGGAGACCTGAACCTGGGCATGCTGCTCGTGCTTCTCCTCACGCCAGTCCTCACGGCCACTGATACCGCTACCCATCGCTTCGCTTTGCTCTTCCATACTTGTTGCCTTCTTTATCTCGCCATACAACTACTGAAGTATTTCTTGTCCACTACATTTTACCTATTCCGCTACTCGACAACTATAGGTGTGAGAGGGTATCATATTCTTAACAACGGCACCCGTACCCGTCCTCCTCTACTTAGTGTACACGATACACTATTTATACTCTATATCCCTCCTCATGTCAAGTGATCTCCCCTCTACATAATCCTTCCCCGCACCCGCACAGGCGGACGCCTGTGCGACCACACTTGTTTTGAGTTGGTGCATGGGGTGCGCGAATGCGCACCCCATGCACCAACTCAAAAGATAATGGGGACGCCTGCGTTCCCCACGCCGGGAGGCGCAAAATACCAATTGGCTTTAACGGCCTGACTATGCTATACTGCAGACTATAAACAAAACAGGCGTTCGAATATTTGGGAGAGGCAGAAAAAATGGCAGAGGTAGAGCTTCAGCAGATTGGCGCGTACCCCGTTACCGGTCTACTGCACGAGAGTTCTACGAGCACTTTTTATCTTGGTAAACAGCGCAAGAAAAATGTAATTATTCAAAGGCTCAACATCCCTTTCTCCGATGCGGAGGATAAAAAAGCCTTTCTAGCTCGCACGAAACAACTAAAGAAACTAAAGAATCGCGCTATTGTGGCGGTCATCGAGGCGAATTTTGATGGTGATAGCGCCTACCTGGTATTGGAGCAGCCGGCGGGGAAACCGTTGAGCCAGTTGATTGAGCCCGGAAGCTGTCTGAAGCCCGACGTGGTGCGGCAGTACGTGTCGCCGCTCGCCAGCGCCCTGCACTATGCCCATGTCAGCCACGTGGTCCACGGCAATCTCCATCCCGGCGCGATATTTATGAGCGATCGTCACGAGATGCTCCTGACCAGCTTTGCCCTGACCCCTCCTGGCTTTACACCTTCTCTGGACAACGAGGATGCGGCCCTGCCCTATATGGCCCCTGAGCAGCTACAGGGCCAGACCAGCGCGTCCAGCGATCAGTACGCGCTGGCGGTAATGACCTACACCTGGCTCTGTGGACGCCGCCCCTACCAGGCCAGCGAGCGCACTCAACTGCTCGCACAGCAACTGCACGAGCCATTCCCCAAGCCCTCCAGCCTGAACAAGCATATCTCAGCCGCGCTTGAGCAGGTGTTGCTGCAGGCGCTCTCAATCGATCCTTCGCAGCGTTTTCCCCATATCCAGGATTTTGCCGATGCCTATCTGGGAGCGTTGATGGGAATGCCGGTCAAAACGTCGGTAATCCGACCAGCCCTGGCGCGCCCAACTATCCCAACGACACCGGTGCTACAGGACATAGAGGAAGACACGACACCGCGGGTGTCCGTTACACCGCCGCAGCCATCACGACCTCGCAAAATCGCCGAGGAGCCACTACCATTCCGAGCGCAGCAGAGCTCGGAGGCGCCCGCCGCGCCATCCGTCCCCGAGACACCCGACGACCTGTCAAGCCGCGTTGAGAGCATAAGCGATGAGCGGCAGCAGGAACTCGCTACATGGCTAGCCGAACGTAAACAACAAACGGGCTCAAATGCTGAGGCAAGCAATGGATCTCGGCCCGCCGCATTTTCTCCAGACGATCTAAAGGCATTGGATACTCTAGATGAAGAGGCCGAGGAGGAGAACGCGGCACCGCTGCACGATTCACGCCTGGTAATGAGGGTTTCAGAAGATCTGCGGCAGGGCGGCGTGCTCTCGCAGAGCCTGCCCGGCTACGAGGAGCGACCGGCCCAGATCGAGATGGCGACCATGGTTTCACGTGCCATCAACCAGAGGACACCCGCCATCATCGAGGCGGCGACCGGAACCGGTAAATCGCTGGCCTACCTGGTCCCGGTGGTACGCTCGGGACAGGTGGCCATCATCAGCACAGCCAATAAAGCCCTGCAGGAGCAGCTCTTCTACAAAGATATCCCGTTTGTGCAGCGGCATATCAAGCACTTTGAGGCCGCCCTGGTCAAAGGTGTCAACAACTACATCTGCCTGGATCGGGTGGAGAGCGAGCGCGTGGGCATGCAGTTCTTTACCAAGAACCGCGACTTCCAGCGCCTGTACGACATGATCAACGATCCCGAGACCGGCTATCGCATGACGGGCGATTTCGAGACGCTGGGCTTTCAGTTGCCCGGCGATATACGTTCCCGCGTCGCCACCGATAGCGATCAGTGCGCCTGGTCCAAATGCAGTTTCTTCGATGAATGCTACGTACGGCAGATGCGCGAACGCGCCGAGCGTGCCCAGGTCATCGTCGTCAACCACACCCTGCTGCTGCTGGACGCGGCCATCGGCGGCTTCCTGCTGCCCGAGCGCGACGTGATCATCCTGGACGAGGCCCACCACCTGGAAGAGGAGGCCACGCGCTCCTTTACCATCACCATCAATCCGGGCCAGATTCAGACGTTGCTGGCGCAGCGTATGCTCAAGGACCATAGCCAGCTCAGTCTACAGGATGATGCCATGCGCGCCGCCCAACTGATGTGGATGCGCCTGGAACAGGTCGCCAACCCCAGCTTCAAGGGGCGCGTCAACCTGGAATCACCCCTGGAAGAAGGATTGCGCCTGGCCACGACCATCTCCGACCTGACCGACTCGCTGCGCAAACAGCGTCCCAAAGAGCTCCCCGAAAAAGAGGGACAGCTCTACGATAAGCTGCTGAAGCGCACCCAGAACCTGGCCGAAAATATCCGCACCGTCTTCTCGGTGGCGGACCAGAGTAAGTTTGTCTATTATGTTGAGCGCATGGAAGGGTCGGCGTCACGCGGCTTCGTGCTGCAGGCGTCGGCGGCCCCGCTGGACGTAACGGCCTGGCTGCAAGAACGGCTCTTCGACAAGTGCAATGTCATCAGCACCTCGGCCACCCTGGCCACTATCGGACCCAACCCGGCTAAACCCGAGGAGAAGGGACCCAACTTTTCGTATTTCCGTCGCCGCGTCGGCCTCGATCCACTGGCGCGTCCCGATGTGGTGGAAAGCGTGCTGCCCCTGACCTTTGATTATGAGAACAACGCCCTGCTCTATCTGCCACGCCACCTGCCGCCGCCGACCTTTGGCGCCGGGGCTGATGACTATATGGTAGACGTCGCCCGCGAGATGTACCGGCTGGTCAAGGTCTCACGAGGACGAGCCTTCCTGCTCTTCTCCAGCCGACGCATGCTGGACCGCGCCTACGAGCTGATGGCCCCACACCTGCCCTATCCACTCCTGCGCCAGGGAGACATGACGCGGCTCGAACTGACCCGGCGCTTCCGCGAAGAGGAAGGCTCGGTCCTGTTTGGCCTCAAGAGCTTCTGGGAAGGGGTCGACATCGCCGGAGACGCCCTCTCGCTGGTCGTCATCGACAAGCTCCCCTTTGATCCGCCCGACGACCCGGTGCACGAGGCGCGCGTCGCCCAGATGAAGGCCGCCGGCGAAAACTGGTTCGGCACCTATGTGCTGCCCCAGGCCGTGCTGCGCCTCAAGCAGGGCATCGGTCGCCTGCTGCGCACACGCGAGGATCGCGGTGTCATGGCCATCCTCGACACCCGCCTGCACACCAAAGGCTACGGCAAACAGGTGCTCAACGCCCTGCCGCCGGCGCGGCGCACCTCCAGCATCCGCGACGTCGACCGCTTCTTCAACGAAACACCGCCGTCGTCATCGTAGATGCGCCCCTTGCGGGCGCTTCCTGCCTCGGCCCACGGGATCCCAATCATAAAATATGTTTTGCGCCAAAATAAAATGGTACATTGGTAAGAGAAAGGGAGGCAATGGATATGAACCCTGATCATTATTCAAAGCTCATCCAATGGGATCCACGTGATAATATCTATGTCGTTACCATTCCAGAGCTCGCAGGATGTCGCACCCATGGCGATACTTATGAGGAAGCTATAAAAAACGCCCTCGGAGTTATCGAATTATGGATTGAAGATGCCCAAAAAGCAGGAGAGCCTATTCCTCAGCCAACTTTTGCCGCTTAGCCTACCTGAGAACTTTTTTCCACAGAAATATATCAGCACCCCTCATTGAGATGAGTGGGTACTGATTATTTTGATGAAAAAAATGTGAACTATTACACATTTTCTTCAATGGAGGCGGATAGGGGAGATTTCTATCGATATAGCCGCATTATCTATAGTGAGAGGTGGAGAAAACGGTTCCACTTACATAAAATTGTAAATCCTCTGTTCATAGGTCTGGCGAAACAGCAAGAACCCTCGTAAGAAGAAAGCAGTAAAACTTCGTTTTCTTATGCCACTACACCTGTAAGGAAATCAAAATATTAAATGCGATTATATCTTAATACCGCAGCTTATATTGTGTAATGATAGCAAACGAGTAGGTCAACCTAACCAACTATTGACCTGATATTCTTGAAAAGAGGTATCACCATGTGGAACAACAAGGCAAAAACAGCACTCATCGCCATAGTCTGTTTCCTCGTCGTGGGAATAGCATACTTTGGAAGTGTCATCGGAAGCCAGGTTGCTAATGCGGCGCCAGCTTCCCCATCACAAGCGCACTCAGCATCTACAAGCAATAAAGTCACGACGAACGCTTCCATCAATGGGGTCACAACTCAGGCTTCCGCTTTCAGGGTAACAGGCATTGATATGTCTGTTACTCCAAGCACAACCTCCCTATGGAGGTGTGGCTCTTACATTCAAGTTGTTTACCATGCCACCTTTCATGTCAACTCCGGTCCAAATGGAGGAACGATTGTCTTCTCCTATACCATTAATAATGGGCGTTCTCAAACGATGGAAAAGTTAACTATTCTACCTGGTCAACATCTCTCAGACTTCACATTCACCTGGCAAGGAAGCCTTCCTGCCGACCATTTCTACCCGGAGCCGGGAGGCGTAATGGTTACCAGCCCAAACACCCTGGTGTCTAAGCTGGTCGCGCCAGCTGGACACTGCCGCTAATCACAGCAGGTTTCAAGCGTTTATGCCACAATGCGCAAGATGGGAGAGTCAGATACTCTCCCATCTTGCGCGCCCGCCAACTTTATTGAAACGCAAACGAGCAAACAACACAGACAAATAAAGGATAAAAAATGTCAATACCCAAACATATTATTTCTGCAGCCGCCATTGTTCTTAATGAGAATAACCAGATATTGCTAATCAAAGGACCTCGCAGAGGTTGGGAGATACCAGGTGGACAAGTTGAAGAGGGTGAATCAATCAAAGACGCTGTTGTGAGGGAAGTGAAAGAAGAAACGGGCATTGATGTTGAGGTGATCAATTTTTGTGGCATTTTCCAGAATGTTTCAAGCAGTATTTGCAATACACTCTGGTTAGCCACGCCTATTGGTGGACAATTTCAAACAAGCGAAGAGAGCCTGGAAGTCAGATATTACCCGATAGATGAGGCACTTAATATGGTAAGCTGGAAGAATTTCCGCGAGAGAATTCTTCATTGCCTTGATAAAAGTAAGCATCCCTTCTTCGTCGCCTTTTAACATCCGGCGCGGGAAGTCCCGTCTCCATTCATGGGACGGGATGAAAGCGCCGTTCCTTTTGGGCTGGTTGGGTGGGTGGAGCATCCAACCAGCCTCGCTTCTCTCCTTAAAGCACCACTGAAGAGGGATTGATGCCCTCCGCCAATGCATGTGTCGCCGACTCATTTCAACGTGCCTTTCACCAATGAGCAGATGCTTCCAAGCGGTGGGAAACCACACCACGTGCATGATGATTGAGGTGGAGATCCCCTCATTTCCCCCTTGGAAAGTTCGTTCGAGTATGCTACACTAGCAGACATGAACACCGTCAAGATCTATCAACTGAAGCACCTCTCTTCGGAGCACTATCAGCGATTACGGACGGCACAGCAAGAAGCGGCATTGATATGGAATGCGTGTGTGACATTACATCTGCAGGCGCGCATGCAGCATACCACGTGGCCCGGACGCGACGCGTTGCAGAAAGCCACCAAGGGGCGCTTTGCCCTTCATAGCCAGTCGGTTCAGATGGTCACGCATGCCTTTCTTGCCAACGTCGAGACCACTCGGCAATTGCGCCGGTCACATCCGCAGATGAAGATGCGTTATCCCTACAAACTGAAGCAGTTCTACCCTGTCTCCTGGCCTGCACAAGCGGTATCCAGAGAAGGAAAGCGCGTGGTGTTGCCGATGGGACGCGGGCGTGACTCGTTGGTGTTGCCCGTCGAACTGCCCGAACACAGTCGGTCGGTGACATTGGTGTGGAACAATGGCTACGAACTGCATGTGAGCGTCGAGGTTCCGCAAGCCGAAACCGCTCCAGGCAACGTCCACGCCACCGTTGATCTGGGAGAAATTCATCTTGCGGCCGTTACGACCAATACGAGTGAGGCCATCATCGTCACCGGGCGCGGTATTCGCTCGCTCAAACGGGGGCGTAGCAAAGCGTTGCGCACCATCAGCAAGAAGCAGTCCCGCTGTACCAAAGACTCCCGTCATTGGAAGAAATTGCAACGGGCCAAAAACAAGCAATCTCGACGAGCAGAGCGCCGCATTCGTGATCAACGGCATCAAGCCACCCGCAACGTGATCGACTTCTGCGTTGAGCACAAGGTCGGGACCCTCTTTATTGGCAACCCTCACGGGGTGCGCACGAAGAACCATGGACGTCACCACAATCAGCGTATGAGCTTGTGGGAATACGGAAAAGATATCGACTGTCTGACCCACAAAGCCAACCAGGCTCACATCGAGTGCTTCACTGGCTCCGAACGAGGAACAAGTAGCCAGTGTCCTGCATGTGGGCATAAACACAAGCCGAGAAACAGGCAATGGACGTGCAAAGCCTGCGGGTTCTCTGGGCACCGCGACCTGGTCGGTTCGATCAATATGCATACGCTCACCTTTGATGAGCAAGTGAACTTTCCTCGTTCGTTCACGTATCTTCGTCCTGCCATATGCAGGTCAAGAAGTAGTAGGGCAGACGCGCCCCTGGTCTCCCAAAAGGAGATCTGTTGTCTCAGTCAGTCCGGCTCTCAGCCACACGTTGCAGACGTGGTCTCTTCGGAGGCAGGTTACCGCCCGGACGATGCTAAGAAGCCTGTCTCCCTTTAGGGGACAGGAGCGTCACGGCTTTATTGTCAAAACAAACCCACACGCAGGCAAACGAAACGCACGAAAACAAATACCTCTCGTCAGTATGACCTTTAGCAACCAATGACTGCCTCTATACGTGCTTAGTAATGGATTTATGTCTATGGTGCTGAGCGACATACGGCAGTGATTGAGAGGCATGCGATGAGGAAAAGAATACTCGTGATTGAGGATTCCGACCCTATCCTCGATCTGTTCCGCCAGGTCCTGGCTGAAGACGACTATGAAGCGGTCCTGTCGCCCTATCCAATACAGACAGCGCAAGAAGTAGAGGATATTAAACCAGACCTCGTCATCCTTGATTTCATGTTTGGGAACAAAAATATAGGGTGGTCAATACTACAAATGCTCAAAATGCATCTCCCAACATCTCATATTCCTGTTCTCATTTGCACCTCTGGTTTAGAAATGGCACGAGTATACAGTGAGCCTTTAATTTCTCAAGGCGTTCCAATCGTATATAAACCTTTTGATGTAGATGAGCTACTCAGAATAATAAGACATATATTTGCATCAAGAGATGTAAAACCATGCAATACAGAATAATGATATCTTTATCCTCCATGTACTAAGAAATCACAAGATCAAGTTAACTACCCAAGCTAAAAAGCACCAGCTAATCAGCTATACATGCCTCTTCTACACCGGTGTAAGCACTCGTGAGCTAAACTCAATTTGACAGCAGTGAAGTAAATTATTGCACTTCTCTATAGATGCATTTAAATATTTCTAATATCTTACGAGCGTATAAACTCAGAAGGACAAAGGTAGACAGGGCTGGAAAAAGAGAATAGAATAGGAGGTGCATTCCGACTCATCATAAACAACAAAAATTTAAATTGGTACAGGGGAGTTCGCGCATGAGCAAAACGAAGATGCGTTGTATCAATTGTGGCAAGTGGTTTCAGTCGGCCAATGCTAGAGAAGTAACTTGCCCTGATTGCACGCAAAAAGCCAGAAAAGAAAAGCAGGCGGCCAAAAACGCGCCGCCCTCCCAGAATAAAGCTGCCGGCGCGGCCGCAGCACCCCGGACGGTGGCGCCCCCACCGAAGCCGAAGCCAGCGCAAAGTGGAACCAATCAATGGCTCGATAGCCTGTCCGATGTGAAGGTAGCTCAACCGGAGCCACCCCCACAGCGTCCGAAGATACCATCCCCTCCTGTACAACGCGACCGCGGCAACGGTCCGGGAGGAAATCGCCCGGCTGCTGGACCACCAAACCAGGGGCTGCGCGATGGCAATGCGCCACGCAGCAATGGTCCAGGGCGCGGTCCCGCTGCGTATCATGTGAGCAATGGCAATACGCTCACAGTTTCACCGGGGCAGCGCCCCCCCAGCCATACCGGCCTTCCGAGGGTGGCCCGAATCGCGGCGGTGTTGGACGCGGCAAGCCCTGGACCAAAGGTGCCGGTCCTGGCGGCCCTGGCGGTCCTCGCGGTGGCAAGAAGCCAAGGGTGCCAAAGCCAGCAGCCGCGCCAAAACCAAAACGCGAGAAGACGCCGCCACCAGAGCCGTTTAAACCGACATTGGAGCAGATTACCCAGGTCGAGGAACGCTATATCGCCCTGGCCCAACCGTCCGAGTTCGATGGCATCCGCACCCAGATCGCGAAAGAATTTAGCATTCCAAAGAAGGCGGTCAAGAAGATCATTAAAGATCTGCGCGATCGGCAGAATATCCCCAGCTGGTGGGAGATTCAGACCTATAAGGGTTCTCAGGAGGAGTTAGATCGCATCAAGGCGATCTATGAACCCTACCTGCCAGTACCACCTGTCGGGGTGCATAAGAAGATCTCTGACGAGCTGGAGCTGAAGCCGGGAACGGTCTACCAGGCCATTAAGGCGATTCGTACTGAGATGAATCTCCCTCAATATAATGATCCCAAGTTCCATGAGGAAGAGCTGGCCGAGCATATCAAGCGTGCCCAGGCTAAAAAGGCCGCGGCCGAAGCGGCTAAAGCCGCCGCTGCTGCTGAGAGCCAGGAGAAGGAGACAAAGAAGGATAGCGCCGAAAACGAAACGGGCAAAGAGACAGCGGTGGCGGTGGCAGGTCCCACCACAGCCGAAGCCGCTCAACCTGCAGCTTCCGAAGCAGAAGCTTCTAAACCCGAGTCGTCAACGGCGGCTTCCGAGGCACAGACTCCTAAACCTGAAGCCACGGCCACGACTTCCGAGCCCAAAGCTCCCGAGCACGAGACCTCCGCGGTGGCATCTGAATCTGATAGCAATTCAGGCGCCCACGAATAAACTGCACGTCAATGGGACTAAAGTCATCCCATGGCGATGCAACCTAGTCAAACCAGATGAATTAGGCGATAATTCATCTGGTTATTGAGGTTTTCTATGGAAGATTGTATTTTCTGTAAAATCGCAGCGGGCCAGATCCCAAGCACGGTTGTCTACCAGGATGACGATGTGTTTGCGTTCCGGGATCTCAACCCTCAGGCCCCTGAACATATTTTGTTCATTCCAAAGCGCCATCTCGCCTCAATGGCCGAGCTGACCGCCGAGGATGGCCCTCTTCTGACCAGCATATTCACGGCTGCTAAAGACGTGGCCCATCAGCTGGGTCTGGAGCAGGGCTATCGCTTTTTGACCAATGTCGGCCCTCACGCAGGTCAAAGCGTCTTCCATCTGCACTTTCACCTTCTGGGCGGCCGCGACATGGGCTGGCCTCCAGGATAAGCAGAGGTGCGCCTACCAGGATAAAGGATTTGTGATGCGTATTGCGATTGACTATACCGCGGCTATTCGCCAGGGCGCGGGCATCGGGGTGTATGTGCGCAACCTGGTGGCCGCCATGCTGGCACAGGATGAGGATAATTTCTATACATTGCTTACCAGTGGACGCGCCAGTGCGGAGCGTCCATTTCCTATGGCGGACAATGTCCGTGGACGCAATATAGGCATCCCCGATCGTTACCTGAATATCCTCTGGTATCGCCTGCGGGCGCCCCTGCCGGCCACCCTCTTTTCTGGTCCGGCCGATATCTATCATGGACCCGATTTTGTGCTGCCTCCCCTGGGGAGGCGAGTGCGCAAGGTGGTGACGATCCACGACCTGGCCTTTCTGGAGCATCCCGAATACGCGGTGCCCTCGCTGGCCGAGTATCTGCGCAGGGTGGTGCCACAGGCGGTGGAGAGCGCCGACGTGGTGGCGGCGGTCTCGCAGGAGGTCAGGCGCACGCTGGTCGAGCATTTCCAGACGCCGCGTGAGAAGCTGGTGGTGATCCCCAATGGGGTTCAATCCTATTTCCGCCGCATCACGGACCCCGTGATCCTGGGCGCCACGCGCCATAAGTTTCAGCTTGAGCAGCCCTTTGTGCTGGCCGTGGGGACGCAGGAGCCACGCAAGAATCACCAGGGCATCATCAAGGCGTTCTACCAGGCACAACAGGAGAAAGATGGTCCTTCTCTCTTAGTGATCGCCGGAGGACAGGGCTGGCTGTATGAGGAGACGCTACAGCTGGTGCGCGATCTTAAGCTTGAGAACAAGGTACGCTTCCTGGGTCGTGTCACCGAGCACGAGTTGATTACGCTGTATAGCATGGCCGAGCTCTTCGTTTTCCCTTCCTTCTTTGAAGGCTTTGGCATCCCGCCGCTGGAGGCCATGGCCTGCGGAGCACCGGTTATCACATCGAATACATCGTCTCTACCAGAGGTAGTAGGCGATGCCGCGTTACAGGTTGATCCGCACAATATCGATGAACTGTCGCATGCCATGCTGCGCCTGCTACAAGATGAACAGCTCCGCACAGATCTGCGCCAGAAAGGCTATCAACGTGTACAGCTCTACAGCTGGCAAGCATCCGCCCGCAAGATGCTCCGCATCTATGAGCAGTTGTATGCGGGCCAGAGTAATTTCGCAAGCGAGGCATAACTATCATGAAGATCGGCATCAATGCGCAGTTCTTTCAATTCCCCGCCACCGGTAGCGGACAGTATCTCTCTCACCTGCTCAACGCGCTGGCTGAAGTGGATGATCATAATGAGTATGTCTTGCTAGGACCCCGTTCGCTGCCACAGCTGCCGGTGCAGACATATCCCTACCGTGTCCACGCGGTCCCGTCGCTGGCGGCGCGCAATGAAAATATCGAGAAGGTGGTCTGGGAGCAATGGACGAGTCCGCTGGCGGCGCGCAAGGAGCATGTTGATCTCTTGCACGTCCCCCACTTCGCGCCCCCTCTCTTTCCGCCCGTGCCAACCGTGGTGACTATCCACGACGTGATCCCACTGCGCCTGCCCGCTTACCAGCCCAACAGTAAGGTCAAGGCATATACCAGTCTGATCGCGCGCTCGGCCCACCGGGCCAGTATGGTGATCGCACCTAGCCAGCATGCGCGGCAGGATATCATCGATGCGCTGAAGCTGCCGCCTGAGCGTATCCGTGTCATCTATGAGGCCGCCGGTGATGAATATCAGCCGGTGACCGATCCTGCCGTGTTAGCCGCCGCGCGCGCCCGCTATGGTCTGGGTGAACGCTACATCTTCTACCTCGGAGGACTGGATCAGCGCAAGAATGTGCCGCAACTGGTGCGCGCTTTTGCTCGTCTGCATGCCCAGGTCGGCGATCCCAATCTGCAGTTGCTGATCGCGGGCAATCCGGACAAGCAGAAGGGCTCGCTCTTCCCCGATCCACGCCCGGTGGCCGCCGATCTGGGTATGAGCGGTCAGATCACCTATCGCTTTATCGAGGAAGAGGATAAGCCCGCCATCTATAGCGGGGCCAGCGTTTTTGTGTTTCCTTCTCTCTACGAGGGCTTTGGACTCGATCCGCTGGAGGCGATGAGTTGTGGAGCGCCGGTGGTCTGCTCTAATCGTACGTCGCTGCCAGAGGTGGTCGGGGACGCTGCCATCAGCGTCGATCCCGAGAATGTAAAGGATCTGGTGGATGCCATGCAGCGCGTTCTGACCGATGAGGCGCTGCGCTCAGATCTACGTGCCCGTTCTCTTCAGCAGGCGAAGCGCTTTCACTGGCACCAGGCGGCACAGCAGACCCTGGCCGTCTATGAAGAGGTACTGGCACATAAAAAAGCTCGTAGAAAAAACTAAAAGGGACTGATGATGCGTATTTTGATGCTTTCCAAGGCTCTGGTCGCCGGGACCGCGCAGCGTAAACTGGAAGAGATTGCCCGGTGTCCTGATGTCGAACTGACCCTGGTTACCCCTCCGTACTGGCAGAGCGATGATGGGAGCAAGCAGGTGCTTGAACGCCTCTACACCGAGGGCTATCGCATGATCGTAACGCCGATGGCCTTCAACGGCAAGTTCCACTGGCACTACTACCCAAAGCTAGGCCAGATTATGCGCGAGGTGCGGCCCGATATCGTGCACATCGACGAGGAACCGTATAACCTGGCGACCATCCAGGCAATGTACCTGGCACAGAAGCAAGGGGCACGGGCGCTCTTCTTCACCTGGCAGAATCTGTATCGCCGCTATCCGCCACCGTTTCGTCAGATCGAGCTGTACAATTACAGGCACGCGGCACTGGCCATCGCCGGCAACCGCGATGCCTCGGAGGTCCTGCGCAAGAAAGGCTACCAGGGTCCCATCCGCGTCATCCCGCAGTTTGGCTTTGATACCGATATCTATAAACGTAGCGCGCCCCGGCCACCGCGCGAGGCTGGCGCACCCTTCACCCTGGGCTTCATCGGTCGCCTCAAAGAGGAAAAAGGACTGCACCTGATGGTGGAGGCGTTGACCCACCTGCCCGAGTATTGCCAGGTCGTCTTTGTCGGCCACGGTCCCATGAAGAGCCCGCTGGAAGAACTGGCCGCGCGACTGGGCGTCAGCCAGCGCGTCATCTTCAAGCCGGGAGTCCCCACCGACCAGGTACCTGGCGAGATGGAGAAGCTAGATGTCTTCGTGCTCCCCTCGCTCTCGCGCCCCAACTGGATCGAGCAGTTTGGCCGCGTCCTGGCCGAATCGATGTCCTGTGAAACGCCCGTCATCGGCTCCAGCAGCGGAGAGATCCCCTACGTGATTGGAGATGCCGGCCTGATCTTTAAAGAAGGCGATGCTCTGGACCTGAGCCTGAACGTACGGAAGCTGCTCGAAGATCCCCAGCTCTACAGCACCCTGGCGCAGCATGGTCGCCAGCGCGTCCTCGACAACTATACCCAGGCACAGATCGCCCGCCAGACCTACGAAGCCTACCAGACCATCCTCCAGAAATAGCAAACACCGGGCGCCCCTCATGGGCGCCTTCCCTCAATTTTCCATGTTTCATTTAATGCATCGAAAACATTTTTGTCTTTTCAGCTTTGCCCAAATCATATCTATTATTGTCAAATTTTTTCAACACGTTTATTATTAGATTTCTTTAATATTCATGCTAAAACACTTGCATTATTGCGGAGTTTAAAGTATCATATAGATACATTTAATATATGCAATATTTCCAAATCTAAATCTGGAGCCTTTAACATGCAAAATAACCCTAATCATTCTGAGCAGCCCAATTATCCTTTTTCATCTAATCAATACAATCAGCCTAATCAGCCTTTCTCGCCCAATCAGCCATCGCAACCCGGCTACCCATCGCAACAGCCCGGGTTTCCACCTCAAGGATACCAGCAGCAACCCTATCCAAACCCCTATGGGGCGCCAACAACCCAAAACAGTACCCTTCCAGGTACTTCGGTACCCAAAGCCAATTCGCTGGGCAAGACCTGGGGGTGGTATAAGCGACAGCGCAATATTACCAAGCTGGGTGTTGGGTGTGGATCGCTCTTTGTCCTTCTGATGTTTTGTTCCCTGTGTTCTGTTGCGGTCCAGGGAGCTTCTTCTTCATCCCAACAAACAGCGACAGCGGCCACGCCAACCATCGAGACCACCCCAACTGCCAAACCTGCTGACACACCATCCCCTACTCCGAAACCAACACCAACGCCGAAACCAACACCAACGCCCAAGCCAACCCCTACCCCCAAACCGGTCCCAACCATATCACCGGCCCAAGTTGAGGCCAATGACAAGCAGACCTATAGCGATACGACTATTGCCAACATCGACAAAGATGGCAATCAGGGTTTTGGCAAGTTATATCATTTTACCTGTACCCTGGTAAAATTTGTGAAAGACGACCAGGGAAATACGGCGGGTGCCAACGTAGATGACCCCAACAACCCTGGCACGTTCGTTCAGATCGCCTTCCCGGACGGGACCGATCTGAGCAAACTCAACGAAAACGACACGATTGAAGTGTGGGGAATAGGTGGTGGCGTTGCCACCGGACAAAATGCCTTTGGCGGGACCGTTCAAGAAGCAACTGTGGCAGTAAACTATATTACGGACACAACGACCGGGTACCAGAAGTAAAAGGAAGGACTTCCTATGAATACACCACAATCCATGGTGACCAGGAACTACACCAAACCTGCAATACTGACCCTAGTGCTGTACTGCCTGCTCTGGCTCCCTGGCTGTATTGTCAACATCATCTACCTGCAAAAAGCACAGGCGACAAAGCGCATGACTGGGGTACAACCTGGTGGCTATGGCTGCCTTCTGACGCTCTTCATTGTTTGCGGTGCTCTGCCTCTGGTATTCAGCATACTGTTTGCCCTGCTGGCTCTGATCAACCCATCGGCTGCTGGCTTTCATTAAAACAAGAACCAGGAAAGAGAGGTCATCGCGCCTCTCTTTCTTGTTGCCAGCACTGTATATTTTTCTCAGAATTATGTCCTCTACCTCACATCAGACCACCCTACCAAGAGCCATCCTATCCACCAACCCTATCTGCTGCCCCAGACTCTATTCCGATTCCCCCTGCCTCCTGGCTGGAAGAAGCGGTGCATCGACAGGTGAGTATCCAGCTCCTGCTCTGGCCGGCTCTATCGTCTACGAGGTGCCCAGCGCGCAACACAATTTCACTCTGCAGTTCACGCCCGATATCACAAGTAACGACATGGCAAACTGGGACTTCTCGGTCTAATTCATCAACAGACGCAACACTCTCTGACGACACCGCCCCGGCAGCGCGTATACATATACGCGCTGCCGGGGTCGTTTTAGCGTTCGATCTCAACTTTCCCCCATGGCCATACGTAGAAGTAACAGAATGTAGCATGTAGCATGTTTCAGCGGGCATAGATTGCTTCGCTATCATAAAGAAAAGAGAGGAATTTGTATGACAGTTTCAAACAGGACCGAGTTAATCCCACGCCGTATATTGTTTGGAAATCCGGTCAAGGCCAGTCCTCGCATCTCGCCCGACGGGACGCGGCTGGCGTACTTGGCCCCCGTGAACGATGTGCTCAACGTGTGGGTCGGCGAGGTCGGCAGCGAGGAGTCTCATCCGGTCACCAATGATACGGAGCGCGGGATCCGGTTTTATTTCTGGGCCTTCGATAATAAACATATTCTCTACGTTCAGGATATGGGCGGCAATGAGAACTGGCGCCTGTACGCGACCAACCTGGAGACGCGCGAGACACGCGACCTGACGCCATTTGAAGATGTGCAGGTACAGATCGTCGATCAGGATAAGCACTTCCCCAATGAGATGCTGATCGCGATGAATAAAGAGAATCCCCAGGTTCACGATGTCTATCACCTGGATCTCTCCAGCGGCGAGCTGACGCTGGTGGCGCAGAATCCCGGCAATGTGGCGGGTTGGATCGTGGATACACAGTTCAAGGTGCGCGGCGCCATGGCCGCCCGGCCCGATGGCGGCATGGATCTGCTGACGCGCAAAAGCGAGCAGGACGAGTGGCAGCACATCCTGGGCTGGGACTCCGATGACGCGCTGACCAGCGGGGGCCTGTTCTTCAGTCAGGACGGCGAGTCGATCTATCTGCAGGATTCGCGCCAGTCCAACGCGGGCCGCCTGGTCAAATTGAACCTGGCCAACAACGAGCAGAGCGTGATCGCCGAAGATCCACAGTACGATGTCGGCGATGTAATGGTCAACCCGGATACCTATGAGATCCAGGCCGTAGCCTTTAACAAGGACCGCGTCGAGTGGCAGGTGCTGGATGAAACGATCCGGCTCGACTTCGATCGCATCCATGAGATCCACCAGGGGGACTTCTCGATCGTCAGCCGCGATAACGCCGATGAGACCTGGATCGTGGCCTTCATCGCCGATAATGGTCCGGTTCCCTACTATGCTTACCACCGCAAGGATCAGAGCGCGGACTTCCTATTCGTCAATATGCCTGATCTCGCCGAGTATACGCTGGCAAACATGCAGCCGGTGACCTACCAGGCGCGCGACGGCCTGACCATTCATGGCTACCTGACTCTGCCAGTTGGGGTGCAACAGAGCAACCTGCCGCTGATCGTCAACGTCCATGGTGGACCCTGGGCGCGCGATAGCTGGGGTCTTAATCCCGAGGCGCAGTGGCTGGCCAACCGTGGCTACGCCTGCCTGCAGATCAATTATCGCGGCTCAACCGGCTACGGTAAGGACCATCTGAACGCCGGAGATAGAGAATGGGGCCGCAAGATGCATTACGACCTGGTCGATGGCGTCGAGTGGGCGGTCAAGCAGGGCATCGCCGATCCGAAAAAGGTCGCCATCTATGGTGGCTCTTATGGTGGCTACGCCGCGCTGGTCGGGGCGACCTTCACTCCGGACCTGTTCGCCTGCGCCGTCGATATCGTGGGTCCCAGCAGCCTGATCACCCTGATCCGCACCATCCCTCCCTATTGGTCAACGGCCCTGGCCACGTTCCAGCAGCGCGTGGGCAACGTCGATACCGAGGAGGAGTTCTTGAAGTCGCGCTCGCCGCTGTTCGCGGTCGACAACATCAAGATCCCGCTGCTGATCGCCCAGGGTGCCAACGATCCACGCGTCAAACAGTCCGAGGCCGAGCAGATCGTGGAGGCGATGAAGAGCAAGGGCATCAACTACGAGTATATGCTCTTCCCTGATGAAGGTCATGGCTTCGCCAAACCCGAAAATCGTCTCAAATTCTACGCGGCCGCCGAAAAGTTCCTGGCCCAGCATCTGGGTGGACGCTACGAAGAGTAGCCATGAAGCACTCTGACATAGAGGTACCGCTATGTCACTTCCTTGAGAGCCCATCCGTTAGAGAATGTGGAGCCCTGCATCTCTACGGATGTACTCCCAGGGGTTCAAGCAAGGGAAACTGAGTTATGAATGACGACCCGATGTTGATCTTTGCAGGCAGCGGGAGTCCACGGCTGACGGCTCGCATCTGTGAATATTTACATCTTCCACAGGGCAAGAACGAGACCCTGCACTTCTCTGATGGCAACACCTTTGTACGCGTCCTGGAGAATGTGCGCGGACGGCGCGTCTACCTGGTGCAGTCCACCATCTTTCCGACCAACGATACGTTCATGGAGTTGCTGTTCTGGATCGATGCCTTCAAACGGGCGGGGGCCGACTCGGTCACGGTCATTATTCCTTATTTTAGCTATGGTAAAGGTGACAAAAAAGATGAGCCACGCGTCTCTATTCGTGGTCGCGTCTGCGCGGACGCCATCGAGGTAGCCGGGGCCGATCGCGTGGTCACGATGGACCTGCACGCACCCCAGATTCAGGGCTTCTTCCATCGTCCAGTGGATAATCTCTACGCCCTGCCTGTGCTCTGCAATCGCATCAAGGCCATGAACCTGCCCGACCCGATCATCGTCTCGCCCGATGTAGGCTTCGCCAAACAGGCCCGGCGCTATGCCTCGCACCTGGGAACGCCAATCGCCATCGCCTACAAAGAGCGACTGGCCCACGACGAAAAGGCGGTCGTGATGGAGGTCATCGGCGATGTACGAGACAAGACCGCCGTCGTGGTCGACGACTTCACCACCTCCGGCGGCACCCTGGTCAGCGTCGCCAACCTCTTGCTAGAACAGGGCGCGCGTGAAGTCTACGCCGCCGTCACCCATGGCGTCCTGACGGGCCGAGCCATTGAGCAGATCGAAAACAGTCCCATCAAACGTCTCTTTATTACCGACACCGTCGAGAATCACCCGGTCCAGTTTACCGCGAAAATCGAGGTCGTCTCTGTAGCGCCACTCTTTGGTGAGGCCATTAAACGCATTCACAATCGGGAGAGTATCAGTGAAATGTTCAAAGGCGTGTAAGGTCAGACATTGGTCACGAAGGGGAATCTACCAGCCATCACGGCAAGCATCATGACACAAGTGAATGGATGGTGTATAATGTAGCCGCTAACAGTAGCCTATTATTAGAGGAGTTCACGCCATGAATGGTGACATGATAGGTCGTGTCATCAAAGGTCGCTACAAACTAATCGATGAACGCGGTCGGGGCAGTTTTGCCACCGTCTATGTCGTACGCGACCTCGGAGACAACCGGATCTACGCGCTCAAGGTCATGCATCTAGAGCTCTCGGGAGACGGCGAACTGCTAGCGCGTTTCCAGAGAGAGGCACACATTCTCTTAAATCTGAACGATTCTCACATTGTACAGATCTTTGACTATGGAAACGATAACAACATGCACTATATCGTGATGGATTATATCGACGGTCAAAGCCTGAAGTACTACATGATTAATCAGGGTCCCATGGAGCCGATACGCGCCATTAACTATGCGCGCCAGATTACCGAGGGCCTGGACACGGCGTATAAACAGGGTGTAGTGCATCGAGATATAAAGCCACAGAATATACTTATTAATAGCAAGGACATTGTAAAGATAACCGACTTCGGCCTGGCCCGTGGCCGGGACACTGTTACACTGACGCAGTCGAATGTATTTATGGGCACTGCCTACTATATTTCGCCTGAACAGGCCGAAAGTGGGCGTTTAGCAGATACCCGCTCCGATCTTTATTCGGTGGCGACTGTGCTCTTCGAGATGTTGACGGGGCGTCCACCTTACGAGGGGGATACCGCCGTAGATATCGTAATCAAACATATCAACGAAAAGGTGCCGTCGATCTGCCGCCTGCGCCCCGATCTGCCGCTGGAGATGGATGCATTTATGCAGCGGGCCCTGGCGAAATCGCCGGATGAGCGCTTTGCGACCCCTCAGGAATTTAATGCCGCCCTTGAGCGACTCACCCAGCAATTGCCACCACCCAGGCCGGTGAGCGCGGGTGACAACAAAAAGACACCCGCGCCTCCAGCAAGGGAGGCACGCGTCGTCGTAATATCCAGTGGGCAGAGCATTCCATTAAAGGGGGATAAAATGGTCGTTGGTCGTCAGGACCCTACCCTGGGTATCTATCCAGAGATCAATCTGGCGGATAAAACAGTAGGGCGTCGTCACGCCTACCTGCGCAACCAGCAAGGGGTCTATACCGTCGAAGACCTCAATGCCCTGAATAAGACTCGTTTAAACGGAGTGACCTTGACACCACACGAGGAACGTACCCTTAAAGATGGTGACATTCTACGCTTTGGGAGCGTCGAGGTACGTTTTGAATTGCGCTAATTAGAGGCTAATTATTCGATATTCTTACTCATTCGCTAATACGCAACATTGCGCTCGCCGTGGTGTGAATAGCACTGAGTCGCAGTTGTAGGGGTACCTGGGATGGTGCCCGATCCAGATCGGGTGGCGTGTCTCGTCTGTAGTCTGGTCAGGCTGAGGAGATCAGCCGGGCTACAAATGGCGAGTGTTCTCGCTGCCCCTACGCTTAGAGGGGTGAACTGTTATGAGAGAGCCATATTTGACTATCTTTGCTGCCCTGGGCAGCCTTATTCCAATGCCTGTTCTCATCGGAGCCATCATCGCCGTTGCTGTTATTCTGGCCCTTGGTGGCGTATTCTTGTGGCGCAGCAACAAAGGCAAAACGCCGAAAGCGCCAATCGGCTCCGGCGGGACCAGCGATTGGCAGCGCCAGGCTCAACCGGGCGCCTGGAATCAGAATCAGCAGCAGGGGTCGTCCGCCTGGAATCAGCAGGGGGCCCAGGGGCAGAATCCATGGGGCACATCCGGTGCCGGCGCCCAGCAGAATAGCTGGGGAGGCGCCTCCGGCGCGCCTGCTCAACAGCAACAGCAGCAGCAAGCCAATGCCAATCCATGGGGCGCATCCCCGGCTCAACCCGAGCAGAATCCATGGGGCGCACCCAGTCCTTCACAGCCCTCATGGGGCAACGCGCAGCAGCCACAGCCGCAATCACCGGCGCAGGGGGCCAATCCATGGGGCGCAACCCCGGCTCAGCCCGAGCAGAATCCATGGGGTGCATCCAATAATCCGGCGCAACCAGCTGCTAACCAGCCGTGGGGTACATCAAGCCCTTCACAGCCCGGCTGGGGCAATCAGGGCAATCAGGGCAATCAAGCTCCCTGGAACGCACAGGGTGCCTCCGCTCCCGCTCAGGATCCATGGGGAGCCGGCCAGCAGGGACAAAGTGGCTCAGGCCAGCAGTGGGGGGCCCCGGCGGCCAACGCGGCCTCACAGCAGGCGCAGACCGCCTATGGCGGAAATCCAAACGCGGGCTGGAATCAGCCGCAGCAACCACAGCAACCGCAGCAGCCACAGCAGCAGGCCGATCCATGGGGCACGCCTACGCCCAATCCCAAGCCACCTTCCGCGCCATTCTCGAATCCTTCTTCGGTCCCACCGTGGCAGCAGCCCAACCAGGGCGGCTTCGGTCAGGATCCCAACGCCATGTATGGTGGCGGCGGCGCCGATAACGAGAAGACGGTGCTGCGCTCACAGGGTCCCCAGATGGGTGTCAATCCGCAAATGGGCGGTGGCGTCGGCTTTGTGCGCGTAGAAGAGGGGAAAGAGCCTGGCCGCATCTATGAGATTCGCAAGGAGTCATTGAGCATGGGCCGTAGCCGTGAAAGCGATATCTTCCTGGAAGATCTGGCCGTGTCGCGCCTGCATGCCTCACTTGTCAATATGGGCAATGGTAGTTATGCTTTAAAGGACGAAGGCAGCGCCAACGGCACCAAGGTCAATGGGCAGCTCGTCAACAAATTCCAGACGTACCCATTGCAGGAAGGGGACCGCATCCAGCTTGGGCAGACCGTTCTCGTGTTCGCCAAGAAATAAGCGGAAACGCTTCTGACCGATGTCAATGTCTATACTACGCTCATACACTAACGCCATTTAGAGAGGGAAAGGGGCCACGCAGGTGTACTGCCCGGATGGAACCAAGCAGCAGCCATCAGCGTGGCCCTATGACATGATGCAGCAAGACGATCTGATTGGAACAACGCTCGGCAATTACCGTATCCTGGAGGCTCTGGGACAAGGGGGAATGGCTCGGGTATATAAGGCCCACCAGGAGAACCTGGGCCGCGATGTGGCGATCAAGGTCCTGCCACCGTGGTATGCGGCTGACCGTAGTTTCGTTGAGCGCTTCAATCTGGAGGCCAGGTTGGTCGCGTCGCTCACGCATCCGAATATTGTGACCGTTCACGATGCGAACGAGCAATATGGTCATTTGTATATTGTAATGCAGCTTGTCGATGGGGGAACCTTAAAACAGCGCTTCGATAGATTTTTATTGGAGAAGCGAGCGATCGATACGGCTGAGTTGATCTCTATTTTTGTGCAGTTGTCCGACGCTCTGACGTACGCCCATGGTCAGGGGGTCATCCATCGCGACATCAAACCGGTCAATGTGCTGATGGATCGCTCGGGGCGCCCAATCCTATCGGATTTCGGTATCGCCAAGGTGCTGGCCAGTACGCAGATGAACCTTACCCGTCCCGGCGCCGGTGTAGGTACGCCGGAATATATGTCACCAGAGCAATGCCAGGGCGGGCCCGTGGATGGGCGAGCCGATATTTATGCGCTGGGCGTCATGCTCTATGAGGCGGAGACCGGGCGTACACCGTTCGTGGCGGATAACTATCCGGCGCTGGCCCATAGCCATATCTATGAGCAGCCACCGCATCCACGCGCGCTCAATCCACTGATCCCACCGGCTATAGAACACATTATGTTGAAGGCCCTGGCCAAAAATCCTGCTCAGCGCTATCAGACGGCGCGCGAGATGGGTGACGCCCTCAATCAGGCGCTCGTGCAGATCAACAATCCGTCCCAGTCAGCTATCGGCGGCATGTTTGGACAGGCACCGATGGGTGGAGGCAACTTTATGCCGCAGCATCTCCTGCCATCTCAGCCCCCGATCGCCCAACCGCCCCCGCCACACACACCGACGATGGTCGATAGTCGCCAGCAGAATGTACTCTTCACGTGCTTTAATTGTCAGCACTTAAACAAGCCTCAGATGCGCTACTGTACGCGCTGCGGCTATCTGCTCAATCAATGCACCGTCTGCGGCGAGCGTAATCCGGTCGGCAACCGCTTCTGCACGCGCTGTGGACAACCACTGGCCATCTAACATCGTCGGCCCAGCCGAAATAAAATACAGCCGGACACTCCCGGTGCGTCAATAGACGAACTCATCCGGCTGCATAGAGGTCAGGCGGTCAAGGGTTCTGCGTTGCTCATCCATCCGTTTGTGGTGCAGCATAGCCCTTTGTTCGGCCGATAAGGATAACAGGGCTCTGACGCGCTCAACAATCACGCTGGGCTGCGTAGGCTTGGTGAGGTATTCAATCGCGCCCTCTTCAAAACCCTGCATCTGATCCGTCAAATGGACCAGGGCACTGACGACCAGCACGGGGATACCGGGCAGCAGATGGTTATTGCGGAGCCAGTGCAACACATCCCACCCCGACCCCGGCTGCATGACCAGGTCGAGGATGATCAGGTGGGGCTGAAATTCTGGAATGGTGCGTATGGCCTCCTGGCCATTTGAGGCGACCGCGACCTCAAAACCATGGTGCCGTAAAAAGAAGCCCAGAACCTGCTGGATAGCCTGTTCATCTTCAACGATAAGAATCCGATTCTTCTGTGGTGCCTCATACATACTAGTTTACCTCTACTATCCACCAGCCTGCTAAATAGAAACCAACATTGATAAACATCACTGTATCGCGTCACTCGACGCGGCGGGCATACACGTATGGTAGGCGCATCTCTCCCTGCTGATATGTTGATCCCCTCCTTTGGGGACGTTCATACGCCAGCACAGAGGGTGTCGCGGTGTGGCAGATCTGAACCACGCTACGAGGTACGACTGCGCCTTACCAGGGGAAAGCGAACTTCTGAAATGGTGCGCTCAACCGGTTCGTTATTTTCTTGCGCGTTACGGTTTGACAGCGTGACCATGCCACGGCGCAAGGAAAATTTTCCATCGAGATCGCCGATCAGATGCTTGATAAGCGAGAGGCCCAGTCCTTCGGAACTGCCCTCGGCGTTTTCGTCAAAGGAGAGCTCAAAGGCTGGTCCGACGCCGTCGTCCAGCACTTGGACGGTAACCATGCCATCCTCTTCCAGGCCACGAATGATGATGGAACCTTCATTTTTATTCGCCATACCGTGCTTGATCGAGTTAGAGATCATTTCGTTGATGACCAGAGCCAGCACGGTCACGGCCCGCGAGGGGATAACGATCGGGCTGGGCTCGACCTGGAAGGTAATGCGCTTCTCGGGCGGGCACAGGTTGGCGTGGGCGACACCAACGATCTTGCGCGCGATCTCGTCGACGCGCGCCTCGCTGACATCCTCGTGGGCCAGCAGATCATGGGTTGAAGCCAGGCCCTGCACGCGGTTGACGCTTTCCGCCAGCGTGGCCCGGATCTCGGGCGACTTGGTGCGCCGCCGCTGCAGCGAAAGGATACCGCCCACGGTCGCCAGGTTGTTCTTGACGCGGTGATGCAGTTCACGCAGCAAGACCGACTTGAGCTCCAGGCCCCGGCGCGCCTCCTCGTACAATCGAGCATTCTCGATGGCGATGGCGGCTTCATTGGCGAAGGTAATCACCAACTGCATCTGTTCAGGACTCAGCAGGTGGCGATGATTGCTATAGATACAGATACAGCCCAGCACCTTCTGCTTGACCTTGAGGGGAACGCAGAGCACCGAGTGGATCTCCGATGAGACAAAGGGATCGCTACGGATAAAACAGCTCTCATCCGCCTGGAAGCAGTCAACCGCCATGCTTGGCCGTCCGGTCTGGACTGAGCGACCGGCGCAGCACTGTCCCACGCCAATCTGGATGCTGGAGGCCAGGTTGGTATTCAGGCCATAGTGGGCCAACACATGCAGCTTCTGCCGATCCTCGTCAAGCTCGAAGATGCAGGAGCGCTCCGCCCCCGAGAGGTGAACGGCCTGGGTGGTGATGATCTGCAGCACCTCGTCAAGGTTCAGGGTCGAAGCGATAATCGACGAAACGCGGTGGATCGTCGCCAGCTCATGCACCTTGCGGCGCAGCTGCTCATCGGTCTGCTCATAGAGCCGTCCGTTTTCGATATTGATGGCCACGATGCCGGCCACCACCTCGACAAAGCTGATCTCGTCGCGGGTAAACTCGCGAGGCTCGATCGATTGTACGCTGATCACGCCGATCAGGCGCTCCGCGTTGCCGAAGAAGATAATCGGTAACGCCATCAGGCCGTGCAGATCGGTATGGTAGGAACGCGCTTCCGAGGCGAAATTGTTATCCGAGAGGGCATCGGGCATAAACAGGGGACGCCCCTTGTCGGCCACCCAGCCGCTATAGCCTTCGCCCAGGCGCAGGGTGAAATGCATCCCTCCCAGGGGACGCGGACCATTGGTGGCGCGCAGGGTCAGCACGCGTTGCAGTTCATCATAGAAAAAGATGGAGCAGAGTTCAACGTGTAGTTCAGCCGCGACTTCCTGAGCGGTAATCTCGAGCGTCTGGTCCAGGTCCATGGCCGAATTGCTCACGCCATTGATGCGCTGCAGGGCCGTCAGACGTTGCTCAAGCTGCTGGGTGGTGTGGACGCTTTCAACCTTATACTGATCGGTAACGCTCTGATATCCACGCGCCAGCGACATGACACTGATCGATTGCAGCTGCGACAGGCGGGCTGTGGCCGCAGCCAGCATGCCGGGCTGCTCCGAAAAGACCTCTTTCAGTTCATTTAAGAGCGCATCAATATATTGATGGAGACCGTTGAGGCGCCCGTCTAGCTTGCCACCCTGTTCCGCCAGCCAGCGACCGGATCGCTCAAAACGAGCTGCCAGACTTTCGTTATTAACAGCCTCATCCCCTATCAGAGCATTGAGAAGAAGCCATGCATCACTTCCCTCCTCGGGGCCATGACTATCGCCAGAAACACGCTGGAGACATGCCTGCAGGCGAGTTATGTGGGTATGTAATCCTTGCTCTACACCGTCACCTGATATCACGTTGCTTTTCCTAATCTGCTTCATGCCACACTAAAGTAGCGCGTCATCTACCATCTAACAATTCACGTGATGCGGGTCCCCTCGGTTCACCCATGGGGAGGGGCATCACGCACTCCTTTCCTGCGCTCCTCTTTCTCGTGTCACCTTTTTATATCGCCCCTTGCGGGGAGCCGTTTTTGGTGGGAACGGCCAAACCCGCACCGGTTTCCCGGGTAATGTGTGCCTCGCCGATGTTCGAAAGGGTTTCTTGAATACGGCACCGCCTCGAACCCCATCTGGCTGTTTAACCGCATTCCGTAGAGCTTGGAACTGGCAATGCATTCCAGGGTACCTATGCATTCCTTCCGAACGTAGCCCGATGGCCTTCCGAAGAAGGTCCTGGCTGGGGCTGGTCAAGTCCGGGCCTGCAATAGCTGGGCAGAAGTCACCCCTATTTACAAACCTCCGCCTTCAGGCGTGGGGATACTTGACCATTACACTTGGTCCATGTATCGTATTTTAGTTGTGCTATGAGTCAGTGTCAAGATACAGAGTATATGTTCACTAAACGCTGATCCCCGGGGAAACCGCATAACTATATGACTAATCTCCTATTCGCACTTTTTTGTTTACCACCCCTATACCTGCTTCGTCATTATAAGTAATGTCTACAGCAGGGTAGTTGTTTGATAAAGAGGTTTGTTAGAACATGAGATGCTCACAATGCGGCATGCCGCTCTCTCCATCGCGTACCAGTTGTCCACGCTGTGGAGCAACGGTTGCGAACGGGGGAATACGTCCATCGGGCAAGATCAGGCTGACTCACGATCCAGCCCCTTCGCCGTCCAATTCATTTACACCCGATAGCGCTAGCGCTAATCAGAACGCGCCAGCCGGCTGGGGTATGTTCGCCCCCGTGACGTTCCCACAGGAGCGGCCAGTTGATGTGCCACACGCCCCAGGGCAAGCTGGTCAGTTTTCCCCTGCATCTCAGCCTTATCCGCCTCCCCTGACAAATGGGCCTCTACCCGTGAATACCGGTGCGCGGCAGAATATGTATGTGCCGTCAACGCCAACACCAACCAGGCGGACTACTCCACAGGTGCCGCGTATGCCTATGCCGGCCCCGCCACCGATACAGCGACAGTCTACCCCACCCCGTCAGCCGCGCATAAAGCTAGGCTTTACGGTTGCGGGCATGTGTCTGATGGCAGGTTTCCTTATTATGGTCTTTGTTTTCATCATGGCGCAAAGTCTACAATTGACACAGAACACTGCTTCTAGCAATGCAGCACCTCAGCAATCCATGAATCAGCCGGCCGCTACACAACCTGCTACGACACCTCCTACCAGCACACCTCAAACCTCTGCGACCCAGACCCAGCCGGCCGCTACACAACCCGCCGCTACACAACCAGCCGTGGTACAGCCACAGGCGACGCCAACCACGTCGTTCGCGACCCCAACCATGCCAGCGTCGGGCAATCTCTACGTGGATAACGCCAGCCTGACCAACGGGGTCAACACACAAAACGGACAGCCGCTGCAGCCGACGCAAACCTTCCGCCTGGGTCAACTGGTATATGTAACGATGGTCGTTCACCAGCCCGCCTACAACGGCGCCATCTGCCTCAGCTGGTCCGTCAATGATCGTGCCTACCCCTATGCCAGCCCGGCAAATCCTGGTGGGGCCACCTATCTAGCGCAGACCAGCGCCTATTTCTATTACAAACCGGGCACCACCGGCCCTGGCTTTGTAGATATTTATTGGGCCAGCTCAACCGCCTGTACCGATAAAGTGCTCGTTCAACACCTGCCATTTACCATCACAGCTTAATCCATCACACACGCAAAGACAAATCCGTCGGTGCGCCCCTCGTGGGCGCAACCCACCTGGGGGTCACGGCAACCTCGGCACGCCTCTTGCAAGCACATCCAATTACTCATATAATATGCTCAACAAACGAAATCCAATAGAGAATATGCAGTCGAGCTCTTGTGGTCCATTCTGTCTCTTTCATCTGTAAAACATCAAAAAAATTATTTATGCATCAATTTCACAACGGAAGTGCGCATACAAACGCAGCAGATATGTATAACAGTCTAGTTTCATTTGCAGGAAGGAACCATTCATGACGCATTGTCAGTTCTGTGGCGCCGTATTACAATCATCACTCACCGACTGCCCATCCTGTGGAAATGCCGTGATCACTAACAACATGCAAGGAAGACCGGCTGCGAACACCACCGGCAACCCTCCGAACGCCATGCCTATGCTTCAGAACGGCCAGCCTCCTGCTCCCGCGCAGTCACCGCCATCGGCCCTGTTCAAGAAACCAGGGCAGGCTTTTTCTTTGCCCACGTCACCGGCCGCAAATAGTCAGTCTCCAGCTGGACCGCCTTCTCACTCAGGCCTGCTGGGCGGTAAGTCTTCGTCACGGCCATCCTCGCTGTCTGGCTTACAAGGACCGGGCCCCCAATTTGCACCCCGGTTGTCCCTCTCAGGTATTTCGGGCACCAACTCAGGGTCACAAGCACAGCGATCGCCACAGTCATCCCTCTCGGGCTTCCAGAATGGTGGCATCGCCGCGCAGCCACTCTCAACACCATTGCCGCCGCAGCCACCCTCAACACCATTGCCGCCGCAGCCGCTGGCGGCGATGCCGAATACTATGCAGCAAGCCGCTGGCGCGCCAGGGATACCTATGGCGGCGCTTCCCAACACGCCGCAGCCGCTGGCACCTGCGTCGCTCTGGCAACCACCACGCCAGCCAGACATGGCTTCGCGACCCGCAACGACGAACCAAAGTAAAAGTCAAGCGCGCATTGGAGTCTGGCTAACCATCTTTATCCTGTGCGCGGTCGTAGTGGGCGCCATTGGTGTATTTGCCTACCAAAGATATAGCGGCAATCCGCAGCAAGGTTCGTCTTCTTTCACGTCGGTCCAGGGACCATCGGGAACAACCAGTGTAGAGCAGGCGGCCTCGATCATCTTGCACGCCCAGACCTCGAGCGGTATTGACGCCAATTATAATCCCGTGAATCCAGGCAAGAACTTCGCGGTGGGGCAGAAAATATATATTAGTTTCGATATCCAGACCAAAACCAAACGGGGCTATATTGAGGTCAAGTGGTATAGCGGGAAGCATATAAAGGACGCCGATATGTTCGCGCACGATCCCGCGAACTCCAGTGGCTACTTCAGTACATACTATAACGCGCCAGCGCCGGGCGCCGCCGAGCTCTACTGGTGTACCCGGGCCAATTGTAGCGATGCCCAGCTGGCTCAGGTACTCACCTTTACCGTTGCCTCATATCAGAGCAATCCCTGACCTTCTTCGAGCTCTTTTTCTCTGGCGATCAGGGGGGACAGCGCCGCCAGGAGGGCGCGCTGCTCCTGGTGCGTCAGCGGCTGCAGCGGAAGACGGGGCAGGCCACCATAGCCGACACAATGCTCAAGCGCCGCCTTCAGTCCCGCCACCCCGTATTTAGAGGTCACGGCGCTATTGGCGGGGATCAGGCGCGCCTGCAGGATACGGGCCTCCTCGATCTTCTCCTGCTCAAACAGGCTCTGCAGCCGACACACGGTACGTGGAAAGACATTGGCCAGGGCGGCTACAGCCCCGATAGCGCCTCCCACCAGCGCGGGCAACAGAATATCCGCGCTGCCGGCGAAGACCTGGAAATTCGGCTCGGCACGCGCCACCAGCTGCGACAGCTTGACGATATCGCTGGAGCTATCTTTGATGCCGGTGATATTGGGATGCCGCGCCAGTTCCAGGATCAGATCGACGCTCAGATTGATCCCGGCAGCGCTGGAAGGCATGTTATAGATTAGCACCGGCAGCGGACTGGCATCGGCCACGGCCCGGTAGTGGGCACCCAGAGCCGCATCATCCATGCGACGCGGATAATATGAGGGCGGCAAAACCAGAGCGAAGGATGCGCCATGGCGGGCCGCCTGCTCGCAGTAAGCAATGGTCTGGCGCGTCGATTGCGCACCGCAGCCCGCGATGATGGGGAGTGGCTTCTCGGCGCCCCTGACCGCCGTCTCATAGCTCGCCGCCAGCAGCCGCGCGCGCTCCTCGCTATCCAGATGGACCGCCTCGCCGTTCGATCCCATCACCACATAGCCCGCGATACCGCTGCCCGCCAGACGGCGCAGATGGCGCTGTTGTGTCACAAGATCTAGATGCTGGTCGGGATCAAAAAACGTGGGAACGGGGGGATAGATACCACCCGGTAGAATTGTCGATTGGCCTGGCATAAATAGACACCCTCCTGCTCATGCGAAAGAGATATAAATATATATTCTAAGCGCATTATAGCACGCCACCCATTCAGATGAGTCGGGCAGCCGGGAGGGGTTCGTATTTACAGATGGCCGCCCAGCGCCACCAGCGCCACCAACAGCACCAGCAACAGGCACACGCCAATCCAGAGCGTGCGCATCAACAGCGCCTTCTGATTGGCTTTGTGGCGCAGCTCAGCGACGCGCTGATCCTCCGCCGGTGACCAACGAGCCCGGCCACAATAAGGGCAAAGCGGAAAGAGTTCATAGGGTGGACAAAGTCCCCCCAGCTCATCACGCCTGCCCGAGCCGTAGGAATACGAGCCAATCTCATAACGGATCTGCTCGCTCTCAAAGACGGCGTTACAGTGGACGCAACGCAGCAGCAGAAACTCGGGCCAGTCCAGGGCGTGGCAGTTGGGACAATAGCGGGGCTGCTTCTGTCCCTGCCAGCGATGGTGGCAGCGGTGACAGAAATATTGTCCCTGTGATGCTTTCGGGGCAACGCCACGCAGCATACCATCCAGAGCCAGGCGACCAGCATCAGCGGGCGCGAGTGTATAATCAAAGTCAACCAGGTTGATGCGGGCAGGTTTGCCCGACGTCAAGGTAGGAAACGCATAGTGCCGCTGGCGATCGCGCCGGGCCCCGGGCGTCACATCGCCACTCCCAGCCTTGCCGCCCCGTGGACGTACCGTGGCCGCCGGATGAGCAGCAGCATTGGATGGTGGAGCTTGATAGCCACGTCCACCACGCTCGTCCAGCAGATGCTCGGAGCGCCGGGCGTCATACTGCTTACGCTCAAGCGGATCGCTGAGCGTCTGATAGGCCTGCAGCAGCTGGCTCATCCGCTCATTGGCATCCGAGCCAGCATAGACATCGGGATGATATTGAAGCGCCAATTTCTTGAAGGCCGCCTTAATGACGCTCGGTTCTGCATCCACCGGCACCTCAAGCAACGCATAATAATCAGTAAAAGTATTCATTCGCTAATTGTGTTATAGGTACGTAAGCTGGCAATTTTTTGCAAAACAAGGTATCTTCTAGTACATAGACGAATAACTAATCAAAAGGTTGTACACATGGTCAAAACACGAGAATATCAAGCGTTGCTCAGCGCCTGTGACCGGGAAGGTTGCCTCCTTTGTAACCTGGTCCATGAGAGTGTCTATCGCTACCTGGATTCCTGGAAGTATGAACTCTTTACAGATGTAGAAATTCGGCAAGAATTGCGCGACACGCAGGGCTTCTGCCATATCCATACCTGGCAACTGGCGCGCATGGGTGCCACCCTGCCCATCGCGCAGGCATATCGCGATATTCTCTCCGACACCATTGATCAGCTACAGCAGAATGGCTCCTCCACGGGTCCATCCGGAGGACTATTGCGCCGGCTCTTCGAGAATAAGGGAGACGCCACCAATAAACCCAATTGTCCCGCCTGCAAGCAGAAAGCGCAGGCCGAGGAGCGCTACATCCACAGCCTGCGCCAGGCGCTGCTCGACGATGAATTTGTGGCCGCTCTCTCACAGTCCACCGGACTCTGCCTGGACCACTTTAAGCTGGCCAGCGAGCTACGCACCAAAGAGGTTCCCGGCAACTGGCCCCAGCGCCTGCGCCAGGCCCAGCTTACCTGTCTACAGAGATTGGACGCCCAGCTGGGCGAGTTGATCCGCAAGCACGATTACCGCTTCAAGGAGGAGGAGCGTGGTAGCGAGATGGTTGCATGGAAGCGGGCGGCCGGCCTCGTCTCCGGCGAGGACGTTCTCTCGTAGCCAGCCTGGGGGCGCTGACGCTCCCAATCTTATTAAGATAGGATGTGGTATAAACATGGCGCTTTGGCGCCATGTTTATACCACATCCTATCTTAATAAAAGAAGGGAAAAGCGGCGTTGCTCTTCCCTTCAAGATCACAAGAAATGGTAAATTGTATTAATGAGAGACGCTCAACAGACCATCGTAGTCGCTGGCGCCGATGAAGTCGCGCGCGGAGAGCGTTGAGTTCTCGGGCAGAACGCGCCAGAACTTGCCGCTGAGTTGATCCCAGTCGGCCAGGATCTCTTCGGCGTATTTGCTGCGCGTCTTGCGTGCGTGCAGCTCAACGACGTTGCGCAGGGCTTCGAGCTCGCTGCTATCTTCGATACGGTTGAGTCCAACCATCTCTGTGTTGCAGCGACCTACAAAGTGGTCCTCACGGTCCAGCACATAGGCGACACCGGCGGACATGCCGGCGCCAAAGTTCTGTCCGGTCTCACCCAGGACCACAACCATACCGCCGGTCATATATTCGCAGGCGTGATCGCCGACCCCCTCGACCACGGCGACGGCACCGCTATTGCGAACCGCGAAGCGTTCACCGGCGCGACCAGCCGCGAAGAGGTAGCCAGCCGTAGCACCATACAGGGCCGTGTTGCCAAGGATGATGTTATCCTGCGAGGCAAAGGTTGAGTCGGTTGGCGGCACGATCACGATCTGTCCACCACCCATGCTCTTGCCGACGTAGTCATTGGCGTCACCACTCAGGATCAGGCGCATGCCGGACACGTTGAAGGCGCCAAAGCTCTGACCAGCCGAACCGGTAAAGTTACAGGTAATGCTGATACCAGGCAGCCCCTCGTTGCCGTAGCGCCGGGCGATCTCACCC
The DNA here is from genome assembly GCF_036245075.1 of Dictyobacter halimunensis. Classification (NCBI taxonomy): domain Bacteria; kingdom Bacillati; phylum Chloroflexota; class Ktedonobacteria; order Ktedonobacterales; family Dictyobacteraceae; genus Dictyobacter; species Dictyobacter halimunensis. The sequence goes on from NZ_BSRI01000002.1 coordinate 1,428,490, forward strand.
GCCAGGCCAACGCCAATCGAGCGATCATAGTTGTTGATCTCATGCTGAGTGATGATGCTGCGCTCGCCACGCAGGGCTGGCTCGGCATCGATCAACAGCTGCTCGGCCACCTTGGATTGTGGTACCGTCGTCTGGGCGTTGGGATCAGAGATGACCGGCAAAGAGGTCAGCAGTGGCGCCACGTCCAGATCACACTCAACCTTACCTTCCAGCAGGTCAGCGCGTCCGATAACATCCTCCAGCCGCGAGAAGCCAAGCTCGGCCAGCAGCTCGCGTACCTCTTCCGCTACCTGGGTCAGGTAGTTGATCAGGAACTGGGGACGACCGGTAAACTTGGCGCGCAGATCCTCGCGCTGGGTCGCGATGCCGGCCGGACAGGTGTTCAGGTGACACTGGCGAGCCATATCGCAGCCCAGGGAGACCAGGGCCGAAGTGCCGAAGCCGAATTCTTCAGCACCGAGCAGGGCGCCGATAATCACGTCGCGGCCAGTCTTAAAACCGCCATCGACGCGCAGCTTCACGCGCTTACGCAGGCCGTTCTTCACCAGCACCTGCTGGGCCTCGGCCAGACCACGCTCCCACGGCATACCCACGTGCTTGATCGACTGGATCGGTGAGGCACCGGTCCCGCCATCGTGGCCGCTAATCAAGACGTAGTTGGCATGGCCTTTGGCGACACCGGCCGCGATCGTGCCGACGCCGGCCGCGGAGACCAGCTTCACACCGACGCGGGCGCCTGGATTGATCTGGTGCAGATCATAGATCAGCTGCGCGATATCTTCAATACTATAGATGTCATGATGGGGTGGCGGCGAGATCAACTGGACACCAGGCGCCGTGTGGCGCAGCTTGGCGATAAACGGCGTCACCTTAAAGGGAGGCAACTGACCACCCTCACCCGGCTTGGAACCCTGAGCCATCTTAATCTCCAGCTCCTCGGCCCGCACCAGGTACTCCGGCGTCACGCCGAAGCGTGCCGACGCCACCTGCTTGATCTTACTGCTGACGGGATAGCCCTCAATGGTTTTGTGATACCACTCGGGATCTTCACCGCCCTCACCAGTATTGTTGCGTGCGCCGATGCTATTCATCGCCGCCGCGATCGTCTGGTGGGTCTCAGGGCTGAGCGCGCCCACCGACATCGCTGAAATAACGAAGCGGGAGCGGATCGACTCCATCGACTCAACCTGATCCAATGGGATTGGCTCGCGGGGTACGAACTTCAGCAGGTCACGCAGCACAGTCGCCGGTCGCTGATAGACCAGCGAGGTGAACTGCAGGTAATCTTCCTTCGTGCCCGATTGAGCGGCCTTCTGCAACGCCCGCACGATCAGGGGATTGAAGGCATGGTATTCAGCATCGCGACGGAAACGATAGCGGCCCAGGTCGGCCAGCTTACGCTTTTGGGATTGGCGGTCTCGGGCGACGCCTGCGCCTGCTGCAGCTCTTCCGCCTGCTTGATCAACTGCTCCGATACCAGCTGATAGGTGATCTTGCCGGTATGGAAGGTCGAACCCGCGAAGCAGCGCTCAACAAACTCAGGCACCAGACCCAGCACCTCAAATTGTCCCGCGCCAATGATGTTGCGCAGGGTCGAGATGCCCATGCGCGCCATGATCTTGCATAGACCCTCTTCAATAACGTGGATGTAACGCTCAACGGCCAGTTCGCGCGTCACATGCTCAAGGCGGCGATCGCCGGCCATAGCACGTACGCTCTCCAGCGCCATAGTGGGCACAATGGCTTCAGCCCCATAGCCCAGTACCAGCGCGATCTGGTGCACGTCACAGACCTTACCGGTCTGGCAGATCAACGAGGCGCGCGAACGCAGTCCCTTGTCGATCAGCGCCCGGTGGACCGCGCCAATGGCGATCAACATCGGCACTGGTAGACGCGTCAGCGAGGCATCGCTATCGCTCAGGACGATCAGGGTAATGCCATCATTGATAGCCGCGATCGCCTCCGCCTCCAGGCGGTCAAGCGTCTTTTCAACGCCCGCGCTGCCATCGGTGATGTCGAAGGTCGTCAACAAGGTGCGGGAGCGGAAATGCTCGTCATCAATATGGCACAACGACTCCAATTGCGCTTCGGTCAAAATCGGCGATTTCAGATGGACCAGGTGCGCGTGATCAGGCGTCTCGGTCAGCAGGCTGCCACGGCGACCGATGTAGGTATCCAGCGACATCACCACGCGCTCACGCAACGGGTCGATGGGAGGATTGGTCACCTGGGCGAAACGCTGCCGGAAGTAATCCGAAAACGAACGCTGCTGATTGGACAGGACCGCCAGCGGCGCATCATCACCCATACTCCAGGTCGGCTCTTTATTCTCCGACAGGATCGGGCGCAGCACCATCTCGACATCCTCATGTGTATACCCGAAGATCTGCTGACGTACGAACACATCGCTGATCTCTGGCGCATAACCAGGATCTGGCAACTCCTCCAGAGATGACTGAGGCAGGCTCACGCGATGGCTCTCCAGCCACTCCTGATAGGGCTGGCGCTGGGCCAGCGCCTCTTTAATATCCAGATCGCGCAGGAAAACCTGGTGCTCCAGATCGACGGCGATCATCTCGCCGGGTCCGAGGCGACCCTTCTCCACAACATCCTGCGGCTCAACCGAGACCACACCAACCTCTGACGCAACGATCAGCAGGCCCTGCGCGGTCAGCACGTAGCGAGCGGGACGCAGACCATTGCGATCCAGCGCCGCGCCAACGGTACGACCATCGGTAAAGACCAGCGCGGCCGGACCATCCCAGGGCTCAATCAGACCAGCATGGTAATCGCACCACGCGCGCCGGGCGGCATCCAGTTCTGGATCGTGCTCCCAGGCGGGTGGAACCAGCATCTGCATACTCTGTAACAGATCGCGACCAGAGGCCGCCAGGAACTCCAGCGCATTGTCCAACTGGGCTGAATCGCTGTTCCCAGGCTGCACCACGGGCAACAGGTCCTGTATCTGCTCGTTCCAATACGACGACGTCATAGAACCTTCGCGCGCCTGCATCCAGTTGCGGTTGCCCTGAATGGTATTGATCTCACCATTGTGGGCCAGCAAGCGCATTGGTTGGGCCAGCGGCCAGGCAGGAAATGTATTGGTGCTATAGCGCTGATGGAAGACGGCCAGCGCACTCGTAAAGCGCGGATCGGCCAGGTCTTGATAGAAGTTGGCCAGGTCATTGGGCGCCAGCAAGCCTTTGTGAACGAGAACGGTATTGGAAAGTGAGGCGATGTAACAATCCGAAATATCGGCCTCAGTAAGCTTTCTCTCGATCAAACGCCGGGCATGATAGAGGGCTTTCCCATATGCCTCAACAGTAAAATCAGCGGGACAAGCGACCAGGACCTGCGCGATCTCGGGTGCAATCTCGCGGGCGCGTGCTCCCAGAACGTTATAGTTCACTGGAGGAGTACGCCAACCCAGAATGACCAGACCGGCATCCTGCAAAACTTGCTCGATGATCTGGCGACATTGTTGCGTATGGACACTGCCCTTGGGAGGGAGAAAAACCATGCCGACACCCAGATCTGCCGGGTTGGCGACTGTCACGTGCTGTTTTTCCAGTTCCTCAAGAAGCAATGCTCTAGGAATTTGTGTGAGAATGCCAGCGCCATCATATACCTCTGCGTCTGCATCCTGGGCACCACGATGGGTCAATCGCGCCAGAGCTTCCAGGGCCTGCTGTACCAGGGAATGGTTGGCCTCACCGGAAACGTGCGCTAAGAAACCCGTGCCGCAGGCATCATGCTCCCAACGGCTATCATAAAGCGGATACATTTGACACGCAGATTCAATGGCTTCATGCTTGTGCGTCATGCATTGCTCTCCCAATTAAAGACTATCTTGCCAATGCTAAGAGGCACCTGCGCCGGAGCCGGAGAGTTCGACGAACTGTCGTTGGCCGCCGAAATCATTTTCGCTGTTTCGGGTATGTGCAAGAGGGACGTTGTTTCAGGCTTAAAACATTTGGAGTATGTCGTCGCGACATGGAATGGATGAGCATCGTAGCTCTTCGTACAGATCTGGTAACATTACCACTTGTGGAGAGAGTATAGCATACAGATAAGCATCCAAACAAGCTTTGTATATGTAGAAAGTAACTACACTGTTCCTGGCGAGATAGTATATTTTCAACTCCTTTTTAGTAGACTCTACGGCAGGGAGAGCCGAACTGGCGGCCTTTTATCGTCACTACGACAATAGTGAATCCAACGAGTGTTCCGGCCGAAAAAAGCTCACAGCAGCGTCATACTCAGATATTGCGACAGCCGATTCAAGCGCTCGGCGCTTCAATAGAGAGATTCTTCTCATAGAAGAAAGATCCACATTCCCCAACGGCCCCCTGTATAATTTCTCCATATTTGAGTTGAACATAATCTGACGCTGGTCATATTGGAGCTCACGTGAGCGCCCCCGCACAGGCGTCCGCGTGCGCGGCCGCACTGGTTTTTTTGTGGTGGTGCAGCAGAGGTGCGCCTTCGCGCACCTCTGCTGCACCACCACAAAAACTGACTCCTGAGCACCGCAGGTGTGAACCCTCGTGCCGGCCTCAGGTGGAGGAGGTGTCCCTACTAGCGTCAGCTTAAGGAGTGCAGGGGCCTCCCTGCCGGGAGCGTGGGGGCAAGCATGCTGGGGCATATAGTGCCCCACCAATTCCTTTCCCCTCCCTCCCCACGGGAGGTGCAGGAGGGCGCTCAGCCCTCCTGCCGGGGTTTGGGGTTCCCCACCATTCCCACCTTCCTCCCCCCGCGGGAGGTGCAGGAGGGCGCTCAGCCCTCCTGCCGGGGTTTGGGGGTGTCCCCCACCAATTCCTTTCCCCTCCCTCCCCGCAGCAGGCGGGGAATTATGTAAACCAGCTACATCTTGCCTGCAGCATAAATATGCTAGAATGAAAACAAAGTGCACAAGATCAAGCCAGCAAGTGGAGTCACACACGCAAATAAAAAGTCTCTACACTGAGAGCATCTGGCAACGACGTTGATCATGTACTACTCATCAGATGTGCTTACAGTAAGGACAGATTATGTCAGAACGAATGTACCGTCGAGAAAAAGACTATGCGCTCCGACAGGATATACGTGTCCTGGGCAACACATTGGGGCAGTCTATTCAACGGCACGAAGGCCATCAAGTCTTTGATACAGTAGAGCAATTGCGTGGCCTTTGCATCCGCCTGCGCGAGCATAGTGAGCGTCTAAAGCAGGCAGATGGTGCCGAGAAAATCACGATCCAACAGCAGATTCGCGATATGGAGCAAGAGATCTTGCGCATCGTGAGCGAGAGTGATCTGGATACAGCCATCGATGTAATTCGCGCTTTTACCGTTTATTTCCACCTGGTTAATACTGCCGAGCAGTACCATCGTATCCGCCGCCGGCGCGCCCATGAGCTTGATCCTCAGTCTACCCCGCAGCGCGGTTCTTTAGAGGCGCTGGTCGAATTCTTTAAGCGTAACCAGATCGATGGGGAGACGCTGCAGAAGCTCTTCAATCAGATGTCGATCGACCTGGTCTTTACGGCCCATCCGACCGAAGCGACGCGCCGCAGCCTGATCACGAAATCACGCCGCATCACCGAACTCTTGAGTAAATCAGATCACGCCGATCTGATGACGCAACGGGAGCGCGAGCAGTGGCAACGCGATCTTGATACCGTCATCGATCTGCTCTGGCGAACGGACGCGGTGCGCCAGGTGCGGCCGCAGCCACTGGATGAGATCAAGATGGGCATCTACTACCTGGATGAGATCATCTACTATGCCCTGCCGGACCTGTACGCGGAATTCGAGGAGTTGCTGCACAAAGAGTATCCCGACCTGGTGGTCCCACCCTTTTTGCACGTCGGCTCCTGGATCGGCGGCGACCAGGATGGCAATCCATTCATTCATGCCGATACGCTGCTGACAGCCTTAAATCAGCAACGCAACTATATCTTGATTCACTATCGGCGCACGCTGTTTGAGCTGGCCCGCGAGTGCTCGCAATCTATCGATCATTCCACCGTCACCCCGGAACTGCAGGCGTCGCTGGACCGTGATATGGCGGCCATGCCCGAGTACGTGGAAGAGATGGGACCCCAGACGGCGCTCGAACCATATCGCGCCAAGTTCTCACTTATGTGGAGACGACTGGGCGAGAACCGGGCCGCCCCACCTATTCCCCAGCAGCTCTCCTGGACCTCTTCACCATTGGCAGAGCAACAGGAAGAGACGAGCAAGGGGATCGCCTATAAGGACGCTGAAGAGCTGCTCGCCGATCTGCGCCTGGTGCAAGATAGCCTGCTGGCCGACGGCGAAACGACCATCGCGCGGGGTCCCTTGCAAACGCTGATCCGCCAGGTCGAGAGCTTTGGCTTCTATTTCGCCGCACTGGACGTGCGCCAGCATAGTGAACGTCATTCGTCCGCCGTCTCAGAACTGTTACAGGCGACCGGACTGCGCAAGGATGACTATAAGACTTTGCCCGAGCAGGAGCGCATCCAGATCCTGGAAAATCTGTTGCAGGACCCGCGCATCCTGACCCGGCCCGGCCTCAAGCTGAGCCCGGAGACCGGCCAGATCCTGACCAACTTCCAGACGATTCGCCAGGTGCGCGAGACCTTCGGCAAGCGCGCCGTGAATTGCTACATCACCAGCATGTCGCATTCGCTCAGCGATCTGCTGGAGGTTCAGTTCTTCTGCAAAGAGATGGGCATCTACGATCTGCCGATCGTGCCGCTGTTCGAGACTATCGATGACCTGCGCCAGTGTACCGACATTCTGGAGACGGCTTTTACCCATCCACTCTACCAGGAATACCTGAAGAATTGTGGTCGCGAGCAGCAGGTGATGCTTGGTTATTCGGATAGTAGTAAAGATGGTGGCATCCTGACCTCAAGCTGGGAGCTCTACCAGGCCCAGAGCCGGCTGGCCACGCTGAGCCAACGTCACGGCATCACCATTACCATCTTCCACGGTCGCGGCGGCGCCATCGGTCGCGGCGGTGGTCCCATCTATCAGGCCATCCTGGCCCAGCCGCCGGGGTCAGTCAATGGCCGCCTGCGCATCACCGAACAGGGCGAGATGCTCTCATTCAAATATGGCATCCACGACATCGCGATCCGCAACATGGAGCTGGTGGTCGCCGGAGCCGTACAGTCCAGTATTCCCATCGAGCACATCGTTGAATCCCAGGTCCATCCCAAACCCAAAGCGGACTGGATCGCGACTCTGAATCGGCTCTCGAACAGTGCCCATAGCCGTTACCGCAAGCTGATCTATAATGATCCGGCCTTCCTGGCCTTCTTTGAGCAGGCCACGCCCATCAAAGAGATCGGCTGGCTCAACATTGGTTCCCGTCCGGCGCGCAGGACCGTTGGACGCGCCATTGAAGAGCTACGGGCCATCCCCTGGATCTTCTCCTGGATGCAAACCCGTTATGTGCTCCCAAGCTGGTATGGCGTGGGAGGCGCGCTCGAAGAATATCTGCAGGAAGATCCAGCTCGACTGAGTCAGCTACAACAGATGTACAAACAATGGCCATTCTTGCAGGCATTCCTGGACAATCTGCAGATGACGCTCTCCAAGGCGGATATGAGCATCGCCCATGTGTATGCCCACTTCCTGGTTGAAGATCGGGCGCTGAGCGAGCGCATCGCCCGCGAGATCCAGTCTGAATACGAACGCACCTGCCGCGCGGTCACCGCCATCGTCGGTGGCAAAAATCTGCTGGACAACTCGCCCACTCTGCAGGAATCGATCCGGAGACGCAATCCTTACGTTGATCCGCTCAGCTATTTCCAGATCATCCTGCTCAAGCGCCTGCGCGCCCTGGGTGGTCCCCTGACGCTGGACGCGGAAGCGCAAAAGCAGGCATCGGCCGAGGAACTTGAGCGTGCCCGCCTCACCTACGCGGTGCTCCTGACCATCAACGGCATTGCCGCCGGCGTCCGCAATACCGGTTAATAAGTTCGGACCTCGCGTCTGATTAGAAATCGTACGCGCCCGAGCAAGTTCAGGTACACAATACCCCCTCCAATTGATGATATTGGAGGGGGCTGTTATATTGATTTCATCCCGATAGGTTTATTTTACGCGCCCAAACCTCATCATAAGCGCGCCGTTTAAGCCAACAATGACGCCTATCTGTTTTGGATCGCTGCCGACCTGGTAGATAGCAGGCCAGGTGCAACATCCAGCATACCAGGCTGGTTGATCATTTTTGTACCAGGTGGCACCGTTGTCGTCACTGATCGAGACTTGATTGGAACCAGCCGACGTAACCAAAACGCGCCCACTCGGCAGAACAGTAACATAAGGGCCATTATACTGATCTGGAATAGCCGTGCCCAGATCGTTTGACCAGGTCACACCATCGCTAGAGATCTTGTAATGGGCATTACAGTTATCGGTCGCGCATAACTCAAAAACAAGAATATATTTGCCATTCGCCATTCTCGCCATGACAGGCATGCCTGGCCGGGCCGCGCCAGGTTGAGCGGCGGCAAATATCTCAGGTCCCCAGGTAGTCCCTCCATCGCAGGAGACGCGCTCAGATACGACCTGGTTATAAGATGGGTTGTCATCGGCATGCTTTTCACTGGAATAGAAACCAGCAACACAGCCATTCGGCAACACGTATAAGAAAGGCTCCCATAGGCCACGATTGAAACGCCCGGCGGAATTGGGGTTCGTATCCAGCTGGCTTACCAGCGTCCAGTTATGCCCCCCATCGGTACTCTTGAAGACGGGAAGACCGAACCAGTTCAGGTCTGTTCGGCGGCTACGCGTCGCCATCAAGATGGTGCCATCGTGTAAGCGCGCCATCTGAGATTGTTCCTGAATATAACCATCAGGCGATGGTATAGAGGCAATAACGTTATAGTGCTCGGCTGTCTTATCGACAGTGGCTACTTTGATCACGAAGGGGCCACTACTCGGGTATTCGGTATACGTAATCAGATTCTCATCCTGCTTACTCCAGGGCAACATGCGCCCCCAGCCAGGATTCCTCGTATTGCTAATCGTCGTGGAGTCAGACCAGGAAATGGGACCACCAGAGGCAGAGGCATACGCCGCAGGAGCAACAGCTATCAAGCAAGCAACAATGCCAATGAACCCGGCTACAACTAGCTTCCAGCGCAAAATAAACATCTTCATTGTATATCTTCTCTTCCTTGTCAAATATACTGAACTGAACATCCTGGTATGTTTACTTTCGTTCAACGTTGAACGAAAGTAAACATACCATCATTTGTATATATCTGTCAAGACCTGGAAGAAAGAAGAAAAGTGGTTGAAATGCAGAAGGAAAGATTTTGATGCAGGCAATTATATAACAAAAGCGCCCCATACAGGGCGCTCTTATGATCTTTTTTGACAGTTAACGTTTCAACTCACGAATCAGCTTTGGCAAAAGAATTGCATGCGATGTCAGGGCGGCGGCCCACAGCGCCACCGTGATGACATTACCATATTTTTGTGTAAAAGAACTATTTTGTTGTGTTGTCCCCGATGCCATTATATGTCCTCTCGAATACATGATATAGCATTAAGTGTTAACGTACACCAATATATTCGAATCATACCCAACAAATAGTTACGTAAGCAAGCACAACCCCAATAGGTTCGGGCCTCGCGTCCGATGAAATGTTTTCATCGGACGCGAGGCCCGAACCTACTGGAAGGGGTTATTTTCGAGGCGCGGGGGTCGGCGTTGACCCGAGTTGGATAGTGGTGTCGTCAAAGGTTTTGAGATTGACCACGGTTCCGCTGGCTCCGCTGTAGGTGACGGTTACGGTGTCGCCGGTCTGGACCAGAGGCAGTTTAGGTGACAGCGCGAGGTTGGCCGTGAAGATGTACGGCTGTCCCGCGATCTGCAGGTAGTAAACGGTACTGGTTCCCTGCTGGACCGAGGAGATGCGCTGCACCTTGCCGCTAGCGGTCTGTATCTGGCCGCTCGTGCTGCCGCCCGAGTTGCCGTTACTGGCCTGAGAGGTCAACCATTGCTGGTAATCGCGCAGGCCGGAGTTGAGGTCGGGATCGAATTGTACGTTGTTGCCATTGAGCTCGCGGGCATCAACCAGGCCGACCGCCTGGAAGATATCGCCGCTGGCGGTGTTCTGCACGTAGATAGCCACCCAGGTCGGCGTATTATAGATCTGGTAGAGCTGGACCGAGGCGACATTATAGCCACGAATATTGGCGCGCGTAGATTGGAACGTCTTCGTGACGTTATCACCAATACCCAGTCCGGCCGATTTGCTGTAGAAATTGGCCTGGTTCTTGTGCGTATCGAACAGGAACACACCGGTGCTCGAATTATCATTCATCGAGGCGGAGGTCATCGGGATCAGCCAGACCGGCTGATCGACGTTATTATAGAGCAGTTCTGGTGAACTGGAAGGCGACTGCTGTCCCAGACCAGAGGGATTGAACCAGGGGGCGGCATGATAAAGTCCCCACCAGCTGAGATACTGCGAGACAGTCTCCTCTGGCATAACGCGATCGACCCAGGCAGGGACGTTCTGAGGGCTGTATTCTTTGATATCGCCGGTATGGGCATCCACCAGCAAGACCTTGCTCAGCACGTCACCGGTATAGCCACGCGATGGCTGCATGAGAGAAATGGTCCAGTAGGGATGCAGGCTATCATCCAGCTCAAGGGTGGGATCGACCAGCCGCCCATAGGTATAACCACTGAGATAGACGTGGCGCAGCAGATCCTGGTTCAGCAACGCTCCAGGCAGGTAGCGGATCGTCGCTTGCGACTCGGTATGCAGCTGTGACGGCTGCTGGGGATCTTCCGCATCCACCATCACAAAGCCAGGCGTGAAGGGATTGGAAAGATTGACAAACAGGTTATTATAGCTCAGCGGCGCGACGTAGTAGAGATGATGATTGATGGACTGCAACGTATAGCTGTCCGGGCTCAGTTGATAGGCCGAACCCAGATTCTGGCCCGTCGATCCCAGAATCTGCTGCCCCTTGTATGACGCGATGCTCTGACTGACCAGCACGATATGGCTGGCATCGGTCGGCGGCAGATTCGGCGCGGACTGCATGGTGACATGGGGAATCGCCGCCAGCGCCTTGGCGTTGCCATCGAACCAGGTAGTAAAGATATTGATGAGCAGGGTGGCCGCGATCCCAAAGACGGCCACGACGATCAGACCGAAGACACCCGCGGCGATCGAGCGGCGCGAAACTTTGGCGGCATCGGCTTTGGGAGTATAGACCTGGCCCTGGCTGGCGCTCAGGCTCATCTCCAGCGCCCCGCGCGCGCCCCCGGCGATCGCGAATAGATTGATGATGCTGCTGATCAGCAGCGGCCAGAGCACCCACTGCCAGCCCCAGAAGGGTCCGGTGAAGGCAGGTTCAGAGAAGTAGAGGATCACCAAACAGAACACATAATTGAAAATGGTAAAACCCGTAAACCAGCGCACAAATGAACGCGCCTCGAAAGGCTCCTTGCGTCCAAAGCCCAGCCGACCGATAGTCAGACAGGCCATAACGATCAGGGTTCCGATCAGTGCCAGCAACAGAATGATCATCTGGATCAATCCCTCTTACTCAGAGAGAAGAGGTCTCCTTTTCTCAAATGCAACAATAACATTTTGCTATTATTTGTATAACATAATGCTATTGCTCTGTCAAGAGAGGGAGGTGCAGGAGGGCGGCGAGCCCTCCTGCCGGGGTGCGGGGTGTCCCCGCGCCCTTACCTTTTCCCTCTCGCGCCGCCGCAGCGGCGCGTAAAAAGAGAAGAAGAGGTTTTGCGGGGACACCCCGCACCCCGCAAGGGGCTCGCCGCCCCTTGACCCCACTTAGCGGCAGGCTACGGTAGCGCCATGCTTAAAACATGTGCTGTAAGAGTTCCACATAAAGTGCTCGTAAATAGTATGCATGACTCACATTCATTCAGGACGTTTATTCGTTGACATTTCACAAGGCGGATGGTAATCTCTTTGAAAGACAAATAAATAACCAGACCCGCGCTGATCGAAAATAGTATGAGAGAAGCACCTGACAGCGATCCGAAAGAGAGTGGAAGTTCGGAATGGGAAAGCTCTTTCAAAACGCCTTCGTGAGCGGCTGACCGAAGAAAGCTACCCGGCTTTTTCTTGAGCCAGGGGAGCAAGTAGGACAGGTGGGTGGTTCCCACGTCGCGTATTAACCAGGAAAAGTGGTCACTGTCAGTTTTGTCACGAGGACGTGAACAGGCTAAGCTGCAGATAGTGACAATTGGGGTGGCACCACGGGCATAGCTCTACCACGAAGTCTGAGAACTTCTAGTGTGACTATTCTCGTCCCTTCAAAAAGAATGGAGGGGGCGAGGATTTTTTTTACCTCTTTGCACCTTCCATCTATCACATTCCAACTTTTTCTTTGTCCTCTCTCGGGAACGTTATGAGCCTGCCAGTGACAGGCGCACGTGCAATGAGGGCAAAACAGTCAGGAAGAAGAGGTGCAATACCATGCAGATGCAACTTACAAAGATTCCCTCAGCGGTGCGCAAGCTTGACGTACCTTCAGTCGTTGAGATCAGTGAGCAAATTATCCCTGAAGAGGGCGCGGTCCTGATCGCGGAAGCACTGTCGGACGCGGGCAAGAACAATCTGTTAGAGTTCACCACCGGGCGCATCGGTTTTCTAGTCGAGGGAGACGTCCTACCCGTCGTCCTCGGCAAGCGGCGCGCGCTGCGCGAGTATAGTGGCGATATCCCCAAACATGTCGCCGTTGGTGACCTGCTCTATTATCTCTGCGAAAGCGGCGTTGTGGGCGAGATCCGTGGCCTCAACGAACAGTGGGGCGCCCCCATGCAGGTCAGAATTCTGGGCAGCCTGGTCGAAAATGGTCGCCAGGTCAACATTAAGGACGCCGCCCTTCCCCATCACACAACGCTGGAGCAGAGCGCCCCCATCATTGGCGTGGTCGGCACCTGCATGAATATAGGCAAGACCACCACCATCTGTAAGATCATCAAACATTTTACGCAGCAGGGCCAGAAGGTCGCCGGTGTTAAACTTTCGGGCGTCGCTTCCACGCAGGATCTGGACAAGATCTCGGACGCCGGGGCATCTCCAGTCATCGGCTTTATGGATGCCGGCCTGCCCTCCACCTGTGGCGATCCCAAAGAGGTGGTTGAGGCCGCCATCAGCGTGCTGCAGGAGGCCAACAAGTCAAACCCTGATCTGATCATCGCCGAGTTCGGCGACGGCATCCTGGGCGAATATAACGTCGGCCATATCCTGAAGTCACCCGAGATTCAGCAGCACATCAGTTCATTCATCGTGGGGGCCGGAGACCTGGTAGGAGCCTGGGGCGCGCAGCAGATCATGCACCAGTACGGAGTTCCCGTCACACTGATTACTGGTCCCGCTGTCAACAACGATACCGGCGTCCAGTTCGTGGAGAGCCACTTTGGCGTTCCCGCCGAGAGCAACCAGCACGCCATGCCGAAGACGCTGCACCTGGTCGAGAAAGACCTGGCCGCGATCAAGCAGAAACAGCACGCGCCAGCCGTCATGGCACAATCTTAAGCAGAGTCAGTACGTACAGGAGAACATCGTATGCTTCAACAGCAAACCAATACCCATTTCCTGAATACGGCCGACCTGCCCCAGGAAGAGATCCAGGCGCTCATCGCGCTGGCCTTAGATTTAAAACAGGGTAAAGTGCAGAAGAGCCTGGCCGGTAAGACGCTGGCCACACTCTTCTTCAATCCTTCGGTTCGCACGCGGGTCTCGTTCGCCACGGCCATGTTCAAGCTGGGCGGCCAGGCGCTGGAGATCAGCGGCAACAACGTGTGGTCGTTTGAGTACGCCGATGATGTGGTGATGGATGGCTCGACCATCGAGCATGTCAAAGAGGTGGCCCCCGTACTCTCGCGCTACTGCGACGGCCTGGCCATCCGCTGCAGCGAGCTGGTCACCAAATCAGCTGAGAGCGCCAGTACCGGCAGTTGGGCCGAAGCCAAACAGGATATCGTGCTCAACAGCTTCGCGAAGTACGCCAGCGTGCCCGTCATCAATATGGAATCCAACGTCTATCATCCCTGCCAGGGACTGGGAGACGCCGTCACCATCAAAGAACAATTGGGCGAGACAAAGGGCAAAAAATACGTTCACACCTGGGCCTACCACCCCAAGGCTCTGCCAATGGCCACCACCAATTCACAACTGCTGGCCGCCTGCGACCTGGGTATGGACGTCGTACTGGCACATCCACAGGGATGGGAACTAGATCCTGAGATACTTGAAGTGGCCCAGAAACGTGTTATACAGAGTGGGGGCTCATTTTCCATCTCCAATGATCAGAATGAAGCCCTGGAAGACGCGGATATCGTGTGTGCAAAAAGCTGGGGCGCCCTCCCCTACTACGGCAACTGGGAAGCTGAAAAACAGGCCCGGGCGCAACTGAAAGACTGGATTGTTGATGAGCCAAAGATGGCTCGTACCAGACAGGGCAAATTTATGCACTGCTTGCCGGTGCGTAGAAATATCGAGGTTACGCAAGGCGTACTGGATGGTCCCAGTTCGATCGTCATCGACGAAGCCGAAAATAGAATGTGGGCCCAGATGGCCTTACTGGCGACCCGGCTTGGGGGCTGAGCCAGCCACACGGTATCTGCCAGATGCCTGATCCATTTCGGTTGACCTGTCATTATGTTCTGCTTAAACCTCCTGGCGACAAACGGAGGAATGGCAGTTAAGAAAGGATGATCCATGCACACGCCAGTACTAACCAGACCAGATTCAACCCAGCGGCCCCTGCGCCACGGCAAACTAATCCTGGAGGATGGGACGCAATTTGAGGGCCGCTCCTTTGGCTATGAAGAGGGACGATCCGGTGAGGTCGTCTTCAGCACGGGTATGGTGGGCTATCCCGAGTCACTGACTGATGCCTCGTTCGCCGGTCAGATTCTGACCCTGACCTATCCGTTGGCCGGCAACTATGGCGTGCCCTCCCGGGACAAGTGGGAAGATGATCGCATCCACGCTACCGGGCTGATCGTCTCCAACTACATTGATACGCCGTCACACGCCCAGAGCACGATGACCCTGAGCGAGTGGCTCAAGCAGCAAAAGGTGCCGGCGCTCGAAATCAAAGATACGCGACTGCTCACCCAGCACATCCGCAACCACGGAGCTATGCTGGCGAAAATCGTCTTCGATGAGGACGTGCCCTTCTTTGATCCCAACCAGAGCAACCTGATCTCACAGGTCTCAACCAGCGAAGTTACCATCTCAGGCAACGGTCCCAAAACGATCGCACTGCTGGACTGCGGCGCCAAGAAGAATATCGTGCGCTGTCTGGAGCGCCGCAATGTACGCATCGCGACGGTGCCCTGGGATTATAACCTGTTCGCACCGGATATCCCTTTCCACTTCGACGCCCTGTTGATCTCCAATGGCCCGGGCAATCCCAAAACGGCCACGGCGACCATTCAGACCATTCGCACGGCACTGGAACAGAAGATCCCCACCCTGGGCATCTGCATGGGCAACCATCTGCTGACTCTGGCGGCCGGTGGCGATACCAGCAAGATGAAGTTTGGGCATCGCAGCCAGAACCAGCCCTGCATCATGCAGGGTAGCCCGCGCTGCTACATCACGACCCAGAATCACGGCTTCGTGGTCAGCGAGGTACCACCTGACTTCAAGCCCTGGTTTATCAATGCCAACGACGGCAGCAATGAGGGCATCATGCATGTCTCCCAACCCTTTATGTCGGTTCAATTTCATCCCGAAGCGGCCCCTGGACCAGTGGACACTGAGTGGATCTTTGATTACTTCCTGGAGAAAATTTGATGGAACAACTACGCAAAGTGCTGCTGCTGGGGTCCGGTGCCTTGAAGATTGGACAGGCCGGTGAGTTCGACTATTCCGGCTCGCAGGCCCTGAAGGCGTTAAAGGAGGAGGGGGTCCAGACCGTCCTGATCAATCCCAATATCGCGACCATCCAGACCTCACAGTTGCTGGCGGACCGTGTCTACTTTCTGCCCGTGACGCCCTACTTCGTGGAGCAGGTCATTCAGCGCGAGCAGCCAGATGGCATCCTGCTCTCATTCGGCGGTCAAACGGCCCTGAACTGTGGCATCCAGCTGCATGAACAGGGAATTCTGGCCCGCCACAACGTGCGCATCCTGGGCACACCAATCTCAGCCATTATTCTAACCGAGGATCGGCAGAAGTTCGCCGAGCATCTTCATAGCATCAATATTCCAACCCCGCAGAGTCAGAGCGCCACTACTCTGGCCGAGGCGCTCGCACTGGGAGAGCAGATCGGCTTTCCCGTGATGGTGCGCGCCGGTTTCGCCCTGGGTGGACAGGGCTCGGGTATCGCCAATACAAAAAATGAACTTGAGCATATCGTTAAACATGCACTCTCGTTTGCCCCGCAGGTGCTGGTTGAACAATATCTTCATCACTATAAAGAAATAGAATATGAAGTTGTCCGAGATCATCATGATAACTGCATCACCGTCTGCAATATGGAGAATATGGACCCGCTGGGCATCCATACCGGCGAATCGATCGTGGTCGCGCCCAGCCAGACCCTGACCAATGAGGAATATCACCTGCTGCGCGCGGCCTCGATCCAGATCGTGCGCAGCCTGGGCATCGTCGGCGAATGCAACGTCCAGTTCGCCCTGGATCCTATGAGCACCCAATATTATGTCATTGAGGTCAACGCACGCCTCTCGCGCAGTTCGGCCCTGGCCAGCAAAGTCACCGGCTATCCACTGGCCTATATCGCTGCCAAGCTGGCGCTCGGCTACGATCTGACCAGCCTGCCCAACAAGGTCACCGGCGTGACCCGTGCCTGCTTCGAGCCCAGCCTCGACTACCTGGTCGTCAAGATACCACGCTGGGATATCGCCAAGTTCAAGGGGGTGGAGGAAACGATCGGCACGGGCATGAAGTCCGTGGGCGAGGTGATGGGCATCGGGCGCACCTTTGAGGAGGCCTACCAGAAGGCCCTGCGCATGCTGGAGCAGAACTTCGAGGGCGCGCTGCCGGCCGCAGATTTCTTCTCCTCGCAGGAAGAGATGAGGCACTATCTCTCTACTCCGACGCCCAAACGTCCCTTCGCGCTGGCGCAGGCCCTGCAGCAGGGCATCACCATCGATGAGATCTATACGCTGACCGGCATCAACCCCTGGTTTCTGGCGCGCATCGCTAATATCATCGAGCATGAAGGGGCGGTTACACCAGGCGGAGATCTGGCGGCCGAGCAGTTGTGGGAGCTGAAGCAGCTGGGTATCTCGGATAAGCGCATCGCCGAACTGCATGGCAGCGACGAGATGAGCATCCGTAATCTGCGCCAGCAGCTGGGGGTACGCCCCTCGGTCTTGCAGATCGATACGCTGGGTGCGGAGTTCCCGGCCGAGACCAACTATCTCTACCTGACCTACAATGCGCGACACCATGATGTCTCGCCCTGCTCCGGCGATGGCGTGATCGTGCTCGGCTCGGGTCCCTACCGCATCGGCTCCTCGGTGGAGTTCGACTGGACCAGCGTCAGCACAGTCGAGGCGCTGAAGAAGCACGACAGACAGGCTATCATCATCAACAGCAATCCCGAAACGGTCTCCACTGATTATGACGTCTCCGATCGGCTCTACTTTGAAGAGCTGACCTTTGAGCGCATCGCCGACATCTACGATTTCGAGCAGCCGGAGGGCCTGATCGTTTCAGTGGGAGGACAGACACCCAATAACCGCGCCCGCGCGCTGGCGGCGTATGGCTGTCAACTGCTGGGCACGCTGGCGAAAAACATCGATCGCGCTGAGAACCGCAGCACCTTCTCACAGTTGCTGGACACACTAGGTGTACAACAACCCGAGTGGAACACGTTCACGACGTTGGACGAATTGACCTCCTTCGCCGAGCGCGTCGGCTATCCGGTCCTTATTCGCCCATCCTATGTGCTCTCGGGCAGCGCCATGAAGGTCTGCGACACGCCCGAAGAACTGGAGCTGTACGCCAGCCAGGCCGCCGCGCTCTCACCCGACCATCCCGTGACTGTCTCAAAATTCTTTGAATACGCGCGTGAACTGGAGTTCGACGCCGTCGCCCAGCACGGGCAGGTCAAGGCCCACGTCGTCTCGGAGCATATTGAGAATGCCGGCGTTCACTCGGGCGACGCCACGATTGTCCTGCCACCGCAGACCATCTCACAGGAGGTGCAGCAGCAGATCGCTGCGATTGGACGCCAGATCGTACAGGCGCTGGAGGTAACGGGTCCGGTCAACATCCAGTTCCTGCTCAAGGACGGCCAGCTCTACGTGATCGAGACCAACCTGCGTGCCTCGCGCACCTTTCCCTTCATCTGCAAAGTCACCGGCGTCAACTTCATGGACATCTTTGTAGACGCCATCTTCTCCCAGCAAGAGTTGCCCTGCACGGAGGTTCCGGAACCTGACTTTGTCGCCCTGAAGGCGCCACAGTTCTCCTTCTCGCGCCTGACCGGGGCAGACCCGGTCCTGAGCGTAGAGATGTCCTCCACCGGCGAGGTCGCCTGCTTCGGTGAGGATCTTGAAGAGGCTTATCTGAAGGCCATCCTGGCCTCGGGCGGCACGCTGCCCCAGAAGGGCATCTTCCTCAGCATATCCGGCGAAGACAAGCAGGAGGACCTGCTCGCCAGCCTGCAGCATCTAAAAGAGTTGGGACTGCCGCTCTACGCCACCGAAGAGACATGGCAGTTTCTGCAGGGGCACCAGGTCGCGGCCACCCTCTTATCAGCGGAGAAAGGAGAGGTGGAGCAGGCCTTCCGCCAGCACCAGGTTGACCTGGCCATCGTCATCGTCGCGGGCCGCCTGCAGCGCGACTTCGACCAGAACTACACCCTGCGGCGCCTGGCCATCGACTGCAACATCCACCTGGTCACCAGGATCAAGCAGATGCGCATCTTCCTGCGCGCTCTGGCCCACAAAGATCTGTCTGAGCTGCCCATCAAAGCCTGGGACGAGTACCGGCACGAGCAGCCACTCGCAGAGCTCTACATATCTGAGCCCACGCTGATGCGCAGCCAACCATAAACCGCTTCGCATGGCGCATTCCAGCAAAAGTCAGTAGATAAGCCACGAGACAATAGCTTATATACTGACTTTTGCTGCATCTTGAATAAAGCGCTTTATTTCTTGCGCGATAGGCCCTGGCTTACCATAATCCTGTGCCGCATCATGGTTTAATCCATGGAGTTCAATTAGCTGAACATGGGGCAAGACGTTATGTAAAGCATTGATACTTCCCTTGATGAATTCAGCGCTTTTGCTGCCAAGGAGTAATAGGACATCAGCGGTCACGCCTCTATAATTCTCAATGGTGCCCTCCGTTTGGGTGACGATCTGCAATTCATCGCGCAACGTGGGAAGAAGTTCCCGGTATGGCACGTCATCACCTTTCACATTCCGATCGACTAGCCGCAATATCAACCTGGTCAGAGGTATCAGAAAAGAATCTGGGACAAGACGAAGCGCCTTCACCTGATCTTTTGTCAGGCCTACCACGGCTAGAATCGGGCCACCTTTAGCCATATTCAGCTCAAAATGCTGAATGGAGGCTATAAATGGTTCCAACCCTGGCTGGCCCGCGAACAGAACAGGCTCATAGGCGATGACCTTCTGGATGGCGGGCAGCGAGATCGCCGCATGCAGGGCAAAGAGCGCGCCATCAGCGGTGCCGAAAACAAAGTGCGCATCCGTTTGCGTAAGCAGGGCATCAAGATCTTCATCTTCCCTCTCGATGCTATAGTTAGCACCTAAAGGACCGCTCAGGCCGCGCCCACGACGATCCGGAATATAAACGGTAAACACATTTGACAACGCACCTCCCAACTTCATCAAGTTTTGCGAGGCATTTACCCCCCCCATGCAGAAGAATAAGCCCCGGACCGCTACCCATCTGGCGGTACCCGATCTGAGTCCCATCTTTGGAATGTACAAAACCTTTTGTATACGATTGAGCCTTTTTACTCATAACCACTTCCCTTTTCATTGCCCATCGTGTTTTTTCTGTTTTTCATGGACAAAACAACAGGTCGCCTATAATTAATAAACATATTGTCTGTTTATTAATTATAGGCGACAGATCGCCATTGTCAAGAGAATCGGCATCAAGATGATGCGAAACAACAAGGGACGTCGAATAAGGCGAACAGAAGGTAAAAATGCTCCAAATTGGAGCATTTTTTGTTGTATTTCCGCCATAATAACGCTATAATTAGTTTGCAAAATGCAAACTAATGACGTGACAGTGAGTGCAAAGGAAAAGGTAGGAGTACATCATGATTCTTATTACTGGAGCAACTGGCCTGACCGGTACGGCACTTGTGAACAAATTCCGAAAACGCCATGAGCAAGTACGCATACTCACGAGGGACGCTAAAAACGCGAACATGTTTGAAGATGATCCGAACATTGAAATTGCAGCCGGCGACATGCTCAAGCCAGAAACACTTGATGACGCACTCAAAGACGTAGACAAAACAGTGCTTATATCTCCGGCAGACCCGGTAGCAATGGCCGCAATGCAGATATCATTTATCAATGCTGCTAAAAAGGCGGGTGTACGACACATCGTTAAACTGTCCAGCCTGAATCCAGATAAAAATAGCCCTGCCCGTTTTTTACGCATGCATGCCGAGATCGAGAAACACCTCGAGGATTCCGGCATGGCATGGACGCATATTCGCCCGGCCCACTTCATGCAAATGTATCTGCTCGAAGCAGCGACGGTTATCGCGCAGGACTCATTATTCATCCCTATGGACAACGCGTTCATCGCACCAGTTGATGTGCATGATATCGCCCAGGTACTCCATGCCGTGCTTACAACTGAAGGTCATGAAGGCAAGATTTATGAGCTAAGCGGGCCAGACTCGATGACGGTAAACGCTATTGCTGCGCAGCTTTCCAGGGCACTTGGGAGGACTATCCACTACGTCAACGTCACACCTGAACAGGAGCGACAGCAACTCGTCATGTTCGGTATGCCGGAGCAACTGGCGGATGCTGTGAACGAACTTTACAGTGAGCGACGCAAGGGTTCTGAGTCGAAAGTGCTCCTCGAGACACATAAACTGTTTGGTATCCAGCCAACTCCATTTGCCGAATTTGTAGCGCGGAATGTAGAAGTATTTAAGGCTGCTCAAAAGGAACAAAAGGGATGAAAGGTCTGCATCCAACAAAACAGGGGTTCCAGATACAAAAGAATCAACTCAGGTCTGACTGTCCTATTAACTTCGCACTTGAGATCTTCGGCGATAAGTGGACGCTGCTTATTGTACGCGACATTGTCTATGCCGGCAAAAGGACACATGGGGAATTCTTGAAATCAGACGAGCGTATTGCGACGAATATCCTGGCCGACCGCTTGGCAAGGCTTGAATGCCAGGGAATTATCACGAAGGTGGTTGATCCAAAGGATAAACGCCGCGAAATCTTTTCTTTAACTGAGGAAGGTTTAGCGCTTATTCCGTTACTGCTCGATCTTCAGTCATGGAGCAATGTATTTGGACCAGCACACATCAGCCGGAGTGCGGCTCTTGAAGCGGCGCTCAAAAAGGACAGAGAAAAAGTTATATCAGATATAACTGACAGCGTACGACATGGCGGCTTTCTGTTCGCGAACGCAGAGTGGTTCCCACCTCGGAAGGCGCAATAGCAATGCTGCGGTTGTATGATTAGATAGCAGGGAAATCATACAACCGCAGCAGCCATATTAGACAAACATTTTTTCGATGGAGGAAACGAGGATGCCCTGGGCGCCGAGGGTTTTGAGCTCTTCGATGACATCCCAGAACATGTCTTCGCGAATGGCGGTATGCACGGCCATCCAGGAGGGATCGGCCGTAGGCAGAACGGTGGGAGACTTGAGGCCGGGCATAATGGTGGAGATGTATTCCAGCGCGCTGGACGGGACGTTCATCATGACGTATTTATATTCGGAGGCGGCGATGACGCCACGACAGCGTGTCAGCAGGCGCTCGATGATAGCGGCTTTATGGTCGTTGGCCAGCGAGTCGCGGTTGGCGATGATCACCGACTGCGAGTCCAGCACGTTGTCGATAGCGACCAGGTCGTTCAGGCGCAGGCTGCTACCAGTGCTGACCAGGTCGACGATGGCCGAGGCTACGCCCAGCGCGGGCGTAATCTCCACGCTACCACTGATGGTGATTACGTTGACATCCACGTTGCGCTCCTGAAAAAAGCGACTGGTCGTCACGGGATACGAGGTCGCGACCTTGCAGCCGGCCAGCTGTTCGATGTTTGTAATGCCGCTCTCGGCGGGAACGGCCACCTTCAGGCTGCAATGGCCATAGTTGAGCGACATGATCTCCGTAACCGGCTTGTCGGACTCCACCACCAGGTTGCGGCCCACGATACCCAGGTCCACCACGCCTTCAGCAACGTACTCCGCGATATCGTCATCGCGCACATACAGAATATCCATCGGAAAGTTGCGGCAGATACTGAAGAGGCGCTGCTTATAGGATTCAAAATGCAGACCCACGGTACGCAACAAATTACGCGTATCTTCGGTCAACCGACCATCCTTCTGTATCGCCAGCTTGATGTGATCTTCACTCAATCTCGTTACCATCGTCAGTGTACTCCTTCTGGTTTTACCCATAAAAAAACCCTCATTCCTCGCAACTCGAGGAACGAAGGTCAATCCGCGGTCCCATCCTCATTTCTGTCCAACCGACAGACACTCGGCCTCATAGTCCTGTCTCTTTCAAACAAAAGAACGCAAGACTATAAGATGCTCTTGATAACGGATGAGGCCATCCGGTGTGCTTTGGCGCTGCTGCGCCTGTTCGCACAAGGCTCTCTCGGTGTGTTCGGTCGGCTGGTATACCTGGATTTGCACCACCCTCCAGGTCGCTGTATATACCACACCCGCCTACTCTTCCTCGATCACTCGCCTCTACTTGAATACATTGTACTGATCATCTATGACTGTTCGTAACTGCAAGCTAGTTACCAGACCTGTTGCAGCGACGAAACCAATGTGCTTATCCAGCTTTGACTTTAGTATAGTAAGCACTCAAACCATTGTCAAGTGAAAATTATACATTTAAAGATCTTTTAACACATGTATATGGCGTGTCAGGGCGACAACTAATCGGCCGCCGAAGTGGTCTCATCCTCGTCGACAGTGGGCGGCAACATCGGATCGGTGACCGGCTCATGCTTGGGCGCAGCGGTTCTGGTCGGACGCGGACGATAGACGAAGCGATCCGAGACCAGGTATTTGTAGACAAACGAGAAGCAGAGCCCGATCGGATTGGAGAGGTATTCGTTCACGTGGAAGACATAGTGGAAGATTAGAGCCACCGAGAAAGAGATCACCAGGGCGGAGATGCTGGTCACCTCGGCCTTCAGCAGCCGATAGAGCCAGATAGAAGCGTGGTTGGGGCGGTATTCGGGATAGGTAATGAGCTGGTTCAGGGCAAAATTGGCGCCATTGCTGACGGCAAAAGCAAAGACATAGGCAACTGGATAGAAATGGAACAAAAACATAAATGCAGCCAGCGCCAGATCATTAATGAGAATACCAATGCCACCGATAATGGCGAAGCGCACAAATTTTTTGCGTACTAAATTCAAGAGAAAAGCAAAGATAGAAAATCTCCTTTTTTATTCACAAACCACAAAGGGCGGGTTGCCCTTTGTGGTTCTGCATATATCTGGAATCCACATATATTAACGTCCGGAGACCGGAGCCGGTTACCACTGATCCCGGATGTTACAACGGTTATTTGCTACGCCATGGCTCGTTCGGCCCCTGCCCGGTAGAGGTCTGTGGGGGATAGCCCTGGGTGGAGGCCGTCTGGGACGGGTAGCCCTGAGTAGGGGGCGTCTGGGACGGGTAGCCCGTGGTCGGACCCGCGGGGGTAGGCTGTCCCGGTTGATTAAGCTCACCGGGAGCCTTGCCCACCATCGATGGTGGCTGATTAAAGGGCTGCGACATATCGATCTGACCCTGCCCCGAGGCGGGCGCCATGGCCACGTTCATACGATTCTCGCTACGTTCAAGGACACGCTTGGCACTATCGCGTCCACCCAGGCCAAAGGCCAGTCCGCAGGCCAGCGCGATGCTACCAACGACAGCGGTAAACAGCGTCGTAATCAACGCGGGAGCAATCTGCAGTTGCTCCAGAGCGATCAACACGGAGAAACCCAGGATCGCGTAACGCGCGATGTTGGCCAGGAAGTTGGGATTCGCCATGCGCGTACTGGCGGAGGCACCCCGCACCAGGTCGGCCACCACGGCCGAGACCAGCATACCGATAAGCAAAACCACGATCGCGACAAACACATTAGGGATATAGCCAACGATCTGTCCGATCAGGACGCTGACCGCGTTCAACTCCAGGGCGTTGAAGGCAGGCACCAGGAAGATCAAGAAAACAAACCAGAAGAGGACCTTTCCTAATAATGTCGCGGGATCCATGCGCATATTCATCTGCTGCTCAAAGCGCGTAAGCCCAATGCGATCGCTCAAGCGATCAAAGCCTACACGGCGCAACAACAGGGTTAGTCCTTTAGCCAGCAACGAAGCTACAATCCAGCCTACCAACAGAATGACTAAGAATCCAACCAGCCTCGGGATAAACGCAAACACCATACCGAGCGCATTCGCCAGCGACGAATAGATGGCGGCGCCCCAATTGGTAATAACGCTCATGAGCTATGCTCCTTTCGCGGGTAGATATCGCTGACTGCCTGGACCACCCCTGTATAACAAACGAATCTACATGGATATGTGAAACATGTCCTCCTAAAAGGCAACTTTTATGTGCAGTCAGGGGTTTGACATTTCAGGAGAGGGCTGTTATCCTAATACAAATATTAAAGAAGACCCGCGTTGAACGAAAATAGTACGAGAGTTACAACCAACAGCGATCCGGAGTAGAGTGGAAGTTCGGAATGGTCGTGTCCTCTCAGAACGCATTCGTGAGCGGCTGGCCGAAGAAAGTTTGCTGTGATCCACACACTTATGGGACCACAGAAGACAAGTAGGACAGGTGGCTGGTTCCCATGTTTCGCAAGTAACCAGGAAAAGTGGTCTTTCGGCTCTTGCTCATAGAGCCTGCATGAAAGACAATTAGGGTGGCACCACGGGTGTGATAGGGCAATGATTAAGATATCCCTGCACTCTCGTCCCTTCAAGATTGACGGAAGGGGCGGGGGGTTTTTTATTGCCCTGCAGCTTCTTCCATAGCACAATCGAAGGAGATCACACATGCTAATGGTTCAACAGGGGTGCCCCAACCTATCGGACACCACGGCAAGATCCATTCGTGCCCTCAACCAGCCTGCCAGCCACGCATGGCATGCCCATCCCAGCGTCTCCCACGGCGCGAAGGAGGGCGCGCGATGAGCAAGATCTGGCAAAAAGGCTATAGCATCAACGAGCAGGTGGAGCGCTACACGGCCGCGCAAAATAGTCTGCTCGACAATCGCCTGATTCGGCATGACGTCTGGGGCTCGCTGGCCCACGCTATCATGCTGCACCAGATTGGAATTCTCGACGACGAAGAGCTCCAATCCCTCAAAAAAGGTCTGAACGAGATCCTTGAGCTGGAGAAAGAAGATACATTTGTCGTCCAGCCCTCGGATGAAGATGTGCACACTAGCATCGAGAACTATCTGACGCAGACAATCGGTACAGCAGGCAAGAATATCCATACCGCCCGCTCGCGCAACGACCAGGTGCTGGTGGATCTACGCCTCTACAGCAAAGAGGAACTAACGCAGACCAGCAAGAAGCTCTTCAACCTGATCACTACGCTTTTGAACTTCGCCGAAGAACAGATGGCTACTCCCATGCCCGGCTATACCCACATGCAGCGCGGCATGCTCTCTTCGGTTGGCCTGTGGGCCGCCAGCTTCGCCGAGTCCCTCATCGATGATGAGCGCCTGCTCTCGGCGGCCTATGAGATCAACGATCAGTCGCCGCTCGGCTCCGCCGCTGGCTATGGTGTCCCCTTGCCTATCGATCGCCAGCTGGTCGCTGACCTGCTGGGCTTCGCGCGCGTACAGAATAACGTTATCTACGTACAGAACGCCCGCGGCAAGATCGAGGCGGCCATCGTACAGGCGCTGACGCAGATCATGCTGGACCTCAGCAAGATGGCCCAGGACCTGCTGCTTTTTACCACGGCCGAGTACGGCTTTTTCCAGGTGGCGCAGGAGGTATGCACCGGCAGCAGCATCATGCCCCAGAAGCGCAACCTGGACATCATGGAACTGGTGCGGGGGCGAGCCCAGACGATGCTGGCCCATCAACAGCATATCCTTGGCATCGTCTGCGGCCTGCCATCCGGCTTTAACATGGATTACCAGGAGACCAAGCGCCCGCTGATGGAGGCGCTGGACCTGGCGCAGCAGAGCATCGACATCTGCTCCCTGGTGATCAGCAAGATAAGTGTCAACAAAGAAAGACTGCTGAAGGCCTGCACCTTTGAGCTCTTCGCCACCGATCGCGCCTACGACATGGTCACTAAAGATCAGATGCCGTTCCGCGATGCCTATCGCATCGTCGGCAAAGAGGTCACGGCCCAGCTCGATCAGCTCCTATCTCTGCCAACCGAAAGTCAGGAGCAACTGGTTGAACGCCTCAAGGCCCGCAGCCATCAGGGCGGCACTGGCAATCCGGGTTTAGAACAGGCCCGACAACGCCTGGCGCAGGCGCAAGAAGACTGGCAGCAACGCGCCACAACTTTCACAACCGCAATTCAACAGCTCGTCGGAACATCACAGATATCTATTCTGGAGGAGGAGTAGCTATGCCATCCGTTGTACTCGCATATTCTGGAGGACTTGATACCTCAGTCGCCATTCGCTGGATCAAAGAAAAATACGACCTGGACGTAATCGCCGTCACCATTGATGTCGGCAATGAGCGCAACATGCAGGAGATCGCCGATCGCGCCACCCAGATCGGGGCCATCAAGTCCATGATCGTGGATGGGCGTGAAGATTTTGTGCGCTATTTTGTCTGGCCCGCCCTGCAGGCTGGCGCCATCTACGAGGGACAGTATCCGCTGGCCACAGCGCTGGCCCGTCCCCTGATCGCTCGTCTGCTGGTTGAAGTAGCACGCCAGGAGGGAGCGGTCGCCGTGGCCCACGGCTGTACCGGCAAGGGCAACGACCAGGTGCGCTTCGACGTCTCAATCAACACGCTGGCTCCTGATCTCAAGATCATCGCGCCCGTGCGCGAATGGAGCATGACACGCGACAACGAGATCGCCTATGCCGCCGAGCACAACATGCCGATCAAGGTCAGCAACGCCAGCCCCTACTCGGTCGACCAGAATCTGTGGGGTCGCAGCATCGAATGCGGCATCCTGGAAGATCCCTGGGCCGAGCCACCGGCCGACGTCTTCGCCTGGACCAGCGATCCCGACACCATGGACGCCCTGGAGCCCAAATACTATGAGATCAGCTTCCAGAACGGCATCCCGGTCGCCCTCAACGGTGAAGAGATGCCCGGCTATGTCCTGATCGAGACCCTGAACAGCGAGGCCGGCAAATACGGCATCGGACGCATCGACCACATCGAGAACCGCCTGGTCGGAATCAAGTCGCGCGAGATCTACGAAGCTCCGGCCGCCGTGGTGCTGCACACCGCCCACAGTGCCCTGGAAAGTCTGACCCTGAGCCGCGAACAGATCCGCTTCAAAGAGACGATCGCCTCCGAGTACGCCCGCCTGATCTACAACGGCCAGTGGTATAGCGCCCTGCACCAGGACCTGGCCGCGTACGTCCAGAGCACGCAGCGCTTCGCCAGCGGCACGGTACGCGTCAAGCTGTCGCGTGGTCGCTGTCAGATCGTTGGTCGCAAATCGGATCACTCGCTCTACGATCATGGCCTGGCCACCTACGACAGTGGAGACCAGTTCGACCACAACGCCGCCCTCGGCTTCATCAAGCTCTGGGCGCTGCCGCTGAGCACGCAGGCCCAGGCCCAGTTGCTCCCCTCCATCGGCTTCGAGGGCAACCTCCTCAACACCGGCGAAGGCAAGGTCCAAATCTCCACCAAACCCGAGACGACCCACCCATAGGGTCAGAGTCTACCTCCGATTTTTAATACATCAAGCAGGCAGAAAGCGGAGGAGTGCGGGAGGGTCGGCTAGCCGACCCTCCCGCACTCCTCCGCTTTCTGCCTGCTTGATACATCCTCTCATTGAGGTATGCTATGCGTGGGTGGGAGTTTTGGGGGGCTGTTCGGGGGCCTTCTCCTGTTCGGCCTCTTCTTTGTGATTCTGGCGGGCGGCACGCCACTTTTTGAAATCGAGCATGCGCCTGTAAGCCTGGTAGAGGAATGGGTTGTAGGGCAAGTCGTAGCCAGGCATCGCGGTACGCGCAAAGCCGTTGAAGCCACGCTTGAAGGTATAGACGCCCCACAACGGATCCTTCTTGGCCTCTGGCTCTTCCAGCGTGGTGGGAATGCCCAGGAAGTTGTAGTATTCGCAGCCACGGGCTTTGGCCCACTGCATGCCGGTCCACTGCAGCAGGTGATTGGGCATGACGTTGCGACCTTTGGTCAGGGACGCGCCATAGCGATACCAGCACCACTTACCCATGCGCATCAGGACGATAGCGGCAATCGGCTTGCCCTCGTGCTCGGCGATCAACATGGCGTAGCGATCACCCTCAGAAAATAGCTTCTCTACCAACTCAAAGTGCTCAATGCTGTGGATATAGAACTGGTCGCGCTCACTGGTCTCCTGCAGGATACTATAGAAAGCTTCCATATCCTCCCGGCCTTTAGCCTCGCGTACCGTTACACCTTTACGGGATGCCAGGCGGATGTTGTAGCGCCACTTCTCTTTCATGTTGGCCAGGATCTCTTTTTCATCCGGCCGGATATCCAGGATCCATTCATTGCGAATGTGCAGAAACTGGTTCGATGGCTTGAAGCCGCGACGAGTCAGGGCCGAGGTCCAGGTGGTATCGCCTGCGTCGACTCCCGGTTCCAGCTTGAGCATAAAGGCCCCCTTCTTACGGGCCTCGCTCTTGACGAAGTTGAGCAGCACATTCATCGCCGGGGAATCGGGATCATCGATCACGGGACCGCGTGGCGCATAGAAGAAACTGCTACGCAAAAGCGGCATCTTGACCAGCAGCAGCAGCATGGCGGCGCAGAGATTGCCCTGATCATCAACCACGCCGACATGAAACGCCTGTGAACCGACATCCTTCGACAGCTCACCCCACTCATAGGACTGGGTGATATTTCCGTAGGGGGACTTCTCCACGAAGTCGTTCCACTGCTGCCGATCAGTAATGAAACGTGCTTCCATCTTTTTCTTCTCCTCTATTGCAACCTGATAGGCTGAGAGTCTTATCACGACTAGCACAGGCCAGGGCACCCTCTCAGGCAAATAAGCAGAGGAGACACACAGCAGCCATGCTAGGGTATTAGCTAGCGGATCCTGGTGAGTAATATACTCCTACGCCAGGTTGTTTTTGTGCCTGGGTCCAGACATCCCATATATAGAGCACTCGCTCTGTACTGGTCGATATCTTCAAGCTTGCGTCGGGCAGCCAATCCAGCACAGCACTCATAGTTTCCCGATAGACGAAAACAGCATACCGGGTGCGCACATTCCAAATGTGAATATCCTGGTCTTCGCCAGTTGACGCCATTACGCGCGTCTCAGAAGAACACGTCAGGGCCGTAACCTCTTCCGCCTGATGATAGCAGACCAGATTACAGATTATAGAAGAGGGATCGGGACCCGCGCGATAATCCCATACCTGCTCCATATAGGCCGAACCAGCACCCACGATCGAAGTCAACCACGAAAAAAAACTTTCCACACCTACACCTCATCTTCGACCAATCAATCGCAGAAATGTATGAACCTGACAAGTCGCGTGACAACACTCCAGTTGAATTTGCGCCGTCTTTACTTAACTGATTGAAAGGTATGATGTTATCGCGTTCAGTTTATCATGCAGTGGGATAAATCGCTACCAATTCAAACTTATGTCGCATGCGCTGGCCTCTTTCTTTGCTCAGGCGCCTGCGGCGCCGATCATGGATATTGAGGAGTGTGGTGTGCGGCCGAGGCCGCACACCACACTCCTCAATATCCATGTGATGGGGTCATGCCTTTTCATAAAGTGGGGAAAAGAGCTATAATACATCTCAACGATAGCAAACGTATAGGCGGTAAAAAACCTTCCCGGGCGGTAGCGCCATTATGAGTAGGAGAGAAAGTTTAGAGCAGATGACAACAGTTTTTGAAACGATCAAGCGGCGTCGTAGCATTGGTAAGATGACGGACCAGGTGCCGACGCACGAGCAGATTGAGCGTGTGCTGGAGGCGGCCACGCACGCCCCTAATCATCATAAAACCGAGCCATGGAGGTTTTTTGTGGTGAGCGGTAAGACACGTATCGAACTGGGAGCTGTGATGACCCAGGCCCTGGCCGAGCGCCACAAGGACGAACCCTATCTTTGCAGCCAAGCCAGCCTGGATAAAGAGCGGAATAAGCCATTGCGCTCCCCTATCCTGATCGCTGTAGCCTCCAAAGCGCCGGAACAGGGCAACGTACTCGCCATTGAAAACATCGAGGCGACGGCGGCGGCTGTACAGAACATGCTGCTGGCTGCTGAGGAGATGGGACTGGCCGCCATATGGCGTACCGGAGAGGCGGCCTATGATCCCCGCATCAAACACTGGTTTGGACTGGCAGCAGAAGATCAGCTGGTCGCCTTTGTCTACCTTGGCTATCCAGCCATTCAGGCCAGCGAACGCCTTCCTGTACCAGCGGACAGCCAAACCGTCTGGCTCTAATATGTTACCCCGCTGCATCCACCTCATGGTCAGCCTGGTTTTTGATGGCCAACCCGCAAAGGCCCCGAGTTTTCCCAACAAAAAACTCGGGGTAACTTCATGATATTTACAGGAGAATGCTCTATTGCAGATACGTTAAATAGTCCTATTCACACAAGCGATTATTTACGTTCTATAAGTAATAGGTAATTCATTTCTCATGTCCATAGCATAGGATGATAGTGATGTATAGCAAACCACTTATATTAGAAAAACAAAAAACGCCATCAAACGTACCCAATCAAAAGGCACGTATCGCGGTAGTACTTGTAACGACTATGGTGGTTATCGCGGTATCGATGCGCTTTATTCTGATCATGAATAACTGGCCTGTCACAAATAGCGATGAATCAATTATGGGGCTTATGGCTCTCCATATTTCACATGGAGGAGAATGGCCTCTTATGTATTATGGGCAGGGATATATGGGGCCGATAGAAGCATATATAGCGGCGCCCTTTTTTCGGCTCTTAGGTCCATCCGTATTTAGCTTACGGATTGGACTATTACTATTTTTCAGCTTGTTTTTAATTGCGATGTACAGGTACTCAAAGTTTCTGTATACAGAAAAATTTGCCCTCTTTATCTGTCTTTTACTGTGCCTGGAATCAAAAGAGATTATCATCCGACAATTGAAGGCGATAGGAGGGTATCCAGAGTTACCTCTGTTAGCAGTTACTATTTGCATCCTGGTTACAGCAATACTCTGGCGGCATAATAAAACGATCACTAATAAAGCGCGAGCAAGTCAATATTTACTCTATTTTCTGCTTGGTTTGATGGCAAGTTTTGCTATCTGGACTGATCTTCTGATTTTCCCATTTGTCATGATGGGCCTATTCCTTCTCATTATTTTTATAAGAAAAGATTTACTATCTCTGGCAGGGCTATTATTATTGTGCGGCTTTGTTATCGGCATATTTCCAATTATCCTGCATAATATAACAGCACCATTTAGCGAAAGCACCATCGCCAATATGGCTGGACTTATCAACGCGACTGATGGAAAAAGCTATTCACTACTGCAAAAATTGGGTGGCGCATTCTTTATTGGTATCCCTAGTGCAACCGGCTATCCGCAAATGTGTCCCTCCAACATGGCTCCAACCCTTGGGGAAATACAGGCGGGGTGCTTGCTCCTGCGAGGTAGCTGGAGCCTCGGCTATTTAGTGCTGTGGACACTGGCTGTATGGAGCGCAATCAAAAATATCAGGCGGGAAAGCGGGAAAGAGATAGCGACCACACGTGAAGCAAGACAAAAGCAGATCATCGAGTATAGCCGCCTGATGTTACTTGTGGGTGGTGGATTAACGATCATCATCTACTCGCCGAGTACATCGGCCGCGTCAGCACCAGAACCAACCGCGAGGTATCTTATCTGTCTGCTTCTCACCATTCCAGCTGTCCTGTGGCAACTCTGGCCCGGCAAGAGCAGCTATCTTAAAAACAAGGCCACAAAAGCTCCAGGCATCATCTTCTATCTGCACTTGTGTCTGTTAGCCACTATTCTATGTGCGTTCTCATATGGCATAATTGAAACGTTTACCGATATCCCCGCGGCCCAGCAATTTTCTCGCCAGGAAACAAGGCTCGCGCAACACCTGGAGTCAATCCAGGCAACACGCATCTACTCAGAATACTGGACGTGCAATCGCCTTATATTCCAGAGCGAAGAAAAAATTATTTGTAGCGTCCTCAATCCGGATCTTACACCAGGGATGAATCGCTACTCCCCTTACCAGGTTGCTGTGCAAAAGACCCAGAGTCCCTCATATGTATTTCCGCTGAACTCACAACACGAGCATAACTTTATCAAAATACATAAACAAGATAATACGCTGCAGAATTATCAGTACAGCACTTATGAAGGGTATTCCATATATCTCTCTAAAGGGTAGGTCTTACTTTCTGCATCCTGGGGGTACGTGAGCGGCCCCGCACGGGCGTCCGCTGCGCGGACGCCCTCGTTTTTGTATGTTGATGTATCGGGTGCACTGGTGCGCACCCGATACATCAACATACGCATGTCTTTTAAGCACTATCGGTGTGAAACTGATTTTATGTGTTGTTGCATGGGGTGCTCGGATGCCTAATACATCAACATACACATGCTCTTTAATCACTGTTGGTACTCAACAGCTTATTGTATGTTGGTGCAACAGGGGCGCGGATGCGCCCCTGTTGCACCAACATACAATACCGGTGCGGCCGCGCATGCGGGCGCCTGTGTGGGAGCGCCCATGTGCCCCCGCACGGCGAGAGTAATACATGCTCTTACGTATAAGCAGCATAGGAGATAAACAAAAAAAATATGCGAGGACACCATTGCTTGAGCAGGTGTCCTCGTATACACAAAAGGTAGTATCTGGGGATACTTCATATGTTTTTTTCTAGCAGAGATGGATGGGCTTAATATTGGATCAGCGCGAAGACGTCGTGTCCCTCCAGGCGTTCGCGGCCCTTGAGGAAACCCAGTTCCACCAGGAAGGCGATGCCGGCGATATGGCCTCCCATCTTCTCCACCAGTTCGATGGATGCGGAGACGGTGCCACCCGTAGCCAGCAGATCATCCACAATCAGGACACGCTGTCCCGGCTTGATGGCATCGGTATGCAGTTCAACCACATTGGTGCCATACTCGAGCGCGTACTCAACGCTAACGGTGCTGGACGGCAGTTTGCCGAATTTGCGCACGGGCACAAAGCCACAATTGAGCAGGTAGGCCAGCGGCGCCCCGAAAATAAAACCCCGAGACTCAACGCCAACGACGGCTTCAATACCAGCGCCCGCATAGTGCGCAGCCAAACGATCCATGGCCACGTGAAATGCTTTGGGATCTTGCAGCAAAGGGGTAATATCCTTGAACAGGACACCTTTCTGGGGAAAATCAGGAATATCGCGAACCCAATCTTCCAATCGTACAGGCTCGGATGTTGACGTCATGAGCTATGTTCTCCTCTGTATGGTATGAAATTGGCAATAACACAGGGGCCGGTCAAGCCACATACGCTATTCTCTTGACTGACCGCCCCTTGTCTTCACGGAAAACATTAATCGCATCCATTAAATTTATGAATAACAATCAACATTTTCTCCGTTAGCAGTATACGCTAGCCATTTCCCACATGCAAGAATCTGAAGGGTCGTCTCCCGTTTTCCGCCGGCAGAAAACGGGGGACGGAGGCGGATAGAAATTAGCGCGCCGTCGCAGCCTGTGCAGGAGTCTCATCGGCCGGCGGCAACTGGGCCGTACAATAAGCACACCGCGTCGCCTTCAAAGGCACCTCGCTCAAACAGAACGGGCAATCCCGCGTGGTCGGGGCCTCTTCCTGCTTGGGACGTAGTCGCTCATAACGATCATGCAAAGCATTGATCGGCTTTACAACAAAGAAGTAAACCACCGCCGCTGTCAAGATAAAACTGATAACGACGTTAAGAAAATCACCATATAAAAAAGGGCCCTCCTTCAAAGTGCTCAAATTACCCTGATGTACAAAAATACCAATTAATGGTGTAATCAGGTCTTTAACCGCACTCTGAACAACCCCATTAAAAGCGGCCCCAATAACAACGCCAACCGCCAGGTCAACGACGTTGCCGCGTAGCAAAAACTTGCGGAAGTCACCCAATGTGTTTAAGCCACCTCTGAAGCCACGACGTCCATACTCCATAATATTACCTCGATCAAATAAGTCCCGAGCCATGAACACTCCTTCTCGGCCAAAAAATCATACAATTACAATACAGTTGTTGGATGCTACACACGCATCTCGCATGTAATACGAAGGCCAGAAATAATCCGCTACATGGTAGAGGCATTTGTAGTAGGTGCTGGGCTTGCCCCAGCTTTGCTTGTAGTAGGTGCTGGGCTTGCCCCAGCTTTGCAGCGCGGCCCCAGCTTTGCAGCGCGGCCCCAGCTTTGCAGCGCAGCAACCTCGACAAATGTACTACCATACAGATCCAATCTCAGGGTAACATAAAGCTCAGCGTTATTCCAGACCCTCTCCTTATCGTAAGCGAAGATGCTGGGGGCATCCTCAACCCTGGTTTGTCGCAAAGCGACCCCGTTCACGGCCGATTCAGCTCACATAACACCATCCCATTGTCCCAGAACCCTGTTTGCAACATTTGAATGATGCGTAATGAATATATGTATCTTGATTTATATACAGGTTTATGGTACGCTCGTAAGAGATCGGCTGAAAGGAGCAGATACGCTAGATGATAACGATATTCGCATTTGATTTGAAGAAGAATTTTTCGCATCCTCTGATAGGAACCTATCTATAAGTGCGCCCTCGAAGCCGCTAGCTGTTTGTAGCATTGCTCCCCCTTCTTTACCCCAACGGGAGCATATCCTCCACTCGCTTAGACTGCATGACCATGGGTGCACGCTGACCCGTGGCTTTTTTCTGCCTTTTTCACATTATGATGCGTTTATACGCGAAGCCATGGGTATGGTTTGTCTATTCACCTCGTGGCCTAGCGGAGGTCATCATGCGCGCAAACGAATCTCTGGTGTCGGGCTCACGAGGTTTTTGAAAGCATTGCTGTGATGAAAGGATTCACCCATGAGCACCGCGCTCAAAGATTCATTTACCTATCGTGAGCTGTTGACGCTCTACCTGGGACCACAGTGGCGGCGCGTCTGCTGGCTGATCTTACTGCTGCTGGGCAGTATAGTCCTGCAGCTGATTAATCCTCAGATCTTACGCCAGTTTATCGATAACACCATGCAGGGAGCCGACATCACGCCGCTGATGCTGGCCGGGGCCCTGTTCATGGGATTCTCACTGCTGAACCAGATGCTGGCCGTGATCAATACCTATGTCAGCGAGAATGTGGCCTGGACCGCCACCAATCAGCTGAGAACCGACCTGGTGCGACACTGTCTGCAGCTCGATATAGCCTTCCATAAGGCCCGTACGTCGGGCGAGCTGATCGAGCGCATCGATGGTGATGTCAATACGCTGGCCACATTCTTCTCGCAGGCCATCGTCAGATTATTCGGCAACGGCTTGCTGATCATCGGCGTGCTACTGCTGCTCTTCAAGGAACAATGGCAGGTAGGGATCGCCATCAGCCTGTTCGCGCTCTGCGGCCTGTTGATCCTGACACGCGTACGCCGCATCGCCATTCCCTACTGGATGAAGACGCGCGAGAAGGATGCCGAGTTCTTTGGCTTTCTGGGCGAGCATCTGGCTGGTACGGAGGATCTACGCGCCAATGGCGCCACCGGCTATGTGATGACCCGCTTCTACCAGATTCTGCGGGGCTGGCTGCCGATCAATATACGCGCCAGCCTGGCCAGCTATGGGACCTGGGGCAGCACCCTGCTCCTATTCGGCATCGGCAACGCGCTGGCCCTGGCCATCTCTATCTACCTGTGGAGCAAGCACGAGATCTCACCGGGCAGCGTCTACCTGATCTTCTACTACACCAACCTGCTCAGCGCGCCGATGGAGCAGATCCGCACCCAGTTGCAGCAGTTGCAAGAGGCGGGAGCCGGCATTGAACGCATCCGTCAGCTCCTGCAGGCTCAGCCAACCATTCTCGATGGCAGCGGGCCAGACCTGCCAGAGGGGGCGCTGGCCCTGGAGATCGATGACCTCACCTTCAGCTACAATCCGGAGGAACCAGTATTGCAGCACATCTCTCTGCAACTGTCGGCGGGACGCGTACTGGGTGTGCTTGGACGCACCGGCAGTGGCAAGACCACTCTGGCGCGCCTGCTGCTGCGTCTATATGAGCCCCAGCAAGGAGAGATACTGCTGGGAGGTGTGCCGCTGCGCCAGACGCGGCTGAGCGATCTGCGTCAGCACATCGGCATGGTCACCCAAGACGTACAGCTCTTCCACGCCACGGTACGCGACAACCTGACCTACTTCAACCGCGCCATAGCCGATGAAAGGATCATCAGGGTCCTCTCAGAGGTAGGGCTGGTGGGCTGGTATAAAAGCCTGCCTGAAGGGCTGGATACCGTCCTGGGCTCGGACGGCGAGGGGCTATCGGCGGGCGAGGCTCAATTACTGGCCTTTACACGCATCTTCCTCAGCGATCCCGGTCTGATTATTATGGATGAAGCTTCGTCCCGCTTAGATCCCGCGACGGAGCAGTTGATCGAGCACGCCATCGACACCCTGCTGAACAATCGCACCGGCATCATTATCGCGCATCGGCTGGGCACGATTCAGCGCGCCGACGATATATTGATCATCGAAAATGGACGGATACTGGAGTATGGACCGCGCACCCGGCTAGCCGCCGATCCTCAATCACGCTTTTACCAGTTGCTGCAAACCGGCTTAGAAGAGGTGCTCGCATGAAGACCTATCAATATCTCTGGCGCCTGTTTCGCTATCGCCCGCTGCTCTACACGCTCAACGCCGTGCTGTGGGCCATCATCCATGTCGCGCCCCT
Source organism: Dictyobacter halimunensis (assembly GCF_036245075.1). Classification (NCBI taxonomy): domain Bacteria; kingdom Bacillati; phylum Chloroflexota; class Ktedonobacteria; order Ktedonobacterales; family Dictyobacteraceae; genus Dictyobacter; species Dictyobacter halimunensis. Next base: position 1,465,758 of record NZ_BSRI01000002.1, read on the forward strand.
GGTACCGGGCCTGCTGGCACAGCAGTTCTTTAATCGTCTGCAAAGCGCCACACAGATCTCAAATGCCTTCTGGCTCATCATCGTGCTACTGGTCGCAACCGAGCTGGGCAGAGTATGCCTGATCCTGTGCGGAGGAACCGTAGATTCGCTGCACCGCTTCAGCATCAACGGCCTGCTGAAGCGTAATATGCTGGCGCGCATCCTCGAGCGTCCGGGGGCACACGCGGTACCGGGCTCTCCAGGCGAGGCGATCAGCCGCTTCCGCGACGATGCGCGCCAAGCCGAAGACGCCGTCAGCTGGACCCTGGATAGCATCGGCTCCATCTGCTTTTCGATCATCGCCATCGTGATCATGCTCAGGATTAGCGTCACCATTACGCTGTTTGTGTTTATGCCGCTGGTTTGCATGGTAGCTGTCACCCAGGCCATCCATAAGCGCCTGGAGCGCTATCGCCGCGCCAGTCGCGAGGCCACGGGGGCTGTCACCAGCGCCATTGGCGAGATCTTCAGCAGCGTACAGGGGATCAAAGTGGCGGCCGCCGAAACACACGTCGTAGAGCATTTCCAGGGGCTGAACGAGCAGCGCCGCCGCACCATGCTCAGGGATCGTACGCTGGAGCAGCTGCTCGACTCGATCTTCGGCAACACGGTCGGGCTGGGCACCGGCATGATCCTGATCCTGGCTGCGCAGGCGCTTCACACTCATCAGCTAAGCATCGGCGACCTGGCGCTCTTCATATACTACCTGACCTTCGTAACTGAATACACACAGTGGGCCGGCACGTTCCTGGCCCACTACATCCAGACCGGGGTAGCATTTCAACGTATGGATACACTGCTGCAGGGCGCGCCGGCTGAGCGGCTGGTCGCCCATCATCCGCTCTACCTGCGCGGTACCCTGCCAGCCCCCAGCCCGAACATAGTGCCCAGCGAACAGGATCAGTTGACGGTGCTCAAAGTGGAGGGATTGAGCTACCGCTATCCCGATAGCGGGCGTGGCATCACCGGGATCGGCTTTCAGCTGCGTCAAGGATCGCTAACCGTCATCACCGGGCGCATCGCCTCCGGCAAGACGACACTCCTGCAAGCACTGCTGGGTCTGCTTCCCGGAGACGAGGGGGAGATCTATTGGAACGGCCAGGCAGTGCAAGACGCAGCCAGCTTCTTTGTGCCGCCGCGCAGCGCCTATACCGCGCAGATCCCGCGCCTCTTCAGCGCCACGCTGCAGGAAAACATCTTGCTCGATCAGCCACACAATCCCGCACGGCTGCAAAAAGCCCTGCACACGGCGGTTATGGAACCGGACATCGCCACGCTGGAAAACGGACTGGAGACCATCATCGGCAGTCGGGGCGTCAAGCTCTCAGGCGGCCAGATCCAGCGCACGGCCGCCGCCCGCATGTTCGTGCGTCCCGCCTCCCTACTGGTCTTTGACGATCTCTCCAGCGCCCTCGACATAGAGACCGAGCACCTGCTGTGGGAGCGGCTGTTTCAGGATCAGCCACCCACCTGCCTGGTTGTCTCCCATCGCAAAACCGTCCTGCAGCGCGCCGACCAGATCATCGTACTCAAAGATGGACAGATCGAGGCCAGAGGCACGCTCGCCGAGCTCCTGGAAAATAGCGAGGAATTTCAATATCTCTGGCATGGAGCCGGCAATTTTTGACATTTATGGCAAGATCATGTTACCCTGGTAGAGGTAATATATAGCGTAAATCGCTCATTTACGAGCACACAATAGTAAAGAAGATAACCAGTGGTCATCAATGACCATCTTCGTAAAGGAGTACAGATATGTGGCCATTTGATCAGAATCAACACCAGGTATACCAGCAGTATGCCCAGGCCTATGATACGGGTAACTTCAGTGGATTCGATCCTATGCAAGCCATCAACCATTTACGCCAGTTTATTCAGGGCGCGCCACCCGAGATGCAGCAGAATATCTATCAGCAGCATTTTGATCAGATGCCTTATGAGCAGCGCGCGATTCTGGCTCAGCAGATGCCACCGCAATACGGGGTCGATCCAGGTAATAGCTGGTCGATGGCGCAGGGGCTGATGCGCATGGGACAGGAGCAGCCGCACCTGCTCCAGCAGATCTTCAGTCATCCCTTGCTGATGGGCAGCGCTGTAGCCTTAACCGCTCTGGTCGCCAAACATATGCTGGCCCATCGTCAACAGCAGGGTGGCTATCAGCAGCAGCCATACTATAACGATAATTTCCAGCAGGGTGGCTTCCAGCAGCAGCCCTATGGCAATGATCAATATCAACAGCAGCCCTATGGCAATCGGCAGGGCTACCAGGATCCTCAGTATGCGCAGCAAGAACTGCAGCAGGAGCGACAGCGCGAACAGGAATTGCGGCGCGAGCTGAGACAGGAAGAGCAAGAGATCGAGCGCCTGGAAGGCAATGGTTATGGTAATCAACAGCGCCATCACCACCAGCGCCGCGAAGAATATTAAGTCTCTTTTTGTGTGCTGGTGCTACAGGGGCGGATCCGCGCCCCTGTAGCACCAGCACACAAACCAGTGCGGCTGATATGAGAACAGGCCTTCCGCATGAGCTTTTTCATGCGGAAGGCCTGTTCTCATATCAGGCACAAATAGTGGAGAGAGGCGCGGTGGTGTGCTATACTCGGGGAGAATTAATTTACCCATCATCATGATACATAAAGAGGTACTATGCCCGAATATATATGGGGCCGCAATCCCATTGCAGAAACGTTACAGTCCGGTCGCCACGTTCAGCGCCTGTTGCTGGCCGAGGGAATCCGTGAGGCCCCGGCCATCGCGACTATCTTGCAAGAAGCCAGGCGACGCCAGGTTCCAGTTGAGACCGTGCCGCGTCACCGCCTGGATCAGATCAGCCACGGGGCAGTTCACCAGGGCTGCATCGCCCAGGTTGAGGAGCGCAGATACGCCAGCGCTGACGATATCCTGGCCCATGCCGCGCAGAAACAGGAAGCTCCCTTTATCCTGATCCTGGACGCGATCCAGGATGTCAATAACCTGGGCTCGCTGCTGCGTACGGCCGAGGCGGCCGGCGTCCATGGTGTGATCATCCCGGAGCATCGCGCAGCTGAGGTCAACGCCACCGTGGTCAAAACGTCGGCGGGCGCCACCGAGCATATCCTGATCGCGCAGGAGACCAACCTTACCCGCGTCATCGACCAGCTCAAGAAAGAGAACATCTGGGTCGTTGGCCTGGCAGGCGAGGGAAAGACCCTCTACACGCAGGCCAATTTAACCGGGCCGCTGGCCATCGTGGTAGGCAACGAGGGGAAAGGATTGAGCCGACTCGTACGTGAGCACTGTGATGTACTCGTCAAACTACCGATGTTTGGACAGGTCAACTCGCTTAACGCCGCCGTGGCCGGAAGCATCTCCCTGTATGAAGCATTACGGCAGCGTACCACCCAGAACGGAAAAAAGTAGGACATGACACATAAAACGCTAACAGGGCGGTAAATGTAGACGTATAGATTATAGAGGATTTATCCCGTTACGCCAATTCATTCAACTGCGTCTATTTTAATACAATGTTGTGTTCCCAGGAGTAATTCTAGTGTTCAAAACTTTCATCAGGTATCTCAGCGTCCTATTTTGTGGCCTGGTCGGGTGCGCACTTTTTATCTGTACCTATACACAACCAGCGGCTTTTGCCAGTCCATCTCATACCCAGGATGATCCAACGCCCACGGCAACGGCGACGGCCACCTATAATCCTAATTTAACGCTCGCCCTGCCAGCAGGAGGAACGCCCAGCGGACGACCAGGAACCGTCATTCAATTGACCGGCACCGGCTTCCCTCCCAACAGCGGTGTGGCGTTCTCGATCGCGACAGATCCCAATCAGTGTGCCAGCGGCAATGGCAGCGTAGGACCCCTCCAGTCACAACAGCCGGCGAATGCCGATGGCAACGGCAACTTCACGGTTCAGGCCAGCTGGCCCGACAGCGCCAATCAGCCCAACACCAAGTATTACGTCTGCGCCAGCGCGGGCAACGCCCATGCGGCGGCTACCACGCCGTTTACCGTCCTCGGTCAGCCAACGGTAGCCTCCTCCAACCAAACGGTCAACGCCGGTGACAAAGTGACCATCACAGGACAGAACTGGCTTCCCCAGCAAGGCTTAAACGTAGCGATCACCGCCGGTCAGGGCGGCAACACCATCGTCAGTGGGCAGGCCAATCCGGATACCAACGGCACCTTCTCGCTAGACCTGACGATCCCCGCCAGTACCGCGTCCGGCAACTACGGCATCAGTGTCGTCGGCCAGAATGATCCCAACTTGAAAACGTATCAGGATAACGCGATCACCGTCAACGCGCAGGCCACACCCACTCCCCAGGCCACAGCCACACCTACAGCCACACCTACTCCCCAGGCCACAGCCACACCTACCCCTACTCCTTCCACGAACAATGGCTCTTCTGGTGGCGGCGGCGGCCTGACCTGGCTCATCTTCTTATTAGGTGGTGTAGGGGTCGTCCTGGTCATCATCGGCCTGACCATGTACCTCTCCAATACCCACAGTAGTTGAGGGGTGTCAGACACACTTTTTCCAGGGACGCGTATGCGCCCCTTTCGGGCGGCCGCTGGCGCAGCCGCCCGTATTAAAAGGGTTGATGCATGGGTTGCGCGGATGCGCAACCCATGCATCAACCCTTTTATCATTTGTATGATGGTGCTACAGGGACAGGCGTTTGAAGATGCTTTCGGGAATGGATTTGATGACCAGCATGATGATGCGCCAGTAGCCGGGTGTATAGGCGATGTCTTTGCGTCGCTTGATGGCGTCGTAGATGCCCTGGCCGACCGCCTCCGGTTTGGCGAAGAGCAGGCCCTGCTTCATATGAGCCGTCATCGGTGTAGAGACGGTGCCCGGCTTGATCGTAACCACGGCCACGCCCGATTTCGCCAGGCGGTTGCGCAGTCCCTGCAAGAAGGTGCTGACCGCCGCTTTGGCCGTGCCATAGACATAGTTGCTTGCGCGACCGCGATCGCCGGCTACAGAAGAGATAACCGCGATCGTACCCCGCTTCTGCTGCTCAAAATAGTTGGCGCTCAGGGTGAGTAGTGAGATCACGCTCAGCGCGTTGGTATTGAACTCCTGCAGCGTCTCGGCCACGCTCAGCTCGCAGGCCCGCTGATCACCCAGGGTGCCATGCGCTATCAACAGCACATCCAGGCCTCCAAGTGTGGCGATCGCCTGCTGCAGCATCGCATCGTGGTGCTCCAGCTGACTGAGGTCCAGGGTATAGGTCTCGATAGCCTGCGCCCCGCGCACCTTCAGATCGGCGGCCACCACCGCCAGCTTCTCGGCGGAACGCGCGACCAGGAAGAAATCGGCCCCATCGCGGGCAAAAAACTTGGCTGTCTCATGGGCCAGCGCGGACGTGGCCCCTACAATTGCTACTCTCATCGTCTTTATCGTACTTTCTTAGATATAGGTCGGAATGTTGCTATCGGTCCCCTGAGTCACACGACGCCAGAAGCTGGAGGAGAACTTGGGATCAATATACTGTTCAAACTCCTGCCACTGCGGATAGTACTTCTTAAAGGACTCGGGGCTCATGCGGGCATCTTTAGCAGGATAGAGGACGCCACCGTTATCCTCAACGATGCGGTCCAGCTCGTTCATAAAGGTGCGCGTGCGCTCACCATGGTTGGAGAAGTCGAGGGCCAGCGTAATACCGGGACGTGGGAAGGACAGCATACCGGGCGACTTGATGTAGCCAAACTGCTTCAACACGGTCAGGAACGAACCCTCGCCAGCCTGCTGGATATGGTGGATGCACTTGCGCATCGCCTCGCGGCCATTCTCAAACGGGACCACAAACTGATACTGGAAGAAGCCACGCTTGCCATAGATACGATTCCAGTTGTGGATAGCATCCAGTGGATAGAAGAATGGATCGTAGGGCACGGTCTTGCTGACGTACTTCTCACGCTGGACATGATAGTAAGCCTCGTTGAACGCCTTCACAGTATACGTATTGAGCGCGAACGAAGGGAAATCGATCGGCACGGCCAGCGGCAGCTTCTTCGGCTTATATTTCTTCGCCAGGTCAGGATCTTGATTGTGGTTGCCGCGAGAAAACTTGCCGCGACACAGCTTATCACCACCGATCAAGAGATCCACCCACGACACGGTATAGTCATAATCTTTATCCGAGGCGGCCGAAAGCTCGAAAAACTCATCGAGCGACTCGAAGCGGATCGAGTCCATATCGATAAAAGGATTCATGATCTTGCGCAGCCGAAACTCGGCCCACAGGATCACACCGGTCAGGCCCAATCCACCGATCGTAGCCCGGAAAAGCTCGCTGTTCTGCTCGGGTGAGCAGATCAGGTGCTCCCCGCTTGAGCGCACCAGCTCAAATTTAGTCACGTGACAGCCGAAGGTGCCGGCGGCATGGTGATTCTTCCCATGCACATCATTGGCGATCGCGCCGCCGACCGAGACAAATTTGGTACCCGGACTCACCGGCAAGAACCAGCCGCGTGGGACCGCCACCTGCAACACATCGGCCAGCGAGACGCCGGCCTCGCAGCGAATAATGCCTTTTTCTGTATCAAAAGAAATAAAATTCTTAAGATGGCTCGTATCAATAGAGATACCATTTTCATTCAGACAGCTATCGCCATAGCTGCGACCATAGCCATAGGGGAGGATTGATTGATCCATCGAGCCAAGGTCCGGCAGTTCACCGCGCCAGTATACTGGTACGACCTGGTTATTCTTGACCAATGGATAGCGCCCCCAGGATTGAGGTTGTTTATTTGCAGATCCCATAACTTATCTATTCCTTGTTCATTGTAGCGCGAATGAATATGTTTCACATTGTTGTTACGTTCATAATAACGTATAAGCCCTAACTCACGCTACGAATCAGCCCAAATGTATAGGTGGGAGGGAGATATGGTGTTGGATACAGGGGCCGTCGAGGCCCCTGTATCCAACACCATAGAAAAAAGGGTATAGGGTAATGAGGCAGCTCAGGAGTCCATTTTGAGTTGGTGCATGGAACCTCGTCGGCCCCTGTATCTAACACGCTGAAAAAGGGGTATAGGGTGCGGAGGCAGCACAGGAGTCCGTTTTGAGTGGTGCATGGGGCGCGGATCCGCGCCCCATGCACCACTCAAAAACTCTTAGTAGAGGGCCATGAAGGTGGTAAGGATGCTGTGATCGACGTCCTTTTGCTGGAGGGCCAGAGCGTCGGAGGTCAGCTTATGTTGCTGACTGGGACTGCCACGGAATGAGAAGTGATGGAGCGATCCATCACTGCTGGCGACGACAACGTGCTGCAAACCATCGGCCTGGGCGTAGGCGGTCAAGAAGGTCATGCTGCCCTCGCTGACCAGGTAGAAGCGAGCAAGCACATCGGTCTGGAAGGATGCCTCTTCATTCAGATAGCTGACGTGATAGAGTTTACCATCGCGGGTAGCAACGATGAGGTGACGAGACCCATCGATCGGCAGTTGGTAGGCCGCCATGCCAAAGAAGCGCTCATCGAAGAAGCCCAGTGAACGGCGCTGAGCCGTCTGCTGGTTGCCAAAGGCGTAGTCATATAAATGACCATCGCTGGCCGCGACCAGCAGATGGTGTGTAGCAGTCTTAGAGGTGAAATAGCCAGCGATACTGGTCGCATTGCTCTCAAGGCTTGCCACCGGCTCGGGAGTGGCCTCCCGCTCTGACTGCATGTTGAGATGATAGACCACGTCATCACTGGTGGCCGCCAGGACATGATACGTATTATCAGCAGAGGAGTAAGCCGCCAGCGCCGTCACCATCACGTCCTCAAAATGGTGTACAAACTGCTTCTGCTCACCCTCAAAATGGTAGAGGTTACCATCGACGGTCGCGGCGACGGAATGAAGCGCGCCATCAGCGCTAGCATAGACCGCCAGCGCGTTGATTACCTCACCATCCAAGCGACCGATCACGCTAAACGCGAGCTGCTCATTAGCCTGCGGCGTAATATAATAAATATTCGCATCACCCGTTGCTATCACCACATGCTGAGTTTGATCATTCTCAACTACAAGACCAGAAATAGCCGTTGCTACCTCATTAAACGCAAGAGATTGGACCATCTACCTGCTTTCCTTTCAAGATACCTGGAGTCGTTATAATTATGTATCTGAATATGCATTCTATAGGCTATAGCAGATAATTATGGTAATAAAAAAGTGTATTTATGGTTAAGATTAAATGATTCGAGTGCTGATTATGTATAGGCTGCGCCATAAGCCGGCGATGGGTGTCTGCGACCCCTCACGCTACGCGCCTGCGGCGCTCAGAGAGTTTTTTATAGAGATGATGGTGCAAAGGTGCGCTTGGCGCGCACCTTTGCACCATCATCTCTATAAAAATAAAAGAGGTTCAATAGAACTAATAATACAGTTCTATTGAACCTCTTTGTATGGAGCCTGTAGCTCCAGGAGTTTTATTAGCGACCGACGAGTGAAGCGAAGAGATTGAAGGCCGCGGGATTGGCGGCATTGATCACCAGCTGCACGATAACGGTCAGCACCAGCAGGGCAGCCGATGCCAGGGTGATCGAGGTACCCAGACTCATTGAGGTCACCAGGCGACCCTCTTTCTGTGGCTCATCAAAGAACATGACTTTGATGATGCGACCGTAGTAGACTACCGAGACGATACTGTTCAGCAGAGCGATGATTACCAGCCACGACTGACCCAGCTGCCAGGCCGAGGTAAAGATAAACACCTTACTGAAGAAGCCGGCCACCGGTGGAATACCTGCCAGAGAAAGCAGACACAGGGCGGTACCAACACTCAGCAGCGGGGCGCGCCTCCACAGGCCACGGAAGTCATCGATCTTCTCGCCACCGGTCATATTCGCCAGGGCGATGATGCCCGAGAAGGCACCCAGGTTGGTGACAACGTAGACCAGGATAAAGAAGAGCACCGCGGCGGTACCGGTAGCGGCGGCGGCCTGGTTAATATGGGCCATACCCACAGTACCGACCACACCGACCAGGATATAACCGGCCTGCGCGATACTGGAATACGCCATCATACGCTTGATATTGGTCTGGACCGCAGCCACAAAGTTACCCAGCGTCATGGTCAGGACAGCCACGATCGAGAGGGTTACAACCAGGGGCAGCAGGTCCACCTGCCACAGGCCACCATAGATCAGGACGCGGATCAGGGCCGCGAAGCCAGCTGCCTTCGAGCCAACCGAGAAGAAGGCCGTTGCTGGTGTGGGAGCGCCCTCATAGATATCGGGAGCCCACATATGGAACGGAACCGCCGAGATCTTGAAGCCAAAGCCCGCGATCACCAGCACATCCGCCACGATCACCATCAGGTTGCCATTGGTAAAGCTCTTGAAGGTATGCGCCAGGCCCTGCAGATCCGTGGTACCGGTCAGGCCATAGAGCAAGGCGAAGCCATACAGCAGGATGGCCGAGGACATCGCGCCGAGCAAGACATACTTGACGGCCGCCTCAGACGACTTGGTATCGGAACGAATCAGGCCAGCCATGATATACAGTGGGAAGCTGGTCAGTTCCAGAGCGATATAAATCGAGATCAACTCGCCTGTGCTGGCCATGAACATCATACCCACGACCGACAGGAGCATCAACGAATAAAACTCGCCATCCGCCTGCACGTACTTCCCAATATAGTCATAAGACGCCAGGATGATAACGGCCGCGATAATCAAGAAGATGATCTCAAAAAAGAGAGAATACTGATCCACCACCAGCATCTTAAAAAATGCCGTCTGGGGGCCACTAAAGGTAACAACCTGCGCGATGGTAAAAGCCGCAGGCACGATCAGACCTACCAGCGCGGTAGCCGCAATGACGATACGTTTCTTCGTAAAAAGATCAACGGCCATCACAACCAACGCTAACAGCACCAGGCTGATTTGAGGCGCCAGCAGGTAGAGATCATAAGGCCTAAACATAATTACTCCTTACCCCGCAGCGGGGCGATCCAGCTTGTTAACCTGGCGGATCGCCCAGGCTGCTTCGGGGGCCTCCCCTACTTTATCATGGTCACGGCCGTATGAATAATCGGCGTGATACTACTCGAAATCATGTTAACCAGAGGCGCCGGATACACGCCAACAAACACGATCAGCCCGGCCAGAGCAAACAGCGGGACGAGCTCGCGTGCCGAGGCATCTGGCAGCCAGTTCCACTTCTGATTGAAAGGTCCAAAGAAGACGCGCTTGATCATCCACAGCAGATACGCGGCGGTCAGGATCATAGTAAAGACCGCGATCAAAGTCGGAATGCTCCAAACACGGAAGCTACTGGTGAAGACCATGTATTCAGCGACGAATCCGGCCATACCAGGCAGCCCCAGTGAGGCCAGGGCCGCGAAGGTGAATAACGTGCCCAGCATCGGCATGCGCTTGGCGATACCACCGAAGACGGCGATCTCGCGGGTATGGGCCAGATCATAGACGACGCCAACGCAGAAGAAGAGCATACCGGTAATGATACCGTGGCTAAACATCTGCAGGGTCGCGCCGGTCAAAGCCACCTGGCGGAACGCCTGGTCGCCAGCCAGGCCACCAGCCGCGGCGGCCACGCCCAGCAGGATGATACCCATATGGCTCACGCTCGAATACGCGATCAGCTTCTTCATATCCCTCTGCACCAGGCAGATCGCCGCGCCATACAGGATATTGATCACCGCGATCACCACCAGCCAGCCCGCGAACTGCCCCAGTCCTCCAGGGAACAGGGTAAAGCAGAAGCGGATCAGGCCATAGGCACCCATCTTCAGCAGCACACCAGCCAGCAATACGCTAACCTCGGTCGGAGCATCCGTGTGGGCATCCGGCAGCCAGGTATGGAACGGGAACATCGGGATCTTCACCGCGAAGGCCATGAAGACCAGCAGGAAGGTCAGCAACTGCAGGGTAATGCCAATGCCAAAGATCGTCGTGGTACCACCGATCAGGTGCGTGGACAGATACTGCATGTCGGAGCTACCGACATTGAAGTAGAGCAGGATGAAACCGGCCAGCATAAACACGCTACCAAAGAACGTGTAAAGCAGGAACTTCCAGGCCGAATAGACACGACCGGGAACGCCATGTTTAATCGCGTCACTTCCCCAGACACCGATCAGGATAAACATCGGAGCCAGCTCAACCTCCCACATCAGGAAGAAGAGGAAGATATCCAGCGCCATAAAGACGCCCATCACACCGGCTTCCAGAAACAGCATCATGGCCAGATAGTCTTTGACGCGCTTCTTCTGCCAGCCGCCAATCACGGCCAGCATCGTCAACAACGCGTTCAAGATCACCATCGGCAGGCTCAGGCCGTCCACGCCGAGAAAGTATTGCACAGTAAAGCGGGACGAACCAGCCTTCAGATTAATCCAGTTCAACTTCACCTGGTCGGCCAGGTGGTTCAAATCACCAAATCCGCTAATCCCACTGGTCGTGAGAATACGGAAGAAAATCCACATTGAAAGAGCGAAGGTAGCCGCCGAAAGGGCCAGGGCCCACCAGCGCGCCACTTTCGTCGGAAACACATAGACACCCACACCACCAATCACAGGCAGCAGGAGAATCCATGTGAGATCGCTCGCAAAAAACGACATGTCTTCTTATCCTTTACTTGACGCCTGTGGTGATCAGGACAACGACGACAATCGCCAATACAGCCACACCGCCAAAGAAGCCCAGCATATACGTCTGTACACGACCGGTCTCCACACGACGGGCGCCAGCCCCCAGGCCAGTCACACCGCGTGCCACACCATTGACGATGCCATCTACAACATAGGTATCAAACAGCTGCGACAACTTGGAGACGCCACCCAGGATCAGGTAGTTGGTAATCCAGTTGTACAGGGTATCCATATAGTAACGGTTATACAGAATGTTATGCAGCACACGCAGCACGGCGTTCGACTGCACAAACTGGTTGATCTTCACCAGCTCGACGCGGCCATAGACCGCCCAGGCAATGCCCAGTCCAGCCAGGGACACGATGACACCGAACCAGGTATCCAGGCTTGTTAGCAGGGTCGGGATGCTCAAGTTCTGCACAGCCTCGGCGTTGACGTTAACATACTGGTAGAAACCGGTCCAGTAGCCAGCGATGACGGAGGGGATCACCAGCAGCATCAACGGAATGGTCATGGTCAGAGGAGACTCATGCACCTCACCGGAGCCACGATACGGACCACCCCACAGACCCATGAACTTACCACCCTTACCACCAAAGGCCAGGATGAAGGCGCGCAGCATATAGAAAGCGGTCAGGCCAGCGGTAAGCAGAGTCAAAGCATAGATAACAATATGACCATGCTCCAGCGACAGACCGATGATCTCTTCTTTACTATAGAAGCCGGACATGAAAGGGAAACCCGAGATAGCCAGCACAGCGACCAGCCAGGTGAAGGCGGTGATCGGCATGCGAGTCGCCAGGCCACCCATCAAACGTACATCCTGAACTTCTTTGTGCATGGCATGATGCAGACCGTGCAGCACGCTACCGGCACCCAGGAAGAGCAGAGCCTTGAAGAAGGCGTGCGTAAAGAGGTGGAACATACCGGGGCCAGGGCCAAACTCAGGACCGGCCACACCGAGACCCACGAACATATAGCCCAGCTGACTGATAGTCGAGAAGGCCAGCACACGCTTGAAGTCCGATTGCACCAGCGCGATAGTCGCGGCGAAGAAAGCGGTAAACGCACCGATCGAAGCCACAACATCAAAGGCGAACGCGGGAGCCGCGTTAAAGAGAGGGAAGGTACGGGCGACCATATAGACGCCGGCGGCAACCATGGTTGCCGCGTGGATCAGCGCGCTCACCGGGGTAGGACCTTCCATAGCGGAGGGCAACCATGTATGCAGCGGGAACTGCGCCGACTTACCAATCGCGCCACAGAACACCAGCAGCATCGCCACACCCAGCAGGGTGGAATGATACAAAGGGTTACCAGAAGTGATACTCTTCTGAATCTGCGCGAAATCGAAGGATCCTGTATTGACGAAAAGGATCATGATACCGAGGATAAAACCAACGTCACCGATGCGGTTCATGATAAATGATTGCAGGTTCGCACTAGCAGGCGCGGGTCGCTGCTCCTCGGGTTTAGCCCGTTTATTGATCCAGAAACCGATCAACAGATAAGAGCTCAAACCGACCAGTTCCCAGCCACAGAAGATTACCAGGAAGTTCTGGGCGAAAATGATCAGCAACATTGAGAACGCGAACAAAGACAGGTAGGCATAAAAGCGCGCATAACCTGCCGAGTTCTCCATATATCCCTGGGAGTAAAACTGGACCAGCAATGAGATAGTGGTTACCACCACCAGCATCGCGATGCCCAGACGGTCCAGGTGGAAGGCGATATCATAATGCAGAGTAGCCACATTGAGCCAGGTATAAGAAAAGACCGGAATACCGCTCTGAGGCAGAACGCTCGAAGTCATCGAGCTCAACAGCAAGACCCAGGAATAAACACAGGCGGCAAGCATAATCAGCAGCGCGGCATAGGCGCTGGCCTTTGCACCGGCCGAAAGACGAGGAACCTTAGGATCATCGTCATCATCCTCGGCATGCCCGACTCGCTCATCTCCATGGGTGCCCTGCGCCTCAACCGAATGATGGTCAGCGTGGTCGCTGGCATGGTCTCCATGGCCACCAGCATGAGCTGCAGGAGCCGTCTTAGGTCGGCTCAGCATATCCCATACCCGTGTACCGAAGATGATTACAGCGAAAGCGAGGAGCGGTGCAAACAAGATTGTCCACGATAATTGATACAACAACATCTGATCACCACTTCATCATATCGATCTCGCCAACATCCACCGTAGCACGTTTGCGATAGATGGCAATAATCATTGCCAGTGCAACCGCAGCCTCGGCCGCAGCAACAGTGATAATGAAAATAGCGAAGATCTGTCCAGTCAACAGCTCTTTATAAGCATTGACGGTATTAAAGTACGAAAAACCAACCATTGTAATATTGACTGCATTCAGCATAATTTCAATACCCATCAATACGGCAATGGCATTGCGCTTCGTAATAGCGCCATACAGGCCAATACAAAAGAGCACGGCCCCCAGAACAACAAAATGATTAACTGTAAGCTGCATCCCCATTAATCCTCTCTGCCAATGACAATTGCGCCAACAATTGCGACCAGCAACACCAGTGATGCAATTTCAAACGGGAGCACATAGCTGTAATGGACAGGGCTGTATAACAACTGGCCGATGCTCACAACGTTGTTGGGGAGCTGCTTTGCGACCTCTGACGCACTGACAACATTCTTTACAGCATGCTGGCTCGTATTCACCGCGTAGATGATCGCCACGCCAAGGGCGGCACAGATCACAGCAGCCACGGGCCATAACCTATTAGTTGGATTGGTTTGTGTACGTCCCGTAATGCGCGTTAACATCAGCGCAAACAAGATCAAAATCGTTACCGCACCTACATAGATGAGGATTTGCACAATAGCAATAAATTCTGCACTGAGCAGGACATAAATACCGGCGGCCATGGCGAAGACCATAACCAGAGCCAGAGCGCTATGCACAATATTACGAAGCCCCACCACCAGCAATGCGGCACCCACCAGGATCACGGCGAAGATCCAGAATAAGAGGGTGGCTAAATCCATAAAAAAACATACCTCCGGATTATATCAGATATTATTGGATCGTAATTTCAGACTCAAACCAGAGGGAGAAGATTACACATCCTTACATTGGTTAATTTCTGCTAATTGTATTGTATCTCATTCTACGACGCCCTGGACACGACAAGGTAAGCCTATATCCTAATGGGGGAGTAGAACACGTGCATAGTCCCTTTGGGATTCTAACAAAACCTGAGACTGGTGACAAGGGGAAAAAAGTTCCATTGCGCCACCATTAGTCAGGCAATCAGCCCCATCTCCAATTACCCGTTGCTTACGCTATCCCTGCCATTTATGAAAATAACTCTACAATAACAAGATGCAAGTAGGCAACCATCATGCCTACTAAATGGCGGTACACGACACGTAAGGGAACCAGGTGTGCTATAATTTGTCGTAAACATACATAGTTTCATTTTAAAAGGGCGTAATTGTGGCATGAGCTTAACACATACATCTCTCGATCAAACTCAACCTGATATAATGCGATGCAAACGTTGCAATGCGGAATTGCCACCTTCGGCAACTTTTTGCGGACGATGTGGTGAGCGCGTCGAGAAACAGGGAGGCGATAAGTCATCTCCCAAGAACGCCGACATCACTGACCGCTATCGTATCACTTCATTGCTGCGGCGACAAGCTCCAGCACAGGTCTTAATGGCCATTGATACCCAGCAGCAACGCCCGGTCATCATCCATGATATTGATATCAGCTCGCTTGACGAGGAACATCGAGCCCTGGCTATCGCGGCGTTACAAAATGAATATGACGTGCTGCGCCGGCAGCGTATTCCAGCGGTAATGCCGCTGGTCGATCTACGCTATTTCAATGGACATCTATACGTCATTTCCGGCTGGCCATTCGCGCTGGCCAGCAAAGATGGCACCAGCAACACATCGCAGATACGGGTCTCAACCTTGCAAGATATCCTGCAAAGTGGCATTGGCCTGCCCGATGAACAGACAGCCATCGCCTGGATTTATCGCCTGAGCCGGGCGCTTGAACAGATCCATCGCTCAGAGGTCATGCTCGGGCAGATCGATCCCCAGACCATCGTAGTCAGTCAGCATGACTATAGTGGAGAGCCACTCCTCATCATCGCCTGGATCCCTGATCTCCTACGCGAACTCATTCCCCAGCCATTGAACCATGCCAATCCTTCTCCGTTTTGCGCACCCGAGGTACTGCTGGGCGATATCGAGCCACGTTCAGATATCTACAGTCTGGGCGCCATTCTCTATCTGTTGTTGACAGGCATTACACCCGATGATGCCAATAAACGTCGTCACCGTCCATTGCCAGCGTTGCGCGACCTGGATGCGCGCAGCAATAGCACATTGGATATGACGGTCATGCAGGCCCTGGCCATGGAGCGAGAGCTACGCTATCAAAGTGCCAGCGAATTCTCAGAAATGCTGCAGCGCTTCCTACCCCAATCCATCAACAATCGCTCCGGCGGCTCCAATAATCCGCAAGTCAGCAATGAGAAAAGTGCTCTGTCGATCGCTGCGAACATGGCCGATAATAAAAGTGACACCGATAATGGGGTAGCGGACACCGAGGAAGCAGATGATCAGACCATTTCGATGATCCCGCTTCAGGCTCGCATGGCCCGGCGCTACCTTTCCAGAATCAAAACAAGCAATCTGGGCTCGCCAGAAGTATCAACCGGGGAGGCGCCAGTGGAAAAAGGGGCGGCACAACAGAGACAGTTCCAGGTAGACGAGGGGACCAGCCAATCTGCACAACCATCTGCCGAGGAGCCAGAAGTTATGAATACAGAGACAACAGAAGAACAGACAGTGGAGTCCGCAGGCACTGAGCCCGCTAACGACTCGCAAGATGCCTCCACTATTGATGAGCGGCATACGTTGGAACAGCAGAATACAACTGATGTCCACCAGAACGAACAGAATCGACAAAGCGAGACCGCCGCGCCAGAGCTGAATAAATGGGGGCCGCAAGAAGGGGCCACCAGCGAGGGGCGGCATATCCAGCCATCGGGCGAACTACCACCTCAGGATATCTCCCAGATGTCGACGGTCCTGATTAAAAAAGACTCACTTACCGCGGACCTGTTAGCGCAGGCCGCAATGGTGGATCAGTCGGCTGATAATGGACAGGCTGACAATACCGAACAGGCACAACATGGTGAAGAGCCGATACACGAGCATAAAGACTCATCGCTAACACACCTGAAGAATATCATCACCGGTTCTCTGCCGGCATTGCCCAAACTTCACATACCAAAAACTCCCATCCTGGGCGGAGAAAGCACAGGAGAGAACAAAGAACGGCCCGACGATTCGTTATTGAAACGGGTCCAGCGCTTCATCCTGGGCGAACCTCAGCAGAGCACATCAGCGGCAGCCCTAATTGAGACGCCGATGCGTATCCAACCCAAGCAGGGCTACTCTATTCGCGTCAACGTCCTGGGACGCAACAAGGCTAACAATGATCAGGTAACTGGTGGGTTGAGCTCTCTGGGAGAAGGGGAAACGGTTCACATCGAAGTGCGGTCAGCGCTCTATCAGAACTACGCCTACATTGTCCAGCAGGCTGACGTCACCATACCAGGAACCGGCTATGTCGCCGAGGTCACGATGCCTATGCAGGCTCTCAGCAGCGGACCCAGCGGTAGACGCGAACGCCTGCATATCTTCTTTATGGATGACAATCGCAGTCCCCTCTATGAAAAGCCTTTTGTTATCGAGCTGTTCGTCTCCCACCTCGTCCAGAGCGGTCGCGAAGGACATAATGTACTGTCAATACCATTATAATGGTATTGACAGTACATTATTTTAATGAGGATATGGAGAGGGGCCCTGTGTGGTGTGCAGTGCACACCACACAGGGCCCCTCTCCATATCCTCATTATTAATTTCTTATCCAGGGATGACGGGTGAGTTTCCGAATAGGAAGATGGTGCCACCCATCATGGCATAGAGCAGTATCATCAGCAGACCTTCGAGCCAGACCAGTTCACCATCTTTGGTGACTTCGCTAAAAAGGAAGGTGGCTAGCGCGAGCACAGCCAGTTCAACCAGGCTAAAAATCAGGTCGAGACGGTGCGGCATAAAGAGGCTAACCAGGACCAGGATGGGGGCCATTAGCAAAGCGATCTGGATCGACGAGCCTGCGGAGGCAGACAAAACCATTTCCATGCGCTTATCCAGGGCCATAGAGATAGTGTTGAAGTATTCTGGCAGACCACCGATCAAAGGAATAAAGATCAGGCCCACAAAGGCGGCATTCCAGTGCAGTACCGCCGTCATCGGCTCAATCGTCCCCACCAGAATCTCAGAGATGATAGCGACCCCAACGGTTGCCAGGATCAGCAGGAGCAGGCTTCTCCACAAAGGAACCTTTTTCGCCTCTTCATTCGGCTTCGCCTCCTCTGGAGCCGTCTGCGCCTGCTTTCCAGCGCTCCGTTTAAGTACCAGAGACGGATCTAGCAGGGAATTCTTGGAGGCACTGTTCCCATCGGTAGCTTCTGGCGCCTTATCCTGCTCCGCCACCGCGCCGGCTGCCCCGGCCGCATTTCCTGTCTCATGGGCAACGATCGCATCAACGGTACCATCAATGCGCCGCAGCACGCCGCTCTTGCCCGCAACCGAGCTCTGAGCCAGGTGCTGGCGATAGGCGAGCAGACGCATAATAGCGGCCGCCGAACGCGCTCCCACCAACGGATCAATCTCTACCTCGTTCTCCTGATGTTTATCACCCAGGCGAAAGACGCTGAACAGGATCGACGCGACATAGCCGATCAACAACATGACCGCAATCGCGTCCGATAGCATCACACCACGCTCAGCAACCATCGATTGGTTGGCGCGTGTCGCGAAGATTTCAGCGATCGTGGGCAGCAACAGACCCCCGATCGAGAGTGCCAGCAACGATGCGTACTGGCTGGCCGGACGCGTCTCAAAACGCAGGCGCCCATTTTTAAAGCCACCGATACAGACGGCGATCCCAAAGACCAGCAAAAGATTCCCGAGCACCGTCCCGATAATGGTGGCACTCACCACATCAACCAGACCCTTGGTGAGAGAAATAATACCGATAATAAGTTCAGTGGCATTGCCGAATGTCGCGAACAATAAACCACCAATACGCTCACCTGTATGCTCCGCCACCTCTTCCACCGATTGGCCAATCAGAGCAGCCAGTGGAACAATACCCAGGGCGGCAATCACAAAAAGCACCCATGAAGGGACATGTATAAAGGGAACATATTCAAACACAACAGCCAGAGCAGCAAAGATCAATAAGAAATATAACCAGCGCGGCATTCCATTCCTCCCAAATTATCCTGGATAGAAATCCATACGTTGTATACGCACGGTCATGCTGTAGAGTTACAGCCGCCCGGTTGGTCATGCTGGGAAACGGCATGACCAACCGGGCATGGGGAACGCAGGCATCCCCATTCTCTTATGATGTGCTGGTGCAAGCGGGAGGTGCAGGAGGGCCGGCGAGGCCCTCCTGCCGGGGTGTGGGGTGTCCCCACCAGATCCTCCCTCTCCCGCCGCCCGCAGGGCGGCAGAGCGGAGTCCGAGAGCACAGCTCTGAAATCAGACCACTGACAACTCTTGTCAGAAGTAGTAAACTTTTGCCATACTTTTAATGGAGAGAAAAGTCTCAAGCATTGTCTTTACCAGGTATTTAATAAAGGTTTTTTCTAATGAAACGTGGTTTATTAGCCAGGCTACGCTCAAATGGCATCTATTACATTATTGCGGGCCTGCTTTTGTTGTTAGTCATACCGCTCTACCAGGTCCTCTTCCTGGGTCATACCGGCTTTAGCGCCGCCCTGGACGCCACCGGTCTGGGACGCTACACAGCCTATCTTGCCTGGATCAGTAGCCATAGCCTGCCGTTTTTGGTCTATCGCGCGCTCTTGCTGTGCGCCTTTTTGCTACTGATCTCGTTTCCGTTTAACCTGAATCGCATTATTATCGCCCAGGAATTGATGGCGCAACAGGAGCGCGAGGAGGAAGAGCGCCAGGCCATGACAGAGCAGGCAGGCGCCGCCGATAGCGAAGAAGAAGAGGAGGAGGATGGACTACCGGCATATCCATGGCGTGGTAAAGGGTTTGTCGTGCTGGCGGCCTGGCTGGGTCTGGTCGGGCTCTCGATTTATTTGCTGGGTACCGCGGCCAGCAGCATCTACTTCATCCTCGTTGCCAGCAGCACAGGAGCCGCCCTGCAAAACAGCGTCACAACCATCGCGCCCATATTTTCCATCATCACCAATGTGCTGGGCACCGGTCTGCTGGGATTGGGATGCCTGTTCTTTGGCGCCATGATCGGGCGTACCGGCAAGAATCTCTGGCCAGGAGCCTGGGTAGCCTTTGGCTACGCCTCGCTCTTCATCGGAGCCATGCTCTGCATCAGCGCGGTAGCCGTGCTTAGCGCCGCAGGCAGTGGTCAGAGCACCCTGACGACCATTGCCACCCTCCTCTTCGCAATCTGGATCATCTGGCTGGGGACCATGCTGGTGCGTTTGAAACCGGAACCGTAAATTCATAAATTAATCGGACGCGAGGTCCGAACTTATGGTATTTTTCATGAAATGGGAGAAAGGGAATTGTATTTATGCTTAATGATCAGGTGTTGGTGAACGATTGGCATGTCGTCGCCCGGGCAGAGGAGTTGCAGGAGGGGAGAACCATGCCGGTCCGTCTGCTGGAAGAAGACCTGGTGCTCTGGCGCGTAGGCGGAAAGATCTGCGCCTGGCAGGATCTGTGCGTCCATCGGGGAACCAGGCTCTCGCTTGGCAAGGTTGAGAACGGGACCCTGGCCTGTGCTTATCATGGCTGGGTTTATAATGAAGATGGTCAATGTATACGCTACCCGGCCCATCCCAGTCAGCAGCCATCAGAGCGTGCGCGGGCCAGGGTGTACCAGGCCCGCGAAAAATATGGCTGGATCTGGGTCTGCCTGGGAGAGGCGACCAGAGACATTCCGCATTTCCCTCAATGGGAGGACGCCAGCTATCGCAAGGTTCACTGCGGGCCATACACATACAAAGCCAGCGCCCCCAGGGCGATTGAAAACTTTCTGGATATCACGCACTTCCCGTTTGTGCACCAATCGTACCTGGGAGATCCCACGCATGCTGAAGTCAATGATTATCAGGTAACAACTGATGAGGATGGTATCACAGCCAGTAACATCACCGTCTGGCAGCCCGATCCCGATGGTAGCGGGCAAGGAGCTCTTGTCTCCTATACGTATCGCGTGTATCGGCCTCTGACGGCGGGGTTTGTGAAATCTTCGGCGGGTCCCCACTTTGCCATGTTCTTCACCATCACGCCGGTAGCGCCCAACCTTTCACATGCATGGGCATATGTAGCGATGGATTATAGCAATCTCACCGAGAGCGAGATCCAGGAATTTCAGAATCTGATTACCATGCAGGATGTGCCGATCGTAGAATCTCAGCGGCCGGAACTACTGCCCCTGGACCTGCAGGCTGAGCTACACCTGCGCTCCGACCGCACCGCCATCGCTTATCGCAAATGGTTAGGGCAGCTGGGATTAAGTTTCGGGACAGCTTGATCCCAGTTTAAATAGCTGGTGGGTCACCCATATGCTGTGCTGGTGCACGACATACACGTGACCTACCGGGCTATTTACCATCTTCTCTAAATTGATGGAGCGCGGTATAGCCGGCGCGCCAGCACTCAATGGCTTCCGCGTCGCGGCCGAGTTCCTCTAGAACCTGCGCCCAACCACCGTAGATCTCAGCCTCATCGGCGTAAGCCTGGGTCGCGGCCAGGCACGTCTTGGCCTTCTCATACCAGGAAAGAGTCTCCTCCAGCAGCTGGCGATGCCGGGCTCCGTCCTGCTGGAGAGCCGCCGCATACGCCACCTTGGCGATTACATGATAGACTCGCCCCTTCATATGCACATCATCGGTCTGCTCCATCGTCGTCAGGGCCAGTTGACAATAGCGCCTGGCCTCCGTCAGACGCTTCTCAGCCAGGCGCACCTCTGCCAGGGCGGCGCAGTTCAACATAGCCAGTGTTGGTCCCTGGTAACTGGTTGCCATAGCCAGCGACTCAGTATAGTGGTCAGAAGACTCGCGATAATTGCCCATCTGCATACAGACATGGCCGAGCATATTGTGCATGCGCGCCGCCATCTGCTGATCCTCGCGCGCCATATACAGGCGCAGCGCCTCCTGACCGGCGTTGTACGAATCGACGAGCTTATTCATTGCGCGATAGACATCGCACAGGCCATAATAGATATCGGGCAGAGCCGTCTCATTGCCGTAATGATTACAGAGGCGTATCGCCTCCTCGTAGTGCTCAAGAGCTGGAGTATATAAACCACGCATCAGACACGTCATGGCCAGGTAGTAACGCGCATGGATACGAACCACCGGCAGATGAACGCGTCGATCGTGTAGTACCTTCAGGCAACGCGTAAAATGAAGAGAGGCATCTTCATACGTTGAAAGGTTCACCGCAGCCATTCCCAGTCGCAACAACGCCATCGCATGGCGCTCGCGCTCCTGTGGTGTCTCTACAGCCAGGCGTTCATCCATTCCCACCAGAAGTGGTGAAAGAGTATTAAGCGCCTCCTCCCACTGTTGGCGCTGAACATAACACCAGCCAAGCAGATACGCTACTTCTTGTTGCTGCTTCTCGTTATCGAGCTGCATGTTTATCAATACGTCCAGAGCCGCGTCATATCTGCCTTCTTCCACCAGAAGTCTGGCCCGATAAAGTAACATCCTGTTATCCGCATTCTGTGTCACTAGCGCATTCCTCCCTCAAAAATAAGAGCAATTATAACACATCTAATCTCATAGGTACACATATCACTCATGATGCGATATATTGTTTAATGGATTGAGAAACCAGTGGATACCAAACTACCGTTATGCACAATAAAACACCCTAAACCTATATTTTTATCTTATTAATAGACAAAAATAAATGAGGATTATTAAATTTTCACCAAAACTTTAGCCTTTAAGGGATGGATGGGCAAAAAATTAAAGTGTAAGGAGAAAAATTACATGGAAAGGCATATAGAGAGCATGTAAAAATACAACGGGAGTCTTGCGCCCCCGACACCGCGCCCACAAAGTGTCGAAGAGATTCCCGTTGACAACAGTATAGCGTAATTCCATTCCTTACACAAGAAGATAGGACTTATGGGAGGATAGATCATTCAAATAACATAAAGAGAAATGTTGATTTGCAACTATATTTGCTGCGTAATAGCATAACATATATTATAGCTGAGTATGATTCATTCAGCACCAGTAGCCAGAAGCTCCTACTTAAAGAAGTAGCTGATAAGGGTAGACAAGCATAATTCTTGCACGAGGTATACTGTCGTGATAGACTGTCGGAAGAAAACAGATCATTGTTTTGAAAATGATAGATATTAAAATTATCATTTTCTCCGATTGTTTATATTACAATGTTTGCTTATCAAATATATGTCGAAAAAATAACGACGCCGTACGTATTATACAATGCATATCATGGCGTAATTGAACAGACGCATGCTGTGCATCTACATAATGCGTATTTGTGTAGAGGAACATATTGTGGATAACGAACCTGGAATCAGCCGAAGGAGAAACCTAGTGCAGAGGAATTTGCGCACAGGAGACCAGTTTGCAGGACGCCGTGTTGTAACTATCGGCGGAGGATCAGGAACATTTTCACTCCTTTCCCATCTCAAAAAATATCCATTTAATATCACTGCCGTGGTCAATATGTCGGACAGTGGCGGTAGCTCACGCCGGCTCATGGACGAGTTCCGCCGCCAGTTGCCATTGGGCGATCTGCGCATGTCGCTGGTTGCGCTGGCTCGCAACGGAGCCCTGTGGCGAGAAGTATTTATGCATCGTTTTGAAAAATCCGAAGATGCCACTGAAGCCAATACTGTTGGGGGCGTTGGCGGCCATAGCCTGGGCAACCTTATTCTGAAAGGTCTGCAAGATATCAACAATGAAGATCTTCTGCTGGCTATTGAAGATGCGCAAGAGTTACTGGATACCGCCGGCAACGTCGTGCCCGTAACCCTGGCTCAGACCACTATTTGCGCTGATCTGGAAGACGGCACCGCGATATGCAGTGAAACAGAGATAGATACACGGGGAGAAAAACATCCTGGTCCGCTGTCGCCCATTCAAAATTTGCGCCTGATACCCGCAGATGCGCCTGCGTGCCAGCAGGCGGTTCGCGCCATCCGCCGCGCCGACACCATCATCATTGGTCCCGGAGACCTCTATACCAGCCTCTTACCCAATCTACTGGTGACGGAGATTGCTCGCGCGGTACGTGAATCTGACGCGGAAAAAGTCTATATTTGTAATCTGATGACAAAGCACGGTGAGACCGATCACTATAAAGCATCTGAATTTGTCAATGTGATTCACCACTATCTGGGGGCGCGGGTAGACCGTGTCTTGCTTAATGATGGTACCTTTTTATCAGAGGTTTTAAGCGCGTACGAGGAAAAAGGGAGCATGCCGGTACAGGTTGATCAAGAGCAGGTGGAGCGCATGGTTCCCAGCGTGGTTGTCGGGCGCTTTAACCTGGAGGGCGATTCGCTGGCGCGTCACGATCCCGAACGCGTTGTGCATGCGATCTTTGATAATGCCGATTAGGATGGTAATTCTTCAGTGATATGGTAAGGGGAACATGACACCAGGCGTCATGTCTTCCTTACCATATCACTGTTTTTCATCCAGTTCAGGGGCGCCGAAAAAATACGCGTCCTTCGCAGAGGCCGGCCAGGGCACCGACGAGTGAAAAAAGGGCGATATGGCGGTGCAGGTTTGCGCTCCAGATAAAGACGCCGCTGGTTAATAAAATATAGCTTAGAATAGCCAGTACCAATCCGATAAAGGGACGAGTGAACCAGGTAATAACGATAAATGTAGGGGGACGATCTATCTGCAGACGACTCAGGGTGACGATGCAACTGATACATCCTCCTAGAAGCCCATACATCATGACTAGCCAGGGCACCCCCAATGGCTCGAAGCTTTGATTAAACACCCCATTAGCCACCCCCAATCCCTGAATGATGGCGACCAGCAACACGATCAGCAACAGCGCAACCAGGTAGATGGCGAAGATCATCAGCCAGCGCTGCGTCTGCAGTGTGGACTGAGGCAGAAATGAACGTGGAATAAGGTTAGCGGAAGGTAGAAGGGATTCTTTAAAAACGGGCAGGGGTTCGGTATTATGTTCATTAGCGGTCGCTGTCTCGCTTCCAGAACCGGACAGCATGTCCGCTGGCAGATGGGCGGAACGTAGCTCCGATACATGCGAGGAATGCAGGCCGGCCACCTGAGATGAATGGGAGACATACTGACCAAGGGGACTATTGCGCATGGTACTCTCCTCTGAAGCGCTATTCATGGCGCTGACACGCCGTGAGCGCTGACCCATGAAGTATTCCCCGGCTGATTGCTCACTCTCAAGATTTACACGTTGCTCCAATAAACGCTGAATATAGCTCTCGGATATTTTATGCTTGCGCGCGATCTGCGCCAGGCGCTGCATAAAGGCCAGATCGCCGGTCCCTTGTTCAGGCAAAGTAAAGTGCAGCTGCTGATAGGCGACATCGGTCGCGACATAGGTAGTGCTGGTTATCTCGCGTTCCCGGTAAGACTCATGGACCGCCACCTGGATCCCCTTAAAAAACTTCTGCGGCGTGATTGCGGCATGGATAGTATCAAGCAACGATGGATCGTTCCCATTTGGTTCAGACACACGGCGTGGGATACGATAGAGCACACCCCATACCTCCGCGTCGGGCTCTAAACTGGGGCTGATCGCGACGATAGTGGGTCCAGTACTGCCATGGATACGCTGGGCGCCGACCACCAGTGTATAGCCTTTGAGAACCGCCGGACCATACAACAAGGCCAGGCCATCCAGGCGTTCAGGACTATTTAAAATCGCGGCGTCCATTTCCAGGCCGTATTCAAATAACCAGATAAATTCCTGCTCCTCTTCGAGGGGACCGGGCTGGCTGGTAGAGGCCGACGCCAATGCTTTCTCGCTATCGGACTCGCCGATCTCTTCAGGCAAGGGAGGAGCCGATGGTGCTTTCGAGGGAAAGGGAGGCGCGGTCTCAAGCCGGTTCTCGGCTGGATACTGACCCCCGGAGGATATCATCATTTCATATGAAAGTGGGCGCGGAGTATTGCTACGTACAATCGGCACGCCGGGCACAACCTCTTCTCCCGGTTGCTGCCCGGTGGTCGATACCGATGTTTCTTCCTGCTGCTCCTGCGCCTCATCAGATTTTTTCTGCTGCTTGTGCTCCATTTTGATTGCAACCTCCTTCTATTCACATGCCCACCAGTCAATCAAAATTACAGCTTCTATCATGCTAAGATACTCATAATGCCCGTCTTCACCAAATCAATAGGACTAATGGGGCAACAGGAGATTGACGGCCACAATGGTCGGGAACCATCAAGGTCGCTCTGAAAGGCAAAGATGGATCAAACCACCGGCAGATGCTCAATGGGGAGGTCCTGATCCTCTGAATGCGTCCTACGAGCCAACAAACGACGCATGGCGACTCCGATGCGACGTATGCCCTCGGAGATATGAGCCTCTTCAGGAGAAGCAAAACTCAGACGAATATAGTGCTGTCCGCCTCCATCGACATGGAACAGATCACCACTGACGAACGCGACCCGTTCGTGGGCCGCTTCACGCAACAGGTGGCGCGCCCGCATCCCATGGGGCAGACGGCACCAGAGATGCATACCACCGGTAGGCGGATAGACACGTCCCCCCGACGGCCAGTAGGTCTCGATGGCTTCCAGCATCAGGTTCAGCTTATGTTGATAGCACTGACGTGCCCGCGAGAGGTGTCCATCCAGTAGATCACGGCGTATCAATTCAGCGATAATCCACTGTCCGAGCGCGTTTGTATTGAGGTCAAAGGTTTGCTTATATAATCCCATGCGCTCAATTACGGGTTCGGGAGCAGCCAGCCAGGCCACACGCAGGCCAGGGGCCAGCATCTTCGAATAGGTGCTCAGATATAAGACATTGCCGTAGGTATCCAGGGACTTCAAGGGCCGGGATGGCTCCTCGCCAAAGTAGATCTCGCCATAAGCATCATCTTCAACGATAGGAACCTGGTAGCGCCTCGCCAGTTGCAGCAGGCGTCGACGCCGCTCAACGGACATCACCACCCCGGTAGGATTCTGGAAGGTCGGCAGGGTATAGATGAAGCGCGGCTGACGGCGCGCCAGGATCGCCTCCAGCAGATCCACACGCATCCCCTCACTATCGGTGGGGATACCAATGATGCGCGCGCCCAGCGCCCGGAACATCTGGATCGCGCCCAGATAGGTTGGCACCTCGACCACCACTTCATCGCCAGGTGAAAGCAGGAAACGCCCCAGCAATCCCAGACCCTGGGTGGAGCCCGAGAGGATCAGGATGTTCTGCACATCCACGCTCACGCCACGGGTGCGCATGCGGGCCGCGATCTGGCGGCGCAAGCTTAAGAGACCATCAACAGGGCAATAACCCAGCGCACTGCGTTGCGCTTCAAGCGAGCTATCGGCCATAATCGACTGAATCAGATCGGCCGGCAACATATCGGCGGAAGGAGTCCCCTGGGCCAGCGAAATAATCTCCTCGCCGGCTTTAAGCGAGGTCAGTTCGCTTACCGCGCGCGTGTCGCGTCCGATCAGTGAATCCTCATTTGCAGCCAGTCCCAGCAACCAGGAGGGCGTCGTCTGATCAAAATAGTCCTCCTCGGGGCGGAAAGAACCACGCTTCACCAGCGTTCCCCGTCCTACATGTCCCTCGATCAGGCCCTCGGCCGACAGATCGTTATAGGCATTCATGACCGTCGTACGGTTCACGCCCAGTTCTCGGGCCAGCGTACGTTCAGGAGGAAGGCGCGTCCCCTCGGGCAGTTCGCCAGAAAGGATCGCCTCGCGCAACCCCTGGCTGATCTGCCGATAGAGCGGAATGCCATTTGAACGCTCAAGACGGATAAATGAACGAATGGATGCCATAAACAAAGGCAATGGCTGATAGCTTGTCTGTGCTTGTCCCATGTCTTCCTCCCGATTGGCTGTTGATATCACACAGTGTAACCAATCCAATCGCTAACCCACAAGAGCCAATTAAGGGTTGTATCCAGCCAATTGTCAGACCTACTCTGACAATTGGTTGGGTAGTTGAGCGCCCCCGCACGGGCGTCCGCTGCGCGGCCGCGCTCGTTTTATATATGGGAGCCAGAGGTGGAGTGCGCCTCAGCGCACTCCACCTCTGGCTCCCATATATAAAACGAGTGTGCATTGCTGGCGCCGCAGAAGTCAGTTATGCGTTGGGCCAGTAGGGGCTGAGGTGCACTCCATCCCTGGCTCCCATATATAAACTGATGTGCACTGCTGGTGCCACAGAAATCAGTTATAAGTTGGGATAATAGGGGCGCAGATGCGCACTCCACCTCTGGCTCCCATATATAAATGACCGTTGAATGCTGCTGATGCCATAGATACCATTTGTGAATTGGGACAACAGGGGCGCGATACGCACCCCATGCTCCCATATAAAGACCGGTGTACACTGCTGGTGCCACAGAGTCAGTTATGCGTTGGGCCAGTAGGGGCGCATCTGCTCACCCCATCCCTGGCTCCCATATATAAAAACTGGTATGCACCGCTGGTGCCACAGAAGTCAGTTATGCGTTGGTGCAACAGGGGCGCATCTGCGCCCCTGTTGCACCAACGCATAAAAACCAGTGCGGCCGCGCAGCGGACGCCTGTGCGGGGGCGCTCACGTGCCTCAATCAGAGGGGAAGAGGATACAGCTAAGAAGTTGGGAAGAGGATTTGAAAAATAACGATGCGATCTAGCTGGGAGTATCCAGGGGGCTGGAGGTTATGCTACACTAAATCGCATCGTCTAACCTATCAAAAAGACGAATAGCAACCCATATCAGTTAATTTTTTCTTTATGCAAAGTGAAGTAATAATATATGGAAACAGTTGAACAACGTATTCAGCAGGTATGCGAGGATAGGGAGCATGGCTCACGCTGGCTGGTTAAAGAGGCGATTACGATTCTGCGCGACCTGGCGCGGGATGAGCGGCGTCCAGCATCCGAACGCCTGCGGCTTCTGGCCAGCGTCGCTCGGCAGATCGTTCAGGCTCGACCAGCCATGGGGGCGCTCACCAGCGCGGTCGGACACGTCATCCAGGCGCATGAAGAAGGATTGGAGGCCATGGGAAATGCAGCCCAGCAGTTACTGGACGACTATGCATCGGCGACCGAGCTCATGGCCGAACATGCACGTCCCTATGTAAAGGGACGCCTGATGACCTGCAGTATCTCAGGAACCGTTTTAGAGGTTCTGGTGGCGCTGAAGGACCAGATCGAGCACGTCACGGTGCTGGAGGGCCGTCCTCGCTACGAGGGGCGCGCAATGGCCCAGGCTCTGCATGAAAAAGGGATCGCGGTCACCATCATTACCGACGCGCAGGCGGACATTTTCTTGCCACAATGCCAGGGAGTGGTCGTAGGAGCCGATAGCCTCCTGATCAACGGGGATCTGCTAAATAAAGCCGGAACCGCGCTGCTGGCCTGGGCCGCCCGTGGACACGACATCCCTTTTTATGTCCTCAGCGAGACACTCAAAATCTCGCCCAAACGCTGGCACGAGCACGATCCCGCGCGTATGGCCAGCAACCTGGCGCTCCTGGAAGAGAAAGAGCCCGCGGAAGTCTTTGCCGATGCTCCATCCGGCATTCAGGTACGCAACTTCTACTTCGACCATACCCCTTATCGGCTCCTGACGCACGTCATCACCGAGAACGGTCTGCTTGATAGGAGGAGGATTCGAGAGATCGCGGTCGCCACCAGGGCCAGCGAACGCCTGCTGTCGAAGTGGCATCCGTAGGGGGCAACCTTGCCCTATCCCACTTTTTTTCAGCTACAATACTTCAACAGGCAATGCATTCTCAGCAAAACTGTGCCAGCCAGGCGTAGAAATGATATGTAAGTGGATGGGTACAGGGAAAGGTCTAATCATGTACTTGAGGAAAGAAGACGGGGATTGGGAGGTAACATCGAATGGCTTGTATGTTGCAACGCGAGGTTATCTTATTCGTCGCGGCTTCTGCTGCTCCAACCGCTGCCGAAACTGTCCATACATCAACTGGCATAGCAGTCCCCACTGGCAACCTCTTCCTGCCGAATGCATCAAACGCACCCGCGTCTCACCCAGGTCGATCTGCGCCGCCCAGGCGTTGCTGGCCTATCACGAACAGGAACTCAAAGATGGTCCGTCAGAGGACAGGGACAGACATCAAGAAATGATTGCCCACTATACACGCCTGCTCACCCAATGGGGGCACAAAAAATGAGGAAGGCCAATACAGCATTGGTCTTCCTCATCAAAGGTTATGGATGCCAGATAAAAGAGACACCGGGACCTGGTTGATACGTATTCCAGGAAAAGACTCCCCAACCGACAACATTCCAGTTGGTAGTGGCCACCGAACCATCGGCGTTTATTTTCTCAACCACGGCTACGTGCCCGGCCCAACCAGCGTACTGTGTACCCGGCTGCAACACGATAATCGAGGGAACATGAGGCTGAGAAGAAACAACCCAGCCAGCGGCGGCCGCACCGGACGCCCAGGCCGAGGCATTACCACTCCAGGTAACGGCGTAGCCGGTCAAATGGTGGTACTCATAGTCGGCCCAATAGGTACACTGTCCCGGCGTAAATGGATTCACAAAGCTGCTATCAGCGATCGTACCAGTGCTGGAAGAGATTCCATTTGTCGTGCCGGTCGAGGTGGTCCCCGTCTGCTGTACGGGCTGCTGCTGTACGGGCTGCTGTGGGGTTGTTGGCTGTTGATTCGTCTGCGTGCCGTCAGGCAAAGTAAAATTATTCTGCACGCCAGCGAAGGAATACTTACCACCGGCGCCATTATATTCAAAGCCATCCTGCGTCACCGCGGTCGCCGTGGCGGCCTGGGCCGCGATCAAGGCTGTATTATTCTGCTGCGACGCAACCGTATTAGAGTTCTGATGAAATATATTTCCCCAACCATTCGCCAAACCAGAGCTTACCGGTATCACAGCTGCTAGAGCACCAATTATAACCGCCACCAGGGCAACTGTGGCTCCAATATTGACGACAGCCTTTCGCCCCGTGGGGGGGCGCAATGTACCGGAGCTTTTTTTGCCAGTACCAGGAATGAAGATTGGTCCGCGTTGAGGGGAAGTAAGTTCCTTGTTCGCACTGGAAACCGCAACTGGCTGTACCTCTGTCCCCTGTGTTCCCTTCACCGCCACCGGCAACTGCTCAGCAGGAGCCTGGGATATGGCAACACCGCCTTCTGGCTGGGAAGAAGTGCCAAAATCCAGCTGTTCTACGTCGGATGACGTAGCAGTGTGTTCATTCGAAAACATGTATACTTCCTTCACTTGGATAAAACATCTTTTAAGAGTCGCAAGCCATGCGCTTCTCTAGACTTCCGACCCCAATTTATCTAATTACACCTATGTGCGTCAATTTATTGATACTTATTAGGACTATGTACCCATGCGGTTTTACTTTTTTTTACAAAAATAGCCACATAAAAAATAAAGTGGAGATAGAAATTATTCTATCTCCACTTGCATAAAATTATCGCTTAGCCCGGGAACCAGATAAAGGTCACGCCAGAACCAGGATAGAAGGTCCAGTAGGTGGTTGTAGCCCAGTTGCCATTCCAGTTCCAATTACTGGTTGAGACGCCATTGTAGGGATTGCTGACACCTGTCTCAACAACCGCGACGTGGCCATAGGCGCCAGCACCTTCAGTATAGGGGGCCAGTACAATGATCGATGGTCCATATGGATTGGGAACCGATGATGTCTTCCAGCCATACGAGGAGGCCTGGTAGGCCCATTCATAGGCATTACCCAGCCAGGGGACCCAGTGGCCGGTCAATTGATGGTAGCGCATATTAGCCCAGTAGGTACACTGGCCGTAGAAGAAGCGGTTTAAGCTGCCTTGATCTTGAGCGGGGATAATATTAGTAGTGACTGTAGGAGCCGCCTGAACACCTGCGTAGACCTGGTTACCAGCGTCAAAACCATCCTGCGTCACCGCGGTCGCCGTGGCGGCCTGGGCGGCAATCAACGCGGTATTATTGCCTTGAGAGGTTTTGGTGTCGCTGCCCGGATTAAATATCTTTGTCAGGGCGCTGCTGGCCTGGCCATTACTGGTAGGAAGGACAGCGGCAAATGCACCAATGACGATAACGATCAAGGCCACCGCCACACCTATATGCACCACGGTTCTCCTCCCCCTGGGAGGACGCAACGTGCCCGTGCTTCTCTTACCTGTGGAAGGGATAAATACAGCCTCACGGAGTGGATCGGTGGTTCTTGGTGCGATAGCAGGAATGGCTCCGGCATCCAGGGGCATAGGAACAAGGGGCGCCTGCGCGTCACCGGGGGCAGGCATGGGAGTATTTGGGCCAGGGGCACGTCTCTGCTCCATCAACATGCTCGGAGCGCCTCCCCCATTGGAGGCCGGAGGAGTAACGCCTTGGTGTTGCTTATTATCGGCATTACGGGAACGATCACGAAATAACATACACATTACCTTTAGTTTTACAAGGGTGCATCAAAAGATGACGCTCCAAATAGATTTTTTCAAATACTCAACATGACTTTACATAAGTAGCGGCGTTTCAGTCAATTAATCAGACCTTTTTTAGGACCATATAACTATCATGTATTTATATAAAAGAATTTTAATATGACCCAATACGCCTCTTGCAGAAACATGTGCCGCCTGCGGCGGCACGGAAAAGGGAAGGAAGCGTTGGTGTGCGCGGGCCTGATCGGCCCGCGCACACCAACGCTTCCTTCCGTCATTATGAGCGAAGCACAAGCGCAATGTGAAACTGATCGGCCCGCGCGCACGCCTTCCGTCATTATGAGCGAAGCACAAGCGCAATGTGAAACGTAGGTGCCAGGCTTGCCCTGGCTTGGAACCGATGTGAAACGTAGGTGCCAGGCTTACCCTGGCTTAGAGCCGACAGGCGACCCTGTGCCCGAACATCCACCTTCCATCACAACAATGACGTGGACATCTGTAAGAGGCTTAATTGGGATACCAGATGAAGCTGATGCCGCGACCGGGATAGAAGGTATGCATGGAGAAGGTAGCCCAGTCCCCGTTCCAGTTCCAATTGCTGGTCAGTACGCTCCCATCTGCATTGACTCTTTCCACTACGGCGACATGGCCGTAAGCACCGGCTCCCTGGGCATATGGGCTAAAAACCATGATTGATTGGCCCACTGGATTGGGGATATCAGAGATTGTCCAACCATACGCGGGTGCCTGATAGGCCCATTGATAGGCATTGCCCAGCCAGGGGATCCAATGGCCGGTCAATTGGTGATAGCGCATATTGGCCCAGTATGTGCACTGACCATAAAAGAACTGGCTTAATCGGCCATAGTCGGCGACCGGAAGGTGGATATTCGCTGGGGCCGCCTTTACCCCAGCGTAAACATGGCCGCCCCCGGGATCGTAGCCGTCTACGGTGACCGCGGTAGCGGTAGCCTCCTGCGCGGTGATCAAGACTGTATCATTTTTGTGAACCGAGGCAATGTGGAAGGTGAAAGGGAAGGTGCTCCCTTCATGGCTGGTACCGGTATCGACCGGCATCAAAGCCATCGTCGCCCCCAGGGCGAGAAATAAAAATAAAAAGCTTAGAGCGCTATGGACCACCAGGCGCCTTCCTCGCAACGAGGTCTTTCCAGCGGGCGATGTCCTGCCGCCTCCGGGTACAATAACCAGCGATGGCGACCCGCTCACCCCTGATCGGACAGAAGGAGCCGCAATCTCCTCGGTCTTTTGTTCGGTAACAAACTGCTGCGTGTAATTAACAGGGCCCCCGCCAGAGGGTATAACAGGCGCGCTACTGGCGAATGGAAAGGGTTGCCCACCACAGGCGATACGTTGAAAGGTCTCATGCGGTGGCGCAGGATACGCTCCCGGACTTGCTGGTGGAAAAAGAGGAGGTGTATGGACGGCATCATAAGATAAAAATTGCATATGCTCTGGAAATGGTAACTGTTCAATGGGGACACTACGCGGGACAGCTTCATTCGCCAGAGGAGCTATGCGACTACGCTGCCGATAGCTGCTTTTACGCTTATGGTAACGTTCAGAAGACAACATTACGTACAACCTTCACAATCCAGCCGAGCTGCACTACAACAATACGACCCAACCTCAGAAGCACTCGACTCCTGTTTATAACTTTACCCATATAATGAGAAAAGGCAAAATACTTTCTTTTACCATAGGAAAATAATACTACACCCTAAACTGTGAAAAGTAGATAAACAATTTTATATACTATAGTATAATTTTATACTTTTACGCATGTTTTATACTATATTAAACAAGCATATACAAAATAATCAACTAAAACTTGCACCTAATGAATCTTTTTCATCTCTGGCACGATACCTGATTGCTGTCCAATAATCATCATTCATGATAGGATATGGTTACCGTTCTGAAATGGCGATGTTATTAAGCAAGCAAACTATTGACCTAACGATTCACACCATAGTGCAAGTAGGAGCTAAGATGAAACGCACCACCCTGCGTCTTTTTTTCTCTTTATTCTCCATGATCCTGCTGCTGGCCGCCTGTAGTCCTCAGTCAGTATTAGGAGATGGGGTTCAGTCTACGCCCACAGCTGCACCCGGCATAAATTCGACGGACGCCTGTCCAGCCAGTATCGGACAACTGCCGACCTGTCTGACGCCTACTGCCATGCGCAAAGCCTATGGCATCCAATCGCTCTATGAGAAAGGGTACACGGGTAAGGGGCAAACTATCATCGATATCGTTTCCTTTGGTAGCCCAACCATTCAGCAAGACATGAAAGTATTTGACCAGACCTTCAACCTGCCCCCCGTGAACCTGCAGGTTATCACGCCGCTCAATGTGCCCGAATATGATCCCCACCATGACAAATCTGGCTGGGCTGACGAAACGACGCTGGATGTCCAGATCATCCATGCCCTGGCTCCTGATGCTAAAATCATCCTGCTGGTCAGCCCGGTAGCGGAAACAGAGGGCACAGTCGGACTGCCAGAATTTCGCCAGCTTGAACAATACACCATCGATCACAAGCTGGGTAATATCGTCTCACATAGCTGGGGCGCCTCGGAGCTCACCTTTAAGGATGCCAAAGGGCAGGCTGAGCTCAACGCCTGGAATCAATTGCTGGAGAAAGCAACAACACAGCAGGGCATGACCTATTTCTCTTCGTCCGGAGACAATGGCGCGACTGATTACTCGGACCTCAATGCGACCAAGCTCGCGCATGTCCAGACGACCAGTTTCGCGGCCTCCTCTCCCTGGGTTACCAGCGTGGGCGGAACAAATCTCGTCGAAAACCATGGCACCTTTAAAGAGGTAGCGTGGACCGGTAGTGGTGGCGGCTTCAGCCAGTTTTTCAGCATGCCCGACTATCAGAAACTGCTCCCCGCCGCGACGCAGGAGCAATTTAAAAATCGCCGCGGGGTACCCGATGTTTCGGCGGTCGCCGATCCTTTCACTGGCATGGCCGTCTATATCAATGGCAACTGGACACAGGCCGGTGGCACCAGCGCCAGTTCGCCCGTGTGGGCAGCGATCATGGCTATCGCCGATCAGATGGCCGGTCGACCGCTGGGCTTCATCAATCCAGCCCTTTATAAGATCGCCGCGTCGAACAGCTATCGCCAGGCCTTCCGCGACATCACGCAGGGTAATAACGACAACCCATCCGTCAAAGTTAAAGGCTTTGAGACTGCAGCGGGCTGGGATGCGGTGACCGGCCTTGGCACACCCAACGCGGAAATTCTGGTACCCGCCCTGATCAAAGAGATTCCCAAAACCGCGTAAACGTTCGTCACAGCGGTCGCGCATGCGCGACCGCTGTTTTTTTTGGGGTTGGTGCACCAATGCGCCCCTGCCGTACCAACCCCAAAAACAGATCAGGGAAAGCAGCGTGTGATTTGAATTATGGTTGGTTATGGCGTCGTATTATATTGTGGTGCTATTGTGCACGAAAAATATATTTATACCAGAATTTGATCTATGTATATAAACATTGTTAAAAAGGGGTAGACCCATGATGCGCAGGCTTTTGGTGGTAATGCCATTGGTGTTACTGCTGCTGGCTACACTGGCTCCACCTGCCATGGCGGCCGGGGGCAAAACATATTCCGCAGATGCCTTTAATTCGACGATCAATATTCAGAATAATGGTGATCTTGATGTTACGGAAGCGGTGACATTCCGCTTTGCAGGGGGTCCTTTCAGTTTTGTCTATCGTGAGATCCCAACCGATAGAACCGACAACATCTCTATCACCGGCGCCAGCATTGATGGCAAGGCGATGGCAGAGGGCACGGATGCGGGAGATTATGAGATAGGGAGCGGCAATCCGCTGAAAGTGACCTGGCATTTCCAGCCACAAAGCGATGTGACCCATACCTTCCAGCTCACCTATCGTGTTCAGGGAGCGATTCAACAAACACAGACAGCGGATCTGCTCGACTGGAATGCGCTGCCAACTGATTACGGCTACACCATTCAGAAGGCCATGGTAACGGTTAATTATCCAACTCAGGCCCGTCTGATCGGTTCACCCACCGTCGTGCAGGGTCCCGCGACCGTCAGGAATCCATTTGCTCCCGGTAGCGTCATCCTTCAGGCCAGCAATCTGCCGGATAGCACACCGATAGAGGTGGGGATGCGTTTTCAGCCTGGTAGCCTGATCAAAACCGCTCCACAGTGGCAGATCAATCAGCGGGAGATTGACACCTTTCTAGGCCCCGGCCTGCTGGGAGCGCTTGGAGTCAGCATCCTGGGAGTCCTGGGAGCCATATTCTACAGGCGCAAGCGCCAGCCAAAGGTAGTGACGCCGGCAGTTCAGGCGGGCAATGTCAACGCTCCCCCCGATAACCTATCACCGGCAACAGTGGGAGCGCTGGTAACCTCACCTGCTCGTGGCAAAGCGGACTTTAACCAGGCGCTGGGAACCATGTTTGATCTGGCCAATCGTGGCTTTCTGACCATCCTTGAAAATGAGTCGGCAACTGGAAAGCAAACACAAACGCCGGCTGATTTCAGCGTCCAGCTCCAATCGGTTCCAGATCAACCTTCAGCGTATGAAGCCCTATTGATCACTACTCTGTTTGGAACACAGCCCAGTGGTATAAGCCCTCTGCCATTTTCAGAGGTGTATAGCCGCTACCAGGCGCGGTCCGGCATGTTCAATGCGCCACTCAGGGAAGAATACCAGCAACGGGGCTATGTAGAGCCTACTTACGCGCCCGCCCATAGAGGGCTGGGCCTTATCAGCCTCGTCTTCTTCCTCATCGGTCTGTTCGGCACCATTGGTGGCCTGATTATAGGAGCCAATCTGTACATGTGGCCCCTGGGGCTGATACCGCTGGGATTCATCCTGGCGAGTATGATCTGCCTGGGATTGCGCGCATCGCTGCGCTACTTTTCACCTCAGGGTCTATATACTGTGGCCCAATGTAACGCGTTCAATGCATACCTGGGCTATCTGCTACAAGACGCCCAGCTGAGAGACAGCAGCATAGAGGTGAGGCAGGAGGTTTTTACGCGCTACCTGCCCTACGCCACCAGTTTCGGCTGGGGCAATACCTGGATACAAAACTTTCAGCAGCTCGGGATCACAGCGCTCCCGCCATGGTTCCTGGGCTTCAACCAGCCTTCGCGCCCCAACAATATCGATGGTTACGCCTATAACTATCACAATGGCTATAACCACAACATGGCTGGCATCATGATGATCACGAATACACGCTCGTACCAGCCGACCAATTATGGTGGGGGCAGTTCGGGTAACTTCGGCGGTGGCAGCTTTGGAGGTGGCGCCGGGGCAGCCGGTGGCGGCTCCAGCGGTGCTGGTTAAATATAGACAGAGACCATGCCGACCCCGAACGGGGCCGGCATGGTTCACTCTTAAAGCAATCCTTTGTGGACGCACCATTCGGCGTTCAGGAGCGAGCCGCCGGCGGCGCCACGGATGGTGTTGTGGCCAAGCATGACAAACTTGTAGCTGAAGAGCGGGCAGGGGCGTAGCCGACCAAGGGTCACGGTCATGCCATTGCCGGCGTCGCGATCACGCAGGGTCTGCGGGCGATCGATTTCACGGCGATAGACGAGAGCATGTCTGGGTGCGCTGGGCAGGCCAGCCGCCTGCGGCTCCGGCACATAGTTCTCCCAGGCCGCGATAATCTCCTCGGGACCAACCGAACGCTCCAGCTGGATACTGGCGCACTCCAGATGTCCCTCACGAGTCGCTACACGGTTGCAGTGGGCGCTCACCGCCAGCGGCGCATCCACAAAGCCCCGTCCCTCCTGCCACTCGCCCAGCATCTTTAGCGTCTCGCTCTCCAACTTCTCCTCTTCGCCACCGATATAGGGGACAACGTTATCCAGAATGTCGTACGAAGGAACCCCTGGATAACCAGCACCAGAGATAGCCTGCATGGTGGTCACCAGCGCCTTACTGACTCCAAAGGCCTGCTGCAACGGCTTGAGCGCCATCACCAGCGGCGTCGCCGAGCAGTTGGCGTTGGTAACGATAAAGCCCGACCAGCCCCGCTGTTTCTGTTGCTGAGGGATGGCGGCGATATGGTCCGCATTCACCTCGGGGATCAGCAGGGGCACATCGGCGCCCATACGATGGTTCTTGGCGTTGCTAAAGACGGCCACGCCAGCCTGAGCAAAGGCGATCTCGATCTCGCCCGCGATCTCCCCAGGCAGAGCCGAAAAGACCGCCTTCACCCCCGGCATAGCCTCGGGACGGCACGACACCACCGGGAGCTGCGCCGCCTCCACGGGCATCTCGCTCCCAGACAGGCGCCAGGCAGTCACCTCGGCATAAGGGAGTCCATTGTGTTTATCTGAAGCCGCCAGGGCCACCAGTTCAAACCAGGGATGCCCCTGCAATAATTCGATAAAGCGCTGGCCAACCATGCCGGTTGCCCCCAGTACCCCCACAGGAATCTTCTTGTGCGATGTCTCCATATATTCGTTCTTTCCCTGCCTCGTATGAAAACGGACGGGCCGCATACACAAGCGAACCCGTCCCCTGGTTATTTACAATACTATATCATCTGCTCGATGCAGCGGTATAACTATCAGGCCTGACGGCGCGCTTCTTCAACGGTGGCCGGATGGCGCACCAGAGGGATCACCGGGGCGATCAGATCGCGATGCAGACAGCGCAGGGCGCGCTCAGCCGAACGATTCTCTACGATCAAGGTTATGCCCTGCTCTGAGGCTCCCTGCGAGATGACCGGGATACGCTCACTGGCCAGCGCGGTAATGGCGCGCGCCGGGCTCATGGGATCATTGGTAAAGCCCGAACCGATGCAGGCGCAGGCCGCCAGACCCCGGCGGAGAGAGACACGCCAGAGCTCTTTATCCATGTTACGCTGCAACAATGCCACCACCGAGTCGGCCGCCTTCTCATCCACCACAAAGGAGAGATGGTGCCCGGAAGAGGAACAGATAGCCGCGGGGGCCGCACCCGCCCTGGCGGCAAGGTCAAAGACCTGTCCGGCATTCTCCGGAGCACCAAAGAGGTCCGTGCTCTCCACCGTAATCAAGGCCATGTTGCGGCGGATGGTGATCGCGACCGCCCCACTCGAGGTATGTCCTGTGGGGCCAATGATCGTGCCACGAATATGTGGCCGGAACGAGTTGCGCACCCGCACCGGAATGTTACGATGGGCGATGGGGATCAGGGTACGTGGGTGCAGCACCTTGGCGCCAAACCAGGAGAGACGGGCCGCCTCCGCGTACGATAATTGTGTCAACAATCTGGTATTGGCGACCAGGCGGGGATCCGCCGTCAGCACACCATCAACGTCTGTGTAAATCGAGACATCCACGCAATTAAGGGCTGCGCCAATCACCGTCGCAGAATAATCAGATCCATTGCGTCCCAGCGTGGTAACAAAGCCTGTGATCGTGCGCCCCATAAAGCCAGCGGCGATCGGCACCACACCGGCCTCAACCAGCGGATAGATCAACATCTGAGCGTTAGCGCGCGTCTCCTCGGTCAAAGGATCGGCGCCCTCAACCACGCCAAAGGGCTGCGCGGGATCGTGTGGGGGATGACTGGTGATAATGACCTCTTTGCGCACCGGCTCCGCGGAGGCGCCACGCGTACGCACAGCCGCCGCCACCAGCAAAATAGAGAGCCGCTCACCCCAGGAGGCCACCGTGGCCGTACGCAGATGCACCATATCATCGTTGGCCGCCGCTCTACGCAGGATCTGTACATCCTCGCGCAGTTTCCCAAGCGCTACCTCCAGTTCCTCCAGCAAGCGCGTTTGCCCGTCGCCCACGTGGGTCACATGGCTGGCGGCATCCAGGTGCTTCTGGCGCAGTGAGCTCAGTTCCTGATCACAGGAATCACCCTCGCCCGAGCAGGCGTAGCGCGCGATCCGCAACAGCTGATCGGTTACACCAGACATAGCTGAGACCACCACGACAGGAAAAGGGGTTGTAGAATCATGCAAGGTGT
Source organism: Dictyobacter halimunensis (assembly GCF_036245075.1). Lineage (NCBI taxonomy): Bacteria > Bacillati > Chloroflexota > Ktedonobacteria > Ktedonobacterales > Dictyobacteraceae > Dictyobacter > Dictyobacter halimunensis. The sequence goes on from NZ_BSRI01000002.1 coordinate 1,506,052, forward strand.
CAACAATAATGGACGCCACGCGCCGGATACGCTCTCCGCTACCGACCGATGTACCACCAAACTTTAAGACACAGACAGATTGTTCCATAACAGACCACCACCATTCATAACACAGCTTCAGGAGCCAGGCCGCTCAACCACGCATACCCGCGATCAGCGGCCCGCATCCGAAGAAAGACTTATCTACGCATTCGTAGCTGCACCAACATCGGCCAACGCAGCATTCAAAGCCTGGTCCAGATCCTCAATCAGGTCATCAACGGTCTCCAGGCCAATGGAGAGGCGGATAAAGTCAGGCGTGACACCAGCCTCAACCTGCTCCTCAGGCGTCAGCTGGGCATGGGTGGTACTCGCGGGATGGATAATCAACGACTTCGCATCACCCACGTTGGCCAGGTGCGAGAACAGCTCGATATGGCGGATCAGCTGCTTGCCAGCCTCCAGGCCACCCTTGATGCCGAAGCCGAGGATGGCACCGAAGCCACCATGCGTAAAGTACTTCTGTGCCAGTTCATGCTGTGGATGACTCTCCAGGCCGGGATAGCTAACCCAGCTGACCGCGGGATGCTGCTCCAGAAATTCCGCCACACGCTGCGCGTTCTGGCTATGGCGCTCCATACGCAGCGGCAGGGTCTCCAGTCCCTGCAGGAAGAGCCAGGAATTAAATGGTGTGGTGGCCGGACCCATGTCGCGCAGCAGCTGGACGCGCGCCTTGATGATGTAGGCCAGCGGACCAACGGCCTCGACGTAGCGCACACCATGGTAGGAAGGATCGGGCTCGGTCAGACCGGCGAAGCGACCACTGGCCGCCCAGTCGAAATTACCACCATCCACAATCACACCACCGATGGAGGTACCATGTCCACCGATAAACTTGGTCGCCGAATGGATCACGATATCAGCCCCATGCTTTAAAGGCTGAACCAGGTAAGGAGTCGCAAATGTATTATCGATGACCAGTGGCAGGCCATTCTCATGCGCGATATCGGCCACCGCGCGAATGTCCAGCGTATCCAGGCGAGGATTGCCCACCGTCTCTGCGTAAAAAGCCTTGGTGTGCTCGTTGATCAGCGAGCGGAAATTCTCGGGATCGCGGCTATCCACAAAATGGACCTTGATGCCAAGCTTGGCGAAGGTATAGTGGAACAGATTGTAGGTACCACCATACAGGCTGGCCGACGAGATGATCTCATCGCCCGCGCCGGCGATATTGAGCAGCGCCAGCGACTCGGCCGCCTGGCCCGACGCGACCGCCAGAGCGCCCACGCCACCCTCCAGGGCAGCCACGCGGCGCTCAAAGGCATCCTGAGTCGGATTCATAATACGAGTATAGATATTGCCAAATTGCTTCAAGGCAAAGAGATTCGCCGCATGTTCAGGGCTATCAAAGACATAAGATGAGGTCTGATAAATAGGCACGGCGCGCGCCCCGGTGGCACTATCGGCGGTTTCCTGTCCAGCATGCAAAGACAACGTTTCAAAACCATAGCTACGATTACTATTTAATGCCATGAGATTTATTTCTCCTTTTTTATAGTGAGAATTGGTGGAGGACGGTGTTTAATTGGTCCCATTCTTTCAGGAACGCATCGTGGCCATGGGGAGAGTTTATCTCCACATAGCGCCCATCGCCTCCAACGGTTTGTACTTTATCTGCCAGCCAGCGCACATGTGACGCCGGGAAAAGAAAATCGGAGCTGATCCCGACAAAGAGCATCTTACTCTGGATGCGTCCGAGCGCATCTTCAAGAGAGGCATACCCCTCGCTTACATCATAAAGATCCATCGCTCGGCTGATATAGAGATAGCTATTGGCATCAAAGCGGCGCGCGAGCTGATCGCCCTGATAGTAGAGATAGTTTTCGACATCGAAGCGGCCACCCAGATTGGGAGAAAAGGTCGGCGCGGTCACCGGTTCGCGCTGCGCCTGCTTGCGCGCGAAGCGCTGCTCCATCGACTCCTCGCTCTGATAAGTGATCATCGCCAGCATGCGCGCGATCGCCAGGCCCGTCGCGGGTCCCTGGTCCAGCCGGTAATCCCCACACTGCCAGGCGGGATCAGCCATAATCGACTGGCGAGCCACCTCATTAAAGGCAATCGCCTGGGCCGACACAGCCGCCGAGGCCGCGATCACGGCCACTTTATCCACGATATTAGGGTAAGTGACCGCCCACTCCAGCGCCTGCTGTCCCCCGATGGAGCCACCGGCCACCATGGCCAGTCGGCGCACGCCCAGGTGCTTGATCAGCTTATACTGGGATCGCACCATGTCACGGATCGTGATCACGGGAAAGCGCATACCATAAGGTCGTCCGGTCACAGGATTCTCTGAGGAAGGGCCGGTACTACCGGAACAGCCGCCAATAATATTGGCGCAAATCACAAAGTAGCGCGCAGTATCAAAGTATTTTCCGGGACCGATCAGGGGATTCCACCAGGCAGCCTTAGGATTCTCTGGATCTTCGACATCATGGGCATGAGAACTACCGGTCAGCGCATGCGTAATCAAGATCGCATTATCGCCGGTGGCATTGAGCTCCCCCCAGGTCTCATACGCCAGCGTCACCGGACCCAGTCGGTCGCCGCGCTGCAGCAAAAGCTGATCAAAAGTGAATGTAAACACTTCATTCTCTGTCTGCGTCTTTATTCGATTTATATATTCTAATTGCGCTACCATGCAATACTCTCCTCCTGGAAAAAGGAACAAAAAAACCCTCACCCTGCAGGGGCGAGGGGTAAACGTCTTCGCGGTACCACCCTGATCTATTGACACCTCACGGCGCCAACCTTTACGAGTGTTATCCTGTCAACCTGGCCATTCAAACTATCCACAACTTAACGGCCAGTGGCAATCCATAACACTACAGCTATAACGTAGCTCACGGCACAATCTACTACCTCGCCAAAGGGTTCAATCTGCAACTCAGAGGCCATATTCAATGCCGGTACGGCGCTGACATCTCATCGTCGTCAACTCTCTGTAGCCGCCCATTCTCATTTACTCTTCCTCTTCAACGCAATTCTCTTTTTCAATTGTAAGGTACACCAGATTCCAGGAAACAGGTAACAAAAAAGCCCCACACTTGGGGGGCCGCTACATTGCTGTTCCCCTCATCTTGCGAAACATGCGCAGCACGTTTCACCGGAATTGGCACCCTGCTTGCTACATTGCAAACGGGTTGCCGGGCTTCACAGGGCCGTATCCCTCCACCTCTCTTGATGAGAGCAGTTATCACTGCATTTATTCAGTTATAGTATGTTCTTTTGTTTGCGATTTGTATCTTAATGTTATTGAGTAGTATACCCAAGGTAGTTAAACGCTGTCAAGGGCACAACCATACCAAACATGTGTACGAAATACACATATCGCCATATTTGCGCAAGTTGGGTCAAGCCCAGCACCTACGATGCGGGAAGCCGGGACGAACCCGGCACCTACGGTTCTTCTTCTAACTCCAGGTAAACTTTGGCATAAATCTCTTTGAGCGTAAAGCTGACTTCAATACTGGAGAGTTCTATAATATCCCTGTCATCGGTAAAGATAGAATGCTGCCACCGGGACATGCCCAACCGATGATGGTGCTCTACCAGACGCCGGCGCGAATCAACAAACAGGATCTCCTGGATGGTAGGATAGCGCTGATACGCGAGTAGCTTCTCTCCCCTATCAGTCTTCTCGGTCGAAGGAGAATGGACCTCTACAACCACGGAGGGAGCTTCTAAGGCCCTCTTGCGCGTCCAATCAGCCGGATCGCAGGAGACAGATACATCAGGATAATAGATGCGGTTATCAAGCAATTCCACCGCCGCGTCAGAGCCATACACATTGCACTCAGAGTCATACAAAGCACGATCCAATATACCAGCAATCCTGGCCGCGATCTGAGAATGGGCAAGCGTCCCACCAGTCATCATGCGGATATCGCCATCAATATACTCATATTTCCGTTCAGGAAAGCTTTCGACCATCCTCCAATATTCATCTAACGTGTATCTGTGCAACGGATCATGCATAACAGCCCCCTCCTAAACAAATCAGCCCAACTTGTATAGTCACACCATACACCATGTATACAAGAAAAAACAATAACCAACCAGTAAAAAAGAGGTGGTTCTTCAGAAGTTGCAAGCCACCTCTTTTTTCAGCATTTAGTCCCAGGAGGAAGCCTGGTTGAGGGCGGTAATCTGGCCAAGGTTCAGGGTGATGTCGACCGCCTCCAGGCTGGGCTGCAGTTGATCGGCGCTGTTGGCTCCGATGATAGGAGCGGTAACAGTGGGCTGAGCCAGCAGCCAGGCCAGCGCCACGGCACTCGGCGTGGTTTCAATTTCCCGGGCGATGCGCTTGACGACATCGACGGTACGCCAGGCACCCTCAGAGTCATACTTCTGCGCAATCGAGCTGGCACGTTCGCTCTCAGCATTTCCGCCGCGCTCGTATTTGCCCGTCAGGAAACCACCGGCCAGTGAGCTATAGGGGATCACACCGATCTGGTGCTGCTCACAGATCAGTTTGAGCTCGCTCTCGAACTCGGCGCGATGGACCAGGTTATAATGTGGCTCCAGCACATCATAACGCACTGTATTATGGACATCGGCGCTCCACAGACTCTCCATCAACCGCCAGGCCGGATAATTGGAGGCGCCAACGTAGCGCACCTTGCCCATGCGCCGCAGGTCATCAAAGGCCTGCAGGGTCTCGTCAATGGGAGTCTCGGCATCGAAGGCGTGCGCCAGGTAGAGATCGATATAGTCGGTCTGCAGGCGGCGCAGGGAGGCATCTACGCCATCAAGGATATGCTTGCGCGAGAGCCCACGATCGTTGGGACCCTCGCCCATTGGCTGATAGACCTTGGTCGCCAGGACCACTCCGCCGCGCTTGTGGCGAGACTTCAGCCAGCGACCGATAATCGTTTCGGACTCGCCGCCCTCGTGATACGGAAGCCAGCGTGAATAAAAATCGGCGGTATCCAGGAAGTTGCCGCCCTTCTCGGTAAAGGCATCCATAACTTCAAAGGCCGCATTCTCATCCGCCGTCCATCCCCACTGCATGGTTCCCAGGCATAGTGCCGACACTTTCAGGCCCGTACGGCCCAATTTTTGATAGCGCATTGCAGTATCCCCTCTTTCTAAGCGTCAGGCCAACACACATCTATATGCATAAGAGCTCGCCAATACAACGTATCACCAGTCTATGTTGCACGTCGCATGCCCGGCATTCGTTTCCTGGCCCAAACACATAAAAAGAGATGCCATCGTGCGATCCACAATGGCATCTCTACAAATCTTAAGCGTTGAGACGTTCGATGATCAGGGCGTTGGCCATGCCGCCACCTTCACACATGGTCTGCAGGCCGTAGCGACCACCCTGCCGTTCCAGTTCCCACAGCAGGTGCGCCATCAAGCGCGAACCTGACGCGCCCAGGGGATGGCCGATGGCGATCGCGCCACCATTGACGTTAACCTTGCTCATGTCCGCGCCGGTCTCACGCTGCCAGGCCAGCACGACGCTGGCAAAGGCCTCGTTAATCTCGATCAGATCGATGTCGGACAATGTTAAACCGGCCTTCGCCAGCACCTTGTGGGTCGCCGGGATGGGGGCGGTCAACATAAAGATGGGATCATCGGCGGCCAGGGCGAAAGAGACAAAGCGGGCGCGGGGTCGCAATCCCAACTTCTCGGCGGTAGCGCGCTCCATAATCAGGGTCGCCGCCGCCCCATCGCTGATCTGCGAAGAATTGCCCGCCGTCACCACACCATCCTCCTTAAAGGCCGGCTTGAGCCCCCCCATCTTCTCCATATTGCTATCCATGCGAATCCCCTCATCGCGCTCAAACGACTGTTGGGTCCCTTCGGGGGAGACAACCGGGACCGGGATCAGCTGTCCGGAGAGGCGACCTTCCGCGGTGGCCTGGGCGGCGCGCCGATGACTTTCAAGGCTAAACGCATCCAGCTCACCGCGGCTCAGCTCCCATTTCTGGGCGATCAGTTCGGCGCTGACGCCCTGAGGAACCAGTTTGCCCTCGTAGCGCTGCTCCATACGCGAACCAAATGGCGAGGCGGCCCCCTGAGCACTGGAGCCCATGGGCACACGCGTCATCGATTCGACGCCCGCCGCCAGCACAATATCGTAGGCTCCACTGATAACGCCCTGGGCCGCGAAGTGAATAGCCTGCTGGCTGGAGCCGCACTGGCGATCGATCGTTGTTCCTGGCACCGACTCGGGGAAGCCAGCCGCCAGCACAGCGTTACGGGCGACATTCCAACTCTGTTCGTTCACCTGGCTCACACAGCCAACGATCACATCATCAATGAGGGCGGGATCAATTTTTGTACGCTCAACTACATGCGAAAGTACATGGGCCAACAGATCAACTGGATGCCAATCCTTTAGCTGACCACCACGACGACCAAACGGCGTCCGTACAGCTTCAACGATCACTGCTTCACGCGGGGTTGTGCCTTGCGTCATCGCACTGCTCCTCCTTACCGTTACTGCTCTAACAGTCCTTGCGCTTGTATTGCGTGCTATTTACTATAGTAAGCCACAAAGATGCAGATAGAACAAGCGGTGCTTATCCATGGTGCATGACAGCCTATCAGACATCTATGTGGCCGGAGTCAGAAAATAACGAGGCACCATCCCGGATCGGGATGGTGCCTCGCTTTTTGTTCGCGGTTAGCTAGTAACGCTGCTGATAGGGATTGGGAGCGTAACCCGGCTGGCCAAACATGACGCGCGGACGATTGACCGGGCGCTGACCAAAGATGAGGTAGAGGAATGGACCCAGGAATGGCAGTGCCCAGATGATCAGCAGCCAGAAAACTTTGCCCAGGGGAGAGTGATCATCCTCCAGGATAAAGATGGTTTCAATAATATGTCCGACCAGGGGCAAAAAGACGATGATCAAAAACAATATAGAATTGGTGGCACAGCCTCGACTTGTAGCCATACTTCTTTATCTCCTTGTTGCATACTATGTATGCTGTATTGCCATGAAGCGCGTTCGCAGCATATGCGAATCTCTACGTCTATATCTATCGTTAATATCTGTCAGGCGCTATCAATAATAGTACGGTTTACATATAGAAATTGTTGCAAACGGGACCTCAGAACTATGCTAACGCTATTTTGTGCTGATGGCTACACGGATCAAGTCAGGCGAAACAGACGGTAAAGTGCAGGGCCAGGCCATTCTTTGCGTTATGCTCAACCCATAGCTGGCCCCCATGCATCTGTACAATACGCTGAGCAATGGAGAGGCCCTTGCCATCGGAGTTCTCATGGGTAGGCTCGGGCAGCCTGGAGCTGACGCGCAGATGAACATAACCATGGGCAAACATATTCCAGGCCTGATTATGGATACTCACATGCACTTTGTTTTCCGCCACGTAGCTGCTAATGGTAACCACATTGCCCCGGCTGGTGTGTTCAATGATATAGCTTAGCAGGTGGGAGGTCATCAGCGTAAGCTTTTCGCGATCTCCGAGCAGAATGGGGATGGCGATGGCCGGGCTAAACACGATGGTATGATGGGGAGCGATAAAGCGCATCCTTTTGACAACACCGGCGATAAGGATGTTCAGGTTCACCCATTCCAGGCAAACGTCACCCTGGTTGGACTCGATGCGCTCTAAATCGAGCATGTCATTGATCAGATGCAGCAGGCGCCGGGCATCGGCATGGATATCGATGGCAAACTCTTTGAGAGTATCCACGCCAAGGTCCTGGTCATGCATAATCTCGCTACACCTGGCAATGCCCTTGAGAACGGTACGGAATTCGTTATTGATGGTGGTCATAAAATTTGTCTTCATGGTGCTGGTACACAGTAGCTCTTCATTAGATATCTGGAGGCCACACAGCATACCCTCATACTCGCGCAGTTCACGGTCCCGCTGCATTATCAGGGCCAGCATACGAGACAGGGAGCGCATCAATGCCACATCAGCTTCAGGCAACGGCAGCAACACGCGACCGTAATCCAGAAAAAGGATGCCAACCAGGTCATCCTGGTACAGCATAGGAACGATCATGCGGTACATAGCATGTTCACCACCCGGTATATGCGCGCCATCCGGCACCATCGCCTCACCCCGGCACAATCGCTGAAACTGCGCCGCATCTTGAAACAAAAGATCGACGGGCACATCCTCACTCCAATACTGGGCATATGCGGGCACATCACCCGCGCAACTAAGGGGAGTAAATAGTTTATGCACTGGCTGAAACTCGGCCAGCATCACAAAATAGCATCCCAGACACTTACGGATAGACTCGCTACAGCGCTCGATCAGCGAGGTCCTCTCTTCGTCATCTCTCTCACACTCATTTAACCTGGTCAGCGTATCGTGCGCGACCACAAGGGTCCGGCGCTGAACCAGCGCCAGAGATAGGGCCTCCAGGGCTTCCAACGCGTGTCTCGCTCGCTGCACGTCTGGTATATATGAATATGCTGCCGATTCAAGCACCTGACCTTCCCCCTCCTCAACCTCCTCCTGTTCTGCTCTATCAACAGAGAGCCTGGAACCGTTCGTATGCGCGGTATGCTGGCGGTCTTTGCCATCTCTGCCCATAGTGTTACTCCTTATTTTTACCTATTTATAGTCTACAGATGGCGCATAATTGGGTTAAACATCGCTCTATTATTTGCGTACTTTTTCAGATGCACACACATAGAGATCCTGAACTCCGTAGAAGCGGTAAGCAGCCTCCATGTGTCAGAGGCCGCTTACCATGTGCATCCGATCTACAGGGATTAACTCTATTCAGGATGTAAAGCCCTATCATAGCGATTGGAGGCAGCTCAGGGCTGCGCATCAAGGTTGCCGCCAATATAGGCGCCGCCGCTGGGAGTGGTATAGCCACCACGAACAGGCACGAATTCGACCCCGTCGGCGGCCACCTGGGTACCGAACTCGCCGGTAAAGTTGCTTAGCACCACGCTACCGGTTGTGCCGCGATGGAAGTAATAGGTGCCCAGGCTCACCCACTGAGTTCCCGTGCTGACGGAGCCAAAGGGACCACCGAAGACGCCGATGTGAGATTCATCGACGCGCACAGTATGTCTTACCGGAAGCAGTGGATTCTCAGGATTGGCGCTATGGATGGTATAAGGGACCCAGCTACTTGTGGCATGGGTATCATCGACGTAGACGCCGACCTCATAGTAGCCATCCGCAGGAATCACAGGGCGCCAGGTAGCCGTGGCGGACGCGCCCCCGGTAGAGGTCCAATGCAGGCTCCCACGGAAATCGGTCCAGAATGCGCTGCGATGCCAATTGCCAGTCGAGCTCCAGCCGGAACTACTATCATCTACCAGGATGGCGCCGGAATGGGCGTGTGATCCTCCCAGGTAAGGAACCGCCGTGCGCGAGGCCGGTGCGTCTACCCAGAGATAGTTGTCACGCACGATATTAGGATTATGTACGCGACCGCGCCAGCCAAAGGGATCGGTCGCCTGCCAGTTGGGCAGGTAATAGGACGACATATGCAGGTGAGGTCCGGTAGAGGCGCCAGTTGTACCACTGGTGCCGATCTGCCACTGGGTCCCAATCTCATCTCCATCTGAAACCAGTACCGAACTGAGATGCCCATACGAAGTTACAATGCCATTGCCGTGATCGATCGCCACCCACAGTCCAAAAGAGGAGTTATGATTGACCGCATTGTACCAGCCGGCGCGAATAACCCGGCCCCCGGCCGCGCTCAGCACAGGCTCAAAACGCATATCCATGTCGTAACCATTGTGCCCATCATAGCAGCTCAGGCGGGCGATACAGTCATAGACCGAGGTGCGCCAGGAGACGCCATCGAAGCGTACAAAGACGCCGTCATTGGCGTACCAGGGCTTATCATGATCCACAAAAGAGACGGTGCGCTGCATAATGGTGCGATAACCGTAGTATGGGCGATGCATAAAAGGCATGCGATATTGATACTGTAGTGAAGCCGCCGAGGCCTTCTCGCCCATCCAGCCACCATTTCGTTGCATCCCAACCAGCCAGGGCAGGTTCATCAATATTGTAAACAGACATAGCAAGGATATATATCTTTGGAAGCGTAGAAACCTCATAGTCATCGATCTTCTTTTATAACTAGGGAAGCGCATGGAGCATATTCCCGCAACACTACGATCAGCTATCCCCATGCCACCACGTGCGAGAAGGTGGGTGAGATGGGTACGACCTGCGTCTCACCATCGGACCCATTGACCTGGGCGGACCAGTAGCGCGGCGCCCCCCCCAGCACATTATTCACCGGGTTGAGGGCCGTGAAAATGACGCGATCGCTCAGGGCGGACCAGGTCGGATTGATATTCCACTGCTGGCCCGTCTGCGCGGCCGTAGCGACCAGGCGCTCTTGATGGGTACGTAGATTGAAGACCCCAACACCGCACTGTAAAGCCTGGTATGACTTATCAGCCAGGTGATCACCGGTGTTGGTGCGCACCACAAAAGCCAGCTTCTGCCCATCGGGTGACCAGGAGGGCAGGTAGCCATGTCCACCATCTACGTCGGCGAGCCGCTGCTGCCGGGCGCCACTGCTATCCATGGTCCAGAGACCCGCGCTGAGGAAAGGGGCAGGACTATCGGCCAGCCGCTCGTAGGCGATACTCTTTCCATCGGGCGACCAGGCAAACAGGCCAGCCACAGATTCCAGGCCGGTGGTGGCAAAGAGGTGGGTGCGAACGCTCCCATCGCTATGCATCATGTAGGTATCGCTGCCCAGGCCCAGTCCGTCCGTGGTAGAGTAGACGATGCGTGAACCATCCGGCGAAGGGACCGCGTCAATCAGATTAGAGGATACGGTACCGATATCGATATTGACGTGCGCCCCTGTAGAGGCATCGACCGTCCACAGACCTGGATTCCAGCTGCCGCCGTCCAGCGGCGCATCGGGTCCCAGTGGCAGCATAGGGCGATAGAGGAAGGTGTGTCCATTGCCGCCAGGCAGCCAGCGCAGGAAGTTCCCCATCACAGCGTTCGGCTTAAACGAAACGGTATTCGCCTGGACCGCATACATCCATACCTGCTCGCCGTGATCGCGATTCCCATCGATCGCCAGGTAATCGCCATCCGGCGACAGTTGCAGAGAGAGAACCATGTCGGATGAGACAAGGCCAAAGTTATCGCCCAGCGGCACCAACGGCTGAGGTCTACTTTTCGGCTGCCCATCAGGACCCTTGGGGGCACGAGCCAGCACAAAACCACGAGGATCCTTCAAGGTATAGTAGATATAGGCGTTGGCGGAAGAGGTGTTCGTAGGTGCCTGCCACAACACTTTCCATGCGGTAAGGCCGCCCGCGATCACCGTTACAATGCACAATATCACAAAGGGTATGAATATTTTTCGTCTCATAAGCATTCCCAATTCAGCGATAGTTCAGCAGATTGCATGCAGAGCTTTTCAATGCTTCTTCAATAAGCCTGGCATGGCTCATGTAATCTCAATCGGCTGAACTGAAAAGCTGGACAGGGAAGGTTATGAGTCATCCCAGATTTTTCGCTCTCACACCGCCCGCGGCGGTGCGAGAGCGAAAAATCTGGGATGACTCATATATTTAAAGGAAGCGACGTGCAAGGCGCATGAATAATGGCCGGTAGATATGTTCGTAGCCGCCTGCATATTGGACGACGCGCCCACCCCAGCCGCGTTTGAAGCGGTAGACGCCGGCCATAGCTTCGTCTTCATCGTCGCTGGCTGGAATGCCCCAGAAATCATAGATATGTGCTCCGCGCTCTTTAGCCCAGCGAATAGCGCCCCACTGCAAGACGTAGTTGGGCATCAGTTGCCGTTGCTGATTGCTTGAGGCCCCATAAAGATAGATCGCCTGCCGCCCTATAATAGCGATCATGATGCCGGCCAGCAACTGGCCATCGTGCTCCGCTAACAGGAGGCGCAGGTTATCGGATGGCGCATAAAGCTCCCAGACGCGCTGATAATAGGCCAGGCTATGGATACCAAACTGATCGCGATCGCCGGTCGTTCGCAGCAGTGTATACCAGGCCTCCACATCAGCGAGAGAGCTCGCCAGGCGCACCTGCACCCCTTTGCGTGCTCCCAGGCGCACATTGTAGCGCCACTTCTCCTTCATCTGGGCCAGCAGGCGATCCTCATCAGGCTCCAGGTCAAGCACAATGCTGCGGCCAGGCTGAACAGGCGCGATCGCAGCCGCGCCCCACTCGCGTGTAAAGCGCTCAACCGCCTCACCATCAGGGGTAGCGACCTCTACATCTGGCTCCCAACGCAGCGCCAGGGCTCCCTGCCTGCGCGCATAGCGATCCAGTTGCGTAAAGAAGGCACGGACCAGATCTGGCTGCTGCCAATCTACCACAGGACCGCGCGGAATATAGGCCAGATGGCCCAGGGCCAGCGGTACCCGGGGCGCCGTCTTACGCAATACCTGGGCTACGGCCACAATCTGCTCGCCAGAGCACAGGGCCAGGCGCAACGGTGACCAGCCGGCCGTCGCTTTCAATTCACCCCAGCCCCAGCTCTGCAAGAAATGGCCATTGGGATGCTTCTCCACAAAGGCATCCCACTCGGCACGCCGCGTCTCAGGCAGCGCCCGCAAAACGTAGCGCAAGGAATCCGACCTCACTTGAGACTTAGACTCTGTTACCATCTTATCCAACTCTTTCACTTCAGATATTGTTCTATATCATACTCTATATCGTCTTCAACTATAGGAGCAACTAGCCATAGCAGAAATGTCCCTACATGCTATAATATTTGAGTTACAACCTAACAATCCTAACAAGCGGTCATTTGACCGATAGGAGGCAATACGTGAATATAGTGATCCTGGGATGTGGTCGTGTTGGAGCAACACTGGCCACACGACTGGATGAAGCAGGACATACAGTATCAGTCATCGATAGCAGCAGTGACTCCTTTCAACGTCTGAGCCCCAGATTTACGGGAGAGAAGATCGTTGGCAATGGTGTAGATGAAGAGACGCTACGCCGGGCTGGTCTGGAAACCGCGGATGCATTTGCCGCCGTCACCAACGGCGATAATCGTAATATTATGGCCGCCCAGATCGCCAAAGAAATCTTCAATATCAAAAAAGTCGTTTGCCGCATCTACGATCCCCTGCGTGAGCAAACCTTTAGAGAAGAGCTCGGACTAGAAACGATCTGTCCAACACAAATCATCTCAAGCCTGTTCGTCGATGCGCTGAGCGGAAACAAGGCCTCTGCGCCCGCCCAGAGAAGTTAGCCAGCCAGGGGTCAGCTGTTTATGGGTACGAACCGCACTGGCATAAATGGTACGTACTCCACCTATCACACAGGAAAAAATTAAGCGAGGCACAACATGTATATTATTGTCGGGGGAGGTGGCGATGTCGGCTACTACCTCACACGATATTTGCTCCAGCAAGGTCACGAGATCCTGCTTCTCGAAAAAGAGAACGGGCGTTTTCAGACGCTATCAGAAGAGCTAGGCCAGGCGGTACTCAAAGGTGACGCCTGTGAGGCGAGGACGATGGAGGAGGCAGGGGCTCGCCGAGCCGATGCGGTGATCGCCGTCACCGGTGAAGATGAGGATAACCTGGTCATCTGCCAGATGGCAAAGAAACGCTTTAATGTTGCCCGTACTATTGCTCGTCTGAATAATCCCAAGCATGAGGAATTGTTCCAGCGCCTGGGCATCGATGTCACGGTCAGTCCGACCAAAGCCATCCTGTCATTGATCGAATCGGAACTACCCGGACAGCGCTTCGTTCTGTTGATGAATCTCAAACGAGCAGGATTAGAGATTATTCAGATCGTGGTTCCCTCACTGTCACCGGTGGTCGGCAAGCCTCTCAGCCAGATCAATCTGCCAAGGCGCAGCAACCTGGCTCTGATTATTCGCGGTGAGGAACCAATCATCCCGTCCGCCGATGTGACCATCGAGGCCAATGATGAAATTTATGCTCTGGTCAATCGCGATGGAGAGGAGGAGCTGCGTCGCACCTTTGGCAACGCATAGAGCTTCTTCCATATGGGGGCAAGTGAGCGCCCCCCACAGGCGTCCGCATACGCGGACGCACTCATTTTTGAGTTGGTGCAGCAGGGGCACGAACGCGCCCCCCTGCTGCACCAACTCAAAAATGTATCTGGGCACCGCATCAAAGGGCGGGCTCGTCAGCTTTAGAGACCGGGGTGGGCGTAGGAGACTCGGATAACAACCCATCATGTCTGCTCTCATCATCCAGACGCTCGTCAACGCGGATACGCGAGCGCAACTGGTCTTTGGTTTGCTCACGCCCTCCATGCATAACTATGTGTGGGCGTCGAATGGCCCAGGGCGCTCGTTTACGCGCCATGATCTGATCAGCGGTCTCACCTCTGGCGGAACGATAGATGCTGGCCACAACAACCCAGGCGGCCGCAACGATCGGGGTCGCCAGCAGGGCTCCAAAGACTCCGAAGAGCCTGGCACCTACCAGTAAGGAGAGGATGGCTGCGACAGGATGGAGGCCGACGGCGTGTCCGACGATACGCGGACCCAACACATTGCTCTCCAGCGCCTGCATAATCACGAACAACACAATAATCAAGATAGTGCGTTGAGCCATCTGAGGCTCGCCCAGCAACAGCGAGAGCAGAATAGGTGTGATCGAAGCCAGGGCTGGTCCAACCATCGGAATGGTCTCAAACAAGAACGCCAGCACGCCACAGATCAGGGCATAACTGCCCAATCCCGAGACCAGGCAGATCAAACTGGTCCCCACACCGATAATCAAGGCCAGCGTCAGCTGACCCCGGATATAGTTTCCAACTACACGGTTCAAAGCGTCTTCAAACAAGAGCACATTGGGAAGCCAGGAGCGGGGAGAGATGCTGATCAGGTTGTTACGGATACGCTTGCCGTCCAGGGTTAGATAGAAACTCAACACAGTCACCAGCAACACATTAAGAAAAACACTGACGCCATTGGAGACGATAGCGATCACGTTCCCGGCCAGCGAGGTAGCGAAGCCGTATACCTGCGCCTGCACCTGCGTAATCGCGTCCTGAATCTGTGCATACGGCACGCCCATCTTCACCAATGAGTTGATGGCGACGTGAAAGGTATCGGGAAGTGAAAATGCGAAATTAGTGATGGTGGTAGAGAACGTATTGACCTGCAGCACCAGCGAGAAGACCAGCTCATAGGCCAGGCCAATGATCGCACCTAAGACAACAATATACGTAATCACGGTCGCCGCAAGACGTGAGACACCATATTTTCCCAGGAAATTGACAATAGGAGTGAGTAAAAATGCGACAGCCATGGACAGCAGAAGAACAACGATGGCCTCAACAAACTGGCCCAGTAATATCCAGACCGCCCAGAAGATGACACCCAGACATACTATACTCAGTAGTATATCGCGCGTTCTCTGCCAATTAATATGATCCATACACCCTTAACCTTCATAGTTAATCAATCTCAGCAAAGTATCCCTCGGTGTCATTGTGACAGGTTTCCCATAAAAGAACAAGCATATAACATATGAAATCACTGTCATATAAAATATAAAAAATATTATTAATTATTCATATCAGAGAGGAGATACAGTATTAGAACGAATAGAGAACGTCACATACCAAAGCGCACAGAAAAAATGAACAAAAACAGCCATAAAGTAAGGTTTAGTTGCCAAATGAACACCTTTCGGGAAACAATATACAGCAGAGGATTGCATAGCAGGCATATGTATATGTTGAAACTTTATTTATTTATAAGTCGTCATTCCAATAGGACAACGCAAAGCCAATTGCTCGGCTACCCTCCCGAACAATGGGTTTATGTTAGAAGAAGTCCTTAAATTACTTTTGTTGATTATTACAAAACGGTAATCTTATCTTGCTTCGACTGGAAGCAACGTGAAAGAGGATGTACCCGTGGGTATAAATGTAGCAATCACACCTAGTGCACTATTACTATCTATCTTACTGCTGTTTCTCGTGGCCTGGACCGTCATTTTTGCCTACCTGGCATTGAAACGACCGGTCGAGTCATTGGTAGAGACCAGTGCAGCAGCATCAGCAGCGCAATCAAAGCCTGTAACTATCGCTCCAGCCGTACCTGCACAGCTTCCCAAGATGAAGCCAGCGGCCCTTCAGGCAGCGGTAGCCTATTCGGAGCAGGCGGCCAGAGAGCCAGTATTAGAACAATCATTGCGCTAACCTTCATGCACGATACACATAAAGAATGGCACCAATCTCACACAGCTAATGTGGATTGGTGCCATTCGTGTAAACTAGAAAGAGCAGAAGGGTCAGTTAAGAGAGCGAGGCATAGGATTCGCTCGGTCAGGGAGTATATTGTATGTTCTCTCCGGGATGCGGAGCGCGAAACTGGCCGGCGTCATTTAAAAATATAATATGGCTCTCCTGTACATTCACAATCATATCCGGTTTACCATCGGCGTTCACATCTTTAAAGGTCAGCGTTACTGGCGCGAGATCCTGGTCCGCACCGACTAAAACAGGCCCGACATAGACTTTGGCATTGGCGGCATCGCCTCCCTGGAACTCGATGACTTGAATATGGCGGTTCAGGTTCATAGCGATAAAATGGCTGGGGCTGGTAGCGGAATCGTGGTGCCCCACGACCTGGTCGGTCTGAAAGGTGCGTGGACGGCCGTAGCGCCAATCGTCCTCAACCCCCTGCCACCAATGGGCGACGCTGCTGACGACCATCCACCCGATCATCATGGTGATCATGGCGAAGCCTGCATAGACGGTCCAGTGCATACGGCGAGGCTCGTGGGTAGCATAGACAGGACGTGAACGATGGGCGGGAGACACCACATTGTTGGTGTCTACCTGGCGATGGCTGGACGTAGCTATGGGTGGATGACTGGCGGTCCTGCGGGCCGGAACGGCGTTGCGCCCGGTGGAACGCATATGCTGAACCTCGCTCCATTGCTCATCGCCATGCGGATGTTCCGTCTCTGTCTGTACATCGGTGCGATAGCGTATTACGCTGCTCGCCGGTCGCGATGATGGCCAGATGTCATCATACTCTTCAGAGAAAATATCCGGGGCAACTGGCCTCTGCTGGCCAGAGCCTCGCCTGATTGTACGCACATACGAATTCTGCTCCACATTGCTACCGTCCTCTCATCAAATTTTACAGCAATCCGAACTTCTGTTCTAACTGCTTTCCATAGTACACGAAACGTTTTGCCCTGTCAACAACTTTTTGGAACAAAATTACTATGGTTCGCAAAATCTATATATTTGCAGTCATCCCCACAGATCACCCTGAACAATCTCTGGTGGAGGAAGCGGACGCTTTTTGCTGGCGGCACGCCGCTCACGCGCGGGCCGGCGTGGCTCTTTGTCGGAAGATACGCCTGTGTCAGGTGAGGTAGCAGGGGTAGCAGTTTCTAGTCGGGCGTTCTGCAATTCAATGGTCACCTCAAAGATGGATGCACGCTGAATCCGCACCTCATCCCACAGGCTGACCAATGTCTCCAGCGTCGCGTCCTCAGACTGCTGAAGATCAGGGGCGAGGTGACGTAGTTCCTGGACGGCCTTATGCCAGCCAGCTGTCCCTCCTGGCTGCTTTTCCAGCCAGGACAGAAATGATTGTCTGACATGGGTCAGCCAGTTCTGTGCATACAGGCCAAGGCCAGCCACAAAAGTACTATCCGTTCCATTGGATATGCCAGATACCGTTACCGCCTGCTGCAATTCGGAACGGCGGTAGCAGTGCAGGAGAGGATAGCATTGTCGCTCGGCAATAAAGCCCTGTTGCTGGACCTGCCGTCGGATCTGCGCCGCATCGAGCAGCTTCAAACGATCCGCGAAATCGTCGTAGTGCTCTTGTAGAAGTTGTAGCACATCCATCACAGACAGTTGTCCCTGGTAATACACCACGGGAAAATCAGCGGCAATAGGGCTAAAGGCATCTCTGGCCTCCTCGGGGATAGCCAGAACCAGATCTTTACGTCCGCGCAGATACTGCAGTTTCTGGATCTTGCGCTCGCGATAGGCCGGCGTCCAGAAGCCGAGGATTTCAAAGTAGATGCGCCGCCGGCCACGCGTAAGAGCAAAATCGGGTAGAAAAATACCCTTATCCAGCAGCAACGGTTCCTGCTCGCGTTCGAGTTGCCAGCCATCGACACCATGGCTCCTGGCCAGCGAGAAAAAGGCCTCCGAGAAGTTTTGCTCGATGCTGCTATCGAAGAGCAGTGAAGGATCGTTAAAGGTCTGGGACCGGGCAGAATCGCCCGCCTGGGGTAGCAGTTGCAACAGTTTGGCATCCATGGCAAAGGTATAGGCGCGCTGCAAGAAGTGTACCCTGGCCTCAGCCTCGACGATGCCAGGGGTAAGCTGTGGCTTTTTAACGGCCGAGCGCTGGCTGTAGCCCAGCAAGAAACGGCACAGGCGCGCCAGGCGCAGTCCATATTGCTGTGGCGCACCCGTCACCTCCTGGGGTCCATACAACGTCAGGTGAAGCAATGGCGGCGTGGTGGATCCGGTCAGCGTGGGCTGAGAATGCTGCTCATATTCCAGATCATAGTAGACACCCAGGCGACGCGCCAGGAAGCAGAGGCGCTTGATCACGGCGCCCACACCGGCGGAGGGAGTCTGCAACGCGGCCTGCTGGTTCTCAGCCTGGTTAAAGGCCATGACATCAATCACAAAATGGACGCTGGAGGCATTAAAGAGCGCCGCCTCAAAGGTCCACTGGTTATAGAGGGTCGTCACTTCCTCAACGGTAGGAGGGTGCTCCGCATCACGCGTCAGAATGGCCTCGTCCTCGCTATCCAACGCCAGCAGGTATTCCAGGTCGCCAGTCGATAGCGCGTAACGACTGGCGACCGACTGCAAAGCCTGCGCGCGCTGCTCAGCTCCCAGGAAGCCATGATAATGCTCATTGATGTAGGTATACAGGGACAGGCGCAGCTGCACCGACGATCCCAGGGCCAGCAGTTCCTCACTGCCCCTCATCTGCGCCACAGTCTCATTCCACGCGCGCGAACGCCAACTATACCAATAGCTAAGTGTAGCCATCAAACAATACGCCAGGCGATACTCTCCGACAATAGTCCTGGCCTCATCCTGCACGAATGAGCGCTGCGGCTGACCCAGCAAACCCTCATAATAGGTAACGAGGCGCGCAATCTCATCCTGGCATTCGCCGCCCCGCAAAAAATGGAGCGACACCGCCAGTTTATCACCCCGCCGCTGCACCGATTTCCGGATATCCTGTAAGCTAAAGCGCACAAATAACTCCTGACTAGCAATGATGTCTATTATTGACCTCTATTATAAGGCATTCGCCTGCAGCCTGCATGGGTGAGCATTCGCATCTGCGATGCTCAAAAGCCATTTGTGTGGGTGGTGCAACCGGGCGCGGATGCGCCCGGTTGCACCACCCACACAAAAATCAGCGCGGCCGCGCAGCGGACGCGCGTGCGGGAGCTATCACCTCCCCTAATAAGGCAAGAAAAAACCATTATTTACAAGAAAAACCCTTACCACGTCCTATTCTTTAACAGC
The DNA here is from genome assembly GCF_036245075.1 of Dictyobacter halimunensis. Classification (NCBI taxonomy): domain Bacteria; kingdom Bacillati; phylum Chloroflexota; class Ktedonobacteria; order Ktedonobacterales; family Dictyobacteraceae; genus Dictyobacter; species Dictyobacter halimunensis. Next base: position 1,525,546 of record NZ_BSRI01000002.1, read on the forward strand.
CGCTATCAAACGGCATATAGGATACTTTTCCTAAATAATTGAGTATCTACTCTAACTCTGCTATGGTACCAATGGGACAGTATAGACTTTGCCGACAGCTTTGTCGACGAACAGGAGGGGGCCGTGAGCACATCGCCACGCCGCATTGGACAATATGAACTGTTGCAACAGATCGGCAGCGGGCATCTAGGAGAGGTCTGGAAGGCGCATGACCATGCCCAACGTCGCGATATTGCCATCAAATTACTACACAGCGATCTACAGGCCGACCCAAACTTTTTAAATCGCCTGACCAATGGAAGCAGGATGTTGACCACGCTGCACCATGAAAACCTGGTTAGCGTCTACACTGCCTCGGTTTCGCGCTCAAACGAGGCTCGTGAGACAACCGCCTATATTGCGATGGACTACATCGAAGGATACACACTCAAGGATTACATTCAGGCCACTGTGCACCGTGGTATTTTTCCCGACACCGAAGACCTCGTCTATCTCTTTTCATGTATTGGAGCGGCCGTCGACTATCTGCACCAGCAAGGTATCGTACATGGCGATATCAAGCCAGCCAATATCTTGCTGCACAAGCAGCGGCGCACACATTTCACCGCCGGTGAGCCGCTGCTCACCGATGTTGGAATCACCCAGATTGCCGGTAATGACAGCCATCTCAGCGCCCCTCACTATTTATCTCCAGAGCAGGCCCAGGACAGGCCAGCCAACAAGGCCAGTGATATTTACTCCCTGGGCATCATCCTCTACGAGCTATGTACGGGCACGGTCCCATTTCGAGGGGATAAGACATTCACAGTTATCTCTCAACAGAACGATACACTACCCGCGCCACCAACGCTGCTCAACGCCAATATTCCGCCGATCCTGGCGCAGGTCATCTTGCGCGCCCTGGCCAAAGATCCCAATACCCGTTTCCCGGAGGCCACACAGATGGCCTACGCTATTGCCGAGGCATGCGCGGTACAGCCCACTCACCCACTGGTGAAGCAGATCGCCACCCGTACATCGCAGGAGCAGACCTCGACCGGCACGGTGCCGCACAATACACACTCAATTCTGGGTGTGCCACAGCCGCTCACCCCCGAACCACCTATATTTATGCGGCCACTGCAGGATCTCTCGGCGCGTCAGCAGCCACGGCCTGCGCAGTCCCGTCCCGTCTCACTCAACGCCAATCCCGATCTTTCCGCCGTGGATTTTTTCCCCAACTCGGGTCGCATGTCGGCGGTTACGCCCGCCAACCAATCACCTACTACCAGCAAGCACCCGGCCACGGGCATCACCTCTCCACAAAAGCCGGTGGTGGCACCCACCCACCTGGTGCCAACGGCCCCACCAGAGAAACCCCAGTTCCCCCGGCCATCTGGCTTATTGGGTCCCCTATCCAATCCCGGCACCCCACAATCTCAGACACGACAGGCAGCCACAGACAGTGCATCGGCGCTGGAGAGGCGCAACTCAATGCCACGTCTGCAGGCGTTGCCAACCACACCGTCATTACCGGCCCCTTCTCACACAGCACAACCACAGGAGCCTGCGCAGGCCACCGGTTCATATCAACTATCGTCCATACGCAATGCACAGGCCGCCGCCTATCAGCAACCATCCGCCAGACAGACAGCCAATGCGACACCACCACCCTTCCCACTACACACTAATTCTGGCAGAAGCACACCAGTCTATAAAAATAAGTATGTGGCCGGGATCGCGCTGTTGCTCCTGGTGGCACTGCTTATCGCGACGTTTGTCATCAATACCGCAGTCAACCATAGCACAGTAGGACAAACAAAGGTAAATGGGGGAACTAATCCATCTCCTGTCACCACAACACCGGTGGCGGGGACACTCTTCTTTCTAGATGATGCCCTGGGGCACAATGACCAGCTACATCTAAACATGTCAAACATCGACGCTCCGGCGCAGGGTAAAAGCTATTACGCCTGGCTACAAACGGATGCACAGGACTTCATACCATTGGGAGAGATGCAGGTCCAGAATAAAACAATCGACTTCATGTATGGAGGAGATGCCGTCCATTCGAATCTGCTGGCCCATGCCCAGGGCATACAGATTACCCTTGAACCCGCAGACTCCGCGCCTAAAGCGCCAGGCAAACAGATCGCCTACCAGGGCAGCTTTCCCGTCGCGACGCTGGCAGAGATCAAGAATATTCTCTACTCGACGCCCGAGCTACCATCAAAATCTGCCGTTATCGTGAACATGTTCGACACCATTAAGTCCATGAACGACAAAGCGATCAGCATCGTTGATTCGCTGCAGCAAACCAAAGATTATGGCCTGGCCAAACGGCAGAGCACACGCCTGATCGAGATGATCGATGGCACCAACTATGCGCGTGACAGTGGAGACCTGCCCGCGACCATCCCACCACAGCTGCACACCTCCATTGGTCTGCTTTCCTCGCCCAAACAGCAGGGATTTCTGGATATCCTGGATAAGCACCTGGATAAGCTGAAGACGGTTTCCGGCAATAACGCCAACCTGCTGCAGCGCATCCAGAACGCAAAAAACGGCGTGCAGGACCTACGCGGCTGGCTCCAGCAGATGCGGCAGAATGACGTACAAATCTTAAAGGCCACCAACCCCGCCAGCAATCAGAATCTCAGCGCGGCCCTGCAACTGAAGCAGATAACGGCCTATGCCTATACAGGGCGTACCATTCCACCGGACACCAATCCAAAGCCAACGCCCGGTTCAGCAGGTGCGCTGCAGACCTATACCGAGGTGCAATACCTGGCGGCGCTGGATCTGCAGGCGGCCAAATAAGCTGAACTTCGCACCTTCGGTGCTTAGGAGTTTTTTGGGTTGGTGCATGAGGGCGCATTCGCGCCCTCATGCACCAACCCAAAAGTGCGCCCCTGACGGCCTGTATGCGTTTTCTTACCTATGATGCTCAGCACTGGTTTGTTTTATGTTGGTGCAGGGGAGGCGCATTCGCGCCTCCCCTGCACCAACATAAAACAAACCAGTGCTGACGCTCACGCGGATCTATGTGCGTGATATGGCGTTGTCCGCAGGGGTCGAAGGGAGCCGAGAAGCCACCGGCAGCCCAAATTCGGCCGTCATAGCCAGGTGATCGCTGGCATGCTCACCCAGAAAACCATCCTCACCCTCAACCATAGCATGACACATCTCCAGGCGATCAATCAGGGTGGGATCGGCAAAGACATAGTCGATCCTGCCCGCCGGGGCGGCGGCCGGACAGGTGAAGCCCTGCTCGTGCGGATGCAGGTGGCGGAAGCAATCTACATAATGCTCCTTCAGGAGGCGAATGGGAGCACGGGGCGCATAGAAGTAGGCGGCCAGGTCAAACATTTTACAGAGCAGATCGCTCTGCCCTACCGCGCGAAAGACCGGATTAAGAAAGCGCAGCCTGCGCGGTACGACCGAATTGAGATGGGGATGCCCATCCTGGAGCGCGATGTTTTTACGCCTGGTATCCAGGCGCATAACATATTTGAGCAGCGCGCTAGCTGTAAAATCGTCTTTGGGGGCCAGTGTATTAAAATCGCCCATCAATATATGTGGCTTGCCCTCGGCCCGGAACGGCTCCAGGATATTCAGGATCTCGCGCACCTCGCGCATACGAATGTGGTTGCCAGCCCAGCGGCGATTAAACGAGGCCGCCAGATGGATGACGAAGATCGTCAGTTGCTGGCCCGAACTCTCTTCAACACACACTTCCAGCAAGGGGCGGGTCAGCACGCCGGGCCGGACATGATTCTTCACAGAGATAATCGGCAGGCGCGTCATCAAGGCCGTCCGATAATCGCGATTACTACCAGTCTGCCCACCCTCGACAAGTTGCATGCCCAGCGCCTGCGCCATCTCTTCAACCACCGTCGGACCCTCAAACTTAATGGGATTGAGCGCCTCGGGCAATCCCACAATATCGGGATCGGCCAAGCGAATGATCTTTAATAACTGTTCTGTCCTCTTCGCGCCTTTTTCGCGCAAGCTATAGCCACCGGCAAGAATATTATATGAAACGACACGCGTCATCGGTCTTGATCCTTTTATACGAGATAACTGGCCTCACTACCCTTTATCAGCTAAAGCCAGTTTTGTCCATTTCAACACTCATAAATTTCAGCTTATATACTGATCAGAATACAACATTGAACAAACCTGTCGATTACTCTACGTTTGATGTGGGTTACTGGTGAGAAAATACCCAAATTCACTATAGCAGAGATAGAAAAAAAATTGAAAGATGGGACTATTCCTTTTCCAGAAGTACTAATTTGAACAGCAGGAACGATAAAAGAAGAGTAAAGCAAAATGGCCTGGCAGAGATGCTCAATATGATAAACAGTGCATCTCTACCAGGCCATTAGAATAACTATACGCCAGCTACTTCCAGGTGACGCGATCCAGCAGGTACATGGTCAGTTCGCTGATTGGCAGGCGGATCTGGGTCATGCCGTCGCGCTCACGCACCGTCACCGTCTGATCATCCAGAGTCTGGAAGTCAACGGTCACGCAGAATGGCGTACCAATCTCATCCTGGCGGCGATAGCGGCGCCCGATATTGGCCACATCGTCGTACTGCGACACCATGTAGCGGCGCAGATTTTCGTGAATAGAGCGCGCGCTCGAGACCAGTTCTTCCTTGTTCTTCTGCAGTGGCAGCACCGCGACCTTGACAGGCGCCAGCCAGGGATGCAGGTGCAGAACGGTACGAGGCTCTTTCCCATTGGGATCTGGCTCTTCCTCATAGGCATCCAACAGCAAGTTCAAGAAGGTGCGATCAACGCCACCGGAGGTCTCAACGATCCAGGGAATATAGCGCTCTTTCGTCAGTGGATCGGTATAGCTCAGATCCTGGCCGCTATACTCGGAGTGACGCGAGAGATCCCAGTCCTGGCGCCAGTGAACGCCTTCCCATTCCTGCCAGCCCAGCACCGTCTTATACTCCACATCGAAAGCCTTTTTAGCATAGTGAGCCAGTTCATCGCTGCCATGCTCGCGGAAGCGCAGGCGATCCTTATGGTTCACGATGCCCTTATACCATTCGAAGCGGAAATTCTTCCAGTACTCATACCACTTGTCCATCTCGCTGGGATGAACAAAGAACTGCAGATCCCACTGCTCAAACTCGCGCTGCCGGAACAGGAAGTTACCAGGGGTCACCTCGTTGCGATACGCCTTACCGATCTGGCAGATGCCAAAGGGAACCTGGACGCGCGACGACTTCACCACATTATCGTAATCCAGGTAGATGTTCTGGCAGGCCTCACCGCGCAGGTAGGTCTTCATGCGATCACCTTCAACCACGCCCAGGTAGGTCTCCATCAGCAGATTAAAGACGCGCGGCTCGCTGGTCAACTCGCCGCCGCAGACGGGGCACTTGTGCTGCTCCAGGTTTTCGGGCTCCAGGTGATCGGTACGGAAGCGGCGCTTACACTTTTTACAATCAACCAGGCGATCTACAAAATTTTCTACGTGACCACTGGCTTCCCAGACACGTGGATGTGTGATGGTAGCGCCCTCGATACCGACGACGTTATCATGGTTCTGAACCATCGACCACCACCAGTAGCGCCTGATATTGTTGCGCATCTCAACGCCAAGGGGGCCAAAATCGTAGATGCCAGCTACGCCGCCATAAATCTCTGAATTGGGGAAAACAAAACCACGGCGCTTGGAAAGGGAGACAACTTTTTCAATGGGGACCAGAGGGGTATCCTTTACCTCTGGCTTATTCTCTTCGATCTGTGTCATATGAGTGGTTTCCTCCGCAAAAAAGCCCCAGGCATCTATAGCCCAGGGACGAATGCGCCAACGTAGGCCTGGGGCAACTACGTTTTACAGCGACATGCGCGGTCCCACCCTGCTTCTTCACCAAACAGTGAAGCCACTCAGTTATGTTCAATGCATCCACCTCAGAAGCGCCCTTCATCCGCCTGCGATTGCCGACCTCACACCAATTGTCGGCTCGCTGTTATCCAGTACAGATTACTCTTCTTCCTCAACGCTGGAACGCATTTTGTATTTGTATTGTATAAGCATTAGTATAGCGAAGAACCATGCGAGTTGCAAGTGATACAGCCCAAACTAGGACATTCGCTACCTTGTGAAGGTTATTGAGAGGTGTTACAATAATGCGAAAAATAGTCGGTAATGAATTAAAGAAGAGATGGAAGAATACGTGGTGACCGAGCACGATCCCCAGGCTGATATCCAGGCCTTTGCCGCGCGTTATACATTTCCAATTGACACGTTTCAACTGGAAGCGATGGACCAGCTCGCGCACGGACAATCCGTGCTCGTCGCGGCACCTACGGGGACAGGAAAAACCCTGGTAGCAGAGTACGCCATCTGGCGTGCCCAACAAAAGAAGCAGAGAGTCATCTATACGACCCCTTTAAAGGCCCTCTCGAATCAGAAGTACCGCGATCTGCGTGAGGTATATGGCGCGGACGCCGTGGGCCTGGTAACCGGTGATATCGTTGAGCGCAGTCGCGCCTCGATCGTTATTATGACCACTGAAGTCTATCGTAATATGCTGCTTGAAGAAGAGAGCGATCCAGCGTCCGCCGGGGGTCCTTCAAATCTGGCGGATGTCGGCTATGTCGTTTTCGATGAGCTGCACTATCTGAGCGATATCGGGCGTGGACCAGTATGGGAAGAAGCCATCATCTGCTCCCCGCCTCATGTTCAGCTCGTTGGTCTCTCGGCCACGGTCAGCAATGCCGAGGACCTGGCCAGCTGGATCAGCCGCGTCCACCGCCCAATCTCTTTGATTACCCACGAGCAGCGCGCGGTACCATTGGAACACTACTACTTCCTGGACGGCAAACTGCACCTGGTACAGGACGCGGACGGCAACCGGATCGAGAAGTTTCCCCAGACCGGAGGTGAAGCCAAACTGGCGCAGATGCTGGGCCGCAACCGGGTCTTTACCTTTGACGACGAGGATGAGGATGAGGATGACGATTTAGATACCGATCTCTGGGAAGAGCGCCGCCGCCGCAACCGGGCGCCACGACCACAGGATCACCGCCTCTCGCGCAAGGAGCGCGAACGGCTACGTTCTCAACCACGCAGGGGATCAGGATCGGGACTTAAAGAAAGCTCTAACCAGACGGAGGAGCGCGATGAAAACAGTCCACAGGCCAGCACCAGTGCGGAAGCGCAGACCAATGGAGACGTGGCGCACCAGGAGAAACCACGCGGACGCCGTCCCCGGCAGCGCAAAGCCCCCGAACCGGGCGAGATCCTGACTGTCCTGCGTGATAAGGACATGCTGCCTTGTCTCTACTTCCTCCCGGGTCGACGCGTTGTGGAAGAGGCCGCCATGAGCGCCTCCCAGCACAACTTCACGACCCCAGAGGAAGAAGCCTTGATCCGCGAGGAGACCAGCATCTGGCTGGAACACCTTCCCAAGGAAGACCGCAATCTGCAACAGGTGCATGCCCTGCTCAGTCTACTGCCTCGTGGCCTGGCCTTTCACCATGCTGGACTGCTGCCGGGACTGAAAGTGCTGGTAGAAACGCTGTTCGCCCGTGGTCAATTGCGCGCCGTCTTCGCCACCGACACCCTGGCGCTGGGTATCAATATGCCCGCGCGCTCCGTCATTGTGGGCAGCCTGAGCAAGTTTGACGGCCAGGAGATGCGGCTACTCACACCCAACGAATACCGCCAGCTCACGGGACGCGCCGGACGCCGTGGCATGGACACGCGTGGAGCTGCTATCATTCCCTATTCGCCCTGGGAACCATTTGAGTCATCGTTCCAGAAGATTACCGGCGATATGTTGCCCGTCACCAGTTCATTTGTGATCCGCTACAACTCGGTACTCAATCTCTGGCGACCCACCGATCTTCAGCACCTGCGGCGCATCTGCGCCTCCAGCCTGCGTGAGTATCAGCGCTACCTGCTCTGGGAGATCAACGAGCTCCAGCGGCTGGAAAAACGCTACCGCAAGGCCAGCAAGTCGGGCAAAAAGAAAAAGGGCGCGGCATCCGCAGAGGCGGAACAAGCTCTGGAGAGGCGGCGTGAGAAGATCGGCGCCTTCCCGCTCAGCCGTGCCGGAGCCGCCGAACTGGATGGGACCATCTTCGCCCTGCGTGCCCTGGGGCATATCGGGCAGGATGAGCAGCTCACCCTCAAAGGGCGGCTGCTGCGCAACATCTTCCATCCCGCCGGCATCGTGCTGGTCGACCTGATCACCAATGGCTACCTGGACGAGCTCTCGCCGGCTGAACTGGCCGAGGTCTGTAGCTGGTTCACGTACGACAACGATCGGCGCCTGAATAATCGGCATGTCATGCATGCGCGCCTGACCCAGGTACGTCGTGAGCTCTGGCACGTTATCCAACACGTACGAGGAGTTGAGGAGCGCGCTGGCATCAGCGCAACACCGGGCTTTGTACCTGAATTTCATGGCCTCGCCCTCTCCTGGGCCCGTAACATGACGCTCAGTGGCCTGATGAAGCGCATCGATCTGGCCGAAGGCGACATCATGATGTTGCTCAACCAGACCATCGATCTCATCCAGCAGATCCAATCAGCCGTTGGACAGGTATTGGACAGCCGTGATATCTGGGAACAGCTCTCGCCAGTCATGGTCGAGGGCATCTACAATGAGAGCAACACGCCCCGCTACGAGAAGAGGCGCAACGAGCAGCAACAGCAGCAGCGGGCCAGCATGGAGCGCCTGCGTCCCATGCTAGCGCAAGCCTCCGCGGCTCTGCTCCACGGCATTATAGCCCAGAGCCGCACAGTACCCTCGATGGCGGTCCAGATTGGAGCCGAAGAGGTCCCTCTGGATGCCGAAGAGGATCGCGATCCTCAGGGCCTCTCAGACACAGAAACATTCGTCGGTGACCTTTAACCAACGTCGTGTGTGAGCGTGCAGGCAAGGGACGGCTCGCCGTCCCTTGCCTGCACGCTCACACACGAAATCTCTTCTTGAAATTCACTGAAACAGACTACATGTCTTACACCCCTCGCAAAAAACAATTCTGCGTATAATCCAATGCTACTAAGTAGCACGAAAGCACAAATTGACGCAGTAATAGACATTACTTTGGTCATGCTTGCCCTGCCATTTCATTGTCAGACGCATGGAAGTTGACTAATATGTACAAAGGTACAAGTATGTCGGGAAGGTGGGGTGAAGAGGTTAAGCTTAGTATTCGCTGGCAAAGTGAGCGCCAGTTGTAATAGAGGGGTAGAGAGTTTTGATGAACGCAGAAGCATTGATTGGAAGGGTATTGGGCACATGCACGCTCCAGAAACTGGTAGGACAGGGGGGCATGGGGGCCGTATTTCTTGCCCAACAGTCCCGCCCTCGTCGTCAGGTTGCGGTCAAAGTGCTTCTACCGATAACACAATTAAACGCCAACCAACTGGCCGCATTCCTGGAACGCTTTCGTCGTGAAACTGATGCCGCAGCCTCGTTGGAACACCCAAACATTATGCCCGTGCATGAATACGGGGAGCAGGGCGGCCTGGCATACCTGGTCATGCCCTATGTATCTGGAGGCACCCTGCGCGATGAATTGGAGCGAGAAGGGCCTCTCAGCCTGCAACACACCGTAGACTATTTAGAACAACTCGCCGCCGCCCTCGACTTTGCTCACGAACACGGGGTCATCCATCGCGACATCAAACCCGCCAACATCATGGTCACCAACGAAGGCCGTCTGCTACTATCCGACTTCGGCCTCGTCAAAATTATCGCCGAAGGGCAGACGCCGCAGGTGCGATTGACTGGAGCTGGCGCGCCAGTCGGCACACCAGACTATATGGCGCCGGAACAGGTCATTGGTGAAGAGGTCGATACCCGTGCCGACCTTTACTCACTGGGAGTTATCCTCTTCCAGATGCTCACCGGGACAACGCCTTTCCAGGGTGAGACACCGATGCAGATCGCGGCACAGCATCTGCAGATACCACCTCCCTCGCCACAGATGCTGCGCCCGGATCTACCGATCGCGGCCGAGCAGGTGGTGCTGCGAGCAATGGCGAAGCGTCCCGGAGACCGCTATATGCGTGCCCAGGACATGGCCCGGGCGTTTCGCTCGGCCGTCGTCAATGCGGGTATCCGACTGGATCCAGAGCAGACATGGGCGGGACTGCTGAGCGGTTCAACCGCTTCACGCCTGGCTATTCCCAGAGGTCAGTTTGACCCCATGCGCCAGACCGCCTCGATGCCTAAAGTGACGAAAGCGGATGCACAGTCAAGGGGGAACGCGCTGAACCGGCCCGCCAACAATCCGATTCCTCAGCAACCGGTCGCGGAACCAGTGCTACCTCGACAGAGTGGTGGACTGCTGGGCCGCACCAACACGATACCCACCGGAACCCCCGCTCGCCCAACGGGTGGTCTGCTCTCAAAAAGCGGTCAATGGCCACCGGCTGGATCGGGGGCCATGCCCACAGTGGGCGCACCTGATCCTGTCGGCGCACCCAGAGCGGCCGGTGGTGGGCTCCTCTCTAAGACCGGGCAATTCCCCCTGGTCGGGGCGGGCAACGGCCTCAATCCTGCCTGGAGTAAAGAGCCGCCACAGACGCCCAACAACCTGGCTCAGAATGCGGCCTTCCCTAAAACACCAACGAACACCCTGACCACAACAGAGCAAAATGGTTCAACCGGCACGCTTAAACTGAATGATCCGGTCAAAGTAGTAAAGGTGCCAGTCGCCGGCCAGCCCGGACGCTATATTACCGGCATCCTACCCTTTGAAAGGCAAGCAGAAGAGAAGCCAGCCGAACCGGCCCCCGTTAAACCAGGTCTTAAGCCATGGATGAGGAATACTATCGCATTGGTCATTGTATGCGTGGTCCTGGCATCCATAGCCGGGGGGCTCCTGTTCTCGCAGCATCAGAACACAACGCAGGGCAACCAGCAAACGAACACAACGGCGGCGGGCAATGCCGCCAATGATCCGGCCACGATGGCCAGCGCGACCGCGAACGCCAATGTGCTGGTTTCCGATCCCTTGAGCAAAAACATCAATGGCTGGCGCACCGATCCCGCGAATCTCTATGCCTTTAAAGGTAACGCGTATCATATCGCGGTGCAGAACAACAAGGGCAGCGGCGCCATCCTGCCGCAAAAAACGTTTGATGGTCCGCTCACCTATCGCATAACCATGCAGGAGGTCAAAGGTGACGACAACGATCCCAATAACACCTTTGGCATGCTCTTGCGCTTCAACCAGCAACAGAAAAACGGCAAGACCAACACAACCTTTTACACCTTTGAAGTGACAAATGTAAAAGGAAAAGAATACCAGTTCTGGCGCTACGATGATAGCCAGCAAAATCCCTGGATACAGGTCAAAAATGGCACCCTGCCAACGGGGAACGAATTTCACCAGGGCAAGCAGGCCAATACCATTGCGATCGCAATGAATGGTGACAGATTTACGGTTACCGTCAATGGCAAAAAATTATCCAAAGTTTTTCAGGATGGAACCTATAAAAATGGTTCTGTGGGTATGATCGTCAATAAAGATGGCACGGAAGTAGCCTTCACGAATCTCTTACTTACACGTAACTAACACCTTCTATTACAACTGTCTTGTAAGTTCACAGAAAGGGGACAGCCTCTGGGACGGTGTTTGGATCATTCACACCAGATAGCCAGCTTTTGTCGGCAAAGGGGTAAAGTATCATGAACGCAGAAGAGTTATGCGGCAAGGTGCTCGGCACCTGCACGCTACAAAAGGTGATTGGACGGGGTGGTATGGGTGCAGTTTATCTGGCTCAGCAGTCTCGTCCGCGCCGCCAGGTTGCGGTCAAAGTTCTTCTACCCATTACGACCTTCAAACCGCAGCAACATAGAGCATTTCTAGAGCGCTTCAGACGAGAAACTGATGCGGCCGCTTCGTTAGAGCATCCCAACATTACACCGGTCCACGAGTATGGAGAATTAGATGGATTGGCGTACCTGGTTATGCCCTACATCAGCGGTGGGACCTTACGCGACGAGCTGGATACAGAGGGCAAGTTACCTTTGACGCGCGTGGTGAGCTATCTCGAACAGATGGCGGCCGCGTTGGATTTCGCGCATGAACGCAAGGTTGTCCACCGTGACATCAAGCCAGCCAATATTTTAATGACGCCAGAGAAGCGCCTCCTGCTCACCGATTTCGGCCTGGTCAAGATTATTACCGACGGCAAGCAGCGCAGTCAGAATCCACTCTCCGAGGTCGGGATGCCAATGGGAACGCCAGATTATATGGCTCCCGAGCAAGTTATAGGTGGCGTAGTAGACGCGAGGGCAGATATCTATTCGCTGGGCGTCTTACTCTATCATATGGTGGCGGGTACGCCTCCCTTTCAAGGCGAGACGCCGATGAAGGTGGCCCTGCAGCATTTACATACGCCACCGCCGCTACCCAGAATGTATCGCCCAGATCTGCCCCCGGCCGCCGAACAGGTGATTTTACGCGCCCTGGCGAAACGGCCAGTTGATCGCTACCTGCGGGCACGCGACCTGGCCAGCGCCTTCCGCCTGGCCCTGGAAGCGGCTGGCGTACAGGTCGACGGATCGGCGGAAGCTGGTAACCGCCGCCGGGGACTCTTTGATCCGGTCTGGCAAAGTCAGATGCCCACAGCAACGGTGACTCCTCAACGGGAACCGGTGAAAGCGACGCACGAATCGGTACAGCAGATCTCTCAGGAGCCAGCCGGCAAGGCCGCCCAGCCGTTTACCGCACACCACGATATTGTGGCCCAGACCAGGATGACGCTACCATCATTCTCCGGTATCCTGACCGAGACAGATATCGCAGCCTTCAAGTCCGCCAGTCCACGGCCAACCGCATTGCCGGGGGCGGACTCGCTGCTGCAGGCCCAGGGGATTCCAGAGACGCCAAACAGCGGCCTGACACCTTTGCCACCAACCATTGGGACCGAAGTCCGCCACGGCGGCCAGCGACCAGGGTCCAGGCAGACACCTTTGCCACCGGTAGCGGAAAATATGCAATCTGCCCTGCCAGGCAATAACCAGATCGGGAATGACACAGAGACCGGGCCCAGAAAGATGTTTATGCCGCCTCGTCTGAAACTGGGGCATAAAACGAATTTGCGCGGCCTGCACAAGGGCGCCAGCAAACCGGGAGGACTGCCAACCGTGCCACAGCCCCTGCTAAAGGCCACTCCTGAACAGGACTATCGCGTGACAACGAACGAAAAGACGACACGCGCATTCGGTCTGCTCGCGGGCATCCAGCCGGGGGCTACCAAAACGGAATCCCTGGTCCAATCGCATCATGAGCCGGGCATCCTGCCAGGAATGCCGGTCGTGGATCATCAAGCAGCGACAAAACAAAATAAGAAGATATCGACCGAAGTACTATCGGTGCTCTCTCAATGGCCTACTCTGATAGAATGGGTCAAGAGCCACTCCAAGTGGCCTACCTTGATAGAATGGGTCAAGAGCCATAAGAAGACAGCACTGGTGGTTGGCGCGATCATCCTGCTGGTCCTGGGCTTGCTTCTATACATGCTCACGCGTCCGGCTTCCAGCACGCCAGCATCGGGCGAACGCGGACCATCAAACAGCATAGCGTTCACAACCGGCGCCAGCACACGGTTCACAGCCAGCGGGCCAACGATCCTTCCGGATCATCCTTTCAGCGCACCTGCAGTTGATAGAGAGCAAGAAAAGCAAAAAGGGGGTCCGGCGTTTGCCAGTTCCGCAAGCGAGGACGTGCACATTCAAACACAACAATATTTAAAACAAACAGGATATTGAGCCGGGGCAAGCCCGGCAAACGCCATTACCGTTGACATACGCTATTTACGACCGGTGAGAGATATATGAATAACCAACAAGGACCTTTTAACTCGCCCTTTTTCCCAAAGGCGGGGGAGCGAGAAACAGAGCCATCTGAAAATACAAAGACGACCAATCAACATGGTCGCCTGGGACATAGAACCAGCCTGCGTGGGTTGCAGCAGCAGAATACGGGGCCTGTGTCTACGAATACTGCGGGCACTAATGCTCAACAACCGTTTGCCCCGTCACAGCCGTCCTGGGGAACCAATGGGGGGCCGCAATCCTTCCTGCCCCAACAGCCCTGGAACAATCCGGGTCAGGCCTTCCAGGAAAACCAGCAGCAACAGTATGGAGCAGACATGCAGAGCTTTCCATCCTCACCGGCTCAACCTGGTAATCCTACAAACAGGCGAACGCCCACTGGCCAGTTAGGTCCTGGTGCGTCCATGTTTCATAATCCACTAATGCCGAGGGGAAACACACAACAGCTGGGCAATGCTGGTTCGTCCGCGAACAACTTTAACAATCTACAAACAGAGGCTCACGTGCCCGTCGATGGCACGCCCAATGCCACCCAGAACTTCGGCAATAGCGGCGCATTCAGGCGACCAACCGGCACACTCGGTAGCACCGGCACATTCAGAAATCCAACCGGCGCACTCGGTAGTAGTGGCACGTTCAGAAATCCAACCGGTGCACTCGGCAGTAGTGGAATACACCCAAATCCTTACGCCACCAGGGACCTGGGTAATATGGGGCTCGTACCCAGCCCAACCGGAACCCTGGGCAATACCGGTACCCTGATGCATCCGGCGGGCGAATACAGTGGTGATACTGGCATGCTCAAGCTCAATCAGGCCGTCAAAGTTGTGCGCATCCCCGTCGCGGGTAAGCCAGGCGAGTACAAAACAGGCATCCTGCCGGTCATCTCGCAGGGTAATACTGGCGCGCTGCCGCCAGCACAAAACCCGGCGAAGAAATCCAAAAAGAAGAGCACAGTTATGATGCTGGCCATCCTGGTCGTGCTCGTCATCTTTGCCTCTGGCATCTACATGTTCACCCGTTCAGGTGGCAGTAACATGGAGGCCAACCCGGGAAGCACGGCAAACGGGGACAACGCACAGAACCAGGCCAATTTGAAAGCCACGGCGACCGCCAACGTTGAGGCCACCACGACGTTTAACAACCTGATATTCGACGATCCGCTGGAAACTAATGGTAGAGGCTGGTTAACGACAAACAACCGCCCTGACCTGGTAAAAAAAGGCATCGTTATGAACTTCACAAACAATGCCTATCATATCGGTTCAGCTAAAGTTGGTGACAATACATACTTCGCGTCTTCCGTTCTGCGCAACGAGGATATACCCGCCAAATACACCTACAGTGTGGATATGCAGCAGGTGAAGGGCAAAGATGACAGCGACTTTAACTTCTTTGGTCTGCTGTTTAGCTACACGGAGATTGGCGGGCAACCGATAGCTTACGCATTCCGTGTCATTAACAATAAAAGTGGTTTGAGGTACGAATTTTGTACCCTCGACGGCCGCAAAACTCCCGTCTGGTCCGATCCCATCTGGAAGCAGAATGCTGGCAAGGAGTTCAAAGGAACTAAAGCCAAAAACACCCTGAAGGTGCATGTAGATGGGCATAACTTTACCTTCTGGGTGAATGGGAAACAGGTAGGTAAAGCGCATGATACCAGTTTTGGCACCGGTTCCATTGGCCTTGGTGTGAATGGACAGGCTGGTGGTTCAGAGGTAGCATTTACCAATCTTGTGCTGAGCAAGAATTAAATTTTCGTTGATCTTATCAATTTTCATCATCAATAACATGGGTGGAGGTACTCGTTTGATAGTATTTAATAGCGCTCTCATATCAGCCACGGTCGCGCAAATAAGTGGATTGAGCTTCAAATCAACAGCGGTGATCCCCGTGGTACTATGTGTCACAGGCTTTCTGTGTCTGATCAATGTGGGTCTGGCCATCTTCTATCGCCACAATAAGCGAGCGGAGATTATCACATACTACGCGGCCTTCGCCTTTGAGCTGATCCTGTTCGTAGCTGCGTTCCTGGTACTGCTGGGGGTCTTCTCTCAGTCGTTCTTCCGCCTCCCTGCCGGTCTGCCGATCAACCAGGGTGAGATCGGCGTGGCACTGGCCATTGGGCTCGGCCTCTTTCCAGCCGCCTACTGGCATCGCATCAACATCTCTGAGCTGCCTAAACGCATCACAGAGGATGGCCAAAACCTCAAAAACAACCAGATCGACGTACGCATCCGCGACCGCAGCATTCCCGGTGAATGGATGAATTAAAGATAGTTATCCCTCAAAACATGGAGAGATAGGCTAGAGCAAAAAACGCGCGTCAAACGCGCGTTTTTTGCTCTAGCCTATCTCTCCATGTTTTGAGGGCAACTTCCCATATGTGGTACCTGATCTAATCATAAGGGTCAGGTAGTTGCAGAAATAGCTTTGATCTGCTAAAGTAGCAGCACAATAGTTGATAAATGTCCGGAACAGCTATAGTCGGCACAAAAAGTCATTGGACCGAATATTGCGGTGCAAAGAGAGACCCATTATAAAAGCTAACCGGGTAGCATCAAAACCAGCAGGTAATATTTAAAACACAAATTTACGGTTTCTACTTATCCAGCGGACATATATAAAAACGTCACAGCGTCATTCTTTTTCATTGTTAGACCTACACACCCATTGATTATCCGCGAGAGATGTATGAATAATCAGCAGGAATCTTTCAATTCTCCGTCCCTTCCAAAGATGGGGGAGCCAGAGACAGAGAACCAACGCATAGCTCCCCGTTTGAGGCCGAAAACAAAGCTGCGTGGTCTTGCGCCATCACAATCGAGCGCGCCCACCACCCAGACACCCTCATCCGTAGACAACGCAGGCACGGATACTTCCCAGTCCTTTATCCAGACGCCAGAGCCATGGGCGATGCCTGGTACACAGGCATTTTCATCATCACAAAGTGGAAATTCTTCTCGGCAGATCTCCTGGCATGAAATGGCCACGCAGGCCTTTCAGGATGCCCAGCAATCAAGGGGCGGAACAAACACTCAGGAGTCTCTAACACCGGTTCAATCTCCACGACCAGATACAACTGAAACGCTTGCGCAGTCGGTGCAGGCGCCATCAGGCAAGCAGGCGAATGGGCACACATCACAGCTCAATAATAAGCCGAGGTTCTCGAAATCGGCGTTCTCTAAGAGAAACGATCAGCGGACAGGCGAAACGGGCACACCCACGACCAACCTGACCGATGCCAGTTCCAATACGCAGGCCGATCTTAAACCATCCAACAACCTCAACGGCGCGACCGGCGCCCTACCTCCTGATCCCAACGCTACCAGGAATCTGGGCAACACTGGTATCTTGCCGGGCCCAACCGGAACACTGGGTAACACCGGCACCCTGATGCATCCAGCGGGCGAGTATAGTGGCGACACCGGCATGCTCAAACTCAACCAGGCCGTCAAAGTCGTGCGTATCCCCGTCGCCGGCAAACCCGGCGAATATAAGACGGGCATTCTGCCCATGTTAGCGCAAAGCAATACCAGCACGCTGCCACCAGCGTCCCCACCACAAAAGCAGACCTGGCAGCAGAAAATCAAGCAGCACAGCAAGCTTGTAGCGCTGGCCACCTTAATCGTGCTGGTCATCTTCAGCTCTGGTATCTATCTGCTCACCCATACAGCGGGCAATACAACAGCCAGCACAAAGCACGACAGCAATTCAACAAAACAGGTCAGCCTGAACGCGACAGCTACTGCTGACGTCAAGGCCACCGCCACCTTTGATCAGTCCTTGCTCATCAGTGACTCCCTAAGCTCCAATACCAGAGGATGGTTAACAACACAGACTCGCGAGGAGCTGACAAAAAAAGGCATTAGGATTTTTTTCCAGGACAATGCTTATCACATTAGCTCCACCGCGACCGGTGGCATCACCTACTTCGCGGACTCCCTTCTGGTAAACGAGACACCCCCTGCCAACTTTACATTCAGTGTCGATGCTCAGCAAATCAAAGGCGATGAGAATAGCCAATATAATTTCTATGGCCTGCTCTTTAGCTATGTAGAGATCAATCAGCAGCCCATCTCCTATGCATTTCGGGTCATCAACACTAAAGCGGATCGAAGATATGAATTCTGCACCTTCGACAATCGCAGGAAAGAGCACAAATGGTCCGAGCCAATATGGAAGAAAGCGACCGGAAAAGAGTTCCATGGCGGGAAGGCAAAAAATAATCTGGAGGTCCAGGTGAAGGACCATGCCTTTGCGTTTTATGTCAATGGCCAGAAGCTTGGCTCGGTAAGGGATGCTAAATATGGACCCGGTTGGATCGGCATGGGAGTCAATGGCCTTCCAGCTGGTTCCGAGGTAGCATTCACCAATCTCTTGCTGACAAAAAATTGATTTTAGCCTTATTATGACTATACAATGGAGATGTTCCCGCACAGGCATTGCAGCACCTGTCTGTAGCTTGCGGGATCGTATCCATTGACCCACCTATCCTAAAAATCGCAATAGAGGGGCAAAAGATTTGATTATGCCTGTTATCCTACGTCAGTATAGGTGTGTCCATTGCAAATAGCGTATTGCTATAGGTAGCATAGCGAATAGCTATTTTCAGGCGGACAGCAAATGATCAAGCACGAACGTATAACGCGTGAGGCAAGTGCCAGGATTAGCCATAGCAATATTCATTACAATAACAAAGGGATAATAAGTATGACGATGTACCCTGAACCAAACGCATCTAGCAGTTCAGCGCCGATTGAACAGTATAACTCTCCTGTTCCGGCCCAGACAAATACTGCATATGCCGTGGTTAGCCGCAATCTTGTGCGTCAATTTGATCAGAAGCTGGCGGTCAATAATCTTAACCTGGCGGTCCAGCCGGGGGAGTTCTTTGGGTTTCTTGGGCCCAATGGCGCGGGCAAATCAACGACCATCAAAATGATGGTAGGACTGCTGCGACCAAGCTCCGGCAACGTCTGGGTTGGCGGCGTCGATGTCTGGCAAGATCCGTTGCGGGCGCGCGCGCTGATGGGCGTGCTCCCTGAGTACTTAAACCTCTATGAGCGCCTCTCTGGTCGTGAGTTTATCACCTTCTCGGGACATATGTATGGCGTGGCCGAAGCCGACATCCAGAGGCGCACAGAAGAACTGCTGCAGGTGCTGGACCTGAGCAACGATGCCGACAAATTGATTGTTGACTATTCAGTCGGTATGCGTAAGAAAGCTGCCCTGGCCGCGGCCATCATCCACCGTCCCCAGGTACTCTTTCTCGATGAACCATTTGAGGGCATTGATCCCGTCAGCTCACGCGTCATTCGTGATATCCTCCATGACCTGACGCGCCGTGGCACCACCATCTTCTTCTCATCGCACATTATGGAAGTGGTTGAGCGCCTCTGTACACGTGTGGGCATCATCAATCAAGGGGTGCTGGTAGCTGAAGGTACCCTTCAGGAACTGCGTGAGCGCGCCAGCGGCAGTGGTGGTAATAAAGACGCCACTCTGGAAGACATCTTCTTGAATGTGATCGGCGTGCGCAACGAGAACCACAATTTAAGCTGGCTGGATTAGGAGGATATCGTGCTTATCCACGGTGATAAACTTCGCTGGTTATTCTGGCTGCGCTGGAAGATGTTTACGCGCGGCTTTACACGCGGCAACAAGGTTGGTCGCATCATCGGCACCATTTTTCTCGCCCTGTTTGTGCTGGGTATGGGTGTAACCATCGCGGGCGCGACCTTTTTTGCCTACCGCCTCCTGCCCGAGCCGGCCAATGCCGAGATACTCTTCCTCGTTCTGACCGGCATTTTCTTGCTCTGGCTGCTTCTACCGCTACTAGAGTTTACAACCAATGAGGGGCTAGACATCTCCAAGCTGGCTCTCTTCCCCTTAACCAGGGGAGAACTGATGCTGAGCCTGGTCTTCTCGACCCTGCTGGATATTCCAACGGTGGGCCTGGTCATCGCCCTGGCGGCGGTGGTGGCGGGCTGGGCTACATCAATTCCACTGGCATTGATGGCGCTACTAAGTATGCTGGTGTTTTATGTGCAGCTGGTCGCCGCCAGCCAGCTGGTGCTGGCCCTGCTACAGAAGGTATTGCAGAGCCGCCGCTTCCGCGATCTCAGCGTAATTCTGATCGTCCTGCTCTCATCCAGCGGCTACCTGTGCCAGTTCGCCGTACGCGGCTTTATCAACAGGGGCTCCTACGATACGCTGTTACAGGCGCACATCTCGCCCTACCTGCAGTGGTTGCCTCCCGGCATGGCGGCCCGTACCATCCAGCAGGCGGCGGTGGGCAACTGGCTGATGAGCGCCGTATGGCTGCTGGCGCTGGTCATAATCACGTTTCTGTTCCTCTTCTTCTGGCAGATGATTGTGGAGCGGGGCCTGACCACAGCCGAGAGCGCGGGAACGGCCAGGGCGGTACGCCGCCAGAACGTAACCGGAACAACCTCGGGCAACGTGCTGACGCGCCGCATCCCGGTCCAGGTCAAGGCCATTCTGGAAAAGGACCTGAAGTACTTCTGGCGTGATCCACAGATCAAGGCCGTCTTCCTGCAATCGATGGTCTCACTGGTCTTCCTGATCCTGTACTTTGGCTTTACCTTTTTCAATAACAGTGGCACCAATAGCGCACGCCTCTTCGCGCGGATAGGACCCTGGGCCGTGCTGATCGCGCCGCTGTTCCTTATGCTCACGCTCTACACCCTGTCCTATAACTCGCTAGGATTTGAGCGGCAGGGCATTACGACCCTCTTCCTGTTCCCAATCAATCCCAAATATATTCTCTGGGGCAAGAATATCGCGATCTTCATAGTGGGACTGGTAGAGATCTGCGTGCTGATTATGATCGCGGCCATCATCACCAGAGCCTGGACCTTTATAGGGCCGGCCCTCGTGCTCGGGCTGGCCGCCATGGGCATCATTCTAGGCATTGGCAATTTCACCAGCGTCTACCTGCCGCAGAAGATGCGCCTGGCGCGGCGCGGCTTCCAGACCTCTTCCAACCTGTCGGCGGAAGGAGGCTGTCTACGCGCCATCATGTCCATGGTAGCCTTCATGATCATGCTGGTCCTACTCATACCGGCGGCGGCGGCGGTCGCGGTCCCCATCTTCCTCCACATTGAGTGGATCTGGATCTTAACGCTGCCCGCATCCCTACTCTATGGAGCTGCTTTCTACATTATTGTTACCAACATAGTCGCTCCACGTATCCTTAAACAAGCGCCCGAGATCGCGGGGATTATATCCAGAGAGTAAAGACCATTCTAAAAAAATTGCTCGATGTCGTTCTTACGAACGACATCGAGCATTAGAGCCTTAACTACAAACACACACTCTCTCTCATAAACGGTGCAAAAAACCAGGATTCTTACTGTTCTCAGTGCCCGTGTACATTGTGCTTGCGTTTCTCACTTATATAGTTGTCTTTTTTTTCAATTGGTTACGGCCAAAACGATTATATTTTTAACCAATATTATTTATTATTTACTGTCTCAACCCATTTACTATTGTCCATTATGTGCCTGGTAGAAAACAGCAATAAGCCAATCAGGTAGTACCTGTTAAATTTTTCGCGTTTGACCCGTACCTAATACAGAGAGAATGATAAATATTAAAGGATGAGACTGCATTATTGTAAGAAGGACTTATTCTATGTTTTTCAGGTCACGATCTCCTGACATGGCAAACTCGGACAACGCGACGCAGCAGTCTGTGTTTGAGCAAACCTTGTATCAGGCCAAACAAGGAAATGGAGACGCTATCAGTGCCTTGTACCGACAGTTTCTTCCAGCCATTTTTGGCTATATTACGGCACGGGTCCCCGAAAAGTCCCTGGCAGAAGATCTAACATCTGAAGTGTTCTTAAAAATGATCGAAGGACTGCAGCAGGTACGGGCCACTAATGAGGCAGGCTTCGCAGCCTGGCTATTGCAGATTAGCCGCATGACTATTGCTGGCTATTATCGTGGACAAGCAAAGCAGCCAGAGCCTATTTCATTGACGCCAATGGATCAGGAGGCCGGGCGGCATAGCGGCGTTAGCGAACTACCAGACAACCATCCAGGAGCGGATCCGGTTCACCAGTTCGAGCAGCGCGATGAATGGAGGAGCGTCGTACAGGCCATGAATACATTGACCGAAGAACAACGCCAGGTGATTGTCGGGCGGCTGATCATCGGTTATGATGTGGCAACGGTAGCAGAAATGATTGGGAAAAAAGCCAACGCGGTCAAAGCGCTTCAATTTCGTGCATTGCAGAGTCTCCAACGAACCCTCAATCCACAGCCAAAAACAAAACAGGCAAAGAAGCAGAACCGTGGCAAGTGGCAGCATCAGGAGGTTAAGCCATGAAGTCGCAATCAGAACGCCTCAACGAACGATTGGAGGAACAACTTCAAGCCAGGCGAGGCGCGGCGATGTCAGGTAAACGGCATGCCCATGCAACCTCCGGAGAAGACGAGGAGATCGATAATTTACTGGAGATCGCGCAATATCTCCATTCAACACCGCATACGCAGGTAGACAACCAGTTTGCACAACGCCTGGAGAGACGCGTCCGCGCATATGCTATCCATATCCACCAGCAAAAACGCACCAGCCAGCCCTGGTGGCAGACCCTGTTCCTGCACAAAGTACCCAGGCAGATCGCAGTAGCGGCCATCGCTATCTGCCTGCTGCTAGGGGCAGGAGCCATCGGCATAGCGGCTCAAGCGGCCCCTCCTTCCAGTCCTCTTTACCTGATAAAGAACCTGGAACACAAAGCTCAGCAAGTATTAGCGCCCTCCCAACTTGATAAGGCAGAGCAGATCCAGCAGGGTGTGCGCGATCAGCTCAAAGTTTTGAAGACACTCGCCAATCCAGCGCAAGAAAAAGCCTATAATCATGAACTGCTCAGGCTGGAACAACAGCTGCATTTAGCATCTCAGATCATCACGAATATTCCGGATGCAAACGATCGCAGCCGCGCAAATAACGAGTTGAGCACACTGAAAATGGAGGTCAACGCAACCCTGCACGACCTGCTCCCTATGCTCAATCACTCAGAACAACTGGCGACCACCAATGAACTCAATTATCAGGGAGAGCAGGTTCTACATGTGAAGAACGCCACCGTCAGGATCTCGGCATCACTACATCCACAGGCGACCATTACCATTACAGGCGATAGCTTTCAACCCGGCGCGCAACTATTCATCAACAACCAATTGCAGCCCGCGACCGGCATACTCCAAAACGGGGTATATATCTTCATGGTAGATTGGAATGGCGAGCAACAGCCCGCCACCATAGCCCTGCGCAATCCTGATGACACACTGGCACAGACAACCATGGTCACATTCTCAACTGACACTCCCCCCATGGGAAATGGCTCTAACGAAAATCCGGCCCAAAGTGGGAATGGCTCTAACGAAAATCCATCACAAAATGGACATGACAATAACGGCAACAATAATAACAATGGGAATGGCAGTGACAACAGCAATGCCAATGACAACGGCAATGCCGGTGCCAATGACAACAGCAATACTGGTGGCAACAGCAATGCCGGTGCCAATGACAACAGCAATGCCGGTGCCAATGACAACAGCAATGCCGGTGCCAATGGCAACGGCAATGCGGGAGGCAAATCTGACGCCACGCCATCAAAATCGCATCACAAATGATAACTATGGATCATGCCGATAACCAATAGCTCTGACTGAGAAGATTGGATGACTAGAGAAAGGTCGTACCGCCACGCTGGCGAAAGACGGCCGGCGTCAGACCTTTGCGGCGGCGGAAGAGGGTGATGAAGTAACGAACATCGGGATAGCCGACGGTCAGAGCTACCTCTTTGACCGGTAACTGACGATCGAGCAGGAGTTGGGCCGCGATGTCCAGGCGCAACGTCGTCAGATACGACATGATGGTTTCACCCATCACTTTCTGGAACAGGCGGCTGGTGTGGCGCTCGCTTAGATGCACCTGGGCCGCCAGGTCGCGGATAGAGATGGGACGCCAGTAATTGTCACGCAGATAGCGCTCAATCATCTGGGCGACCGCCTGATCGGGCTGACGAGAAACAGGCTGCTCAGACCGGGTCAGGGTCTCCTCATCCACCGCCGCCCTGGCAGTATCGACCAGCAGCTTGCAGACCAGACCATTGATAATATGTGGATAGCCAGGATGCCGGGCCGCCACCTCCTCGGTCAATAGCTCCAGGATACGCAGCATGGAAGAGGTACGCCTGCTCACAACGCACGGAGAAGACATAAAGGCTGTGAGCAGATTATCCATAGACTGATTCTTCCCTGGCTCATCGCTCAACGCGGTATCTTGCGCGCTCGGCGTCAGAGTATAGGTCCAGAAATAGATACCAAGAGGTCGCGCCTCCGTGGAGATGATCTCATGGCTCACACCGGGACGCGCGATAAATACGTCGCCGTTACTGACGATATGTGTTTCCGGGCCAACACGAAACTGACCCTCACCCGCGAAGGCATAGCAGACCTCAAAGCACGAATGCGTATGGAGATAGTTGCGCCAGTAGCGCGGCTCAAAGAAACCCCAGCCCAGCATCTCGCTGGCAAAGCTCCCCAGATGGATAGACAGGGCCAGGTTATTCAGTTCTATGAAACGCTGACGTGGGACAGACGCAGATATCTCCACCACAATACAACCTTTGTTACACTAGCGAGCTTCCAGAGGGTCAATGCCGCGCAGCATCATACCCTGTCCACGAGACTTATGGGTATCTACCGTCGGAGGATCCTGAGGATCGCGCATCTGGATGAGCAGGGTCGTTCGCGCCTCGTTACTGACGTTGACGCCCGAGCCATGGATCGTCAGATAGCTAAAGAACAGCACATCTCCAGCCTCGGCGGCACAGGGCTGAGCAGATTCCAATGGATACTGCTCCAGTGGTAGATGCCAGCTGCCCTCGGCCTCATGTGGCACGGGACCCAGCTTGTGAGAGCCAGGCACGACACGTACACAGCCTTTTTCCAGGGGAGCATCATCAAAATGCAGGATCGCCGCGATCATACTATGGTTTTGATGTGGAAAAAAAGGATGATCCTGGTGCATCGGGAAGGGAGATCCCTTCTCTGGCGGCTTCACAAACATCTTATTGTGATGTAGCTGAACGTTCGGGCTACCGATAATATCGGCCGCGATCCCCGTAACGCGCTCGTCAACCAGCAAACGAGTGAAGGCCGCGGATTGAAATTGCACATCGTGGCAATGCAAGATTTTGGTCGCCACCGCCGCATTCGTGCGTGCGCTACCCCAGGTAGCATCGATGTCATGGTCTCGTGATAAGCGATCAATCAGGTTATGGCACTCCTGGCGGTAGGCCGCAGCCTCCTCCTTCGACAATACCCCTTTGACTAGAATATAGCCATTCTCCTGATAAAACGCAAGCTGCTCTGCTGTAAGCATGTCGGTCCTCCCTGTCCAATAAAGCTCCAGGTGAATAAGTAGGAGCAAAACTCTATACAGATATTCTAAACAGAGGGTGCCGAACGTACAAGAAAGGAGAAGGACAGGGTTGTTTGTAAAACGGACATGCTCACCCTGGAACCGATTTGTGACAGGGTAAGCATAATCCTTAAGCACATTGGATCACAAGCTCAATGCTCATCGGGCGGCGTAAGAGGCGTCTCCTCCTGCCCCTGACCAGCCTGCACCTCAACAGCCTGATTGGCAGACGTCGCACCACGCGCTTTAGCATAGCGTCGGAACAGGATAAAAGGCACGATCAGCAACACCACAACGATCACATAGCCGAGAATATTGCCCAGTTTATCGACCGTGCTGGCCTGCTGGGGCGTCGTACCCAGGTTGGGTGGGTAGAGGCCAGTAATAATAAACTGCGGCGTCCCCCCGGTCGGGATGGTCGCGGCCAGTTGCCGGCCCGGAATATCATACATCGCCACATTCCCATTGCTTAGAGCCACGAATCCCAGCTGACCATCGTTGGTGATCGCGATCGAGCGCGGGGCGGCATCCAGTTTCAAGACATGGTTCGGCTCTTTGGGGATCGTAAAACCAGCGTTCACGGGATTCAATACCATCAGCCGGTTGTGCGCGCTATCAGGTACATACACCTCGCCCGTGGTCTCATCAAAGTCCATTGGACCATACGTCCCCCCCGAGAGGAGTGGAGAGACTTTGTGTGAGCTGATATCAATGGCCTGCAGCGATCCAGCAGTGGTGGTCGCATAGACGGTGGAACCAGGAGGGATCGAGAGGTAGCGCGGCCCCTGAGGCAGTGGAATGCTCGCCAGCTGCTGACCACCCACGTCATCATAAACATTCAGGGCCTTCTCATTCGAGACCCACAGTTGCTCCCCGCTCTTGCCAGAAACGGCGGACCCGACGGCCGCGTACGCCAGGCCATAGACGGGTCCAGCGGTTTCGATCTTGCGCTTAATGGTGCAGTTCTCGGCATCTATAACGGTAATGGTTGGACCATTAGAGCCGCCCGCATACAACGATTTAACGTTGGGGTCAAAGACCAGCAACGTCGGCGCGCCAGGAACGGAGGCGGCGCAAACCTGGTCCCCCGTTTTGGCGGCGATAATAGCGACCTTATTAAGCTGCGGTTGCGTCACATACAGAAAGCGTCCATCCTGGCTTAAGGCCACCAGGTGGGGCCCCCCAGCGACCTTGATCGTTTTGGTGACCTTCTGCTGCCCCACATCAATCACCCCTACGCCGCCGGTAGCACCGGCGACGTAAGCCAGATTGGGGGCTCCCCCATCCGCGTGGGCCATGGGCGCCCGCATAGCGAAGACGACCATAGCCAATAGGGAAACAATAAGCAGCAAGCAACGCGCGTATATAGGGTTATCTTTACCAAACATGTCCTTACCTGGCCTTTATTCTTCTCTATGTCTTAGGGGTTAACGATGTCCATGTGGGATTCTGCTGATCGAACTGGTAGACCGCGCATGGATAGGATAGCGACAGGAAGAGGCGAGACGATACCTGTGGATCCGGCACCAGGTTCTCCAGGTTGCCCTTGATCTGCGGCAGGGTCTTCCAGCTATGGCCACCGTCCGTACTCTTGTAGATCAT
Organism: Dictyobacter halimunensis; assembly: GCF_036245075.1. Classification (NCBI taxonomy): domain Bacteria; kingdom Bacillati; phylum Chloroflexota; class Ktedonobacteria; order Ktedonobacterales; family Dictyobacteraceae; genus Dictyobacter; species Dictyobacter halimunensis. Next base: position 1,552,430 of record NZ_BSRI01000002.1, read on the forward strand.
GCGGCCAGTCTTGCCATACACCATCTCAGGTTGGCCAGGGACAGCGGTCAAGGCGCTATAGCGTGCGTCGGCATAGGCCAAGGAAAAGCTCTTGCCACCATCCTTAGATACCATGATCCCCTGATCACCGGAAGCATAGATCGGCGCCCGGGGACCGCTGGTGGTCATATTGTACACGGCAGAGGTGAAGTCCTTGATCGTCTGCCAGTGAGCTCCACCATCACTGCTGCGCGCCGCTCCATCGTTACTGTATACCAGTAGCTGTCCCGGCTGACCGGGTAGGGCCAGAATGCCCAGGATGCGCCCGAAGGGCAGCGGTCCCGGCGAGCTAAAATGCTTGCCACCATCCTGGCTGACCACAAAACCGTTGGCACCCTTGGTAGGCACATAGGCATAGAGCTCATTGGCGGAACGATTGCCCGCTACGATGGTATACATCTTCCCGGTATCACTGGCTTTGGAGGCCAACTGCCAGCTACTGCCACCGTCCGAGCTGGCGTACAGGCCAATGGTGCCCGTCTGGCTGCTGAGCGAGTGCTCCGCCAGCAGATAGACATGCTGGCGATCCAGGGAACTGCTGGTCAACGACGAGGTCATCATATCGCCCATGCCCTGATTGGGTCCGGCCCAACTTTTGCCGGTATCGGCAGAGCGATAGAGGCCATAATGGGTGGCGACCAGCAGAACGTCATTGGGCAGCGCCAGCATGGCATGCACATGGTTCGCGGCCGTGCCAAACACATTGACCTTCTGCTCATCTGGCGTAGCCGTCGTCGGCTGGGTACTGTCATTTAACGCTGAACACGCGCTCAACAGCAGCAACAGGGTCAGGATACAGAACAATTGGACAGGAAAATATAGCCAGCGCCGACTGTCAGCAGGCGCGTCATTTCTACGTACTTCAGCTTCATCAATGCATGAAGCTGAACATGTGTTTCTACTCATCCCTACATCCTCAATATCAAATTCTCACCACTGCAGCTTAAAACGCGGTAGTGATATCGACAGTTCCACTATGCAAGGTGTCCTGCGGCGTCCGGATCTCAACCCGTAGCTGCCAGTGCCCCCCCATATTCAAATCTCCCTGGGCCGTAAAATGCCCCTTCCCATCGGGTTGTAGATTCACGGAATCGGTCCCCATATCCATATCTAGCATCGCGATGTAAACGGATACGCCAATGTTGGTAACGGGCTTTCCCTTGCTATCGCGCGCACTGACCGTAAAGACGTTGGTACCAAAGCGATTAGGAGAGACGGTCAGATCGATAGTATACTGATGGTCTTTGGTGGGGAAGGTGCCATGATACGGCTTCACCACACCGACCTGTTGCGCCGCCGGCTGATTGGGAATCGCAGGTGTCAGGCTACCGGCAAACACATTCATCAAACCCGTGCACACCAGAACGGCTACGCCGAGCACAGGTTCCCAACGCAGAACCGTCGTAAGGCGCCGGGACTGCCGTCCGACGGTAGTCTCAAGCTGCTTAACCTCTGGCGCCGATGCCAGCGGTGGCTGCTCGCCATCTTCCTCGCTCGCCTCCGGCTGAGTCACAGCGCTATCATATTGGGCGGCGACCTTCTTCAAGCGCGGGCGATAGATCAGGACATGGATCGCGCTGGTGACGAGCAGCGCCACCACCAGCAAGGTCTTAACAGATAATGAGCGGCCATACGCGGTGGTAATCAACTGGGCAAACGAGTCCATGTGCACGACCGCATTGAATGGTCCGCTGACGGCCATAATCACAACACCCGCCAGCGCCAGCGGTGAAAAGCGTCCCAGCGTTGACAATAGAACATGCACGCGATCGGACAGAGAGCCGCGCCGCAATCCCGGCAGATAGACGAGCGAGAGGTAGATCATACCCCCAACCCATAGCGAGGCGGCCAGCAGGTGCAACCAGTCGCTCAGAATAGCCAACGTCTGCACATTGCCGGTAACGGCGGCCGCATGGCCCGAGAGGGTCACAGCCGTCAGCAAGGCCAGGCCGAGCAGCAGATTGAGCCAGGATAGGATGCTATCCATGGCCCGTGGGCGCTCACGCACCACCGTAGTAAAAATGGCCAGCACCAGGGCAATCACAACTACCCCAAGGCGCAGAATCAAGAACGAGCCGAAGCGACTATGGAACAGGAGCTCCTGGAACGTGGTGGGTGATAGCGCCTGGCCCAGATTACCATTCGAGAGGTCCAGCCCCTGGCCTATTAACACACCTATATTCGCCAGTAAAAGCAACAGCAACGTAGGAAGCGCGAAGACACGCTCAAAACGATCGGCGGCACGCTGATCGGCGGCGCGCAGTTCAGCGTCCTCCGTATCGTTGAGCTGCAGCACAAAGGAATGCCAGAGCTGGGCACCAACCCAGAATACTACGCACAGGTCCACCAGCGTGATCATCAAAAAGCTAAAGAACGAGGTGGTATCCAGCTGTCCGCTGGCAGCGCTGGAGGTACCACCCAATACGCCCGTACCGGGTGTGACCTTACTTGTTGACTGAGGCACCGTCCCATCGGCCGCGGCCACGCTAAAGCGCACCGAGCCACGCAAGATATGGCCATCATCAGCTGATTGGGTGCGCCAGACCACGACATAAACGCCGGGTGGCAGATTGTCTGGTAACGAAACGATCATCTCACGGGGATCACCGCTTGTGACATGGGCATCCTTGGAATCCACCGGCGTATTGGATGCATTCACCACCTCCATAGTACTGGAGGTTGGATTCAGATCTTCGCTGAACCACGCCTTGAACTGGGTGGGTGGGGTGGTAAGGACAGCATCTTTGCCAGGATCTGACCTGAGCAAGATGGCATGAGCCTCAGCTGGCAAAACAGAGAAAAAGAGCAGGAGCATGACAAGAGGAAAAGCCAGTCCAAGCATGCGTCCCATAGTACAAAAACGGCGCAAATATAACATAGAAAAAAACCTTTATCTTAGCGGATGACGAGCGCTAGCAGTCCTGTCCATTGCATACAATATTGCTGGTACACACCTTTATACAGTTTGTATGCACTTCTCACCCCTGATTTTATTATAGGCGGCAACGAAGAATAGCATACATACTAACAATTACAGGTAGATGCCATTTCGTCGCAACGACTTTTTGGTGCTGCGACGCTCTTCGTATTATAACGCACTCAATTGAAGAAAGCTCATAGGTACATACGCGCCTGGGTACAGGGTCGCCTGTCGGCTCCAAAGCCGGGGCAAGCCAGAAGCCGGGGCAAGCCCGGCACCTACGACGACTCGACGCTCTTCCTATAACTGAGATATAATAAGAAATATGAATGACGCAGATCTCGTAGACAATCTTACTGCGCTGGAATCATTGCTCCAGGTTACGTTTCATGATCGGACCCTTTTGCTCCGGGCAATTACACATCATTCGTGCTGCCCGGAGACGGCGGTGCACGATTCATACGATACGCTGGAGTTTCTGGGTGATGCCATTATTAGCGCCCACGTGGTCGAATACATCTACCGCACCCATCCCGATGCCTCAGAAGGAGAGATGACGGCGGTAAAATCAGAGGTGGTCAGCCGCCGTGTGCTGGCGCAGGTCGGCCAGCAATTAGGGCTCTTCCCATTTATCTGCGTCGACATCGCCAATCTGCGTACGTTCAACGAGCGTTCCCGCGATTCCCTCTGCGCCGATGTACTGGAAGCGATTGTGGGCGCGATCCATATCGATCAGGGGACAGAGGTCGCGCGCGAGTTTGTCACCCGTACGGTTTTCCCCATGATAGAGTTAGTCAGCACGCACGCCATCGATACCAATCCTAAAGGACGTCTACAAAAAGTAGTTCTACAGCGCACGGGTCATTTACCCCGCTACCGCGTGCTTGAGCAAAGCGGCCGCCATAATGATCGCGTGTTTCTGGTTGGAGTATTTGAGCAAGAGCAGCTTATAGCAACGGGTAAAGCATCCAGCATTAAAGAGGCCGGACGCTTGGCCGCCCGCGAAGCCCTGCAACTGCTGCAAAAGAAAGATAAACGCTCATCCGCCGATGACACAACAGCATGATCTTCTACATTGGTATGAGGCCAGCCTGCCACAGCGAGAGCGCAAGTTGCGTGGACATTTTTCTACACCCCCTCGGCTAGTGGAGCAGGTGCTCGACGCGTGTGGTTATACATCTGACGTCGATCTCTCGGGCATCCGCGTGCTAGACCCGGCCTGCGGAAGCGGCAATTTTTTAGCCGCCGCCAGTCGCCGGTTGCTCAGCTATGGGAGGGAAGCAGGCGTCTCCGCGCGCGTCTCGGCCAGATATCTCCATCACAACATCTGGGGCTTCGATCCCGATCCCATCGCCTGTATGCTGGCCGAGCTTCAGCTGCACGAGACCTTCAAGGATAATTACCCTCGCAGCCGGGCTTTGCGTCACCTGCACATTCACCAGGCCGATGGACTGGCCTTTCCCTGGCAGCAACGTGGACACGTCGACCTCTTCCTGGCCAATCCTCCCTACCTGGCCGCCAAAAACAATGATCTGAGCGGCTATCGCTCGACCCACCAGCGCGGACAGGCCGATAGCTATCTTCTCTTTCTCAACCTGGCCCTGCAGATAGTGCGACCCGGTGGCTGGATCGGACTGGTGCTGCCCGATCCGGTACTGGCCCGCAGCAACGCGACATTAGAGCGGCAGCGTCTGCTGACCGAGACGACCATTCATCATATCTGGCACCTGGCCGATGTGTTCGCCGCCTATGTGGGCGCGGTCGTCATCGTCGCTCAGAAGACGCCGCCACCGATTCATCACCAGATCAGCTGGAAACGGGAACGCTGGATCGATACGGCGGCGCGGGCGGCGAACAAGGATAATCTGCCGCTACAGGTAATGACCACCGTATCACAGCAGCAGCTCGGTCAACAGCCAGGAGCCGAGCTGCGCTACCTGCTCAGCACCATCAAAGGGACCATTATTGAACGCCTGCAACATCAGCTACACATGCAGATCGATCCACAGGCGCCACGCACCCTGGCCTGCCTGGGAGAATATGTGGTGATCAGGCGCGGTGAAGAGCTGGGCAAGGACAGCGCGCTGCTCAAAGGTAGCGCCCCCCATCCTGATGACCTGAAGTGGTATCCCGTCCTGCGTGGTGGTATCGACATTCACCCCTATGCAATACCGGCAGCGACGTGCTGGATCGCGCGCGAGCAGGTCCTGAAGCCGCTGCATCGCTACCTGGCGCCAAAGATCCTGCTGGTCAAAAGCGCCGGTCGTCTGCAGGCCACCCTTGATGTACAGGGACACGTGGTACTGCAGACCCTCTACATGTTGCAACCGGTCGTCAATCCAAATCCAACCATCCAGACAGCATTTAGCGAAGAAGATGAGCTCTACTTCTTGATGGCGCTCCTCAACTCGCGCATCCTGCAGGACTATCTCTACGCCCTGCACACCGCCTACAAATGGGTACAGCCCCAGATCGAGCAGCACGTCCTGGCGCAATTGCCCATACCTGCCCAGGCGGCGTACGAGGAAAAAGAGCAGATCATCGCCCGAGCCCGGCTCTTAATGCATGCTTGCAGCAAATCATCCTCCGTTGTAGAATTGAAAGCACAAAGCTACGAGCTGTATGAAGAACAGGAGCGAGCGATTTGCGCGCTCTACGAGATAGCTCTCCAACAGAGGCAGGTATCAGACCCGCCTCGCGACGTTATTGACGAAGGAGTCAGTTTGTATGGTTGAGAATCAGGCAACTCGCCACATCCGTGTCCTGGTAGCCAAACCGGGACTTGATGGACACGATCGGGGCGCAAAGATTATCGCCCGAGCCCTGCGTGACGCAGGCATGGAAGTTATTTATACCGGTATTCGCCAGACGCCGGAAATGATCGTGGAAGCCGCCATTCAAGAGGATGTCGACGCGATCTTATTAAGCATTTTATCAGGCGCCCACATGGCCCTGTTCCCCAAAATTATAGAGCTACTCAAGCAGAATAATGTTGACGACGTATTGATCGCGGCCGGTGGCATTCTGCCCGATGAAGATATTCCAGCCATTAAAAGTATGGGTATTCAGGGTTGCTTTGGACCCGGCACATCGACAGAAGAGATCATCGCTTTTGTACGCGAGAACATCCAGGCCGAACGCCTGACCACAGAAGTATAGGAGTGGGCGTGAAAGACATCGTTAAACGCCTGCTACAAGGAGATCGCCGCGCGCTGGCGCGCATGGTTACACTGATTGAGAACGAGCTACCTCAGGCCCACACCTATCTGGCCGAACTGCATCAGCATAGCGGAAAAGCCCATATCGTCGGCGTGACCGGCTCGCCGGGTGCTGGCAAAAGCACGCTGGTTACGCGTATGGTACGCGAACTGCGTCAGCAGGACCGTAAAGTCGGGATCATCGCAGTCGACCCCAGCAGTCCATTCAGCGGCGGCGCCATCCTGGGCGATCGCATCCGTATGATGGAGCTGGCTGGAGATCCCAACGTCTTTATTCGCAGTATGGCCAGCCGGGGACACTTAGGTGGACTCTCTACGGCCACCCGCGACGTGGTACGGGCCATGGATGCCGCTGGCTATGATCCCATCATCATTGAAACGGTCGGCACCGGCCAGGCCGAGGTCGAGATCATGCGCACAGCCCAGACGGTCCTGGTGACGATGGCGCCGGGCATGGGCGACGATATCCAGGCCATTAAGGCCGGTATACTTGAGATCGCCGATATTTTTGTGGTCAGCAAAGCCGACAAGCCGGGCGCCGACCAGACGGCGGCCGAGCTTACCATGCTCCTGAGCCTGGACCCCAATCGCCGTCAATCCGCCTGGCGCATTCCCGTCATCAAAACCTCCTCGCTGAAAGAGCAAGGGATTCCCGAGTTGATCAGCGCCATGCAGAAGCATTATGGCTATCTGAAGGAGAGCGGCATGCTGACGCAGAGGGCGCAGCGCCAGATCCACAGCGAGATCCAGAATTTGATCCTGCAATCGGTCGCCAAGACCCTGCAAGCTGCCGTAGGCGAAGAGGAATGGAACACGTTGATCGAGAGCGTTACCAACCGTGAGAGCGACCCATACAGCGTGGCCGCGTCTCTTCAGGAGCGCATCGGCCTCCGACATCCCATCCTCTAGTAGCCGAGCAAATTGGTGCTAGTTATAGAGATCTTTGCTAGCACCAAACTCTTCTATCTCCAGTTGATGCTCATAGATCTGCTGCTTCTCAAACCATAAGAAGGGATTTTCGCTCTCGTTAATGTCGTCCAGCACGTTAACGCAGTAGGTCAGGCTCTCGTCAAATTGCGGCTCTGGTGCCAGCGAGAAATCGCGAAAATAGAGCTCATGCGCGTATTCCGCTCCCACATTGACCATCGCAAACAACCATGTCCCCGGTACAATCTGATCACGCAACTCGGCAGGAAAAACATCGAGCGGCATGCGAATACGCTGATAGCGATCCCAGTAATCGATCGACACATCCACATACTGTTCACCGGCTATCCCCTCCATATGCTCGACGCCTACCATTACCCGATAAGGGATACGCGATTCGGGGATATGCCCTTGCAGTTCACTGACACATAGATCGAGGTAGTGGCGCAGCGTCGAAAAGTCGAACTCGCTCAGGTGCAGGACGACCGGTAGCTTATCGCGCCAGCGCCGAATAGACGAATGCTGATCAATTTCTAAATACTGGGTCACCAACAAAGTTGGAATGCCCACATCATAGAGGGCGGCCGCCAGTTCGGCCCCGTAAAATTGCGGCGCGCCGTATGGGCTCAGGCGATGCGAGCAGATGGCGGCCTGCGCGTGCTCCTGGATAAAAGCCACGAGCTCGGGGATGGTCCGCATCTCTTCAGGTACAAGAACAGTAGCAAAGCCAGCGATCTCCGCGTCCCAGTAGGGAATGGCTTCTTCAGGTCCAGAGGATGGGCTATCGACGATCGCGATGGTTTTGATTTTGTAGGAGAGAAATTTGCTTAAAGTTTGCATACAGGACAACCTCCGCCACATTTCTTACCATAAAAATAGCACAATGTATTTCACTACAGGATAATACTATAATATATCCTTTAATTCAATAGTCTCTATACATATGTCTGGGGTTTATACATAAGGGGATGTTGAGTGCCCCCTTTCGCGCGAGCGCATGCGCTCGCGCTTGTTGTGTGATGTGTGCGGGGGTGCGCGGTGCGCACCCCCGCACACATCCATGTTGACGTGGGTTCGCGGCTCGCTGTCGATTTATATTATGTGGACATGGGTTGGGGCTTGTCTCTGATTATGATGGTTGCCAATTATGGGTCGGGCAAATAGAATGTTTATGTGAGGAGCATGGGCAATATGCCCAGATTTTTTTGAGAGTGTTTGACTCCTATGATTATCGCCTGCTGCCTGCATGAGCTTTCGCACCTGCGGTGCTCACGTGTCAGTTTTGTGTTGGTGCATCGGGTGCGCGGATGCGCACCCGATGCACCAACACAAAAAACGAGTGCGGCCGCGTAGCGGACGCGCGTGCAGGGGCGATCACGTGCCCTTAGCGTGACGGGAGTAAGACCCATTCTATGTGTAGGAGATTGTTTTGAGCGAGACGGTTATTGATCAGCGGGGGCGCGATCTGGCGATTATTCCACCGCCGGAGATGGCAGGGATGGGACGCCAGGAGATGATCGAGGCACTGTTTGGGGAGCATCTGTCGCTGGAGATTACGCAGGGGATGGAGTGGGATAAGCGGGGACAGTGCTTACGCAGTCTGCCCATGCATTTGAGCTCCGTCAAGCAGGCCCTGCAGCAGCAACAGACTCCCTTTCGGATCGCCTTTGATGAGCGACCAGCCTTGCCGTTTCAGACGAAGCTGGCAATGGAGGCTCGACCGTATCAGCGGGATGCGCTGCAGGCCTGGCTGGCACAGCAGCGCGGGGTCGTCGTGCTGCCGACCGGGGCGGGCAAGACGTTCGTGGCCGCGATGACCATCCACGAGACCGGACTATGGACGCTGGCTGTGGTGCCGACTATCGATCTGCTGCAGCAGTGGCGGGTAGCGCTGGCGGCGGCCCTGTCCATACCGGCGGAAGAGATCGGCATGTTCGGAGGAGGGGAAAAGGATCTCAAGCCGATTACGATCATCACCTATGACTCGGCGGCTCTGTATCCGCGAGAGCTGCGGCAGTTCGGTCTACTGGTCTTCGACGAGTGCCACCACCTGCCAGCTCCGACCTATCGCCTGATCGCCGAGAGCGCCTTTACGCCATTGCGGCTGGGACTCAGCGCCACCCCGGAGCGCAGCGATATGGCGCACATGGAATTGGAAGAGCTAATCGGCCCGGAGATCTATCGCCGTTCGCCCGCCGAACTGACAGAGGGACGCTTCCTGGCCCAGTATCAGGAAAAGGTCATCGACATCGCACTGTCTGATGAGGATCAAGAACGCTACGCGGAACAGAGGCGCCTCTATCGCTCTTTTCTGCAGCGGCGGCGCATCGTGATCCGCAACCCAGAGGATTTTCAGCAGAAGATCATCTATATGAGCGCCCGCGATCCCGAGGCGCGTGAGGCGATGCTGGCCTGGCGAGAAGCGCGCAACATCGCCATGAATGCCCCGGCCAAGTACACGGAGATCGAGCACCTGCTGCGCGAGCATGGCGGCGACCAGGCGATCCTCTTTTCAGAATATAACAACGTGGTTGATGAGATCAGCCGCCGCTTCTGCATTCCCAGCATCACGTATAAAACGCCAACCGAGGAGCGAAGATTGATCCTGGAGCGCTTCCGCAGTGGCGAATATACCAAGCTGGCCACGGGCCGCGTCTTGAACGAAGGGGTAGATGTCCCCGATTGCCGCGTAGCCATCATTGTCAGCGGCAACAGCACCAAACGCGAATACATTCAACGCCTGGGCCGCATCCTACGCCCCAAGGTCGGGCAGGCCCTACTCTATGAACTCGTCACCGGCAACACCACTGAAGAACAGATAGCTAAACGCCGCCGATAAGGGTATTATCGGCGGCGTGGGAAACGCAGGCGTCCCCATTCTTTTTATTTAGAGGTGGTGTGGAATAGGCGCGTACTTGCGCCTATTCCACACCACCTCTAAATAAAGGCTTGAGCACCGCAGGTGCACAGCAATCATTTAATAGTTGGAGCAGCGGCAGCAATCAGGTACAGGGGGAAGAGTTCACGTTCTGGGGGCAAACTTTGATCTCGAAGGTCGCGCCACCCGATGGTGAAAGCTGAGCATAATAGAGACGGGAACTCGCATCAATGGCCGGGACGAGGATATGAGTATTGGAGGCATCCTCCAGCGTAATCAAGAAGAGCGAGTGGGGCGTCACCAGGTTGGTAACCTTATTATCCGACAGGGTACCGCTGCGTATCTGCTTCTGCCGAACCTCTAACTGCCAGTGCGGAACATAGCTCTCATTGGCGGGGGCATCAATCCAGGCATAATACATCTTCCCCTCAGGCGGGTCAGGGACGTTTTGCATGGTGATCTGTAGCTGATCATAATGGCTGGAACCCAGGCTATAGCTAAATTGTACCGAGCCATGGGGAGTGAGTTGGGCGGGTGCCGCCGCCGATGGCCATAGGCGAGCAGTGACCCCTACAATGAGTAGCACGACAATCAATCCAGCGATCGCCGCCAGCCAGCGTGGATGGCTCAGAAACGATCGCGCTGGCGACCGTGGGGGGACCACAATTGATGGCGCGCTGGGGGTCTGAACCGGCGCGGCGGCCACGTGCGCCAGATTGGGCAGGGCGTGAATCTCGTCTGTCTGCGCCACCGGGCTGGCGCCACCCGAATGCCTGTCTATAGCTGGCGCGGCCAGGGTGGCGGGTGGCGTCTCAGCCAACAATGGCCGATCCGCCAGCGAAGGTGGAATATAAGAAAGAGAGATAACGGCATGCGGTGGCATGGTGCGCAGATTCTGAATCAGCGACTCCGGCACCGGCAGATGAAATGATTCCGCTAGCGCGATCACCATTTCAGACGCGCTGGAAAAGCGATCCTCGGGCTTCTTGGCGATGTTTTTTAAGATCACAGCGGAAGTCGCCGCGCTGATGGCCTCATTCAGGAGCTCGGGAGGGGTTGGCGCCTGATTCACGTGCTGCATGATCACGTTCATCATGTTATCTCCGCGAAATGGCGGGATGCCCGTCAGCATCTCATACAGGATAATGCCCAGCGAATAGAGATCGCTGCGCTTCTCATCATAACTTCCGAGTGCCTGTTCAGGCGCTACATAGAGCGGCGTCCCCACCACGCTGCCGACGACGGTACCCCCCGAGATCCCCTGGCGGCGCGCGATGCCAAAATCGGTGATGATAGGCACGCCCAACGCCCTCTGCCTGGTGTCTCGCTGGTCCAACAAAATATTGGCGGGCTTGATGTCGCGATGGATCATACCACGGCTATGAGCATAGTCGATGGCCTGTGCCAGCACCGAGAATAAATAAAGGATATCTTCGTGAGACGGAAACCGACCCAGCTTAGAGGTGGCGGCCAGGTACTGCGCCAGCGTCTGCCCCTCAACATAATCCATGACCATGTAGAGCAGAGGTGGCTCGCCGGGCCGCTCCTCAATGGCGAAGTTGTGGATATTGATGATATTGGGATGGCGCAGGGAAGCGATCAATCTGGCTTCGCCCTGGAAGCGCGCGACGAAGTCAGCCGAATAGCGCCAGTTGGACAACAAGAGCTTGATGGCCACGATACGCTGTAAGTGGGTATCCATGGCCTTCCATACTTCACCCATACCACCAGACGCGATGCGTTCAAGCAGCTGGTACTGTCCAAGGTAACGCGGTTCTATCCCCATACATGCCACTCCCAGGAATGTTACAGGTGCGTGGGCACCTTTTTGGTCAGCGTAAAGGTAGCCAGTTGCTCGATATCCTGGTGGACCTGCGTCACCCCCGGATGGACCTGGTTGGTGACCGGATCAAGCTTGCCGATATAGGCATACGTCGTCAGGGTCACCATATCGTCCAGCGTACGGCCCGCGTCCGCCTGCTTCAACTGATCGGGCGTACTGTTAAAGAGCTTGACCGCGTCCTGGCGCACCGTTCGCAGCCAGGAATTAACGTTTTGCAGCGCCTCAATGATATGGGCGGCCCGCTGACGCGTATCTGGTGTAATGTCGCTGGCCTTGGCCACCTGGGCCACGTGGAACTGCACATGATCCGTATAGCCCGGCGGGTTGGTCTTGTTAAAATCTCCTCCCTGATGGGCGGGATCAACCGTGAGCAGTCCGACGGTAGCAGCAACCGGATCAGCCATCACCGGTGTGCTGGCCGGAATATCTACATGCACATTCTTCAGACCATCCAGATAATCTAACTCACTGATAAACTGGTTGCGCATCAAACCAATCTCAGAGCTATTGGTTTGCGCCCCATGCCAGTTATCGCGCGCGCTCACCGACCACTCCAGCAGCTTCTCGGTGTTTTTAAACAGCCAGTTATCCAGCCCCTCCGGGCAGACCAAGCACGCTGATATCGACCTCGTTATAGAACAGGTGGCGGATATGGATCAAGGCGCTGAACGCGGCCGCATCCTGCGCGATAGGCTGCTGTGGCAGGACCGCGTAGTACTTCCATTGAGCCGGATCTTTCGATGGAGCGGCGTTGGCGCTACCGGCATCCTCCTCTGTAATCAACAGGCGGCTGGTCGACGACAACAGGTTGTCATGGTGTGCATCGCCTGGATAGAGGTAGTGGATGTGGCCATTCTGTATCGGCAGGCTTTTGGTCAAGAGCAGCGGAGGATTGATCGGCAATGGGCCGGTCAGATCATCGCGCCGCATGGGATCGATATCGCCCAGCAACCAGGCATGATAGCTCTTACCCGCCTGAGGAGGCGATACATTGGGCACATCAATCTGTAGCTGATCGGCTATCCCCTGCGCGCTATTCACCGCTGTCTGGCCGCTGCTAACATAGAAAGCGCGCCCATCCGTCTGGGCCGACAGAGCCGCGTACGACGGCCAGATCACGAAGGCGGTCACACCTCCGGCGATCAGCAGGACAAGCAAGACAACGGTGCCGATCAGGTACTTGGAGGACACGCGCCGGCGGCCAGCGGGCGGCCGATTTCTAGCGGGAAAAGCCGGAGGAGGACTGATGCCAACGGCTGGCGTACGTGCGGGCTGTACCGCCGGCGCTGCAGGAGCAGTGCCAGGCGTGGCCGCCACGCTAAGAGACTCAGCCGCGCCAGCATAGCCTCCTGAAGATGCCGCCTGGCTGGCGGGAGCTGAAATCCGCGTCTGCTCACCAGTGCCCGAGGTTGCAAAGCGCATCGCATCGGACGTTGAGGAAGTTGGCCTGGTCAGATCCAATACCTCTATCGTCGTTGGCTGCCCCAGAATTTCGGGCACAGTAACATTCAACGCCCGCGCAATGGCGACCGTCATCTCCGAAGCGCTGGCATAGCGCTCATCGGGATTTTTAGAGATGCTGCGTTTGATAACCTGCACCAGGGCGGGTGGAATATTGGGATTGATCATGGTGGGAGAGATCGGCGTCGCATGCACATGCTGCATGATCACTTCCACCGGCGTATCACCACGGAACGGAAGCACGCCGGTCACCATCTCATACAGGATAATGCCCAGTGAATAGAGATCGCTGCGCCCATCACCCTGCAGTCCCCTGGCCTGCTCCGGCGATATGTAGAGCGGAGTCCCCAGCTGCACGCCACTCTGGGTATTGGTCAATGCACTGAGCAGTTTGGCCACGCCGAAATCGGTCAGGATCGGCTCACCCATGGGATTGCGCGCGGTATTGCGCTTATCCAACAAAATGTTGGCCGGCTTGATGTCGCGGTGGATCATGCCCTTGCTATGGGCATAGTCGATCGCCAGACTGATCGAGGTAAAGAGATTCACGATCCGATCCGGCGCGGGCACTTTGCCCACGCTAGACGTCTCATAGATGTACTCGGCCAGCGTCTGTCCCTCGACATAATCCATCACCATATAAGCTAGAGGAAGATACGTCGGCGTCGCCGAGGCGGGCGGCTGATAGATTTGGAAATCATGGATCTGCACGATGTTCGGATGGTGCAGGGCAGCGATCAACTGCGCCTCGCGCTGGAAACGGGCGATAAAATTTGGATCATCGCGCAAATTGGGATGCAGCATCTTGATTGCCACATAGCGCTGCAGCTGGGTATCCAACGCCTTCCACACCTCAGCCACCCCACCGTGGCCCAGACGTTCAATGAGTTCGTATTTATCCAGACGCTGAGGAAGAGCACTATTCATGTATACCAACCCTCATCTCTCTGTACCGCGACTAAACGCAGGACCGGGTAGTCTGATTGCTACATGCTACAATGTCGAACGTCGCCAATCGTTGGGCCTTATAATGGATCTGTGACACGCCTTCTTTAACCTGGTTGGTACCTGGATCGGTCTCCCCTACAAACGCGTTATTGGCCAGCTTAAACATATGATTGAGCGTATCCATAGTCCCCGGCTGGCGCAGCTGCGCCGGGCTCATATGGATCAGTTTGGCCGCGTCGTCGTGCACGCCCAGGTACCACGCCTGAACGTTATCGATCGCCAGGTTAATCTCTTTGGCCAGCTGTTTCTGTGACGTGCTCACGTTCGGCGAGTTCGTGATCTCGCGCAGGTGGTTGCCGATATGCTTTAAGTAACCGGGAGGATCCTCACTCTGGCTCACCTCCAGCAGGGACACGCGCGCGATTTTGGGGTCCACCAGTATCGGAGATAGCGTAGAGGGGATATTCTCGGTCTGCACATACTGCGTCCCATCCAGATAATCCAGGATGCGTACAGCCTGCCGCTGCATCAGACTGGTATCGCCGCTATTGTAGGCATCACGGGCGCTACCCGCCCATTCCAGGACCTTCAAACTATTGCGGAAGAGCCAGATATCGAGGCCGCCGGTAAGTCCTACTTTTGCCAGCTTGGGATCCTGCGCTAGCAGGTGCCGCAGGTGGTCGAGCAGGCTAAAATGATTCTGCGTATCCTCGGGACTTGGCACGCGCGAGAAAACGGCTCCATAGCGCCAGGTAGACGAGTCCAGTGATGGATTGGTTGGGGGCGCGGCTGAATCTTCTTCAGTCACCAGGAAACGGCTATAGTGTGATAAGAGATTGTCATTCTGAGGACTGCTGTACGCCATCGAGGCATGTCCATTAACCAGCGAGAGCGAGCCGAGCCCGATAGGGGGCGACGTAACATTGGTATCCGTATCCCCCAGCAGCCAGGCATAATAGCTTTTACCGCTAGCTGGGACCGAAACATCGGTCAGATCTATCTGCAGCCCATCCACGATCCCCTTGGGATTATTGGGATCCAGCAAGCCGCTACTCACAAAGAAGGCATGCCCGGAAAGTGAGGAGGCCGCGAGCCCATTATAACGGGAAACAAGAAAAGCGGCCAGGCTGGCACCAATCACAGCCAGGCAAAGCAAGGCCGAGAGCAGGATGGTCAGCTTTTTTCCCCGTGAAGTACGCCAGAAGCCACCTCTCCGTACCGGATAAGGCGTTGCATACGGTGGCGAGACGGGCGGTGCCGGGGCGGGAGCAGGCGGCATCGGATGAAGTCTCTGGGTCTCCATCGCCGCCAGCAAATCAGGCGCTGAACGCGGCGATTGCATCACCGCATCGGCATGTGTTGGTGTATAGCCACCATCTGGCGTCACCGCAGGAGCCGATGAGGTCGGGGCCGACGACAACGAAGTGGGAACATCGGCGCCAGGATAGGCTCCAGCAACGTTGGTGCCAGCCTCCGCATGCGAAGCGGCCGGGCTGGTCAAGCCTTGAGAACGCTGCGGACTCAAGTATGTCTCATCAATGCTCACCTGTGCCGGTGTAAACCAGGGGGTCAAACGATTGCCACTGCTGGCCGCGCCCGACTGTCCCACGCGCGACTTCCCCGGAGCGTTGGCAACCCTCGACAGGGCGGCTGTCAGCGCGGCCCCGGTTGGGAAGCGGGCCGAAGGATCTTTGGCCAGGCAACGTAAGATGATCGCGGTCATGCCGGGTACAATGCGGGTATTAATCAGAGCCGGCGACATTGGTTCAGCATGCATATGCTGCATCAGCATCTCTGAAGTGGTCTCACCCTGAAATGGCAGCGTACCTGTGCAGAGCTCATACAGGATCACGCCGAGCGAATAGATATCGCTGCGCGTATTGACCGTCTGTCCCTGCGCGCCCTCAGGAGAAATATAGGCGGCATCCTCCAGCGCAAGGGTCAACGGCGACAGTATAGTATGCATCCCGAAGCCCACCACCTTTATCTCGCCCTGTGGTGACTCCGGTGAATCGGCCTGCGTAAACAGAATATGGGCAGGCTTCAAATGGCTATGGACAACACCATGCTGATGGGCATAATCCAGGGCCGAGCTGGCTGGCGCCAGGATACGATAAATATCTGTCAGGGCTGGAAAATCGCCGACGCCGGAGGTGGCCTCAATATAATCGGCCAGCGACATCCCTTCAATATACTCTCTGACAATATAAGCCTGGTATTGGGCGACACCATCCAGCGTGCCAGGCTGCTCTGGAACTGCAGAAGCCTGTACATCGTAGATCTTCGCGATACTGGGATGATTGAGCGCGGTCAGACTTTTGGTCTCATACAGAAAACGCGGCATCAACACAGCCGCATTGGCTGCCTGCAGGTGCAGAATGGTAATCTCCACCTGACGTTGATGTTGCGAATCCCAGGCTTTCCAGGATTCGTATTGGCGCGTATCGCTCAACCTCTGCTGTAGCTCGTATGGACCAAGATAGCGTTGGTTTGTACCCATGGCGACCCCTCACGCAAAGCTAATAAGCTGCTACCCCGAGACGATGCCTCTTACACACGATAAGATCCAGAGCAAATGGGCTTTTCCGACTTTTACCGGCTTATTAAGAGTGAATGGGATTTTACGTTTATTGCAGACTCATGAACAGTATGGTGCCAGATCACAATCAAATCAATAGTAATTATTGACCACATAGCATCCTATGTCAATGAACCATTTCACAATCGTTGATTGGAGTTCCCAATGCGGGAAGTGCAGGAGGGCGGAGAGCCCTCCTGCCGGGGTGTGGGCGAGCATGCTGGGAGCATGCTCGCCCACACCCCGGCAGGGAGTTTAGCATGCCCCCGGCATGCTCGCCCTGCACCCCCGTTTTGGGAATTTTTTAAAAGTTCAGGATGACTTATAAATTGCACCAATCTTAAAAAACAAAAGGATAGGCCACCATTGTGTGGTGGCCTATCCCTCAAAGATTGGAACGGTTGGATATAACCGTTTCTGAGCCTATTGGAAAACGTCTTTCGTTTTCTCGAACAGGTCGCGGAAGATGTTTTTACTGTTCTGTTCGTTCTGTTCGGCTTCGATGCGAGCGAACTCCTCGAGCAGCTGGCGTTGCTCCGCCGTCAGGTTGGTTGGGGTGACTACCTTGACAAAGACGTGCTGATCGCCGCGCGCGCTGCTATGCACAACAGGGACACCCATGCCTTTGAGGCGGAATGAGCGGCCACTCTGCGTGCCGGCAGGTATCTTGAGCATGGTGGACTTACCGTCGACCGTGGGGACCTCTACTTCATCGCCCAGAGCCGCCTGCGTAAAACTGATCGGCAGATCATAAAGGATATCGTTGCCCTGGCGCCTGAAGAAATCGTGCGGCTTGACGGTCAGGACCACGTACAGGTTGCCAGGTGTACCACCACGGGAGCTCACCTCGCCCTCGCCGGTCACACGCACATTGATGCCATCGTCCACGCCGGCCGGGATATTTACCACCACGCGGCGATTGTTGCGCACACGCCCCTGGCCACGGCACTTCTCACAGGGGGTCGTAATAATGCGGCCCTCGCCACGACAGCGCTCACACATCGTCACATTGACAAACTGACCAAAAATCGACTGCTGCACCCGGCGAATCTCACCGGAACCCTGACAGGCCGGACAACGCTGGGTGGAGGTCCCAGGTTGAGCACCATTACCACGGCAGGTCGAACAGGTTTCCCAGCGCGGCAGTTCAATCTCTTTCTGACATCCAAAGACAGCTTCTTCAAACGAAATGGTCAACTCATAACGCAGGTCCGCGCCACGCTGTGGCCCGGAACGCCGTTGACCACCCGAAGCACCCGCGAAGAAGGTTTCGAAGATATCGTTGAGATTGCTAAAACCACCGAAGTTATCGAAGCCCGCAGCGCCGGCACCGGCGCCCACGCCAGCATGCCCATAACGATCATAAGCGCTACGCTTCTGCTGGTCACTTAAAACCTCATACGCCTCATTAATCTCGATAAAGCGGGCTTCCGCTCCCTGCTCTTTATTTGCATCAGGGTGATATTGCTTGGCCAGGCGACGAAACGCTTTTTTAATCTCGTCGTCCGATGCACTGCGCGATACCCCCAGCACCTCATAATAATCTCTTTTGTTTGCGGCCATCTGCTGGTCCTTTACCCTTAGAAACAGGGCGCGAACGTATCCGCGCTACTGGATGAATAACTTTTCTACTGTATTCAGAATAGATGGTATTGACAGCTTTACAGGTGCTATAAGCATCTGGCATGCGAAACACCTTTCGCGTTCTTTGGCATACATTCTGGCATTGTTTAAGGATACCTCATGACACAAAAGATACGCAATAAGCATAGCCCAAGTAGGAGTATTGGAAGAGTATAAGTAGTACTCAGGCCACTAGCGTTTGTAACTTTCAGTTACCAGTCCCTGCGCCAAAACAGGGATATGAGAGGGTAACAAATTCGTTACCCTCTCATATAGAGGAGATGCTATAGAGATGTTAATACACCGTCTTACAGACAACGATCTCCTCCTTCAGTCAGCTACATTTCCTTGTATTCGCCCTCGATGGTGTCATCGTTGGAGCGTGGCTGTTCCTGATCGGTAGCACCCGGCTGGGGCTCACCATATTCAGCACCGGCACCGCCAGGCTGACCCTGACCATACATTGACTGGCTGATCTTGAAGAACGCCTGCTCCAGTTCCTCGCGGGAGGATTTGATGCGCTCGACATCGTCGGTCGACAGGGCGGTGCGCACGTCGGCGATTTTGCCCTCAAGCTCGCTCTTCTGCTCGGGCGAGATCTTGTCGCCGATTTCAGAGAGGCTCTTCTCCGAGCGATACGCGGCGCTATCGGCCAGGTTACGCTCCTCAACCTCTTCTTTGCGGCGCTTGTCTTCCGCGGAGTGGGATTCAGCATCACGCACCATCTTGTCGATCTGGTCTTTCGACAGACCACTGGATGGCATGATGGTGATCTTCTGCTCACGGCCGGTGCCTTTATCGCGGGCCGAGACGTTCACGATACCATTGGCATCGATATCGAAGATAACCTCGATCTGCGGCACGCCGCGTGGTGCGGGTGGAATACCATCCAGGATGAAGCTACCCAGTGAACGGTTGTCCTTGGCGAACTCGCGCTCACCCTGCAGGACGTTGATCTCTACGCTGGGCTGGCTATCGCTGGCGGTCGAGAAGACCTGACTCTTCTGAGTTGGGATAGTGGTGTTGCGCTCGATCAAGCGGGTGAAGACACCACCCAGGGTCTCGATACCCAGGGACAGAGGCGTAACGTCGAGCAAGAGCACGTCTTTGACGTCGCCGGTCAACACACCAGCCTGAATGGCGGCACCGATGGCAACGACCTCGTCGGGGTTCACACCACGATTGGGCTCGCGATCAAAGATGCGACGCACCAGCGTCTGTACGGCTGGCATACGGGTCTGACCACCAACCAGGACCACCTCGTCGATATCGCCAGGGCGCACACTGGCATCCGAAAGAGCCTTGGTCACAGGAACGCGGGACTTCTCAACCAGGTCCTCAACCAGCTGCTCCAGTTTCGAGCGGGACAACGTCATAGCCAGGTGCTTTGGACCACTGGCGTCGGCCGTAATAAAGGGCAGGTTAACCTCGGTCTGCATCGAGCTGGAGAGCTCTTTTTTCGCTTTCTCAGCGGCCTCTTTCAAGCGCTGCAGGGCCATGCGGTCCTGGCGCAGGTCGATGCCCTGCTCCTTGCGGAACTCGTCGGCTAGCCAGGTGATAATGCGCTGGTCGAAGTCGTCACCACCCAGGTGTGTATCACCGTTGGTGCTCTTCACCTCAAAGACGCCATCGCCCAGTTCCAGGATAGAGATATCGAAGGTACCACCACCAAGGTCGTAGACCGCGATGCGCTCGTCTTTCTTCTTGTCCAGGCCATAGGCCAGTGAAGCGGCGGTCGGCTCGTTGATGATACGCAGCACTTCCAGGCCAGCGATCTTACCCGAGTCCCTGGTCGCCTGACGCTGAGCATCGTTAAAGTAAGCCGGCACGGTAATCACGGCCTGTGTCACACGCTCACCCAAATAGGCTTCCGCGTCATTTTTTAACTTCTGCAGGATCATAGCGGAGATTTCCGGAGGGCTATACTGCTTGCCCTGCACCTCAACCCAGGCATCACCATTGGCAGAGCGAACCACTTTATAGGGCATCAAGCGTTTGTCACGATCAACTTCAGGATCCTCGAATTTGCGACCCATGAAGCGCTTAATTGAATAGACGGTATTTTCTGGATTTGTGATAGCCTGACGCTTCGCAACTTCACCAACCAGGCGCTCGCCATTTTTATTGATAGCTACAATAGACGGCGTGGTACGTGCACCTTCCGCGTTGGGGATAACAACAGGTTCGCCACCCTCCATCACAGCCACACACGAGTTTGTTGTTCCAAGATCGATTCCAATAACCTTTGGCACAGTTGCCTCCTAAATCAAAAAATCTCAACATCTCAAGATCTAGCATCCACAGATCAGATCCAGTATAGACAGATCAGATCGAAAATTTATAGATCAGAGCAGAGCTAAAAATCCAAGCTAAACCTAGAAATCTATGTGTATCTGAGCTTTTTTACTCACATCCATAAGCATCAGCCAGTAGCTCATCCATAACCTGCGACATATAGCGCACAACGGCGATGGCACGGCCATATTGCATTCGGGTCGGACCAATGATCCCTAACAAGCCGCCCACCTTGCCCTGCTGCCCATAACGCGCCAGAACCAGGCTGACATCCTTCATTTCATCCCACTGATTTTCGCCACCGATGATCACTTGCACACCGTCTGAAGAGGGCAGATGCGAGGCCAGCACAGGTAGAATGCGCTTTTGCTCAAGATCATCCATCACTTTCTGCAGGCGCTTATGCTCAAGTTCTTCAATCATTTTGCGAATCCGCTCGGCTCGCTCCTCCTCAGGAGGTAAGCGCAGCCCGACAGCGGAGACAGTGGACTGGTCCAGGATATTGACGATGTCCTCCCCAAAGAAGACATCCCCTTCCATCTCCCCATGCTGCTCCAGGATACGAACGATTCCATTCGAAATAATTCGTTCCACCGGAGCGGGCTCATAGGTCACAAGGAACGTATTGAGCTCATCGGCATTTTTGCCAAGAAACAGCGGATTGAGACGAGCCGCGATCGCGCTCAACTCATCCTGCTGGGTTGGTTTCTCTAAGAGCAAACGCTGCTGCTGCACCGAACCGTCCATCAGAACCAGTATCAGGTGCACCGATAGATCGGTAACCGCTAGTACCTCAAAGTGTTTAATGCGCCCCTCGATTGAACGAGGAGGAGTCATTACCGCGGCACTATGCAGCAGACGCGCCATCACTGACGCCGTGAGCCGCACCCATTGATCCAGCTGATCCTGTACCTGATAGAACATATGGCGAATCAGACGCTGCTCATCGAGCAACAATGCCGACTCCTGCATCAGGTGTTCGACAAAGTAGCGATAGCCAAGGTCCGTAGGTACACGACCAGCAGAGGTATGTGGCTGATTGATCAAATTCGCCTCTTCCAGTCCCGCTAGCTCGTGGCGTACGGTAGCAGAACTAAAAGGGAGCTCATACTTGCGTACGAGCGTCTCAGACGCGACCGGGGTCGCGTTGTGAATATATTCTTCAACCAGCGCACGCAAAATCTGCTGTTTACGTGGGCTTAAAGGTGTCATGTACGTGCTTCCCTCGATAGTCTTGCTGTACCTCCCTGGCAAGTATCCCGCGCCCGCGACAGCAGAGCGGTTTATGGATATGCTCGGATGATACAACATCTGTCAAACGCGATTGCTAGCACTCTCACTTGGAGACTGCAAGTACAGAATAGCACTCTCAAGGGTCGATTGTCAAGTATTCCAGGCAGGTGAGTTGAGCGCTCCCTTTCGGGCGCTCGCAGGCGCGGAAGGCCCTGTTTAATACGTTGATGCCAGTGATGTCGCAGCGCGGCATCACTGGCATCAACGTATTAAATAATGTTTACATTGGAGGGTGCGTAAAACTGCTCATCGAATGCTGCAAGAATTGATTGATAATCCAGCTCAAAAGAGAGGAGTGTGACGTATAGGTCGTCACACTCCTCTCTTTTGATTTATACAGATAAGCCAGCGAACACTTGCTTACGGCTGCAAGGGCGCCTGCCCATCGATGACGAAATCCGTCGCACCACCACCCTGCATACCAGTTGCGGACGAGAGAGATGTCTGGGTCACACCGGCAGGAATCGGGAATTTCCAGGTAGGATTGTTAGAAAAGCGGAAGTGATAGTTAGGGCCACATGGCACACCATCAATATCCTGATTACAAAAACCCACGGCGCGCTCCATAACGTTGTGCCAGATAGGGGCCGCGCCGGTAATACCAATGACGTTGTACATCGGCGAGTTATCGGCGTTGCCTACCCAGACCGCTACAGTGACATCCGGCGTATAGCCAACAGTCCAGTTATCCCTAAAGGAGTCAGTGGTACCGGTTTTGGCCGCCACCTGGTGCTCACAATAGAGAACAACGGCACAATTCGGATCTTTGTCAGTGAACGATAGATCGTGGTCACCAGAGAACTCTACGTTGCGATCTGGCTCATCAACCAGAACCGAGGTCATCAGGTAAGCGACCTGGGGACTGAACACGCGGCCAGAGACTGGCTTTTCCAGGTTATAGTGAAACAGGTTATTGCCAAGATTATCCCAGACATCCAGGATGCTCTGCGGCTGAACGCGCACGCCCTGGTTGGCAAAGGTCTCGTAAGCATTGGCCATCTGTAGCGGCGCGATGTCTCTCGCGCCGATGGCCCAGGCCAGACCATCATTGACCTGAGTGTTGATACCCAGTCGTTGCATCGTATTCAAGACAGCCTTACCACTGGCAAACTGCATGGTTTTAATGGCCGCAACGTTCAGCGAGCCGGCGGTCGAATAACGAACTGAATGAGGTTCAAAAGTCCAGGTTTTGCCATAGTCCGATGGAGCATAGAATGTTCCAGATTCCGACAAGGCATCAATCTGCGACTGAATAGTTGGTACCTGTACACCGACATTATTGCTGGTCGGGAAGATTGTCTCATTGTCCTCCAACATAACAGCCGGATTCCAGCCCATCTGGAAAGCGGTGGCGTAGTCGAAAGGCTTAAAGGTTGATCCGGGCGGGCGAGCATGGATAGCTACGTTGTACTGTCCATTGACCCTGGGGTCATTGGAGTTAAAGTCCGCACTGCCGTCCATACCCAAAATCTCGCCGGTCTTTGAGTCCAGCACCACTACCGCCGCGTCATGCACGTTGTTGTTTTCACTCAGTGTGACGTAGGCGCCAGTCACCTTTTGCACGTCCGGCTGGTAGATGTGGCGCGTGACCTCCTTCTGGATATAGTTGTACAGGTTAAGATCGAGCGTGGTGCGAATATTATAGCCACCGGTCAGGAAAGCGTGGGCTCCTGCGTTACCACCACCGAGAGCCTGCGTCATCTGGTCAATCACATATTGCACAAAGTGAGGGGCCTGCATCTGGCGCTGATATGGCTTAAAGGTCTGTTTGGCCATCAAGGCTTCCGCCTTCTGGGCATCCGCCTGGGTGATCTTCGGACTATCCGGCTGACCATCGATGGTCATGCCCTGGGTAATCATGGCGTTCAAGACCAGCTTCTGCCGATCCAGGGCGCGCTGCTTGTTGTCGGCGCCCAGGGTAGGATCGGTAGCGCTGGGCGCGTTGGGCTGGCCGGCCAGGAAGGAAGCGCGGGCCAGAGCCAGGATAGGATCGTTCTTTTTGGTCTTGGAGTTGTAAGCCAGTTTGGAGATACCGGGTATACAGGGCTGGTTCGTCTTGCAGATCGGCCTCAGACCAAAGTAATCTTCCGTGGCCACCTCGACGCCATAGGTCTGCGCGCCAAAGGGGGCTACGTTGAAGTACATCTCCATGATCTTAGCCTTGGAATACTGTTGCGTCAGCGCGATGGCCATGGCGGCTTCGTTCAGCTTACGCTGATAGGTGGGTGAATTATCCCTGGTCAGGTTTTTGATGACCTGCTGGGTCAGGGTACTGGCACCACCATACTGGCTGGCACCGGCGCGCACAATTGCCAGCGGATCTACACCCTCGTTGGTCCAGAAGGTCTTATCTTCAATGGAGGTCATGGCATTCTGCATGACCAGCGGGATGTCCTGATAGCGTACGGTGACACGGCGGCCGCTATAGGCCGAGGACGTGTTGTCGTATGCCTCGTACAACAATTGGCCATTGCGATCATAGATGCGGGTGTTCTGGTCGATATGCTGGTTGGCGAATTCTTCCATACGCGGCTGCTGCTGCACATAAAAGCTATAGGCGTAGGCGCTACTGCCAAAGGAGGCCAGCACCACCAGGGCCAGCAGACATACCAGTGCAATCACCAGCGCACGTGTTGGACCACTGTTGCGTGTCCTCAGGCGCCGCTGGCGAATGTGCTGATTGATGCGCAAGGCGCGTGAGCGTTTCCAGGGACGCGAGGTGCGAATCACTGGCTGATGCGGTCCCGGAGGGGAAGGTGGGCGATAGTAATCCATGTAGGGAGCCGGAGGCTGCACCTGGTGACCGGCGACGGCGGCCACTTTACCGGACCAGCGCCGCATCATATCAACCGTGTTGGATAGCACGTTAGGGCGCTGCTGATCTGGAGGCATCTGAGGCTGAGCCTGCGAAGGATACTGCTGGTTGGGAGCCCCACCAGCTTGCCGAGATGGTGACCTTTGCTGTACATCCTGACCAGGCTGGGGCGGAACAGATTGTCCCCCCTGCGCCGAGGGAGAGAATTGCTGATATCCCCCACGCAATAGGGATGAATTGTTCCGCTGAGGTCCGGCTGGCGACGAGGCAGAATTCGCTCCAGGCAACGGCTGCGATTTAGAGGCACCTTGACCATCTTGTTGTGTTTTAAAATTGCTTAACAGTCCTCCGGACTTGGACCGAGGACTATGCTCAGAAGGTTGATTTTCGTCTGAATTTGGATTCCAATTATCGCTCATACATCATCCTTGTGTTAGCGCAGTGGTAGTCTCTGCCTACAATAAATAGATAAATCTAAATATTGATTCTGCCACTGTGAAACAAAAATAATAGTTGTCTCTGCTCCTCCTCATATACCAGAGAAAGCTTTAGATCTGCATGCTTCTATCTTTTCTTTGAAAGAACGGCAGATCCAGATATATTTAGATAGAGGGCGCCAGTTTTATCACTCTGATTCCCTTACTGTCCACGTTTTCTGGTGTTCGGGCATCCGTAGCGTTTCGAATTACCTATCTCAACGAACCTGTTGATACACGTTAACACACCCCCCTATTTTGGGGGGGTTGTGTAGCAAAAGCTTCTTATATATTGCTATTCTATTACTTATTTTTGGGCATTTTTTGTACCCCTTAGTAAGAAGAATATACTGCTATATTACGCACTCTTGCAAATTACACTCGAATAGATAAGAAAGCTCTCCTATGAGGAGGGCTGCCAGGCAGCTTTTTTCTATATGGGGGGGGTTTGTGTCTGCGACCCCTGACGCGAGCGCCTTCGGCGCTCGTAGAGGTTTAATGTGGTGATGCAGAACCGGTGCGGAGCACTGGTTCTGCATCACCACATTAAAGAGTGATATGCGCTTTTTTCATCACACTTAAGAAGCACATGCATCATCAACATATTAAAGGGAAGGGGTCAAAGGGATGAAGCTTTTACGACGATATATGATTCAGGGATATTGGAGGGAGAGGGCCCAGTCGGGAGGTGAGGATTGGCCGTCGGTGATGGATGGTTGATTGAGTAGTTCGAGGCCGGGTGGGATGGGGAATGTCCATTGGGGGTGGGCGGAGAAGCGAAAGTGGTAGTCGGGTCCACAGGTGATCTGGTCGGGACTGACAAAGGCGTTGGTGTAGGGTGGATGCTCGTTGCAGCGTCCCAATACGCGTTCCATGACGCTGTGCCAGATGGGGCCGGCTCCGGTAATGCCGATGACGTCTCTCATCTTTTCGTTGTTGGCGTTGCCGACCCAGACGCCGACAACGACGTCCGGCGTGTAGCCGATGGTCCAGTTGTCGCGGAAATCGTCGGTGGTGCCCGTTTTGGCCGCGACCTGTCGGCTACAGTTGAAGCGCGAGTAGGCGCAATTGGCGTCCATATCGGCGAATGACAGGTCGTGGTCTGAACCAAATTCATAGGCGCGCGAGGGCTCGTCGGCCAGCACCGAGGTCATCATGTAGGAGACCTGTGGAGAGAAGACCCGACCGGACGCCGGCCTGCTCTCATCGTAGTGATAGAGGTTGTGGCCAGCGTTATCCCAGATATCCAGAACACTCTGTGGTGGGACGTGCAGGCCCTGGTCGGCGAAGGTCTGATAGGCGCTCACCATCTGCAGCGGCGAGACGTCCTTTGAGCCCAGGGCCCAGGCCAGGCCGGTATTGGCTTGCGTGGTAATGCCAAGACGACGTGTGGTGGTGACCACCTGGTTTGCGCCGGCGAACTGCATGGCTTTGATGGCCGGGATATTATAGGAATTGGCGGTACCTATACGCACGGACACCGGTCGATTTGTATAGGTATGCCCGTAATCATACGGGGCGTAGATGGTTGAATCCTTGGAGAGGGCATCCTTATCGGTGCGGGGCATCGTCGTGCCCGCCGGTGCCCCATTCGGGAAGTAGGTGCGGTTATCCATCAGCATCACGCCAGGATTCCAGCCCATCTGGAAGGCGGTGGCATATTCAAAGGGCTTGAAGGTTGAGCCGGGCGGACGCGAACCGACGGCGGCATTAAACTGACCACCCACACGTGGGTCCATAGAATTATAGTCGGCGCTCCCGTTCATAGCCAGAATCTCACCGGTCTTTGCGTCCATCACTACCACCGCCGCCGTGTGCAGATTGTTATAGCTACTGAGCATCGCGTAGTAGCCGCGTAGCTTCTGGTAATCGGGCTGATTGATATGCCGATCCACAGCCCGCTCCACATATTCCTGTAGATTCACATCGATGGTGGTACGAATATTGAAGCCGGCCTTCTGAAAGAGACCATAACCCTCAGCGGCATCACCGTTTCCCAGCGCGGTCGAAACCTGGTTGATAACCCAATCCACGAAATGAGGGGCGTGCTTGACGCGCGTAGAGCTCCTGAAGGTGTGGCGCTCCATCAGCCGCTGCGCCTTTCTGGCGATAGCGGGTGTAATTGGACCCAGGCCATCCACGACGGTATGCAGCGCCATCATCTGTTGCAGCACCAGGCCCTGACGATAGATAGCACGTTGCTTGGCATCGGGCCCGCTGGTTGGATCGTTATAGAACGGCTGATTGGGCATACCGGCCAGCAGAGAGGCACGGGCCAGGCCCAATAAAGGATCATTTCTGCCGGTTGCCTGGTTATAGTTCAGCCTGGAGATACCAGGGATGCACTTCTGGTTAGTGTGACAGGTTGACTGCAGACCAAAAAAATCTTCGGTCGCCACCTCGACGCCATAGGTTTGTCCCTCAAAAGGGGCGATATTAAAATACATCTCAAGGATCTTGCTTTTGGAATACTGCTGCGTCAGGCCAATGGCCATAGCCGCCTCGGTAATCTTGCGTCCCAGGGCATATTCGCGCTGATTGGACAGGTTCTTGATGACCTGCTGCGTCAATGTGCTGGCTCCCCCGTACTGCCTGGCCGCCGCGCGAATGATGGCCGATGGCTCGATACCCGCGTTGGTCCAGAAGGTCTTATCCTCGATGGCCACCAGGGCATCCTGCATAACGGGAGGGATGTCCTCATATCTAATGGCGATACGCCGGCCTCCCTGCCTGGAGTTCTGATCATAGGCTTCAAATAAAAGGACGTTGTTGCGATCATAAATACGCGTGCTCTGGGCGATGTGAGCATTCGCCAGTTCATCTACGCGCGGCAATTGCTGCTCATAGTAACCATAGCTATAGGTGGTGCCAGCCACACACATCAGACCCAGCACAGACATCAGGGCCATGGTGAATACCGCCCAGAGCCGCCGTGGGGCACGCTGCCAGCGCGCGCGCCGCTGCCTCATCTGCATGGCGATACGCAGGGTACGCGAACGACGCCAGGGAATTCTCTTCGCGGGTCGCGGTGTCTGTGCTTCTACGCCAGATGGCGCGGGGTTTGAGCCATGATAACGCTCCATATACGGCGCGGGAGGCAGTATCTTATGTCCGGCGACCGCCGCTACTTTACCTGACCAGTGGCGTACCATCTTCATAGTATGGATCAGCAGTTCTGGTGAGCGCAGCAACTGTCCGCGTCCAGGCAGACCAGCAGATTCCCCAACCGAGGAGACAGGAAGGCGTAGCTGACCACGCGAATAAAGAGGAGGGGCCTTGGAGGGCGGAGCAGATCTTTGCGCAGGTGGGAGCGGTAAAACAGGATGGTCAAGCTGATCGGTTGTCGAAAGTGAAGATGGTTGTGAGAACAGGTCCGGCTGCGACACCGACGACTGCTGCTGCCGATAATTGCGTAAAAGCCCTCCCGTCTTTGGTGGCGCTCCATCTTCGATGCGTGGTTGCTGACCCCCAGCTTGTTGATCCAAATTATTACTCATATATTCAATCGCCTCCCTTCCACATCTGTCCCCGTGTCGGTTGCATGCGTTACCAGAGAAACACAAACTCAACCTCATTTATACTTAACGAACGAATACGACATAGATTAACAGTAGAGAAAGCCGATTAACGGCAGTTTGAAAGAGTATGTTCCGGTGTTGGTGCTGCCGCAGCACCAACACCGGAACATACTCTTTCAAACTGCCAACTATAAAAATTTGGGGATAGCCATGCGTACTATATTGATGAGCAAATCACGATATTTTTGTGCTTGATCAGATATAATAAGGATTGATGTTCGCGAATTGCCACGAGGAGTTTAAATTATATGCGCTGGAATGCCATGCGGCGTAGTGGGCGCCTTCTTATCTATCTATCAATCATGATCCTCATATCGATAAATTTACCTCCTCACGTCTATGCAGCTGTAGCGGATGACCCCATTACCATTAATTCAGAGACTGCCACCCTCAACTTCCCCAAGGCGATGGACTTCCAGCTGGACACACAGGATAGTGCCAGTCCAATCGAGATCGCCACGCTCACAATCAAGTTCAACTCTATGCGGGTCTCAGAGGTTCATCCGATTACGCAGACTCCGGCCAACCATCTCTCCTTTCAGTGGCATGAAGACCTTGACGAGCAGCATTTTATGCCGGTCGGAACCATTATCAACTATACCTGGGACATCTCTGATAGCGCTGGACATAGCTATAAAACTCCTCCAAAGACGCTGCAGATCACCGATACGCGCTTCCAGTGGCAACATCTCTCCCAGGGGCTCTACCAGGTCAACTGGTATGATCGGCCCACATCCTTCGGGCAGCTCTTACTCAATCAGGCGGGCGATAGTTTGAAACGCATCTATGCGAATCTAGGCGTGCAACTGCATCAACCGATCAACCTGTGGATCTACGAGAACAGCGACGACTTCCACAGCTCGCTCCCGCCGGACTCGGCCGAATGGGTTGGCGGGGTAGCCTTCTTCGAGATTAATCAGGCCTCTGTTACCGTCCAGGGACCAGATGATACAACGCTGAACAGGGATCTGCCACATGAGCTAACGCACCTGGTTCTGCACCAGACCGCGCAGGTCACGATTCCCACCTGGTTTGATGAAGGGCTGGCCGTCTACGATCAAACCTACCATGAAGGGGATATGCAGAACCAGTTCAAGACTCAGCTAACTAAACACAGTCTGATCCCCCTCTATCAGATAGATCGCTCCTTCCCGCGCGACGCGCAAAAAGCCTACCAGGCCTATTCGCAGAGCTGGCAGCTCCTGGATTATATGTATAAAACCTTTGGTGTGAAAAAGATGAACGCCCTGATACAAAGCACAGGGAACAGCGATGAGCCATTTGATACCGACCAGAAACAGACTTTGGGTGTAGACTCGGATCACCTGGAGAATCAGTGGCATCTTCACCTCAATCAGCCGGCGACCCTGAGCGGTACAGACCAGGTTCAGCAACAGACTCCTCAGACAACTACTGACAATAAGATAGTGCCAGTGACGAGCGACTCATCCGACGCGTATCTGACCGTGGCGGGTTCGCTCTTGATCATCATTCCGCTGGCCAGTGGCGTGCTACTGCTGATCTACCTCTTCTATAGCCGGCGCAAAGCCAGGGCACAGGCGGCTGTCATCCCACAACCAGCCTATAACTACATGCCGCCAGCAGGAAATTACCATCCCGATATCAATCCTGCCGGAAGCTATGCGAACCCGGCGACCTATAGACCCGGCGGACCCTATGGTGAAGTCGCCGGTCAGCCACCTACAATGGCCAACAATGTACCTCCCGCGTATACGGCCTATCCTCCCTATCCATGGGGAGAACCAACCAGCGCGGGAACCAGACCACCAGAGATAAAGGAGTAAAGAGCATCATGGGCAAGAAGCAGCGGCGGATGGAAGTGTTTGATGGCCGGGCCCGATATTATCCTTCAGACAAACTCACTTTAGAAGAACTCTCGTACTGGATCGCATTTAGTCGCGTGATGGGCATAGGCCCGGTGCGCTTTCAACTCTTACTGGACCACTTTCAGGAAGATGTAGCCCGCGCCTGGTACGCTCCATCATCTGAGCTCACCCGGATCGGTCTTGATCAGCGCACCGTTGACAGCTTTATCAGGCAGCGTGCCAGCATAGATCCCGACCACGAGTTGGAGCGCCTGGACAGGTTACGCATCCAGGTCATTACCTGGAAAGATGCCTGTTACCCCCCGCTCTTGCGCAAAATAGATTATGCTCCCCCGGTCCTGTATGCCTGCGGTCAGTTGACCGAAGACGACCTACACTACAGCATCGGTATTGTGGGGACGCGCAAGATGAGCAGCTATGGACGACAGGTGACGGAGCATTTCACCAAAGAACTGGTAAAAGGGAAGATCACCATCGTCAGTGGCCTGGCGCTGGGCGTAGACACGGTAGCGCATAACACCGCCCTCGATAACGGTGGACGCACCATCGCTGTGCTGGCCTGTGGCCTGGATACCATCTATCCCCCCTCGAACTATCACCTGGCCAAACACATCATCGACTCCGGCCGGGGAGTGATATTAAGCTCATTTCCCCTGGGTATCAAACCAGAGGCCGGCAACTTCCCGGCGCGCAACCATATCATAGCCGGCCTCTCTCTGGGTATCCTGGTCACCGAGGCCCCCCTGAAAAGCGGCGCTCTCATCACAGCCAACTCGGCCCTGGTCCAGGGGCGCGAGGTCTACGCAGTCCCCAGCAGCATCTTTTCGAACAGCGGCGCCGGGGTCAACAAACTCATCCGCGACGGGGCACACCCCGTGACCGAGGTAAGCGATATCCTGGAGCATCTCAACATCCATACCGTTCCGCTACCAGACGCCAGCGTCCTGCGCGAGCCGGAGAGCGAAGAGGAACGGATAGTGCTGGGCCTGTTGAGCCGCGAACCCCGGCATATCGACGACCTGATCCGCGATACAGAACTGGCTCCCAACATCGTTACCTCCACCCTGACCATCCTTGAGCTGGACGGCCTCGTCAAACAGCTAGGTAGCATGCAGTATGTGCGCTGCACATAGAGGGTAACTACACTTCTCTTTTTGGGGTGAGTGAGCGCCCTCGCACACGCGTCCGCTGCGCGGCCACACTGGTTTATAATTTGGTGCATAGATTGCGCTTTCGCGCAATCTATGCACCAAATTAAGCAGAGAGCAGCCTCCCTCAAAGTGGGATGTGCAGGAGGGCAGCTAGCTCTCCTGCACCAACTTATAGTGGACTGATGGAGACCCTGATAACATATATTACAAGCTCATCTATCAAGGGAGCTCATACATATATATGCCCATACCGCGGACAGCAATATGGTAAGCTTAGTATAAAGAAGAGCATTGCCAGCTCATCATATTATGGCAACATAAAAAAACGTCACCAATCACGTGTTACAAAAATATGAGGATACCATGATCTATCTCGATCACCTGTTAAAAGCGACGCAGGGCACCCTGCGCCAGACCAGTAAGCATGTTCATTTTCAGGCGTTCAGCCATGATACGCGCCAGCTCTCACCCCATGAAATGTTCGTTGCTGTGCGCGGCGAAAGGGGCAATGGCCATGATCATGTGCTTGATGCAGTCCGCAAAGGCGCTACTGGACTTCTCCTGTCGGGTCAGACGTTCCAGCAGTTCTCCGAACAGGCTAAATCCGTCCTTGCAAATGAAGAGATCACGATAGTTCTGGTCGAGGATACGCGCCGTGCCCTGCGGCAATATGCCAGCGCGATCCTGGAGATCTGGCATCCTACTGTTATCGCGGTCACGGGAAGCGTGGGCAAGACGAGCACCAAAGAGGCAATCGCCACCGTGCTCGCGCGCCAGTTCACCACCTTCCGCAGCTGGCAAAACTATAATGATATGCTCGGTATTCCACTTTCGCTGGGCCGATTGGAGGCGCGCCACGAATATGCCGTATTAGAGCTGGGCTGCGACCATCCCGGCGAGATTGCCGCCCTCAGTCGCATGGTGCGTCCGCAGATCGGCGTGCTAACCAATATTAGTCCCGTTCAGCTCCAATACTTCAGCTCGCTCGAACACCTGGCCTTTGAACTGGGAACGCTGCTTACCAGCCTGCCAGAAGGCGGCCACTTCTTTTATAATCAGGAAGACCCCATCATTCGGGCGCTGCTAGAGCAGCGCGTCCACCATGCCCCATCCACGGTGAGCTGCCATCCTTTTCTTCCCGCTGGGTGCGCGGCAGATGAACAGCCACACGTAACGGTCGGATGGGACGGCATCCACGGAACAATCAAACGCCGTCGCATCTCCGACGAGATTGAGAGGGGTGAGGAAGAGCAGGTAACGGTTCAGCTCCGCTCGCAGCTGCTGGGAGAGCATCAGTTCGCGACCATGCTGGCGGCTTACCAGATCGGGCTCAGCCGCGGCATCTACCCCTCCCTGGTCGAGCAGGCACTGACAACCTTAAAACCGTTGCCGGGACGCCTCAATCCCCTGCCGGGCATTCGGCGGTCGGTACTGCTGGACGATACCCATAACGCGGCGCCAGCCTCGGTTAAAGCGGGTCTGCAAACGCTCAGTGCGCTGGCGGGTGAGCGGAGTCAGCGCATCGCGATCCTGGGCGACATGCTCCACCTGGGTGAGGCGGAGGCGGAAGCACATCGCTCCATCGGGCAGGAGATCTCCCAGTACGTCGACTACCTGATCACGCGTGGCGAATGGGCCACCCTGATCGCCGAAGAGGCTCGACAGGCCGGAATGGATAGCGAGCGCATCATCATGACCTCAACGCATGAGGACGCGGCCCAGGCGGCCCGCCGCATCCTAAACACCCTACCAGACAGCGATAGGTGCGCCGTCATCCTGCTCAAAGGCTCCGAGGAGACTCGCATGGAGCGCGTCACCGAGCTCTTGATGGCCCGTCCCTGGGAGGCATCAGAGTTGCTGGTACGCCAGACGCCCGGCTGGAAAAAGACCATCTTCAGGCACGCCGAGCGGCCCACCTGGGTAGAGATCGACTTAAACGCCATCGGCAGCAATACACGCCATATCGCCTCTCTGGTAGGGCCGAGCACGCAGGTCCTGGTCGCGCTCAAGGCTGATGCCTATGGTCATGGAGCGCTAAAAGTGGCCCGCACCGTACTCCAGAATGGAGCCAGTATGCTTGGCGTCGCCACCGTCAGCGAAGCGATCCCTTTGCGCGAAGCCCATATTACGGCTCCTATCCTTGTCTTTGGTTATGTGCCCCGCTGGCAGATGCGCGAGGCACTACGTCTTGGTGTCAGCGTCACCATCTACTCCAGGGAAGAGGCTCAGGCGCTCTCGCAAGCCGCGCAGGCACTCGACAAAACGGTCAGGGTCCATGTCAAAGTTGATACAGGTATGGGGCGACTGGGAGTTCGCTTTGAAGAATTGCCAGCCATTCTAGAGCTGGTACGTGAGGCCAGCCAGCTGCCCGGCCTGGAGCTCGAAGGTCTCTATACCCACTTCGCCCAGTCCGACGCCGAAGACCAGAGCCACGCCCGCATGCAACTGGCACGCTTCCAGGGAGTGTTAGAGCAGCTGGAGAAGGAGGGGATCAGACCTCCGATTGTTCACGCAGCCAATAGCGCCGCGACCCTGGCCATTCCAGAAGCTCGCTTCGACATGGTACGGCCCGGAATCGCCATCTATGGCCTTGAACCATCGCCTTTTGTACGCCTGCCAGAGGGCTTTCGGCCCGCGCTGGCCTTCAAGACGCAGGTCTCACAGGTCAAATGGATCCCCACCGGAGAAGGGATCAGCTATGGCAGCACCTATATCACGCAGCGTCCGACACTCATCGCCGTCCTACCCGTTGGCTACGCCGATGGCTTCCGCCGCAGTCCACAGAACTGGGGCAGCGTACTCATTCATGGGCAAGAAGCCCCACTGCTAGGGCGTGTCTGTATGGATCAATGTATGGTTGATGTCACCCACATTCCACAGGTTCGCATGGGTGACGAAGTCGTCTTAATTGGACGGCAGGGGGGAAGCCACGCTTACCGCTGAAGAGATCGCCAGCCGCTTAGGAACCATCAACTACGAAGTCGTGTCTGAACTATTAGCCCGCGTTCCACGTGTAGACTAAAATTGCCGCGCCCACGAACACGGTGCCTACAACCAAATGCGTCGATAATACGTACCAAAATTGCAAGGGATAAACCCATGCATGAATGTGAAAAACCTATATCGCTATATACTGGTGTAGAAAACGATGTACGCGTTTTCTACACCAGTATATAACACTGTTTTGAGCTACTACACACTAAAGAGGTTCGTAATGCAAGAGACGACCAATAAAGCCAGCACACCTGTTAAGAAGCAGCAAACAAAAGCCATTGTTATCGCTAATCCAACTTCAGGCAGCTATACGCTTCATGAACATCAGATCAAGCACATCATCGCAAAGCTCCAGCAGCAGGGATGGCAGGTAGAGCTCAAATTAACCCAATCCAGCGGGGACGCCTGCCGGCTGGCGAGCGAGGCCGCCCAGCAACATATCGATGTGGTCATCGCCACAGGCGGTGATGGCACTATCCATGAGGTCATTCAAGGACTGGCCGGCAGCGAAACAGCGTTGGGAGTACTCCCCAGCGGAACCGTCAATGTCTGGGCACGCGAGGTGGGTATTCCACTGGATCTCAATGGAGCTAGCAATGTGTTGCTCAATGGCCAGACCCGGCGCATCGACCTGGGTAAGATAGATGATCAGTATTTCTTGCTGATGGTCGGCATAGGGATTGATGGAGAGATAACGCAGGCGGTTGAGAAACAATCGATGAAGCGCCTGAAATTCTTTTCCTATCTTCTGATGGCCGCCTGGTGGGGAGCCCGCTATCCAGCGTTTCGCGGTACCATAAACCTGGGGGATCGTGAAATTAAAGTCAATGCTCTACAGGTGATTTTCGGCAATACCCAGCTCTATGGCGGTGCGATTAAATATACCTGGCAGGCAAAATGCGACGATGGGCTGCTCGATCTGTGTGTCGTGCGCCGTCAAAGCGTACTCCGGCGAGCAGCCATGATCATCGATTTCCTGCTGCGGCGTCCGAAACGCCATCAATGGGTACGCTATGAAACAGGCGAGACAATTAAAATCACCACACATAAACCGGTTGCCATCCAGGTTGATGGGGAACCACTGGGCCATACCAGCACTTCAGAGGCAGAACCTACCCTCTTAAGCGTGGGGCCACAGGCCCTGAAAGTGATCGTGCCAGTCACAGCTCCCGAAGACCTGTTCTCTCGCCAGCCGCTGTAACGTATTACTACTACAGCGTCATCACTTATGATGGCAACACAGTGGCCCCGCGAGGAGATATAAAGAGTATGGCAAAATCTATCTTACAAGACCGACAACGAGCTCTGTTACAACAAGAGAAGCAGCTCGCCATTGACCTGGCGAGCTGCCTGGAAAATTTCGAGGGTGGCGAACCCTATGAGAAAACCCTGCGGCAGGTCACGGCCTCGCTTGATGACCTATTTCTGCTGGTCATTGTAGGTGAATTTAACGCGGGGAAGTCTGCCTGCATTAATGCGCTACTACACAACGAAGTGTTAGAAGAAGGCGTCATCCCGACAACGCACCAGGTAACCATTCTGCGCCATGGGGAGGAGCAATCACAGCACATGCTGGCGCAGGACATCCTCGAAATGGAGTACCCAGCCGAGTTCTTACGCGACATCAGCATCGTGGACACGCCCGGAGTCAATGCTATCCTGCAGGAGCACCAGCGTCTAACCGAAGAGTTTGTCCCCCGTAGTGATCTAATATTGTTTGTCACCTCGACCGATCGACCATTTACGCAGAGCGAAAAAAGCTTCATGGAGCGCATCCGGGCCTGGGGCAAGAAAGTCATCATCATTCTCAATAAGATCGACCTCCTGCGCTCGCCGGAAGAACTGCAGAAAATCACCACCTTCATATCACACAACTGTCAGCAGTTGCTGGGCTTTCAGGCGGAGATCTTTCCCGTTTCGGCGGTACAAGCGCAGCAAGCGCGCCAGGCCGTGGGACACCAGGCCGTTGAGCTCTGGGAACGGAGCCGCTTCGGCAAGCTCGAAGAGTATCTATTTGAAACGCTGGACGCCAGGGAACGCGTGCGCCTGAAGCTCTTGAGTCCACTGGGAGTCATGCAGCGGCTGCTGGATCAGACACGCGGCTCGGTAGAGGAACGCGCCAGGCTGTTGACCGAAGATGCGCGCACCGTCACCAATATCGAAAATCAACTGAGCTTCTATCGTGAGGACATGGAGCGCAATTTCAAGCATCGCCTCACCGAGATCGCCAACGTTGTCCTGGAGATGCGCCAGCGCGGCGACTACTTCTTCGATGATACCATTCGGCTGCGACGCATCCTGGACCTGGTGCAGGGAGATCGCATCCGCCACGAATTCGAACGCGAGGTGCTGGGCGACAGCGCCGCCCGCATCGAACATGCCGTCCAGGAGATGATCGATTGGATGGTCGAGCAGGAGCACCATTTCTGGCAAAACATCATGGAATACATCGAACGACGACGCGAGGTAAGCCTGCGCCGCGATGACAACATGATTGGAGCCGTCAGCCGCCAGTTTGACTACAATCGCCGTCTCCTCCTACAATCGGTCTCACATACCGTTACAGGTGTCATCCAGACCTATGATCAGGAGGCCGAATCTACCCAGCTTGCCGAGGATATGCGCAATACAGTCGCCCAGGCGGTGATCACCGGAGCTGGAGGCATTGGGCTAGGCGCATTGATCGTCGCGTTTATGGGCACGCTGGCGGCCGACGTCACCGGCATCATCGCGGGTATCGGCCTGTTGCTGGTCGGCTATGGCATCATCCCACTGCGTCGCAAGCAGGCGAAAAAAGCCTTCGACGAAAAAATGCAGGAGCTACAGCAGAGACTGACCTCGGCTATGAGTGAGCAGTTCCGCAAAGAGCTCCAGAACTCTCTCAACCGCATCGAGGATGCCATCGCCCCCTACACACGCTTCGTGCGGTCCGAGCAACAAAAAACCACCGAGATTCAGGCTCGCATCGGCCAGCTAAACAACACCATCACCACCATCAAAAACGAAATCGAAAAAGGATAATCATGAGTAAAAAGGCAATGGTGCAACAATAGCGCGGGAAGCGCTATTGTTGCACCATTGCCTTTTTACTCATGGCAGCTTTCGCTACCCAAGCAGGTTGAAAATCACGTTGACAAGGGCGATAATGCCACCGGCTACAATAAATGAGGCGAAGCCGATGGGACCGCCGACCCCGGCCAGAAGAATGGCTGCAAGGGGAACCAGCACGCTGACAGAAACGATGGCCAGGGCCAGGCGCTGGCCCGAAGACGCTTTAGATCTCGTGCTACCTGGCTGATATATCTTGCCACCAAAATTTTGGTTCTGGTTCAGGCGTTGACCCAGGCGCTGGGCTACAGCCTCCACAAAATTATCGTCCGCGAATTGATTGGTGCCAGATGGCTGACCGTAAGTTGCCTGCTCGTGTTCATAAGGTGGGCCGTCATGGCGGTATGTCGAAGTGCCTTCATAGCCTTGATAGGCCGAGGGATTGGGGCGCTGCTCCTGTGAATCCATCTGTGGTGCCATCCAGTAAACCTCTTTCTCAAAAATGATACAGTTTAGAATATCTTTTCTTCTACATTACGTCTACCATAGACCCGGGGTTGTACGAATATTCATCATTTGCAAATGCGGTAAACTATAAAGAGGCGCAGGCCAATTCTTGAAAGAAGGACGGAACCTATGTCACAGGACGAGACAACGCAGCCATTGCACGCAGTTGAGGCGATTGCGAACGCTGAACAACTTTTGAGCAGACACTTTGGTATAACCATACGACTTGGTCCTGGCGATGATTTAGGAGGTAGCCAGCGTTCGCGAGTCTATCGGTGCCCCGTACTGGAGGGACCAGAGCTGTTGGCTTCCGGCGTCATCATCAAGCAGGCCAGCGAACCCGATGGTACCCCGCTACGGCAGGCCAATCAGCTCTTCTTAAATGAATGGGCCAGTCTGCAGTTTATACAGGCCCTATCACCAGCGCAACCACTGGCACCACAGTTTTACGTTGGTGATTTCAATCTCAGCATGTTTATTATGGAGGATCTTGGACCTGGCGAACAGCTCAATCACGTCTTACTGGGTCGTGACAGCGCGCGGGCTGAAGCGGCCTTGCTGAACTACGCAGGCATACATGGACGTCTGCACGCCCTCTCAATGGGCAGGCAAGCCGAATATACAGCGATCCGAGCTGCCCTGGGACCACAAGAGGAGAGCCTCTATTTCAGCTTCGACTGGCTGCACGCACAAATGGAAAAGATCATCACAACACTCAATGTACAACCTGCATCAGGGATCGAGCGTGAGCTCCACACCCTGCAAGCTGCCCTGACCAATCCAGGTCCGTTTCTAGCTTTCATACAGGGAGATGCCTGCCCCGATAATATCATACAAACCACACAAGGGGTGCGCATGATCGATTTCGAGGGCGGCACGTATATCCACGCGCTCATCGAAGGGGCTTATGGACGGGTCCCATTCCCAACCTGCCGCTGCCTCTATCGCATTCCTGAAAACATTGCACTGGGAATGGAGGCGCGCTATCGCAGCGAGCTCAGCCAGAGTTGTCCCGCCGCCGCCGATGATACGCTGTTCTACCACGGTCTGATCGAAGCTACCATCTCCTGGGCGCTCGGCTTTCATACCATGGTTCCCCTGGAAATCATCCTGCCCCAGGATCGCTTTATCATGGCCCTGACAGATCGCCAGCGCTACCTGCTCTTCTTTGAAAACGCCGCCCACTTATGCGCAACACACGGCTATATGCAGGCCATCGGAGAGACGCTGGAAAAGCTGGCCCAGAAGATGCGCCTGCTCTGGCCGGATACAGAGGAACCCCCCTGCTATCCAGCCTTCCAGCCAGCGCCACCAGCACTCCCGTAACATGAAAAAAGCAGGAGGCCAGATAGCCTCCTGCAACTGCAATTTTGCAAAACCGGATCAGAGAGCGGTGCCTTCAGGGAGCAATGATTCGAGCGAGCCCCCGATGACGATGGTACGCCCATCAGCAATGGTCGCGTCGGTGGCGGCCCTGGCGATAGCTTCCCCCATTTCAGCGGCCGTGGGCAACGCGCCCACCTGGTTGCTGCGGTTGGCCGCCAGGCCAGGAGCGGAACGCTCTAACAGCTTCGGGGTAATCGTTCCTTCGATGAGATCCCCGGTCACCACCACAAAGCGAATGCCCCGCGCGGCAAACTCCTGCTGCCGCGCGCGCAAAGCCTGCTCGCCAGCGTATTTAGACGCCGCAACCGGCTCATAAGAAGGAACATGCTGGATACCATGCCCATACAGATGAGCCCAGTGGCTGGTAATAAATACGATCGCGCCGCCGGGACGCAGCAGGGGGAGCGCCAGGTCAACCATGGCCACCTGAGCATCACGGTTGATGTGCATAGGATAGTCAGGGTCCAATGCCAGGGCATCCTTCTCCAGACCGCCGGAGGCATTGAGGACCAGCACATCCAGTCCGGAACGCCACTGCCGCACCTCGGCAAACAGGCGCGCCCGATCCTCAGGGCGCGTAATATCGCAGCTCACGGCCAGGGCCTGCACGCCGCGCCGGTTAGCTTGGGAGACAACATCATTGGCGCGCGCGGCCTTATTGCGATAGTTAAAAGACACATCATAGCCGCGCGCGGCCAATGCCAGCACCGTCTCCGCTCCAATGCCACGAGATCCCCCGGTGACTAAAGCGGTCTTTGGCTGTGTTGTCTCTTCCATCAAAAATCTCCTTCAATACAAAACCCGATAGAGTGATTATGCTTCGACTACGACCTCGCGCCCCTGTAAAGCGGAGGCATAGCAGGCATCGATAACGCGGGCACGCCGCAGGCCATCAGCCCCATTGTAGAGGGACCAGTTGCCGCTCGTAATACGCTCGATAAACTCTTCAGTCACCGCGTTATGGAACTGGCCACCACGGGTATGAGGATGGATCTCAGATGGCGCACCGGCAACATCGGTATAGATGGTCAGGGTATTCTCCGTATTATAATTCTTCACACGAATGTCGGCGCCACCCTCGGTCCCATAAAGGATGATCCCATAGTCGTCCTGGGCGCTACTATGGGTCGCCCAGCTGGTCTCCAGCAGCAGCGTACCGCCGTTTGAGAGGCGCAAGAAAGCGGTAGCCAGGTCCTCTACCTCATAGGCATGCTCCTCGGAGCCTGTTTTGCGTGAATTGAGATTAATGCCAACACCACGCGTCCCCAGCTCATTGTAGGTTGAGGCGCTGACAGTCAGTATCGAGGGCTCCTCAAGCAGATAGAGGGCCATATCCAGTATATGCACGCCCAGATCAATCAGGGGGCCACCACCGGCCATATTCTTGCTGACAAACCAGGAGCCAGCTCCTGGAATACCGCGTCGACGCATCCAATAGGCTTTAGCATAATAGATATTGCCCAATTTACCTTCATCAATATAGCGTTTTAATGTCTGTACATCATTGCGCTCACGGTGATTGAAGACAACCTGCAGAACACGGTTGGCCTTCGTAGCGGCCTGCACCATAGCCTCGGCCTCTTCGCTGTTACGTGCCAGCGGTTTCTCACACAACACGTGCAATCCACGCTCCAGAGCGGCGATGGCGATAGGAGCATGCAGCGCGTTGGGGACAGCTACGCTGACCGCGTCCAGGTCCTCGTTGGCCAGCAGATCCTTATAATCCCGATAGCGGCTGGTAGCAGGAATACCAAAAGTATCACCTAGATAGGTCAGGCGATCCTCCTCAAGTCCCGCTAATGCTACCGCTTCAACGTTTGGCAGCAAACGAAAACCCTTAAGGGCGCTTTCTCCGCCGAATCCCAGGCCGATAATGCCTATACGAATTTTTTTATCTTGTGTCTCGTTCATTATTCGTGATTACACTCCTTATCTACCAATTAATAGCACAAGCCACACATACGTTTCATCACATACAGTTGAGGAGTTTGTAGATATAGACATATAGAATAAGTGGCACTCTATTGCATACCAAAGCCTACCCAACAGTAAGTAGCATACCATACATAGTAGAGATTTCAAGGGTTGATGAGAATGTTTTACTCTCCTTGTGGTAGCGAACGTGAGCGCCACCACACGCGCGTCCGCTGCTCGGACGCGCTGGTTTGTGTGTTAGTGCCTGGGGTGCGCGGATGCGCACCCCAGGCACTAACACACAACGGACTTGTGGGCAACGCTGGCGCGAAACCTCATGCAGACTGCACGTGTGGTGGCGCTCACGGGTCTTTTATAAATTGATGCCGCAGGGGGCGCATTGTATATGCCATCACACAAACGACTTTTGCATGCTGCAGGGGCGAGAACTCACGGGTCTTTTATAAATTGATGCCGCAGGGGTGCGACTGCACCCCTGCGGCATCAATTTATAAAACAGAGTTATGAAAAGATGGGAGAATGGCGAGAAGGGCATCTTAGAGATGCCCTGGCATTGATCCCAGCGGATAGACTTGCTAAGAGACCAGGTCTAGAGTTGGCACGCCCAGCACACGAGCTAAAATACGCAAATGATAGGGTTGAGCCTCTTCGCGACCTGTTTCGAGATGAGTAATAGTATCACGTCGCAGTCCCGAGAGATCTGCAAGCTGCCCTAAACTCAGCCCTTTCTTCTGGCGAAGCACACGTAGGTTGGGGATACCGTGAGATCTTGTCACTCTCACTTTAGTTGCTACTTTCATGTTCCTCTCCTTCGAGGTAGTATGACTAACTTCTCCAGCGCCATTGCAAGAGAAGGCGACTGATGCAAAATCTGTATGCACTTTCTTTATCTTCATCAAATAGCATACCAGATGGTACAGGTTGTTGTCCAGTGACACAACAATAGTAATTTTCCAACTTCAACCATAACCTTTATATTAAAAACATATTTAAAGTTGTACCTCTATTATAAACGCATATAGAGGCCCAAACCTTGCATCGGATTCATCAAAATACGCCTATGATTGCGATTTAATCAATCACACGCGGGCAAGAACAATTACGCAATTTTCTTGCCGTATACTACACGATTCAAGCGAAAAATTTGCTTCACATACAGCTATAGCGCGCAACGTCCATAGGATAGAAGTAGGAAAATGCGGCAAAGCAAGTCGGAGGCTATCGATCCCTCCTCGGCTGGCATGTTTACACCACAGGGAGAGATCGACGGAAAGCTATTGCATAAAAGGATGCAGGCTGATCATACCGTTGCGGCTCTGGGGTTGGTCGGAGACGGCGCCAACCAGCTTGAAGGAAGGGCCACCACTTGTATCAGGATTATCCAATGAAATAACATCATTGGCAAACTGGCCAGGGGTATCTTCATCGCTCTGTGTCACACGATCGATACGGCCACCAATATAATGACCAGCATGCAGATCAAATACCTGCAGGGAATTGGCCACCGAGGTCAGTTCGGCATTATTAATGCCGTCGCTGGGATCACCAACGATCCAGAAAACGACACCACTATTCTCGTCGACAATCTCGCTACGGTCATTATAGACCCAGGTCGCATCCGCCCGACCAGTCTGGGTCCAGTGACCTTCGACAAAGATGGCCGAATCACTATTACCCCCATGGTTAACCGGGATCTGCCTGGCCGCGCCATCTTTCACCACCAGGTACACGGTACGCTTAGGCTTAAATTCACAGATAGTAATATGCTTGGGAGCTACGCCGGGGAGAGCATATGTATACTCAACCACCATAATCGGACCATCGGCCCAACTATTATCTCCACCATACATATAGAAGTCGCTCTGATTATAGCGATCGGGAACAGATGAAGGGACAAAGAGAGGGAAATGCAACAGATGCTGAGCCTGGACCAGGCTAATCTGCTGTGTGTCATCCTTATTTGAGTTTGGATCTTGTTTCTGATTTGAAACATTGGAAGAGACGACCGGGGCATTATTGACTAACAATACCCCGCTATGGGCGCCGGACAGAATATAGCTCAGGCCATAGGCGAATGCCGGGGCGGTCGCTACAACTGAGAGGAGCATAAACAGGGCGCAGGAGGCACAGAAAGCCAGGAAGGGACGCGAAATAGTTGTAAACCCATCAAAGAGTGTAGAGCGCAAGGATGGATGTGAAGAGCTCGCAAGGCGACGATTGAGCTGAAGACGACGAAATACGACGGCTTTAGTCTTCAACTCAAACCCATATTCGGCAGGCTGCAAACGCTCATCATCGGAATCCATTAA
This sequence comes from Dictyobacter halimunensis, assembly GCF_036245075.1. Taxonomy (NCBI): domain Bacteria; kingdom Bacillati; phylum Chloroflexota; class Ktedonobacteria; order Ktedonobacterales; family Dictyobacteraceae; genus Dictyobacter; species Dictyobacter halimunensis. Next base: position 1,596,499 of record NZ_BSRI01000002.1, read on the forward strand.
GGTCTGCACAAACAGAGGGGGAGCTCCTCGTGTTCAGGAGAAAATAAAGCATTGAGCTCACAGGCGAACTCAACTTCATCCATCGTGAAATCGTCAGGAAATACACCTTCCTGATTGGAAAGGTGAAATGTCTCCGGCCTTGATTCGGGAGGATATTCCTCAAATTCGCTCATACTCATGGGCATGCTCCTTGAGCGCTTCGCGTAAGCTTTTGCGCGCTCGCCAGAGTCGCGTGTCAACGGCATGGCGGGTCAATCCCGTCTTTGTCGCCAGTTCCTCAGTGCTAGCAAATTTAAAATAGCGGTGATAGATGAGAAAGCGGTCAAGTTCGGGTAACGTCGCCAACGCAAGACGCAATTCCTCGCGCCTTTCGCTTTGCTCTAGCAAATGTTCCATACTTGCTTCTGGATGTGGAGGCAAAGTTGTGCGTGCATCGTGTTCGTATCCCCAACCAGAAGATTTACGATTACCAGCAGTATCGCTTGAACCCCATTGACGAATTTCATCAGCAGATTGCACATTGTGCGTCTGACGACGGCACAATTGGCGACGACGATCTAGCGCGATATACTTCGCGCGCATCGTAAGCCAGGTGCGTAAGGTCCCGCGTGTAGCATCAAATGTATCAATCTCTTGCCAGACGGCCACAAAAAGGTCGTTGACACATTCCTCTGCATCCTGCGTTACCCCAACGCTATCAAGCACTAAACGAATAAAATAAAAAACTTCACGAGAATACCGGGATATAAGGGTTTCCAGTGCCTCGGGGTCTCGATCATGCAGCTTTTGGGCCAGATCCTCATCGGACCATTCATGTCGCACCATCATTGCTCCTTGCAGACCTGCGTATATCCTTTCAAATCAGTGAGCCGCTGGCACCTGCTTACTATACGACAGCAAGACGGCTCAGACGGGGGGAAAGAACATACCGTGATCGGTGGTACACTCGCCTGATTTATGATAGATATACGACATATAGAGACGCATATCTCTCACAACTCAGGCTTTTTTTTCAATTTTGCTTAAAACAGCGAAAATTGTCAAGTACCTATGCCAATGTACTACTAGAATGTTGTAGGCAAATAGCCTATATCACGAAAGATAAAGTAGTCAAATAAAATATACTATCGGGCACCTGAAAGTACTCTTTTGCCCAACCAGCCTGTTATTACTTCTGATAATTCATCAGCTATGCTATAAAAACTGGAAGCAAGCCACATAAATGGTATAAACAGCACCAGGAATGATCATATAATAAAGATCCGATGAGCTTTTATAGCTGCCCGATGTAAAAGTAGATGTTAAAGAATCTGCCGCTCACAGAAACGGCTCACAAAATTAGCAACTATGATAACTAGTGACTCCATATCTATATACAATCACAGGTCGCGAAATCAAAAATTATAGAAACTTTATCCATATGCATATCCATGCTGGCGGCAGGTGCCACCCGGCTCGATGGCGCATGATGACACATGCTACCTTCCTGGCTCGTACACTATGGGCGGGAATGCTAACATGATTATAGCGCGAAAAGTTCACTTCCACCAGAGGGTGAGGGCAAGTATTTGTGCAGGCATGAATCCTCTGGCAGGGATTTATATCTGCCGGCTCAGGTAAGCAGGAGGGATGGTATCGGCCAGCCAGACACTCTCGTTGCCCAGGTAGAATTGAACGCCGTCCTGATAGGCCTCTGAGGCAGCCACAACCAGGATAACCGGCTGCGAGGTACGACGCCGGGCAACCTGAAGCGCCGTCTCCCTATCCTCAGAAAGATGGACATACTGGCGTTCCATCGGTAACAGCCCTGATTGACGAATCCGTTCATAGGCGGCCGGGGTAGTACCGTGAAAGAGTCGCGCCGGCGGGGTCGCAGCCTCACGCTGCATGAGCTGTTGCAGGGAATGTCCATAATAAGCGCGAATGTGGCCCGCGCGCAATTCATAGCGCTTCTTTCCCGGCAACGCGATAACGTGCTCGATATCGCTCACCTGCAGATGCTTCCAGCCTGTACGGTGCTGGCGCAGGGCGCTTACCAGAGCATCTACGGAGACCCAACCCTCATCATCCAGGGTCAATCCAAAGCTTGCCGGCTGATGGCGCAAGGCGTAAGCCATCGTGCGGCTAAGCTGTTGCAGGTCTATTTCCATCTCTCAATCCTTTTAATCACACTTGAATGGAGGTAATGGCCCCCGCACGGGCGTCCGCATACGCGGCCGACTGTTTTTAGGAGTTGGTGCAACATCACCGGAGTCGCGAATGCGACTCCGGTGATGTTGCACCAACTCCTAAAAACACAAAGGTCTTTTTACTGGACTAGTTGACATTGATGACGGGTATTTTCGAAACGCTCCAGCGTGCGTTGGGGCTAGAGACCTCGAACTGCACCATAGAGATCGCATCGGTAGGACAGCGTACAATACACAATCCACAGCGAATACATTTTTCTTCATCAATGATCATATCAGCTCCACCCCGCCAATCTTCGGCATCCTCATGCATGGGATCGCCCTTGACGACGCGTGAGAGACCTTCCATGCTAATGCAGTCATAAGGGCAGATGTCCACACAGCCAGAGCAGAGAATACAGATTGAGGGATCAATCATGATATTCAACTGACACTGCAGACAGCGGCGCGCCTGAATGACGGCCTGCTCAGGAGTATAGCCGGTCTCGGTCTCACGGGTGTGAGCATAGCGATCTTTCAACGGGAGTGAAGGCAGCATCTGGTGTGGAATGGACTCATAGTTGTCGACCATACCACGGCGATAGTCGGGCAGTTCAACCTCTTCAGCGGCTTCCGCCGGCATATCGACCCCACCCAGGTAGCGGTTAATGGCGGCGGCCGCATCACGGCCATCACCAATCGCTGAGATCAGGTTACGGGCACCCTGCGTAAAGTCACCGCCGGCAAAGAGGCCAGGATGGTTTGTCATCCACGTCTCGATGTCCAGCAGAGGCACGCCCCACCTGTTAACCTCAAGACCCAGTTCCTCGGCTGGCAACCAGGATACGTCGCTATACTGACCGAAGGCCGGGATCACGGTATCGACTTTGATCTCGAACTCGGTGCCGGGAATAGGTACAGGACGGCGGCGGCCACTGGCATCGGGATCACCCAGTTTGTTGCGAATAAAACGCATGCCACTGACATGGATGCCATCCTCACTCATCACTTCCAGCTGCGTCACGAGATAGTTGAACTCAACATGCTCGAACATGGCTTCATCCATCTCGTACTCGTCTGAGCCAGCTTCCTCTTTTGAGCGACGATACATGATGTAGACCTTCTCAGCGCCAAAGCGGACCGATGTACGGCTGCAGTCCATAGCGGTAAAGCCGGAGCCAAGCACGGCTACACTCTTACCGATAAAGGCCGGCTCACCATAATTTGTCTTTTCCAGCAATCGGATACCGTCGATCACACCATGCAGGTCGGCGCCTTTAATCACTTTGTTATCGGGGCCGGTCAATGCATTTGGAACATAACAACCAGCGGCCAAGTATACAGCATCATACTCTTCAAGCAGATCTTTGATCTGTACATCGCGACCGACGCGCGTGTTGTACTTAATCTCAACGCCGATATCCGCCATATATTCATCGCACTCTTCGGTGGTCACATAGCGGGGCAGGCGCCAGACCGGGATACCATTAACCATCACGCCACCGGCGGTTGGATACTGCTCATAAATGGTGACCGCATAACCCATATCGCGCAGATCACGGGCACAGGCCATACCAGCGGAGCCAGCACCCACGATGGCAACCTTTTTGTCTTTGGTTACCGGCGGGCACACCGCGTGATGGCGATACTCACGATGATCGGCCGCAGCACGCTTCAGCCAGCAGATGGCGATCGGCTTACCATCGACTTTATTACGCCGGCAAACGGGCTCACATGGCTTCGCACACGTGCGACCCAGCACGCCGGGCACAACGTTTGCTTTACGATTCAACAGATACGCCTCATCGAAACGGGCCTGCGAAATCAAACCAATGTAGGTAGAAACATCCGTATGAGCCGGACACCCCACCTGACAAGGAATATTTGTCTGATACCAGTCCGGTGTCACAGTCACTGAACGATATCGAGCTTCCAATTCGCTATCGGGATCTATCATTTTAACCAAGTCCTTTCCTGGGCACCGGGCACTCTCTTCTACCAGGTAGTGAGGTATGCTAGCACCCGGAACAGGGGAGACAACGCTGGCGGCATAAACCGCTATTACAGTCTGGTCTATTCCCTATTAAAATTGCAAATAAACGTTAGACCAATACTCGTAGGATACAACATGATTGCGTTTTTGCTGCGCGGCTAGCACGCTTTGAGATACGAATATCCTCATAGGCTAATTTTCCTTGTCAGATTATAGCATAAGGCCAGTCTCCGGAACAAGAAGAGAGCATGCAGGAGCGACGTCACTCAAGGAGAAGACCATCACGCCAAAAAGTTGGGAGCCGCCTTTACAGTTCCGGGTGGCAGTTCATTGCGTACTAACCGTATACTATTCGAATAGGAAATAAAGTCTTCTTTCCCTGATATCACATAAAAGGGCAGATGGCGCCTACCCACCCGGCTCTGCAGCGGCTAAACCGGATGGGCAAAAGTAGCGAGACAACAGGTTTATACCATAAAATAGAGAACACAAAAGAGAAGGAGTCGTCAGTGAGCGATATAAGCATCCCCCCATATGACGGCATGCCAGTAATAAGCACTCAACGATTAACAAAGGCGTTTGGAAATCTTGTCGCGGTCAATGACCTGAATTTGCAGGTCATGCGGGGAGACGTGTTTGGTTTTTTAGGTCCCAACGGATCAGGCAAGACCACTACAATCCGCATGCTACTTGGACTCATTCACCCAACGGCTGGTCGGGCTGTGCTTTTTGGCATGGACAATGCCTATCAGCTACCAGCTATTTTGCAGCGCATCGGCGCTATCGTTGAAACCCCAACGTTTTATCCCTATCTATCGGGCCTGGATAATTTGCGTGTCATCGCGGCCAATTCGGGGATGGTACTGGGGAGAGCCAATAGCCGGCGCTATGAAGAGGTATTGGATATAGTTGAGCTCAAACAATATCAGCACCTTGCCTACCGCAAGTATTCGCTGGGCATGAAGCAGCGGCTCGGCATCGCCGCAGCCCTGCTGGCGGATCCGGAACTGGTGATGCTCGACGAGCCGACCAACGGGCTTGATCCCGCCGGCGTCATTGAGATCCGCAAGCTTATTCAGCGCCTGGCGGGATTGGGCAAGACCATTTTCTTATCCAGCCATATTCTGTCAGAGGTGCAGCAGGTCTGCAATCGTGTGGCCATTTTGCGCAAAGGCAACCTGGTCAAGCAGGGTGATGTCAAAGAACTGCTGCGCGAAAAAGAACAGGTCGAGATCCGCATGAGCCAGCCGGAAGAGGCACTGGAAGCACTACGCATCTTACAGCAAATAAAAGTTCATGAAGCTGACTGGATCGGGCATATCGTGATCGAACAGAATGCCCTGCGCCAACCGCTGCTGCTAGTGGATGCTCCGGCCGTCCGGTCCGCTGATATCAATCGCTTACTGGCGCGCCATGAGCTGTTCGCGGCCGAATTGCATCCACGTGAAGGGAGTCTGGAGGCAGTCTACTTACAGGCAACGGCACAACCCAATCAACCTGGCGAGATCACAACGCTTGAGGCACCATACGAGCAAAAGCAGGTTGCCGATCATACAACTGATCGCACACGAGGAGCGGCGAAATGAACAATCAGATAGAGACAGCGATAGATCAACCCATTCCGGCCCCCGCGCGCAGCGAGCATGTCATAATGGGCAATCAGCATTTCATGAGCGTCCTGGGCCGTTCCATCGCAGGTGAGCTATACAAAATTCGTCGGCGCGCCATGTCCAAGGTTCTGAGCACCATCGCCCTCATAACGGTCATCCTGGCCCTGCTCTTTACAAACTCAACCTCGTCGCGTCTTTTCCCCAATATGATCGACACCACGATATCGATTGTCAACTTCATCGGTACGATCCTGTTTATCATCCTGGCCGGCACAATTGTCGGTGGTGAATATTCGGTTGGCAGCATTCGTCTGATGCTGACGCGTGGACCAACACGCCTACAATTTTTGCTGGCCAAGCTGGGAACGATGCTGGTCTGCATATGTATCGCGTTCATCTCATTGATAGTTGTTGGTATAATAACGTGGGTGCTATTAAATTTGCCCGCGGGCCGCAGCATTGATTGGAGCTTTTTGAACGCGAATTGGCTCTTACATACAACGCTCTACTTTCTGGCGACCCTGCTAAGCGTGTTTACTTACTGTGTGCTGGCGATCAGCCTCTCCACATGGGGAAAAGCAACGGCGGCGGGCGTCACAGGCGTCTTGATCTGGTGGTTCCTGGAAGGTGGTATTAGCAGTCTCTTTACCATTTTAGGAAGCCAGATGCAGAACGCATTTGGAACCTTTTTCGCCGCCATCCCAGATTATTTTATCGGTAACAACCTGTCGGCCCTGCGCACGAATCAACAGGACTACCTGCTGGGAGAGGCCGCGGGCGCAATCAATGATCTCCATGCCGGTATTGTTATCATTGTCTACCTGGCACTGTTCGGCGGCATCACCTGGTGGGCGCTGAAGACACGCGACATTACCAATTAAGGTCACACCGGTGACCATAGATAGAAAAGATAATGCTCAACGCACAGACTATTAAGGAATATGCATACAGCCTGGGTTTTGACGCGGCCCGCATCACCAGCGCCGCAGCATTCCCCGAGACCAAACAGATTATTCAAGAGCGCATCGGGCGTGGCTTGATGGATGGCTTGCCGTGGTTTACCTCCGAGCGGGCAGAAATCTCCTGCCATCCAGATGCTCTGCTACCCGAAGCACAATCTATCATTACGCTGGCATTGTGCTATCTCACAGAACAACCCGAGGCGCCTGACGAAACAAAACCACATGGTAGCATCTCGCGCTACGCCTGGGGAGATGACTACCATGATATCATCAAGCCTAAATTGCAGCAGTTCGCCAGCTGGCTCAAAGACTACGCGCGGGATCAGGAAGGGAATGAGGTAGAGACGCGCCTGTTTGTGGACACAGGCCGCATGGTGGATCGTGCCGTCGCCCAGCGGGCCGGTCTGGGCTGGTATGGGAAGAATACCAATATTCTAACCAAAGGTTGGGGATCGTGGGTCTTTCTGGCCGAAATCGTAACGAATCTTCCCCTGGCATCCGACGAGCCACTCAAAGCCAACTGCGGAAGCTGTGAGATATGCCTGCACGCCTGTCCCACCGGCGCCCTGCCCAATCCCTATGAGCTGGACAGTACGAAGTGCATCTCGTTTCTGACCATCGAACTACGCGGCAGTATTCCCATAGAGATGCGGCCCCTGATGGGCAATCTGATCTTTGGCTGTGATATCTGCCAGGAGGTGTGCCCGGTCAACAAGGTTGCTGAGAAGCGTCTGGGCCTGCGTGATACGCAGGGCAGGCCGGTCATTCCCCTACGAACAATTCAGAGGCGTGCCAGCGAGCCTGCCATGGACAGCCAGCCAGTGAGGAAAGCATTTCAACCACGTAGCGAATTTCAGACGCGTCCAGCCGTTGGCAGCACGCCTGAACTGATCCCCCTCCTATCGCTGACGGAAGAGGAATTCAGGGAACGCTTTCGCCGCAGTCCCATCAAGCGTACCAAGCGGCGCGGCTTCTTGCGCAACGTATGCGTGGCGCTGGGCAACAGCAAAGATCCCCAGGCGATTCCCGCACTCACCAAAGCACTGCATGATGATGAGGCATTGGTTCGCGGCCACGCAGCCTGGGCCCTTGGAAGCATTGGCGGCGCCACGGCCAGGCAGGCGCTCCACGACGCCCGGCAAACCGAGCAAGATCCAGAGGTGCTTAAGGAGATTCAGTACGCCTTAACTATGTAAATTCAAGCCTGCGTTTTAAAAAAGGAGGTGGATGATACCGGTGGGCCAACTGGCCCACCGGTATCATCCACCTCCTTTTTTAAAACAAAAAACCACCAATGACCTGAATAAAGATCGTTGGTGGAAACACTGTGTTAAGCTGGGGCAAGCCCGACACCTACGAAAGATTACCATTTCCTCAATTTTGCCGAGCCATCCGTCAGCCAGAGACTGAAGCAGAAGACACGCATTCCGTGCCACGATGAAGATACCTGTTGGTGAAACAAGCCGTACGATCATTAGGGCGACTTCGCTGCGCCTGTTACCAGGTGTCCACGTGTCGTCTATCTACCAGGTCGTCTTCCTGGGATCTTGACTCTTCTAGAGAGTGGGAGAACTCGTCTTGGGTGCGGCTTCGCGCTTAGATGCTTTCAGCGCTTATCCCTTCTCGACATAGCTATCCAGCTCTGGCCCGGGCAGGCCAACTGGCACACCAGCGGTCGAGCCATCTCGGTCCTCTCGTACTGGAGATGACGCCCCTCAATTCTCCTACGCCCACGACGGATAGAGACCGAACTGTCTCGCGACGTTCTGAACCCAGCTCGCGTGCCGCTTTCATGGGCGAACAGCCCAACCCTTGGGACCTACTCCAGCCCCAGGATGCGACGAGCCGACATCGAGGTGCCAAACCTTGCCGTCGATGTGAACTCTTGGGCAAGATAAGCCTGTTATCCCCGGGGTAGCTTTTATCCGTTGAGCCACACTCCTTCCACTCGGGAATGTGGGATCACTAAGCCCGACTTTCGTCCCTGCTCGACCTGTCCGTCTTGCAGTCAAGCTCCCTTGTGCCTTTACACTCTCGTGGGTGATGTCCATCCACCCTGAGGGAACCTTTGGGCGCCTCCGTTACCCTTTGGGAGGCGACCGCCCCAGTCAAACTACCCGCCTGATCCTGTCCACGTCCCGGCTCACGGTGACGTGTGAGAAACAAAACACAACGAGAGTGGTATTTCATTGGCGTCTCCCCCACCCCCACAAGGGTAGGTTCTCCGACTCCCACCTATGCTACGCATGCTCTGCCTCGTTTCGAGGTCAAGGTGTAGTAAAGCTCCACGGGGTCTTTTTGTCCTGTCGTGGGTAACCCGTATCTTCACGGGTACTTCAATTTCGCCGAGTCCTCTGTCGAGACAGTGCTCAACTCGTTACTCCTTTCGTGCGGGTCGGAACTTACCCGACAAGGAATTTCGCTACCTTAGGACCGTTATAGTTACGGCCGCCGTTCACCGGGGCTTAGATTCGCAGCTACGATCACCGCTCCTCGTAACCTTCCGGCACTGGGCAGGAGTCAGCCCCTATACTTCCGCTTTCGCGTTCGCAGAGACCTGTGTTTTTGGTAAACAGTCGGTTGAGCCAATTTCTTGCAACCCCCTCACGCCACTCCGAGGAGCATCGCTACTAGGGCACCCCTTCTTCCGAAGGTACGGGGTCAATTTGCCGAGTTCCTTAACAGAGGGTCGCTCGATCACCTGGGGAGTGTTCCCCCTGCCTACCAGTGTCGGTTTGCGGTACGGGCGGAGATGGCTCTGGCGAGAGGCTTTTCTTGGCGGCCTAGGGGCCGATGACTTCCGCGGACGCAACGTCCGCTCGCTGCACGTGTCATGCACAGGAAACCGGGATTTGCCTCGGCTTCGCACTTCAGCGCACAGACCCATCCTGTCCAATCGATGGGCTCACCTTCCTTACCGCGTCCCCCCATTGCTCGTAACGAGCATCTCCGGTGCAGGAATCTCTGACCTGCTTTCCATCGCCTACGACTATGACGTCCTCGGCTTAGGACCCGACTCACCCTGGGACGTTTGACGGTGCCCAGGAACCCTCAGGCATTCGGTGTGTCTGGTTATCACAGACATGACGCTACTCATTCCGGCATTCTCACTTCTCTTCGCTCCACCAGTCCTTGCGGTCTGGCTTCTCGGCTTGAGAACGCTCCCCTACCAATCCATCTAGGATGGATTCCATGGCTTCGGTAATCCGCTTAAGCCTCGATACGTTGTCGGTGCCACGACACTCGACCAGTGAGCTATTACGCACTCTTTAAATGGTGGCTGCTTCTAAGCCAACATCCTGGCTGTTTGGGCGTTGTGACCCCCTTTTACACTCAGCGGATACTTGGAGACCTTAGCCGATGGTCTGGGCTGTTTCCCTTTTGACGACGAAGCTTAGCCCCCGCCGTCTCACTTGCATGCATGCTGTCCTGGCATTCGCAGTTTGCTTGGGTTTGGTAACCTGCACGAGGCCCCTAGCCCATTCAGAGCTCTACCTCCAGGATAGTTCATCATACAGCTGTACCTCAATACATTTCGGGGAGAACCAGCTATCTCCGTGTTCGATTGGAATTTCTCCCCTATCCACAAGTCATCCCCCAGTTTTGCAACACTGGTGGGTGCGAGCCTCGACGGACTGTCACATCCGCTTCACTCTGCTCATGGATAGCTCACACGGTTTCGGGTCGCATCGCCGCAACCGCTCGCCCTGTTCAGACTCGGTTGCCCTATGGCTCCCCAGCTTTAACGCTGGTTAACCAGGCTACGACGATGCACTCGCCGGATCATTCTACAAAAGGCACGCCATTAGCCCTTGGTTCCTCATGGAACAGTGGCCTCTGACTGCTGGTGAGTACGTGGTTTCAGGGTCTCTTTCATCCCCCTCTCGGGGTGCTTTTCACCTTTCCCTCACGGTACTTGTTCGCTATCGGTCGCTAAAGATGTGTAGCCTTGGAGGGTGGTCCCCCCAGCTTCCCACAAGATTGCACGTGTCTCGTGGTACTCAGGATACCGACCCACGTCAACAAACCGTCCTCTACGGGGCTCTCACCCGCTCTGGCCACGCTTTCCAACGTGTTCGAGTAGTTCGTCGTTGCTTGTTGTCGGTCCTACAACCCCGATGGACCCGAAGGTTCATCGGTTTGGGCTCCTCCCGGTTCGCTCGCCACTACTACGGGAATCTCGGTTGATTTCTTTTCGTCGGGTTACTGAGATGTTTCAGTTCACCCACTGCCCCCCGTCACTGCCTATGTGTTCAGCAGGCGGTCTCCAGACATCACTCTGGAGGAGTTGCCTCATTCGGAATCTCGGGGTTCATCGCTTGTATGCAGCTCCCCCCGAACGTTTCGCCGGTCTCCGCGTCCTTCTTCGGTCTTTAGCGCCAAGGCATCCACCTCGTACTCTGTGTAGCTTGTTCTCTACGTCTCTTCATCATGTACTATGAATGCTTTGACTTCTACTCTTCTTCTCGAAGAGAGAAATCGATCCTCTGCTTCAACTCTGGCTGGCAAGATGTGCTCAGCAAAATTGAAGAAATGATAATCTTTAGTTGTTAGTGTGCTTTTTATGCGGCTCGCATCGCTCTCGTGCGGCGCTCAGATAATATGCCATACATTGCTGGCTTTGTCAACACTTTTCTGCAGCTTTTTTTGGCAATGTGCCAGATTGGTGCACATGAGCCTGCTAAGGTACTGGTCAACTGATACACGACTAGCTGTATTACCTCTTTAAACAAGAACCTGTCAGGCTCACATTTAACGCATGCAGAGCGCTGAATCTCCTGATGTCAGAGATAAGGGGATAGAAGATGCAAATACGCCAGTTCGTAGCGCATGGGCTACAACAGGTGCCTAAGCCAATGGGATGGCAGCGAAAACGCAACTTGACGTTTAAAGATTGTTATGCTAAAATTGTCGGAGTGTAGTATGAACCTGACAATCCACCTATCAAAAATATGGTGTGTTGCAGTGTGACAGAGTAGTCTCAACGACAAATTATGAAGTAAGCAATTGAAAATTTTTCTTCCAATTATTTAGGGAGGGAGAAATGCCGGCCACGTTCAGTTACGCGAACATCTTACATGCAGTCGGTCAGGTTCTTGACCAGATTGGTGTCAAGAGCATCGCAATCCATGAAGAAGAGGATGGTCTCTTCGTAGAGGGTTTCAATAGTGACGGCCAACTACAGGTACAGATGCGTTATGATATCGCCAGTCTGTATGAATTAGTGAGCAGAGCGGATATAGAGGCAGAAGAGCACACCACAACTCAAACTTCCGGTGTGTTAAGCCGTTTCCTCTCTGAACATCATCGCGAGCTGGTTGGAGCATCACTTTAATACGTTTGGGAACAAATACGAGAAAGAACCGGGGGCAGACCTCCGGTTCTTCTAACTTAAATTACGTGGGTAGGGGGAGTAAACTAGCTACAGCAAGATCTAGTGCATGTATATCTACTTATCATCACACAACCACTTTTTCCCGTAGTCCCGCATACTATCGATTACAGGCACCAGGTCATACCCCTTCTCCGTTAGCGAATATTCAACGCGAGGAGGTGCTTCTGCAAATGTCTGACGACTGATAATTCCCTCTTCTTCTAAAGAGCGCAGTCGTTCGGAGAGTGTTTTGGGGCTGATGCCCTGGAGAGAGCGTTCTAACTGATTAAACCGCTTGACACCAGTGGCTAAATCACGAATAATAAGTATCGTCCATTTACCGCTCAGGACCTGAGCCGTTCGGGCAACCGGACAAATTGATTTATCTATGAGATGAGACTCTATTAGCTCCATTACTGGTTACTCTTTGTATCTCTTGTTCTTTCTCAACTACAGAATATACCATAGTAGGTACGCAAAGTAAAGCGCAGACCTCTCGACTTTAACCATAAAGTATGATATGCTCATAGCTAAGAGGATACACTGCTAGGTAATCCGAGCACCTGAACAATCATAAATCTTGGCCTGCGCGGTTTCTCCCTATGAGAGGAGAAGGTTGTGCCCGAAGATATTGCTTTATTCATCGATTTTGAGAACATACGTTACAGTATGCTGAATATACAACGGCGAGAGCCCGACCCACAGGAACTAATTGCTGTGGCTCGCCGCTATGGCACTGTTATGGTCGCCCGCGCTTATGCGGACTGGTCTCGGCAACCCGAGCCGTTTAAGGGGAGCCTGACGGCAGCGATGATCGATCGTGTCGATTGTCCTGCCAAGCAGAGGGACCGTATCCGCATGGGCACGATTCATTATGCATCTGGTAACACTCCGACTGGCTCTCTTGGCTCCTCAAACTACGTTGCTGAGCAGGGAACCGGCGCTTATCCCCGGCAGTGGCCCTCGAACATCTCAGGTAATTCTGGTTCACTTCCCGCGATTCAACCAGGAATGCTGAACAATGGTTGGCCCACTGAAGCAGAGTCCTTGCCACATGACCTGGACGACAATTTGCTCTCCGACGAGGAACAGCCTCCCGATGAGCAGTACTCCACGTCAGATGACCCGCAACGCGAGCCTTATCGCCAATCACCCTATGGGGCCTCCTATGGTCAATCCAGTCCGACTGGTCCACTTGGGCAAAGTAATACTGGTCCTTTAGGATATTCTAATAATGTTCAGCATACCGGCAATACTGGTCATATGCCCGCCGTTAATCCTGGCAATAGCACTATTGTACAGAGTACGGTTGTGCAGAGTACGGTCGACCTGAATATGTTGATGGATATTATTGAAACTGTTTTTGATCGTCCCACCATCTCGACATTTGTGTTGATGACTGGCGATAAAGATTTTACTCGAATCAGTGCCCGCTTAAAGTTACGCTTAAACAAAACTGTTATTGTTGTTGGTATTCCAGGAACCGTCAGCCGAGATTTAATCAGTAGTGCGAATCAATTTGTGCCTCTTGTTCCAGGTGGCGTAGGCAGTACCACCGGGCAATTACCGATTGTCCAGATGTCACCCAGCAATGCGCTGGGCGCGAGTACCGGATCTATGCCCGCGGTCAACTTTAATAATAGTGGATCTCAATATCAGCAGTCACCTTATGGCAGCCCGCCAATGGATGTACTTGATCCACAATTCTTACAGTTCCTCGATTATATCGACCGCAACTGGTCCTGGCGCACAATCATCGGAGTGTCTAATTTTATTGGCGATCCAGTCAATCCAAAGAACCGTTTCCGTGGCCGTTTAACACGTGAATCCGCTCGCGAGCTGCTTAATAACTGTATTCAACAGAATATTCTGCTCGTTCAGGCTGATGCGACGGGGGCGGAGGATTTGCGCTTGAATCGTGCCCATCCCGGTGTTGATGAAGTACTCAAACAATTTGTGCGTTAATACTTACGTTAAGCTAATTAAGTTTATTCTGTAAAAGCTCAAAAGAAAGAACGTGAACCCGGTACGGGCCTCCTCCGACCAGGAGTGAGGCCCGTACCGGGTTCTTTGTTTTACGCCTATAGTTTATTCTCTACTTTCTATGGAGGTTTTTATGATAGATGAGTCACGCGTCTCATTTCTAGAACGCCTGATCAGCAGTCCCAGCCCGTCTGGCTTTGAGCAGCCAGTACAACAGGTCGTGCGTGAAGAAGTCAAACAATACACCGATGAGGTGCGTACCGATGTCCATGGCAATGTGATTGCCGCCCTCAATCCCCAGGGGACACCTCGCGTTATGCTGACCGCTCATGGTGATGAGCTCGGCTTTCTGATTCGTTATATCGATGAACAAGGCTTTCTTTATTTCGCCCCCATTGGGGGATTTGATCCTTCGACGCTCCCTGGCAACCGTGTGCATGTACATACCCCTTCAGGTCCCATCCTGGGCGTCATTGGACGGTCTCCGGTGCATACATTGAGCAGCGAGGATCGCGGCAAGAGTCCCAAACTGGCGGACCTGTGGATCGATATCGGCGCCACCAGTCAGGAAGAGGCCAGGGAACTGGTACCCCTGGGAAGCGTAGCAACGCGTGCGGCCCTGCTGGAACGTATGCAGAATGATACGATCGTGTCGCGTGCCCTGGATGATAAGTCCAGCGTCTTTGCTCTGGTAGAGACGATGCGCCGCCTGCATGAAAAGCGCGAAGCCTTAAAGGCAGGCGTCTTCTTCGTCTCGGCGGTCCAGGAAGAGGTAGGCTCACGCGGTGCACAGACGGCGGCATTCAGCGTCGATCCACTGATCGCGGTCGCGGTTGACGTCACCTTTACCTCTGACCATCCGGGCACCTCGAAAAAAGACCTGGGAGATGTCAGGCTGCATGGCGGTCCCGTTCTCTCTATCGGCGGTCATATCAATCCACGCATCTACCAGCTGCTTGTAAAAGCGGCCGACGAGGCAGGCATTGCCTGGCAGGTTGATCCCCAGGCCGCGCGTACCTCTACAGATACAGACGTTATCCAGGTGGTGCGTGGCGGTGTTGCGACCGCCCTGGTGAGTATCCCTTGCCGTTACCTGCATACCGGCTCCGAGATCGCCTCACTGAAGGATATTGATGAGGTCGCCGAACTGCTGGCACGCTTTGTGCTGGCGCTGGATAAAGACACCAACGTCATTCCTTAAACAGCCTTCAGAACTAGAGGAATGAAAAAGGAGGCGGCTCGAAACTTATCGAGCCGCCTCCTTTTTCATTCCTCTTCAATCTGATCGTCGCTTGCCCTATCTGTACTGCAATGATCTTTCTAACCAATCCACAGCATCTTTGGCTTCTTTCAATCCCACGCCGGTCATTTCGCGATAATACTTGATGGCCTGAATTTTTTGTCCTGCTTGAACCAGGGACTGCAGCTTATCTGTATCCATATACTGAGAATTTAGTGTTGCCGCACCCTTCAATTCTCTCTCAATGTTATCAACAGCTTGCTTTGCTTCTCTCAGACCCACGCCAGCACGTTGCCGATAGGTTTTAATGGCGAAGATCTTACCTTTATACGTAAGGTCCCAGGCAATCTCTTCCTGCAAACTTGTAAAGGAGGGCTTTTCAGGCTCCCATTGCTGGCTCCTATTTTTGAAGCCGCCAAAGACAGGCATACATGACCTCCAAATCGTATAGATTACATCGGGGGCAT
The DNA here is from genome assembly GCF_036245075.1 of Dictyobacter halimunensis. Taxonomy (NCBI): domain Bacteria; kingdom Bacillati; phylum Chloroflexota; class Ktedonobacteria; order Ktedonobacterales; family Dictyobacteraceae; genus Dictyobacter; species Dictyobacter halimunensis. The sequence continues at coordinate 1,612,296 of NZ_BSRI01000002.1, forward strand.
CTGCTGTGGATATTCAGCTTTAGGCTGATATGGATCCTCTTGCACCTGCTCAGGGGCCTGCTCATACGTCTCTTCAGCGTAACGTGCACGCTCATCATTTACTGGTGCCTGATATTGATAACCCTGCTGATAGGACTGATAATATGGCTGCTCTGCCTCAGCCGTTTCGCGCGGCTGCGGAGTCGGCTGGTAGTATGGCTGCTGAGGCGGATTTGGAGCGCCTGGATTGTAGTAAGTCTGCGGCGGATTCATACTGCGCGAACTCATCCGGCTGATAAATGCGATTATCAGAAAAACCACAAATCCTGCAAAGATGAGGCTCCACAAATGATTGGGCAACACCCAGAAAAAGGCGAAGAACAACCACCAGGGGAAGCCACCAAACCCCCTGCGTCTGCGGCGATAGCGTGGATACCCCGAACGATCGTCAAACCAAAACATGATATAGTCCTCCTCGCAGCGTTCCTGCGAGCGTATCCTTATCTGTATCTCTACGAATATTTATCACTAAATGTTATATTAGGCCCGATCCAAATATAACATTTAGCAATTTCCGTGTCAAGTGTTACCAATTTTTCCGGCGCACGTATTTTAAAATGCGTCGCAAAGAATGTGCGAATATTGGAAATTTAGCATTCTCTTTAGAGAATCCAACGTAATATCAGGGCTTCGATCCAATTACTTCTCAGGAGGCCATCTGTTTAAATAAACGATATAACGTATTACGAAATGGGACGTGAAAAAGTTGAAGGTATGGTTTCTAGATGACGGCGAGACTTGCTAGATTCTGAGGAAACTCGCTTCTGACGCGAGATCAGGATGTATTTGACCAGTTCAACAAAAACGCTGGCATCTGAAACCTGCGATAAATAGCTAACATCCAGACATGTATCATCGATGCTTATCAATGCAATGCCCGAATCGATATATGCGCAGGCGCGCAACTGCTCCCACTGAAAAAGCTGCTGGCCGTTATCAATACCTTCCCAGCTTACGGTAAAGCGGCCGAACAGAACGGGCTCACCGGAGTAATAGGCCGAGCGGGCACGCGCAAACAGGTAGCGGAATGCTTTCCCGTAAATAATGTGCTGGACCGCTGTGCTATTGGCCCAACTGCTACGCAATTTCAGGCTACTCCCATTACTGCATACGATCCGCGCGCATCCTTTATTTGAGCGTATCGATGTAATCTGCTCCCAGCGTATAATGCGCCGGCGCTGCAATTTATCCATAAACAGGCAGCCATCGGTACAGATCATGATGGAACGGGAGAGGGGCATAAAATAGAGAGCGATGACAACTATGATGGATCCCGCGACGCAAAGGAATAAACCACCAAAAACATAGGCCGCCGGATCAGGCGGCGTAGCGTGAATCATTACCAGGTAACTACCCAGGAAGACCGGCAGCAGACTGGCAATGGTGCCAAGCACATTGAGCGCGAATAAACGCTGATTGCCAAGTCGATACATTATCCAGCCAGCAATAGCAGGAACGGCCAGCATGGCCAGTATCCATAACCATGCCGTAGCAAGATGGTAGGTAATGGTGGCAGAGATGGTCAGTATAGAACCACAGGTAAAGCAAAATAAACCCAAAATCGCGACAACGGCGAGCTCAACAAACAGGATAAGGTTATGGGATGAGAAGGAATGAGGAAAATCAAAACGAAATTTCCGTGTAGGAACACCTAATTTATACTTTTTGGCAAGTAAATGGTCTTGAGGTAAGATATGATTTGCCACGAGCAATGTTCCTTTAGATTAAGGCTGGAGTGCAGGGATTCGAACCCCGATTACCTGATCCAAAGTCAGATGTCCTACCATTGGACGACACTCCAATATGCTCACCTTCACTATAATAGCTCTTTCTTTACTGGTTGTCAATACACATCTCAGGCAAATTCAGACTGATCAGTTTACGCCTCCCAAAGTATGCAAGGCTCTCAGATAAATATATGTTTATCCTGAGTTTATATAAATAGATCGTCATCATATTCTACTTTTCTTCTTGTGTTGACACTCGCTTGTAGCACTGGTAAATATACTGTATTCATGGCATGGTGGTGCAACAAATACAATACCGAAATCAGGAGCAAAAATATGGGTACGTGCATACAGCGCCAATCATTACAATCATTATGCATGAATGCCACCGTATGTCTGCTGGCCTTGTTTATGCTGGCAGCCTGTTCACTGGGCAATGGAAATTCTGATGCGAACACAACCACGAAAAAACCTACAACGCCAACCGCGATGCCCGCTACGGCCACGGCTACGCCAATACCCTCTATAAAACTGGGCACCCAGTCCTGCCCGTCGGCCGTCAGTCAACCGTCTTATTGGAACGCAAAAATACCTACACAGGCGAATGTCAACCAGGTCGAAACTGTCACCTGCGCCAATTTGATGGGGAAGGTCGACCTGCAGGCATTGGTCACAGTACGCTATGCGGGTGCCGGACATATGCTCGATGTGCATGTCTACAACAATATCACCAATCCCAAACCCGATGGGATTTTTCAACTCACCAACCTGTATAATGGTGAGGCCAGGATTAGCGCGTACAATACCCTGTTAACCAGTGAGGCCAATCAAAAATCCCCACAAAATCTGAATCAGCCCCCGTCTTCAATCACCGATGATCTGCAGCGCGAGTTCAAGTGGTCAGACAGCAACCAGACGCTCGTGCCGGTGACGTTTCCAGGCTTCTTCCCCAGCACCACGCGCTACCAGGCGGAAGCGGATCAGCAAAAGGTGAATCAGGGACAGGAAGCCTGGCAGTTGAACGCGGAGGTAGTGGCCAGTAAATTTGTGGCGCAGAGCAAACTCTTCAACTGGCAAAATAGCATACAGACGACAACGGTCAGCGGTGGTGGAAAAAACGACGTCAATGCTATCGTTAAAGTCGAAAAGACCGCTCCGGCCGGAAGAGACTCTGTCACCATTAACATGAGCCGGCTGGAGAATAACGCCAATGGTGGCATCTGGATCGTGACCAGGGTAGATAGTCCGCAGCTATCCATTACTTCCCCAGAGCAGCAGAGCCGCATTCAGAGTCCCGTTACCGTGTCAGGTAAAGGAACGGCTTTTGAAGGGGTGATTGGCAAGATTTCGATTTTCGATAGTCAGTATAATATGCTGGGTAACGCCAATGCCCGTGGTCAGCAGGGCAATGGCATGACCGCTTTCTCGTCTCATGTAAACTATACGCGCACCTTCAAGAATGGAAGCGAGGAAGGGGTCGTGGTGATATTCTCTTACAGCAACGCCGATGGCAGTGTAAATGGATTGGCCATGGCCAAAGAAATCTTAAGCTAGCATCTCATTCTATGGGGCGCGGATGCGCCCCATAGAATGAGATGCTAGCTTCCCCGGTTTTATATATTAGTGCATAGGGACGCGGATGCGCCCCATAGAATGAGATGCTAGCTTCCCCGGTTTTATATATTGGTGCATGGGGACGCATTCGCGTCCCCATGCACCAATATATAAAACCAGAGCGGCCGCGCAGCGGACGCGCGTGCGGGGACGCTCACATCCCGCTTGTAGCACAAAAAAAGGGGAGATCAAGGGCGCAGACCCTTGTCTCCCTTAATCATCTCAAAACAAAGAGATGATACCACCTGAGCGAGCTAAGCATCATGGTTGGTACATCAGGGTTTCTCCTGATGCTTTATTTTCTTACCCTCTTTATAGCACATGAAGTGGTTGACGCCTACACCTTTAAGGCTTTTGCCAGTTTTTTTTATCTTTTTTTAATACGTTCGATTATAAACCGAGATGAGTAGATGAATATATGTAGGTGATTGATAATCTCCTTGTCATCCTGCCTCATCAGGCACGAACGGGAGGGCCCTGACGGATAAATGGACGCAATTCCTGCAGGGTTCCCCGCTCCCAGCTGAGATTTTCTATCCACCAGTTCGCGCCTGCCTCCTCATAGACAGAGGCCAGAGCGGCATCATGCCCACGATCCTTTCCATCCATGATGCCCCATTGGACACATGCATAATCGGCGGAAGCCTGACCGGAAGTCTGTTGAGAACGAACATAGTCAAAGCAGGCATGTGCCTGTTCCGGAGTCATCTGCTCCGTCATGCTCACCCCCTTGCCGATCGGACATACGCCGTCCCAATTCGCCGCCCGGCGCATCGGCTTTTTATTGGGCCAGACACCACCAACCCAGATCGGGATGCGCGGCTGCTGAATCGGGCGCGGCAGATGACGAACATTTTCGATCTGATAATATTGTCCCTCATAAGAGATGCGCTCGCCGCTCCAGAGCAGTGAGAGCAGTTCAAGCGCTTCATCCATGCGCGCACCATGCGTTTGTGTTTCTCCAGGCTCGTGGTAATTAACGTATTCAATACCACCACCGCTTCCAACGCCCAGAATCATGCGCCCAGTGGAGAGTTGATCCAGCGTGGCTACTTCACGAGCCAGTTTCCAGGGGCGGCGCCTCGTTACAGGAGTCACCATCGTACCGAGCCGAACGCGCCGGGTACGCATCGCCATCGCGGCCAGCATCACCCAGGGATCAAGTACCTCATCACCCCACTTATCACCGATGTGATCCCAGACGAAAAAGCCATCCCAGCCAGCCTGTTCAGCTTCATACGCCACTTCCGCTACCAGGTGAATATCTGCAAAATCTCCATGACAATTAGGGATCGCAAGTCCAAATTTCATGCATTTTCTCCTCTCAAGCTTGCTCTTTATTATACGTTATAGTCAAGCTCGTTATAAAAAGGTGCTTTACGTTCGTCATCGTGGGGCACGTAAGCGCCCCCGCTACGCGGCCGCATCGGTTTTTATATGGGTGCATGGAGTGCGCGGATGCGCACTCCATGCACCCATATAAAAACCGAAAATCTTATTAATATCCATACAATTTTGCAGTCTATATATAGACAAGAGCGCAAAATATCTTCTCATTGCTAGTGCAGTGGCTGCTTAAATCACATCTTTTGTGCCGGCAAGGAGAGAAGAGTTATGAGGAGGCGTCTACACGGGGGCGCTTTGAGGTTCATGGTGATACGCTTCATGCAGGCATATCTTAGCAATGGCACAGAATGAACCGGTCAATAGAAAGAGTGAGGCACGCATGAGAATTGCACAGGTAGCACCACCCTGGATCGCAATACCACCGAAAAGCTATGGTACCACTGAATATGTTATTTACCATCTCGTTGAGGAGCTAGTGGCTCTTGGACATGAAGTGACTCTGTTTGCTCCTGCAGATGCCCACACATCGGCTAAACAGGTTTCTTTTATTCCAAAATCGTTGATTACTGAAGGTGTGCCCTGGCAAGCGACGCTGAAGGCATATTACCACCTGCATAAATCGCTTGAATATATTGCTGAGCACGATTTTGATATCGTGCATACCCACCTCGCCTCCAGCAGCGATATGTATATTTTTCCGCTGGCGGCGCTGATGCCGACGCCGCATGTGATGACCCTGCATGGCTACTTTCCATTCGATCGTACCGTAGATAACTGGACAGGGGATGCGGATGGCTATTTTATGGAGTGGGCGCAACATGTGCCTCTGGTTGCCACGAGCGAAAGCGCGCGCAAGCAGGTAGCTCGGCTCGCGCCACAGGCGCACTTCGCGGGCGTGGTACATCATGGTATCCATGTTGAGGAATGCGAGATCAGTGCCCAACCCATCGGCGATTACTTTATCTGGCAAGGGCGCTTCACATATGAAGCCGGCGCCCACCTGGCCATCGAGGCCGCCAGGCGTGCGCGGCAGCCGTTGATCCTGGCGGGCATCAAAGAGTCCCACAATCGCGATGCGATGGATTACTATCGACACCTGGTGGAGCCATATATCAATGGGCAGGATATCCTCTACATCGGACCGGCAATGTATCGCAACAATATCGAGCTCTTACGCCAGGCCAGGGCGCTGCTGGCTCCACTGCAATGGGAAGAGCCATTTGGCGTTGAAATGATCAAAGCGATGGCCATGGGTTGCCCCATCATCTCGTTCGCAGCCGGGGCGGCCACAGAAATCGTTGATCACGGGCGGACAGGATTTCTGGCGCACGACGCTGCGGAGATGGCACACTACATGAATTACATCTCTGACATTGATCGTAGACAGGTGCAAGCGCATGTCGAGCGCTACTTCTCAGCCCGCGTGATGGCCGAAAAATATTTGACCATTTATCGCAATGTCATCACCTCCCCAGGAGGCGGTGGAGGGGTCACAACCCCTGCTAACACGCAGCCCCTGGTCGGAGCGGCTACCTCAGATATGCTCTCCGCGTAGCAATGGCGCTCGTGGATCAGTATATATATCGGCCTCGCGGTTCTCTCCCACTGCGAGGCCTTCTTCGTTAGATGCGGATCATCATGTCAGTTGGATATGCCAGCCAGTCTCTTTTTCCAATTCCTCCAGCAGCGTGGCATCGACGTGCCGCTGTCCATTGGTAAACTGCAGGTGGACCATGAGAATATGGCGAATGGCATCTACCAGCAAACGCCGGACATTCCCATATGCTCCCAGCTTTGTCTGTACGATAACCTGGGCATCCCGCTCGTGAAGAGGCTCTCTGGCAGTGGCTTCGCCCGGAGCTTTTTGCTCGTTGCTATTGGCGGACACATAAAATGCCTGCTGACCAGAAAAGTCCAGTACGAGGCTCCAACCAGTCTCCTGCGTGAAGCATTGCTGAATATGCCGTAGCTGTTCTGGCTCCAGGATACCCGTACAGGTCAGCCGCAGCGTTAATTGCTCGTGCAGGATGGATTTCTTGCCGATGATGGCCACATGCGCGGGCAATAAGCGGATAACAGCTTCAACCAGGGCTTTCTGGTGGACATCCTTATCAACTTCAATTTTCCAACCTGTCTCCTGAGACAGGTGCTCAAGTTGCGCGGCATAACGGCTTCGGGCCAGTTCAGGAAAGAAGAAATGCAGCCACAGGGTGGTACGCCTGTCATCTACCCCTAACTGATAGAAGTCAGACGCGGCCCCAAAGGTTTCAATGACGCGAACCATGGCGTCCCCGCGCACCAGCATAGGGACATGTTCTGGTACGCACTCTTCCGCCAGCGTCTCAACGGAAGAACCACGCAACTCAAGCTCCCACCCGGTCTCCTCCATGAAACGCCGCCGCGCCTCCTCCACCAGTTCCGGCGCAACCTGTCCGACGCATACAATACCGACCTTGCGCTTTTCTTGATAGATCGATGGCGTATCAACACAGGAGAGCCCTTCAGGCAGGCTGCGGGTCAAAACCTCTTTCAGCGCCGGTGGATAGATAATCATATGCAAGCGTACATTCCAGCCGGTTACCCCTGAAATCGAGGCCAGATGTTCAGCATAGCGCTCCCTGGCGATATCAGGGAAGGCAAAGCGAGGAATCAAGGTGTGGCTATCCATCTCTACTTTTACGCGCAAATAACCGGGCAACGGCTTCAAGAGCTCTTGCGCGTAATGGAGTGCGTCCTCCATGCGATACGGTTTATCGGTGGGACGCGTCACCAGCGTCCGGTTATGCAGATGGGAGCCATTCGTCGTACCAGACAGGGATGAGGTATGCAGCAGCGAGAGCATCCATCCAGTTGTAACCTGAAATTCGGTGCGCGCATCGCTAATGTCCTCTTGCGAATCGTAGCCATCATAGATGAGACGCACCGTTTTCTGTGCCGGCAAGACCTCTGGCATTCCAACGCAGACCAATCCATCGGACAGAGAGCGCCGGGCGACCTCGATCAGGGCGTCACGGGCGGCGATGGGGATGATCTTGACGTGCCAGCCGGTAGCATCGGCGATCTCTTGCCATAACGAGGCATGGCGGCCACGCGCGACATCGGGAAACAAAAACGAAACGATTAAACAGGAGTCCTCGGCATAGATACGTACAAAACCCGGTAAAGAACTGAGGCGTTGCGTGGCGAATTGGAGTGCCTCTTCAGGCGATACCGGCACGCCGTCGACTGGCTCCGCAACCAGCTCGGGCAGCGTCTGAGGAAGGGCGGTCGCACCAATGGTCGCGCCGGTAAACGTAATATGCCAGCCGGTCAGATCGCGATAGTGGACCTGCGCCTCCTTCAGCGCCTGCGGCGTCGTCTGTCCGCTGACTTCAAAATGGATATGTTTGCTCTCCTGATAGACCGAAGGATGGCTCTGAATGCACAATCCTTCCGGCAGCACCTGCTGAGCGACCTCGCTGAGCGCATCTTGATGGGCATATGGCGATACAAGAATGTTTATATCCGCCTCCTCAGCCGCTTCGGACAAAGCCTGCTGATATTTCTTTTTGGCGATGTCGGGGAAGTGGAAGGAGAGCGTAAGGTCTCCTGTATCAGGATCAAAGCGTCTGCGATACAGGTCAGGGGGATTACCGATATGCTGCTCCAGAATCTGCAACACCAGGCGGCGATCAAGCTGGGAGGCTGAAGGCTCGGCATCATCTTTCTTCAGCGCCTCCTGCCAGTTGGGAGCCAGGGTATAGATGGTCTGACCCTCTTCGAATTGTGGCATCTGCTGTACATAAAAGAGTGAAGAGCTACGCTGCGCCAGGTCGGCAACCGCCAGACGATCGGCCAGTTCCGTAGAGGAGACACCGATCAGCTCACAGAGCTCGCTCAGCGTATAGCTGGTATGCTCCTGGCAGGCCAGAGCCAGTTTGTGGGCGGAAAGTGAGCGGCGCAATACGCGCGCCTGGCGGCTCAGTTCGGTGAGATAAGATGAGACCTGGCGCTCTTCGATGTGTTCGGGTAGCGCGCCTAGCACATCCAGGATCGTGGAGTAGGCATAGCGAATGCGGTCGGATACGCCAGGGGCGAACTGCACGCGCACGGAAGCAGTCGGCAGGAGGCCCCGGCATAAAGCGGGCATGGGACTGCCCCCAAAGGCGACCTGCACAAAGAGCACCTGGCCGATCAAATCACTAAAGAGCTCTGAAGAGGTGCTTTTGCCACGCACATAAAACGCCTCTTCAAGCGCCCGGTGCGGCATAAAATAGCGATAGCGCGGATCTTGCTTGAGCACATCCAGAATACGAGTAATGGTCTCTTCATGCGCCTGACCTTCCCATATCAGGGCCAGTTCGCGCGCGGTTACGATACGCAGGATGGGAATCTGAGAAACAACCTGCCAGAGCTGCTCCACATGGGCTCGTTCAAAAAGGCGTCCTTTGCCGATGCCAACGGCGAGATGTGATAGGGCGACCGCCTGATTCTGCGCCACAGGGTGCACAACCCGGCCAGCAGAAATGGTAAACTCTGCCGCGTTATCTGGTAACAATACCTCCGCGTCGGGCAGGCGGGCACGCAACGCCAGCCGAGCCTCTTCATCCCCATGGACCAGGGCTACATATAATGGCTGCAGAGAGGCCGCGTAGCTGGCCAGTTCACCAGCATCGGCATGGGCCGACAGGCTATATTTGCCCACATGGCACTGTATCAGGGTACTGACGCCATCCAGATCGAGATGGTCCTGCCGCCGATCCGCCACATCCAATAAACGCCGGCCCGGCGATTCCTCATCCTGATAGCTGGTAATTAAAATCGAGGCCTGGGGATCAGAGATCAGGCGCGAGGCGTACCAGACGCTGGGTCCACCCGTCAGCATGCCAGAGCTGGTAACGATGCAGGCCGGCTCACCGGCCAGAATATGTTCCCGGTCGTGCTCATCCTTGACATAGGTAATGCGCCGTCCGGCAAAAGGATAATAGCCCTTACTGATCTGACGCGTCAGACGCGGGGTCAGCGCTTCCGGCAAGAGATGATAGGTTGAACAGACACGGCGCACCAGGCCATCCACATAGATTGGAAATTCTGGGATCAAGCCTTTCTGCTGCGCATCCACAAGCAGCAGCAGTACCTCCTGTCCCCTTCCCAGACCGAAACAAGGAATCAACACATGACCGCCACGCTCAATGCCTTCGGCGACCGCCTGCGCCAGGCGCTGCTCTTCCGCCTGCCGATTGGCGTGCAGCCGCGCGCCATACGTAGCCTCCAGCACGAGGAGATCAGGCTTCTCAATCGGCGGCGGCTGGGCCCCGCAAACGGTGCGCTGCTCGGTCACACTAATATCACCGGAGACCACCAGAGAGCCGTCAGGAGCTACGAAACCAAAGCTGACCGCGCCAGCGATATGGCCTGCCGAACTGGCGATGACGGTCACTTCAGGCAGTTCTGGAATCGTAACAGCCTCTCCAACCGGCAGAGGGCGCACCTGATTAAGCATACGTTCAACCAGGTCGCTGGGGTAAAGAGGGAGCTCCATCTCATCAACGGCTCGGCGCTGCATAATACGCTGCGCATCCGCCAGCATCACCTCCATCAGCAGACCCGTCGCACGTGAAGCAAAAATAGGAGCATCCGGATACGCCTGGTGTAGCAGCGGCAACGCCCCGATATGATCGGCATGGGCATGCGTAACAAAGATTGCACGGACCTCTTTGTCCTCCAACAATGCAAAATCGGGGAGAGGATCGGCACTGCGATCGACACGCACGCCCGCGTCAATGACAATCCACTGATCGGCGATTTGAACAGCAAGACAACTGGCGCCAACTTCATTGGTGCCACCAATAAATAGTACATGCATAGACAATCCTTCGTCACATGATGATGATGCAACGCATATGCATTACATCATCAGCCTAAGTATCCTTCTAAGTCAAACCCCAAACACGCTGCTTGTGAGAGCTGCACTCTGACAAGAGCCATTGAGAACACATCACAGCTCAACAAATATGTATCCTTTGCCTGGGTGGCAAAACATTGCCAGCATCCACACAGGTCGCTACACCCGCGTAACAACACATCCATCATGTGGTCACAGAGAAGAAATATGTGAAGTAAAATATCACAGCAAACGACATCTATTCTATTATTTTAACTCATAGATAGATACTTTTACAATCTTTTTTCATTTGTATGCAAGCACTATAAATTCTTCTACTGTTATTATGCAATATTTTCTCACCTGCTTGCTGAGTTAATTGCTGGAAATGGGGCTCATGATACATAAAATATGGGATTTTGTGGTTGGATTTATGAATAGCGCAGTGCTTCGGCTGGTGCGACACGTCCAGCCTGCCAGGCCGGCAGGACGGCACCAAGGAGTGAAGCAGCGAAGGAGACGGCAACGATCAAGCCAAGTTGTTGCCAGGGGATACTGAAGACGAGGCCCGTTTGATACTGCTCAAAAAAGTTGGCGGCAAAGATGTTGCGCGACAGGATGAGACCTAGCGCGATTCCTAGAATACTGCCCAGCGCCCCTATGAGGAATGATTCAAGTAAAAATGCACCCTGAATCAGCAGGCGTGAACTGCCCATGGCACGCATCATTCCTATCTGCTGGCGACGTTCGATGACGGCCCGTGTCCCGATCAAAGCCAGGGCCGCCATGCCCAGCAAAAGGACCAGGCCAACGACCGCCAGCAGCACATTGCTCAGCAGGATGCGTGGTCCGCGAGCCTGCCAGATAATATCTTCCAGCACCGTTGTCTCCAGGCCATCATCCAGGTAGGCTGAACCCAGCTGGAGCGCTACCGCCCGTAGATCATGTCCGGGGGCTACCTTGAAATAGTAGCTCTGATTCTGTGGAGAATTTGTGCTTCCCGGCACGATACCGGGCTGGCTGACATCGTAGGCGGACTGCGGCACATAGAGTCCAAAATGGGCTGAATCGCTATTGTCGACCACCCCGATCACGGTTATCTTCGTCGCGGTCTTGCCATGCAGACCAATCACCCAGAGGGGTACCGCCAGAAATGAAGTATCACCCTGCGACATGCCGCTCATGGTAAAGGTCAGGTTGGGATCAAAGCCCGGTGGCGTTTTGGGCACATTGGCCGTTGTGGCATTGGCAGCGGAAGGATCATAGACGTATGATCGATTGGGATCATAGGGCAGGGCGCTACTATCGATCAACGCATAATCGGGATGCTGGCGTAGCGCCTGCCAGACCGCGTCATCGCTCTGGAAGCCCTGCGCACGGGCAATGAGATGGGTACCATAGCCCTGCAAGAAACCACCATTCACGACCTGGGCCGGGTAGACGGACCAGCGTGGAGAGGGCGCGCCGGGCTGCAACACGCCCAGGGCGGTCGTGTGTCGCACCCCGATGGCGGAAAAATCGGACGGACTAATTCCATGTGCGGCCAGCGATTGCTGCAGATTCGGGATCGCTTTAAAGTAGGCCGTCGCCTGGATGTCGTACCCTCCGGTCTGCGTGTTGATATCGACATACGAATTCTGCATCGCATTGGTAATAATCGCCATCACCGTCATGGCAAAGACGACCAGGCTGAACATGATCACGCTTAAGCCGGTGCGCAAGCGACGCTGCAGCGGATAGGCCAGGGCCAACCTGAGCACAACGAAGATCGCGGGTATGCGCGAGAACAGGGCCAGAAAAGGCACAGTCAGCAGGCGAGCATTGGCGCTCAGGGTCCAGACAGCGCCCAGAACCATCATGACGCCCGCGACAAAAAACACTTCGATGCCCGCTTGAAAGCGTGGTAGGCCGAGTTGAGCCAGCGCATCAAAAGGCAGCGCCCAATAGGCCAGCCACGACAGTCCTATCAGCGCGGCTACAGCCCCATCAATCCAATACGACCAGGATTGAAAATCTACCTTCTCATATCTATGGCGCAGTCGCAGATAGACGGCCACGCTCTGAAGCAGCAAGGTTTTGAGCAACAGCACGCCCCCAAAGACAAACAGCGAGAGGCCAAGTGAAAAAGGAATGACCTCCTCATCGTTCAAACCCTGTTGGACCAGCAGGATACCGGCCAGCAGGGGAACGATGCCGATAACGGTCAGCGTAATCAAGAAGCTCAATGCTACTTCGGGTACATGTTCAAACAGGATTCTGCGCGCGCGTCGCCAGTTGCGCACGCCCGGTCGCAAACAATCCCTCAACTGCACACTCAGCTGATAGAGACGCGTCCCTTGCTCATGCAGAGGCAGGCGTACGCGCGCCGGCTCCGGCAGATCCCGAATAGCCTCGCTCACCGTCATCCGGCTCACCAGCCAGGACGCCAGGGCCACCGAGAGAAAGGTAAAGATGACGCCCAGACAGTAAGCGATCAGCAGGCTATGAGGCTGAAAGCTAAATTTAAGCGGAAAATTGAAGCGCGCCAGCAGGGGTCCTAAGAAATAAATCAAGGCGGCTCCCAACCCAAAACCAGCCAGCAACCCGATCAGGGAGGAGATCAGATCGTAGACGGTACCCTCGAAGAGATACATCAGGATGAGATGTCGCCTCTGCACACCGATGGCGCGGGCGATCCCCATTTCCGAGCGTCTCTCAGCCGCCAGCAGCACAAAGATAAGAAATATCAACAGCAGCCCGATGGCCAGGGCGAAGAGGGCGAAGAGAGAAAAGATACGCGAAAAGATATCCTGCGCATTCTGCGAGGTTTGCACCCCCTGTTGCTTGACCTGTATCACATGAACGTCGCCCGGCAACCAGCGCTCCACCTGATCCTCTACCTGGTCTGACAGGGCGACACCATTAACGCCACCACCGCCGCGATTCGCGATCAGGATCTGGTTGATTCTACCCGGCTCGTTCTCTATCTTCTGGAAGGTATGCAGATTGCTGATCAGGACCGGCTGGTCGCCCACGATATCGGTATTGTTAACAATGGCGACGACATTCATCGTATAGCGGCGTCCGGGCCAGCGCGAGGAATAGAGGTACAGACGATCGCCCGCGCGGGCGTTTAGCAGGCTGGCACAAGACTGATTCAGATAGACCGCGTTATCTGGCAGGGCGCTGATGCGCCGGGGTCGTTTAGATATGGCATCCGTTAAGCCCCCAAATCCAAGCTCGCTATCGGGCAATACCGCCAGCGCGCCCACATTCGAGCGCACCTGGCGCGACGTCTGGTCCGCCAGCAACAGACCGGTGTCGTGTAAGTCCGCCCCCACAGCCGCGATATCGGGCACCGTCTGCGCATGTCGCTTAACCTGGTTATAGGTACGCTGGGAGTAGGTCCCAAGGGCCCCATGGCCTCCCTCCACCAATTCATCGATGTTGCCCCAATTATAGACGGCAACGCTCTGGACAGCCGAAGTCATCACATCGCCAGTGGCCAGTACCCCCGAGAGCAGGGTGGTAGAGAGCATGAGGGCAAACACGATCAGACCCATCTGGGTACGGCGTCGACTGACATTGCGTAGCCCGATCTTAAAAAAGATCGCATTGGTGATGGCCAGTATCAGGGTTCCCCCCATAATAATACCGGTCACGATCAGAAGAATAGGTGTTAGTTGGTCAAGCGAGATGCCAAAAAATTGTGTCATGTTTTCAATGTCTTCAGCGTATGGTAGAAGATATCGGCCACTTGTGCGTAACCCAGTTCGTTGGGATGAAAACCATCCTGGCTAATGTATTCGGGATGATCGGCCAGAGCTTGCCAATCCTGATAGAGATCAACCAGCACAACATGATTCTGCTGCACAACTTTGGCGATGACTGCGTTATATGCGGCAATCTGGCGCTGCAGTGCCCGGATATCGCCATTTTTGAAGCGCGGCAACAGGGTCAGGTCTGGCACATTGGCCACCATAATCGGGGTATTGGGATTGGTGGAACGCAAGCGCCGCACGATGCTATCCAGGTCGCGTTGATAGCTGGCCAGCGGTACCTTATCAACCAGGTCGTTGACCGCCAGCCAGACCGTGACCAGGCCGGGATGGGCATCCAGCGCCACCGGTAACTCGATATTCAGCGCGTCATGAGCATCGATGCCCGGAATCCCCAGATTGATTAAACGGGTCTGTGAACCCAGCGCATGCGTGAGATCTACCGGCCAGCACTGCGTGGCAGGATCATCCGTACCCGTGCCAAAGGTATCAGATGCCCCGATCGCCACGTAAGTTAACCTGGCGGTGGGAGGTGGTTGCACCTGCAATCGCGTAGAGGTGGGAGCACTGGCGCACGCGGTACTAAAAAACAGGCACAGGAACATAAAAAAAAGGCTGCTAAAAGGAGTTCCGGCGGCTTGAAGTATCATAGCTCTACCGGATTTCCCTGGCAGCCTTTTTTCGCTCTCTATCTCGATATTGCGGATAAGCTATCCATGCGCGCTGTAGCAGAATGACCTCTCAGGCGTGAAACGCGACCAATATTGGTAAATTTCGCTTTACAGCAATCACTCAACCTCAGGACACACCAAAGCAGGTGTCCGTGCGAGCCTTATAATCCGCGAGCAGCAATAGCCGCGCTCAGCACAGAAATCAGAGCGAAGAGGACAATGAAGATGATCGTCGCATTAAAGATCAAGCGCTCAACGCCACGGCGTGTTTTAAACACGGAGCCGGCGCTACTCCCACCAAAGGCGCTTCCCAGACCTGCGCCACGAGCCTGTAACAAAATAAAAACCACGACGGCGATGCTCAGAATGATCTGAACAACACGAATTGCCGGAAGCCACTGTTGCAGCAAGAGTTTTCCTCTCTTTCGAGCTAACCCATTTCAACCAAAGGTGAATCAATTTCGCACAGATTATACCATAGGATATATCAGACGTCGAGAGAACACACGCGCATATATCAATATATCCGCCGGCTCATTACCTGAATATACAGGGGCGTCACTGTGTGCCACGCAGCATAAACGCATAGCTACTTGACGATGTTGACGTGTTCTGGCGCGCTCTTATTATTGCTCACTGGCTCAGCGATACTGATGCTTTTGTTAAAGCGCTGCTTTAATAGCATAGCCAGGGCAGGCCAGCCATCTTTCCAGGGTGAAAGCTTCTTCTCTTCACGAGGATAATAGCTGATGGGCACCTCAAAGATCGTGTAACCGGCTTTGAGGATGCAGGTCGTAATTTCTGGCTCGATCTCAAAGCGCCGACCGGTCATGGGCAGGGCATGGGCCACCGCGCCTGGCATCAACTTATAGCAGGTCTCCATATCATGAATACGGCTACCAAATAAGACATTGGTCACAGTGGTCAGGAAGCGATTGCCCCAGCGGGTCGTAAATTTCTGACCTGAAAGATCGCGATACCCATAAATAGCTACACGCTTATGGCCTGCTGCCGTCGCGGCATCCCATTTGTGTACCAGCGCAGGAATGTCCTGGGGATCATACTCCATGTCCGCGTCCTGAACGGTTACCAGGTCGCCGGTCGCCAGTTGGAATCCGGTACGCAGGCCCGCGCCTTTGCCCTGGTTGCGCTCATGACGCACATACTGATAGGAGTCGTAAGGGGCCGTCTGGCGCAGTTGCTGAATGATCTCCCAGGTGCGATCGCTGGACGCATCATCGACAACAATTACCTCAAGGTCCAGTTGCACCTGAGCAAGCATCTCTAAAATCTTAGCCACTGTCTTCTCTTCATTATAGACAGGGACAATAACGGAAATCCGCATACATAAAGCCTCTCTTCTTAACTAAAAGAATGCCTATACAGGCAGAAATAAGGACGCAAAAATAAGTCTATTCCATATCAAGTAAACGAATGAATGAGTATATAGCAACAAACTACCTTACAAATAGTATCTCTAGATCAGCAAGGATCCGTTTATCCTTCTCCCAGGGAGACATACAAAAGTATTAGCCATCCATTCGTCCCTTGTAGGACACTTAACCAATATGATACAATACAATCCGGGCGAGGACATTGGGTCCCCGCCCGAACTTATGTGAGAGAGTATTACAGTTATGGAAATAACCTGGCTTGGCCACTCTTGCTTTCAGCTACGTGGCAAAAACGTCGTTCTCATTACAGATCCCGTTACTCCTCGGCAGGCGAACTCGGAAGCGGCCGACAGCTTGAGCAAGGTAAATGCCTCTATTGTCACAGTCAGTCATGATCATCCAGGCCATAACTACGTACAGGGTGTGGGTGGTCATCCACGAGTCGTACGTGGACCGGGTGAATATGAAATTAGCGATGTGTTGATTACCGGTGTTGCTTCCTATCATGATGATGAACATGGACAAAAACTGGGGCGCAACACTATTTACATTATACACATGGACGATCTCGTCATCTGCCATTTAGGTGACCTGGGTCATGTTTTACAAGAGCAACAGTTAGAAGAAGTTGCCGACGCAGACATACTTCTCCTGCCAATTGGCGGTGGTAATTCGATTGATGCAACACAGGCTGCGGAGATTATCAGTCAGGTAGAACCACGCGTGGTTATTCCTATGCACTATCATCCGGAAGAAACTGAAGGCGTACCGGCACAACTTAATAAGTTTTGTCGTGAAATGGGTGTGGAGGCTATTGAGCCGCAGCCCAAATTTACGGTCACCAGAAGCTCTCTGCCAGCAGCCATGCAAGTTGTGTTACTTACACCACGCTAAAAGCTGTGACACTATTGTCAATGTTTCAATACTCAAGGCAAGGCTCCGGGTATAAGGAGGAAGCGAAGCTATGTCAAAATTTATCTTTGTAACAGGTGGTGTGGCGTCTTCAGTAGGGAAGGGTATCAGTGTCGCCTCACTCGGGCGTCTCCTCAAAAATCGCGGAGTCTCCGTCTCCCTTATGAAATTAGACCCCTATATTAATGTTGATCCGGGCACAATGTCACCTTACCAGCATGGTGAGGTCTTTGTGACCGATGATGGGGCTGAGACGGACCTGGACCTGGGCCACTATGAGCGCTTTACTGATGAGCCATCATACCAGGCCAACAATGTCACCACCGGTCAGGTCTATGCATCAGTTATCGGTAAAGAACGCCGGGGTGAGTACCTTGGCGGCACGATCCAGGTTATCCCCCACATTACCAACGAGATCAAGGATCGCATCCACGCGGTCGCCCGTCGCTCGGATGCCGACGTGGTTATCGTTGAGGTTGGTGGCACGGTCGGTGACATCGAGGGCGAGCCGTATTTAGAGGCCATTCGTCAGATGCGTAAGGATGTCGGACGTCGGGATGTCCTTTATATCCATGTCACACTTCTCCCTTACCTTGGAGCCGCCAAGGAGCTCAAAACAAAGCCAACGCAGCACAGCGTTAAAGAGCTACTGCGCGTCGGCATTCAGCCTGATGTGATCCTGTGCCGCTCCGACTACCCGGTGCCCGATGACCTGCGTGAGAAGATAGCGCTTTTCTGCAACATCGAGGAAAAGGCGGTTATCGGCATGACCAACGCCGAAACGATCTACGAGGTTCCCTTGAACCTGGAGGAGGCCGGCCTGGGCGAGTTTATTGTGCAGGAGCTGAACCTGCCCAAACATGAGCCTGAAATGGGCGAATGGGGAGAACTGGTGGCCCGCATCAAGCGTTCACGGCCCGAGCTCACCATCGGCCTGGTTGGTAAATATGTCGAACTGCACGACGCGTATATGTCGGTCGCGGAGTCCTTACATCACGCCGGCTGGTTCCATGACGTCGATATTCGCATCAAATGGATTAATTCAGAAGCGCTGGAGCAGATGGGCGAGAACTACGAGGAGGCGTTGGAAGACGTCGCCGGTATCGTGGTTCCCGGTGGCTTTGGCCACCGTGGTATCGAGGGGAAGATCAAGGCCGCCAGCTATGCGCGCCGTCACAACATCCCCTACCTGGGTCTCTGTCTGGGTATGCAGGTAGCCGTCATTGAGTTTGCCCGCAACGTGCTGGGTATGACCGATGCCAATAGCTCCGAGTTCGATCCCCAGAACGCCAATCCGGTCATCGATCTTATGCATACGCAGCGCAACGTCTCCGATAAAGGCGGTACCATGCGTCTGGGCAACTGGGTCTGCTGCTTGATGCCTGATACAAAAGCCTATAAAGCCTATGGAGAGGCGATTGTATTTGAGCGCCATCGCCATCGCTATGAATTCAATAACGAGTATCGCAAGCGCATGGAGGCTCATGGACTGGTAGTCAGCGGTCGGTCCGCCGACAATAGCCTGGTCGAGGTTATCGAGCTCAAAGATCATCCCTGGTTTGTCGCTTCTCAGTTCCATCCCGAGTTCAAGAGCCGGCCTAATCGACCTCATCCACTCTTCCGCGATTTTATTGGTACCAGCGTCCAGCTCAACAAACAGCAGGATAACTCCTTCGAGACGTTAGAACCCAGTAAAGTGTTGCCTGATTCACGGGTAGAGATGTAATCACATGTTATACTTGAGCCAGCTGCTCGGCGCGCCATTGCTGGACCAGCATAATACGCGCGTTGGCAAAATCATTGATATACTCGCGCGCGCATCCCAGGTAGGACAGGACAATCCAGCCTATCCTACCGCCCTGCTGGTAGAGATCGAAGATGACCAGCAGAAGCGCGTGCCAATCACGGATGTTATACATAGTGAGGGAGCGTGGCACCTGCGCTACCCCGAGGAACAACTTGCTCAGTTACAGTCTGACCTCGTGTCTGAGGATGAGTTCCGCCTGGCTCAAGAGGTACTTGATAAGCAGATCATTGATCTGGAGCATAAAAAAATGGTGCGCGTCAATGATCTGTGCTTCAACGATAGCTGGCAGATTCTGGGCGTCGACAAGAGCTCCCTCAGCCTGGTTCGTCGCCTGGCCCCATCCTGGCTGGCTAACGCGATCAACCAGCCCACCAGCGCCACGCTGGTTCCCTGGTCAGAGGTTGAACTGGTACAGGCGGGCTATTATGAAGAGGAGAGCGACCAGAAGGTTCCTACCGCACCCCTGACCACTACATCCACACCTACGCACCGCACCCTCAGCGGTCACCTATCAGAGCTGCATCCAGCGGATATTGCCAATATCGTCCACCAGGTCTCAGTTGAACAGGGGGCGCGCCTGCTCGAACGCCTGGACGATGAACTGGCCGCCGATACCATGGAGGAGATCGCCACCGAACGCCAGGCGCAGATTCTGGAAAATCTGTCTGATGAGCGGGCTACCGCCATTCTGCGCGCAATGGGTCCCGATGAGGTGGCAGACCTGCTGGGGCAACTCCCTGAGGACCGGCAGCAGGAACTCTTGCAGCAACTCAATCCCGAGGACTCGGAAGAGGTACAGGATCTGCTGGAATATGAGGCCAATACGGCCGGCGGCTTGATGACGACCGACTACATTGTGCTCAATCAGACGCGCGCCGCACAGGATGCGCTCACGGCGATCCGCACCGAGATCATTGAAAACGATGTACGTATCGCTTATGTCTACTGCGTGGAAGATGAGAATGCCGATGAATATCGCCCGCTAGGGGTTGTATCTATCTGGGACCTGCTGGTCGCGCAGACCGGTCAGACATTGCAGGAAATTATGGAGACCGATCTGATCGCAGTGCGGCCAGATGACGATCCACGCGCCGTGGCCGAGACACTGGCGAAATATAACCTGCTGGCCGTGCCCGTGGTCAACGAGAATGGTCACCTCGAAGGCGTGATTACGGTCGACGATGCACTGGACGTCTTGCTGCCCAACGGACGAAGACACAGACCCAATCGCATGTACTAACATTATTGTGGACGAAAATGGTCGGTGAGTCCGACCATTTTCGTCCACAATAATGTTATGCTTCAAACATCCCGTCATGGACGATCGGAGGTATTCGGGCATACGGCTGTTTCCAGCGCGGCCAGCACCTGCATAATATCCTGACAGACTTCCACTAACACGCCAGGTAGCCACTCTTCGGGCTGTGGATCATCTGGCAAAACGATCTGCTCCAATCCCCCATCCTCTACCTGCAGCAGGATACTTTTACCGGGCACAGGCTGATCCTCATGCAAGCCCCGCATACCCAGGGGATGCCAAATAGGAATCTCTACACGCTGCTGCAGCGTCAGAACATCGGGATAGAGACGATTGTCGCGTAAGATCATGCTCACGCCTGGACGTGTCTCGATGGTTCTGCGGCTCTGCTCGCTGGCCTGGAGCTTGAGCATCTGCGCCAGCGAGAGCAGGGTCTCTTCGCTGGGCGCGACCCCATGCAAAACCAGGGTGTAAGAGAGGTCCAGTATCAGCGGTGGAATCGCGCTGGTATGTAGATGGGCGCAATCCTGTTCGACCTCATGGAAAAACTCACATACGCCGGCCGGGCCATCTGTTGAAAGGGCGGTATCCAGTACACCCCAGGAAAACGACACCACACACGAGCTCTGCTGCTCCACGTCATCGCAAGAACCCGTATGACAGGTACAGGTAAACTCACGTTCCAGCGAACGCGTATTCAACCAGGACTCGGGGTGCGCGACCAGACCAAGATCACGTGCCGCCTTGATAAATAATCCGGTCAAGTCTTCAAATGTTAACACGAACTAGCTCCTTATCGCCCCTCACAGGCCATTTGCTGGCCCACGGTACTCCACCCTACAGCCCAGCAATAGAATTATCCCTCTATATTACCGATGAGTATACCATGTGTCAAATATCATCCCCCAAAAAAAACAGGGCGCCCATGGTGTGGGCGCCCTGGAAAAGTATTACTAAGCCTGGCTATAGCATTGGCCGAACAGAAATGATCGTATATGTCGTTACACCGCCAGGAGTTGAAACACTCACTTCATCACCCTCGCGGTGACCCATCAGAGCTTTACCCACAGGAGCCTGATCAGAAATCAACCCCTCTTTTGGATTTGCTTCGAACGTCTCAACGATCTTAAACGTACGCTTGGTGCCTCTGTCCGTCTCTACTTCAACCTGCATACCAATATGGATGGTACCATCCGTGTCAGCGTGCATGTCTGGAGTCATTACCTCGGCATAGGCGATGCGATGTTCAAGTTCGAGAATCTCGCCTTCTAGCATTGCCTGGTCATTTTTTGCTTCTTCGTATGCGCTACTCTCACTGATATCGCCAGCTTCCTTGGCTTCATGAATGTAGTCGGCGACCTCTCGGCGTTTTACGTTACGCAAATAGTCCAGCCGCTCTTTCATCTTCGCGAAGCCTTCAGGTGTGAAGCGATAGATTTTGCGATCCGATGCATCACTCTGTCCACCAATACTCATTGTCAAACTCCTCCTGGTAGTGAGGCTCTCGACCCCAGCGGGTCCATTCCCGATATCCGCCTCTGATTACCTATCTAGTAAAACTAAAAGCTTCATCCAGCTTTTATATCTGCCCTGTGCTGCTTGCCCCTTGCTTTAGCACCATACCAACGGCGGCGCAGATAGCAAAAACCACACCCGACGTCTTTATCAATCCCTGCAAGCTTTCACACAAAAAAGAGGATGAAGTACTGACAGCAAATAAAACGCTTACGAGTCCGCTTATTGGTTGCTGTCTTTCTGATCATCGAGGCGACATAATTCCACGCCTCGTATCAATGCGAAACGTAGATGCTCAACACACATGAGGGAGATTATACGTTGAGAATGATAGAACGTCAAGTGATTTGCTCCATTTTTTCCTTACTTTCATAGCAAATCTCTGTGTTCTATTGTAAAGTAATGCAGCATGCCTCACTTAGCATGGCAGGCTCCTCAACATACACATCATTAACCCTCGATCATCTCCGCATCTACTATCAATTCGTACAGAAATTGTTGTTTTAAATTACTGCAAGCCGTTTCAACGCTTTTCACTGAAGGTTTTTAGTTACTCGTTGATATAAAACGAAAAAGTCGTGTACCACAGACGGGGCATACCCCTTCCATAGCATTTCTGTTATTCTTGGTAACAATCCGTCTGGCATCTTTCATCCCACGCCTGGCACGGCACTTCACGCAATAGGCTTCGGGCTGCGAGGGAGAAGTATCAGCAGACTCCTCTGCTTCTTCACTTGTTGATCGATCAGCCATAACAGGTGATACTGTTTCATTTATCGGCTCTTCGCTGGCTGAAATAAATTCCGCTACCTCAGTCTCGTTTGAGTCACGCTCTATGGCTATAGAGGGCACCTCTTCGACCGGGTGTGATGCAATTGTATCGAAGCTGGTCGTCTGCAAGCGGCCTGAGAGCCGCTGTAACACATAGCGACCCAGCATGAAAAGGATGCCAACGGTAACGACTATAAGTATTCTAACAACAATACGGCTATACCTTCCAACGCGCCGCATATAATCCTCCTTACACGCTACAGCATAACTCTATCGATAAAATAATGATAATGGTCGAACCCAATCAGCGCTGATCAGTAATATAGATAGTACCTGCACTATAATAGAACCATCTCGTTAACGGTTTTTTGGCGCCTTCCTTCGTTGAGTATATCATTATCTGCCATGGCTGGCTGCGCTCTCATGACCCATGGAAATAGTATCACTGTAGCAGCGGCCCTCGACATATCCCCTAGTCAATTCATGAGATGCGGTCTATAATGGGGCTGGCACTGGATGTACATCATACAAAGGAGCATTCGATGTCTAACATCATCGTTTCACTTGTTCTGACAGCGATTGTCGCTTATCTATGGGGGTCGATCCCCGCCGGCTACTGGATGGGAAAACTACTCCGTGGTAGGGATTTTGATATTCGAGAACATGGAAGTCGCAAAATCGGAGCGACCAATGTACAGCGCACGCTGGGAACTGGTCCAGCGCTGATTGTTCTGGTTATCGACCTCTCAAAGGGGATCGGCCCGGCCCTGCTGGCAACACTGGTCCCACTCTTTTATGCCAATGGCTGGGGCATTCTGGTGGCTGGCCTGGCGGCCCTGCTGGGACACTGCTATCCCGTCTTTATCGGCTTTAAGGGTGGCCGCGGCGTTCTGACAGGCGGGGGGTGCTCCTGGTCTGTTCGCCGTTGACGTTTCTGATCTCAGCAATCACTACCATCGGCACCATTAGTATCTGGAGATATGTCTCGCTGGGCTCCATTGTTGGTGGCCTGACCTCTATGGTCTGCGGCATTGTATTTTATATCCTGGGCGTTACACATCCAGGCTTTTTTGCCGCCGTTAGCTTGCCTCAACTCCTCTATATGCTTATCGGACCCGCACTGGTTATTATTTTTCATCGCGATAACATTGGCCGCCTGCTTTCAGGCTCGGAACGCAAACTGGGGCAAAAAGTGCCCGAGGCCGAAGCTAATCCAACTGCATAGCGAGAAGAGCATGCTCTTCTCGCCTCTTTGCGACCCTATTTTTCGTCCGCATCGCTGCTGCGCAGCAGCGGCCAGCCTCCGATCAGGTATTCGACCCCTGAAAAGATGGTCCAGATGGTGGCCACCACGATCAGGGCGTCAGCGATCAAGAGTAGTATCTCTGCCGCGTTGACAGTCTGACTATTGAAAGTAAGCATGAGGGGGAAAAGCGAAAGCATATGGGCGCCCAGACCTTTCGCCAGCAGTAATGCTCCCAGGGCAACTAGCGTAATAAAGGTCTTTTGCTTTCCCCACACACCCGCTGGGATCACCTTGCCCTTGGCGGCCGCGATTGAACGTAAACCGGACACCATAAATTCACGCGTAATGATGATGAAAGTGACCCATGCCGGCACCAGGTTAAGCTGTACCAGCGCGATCAGTACCGCGGCCACAAATACCTTGTCAGCGGTCAGGTCCAGAAAAACGCCCAGCGAGGAGACCACTTTAAAGCGACGGGCCAGGTAGCCATCCAGGTAGTCGGTTACAGAGGCCAGGAAAAAGAGAACGGTGGCGACCAGAAAGGCCCAGGGCTGATTCACCAGGATTAAAATAAAGACCGCCACGGTGGCAATCAAGCGGCTGATACTCAATATATTTGGGAGATTACGCATACATACCCCTTATGATGGAGCTATCCGTGTGTACAGACAGCTTCGGTGTGCCGATTTGTTACAGCGATAATAAGTAACATTATATGCGAAGCCAGCTAACATGTATAGCTACAAAGGAGCAGTTACGCTTTTACAGCAACAATCAGGTCACGTCGCTTAATGACACGGTCTACAGGATGAGCAAATCGTGTATACACGTCCTCGTTCAGAACCTGGAGCTGCGTATATTTTTGCAGGGCGGCCACCATGTCTTCTCGCGTAATACGGGTGGCGTTCCAGGCCAGAGCGATGCTGCCACCGGATACGAGCATGCCTTCCCACACCGGTAGCGCTTTGCTCAAGAGGGATGCGATCTCACCGAAATGCTGGATGCCATAGGGCAGGTCACCAACGATCACGTGCATACGCGGTCCTCCCACGACCTCGCGCATGTGCAGGGTCGCGTCCGCCGCGTCCCCATTCGCCAGGACTAGATGTTGAGCATTGCCTTTGGCGCCGATCTCAAACTGATAGCGCCGACCACTGCGCCGACCACGTTCATCGGTCTCTTTGACCCTGATATGCTCTCCCTGCAGGTACTGGCGCACGAATACCGCTGTCGTATCAATATCCTGCCGGTTCAATTCGATGCCAAAGGCATCATATCCAAAGGCCAGGGCCAGAAATAGGGTGGTTCCTCCGCCACACAGGGGATCCAGCACCCTGATGCGCTCACCTTCCGCGAGTTCAAAGCGACTGGAAAAGACGGCCGTATTGAGCAAGACACGCGTAAAGGTCTCATTGGTTTTGCCGCGATAGCGGCGTGCCTCGGCCATTTCAAGAGGTAGAAACGGCGTAAACTGAGGCTCGATGGGACGGAGCAAGGGTCCTGGGATATCTCCCAGCTGTTCAAAGTATTCGTAACCTTCGCTTAAGGCCCCCAGCCTGGGCAATATCGTCGGGAGTAAGGCCAGGTAGCGGTCCCTACTATCGTCAGGGATCGCCACAAGCACATATTCCTGCCCGGCCAGCGTTATAGGCTGTATATCCTGGGCCAACGAACCCAACGGACTGATGAGCAGTTCTGGCACCGCCAGCAGGGCAGTCATATCCGCGTACTGTGTGCTGCGTTGTGGCATAATTTTGAGCGCTATTTTCATATCTAGCAGTATAGCATAGCACTGAGCCAGTTCATAGCATTCAAACGTACTCAGTAACAGGAGAGGCTCCATACTGTCCCCACATCACATTCATAATGGATGCCATTCATCTGGATGAGCGGAGCCGCATACTTTTTATAGTATCATGCGATTAGCAATCATTTATCAGTTTGCTCCCTTCCCTATTTATTGAGCAGTAAGTACAATACAAAAAGACAGAGATCATTCAATAGAGCAGCATGGAGGATGTTGTATGCATATCGTCACCATCTCAGAAATGAAAGAGCTGGAGACCCGGGCCGATAAAGAATATGGCCTGACTTCAGAGATCCTCATGAGCAACGCAGGGAGAAGCGCCGCCGAGCTCTTTGAGGCAAATCTGCTCCCCACACATAAACTTAAAGGGCTCAAGGTACTCTTCCTGATTGGTCCCGGTAACAATGGCGGGGATGGACTGGTAATGGCCAGTCACCTGGAAAAGGAAGGGGCTCTGATTAGCCTGTATTACTGGAAAGAACATAAGCTGGTCGTGCAGGGTACCCGCAGGCCGGATGAGGTGGTCGATGAGACTCTGGCGGAACAGATTCAACGGGCAGACTATATCATCGACGCATTGCTGGGTACGGGACGCTCACGTCCCCTGCCCGATGATATGCGCGCCCTGCTGGCCCGGGTAAAAGATGAACGCGCCCGCCGCGCCGATCTGCGCCTGGTAGCGATAGACCTTCCGACCGGCCTTAATGCGGATACCGGTGAGGTCGATCCGGGTAGCATCGCCATGGACACAACGATTACGCTGGCCTGCCCCAAACAGGGCTTCTTCTTCTTTCCGGGCCGCGATTATATCGGCGATTTAGAGGTAGGCGATATTGGCTTACCAGCGGCGTTAGAGAGCCAGCTACAGACAGATATGCTGACAGGTCAACAGGTACACAAACTCCTGCCTGAACGACCGCTCAATAGCAATAAAGGGACCTTTGGTAAGGTGATGTTGCTCTGTGGCTCACTACCCTATCCCGGCTCGGCTTACCTGGCGGGCAGTTCGGCCGCCAGGGTGGGGGCAGGTCTGATTACGCTGGCCGTGACCGAGAAGATGCTGTCCTTCTACGCCAGTTCTTTCCATGAGGCGACCTTCACCATTTTACCCGAAGAGAACGCGGAGAGCTACGAGCGCGCCAAGGCATTGATTGACAAGCTCGAAGGCTATAAAGCCCTGCTGATCGGACCCGGCCTGGGACAGTCATCCAACACACGCGAGGTCATTCTACAGGTCCTTGAGCATCTGCGTTCACTACCGGATGAGACACGTCCCCACCTGGTTATCGACGCCGATGGATTAAATAACCTCTCGGCGCTGGAACGCTGGTGGACCCTGCTGCCAAAGGATACTGTGATTACCCCTCATCCTGGTGAGATGGGCCGTCTCTGCAAGGGCGTCAAGGTGTCCGGCGGCAACATTGAGCGACTGGAACTAGCGCGCACCAAAGCCAGAGAGTGGCAGGTCAACCTGCTCTTGAAGGGCTCCTGTACCATTCTGGTCGATCCGGAGGGACGTACACGCATCAACTGGTGGGGCAATCCGGCCCTGGCTACCGCGGGCACTGGCGATGTTCTGGCGGGCATGATTAGCGGTTTCCTGGCCCAGGGAGTGCAGCCATTTGACGCGGCCAGCGCCGCGGTCTACCTCCATACGGCGGCCGCGGACCTGGTGAACCAGAACATGCACATTGGACGCGCAGGACTGCTGGCCTCGGACCTGCTGCCCAACATTCCCATCTCCCTGGTAGATACTGCACACGCCAAAATGTAGCCAAAAATGATGACAGAGGTACCGGCTATGTGTCTAACATAATACGGTACCTCTGCAAAAAAGACGCGGGCACGTCAGCGCCCGCGTCTTTTTATGTTGAAAAGCTTACTGAGCAACAGCCGTTTCAGCCGCGTCAACAACGTTGACTGTGATCTTTGGCTCTAGTTGAGGCGCAATTCTCACAGGAACGGTGAAAGAACCTAACGCACGGATAGGCTCGGAAAGTGCAATAACGCGGCGATCGACGGTGACGTTTTCAGCGTCGCGCAGGGCAGCAGCGATATCCTGGCTCGTGATTGAACCATAGAGGCGGCCCTGGGTGCCAACTTTAGCTTTGAAGGTAAGTGAAACTTCGCCCAATCGCTCAGCCAGCTGCCGATTGGATTCGGCCTGCTTCTCCATTCTGCGCTGTTCGGCGGCAACACGCTGAGAACGGTTAGCGATTAAACCTGGGGTTGCTCCTGCAGCCAAACGGCGCGGCAAGAGGTAGTTTCGGGCATAACCATTAGCAACCTCTTTCAGATCACCAACTTTTCCCAAACCTTCAACATCTTGTAAAAGAATAACTTTCATTAAATTAAGCTCCTCATAGAGGGGGGCAAGAACCCGACTTCCTCCTCACGCAATTATACGCATGATAGTATACACCTTGAGGTAAATGAAAGCAAGCCTCCCAACAAACGTCCTTCGAATGCGCGCTCATGTGCCCTTTATGTGTTGTGATGGTGCATCGGGTGCGCGCATGCGCACCCGATGCACCATCACAACACACACGTGCGGCCGCGTAGCGGACGCGCGTGTGGGGGCGCGTAGCGGACGCGCGTGTGGGGGCGCGTAGCGGACGCGCGTGTGGGGGCGCGTAGCGGACGCGCGTGTGGGGGCGCGTAGCGGACGCGCGTGTGGGGGCGCGTAGCGGACGCGCGTGTGGGGGCGCGTAGCGGACGCGCGTGTGGGGGCGCGTAGCGGACGCGCGTGTGGGGGGCGCGTAGCGGACGCGCGTGTGGGGGCGCGTAGCGGACGCGCGTCCGCTACGCGCCCCCACGATGACGAGAATCAAATACGCGCTAACACAATGAGCGGTAAAAGAGTTATACTATTTACGTTGAAATAATTTCATCCCAACCCGATACAATATAGCGAAACCGGTCAGAATTTGAAGCTCATGGCTGTGATGTGAGGGCGAGGCATATCCGCTGTATGCCTAGCTTCATAGATCATTATAGGTAAGAAGAAGCACCAGCTTTCATAAAAAGGCTTTCTCCCCTATAATGACAGCTAAACGTGGCCAGTATTATTCCGACGACGAGAACTCATCTATCACAAAGGATTTATCATATGAATATCGAAGGTACTTACACCTTGCAGGCCTCCCCGCAGGAGGTCTGGCGCTGTCTGACAGATCGGGAAATCCTTGGCGCTACCATTCCGGGGCTGCAACAGGTTAAGCAGGTCAGTCCCAGTATCTATGACATTACGCTCACGATGAGCAACCGTCTATTAGCAGGTTCCCATCACGGCGTGATGACGCTCTCTGAACAGCAGTATCCCTATCACTATCGCCTGACCTTTACCAGTGATGGCGAGACGAATTTAAGTGGAGTGGGTAGTATCCATCTGCATGAGCGAGAGCATAAAACGATCGTGGCCTATAAAGGAACGCTTACAATCAATAAATCTGCCGGCAAACTGACGCCAGCCTTGATCAAGGGGGCCATCAAACATTTTATCCAGCAGTATTTCCAACACCTGTCCGAGTATCTGCGTTCAAACGTCCACACAGCGTCGGCAAACCAGGTTGAAGACCATCAGTATGCAGGCATGAACCATGGCGATGTGATCGTCATCCCGCGAAAAACCAGTCCACTGGAGGCTCCGCTTCCCGATACGCTGGCGGCCAGAATTGTGCATCTGCTTCGCCTGGGGGCGCGCAATCCACGGGCACAAATACAGTGGGAACAGCGTATCCGTAGAACGGGGACCATTACAGGCCTGGCTATTCTGGTCTGGGTGGGCACACGCCTCCCGCGACGGCGGCGTTAATGCATGGGCGACGAGAGATCAAGCGTCGATAATTGAGCGCAGACGCGATTTCCAGCCATTATCGTCATCATTTGAGGACTGCGTATTCTCGACCACCCAGCTGCGTGTTCCATCAGCGGCACGCGCTGGCGCCGGACGAGTCTGGCGCGGTTCTTTTGTTAACAGATTGCGCAGCGCCGTCTGGGCCGCCTTGCGCACATCTAAAACCGGATCGGTGAGCAGGGCGCTGATCGGTTCGACCGCAGACTGTACACCTAAACGACCCAGGGCTCGGGTACTGGCCGCGCGCTCATCGGAGGTGAGTGCCTGCAATAATGGGAGCAGGTCGCCGGAGAGTTGGGTCAGAGAAAGATCCGCGATCAGGCGCAGCAAGCGATTGCGCCGCATGGGATGCTTGACCATTACCAGGGCCGCCCGGCAATCAGCGATCACCTGCGCGCGGTTCACAATCTGCCCCTGCGCTTTGGCCTCCGCGATCGCCATCTCAGGTGAGAGCGTCGCGTTCCCGCGTAGAAATGGCTCAATCCAATGCGCGACCAGGTCCACCTCGCCATTCATCTCGTGTAACTGGAGGATCTCGTGATAGTGCAGGTCCAGCCAGCGATACAGGGCCAGCGTTACCTCCGCGTCGCGAGCCGCGTACGCAACCATCGCCGGAGGCAGTGGACGCCGGGTCCAGTCGGTGCGCTGCAGGCTTTTATCCAGGTGATAGCCAAAGGCCCGTTGGAGCATCGCGGCCAGTGAGGACTCATGCTGCCCGAAGATAGAGCGGCACGTCGCCTCCAGGTCATAATAGTGGGCAACCCGTAGTTCGCGTTCGGCCATTACACGCATGTCAGCACCAGCACCGTGCAGAAGCACGGCAATCTCGGCATTACCAAGCACATCCATTAGTGACGAGAGGTCCGCCAGGCGAAGCGCATCCACGACGAAGCAGTGCTTCTCAATCGCTAATTGCAGAAGAGCCAGACGAGGGATATTTGAAACGACATCACCCTGTGAGCGCGAACGTACCTGGGTAAATTCCGCGTCTACCGCCACCACACCAGACTGCTTGAGCAAGTTGACCGCGTGCGATAGTTGCGCAGGGCGATCAACCCAGAAACGCTCTCCACGTGGCGGCAGCTTGCCTGGCGGGGGTGTAGGACCCAGGTAACCGTGTAAGTTTTCCAGGTTCTCTAAATCTGTTAGTGGTGAATTATCACTCAATGAATTACCATTCTGATTTCTAAAAGCATGATAGACATGGTGTGTACTCTACACTATACCATACTTCACACCGCTAGTCCAGTTACAATGCTCCAATAGCATTGAAGTATATGTAATATCATCAAATAACGCAAATATTCATAAGGGGTGTTCCTCGCTCCCTTGGATGCCTGCGGCCGCTTGACAGCGGCAAAGCCAGCATATATAATTGCGCCACATTGCCACATTTAGGAAGTTACATGTCAGACGTTACAAAACGAACCGAATTTATTCTGCAAGAACTGATGGTCCATGGGCGCGTGCTGGCCGAAGACCTGAGCCAGCGTCTCCATGTTAATTCCTCTACTATACGACGCGACCTTGAGAAACTGGAGCGTCAGCAGCTTTTACGCCGCGTGCATGGCGGCGCGGTGCCGCTGGATACGCCCTCCTACAGCACATACGCCGGCGAGCTTACATTCCAGAAAAATATGCACAAGCTGGTGGAAGAGAAGAATCGCATCGCCACCGCCGCGCTCCAATTTATTCAACCAGGCGATACGCTGGCGCTTTCTCCGGGCACCACGACCACCCACCTGGCGCGCCAGATCCGCCGCGCGCAGATTCCCGATCTGACAGTGGTCACCAATGCCGTCAATATTGCGATGGAGCTGGCCCAGGTGCCAGGATTAACGGTCACGCTCACCGGCGGCTTCCTGCTCTCCGATTTCTTTGCGCTAGTGGGTCCGATGGCCGAACAGAGCTTGAGCCAGATGTTTGTCGGCAAAGCTTTTATCGGCGTGACCGGCATCAACGCGGCCTATGGTCTTACCGGTCCCAATCAACTGGAAGCGCTGACACATAAGAAGACTATTGAGCGCGCCCAGCAAACGATCGTGCTGGCCGATCATTCAAAGTTGGGACAGGTCGCGCTACACGCCATCGCCCCTATCTCGGCCGTACATACCTTGATTACAGATGGCGCCGCCCCGGCTCAGCCTGTACAGGACATAAAGGACGCCGGCGTCGCGGTGACGCTGGCCTGAACCCTATTCACCATCCCCACCGGTTCTTCCTTCAGATCCCTTGATTGTGATATTATCCAGGTAATCCACTCTCAGTGGAGATGCTGCACCGCGCACCATGACTTTTTTTGCTGGCACATTCATGCATAATTTTTTGCACGAATGTGCATTGACGCGACGCGTTTCGTGCAGTATACTGTTAGTAAAGACAAAAAACACACAGGAAAAAAGTTACTGGAGGACAGTAAAGTGAAAGTACTTGTACCAGGTGGTGCCGGATATATCGGTTCGCATACAGTACGTGAGCTGGTTGCGCGCAACCACGAAGTCATTGCCCTGGATACACTGGAAAACGGCAATCGGGCCGCGCTGCTGGGGCAACCTCTGATCAGAGGCAGCATCGATGATGCGGAACTGCTAGATAAAATTTTTGAGCAGGAGAAACCTGACGCGGTAATCCATTTCGCGGCTTATAAAGCGCCGGGCGAATCTATGACGCAGCCTGCTAAATACTTTCGCAATAACGTCAGCGGCACGCTGACCTTGCTCGAAGCCATGCAGCGCCATTCGTGCAACTATATCATCTTCTCTTCGAGCTGCTCGATCTTTGGTACCCCCAAAACCTGCCGGTGACGGAGGATGCTCCTTTCGGTCCTGAGAGCGTCTATGGTGAAACCAAGCTGATGGTTGAAACCATGCTGCGCTGGCTCGATAAGACGACTTCGTTGAAATCAACCAGCCTGCGCTACTTTAACGCGTCGGGCGCCTCGCTGGATAATAAGATCGGCGAGGACTGGCGTATCACCGGCAACCTGATTCCCCTGGTGATGAAGGCCGCGGTGGGCAAGACGGAATCGGTGAAGATCTTTGGCACCGACTATCCTACGCCCGACGGGACGGCGATCCGCGATTATATCCACGTGGTCGATCTGGCGACCGCCCATGTGCAGGCGCTGGAATCACTGGCGAAGACCAATCAAAGCACCGCCTACAATCTCGGTACCGGCGTCGGCAGTAGCGTCAAAGAAGTTGTCGATACTGCCAAACGTATCAGTGGCGTTGATTTCAAGGTTGAGCTGGAACCCAGACGTGCCGGAGATCCAGTGGCGATCTGGGCCGATAGCAGCAAGGCACAGAGCGAATTGAACTGGAAACCACAATACACCCTGGAAGATATCGTGCGTACCGCCTGGAAATGGCATAGCACACATCCAAATGGTTATACTGAGGAGCAGTAATGAGCGAGACAACTTTTCCCCGGCAGACCCGGTGGGAAGAGCGCTGGCACCCACTCCGCGAGGAGTGGGTGGTCATCGCCGCGCATCGCCAGGATCGTCCATGGATTGGAGAGACCGTTTCGATCGCCGATCAAGAGATACCGGCGTACCAGGCAGATTGTTATCTCTGCCCTGGCAATAGCCGTGTCTCAGGCGCGCGCAATCCCGATTATACAGGCGTCTATGTCTTTGATAATGATCATCCCTGCGTGGGCCTCAATGCGCCGGAAGAGCCGCCAGCGCCCCCATATCCCTACCGTGTACGCCCGGCACGTGGACTGGCCCGCGTCATCTGTTATAGCCCCGCCCACAATCTGACCCTGGCGGAGATGGCGCTCCCTAATATCGAAGAAGTTGTTTCTATGTGGCAGGCACAGACTCGTGAGCTCCAGCAAGTGCCGGGCATCAAACACCTTCTCTTCTTTGAGAACCGGGGCGAGGTGGTCGGCGTCTCCAATCCACATCCACATGGGCAGATCTATGCCACCAATTTCGTCTTTAAATCCATCGAGACCGAACTTTTCGCGGCTCAGCGCTATCAGATTGAGACCGGACAACATCTCTTTAGTACGATCATATCAGCCGAGCAGAGCGACGGCAGACGTGTTCTTTATGAAGATGAGCATAGCATCGCCTTTGTCCCTTACTTTGCCCGCTACGCCTATGAGGTCTATGTAGCACCCAAGCGCCGCGTGCCGTATGTCTCGGATCTCAATGAACAGGAAGTCGTTTCGCTGGCGCGCGCGCTCAAGAACGTGACGGTGCGCTTTGATAACCTGTGGCAGATGCCTTTCCCTTATGTGATGGCCCTGCACCAGGCCCCCAATGATGGTGACTACGGGACGTATCATTTCTTTATCGCCTTCCATCCTCCTCTGCGCCAGCCCAGCCGGCTCAAATACCTGGCCGGACCCGAGATCGGTGGTGGCAATTTCATCAGCGATACGCTGCCAGAGGAAAAGGCCGCCGAATTGCTCCAGCAGGCCACCGTGCATTATCGTGAGCAGAGCAAAAGGAATGAGCTATCATGATTCGTGCCGCTAATGAACTTTTGAGCATGATTCGCCAGATACACGCCGCTATCCGCAATGAGGTCGTAGCGACCTGCGAACGCGACTCGTTGAACGCGTTAAGCGAGATTGTGGCCGATCAGGCTGGCGATACAATCTTCGCTATCGACCGTGTCTCCGAACAGGTCCTGCTCCAACATTTTGAGCAGTTGGGCACCCGCTGGTCTTTTGTCCTGGTGGCCGAGGGATTGGGGGAAGACGGGCTGATGGTTTTTCCGCCCGAAACCGATCCAGCACAGGCTGAACTGGTCATCATCATTGATCCCATCGATGGCACGCGTGGCCTGATGTATCAGAAGCGCGCCGCCTGGATTCTGACTGGCGTAGCCCCCAATCGGGGCGCGTCCACCAATCTTTCAGATATAGAGCTGGCAGTGCAGACTGAGATTCCCCTGGTAAAGCAGCACCTGAGCGATTGTCTGTGGGCCTTCGCCGGGCAGCCGGCTCAGGGTGAGCGTTATAATCGCCTCACCGGCGAGAGCATGCCACTACATCCTCAACCATCGCAGGCTCAAACTATCGCCCAGGGCTATGGTAACATCTCACGCTTCTTTCCAGGTGTGCGAGCCGAGCTGGCCGCCATCGATGATGAATTGATCCTGCGCACGCTGGGACCCGCCGCGGCCGGTAAAGTGCAGGCATTTGAAGACCAGTACATCAGCAGCGGTGGACAGCTCTATGAATTAATGATGGGGCACGATCGCTGGGTGGCGGATCTGCGTCCACTGGCCGAGCCGCTGCTGGCTGCGCGCGGGCAGGCATCCGGCCTCTGCTGCCATCCCTATGATCTCTGTACCGAGCTAATCGCGCGCCAGCTGGGCATCATCATCACCAACGAACATGGCGAACAGCTTAGTGCCCCCCTGGACGTCTCAACCGATATGTCCTGGATCGGCTATGCGAACAGCGCCATTCATGAGCAGATCGCCCCCACGTTGAAAACATTGCTGGCACAACATTTCACGCCAAAATCGTCGTCGTAGGTGCCGGGCTTGCCCCGGCTTAACAAATGGGCAATGAAAGGAGTCACTCCTCTATGTGGCATTATCAGTCGGGCCAGTCCGCCACAGATATAGAACGTCTGCTGACACAACTCAACACCCAGGAGACAGATTTCTTCGCGCCAGATAAGCCGCTCCTGGTAGCGCGCGCCCCCGGTCGCCTGGATCTGATGGGAGGCATCGCCGATTACTCCGGCTCGCTGGTGCTTGAGATGCCGCTGGCGGTAGCGACCCTGGCCGCCATCCAACCTACTGATGATCCAAGCATCACAGTCTGCAGCACGGCGGCCAGCGAAATTTCGGGGCAGTCCATGGTCAGTCTGCCGCTCAGCAGTCTACAACGTGACGACAAGCCACTTGACTATAATGAAGCCCGGCTCCTGCTCAATAGCGATCCAGCGACCTCGTGGGCGGCCTATGTTATCGGCGTGGTAGTCATTTTGCAGCGGGAACGGCAGTTGAACCTGAGCGGCGGCCTGCGCATCATGATCCACTGCGAGGTCCCCATCGGCAAAGGGGTCAGCTCTTCGGCCGCCCTGGAGGTCGCGGTAATGCAGGCCCTCAACGCACATTATCAACTGCAAATCAGTGGACGCGAGATGGCGATTCTATGCCAGAGGGTCGAGAATCTGATCGTGGGCGCCCCCTGTGGCGTAATGGACCAGATGACGGCGGCCTGCGGCGAGGACAATAGCCTGCTGGCCCTGCTCTGTCAGCCCGCGGAGCTACAGGGATCGGTACCGCTGCCCGAGAATGTTGAGATCTGGGGCATAGACTCAGGGGTGCGTCACTCCGTTTCTGGCGCGGACTATGGCTCGGTACGCATCGGCGCCTTTATGGGCTACCGCATGATCGCCGGCCTGCGTGGCTTTTCCGCTACTGCACAGACCGACACAACCGTCGCGATCGATGATCCCGACTGGCAGGGCTACCTGGCCAATATCACCCCCTCGCTGTGGGAAAGCCGCTACCGCGATCAGCTTCCTCTGACCATCCAGGGGGCGGACTTTCTGGCACGCTATGGAGGCACTACGGATGCCGTCACACGCATCGATCCCGACCACAACTACGCAGTACGCCAGCCAACGGCCCATCCTATCTATGAGCATCACCGCGTACGGCTCTTCCGTGCCCTTTTACAGGACAGCTCCGCCAGCGATGAGCAGTTAAGCCTGCTGGGAGAGCTGATGTATCAATCCCATGTCAGCTACAGCGCCTGTGGATTGGGCTCGAGCGGTACCGATCGCCTGGTTGAGCTGGTGCGCGAGGCTGGAACCGCCTCCGGACTCTATGGGGCCAAGATCACCGGTGGCGGCAGCGGCGGCACCGTGGCCATCCTGGCCCGCCTCCATGCCGACGAACAGATTCAGAGATTGGCGACACGCTACGAGCACGAAACAGGCTTAAAAACCACCATTCTGCGCGGCTCATCACCCGGCGCCTCCGCCTGGGGTACCCGTGAGTTGCGCCATGGTTAACCGGCCGGGGTCGCACCGACCTGAAGCTCTCCGAAGGAGCCGCGCGCCCTCTGCGCTCCTCAATCGGGAGGTGCAGGAGAGCAGCGAACCCTCTGCGCTCCTCAATCGGGAGGTGCAGGAGGGCGGCTAGCCCTCCTGCCGGGGTGCGGACGAGCATGCTGGGAGCATGCTCAAGTCCCCGCCCATTCTTTCTCCTTCTCGCCCGCGTAGCGGGCGAACAATTTATCAAACGAAGTTTGACAAAGCACTATGGGATGGGATCGCAAGCCGGGGCGGGCCCGGCACCTACTTGTACACGGTACAATGTACATGTTAAACTGAGGCCGTCAAATTGCAATGCTGTTTTTCCGATAAAGATAAATAAGGAAAGTGACTTTGATGCTTCAAGATATTTTAGCTCACAATGAGCGATTCCTTCAGCAAACAACGCTGCCCCACGTTGGACATGCTCCGAGCAAACATACGGCGGTAGTTACGTGTATGGATTGTCGCCTGGTCAACATGTTTGAGCCCGCCCTGGGTCTGGAGCGCGGTGATGTGCTGGAACTGCGCACGGCTGGCGCCACTATCTCATCACCCGAACGCGCTACGGCGGACAACGATCTGATCCGTTCTCTGGCCGGTGGCGTCTACTTGCTGGGGGTACGCCAGGTCTTCGTGGTCGGACACACCGAATGCGGCCTCTCGAAAGTCGACCCGACGGCTCTGACGTCATCTATGCAGGCGCAGGGAGTCGATCCACAACAATTGATCCAGCAATACAACCTTAAGGATGCCAATGGGCTGGTTGACTGGATCGGTGCCTTTAAGGATGTACATCTCAATGTACAAGAAGTGGTTGACGTTATTCGCCAGAGCCCCTTCTTGCCCCAGATTCCAGTTTATGGACTTGTCATCGACATCAATACAGGCAAATTAACCGTTGTCGACGATGGAAGTAAAGCGAAGGCGTAAATTTCATCTTTTTGTGTGTGGTGGTGCAACAGGGGCGCGGATGCGCCCCTGTTGCACCACCACACACAAAAACTGTGTATTTTTCGCATGTGGTACAATGCGGGTAATCACTGACCCCTGTGCCATGATTACCCGGGGTTATTTCAGGAGTCACGTACTGCAAGAGTCCATAGGTGAAAGTACGTGCTCTTTATTATGTTCCAAACCTTATACTCCGCTCCTTTGCATATGAGGGGCGGTCAGGCGGAGAAAGGACTCCTAAACGAATGGCAAACAAGACACCAATTACAGTGGCCCACGGTGATGGTATCGGGCCTGAAATTATGGATGCGACCCTCCATATTATCGAGGCGGCGGGCGCCCAGATTGATCCTGAAACCATCGAAGTTGGTGAAAAGGTCTATCTACGTGGCATCAGCGCCGGTATCGAGCCCAGCGCGTGGGAATCGCTGCGCCGCACCAAGGTCTTCCTCAAAGCTCCTATCACTACGCCACAGGGCGGAGGCTATAAGAGCCTGAACGTGACAACACGCACCACCTTCGGCCTCTACGCCAACGTCCGTCCCTGCGTCTCCTATCATCCATTTGTCGATACCAAGCATCCTGTCATGGATGTGGTAATCATTCGTGAAAATGAAGAGGATACGTACACCGGTATCGAGTATCGCCAGACGAATGACATGATGGAGTCGCTGAAGCTGATCAGCCGTCCCGGCTCAGAGAGGATCATTCGCTACGCCTTTGAATATGCGCGCGCCAATAATCGCAAAAAAGTCACCTGCTTCATGAAAGACAACATCATGAAGATTACCGATGGCCTCTTCCACAAGGTCTTTGACGAGATCGCCAAAGAGTATCCCGATATCGAGAATGAGAGCTGGATCGTCGATATCGGTTCCGCCAAGCTGGCCGATACCCCTGAGGCCTTCGACGTGGTGGTGATGCCAAACCTGTATGGTGATATCCTGTCTGACGTGGCGGCTCAGATCGCCGGCTCGGTTGGACTCGCCGGCTCGGCCAACATCGGTGAGCAGTGCGCGATGTTCGAGGCTATCCATGGTTCAGCTCCCCGTCGCGCCGGACAGAACCTGGCCAATCCTTCTGGCCTGCTGCTGGCCGCGGTGATGATGCTGGTCCATATCGATCAGCCTGAGGTCGCGACCCGCGTGCACAACGCCTGGCTGCGCACGATGGAGGATGGTATCCATACCTACGACATCTTTGAAGAAGGCGTCAGCAAGCAGAAGGTTGGCACGAGAGAATTTGCCGAGGCCGTGATTGCGCGCCTGGGACAGGAGCCTCGGACCCTGAAGGCGGTGCACTATGTTTCCGCTCCCAAACAGGAAAGCCGTGAGCAGATCGAGCGCCAGCGCATCGTGAGCAAGAAAGAGTTGGTTGGCGTAGATGTCTTCCTGGATTGGGACGAGCATGATACCGAGAAGCTGGCCAGCCTTCTGCGGCAGGCCAACGGTGATGGCCTCGAATTGAAGCTGATCACCAACCGTGGAGCGCGCGTCTGGCCCAATGGTCTCCCCGAGACCTTTACGACCGACCACTGGCGCAGCCGCTTCCTGGGCAACGGCACCATCAACCACGCTCAGATCACTTCGTTGCTCCAGCGCATCAGTGAGAGCGGCCTGGACTTCATCAAAATCGAGAACCTCTACGACTTTGATGGACAGCCCGGCTACTCATCCGTTTCCGGCGCTTAAGCGTCAAAAAGACATCAAAAGAGGGGACAGGGTTGATCGGCCCTGTCCCCTCTTTTTGACCGATCATGCGAAGATGGCGTTGCGAATGCTTATTTCGAGCGGAGAATAATCACTGTCGCCGCGCTGTAAATTCAAACGCTCTTTCAATGGTGCTGTGCGATTGCACATAAAACGCGGCACGCCAGAATGATTTTGCGATGATGCGTGATACAAAAATGGATGGCAGAGGATCACATCGCCGGGCGCGCCTGTCGTATCAACTACACGCAGATCCGCGCCATCATCGTGAACGGTTTGCTCCATAAAATATGCGATGCGGTTCTGGATAGTCTGCGTCTTCCCAGTCAGTTCCGCCAACCAGGGATGGGTGGAGGCGCACATTCCGATGGCCTCATTTAGCTCCAGGCCTTCAGGATGTTGTTGAAGAAACCGCGCCACCAGCTTATGTGAGCCCTCCGCGACCACAGTACCTCCCCCATGCGGCCCCACCTCTGAAAAGATACAGAGAGTTAGCAATCCCTGCTCAGGACTATCAACAAAGTGACGAAAATGAATACCGTCCCAATGCCACCCGGTGGCAGGAACATCCCACGGCTTATCCGCACCGGCCGCAAAGTTAACCGGCCACCATCCCCATCCAGAAGTATTCGTGCGCCGCCTGCCGCTATTGAGAAGATCATCCATCGCGCCCGCCAGGCGCTCGGTAGCACATTGCTGGAAGACGGAATCATTGTAGTTTTCGTTGATGCGTATCATCGGCCTCGTCCAGGTGGTCGGATCGTCCTTGCGCACACCGTCGCGTTCCGCCAACCTCTGCCAGAGATATTCCTGAGCCTTCAAGGCCTGCTTACGGGGGAAAGCTTCCTCGACAACCGCATAGCCACACTCGATAAATTGATCTACCTGCGCTGAAGATAGTACATTAAGTCCCATCGTAGTACCTTACTTTTGTAAATAGCGACTTCTACAAAATAGAAAGCCAATAGCTTCTTTTACATGTATGTATAGAGCATACCATCTTTTGTCAGGCGCGATCAACGAGTATCATGGCTGCATTCTCATGAGACAGCCTGTCCATCAACTCAAAAAGTATCATTGTATGTCATGTTGCGATATACTGTCGTATGGTACAATGGAGACGTTATTGCCTTCGTATTAGTCATTGCCAGAAAAAAGTGAATATTTATATGCAGACCCATACCTATAAAAATTCGACCAGTTTCTTGCTGATCCTGGTCTGCGCCTTTATGCTATTTTTGAGCGCCTGTGGTGGCTCCAGCAGTCCAGCTAAAACCAAGCAGCCAGCTACTACCCCTACAGCTACCACAGTTGCCAGTACAAAGCTTCTCAACGGGCCGCTGGTATATGTCGCGCTCGGAGCTTCAGACGCGGTCGGGGTAGGAAGTCAGCAGCCAGGATCCCAGGGCTATGTCCCTTTGATTTCTGACCGCCTGCCCAGGGGATCGCACATGATTAACCTGGGCGTCAGCGGGATCCACCTGCATGAAGCGTTGACCAAAGAGCTTCCATTGGCCCTGAACACCGATCCGCAGCTGATTACGATCTGGCTGGTCACCAACGACTTTATTGCCGGGGTCCCTTACAATGACTATATGCACGATCTTGATTCCATGCTCCAGCAGTTGCACTCACAGACCCAGGCCCGCATGGTTATGGCCAACCTGCCAGATCTGACGCGCCTCCCTGCTTTCGCGCGTAACAGCGCCGCACAGAAAACACAGATGCGGTCCCAGATCCAGCGCTGGAATGCCAGCATTGCCAGCCTGGCGCATAAATATGGCGTTACGCTGGTTGACCTTACTGCTGAAAATAGCCTGCTCACCTCACACCCTGAGTATATCAGTGGCGACGGCTTCCATCCCAGCGCCGCCGGCTATGTACAGCTCTCAAATCTCTTCTGGCAGGCCATCAAATCCTGATTATTGTATAGAGCAAACCCATAGAGCGGCAGACGTCCCGGGGCATCTGCCGCTCTATGCGTTTGCTCTAATTATTGCTTCTCTGAAGAGGCGATAATTTCGTTTTCGCCTTCAACGGTAAAGACCAGACGTTCACAGACATTGGTGCAGTGGTCTGCGACGCGCTCCAGCTTGTGGGCGATCCATAAGAGGTAGGTGACACGCTGCAAAGCCTTGGAGTCATTCTGCAACGTAGGAATGGCATGGCCGCCGGCCATCATGGCCATCAGATCGTGGCGCACCAGGTGATAGCGCACATCCACCACGTCGTCCTCTTCCCAGATGTAGCGGGCCGCCTTCGCATCGCGCTCAGCCACCGCCTTCATGGTTCCCTGCAAGACGCGACGCGCCTCTCGACCCAGTTCAAGGATGCCGCGTAGAGCCGTGGCCTCAGAAACCTGGGTATCACCGGCGGTCGCGGTACTTACAATTCCATCACCGCTACGCAGGGGCGCCATACGCAGGAGGATCTGGGCGATCCCGGCCGCTCCATCACCCGTACGTTCCAGATCACCGGCAATAGCCAGCGCCGACGTTAGATAGCGCAGATCACGACCACCGAGAGGTTGCTGCATCGTTAACAGACGAATAGCATGCTCCTCTACCGTCTTACGTAAGCCGTCAATTGTTGAATCAGCCTCGATGACCATGCCCGCCTGGGCGAGATCACCAGTCGCGAGGGCCTGCAGAGATTTATCTAATGCCTCATCAACGAGGGCGCCTAAACGTTGAATCTGAGAATCCAACTCCTGCAATTCTCTATCTAATGTTGATCGTGCCATTCAACTCTCCTCACTCGGTTCTTATTGGCAATGCTATCACAAGCAATCGAAAACATCACTTACTCGTAGCCAGCTACAATCCCTTTTAATTGAAAGGAACAAATCAAATATTCAATCGATACGTCATCAATTCCAGCCATTATTAACGATAGCTAAAAATAGCACAAATTT
This sequence comes from Dictyobacter halimunensis, assembly GCF_036245075.1. Lineage (NCBI taxonomy): Bacteria > Bacillati > Chloroflexota > Ktedonobacteria > Ktedonobacterales > Dictyobacteraceae > Dictyobacter > Dictyobacter halimunensis. The sequence goes on from NZ_BSRI01000002.1 coordinate 1,654,476, forward strand.
TTGCGTTAAAGAGGACTTTAGATGCACGCAATACTCTAATCTACACATAAATTTGCACACTAAGCATAGTGTAGCATATTTATCCGAGGAATGGTAGAGTCATAGTCTAACATCACATTCTATTCTTTAGGGATAAGACTTTACAAACTATAGTGTATCATGCAATGCGCATAAAATGCCCTTCCATGCAGTCTAAACAGATAAAAAATCTCATACTTGAAAAGCATCTTTACATATCTCTGTTATGGAGAGCTGAAGAGCTGGTTTTAAATGCATGTGTTACGGTTAACAAGAGGGAATCTATGTCAAAGGGCTTATAGACAACGTTCACTCCCTGCGCTGATAGATAACCTTCCTGTTCCTGTACTTCATCTATGGCGGTAGTGCAGATAATAATGGGAATATGGGAAGTGGGGCGATACATTTTGAGCATCTGTAACATCTGCCAGCCGCTCTTTTGATTCCCATAAATAAAGTCGAGAATAATAAGGTCAGGTCGGATATTCTCAATCTCCTGCGTCTTTTGCATTGGATACGATGACAGAAACACCTCAAAACCTTCTTCCTCTAACAGGAAACGAAACAGATCAAGGATAGCCTCAGTATCGTTAATGACCAATACTCTCCTCTTTGCATCTTTCATCATCAGTATACAGCCTTTCCTATTACTTTTCTGATGAACTTAACACGCCTTACGGAATTTATTGGTAACACGGCATCCTCGCGGCCCTACAGGTTGAAAGAAATGCGGCTCTGATAAGCAAATCGATATGCATTAATAATCTATTCAAAACAATCATGAATCCAAACAACTACATCTAAAATGATATAATCTTTTTTTACTATATAAGCATGATACATAGCAGCAATATAAATAAGAGGGTGAGGATACTTACGTTCTCTAGGCTCGTAGGCATCTGAGAAGCAGCGGAATTGACAGTCATTCTTAGCGCATGCTACATTAGCAGAAAGGTTCCATCCACAAGGCAGGCAGTAGAAAAAGGAACAAAAACCATGTCAACGAAAAGACTACTTGGCGTTTTTGCCCACCCCGATGACGAGGGACTTATCAGCGGCGCTCTGCTGAAATATCAGGAACTAGGTGTTGAGACCGGCCTTGTCTATGCTACGCGTGGGGAAGTCGGAGAATCTTCCGACCCGATCCTGACCGCACCAAACAACCTTGGCGAGATTCGTGAGGAGGAGATGCGTGAGGCCGCCCGTGTACTCAATGTCCAACATCTATGGTTTCTAGGGTATCGTGACTCAGGGATGCCAGATACACCCGCCAATCAGCATCCCCAGGCGCTAGTCAATGCCAATGCAGCCGAAGTAATTGGCAAGATAGTTAAGATCATCCGCGAATTTCAACCACAGGTCATTGTGACGTTTGATGAATCCGGTGGCTATGGTCACCCGGATCACATCGCCATCTATAAGTACACCATTGGAGCCTTTCATGCCGCGGCCGATAACGATCTCTATCCCGAGATGGGCCCCGGCTATTCCGCTTGCAAGCTGTACTATACATCATACTCGCGCCGCCAGGTGTTGATGATGTCCGAGTGGATTCAAGATCAGGCCTTTGACAATGTATTCAAAAATCTGGACCTTGAGCATTCGGGCTTCGACGATAATCAGATCAGCGTCCTACTGGATGTTGAGAACTGGCAGCAAGAGAAGAAACGCTCGTGGGATATGCATCGCAGCGAGGTAGATTCTGTGCTCCCCATTATTCGTTTGCCGCGCGAGCTACAGCGCAAGTGGCGCAGTTCCGAATACTTTCAACTGGCCACCTCGCGCGTGGGCAACGACAACGTGGGTGAGAATGATCTGTTTGCCCATGTCCCCTGATAGGAAGATGAGCACAAAAAAACCTCTCCGACTGGAGAGGTTTTTTATATGCTCGATCGCTTATTTCTTGCCCAGTTTGGCCAGGACGGCCCCTTTCAGCATCGATACCTCTTCTACTTTAAAGACAATCACCAGCGCAAAGTAGACGATGGCCCCGATACCGCCAGCGATAATCACCGTCACCAGGCTGCTGATAAAAGATGATGAGGCGAACAGGTGGAGATATCCCAGGCCAAGCTGGAGTCCCCAGGCCACAGCAACCATCACAGCGGTCGCCACCAGCATCTTCAGCAACGCCGGCAGAATGCCGCGCAGATGCAGCGATCCAATCGTCTTCCAGAGAATCAACAAGAGGATCAATGGATGCAGGGTATTCTGCACGGTATTGGCAAGGGCCATCACTGGTACACCGACGGTGTTCCAGAACGGCAGCGCGACCGCCAGGTAGCCCATGACGCTGAGCACCAGTACCGCGACGGGGATAATGGTGTTCTTGCGCGCGTAAAAGGCCGAGATGAGCAACTGATCAATGGCGATAAATGGCAACTGATAGGAAAAGTTCTGCAGAACCGCCGCGGTCACGACCGCCTGAGCCGGCGAAAAGTTGCCGTGCCGGAATAGCAAGGTGACAATGGGCAGTTTCAAGACGATCAAGCCAGCAGCGGCGGGGATCATTAACAGCAGGCCCAATCGGAAACCGAGCAACAGAGTGCTTTTGAAGCGCTCTATGTCTCCTTCGCGCATATACGTAGTCAGGGTGGGCAACACCGCAAACGAGAGCGCCGAAGCAACGAGTCCACCTGGAAATTGAATGAGCAGGGTGGCGAAGTTCATAGCGGACAGGTTCGCATCACCACAGCTTTTAGCCTGCCGCATCACCTCCATACAGGGCGTCAGGGTAGTCAAAAATTGGTCCAGAAAAGCCACGCAGGCCGAAAAGAAGAAGCTAAAAGCAACCGGGGCATAGAGCTTCAAGATATGGCGCAGCGCTGGATGCTTGAGATCGAGCACAAACATATAGCGCATACGCTGATTGCGCATGGCCGGGATCAACAATACGATCTCGCCAACCGTACCCAGGATGACGCCAAAGGCCAGCCCATAATGTCCCAGACCAAATAAGTGATCACCCGCCACGGCCGTGAAGATAGCACCCGCGATAATACCTGCGTGATAGGCGGCAGCCGCGAAGGCGGTCCAGCCAAACTCCTTTTGAGCGTAGAGCGCGGCCTGCAGAACGGCGAAGGGCCCCAATGCCAGCAACGAGAAGAAGACGATGCGCGTATATTGCAGCGTCAACAGCTTCTCCTGCGCATGGAAACCGGCAGCGAGGACCATATTAGTAAACCAGGGGGCTACAAAAAAGTAGCCCACTGATGAAATCGTCATGATGATCAAGACCAGGTTGACGATGGTAAAGACCAGCCGCCGTAAACCTTCCCGATCCTCGGCATAATCATTGAAAGTAGGGATCAATGCTCCCGGCACTGATCCATTGACGATAAAATCATTGAACTTCTGCGCCGGCGAGAGTGAGGCAAGAAAGGGTCCTGAAATGCCGGGGCCGGTAGAGGCGACGAAGCTCTGCCGCAGCATGCCCAGCAAGCTACTACCCAGGTTGCCTAGAGCGACCAGCGAGGCCGACTTGACCAGTTCCCTGCGATCGCTCTTTACCTCTCCCGCGCTGGGGGGAACGGCCTCTGCCTGCTCTTCCGCTATCGTGCTTTCGGACGCGGCAGACGCCACGTCGTCATCCTGAGGAGCAACGGGCGTGGACTCTATAACCTCCATCGTAGCCTCAGAATCTCCATTCCGTCCGCCCAGCACCCTTGGCACCGCCTCTATTGAATCAGCATTTTGATCATTTTGAGATGAGAGTATTTTTTCATTGATAGAATCTTTTGCCATAAAAATTGCTCCTCATAGATCCATACACAAAAATAATGGAGCTTCACGCATAATTAGAGTACCCCCCAACCAACCATAACCCCTATGGCAAACGCTTAATTTTCGCGATCAACTCTGTGGTCGAGTGATGTGGTAGATAAGGGATAAGCCGGATTTCACCGTTATACGCCATGACGTGCTTTGCTTCGGGCAGACGCGTCGTATCTGGCTGACCATTCAGCGCCCCGGCGTAGTCCGCGCCCTTGACATAAATATCCGGCCGCAGGAGATCGATCAGCGCCTCCGCGGTCGTTTCAGGAAAAATCGTCACATAATCGATACAGGATAGGGCCGCCAGAATTTCCGCCCGCTCGCCTTCGGAGACCAGGGGACGGGTGGGGCTTTTGAAGCGGCGTACGCTCTCGTCGCTGTTCAGGCCCAGTACCAGGAAATCACCCAGTTCGCGCGCTTCCTGAAGGTAGCGGATGTGGCCAAGGTGTAAGAGATCAAAGCAGCCATTGGTAAAGACGCAGCGCTCACCCGCCTGCTGGCGTCGTCTGACCTCCTCGGCCAGTTCTGTACGCGTTAAAATCTTGTTTTGTGCCAACTCTTGAATAGTTTTACTCATGTAGAATTCCCATCAGTTCATCAGGTGTATTGCTGGCGCAGCCCATGCGGCGTACGACCAGTGAGGCCGCGGCATTAGCCAGGTAGGCCGCCTCCGCCATACTGGCGCCGGCGGTCAGAGCAAGGGTGAACGTGGCGGCAACCGTGTCGCCCGCGCCATTGGTATCTACGATCTCGCTGCTAAAGGTATGTGGATAGATGGGCAGGTGTAAGGGTGTTTTGCCCATCTCAAACAGGCTCATTCCCTCGCTACCACGGGTGATCAATACACCCTGCGCGTTGCTTCTCTCTAATAAACGTCGCCCGACCTCATTTAATTCTGCCTGAGTACGAATGGTGATCCCTACCTCGGCTTCAGCCTCGGGCTGATTCGGCGTCAACGCGGTCACGCCCTGGAAGCGCGAGAATGATCCATGCGAGTCCACCACCACTACCTTGTTCAGGGATCGGGCCGTGGGGACGCAGTTCTCGATGATTTCGGGGCTAATCACACCATTGGCATAATCCGATAACACGACGGCATCGATGGTGGGCAGGACACGCCCGATGTAGTCGATGATCTGACTCTTACTGGTGGAGCTGATATCGGACGTATCGACGCGATCGACGCGCACGATATGCTGCTGCACAATCTGCGGGCTACCAGCCAGAATGCGCGTCTTGGTTGAGGTGGGACGGTCCCTATCGGAGACCACACCGTCCTGATTCATGTTCCAGGTAGCGATGGCTTCACGCAGCTTGCGGCCCGCGATGTCGTCGCCTACCACACCGGCCAGCAGGGTATCAGAGCCCAGCGAGCGCGTATTGACCGCGACGTTACAGGCTCCCCCCGGAACGATACGCTCTTCGGTCAGGTCTAATATGAGAACCGGAGCCTCGCGCGAGATGCGCGCGGGGTTGCCGATGATATATTCGTCAGATACCATATCTCCAATCACCAGTACACGCTTGCCCGCGAAGGCGCGAATCAGCGAGCTCAGTGCGCTGGCGGTGGGGATAGAGGTAGGGGTGTCAAGCGTCATGGGAATTACGCCCTTTCAATACCACATGCAATACAAATAGAGGTAGCGCTAACATTCGTCGCCAGCGCCATGGTTCGCGATAGAGGCGATACAGCCATTCAAGTCCACTCTTACGCATCCAGAGAGGGGCCCGGCGCTGTCTTCCGGCTAAAAAATCAAAGGAGCCACCGACGCCCATAGCCAATGCTACCGGCAGGCGAGCGAGGTTGCGATATATCCAGAGATCCTGGGCGGGCGCGCCATAGGCGACACATACAACGTCGGCACGCGCGGCACGGATACGCTCAAGGATGTCCTGCTCCTCTTCTACAGATGGTGAGCCCGCGTAGCTGCCAGCGATCTGCAAATCAGGATAAAGGTTCCGCAGGCGCTCCCCGGCGATCTCAGCCACGCCTGGCGCGGCCCCCAGTAAGAACATGCGGTATCCCTGTTCCGCGCATAATCTGGCCAGTTCGCGCAGGGTATCGACGCCAGTGACCCGCTCAGGCGTTGGCTGGCGCAAGAAGCGGGCCGCCAGCACAATACCAATGCCGTCCGCCATCACAAGGGCGGCCTGGTTGATACAGGTGCGGAAAAGCGGATTTTTCCGGGCCGCCATCACAAACTCGGGATTGACGGTGATGATTTGCTGGCAGGGAGGCGGTGTTGGACTGGCATGGGCGGAAGAGAGTATCTGCTCCAGGTAAGCGAGCACCTGGCGTTGGGTGAGGCGATCTACACGCACCCCCAATATATAAACGGGTGGTGGTACATCAGACGGTCTTGTATTGAGCATTTGTACCATAGATTTACCAGTGAATCACTTCTTTCTCAAAAGCAGAAACCATAATATCGGGCCGTGTCTCCTCAATGTAGCGCCTGATATGGGATAAGAGCTCGTCAGCGAGCTGACTACTGTTACTAACGTGGCTCAGTCCAATTTTGGCGCTCTGCCAGAGGTCGTTGTCCCCAACTTCAGCAATCGAGACCTCAAACTTGTTGTGTACACGGGCCATGATAGATTTTATAATTTGCCGTTTATCTTTTAATGAGTGACATTCCGGCAAATGCAATGTTATTTCAGCTGCAGCTATAACCATGCGTGTAGTATAGCATATGCAGGGCTGTCTTTCTCTTTTACTTGACCTATGGACTATTGGGGCGCCATGCGCGCTCTTCCGAAGCTCACTCGCGCCTGCGGCGCGAGGGGAGAAAAGGGAGCCTTGGGGACTTGATCATGCCCCCAGCATACTTGCCCGCACCCCGGCAGGGGGGCTGCCGTCATTTCAAGTATAGGTTTTTTAGCAGATAAGCGGGGATACAAGGGGCGGCGAGCCCCTTGACTGGGGGTTTGGGGGCTGTGCCCCCAACGCCTCCCCCATTCCCCGCCGCCCGCAGGGCGGCATGAGGGGGTCCAGGGGCACAGCCCCTGAAAAACCTATCCCTGTAAGGGACTGCCGTCCCCTGCTGCTGTGACGGGGGAGGAATAATGGTAGACTCGACGCGTCTACTCAACTCTGATACAATTCTTAGTAAAGTTTATATGATTTATGATGAGGGTAGAGACATGCTAGGAACGAGTCCACAAGGTGGGAAGTCGAAATTGCCGATGCAGGGGGTGCCGCAGCCGACGCGCGATGAGGTTTTGAAGCTGCCTCGGGTCCATATTTCGTCTCATCCTGTGATGGCACATAAGATGACCCTGTTACGCAATAAGAATACACCACCCCCGCAGTTTTATCAGCTGGTGAAGGAGATCGGGTCGCTGCTGGCTTATGAGGCAACAGAGAATCTGGCTCTGGAGAAAAGCGAGATCGAGACGCCATTGCAGAGTACCACTGGCTATCGTCTGGCCGGTGGCATCGGGGTAACACCCATCCTGCGGGCGGGCCTTGGACTGGCCGAGGGCTTTCGCCAGGTTATCCCGGATGTGCAGGTCTGGCATCTGGGTTTGCGCCGCGACGAGGAAACGTTGCAGGCCATGGAATACTATAATCGCCTGCCACACCAGGTAGATCTACAGGTTGTCTACGCGGTAGATCCAATGCTGGCAACGGGTGGTTCAGCCATCGACGCGATCAATATTCTTAAGCGCCGGGGCATTCCACGCCTCTCGTATCTGGGCATTATCGCCGCTCCCTACGGGCTACAGAGACTGGCCCAGGCTCATCCCGATATCGATATTTATGTCGCGGCACTCGATGAGTCGCTCAATGATATGGGTTATATTGTTCCAGGGCTGGGCGATGCCGGAGATCGCCAGTTTGGAACCTTCTAGTTCGGCTGCTCTATTAGCCGTTCTGCTAGATATAAAGGATTAATTTCTGTGTCTACGCCGTCTGATTCTTTTTCGTCAGAAGATTCTGCTCACGAAACCCGGCCCCCACAGCCGGCAGGGGGGGGACTTGCCCCCTGAAGGGGAGACAGAATCACAGACCACACCACCTCCCGCCCCTCCTTCTCCACAGTCACAGCTACCACCAGAAGCTCAGGGAGAAACCAATGGCGGGCCCCTTGGCTGCTGCCTGGGGACCATGGTCGGTATGCTGCTCAGTTTGAGTGTGGCCCTCTTTGGCCGTTTCTACGCAGATCCTCTGGCGGGCGTGCTCCACAGCAGTTTGAGCACGACAATTCGCGTCGTGATGTTTGTGGTTGCACTGCTGGCCGTGATTATTTGCGGCTACTTTGGTTGGAAGATAGGGAAACGCCTCTATCGTGAATATGAAGAGCCACGGGTAAGACAGAGGAAACGCAAACGTCGCTGGTAAGCAAATATGCTATTATTCATAAGTAAGTAAGTAGTATAGCCATAACGCCTCCGGGTCTACCGAAACACACGCATCGCATGAAAAGACCCGTAAATATGGATGTATTTTGTATAATAAAGACAGGCGTACCAGTACCTTAAACCGCTCATGGCTATAAGGAGTTCCGACCATGACCCAGCAATCAACAGCCATACAGCCACCAAAGAAGATATTGATCGTTGAGGATGATCCTAACAATGGGGAATTCCTCTCCCTGGTGATTTCGCAGGAGACGATCTATACGCCAATCCTGGCCGCCAACGCGGAGGAGGCGCTAGAGGTGGTTCAGAAGATGACGCCGGATCTCTTTATACTTGATTATTTTTTACCACCAGGCATTAATGGCTTTGAACTTTATCAGCAACTCCACCAGCAAGCAGGGCTGAAAAACATTCCCACTATTTTTCTGAGTGCCAGTACTGAAAAAGAGGATATTAAACAGAGCAATGTGCTTTTCTTAGAGAAACCATTTGAATTGGATGAATTACTAAAAACCATTGAAAAAGTGGTAAAGCTGTCTGACACGCCCGACTCCCCCCATTAGAATTCACATCCAGGTGACCAAAACGTTTTGCCGCCGATTGCCATAGGTTCCGCACTTTTTGTATATCTCCATCGTTTCCGCCGAAGATGCCTGAATTTTATATAACGTGAAACGGGATACCCTTCATCCGCGTACCTAATATGACTCTATTTATCCAGTGGTTGAAACAGGAGTTGGAACATATGTCAGACAAACCAACCTCAGGCACTAAAGATGCCGTTGCAATAAAAACCCTCCTTGTGGTTGAAGACGATTTAGATATTGGCGAGTTTATTGTTCATGCGATTCAGCAAGAAACCCCCTACCAGGCATTTCTAGTTGTCGATGCCTTTAAAGCGTTGAACGCGATCCGTCAACGTAAGCCGGATATGTTCCTGCTAGACTACCAACTTCCTGGTATGGATGGCCTCGAATTATACAATCTTCTACACACAACAGAGGGATTGGAAAATACACCTGTTTTATTTATGAGCGCAAACTTTTCCGAAAAGGAATTGGACATACTGCGCCTACCATATATAGAAAAGCCATTCGAGTTGGACGACCTCTTACAAGAGATTGAAAAAATACTAAGTGCATAAAAGCTACACAAAAGGAGACGCCAGGTAAGCAGTTACTTACCTGGCGTCTCCTTTTGTGTAGCTTTTATGTAGCTAGCCTGGTGGATAGGAGGTAATGAGGCATAAAGTACTATGTCTGTTTTATCAGTAGAACGGATAGGAGTATGATACGAGTAATAAACAGGGGGGAAAAGGAAGCGAAGATAGTTACCCTGGCAGGTTGGAAAGAGAGTATACATGCGCGTTGTCATTTTCTGTGATATGGAAGGCATTTCTTGTATTGAGACATGGGATCAGGTTAACGCCGGAACAGCCCTGTATGAAGAATGTCGCAAACTCTACACCGATGAGATGAACGCGGCCGTACGGGGGGCACGAGCGGCCGGGGCAACTGAAGTGGTGGTAGTCGATTGTCATGGAGCCGGGGGAGCCTATAGCTTTAAAAGCTTCCTACCATCGCAGTTGGAAGCAGGCGCGGAATATGTATTTGGCTATCCGTGGGCTCGTTATATTGAAGCCTTTGAAAAAGGTTGTGATGCCGTCCTTTTTGTAGGCGCCCATGCCATGGCCGGTACCCCAGACGGGGTGCTCTGCCATACCGTTTCAACCGAGGAATGGCACAACGCCTGGATTAACGACACCCTGGTGGGGGAGAGCGGCATTCTGGCCGCCATCGCAGGCTGCTGGGATGTACCGGCCATTTTCGCTTCCGGCGATGAAGCGACCTGCCGCGAGGTCAAGGCACTGCTGGGTGAGGAGATCGTGACCGCCCAGGTTAAACAGGGGCTTGGACGCTATACAGCCAGAAACCTGGCGCCCCAGGATGCCTGTTCCCTGATCGAGATGCGCGTGGCGCAGGCTCTGAGTCAGAGGGCCAACTGGCCCAAACCCTATAAGGTCGCGGGCCCGGTGACGTTCCGCGTTGAACTGGCCACCCCGGAGCGCGCCAGCAGCTTTATCGGACGCGAGGGGGTTCGTATCGAGGGTCCGCGCATGGTGTCAGCGACCGCTGATACATTCTGGGAAGCCTGGGACCACTTCTGGTATAGACACTAATATGGCAGACCTGGGACTATTGGGGAAGGCCACCCGGTTTAAGCACCCTTAAACAGAATATTCTTTAAGATAAGACATGCGAGTTATTCAAATAGATTGCCACAGAGTACAAGAAAAAGGAAGGGCAGCCATGCAAAGCTCTGCTCACTCACAATATATGGATGAGAGCTATTCATCAATTTTTTCAATTACCAATACATTTGATGTGGTTGACCCCGATGCGCCGGAAACCGCTTTAAGTGCTTATGAGCAGGCCATCTTCCTGGCACCGCGCGCGGCCGCTTTATATTACCATAAGGGGCAGGTACTGGAGCAGATGGGCAGAACAAGCGAGGCCCAGAGCGCCTATACAGAGGCGCGTCAACGGGGCCATCGTTGCTAGAAGCTTGACGGCGCGGCCCTATCGCTCATCACGTAAACGAATCAGTGCCAGCCGAGAACGTAACGCGTCCGTAAATTCAGACAGACGATTCGTAGATTGTTGCATTTCACGCATATGGCGGGTGACATCACCCGTCATACGCAAGATTTCAGCGATAGCGCTAACCGCCATTTGAGAGCCCTGCGATTGGCTCTCAGCGGTTGCGCAGATGCCATCGATCAGGTGCGTGAGTTGATCTGTTACCACCCCAATCGCGTCCAACGCCACCCCCGTCTGCATGACCAGTTCCGTCTGCTTGACCACTTCCTGGGTACTCTGCTCCACGCTCTGTGAAGCCTTGGTTGTCTCTTGCTGAATAGTAAGAATATAGGAGCTCACCGTGCGCGCGATTTCAGAGCTACTCATCGCCAGCGTGCGAATCTCCTGCGCGATAACCGTAAAGCCCTGCCCGTTTTCGCCGGCACGCGTCGCTTCGATGGCGGCATTGAGAGCCAGCAGATGCATGCGCATGGTCAAATCATTCAAGCCTGCGACGGTCTCGTTGATCTCCTGACCGCTCTCACTGAGCTGCTTCATCATGCGAGCCGATTGCAGGGTGGCCTCGCGTACCAGTCCCATCCCCTCGGCGGTGCGGTCCACAGCGGTCTGCGCCTCATTGGTAACATCAACTCCATCGATAGCCGTCTTCGAAAGATTAGCCGCCCGTTCGGAGATGCGGCTCATCATCTGCGCGAAGTCATTGATGGTGCGCGAGATCTGATCGATCTGCACCTCCTGGACATGGGTGTCATGCACCAGTAACTCAGAGTTTTGCTGCACGTTCTGCACATGGGCATCGACCGCCTGGGCCACTCCACGCATATCATGCAGAATGGCACCGATACTCTCAACAGTCGAATTGAGCGTATCGGCGATCGGTTGCAGACGTGGATGTTGCGAAGAGATGCGCGAGCGCATATCGCCCTGCGCGAGCAGTTGAATCTCCTCATTTAAAGCCGATACGGCCGACTCCAATGCACGATGTTCCGCCTCGCGCTCCTGAAAGATGCGCACATTATCGATCGCGATCGCCGCCTGATTGGCGAATAGCTCTATCACCTGTACGGCTTCCGCCGTCGGCACCTTACCATCCTCTGGATCATCAAGAGACAGATAGCCTAGCAATTCCTGTTTCCGTGGGCTGTACAGAGGAACAGAAAGAAAATCTTCAGGATGCCATTGACCCGGTTGATACGTATCATCATCTTTTTCTTTAACAATCACAACTGGTATCTCGGATAGGGTCTCTTTATACACAGTATGAGGGATAAAATAGCTCTGACTGATCAGAAATTCTGGTCGCATCGTATTTGTGAATGCTTCAATAGGAAAAGGGTTGTCACGCAAAGCGCGGGCATCGGCTTCCGATAAGCCAATCGAGGCCACGGAAGAAAGCATTTTGCCGCTCTGGTCTAGCAGGTTGATGTTTAAGATACGGAAACCGGTGCAGGCCGCGGTAGAGGCAACAATCTGCTGCAGGACGTCATTGAGGTCCAGGTCGGCGCGCAACAGGCTGCAAAGTCGTACCAGCTCGCGGGTCTGTTGAATATAGCGCTCCTTTTCGGATGGGGACGAGTTGCTAACGGTCGATTGTAACTCACGCGTCACAGTATGCTCCTGCGTAACACTAGCCGCATCACGCCCCTGGGGTGTAATACGGACACGGAGGTATCTTGATTGCGGTTTCCATTCTGACATAACATGCGCCTCTTCAAACTCAGGATCAGAGTAATTATACTCAGCAGAATAGCATACCACCCCCTGATCGACAAGATAATAGCCCTTCCAGCCAGGTCAGTATCGATAGGGTCTGCCGGCGATCAGCGATGACGAGGTGCATGGCGGTACCCATGCACCTCGTCATCACACTATTTTGAGCATACAGACAGGTAAGCTATTCGGCGATTGAATAGGGAAGAAAGTAGCCACGCAGCACGCGATGGATACGCCCCACGATATGCACCCCATCCTCCAGATGCTCTTCCTTTTCAATATTGCCCCGGCGATGGAAAAGCTCGACCAGGTCCCCTTTGCGATACGGAATAACCACATCCATCACTACCATATTCTCCGCTATCACGCGGGCAAGAGTCTCCATCAGACTGTCCAATCCCTGCTTCTTGAGGGCTGATACGGGGGCCGCATTGGGATACAGGCTGGTATCGATATCGTCGGGATCATCCACCAGGTCTACCTTGTTCAGGGCCGTTATCCTTGGTTTGTCGGCGGCCTCCAGTTCCTCCAGGATCTCGGTGACGGTTTCATTCTGCTCGATGGCGTTCTCGTGACTGATATCCACAACCTCAAGCAGAATATCCGCCTCCACCACCTCTTCAAGGGTAGCTCGAAACGCCGCAATCAGCTTGGTCGGCAGCTTCTGGATGAAACCCACGGTATCTGTTACCAGGATCTCCTGGTGGTTGGGCAGGGTAATGTTGCGGGTGACCGGATCGAGAGTGGCGAACAACATGTTCTCAGCCACTACGCCGGCGGAGGTCAGTGCGTTAAAGAGGGTGGATTTGCCGGCGTTGGTATAGCCAACCACGGCGATGACAGGCATGGCCTGGGCCTCGCGCTGCCGCCGGTGAATGGCACGCTGCCGGCGCACATCCTCAATCTCTTCTTTAAGTTCCGAGATCCGGCTGCGAATGCGTCGCCGATCAATTTCTAGCTTGGTTTCACCGGGACCACGGACACCGATCGCGCCGCCTACACCACCGCTGGCGCCCCGCGATCCACCAGCCTGGCGGGTAAATTCTACATCCTGACCACTCAGCCGGGGCAGGCGATATTCCATCTGGGCCAGTTCAACCTGCAGAATACCTTCACGAGTACGGGCATGTTGAGCAAAGATGTCGAGAATCAACGCCGTACGATCAATGACACGCGCGTTCAGGGCTTTATCAAGGTTGCGCTGCTGGGTAGGTGATAACTCATCATCAAAGATGATCAGTTCACAATCGAGCTGCTTCTCCAGATCGCTAAGTTCCTGTAAGCGCCCTTTCCCCAGGTATGTCGCGACATCAGGATGTGCTAATCGCTGGCGCAGGGTACCGACTACTTCAGCCCCAGCCGTGTGGGCCAGCGCGGTCAGCTCGTTCAGCGAGTCCTCGACACTCCAGACGCTATCAGCATTTGTCGCCTCGACCGCTACCAGACAGGCACGCTCAGGTCCACGACTGACACCGGTATCGATGAAACGTTCAGATTTTACCGTAATCAACCTCCGGTCTATTACTAATACAAACAGCATGCTATTGTGTATTGTATGAATTAGACCATGAGAATGCAAGTTTTATGCGGTCCGCAAGAGACGAAGTTACGGCAGGCTGGGCAAAGATTTTACAAACAGACCATTCACTTTGGCGAACAAGCTATTGGTGACCGCCTGGTTGTAGAAGTCGTGCCAGCCTTGTAATTGACCGGTGGGGACGTTCACGCCGGGAACTACGCTGGCACCCTGGACCAGCGAGGTTTGCAGGTGACCCAGGAAGGCGCCGAGCACGATCAGCAACAGGAGCCAGAGCAGCCACGCCTCGACAAAACCGATCGCGCCACCCAACAAGGTGTCTCCCTGGCTGATAAGAGGGATGCTCTTGACAGCGCCACGAATAAAGTTGCCGACAATGTGAACTGCGAAAACACACCCAAAGAAGAGCACAATATACGAGATGATGGGCGTTGCCGAGATACCATTGGAGGATAACATCTGGGTAAACTGCGGACCATAGGTGTATGCGACCCAGAGACCTACAGGGATGCCAAGCAAACTCACTAAACTAAAGACGGCTCCATTGCGCAAACCATTAAAGACTAACAGGGCGACTGTCGCAAGAAAGAGAATATCAACCCAGCTGAGAGACATCGCTTTATCCTCCCGGACCATGAGTACTTACTTTACAGTTGAACGGATGAGTCTATTATCATACATAATGATACAACGTGAGTAGGAGGTTGGTAACAAATGGGGTGTGAGGGAGCTCACATCCCCATTTGGAATCTTCGTGCCCGCCAGCGTGGGGGCGCTGACGCCCCCAATCTCTTTTTCTAGTTGTGCTGCAATCCATGCGCTATAGCGCATGGATTGCAGCACAACCATTCATATTTTTTAGCCGGTGATACCGGTGAAGTTGAAGCGGTCGGCGCGCAAGGCCGGCGCTACAACTGTGAGATAGTCGGTATATTGAATACTTTCGCGGCCAAGCGCGGTTGTACCACGTAAAACATCCATAATGCTTTGGGTAAAGCGTAGATTTTTTACGGGTCGCGTTAGCTCGCCGTGTTCAATGAGAAATGTTCCATCTCGCGTCATACCTGTGAGCAGCGTTTTCACCGGATGCAACGGATTTGTGTAGTGAAAACGTGTTACATAAATACCACGATCGACACCTTTAATTAGTTCTTCAAGTGTTGCATCTCCCGCCTCTAACATGAGGTTGAGCGGCATCGGTCCTTCACCGTTGGGCGCCGGCAAGGCATGACCAGTATTGGGCTTGCCTTCGCGAGCGGCTGTAAACGAGTCGTAGACGACCGCATTCGCGACACCACGCTCGATGATGTTGACACGCTGCTTGGGAACCCCTTCGTAGTCAAAGGCCTGCGGCAGACCAGCGATGTCATGACCGTCATCGTAGAGTGTAATCAATGGGCTGGCCAGTTGCTTACCAAACTGACCATTCATAAAGCTGCGCTCTTCCTGCACAGCGGTCGCGGAGAGTCCCATGAAGATCAGATTTTGGAGCATGTCGGCGACGGCGTATGAATCCAGGACGATAGGATACTCGCCCAGATCGATATCAATCGGGTTGCGACTGCGCTCGGCCTTGGCCACCGCCTCGCGGGCCATACACTCAAAATCGAGCTTATCCACGTTGGTGTCCATACGCTGGGTATAACCAGAGCCGTGCGCGTCGGCCATTACGACGGCATGGCATTCCGCGTCCGTTCGTGGCTCGTACGAGAAAACACCCAGCGAATTGGCGACCGCCACGTGGTGGGTATTGGTCGAAAATGCGCCCGCGGACTCCAGATGGCGCTCTTTGGCCAGTTGCACGATAATCCCTACGCGGCGCGCCCGTTCCTCGGGCGTAAATCCGGCGGTGCGCTCACTATAGCCGGCCGCCGATGCCATCGGGGCAGGGCCTGGAAGCGAATGAAACTCGGGATTCTCGGGCTGGATGCGCGCGATCTCTAGCGCCTGCTCCGCCACTTTGCGCAGGGACTCGTCGTCCAGCCGATTGGTGGTCGCGACTCCCACTCGCTTACCAACCACGGCGCGAACCCGCAGTTCGTGGTCGCTCTCGGCAACGTTCTGATGGATATGGTTGGTGGCGAAACGGGTCAGCGCGCTCTCGGTGGCGTCAAATACCACCTCTGTCTGCTCGGCCTGGGAGTAGCGCAAAACTTTCTCCAGCAACGTGCGAACGCTTGCCTCATCAGAATACATGCTATTTACTCCCATTTCTATGACCACCGTCCAACGCCAACCTGCACGTTGCGGAAACGTGCCGGGGCCGCTCCATGACCGGTGCGCATCACTTGCATTGGCTCGCCCTTTCCACAGTTTGGCGTGCCCCACACGGTCCATTCATCCGGACCACATACGGCATCGCACGATCCCCAGAACTGTGGCGTAATGCCCGTATAGGTGGCATTTTTATAGAGACGCCCTAACTTGCCATTCTTGATTTCGTAGGCCAGCTCTACCCCAAACTGGAAGTTCAGGCGACGATCATCGATGCTCCAGCTTTTATTAATGCTCATATAGAGCCCGTCAGCGGTATCGGCGATCAGGTCATCCAGCTTCCAGGTGCCAGGTTCCAGGCTGACATTGGTCATACGAATCATCGGTAGACGGTTCCAACCATCCGCCCGCACACAACCATTGCTGCTCAGGCCGATCAGAGGCGCGGTATCGCGCGACATCAGGTAACCGCTGAAGATGCCTTGAGAAACGATCGGCGTGCGTTGAGCCGGCACCCCTTCGTCGTCCCAGCCAAAGGTGCCTAACGCGCCTGGAATAGTCGCGTCCGCCGTCAAATTAACTACGTCCGACCCATAGCGATAGTTGCTATTTAGCTTGTCCGTGGTTAAGAAGCTTTTGCCCACAAAACCCGCTTCGTAACCCAGTACGCGATCCAGTTCAATGGGATGTCCACAAGATTCGTGCACCTGGAGGGCTGTCTGCGGCCCATCTAGAATAATGGTGGTGACGCCACTGGGACACTGCGGAGCCGCCAGCAGGCGCACGGCCTCTTCACCGATGCGCGCACCATGATTCACCAGGTCCATCGCCTCGATAAATTCGTATCCAGTTGTCCCTGCCTGACGGCCAAATGAGTTGGGATAGGAGCGCGTCTGTAGCTCATTGCTCTCAGGATCTACGGCCGTGGCGGAGATAGCCGCGCCGGTATCGAAAAGCTCTTGCTCGATTTCACTGCCTTCGGAACTGGCGAAAAACTTGTGCTCACGCGAGTATTCCATCGTCGCACTGGTAATAGCGACCCCATCAACACTGCGCATGGCGGCATCAGCATCCAGTAAGAGCTGCACCTTCTGATTTAGGGGCACCGTAAATGGATCAACGCGCATCGGGGTGCGATAAGACCCTTTTTGGGGTGGCAGCTCTGATAGGCGTACCGCTTCACCGGCGACCAGTGCGCTCGCGCGGGCGATCTGCACCGCCTGGCGGGCGATACGCTCGGCTTCAGCATTATCCATACGCGCGCTACTGGCAAATCCCCAGGCTCCATTGACAATCACGCGCACATTAAAACCACTGCTTGCCCCACTGGACACGCCCTCGACACGGCCATTTTTAACCTCAATGCCTTCGGTGGTACGCTCCATCACGCGTACATCTACATAGCTCGCTCCGAATTGCCGGGCGGCATTGATGGCTCTGATTGCGAGTTCACGCATGTATTATTCTTCCTACTTCATACAAGCCGGCCAGCACACGATGTATGCACCTTCCAAACAAGGTCACGCCAAAGGAAACAACAGGTGTGTCATGCGATATATGACCCCTGCTGCTTTTAGCATTCCCTCATTGGAATAGAGTCGGCATACAATGCGCTTTGGCCGAACAACATACCGATAGAAGTCAGCGATGGCGCAACAGTTGCGCATCGATAAAGTGGCACCCATACTTCTACCGCACTATCGTTGTGACAATATGCTTTATTGTACGGATTTTTCCCTCCGCTGTCCACTCGCCGCGGGTCGCCATGAAATTGGCCGGAACAGGCTGTACATGCCGTCAGACATGCCTGCAGGCAAGCCACATAAAGTATGCTATAATAGCCTCAATCTTTTATAACCCTGCAGTCCCTATCATTAGACGCATAAGGCTCGCAAATCGAATAAACAGTACAGACAGTAAGGAAAACAATGCAATACGGACCCGCCGCCCAGCCACAATATGGAAGCCTGCAATTACCCCATGGTGCCATCGATCTACCAGTATTTATGCCGGACGCAACGCTGGGAGTTGTTCGTTCAACCGATGCGACCGATCTGCGGAATTGCCAGCTCCAGGCCCTGGTCATGAATACCTTTCACCTGATGCAGCGGCCTGGCACGTCCACCATCCAATCCCTGGGCGGACTCCACACCATGAGTGGCTGGCAAGGACCGATTGTGACCGACTCCGGCGGCTTCCAGGCCTATTCGCTGATCCAGCAAAACGCGAAGTTTGGATCTCTGAACGCGGATGGCATTACGTTTAAGCCAGAAGGCTCGGATCGCAAGTTTCAGTTGACCCCCGAAAAGGCCGTCCAGTTGCAGATGAGCTATGGGGCCGACATTATTATGTGCCTGGATTATTGTACCCATGTCGACGCGGACGCTGCATTGCAGGCCGAGGCGGTCACACGCACGATCGATTGGGCCAGGCGCTGTAAAAAAGAATATGAACGTCTGCTCAAGCAGAAGAAGCTGGCGGAAGAGAAGCGTCCCTTGCTCTTTGGCGTTGTTCAAGGGGGAGGATCTGAAGAACTGCGCCGCCGCTGCGCCGAGGCGCTACTGGAGATCGGCTTCGATGGCTTCGGCTATGGCGGCTGGCCCCTGGATAAACATGGCAACCTGCTGACCGATATCATTACCTATACCCGCAACCTGATACCCGCGCACTACCAGATGCATGCTTTGGGCGTGGGACATCCCGGTAGCATCGCGGAATTGACACGCCTGGGCTATGGTATCTTTGACTGCGCCATGCCCACTCGTGATGCGCGCCATGCGCGCCTCTATAGCTTTACCTCCGCCTCCACCTCTTTCGCCAGCGGAGAGCGCTGGTTCACCTACATATATGTGAACGATGACAAATATATCAAAAACAATCGACCGGTCTCGGAGTTTTGTGACTGCCTCTGCTGCACCCATTATTCGACTGGCTATCTCCATCATCTCTTCAAAATCAACGATACGCTCTTTTTCCGCCTGGCAACCATTCATAACCTACGCTTTATGACCATGCTGACACAGCGCATTAGAGATGGATATTATGGCCAGATTGGATAAAACGGCGGCCCTGGAACAACTGGTGGCGGATGTCAGCCACAGCAGCAAGTATAGAGATATCTGCCCTGAGCTTATCGGCAGCATCGGCGCGCAAGAATTAGAGAAGCGACGCAATCTGAAGGAGGCGATAAAGGCCACCAAGAACAAGCTGCACCAGGTGGGAGGGGCCTATCTGGATGGGCGCGACCACCTGAACGACTGGCAGGCCATGCTGCAGCAGGCCCTGGCAACGGGGGAGACCGAGCAGATCAAGCAAACCTGTCGGCACCTGATGGGATACCACGCCTCAACCCGTGAGCGCCTGTCGATCCTGGACGATTTTTATTCCACCCTCTTCTCCCAACTTCCTCCCATTCACAGCATAGTAGACATCGCCTGTGGCCTCAATCCACTCGCCTTACCCTGGATGCCCCTGCCAGAATCCCCCACCTACTACGCCTATGATATTTACCAGAACATGATGGATTTCCTGGCCTCCTACTTTGAGCTCATGCACGTAGAGGGCCATAGCCACGCCCGCGATGTCATCCGCTCTATTCCTACCCAGCCTGCAGATCTGGCGCTCATACTCAAAGTACTCCCCTGTCTGGAACAGCTCGATAAACAAGCGCCCTACCAGCTTTTACACACCATTAAGGCGCGCCATATCGTTGTCTCATATCCGATTCAGAGCCTGGGCGGCAAAAGCAAAGGGATGGCCAGCTATTATGAGGAGCATTTTAAACGCCTTGTGGAAAACGACAACTGGCTGGTCCACAGACTCGAATTCGCCACCGAACTAGTGTTTCTGATCGATACTTACCCGGCATAACTCATAGATTTTCTGGCTTTTATTGAGTATTATTAAGTGAGTACAACGTTGAATGTATCTCCACAATATCTCTCGAAGGAGCTAGAGTATTTTTATGAGTATTCCCCGATCAGAATACCCACGCCCACAATTTGAGCGCACTGCATGGCAATGTCTCAATGGCGAATGGCAGTTCGAAATCGATAATAGTGATAGTGGCCTGGAACGTGGGCTACTCGATAGAGACTTACAGGATCGTATCACCGTCCCGTTTTGTCCGGAGTCGGAGCTCTCGGGCATCAACAATAAAGATTTCATGAATGCCGTCTGGTATCGTCGTAGCGTGACGATTCCCAGCGAGTGGGAAGGTCAGCGCATCCTCTTACATTTTCAGGCCTCTGACTATGACACAACGGTGTGGGTAGACGGGGTTGAGGTCGTTCGCCATCGCGGTGGTTTTACGCCTTTCACCTGTGACATGGGCAAGGCCACTGGCACCAAAACGATCGTTGTACGCGCCCGCGACGACCATCGCCCGCCCCAGCCACGCGGCAAGCAATCACAGCGCTACTACGATTGGGGCTGCTTCTATATCCGCACCACCGGCATCTGGCAGACCGTCTGGATGGAACCGGTGCCTGAGGTGTCCCTGCGCCGGCCACGCATTACGCCCGATGTGGCCAATAGTGTGATCCGTCTGGAGCAGCCGATCACGAACAACACGCCTGGACTACGCCTGCGCGCCGAGCTCTCCGACAAAAATGGGGTCGTGGCCGAGGCCGAAACGGCCGCCGACTGGGATTTTTCGCCACGACTGGACCTGTCCATTCCCGCGGACCGTCGCCATCTCTGGTCTATTCAAGATCCGTATCTCTATGACTTGACCATCTCCCTGGTGGATGCAGAAGGCAAGGTCATCGACAGCGCCCGTAGCTATACGGGTCTGCGCAGTGTCACCATCGATGGACGCGCCATCAAAATCAACAACGAGGTCGTCTTCCAGCGCCTGGTGCTCGACCAGGGATACTATCCCGATGGCGTCCTGACGGCACCCAGCGATGAGGCCCTCAAGCACGACATCGAGTTGAGTATGGAGGCCGGCTTCAACGGCGCACGCCTGCATCAAAAGGTTTTTGAAGAGCGCTTTCTGTACCACGCTGACAGGCTAGGCTACCTGGTATGGGGTGAATTCCCCGATTGGGGCTCTGAGGGCCGTGTTCCCTGGCAGGATGACAACACCTTCACACCCGCCTTTGTAGCGCAATGGCTGGAAGAACTGGAGCGCGACTATTCGCATCCCGCCCTGGTTGGATGGTGTGGGCTTAACGAGACCCTCTATGATCGCCAGGAAAAGATCACGAACCTGGACGACATTACACGCGCCATGTTCCTGGCCGCCAAGGCGATGGACACCACACGTCCCGTATTGGATGCCTCTGGCTACGCCCATCGCGTTCCAGAGACCGATGTATACGACTCACACGACTATCTAACCGGAAAGGATTTCTGGGCAGACATAGAGCGCTATAAAGAACGCCACGCGCATGTAGGAGACGGCAAAGTCCATACAAATCTGCGTGACGGCCACGAGATGTCTTTACCCTATACCAACCAGCCTTACTTCGTCAGTGAGTTCGGTGGCATCTGGTGGAGCGAGCAGGTCAAAAAAGGCGACAATAAATCCAGCTGGGGATACGGTACCGCCCCCGAGACCCACGAAGAGTTTTATAAACGCTTCCAGGCTCTCTGCGATGTCCTGCTGGACAATCCGCACATGTTCGGCTATTGCTATACACAGCTCACCGATGTCTCGGTCGAACAGAACGGCATCTTCACCTTTGATCGCCGCTCAAAATTCGACAATGCCCGGCTACACGAGATTCAAACGCGCCAGGCAGCTATCGAGCGGGAAGCACAAAAAACCACCCGTTAATAACAACATTAAAGAACAGGGGTCGGTCGCGTATGCGGCCGACCCCTGTTCTTTAATGTTGTTATTGGCTTAACCAACATCCTCATGTGCATCAATTTCGGCCTGACTTTCATGATCCTGATGCTTCTGCTCCTCCTCAGCGACAGGATTGGTCTGCTGCGCATCCGCTCCCTTGATGTAGTGGATGCCCCACCAGCAGAAGGCCAGCAGGCTAGCAGACACTATAAAGATCAACGGGGTAAAGCCGATCAGGGTAGTAAAGGCACCGGCGAACAGAAGAACGGGGATGGTACCCGCGCTATAGAGCATAAATTGCAGAGAGAGCACGCGCGCACGCCCACTCTCAGGGGCGCGCTCCTGCATCAGGGTCTGGGTCGGGATATTGACGCAGGCCATGGCAACACCAAGCACACACAACACCACAATAACGCCCAGCAGAATGCCGAGTGATTGCGTACCATGGGCGGGATTGATCCAATGACCCAGCCATTCCAGTCCCGGCAGGAGAATAAACCCGGCGGCCAGCGCGATAAATCCGATCACGGTCAGGCGGATACGGCCAACCTTTTCGACGAAGCGGGTCATCAGAACCGAGGCGCCCACCAGGCCAACCGCCGCCGGAGTCAGAATTATAGACATATCCTCAGGCGGACGATTTAAGACCTGCTGCACAAACGTACCTGCCAGTTCGCCAATCAGCTGCATTAATACACCTACCAGGGAAAGCTGAATCACAGAGAAGAAGAGCAGTCGATCGGCTCGTACAATCTTCCAGCCCGTCACCATATCGCGCCAGAGGGTATGCAGCGCCTGTGTGCCCGCCGCGTAAGCTCCATCGGTCTCATGCCTATGCTTATGCTTGTTAATATGATCCTCGTTAAAGGCCTGTTTAGGGATAGCCAGAATAAGACCCACGCAGACGATGTAGAAGAGCGCGACGATGACAAACAGCATATCCGTTGATTCAACGTGGAAAGTGCGAGAGCCCAGGGCAAACGAGAAGGCCGGGAAGAGCTTGGCTACCACGCTACCCAGCACCAGAAAGCCAATCGCCTGCGAGAGAGTCATTGAAATATTGAACAGGGATAGGGCCGGCATCAACTCTCGCTCACCCACCAGCAAGGGAATCGAGGAACCCTCGGCCGGAATAAAAAACTGGCCGATCAGCGATGTTAAAAACATCAGCCCGAATAATGTCCAGACATTTGAGCGATCCAGCAAGACCGTCACAAACATCAACAGCATCGTGCCCATACGCAGCAGATTACTTACCCAGAGCACGCGCCGCTTATCAATGCGATCGACGATCGCTCCGGCAATGGCGCTGAACGGGATAGCAGGCAAAGTAAAGGCGATAATCGCCAGACCAGCCATAAATGCTCCATTTGGCGGCCGGTTCACCAGCACGATCAAGCCGAAATTGGCGGCATTGAGGATAGTCAGCGAGATCAACTGCGCCATCCACAGCAATAAAAAATTGCGATTCTTTAACACATGGCGAAAGCTCGCCATATTAGCTTGTTGTTCAGTATTAGCAGGCTTTTCGGCCTGCTCGGTAGGAATCGACATATAGCACTGGCTCTCTTCCATGATAATCTAAGGATCGCATGTCTCTACTAATGGACTCCTCTATTCGGTATACGTATGATTATAGAGAAAAGTAAAAGGGAAAAACGTGTCAAATGGCCTATATTTTTCTTCGGCCATACTATTTTCTGCAAACCTGCTCCTCATCATAGCCAATTCGTGCTATAATGTGGGTCATGACCATGACACCGATTTCTCAAACACAAAAAAAGACGGATCTCCTCGCCCTGACGCTGCCGCAATTGCAGCAGTGGCTTAAAGATCGTGGTGAGGCACCTTTCCGTGCCAAACAAATTTATAACTGGCTCTATCGCCAGCTCGAAACCGACTTCTCGGCTATGTCTAATCTGCCGCAGTCATTGCGCCAGCGCCTGTCTGAAGAAGCATGTATTGGACCCACCGTTATTCGTAGTGAACTGCATTCTAAAGATGATCGCACGCGCAAAATTCTACTGGAGCTATCTGATGGCAAACTGGTCGAATCGGTGTTGATGCTGTATCCTCCTCTGAAAGAGAGCAGTTCCAGAGCGACCGTCTGCGTCTCCAGCCAGGCTGGCTGCGCCTATGGCTGCACATTCTGCGCCACCGGGCAGATGGGCTTTGATCGTCACCTGAGCGCGGGCGAGATCGTGGCCCAGGTGCTTTTCTTCGCCCGTGAACTACGCACCACCCCCTGGACCGCCTCCGGCTTGCCGGGTAGCACGCCAATCGACCATATTACCAACATTGTGCTGATGGGTATGGGTGAGCCGCTGCACAACTATACCAATGTCCTGCAGGCTCTGCGCATCCTCAACAGCAACGACGGCTTCAACCTGGGAGCGCGGCACATGACGGTCTCGACCGTTGGCCTGGTCCCCGCCATCCGCAAGCTGAGTCAGGAAAATCTGCAGATCAACCTGGCCATCTCGCTACATGCTCCGACCGACGAGCTGCGCAGTCGCACCATGCCGGTCAATCGCAAATATCCACTGGCCGAACTGCTAGCGGCCTGTAAAGACTACATTGCCACCACCAAACGCCAGGTCACCTTTGAGTATGTCCTGCTCTCAGACGTCAACGATACCGCCGAGTACGCGGAAAAGCTGGCTGAGCTACTGGCGCCACTCAAGCAGTTCGCGCACGTAAACTGCATCCCGGTCAACGCCACCTCCGCCAGCTACCAGACTCCCGGACCAGATGCCATCCGCGCCTTTCGCAACATCCTGTTCGAGCGCGGCATCAGCAACAGCGTCCGCGCCGAGCGCGGAGACGACATCGCCGCCGCCTGCGGCCAGCTCCGTACCCGCTTCGAAAATAGTAGGAAGGCACCGGTGGTGCCGGTGGTTACGCCGCAGGCGTAGCCTGGGGATTCTCGCCTTCGGCCATGACACTACGCACCTACGGTGCTCACATTTTTAAATGATGTGCTCATGCATGGTGCGCTTTGCGCGCACCATGCATGAGCACATCATTTAATCTGGACATAATTCAGGGCGCCATGCATGAGCACATCATTTAATTTAAAAATAAAATTCAGGGCGCACTAATTTTGGCATTCTCCGGTGGCTCAGCCACCGGAGAATGCCAAAATTAGTGCGCCCTGAATTAAAAATGCGGCCGCGCAGCGGACGCCCGTGCGGGGGCGCTCACTTCACCCCAAAGCGCGCACGCGCAGCAAAAGCAAAAAAAAGACGCAATACACACAAGGAACCCCCTGCAACAGATATTCATTGTAGCCCCGACGCAGCCGGCCACAATCTCACTTGCAGAGGGTTTCCTTGATGCGTAATCGATGCATAAGCGAACTAGCGCTCTTTAGGCAGCTTGCTCATGGTGCGCAGACAGCGCGTGCAGATGTTGACCACGCGTGGAGTACCATTGATCGCAATACGACGGCGCTGCACGTTCAGTACGAAACGACGGCGTGTGCGATGCTGCGAAAAAGGCACATTGTTGCCATACATTGGCTTGCGCTCACAGATATCACAACGTCCTGCTGACATTATTCTCATCCTCCCGAAAGATGCAAAGGGACACAAAATAATTCCTTCCTCAGTCGGAAGGCGCTCATTTTGCCCTGTATTCGTTTACTTGATTATCCTCGGAGCCTCTGGTATACTGCATCAAGAAAACTCGTGCGTGCACCGTTTGGATAATCCAAACATGTCATGCGAGTATAACCTATATTGGCTATTTTGGCAAGAGAGAAGACACATGCGTATGCCAAAAGCATCTGCGATACAGCCGCAACACGGCTCACACCCTCTCGGGAAAATAGAAGTGCTACCCAACGCCATCCATTCCATCGCAGTAGAAGCGACTCTGGCCTGCTACGGCGTTCTGGGCATCGCCTCTCCACATTTGCGCAATGGGCAGGCAGTCATTCTAGCACCCGAGCAGAGAAACCAGGGGGTACGCATCCAGATACACAACGAGCAACTGACGATCGATATCTATGTAGCGCTCGAATATGGATTGCGTATTTCTGAAATTGCGCATAATATTATGAGCGCCGTCAAATTTTCGGTTGAAAAAATGCTTGGCACTCCCGTAACGCAGGTTAATATTAATGTCCAGGGGCTTATCCATGGACCAGGACTTACAGAAAAGAAATAATTAAAGGACAGAGGTAGCACAGCGGCTATGGAGGAAACAAAACCACGCCCAATACTACGTCAACGGTCGAGACGCGTTAGTGTTTTTGATGGACAAGATTTAAGAAAAGCGATCTTAGCCGGTGCAGCCTGGCTGGAAGAAAATCGAGAAACCATCAACGCACTGAATGTTTTTCCTGTGCCCGACGGCGATACGGGGTCAAACATGGCAGCGACGATGAAATCCGCCATTCGCAATATCGCGCAAAGCGAGGAGAAATCGGCGGGTGTTATCGCCAGGCAAGTTGCCCATGACGCACTATTAGGCGCACGTGGAAACTCGGGCGTTATCTTATCGCAAACATTGCGCGGTATAGCTGCTGGCCTGGAAAATAAAGCGACGTTCAATGCACAGGACCTGGCTGAAGCTTTTCAGAAGGCGTCAGAGCTAGCTTATCGCGCGGTCATTAAACCGGTGGAAGGAACTATCCTGACGGTGGTGCGCGAGGTGGCCGAAGCAGCCAAACGTAGCGCGGAACATCAGAACGACCTGATTATTGAGATGCAGGATATCGTTGCCGCAGCTCGCCAGGCGGTCGCTCGAACTCCTGAACTCTTGCCCACCCTCAAACAGGCAGGCGTTGTTGACGCCGGCGGACAGGGCTTCTGTACCATTCTCGAAGGCGTCTTGCGCTACATGCGTGGTGAGGCCACCAGCGGCCCAGACAGCCTGAGCGATACACTTGCCGCCGCGCCCACATCCGACACCACCACCCCAAGAGAAACCCACACCAAAAAGGGACGCGTAACCATCGAAGAAGAATTTGGCTATGAGGTGGTCTTCCTCCTGCGCGGCAACGATCTGGATGTCGAGACCATCCGTCAAACGATCATAGACATGGGCGGCGTCTCAACCGTGGTCGCCGGCGATGAAACGATGCTAAAGGTACATACCCATACGCTCACGCCGGGCAAGATCCTGGACTACGGCGTTGGCCTGGGCAGCCTTCTCGACATCAACATCGAAAACCTGCAGGAGCAGAGCCTGACCTATGCGGCCGAGAGTGATGCGGAACACGCCGAAGAAGAGCAGAAGGCTGAGGTCAGCAACCAGCTCGCGACCGTAGCGGTGGTCTCAGGCGAAGGTTTTGAGAAGGTCTTCCGTGGCCTGGGCGTCAGCTCTATCGTCTCGGGTGGTCAGACCATGAATCCCAGCATCGAAGAACTGCTGGATGCTGTGGAGAAGACCGCCGCCGAAAAGATTATTATCCTACCCAACAATAGCAACGTTATTTTGAGTGCTCAACAGGTAGTAAGCTTGAGCAGCAAAGAGGTCTACGTCATCCCCTGTAAAACGCTCCCGCAGGGAATCGCGGCCCTGATCAGCTTCAATTATGAAGCAGACTTCACCACCAACTGCGAAACGATGACAGAGGCCGCGCGCGCCATTCAGACGGCAGAGATCACTACCGCCGTCCGTTCGGTTCAACTGGGAACGCTTCATGTGCGTGAAGGCGACTTCATCGGTGTCATCAATGGCAACCTTTCCGTGGCCAATTCCGATATGGAAGAGACCCTGCACGACACCTTGCAGCGTATGAATATCAACAGGTACGAGATCGTTACGATCTATTATGGTGACTCCGTAACCGCCGAGCAGGCACAGGAGACAGCCAGGCGCATCAAGATGAATTATTCTCAGCTTGAAATAGAGGTTGTAGATGGCGGTCAACCCTACTACGCCTACATTATTTCTGTTGAATAACGACTATTACAGATAGAGGCATCCCCTCTTCTGTTCAATCTAAGAGCGTATCCCTTTATTTTGCTTGCCAGCAACCCTACAGGAGTGGTCCACACATTGGTGTCAGGTTAAAGGAGGTGCGGGGTCCTCCCTGCATCTCCCGTGTGGATCACTTTTCATCGATTATATACTTCCCAGGAGACCTGCAATGAGCATTCGCATCGTCACAGATAGCACTGCAGATATTTCGCCAGAGACGGCGGACGCATTAGGCATTACCATTGTCCCGCTCACCGTCTTTTTTGATGAAGAGGCTTACCAGGATAATGTCGACCTGGATAACGCAACCTTCTATCAAAAATTACAGGCCAGCAAAGTGCTTCCACGCACTTCACAGCCTTCGCCCGCCCTCTTTCAGGAGGCATACACACGCCTGATCAATGAGGGTGCCACCGGCATCTTATCGATCCATCTCTCATCGCAGTTGAGCGGCACCTATCAGTCCGCCCGTACCGCCTGGGAAAGCCTGCCAGAAGAGGTTCGCACCACCCCCTTTGAGGCAATCGACTCCAGAAGCATCAGCGCCGGCATGTTTATGACCTTGAAAAAGCTGGCCGAGATGGCGAGCTCCGATGCAAGCCTGGAAGAGCTTAAGGCGTATGCCGAGGATCGCTTCTCACGTACGCGCATCCTGGCCGTTCTCGATACGCTGGAATTCGTCAAGCGCGGCGGCCGCATCGGCGGAGCCAAAGCCCTGCTGGGCAACATGCTCAGCGTCAAGCCGATCATTGCACTGAGCAAAGAAGGTAGCGTCGTCCCGGTTGAGCAGCCGCGTACACGCAGCAAGGCATTCGCACGCATGGCTCAGTTGCTGGCCGAAAGCGGCCCCATTGAGGACATCGCTATCGCCGAATCCAATGCGGAGGTGGGTCAACAGCTGGCCGAAGCCCTGAAACCCGTTTACACAGGCGAGATTCCCCGCTACAAGCTGGGTGCGGCCCTCGGCACCCACACAGGTCCTGGCACCGTTGCGATCACCTTCGTCAACGCCAAACAATAAAACCTGCTGAAAAGGGAGTGCCCCGGAAGCTAAAGACGCTTCCGGGGCACTCCCTTTTCAGCAGGCGTAACCACACCTACAAACGCCCGAACACGGACGCCTGCTATCCTCACCGTTACAGAAATCTGGCAATCCTTACAGCTCATGCATAAGACATGCCATACCGCGAGATACGCATTAAAGGAAAGTTAATGGTGGCTTGAATAAGCTTCTAACCATTGACTATACCGGGGTCGTCACGTACAATAGTAGTACCAGCGTGTATCTTTTTGTATACACAGTGGAAACGCCCGACGTGTTGTATATGTTATATGCGCAAGCATTTGCCAGGTTTAAACCAGCTAAGTTGAACAATTGCCCGCGCATACATGGTGCAGTTATCTGTACCGAACCGATTCGTTTATGTAGTTCGTTGACAGGATGACACCAGGCTACTGTTGTCGTAGCCTGAACCAACACACATTTTGTTGGCATCAGCCATGCGATCAACATGGCGTAAACTGCGAAGGAGGAACGACTGTGGGTATGTTACGGGTGATGTCACGGCGCGGCGATGACCGCCTTACCTGGGATGAGCAGAAAATTCAAACAGGTGATCCCGAAGCAGTAGCGGCCGTCAAAGAGGCGGAACGGATCTTCGAACAAGAAAAGGCGAAGGGCGCGACGGCATTTCGAGTTATCGATGGCAATCCGGTACAGCGCATAGATAAATTCGACGCCACAGCTGAACAGATAGTTCTGGTGCCACGAGTCGTTGGAGGATGAGCGCCGCGTCCCTGGTCATCTCTGTCCTGTGTTGGACGATCATTGCCTGCGCGATCACGCCGGTTGTGTGGCTGTTCTTACTGCCATATCTAAAAGGGCTAACGCGCGCGGAGCGACAGGCGACCAACCTGTTACGCGATATGCTCACACCAGAGCAATTTCGCCAGCTTCTCTGGCGCGGCTATTTGGAGATACCAAGTCCAAGTGAGCCTCGATGGACATATCGCGTACCCAGGACAAAAGGTTATGTTCAGATCATAGAAGGTGGCCGTGCCGTCATGCGCTTATGCCTGCAACCCGCCGAGTATCTACCCGACGCGGATGTTGTGGTACTACACAAGCTCATGATTGAGGCAAATGAAGAAGTCTACTTACAGAAAGCCAATAAATACGTCTGCCGCGATTGAGAAGATAGAACAATTAAGCGTTGAGGATGTGTTGTGCCATTATGATGAGATGCGCCAGACAAACCCCATAGGGGCGTGAGTGTTACGCCCCTACTTCTCTTTACACGTATTACTCCCCTTCATCGTCCGGTTCTTCAATCTGTACAATTTCCCGATGCCCATTCTGCTTGACACAGGCATGAGGCCCTCCATCCAGCGGGGTGTGACACAAAGGACAGACGGGACGCCCAGAGGTCACGACGGCCTGAATGGTGCTGGAGAGGTCCTGCGCCTGCTGCTGGGTGAAACCTACCTGGATCTGGTCTTCTTCACTCATGGTGACTTCAGGCTCGCGGCCACTCTCCAGCGAGATATTTAGTGGAGTAATTAGCAGGGCGAACACTGAATCTTCCTCGTCGAAGCTCAGGCGCATCTGTCCCACCTGCACCTCGTAATCAGGATAGCGCGAAAAGTCAGCCGGCATGGTTACCGCGGCCATAATACCTCCCGCACGCGCCTCGGTTCGCAATATCTGGCCCTCTGTAATCAGAGCCAGCGAACGGTCTAGCGCCTCGGCCAGGCCGGACAATTGCTCTTTCTCCAGCCACATAACGGCTGAAGCCTCTCTATTCCGCGTGAAGATGCGGAAACGCCGCTGCCCAGGTTGGCCGACAGCATCAGCACCAATAATAGATACACGTCCTAAATCTATACCCATTTTTCACCTCATCAATATCCACGAGCTGGATCATAACGATTGATCATTGGCTCCCCTGCTCGATAGCGCCGCAGATTGTTGGCAAACAGTTCGGTCAGACGCCGATCATAGTGCACACTATCACCTGAAATATGCGGCGTCAAAATAACGTTGGGCAGGGAAAACAGTGGACTACTCGCTGGTAATGGTTCCTCCTGTGTCACGTCCAGACCCGCGCCGGCGATCCAGCCTTCTTTTAAGGCCCGAATCAGCATCTTCTCATCGATGATCTGTCCGCGAGCGACGTTGACCAGATAGGCATGAGGCTGCATGGCGCGCAGCTCTGGTTCCCCGATCAACTTTTCTGTTTGCGGCGTCAAAGGTACGGATAAAACAACGTAGTCGCTGTGCCGCAACATCTCCTGCAGGTGATCCATCGGGTACAGCTGATCAACATCGGGATCGGTCATCCCAGGCTCGACACTACGGCGAGTGGCCAGTACCCGCATCCCAAAGGCATGGCCTAATTGCGCAATGCGCCGGCCAATGCTGCCCAGCCCTACAATACCTAGCGTCTGATCTACCAGTTCACGTCCACCAAGCTTATACCAGCCCGCGCTATGAGGCCACACATGACGATCCTGTAAACGCACCATCTCGGGCCAGGTACGATTAAACATGAGCATACTTCCGAACACATATTCCCCGATCGTTGAAGCGTGGATGCCCACAGCGGTTGTAACGATTACGCGATCAGGCTCATTCAAGATTCCTGACGGACGCAGGCCATCGACACCGGCGCCCGAAGCCTGCAGCCAGCGCAAATTAGGCGCGAGCGCACGCCAATTATTGGGAACCCAGTATGAGCAAAGAATCTCAGCTTCTTTCAGACGCTCAAGAAATTCCTCCCTGTTAGCGATACATAGTACATCAGTTTTCCCCGCCTCACGCAAAATCGCCTGTGATGCTGTTGTAAACTGGAATGTACTGATAACTTTTCCGTAATCAGTCATACAACCTCCTCTTGCGGTCTGGTACGTTTCTTTATTTGCCGCGCCAGCATGATAGCCTCCTCATCCCGAACAAACAGAGTAGGCTTGCATTTGCTGGACCGAACTATATGTACGGCTACTTGCAGATGGTATAGCTATCTCCTCTCCCCTCAGCCTCCAGCCTGCATGATGAACATAACTGCTAGCAATACTATTATAAATGTCAAATGCTCTTTGCAGTATAACAATCCTCATGTATACTACGCCAGACCCGGTACCACAATGGCTCTCCAGCCGCTTCCTTCGTATATCATATGGTGCAATTTACATTTTTAACGCATACTTAACGCGTACAGGCGAATGATTATGCTACAGTATAGTTATAGAGACGGTCCTGCGCTAGCTGCGTTTCTTATGGCGTCTACCATACATCATCAACGTATCAACAATCTAATGGGTGATTTACGCAAAGTAGTTTAGGGGGGCTGACGTGGAAACCACACAACATTTTCTTCATTCTCCATCCACCGGGAATCAAAAAATCTGGCCCACGATGGGAAACCATCAACTGATCATTGTTACCCGCCTGCTACAGGCTATAGCAGGGATGCAAAATATTGACGAGCTCTTGCAGTGGTCGGCGAATATGCTAGCGCAGCGCCTGAACTTAGAGGTTATACAGATCTGGACCTTTCAGGACGAGCGCTACAAACGCATACCCATCGAGCTATGTACCACCGCCTGTCGTCAGCCCGACGTACCTGAACAAATAGTGATTAATGCTCATGTGGCTGAAGTAGCCAGGCGTCTTTGCAATGAACATTATACCGTCACTATACCACAAGTCACTGAAACTATCTTTTCACCCCAGGCAGCACGCCTCCTGACGAAATATAATCTCAATTACTGGGCCTGCTACCCACTTACAAATAGTATCCCTATCCAGGCTATAACAGGCTTTCAATATCCGCTGACCCGGTTTAACCCTCCAACCCATACGCTAGTCTCCTTTTTTACACGTCAACCACCTGATCCACGCCTCGTTCCTACAATCGGATATATCATGGAACAGGTTATCGGGCTCGCGTTCAATCGTGGTCTGCTGCTAGCGGAAAAGCAGGTTCTGGTACAGTCACCCGCGGGAGCAGGAAGTACAGACGCGCTCTTAATGAAGCTCGTTCCACAGCGAAACTGCGACAGCGAGGCCAACCGTGGCAAACACGTACAGGTCATCACCAGCCGCCAGGTGCGGCGCCTGTACCTTTCCATTGATGGACACCGCAACCTGGCTAACCTGGCTGTATTGACACAATTGCATCAACCTGATTTCATGCTGGCCCTGCGTTCGCTCCTCACCCAGAGGCAGATCCAGCTCTACGAACCAGATGGGCACTTCGTCGATGGCACAGCCGTCCTGAGCGTTCTCTAACGAGCTATCCCACTCACTAATAAAATGAGAAAAAAACCATTTTAAAAAGTGAGGAAAATTCAGCATTCTCGTGCTCCTTAAAAAGTGTATCTAGTGTTGCAACTGGTTCGTTCCCTGTGCTATAATCCGACTGGTATTATTGAGAAGAAAAAATGGGACAAAAAGGATGAAACAGAAACCGCCTTCCCCGACAATGTTAACAACGTTGGGGGCGCTGAGCGGCATGGGTTTTACTGTAGCCGTCCCCATCGCCCTTGGAGCCATCCTGGGAAATTACCTCGATGGCCTTCTTCATACCGGACCATTACTCATACTTCTCGGGCTGCTGCTTGGCCTGATTTCGGGAATTTATGGAGCATACCGTTTATATAAGAGCGTCTTTCAGTAGGCCAAACGGATCCCCTAAGCACATCGAACCAGACCTGGCAGGGCTCGGCATATAGGGAGGAAAGCCGAGTGAATCTGTGGAGACTTCCAAATATCACGATTGCCCCGGAAGTAGTAATTCCTGGCACGTGGATCACTAACACTCTGCTCTGCAGTTGGATTACTATTATTTGCCTGGCTGTGATACTTTTTTTTTGGTATGCGGCGTCAAGACCTTGTCCCACGAGGGATGCAGAACGCACTCGAATGGGTGGTCGAGTTCTTGCAGAATCTGGTAGAGAGTGTCGCTGGTAAAGAAAAAGGAAAGAAATTCTTTCCCCTTGTTTTTACATTCTTTATCTTCATTGTACTCGCGAATCTGCTTGACGTTATTCCTGGCGTTGATACAATTGGGACTATTCACTCTGAAAAGGCTGGCGCGGCTATTACTGGCCCGTTCCTCTTCGGTGATGCGTCTAACCAGATTATCCCCTGGATCCGCCCCGCGACAACAGACTTGAACCTGACTCTGGCGATGGCGCTGGTGTCGGTGGTGGTGACCCAGATCATGGGCTTCTCGATGCTCGGCTTTGGAGAGCAGATCAGTAAGTATCTGAACTTCAGGGCGATCAAAGAGAAGGGTGCGATGGGTTTGGTTGACTTATTAGTCGGCCTGCTTGAAATTATCAGTGAGATCGGACGTTTGATCTCTTTCTCCTTCCGTCTCTTTGGTAATATCTTTGCCGGTAGCGTGCTGCTCGCGGTATTCGCCTACCTGCTCCCAATCGTCGCCAATATCGTCTTCATCCCATTCGAAATTTTCGTAGCGGTCATTCAGGGCTTTGTTTTCGCCTTCTTGACCTTGCTCTTCATGCAGGTTGGTACAACCAGCCATGCCGCCCATCACGATGAGGGCGAACATGGGATACACCATGAGTATGAGGGCAGCGCTGCCACCCACTAATGTGAAGGTACAGCGCATCAACACGTTTGCTTCTCGCAGAAATTTCTGCGATTGCATAAACAACCTTAATTCATCAATTACACAACACATTCGTCCTTAAGGAGGATTTTTAATCATGAATCTTGCTCCACTCGCAGCTGCTCTTGCTATCGGTATCGGTGCTATCGGACCTGGCCTGGCAATTGGTATCCTGGCCGCTAAAGCTATGGAGGCCATCGGCCGTAATCCTGAGGCAGCTCCTGTTGTACAGACCAACATGATTCTGGCTATCGTGTTCGCCGAAGCTATCGCTATTTATGCTCTGGTAGTCGCCCTGCTGATCAAGTTCATCCCTTAAGTAATACTTCCTGTTTCGTACCGTATAGTGGAGACGTAGTGCGTCCATTCTGTTTTATCCTCTCCTTCCACACCGGTCAGGAGAGAGACAGGCGATGCCACGTCTCCGCCTTACGTACGGGATATCCCATGTATTACTTCTGATGAAAGGAAGCGCTATCGTGAACATAACACTCACACTTGCATCAGCCACTGCTGCAAGCGCCGAGTCGCCCAGTGGCCTTGGAGCACTTGGCATCAACGCTGCGGCCTTTATTTCGCAGCTCATTACCTTTCTCATCGTTCTCTGGGTCATCTGGAAATGGGTTCTGCCAGCGCTACAACGCACCCTGGAAAAGCGGCAGGCGCTCATCCGAGAAGGCATCGAAAACGCTGAGCAGGCCAAGCGCGATCTGGCTGAGGCCGCCCAAAACGCTGAGCGGATCATCATGGACGCCAAGCGTCAGGCTCAGGATACCATTGAACGCGCGACCAAAAATGCTGAACAGGTCGCCCAGCAGATCGAGACCGAGGCGCGTGACCGCGCCGAGAAGATCAGCCAGCAGCAGATCGCTCGCATCCATCAGGAAGCCAATCGTGCTCGCATGGATCTGAGTCGCGATGTCATCAACCTTTCCATCGAGGCCGCCAGCAAAGTTATCAGCCGGTCAGTTGATAGCAACGACAACCGCCGCTTGGTCGAAGAGTTTGTCACGGCTAGTGACCAGGCGAGGAATAACTAATGCTTAAAGGAGCGATCGCACGCCGCTATGCAGGAGCGATGTTCGACCTGGCGCGCAAGCAGAATACGTTAGACCGCACGCGTGATGACGTCAAAGAGATCGCCGAGCTGTTTAAGCAGCGCAAGCTGGCCTATCTGCTCCGCGAACCCAAAATTCCTGCCAGGCGCAAAGAGAATGCTTTACGCCAGGCTTTAGCCTCACAGGTGCTGCCAACGTCGCTCAATCTTGCCTTGCTCATCGTCCAACGTGGGCTGGTCGAGGTGATGCCAAATATTGCGATCGAGTTCGAGAAACTCGTACTTGACTACCGCAATCAGGCCATCGCGGAGGTCACAACGGCGGCACCGATAGACGATGCACAAAAGGATATCGTCAGAAGAGCGCTTGAGCACAAGACTGGTAAACATATTATCATGCATTCTCGGGTTGACCCGAGTATCTTAGGTGGTGTTGTCGCCCGTGTTGGTGATGAAATCATCGATGGTAGCGCCCGCAATCGCCTGCATATCCTGCAGCAGCAATTGCTCTCCGGTGTTACCGCGACCAGCAACAGCGACGACGAGTTTGCTTCCGAGGGTTTTGCCCAACCGGCAAACCTCTAGCGAATGCGTCTGTGGCACAACGCCCGTATCAGCTCCATCTCGATCTTAAATACAGGTATAATATGGAGGTCGGGAACACTAGAAATATGATGTAGGCCCCCGTATAAATGTCCACCTGAAAAAAGTTCGAATGAACCAGATTGACACCTGATACGTGTCAAGATCTATTAGAGCATAACGACTATATAACAAACAGTAAAAGCCACTAGGAAATACTAGGAGGAACACGATGGCATCTTGGGCTGATGAAATCAGTGCCATCATAGAGAAAAACATCGCTGGCTTCGGTACAGATACCACCTCGACCGCCAGTGTCGGTACCGTTATCGCGGTACAGGATGGTGTCGCGCGTATCTATGGCCTGCAGGATGTGAAGTATCTTGAGTTGGTAGAATTTCCCCGTACAGGACTCTATGGCATGGCCTTTAACCTTGAAGAGGAAGCGGTCAGCTGCCCGATCCTGGGTGATTATACACAGATTCGTGAAGATGATGAGGTCCGCACAACCGGGCGCATCATCGAGGTCCCGGTTGGCGATGCCCTGCTTGGCCGTGTCGTTAATCCAATCGGCCAGCCTCTCGACGATCGAGGTCCTATCGCAACCGATAAGACTCGCCCGATCGAGCGCGTCGCCCCTGGCGTGATTACCCGCCAGTCGGTGAATCAGCCGGTACAGACCGGTATTAAAGCGATCGATAGCATGATTCCGATCGGCCGTGGTCAGCGCGAGTTGATCATCGGTGACCGCCAGACCGGTAAGACCGCTGTCGCCCTCGATACGATCATTAACCAGAAGGGCAAGAACCTGATCTGTATCTACGTGGCAATCGGTCAGAAGAACTCTTCGATCGCCCGTACCCGCGCTATCCTGGAAGAGCATGGCGCGATGGAATATACGATCATCGTTGCCTCAGGCGCTTCCGATCCCGCTCCTTTGAAGTATATCGCCCCCTACGCCGGATGTGCGATTGGCGAAGAATTCATGGAGACCGGTCGTGACGCTCTGATCGTTTATGACGATCTGACCAAGCACGCTGAAGCATATCGCAACATTTCACTGATCATTCGCCGCCCTCCAGGACGCGAAGCGTATCCCGGTGACGTGTTCTACCTGCACTCCCGCTTGCTGGAGCGCGCCGCTCGCTTGAACAAAGATTATGGCAATGGTTCATTGACCGCTCTGCCAATCATTGAGACCAAGGCGAACGACGTTTCGGCCTATATCCCGACCAACCTGATCTCGATCACCGATGGTCAGATCTTCCTGGAAACTGACCTCTTCAACGCTGGTCAGCGCCCCGCTCTGAACACAGGTATCTCGGTGTCTCGCGTAGGTAGTAGCGCCCAGACGAAGGCGATGAGCCAGGTTGCTGGTACCTTGCGTCTGGACCTGGCCCAGTTCCGCGAGCTGGAAGCCTTCTCCCAGTTCGCTTCCGACCTGGATAAAGCTACCAAGTCGCGTATCGATCGTGGTCGCCGCATCCTGGAAATCTTGAAGCAGCCACAGTATCAGCCTGTCTCGGTTATCCGCCAGGTTATGATCCTGTACGCGGTAACCACCGGCTACCTGGATGAGGTACCTCTGGATAAAGTGAGCGAGTGGGAAGCTGGCTTCTATCGCTTCGTGGATGCTAACTACCAGGATCTTCAGAATGATCTTATCGCTTCCTCAGTTGAGGGTCGCAATAAGATGAGCAAAGAGCAGCTGAACAAACTGGGCGCCGCCATTGAAGACTATCAGAAGACGGCCGCTCCACGAGAAGAGCAGAAGCGCTAGGAGGCAGATAGATGCCATCAACCCGAGAAATTCGGCAGCGCATACGATCAGTAAAAAATACAGCGAAGATTACGAAAGCCATGCAAATGGTGGCGAGTAGTAAGATGAGACGGGCGCAGGAGCGAGTCGAACAGGCTCGCCCCTTCGCCGATCAGATCCGTGAGCTCGTTTCACGCCTGGCAACGGCGGCCGCCAACGGCAACGAGGACCTGGCTGAGGATCTGGCATTGTTGAAGCAGCGTCCAGTGAGAAATATCGGCATTGTGTTGATCTCTCCTGATCGCGGTCTCTGCGGCGCCTTACCCTCAAACATCAATCGTCATGCCGCGTTAACGGCACGCAACGAAAGCCAGCGCCTGGCCGAGCAGGGCCGTAGCCCTGGGGTGGAATACGTAGCCGTTGGTCGCAAGGGCCGTGACTTCGTTGTTCGCAACGAACTAGGCCTGGTGGCGGAGTTCACCAACTATGGTGATCGCCCCGGCATCAGCGACGCAAGCGCCATCGCACAGGTGGCCGTGGATGCCTTCCTGAAAGGGGAGGTCGACGTTGTATATCTGGTCTATGCCAAATTCGTTAATACGGTGACGCAGACACCGGTAACCGTGCAGCTGCTGCCCGTCCAGCCACCTGAGAAGAAGGAAGAGGACGAGCAGGCGAAGGACACTACAGAGTATATTTACGAGCCCGATGAGCAAACGATCTTTAAGGCGCTGCTCCCACGCTATGTAGATATTCTGGTGTATCAAGCCATGCTTGAAGCCGTCGCCAGCCAGCAATCCGCACAGATGGTTGCCATGAAAAACGCGACCGATAACGCAAACGAACTGATTCAGGATCTCACCTTGACGTATAACAAGGTTCGCCAGGCCGCTATCACAACCCAGATCCTTGAGGTGGTAGCCGGTGCTGAGGCGCTCTAAAGAGATGTCTGGGCAGGGGGTAAGCGAAAAGCCCTCCTGCGATGGAGAAACACATGACAGTAACACAAACAGGCACAAAGGGAAAAATTGTGCAGGTACTGGGAGCCGTAGTAGACGTGGAGTTCCCCCAGGATCAGCTCCCTGAAATTTATAACCAGATCTTGACGCGCCCTGTCGGTGCCGAGCAGGATCTGACTCTTGAGGTCGAGCAACACCTGGGCAATAACTGGGTGCGCTGCGTCGCTATGGGTCCAACCGATGGTCTGCAGCGTGGGACCGACGCCTACGATACAGGCACGCCCATCAGCATGCCAGTTGGTCCTGATACGCTGGGGCGTATCTTCAACGTGCTGGGCCACGCAATCGATAACAAGCCAGAGGTCGAGGGGACCGCTCGCTATCCCATTCATCGCCATGCCCCCGACCTGGAAGACCAGTCTTCCAGTGTCGAGCCATTTGAGACCGGCATTAAAGTTATTGACCTGATCTGCCCCTTCATGAAAGGTGGTAAGGTGGGTGCCTTCGGTGGTGCCGGTGTAGGCAAGACCGTCGTTATCCAGGAGCTGATCAATAATATCGCTAAGGTTCACGGTGGCTATAGCGTTTTCGCCGGTGTGGGTGAGCGCACCCGCGAAGGCAATGACCTGTATCATGAAATGCAGGAAGCCAACGTTATCGACCGCCTGGCCATGGTCTTTGGTCAGATGAACGAGCCTCCCGGCTCCCGCCTGCGTGTGGCTCTGAGCGGTCTGGCTATCGCGGAATACTTCCGTGACGAAGAGCATAAAGACGTACTGCTCTTCATTGATAACATCTTCCGCTTCACCCAGGCCGGTGCAGAGGTGTCCGCCCTGCTGGGTCGTATGCCATCCGCTGTAGGTTATCAGCCTAACCTGGCTGAGGAGATGGGTGAGTTGCAGGAGCGCATCACCTCGACAAAAGAGGGTTCGATCACTTCGATGCAGGCCGTCTATGTGCCCGCTGACGACTACACCGATCCCGCGCCTGCTACCACATTCGCCCACCTGGACTCCACCATCGTGCTGGAGCGCTCGATCGCCCAGAAGGGTATCTATCCCGCGGTAGACCCTCTGGCCTCTACCAGCCGCATCCTCGATCCTCAGGTTGTGGGTGACGAGCATTATAACGTGGCTCGTGGCGTTCAGACCGTGCTGCAGCGCTATAAAGAGCTGCAGGACATCATCGCTATCCTGGGTGTCGATGAGCTGTCAGACGATGATAAGTTGCTGGTCGCTCGCGCCCGCAAGCTGGAGCGCTTCTGCTCACAGCCATTCACCGTTGCTGAGGTCTTCACTGGCCTGCCCGGCAAACAGGTGAAGTTGCAGGATACCGTGCGCAGCTTTAAAGCCATCCTGGATGGTGAGGTCGATAACATTCCCGAGAGCTACTTCCTGTCACAGGGCGCGATCGAGGACGTTATTGCCGCTCACGATGCCGATCAGAAGAAGGGTTAAGCCATGGCGACACGCAATACACTGCATGTCGAGGTGGTAACCGCGGAGCGTGAGCTCTATAACGGCGAAGCCGATATCGTGGACGCACCTGGATCAGAGGGGCAGCTGGGCATTTTGCCCGAGCATGCCCCCCTGCTGGCCCTGCTGGGACCTGGACCCCTGCAGATCAAGTTGCGCGGAGAGGACAATGTCTTTTTCGTCTCTGGCGGCTTTCTGGAGGTCTCTCACGATCGAGTCACCGTTCTGGCCGATACGGCTGAAAACGCGGCGGAGATCGACCAGGCTCGCGCAGAGGAGGCTCGTCGCCGGGCACAGGAGCATCTGGAACAGGCTCGCTCAAATAGTGAGCGCGCCGAGTTACAGGCAGCATTGTTGCGCGCCATCAACCGCCTGAAGGTGGTGGAGCTGGCTCGCCGCAGTGGCCGTATTCGCTAGCCGGCACTTCGATACAGCACAAAAAGGCGGCACTGATAACAATATATCAGCGCCGCCTTCGCTATATCTGCTAGAAGTTTCCGCTTGAGCCACCACCGAAATCGCCACCACCTCCACCGCCTCCACCGAAATCTCCGCTCGATCCTCCGCCAAAGTCTCCACCACCACCGAAGCCGCCATCTCCACCGCCTCCGCCGAAGTCTCCGCTCGATCCTCCGCCAAAGTCTCCACCACCACCGAAGCCACCATCTCCGCCTCCTCCTCCAAAGTCTCCACTGGCGCCTCCTCCAAAGTCTCCACCCTGACCATAGCGTTCAGCATCACGTTCACCCTGGGCTTTACCGAGCTCATAACCGGCCAGTCCACCTGCGGCCGCGCCCAATCCACCGGCCGCCCATGGATTCATGCCCTGATTCTGCGGGTATGGTCCCTGGTAGTTAGGAGGATAATTGCCCCCATAGGGCTGGTTATACGGCTGGTTATACGGCTGATTGTAACCACGCTGGCGATTGAAGAGGCCGCCAACGCCACCTCGACGGCGACGCGCAAAGGTAAAGGCCGCGATAATGGCCAGGGCGATCAAGCCAACGCAGCACAGCGTGCCTCCGATGGAACTGCCAGCGCCGCCACCGACGCCAGGAATGAACGAGTTGCTACTATTGAGTGAGCCCTTCAATGAATTAATGGCCGCGATCGTAGCGTTGGTATAATTTTTACCGCCACTATTTATCTGATTAATGAACGCATTGGTGGCGTCATTATACTGGCTGGAAGATAGGCCAACATTCTTTCCACCAACGATCGCCACATGGTGAGGGTTAAACGCCAGCACGATCATATCAGCACTCTTGATACTACTCTTGGCCGTCTGGTCAAACGAGGAGTTCGAAGCCGTCGAATTAACCGCATAGATATCAATTGGCTTGGATAATGACGAGGCAGCACTACGCACCTGCGATTGGTTCAAAACCCCAGCATTATCGTAAATGTTGACGGAATTAGCCAGTGCGGCCGTGGCTGTAATCGCTAGCAGGCACAAGGCAGCAAAAATCGCGATAAATCCTTTGCTCGACTTCCTCACAAAGGAGCCTGAAGATGTCTTGCCCATAATATTCCTTCCATCAGCACGTTCTGAAACATGGAGAACCTGAATGACAAACCTGCAGTAAGGCTTCAAGTGCAACCATTGCTTCGAAAGCTATACGTTTGTTTGGACGCATATACAGCTATGCCATCAAATCACAACTATGTAGGATAAACGGCTCAACGCTGGCGATTTAGTTCATCATTGTCTGTGGCTTTATTATAATTACGATTAACGTCCGCCCGAGTTGTGACATTTTGATCAACCCTGGTTTTCTCGTTGCGCGCCTGCGCATCAGGAATCGGATCAACGCGAGATGTCACCTTGTTACCGGCGTTGCGCGACCGATACATCGAAATCCCGATCAGGATAATCGCAGCAATAAAAAGCACCACAATTACGCCGATAAATATATTCAGCACACCTGCCATTATATTTCTCCTTTCGCCGGCTCAAGTCCATTTATGGTTGGCACAACAGGCGCTTATTCGCGCCTGTTGTGCCAACCATAAAAACAGTGCGGCCGCGTATGCGGACGCCTGTGCGGGGATGCTCACGTGCCCCAATATGGCGCAAGCCTGATACGCTCCTAAAAAAGCATTAGACTGTTACTCTTACTATACTCAAGTACACGAGAAAAACAGTGTATTAGATACACAACAATTGTGCCCCCGGCATGCTACAATAAAAAAACCAATCTTTGGTCATATATTTATCGTGGGAGTGTGAAATTACATGAGCATGACATCCTCGGGTCGTAAACACCCTTTCGTTTTGATTATTATGGATGGATGGGGCATCAATCCACGCAAAGAGGGCAACGCCATCGCGCTGGCACAAACGCCCAATATTGATAAGCTCGCACGCGAATGGCCTCATACTGCCGTGAAAACTTCGGGGGCGGCGGTAGGCCTGCCCGATGGTCAGATGGGCAATTCAGAGGTGGGGCACCAGAATATCGGTGCGGGCAAGCGTGTGCTGCAAGACTATACGCGTGTCAGCGAATCCATTCAGGATGGGAGCTTCTTCCAAAATCCCGCCTTCCTGGAGGCGATCAAGCACGTCAAGAAGAATCAGTCACAGCTCCATATCTGTGGTCTGCTCGGCAATGGCGGCGTTCACGCCCATGAGACACACCTGGAGGCTCTGCTGCGCCTGGCCACGACACATGATATCGAACGCGTCTATATCCATGCCTTTACCGATGGCCGCGATACTTCTCCCACGGGAGGGCTGGAGTTTATGCAGCGACTGGAAGCCCGGGCCAAAGAGATTGGTGGCGATCATCCGGCGAAGGTAGCGACGGTAACAGGACGCTACTATGCGATGGATCGAGATAACCGCTGGGAACGCACAGGAGCCACGTATTGGGCCATGACTAAGGGTGAGGCCACCCAACATGCCACCTCCGCACTGGCAGCTATCCAGCAATCTTATGATGCCAAAGTGACCGACGAGTTTATTTTGCCAACCGTCATTATGGAGGATAACCACCCTGTCGCGACCGTGCAGCCGGGCGATGCGGTCATCCATTATAACTTCCGCCCCGATCGCGCGCGCCAGCTCACCAAAGCCTTTGTGATGGCGGATCTTCCTCCACAGGCCGAAGGCAAGTTTGATCGTGGTCCTCGCCTGGCGGATCTGGCGTATGTCATGATGACGCAGTACGAGGAAGGGCTGGACGCGCAGGTTGCCTACCGCGCCGACGAGGTAGAGATGCCGCTGGCACGAGTAATCGCCGAACAGGGCATGTCACAGTTCCATACCGCCGAGACCGAGAAATACGCGCACGTGACCTTCTTTATCAACGGACGCCGCGAGGTACCCTTTAAAGGCGAGGATCGTATCCTGGTTCCCTCTCCCAAGGTCCCAACCTATGATCTGCAGCCGGAGATGAGCGCGGCTGGCATTACCGATACGGCGGTCGAACACATCCGCAGCGGCCAGTACGATCTCGTTATCATGAACTATGCCAACGCGGATATGGTCGGCCATACGGGCGTTATCGAGGCTACCATCAAGGGGGTCGAGGCCGTAGATAAAGGCGTCGGTCGAATCGTCGAGGCGACGCTGGCCGCGGGCGGAAGCGCACTGATCACCGCCGACCATGGCAACGCGGAACAGCTGATCGAGTATGATACCGGCAAACCCTTTACCGCTCACACGACCTATCCTGTGCCCCTCTACCTGGTTGCACCCCGC
The DNA here is from genome assembly GCF_036245075.1 of Dictyobacter halimunensis. Lineage (NCBI taxonomy): Bacteria > Bacillati > Chloroflexota > Ktedonobacteria > Ktedonobacterales > Dictyobacteraceae > Dictyobacter > Dictyobacter halimunensis. The sequence goes on from NZ_BSRI01000002.1 coordinate 1,698,598, forward strand.
TTCGCCGGAGCAAAATTGCGCACCGACGGTATTCTGGCCGATGTCTCCCCCACCGTCCTGCAGATCATGAATATTCCTCAGCCAAAGGACATGCAAGGGCACTCACTCATTTTACCTTCTTAGGGTGTCAGACACACTTTTTACTGGCGTGCGGCCGCGTATGCGGCCGCACGCCAGTAAAAGTGTGTTGATGCACAGGGGCACGTTCGCGCCCCTGTGCATCAACACACAAACAAGAATTTTTGCACTGATGGCGACGGCCTAGCAGATGCGTTCAATCAGGGTTAGCGGCACGGTGTAGAATGAACCGTCGTCGAGTCGCAGGCGCGCGGCCCGCGCACGCAGGCCGGACGCAAAGACCTGCTCATAGGAGTAGAAGTAATCGATCATGCCAACCGCGCCATTGCGCGCTCCCCCACATACGCGCACCTGCGCTCCCAGCGCCAGGGTACTATCAGGACGCACGGGTTGCCAGCCTTTGTCGATCTCGGCCAGCGGGATCGAGATAACCAGCTCTGAAAAGGAATTATGGGTCAGTGAGGTCGTGCCGGAGAGCAGTCCGATCGAGCCCTGGTAATGGGTGAGGAGGTTCATGGTGTGGACCGGCATATTGGCGGAACCGATACCCTCGGTCAGCAGCAATGTCAGAGGGGGTAATTGCTCCAGTGCCTGCTCCAGTGCGGTCAGCTTGAGCAGGTGAAGATAGTCGGCGCGCAGAAAACCTTCCAGGTCGCGCAGGGCGATACTGCTGGCGATTACACCAACGACGCCCGAATTGAGGGCCTGGTGCAGCAGACCAAAGGTCAGGGGTCCGGGAACAATCAAAATGGCGCCTGGGGGAATGGTCTGGTCATAAGAATATTGGTTGTGGGGCTGCCACATCGTGAGGACGCCCGCCACCTGCTTACCCGCACCAAGCGAGCCCTGAATCACGGCCGCGTGGCTCTCAATCACCACTCCTCCACGCGAGGTAAAGCCGACGACGCGTCCATGCAGGCCAGCGGGGATATCAGAGGAGAGGTCAGGAGAGGAAGGCGTGCCTCGCGCACGCCTCTCTTGCTCTAGCTTTCCTGAGGATGCGGTCAGGCGAAGGACGGGTTGATCCGGCACCACCTCCTGACCACGGTAGGCTAATGGGACGCCCCTGCCTCGATATCCACCGGGCCAGCGCTCTCGTTTGACGATCAATCGCGGAAGAACAGACCACCCTGCAGGATAGACCATGGCAGGAACCTCCCATTATTGTGATCTTCCCACTTACGCCCCTAGCGCCTGTGACCATTGCAGCAGACGTGCCTGGCGCTCAGTATCGTCTTCTGGAAGAGCCAGCGGACGACCGCGAGCATCAATGATCAGCCCGATCAGGCCACCATCAATCTCCTCGGCGGCCCGGGCGCGTTCACCGGGTCCAAGCCCAACATCGACCGTCGGAGCGGGGAAAAGTGTTAGCAGAGCTTGCTCGTTTATTTGTAAGGGGATAACCTCGATGGAACCGCCCATTACATCAACGTTCAATTGCCTGCCATTACTATATTCTACCCCTACCCGCACAGCCAGCTGCCCCTGCTGGACATTTCCGAAGGGAATAACACAGGTCCCAAGCCGATGTGAGACCGCGTCATTCTCATTGACCTGCACAGCCATTACCGGGGCCACGGTAGCCACGGCCCCCAGTTGTGAGATCAGCATGGTGCTATCAACCACCAGAGAGGTAACGCCGCGCGGCTGGAGCGCGTCCAGCAACATCATCGCGATCTGCCCATACTTTGGTGCATGGGATAATACGCCACCTGTAGCCAGAACAAGGTCGGTATCTGGCAACTCCAGGCGACTGTTCTTGCGCGCCGCCTCCACTGTTAGAGAGATCGCTTCGCGCGCAAATGCCTGCATCAACGCCAGTTCACGTCCATCCGTCGGCAAGGTCTGAGGATGCAGCATGTGGTTGAGCACAAATTGTCGTACCTCATCCTCTGAAATAAGGAATGGCAGCCAGCGCGTAATCCGCTGCAGGCCAACCTTTTGCAGTATATCGCCAATATTGGGACCAACGCCGACGCCGGTGTTGACCATCGGAATAAATTCTCCCTGCTCCCCCGCCATCATCACAGCGGTGGTACTCCCACCGACATCTACGGCTGTGACATTCATCATGTAGTGCTGGGCCAGGAAGCGCACCAGGCTACTTAAAGAGGTGGCAGAGGCAACAGGATTCGCCCCGGACCAGTTGCGCACGCGCTCATAACCGGGGATCTGCTGCAGTCCCTCGCGCTCGTGCAGCGAACCGATGGCCGCGCTCACAGGGCCCAGCTGAGCCGAGTTGGTTAACGGCTCTACCCTGGTAACATCAGCGACGTTTTGCAGCATGCGGCGTACCGCCTCTACATACTGTGGAGCTCCGGCATATACAACCGAATAGCGCCTGGATGAGCCATCAGAGGAGATACCACTACCCTGCTGAGCCGCTTCTCGTGCGTAGTTGATCAACAACTGGCAGGCCTCTTGTAGGGGTGTAGGACCAGCGGGACCATCGGCGCTTCCGATTATGAGAGCCGCCTGCGGCTGCAATTCACGCAACCGTGCCTGTTGTCGTTCCCATTCCTGGGAGACGCGCTCCTGCGTCCAGCCACCACCAGCACCAGATACGCCGACCGCCGCGGGCGTGGTCGCGGCCATCTGCGCGGGGGAAGGGATCACCTGCACCTGAGAATACAGGCCTGAAACGGCCTGCGTAGATAAATTTGCCAGTTCAGGAGTAACCGCCCCAAGAGCGGCAACACGTAGGGGATCACCCGCGCTCACCGTCGCGATAAAAATATCGACGCCATCTCCGTTTGCCTGCTCAGGAGAAATAACGTGCTTCTCCTCAACAAATTTGCGACCCGTCACAAATTCGACCACATTGATAGCCTGAATAATACCTTCGGAGAGGTCTTCAAGCGGGGGCTTAATCGTTGATGGCGCCTCCCCGCGCGCCATCAACCGATATTGACCTTCAACCAGGCCAAAAAGCGAGACCTTGGTAAAAACCGCGCCACAATCAGCAACCAGCAGGGAATTAGGAGTCACTGAGTTCTGTGCTGGACCCTGTCCACCCTCTGGATAGGGTTGTGTATACATTTCCGGTATCCTTCTTCTCTCAGACTAACGAGAAAGCCATTCGCGAATTGCCTCAAACAATCCACGTTTTTTGTTACTTTTCTGATCGCTGGTGCTGCTATCAGGTGAGGCCGATGAGGCCTGTGATCCATAAGCGTTGCCTGCATAGGGAGAACCAGCATTTGCGCCGGTTTGACTACCCATTGAAGGATTAGCGCCCATGGCTGGATTCCCCTGTCCCTGGCTGCTACCAGGATAAGCATTGCCATACGTGCCCGACAGGCTATTGCCGCTATAGTTCTGAGGGAATGTGCCACTGGTGCCCATTGGTGTGTTGGGTATCGATCCAGAAGTTGGCATGCCACTCAGGTTGTTCTGTGACATTCCCGGCTGACCCATAGCACCGGGCTGACTCCATTGACCCGACTGATGACCCAACTGACCTGACGATCCATAACTGTTGGCCTGACCAGGCTGACTGTAAGGGGCTCCCTGTCCGGTCTGCGCTTGCCCCACGTAAGGAGGTTGCACACCCGAAGGGGTCTGTCCATAAGCCTGCGGTTGAGATTGCCCTGGCTGTCCTCCCTGTTGCTGCACTGGATAATTGGGGGTCGCGGAGGCAACACCCAGCATCGAAGCAAACACGTTGGCGGCCAGCTCACTGCTCTCGCTCGGATTGGCCTCGTTACGGGGACGGCTAGGAACGCGCATATTGTCCGGCCTTGGAGGCACTCCATAGCCTGATGGTCGTGATCCTGGTCCCTGTGGTTGGGCAGCGGTTCCCGGCTGACCACCAGAGGAACGCAACCACTCTGGCAGCGAGTTTGGATCAATAAAGGAGGACGCAGATAGCTGCCCTCCCTCCTGTTGAGGCATCGCATTGGCCGGAGGCGTCTGCATTGGGGCTTGCATGCCCGATGGCATCTGCCCTCCGGCAACCGGCCACGCAGAACCCGATTGGCCCTGATTCCAGCCAGATTGTACAGGCGCTTGCGCCGGCCAGGCGGATTGCTGTGGCGTAGGAGCCGCCGGATTATTAGCTCGCGACTGCTGGCCTGAACCCTGAACACCCTCGCGCAACCACGATGGTAACGAATCCACATCTAATAACGAAGATGCAGAGAAACCATTCTGGCTACCACTGGCGGCTGGAGGAGTCTGATTTATTGTATTTGAGCTCGGATTTGCGTTCGCATTGGTTTCGCGCCCGGCTGGCTCATTTTGCGGCTGCATCCAGGACGGAAGTGACTGCTGATCTACCAGGTCACGAGCCGAAAATCCCGGTGTAACCGTCGGGGATGCAGACGGCTCAGCCGGCCTCGCCGGGGGTTGCGGAGTCTGATTTATTGCATTTGCGTTCGCGTTGGTTTCGCGTCTGGCCGGTTCATTTTGCGGCTGCATCCAGGACGGGAGTGACTGCTGATCTACCAGGTCACGAGCCGAAAATCCCGGTGTAACTGTTGGGGATGCAGGCGGTTCAGCTGGCCTCGCCGGGGGCTGCGATGCGGCTGGCGCGGGATTTGGCCTGGGAGCCGCAGACGACGACTGCAGTGTGCGCATCCAATCAGGAACGTGATCAGGTTGAACCAGGCTGGAGGCAGCAAGACTGCTCGGAGAGGGCTGAGGAGGCGTGCCAGATGACGCACCCTCCTGCATCCAGGATGGCAATGATTTTTCATCAATTAATGATTGCGCTGTAATCCCCTGTGGCGGAACATTTCCACCAGGCGCACCTTGATCTGGAAACTGATTGGGTTGAGCAGGAACAGGTGAATTGGATGCCATATTATCACGCGCATCCCCACGTTCTGAACGCATCCAGCTCGGAAGGGCCCCATCATCAACCAGATCGGCCGGGGAAAAATTCGGGACATTATTCGCAGGGGGCGCTGCTGGTCGCTCACCGGCACGCAACGACTCCAGCCAGGCTGGTAACTCCGGTTGATCCTGGAAGCCCATACGCTGGGCCGGTCCATTATCAACCATGCCGGTGAGCGGTGCGCCACATACCTGACAAACCGTGCCGGCAGGGGTCATTTTTCCACAGCGGTTACACTTGATCACTTTTACTCCTCGCTTTCGTCAGGCCTCATTCTTGGCAGTGTATCACTCTTTTTCCAGCTTGACAACGATCATGATCTACAGGATAAAACATGCTGATATGATACAATACGCAGGATATTGTTTATTCCAAAAGTACTACATAGGTAGGATATATTTATGCGTGAGCAGACACCTGATTGGGGAGGAGTCGTCTATACATCTCCTCCTCGTATATGCCTTACCCTCCCGCTTCCCCCAAGCATCAATGAACAATATGCCACCGTCAACGGACATCGCGTCAGTACGCAGGTTGCCCGTAGCTTTAAGCGCACAGTACGTGCCGTACTGCGGCAGCTTGAAAGGCAGGGACAACTCTCACAGGCCCTGCACAAACAATTTCAACAAAGCCACCTGGCTCTCATGCTGGATTGCTACTTTACGACACCTTTACGAAGAGACCTCGATGGCGGACTCAAAATCACGCAAGATGCTATCTGTGAAGGATTGGGGATCAATGATAATCGCGTGGTAGATATTCATTTAATGAAACATATTGACCCGCTCCACCCTCACCTCTATGTCGAATTGGAGACGATAGCCGACTGGCAATTTGACAAAGAATATGTGCTTCTGAACTAAAGATTATAGACTACTATACTTGTATTTGCACCACGCCTTCTTTAAGATAAAACCAATAACACTCAACTTCTGTAACAAAACTAGTCCTAAATTTTAATGAGGTACTATATATGCAAACATTTTTCACTTCTATTATAGAAGCTATGGGCGCCAGTCCACAATCTGGCAAACCCGCAAAGAAGGTGAGCCGGCAACGCTTATTCACTGGTCTGCTCTTAAGTAGCGGCATTGGCTGGCTGGCCTATCGCAGGCGCTCATTGAGCCGCGGTGGAGTAGCTGGCGCGGTCGCAACTGGCACCACTGTCTTTGGCCTGGGTGGCCTGGGCTGGGGACTTTCCCTTATCTTCTTTTTCGCCTCGTCCAGTCTTTTTTCACATTTTCGGGCCGCTGACAAAGAGCGTACGGCCGCCGATAAGTTTAGTAAGGGGTCGCAAAGGGACCTGGCCCAGGTCGGAGCCAATGGTGGGGTGGCAACGGCCATGGCCATAGGCTACGGCCTGAGCCAGCAGCCAGTCCTACGCGCAAGCTTTGAAGCAGGCTTTATCGGCGCCATGGCCACAGCCAATGCCGATACCTGGGCGACTGAACTGGGTGTACTCAGCCAGCAGCCTCCACGCCTGATCACGACCGGTCAAACCACGACGCCCGGCACTTCGGGAGGTGTCAGTACGCTGGGGGCAGGCGCAGCGGCCGGCGGCGCCTTCAGTGAAGGACTGGTCTACCAGTTGCTACAACGCCGTATTTCGCCACTCCTGCCCCTCATCGCCCTGCTGAGCGGATTCGCGGGCAGCCTGTTTGACAGTTTTCTGGGAGCAACGGTACAGGCTATCTACTATTGTCCCCACTGCCAGAAAGAGACCGAGCGCCGTATCCATAACTGCGGCACACCAACCCACCATCTACGCGGATGGAGCTGGCTGGACAACGACCTGGTCAACCTGCTGGCCACACTGTTCGGCAGTCTGCTAGCCATCGTGCTCCGCTTACCCTTTTGCACAGGAAAAAACATCAATAAATAGTCCTGTTTTGTGATGACGCAACCAGGCGCGGATGCGCCTGGTTGCGTCATCACAAACAATGAAAATGGGGCGCCCGCGCTCCCCACGCCAGGGGCATTTATATTTCTGGCACGCCAGAAATATAACACTTTCTTACCGGGCACTAACCGGATGTATGTAATCTGAATTAATGGAGAACGTACTATACTGTAACAAAGGTAGGACATAACCATGAATATAGGAAAATCACTACTTTCACCGCGCTGGAAGCCGGGTAAAGCAGCGTGGACGGGCCTCGTAGCCACGGCCGCCTACAGCATCGCCATGGAGGGCGATAAATTTCTCGTCGGCAACCGCTTTAGCGATGTGCGTTTTATCCAGGGACTCATTGAAGGCGCGAAAAGAACCAGGGGCATTGCCGCCCTCTCGTGGATCATCCATTTCCTGAATGGTGCCGTCCTGGCAGAGATCTATGCCGCCGTGTTCAAGCGTTTCTTACCCGGACCAGACTGGCTGAAAGGCTCCATCTTCGGAGAGATCTTTATCGTGAGCGCCTGGTGGCTCACCCCTCTGGCCGATAAATACCATCCACTCATTAAAAATGGCGAACTGCCAAAACTTGCCAATTGGACCTCTTTCTGGCAAAACATAGTACGCCACCTGGTGTTTGGACTCACGCTGGGCTTATTATATAAAGAGGGAAAATAAACAAACAAAAACAGGCTGAGAGGATAGCTATACCTTTTCTCAGCCTGTCCTGGCGCCTCTATTTTAGAGGATTGAGCGTACCCATTTACTGATAAAGGGCAAACGATAATCGGGACTGAGCCACGCCATTACCATCAACCAGATCCAGAGAATAAACCATGTCCAGACCAGAATGCGTAATAATAAGCCCAGCCCAAAAGAGGTCAGAATGCCCAGGAAGGGGATCCACCCCAGCGTGGTATTTAACATGCTGACGCCAAACATCAGTAACGAGAGTGTGCCAAATGTAATCAAAGATTGTTTCGCGTGCCAGCGTACAGTCTGGTTCTTCTCAACCAGGAGTAGCACAAATCCCGATACCCAGAATAATGAATATGCCAGTACACGCTCAATGCGCTCATTGACTCCAAGCGTCGTCATTCTACGCATTCTTCCAATGCCTCACTGTTCTGAAAAATAGAAACCAATAACCCAGCGTTCGTGTCTTTCTGGTAATTATCTCTACAACGCTATATACGCACAAAGTCTGGAGGCGTTGCAACTTCACTTCCCTAAAAAATAATGACCCCAAAAGTGTCTATAGATCACAACCCTTTTGTACTAAAGGTAACAGACAAAGCGACCATTTTCTGGTATAAGTTCTATAGAAAAATCCTATTGATGCAACCATTTAAGGGTATTATGCGTTTCATCATATGGATAAAATTTAGAGTAGATAAGAATTGCATGAGAAAACTTAAAAATATCGTCGTGCATCAACGTTTATCCTATGGTAGGAGAAAAGTAGCGGTCGAAAATCCCGCTACGCACGAAATATGTACATAACGTGTACAATAAAGATTGTGCATAATATTTATGAATTCGGCTATACATTAAAGTGTAGTATAAAATTAGTTGCTCAGGCAACAAGAGATCAAGATCAGCAATGATTACTGTGACTGAAGGGTGATACCTGGAGTGGCTACTCGCTATAGCTGACAGTATGCACCTCCATCCATCCACCCACATTTTCAGGGGCCGATGTGACAAATGAAGGGCTTTATGCAAACAGAAATTATACATACAACCAAAAAAACCGATCGCACGCGACATAGTGTTCGCTATCTTGCCGGGCTCGTCATAGCGCTGGTAGGACTATCGGATATGCTATCAGCGATTGTTCCTCGCTTTAGCTGGAGCTTTTTTCTGGGGGCCTGGCCAATTGTCAATCACCGTGTACCAGCCCAGACATTTACGGTCGTGGTGGGTTTCTTCCTGATCGTGCTCTCTTATGGCCTGGCACGCGGCAAAAAGCATGCGTGGAGCATTACACTTATTCTTCTATTGCTCTCGGCGGTCCTCCATGTTCAGCGTAGCGGCTCGGTGCTGGCTACCCTGATCGCGCTGGCGCTGACGATCGCGCTTTTTTCACTCAAAGGCTTTTTTCACGCCAAAAGTGATCCCCCATCGGCACGCAGGGGCTACGTGGCGCTCGGCCTGGGGCTGGGTATCGTAGTCTTCTATGCCATCGGCGGCTTTATCGCCCTGTACGACGATTTCGCCCCGTGGATCGATCGCATAGGTATCCATGGCGTGATCATTCGCATGTTCTCCCATGGCAACCTGCGCATCCCACATGCCACGGAAGCCTTCTTCTTCCAGCATGCGTTACCAGTTCTCTGCATCAGCGCCATCCTGTATGGTATGGCCCAGATCTTCCGCCCCGTGGCCGCCGTTTTGATCCCAGATACGGCCACACGCGATAAGGTTAATGAAATCGTGCGCATCTACGGCACAAACTCTATCAGCTACTTTGCCCTTGGAGAGGATAAATCCTACTTCTTCTCCAACTCAGGGCGCTCGGTGATCAGCTATGTCCTGCAGGGTAGTACAGCTGTTGTCGCGGGCGACCCGATTGGCCCAGAAGATGAGATGCCCGAGGTCATCAAGCAATTTGTCGCCTTCTGTAATGAGCAGGATTGGTCGATCGTCTTCTGGCAGATCCGCGATCAGGTTGCGGCCTTGTATCGCAGCGCGGGCTTCCGCCTGCTGAAAATCGGAGAAGACGCAGTCATCGATGCGCAAAAGTTTACGCTCAAGGGGGGCGCGATGGCCAATGTGCGCTCCAGTGCCAAGCGCGCGGAAAAAGATGGCCTGCGCGTCATCTTCTATCGCGGTAAGGTCAGCGATCAGGAACAGCTTCATCAGATGGAGCAAATCTCGCAGCACTGGCTGGCCGAAAAAGGTGGCTCTGAAATGAGCTTCAGCCTGGGTCGCTTTGATGCTCAGGGTGATCCGCAGCAGATCTATGGGCTGGCGGTTGATGAGCAGAATAAAGTGCACGCTTTTGTATCATTCATTCCCGTTTATGGTCGCCGGGGCTGGGGACTGGACCTGATGCGACGCGCTGAACAGTGCGCTCCCGGAACGATGGAATTGCTGCTGGCACGCTCCATTGAACATATGAAAAATCTGGGCACGCAGATGATCAGCCTGGGCCTGGCACCATTGAGCAATGCCAATGAGGACGATGATACCTTCCTGGGCAATAGCATCGACTTCCTGACCGATCGCTTCGGCAATCCCAGTAAGAATCAGTCGCTGTTTAACTTCAAGAAGAAGTTCCAGCCGACATGGGAGAGCCGCTACCTGGTCTATTCAGATGCCCTGAACCTGCCCAAAATTGGCTGGGCCCTCTACAATGCCCACCAGACCGATGCATCCTTGATGGGTACCCTCGTCCAGACCATCAACGAGTGGCAACGCAAACACAACCTGAGCGAAAAAGCCCGCCTCAAAAGCGTTGAGGCAGCCAAAGCGTAGGTAAAAAATAAAAGGCGGCCCCGAGCTCGGGGCCGCCTTTTATTTTTTACCTACGCTTTGGGCACCCAGACTAAGCGCTCGCGCGTCCGCATACGCGGCCGTCTTTTTTATGGGGCAACGGCGCACAAAGCCGCGCCTGGCGCGGCTTTGTGCGCCGTTGCCCCATAAATTTTGTGAGCGCCGCAGGCGCGTAGAGTCAGGGGCCGAAGGCACGATTTTCGTCGCGTTCGAAGAACGCTTTGAGCAAAAAGTCTATATGTTGTCACAGGTAGGGCAACTGCCGTATAATTACAGGGGTATAAGTCCTATTTCTACAAATCAAATTATCCTCAGGAGGCATATTTCATTATGGTGCTTGGTGCGCTCTCGCTCGATCAAGTAACGATCGGAGCTTTTTTCGGGTTGCTGCTTTCATTGCCGATTGCACTCTTCCTGGTTTACTGGCTGAGTGCGGTGAAAAACCGTACAGCTGTCATTATGGGCGGTCTGGCCGGCGCGTTTATCGCTTTCCTGGTCATTCTGGGCTGGGCCGGTACGCTCTTCTTCTCCCAACCTATCCCTGGTGCCAATGGCGCTTCAGCGTTCTTCGGTGGAGTTCTGCTCTGTTCGGCCGCGGGCCTGGTTGGTGGCATCGTCGTTGATCTAATCGTCGCTCGCCGCAATAGTCGCGACTATCGCCGGCAAGTGTCACACGAATAACGGTGACAGACGATGTTCTATCTTTTACATGGTGAAGATGAGTTCACGAGCCGTGAACGCTTAAAACAGCTACGTTCCCAGGGGGACTTTGGCTTTAATCAAGATGTTTACACGGGAAATGATGCGGATATTAAAACCGTCATCATGACCAGCGAGACGCTCCCCTTTCTAAGCGAGCAGCGCCTGATCGTTATCGACGGCCTGCCAAAGAAGAAGCGTGGTGAAAGTGCGGCATCTGTAGAAGATACGAACAAGGGTGGTAAGGCGAAGAAGGGCCGCAAGAGCAGCAAAAATGCCGCGGGCCGCGCTGGCTTTGAGAAAGCGCTGGCTGAACATGTCGCGACCATGCAGGATTCAACCGTCATGATCTTGCTGGTAGAAGAGGCACTGGATAGTAACAATGCCCTCTTAAAGGCCGCTGAAAAACATGGTAAGGTATTCCAGAGCATGCTTCCCAAGGGGGCTGCCCTGGAGAAATGGATTACAGGCCGGGCCAAAGGTATTGGGGTTAAGATTGCCCCGGAGGCTATTAGCCTGCTGGCAAACTTTATTGGCAACAATCTGCGGCTGCTGGCAAATGAATTGGATAAGCTGGCGATGTACGTCGGGGTAGGAGGAACCATTACCGTAAACGATGTACGCCAGCTCTCCGCTCAGGTGCAGGAGGCACGCATCTTTGATCTTACCGACGCCCTGGCCCAACGCAATCGCAAGCAGGCGCTCAATATTCTGCACGATCTGCTGGCGGACGGGGAACCTCCCCTCAAGTTGATCAGTACGATTACTTCACAGGTACGCACGCTGCTGCTCGTCAAGGAGCAGGCCCAGAGGGGAATGCGTGGTGGGCAGATCGCCTCGGCCCTGGGAATCGCTCCCTTCATCGCCGATAAGGCCCTGCGCCAGGTCGGCAACTTTAACGCACCGCAGTTAGAGAACGCCTATCGGCAGCTCCTCTCTACCGATGCTGCTCTCAAACGCAGCCGCCTCACTCCAGAGATGGCCCTGGATCTACTCGTCGTTAACTTTGGCCTCTAAACCGGATCGCTACATCATTTCTGGCAGGCCTGGATTCTTTGAGAGAAAGTTTTTTCTGTATGCAAGTATCTTCCTTACAACAGCTCATTGCTGAGCGCATCCTGCGCGATGGCCCCATCTCTTTCGCGGACTATATGCGGATGGCGCTGTATGAGCCGGGCTACGGCTACTATGTGACCGGAGAAGCAAAGATGGGTTGGGAGGGCGATTACTTTACCAGTACCGATCTCGCCGATCTCTTCGCCCATTGTATGGGTCGCCAGGTGAAGAAGATGTGGGAGTTGCTGGGACAACCCGCCAGGCTAGGTGTCCTTGAGCAGGGCGCTGGTCGAGGAGATCTGGCACAACAGCTGCAGCAGTGGGCCACCACGCAGGAGCCAGCATTGATGGCTGCCCTGGATTATCGCCAGGCAGATATTAAGACCGGCCAGGATGCTCTGGTAACCGTAGACGACGATACATTTGCCCCGGCCATCATCCTCTCAAACGAACTGGTTGACGCCTTTCCCGTCCATGTCGTCGAGAAACAGGGAGATACGCTCTACGAGGTCGCCGTCACCATCGCGAATGGACGCCTGGCGGAGACACTGGTTGAGATGAGCGACAGCACGCTGAGCGACTATCTGGAAAGCTTCAAAGTTCCCTGGCGCACCTTTCCGGATGGCTGGCGGGCGGAGATTAACCTGGACGCCCTTGCCTGGATGGAGCGCACCTGCCAGATCCTCACGGGTCCCAATCCTAAACGTAAGCGCCACGGCTTTATCCTGGCTATCGACTATGGGGATGTCGCCGGGAAGCTGTACAGCAGCGAGCGCCGCTACGGGACCTTGAGCAGCTACTACAAACACCAGATCACCGATCGTCCTCTGGTTCGACCGGGAGAGCAGGATATCACAGCCCATGTCAATTTCACCGCCCTGATACAGGTGGGACGCCAGCAAGGCCTGCGCCTGCACGCCCTGACCACGCAGGGACAATGGCTACGCGACAACGGCATCGACGATGAGCTTGACCAGATACGCCAGCGCGACTTTAGCGCCCTCGATACCGATAGGGGCAGCAACCAGGGGCAGACAGCCCTCCTCCAATGGTACAACCTGCGCCAGCGCGCCTCCGCACTGACAGATCCTATGGGCATGGGCAACTTCAAGGTCCTGATCATGAAACGCTAAGCATATCTATCTGCATCACCCGGCACGCTTTACCCGTTTTCTGCCACCGCATAATCCTGTTTCTAGCAATGGTACATCAGAAAAGACAGCCATAAAGGAGACGGATGATGCTACGTAAAAGAAGCAAGCCAGGACCCGGCCAGGAGTCGGTCTGGGACTATCCACGGCCACCCAGGCTGGAGGACAGCTCAAAGCTGATCGAGGTGATGTTTAACGGCGAGGTAATCGCCAGAAGTCAGCGCGCCAAACGCATATTAGAGACCAGCCATCCACCTGTGTACTATATTCCACCTGAGGATATCAAGATGGAATATTTTACGTCCACCGACCGACATTCTTATTGTGAATGGAAGGGCATGGCCTCTTACTACACCATCACAGTGATGGACAGGTCGGTGCCCAATGGCGCCTGGTATTATCCGCAGCCCACCGCTGGCTATGAAGGGATCACCGGCTATATCGCCATCTATCCCTCCCGGATGGATGCCTGCTATGTCGAAGGCGAGCAGGTGCAGGCCCAGGAGGGCGACTTCTATGGCGGCTGGATCACCCACGACATCGTCGGTCCATTCAAAGGTGGAAGAGGGTCGGCCGGCTGGTAGAGCCTCTTCTTCAAGCTCAACAAAAACTTCCTCCATTCCTGCATCGTGTACCCAATAGAACGGAAAAAAATATGCGCGGCAAACACAAGGAAAAGGAGTGAAAATGAATACGAGCGATACGCCTACAGATATTGTGCGCAATTTTATGAGCGCCCTGGACGATAATAATCTGGATACCGCGGCCAACTACCTGGCCGATGACTTTCAATTCAGTGGCTGGACCCCTATGCCACTAGATAAAAATGGCTTTCTGGGCATGTTCAAAGACATTAAAGAGGGCATACCGGGCCTTTTATTTAACCTGCACAATGTGCTTGAACAATCAGAGAACAGAGTCACCGGAACCATGCAAATCAAGGGCTATCAGACCGATAGCTTCATCATTCCCATTCTGGGTACGCCGCCGATTCCCCAGACCGCGAACAGCGTATCACTACCCACAGAGGATGTTACCTATCAACTCAACGACTCAGGTATCGTAGCCATGGTAGTGCAGCATACCTCCGGTGGAGGTATCACAGGTTTATTAAGGCAGTTGGGCATCGATCTGCCCATCGTACAATAAGCCCACATTTCGCGCCTTCGGCGCTCCCAGGCTGGCCAACAACATATTGATACCTATAAGTACATAAAGTTGAGGATGGGAAAAAATTACGGTAAAAAAGAACATATACCTCTTGCCGGGTCTTCGCCACAGGACTCGTGTGCTGCCACAATCAATGCCGCAAGAGGTATCCCCCCTTTTCACCAGGCCTAGAGCGACGATCTCACAGGTCGTCCCTTCTCCGCTACACGAGCATTCTCATTATGATATTGACGACCACGCCAGTCTACCCCGCGCTTTGTAATGACGCGCCACATCGATTGTCCGAGGATGCCTGAGAAGATGGCGCCCGCCAGCGGCTGGGTAAAGGCATAGTACCAGGGAACATTTAGCTGCCGATTCAACCATGCGCGATACGAGATCAGCGGCGCCAGCTCAAGACCCGTAGCCAGGGCGGCTTCGCGCGCTGAGATACCTTTCGAGCGTGAGCTACGAGTAAGACGAGCCAGCAACGGCAATAAGAAAGGCACAATCGAAATCATGGGCAGGCCAAACAACTGGACCAGCACAAAGAGCAATCCCCCACGATTGCCCAGATAGGCATTCTTGCGCCACCCACGCCAGATATCGCCCAGACTATGATACATATGCACGTGCACCAACCCAAGGCTATCGACAAAGCGCAAACTGTAGTGATGGGACTTGACCAGGTGGGCCAGGTCGCGATCATCCAGCAGGGTCGCGCGCATCTCGGGCCGTCCATAGCCTCCCAGGTCCTGATACACCTGGCGACGAATCAAAATGTATTGTCCATTCGCGACCGCGAGCGGGCTTTTGGGATCATTGACGAACCGTGGAGGGTAGAGCATGCTGATGCCAAGATAAGCCATAGGCATCAGAACGCGATCCCAGAAAGACGGAAGCTCCTGTTCAGCTCCCAGGGTAAAAAGGTCGGCCCGTTCGGATACGGCCTGGGTAATGGCTGAGCGCAAGGCATTGGGAGCATGCCATGTATCGGCATCTGTGAAGAGAAACCAGTTCCCCCGCGCCTCCTGTACGCCACTATGGATAGCGTGCGGCTTGCCCGCCCAACCCTCAGGCAATTCGTCACGCAGGCGCAGTACCCACAGTTTCTTACCGTTGACATGACTGCGCGCCAGATCATCCAGCACAGCACCCGTGCGGTCAGTTGAACCATCATCCACCACGATTACTTCATAATTCGCGTAATCCTGCTCCAACAATGACTGCACACAACGCTGAATATTGCGCTCCTCATTGCGGGCCGGCACAATAATTGAGACCAGCGGCGTCCGCTCGGCCTCATCGGATACCGGTCTCCCCTTAGAGCCAGTCGCCCCCGGTGCTGGCAGCACATGCAAACGATCTTCCTTGCGTGGCGAGGTGCGCCACCAGAGGATAGAGTAGAAGCCAACCACACCAATCACATGCGACCACAGCACAAAGCGCGACCAGGATTGCCACCAATATGCATTTTTCATTTTTTTCACTCTTCATTAACATTATGAAAAATTTATTTTCGCCTACTATCAAAAAACGGCCTGGATCTCATTCACGACCTCACATCAGCATCCCCCCAGGAGAATGGTACTCCGCCGGGACCTTACATAGGATACTCTGTATAGCCTGGATAGGTCTCACATGTATGCACAGCAATAAAAATAACGTTCCTGCTTGCGAGCTTGATATAGCTGGTGTACAATCATAAACAACCCATACTCCGTGGTGGCACAACGGCAAAGTGCCTGATACGGACGCGCAATTCCCTGTACACGATAACGGCAAGAGACATCGGTCGTAAAGGTCGAATCTATCCATAAAGAGAGCATATGCAACAAAGACGATGGCTTTTTATATCAATAGCATTACTCTTGAGTTTTCTGGCTTACTTTGGCAGCATGCTGGTCATACCGCCCCCCACAGCGCAGGCTCACGCATATGTTATTGGTTCAGACCCGGTTGATGGCTCAACCGTTGGTAAGGTACCAGGTGAGGTACATATCTTTTTCAATGCTCCGATCAGCTCAATCAGCAATGCCCACATCTACTCGATTCAGCATGGAAATCTGGTAGAGGTAAGCACAGGCGCCAGTCGCGTGCCTGCTTCCAATCCACAAGAACTCATTGCATCGATTAAGACGCCCGATACCCAGCCCGAGGGTAGTTATGAAGTAATGTGGACAGCGGTAGCCAATAACGACGGCAATACAACGTATGGCATCATTGGTTTTGATGTTGGATTTTCAGGTACCGGCGTAGATGGGACCACTGTACTTGGCCCAACCAGTAGCAATAACCTGGAAAGCATCCACAAATTAGACACCGCCGCCATTCTATCCATCGTCTGGGAATGGATAACCACTGCCGCCCTGACGTTCTGGATCGGCCTGCTTGTCGTTGAGCAATTCATCCTGACGGATAAGCGTACGTTAAGCGTGCTTGCCCAGGCCCGCAAGCGCAGTTACGCGCTTGAATGGATGTGTCTCCTGGCGCTGCTCTGTGGCGAGATTATCGCGCTGATTCTACGCATGGTGCGCCTGGCCCAGACACTCCCTGCATTGAATATACCGCTACTCATCACAATTATTTCTGATACCATGTATGGCTTGATCTGGATCCTGCGTATCCTGCTCATTGTGATTGCCATGGTCTTTCTCTACGTCAGCCATCGCCGGCGAACGACACCGGTCGTTGAGCCAGAGCCTGAACCGGAGCCAATAACCAATTTTGAGCGCCTTTCAACGCAGGATGCCGTAGCGGTCAGCCCGAGTAAGACCCAGGAGGCGGTTGAGAAACGAACAGTCGAACCGGCGATGCCACCACGGCGTCAAACCGCGATCTGGCTGACCCTGGCCGGTCTGATCACCCTGACATTTGTGCTTACCAGTTCGATTGTTCAGGTCCTTAACCCATTCGTGAGCGCCATCGTTTTTGACTGGCTGCACTGGCTCTCACAGGGCATATGGTTAGGAGGCTTTGCCTATCTGGCCTATGTGCTTCTGCCGCTGCTCAGTGGGGCTGAACTAGAATACAACACCGAGACCCTGACCTTTCTCCTGCGTCGTCTGACGCCGCTCTTAATCGCGGGTATGGCCATTCAACTGGTCAGTGGGCTCTTCTTAAGTGAGGCCAGCATTCATGACCCTCAGCAATTGATCACCGATCCATTTGGACGCACACTGCTGGTCCAGATCCTACTGACCCTGTTCGCCGCGCTCCTGAGTATCTATGCACTCTATATCATTCGACCGAAACTGACCCACCAGGCCCTGTTGCTGCCGGTCGTTAAAGCGGATCTGCCCGCCAGGCGTACACGCCAGTCTGAGATCAGCGGAACGCAGCGCCTCCTCAAGCTATCCGCGAAGACAGTAGCCTTCTGTGGGGCGATTATCTTGCTGTGCTTTGCGCTCAAATCGTTTTTTGCGCCGCCGATCGATTTTCCCAATGTGAAGTATAATAACCCGGGCCTCACACAGGGAAACACTACCATCAACGCGCAGACGCGCCAGATGGGAGATCTTACGGTCACCTTACAGGTGCTCCCCGGGCGCATAGGCTACGAGCATACAGTGATCGTAATGATTACCGATAACAAAGGCAGGCCCGTCACCAATGCCCAGGTCAATCTGACCACCAATATGCAGCTCATGGATATGGGCGAGGGCCACGCCAGCCTGCAGCAGGGGAACCCGGTCTACATAGCTACCTTCGATAAGCGCGCCGCATTCAGTATGGCGGGCCTATGGAATATCAAAGTGGAGATTCAAAGGGCGGGACAGAAGAAACTGACCGATACCTTTAGGATTACCCTGACGGCTTAGGGGAGGTGAGGAACGCAGGCGTCCCCATTCTCTATTTTCGTGGTGCATCGGTGGCGCATTCGCGCCACCGATGCACCACGAAAATAGCATAAGAGTGTGTCTCAATGCGCACAACAAAAAATAATCAGGAGGAGGGTGGAGGGGCGCCGCCGGCCGCCTCTTCGGTGCGATATTCTTGAGCTAGTTCGGCGTAATGGCGGGCGCTCAGAGATAGAGCGGTAATCTCATTTTCATTCAGGCTGCGTACAACGCGCGCTGGTGTGCCCAGCGCCAGGACATGGTCAGGGATATGCTTCCCCTCACTTACCAGGGCACTGGCCCCGATGACCGTCTCACTATCAACACGCGCATGCGACAGGACCACGGCTTGCATGCCAACCAGCACACGCGCACCCAGTGTAGCGCCGTGCACCACGGCGTTATGGCCGATGGTACACTCTTCACCGATCTCTAGTGGGGCGCCCGCGTCCACATGCAGCGTACAGTTATCCTGGATATTGCTATGGCGTCCAACCACGATCCGGTCGCTATCAGCACGCAAGACCGCGTTATACCAGATGCTGACGCCCTCTTCAAGCACCACATTGCCAATCACCATGGCGCCCGGAGCGATAAAAACATCTTTTCCAATCTTTGGCCAGACTCCACGATAGGGCAAAACAGGCATAGTCAGTTTCTCCTCATCGATTATGGTTTATGTTATACATCAGCAATTTCGTGGCGCAATGCGCCACGAAATTGCTGATGTATAACATAATTGTTTTGAGTGCCAT
This sequence comes from Dictyobacter halimunensis, assembly GCF_036245075.1. Classification (NCBI taxonomy): domain Bacteria; kingdom Bacillati; phylum Chloroflexota; class Ktedonobacteria; order Ktedonobacterales; family Dictyobacteraceae; genus Dictyobacter; species Dictyobacter halimunensis. The sequence continues at coordinate 1,717,551 of NZ_BSRI01000002.1, forward strand.
AGGCACAAGACCTTGTTAACGCAGGGCGTTTGTTACGACGAACACCAGGTTCGCGGGACGTTCGGCCATACGACGCATGAGATAGGGATACCAATGCGACCCATAGGGGACATAGACGCGCACATTGTATCCCTGCTTGACTAATTTATCCTGAAGATCACGGCGGATGCCGTATAACATCTGGAATTCGAAGGAAGATTTGCTGATGCCGTGATCGCGCACGAAACGACAGGCATCATCAATAATGGCTTCATCGTGCGAGGCGATGGCGGGAAAATTGCCACGCGCCAGCAGAATATGCATCAGCTCTACGTAGTTTCGGTCGACATCGGCCTTCTCTTGATAGGCCACGCTTTGTGGCTCTTTATAGGCCCCTTTGACCAGGCGTATCCGCGTACCCTGATCGACCAGTTTTATAATATCGTCATGGCTGCGATAGAGATAGGATTGAATGACCGTGCCGACCAGTTCATAGCGCTCGCGGGCCCGGCTGGTCAGAGCGACTGTTTGCTCTGTATACGCCGAGCCTTCCATATCAATGCACACAAAAACGTTGTGCTCGCGCCCGCTCTCTAAAATGGTAGTGAGATACTCCTCACACAATTCGGGAGAGATGTCCAGTCCCAGTGCCGTTAGCTTAATAGAAATATTCGCATCGATCTGGGTCCTGGCAATCAGTTCAATGGCATTCACGTAATCTCGCATCGCTTCCGCGGCCTCTTCTTTGACGGCCACGTTTTCACCTAACATATCCAGCGCTACTTGAATTCCACGATCATTAAGGGCGCGTGTCGCGCGTAAAGCATCCTCTAATACTTCGCCTGCGACAAAGCGACGCGAAACATTGCGAGTAAGCTTATTCTGCACAACAAAGTCGCGTAAGCGTGGATTCTGAGCGAGGTAGAGTAAGGTATCTTTGAGCATCTTTGGCATCCTTTCAGCGAGGAGAAGCAAAGAATGAATGATGAGCGGTTGGCTAGGCCGCAAAAATCATTCCTGTCACCAGCTGCAAAATTTATTTGCTCTACCTATCATAGCACAAGGAAGCGGGGTGTTTGCCAGATCTGATGGAAGACGGTACGAGCTTACCAACGCATGGCTAAACGGATCAGACGATCCCACACTACATCTGGCAGGAGGCGGCGCAGGAACATGAGTAATGCGGCGTTAAAGGGAACGCTGTAGCGCGCGCGAGGATAGGAACTGTCGAGGATGCGCACAACCGTGTCAGAGAACTTCTGTATCGGGAAGCCATTCTTGCTGGATTGGGTAGCGGACTTCTCGGCCATCGTCAGCAAACGGGCATAGGGGCTCGAGTCTCTGGCGGCGCCGAGACGCTCAAACGAACGTTGCAGGCTGGTCATCCAGATGCTGGTAGGGCTTGAGGCGGGCTCGATCAGGCTGACGCGCACGCCAAAGGGGGCTAATTCCAGCCGCAGAGCATCGCACAATCCCTCCAGCGCATACTTGCTGGCGGAATAGACGCCCGTGACCGGGACCGAGATGAAGCCGGAGATGCTGCTGACAAATATAATCTTGCCCCGGGCGGCCTTGAGCAGCGGCAGAAATAATTGCGTTACACCGACGTGCGCAAATACATTGATCTCAAACTGGGCCCGGATATCTTCCAAGGGCATAAGCTCAATGGGGCCACCATAGGCGGTGCCAGCATTGTTTAACAGGGCATCCAGATGGGGTGTCTCGCCGCGAGCAGCTGGCTGTTCGGCCTGTAAGATAACCTTCACCTCGTCACGCAACTTTTCCACCTGCTCCCGCTGAGTAATATCACAGAGCAGGGGCGTAATATTGTAATCGCAATGCTTCCGCTCAGCCTCCTCCAATAGACTGGCGCTATCCGCCTCTTTACGCACAGTCGCCAGAACATGCCAACCGCGGCATGCGAGATCCAGGGCCGTGCAACGCCCAAAACCACTGGAACAACCCGTAATAAGAATGGTCTTTCTTGCCATACCTGTTAACCGTCTCCTTGTCCGATACGACTCCATAGTCCCAGGCGTATAAGCTCGTTACGTGCCTCAAAGCCAAACAAGAGCGGATCTATCCCTCGCCCATGCCGAATTACCAGGCCACGCAACATCTCGATCAACTCCGCTTTACAGGCCACATCACGCTCAAAAGGGATATGCTGAGCTAACTGTTCGATCGCTTGCCTGTTATACCATTGTTCCTGCGTCTCAGCCATAGAATGAAAGACACACCCTTCCAACTATACGCATCGACAGCCTTCAGACGCATTGACATACGTACTGAAGCGGCGTGAGAGCTGTATAGTAAATTACACTGGACAAACGCCTGCTATGAAACCATGGTAACACCTGGCAAAGAATACGTGCAAGTGAAGGATCTTCGACAGGTCATTTTTTGGTATACCATGAAACAAAATGGAGATATGCGGATTATATATAGCCATTTTGCCCTAAAGTAAGCCGCAAAACTTGATTGAACAGGGAGTTCAATGTTACTGTGATGTAGTATTAAATTGTGTTGATAATAGTAGACATAAACGCATTTGTCAAAAATATATAAGGTAGGCGAGGAAATGTTCTGTACCTTTTGTAAAACAGCACGGGCAGCGAATGAGGCACCATGTCCTAATTGCGGGGCTCCATCTCCACTACTGGACAAGTCACAAAACGCGGGCTGGGGCGCCGGGAATCCCGGTGCTGCATCCTGGGGCGGTCCTGGAGCTTCCGGTGCATTATCCTGGGGTGGCCCTGATGCGCAAAGCAACATGGCATCCGGGGGACAATGGGAACAATCGCAGGTTCCTCAAATGTCTTTTAATAATGCATCGGCACCTTCCTGGCAGACCGGCTCAAACCCGATGCCATCATGGCAGCAGCCATCTGAACCATTGAATCCCATGCCATCGTGGCAGCAACCTTCCGGTCAGCTGGGCGCGCAACCAGTTGAGCAGAGCCCATCCTTTCAACAGGATCAGCAGCAAGCCATGCTGCCCGTCCCCTATCAGGGAGGAATGGAACTGCAAGAGGGGCGTCAGCCAACCATCTCACTGCAGCTGGTACCACAGCAGGCGGTTGAACACCTCTTGCCGGCTGAACCGATTAATCCTGACGTGATCCATGTCCCACCCATGTTTACCAAGCCACGCCCCATCGTTTCCCGCTATCGTGTCGTCAGTGGCTTTTTAAGCGTGCTGATTGTGTCGCTCTTATTATGTACGGGCGCCGGCTATTACGCCAAGGCCAGTGGCACCTGGGACAGAGTGATGAACATATACACCGGTAAGGCAAGTGTTCCCAATGTCACGACCGGCAATACAAACATCTCTGATCCACCGGCGCTGACCGCTAAAGACAGCGGACCCGCGATGAACGTCATCCCAGCCGTCTCGCTGGCAACCCACATTGATAAAAACAATCTGCCCATCCAATCGCAGAACATATTTCAGCCAGGGCAGACCTTTTATCTCACCTTTAGCGTGCAGCCTCCCAAGGGGCAGCAAGGCAAGGTGACGGCCAAGTGGTACACCAACGGTATATTTTATCAACCACAAACAACGCCGAACACGTTCAAATATGATCCGGTCCAGGTGTCCAATGTTCAAATGAACATGCGGTTTGACAATCGCCTCTCGGGCTACGTAGAGCTGTACTGGAATGATCAATTTGCCCAGCGGCGCTACTTCGTAGTCAGGTAAATACACGGACGTCTTAACATGCTGAGAGGGGTCTCTCGGGCGCGGCGGTCGCGCCCGAGAGACCCCTCTCAGCATAGCAATTCAGCGATGGAAAATATGGCCTTATTTGCACTGTGTCTCTACTTCTAAGTCACCATGAACCCTTACCTGACAAGCCAGACGCATGTTAGGATTTTTCTTCAGGTCGTTGCGCAACCAGAACTTCTCCATGAAAGAGAGCTCATTGGCATTGGTAGAAGGGGAGACGGCAACACGATCGGTACCACAGAAACCATTGCCATGGCAATTGGCGAACTTGTAGAGACCGCAGTATATGGGAACGTCGTTTTCTAACGCTGGATAACGGACAGTATCTCCTTCGGGGACTTCCACCCGTACATTCTCACGTACATATGTAATGGTTGGCACGACTCAATCCTCCGCAAAATAATAGCTTGTTGATGGATATAGCATAGCTTGATTATGCCTTGTCAGACTATAGCACAGAAGATAAGGAGCGTCAATGAAACGCGCAACAGGGCTTATCTGGCCGCCGTAGCCGTAGCCGTAGGAGGCATTGCGGTCGGGGTTGGTGTGGGACTGCTATGGTTGATGGTGACCTGAACCGTCTGGTGGACGGCGGCAACGCCTGGCGCGGTCGCACTGATCTGGATAACAGCAGTGGAGGTCTTGAGTCCCTCCTGCGGGGTATGCAGGACGACGGTGAGCGTAATGCTCTCACCCGCCTTGATGGCGCCCTGTGCAGGATCCACGGTAAGCAGTCCTTTATCGATCCCATCCACTCCCACAGAGCATTGCAGATCAACATTGCCGGTATTCTGGATGGTAATCGTCTGCGCGGGCGTATCCTGACCATCCACGGCCGTAAAGCTCAGGCTGGCGGGCTGTACCTTGATCTCCGGCGTCGGGGGAGCCGTAACCAGCAAAGCCACGGCCAGTTGCCGAATGTTGCCACTGGACGAGGTAAAGGTGATCGTTCCCTGATACGATCCCGCTCGCAGCGTTTTAGCTGAGGCGCTCACCGTCACCGCCAATTGTTCGCCTCCCACCAGAGAACCACTGGTGGGCGAAACCTGCAGCCAGTTCCCCTGGTCAACCGTCGCTACACGACTCGTCCAGTCCAGGGCAAACCCACCACTATTTTGTAATGTCACCGTCTGGTCGGCCGCAGACTGGCCCGCCTGGGTGGTGAAGTTAAGCGCAGGGGGTGAAGCAACCAGGTTGCCGGCGTTCACAACACTCATGGAGATACCCACCTGGGCGTTTGTCCCGCCGGAGAACTGAATACTACCCTGATAGGTACCGACGGCCAGATGATAGGAGTGGGCGCTCACCACCAGCGTCTCGCTGGCCCCGGGCGCCAGTTCATCATGATCCGGAACAAGGCTTAGCCAGTTACCGTTGTCTCCGGTGGAGGCCGTACCTGACCAGCTGGCCGCCTTCTGACCACTGTTGTGCAGGGTAATCAGCTGATCGGCTGGATCCTGACTGTTGCTGGCGGAATAGTTCAATTGCGTGGTAGACAGGGTCAGGACAGCCGGTGCCGGAGTCACCTCCATGGAGACGTTCATGGTGACGGTCGCGCTACCGGCATCTTTCTGGCTGAATGTCAGGTGTCCGCTATATGGCTGGGGGGCGAGCCCTCCTCGATTGACCGTCACGCGAACGCTCTGACTGCCAGAAAAGGTGCCGCTGCTCGGGGTGGTGCTGAGCCAGGGCTGATCGCTGGTCACGCTCCAGGAGATCTGGCCGCCACCGCTATTAGATAAAATGATCGATTGGCTGGAGACGATGCCGGGAGCCGCGGCGGGAAAACGGCACTCAGACTGAGAGAGCTGGAGGACGGACGGCTGAGCCGAGGGCGCCTTGATCTGAATATGCGTCACCGCCTCCACCCCACGGGTGCTATCCACGGCGTTCAGCTGATGATCTCCGGCCTGCCAGTCCGCGGGCACCTGCGCCTGCAGTGAAAAAGCACCTAGCGCATCGGTATGAACGGCCATTGGCTGTCCGTTTTCATTTATCAAAGCGAGATGGGAATCATGAAAAAATGTGATCTCGTCATGAGCCGCGAACCCTCTGCCCGATAGGGTAAAGGTGTCATTGGCACGCAACGTATCGGGCATCGCTTGAATTACCGGGGTGGCAATACCGTCGTGCCGGCCGATTAAAGCAAACGCGATAATGCTGGCGGCCAACAGTAAAAAGATACACGAAATGGTCAGCAGAGATGAAATGGTGCGGCGCGAAAACCAGTTCTGGCTTCGGGCTGGTCGAGGCAAACGTACCGTCTTCAGCTCAACCGGGGGCCGCACAGAGGTGGTCTTCCGCCGTAGCCGCGCGGTTCTCCGTGACTTTAAGGCCGGAGCCTCCTGCGTTGGAGGGAAAACAATATATTCAGGATTTTGCTTCCCCCGGTACAGCGGCTCCTTTTCATCGGCCGGGGAACGTTGCGCGATCATCATATTGGATTGATAGGGCTGATCTTCAGGATGGAGTCCAAAGGTATGCCCGGCGCGATGTGAGGCAGCAATCGGCCGTGAATCCTGGCGCGCCTCACGCGTCGATTCCGGGGATAATACATGCCCGCAGCGGCTACATACCTGAGCATCGACACGTTGTAAAGCCTGGCAATATATACAACGTTTGGTATCCATAATCCACCCTTTTTATGGCTCTGCTTATGCGCGCAACGACACACCGCTAGTGCTACGCTGAGAAAGGATAAACAACCTGGATCGAGTTTGGTCGATCCAGCTCTATATACAATAACAGACGTACGGACAACTATAATCCCAAATGCCCGCTTTATAGCAATTAGCCCTTACTATAAGTACGTTTTACGCCATCAAATTTAGATGCGCAGATATAACACGTACCCATAGCATGAGTCAGATTCCCATGATTATCGCCGGAAGCAAGCTTGAGCATTCGCACCTTTGATACTCAGCAGTCCATTGTATGGGGGATGCACCTGCGGTGCTCAACAGTCCATTGTATAGTGGATGCAACAGGGGCGCATTCGCGCCCCTGTTGCATCCACTATACAGAACCGGTGCGGCCGCGCACGCGGACGCCTGTGCGAGGGAGCGCATGTCTCCCCATACACGGTAAAGCCGAAGGCGGGGACGACGATGCGCGCATCGTCGTCCCCGCCTTCGGCTGGTGATACTTTACAGGTGGATTGTCCCACTTCACGGTGAGGGAGTGGGAAAGTTGGCGATAACATTGATCTGCATGGTTACAACGTTTCCAACCACGGAGACCGGACTACTGCCTGAATAAACCACCTGGGCGACATCTGTACCATTGGCGACGGCCGTATAGGTACCCGCTGGCACATTGTTAAAGGTGGCCACACCATTAACATCAGTTGTCTGACTGGCGATCACATTGCCGCTCAAATTGGAAAGAGAGACCAGCGCGCCCGCAAGCGGCATTGGTGATAGACAGCCAGCGCTCGCGCACGAATTAACGGTGACGCTGACCGTAGCCCCGGTGACGGTCAACGTCACGGGTATCTGCGGCTTGCCATCTACCGAAGCTCCACCACTACCGCTGGGGGTCACTGTAATCACACCATTATAAGTACCCACATTCAGGCCGGTCGCATCAACGCTCACGCCCAGTAAACTCCCCTGCCCATTGTCGGACCCGGTGGTAGAACTTAGTACCAACCAACTACTATCGGACGCCGCGGTCCAGGATACCGGCAGGACACATGAACCAGACAGGCTCAAGGGGATGCTCTGCTGGCTGGCCGTCTGACTCTGAAGCGCTGAAAAGGTGAGTCCCGGCGATGAAGACTGGAACGTACAGGGCTGTTGGACCGACATCGCCACGGACAGCTTTTGAGGGCTGCCAGGAACCCGCGTTCCCGTGCTATCGGTCACAACGATATTGGCCGATGTATTATAGTTTCCGGCCAGCAAGCCTGCATCACTGGGATCAACCACCACGGTTGCCGACTGGCCACTGGTCGTAAACTGTCCAGTGGCCGTCACGAGCTTGAGCCACGACGCTGATGCCCCATTGTTGATCCTCCACTTTAACGGCCAGCTACAATTACCTGAAACCGTAAACGTCACTTGCTGCGATGGAGGATCGACGCCACCTTGAAAGGCATTAAAGGCCAACGAGGTAGCAGACGGGAAGGTCAGCGAACAGGGCTCAAAGACCGTAAACGTCACCATAATGGTCTGGGGGCTTCCACTGGAGGGATTGCCATTGGCATCCACACCACTCAGCGCGATCTGCCCACTATAGCTACCTGGGGTAAGACCTGTGGCATCGACATTAACCATCAAACTACCCGTTTGACCAGCGGAAATTATACCTGGACCCTGCATAACACTCAACCATTTCGCCAACGGCGTCGGCGCTACAGCCAGCGTCAACGGGCTCCTCCCGGTATTAGCGACAGCGATACTCTGGGCGGGGGGATTATCCTGACCACTGGTCACGCTGAAGTTGAGGTTCAACGGCGAGGCTCCCATAACTGGAGCCGAAGGGAGAGGCGGTGGCTGTATGATCAGTTGTACAGACACCGTCTGCGTGCTTTGCGCCATTGAGATCGTGAGAACCCCATTATAGGTACCCGCCGACATACCACTGGTATTGGCGGTAATCGTAGTAGATGCCGTGGCGGCATTCATCAAATTTCCCTGGCTGGGAGTAATCGTCAGCCAGTGTACTGATGATGAAACGCTCCAGTTGGAGCTCCCTCCACAACTGGCATTGCCAACCAGATTTAACACCTGGCTATTGGTGGTACTGCTCTGACCGGCCACGGTGGTAAACAGCAGGTTACCAGTACTGAGCAACAGGCTACAACGAGGCTGTACCGTCAGCGATACAGCCACGGATTGAGGGCTATTCAAAGCCTGCGGGTCCTGAAATTGTAGCTGTGCCGAATAGGTACCTGGCAGTAATGTCCGGCTATTTGCATTCACGTTTATCGATACATTCCCTCCGGGAGGAATGGTACCGGCCGTGGCACTGGTGGTTAGCCAGGGATTGGTAAATCCAACTAAGTTACTGACATAAGAATTAGTATCCGCCTTCGTATTTGAGGGTTGGTTATGAACAGACCAGTGCAATGGCTTCCTGCCAGGATTTGAGATGACCAGTGCCTGCGTCGCGGGATCTGCCATGCCATCAACGGCGGTAAACGACATCACTGCCGGGGAGACATCAAGCACTGCACCCGCGTTAGCAGGAATGGCCGTCACCTCCATGTGGACCATGATATCTTGCGGATCGCTTACATTGGATGAAAAGGTAATTTTCCCATCATACGAGCCAGGATTCAGCTTGGTGCGATCAACGGCGACCTGCACGTCCTGGTGATCGCTGAACATACCATGGTCGGGAGTAAACATCAGCCAGCTGGTACCGCTGCTGGCTGACCAGTTGATACTGCCACCACCGGCATTATCCAGGCGTATGGTGTATAACGTATTGGCACCTTGCAGGGCGGAACCCAAATCAATGTTTGTGCTTTCCAGTTGCAGGTGGGCCGGACGCGTCGGACCTACCCCGATGGATAATACCGCGCTGGCGGTATAACGTACCTTGATATCTTCGGCTTCAATTGTATGTGAACCAGCCTCCCAACTGCTATCGATCCGCATGACAACGTCTTTTGATCCCTGGGCGTCAGCATGAACAATATCCCCCTCATTGATCAGCTTGACGCGCTCCTGAATATCGTGTGAGAGAACAATCGATGAGTTGGGCGCAAAATCCTTCAGGTGAATCGTGACAAGATCACCTTGATTGGCAAAATGCGTCGAAAGCGTCATGGTAGGTGGCAAACTCGAAAACGCGGTTGCCCCGTGTTCTAAAAACGCTACCAGCGCCGCGTCGATGCCCAAAGCAATGATAGCAATCGCGCACATGATAATGAAAGCGAGACGCAACCACTTGCGCGGTGCCCTCCGCATATTTTGCAAGAACGATCGCGTCTGATAAATAAAGGCCTCACGTATATCACTACTTATGATGCGTGTTTTACCGGACACTTCCGGGAAGCGGCGAGAAAGCAACGGATCGTCATGGTCAATCCATTCGTCCTTCCCTTCATCGATCTCCGCTGTATGCAGCCAGGGCCAGAGATCGGGCAGGCGCCTATCCAGATCCTCTGCTATCCGCTCATGAAACGCATTCTGCATATGCTCTGTACTATAAGCAGTGGCTGGTAAGGGTGTGCTTTCACGGCGAATGTCCGCCGAAATATCTCGCAACGGTGACAGACGCGATGGCCGTGGTAAGCGAGCCCCAGGCGAGGCTTCTCCCTCCACCTCGGCAATCATCCTGGCAGCGTTATTGAGCATATGAAAAGAATGATCTGCAGCAGCTTGATAGCTATCAGGCACCGACCGGGCCTGCTCATCAGAAATATGCGTATCAGGTTCAGGATAAAACGCGTCCATTGGCACGGTGGACAGAGAAGATGGAGACAATACATGATCCGGCACGATTTCCGCATCTGGCACAAACGGCTCGATTGATCGGACGGGATCCACCATATCATAATCACGATGTTCATGCTGTTCATCATGTGCAGGCTCAAAATAAAAGGGATTCTCCACCTGAGCCGGGGTAGATGGAGAAGCAACCAGTGGGGTAAGCGCCATTGACCCCTCATTGTGTTTCAGCGTAGTTGGTTCAGCAGTTGGTTCAAAGGAAGAAGAAACAAACTGATCTGCGCTTATTCCCTCACCTGCCGCTTCCAGTTCCTCCTGTTTTCCACGGCCTTTGAGCTCCAAACGGCACTGATCGCACAGGATAGCTGAAGCACTACATGGCTGATTACAACGCAAACAATGATTCATGCTTTTAGCTCTTCTGGTGATAAATATAAAATCCCATACCCATATATGCCAATTTTACACTCTACTGTTGACAAAAAAAATTCCACTCATCCCACATTACTACTTCACCCACACACCTCGACTCATCAATTATAAGAGAACTCACATTGAATAAACGTTGCTAATCAGCAATTGTCACCAAAACAGCAAAAATAGGTATATTGAGCCTCAATTCCCCTGGCATACAAAGAAATCTTTCTTGTGCGGTTGCAGAAAATGGTCGGCAGTGCCGACCATTTTCTGCAACCGCACAAGAAAAGTATCCTTTAATAGGACTGCTAGCGCAGGACGGCTCCAAAATCTTCGTGCAGCATACGAATAATGCGATCCTGCAACTCGTTCGCCTCGCTGTCTTTCAAGGTCCGATCCTGAGCCTGGTACACCAGCGTATAGGTCAGGTTCTTTTTGCCGGCGGGAATGGGATCGCCAGTATAGACATCGAAGAGATCGACCGAACGCAACAGCTCACCGCCATGGCGGATAATATCGGCCTTAATATCCTGAGCCGCGATATGCTGGTCCACCACCAGAGCCAGGTCGCGCGTCAGCGCCTGGTGTCGTGAAATCGGCCTGTAGGTCAGCTGAGTCGGCACCGCCGCGTAGAGCGCCTCCAGGTCAAACTCGGCCAGGTATGCGCGCTGGGCAAGGTCGTAGCGCTGCTGAACCAGCGGATGCACCTCACCTAACACACCTACCGGGCGGAAAACCTCGTCTCCGCTATCCGTGGTATAGGCCAGTTCCAGCAGTGCACAGCGACCAGGATGGAAGGTAGGATGCTGAGTTGGCACAAAGCGATAATTGCGGATCTTGAGTCCCGCCAGCAGTGTTTCGGCGATGCCTTTCAGATCGTAGAAATCGGCCGGGCGCGATAATTCTGGCAGCCAGGTGTTCTCAGCCGGACCCGAGAGGGCGAAGCCAAGCGTGCGGCGCTCATCCGGCAGACTCGACACGCCATCTGTCGGCAGATAGCGACGCCCGACCTCAAAGAAACGCAGGCCATCTTTGTTATGCTTACTGTTCTGCTGAATGGTCTCCATGAGATTGCTCATCAGCGTCAGGCGCAAGGACTCCAGTTCGGGGCTGAGCGGATTGACGACCGTGATCGCGGGCAGGGCACGGGCATCAAATGTTGCTACCGACGTGTTGATATTAGAGGCGGCGATGCGTGCTTCCTCCTGGGCGGCCGAACGATTGGGCGCCTGCAAGAGCAGACTGGCGGATGCCGCATCGGCCTGAGCCAGCAATTTAATCATACGTGCCCGACTGGTCAGCGTATAGGTCAGGATCTCGTTCAGACCAGCTCCGATCATCAGATTGCGGATCACCTGTTCACGCTCGAACCAGCGATCGATGGTCTGCTCTGGCAGAGGACCATCAGGGATGGTGCTGGGAATATGCTCGTAACCGATCAGGCGAATAACCTCTTCTACCAGATCGGCGCTCTGGGTGACATCCGTACGGTAGGTTGGAACCGTCACCTGCATGCTCTTGCCATCCTCATCGGGCATCACGCTGAAATCCAGTGCGCTCAATGCCTCAACGACCTCGTCCTGTGTGACCTGCATTGAGGTCAACCACTCCACATCATCGGTCGAGAACGGCATGGTACGTGGCTGCACCGGATGCGGATAGATATCCACCACCCCTGGATGAACGCTACCACCGGCCAGCTCGGCCAGCAGCTGCATGGCGCGGTTCGCTCCCAACAACGCCAGTTCAGGATCTAATCCCTTCTCGAAATGACTGGAGGCATCAGTGCGCAATCCCAGCGTCGTCGAGGTCCGACGCACATTACCGGGATGGAAGTTGGCGGACTCCAGCAACACGTTGGTGGTCTTATCGCTTACCTCACTGGCCGCGCCACCCATCACACCGGCAATAGCCGTCGGACCCGTGGGATCGGTAATGAGCAGCATGTCCGGTGTCAGTTTGCGCTTGACGTCATCCAGCGTGGTCAGCTCTTCGCCGGGCCGCGCATGACGCACGATAATGTGATGCTCGGGGACCAGGTCGTAGTCGAAACTGTGCAATGGCTGACCATATTCCAGCAGTACATAGTTAGTAATGTCCACCACATTGCTGATCGGTCGCAGGCCAGCGGCCAGCAGGCGCCGCGCCATCCAGTTGGGAGAGGATCCAACCTTCACATTGCTCGCGATGCGCGCCGTGTAACGCGGGCAAAGCTCGCTATCCTCAACCGTCACCCTGACCATCTCCGTCGCCGGCGTCCCCTGTTCCTGGAAACGAAGCTCGGGCAGGCGCAACGGACGCTTGGTCAGCGCGGCTACCTCGCGGGCGATCCCGATAATAGAATTAACATCGCCCCGGTGGGCTTTGATCGAGAAATCGAGCACCACCTCGCCCAGCAGATCCACCAGCGGCTGTCCCAACTGCGTATCCGCGTCCAGAATATAGATGCCAGAATGATCGCTGCCCATACCTAATTCGCGCGGTGAGCACAGCATACCCTGCGAGACATAACCGAACTTGCGCGTCTCACTGATCGTGATATCGCCCACCTGGGCACCTGGCAGCGCCAGCGGCACCTTATCCCCTAACTGAATGTTGGGCGCGCCACAGATCACGTTGATCTGACTGCTACCGGTATTAATCTTCGTATAATTGAGGTGATCCGACCCCTCGACCTTCTCCAGATGATCGATCTGTGCCGTGATAATCTTATCACCCCAGCTCTGTCCAATATATTCGATCGCCTCAACCTCCAGACCGGCCATTGTCAGCGTATGGGCCAGTTCTTCGGGCGACTGCGTAATCTCAACATACTCCTTGAGCCAGCTCAAAGGAACTCTCATTGCGTCTACTCCTTCTTAAAATCGCCATTCATGCTTGCTTTTTTTGCTCCACGACCGCCGCTACTACAACTGGCGTAAGAAGCGCAGATCATTGCCGGAGAAGAGGCGTATCTCTCCTATGCCATACTTCAGCATAGCGATGCGTTCGACGCCCATGCCGAAGGCGAAGCCCCGATATTTCTTTGGATCATAGCCCACGTTGCGTAGAACGTTGGGATGCACCATGCCCGATCCCAGTACCTCAAGCCAGCCGCTATATTTACAGGAGCGGCAGCCCTTGCCATTGCAAAGTCCACAGCTAATATCCACCTCGGCGCTGGGCTCCGTGAATGGGAAGTAGCTTCCCCTGAAGCGCAGGCGACGCTCAGGACCGAACATCTCATGGGCGAAACGCTCCAGGCAGCCCTTCAGGTCTGCCATCGTACACACCTCATCGATGAGCAGGCCCTCGATCTGATGGAACATCGCCTCGTGGGTCGCATCGATATCCTCATTGCGATACACCTTGCCGGGCACCACCACGCGAATGGGCGGCTGATACTGCTCCATCGTTCGAATCTGCATCGGCGAGGTCTGGGTGCGCAGCAAAACCTCACCCGGAGCGATCCAGAAGGTATCCTGCATATCGCGCGCGGGATGATCAGTCGGAATATTCAGCGCCTGGAAGTTATGATAATCATTCTCCACCTCCAGACCCTGCAGGACGCTGAAGCCCATACGTACGAAGATATCGGTCACCTCTTGAATCGTACGCGAGATAGGATGCATGGTCCCGGCGGGCAGAGCCCGGCCCGGCAGCGTCACATCGATGCGCTCCTGCTCCAGAGTCAGCATCAGCTCGCGCTGCTTCAGCTCCTCACGCTTCTCCTTCAGATGGCGCTCCAGTTCCTTCTTCACCTCATTGATCTTCTGACCCACAACGGGGCGCTCCTCCTTCGACAGCTTTGGCATCATCGAAGAAAGGCTCTTCAGCTCGCCGCGATTGCGTCCGAGGTAGCGTGTATCCCAATCATCAAGGTCAGCAGATGTGTTGATCGGCCCTAATTCCTCGATCGCCCGCGCCAGCAGCGAATCGAGTTGTCCGAGCAACTGTTCGAGTTGTCCAATCATACAACCTCCCAAAAATCAAAAAACCGACATTCGTCAACAGGGACGAAGTTGTCGGCTATAGCAAGCTCCGTGGTACCACCCGTATTGAATGGCAAACACATCTATATACCCGGCGCGCCGATCGCCATACGTACGACGACAAAGCGCCAGAGAAAGGTGCCGCAGCATTCCACTCGGTTTGTCTGTTAACGGTGACGGCCGGGGCTGTCTACTTTACCACGGGTTCAACAGCCAGCTCTGGGGTGAACTTCAGCGACTTCGCACGCAAAAGGGCTTACAGTCGGTGGCCCTCTCTCCCTGAGCGCGCCTGGACGCTTACTCTCCCCATCATAGCTTTTCACTGCCTACGCAGTCTAATTTCCTGAAATATATATTAGCAGATCGACCCACAAAAGTCTAGCGTACAGATTTAAGAAATTTACAAAAAAAATCCCCAAAAGCGCTTGACTTGGCTTTTCTTTTCTGCTATACTAATGCCTGTTCCGATAAGAACAGCGGGGTGTAGCGCAGCCCGGTAGCGCACTACAATGGGGTTGTAGTGGTCGGAGGTTCAAATCCTCTCACCCCGACTAGAGTCAAGGCCTGAAACGTCTTCTTAAAGAAGCCTCAGGCCTTGTTTTTTGCCCTTCGCCAAAATGCATTAAGGAATCAAACCTTTAATTGGGGGCAAAACTGGGGGCAAAACTCTAACATTGCCAAAGCAGCAGTAAAACCCATCACATCTAAACGTAGCTCTATCAACTCACGCATTCTAACTAATTCATCTTTGGAAAAACCAGAGTATAGATTCCTCTAAAGGGGGAAATGCATGGATGCAGATCAATGGATAAAGTTGTTTAACGCCATCATCTCACTGATTTTAGGAATTAGTTGGCCCCTTGTCGCCTTATTTCTCCTGGCCTATCTTCGCGTACCCATCAAAAAATTCATCGAGAATATGGGAGAAATTAATTTAAAGGCAGGCCCGATTGAAACTACAGTGAAGAAGCAAACCATTGAAGCAGCGGCATCTTTAGGTGCAGCGGCAGCTGTAGCAGAGATAAATGAGAAATCATCAACAAACCAAGATCTGGCTGAAAATAAAATTACCGATACAGACATTGCTCGTGAAGTAGCATCCTTAATAAATCAAATTGTTACACCTCAAACGCTCCATAAAATACAAGGTGCAAAAATACTCTGGGTTGATGACAGACCCTCGAATAACTATTATGAAAGAGAAGCACTATCAGCACTGGACATCCGGTTCGTTCTCAGCAATTCAACTGAAGATGCATTAGAAAAACTAGGCAAAGAGAATTTCAATCTCATCATATCTGATATGGGACGTCCACCAGATGCACACGCTGGCTATACCCTATTAGAAAAAGTACAGAAATTGAATCGAGATATCCCCTATATCATTTATGCTCGAGGGGGTAACTCGCCTGAATACCAGAAGGAAGCTCGTAGAAAAGGGGCTTTGGCAAGTGTAAGCGGGCCAGAACGTTTATTCGAAAAAGTCATCAATGCCTTGGCCATTTACGATTTATAGGCATAACAAAAAAGGTCAGAAGCTCATTAAAGCAAGCTTCTGACCTTTTTACAGCACGATAAAAATGCCACTCATAAAAACTAAGCTTGAGAACCGAACCTAAGAACGTCCCTTCTCATCACTCTCATCATCCAATAAAAACACGCCATCCCATGTGTCTACAACCTCTTTCTGCATAGAAGGAAGCAGGTGCGAATATGTCCTCAAGGTAATCGATATATCGCTGTGCCCCAATAGCTCCTGTATGACTTTGATATTTACGCCCATACAAAGCAAAATCGATGCCGCACTGTGACGGAGATCGTGAAAGCGAATGTGGGATAAACCGACCTCTTTTAACAGCTTTCTGAACTTCTCCCCCATGTGATTAGGATGCATATACCCACCGCTCAAGTTAGGGAACACCAGGTCATTATCTACCCACTTCTTAGCAGCTTCACGCGCTGCCAATTGTTGAATGCGATGCTTTTCTAGCATGTCAATAAGAAAAGAAGGAAGACTAATCAGCCGCTTACCCGCTGTCGTCTTAGGCTTATCCTCGATGTAACCATAGTGAGCTATAAAATCAACGGAGTGCATCACCAGTAAACGCCGCCGCTCGAAATCCACATCGGACCATCGCAAAGACAGCAGCTCGCCACGACGCATACCAGTGACTACAGCCATAGCCAGTAAGACTTCCAGGCGATGGCCCTGGACGTGCTTCACCAGAACCCGCGCCTGCTCCAGTGTCAGAGGAACAACTTCACGGCTCACGATACGAGGAGGAGTGACCAGGTCGCAGACATTTCTAGAAACCATTCCCCAGCGTACCGCATTTTTCAGAGCCAGATGTAGCACCCCATGAATCTCATGCACGACTTTAGAGGAAAGTGTCTCAAGTTTTTTCGTGTAAAACGCCTGCAATTGTTGAGGAGTGAGCTTATCTAACCAGACGTTACCAAGATCATCGACGATATATCTGATAAGCTTCTTATAATTAACATAGGTACTGATACGGAGCTGACTCCTATGAGCGTTCTCTAGCCAGTCCTCCAGGTAGTCGCCCAGCTTCTTCCTAGCAGCGGTGACTACAGTCCCCTTCTCTAACTCCCGCAACACCTCGTTCTTTTTTCGGATAGCTTCTTGTTTGGTTTTACAGCGGTATTTTTTACGCTTGCCAAGAGAGGTTGTGATCTGTGCAACCCATCTATCACGACTCTCCTCATAATACACCGTACCCTCATTATGACCACGTTGACTTTTATCTGCCATAAGCACCACCTCCTATGCAAGCACCTGTTCACGTTCTTTTAGCCAGGCGTGAAGAGAGTCGGGAGACACGCGCCTCATTCCCCTCACTTTAATCGAAGGCAACCCTTCGAGGTAAATGTAGTTGTAAACCGTCTGGCGACATACGCCCAGATGCACAGCCACGTCGGCAACGGACAATAAAAATTTTTGAGTAGGCGCAACACCTCCTAATTTGCTCATAGGCACACCTCCTTATGCTACTTGCCAATCAGCAGACCGCCGTTCATTACGCTGATAGGCCCACACATGAATCACCCGTCTGGATAACTGCTTTCCGCCACTGTGTAAATCTTCCAACACCTCTAGCAGCGTCTTTCGCTTGCGCTTTCTGTACTCCTTGATATCATTCGTGAACTCATAGCGCTCGACCAGGTGCCAGGGAGAGCGGGCCGGAACCTCTTCAACCTCCTCAATATCCTCCTCTTCCTGTTCTAATGGCTTGCCATTTTCCTCTTCAGCTATCCCCTCAGCGCCCTCTACAGGCTGTTCTATCGACTCTTCCATCCCTTCGAATAATTTCATCCGCATAACGGCCACACGCTCAGGAAAAAACTGACGAGAATAGCGAATCCGATGCGCTTTACTTGTCGCTTGCTCCATAACCGTCTCAGTGATGTACTCACTATGGCCCTCGTCATCCTGCACCAGCACCTTACGTTCACGCTCAACCTGCCGTGTGCCCTTCTCGCCAGTCGTGAGAGCCTTCGTCAGGTACTTCGTAACGTAACCGATGGCACGAGTGTTACGAATGCGCTCAATATGCCCAATCTCTGCTATCCCATGCCGAGCCGAGCGCCACAGCGGTTGGATCACCTCTTTATAGGGAATGCTATCAACTCCCTTGATCAGCAGATGCCAGTGAAAGCCATTTTCCGCAAAGTTCGCATGTCGCTCCAATACTGCAAAGTACTCCACTGGATACGCCGGACGAACCCCGATATGGCCTCGACCTCGACCCTTTGACCCACGGCGCAACGCTTGCATAAAGGTGGTCAGCGCCCTGGCGGCCTCTTCAACCGTCTGCCCTGCCTTCGTCAGCGTCAGAAACAACACCGGCTCAGACGCCTTGACCAACTGTCGCCACAGGTCCACTTTCCGAGGGCCGCAGTAGAGGCAGTCCCAGCGGTTACAGCGCGCCCGAATCTCTTCACCTGTCTCGTGATTGAGGAAGCGGTGACGTATCGCCCAGGGATTGCGACAATACAACAGCGTATCAATGCCCATTTCCTCTGCCATATCCGCTTGCTGCTCAATTGGCGGCAGCTCCCAGCGCCTTTTTTCTGCTTTGATTGCTATCGCTTTCCCCATAGGCACCTCCCTAAATTGGATTTCTATATACATGAAGCGTTATATAAGTATCTGAAATGTGAAAAGAGGAATTCGCATGAAACTCTCTAATCAACCTTCCAATCACCGAATTCTTAGGAACCTTCGCTTTTATTTGGATCTTAATAAACCTCCTAGCCTCCGTTTTATGACAATAACCGTCCGTTTTATATCAATAATCGCTGCAATCTCACTGATGCTCAATTTTCTCCTTGCTACGGTTCTTTTTTTCGTGCTCGATATTTCTCTGCCATGGACGCATTTTATTCTGATATTAGGCGTTATGTGTTTTGGCCTTGGATTCGAAATTCTTTTATTCTCATTTATTTTAAAGCTTCCACCCCCTGACTCTAATCATCCAACAACAAAGCCAACATAAAATTTTACTTGTGTGATATATGCTTATAAGGGTCAAGGGAAGGACCCGGAGGCTTGTACGTCGTTCGGGCGGGGACCCCAACCCCGCCCGCCGCGTACAAGCCAGCCCCCAGGCCACGGGCCAGACGGATCGATGCCCGGCGTTTTGGCTGACGCCCGGCCAGCGTGATCGTAGCCGGTTGTGGGGGCGATGCCGCCCTTGACTCAGGCGGTTGATCGGCTGGGGCCGAGAGCGACCTGGTACTGCATTGGGAACCGAACCGCAGCCCGGTCGCTCTCTGACGCGTGAGTATAACCGCCTGGTCAAGGGTCGGGCCTGGCGGCATCGCTTGTTCCCCACAACCGCCATGCGCAAGCCGAACAGCCCACCAACGCTGTGCCTCAAGCTCCCAAGGATGCTTGGTCGGCTTCGCCAGCGCTGCCGCATATAATCATCAGCCAACTTATGCTCTCCCTTTCTGTTTGAGTCGCAAAAAGATCATCCAGACCACCATCAAGAACATGGACAATGCGCTTAGCCGACCAGGCAGGTAAAGCAATAATGCTACAATATCCTCATGCATGCAGACCTCCTTTTTCATTTTGTGATATGTATTTCATGTCGTTTAACACAATAAAAGGGAAAACCAGGTTTAACTTACAGAAGGGAACTGCTTATGCCATCTCTCTTTCGCAATCTTACTCAGGAGCAAAGAAGCCAGCTACAAGATGCTGTTTACGCAGGCGCACTTGCTATTAACCTCTTGTTCCTTCAAAACCTCATCACGACTACGCCAAATCATGAAACTCATGCAGCTCTCATCAATTTCGCAGTTGGTATCCCAGCCGCCGCTGGTGCCATCCTTTCAAAACGCCTTCACCAGCGTAGTACCTATGTTGACCGCCTTATGGGCTATCTTAGCCTCTGCAATACAACCGCCGGTGTTGCATTCGCACTTTGGCACTTCTCCCCTGATGTGAGCATTACATTTTTACTCAGCACTGGATGTGCCGCAGCGCTTATCATCCTTGGACATAACATCTATAGTTCCCCTTCTAATGCAGAGACAACAGAGATCATAGCTGAAGTTAAGCCTGCACAGGCACCAAAGAAGCGAAGAAACAGATAAGCACAAACAACTTCATGCACCAATCTAATGGCTAGCCAATTTTTTGTTTTCAGCTAATGGCTAGCCATTTTCCTCTTTTCTTCCCTATCAATCCACCTCCCTATGCCCATTCTTCTAACTCATCGCCCTGGTAGGCATCGACCAGGAGACGATGACGATAGACTTCTAACTCAAGCCAGCGCTGACGTTCCTGCCAGGAATAGTCATAACGCCCATGACAGGACGGGCACAGCGCCGCCAACCGTGGAGCCGGGTTCCAGGGATCGTGATCCAGATGCGCCGCCGCCAGGTAGACGGTATATACAACGCCCGTCCTTTCTGACACCGCTAGCTCACCATGCCCAATGCCGCAATGCTCACAACACCATCCCGCCTGTTCCTTGCAGGCCAGCGCCAGCTCCTCCCAGTTCTCTGGATACATCCAGCGGTTTTTCATCCCGCCTACACCCGCCACGTTCCCTGAACAAAGGCCAGCACCACCCACACCACCGCCGCACCCACAGCCATCCAGATCAACCAGAAAAAACAGCCGCGCAGCCGTAGCGAACGCAGCACCCCAATCACCAGGAAGAAAAACACGGCCGTCAAAGCTACTCCCATAGGCATCCCTCCTTCTACGGCTTAGCCATTGAACACCAAAGTAGACAAAAGAGGAGCTATTGCTAGCCCCTCCCATCAGCTATAAGCGGCCTTGAAACTGCTTGTACGCCTCAATCTGGTCAATATACATGCGCGCCGAGTTGTAGAGTCCTTCGCCCAGTTCGGTTGCTTCATCAGGTTCAGGCACGGGATACTGATCAACAAGATCGCGATCGCGCTCAAGTTCCAGGCGAATATCGTGCCAGGTCCCACGCAGCCGTTCACTAAAATCGTTCAAGCGCTGCTCAACATCCGCTTGAATGGCCTCATATTCATCCCGGTACGCCTGGATCAGATCGCTATAACCCCGTATCACCCATTCCCACTGTGTACTCAACTGCTGCTCAAGTGTCTGCCGCTGCTGGCTCACCCGTTCGGCCAGCGAGACATCATAGTACTGCTCGATGTACTGAGAGAGTATAGAGGTCAGTGCACCAGGGTAGAGCGCTTCCAGGGCGTCCAGTTCGACGGCCCCCTCACCATGCCGAGCTTCAAAACCGATACGCCGCCGTTCCGTCTCCTTAATGGGCGTCCGAGGGAGCTGGTAGTACTGCACCTGTTCCAGCGTCAGCACCACCGGGAAAACACGAATATCCAGGTTCAGGCCGAAGCGCCGCACAAAGTATTCAATCTTGCGCGACATCGCCACCGGCATCGACTGGCCTGCCGGGTCGAAATCGGAGACGTAGAAGATACGCGCCGGTTTATTGGCTTGCTGTAGACGATGCACCAGGGCAAGCGTCGCCGTGATACTCATCTCTCCCATACCCGTTTGCAGGTTGGCATTGTACCGCTCACATAACGGGCCGAGCACGTCATTCATAGTGGACTTTTCGCACCAGACTTCCAGGTGATACGCCTGCTCAGGATAGTACCCATACACAGAGTAGTCGGGCACTTCAGGAAACGGCGGCAGCGTGATACCAGAGCGTGGTAAGTAGCCATTGACTGACACATACGGTTCAGCCTTACGACTTGTGGCATAGATCATCGTCTCAGGGGTGCGACGATCATTAAAGGCCCCAGGATCGACGAGTTCCAGGTACCGGGCCGCTTTGGACGCCAGGTTCAGACTATCCCAGCATTCAATGGTATTTTCATATGGCTTGCCATTGGGAAATTGCGCCGTTCCCTGAGACACCAGCCAGTAGTGCACGCGCCGGATATGCATGCGTTCATCACCGATATGATGCCAGAGTTCGGAAAACCACTGCCCCAATGACACATCCGTTGGCGTGCCTGTATAAAACGGATCGTTTTGCGGAGCCAGCACAATCAAGTCATTCACAGAGACGCCTTGCTGTTTGGCCGTCTGTTTGATCCATCCATAATCAATGCGCTGTTCTTCAAAGGTATAGCTCATAGGCTCCCTCCAATCACTGGAAAGGCGCGGTTTTGACCGTCTCTACAGCCTCCACACGCGCCCTGATCACACTTACCATGTTCATCATCACCCTACGAAGTTCGAACCTGAAAATGCCGCCATTGATGCCGGTTGGCAAACTGAACATCTTGCCCAGCGGCCAAGGCCTGCCGGATCGTTTCCGCCTCCTCACGTGACAACCGCTGCCCGCCAGCCACCAGCAAGGCACCCGTTACGGGATCGAGATCGAGGGAGCCGCCCCCACTGGCTGGGGTTGTGGACGAACTCCCGGCGAAGGGTTGGCACTAGCTCGCTGGGCAGGCGCACCAGGAGCAACCTGTGGACGAGGGGCACCAGCAACGGGACTCTGCGGCTGTAGCCGTGGAGCTGCGCCTTGTGGTTGTGGACGCCGGGCCACTGCACTCCCTTGAGCAGCCGGAGCTTTCTGCTTGTTACGTTCCAGGTCCATATCGACCACTGCCAGGAACACCGACGCCAGAGGCACAATCGAGAGCACGATATACGTCGCCACCACCAATACCCCTTGTTGGCCCGCCGGAGCCGAGTGTATCCAGTCTGCATGCAAGATCACATCCGCCGCTTGCGCATAGTTGGCGAAGATCTCCACCAGTTCCACCACCAGACAAATCGGGATATAGGCCCAAAATGGTTCCTTTTGCATCAGCCGATAGGCTAAGCCGCGACTTACAAAGTAACCCAGGATACCAAAGCCAGCCGCCGCCGCCCAGGTCACGTAGGGCTGAAGCAGATCAGCCCCCGTGGTAGTATCCAGAGGAGAGAAAATCCAACGGATCGCGTGGGCCGAGACGATGGAGAAGACAAACGACACCATCCGCAAAACCACATGTTCCGCACTGCGTATCCAGGCCTCTTGCTGTCCTCTGGCATGTTGCCATAGTTTCATAGGCTACCTCCTACTAGGCCGCTACCCCTTGGGGAAGACGACAGACCAGCGTCAAGAACGATCCTTTGCCCTTGATCTTGACGACATCAAAATTTATGTTGCTCATCGTCGCCGGGAGATTGGCGCGCAGCCGGTTGACGATCTCGTCATATTGCTCCTGGGCCGCGTTCACCTGTTTAAGCTGTTTGAGTTCCTCAAGTTCGGGAAAGCCGCCAGAGAACTGGCATTCATACTTCTCAAAGGTATCGGCATCGATGACGGTTAGCTTGACAGAGAAACCAGGCCGAGGCATACCCGTAACCTGATCATAAAAAGTGCTTTCGAGCACATCAGCATTGAGGACAATCGCGTTCATGTTCATAAGCAACCTCTCATTCTTTGCTTTCACAGCAACTCATATGCTTGTCGAAACAACGAAATGTACGTATGTACGTTGTCCAGGCCGCAGACCCACCACACACCGCACATACGTACCCCTCCTACCCTCGCCACATCTAGAATCGGCCTGCCTCCAAGTCACTCAACCACTCCCAACCGCCTCATCGATCATCTGTTGCAGCCGTTGCTCACCAGCCGCTACCACCTGCCCGGTCGGATCATCCCACCACAACTGCAACGAGCCGCCACATCCAGGACAACACGCCACCACCAGCCCCGGCACATCCCGGCCACCATCGCGATAGTTCACCACTACTTGACCACCGATCACCCCCAGCACGAACGACCACAACCGATACCCGCACGCATGCCGCATCCATTTCCCGTCACCCATAGCCACCTCTACGAAATGGTGAAATGACCGATCCAGACCACCGCACACGCAAGCGCGACACCAACTAACAACGCGATACCAAGAAAGCGAAAGCGATCAGAACCAAAGGCAAACAAGATGCCAAGCACCAGCAGAATAGCGAAAAAGTACAGCATAGGCGAACTCCTTCCAGCCTGTTCTCAGGCCCATCGAAACAACGTCACCACATCCTAATAGCTTGCCATACGACGACTGCCGCGGCTGACAGGTTGAGGGCGATAGATGTTAACCCCTAGCTTGATATCCTCACACCCAGGAACCGACACATTGCCGCCAGTTGTCGCAATGATCACCGACTTCCCGCTTGCCGACACCCCTAGTTCCTGGCTCAAATCTACTTCGATGACCAGGCGATCACCCTGAACCGACAGTTGAATATTCTGCATAGGCAACCTTCCTTCTACCAACCTTGCTGGTTAGTGGTATACATAACAACGCCGCATTCACTCACTGGTGACTGACTCCAACATCCAACCCACCGACGGCCACGCAACACAAAATGATGATCCTTGACCAGCTCCGCACCACACTCAACACACTGGACCGTCCGAGACAGGTGATACTCATGCGAATACTGATCCACTGGTTGACCAAACCGACGACGCATTCCATGCATAGACCACCTCCTTATGCTGGTTGATAAGGCCGCTTTACCGGGTATTCATACGCAATGTCATTCCCTAAAACCTGCACATCATGCAGCCACATCTCATGGCTATCAGAACGGATGTACACGACCGCCGCCAGGTCGATACCAGCGCGGCGCATCACCGAATGAACTGCGAACTGTACAGAGATCGCCATTGTGTCCTCGACCACATCCGGCTCAACTTCGAGCATTGATGGAGAGGCGAAGACCTGGATATGCAATGCATGCGCCCGCAAAACTGCCATTAGCTCACCACCTCCACATTAGCGCCGTTAATATGCAAAGCAGACCAGCAGGCCCGGCACTGTCCACCAAACAAATGGACCAGATGAGTTATACGAAGCTCACGGCCACAATCCTGGCACCAGACCGAGTGAAGAGATATACGCGCATGCTTTGGCTGTTTGATGTACTGACCATCATCCTGTAGCATTCGTTGTTTCATAGACATCTCCTTGTCACTAATGCCTAATGGCTTGCTATTGCAGCCATAACTTTAGGTTTCCTGAATGAAGGGGTAAATTGAAGTGGATTCCACAAAATCTCATCAGCATGTTCAAATCGCTCAAGTTCAGCACAGTCAGAGCAAACCAAATCTATTGCATGAGCAGATGTATGATCGCGATTAACAACCACCTGAAGAGATGCCACTTTTTGACACCAATCACATCTCTGCATAACCAACCCTCCTTTACTTACCTCTGAGTAACTGCCCTGGCAGCACTATCGTCTGAGACAATTAAAACATGGAAAGGAGGGTGCAGAAGGTAAAACAAAGTACCTAATACGGATCAATTTATGAGGCATACTAAAGGCATTTTCTGACCTATCTTTGATCCCTATTTGATCCATTTTGCTTTTATTACATAGCCTGAATCGCAATGCAATTTAGCAGCATAAAATGCGCGTAGAAGCTGGTCTAAGCCGCATAATCATGGTATAATTTAAATAGTCCTGATAAACGAACAAATTTTGAAGAGTAGGGTTATATGGCACAACGCATTAGCGGAGATCGCACATTAATCAATACCCTTGAAGCAAGCACAATTGCTGGAATGAGTCGTGAATACATTCAAAGGCTTGCCCGTAAAGGGCGGATAGAGGGTTTAAAGACAGGGCATGATTGGCTTGTTTATGAAGATTCTCTCACAACTTTTCTCGCTACACCACGCAAGACAGGTCCAAAGGGGCCGCGCACCCAGAGCAAGTAAAAATGGCTGAATAGTAGCTTTGACAAACATCCATAGAGAACAATTTACCACCAACCTGAAAGTGCGTTATTTCTATAGTAATGTGGGACATAGATAAGAAAGTAAGGCTAAATGCAGGAGGGAGACCTACATGCATCCACTTAAAAAGGCCCGTCTTGATCTAGGTTATTCCCAACAAATGCTTGCAGACTTTATTGGAGTCAGTACGCCAACAATCAAGCGAGCCGAAGCTGGCAAGCAAGTTAGAGTCGATATTGTCAGGCTCATATGTGACTTCTTCGCAGACAAGTATAAGCGAGAAGTAGAGCCACAAGAGCTAGGGTTAGCCCAGCAAGAGAAACAAGATAGCGAAGACCTATCACCCCTACAAAACAATAGTAGTGTTTTAATTACCCCAACATTTGATGCAGGAATAGCCGATAAACTTGAAAGCGCTGAAATTATTATTAATCTGGCCTGGGAGACCTGGTTTGCTTCACGACCTCGTGAAGTTGCACGCACTATGAATAAACTACTACCGGGCCTGGAAAAGATTGCGTACTCATTCTATCCGGCTATTCATACCACGCATGCAAAAAAACTTGCCATTCGGGCACATGGCTTGTTAGGTAGCGTTTGTTCGGATGCCTTGCAACATGACACAGCCCTTTTTCATTATATGCAAGCACATAGGATAGCAGAAGAAATACACGAGACAGATTTAATGGCTACCTATTTGTGTTTCATAGGTGAAGTTTTAAGACACCAGAACGACCAGGCAAGTGCACTAAGCCATATGGAGAATGCTAGAGATTTAGCGTATAATGCATCTAAGGCAACACGAGGGCATATCCTACAGATGCTTGCTTATGCTTATGGTGATAATAAGCAGGAAGATGCGTTTGACCGTGCTATCTCAGAAGCCACTGATCTGCTCTCGTTTTCTGGCGAGGGAATAGATGCATCAAAAAAGGAGTTTATTCCTTTTGAGATTTATGAGACACGAGGAAAGATTTATCGCGATTTAGGCAAGCCTACAGAGGCTATTCCTTATCTCGAACTTGCAGAGCAAGCCCTGGTTAGTGCGAACGCTGTCACACCTCGCTGGCATGCCCTTTTAGAGATCAGCAGGGCGCAGACATTTTGCGATGCTGGTGATATGAAGAAAGGGACGGAGCTGGCGCGTAAAGGTTTTATACTTGCATATCAGTGCCATTCGCGACACCAGATGAACCGGGTACGAAAACTTGTAAGAAAATTAGAAAGTGGTCCAGCCCGAAATCACCCAGGGGTGCCAGAGCTAAAGCATCTTGTTTATGAGACGTATATGAATATGGATAATGCAGCGATATAGGTGAAAGGAAACCATCACTATGTCTGATCAAGCACAGGGCGTTTTAGTTACGGTTGATGTTGTTATTCCACGCCTGTCGCCCTCTCATTCCGGATGGGAAGTGGTGCTGATCCAACGCAAGAAAGAGCCATATAAGGGATCGTGGGCGCTTCCTGGCGGCCACCTGGATATAGATGATCCATTACTAGAGGTTGCTGCACAACGCGAGGTCAGGGAAGAGACCGGCCTGGATATCCCCTTGCATATGTTTCAACAAGTGCAAACCCTCCAAGACTTCGAAGACCCTCGAGGCAAGTATGTTTGCCTGCTCTATGTCTTATCACAACCACTAAGCCCCAAGGCCACCATTGAAGCCGGTGACGATGCTTCTCACGTACAGTGGTACTCTATTGAGAATCTACAAGAGCTTCCAGAGCTAGCATTCAACCATATCAAACTACTTCGCATGGCCTTGAGCCAGTTTTTCACCTCGTACTACCATGAAGCTTTAAAGCTAGAGAAAATAAACGCCGCTCAGTGCGAAGTAAAAAATGCTTCTGGTATGCGTTGCCTCAACACAGCATACTGGCAATATAACGGCCTTGCTGTTTGTCCAGTTCACATCCAGTCGCTTACAGATAAAAGAAAAGACCAGGCAGCCAACTATCAATCAGAAGAACGTTCAATGGCTTAGCCTTAATAATTGCTCACTTCTAGATGAGGATCTCTATGCAATTAAATGGCAAGCTAATAAGCAATAGACCCCTAGGTTCTCTTCATGTTATTATAAGGAACAAAACTTATAAATGAATAATTGTATACAAAAATCGTAGGAGTGTAACGTACCTGGTAGAATAGACAGTAAAAGAAGAGAGGTACGGAAGACATGGCAGGCAAACGGAAAACGTATACACCAGAATTCAAGTGTGCGACACGAGGTCGCTTGCCGTGAGTGAAGCGAAGGTGCTTCCAGCCTAGTATCCAAGGCTGTCCCCAATTCCTCTTTGCGTCGTTGGTAACAAAGGCGTGAAAAGCGAGGGATAATGTCTAAGGAAGCTTCTAGCCAAAAGAGGCAACCGGGCTAGGGGAAGACTGGAAGGATGAATGCAAATGAACCTTTGATGAAGCTGCGTGACTGGTGGTCATCGTAACTGGCTGAAACGATGATGAATGGGATAACGATCTCCGTGGGTATTTGAATCACGGAGGTGGATACATCAATCCCCGCAGTAAAGAAGGCTATCCGCCCCAGTCGTATCTCACACACGCGGAACGTGGTAACCCCAATGAGATCTCAGGGATGGTCGATACCCTGAGTAAGCGAACTGCAAAGAAAGCCGAACTTCTCAGTGGGAGTAGGAGGAATCAAGAAGCGAAGGCTGCCAGCCGAAAGGCAACAGGAATTCATAACTGGGCAGATAGGGCCGGAAACGGACATACCCACGCTGAAAGGCGGCTAACGTGATTCTGGTGCATCACCCAAAGAACGATGTGAAGGTTACTTATCAAGGGAAAAGTTAGATGCGAGAATCAATCTCTGCAAACGGAACCGAGAAGCAAACCAACTGGGATGCCATCGATTGGGGCAAAGCCAATCGGATTGTTCGTAACCTCAGACAGCGAATCTTTCGGGCAGCACGAGAGGGCGACCAAAAAAAGGTGCGCTCACTCCAAAACTCATGATGAAAAGCTACGCGAACCGGCTCGTGAGTGTCCGGCGAGTGGCACAGATCAACGCTGGAAAATATACACCAGGTGTGGATAAGCTGGTGATCAAAACACCAGCGGCCAGAGGAAGAATGGTGGATGCCCTCGCCCACTACTCCCCCTGGAAAGCCAAACCAGTGCGGAGAATCTACATCCCAAAGGCCAACAACAAACGAAGGCCGTTAGGAATTCCCGTCGTGATGGACCGCTGCCTTCAAGCTGTGGTTAAGAACGCCCTCGAACCCGCTTGGGAAGCCAAGTTTGAGGGTACAAGCTACGGGTTTCGCCCAGGCCGGAGTGCCCATGATGCCATCGGAAAAATCTTTGTCTTGGCCCGACCAAATAAGACCAAGAAATGGATACTCGATGCCGATATTCGCGGCGCATTCGACCATATTTCACACGAGTATCTGCTGAAAGTCATTGGTCAGGTTCCTGGAAGGGAACTGATCAAACAATGGCTTAAAGCAGGTTACGTGGAACATGGGACGTTTCATGCAACGGAACAAGGAACCCCACAAGGTGGGGTTGTGTCACCATTGCTCGCAAATATTGCATTACATGGCATGGAAGAAGCTATCGGGGTCACGCATGACGCCCGAGGCCAGCTCATTGGAAAACGGGCAATCGTGAGGTATGCGGACGATTTTGTGTGCTTTTGTGAAACCAGGGAAGATGCCGAACAGGTACAAAATATTCTTGTGGAATGGCTGAAAGAGCGTGGTTTGACCCTCTCCGAGGAAAAAACGCGCATCGTTCACCTGACTGAAGGATTCGACTTTCTTGGCTTCAACATTCGGCACTATCCAGCACCGCAGACCGCGCGTTCGGGATGGAAACTCTTAATCAAACCCAGCAAAGAATCAATCCAAGCTATGCGAAAGAAGCTCAAGGGACAATGGGACAAAGCCCAAGGGACCAATGTACAATCGGTCCTAACAAAGCTGAATCCGATCATTCGAGGGTGGGCGAACTACTTCCGCACAGTGGTTGCCAAGGAAATCTTTAGCAAACTGGATAGCTGGATGTTCTACAAAGCAGACCGCTACACCAGACGTATGCACCCTAAGAAATCCAAAGACTGGCTGCACCACACCTACTGGGGGCAGTTTCAGCTTGATCGACGAGACTCCTGGGTGTTTGGTGACAAACAAACAGGTGGACATCTCCTCAAGTTTAGCTGGTTCCCGATAGAACGGCATATACTGGTTAAAGGAACGGCATCTCCAGATGATTCACGTCTCAAAGACTACTGGATGAAACGGCAGGCTGGGAAAGCCAAGGACCTGACGTTTTCCAAACAGAAGCTTGCCAAGAGACAACAAGGGCGATGCCTAGAATGTGGAGAGTCCCTCTTCAATGATGAAGAGACTCAGGTCCACCATCGTCTGGCAAAATCCCAAGGTGGTAAGGATAGCTACAGCAATCTGGCCCTGGTTCACTTGCTCTGTCATCAGCATATCCATGCTGTGACTGAACGTCCAATGCGCGAATGTCAGCAACATAACGACCGAGATCTACTGACTGAAGAAAAAACGCATGTACCAAAAGCTACAGCAAAATGAGAAAAGGAGTCGTGTTGTTTGTGATGTGCTCAAGCTGGGTGCGTTGAGAGGCGCACGCCCAGTTTCTAGGGGAGGACGTCGTAGCAATACGACGTCTTTACCCGACTCAAAGTGGTCATGGAAAGCTTTCAGCGTGAGACGACCTTAGAAGAAGTGTGCCGAAAGTTTGGCCTGGCCAGCTCCGTCATCAGTCGATGGCGCCAAGAATTTCAACAAAAAGGGCCAGAGATCTTTGCCGATCAACGTGATCTCCAAACGCGCAGCAAGGCTCAAGGCCATGCACCAGGGGAATCTCCGGAAGAGTTGAAGCAGCTCATTGGCGATCTGACCGTTCAAAATGACCTGCTAAAAAAATCCCGCGGGCTACTGGGCAATTAAGCGCACACGAGAAAGTGGAACTTGGGCGAACCCTCTGCGCTTCTGGTGGTCCGATCAACAAAACACAACTCGCCCGTGCCCTTGGCATCGCTCGTAGCAGCCTGTATCTGCATCTCAAGCGGCCGCAGATGGATAAAGCCTTGGTTGTCAGTATTGAACAGTGGCATGAACTGGATGATACGTTGGGACATCGCAAGCTGGCCGTGCTCACCAACACAGGCAAGAATCGGGTCAAACGGGTGATGCACAAATATGGCATCGCCGCTCGGCGCAAAAAGAAGAAGTACGTCTATCCGGGCAAGGCAACTGAGATAGCTCCGAACCTGGTCCGAGAACTGAGCGAAGATGCCACGCAACACGTGATTTTTTCTGACATCTTTGAGGTTCATCTGGCCGATCAATCCCGCGTGCGAGGCTGCTTTGCCCTGGAGAAACAGACGCGCCAGATTTTCGGACTGGCCTTTGATTATCATATGCGCGCCGACCTGGTGACGAGCGTCATAGAGACCATGACCTTTCCCACAGCGGGAGCCATTTGGCATAGCGATCAAGGCAAACAATATGGAGCGCACTGCACCCAAAATCTGCTGTTGCAGAAAGGATTTCTGCAATCGATGAGCCGTGCTGGCACACCCACAGATAATGGCTACGCCGAGAGGTTTGTGGGCACCTTCAAGCTTGCTGTGGCGGATCGCCGTTCGTACCGAACCCTGGGTCACTTTCTGGGCGCTGCAGAAACATGGATCAATTTTTACAATACGGTACGTCCTCACGAGGGCGTCGGCAATTGTTCACCCTTGCACTATGCGCAAGAGCATCAGTTACACGGGGCTCCTTTGATTTCCTTATGAGCGTGTCTCTTTTACTGGGTACTTTACAGAGTACATATGGCCGTCCCTGACTACCAAAGTCTTATGCTTCCTCTCTTAAAAGTAGCCAATGATGGTAATGAGCACAATATTAGAGACACCATAGAGATTTTAGCTCAACAACTCATGCTCAGTGAACAAGATAGAAAAGAACTTCTCCCCAGTGGTAAACAGCGCAGATTTGATAATCGAGTCCACTGGGCTCGTACTTACCTGGTAAAAGCTCTTTTACTGGCCAACACGGGAAAATCAAAAATTCGCATAACGGAACGCGGCCAGGAAGTTATTAAATCAAATCCTACCCATATTAATGTCAAATACTTAAGACGGTTTCCTGAGTTCATTGCTTTTGTTGGCAGCAAAAGTAATGGGGATGCAGAGACAACGCAAGAAATCATTGAAGAAGTCAGCCAGACACCACAAGAAATTTTAGAGGCCAGCTATCAGAACCTGAAAAAGAACCTCGCCATGGAACTGCTGGAACGTGTCAAAAATAGCCCACCAAAGTTCTTTGAAAATCTTGTTGTAGATCTGCTCATTGCCATGGGATATGGAGGCTCGCGGAAAGATGCGGGACAAGCTATAGGGCAGGTAGGAGATGGTGGCATAGATGGAATAATCAAAGAAGATAAACTAGGCCTGGATGCTATTTATCTTCAAGCGAAAAGATGGGAAGGAACGGTTGCTCGACCGGTTGTACAAGGATTTGCAGGTGCTCTCATAGGCAGGAAAGCGCGAAAAGGGGTTTTCATAACCACGTCTGATTTTTCCAGACAGGCAATCGACTATGCCAATGGAATTGATAATTTGAAAATTATTTTAATTGACGGTGAACAATTAGCTCAGTTAATGATTGAGCATAATGTGGGTGTAGCAGAAGAGTCACGATACATTCTTAAGAAGATAGATCTAGATTACTTTAGCGAGGAATAGCAATAGGGAAAACAACGAGTATGGACCAGTTTGAGCATATTCTTGAAGATTGCCAGAAGCAGGTTGCCCGGGGAGCTTCTCAAGAGGAAATTATTGTGAACTTGCATACTCAAGGCGTAAACATTATAGAGTCCACGAAAATCATCCGAGGAGTGTACCATATTCCTCTTATCGATGCTAAGCGCATTGTGACAGCTCATCCTGTTTGGACATCCCTTGTCCAGAGTTGGGATCCAATTCATGCGGCCTTGATCGAGGAATTAGAAAAGGATGCAAAAAAAAGTTCTTTTGACTCATAGAAAAAGCATAACCAATCTCCCTGCGAGGTTAATCGGAGCAAATGGCAAGCAAGCTATTAATAGAAATGTCCACCATGTACAAAAAAACCAACCTGTCATGCAGGGTATATTGGCGATAATCTGAGGCCCATCGGTTCCATTCTGAGCAGTAATATGACTCCTTACTTCATCTTTGCTCATTCCGGTACCAAAGAAGAATATTTATATGAAAAAGAAACATATACAGCAGAGTCCTCAACCTAACGAGTGGCTCTTTACCTGCCCAATCCAGATATCCGCAGCGACAATTATTGCTACATTAGGAATGATTCACAGTGGCATCACCGAAGTCAATGCATGCAACTGGCAAAACGAAGGAGACATGGCAACAGCATTTGTTCGAGAATATGGCTACAATGAGCCTATACTCTCTTCATATCCTTCTGGCTCCAAAGTAAACTGGAATGGGTTGGAAGATTGGATGTTCATCCGTACATCACAGAATAACCCAAACCCAGCTTCTCCAACTAGCAACTTTGTTGGTGAGGTCTTAATCATTCGACGATGCCAACCAGAACAAGAACACATCATGGGTTTTGTTGCGAGTATGGTTGCTGCTAATGTGGAATGGTTAAGTAAAAAGCTCCACCATCCAGATCCGGTGCTAGCAGTACGCCCATTGGCCTTGGTACTCGAAGGTTGGGAAACGCCCATGCTAGAGTGGAAAGGTTGGGGAAAACGTGAAGCTTGGATAGTCAATGAATGGCCAAATAATAAAGCCATTAAAGCAGAATGACTAGGCAGCCGCAAAAAGTGGGGGCAAAACTGGGGGCAGAAACGTTCAACGCAGGTTATAAAGCCTTGATTTCATTGGACAAATTTAATAAGCCAACCAGCTTGAGAGGCTCATCGAGGCAGATGGCAAGCCATTAGAAAACGGGACTGTGAGTAGTTCAAATCCTCTCACCCCGACTACCGAACGAGGCCGGAAGCTTTTACATAAAAAGGCTTCCGGCCTCGCTTTATGCGTGCCTATGCTTATTCTAAATAATGACTCACTACCCCAAAATGTAGCAACCGTGTAGCAACGCGCTATTTTTTGCCTTTTTTCTTGGTTTTTTTGCCAAATTTATCCTCCCATTGTTCAGCCGCGTCATCCTGTAGCGTATGAAAAATATACTACTTTTTCACCTTAGACTTTTCCAAGCCTGTAATATCTTGCAGTACACCTGCCAGTGGTTTTGTGAAGGGCGTGCTATGTACATAGCACTGTGGATTGCAAAGGTCGCGAGTGGGATGATAGAGGAGTATTCCTCCCTGCGTTGTTTGTAGAGATGTGAAAACCTCTTCCGGGGTAGAGATGAAGAGGTGACGTTGTGCCTGATGGCAAAAATGCTCCCAGCACCAGGCAGTAGTAGTCGTAATAGTATACACGCCCTCTGCCTGTTTCCGTGCTACGCAAGCGGCTGCAAGTTGGGTGATCCGCTGCTCGCTCACATTACTCCACTTGGTTGCCCGCTCAATGGCTTCAAGAACATCAAAATAATGATCGATTTCACAGAGGGCTGGATATCCGCATTCCAGACACGGTTGCACGAATTGATGATGGCGTTGCCATGGACGGTAATGAGCCTCAACTAAAACAGTGGTCATCGGTTTACTTCTTTCTCTTTTCATATGCGCCTGGGCAACATTGTTCAACTCTGGACAATCCTGTACGAATTGGGGAACACCCATAACTGCTCTCCCCAGGGAGTAAACGCCTATGCATACCGCTCAAGCTCGCGGCATAGGCTGAGGGAGCCAGCGTAGCCAGAACGGTCAGAGTGGTGAAGATGACGGCTAAGGCGAGGCGGAGCCAGAGACCACCACGCCAGAGCAAGCGTACCGCGGCGGCGCATCGAGCACGCAACTGCTCAACCTCCGGGTGCGACATGCGTAATTTGAGCATGTAAACCCTCCTGTACGACTGAGAGACGTACATACATAAAAAGAGGAATATCAATTATACGTGAAAACAAAGCACAGCAAAAAACACATGACAATGACAACGCCTGTGTGGATTCGCCGTTGCGGCTTCGAAACACATCGAAAAGAAAGCCAGTGCATCCTTACACGGCGGGGAAAGGGCGTCCTGCTCCTTTAACTATTGATGAGAATGAGTTGGAGGTGATGTGTAAAAGAGGCAACTGGCACGGTTACTCTCTTACACCATTGGATACGAAAATAAACCTTCAGGAAACATTCAAATCAAAAAACAGAAAATAGGGTATGCAAGCTCCATAGTAGCAAGAAAACTACTAATGCTTCTTTGATACCAGATGTATTACTACACTATGTAGTATATAAAAGCAAGAGTATAAAAGTCAACCCTCTATGGAAATCTATTTATTTTTCGAATAGTTCCATAGAAAGTTGTTTTCTTTACATATAAAAGAAAACTCATCAGTAAATGCGTATTACACATATCACCAACGGGGTGAAGAAGAGAAGGGCTTTGGCGCTGAGAGATAGAGCAGAAGCAGGATTGAAGGGAGTGATAGTTCCCATAAGAAAAACTCCTGCTTCCCATGGGTGATTCCTGAGGAAGCTCTGGTCATTCACCGCTATATTTCACCATCCTGGCCTCTTGTTCCCATCTCTGCTTGTGGAAATCACATAGGAATTGAGAGGCTTCGACGTTTGGAATACTGTTTAAATTTGCTTAAAAAACGCAATTGCCTATTTTGACCTTGACAATCAAAATTGCTATATATTATAAATTATATTACTAATTGCAATAAATAGGTTGCTATGTATAGCAGAATCAGTGGGCGTTGCTGCCTTGTTCTGATGTGTATTCTGATGTTCACCCTGGCAGGATGCATGCAAGGAACAACGTATTCTACTGGTCAGTGGATCCAGCAAAATGCGATTCCGCTACAAACAACAGACCAGGGCCATTCAGACGCCGACCTTGCTCCATTGAAACAAATTGTCGGCAACGCCAGTATCGTTGGACTTGGAGAAGAAACTCATGGCACACATGAAATCATTGATCTTAAGGCACGCCTTGAGGAGGAACTTTTTATGTCTTTACCTCCTAATATATTGAATAGGCTACAAATCGCTAGTGGGGCGACAATACTTGTGTTGGGGACAATCATTGTCTACCACCTCGTTTCTACCCAGGGTTTCCTTTGGTTATGGGCGGCAATTCCATATTGCGTGTTAGGATTTACATCCATGGGTGCTGGAATCTTTGGCGTTATCTATCGCAAAAAGAAAGAGCCATAAAATCTTACTTGTGTGATATATGCTTATAGGGTCAAGTAAAATACCAAACGGAGCTACATTGCCCGCTACTGGATAAGCAAAAGATGCAAGGACGGCCCATCAGTGACGAGCACATAGTTCTTGAATAGCGCTATGCATGGCTGGCGGCACATCAAATCGCTGGGTGAGAAAATCTAGAATTGCCAGTGCCGACTCAACATTGTGCTCATAACCTTGCATAAAGGTCGGAAGGTAGTGAGCTATTTGCGGATAGCGCGTCTCGTATCTGCGCTCCATATTGAATTGATCTTCATTCTGCACCCGCGCAGTTTCTATGGACTTTGTCAGCGCAAGGATATGATCGACCGCATAACTCTGGATAGAGCGTGTACCGGTCAGCACCTCGCCTCGATGCACACGGCCAAGCCCAACATAAAGATTGGTCAGTGCCTCGCCCAGATGCCACTCCATTGTGCCTTCAATAGCATTGACACGTTGCTGTACAGGTTGCGGATTAAGCAACGTCTCATCAAAAGATACATCTTTCCAGACAAGGCGTCCATGTGCAAAAGGAATATGACGAAGCTCATGCGGCTCAAACACGGCAAATTCACAAAAAATACCATCCTCAAACAGGACCTTATAGCCGTCCACAGTGTTGCGAAAGACATAACTCGGTGGACAAGGGGCGGCCAGCCAATCAAGGTTATCAATGTAGCGGTCCTTCGTTCCCGGTCTGACAATAGCAAAAAAATCCAGGTCAGAATACTTATCCAATCGCTCTATTTCGTTGCCAACCGATCCCAGACCCAGCAGTGCCAGGGCCGTACCAGTGTCCCTCAATGCAAATCCAATTTTATCTAAGCGCGTAAGAAGTTGCTGCGCTGTCGGCATAAAATCTATCCTTTCACTATCATAATGATCTCACTGGAAATAGTTTCTAGCAATAAAGGGTGCTCAGTCGATAGGCTACTACAACATAAGTACCGGATATCTATTCTCTACTCAACCAATTATTATTTCTACGCTCGATCTCCTAATAATCATAAATCAGCATCTATTTTAATTGCTCCCCCGTAACCTATAATGTGCAATGGCACATCGATGTAAAAGTAATTAAAAGGATGAGGCTACATATGGCCGTCCAATTGTTCACGATAGGCATTGCTGTCATTCTAATTAGCCTTGTCATTCTCGTTCCGACACTGTATTTTGCGTTCAGAGTACATCGGCAACAAAACTTACAAGGAGCAAACAAACCCTGGTATAGAAGCGCATCGATTGTCCTGCCACTTTCCATGTTAGAAATGATGATGACGTCCCTGTTTCTGGGGTTTATGGGGCTTAAGCGGTTCCCCGGCTCTCCAGTTCTTTATGTATTAGAAATAATATTCCCAATGATTGGCATAGCTATAGCTGTCTACGCGTTCCTACTGATCAAAAAGAAATCGCTATAGTATCAAGAGTATAAGATAGATGGCAAAACGCACCCAGATGCTGGTTAATCACTGCATCTGGGTGCGTCTTTGCTTTTGATTTGCGTAGAGCTAAGATCTTTTTTTGCGGGCGCTGATGAGGGTAGCGCCGGGGGTGATCAGGCGGTGCTGGCGTACCTGCTCCATGCCGCAGGATTGTAGCCAATCCTTGACCTCTGAGAAGGGATAGCAGGTGCCGCCGACGATCTCCATGGTGTTGGCCATCAGCTGGACCATGGTGTTGGCAATGCGGGAGTAGCGCGTCTGGTTAGGTATCTGGTCGACGAAGAAGATCTGGCCGCCCGGCTTGAGGGTGGCGATGACTTTGGTCAGCAGGGCGCGATTCTGCTCTGGCTGCAGCAGATGGGCGATGTGGAAGTAGAGGGCTGCGTCAAAGGTGGCGGAGAACTGTTGATCAAAAGCGTCGTGTACCAGATCTGTGCAGACAAAGTGGATCCGCTTGTTCAGCTTCTGCTGTTTTACGGTGCGTAGGCCCGCCTCAATGCCGGGCTGAATATCCAGCACGGTGGCCTGCAGGCGCGGATATTTGCGGCAGAGCATGGCGCTATACGCCGCGTGCGATCCCCCAATATCTACCAGGCTACTGGCGCCCCTGGGTAAGTGGATTTTGTAGATGACCTCCCGGCCGAGGACGCTGGCCAAGGAGGCCAGTCCCGCGTAGTGGCGCGCCAGCTGACGCTGCACCTCGGGATCACTGGGATCCTCTTCATATGGCATGCGCTGGGCGGGCTGGTGCGTGCGGATGGCGGCCGGCAAATTCTTCCAGATATCGACGATGTCCGGACTGTGGATGACATAGGGCGCCACGGAGAAAGGAGAGCTTGTCAAGAGCCAGCGGCGCGCGACGCGCGAATTACTATAGCTCCCCTTGCGCTCCCGTATATATCCCGCCGAAACCAGTACCTGCAGCAAGAGCTTCAGTCCATCAGGATGACAATCCAGCCCTTCAGCCAGTTGCTCCAGGGTCAGGGATCTGCGATCCAGCGTATCAAACAGGTTGAGTTCACAGGCGGTCACCAGCACGCTGGCAATACCAGGAACCAGCGGGGTATCAAAAAGCGGTGCGGGCAGTAAATTCAGGCTGGCCAGAACGTGGTCCACTAGAGATAAGCGTAAGGGCATGCGCTCTACCTTTCAACAAGAACATAAGATTCATTTCGTTCAGGGTCCTATACATGTAATACGGATCACATGAGAAAGAGGCTGCCAAGCCAGCCACTGGCCAGAAGCAAGCAGGTGAATGCCGTCAAAAGGAAATAGTGCTTGTCGTTGTGCCCGTTGCGCCAGAGGCGGGGCCAGATGGCCAGTACAACCGACAGCACACATACCAGCAGGAGCGTTGGCCAGATAATCAGGGGGCGCGCGCCAGCGATGTTGAGCAGCGTAAAAAGACCTACCAGGATGGTCGCGCCCAGGATCAGCAGAGGACAGGCCAGCAGCGTTCTTTGTTCACCCAGCACGACCGCCAGGGTGTGCGCGTTGTTGGCCGCGTCCTCGGCGATATCTGGTAATGAGTTTGAGAGGTTGAGGGCGATTCCCAGCAGCGCGGCAACAGGGATCAAACAGAAGAGAGCGGGCGAGCCATGACCAACGCCAACGAAGGCGTAAACAGGAATCAGAGGGATGGCCAGCGCGAAAACGATGCCGCTCCACGGCGTCGATTTGAGTCCCAGGTTATACCCCTGCCCCAGTAACAGGTAGAGCACTGAGAGGAGCAGGGCCAGCCAGTTAAGGGGCAGCAGCAACAGGAACATCAGAATGATCCACGCCCAGCCAAACACCAGCGCCTCGCGCGGCGAAACCAGTCCACGCGCGATCGGCTTCTGGCGCTTGCTCTCTATGTCCAGCCGCCGATCGCAGTAATCGTTGAGTACGGCGATCGAGCATTGCATGGCGAAGTGGGCGCCGATCACCAGCAGCACGGTGGTCCAGGCCAGGTGGGGCCACGCGGCCAGTACAGCGAAGACGGTTACCGCCACAGTATGTATCAAAACAGGTCCGGGATGACAGAGCAAAAAAAAGCCCAGCGCTCTATCGCCAGGCCGTCGCTGTTTCACAGTTTCCACGATATGCTCCCCCTCAATCTGCCGCCATCACCACCCTTACGACCAACCAGTAGCCTATCATATCAAGAAACAACCATAGAGTGAGTGAGTTACCAGACCGGTAAACGATCCATTACAGCCTTATACCACTGATCCCGCATATCAGAACCGGCTACCGCCAGCGTAATCCAGATACCAAGCAGCGTACCCAGTATCCACAAAAAGAGCATGACTGTATCGCTATTAACATGGACCAGCCCCTGCCAGAGAGAAAGCACCAGCAAGGATAGTGGATCATGCCCATTCGCGATAGGCAGCGCGGGGCGCACCGAGGGCTGCTCCAGCACAATGCCTAACATGGTAATGGTCGCCAGGGCGACAGCGGTCAACATCTCCGGCAGCGAAGGTCGGAATGATGTCAGGGAACGTGCTTGCTGTTCCTGAACCGCGACCTGCGGTGAGCTTAGCGCCACGCGCCGCATAATATGCATAGTCAGATCAGCTGGTTCGCGCACCATCTCCATCCCAGTCAACACCTGGTCCACCTCTAGCAGTAGAAAATATTCGCGGCAACAGGCAGAGCAACCTGAAAGATGCAATTCTAACGCGCGCGTCTGCTCTAAATTCAATTGCTTATCAAGATACAATTGTAGTTGGCGGGTCGCTTTTGAACAATGCATGACTAACCTTTCGTTTTCCACTCTTGATCAAACGCCTCTAAACGCTCCTTCAGCAGATTCCTCGCCCGAAAAAGATGCGTTTTTATTGTTCCGATCGGCATAGTCAAAATTTCAGCCATCTCCTCGTAAGTCATTTCTTGTAAATGTCTTAACACCAACACGACACGATATTTGGCAGGCAGGGTTGATATATGTTCACGTACGATCGCCTGTCTATCATGAGCTTCTAGCTCGGCCCCGATGCGCTCATCGCTATCTACAGCCTCCGCCTGCATGGCGACTTGTAACGCGCTATCTTTCTTCCGCTGCTCTAGCTGCTTCAATGCACAATTATAGGCGATCCGGTGCAACCAGGTAGTAAAACGCGCGTCTCTTCGAAATGATCGCAGACCTTGCCAGGCGGCCAAAAAGGTCTCCTGCGTGACTTCGTTGGCCTCGTCATACTGCTGGAGCATCCGGTATACTAAATTAAATACACGGCGCTGATGGCGCTGAACCAGTACGGCAAATGCATCTTGATCGCCAGCCTGGCTGGCGATGACAAGGGCAACATCATCCTGTTCTGTAAATGTCGAGGCTACGCCTGGCAATGATATTCCAATACTTTGTGGTGGCTGCAATAGATACTCACTCATCATACTAATTTAGAGTCTCATTTGAGAGTATATGTTTCACCAAACTGACGAAACATACAAGTTGCTTAAACGTATCTTATCATACAGACTGATATCTGTATAAAGAGGTAGCCCTATATGTCATTCAACGCAATAGTTCTTGTCATTGGCTGGCTAATCGCCCTGGCCATTTTTCTCGGTTTTATCATCTTATTACGCTACATCCAGCACCGTGAACGCATGGCTATGATCAGCCGCGGGCTTCACCCATCAGAAATACAACGCAGGCGTCGCAACAAAGGTATCCTACGAGCAGGCCTGATCACTATGATGGTCGGACTTACCCTGCTTATCGGCTTATATCCGATTGGCTTTTTACTGCCTGCGACCCTTGCCACCGCCCCGCTACACATTGGGCCCTGGTTGCTCCCAGGCCTGATCCCGTTTGGCGTCGGACTGGCCCTGACCGGCAGCTATTATCTAGAGCAGAACTCACAGGGCGACATTGAAGACCCAAAGGAGACCAGGCTCAACAAAAAAGACGACACCAACATCATCCCGCTCAAAGAGCGCAAAGGGGGTCCCCGTGCGTAACGAGGTCGCATCTGGTGCAGGGGCGCAAACGCGGCGATTAATGCATCTGTGTGCATATTCCTGACGTTCTTTCGCGGCGTAAAAGCGCTTCAAATCCCATTAGCCCTTTTTTTTGGGCGTTCCTAAAATTTCATACAAAAACGCTTGACAGAAAAGCCGGTCAGTGCTATTATCTCTCTTGCGCCAGACAGGAACGTCTGAAGCGTCTACATAACACAATTAACTGTGAAATGTAGGAACATGAACAACTGAAGAGTGGTAAGGAAACAGAAAAACATAAGCCAGTTAATTGCTTTGATAAGCTTGCCATAACATTGCATAGTAATTCTCTGTAGAGAGTTTTACATATAAAAAATTGGATGGCGAGTTTGATCCTGGCTCAGGATAAACGCTGGCGGCGTGCCTAACACATGCAAGTCGAACGCCCTGTGCAAACAGGGAGTGGCGGACGGGTGAGGAACACGTGGGTAATCTACCCTGGGGTGAGGAATACCGGCGAGAAATCGCCGACAATACCGCATATGCTCGCGAGAGCAAAGCCGGAAACGGCGCCCGAGGATGAGCCTGCGCTCGATTAGTTAGTTGGTGGGGTAATGGCCTACCAAGACCGCGATCGATAGCTGGTCTGAGAGGACGATCAGCCACACTGGGATTGAGAACGGCCCAGACTCCTACGGGGGGCAGCAGTGAGGAATTTTCGTCAATGGGGGCAACCCTGAACGAGCAACGCCGCGTGCAGGATGACGGTTTTCGGATCGTAAACTGCTTTTCTCTGGGACGAGAACGGACGGTACCAGAGGAATCAGCCCCGGCTAACTACGTGCCAGCAGCCGCGGTAATACGTAGGGGGCGAGCGTTGTCCGGAGTTACTGGGCGTAAAGCGCACGCAGGCGGTCAGATTAGTCTGTAGTGACAGTCGTCGGCTCAACTGACGAAGTACTATGGAAACTGTCTGACTTGAGGGCTTCAGAGGGACACGGAATTCCGGGTGGAGTGGTGAAATGCGTAGATATCCGGAGGAACACCAAAGGCGAAGGCAGTGTCCTGGGAAGTACCTGACGCTCAGGTGCGAAAGCTAGGGGAGCGAACAGGATTAGATACCCTGGTAGTCCTAGCCGTAAACGATGACCACTAGACGTTGGGGGTATCGACCCCTTCAGTGTCGCAGTTAACACAATAAGTGGTCCGCCTGGGGAGTACGGTCGCAAGATTAAAACTCAAAGGAATTGACGGGGACCCGCACAAGCAGCGGAGCGTGTGGTTTAATTCGATGCAACGCGAAGAACCTTACCAAGGCTTGACATGGACCTGCACCAGCCGTAACGGGCTGTCCCTTCGGGGCGGGTTCACAGGTGC
Source organism: Dictyobacter halimunensis (assembly GCF_036245075.1). Taxonomy (NCBI): domain Bacteria; kingdom Bacillati; phylum Chloroflexota; class Ktedonobacteria; order Ktedonobacterales; family Dictyobacteraceae; genus Dictyobacter; species Dictyobacter halimunensis. The sequence goes on from NZ_BSRI01000002.1 coordinate 1,760,351, forward strand.
TGCATGGCTGTCGTCAGCTCGTGTCGTGAGATGTTGGGTTAAGTCCCGCAACGAGCGCAACCCCTGTCGTTAGTTGGATATTTCTAGCGAAACTGCCGTTATAAGACGGAGGAAGGCGGGGATGACGTCAAGTCAGCACGGCCCTTACGCTTTGGGCGACACACACGCTACAATGGTCAGGACAAAGAGTTGCCAACCCGCGAGGGGGAGCTAATCTCGTCAAACCTGGCCTCAGTTCAGATTGGAGGCTGCAACCCGCCTCCATGAAGTTGGAGTTGCTAGTAACCGTAGGTCAGCACACTACGGTGAATACGTTCCCGGGTCTTGTACACACCGCCCGTCACACCACGAAAGTTGGCAACACTTGAAGCCGCTGGGCTAACCCGTCTGGGAGGCAAGCGTCGAGGGTGGGGTCAGTGATTGGGGTGAAGTCGTAACAAGGTAGCCGTACCGGAAGGTGCGGCTGGATCACCTCCTTTCTAGGGAGCTTGAACAATCGTCGCTGGATACCAGCGACCTACAAAGATTGTTCCACTTCCAGGTCGGTCTTACTTCACAGAGTAAGAGATCTAAACGAGCTTGTCGAAGTTGGCGTTTGACTGCTCCGCCTTACCACTCTTTAGTTGTTCAGGTTCACAACATTGCTTATGTAGTACAATAGAGAAATAGATACGGGCTTTTAGCTCAGGTGGTTAGAGCGCAGTCCTGATAAGACTGAGGTCCCTGGTTCGAGTCCAGGAAGGCCCATTCGGGGGCGTAGCTTAGTTGGTAGAGCGTCGCCTTTGCACGGCGAAGGTCAGGAGTTCGAATCTCCTCGCCTCCACCCCGGATCTCTCATCCGCTGTTTTGTACACGCGGGTGGGATGGTGACATTAGCGGAAGAGTAACACCCGTTCCCATCCCGAACACGGAAGTTAAGCCTTCCAGCCCTGATGATACTGCGTGGGCAACTGCGTGGGAAAATAAGACGTCGCCATTCCACCCGCTGGTATAAAGCAGGAAACGAGAGTCGCGGGCTTTTAGCTCAGGTGGTTAGAGCGCAGTCCTGATAAGACTGAGGTCCCTGGTTCGAGTCCAGGAAGGCCCATTATCCAATCTCTCAAATGAGACAGCTCCGCTGGTCTTATTTTTTTGCCCCACATGTTACGGGCTTTTAGCTCAGGTGGTTAGAGCGCAGTCCTGATAAGACTGAGGTCCCTGGTTCGAGTCCAGGAAGGCCCACTTTAAAGAAGCGAGGGGGTGTAGGATGCTCGATTGAGCATCCTACACCCCCTCGCTTTATATTACCTGTGATTATTGTTGCCCGCGCAGCCGATTATAGACCAGGCGTAGCCCCTCAAGCGGTAAATACTGGTTGACGTATTGAATTTCGGGGATGATTGGTGCCATCTGTTGCGCCATTCCTCCATGGGCGATGATCTTGATCTCGCTAGGATGGGTCACGTCGGGAATCTCCTTACAGAGCCGCGCGATCAGACCCTGCACCAGGCCGACGTGTCCATAAATAATGCCCGATTGCATGTTCTCGATCGTGTTCTTTCCCAGCGCGGAACGTGGCGGCGTCATGTTGACGCGATAGAGTTGGGAGGCGGCACTGCTCAATGCCTCGGCTGAGATAACCAGGCCAGGGGCGATGGCGCCCCCCAGGAAATCGCCATCGATCGAGGCGACATCAAACGTTGTAGCGGTACTGAAGGCGATCACAATCGCGGGTCCACCATAGAGATGGTGAGCCGCCAGAATGGTCATGATGCGATCCGACCCCACTTCCCAGGGGTTATCCACGAGCAGCTTGATCCCTAGATCCATTGTATGGTTGATGACCAGCGCTTCGCGATTACAATAGCGCGCGGCAAGATCCTGAAAGACCGGTGTCAGGGGAGGAACAACACTGGACACTATGATGTCGTCGATATCAGTCAAGGTGTAGCCAACGTGACGCAGCAGATCGCTGAGTACCATGGCGTACTCATCGGCTGTACGCTGGCGACTAGTTGATACAACCCAGAGATGCTTCATTACATCATGATCATATAGACCAAACTTGATATTTGTATTACTGATATCGAGCGCAAGTAACATACATAAGTCCCTTCTCTACTCAAGCATCATGCAACTATCTCTGGGATATCTCCTGCTCCTTGGCAGCGGCCACATATTTCTTGATGACGGCCGCGATCAGAAAAGGATCACCATGGGCATCATCATTGACGACCGTGACCTCTGCTTCTGTGCGATCATCCACGAACGCCAGGGACGTTGGGGTGCGCATGCGCTTGCGGCGTTGTTTCTGGCCGCTGGGAGTGATACCGCGCCCGAAGACAAAGCCCATCAGATTCTCGCCCGGACTCTGGATATTGTTGACGCCACCCTCATCAGGGTTACGCTCAATCGGTGCGCGTCCGCGCGGGGTCACGTGGCGAACATTGACCAGTGGTACATGGGTCGTTCGAGAACCTTCTTTATGTACAAAATCCGTGGGGGTCAGTACGATTATGTGTTTTTCTGGTTGGGCCACGCGCAGAATGTCCACGCAGAGCATATAGATGCTGCCCAAAAAGATAAAAGCCAGGATACCCAGCAATAATGTGGTTAGAATAATGGAAAAAGCCCCACGCTGGTAATTAAAAGGAACAACAATAGGCACAATTAAGGCTAACAAGCCTCCACCCATTAAAATACCGAAGATCCAACCAATGATTCCCCAGATAACCTTCCCTTTGAGAAGGGGGAAAGTAGACCAGCCAGGCGGCAGTTCCGCGCTTGTATTCGCTTGTGCGAGAATCTCTTCTGCGTCCATTTTGAAAATCCTTGTCAAGATATATGGCACCATCTTATCTCGGCCCATTATACCAGAGAATGCCCCATTTGGAAAAATTACTTTGGGTATTTGTACATTGATGCAACGGGCGCGCAGATGCGCGCCCGTTGCATCAATGTACAAATACCCTTCTGTGTAGAGAACGGCTCAAAAAGGTCCCGCCGGGGCTCTCTATGCGATATAATATGATATGGACTAAGGCGAAAAGCAGACATGCTGGTTAACATACCTTTCTCATATTTGCTGATATTTTTTTACTAAGGCGCTGGGAGCACGCTGTGGATAATGTGTTACGGTCAACGGTTGAGGCTACGGCCCGGCTGGTGCTGGAAGAATATAGGAAAGACAACCCTGCGTGGACCAATGATGTCACCCCCGTTGATGAGCTGGCCGAGTGGCTAGGATTAAGTATTGGTACGTTCGCGGAAGACGATTATGCGCAGGGGACGTACGGCTTTATGGATCCCGATGAAGAGGAGGATCTGATCTGGATCTGCCGTTCCCTCAATGAGACGTTTCGCCGCTTTACGTTGGCTCACGAGATCGGACATGCCTTGCTGCATTGTCGCGATGGGATGCGCCTGCAGCGCTTCTCAGAACAGCATAGGTTGCCATTTGTGGGCCACACCTCTTATGCCCCGATACCAGAGCCGTCACCAGCCTTCCCCTGTCGCGATGATGATATTCAGGAAGATATGGCGACCTTGCTGGAACAGGAGCAGATACAGGAGAAGGTTGGTAGCGCCCACGGCTATGATCCACGCAGTGAGCGTGAACTGGCCGCCAATGTCTTTGCCGCCGAACTGCTGATGCCCGCGACCCGGCTCTATACCTTATTTGTAGAGGGTGGCGTGCCAACCCATACGCTGGCGACCCGCTTTCACGTCTCGCCGGCCGCACTGCTCAATCGCCTGACCGGCTTTTTGGATACGCCGCCGACACGGGAGACGGTGCAAGAACCTGTAGCCGCCACGCCTGTCGCGCCAGAAAACGGGACTCCGCCGGCAAAAAAGCAATATGATGAATTTCAGCAGGCGGCCATCGAAGCCGAGACTCCGGCGCTGATTGTGGCTGGACCCGGTAGCGGCAAGACCAGTACGCTGATCGGGCGGGCCGACTATCTTATCAATACCCTGGGCATCCCCGCCCAGAATATTCTGGCCCTGACCTTCTCACGCAAAGCTACGCTGGAGATGGAGGAGCGCCTGCGGCAACTGCTCGCCTGGTCGGGACAGTCCCTGCCGACGATCAGTACCTTCCATGCTTTTTGCGCCAATCTGCTGCGCCAGCACGCGGCCCTGGCGGGCCTGCGACCAGACTTTACGCTGATCGATGAGGCCGAGGGCTACCTGATCCTGCGCCGGCAGGCCAACGCGATGCGGCTCCACCACTATCGCCTGCTACAGACGCCCACCCATTATTTTCCAGATATGCTCAAGGCGATCGCGCGCGCCAAAGACGAATTGGTGACGCCCGAACAGTACGCGGTCCTGGCTCGCACCATGCGCCTGCAGGCTGGAGATGATGAAAAGGAACAGGCCGAGGCGGAAAAGACACTGGAAGTGGCGCAGGTCTACGCGCTCTATCAACAGGAACTGCAGCGCCGTGGCGATACCGACTATGGTGGCCTGCTGGTATCGGCGATTCAGCTTCTTACTGACCATCCAGAGGTCCTGCATGAGCAGCAGCAAAGGTTCGCGCACATCCTGGTCGATGAATTTCAAGATGTGAACCGGGCCAGCGGCGTCCTGCTGCGCGTACTGTCCGGAGAGTCTCGCCGCGTCTGGGTGGTGGGTGACGCCAACCAGGCCATCTACGGCTTTCGCGGTGCCTCGCCCGCCAATATCAGCCAGTTTGAGCAAGACTTTCCGGGAGCCAGAGTCCTCCCACTCAGCCGCAACTATCGTTCGCGACCCGATCTGGTGGCGCTGGCCGAGGCGTTTCGCTGCCGGCATCTCGAATTGGAGCAGGACGCGGGCAAGAATCAAGCGGTACGCCTGACCAGCACTGAAGCCTATGTCACTATCGCCCAGGCACCCAACGAGGCTAGCGAGGTCGCGAGCCTGATCGCCGATATCCGTCACAAGCGCTCGCTGGGCTATGCCTACAAAGACATGATCATCCTCTGCCGCACGCGCAGCCAGGCCAACAAGATTACCGCCGCCCTGCTGGAAGCCGAGCTTCCCGCCATTGAACAGGGCGGCATCCTGGAACAGGAATATATCAAGGACGTGCTCTCAGCGATCCATCTCATCGCGGATAACAGCGGAATGGGACTCCTGCGCATGGGGCGCCAGCCTGAATACGCCTTGAGCCAGCAGGATGTCGAGGCCCTGCTGCTGGCGGCCCGTGAGCCGGGCAAGACACCGCGTCAGATGCTGCTCTCTGGCGAGGCTCCCTTGAGCATGAGCGTGGAGGGACGCCATGCATTACTGCGCCTCTCGCATATGGTACAGTCGCTGTTCAGGGCGCCCAATATGTGGTCGCTACTGGCTCAGTACCTCTTCATTGAAACCTCGCTGGTGCGCACGCTGCTGGCGCGGCCCGATGATAAAGCCAGCGTCTTGCAGCTGGGCGCCTATCAGCAACTACTCCAGACGGCTCGCCACTATGATCAGCAACTGCTGCTGCGCCAGCGACTGGATCAGCAGGCGGCCTCTCAGGATGGTCAGGAAGCGACAGACAGCGAGCCTATGTCGCTGGAAGAGCAGGTGCGAGATTTCCTGGACTACCTCAGACTCCTGGTGCGGCTGCGGCAGGATAGCGGCAATCGGCAGAATAACGAAGACGAGACAGAGGAGGAAGCCGATACCATCAGCGTCATGACCGTGCATGCCAGCAAGGGATTGGAGTTCCCAATCGTCTATATGCCGGGTCTGATGCAGCGCCGCTTCCCCACCACAGGTCGCTCAGGCCAGGTCAAGCCGCCCACGGGTATGCTGACAACCGAGAGGAACAGCCATGATGTAGGCGAAGCCTGCCTCTTCTACGTAGGGGTGACACGAGCAAAGGACCAGCTGGTACTGAGCTATAGCGAACGCTACGGCAAGGCGCAACAACGCTACCAGCGCTCCATCTACCTTGACGCGCTTGAGGCGGGATTGGGTGAGGAACGTATCGTCAAGCTGCACTGGGACCAGCCCTACACGGGCACGCTGTTGGAGGAAGAGGTCATAGGGTTCCATAGTTCCCAGCCAGGCGAAGATTTTATCGCGGCCATGAGCTCTCCCATCGTGAGCACCTACTCCATCGAGAGCTATCTGAACTGCCCACGCAAATACGTCTATAGCTCGATCTATCACTTTGAGGATCAGCCAACCGGTTATCGGCTCTTTACGCAGGCCACGCGCAAAACGGTCGAGTCGCTGCACCGGCAACTGGATGGTGCCAGTGATCCGTCCGACCTCCCCAGCCAGCAAGAAGTTCAACAGCTCTATCTCCAGCACTGGCAGGAGCTTGGAGGCCATACGGAGCCGTTCGCCACCATGTATGAGGAGCATGGGCAGGAGGTCGTGGCCTCTATCCAGCGCCGCCTGCATACCCAGGAAGAGGTACACTGGCAGCTACAACCCGGCTATAATGTTGATGTCGCGGGCACCAACGTACATGTGCCCATCGACCGGGTAGAGACAGCCAACGAGATGACCCAACAGCCAGATCGCTTTATACGCACCAGCTATGGACGTTCCAAAGAGAAGATCGATCCTAAACATAAAGATCTCCTCTATCACCTGGCCTATCGGCAGCAATATCCCGGTCAGAACGTTGAGGTACACAGCCACAACATGAGCACAGGAGAAAGCATGCCGATTACCATCACGGCCAGAAAAGAGCAGAGCCTCTATCGAGACGTCGAGCAGGCCGTCAAAGGTTTACAGGAGCACCGCTACCCGGCGCAGCCCAGAGACTCCCAGCAGTGTCCGACGTGCCCATTCTTTTTTATCTGTCCAGCTTAGTCGTATAGAGCGTATCCATTCGTGCTGTGTGTGCGTGTTATAATACAATCTGGCGGCATCGAACTAGCAATATGCAGAGGAAGACAATGGACGATAAAGAAATAATGAAACACATTCAAGAACTTGTCGATGAAGAGCACCATCTTCTCAAACTGGAGGAGGAGGGCAAGATCCAGGGTGATCAGCGTCAGCGTGTCAAAGATCTGGAAGTGGGACTCGATCAGTGCTGGGATCTGTTGCGCCAGCGGCGCGCCCGCCGCAACGCGGGTCAGAATCCCGACGATGCCCAGGTGCGCGATCCTAACATCGTCGAAAACTACCGACAATAAACCAAAAAGATGGGCTGGCACTTGCCAGCCCATCTTTTTGGTTTATTGTCGGTAAGGCTTAACTCAGTGAGTTGAGGTCAACTGGTTGGTTGGCGGTGAGGTCGGCATATTCGCCACGGTAGCGCTCCGGCATCATCTCAGCGATGCGCTTCATCACCTCGTTGGTGGCATCGGCGATATCCTCGCGGGTAATCTTGTTACCCTTGGGCTTCAGCAAGATGGGCTCACCATAGGAGATGGTTATGTGGGCGCCAAATTTCTTCAGCGCGTTCTCGCTTCCCCAGATGGCAACCGGGATCACGGGCACACCCGAGCGCAGCGCGATCATGCCCAGTCCGGCATGGGCTTTGCCCAGGGTATGCGTCTTGCTGCGTGTCCCTTCGGGGAAAATAATAAAAACCTTCTTCTGCTTCAATTGTTCCTGGGCCGCGCGAATGGCCTGGCGATCACCCTCACCGCGCTTCACAGGAAACGCACCCAGGAAGCGCACCAGCCAGCCCATCTTGCTGTAAAATGACTCTTCCTTGGCCATATACACCACTTTACCCGGGACATAGGCCGGAACCAGCGGGATATCGGTCCATGAGAGATGGTTGGCGGCAATAATATAGGGTCCCTTCTTCGGCACATTGTAGCGTCCACGCAGGTGGACACGCGCAACCAGAAAGAAGACCGCTTTGGCGATGAAGCGTATCGCTTCATACAGCACGCGTGGGGTTGAATAGGGCTCGTATAGATTTTTTTCCGGCTTCTTCTTTGGCTCACTTTTTTTGGTTGTCGCCGTATTGGCTGAAGAGCCGGCAGCATCCATATCCTGCGTCATACAGTATCCTCCACATAGGGTGCGATAGTCTCCATTACCTGAGGAACGCTGAGATAGTCGGTTTCAATAACGATGGCGTCTATCGCTGGTTGCATATTATCGTGGTCAATCTCGTCCCGGCGCTCGATATCGCGTATCAGTTCTTCAAGAGGGGGAACATTTTCATGCACCGGTCCATAACGCTCAACCAGTTCAGTGTGGCGCCGCCGGGCCCGCTCGGCCAGGCTGGCCGTTAAATAAATCTTCAGTTCAGCATCGGGCAAGACGACCGCTCCGATGTCGCGGCCAACCATAACGACGCGGCCCTGCCTGGCCATCATGCGTTGCTGCTCGATGAGCAGCTTACGAACCTCGGGATGTGAAGATACCGCCGAAACCGCGCGCGTCACGTCTGACCGGCGAATATCCCATGTAACATCCTGTCCGTTGACCGTCACAGTATATTGCCGACCATCAGAAATATGGGGGTGGTTAATCACAATATCTGCCCGTCGCGCGAGTTGGCTCAGGGCGGATCCATCATTGATATCAACTCCCTCATGAAGAGCCAACCAGGCCACCGCACGATACATTGCTCCGGTATCAACATAAAGGTAGCCTAATCGACGGGCAAGTTGCTCACCTATGGTACTCTTCCCTGAGCCTGCTGGCCCATCTATTGCTATACATTGTGGCCCTGACATGAATCCTCCGCGTATCGATGATAATCATAACTCAACGGATTATATCATATCCTGCCTGGTTAGGATGACGCAGACGCCACCAAACGTCGATCTTTTGCGTAATCTCGTTTGTGCTCAATTTTTGCCCTGATTTTTTGAATGCTCTTTCATAAGCTGCTGAACCTCGACCTCGGTTAGATTGCGCCACTTGCCCGGCTCGACCCCTTTCAGGGTCAGGGGGCCCACGCCGACACGCTGCAACTGACGAACGGGATGTCCGACGGCACGCAGCATGCGGCGGACCTGGCGCTTGCGGCCTTCATGCAAGGTAAGCAGCAGGGTCGACTCTTTCTCGTCCTGTCGCAGCACGCGCACATCCGCGGGCGAAGTTTGAAAGGTGCCTCCATCATCCTCACGAATGGGAACGCCGTGGCGCAAAGACTCCAGGGCCACGGCGTCCGGATGCCCCTGCACCACCACTTCATAGTGCTTGCGGGTAGAGTAGCGTGGATGGGTCAGCTGCAGCGCGAAATCTCCATCGTTGGTCAGCAGTAGCAGGCCGCTGGTATCGATATCCAGACGCCCGACCGGGTAGACGCGGAGCTGGCGGATATCGGGCGGCACCAGGGAGAGGACGGTCGGCCGCTGCTGTGGATCGTAGGCGGTACTGACATAGCCAGCCGGTTTATTGATCATGATATACACCTTGTGGCTGCTAAGCTGCACAGGCTTCCCATCCACGCTTACCTGATCGCACTCAGGATCAATACGCACCCCCTGCGCGGTAATCGTCTGGCCGTTCACCTGAACGCGACCGGCGTGAATAATCTCCTCCGCGTGGCGCCGCGAGGCCACACCTGCATGGGCAAGGAAACGGGCTAACCGCACCCCTTCTATGCTCTGTTCGGACGCTTGTTTTTGCTCTGGACTCTGTTCGCTGTTCATATTCATTGTTTTCCATGACACAGGCCCTCTCCACACATCACCGGCGGATGGCCATTTGATCGCTTACAAATATTGGATATGTGTTTGATGCGCCTCTGGCGCCAAAGCCGGGGCAAGCCCGGCACCTACGGCGGTGGCGATTTACGTTTCCTTACAAGCTACACTATTTCGACGGATTCGGCAAGATCATAATTCTGTCAATTGTACCCAACATATGATCTACTGCTTATAAAAATCGTTCGGGTTCACAAAAAGCTGGATATTTCCACAAATTGTGCATACCAGCGCACCTACCTCAGATCCCACCACCCTATGGGCATCACTATCAATCCGCAATATACTATCCCCATACCCAGAGATCCCCCGCCACTGACGATAATGTCCATCTGCCTGGCAGTTTGGGCAGGGAGCATAAAACATTGGATTATTGTTCATGTGCAATTGTATCCTCATTATTTAAAATATTTTTTATTTATTTTATATACGCTGGCAGCCTATAATGCAACTATGGCAATGCTTTTCACGGCAGGTCTGTTGATAGATATAGTGCAATCCCTGTTGCTGGCAGCTGCCGTGCGGCTCTCTGGATAGCTGGAGCTGTCTGCACATGCTGCGGGTAATGTAGTTGGAGGGCAGGCCGGGATGGTGCAGGTAGAGGGCGCGGGCATGCTCGGCCAGCGCTTCGTTGTGTTCGAGTAGCGCGATGGCCGCAGCGAACGGCAGGACGACGTTGCAGAGCAGGATGTCGGTCCTGGCCTGGCTCAATCCGATGGAGGCAAAGCGGGCGCGCAGGTTGGCTAGCATGCGAGCTTGGTCTGACTGTCCGTGGGTAGGGCATAGGCAGTTGCGCAGGGTACGCCAGATGCCTATGTCGCGCCAGCGTGCCAGCAAATTCATCAGTACATGCAGCCGGGTGAGGTCGAGTGGTTGGGGACACAGGCTGCGGCCCAGTGGTTCTGCGATCTCGCCGCGACCCATCAGCAGGCGTAGACCCAGGGCGCGAAAGGTGACGCGATCACGGCCATAGCCCAGCGCTTCGGCCAGCGCCAGAAACAGGCAGGCATCATAGGTATCGAGCCCCGGAAACTGCGCGGGGTTCATGGCATGCAGCTCTTCAAGCAAGCGATGGCTTCTGGCTTCGAAGCGTAGCAGTCCGGCGCGCCGCAACATTGTGTCGCGCTGCCGAGCGTTCAACTGCTGACAGGGCCAGGACATCTCTTCAACAAGCGGCAAAGATACCAGTTTATGGCCCAGTGGCACGTCCGCCAGCGAACAGGTGGGGACCACACGTCCATCCTGGCGGCGCGTGGGCTGCGCATCATCGCAGACCAGGACTATATGCAGGCGCACATTGTTATATGTTGGGTCAACGTCATGGGCGTGAGAGCGCCAGTCGCTGGCGCGTACGTGGAATTCGACATCCCCAACCACGCGTTCCGCCTCTTCCAGTACCGGGTCGGGACCCGAGATGAAACGCAGAACCGCGTCCCGCACATCGGGTCCCGCCGCGCCACCCGGGCGTCCCGCGAACAGAACCTGGCAACGGCCACCTTGCCGCAGCGGTAGATAAATAGAACGGGGTAGTTCCCACCAGCGCCGCGCTACCTCGTATTCATAGGGCAGTTCCGGCTCACGACATCGTGCGCTGATCAAGGGTATAGATAACCCTTGATAGGTCACACCACCGCTACCTCTCCTGTTCGCTCTCTCCCTCAATAGCATACTGCTGCTCCTCCTCTATCCTCTCCTCCACATCTCGTACCAGAGAACGGGCATGGGCGACCTCCATCTCCGCGGCTGTGAGAGCCCGCACGGCCTCTTCTCCGCTAAGGGTCCCCTCTTTAACGGCTGCGCGCACCAGGGATAGTGTATAGTCGGCCTGCCGCATCATTTCGTGCACATCAACGGTGTGCTCGCTGCTGGCTTCCAGCATGGCCTCGGATTCCGCTACTTCATCCGCCTCAGCGTCCGCCAGGATCAGGGATGCCACGGCCGCGAATGCGTCTTCATCCTTCTCAATCTCATCAAACATTTCGTTGTTCTCCTTCGCTACCTCATCCAGGAAAGCTGCGTCTCCGGAAAGTTTTTCCAGCTCAATGTCTACTGATGTCGTGTCTTCTGCCCGGGGCGTCAGCGTGACCAACAGCTGTTCTGCCTCATCAGCCGCCTGCGCCGTCTCGTGGGCAAAGATCTGCGCCCGCTCAACCTCGCTCTGCAAATGGTCATACTCCTGGGCGAGATGCCTGCCAATACTCTCCCGGGCCAGCCTTTCTTCCGCGTATTCAGCCCGCGCCACGGCGGTACGGGCCGCCTCCTCTGCGACCCCCGCAATCGCACGCGCATCATGGGCCAGGGCTTCAGCCTCATTGTATACCTGAGCCGCCTGCGCCTGGTGCTGCCGCATCACCTCATTATGTTCATCGGCGGATGCTGGGTTCCACGTGCTGAACTGCTCCTCCTCATCAAAAATAGATGGACCCTCCTCGTCAGCAATCAGGGACAGAGCAATCAGGCGCGAATGGACGGTCAGGAGCTGCTGCTCAAGTTTGCGTACGCGGGCAGATCTGAGCTGCAATCGCTCCTGCGCCAACTTCAGCCGCGCTTCACTGCGATCACGCGCCTTACGTGCCTTCTCAAGGCGCTCCTGCAGGCGGCGCTTCTGTTTGTTTAATTTCTTCTTATTGCGCCTCATTTTGTCTTGTGGAGAAGATGAATCGGTATTGCCCATGATATGTGGTCCTCCAGGGGGTATGCTCAGTCTCTGTTCTACCCGGCTAACTATTGAAACATCTGCGAATTGTATGCATCAATCAACCTCCTTCATTACCACTCCACATTGAATAACATTATAGATGCATCCCAGAATATCATATTATTCCCATACGGCTCTAAAGAGTTTACCACTAATTTCCTATAAAACCCATCCTCACAAATTCCTAACACATGGTCAGACAGGATTTTATGCTGTAAAAGTAGACAAGCAGGGTAAAGTACGGTATGATGGCTGACAGAAAACATGCACGACGCACGAAGAAAAGCTATAACATAATTTGCGTTGGCGCTGGTGCGGCGCCTTTATGGTTACCAGCATGTATAAGCACTTAGTATGATATGTCTCTCAAGGATAGAGGGCGATGAGGTCATAATGGGTACAAATTTTTTTCTAGTATGCTTCCATTCTTTCCGTAGAAACAAATTAGCTCTTATATTACTATCTGGTTTTATTTCTTTTCTCTGCATTTTTGTGACTTCCGGATCGGCCCTGGCCGATGCGACGCCGGGCGGCAATATTTCAAATCCAGTTATCAAGGCGGTCGACATGGCCAAACCGGCCGTGGTGCGCATCATTACCACGGTGGGCGGGCGCCTGTCCGTCCAGTTTACCGATACGCAAAGCGCCACTTTTCCGCTGGATGGCGGCTACTACGATTTAAAACTATCTGGCAGCGGCACCTTTATCAGTTCTCACGGTGACATTCTGACGGCCGATCATGTGATCCAGCCTCCGCGCGATAAATCGATGGATGACGTTTTACAGATGACGGCGGCCCAGGATGTCGCCGATTATATCAACATGAATTTTCATCCGCAGACCCCTTATAGTTCGCAGGATGCCTATAGCAACATGGCCTTCGGCATCTTCCGCACGCAGTCAACCTATCAGAGTCCTAAAAGCGAGGTGTTCCTCAGCAAGGATTACGCGGGCGTCATCAATGCCAATCAGCTCTCGGATGTGTCGTCGGACTTCCACGCCCAGGTCGATAAAGTCGAGCAGGAGAGCGCGGTCGACCAGCGTGACGTGGCTATTATCCATGTCAATATGGAGGATACCCCTTCCGTTCAACTGGACGACTCTTCCAATGTGTCGCAGCAGGATGAATTGACCATCATCGGTTTCCCCGGCAATGGAGATCTGGGAGATCCTACCAAGCCCGATCCCACAACCTACCTGACATCCTCGGTCAATAAGATCTATGTCAGCGCCATCAAAGAGCATGTCATCCAGGTTGGTGGCAACGTCGAGCATGGCGATAGCGGCGGTCCGGCACTCGATAGCCATGGCAACGTAGTGGGGGTGGTCAGCTTCTATAACGAGGATGCTCAGACACCGATTGGTACCAGTTTCCTGCAGGCCAGCAGCAGCGCCAAAGAACTGATCACCAATCTCAAAATCGATACGAAGCCCGGCAAGTTCCAGACAGCCTGGGAGCAGGCATTCAACCAGTACACATCCACGGGAGCGGGCCACTGGCACCAGGCGTACGCCGATTTCCAGAAGCTCCAGAAGGCCTATCCCAGTTTCCAGGCCGTCAATCCATTCCTGGATTACGCTTCGCAGCAGGCCAGGCACGAACAGATGCCACAGCCCGCGCAAAACAATACTACGGCGCTCTTGATAACGGCCGCGATCATCTTTGTCATTGTCATCGCGCTGGCGGTACTGGCCGGGTTGTGGTTCGCGCGGCGACGCAAAAAGCCTCAACCAGCCTATCAATACGGCAATCAATATAACAATCAATATAGCGCCCAGGCGCCTCAGAGTTATAGCCAGACATCACAGAACCCGGGCAGTCCATATGCATATCAGCCGTCCGCTCAATCGGAACAGGCTGGTGCTGGCAGCTGGCCTCAGCCATATACAGCACCATCATCAATAGCAACAGCAGAGAAAACTGATAGGCGGTCCGACTCACAACCTTCGCGCCCCCCCGAATTTGAGAGTCCACAAACGCCGGAGCCTGCCCTGCCATGGTCACCAGCAACCCCTACAGCCGTATCAGCAACGCCTGCGTTCCCCCAGGAGTCCATCAACCCCCAAGAGCAGGCTAACCTGGCATGGGGGTCTCCTGTGGCTGCTGAACCCACAGAGAGGCAGCCGCGGAACGGTGCCGATAACAGGCTACACGTCAAGAGGATGAAAACCGATAGTAGCCTGGAAGAAAAGTTTAAAGATTGGCCAACCGATCTTCAAAATTACTACGCGTCTCCCGAGCAGGGTCCCCAGGAAGTGGATCAGGTTCCATTTCCGCTGGATAAACCACAGGATCAGTCAGAGCCCGGTGAGAAACATGAGGCAACGGATAAGATGCCAGCCATCGCGAAAGAACGGTCCAATGTCCTGACAAACGTGGATGCAGGCTCATTCTATACCCAGGAAAATGCTTAAAACCGCGTAGGAAGCGATCATCAAAAACAGGAGAGTGCCCTGGCGAAGAACCAGGGCACTCTCTTTATGTACACAGCATATACGCATCAGCTCTACTAGTAATATAACCCGGGGACAAAGTTACCGAGTTTGATGAATTGTGATCGCGTCTCTCTGGGTGCTGACGGCGATCTGTGCCTGGGGGCTCTTACCGTTAGAGAGCCGCCCAAACTCGTTGCTGACCGGACCAGAGCCGCTGCTAACGCTGATATGGAACGCTTCAAAGCGGGGCAAGGACAGACTCAGGGAACCATTGATGGTGGTGAAATGGAAATTACCGGTCCGGGCCAGCGAGCCATCGAAGGTAATCGCTCCATTATCTACGGTCATGGCCGATTGACCGGTCAGCTGAACCTGGCGCGTCTCAATATCACCCTGACGCGTAGATGCATTGAGCTGACCCTTCACATTATGCAACGCGATCGATCCGGTATCGGCCTGCAGCGTCATATTGCCCTCGCTATCATCAACCACAATCGAACCGCTAGCGGTGCGAGCAGAGACCTGGCTGACATTGCCGGTTATAGTAATCGTTCCGGTAGCGGTATAGGCCTCAACAGACGTAGTTGGGGGAATCGTCACATCGATGTCCACGCCACGCGAGCCAGCGAAAAGATAGTCGGGATCGAGGCGGGCGTCAACGGTCGTCTTCGCATCATCTTGATTATATGTCACGTCAGTATTGATCAGCCCCAGTCCCATGCCCTCTGAATACTTATTCACCTGAAAACTAAACGGGCCATGCTCCTGACTATGAATATGGATGGTCCCGGTATCGTTATTGATCACGATCTTCTGGTGCTCCTGCTGCGGAAAAAAGTAGCTCTCGCTGGCATTCTGGGTGCCAGCCCTGTTGATGATGCCAACGGCAATCAGGCCCATCACCAGCGCGATCAGTAAAGTAAACATAAGAATTCTGCCCAGGTCATTCTGATTGGCGCGCTGAATGCGCCAGTCAGGGGCAGGAGGGCGGCTGGATAATGGCGACCAGAAGCCCGTTCCCCATTTCGATCTCGTCTCCGTTGCAGGCATAGTGGGAGAGGTGGTCGCAACAGGTTCGGCCACTTCGGGCGCAGAGGGCTCGCATCCTTCAGCAGTCTCAACGGGCTCGGTAGCCGTCGCCGCTTCAGCCTGGACCTCCTCTAGCGGTGGTGACTCCACTGCAGTCTCATCAGTGGGAGCAACCTCTGTGGTACATTCATCAGAAGCGGGCATTTCTGACGTTTCCTCCTGCGCTTCTGACTGATTGGCTGGAGACGATCGTTGTTGCTTTTTCTGGCGTTTAGGAGACGCCTGACCAGTCTCTGGATACTTACTCATCACTTGCCCCTTCGTGCTATAAAAAGCCACACTCCTACAATCCACAATCGGAGTGGAGAGGGTAAAACTAAAGCGCAGGTTGCTCAATCACCGGCCAGGTTAGTTGTCTTCATTAATTTCGACATTGCCAGACATGGTGGCGATACCGATATGGGCCCGGGGCCCGGTTCCAACAACGTTGCTGCCAAATTCATTATCAACCGAGCTATGATCAGCGAAGACACGCAGGTTGAAGCTGGCATTTGACGGCAACGAGACATCGATAGCCCCCCCACGGGACGCAAAGCTATAGTCATTTTCGGGATCGACATTGCCATCAAAGACGATCTTGCCATCCTGCGATCGCATGTGTGAAGGGCCGGTCAGATGGGCATCGCCAACCTCGATATGCCCTTGATTGGTCGTAAAAGCCACCTGCCCATCTACCTGGTCAACATCAATAGCGCCATCGCGCGAGTAAAAAGCGATATGTCCGTCTCCACTATGGACATTTTGCGCATTGATAGAATCGCTGGCCTCAACATTCATATTACCGGTGATGCCATCGATCTTGACCGCGCCATGGTTGGCCGTGATCTGAACATTGATAAAGGTGGGGACCGTCACATCCAGATCCATGCTCTGGGCGTCGCTATGCTCGCCATCACCCGGCTGGTCCGTATTGACCAGGATCGTATGCCCGTTGTCCACCACGCGTGCATCCACGTTCATCTCGCTGCCGGGTCGCGAGATCCAGCTCGCGTTATACCTGGTCGAAGTTACACTGACCGGGCTATTATCGCTGCCATGAAGACGTACCCGTCCGCGGGCATTATGGATGACGACGTTGCACGGGTGATCTGCCGCCAGTTGCTGGGTGGTCGTATTTTTAGCCTGTACCATCTGCTTGAACAGGTTGCCACCGCCAGCAAGCATAAAGAGTAGTAAACAGAGAATAAGAGCGGGAGGAATAAATTTTAGTGCCTTGAGAAACGGTGAAGGACCCGGCGCGGGTACCAGTTTTTCCCCCAGCATCTCGCGCTGGGGAAAATCATCGACCGGTCCACGATACCCTTCGAGATAGAGTGGGACGGGCGCCCTCTCTCTTTCTTGTTGTGCCTGCTGCTGTGGATGCTCATAGACTGGAGCGGTCGGATCCGCGTAGCCATCAAAAGGCCGTTGCGGCTCTTGAGAATGAGAATCGTCAAATGAAGATTGCTGCTTGCCCATGTATAGTTCCCCTACAATTGCACCATACCGCATCCTGGCGAGAAGATTGATACAAACGACCAGTAATGCAATAAAGCTGCCACCAATGCCCACATACCTCACTATACCTGACACCCCAACATCCCTATTACGCCATATCAGGAGAGAAGATAGACAGTTACCACTCCTTGCTGTCTGCTGTTAAACAATCCAACAAACAAAAACCCATCCTGTTTCGTTGCTATTCCACATGTATTGTACTACATTAGAACGAAACAGGATGGGTGAAATGGTATTGTCGTGTTACTTTTTCCTGGGTGCAAGCCGGGTTTGAATGTCCTTTGTATGATTCGTCATAGCAAATGGGATGCGCCAGATAAAGAGGAGCACGGTATTAGAGATCAGCGTTACCAGGCCAAAGGTGATGGCGGAAACCACGGTTGGTAGATGTTGCTCAAAAACAAAGTGCAAAATGACACCTATTGGCCAGGCCGCCAGCCAGGCAAAAGCAGTTTTACGGGCCATCTGGCGTGGCTCGGTCATCAATTCACGGCGAAACGCACCCATAAAAGGCGCGATGGCAAACCAGCTGATAGCAAATGGTAGCGCGGTCCAGACAACCCTTAAGACCGCGGCCAGGCCCGTATCTTCACCATGGCTCTGGCGTCCAATGACCGAGAAGATCAGAAAGACCAGGGCATCGCCGAAGATCAGTATCCACAGACGTCGGGCCTCCTGTTTATTGTGAGGTTTGCTGCCCTCAAGGGCCGAGGTAGTCACAGTTTTTTTCTCTTTAACGGCCACACTAAAGCTCCTTTTCCTGCTGTAGCTGCTGCTCGCGCACCAGCTCTTCAACGGCGGCCAGTTCGACGCGTACCCCGCGAATGCGCATGGCCAGGATCACCAGGTAGAGGCAGATAGCCAGCCAGGCAATAATATAAGCAGCGATCAAGTATGTTTGCATCGTTTCGTCCTTTATCCTTATTCCACAATCGCGCGTAACTGTTGCGCCAACGCCTGCAAGCGCTGCAATTGATAAGCCTGTACCATCATAAAAGCGTAGAGCAGGGTGATAGCCACCAGGGCCACCATCAGGGTCAGTGTCGCCTGTGGAGGAAGCGCGCCCTGCACGCCAACCTGGGCAACGGGATGCTGTCCGCGCCACCAGCTCACCGAAAGGTAGATGATCGGCACATCAATGGCGCCAATGACGCCGATCACGGCTCCGGCACGCGCGCCCTCGCTCGTTTTCCCCATATAGCTACGCAGCATTAAATACCCGACATACATAAACCACAGGATCAAGGTAGCCGTCAAGCGAGCGTCCCAGACCCACCAGGCGCCCCAGATCGGCTTGCCCCAGAGGGAACCAAGGATCAGGGTGATAGAGAGGAAAACCACTCCGACCTCAGCGGCCGCGCGCGCCAGCCAGTCCAGCCGCGCATCTGGCTTGAACAGATAGATAATACCAGCCAGCGCCAGGATAATAAAAGAGAGCATGCCCACCCAGGCCGTGGGAACATGGAAGTAGAAGATGCGCTGGGTCTCTCCCTGCAGACTATCGACCGGCGTATAAAAAAAGATCATCCACAGCGCCACAGCCAGCGTGAGGGCGGTCAAACTTCCTAAAATGAGAGAAATAAGGGGCCAGCGTCCCCCCGGCTGCCTGGTCACGGCGGCACGTTCCTCTGTAGCAGATATCTGTTTCGCTAAAGCCATAAAAGTGTTCCTCAAAATCGGACTCTCCTCAAGGGTGGTGTCTACCGCTCACGCGGCCAGCTAACAGCCACAACCTGGAGTCCATCCATTCTGAATAATCGGATTATTCCTCAACAACATATTGAAATAACAGCGTCGAGACGCTGAGAAAGATCACATCAAAAGCGATCAACAGGCTGAGCCATGGTGGCTCGTTGACGCCAGGCACCAGCAGCAGCGTGGTGGCCCGCACCGCGCTGATCACCACCGGGACCACCAGTGGAAAAACCAGGATAGGCAGGAGCAGTTCGCGCGCCTGGGTGCTGGCGGCCAACACCGAAAAAAGCGTGCCGACCGAGGCGATACCCAGGGCTCCCAATAAGACGATGGGGATCAGCGCCAGCAGGGTCGGACCCTCCCAGATCGGCAGATTAAAGAGAATCGCGAAGACCGGCAGGGCGATAATTTCTACTACACCGATAAATAGCAAATTTCCGAGTAGTTTGGCAAGATATATAGCCTTGCGATCCACCGGCGTCAGCAGCAGACGATCCAGCAGACCCTGCTCGCGCTCGGCCGCTACGGTCCTACCCAGACCAAGCAAACTGGCGAAGATAAAGGCGACCCACAGCGCGCCTGGCGCGATGGCGGCAACGTTGCTGACGTTCAGGTCAAACGTGAAATTAAAGATCACCAGTACCAGCAGAGCAAACATCCCCATGCCGATCCAGGTCTGCTTGCTGCGCAGCTCGTAACGGATGTCTTTCCATAGGATCGCCCATAACTGGTTGAAAAAGAGGCCGGCCATCTTCATCGCGTGACCTCCCGATAGCGCCGCTGCAGTTCTTCAAGCGACAGGGCGGTGCTCTCGTGCTGATAGGTCACGCGACCACCGGCCAGGATCACGATCTGGTCGCTCCAGGCCAGGGCACGCTCCAGATTGTGGGTGGTAAAGAGCATGCTACCGCCGCGAGCAGTATGCTCCGCCAGCAGAGATTCAACCAGGTCGTTGCCGTGCTGGTCCAATCCGGTGTCGGGCTCATCCAGCAAGAGCAGCCGTGGCTCGTGCAGCAGGGCGCGCGCCCAGGCCACGCGCTGCACCTGCCCCCGCGAGAGTGCGCGAATGCGGTCATTCACCCGGCGCTCCATCCCTACACGCTGCAGCAGCACGGTGGCTCGCTCGCGGGCATGCGCCACACTATACAATTTGCCAAAGAACAATAGATTTTCCAGTACCGTCAATTCTTCATACAGATAAGGCTGGTGGGCCACGAAGCCAACCAGCTGACGAATCTCCTGCAGCTCATCACGGCTATCCAATCCATACACCCGTACCGTCCCCGATCCGGCCTTGCTCAGACCGGTCAGGATACGCAGCAGCGTCGTTTTACCGGCGCCGTTCGCGCCCAGCAGGGCCATGCGCTGTCCCCGCGGCAACGTCAGCTGAACGTTGCGCAACACCGGCTTGAGGCCAAAACCCTTCTTTAGATTGGAAATCTCGATCGCTAACGCCGTTGGAGCCGTCACATCAGGATGCGCGGGAGCGGGCTGCACGGCGGCCATCTGCTCACCGGGCCTGCTCATCGTCGCGTAGTCTCCTTCTCGCTCATCAGAGAGCGCAGGCGAGCCTTCGTTCTGGCCCGCTGCTTCTCGTAGCGATCTTTGGTAATATTACCCGCCTCATACTCTTTATCCAGCTTCAATAACTCCTGAAGCAGCGCCTGCTCTGGATTATCAGCCACGGGCGCTTTAGGTGTAGCCTTATCCTCGGTGCGTGCCTGCTTATTGGCGTCCGGCTTTTGCTGCGTGGCCACGCGCTTACGCTGGGAGCGCAAGAGGAACCAGGTCATCGCCACAATCGCGACCAGCACCAGCACGCCGACGATCAGCCAGATGGTCGCGGCATTAAAGGACGGAGAGCCAGCGTGGCTGGCAGGCACCGCCAGTCCCTCCAGGGACATCGCTACCTGCTTATGGGCGGGCAACACCGTGGCGCTAAAAGAATGATACGCGCGATTATCGGCGTTCACAATGCCGGTCGAGGTAAGGTCCTTGGAACTGGCATGCAACGCTGGATCAACCAGTACAGAGAGCGAGACCGTCGGGTACTGCGTCTCATACGGGAAGGTATAGGTTGAGCCCGTGTAAGGGACCTCGTAGGAGTATGAGAATTCATTGGTACCGGGCAGCAGGGCCGCGTCGGTGGCGAATCCCTGATTGACCTGGATCACCTGGTAACCGGAGAAGCCGCTGCCGAGCGTAATGTTGCGCACGCCCGCCGGTAACGAGAAGAGCAGCGCGTTCGGCTTGCCCTTACTGGCGTTCAAGGAGCCAACATAGGTCTTTTTATTCAGATTCTGGAACGAGAAGGCCTGCGAAACGTTGATCACGCCTTTAGAGGGATCGTCCTGGCGCATCAATACGGTTGAGCGCACCACGGCCACGTTGTCGGTGCTGGTGGTGGCTTCATAGACCTGCACATTGGCGCTCTGCACGGCCTTCTGATTCAGTGTCATCCCATTGCTGACGTATTGCGCGCCCTGATAGCGCGTATAGACCACGTAGGTAATGGTCTGATCGGTCGCCAGCTTGCTAAAGGTGAAGCGCCCCCGCGCGTCGGTCTTCACTGTACCGGCGTCGCGGCTATTGCTCCCCTGCGCCTGCTGCAATGTGACGTCCTGCCCACTCACCGGCGCATTGTTGTTGGTACCATCCAATACCTGGCCCGAGATCTGTCCGTTTTCGGCGGCCGCGTGAACCGGTGTTACCTGCCAGTTCAGAACAATGAACGCGAGTATTGAGATCAGCAGCAAGCTACTCGTGATTCGTTTTCTCATAGGACTCCTTTAGCTGTCGCAACTGCTGTTCAATATCATCATCAATCTCTTGCTCTTGCTCATAACGAGTTTTCAAAGCGGTCAGGGCGCGGCGCATGTAGCGCTCGCGCAGCGAACGGTAGTCTGGCTCCTCAATATTGCCCAGTTGATAATCCAATTCAACCTCTTGAATGGCGGAGCGCGCCTGCTGCTCATCCTCGGCCAGTTCCTTCTCCTCAGCCGCGGGCTGCTCCCGCTCCACCTTCGCTTGAGCTTGCTGACCTTTCCTGGTCGAACCCGTATAGAGTGGATAGAGAACGAACACGAGGGCCAATAGACCCAATACCATCGCGATTATCAGCGCCATCAGTTTGCCTCCGTTCTCGACCGCCTGAAGATTGGATCATCGGCGGCAAGTTCCTGTTCTAGTTGTACGCGATAGCGCTCCAGTTCAGCATCAGCCTCGTGCTGTGTTCCACTAGCCGATTTATTCTGCCCGCGCGGATCGGTTGTGGCAAAGGCCAGCGCGAGAGCGGACTCTTTTCGCCAGTCGCGCACAACCAGGAAGAGGAAGAGGCAGCCCGCCAATAGTAAGGCGATCGGGACGATCCACGCCAGCAAGGTAAAGCCCTGCCACTGCGGCACCCAGACAATATTGCCCTCACCGTAGCGATTGGCAAAGTATTGAATGATCTCCTGATCAGATTTGCCGGCCAGTACCTGTTGCCGAATGATACCACGCATCTCAAGGGCCAGACCAGAGGGGGCATCGGCCACCGATTCACCCTGGCAGACGGGGCAGCGCAGCTGCGATGCGATATCGTGCACTCGCTGATCGACCGTCTGCTGCTTCGGGGTCGAGAACAGCTGCCACGACCAGACGGCCGCGATCAGGGCCAGCGCGGCCAGCACTAGCAGCAGCGAACGTTTCGGCTGCATAGCTTTCTTCTGTATACTCATGCGATCACCCCTCCATCAGCCACCTCTGGAGACTTCTGCTCGCTCGCTTCTGATTCTACCACGTTAGCGGTCCTGGCAACCTTGACCCGCGCCCGTGGGCGTACCGGCCACCAGCAGAGGATGCCTCCAATCAGCATTAAGATGCCGCCCCACCAGACAAACGGGACCAGGGGATTGATGAAGACACGAATGGTGGCCTGAGCAGCTCCTTGCCAATCGGCCAGGTAGACATAGACATCGGTAGCCCCGAAAGTCTTAATCTCAATCACGCTGGTCGGCTGATCGGGATAGCTGCTATAGATCACGCGACCCGGATAGATATAGCTCTGCAATTTTCCGTCGCGCCAGATCTGGACCTGCGAGGAGATGGTCTCTTTATCAGTATCCTTCTCATCGATGTTACCCAGATAGGTAAAGCGATAGCCAGCGATACTCATCTCCTGGCCCGGCTTGAGGGTGGCATCTTTCTGCTGCTGGAAATAGTGCGAGCCAATAATGCCCGCTACCAGCAAGACCAGTCCCAGGTGCACTACGTAGCCGCCATAGCGCTGCCGATAGCGCTGAAAGAGCTTGTAAACGGCGAGCAGATAGTTTTCACCATGACGATGGCGCACGCGAGCGCCGCGCCAGATCTCATAGAACACAGCCCCGGCCGTAAAGATGCAGACGGTAAAGCCGATATTGGCCGCCACATCCGTCACCCCCACGATGGGCAGGATCACGGCACACACAGCCGCCAGGATGGCGGGAACGCTGATATTGCGCCACAGAGCCGCCATCGAGGTACGTCGCCAGGCCAGCAGGGGACCAATGCCCATCGCCAGTACCAGCAGCACCGTCAGCGGCGCCACCACCTGGTCATAGAAAGGCGGTCCCATCGTCATCGTCTGACCACGGAAGGTAGCTGAAATCAACGGGAAGAGCGTGCCCCAGAGGACAGCGAAGGTTATACCTACCAGCAACAGATTGTTGAGCAGGAAGACCCCTTCGCGTGAGACGACCGAGTCAAACTCTTGCTCGGCCCGCAGATGCGGCAGGCGGAAAAAGAACAGGCCGCTGGAGAAGAGCAGCACCACCGCCAGGAAGCCAAAGAAATACGCGCCGATATCCGAATAAGCGAACGAGTGGACCGAGCTAATCAGGCCGCTGCGCACCTCAAAGGTACCAAAGATCGAGAGAGCAAAGGAGGCCATCACAAGGAAGAGGTTCCAGACCTTCAGCATGCCACGTCGCTCCTGCACCATTGTTGAATGCAGGAAGGCGGTCGCGGTCAGCCAAGGCAGCAGGGCCGCGTTTTCCACCGGGTCCCAGCTCCAGTAACCACCCCAACCCAGCACGTGATAGGCCCACCAGGCGCCCAGCACCAGGCCCGTCGTCTGCAGGCACCACGACGCCAGCATCCAGCGACGAATCGAGCGCAACCATTCGGCGTTGAGCCGACCCGTGATCAGGGCCGCCACCGCGAAGGCGAAGGGGAGCGAGAAGCTCATATACCCCATCAACAACATCGGCGGATGCACCAGCATCCCGGGGTCCATCAACAGTGGATTCAGACCGGCACCGTCTTTAGGCGCGATGGTCGAGCGCACAAAAGGATTCGAGAGCGTCGACAGCATAAACAGGAAGAAGGCTTCGATCCCCATCAGGGTCGCCATCACATAGGGTACCAGGGCAGCCGGGGCGCGCTTCGAGGTGGCGACAAATAAGGCCGAGAAAAGGGAGAGCACCAGCGCCCAGTAGAGCAACGAACCCTGCTGGCCGCCATAGAATGCCGCCGTCACAAAATACCAGGGCATCGAGAGGCTGGATTGCTGCGCCACGTAGTTGACACCGAAATCATGGGTCAAAAACGATACCACCAGCGCGATAGACGCCAGCAGCAAGAAAAACGTGACGACCAGCAGACTGCGCTTCGCGCTGGTCACCAGTTGCGGTACCGAGCGCACGGCCCCCAGAATGGCTGCCACGATAGTATAGAGAGCAAACCCGAGTGCCAGGATAAGAGCGATTATGCCGAGATCTGAAAAATACACAGTCAATCCTTATTTCGCTGTGGGAGTTGCAGATTGAAACTTCGATGGACACTTGGCCAGCAGGGTCTGGGCCGTAAATGGACCACTCCCCGTGTAGTGCCCCTCTACAACTACCTGAACGCCAGGCTTGAAGATGTCTGGCACAACACCACTATAGGTGACGGGCAACGCCTGATTGCTATCGGCAATTGAAAATGTAATCACCTGCGTCTGATCGTTGCGCTTAATTGAACCCTGCTGCACGATACCCGAGACACGCACGGAGCGCGCCATACAATCGGTGCAATGGTGCAGTTCAGGCACGGTCAGATAGTAGACCGCGCTACTCTGGGTATTGGCATAGACGAGATAAATCATAGCGCCAAGGATGGCGATGCCCGCCAAGATAAAACTGAACGGGACGCGCTTGCGCGGCTTTGCCGTTTTCTTCTGCTCTTCAGTAGCTATATTTAAAGCAGACTGCACAATACGACCTCCATCAATGTGGCGCGATCGTCATCTCAAAGATAGTATTGAGAAGCGCGCCGAGTATAAATACCAGGATGCCCAGGGCTAGCATCAGTTGTGGGGCGGCTTTCGAGAGTCGCGTGGTACGCTTCGCCAGGCGCCTGATGTTGCTCTGGCCCAGGTACATCGCCAGCACAAACAGCCCCAATGCTCCCAGGATCTTTAGGCCCAGAATAACAATATATGCTAAACCCAGGTTGGCCTGTGTCAGGCGATCAAAGGTTAAATAGACGCCGCTAAGCAGCAGCAACCCCACGCAGATGTTGACCATGCGTTTGAAGAGCTCGGCGATCTTTGACGCGACCGCCGGCACCGGTCCACCACTGCGCAGGGCGGGTATCACCACTATCAGGTACATAAAGCTCCCACCAACCCAGGCGCTGGCGGCCAGAATATGCACCAGGCGGACAAGCCACCGTATCTCCCACATGCTGACTACCGCCTCAATTTACCTGAAGTTTTGCCAGTTCCTTCTGCAAGCCCGCCGAGTCAAGCGCCCCAATCCAGTGAGCGACAACCTTGCCATCGCGATCGATAAAGAAGGTCTCCGGCATTCTTGTGACGCCATAAGCGATACTGGTGTCGCCACCAACGTTATCCATGATATTGGTGTAGGTTACTCCGTATTTCTGTAAGAATTTGTTGCCCGCCCCTGCGGTCTCTCCACCATCAATGCCAATCATGGCGACGCCCTTGGACTTCAGATCCAGCCAGGAGCTCTGCAGGACGGGAGCTTCGGCATTACAGGGATCACACCAGGAGGCCCAGAAATTGACGATGACAGGCTTCCCTTTGTAGGCCGCCAGATTGACTTTTTCTTCATTGCCGTTGACCAGCGGTAGATCAAAGGCCGGGGCCGCTTTACCTACCAGCGGACTGGGAGCGTCACCGACCGCCAATGGATCATCCGGCGAATGGGTGGCCGTCGATACCGGAGTCGTGAGCTGGGTCCAGAGTAATACCAGCGCGCCAATGATTAAAATATTGGTTACTACAAAGACAACGATGTTGCGTTTGCGCGATCGGCTGCGTGTTGTAGTTTCAGTTATTTCCATACATTGCCCAATTCTTACAAGCTATTTCAGCTATTTAATTTCAGTCTGATTATGGTGCTTGAGCCTGATAGCCAACTTGCAGGCCTTTCCCATCACCTTACAAAGACCTGAACGTTTAAGAAAAAAAATGCCAGCGGCACAGCCGCTGGCATTTTTTTTCTTAAACGGGGACCCTTATTTGCGGTGCCGCCTGACGGCGGCAAAGAGGAGGGAAGAGAATACTGGGGACACCCCCAGACCCCCGGCAGGAAGGCTAGCCGCCCTCCTGCACCTCCTGCTGGTTTATTAACCAGTGATGACGTCCTGGGCCCTCTGGGTGGAGGAGGAGGAGATGGGGCCCTTTTCTTTGTATTCGGCAAAGAGCGAGACAATGGCCGAGTTGAAGGCTGGCAGATCCTTGGGGCTGCGGCTGGTGACGAGGTTGTGATCCCGTACAACTTCCTGGTCTACCCAGTTGGCACCGGCGTTGCGCAGGTCGTCCTGAACTGTGTAGTAGCTGGTCATGGTGCGGCCTTTGGCGCAGCCGGAGGAGACCAGCAGCCATGGGGCGTGACAGATGACGGCCATTGGGCGACCACTCTGGTCGATCTGCTGCACGAACTGGCGCGCCTTTGGCTCCATGCGGATGGTGTCGGCGTTGATCGCACCACCGGGAAGCAGGATAGCATCAAAGTCACCAGGATTGGCCTGGTCGAGGGTCATATCTACAGGGAAAGTGTCGGCTTTCTCGTCGTGGTTAACGCCCTGCACCTGTCCAGGCTTGTTGGAGATGATCTTTGTTACCGCTCCCGCCTGATCAAGCGCCTTACGTGGCTCGGTCATTTCAGCCTGTTCAAAGTCATCTGTGACTAGAATCGCGACACGTAATCCGTCTAATCTTTTACCACTTGCTTGCATAGTTCTACCTTCCTTTTCCTACATAACAACAGCATTTAAACTATTAACATGTTGTATACGCATGGCGGAAGGCAATCGTGTCTCAACCATATGCTTTTTTTGAGCTCAGGCATCGACAAGTCTTTTTGTCATGTGGAGATATGGATGGTGCGAGATATATACGACGGCGTCTTGCTGATAGTTGAGGTACTGGTAGAGGCGATGGGCGCGCTGGTTGTCTCTATCGACGAGTAGCGCGATGCTGGTAGATTCAATGGCGCGGGCGCGTTCCTCTGCGGCGCGCAGCAGGGCGGTTCCGATACCCCGCCCCCCATAGTTCGGTGAGACAGAGAGGGTATCGATATACCACTCGTCTTCTTCCGCTTCTTTGTCTAGAGTGATCTGGGGATCATTTTTGAGGGCGCGCAGACGAGCGATAATGGGCTGGTCCAGCATAGCGGCTTTCCGACCATGATAGAGGATGACGATGCCAACGACCTGCCGGTCCTCTTCCGCCACCAGCGTATTTTGATAGCTCAGGCGGTTGGCGGGCAACTGGAAGAAAGTGGACATAAAGGTCTGCACCTCGCGCGGCTGGTCGCTACCGGCCAGCGTACCGGCGATGCTATCCATAGCCTGAATAAACAGAGGAACCACCTGGGACGCATCTTCAGGTCTGGCAGATCGAATATTCATGATACACGTTAATCCTTATGGTAACGCGAGATAGACTGACTTATTTACCGACACTAAAGGCGATATCAGGAGTGCGCTCGATACGACTATGCCAGCCGATGGTCCACAGCAGCAAGCCAATCACGATAATAGCCAGGCCAATCATAACCAGCACGAATTGGAAGAGCAGACCGATGACAGCCAGGAAGAGACCAGCGGCGGTAATGATGGGCCAGACGCTGGGGGAGCTATCTTTTCGATAGGTCGCCAGCAGAGCCTCTTCGGCGCGGGCCAGTTGTGCATTCTGCTCAATTGTGCGCTCCAATAAGAGGTGATCGACTCCTTCATGCAGGGCCCGCGCATCAAACGGTTTATTCACACACACACAATGCTCAATAGTAGCCAGAGGTGCGCTCTTCTCTTCCATGGGTGGATCCCAGGATAGCACGACCGTGGGCAGATCGGAAAGTTCGGGCTGCTCCTGTATCGTCTGGAGCAACGTCCAATCGCAGGAGACGCCATCATCAACGTCAAGGATCAGGAGATCAAGGGACTGGATGTCAGTCGAAGATATGGTTGCCAGGGAGGCCGCTTCGATTACCTCTAATCCACGGTGACGCAGGCCGAGGCTAATTAAGCGGCGCATGGTAGGGTCAGCTTCCAGCACGAGTACCGTTGCAGCTGTTGTTTTCTGCCCTTGCGACATATGTGCACCTCTATCGCTACAAAGTCTATCCGACGAGTTGTATTGCTGTATTAAGCATACGAGGCTCACATTACAATATCTTTGACACCTAAGGTGTTTACCTTACAGTGACCTGAATATTTTTAAAGGTGTGCAAACTTTTTGTTTTGAGGGCAACAGAGCGCCCCCGTTCGGGCGTCCGCATACGCGGCCGCCCGAATTTCAAATAAGCGAAGTGACAAAAACGCGCATTCAACGCGCGTTTTTGTCACTTCGCTTATTTGAAATAAAAGCGTTACCCATATATGGATGATGTAAAAAACGCACGTTCAACGCGCGTTTTTTACATCATCCATATATAACGTAATCGTAGGTGCCGGGCTTGCCCCGGCTTTGTCGCGCAGCGACCCTGTTCCCAGCCACGCATGTTCCACCAAAGGCGTTAACCGCGCCTATATTTTGGTGAGTTTATAACCGACGTCGGGGACTGTCAGGATGTATTCAGGTCGGCGGGAGTTGGTTTCGACTTTGCGGCGCAGGCGGCTGATGTAGACCCAGATGAAGTCGATATCGCGATTGTATTCGGGACCCCAGACCTTTTCGAGCAGGAGCTCGTGGGTTACGACCATGCCGACGTTCTGGGCCAGCGTGCTGAGCAGCTTGTATTCGGTACGGCTGAGCTGGACCGGTCGTCCGCCCACTGTGACCAGATGCTGGGCGTAATCGATGGTTAACTCTCCGGTGCTAAAGATGGTCTGGTTCTGAGTATGTTCGGTTGCTGGTACCCGGCGGCGTAGCAAGGCGCGTACACGTGCCAGCAACTCATTCATGCCAAAAGGCTTGAGCACCAGGTCGTCACAGCCCAGATCGAAGAGCTGCACGCGCTCCTCTTCCTCGCAGATCTCGCAGAGCATCATGACAGGCGCGTTCGAGAACTCACGCATGCGCTGCAGCAATTCCATACCGCTCATATCGGCCAGACGAGTGGAGAGCAGGATGATATCGGGCTCTTCCAGCTCCAACTGGCGCAGGAACTGTACCCCGTGGCTGACGACATGGACACGGTATTGCTGCTCTTCCAGATTAGCACGCAGGTAGCGAGCCAGGCGCGCATCATTCTCGGCCAGCAGGACGCGTGTATAGCGTCCCTGCTTCAACGACGAGGTGCGTGTCTTGCGCTGCTGCGCGGAAGCCGCTGTGGAGTCTTCTAGCGTCACCAACGGTGCCGAAGCGGTCAGGGTCTGTCGCGCCGTTAGAGGCAGGGTAAATGAGAAGCTCGCTCCCTGACCAGGACCCTCCGAGTCGGCCCAGATCCTGCCATGGTGAGCTTCAATGGTGGCGCGAGCCGATGCCAGGCCCAGGCCACTACCGCTGCGCTGCTCGGCCCGCTTATCAGGCTCGCCAGCAGCGCCATTCTGGGTATGAACCTTACTGGCATGCTCGATGCGATAGAAGCGATCAAAGATACGGTCCAGGTGTTCGGAGGCGATACCCACACCCTCGTCGCTGACGCAGATGCGTACCTCCTCCTCATTAGCATCCAGCGAGAGGCGCACGATCTTGCCAGCCGGAGAATAGGTTACCGCGTTATTGAGCAGATGATTCAACACCTGCTCGATGCGCAGAGCGTCACAGGTAACAGGTGGGATGCCCTCAGGAAGGTCCAGCACGAAGCGATGGTCCGGGGCCTGGTTCTGCCAGCGCTTCACCAGCTGCATCAGCAATTCAGACAGCTGCACCTGGGAGAGGTGAAGCGGCTGGGTACCATTATCGAAGCGCCAGACATCCAGCAGGGTATTCAACACATCGTACAGGCGATCGGATTGGGCATCGATCATCTGCAGCATCTCGCGCTGCATCGCTGGATCCCAACGGGCCGATCCACCCAGCAGGGTCGTGGCGCATCCCTTGATGATGGCCAGCGGCGTCTTAAACTCGTGCGCGGCCATCTTCAGCGTTTCCGAGCGCGCATCCGCCGCCGATCGCTCCAGGGTGACATCCTCCAGCAGAACACCACGGCCCAGGAAGGTACCCCGAGCATCACGCACCGGGAAACTGCGCACCCGCAACCAGTTGGCGGCCGCGTCGGCCAGCGACAGGTCAGCGGAATATTCTTGCTCGACATGCTGCCAGACCTCATCCAATTCAACGCGGGCCTCACGAGGATCTGTAGCCAGAGACAGCAGATGCTGGCGCACATCAAAGTTTCGCAGACTGGCCGGGTCGTGTCCAGAGAAGCGTAGTAGCCGCAGGGCGCTATCATTGGAATAGGTAACGCGTTCACGCGGATTGAGCAGCATGAAGCCGCTGCTCATGCTGGCGCACATTTCCGCGAGTACCTGGTATTCGCGACTAAACGCCGCTGGAATGGGATCAATGCTTCTATCAGTGGGTACACCAAGAGTCGTAGCATTCTCCGCAATCCACACGCCGCTAGGAATTGTATCGTGTTTTTGTTCGATGAAGGAGGACATCCAAAACAACCCTTTCCCGCCTGTGAGTGATGTGTAGAACGTGGCTACTCATATTTTAGCAATAAGAGTCAACCACGTGCCACCCACAAAAACAGGGGGAGAAGAGCCTGCCAGCACGCTTCATCGCCCGGCAAACATCTTTATATAACACTCTATTGGATAGTACTCAAAGACAATGGGGAGACGGCTACCTGAGGCCCGCGACCATTACAATGAGGATCAAGTGGAGGATCATCGCCACAATCAGACCAATAGCGATGAACAAGATCATACGTCGATCATTAATGTATTCACGCACACGCGTCGAATATGCATGGGGCCAGCGTTCGGCCGCCACGATACCCATGGCGATACGCAGACGCAAAGGAGAGCGCACAGGAGAACGCGTCATCTCATGCTGCAACAACTGATGACAGGCTTTACACAGCACCCATGAGAGTCTGGGCTCGGGCACACCCTCTGGCTCGACCAGCTCAATCGGCTCAAACCAGATGCGCGCCGTACAGATAGAACAGTATTGAGGAGCACGGCTTCTTCGCTTGCTCGTATCATCGCGCCGAACGGCAACGACAGACTCGTTACTGTGCATTGCATCTTTCATCATACGGCCTTTCTTACTCCAAAACAAAACGGTACCTTTGAGGAGTTAAGTTTGCTTTTCTCATTGTACCATATTTCTGCCCTCCCAATAGATAATTAAGACGCCATGAAACATGGAAACAGGTAAAAAGGGATTTATAAAGCGGGCTTTGCGTGCCTTCGGCTATGACTCTACGCGCCTACGGCGCTCACAATATTTTTATAGGCAAGTGGAGAACGGTCGGTGCTGCGCAGCACCGGCCGTTCTCCACTTGCCTATAAAAATATTGTGAGCCCTGGTATCTCAGTGAGATACCAGGGCTCACAAAAAACGCCAGAAGGCGATATAGGATGCTAGCGCAGCAGAGGCACCAGGTAGACGAGGGTAAATACAAATACCCATACGACGTCAACGAAGTGCCAGTACATCTCGGCCGCCTGAACGGCGAAGTGCTGCTCTTTGGTGAAGTGACCTCGTGTAGCACGGATCAGACAGACGATCAGGAAGATCGCGCCGATCGTGACGTGCAGGCCGTGGAAGCCTGTCAGCGTAAAGAAGGCTGAACCAAAGATGCTGCTAGAGATGGTGAAATGCTCTGGTCCTGTGATCAGCGATGTATATTCGTAAGCCTGGCATCCCAGGAAGATCGCGCCCAGGATAATCGTGCCAGTCAGGCCCCAGATCAACTTCTTCTGGTTACCGCTACGGATACCAGAACCGGCCTGGTGCACGAACCAGCTGCTGGAAAACAGGATGATGCTGGCGATAAAAGGCACGATGCTGAATTCCAGCTTCCAGACCTGGCTACTGTTGCGAATCTCTAGATAGAGAAATGCAGCGATCAGGTTAGCAAAGATCAGAGCTTCCGAGCCGATGAAGAAGACCATACCCCACCAGTTGAGACTGCGCTCACCCGGCTGGCCGTGCTGCTCCTCAATGATCCTTACCTGCTCGCCATGAGCAGTACTCATACAAGTAACTCCCTAACTCTACAAAGATAAGGCTCGTATCCGACGAGCCCCACCTTTTATCGACGCTCTAAAGCCCAACCCACACCCGATATCACAAGCAGTACAATGCCGATCCCAAGCACAATCGGGCCCGCCACAACTCCAAACAGGACAAAGGCGAGTGAAAAAGCCAGGCCCAACGGCCACAAACTTGGCCGTGGCATCACTTCTTCAGCATTAACCAGGCGCCCTTTGGCCCTGGTTCGCTTCCGACCTGTGGAACTCTTTTTAGGCAGTGGCTGTGCCCCCGTAGTTGTGCCCTCCTCTTGCGACACCTGCTGTTGATCCGCTGGCGCAGAGTCGGAGGTCGGTGTGCCAGCGGCGGGAGGAGCGGCGGAAACGCCGTTCTCCTCCACTGGCACCGGCTGCTCTACGCGGTTTGTTTGTTCTTGAGACACCTTATACCTCTACTAGTCTTGTTTCCACCGGGGTGGATAGGTTTACTCACTCTTAGTGAATGACAGATTTCCAGTCGGCATGATCTGGATACTTCTTGTCATAGAAGGGACGGCGGCTGCGTACAACCGGGATCTCCAGGAAGTTGTATTTCTTCGGAGGAGAGGTGGTGTCCCATTCCAGCGTGAAGGCATCCCATGGATCATCACCGGAAGGCTGGCCATTCTTCAAGGTCTTGATGACGTTGATCATGAACATGATGACGCCGATACCGATGATCAGAGCACCAACGGAGGCCATCAGGTTCAGGTCGTTCCAACCCAGGTTGCCAGGATACGTGTAGACACGACGAGGCATACCCAGGATACCCATGATGTGCATGGGGAAGAAGGTCAGGTTCAGACCAATGAAGGTGACCCAGAAGTGCCACTTACCCAGGCGATCGTCCATCAGCTTGCCGGTGAATTTGGGGAACCAGTAGTAGATGCCCGCAAAGACGGCCAGCGCGGTACCACCAAAGAGTACATAGTGGATGTGCGCCACCACAAAGTAGCTGTCAGTGATCTGGTAGTCGAAAGGCACAACCGCCAGGGCGGCGCCGTTCAAACCACCGATCAGGAACATAGCGATAAAGCCGAGCGCGAAGAGCATCGGAGCGTTAAAGCGCAGCTTACCACCAAAGACGGTGGCCAGCCAGTTAAAGATTTTTACCGCGGTCGGAATAGCGATCAACGTTGTGCTGGTCGCGAAGAAAGCCTGCGCGATCGAAGGCAGACCAACGGCGAACATGTGGTGTGCCCAGACGGTGAAGCTCAGGAAACCGATGGCCACACCGGACCACGCGATAAAGGTATAACCAAAGATTGGTTTGCGCGAGAAGACCGGCAGGACCTCAGAGATAATACCGAAGGCCGGAAGAATCAGGATGTACACCTCAGGGTGGCCAAACGACCAGAAGAGGTGCTGCCAGAGCAGTGGATCACCGCCATTGCCATACTGATAGAAATGGCTACCCAGGTGGCGGTCCAGCAGCAGCAGTACGCTGGCCACAGTCAGGCTGGGCAGGGCGAACAGCAGCAGGAAGGACATCACCAGGATCATCCATGAGAACAGAGGCATGCGGTTGATGCTCATGCCAGGGGCGCGCAACTTGAAGATAGTCACGACAAAGTTGAGCGATCCGGCGATGGACGAGATACCCAGCAGGGTCGTACCCAGCAACCAGAAGTCTGCGTTCATCATCGGCGTAGCCTGGAAGGCATGGCCCGCCGTCAGCTCACTCAGCGGAGCATACATGAACCAGCCACCGTTTGGCGCCTGACCAAACAGGAAACTGGACTGCATAAAGATACCGCCAAAGAGCACCAGCCAGTAGCCAAAGGCATTCATACGTGGGTAAGCCATGTCGCGCGCGCCGAGCATCAGCGGCACCACATAGTTACCAAAGCCAGAGAGCACAGGAATAACGAACAAGAAAATCATGGTCGTGCCATGCATGGTAAAGATCTGGTTATACGTATTCGGGTCCAGAACCTTCCCATTTGGCAACGCCAACTGTGTACGGATCAGGAGAGCCTCCATACCGCCCACAACAAAGAAAAAGAAACCGGTGATCAGGTACATCAGACCGAGCTGCTTATGGTCGGTCGTTGTAATCCATTCACCAATATAGGTTTCGCTAAAGCGCTTTCGGCGCACACCCGTCGTTGTTGTCGTCGTGGTGTGTTCACCGATGGTGCGAGTCGCCATGCGCAAATCCTCCAGTGTCTAGCCCCAAACAAAGGGTCACAGGGCAAGGCAGGTTATTTTAACCCTTCCAGATAGGCAACCAGCTGTTGAATCTGTTCATTGGTCAGCGAACCAATGTTCATGTCATTCCCAGGCTTAATTCCCTGAGGATCATTCAACCATTTCGCCAGGTTACATTGTTCCTTCAGTTTTGGATTATTTGGATCACAGTTACCGTTTTCGGTATTGTTATCCAGCACACCGCCAGCAATCAGGTTACGACTGCCAAAGTGCGTCAGGTTTGGACCAATCAGACATTGCGGTGTACCATTGGCCTTACCACCCGGCAGATCGGTGCATTCCTGCGCGGTGTTGTAGAACTGTTTCAAGTTTACTCCAACAATGCCATGGCAGGAGGCACACTGGTTTTTAAACAACGCGGCGCCCTTCTGAGCCAGCGCATCGGTTGGAGCCGTAGCGGCCTGCTGCTGACCCGACACCCACGTCTGAAAGTCATTGTTGTTAACGACCTTGACGTTGAAGCGCATATTCGCGTGCTGCGTGCCACAATACTCGGCACAAATACCTGTATAGGTACCCTCTTTCTCCGCCACGAACCACTTGGTGTTGTCGTGACCAGGCACCACGTCAGTCTTACCGGTCAACGCGGGAACCCAGAAACTGTGGATCACGTTGTTTGAAAACAGCTTGACATGCACAGTTGTGTTAACCGGTACCTCCAGCGTATCAGCAGTTGTGACGTGGTAGTTCGGATAGTAGAACTCCCACCACCACTGGTGACCGATGGCCGTAACTTCCATTCTTGGTTGTGATGCGCTTGCCGCTGGCTCATTTTCAGGAGCCACATAGAGCAGGCCACGGATCGTAAAAAAGAGAATAACAAACAGGACCAGGGTCGGAATAACGGTCCAAATGAGCTCCAATTTCAAGTTACCGTGATTTTGGAATGGATTCGGCATTCCAGGTCGTTCACGGTAGCGAATAATGGAGAAAATCAATATGCCCTCGACCAGGACAAAGATAACGATCGAAATGCCCAGGATCAACCAGAACAGGCTGCTCTCACTGGCAGCTACTGGTCCGGCGGTATTCAAGATCGAGGGTGAGTTTTCACCGCATGCGGCAAATAGAATAGAGGACAATGACAGCAAGCTTAGCAATGCTAGCCAGCGTTTTGCCCTTCGAAATACCGGCATCCTCACGTCTAAAGCTCTCCTAAACAATTGATTGACGATGGACGATGATGTCTTGTTTTGGCGACATTTTTCCACTGTACTGCTGTAGTGTAGCGATGGAGCCTAACACAAAACTTGCAATTTTTAAAATGAACCTTACAGCAGCCTGAATAGAGGAAGCGCCTCCAATGCCTGCCCCTTGCACCCCGCCTCATAGGTTCGGCCCTCACGACCGATTTCTCATCTGCCCACCAAACACGCCATGTAGGTTCGGCCCTCGCGGCCGATTTCTCCTCCACCCACCAAACACACCACGTAAGTTCGGCCCTCGCGGCCGATTTCTCATTCGCCCGGCGAGAGGTGCGGTCACCTTTCACTCAGGTGACCTCTTCAGAAAATCCTCTTACATACTATAGCAGGACAACGAGGAGGCGACAAGTAAAAATATGAGCGCGTTGAAACCAGCATTTTTCGCCGCGACTGAAACGTTCAGGCAATTGTAAGGTAAGAGAAACTGACTGCAAGGGCGGTATCAGGAATGGCGCCGACAATAGGGAACGTCAAACTTTATAGACTATAGGGAGCCTCGTGTATGAAGGTATTAAGCCATAGTGAGCTTGAAGAGCCAAAACAGGTCCATCCTTTTCGTCAGACTCTTTCAGCTTACATCAACCTGATGAAACCGCACGTGACGGTCTTGCTACTTGGCACCACAGTGGCGGCGATGGCCATCGCCGGTCGCGGCCTGCCCAATCTCGGATTGGTGCTGGCAACCCTGTTGGGTGGCGCCATGGCGGCTGGCAGTGCTAACGCTATTAACTGTTATATCGATCGCGACATCGACCAGATTATGGGCCGTACACAGCGTCGCTCATTGCCGTCGGGCCGCGTCCAACCTGTGCCTGCCCTGATCTTTGGCATCGGCCTGGGCGCCTTATCCTTTATCGTCTTAGCCGTGTTCGTCAATCTACTGAGCGCTTGCCTGGCTATGGGCGCCATCCTGTTTTATGTATTTGTCTACACCATGGGACTCAAGCGCAATAGCGCGCAAAACATTGTGATTGGTGGCGCCGCCGGTTCCGTGCCGGTCCTGGTTGGCTGGGCTGCCGTCACCAATAGCGTCCCACTGGCCGCCATCTGGCTCTTCGCCATTATCTTCTACTGGACACCACCACACTTCTGGGCCCTCTCACTGCTGATCAAAAAAGATTATGAGAAGGCAAATGTGCCGATGATGCCCGTGGTTCTGGGTGAGGCCGAGACACGCCGCCAGATCTTCTTTTACTCGCTCTTGCTCTTCGCGGTTACGATGATGCTCTTCTTGATGCACACCATGAGCTATCTCTACCTGGTCGGCGCCGTTATTCTGGGCGGCATCCTCATTTATATGTCGATTCGCCTGCTGACCGATCGAAGCAAAAACTGGGCACGTACTATCTTCTGGTATTCTAACTGCTATCTGGCCGCCATCTTCGCACTTATGGTGGTAGACCGCATCCTGTTCTAAATTATCAAGGTCAAGGTATTATGAGTATGCGTATGAGTTGGCGACTTGCTTCGCGATTATCCGTCATCAGCCTGGCGATAGTCGTCGTCATTTTAATTAGCGTCATTCAGCACAACCGGGCGACACCATCCGCCCCCAGCAGTAGCGGCAGCGTTGGTAGTACCTCAACGTCCGCGTCGGGGCTGCAAGGTACGGATCTGAATGGCACACAAGCTCCCAATTTTCAGCTCACAGATCAATATGGCAAGGCCGTCTCGCTCGCGCAGTTCCGTGGGAAACCGGTTGTGTTAACCTTCTTGTATACCCACTGCCCGGATGTGTGTCCTCTGACAGCCGAACACCTGCATACCACCGTACAGCAACTGGGTAGCGACGCCAAAAATGTGGCGATCCTGGCCGTAAGTACGGATCCCAAACGCGATGATACGGCTGCCGCCATGCAGTTCTCCACCGAACATAATATGCAGAACTACTGGCACTTCTTGACCGGGACGCAGCAAAAGCTTTCCCCGATCTGGTCGAGCTATAGTATCTACGCGCAACAGCAACAAGGTAAAGTAAACCATAGCACGGCGCTCTTTTTAATCGACAAAAATGGGAAAGAGCGCGTCTACATGGGCGATGATTTTACGCCGAACCAGATGACCGCGAATCTGCAGCAGCTACTCAAAGAAAAATAAAAAGACTTTTTAGTTTGACATAAAGAAGGGGGCGCTGACGCGCCCCTTCTTTATGCATAAGTTTGTGCAAAAGACGTGCCAGGTGCGCCTTCTGCACAAACTTATGCATAAAAATAGCTTTATTAAGATTACATAAAATACTGGAGCAACCAGACTTTGTAAGATTGACTGCTACAGCTCTGTCGGGTATTCTATCATCTATAACAAATTATTTAAAGCATGAGCTGTATGGGCAACATTGGTGTTAATTGTGTAACCATTTTCATGTGCAGTGAGGCTCTCTGTGATGAATAGTACGATGGATGAGAATCAGACATGGCGTACATTTCTGGGTCAGCTGATCGCCGATCCACAAGAACGCCAGCGTATCGCTGATGTGATGAATATCAATCCGGTGACGCTACAACGCTGGACGACCGGCAAATCGAATCCACGTCCCGATAATTTGCCACCACTGGTTGCTGCCCTGCCTCACTATCGGCAGCAATTGACGACCCTGATCGCCAGGGAATACCCAACCGCTCTGCATGCTCCCCAACCCGAAGCCGAGCCTCCGGTCGAGATCAGCGCGGCATTCTATACCCAGGTTCTGAATGCCTACACATCCAATACGGCACAGCAGCGCAAGATCGCCGTCTACAACCTGATCCTGCAGCAGATAGTCACCCATCTAGATTCCCAGCAGGTGGGGATGGTGGTTGTGTTGTCGCTGTGCGTTCCTCCACGTTCCGGTCAAACGATACACAGCCTGCGCCAGATCAATGCCCGCAGCAGCATCCCCGGCGGCCATCAGATTGAATATATGACCCAGTTCTTCGGGGCGGAATCGCAGACGGGGCACGCGGCCAGCACAGGGCATCCTGTCATCATTCAAAACCGGCAGGAAAAATTACGCCTCTTTCCCCTGCATTGCTGTGAACATGAAGAGTGCTCTGTTGCCTATCCTATCCTGCTTTCAGACCAGGTAGCGGGCACCCTCGCCATCCTCTGTAAGCAGCCTGACTTTTTTACGCAAGCGTACCTGGACCTGATTCAAAACTACGTGAATCTACTCGTGCTCGCCTTCGAGCCAGAAGATTTTTACGCTATTGATAAGCTAAAACTGGGCATCATGCCTCCGCGCCAGCAACAATACACGACGCTGGCCACGTTTAAGCACCGTGTCACCAATCATCTCATTGAAGCGAACCAGAATATGCGCTACCTTTCCCCCACGCAGGCCGAAACCATCGCCTGGCAAGAAATAGAAGAACTATTGTTGCACACGCCTCTCCCTTAAGTCTCTCCTCTCTCCACCCTCCAGCCAGGGATCTTTGAAAAATCCATTTTTGGATTTCGCGCTCCCAATGCGGGAGGACCCTGCACCCCGGTTTTGGGAACTTTTTCAAAAGTTCGGGATGACTCATATGCTAGACATCTGCCGCAGGCGACAAAGAAGAGGTTAAGAGGTACCACGCAGTGGAATAATTCAGGTTGCACGAACCTCATATATTTGGTATGCTTAAATATACAGGACCACTATTATCAAAAAATATAAGAGTCCTCGCTGATTGTAAACCATTCGCGGAGGAGAGCGAGAGCGTATGGAATCATCTCTTCAAAGAGCAAATCTCGCAGTAGACGATCGAGAATCGTCTCTGGAGTCATATCAGGAAATAGAAGAGGCGGAACACCATATCCATATGCCAGGTCCCAGTCTATGGCCCGCAATGTTAAGCGTCGCCATTCTGGTTGCCGTGGCCGGTTTGTTGTTCGTCCCTGATGCCCCCTGGGTGACCCTTGTTGCGGTTCCATTTATTATCTGGGGCATTATGGGCTGGGCGTTAGAAGATCCTATGGCAGGTGCCCACGATGAGGATGAGGCGGCATATAGGCCGGCGATCTCATTGCCAGCACATGAGGTATTGGATCGGGCCCGTGCGGCTGCTGAGCAGATTGTGACGTTAGGTAGTACGGCATTCAGTAACCACCCTGTCAAAGTTGAGCTTGAAAGTGAGACACCAGAAGGTGTGGTGCTCGCCCTTTATGGTAAGCTTGAGCTGGAAGTCCAGCGCGAGCGCCTGGAGGATGAGGTTAGCCGCGTCCCCGGTGTCGCAGGTGTACGCAACTTTATTGTGGCTGAGGATACCGTCTTGAATACAGCCTATGAGCGTATCGAGAATCTGAGGTCACAGGGCAAGCTGGAGGGAGCCACCAATATCTCTGTCCTGGTGGAAAACTATATTTTACACCTCTATGGAGATGTACCAAAGACCAGCATGAAATATGTTCTGGAGCGTGAAGTCGTCGGCATCCCTGGTGTACGCGTGGTTGTCAACCATATCGGTTTGAACAAAGACATCCCCGGTAACCTGGGTAAGACCAGAAACGCATAACAACATCATTTTCAGCATAAGCGCACGATAATAAAAACCAGCGGCCCGCTTTTCAAAAGCGGGCCGCTGGTTTTTATTATCGTGCGCTAGCGTTTGCGCAGGAAGGCCGGGATGTCGATGACGTCTCCAGACGGGGTGTTACGGTTGCCTCGTGACAGTTCAGAGGCGGCCCCACGGTCCAGGCGTCGCACGACACGTCCACGCTGACCCCCATCCCGACGCGGTGGCAAAGCCTGGTCCTCCAGATCGGGCGTCGGCAGGTTGCTCATATCGGGCATCGACGGCTGGGTTATCTCCTCATCTTCGTCATCCAGGTTGCCGCTGTTAATCAACGGGATTGCCGGAGGCGTGTAGCCATTGCCAGGCCGAAGCGGTCGCCCCGCATCAGGCTTATACGGTGGCAGAGCAGGGTTCGACGACGACACGGGCGCTGGCTGCTGATTCCTCGGCGCCGCGGGTATCGGTCCAGTGGGACGGTTGACGTCCTGCTGCATCGCCGGAGAGACTGGCGTTGGATAGCCCTGAGGAGCTCCCTGGCGGACAGGAGCATTGCCACTGGCATTGCCGGACTGTGACGGATTGGAACCGGTATACAGGCGGCTACGATCGTATTCTGGACGTGGCGCGCCAAATCCTGAATGACCACTGCTGGTCGCGACGCGCGCGGGCGGCAGCTGATCAAAGCCGGTGGCGATAACGGTGATCTTCACCTTGCCATCATAGTTGGCATCCTGCACTGCGCCAAAGATGATGTTGGCTTCAGGATGAGCCGCCTGGCTGATGATATCGGCCGCCTCGTTGACCTCAAACAGCGTCATATCCAGTCCACCGGTGATATTGAAGAGCACACCACGCGCGCCACTGATGTCGATATCCAGCAAGGGACTGGAGATCGCGATCTGCGCCGCATCGATGGCTCGACTCTCGCCGCTGGCCTCACCAATCGCCATCAAGGCGGAACCGGCCGCCGACATAATGGTCTTCACGTCGGCGAAGTCCAGGTTGATCAGGCCGGGCACCGTAATCAGGTCGCTGATACCCTGGATACCCTGACGCAATACATCGTCCGCCAGGCGGAACGCTTCGGCCAGCGGTGTACGCTTGTCGGCCACCTGCAACAGGCGGTCGTTGGGCACGGTAATCAGCGTATCCACGTGCTGCTTCAGATTATTGATGCCCTCTTCAGCTGAGAGCAAGCGCTTCTTGCCCTCAAAGGTGAAGGGACGGGTAACGACGCCCACGGTCAGCGCGCCTACCTCGCGCGCGATCTGCGCCACCACCGGGCTGGCGCCGGTTCCAGTGCCACCACCCATACCGGCGGTAATAAAGACCATATCCGAGCCCTTCAGGGCCTCATAGATATCCTCAGCATTTTCTTCAGCGGCCTTCATACCGACGCTAGGATTACCGCCTGCTCCAAGGCCACGGGTTAGTTTATCACCGATACGAATGCGATGCGGTGCCTCTGTCAGCAGTAAGGCCTGGGCATCTGTATTAATGGCAATAAATTCGATACCCGTCATATTGGCCTGGATCATGCGGTTAACCGCATTACTGCCACCTCCCCCAACACCGATCACACGGATTTGGGCGAAGCCCTCAAGTTGATGATTTCCCATTGGTAACATATTCTTCGTGGCCCCCTTTCGAGTTTCTCATTTATAAGTCAGTGCTTCATATGTGTAGAACGAACGACGCCCAGTTTGTTGCAGTGGTCCGCCTCCATGCATGCAATTGCTTATCATACTCCATTGTTCGTTTATACGCTACTCGCTGCTTCGCCTATAAATGAGTACGTCGTTTAAGGAATAAATGCACGCAGCCAGCGCCCAAACCGAGATACAAGATTATTTTCATCATCTTCTACGTTTACATCGATCGGCTCTTCCTCCATGAGGAGCGAGGTATTGCTCAATCCCCACAGCAATAGACCAACGGCCGTCGAATAGGCCGGCCTGTTGATCGAGTCCGCTAACCCATGCAGACCAAGAGGAGAACCGATGCGAGCCGGAAGATCAAGGACCTGGCCCGCCAGTTCTAA
Organism: Dictyobacter halimunensis; assembly: GCF_036245075.1. Taxonomy (NCBI): domain Bacteria; kingdom Bacillati; phylum Chloroflexota; class Ktedonobacteria; order Ktedonobacterales; family Dictyobacteraceae; genus Dictyobacter; species Dictyobacter halimunensis. The sequence goes on from NZ_BSRI01000002.1 coordinate 1,802,893, forward strand.
AATACCCGGTAGCTCGGCGGTCCCTCCGGTAATGACGACGCCAGCGGGCAGTAATCCATCATACCCAGATTTTTTGATCTCTTCATGCACCATACAGAAGATTTCGTCCACGCGCGCCTGGATGATTTCAGCCAGGAGTTTGCGCGGTACGAGATCATCACAGTCGGGCATAAATTGTGACAGGTCGATCATATCATCTTCATCGATAGCCGACGGATCACAATGCCCATACGTAATTTTCAGCTCTTCAGCGACCCCGACGGGCAGGCGCAGTCCGATAGCGATGTCGCTGGTGATCAGGTTACCACCCACTGGCAACACGATCGTGTGCCAGATAGCTCCATCAGTATAGACCGCGACATCGGTGGTGCCACCACCAATATCGACCAGGGCGACTCCCAGGTCGGTCTCGCCTTCCTCCAGGACCGCGTCACCTGAGGCCAGAGGCTCCAGGACGAGATCTTCGATCTCGACATGCGCCTTATGCACACATTTAATCAGATTATGCATAGAAGACACCGAGCCCGTAATGATGTGCGCCTCCACCTCCAGACGGAAACCCGACATACCAATGGGATTCTTGATGCCCTCCTGTCCATCGACGACATAACCCCGCGGAATCACGTGAATCAGTTCACGATTCGCGGGAATGGCAATTGCTCGAGCCACCTCGAAGGCACGGCTAATATCGTTTTGTTCAATATCCCGATTCTTAGGAGAAATCGCGACGAAACCTTTGCTATTCTCCGAAGAAATATGGCTACCAGCAATACCAACATACGCAGAGGTAATTTTCTTACCTGATAAGCGTTCAGCACGATCTAGCGCCGCTGCAATTGAAGTGACGGTCTCTTCAATGTTCACCACCACCCCACGGCGCAACCCCTGTGAAGGGCAGGTGCCAACGCCAACAATGTTCAGCTTCCCGTCACGATCCAGCTCGCCGACCAGGACACAGATTTTTGTTGTTCCGACGTCGATGCCGACAATCACCCGCTCTTGCACGATCTACGCTCCTATTGGGCGGTACACTTTTGAGACGCACTACGAATACAGTAATTCAGACCTGTCATGTGGTTATTCACGTTCTTACTGTTGTAATGTAAACACTGGTCGCAGGCCATAACGTAAGTCTATGGTGGCAAGATGTATTTGCTGCTGGCGTGCGAGCTTGACGATCTCACTTAATTCTTTAAGACGATTATCCAGAGAGTTCGCATCCTGAGAGTTTCCGAGATATGCTTTCCAACCATCCGGACTTTCTATAATATAAGATCCCCTACTACCTGCCACTTCACCAGTTTGGCTGGTAGTACTAGCATACATTGTACCATCGTAATACAGTTTGAACGTATCTATACCTGCGACCCTGGGAACTCGCTGCCAGACATTACTCGCAAATGTAATATCGATATTCTTTAAATACGTTCCAGGACGCAATAACGGCTCTGTTTTTGCGCCCTGATTTGTGGTGTCTACGATGGTTCCTAACTGCTCGGCTCCCGGCGTCTGACTGATGGGCGCGATCACGACCCCGTGCGTATCTACGCTGAAGGTGCCCTGCGGGCCCTGCCACAATACCGCGGGCCTGCGCTCCACAACGGTCACCGTCAATTGATCGGGAAACTGCTTGCTGATCGCGACCGATGCTACCAGCGGCGACTTCTGGATGCGCTCCTGAATACTCCCGGTGTCAACCAGAAAGATATTCTGCCCCTGAATTCCCATGTGCTCAATGTTCTGGATTAAACCGTTGTTGTGGGTACCCATCACGCTGACGCGATGCAGACGAAAAACATCGCTGGTGAGCGCGAAGTTGACCGCGGCGACCAGGCAGGCGATGAGCGCGAACGCGCCCACGACCTTCCAGATCATACTACGCCGACGTAACCGGCGACCACTACGCCTGGGAATCGACGACCGGTAGGGCAATGGACGCCGCACCGCCTGAGTGCGTCCATTGGTCGCCCGTACCCCCGTCTGGACCAGTGTACGTGGTACCAGTTTGACAGGCTTTTTGCGTGCTCGTGAGCGCACGTGTCGCAGTTGCGATTGACGTTGGGCAAACGTATGCCATGCCACTGAAGGGTCCGCATTGGGAACCGTAACTACCCGTTTCAACGAGCGAGCGGAGACGAGCGTATTTTGCGCCGGCTCTTTCTTTACCGCATCCTTTGGTGTGTAGACTTTTTCAAGCCTGTTATAGCCTGGCGTCACCCGTTGCGCTGGTAGCTTTTTCCTTTCTGTCATGTCATAGTACCTTCCACTCCCCGCGCAGTTCGACCTCTAGCTCTAGATCTACCCCGAAGCGATCATAGACGCGCTGATGGGCTTCTTTGATGAGAGCCGCAACGTCTGCTGCACGTGCTCCACCTACGTTGACGATAAAATTGGCATGGCGCTCCGAGATCTGGGCTCCTCCCTGGGTCGTCCCCTTCAACCCTACCGCTTCGATGAGCCGTCCCGAATAGTCGCCCTGCGGATTTTTAAACATTGAACCCGCGCTCTGCTGCGGTGGCTGGGTGCGTTTGCGATATTGTTTGTGCTCTTCGATGGCGGCACGCAACTGCTGGGGATCTTCCCGATGCAGGCGAATACCCAGTTGCATGACGATCTCGGCGGGCTCGATCAGTTTGTGGGGCGCGGCAACCGGGTTGCCCTCGCCATCAAACTGGACGCGCCTCTGAGCCCTGAAACGGCTGTGCCGGTAGCTAAGCTCTAACTCATTGTGCTGATAGCGCACAACCGTTGGAGCCACTGGAACCTCCTCGCACTGGCGCGCGTCGACGATGTCGACCCATTCCAGTACCTGTCCCAGATCGTGACCGTGCACGCCCGCGTTGCTAACGACCCCTCCACCCAGGGTCCCTGGTATGCCAGGACCAAACTCCAGACCACCCCATCCTTTGGGGGCGATCTCATTGATGATACGTGGCCAGCTGATGCCAGCCCCTACCGTTAAAAAGGCGGTTCCAGCGCCGCTCTCTTCCAGGGTATAGGAGTTGATGGCGACGCGCGCCACCACACCACGGACACCGGCATCGGCATAAAGGACATTGGTGCCATTGCCGGTGATCAGCAATGGCCAGCATCGCTCAGCACACATAGTAACCAGGCCCACAAGATCCTCAGGTGTATCCACTGAGACCCATACATCAGCGGGACCACCGACGCCAAAGGTGCAGTGGCGGGCTAATGGCTCATTGCGGCGCACGCGGCTGCCGAAGTGAGCAAGGAGTTCGTTATAAGCAATCTCAGCATCAAATGTCATGTCGTTTCCTCTAGGCCTGTTGTGTATTCTTCAATAGGTTTTCTGTGACGATATAAATGTCTCCCGCGCCCATGATCACGACCAGGTCGCCGGAGCGCAGGGTGTGGGCGAGCAGTTCGGTCGTTTCAGTGACGCTGCCACCATGCATAATGTGGGACTGACCACTGGCGAACGCGGGCTGCTGCGCGATTCCATCCACAAGTTCACGCGCATGGATCAAGCCGGTATCGCGCTCGCGGGCGGGAAAGATGTCCGCGATGATAGCGATATCCGCCGCGTCAAACGCGTGCAAGAACTGATCAAAAAAGGTCCTGGTCCGGCTATACATATGCGGCTGGTAGACCGCGACGATGCGCTGCCCCGGATAGCGGCGACGCGTGGCCTCCAGCGTAGCGGCGATGGCCGTTGGATGGTGGGCATAATCATCCACCAGCATGACGTCCAGCGCCTGGTCCACGATCTTCAGTGGACCCTGGTGGCGGATGTCAAAGCGCCGCCTGGTACCACTGAAGCCCGCCAGGGTCTGCGCGATGCTTTCGCTCCCCACACCACACAGCTGCGCCGCCGCCAGGGCCGCCAGGGCGTTCTCAATGTTATAGGCACCCGGCAACTGCAGGCGCATCACCTGTTCCTCTGGTATAGAGGAAGTCGCCAGACGCGAACGCACGCGGAAGCTGGTCTCGCCATCCAATTTGATATCATAGGCTTCAAAGGTGGCCGGACCCTGCTCGGGCACCGCATGATGTCCAACCGAATAGGTTAGAATCTGTCCCGGCCAATCGTGCAGGCGCGCCTTTAAATCCCAGCAACCAGGACTATCCGCGTTCATGATGACGGTCGCGGGCAGCGGCCAATCACCCTGCAGATCCATACCGCGAATAAAGTGCTCAAAGGCCGCCAGGAAGGCATCGTAATCGGCAAAGAACTCTGGATGCTCGAACTCGATCGAGGTAACGATCGCCAACCGCGGATGGTAGTGCCAGAAGTTATGATTGAACTCGTCAGCTTCATTGACGAAGAACGAGCCCTTCCCCAACCGGTAGTTGGCACCGAAACGCGGGACCACCGCGCCAATCTCACAGGTGGGATCCAACCCGGCATCGACCAGCATCAGCGAGAGCATGGCGGTGGTCGTCCCTTTGCCATGGACGCCGCTGACGGAGAGGACGCATTTGTTCCTCATCAGATCGCTCAGGATCTCCTGCCAGTGAATAATCGGCAAGCCACGCTCACGGGCTGCCAGCAATTCGGGATTGTTCGGGTCCAGCGCGGGCACCGCCGGACTGATAACCAGCGTATCGACATCGTTAAGATGATCGGCGCTGTGTCCAATCTGGATGGCAATCCCTGCCTCGCGTAGGGCGCGTACGGTCGCCGATTCGCGTTGATCGCAACCGGTCACCGTTTCTCCCGCGGCATGCGCCATCTGCGCGACCGCGGAAATACCCTGGCCTCCAATACCCATAAAATGCAAGCGTGACTTCATCAGACGTTTATCCTCTTGTTTTCTGGCGTCTGCGCGCCAGTTGTTGGTTGTGCCATATGTACAACAGCCTCGGCGATATCGCTGGTCGCGGTCGGACGGGCGAACTGCTTAAGCGCCTGCGCCATATCCAGCAAGCTGGCAGAGTTTACAACATGTTGTACACGACTGATCAATAGCTCAGGTTTCAATACATCGTTCTTGATCACTTCGGCCGCCTGAGCGCGGCGGAAGGTCTCAGCGTTCGCTTCCTGCGGAGAACTGCCGATCGCCGGTGGCAAAGGCACCAGGATGCTCGGCTTCTCCAGGACAGCCAGTTCGCTCAAGGTGGCGGCTCCGGCTCGGCAGACAACCAGTTCGGCGGCCCGCAGTGCCAGCGCCATCTCATCCGTGAGGTAAGGCACCAGGCGATAGCGCTGCTTAAGCTCGCTATCCAGCCCTGCAATGGTGCTTTCGGACAGACTCTGTGTCTCCGTCAGCAGCTTCTGACCACTGATCTGCAGCACCTGGCAGAACTGTAAGAGCTCCGGCAAGGCCCGCGCGACCACCTGGTTCAGGTGACGCGCCCCCTGGCTACCACCGGTAACCAGAATCAGCGGCAGGTCCGGGGCCAGCCCCAGTTGAATGCGCGCCTGCTGCACGCTGACCTGGCGCACGTCTAGAATCTCCTGCCGAATCGGATTTCCCAGCAGCAGCGTCTTGCCGGCCGGGAAGTACTGCTGCGAGTCAGCAAAGGCGATCGAGATACGATCGGCCAGCGGACCGATCAGCTTATTCGATAGATTGGGCGGTACATCCTGCTGATGCAGCAGGAGCGGCACCCCGTTGAGGCGCGATGCCAGTCCCGCCGGGACCGCGACGTAACCGCCACTGGTAAAGGTGGCGTCCGGCCGAAATTTGCGTACAATACCTACCGCCTGGACCATACCGACGGGTACACGGGCGATGCCCTTGACCGTCTTGACGGAGACATAGCGCTGGAGCTTACCCGCCTTAATGGTAGCCATCCGGAAACCAGCGGCCGGCACGAGCTGCGTCTCCAGGCCATCATCGCTGCCCAGATAGAGAATCTCCGCGTTATATATGTTGCGCAGGTGGGTGGCAACGGCCAGGGCTGGATAGATATGGCCACCTGATCCACCACCAGAAATAAGAATTCGCATAATGTGTTCCATAAGAAGCACAGACACCAGGGTCTCTACTTCGCTACTTTCTTTTTTAACCTTTTTGTAATGGTCTGCCGGGAGAGCGCTGGGTCTTCCGGCGCTTGAATATAGCGAGAAATATTCAAGAGCACCCCTATACCTGCTAACGAGATGACGAGCGAGGTGCCCCCATAGCTGATAAAGGGCAACGGCACACCCGTGTAAGGGATCGTCCCGGTTGTGGCGCCGATATTGATCATGGCCTGCACAACAATCCAGGTGGTAATGCCCGTAGCCAGCAAGGCTCCATAGACATCCTGGGTGCGGCGCGCCAGGCGAAAACCGCGAAATGCCAGTACCATAAATAGCGCGATCACAACCATACAGCCAATATATCCCATCTCTTCACCCACAATAGCAAAGATAGAGTCAATATAGGGCAGCGGCAGATAACCTGTCTTCTGCCGGCTCGCCCCCAGACCAACCCCTAACCAGCCGCCTGAGCCCAGCGCTAACAGCGATTGGTACAGCTGCAGATTAATGTCGGTCGTATATTTAAACGGATTAAGGAAACCAATCAAACGGTAATAGCGATATCCGCTAAAAGCCTGGGACAAAAAGATTAAGAATCCACAGCCCAGGGCCAGCAAAAATTGTAAGATGTTCGCTCCCGCTGTAAAAAACATGGCGGTCGTCAAAACCGCGATAACGCAGGCGGTTCCCATGTCTTTCTGCAATAAAACCAGGCCGAGCACCAGGCCGAGCAACAACACAAAAGGCGTAAGCCCATACAGGAAGGTCCCTACCTGGTTGCCTTTGCGGGCCAGCCAATCAGCAATATACAAAGCCAGTACCAGTTTGATCAACTCGCTGGGTTGGAATGAGAAAAAAGAGCCAAAGACCAGCCAGCGCGAGGCTCCATACGCATTGGAGCCGATAAACAGTACCGCCGCCAGCAGGGGAAGCCCGATGGCCAACCCCAGCAAGGAGAAGCGACGCCAGATGCGATAATCGATGCGCATCGTTACCAGCATAGCGACCACTCCTAATACAGCTCCCAGGAGCTGTTTCTGAAAAAAGTATGACGCATCGCCGAAATAGCGTGCCGACGCGAATGAGCTGGCGCTATAGACCATAATCAGTCCGATACATAGCAGGGCCAGTACCGCCACCAGCAAGATCGGGTCTGGCTTGCCAGGCACACGAGGAAGGAACATCTCCAGCGCGGCCAGCTTCTCCTGCTCCTCTTCGCTGATCACCTGCAATGGCTTGCTTGGCCGCACGGGCGGCTTATTGCGCAAGAGATCGGCCGTCTGCCTTGGCAATATGGTGCGCCCGGCGGGTCCGCGTCTTCCCGGGGAGAGCTCAACCGGCTCCTGCGGCGTTACCTCCGGGACGTTGGCCGCTTCCGGTGCCTCCACTTCATTGAGCGCCGCGATGAGAGGACGGTTCCTCATGCGCGGCAAGCTCTTGCGCATCGTCTTTTGATCAGCCAGCGTGTCTTCTGCCGCGTAACTCATTTTGACGCGTCGAGCCATCACAGCCTGGGTCGCCCTGCGCTTCATCGGCTTAGCCCCATGGGTCGGAGGCGGCAACGGCTTGCGCCTGCTTCCTCCCGCCGGCGGATGCTGGCCCTTCAGTTCGATCGACTCCAGGGCAGGAGAGCGAAACGTGGGGGGTGCCAGGTCTTTGCGCCTCGCACCCTTCATCATCCTCTCTCCCGCATTCTTTCCTCGATTGAGTTTATCTTGTGGCATGAAGCTTCTTTCACTTAGCTAGCTGACACACTACGACCTTGACATAGAACACATTTTCTAGTACAATTATGTCTGGCAAGGTTCCTAATACATTCTCTCTTGACGAATAGGAATGTCTCTGTACATTGCTATTCGCTAAGAGACGAAGGTGACAGCACATAATCTTTTTCATTTCTTCAATCCGTTTGAGGATATGGCAATAAATCAGTGCTGCTTAGACGATGAACCCTCGTCATCTTGCTGAGCGGATTGCTCTTGCATAACCTCGAGCATCTGCTCGACTTCTTGATCGCTGATCTGTAAGCGTGTTTTATGCAGATCAACCATTTCAACACCCTTAGCTTGTATTAACGTACTCCAGGGGTCGCTTTCGAGCGTCGGGATGCTTTCCTGGTCTTTTTCTACGCGCTCAATGTCATCTGCCCCCTGCTGTAACTCGCCTGGCGGCCGGCGCCCAAGCAGCTCCTGCCAGGCCGTGCTCAACTCATGTTGCTCATCCGAGATGTTTTGATCTTGTTGTGAACGTTTCTTTTTATCTTTCATCTCACTCACACCTACCTTGTTAACACACTACATTCCCTGCACACCCACACAGCTTCCTCCACCATCTTCGTGCACTACAAAGTTCTGCGCTATCTTTTCAACTGCGTTTTTCGGCCGCTGACCGCCGCGCTCATTAGCTGGCGGCATCGGGTGGAATGCTATAGTGCCACATCAGTTGTTGCGCGATATCCTTCCACACGGGGCCGGCCGCGCTTCCTCCATAGATAGTCGCTGTTGGGTGATCGATCTTCACCAGGATAACAAACTGTGGGTTTGAAGCCGGTAGAAACCCTGCCATTGAGGCGTCGGTATTTGTATCCGCCAAACCCTGTATGGTTGCCGTTCCGGTCTTTATCGCGACACGATAGCCGGGAACGGCATCTTTATTATATTGGGCCACACTCTCCAGCATGGAGGTCAACGTTTTGGCCGTACTGGCACTGATCACCTGCCGCTCTTCATGCGGCTGAATGGTGGTCGTATGGTCTTTGTCTCGCAAGGACGAGACAAGATAGGGCTGCATCAAAACACCATCGTTGGCGATCGCCTGATAGGCCGAGGCCATCTGCAACGGGGTTACCAGAATACTCTGCCCAAAGGATTGGCGCGCCAGGTCGCTGGGCGACCAGTCCTTTGAAACCGGTGTGCGATACGTACCGGCCGACTCGGGATCCAGTACGCCGGTACGCTGCCCGAAGCCGAAGCGCTGCAGGTAGGGATAAAAACCTTTGGCCCCCAGCTTCTGCGTGGCCACCCAGGCGGCTCCGACGTTGGCTGAATGCTCCAATACCTGCGTCATAGACTCGGTACCATAGCCCAGGTTATGCCAATTCTCAACCGTCGGTGTCCCGTCTTTAAAGGCAAGGTAGCCGGGATCCTGAATGGTATCGGTTGGTTTGATCAGGTGCTGATCAAGCGCGGCCGCCATCGTGACGGCCTTCATGGTCGAGCCCGGTTCGTAAGCACAATAGACGACTGGATTGCTATACACCTCGAGTTGACCCCGGCAATCGGTGTCGCCGGCATACTTGCTATAATTGTTCGGGTCGAACGAGGGTGCTCCAGCCATCGCCACGATCGCGCCCGTGCGCGCATTGAGCACCACCGCGGTTCCACTCATGGCTCCCATCTGCTTGACGCGCGCCTCCAGATCGGTCTGCAGCTGGTATTGAATGGTACTATCGATGGTCAGGGTTATATCATCTCCGGGGACCGCGTTCTGCTCAAAGCTGGGGCCCACGGTTAAAGGATTGCCATTGAGGTCCGTTTCAGCCGAAAAGCTGCCCGCCTTACCGGAAAGCTGCTGATTGTATTTTTTTTCGATGCCATAGATCCCCTTCGGCGAACCACCGGTCGCGCCTTCCTGCACAAATCCCAGGGTCTGTGCCGCCAGGTCGTTGCCTGGATAGGTACGCCAGGTACGCGGCTCTAGAAAGATATAGGGCAGATGCAGATTTTTCAATTTCTGGCTCTGGTCCGGTGTGATCGAGATAGCGACCCGCACCGTCGGAACCGAAGAGTCGAAGGCGCTCGTCAACTTCTCTTTTGGTATATTGTTCAGCACGCCGCTCAACTTCTGAATCAGGGTATCGCGTTCGCTCTGATAGGTATCGGGATAATCCGTTACCAGCTGTGATGGCTCGATATACACATCGTCGCGTACCACATTGGTCGCCAGTAGCTGGCCCATGTCGTCATAGATGCGTCCTCGTGGCGCGTTCAGCGTCTGACTTTGCAGATGCTCGGCATTGGCTGCCTTCGCTAACTGTGGACCTTGCATCACCTGCCAGTAGTAGAGTCGTCCAGAAAGCAGCACCATGCCCGCGCAGACCAGCAGAAAGATAACCATCTGGCGGTTACGTGCACGGCGTAGCTCTGTACTCATCTACAAAATCTCCTCATTCAGACAACATTTGAGCAATCAGTCAGTCAGTTAGCCAGTTTTCTGTATAGCGCTAATTATTATTGGGTCCTGGATCATGGATGGGCTGTAAATTGGGAATTTTAATGACATTGACATGCGCCGGGTCAGCGGGTACCAGGCCGTTCTTTTTCGCCTGTTCGCTGATATAGGCGGGCGAACGCTCAATGGCGATGGTCTGGGCCAGGTCCTGGTTTTCTCGTTGCAGTGTGGCCTGCTCGCTCCGTATCTGCTGCAATTGCTGGTTAGCGACGGCTGACTGGCCAACCTGGGCCAGGTAGAGCACCGCCATCAAAGCGATCAGCAGCACGCTGGTAATCGATAAGGCCGCCGGCCCCATATGAAAGAAAAAGGGGCGCAACTGACGCCGTCTTTTCGCCGCAAACACTGATCTGGGTACAACCGGCCGTTCTTTTCGGGCCTCGTTATTGAGCTGTTTCAGGCCATACATACGCTGCGTTCCTTCGAGATGGTCGTTATTCTGCAGATACGCCCGTGTAGAGAGTTCCGCATCCTTACACACCCCTACATGTGACGCACTACGAATTATTCTGCAATACTTCAGCTGCTCGCAATTTAGCGCTACGAGCGCGAGGGTTGCTGGCGATCTCCAGCTCACCTGGTGTGACAGGTTTGCTTGTCAGGTTGCGTAAACGAGCTTTATGACCACAGATACATACAGGAAGGCGGGGCGGGCAGAGGCAATCGGTGGCCTCGCGCCGGATATATTCCTTGACGATTCTATCTTCTAGCGAGTGAAACGCGATGATCACCATGCGCCCTTTTTCCCCGTGCCCCTCTTCATCGCCCTTTGTCTTTCCCTCGAGAACATCCACAATTTGCGGCAATACTGCTTCCAGGCGCTCTAATTCGCCGTTCACAGCGATGCGTAGAGCCTGAAATGCGCGCGTAGCTGGATGAATGGCACCATACTTATGTGGTACACCGGCGGCTATCAAGGACGCCAGTTGAGCTGTACGCGTGATAGGTGCTTTCTCTCTCTCACGCACAATGCGCCGTGCTATCTGGCGTGAGCGCGTCTCTTCACCATAGCGCCAGAAGATATCCGCCAGTTCCTGCTCGCTCGCACCGTTCACCAGATCAGCGGCGGTTAACGGCGACGCCTGATTCAGGCGCATATCTAATGGACCATCCGTGCTAAAAGCAAAGCCACGCTCCGGATTGTCCATCTGGTCCGAGGAAAATCCCAGATCCAGCAAGACACCCTGCACCCCCTTTCCACCCCCAAAACTAGTCCGTTCCACAATCTGTGCCAGGTCAGAAAAATTACCATGTGCCAGAACCAGGCGACCATTAGCGACAAACTCAGCCAGGCGTTCGCCCACACGGGCCAGTGCCTGACTATCGGTATCAATACCCAGAACCTTGCCATCGGGAGCGCTGCGCTCCAGGATTGCCGCCGTGTGGCCACCACCACCTAACGTGCCATCGATATAGAGTCCTCCAGGTTTTGGCTGGAGGTATGTCAGCACCTCATTCGGCATGACTGACACATGTTGTGTATGTTCCATTGTCACCAAATTGATAAAAATCTAGAATTCGAATCCGTAATGTATTGCTTACGTCATTTAAAAAGGAATATTGCTTCCTTCAGCATCGAGTCGTGCCTGATATTCCTGCCAGGTCGCGCGATTCCAGATTTCAATATGGTCTCGCACGCCTACCACGGTTACTTCATTACTTAAATTTGCATAGGCTCGTAATTTAGCCGGGATTACCATACGTCCCTGTGCATCTAAATCAATTTCACTGGCACTGGGATAGATGCGCCGCTCGAAATCGCGCAGCTCGTCGCTCGACAAGCCCGCAACCAACTCATTTGAGCGCCGCTCCCAGTGTTCCGCGGTATAGATAGACAGGCATGTTCCCATACCTTTGCTGACAACCGCGCCCTTATCTATCTGTGAGCGAAACCTGGCCGGAACCGCCATGCGCCCCTTCGTGTCGATTGTATGCTCGTACTCACCTAGAAACATAGCTAGCTTCCATACTTTCTCAACGGCAGTTGCGGGATATCCACAGTGAAATCTTTCAGAAATTGAGCATTATTCTGCCATACTTCCCTATCTCCACCACCAATACTATAGACTCACCAAAATTCCCCACTTTTCCCCACTTCATTGTAACACTTCTTAGGCATGTGGGAAAAGAGTCTTTGCGGCCAATTTTACCCCGGCACGTGGATAACTTGTGGATAACTTTTTTTTGACATTTATATTTCAAGAAAAATACAATCTAAAAGATAGATTTCAATTGCGAAATCTTTGCAAGTAGCCACTTGCACCTTCTCTTTAGTAGAGCGCACATACGCCAAAGGACTGTTCCCCATGACACAGCAACAACCAGCTGGATCTCCGGCCCGGGATCAGGAGCGATCCCCTCTGGTCCGCGAGGTTGCGGACCACATCTGGCAGATCACCCTCCCGATTCCCCTACCGCTCAAGACGGTCAACGTCTACGCCCTGGTCGGACAGACAGGCTGGGTCCTGGTGGATACCGCGCTCGGCAGCCAGGATACACGCGAGGCGTTTTTTACCGCCATCGAGCAGCTTGGTCTGGATTTCAAGCAGCTGCAAGCCATCGTGCTCACACACAGACATCCAGATCACATCGGTCTATCGGGAGAGATCCATGAGTTGAGCGCGGCCCCCATACTGATGCATCCACTGGATAGCTCAGGTATGCTTGATAGCTGGGGCACGAACGCCCGGGCGCACCTGGAATTAACTAGCCAGTTCTTCTCCCGCCATGGTCTACCAGCGTCCGATCACTGGTACACACGCATGTCGCCGGAGATGCGACGCACTATTTTACGTCTACCACCAGCCTCTGCCATGCGCCCGCTGGCAGATGGGCAACAGCTGGAACTGGCCGACGACCACTATCGCGTCATCTGGCTCCCGGGCCATTCGGACGGGCAGATAGGGCTGTGGCGTGAGCGCGATGGCGTGTTGCTGGCGGCCGACCATGTCTTGCCGCGCATTACGCCAAATATTGGCCTTTATTCGCCTCAGGATCGTCCCAATCCTCTCGCGGACTATTTTCAATCATTGAAGAAAATTGCCGCACTACCCGCACAACGAGTTTTACCCGGACATGGTGATCCATTTGACCATCTTACCAACCGCGTTGCAGAGATTATTGAACATCATCAGCGCCGATTAAAACAAATTACAGATTTACTCGCAATACAACCTCAGCCTGCCACTCAACTGACACAACAGCTATTCGGGGCCCGTCTCAAGGGCAACGAGGCCCTCCATCTTGCCGTTGCAGAAATTGTTGCTCACTTGGAATATTTACGACTCAAAAAACAACTTATTCAACAACAGACCCAAGCAGGCATTCTATATTATGTCGTTTCCGATACATTGCTACAAAAGTAGGCAGTAGGATTTGTTATAACCTTTCTAATGCAAGAGTTTAAAGAATCGAAATGCTAACTACAATCGTACAATATTCTAGAAAAGAACAACCTTATATAGAGATTTTTTGCAATTTTTTTAAGCCGAGAATAGAGGGGTAGATTGGCTTCTCAGGCTGATTCATGCTGTACTTCCTACTTTTAGGGATAGTGCGACGCTTGTATTTCTTAAAATCGCGTGCTATACTCCTAATCGGCAGTGAGGTTGTGACGCCGCTCTACAAGCCCGGCAAAGTGCATTTGGGCGACCAAGCGACGTGTGTTGATAGTTGCAAGGAGGAAATCGAACCTATGGCCGAAAAGACCGATCTGGCAGCGGCACAAACCGTTGGCCGGCAAGAGCTATCTAAGCGCATTGCCAAGCAGGCGAAACTTTCTCAAAAGCAGGCGTCTGAGGTGCTAGAAGCCACCCTCACGGCAATCCGTGAAGCACTTCAGAATGGTGACGAGGTCCGTCTAGTAGGCTTTGGCTCTTTCAAAGTTCGCCAAAGCGCCGCACGCAAAGGGGTAAATCCACGCGACCGCAAACCAATCGAAGTGCCAGCCAAAGAGCGTGTCCGCTTTTTCCCCGGCAAAGAACTCTCGGAGGCTGTTCTCAAGAAGTAGTAAGTCGTGACTCTGTTCTCACTGCCATACAATGCATAGCCCGCTAAGCATCATTAGCCGCGAGAGATCGGCACCAGGCATGCGCCGGTGTCCTGGCATTCGCCTCTATACGGGCAACACAGAGAAGGATGTTGCCACCGATGCTTTCTGGGCTATGTTCCATCCATCCACTCGCCACCCATCTCATACCTTGCTCGAAACAGTACTGCTATTCCATTATTACGCGGTTATACGCAGTCCAGGTAGGATTGATTAATTAGCGGGGAAAGTATATGAGCACACACACCATCAACGGCTCTACCCTCCTCTTACAACAGGGCAATATCGTCAATGTGCAGGCCGACGCCATCGTGAATGCCGCCAACGCGGCCCTGGCTGGTGGAGGTGGCGTGGATGGAGCTATTCACCGGGCCGCGGGCCCTACTGTCATGCGAGAATGCCGCCAGATCGGTGGCTGCGCGACGGGGAGCGCCGTCGCTACCGGAGCCGGCAACCTGCCCGCCCGCTATATCTTTCACGCGGTCGGCCCGATCTATCAAGACCGTGGGAATGAGCCGCAGCTACTCGCGAGCGCCTACCAGACCTGCCTGAACCTGGCTGAAGAACATCAGTTGCAGAGCATCGCCTTCCCCTCCCTTAGCACGGGCGCCTATGGCTATCCGCTCCACCTGGCGGCACCAATCGCCCTGCGCACGGTTATCACCCATCTACAACAGCCCACCAGCCTCAAACAGGTCTACTTCATCCTTTTTGATCAGCGTACCCTCCAGGCTTATCAGCAAGCCCTGCGCAAGTTGTTGGGCGGCGACCAGGCCTGACTGTGAAATATGCAGCGCCGATTTGCCGCCATTGTATAGAAAAATATATGATATATAGATAAATTTGAATTATTTTTCATACAGAGGGATAGTAAGAATATATGCAATCGCGCGAGCCAAATTTAAAGTCTGAGGAAGAGATTGCACTGATGCGGCAGGCCGGATTATTGACCTGGCAGGCACACCAGATCGCGGCGGCCCTGATTCGACCGGGCGTAACGACCGGCGAGATCAATGCGGCTATGGAGGCCTTCATGCTCGAGCAGCATGCCGAGCCACTATTCAAGGGGGTACCGGATCGTACAGGTAGGGTACCATTTCCAGCGGTCGCCTGCATCTCGGTCAATGAGCAACTGGTGCATGGTATTCCCGGTCCACGTCAGCTACAGGAAGGGGATATCGTCAGCATCGATACAGGGGTGCGTTTCCAGGGCTGGTGCGGTGATGCGGCCGTCACGCACGCCGTCGGCGAGATCAATCCTGACACGCGGCGTCTGCTGGAAATAACCGAGGGGGCACTCCGCCTCGCCATCGAACTGATCCCTCAAAAACAATATTGGAGCCAGGTGGCGCGCGCCATGGAGGCATATGTGACACAGGCCGGCTTCGCTGTGGTAGAGGGATTGGTGGGACATAGTATCGGTCGTGAGATGTGGGAGATGCCGCAGGTTCCCAACTATTTTACCTTACAATATCAGGCGCTGGGCGATTTTGAACTGCAGCCGGGCGTGGTCATCGCGGTTGAACCGATGGTAAGCATGTCATCCCGCCATGTCAGAATGCTATCCGATCACTGGACCCTGGTAGCGGCAGATGGCCGGCCCGCCGCCCACTTTGAGCATACGCTGGCCATTACGCCGTCCGGGGTACAGGTGCTGACCGCCAGACCAGACGGCAAAGCCTGGGCACTACCAGAGAAAACGCTCTGAGCATCCCGCTTTGCGTCTGATATTGAACCGGAGAAGCGTTCGGCAAGGCCCGGTGGAGGTAAGCTAGGCGGCAATAAGGATCTGAGAACGGGCCACAACGTCCCGGTACCCCTGTACCATGCATTCCATCGCCTCATGCCATGAGCGCCGGGCCGCCTCGCTCTCCGCCCGCCGCCCCATCATCAGGCGCTCTTCTCTGTCCTGCACCAACCTTGTAAGGGCATCACGATAACCGGCCACCTGAGCGTGGTCATTCAATCCTTCAGCCGATAGCAGCAGACCCGTCTGCCCATGTGTCACCAGGTCACAGACGCCCTCTGAATGAATGCCGATGACAGGCAGACCAGACGCCATAGCCTCCAATACGACCTGGCCAAAGGTCTCTGTATAGGATGGGAAGGCGAATATATCGGCGGAGGCATAGGCTGTGGCCAGATCCTTACCACTCAGGTAGCCGGTCATCGTTACCGGCAAGCCTTCGAGATCATGCTGGACCTCATTGTAGGCGGGCCCCTGACCCACAATAACCAGGTGACAGCGTGAATGGTCCATCTCTTTATACGCCTGAATCAGCAGGCGCAGATTCTTCTCCCAGGAGACACGGCCAACGTAGAGCAGGACGCTCTTATCCTCCGGCACGCTGCGCCCGCGCAGCCATGCGGCCCGTAAGGCTTCGCTGCGGCGTTTGGACGCGAACAGATCTTTATCGACTCCGCGTGGCCAGATGCGCAGATGCTCAAAGCCCTGACTGGTCAGCATCCTGGCTGTAGAGGCCGAGGGACAGTAGGTCAACACACACTGGTTGTGCACGAATCGATTGTAGAGCCACATCGGCCGCGTTAATAAAGAGAAACCAAAGTGACCACAATATGCGGCCAAATTCGTGTGATAAGAAGAGATGATCGGTATGTTGAGAAAACGCGCAGCCGCCAGCCCCGTTGCGCCCAGGATCACCGGGTCGACGGCATGAATGATATCGGGACGAAATTCGAGCAAGCGACGCACGAACAATGGCCGGAAAAAATTAAATTTGAGCTCAGGATAAAAAGGAAAAGGCAATCCAGCTGTCCCTACCACTTCCGCGCCAGCATATTCGTCCATACCGCAATCAGGACCCAGCAGGAGCGCCTGGTGACCATTGGCATGGAGATGTTCAAGTAAACGCGATACTGTTCTGGTAACGCCATCTAGTTTGGGCAGAAAATTTTCTGTAATGACGGCAACACGCATGAGGTTCACCACCTGCTTATCGATGTGCGAATAACGGCATGCTTAAAGCACATATATAACTCGAAAAACGAGCTTGAAACACTATGCTAATCAGCATGACGCGGTTAGACAAATGGGTGACCGATGTACCCCACATCAACAGTAACACGTTGTATTTAGAGGATAATTAAGGCTTGTTTAGGGTTATGTAAAACACAGGCTAACGGGCTATTAAATAGATACATTCACATATTACCAATTAGTCCCAGTACATGGATGAGAAAACTGTCGTTTTCGTGAAGATTTACTCTACCATTCGTTATACTGTGTAGCAAATACTTCTTTGTGTACCATGGTGTCATATTATGCATAAAGCATATAAGGCTCATAAAGGATTTGGGCTAGCAGGTGGCTATAGTATATTTGGGAGGGGGAGAAAGCTCAAAGAGCTATGATATATATTCAGTGAATAGGAAGCGGGTATAGCAGGTGAAAAATCAATTTGTGCATAAGCATTCGCGGGATGGCATCGCGAACCAGCCGGGATCACCGCCGGGTTCAGCGGCTGGACAAAATGTAGGTGGAAATAATACAGCTGAGGAACAGCCTCAGGGTCCTTCAGCGAATAAAAGCGGGTTGCTCACCAGGTGGAAAACGGGGCAACTGCCGCCTCCTCAAGATCAAAACGCTGTGCGCACAGACAACTTAAGAAATGAACCTGCAACCGATCCGCTGAGTCAACGTCAGATGCCAAGGCCTGCACCCCAGCAGGGCATATCATCCTCTCGTGCCGGGTCGTTTTCAATTCCTGCTGATGCGGTACCAACATCCTATCAGCCCGCCGTTCCAGATATGATTCCGCCATCGCAGATAAGCCTGCGGCAGTATCCAGCGGTACCACCGGCACAACCCACCTTTGCGGGTCCCCCTCTGACACCTCAACGACCACGGATCACACGTGATCTTAATGGGTACGCACAGCGTCCAACGACGGGACAGCTGAGCAATCCAGCGCAGGGCCAGCCAGGCATCGGTAGCGGTCAGTGGCCGAATCCCGCCGCGGCTCCAGCGACTGTGAGCAGAAATAGCTGGGATAACTATAACCGGCCGGCCTCGGGCGCGCCTCCCTACATGGCGTCGGGTCCGTCCCAAACAGGAAAAACCAATGATCGCAGGCGCATCCCGATCTGGACCCGCATGGTGATTGCCATTCTGGCCTTCCTGGTCATTACCGGTGGGGGCGCCTTTGCCTATTATCAGATCAACTTCGCCAATTCGGTCAATGATATCACCGGCAATGGCGCCCTGCACGATATCAACGGCAAGAACAAAACATCTCAGCAGCCGGTGAATGCCGATCCTCTGACGCAGCGCACAAATATTTTGCTGCTGGGAAGCGATACCGATGGCAAAGGGAATGATATAGCGACCGGCAAGCCGTTGGCCCAGACCGTGATCATTATTACCATTGATCCAAAGACAAATTATGTTGGTATGCTCTCCATTCCACGCGATATGCAGGTCTCAGACCAGATTCTGGGCGGACAGACCAAAATTGACCAGATATTTGAAAATGGCTGGCAGGGTAAGACCACGAAAGAGAAAGTGCAGCGCGCCGCCGGGCATACCATGGATGTGATTGAGGAGAACTACGGCATCCATATCGACCACTACGCCTGGGTGGGTCTGCAGGGCTTTATCAAGGTCATTGATACGATCGGCGGAGTAGATATCGACGCCATGCGCCCGGTGGTCGATGATGCCTATCCCGATGACACCAATAATAGTCCCAATGCCTATAACTATAAGCGCCTCGATATCGCGCCAGGCCCACAGCATTTTAACGGCATTGGCGCCCTGGAATATGTCCGCTCACGCCATGCTGACCTGGGTGGAGACTTCGGCCGTACCCAGCGTCAACAGCAGATCTTGAGCCAGATTAAGGTCAAACTGAGCGGAACGGATATCGTTACCAAGGCGCCCACTATCTTAAGCGACCTGGATGGCTACCTGCTAACCGACCTAACGGTCTCACAGCTGGCCTCCTTCGCCCAGATCGCCAAGAATGTCGACGTCAACAAGGTGGATCGCGTCTCTTTCACACAGGGGTATTCAAATCTGATCGCAGGCAGCACTAACTACGCACCCATTTGCCCGGCCATCACGGCGAAAATTCATGCCATGTTTGGCGTTACGCCAAATTGTATTCCACAGGCTTCTATGCCAGGCAACACCGGTACAAGCGTGGCCCGCATACAGCCTTCGGGAACCAGCCCTGCTATGGCCACCGCCTCGGTAGATAAGGGCGCCAGCCTGGCTGGTTCCACTTATCAGCTGACCAGCCTGAGCACAGGGAACGCCATCGTTTCCAATAAGGCGATCTTTAGCAATTTGATGGACCTGATGCTTCTCACCGTTTCTGGCTCATTCAATGCCATGGGGAAATAGCAGGCCGGTGCTTTTTATGCTATAGCGGGTACCCCGATGACATAGAAAGTACTCCTATCCTAAAGAATAATTGCGATAGTGTTACAGTGAGATGCATTATATAGTCTGAGCACAATGTTTCCTGGTGCGCTGCTCACCAGTGCACCATCATTTTATAGAGATGATTACAAGAGCTAGTATGAAAAAATATCCACTGTGGAAACTGATCATTGTTTTTGCATTGCTCTCCATGAGCCTGCAAGGCTGCCTGGGGCTGGGGGGTGGCGACACCAACTATAAAAGCGTGACAACGGGCAAAAATGGCGACGTCAAAATCAATTCCCAACAGGCGGCCTTTCAAGGAAAGATATATTTCACCCTCAACCGCAATCTCTACATGCTGGATGGGAAAAATAAAGAGCATCTGATGCAGCTTACCAAAGGAATGGATGTCCGCGATCCAGCGGTCTCACCCAATGGCAAGTTCATCGCGTTCACCATCCATTACAAGGACTATTCGGACCTGGCGTATATGCCTACCAGCGGCGGCAAACCAACCATCATCGCCACTGGCTACGGAAAATTTACTCCCAACGGAGCTTCTGTGCTCAGCACATACCACTGGTTCGCCCAGCCCGCCTGGGATCCAGATAATGAGCATATCTATTTCTTAGGCGACAATCAGAAACACTACTGGGATCCCGCCATAGTCGGTAATTACGACGCGGACATCCTTGACCTGCAGGTCTTTAAAATGTCCATCCACGCTAAAAAACTGGTTACCGTAGACGATATGGAGAGCGCCCAGGCCGTGGCCTACACCTCTATCGGGGCGGGCGGTCTGCGTGATCCAATGTATCGTCCCGGGCATGCAAACCAACTGGTCTACACCAGCTACAAATATACGCCACCTGACTGGTCCAGATTGGCGATCCAGATCAATATCATCGATACCAATGCCATTCAGAATAGCATCAAACAAGACCCCAACCCATATAATCCTAAATATCATCCAGGAGTCTATGGTGGCGAGTATGACCCGGGCGTCGCGCTCACCCCTGAGAAGGCCGATCTGACCAATATGCAACCGGCTTTTTCGCCCGACGGCAACACACTGATCTATGTGCGGCGCGAGGATGCTACCCACATGAGCCTGTACACCATGCCGGTCGTTAACGGCGTCACCAGCGATCCCAACAATCCAGCCTTTGATCCCAACAACGCCGCCAACACCAAAAAGGGACTCTCAGACTACGGGCAATCGACAAAGCTGATGACGGGTCAGTACATCAGCCAGCCTGTCTGGTCACCGGATGGGTCACAGATCGTCTATTACGATTATCACGACAACATCTTTGACCTCTGGCTGGCAAAGATCGTCAAAAATCCGAAGACTGGGGCGTACAGCATCGATAAGAATAGCATCACGCAGCTCACGCAGACGAATGGGAACCTGGACGCCGATTCCCGCGCGGCCTGGAGCCGATAACCTATGCCTGCCCATCGCTTGCAAAGAGAAAAATTAGCAGATAGACGCTGGTCATGTAACACTCGACGACATAACTCATTAATGGTATACTACCCTCTGAAGTTAAATTTTCTTATAAAGTATTCGCCCAGGTCGCTCGAGGTGAGACGTTGAACCAATTTGAAGGCACACTGATCGCTGGACGGTACGAGATTCGTGAGCATATCGCTACTGGTGGTATGGCGAGCGTCTTCAAAACCTGGGATCACCGGGTAGAGCGCATTGTCGCGATTAAAGTGTTGCGCTCCCTGGACAAAAATGATCTTCGTGCAGTCGAGCGTTTCCGCCGTGAAGCTCGCGCTGCTGCCGCGCTCGCACATCCGAATGCCGTCACTATTTACGATTTTGTAGAAGAAATGGGCCAGTATTTTCTGGTGATGGAGTATATTCACGGCCCAACCCTAAAACAACTGATCGCGCAACGCCGCCAATTACAACCTCGTGAGGCGATAGAGATTGCGGCCCAGGTCTGTGCTGTGCTTCAGGTTGCGCATGCGCGCGGATTTATTCATCGCGATATTAAGCCACAAAATATCATGTTAGCGTGGAGCGGCGGCGCGGGCAGCCTCAGTGACGGGGGCGCATGGGTGAAACTTACCGACTTTGGTATTGTGCGCGTGGCGGAGGATGCGGGCTTAACCAATAGCGGCATCGTGCTTGGCACGGCTGACTATCTGTCACCAGAGCAGGCGCGCGGCGAAACCCTGACCGCGTCCTCCGATCTGTATTCGCTGGGCGTGGTGATGTTTGAGATGCTGGCCGGTCGACCTCCCTTTGTGGGTCCGACCGCGGTATCCATCGCGATGCAGCATGCGTCAACAAATCCACCACCGCTGCGCCAGTTCAGCCCACAGGTTCCCGCCGTACTTGAGCAGCTCGTCAATCGAACATTGCAAAAAGAGCCCTCCGAACGGTTTAATTCAGCAGCGGAGATGCAAAAAGCCTTGCGGGCATGCGCGAAAGAGCTCGCACGTAGCAAGTCAGCCTCATTGCCGGTCGGCCAACAATCCTATCAATCACGTTTCAACGATGGGCAAGGCCACTACCCACCCGCAGGACACAGTCAATTCTGAGTTATGTGAAAAGGCAAAACCAGGCGATACATTTTTATCCTGTGATGGAGAAATGTGCTCATTGAGCACATTTCTCCATCACAGGATAAAAAGGACCGGGCGCGCAAGCGCCCTCCGCAAAAACAACGTGTCTCCCATAAAACTGGGAAACACCCAACTACTTTCAATTTATATTCAGCGCAAGATAGCATTCGCGTCTACTTGCCCAATGATGGGAAATGCACATGGAATACACACAGATTAGCACATCCGAAGCTCCAGCAGCCATTGGCCCTTATAACCAGGCCATTCGCTATGGACAATTCGTTTATACGTCCGGCCAGATCCCCCTTGATCCGGCCACGGGCGAAATGGTTGGCGACGATGTCCAGACACAGACACATCGCGTGCTACAAAATCTGCAAGCGGTGTTGAAGGCTGCCGGTGCCTCCCTAAATAGCGTCATCAAGACCACTGTTTTTCTGACGCGAATGAGCGATTTCCAGGCCATGAATGAGGTCTACGCCACCTATTTTGGCGATGTTGCACCAGCGCGCTCGACGGTCGCGGTCGTTGAACTGCCTCGCAAAGCGCTGGTTGAAATTGAGTGTGTCGCGCTCGCTCAAGACTAGTGCATGGGGGGATAACGGTGAATACCGCGACTATCTGGCGCACGACCCTGGCACAACTGGACACCACGCCCATTGATGAATTGACCAAGACCTGGTTGCAGGATGCACATCTAGTTGAGTTGTCTGCCGAAGCACTGCATGACATCGCGCCTGATGCGGCCGAGCAGGGTCTGCTGGCCTTTACCCTTCAGGTTCCCAATGATCTGGCCGGGGAAATCATTGAGACCCGCTGGCAAAACCTGCTAGAGGATGTATTAAAAGATGTACTCGGTCAGCCGGCGCTTCTCATTGTGAGACCCTCGACTCAGTCCGAGCCTGTGGCAGAGACGATGCCGCCCATGCATGAGCGGGAACACGAGCCGCAACAGGCTCCACGCCCCGGCCACCATGCGCGGCCTCCGCACACGAACCATAACGCGAACAACGCGTATTATGACAATGCCTCAGCTAATGCCTCGGCACGCCCACCAACGCAGTCCGAGTTCGCCTACTCCTCTTCTTCGCCTGAGACGCTGGAAGATTGGGAGAACGAGCAGCGCGCCAACATGCTGGCCCATAATCGTTTGAATCCACGCTACACTTTCGATGCATTCATCGTTGGCAATAGTAATCGCCTGGCGCATGCCGCCTCACTGGCGGTCGCGGAGGCGCCTGGTGAATCCTATAATCCCCTCTTCCTCTACGGAGGAGTCGGATTGGGTAAGACCCACCTGCTGCATGCCATCGGTCATCAGGGGGTGCAGACAGGTCTGGCGGTCCTCTATGTTTCGTCCGAACAGTTTACCAATGAGATCGTCAACGCCATCCGCTATCGTACCACCGAAGAGTTTCGCGCCAAGTATCGCTCGGTCGATATCCTGCTGGTTGACGATATCCAGTTTATCGCCGGCAAAGAGTCGACCGAGGAAGAGTTCTTCCATACTTTTAACAGCCTGTACGAGATGAGCAAGCAGATCGTGATCTGCAGCGATCGTCCTCCCAAGGCCATCTTGAGCCTGGAGGAGCGGCTCCGCTCGCGCTTCGAATGGGGCTTGATCGCCGATATCCAGCCGCCAGATCTGGAGACCAGGATGGCCATCCTGCGCGTCAAGGCCGATCTCTTGCATTACCATGTGCCCGATGAGATCATCGCCTATATCGCCAGCCGGGTCCAGACCAATATTCGTGAGTTGGAGGGCTGCCTGAATCGCCTGATGGCCTATCAGCAGTTGCATCGCGTCGATCTGACGATGGATGTAGCACGTTCGGCCATCTCCTCTCTGGGCACGGATAATCGCGAACCGACCCTGAATAGCCGTCAGATCGCACAGGCGGTAGCCGACTACTACCATATCTCGCTGGAAGCCATGTGCGGCAAGCAGCGCGATAAATATATCGTCACGCCGCGCCAGATCGCTATGTATCTCATCCGCCAGGAGACCTCTACCTCCCTGCTGGAGATCGGCCAGCTCTTTGGTGGCCGCGACCACAGCACCGTGCTGCATTCATGCGAAAAGATCGATCGCACCATCAACGTTAATCAAAACTTGCGCCGCGAGATCCTGGCGATCCGTGATCAGCTCATGCGCGAATAAAACCAGCCACAAACGGGAAGCGCTCCCGCTGTCGCCACGGCGACAGCGGGAGCGCTTCCCGTTTGTGGCTCAATCCCTGTGGTATACTGGGTACGGATCGCAGGCGAAGGAAAAAGCCGGGGCAAGCCCGGCACCTACGGGGGGCCGCCACGCACACAAAGCCGGCATAAAGCGGGGAGGTGCAGGAGGGGCGGTCAGCCCCTCCTGCCGGGGGTCTGGGGGTGTCCCCCAGATTCCTTCCTCTCCTATTTCCTCCCCGCCGCAGGCGGGGCGAGCAAGCCGGAGGCAAACCCGGCGCCGACGGGCACAATCACAATTGTTTATATATTTTTGGGAGAACGATGCGAGCATGTTACCACAAATACAAGACCTCACAACCTACCTCATCGACCTCGATGGCGTTGTCTATCGCGGTGAGACCCTCGTGCCTGGCGCGCAGGCATTTATTCATTGGCTGGACGCCAACGCGAAAAAATACCTGTTCTTAACCAATAATTCCTTTGCCAGCGAGACTCAGGTGGTGGGCAAATTGGGGCGGTTGGGCATTCAAACCGATCCCAGCCATGTGATGGGAGCCGCGCAGGCGGCTGTGCAAAGCATTCAGCATCGCTTCCCCGACGCTTCGGTCTATGTGATCGGCGAACAACCATTGTTTGACCTGGTGACGCAGCATCAGCTCAAGGTAGCCAACGACGACTGGCAGAGCACAGATGTGGTCTTTGTAGGGCTCGATCGCTATTTTAACTATAAGAAGCTCACGGAGGCGGTACTGGCGATTCGCAAGGGCGCTGCATTCATCGCCATCAATCGCGATCCTCTGCTGCCGATTGCGGGCGGTGCCCTGACAGCGGGCTGCGGAACGATGGTGGCCGCGATTGAGGCTGGCAGCGAAACGATGCCGGAAGTGATTGGAAAACCGGAGCCCGCGCTCCTCCAGGAGGCGATGCGCAAGCTGAATAGCAGCCCGGAAGAGACGGTGATGATCGGGGATAACCTGGGGGTAGATATCCAGGCCGGGGTCGCCGCAGGCACCAGAACCATGCTGGTCTTCTCGGGCAAAGATACCCCCCAGAGCCTGGCGAAATCTACCCTCCATCCAGATTATGTCTATGCTGACCTGGCCGCCGTCATGCAGCAGATTCAAGGCTAAAGCGGTCAGCTTATTTTCGCAACAACGGATCGCCTCCATCCGGAGGACGATCCACCACCGCGACCGTACAGCGCGAGACGCAGATGAGCTTCTCTCTTTCATCTGTGATGCGCACATCCCAGACGTGGGTGGAGCGGCCCAGATGGATCGGTGTCGCCACCGCAAGCAGCTCGCCATCGCGCTTGGGACGCAGATGGTTGGCGTTGATCTCCAGTCCAAAGGCCATCTGCCGCGCGCTATCAATGTTCATCACGCTGGCCAACGAAGCTACCGTCTCCGCCAGTACGACCGAGACGCCTCCATGTAAATAGCCGACTAGCTGCAGGTGTTTCGCGGCGATCGGCATGGAGGCCGCGACCTTCTCCCGGCTAGCCTCCACTATAGTGATACCCAGCGCTTCCAGCACGGTCCCCTGGCTGCTGGCATTTAAACGTTCTAGCATCTCCTGCGATGTGGCATCCATTCCTATGGACCCTCCTCTGGTTTATGAATGGATGGGGCAACACCATGGGCAGGATGCGGATGCACCCCGCCCATGGTGTTGCCCCATGCACTTACTTATTTAGACATGGTCGAGGCATGCTTTGACGCGGAAACCCGGTTTGCTTCCCCATCCTCGACCGGGGCGACAAAAGGTGTTTTTCTGGCGCGCCACCAGAAGAGCATGAAGCCCAGGAAGAAAGCCACTAGCCACATCACGATCGTGGCCACAGTAGCTGCCGGCACGTTCTCCCACACCTGGTAAGAACCATTGGTGAGGCCGCCCTGGATATCACGATACATACTGAACAGGGGGATACCAATCAGCAAGACCCAGGAGAACCAGCGTGCTTTCCCGGACCAGAAGCGCCAGATGAGTAGATAGCCCAGGCTGCCATAAATAAAGATCGGCGTCAGATAAAATGGCAGGGGAATGTGCAACGTATTCAGAGATCCCATGAACAGGTTGGAAAGATGCTGTTGAAAGTCGTTGGGATTGTGCAGGGCCGATTGTACAAATGTGTAGTGCCACCAGTGGGCAGTGTACGCGAGCAGATCAACAGCTATATTGACAACGCCCATGACCAGGCCGCCCAGCAGTGAAGCCAGCCAGACCGCCTTCGGGGGCCGTATATACAACATGAACGCGCCATACACGAGCAGCAGAAATGGAACAACGTAAAGCAGGAAGATAAACGCTTCCATGTGAAAGAAACTCCTTTGAGAACAAATGAAAAAACTCTGTATACATATCATAGCGTCAGGAAGCGAAAGCAACAAGAAGGTTCGCACCTTTGGTTTTTTATACTCCGCGCCTGCGGCGCGGAGATATTATGTATGTGTGGTATGCCGGGGCGCCGAGCGCCCCGGCATACCACACATACATAATGGGTCATGGTGCTTGAGCTACTAAGCGCACCCCAACACGCAACTCATCAACAATACTTTAGGTGCACCTTTTTTATTCCTCGGGCAGGCACAGGCGCTGGATCAGGCCGGTCAGCAGGGGGCCACGCACCGTGAAAGAATTGATCTGCATGTGTTCGCGATCCAGATTATGCATTCCACCACCTACCGGGCCCAGCGTGTCCAGCGTGGGGACGCCGGCGTCCATCAAGATATTGGCGTCAGATACGCCTCCCTTTGGCTCGGCTTTCAGCTCGATCCCCAGAGCCTCGCCTTCCAGCCTTGCCAGCTCGACCAGGCGCTGAACCGCGGCCGTAGGCTCATAAGGATGGCGACCGGGATTGCGTGTCAGCGTGGTGATGGTATCGGGCACGCTACTATTGGCAGCGATCGTCTGCAGCACAGCCGCGGCCGCATCCAATCCACGCCGACTAAACGAGCGTACAGAAAGATAGCACCGCGCCATATCAGGAATGACATTTAAGGGCTCGGTACTGCTTAGCCTGGTAATATTAAAGGTGACCCCCGGAAAAGTAGCGTGCAGATTCTGAATGGCCAGGATCTTGTGCGCCAGCTCAACAACGGCCGAACGACCTTTGAAAGGCTCAACACCCGAATGGGCAGAAATACCGCGTACCTCCAGCATATACTTATCGGTCCCCTTGCGCGAATGGGTTAAGGAAGACTGCTTGCCCGCCGGCTCCAGCACCAGTGCATAGTCAATCTCGCGCGCGGTCTCGCGGATCAAAGGGATGCTACCCGGTGAGCCAACCTCTTCATCATTGTTGAAAAGCAGGACCAGCTCGCCATACTGGTCAAAACCAGCTTCAAGCAAGGCGCGAACCGCGTACATAGCCATAACGACACCCGACTTCATATCCAGCACGCCGGGACCCACCGCGACCCCATCACGCATAGCAAACGGCTGCTCCTGAACCGCTCCGGCCGGATAAACGGTGTCGACATGCCCCATGAGCAGGATACGCCGCTGCCCCTTCCCTTTGCGCCGGGCCAGCAGATTGTTGCCATAACCGGCTGATTCGTGCAGGCTGACCGCGAAATCGTACTCGGTCAACCATTGTTGGAGCAGATCCATAATGCGGTTTACGCCCTCGATCTGGCCGGTTCCCGAGTCGATATTCACCAGTGTCTCTAGCCGTTGGAGGTACTCTTGCTGGTAGGATTGAAAACTCGCGAGGTAGCTCTGTGCATAGGTAGCGGTCTGTGACATAAATAACTTGTCCTTCGTAGTGCGTTTAACGTCAACGGTGAAGTTAGTCTGCCGCTATTGTATCACAGGAATAGAGGCCGAAGGCCCACACATAGAATAAGGGATGGTGTTGTATGAGGCAGGCGCGCCTGCCTCATACAACACCATCCCTTATTCCCACAAAAATTGCCGTCGTAGAAGCCAGGCTTGCCCTGACTTCTACGAGAAATCCTGTTCTTTGAGCTGGAAGGTCTGGCGCAACCTTTTGTAGGCCATGCTCAGTGAAGCGGCGTGGCGGCTCCGCTCCAGTGGATCGTCAGATGGGGAACGACGATACTCGCGTAGATCGATGCCCACCGTCTTAAATGCCGCCAGCAACTGACTGGTCTCGCCACTTAAATCAGCGTGATTGGCCAGGTCTATCAGCAGGGCGGTACGCTGCTTGACAGGGAAATCAACGATGATACGGGCCAGGGTCATAAGTACAGAGATGCGCATAAGACTATCCAGGGCTATTTCAGAGGGGTCTACATCATCTCCATTTGATAAAAGGTAAGGAACCTCTCCATCCTGCGAGGTGGGGCGAATGAGCCGCAGTTCTCGCCGGCGCAGGTCACGAAAATGATTGTGTGCCACGGTACGCCCAAAACAAGTCATGGAGTGTATCGGCATCCCAATGCCATTTTCTACCAATCGCGTATATTTCAAGGTGCGGATGACCGCCTCTTGCAATATGTCGTCGGCGATATCATGTTCCTGACCATGCCACGATGTGACACCGGAGGAGTAGACCCAACCTAAGATGTAGGGCCGTAATGTACTGTAGAGCTCAATCCAAACACGATCGCTTACCGCCTGGCGATCAGTTGTCTGTACCATTGGTCGATAGACAGCCATGAGTTGTAACCTCCAGGAAAGACAGGCTATCTTAGAAACCCATCAACCCTTTCTAAATATGGCGCTCACCTAATGCTTGCTTCTGGTTACTGAGCTTTGTTCTGCTTTCACCACTTACTTACTTCAACACACACCCACAAAGCTTCACATAAAGCACTTCAAACATCTCATATTATTGACTTATCCTTATCAATTTTATAGCATACTAGAGTTAGTAATTCAATGTTTTCTTAGGATCAGCTGATATTTCTATGAGCTTTATCCAAAAAAATCAATAATTATAAGCGTCCAGACAGGCGTTTCCAGCCATATTTCAGCATATTTTCTTACCTCACCATAAATTAACCTGACTTTATTCTGAATTTGGGCTGCCGAAGCATAAAAAAATCTTACCCTACGGCGTTCTTTTTAGAGAAAGTTAGAGAAAGGTAAACAGGGATACAGTGATTTTTTTCGAGCATAGAGGCAGTTTTTTTAATATGCCATTTGCCAAAACGTCATATACAGGTGTACAAGCTATTCGAGCGTGTGTTATGATAGGCAGGAATTCAAAATACATGGGCTATTTCCCACTGTATTTTTTAAAGGAACATGGTGATGGATGAGCGCAACCTACAGCGGATTGCCAGGCATCTTAAAGATGAAGCCGCACAACGACGTGTTCATCACAACATCCAGCGAGGGCGCAACGAGGTCACAGTGACGATAGGAAGGGCATCGCGTCTCTTCGGCTTTAGCGAAAGCCAGCTACGCGATTGGGAGAAGATGGGGTTGATTAAGCCGATACGCCCACGAGAAGATACCGAGTCACGGCAGATTACAGGCCAACGACAGTATTCATTTGCTGAGCTAGACAAGCTCGCGATCATTCGCGAGTTGCTTGATGAGGCCCACCTGACTCCAGGGGCAATTCCTCCAAATATCAATGAGATCTGGTCGGCATTGGCTTTACCGGCATCCGCGCTATCGGCGCAGATATTCGAACAAGAGGCGGATAACCAATCCGCGGCCATAGCTACACCATCACCAGATGATAATATCAATAAGCGTGTGACGCTGGCGTATCGTGATCTTACCGCCTGGCGCTTCTATGCTTCACGGGTGCTCTGGCTGGCCTTGCTGCTGGTCTATGAAAATATCCCGGGCTTTTACGCTGGCCTCGTGCTGCCTGCCCAGGATTACCAGGCCGATGAGATTCTACGCGATCCCGCCAACATCAGCATGGTCGGGCCGTCGCTGGTCGGCTGGCTGGGCCAGACGGGTTCATTCTTTACCTTTCTGACCCCCACCCCGTCCTTCGAGTATCCCAGCGATTATATTGTACTGCCATTATGCCCCCCCCGACTTGCGTATGCAATTACCAGGCTCGATCGCCTATCGGACCCTGGTGGTGGTGCAGCGCGACGAGATACAGCATGTACGGCAACAGGAAAAGGCCATCCGCACGGTGCTGCGCCTGCTTGAACCCCTCTATGAGGATCAACAGCAATGGGAGCATTATATGGGTGATGGTCGGCAGGATGTCATTACGCTAGCAATGGATTTTACCCCCAAGCTGACAGATGCGGTCCTGACCAGCCTGGCCAATACAACGATTCGCCTGGGCGGCAAAATGTCCGGCGGCCAGAACCGCTGGCAGGACTGCTGCATTCTCCTGCCCAATACGCAGAGCCTGCCCCTGCAGCAACGCAGCCTGGTGGTACGAGCCAAGAGCCAGCAGGCACGTCACACCGTCGGCGTCACCTCGGTCTCTCCTGAGCGCCATGTGACCAGCCTGAGTATCCGCGCGTACCAGAGTAGCCATATCATCTATCGGCCAGAGCTGGCCCGCGAAGATATTCTCACCCTACAGCGCGATCTGGAGGGTCCCATTCAATCGAACATCGCGGTTCCTATCGGTGGTGAAAGCGGACAGCCCCTGGGCGTGCTCTATGTCACCTCTAATGAGCAGGACGCCTTCAACGAAGAAGATCAGCGCATCCTGCGTATTATAGCTAAAATTACTGAAGAACTTTTATATACCTATAAGGTTCGACAGCAGGTCGCGGACACGCTGACCGACATGCTAGAGGATCCTGCTACGGTAGATCCTCTCTTCAAAGATTTTGCTTCCGAGAGCGATTTCCTCCGCGACCTGGCGGAGATCCTGACCACTATCAAAGAGCAGGTGGAACGGGGGCAAGCTCCAATGACCTCGACCGACATCGATGGGCCGGTGAAGGAGATCTCTTTTATCGCCATAGATATCGATAGTAATGTACAAGAATCGATTGCTAATAGTTATGGAGATCCGACCCTGCATAATCTAAATAAAGCCATTGGTTTACGCATCCACGATCTCTTACCAGCACTTTTCTCCAATCACTTCAACTGCACACTCTATCATATTTATGGCAGCATCTATTGCCTCCTTCTACGTGGCTTTACGCTCGAACGTACCAAAAGCAACGCGGAACGTCTGCGGAAGGCACTAGAGGGAAGCATCGCGGTCAAGCAATCAGAATTACCAGGGGGCACATTAACGCTACCAGATATATCGGTTCACCTTGGGGCTACCTGGTATTCATATGAAAAACTTGCGGAATTTTTATCCCCTCGCCATATGCGGTCGGTGACCGATGTGCGCGCAACCCTTTATCATTCGTTGGATTTCGCGCTCAAGCTCGGAACGGATACCGGGGGCAATATCATCTATGCCTGGGATCCAGTCACCCAGACCTATATGCCGTATCAATCCGGCGAGGAACAACAACAAAAAAAATAGATACATACCAAAGCGCAGATGGAAGATGGAGGAGTGTGATTGATGTTAGCAAAGGTATTCGTTTTAGGGCGTCCTGGTAGTGGCAAGACAACGGCAATTTATCATCTTTTGAATGTAACACGCCAGCACGGCTATACAGCCCTGAATATAGATGACTATGGCATTCTTTACCGCATGTCACGTGATGAAAAACACCATGAGCAATTTCGCCGCACAGCTTATGATGGCTTCGACGTGCTGGATCTTTCGGTCTTTGATGTGGCCCTGCAGAGGTTAGAACAACAGGTACGCGCGCTCTCAACACTTGAAGACAACGGCATCATTACCATTGAGTTCGCGCGCAACGACTACGCCCAGGCCCTGCGTCAGTTTAGTCCCGATTTCTTGCAAGACGCGTACATATTCTTTGTCGACGCGGACCTGAATACGTGCATTGAGCGCATTTATCAACGCATTGCCGGGCCACAGACCAATAGCGGGCACTTCGTTTCGGACTATATTATGCATACATATTATAGCTATGATAACTGGCCCTATGTCAGCACCCAGCTGGCCTCAACCTATCACATCACGAAAACGATCGAGACGTTTCGCAATACAGGCAGCGTCCCGCAGCTACTGACCAGGGTTGAGCAGTTCGCGGAACACATCTTCAGCACCGAGTTTGAGCGGCCAGCCCCGGCCGATCCTTTAAAACAACTGGCGCATGCCTGAAGAAAAACGAAACGCCCGCGTGGCGAGAGGTAGTCTGCCTCTCGCCCGCAAGGCGTTGAAAGATTCTACGCTGTCAAAACCGTTTTTATACCTGTACCTGCTGCTTTAAACGCTTGTAAGCGATGCTGCGCAGGGCGGCATCTCGACCACGGATGGTCGGGTCCTCGGATCGCGGTCGCCTGTATTCGCTCAACTGCAGACCGACATCCTGCAAGGCCTGCTCTAACAACGACGGCTCACCATCTAAATCGGACATATTGGCCAGGTCCGTCAGCAGGGCCACTTTCTGACCGCGTGGAAAACCCGCCACTACCCGGGCCACCGACACAATGATTGAGTCTAACATCAAGCGGTCCAGCGCAATCTGGGAGGCATCGACAATCTCATGTGGTCCCGCCGTAACATCTAATATCTGCTGATCATTCTCGTTGAGGGTCGGACGCACCAGGCACCAGTCCTTTTTACGCCAATCTCGAAAATAGTTGCGCGCGATCACCCGGCTCAAAGCCTTTATAGAACCAATGGGAGACATCTCGCCACGAGCAGCGCGCTGCTGATAACGAAATGTTCGCACGACAGCTTCATGGGCGATGTCTTCCGCGATCTCCCGGTGCTGACCATACCAGGATGAGACGCGAGAGTCGCGCACCCACATTTCGACCAGCGGCAGTAACCAGTTATACAGGTCATACCACACTTGCCCATCCGCCATATCGTAGCTGCCCTGGTGGGTAGATGTTGCATCTGTTGCCATGAAAGTGACCTCCCGAATATTGTCTGCCTACGCCTGCGCTACAATACCGGCACGCCGCCGTTATCCACAGTTGATCACTACATTATCCCGGTCGAAAAGAGCTTCAACACCCTTTCCCACCCTGGTTCGATCTTGTATGCACTACCCACAACATGTAAATATTCACCAGCCCCGACAACAGAAAGAAGACTGTGCTCACGGCTATTTAAAAGTAACGAATAGCGGGGTCAAGGGGCGGCTAGCCCCTTGCGGGGTGCGGGGTGTCCCCGCTCACTCCCTCCTCCACCGCCGCCGAAGGCGGCTAGAAATGACTTTTAAATGGCCCTGGATTGTTCTGAAGATTGTTTACAATTAAGAAGAAAATTGCTATATTTAAAGTATATGGTACCTGAGAAGAATTTTTTTGTCAATGGCACGAAAGAAAGTTACGCACCTCAGATAACAAAAGGTAATCTTTCTTAACTTTTCTGACGATAGCTTCAAATTACCTGGTCATCATGCATTTATCATCAGAAAAACTTACCCTATCAGAGTTTTTAACTATCCATTGATAAAAAACCTCATATTTTTTATTTGAAATAGGTATACAAACTAATACAATTGTGGTACTATTAAACCTGTGTTGCATCAGCCCTGAATTTTTCTCCACTTTTTCAGCGAGGCGAAGATGGATGTGCGAAGTAAGCAATCAATACAGGAGCATTTACAAAAAGCGGATGTTCAAGAACGTATCTTGCAGAATATCCACAAAGGGCGTGATGAGGCGACGGTTACCATTAGCCGCGCAGCCGAGCTATTTGGCATTACTGAAAACAAACTGCGTGACTGGGAAGAATATGGTTTCCTGAATCCACTGCGCCCCGGTGGACCCAAGGGACGGCGCCTGTATACACCAACCGAGTTAGATAAGCTGGCCATCATTCGTGAATTGATCAACGCAGGCTACGCGGCCAGCGATATTCCAGCCGATATCGATAAGCTCTGGCACACTATTCGTTCGCTGGCAGAGCTTGAGATGGCCAGCAATGCGGCCAATCATATCCCTTCACTTACCGGGCTATCAGCGGTTGATGAGCTTTCGATCAATCAGCGTATTCATCAGGGACGCGATGAGCTGTTCTGGAGCTTTTATATCGCGCGGGCTCTGCGCCTGGCCTTAAAGTTGATCTGTGAGGATCTCCCCAATACGACGGCCGGATTAATCCTGCCCCTTTCGCCCACCGCTAACGCGCAGGGGGTACAACGCATTGAGGATCTGGAGACCCTGGGGGAATCTCTTGTGGGCTGGCTGAGTCAGAGCGGCTCATCTCATACCCTCCTGACATCTCGTCCATGGTTTCAATATACCTCTGATTTTCGCGTTGAGCATCTACAGGAGATGCGCGCCGGTATCTCGCAGTCCGAACAGGCATGCGATCAGACCCTGATCATCCTGCAGCGCGAGACGAGTCCACTGACGTTAAGTAGAGAGGTGGTAAAAACGATTCAGCGCCTGCTGGAGCCGCTCTATGCGGAGGTAGAACATGTGCGCGCCTCCCTGGGGCCGGGCGCGCGCGATAGTATCGATCCCGCCACTGACCTCTACACCAATATGAACCATGAGGACGCGGTTCTCAATGGCCTGGCAGATATGGTGATCCGACTGGGGGGCACGCTGCGCACGGGTCAGCCACGCTGGCGCTTCTGCTGGATCCTGCTACCGCGCGATATTTCACAACCGGCCAGCATGAGCCATCTGACGCTGCGGGCTCAGAATCAAGATGCTTTCTATACTCCCCGTCTCCCCCTCGCCGGACTGGATAAGTATACCAGCTATCCGTTTATCAGGGCTCTGTATAGCCGTCATATCATCTATGAGCCCAATATACCTGCCTCGGACACACAGGCCATTCTGCGCGACCTGGACGTGCCTGTGCGCTCTTCTATCGCCATGCCTATCTCCGGTGAAGATGGGCAGCCGCTAGGCGTGCTGCATGTAGCCTCCCACCTGCGCGATGCCTTTAGTAAAGACGACCAGCGTCTGCTGCGTGTCATCTGCCGCATGGCGGAGGAGCTATTGAAAACGTACTGGATACGCCAGCAGGTAGCACAACATATGGGCAGCATGATCAAAAATCCGGCCGTCATCGATACTCTGTTTGAGGGCTTTGCCTCGGAGTATGATTTTAATCAAAGTGTAGAGGGATTGTTGAAGCCGCTGCAGAACAATCGGGGCAAGGGCGGCAAAGACAAGCTAAACGATAAAGTGGTCTCTTTTATCGCGCTGGACATCGACAAATATACGAGCCTGACCAACAAATATGGTGAACGCCTGATGCGCAATCTCACCCGCGAGGTCGGCCTGCGTATTCAAGAACAGATCCGCACCTTCTTCAAAGAATATCCCGAGTGCCAGCTCTACCATATCTACGCCGACCGCTTCTTTATCCTGCTCAAGAATACGTCTCTCGAACAGACGCGCGAGCACGCGGAACGGCTGCGCATCGGGACCATGGGTCCCTATAAGCTGGACGCCTTGCGTGTCTTCGCCGATCAGCAGAGCCGCTCCGAAAGCCTGATAGAGATGACGGATATCACCATGCGCTTCGGCGTCACCTCTTACCCTTATTCCAAGCTGGACGAGATTCTGCGTGAGCATGCCCCCGAATATGCCATCCCCGAGGTCCGTTCGATTATTACTTCGGCCCTGGATGTCGCCCTGGTGAAAGGACAGATAGATGGTGGGAATGTCGTCATCAGTTGGGACTACGAGCAGCGCAACTTTATTCGCTGGTCCCCTCCAAAGGTCCGCTAATCGCTCCTGAGCTTTTTCAACGATGATTTTCTATCTAAAGTATATTCCCCTACGTCCCAATAACTCTTACTCTTTCGCTTTACAGTTACCCCCCATCCCATATACGCGTTACGTGTGTATATTAGCAGTACCAGCCCTCCTTCCTCCAAGGCTTACGGCCATTCAAATGGATAGAGCTATTGTAATTATTTATAGTTTAATTAAAGCAGAGGTGGATGGGCAGATGGGAGAATATATAGTTATGGCCATCAATCTTTTTTTATTGGGGCGACCCGGTTCCGGTAAATCTACAGCGGCCCATTATATCCAGTGGTTGCTTAAAAAATATCATTGGTCTGCCGCGCATATAAACGATTATCATTTTTTATTGACTCAGTTCAGGGAGGACATTGATCAGCGCAAGTTCAGACCAAGCGGCTGCGGCGGCTTTGATGTGCTGGACTTTTCTGTTCTGGATGAAGTGCTGCACGATCTTGAACATGAGGCACAGCGCTACGCGACCCATCCACGTACTGTGCTCTTGCTGGAATTCGCACGCAACGACTATATGCAGGCGCTGCAACAATTTCAGCCCCGTTTCTTACAGAATGCTTGCTTTCTCTTTTTTGAGGCCGATCTAGATACCTGTGTTGATCGTGTTTATACGCGTGCCTATCACCCTACCAATGCGGATGACCATTTTATCTCAGAAGAGATGTTGCGCAGTTATTATCATGAGGACAACAGGGTTCATCTGATTTATCAATTACTTTCCAGTTATGGTGTTAGCGAAAACAATATATGTGTGATCCATAATAACAGTACCAGACGCAACTTCTATGAACAGGTGCGCCGTTTTACAGTGGACCAATTACTCCGACCTGCCGAAGAACACCAGCATCTGGTAGGGATTCATGCCGCAGGCCAAAGGTATGTACCTGCTTATACCGAACACCCGACATCCGGCCAGGCTTATGAACGCCGCACAGCGGCAAAAGATGTAGATACGCCGCGGATTTGACGTATGTGATACAGTGTGAATAACGTATCCCCCCTAGTAGTTGATAGGAGATCCATGACGAGTGGCATCTACACATACTCCATTTGATAAGCTAACTCCGATCCA
The DNA here is from genome assembly GCF_036245075.1 of Dictyobacter halimunensis. Taxonomy (NCBI): domain Bacteria; kingdom Bacillati; phylum Chloroflexota; class Ktedonobacteria; order Ktedonobacterales; family Dictyobacteraceae; genus Dictyobacter; species Dictyobacter halimunensis. The sequence continues at coordinate 1,840,007 of NZ_BSRI01000002.1, forward strand.
TCCTAATCGTCGTATTACGTTAGAAACCGGGAAGCAACCGATAGCGCCACGCATGATTGATCTTCTGGTGCCGCTCGGCTTTGGGCAGCGCGCGTTGATCGTTGCTCCTCCTCAGGCAGGCAAGACGACGATTCTGCGCCAGGTCGCGGCAGCAACCATGCAAAATTTTCCTGAGGCCCGCCTCTATCTATGCCTGGTCGATGAGCGGCCAGAGGAGGTCACAGACTGGCGCATGGAGGTGCGCGGCCCCCAGGTTCGCATGTATGCATCGAGCTTTGATCAGCAGTCCTCCAAACACGGGCGCATAGTTGAGCAGGCCCTGCAGGACGCCAGGCGCGAAGTGGCCCGAGGACACGATGTTGTTATTTTGCTGGATTCTTTGACGCGTTTAGCACGCGCCCATAATCTGAATACCGATATGTGGCAGACGCCGCGCAATCAGCGTGGAGGCTATGGTAGCCGCACGCTGTCGGGCGGCATCGACGCCCACGCCCTTGAGATCGGACGCCGCGTCTTCGGAGCCGCTCGTGCCCTGGAGGAAGGTGGCAGCCTGACCATTGTGGCCAGTTGCCTGGTTGAGACTGGTAGCCGGCTAGATGAGGTTGTCTACGAAGAATTTAAAGGCACGGGCAATCTTGAGATACGCCTCTCGCGCGAACTGGCCGACCGGCGCATCTTTCCCGCCATCGACATTACCACGTCCAGCACGCGCCAGGAGGAGCGCCTGCTTTCAGCGGAAGAGCTACGAGCTATGTCTATCGTTCGCCGCCGCATGGCCGATATTCCTCGTCGCGACGCCGTCGAACAGGTCATCCAGCTCTTCGCCAAAACCCCTCCAATGCCCAGCTCGTAGAGGCGATCCTCAAACAAGGTTAATCAGTTTGTCCAGTGATAGTTGAGGCCGTCGTGAGACGGCCTCAACTATCACTGGACAAACTGATCCCACCATTGTGATATACTACAGCCAAAAAGAAGTTTTTCATGCGGCCGTTTACCGGCACAATTGGATATTACAGCCCGTACCCACGTTGTATGTATCAGAGACCCTGTCCAATACTTTTGATATTGTCTGCAAACAGACTGGAGAGCAATCTATGCGCTGTCCTCATTGTGGTGGATTAAATCCAGATACTTCTAAATATTGTATTCGTTGTGGACGCACGTTCGCCCCACAACAACAAAATGTCTTTCAGCCGGCGCAGCGTCCGGTCTATCCTCCCAGGCCCGCAACACCGCCTCAGCAGTCGAGGCCCGTCTATCCACCGCCGTCCCCATCACGCCCGGCTCCGCCTGAACGTCCAACGGTCACGCCACAGCCACCTCGGCCGACGGTCTATCCACCAACCACGCCCAGGACCGCGCAGCCGGTATCGGCTCCATCAGCAGCGCCCGCTCGTCCGGCGCCCAGACCATTCAGACCCGATCAGGGAAGCTGGTCACCCGAGCCTCCTATTCCACCCGCGCCAGAGCCGCCTGCGCCATTTCCTTCCCATACCGTGGCCCAGCTCAAACAATTAGTCGGTGGCGCGCTGGAGTATACAGTGGTGAACGAAAATACCGATTATCGCTCGAAAAAAGTGGTACAGATCCTCTATCGGCGCTGCGCCCAATGGCAACAGGTCGCGACCCTGCTAAAGGCTTTTAACGATCTTGACGATAAGAAATTTGACACAATCATCATTCAGGGTGTGTATAATCAAGAGCATACACTCTATGCGTTTACCAATGGACAACTCATCTTTGATCGCAATGTACGCCTGGGCAGCCAGACACAGAAGCGCTATCAAATTGAGACCGATAACGGCTACGCCATGGAGGCGGTGCGCATCGTAGTATCTGAATAGCTTCCAACACAATCAGCTCATCCTTTCACACTGATGTGCAGGCTGATTGATTGCTATGGCAGCGAGCTGGAATTGTGGAATAACAACATATGCAAACGGTTGAACTTATCACCAGGAAGAGGGATGGAGGGACGTTCAGTACAGGGGAGATCGCCTGGTTGATCGAACACTATACACAGGGCAGCATCCCTGATTATCAGATGGCTGCTCTGTTGATGGCTATTTATCTACGTGGTATGGACTCGCGCGAGACCAGCGATCTGACGCTGGCGATGGCTCGCTCAGGCGTCCAGCTGCGCGTCAATACACAGGTCTCACCGGTGATAGACAAACATAGTACCGGAGGCGTAGGCGATAAGGTCACGCTGGCCGTGGCGCCTCTGGTCGCGGCCTGCGGGGTCGCCGTGGGCAAGATGACCGGTCGCGGCCTGGGCCATACCGGCGGCACCGTCGATAAATTGGAGTCCGTCGATGGATTTCACGTAGAGCTGACGCGCGACGAATTTATGCGTATCCTGCAAGAGCACCAGATCGTGCTGGCCGGCCAGTCCAGCGAACTGGCGCCAGCCGACGGCAAGCTCTACGCCCTGCGCGACGTTACCGGCACCATCGAGAGCATCCCATTGATCGCCTCCAGCATCATGAGTAAGAAACTGGCCGTTGGCGCCTCCCACCTGCTGCTGGACGTTAAATTTGGCTCAGGCGCCTTCATGAAGACGATCGAACAGGCCCGGCAGCTGGCGCATGCTATGGTTGAAATTGGACGCGCAGCGGGACTGCATACAGTAGCCGCGATCACCTCGATGGAGCAGCCGCTGGGACGCGCCATCGGCAACGCCATAGAACTGAGAGAAGCCATCGATATCCTGCGCGGACAGGGACCAGCCGATGTATCCGAGCTCTGCTACCACGAGGCGGCGGAACTGCTGATGATGACCGGTAAGGCAACCGACGAGACAGCTGCAAACCAGATAGTGGCACAGGCGATCCAATCGGGGGCCGCCGTCAAAAAGCTGGCGGAGGTTATCGCCGCCCAGGGTGGCAATCCCAGACAGATTGAGCAACCCGAACTGCTACCGACCGCGCCGATCAAAACCATGCTGAAGTCTCCGCGCGGCGGCTACATAGCCACCATCAACGCCGAAGGCATCGGGGTGGCCAGCATGCACCTGGGCGCGGGACGCTTCAAGAAGGGCGACCCAATCGATCACCGCACCGGTCTGATCCTGCAAGCCAAAGCAGGTGACCACCTGGCGGCTGGCGATCCACTGATTGAGATCCATGCCCGCGACGAACAGGAGGCCCATGATATACAGTCATCACTGATCGCCTGCTATCAATGGAGCGAAAGCCCCATCCAGACCCAACCCCTGATCCACGACATCATCCGCCCCTGAGTTCACCCGACAGAACCAGGAAACTTCAATACACAAAGCGAATGGTGCCGCAGGGCGCGCTGCTTCCAGAACACCTCTGGTATGTACAGCCATATATAATAGTGCCACAGGAGCGCATTCGCGCTTCTGTGGCACTATTATATATACCGGTTGCCGCCGCGCACGCGGACGCCCGTGCGGAGCCGCCCAGGCACGCTAATAAAAAAAGAGATCGCTTACACGATCCCTTTTTTACTTCTGGTAGCGCATACGGGATTCGAACCCGTGATCTCCGCCTTGAGAGGGCGATGTCCTAAACCGCTAGACGAATGCGCCATATTTGATGTCATAGGTATGTAGCACTTGTTAATGCTTACTCTCCCTACGGCTCATGTATTATGCCATGACCGCCATCCTTTGTCAAGAGCCTGGCGCAAGGAAAAACAGAACATCGACAGATCATTTATAATAAGCATAGATATATACAACCACAGAGAGGACACGATGGAAGACAATCTTTTATTGCTCAGCAATTCTCAAACACATAACATGGGGGTGCTGGAACATGCCCACGAGGCGCTCATAGATTTTCTCGCCGGACAACGTGCCATCTATTTCGCGCCCTACGCGGCGGCGGCCAGCGCCTATGACAGCTACACAGCCACCATTCAGGAGGCCTTTAAACCATTCGACGTCACCGTCACCGGACTGCATACGGTAGACCGGCCGGTCGCGGCCCTGCGCGATGCCGAGGTCCTATTTGTGGGAGGCGGCAATACCTTTCGCCTGCTCAAGACGCTGCATCAGCTAGATGTGCTCAACATCGTACGCGAACGAGTGACACGCGGTGAGCTACGCTACATGGGCTCCAGCGCCGGTACCAACATGGCCTGTCCCAGCCTGCGCACTACCAACGACATGCCCATCGTGCAGCCCGCCTCATTCACCTCATTCGGCCTCATTCCTTTTCAGATCAATCCGCACTATCAGGATCCGCCAGCCGGCTCGACACACATGGGCGAGACTCGTGAGCAGAGACTTCTGGAGTTTCTGGATGAGAATGATGTGCCCGTAGTGGGGCTGCGCGAGGGCTCCTGGCTGCGCAAGCGCGGCGCATCTCTGAAATTGGAAGGTCTAACCGCCGCCCGCATCTTCAGGCGCGACACCGAGCCCCAGGAATACCAACCCGGCTCAGATCTATCCTGGCTGCTCACCCTGCCAACGACCTTTGACCAGAGCCGGTCGTAAACCATATCCTATGCTCATAGGATCAAATGCTCATAGGATCAAATTGCTTCTTCGGGAAGTCTGAACGTCAGACAGAACAAAACGGCAGGCGCAAATTGCGCCTGCCGTTTTGTTCTGTCTCGTTTGTCGGAAATCGATCACCAGGAATACTATCTGTATACGATGACATTCAAGCCTGCGAGGATAATTTTATGCAAAGCTTATGCTCCCGCGTAGGTGACGATCAGGTCCGTCAGGTAGCCCAGGATGAAGCCGAGTAGCAGGCCCCACATAACGATTTCGGGGGCGCGCACCTTCTTGGCCACACCAAACAGTTCGGCAACCACATAGATAATGGCGCCCGCGGCCAGGGCCAGGCAGAAGATAAAAACCTCGGTGGAGTGGAAAGCGATGCCGAACACAGTACCCAGGAACGTTGGACCACCACCGATCAGACCGAGCATGGCGATGAATTTCCAGGACACGCGCTGACCCGTCAGGGGTCCGGCGATGCCAAAGCCTTCGGTCATATTATGCAAACCAAAACCGATGATGAGGATGGTTGCCAGTTGCAGCGCGCCCGCGGCCGCCGATTGCCCGATGGCCAGTCCCTCCGAGAAGTTATGGAAGCCGATGCCGATGGCGATAATCAGAGACAGCGTCGCCGGGGCCAGATCTCTCGAAGGAGCAGGCGCCGCCACGCTCGTGACAGGCTCGGTTACCGCTACCTTAGACTTGCCCTTGTTCGCCTGGTCGGCCGCCTCTAACTCATTGGCTCCGACGCTAGCCAGGGCGATCTGAGAGGTGGGAACAGGAGTAGACCCTGTTGCCGCCTGATTTTTGCTCCACTTCAGACGTCCAATCACAAATTTATTGAAATACACCAATCCCATCAAGCCAACGATCAGGCCCAACAACATCAAAACAACATCCAGGATCAGCGAGGCACCACCAGTATTATGCGAGTGCACCTGGTCAATCAGCTCATTAATCGGTTCACTGGCTTTCCCCACAACATCGTAGAGCAAGAACACAAGCACACCTGTCGCCACCATACTAAGAAAAGCTTTCAGCAACTGTGGGGCACGCTTAAAGAACGCCAGAGGAAGACCCAGGTAGATTGTTAGACCGGCAAAAGCACCGAGCAAAATAATGGTTCCGGTAGGCACGAGTGATTCCTTTCATCCACCTTCATGAGATGGATAGTAACGATTCTGGCATAACTAATATCCTAGTCACCCACTCGGATATTAGCACAGCCTAATACCAAAATCAAGACCTGCATCCCCGAAATGTATGGTGAGAACTATATAAAGGTTGATAATTGTAACGTTTGGTTGATTGCTGCGACAGTACGTACGGGGCTAATCGCATGTGAAAAACTACGCTGCTTTTTATTAAAAAAAATTGAATGCATCAACCACTATACAAGAAAAAGAGATGAGGGAGTTCCACTGCTAAGTTTGCTTAGCAGTGGAACTCCCTCATCTCTTTATTTATGAGGTCAGCGCCTTACACAGGCAGGTTTTATTTCAGCCTGGCTTCGATGCCTGACAGTTGCTCGCGCAGCTTGCGGTTCTCTTCACGGACCTCATCCAGATCGCTGCGCAGCTGCTTGAGCTGGGCTTCGTCTTTACCTTCGGTGCCGAGCGTCTGGGCGGCAACCAGGTAATTACGCTGGGCACCCGAGTCCAGTTCGGTATCGGCCGCACTCTTCAGGAAGGGGATGGCGCGTTTGTCGCCAAATGCTGCCAGGGCTCGAGCCGCCGTTGCGCGCGTGGGCGCCCAGCTATCATGCTCAAGGATATGGATCAGAGCCGTGACGGCGCGCTCACGAGCCCCCTCGCTGTATAGAGCCCGTTGCTGCCCCACCGCCAACAGACCCACGGCGGCCGCACGGCGCAGGGTGGGATGGTTGTGATCGCTGCCAGCGTACTCGGCCATGATGTCTACGACGCGATCTTCACCGCTATGGCCGAGGCCGCTGAAGATACCGCGCTGCACATGGTTCATCCAGCTCGGACGATCCAGCAAACCGGTCAGAAAATCAACAACGCCTTCGGTACGGGTACGGCCCAGCGCCTCGGCGGCATTGGCTTCGACCATGTAGCTGATATCTCCCTTGCTCAGGAGAGCACGCAGGGCTTCTGCGGAACGACGCGCCAGATCAGCCTGCTGCGGTGCCTGGAACTTGCCCAGCGCGTTTACCACCGCCGCGCGCACCTTCGAGGATTTGCTGGGATCCAGCTTCTCCAGCGAGTCGATCAGGGCGCTCTGCGCCTGCTCGTTTCCTACAGTCGCCAGGGCTCTGGCGGCCGTGACGCGTACACCCCAGAAGGGATCGTTATTGAGCGCGGAGACCAGGGCCTTCAGGCTGCCCTCGTCCTTCTGTTTGGCCAGTTCCTGCGCCGCCTCTACCCGGCCCAGCACGTCGGGATCGTGGGCCAACTGGTAGCGCAGCATCCGGTTGGAGCGCTCAAACTTGAGGGTCTTCAGCAGCCAGCCGTCCGGATCAACGCGTACCAGCACCGGCTCACGCTCCAGGGGGAGATAGAAGCTCTGCTCTGTCTGCCCATCTTCGCCAAGCTGGACCTGCATCGTCACGGTGCGGGTCTGCGTGCTATCTTCCTTTCTGGCCTCTTCATCCGAAGTGGGCACAGTAAAGGCGAGATCGAGCGGCATATAGAAGCAGGCGGTCAGCTCGTCGACTTTCTGGGTCTGTTTGACCTTGACCTTCGCCAGCTTACGCTCAACGTCCCAGCTATAGTTCACCTCTAATTCGGGATGACCGCCGCCATGTACCCACTGCTGGAAGAAACGCTCCAGGCTGTGTCCTGTCACCTCTTCAAGGGTGCGCAGGAGATCGGCCGTCACCACCGATTTGCCGCGATACTTCTCGACATACGCCTTCATGCCACGGCGGAAACCCTGATCGGTCAGGCGGTGGCGTAGCATATGCAGGACCCAGGCGCCTTTGTTATACAGGTGGCCATCAAACAGCTCAAAGCCGCGATCATGGTACACATGATAGACGATGGGGCGGCGATAGTGGCTATCCTCATCCAGATACCCCTGCTTCTCCTGCAGCATCGAGTATTTAAACTCGTCATTGCCGAGGTCGTACTCCTCCCACATCTGCTCGAAGTAGGTGGCAAAACCCTCTTTGAGCCATGCATTGGCCAGGTCGCGGCAGGTCAGCAGATCGCCAAACCACTGGTGAGCCAGTTCATGGGCCACCACCGGCACCACATCCATATCCAACGCGGCACGCTCATCCGGAAGAAGAGAGAAGCTATGCGTCGTCGTGGTCGTATGCTCCATGGCGCCGGTGTAAATTTCAACCACCGTCTGGGCATACTTGTCATAGGGGTATTCGACGCCGATATACTCACTGAAGAAGCGCATCATCTTCGGAGTCTTGCCCATCAGCAGGGTCGCATCACCCTCGCGATCTTTGCGCACATAGTAGTTGACCGGCTTGCCGTTGTAGAAATCTTCAATGACGGCAAAGTCTCCCACCACCAACGAGATCAGATAGGCCCCGTGGGGAACGTCGTGGCGCCAGTGGTGCGTTTTGGTAGCGCCATTGTCTTTGACTTCCAGCAAATTGCCATTGGAAATAGTAATAAATTCCGCAGGGACGGTAGCGATGATCTCCGAAGTCGCCTGATCGTCCATGCTGTCGTGGCACGGGAACCAGTGACTGTTGTAACGCGGCTCTCCGAAGGTCCACGCGTGCACAGGGCGCGTGGGGTCTTCGGGTACCGGCTTCATGAAGTGCAGACCGATGCGCGGCCTCGCCTGATAAGTGACTGCGACGGTAAACTGCTCTCCGTGCTTATACGGCCGATCCAGGACCACCAGCAGCTTGCGATTGGTGGTAGAGTACTCCAGCCGGGCGCCATTCTCAAGTGCCACTTTCTCAATTTGCAATTCTTCGGCGTCAAGAGAAATGCTGCGTACCTCTTCAAACAGCGTGCGGAAGGTTGTATAAGCAGTGCCGCTGATCGTCTCCTGATCAAAATCCAGCGTAATGTCCAGCTTCACATGCTGTATATCGGCTGGCCGATCAGGGGCGTAATGCAGTTGATCACCAGGAAACTCAAATGAGCGTGCTTTTGGAGACGGTAGGGAGTGATGCTCATTAAACACGAGCAGGCCATAGCCATTGCCCAGTTCAAGCGCTTCCCCACGATGACAGGTAAACAAGATGTTACTCCTACTCTAGTAATGGTTATTACCTCTACATGATATGATGATTATTCACTATAATCAAACACAGTCATCGCATTCCACCAGTATAATGCATAGTGGGCTACAACTCTACCCTAAAGCATGGCTCAAGCGTAATGATTACGTAGACAAAAGATCAGGGCCGCAAAGATATGGACAGATCGGTGGTTTTCATCTACTGTGGCTGCTATAGTATGTCAAAAGGGTTAGAGAGGCGCCTTGATGCAGAGAAAAGTACCCCGAATCAATAGATTTTCGCAGCTTGTCCGCTCCTTCCGCGTGATCAGGCTGCTGCTATGGACCCTGTGGGTTATTTACCGTGAACGGCGTCGCGTGGTGCGGGCACGTGAACGGGGCAATTATGAAGTACAACCGAATATCGAGGTCTTGATCGATGTGCTGGTCGCGTTTCGTCAGACTGCCATCAAGCTGGGCGTGTTGATGATCAAGCTGGGCCAGTTTATGAGCACACGCGCCGACCTGCTGCCAGAGCGGGCCCTGGCCGTGCTCGCATCCCTACAGGACGAGGTTCCACCGGAACCGTTTGAGCACGTGGAGCGGGCCATCGAGGCTGAATATAATAAGCCAGTGAAGGAGATCTTCAGCCATATCGAGCCCACCTGCGCGGCGGCCGCCTCCCTGGGACAGGTCCACAAGGCGGTGCTGGCGAAGACGGGCGAGACGGTGGCCGTCAAGGTCCAACGTCCTAATATCGATCAACTGGTGACTATGGATCTCAATAGCCTGCGCTTTGTAATCTGGATCATTAAGCGCTTTGTTGATACCAACTTTATCGATCTGCAGGGCTTCTATCGCGAATTCCGGCGCACGGTCTATGAAGAAATCGACTTCGTGACCGAGGCAGCCAATGCGAAACGCTTTAAAGAGATGTTTAAAGATGATCAGACTGTCTATATCCCCAATGTCTATGAGGAATATATTACGCGCCGTGTGCTGGTGATTGAGTGGATCGATGGCATCAAATTAAATGATTACGCGGCCCTGGATGCGGCCAAAATTAATCGCTTAGAGGTGGCGACACGCACCGTTAAGGCCTATTTCTATCAGTTCTTTGAGGCGGGCTTCTTCCATGCCGATCCCCATCCGGGCAACATCTTTGTGAAGGCTGGATCTTCTCCCGACGAGCCGGTGGTGGCGTTCCTGGACTTTGGCATGGTGGGCTCAATCACAAAGGGGATGAAGCGCTCAATGCGCGATATCTTTATCGGTTTTATTACCCGCGATGCCCACATGATGGTGGGAGCCCTGGCGCGGCTGGGCTTCATCGGCGAGGGTGCCAATCCAGTGGCGATCGAAAAAGCCATCGCCATGATCCTGGAGCAATACCATGGGGTGACTCTGGGACAGATGCGTGAGATGGAGATGGACGACATCATGCAGGACATTGTTAACCTGCTCTATGGTCAGCCTTTTCGTATTCCAGCCCAGTTCGCCTTCACCGGGCGTGCCGTCGGCACCCTGGTGGGTGTCTCCACGGGTCTGGCTCCCACCTTCAACTTCATCGAGGTCGCGGCCCCCTACGCGCGCTCATTTATGGGGCTGGACGCCAATTCGGCGCGTGAAACCATGCAAGAGGTCCTGACGCAACTATTGGAGAATGGCAAGGTCCTGCTCAGCCTGCCACGCTCGGTTGAAAGCCTGATTACGCGTATCGACTCGGGGCAGATGGAGGTCAAGCTATCTAACTTTCCAAATGTCAGAGGTAGACGCGGGAGGAACACCAATACCGCGGGAGTAGCTATAGCCACGTCCGGGGGTGGACGCATCGCGCTCTTCTTCATGTTCCTGGCCTCTATGGGCGGCGGCATCTACCTGACCAACCTGCACCTGAATGCCCCTGGCTGGTTCTGTCTCGGACTGGCTGGCCTGACCGCCCTCGGCACCATCCTGAAGCGCTAGCACACTATGAGTCATCCCTAACTTTTTCAAAAGTTCCCAAAACCGGGGTGCAGGAGGGCGGCGAGCCCTCCTGCACCTCCCGCGCTGGGAGCGAGGCGGCTTAGCGAGTTGGATAGCAGGTGGTATCATCGGTGATACGGGCCTTATGCTCCCGCTCAAGCTTGATCAGGTGGGCCTTCACCGATTGCATAGCCATATAGTGCAACCGCTCATCCACATCCTGGTAGATCTGTTTCACGATCGCCATCATCTCGATCCCTTCAGGATATTGCTCCAAAACCGACAGGATCTGCTGTTCCCGCTGCAGCCGATGGGCGATATAATCGGTCAGCAGTTGCCGGGGATCGGTGATGGTCGGCCCATGGGCCGGTACTATCTCTTTCAGATCCATGCCTTGCAGACGCTGCAGCGAATTGAGGTACGCCTGCATATCACCCTCGGGCGGGATAATGACGACGGTACCACTCCCCGCTACCAGGTCGCCCGCGAACAGAATCCGTTGCTTCTCAAGGAGAAAGCACAGATGATCAAAACGGTGCCCCGGTGTATGGATGGCGCGTAAGCAGTCATCTCCGGCCGGGATCTGAGTGCCATCTGGCAACTCCTCATCGGCGTAGGGAACACCCTGGCGGCTGAAAGCATAGATATGCATGCCCAGCCTCTTACGCAACGCCTCCGCCCCTCCAACGTGGTCGGGATGTCCATGCGTGATCAGGATGCGACGAATGTCTCCCCTGGGCTCACCGGCACGGATGATAGCCTCCAGATGCTCTGGATCGTCGCAACCCGGATCAATCACCGTCGCCCCCTCGATACCTCCTCCCACAATAATCGTGTTGGTGCCAGCACCAGTCATCATCGATGCATTGGGCGCCAGGATAGTTGTATATGCTGTAAGCATAATAATATTTTCCATTCCCGCTCACTGAGCGTGTTTCAGCTATCTATGCAGGCTCCTCTGGCAATAAAATCTGCGTCTGACCATCTTTTTCTATTATTACGGGTCGCTGCGTTCGAACGCACTGCCGATCGGCTCCCGCCAGGGCAACCCCTAGCGTTGGATAGACCGCTAGCTCGCGCAGTTGATAGATCGTAGGAAACGCCAGGTCGAATGTTCCCGCCTCGTAACGGGCAAGGGCTTCACCCGGTCCGATCCATATGCCATCGCTCGTCTCTAAGCGATCATACATCGCTTCCTGTTCACCAGGAGCCTGGGCCAGGAAGAAATGGGTATCATAGCGCCTGGGAGAAGCCTCGGGCGTGATCCAATGGGAAAAGTAGTGCAGTTGATCGCTGGCCAGCACCAATCGTTCACTGCTCAACATCGCCTCCATTGAACCCTGCTGCTGATGAAACAGGCGGCGATAGTCCATAAAGCGGGCCAATGACTTCTCGTCAATAGCCAGCATGCGCTGTTCAGCCGTATAGGCCAATAGCACATTCGCCTCCTCGAACAGTTCCCGCAGGGCCGCTACGCGCAATCCGTGGCCCAGGCTGGTGCGCCCCTCAGGATCGGCCGCCGTTGTCTGAGCCGGCACGCATAGCCGGGCGGCGGCTTCAATAGCGCGATCCTCCTCCATCACCACACCCCCTGGAAACACATAAACATCAGGCATAAAAGCGCTTTTCGTGGAACGCCTGACCATGAAGACTTCTAAACCGCTCTGTGTATCTCGAAGCAGCATCACCGCTGCAGATGGCCGAGGTTGTACTGGCATCCCTGAAACTCCAATTTCTTCCCAAAAACTTCAACGGACAATAAGAATGGGTCTTACTCCCATCACGCTGGGGGCACGTGAGCGCCCCCACTTGCGCGTCCGCTACGCGGCCGCCCCGTTTTTTGAGTTGGTGCATGGGGTGCGCGGATGCGCACCCCATGCACCAACTCAAAACGGACTCATGAGCACCTCAGGTGCCTGGATATCTCGTATTGTGATGGTGTGGTAGGGGCGCATCCGCGCACCCGTGCACCAAATCAAGTCGGCACGTGAGCACCTCAGGTGCCTGGATATCTCGTATTGTGGTGGTGTGGCAGGGCGCGGATGCGTCCCGATACACACCTCAAAACGGACTCATGAGCACCTCAGGTGCCTGGATATCTCGTATTGTGGTGGTGTGGCAGGGCGCATCCGCGCCCTGCCACACCACCACAATACACAAGTGCGGCCGCGCAGCGGCCGCCTGAGCGGGGGCGCTCACTCTCCCCCGTGATGGGAGTAAGACACATTCTAAAAATGTCTGGTCTAATATATTCACGATACAATCACGGACGCAAAAAAACAAGCGTCCCCAGGAGAGCTATTATCGCCAGGTCGCTGCGTTATATATTATAAAGGGACTATCTTTGGTATAATCTGAAAGAAAAACGATGAGCGCGTTTGTGCTCATTGAGTTCCATATATGACCAGGACACAATCCATGTATCCATGGCACGGTTAACGTCCTCATATTGATACAGGTATACTATAGAAAAATGGTGCTGGGATGTCTATTGAGAAGCAAACGTTAATGCAGACAACAAAGCAATTGCATGTTGGGTTAATTGGCGATCCTGTAGCGCACTCTTTTTCGCCGCGCTTCCAGCAGCCTGCCTTTGATGCGCTTGGCATTCCTGCGCGCTACGAACTTTGGCATACGCCTGCCAGGCAGCTCATAGAGCGTATCCGCTCTCTCTGTGAGCCAGACTGTCTGGGCGCCAACGTCACCATTCCACATAAAGAAGCCGTCCTACCGCTGGTCGATAAAATTGATCCGCTGGCGGCCCGTATCGGGGCCATTAATACTATCGTGCATCGCGACGACTATCTCCATGGCTATAATACCGATGCGCTTGGCCTGCTCCACGCTCTCCATGAACATGGCCTGGGTGAAGTAGAGACATATGATGGTCGTGAGCATGTCTCACTGCGCGGCCATACCGCGGTCTTACTGGGGGCCGGGGGCGCCGCCCGAGCCGCCGCGTTCGCGCTGGTAGACGCGGGCGTTGAGCAACTCATCATCTTAAACCGCAACCTGGAACGCGCGCGCCATCTTGCCGCCGATCTGCTGCGCTCTTATGATCGCCCCATCTTTAGTTTAAATGACCCATCGTTCTTGATTCCGCGCGCCTCGTCGATCATCATCAATGCCACCTCACTTGGACTGCATGAAGACGTCAGCCCATTACCGGTGGAGACACTGGCCCAGTTTGATCCCGATACCTTTATCTACGACATGATCTATAATCCATCGCAAACCTACCTGCTCTGCCAGGCACGCCTGATGGGCTTCAATACCGCCAACGGCCTCTCCATGCTCCTGCATCAGGGCGCGCAGGCCTTTACGCTGTGGACCAACCAGCCAGCCCCGGTCGAGATCATGCGCAAATCCTTGATGATGGATTAGAAGCGCTCATCAGGAACATGGTTACGGCGGGGAGACGTTTGTATAGTGTACCGAGCCATTGTCGTCAATGTTGAGCTGGTAGATGCTGCGTCCTGGAAAGGCGCCGCGCAACTGCGCGTACTGGGTGGGATCATTGGCCATCGCGTAGATGACATCGCTATGCAGGTCAGGATCATTCAACGGAAACAGAACGAGATAATACAGGTAAAGGTCGTCCGTAACCACGACGGCCTGGTGCAGCTTCGGATGGTAGATGGCGTTCAAATCTACCTTGTAGCCGGACGGCAGGCCCGTATAATCGCGATAGACAACCGCTTGACGTGGCAGATAATACAGCAGATTGCAGGCCACCAGACATACGATCAGCAAGACCGTCGCCAGACTCCATAATACTGAGATGGAGGCCGGCGGCTGCTGTCGCAGCCGTCCCAGGTAAGAGGAGACCATCGCACCGGTTTTCATGCCCAGGGAGCCAAGCGTCAGGATGCCACGCACGGTCAGGCCCAGCAGAAAGGGCAGCGTCTCAAAGAGGTAGCGCGGTCCCAGGTAGATGCCATGATAAAAATAGCCGATATAAGCGCCGGCCATGGTGATCAGGCAGAACAGGAGTATCCAATCGACCAGTCGGGCCCGTCCGGTGATGAAAGGGAGGGGTATAAAAGCCAGCGTAAAATAAAATGGCCAGCCATAGAGATCAGTTGCCAGGCTGGTTAAGAGCTCATCCAGATTAATCAGGCCGGCCGCCAGCGTGTGCTGACCATAAAAGCCGATACCCATACCGAAGCCCCAGCGATCAGGCGCATAAAAGAGGGTACGTGGCGAGGTCAGGGCATTGTGGGTAAGGTAGAGGTTGTAGCACACGCTGATCGCCCCAAAGCAGCACGCCAGTCCCAGCACGATCAATGCTGGTGTGATCCATCTGCGCCAGGCGCGCCAGTTATGCCGGATGCGTGATTGGTTAATAACGATGCAGCCTATGACCACCAGGAAGATCCATAGAATGCCGACCAGGTCACGCGTAAGGGCGCCCAGGCCAAAGCAAACGACAGCCAGGTAGAGGTTCCACCGCGATCGTCTACCCTGCATGAAACGGAGCAGGGCCCACCAACCCCAGACCAGGTACAGCAGGGCGATGGTATGGCTCAAATAGCTGGCGGACAGATAGCTATAGAAGGGGGAGAGCGTCCCCAGCACGATAGCCAGCGTCGCCACCGTCCGACCATACAGCCGTCCCAGCACCAGTCCACAGCCCAGCAGGGCCAGGGTACCACAGATGGGCTCTACGGCCCATGGCACGCCGAGCCAGATACCAGGCACCAGCGTCAGCGCGGTCCCTGGAGGATACTGCGCGAACCACTTGCCGTCAAATTGCAGCACGAAGGGACCCGGAAAAAGGTTGGGCACAGGTGGGAGAGGGGCGGACAGCTGACCATGGGCATAGGTTTTCGCGGCGAAAAGGTACGCGCTCGCGTCATAGATATGCGGCTCCCCATGGTACTCTACCAGCGCGATCCACAACACAAAGATCAGCGAGGCCACCAGAAAGAGCAGGGCAACGGGATGGATGGCCGCCGTCATGCCACACCAGCCACGCCGTATCAGGCCCGGCTTCTGATCCTCCAAAACCACATCTGCGCCCTCTAACTCAGGCTTTCTGCGTCTCAGCCGGGTCAGCCAGGAACCAATAACGCCATGCCACAGGCTCGCGCTCAGCGCGTCTCCCAACAACACCAACACCAGTATAGCCAGTGCCCACAGGCAGGTGCGTGCCAGAAAGCTAACGACCATGGCGGCAAACGGCCAGGGGTTTTGTGGAAAAAATGCCCGTGCAACCTCGATATCCGCTCCCCCCATGAGATTCTGGGGACTTCGCGTAATGCGAATATAACGATCGTTGCGATCCAACGTAATATGGATAGTCGTATGATCAGCCATAGTCACATCTATGGTGCGTGGCGTCTCTGGTCGCTGCAGCTGCAGATGAACATCGAAAGAGGCTGCTGAGGGCAATGGAACAGACATGGTTGACGTGGGCTGCGCGATGGTGCGTATTACACGTTGAGATTGCACTATCTGAACATCACGCCAGACGCTCGTCCCACCGAAATCGCGCATCCAGGCCTGAAAGCGGTAGTATAGAGTGCTCGCTAGCTGCTCAAAGTAGGATTGATTGAGCGTAAAATTATTGGTACTGTCCGTTCCATCTATCTGATACTCATGGACAACCGGGCTGCCATTGGATAGCAAGAGAACGCGTGGCGCGGCGATCGCGCCCACCTTTAACCCGGAACCATCGACATCAACAGTTAAGGTCTGGTGGCGCACCTCCAAAGTGACAGGTACCGTCACCTGGTAGCAGACGCGATCGATCAATACCAGCAGCAAAGCCAGCAATATCAGTCCACCCACCTTCCACCATCTATGCATAACCAACCACTTCATAACAGATCCATATCCCCGTCATACCAACCAGCCATCGTTAATTTACATATGCATGTTAACACATAATACATTAAAAGTCATAGGCAAACCATAGAGCACAATACGAGCACGACTATTATAAACGTCACCGTGAGGCATGTCAAAGTTCTTCCGCATCAAGGCTTTTTGATATTCGTCTGTGGGGTGTGTGGTGGGCGGACGTAACCCACCACACACCCCACAGACGAATATTGTAGAATAATGGGCAGATACGAATTCCATTGAAGGAGAGATTTTACGTGAAACTGGTCAGCTTTTCCAGCCAGGGAAACACCGCGATCCGGCCGGGCGTGGTTGTACAGGAGACCGTCCTGGATATTCCCGCCGCCTGCGCGCTACTTCAACTCTCAAGTCCTGATTCCGTGCAGGGTATCATTGAACATTATGCGACGGCTAAAGAGAACCTGCAATCCATCATACAGGTAGCCGAGCAAGGAAAACTGGGAGAAGCCAGCTATGCCTTGCGCGACGTCACGCTGGCCGCGCCGATCCCACGCCCCACAAAAAATATTATGTGCCTGGCGGTCAACTATACCGAGCATGCGAAGGAGACCGCCGCCCTGCGTGACCACGGTGGCGAACCTCCTACGCAACCGGTCATGTTTACCAAAGCCCCCACGACCGTGAATGGACCCTACGGAGAGATCGCCATTGATCCCGCGGTCTCCACAAAGATCGATTGGGAGGTTGAGCTGGGCGTGATCCTGGGCAAAACGGGCAAAAATATTCGCGAAGACGACGCCATGTCCTATGTCTTTGGCTATACGGTCCTCAACGATGTTACGGCCCGCGATCTGCAGTCGCGCCATAAACAATTCTTCAAAGGCAAGAGCCTCGACGGCTCATGTCCCATGGGACCCTGGATCGTCACGGCCGATGAGATCGGTGATCCGCACAACCTGGCCCTGCGCTTGCGCGTCAATGGCGAGATAAAGCAGGATGGCAACACGAAGCAGATGATCTTTTCTATTCCAGATATGATCGTCACGCTATCGAGGGGCATGACCCTGGAGGCCGGTGATATCATCGCGACCGGCACTCCCAGCGGTGTCGGCTTCTCCCGTGTTCCTCCGGAATTCTTACAGCCCGGCGACACCATGGAATCAGAGATCGAAGGCATCGGCACGCTGCGCAACCCCATCGTCGCAAGCTAAAGTATCGTCGCGCCTGGATCAACCTGAACAATAAAGCCCGGCGGCATGCGCAGCGTGCCGCCGGGCTTTATTATTTATTACACGTGAGCTTCTTCGCGAATCCAGGAGGGGAGGACGCCCCAGAGGTTCAGCGCCATCGCCCGTGTATGCCACAGGCGTGGAGGAGTCGTCACATCGCGATCATAATATTGTTGGATGCCGGCGGATAGTTCGACATGGATACCATCGCTATCGGCGAAGCGCACAAACAGGTCTCCACTGGTGCCATGACGTCCCGGACCCCATAGCAGGGGGATCTGGTGCTGGCTCAACTGGTCGGCCCAGCGCAACAATTCATTGCCGTCGGCGATCGTAAAGCCGATGTGATCGATGCCCGGCTTACCCTGAATAAACATCAGGGTATGATGATTTTGATTACAGCGCAGCCAGACGCGCTCGCGCAGCAGCCAGTCAGAGATATCGAAGCCCAGAGCCTCGGTATAAAACTCGACCATAGTCTCCAGGTGGGTAGTATAGAGGGCGATATGCTGTAACGCCTGTGGGCGCCACATCGCTGACCGACCGCCAAATGAGGCCATGAAGTCATCGGGCCTGGAGGCAATCTCAACCCGATTGCCATCGGGATCAGTGAACCAGAGCGTATCCCCACGGTCGGCATCACCGTCGCGTGGCTCCAGTTTAAGATCGACACCCGCCATCTTCAGGCGAGCGGCCAGAGCGGCCAGTTCAGCATCGCTATCGACCTCAAAAGACAGATGATGGAGAGGCGTTTTCTGAACAGGACGCCGCCCATTGACAGAGCTGGGGCGATCATCGTTAAAAAACCCTACGCAATGGGACTCTTCACCCAGACCTAAAAATATATTCGCCTCGTTTAATTCGTTATCCTCATCTGTCGCACTCTCAGATGTTGAGCGCACATCCAGCCCAAGGACTTGATGGTAGAAGCGTGCCTGCGCGGCCACATCTGTCGTCCATACGCCGACATGCGCCAGGCGCTTTACCTTAACCTTCTGTACCTGCTGGTTGCTCATAGGAGCCTCCTCACCTATCTGCTTGCTGATACTCGCACAAAACCTGCCTGCTATCATACTTCGCTGGCGACAGCAGGTCAATAAAATACCCGAAGGTCATGCATTCAGCTTATTCAGATGCAGAGGTGTCCTTACGCTGCCCCTTTACATCACGCAGCCTGGCGATGGATCCGGTGGTTTGAGATTTGACATCGAGAAAATGCTTTACATTGGTAGATGATAGGTCGATCGTCTCAAGCACGCGCACCAGCGGCGTGGCCGGTGGCATAGGAGTGTCAGGAAAGTTGAGCAGAGAGGACACCTGGGGCTGAGGAAGGCTCTGGCTACGACTCAAGGCTTGCAATGGCTGGCTCGGCTGTGAAGCCGGGATGCCAGCGAACGATGAAGTGGCGGACGACATAAATGGCTTGATTGTCTGCTGCATGCTCCGTTTCTGTTCCCCCCGCCAGTAGTCAAAGATAGCGGTTGTTAACACACACAAACAGGCAAACAACGCAAACGTCACCCAGTGGGAAAGCAGCATGGCCCAATCATAAATGGCCGACAGCACAAAAGCGATCCCGATACACACAAACACAAACGCACCCTGAAGCAGTCGATTAAATGTCAGGTAGCGAGACATCACGTACAGCGCCTGAATGCGCAGGAGACCCAGCATATCGAGTCCGTTAATGCCAGTCATGATAATAAGACGGCGCTGCTGGGCAGCTCGATTGGTGTGGACATAATGTTGGGCCGTGAGCGGCCAGATAGCTTTGCTGGCACCGCGATGCAATTGATAGAGCCTGCTTTGACGCATACGCTGCTTCTTTGGCTCTCGCATACCCCTACTCTCCACTATATACTTCGGTAATAATGATTGAAGCATAGCGACATTCCCTTTGATTGATCCCCAGAAACTTTTTGATTATTTCGATCAGATTAATAGTTTTGCGCGCTCTTCTACTATACATCGTGCCCGGCGCCATAAAGCTCAGTAATTCTTCACCATGGTATTAACTTCCTATCTCATCAATAGGTCGGACTTCTGCGTGCGCTCGTTCGGGTGGGCGGGCAGGCACGCGCATCTTATGGCAGTCAAACACTGTCCGGGTAAAAGGCCATGTTATTTTTATATGAGCAAAAGGAACTCAATAATCACGGCATCCATTATAGAGCTTAAAGGGTAAAATAAAAGTTAAAAACACATAAGGATTGTGTTAAGAAATTAATGTTTGGTATACACTTTCTTAACCTTTTATAGACTTATTGCGCTATGGCTATATATAACATATGCTCATATGCGCATATGCAGGGGGGGGAGAGGGAGATCAGGAGGCAAGAAGATGAGGAGCATCCTGATCAAAGGGTGCCCCATATACAGGTATCACAGCGTTGACAGCAGGTGAACAGCTTATTTGTGGTCGCTATCCGAGGTATCCACATGTACTGTACCACGGATGACGTTTGAATTAGGAGTATGGGAAGGAGGATCCCACTCAAACGTGATTTTCTCGCGCCTGATCGGCATGTTGGCCAGCAGTTTTTCCGCGCCACCTTCATGCGCCAGGTTGACCTGCACCTGATCTTCATCAATCGCCAGGCGACGAGAGACGACCGACAGGATCTCCCCCCGGATCACCTCCAGCAATTCAGGGTTAAGCTTCAAGCGATCATGTGCCAGTACCACTTTTAAGCGCTCCTTGGCCACCTCACCAGGGGTTGGCTTTTTCTTGCCAACCATAAATTCAAAAACACCCATTGTTTGCCCCCTCTCAAGAAGACTACGAACGCACAGGCTTCTCACCCAATGCAGGACCAAATCCCATTAAGCGCCGTAATCGTTCCAGCAGGGAAGGAGATTCTACCAGATCTTCCAGTGGGACCTCCTCTCCCAGGAGACGTTGAGCGGCGTGCAAAAAGCCACGTCCAGCACGCGTACGCTTATCATAGACAGCCGGCTCACCTTTATTGGTGGCAACGATGATAGCTTCATCCTCTGGAATCACGCCCAACAATTCAATGTTCAGCACTTCCAGTACATCGGTGACATCCATCATATCGCCACGCTTGACCATCTCTGGTCGCAAACGGTTAAGGATCAGGCGAGGTTCTGGCTTGCCGGCGGCTTCTACCAGGCCGATAATACGGTCGGCATCGCGCACCGAGGCCATTTCAGGATTCGCGACAATAATAATCTCATCGGCACCGACGATTGAGTTACGAAACCCCTGCTCAATACCAGCCGGTGAGTCGATCACCACAAATTCGAATTCCTGGCGCAATTGCTGGCAAAGTTGCTCCATCTGAACGCTATTGACAGCGTTTTTATCGCGTGTCTGTGCGGCTGGTAATAAATAGAGTTCTGGCTGGCGTTTATCTTTAATGAGCGCCTGCCGCAGACGGCACTGACCCTCAACAACATCTACCAGGTCATAAACGATGCGATTCTCTAAGCCGAGAACGGCATCCAGGTTGCGCAATCCAATGTCGCCATCAACAACCACAACCTTTTTCCCCTGCATCGCCAATGCGGTCCCTAAATTCGCAGTCGTGGTTGTTTTGCCCACCCCGCCCTTACCCGACGTAATGGTGATTATCCGGCTATCCATGCTATACTCCCTCTGAAGAACTTTTCAGGCTGCTGTATTGGCCCATACAGTCTTTTAGTATATCACGAACTTTTGATTGAAGTAGATGTGCATTATCCAACTTCATGAATACAGCAAAACCATATTATTTGCGAGGTGACCGTCCGCTTACCCATGTCTCGACAACGATCTGGCCTTCGCGTATGGTCGCGACCTCGGGTCGGGGCTGTGCTTCAAAACCTTCGGGGGGACGAGAGAGGAGATGCGCAATACGCAATTGGACGGGCGATAGTTGCAAAGAACAGACGATTGCATTCTCATTATCTGGATAGCCAGCATGTACCATTCCCCGCAATACTCCCCAGACGATGATGTCTCCGCCGGCCACAATTTCAGCGCCCGGGTTGACATCTCCGAGCACCACAACGTTGCTATCGTGATGGATGGCCTGCCCTGACCGCACCGTACGCCTGATAAATAAAGTGTCGGTCGATTCGCGAGCATCTTTGATCGGTGCTTCGCGCACATCTTTTGTTACCGGAACCGGCTCTTTAGCATTGAGAGATGCATTGGGGGATGGATTCAAAGGTGGATTTGAAGATGGAGTCGGTGCCGGTGTTGGCGGAATCTCTTTTGTCATTGGTCCGACCTCCTTCGTGACTATTCCTTCAATAGACGTATCCGGAATGGATAGAGAGATCGTCTTGGCGGCCTTCCGCTTTTCGGATACGGTTTCAACTGCGGATACAGACATGTGATAGCGGGCCAGTAGATCTTCCAGTTGTGAACGCTCGTTGGTGCGCAGTGAGCGATGTGTGGTATCTACCGTAAGAGAGGCACCCCGAAAAAAAGCGGGCGATTCCGCCAGGCGATTAGCTAGCGCAGAGATCAAATCACTGAAGGGGGTCTCTGGTTCTAGCGTTAAGAGCAAACCGTTGCGGGTACCTTTAATTGCGATATGTCCTGTCACCCTTTTTCAATCGTGCGGAGTCCCCGCCTTCCGGCAAGGGGAGGATGCACGCCTCCTTTTTTCTGTCTTTCCTCGCTTCGGCGCTTCTCTATCCGAATTGTCTCCCACGCTTTTTAGTATTCGTATGCATCCGGAAGCTGGACGAATATAATGATACGGTAGTAGTAGTGATGAATAGCATACATATGGGTACATACATATGTACCTTGATATCATACAGTATAAACACCTGTCTCTCAAAAGACAATAGGTCCTATTTGAGCATACAATCCCGCTACGGGCGGGATTGTATGCTCAAATATCATGAGTGGCTGGATGGTTGCTTTATTGGCCTGTGGCCCTGACTCGAGCGCCTGCGGCGCTCGAAAATTTATTTTGTGAAGTTGTCGCGGGCGCGCTGCGCGCCCGCGACAACTTCACAGATACAAAGAGGTGGAGTTTGAAGGTGGGGGAGAGAAGATACAAAGAGGTGGAGTTTGAAGGTGGGGAAGAGAAGATACAAAGAGGTGGAGTTTGAAGGTGGGGGAGAGAAGATACAAAGAGGTGGAGTTTGAAGGTGGGGAAGAGAAGATACAAAGAGGTGGAGTTTGAAGGTGGGGAAGAGAGGATAGAGAACTTGCGATCAGGCTCAGATATGCGTACAATGCCAGCGTGACAATATTTTAAGGAATATGCGTCTGACAGCAAAGGAGGGATCAACTGGAAGAGCTTCTTTTTGGGCCCCGCGCCGACCTGGAACTGGTTCCCGAGATGCTTGAGCATTACGCGCTCGGTACGACGTTCGCGATTCGTGATCTGGGGGGCACCTATAACTTAAACGCCCTGTTGGATACGGAGTCGGGTCAGTATGTGTTGCGCATCCATCGTCCCTGGGTCACGATGCGCCGCCTGTCTTTTGAACATCAAACGAAGCGCCTGCTGGCCGAGGCCGGCTTTCCAGTCGCCCTCCCGATACCCGCCCTCAGTGGCGCGGACATATTGTCTCATGAGCAGCGCCTGATTGAAATTGAGCCGTTTATTGCTCACGATCCTCCCACAACAAAACGCTGGGAGTATTTACCCATGATGTTTACACTGCTCGGTGATCTGCACGCGTTTCTGGAAAAGCATCTCGCTCCAGCCAACATTGTTCAGCCCGCCATCGATAATTATGCTACCCCTGTTCAAATGATGGAATGGATCGAGAGAACGGCGTCTCTCATCGAAAATTCACGGTCTGCGTATAAAATAGGAGAGGTGCAACAGGCCAGTGAAATCTGCCACGTGGTTTTGCAGATGCTTTCTCAGCAGTTGCCATGGTGGTATGACGAGGGCCAGTATCTGCCGCGCCGTCCAACCCATGGTGATTATCGCATGGGCAATGTACTCTTCCGCGCGGGTAGCGTGGCGGGACTGCTGGATTTCGATTTTCTGGATACGCATGAACGCATCTTTGACCTGGCATACGCGATCTATTGGATCTTCTGGCTCCAAGAGGATGTGCGCTATCCCGAGCTGGCTCCCTGGACACGCGTACGGACATTGTTGGAAGCCTATAACCAGGCGACCGATCAACCGCTATCGCGTGAAGAGATTCAGGCTCTACCGCTGGAGATAATTCGCGTACCATTGTATTGGATCGCGGAAGCCGGTTTTCTGCCCGATCCTGTACAGGCCGTTCTCCAGCAAACGGATGCAATTGCCTACGCCCTGCGCCTCTTCCAGCAGCAACCGGCCCTGGCTAAAGCGTTCGCGCTAGCCTAGAAGAAAACGTGAACACGCCAGGTAAAGCGGGCGGCACTATCACAGACCCGTATCCGATCAGGTGATGGAGCCAAACAGGTTGATCACTGATAAAAACAGTTATTTACATACAATGGGAGTGGATAACATCATGACATTTACACAATTTCCGATGGAGCGCGAAGTCGTGCTCAGTGCTGGAGATACAAAAGTCGGCGTAATGCCGGACATCTGCCTCGTCTCGCATTTTCAGGTGGGAGACTGGCAGGTGCTCTATCGAGCCAGCGAGACCGGCAACATTAAACGCTGGGGAATGCCTTTGATGATACCCAATTTTTCGCGTTTGAAGCAGGGCATCTTTCAAGAGAAGGGCACAATGCTACCCATCCATGGCTTTGGGCGTACGATGCCGTGGGAGGTGCTGCAGCAAGATGCCGCCAGCATTACCATTCAGCTGACCAACAATGAGCAGACCTACGCGCAATATCCCTACAAGTTCGCGTTTACCTCTCAGATCGTTGCCGGAGAAGGTACCCTGACCTACACACTGACGATGGAGAATCGCAGCGATGAAGTGATGCCGATCGCGCCCGGCTTCCATCCATACTTTTCCGTCGCCCAGAAGGACAAAGCCGATATCACCATCGACGGACTGCCCCGCATAGATCCCCAGGCGATTCAATGGGCGACCCAGCCACCGGACCAGCCCAATCCGTTTCCCCATAGCGTCACAGTCCATATGCCACATGAAGGCGATCTGACCATTGCCGAACAACCCGTGGATGAACGCTACTCGCTCTCCACCATGCAGGTCTGGTCCGAGCCATCAACCGCGCCCGATCATGATTTCATCTGCTTCGAGCCCGTGGTGACCAGCGAAGATGGTCTCAATCGTCCCGCTGATCGTCTCAATATCGCCCCGCGTGGCTCTCACCGACTGATCCTGCAGTTGAGCGCCAGACCCTACCAATCATAAGCACATCAGCGAGGAGGCCAGCTATGCTCGCAATACAGAAAGCTGGCTTCCTCCCCACAGGCGTCTGCTAGCGCGTTTTCTGTTGCGTCCAACGCTTTTTGTAGAAAGTGTAGATCCGGGTCCCAGCAGCATCCCCATCCAGCACGCATTCCTGCCACTCAGCCTCAATTCCCTGGGTACGCAACGTTCGGATGACGACATTAATCAAAGCGGTATCCTGGCTGATTTTCACGCCGACCAACTGTTCATCGCTTAACGTCCCCTCACGCTCAACATCCTGAACCTGCGTTTTACCACGCAACACATAGTGAATAGACATCTTCTCATCTCTCCCATGCTATCGTGCCGCCAGTCTATCCTCTCCTACCAGAAAAAGCCCGGACTCCATACGTTCAGCCCGGGCCGATAGCTCAGTGTCAGCACATCGCTTAAAACAGATCAAATTTCGCCCCCTATCATAACACAGTCTCGCCCATACATACATAGAGGGTATCAAACTCATCTCTTACCGGGGCGCATGAGCGCCCGCGCACAGTCTCGCACCTGCGGTGCTCGCGCTTGTTTATATGTTGTGTGTGATGAATGATGCAAATGTGCGCAGTGCGCACATTTGCATCATTCATCACACACAACATATAAACAAAGTCAGTTTTATATTGGTGCATAGGGTGCGCTTGAGCGCACCCTATGCGCCAATATAAAAAACAGTGCGAGCACCGCAGGTGCGAGACTGTGCGCGGGCGCACAAGCACCCTTGGCAAAAGAAAAGTCTGCAGCCCTCTATGAATATGCATGAATGCGCCAGGGTTATAATAGATATAGAAGTATTGTTTTTCATAAGGAATATCAATTTACTCTTTTTGATGCAGCGGAAGCGTTAAGGAGATATGGCTTGACGCCGACTATATTCCTTAGGTACCATACAGCAAAAGCAGGTTATACGTTGGCAGGTAGTAAGTGAAAGGGGAGCTGGATGGCGATGATACCTTCGGAAGAACCACAGGTGGTAGGCGATGATCGGTTTGTCGGACATGTATTACACGATGGTGAATATCACATCAAGCGCTTGTTGGGACAGGATGCAAGCAGCAAATTATACCTGGCGGCGCATACGACGCTGGCGACACCACTTGCGCTCAAGCAGGTGCAGGCCGATGGGGCATTGCCAGAGAGCGTAGTAGATGAGCTAGATTATATTTTGCATGGTGGGGATATCTCTCGTCGCCCTTCTCCTGGGAGAGAAGGGCAGGAGGCTTTTTTCCCCGTTACCGGAGGAACACATACCGATCTTTTCCTGCGCGAGGCTCTATTGATGGCGCGACTGCAGCATCCGGCCTTGCCGACCCTGTATGACTATTTCTCCGAAGATGGCTACTGGTACCTGGTGATGAATTATATGCCGGGCCATACCCTGCGCCAACAACTGCAAATTGAGACCGCCTTACCTCCCCTGGAAGCGCTAAGCTATTGTATGCAGGTATGCGATGTGCTGGACTATCTCCATCGTCAGCAGCCACCACTCATCTACTGTGCCCTGCAGCCAGAAAATGTCTTCCTGCTACCGGATAAATCTTCCATGCTCATCAATCTGGCCAATGCGCGCTATTTTAAGGAGCCACCTTTTTTCAGCGAGGAAGAGCCAGGGACGCACACCAGGTACACAGCCCCCGAGTTCGCGCCCAACGGCGCCTCTATCGATATCCGCGCCGACATTTATAGCCTGGGCATGATCCTGCAGGAGATGGTGCTGGGCACACATCCACAGGCCAGCACTGAGCTACGCGAGTATCCGCCGATGCCTGTCTCTACCATGCTCAATGGCATCATCAAGCTGGCCACGCAGGCCGATCCATGCGAGCGCTACCAGTCGGCGCACGTTCTCTTTCTGGCATTGGAGCGCGCCTACCGGGTCGAGGAGCGGCTGGACTACCAGCGCCGGCTGTTTGGACAATCGCTACAGAGCGATAAGATCAGGGTACACGCGGAACAGCGATCCAGACGAGATGGAAGCGATAAAGAGATGGGATCGGGTCAACATAATAATGATGAAACAGAGGTCGTTTTCAACACCCGTGATCTGGAACAAAGACGCGCGGATCGCGAGATGCTCCAGCAGATGCGGCGTGAACGCCTGGACCATGATCAGATGGAGCAGCAGTTCGCCTCGGTCGATGAGAGTTTGCAGCGCCGATCCAGCATGAGCCTGTCGCAGCTCTCTTTGCATACGCTGGAGGGTTCGCCTGCGCCCCGCAGGCGCAAGCCAGTCCAGATCCTGACATTTCAGCGCGCGATTCAGATCAGCTTCGGGCTGGCACTGATGCTCTTCCTGATCATGGCGTCACTGCTGCTCTATGTGCGCCTGCAGCCAGCAAAAGAACATGTCCAGCTCGGCCCTCCCTCCGTCACCAGCGCCACCCATCCTCAGCCTGGAGCCATGTCCAATGCATGGCTGCGCCTACCATCGCTGCCCAGGCCAGAGGCCGACACCGCGGCGGTCTATGTCGAGCAGCGAGGACATCCTTACGTCTATATGAATGGCGCCTATAGCAGCCCTCGGCATCCATCTTATGACCATGCCCTGTATCGCTATGATGTGATCGGCACGCGCTGGGAAGTTGTGCAAACCGCGTTCCCGGGAATGGTGAATAACGCGGCCGCCGTCGATGAACGAAATACCATCTACTTTACGGTCGGCTATTCGTCTGACAGCTACAATGTGCCTTCATTGCTCTACGCTTACCAGCCAGACACGGAGCAACTGAAAAAGATTATTCCGCCAGATCAGATCAGCATTGGTTTTGCCAGCGCCCTGTTCGCGGATCAGCGGGGACATCTCTATCTGACACAAGGCTTTAGCCATCCCGGCGATAGCCATGCTCAGGCGGGAACGGGCTGGTATCGCTATGATATCGCGACTTCTCACTGGCGGCACCTGGCCGACCTGCCCGTGGGCCTGGGATACGTCGTTATCAGTAGCGATGAACAGGGACACCTGCTCCTCTTTGGTGGCTCGACCGACGCGGGCCAGCAGCAGCAGACCAATAGCATCTATAGCTATGATATCGCCCACAACATCTGGAATCAGGCCGCCACCAGCCTGCCCCAGGCCATGAGCAGTGCCTCGGGCTGCACCATAGTGCCCGGCAAACTGGCTTTGATCGGCGGCTTTGATAAAGCGCAGCAACGCGGCAAAGATAGCAGCTGGCTGATCGACACGCAGACGCTGCAGATGCAGCCATTGATCCCCTTTACGGCCGGTGGATCGGTGCTTGGAGCCAGCGCCTGCGATGGACACGGACATGCCTTTGTGGTGCGCGGAGCGGATGATCCTCAAGTGCCCACGCAGGACTTCTGGCAACTGCAGGTGCACTACTGATTATCAATCGGTGGCCGCATCATCTTTTATCCCTGGACCAGGCTGCGCTCACAGTCTGAGTAAGCGGTGCGCAAAGCCTGGAGCGGATCGCCCTTGGGAATAAACTCATGGGCGATATAGCCGCTATAGCCGGTGGCGCGAATGGCCCGGTAGATAGGAGGATAATAGATCTCCTGCTCCTCGTCGATATCGTGACGGCCGGGATTGCCAGCGGTATGGTAGTGAGCAAAATAAGGGTGATACTGCTGAATGGTACGGATGAGATCACCTTCCATAATCTGCATATGATAGATATCATAGAGCAATTTAACATTAGGCGAATTCACCAGGTCGCATACGCGCACTCCCCATTCCGTCTTATCGCACTGATAGTCTGGATGGTTCACCCTGCTGTTCAAGAGCTCAACAATCAGCGTCACATTGGCCTCTTCGGCGGCCCGCGCCACGCGCCGCAGCCCTTCGGCGGTATTCTCCGCGCCCTCTTCATCCGCTAGACCGGCCCGGCTCCCGCTGAAACAGATCAGGGTCGGAATGTCCCACTCCTTTGCCAACTCAAGTTTTGCCAGAATCTCCTGCTCGATGCGATCATGCTGTTCGCGCCGATTCAGCCCATTCTCAATCGAGACATGCCCACCGACCGATGCGATGCGCAGGCCCGCTTCTCTGGCCAGGGACCAGTATTGCTGATCGATCAAATCTACGCCCTGATAGCCGATCTCCGCCGCCGTGCTCAACAGCTTCTCAGGAGCCAATCCCTCACGAGCAAAACACCACCAGGCAAACGACTGCTTCATAGCATATCCATCCCTTCATCATAAACACATAACTGCCTAAAACAAGCCACCCCACAACTCCACCAATAAAAAGGAGTACGCATCTGTACGCACTCCTTTTTATTGTACATTATTTATTGTTTAGGTTTCGTGCCTGTGGCCTATGATCATCGCCTGCGGCTTGCATGTGTTTTCGCACCTCTGGCGCTCAGAGGGTGTCAGACTCTCGTCACTCTGGGAGCACGTGAGCGCCCCAGCACGCGCACACCATGGACTCGTGAGCACCAGAGGTGCGAAACCTCATGCAAGCCAGAGATGATGATCATGAAAGTAAGACACGTTCTCAGGAGGCGGTTTTATATTGGTGCACGGGGTGCGCATTCGTGTATCCCGTGCACCAATATAAAAAACGTGTGCGGCCGCGTATGCGGACACCCGTGCGGAAGCACTTACGCTCGCCAGCAAGAAAAGAGTAAGACACATTCTCAACGATGCAGACGTTCAGGCATTTATTTTGATCCATATGATAATATTTTTACTCACAAACGATTACGCTACGAAAGGGACCATTGTTCATTCCAAAGGTGGTATACTACTTAGGTAAGTTGGGGCAATGAATGAGCCTTATATCACCTATTCGTCATCAGTAGTAGGGAGTTTTCATGACTGACACTATCGCATTGCAGTTGTATACCGTACGTGATGAGACGGCGAAAAATTTTAAAGAGACGCTGCGCGCTGTCGCGGAGATCGGATATCCGGGCGTCGAGTTCGCTGGCTATGGCGATTTTAACTCGAAGGATCTGGCCGCGATCCTGGCTGACTTTGGCCTGAAGACGGTCGGGAGCCATGTGGGTCTGGCCCTGGTTGAGAAAGATATCCAGCACGAAATCAATTACTGTCTGGAGATCGGCAGCCCTTATTTAATTATTCCGTGGATCAATAAAGATCTGCTGGCGCAGGAAGAATCTTTTAAGAAATTTGCCAATCAGTTGAATGAGTATGGACAGATCTGTAAGGATCGTGGGTTGACGCTGGCTTATCATAACCATGATTTCGAGTTTGCCCAGGTGAATGGCCAGTCGCTCCTTGAGCGGTTGATCGCCTCGACAGACGCGAATCTGGTGAAGTTTGAGTTGGATACATACTGGGCCGCGTTCGCGGGGGTTGATCCGATCGCCTTCATCAATAAGCATAGCAATCGCATTGCCACCCTGCACCTGAAAGATATGACGCCCGATCGTAAATTTACCGAGGTTGGCGCGGGCACGCTGGATATCGCCGGCTATATCGAAGCCGGTCAGGCCGCTGGCGCCACCGCATTTATCGTTGAGAATGATCAGCCCGCGATCCCATCTCTGGAGAGCGCGCGCCTCTCATTCGCGGATCTACATCGCAGTTTAACGTAGAACTCTCAGAGGTGTGCATGGGAAGGGCCGCACCCAACTGTGGCCCTTCTCACGCCCTGGATCCAACACCCACGCCAATGGATGCGGTTCTCTTGTATGAATCTTTGGTGCGATAAGGATGTCATTCCAGTTCCACTGAGTTCTGTTATCCATCAAGAGGAGAGCTTAGCATGACTGACCTGACAGCTGTACCAAACTTTGATGAAGTCACCATCTTTATTAAAGAGCGCGTTGAAGCTATGCGTCTACCAGCCAGGCAATGGGCCGACCTCGCCCGGCTAGCGATTCAAGGGCTTCCACATGATGCTCATCGGCTGGCAGAGCTGGAAAATCGCATCAATGCTATCCGCGCGGAACTTCGCCGCGTCGTACTCGCCGCCTCAGAACACTTCTCAGAAGAACAGCTCAATGATCTCCGCAAGCGCGTCGGCATGAGTAAGTCCGCCTGGCGTGCCGCCAAATCAAAGCGGGCCGTTACGATTAAACATGGTTTTTCCCTGGTCATCTATTGACCGTTCTTGCAGCGCTACTTGTTGCCTTGCCCGATCCAAAGGAAGTCACTGGCATGGAAATTGATGTCGAACGACAGCAAAAAGCGCGTGAATATGCCCGCACGCGCCGCCGCATCTCGTATGTTAGCATGGGCATCGGGGTACTTAGCATTCTGATCGTGCTGGGAGCAGGACTCGACAAATGGTTCCGCGATCTCATTCAAGGTGCCGGCAGCTGGTTGCCGCTTCTAAACTGGCAGCCCAGAACAGATTGGTTCCCCTGGCAGATCATCGTCTATTGCGTCTTAATTACCATACTCTACGAATTACTGACCTCGCCCTTATCCTATTATTCCGGTTTTGTGCTGCCGCATCGCTATGGTATTTCGGTGATGAGCCTGCGCGCCTGGTTGCGTGAGGTGGGGATCGGCCTGGGACTCAACCTGCTGCTGGAGGCGGTCTTTATCTCGCTGGTCTATGCCTTGCTCGCTTTTCAGCCGCAGTTGTGGTGGCTCTGGGCAGCGCTGATCATCCTGTTCTTCTCGGTTCTGATGGCCAACCTGGCCCCTATCCTGATCTTTCCACTGTTCTACAAATTCTCGCCGCTACCGGATGGTGAGCTGGTACAGCGTCTGTTGAAGCTGGCGGAACAGGCCAACACGCGAGTCAAGGGTGTCTTCTCAATGCAGATGAGCCATAAGACCACCGCCACCAACGCGGCTTTGATGGGTCTGGGTAATACGCGGCGCATTGTGCTGGGTGATACGATGACCGATCGCTACACGATCGATGAGATCGAGGTGGTGCTGGCCCATGAACTGGGGCACCATGTGCATCGCGACATCTGGAAGCTGATCGCCAGCCAGACGGTATTAATGCTGGTGGGGCTCTTTCTGGTCAACCTCGTCTTCCATTGGGTCGTCGATCAGCAACACTACTATCGTTCCTTGACCGACGCCGCCACGCTGCCCTTCTTCTTCGCGCTGATCGGCGTGTTCAGCTTTATTATCATGCCGCTCAGCAATGGCTTGAGCCGCAGGATTGAATACCAGGCGGATGAATACGCGCTGGCCTCCACCCACAAGATAGAGGCGTTCAAAGGAGCGATGAGGCGCCTGGCCAACCAGAATCTGTCAGAGCTTGAGCCGGCGCCCATCGTTGAGTTTCTCTTCCACTCGCACCCATCGATCCAGAAGCGTCTGCAACATGCCGATGAGTTCGCGAGTCGCACAGGCTATACGGCCAGCGCCTCTTTAAGCGCGGAAAGTTGAGCGGCCGCTTCATCGACGGAGCCATCGGGCATGGACAGCAGTGGTTCGTCCACGCCCATGGCCGCCCAGCTATCTACTTTGGCGGCGCACTCCCGCGCGGTTCCAATAATGGTGGTCGCCTCCAGCAGACGCGGACTGACCGCCTCTACCGCCGATTTCATGCCCTGCTGCCAGGCCGCCTGCACGGCCAGCACATCCTCTTCAAAGCCGTTGCGGCTCAGCATCTGTGCATAGTACACACCCATCTTCCCAATGTAATAAGCCAGAGGGGAGGCGGCTTTAAAGCGGGCCGCCTGCTGTTCGGCCTCGCTGGCACCATCGGGCAGGATGACGCTGGTAATGTAGGGAGCAATGGCCGCGCTGTGGGCCGGTCGATCCGCGGCCTTCGATCCGGCATCTAACTGCTCACGCAGCGATCCCCAACGGGTCGCGGGCCAGTACACCGGCAGGACTCCATCAGCGATCTCGCCTGTTTGAAAAACATTTTTAGGTCCCATGGCCGCGATATAGATCGGTAGATCCGGACGCGTGGCTTTGAACCGCAGCTTGAAGCCGCGCTCCAGCTGAAATATCTCGCCCTTATGCACCAGCTTCTCGCCGCGTAAAATTGTACGGATGATCTCAACGTATTCACGTGTGCGCTGCAGCGGCTTCTCAAAGGGTACACCATGCCAGTGCTCGATCACCTGTGCGCCTGAGGGCCCCAGGCCCAACAAAATACGGCCACCGGAGCGCTCATCCAGCGTGGCGACCGTACTGGCGATCACCGCCGGGGTACGCGAATAAATATTGGCGATACCAGCCCCGATCTTGATCCTCTTCGTGGCCCGCACCAGGTCAGCCATCGAGGTAAAAAGTTCGTAGCCCCATGACTCGCCCAGCCAGACCGAATCGTAGCCCAATTCATCGGCTATACGTACCTTCTCTACCACCTGATCCCAGGCAGCCGGGAAATTGGGGGAGTCCGCTACCAGGCCGATGCGGGAACGATAATCGGGTCTATTGTGCTCAGCTCCATTGCCTGTTTCACTAGCAGTCGTCATATGCTCACGTCTGTCCTTCCAGTAGTGTGACTTATGCACAATGAACATGTGTATACACGTCTATTATAGCTTATGGAAACGTGGCAATGTGAGTGTTATAGCGCGATGTGGGCGTGTTGCTGCTCGTCGGAGCGCACACGAGCCAGCATGGTACGAATATCTTGATAATCGTCATCCTGAACCGCGACCAGGCGCTCAATGCCTCCCAGGTGCAGCAGAGCCGCCTGCCGGGGATCTTCATGCATGTTCAGCAGAGCCTGCTGCACGCGTTGCTTGAGAGATGCGGGCAGGCGGCGCGCGGCAACAATCGGTGGAATCGTCGAGGGACCGAGCACATCAATGACACGGATCTGCGAGGCGAGGTGTGGGTTACGCAGCAGAAGGACATCCAGTATGTGGGAATCGATGGCGGTAGCGTCTGCCTCTCCCTGGAGCACCAGCTCCAGGGATTGCAGGTGGGAGCCCGATCGAATCGTCTTTGCGAAATAGCCAGCCGTCTGCTGCCGCTGCAGCAGGCTATACTGCACCAGGTTATAGCCAGAGTGAGAAGCCTCTTCGTTATAGGCCCAGCTCTTCCCCCCAAGATCTGCAAAATCCTGTGCATCACTCTCACGCCGCACAACCACGTCCGAAAAGTACCTGGGCTGCCGTTGATAGCGCTCGGGCAATAATACAGGAGCCGCCAGCAGATCAACAGGATCCTCAGGAGTAGCGTGCGCGCGTACATAGAGGAGTCCGCAGAGGAAGCCAAAATCACTCCGACCGTCCTGAAATTCATCCAGACGGTGCCCGGTGTTAAAAACAACCTCCATGCCCAATTGTTGTCCAACATAGGAGGCGATAGCACTATAGGTTTCCTGCAACAACGACGATAGAAAATTAGCACAGCGCAATGTAGCCAGACCATGTTCTCCCACTGACATAACCATCCTTATCTACTGCTTAATACATGATCTCATGCATTTGAAAATTGTTTGCCTGATGATGAAAGGCATAGTGCTTGGATTTAAGCAGCTGCGGTGCATTTTTTGCTAGCCCACCGGGAAAGATGCCGCTATGAATACGAATCCAATCGTAAACACGCGGCGCCAGGTGATAGGCCGCGTGCTGATGCATGTCGATGCCCTTTAAGTTAGTCTTCACATCAAGGGTCTGCATCATCACCAGGTTATACCAGCGACCGGGTCGTAGCTCCATGGATGAATAGGCCAGCAGACCCGGAATATGTGTGAGCTTAGCAAGCATATGCAGGTCCGCCTGGGAAAGTTCCTCATTCAGAACATCATCATTGCCTGTCTGACGCCCACTGACAAAACCGACAAAAGAGAGCGTCTCCTCCTCATACAACGCCTGGGGGCGATAAAAAACGATGCGATGCAGGCACGATTGACGCTCTGTAAGCTCATAAACTATAGGAATATTCGTCATGTCGGGCTGTTGTTCTGTCGTCAGGAGTACAAGTTGTAGTTGACGAGCCATGTGCCGGAGCACCATCAGATCGAGCCGTCCCTTCACAACTTTGTTGACGGCCAACAAATCAATCCTATCTACCTGTATGGGCAAAGCATATTGTAACATTTGATACATCCTCACTCTCTACCTGGTAACCTGAAAAGGGGCAGTAAAAATTTCTAAGCATCAAAGGGGCTCATGTCTATAGGCAAATAATGGTAGGTCGTCTGCCCTTGAAGCCAAAGGAGAACCGGCGTATCCGGAAAAACAAATTTCAGTGGAAATCCGCAATAGACCAGCTGCGAGATGCGCTTTCTATTTCTTCAAAAGCGCCATATACAGTGGAGATGAGCCAGAAGTGTTTAGCAACAGTGAGGACAACACATAGACATAGACATAGAGGAGCAAGGAAAAAGGGAAGAGGTTACAGGGACATAGGATGTCGCGGCATGTTGAGAGATCGCTTCTATAATCGTCAGCGATGGTGATGATGAATAATATTGTGTTGCCATCTTAATACTCCAGATCTATGTGTTACAGAAGTTACTTTTTGGTCGTATTAAGTAACTACCGTTACGTTGATTGTAACGGAGATGGAACCAGCCTGTCAATAGGAGAGTTTACTATATTCCTATGGCATAGTTGTATAGCCGCCAGACCTGTAGCCAGTAGTATCAAGAACAGAGAAACGAAGAGCTACCGTTCGTATCGATATAGCTGTCTGAGCTCAAGTGAAGCTATATATCAATCTACTCCTCATCAAGATTGCTTGAAAATGGTTGGGGGCTATAGACATACTTCTTTGTATTTTCTGGAATGCATAACTCTGACTATAGATCTATAGCTCATATATACATATCAAGCGATACCTGTCCGCCAACATGGTGGCTACAACAAGCCCTGTATGCGGCGAAGCACCGGTCGAATACTGAATCCCTGCACTAACAGGGTGAATAATACCACTATGTAGGTGGAGAAAATCAATGCAGTGCGGTGGGGAACGTTGGTGGGCAGGGCCAGCGCTAACGCCAGCGACAGGGCTCCCCGCAAACCACTCCAGAACAGGATAAAACGCCAGGCGTGCAGGCGCTTGCGCAGTTCACCGACGAAGGGGAGCGGCAAAAGCAATATCATCACATAACGTGCTACCAGCACCGCGATGATCACTACACTGGCGGCCAGCAGCAGATACATCGGCTGACCAATGGTGAGCAGGCCAAGTGGATTGAGCTGGGCGCCGACCAGCAGGAAGAGCAGTGCATTGGCCAGAAAAGCGATCATGCTCCAGAAGTCATCAACCACCAGGCGTGTCTCTTCAGACATGCCTTGCTCGGTACAATAATTGCTCATAATCAGCGAGGCAACAATAACGGCCAGGATGCCAGACATATGCAGGGCATCGGCCAGTAGATAGACACCATACGCGGTAACAATGGTCATGGTCATTTCGATCAGGTGGTCGTTGACCTGCTTGACACAGCGGCTGACCGCCAGTCCACATAGGGCACCCACCACTATACCGCCCCCGGCCTGAAGGATAAATACACCAATACCACGCAGTACGGCGGCACCTAGCGATACCTGCTGTCCCTGCACCGCCAGCAAGACGATCGCCAGAAAGACCTGGTAGAGCGCGCCCGCCACACCATCATTAAACAGGCTCTCACCCTCGATCAAGATCGAGAGGCGCTCGTTTACCTTGAGCTGCCTGAAAAGTCCCAGCACTGCTACCGGATCGGTCGGTGATAAAATAGCCGCCAGCAGCAGGGCCACCGACCAGGACATGCCCGCGAAAAAGTGGAGTGGGAGCGCGATCAATGCCAGCTCCAATAGCAGTCCCGGCACAGCCAGCAGGAGGATCGGCACCCAGTTCTCGCGCAGCAACCTGAGAGAGATCGACCAGGAGCCTTCAAAAATCAAGGGAGGCAAAAAAACAAAGAGCACCAACTCTGGCGAAAGATGGAAGGCCTCAATATGCCCGAACAGGCTGATCAGCAAGCCGACCAGCACCAATCCCAGCGTATAGGGGACCGCGAAGCGCCTGGAGATAAAAATTACCATCAGCGCGATCAAAAGGAGAACTACCAGCAGGCGAACAACGCTTAATATTTCCATCCATACATAATCCTTGATTAAAGCTGTGTATTGATATAGCAAGCGACAGCTAAAACATCCCCTCAAACTATATCACAATGGACATGCCCGGCAAACAAAAGGAGCGGGGACGCAGCTGTGTCCCCGCTCCTTTTGTTTGTGTCTGATCCGCAAGATGATCACCTGCAGCACGCCTGGGCTTTCGCATCCGCAGTGCTCACGGGGCGTTGTATGTGTGGATGCATTGGGTGCACGAATGCGCACCCAATGCATCCACACATACAACGAGTGCGGCCGCACGTTTTTTTACTCCCTAGGAGGATTAACTACTTTACGATCACCGTTACCGGCACATCTATAACATACATAGGGCACATCTGGCCAGCTTTGCATATGGCCCGGCTGGTGAAATGGAGATCTACTGTGCCGGTATTCTGGGCGGTGAAGCGCCAGACGCAGGTCTTATCGCTCTTGGACGCATAGCCAGCAGGCTTCTGCATCTCCAGTTGAGCCGGTACGCTCTTCGGCCCAATCCACTTTTTCCCGAATGGGAAGCTCAGATCAATAATATCGCCCTTATTCGCGTTCACCGTCGTTCCGGTCTGGCTCTTCACGACTACCGATTGATTGGCCTTGGGAGCATTACTGACCACCACATCGCTGGGACACCCCTGGCTCGTACCATAACCGGCGATACTGGTTGGCGTCGGCGTAGGTTGATGCCCGGTCGTTGGCGCGCCTCCAGCAGTAGTTGATTTGCCACCATTACTACTACTGTTACTGTCAGTATTGCCACACGCCGCCAATACAACCAAAAGCATAATCATTACGACGCCGAGTATACCCACAGTCCGTTTACTTTTATGAACATGCATCCGCATAATCGACATAGAAAAACTCCTTTTCTGCGACCAACCATACTTGCTTGAATAGCCATTCACAGCTATGACGTTGCCCCGGCCATAAAAGTTCCGCTCATTCTCACAATCATATGCCAATACGTTCTTTGATCTCAATTAGTCATTAAGTACTAAGATAAGGTTGAGTCTATTTTTATGCTGCAAAGCCTATCAAAACCGATCACAAGCTGGTTTATCCTCCACTTTTAACTATTCCCTCAGGCTAATTTAACACATGCATAACAATCGCTTAATCATGTTCATACATAATCGAGATGAAACACAACAATAGGCATTCAACCTGTCAGAAACCTGATAACGAAGCAGGCATCCCATTGCATCCTCTCTGGAAAAGAAACGCATACACGGGAAGCCCTCCATTGTAAGCACCCGCTTTTGGATGTGATGCGCATTAAAAATCTATATTAAGTAGAAACATACACAGGTCAAAAGGATACTATTTATGCATTTAAACGTCTATGCCAATCATGGTAAAGGCAAAACCAGTATGCCCTCACAGGCTGTTGCGCGTGGCGTTATACCTTTCGCGGTACTGCTCTGCATGGCACTGCTGTTGACGGGATGCGCAGGTGCGGACCAGCAAGCACAACAGCTGAATGGGCAGCTTAAAATTAGCGGGTCGACGGCGCTACAACCTCTGGTTCAGGTGGCGGCGAAAAAATTCATGGCCTTGCATCCTGAAACCCACATTATCGTGAGTGGAGGTGGCAGTAAAACCGGTCTGATCAATGTCTTTCAAAAAAAATCTGATATTGGAGACTCGGACATCTATGCCGATCCGGCTATTTATCCCGATCCGAATATGACCGACCACATTATTTGCGTTACACCGTTTGTCATGATTGTTCATCCAGATATCAATATTACATCCCTGACAAAAGAACAGATTCTTGATATTTTTTCCACCGGAAAAATCACCAACTGGGACCAGATCAAAGCTGGCCTGAACCAGCCAATTCACCCTATTATCCGTCCATCGACTTCTGGTACCCGCGATACATTTCGTAAATACATCCTTGGTGGTGGCGATGAGAAAGGTACGCTGCTCAAGGTCGACGATACCCAGCAGGTCGTCAATACCGTCGCCAGCACCCCTGGGGCGATTGGCTATATCGCGCTGTCAGCCCTTAAGCCAACCGTCAAAGCGATCGCGATCGACGGCGCCAACCCAACTGCCATCACCATTGGCAACGGCAAATATAATTACTGGTCATATGAGCACATGTATACACTGGGGGATAGCCTCCCGCTGACGAATGAATTTCTCAACTTTATGACCAGCACCACAGTACAGCAAGAAGCCCATCAGCTACGCTATATCACCATTGATGAAATGAATCTGAATCAAGCAGATGCCATTCCCGGTAGCCATGTACAACAAACAGCGCTCGCATTCTCGTCCATTCATGAAAGCGAGGTCACCCGCCGTGAATCGTATGTATAAGCCAGCTTCAACAGTCAATACACAAATGGAAAAAACCATGTCCGACACATCACCAACCTATAATGGAAAAGCCATTCCGATACGCTCTTCACTCAGACGTGGAGGCACCCTGTTAATCGATCTCCCCATTGGCGCACGCCTGACGCTCGGCTTCCTGGCCGCCGCCCTGATCGCGGCCCTGGTAACCGGGGCCACCGGTCTGCAGCGTTCACAATCCCTGAGCAGCCAGGCGGAGTTCTACCGCAGTATCTTAACAGCCAACACTAATTTAAACACCGGTAGCCAGTATTTACAATTGATGAAGACCGAGACACAGTCGATCCTGGCGTTGTTGCAAACTCCGCAGCCTTCAAATGAGACGCTGCAGAACGAAAAAGATGCACTCAAGAGCCTTGTTACGCGCTACGACGGTCTGCTCAATAATTATGTCAATAACGATGTAATCGCCAAACACCAGGAACAGCAGTCGATCCTGGATGTTATCGGTTCATCAAACCAGCTCACCCATCAGCAAACGGTCCTGGTGGGTAGTGCTCAGCGCACCTGGAACATCCATAAGACAGCGTTGAACGATATTTCGCGCTACTTTGATCAGGGCGATATAGCTAAGGCGAGGTACCTGGAGCAGGTACAGGTTGAGCTGACCAATAGTGATGCGGCCAGCGCTCTACGCGCCTTGATTCAGTTTAACGTGCGCCTGACGGATTCGATCAATAGCGCCGAGACGGTTGAATTCCAGAATCAGGTTGTCTTTACCATCATTGGATCGATCATCGCCTTTATTTTGATTTTGATCATCGGGCTGGTCATTTCGGGCACGCTGGTACGCAGACTACGCCAGTTGCGCAATGTAACGCAGGCGGTCGAACAGGGGCAGCTCAATCGGCGCGTAAATGTGATTGGACGCGATGAGATCGCCGACGTTTCAGGATCGGTGAATGCGATGCTGGAAGCCATTGTGGGCCTGCTGGATGAGACACGCAACCAGCGTGACGCGCTGACCAACGCCGCCGAACATCTCTTTACGGATATGCGGGTCGTGAGCGCTGGTGACCTGCGCATCAACGCCCCCGTCAGCAACGATCCAATCGGCATGCTGGCCAACGCGTTTAATTTTACGGTGGGACGCTTCCGCCGCTTTGTGCAGCGTACCCGCACGACAGCCGAACAGCTCGATGTGATCGCGCGCCAGCAGACAGAACGTTCAGAAAGCTTTACTCAGGCTCTCCTACAGGTCAAAACCGCGAATAACAAAGCTCCCCTTATCGTAGATGCCGGAAAAACAGATCTCCGAGGAAAATCCAGCGCACCGGAGAAGATCGATAACCAGCAGGCAGAGTTGCTGGCCCAGTTGCGCCAGACGCGCGAGCTGCTGCGCCAGGTATCCAATGAGGAGATCTTGCAACGCATTCAGACTATTCTGAAAATATCTGAACAGTCCTCTCATGCCGTCGAGCGGCTTACCAACTTCCCAAAATCGGTCAGCACACCCTATGCGAAGTTGGATGAACTGCGCCTGCAGTTTAGCGATGACCTGCAGTTACTGGCAAGCTTGAATAAGCGTATAACGCAGGAGATGCAGATCTCACAGCACAATACCACCCGTGGCTTCCAGGAATTAGATAAAGAGATGTCGCAGATTACCGCGCGAATACGCCTGCTCAAAACGCAGGCAGGCGAGGCGGCTCCCACGGCGGCTAATATGGAAGCGATACAGGAAGTGGTCAAATACAGCACCCAGTTTGCCAACGATGTGCATGCCCTCGCCCGCCAGGTAAGCCAGATGGCGCAAGAGATCCGCACCGGTATCGTGAACTTCCAGTTAGACACCGTTGAGAGCGGCGGAGCCATGGCTCCACTTCCACAGCCCGGCTTCTCAAATCCCAGCCTGGGTCCAACTCCTCAGGGACAGGCCAGCCCGAGCATGCCGGGGCGAAGAAATAGCATGGGACTATTGGAAACGCGCTAGCTACACGGAACTCCGTTGAGAGACGGGCAGACAAAGTGGGTCC
The DNA here is from genome assembly GCF_036245075.1 of Dictyobacter halimunensis. Taxonomy (NCBI): domain Bacteria; kingdom Bacillati; phylum Chloroflexota; class Ktedonobacteria; order Ktedonobacterales; family Dictyobacteraceae; genus Dictyobacter; species Dictyobacter halimunensis. The sequence goes on from NZ_BSRI01000002.1 coordinate 1,881,183, forward strand.
CTGGTAAGCCAGGGACCCACTTTGTCTGCCCGCCTCTCTAGGGGGGAAACGTCAGGCAACACTGATCAACATGGTCAGAAGCTCTTCTGCGTCCTGCAGAAAGCGCCTGGGGGACAGGATCTGGTGAATCAGCCCCAGTGACAGCGCATCGGCCACGTTTAAAGGCTCAGAGCGTTCTAGGAGATGTTGCGTTTCTGCTTCGCCAATCAAGGCTGGTAATGCTGTCGTCAGCGCGCGAGGGAAGAGACTGTGACCACGAGCGGGCAGGCGTAGCGTCGTATCTTCACGCGCGAAAATGGTGCCACATAAAATCGCCAGATCGCAGCCAGCTCCCCAGGTAGCACCCTTGATTAAGGCAACGGTTGGAATCCCCTGCGCCTGCAAGGCCTCCAGGGAAAGTTCGATCTCGTGTGCCGTATCTGCGAGGGTGTGGTCGTGCATGATCGCATCATCTGGTAGATCTAAGCCAGCGCAGAATGCTTCTTCACCCATTCCAGTTAGCGCGATGAGACGCGGAGGTTTGTTGCGTGCCTTGAGCAAGGCTGCGGAGAGCTGCTCAAGCATCGCAGCGGTCAACATATTTCGAGGATGTCTGTCAAGAATAAGCCAGAGAATGCCATTGCGTTGACGGACATGTATATCCGACATGAAATACTATATCCTTAATAGTAGGTGACTTGCCGTGCCGCGCGAAAGATAGCACCGGACGGCACATGCATTGATCAAACACAGGCAATATTTTTGATATGCCATACGCAGAATGATCGCTGCTTATGGTAAAGTATATCTCTACATACTCAGAAATTCAAGCGCGTCTTCTGGCAAAAAGAAAGAGCAAGATCGCTTATGAGGTAGGGTTGCGATCTTGCTCTTATCCGCATTACGCCAGGGCAGCTTAGCTAGCCCAGAATGATGCGAACGTAGTTTTGTGTTTCGGCTGGCAGATACGAGAGCCAGGCTGCGCCACCGGCCGCGACAGCATTGTTAACACTACCGGGACCGGCATTGTAGGCGGCCAGGGCTTTGGCATAGTCTCCACCATACTGATTTGAGAGATTGGACATCATGCGAGCGGCCCCGTACAGGGCATCAACAGGATCATAGGGGTTAACACCCATGCCCGCGGCGGTCGAGGGCAGGAACTGCGCGATACCGACCGCTCCAACGGGAGACATGGCGTAGGGGTTAAAGCCACTCTCTTGATTAATCTGGCGCACAAAATAAACCGGGCTGATGCCATATTTCATCGCGGCCTGCTGCGCGATAGCAACATACTGGCTCTTAGGCAGGTTGGTTGTGTCTAGAGTAGGAGGCGTTACAACGGGATTCGTCTGCTGCTTGGCCTGTGCTGGTTGCTGGGTCGTCGACACCGGCGCCGGCACGGTACGGCCGACAGCGAGGTCAAAGTTCTCTTGCTGGGTCTGTACCCACTTAACGGCGCTATCAACCAGTGGCACCCCACTCTGGCCACTGCCAAGGGGCGTCATGGTAAGCATGGTAAACATCAATACGGCGAAGGTAGCCAGCATGACCAGGCCATGGCGCACACGCAAGGTGAGTCCAAGATGCTTTCCCTGTTGGAGACGCAGTGCTTCGGTATCACGCTGCCGTTTTCGATCACCTGGGATAACGATTGGCTGCCTTTTCCCTTGCACCAATGGCTGCTGTATGGTGGCATGTAACGCCAGTACCAATGACTGCGTGGTCTGCGCGTTCTGCAGCACGATAGGAGGATAATTATCGGTATTTCTTACCTTCAGCGCGGCTGTTTGCTCGGTGGTGGTCAGACCCGGAAAGGCATCGGTCTGAAACGTTGACGTAGCAACTTCCCCCGGGACCGGGGTCATCATCGCGACATCGGGGATGCGCGATCCTGACTGTTCAGCGTCATCGCTCTCCCAGGACCGCCAGGAATTAAATTGTGGCATTAAACCCTACCTCATACAAAATATTTTTTTTGTTGCTTTACACTTATTGCTATTTGTGAGTCTAACTAAATAAACCGAGCCTCGTCAATTCGTGGTGCATCTCCTAGGCCAAAAGTCATAGAAAAACATGAATAGATATTAACCATGCACCATTTGGGATGGTGCATGGTTAAGGGAAGGTTGGTAGTTCCCGCGCGTGCGGACGCCCGAGCGGCCGCCCGATTTTATATATGACAAGCGGAAGATGCGCAAAGCGCATCTTCCGCTTGTCATATATAAAATCGTAAGCGAGGATGCTGGGGGCATCCTCAATCCAGGCTTGCCCTGGCTTGTCGCGAAGCGACCCCGTTCCCGGGCGCGCGCCTTCCAGGATTAAGCGTGGCGGGCGACGTAGCTGAGCTCGGGAACGCGTTCGGGGATCGGTTCTTTGCGACGCTGCGGTTTGCGTTCGGGCTTGCGCCAGAGGCGCGCGGGCACATAGGGCTGCATGGCGCGCAGGGCGTTAATATAAACCTGCTGCTGCTCGGTGATGACCCGGTTGGGACCCAGCGACCACCATTCGGATGGGGTAAAGTAGGCCGATACCTCCGCTTCGGGGCCGCTCTTTCCATACCATTGAATCAGGTGCAGATTATCCGATTGTGTGAGCCAGACGGCCAGGTCAACCAGATCTTCGTTCCCGGTCAGGCGGGCCATGCCATAGACTTCGCCCATGAGCTGGAGGATCGTTTTCTGGGCCTCGTTCCCCAGGAAGAACTCCATCCCTCCGCTTCCAGCCCAGGTGGTGGGATATACTGGTAAGGGGAGATGGTGCGGCCGCGCTCGATGGCGTTCGATGAGCTCACTGGCGGTATAGGTGTCCACATGGCGCCGCTGTAGCTCTCCCGGTAGGGCGCGCATAAAGTCAAAGATGCCGCTATCGCGCCGATGATGCTCACCAAAGGTTTCAAAGTCCCATCCCAGCAGCAACAGATCGCCCCAGGTATGGGCGATCCAGTTCGCGTAGGTGTCCGCATACAGTGGATACCCATCCCAACTGCGATTGGAGAAACGATAACCAACGTCGTCGCTGAGCTCCAGGTGTCGCGTCAGTAGATAGGGACTGCTGTTACGGGCTTCCCGGACGGTGCCTGCCTTGCGCACGGGGCGGCGAGCGCGTTTATTCTCTATCGGTAAGGCATAGGGAGCCTCATCACCATTGCGATAGAGGTGGGTACTCTCGCGCCAACCCATTACCCAGGGACGCCCATCCATCAAGGCACCATGAAACCCGGCCATGTCCAGCGCATCATAGAGCGAGGCCGACATGCACATCTCGGTGGTATCGGTCACCACCGGCCGCTTACCAAAGATGGTCTCCAGTTCCTGAGCCATCTCCTGCATCAAGGTAACGAAGGCAGGCATGTCCAGCAAAAAAAGGAAACTATGGTATGGTTCAACCCCGATCAATTCAACATTTTCATGCGCCACCAGTTCCCGGAAAAGGTCCAGCAATGTGCTATCCCACGTTTCCGCCTGGCGTATAAAAGAGAGGGAGAAGCCAATCGAAAGCTTCATTCCCTGGCGCACCAGATCCAAAAACATCTGGGCGGCGGGATAATAGCTATACTGCGCCACTTTTCTAAAGTAGCGTTCATTCATTCGTTCGTCAAAGAGGCAATGGGCAATATCCTCGGGCGTGGCTCCGCGCGGAATGGGCTGAGCCGGTAACTTTAAGCGCCGAGGTTGATGAACCACAGTGTAGATAGCCAGATCCGCAACCATACTCCTCATCCTCCATCCTTACAGCATCTCCTGGCAGCGTATTGGCCCGCCGCACGCATGCGCGCCGGGCCAATACAACAACGAGCAACCTCGTATTGGTAGTTAGTAAAAAACGTTTGCAAAGTTATTATTGCAATGCTAGCGGCTATCGCTTACTATGCATTATACCTGGCGGACTTGGAAGAAACACTTACTTCTTGCGCCACCTGCTCATGCATATGAGACTCGGTCTCTACATCCATCATACTGCTGGGAGACAAAGCAATATTCTGCTTACGCGCCAGGAACTCAAGTTTGCCTACCATGTTGTCGATGACGCGATCCCATAAGAATTGCCGTGCCGTCACCTGGCTGGCCTGGCGCATCTGTTCCTGCTTCTCTGGATGGCGGCGCAGGTAGAGGAGGTAGCCAACAATTTCATCGGGATCATCGGTCTCGGTCACAATAGCATTTTCGAAGGAGACCGCGTAGTCCTCACCGGTTGAGCCGGTCACGGCGATCCCCTGAGCCGCCATCACTTCGAGCGCCACCAGGCCAAAGGGCTCGTGTCCACTATTGGCCAGTGTGGCATCGGCTGCGGCATAGGTGGTACGCACAAATTCCTCGGGCAGGAAGAAGCGCAGATTATAGATGTCGGCGGGGCCAGCCTGTTCGATCGCGTCCAGACACTGCTCAAGATTGGGGCGCTGGGCCACCACATCCTGGATCTGCAAGCCACGATTATAGGCATGACGGAACACATCGGCTCCGTGGGGCTCGATGCCGCCGCGCACAAACAGGGTCACCGGATGGCCAGCATCCTTTAAACGCGCCACCGCCTCGATGGCCATGATCCAGCGCTTATCGGGATCAAAACGGCCAATCTTGAATAGGAAGAAGCGATCAGGATCGCCCCGACGTGCGATGGTACGCAGGCGTTCGACCGCCTGTGGATCAACTGGATTGAGGTGACGGGTGGGGATACCATTAGGAATAACCAGGGGATTAACATTCAGCTCCCACATTTTGTGCTTCATGTACTTGCTGACAGTGCAGAGCGTGGTTACAAAATTCAGTCGTCCCCAATCAATGCGGTTGAGAGACATCAGGCTGTTCAAGTTCCACAACATCAAGACCTTTTGCCGCAAGCCAAACCAGTGCAGGAGATCCGAGGTACGGCACATTACTTCAGCGGTATGCCAGTCCTCTCCCAGGATAACAACCGTCTTCCCCTCGGCCGCCGCGGGCCGCACGATATCGCTAAAAATATGATAAGGAACGCTTTCATTATAATCGTATAGCTTCTGCTCTTCGCCGTCATATACGCCATTGGGATAATATTTGCTGACCCATTGCGACCAGCGCTTAAGGATCAAGCGCCCATCCAGGCGATGCTCAACCGCCGGTTTATAAGGATCGCCGATATAAATAAGATGGGTTGTATATCCCTGTGTTGCCAGCGCTTCGCTTAACTCGGAAACCCGCGTACCCAGACCACCCGCGGTAGAGTAGACATCGGGGCCTTCAAAACAGAGCAGGACAAAGAGCGTATTTGCTGGTGATATTGCTCCGTCTAATTTTATCATGATAGGTCATCCTCATTCTCTTAAGTTTTCTTTGTGGGAAGGAAAACATAGACACCTGTATGCGCCACGATCTCTGGTGTGCCTACTTCTATGTACTAGATAGTACATGAAGGGCTTCTAATTGCAGTATACAACATAATAATATGTACGATTTCACCCGAACACATGTATACAACGACCGGCTTCAGGCTTTTCTTCTCGCAGAGGTAAGGTGGTATAAGTTTTATATATTGGTGCAATACAACAGGTGGGTGCAGATGCACCCACCTGTTGTATTGCACCAATATATAAAAGACTTTGAGGTAGCGTTCCGTCTCTCTTTTATGATGTGCCTGGTGTGGACGACACATTTGGATTTGGCAATGTAGTGGTCGCAGTCGGCGTGGGCAGCGGTGCCGTTGTCGGCGTTGGCACCGGAGCCGTTGTCGGCGTTGGCACCGGAGCCGTTGTCGGTGTTGGCTGCGGTGCCGTTGTCGGTGTTGGCTGCGGTGCCGTTGTCGGCTGTTGGGACGGGGGCGCCTGCGTCGGCTGTTGGGACGGGGGCGCCTGCGTCGGAGCCGGCGATGATGGAGCATCAGTCCAGTTCGTCACATAAAGGGTCAGGACTTCTCCATCTTTCAATGTTTGGCCAGCTTTTGGATCGGTTCGGGTGATAATGTTGGCATCCCGATTAGGATCGTGCGGATCACGATCATCCTGCTGGGCAACAAACTTGATTCCCAGGTTATTCAGTTCAGTCTTTGCTTCATCCAAAGGCTTGCCAATCAGATCACTGGGCACCACAGTCGTGCCAGACAACTCAACCTGGATCGTTGAACCCCGCTGGACATGATTACCTGCCGCTGGCGCCTGATTCGTGACCTTGCCAGTAGTAACACCATTTTTCGCCTGCAGCTTAAGGCCATTGGACTCGGCCAGCTTTTTGGCCGACTGGTAGTCCATATTCTTTAAGTCGGGCACCAGAACACCCTGGGCCACTGTTGGCGTGGAATTAGAATTGCCAGACGGGAATGGCAGGAAATGCAACTGACTGGCGAGATAAATGCTGAAAGCGAGTAATAAGACCGTTGCCGCCAGAATCAGGACGGTAACAATGCCAGCCATACGCGTATCCCGCTGCTCACGTACCACACCGGCGGGCCGGCCACCCAGAGCATCGCGTTGAATAGGCCGGGTCGAGCCCGAGCCCATGTCGCCCATGGTGCTCATAGGTACTGGACGTGGTGGCTCCATCGCGGTGGTAGCATCATTCGGATCAACCGCCGAGGGAGCATATCCCTGATCGGCTTGCAACGCGGTCGCGGCACCATTCTCAACGGCTCCATTGGGACCCATTGCGCTCGGGGACATCTGCTGATTGGGTGACGAAATCTGCGCACCCGGTCGCGCGGCACCATTGAGATAGCCAGCCGCCGCTGGACCCGCCAGCGCAGCCGCGCCAGGATGAGGACCCGCTCCATTGCCAGGTAGCATATTAGCGGCCTGCACGGTATCCTTATCCTCCTCACCCAACAACTCCAGGGCCCGGGCCAGCATATTACCATCCCGGAAACGCATCTCTGGGATCTTTTCCAGGCAGCGCAAAATAATCTCTTCCAGCGCTGGCGGAACATTCGGGTTCAACTGACTGGGGGGCATCGGGACATCCTGGATATGTTGCATGGCAACCGCGACAGGGGTATCCCCATCAAATGGGGTACGACCGGTCACCATCTCATACATGACAATGCCCAACGCATACACATCGGCCGCAGGGCTAACAATCTCACCCTGTGCCTGTTCTGGCGCATAATATTGAACGGTACCCAGTGTCATACCGGTCGTGGTTAAACGCTCGGCATTAATGTCTTTGTACACACTGGCAATACCGAAATCGGTTAATTTAATGGAACCATCGCGCCCCACCATGATATTCTGTGGTTTTACATCGCGATGCACAATACTCCGACGATGGGCCGCTCCCAGACCAAGAGCGACGTCGTGCGCGATAATGACGGCCCGATCCATAGCGAGCACGCCCCGCGAGCGCAGGTAACGACGTAGATCTGCACCTTCGACCATCTCCATGACAATAAAATAATTGCCATCACTCTGGCCATAATCGTATACCTGCACAATATTCGGGTGCTGTAACGAAGATGCAGCCTTCGCCTCTCGCTGAAAGCGCGTCACAAACTTTGGGTCGGTACTGTAAACTTCGCGCAACACCTTGATAGCTACGGCCCGGTCCATGCGCATATCACGGCCCCGATAGATCGTAGCCATACCACCGCGTCCGATAGGGTCTTGTATTTGGTATCGCTCACCCAAAACTTCGATTTGCATAGCTCTCCGCACTGTTGGGCGACCTTTTACAGTGCCCCTCCCTTGTTTATTGGACTATCATTCTTCACTGTCACAGCGGCATCCAGGTGGTTATACTACTGGATGTCACCACCTCAGATGTTCCGGAATGAAAGCCAATTGAGTCTCAAACAAGGATTTACGCATATCTCAACCAGAGACGCAATGTGACTCGCCGGCATCAAATTGCCAGAAGATCTCTTCCCGGAATCTGGAAGAAAGCAAAACGCATTGCGCCACTATTTTAACTTATTCTACGTCAGAATGGAACACTCTGCAGGAAAGTAGGAGTTATCCCCCCTGATAAGGAGGCTTTCGTCTCCTTCTGTTCGATTGTAACAGGTCCATCCATCCATTTATTCACGAATTTTCATTCCACCGAGCTACCAATGTGGGCTGTACCTGGTGTACGTTCGTCTCCCATACGATGGGTTATACGCAGGGCATCCATGTGTTCAAGTAGAGGCAAAATATACTTACGAGTTGTTTCTAACACATCGCGTGCCTCCGCCACGGTTATTTTACCATGTTCATGCATATAGGCCGCTAGTTTTGAGAGTGCTGTACTATAAGCGGTATGGGAAAAAAGGATACCGTCACCTATCTTTACCAGCTGGCCCTGTTCAATCAGGGCGCTGACCACATCGGTGCCTACCATCGCCTCCGCCTCGCTACGTACAGGGGGCGTGTAGGGATGCTCGCGAAAAAGTTGTAATAGCTGATCTACCTGTTGCTGCTGGGCGGCGGTAAAATGTGGGTGAAAGCCAGGTATCCTGATTAATCCACCGGTTCGGACCGCTGCCGACCCGCCCCCTCCCCTGTTTTCCACACTCTCCAACAGGCCATTTTCTTGCAATCGCGCAAAAACTTCGGTCGCCAATCGGGATTGAAGACCCAGGCGGGTACGCCACTCCTCTTTGGAGATTCCGCTGCGCAATGGATACTGTTGGTGGAATTCCTTAACAAGGTGGAGAGCCTCGTCAGTTAACATCTCCCAGACGGTTTGTGCAAACCAGTAAACACCAGCTTTATACACTCTTCCTTCTGATAACAACGACTCTAGTATCTGTTGCGTCACATCTTGCGCTAAATTAGACTGCTTCGCTATCTCTTCGAGTAGATAGCCAGAAAAACCGGATGCTACGTGGGCTGTTTCTCCCCTGGAAGGCTTGCGACGCTCCAGACTGGCCAGGACCAGTTCGTCAGGGGTGGCCTGCATCAGCTGCTCCAGCGTTGAAAGCACCGGTTTCTGAAAACGGCGGTGATAGCGTGGCGTGACATCTACGATTTCACCGCCGCCAATGGTGGCGCCCGGTGACGGAATGCGTACAATGAAACGATCACGCCGAGCAACTACCGCGGGCCGGCTCAAGCGCATCTGCACCCAGGCACTATCCCCCGGTTGAAGCTCATTGGTATCTAGCAGGCGCACACGCGCGGGAATCTCCTGTGAGCCGGTATACACGTCAACGGATGTATTGTGTAAGAGCGGGCGACCGCTGTCGGCAAGCAGACGCAGCCGGGCATCAAAGAGTAACGTAGGCTGCAGCTGGCCTGGTCGGGCCACCACATTGCCGCGCGCGAGATCGCTGCGCGCCACATTGGCCAAGTTTAGCGCCACGCGGCCACCCGGGAGTACAGACTCAAGCTGCTGCTTATGGGACTGCAAACCGCGCACACGCGATTTTATGCCCTGAGGATAAATCTCCACTTCCTGCCCCACCTGTAATCCGCCATCTAACAGCGTCCCCGTGACAATCGTACCGAATCCAGTCAACGAAAAGACTCTATCAACTGGTAAACGCGGGCGGGCAATATTTTTGCGGGTGGAGGTGGCATTCAATAGCTCCTCCAGGGTCTTCAGCAGTTCTGGCAGACCCTGGCCTGTATAGGCCGAGACTGCCAGGATCGGCGCCCCCGCTAAAATAGTTGGCTTCAGATATTCCGCAACTTCATCCCTGACCAGTTCCAGCCACTCTTCATCTACCAGGTCCGCTTTGGTGAGCACAACGACTCCACGAGGCACCTGCAATAGATCTAGGATCGCCAGGTGCTCGCGTGTCTGTGGCATGATGCCTTCGTCGGCCGCGATAACCAGCATGGCGGCGTCGATTCCTCCCACGCCAGCCAGCATATTCTTGATAAAGCTTTCATGGCCGGGCACATCTACAATGCTGACCTCTTGCCCACCAGGCAGTTTCAACCAGGCAAAACCAAGGTCAATGGTCATGCCACGCTCTTTTTCTTCCGTTAGACGATCGGGATCGATACCGGTAAGTGCTTTTACCAGCGTAGATTTACCGTGATCTACGTGGCCTGCAGTTCCTATACAGCTCATGCTTTCCTAGTATATATAACTCGATAGACATTTACACTTTCAGTATACCGCAGATGGGCGGTTATGGCTATGCAAAAGCGAGAGGCGTGGTTCTCCCCGCCTCCTGCGGGGAGAACCCCTTGCCGTCAAGTTAAGGGGTGCAGGGTTCTCCCTGCCGGGGTGTGGGGTGTCCCCACAAAACTTCTTTTTCTCTTTTTACGCGCCGCCTGCGGCGGCACGAGAGAAGAAAGGAGAGTGTGGGGACACCCCACACCCCGGCAGGAGGGCTCGCCGCCCTCCTGCACCTCCCGCCTAGAGGAGGACCCTGCATCCCGGTTTTGGGAACTTTTTTCAAAAGTTCGGGATATCCCATGACACTCACCCTGCAACGAGGTATAATAAAGGGACACACAAATGTAGTGTTGTCAGACCAATTGCTGCTTGCTTTCCAGGGAATTTTATTGATGAACGAAAAAATCCAGTCTGTGCTCAAATCTCTCCCCCATAAACCCGGTATCTATCTGATGAAGGATGCCGAGGGCACCATTATTTATGTGGGAAAAGCTATCTCTCTCTATAATCGGGTGCGTTCTTATTTTCTGGAATCGACCGATCATAGCCCCAAGAACCGGAGCATGGTGGCTAAAATCGATGATATCGAGTTTCTCGTCGTGCAAAACGAGGTCGAAGCCCTGGTCCTGGAAAGTAACTATATCAAGCAGTATCGGCCCAAATATAATGTTTTGTTACGCGATGATAAGAGCTATCCCTATATCAAGGTCGCCCTGACAGAGGATTTTCCGCGTGTCTACCGGGTACGGAGCTTCCACCACGATGGCAATCGCTACTTCGGGCCCTACACGAACTCGGGGGCCGTCGATGCCACGCTGGATCTTTTAAACAAGTTGTTTGCCTTCCGCACCTGCCGTTATGATGCCAGCGTCTGGGCGCCACCGGCCAAAGGCGAGCCTCCGGCGGGCTGGAAGCAAAAGCTGCTGCCACGCCCCTGCACACAATACTACATCCATCGCTGCACCGCTCCTTGCGTGGCCTATACAACACGCGAGGAATATGGCGCCATCATCAAGCAAGTTATCCTCTTCCTCGAAGGGAAACACGACGAGGTTCTCAAAGATCTGCAGTCGAAGATGGATAAGGCCGCTGAAGAGTTGAACTTTGAGGAGGCAGCTCGCCTGCGCGATCGTATTCAGGCGGTCGAACGAGTGCTGGAGAAGCAGCGCATCATCAACACCGACGCGCAGGATGACCAGGATGTGATCGCGCTGGCAAGCGGCGACGACGAGACCTGCGCCCTGGTCTTCTTTTTCCGCGCTGGCAAACTGGTGGGGCGAGAATACTTCATCCTGCAGGGCACGCGCGACAGTAGTCCTGGCGAGGTAATGGGCTCGTTCATGCAGCAGTTCTATCAGAGCTCTCCCCATGTACCATCCGAGATCATTGTTGAGGTTGAGCCCGACGATCGCCAGGTGGTTCAGAACTGGCTCCGGGAGAGGCGCAAAGGATCAGCCACCAGCGGCAGTTCCGCCGTAACGATTACCGCGCCCAAACGCGGCGATAAAGTACAGCTGGTCAATATGGTAAAGAACAACGCCAAAGAGGTACTGGAACAGCAGCGTATCAAGTGGCTGACGGACAGCCAGAAGACGCAGTTTGCGCTGGAAGAGATCCAGCAGGCCATCAACCTGGAGACACCTCCGCAACGCATTGAGTGCTACGATATCTCCAACACACAGGGGACCAATTCGGTTGGCGCCATGATCGTTTTTGAAGCGGGACGGCCAAAAAGGAAGAGTACCGCCGCTTCAAAATCAAGCAGGTCGAAGGACCCAACGATTACGCCAGCCATCAGGAGGTGCTACGCCGCCGCTTTCGCCGGGCCGCCGGAACCGCCACAACTTCGATCCCCAGCAGTCCAACCGATGATATCAGTGAGCCAATCGGTGAGACCGTTGACGAGATCATCCAGGATGGCAGCAATGGGACGCTCCATCACGACTGGGCCATGCCGGACCTGGTGATTATTGATGGCGGCCGGGGCCAGCTGAACGCGGCCCTACAGGTCATGCGCGAGCTCAAACTGGATATCCCGGTCATTGGCGTAGCCAAAGAAGAGGGCTCTCACACCAAGCTCAACACGGCCGAAGAGATCTACACGCCCGAGTCGCCAGAGCCGATTATCCTGCCACGCAACTCTCAGGGACTCTACCTGCTGCAGCGTATCCGCGATGAAGCCCATCGCTTCGGCCTCACATATCATCAGAAGCTGCGCTCCAACCGTACCTTTAAGTCGGTTCTCGACGAAATTCCAGGTATCGGCCCCAAACGCAAACAGGCGCTGCTCAAACACTTTGGCTCGGTTCGCGCCATCAGCGCCGCCAGCCTCGAAGATCTGACCGCCCTCGACGGTATGACGCGCGACGCCGCCGAAAAGGTGAAAGAGTATATCGGGCGGATGGAATAGATTGTGAGTGCCTCTTGTTCTATAGAACAGAGGCACTCACAATCTATTCCATCCGCCCGGCGCGGCATGTACGTTTCGCGCCTGCGGCGCTCAAATTTATTTAGTAGTGTTTGTGCAAGTTGGGCGCCTCAGAGGCGCCCAACTTGCACAAACACTACTAAATAAATTTGTTGAGGGTGTCAGCGCCCTTAGGATGATCTTTGCAGGAGTGCTAGCACTCGATCGAATTGATTGACAACTCGACTGATTCACTGTAATATTATTGAATAGGACGGCTATAGCGGTCGCCCTCTTTCTTATACAAAATTTATCTCATCAAGACACGCAAGCCACGTGTGCTGGACCAGATGATCGCTGGAAAAGAGATCACTTCCTCCGTCCACCGGCATACGGGTGCGATAAGGCGTGGAATATGCGTATTGTATATAATGCGTATAATGCATTTTTTAAGAGGTGATTGGTATATGCCAACGTACGAGTATCTTTGTCAAACATGTAGCCACCGCTTCGAAACGTGGCAGAAAATGACCGATGAGCCTTTGACCGTTTGCCCGGAGTGCGGTAACCATATTCGCCGCGTCCTCTTCCCCGCTGGCGTTGTCTTTAAGGGTTCAGGCTTCTATAAAACTGATTATAGCCAGACAAAAACGCTGGCCTCTTCCAATGGGGACGCCAAAAAGGCCGAGGGCAATGGCGAGAGCAAGAGCAGCAGCGAGAGCGGTTCTTCTTCTTCAGAGAAAAGTTCCGGCACCTCCGCTTCCAACACGCCAGCCGCCAGCAAATAAGCGCTTATTAAAAAAATGTTCAATAGCCATCTTATGCTGATGGCCATTCTTCATATTTTTGAGTTGGTGCATGGGGTGCACAATGCGCACCCCATGCACCAACTCAAAACGAACTCCTGAGTGCCACAGATACGAAAACTCGTGCGGGCTCAGGTGACGATGGGTGTCAGACACCTGGATAGAGGGAAAAGGATTATGGCAGAATCAGCCCTGGCCGCCATTCAGCGTCAGCAGATCGAGATCGCCGTCGGCGAACTTCTCCTGACATCGGACTTCTATATGCGCCAATCCATCGCCGAGCGCATCCGTCACCTCATCTCACACGCAGACCCGACCCTGGACATCCACAGCTTCAGCGAAGCGGCCCAGGACGAGCTCCGCGACCTCAACCTCCTGCCCGAAAATTAGAGATCCGCTCCACTATTACGATCCGAGGTATGCGATGATCTCCGGGTGTTCGTCCGCTATTTGCTGCATAATCTGTTCCACACCCTGATTGGCGCTATCATCGCATACCTCTAGATGCGTCTCCAGCCATCGCACCAATTCTTCAAATTTCTTCTCCGCCACCATAGACTCGATGGTATAGGCCAGAGACATCTCATCCTGCTTATCCCTATAATGGATCTGGTAACCATTAATAATGAGAAAGGTGCTACCCAGAATAAAAGCTACTCGTTTATTCCCGTCGATAAAAGGATGATTCTGCGCGATGCGCTCGATGAGGGTCGCAGCCAGCTCCACGATACTGGTATCTTGATACAAAGCAATGTTCCGAGGAGCGGCCAGCGCGGAACCCAGGCCATTCATGTCGCGCACAACACCAGCCTCACCAGCGATGTGGTTCGCCTGGATGGCTTCATCAATATCAGGATATCTTTTTTCTTTATCTTTATACATAACAGTTATTTTAGTTCATGTTAGGAGATCAGTCAAAAGGCAAGTATAGGAAAAGATCATATCTAATCATGGCTCTTTACCCAGCATTCGCAATTATTGAGTGGATGAGGCAGCGTCATCCACTCAATAATAAATCTCTGAGCGCCATAGGCGCGTAGAGTCAGGGGCCGAAGGCGCGAATCCTCCCTCATTCAGGCATATGCATAAAGAGGACGATATATTCTACAAAAGGAGGACATAGAACGCATCTTCTCTCCCAAAAGTCATAACATGCATACCCAATTTTCCTATCAGGTAGGTATTCAAGAACAGATGCGCGTCATACGAGTGTATACTGGTATTACACAATCCCTAAGAATGGCTACAATTATGCCGCTTGCAAGGAGACAGAGGTCATGCAGCTTCAAGGCGAAAAAACACAGGAACAGATTATTGAGGAACTACAACAGCAGGTAAATGATTTACGGGCGGAAAACCTCCTCTTGCAAGATCAGCTGGCACATAAAGAACAGTCAACGGCGATGATCGCACATGATCTGCGCGGCCCGCTTTCGCCGATTATGAACTATGCACAGATGATTGCACGTCATGCAGCCCCTTCTAAAGATGGCGCGAAGTTTTCTGCGCAGCAGCTTGGGAAGAAATATGCGGCTATTCAGCGCAATACCGGTATCATTATTGGTCAGGCACAACGTATGAGCCGCATGGTCAATGATCTACTCGATTCTTCTCATCTTGCCTCGGGCAAGTTTTCGTTAATCCGCGAGGACTGCGATATTGTACAACTGGTCAAAGATATAGTAGAACAGTTACGCCCGCTCGCCCCTTATCATACATTTGTCGTTTCGGCGCCTGATACGCCGATCATCGGACATTGGGACGGCGACCGCTTGCAGCAAGCTCTGGGCAATCTGCTGGATAATGCCATCAAATATTCAGATGAGCAAACTACCATTACCGTAACGGTGAGCGCAACCCAGGCAGGTGTGCGGGTCAGCGTCCACAATCAGGGGGCCAGTATCCCCTCGACCGACATCAGTCAGCTCTTCCGTCCCTATGGGCGCCTGGCGGCTACCCGTTCTCGCCATGGTTCTGGCCTGGGTCTATTTATCACGAAATCGATCATTGAGGCCCACCAGGGGACCCTGCAGCTAGAGCCCCACGATGAAGAGGGCAACAGTAGTGAGAAGGGGCGTGGCACGACCTTTAGCTTTGAGCTGCCGCTCAAGCCGTCGTAGTAGGTGCCAGGCTTGCCCTGGCTTATCGCTGAAGCCTGCAGCGTACCAAAGATTGAATAATGGATGGACGCAATGAAGAGCCGCGCTCGGCGCGGCTCTTCATTGCGTCCATCCATTATTCAATGAGAGATTAATGCAGGGTGTCGGGGACGGGCAGGAAGTCGAGCAGGGCTTCGACGGAGTGAACGAGGAGGTCGGCTCCGCGACTCTGAT
The DNA here is from genome assembly GCF_036245075.1 of Dictyobacter halimunensis. Lineage (NCBI taxonomy): Bacteria > Bacillati > Chloroflexota > Ktedonobacteria > Ktedonobacterales > Dictyobacteraceae > Dictyobacter > Dictyobacter halimunensis. The sequence goes on from NZ_BSRI01000002.1 coordinate 1,896,718, forward strand.
AGAGCTCAATCTCCTGTGGTTTGACGACCATGGCGGCCAGGACCGGTGCTTCGGACTCTGCTCTGTCGATTTTGTAGCGCCTGACGAGGTCGAAATCGTCGGCGGTATCGCCGATGTAGAGGCCACCGCGACCATTTACCTGGTTCAGGGCGTAGCGTAGCGCCATGGGATCGGGCTTGGCATAGAGGTCAGCTGGCACCACTACGTCCCACCAACGCTGGCCACTATAGGCCTCCATGCGTTCGATGGCGCTATCGACCTCGGCACCAACGCGGCCGGTAATCATGCCCAGATTGGCAACACCAGCCTGGCGTAGCCGCGCAAAAAAATCAGGTGCGTAGAGCATCTTTTCATTCTGCGCATATCCCTCGGCCTGCGGCAGGTAGCGCGCGTCTCGTCCAAAGCGGCGCCGCAATTCGCGGGCCCCCCAGTAGCACTCATTGAATACATCCACTACCACATCATAATCGGTCAGTGCCGTGGAGGGGAACACAGCCTCAACCCAGGCGCGGCCGCTCTGACCACTTACGGCGGCTTCATGGGCCAATATTCCCCACTCCTGCGTACTGCGCGCGGCCAGTTCGCTATCGCGCCACTCGCGTAGCCGTGCCGTGGCCAGTGCCGACAGCAGATAACACATATCCCAATCACTGTTAAAGCCACCAGCCTGCTTGAAGATACTGATATCCTCTTGCGTCACTGGCGTCTGGTGCTCATTGGAGTCCCATTGCAAACCATTTAAGGTCCCAACAATATATGTAGTGACCGCGATGTTCGCGGCACGAAACGAGTTCACGGTCTCAATCAGCACACCATCCACATCGAACAACAATGTATCAAACGGCTGGGGTACCAGCAGGTCCGGTCTTTTCCAGATCACCGGGGTCGTCATGATCGTTCAGGCCCTTTCAACAAAGATGGCACCGCTCAAGCAGTGCCATGTATATGACAATCTCTACTGTTTCTTTATTGTATAACAGATAGATTAAGAGAATGTGTATTGTAATTAGAGTACGCGACTCAAGAAGTTTCGGGTACGCTCGTTCCGGCATTCGCCAAAGATCTGCTCTGGCGGACCCTGCTCAACGATCTGGGCCTGGTCCATGAAGACGACGTGATCGGCGACGTCGCGGGCAAAGCCCATCTCGTGGGTGACCACAACCATCGTCATGCCCTCTTCAGCCAGCTGGCGCATTACTTTGAGCACCTCGCCCACCAGCTCGGGATCCAGCGCGGACGTAGCTTCGTCGAATAGCATCAGCTTGGGATTCATAGCCAGGGCACGCGCGATGGCGACGCGCTGCTGCTGTCCACCCGAGAGCCGATGAGGATAAGAATCTTCTTTGTTGGCAAGCCCTACTTTGTCCAGTAGCATGCGTGCGCGCTCGATCACCTCGCCTTTGGGCTGACGTAATACATAGATGGGAGCCTCAATAATATTCTCCAGCGCCGTCTTGTGCGCAAAGAGATTGAAGCGCTGGAACACGAAACCGATCTGCGAACGCATACGCGCGATATTGGCCTCGCTATCCTCAACCAGGCGCCCTTTCTCCTCGCGGTAGCCTACCAGTTGTCCGTCGATATAGATGCGCCCATCATCGATCCTCTCCAGGTGATTGAGGCAGCGCAGCAGCGTCGTTTTTCCAGAACCGCTCGGACCAATCACCACCACCGCCTGGCCGCGTCCGACAGAGAAATCCACGCCGTTCAATACCACATTGGAGCCGAAGCGCTTCACCAGTTTCTCTGTACGCACCATCTCGCTGGTCTGATTCGTCTGAGGGCCGTTAATCGTTGTTTCTATGGTCATTTTTACTCCTCCTCAACCCTACCTGGCAGTCTGCGTACCAAAGCCAGTCAGGCGTTTCAGCGTACTCTTCTCCTGCGCGACCGCGACCGCAACGTTGCCCCGATCGGGGTCGAAGCGATTCTCGATCCAGCGCTGGATGAACTCCCAGATAGTCGTCAGGATGAGGTAATAGATGGTGGCGACAATCAGCAGTTCAAAGGTAATAAAGGTCTGGGAGCCATAAATCTGCGCGGTACCCGTCAGTTCCATCACACCAATAACCGAGGCAATAGAGGTGGTTTTGAGCATATTGTTGAATTCATTTCCCAGGGGAGGAATAATGACGCGCATAGCCTGCGGGACAATAATGCGACGCATCGCCAGACCATAACGCATGCCCAGCGCCTTGGCCGCCTCCATCTGACCCGTATCAACCGAACCCAGGGCGGCACGAATGATCTCAGACATATAGGCGCCTTCATTCAGCGAGAAGGACACCAGGACACAGGCATAGGCAGGAAGGAGCGCCTGTGGAAAAACCTTTGGCAGACCAGCCCACAATAACAACACCTGAACCAGCAGAGGACTGCCGCGAAAGAACCAGATATAGGCACGAGCCGGCCACACCAGAAATGGATATTTCGATGTACGCATAATCGCTAAAAAGAAACCCAGGATAATGCCTATCGCCTGCGCAACGACTGAGATCCACAATGTGATCCAGGCGGCCTGCAAGAAATAGAGGTTGGGATCCTGAAATAGATAGTACCAGACCTGGTCCCAACGAAACATGGCGATCCTCCTAAAAAACTACGTGCTCCTCGCCTCTAGAAATAAATTGTCATTGAGGCGAGGAGCGGGGGGATAAAAGGCTTAAACGTGACGGTAATGCCGTCTACTCTCAGGCTACAGCTTCCTGTGGTTTGGTATAGGAAACCTTTTGCTGATCGGAAAAGCCCCAGGTTTTGAAAAGGTTATTGTACGTGCCATCGGACTTGACGGCATCAAACGACTTCTGCATGGCGGTCAACATCGAGCTATCACCCTTGCGAACGACAATCCCATACGGGGCTGCATTCACCACCGAACCGCCCACCTCAAACTGTCCCGGATTAATTTTATTGTAGTAGTCCGTAACAGGCGAATCCTGATATGTGGCATCGACTCGTCCGTTTGAGAGCAATTGTACCACATCTGTTTGTGACTGCAACACGGTCTGCTTGATGGCGGGCTTGCCAGCCTTCTGACAATCCTTGGTAGCGGCATCCAGGTCGTCTTTTTCAACGGTCCCGGTCTGCACACCAATATTGAGACCACACAGATCGGCTACTGTTTTCAAATGCTTTGGGTTCCCTTTGGCAACCAGCAGGGACTCGCCGGCATTGAAGTACGGTACGAAGTCGAAGCTCTGTTTGCGCTTATCATTGATGGTAACGGAGGAGATCACCACGTCGAAGCGCTTGTTTCTCAAATCATCAAAAATCGTATCGAAGCTGGTCTTCTGAATGACGACCTTTAAACCCATGCGCTGCCCCATGGCTTTGATCAGGTCGAGGTCAAAACCAACATAGGTATTGGTTTTAGTATCAACAAACTCCATCGGTGTATAGGTAGTATCGCTACCAACCAGCAAGGTGCCCGACGTCTTGAGATCCGTTGGCGCGGTGACGTTGGGCTTGGCGGGAGGAGTAGGATTGCTCGCGGGTCCGGGGGTGCTGCCGCTACCGGCAGAGTTGCCGCAGGCGGTCAGCAGAAGCGACAAAAGGGATGCCAATAAAAGCCCTGCCCACGGTAGGCGCCGGGCATAAGTACGGGTGGGAGATAGCATAGAATGGGAACCTCCATTTACAAAAGTAGTGCGAATAAATATGGTTCGCGTGTATGTCAATGACGATGAAGATAAGGTAGTTTCAACCACTCAACTATGGCTCTCGTAGCAACGATGCGATCCGAGAAAGCGCGAGAACACTCTCCGTTCAATCCGAGACACGTAGCCCTGGGATGACTAATCCATATTATGTAATCTACGTTCAACTATAACCAGTATCTCACAAGAAGTCACGCCCCTATCCAAATTGATATAGACAACGACCCTGCCCGTTTTTAGCAAACAGACAGGGCCGGCCGAGGGATCATACAACCATCTCAATGACTAGATCTTATCAGCATCGGAGAAGCCATACTTCTGAAAGAGCGCGTTATACGTGCCGTCAGCTTTAACGGCCTGGAATGCCTTCTGGACCGCATTAAGCATCTCGCTGTCGCCTTTGCGAATCACCAGACCACTGGGACCCGCGTTGATAGTAGGGCCGACCAGTTGGAATTGTCCAGGATTGATCTTGTTATAGTAAGCGGCTGATAGCGAACCCAGATAGATCACATCGGCACGATGGTTGGACAGTAGTTGGATGACATCAGTCGCGGACTTTAATACCACATTCTTGATTTCTGGCTTACCAGCGGCTTTACACGCAGCATTGCGTTTCCCCACATCTTCCAACTGTATAGTTCCAGACTCCGTACCCACGGTTAAGCCACAGAGCCCATCGACCCCCTTGACACCTTTAGGGTTGCCATTGGCGACCAGCAAGGAAGAACCCGCCTGCAGATAGGGCACAAAATCGTATTTAACTTTGCGCTTAGCACTGACATAAACGCTGGCATTGACAATATCAAAGCGTTTATTGTCCAGATCATTAAAGATCGTATCAAAGCCGGTCTTCTGGATATTGAGCTTCAGGCCCATATGACTGGCCAGAGCACTGCTGAGATCAATGTCGAAGCCCGCATAACTATTCGTCTTCTGATCGATGTATTCCATCGGAAAATAAGTGGGATCGGTACCAACCGTAAACGTCCCGGGGCTAAGCAGATCCTTTGGCGCGGCTACGTTGGCCTTCGCAGAAGAAGTGGGAGCGGAAGGCGAGGTAGTGGTTCCGCCTCCACCTCCGCCGCAAGCCGACAGCAAGAGCGAAAGTATGCTTAAACCAAGCAGCAAAACAAAAGAGAAACGTTGCTTAAATAAAGATGCAGATCGCATTATATAAACAAATACCTTTCAAGCTATTAAAGGAAAAATGGACGGTTTTTGTGTGAATGCAACAGGAGGCATTCGCGCTCCTGTTGCATTCACACAAAAACCACTATACCATTAAAGAGATGCGAAAATAAAGCTCAAGAAGACGGCTGTGTTTCACCCAGCAGGATTTCTGGAAATGCATGTTGCTCATCCAGGATGTGGATCATATTCCAGCCTTCCTGGGGCACAGCGCGCAACGCCTGCTGCAGCAACGAGAGATGATATTTGATGACCTGCTCCCCCACGATACGGCCACGCGCCTGGTGCTGATCATACTTCAGGCAGGTTTCGAGCGAGATATTAAAGAGGAACAGGCAGGTTGTATAGTGATGACGCAGCGCGAGATCAAGTAAACGCTGGCGTGCCTCCACTTGCAGGGCGGTGCTATCCACAATTGTCAACCTTCCCTGAATCATTCTTTTATGGATGATGTAATGAAAAAGATCAAATGTATCTCTATTGACCTGTTGATTGGTCTCGTCGTCACAAATAAGGGCCCGACAATAATCGGATGAAACGATTGAGGTCATACGGCATCCCTGCTGCTGATGCCGGGCCACAAATGTGCGAGCGAACGTGCTCTTGCCCGCTCCCGCCGGACCACACAGCACGATCAAGGTTCGCTCAGGCAGGTGAATCCGCTGCACCTGCTGCTCAGAATTATTTTCCATGCGAGATATACTCCTTTAGCTATCTGCTCCACATGCTAATAGGTATATTAACCTTAACGCTCGGTACATAAAAGCCACGAGCACAGTCTATCATCATACCTAAATAATATAACCTGAACAATTCATAAGAATCTCTCCTTCTGGTTCAGAATACACCAAAAATAACTCAGATTGTATCTTTATATCCCTGTGTTTTTCTACATATATCAAGCTCCGGTTTATAATAAAGATAGTGGATGGGTCTTGATGGATAGATGGAGGTGAGGCGATGCGTTTCTGGTCGGACATGTTTTATCGGCATTATCGATTCGTGCTCTACGTGCTTCTGGGTGGCGCCTGCGGTATTTTGATGATCCATATAATCCTGCTACCACCAACCGGGTACTCATGGACGGGCGATGCGCGCCAGCAGTATGATCAATTCTGGCTCCAGCAGAGCGGACAGGATTTTCAGCAGTGGCAGATGAATGGTGTGATGGTGCAAAGCGGGCTGATCCATGCCAGTGTACAGATGCAGATGACGCAGGCAGCCATCTGCACCAGCGACGATATCGATGGCGGCTTCGCCAGCTTCAATGGTCAGGCAGGATTGTGCCAGGGACGAGATCCCTACCAGGCGCGTTCATATGAACAGGGACTGAACTACTATAACGCGGCCTCTTTCTACTTTGGGACCCTGACGTCGCCCATTCAGGTATCCAGGCGGCCGGTGACCACACTGATCGCTTCGTGGAACGCGACGACCCTGAAAGGGACCTGGATCGAAACACATGTGCGCGTTCTGGAAGGCCGATCCTGGACACACTGGTACCGTCTTCCGATCTGGGCCAGCCATACTGAGGCGATTACGCGTCATAGCATCAATGGTCAGAGCGATGGCTGGGGCAAGGTCGATACCGACACATTCTTCACCAACAAACAACCCGCCAGCGCTTACCAGGTAAAGGTGGTCCTCTTCAGCACCAGCGCAACGGTGAGCCCACAACTGCGGCGCTTCGGCGTGGTCGCCTCTTACGACGCCAGCACAACCCCTCTCATTCAATCCGATCCAACCAGCCGGGGCATCAACCTGGCGGTGCCACAGCGCTCACAGATGCTGGCGGCCTATACAACGCAGAGCTTCGGGGGTGGCGGCGAGGCCTGGTGCAGTCCCACCTCAACCAGCATGGTCATGGCCTACTGGGCCAACCAGTTAAGAAGACCCGATCTGACGCATACGGTAGCGGAAGTGGCCAGAGATACCTATGACTATACATACAGGGGGACCGGCAACTGGCCCTTCAACGTCGCCTATGCTGGAAACGCTGGCCTGACCGCCTTCGTGACCCGCATGTACTCGTTGAGCCAGGTCGAACAGTGGATTAAAGTAGGTGTCCCCATTATCATCAGTATCGCCTATCAACCCGGCGAACTGGCCCACTCCCCCATTCCCAGTTCCAGTGGCCACATCATCGTGATACGCGGCTTCACCCACCAGGGAGACGTGATTACCAACGATCCGGCCGCCGCCTCAAACGCGGCCGTCCAGATCATCTACCCACGGGCCAACCTCCAGACCATCTGGCTCAAAGCATCGCATGGGACCGCCTACGTCATCTATCCCCAATCCTGGCCGGTCCCAACCACGCAGCGCATCACCTCCTGGTAAACCAGAGCAGCATACGATCGTCTCCCCCTGATGGAACGACAACGCGTCGATGAGCCATCCCGGATTTTTGAAAAATCCGAAAAGCGGGAGGTGCAGGAGGGCGGCGAGCCCTCCTGCCGGGGTGTGGGCGAGCATGCTCCCAGCATGCTCAAGTCCCCCCTTCTCCTCTCGCGCCGCCTGCGGCGGCGCGAGAGGAGAAGGGGGGACCCTGCACCCCAGTTTTGGGAACTTTTTTAAAAGTTCAGGATGACTCATAGACACCTCAACAACTGCAAAACACGTGGAAGCGATTCATTACAGTAGACATTTCGGTACAGAAATTGATATACTACCGTGTGTGTGAAGCTCAGAGGTTTGCCCTCAAACAGCACCCTTTTCCCGCATTTGCGCATGCCCGGTCAGGGGTGTTCACACAACGCGAGAAGCCAGCTTAGGCCATTACGATAGATACCATTCATGGAATGCTGCAGGTAAACACATTCCACCCATCATAGAACACCGATTTTACCGAGGAGGATGTTGTGTCCGTTGAAACGACCTTAACAGGAACCGAAATACGTGCGCGTTTCCTGGATTTCTATGCCAGTAAAGGCCACGTAAAAATGCCTAGTTCATCTCTCGTGCCGCATAATGACCCCACAGTATTGTTGACCACCGCTGGTATGCAGCAGATGATCCCTTACTTCCTGGGCCGTGAGACTCCTCCTGCGGTACGCATGACCTCGGCGCAAAAATGCTTTCGCACGACCGATATCGATAAAGTTGGTAACCAGCGTACGCTGACATTTTTTGAGATGCTGGGAAACTTTTCGGTCGGCGATTATTTTAAGCGCGAGGCGATCGCTTATGCCTGGGAATTTTTGACCAAAGTTCTCAATCTGCCAGCCGATCGGCTGCACCCAACGGTCCACCCCGAGGATGACGAGGCGCCACGCTACTGGCATGAGATCGCCGGTTACGCCGATGAAGCTATCGTGCGCCTGGATGAGAACTGGTGGGGACCTCCCGGAGCCTCGGGTCCCTGTGGTCCCGATTCTGAGATCTATTATGATCGGGGCGTCGAATATGGCTGTGGCGCCGCCGACTGTAAACCCGGCTGCGAATGCGAACGCTTCCTGGAGATCTGGAACCTGGTGTTCATGCAGTTCTACCAGGACCTGGATGGCACGCGTACGCCACTGCCACGCCGCAACATCGATACTGGCATGGGCCTGGAGCGCCTAACCATGGTACTGCAGGGCAAGGAATCGGTCTTCGATACCGATCTCCTGCGTACCATCATCGATCGCTTTGCCCTGATTACCAATACTCCTTATGGACAGAGCGCGAAGAGCGATACGTCCCTGCGCGTAATCGCCGATCATGGTCGCGCCCTGGTCTTCCTGGCCGCCGACGGCGTGCTGCCCAGTAACGAGGGGCGTGGCTATATCTTCCGCCGTATCCTGCGCCGCGCCGTGCGCCATGGTAAGCTGCTCGGCCTGGACAAACCCTTCCTGGCAGAGGCGGCCAACACCGTCATCGACCTGCTGGGTGATCATTATACCGAGCTCAAAACCCAGCGTGAACGCATCGTCGAGGTGCTCAGCCTGGAAGAGAAAAAGTTCAGCCAGACGCTCAACACGGGTCTCAACCTGCTCAATGAACTGCTGGCGGACCTGAGGCAACAGGACAAAAAAGTTATCCCGGGCGAAGAGGTGTTCCGCCTCTATGATACCCATGGCTTCCCCGTCGAACTGACACAGGAGATAGCGGCCGAACAGGGCTTCAGCGTCGACGTCTCTGGATTCGAGCAATCAATGCAGCGTCAGCAGGAGCGCAGCCGCGCCGGCGCGAGCAGTACCTTCACCCAGGCCCAGGATGACCGGGCGCTGACCGAGATCCTGAAACGCCTGGGGACCACAAAGTTCCTCGGCTATACCGGCCTGGTCAGCAGCAGCAAGGTCGCGGCCCTGGTCGTGAATGGCGAAGAGGTGACCGATATCAGCGCGCCCCAGCAAGCCCTGGTCATTCTGGATCAGACCCCGTTCTATGCCGAGAGCGGCGGCCAGATCGGCGATCATGGAGACCTCACGGGCCCGATGGGCAACTTCCAGGTACAGGACACGCGCCGTCCCCTCAAGGGATTGATTGTCCACTATGGCCAGTTGAACGAGGGACATCTGCGCGTCGGCGACAGCGTCCAGGCCGATGTAATCGAACGACGGCGCGAGGACACCATGCGCAACCACAGCGCCACCCACCTGCTCCACAAGGCCCTGCGCGATCTGCTGGGCACGCAGGTGCAGCAGCGCGGCTCACTGGTTGAGCCCGAGCGCCTGCGCTTCGACTTCACCAGTCCACGTCCACTCACCAGCGCGGACCTGCTGCATATCGACAGTCAGATCAACGCATGGATTCGCGCCAACTATCCGGTACAGACCAGGATCATGCCGATCCAGGACGCTATGCAGACCGGCGCGATGGCCCTCTTCGGTGAGAAATACGACGACATGGTACGTGTGGTCTCGATGGGTAACAGTATCGAGCTCTGCGGTGGCACCCATTGCGCCACCACCGGGCAGATCGGCATCTATGTCACAATCCAGGAGACGAGCATCGCCGCCGGCATTCGCCGTATCGAGGCCCTGACCGGGCGCGCGGCCGAAAACTATCTGCGCCAGAAACGCGAGACAGTCGACAGGATCGCCGCCCTCCTGCAGGTACAATCTGAACAGGTTGAGACCCGCATTGAACAGTTGCAACAGGACCTGGCCAGCGCGCGCCGCCAGATCACCCAGTACCAGCGTAACGAGGCTCAGGCACAGTCACAGAACCTGGTTCAGCAGGCCCAGGATATCGCAGGCATCCCCGTTGTCGCCGCCAGCGTCAGCGCTCCCGATGCGAAGGTGTTGCGCGATATGGGCGAAACCATACTCAGCAAGCTGGGGCAGCCGGGCGTCGTCGTTCTGGCCAGCGACCTGGGCGAGCGCATCGCCCTGCAGGTCAATATCCACCAGACATTGACCAAACGCGGGTTGCACGCGGGCAAGCTCGCCGGCACCGTTGGAGAGCGCCTGGGTGGCAAAGGAGGCGGCCGGCCGGACTCGGCCCAGGGTGGTGGTAAGGACAAAACGGCTATTCAGCCTGCGCTGGAACTTGCCAAAGCCTTCGTGCGTGATAATCTCAAGTAGGCTTGCTGCTACCTGGGAGGCGATGCTCTCCATCGCCTCCCCTCTCGCTGTTGGCGCATACAGGCTTTTTAGGCAAAGACATAGAGATATTTCTACTTAAGGGGTGCAGAGCGAGCATGCTGGGAGCATACTCAATCTCCCTGCGGGGGGTGTGGGGACATCCCCATACGCGTTAACTTAAGGGGTGCAGGGTTCTCCCTGCCAGGGTGTGGGCGAGCATGCTGGGAGCATGCTCAGTCCCCACAAAACTTCTTTTTCTCTTTTGACGCGCCGCCGCCTACGGCGGCGCGAGAGGAGGAAGGAAAGAGCGGGGACTTGAGCATGCTCCCAGCATGCTCGCCCGCACCCCGGCAGGAGGGGCTAACCGCCCTCCTGCACCTCCCGCTTTGAGGCGAGGCAGAACGCAGGGCCTCCCAGAACGGGAGGATACGTTATAAAAAAGGAACAGCCTGGCTGGTGTAATTATCAATTTTGCCAATAAAGCAATTTTTGTGCTATAAAGTAAACGAATGCCTTAGATAGCCCAACACACGGGAAAGCTGCTCAAGCGGAGTTGGCAGTGAGTGGAGCAATAATTTTGGGATGGACAAATGAAAAATCTCTTGCAACGTCTGCGTGATTTATTTACGGGATCACAGTCAGATGACTATGCTGACCTGGAGCAGGACTATGCATATGAAGACGAATACGATGAGGAAGATCCAGGTGACATAGGTAGCCAGCGTCAGCTCTTCACAGCCCTCGATATCGGGACAGCCTTTGCGAAAGCGATGATCGTTGAGGTACGCGGCGATCATGCGGAAGTATTGGGCGTTGGGCGTCACCCGCAAAGCTATGCGCATATGTCTGATGGTATCGTAACCGACATTCCAGGGGTGATCGCCAACTGTAACGAAGCTCTGCTCAAGGCAGAGCAGGCGGCTGGCGGTGTCATTGCCCCTTCGGCGGTCATTGGCATCGCCGGTGAGCTGGTCAAAGGCAGTTCCACAACGGTCAGCAAACAACGCGCGCAACCCACCAAGCAAATTACCGCCGAAGAATTAGAATCTTTAATTACGGCGGCCCAGGAGCGCCTGTTAAAGATGGCCAAGGAGCGTATCGCCGCCGAAACCGGCTACGGCAACATCGATGTCCGCCTGACCAATGCCGCCGTCATCTCGGTGCGCATCGACGGGCAACTGGTCACAAATCCAATTGGCTTCCGTGGCCGCCATTTTGCCTTAACGCTCTTTAGCGCGTTCGCGCCCTTAACACAGTTAGGGGCCATTGAAACGGTCGCCCAGGGCCTCGACCTGACGCTGGTGACCATCGTGGCCGAGCCCTACGCCCTGGCCCGTTGCTTGAGTAGCAACGCCAGCGCGGATAGTGGGGCCATCTTTATCGATGTTGGCGGTGGTACCACCGACATCGCGCTGGTGCGCCAGGGAGGGATCGAAGAGACGCGCGTCTTCGCCCTGGGTGGTCGTGCCTTCACGCGCCGCATCGCAACCAGCAAGGGTATCCCGATCAAAGAGGCCGAGCGCCTCAAGATCAGCTATAGCAATGGCGAACTTCAGGGCAGTAGCCACGACGAAATACAGGCCATCCTGGCGCCAGAATGCCAGACCTGGATGGACAGCGTCGAACTACTGATTGAAGAGCTTTCAAAGGGCGAGCTACTTCCGCCAGCCATCTACATCGTCGGTGGCGGATCAGCCCTGGTGGACCTGTATCAACGCCTGGAAGCGTTTCCCTGGACCGAGCGATTGCCTTTCTCGCGCCAACCCATTATCCGCGCGGTACAACCCGAAATGGTAGGCAGCATTCTGGATAATAATGAAATGCTGGAAAGCGGGCAGGATATTACGCCAATGGCCCTGGCTTATCAGGCCGTTGAACTGAATAACGATAATAATGTGTTGGAAAGAGCACTGGATCGCGTCATTAACAACATGCATATCTAGACAATTCGCCAGCAGCGGATTCTCTACATGATGCAGCGAGCCCGATGCGTATCCCTCTCTCCCTTCACATCGATAGCACAAAACACATCAGCCCAGAGCACATGCGCTCTGATTGTAATTTCGAGGAAGTAGGCCATTAGGGGGTGAAAGGGCTTATTATGAGTGATGAGCAAACAATCTATATTAGCCCGGAAGACGATCTGACAACTGTACGCGAACGCCTGGAACAACTACAAACCCGAAAAGTCACACTGGTGGTGCCGGCCCAGACACAACTACGCAGTCATGTGGCCTGGAAACTGCTCTATGCACGCGCGCGTGAATTGGGAAAGGATGTCCTGATTGTCAGTTCAGATCCCCAGGTACGTTCGGTCGCCCACGCGGTGAAATTCACAGTCGCCCATTCACTTGAATCGTCGCAGCAGGGGCGCTCGCGGCCTGCTGGCCGACCGGCGCGCAGTGGTACCACCAACCGCGCGCGACCAGCCAACGCCAGCCAGCGTCCCACCGGAGGACGCCCAACACGTAGCACCAACACGTTACGACAACGCCCGGCAGGCGCACGCAATTCATCCAACCTGGCCAACCGCGAGAACGCGCCGCGCGACCAGCAGCAGTCTCTATCACCTCCAATCGACAATCCGGCCACCTTTCAACTGCCACATGAAAGCTATGAAGATGGCTACAATTATGGTGTTCAGCATACAACACCCCCGATCAGACCGCTGGCGCCCGACCAGATTGAGGAGCCAGATCTGCTGCTGGAAGACTATAATCTGTCCCAGAATATCCGCGAGGCAGCGGGTGATGCGCACAGTGAGCCCGGCTTTTCGGCCTCTCCGGCGCCCCCTTCAACCCCGGCTACGCCACAGGCACCTAAAACGCACGCTTCCTATGGCGCATTGGATGAGGAGGATGACGATCCTTTCGTGCTGATGGAAGATAAGCAGCAACAGCCATCGTTCGAGCAACGCGGCGAGGCGGTCATCGAGAGTCCTGATCAGCGTCGCTATGATCACGTGATTCAAGATGTAGCCGATGTGCCCACCAGCATTATTGGAGATCATTTCAATATCGATAATGATGAAGGCGAGATTCCTGAACCTCGGCCGCGTGGCGCCCAGAATCGGGCGCGCCAGGCGTCCAGAAAAGAGGTTGAACCCCGTGAGCAGCCACGGCAGGACGTTGAGCCTGCGCGCTCGCGCCGTCCCTCTGGCAAGATGGTCTCTCCTCCGCCACCCGCCGCATTTAAGGTGTCGTCTGCACCCTCACAACGCCTGCGCGCTGAAGATCTGGATGATGATGATCTGCCGCCGATCCAGGATCGGCCAACACAGATCAAAGAGGGTGATACGTTTACCTACGAGCCACCGTCACGTAGCAGCCATAAAAGTCCGAGCATGATTCCGCTCCCTGAAGAGCGACCAAGAAACTACGGGGCGCGCAGCGGCCAGATGCAGCGGCCAGCGGCTGCAGGACGTCAGGCCACCAGTCTGCGTCCCTCCGGCGTCCTGACGTCCTCGCGCCGGCCGCCAGCGGCACGTCCCTCGCAGGAGTTGCGTCCACGTCAATCGAAGGCGCTAGCCGGGCCACGCCAATCGAAAGTGCTAGCCGAGCCGCGTCAATCGAAGGCGCTGGCCAAACCGCGTCAAAAAAAACGCAGCAATACGCTGATCTGGATCATTACGGCCGCCATTATCTGCCTGCTGCTCGCCCTGTTATTGGGCGCTTACATCTTGCCCACGGCCACCGTTACGATTACCATCGCGGCCCGCAATTATACCCATCCCGTCAGTACCCTGGCCACGCTCACGCCGACAGGTGGAAATATTCCGGCTCACCAGCTATCCCATGAGTTCACCAAAACGGGTCCCGAACCGGTAACCGGCAGCAAACTGGTCGGCACAGCCAAAGCCAAAGGCAATGTCTGCTTCAGCAACACCGGGAACTCCGACGTCATTGTTCCTACGGGCAGCGAGGTATCGACCCCTGGCGCCAACGGTGTGCTGTTCAAAACGACCGCGGAGGTTTCAATACCTAAAAATACCCTCTGCTCCAATGTGCCTTTGCCCGTTCCGGTCGAGGCGGTCAAGCCTGGAGAGAGCGGTAATATCCCTGCCGGCAGCGTCACGCTGATCCCGGACGCCAGCCTGAATAGCATCGCCAGTGCCAACAATACCAGCGTTGCGCAGCTCAAGCTCAGCGTTATCAGCCTCGATGATATCAAAGGTGGCGGCATGGAACCTGTCCCATCTATAGCCGACAAAGATCTGACCAATGCGCGCACTGATCTGCGCAAACAATTGCAGAGCCAGATCGATGCCTGGGTCAAAAGCCTGCCGCAGAACGGCGCGATCGGACCTCTGACTACGACGGATACCCTGGTCAATCCTCCGGCTAAAGATAGTGTTGTCGAGGGCGGCAAGACCTTCCAGGCGCAGATCAGCGTGAAAGCCAGCGTGCTATTCGTCAACAATAGCGATCTGCAGAACGCGGCCAAAGCACAGCTTAGCAGCGCTATGAAGACGGATAAAACGTTCAAGCAGTATGTGATTCTGAACGATGCCCGGCAGCCGGTCAGCATCAGCAAGTTGAAGCAGCAGCCCGCGGGCAAAGACGGTCTGAAGCTGAGTTATGTCGCGACCGCCCCCGTAGGAGGGGCCTTTGATGCCAATGCCCTGCGCCAGCAGATCGCGGGCCAGGGATCCGACGCGGCCAGCCGCTCACTAAAAGCGAATAACAAAGGGATTGAGGATACGCATATCGATATTCAGCCGGGTTTCTTTCCGTATCTTCCTTTCTATGCGAACCATATCGATATTAAAGTTGTGCCAGGCATAATTAAATCCTGATGGTCGCGCACCTGCGGCGCGCGACCGAGAATGGTATGGTGGTGCAACATGGGGTGCGGTCCGCACCCCATGTTGCACCACCATACCATCACCATTGTGTCCGAGGGTATGTCTGGCTCTTACGATTATCACCCACGGCGAATTTGCGTTTTCACACCCGTGGCGTTCACGAATACGAGTCCGTTGTGTGATGATGCATGGGGTGCGCACTCTCGCACCCCATGCATCATCACACAACACCGGCACGACCGCGTAGCGGACGTGGCCCTCAGGCTTAGCATACCACCTGAATCTGCTACAAAATGGGTGCTAACTGGACAGAATAAACCATGCTTGGCTACAATGCTGTATGGTGGGTAGGTTGTGTCCAACGATATCACCGAAATAGCCTTCGGGAATCAGCATCGGCGGCCGATACATCTTGATAAAAGGATTATTTACACAGCTCGAATAACATAACAGTCCAGGAGTGTCAGGAACATACTTATATGACTCGATTGATAGCTTTGGATGTCGGAGAGGCTCGCATAGGGGTTGCAACCTGCGATACCAACGGTTTTTTAGCATCTCCGTACAAGACCATTCATGTGACCCGCAATGAACAAAAGACCTGGGAAGCCATCCAAGAGCTCATCAATGAACTTGAGGCAGAGAGCCTTGTGGTAGGATTGCCTATCAGCCTGGATGGACAGATCCATGGTCAGGGGCAAAGAATACAGGCCTTTGTCGAGCGTATGAAGCAGCATATCACGCTCCCAGTGACGTTCTGGGATGAGCGGCTCTCAACGGTTGAGGCTCAGCGCCTCCTTACGCAACGTGGTCAGGATGGAAGGGAGAGGCATCAGAAACGTGATGGTGGGCGGCAACGTCCTCAGGGCAAGAAACGTCGGCGCGGTCACGAAATTGATGCATTAGCCGCGACAGTCATTCTTCAGGATTACCTGGATCACCTGGGTAAATAATCCATAAGGGGAACAAAGCATGAGACGACCTAGATCACGAGCAGCCCTTCTTTCAGTCCTTGTTGTAGGAGTGGTGATCTTTTTACTGGTACTTCTTGTCTGGAATAATGTCACTGATATTTTTATGCGGCCCATGAGCAATACCCCGGGTAATGTGACAGTTGATATCCAGCCGGGCGAGACGACGCCAGAAATCGCCAATGATTTGCAGAGCAAGGGCCTCATTCGCAACGCCTTCGCCTTTACTATCTGGGCCCGCATCAAGGGTTTAGACACCAAGCTGGAAGCCGGCGTGTATAAACAGCTCAGCCCGAATATGACCATCAGCAGCATTATTGATACGCTGCAGAATGGCCGCCCGGACGCGATCCTGGTGCTGGTCAAAGAGGGCAAGCGGCTCGAAGAGATCGCCAACTCGACTGCAAATTCTAATCTGCCCAATTTCAGCAAGACGCAATTTTTGACCTACACCAAGCATATCAATAAATTTCCCGATGCCGGCAAGTATCCCATTCTCAAGAGCGTTCCTGAAAATGGCAGTATGGAGGGCTTGCTCTTCCCCGATACCTATGAGCTTTCGCCAAAGGCAACAGCTCGAGATGTCATTAATGCTATGTTAACAGAGATGTCTGATAATATCGCTAAATATCATCTGGATCAGGCGGCTCAAAAACATAATATGAAGCTATACGATTTTCTCACCCTTGCCTCAATCGTCGAGCGTGAGGCTGGCATCCACGACGATAAGAGCAAGATCGCTAGCGTATACTGGAACCGCATCTATACCGCAAATGGTAAAGAGCAGACAGGTGGCGGCAAGATGCAGGCCGATCCCACCGTTCAATACGCGCGCGATACCGAGAATCCGCCAACCACATACTGGCAGCCATTGGCTGATAGTGGCAGCAAGATCGCGTCCAATAGTCAATGGAACACCTACATTGTTACGGGCCTGCCCCCTACACCAATCTGTAGTCCGGGCCTGGACAGTCTGAAGGCTGCCGCCAATCCAGCCAATACGAACTATATCTTCTTCTTTGCGGCTAAAGACGATGGGAAAACCTATTTCCAGGCAACCCTGGATGAATTTAACGCAGAGATGGCTAAACATGGCGGCACTCGATAGAGAGCGTTTCTATTAAAAGAGAGTTTACTATACTATGGATTTAATGCAGATTATTAAAACGGTTGTCCTGGCTCTGTTACAGGGTGTAACAGAGCTATTCCCCATCAGCAGCCTGGGACATACCGTTATCATTCCTAGCCTGGTGGGCTGGGGCGACCTGGCCGGGGGCACCGCCTGTGGTGGCAAAAGCTGCTTTCTACCGGTGGTGGTGGCCCTGCACCTGGGCACCAGCATAGCCCTGATCATTTATTTCTGGCGCGACTGGCTCCAGGTTCTTAAAACCATAGGCAACGTCGCTGTCACCCGCAAGATTACGCGCGGCACCGAAGAATGGGTCAGCTGGCTCATTATCCTGGGAACCATCCCGGCCGGTCTGCTGGGACTCCTGCTCAAAAATAAATTAGAAAACTTATTTTCAGAGCCACAGATCGTAGCCGCGTTCCTTTTCTTGAATGGCTCGGTCCTCTTCATCGGTGAAGCCATGCGCCGCCGCGCCGAGGCCAATCTCGCTTCGCTGCCGCCACGGGAACGCGAGGCGCATTTCCGCTCGCTCAAGACGCTCTCGATTAAAGAAGCCTTGCTAGTCGGATTGGCGCAGTCGCTGGCATTGATTCCCGGCTTCTCGCGCTCCGGCACCACCATCGTCGCCGGGCTGGGTGTACGCCTGACGCACGAAGACGCGGCCCGCTACTCATTCTTGCTCGGCACGCCGGTCATTCTGGCCGCCTCAGCGCTTGAGGTTCCTGTACTCTTCCATCAGAGCCAGTTTCCATTCTGGCTGATCATCTTCGGCATGATACTCTCCGGTGTCGCTGCCTACTTGAGTACGGCATTTTTGACCAAATACTTTGAAAAGGGGCGCCTCGATCCCTTTGCCTACTATTGCTGGGCAGCCGGGCTGATTACCCTGCTTCTCTTTGCCTTTGTCCTGCACGTCTAAACATAGCGGCAGCAACCAAAACGGCCATCCGACGTTCTTTGACGCGGTGGCCGTTTTAGTTTGTGCTCTCGCTAGGGGTATTGGCGCCTCCATGGGGATAGCAGCAGACAGAATGAAGCCATGGTCATGCCGATGGCGCCGCATACCAGCGTCAGGCGGATGTCATGGATAAGCTGGCTGAACAGGGCCGCCTCGATCGCCCCCAGCGGGCCGATCCCCTCCTGCAGCAGGTGCATACACGAGTTGATCCTCCCCTGCAATACCTCGGGGACCGTGCTCTGCCGCCAACTGATCTCGTTGACGATATAGATGGTCAGCGCGCAATCGCCCATGAGCTGGGTCAGCATCAGGATCGCGACGACCAGCCAGGTGGGGCCAGCGGCCAGGGCCGTGACCACAGCCATCACCCCGAACAGCAGCGTCGCGCCAATCATAGATCGACCAGGACCGAAGCGGCGCGCGACCCTGACCGCCAGCCACGCCCCCAGCAGGTTGCCGATGCCCCCCATCATCACGACCAGTCCATAGTCCAGCAACGATAGCCGCAGGGTACGCAGGAGGTACAGCATGTACAGGGTGGCGAAGGTGCCTCCGCAGAAGTTAAAAAGAGCGGTATAGGCGGCGATGGCCCTCAGCTTCGGCTGACCCAGCAGGAAGCGCAATCCATCACGCAGATCGTGCCAGATCGATAAACGCTCGGTGACGGTCGCTGCAGGACGTTCAGGAAGCCGCAGGTGCCAGATGCAGCACGCCGAGATAACAAAGGTACTGGCATCGATCAGCAGGGCCAGAGGAGCCCTGAGTAGCTGCAAGAGCCAGGAGGCGAACGGCGGCCCAGCGATCTCTGCCAGGGCGTCGCTGACACCCAGGCGACCATTGCCGATGATTAGCTCGTCCTCCTGCAACAGCGCGGGAAGCAGTGAGCGGAACGCCACCTCAAAGAAGATCGTGCAGACGCTAACCACCAGCGTCACCAGGTATAGTGCCTCTATGCGCAGGACGCCAGACAGATAGAGCAGCGGGATGATACAAAGCAGAGCGGCCCGTCCCAGGTCCGCCAGCATCATTACCGGTCGGTGTGGTAAGCGATCAATCCAGACGCCAGCGAACAGGCTGATCAACAAAACGGGCAGCGAATTACAGGCCACCAGCAATCCCAGCTGCAATGGGCTGGCCTGTAAAAACTGGATGGCAATCAGTGGCAGACCTGATCCTGAAATGTATGAGCCAAATTTCGACAGCGTCTGACCACTCCATAGCAGACTAAACTGCGGCTGCCGCAGGAAAAACGAACGCCGACTGGCAACTGGAGTGCTCTCCTCTGGCCGCGAGGCTAAGGTCTCCTGATCCATATTCCTCTCCCTGAAAAATGCTTTGGGCACAACAAAAAATCTTCCGCAGCGCACGGAATGCAGCAAAAGGGATAGTGTGCCGCAGGCACGCTTCTCAGAGGGTGAGGACATGTGCTACTACAGGGTCAGAAGCAAACGGGCCCTGAGTAAACTTGAGGTCTGCGTCATTAATCAAGAAGAGATTGATGTCTCACATGAGCGCGGCGGCACTTATGCGAGAACGATGAAGCTGGTACCCATCGGGGCACCTCCGATCTTTCGATGTATGTATCTCTTCTATATTACCGGAAAATGCACCTTTTTACAATCCCGATAATCGGAGGGGGTGTGTCATTCATGTTGTTGCAAAAAGAGAAGGCGACAAGAAACACGAAACGCCCCACCAACGAGAAACACCCATGTAGGGTCGACCTTCAACGGTCGTCCGGCCCGCTTGCGGGCCACGTACCCGGCCGGTTCGGCTTCTCGTGGAAACCATCTCGCCCCACGTGGTACCCCAGGAGGAACGCTCGCTTTTGGGTACGCCTGCGCAACGTTGGCGGGCGGGAACCACGTGGGCGGGCGTGGAAGACAAGGGAAGAGGTGTCGTGGGGGCACGAGGGCTGCCGTCGCTGGCGCTGGCAGCCCGGTCGACCGTTGAAGGTCGACCCTACATGGGCATTGCGGTTTCCGGGGGCATTGCGGTTTTCGGGGGGCGTTCCGGTTTTGCTATCTTATCTTTTTGCAAAAACATGAATGGCACCCAATCGGAGGCGAACTCCGAACCTATGGATGGTGTGTGATGGAACAGGTGCGCGAATGCGCACCTGTTCCATCACACACAAATACCTCCCGCGGCCGCCTGTGCGGGGTGGGGTTATGTTAATGTTTCACCGGCGATGTTGGCGTAACCACGCAAAAATTCATCGACGCCAAGGGCTTTTTTGCCTTCGAGTTGGAGCTGCTTGATCAGCAGGAGGCCTGATCCGGTGGTGACGACGAGCACTTTATGTCCGGCCTCTTCTCGGATGCTGACGGTGCCCGGTGTGGCTGCCACGGTTAATTCTACGTTGCTGAGTGGCTGGGCGCTGATGATCTTTAGCAGTTTGCCGCGCCAGTGCGTATAAGCACCGGGCCACGGCTGGTAGGCGCGTATCTTGCGGGCCAGCACCGCCGCGGGCCGTGTCCAATCGATCAGACCGTCTTCTTTGGTGAGCATGTGCGTATGGGTAGCGCGTCCCTCATCCTGCGGCTCAGGGGTAATTTTGCTCTCAACCCACTGTGGGAGAATTTCGAGCAGGGCCTGGGCACCCAGTTCGGCCAGTTTGCCGGTCAGGCTGCCGGTGGTCTCCTCGGCATCGATGGGGACGGCGTACCTGGCCAGTACCGGGCCGGTATCGATGCCCGCGTCCAATAGCATGATAGATACCCCGCTCTCGTGATCGCCCTGAATAATTGCCTCAGCGATCGGATCGGGACCGCGATACCTGGGCAGCAGCGAAGCATGAATGTTCAGGGTGCCATAGCGCGGCTGATCCAGCACCTTCTGCGGCAGAATCTGTCCAAAGGCCGCCACGATATACAGGTCCGCCTTGTATTCCGCCAGCGCATCGCTATTGGCCTGCTTCTTAAAAGAGCCCGGCTGCCAGACAGGGATCTCATGCTCCATTGCCACCTGCTTCACCGGCGAATAGACCACGCCCCGCCCACGACCAGCAGGCTTATCCGGGCGCGTAATCACCGTCGCAATCTCATAGCCATCAGGCAAAATCTCGCCTGGCGCCCTTCCCTTAATCAAGGTCTCCAGGGCCGGAACCGCGAAATGCGGCGTCCCCATATAGATAATTCGTAACATACAGTGTCCCCCTCTACATCAATAAACATCTTCGCGCAGCATCCACGCAATCGCTTTTTCGAGTATACATTTTCGAGTATACATTTTTTGATACGA
This sequence comes from Dictyobacter halimunensis, assembly GCF_036245075.1. Classification (NCBI taxonomy): domain Bacteria; kingdom Bacillati; phylum Chloroflexota; class Ktedonobacteria; order Ktedonobacterales; family Dictyobacteraceae; genus Dictyobacter; species Dictyobacter halimunensis. The sequence continues at coordinate 1,918,180 of NZ_BSRI01000002.1, forward strand.
AAGAACATCCCTCAAAATTCATACGCTAGCGCATGCAAACAATAGGTGAATGCCCTTTTATCGGCCTGAGTGGCTGGTTTAACCACCTTGTAGCTATCATTATAACTCGCGCATTACCGTATTCTCGCGCTTATGACGAAAGGGCCCAACATGGACATAAGTCACATAATATACCTGTACAACTTTTCTTTTTGGTATATACTCTCTAATATGCATCGCATTCTTCAAACTCAATAATCTAGTGGAGCGTCGTTTTTCGCCCGATACATCATAGATAAGGAGATCGCTATGTCCTGGTCATCACCCCAAGAAGCCATCATTCAACATATTCCACGTTCTCAAGCCTTACATGAAGCCATCTTTGGGCCTGCCAGCACGAGCATCCTACCTGAAACGATCCAGTTCCTCAAGGCCCACTCTGCTGCCCACTACCAGATGCATGTTATTCAATATGAAAACCAGGCACACGAGCAATGGTTAGAGACGCTGCTCGTACAAGAAGACGCCGGACACCAATGGGAGGTCCTGGGAAGCACCGTCATGGTTGACGAGTGGAATCCACTGCGAGAAGCTCCCCCAAACGCTGATTCTCAACCACAATTGCAACTGGTCTGGGAACAGCTCCCCGCCGGCCCATTCTGGGCACGAGGGAAAGTCATCCAGAACGGTTCCGAGATTTCGCACGTGCACCTGCAGGATGCCGCCGGACATCACTTCGAGGATACGGTTAGCAACGGCATTATACTTTTCGCGCACGATAACAAGATCCAGTTTCCCCTGCTGGTGCAGTTCTATAACCAGCTTGACCAGCTGGTGGGCCAGGAAACACTTCAATAGAAGGATATTTTTCAAGGAGTTGGCGGTATGGTGTGGACGCGCACGTGCGCGTCCACACCATACCGCCAACTCCGCGGATGAGGGAGTGGGATAATAGCACTGGCTTTCTACTTCACGACAGCGAAAGAAGGACTTTCAGGCTATTTTAATACCAGAGGGCACAATTCGGTTATGCTATAGGTGCATTGTAGTGTTTATAAGAAGGAGTTGTTCATGCACCAGGGGGATCAACAAGGCAGAGCTACCTCTAACCAATCTCTGGCCCCGCTGCCTTCAACCAATTATAATACGGTGCTTTCACGGACACCGATACCAGTCGAAACAGTTCAGAGGGAACCGAAGATGCTCACCTTTGACCTGAACGCGATCACCCCACCACTGCTCGATCCCCAGACGACGATGCAGCGTACTGATGAGATCAATACGGTTCAACAGATGTTCAGTGATGCGCAAACCAGCGCGGTTATGTTGATCGGCACACCCGGTACCGGTAAGTCGATGCTGGCGGCCTTGCTCTTTCGGCGCCTGCAGATGGCCAGGAATAACGGTATGCCGGCCCCCAAATACCTCGTCTGGCTGACCATCGGGACTTATACGACGCTGCCAAACATTATCGCGGCTATTCTGGCGGGCATAGAGATGCCGGATGAGGGGCTCTTTTTGCTCAAACCCGAGCAGCAGATATCGGCGCTGCTACGCGCCCTGCGCCGCCCCTCGGAAAGCGCATTGATCGTGCTGGATCAGTTTGAACTGCTTCTTCACCCCGAGACCAATCAGGGCGTGGCGGGGCGCGGCGCGCTCACGCTCTTTCTGGATATGCTGCAGACCGACCTGGGCTTCAGCCGCATCCTGCTGACCAGCTATCATTCCCCCTACGATGAAAATAAGATCAGCAATCCACGTGTGCGCTCGTACCTGGTCACGCGCATCAGCCTGCCCGAAGGAGTAGCACTCCTCCAGCAGCGAGGTGTCCAGGGAGCCCCTGAAGATATCTCATTTGTCTGGCAGCGTTGCGCGGGGCATGCCTATACACTGGTGCTCTGCAGCGCGTTAATCCATCTTAGTGGCATCTCTCTCAACCAGCTGTTAAACGCGCCCGAGTACCGACCATTGTGGACGGGCGACGTCATCACCAACCTGATTATCGCCATCCACTACTTTCTCAATCCAACCCAGAATGCCGTCATCCATGCCCTCAGCCTCTTTCATGAGCCGGTTCCCCAGGAAGGCATCTTTATGACCATCACCGGTGATACCATCGAGTCTCAACAACGGCAGGGACAAGAACATATCATTACAGCCTTTGAGCAGGAGCTTCAGACCCTAACCCGCGTGGGTGTCATCCAGCTGGTCGCGAATAAAGATAACACCCCAACCTTTGCGCTGCATCCACTGTTGCGCCAGTATACCCTGGAGCATTTCATGCAAGATATCAGCCATGAGGGGCAAGATAGCAAGGTTCCCCCGTGGCCTGATAAACATGCGAAAGGTCCCAGTCCCGAGCAGGCCGAGCAACAACAAAACGCCTTGATCGCCGGCCATGTCCAGGTAGCGGCGTATTATGAGCACATGATCCACGAGAAATGCCCTCCACGCGAGCAACGCACCAGCCTGCAAGATATCGGGACCATTATCACCACGCTCCGCCACCTCTGCCTGGGACACCGCTGGCAGCATGCCTGCGATCTCCTGTTCCAGCAAGGCCTGCACGAGAGCATGGTGCAGTGGGGCGCATGGAATACATTGATCGGTCTGTATACAGCGATGCTACCACCCTTTGGTACACTAAAACCGCAGGACGAGGGGAGAGTCGCCAGCCATGTAGGCACACTCTACGGTCGCATCGGCGAGTATCAACAGAGCAAGGTCTATTTTGACCAGGCCCTGTCCCTGCAACGGCGCGGCAACAATCAACATGGAGAGGCCGTTACGCTGACCAACCAGGGAGAACTGCTGCGCATCCGTGGCGAGCACCAGCAGGCACGCCAGAACTTTGAAAACGCGCTCAAGCTCATGGAGGCGCAGCCCGATCTACAGCTCAAAAGCGTCGCCCTGCACAATCTAGGCCTGCTCTCGCAGCAAGAGCGGGACTACACCCAGGCTTATAACAACTACGTTGAGGCGCTCAAACTGGCCACGCGCTTGCGCAATCAACAGTATACCGGAATGATTCTCACCAATCTCGGCATGTTACTATATGAACAGCGCCAGCAAAAAGAGGCGCTGGCAGTGCTCTTCGCGGCGCTGCAGATGCGCCTGTCGCTACACGATCCCACAGCCTCCCTGCTGGAGCGCTTCCTGGTCGCCATTGAGCAAAAGATGGGATCGGAGAGATACACCCGGCTCTGTTCAGAGGCATTAGATATACAGCCGGAGGTACTCTCTCGCTTTGTAGCGCCAGATATGCGACAATAAGCCCAGACACTACCTGATTATCCATTGGAGACGAAAGAGGATTTCATCGCATGGCCACTACTACAGGCCCGCTAGAGAAGCAAGCCGCCACGGAGAGTATTGAGACTACTCAACCTGCCTCCTTCCAGGGCTGGCTGCTTCTCCTATTGGTCTTTCTCGCTGGAGCGGCATCGCTTTCAGTGGAGATGGCCGCCTCGCGGCTGCTATCACCCTACTTTGGCGATTCGTTATTCGTATGGGCCAGTATCATTGGTCTTATCCTGCTCTACCTGACGGTCGGTTATTACGTCGGAGGACTGCTATCGGACCGCTATCCACGCCCGGTCTACCTCTACTATATTACGGGAGCGGCCTCGCTGCTGATCCTGCTGATTCCACTGATCGCGGGACCCGTATTAAGCTGGGCGCAGTTGACCTTTGCCTCATATGACGTGGGAGTGCTCTACGGTTCACTGCTTGCCGTGGTCGTCCTGTTCGCGCTGCCAACCATCCTGCTAGGCTGCGTCTCACCATACTCTATTCGCATTCGCATTCAGCAGGTGGGCCGCGCCGGTCGTGTCTCTGGTCTGCTCTACGCGATTTCGACGGCGGGCAGCATCCTGGGTACCTTTCTACCTGTACTGGTCTTGCTACCCTATCTAGGGGTCAAGCTCACCTTCCTGAGCACCGGGCTCGTGCTCCTGCTCATCTCGGTGGTAGGCGTACTCAGCACCAGCAAACAGGCGGGGCAAGACATGCAACAGGGTATTTAAAACATTTTGCCATTCCCTTGTGATATACTAACCATGTTTCCATGTGCGGCCTCCGCTCCTGTCTAAGAAAGGATGTCCCGATAGATGAGTGACCAACAGGGGTTACCACCCAACTATTTCAATCACACATTACCCAATGGCATTGAACTCATAGGTCAATATATGCCCAGTCTGAGCTCGATCAGCTTTGGCTTCCAGCTGGATGCAGCCGTCGTCCACGAGCCTGAAGAGAAGCAGGGGCTTGCTCATCTCTTTGAATATATGCTCCTTCAGGGCACGAAAACGAAAGATGCACGCGCGCTCAATGAAGCCTTTGAATCGTTAGGAGCACGCAAAGGGGCCAGCACCAGCCTGGAGACGGCCATGGTGTGGGGGCAGATCGTCAATACCAAATTTGACGCCACCCTGGACCTTTTCCATGATGTCCTGCTCAACCCGACCTTTCCCAACAGCGAATTAGAGCAGATGCGCAACCTGGTCCTGCAGGAGATTCGCCGCCGCGACGACGAGCCGATGAGCCGCATCTTTGAACTGGTGCGCGCCAATTTCTATAAGGGGACCGCGCTTAGCCGCCTGGTGCTGGGAACGGACGAACAGGTGCGCCAGTTAAAGCGGCAGGATCTACGCGACTTCTGGCAGGCCCGCTACCAACCCAATAATGTGCTCTTCTCCATCGCGGGCAAATTTGATTGGGACCACGTCGTGGAACGCATGCAGGGTCTCTTTGGCAACTGGCAGGGGGAGGCAGCGCCCTCGCCCGAGCAGGAGCCGCATCCCACTCAAAGCATCTCTTTGGAGTTCCGCGAGGGCAAACAGGAACATATCGCCATGATGGTGCCCTTCCCCAACTATACTGACCAGGACTACTACGCAGCTATGGTGGCAGCCGAGGTGCTCGGTGGCTCAATGGCATCCCGCCTCTTCGTAGAGGTTCGCGAGAAGCGCGGCCTGGTCTATAGTGTATCCGCCGGCCTGTCGGGCAATAAGCATATCGGCGCCCTACGCATCTATGCGGGGACCACGCCTGAACAGGGACGCGAATGCCTGGAAGTCATCGTCAACGAACTGCGCAAGCTTGAGAAAGACGGCATTACCGCCGATGAACTGGAGCGCGCCAAGGTACAGCTGAAGAGCGAGAACGTAATGCGAGGCGAGGGTTCGGGATCGCGCATGAGTGCCATCCTCCGCTCCTGGTGGTATGAGCGCCAGATCAAAACCATTCAGGAGATCAAAGATGCCATCGACGCGGTCACCCAGGAACAGGTCCTGAGCATGTTGCAGCGCTACTCGCCGGTCCATCCGCTGACGATCGCGGCCATTGGACCCCTGTCCCAGGAAGAGCTTGTCGGCAACACCCTGTCCTGAGAGACAAAATGACACGGCGCCATCGCTTGAAACTATTCACAGTCTCGGCCCGTTAATATAGCAGAAGCATGAAATTATGTAAGAGCACTCCCTCTGGGGCGGGTGCTCTTACTTTTATGGCGTGAAATGCTTACAGACTATCTTCCCCTTTAGAAAGCGCTTGAATGCGATAGGTTTCGCGCCTGCGGCCCCTGACTTTACGCGCCTATGGCGCTCACCTGTTTTGTGTAGTTGGAGCAACGCAGATGGGTGCATTCGCACCCATCTGCGTTGCTCCAACTACACAAAAATGTGCTTTAAAAAGTGAGGTGTATTTTGCATGCATCTAGCGCATGCAAAATACAATACCATAACAAACTTCATAAAAACCAGGTGGCATTGTTGTCTTATTAGCAGAATACAAAGGAGAGTTTCACGTGGAACGGAGACAATTTGGTAAAACAGATATGCAGGTCAGTGTGCTGGGATTTGGTGGCTCAGAAATTGGATCGGGTACGACGGTGGCGGAAGTAGACGAGATTTTACGTAGCGCCCTCGACGCGGGCTTAAACGTTATCGATACAGCCGAGTGCTATGGTGATAGCGAAGAGCTCATCGGCCGCGCGGTCTCCACGCGTCGGGACGACTACTATTTGTTCACCAAGTGCGGCCATGCTTCGGGCGAGGGCCTGGAGGATTTCGAGGACTGGGACCCACGCACCATCGAGGCCAGCATCGATCGCAGCCTGCGACGGCTACGAACCGACCATGTAGACCTGCTGCAGATACATACCTGTCCTCTGGAAGTGCTGCGCCAGGGCGAGATTATTAACGTCCTGCAAAAAGCCAAGCGCATGGGCAAGACGCGCTACATCGGCTATAGCGGCACCAATGAAAACGCTCGCTACGCCATTCGCACCGACGCCTTCGATACCCTGCAGACCTCGCTCAACATCGCGGACCAGCAGACGATCGATTTCACGGTCCCGATGGCCATTGAGCGCAACATGGGCGTAATCGCCAAGCGACCCATCGCTAACGCGGCCTGGACCGATCCAAATATCGACAAAAGCGCATATGGATATTCCTACTGGGAGCGCCTGCAGCAGCTCAAGTATGACTTCCTGCAGAGCGGACCCGCCACGGCGCTGGCGATGGCCCTGCGCTTCACCCTGAGCACTCCGGGTGTGCATACCGCCATTGTTGGCACCACCAATCCCACGCGCTACGCGCAGAACGCCGCCTTGATCTCCGCCGGCAACCTCTCGGACGAAGAATACCAGGAGATTCGCGCCATCTGGGAACAGCGGGCCGACCAGCACTGGCTGGGTCTCGAATAATCCCTTATCACGTTCACCCTTGCGGGCGGCATATGTCGCCCGCAAGGATGGAAGAGGCATTGCGGCCGGGTACGGGGCCGCTGCGCGGCAAGCGCCCGCAAGGGGCGCTACGGTGGTCATTTCCTTCGGGGCTTCATTTCCCTCCTCTTGTTCGCTTACATTGAAATCAACCAGCAAAAAAAGACCTCAAAAAACTCCCTCTTCTCGGCGTTGATGCTATACAATGTAGGTAGATCGTTATAAGTAGTGCATACCCTCTTGCGAAGGCCACTGGCAGGCAAGCAGCGACGAGTATGCCCACTTCCAACCAGCAGTTGGCTTGCGTATAATGAAGATACGAAAAAAGTAGATGCGACAACCACCTGGGGTCGTCTTCTCCTTTTGCGATAAAGGAAAAAGCATTTGGTAATCAGCGAGATGTCAAAGTAGACGTTAATACTAGAACAGCAATGGCGCGAAGGAGCAAAAGAGCATGGCAGACAAACGTGGGGACCATACCAGCTTTGAACAGGTCATGGCCACCATTAAGAACGAACGCATCCGTTTTGTGAATCTGGAATTTACCGATGTAGTAGGGGTCGCCAAATGCGTGACTATTCCAGTGGAGCAGTTTGCCGATTGTGTGCGGCACGGCAAGTGGTTTGACGGTTCCGCGCTTGAAAATATAGCCCGCGTGGCTGAAAGCGACATGTATCTGTATCCGGACCTCTCAACCTTTACCGCGTTGCCAGGTACGGTACGTCCCGCTCCAACCATTGATGCGCACCTGCAAGACTCTCAGAGTGAGGGGGAAGCGGTGGCACGCGTCATCTGCGATATACGCGAACCCGATGGGGAACGCTTCGAAGGGGATCCACGAGCAGCACTGCTGGGGGCCATTGAGGAGGCCCGCGCTATGGGCTTCAAGTATCAGGTAGCCCCGGAATTAGAATTTTTCCTGCTGCAGGTCAAAGATAAGAAGCCCGTCCCCCTGCAAGACGATCCCGGTAGCTATTTTGACCTCTCGACCAAATTTACGGTGACCATTCGCAGCGAGATGGTGCATGCTCTGCAGAGCATGGGCATTAAAATTGAGAGCAGCCATCATGAGGTGGCGCCAGGCCAACATGAGATCGACTTTGAGATCGGTGATGCCCTGCGTATGGCTGATAGCTTGATGACCGCCAAGTACGTTATCAAGGCCATCGCTTCGCAGCATAACCTGTACGCGACCTTCCTGCCCAAACCTTTTTACCGCACCAACGGCTCCGGGCTGCATATTCACCAGCAATTAATCAGTACCGATACGGGTAAAAATGTCTTTGTTGATGAGCACGCGGAATATGGTCTCTCCGAAATTGGACGTGGATTTATCGCGGGCCAGCTGGCACATGCCCGTTCAATGTGCGCCATCCTGGCCCCCCTGGTCAACTCGTATAAGCGCCTGGTGCGCGGCTATGAGGCGCCTGTGCTCGTCAACTGGGGACGCGTTAATCGCCAGGCTTTGATCCGCGTGCCGCGCCCCGGCACAGATCCGCAGACGTCGATGCGTATCGAGCTACGCTGCAGCGATCCCAGCTGCAATCCACACCTGGCGCTGGCCGTCATGCTACGCGCTGGCCTGGATGGGATCCAACGGAAGATGACGCTGCCACCGGCCATGGATGAGAATATTTTCCTGCAGGACGAGGGAGAGCGTCTGCGTCCCCGGGCACGTCTGCTGCCCGCAACCCTGGGCGAGGCCCTGGATGGGATGCGCGAAGATACTTTGATCCGCGATGTGCTGGGCGATACCATCTATGAAGGGTTTATCGATGCGAAGAGCATCGAGTGGACCGAGTATCGCCAGCAGGTTCATAACTGGGAGATTGAGCGTTATCTTCCTGTTTTTTAAGAGTGGGGGCGCCAGTGCGGCGGTTCGCGCCTTCGGCCATAACGATACGCGCCTTCGGCGCTCACATATTCTTAAATAAGCAGTTGATGCAAAAATGCAGTTCCGGGCAATGCCCGGAACTGCATTTTTGCATCAACTGCTTATTTAAAACTTCAACGCTCGATTAGCTGTGGTCAGCTAATCGAGCGTTGATAGATTGCTTCGTGGGCGTCGAGCATGTGTTGTAGGGAAAAGTTGGATTGGGCGTGGGCGCGACAGCCCTCACGAGATAGAGAAGAGAGATGCTGGACGGCTTCGGCGGCACGGGGGCAATCGCCGGGGGGAATTAAGAAGCCAGTCTGCCCATGCCGAATGATTTCGGGCATGGCGCCGCGCTGGAAGGCGATGACAGGGGTGCCGGCCGCCATGGCCTCGACAGGCGTCAGACCAAAGGGTTCATCCCAGGCGATGGGGAACAGCAGTCCCTGGACCTCAGTCATTAGTTTCCAGAGCGTGGTGTGGTCCAATTGACCCACATAGGTCAATTGCTCTGGCTTGCGCGCGATGCGCGGCAGGATACGCTCTTCATGATAGCGGCGATCGTAGATGCCACCGGCTATAATCAGGCGTCGTTCGGCTATTTCGGCAATCTCGATCGCCTGCTCTACGCCTTTCTCTGGCGTAATGCGCCCGGCAAATAAAAGTGGTGCGTCAGGGGACACGTGGGCAGAGAAAGGGATCGCCTCGATATCCAGTCCGTTGTAGATAACGTGATCGAAGGTGCAGTAGTCCGCGTAGTCGCGGGCACATGCCTGCGAAACTGTCAGCAGATTTACCGGGTGTTGCTGGCGCTCCAATACGCTCAGCACGTTGTTGATTTCGGGCGAGATGGCGGGCAGGTGGACGGTATGCAGCACCGGGATGGCCGTGATCAACGTACTACAGGCAAAGCTGGGCCAGTCGAAAGCATGGGCGTGAATGAGATCAAATTCCCTGGCGCGCTGGCGCAGCTGCAGGTAGAGCTCCAGAAAAACGTTGGCCTGGGCCATAAATCCTGGATCGAGTGATTGCTCTTTGCCCGGCTCCGCGAAGCTCGATGGCGTGACATGCTCGGGTACCGCCACCGACTCAATATGAATCCCTGGCACAGACGAGCCCCTGCGCGCGAACAACGTCACCTGGTGTCCACGCTGCGCCATACCCATAGCCAGATCAGCCACCATGGCCTGCGATCCACCCAGAAACGGTTGAGAGATCGGCGTAACCAGGGGTGCCACCAGTGCTATCCTCATGGCAGTCTCGCCTCCAGTACATCCGCGCGCTCCCCACGATAGCTGGCGCTATTATTCTCGGTCTCATGCAGGGTAACTTCATAAAGCAGGCCCGGGGGAAACTCCTGCTCCAGCCGTTCCCAGAACTTGATCACCAGCAACTCGGCGGTTGGGATCACCCCTTCCAGCCAGGGCACATCATGATTGAGATGCTTATGATCCACCCAATCCACCACCTGCTCATTGGTGATACGCTTCATATCGGTCAGATTCATGACCATCCCCGTCTTCGGATCTGGCTGTCCATAGACCGTCACTTCCAGGGTATAGTTATGCCCATGACCATTGGGATTGGCACATTTATCGTAAATTTGATGATTCTCTTCGTCGGATAGTTGATTGCTCCACAAGCGATGCGCCGCGCTGAAAGTGACACGCCGGGTCAGATAGACCATGTCAGTATCCTCTTTCTCTATAATTTTCCAATCTCTATGGGTGTGTTTGACTTCCGTCTCATGTTGGGGACACGTGCGCGCCTCCGCACGCGCGTCCGCGCTAGTTTTGTGTGTTGGTGCAGCAGGGGCGCTTTCGCACCCCTGCTGCACCAACACACCGTGGACTTGTGAGCACCACAGGTGCGAAAGCTCAGGCGTGCTGCAGGCGATGATCATGAGAAGCAGACACACTCCATGCTATTAAGCCGCGCACATGAAGGCTGGCCTGCTATAATCTACAAGATTGCAAAGCATCTATTTATTCCCTGTACACTGACTATGTGTTGGCGCGACAGGGGCGCAATTGCACCCCTGTCGCGCCAACACACAAAATGACTCCTGATTTAGTGTTCTCTACTATTTGACGTTTGGTAAGCTCAGACGGGATACTCAACAATTTGTATCCGAAGCAGGTGTTCTCGCGCCAACTGGCCTGGCAGGCGCCAACTATCCTCCCTATAAGCTGGCGCGCATCAACAGGTAGAAACGGGACTTATGAGTTGGTGAACAGCTCGATGTTGCTACCGCTAAACATGCGACCAGTATCGGCAGCCAGGTAGACGAGGATCTCAGCCAGTTCGTCGGCGGTCATGCCCGCTTTGAGATGTGGCGCGGCCTGGCGCAGCATCTCGGTATCCACCGCTCCGGGGCTGACCGCGCAGACACGGATGTTATGCGGCTTCCCCTCGACGGCCAGGATCTCGGTCAGTCCCGCCACACCGGATTTTGAGACATTGTAGGCGCTCATTCCGGGGAACTTCTCAACCCCTTTAACGCCCGAGAGGGATGAGAGGTTGATGATTACGCCCTGGTGTTGCGCCATCATCAAACGAAAGGCCTCCCGACAGCAAAGAAAGGTGCCGCGCAGGTTGATATTGATCACCTGGTCCCAGGTAGCTGTATCCATATCTGGAAACGGCTTTACAGCCACAATGGCGGCACAGTTGATCAGCACGTCCAGGCGTCCATACGCCGATTGGATGTGCTGGAAGACGGCCAGCACATCCTCTTCGCGCGAGATATCCCCACGAAAAGCCAGCGCGTGACCACCACGATTCGTGATCTCCTCCACGGCCTCTTCCAGTTGCGTCCCGGTGCGGCTGAACAGGATCACCCGGGCTCCCGCCCGGGCCAGCAAACGGGCCGTCGCGCGCCCAACTCCACGGCCAGCACCAGTAATCAAAGCGACTTTATCATTCATATTCATCATACTAAATTATAGCAGCCAGCCATGGTAAAAAGTACGTATAAATATTCGTTTATATATCAAGATGAGCCATATGTCAGCAACTTGTTGAATAAGGTAAGGCTCTGATATAATGCAGAGCATGGGCGCGTCAATGGAGAACGTGTAATGCGCAAATTACAGATGTTCAAAGGTGCCTCGGCAGACGCTTTCTATATATTTGCATGATATTTGCATGGCAATCACTACAATCAAGCGCACCATCTGGCTTATGGGGGAGAGAATGAATACGGACACCGTCCTGTCTGGTAATCTGAATGACTTTGGCCTGGTAGAAATTCTACAGATCGTAGAACTTGGCAGCATGACGGGCGCGATTCATCTCAAACAGAGTACCGGGCGCATAGGCATCCTTTATTTTAATGAAGGGAAGCTGGCCAATGCGGCAGAACTGGACCCGGGGGCGCTGGCATTGGGTGATGTTTTGCAGCAGTTGGGAATGACCACCTACCATCATATCGAAGAAGCCTACGCCCAGCAACTTCAGGACCCCCTGGGCAAGCGTATCGGTGAACGACTGGTGATGATGAAGGTCATCACAGAGCAACAGTTACGCGAGGCATTGCGTACCAAGACATTATGGACGGCGCGCGAGCTCTCTCTGTGGAGTGATGGTCAGTATGAGTTTATCGCCAGTCCCAATGTGCACAAGCTGCTCCCCTACGGCGAGGCCTCGCTGGATATTGAGGTAGTGCGAGCGACCATGGAGATGGTGCGCTATAGCGATGAATGGCAGGAGCTCATCACAGTACTGCCACAGGGTATGCGCACCCAACTTCAGCTATCCCCATCCATCTCTTATGCCATGCGCTTTGATATTCGCAGCCTGGAGCTCTTCACGCATGTGAACCTCTATCGGCGCGTGCGACGCATCGCCAGTGCGTTGCGCCGGCCCGAACTAGATGTGGCGCGTGACCTGGGACAGCTCGCGCAGCAGCGCTTTATCTATCCTGTACACCAGGAAACGCAACACCTTAACGGACTCAAGGTTCGCCTGCCCGATCCAGCTGAAAAGCTGCGCCTGGAGAACTTCGAGCTACTCAACCTGATCAGCCGTATGGAGCAGGAGTGGGAGACAAAAAATACGCCAACCGAACAGCTGTCAACGCTGGTCATCTTCATTAACTGGACCATGGATGCGCTGGACGAGACCTGCCGGGCCAACGGAGTTGAACTCGACCCGCGCACCCTGCATACGCTGATGATCAATGAGAATCTCTGGCATATGGGTAGCTATGAGTTCCGCGTCGATCATAATCATATCGACGTCGAGAATTTCACGGCGCTCTGCCATGAAATCCTCAACGGCGACATTAAGAAGGCAGCCGGTTTCTATGATGAAGCCTCCATGGTGCTCCAGCGTTTGCTTAGCTGCATTTTTGAGATGATCAATGGGCGTGTCGCCAATCCCCTTGAACGCATTGAGAATCAGGCGGTCTGGGAGGCGATGTTTGATCAGTTTGCCCTCCAGCGTGGAGATGCTTGATCCGCATCAATACAGTCTATCGGTGGTGGGAACGTTGGTAGAGACGCTTTCTAGCTCCACATCGTCGAACCAGAGCTGACCACGTCCAGAGAGGTAGAGACCAAAGACGATCTGCGTACTGTCTTCGGGCACATCCAGTACGACCTCATAACGCTTCCAATCGTTACTGCCCGTGATGGGCCGGTCATACATTCCATCAAAACGCAGGGCACCCCCTGGGCCCTCGATACGCATCCAGAGACCGGCCGCGCTCTTCACCTGCTTTGCCATGATGTATGCGGATAGGCGAATGCGCTGATTATGATAAGAGGTCGCCCCGATCAACTGGTGAAGCGTGCTAAAGACCAGCGGGTCCTCTTCCAGTGACTTCAGATAGGCGCAGGCGTCGCCGCTGTGGGCCTGAGTGGTCTCGACACCGCATTCATGGCCTCGTGGTGTGTTATAGAGCCAGTAGGCCAGTCCCGCCGCAAAGTTGCCGTTTCTTGGGCGCGTCGAAATCAGGGTGTGAATCTTTGGCGTCTCGCCGGTCTGTAAGTGGCTGTTATGGATGAGCCGGGAGGGAGTAGAATCGTTCAGGTAGAATATAAAATCAAACTCGTAGGCCAGTTCGATCAGCGACCAGTATGAGGAATCTTGCTCAGGCGCATACATGGCACCAATCGCGCGGTAGAGGTGAGGCTGCAACAGCCAGGCACTACGAGTCTCGCTATCAGGAAATCCTTGCAGATCAATCATCATGCGCGGCAGGCCAACGGCATGGAAGGCATATTCATAGCTGTCCTTCGGCGGCAGACCCACCGGCAAGGACAGTGGATCGCGGGGATGCAGGCGATGCAGCGCGTTACAGCTTCCCTGGTAAAAGAGCATGCCGATCGTCAAGAAGTCATCCTGATAATGTTCGCTCAGATAGGTTCCCATAAATCTACGCTGCTCGTTGCCCAGCGGAGCGGCCGCGTGCCCATTGTGGGTCCAGATGAACATTTTGGCGTCCGGGCCCGCCTGGTCGACATGCCAGATAGCATTCTCCGCCATAAAGCAGTCACGCAATTCATAGTTGAAAGATGCGAACATCTCTTCGGCCTGAATGACGATGCGGGCACCATGGAGCGCGTATTCGAACTCGCGGGCGGAGGAGAGCCGTTCGTAGATGGGACGGCGCTGGTTGAGGAGATCGTAGACACGCTGCAGTTGCAGTTGACAGGTCTGCTTGACCTGCGCCGTCTCTTCTCCGTAGCGCCCCGGCTGGTCCGCGTACTCCCCGAAGGTGCTATAAAGCTCGTGGGCCTCCTCAACCGAGTCAGGATCAACCTGCTGTACGAAGTTCAACACGTCCTGCATCGCCAGGTCGTAGGATTGCATGTCGATGCCGCAAAACTGTATGGCAGGAGCGCTGCCGCGTCGCTCATTGTACGCACGCATCCATAGGATAATATCTAGCATCTCCTGCGTCTTCCAGGTCCAAAAGCGCAAACCGTCCAGCAGACGGAGCGGGTCGCCATGTCCATAGCAGACAAACTCATTGATGCGCCGGGCTTCGACCCAGCCCTCCTCAATGGCAAACAGGGTAAATCCCTTCTCTTGAACCAGGAGCTCCAGGAGTCGATGTTTTAATGTAAAAAACTCATGTGTGCCATGAGTTGCCTCACCACATGCCAAAATACGAGCACTACCTACAAAATCCATAAATGGTTGAAGGTCTCGCTTATCCCCTCCAGGCTGTGTACTGCTGAAGGGTTTCGCGTATCCTTTTAACCAGTTAATCACCTCTTCCAACTCCGTAACGTGCTGCTCTTGCATATTCCCCTCCCTAATCCTTCACATCTACAGTCCCTATATTATATACGAGCAATGGCTGTTATTTGTTGTATTTATACTTTTGGGTATATTTTTACATCAAATTATACAAGAATTAAAGAATATAGAGCATAAGCAGAGAAGGATGGCAGCTGAGCTGCCATCCTTCTCTGCTTATGCAACAACTTATGTTTAGTGTTTGCGTGGGGGGTAGGAGATGAAGACGCTTTTGAGTTCGCAGAATTCGTTGGCGGAGTCGGGTCCCAGTTCGCGGTGGCCGTTGCCGCTGCCCTTCATGCCGCCGAAGGGGAGGTGGATTTCGGAACCGGTGGTGCCGGCGTTGATGTAGACCAGTCCCGATTCGATGTCGCGCATGGCTCTGAAGGCCAGGCGCGCGTCTTCGGTGAAGATGCCTGTGGAGAGGCCGTATTCGGTTGAGTTGGCGACGCTGATGGCTTGTTCGTAGGAGTCAACCGGGATGAGTGAGAGGAAGGGGCCAAAGACCTCTTCTTGCGCGATGCGCATGTCAGGGGATACGTCACCAAAGATGGTGGGCTGATAAAAAGCTCCCTCCTGATAGGAGTCCTGGGTGAGCGTGGCGCCTCCGGTTAGCAGGCGCGCGCCTTCTTGCTTGCCGACCTGCGTGTAGGCATCGACGGCTTTGGCGCGTCCCCGGTTGACCAGCGGCCCTACCTCGGTCTGGTCATCCAGGCCATCACCAATGCGCAGGCGCTCGGCCGCTGCCACCAGGCGGTCCACCAGCTGGTTATAAGCTGCGCGATGAACGATGACACGGCTGGTCGCTGTACAGCGCTGGCCGGTGGTACCGAAGGCGCCCAGCGTGATGTTGTTGGTGGCCAGATCCAGGTCGGCGTCATCCATGATGATCACGGCGTTTTTCCCACCCAGTTCCAGGGCGCAGCGCCGCAGGTCTCGACCACAGATTTCGGCCACGCGCCGCCCGACCTCATTTGAGCCGGTAAGAGAGATCATATTGATCTTCTTGTGGCTGGCCAGGGCATCACCAAGGATACCGCCAGAACCCGTGATGACATTAAAAACGCCGTCGGGCAGGCCGGCTTCCTGTAAGATCTCAGCCAACTTCAGGGTCAGCAAGGGGGTATCGCTGGCGGGCTTGAGGATCACGGCATTGCCGGCCAGGAGGGCGGGAAAGGTCTTCCAGGCGGGGATGGCCAGCGGAAAGTTCCAGGGGGTGATGATGCCGACGATGCCCATCGGCTGGCGAATCGTCAGGCAGAACTTATCGGGCAGGGCGGAGGGAATCGTCTCGCCTTCGGCTCGGCGTCCTTCGCCCGCGACAAATTTGGCCACGTCGATAGCGACCTGAACGTCGCCGCGCGTCTCGCGCAGTATCTTGCCCATCTCACGCGTCATCAGATTAGCCAGTTCCTCGTGATGCTGCTCTAACAGCAGGGCGGTGCGCAAGAGGATGTCGCCACGCGCTGGCGCTGGTGTAGCGGCCCAACTACGCTGCGCCTTCAATGCCGCCTCAACCGCGGCCTCCAGGTCCGTGGCGTCTGACAACTGATAGTGTCCGATCACCTCCTGGGTATGGGCCGGATTTGTACTGACAAATGTTTCACCACTATGTGAATGTCGCCATTGTCCTCCAATAAAGTTCTGGTAGACGGGGGATTCAGTCGAGGGTGTCTGTACCATAAATAGATGTCTCCTGTCGGCTATGATGTATCGATGCTCTTCTTTGAACAAGGGGTTGTTGATATAATATGTTCACACATATTATATCAGAGCCGGGGCTCTCACTCCCCGCCTGCGGCGGTGAGAAAAGAGAAAGAGGTGCGGTGGAAAAGTAGGGGATGGGCTGGCAGCCCATCCCCTACTTTTCCACCGCACCTCTTTCTTTATTAACTATCAAGAGCAACCAACCAGACTGCGGAATAATTTGTTGAGTAGTGATTGTTTCTTCTAGCGAGGATTTTATCCCTGTTCTTTTCTTATTTTGTGGAGATAGATGCGTCTCATGCAGTCAGAAAGAGAGTTCATAGTATGGTCAATTGCCCTCCGCATGCCAGGTTTAAGGGTGCGCCACGAGCAACTCTGCCATTCATATTTTTTAGCCTGCTACTGGTAGTGCTGGCCGCCTGTGGTGGTGGCAATACCTCCACAGCTCCGTCCAGCTCACAAAAGTCGAGCATGGCGCAACAGCAGGTACTGAATTTCCCTGATGTCGGCATTAACGACCTGGCAGTGTTAGACCCAGCTCAGGGACCGGATGGTAATTCGGCCCAGGCCGTCAACATGATTTATAGTGGACTGGTCAAAAACGATCAAAGTCTGAAGACAGTGCCAGACCAGGCCACGTGGCAGATCTCCAGCGATCAGAAGGTTTATACCTTTAAGATCAAGCCCGATGTCGCGTTCTCTGATGGAACGCCGGTGACGGCACAGACCTATGTGTATACCTGGACCAGGGCCCTGCTGCAGGAGACCGCTTCCCCGATCGCTTCGTTCTTTATGGCTCCGATCCAGGGTGCCGATGCTCTGGCTAACAATAAGACTAAAACCCTGTCCGGTGTTAAAGCCGTCGATGATCATACCCTGCAGGTAACTCTAACCCATCCCACACCATACTTCTTGAGTGAGCTAAGCAATTCGCTCTTCTTCCCCCTCAACCAGAAGGTGATTGAACAGTACGGCAAGCAGTGGACCCAACATGCGGCTGGCAATGGATTGGGTACGGGTCCCTTCATGGTAAAGGATTGGCAGCATAGCAAAAAAATGGTGCTGGTCCCCAATTCCCACTACTATGGCAACAAACCCAAACTAACCCAGGTCAATCTTCTATTTGTCGTCAATCCCGCCACGGCCCTGCAGACCTACCTGGCCGGTCAGTATGACTTTATGTGGAACATTCCAGCGGAACAGCAGGTGACAGTCAAAGATAAGCCCGGCTTTGTACGCAAGCCGCTGCTGCAAAGCGATCTGCTCTTCTTCGATAACACAAAAGAGCCCTTTAACAAGGCGGCTGTGCGCCAGGCCTTTGCCTACGCCACCGATAAACAGGCGCTGGTGAAAGACGTCTTGAAAGACGCGGTCACGGTCGCTCCAACTATCATTCCTCCAGGTATGCCTGGCTACCAGCCCGGCTACGCGGGCCTGGCATATGACGCCAATAAAGCGAAGTCGCTGCTCCAATCGGCCTATCCCGATCTCAAAAAGATGCCGAAGATCACCTTTTCATATCCCAGCTCACAGGTATCGGCCAACGAGGCCGCCGCGCTGCAGAGCATGTGGCAGAACGCGCTCGGCATTCAGGTAAAGCTCGACCCGGTAGAGCTGAGCGCTTATAATGATCGCACCTCTAAACACGAGGTGCAGTTTGGCTTCACCCAGTGGGGTGCCGACTTTCCAGATCCTTATGACTGGCTGACCCTCAATTTGACCAGCAACGCCTCCAATAACAATGGTCAGTGGAGCAATGCGCAGTTTGATCAAACCGTGAAAAAGGCGGAGCAGACCAGCGATCAAAACGAGCGCATCAAGCTCTATAATCAGGCGGAACAGATCGCCATCAGCGATGTAGGCTGGCTTCCAATTGACCATCAGGCCCTGGCCGCCATTATCCCCAGCTGGATTCATGGATTGACCATGAGCGGCAACGGCCTCTACTTTGGCGATTGGTCGGATGTCTATATATTGCAGCATTAAATGCCACGCTGAGGCAAGCCCAGCGCCTACGAAAGATTATAAGACAAATAAAGACACAGCTCGTATGGTTGCCGTCAGGCGGTAGCCATGCGAGCTGTGTCTTTGGGTGCATCTACCTTGAAATGCGTGCTAGACGCTTTCGATGGTAGGACCGGCACCCTCGGTAGAAGTCGTGGGTGGAGGTGTTGTCGGGGTCTCCTGTGCGGCGGCAGGCTGATCGGCATAATCGCCGTCCTGGGCCGGACGCTTAAACACATAATACGCGGAGTTAGCAGTCAGGGGTTGATTGCTGGATAGTTCCCAGCCATCGCGACCGATGCTATCGAAGTAACGCCGTACAAAAGCGCTGCGGCGCTCGTTATTCCCAATCAACGTCTCCACGCCCTCGCAAGAGATACGCCCTCGATAATCGACGTATACGACTTTATATGTCCATTGTCCCATTGTTGCGCACTCCTCCTTTCCAGGAAATGATTTCCTTGCTCTCTAATTTTAGTGTGACTGAGTCATCCATCGGTCTGGCTCCATTGATACTATATCCGATAGCATCCCCGGTCACTACTTTTCTGCTCGATGCTAACCTGTCACGCCTCGCCCGCAGACAAATAGCACATCACCAGTAGCTAAACCGAATGATCATAACGTAGCCGGGTTCCACAGTCAGCACGCTATTTCTCACTGGGGACCATCCCGATGGTTCCTCTGCACAGTCGTAGTATACCCACACGGCGCGACGGCGACACCGCTATTTCCGCCAGTCTTTCAGACCGGAGAAACTACCTGCTTGCTACCTGTCTTTTCCTACAGGTATGTCAGGGGACAAAAAAAACAGGCATCCCTAACGTTACAATCTATACGAGAATGCGTCTTACCATAGATAAGGCGGAATAATTCCACTATTTGATAATGGTGGATCATCCTATCGTTAAACAGTTGATCATCCAATACAGTGAAGCAGAGCAGAGCATGTATGTACCAATGCAGGACAACTTACACGAAGGGAGTATCATGTCCGAACGCCATTTGTCGTTATCCGAGGCCCAAAAGCAGCTGGCAGATTTGCCGCAGCTCTTTCAGGAGATTGAAGAACCAATTATTATCACGCAAGACGACGAAGATGTAATGGCTATTTGTTCTATGAAGAGCTATATGCAGCTACGCGAAACGATTGCCTCCCTCAATCAGACGCTGCAGATTCTGCATGATGAAAAATTTATGGCATCGTTTCGCCTGTCCCAGCGTGGCATAAAGGGGGATCCCCTGGTCTCGCTGGAACAGCTCAGGCGTGAGCTTGGCTGGGAAGATGAGAACCTGGAATCAAAATGATGAGCATGGAGACTATGCCCATCATGCCTGATCGGCCTCGCGCCGCTGCGCATCTTCGATCAAACCGACCATAAATTGTAGCTTCTTGATGGAATGTTCCGCGTTGCGCTTGTTGCGTTCATAGCCATCGGGCGCCAACTGCTGAAACCAGAAACGAATATCGTCCTCTGAAATGTCATACCACTTGGCATCGGCCTGCAGGCGCAGATAGACACGCATCTGTGGATCTTGCTTTTTGCGCGCGGGCCGGGCCGGGGCTGCATCCTCGGCGGTCTCCTGCTCATCCTCAGCCACTGCTTCAGCCATCTCGGCCGTTGGATGTAGCTCATTGTACAGCGCCTCCACATCGCCCGCGCGGAAAAAGACATCGCGCCCCACACCCCGATGGGTCTTTATGCGTCCCTCTTTTACCCATAGGTCCAGTGTTACCCGATCTATACCCAGGCGACGCGCGGTCTCGCCCGCGTCAACAAATGCAAAACGTCCGCTCCCTGGCTTACCAACCATTGTACCAACCCTCCTTTAGACTTTTGACAATCTTTTCCCCTGTATTATAGCCCACAATGGTATGAGTCATCCCAGATTTTTGAAAAATCCGCAAAACGGGCTCCGCGCTCCCAAAGCGGGAGGTGCAGGAGGGCAGCCAGCCCTTTCAAGTGTAAGTTTTTTCTAAGCAAGCGGGGATGCAAGGGGCGGCTAGCCCCTTGACTGGAGGCGTTGGGGGCTGTGCCCCCAACGCCTCCTCTTCCCCAGCCGCCCGCAGGGCGGCATGGGGGTCCAGGGGCACAGCCCCTGAAAAAACCTATACCTGTAAGGGGCCCTGCCACCCCCGGTTTTGGGAACTTTTTCAAAAGTTCGGGACGACTCATAACCTGAATCCCGCAATATAGGAATTTAATACTTTTTATACAGGAATATGCCTGTACAATGATATAGAGATATGCTATGCTTACAAATGGCTAGTACTTGATATAACAAAGTTCAAACAATGAATATAAATGTATTTGCATTGGGTAGCAAAGGGGGAAAGATATGTATGGGAATCAACGCTCGCCATGGTTGATGTCGATAGTAAACATGCCACTCTATGTGCGGCTATGTGCCTGCCTGTTCAGTACCCCCATCTGTGTACTCATTTACGCACTAACATTTACGAATTTCTATGATAGCCGTATCCTGGTGGTTCCGATGCTTATCTGGGCCTGGACCTTCGGGAAGCGAGGCGCCTTCATCTATGGCGGAAGTTTTATGGTGGGAGTATGTAGCTATTATCTTCTCTCGCAGAGAAGCACGCTTCACCTGCCCGTGGTCCCTGCATCCCTTCTTATCAATATACCGGTGATGGCTGTGGTGGCCGTAGTGGTCATCATATTCAAGAATCGGCAGGCGGACAAAATCACTGAACCATTGAGGGTGCTGGCCGAAGAGAATAAACAACAACGGCAGATGGCCGCTGAGCAGGTGCGTCAGTTTGAGCAGATTAAGACGCAGTTTCTGATCAATGTCAATCATGAACTGCGCACACCATTGACCGCGACCTATAGCTACTTTGAATTGCTGGAAATGCTTCTTGAGCAGCAGGGGCATTTAGACTATAAAGACCACGGTATGTACCTGCGTGATGCTTTACGGTATTGTGAGCAGCTGCGTTCGATCGTCAATAACATCCTGGATACATTGGATATAGATAACACACAGCCGGTTTATCAAGGCGAGCCATGCAATGTAGCCCAGGTTATCCTGGATACATGCACCAATCTCGATATTGTGCAACGTGAACAATACCGCATCCATATCCAGGTGTCATCCAACCTGTACGTGCAGTCCAACACGCTGTATCTGCGTCACATCCTGCACCAATTGCTCTCCAATGCCTTTAAGTATACACCGCCTGGCTCGCCCATCATTATCCGCGCCGAGCTCGATCCAGCCGAGGAGCATACCATTTGCATCAGCATCAAAGATCGGGGGCCGGGCATTCCCTTTCGCGAGCAGGCGCATATCTTTGATCAGTTCGCGCGCCTGCCTCGCGATATAGCGGGAACCGTGCGCGGCACAGGGCTGGGACTCTACATCTGTAAGCAACTGGTCGAACGCATGCACGGCTATATCTGGGTGGAAAGCTCGGGCCTGCAGGGGAGAGGCTGCTGTTTCCGCTTTACCCTGCCGCAGGCAACTGTCACACCAACCGGTAATAATCAGTTGCCAACGGATCAGGCTCAGGCGTTTTGATGGCGGTAGAACATTAAGAGCGTGCTGCCGTAGCGGCGCTCATCGGTGAGCACAAAATTATGGCACTCAACCGCCGCCACGCCGGGACGCTCCTTTGGATGGATCTGCACGATCACGACGGTATTGTCCTCCCACAGCTTCGAGCTATCAACCAGTCCCAAAGCACGGGCCGCCATCTCTTCATATTGAGGAGGAGCAATATAGATGATATCGTAGACGCGCGGTTGCCCCTGGGCGGGGGCCGGAAAGTAAGCGCGCCGCTCGTTTCCATGGACTGGTGGCAACGGTTGCGCCTGGTGGGCCTGCAAAAATTTAAATGAGTCCCCCTGCAATGTCTCGGCATGCGCGGTCAGGCCAGTGATCTGCAAATTTTCGCGCACCAGCCGGACGATCTTTGGATTCATTTCGATAAAGGTAGCACGCGCGGCCCCACGGCTCAATGCCTCGATGCCAACGCCGCCAGTACCCGCGAAAAGATCCAGAAAGCGGGCGTCTGTAACCTCATCGGCAAGGATATCAAACAGGGCAGTCTTCACCCGGTCCATAATCGGCCGGGTGCCAATTGTTTTGGGAGACTTCAGTTTTTTACCCTTCGCCTCACCGGTTACCACGCGCATAGCGTTCCTCCTCTAGCACTACCAGAACAGCTTCCACCTGCTCAATAAAATCATCTTCCAACTTCGCCCAGGAGATCAACGCTTCTACCTGGTCAACCTTGAGCTTCTTGTTCGCTGTAATATTCCAGACGCCCTCGATCAATTCGCGCAATTGGTCATCAGAGATCTGCGAGAGGACCACATTGCTTAACACCTGCAGACGCTGAGGGCTGGCAGTGGTTGCGCCCTGTGATTCGCGCAAAGAGCTGACTTTGGTGCGAGCACGCTCAAGCTCCAGTGCGCTAAACTCATCGGGCGAGACCGGAAAATCGTCCAGTTCCTCCAGGTCATCACCGGAGCCGTTCCCATCGTCCAGGTCTTCGGGTCCGATCTCTTCCACAAAGCCGGTCCCCGAACGGGGCACACGCATCTCGATGATCGAAGAATCATGATCCCCACGCCCGATGCGCGGGAGCTGACCCGAAGGCTGCGGGCGAATGGGATTGGCTTCCTCGTGCCCGTAATCAGGGAGGCTGGCGCTATCGCTATCACGTCGCTTCGATAGAGAGCTGGGAGCCGGGCCGCTCTGACCAACCATCTCCTTTAACTGCTCCAGCGCGTCACGTAGATTGATGCCGGTGGTCAACGAGCGCACATTGAGCATTTCCATTGCCTGCTTGGGCGTCAGGTCCATATTCTCTTTGATATATTGGATAAACTGGGGCAACGGCATATTGCTTCCCGGTTCGCCGCCCGATACGGTCAGATTACCCGTGCGAGTGCGCTCTCCATTGCGTCCAGCTGACGGTGGTTCCGCCGGGTTCGTCTGTGTAGTCGTCTGAGGCGCGGATATAGCGGCTGACCGGTTGCCTGGAGTATTTGTGCGTGGATTGGCAGCGGGTTGAGCAGGCGCAGGTTTGGTCTGGGCCTGTGGTTGAGGGGTAGAACGCGTCACCTGGGCACGCGCCCCCTGTGGCGACCGTTGATCCATATGGGTCGTCAGCTGCTGCATGCCTTCTTCGGCCTCATTAAAGAGCTGTTCCCGCTCCTCCGCGCTGGCGCCAAGGGGCACTGGCACACTCATCTCAACGGTATGGGTACGGCCATCCTTCGTATATTGGGACGCATAGCGTAGCCAGATATATGGCCCCGACTCTTCCTGTTTTTTACTATTGCCGTCCATGGACGCGCTCACCTACTTTCTCCTACAATGCTGCTCTACCTGCAATTCCAGGGACTGATGGTCGATTATAAACAGTGTACATATATTATATCAAAAACGTTCAGCCGACACATCCTATATCATCACATTTCTTCGCTTTGTTTACTCATGCAAGCCGGGCAAAGATAGATATCATAAGCAGCACACATAAGCGCAGTGAAATGTCTTGATTAATGCTAAGATATAATGTATGGTACTACAATGAACCCATATTGTGGGGGTTAGTTATCAACAGCCATCTAGCGCAACCAGCATACACTGTTCCATAACGATAATACGTGTTGTATAAGTTCGTAACCGATAGTCTGCTTCTGTGCCAGAAAGTTGAGATACGCTATCTATGATACCAGCACCGACTCAACCGCCTCCTACCCGGGTTATGCCCCCACCCACGCCGGATGAACAGACCACACCAGCGGAATCGCCTAACATCATGCTCACACCGGCGCGTAAAAGAATGGGGCAGGCACCGCTGGCTCGGGCGATCAAAGCGACTCTGCGCCCCATCTTCAAGCTGCTCTACTATACGATTCGCTGGATACGCTCGCATAAGCTTGCGGCACTGCTGGCCATCTTGCTCATTGTAGGCAGCGTTTTCGCCACCAATTATCTCTTAGCTGGACAAATACCGTTCAGCCCTAACACATCGACCAACACACAACAACAATCGGGGCAGGCCAGTTCACCGGTAAGCTCCGATGTCCAGGATTGGCTGCTGGCCCTACGCTCGGGTGATTTGAATACGATGCTCAATATCCAGAAGTCGATGAGCAGGCAACCAGACAGTTCGATGTATCTGCTCCAGTTCAGTGAGAAATACGCCCAGGTGAAGTGGACAGCGATCAGCGTTAATGGCGCAAGCAAAGGTCCCGATGGCATGCTGGATCTCTTCATTGAGGTAGATATGACCTCAACCAGTACCAGTTCAAGCAGCACCAGTGCCGCTACTACCATTACACTCTGGCATTTTACAACCTCACCAACAGGCCACATTTACACGATCGACTATGTATCAGGACGATCAGCCTGATAACTTCCTCATTGTAAGTGAACGGCATCTCGATACCGTATTCCCGTAGCGCGAACGACCGGTACCTCACCAATACGACATCCTGCTCATGCCTGGCATGCAGTATGCTGAAGGGATAGAAAAAGTGTCAACAAATACAACCAGAACCAAGCGGCCACGTAGTGACCTCGATAAGTCCATTGATCTGGGTCTGGATCAGTTTGGACGCTTTATCCGCCGAGCCTGGTGGTGGATCGCCCTGACCATTTTCGCCATCTGGTTCTTTACCTCGGGCGTCACCATCGCCGGACTGGACGGTGGCACGGCCTTAAGCGGAATCATCCAGATCACATTCGCCATCTGTTATATCCTGATTCAGTTTGTGGCCCTCTTCTGGTTCCTGGCGCGTCCGCGCCTCTACTGGGTGATGCCTGGAGAGACCGGCGTTACCTTTGACGACTACAAAGGTAATCCAGAGGTGCTGGAGGCGGCCCGTCGCATCGTCGCCCTGCTGCGCGGCGTCAAAGAGTTCCAGGAGATGGGCGGCAATCCCGTTCGCGGTCTTCTTCTTTCGGGACCTCCCGGAACCGGTAAAAGCTACCTGGCGCAATGTATGAGTACCGAGGCGGGCGTCCCCTTCGCCTATGCCAGCGCCGCTAGCTTCCGCGCCATGTTCATGGGTATCGATGTCCTGATGATCAGCAACCTCTATCGTAAGGCTCGTCGCCTGGCCCGCGAGTACGGCGGCTGTGTCATTTTCATGGATGAGGTCGATGCCATCGGCGGCTCACGCGGCAATAACGGCGGCGGCATGGGCATGATGGGCATGATGGGTGGCATGATGGGTGGCGGCACCGGCGGCCTGAACCAGCTGCTGATGGAGATGGACCCGCCCAATATCGAGACCGGCTGGTTCAAAAAGATCCTGCGTACGCTGGGCCTCTACCACGGTCGCGCGCAGCACCAGCCCGTGCTGACCATCGGCGCCACCAACATTCCGGATTCACTGGACCGCGCCCTGTTGCGTCCCGGCCGCTTTGATCGCCAGATCAACGTCGCGCCCCCAACCGATAAATATCGACCCGAGGTCATTGAATACTATCTCAACAAAGTTGATCATGAGGACAACATTTCTATCACAGCCCTTTCGGCTCGCCTGGTTGAGTATACACCTGTCGCCATCAAGCACGTCGTCAACGAGGCCGTGATCATCGCCCACTTCGCCGGACGCACAAAGGTGACCTACAAGGATCTCACCGAGGCCCAGGATGTGCATGAATACGGTCTGCGCCAGATCAGCGAGCTCACAGAGATCGAGCGTCGCCGCCTGGCCTATCACGAGGCTGGCCATACCGTAGCCAGCTACTACCTGATGGACCGCTTCTTCCCCGCCTATGTCACTATCCATATGCGCGGTGACGTGGAGGGCGCGGCAGCCTTCGCCCATCCACGACCGAAAGAGACCGTCATTACCCAGAATCGCGAAGATATTCTGGCTCGTATTCAGGTTTCCCTGGCTTCACGCGCGGCGGAAGAATTATTCCTGAATACAAAGCTCAATGGTGTTGCCGGAGATTTTGCGAGTGCCACAGGCCTGGCAGCGCGCTACATTGGTGTCTTTGGCATGGACAATACCATCGCGTCATACCTGGCCTTTGGAGAGGGAGGAGTCGGAGGAGCGGCGGCTATACCCCACTTCGCGGATCGGGTAGAGGCGCTGCTGCAATCCCAACTGAACGCGGTCAAGCAGCTGTTTATCGAACATAGCGAGGCGCTCATCGCTGTCTCTGAGGCGCTCATCGAGAAGGATGAGTTGGTAGCGGAGGAGATCAAAGAGCTGATCGACAACGCCGATGCGCGCCAGGCGTCCAAAGGCATCTTCAAGGAACTGACTCCCTTGCTGGAGGCCGGTTCCGGCTGGAACGGTAACGGCAACGGCAACGGTCACAGCAATGGCAATGGTAGCCATAGCAACGGTCATGGGCATGCTGGCGAATCGATCGCCAGTCCCCCCTTCAACAACATGAACCTGAACCTCAACGTAGATGGGGTGCACCTGCCCCCGCAGAGCTATACAGATAATCTAGATCTATAACATCAACCATAGTTCCCACGAGGCACTCCAATCGGGGTGCCTCATTTTTATCTATTATGTGTTGGGGCAACAGCGGTGCGAATGCACCGCTGTTGCCCCAACACATAATACCAGGGCGGCCGCGCGTGCGGGGGCGCTCACGCTCCCCTGTAAAAAGTGTGTCTGACACCCCCAAATAACTTAAAGTCGTGGCTACTTGAAATAATGCGGGTTATTTGCTACTGTTGTCAGAGATTATTGGTATTTTCCCCATCATAGAGGAGATATGTACACCGTCATGAATACAGTTCTCTCGAATGCGACCAGTACAGATGAACATCCTTCCACGTCCATGACCAGGAAAGGGGTTCTTTTGATCGTTGGCGCCCTGCTGGCGCTTTTGATCATTGGACTGTTGATGCGCCTGTATACCCTGGGCGTGCCCTTTGACCGGGACTCATATGATGAGGGAGTATACTGGCAGACCCTGCGCTCGCTGGCTGCTGGCTCGGCGCTCTACCATCCAACGTTCTATTCGCAGCCGCCAATGTTTATCCTGTCGATCTTCCCGACCTACCTGCTATTTGGCCAGACGCTGTGGGCGGCACGACTGGGGATCGCGCTGATATCGTTGCTGGGCCTGGTTGGAATATTTCTGCTGGGCTATACGCTGCGCGGCTGGCTCGGCTCCATTGTTGCCCTGTTACTCCTGTTGCTGGCGCCACTCTACCTTTCAGCATCACAAACCATTCAGGCAGAAGGTCCCCAGGTGGCCTTCTCGATCCTGGCAGTGGCCTTTGCTTATCTCTGGTGGCATAATCCCTCTGGACGACGTGGAGACGTCTACGCGGGCCTCTGTACGCTTACACTAACGTTAAGCATATTTAGTAAGCTCTTCGCGCTGGCCACGCTGGTACCGATCCTTCTGCTGGCTGTGGCCCATCTCTGGCGCATCCGGCAGCAGACGGCGAGCGACCGCTGGCGGGACAGCCGCTCACTGCTTGTCGGCGTCGCCGTCATGATTATCGCGATGCTGTTGATCATGCTGCCTTACCTGGGTCATCTGGGAGATTTCTGGTCGGGGGTGATTAGCTTCCATACCGCGGCAAGCAAGGTCACCGGCCATATCAGCAATACCGGCCGCGTGGTACGCTTCTTTATCGCACCACTGGGTATTGCCGCCCTCTACGGCAGTATCGTCGCCCTCGTGAGAAGGGACTGGCGCGTCGTGCCGCTGCTGGGCTGGGCACTGGCCTGCGCCATCCTGCTCTGGCAGCAAGAGCCGCTGTTTGACCATCACTTTGTGATCGTGATACCCGCGCTGGTCGCTTTAACCTGCATGGGGCTGGGTCCCCTGCCCCTGAACAGCCAGCGGTGGCGTCAACTCCCGGCACTCCTTACCGCAGGGAGTCTGCTGCTCGTACTGATCACCCTTGGCGTTGGGGCACGCGGCATCCAGGTCAATTATCGCAACTGGCAGGCGCAGGCCGCCTCGGGGGGCACCCAGGGATCGCTGCGTACCGCCCACGACCTGCAGCAGGCCATCGCACCCGATCAACTGGTGATTACTGATGGACAGTTTGTTGCCGCCCTGGCCGGACGCAACACCCCACCGGAACTGGTCGATACATCCAGCGTACGCATCAACACCGATTATCTGACCAGCTCTCAACTCATCCAGCTGGCCTCCCAACCCAGAGTGCACGCCATCCTGTTCTATACGGGACGCCTGACCAACAGCAAGCTGAAGCCCTTCCGAGACTGGATACCCACCCGCTTCCGCGAGATCCACAGCTATGGCAAGAATAGCTCCCTCTGGGTTAAAATACAATAAAGTAATTTTTTTAAGTGAGAAGGAAGAAGAAAAAAATGGAGAAGAAGAAAAAGACATTTAGTACGATGGAGATCGTACTGGTCGGAGTACTGGTCGGCTCACTCGTACTCTCATTCCTGCAAGCTCGCCAGGAAGAAAACAAAAGATAAGACACTGGTAGAGATTAAGCGGGACGCGGCCTGAGGTCGTGTCCCGCTTAATCGTTTTTCATCCCTTTTTTCAGTTCGCGCACAAAGCCGATGGCTCCTTCTTTCCAGGTCATACGCGGCTGCTGTTGCCTGTACCGGGCCTGTTCGCGCTGCTGCAGAATAAAGTTGAGCAACACCTCTCGCTTCATAGCTTCCAGGCGTTGGATATCATAAGCTACGCGCCGGGTGGGATCGCTCAGGACAGCGTACGCTTCATTGATCTGTTTGATGTGCCGATCTTCAGCGGTACGATTGATATCAGGATGATACAGACGTGCCAGGCGCCGATATGACTGTTTGATATCTTCGAACCGCGCCGTAGAAGGCACTTCAAGAATGGCATAATAGTCTGGTAGAGCCATAAATCTAGTCCCCTGTACTTCCGAAGCCTCCCCGAGCACTCCCAACCTGTTCCACTTCGTTCCATGCAAAGCGTCCAATCGGAATAAAGATTCCCTGCGCGATCCGCTCACCACGCAGTACGGTAACCGGCTCATCTCGAAAGTTGTAGACCGATACCAGCAATTCGTCGCCGTCGCCACAATAATCCTGATCGATCACCCCGACGCCATTGGGCATCAATAAGCCTTTACGGCGCGCGGTACTGCTGCGCATGGTGAGCAACAACATATATCCGGGCGGGGTCTGCACAATCAGGTTACTGGGGATCAGCGCCAGCGAACGTGGCGCGACCTCAGTTGTTTCCCGGCTGAGCAGATCAAAGCCGACCGATCCCGCCGTCGCGTACGTAGGCAACGGCAATTCTGTATCAACGCGTTTAATATTAACCTCTAGAGGTTGTGCACAGTCATCCATATACGTTATTCTAGAGAATAGAAGATGTCCCGTCAATAGTAATTGGGAAACATCCCCATTGCTATCGAACTTAAGGGGTGCAGGGGGCCCCCTGTCGGGGCGTGGGGTGTCCCCACAAAAATTCTTTTTCTCTTTTTTCGCGCCTCCTGCGGCGGCGCGCGAGGAGAAAGGAGAGGGTGGGGACACCCCACGCCCCGGCAGGAGGGCTGGCCGCCCTCCTGCACCTCCCGCGTTGACGCGGAAAAATGTTCTCGAAGATTTAACCTTTGTGGTCGATTTATTCGTAATATGAATATGCAAACACATACAGCGCCAAAGCCGTCAATGCAACGGCGCTTTCTTATTATTAGCTTCTTTCTGATTTTATCGATTGGGGCGACTATCATAGCGACACATGCGACGATCGACGCGGTGCAGAATGTGCATCAACACCAGGTGATGGCACATCAGGGGGATGTGCATCTCATTCGGCAGTGGATGACAATTCCCTATATAGCCCATGTCTATCGCGTGCCAGATAGCCTGCTATACTCAACGTTAAAACTGAAAGACGATACGCTCACGCGCCATAGCACGTTACAAACCATTGCTCTCCAGCGCAAGCAGTCTGCTGATGTCATTATCCATAAGCTCCAGGCGGAGATCCTGGAGTATCGCAAAACACATCCCTTTAAACCAGATCCGACGCCGACGCCAACGGCGCAAGAGGGGAGAGCATAATCATTTGATGAATACGCTACTGCCCCTTATGATTACCTGGTTGCAGCTGTATGGCTATCCAGTGCTATGGATTTGCGTATGCATAGCCTCCATTGGAGCACCCCTACCCATCGGGCTTTTGCTGCTGGCAACCGGCGCCTTTGCCGCATTGGGAGATTTTAATATTTTCGCACTATTTATTACCGCGTTAAGCGCCTCGGTCTGTGGTGATAGCATCGGCTATTATATTGGCCAGAAAGTGGGCACGCGCGTCATTGCCCGGCTACTGCGGCAAAAACGCTATCGTTTTATCTCACCAAAAGTGATTAACCGCTCGCAGGAATATTTTCAGCATCGTGGCGGCTGGGCGGTCTTCTTGAGCCGCTGCCTGGTGCCAGCATTGGGAGGGACCATCAATATTCTGGCCGGCACGGAGGGCTATCCCTATCGCAAGTTTCTCCTGGCCGACTCCACGGGCGAGGCTCTCGGCATCTTTCCTCCTCTGGTACTCGGCTTTGCCTTTGGCGCCAGTTGGGAGGCGGTCGGTAATTTACTCACTATTATTTCAATCCTGACACTATTATTACTCATTGCCATCTACCTGATCGTCTTACTCATACGCACCCTGAGAAAAATGAAACCGGGGCAAGCGCAAGCTACGGAAGAAGAAACAGGAGAGCCAACGACTTCCCAGAAGAAGGTGCAGGACTCAAAATTTCATTATAAACAGTCAGGCAAAGAAAAAAATCCGAAAACAACTCCATTTCTTGCCACTTTAAGGCGGGTTCAAACGTATAAAAGTACAGATGGATTACACACGGGTTACAGTTTTCCCAAGGAAACTACGTCAAATCCACGCCGTAGGGACTAGAATGAAAGGATGACTTGCGTTATAATTGAGGTAAGGACGTAGTTCCTTGAACTGATTGACAACAAAACTGTCATTTTTGTTTGACAACCCGATTGACAAAGCTGGCAACATTGCAACGCTTTCAAGCCAACATCGGGCAAACATCATTTTGTCAATGAGTCCGGGAATATTTTCCAAACCGGCGATGTTTCTACTAGTAGAGACTGATTGCATGTCATTGATTTTCCTCCCACTCGGCTCGGACAGAATGGTCCGACGAAGGGCGTAAATTCCCTGAGTGTAGGACCAGACTGACGACGAACAGATATCTTGCTGCTTAGGATATACTACTTTTCATGGAGGGCGCACAATGATAGACACCAAGCGTGCCATGACGGGAACAACGCTTACCTTAAATAAATCACATACCACAGATCTTGACAAGCCGTTCAATATTGTGGAACAGCTTCTCTCGAAAGATCTTGATTATACATCAGATGATGACCCAGAGACTACGGTAGAGAAAGACGACCACGAGTTGGAAGACAATATGGGTGGCATTGATACCGGTGCGCTCGATATCGAGACTGGTCCACTGGACTTAGAAGAGGATATGTCCGATTCCGACATCCATGAGGAGCCACATACCGCCGAGCTTGAGCATGATTCTCTGCTCCATATGCCTTCCATTCACACCAATGACGAGCCCGCCGCTCGCCGAACCGCTCCCCGCCGTCGCCGTTCTGAAGATCAAGAAGAAAACCAGGTAAATAACGCTGACGCAGGCGAATCTGACGCAGTAATGACCTACTTGCGTGAGATTGGCCGCGTTCCTATGATTACACACGAACGCGAAATTGAATTAGCCAAGAGAATTGAGGCTGGCGATCGCGACGCGATGAAGCAATTTATCCTGGCCAATCTGCGCCTGGTCGTAAGTATCGCCAAGCGTTACGTTGGTCGTGGTTTAACGCTACTAGACCTGATTCAGGAAGGCAACATCGGGCTTATTCGCGCCGTGCAGCGTTACGATTGGCGGCGAGGGCATCGCTTCTCGACCCATGCGACCTGGTGGATTCGCCAGGCTATCAGTCGTGCCGTGGCCGATAAGGGGCGCACCATTCGCCTCCCGGTATATGTCAATACGGCCCTCAATAGAATTCGCCGCGAACGCCAGAGGCTCCTACAGGAACTTGGTCGCGAACCAACGGAAATGGAGCTGGCCGAGGCTACCGGCCTGGACCCGATTCGCATGGTTGAATTGCAGTCGGCCCCCGGCGCACCGGTCTCCCTCGAACTGCCTGTTGGCGAAGATGAAGAGCAGGAACTGGGAGATGTGCTGGCGGATACCGAGTCAGCCTCACCTGAAGAGCTAGCCACTACGCAGACATTGAAGGATGAAGTGCAACGCGTCCTTGAGTCGGTGCTCACACCACGCGAACAACTGGTCCTGCAACTGCGCTTTGGCCTGGGCAATGGCCAGGCACATCCACTGGAACAGGTCGGACGTGAGCTGGGCATTACACGCGAACGCGTGCGCCAGATCGAGGCGGGGGCATTGGCCAAGCTGCGTCAGCCACCGGTGCTCGAACGGTTACGCGGCTAATCTGCGCGGCAGCATAACAGAATAAACACATGAAGTCCTCCGGGAGGGCGCGTTTCAGCGAGACGCCTCCTCCTGGAGGACTTCATTTTGTGCCGGGAATTTTTTTTCTTCCTCGCGTCTATATATAGAGACATTTATCATAGCGGCCTCCTACCAGACTAAATGTCCTGAATACAGTCCTTTAGTCTATTTTCATTTTGGAAATTGGCGGTTATGCTAAGTGTGGTAGTGGCCATAAAGCTATCCTTCAATATGCCAATCTGTGAAAAGGGGAAAGAATACTGGTATGGATGGTAAAACATGTCCCGAGGAGAGTAAGAATAAAATCTCGCGCATCCATTGGACAGCCTATCTAGGTATTACCCTGTGCTTGATCTCGGGCATCTGCCTTTCGCTGGATACCTATCTATCATCCGTTCTAGGATTGCTACCACTTGGCTTTGCGCACCTCTCGGTGTACCTGTTTCTGGCCTGTCCGTTGCCAGCCTTGATTTTAGGCATTGTGGGCCGCTATCGAGCCCGTAAACCACTGTGGCAAAGTGGAAGGATGCTAGCAACCCTGAGCCTGATCATCGGCAGCATCCTCCTGATCATGGAGATCGCCATCGTCGTAACAGAACTCCCATAACAATTTTTGAGGAGTTGGAGCGATACCATGGGTGCGAATTGCACCCATGGTATCGCTCCAACTCCTCAAAAATTGTTACACGATGTTATTTGCGCTGACCCAGGTCACGCGCGACATGGATCACCCCTTTAACCTTTTCAAGTTTGACGAAGAGGCGATGCATCTGATCGAGATCGGCGATCTCCAGTGTAGCCATAATCAGGACCGTCTGATGATTGGCGCTGACGCTGGAATTGATGGACATCAGATTCGCGCCCGAGTCGGAGACTACAGTCGCGACGTCACGAATCATACCGGTCCGATCGTGGGCCGTGATCACAATCGGCGCATGATACGGCTGCTGGCTCATACCAGCCCAGTTAACGTGGATCAGGCGCTCACGATCCTGTTCACCCAGGCGCGCGATATTGCGGCAGTCGGAGCGATGCACAATGACCCCTTTACCACGGCTGATAAAGCCAACGATATTGTCATCTGGCAGGGGATAGCAACAGTTCGCCAACCGAGTCAACAAACCACTGACACCCGCCACTTCAAGCTGGGCGGGCGGGGCCTGTTTGGCTGAAACCACCGGTAACGCCAGGGTATCCTCGCTCTCCTTCGCTTCTTTGCCATCCTTGCTCTCGCGCTGCCAGTATTCGAGCAACTTGACCACGACCGCGCGGGGCCGCATATCGTCGGAACCGATGGCCGCCAGCAGATCTTCAAAGGAATCGGCACGCATACTGCTGCAGACCCAGTTTTCCGCATCCTCGGTAATCGCGTCCGGTCCACGGACACCGGCCGCCTTCAGCTCACGCTCCAGGCGCTCTTCGCCAATCTGAATATTGATCGGGCGCTCATTGAGTTTGAGATAGCGACGAATCTTGTTGCGGGCCGCCGTCGTACGCGCGAAGTTCAACCAATCACGGGTCGGATGGGCGCTCCGGCTGGTCACGATATCCACGATCTCGCCATTTTTCAGCTCATAGTCCAGTGAGACCATGCGCGAGATGAGTCGATCGCCATTGCCATCGCCGTCGGAAGCAATAACGCGCGCGCCCGCGCAGTGATCGCCCACCTTTGAATGGATACGGTAGGCAAAGTCTAACGGCGTCGAACCAACGGGAAGATCTTTCACTTCCCCTTTAGGAGTCAGAACAAAGATCTGCTCCTGGAAAATATCATCCTTGACTGCTTCCACGAATTCGGTATCGCTGGTATTGGCGGTACGCAGGTCTTGCTGCCATTCAGTCAGCTGCCGCAGCCAGGTCAGGAGCTCTTTGGCCGACGCGGAAGCATTATCGCCGACATCCTTATAATGCCAGTGCATAGCCACGCCATACTCGGCCGTTTCATGCATCTCATGGGTGCGGATCTGGATCTCGACCAGCTGATCATCCAGGCAGAATACGGTTGTATGCAGGGCGCTATAACCATTGGGCTTAGGATTGGCGATAAAGTCTTTGATGCGCCCCTCCTTTGGCCGCCACAGGCTATGCACATGGCCCAGCGCTATATAGCAGTCCGTGGTGGTATCGACCAGGATACGGAAGGCTAGCAGATCATGAATCTGGCTGAGGTCGGCCGCCGCCTTGAGATGTTCCAGATCCTCGGTATCGCCCGCGGTACGCGCGATCTTCTTATAAAAGCTATAGGCATGCTTGACGCGACCAGAAATATCGGCTTTAACGCCGATCGAGGCCATCTCGGTTCGTAAACGCTCACATACCCGATCCACATAAGAACGCCACTGCCTGGTCTCTATATCCAGCATGTTGCGTACCCATAGATAGCGATCGGGCTCCAGAACCTGGAAGGCCAGGTCTTGCAGTTCGCTCTCCACGAGCGACATACCCAGACGACCGGCCAGGGGAGCATAGATCTCGCGTGATTCTTCAGCCAGCGTCATCAGATCCTGCGCGTCTCCCTTATAGGAGGGTTCACACATCAGACGCATTGCGTGCAGTCGATATGCCAATTTGAGCAATACTACACGAGGATCGTCGGCCATGGCCACAAACATCTTGCGCACCGTCTCGGCCTGTTGCCGTCTCATCGCTTCTCGCACACGCGGCTTCTTGTTTTCAAATGAGGGAGAAGTGATATCGTCGTCACGCTCAACATAGGACTTCTTTGAAGACGAGAGCGGGGGGTTTTGCACGGCCAGCATAGCGCCGGTGGCGGCGTTCTGCTTTTTCCGCTCCAAAATATTGAGGCGCAACATGCTCTCAACCACGCGGGCCGCAGGTACACCCAGCGTATACTCGACCTGCTCAGGGAGTAGCAACTCAGCGTCGACGGCCTCGTATACCAGGCCAGCGGCGATCCCAATGGCATCCACGTGCATCATGCGCGCCATGATCGTCGTCACGGCCAGGGCATACTCCAACGGCGGAATCGGGCGCGAGCTCGTACCGGTAACGCCTCCACAGGCCTCTGAAGACAACTGAAAGGCTTTCACAACAAGATCAACTTCCGGCAACGTCATATACTGATTGACCAACGCCAGCAGTTGCTTCATAGCGGTTGGGTAAGGAGGCTCAACAAATTGTTGTTCTACAGAGCTATCTATCATAATCATCTATGGCCATCTGACATATCCAGTGCAGGATTGTCGAAATATCATTCACTCCAAAGCATTCTAGTTGGTTCACGCTACATTCTGGACTTAACACGAATTGGACCTACAATAGTATACGTGCCAACAAGGTACGTGTTGGATCGGCGCATACACTTCTTTCCATGGCCAAACAGCGGCTCTATATCTGCGCAGCACGTGAACGCTTGATGTATGCTCTATCTATATTGTCGCACATTTATAGCAGATGTCACTTACAGTGAGAGTGGGGATGACACACCCTGAAACAAGGGCTGGAGCACCTGCCCTCACGTCAAGTGCTCACATTGACAGGGGGCCTTATTTTCCTATCGCTCTCTCAACGCTGACCACAGTCTTAACCTGACGTAAGCGCCGCAGGATGCGTTCCATCTGATCGATTAACTCACCCTCGCCCGGATAGATCTCCAGCGTCGCTGTAATTACA
Source organism: Dictyobacter halimunensis (assembly GCF_036245075.1). Lineage (NCBI taxonomy): Bacteria > Bacillati > Chloroflexota > Ktedonobacteria > Ktedonobacterales > Dictyobacteraceae > Dictyobacter > Dictyobacter halimunensis. The sequence continues at coordinate 1,954,807 of NZ_BSRI01000002.1, forward strand.
GCTCTCTGGGACGCGGGGGAGGTGGTCGAGGTGACCGATGCCATGTTAATACCAGCATCCGCCACGACGGCGGCCACATCACGCAATAAGCCTGAGCGATCATGGGCGACCAGCGAGATAGACACCAGGTAGCTGGTAGGATGGATCTGCCGCCAGTTGACCTCAACCAGGTTGGTGGGCAACTCAGGATTGCGACGCAGCAGATCGCAGTCGGTGCGGTGCACGACCACGCCCTGGTCCGGGGTCAGTTGACCGATAACCGAGTCACCTGGAATAGGACAACAGAATCGATCTAGCTGGATCAGCAGTGACCCTTCTCCGTCTTTCTGCGCATACAGGCTATTCTCGCTGTCAGAGGCGTCAGAAGCCGTGCATTGCGGTAGCCGGGGCTGCAGCAGGCTCAGCACCTGCTCGACCAGGAGATCCTCTCGTCCTAGCGCTACGTAGATATCTTCAATGGTAGCGTATTTTTTGAAGGTTGTGCTGGCCGTTGGCTCTTCCGTGCACAGCTCGCGCAAGAGCACTTCAACCTGCTCATCTACACCGGCCTGGTAGCCACTGGTTTTTAAGGCGAAATCCAGACGCTCACGACCCAGTTGCAGATTAATCTCGCGCTCATAGGTCTTGAGATAGCGGCGAATCTTGTTGCGAGCCGCCGCCGTACGCGCGAACGATAACCAGTCGCGCGTCGGGTGGACGGTACGGTTGACCATGATCTCGACGATCTCGCCGCCCTTTAGCTCATAATCCAGCGGCACCAGCCGCGTCACCAGACGACCGCTATCATCGGTATTGGTGATGATGCGCGCGCCCGCGCAATGGTCGCCGATATCTGTATGGATGCGATAGGCCATATCCAGGGGCGTCGAACCACGCGGCAGGTCCTTGACCTCGCCCTGCGGCGTAAACACAAAGATCTGCTCCTGGAAGATATCGCCCTTGACCGCCTCGACAAATTCATCGGCGCCCTGCGGCAGGGCCCGCTGCCACTCCCGCAGCTGCTCGATCCATGTCACCATCTCGCGATACGACAGACGCCAGCTGCCTGGCGCACCTTCATTGGCATGCTCGCCACGCTCTTTATCCTGGTCCGCATTACCCATGCGCTCGCGTAAAAACCAGTAGCTGGCGATCCCATAATCAGCGGTACGCTGCATATCGTAGGTACGAATCTGAATTTCAGCCAGGCGATTGTCCAGGCAGAACACAGTCGTGTGCAGCGACTGGTAGCCATTGAGTTTGGGGGTGGCGATAAAGTCTTTAATGCGGCCATCCTTTGGTCGCCAGAGCGCGTGGATATGGCCCAGCGCCAGGTAGCATTCATAGTCAGAGTCAACCAGGATGCGGAACGAGATCAGATCGTGGATCTGGCTGAGCTCATTGCCATTCAATTGAGAGGGCACATCCTCCAGCTTACGATTAATGCTGGCCAGGTGCTTCTGCCAGGCCATGACATCGGCCCGGATACCGGCCCGCTTCATCTCGGCGCGCAGGATGCGGCAGACCTCATCGACAAATGGCTGACGGCGCTTGACCTCTTCCTCAACCTGCCGGGCCAGCTGAACATACTTCTCCGGTTCCAGATAGCCAAAGGCGAGGTCTTCCAGATCGGCCTGCACGATAGACATCCCCAGGCGCCGGGCCAGGGGAGCGTAGATCTCGCTCGTCTCGCGCGAGGTGTTTTGCTGCTGCGCCGGCGACATCGCGCCAAGCGTGCGCATATTATGCAGGCGATCGGCCAGCTTCACCACGACCACACGAGGATCCTCGGCCATCGCCAGCAGCATCTTGCGCACCGTCTCTGTGCGGATACGGCGCTTATCAACTAAAGAGGGCGGGGCGGGATCTTTTGTCTCGACCGCAGGTTTGGCGGGCTTGTTACCGGCCAGGGTATCAAACTTGGTAACACCATCCACGATATTGGCCACGGCCGGCCCGAACTGCTCTCGCAGATCCTCAAGGGAGTATTCAGTATCTTCAACAACGTCATGGAGGAGTGCAGACACAATACCATCTGCATCAATACGCATTCCAGCAAGCAGTAGGGCTACCTCCAGCGGATGTTGAATGTAGGGCTCACCTGAACGGCGCACAGCCCCCTTATGCGCGCGATTAGCTAAATCGTAGGCGCGCTGAATTTTCTCCATATCCTCTGGAGTAAGGTAGTGTTTTGTTTCATCTAATAAGTCTTGAAGCGTCATCCGAGAGGGCGCTACTTTCGCTCCCCAGGTTGTCGTCGTACGCACCATGGGTAGGATCGCCTGAGGATCCGATTTACCAGACTCATCAGCAACTTTATCGAAATTGGTAGCCATTCTCTAATACCTGCTACTACATGCTGTACCATCTGCCCATATCTGCCTGGATAGTTGGTAGCTTTTTACTAATAAAGTGTTCCCTCAATAGAGCTGTTCTCTATGCGGAAACACTTACACCCGGGCAAAACTGATGTTACTTCTCTATTATAAGGAGCAATGAGCGACTGTCAAGCAGATACTATGTCACTTATGCTGGAGAAGGAGTAAAAAGAAGACACTCAGGCAGGAAAATAAGGCTATAGCTGCACCTTTTACAGGCCTTTGAGGCATGTAATTCTTCAATTACCACAAACGGTACACATACTTTACTAATTTATAGTTAATTATACCACATAGGACCAGAACGCTGCCGGGCGCTAAAAGTCAGGGGGAAATAAAAAGAGAAAGGCCAAGTCAAGAACACACCTTGACCAAGCCTCTTTTTTTTAGGAAAGTTCAGTAAACTGGCGCCTGTTGCTCACCAGCGGAACATCTCAGAAATAGAGCTTCACACTGATAGAAGAGGTGAGCGCGGCACGCAACCAACCAGTATGGAGGTTAGTCGCGGGCAACACGAACCTTATCGTAGCAGGGGCTGCAATAGACCGGGCGGTCATTCTTTGGTAAGAATGGCACCTGTGTCTCAGTACCACACTCAGCGCAAATTACTGTGTGCATTTCACGGGGAGCACGCTCGCGGCTACCGGAACCTCCGGCTGCCTGGCGACGAGCCGCGCGGCATGAAGGGCAGCGACCAGGCTGATTCATCAGACCCTTTTGCTGGTAGAACTCTTGTTCTCCTGCGGTGAATACGAAATCTGATCCGCACTCACGGCACTTTAAGGTTTTGTCAACGAAGTTCAACTAGGGACCTCCTGTGTGATATGTTGGTTATCCTCCGGGTCCATATCCTAGCAGTTGTCACCAGTCATGTGTTCCCCCTACCAGCGTGGGATTCTATAACCCTGGACGAGCACTGTATGCGAGACCGAGATTGGATACCGATTGAAAGCATACACTATTGTTTCGAGATTTGCAAGTGTTTTTGCGATAAATTATCGTTATGGTACATATTTTTATATACCCTTTATATGCAAATGAATTGAGCGATTTATATATGTTAACTATAGTTGATTCTCATCAACGCATATGATTATACTTACTCATCCTTTTCTACAAACCCGACCACAGCGGGGGACGCGACCCCACGACAGACACCCTTGACGCTCATGAGAAAATACAGGCAAGAAAGAGCAGCTACCCTCTCAAGGCAAATTGTGCTCACTGTTACCAATCCACTTTAGAGAAATGCATGTCATCATTCAACTTTACAATTGAGGCTGAGTGTCCGGAAACATGGGCGCGCGCCGGCACTATTCAGACCCCCCATGGGACAATTCAAACGCCTATTTTTATGCCTGTTGGGACGCAAGCAACCGTTAAAAGCGTAGCTCCGGAAGAGTTGCACGCGGCTGGCGCCCAGATTATCCTCGCCAATACCTACCATTTGATGCTGCGGCCCGGCTCGGCCCTGATCGATTCCTTTGGTGGCCTGCATTCATTTATGCAGTGGCATGGCCCCATTCTGACCGATAGCGGTGGCTTCCAGGTCTGGAGCCTGGGTCATCTGCGCAAACTCAATGAGGATGGGGTGGTATTCAAGTCGCATATCGATGGCTCGCTGCATACCCTGACCCCTGAGCGTGTGATGCAGATCGAGGCCGAAATCGGCGCGGATATCATCCTGCCGCTCGATATCTGCGCCCCCTATCCCTGCAGCCCCAAAGAGGCAAGCAAAGCGATGGAGTGGACCCATCGCTGGGAGGAGCGCGCCCTGGTAGAGAAGGAGAAGCAGCGGCCCGAACAGACGCTGTTCGGCATTGTGCAGGGTGCCTTTGAGCCTGAGCTGCGCGCGGAGAGCGCCCGGGTGATCGGCAATATGCCGTTTCAGGGTCTCTCGATCGGCGGCCTCTCGGTCGGTGAGCCGAAGGAAGAGATGTGGGGGATGCTGAAGCATGTAACCCCGAATCTGCCGCGCGACAAGCCACGCCATCTGCTAGGAGTCGGCTCTCCAGAGGACCTGGTGGTCGGCGTGGGACTGGGCATGGATATGTTTGATTGCGTGCTGCCAACACGCGTGGCGCGCCACGGTGGTCTCTTTACCCGCGATGGCCGCGTCAGCATCAAGGGCGCGCGCTTCCGCACCACCAGGGGTCCTATTGAAGAGGGCTGCGACTGCTACACCTGCCAGCACTATAGCGCGGCCTACGTCAATCACCTGGCACGGGCCGAAGAACAGCTGTATTTCCGCCTGGGCAGTATCCACAATATTCGCTTTATGCTCCGCCTGGCCGGTCAGCTGCGTCAATCGATTATCGATGGAACCTATCCCGCCTTTCGCGATGAATTTCTGGCCCGCTATGTACCGGCATCAGAAAAAGTGCGCGAGGCGCAGCGTGAAAAATGGAAAGAGGCTCGCGATAAGCGCGCGTAACTATGCTGGCGCCAATGGACGTGCCGACGAGCGAACTTTTTTACCGGAAGCAACAATCAAGGAATCTTGTTTATGCAGACAACCCCATACCGTTTTGTGAATACAGGCGTTCAGGATGCCGCCTTAAATATGGCGATCGATGAAGCGATCCTGCTGCACTATCTACGTGGAGACGCGCCCCCCACCCTGCGCGCCTTTCGCTGGAATCGTACGGCGATTTCTCTGGGACGTTTCCAAAGTGTCGAGCGCGAGATCGAGCAAGAGTACTGTGAAGAGCACGGGATCGCCCTGGTGCGCCGTCCCACAGGGGGACGCGCGGTCTACCACTGTGACGAGTTTACGTATAGCATTGTGATCGGGAAGAGTGAAGGGGTACCGTCCGGGGTGGTCGCGGCCTATGCCTATCTCTTACAGGGATTGCAGACCGCCCTCCGTCTGCTGGGCGTACAGGCTGAGATCAGCGATGAACACGTCAGCAAGAATCCTTCAGCGGCCTGCTTCGCATCATCTACCCAGGCCGATCTCACCAGCCAGGGATTTAAGCTGGTGGGCAGCGCCCAGGTCTGGAAAGAGGATGCGCTGCTCCAGCAGGGCTCGCTCCCACTGGAAGACCGCGCGGCCGAGTTCTTTGATACGCTTCGCTATCCCGATGCCCGGGCGCGCGAGGAGGCACTGCGCATCTATAACCAGAAGACCACGCCGCTGCACACGTTCGCGCCCCAGGCCAGCTGGGATGATGCCGCGCAGGCGTTCCGCCAGGGCTTCAGTACGTTTTTACAGCATGATCTGCCCGAAACAGAGCTCAGCGCCTCCGAATGGGAGCTGGCGCGTCAGCTGGTGGAGGAGAAGTACAGCAAGCTTGACTGGCGCCAGGAGCGCATCTCGCTCTCGTAACCCGCAGGCTCATGCTTGCGTAGATAGTAAAAAATGTACATTCTTTCGAGTGTGGAGTGTGTGGTGGGCGGCCGCATCCATCTACCACACTCCCAGTGCGGGAGGACCCTGCACCCCTGGTTTGGGAACTTTTGAAAAAGTTTGGGATAACTCATAAAGAGGAAAATGAAAAAGCCCTGCCAGAGAAATCGACACATTGCGCGTAGATGGTATGTGATGTACAATGAGCAAACATACACGTAGTTATGTTTTTTAACTTTTTGAGTGGGTGCATATAACCATCTTCATCTATCTCTAGAAAAGCATGACATAGCAACAGGGAGACACTACCTCACCAGCACTGGAACACCGGAGGTGGACCCGCAGCGGCTGATTGTCCATCTATCGAGCAAGAACAGTCATTTAAGTAAGGAGTATCTGGGCGTGAGTATATCTATCGAGATGGCCCGCAAAGCTCTAGAGGCTTGCAAACAGCGAGCCCGAGAACTGCGTAGTCCGGTAAGCATCGCCATTGTCGATGCCGGAGGGCACCTCGTCTTATTTGAACGCATGATGGCGCCATATGGTTTTGCGACCAGCGATATCAGCATCGCCAAAGCCCACACGGCGGTGATGTTTAATCAATCGACCGACGACGTGGCTCAGTGGGGGGCCGCGATCCCAGGTTTCGCGTCTAGCCTGACCGGTATGACCAATGGCAAGTTTATCATGGCGGCTGGCGGCTGGCCTCTGCGTGTCAACGGCGTAACCGTTGGTGGCGTCGGCGTCAGTGGCGGAAATGCCCCCGGAAGAGATGATGAGATTGCCCGTGCCGCCCTTGCCGTCATAGAATCCAGCGCGCCTCCCGTGAAAGCGGCCCCGGCCAATATGCCACAGCCACAACCGCTCTATGTCAATCCAGCAGCAGCCACCGTCCCCTACTCACAGCCGCTTTACGCACAGGGACCACTCTATCCCCCGGACAACGGGCAACACAGAGCCCCCGGCGTGGACCCGGCATCAGCCAGAGATAGAGAGAAAAGCTCCAGCTACAATCAGTATCGAGAGAAGCTCTCGGAGCCTCCATCTGCCACCACAAACGAGTACAATTCTTATCAGTCATCCAATTATAATTCAGCTAACCCACCAGAGGTGGACCATCCAGGAGACCAAGCATGAGTCAGAATTACAATACCGTCGCTAAAAGACCCCGCCGCACCCGCGTGCCGCGTAACCGACCAGTTCTGGTCACCGGTAATGAGACGCAGGAAGAGACATCCGCTCCCACAACCGAAGACCTGACGCTGGATACGACACCAGCTGTAGAAACAGAGGTGACCAGCGAGCCAGCAGCACCTTCCCGGCGGTTGCCACGCCTCCCCAAATTTTTCTCAAAAGTTGAGCAGAGCGAACAGGATGGTCCTGCCAACCAGGAGGGCGTGGTTGAGGCACGCATGGCCCGAGCGAAGAAGAATATGAATTCCAAGGCTGCCATTACCAAAGCGGAGGAGGCCGCGGCAGCGAAGGAGAAGCCAGCCGCCACCAAAGCGCCAGCCCGCCCAGCCCTGTTCAAGCCGCGTCACTTCATCGGCATGGTCGTCTACCTGATCGGGGCCAACTTCTTGCTGCCATTGGAGCACACGTTCGCGGTCAATACACACATCGAACGGGTCGTCTTCACGCTGCCTTTTGGCAACCTGCCATTGACAACGTCCTTCTTGATCAATATTCTGACCCTGATCGTCCTGCTGTATGCACTGGTAGCCTTCGACCTGTTGCCGAATGGCAAGCAGTTCGCCAGCAGCCAGGCACAAAGCAGCAAATCAAAGGGCGGTAGCAGCTCGCAGGGTCCCCGCGCTCCGAAGGTCGCGCCCCCCACGATACGCCAGGGCGTTAAAGGTGAGAATGATGACCTCTACCAGGCCTATCGCACCAGCCAGCGCAAAAAACGCTAAAAACTTAAAGGGCACAAAAAGTGGTGCGCCCCTTGCGGGGCGCACCACTTTTTGTGCTTTCCTTTGCTATTTGTCGAGCCAGCGCACCTGGATGGGGCGACCATCAAGGCCGGAGGCGGCGATGGTTTGCGGATCACCGGGGACGATGTCCAGCATGTTATCGCTCCATTTAACCTCGGCACCGGCGTCCAGCCAGACGCCTTTGGCGGGGCGTGCGGCACTGACGCGGATATGCTGGTCGTCGAGCTGCTCGATACTCACCTGAGGATCGGGCAGAGTCAGGTATTTGTAGGGCTCGGACCATAAGGTGGCGCGGGCCACCACCACGCCGTCCCTCCACAGGCGTGCCTGTACAATCTCCTGATCATTTTGCGCTCGCTGGATTACATCCAGCTCACTGGAACGATTGCCAGCCAATGTTACCGGGCGGCGCTGCTCGCAGAGCACTTCTCCCGCCAGATTCACCGTGCGCAGCTCCAGTTCCAGCTGGACATCAGAAGCCTCACCATTGACAGCCCAGATCGCGATGCTCTCGGAGGACTGGCGATGCAGGCCAACGGCCAGCAGTGCCAGCTCACGCGCCACGCTGTAGTACGCGGGCTTGATGCGCAGTTGGTAATCGACCATAGCCCAGCTCATCACCGGATAACAATCGTTCAGCTGCCAGACCAGGGCGCCAGATGTATATTCGCGACCCGGACCCTGCCAACGGCGGCGCCAGCCACGAATGGCGGCACTCAGAGCCTCGGACTGCACAAACTGGGTGGCATAGATCTGGCCTTCCAGGTCGGAGGGGACGCGTACGTTGTTCACCAGGTACGGCGCCATCAGACCGGGACCACCATCCGCCTTGTTGTGATAGTCCAGCGTGCGACTCTGAGGGTAGAGCTCTTCAGCCGGGGCGAACTCCTGAATGGTCTCCAGAACGGGAAAGGCCTGCATGCCAAACTCGCTAACGAAGCGACCGGCCAGCTTTGGATAATCCTGATAGGGCAGTCCACCATGCCAGACGCTCCAGACGTGAATGTCTCCGACGGTTGGATCGGATGAGCTCGCCCCACCATAGGGACTCCCGGGCCAGTAGGGTCGAGTCGAGTCCAGATCGGCGCAGACCGCTGGCAGCAACTGTTCATAGATCGCCCGCGCCGGGAACTCCGTCTGCTCAAAGTGGTCGGTGATCTGCGGATCTGACACGCCTTTGCTCTCGGCAATCGCGTAGTCCTCGTTATTACCAGACCAGAGCACGATGCTGGGATGGTGGCGCAGCTGACGTATGGCAGCCTCGGCCTCGGCGCGCACGCTCTGTTGGAACTCCACGTGAGCGGGATAGAGGCCACAGGCAAACATAAAGTCCTGCCAGACCAGCAGGCCAAGCTCATCACAGGCCTCATAGAAGGCCGGATCCTCATAGATGCCGCCACCCCAGACGCGCAGCATGTTCTGATTGCCATCGACCGCCAGCTGCAGCCAGCGCCGATAGCGCTCACGACTGATGCGCGACGTAAACGAGTCGGCTGGAATCCAGTTAGAGCCGCCACAGAAAACAGGGGTATTGTTGATCTCAAAGTAGAAGCTGGTGCCGGGCGCGTCCTGCAAGGTATGCTGTACCAGGCGCAGACGGCGCAGGCCCAGGCGCATCTCATGGCGATCCACCTCTTCCTCGGAACCGCGCAGCGTCGTCACCAGGCGATACAGCGGCTGCTGACCATGGGTATGGGGCCACCACAGCTCGGGCTGCTGTATCTCCAGCTGCACCTCCACGGTCTTTTCACCATGTAGAGTCTGTGTTTTTTCCGCCACCAGCTCGCCGGAAGGTGCGTACAGGGCCACATGCGCTTCCCGCACGCTCTCCGCACCTCGCTCTTCAATCTGTATCTTCACCGGCAGCAGCGCACTGGCCAGGTCATCGGCCACCTCATAGGGACAGTGCACATCGGCCAGGCGGGCGCTATATGCCTCCAGGCGCACCCCACGCCACAGGCCGGCCGTCATAAAGACCGGACCCCAATCCCAGCCATAATGATACTGGGCTTTGCGCACATAGAGGCGGCTGGAATCGCCGTTCCACAGCGGCAGCTTGCCATACTGCTCTTCCAGCTGCTGCCCCCGCAACAAAGCCGATTCAAAGACTATATGCAAATCGTTCGAGCCGACGCGCACCTGCGACTTGATGGAGACGCGTTGCGGCACAAACATATTGTCGCTCTTCAATATCTGCACACCGTTGAGCCAGACGGTCGCGTAGGTGTCCAGGCCATCAAAGCAGAGGTCCAACTCGGCCTCCGGCAGCTCAGTGGCCGTGACCTCAAAGTTTGTACGATACAGCCAATCGCGCTCACCTACCCACTGGAGCTGCTGCTCGTTTAAACCGTAGAAGGGCTCGGGTATCAGTCCCGCCGCCATAAGGTCCAGGTGTACGGCACCCGGCACGCTGGCCGGTAACCAATCTTCGCCGGTTGCGAAATCCACGCTCAGATCGACATCAGGGACGCGTTGTTTTAATTGCCAATTGTTCGTAAGATCTTTATATTTCACTGCTCTACTTCCCTTTTAGCAACCTTGCCAGTATATCCATGCTGCACAGCATAACAGGAATAAAGCGCCTCTGCAATATTTATTAATGTTCACTTACTATTCATTTTTACCATCAAATAGCCAGATTGTACGCATCCCCCTTGACAGGAAGATAGAAAGCTCCGTATAATCAGTACAAGGACTAGAGCAGGCAGACGTAGTGTAGCCAGTCCCGTTAAAGTAAACAGAAGCGGAAATAATCATATGCTCAGCCAACACATAAAATTCGCACAATCTAGCTTTTATTATTGGTTTAGCCCTCCAGCATGATGGTGGGCCCTTTGGGCTGAGCAAAAATAACCCACCAGCGTGCTGGAGAAGCAGAGGAAAAGTCCTCTGCTTTTTTGTTTCCCTAAATTGTCCTGTTTGTTTCGGTTGAAGAAAGGGTTCCAGAAATGATCATTACTATCCGCCAGGAGACCAGCGGTGAATCTAGAGCACAGCTCATGGCACTGTTATGTCGAATCACCGGCAGTCAGCGTCCGATTACGACGACGCAGATGCGCGATCGAGAGGTCATTGCCATTGATTCAGCATTAGTTGACGCACAGGCACAGGTAGCACTTCAATCTCAGAGCGCCGTTGAGCAGATCCACTCCATCAAAACCCCGTACCAGTTAGCCAGTCGATCCTTCCAGACAGAAGATACCAGCATTACTATCGGTTCCACCAACGATTGCAACCCCATAACTATAGGTGGAACCTCCGCGCGCCCCGTCATCATGGCTGGCCCTTGCGCCGTCGAGAACAGGGAACAGCTCATTACGACCGCACAAGCGGTCAAGCGTGCAGGCGCGCAGGTTTTGCGAGGAGGGGCCTTCAAACCGCGTACATCACCATACCAGTTCCAGGGCCTGGGGGTAGAAGGACTACACCTGCTGGCCGAAGCCCGCACTCTGACCGGGCTGCCAGTTATCACCGAGGTAATGGAGCCAGGTATGGTGGAAACAGTTGCTCAATACGCGGATGTCTTACAGATTGGAGCGCGTAACGTTCAGAATTTCCCTCTTTTGTCGGCTGTCGGCCACCACGGCAAACAGTTGCCAGTACTCTTGAAGCGTGGCCTCTCCTCCACCATCGATGAGTGGCTGCTCGCCGCCGAATACATCCTTGCCGCGGGCAATCCAAACGTAATCTTGTGCGAACGTGGTATTCGTAGCTATGATCCCCAGACCCGCAACGTCCTCGATTTATCCTGCGTTCCCTTGCTTCACCAATTGACACATCTGCCGATCATCGTAGATCCCAGCCATTCCACCGGTCGTCGCGAACTCGTGCCCATTATGTCTCGTGCCAGCATCGCAGCCGAAGCGCAAGGCCTTATCATCGAAGTCCATCCCGATCCAGATACCGCGCTCTGCGATGGCAAACAATCGATTACGCCGGAACAACTGGAAAAAATCGTGCACGAAACAGCCCTGCTCGCCACCATGATGCGAGGGGAGGTCTCTGTCGCCTGAGCCTATATGAGCGTCAACAGCTAGCAATACCCACTCGACTATCGACGCTTGATCCAGTGTTATGATATACTCTTTGTACGTAGAAGGAGTATTTTACGAGATGGGTGGGGACTAGACCAAAGGCTTTGAGGAGACACTATGCCAACACGAATTATTATTGCTGATGACGAAGCCATTCAGCGCATGGATCTAAAGGATGTGCTGACCAAACAAGGCTATCTCGTCATCGGGGAAGCCGGCGATGGCCAGAGCGCGGTAAACCTGGCTCGTGAGCTGCGACCGGACCTGGTCATCATGGACATACGTATGCCCGACATGGACGGCATTGCCGCCGCCGAAACTCTCACACAGGAAAAGATTGCACCAGTGTTGTTGCTCACTGCCTTCGGAGACCAGCAGTTGGTGGAACGTGCGAAAGAGGCAGGGGTAGTAAACTATATTGTGAAACCACTGCGTGAGAGTGAGGTTGCTCCGGCAATTGAGGTCACGCTGGCCCGCTATAGCGAGTATCGCGCGATCGAGGATGAGAACCGCACGCTCTCCGAGAAACTGGAGACCCGTAAGGTTGTCGAGCGGGCAAAAGGCTTGCTGATGGAGAAGCAGGGTCTCTCGGAACAGGAAGCGTTCCGCAAGATCCAGAAGGCCAGCATGAACAACCGCAAATCTATGCGCGAGGTAGCGGAAGCTATTTTGCTCACAAACGAGATGTAAAGCAGGATAAGAGGATGTGGCAATGCGGCTACATCCTTCTTTGTTATATCGTACGCTCGAATGAACCGCTGCCCACCGGGCAGCCTACCTGACTTCTGAAAAAGCTAGCAAGAAACAAAAGTCGATGTCACTGGCAGCGAGTAGTACAAGTACAGATCAAAGCGTTATTGTCGTTGGCATTCGCTTTCGTCCCGCTGGTCGAATCTATTATTTTGACCCGGTGGGGCAGACGTTTTCAAACGGCCAGTACGTCATCGTAGAGACGGTGCGGGGTATCGAGGCAGGCCGCGTTGTAATCGCCTCAAAAAAGATGGCTGAAGCCGATCTCAGCGATACATTGAAACCCGTTCTACACCTGGCGACTGAAGACGAACTGCGGATGATGCTTTCATATAAGAGTAAAGAGAAAGACGCGCTGGCTCGTTGCCATGAGCGTGTGGTTTACCATAAGCTGCCCATGAAGCTGGTGGAGGCCGAATACACCTTTGATGGCAGCCGCCTGACGTTCTATTTTACCGCGGATGAGCGGGTGGATTTTCGTGCCCTGGTACGAGATCTGGCCGCGACGTTTCGCACACGTATCGAATTACGCCAGATTGGCGCGCGCGACCAGGCCAAACTACAGGGTGGCGTCGGACCATGCGGCAAAACCCTCTGTTGTAGCTCCTGGATCACTGACTTTGGCATTGTCTCGATCAAGATGGCCAAAGAGCAGGGACTCCCCCTCAATCCCTCAAAAATCTCTGGCGTCTGCGGGCGCTTGATGTGCTGCCTCTCATATGAGAATGACAATTATATTCAAGCCAAGCAGCAGATGCCACAAATCGGGACCTTTCTCGACACTCCTGGAGGTCGTGGCAAGGTCGTATCGATCAACGTTCCACAGAATTCGGTTGAAGTTATGTTAGAGAGTGGCGTCACCATCCGTGTCCCCGTCGAGGAACAGAAAGAGAAAAAGCCGGCAGGTGGCTGCGGGAGCGGTGGCGCATGTTGTAGCTCGAAAGGCGGCGGTAGTTGTGGTAGCGGCGGCTGTGGTAGTGGTGGCTGTGGGAGCGGTGGCTGTGGTTCCAGCAAGGGGGGCGCTGGTGGCTGTGGATCATGTAGCCTCAATAAGAAGCCGTAATTCAACGACTATCTGGTTGCAGAGCTGAGAGGAAGGTTGTGCTTACATGTCGTCGGATAGGAAGGATCCCGGGGATCCCTGGCAAGATTCCCCAGGCTTTGCTTCGAACTGGCCTCAGCAGCAGCATGAAGAACAGTTTCCGGTCGTTGATGGGGAACTGCTCGATGCTCGAGGCGAACCGATGGAGGATGATCAAGTGGCACCTGGACCAGGCGGGGCGCGCCACCGCTATGCGGGCCGGCGCGCGAACGCCGCGCACGGGCGGCTGGCATCCTCGTTTTTTGACTCATTTAAACATGCGAACCAGTACATTACGCTAATCCTATTCCCATTGCTTTTCTGCGGTCTGGCCTGTCTCCTCGTTCTCCCCCCCGTAGCCTCAGGGCATGCCGTGCTGAATCCTATAGGTTTCTGGCCGATGCTGATCATCCTGCTGGTCATCGCTGTGGCGCAGGCGGGTATGGTCTATTACACCGGCTCCGAGAATGGCATGTGGACCCTGGGTACAGTAGGCGGCCTCTGCCTCTTTGTGCTGGCCGTTTGCTTCGCGCTGTATGGATTCCTGCCCGGTCTGCTGGTATTAGTAGCGATCATAGCCCTGGGAGTGGTCATGGCGCGACGCTGTGTGCGCCCGGTGCCCGAGGGGTTTGTCGATATCGTCTATAGCTTCAAGAAGTATGCCCGTACCCTCCACCCCGGCTTCAATATCTTGCTACCCTGGGAAGAGGTCGCCACACAGCTCAATGTCGAGGAGATCCAGTGGATGTGCCCGGCCCAGATCATCCAGATCTCGCATGATGAGGATATCATGTTGCGGGGCGTCATCTCGTATCAACTACTGCCGGAGGATGCCTCCCTGGCGATAACACAGGTTCGCGACTGGGAGAATAATCTGCGTACCCGATTCCAGACGCTGCTCCAGCATATCACCACCGTCTTTCACCCGGACGACTTGCTGGCATGGCCCGATGGCAGAAATACCCAGATGGATGGTGATGATGATTTTGTGGGTGGCTTTGAGCGGCGTGAGCAGATCAATGATTTCCTGCTTCAGCAGATGCGCGAGAAGGTGGCTCTGTGGGGCGTACAGGTCAACTGGGTCAGTATCCGTGATATTGAGATCGCTCCGCATGGGGCCATTAAAATTGAGCCGGTGCAGCCCGCCTATACCTCTCGGCCCGCGCCCGTATCAGCCACGGAAAGAACAACGCCCGAGATGCCGGTGCCACCACGGCCCAGTGGGCAGCATGGTCAGCCCGTCGAGGAGGCCGTGGCCCGTCCCCATCATCTAGAAGAGAGGACACCGGCCGCACCAGCCTACAACCTGACTGAAGAGGTGCTGGTCCATGCTTACCAAAATGTGCAGGATGGGCGCATTACAGATCCCGAGACCATACGCAGTATCGCCGCCCGGTTTTATGAAGTCGCGCAAGATCCCGAGTTGAGCCAGAACGTAAACTTTGATGCCGCCCAGGCCGCGCGCAACCTCTACGAAGAAGCGAAGAGGCACGAACCGCGCTATCCAGGTGAAACGCATCGTGAAGAGACCCAGCCCAACTGGGTTATGCAGCCGCCCAATGATAAGAACATTACGGCCGGGTAGCCAGGGCTGCGACGCAATACTAGAAAGGCTCAGATCGCCAGATTGACGACCTGAGCCTTTCCTTTTGGGCGGGCTGAGAGATGGAATATTTTATCTGACAGCGGCTCCGGCGAACTCACGCACCAGGTTATTGAATTGACCGGCCTGCTCATCCTGAATCTGCAAGGTTGCTTTATCGATAATGCGTACATCGACGCGTGAATTGACGCGCTTAAAGGCCGCGCTGGCCTCGGCTGGCGTCAGGAAGCCCTCGCGCCCCCAGACCGCGACAACCGGAACCTGCAAACGGGCCAGTGGCTCGTGCACATCCAACTGCAGATAATTGCTGAGGAAGGCCGCGCTGGCATGGCGGCTATTGGGCTGATGCGCGGAGGTATAGATGTACTCAACAAACTCATCAGTAATCAGGCCAGGGTTGTGATAGCCCTTCACATCGTAGTAAGCATGCAACGCCTGCCGCGACGTCATCAGATTGTAGATGAATTGACCGATGATGGGCGCGCGCAACACCGCTTTCTGCAACGCATTCAAGGGACCAGGATACGACTCCGTCAGGATGGCTGGAGGAGCCCCGACCAGGATCAAACGCTCAAACAACTGTGGACGGCGATAGGCGGCGGCGATCACGTAGGCGCTGGTCAGGCCACGGGCCACCACAATCGCGGGCTTCCCTACCACTTCACGAATAAAATCGTTGAGCAGGTCTGTATATGTTTCCGCATCATAGTCAATCGTAGGATGATCTGAAAGACCGAAACCAAGCAGATCCAGGGCAAATACGCGGAACTGTTCCGACAACGTATCGATATTCTTACGCCATTCATACGACGAGGCGCCAGGGCCAAAGCCATGGATCAGGACCAGCGGCTTCGCGTCGCGGCTCCCCTTCACCTCATAAAACATATCGCCGTACTTCCATGGATAGCGGCGCTCTTCTCCTGTCAGAACAGTATCAAGCTCGCCTGCCATCGTCTCCGTCACTTTATTATAGAGAGCGAGTGCACCCAGGGCGCCACCAAGCACCAGGCCCGTGTTAAACAATTTCTTTGCAATTGCCATTTTATACACACTCCTACTTGCTGTTCTACCTGCTTCAAATTATGAGGCGTTTCATAACCTTGCCTCAACAATATACTTACTTTAACTTACTTTGCCTAATAGAAATATCAATATCCCTATGCGATTGTCTAATGTATAGAGCACAGCAGGCTCAAGAAGTAATATAGCATGTGCTAACAAAAATGCGCAAACACTTTTGCTAAATTAGTACTCTCTACTTTCTTTTGCACGCGGGCGCTGGCGCGCCCGCGTGTTTATTATATAAGGGACGAAAAAGGGTGGTAGAGTGGGGATGTGCGGCCGCACATCCCCACTCTACCACCCTTTTTCGTCCCTTATTGGATGGAAATATGATATTATTTTGCTATGCAAAACATTTCATCTTATTTAGATGTTGTACCAGAGGTGCGGATGGCATTGGAGGCGGGGCGGGCTGTTGTGGCGCTTGAGTCGACCGTCATAGCCCATGGGCTACCGTACCCGGCAAATATTGAAATCGCGCATGCCATGGAAGCGACCATCCGGGCGGAGGGCGCTATCCCGGCCACAATCGGGATCCACGATGGCAAGATCATCATCGGGATGAATGAGGATGAAATAGAGCTACTGGCCATCATGGAACATGTGCGCAAGGTCAGTCGACGCGATCTGGCCTTTACACTGGCAACGGGTGCCTGGGGGGCCACGACCGTCGCGGGGACGATGCTCTGCGCACACATGGCCGGCATTCGCTTCTTCGCCACCGGCGGCATTGGAGGGGTGCATCGGGGAGCCGAAACCAGCATGGATATCTCGGCGGACCTGCAAGAGCTCAGCCGGACACCGGTCCTGGTTACCTGCGCGGGTGCCAAATCGATCCTGGATCTCAACCTGACGTTAGAATATCTGGAAACGCATGGCGTCCCCGTCATCGGCTGGCAATGTGATGAGTTTCCCGCCTTCTACGTCGCCCAAAGCGGACTGCCCCTGGCCCAGAGACTCGATGATGTAGCGACCCTGGCCCGACTGGCTCGCATCCAATGGCAGAATGGCCTGCACGGCATTATAGTCGCCTGTCCCATTCCATCCGAACACGCCATGGAGGCCGCCCCCTTGGAGCAAGCGATCGAAGCCGCCCTGCGCAACGCCCAACAGCAAGGCATCCATGGAGCCGCCCTCACCCCCTACGTCCTATCCCAGGTAGCGCAAACAACCACCGGAGAAAGCATCGAAGCCAACAAAGCCCTTCTCATCAACAATGCCCGCTGGGCCGCCCGCTTCGCCCAAGCCTACGCCACCCAATAAAAAAAGAACAACGTCTCCATAAAGTGGCCGCAAAAAGACTTTTTTGCGGCCACTTTATGGAGACGTTGATTTATTCCCTCATAACGACTACAATACAAATACATAAACGATGTGTGCTTCACATTGACTCGTCCTTTTCTTGTAACAAGTCCTCCTCGAAAGGAGCCGTATACTGTGAACAATCCACTGGAGATTCGTAAGGTGGTCGTGGGCATAGTCCTTGCCATCCTCTGGATGTGCATCTTCATATTTCTGAAGGACTCTCTCGTCATCGACTGGGCCGGTGATGGCTCGAACCTTACACCTCTTAAACTGGTGCTAGGAGTCATCGGCCTGATCGTCGTTGCCTGCTATCATCTGTTTGTTAACGCACGTCCCGAAACCAAGAAGCTAAGCGCGACCGTAACACTGACTATTGTCTGGCTCTCCCTTATCCTTTTTTATCCCTTTAAAGATCCAAACAATACCAATGGTGGTGCAGTCGGTTTCTTCGCCCTGATTGGCGGCCTGGCTGTGGTAGTACTTTGGGTACGTTTCTTCTCAGATGACTTGATCGTTGCCTGATAAGACATCGCATTAAGAAGAAAACAACATGCAGAAAGTGCGGAATGCGCACTTTCTGCATGTTGTTTTCTATTTTCTGATTACCAGCGCAGCGCTTAATGTCTGAAGTGGCGCTTGCCGGTAAAGATCATAGCGATGACGTGCTTGTTCGCCATGCGAATCGATTCTTCGTCGCGCAGTGATCCACCCGGCTGAATGATGGCAGTGATGCCAGCTTTCGCGGCACATTCGACGCCATCGGCAAAGGGGAAAAAGGCATCCGAAGCCAGGACCGCCCCGCGCGCACGTTCTCCGGCTTTGGCAACCGCCAGTTGTACGCTGGTCACGCGGTTCATCTGTCCCGCCCCAACACCAACAACCATCAGCTTATGCGCCAGCACGATAGCATTAGATTTGACGCCCCGCACCGCCTTCCAGGCGAACATCAGATCGGTAATCTCCTCCAGCGTTGGATCACGATCGGTCACGACGCGATAGTCAACCTCCCCATCCCCCACGAAATCGGGCGTCTGCAGCAGCAGGCCGCCTCCAACCGTTCTGGCCTCCAGGTGGCCACCCAGCAAAAGCTGGGTATTAATCGCCCTGGGTTCAATGGCATGGTGGGTTGCCAGCAGCCGCAAATTCTTGCGCGTACCCAGGGTCTGGCGCGCCTCAGGAGCAAAATCGGGGGCAACAATGGCTTCATAAAATAGCTGACTGATCTCCGAGGCGGTCGCCTTATCGATGGGGCGATTGCTTCCGATGATCCCTCCAAAGGCTGAGACCGGATCGCCGGCATGGGCTTTTTTATAAGCTTCGACCAGTGCATCGTCACAGGCCAATCCACAGGGATTGGTGTGCTTGACGATGGCAATGGCGGGAGCGGTAAAGCTCTGTACGATATTTAAGGCCGCGTCCAGGTCCAGCAGGTTATTGTACGAAAGTTCTTTTCCCTGTAGAATCTCACAGTTCGCCAGGCTGGGAAGGTTTGAGCACGCCGGTGAGGGGTCGGCCCAACGATAGAAGGCCGCGTGCTGATGCGGATTTTCACCATAGCGCAATACATGCAGACGCCCTAACGGGATGGTTAGCTCTTCCGGGAAACGCTCCCCGGTAGGACCACGTAAATACTCTGCGATCGCCGCATCGTAGCTGGCCGTGTGTTGAAAGGCGATCGCCGCCAGCCGGCGCCGTGTCTCAAGGCTTATCTCTCCCTGCTCACGCCACTCCTGCAATACCGGAGCATAATCCTGGGGACGTACCAGTACCACCACATCCTGAAAATTTTTGGCGGCCGCACGCACCAAGGCCACACCATCGATATCGATCTGCTCCAGTGCATCATCCAGGGATGCCGAAGGATCACGCGCCGTCTCTACAAAGGGATACAGGTTGACTACAACGATATCGATGGGTACAATGTGATGCGACTTGAGTTCCTTCTCATGCTCAGTCAGTCCACGATGAGCCAGAATGCCACCAAAGATAGCTGGATGCAACGTCTTGACGCTTCCATCCAGAATCTGAGGGAAATGGGTCAACTCATCGGTAGATAGAGCCTTGATACCCTCTGCTGCCAGAGCCTGCTGTGTTCCATGGGTAGAGAACAAGGTTACGTGATGGCTCTGCAACTCCTGCGCCAGCATAGAAAGGCCCTCACGGTTAGCCACACTGATTATCGCTCTCATTGGTCATCCTTTCGGGATGTATTAGGATAAGAACAAACCACAGAGATGCCGGATACGAATGCCGCCATACAATGGCGCGCAAGCGAGCTAAGCTAAAAAGAACAGCGCATAATAAAGTTGACTTTTCTCCTGAGAAGAAAGTCGGGAATATCCTATTTGTATCAGTATATGCCACAAGGCATAGAACGGCGAACGCGACCATTTAGCAAGCCGCTCCAGGGCTAGTCAGAAGGTTTGTTTTCACACCTACTGTGCTCAGATATCTCTTGTGAGTTGGTGCCTGGGGGCGCGGATGCGCTTCTGCCACTCCCACACAAAAATGAGTGTGAATATTAAGAAAAGAGGAAGTTATGCGCATACTCATTGTACGGCCAGGGGCCATTGGTGATACGCTGGTGACGTTTCCATTGCTGCACTATCTGCGCACCCGCGTACCGGGCACGCATCTCACCTTTGTGGGCAACGCTGCCGTGCTTCCTCTGATCCAGGCATTTGAACTGGCGGACGAGGTCGCCAGCTATGAGGAGCGGCGCTGGAGCCAGTTGTTTCTGCCCCCGACCGCTTCAGGTCGGCACGCTCTGCTGGACTTTCTGTGTACCTTTGACAGGGCGATTTGCTGGCTGAAAGATGCAGATGGGGTGATCGCGGCCAACCTGGAGGCTGCCGGGATTCCACAGTACAACATTATCCCAGGGCGTCCAACGGATACATACGATCTGCCCATTAGCGCCTACCTCGCCACCAGCATCGTTGAAGATGCCGCTATAAAACATCAATGGTCTGTTCCCGCTGCCTATGCGTGGCGGAACAGAGACGATCATACAGCAGGGGCCATAGCCATTCACCCGGGCAGTGGCGGTCAGGCTAAATGCTGGCCGGTCGCTCACTTTGCCCGCACCATTATAGAGCTGTGGCAACAACATATCCCGGTCCTCGTGCTGTCAGGACCCGCCGAACAATCACGGCTGCGCGAGCTGCTCCATCTGCTACCGGAACCGCCCGAGCAATCGCTATATCAACAACTAAGCAATGCTCCCCTGCTCACAGTAGCCCGCAGGCTCCAGCAGTGCCGCGCCTACCTGGGCAACGACTCTGGCATCACCCATCTCGCCGCCATGCTCGGACTCCCAACCGTAGCCCTCTTCGGACCCAGCAATCCCCGGATCTGGCGTCCCCAGGGACCCCGCGTCACCGTCCTCCGTAGTCCTCACCTCGACCACCTCCCTCCCGACGCCGTATTAACCACCCTCACACGCATAACATCATAAATCTCCAGCTTCAGGGGTCCTATAAATTTTACATAAGCAGGCAGATCGCATATACTCGTTATCATTGACCTTTTTAATCTAAAGCGTTGGATGCTGCAAAAGAAATTATTTCTTTACGATCCATAGCAGTTATATATTTGATCTTTCGCATTTTTACCTGCTGCAGCTCCTAGTAGAGAGGAGGACTTTGTATGAATCTCGGTCCATCGAACCCAAATTATCCGCCCGGTATGCCGGCACAGCATGATGCTCCAACAGAAATGTACCAGGCCAATCCCCCGACCCCTGGTGCTCCCTATCAGCCAGGGGCTGGCGCGCCATTCAAGCCAGGTCAGCATCCAGGCCCCACAGTACGGCCAGAACAGCTCATCAATAAGAAAAAGGCGCAGACGCTTCCACCTGGACCCTGGCATACGAAACTCGCGTATTTGTGGAGATCAGATCCCGCATATAAAGTACTCTTCATCGCTATTGGTGTGGTCATCCTGTGCAGCATTGTTGGTGCTATTTTACTTGGTACAGCCTTCTCATCGTTTACAAGGTCAGCGAACAATCCCAATCCGGATGGTCCACAGGCTGTAGCGACGAGTCCACAGCCGACGCCGACCGCTACTCCTACGACGCAGCCGACCGCGACCCCTACGACGCAGCCGACTGCTACTCCTACGCCGCAGCCGACGGTTGCGCCTACACCAACGCCGCAGCCGACGGTCGCACCTACACCAACGCCCGTGCCTAATAACGGACCATTGACCGTACAGTTCACCAACCTGCCCGCGCAGGCCCCCAATCACAGCACGGTCAATGTGACAGTCGCGACCCAACCCGGAGCCACCGTGAAGCTGCTGATTACCTATAATGCTTCGCCCTCCTTCCAGCAGACAACGGAGGTGACCGCCGATGCCAATGGCGCAGCCACCATTCCCTGGACGATCGACGAGCGCGCCTTCAGCCGTTTCACACCGGCGATTGCCGCCCGCGTGACAGCCATTGCCAGCGACCAGAATAATCAGCAGACTACATCGCAGCCGGCGACGGTACAGATTCTGGGGAAATAAGTCGAAATCAGGTATATGCTGGTGAATTTTGCGTTCCTTTGTGCGTATAAATCTATACGAGTTGCATAAAAAGATATATACCACACATGCATAGGAATATATATGGAACAGAACGATGAAATTCGATCGATACAACGTATGGCCGCTACAATTGGAAACAATGTCAGCCGCGTCATCATTGGTAAGGATGAGGTGATCCAACTGCTGGTGGTGGCGCTGCTCTGCGAGGGTCATGTGCTGTTCGAGGATGTGCCCGGCATCGGTAAGACAACGATAGCCAAAGCTCTCGCGCGCTCACTCGGCTGTAGCTTTCAGCGTATCCAGTTTACGCCAGACCTGTTGCCATCAGATATCACCGGCATCACCTTCTACAATCAGAAAAAGGGCGAGTTCGAATTCCGGCCCGGCCCATTGCTGTCCCAGATCGTGCTGGCAGATGAAATCAATCGCGCCACCCCGCGCACGCAGTCGGCCCTGCTGGAGGCCATGGAAGAGAGGCAGATCAGCATTGAGCGCAACAGCCTGCCGCTTCCGCGTCCCTTCATGGTGGTAGCCACGCAAAATCCCGTTGAACTGGAGGGCACATTTCCCCTGCCGGAGGCACAGCTGGATCGCTTCCTGATGCGCCTGCGCCTTAACTATCCCGATAAAAATGAGGAGCGCCAGATCCTGCGTCGCTTCAAAGAGGAGCAGCCGCTACAGGAACTGAAACCCGTAGTAGACGCGGAACAACTGACACGCCTGCAACAGGCGATTCGCAAGATCCATGTCAGCTCGGGCATCGAAAACTACATCGTTGACCTGGTGCATGCGACCCGCGATCACAGTGAGGTTGAGCTCGGCGTCAGCCCTCGCGGCACGCTGGCCCTCTATCGAGCCAGCCAGGCGATGGCCGCTATTGAAGGTCGCGGCTATGTCATCCCAGATGATGTGAAGCGCCTGGCTCCCAATGTGCTTGCGCATCGCATCATCGCCACCAGTCAGTCGCGGTTGCATGGGCACGATATGGACCAGGTTATCGTAGATATCCTGCATAGCACAGCCGTCCCGGTCGAGCAATGAGTCAGATGCGGATGGCGCGACGACAGCGCGAAACCAGCCAACAGCAACGGATAGATGAGAACCGCGTCAACCGAAAACTGTATCTGCTCGGCGGCTTCATCCTGCTACTCAGTATCCCAACACACATCCCACTCTTGCTGGTCTGTAGCAGCATCTTCCTGTGCGCGCTGGTGATTACTGATATCTGGGCCACCTACTGCCTGCGCGAGATACGCTATCAGCGCCACCTCAGCGAAACCAGGGTTCTCTTCGGTGAGGAGGTTACGCTATCTATCTCGATCGAGAACGCCAAGCTCCTGCCGTTACCAGTCCTACAGGTCAACGACAACATCCCACGCGCCCTACCACTGAAGGGGCAGACCTTCCGCAAAACGTTGGTCAGCAACATCGTCACCCTGGAGAGCCTCTTTAGTCTGCGCTGGTATGAACGTGTCACGCGCACCTACACCGTGCAGTGCATCAATCGCGGCGTCTATACCTTTGGTCCGGCTACGCTCCAGAGCAGCGATCCCTTCGGCTTTATCGGTCGCGAACTGCAGGACGAGGCGGTCGAGCATATGGTAGTCTATCCCCTGGTGGTGCCCATCAGTAGCTTTAATCTGCCCTCGCAACGTCCATTTGGCGACTATCGCACCAGGAGACGCTTCATGGAGGATCCTTCACGCGTCATAGGGGTACGCGAGTACGCCTATGGTGACAGCCTGCGTCGGGTGGATTGGAAGGCGACCGCGCGCGTCCAGGAGTTGCAAAGCAAGATCTATGAATCCACGACTACGTATTCGCTCTCCATTTTTCTGAACTCATCCTTAAAGCTGGATAACTACTATAGCATTCATCCAGCCCTGCAAGAGCTGGCTATATGCGCGGCCGCCTCTATCAGCAACTGGGCACTCGATGAGGGATATACGGTAGGCCTCTATGCCAATACTCCCATGAGTCTGCGGGATGACGACGAAGATGTAATGGACGAAGAAGAGGGTGAATACGACCTGAAAAAAACCATTGCTCGTCAGCTGAAGCGCCGAACGGTCAGCATACCATCAGCCAGAAGTGAGGAGCAGCGTCGGCGTCTGATGGAGGCGCTGGCGCGCATTCAATCACATATGGGCACCCCCTGGAAGATGTCATGCAAAGGGAACGAGCGCGTCTCCCGAACGGCACAACCGTCGTCGTGATTACCAGCATCATCAGTGAACGCCTGATGGAAGTGATGCTGCGCATGAAACGGAGCGGGCATGCCGTCTCACTTCTGCTCGTTGGGGACAATCCGCCTCCAAGCAGGATCGCTGGCTTTCCGGTGTATTACCTGGGCGGTGAGGAGATCTGGAATAATCTACAGGTAACATACGGCAACGTTCAACCAGACAATGAGGATATGCCAACGGAAGCCGCTGGCTTTAACCTTTAAGCATCCCGTATATGCGCCCCTCGCGGGCGCTTAATGCATCAAGAAAAGCCAAAAGCGCCCGCGAGGGGCGCATATACGAGATATGATATATAGAACGCATTAAATATCTGAGACCCAATCACTGGCGTAAGGAATCTCCGGAATCACATTCTGCGATGAGGTGTCGTCGCTCTCCCGTAACCGTAGGAGGGCTTCTAACTCCACCTGTTTATAGAGCCTCTGACGTTTGATCCCCTGGCGATAGCTCTTAAGAATTCCCCGACTGACATACGTGTACAGGGTTGAAATTTTTACGCCCAGCAATGTTGAAGCCTCTTGCCCATCCAAATAATGTTCACCATTTAACTCAATCAAGGCCCAGCCCTCCTTTCGTAGCTCGTATGCGTTTATTGTATTTTTTGCACCTTGAGCCGATAAAGTATTATCAGGTACGTATTAAATATCTTATGTTACCTTTTATAATCGCATGTTTGGGCTAAAAAATCAAGCCTTATGCGATGCGATCAATATAAATCAAATAACATCGAGTTTTATTGACATTCATGGGTATAGATGATACAACTAACAGGAGACGAATGTATTTGATCAGTATTATCATAGTAGCAAAGGAGCAGATGTACAATGTCAATGACGATACCAGATACAGGAAACACCCCACAGAAAGATAACGCACCCAATTCTCCGGTCAAGCCAAATAAAGGCGGATTAGAGGGAATTGTGGCTGCCACAACCGCTATCAGTAAGGTCGATGGCACCGCCGGACGCCTGGTTTATCGCGGTTATGATATTCACGACCTGGCCCAGACCTGTAGCTTTGAAGAGGTAGCCCACCTGCTCTGGTTTGGACACCTTCCCAACCAGAAAGAGCTTTCGGATCTGCATCAGAAATTTGTGGCGCAGCGCTCATTGCCCGAGGTAGTTCTGCAGACGATTCGTGAGCTTCCCGGCACCACCGAGCCCATGGATGTACTGCGCACCGCAGTGTCCGCCTGGGGCGCGGTCAGCATCTCCGGAAAGCCAACCATCGATCAGGCCATCGCCGTGACGGCCCGCTTCCCGTTGATCCTGGCAGCGTTCAACCGTCTACGTAACGGCAAGGAGATTCTGGAGTCACGCGCAGAACTGGGACATGCTGCCAACTATCTTTATCTGCTCACAGGCGAGGTGCCGAAAGAGGGGCATGTCAAGGGGTTAAATTCCTACCTGGTACTGCTTGCCGATCATGGCATGAATGCCTCAACATTCACCGCTCGTATCGTTGCCAGCACTGAGTCCGATATTGTTTCTTCACTGGTCGCCGCGCTGGGAGCTTTAAAGGGACCCCTACATGGTGGAGCACCCTCTAAGGTACAGGATATGTTACACACCATCGGTACCATCGAGAATGCGGAGCCCTGGATTCGCGACGCGATTACCCATGGTGGTCGCCTGATGGGCTTTGGTCATCGCGTCTATAAGACCGCCGATCCTCGTGCAGAAGAGTTACGAGAGATGGCTCAAGTCGCCGATCCAGAGGATTTCAAGCTCGCCCATCACGTAGAAAAGACCGCGATCGCCCTACTCGATGAGCTAAAACCTGGTCGTCGTCTGTATACCAACGTAGAGTTCTATTCGGCCGCCTTGATGAAGTCCGTTGGCCTGACTGGAGATCTCTTTACGCCGACCTTCGCCGTCAGTCGCTGCGCCGGTTGGACCGCCCACATTCTGGAGCAGACCAACAACAACCGCCTGATCCGACCCGAGGCCGAGTATACCGGTCCCTCGAACGAAACATTCGTTCCCCTCGCCGACCGCTCATAAATTATTATAAAACACCAAAACAGAAGATGCGATTAAGTGAGGGATGCGCACTGCGCATCCCTCACTTAATCGCATCTTCTGTTTTGGTGTTTTACACCTGTGCTTTGGCGCGCGCCCACAACGCCTCCCATTCGGGGGTACTATAAGAGGTTAAGGGACGCCCCTCAGCCCTGGCCATCTCTTCCATAGATTGGAAGCGGCGGCGGAACTTGCGATTGGCCAGGCGCAACGCCTCCTCGGCATCAAGCTTGAGGAAGCGCGCCAGTTTGGCCACCATAAACAGCACGTCTCCGATCTCCTCTAATTGCTCATCGGGCGAGATAGCTTTTTTGATCTCTTCCAACTCTTCTTCCAGCTTGGCATAGACATCCTGCAGTGACGTAAACTCAAAGCCGGTCTTCACTACGCGCTTCTGGTACTCCTGCGCCACCATCAGGGCCGGAGTAGCCTGTGGTACACGGTCCAGTACACTCTCACTGGCGGTATCCACGCCGGCCGACGCACGTTCCTGCTTCTTAATCTCTTCCCAGTTCTGCACCACCTGGCCGGCATTCTGCACCTCAACGTCACCAAAGACATGGGGATGGCGGCGGATCAGCTTGGCATTGATATGCTCATAGACGTCACCGATCGAAAACTCGTCCGCCTGTCGCGCGACCTCCGAGTGCAGATAGACCTGGAGCAGCAGGTCCCCAAGCTCTTCCGCCAGCTTGTCCATATCGTGCTCTTCCAGCGCCTCCACCACTTCGTAGGTCTCCTCAATCACGTAGCGCTTCAGGCTATCATGCGTCTGCTGGCGGTCCCAGGGGCAACCATCGGGCTCGCGACGCAGGCGCATGGTAATATAGCGCAGGGTCTCGGGCAGGCGCAAAGCGGAGAGTTCGCCAACAGGCGGCACATACAGTGTGCTCAGATGATTGGCGAAGTTATTGCGGTCCAGCTCGTACAACGGCATCTCGATCACCGCCTCATCTTCTCCCACGCCGGCGGCACGCACCAGCTTGACCGGCCATTCATCTGGATAACATTCGCCCAGCGCCAGCTTGACCTCGCTGGCCAGGCGACGATTATACACCTGAACCACCATCAAGGGGATGGTCGGGATAATCTTGCCCGCCACCTCGTCGCGATGTGAGAAAGCCAGGTTGGTCGCGTCAATAATCTGCGCGCCCACCTCAAAGGGATCAAGAGCCAGTAGGTTACAGACCGGCTCGATAAAAGAAAGGCCGGAGACGATACGAGTCGATAAGCCGCGCTGCCGCGCCAGTTCGAGCACTAGCTGCACCGATGTCTCTCCTACCAGGGGATGGCCGGGAACAACATAGATCACCGGCTGCGCGGCCGCCTGGTCACAGACCTCCGTGGCAATCTGCTGGTAGAGCGTGCTCCAATCATCCGATTCATCATAGAGTCTATCGAAGGATTCAATACGTAATTTAGGTAGGTCTAGCTTCAATGGCTCGACAGTCGGGTGAATAATAGTACGGAAGTAGACAGTTTGATCATGCTCGGCCGCCTGCGCGAGCACGCGGCGAGCCTCCACCGTCAGATCGTTTATGCTACCAGGCCCCAGGCCCACAATAGTAATCGCTGATGCAGTCGTTTCAGTCATAAAAAAAAGATCCTCTCCTTACTCCACCGTGCTGGTGGTAAGTGTACCGGTTGTACCAAACCGTGTCAAATAATAAGCACGGAGGGATCTCAGCATTGTCGAATGTGCAACAACATGCTATGCTATTTTTATAACAATACAGCGAAGGTTGCTTATTCATTGGATAAGCACTACAAGGAGGTTCTCGATGGCGTCCGCTGACAGCACAAAACCATCTTGCCCGGTCTGTAATCAATCAGACCAGGTCAAGACCATGCAAGCAGCATACAACTCTGGTGTGGCCCGTTGTGCCCCGCCGGATATGCCTACACGTAATGTATCTATGATGAAACCCATAACCATTTGTGGCTTTTTCGTCGGCATCTGTCTCTTCCTCATTATCACACTGATTGGTGGTCTGGAGAATGGCTTCCCGCAGATTGCCCAATTAATTCTGCTGGTCATCACCCTTGTACTGATCGTGACCGCCCTGGCGGTTTCTTACTGGGCCTTCCAGCGCGTTGTACGTGGTGACAACGAAACAGTTGAGCTCTTTCCAGCCTGGGATAAAGCTACGACCCGTTGGAATAGCCTGTACTATTGCCAGCGCGATAACGTGGTCTTTGATCCAAAGACAAACGAGCAGGTATCCAATAATCAGCTTGTCTCACTGCGTGCCAGCGCAACAAAAGCCATCAAAAGCGAGATGCAGGCCGCGACCCAGCATTAATTTATTTGCTATCATCAACAGCAGGGGACCTCTAATGGGGTCCCCTGTTTTGATTATTCCGGATAGGTCGGCGCCAGGAGGCGCGCGTACCGCGTCTCTGACGCTGGCGTCCCGAAGTCTGTAAACTGGCCTGCCGCCTCAAGGTGAAGTGCCTCGGGGCCGTCTTCTTTCCCTGACGATTCAACCAGCGTCTATGCTCAAAGGGTCGCAACTTCCCCTGGCCGGCCTCCAGGCGCAACGGCCGCCTGGGACGCCTAGTCAGTGGCTTCGAGACATTGACTATGCGATCTTCGGTCAGGAAAGGGAGCACCACCTCCGCTACGTAGGGCGCGGCCAGCATAGGGGCGCTATGATTAGCGGGAATCACCACATCATGGGGTCCCAGGTGTCGTGGGCGTGCAATCAGGGCGTCGCGTCCACCCCAGATGAAGAGCGTAGGAATAGATGGCACATAAAAAGGGGTGCGGCCCTGGCCCGGCATCTCATAGAGAGAACGAACCAGAATATCGATTGGCTGGAGTTCGATCTCCTTTTTCCAGACACGGGTATACTGGTGCTGCTGCCAGTTAAAACCGAGGGCGCGCACCAGGCTGTGGAGCCGCCAATCGGAGAAGAACCATTGCATCAATGTCTGGGGATGGGGTCCATCCAGTAAACGAACGAATAAGGCCCAGATTTCCAGAATATACGTCGGGCACAGGAAGATTGCGTGGGTAACCGATTGCGGGTAGCGCTTAACATAGGCTTCAGCAGCGCGCGTACCAGATGAATATGCGAGCATTGCCCAGTGCTCAATACCTAAAAATTGACGGACCTCTTCAATCGCTTCGGCACATATTTGATAGTAAGGCTCATCCACCGCAACGTGTGGCGAGCCCCCCAGACCTGGCAATTCAATCATAATCAATTGAAAATGCGACTTTAATAGTGGGGCCAAATTTTGCCATATCGCAAAGGTCACGCCCCAACCATGAATGAGGAGGAGGGGTGGTCCACTTCCTTCAAGTCGGTAACGTAGCATAGTTCTTTCGCTTCCATCAAAGTGCCGTTCCGGCACAGACCAATGATTTAACTACCCACCGGATACACCTTCTCTCAAAAATTGCCTTCAAGCTGTACTATTTCCGGCAATAAATCAAAAAAGACATATCACTCTTACACTAGAATTACGAATAGACCCTCAGATGGGTAGCGAAAGGTGATAAAGGGACCCATTAGTAATGGGCATGAACCATTTTACCATAGGGCATCGTACGCGCCAAGAAATGTCCCGGCCTCATGGTCAGGGGCAAATGAAATATGGTATAGTCGGAAAGGACAATGCCGAATTTCAAAAATCCTAGTTTTATATATGGGCTGGTGCAAAAAACGCGCGTCCAACGCGCGTTTTTTGCACCAGCCCATATATAAAACCTTTTGAGCGCCATAGGCGTGACATTCAGTACAAAGGGAGCGGGAAGAGAGGACAGTACAGCAGAATGCGTACCATTTTGATTCTTACATCGAAAACTGGCGGTGGCCACGTCAGCCTCGCGGAGTCGCTACGCGATCAACTGCAAGCGAGTGAAGAAAATGTACAGATTGAGATCCTGGACCCGCAGTCCAGCTTCATCAATTGGCATTATCGGTTGGTCAGTCGCTATGCGCTCTGGCTCTGGTCGGCCGAGTTTCGCTTGATGGACACTCCCTGGCGAGCTCATGTGGCCCATAGCCTCTTTACACCAATGGTGGCGCGCGCGCTGCGCGCCGCTATTCAGCGTCTGCAGCCATCTCTGATCATTACGACCTATCCTTTTTTGACGCAAGAGGTGGTGCAGGTTCTGAAGAGTTTAAAGGCCCCCATTCCGTTCGTGATGCTCTTCACCGATCCCAAAGCATTGCATGCATCCTGGCTAACGGAAAAGAGGGCCAGCGCGGTGCTGGCTCCCACACAAGAAACCTATCAGCGGGCACTGGAGGCCGGTTTCGCGCCAGATCGTCTACACCAGGTCGGCTGGCCGGTACGCGCTCAATTTAGCCAGCAGGCGGCACAGGCTACAGGGGAGGGTCGGGCCAGAGTATTGCAGCAGTTAGGGCTTAATCCCACCCACTTCACAGTCTTCTTACAGGGTGGCGGCGAGGGGGCCGCCCGCTTTGGGCAGGCGATAGAACAACTGCTGGATACCAACGAAAAACTGCAGATCATTCTGGCTACCGGCACCAATCAGGCGCTGCGGACACGCTTCCAGCAGGTAAAAAATGTCTATCCACTCCCCTTCACAAAAGATATCGCAACCTACATGGCGGCCGCCGATGTGATCATGGGGAAAGCCGGTCCCAACATGCTCTTCGAGTCAGTAACGCTGGGCAAACCATTTATCGCCACCACCTACATTCCCGGGCAAGAAGAGGCCAACCTCGAATTTATTCAACAACATCAACTGGGCTGGGTAGCCCTGACCCTGGAAGAACAATGCACGCTGCTCAAAAAGCTCAGCGAGCAGCGCGACATATTACAAAAAATGGAGCAGACGGTGGCCGCATATCAACAATGGAATAACGACCGCATGGCCCAGATCGTCCCCCTCCTCCACCAAACCCTCCCATAGGTTCGGACCTCGCGTCCGATTAATCGGACGCGAGGTCCGAACCTATGGGCGGAGGTTGCCGAGCAGGTGGCGTGCGATGACGATGCGCTGGATCTGGTTGGTGCCCTCGAAGATCTGGGAGATCTTGATGTCGCGCATATAGCGCTCGACGGGATAGTCGCGGACATAGCCGGCTCCGCCGAGGACCTGCACGGCGTTGGTCGTCACCTCCATCGCCATGTCGGTGGCGAAGCATTTCGCCATCGACGCGTACATGCTGGCTGACTCGCCCTTGTCCATCTTATAGGCTGCTTCATAGACCAGCAGGCGGGCCGCCTCGATCTTCATGGCCATGTCGGCCAGCATAAACTGGATGCCCTGAAAGGTGCCAATGGCGTGACCAAATTGCTGGCGCTCCTGGGCATAGGCGCAGGCTACGTCAAAGGCCGCCTGGGCCACACCGACCGCGATCGCGCCGACATTGACACGTCCACCATCCAGGGCCGCAAGGGCCAATTTGAAGCCCTGGCCTTCTTCACCGATACGCTGCTCCTCAGGTACCAGGCAGTTCTCGAAGAGCAATTCACGCGTGGGTGAGGAGTGCAGTCCCATCTTGCGTTCGCGCTTTCCAAAGGAGAAGCCGGGACAGCCTTTCTCTACCACAAAACAGGTGATGCCAGCGGATCCGCTACCCACGCCATTGCGCGCCATCAATAGATAGATATCGGCCTCGCCGCCATTGGTCACCCACATCTTGGCGCCATTGATCATATAACCATCGGTCTGCGTTTCCGCCTGGCACTGCAGGCTGGCCGCATCCGAACCGGAGCCCGACTCGCTGAGCGAGAAGGCGCCAAATAGCTCTCCTTCAACCATGCGCGGCAGCCAGCGCTGCCGCTGCTCCTCACTGGCGAAATGTGAGAGCGCACCGGCCACCATATTATGTACCCCCAGACCGACGGCGGTCGCCATATCGCCACGGGCCAGTTCTTCATAGACCAGGGCGCAGGACTGGCGATCCAGCATAATGCCACCATATTCTTCAGGGACCGTCATACCCAGCAGCCCTAGCTCGGCCATTTTGACAAATACTTCGCGGGGAAAATAATCTTGCTCATCCCACTGCTCGGCATGAGGGGTAATTTCCTGGGTGGTAAAGCGACGCACCATGTCGCGAATATCCGTTTGCTCTTCATTGAGGTCGAATTGCATTGAATGTGCTCTCCTTATTTCTCTGTCATCCAGTACAAAGCGCGCGATTTTTAGCGGCCATCACATCATACATAGACGTAGCATATGTTACCAGAATCTACAAGGAAAAAGAAGGCTAATCAAAAACATTCTCTGCCGCAAGCGGCAGAGAATGTTTTTGATTAGTGGGGACGCCCCACTCCCCGGCAGGGAGACCCCTGCACCCCTTATCCAGCGGCAGAGAATGTTTTTGATTAGTGGGGGCGCCCCACTCCCCGGCAGGGAGACCCCTGCACCCCTTATACTGCAGCAGAGGATGTTTTGAATTTATGGGGACGCCCCACTCCCCGGCAGGAAGACCCCTGCACTCCTTATACTGCGGCAGAGAATGTTTTTTTGATTAGTGGGGACGCCCCACTCCCCGGCAGGGAGTCCCCTGCACCCCTTATGTGGCTTGCCAGACCTGAATGGTGCGGTCGACGCCAGCGGAGGCGATGCGGCTACCGTCGGGGGACCAGACGACGCTCTGGACGTAGCCGCTGTGTCCATGATAGCTGTACGTTTCTTTTTTGGCGGCAACGCTCCAGAGGTGGATCAGTTTGTCGTTGCCGCCAATGGCCAGGTGCTGTCCCGAAGGAGACCAGGCCAGCGTATTTTTGAGGGTCGAATTATCAATCTTCACATGGCTGAAGGCATAGCCACTGTGGGTGCCATCTATGCGCACATGATAGTCGCTGCTGGCCGTGGCCAGGTAACGGTTGTTCGGTGACCAGGCCAGGGCAAGTACGTTCCCACTATAGCCACGCAACACTCTCTGACTGGGTGCCGGGGAAAAGAGAGCACTGAAAAAGGAGCGCTTCTGCTGCACGCGACCAGGCTCCCAGATGCGTACACAATTATCCTCACCTGCCGAGGCGATCAGGTGGCTATCGGACGACCAGCCCAACGTGTTGACGGAGGCGGTATGCTCCTGATAGGTGACGCTGACCTCATGGGCCCCCTCCCGCGCCTGCCAGATCAGCACCTTCGTATCCTGGCCCGCCGATGCCAGCGATTGACCATCAGGGGACCAGGCGACAGTCTTCACGGCTCCACTATGTTTGTCAAAGACATGCTCTGTCTGGCCCGTCGGTGACCGCCAGAGGCGCACCGTATGGTCGTCAGAGGCCGAAGCAACCATCTGACTATCCGGCGACCAGCACACACTATTGACGCGCTCAGTATGTTTTTTGTAGGTGAATAGGTGTTTGCCATTAGCGGCATCCCAGATCTGAACCGTCTTATCATAGCTGGCCGAAGCCAGGTACTTACCATCGGGCGACCAGGCCAGGGCCGTAATCCGTGTGGTATGGCCCTGGCAGGCATAGAGCATATTGGCCTGCGGAAACACCTGAGGCGGACCCGTACGCCGGGGCGCGCGTTTACCGGTCGGCGTTTTAGGGACCGCGGGCGGCGTTTGATAGACCGCCATCGAGGAGGAAGCATCCGCCTTTGGAGGCAGTGGAGCCAGAGGCGTGGGAACGGGCATCTGTGACGTGCCATTCAAAGTCATACGCGGCAAGGTCTGTCCCAGCGTATACTGCATGGTCACGGCATGCAACTGCTGACGCACCTGGGCGATATCGGCGGGTCGTTTGTTGATATCCACGCTGACCATACTCATCACCAGGGATGCCAGGGGCGCGAGCCGCTCATCCGCCAGGTGCAGCTGTGAAAACTGAAACGGCGTCTCCGAGGGATCCTCACCCGTCAACAGCTGGTGCAACGTCGCCCCCAGGCTATAGATATCCGCGCGCGCCGTGGTCTGGGACTTGCCATACTGCTCAGGTGGCGCATAGCCATACGAGCCCAGGGCGGTCGTATCCTTCTCCTTGCCGGGCGTAAAATTGCGGGCGATGCCGAAATCGATCAGGTAGAGATGACCGGTAGAGGTCAACATAATATTGGCGGGCTTCAGATCGCGGAAGATGATCGGCGGCTGGCGCGTATGCAGGTATTCGAGCACCCCGCACAGTTGCAGAGCGATATCCAGCACCTTCTCAATAGGTAGCTTCGCCCCGTTCAGGCGCTGTAAGCGATCCTCCAGCGTCTCCCCATCGATAAAATCCATCACCAGGTAGGAGCGGCCACCTTCCATGAATTGATCATAGATGCGGGGAAGATTGGGATGGGTCAGGCCGGCCAGCAGCATCGCCTCATGCTTGAAGGAGGCCAGCGCCTCCTCCAGTTCTTTCGAGTTCAGGCTACTCTGGCTCATCTCCTTAATAGCCACCAGGCGGTTGCCAAACTCCAGGTCCGACGCCTTGTAGACCGCGCCAAAGCCACCACGCCCGGTCTGGCCCAGGATCAGATAGCGCTGCTTCAGCATCGCCTGGGCCGTCAGCAGGCCGGTCAGGGTGGAACTGTGCGTGGAGGTATCTGGAAGATGCAGCGGTTGTCCGCACGCCCGGCAGAACTGGGCCTGCTCACGATTGGCGGCGCCACAATTGTCGCAAAACACATGAGATGAAAGTGCCATCGAACTCCCAATAAAAACATTTGTACCAGATTAAGTGATCCTCAAGTAAGGTAGTACAAATGCATGAGCATTGTCAAGAGGAATGCCGCCATAATACTTTATCAAACTTCGTTTGATGGATTGTTCGCCCGCGTAGCGGGCGTGATGGGGAGGAGTTGCCGGGGGCACAGCCCCCGCGCCCCCGTAGGTGTTAGGCTTGCCCAGCTCGGGCTGGCCGCTTGATCATGCCCCCGGCATGCTCGCTTGCATCCCCGCTCTCCCATTAATTGAATGTTAGCAGAGTACTAGATCAAAAGGAAATCCTCTTTCTGGCGCGTCAGCCAGAGAATAAACTGATAGAGCGCGAACAACTCAATCGCGAACGGCAGGTACCCCAGGTAGCCGAGCAGAGGCATCTCAAAGACCTTCCAGAAGCTAACAAAGGGGACCGTATAATACCATTTGGGCAAGGAGAAGTAGTTCCACATCTCCCAGAAAAAGCCGCAAAAGAGGGCCCCCAACGGTAAGATCATAAAGTGCCAGCGCCCGGCCGCGATATGGGCAAAGATCGATTTACGCCCCAGGTAGTTATTGAGCGGATCAAGCAGAAAGGTCACGCTGAACCAGATAAGAGCGAAGCAGTAGTGAGGATAGAACCAGGGGAGGATAAAGCAGGCGATTCCAATCAGCTCCAATAGCACAAAGGCCAGCAGCGGCAGGCGCCCATAGTGCTCATCCAGGGACAGCTTCAGATGCATCGGTCTGAATGTCGACAGAAACTCGGTGGTCTCCAGCACGGCCGGCAGCACAGTGCTGAAATTGATAGTGGCCAGCAGCGTAAACATCAAGGGGGTATATGGATGATCTACAATATAGTGCCAGTTTTGAACCGCGCTATTGAACCATTCAAAAATCCACCAGAAAATACTGGATGTAATAAATAAAAAGATGTAGCGCCAGCGCATCCGCTGCAGCAGGGACGTGCCGTGACGCATGACGACCAGGGCATCCACAAAGAAGATATACCCCAGCCAGAGTAGAAAGAACAGATAGACACTGAACGGCTCAAGATGGCGCCACGAACCAATCCAGGCCAGTATACAGACCACAAAGGCAACCAAACCATACCAGGGAAAAGACTGGTGATACCGTGATTCCACGAAATTCTCCCCTACGACAACACTAAAGCTTTTATTTTTTTACAGAAACCTCAAGCACAATCGATTGTATGTGCGTTGTAATCTCCGTCAGATCCCCATGCATATACACCCCTTCAGGAATCAAGTTTTCCGGATGCGGAAATTGCGCGAATGCCTGTCCACCATAAATTAAGAGCGGTCTCCGATCAGACATAAGCTGTAGCTGCCGCCCCAGACTCATCAAGGCGGGCAGATAGGCCGGTAACGTCAGAGAGAGGCAGATAACCGCAGGAGAAATTTTTTTGGCGGTATGCAGCAATCCGGTTGTCTCAATGCTCTGTCCCAGGTAAACTACCCGTACACCGCGGCGACGCAGCAAGAGCGACAACATCAAGACAGATAATTCATGGGGCTCACCAGGAGCACAACAGGTAATCACAAGAGGTCCGGTGCTTGGACCACGCGTCACATGAAACATATTTGTCAGCACGGCGCGAAAGAAATTACTGGCGAAGTGCTCAACCGACACCGTCAGATAGCCTTCCGCCCACAGATGGCCGATATCCCACAGCGTAGGCATAATCAGCTCGCTACACACCTGCTCAACAGCGTAGAATGATAGCATAGAGCCCATCAAGACCTGGGCGGCCTGCTCATCCATATCCTGAAAGATCTCGATAAGTTGCGCGCGCGCGACCTGCATACTATAGGCTTCCGGATATCCCCTACCCGGCTTCAGAGTTTCAGGCTGAAATGCAGAAAGATAGTCGCCCGACGCTTCGCGGCCAGTATGAGCAAACTGATCGGTGTTGGGCTCGGGTGGATTCAATGCTACCTGGAAAGAAGGGGTAGCAACGTCAAAATACGTATCAACATCCTCTTCCGCGGGATGGCGCTGCTGCTCCTCCAGATGGCGAAAAAGGGCCACGGCATGGCTGATCGACATGCCGCCATCAACACACTCTTTCAACCAGTGAATCAACGCGATATCGCGTTCTGAATAGAGACGATAAGCATTGTTAGCGCGCTCGGGCCGCAACAGCGAATAGCGTCTCTCCCAGGCCCGTAATGTCGGCGCGGGCACACCCGTTTGCTGCACAACCGCTTTTGTGTTAAAAACTGGCTGATCCGAATATTGTTCTAAACGGGGCCACTCCATCGACCCATCATAAGTGGTCATACTATTCTCCGCTGATACACATACATTATTCAAGCCGGGACCCCATCCACAGGCATCCAAACGGACCCAGACGTGGCATTGCGCCACATCAATAACATATGATACTCCTCGAGTCCAGGCTTTGTACAGGTTTTGTTAAATCTCTTTTGATCTTATCATAGACGTATTTAGCGGATAGAGCGGGTAGAAAGGTAAACAGAACCAATGAATTGGTGTTTTTGAATAGATGGTGCAACGCCAGGGATGAGCGCGAATGCGCTCATCCCTGGCGTTGCACCATCTATTCAAAAAATTAGTTGAATTTTATGTGATACTTCAGGGTACCCTGGAAGGAGGCGCCGGGCTGTACTTCCAGGAGGTGAGCCATGCGCCGGCGCTCCTCTCCCTGATTATGCAGATTGATCGCATCGGTCGAGCAGGTTTGGTGCTCCAGACAGAAAAAGGGATCTTTTTCCGTGGCTGTGTAGATGACCGAGTGGGTAAAGTCGTCGGTGGCGGAGATGTGCAGCTGCAGGCCATGCTGGCGATAATCAATGATCGCTGGCGCGCCGGGCTGCATGTCCATGTACACGTGGTCGAGCTTCAGGTTGCCAACGGGAACCGGCTGGCGCAGATCAAACATGGAGTACATGGTCCCGCTCACATCCAGGAGCCGGCCCGTTGGTAGCAGTTCTTCATCGGCTTCCATCACGGTGGCGGCTGGCAGGCTCACATATGTATCCTGTCTGCCAGAGAGCAGCGAGAAGTAAGGATGCAACGCAAAACCGAAGGGTAGCACCTGCTGTCCCTTATTCTGGACCTGGTATGTGATATGTACACCTTCCCTGCTTAATGTATAGGTCAGAGAGAGGCGGCTATCAAAGGGATAGGCTTCATACCAGTGATCGCTCTCCTTATTAATATCTACATACGTGGTCACACTCGCGGCATCCTGCTCCACAACCGGCTGCTCATAGCGCCACGGGCGATCATAGACCAGGCCGTGAATCAACACGTAATTGCCCAGCGGTCGATCCACATCCACCAGCGAATAATCGTGTCCCTGATATGAATAGCGTCGATCGCGGATGCGGTTGGGCAAGGGCCAGAGCACGAAATCGCCGGTAAAAGCCATCTGCTTCAGCAGATCACGCTCGCAGTAGATAACTTCATGCTCGCCCACGCGGAAGCGATGCAGATTGCTTCCCAGGTCCGGGGCGATACTGATGCTCATACTGCGCGCAGGATCCTGTGGGTCCTCATATGTCAGCGACAGAATAGTTGATGCCAGATCCTCATCTCGGCTAATCTCCGCCGAAAAGGGACCCTGATTATCGTATTGTGTTGTCATAAAATACCCCTCTATACATTTTTCTCTACACCATCATAGGATTCTTTACTATCTTACCACCCCCTGTAAGCAGGCACTCAAGAGTCATGTTATGAGTGGGTAGATCGGGGGCGCGGCTGCGCCCCCGATCTACCCACTCATCAATCCATTTTTATGCCAATGCATTGGGGCACGGCTGCGCCCCCGATCTACCCACTCATCAATCCATTTTTATGCCAATGCATTGGGGCGCGGCTGCGCCCCCGATCTACCTGCTCATCAATCCATTTTTATGCCAATGCATTGGGGCACGGCTGCGCCCCCAATCTACCCACTCATCAATCCATTTTTATGCTAATGCATGGGGTGGGCATCCGCCCACCCCATGCATTAGCATAAAAATAAAGGCGGCCGCGTAAGCGGCCGCCCTTGGGGCGCGTGGCGCCCCCAGAAAAGTGTGTCTGACACCATCTATGACTTCAAGCCAGTCATAGCAATACCCTGAATGATGTAGCGCTGAGCGAGAATGTAGACGATCAGCACCGGCACAACCGCGATCACCGAACCGGCCATAACCATGGTCCACTCGGTAGCGTACTGGCCACGGAACTGATTAAGCATCAGCGGCACCGTAAATTTGTCTGAGCTGTTGAGCATAATCAACGGCATAAAGAAGTTATTCCACTGGGCCAGGAAGGAGAAGATGCCCAGGGCGGAGAGCGGCGCACGGAGCAACGGCAAAATAACCCGTATATAGATCGTCCAGCGATTCGCTCCATCCACAATAGCGGCCTCTTCCAGCTCATGTGGAATACCCATAATAAACTGGCGCATCAAGAAAACGCCAAAGGCGCTAAACAGCGCGGGCGGCACAATCAACGACAGGTGAGTATCCAGCCAGCCGAGATATTTCATGGTCATAAAGATCGGGATAATGGTCAGCTGGAAAGGAATCATCATTGTAGCCAGGAAGAGCACAAAGATGAGACTACGGCCAGGGAAGTTAATGCGCGCGAACGCGTAGCCGGCCATTGAACAGGTGACCAGCTGACAGGCCACCACAATCACAGCGATATAGATACTGTTAAAGTAGGCCAGGTTAAAGGGCAAAGCATTTAACGAATCGGGGTAATTGCTCCACACAAAAGGATTGGGGATCCAGACCGGGGGATCGCTAAACGCCTGACTCGTGTCCTTCAATGAGGTCAGTATCATCCAGACGAATGGCGACGCCATAATGAGGGCCCCGATAATCAGCAGGGTATGGAGAATAATGGAAAAAAGTCGGCTATTGCCTTCTCTTTTCTTACGAACTGGTAGCCGCTTCGCGTGACCGGAAGTAGTGCTGCCAGCCACGTCGCTGTTAACAGTTTCTTGCAACATATGCGTACTCCTCTTTTCCGTACATGCTCTATACGTCGTAAGTGACCCAACGGCGCTGGAACCAGAGCTGAATCAGCGTCAGCACTAACAGGATCGCGAACAGGATCACGGCCGCCGCACTGGCTCCGCCAAACTGGTTTTGTTCAAAACCCAGGTGATAGATGTGATACACAATCGTATAGCTATCTTTACCCGGACCACCACCCGTCAACACGAATGCCTGGTCAAAAACCTGGAAAGAGCTAATAACCGACAGGACAGTAGTAAAGAAGAGCGTGGGAGTAAGCATTGGCAGCGTCACACCAAAGAAGAGCTGGAGGCGATTAGCACCGTCAATCCGAGCAGCTTCAGCGTACGTCGCCGGAATACCTTGCAGACCAGCCAGGAAGATGATCATATTAAAGCCCAGGCTGCTCCAGATGCTTAGCATCGCGATCGAAGGGATAACGAAACGAGAATCAGTTATCCAGCCAGGCCCATGAATATGGAACCAGTCTTTGAGCAAAACATTGATCAGGCCGAAATCACTGTTGAGCAACCAGCCCCAGATCACCGCCACGGCGACGCTACTGGTAACCACCGGCATGAAGTAGATCACACGATAGACCGTTTTGCCACGCACGTTGTTGAGTCCTAGCGCGACGAGCAGCGCTAGAATCAACCCACCCGGCACCGTCAGGATGGTGTAATACAGAGTATTCCACAGCGCGATATGCAGGTCCGGGCTGCTGAACTGATCAAGATAATTCTGAAAGCCAACAAGTGACATGGGCCCCAGCCCATCCCAGCTATTGGCG
The DNA here is from genome assembly GCF_036245075.1 of Dictyobacter halimunensis. Lineage (NCBI taxonomy): Bacteria > Bacillati > Chloroflexota > Ktedonobacteria > Ktedonobacterales > Dictyobacteraceae > Dictyobacter > Dictyobacter halimunensis. The sequence goes on from NZ_BSRI01000002.1 coordinate 1,995,451, forward strand.
CTATATATGAACACCATAATGAGAGGAATTAAAGCAAACGCCACAAGTCCAATCATTTGAGGAAGAATGAAGAAGTAACCCCATAAGGCTTCACTCATCTGACGTCGGCGCAAGTTATTCCTTGATGACCCTTGTTTAGCCACCCCAAGCGAACTGACTTGATACTCCATGTCTCGTACCTTAACCCCTATGTTTTCAAGAGACTGCGAGGGAAAGCAGCCTGTGGTGAAGATAGCAAGGGAAATAGCCCTGTCAAAAAGGCTATTTCCCCACATCCACAAAGTGTATGTGTACCGCTTGTGAGCAGTATTACCAGATTACTGTAATTTTTCCTGGGCGGCTTTGATACGGGGATTGGCCATGGTAGCAATACCAGCGAGGGCGGTGGCAACATCTTTACCTTGCAGCCAGACTGGATCGAGGGCGGTTTGGATGTCACCCGACAAACCAGGGGCACTGCCCTCGGCCGGGGGGAGACCATAGCCAATGTTACGCGCATCGAGCAAGAACTTGGCGTGGGCAGGAACACCGCCTTCCGTGACCACTTTTTCTGTATCGGTGGATTTGATCGAAGGGACGGCGTTACCACCACCATGCAGGCGGAACGTCTGGCCTTCAGCCGAGACAAAGTTGGTGAGGAAATCAAAGGCCTGGTCCTTCAATTTGGTCTTCTTGTTGATGACCATATAGGCCAGGGCCACCGGCTCGGGAGCAATGGTGCCGGTAGTAGTTGGGAATGGGACACAGTCGTACTGCAGGCTACCAGCAGATTTGAACTCTGGCAGATCCCAGCGGCCAACCGAGATAAAGCCGACCTGGTTCCCGATGAAGTTCAGATCCGAACCCTGGCCCTTTGGCAGGGTACCAGCATAGACGATGTTCTTCTGCTTTGTCTGCTCGGCCAGCCACTTCATGGCATCCAATGACTTGGGATCGTCCTGGACGATAAAGTTGCCATAATTATTGTTGTCATAGATTTTACCACCATTGGCGGTACACCAGGCCCAATACTGCAAATCCCAGGCATCAAGGATGAAGCCCTGCTTGCCGTTGGCATGGATCTTCTGAATCATCTCCTGGAAGGCGTCACGTGTCCACTTATTCTGCGCATAGAGATCGGTGGGCATGTCTTTGACGCCGGCATCGGTCAACACTTTCTTATTGAACCAGAGCAGCAGAGGATTGCAGTCGACAGGGACACCAAAGATCTTTCCGCTCTTAGTCTTGGCAGCGCCCCACAGGCCAGGCAAGTAGTCATCGGCAGACTCTTTACTCTTTGAGCTGGAGAGCAGGTCATTCAACTGCATAACGGTCTGGTTCGCGACCAGCTTGGCGATGTCGCCATCACCGACATAGAATACGTCCGGCGCATTACCACCATTGAGCTCGGTCGTGATTTTGGTGAAATAGTTGTTGTTGGCCGAGGGAACATAATTATAGTTCACATTGGTGTTGTGCTTCTTATTGTAGTCCTCGGTGAATGCTTTAAAGCGTACCAGCTCACCGGTATTGGCCCAGTTGGACCACGTAATCGAGGCGCTGGAGCCACCGCTACCACTGCCGCCGCCGCAGGCCGCGACAAATGCCTCAACGCTGGCGAGAGAGACACCAAGCCCGACGGCCCGGTTAATAAACGCACGTCTACCAATCTTGCCGGTCAGGAAACTTTGAACGAGGCTTTGCTGAGGATTGCCCATGATGATACCTTCCTTTTATTCCTTCTTTGGAACCAAGAACATTGATGCATTAACGCATCATAAACGATACCAGACTAACATAAATAAATGCAATCGAAGCTACAACTGCAATTGAGTATAAAAATACATCTGAGATACAACTCAGATGTCACTCTATTTCAGACAAGAGTTGCTTATAGCTAGAATTGGACTATAGCTCCACAAACTAGAGTCACAACTATAACCAGGTTGCAGATGCCGCAAGAACTTGTCCATATGTAGCGCGATCGATCATCAATTTTAACAAAAACGGCTTTTGTACTGCTATACACCAACATTGGCATATGCAAAAATCAACATTCCTAGAATACATAGAAAAGGGTTAATCAAATACTATGTATCTACGGAAATCCTGTCTGCAAAATTTATAACTGAAAAATTATCATTTGTCAATACGAAGGGTGCAGTATTTCAAAAGAAAGGTTTGATGCTTCTCTTTGATAAACTCTGCTACCAGCACGATTGACAGATAATGTGACCCTTATGAATGAAGCAGGCAGCCGGTATTTATTCATCCAAGACAGTCGGTATTTATTCATCCATAGGATCAAATACAGTTATATTTGCGCGTGTCTGCGTTCGCAGGTATTGTTGCCTCCTTATAATCATAGACTTATCAATAGTTTGTTTTCGGACAAAATAGAGACGAGTTTTTTCGCGCTGCGAAAAAACTCGTCTCTATTTTGTCCTATATGGTCATATGGATGTTTCCGCACGCGCGTCCGCTGCGCAGACGCGCTATTATTGAATAGTGATGCACAGGGTGCGCATAGCTCATCCTGTGCATCACTATTCAATATACTATTTAGGAACATAATGCGCATTTATGGCGCCACCATTCAAGAAGCTACTGAGAATGTACATTCTTTCAAGTGAGGAGTGTGTGGTAGGCGGCCGCAGCCCACCACACACTCCTCACTCCCAACCCGGCGCCGTAGGCGCCAAAGAGGAAATTTAAAAAGCTCTGATTGTCTGGTGGGATCGCTTGACAGCTCGGATAATCACTGCTATCATGTGGGGGCACAAACGACAGTGGTATTCCTATGTCTAAAAGTGCGTAATCACCCTCAAGAGCCTCACACACAATGTGTGTGTCAGCCCCCTACGCTGAATGGCCAGTGGTGTGTATCTATATACTGAGCCAGGACGCCGGCCACATGTTGGCGGGCGCATCTTTCAGTCAAAACCTGAGATAATTGTCCAGGAAACAGGAACTGTTCAGAACGGCGAGCCACCCATGCCTTCTACGTATCCTCCTGGATTTGAGCGTAGGGACCTTATTAAGGAGAAATAAAAGCATGTTTGCAGTCATTAAAAGTGGTGGACGGCAATATAAGGTTTCCGTAGGCGATAAGCTTGAAGTGAACCGACTTGCAGTCGAAGAGGGCGCGCAGCTTCGCATCGGCGAGGTCCTGTTGATCTCCAGCGACGATAATACATTCGTCGGCGCCCCATTTGTAGAAAAAGCTGAAGTGCTGGCAACCGTTGAAGGCCACACTCGCGGCGAAAAATTGATCGTTTTCAAATACAAATCCAAAAAGCGCTATCGCCATCGCCGCGGCCATCGCCAGGAACTGACCGTTCTGCGCATTGACGATGTTTTCGCTGAGGGCAAGAGCCTCGTTTCTAAGGAAAAGTAATCAGGCCCTGAGGCGTGTTAACGGAGGATTAATTTCATGGCACATAAAAAAGGTATGGGTAGCTCTCGCAATGGTCGAGATAGCAAACCTAAAATGCTTGGCGTCAAGCGCTTCGATGGTCAGCTCGTTACCGCTGGTAGCATTATTGTGCGCCAGCGCGGCACCAAAATTCGCCCGGGCGTCAACATCGGCGTTGGTCGTGATCATACCCTGTATGCACTCGCCGACGGCTATGTGAAGTTCGGCCACGCGACCCGCGAGCGCCGCGAGGTGAGCATCGTGAGCGAGTTTCCCGATCGCCCCTCGATCGCTGAGCTGTTAGCTGGCGCGGAAGCAGCGGTTGTAGCTGCCGAGTAGGTTTTTCCTACAGCAAAGCCAAAAGGAAGCTCTCCAGTTGTGAATGACAACTGGAGAGCTTCCTTTTGGCTTTATGTACAGCTTGTTTCCCACATTCCGCTATAATTGAGACAAATTTGCGACAATTATATAACATCTTCGCGACAATAAAGGCGTATACTCCATCTTGTAAGTGTGCAGAGCTCTGGTATCCTTCTTCTCTTTTTATATGCACGCTGTGGGCCTGATAAATACATGCATTCCTATTAATAAACATCGCAGTTACATGAAAGGGACGATCAAGCATATGGCATATGGACCTCCCGTGGTACCCGAGACACAGCGTTCTCACGCCGGCCTGTCTCGTTCAAATGAAGTGGTGTTGCGCACCAATAACCTGAGCAAACAATACAAGCAGCGCATGGCCGTCAATAATCTCAGCCTGGAAATTCATAAAGGTGATATCTTTGGCTTTCTAGGTCCCAATGGCGCCGGTAAAACCACGACCATTCGTATGATATTGGGATTGATTACGCCGACGGCCGGTAGCATTGAGATCCTGGGCAAGGAGCTGGCCCACCATCGTTCACAGGTTCTTCCCCGCGTGGGCGCGCTGATCGAGACGCCCGCCCTCTACCTCTATATGTCTGGGCGCGACAATCTACGCGCCGTTGGCTCTGTCCTGGGTGGGGTCTCCAATAAACGTATCGATGAAGTTCTTGAGCTGGTAGGACTCGCGGGCCGCCAGAAGGATCGTGTCCGCACCTATTCGCTGGGTATGAAGCAGCGCCTGGGCATCGCCATCGCCTTGCTCCAGGACCCCGACCTGGTTATTCTGGATGAACCCGCCAATGGACTTGATCCCGCCGGTATCGTAGAGATGCGCGACCTGATGCATCGCCTCTCATCCGAGGGCAAGAGCGTGCTGATCTCCAGTCACCTGCTCACCGAGGTACAGCAAATCTGTACGCGCGTCGCGATCATCTCACTCGGCTCCCTGGTGCGCGAGACAACCATCGAAAATCTGGTCCGAGGCGAAGGTGAGTTCAGTGTACGTCTGGAAAACGCACCAGCTGCGTTGCAGCTGATACAGAAGGAGTCCTGGGGTAAAGGAGCTCATATTGATGAGGATGGAGCGCTGGTAACAGCCGCCCCTGGCGGCCAGGGACGCAACCTGAACCTTTACCTGGTTCAGGCGGGATTGATACCCGATACACTCACCCCCGCAACCAAAGATCTAGAGAAGATCTTCCTCGAATTAACCAATAGTGGCTCAGGAGATATAAAGTGAGTACAGCAATTATGACGAGCGAGGCAGAACGGGCGCAGCTCCGAGCCTCAACTCCCAGCTTTTTCGGCATTGTCCGGGGCGAACTCTTGAAGATGTCGCGCCGCTGGTCAACCTGGATTCCACTGGTAGTGGTAATTATGTTCCTGTGCGCTGGAATATTGATACGACTCACTAATAGCGAATTAAAGCAGGCCATTAATGCAAATCAGCTCAGCTTTTTGTATGTCGAGATGGAAAATGGACTGGCCTTTATCCGCATTTTTACCGGCCTCTACTTTCTGGTGCTGGTCGCCTATGTGATTGGCCTGGAATATCAGATGGGGACAATTCGAGTGCTGATCGCACGCGGGGTGGGCAAGGTGACCCTGCTACTGGCCAAATTGACCAGCATCTTAGTGGTGGCCCTGCTTGTCATCATCGGCTGCATGCTGCTGACGGCCGGGCTCATCTGTGTCGTATTGTTATCGGCAACGGGTAACCTCGATGCGTTAAAAACGCTGACCTCGCAGTTCTGGTCAGATACCGGACTCTACCTGCTAACAGTCCTGATCAGTACGGTTATAACTATTCTGTTGGGAACCATGCTTAGCGTGCTTGGTCGCTCTCTCACCATTGGCCTTAGCGCAGGCCTGGCCTGGTTTCCTGTCGATAATATCGGATCACAATTCCTCTCCCTTGCCTACAGGGTCACCCATAATGACTTCTGGCAGAATGTAACCGCCTACTTTCTGGGACCCAACCTGAATGTCATGGTTAGCCAGATCATGCCCGCTAAGCTAGGTGTCGAGGGCGTTGGCATCCCTCCGCTGGTCAAAGTGGATGGTCCTCATACCCTGTGGGTAGTCCTGGTCTATGGGCTGGTTTTCCTTGTGGTCTCCATTGCCCTCACAGCGACCCGCGACATCACAGAATAAAATCATGCACACAAAAAGATGGGGTTGCGCAGTGCGCAGCCCCATCTTTTTGTGTGCATAGGTACTTTCCTATATTTTGCGGGCGAGGGAGAGAACTTCGACGAGTACGGCGGCGATGATGATGATAAAAGCTGTCAGAATATTCCAGCTATGAAGGGCAAGCAGGACAAGGTTAGCAACGACAATAATGGTAAGCAGGGCCGCCTGCCGCAAGGCCTGGCGCGTGGTAGCCCGGTAGCGGCGCGTGAAGAGCAGGCGCTCCCCTATAACCGAGGTCAGTGGAAAAAAACTGCACATGAGCGCGAGCGATAAGAGCACAAAGAACAGCAGCATGGTGAATATTGAGGACGGCTGCACCATATAGGTAAACCATAATAGACCGCCCCAGGCTAGTGGGGCGATCAAGGCAACTATTACGCGATAGGGATATTTTTTTATCATGCGTCTATCTCAACAGATTGAAACCTCGGTTGCCGTTCAGGGGTGCATCCGAGCGGCGGCGGCTCTCTGGTGTATCATTGTTAAAGTATTGCTGCCACAGATCTGGCGCATCCTTACTCTCACCACCGTGCTGGGTATAGCGCGTACGTACACGGCAAATAACGGGCGTATTTACCGCGGCGCCCGCAACGATCACCTGTCCCTTTGAGAGCGCGGGTAGATTACCCAGCAGATCGCGTCCAACGCCCTCAATGGCGGCGGCCACGCTCTTCTGGTCGATCTCATTGACGATACGCATGATACACTGCGTCTGACATTGGCTGAGCACGTCGGCATCCAGCTTACCTGGACGCTGACTGATCAGCCCAACACCGATACCAAACTTACGGCCCTCGGCCAGCACCTGCTTGAGGATGCCAGTCGAGACGACCTCGGTTCCACCTGGCGCGAAGTGGTGCGCCTCCTCCAGCAGTACAAACACGGGATACGGCAGATACGATTCGCCGGAGTGGACCTTGCCACGCTCCGTATCCATACGCGCCTGATTGAGGCGGCGCAACAGCGTGGCCACAATCACCTGCTGATCGCGCTCATCGATCTCATTGAGCTGCAATACAGTACACTGACCAGGCCGAAAGATTTCCGGCAGGTCCAGGTGCTGGGTATCGTCAAAGGTAAAGCTGTGCTCAAAGCGCTGCTCGACACGCCAGGTGAGCGCGTGCACGGTGCTGGAATCGTCGGCCCCTTCGCTATCCTCATCATTTTTCTGACGTGAGACCGCCTTGATGGCCTGCTTGAGGTCCGCCACGCCCCAGGGATGGCTGCGTTTGGTTTCATGCACCTTGCGCAGGGCCCGGCTGAGCAAATACTGCTGCTTCTCGGTCATCTCTGGCAGCAACTGGCGCATATCGCCGATATTCAAGGTCGAGATACGCACCTTAACCTGATCGGGCTTATAGACCTGCACCTGGGCGCGATAGCCACGACCAGCACCATCGCCATCGGCCGAAAATTGCGCGTCATTGGCGATCTGGTCCAACGTGCCATACTCGCCATGAGGATCAACAATCAGCACACACGCCTTATTCTGAGGCTTCATGAGCTCCTCAATGACCACGCTGGCCAGGTAGCTCTTACCGGCACCTGTACTGGCGATTATCGCCAGGTGCGTGCTCACCAGATCCTTCACCGACAGCACGATCGGCACCGCGTTAGGGGCGCGCGTCAACAACGAACCGACGGTCGCCGAGCCGGGATCCATATCCTTCTTACGGCTCAGAATCTCGGCCAGCATGGCATCATCGGCCAGGTAGATCCGCTTGCCCGATTGTGGAGGGATCCAGGGATTGATAAATGAGCCAGTGACCGGATCATAATAGCCCATGATAGCGACATGCAGCTCAAACAGTTCGTTGGTACGAGAGTTATAGCCCACCATTGCCGCCACCTCGGCGGGAGAGATCTCTGGCTCACCTAGAAAAGTATCTGGATACAGCTGCAACGGTACGCGCTTAATCACGCGTCCGAGCACACGGCGCACCGGCACCTCGCCGATGCCACCATTTAAAGCAACGACATCTGGATCTGGCAACTCATAATAGACATACTCACCATTTTTCAGGACCTGGTCATCGTCGCGTGAGACAAAGGTATATTCATGCGTCTCTTCGCCCGGCCCTTTGGTAATACCAACTGGTCGACGATACGCTGGCCGGGTAGGAGAATCCGTTTGTGATGGTTCAAGCATAGTTCGTTGGGTACCTCCGCTACCCGGTCGTTTCTACTTTTAAGCGCCAGGCGAAATTCCGTTTAACAATGGAGAGGAGCGCGAGATTCTGCGGAAATAGGCGCTCCAACTGATCAATGATGCGCAACGTCACCATTGGAAGCAGGCTACTACGCTGAGCAATGATATGGGGCACATAGCCCATGTGCAGATAGGGCGATTGGCTATCGGGCCCGCCAGCCGGATCAGCAAAGTAGTGGAACGAGCGCACCTCCGCGTCGGTCATGGTCTCGATCTCGCTATCCAATTCGAGGGAGAGTAGAGGAACACCATGCATGACCGAGAGCACCTCTGGTTCCTCACCAAACACGAGGCGCTCTTCCATCATGCCCAGGATCATGATATAGGTAAGCACCGCCTTCTCAGAAATATAATCAGGCGAAAATAGCTCTACCTGTGTCTCGTTCGAGAGGCGCGGCCCCAGGGCACCGAAGGCAGGATTTTGCAAGATCGTATCGTAGATGACGCCGACCGCGTACGTAATCGGCTCCCGGCTATTGCCCAGCACTTCATCGAGCAACGCATCCGGATCATCGGACCGCTCAGAGCGTACAGCGACGCGCACAAAACGGCCGAAGGCATAGTCCGCCGGGCCAGGTTGAATATCAGCCTCGCGAGGACCAAAAACTTGACAGACATAGTTAATATGAGAATCTGATTTGACTATTTTCCCGATTTTCATTATTCAACCTCTCGGGGACGTTATAAAAAGCGCTCTGCATCCAATGCACATAATATCCCTGCACACCGTTGCATACATACCAGACAACAACATATGGTGAGGCAAGCTGACAGGAAAGGACAGAAAGATCCGCCATGATCCCCAAAAAAACAACGATTAGAACAAATGGTTTGGCGGCATTATAACACAGACTCTGATCTTTGTGCGTTTCTTGCCTCTATCAATGGTACCTCTGCGGCAAATTATTAAGAAAGTATGAGTACCAGATCAGAGAGAAAAAACGGACATCGCTAACAGGGTATTTCCAACAGATGAGTTCGTGTTCTACAATACCTAATACATTAACATCGCCAGCGTTGCGGAAAGGAGAGATTATGACAGAAACACCTTGCACCGACCAGAAAGAAAAAAGCAGGCCACCTCGCCGCCCAGCCGAGGTAGATAAATATGTCGATGCCTTCCTGGGCGTCGTCTGCGATCCCAGCCGACGCTATATTCTGGAACTGCTATCTGTTACAGACCAGGAGGAAAAAAACACTCACATGCCGGAGATGCGTTCTGGGGAGATCGCCAGGGCCATCGGACTGTCGGCGGCAACTACATCCGAGCACCTGCGTCAGCTGACAAGCATCGGATTAATCTCATGGCGTCGTGAGGGCAATGTGGTCTACTATCAATTGCGTAATCGTGAACTGGTGGCAGCATTCCATAAAATGATGGAAGCACTGGATAATGACTATGCATTGAAGAAAGAGATGTAGTCCCCATCACCTCTCGTCACAACAAAATCCGCATCGAGATGGATAGAATAAGATTTAGACCGCGAGATCTTCGATCGTCTGCAGAAAATCGTCTAAATCGATAGGCTTGCTCATGCCCTGTAGATGGCGCTTATTCAGCTCATGTCGTGGCAGATGGGCGCTCAACATCAGAGCCGGGACATGAGCCAGCTCCTCTATAACATGCAATCTGTCATACAACTCAATGCCGTTCATGCGAGGCAATTGATAATCCAGGATAAATAAATTTGGTCGGATCTCTTTAACCATCTGAAGCGCCTGAAATCCATCCGGAACAAGTATAACGACAAAAGAAGTTTCTTGCGTTATAGCTTGCTGTAACACTTCGCCAATATTGATGTCATCCTCCACCAACAGGATAGTTTTTACGCTCGAAGGAGGTAAGGCGCTCGTCCGATGCCGATCATTCTGCACGGAATCATGAGCCATAACATTGCTCCATACAATCGCACATACATTTGTCCAACAAATTAGAGCAATTTCGGCATTGGACGAAATTGCTATTAGACTATACCATGTTTTACCTGAGAAAGATAGTTTCATTCTCCCCACTATATATAAACGTCAGGGCATTTCTATCTTTTCTGTTGCTTATGGCAAGCTTGCATGTCACTGTTTATTTAGGCTGGTGCGTATAATTATATAGACGGGTCGCTCATATAGACCCGATACAGCATTGGAGACGCGCAAAGTGAGCATAAAAGCGCGCATCTCGGCTTGACAATAGCATACTCTATCGCATACAACTAAACATGTAGACTATATCCTCTCCAGGCTGCTTGAAACACTATTGCAAGAAGAGCAGCCTGAGACCCACGATGTCAAAATAGGAGGGAAATTCCCTCCTATTTATTTGAGTAAGGAGAGAAGTTTTATGGCTTTTGAACTTCCTAAACTGCCGTATGACTACGCTGCGTTAGAGCCGTATATCGATGCCCAGACCATGCAGCTGCATCATGATAAGCACCATGCTACGTATGTGAACAATTTGAATGCGGCTCTTGAGGGTCATGAGTTCGCGAACCTGCCCGTTGAGGAAGTGCTTCGCCGCCTCAACGAGGTTCCCGAGGCCAAACAGACTGCTGTCCGTAACAACGGTGGCGGCCATATTAACCACACCATGTTCTGGGAGATCATGACCCCTGGTGGCAGCAAAGAGCCCACGGGCGACCTGGCTACCGCCATCAACGCCAAATTCGGCTCTTTCGACGCCTTCAAAACAGCGTTCAACGATGCGGGCGCCAAACGCTTCGGTTCCGGCTGGGCCTGGCTCGTCCTGGACAAAAGCGGCAACCTGGCAATCACCTCAACGGCCAATCAGGATAGCCCTGTGCTGGATGGCAACTATCCTATCCTCGGTAATGATGTGTGGGAGCATGCCTACTACCTGAAATACCAGAACCGCCGTCCTGAGTACCTGAGCGCCTGGTGGAACGTCGTCAACTGGGATGTCGTTGCCAAGCGCTACGCGCAGGCCCGCGGCGTCTAATACAATAAAAGGCGCAAAAGAAGCGGAGGGGAGCTGTTTGAGCTCCCCTCCGCTTCTTTTGCTTGCATTGGTTCTTCATGCTTCAGGAGTAAGGTCCGAAGCCAGAGGATGCTGGTAAAACAGACCGAAACGTAAGAGGCCAGCTACACCGAGAACGATCATCAGCACGGCGCAGATGCTGATGCCGACCATCACGGAGACGTGGGCAAACATGGGTACCGCAGCGAGCAGCCCCAGGGAGGCACCGACATTGGCCAACACCATGCGCAGGCTATAGACTTTCCCCAGTTGAGCCACGGGGAGCTCGGTCTGCATGATCGTCAACATGGTGATGTCGCCCATCGGACCCCCAAAAGCGGCGCCGGCCGAGGCCAGGACGGCCAGCGGCAGAGAATGAGCCCATGCCAATACCAGAAAGCCCAGGCCAACGATAATCTTACCCACAAAAATGATGGGAATCGGCCGCCGGATATGGACACTTCCCATCACCAGGTTGCTGATAACATTGCCAACGCCATAAGCACCGATGATCAGGCCGAGCGCCCCTACGTTGCTCTTTAAAACCTGGTTAACCAGCAGCGGAACGCCGATCACAAAGCTTGCGCTCCAGGCCAGATTCATCACGCCGTTTAACGAGATGGCCCAACTGAGCGGTTTATGTCGACCAACCAGTGTAATAGCGCCCCGGATATCGCTCCAGATCCCTTTTATGCCAGCGGTCGCCGGCATGCGCTCGGCGTCTTTCCAGATCACATGCCGTCCTAATGATAAGATAGCCAGTGCAGAAATGACGTAGCTGACCGCGTTCAGGGTAAAGAATTGCGCCAGGGGCATAAAGAGGACCAGCAGTCCCGCCATGCTGGGTCCAAGCGCTCTGGCCAGGCGCGCCGTCACATCCATCAAGCCATTGGTGGCCTGTAAAGTTGGCACATCGCCAGCAAGGGTCGGCAAGCTTGCCTGTAAGGCGGGATCAAACAAGGATCCCAGGCTGCCAATAACGATGGCAGCGGCCACCAGCTCCCACAATTGAATGGCGCCAGAAAGCGCCACGATCGCTATCAGGCCCACTGTCCCGGCCCGTATGATATCCACTACCACCATCACTGCACGGCGGTCCCAACGATCGGCATAGACGCCCCCCAGCAGCCCAAACACCAGTTGCGAGCCCGCCTCGGCCGCCGCCACGATACCTGCTCCACTCCCGGCCGTGCGCACAGCGATCCAGATCACCGCCAGATTATAGAGATAGTCCCCCATTGAAGAAAGCACCTGGCTCACCCACAGCCACGCAATCGATGGACGACGCAGCGCCATCAAAAATCCCATATGCTCCGTTTCCCTCCCTCTCAAAAAAGCTCATAAGAAAAGTATAGAGAAGGGCGTGCTATAATCCAATCCAATATTGCTTATACTTGTTATTAAATTTTTTAATAGTTAATAGAGAGGAGGTAGGATATGGATACGGAACAGTTGTTGACGTTTGAGCGTATTGTACGAGAGGGCAGCTTTAGCCAGGCGGCACGCGCCCTGAATCTATCACAACCGACCATGAGCACACGCATGCAAGCTTTGGAGGAGGAGGTAGGCGGCACGCTCTTCGCGCGCGGCGGGCGTAAGGTGGCACTGACTGAACGTGGGGAGAGCTTCCTGCCCTATGCGCGCCGGGCACTGGAGATTCTGGCCGAGGGTAAAGAGGTGGCACAGTTGACCCAGGAGGGGATGCGGGGACGCGTCACCATCGCTACATTAGAATCATTTAGTGGCGGCTTTTTGGCTGCCACGATCGCCGAGTTCCACCATAGCCATCCCGAGGTTGAAATCTTTGTGCGCACGGGCCATAGCCGGCAGGTTGAGGAGATGCTCTACGATGGCATTACGCGCCTCGGTCTGATCGGCTGGCCATTCCTCAATCCGGATCTCACGACTCTGCTGCGCTTTAAAGAACCGTTGATCTTTGTCGCCCCACCTCACCATCCACTGGCGAAACAATCCCACGTACGAGCAGAAGATGTGCATATACACGCCTCCCCACTGCTACTGGTCCAGAAAGGCTTCGCCCTCAGCGAGGTTCTCACCCACATCCATCCCCATTCCGAGCGTACGATGGAGCTTCCGGTGCATACGGCGCGAGAATTACTGCGGCAAGGGATCGGTGCGGCCTTTATCACGCGCTCGGCCATCGCTGAGGAGTTGGACAATGGACAGGTGGTCGAGATCACTGTGCGCGATCTTCCGCCCAGTTACCGCGAAAGCGCCCTGGTGCGCCTCAGCCGCAGCCAGACGATTCCGGCGGCCAGCCGTGACTTCATCGCGATCTTGCGCCAGCAGGCGGGCATCAATTATCAGATCAATGCTTGACACCGTCTGATCTCATTTTGTACACTGAACCGCGATTTAAGGTCGATCAATCACAAATCTATGCGCAGGAGAGGCCGATACAGATGGAAAGCTACAACCTGGCGTTTATGGGCGAGTTGGCCCGCGATCCCGAATATGAGCTGTCCAGTCAGGAGCAACAACGCCTACAAGAGAATCAGCAGGCGCTGCGGCGGGCCAACCGGATAATAATCTTGCTGGGTGGCAAAGCGGGTCGGCTGGGGGAATGCGTGGTGGGGACGGCCCTGCTCGAAGGCACGCTGCAGATCCTGCGCTCCCTGCGCAAAGACCACATTCCCATCCAGCTCCTGATAGATCAAAGCTCTGGCTCCCTCTTTAATCTCAATAGCTATCAAGAAGCCTACTGGCCGGAGATCGATATACAGTTGACGCCAGCGCCATTAGCTATCGACGACCTGTTCTCGACCCACGCCAACAACACGCCCGATCAAGAGACGCTGGTATTGGATTTTCATGGCTCCCACGATGGCATGCCTACCGGCACCCAACACACCACCACGAATGGCGTGTTCTATGTGCTGAACGATCTTTTTCGCATGGGTATTCGCCATTACGCCCAACGTGGGCCAGAGCGGCGCTATGCTGATTTTCTCTGCGAACTCTTCGGGCTCCCCAACTCAACGCTAGAGGGATCGGCTACCCAGCCCCGCATCCGACTCACGGCGACGGACGAGCAGCGCTATCGGCAGATCCAGCAGAACATCGGATTCGCGTCCGACTCCATCCTTATCGTCTGCTTTTTCCAATCGGTGGTGCTGGCCAAGTGCTACGAGCTATGGGATGAGGTCATGCAGATGCTCTGCGAGTATGCCACGCGCAATATGCCCGGACAGAAGATCAGCTTTGTACTGGCCTGCGGACCCGATGAGAATCTGCCAGAAGGCTTCAAAAAAGCCGACATGATCGACTGGCTCCAGCATTTCAATGGGGTGGAGGACAATGCCCACGTCTATTTCTATACAACCGAAACCCTGCGCGACGTAGCCGTTTTGTGCAACGGGGCCACGCTGGCCCTCTCAGATGACACGGGACCCGGCCACATCGCTGGCGCCCTGCATATCCCCACCATCGTCCCCTTTCTGCCGGGCACCATTTACGCCCGCTTCATCTGGTCCTCCACCCTCTGGCACCATGGCGTCACCCTTGACCCCAATCCCTACAGCGACCAGCAGATCCAGTCCGCCATCATCTGGGGCAAAACAGACATCATCGACAGCATTCCACCGGATCGCCTCTATCAAGATGCCGTGCGCTTCCTTAAAAACCCTCCCTCACGCTCAATACGTTCAACATAACACGCCGGCATACCTTTGAGAAGGAAGGTAATATCGTTGGTGGAACGTAGGAAACGGGGCCGCTTTGCGGCAATCGGCCGCAAGGGCCGAACCTACGCTCCTCATTTCCGATTACCTTATTATGGTGGTGCATGAGGGCGCATCCGCGCCCCCATGCACCACCATAATAAAACCAGGGCGGCCGCGTATGCGGCCGCCCGTGAGGAGGCGCTTTGCTCCCCAAGATATTCTTTATGCGTTATTAACGCTTTATTATTGACATACTCGCATTCTTCAATTTAAACTACAGATACGTGTATGTGTCGTATGGATGTTGATGAAGTGAGAAAGGTTGGGTTATGTTTTCGACACTAAGGCAACGCATCAAATATCGCCTCGCCCATATCCTCTATGATATGTTTAAGACCACTATAGACGCTCAAAACTGGTCCCAGACGGTTACCTGCACCTCATGCCAGCGGATTATCCCCGTTGATGCTTACTTCTGCGCCTACTGTGGTATACAGCAAGGGACCCTCTTTGCGCCACCCGCGGCTGTCAAGCTACAGGATACAGACCCGCTCCTTTTCGAGCAGGTGACGATCAAGTTACCGCCCGGCAACGAGCAGCGCCGCTTCCTGCGCTATGTGCGGGATACGAAAAACGGCGATCCGGGGCCAGCCACGATCGCCCATCGCCAATTACAGGACTACCCTTCGCGTCCACCTATCCACGATCGATAGTACTTCTTGCGAAATCTATTGACTTATCCACATTTGCGGTGGATAAGTGTGGATAACTATGCAAGAATGTGGATAAGTCGAGTAAAATAAGGGA
Organism: Dictyobacter halimunensis; assembly: GCF_036245075.1. Lineage (NCBI taxonomy): Bacteria > Bacillati > Chloroflexota > Ktedonobacteria > Ktedonobacterales > Dictyobacteraceae > Dictyobacter > Dictyobacter halimunensis. Next base: position 2,011,074 of record NZ_BSRI01000002.1, read on the forward strand.
AAATCCTGCATAGGAAATAGCAAGATGACATCCATGACGGAGAGAAAACCAGTATCTGGCATGACAGGCAGCCCGGTGCTTCACAGTTGGAAACGGCATGGAACACATTGACAATGGTTTATGGGACGGCTACAATCTAGCAAGCAGGATGATCGGTAGCCGGACTCTGTTGAACAGGGTTAGATAGAAGCAGAAAGGCTCTTGAAGATGGAGAGTACGCCGCAGACGCCGCGAGATGATCAGGAGCGTAGAGAACCATGGAGTCCACCTCCCCGTAGCCTGGCTGATGTGATGAGTTGGGGAGAACAACTGCTTCCACTGTCTTACGCGACCTTAGAGGCCTGCTGGATGGGAGCAGTGCTCATCGGGCTGGCACGCGTCCATTTTCTGGGCCTGGATCAACCATTCGCGCCACTGTGGGCGCCATTTTTATTGATGATGGTCTCATCCTGGTGCACGCTAATCTTACCGGATCAACTATTAAAGAACAATGATAAAAAGACGGCCAGCGGCCATAGCGGCAACCTGGTCCTGGTTATTCAGAGCATTGGTATCCTATGTGTTGTGTGGGGCACGTTCTACGCGGGGACAAGCGCGCTATGGAATCCGGCCTGGCTGATGGCCTTGCTCTCTGATCTCTTGCTCTTCAATTCAACCGCCTTCGCGGTCATCGGCCTCATCATCGCCTCCTATGCGCTGTGCTATCACGGCATCCGGATCGCGCGCTACGCATTGGAGCCCAGCGAGACACTGCGTGGGATCATCATAGGCAGCGTCATCTTTGTGGTCATCTGCCTGCTGCCGGCGATCGGCAATGGTGACCAGGTTGATCTCCTGCTGCTGGTGTTGCTTTTCTTCTCGCTGGCGCTGCTGGCCAGGGCGCTATCCTATGCGATTTTTACCCGGCAGGATCACATAGCAGGCCTGCATGGAAGCAAGGTAACGCAGGACAGGCTGATCCTCTCCACGGTAGGTATCGTCTGCCTGATGCTGGCGGTGGTCGGGCTGGTCCTGGGCATCATTATCAATCCCACCTTGCTGGCTGCGATCCAGCAATTTCTATCGCCGCTGGGTAGGATCTACGATGGCGCGACCTATGCCATTGCCTGGGTGATGGCATTTATGATCTCCTGGATTCCCCTGGATAAGTTTAAATTTACTCTCCCAAAATTAAACAAGAATACCCCTCCACCAACAACGCACTCAAACGCGGGAGCGGCGCCCCCGCCAGCCGTCCAGACAATCGCGGGCTTCGTCTTCATCGCTCTGATGATTACCCTTCTCGTCACCGTGATTATCCTTGTTGTGGTCCTGCTGCGCAGGCGCCGGGCTGGTAGGCGCTCGCTCGACCTGCACGAAAGCCTGTGGTCCTGGGGGTTGTTCTGGCAGCAGATTACGGGGCTGCTCAGCCATCTATGGCAACGTCTGAGGCGGCGTAAAGATGAGCAACCGGCGCCGATCGTAGAGCGCGGGATAGAAGACGATGAGGCACCCATGCTACGGGATGTGCGCGTGATCTATCGCGCCTTCCTCCAGTGGGCGGCCAGCCAGGGTTATCGGCGGCAGCAGGCGGAGACGCCGGGAGAATTGAAACAACGGCTGGTGCAGCCCTTACCAGCGTTTGAACCAGAGATGCAGGCAGTAACGGAGATATATACAGCCGCGCGCTACAGTCACGTATCGCCCGGCGAGGCGGAAGTAGCCAGGATGCAGCGGAACTGGAGCGAGCTCCAGCAAAAGAGCGCGAGCAGCGAGCAGCAGTAAGCAAGAAAGCTTGCTCCAGCTGCCGTATAGCTGCGGCAGTCCGCTCAATCTTCGCCGCGCAATGCGCCGCCAACAACCTGGTAGCGATGCGAACGCTGCAGCATATCGGCGGGGAAGCTCTCCAGGTCGGTAGAGGTCAGCATCACCTGCTCATAGCGAGCCACCTGGCCCAGCAGATATTCGCGGCGCGAGGCATCTAGTTCGCTAAACACATCGTCCAGCAACAGGATAGGCTGATCGCCGGTACTGGTATGCATGAACGCCAGCTCCGCCAGCTTGGCGGCCAGCGCGGCGGTCCGCTGCTGTCCCCTTGAACCGTAAGATAGCATATTCACGCCATTCACCAGAAACTCCAGGTCATCGCGATGAGGGCCGCGCAGGCAGACGCCCTGCATAATCTCTTTCTTGCGAATCTCGCGCAACTGTTCCTGATACTGTTGAGGAGCCTCGCTCAGGCTCCAGTTGGACTCCACCTTAAAAGAGGGTCGATAGACGATCTGCAGTTGCTCACGTCCGCCGCTGATCGTCTGCTGGAACTGATTGGCCTGCTCATTGAGCGCGTCCACCATGCGTCGGCGCTCATAGATAATCTGGTTGGCGAGCTGGATCTGCTGCTCATCTAGATAGTTAAGCATCTTCGGATCTTCTTGATTCTCGCGGATACGCTTCAGCAGGGCCGAGCGCTGGGCCACGATCTTACGATATTTGACCAGCGCCACGCTATAGCGCGGCTGCACCTGACACAGCGCCCGATCCAGAAAGCGCCGCCGCTCTTCGGGTCCTCCATCTACCAGGTGCAGATCCGAAGGCGCGAACATCACCACCTTCATCTGCCCGATCAGGTCAATGGTCCGTTTCGGCACCCCGTTCACTTTATAGCGCTTGCGGGGCGCATGGGCGGGCAATTCAATGCTGCGCGGACTCACCGTAACGCCCGAGGAGGGCGCGAACGTAGGGGGAGTGGGATCTAGAATCAATATCTCCAGCTGGATACTATCCTCACGCCGCTGCACCGTGCCATCCAGCCGAGCCACGTGGTCTGGCGCCGACCAGCTGACAACTTCACGATCACTGGAGGCATGAAAAGAGGTAGCCGTCGCCAGCATGCTCACTGCTTCAAGCAGGTTGGTCTTTCCCTGCGCATTGTCTCCATGGAAGAGGAAGACACCCGGGCCTAATGGCAATTCCAGCTGTTTATAATTGCGAAAATCCGATAATGTGAGGCGAGAAAGATACATGCATCCATCCGTGAAGATCTACACTAGCGATATAAAAACAGGGCGAGGACAACCTCGCCCTACTATTTTCATTCTTATCAGACTGGTAAATGTGGAAAGACGTTAGCGATTTGTGCTCATTGGCATGATAACATAGGTGTATTCAGCCGCGCTCACCGGCTTGACAACGCCAGGACGAGCCGCTGATGTCACTTCCAGGGCTACCTCAGGTGTATCCAGGATCGACAGGACATCGCCAAGGTATTTCACATTGAAGATGATCTCCTGATCGGGCCCATCCACCGCCGCGTTGATGGTGGTCACGTTATTACCCACATCCTCAGCGGTCGCTTCCAGGGTCAGTGTGCCGGCGCCTGCCTCTTGCTCACCACCACTGGTAATCTTAATGCGGGTAATATTGGAGCTATCGCGGGCGAACGGCGCCACCGTCTTAACGGCGGCCGCGAACTCCTTGGTCTCCACCACGGCGCGCGTCGTATGCTCCTTTGGAATGGCCGCTTTAATGTTGGGGAACGTGCCCTCGATCAGGCGCGAAACCAGGTCGATATGCTCAGTGTGGAAGAGGACCTGGCTACGATTCGGCGTCACCACCATCTGGACCGCTCCATCGGAGGGCAGGATACGCGCCAGCTCGCTCAGGGTACGCGCCGGGATCAGGATGCTGCTGTGGCTGGCGGTATGGCCGGCCAGGGGTGCCAGGCGCAGTGCGAGACGGAAGGCATCGGCTGCCGCGAACGAGACCTGTTCATTGGCCACCTCCACCAACACACCTGTAAGCACGGGACGAGAATCATCGTCGGCCGCCGCGAAAACCACCTGGGCGATCATGTCTTTCAGCATGCCCGCATCCAGGATAATCGGCTCCTCATCGCCTTCCGCACTGGGGATCAAAGGGAACTCCGACGGGTCCATACCCTTGATATTGGCATTACTCCCGGTGCTCTTCACATTGACATCGTTAGACTCATCGGCCACATTCAGCTCAACCTGTCCCGGACGCAGGCTATTGACCAGATCGGTAAAGGTCTTCGCCGGAACCGTCGTAGTGCCATCCTCCATAATCTCGGCATCGATCAGGCAGTTAATACCGATCTCCAGATTGGTCGCAGAGAGCTTCAGGCGTCCCTGGTCCGTTGACACTAAAATATTTGCCAGGATCGGAAGCGTGCTCCGGCTCGAGACAGCGTGGCTCACAATAGAGAGTCCACGGCTCAAATCCTGTTGCTTACATGTGATTTTCACGAAAGATTTCCTCCAGACACAACCAAAACGCGGATATTTTTACGCTAGTATAGCGCATGTTGAATGCACTTGTAAACGCGAAAAACACGCACAGTCAGTACGCATATAGATCGGATCACGGCTGTCGCCACACACGGCAGCCGCGCTATACCGGGCGACACACATGAGCCTACCATCTCTATCGTACATAAGCTGCCTAAAACAATATTCCTAAACAGCAGGAGAAAAGAGGATGATTTGCTAGCCCATAGTCCTATCTATTAGAAAAAAAGGAGAAGGGAACATACACACACCATCGGGGGATGTTATAATACATTTATCTACGCAGGGAGGCCCATCCCTTTGTGTCCTTCTACTTATGGGCAGGGGCCACCGCTGCATATCATAACGATAAAAAACAAGCGTACATGCCGCGTGATCGCAGCTAGCTACGTCACCATATCTCAACAGTCGAGGCGACACGGGTGGTATGCTCAAATCACGCTCAGGATAGCTGCACTCATAGATGGCATAACACTGAAAGCAAATAACGTTCGCAGTTGTCTGTTAACGGCATCACAATGCTTTTTACAGCAAGTGTAGAGATGAGGGGATGATGAATCATGGCCAAAAAAATCCTTATAATGGACGATGACCCAACGATTGCCGATCTGCTCACCGAAGCCCTGGCCGATGAAGGTTACGAGACCTTCATGACCACGCAGAGCCTGCGCTTCTATGACGCTGTACGTGAGCACCAGCCGGACCTTGTCATGCTTGACCTGATGATGCCATACCTGGATGGCCGTGACGAACTCAAGTTAATGACCATGGCGGTCGACCGCCAGATCCCGGTCATCGTCGTCACCGCGTTTCTGGGCGCGGGCAACGAAGAGAAAGAGTTCCGTGAAGCGGGTGTAGCGCATATCGTCTATAAACCGTTCGATCTGGATAAACTCGTTGAACTTGTCAAACATACTATTGGAGAACCTGGGGGAAGAAAAGCATGAGTGCTTCCGTAAGTGCTCCTGTTCGCGTTGCACTGGATGCTATGGGTGGCGATAACGCGCCCGGTGAAATCGTTCTGGGCGCGGTACAGGCCGCTCGTGAATATGGTATTGGTGTCTACCTGGTTGGGCGCGAAGAGGTCATTCGGGCCGAACTGGCCAAGCACGACACAACAGGGCTGGACCTGCCCATCGTCCATACCGATGAAGTGATTGAGATGGATGATCATCCGGCGACCGCTGTACGGCGCAAGAAGAACGCATCGCTCATCGTGGCCTTACAGTTGGTACGCGACGGAAAAGCACTGGGAGCCGTCTCCGCGGGTAATAGCGGCGCCATGATGGCAGCATCTCTCTTTACACTCAAACGCCTCCCGGGAGTCGATCGACCAGCCCTGGGAGGCATCTTCCCCACCCGAGATAAAGCGTGCCTGGTAATCGATATGGGGGCCAACACCGACTGCAAGCCTGAATATTTACAGCAATTCGCGCTCATGGGCTCGATCTATATGGAGCGCATTTTTAACATCTCTTCCCCGCGCGTCGGCCTGCTGGCCAACGGTGAAGAGGAGAGCAAAGGCAACCAGCAGGTGGTTGAGACCCACAAGCTTTTAAAACAAAATGCCGCCGCCCTGGGCATCAATTTTATCGGCAATGTAGAGGGACGCGACATTCCCGCCGGCGTGGTCGATATCGTGGTCTGTGATGGCTTTGTCGGCAATGTGGTGCTGAAATTGAGCGAGGGCCTGGCCGAAACCCTGCTGGGACTGATGCGGGCCGAAATGACCAGCTCACTGGTCAACAAGCTGGCCGCCGCCGTGCTGAAGCCGGGACTGCGCAAGGTCTTTAAGCGCCTCGACTACGCCGAATATGGCGGCGTTCCACTGCTGGGCATTAACGGATCAGCGATCATCTCGCATGGCCGCTCCAATGCCAAGGCGATCAAGAACGCGCTCCGCGTCGCTCGCCAGACCGCCGAGACCGGCGTCGCCCAGGCGATCGCCGAAGGGCTGACAAAGATAGAGCAGGACCAGCAGCCGCAGGCTGAAGTCCAGCAAGTAGACAAATAGAGCATAAAGAAACCAGGGACGCAGCCATGTCCCTGGTTTCTTTATACTTTAAAGCAATATCCTACCCCGCGTACGGTCTGCAGGAGCCGCGGGTGGGATGGATCTTCTTCCAGTTTCTGACGCAGCCAGCGTATATGCACATCGACGGTACGCGATCCCTCCGCCTGCTCATATCCCCATACCTGCTGAAGCAACCTCTCACGGGAGAGTACCACCCCCTGATGACGCACCAGGTAGAGCAGCAGATCAAAAAGAATCGGCTGCTGAAGCTCGATACAGCGATCGTTATATATGACCTGGTGGTGAGCGATATCAATCACAAGGCCATTGATCGACAACTGTTGCTCACCACCAGTAGGAACCATTTTGCGGCGCGCTACAGACCGGACAGAGTTTTTATGCTGGCTCCAACGCTTGCCGCTGCGCGCCAGGGTATGGACACAGGCCAGCAACTCCTGCCACCAGATCGGCTGCACAACATAGTCGTCAATCTGGACCTCGGACCGCTCTATGCGTGTAATTTCAATTGTGCTATGCACCAGTAACAGCTGGGGGACCGAGGCCGTAACATGCTCGATCCGCAGATCACGGCAGGTCGCGAACTGATCGGCATAGCATATCTCAACATCGAAAATGACCAGCGAAGGTTCAAGCCGGGAAACCAGCTCAACAACCTGACAGCATTGCTCCAGAGCCTGAACAACATAGGCCTCCGCTTGCAATTTTGCCGTAATGTACTGACGCAGATCTTTATCTTTGACTACAACCAGAATAGTTCGTGGCATCGCTAGCTTCCTTGCGATAAAGTGTTCTGGGGAATATTATGCGCGGAAAACATAACCAACGCCGCGTACGGTCTGGATAAGTTTTGGGCTGGCGGGATCTTCTTCAAGCTTTTCGCGCAGCCAGCGCACGTGTACATCAACGGTACGCGTATCACCGGCATAATCGTACCCCCAGACGTTATGTAGCAGTTGATCGCGGGTCAACACCGTACCGCGATTGCGCACCAGGTAGGTCAACAGATCAAATTGCTTGGGCTGAAGCTCTAAATCCTGCCCACGGCAATTGACACGCCGTCCGGCCTGATCAATACGCAAAGGACCCGCCACCAGCTCGCTGCGTGGTGGGACAATACCATCCCTTTCCGTCGCGGCATCCTGCTGCCCCGAGCGATCCTCCTGCAAGACAGGATAATCTACGCGTCGCAACAGGGCTCGCACCCGGGCGAGCAACTCGCGACGTCCAAAGGGCTTCGTCACGTAATCGTCCGCTCCCACCTCAAGGCCCACTACTTTATCAATCTCTTCAGCTTTAGCGGTCAACATGATGATAGGGACGGACGCCGTACGGTCCTCGCGTCTCAGCTGACGGCACACCTCAAGGCCATCCATGCCCGGAAGCATAATATCAAGCACAATCAGATCTGGCGGCTCCTTACGGGCCATTTCCAGGCCGCTCAGGCCGTCCATAGCTGTGACGACCTGATAGCCAGATTGTTCAAGATTATACGCAATGGCTTCGATTAAGACCGCCTCATCATCCACTACAAGTATTTTTCGTGCCACAGCCGCCTCCTGCCTGGTCTCTTAGCCGAAACGTCCACTGATATAATCTTCCGTTTCTTTTTGTCGGGGACGCTCAAACAGGTTAACGGTCGGGGCCACCTCGATCAATTTACCGCTCAAAAAGAAGCCGGTAAAATGGGAGACGCGGGAGGCCTGCTGCATGTTATGTGTCACGATCACAATCGTATAGTTTTTGGCCAGGTCGGTGATCAATTCCTCAATCTTCAGGGTAGCGATAGGATCCAGAGCAGAACAGGGCTCATCCATCAGCAGGACCTCTGGCTCCACAGCCAGAGCGCGCGCGATACACAAACGCTGCTGTTGACCACCGGAAAGACCCAGCGCCGACGTATTCAGGCGATCCTTTACTTCGTCCCAGAGCGCGGCACCACGCAGGCTAGCCTCTACCTGCTCCTTGATCACCTTCTGCGATTTGCCCTGTACCCTCAGGCCATAGGCCACATTATCAAAAATGGACTTGGGAAAAGGATTGGGGCGCTGGAACACCATACCGATACGCTGGCGCAGCAGGACAACATCGGTCTTCTTATCATAGATGTTGAAGTCGTCAAAGATGGCCTCACCCTCGGTACGTGTATTGGGGATCAGGTCATTCATGCGATTGAGCGTGCGCAAAAAGGTAGACTTACCGCAGCCTGAGGGGCCGATCAGGGCCGTCACCTGGCGCTCGCGCAGTGGCAGAGAGACATCGAACAACGCCTGTTTGGGACCATAAAAGAAATTGGCGTGCCGCACATTAACCTTTGTACCAGCCGATGTGTTCAAGGTCTGGGTTGGATCAAACTCGCCCATATGGCGGGCCACGTCAGAGACCGGAGCGGTATTCTCCCTGGACTCCATTTTTGCTAGAGGCCGAACCTGATAGTTCCCTTCAACTACCTGAGTCCGTTCCTGGTGTTGATTCTCCATCACTACTCCTCATACTTGTCAAGCACAATAACATCCATTCTGTTGACTAGGCCAGCAGGTACTCTTTATGTAGTGGAATGGCGGCATCCACAATCATGCGATCATCTACCACAATCAAACGAATATAGCGTCCCGCTAAAGCCTTGCTAATGAAGTACGGCCGTCCCTCGTAAGAGATATGGCCACTACGCGCAACCTTGCGTGAATAGATGTTCGCACCTTCGGGAAGGGTCATGTTTTCAGCCAGGCTATTTGCCGAAAGATTGATCATTAACTGATCCTCGCTTCTCGTATGTTTGCATCGCATTCTAGATGAATGCTCGTCGAACGCTCAAAGGGTTACGATATTTACGCAGCCATGACTCGTCGCTGGATGAAACGACCCAGGAAGCGCGAGCCAAGATTAATAACTAACAGGATGATAATGAGCAGAGCCGACGAACCGGCCGAAACAGCATTGGCCACGTTCTCGGGGATGGTTCCCGCGCCTACCGTTTTGAGGAACCAGATATGGATCGTCAAATTATCGGTACTGATCATAGGATTCAGCGAGTACACATTTGAAGGATTCGATGAACCCATGGTAAAGATGAGCGCCGCCGCCTCGGCAATGACTTTGCCAGCCGTCAGTACGATACCGGTAATAATACCCGGCAGGGCTGAGGGCAGAACCACCGTGCGGATCATATGCCACCTGGTCGAGCCCAGAGCCAGGCCGCCCTCGCGCTGCTCGCGCGAAACAGTGGCCAGTGCATCCTCAAACAGACGTAGCGCCACCGGAAAGTTCAGGCAGAGCAGGGTCAGCGTACCCGACAGGCGGCTCAGGCCAAATCCCAGCACACTGGAAAAAACCAGGTAGCCGAACAGACCTAACACCAGCGAAGGAACGCCAGCCAGCGTCTCAGCCGCGAAATGGATGACCGTTACCAACCGACCCTGGCGTGCATATTCCACCAGATAGATAGCCGCCGAAAGAGCAATGGGTATCAGAATGATCTCTGAAAAAACCAGCAGGTAAATGGTATTAAAGACTTGCTGCCCAACCGCACCGACGCTGTCCGTACCGTAGAAATCTGGATTGATAAGATAAGGAACACCATCGACGAGCAGCTTCACAATGATGGCGATAAACAGCAGGGCCGACAACGCCGTCACCAACGCCAGCACGGTGCTGGCGATAGTATTGTTCATATGGAGCCGGCGTGCCAGGCGCTGGAGCGCGGCCACACGTTCCTGCTGTTGCTGATCGACGGAAGATGGCGCAATCTGTTGTTGAGCACTCATTTATACACACTCCTACTGGCAATGTAGCGGCTCAAGCAGATGAACAGGAACGAAATGATAAGCAGGACAAAACCCAGCATCAGGTAACCATTGCGCTCCGTGCCAGAGGCCTCGGAAAAGTAGTTCAAGATGGCGTTAGTGATATTGATATTAGGCTGGAAGAATACACCCGGTGTGAATAAGTTTTGTGGCAGGTTTACATCACCCTGCAGCACCATGCCGACGGCCAGCGCCTCACCAATGGCACGCGTCATGCCGAGCACGACCGCAGTGCCCAGGCCAGCCGCAGCGGCCGGGAGGATAGCATCTTTCATCGTCTGCCAGCGGGTCGAACCCAGGGCCAGGCTGGCCTCACGCACACTTCCTGGCACCGCGGTCAACGCGTCCATAGACACGCTCACCACAGTCGGCAGAACCATAACCACCAGGACCAGGGTAGCCGCGCCCCAACCCACACCGGCATTGGCCGCACTCGGTGCGATCGGTGCCGCAACCTTGGCCAGCCAGGGGATCAGCACGATCAGGGCCAGGAAACCAATGATGACAGATGGAATGCCGGTAAAGATCTCAATCAAGGGGCGCAGTAATGCATTCACCCACTTTGGCGCCATCTCGGTCAGGTAGAGAGCCGTAGCAAAAGAGATCGGCGTCACAATGATGGTCGCGATCAGGGTCGTAACCACAGAGCCCAGGATAAAACCCAACGCCCCAAAGCTTGGGGAATCCGCAGTGGGATCCCACTTTGTACTGGTGAAGAAATTCTTGGCTGCCGGATCCTGGAACATCTTCAAGCCATTAAAGCCCAGGAAGATAAAAACGCCAAAGATAATGGCGACCACGAGAATGGCGCAAAAGAGGAAAATATTTTTGGCGATGCTGTCACTCAACCGGCTGCGCCGGGTCCGTATACTACGGGGATCTCGCGAAACCTGAGCATTCACACTATTAGCCGCCACAATGCACTACTCCTTACCTGATGGAACACTCTTACTTACTTACTGAAAACAATCTCTTTTTATCGTGTATATTTCCTGGAACAGCCCCTCGCGGGCCATTCCAGGAACATGTATCAACTGGGTAACTCTCGCTACCTCAGAAGAACTTACTTTTTGGGAGTCTTGGCAGCGATAGCGTCCGGCGACACGGCACTGATGTCCATGAAGCCGAGCTGCTGGCGCAGAGAGGCGGCATCGGAACCTTTAACATAATCGATGAAGGACTTCGCCAGGCCGCTAGCGGCACCTTTAGTGTACATGTGCTCGATGTTCCAGAACTTGTAAGCGTTGGTCTTAACGTTGTCCTGGGTAGGATCCTGGCCATCGATCTGGACGGTGGTCAGATTGTTCGTCTGAGCGAAGTGGATGGTGTCATAAGAGATCGCGCCGCTCTTGCTCTGCACGCTGGAAGCAACGTCACCCGAGGTCTTGGCGGTGGTGTGGTTGGCGCCAGAGACGCTCTCATCGGTACCACCAAGGACGTATTTTTTGAAGGTGTTGCGGGTACCAGAACCGGAAGGGCGGCTGACAACAGCGATCGCCAGGTCAGGGCCACCGACCTGCTTCCAGTTGGTGGTTTTACCGGTAAAGATATCTTTGAGCTGAGCAGAGGTCAGGTTCTTCACACCGGTCACATCTTTATTGATGATAACAGAGAAGATAACAACAGCAACCTGATTATCGGTCAGGTCAGAGTATTCTGGATTCTTCGTCAAGTCGACAAAGTTGTCAGAGTTACCAATCTTCAGGCTGCCCTCGTGGACACCTTTCAGGCCTGCGCCACTACCCGTCAGCTGGGTGGTGATGTTCGCGCCAGAGCACTGGCCCTGATAGTTTTTCGCCGCAGCCTGGACCAGGGGTCCCAGAGCGGTTGAACCACCGGTGCCCAGAGTGCCAGACTCACAATTGATCTTGGTTGTCGAGCCACCCGTTGTCGCAGTTGTCGCGGTTGGCGTGCTGCCACTGTCATTGCTACCAGTTGTGGTCGAAGCACCACACGCGGTTACCAGAATACTCAGCATTGCTAACGCGGTAAGAATAAATGCAATGCGCCACTTAGTTAACATAGGTTCTCCTAACTCTCCTCAAAACGAGCTATAAAAAAAGGCATTCGCGCAGAAATAAACTCAAAATTCTAATACTAGAATTTCTTTATCGTGTTGTCGCATTCATAAATTAGCATTTGTGAATTAACTATGCTTTATGGATATGTTAATTTACTGTTAAAATTCAACCATTTAACATTAACAATCCCTTTTGCTCCTTTCGCGAAACAGCGCGCAAAGAGTAAAAGGGATTGTTAATTGTGCCAGTAATGGCGAAAAAGGAGCTTAAACTAGTGGGACATTTTTTGTGGGGACTGGGAATCTATATTCTTCTTCTGGCGCCGGGCGGCGCTACCTAATTTGCCAATGCGACGATAGAAGTCGGGGTCCTGGCGGGCCTTCGTCATGTTGCCCCCCTTCTTCCCCATGGCCGAAAAGTGCTCAACCCCATACTTATTGACGTTGGCCTGACCACCCTTCTGGGCGATCTCACGATAATACTCGCTGCCGCGCTTCTCCTTCAGCCTGGTGCCTCCTTTTTTTCCGATACGGCGATAATAGTCCTCGCCATATTTATCGCGTACCGTACTCCCTCCCTTACGACCAGCTTCAGATGTTGACATTGATACGGGCTTCACATCATCTTCAGGCAACATAACACTAACCCCTTTCCCCGGACTTCCACCCAGGCAACCTGAGGCCCTCGCACCAGCTAGCTGATGCAGCACTCACCACACAATCTTCCATACATCTGCATATGCTGAAATAAGTTGCACGAATACAAACTACGTACTACCTATAAGCACATCGATAGTATAATGCATCTTTTATTATTTTGTCAATAAAATACCGATTGATTACAGGTCATGGTCCTTTATATGACATAGCACACATGGATAACTGGACAAACGTAGGGAAAGGCAGTATACTACCAGACAAATGAATCGCTGAATGTACGCCGTGGGCAATCATGCCCGGCTAGCAAGCTACCTATTTCTGCCCGGGAGCCAGAGAAGCAGCATGTACAGATCGCCCAAACAGGAAATAACCGCTACAACTTCATCTTTTATCCACCAGCTTTGCGCGAAATTAGCAGCGCTATCCAACCGGGATATCTTTCAACAATCGAGGCTGACGGCCATACCCGTGCGCACAATGTATTCCGGAGCGAACAGCAAAACCACGCTCCCCTACCAGGAACCCGATTCCTGGTATACCCTTTGTAAGGCCTGGGTACGGTATCAATGTATTCAAACGCGCTGGGATATTGAGCGCCGCCTGGCCCGCTTGCTTCATCGCCGCTGGGGCGCCACGCCTAAGCATAGATAACCCTATCAATGCAGCCAGGGTGAGGGTACCCGACTATTTCGGCCTGGGCTTACGCCGTGGGGACGTGGTCTGGTCCAGTCCCAGGTCACCGGTACGGCGGATATGTGGGCGCTTCACATTCTTGACCTCTTCCGCCTTATAACCTGGATATTTACGCGCTGTACGTAGCTGCTGGCGCAACATCTTTTGCTCTTTAAATTCGATTGAGAGGCGGCGATAGAGATCTTCCCAGGTATCAAGCACCCTGACGCGATCATGGGTGGCGATAATCTGTAAGCTCTGCTGGCCCATCTTTGTACGCAGATCAGCATTGCTCAGCAGCGTATCGATCTGAATAGCCAGTTCATCGCTATTGCCGGGCGTAAACAGGAAGCCATTCACCTCGTGGTGTACCAGTTCCGGGAGCGCGTACGAGTTGGCCGCGATTACCGGCAGGCCACAGGCCATCGCCTCCATCGTCGCCAGACTCTGCAGATCGGCCTCGGATGGGATCACAAATAACGACGACGTACGTCGCAGCGCCAGCAGGTCCGCGTCGCGCACAAATCCCAGGAAACTGACCCGGTCACCGATCTGTAACTCCTCCACCTGGGCGCGCAATTCAGCCTCCGCTGGACCCGAGCTGACCAGCGCGACATGGGCGTCCGTCTTCAACTTTGGCACCGCGTTCAGCAAGACATCCACGCGCTTCTCTTCACTCAATCGATTGACGTGTAGAATCAACGGCTTATCCACGGGCAGGCCAAACTGGCGCAGAATCGCAGGTTCAGGCGCACCCGGCTGATACTTCTGCAGATCAATGCCATTCGAGATCGCGGCCGCCGGGGCCCGCAGTCCATGCTCGTAAAGCAGATTCAGGGCCGTCATCGTCGGGGCCGTCACATATTCGCACCGATTGCAAAAATTGATCAGGTAAGAATAGGTGATATTGCTAAAATGCTTACCCAGAAAAGGATCAGAGCTGAGTGAGCGGCTCATATTAATAGGTAGGTAGTGATTGGTGGTAATCACCGGTTTGCGCAGGCCGCCCGCCAGTAGCTGAGCGATATTGCCCAGCACAATCGGAGAATGGATATGGATAATGTCTGGGTCGGAGCGCTTGATCAGGTTGCGCACAGGAACAAATGGAAGGAATGGAATACGCAGATCCTTGTATGTTGGCCATTCAAACGAAGAGAAGCGATAGACGCGTACCTTCTGTTCCATCCTGCGCACATCGCGTGCCCCATAGCTGGGAGCCACCACCCATACCTGGTGGCCGCGATTAGCGAAATCGGTCGCCAGTCCGTGGGTCACGGTTGGCACGCCTCCCACCATTGGAGGATACTGGTCGGTCACAATCATGATACGCATATCTACCACTCACTTCCCACAAGAAATGTTGCCATATAAAATATTATCCATAGAATATCACAATCTCTAGTAGAAATAAAAAAATCCACCAAATGAACCAGTGCTATTGAACACGAAAACAGGCGACCAGATCTGGTCGCCTGTTTTCGTGTTCAATAGCGCTGATATTATTCCGCGCTCTCCTCGGATGCGGCAGGAGCCTCCTCGGCGGCAGGAGCCTCTTCAGCAGCTTCAGGAGCAGCCGTCTCAGGTACCTCAACGCGCGGCGCCGCAACCTTCACAATCGGTTCATCTGGATCGGTCACCAATTTATAACCGTTCGGTAGCTTAACATCTTTGGCGTGCAGGCTGGAATCGAAATCGGTTAGAACCGTGATATCCACGTCGAGGCTTTCGACGATGGACGCGGCGGTACACTCCACCGTCAAGGCATCAAGCAGAGGGAGCAATACGCCGCCCTGAATCTTGACGCCAGGGGCCTCGCCAACATAGTGCAGAGGCACCTTCACTTCAAGACGCTCGCGCAGGCTGACGCGGGTGAAATCCACATGCAGCACCTCACCAGTAGGCGCATGCTGGACGTGGCGGATCAGGGCCGTCTCCTCAGGAGCATCTGGCAAGCGCAGATTAATGATGTTGCGCGCAGCGTGTTGACGGCGTAGACGGTCGAAGATCACTGCATCGAGTTGAATGGGCGTCGGATCTTGCTTATGCCCATAGACATTGGCGGGAATCAAACCCTCGCGACGCAGGCGCCGGGTGGCCTTACCCATTACTGTTCGTGGTTGCACTTCTAATACAGTTCGTTCTGCCATAGCTAACTTCTTCCTCTTTCCGTTTTATGATATCTATTCAAGTCCAATCCCCTAAGGGACCAGGATAGAATCTCAGCAGTTTTCTCCCGGCGCCTGCCATCTGTGCTCTCATGCGGGAGGTGCGGGAGGGCGGGCGAGCATGTTGGGAGCATGCTCAAGTCCCCGCAAAACCTTTTTTTCTCTCGCGCCCCTTCACAGGGTAGCTCATGATAATATCATGTATCGGCATAAACTCAGGAGAACTACTTCTTACTTCTTCTTACGTGGAAGAAGGTCATCAACGCTTCAAAATCCAATGTATTGAGTACATCTTCAGGACGTAACCAGCCCTTGCGAGCTATCCCTATACCATATCGCATCACGTCAATCCCTGCAACCGAGTGGGCATCTGGATTGACTGGAATCTTGATCCCTTTGTCCCGCGCCTTGCGCACATAGCGCCAATCCATATCCAGGCGCGAAGGGTGGGCATTGATCTCGATACAGGTACCATGTTGTGCCGCGCCATCGATCACCTGGTCCAGGTCGATGGGATAGCCGGGGCGGCCGAGCAGGATACGACCGGTCGCGTGGCCGATGATATCAACATAGGGATTGGCGATGGCGCGCAGCATACGCTGGGTCTGCTCCTCCTGTGAGAGGTTAAAATTGCTGTGGATGGAAGCGACCACAAAATCCAGGCTGGCCAGCACGTCATCAGGGAAATCCAGCGCGCCGTCGCGCAGAATATCGCATTCGGTCCCCTTCAAGATGTGGAAGCGGCCAGCATATTCTTCGTTAAGCTTATCGATCTCCTCACCCTGGCGCTTTAAGTCATCGGGACTCAAGCCACCGGCATAGGCGGCGGCCCGGCTGTGATCACACATTCCCAGATAGCTGTAGCCACGGGCGATACAGGCCTCGGCCATGTCGCGAATGCTATTCTGACCATCACTCCAGGTCGAGTGTGCGTGCAACACACCACGCAGATCGCTCTCCTGCACTAGCTCTGGTAGGGCATGACGCGCCGCCGCATCAATCTCGCCCATATCCTCGCGCAATTCAGGCTCCACATAATCCATCTTCAACGCGTGATAGATATCGGTTTCGTCTTTGCAAGGGACCAGGGTCTCATCGCCGTTCTCAACCTTGAACAGGCCGTAGTCATTGATGGTCATGCCCATACTTAGAGCGCGACGGCGCAGGGGGATATGATGCTCGCGCGAGCCGGTGAAATGGTGCAGGGTATAGGGGAACTGGCTATCGTTCACCAGGCGCAGATCCATGGCGATGCCGCTGTTGAGAACGACGCTGGACTTGGTGTCACCCTTGCCGGTAATCGCCTTCACCGAGGGCTGGCTGGTAAAGAAATCCATAATCGCGCGCCGCACATCGCTGCCCGCCTGGTCATCGACGCTCAGGACCATATCGATATCTTTGACCGTCTCGCGACGGCGGCGCAGGCTACCCGCGATCTGCAGACGCACCACGCCAGGCTGCTCCGCCAGGGCTGCGCGAATACGTTCCGCCTCCGCCTCCGCCACATCATATAAATAGCGATCGGAATGCTGGCTCAAGAACTCAAGGCCCTGAAGAATCTTTTCCTGTGTCTTCTTGCCAAAGCCGGGGATGTGCGCAACACGATCGTCCTTGCAGGCCTGCTCCAGTTCCGCCAGACTATTGACGTTCAACTGCTGATAGATCGTATTGATACGCTTGGGACCCAGACCTGGAATGCGGCTCATATCCAGTTTGACCTGGGGAGTATTGGCTACCAGTTCATCACGAAACAGGATATGGTCAGTCTCCACCGCCTCCTCGATACGCTTGATCATCGTTGATCCCAGACCGGGCGTGCCTTTAAGCTTACCTTCCTTGACCAACTGCTCAAGATTCCCCTCCAGCGATCCCACCGCGCGCGCGGCATTCTCATAGGCGCGAATCTCAAACACGCTGCTCCCCTCTTTCAGGGCCAGCAGGACCGCGATCTCTTCTAGCAAACCGGTAACTTGATTTTTATCCATCATAAACCTCTCAGGTGAGACGCAAATCAAAAAACTCTGGTGGCTGGGCCGATACTTCGAATGGATGGCGCCCCTTCAAGTCACGACTCAGATAGCGCTTACAATCGAAGTGGACCAGCAGCCAGCAATACATATCACGAGTGACAAAAACCGCGTCCCACGGCTTCTCTTCGCCCATATCGAGCAGTTGATTGCAGACAAAGCATCGTGCCATGCCCGCCGCAACGGCCCGCTCGAACCAGCTCAACACAAACTCATTCATATCATCCAGATTCATCATCTCCAGAGACGGCTCTGGATAGCCAAAGAGCACCGGATCGGGACATTCCCGAAAGTCATTGTAAGCGCGACTGAGAGCGAGCAGCGGCGCACGTACCGCTACCTTTATTTCATCGTGTTCAGGATCTTGCGCGGACGAGACCACGTCTGTCAGCAGCAATCCTTCACGAGCAAACCAGGCTAATAATTCGTTTCGCATACCTTTATTCTATAACATCATGCCGCTCAGGCCGCGTGACGCCGCAGCCTGATAGCTAAAGGTAAAAGGAGAAATGTTTTACAATAAAAGAACAGCTACATCGATGTTCTCCTCATTGAGCAAAGGTTTTCAAACATGCAAGTAACACAACAGGATCTACGGCCTGGTCTGAGACGCTTATTCCTCACCTGGACCAGCATTGGACTGCAATCATTTGGTGGGGGGGCGACCACCAATATCTTGATTCAACGCGAATTTGTCCAGAAACGTCCCTGGATGACCATGGATGAATATACACACTACTGGAACTTATGTTTGTTTGCGCCAGGAATTAACCTCGTTGCCTTAACTATTCTAATTGGGAAGAAGCTAGGTGGAAATGCTGGTATTTTCGTCTCCCTATTGGGCCTGCTCCTGCCAAGCGCAGGCATTACCTGTCTGCTCGCCGCCGGCTTCAAGCAGGTGGAACATCTCCACCTGGTGCAGGCCATCCTGCAGGGCGTGGTTCCGGCGACGGCGGGTATTATGCTACTGGTCGGCATTAACTTTGCCCAACCACAACTACTGCGCGCCTACAAGGAGGGTCCACTCAACCTTATTATCAGCGTGGCCCTCATCGCGCTCTGCACAATAGCCATTATCATCAAAGTGCCAGTCTTTATCGTTCTCACCGGTACCGCGCTGCTGGGTGTGCTCTGCTTCACCCGTCCCCTGCTCGCAAAGAAAGGTGAGGAGGAGCGTTAAATTGATAAATCCAATCGCATATTTCTTGATCTTCCTCAAAGCCACCGTCTTCTCATCTGGCGGCTTCAGCAATCTGCCCAGTCTGCAGCAAGATCTCACAGCCAATCACTGGGCGGTCGAAGCCGACTTTGGGAAATCCATCTCCATCGGACAGATCAGTCCAGGACCCAACGGACTATGGGTTATCTGTCTGGGCTACCTGACCTATGGCTTTATGGGGGCCCTGCTGGCCCTGATAGCAATCACCATCCCGCCATTCTTCGTGCTGGTCGTCGCCAACGTCTATGGGCGCATCGAACACCAGCGCTGGGTACCCGGCCTGATGCGCGGCATCTCGCTGGCCGTAGTCGGAACCTTCCTCACCGTCTTCTGGACCATCAGTAGCGGCTCCGGAGCCGACTGGCGTAGCTGGGCCATCTGCGCCATCGCCTTCGCCCTGACCTACACCCGGCGCGTCAACATCTTCCTGATCCTCGTACTCGCCGCCGGCGCCGGCTACCTCATTTACCGCTAAAAAATTCCCCTTTTTATGTATATGGCGGTGTGATCTGTGCGCCTTGCGCACAGATCACACCGCCATATACATAAAAAAACTTCTGAGCGCCGTAGGCGCGTAGTGTCATGGCCGAAGGCACAAACTCATGGCTTTCAGCCATTATCCTTTTCGGCCTGCTGACCAGCATTCCTCTTTTCCAGCCATTGGCGGATGCTATTCTCTTTGCCCTGCTTGCCGGGTTCATAGAAATGGCGTCCCGCCAGGCTTTCTGGCAGGTACGCCTGTAAGCGATCGGAAGGAGGCCGCTCAGGATCATCGATCTCCATATCTTTATAGTAGTCGTGGGCATACTTGTATTCTTTACCGTAGCCAAGCTGCTTCATCAAGCTGGTGGGAGCATTGCGGATCCAGAGCGGAACAGGATCATTGTGACCGTTGAGGATTTCGGACCGAATCTGGTTGTAGGCGTTATAGACGGCGTTGCTCTTGGGGGCAGTGGCCAGGTAGACAACCGCCTCGGCCAGGATGACACCGGCCTCCGGCATGCCCACAAAATGTACCCCCTGCTGGGCCGCGACACAGATAGAGAGGGCCTGCGGATCAGCCAGGCCAATGTCTTCCGCGGCCATGCGCACCACGCGGCGCGCGATATATAGGGGATCTTCACCGGCTTCCAGCATGCGGATCAGCCAGTACAGGCTGCCATCGGGATCGGAGCCACGCACGGCCTTGTGCAGGGCCGAGATCATATCATAGTGCTGATCGCCGCCTTTATCGTACTGCAAGGCCCGGTGCTGCATGGCGTCCTCAATCATCTCGGTGGTGATCTCAACCGGCTCACCCTCCACCACCGGCTCACCCGTGCCCACGACCGCCAGTTCAAGCACGTTGAGGGCGGTGCGCGCATCACCACTGGCAAAGATCGCCACCTGGTGCAATACCGCATTATCCACCGTCACCTGCCAGTTGCCCAGTCCGCGCTCCTTATCGGCCAGCGCGCCGCGCAGGATAGAGACAATCTGGTCTTCGGTCAGGGCACGCAGCACAAAGACGCGTGAACGCGACAGCAGGGCGGAGTTCACCTCAAAGCTAGGATTCTCGGTCGTGGCCCCGATCAACGTCACCACCCCACGCTCTACATTTGGCAAGATAGCATCCTGCTGCGACTTATTGAAGCGATGGATCTCATCAACGAACATGATCGTACGCTGGCCCATGAAGCGCTGCTTCTTCGCCTCCTCGGCGATCTTGCGCAGGTCCGCCACTCCCGCCGAAACAGCGTTCAGGCGTACGAAGAGCGCGTGGGTCTGATGGGCGATCACCTCGGCCAGCGTCGTCTTCCCGCTTCCGGGAGGGCCCCAGAGAATCATCGACGAGACCTTATCGTTCTCGATAATGCGGCGCAGCAGCTTGCCCGGACCCAGCAGGTGTTCCTGTCCCACCACCTCATCCAATGTACGTGGACGCATGCGGGCCGCCAGCGGCTCGCCCGGCCCCGCGCTGCCGCTATCAGAGGCGGCCGCCATATTTTTCTTGTTAGGGGCTGCTTTATCGCCTGAATCGAAGAGAGATCCTTGAAATACCATATTTTTTCGCTTTTCATGCAGTTTCAAACATAGACGCTTCGCTCATCACAGTATCACATGTTTGCTGCGTTCTGGCAAGCAGGTTGGGGTGTGTCAGACACACTTTTCCCGGGGCGCTCACGCGCCCCCACACACGCGGCCGCGATGGTTTTAGTAAGTAAGTGCAACAGGCGCAGATGCGCCTGTTGCACTTACTTACTATGGGAAAAACAGGAGTGGTTATGTGGGTGCATGGGGTGCGCTCGGCGCACCCCATGCACCCACATAACCACTCCTCAGTGAGCACCGCAGGTGCGAAAGCGCGAGCGTGCCATAGGCGCGGATAGACACAGAAATGTAACAATTTTGGCATATTCCCGCTAAGATCTGCGCGTATGCTCTAAGTGTCAAAGCGAATACAGAGTTATCGCCTGAAAGATAGGTGTACTAAATCGATAGATGAGAAAATGAGGAGAAAAGAATGGCTGCCCTACATATGCAAGAAGAATATTCACAAACACAGAGACAGAGAAATCCGGATGTCAGGTATACACTCGGCAATATGCTTTACCTGCTCCTGTCGTTCCCTCTGGGCATCCTCTACTTTGTAGTTTTAGTGGTCGGGCTCTCCCTGGGACTGGGGACCGTAATCGTCTGGATCGGGCTACCGATCCTGCTGCTGACGCTGCTGGCTATCCGTGGTATCGCCATTATGGAGCGCGATCTGGCGGCTAATCTGCTGCAGATGCCGATGCCTTATATTCCACCACGACAGCCGGTGGAGGGGAAAGGTAAGCTCTTGCGCTGGCTGCGCGCGAGCCTGAGCGACGCTGTCACCTGGAAGAGCATGGTCTATATGCTGCTCAAGTTCCCGCTGGGTATCCTTTCTTTCGTACTGGTCGTTACCCTACCACTGGTAGCCTTGGGCCTGACCTTAGAGCCGCTGATTTATATGCTTAACCTCTATATCGATGGCCTGGTCCATGCTGCGGGGCACCATACCCATAGCTACCTGCTCTTCATAGAGATACACGACGGCGCCTTTGATCCGATCATGTTCGCCCGCACATTCATCGCCGTCCCTGTTGGACTGCTGGTTGGCTGGGGAGCGCGCATCATCTTGAATGGCCTGGCGCAGATGTGCGGCCTGCTGGCACGCGCTATGCTGTGCCCCAGCCAGATCGACGTGGCCTATCCCAAACATGACCGCTACGCTACTATGCGCCAATAAAGAAAAGTGTGGATGCCTCGGCAGGCATCCACACTTTTTGTCGTTTTTTTCTATACTATAAGAATAAACTACAGATTGACCAGGACGATCCCAATAAAGATGACCAGAATGCCCAGCCATTGCGTGCGTTGCAAGCGTTCACGCAGGAAGAGCCACGCCAGCAGAACCGTGACCGCGCTATAGAGCGAGGAGAGCATGGTAACCAGTGAGACCTGGCCGGGCTGCATGCCGCTGGTATAGGCGATATACGCCAGCGTGTCAAAGAAGCCTGTGCCCAGCAGGAGCAGCCAGACCCTGCCGCGCGGAAACGTGAGCGGCTGCTTCACCAGGGGTGAGCACAACAGCAGCACAAACGGCGTCACGATACGGATAAACCAGACCGGCGTGATATTGCCCAGGCCGGGCGTCACCAGAAAGCCCAGCACCCAGAAGGTCAATCCATATCCCAGCGAAGCCAACAACGCCAGCAGGATTCCCCGGCTGGATGCGCCCCGCCAGGGCGACGTCCACAGCTTTCGCTTTTTCCCATCAGCCGCCATCGAAGGTGTTGAACACGCGATAACTCCCAGCAACACCAGTGCGATGGCCAGATTTTGCAGGCCTGTCAACACCTCGCCACTCAAAAAGGCCAGCACCACCGTCACCACGGCGTAGCTGGCGGCAATGGGCGAGACCAGAGATAGCGTTCCGACCTGGAACGCGCGATATAAGGCCAGCGAACTAATAATATTGAGCAACGCGGCCAGCAAGGCCCATAGCCAGGGTTGCCAGCCCGCCTGCGCAAACACATGCTGGAGTTCCCCGGTCACAAGTAGATAAATGGTTAAGCCAAAAATGCCAACAAACTGTAGATAGCAAAGCGTGCGATAGGTACCAATACGGTGCGTCGCATAGCGCGCGCAGAAATCACCGAGTCCCCAGAAGACAGCCGCCATAAGTCCATAAAAAATCCCCATAGATGACATTCTATCATCTATAGTTGAGCGTAGGAAGAGAGGGAATACTGGAAAAATGGAACATAGTGTCACAAAAGATTGTTCTTATGCTTACATAATATATATAAGCTGCGAGAAGCGCGCGGCTTGTAGCGATCTAGAGTGAAATCAGCGAAGGAAGGAAGATACGATGGCACTTGATTTGTCACAGCCAAAGGATGCACATGTTGATCAGCGGCTCAAGCAGGAGTCGATGATGTGGTTGAATAGCGTTAAAGCCAACGGGCGTCCACATACAGTCCCCGTCTGGTTCTTATGGCACAACAACCAGGTCTTTATTTTCAGCCAGCCCGGCAAGCAGAAGATCCGCAACATCGAGCGCAGTCCCTACGTTACCCTATCATTGGACACACGGGATGGAGGCGGCGACATCGTCATTATCGAGGGTGAAGCCAGGTTGGAGCAGCAGCAAGACGCGGCTATGCTGCAGGCATACGCCAGTAAGTATGCCGAACAGATGAAATCCATGGGCTGGACCTTCGAGAATATGAGTAAAGAGTATTCGCAGCTCATCAGCGTCACCCCTACAAAATTCATTAGCTGGAACGACTAGCCTTTTTCCAATGAAACGGTGAGGCCAATAAGCGCTGGGCGCGCTTATTGGCCTCACCGTTTCATTGGAAATTTTTCTTTCCGGATTTTTTAACAAATCTATACAAAATCTTGACGTTTGTCGAGTATTGTTGAACTATAACATAACGTTCACTGAGGAGACCGAAGGGATGAGCATATGCAAGGGAAGCGCTGGCTACTGGCGGGAGCCGCGGTAGCAATCAGCGCGATATGTTATACGGCGACATATCGTAGCTGGCGTCAAAAAGCGATCAGCCGCCTGGCCGCGGGCAGTTCACTGATCGAGACACGGTTAGGACCAATTGAGTATAGCTTGAGCGGCGAGGGGCCGGTCGTATTGATCGTGCATGGTTCACCGGGCGGCTACGATATGGGGCAGGCCTTTGCCCGGTTGTTTGGCCGGCCACAGTTCTCGTACCTGTCCATCTCGCGTCCAGGTTACCTGCGCACACCGCTGGAAACGGCCCCCACACCCGAAGAGCAGGCGGACCTGTACGCGGCCCTGCTGGACGAACTGCATATCGGCCAGATTAGCGTGCTGGGTATCTCAGGCGGCGGACCATCAGCGATCCAGTTCGCGCTGCGCCATGCCGGGCGTTGCAGCGGCCTGGTGATGATCAGCGGGGTGACCCAACACTATTCAGAACGTGAGATCTGGCGGACCTATCCACCGCTCAAGCGTATATTCAGACAGTTCTATAATAAGGTTATTGCGCTTGATGCGGTGATCTACCTCGCCCTGCCATTCGCCAGGCTGCAGCCGGCGGGGGCGGCGGCGACCGACCTGGTACGTACCGCCCTGCTCTATAGTCAGAGAAAGCACGGCTACGACAACGACATGGAGCAGTTCGAGAAAATCAGCACCTATCCCCTGTGGAACATCGATGTGCCAACCTTCGCTGTACATGGCACAGGGGACGATGAGGTGCTGTTCGCCGACGCGGAATTGCTAGCCAGCCAGGCTCCCCAGGCCCAGTTAATGGTGATCCCCAACGGCAGCCACATGGCCTTCTATACGCATGCCAGTATCGTCATGCCAGCCCTGGAAGAATTTCTCCTATGCACAGCTGGCACGCGTAATAGCCATTAGATCTATCTTCACGGATGAGGGACCGCTTACAGAGTGCTCACGGGATCAATGTCGATCTCCCACTGTGGCGCCTCGATGACGCGCAGGAGCTGATGCAGATCTGGTCCACGCACAATCATCTGCCAGTGATACTTGCCACGCAAACGTTCCATCAAGGCCGGTGCCGGTCCCACGATATCCGTATCAGTCAGCCCCAGGCGCTCAATCCATTGCTGCAAGCGGTCATAGAGCAAGATCGCCTCGTTCTGACAACGATGGCGATTCTCGTGACTATAAGTAAACTTCACAAAGCGGCGGAAGGGTGGATACTGATAGCGATAGCGAGACTCGATCTCGACGCGATAAAATTCATGGTAATCGTGATGCGAGGCCGTCTCAATGCAGAAGTGCTGCGGATTGAAGGTCTGGATAATCACCTGGCCCGCTTCGGCGCCACGACCCGCGCGACCCGCCACCTGGGTCAGCAGCGTAAAAGCCCGCTCGGTCGTTGAATAGTCGGGCAGACCCAGTGCGATATCCGCCGATACCACCCCTACCAGCGTCACGCCCGGCAAGTCCAATCCTTTGGCGATCATCTGTGTTCCAATCAAAATATCGGCTTCGCGATTGGCGAAGCGGTCCAGTAGCTGCTCATGCGCCCGCCGGTTGCGCGCCGTATCACGATCCCAGCGCAGCAGCCGCGCCTGTGGAAAGAGGCGCTGAATCGTCTCCTGGATCTTCTCGGTGCCCAACCCAAAATAGCGAATCCCCGAGCTCTTACATTGAGGGCAAAACTGCAGCACCTTGCTCTGCAGGCCACAATAGTGGCACAACAGGATGCGCTCAGTCGAGTGATAAGTCAGAGGAATATCACAGTGCTCGCACATGACGGTATAGCCGCAGTCGCGGCAGAGCACGCAGCTGGCGGCGCCGCGCCGATTCAAAAACAGGATGGCCTGCTGCCTGTTCTCCAACACACGGGTCAGTTCCTCCTGCAGGCGACGGCTGATGATGCTGGTGTTGCCCGCGTGCAGCTCGTTGCGCAGATCCACCACCTCGACCGGGGGCAGCGACGCATTGATGCGACCGGGCAGCTCCACCAGTCTATAATGCTCCTGCTCCGCCAGATAGAAGGATTCTACGGCCGGCGTAGCGCTTCCCATGACCACGGGAATATCCAGGATATTTCCCAGCATCAAGGCTGCGTTGCGGGCGTGATAGGTTGGTCGACGCTCGGCCTGCTTGTAGGCCGGCTCATGCTCCTCATCCAGGATGATGATGCCCAGGTTGGGCAAAGGGGCAAAGAGAGCCGAACGGGAGCCGATCACCACATCTACCTCGCCGGACCGGATGCGCCGCCACTCGTCGTAACGCTCCCCCGTACTCAGCTCGCTATGGATGATCGCCACGCGATCCGGGAAGCGCGCCGCCACACGCAGCACAGCCTGCGTCGTCAGGGCGATCTCAGGCACCAGGATGATGCCCTGCTTCCCCTGCGCGATCAGGGTCGCCAGAGCTTGCAGATAGACCTCGGTCTTGCCGCTGCCCGTCACGCCATGGAGAAGGATGGGCCGCAGATCGTACTCATTTCCGACGATACAGTTCAGCGCGTGCTGCTGATCGGGGGTCAGCGGCAGAGGCTGGCTGGTTGGCGTATTTCTGCCCTGGAGTGGATTGCGGCGCAGCTCGGCCTCCTCGATGGCCAGGATGTGCTCATCCAGCAGCTGGTTGAACTGGGCCTTCGTCATGCCACTGGCCTTGCACAGGGCATTGACAGACCAGTGCGCATCGGGATCGGTATTGTGCAAGAGCAGATCCACGGCGGCCAGCTGATGCTGGGCCCAGAGGCTCTCCTTGTCGCTGCGGCCCAGGGTCAGGGTGGCGGTCGCGCTGACCGCCTCGGGAATCGCCCAGGGATTGACAACCGCTTTGCGCCCCTTGCGTCCCGATGACTTCGGCTGCATGACGTGGTCAGGGATGACGGGTACAGGTACCGGGAGGGAGTTACGCTGAGCCCGCTCTTCGGTCCGGGTACGCCACTCCTGCAGCGCATCGCCGCACGACACCAGGCGCACAATCCGCTTCACACGGGCTTTGGCGCGTGGCGCATCCAGCTGCGAATCCTGCGAGAAGAGGTCGCTCTGACGCACCTCTTTTAACACCTCTTTCGCCCGTTTGGGTCCCAGCAATGACTTCAGCCGCTCGACATCAATGGTGCCTTCAGTCATTAGCAGACCGATCAGGGCGCGCAGTTGCAGGGAACCATCCTGTAGGGCCGCATTGAGAGCCTGCTCGTCGTGATCAGCCAGGCGCAGCACCGCCCGAGAACGCTGCATCAGGCCGGGTGGCAACATCATCTGCGCCACATATGCCAGCGGCGTTACATAGTAATTAGCGATCCACTGGGCCAGGGCCATCTGGTGCCCCTGCAGGGAGGGTTCAATATCCAGAATGGTATGGATCGGACGCAGCTCTTCACCCGGTTCAAGCTGCACCCATTCGTCCTGGCTGGTAGTCCAGACGATACCCTCTACCAGGCGCTCCCCATAGGGAACGGCCACCAGCTGGCCCGCGCGCAACTCGGGTTCAAGCTCTTCAGGGACCACATAGGTCAGTAAAGCACGCTCCTCACCCAGCCAGCTGGCGGCCGACGTTAATACATCAGCAAGCATACGTTCTAACGCCTCTCAAATGCACGGGCCAGGGCATTAAGCCCAAAATGCACCATCGTGGGACGACCATGACAGCAACTGAAGGGCGCTCTGGTCTGCTCCAACTGCTCGAGCATCTCGCGCATCTCGCTGACGGTCAAAAAGTAGTTCGCCTTGATGGCGGCCTTACAGGCCACGTTAGCCAGGGCGCGCTCTTCCCAGGTCTCTGTATCACCCAGGCTTTCCGCCGAGCTCAGTTCGATCAACAGCTCGTGCAGGGAGCGCGCGTTCATCTGCTTCACCAGCACACTGGGGACAGCGCGTACCTCCAGGGTGCCATCATGGCTATCGCTGGCCAGCTTAAAGCCGATCTGCTCTAGCTGCGCCTGGTGATCCTCAATCGCCTCTAACTCGTTGGGGGACAGTTCCAGCTGGATAGGTGTCAGCAGCAGCTGAGAGATTGGTGTGCGCGCCTTTAAAGAGGCCACCATTCGCTCCAGCAGAATGCGCTCGTGGGCGGCATGCTGATCGATCAGATACATACCTCCCTCGCCCTCAGTTACGATATAGCTCTGCGCCACCTGACCCACCACGCGCACCTTGGGGAAATGGCCGGTCCGGTGCGGGTCTACCACGTCGATGGCCGGCTCCGTAGAGGAAGATGTACTGGCAGCCAACATCGACACCTGTTGAGGAGGTGATACAGGTTGGACCGGTTCGCGAACCGGAGATGGGGCCGGAGTCTTAACGGGCTCCTCCTGCCTCCCATTGCGCTGCAGCCACATCTGCTCAATCGGGGATAACGCGGGACCGGACGCTTCCGTGATCTCGGGCGCGACGTCCCGTGCGGCAGGGTCACTGGTGGTGGCTTCCGAGCTCTCCTCGATAGCCGGTTCAGGTGCTACAGACGCGCGGCCTGACTCACTCTTTGAACGCTCGGGAGAAGGAATATGGCTCTGCCAGAGGCGTCCCAGCAGCGGGGGCCGCGTCCCACTCTCTTCCTCGGTGACCGTCATCCAGGGATTATCGGCCGGAATATGGCGTCCGCCGGCCTTTGGCAATGGAGCTGGCTGCTGACCGCCGCCGGATTCATAGACCTCACCGGTCTCCTCATCGATATCCAGGGCCAATTTCTCAACGGCCTCGCGCTCCTGCTGAATCGTGCGTGCCTCAAAAGAACGCTGTGGCGCCACCTCTTCCTGTTTGGGGTCCCAGTGCGGCATCTCCGGCTCTTCCAGCAGGGCGGCGCGCACCGCGCGCAAGATCGATGCGTAGACACGGCGCTCCTTCAAAAAGCGGATCTCTGTTTTGGCCGGATGCACATTGACATCCAGCACAGAAGGATCGATCTGAATGTTGATGACCGCGATCGGATGACGGCCGGTCAAAAGCAGAGAGTGGTACGCGCCCTCTACCGCCGAAGTCAACATACGGCTGAGCACCCAGCGGCGATTCACAAAGAAGGAGATATGCTGACGATTGCTCTTGTAGGCGGTTGGACGACTGGTATAGCCAGTAATAACAGGATAGGCGGGGTCCTCGGGCTGCTCATCGCCCTGCACCTGCACCATCTGCTCGGCTATCTGCAGCCCGTACACCTCCACCAGCACGCTCGCCAGTTGCCCATCGCCCGGCGTCGAGAAGATCTGTCGCCCCTCACTAAACACGTTGAAGCGTATCTCTGGATAGGCCAGCGCGTACTGCTCCAATAGATGATGGCAGTGGCTAACCTCGGTATTGCGGCTCTTAATAAACTTCAGCCGAGCCGGGACCGCGCTAAACAGGTTGCGTACCGTAATCGTCGTCCCCTCGGGCGATGCCGCCACCGTCGCATCCGAGATCTGCCCGCTCTGGGCGCTAATCTGCGCGCCCTGCTCAGATCCACGCGGGCGGCTCACCAGGCTCACTTCAGCCACGGCAGCGATACTGGCCAGCGCCTCGCCGCGAAAGCCAAGCGAACGAATATTCTCCAGATCATCAATATCGGCTACTTTACTGGTGGCATGGCGTGTCAAAGCCAGGGGCAGCTCATCAACCGGGATGCCGCTCCCATTATCAGTAATGCGAATCAGCTGCAGGCCACCATGCGTCAGATCGACACGGATCTGTGTCGCGCCAGCGTCAATGCTATTCTCAATCAGTTCCTTTACAACCGAAGCTGGCCGCTCTACCACTTCTCCCGCAGCAATTTTGGCCGCCACATCAGGTGCCAGTTGTCGTATGGGCATATATATACTCCACAAATCAGGCGGATCGTGTTTCTCTACAAAATAGATAAGAACGAGTGTTCATATGGCATTATAGCACAGAGATAGCCCTGCGGAGCTATTCCCTCCAGATCACCGGGACCTTTGAACTCCTCACAATATCCTTACAAGAGCCTCACAAAGTGCATCTTATCAACAAGGAATAATCATTGTCAGTTCAAAAGCGGGTATAATGAACTTATCTGATTTTTTTGCGACCCATAGGCCATATACCCAATGTGTAATTACATATATTACCATGCATATAAGTACTGCTAAATAAAACTAATATCTTCTTAATTGACCACATTAACATGGCTCATTATGCTTGATAGTACATATAGACCCAGGCAGAAAAAGGAGTCGAAGCAAGTGGCAAGCCAGAAAGGATGGATGGGTTATGAGATCTGATGAGATAGACATTCCATCAGCGTTCTATGCCAATGTGCTCAATGGCAGCAGTACCGTGCCCGCGGGTATTCGATTTTGGACGCTTGCAAGCCTGATCATTCAGCAAGCGCTGACGCACCTGGATCCACAGCGCCAGGGGATGGCGCTACGTATCGTGCGCTGCATGCCGCCGCAGGCCGATGGCAAGATATATAGCCTGTTGGAATGCTACGGACAGGGATCTCCCCCCTGGAAAAATAATCTAGAATCGCAGGCGGTCCTGCAGGGAGTGGAATCGCTGTCCGGCCAGGCGGTCACTATGCACAAAGTGGTGGCGCTCCATCCATACGACTCCGAACAGGCTACGTATACGGTAAACGGTACGGCGGGCCTACACAATGTCAGCGCGGCCGCCTATCCAATCCAGCGTTCCAGCCAGATCGCTGGCTGCCTGACAGTTTCAAGCCTGCAGGCCAACTATTTCACGCCCGAGCGCCATGCCGTAGCGCAGTGCTATGCAGACCTGCTGGCCATTGTCTTTGACAGTCAGGAATTTTATGAGGCGCATCGCATTTATCTCCATCTGATGCCCGCTCCCGATGAGCAGAGAAAATACCTGGCCACCTTCAAACAGCGGGTAGCGGCTCTTTTATCGGAAGGATCGGGGCAGAGGCAACAGATCGATACTCGCCTGGCGGAAATGCGCACCTGGCAACAATTCGAAACAGAGTTCCTGGCTATGGATGGGGACGCCTGAAGACCAGGATTGAAAACATTTAAAGGCAGCATCTGCACTGGACAATCCTCAACAGCCCTGCTACCATAGCCCAAAAGACGCATATATGAAAGGCAGTGCTTATGAACCAGATTGAAACGTATATCCAGGGACATGAGAGCCAGTTTCTGGAGGATCTGAAGTCCTGGCTACGAATTCCCAGCATCAGCACGCTACCGGAACATGCGGGCGATGTGCAGCGCGCCGCCGAATACGCGGTCGAGCAGTTAAAGCGCCTGGGCATCGAACACGCCGAGCTCATTCAAACCAAGGGCCATCCCCTGGTTTATGGAGAGTGGCTGCAGGCCAGCAACAAACCAACCCTGCTTATCTATGGCCATTATGATGTGCAGCCAGTCGATCCCATCGAGCTATGGGATAGCGCTCCTTTTGAGCCCAGCATCCGTAACGGCAATATCTATAGCCGCGGGGCTGCCGACGACAAGGGGCAGGTCATGGTAGTCTTGAAGGCGCTAGAAACGCTGTTCAAGGTCAACGGCACTCTTCCCGTCAACGTTAAGGTCCTGATCGAGGGTGAAGAAGAAGCCGGTGGTGAATCCATCGAGCACTACATCAAGACCTACCCCGAGCGCCTGGGCTGTGATGCCGCGTTCATCTGTGATACGCACATGCCCTCACCCGAGGTGCCCGCTCTGATTACAGGTCTGCGCGGCATCATCTATACCGAGGTGATCGTGCAGGGCGCCAAACAGGATCTGCATTCAGGCACCTATGGCGGTGTTGCGCCCAATCCTTTGCACGCCTTATCTATTATCATCAGCCGCCTCAAAGACGCCGATGGACACATCCATATTCCGGGCCTCTACGACCACGTGCGCAAGGCTTCTCACGAAGAAAAATCCTTCTGGGAGCAGGACCCGCTGCATATGGATGAGGCGTTCCTGCGCGAGATGGGTGTCTCACAGCTCTCGGGCGAACTTGAATATCCCCCACTGGAGCGCGTCAGCGCGCGTCCTACCCTCGAGGTCCACGGCATCGTCGGCGGCTTCACGGGCGATGGCGCCAAGACCGTTATCCCCGCCGTCGCCAAGGCCAAGATCAGCATGCGCCTGCCACCGGATCTCAAGTCAAAAGAGGTCTTCAAGCTCTTCGAGCAGACCGTCAAAGATGCTGCTCCGTCCGGCGTCAGTGTCGAAGTCGTCAACCTGCACGGTGGAGAAGGGGTGCTGGTCTCAACGGATTCGCCAGTCATGAAGGCCGCCTCCGCCGCCCTGGAAGAGGTCTACCGCACCCCGCCGGTCTACCTGCGTGAGGGCGGATCCGTGCCTATCGCGGCCCTCTTTGATGAGGTGCTCAACGTCCCGGTCGTGCTGATGGGCTTTGGGCTCCCTGACGACAATCTGCACGCCCCCAACGAGAAATACTCGCTGCAGCAATTCTTTAATGGGATTCGCACGGTTGCGAGCTTCCTCCAGAAGATGGCATAATACTTTTAACTGTATTCCCGCCTACGGCGGGAAAAAGGGGGAGAAGATAAAGCGGGGACACCCCGCACCCCGGCAGGAGGGCCTCACCGGCCCTCCTGCACCTCCCACACAATACCTGCTTTGCATGAATTATTGCAGGCTCTTCTCTCCTCCAGTCAACGTATGGAAGAAGTTATAGTGATGGGTTATGGCTGATGCCGTAGCCCATCATTATCCAAAGAAAGAAAGGCGCATGATGCCCTCTACTCCTGAACTTCCAACCACGTACCTGGCAGATCATGCGGATGAAGCCGTTGATCTGCTCACGCAGCTCTGTAAACAGCCCAGTATCGCGGCCCAGAACTATGGCATTGAGGCCATGACCGAACTGACTGAACGCCTGCTCGCTGAAAGCGGCTTTCAGACTCAACGCCTCCACTATACCTCTCAGGCGCCGGACGCCGTCTATGGTGAGTTGCGCGGCAGCGGCCCCTATACGATACTGCTCTACAACCACTATGATGTCCAGCCCGCGGAGCCGCTGGAGCTCTGGCAGAGTGCGCCCTTTGAGCCAACGATACGCGAAGGCAAATTTTTCGCTCGTGGCGCCGTCGACAACAAAGGAGAGATCGCGGCCCGCCTGGCGGCGATTCGGGCGTTACGCGCTACCTATGGCGAACTGCCCGTTACGCTGCGCTGGATCATCGAAGGCGAAGAAGAGATCGGCAGTCCCCACTTTGAGGAGATCGCCGAGAAATATAGCGAGCTTTTACAAGCAGACGGCTGCCTCTGGGAGGGCGCTGGCTTCACAGACGATGGCAATCCTTCATTGAACCTGGGAACCAAGGGACTGCTCTACGTGCAGCTGGATGTGCAGGGGGTGGGAATCGATGCCCACTCGGGCCAGGCTCCGATCCTCCCTAGCGCCGCCTGGCGCCTGGTCCAGGCTCTGGCCAGCCTGCGTACGCCTGCCGGACAGGTGCGCATCCCCGGCTTTTACGCGGCGGTCAGACCTCCCACTGAGGAACAGTTGGCGGCCATCATGCAGCAGAAGAATAAGGATGAGCAGTTAAAGCAGGCCCACCAGGTAGAGAACTTTGTTGATGGACTGAGCGGCGTCGCCCTGCGTGAGCGCGTGGCCTTCGCTCCCACCTGCAATATCGCCGGCCTCAACAGTGGCTACACCGGAGATGGGGTCAAAACAGTTCTACCGGCTAAAGCCATGGCTAAGATCGATTTCAGACTGGTGCCTGACCAGGATCCACATGAGATCCTGCGGCAGCTGCGCGGCTACCTGCACGAGCAGGGCTACGACGACATCAACCTGACCGTGCTGGGCGCAGCTAATCCTGTGGTAACGCCGATCGATGATCCGTTTGTGCAAAAGATCCGCGACATCGCCGAAACCTTCGCCGACAAGCCGGCCAGTATCTCGCCGATCGTCGGCGGTTCGCTGCCACTGCTGGATGCGTTGAAGCGGCACGTTGGTATGCCCGGCCTGAGCGCCCCCGGCAACGTCGGCTACTGGGGCAGCGGGGCCCACGCCCCCAACGAACACATCCGATTGGCGGATCTTGAGCGCGCCGTCCGCTACAATTGCTACATGTTCATGGCTCTAGGTTAAGCATTCGCATAATCGTTAACATACAGCGGGGAGGTGCAGGTGGGGCTTGTTGCCCCACCTGCACCTCCCCGCTGTATGTTAACGATTATAAGGGATACCCACGAGGATGATATACTAGCAAAAGCTAATCCATAATATGACCTTACATTTAAGGAGAATTGCAAGATATGGCAGAATACACCTCAATCCTCGTTGAGCGCGAAGAGAAAGTGGGCATTATTACGCTAAATCGGCCCAAGGAGCTGAATGCTCTGAACTTCCAATTGGTCAATGAACTGGCCGATGCGCTGGAGGAATTCGATCGCGATGAAGCGATTGGTTGTATCATCCTGACCGGCTCTGGCGAGAAGGCCTTCGCCGCGGGCGCCGACATCAAGGAGATGGCCGATAAATCCCCGATCGACATGCTGCTGGGAGGCTTCGAATCCTGGGGGCGCATCCGTAAGATTCATACGCCGGTAATCGCGGCGGTAAATGGCTATGCATTGGGCGGCGGCTGTGAGCTGGCTATGCATTGCGATATCATCCTCGCCTCCGAGAACGCCCGCTTTGGGCAGCCGGAGATCCTGATCGGCGTCATTCCAGGCGCGGGCGGCACACAACGCCTGGCCCGTACTCTGGGCAAGTATCGTACGATGGAGATTGTGCTGACAGGCTCGCCCATCAACGCGAAAGAACTTGAAAGTCTTGGCCTGGTCAACCACGTCGTTCCCCAAAGCGAGCTGATGAACGAGGCGCGTAAGCTGGCCAACAAGATCGCCGGCCAGGCGCCGATCGCGGTACGCATGGCGAAAGAGGCGGTGCTCAGCGCGTTTGAAACCTCGCTGGAAGAAGGCTTAGATATAGAGCGTAAAAACTTTTTCTTGCTCTTCGCGACCGAAGATATGCGCGAAGGGATGCGCGCTTTTATAGAAAAGCGCCAGGCGCACTTCCAGGGTAAATAATAAGTTAAAAAAGTCAATCGTGCAAACATCGGGTGCTTGGCACCCGATGTTTGCACGATTGACTTTTTTAACTTAGGCGATTTCTTCGCCGAGGAGGGCAGAGACGTAGGCTTCTTTGAGTTTGGGGACGGTTTCGTAGCCGGATAATTCATCGGGTTCGATCCAGCGCATATCGACAGCCTCCCAGTCGGTCTTGATCTCGTCGGGTGCCAGGACGTGGAAGAGGAAGGGGTGGACATAAAAGTGACGTCCCAGCTCTTCATCCACGTGCTCAACCACTGTCCCTCGCCGCAGCATATGGACCTGGTCGCGCCGCAACCCGGTCTCTTCCCCGATCTCAACATATGCCTGTTCATCAGGAGACACATTAGCCTCTACAAAACCACTGATACCTGCCCAATGCGCATGATAGCTGCCAACACGCTGGCTGCGCTGAACCAGCAGAATACGCGTATGCGGACCATCCGTCCGTTGCAGGAAGCATGTAACAACATGTGTAGTTTGTAATGGAGCGGAAGAATGTGTTGAGCTCATTTGCAACTCCTTCATTTGTGAGATGACAACCGTTGCTATTTCTTGTATACTCGTATAATTAATTGCGGAACACAACCGATAATAATCGATCCAATAGGAGTTTAATCTTGTATGCAAGCACAAGAAACAACAGATACAACAACCTCTGTAGACCCTGAGGATCTGCAACATACATGGCGAGCCTCCCTGGTCTCCTGGCGCAAGGCGGCCCTGGCAGCCCTGCCAGTCTTTCTGGTGACGCGCCTCTTACTGCTCGTGCTCACCTACTTTGGTGGCATTCTTTTCAACGCCCAGGGTCCATCGTCCTTTGCCTTCAGCGTCCAGAATATCCTCTATAACTGGTATCACTGGGATGCAACGCGCAACCTGACCATCGCCACGCAGGGATATGTTGATCCCAGCTACACAGCGTTTTTTCCGCTCTATCCCACTATTGTACATGTCGTCAGCGCTCCCCTGCACATGGATATTTTGCTGGCCGGCATGATTATCTCAAACCTGGCCTTTTTCGGCGCGCTCACCGTACTTTACCTGCTGATCGAACCAGAGTTTGATGCCAGCATGGCCAGACGCTGTATGCTCTACCTGGCGATCTTTCCGACCGCCTTATTTTTCTTTACCGCTTACAATAGCGCCCTCTTCCTCTTTTTAACGCTGCTCTGCCTCTATCTGTTGCGCCGACGTTCCTGGTGGTTAGCCGGCTGTATCGGAGGGCTGGCCGCGTTGACCGATCTACTGGGTATCTGCCTGTTTATCGTTTTTCTGTGCGAGTTTTTTCGGCAGCAGCTGCCACAACTACGCCAGGCGGAGCAGGACCGAAACGCGAAGCTACGCGCATTGCTACCATTGATCGCCGCGCTCTTGATCCCGGTTGGATTGATCGTATACGGCTATGCGCTCAAAAAACCCTTCCATGATGGACTCATTTTCTTACACCCGCGCCCAGGCGCTCCCAGGATCGGGTTTTTAGCGGGCCCGGCCACTGCTATTCGTACGCTTTTTAGCGGCTCACCGTATACATATGCCGCCACCCACGCACTCTTCGAGTTGCTGCTCCTGCTTGGAATGATTGCTCTATTGATTATGGGTTTTGTCGGACGTGAAAAGCTGGCCCGGAGCTTCTGGCCGCTACAGGTCTTTGGGATACTAGTCATCGTGTATGCGTTGCTGGTGCCCAATCAACCAGGCCAGCCCTTTAATCAGTACGATCCATTGCCGGCGATACAATACACAGCTCTGCTCTGTATACCCGGCTTCCTTATATTGGCTCGCCTGGGACGATACCCCTGGGTTCACCAGGCCTATCTACTCTTCGCCACGCCACTGATGGCGTTTCTGGCCTTTCAAATGTTCAAGGTGCTCTGGGCTATGTGATCCGGAGCACCCACGGTAGTCAGCAGGGATAGTATGGTTTGTCAGTAATTAGTACGAAAAAACAAGGGATACAAACATTGAAATATGAAATTAATTTTACCCATGGCAATAAAACGCATTTCATGACAAAATAGAAGGTAGATATATTGCAAAAATTCTGGAAAGGCTATCC
This sequence comes from Dictyobacter halimunensis, assembly GCF_036245075.1. Taxonomy (NCBI): domain Bacteria; kingdom Bacillati; phylum Chloroflexota; class Ktedonobacteria; order Ktedonobacterales; family Dictyobacteraceae; genus Dictyobacter; species Dictyobacter halimunensis. Next base: position 2,047,985 of record NZ_BSRI01000002.1, read on the forward strand.
GTACCGACGCACAGCAGCTCGAATAACCAGATACTTCTACCACGCATTTTTGCAGTTCATCAAAGCCTTCTTATTGACGTATAGTTAACACTCTTATATAGTATGCTATGGCACATAGTGCATCTTGCCTATGGAACACAGCTAAAAAACATCTAAGTTGCACCAAATAGTCATTTTCGAGCCTTTATAGGCCTGATCGTCTTTATCATTGGAGGTAGGCCGACGTGTCAAATATTTTCGTCTGGGCCGGTCTTGCTCTTCTTCTGGTTTTAGGAGGAGCCCTCATCGCACTCTGGGTAGGTATCTCGCTGGGATCTTCGCGCAACAAAGCATCCTATGAGGAAAAGTTGCGCGCCCTCAGGGAAGCGAGCGAACAGCGCCTCCTCTCGGCGCAAGAACAACAAAGTATCGCTCTCAGGGAAGCACGCGATGAGACGGCGAGCATCCGCACCGCGATCGAACGCGAGAACGCGGAGAGACGCGCAGAGATACAACGCCAGGAGCGGCGCATCCAACAGAAAGAAGAGAATCTGGAGCGTAAACTTGATGCTCTAGAGACGAAGGAGCGCAAGCTGGCGAACAGGGAACGCGCCCTCGACCAAACTCGTGAAGAGCTTGAGGAAGAGAAGCGCAAACAAACCACAGAGCTAGAACGCATTGCCAAATTAACTGAGGAACAGGCAAAAGAACTGTTGCTCAGTCGCATAGAACAGCAGGTTCGTACCGAAGCCTACCATCGCGTTCGCCATATTGAAGAGCAGGCACGCGAAGAAGCCGACGCAAAGGCGCGTGAGATTATCACACTCGCGATTCAGCGCTGCGCCTCCGACCAGGTGGCGGAAGCGGTCGTCTCGGTGGTGCCGCTGCCGAACGATGAGATGAAGGGACGTATCATCGGTCGCGAGGGTCGCAATATCCGCGCCCTGGAGGCGGCTACCGGCGTCGACCTGATCATCGACGACACCCCAGAAGCGGTTATCCTGTCCGGATTTGATCCGGTACGGAGAGAAATTGCCCGGGTTGCATTGACAAAGTTAATCATGGACGGGCGTATCCATCCCGCTCGCATTGAAGATGTGGTGGCGAAGGCGCGGCAGGAAGTAGATTTGATTGTGCGCGAAGCAGGCGAGAACGCGGCCCTGGAGGCGAACGTCCACGGACTGCAGCCAGAGCTGCTCAAGATTCTGGGTCGCCTGCACTTTCGCACCAGTTATGGTCAAAACGTGCTCGCGCACTCGGTAGAGGTATCGATCCTTGCGGCGACGATGGCCCACGAACTGGGAGCGGACGTCAACGTCTGTAAGACGGCCGCCCTGCTCCACGATATGGGTAAAGCCATCGACCAGGAGGTCGAGGGTCCGCACGCGATCATCGGTGGTGAAATCGCCCGCCGCTTTGGCAAGTCGCCGAAAATCGTCCATGCCATGGTCGCTCACCACGCCACCGAGACTGAGCCCCAGACGTTAGAGGCAGCGATCGTGCAGGCGGCCGACGCGATCTCGGCGGCCCGACCAGGGGCGAGGCGCGAAACGATCGATCTCTATATCAAGCGTCTGGAAGCTCTCGAGCATATCGCCAACTCTTTCACCGGCGTGGAGAAATCGTTTGCTATCCAGGCTGGCCGCGAGGTGCGCATCATCGTCAAGCCGGAAGAGGTCGATGAATACGCCGCCATCCGCCTGGCCGGAGATATCGCGCACAAGATCGAGGAGGACCTGGATTATCCGGGCCAGATCAAAGTGTGCGTGGTACGCGAGACGCGCTCCGTCGATTATGCAAGATAGACAGGGAACAGGTATACATGGCAAATACAATTGATCTGCATACCCATTCAACCGCATCCGATGGCCTCTACAGTCCAACGGACCTCTTACAGCAGGCTCAGCAGGCGGGCTTGAAAGTGCTGGCGCTGACCGACCATGATAGTACAGAGGGGATCGTCGAGGCCAGCGAGGCCGCCCAGAGACTGGGGATTGAATTTATTCCGGGCATCGAGCTCAACGCCGACGTGGATCGTAGCGAGATCCATGTGCTGGGCTACTACCTGGAATATCAGCGACCTGAGTTTCAGTCCATCCTGAAAACCTTGCGCGATGCACGCGTCCGCCGTGGTCAGCGCATGGTTGAGCTCCTTAACGAAGAAGGGATCAACATTTCCTGGGATCGTGTACGCGAATTGGCCCAGGGTGCCGTCGGTCGTCCCCATGTAGCCAAGGCGCTGATGGAAGCCGGCTATGTGCAGTCCATCCCTGAGGCCTTTGACAAATATATTGGCAAGGGCTGCCCCGCCTACGTGCCACGCTACAAGCTGACACCCGAAGAGGCGGTTCACCTGATCAACAGTGCCAACGGGTTGGCCGTCATGGCCCATCCCATCACCGTGCCAGGATTGGATGAACTGCAGCGATGGCTGCCTGGCCTGCAAAAAGCCGGGCTGGTGGGACTGGAAACCTACTACGGTCCCTATACGCACAAGGATGAAGACGCCCTGCTCTCACTGGCCAGTCGCTACAATCTGATTCCAACCGGTGGAACCGACTTTCACGGTCCAGGCATCCATCCCACACCACTGGGTGGACGCTTCGTGCCACCTGAAGCGGTTGAACGTTTGAAGGCACTGGCAGCCAGTCGCCGTGGTAAAACGCCTCCTGCTTTCGAGCTACCCGCACCAGTAGAAGAGAAGTAAACAATAAAAGGGGCGAATACAATTGTTTGTTAAGAATATGATACAATTGTACTCGCCCTCTCTTTTTGCCCATGTCATTCGCTAAAGAGAGCCGCCAGACAATAAGCATCACTCATCGAGGAGATTATACCTATGGGTCGAAAAGAGCGCTCCATGCTGGTACGTTTGTGGCTGCGGCAAATTCTGGAAACTGTCACCCTGGTGCTTTTAATGCTTCTGCTCATCCGCGTCACCCTGCAAAATTTTCATATCGATGGCCACAGCATGGAGCCTACCCTGCACGATCAGGAATATATTCTCGTCAATAAGGCAGCCTATCTGCTACAAGGACCCGCCCGCGGCGACATCATCGTCTTCCAATATCCACGCGATCCCCAGGAAAACTATATCAAGCGCATCATCGCCACCCCCGGCGACCGCATCAGCATCATCAAAAATACGGTAAGCGTAGACGGCATCGTCCTGCACGAAAATTACATCAACAAAGATGATCCCTACAATCCTTATCCGGCCATCAAGCAGCGTGTGCTAGGACCCGGCCAATACTTTGTCATGGGTGATAACCGGGGCAATAGCTCGGACTCGCGGGCCTGGGGCATGGTGCCGCGCCAGAATATCATCGGCAAAGCAGTTGTGGTCTACTGGCCCTTCAACGTCGATAATCTTGGACTACTTCCCAACGAGAGTGGCGTCTTCGCCCACGTTCGTTAAAATATAAGTGTCTCCGGCGATGCATCGCCGGAGACACTTATATTTGACTCCCGTCACCCTGGGGGCGCGTGAGCGCCCCCAGGGTGACGGGAGTCACAAAGCTACATGCGACGCAAGCCATCGCGCCGGGCGATATCGCTCCAGCGGCTGGTAGACGCGGCGCTCTGGGTAGCGGGCTGACGACGCGCCTGCTCTTTCTCCTGGTGCTCTTGAGCCATCAAGCTGGCCACTACGGCCGCCAGCTGTTCCAGCGACAGATCCTCGCTCTGGGATGGAGTAGACCCGTTCTGTCCATCGCTAGTGGCTGATGCAGGCTGCACGCGCAGGTCGGCCACCTTCTGTCGCCCCTCCCATTCTTCGGCGATAAAGTCTGTGGAGAAGTCGGCGCTGGCAAAACGTGGATGATCCACCAACCAGCGCACGAACGGCAGTGTTGTGCGCACGCCTACAATGGTATATTCATCCAGAGCCCGGCGCAGACGAGTGATCGCCTGCTCGCGATCGCGTCCCCACACAATTAACTTTGCCAGCAAAGGATCATAAAAGAGCGGCACCTGCAGCCCCGCATACAGACTGCTATCCACGCGCACACCAGGGCCCGAAGCCTCCTGCAGTCCCAGCACAGTCCCGGTTGCTGGCAGAAAGCGGTTCGCGGGATCTTCCGCCGAGATGCGACATTCAATCGCGGCCCCGCGCAGCACAATATCCTCCTGCTTGAACGAGAGCGGCAGACCCGCCGCCACACGCATCTGCTCCTGCACCAGGTCGACGCTGGTACACCATTCGGTGACGGGATGCTCCACCTGAATGCGCGCGTTGACCTCCAGGAAATAAAAATTGCGGTCAGGTCCCACCAGAAACTCGGCGGTACCGGCGTTAACATACTGGATGGAACGCACCAGGTTTAGGGTCACCCCGGTCATGCGTACGCGCAGCGCTTCATCCATGATCGGCGATGGCGATTCTTCAATCAATTTCTGATGCCGTCGCTGGATGCTACACTCACGCTCTCCCAGGTGCACCACGTTCCCATGGGTATCCGCGATGAACTGGACCTCGATGTGACGCGCGGGCGTAATCGCTTTTTCGATATAGACCCGGCTATCGCCAAAGGCGCTCTGGGCCTCGCTACGCGCCGTACGGAATGAGGACAAAAGGTCACGCGACTCGCGTACCAGGCGGATACCTTTACCACCACCACCGGCGGCCGCCTTGAGCAGCACGGGATAGCCTAATTCCTCGGCCTTGCTGATGATCTCCTGGTCGTCGGACACGTCGGTCATGGCACCGGGCACGATCGGGACCCCGGCCGCCTGGGCCGCACGCCTCGCGGCCGTCTTCTCACCCATAGCGCGTTGGGCGGCCGCCGAAGGACCTATAAAGATCAGTCCCGCCTCCTGGCAGGCATCGACAAAATTCGCGTTCTCGGCCAGAAAACCATAGCCGGGATGGATCGCCTGGGCGCCAGCCCGCTGCGCGACCTCAATTAATTTTGGGATATTCAAATAACTCTGCGCCGCCACCGCCGGACCAATATGGTAGGCCTCATCGGCCATACGCACATGCAGGGCATTGCGGTCCGCGTCACTATATACAGCCACGCTCTGCAGGCCCAGATCGCGGCACGCCCGTATCACACGCAGAGCGATCTCGCCACGATTAGCAATCAAAACTTTCTGAAATGGCCATCGAGAAATATCAACGTTCTCCAAAAGAAGGCTCCTTCGACTTCAATGTGTCAGACACTCTTTTTACTAGTATGCTTGAGCGCCTCCGCACAGGCGTCCGCTGGCGCGGCCGCACTGTTTTGTATATTGGTGCATGGGGGCGCGAATGCGCCCCCATGCACCAATATACAATGAACTTATGAGCACTGTGGTGCCTGAATGTTTAGTGTTGGTGCAGCAGAGGCGCATTCGCGCCCCCATACACCACCTCAAATTAGGCTGCTACGCACCGCAGGTGCGAAAGCTCTTGAGCGCTCCCACTGGTTATATGTATTGGTATCACAGGTGCGCATTTGCGCACCTGTGATACCAATACATACACAATTTTCTGTCAAAAGTATAGCACGTCTCTAGATACATGGTTAGATTGGGAAGAAAAGGCTAAGGGGTAACGAAAATTTTGTAAAAATGAAATCGCGAGTACACTGAATTTTGACTGCAATTCATTCATGACTCTTATTTTTATATCATCATGGATGGCATTAGCAGGCGTTGCTTCGTGCGGATATGTTGAGAGGTTTTTGGTGTCTGAGGAGGAGCCGAAGTACCAATGCTAAAATTGATAACAAAAATGCCGATCGCCCGCCGTCTCTTGCTGGCGTTCCTGCTTACCACGGTCATACCCGGCATTATTATCTCTGTGCTGGGCCTGACCTTTTATAAGGGCCAGACCGAACGAGGTGAGATCATTCGCCTAAATATAAGCGCATTCAAGTCCGCCACCACGGCAGGCACGTATCTCCCCAATCTCAATGCCTTGTTAATCACCACATACCTGGAGCAATATCAGAGCCATCAGCAGGCAGATAAAGCCCAGGTGGAGACGAATATCCAGTTGATTCAGCAAACGAGCAAGCTTTTTGATACCGAGGCACACAATTATCAAAAAAATTACGAGGTATTGACCGCGTCAAAGATGTGGTCAACCCAGAGGATACTGAAATATAGTCACCTCGATCCTATGCTCCCTCTAAAGCAGCAACAAGATCTGAACCGGGTCCTGCATATCCTCTGGCCCACCTATCAGGCCGATGAGGCGAGCATTCTGGAAGCGATCAATCAGCAGATGCCCGCAACCACGGTGCGCGACCTGATAACAAAAGCCAATCTTGACTATACGCCATTAGAAAATCAATGGGACGAAGTTATCGGTATCGCGGAAACAATCAGCACGCGTATCGTGACAACGCGCATGACCCAGGCGCACCAGATTATTTTTCTGACCCTGATCGCCATTTTTGGCACCATCATCTTGACCACGGCCATCGGCTACCTTGCCTATCGCTCGATCACAATTCCGCTGCATCAACTGGCGCTACTGACGCGCAGAATCGCTAAAGGCGATACCCGGGCACGGGCTACCATCGCCACCCGCGATGAGATCTACCTGGTGGCAGCATCGATGAACACAATGCTCGACAACATTGTGCGGCTCATCCAGGAAACGGAAGAGCAACGCGATAAGCTGCAGGCCCGCGTTGAAAAGCTGATCAGTGAGGTCAGCAGCGTAGGTGATGGCAATCTATGCGTCCAGGCCGAGGTCGATGATAGTGAACTGGGCATCCTGGCGGACTCGTTTAACTATATGATCGAGGCCCTTGGCAGCCTGGTGGTACGCGCCAAATCGGTGGCCGGCGAGGTCGCCAGCTCAACCTCAAAGATCCTGAACTGCATGACCCAGCTGGTCGAGACAGACAATAATCAGCTGCAACAGATCGCGCGAGCCAGCGCCGAAATCGAGCAGATGGCGGCCTCCAGCCGCAATGTCGCTGAACGCACACGCGTGCTGTTTGACGTCGCCAACATCGCCCGCCAGGATACCCAGCTGGGACGCGAGTCAATCGAGCAGGTGATGGAGGGCATGGGGCGTATCAATAACAACGTGCAAATTACCGCCAGCAAAGTTCACACCCTGGGCGACCACTCACGCGAGATTGACGAGGTTATCGAGGTTATCTCTAGCATCGCTCACCAGACCAACCGACTGGCCCTGGACGCCGCCATCCAGTCCGCGATGGCCGGTGAAAACGGCAAGGGCTTCGGGGCCGTCGCCGCCGATATCCGCCGCCTGGCCGAGCGTACCAAGGACCAGGCCCACCTGATCACGCGCATCGTGCGCAGCATCCGCGAAGAGATCGGCACGCTGGCGATCTCGATGCAGGATACCGAAAAGGAGACCACCAGCGGCAGTCAGCTCACCCAGGAAACAGGGGTCGCGCTGCAATCCATCTTCACCGCCATCGAACACCAGGCGAAAGAGATAGAGATGATCAACCAGATGGTGGCACAACAGCTCCAATCCTCGACCACGGTGGTCCACATTATGGAAAACGTAGCTGAAACCACCCAGCAGAGCAGCGCCAATACCAGGGATGCATCACAACATGTTGAGCGGCTGGCGCGCCAGGTACGCCAGCTCCGTACCTCCGTTGAGGCCTTTAAGCTACGCGAGGGACACAACTACCAGATCCCAACCACCAGCGCCACCATCAATTGGGAAGAGGACGAGGAGCCAGAAAGTCCACTCACCATCAGCGGCGTCTTCCGCACCGTCAGTGCCACCCTGCGTCCCGTTGCTCGCAATGCCCGGCGCGGCGCGGCCATCTCGGGCATCTATTTCGCGCCACCCGACTCGTCCGATGATTATCGTTGCGCTCTACCGGGTCCCCATGAAACATCCAAATCAGGTCAGAACTGGGACCGCCTTCCGCAATCGGAAGAATGGCAGAGCAATAAACCCATCGATAAAAGCGGCACCGACTGGTAAGCTGTATGCAACTTACAGATAGCAGCAAGATATGAGCCATCCCTGACCTCTACAAAAGTCAGGGATGGCTCATATCTTGCTGCTACTGAGATGATCCAGACTGTATGGCCTGCTGGCGCACCGCTTCGTATAAGATGATGCCGGTCGCCATGGCGACATTCAGGGATTCAACCTCGTTGGCCAGGGGGATACTGATCGACAGGGTAGATAGCGCATGAGCCTGCTGGCCGGGTCCATGCGCCTCATTACCCACGATCAAGGCGAACGGCTGGACAAGATCCTGCATGTAATACTGCTGGTCGCAGCCAGCCTCGGCCAGCAGCACACGGGGGTGTCTTCCACAATGCTCCGATACACGATTCGCGATGGCCTCCCAACTCAGGTTGATCTCAACCGGCAACAACACATGGGCGCCAGCGGCCGAACGTACAACCTTGGGACTGTAGCAATCGACGCAATGAGGAGTCAGCAGGACACGCTCAACGTTCGCCGCCAGCGCGGTCCGCAAGATCGTGCCCATGTTGCCGGGGTCCGCGATATCATCCAGGATCAGAAGACAGGGACGAGCAGAGGGACGGCGGCGCCGTTGAATGGTGGCGGGATCGAGCGCATCTAGCGGCAAAACGCTGACCACGCCCTGCGAGGTCTGGGCGTCACCAAGCGCCTCAATAACACGTTCACTGACCTCGATCAATTGCGAGGAAGGAGCGTGGAGCAGACGCTCAAGCAGGGCTGCACCCTCCAGCGTCCGCTGCAGCAGCGCAGGCTGATAATAAACCTCCTGCGGCCACAGTTGCGCATTCAAGAGGGTCTCAAGCAAGTGAGGACCCTCAAGCAGAAAGGAGCCACTTTTTTTGCGGCCCCGCGCCGTATGCAGGGTCTGCAGCTTACTGATGCGTGGATTAGAGGGACTGGTAATCAGAGTCATGGCTGGCATCCTCAAACAACAAAGGACCCGCCATATCACTACTGACAGGCGGGTCCCTTGTATGAATTGCTACTACGCTTTAGCGGCGTCCAGTGCTGTCTTCACCAGTGTACTGAAGGCACCCAGATCGTTGACAGCCATCTCGGCCAGGATCTTGCGATCGACGTCAATCTGAGCGACGCGCAGAGCATGCATCAACTGGCTATAGCTAATACCATGCATGCGAGCGGCGGCATTGATACGCACGATCCACAGGCGGCGCATGTCGCGCTTGCGGTTGCGGCGGTCGCGATACATGTACGCCATCGAGCGCATGACCGACTCATGGGCGGGGCGGAATACATTGCGGCGTGTTCCACGATGTCCTTCCGCAAGCTGGAATACTTTTTTATGTTTCTGGTGGGAAGTTACTCCACGTTTTACCCTTGGCATATTCTGTCCTTATCCTTTTCGAATTTCGTTCTTGTACAATTAGAAAGCGTAGGGAAGCAGGCGCTTCATGCGACGCAGATCAGCTGGCTTCAGCTCGAACATTTTGTCCATTGAACGAATAGCCTGAGGGGATTTGTTGCGGCGCAAGTGGTTAAGAGCGATCTTGCGGCGCATAACTTTGCCGCCAGCGGTCACTTTGACGCGCTTGGCCATGGCTTTGTTGGTTTTTAACTTCTGCTTTGGCATTGTTGGCTCTTTCTTTCTTTTAATGGCGGGGCAAAATTTATTTTTCTGTTTTCTCCCAGCAGCTTTCCTGTTGATGTACAAGTGTGGAATACACATTTCACCAGGAGCAAATGGTGGAGATGGAGATTGAACCCTTCAATCTTATCAGCAATTCTATCAAAGGCGAAGAGTGGCCTTTTTCAAGAAAGTTTCCCCGCATGCGGGATGCATTATAACATACCCATCCTCTTGAGGCAAGAGGATGTTTTTTGGCGGGGCACAGCCCCTTTAACTCGCGCCGCCTGCGGCGGCGCGAAAGAAAAAGGGAGGCCGGGGGCACAGCCCCCGAGCCTCCAGCCAGGGGCTGCCGCCCCTGCACCCCGCTTTTGGTGGGCGCCTCGCGGGCATCAGCGGCGACACGAGGGAAAAAGACAAGTCGGGGGCACCGCGCACCCCGCTTTTGGCGCTCCTAGCGGGCGTTTGCCGTGGTGCGAGAGAAAAAAAGACAAGCCGGGGGCACCAAGCATCCTCGTAGGTGCGCCCCTCGCGGGCGCTTGCCGCGAAGCGGCCCCGTGCCGCGAAGCGGCCCCTGGATGCACACGTTCCACCAACGGTACCATCTCTGCCCACCCCCGGCAGGAGGGCCTCGCCGGCCCTCCTGCCGGGGGTGGGCAGAGGCCCTCCTGCATTCTCCTCTTACCGATGGGCGCGGAGGGGGCGGGAGGTCCAGTTGGGACGCGAGAACCAGGGGGGGCGCTGGAGCTTTTGGGGTCGGCTGTCCTCTTCTATGGGCGGGTCACCATGGGTCATCTGCCAGGTGGCGTAGAAGAAGATGGCCCAGCCCCAGATAAGGCAGGGTGCGCCAATAGTGACCAGGGCCTGGCCTTCCCATACCTGTGACCATTGCCAGAAGTAGTAGCTCACGAGGGCTCCCATCAGCAACAGGACCATGATAAGAATCTCCCGGCGACTACTGGCGATGCTGATGACGGTGAGCGGCAGCATGAGGTACCAGGGCCAATAGATGGGCTGCAGAAAGATCCATAAGAGGAGTAACCCGCCACTCCACTGGAGCAGTGCCTCAAATGTATCGGTAAACCAGATGGCGATAAACACATAGAGACACATAATCAGTAGGGCCGCCAGGGACCAGTTGGGCGCCAGAAACCAGGCGCGCATATTAGCAGGCAGATGAACTGGCATACCTAGCACGGCCGCGTCGATTGAATTGATAGCATACCTCTGCCAGAAGACGTCTCGCATGCCACTCGCGATCCCTGTCACCCCCCAATCCTGCCAGTACGGGACATAAGCCAGAAAAAGGACCAGCGCCGTAATGCCAATCATGCCCAGGAAAGCGAGAAACAATACGGCACAACCGGACAACCATGCGCGACGTATGACGTACAAGAACAGGAGCGGCAACAATACCAGGCTGCTCAGGCTGATCAGGGAGGCCAACAGCGCGAAGACCCAGCCGAGCAGGACGGCTCGACGCTGCAAGCTCAAGAGAGCGAGCAGCATAAATGTAATCGTCAGGATCTCAGGATGCACATAGGCGATACCAAGCAAGAGCACCAATGGATTCCAGGCATAGAACAGGGTGGCAGAGATACGCTGCAACGGCTTCTGCTCCGAGGTAAGTGACCAGAGGAGACTGACATTTAATAGATGCACGACCAGGGCCAGCAGGCGCCAGCCAAGGATGATGCGCACGGGATCGGCGTTTCCCAGCAGCGAGATAAGAATACTGATATCCATCCAGACCGGACCGGTAGTAGCCGGCGTCACCGCTAGATTACTCTCTTTTGATAATTGTTGAATAAGCAGTTGTAGTGCGTCATGCGATAATACAGTAGTATGAGCTATATATGGATTGAGATGATACGTTTCAACCATTTTTCCATAAAGGCCCGCCTGTAACATACTCCGTGTCAGTTCATACAAATGTACCGGTGCAATCACCATGGTAATGCCCAGCACCACACTGAGAAAGAGCACCGTCGTAAAGATGGGCCGCATATAAAGAGAGGCATTTTGCAGAATTATTCTACCCGCACGATTGCCCACCGCAATCGCCAGCCAGAGTCCAAACAGCAGTAAACCCAATAACAATAGCAGTGGAAAAAGATAACCATAGAAGAACGCGGGCCAGGAAAAAGCAGACACATACGATAACCAATCCAGGCGTCGATAGAGCAGCGCCAATATAGGAAAGGCCCCTTGCCACGCCTGACGCAGCGGATCCACCTGTGCATCGCGACCAGCCAGCCAGGGATAGAGCGCCAGGTAACCGGCCTCCAGGCTCACGCCTAATAAGATGAGCATGAACAAGGTCGAGCGCCTCACCCTTCGCTGCTTCCGTAAAGCTCCACCGCGCACAGGATAGATAGCATAAGTATCGATAGCAGACATAAAAGCTGCTCCTTTGAATAAAAAGGATCGGCTGCACTCCTCATTAATTATGGGACGAGCCATCAAACACTTGGGGATTGCGCGCCGCCGCTTCGTTGCTGGCGGCAATGCTTCTGCGCGGAGTATATACTAACATTAGTATGAGCCATTATGCACAACCTGTCAATAAAGGACCATATGGCTGGAGAAACAAAACAGACTTTCCGCTTTTCCAATTTTCAGAAGTATAGAAAGAATAGGAAGATAGACAAGTAAACATTGTGTGTTACCACACCTCTATTGTCAGCCATGGAGTTCAGTGTTATAATGCGTGGTATTGATGGCTTCCGCAGGTCCCTGAGTCTGTTTCACATCCATATGTTAAGCATGCTCATTCAACCTGCCATCGAAACGGAAGACATCACTACTGCCCATTGTTATCAAGGGGCGATTTTATAACGAGGCCGCATTACTATAGGCACCCTATACACCAGCGGCATCTGAGTTTAGCATCAACATAGGGTTGATGCTCCACCTGCTCTGGCAGAGCTTATCTGACCAGCAGCACACCCACAGGAAGGAGGTGGCTTCGTGAGTCGAGATTACGAACTTGGCGTAATTTTCAGTCCAGAAGCCAGCGAAGAGGAGACACGTTCCATACTGGATCGTATCGAGCAGATCGTCGCTAATCATGGCGGTCAAATTGTAAAGGTCAATCAATGGGGGCGCCGCCGTCTGGCCTACCCTATTGAGCGCCACCGCGATGGATTCTATGTTTTCATTGACATGGTTCTGACTCCTGAGACCGTGAGCGATATCGAGCGCACTCTAAAAGTTTCGGAGATTGTTCTCCGCGAGATGGTTCGCAAACGCGATCCAAAAGCTGTCCAGAGGGAGCGCGAAGAGCGTGAGGCCCGTGCCGCTGCCGCCGCAGCTGCTCCTGAGGCAACCGAAGAGGTTCCAGCCGAGGGAACAACTGAAGAGGCTCCGGCCGCAACTTCAGCCGAGCCAACAACTGAAGAGGCTCCAGCCACAGCTTCAACCGAGGCAACGACTGAAGAGGCTCCAGCAGAGGAAACCGCCGCTGCCGAACCCGCCGCAGAGAACAACGAAGAGCATATCGAAGCCTAGTTACGCCAGCGAGCTGGCTAACAAAGCATGAGAAAAGAGACGTTTGGGTGCTTTCATCTGTCTCCATACTGTCAAACAGGGGTGGTATCACACGTCGAAAGGATTTTGAGTCATGAATAAGATTATGCTTATTGGGAATCTGGGACGCGACCCCGAAATGAACTACACCCAGAATGGTACCGCCGTGACGAAGTTCTCGCTGGCCGTGACGCGCCGTAGCAAATCACCCAGTGGTGAACGCGAGACCGACTGGTTTAACATCGTCGCCTGGAGCCAACTGGCAGAGACGTGTAGCAATTACCTGAAAAAGGGGCAAAAAGTATACGTTGAAGGTCGCCTCGAGCAGCGCAAGTATAACGATAAAGAGGGTATACAGCGCACAGTCATCGACGTGATCATCAATGACATGGAAATGCTTACACCAAAGAATCAGCAGCCTGGTAACGCGGGTCCTGATTATGGTGGCCCCGATGACCTTGGAGAGCTGGATGATCACCCCTTCTAATTGAAGGAGAAAGACTGATGCAGAGACCATCAGGTCCACGTCGTGAGCGACGCGAGCGTGGCGAGCGCTCATCTCGCCGCAAAATTTGTCAATTTTGCCACGACCACGTACGAGAGATCGACTACAAAGATGCAAGCCGCTTCATGAAGCGATACATTTCCGATCGCGGAAAGATCGAGCCCCGCCGCAAAACGGGCACCTGCGCCAAGCATCAGCGTGGTTTGAGCACTGCAATCAAGCAGGCCCGCTTTATGGCCCTGCTCCCCTACACTGCAGAACATATGCGTGGGATGTAATAACTACTGTTACTTCCCGGCTTGTCGCTGATATATGGGGGAACGGACACGAGAAGCAATGCTTCTCCGCCCGCTCCCCCAGGGGTCCGACCGGCTCGACATGGGAGAGCATTCCCTGATGGCACAAGCCTGGGATTTCCACGTTGGAGGTTTTGATGAAAAATCAAACGGCGCGTCGGCCTGTTAACAAGCGACCAACGCGTTCTGCCCAAACCAGAACATATACCAGACAAACGGCGGCGCACGTCGAGGCTCGTCGTGACGGTCAACCTCTTATTTTTGGCTGGGGAGGCCATCTCACAAAAACAGAGAAAACCCAGCTACAGCGATTGGCTATCTGGTCATTTATTGGCCTTATCGTTGCACTTGTCATCGTCGTATTTGTAGGCTACTGGATCAACCTGAACGTGATTATTCCCAATCAACCGGTTGCTTCAGTCGAGGGTCCCTCTATCCCTAAACAATCCATCCCCCAATCCGATTATCACAAACTCGTCGCCCTCAGTGGACAGTTGAGCGAGAACCAGATGAAAGGGAAAAATGGTTTGCGCGCCCAGGCCGATGACGCCCACACCAAATCAGTTAATGAGCAGAAAACAGTGGATGCGGACACAAAGACCGTCAACGATCTGACCACCAAACTCAAAGCACTGCCGGCCAATTCGAATCAGCGCGCCGACCTCCAGAAGCAGTTGGATACGGCCAAGGCCAAACAAGCCACTGACACCAAGACCAAGCAGGGGTATGACACCCAGTACAATAATTTCTCGCAGCAAGAGACCCTGCAGGAACAGCTCTTTACACAGTCACAGGTTGGCACAACCAGCGCGCAGTGGTTGCAGGAAGATATCGTGATCCGCAACTGGCTGAACAAGCAAAGCACCACGATCCAGAACCAGATCAATCCGAGCAGCAGCGCGGTGACCAAAGCGATGAATGATTTCAAGGCTAATCTGCCCAGCGACACCCCTTATAGCAAGTTCTTGAGCAGCTCTAACGTTAGCGATGGCGATATCCAGCAGATGATGGCGCTCAAGCTACGCCGCGATAACATGCAGAGTTACCTGGCCTCACAGATCACCTCGCCGACGCGCCAGGTCAATGCACGTGCCATTACCGTGGCCACTGCGAAAGATGCGAACTCCATCCTCACCCAGTTGAAAGGTGGTGCAGACTTCCATAAACTGGCCTCGCAAAAATCACTGGACAACAACACCAAGTCCAAGGGTGGCGAGCTCGGCTGGTTGGCTCCCGGTCAGTATATGCTCGATGACGGCTCCAATATCGCCGCCACCGTCGATAACTGGCTGATGGATCCCGCGCGTACAAACAACGAGTTCAGCCCGGTACTGAGCGAGAATGGTACGTTCCACGTTCTGCAATTCGAGAGCGCTGATCCTTCGCGAGCGGTCGACCCGGCCAAACTGAAAGCGCTACAAGGAAACGCGTTAAAGTATTGGATCGAGTCCCAGAAGGTTAAGGGAGTGAAACTCTCAGATCCGGATACCAATAAGCTGTTCGATGCATCGAACATGCCATCCTGGATCCCAGCTTCACCTCCTGGACAGACCACTCCCGGTGGTGCTCCAGGTGGCGTCCCCGGCGGAGTTCCAGGTGGCGCACCCGGCACCAGCCCACAGGGCTAAGTCGGGACAAGCCCGTTAAGTTAAGCCGGGGTAAGCCCGGCACCTACGGGTGGGGCGGGCAAAAATTTCTTCCCCTGGTGTTGCCTGAAGGCGGCACCAGGGGTATAATTTATATACCTCTGTATATTCTTTACTTCTTATTCTTAAGAGAACCGCTAGCGGCGGCGCACAACCGCACAATCAATAAGGAAATAAACAGCACCCATGACATTAATGGAAACCAATACCCGGTCGAAAATTCAATTACCATCATCGCTGTTGCGGGCAACGGAACCGATTCAGGCCTTGCTGGAGACAGCCTCTCTCTATCTCCATATACCGTTTTGTCATACGCGGTGCCATTATTGTGACTTCAATACGTTTGCTGGTCGGCTTCCTCTACGGGAACCGTATGTGCGCGCACTGCTACAAGAGATCGAGATGGCGGGCAACATGGCCCGACACGAGGATGGTCGCCAGCGTCGCTCACGCACCATCTTTCTGGGTGGCGGCACCCCCAGCCTGCTCACCGTAGACCAGATTACGCGTCTGCTCCAGGCCTGCTTCCAGTCCTTCGCCGTTGATGACAACGCCGAAATTACGATGGAGGCCAACCCGGGCACGCTCGATCAAGAGCAGCTGATCGGCATACGCAAAGCCGGTATCAACCGCCTGAGCATGGGCGCCCAGAGCTTTGATGCGCAACTACTTAAAACCCTGGGACGCATCCACACACCCGAAGAGATCGTCCAGGCGGTCCAGCACGCGCGCACGGCCGGTTTCACATCCATCAATATAGATTTTATGTTCGGCCTGCCCGGCCAGACCATGCAGCACTGGCAGGAAACATTGAAGCGCGCGCTGGAGTTGCGTCCCGAGCATCTTTCGCTGTACTCTTTAATCGTTGAAGAGGGAACGCCTTTTCATGACTGGGTGAATGACGGTAGTATTATCCCAGGCGACGAAGATCTATGCGCGGATATGTATGAGTACGCGGACGAACTGTTGCGGCAAGCCGGCTATGTGAACTATGAGATCTCTAACTGGTCGTTGCCTGGATACCATAGCCGCCACAACCTGACCTACTGGCAGAACCTGCCATACATCGGCATGGGGACCGGAGCCGCCTCTAGCTTCGCGGGGCGCCGCTTCTCCAATGAACGCGAGCCAACCGAGTATATCAAAATGATCAAGGCACATAGCTTACCAACCGTTGAAAGTGAAGAGGTGGGACCGGAGCAGGCCATGTCCGAAACGGCATTCCTGGGCCTGCGCACCGCCATGGGTCTGCATCTACCGACCTTTGAGGAGCGCTTCGGCATCCCGTTCTCACGCTTCGCCGGTGATCGGCTGCAACCTGTGGAAGAGGCTGGCTTATTAGAACACGAGGACGGCTGGCTGCGCCTGAGTGCGCGCGGACGCCTCCTGGGCAACGAGGTCTTTTTACGCCTGCTGCCAGATTAAGCAAGAGGAATAGATACTTGGAATCATTATCTCAGCTATCGAGCGCCTGGGAGGTCTATCCCCGGCTGGACCAGCTAGATGCCAGCATTTTTGGCGCCGCCGAGGCCGCTGGTATCACTTCTGTCCAGGCGCAACTGCTATATAATCGTGGGCTCAAAACAGTAGGCGAGATGAACACCTTCATTCGCTCCTCGTACGAGCAGACTCGCGATCCCTTGACATTGATCGACATGCCACGCGCCCTGGCCCGCATCCGCCAGGCTCTCGACCAGCAAGAGCATATCACAGTCTATGGCGACTACGATGCTGATGGGGTCACCTCATCCGCGCTCCTCTACCGCGCCCTGCGCCAGTTGAAACAGCCTGGTGCCATCCTGGACTACCATATCCCCAATCGCCTACATGATGGCTGTGGCTTGAATGAAAAAGCGCTGGATATGCTGAAAGAGCGCGGCACACAGTTGATCATAACCACCGATTGCGCCAGCTCGGATGTCGAGCAGGTAAAATATGCCAATCAGCGAGAGATCGATGTCATTATCACGGACCACCACCATCCACCGGCCGAACTTCCAGCGGCCTATGCCATGGTCAATCCATGGCGTCCAGACAGTCAATACGGCGAGCGTTACCTTTGTGGGGTAGGAATAGCCTTCAAGCTGACGCAGGCCCTCTATCGGTCTTATAATCGCCCTGAGGACGATGAACTGGCCTTACTGGATCTCGTTGCCATAGGGACCGTCGCGGACATCGCTCCCTTGTTGGGTGAGAACCATACGTATGTACGCATGGGGCTAGAGCGTCTGAACAAAACCAATAAGCCCGGGCTGAAAGCTCTGATCCGCAACGCCAATCTGCAGCCGGGCAAGATACGTGAGCGCGATATCGCCTTCGGGATCGCTCCCTGCATCAACGCCGCCGGACGCATGAAAGAGGCCAGCATCGCCTTCGAATTGATGGTAACGGATGATCCAGACGAGGCCGATAAGATCGCCGAGGGATTGCGGCAGCTCAACCTGCAGCGCCAGCAAGAGACCGAGATGCTGATGCGCCATGTGCGTGAGCAAGCCGCCAATAATCCAGATGACGCGGTCGTCATGGTACACGGCACCGACTGGCACGAAGGGATCATTGGCCTCGTCGCCGGCAAGCTGGCCGAAGAGCTCAGCAAGCCGGTCCTGGTGCTGAGCAATGATCTGAAAACCGGTTTGAGCCGGGGCTCGGCCCGCAGCCAGAAAGGCTTTAACATCATCGAAGCCCTGCGCGGCTTCGCGTCTCAGCTAGAACGCTACGGAGGACACGCCCAGGCCGCTGGCTTCACTATTGCCAGTAAACGAATCGACTTGCTGCGCGGCCACCTGCTGGAATGGAAGAAAAACGGCGGTCCAGCAGAGGAGCCAGCCGTGATCGAGGGCACCAACCTGCCAGATCCTACTGGCATCGTAACCGAGCAAGAAAGCAGCGAAACAGCTCCCGCTCTGATGCCGCGCATGGTAGATCTGACCCTCACCCAATCCAGATTCCTGAGCTATGCAGCCTATGAAAAGCTGCGCGAGCTGGCACCATTTGGCGCCGGCAATCCCGAGCCAATCTTCAAAATGGAAAAGGTCAATCTGCTAGGGGTACGCACCAGTGGCCCCAACCGTCAGAACTTACTATTTCGCCTCGCCTTCTCCCGCTCAGAGAATCAACAGCGCACCGACTGGGTACTGAACGGCATCTACACACGAGGGGCAGCTGAACTCCCACGCTTCAAAAACGTCCACACCGTCAACATCATCTTCCACCTGAACGCCTCAGAAAACGACAACAAAACGGAAACATGGCTCAAAATCCTGAATGTAGAACCAGTTTCAGATACCTCCTCAAACTGAGGAGGTATCTGAAACTGGTTCTACACCACATATACTTAAATATTTGAGCGCCGCAGGCGCGAAACAATTGTTTTCAACGTGATATTAAACGAAATCGGAGGTCCAGCTATGGACCTCCGATTTCGTTTAATATCACGTATGCAAAGCAGGCATACAAAAAATCATTCAAGTGAATATTCCATGTTTCAAACACACAATTTTTCAAGCAGAGAAAAATGCGCTGGTCATATGCTAGGGATAAATGCCACGCAACTCGGTCGCCTCCGCGACACGGCTGACCGCCAGTAGGTAGGCGCCCATACGCAGATTCGTTTCCTGGTTGGTTGACTTCTCAAGCACAGCATTAAAAGAACGCGTCATAATTGTTTCAAGGCGTTGATTAATTTCTTTTTCAGACCAGAAGAAATGTTGTAGATCCTGTACCCATTCAAAGTAGCTAACAGTAACGCCGCCCGCATTGGCCAGAATATCCGGTACGATCAGCACACCGTTATCGTTCAAGATGCGATCGGCCTCATTGGTGGTAGGACCGTTGGCGGCTTCAACAATCAGGCGAGCCTGCACGCGGTCAGCATTATCCTTGGTCAGCTGATTCTCCAGGGCCGCCGGGATCAAGACATCGCAGGGAAGCTCTAATAATTCGCGATTGGTGACCGGTTCAGTCCCAGGCATGCCACGCAGGCTTCCATGTTCACGGGAGAAACGCATAGCCGTTGGAACATCGATACCGTGAGGATTATAAATGCCGCCACTGATATCGCTTAAACCAACGATCTTGCAACCCGTCTCATGTAAGAGACGTGCCGTAATTCCGCCGACATTGCCAAATCCCTGGATGACGACAGAACAACTTTCGGGGGACATATCCAGATGACGCATCGCGGCCAGCGCCACGACCTGCACACCACGCGCGGTAGCATCCAGGCGGCCCTCACTGCCACCAATAGCCAGCGGCTTACCGGTAATCGCCGCCGGTACCGAATAGCCCTGGTGCATTGAATAGGTATCCATCATCCAGGCCATAACTTGCGGATTGGTATTCATATCGGGAGCGGGGATATCGCTATTGGGACCCATCAGAATCGAGATCTCGGTAGCATATCGGCGGCTCATACGTTCGAGTTCGCCACGAGACATTTGATGGGGATCGCAGATAACGCCACCCTTGGCGCCCCCGAAAGGGATATCCACAACCGCACATTTCCAGGTCATCCACATCGCCAGGGCACGCACCTCATCGAGGGAGACCTCGGGGCTAAAGCGAATACCACCCTTAGCCGGTCCGCGATTGATGTTATGCTGAACGCGATAACCTGTAAACATCTGCACATCGCCGTTATCCAGGCGCACGGGAAAATTGACGATAAGTTCACGCTTGGGGGCGCGCAACACATTGCGCATTGATCGGGATAGACCGAGTCGCTCGGCTGCTTCATCGAACTGAGCTACGGCCACAGTATAAGGACTAATAACATCGACAACCATAATAAAAGGAACCTCCTCGGACCCGGCCTCTCGAGCCAGGCTGCTACACTGCACGAAAAAGCTTCATTGCTTCCCACTTCCACATGTTCAGTTCCAGGACAGTTACATGTGTTAGCAAACAGCCATCAACGTCGCGCATGCGCGGCCTCCATGGCCGCCACAGCTTATACGATGCTGCATAGAATACCACTAGAAGGCCAGCATGGCCTCCCAAGCACAACGCCTGACTAACTGACTGCTTTTTATAGTATCAATGGGAAAACCCGCCCATTTTGGGCGGGCTCGCTAATGATCTATATGACATTCAGTATACCACCAATCCTCAAATATGATCAAGTCAATAGACATCTGTGTCATATGCTTTTTTGAGAGAGAGATGCAGATTTCACGTTTTATTGAGAGAACGCGAAAGCTCAACTGGTCGAAACAGGTGGTCCGTAGACAAACTCCATGGCAGTGCATATAATGAAAAGAAAAGGGCACCTTCCATACAGTCACAGGAGGGTGTTATGTACGTACGTTATTTCATTGACGAGCCGTATCGTCAACGTTCAATGGTGAACAGAGGTGAATTTTTCCTATGCGTATCCGTGTAATTGGCGCCCCTATCGATCTGGGCGCAGATAGACGTGGGGTCGATATCGGTCCCCGAGCAATCCGTTACGCTGGTCTGATCGACCAGCTCCAACGACTTGGCCACAGCGTCAATGACGTCGGAAACATCAACATACCATTACCCGAGAATCAGCCAACCGGCAATCCTCGTTTAAAATATCTGGAGCCCATTACCAAACTGGCAGACGAGCTATCTGCCACCGTGAGCGATGCACTCGAGGCCGAAGAATTCCCATTGATTCTGGGTGGGGACCACAGTATGGCCCTGGGATCGATCAGCGGTGTCGCCCGCGTACATAAGAACGTTGGTGTGATCTGGGTCGATGCCCATGCCGACTTCAACGTGGAGGAAACCACGCCATCGGGCAATATCCACGGCATGATCCTGGCCGCGCTGGCCGGACTCGGCGACGAGAGCCTGGTCAACGTTGGTGGCTGGGCACCCAAAATTGATAAAAACAAGATCGTCATCATCGGCGCGCGAGACCTGGACACAGGCGAGCAGAAGCTGCTACGCGAGCACAACATCCACGTCTTTACCATGTCGGACATCGATCGCCGCGGCATCTCTTATGTCATGCAGCAGGCTATCGAGATCGCGGGCGCAGATAATGGTCCGATCCATCTGAGCCTGGACCTGGACTCGCTTGACCCACGCGAAGCGCCTGGCGTCGGCACGCCCGTACGTGGTGGACTCAGCTATCGCGAGGCCCACTTCGCCATGGAGATGATCGCCGAATCTCAACGCATGGTCTCTATGGACGTGGTAGAGGTGAACTCCATCCTGGACCGCGAGAACACCACGGCCCAGCTGGCGGTAGAGCTCACGCTCTCAGCGCTGGGCAAGAAAATCCTATAACAGTTTTCTTGATCACATTCCTTCAATACACCACTCACATGTTTCCAGGGCTCGCCCCGGAACGTTGTAGACATATATTATCTCAATACACCATCACATTTGGAACAAGGAGGAGACGATAAGTAGCAGCAGTGCGGCTTATCCACAACGATTATGGATGCAAAAATACTCTTTATGAATGGTGAGTACATCCCGGCCGAGCGTGGCTTCATCTCTGTACGCAGTCATGGCTTTGCCTATGGCACAGGGGTGTTTGAAGGCATTCGTGGCTATTGGAATGAAGAGCAGCAGCAGGTCTACCTGTTTCGCCTGCGCGAACATTATGAGCGCCTGCAGCGTTCCTGCAAGATCATGCGCATCAACCTGCCCTATACGGTTGAGCAGCTGATCGAGCACAGTGTCGAGCTGGTCAAACGCAACGAGCAGCACCAGGACGTCTATCAGCGTCCTGTAGCCTATAAGAGCGATGAGATCATCGGTGTGCGCCTGCATGGACTGAGTGACGATTACCTTCTCACATCCGAGCCAATGGGCAACTACGTTGAGATCGGCGGTCTGCGCTGTGGTGTCTCATCGTGGCGTCGCATCGACGACAACGCCATTCCGGCCCGCGCCAAGATCTGCGGCAGCTACGTCAACGCCGCCTTCGCCAAAACGGAGGCCATCCAGAACGGCTTCGACGAAGCCATCATGCTCAACCATGAGGGACACGTCTCCGAAGGAAGCGCCGAAAACATCTTCCTATTCCAGAACGGTGAATTGATCACGCCCGCTCCATCAGAAAATATTCTGCTCGGCATTACCCGTGACACCATCATGCACCTGGCGAAAGAAGAGCTCGGCATCAACGTTCGCGAGCGCCAGATCGACCGCACAGAGCTCTACACCGCGGACGAAATCTTCCTCTGTGGAACAGGCGCCCAGATCGCCCCGGTCATCGAAGTAGATCACAATCCCGTTGGCAACGGCTCCACTGGTCCCCTGGGCCAAAAGCTCCAGGACCTCTACTTCGACATCGTTCGTGGTCGCAACAGCAAATACCGCGACTGGTGCACCCCCGTCTACAGCGAAGTCGCCGCAAAGAATTAGTCAGAACAGAGCAAAAAGAAGTCCGGTCGACAATTGTCGACCGGACTTCTTTTTGCTCTGTTCTGACTGGAATATTAACGCTTCGTATACTGTGGAGCCTTACGAGCGCGTTTCAAACCAGGTTTCTTTCTTTCCTTCATGCGTGGGTCACGCGTCAGGTAGCCAGCACGGCGCAGGGCCAGCTTGAAATCAGGGTTCAAGCGTACCAGGGCGCGGGCCAGACCATGACGAATAGCGCCGGCCTGGCCGCTGGCGCCGCCACCGACCACACGAACGGTCAGGGTATAAGCACCGCTGTTCAGATCCAGCGCACGCAGGGGCGCAGCCACTGCCGCCAGATGTGTATCGCGCTGCCCGAAGTAGTTGGGGGCAGTTTTGCCATTAATGGTGATGCTACCATCGCCGCCTGGGAAGACGCGCACGCGAGCAACAGCCGTCTTGCGCCGTCCCATACCGTAGAAGTATTCACCTTTGGGGGTATCAGCCAAGGTAGGTTCTCCTCTTCTTTACTTTGCCTCAGTAAGCTGCTTCAACAACGCCTCTGGACCCGTCCAGATCACAGGCTTCTGAGCCTCATGGGGATGGGTGGGGCCAGCATAGATCTTCAGGCGAGACATCACCCGGGTACCCAGGCGATTGTGCATCACCATGCCGCGTACGGCATGCTCAAGCGCGCGCTCTGGATGTTTGCCTTCCAGGGTCTGACGCAGGGTGGTCTTTTTCAAGCCACCAGGATACTGCGAATGGCGGTAGTAGACCTTTTGATCCAGGCGATTGCCGCTTACCGCGATCTTCTCAGCATTGATCACAACCACAAAATCCCCGCTATTGAGGTGTGGTGTGAAAGTAGGTTTATGCTTACCGCGCAAGATGTGCGCGATCTGCGTTGCCAGGCGACCAAGCACCTGCCCCTCGGCATCGATGACATACCATTTAGGTTGCAGATCAGCGGCCTTGGCGCTATATGTCTTCATCATCGTTCGTTTACTCCAAACTTCTCAGGATAATCAACCCGTACCAGGCACAGCCCATGAGAGGGGGCCGCTGAACCAGGGTGCGTCTTCTCCGCACGTTGCACAATTTCAAAAAATTCTTCCAGACAGAGACGCTTCTGTCCCACCAGCAGTAGGGTTCCAACCATTCTACGAACCTGCCCCGTGAGAAAGGCGTTAGCGGTAAAATCGCAATAAATGAGTTCGTTCGCCTCTGGGCGTGTGCAACGGGCCTCTAACATCATACGAACACAGGAATGTGGTCCCGGCTTAAGCGGATTCGAGACATTGGGACTATGCCCGAAGGCTCCGAAATCCTTCTCGCCCAGCAGCGCCTGGCAGGCCTGATTCATCAGGTCGACATCCACTGCTTTAGAGCAATGGTAGCTATACCTGGCATGCAGGGCTGATGGCGCAAGGTCGTTCCAGATCGTATAGCGATACGAACGACTCACCGCGCTAAAGCGAGCATGGAAGCGTTCCGGCATCACACGTACCCAGCGTACCGCCACCGTATTGGGTAAAACGGCATTCAACGCACGCAGCCATACCGCGGGCTCGCGTTGCAGCTGGGTCGAGAAAGTTATTACCTGACCACTTGCATGCACGCCAGCATCGGTACGACCAGCGCCATTGACCACGGAGAAAGCCCCATCTGAGACGCGAGAGATCGCGCTCTCCAGGGCCCCCTGCACCGTAGGTCCATGGTTTACAGCCTGACGCTGGAAACCGCGAAAGTCGGTACCATCATACTCAATACCACAAGCAATGTTCATACGTTAATGTTCAATGTTCCAGGGATAGACGCGCCAAACCCGGTTCCGCGCTACCTGTATCCCTCTTTATACCAGGGCGATCTGCGCGATTTCGGCGGCGTCACCTTTACGGCGGCCCAGCTTCGTAATACGAGTATAGCCACCAGGACGACCGAGATAACGAGGAGCCAGCTCTTCAAACATCTTTTTGACGACCAGCTCATCGGGCAGGGAGCTCAAGATCTGACGGCGAGCGTGCAATTCGATCACCATCGCCTCATAAGCAGCCTTCAAAGCTTTCTCGGCCTCATTCTCATTCGGGAAAATGGCCAGCAGCTCTTCGCGGCGTGCTTTCAGCTTGTCTTCCTGGAATTTGCGACCCTTATCGGTTAAAGGAGCCTTCTGCTGCCGCGCGCGCTCATCATTTGAAGCCACATTGTGCTGCAACGAGAAACGGCCCTTACGAGCGAACTCCAGGACTCTGGTCGCCTGATCTTCATTAGATACCACTGCGGCCAGGTGCTTGCGGGCTTCTTCTCGCCCCTTCACCGCCACAGAAATCAACTTTTCAGCTTCACCACGGATCGCGCGAGCGCGTGCCTCGGTGGTCTGGATACGGTCATAACGGATGAGACCAGCCATCAAGTTACGACGTGCAGACCGCCGACGCGGCTCTGGCATATTCATCCGGTTGCCAGCAATTCGGTGCCTCACCTTATTCCTCCATTTCGTGATCGCCGTCCAAATCGGCTCCGACGGTGCTCGTGCGCGGATTAGGCAGGAAGTTTCGTGCAAGTAGGCGCTCACGCAGCTCCTGCAAACTCTTCTCACCGAAATTGCGTACACCCAGCAGATCTTCCTCATTCATCGAAAGAACCTGACCAACCTTCGTGATATTGCTACGCTTCAAACAGTTGTAAGCGCGCACCGAGAGATCGAGTTCCTCGATGGGAGTATCATAGATCTTCTGTGGGATGGGTAGGCTGCTCAAAGATACCGGTTCAGTCTCAGGTACCTGAGCGCGATAATTGGCGAGCAGAGTAAAATGCCGCACCAGAATATCCGCACTTTGACGCAACGCCTCATCGGGCGTAATCGTACCATCCGTCGTAATTTCAAGAACAATTTTATCGAAGTTTGTCATCTGCCCCACACGGGTGTGCTCGACGGTATAATTCACCTTCTGCACAGGCGTGTAGATCGCATCGACTGGAATTACCCCAATAGGCTGATCCTCTTTTGAGTCGGCAGGAACATAACCTCTACCGGTCTCAACGACCAGCTCCATATCGAGGCGAGCATTGTCATTATCGAGGCTTGCAATATGCAATTCAGGATTAACAATCTCTACCGTGCTAGGAGCGATGATATCGGCTGCCGTCACCTCACGCTCGCCGCTCACTTCCAGACGCATCGAAACGGGATGGTCTGAGAAGGAGCGCAGGCGAAGACGTTTGACATTCAACACAATATCAGTCACATCTTCCATCACGTTAGGGACGTCCTGGAACTCGTGTTGCACACCCTCGATCCGAATAGAGGTGACAGCCGCGCCGGGCAACGAAGACAGCAATACACGCCGCAACGAATTACCCAGGGTCATACCATACCCAGCCTCTAACGGCTCTATATCATAACTCGCATAATTACCCTGTGTCTTTGTGCTTTTAATGCGAGGTAGTGCAATATCTAGCAAGGTTCTAACCTGCCTTTCTTTTTCTACCAGGTTCTTCAAAAAATGCTCACATGACCTATATAGCCTGGGAGACAGAGGCCGGAACGCTGGTAGTCCAAGAGTTCTTCGCCCTGATGCGACCCCTTACAGGATCACCCAGGCGCGGACCTAACCCTTCTAAC
Organism: Dictyobacter halimunensis; assembly: GCF_036245075.1. Classification (NCBI taxonomy): domain Bacteria; kingdom Bacillati; phylum Chloroflexota; class Ktedonobacteria; order Ktedonobacterales; family Dictyobacteraceae; genus Dictyobacter; species Dictyobacter halimunensis. The sequence goes on from NZ_BSRI01000002.1 coordinate 2,074,402, forward strand.
ACACATGCCGGCAACGCCTGGCCACTTGCCCAATATCGTGCAAGTAAAGCGCGCGGGCGTGTGCCATGAAGTCTCCGCCGACTCAACCTATTATCGTTGATAATACTCAACCACCATCTGCTCATCGAAGGGTAGCTCAAGTTCCGCTCGAGAGGGTATGGTAATTACACGGCCCGACAGCTCATCAATGTTCAAGCTCAACCAGCTCGGAACACCCTTCTGAGCGAGCATCAACGCGCGAGCTTTGAAGTACTCAAGGCCCTTGCTGCGCTCACGGACAGTGATAACGTCGTTTGGCTTGGCAATGAAAGACGGAATGTCTGTCTTGCGGCCATTGACGGCGAAGTGACCATGGTTCACCAGCTGACGAGCCTGGGCGCGTGAATCGGCCAGACCGAGGCGATAAACCAGGTTATCCAGGCGCATCTCCAGAATCTGCAACAGGTTCTCGCTTGTTTTACCAGGGCGGCCGGCGGCAGCACCAAAGTGTTTCACAAACTGGCGCTCCAGCACCCCGTATGTGCGACGTACGCGCTGCTTCTCGCGCAGCTGCTTGGCGTATCCGGACTCTTTACGAGCGCGGCTGGCACCATGCTGGCCAGGACGTGTATTGCGGCGCTCCAGAGTGCACTTGGTCATGCACTTGTCGCCTTTTAAGAAAAGTTTTACCCCTTCACGCCTGCACAGTTTGCAGACGGGACCGGTATAACGTGCCATCTAGTTCTATCCTCCTCACCGATCACTACGGCTACTTATACACGACGACGCTTGGGCGGTCGGCAACCGTTGTGCGGAATAGGTGTAACATCTGTAATTGAAGTGACTGAGAGGCCAGCCGACTGCAAAGAGCGGATCGCTGCCTCACGGCCAGAGCCCGGGCCTTTTACGAAGACATCAATCTGTCGCAGGCCATGCTCCATCGCTTTGCGAGCTGCGGTCTCCGCAGTCACCTGAGCAGCATAAGGGGTGCTCTTACGGGAGCCCTTGAAGCCCTGACCACCAGCGCTTCCCCAGGAAAGCACGTTTCCGTTAGGGTCGGTGAGGGTCACAATCGTATTGTTGAATGTTGCCTGAATATGAGCCTGACCACGGGGAACTGATTTACGTTCACGCCGCCTGATTTTGCCGGTTGGTTTCTTTTTGTCTGCCATTTTTACAATCTCTCTCCTGCGTTACTTCTTCGCTGCAGCTTTCTTCTTGCCAGCAACCGTACGTTTTGGACCACGGCGTGTGCGCGCATTTGTACGTGTGCGCTGTCCACGCACCGGCAGGTTACGACGGTGGCGCATACCACGATAGCAGTTGATCTCGATCAGCCGTTTGATATTCATATCAACTTCACGGCGCAGGTCGCCTTCAACTTTGTGTTCGCGATCAATAACTTCACGGAGACGATTGACTTCTTCTTCGGTCAGGTTCTTTACCCGTGTATCTGGATTAATACGTGTACGCTCCAGGATCTTGCGACTGGTCGTCAGCCCAATACCATAGATATAGCACAGCGAAATTTCCACACGCTTCTCTCGCGGAATGTCTACGCCGGCGATTCTTGCCATCTTTTCCTCCAGCTTTGCGTTTCAATTTTTATGGGCCACTCGCTCACCACCCACCTGACTGTGGGCGGGGCAGAGCCGAAAATCAAAACCCTGATTAGCCCTGTTTCTGTTTATGTTTTGGATCTTTGCTACAAATAACCATCACCACACGTTTGCGGCGAATGATTTTGCAGCTATCACAGCGCGGCTTAACTGAGGCGCTTACTTTCATGTCTGCCTCTCCTCATATTTGACATAAAAATTCACATTGATTACCCATTGCCAGCCATAGCCAGAGCCATGGGGCCTACAGCACATCAAGGCCCGCTTGCTCGTCCCATGAACCAGGCAACGACGGACGGAAGTAGAGAATCACTTGAAACGGATAACAACATGCTTCCTACTTACCCGGCCAGTGTACCGAAAAGATACCGATAGGAGAAAAGGAACAATGATGGGCGCGTGCTTAAAACCAAACGGACGGATCAGCACGCCAGCCAGCCAGAGGCCTCATCATCGCGCACGCCATGTTATGCGCCCTCGTGTCAGGTCATAGGGGGATAGCACAATCCTAACCTTATCACCTGGTACGATACGTATGAAGTTCATACGCATACGACCCGATAGGACAGCCAGAACCTGGTGGTTTTCATCAATCTCTACTTTAAACATGGCATTGGGGAGGGATTCCAACACTTTACCCTCAACCTCAATTTCATCCTTTTTTGGCATAACATCCTTTCCCTAGCGGCGGGACCACATTCTCTATTCCTGCATATATGCGTAGCAGTGATGCCTCGTACAGCAGCCATTGCACGAGCATTTGCGGATTATACTGCAGTTTTCCATGCACTTGAAAGTACAAAAGGGCAGCAGTATTTACTGCTGCAGCCAACTACGAATTATAGCATACTTTCTCTGAGGTGTCGAGTGGGAATTCCCTTTTTGGTCATTCCCGGCCCCGTCCATACCAGAAATTCTTTTTACTTATGACAGCCTTGAACGGCATCAATAAGGCTTTGTGACACCTGCTCGATGCTTTGATTACCATTCACAGTCTGCAGCTTGTGCTGCTGCTTATAATAATCTAACAATCGAATGGTTTCATTAAAGAACGTGTCTAACCGTTTTTGTATCGCCTCACCCTTATCATCGGCTCGTTGATACAGCTCACTTCCATCCAGATCACAGACACCCGGATTTTTGGGAGGATTCGTTTCAATATTATACACATGTTGATGGGCCCGGCAAATGTAGCGGCCCGAAAGGCGGTGAAGCAACTCTTCACGCGGTACTTCCAGGTAAAGGCTACAATCTATAGACCGACCAACAGGTGACAATCCTTGGTCAAGTGCTTTCGCCTGTGCAATAGTTCGAGGAAAACCATCCAGGAGGACTCCGTCGCGTGCATACTTCTCAGCTGAAATATGCTTCAACACCATAGCCACTGTTAAATCATCAGGAACTAATTCACCACGATCGAAGTAGGCCTGAGCCTGTTTACCAAACTCTGTGCCAGCTTCGGACTCTTTACGAAACAGGTCACCACTTGAAACATGGTGCATGCCCAGAGAGTGGGCCAGGCGCTCAGCCTGTGTCCCTTTTCCGGACCCTTGTGCACCGATCAGGATAATATTCACGATTTTCCTCCGCAGGAAATTCGAAGAAGTGCAGCGTTGCACTTCCCCCTAGGAGAAAATGCTTCATCGCATTTCCCCGCAAACAATAGACATGCAAGGGAAACCAGTGAAACAGCCACCTTTAAACCCCTTGTCTAGGAAAGAAAACCTGAATAGTTACGCATCACCATCTGGGATTCCAGCTGTCGGACCGTGTCGAGCACGACGCCTACAGCGATCAGAAGCGCGGCCGCGCCCAGCATCTGATTACCACCCACACGAGCGACGAACGGCAAAACCGTAATCACTCCGAGGAATAAGGCTCCCGCCAGGGTGATACGATTCAGGATATTCATAAGATAACGACTGGTCGGTTCGCCCGGACGATAGCCCGGAATAAACGCACCCTGCTTCTGCAAGTTCTCTGGAATATTCTGCTGCTGCCACATCACATACGCATAGAAGTAGGTGAAAGCCACAACCAGCAGGAAGTTAAAGAGCCAATACCACCACTCAGTGGGGTTGATCAGGTTGATCGAGACCCAGAGAGCCGCGTTCTTGATCCAGGGTGTACTACTTGTGCTCAGATAGCGAGCAATGACCGTTGGGAAAAGCAGCATCGACGACGCGAAGATGAGCGGAATCATACCCGCGCTATTGACCTGCATCGGAATATATGTGGTCTGCGCAGATCCAACCATCATGTTACGGCCAACGTTACGCTTGGTTGGATACTGAACAGGAACACGTCGCTGTCCCAGGTAAATATAGATGATACCCAGAATAGTGATGACACCGATGATCGCGAATACACCCAGGCTAACCACAGCGCCACTGCCACCGGACTGAGCAGCGGTAATACCCTGCTGCACGTACTTGGGCAGGTTACTGAGGATATTGGCCAGAATGATAATCGAGATACCATTGCCGATACCTTTTTCGGTAATCAGCTCACCCAGCCAGACCAGAATCATCGTACCGGTGATCAAAGATGCCACGATCGCGAACGACTGCAACGCATACTGAGGATCGATCAGGTTGAAGTGCTGCAACACCTGCTCTTGTTGGAAGAGAGCGCATTGGCCCAGAGCCTGCAGAAACGCCAGCGGCACCGTAATAATACGAGTGATCTGACTGAAGCGCAGACGGCCCGCCTCACCCTGAGCAGACAAATTCTGCAACGCTGGAATGATGGGCTGCAAAAGTTGCATCACAATGGTGGCAGTAATATAGGGGTAAACAGAAAAAGCAACGATAGAGAAGTTCTGCAAAGATCCGCCAGAAAATACATCGAGCAAGCCGAGCAGCTGCCCAACCGGATTATCACCTTTGTTAAAAAGACTATTCAGATTCTTCTGCTCATCAGGTGACAACGGGACGTTGATGTGGGCCAGGATGCGGAATACGAGCAGCATACCTAGCGTGAAGAGGATCTTTTTGCGCAGATCAGGGACTGTCCAGATGCTACGCAGCTTTTCCCACATGGGAGCCTCCTTTTGCGAAGAACGCAAACACAGGTCATTGCACAGCGTGTAGAAGGAGAAACAGGATGCCAGGGAGAGAGCGTAACCTTTCTCCCTGGCGCTGATTGGCTACTGTGCAGCTTCAGCTGTCTCCTTGTTTTCGTCCTTACGGCGTTTTGTCTTTTCGTAGACACGCGTTGGGATGATCTCCACGCTACCACCGGCAGCCTCGATCTTGGCCTTCGCGCTCGCAGAAAACTTATGCGCATGCACGGTCAGCGCGCGATCGATCTCGCCATCGCCAAGAACCTTGATCAGGCCCTTGCCCTGGGCGGGAGTCGCCAATCCCTGGGCGGCCAGATCCTCAGGACGAACCTGAGAGCCACCCTCAAACAACTCAAGGTCTACAATATTAATAATAGTATATTCGTCGCGGAAAGCGGAAGTACCATTGCCAAGACCGCGAACGAATGGTAAACGCTTGTTCAGGCGTGTCTGACCGCCATTGAATGAGCGGTTAACATGCCCACCAGTACGGGCCTTCTGACCCTTTGTACCACGGCCAGCGGTCTTACCACGACCGGAGCCGTGACCACGTCCGACGCGGCGCTCTGCCTTGTGAGAACCGGGAGCGGGTCGCAAATCAGAGAGTTTCACTGATAATCTCCTCTACTTGAACCAGGTGGCTCACCTTGCGGATCATACCACGCACAGCGGGCTGATCATCATGCTCAACAGTATGCTGCAGCTTGCGCAAGCCCAGAGCCTGAATCGTTGCTTTCTGATCTTTTGGGTAGCCGATAGAGCTTTTGACCCATTTTACACGCAGTTTTGCCATTTTCTCCAACTCCTATCGGCGATCACCGCCGCCACGGCGGTCACCACCACCACGGCGATCACCACCACCACGGCGGTCACCACCGCGATCGCGACGGCCGGATATCGCGCGGCTCTCACGGATCTCTTCTTCGCGGGCGGCACGGGCGGCTGCGGCTTGCTCAGCGGCTGCGGCAGTAGCTGCGGCCAGCTGCTCGGCACGTTTGCGGCCCAAAAGCTCGACAACGGTTTTACCACGACGGGCAGCCTCGGCATCGGCCGAGCGCAGTTCGCGCAGACCGACGATACAGGCCTGCACGGTGTTCGCCTTATTGGTGCTGCCCAGTGTCTTGGTCAGGATGTCACGGATACCAGCCGCCTCCATGACCGCACGCACAGCGCCACCGGCGATAACACCAGTACCAGGGGCGGCCGGCTTCAGCAGAACCTCGGATGCACCGAAGTTTGATTTGACGGCAAAGGGGATGGTCGTTCCGGTCAGAGGAACCTCGACCAGGTGTTTCTTGGCATCCTCAACACCCTTACGGATCGCCTCGGTATATTCGCCGGCCTTACCAAAGCCATAGCCTACGTGCCCACTGCGATCACCAACAACCACCAGAGCACGAATGCTAAAGCGTCGGCCGCCTTTCACAACCTTGGAGACGCGGCTCACTTCCACCACGGTCTCTTCAAGGTTCAGTTTTGAAGCATCTATTCTTGCCATATTTTCTGTCTTACTCCTCTAAATTCATGCGCGCTTTCCTACGTGTGCACGCATGAAAGGTTGCCTCGTGGGCCTAGAAATCCAGGCCACCCTCACGAGCGCCTTCAGCAAGTGCAGCGACTCGTCCATGATAGGCATAGCCACCACGGTCAAAGACAACCTGGGCAATACCCTTCTCTTTGGCACGCTGGGCGACGATCTTACCTACTTCGCGTGCCACCGCAACCTTACGGTTACCGGCAATGCCAGCGAGTTGATCAACAGGAGACTTCTTTACTTTCTTCTCCACGACCGGCGCCGCTGCGCGAGGCTGCCGCGCGCCCTTCCCTTTTTTAGCGGGCGCTTCGGCGGCTGCCTCAACGGCCTCGGGCTCAGGAGCTGGCTCGCTAACCTGGCTCGCCTGGGGAGCTGAGGAAGACGGCTCTGGCTTAAAGTTCTTCAAGCTCTCATCCATAGATGAGGCGGCAACTATGGTCAGGCCGAGGGAATCGTCTATTATTTGCGCATAGATATGATGTCCACTGCGGAACACATTCAAACGTGGACGTGACGGGGTTCCCGCGAAGTGGCGTCGTATACGCTGGTGCCGCCGCAGCCGCGCCTTATTGGCTTCAAATCTCTTAATCATAGTTTCATCACAAAAGATATAAGCTCATCTTTGCTTTTGATACAAAGAGGCAATCTCTTGCAATTCCCCTTTCTTTGGATACGCGCTGACGGAAGGAGCATGGAGCGACGTGGTCGGCACTACGTCCCTCATAGTACAATCCTTCGTTATCGCGTTTTGACACAATGCTGAATCACATGAGCTGGCAAACTGGTCCCTGGCACCCGCGATCGGCACATTGCGATATGTATCGCAGGCCGCCTGCGCAGTGCTCAGGCCAGTGCACAGTCAAAATGGGTGGGTAAAATATTGCCCACATTATAGTATCACACTCTGGCTATTGTCGCGAGTTTTCTCAGCTACTAATAGACAGAAAGTCGCATCCGCGAACAATCTAGCCAGGTTCCCCTGGATAGATTGTAACACGGATACGAAGGGGGTGCAGCCTTACTTCTTCTTACCGCCGACTTTACCAGCTTTACCAGCTTTACGCCGAATCTTCTCATTCGCGTAGCGGATACCTTTGCCTTTATAGGGCTCTGGCTTACGCAAGCGGCGGATTTCAGCGGCGACCGCGCCAACCAGTTGCTTGTCGATACCGCTGACACTGATCTTTGTGGCTTTGGTCGCTGCGTCGATACCATCTACCGAGAAGGTAACGCCTGCAGGTGGTTGCACCTCAATGGGGTGGGAGTAGCCAACGAGGATAACCAGGTTGTTGCCAATTTTGTTGGCACGGTAACCAACACCGTGGATCTCCAGTGACTTTGTATACCCTGTAGTCACACCGACGATCATATTGTTCACCAGGGTGCGGTACAGGCCATGCTTCGAGCGATGCTCGCGGGAATCCGAAGGGCGCGAAACCGTCAACTGCCCATCCTCAAGCTTTAAAGCCAGTTCAGGATCGATCTGCTGCGATAGCTCACCTTTGGGACCCTTGACCGTCACAAAGTTCTTATCTGTCCACTTCACATCTACTTTTGACGGGACAGCAATTGGAGAACGTCCAATACGAGACATTTGATACCTCCCTCTACCAGACGTAGCAGATGACTTCGCCGCCAAGACCCTGCTTGTAAGCGTTCGAACCGGTCATCAAGCCCTTTGGTGTCGAAAGAATCGCAATACCCAGTCCGCCGCGTACGCGGGGAATGTTGGCTTGCTTGGTGTATACGCGCAGACCCGGCTTGCTGACGCGCTTCAACTGCGTTACGACGGGTTTCTTTTCCACATAACGTAGTGTCAGGCGCAGGGTGCCCTGCGGATTATCTTTCAGGATCTCGATGTCCTTGACATAGCCTTCTTCTTTAAGCACACGCGCAAGACTCAGCTTCATTTTTGAGGCTGGAATTAAAACGCGAGTATGCCGTGCTGTTGCCGCATTACGAATGCGCGTAAGCATATCCGCAATGGGATCAGTCATATTCATGGATGTTCCTCCATATCACGTAGCAGTCAAAGCCCCCGGCTTTCTTGCTACATGTCCTTTCCTCTTCGCTCGCGATTCTACCAGCTCGATTTCGTCACGCCGGGCAGCTCACCGCGATGCGCACGCTCGCGGAAGCAGATACGGCAGAGACCGAATTTACGCATGTATGCACGAGGTCGGCCGCAGACCTGGCAGCGGTTATGCTGCTGTACCTTGAAACGAGGCTTACGCTGCGACTTTACAATCATTGAAGTTTTTGCCATTTCGCCCTCCAGCGTTACTTCTTAAAGGGCATGCCCATCAATGCGAGCAGCCGTCGGCCTTCCTGATCGGTCTTCGCGGTGGTCACAATAGTGATCTCCATGCCGCGTAGCTTGTCGATTTTATCGTAATCGATCTCAGGAAAGACCAGTTGTTCACGCAAGCCCAGGGTATAGTTGCCGCGTCCGTCGAATGCGTCAGGGGAGATCCCCTGGAAGTCGCGGATACGTGGCAGGGCCACGTTCAATAATTTATCCAGGAAGTATTCCATCCGGGCACCGCGCAGGGTTACCATGCAGCCGATCTGCATACCTTCACGCAATTTGAAGGCCGCGACGGATTTCTTGGCGCGTGTGATCACCGGACGCTGCCCGGTGATGGCGGCCAGGTCGGCGACGGCGGCATCCATCGCTTTCGCGTTCTGGATGACCTCGCCCATGCCGATATTCACAACCACTTTGTGAATACCCGGGACCTGCATTGGATTCTCGTAGTTGAACTCTTTCTGCAGGGCCGGCACAACTTCCTGGCGATAGCGCTCTTTAAATGCTGTTGCCATAATTCTTAACTCCTCGTGTTGTCTGCAATGGCTTTATGGCACTTCTTGCATATACGCACAGGACGTTCCTTCTGGTCGGACCCCAGGGGGCGACGCTCGATGCCGACACGGGTTGGCTCACCGCACTCGGTGCAGATCAACATGACGTTGGAGACATGCAAAGGCATGGCTTTCTCGATCACGCCACCCTGCCGTGTCTGGCCCTGTGGGCGGATGTGCTTCTTCACAACGTTGAGGCCCTCAACGATGACCTTGCTGTTCTGAGGAAGCGCCCGCGAAACGGTTCCTCGTTTAGTTCTATCCTTGCCAGCAAGAATTACGACTGTGTCGCCCTTCTTGATGTTCATCTTGGCAAGGTGGAGGGGCTTTTTATTCTTTGCTTGTGTTGCCATTTTCTTCCCCGTTAGAGCACTTCAGGTGCGAGCGAAACGAGTCGTGTGAAGTTCTTCTCACGCAATTCGCGGGCCACCGGGCCAAAGATACGCGTGCCACGTGGGTTATTACCGGCGGCAATAATCACGGCAGCGTTCTCATCAAAACGAATGTGCGAGCCATCGGGGCGTGAATACTCTTTTGAGACACGCACCACAACAGCGTTTACGACTTCGCCCTTCTTTACCTGTCCATTTGGTGTGGCCTGCTTGACTGAGGCCTTAATTACGTCACCGACAGTGGCATAGCGTTTGGAAGAACCACTCATAACGCGAATGCACATAATTTCTTTAGCGCCAGTGTTGTCGGCGACTTTCAGGCGTGTTTGTGGCTGAATCATCTGTCAAAACTCCCTATTCCGCCGACTCAGCGGACTCATCCTGCAGGTTAGGATCGACCTCAGCCACTACTTGCTCGACTGGAACAATGCCGGAACCGTATTTCACGATTTCCACCAGGCGCCAGCGCTTCAATTTACTCAGCGGGCGGCTCTCTTCGATACGTACCAGGTCGCCTACACTACAGCTGTTGTTCTCATCATGCGCATAAAAGCGAGTCGTCTGTTTGAACGTACGCTTATAAATGCGGTGCTTCTTCAAGGACTCAACGACGACAACAATCGTCTTGTCCGCTTTATTGCTGACCACGCGGCCGACCTTCTGCTGGCGGCGGCTAGTTTTCTTAGCCGCTGCCAGGGCCTGCTCTGCAGTGATCGCATTGGATTGCTGTGTCATTATTGTTCATTCTCCAATACGGTTAGGCGGTGCAAGAGGCGCGCGATATCTTTGCGCGTCTGCGCGAACACGCGGCTATTCTTGACTTCGCCACGCTGCTGTTGCAAACGGAGTTGGAACAGTTTCAGGCGCAGCTCTTTTACCTGGTTCTGCGCCTCGCCAGCCGACAATTCAGAAACTTCTTTACGGCGGTCATTAAGCTTCGACACTCTCCGCCTCCCCTCGTGTAATAAAGCGTGTCTTCACGGGCAATTTGTGACCGGCCAGGCGCACAGCTTCTTTGGCAATTTCCTGGCTAACGCCGCCAATCTCAAAAATGATGCGGCCCGGTTTGACGACCGCTACCCAGTGATCTACAGCACCTTTACCGCTACCCATACGGGTTTCAGCAGGTTTGGCGGTGATCGGCTTGTCAGGGAACACGCGGATCCACACTTTACCACCGCGCTTCATGAAGCGGGTGAGCGCGATACGCGCGGACTCAATCTGACGAGCCTCCATCCAACAGGCTTCCATAGCCTGCAGCCCATATTCGCCGAAAGAGAGTGTGTTGCCGCGCTGGGCCTCGCCTTTCATACGTCCACGGTGCTGTCGACGATATTTTGTACGTGATGGTGCCAGTAACATGGCTTAGCTCTCCTCTACTCGCTCTGAGTGGTCCCGCTATCCGGCGTCGACGGTGTGGTCTCGGCAGGGGTTACTGCTGGCGCAGTATTCTCACTGACGGGTGCCTGCTGTTCAGGTCGTGGCTGCCGGGGTGGACGCTGGGGTCGGTCCCCTTGAGGACGTGGACCGCGGTCTCCACCTTGCGGACGTGGACTGCGCTCACCTTGTGGACGGTCGCCAGCTGGTCTGGGTGGACGCTGGGGTCGGTCCCCTTGAGGACGTGGACCGCGGTCTCCACCACGCGGACGATCTCCTGGTGTACGTGGACCGCGCTCGCCGCCCTGAGGGCGCTCGCCACGACCACGACGCTCACCACCGCGACGCTCACCACGATCACGTGGGGCGTATGTCTGTTGCGCGGCGGCTTCCACTTGAGCCTGAGCTAACTCACGACGCTTGCTGGGCAGGATGTCACCTTTGTAGATCCACACTTTGATGCCGATAACACCAAAGGTTGTGTGGGCCTCTGTCTGACCATAATCGATGTCGGCACGCAGGGTCTGCAGCGGAACGCTTCCCTCGAATTCCTTCTCGGTACGCGCAATCTCCGCACCACCCAGACGACCACCACAGATTATGCGAACTCCCTTAGCATTGGCGCGCATTGTCTTCTGCACTGCCTGCTTCATCGCGCGCCGGAATGAGACGCGCTTCTCTAGCTGCTCGGCAATACTACGACCAACCAGGAGAGCATCCAGTTCCGGCTGACGGATCTCGATGATATCCATGCGCACGCGGCGCTTCTTGGTCCTGCTTTCGAGAAGGTTGCGCAATCTGTCAACTTTCTCTCCGCTCTTACCGATAACAATACCAGGTTTCGCTGTATGAACTCTGACCAGGACCTGGTCTGCAGCGGTGCGCTCGATCTCGATTTTCGAAACCGAGGCATTGGCAAGTTCTTTATTGATGATCTGACGAATCTTGAAATCTTCCGCCAGAATATCTTTATAATCACGCTCGGCATACCAGCGAGACTGCCATCCTCTGACGACGCCGAGTCTGAACCCATTGGGATGCACTTTATGTCCCAAAAGTGTCCTCCTTTTTGTAGTCTCTAACGACCAGCGTCTGCCGGATCATCCGAGACGATCACAGTTACATGACAAAAGCGACGTAAAATACGAGCCGCCCGACCATGTGACCGTGGTTTCACACGTTTAATCCGGAACGAATCATCCGCCACAATATTAAGAATATACAGGTCATCTGGATTGAGATTGTAGTTATTCTCCGCATTTGCCGCGGCTGAGGCCACAACCTTGCTTACAGGTGTCGCACCGGCGTTTGGCAAGAACTGGAGAATAGCCAGAGCCTCATTTACCCGAAGCCCTTTCACCGCGTTCGTAACCAGACGCATCTTGCGCGGCGGAATGCCGATATCTTTTGCAATAGCCCTGACTTGCATCTCTACCTCACAATATACCCCGAGGAAGGGGCACCTTTTTCTGGTCGGCCCCTGGGAGCTGGTCCCTGCAGATCCTCGGAGGGCTCACCGCTTGAGCCTCTTTTTAACTTACCACTAACGAACGTTGGTGGTTTTCTCATTCTTGCCGCCAGCATGACCACGATAGTGGCGGGTGGGGGCAAATTCACCTAGTTTATGGCCAACCATGTTTTCGCTAACGAAAACCGGTACATGAGTCTTGCCGTTGTGTACACCGATGGTCATTCCTACCATTTCAGGAAAGATCATCGAGGCACGAGACCAGGTTTTGATCACACGGCGGTCGCCAGTTTTGCGCATAACCAGGATTTTCTTCCTGAGCGACTCATGAATATATGGCCCTTTTTTTCTTGAGCGCGACATAGATTACTTCCTCCTCCTGCCTGCGTTGCGGCGTCGGACAATGAAGCGGTCCGTTCTCTTGTTTCTGCGGGTCTTGAAGCCCATCGCCGGCTTGCCCCAGGGTGTCTGTGGCTTACCGCCAATAGGTGCGCGACCCTCACCACCACCATGAGGATGGTCTCGTGGGTTCATAACAGATCCGCGAACGGTTGGACGGCGACCGAGGTGACGTGAACGTCCGGCCTTACCGATGCTCCGGTTCTCGTGGTCGACGTTGCCGACCTGGCCAATGGTGGCCATACACAGAATATGGACCTGACGCTGCTCGCCCGAGGGCAAGCGCAGAAGGGCGTAATCGCCTTCTTTAGCCATCAACTGGGCACCAACACCAGCACCGCGACAGAGCTGACCACCACGGCCGCGCTCCAACTCGATGTTGTGGATGGTGGTACCGGTTGGAATGTTCTTCAGGGGCAGCGCGTTACCGACACGAATGTCGGCTTCCGGGCCAGCCTCGATGCGATCGCCAACCTGCAGGCCAAGAGGAGCGATGATGTAGCGCTTCTCTCCATCTACATAGTGCAGCAGGGCAATGCGCGACGTGCGGTTTGGATCGTATTCGATCGCGGCCACGCGGGCGGGTACACCCAGCTTGTTGCGCTTAAAGTCAATGATACGATAGGCGCGCTTGGCACCACCGCCATGATGGCGGGTCGTGATCTTACCCTGGTTATTACGTCCGGCATGCTTTTTCAGCTTAACAGTCAGAGATTTCTCTGGTTTTGTCTTGGTGATCTCCTCAAAGGTCGATACCGACATACCGCGACGTCCAGGAGATGTTGGTCGATACTGTCTAATTGGCATCTCTCAATCCCCTATGCCTTTAATGCATCGATTGACTCACCCTCAGCAAGGGTGACAATCGCTTTCTTCCATTCGCGGGCCGCAACAGGTCGAGGAGCAGCACCACGTCGACGGATCAGCCGGGGCTTACCAGGCATGCGCAACACGTTGACCGCAACAACCTTTACGTTAAACAGCTGCTCAACCGCCCGACGGACATCAATCTTGTTGGCATTAACTGCCACCTCAAAGGTATACTGGTTACGCTCTTGCAACCGAACCGATTTCTCGGTCACGATACCCCGGCGCAGTATTTCTGTGATCTCCACAGTCTCTCCTCCTCGCCTTACGCTTTGCTCTCGGCACTTGACGCGGCTTCGCTAGCGATCCTTGCGGTCGCCTCTTCCGCGCTCAGGCCTTCGCCGAAAACCATTTCGATCCAGCGCACGGTTTTCACGGGCATCACTACATAATCATGCTTCAGCAACTCCACAACGTTAATGGAGGAGACGTGCTGCACTTTAGCGGTCGGAATGTTTCGCGTCGATAATACAACGTTTTCATCGCGCTGTGGCAACATCATGAGCACTTTTTTGCCGGCGCTGTTCGGCAATTTGCTCAGAATCGTCAACATATCTTTGGTGCGAGGAGTATCCAGGACCAGATCATTCAGGACGATCAAGCTTTCGTTGGCAACTTTGTCCGATAGGACAGAGCGGATAGCCAGGCGGCGCATCTTCTTGGGCACGTCGTGATGGTATTGATGTGGCCTGGGGCCAAAGACGGTACCACCATGACGGAACTGTGGCGCCCGGGTACTACCCTGACGTGCGCGGCCCGTTCCTTTTTGCCGATACGGCTTGTTATTTCCACCAGCTACTTCTGCGCGAGTCTTGGTTGAGGCGTTACCCTGTCGGCGATTAACCAGTTGCGCTGTCACAACCTGGTGAAGAACCGCCATATTTGGGGCGACTCCGAACACCTGCTCGCTCAGTTCGAGCTGTTCTACGGCCTCTCCGGCCAGATTATACACTGTAGTCGAGGGCATTTCGGTTACCTCATCACATGCTTTTTAATCATGAGCAAGCCGCCATTGGCACCAGGCACCGAACCTTTGACCACCAGCAGGTTGCGCTCAGGATCAGCTTGTATCACTTGCAATTTCTTCGCTGTCACGCGCACATTACCCATTTGTCCAGCCATCCGGGTGCCTTTGAGAACGCGACCTGGAGTGGTGCCTGAACCAATAGAACCTGGAGCACGGTGCCGGTCCGACTGACCATGGGTCTTGGGGCCGCCGCTAAATCCATGCCGTTTGACACCACCCTGGAAACCTTTACCTTTGGTGGTTCCTATGATGTCAACGGACTCACCGTCGTTGAACAGGCTGACGTTCACTTCCGCGCCAAGCTCCACACCTTCGTTGCTACCATCCAGTCCTACTTCACGCAGCACACGGAATGGGCCAAGGCTTGGGCCCGGACGACGCTGGCGATTCGCCTGAACCTTTAACAGCTTCTGAATCTGCTTGCTATTCTTTTTGGTGTCGGTCGCTTTCTCAGCGCCTTCACCTTCGCTGCGCTGCTCTTGCTGATGGGTCTGCAACGCTTTACGCTGTGCCTTCAATAATGGCAGGCTTTGTCCAAGATGTCCCAGTTCCGGGCGGGTTACGTTTTTGGTTGTCGTCTGCTCAAAACCGAGCTGCACCGCTTCGTAACCGTCGCGGGCTGCGGTCTTTACCTGAGTTACAACACAAGGGCCAGCCTCGATGATTGTAACCGGAATGACCGTTCCGTTGGGCCCAAATACCTGGGTCATGCCGACCTTCCTGCCCAACAATGCATTCAGCATACTTTTTACCTCTCTTCAACTATAGGGATAGCGTTTGCTTCCGTGGCAATCCTTACAGTTTGACTTCGATATCCACGCCTGCGGGCAGGTTCAAACGTGTCAGGGCTTCAACAGTTTTGTTGGTCGGATCAATGATGTCGATCAGACGCTTGTGTGTGCGAATCTCGAACTGTTCACGAGCATCTTTGTCGATAAATGGTGATCGCATTACCGTGTATTTATCGATCTCGGTTGGCAGTGGCACCGGCCCTGAGACTCGTGCCCCCGTCTGCTGCGCTGTATCCACGATCTGGATCGCCGACTGATCTAAAATGCGATGATCGAATGCCTTGAGGCGAATGCGGATGCGCTGTTTCACTCCCGTAGCCATTTTTCTCTCCTGATACGGATGGGGGTCAGAGGGCGATTTCGCTCATTGGTTTGCTCTGCTTGAGCTGTGTCCATGACCCCCGCTGTTTTCTTAGTTGATCACCTTGGTGCAGATACCAGCACCAACGGTGCGACCACCTTCACGGATGGCGAATTTCACGCCCTCTTCCATGGCGACCGGCTGGATCAGCTCAACTGTCATTTCGATGTTGTCACCAGGCATCACCATCTCGACACCCTCGGGCAGCTTGATCGCTCCGGTTACGTCCGTGGTACGAACGTAGAACTGTGGGCGATAGCCGTTGAAGAATGGGGTATGGCGGCCACCCTCTTCTTTCGAGAGGACGTATACCTGTGCCAGGAAGTTCTTGTGCGGCTTGATCGAACCGGGCTTGGCCAGAACCTGGCCGCGCTCGATGTCGGTACGCTCAACACCACGCAGCAGACATCCAACGTTGTCGCCAGCCATACCGGAGTCCAGCGTCTTCTGGAACATCTCAACACCGGTCACGACGACGGAGCGGGTGTTTTCCTGCATGCCGACGATCTCAATGCTGTCGCCGGTCTTGACGATGCCGCGCTCGATACGCCCGGTGGCCACGGTACCGCGACCTTTAATACCGAAGACGTCTTCTACAGGCATCAAGAATGGCTGATCGGTTGGACGTGGTGGGGTGGGGATGTAGGTGTCGACCTGGTCCATCAGGTCCCAGATGCACTTGGCAGCAGGATCGTTGCGGGACAGGTCGCCCTTGCTCTCGAGAGCACCCAGGGCCGAACCACGCACGACGGGAATGTCGTCGCCAGGGAACTGGTTCTTGGAGAGCAGCTCGCGCACTTCCAGCTCAACCAGCTCGAGCAACTCTTCATCATCCATCATGTCGACCTTGTTCAGGAAGACCACCATGGATGGCACTTCTACCTGACGAGCAAGCAGTACGTGCTCACGGGTCTGTGGCATCGGGCCATCAGGAGCACTTACGACGAGGATAGCACCGTCCATCTGGGCGGCACCGGTGATCATGTTTTTAATGTAGTCAGCGTGACCGGGGCAGTCGACGTGCGCATAGTGGCGCTTCTCAGTCTCGTACTCCAGGTGAGCAATCGAGATGGTGATACCACGCTCGCGCTCCTCGGGAGCTTTGTCGATCTGGTCGAATGCTGTATATTTGGCAAGCTGAGCAGCGGCTAGCACCTTGGTGATAGCTGCAGTCAGGGTCGTCTTGCCATGGTCAATGTGTCCGATGGTGCCAATGTTCACATGCGGCTTTGTCCGCTCGAACTTTTTCTTAGCCATGTCAATCCCTCTTAATTATTTCTTATCCTGCAAACACGCAGGACACATCGTTAAGATACTTTTACCCGGTCGGCCTGTTCCCTGAGTTCGGCACCGAGCATTTAAAGTACATTAATGAATGTTTGTGTTCATGTTTACATACTTCTTCACAGCCAGACGGCGCATAGCGCCGACCACAAGGTGGCGGTTTCTGAATGCATTCAGAAGTTTCTTTGATGACAGGAGGTGATGGGAGGGAAAATTATCTTCCCAGTTTTACCTATCTCAGTTCTCAGTTCGAAGGGCACTTTTGCGAGTGCCCTTCCTGGATCATAGTTATCGTTTAGCGAGAAGAACGCTTGGCGATGATCTCCTCGGCCAGATTCCTTGGAACTGGCTCGTAGTGCGAGAATTCCATCGTGTATGCCGCGCGCCCGCTGGTCATAGAACGGAGGTCGTTCACGTAGCCGAACATTTCGGAAAGAGGAACATGACCCCGCACCACACTCGTCGCCCCACGTGATTCCATGCCCTGGATAATGCCTCGGCGGCGGTTGAGGTCGCCAATTACATCACCGTAGAACTCTTCGGAAGTCGTGACTTCGACTTTCATCATCGGCTCAAGGATAATTGGATCAGCCTTGGCTACCGCGTTTTTGATACCAATCGAACCAGCGGTTTTAAAGGCCATTTCACTTGAGTCTACATCGTGGTATGAACCATCGTACAGTGTAACCTTGACGTCGATCATTGGGAAACCGGCTACGATACCGTTCTCCAATGTCTCGCGGACACCGTTTTCAACTGGTTTGATGTATTCCTTGGGAACCACACCACCGACAATGCCGTTGACGAACTCAAAGCCTTTGCCGGTTTCGTTTGGCTCAACCCGCAGCCATACATCACCATATTGACCATGACCACCAGTCTGACGAACGTGCTTACCCTGTGCCTGTGCCTGCTTCGAGATGGTCTCACGATACGCTACCTGTGGACGACCAACATTCGCCTCGACTTTGAATTCGCGGAAGAGACGATCGGTGATAACGTCCAGGTGTAACTCACCCATACCGGCGATGATGGTCTGACCGCTCTCTTCGTCCGTGTGGACGCGGAAGGTCGGATCTTCTTCAGCCAGCTTACCAAGGGCGATGCCCATCTTTTCCTGGTCCGCGCGGGTCCTTGGCTCTACAGCCAGCTCGATCACCGGCTCTGGGAACTGAATCGACTCCAGGATGATCGGCTTCTGTGGATCGCTGAGCGTGTCACCGGTAAAGGTGTTACGCAGACCAACGGCCGCACAAATGTCACCAGCGCGAATCTCATCGATATCCTCGCGGTGGTTAGCATGCATACGCAGCAAACGACCAATGCGCTCGGTTTTCCCCTTGGTGGTGTTTTCCATCGAGCCGCCCTTAGTCATTGTACCAGAATAGACACGCAGATAGGAAAGTCTACCGACAAATGGGTCAGAGACGATCTTAAAGACCAGCGCGCTAAATGGTGCCTCGTCCGAAACCTCGCGGGCAATCTCCTCTTCGGTGTTAGGATCAACACCAGTGGGAGGATCGATATCCAATGGAGAAGGCAAGAAAGCAACTACCGCGTCAAGCATAGCTTGAACGCCCTTGTTTTTCAAGGAGCTACCACACAAAACGGGCACAAGTTTGTTCGCGATGGTGGCTTTGCGCAGGGCTGCAATCAGCTCTTCTTTGGTAATCTCTTCGCCCTCAAGGTATTTCAGGGTCAACTCTTCGTCGGTCTCTGCAATCGTCTCGATCAGCTTCTCGCGATGCTGCTCAAAGTCGGCCTGCAGATTCTCGGGGATATCAACGTGCTTCGACGTTGTACCCAGGTCATCGGTGTAGACAATGGCCTGCTGCTCCAGAAGGTCGATGTACCCTTTGAAGTCGGACTCGATACCAATCGGGATCTGAATCGGAAGTGCGTGTTTCGTCAAGCGATCGCCAATCATGTCCACACAGCGCCAGAAATCGGCACCGGTGCGGTCCAGCTTGTTCACGAAGCACATCCGCGGAACATTATACTTGTCGGCCTGGCGCCATACAGTCTCGGACTGAGGCTCTACGCCCGCGACGCCGTCGAAGACTACCACGCCACCGTCGAGGACGCGCAGCGAGCGCTCAACTTCAGCGGTAAAGTCTACGTGGCCCGGGGTATCAATGATATTGATGCGGTGGTCCTGCCAGAAACAGGTGGTAGCAGCCGAGGTGATCGTGATGCCACGCTCTTGCTCCTGCGCCATCCAGTCCATCGTCGCAGCCCCTTCGTGCACCTCACCAATACGGTGGATCTTCTTGGTGTAGAACAGGATACGCTCGGTGGTGGTCGTTTTACCAGCGTCAATATGAGCGATGATACCAATATTTCGTGTTTTCGCGAGTGGATATTCTCTTGCCATGATGTGTTTTTACCAGCGATAATGAGCGAAGGCTTTATTGGACTCCGCCATCTTGTGGGTCTCCTCACGTTTTTTAATGGTTGCACCCTGACCCGCAGCTGCATCCATTAACTCGTTTGCCAGCTTCTCTGACATCGAGCGTCCATTGCGTGAACGGGAAGATTTGATCAGCCAGCGCATGGCCAGGGCGTTTCCGCGATCTTTCCGTACATCAATCGGCACCTGATATGTCGAGCCACCTACACGACGAGGTTTGACCTCGATGCTTGGTGTGGCATTTCTCAAAGCTTGCTCAAACACCTCGATTGGAGGACGTTTTTGCTTGGCTTCAATGGCGTCAAACGCATCATAAATGATGCGCTCGGCAAGGCTACGCTTGCCATCAATCATCATCTTATTTACGAAGCGGGCTACATTTCGGCTCTTGTACTTGGCATCTGGTACATCCGGTCTTCGCACCACTCTCTTACGTCTTGGCATGTTCTGCCTCCTCAGTGTGTCATTCGGATCTGCTTGCTTTTCGTCAATCTTACCCCCACCGCTGGGGACCATCCGGATCTCTGGTTTTCGCGTTTTCCCTTAGGTTCTGGCGGAAGACTGCTTCCATCAAACATACTTGACCAGCACAGCAACTATACGACTGATGTGCTTCACTCCCCATCCCTGTGTGAGGTACCTAACGGACACCAGAAAAGGCGTCGATCCGATCTCGGGCGTGCGCGCCTTGATCTTCTTCGAACGCCTACACGCGGGTGCCTTTCCACATCGTCAGATAACTACTACCCTTCGAGTCCGTCGTCGTTATTCTCGCCTTCGGATCGAAGTGACTGAACCAGGAGAACACCCGACTATCATCGCAATATGACGGGTACCATCACCTTGCTCCGGCTGCGTACCCGTCTACAATGACGTGTGATTTACCGACCTTTGCAGTATCCTCTTCCCGCTGAAAATAGGTCGCGCCTTCTTTGTACACATGGTACACGCGACTGACCTTTGCACCGGGCCTTAGCGGGCGGGCGATATGCGGTATTGCTCACCAGCCCCCGCAATTAACTACTGCGTGTCTTACCTTTTGCCCTTTGTCGGGGCGGTTGCCTGTCCGGGTTTCGGACGCTTGGCTCCATACTTGGAGCGACCACGACGGCGCTTTGAAACGCCTTCGCTGTCCAGTGTGCCGCGTACGATATGATAGCGGACACTCGGCAGGTCTTTTACACGACCGCCACGAATAAGCACTACCGAGTGCTCCTGCAAGTTATGCCCTTCACCAGGAATGTATGCAGTAACTTCCATCTGGTTTGAAAGACGAACACGAGCAATCTTACGCATTGCCGAATTCGGCTTCTTAGGGGTCATCGTACGTACCTGTGTGCAGACGCCACGCTTCTGGGGCGACCCACGCAGGCGGGAGGTCCTGTTCTTCAACGCGTTGTACGAATACAGCAACGCAGGGGCCTTCACCTTTTTCTGTTTGTTCGAACGGCCCTTTCGGACCAATTGATTAATTGTCGGCAAGGAACAATCCTCCCTGTCCTCGTTCTAAGTGTACGCGGATAGAAACTCTATCCGCGTTATCTTTATCACACATATGCGATTGCATATATTATCACTCATCGTCCTCGCTGTCAAGTGTCAGGCCAAGTGGGGCACTCGCTCCAACTGGAGCACCGGCGATGGCACCTGCAACGACGGGGGTCGCCGCCACGCGCGCTGCTGCTGCGGCTTGCTGGCGAGCAATCTGATCACGACGGCGCTGGGCAATGCCAGATCCAGCCGGGATCAATTTACCAATGATGACATTTTCTTTCAAACCAATCAGGTGGTCGGTCTGCGCTTCGATCGCGGCTTCGGTCAGCACACGAGTCGTCTCCTGGAAGGAGGCGGCCGCCAGGAAGCTGTCGGTGTTCAGCGATGCCTTGGTGACACCAAGCAGGACGGTCGAGGCTTTGGCGGGCTCGCCACCTTCGGCCAGAACACGGGCGTTGGTATCGGCATACACGAAACGGTCCACCAGATCGTTCGGAAGCATGTCTGTGTCACCGGGCTCATCGACTTTGACGCGACGCAGCATCTGTCGCACGATGACCTCGATGTGTTTGTCATGGATGTATACACCGGTGTTACGGTAGACGCGCTGCACCTCTTTGGTGAGGTACAACTGGACCGCCTCACGTCCCTGGATGCGCAGGACATCCTGTGGGTCGCGCTGGCCAGAAGTGATCGGCGTGCCCGCCTGGATCTTCTGTCCATCGGTAACGGCGATGTTGCGCGAAGCTGGCACCGGATAGCTGCGCTCCTCACGCTCTTCAAAGCGGATCGAGATGCCATCTTCGTTCAAGATGACTTCGCCATCGGTTCGGGCCATGACCGGCACTGGCTCACCGCCATGTTCATCGGCGATAAGAGCAATGATCTGGTCCTTCTGCACATGATCGTGTTCGTTAACGACGATCTTTACATCGGAGTTTTTCGGCACCAGGTATTCATCAAAGAAGATGTTGGTCGAGACAACCCGTACTGTACGCACGCCTGTAGACTCGTCTTTGACGATCTCTACCACGCCGTCGATCTCGCTGATCTCAGCCTTATCCTTCGGGACACGGGCTTCGAAGAGCTCTTCAACACGCGGCAGACCCTGGGTGATGTCACCTTGCGCGCCCGCGATACCACCAGTGTGGAAGGTACGCATGGTCAGCTGTGTTCCAGGCTCACCAATCGATTGCGCGGCGATAATACCAACCGCGGCTCCGACACGTGCCAGGGCGTTGGCGGCCAGGTCACGTCCGTAACACTTGCGGCAGATGCCACGTCGTGCCAGACAGTTCAGGGCCGAACGTACGCGTACGGCTTTGATGCCGGCGTTAACAATCTCGGTTACGTCGTCGTCAGTGAGCTCTTCTCCAGGCTCCAGATGTGGCAACTCCGGTATCTCTTCGGCCAGCACACGTCCGAGCAGACGACCACGCGAGTTCTCCAGAGCCATGTCCTTTGAATCGTACTCGGTGATCAAGATACCTTCTGTTGTTCCACAATCCTCTTCGGTGACGATGACGTCCTGAGCAACGTCGATCAGACGACGGGTCAGGTAACCAGACTCCGCCGTTCTCAAGGCGGTGTCAGCCAGACCTTTGCGGGCTCCGTGGGTACTGATAAAGTACTCCAGTACGCTCAGTCCTTCACGGAAGTTACCACGCACCGGGATGTCCATGATACGTCCTGATGGACTGGCCATCAGTCCGCGCATACCGGACAACTGACGAATCTGCTGGAACTTCGCTTTGGTCGCTCCAGATTCGGCGATGGTGTAGATGGAACCAAATGGATCGAGGACCGAACGTACCATTTTCTGGACGTTGTCGGTGGCTTCGTTCCACGTCTCGATCGTTTGCTGGTATTTTTCGTTCTCGGTGATGAGACCATCATGGAACTGCTCTTCCAGCTCGGCGATCTTGACATCGGCTTTGGCCAGCTCTTCAGCTTTACCAGTTGGTACCTGGACATCGCTGATAGCGAAGGTGGCGCCGGCTTTGGTCGCATAGTAGAAACCAAGGCGCTTGATTTCGTCCGCCAGGTCGGTGGTTTTGGAGCGACCATATTCTTTGAAGCATTCGCCGATGACCTGTTTCAAGTTCTCCTTCTTCATGACGTAGTTCTTGAAACGCAGGCGCTCGGGCAGAGCTTCGTTGAAAATGATACGTCCAACCGTGGTCGTGATCGGCTTGTTCATTGAGTGCATGGTCACCGCTGCTGGAGGTGGCTGGTCATAGACGTCGATCTCGCCCATGCGGACCTTGATCGGTGCCTGCAAGTCAACCACGCCGTGCTGGAAGGCCAGTAGTGCTTCGCCAGCATCAGTAAAGACGCGGCCCTCGCCCTTTTTGTTGGGGCGCTCCTGTGTCAGGTAGAAACAACCCAGCACCATATCCTGGCTAGCGCCGATCGATGGCTCACCGTGGGCCGGTGACAGCAGGTTGCGGGTCGACATCATAAATTGACGGGCTTCGTCCTGCGCTTTCTCAGACAAAGGCACGTGCACGGCCATCTGGTCACCGTCGAAGTCGGCGTTAAAGGCCGAACAGACGAGCGGATGCAGCTGGATCGCACTACCCTCGACGAGCACAGCTTCAAAGGCCTGAATACCAAGCCTGTGCAGCGTTGGCGCGCGGTTCAACAGTACCGGATGGTTTTTGATCACCTCTTCCAATACATCCCAGACCTCTGGTTTGACGCGCTCAACAAAGCGTTTGGCACTCTTGATGTTGTGGGCAAAGTTCTGCTCCACCAGTTTGCGCATAACAAATGGCTTGAAAAGCTCCAATGCCATACGTTTTGGCAGACCACACTGGTTCAACTTCAGGTCTGGTCCAACCACGATAACCGAACGACCGGAGTAGTCGACACGTTTACCGAGCAGGTTCTGACGGAAACGTCCCTGTTTACCTTTGAGCATGTCGGAGAGGCTCTTCAACTTGTGGTTACCAGAGCCAGCCACGGCACGACCACGGCGACCATTATCGATCAGAGCGTCGCAGGCCTCTTGCAGCATGCGTTTCTCGTTGCGAATAATGATCTCAGGCGCGCCCAGCTCAAGCAGGCGTTTGAGACGGTTGTTACGGTTGATCACACGGCGGTAGAGATCATTGAGGTCCGAGGTGGCGAAACGGCCACCATCCAACTGCACCATCGGACGCAGATCCGGTGGAAGCACAGGTAGGACGGTCATGATCATCCATTCAGGCGAGGTATTCGATTTGCGGAATGCCTCAACCACTTTCAGGCGCTTGGTGGCCTTCTTGCGGCGCTGCCCAACGGTATTACCGATCTCGTGGCGCAGGTCGTTGGCGAGTTTCTCCAGGTCGATGCCCGCGATTAACTCACGTACAGCCTCCGCACCCATACCCGCACGGAAGACATCGCTGAAGTTGTCTTTGAGCTCGCGATAGCGATTCTCCTGCAGCAGGTCCATCTTTTTCAGACCCTCGAGGTCACGACGCAGTTGTTCGATGCGCTGGCGCGTCTCATTGCGCTCACGCTCAAGCTGCGACTGCGCGGAGTCGATCTGGCCCTGGTACTCCATGGTCAGACGGTCGGCCTCGCGTTTGCCCTCGGATTGGGCGCCCTCTAGCTCGCGGCGCGCCTGCTCGGCGATGGCGTTGCGGGCGGACTCGGCTACGCGCTCCAGCACATCCAGGTGTTTGGAGGTGACGGTATCACCCTGCTTGACGATGATCTGGTCGGTCGGCTCGAAGAAAATGTCATCTTCGGCCTGCTGACCCATCGTTTCGCGCAGCAGACTCAGCGTCTCGCTTTCAGCGTGGCGAGCCTCTTCAAGATCTTGCTCACGGCGCTGCTCTACTTCCTGGCGATCGGTCTTGGAGAAACGCTGCTCGTTGTCCTCCAGGGCGCTATCGCGCTGAGTACGTAGATCATTGATGCGCTCAACAATCTTCTCATCCAGGTTCTGTTCGAGACCGGCCATCTCTTCGTCCAGACGCATCAGTTCACGCTGGCGGGCCTCTTCGTCTACGTTCGTAACCACATAAAGCGCGAAGTACAGAACACGCTCCAGGTTACGTGGCGAGAGATCCAGCAGTAGACCGATACGGCTAGGGGTACCTTTGAAGTACCAGATATGGCTCACAGGTGACGCCAGCTCAATATGGCCCATGCGCTCGCGGCGCACTTTTGAACGAGCAACTTCGACACCGCACTTATCACAGACGATGCCTTTGAAGCGTACTCTTTTATATTTACCGCAGTAACATTCCCAGTCCTTAGTGGGTCCAAAAATGCGTTCGCAGAATAACCCATCTTTTTCTGGCTTCAGTGTACGGTAGTTAATTGTCTCCGGTTTCGTGACCTCGCCATAGCTCCAGCTGCGAATCTGCTCCGGGCTGGCAAGGCTGATACGGATAGCGTTAAAATCATTTACTTCGAGCATGCTACCTCTCCTGGGATAGGGGCTAGCGACAGGCCATTTGACCTGTCGCTCCGCATTCCTTTTTACACAAAACCTTTTGCTTTCAACACAGGTGTGTTGATTGCCCCTATACTATTGGTCTCCCTCGAAACCGGATAGATTAATACCCAGTTCCGGCATTACATCGTTCGAGGTGTCTTCGACGAATTGGATCTTTTGCTCGTCTTCGTTGAGGACCTCTACGTTAATGCCCAGGCTCTGCAATTCTTTTACGAGCACTTTGAAGGATTCTGGAACGCCCGGCTCCATGATATTTTCACCCTTCACAATGGCTTCGTAGGTTTTAACACGGCCAACCACGTCGTCGGATTTGACGGTCAGGATCTCCTGAAGGATGTGCGCCGCGCCATAGGCTTCCAGCGCCCACACTTCCATTTCACCGAACCGCTGTCCACCGAACTGCGCTTTACCACCCAGCGGCTGCTGTGTGATCAAGCTGTAAGGGCCGGTTGAACGGGCGTGCACTTTATCTTCTACCAGGTGGGCCAGCTTCAACATGTAGTTGTAGCCAACCGTGATCGGATGGTCAAATGGCTCGCCGGTCCGTCCATCATAGAGCTGGACTTTGCCGGTTTCGGGCAGCCCTGCCCGACGCAAGAATTCTTCGATATCATCCTCGGTAGCACCGTCGAAGACGGGCGTGGCGATCTTAAAGCCCAGTGCTTCCGCCGCCCAGCCCAGGTGGGTCTCCATGATCTGACCGATATTCATACGGTGCGGGACACCCAGCGGGTTCAGGATGATGTCCACCGGTGTGCCGTCAGGCAGGAAAGGCATGTCCTCGATCGGCAACACGCGGGAGATCACACCCTTGTTGCCGTGGCGGCCAGCCATCTTGTCGCCCGCGCCGATCTTACGCTTCTGCGCGATACTGACGCGCACCAGCTGGTTGACGCCTGGAGGTAGTTCATCACCGGCCTCGCGTGAGAAGACCTTGACTTCGACGATCTTGCCGCGCTCACCATGGGGCACACGCAGCGAGGTGTCTTTGACTTCACGGGCCTTTTCACCGAAGATGGCGCGCAGCAGCTTCTCTTCCGCCGTCAGCTCGGTCTCGCCCTTGGGCGTAATCTTGCCGACCAGGATATCCTGTGGCCCGACTTCGGCCCCGACATAGATGATGCCGCGCTCATCCAGATTGCGCAGACCCTCTTCACCCACGTTCGGAATATCACGCGTGATCTCTTCGGGTCCCAGTTTGGTGTCGCGGGCGTCGATCTCGTACTTCTCGATATGGATCGAGGTGAAGAGATCTTCGTGCACGATGCGCTCACTGATCAGAATGGCGTCCTCGAAGTTGCCACCCTCCCAGCTCATGAAGGCCACCAGGATGTTCTGTCCTAGCGCCAGCTCACCGTCCTGGGTCGAGGTGTTATCAGCAAGCACCTGCCCCGCCATGACATAGTCACCTTTTTTGACGATCGGTCGTTGGTTAATACAGGTACCCGCATTGGAACGCACAAACTTGCGCAGACGATAGCTGGAGATCTCTCCCTGCTCGTCCATGATCTCGATGCGACGCGCGGTGGAAGAGATTACCTCACCACTTGTGCGGCTGACGATGACCTGGCCAGAGTCGATGGCGATCTGGCGCTCAATGCCGGTCCCACAGATGGGGGACTGCGGACGCAGCAACGGCACCGCCTGGCGCTGCATGTTGGCGCCCATCAAGGCGCGGTTGACGTCGTCATGCTCCAGGAAGGGGATCAGGGCAGTCGCCACTGAAACCGTCTGGCGCGGCGAAACGTCCATGTAGTCGATGTTGTCCGAGTTCTCCATGAAGAACTCACCCTGATAGCGCGCCAGGACGCGATCCTCTTCGAACTCATCGTTGTCGGAGAGTTTGGCGTTGGCCTGCGCGATCCAGAAGTTCTCTTCGTCATCGGCGGTATGGTAATCCACCACCTCGGTCACGAAGGGCTTCACTCGGACCTGCGCGTCACCCAGCAGGGACGACAGTTTCTGGAATAATGCTTCGTCGATACGCACACGCTCACGCGCCGGGATCAACACAGTGCCATCCGTGTCGGTGATGGCGTCGCGCTCACGTCCAAACACCCCGCGGAACTCGCGCCCGATCAGGTTGGGATCATTGGCCTTCAGGCGTTTGTAGACCTTGCGGTACGGTGTCTCGATGAACCCATAGGGGTTGATCTGCGCATACGTCGCCAGGTTACCGATCAGACCAATGTTGGGACCCTCAGGCGTCTCAATCGGACAGATACGACCATAGTGAGATTCGTGAACGTCACGGACATCAAATCCGGCGCGCTCACGCGAGAGACCACCAGGACCCAGCGCCGAGAGACGGCGTTTGTGTCCGATCTCCGCCAGGGCGTTGGTCTGGTCCATGAACTGCGAGAGCTGGCTACCACCAAAGAACTCCTTCATCGCCGCCACTACCGGGCGGATGTTGATGAGGGCGTTCGGCGTGGCCTGTCCCGGCTCCTGAATGCTCATGCGCTCTTTGACGACACGCTCCATGCGCAGCAGACCCACGCGGAACTGCGTCTGGATCAGCTCGCCCACGCAACGCACGCGGCGGTTGCCCAGATGGTCGATATCATCCTTACGACCACGGCCATTATTCAATGACACCAGGCGCCGAATGATGTTGACCAGGTCGTCCTGCGTCAGGATGCGCTGGCTCTGCGGAATCGCCAGGTCCAGCTTGCGATTGAGCTTGTAGCGACCAACGCTACCCAGATCGTAACGGCGCGGATTAAAGAACAGGTTCTTTACCAGCGAACGCGCATTATCTAAGGTAGCGGGATCACCGGGGCGCAGCTTCTTGTACAGTTCAAGCAGCGCCTCGTCCTCTTTCTTCACCGGATCACGGTCCAGGGTGGCCTGAATGTAGCGCACCACGGGATCGTTATCGACGCCGGCGAAGGCATCCAGGATCCCTTGATCGGTTGATAAATCTAAATCTTCGGCATGCCACTGGTCTTTGGCCAGGCTGGAAATGGCCCGCAACAGGGTGGTCACCGGAATCTTACGTTTGCGGTCAATCTTGACGGTTAAGAGATTTTTATTGCTGGTCTCGAACTCTAACCAGGCACCACGGCCAGGAATCAGCTTGGCGGCGTACAGCTTTTTGCCGGTGGTTGCATCCTCATCTACGGTAAAGTAGACGCCAGGAGAACGCACCAGCTGGCTGACCACCACACGTTCGGCACCATTAATAATGAATGTACCATCTGTGGTCATCAACGGGAAATCACCCATGAAGACATCTTTCTCGATGATTTCGCCCGTCTCTTTATTAATCAGGCGCGCCTTGACATTCAAAGGTGCGGCAAACGTGGCGTCACGATCGCGACATTCATCCTCAGAATACTTTGGCTTGCCAAATGGTTCAGGTGGTACAATAAATTCTAAGCTCAGGTTTTTGCCGGTAAAGTCTTCAATCGGAGAAATTTCTTCGAAAAGCTCGCGCAAACCCTCTTTCTTAAACCACTCAAAGGAGTCAAGTTGAATTTGAATCAGGCCAGGCATAGGCCGTATGTCTGGAATACGTGCATAGGAAACACGCTCTGGGAGCGCAACGGCCCTTGTGCTTACTGCCATACTTGGTATTCTCCTCTCACCTAATCGCCCATAGAGGAATGAGAGACACGACAATACGCACCTCTCAGTGCAACGGAAAACGGAAAAAAAAACAGATAATTGCTTTATGATAATGCCTGTGTTGTGAAACGGTCTATGACAATAAAAGTAACCGCTTGCGCACGCAATGAGCGGTTACTCCTACACATATGCTTTTAATGGTTGTTTGCCGATCGCCCACACAACTATCCCCTCCAGTGGAGATAAACAAGCTAGCTATCAAGATCACAGGCACGGGTTAAGATAAGATATCCGAAACAGCAAAAAACACCACATTGTACCCTCGACCCGAAATCCTACTACCTTTCAGAGCGAGGCTCATGAAAGTGGGCTGAAGGTTCGACTGCATGTGGTTTATGATAATATCCTCACGTTTTTGGGGAGCGATGAGTTGTTTCGTAATGTGTCTCGTCTCTCGGTTACATCGTTACCTGTGTTATGAATCAGCTATAACACTACTGTTACTAGTATACATACACTGGCAAGTGATAATTATACGTCTTCGGATAATATATGTCAATACTTTTTGGAGCTCTTCTGGAAGAGCTCTAAAAAATCTGAATTTTTCTCTCATCTCTTATAAACGCACAGATCTGGCGTTTTATTCCATCAATTTCTTTCTTCATTTAGAATGGGTCTTACTTACGTCACCGTGGGGAGATGTGAGCGCCCCCACACGCGCGTCCGCTACGCGGCAATGTGTTTTATGCGACGCCGACGAGACGTTGGGAGGCGGCGAGGGCCTGCTCGATCTCTTCGCCAAGTGTGGGATTCCAGACCTGTTTGGCGTCCACCCAGCGCGTATGGAGCAGGGATAATAACTGGCGCTGGTCTTCGGTCGATAGCAGGTTCAGGTCGACTAGCGATTCGGGATGACCCGGATAGGTGATGGTAAGCACAAAGTTGTCGATGCGAATGGTGGCCTGGCCGTTGAGCCGGTAGGTATGCGAGGAGCCCAGCTTACGGCAGAATGAGATACCTCCCAGGCAACCTACCAGGATAAACGAGACGGCGACGATGCTGACTACGATACCAGCCAGGCTCAGGATAAGCGCCAGCCCGGTGGTGATAACCATCAAGACAGGTGAGGGTATGTGCATCGTCCAGCCAACCAGAATGGCGGGGACCAGGCCGACGAGCGCGGTAACAAAGCACCAGAAGGCGCTATTCATGATCCAGAAGATACTTTTCATGTTTTCCGCGGAAAGATCACGCACGATGATGGTGTCATTACCCTCAAAGGTCACCATGCCTGCCGTACGCCCCGCGCGCAATGCGTACAGGAAACGCACGACCAGAACACTTCCTAAGATTGAGATAAAAGAGATAAACCAGGAGAGAGCTACCAGCGCGTCTTGCCATTTTAGGTAGAGCGTGAATTGGTGTACGTAAGTCGTCCATAAAGCCGCGCCACAGCAAATACCCACGATGGCCGTCACAATGAGTGCGAGGAAAAATAACCAGCCCAGCCTGCGAATGCGTAAGTATTGTCCATGCGCTAAATCAAAACGATACGTATCTTTTACTGGTTGTATCATAACTCTACCCCTGCTGTACATCGATAATGTTTTAATATGGCCTTTTTCAAATGCTCAGACCTCGTTCATCCAGTTTGTTCTCTATGCTTTAACGATTCAGACCATGTCAATAGTGACAAAAAATAACCAGATTTCACCGTTTTGAATCGTTTTTGTGCAAATGATGTCCTGCTAACGCACCATTCCCATCATATTACTACGAATGAGCAGGCCTTTAGTTTCTAAAGAGCGTGTATCACCGCGTGTCATACTATGTCCAAAAAGCTAAACAAAAACTGATTTTGATAAAATCAGCTCTTCCACCAATAATAGAGGGTGAAGTGTACGCAGGTCCACAACGCGCGGCCGCGCGTTGTGGACCTGCGTACACTTCACCCTCTATTATTATTTCTGCAGATCATCAAAGAGAATCGTCTGTAGATAGCGCTCGGCAGCACTAGGAAAAACAGTTACAATAACCTTGCCGCGATTTTCTTCTTTACGAGCTTCCTGAAGGGCGGCCCAGGCGACGGCCCCGCTGCTGATACCGATTGAGAGGCCCTCTCCTTTAATAATCTGAATGGCCGTCTCGACCGCATCATGATCGCTTACCGGGATGACTCGGTCGATGAGATCCACGCGCAGGGTATCGGGGATAAAACCCGAGCCCAGTCCTTCGATACGATGGGGACCCGGTCGTCCGCCCGAAAGAACTGCACAGGTCGCCGGTTCAACGGCCACAACCTCCAGCTCAGGCTTGCGGGCACGTAGCCCCTCCGCCACGCCGGTCAGGGTGCCACCGGTACCAACGCCGATCACCACTATATCCACGGTTCCGGCCGTCTGCTCCCAGATTTCGACCGCGGTCCCCTCGCGATGGGCACGGGGATTGGCCTGGTTATAGAATTGCTGGGGATACCATGTGTTGGGGAGTGTTGTACGCAGTTCGATGATCTTGTTGATGGCACCGCGCATACCCTGAGCGGCCGGGGTCAGAATGATCTCGGCACCAAACCGCTGCAACAGGTGACGCCGTTCCGGACTGATCGTATCCGGCATGGTAAGGATACACCGATAACCACGGGCGGCCGCGATGACCGCCAGCGAGATACCCATGTTCCCACTGGTCGGCTCGATGATCGTGCTGCCAGGACGCAACAGACCCTGTTGCTCGGCTTCGCAGATCATTTGCAGGGCGACACGATCCTTTGAACTGCCGCCGGGACTAAACATCTCCAGTTTGGCCAGAATCTTCGCCACCACGCCGGTTAGCTCACCAGAGGCCGTCTCTTCGGCGGCAAAACGTCTTAATTCTACAAGAGGAGTACGACCAACTAATTCAGTAGCATTTTTCGCCCAATGGACCATAAATATGTGTCAGCCTTCTTTCTACAGAATTACTCCTCCGGTAGTAAAGCGCGAATAATACTGACCAGTTCTTGCATGTTAAAGGGTTTACGGAGGAGAATGCCAGCCTGTAATCCCATACGATGTAGTTCCCAGTCGTGGCTTCCGGAAATAACAATGATTGGCATGTTTTTGGTGTTGCTATGACCACGCAAATATTTGTAGAGCGATCCACCATCAAGACCTGGTAAGCCTACATCTAAGAGGACCAGGTCGGCCCCCACGTAGGGCAGCTGGTCCTTCGCTGTCTGCCCATCTGAATAAATATGCACCCTCCACTGACCGAAAAGCTTTAAGGCATTGCAAAACATATCGGTCAAGTGTGGATCATCCTCAACGATAGCAATCAGTTTCTGCTCTTCCAACGCATCTGCCACGTGCTATCATCCCCCTTTGCATATTCATCACATACACCACATCTTTACACCTCGCCTCCCCCACTCTCCACCAATCTTCAGGCATACAAAGGCCACAATCGATCTTGCCTTATCGGTATCTCTCTGCACGTATACAGCCAGGGTATGCGCGCATACGCCTCCTCCTCACAGAGAAGTTCAAAGGTCGAAAATCGAATTAAATATAGTACATGGTCTCTTCAGGACTACCTGTACGGTGCTTCTGAGCCAATTCTTCAATTGTGGTCGCAGTCAAGATCTGTTGTGTCAGGGTGTCGATCTGCTGCCAGACGTCTCGCAAGGCGCAGCCGGGAGAAAGCTTACAAAAATCTGGCGTGGGCAAACATTCCATGGGCGGAACGTATCCTTCAAGGGCTTGCATCACCTGTGCCATCGTAATTTGACTCGGCGCTTTAGCGAGCATATGACCACCTTTTGGACCACGCACGCTCTTCACCAATCCTTCTTTACGTAACACCATGAGGATCTGATCGAGATATTGCTCTGGAATATGCTGCCGATTCGCAATATCTGCGCTTTCAATCGGCCCTTGCCCGTAGTATGCAGCCATGTCGAGCATCGCTCGTAGACCATAGTCTCCCTTCATCGTTAACTTCATCGTTGGGACCTTTCTTCTGGGCAAAGTGACTGAATCTGGTTATCTTTTCATCTAGTGTTTAGGATATATCAGTAGAGAATGCATGTCAATGATTTTCAGCGCTATCCAGCGCTAAACTTGACTAAATTGGTAAACTTTCTAATGTGACCTTCTTTATCATTATATTTGCCGGTTATTATATTTGCCGAGCTTCAATATCAGGCCTTGATATGTAGCTTCATATAATGTACAGCTTAATATGAGATAAGCACAGGCGGAATTGATTAAATTCTGCTGAGAATGGGGGTAAACAGAAACATCAGGCTTGCAGGTCCACACTGACATATCTATAATGAACCATAGAAACACAGGCACAATTCTTCCATTGCTGATGCCTGCCTGTGTTATTCGATGGATTACCAGGAGACAAAACTATGCAGCAAGGCAGTACCTGGCAGGCAAACCAGGAACATCAGCCACAGTTAAAAGTTCTTGTTGTTGACGATGAGGATAATATTATTGAGCTCATTCGCCTCGGACTACGCTATGAGGGCTTCCAGGTGGAGGTAGCCTCTGACGGCGAACAAGGCATCGCGCTGGCGCAACGCATCGATCCAGACCTGGTGATCCTGGACGTGATGATGCCCGGTATCGATGGACTGGAGGTTTGTCGCCGTCTCCGTGGCAATCCAACAACACGCGATGTACCTATTTTGATGCTGACAGCTAAAGATGAGGTAGGAGATCGTATCTTAGGCTTGCAGACTGGCGCCGATGATTATCTGACCAAACCCTTTGACTTTTACGAGTTGTTAGAACGTATTAAAGCTATATTGCGTCGTCAGAGCCGTGCCAAGTCCGCGCCAGGAGAGATGAAAGGCGTGGATGCCGATCAGCTTCTGCAGTGCGGCGACCTGACAATGAATACGGCGACGCGCGAGGTGACCCGCAATGGTCAGATGATCGAGTTGACGGCCACCGAGTATAACCTCCTGCAGTTATTTATGGCCCACCCGCGCCAGGTTCTGGATCGGCAAACCATCCTGAACCGGGTGTGGGGCTACGATTTCCTGGGCGAAACAAATATTATTGAGGTCTATGTACGCTACCTGCGCGAAAAAATTGAAGATACACCAAGCTCACCACGCTTGATTGTGACCGTACGCGGCGTGGGCTACGTTCTTAAGTGTTGATGCGTTTCTAGCAGCGCAGAAATACCTGTCTGTCTATTCGTCAAGCGGAGTATCACTATCATGTCAGAGCAAAAAGCCACGGGGTGGCAAGAAGGGTTGGCAAACCGATTGTATCAATTAAAGGCACGGTTTGCTTCTCCACAACCACGAGGGGATCTCTACCTGCTAGGTCCGTCAGCCAATAAAGAGGAGATCACACAACCCCTCGCGGGAGCTCCTGCGAAGCTGGGTGATGGCAATAATCGCAATAATGCCCCCTCATGGGTGCGCATGTTCTTTAGTCTGCAGGTCCAGCTGACGTTTGTATTTACTCTGCTCTTGATTCTCCTGGTGGCTTTCGCCGGTCTCCTGCTTGGCAAACAGGTTTCAACAACCTATGAGATGATCGTAATGCTGGTCCTGGTGGTAGCAGGAACCGCGATGGCGTACGCGCTCACATCCCTGTTGCTGCGCCCACTGGGCCAGGTAACCGACGCGGCTCAGGCCATTGCTATGGGCGACCTGGCCCAGAGCCAACGCCTACCTTTACGCCTCCCACCACAGGATGAGGTGGATCGCCTGGCTGGCAGCTTGAGCATTATGGTGACCCGCCTGGAGACGGCCGAAAATATGCAACGTGCCTCTCAGGAACGCTTTCGCCAGTTCTTTTCGGATGCCTCCCATCAGTTGCGCACCCCTCTAACCTCCATTCGCGGCTTTACGGAGCTCTTGATGCGCGGCGCCAAGGATGATCCCGAGACTTCACAACGTATCCTTAAACGTATGAAGAATGAATCTGAACGCATGACGTTGCTCATTAACGATCTACTGACACTGGCTCGCCTGGACGATACCCATCCGCTGAAGCTTCAATACGTCGATATGATCGATATGGCGATCCAGAGTATCGAACAAACAAAGTCTCGCGCCAGCGATGAACGTAAGATTCGCCTGCAACTGGTTTCGGATGATAAACTAGGGGTGCAGGCTGATAAGGAACGTATCAAGCAACTGCTGTTTATCCTGTTGGATAACGCATTGAAATATGGCCTCCCTGCTCCTCAGGGCGAGATTACGCTGAAGCTGGATAAGCAGCAGGGGCAGGTCATGATCAGCGTGATCGATAATGGTGATGGTATCGCCAGCGATGATCTGGAACATATCTTTGAGGAGTTCTATCGCGGCCGCCATCGTTCGTCGACCAATTCCAGTTCTACCACTCCTGTCATCGGTACTGGCCTCGGCCTGACCATCGCTTCCGCCATTGTGCGTGCGCATAACGGCGCCATTACCGCCTGTAGCGAGCCTGGCAATACTGAATTCAAAGTACTTTTACCAGGCGCAGACTAGACGAGCGCCAAATTCAATTCATAAGCTCAACTACGCATTTTTCCCATACAGATTGACCATCGCTGGTTTACCATGATACACTGCCTGAAGTAAAAAAAGGGTATTATGGTTGTAGGAATAATGACACTTATAGCCACCCAGATAAAGGTAAGATATCGCTATGTGGACCTCTACAATGGACCTCGACCAGAAAAAGGTTCTGCTAACGCAGATTCTGGGTCGTTTTTATCCTAATATTTATTTTTCGTCGTATTCGCCATTACAAGTCCAAAATTCTCCACGCCAATCTCTGCCCGAGAGTAGCTGGGTGCGAGTACGCAATCGCCTTTCCGGCATCTGTGGCAGCGATCTCCATCTGCTTTATCGAGGAGGCAGCAATCAGCGGGTTGCGGCAGCTGCCAGGCCGGCCCAGAAGCGGTTCTACCCCGGCCATGAAGTGGTTGGCGAGGTGATTGAGATCGGTAATGATGTGCAGCAGGTGAACGTGGGCGACCGCGTTGCGCTGCAGTGGCGGCCCAATTGTGTGACCGCGGGCGTTCAGCCGCTGTGCGACGCCTGCTCTGACGGCAATTATAATCTCTGCGATCATGGTTCGTTCCTGGCTCCCCAACCCCTCGGCGGCGGATGGAGCGAGGAGATGTTATTGCATGAGCAACAGTTGTTTCGCGTGCCCTCCAGCCTGACCGATGAGCAGGCCGTGATGCTGGAACCTGTAGCGGTGGCCCTGCACGCGGTCCTGCGCCACCTCCCTCGTCCCGGCGACCGTGTGTTGATTATTGGCGCGGGCACCGTCGGCCTGCTGGTGCAGCAGATCGTGCGTGCCCTGGTGCCGCAGTGCGAGATCAGCGTGCTGGCTCGCTATACGTTCCAGGTTGAGCAGGCTACACGCCTGGGCGCGGCCCATATTATCTATCCACGCGATGCCTATGAGGGCGTACAACATGCCACCAACGCAAAGCTCTATAACGGCATGTTCGGCAATAAGACGCTACAGGGCGGCTACGACGTGATCTATGATACTGTGGGCCAGAAACGCAGTCCGTTCCATCACAATACGCTACACCATGCCCTGCGCTGGACTCGTCCGCGCGGTACCATCGTCCTGGTCGGCTTGAACCTGGAGCCAATGAGTATCGATCTGACACCGCTCTGGCAGCATGAGATCTCGCTGCTGGGAAGCCTGCATCACGGCACTGAATACTGGCCTATAGGCAGCCACGACCAGACCTCGACCTTCCGCGTGGCCTGCGAATTGATGCAGCAGCGTCGCATTACTCCTGAACAACTGATCACCCATCATTTCGCCCTGGATAACTATCAAAATGCACTGTCAACCGCGTACAAGAAGGCGGATAGCCGGGCCATTAAGGTTGTGTTTGATTATTCGCTGCTGCCCGCCTCGGTGGTCCCTAACGTACGGGCTTCGGCTCCGCGCATTCGTCGTCAATCCACCATTAACTTCATGGAAGAATTTGACGATGCGGGCGAGCAGCCAGCACGCACCTCCGGTAAGCTGGGAGAACAGAAGCAAGATATCCCTTCGGCACGGCCATATACCAAAGAGCTGGCCAAATCACCCCGCCAGGATCAGGCCGATGATGAGTTCGATGATGACGATACCGCGACCGCACTCCCGGCTATCGGCAAGCATTACACGGGTCACCTGCGTCCCTATGTGCCACAGTCTCAGATGCAGGGGACACTCGATCAACCCGAACAGCAACAGTCCATCCCGATACCAGCCAATTCACAGGATTTGAGCACCCAGCAAGAGATGGAGTCGGAAACACAGCGCATCCCTCAGGTGTCGCTGGTCCCCCATACCGAGGCTAACCTTAACCTGGACTCTGACGCGACAGCGTTGATCTCCCGCGCCTCTCTCTCTTCTGAGATCGCTGACAGCACACCCGGTCATCCCGCTGAAGCCGATGCCGCTGGTGCATTCGGGCATAACGAGACAGCACCAGAAGTACTAGATACACCGGGAGAGTCTCAAGAGCTTTCAGAAGTGGGCAATGCGGATCCTGCCCATGCTGAAGGAAGCGATACAGAGCTTGCTGATACCTCGACGATCAACGAGGATGATGCTGCTCAAGACAATATAGCCAGCCCGGTAGAGACGGTCACCGATGAGGAGATACCTGCGGAAGCCGTCCAAAGTGAAGATCAGCTTGCAATTCCTGTTGAGAAACACTATTCTGATACAGATGTCGATCCAGAGCAGGCAACCCTTGAGACCGAGAAGGCCCCGACCGCTGCCACAGTAACGTCGGATGCGCAGGATACAGAAGTAGCTACAGATCCGTCGACGATCGCTGATCCTGACCACACTCGACCCACCACTGAGGAGGATGCGCAGGAACTGCCTGAAACCGAACATGTATCTACGGTGAATGGGGAAGAAGCACCAGTTGTGGCTGAAGAACCCGGCGCGATCACGCCGGATCAATCAGTCGAAATCCCCCCACCGCCTTCAGAGATCCATACCGGTGAGGCAACCTTTGAAGAACATTCCGCTGAAAGCACAGCAACTATCTCTAATGCTGATGCGTTACAACAAGTAGAAGAACCACATACAAAACGTGTGCAGCAACGGTCACGCAATCGGAAAAAGAAAGCAGGTAGTCGCTGAGGGCGATTAAAAGGATTATAAAGAATGTCTGATCATACATCGCCATTCGACTCATCGAATGGCGATACGCCACAACATAGAGGTTTCAATCCTCAACCAGGGGGCGAACGTAGCGCGCCTGCCTGGAATATACCTTCCCACGCGGGTATACCACCGACTCCACCGCGTTCTCCCATGCAACCACTGCACCTGCCGGCTCGCCCTGCGCCTTCCCCCGAAGGCTTATCGGCCGCGCGAAGGCCGCCGTTGTCCGGGACCCCGCCATCCTCTGGCCTCTTTTCGTTCCAACAGACTGCAACGCAAGCGCCTGAAAAACACGACTTGTCCGCTAATGCTGTCAACCCGTTGCCCTTACAGAGCGCGCCCACGGGTAAACGGCGCAACGGTCGTAAGCGGATCAAGCCACTGCTGGCGGTGGGGCTGGTTCTGATTGCGCTGCTGGTGATCGCCGGTGGCATCCTGGGACAGCGTTTCCTGCCAGCTCACATAGCAGGCATCGTGAATAGCAGTGCGAACAACGGGAAGGCCAATAGTGGCAGCTTTGTAACTCCCCCATTGAGTAGTCAGCAGATCGATAACCTGCGCCACCTGACCGATCATATGAAGGAACAGCAGCTGGCCTATCTCTATGTCTCACGTATGTCCCTCGATGAGGAGATCGGCCAGATCATGATGGTCGAGTATTCTGAGGATTCCTATTCACCATCATTGGATACGATGATCCATGATCTCCATGCTGGCGGCGTCATCATGTATCAACGCCAGATCAATACGCTGGAGCAAACCAAAGCAGATACCACGCATATGCAACAGCGAGCCCTGACACCACTGCTGATCTCTGCCGACGAGGAAGGCTGGAACGTCCATCGGCTGACCAATATTTATCCTCCACGCCTCTCAGCCAAGGATATTCACGATAGCAATAGCACAACGGTGGCCGCCAACGAGGGAACAAAGGTCGCCCACGATCTACTCTCGGTTGGCATCAATACCAATTTCGCGCCCGATGTGGATGTCTCGACGGATGATGGCTACATCGGTTATGATGCACGCTCCTTTGGCAGCACACCGGATGATGTGATCAAATATGTCGGCCCCTACACCAAAGCCATGCAAACAGGCGGCGTAATCGCTACCATGAAGCATTTTCCTGGCCTGGGAGGGGCCCCCAAGTCGACTGATCCGCACGCCGTCTTTGTAACCGTCAACCACACGAAGGATCAGGTCTATAAAATCGACCTGGCTCCCTTCCAGCATTTTATCCATGCCAACGACAAAATGGAACAACCTGGTATCATTATGTCTACTGATGTGCTGGTGCCCTCTATCGACCCGACATATATCTCCGAGCTCTCGCCGACGTTCATGACCCAGATCTTACGTAAGGAGATGGGCTATCAAGGGGTAGCGGTCACGGACGCGCTGACCATGCTAGGTGTGCAGGTCAATGGGCAACATCTGGATCTGGGTACGGCGGGCGTGATGGCCCTCAAAGCCGGTAACGACCTCCTGCTGGGCCCAGGCGATCCCGCCAGCATGAGAAGTATGGTCGACGCCATCAAGACCGCACTTAACAACGGCACACTCTCGAAGTCGCGCCTGGATGAAGCCGCGAGCAGGGTCATAGCCCTCAAAATGCAGCGCCACCTGCTTCCTGACACCCCACCATCCTCCAACCCCTAAATATAAAGTGATGTGCTGGGATAAGATGCATTGATGCCCTGTTCGCGCTAAGCGCGAACAGGGCATCAATGCATCTTATCCCAGCACATATAAATAACCTGCGCGCTACAAAGGGGCTCATTTACGGCAATGAGCCCCTTTGTAGCCGCTCAATAATATCTTTCAGGCGGCGCGTCTCCGAAGCGTGCTGCTCACGCATCTGGAGCATCTCTTGCGTCATCTGCTCTTGCATGCGCTCCATACGATCCTTCATGTGCAGGATCGCTTCCACGCCGGCCAGGTTAACCCCCAGGTCGCGCATCAAGCCACGGATATGAATGACGCGCTCAATATCGTGATCCGAATAGAGTCGTGGGCTATGCGGGCTATTGCCTTTACGGGCGGGTGCAATCAATCCCAGGCGCTCATAGTGACGCAAGGTTTGCTCGTGCACCTCGGCCCGTTGGGCAGCAACGCTGATAATATACCAGGCACCATTACCGTCCTCAGGCATCTCTTCTCACTCTCCTTTGTTGCTTTAGGAATGTGCTTCAACGCCTCGACTACGCGCCAGTTTTTCAAACAGCTCTCGCTCCTCCGATGAGAGGTGCATGGGCAACACAACCTTGACCTGGGCGTAGAGGTTGCCACTCCCCTCTCCACGCAAGCGTGGCATGCCTTTACCAGTCAGGCGAAACTGCCGATCATTCTGCGTTTCCGATGGGATGGTGAGTAAAAGCTTACGACCATCTGGCGTGGGGACTGCAACCTCGCCGCCGAGCATGGCCTTGACCAGGTCGACATTGACGGGCACGTACAGGTCGTCTCCCTTACGTTCAAACACGCTATCGGGCTTCACGCTGATGACCAGGAACAGGTCGCCACGCGGTCCACCACCGATGCCGGGCTGGCCCTCACCCGCCACACGAATTTTAGAACCATTGTCGACCCCGGCAGGAATCTTTACCTGGATGCGCTTGTTCCTGGGAACCTGTCCCTGCCCAGAGCAGGTTGCACAGACCCGGCTATTGACCTCGCCGGTCCCATGACAGGTGGGGCAGATCTCGGTGGACTGGATACTGAAGGTACGCGAACCACCCATGTAGGCTTCTTGCAAGGTCACTTCAACCGGCTGCTCAATGCTGTCGCCCGCGCGTCGACGCAGATCCTCGCGCATACCGTTGGCACCGGCAGTGCGCGCTCCACCCATCCCGCTACGGCCGAAAAGAGCCTCAAAGAAATCAGAGAAGCCGCTGGCACCGCCGCCATCAAAGTCGAAGGGGTTGCGCCCACCGCCGCCGCCACCATAGGTGTACGTGCGGCGCGTGCCACCAGGGAAGCCGGAACCAAACTGTTCCTGCCAGTTCGGGCCCAGCGTGTCGTAGCGCTTACGCTTATCGGCATCTGAGAGTACCTCGTAAGCCTCATTGATCTCTTTAAATCTCTCTTCAGCCTTTTTATCACCGGGGTTTACGTCAGGATGATACTTACGAGCCAGTTTACGGAAGGCTTTTTTGATGTCATCCGAGCTCGCACCTCGCGCCACACCCAATATTTTGTAATAATCTTTATAATCCATATCCCAGCCCTCTTACAGAATATTGTAAATGAGGCACGATCGTACCTCCATCAACACGACCATGGGATCTAACTTACTTGCTACTACCAACGCTTACTTTGACACGGGCGGGGCGCAGAGTTTCTTCACCGATGGTGTAACCTTTACGCAACTCTTCTATGATGGTCCCATCTGGCTTATCGCTATCCTCAACCGCTTCTACAGCCTCGTGCAGGTAAGGATTGAACGACTCACCCACGGTCGGGACGGCGTTGAGCCCTTCACCTCGTAGGACTTCATTCAT
Source organism: Dictyobacter halimunensis (assembly GCF_036245075.1). NCBI lineage: Bacteria > Bacillati > Chloroflexota > Ktedonobacteria > Ktedonobacterales > Dictyobacteraceae > Dictyobacter > Dictyobacter halimunensis. Next base: position 2,115,987 of record NZ_BSRI01000002.1, read on the forward strand.
CTGCCACTGAAGCATGTGGAGCGTATGTTGCAACTGCGTCTTATCCATGGTCTCTTCATATACCAGGGCTCGCTCAACATTGTCCAACACCTCTAATAGCTTATTGAAGACCGCTTTTTTCTGATAGAGAACGCGATCAGCTACCAGGCGCTCCTGGCGCTTGCGGAAGTTTTCCCAGTCGGCGCGCTCGCGCACATACTTATTCCAGTTCTCCGCCGCCTCTTTCTTCGCCTGGGCGAGCTGGGCCTCCAGTTCAGCAATGCGCTGCTCCGCATTCTGATCTCCGCCATTGTTGTTTTGTTGATCTATCTTATTCGCCTGTTCAGCGGCTCTATCCTGCTGCTCTTCCATTGCGTTTGAATCGCTCCTTACTTACTATGTTTATCTCATTTTGACATAGGGATATAACAAGCTTTACTGTCCTTACAGTATAAAACTTGAGCCACACACTGTCAAGTTTCGTCAAAATGCAAGGGATGAGGTGCAGACGCGCGTCTGGTCGACGTCTGCACCTCATCCCTTGCATTTAATCATCTATCAATTCGAGCCATTCTTCGGACCAGAGGGCGCCACGGGTGAGGAGGATGGGGCCCATCAGGGTGTCCTGCTGGATATTGATGCGCTCCCATTTCCAGAGTTCGAGGATAGCGATAAAGGTGACGATAATCACCAGGCGCGAGGTTTCGTGTGCGAGGATTTCAGAGAGTTGAATGCTCGGCCGCTCGGTAAGACGGTCGCGGATCTCATTGATGCGCTCGCTGACGCGGACACGAGCCGTCGGCAGCAGTTCTGTTCCCCCGGTGGGCTCTTTGCCTTTCATCTCCAGTAACCGTTGAAACGAGCGTGCGAGCATCTGGGTCTCCAGTCCCGTCAGGGTGGGCGGGGCCCATGCCAGTTGTGCTTCGATACCGGCCAGCAGACTTGAGCGGCTATATGTCTGCAGGCCCTGCTCTTCACGCTCCCGCAGTGTACGGGCGATATCTTTAGCCAGCTTGTATTCGGCCAGGTGCTGCTGCAGCTCATTGACCAGGGCCACACCATCGCTCTCGGCGCCTTGCTGCTCACGCGGCGCCTGGGGCAATAAACTCTGCGATTTAATGAAGAGCAACCGCGCGGCAATCGAGATGAAGGCGGCCATATTAGCCAGCGGAAGCGCGTTCTGCTCCTCCCAGGTGTGGATCTGTTCCAGATATTGATCGGTGACGGCGACCAACGAGATGGTTGTGATCTCCATCTGCCGCTTCTCAATCAGGTGCAGCAGCAGATCAAGGGGACCTTCAAACACTGGCAGGTGGACGACGTAGCGGTCCTGGCGCTCTGGCTGTTCCCCTGTCAGGACGGCTGTACCACTGGTGGCTCGCTCTGCTGACATCAGGATACCTCGTCGACCAGGTGGAGCTCCGCCGCTGGTCCATGGGGCTGATGATGAGTGCGAATATAGAGGACGGCCCGCTCTGATAGACCGGCGGCCGCGGCCAGCAGCGCGCCTACCTCGGCATGATGCCAGGCATAGCTGAGCGAGCGTCGCCAGCGCGGAACCCGATCGTGCTCGATCTGACCTGGCGGCACGACGCTACGCCGCAAGAGCTCCGGCAGCAGGCGCTTTCCCAGTACAATCGTTGGACGTGTCCAGAAAGGGACGCGCCCCTCGGCTTTGCCAACATCATGCAATAAAGCGGCCGCCAGCATATCCCGCTCCTGGCATCCCCGCTCTTGCAGACCCCGGCAGACGCGCAGGCTATGCTGCTGATCCGCCACCGTCATGCTACGAAATAGAGCATGGGCCGAAGTCGGTAGCCAGCGCTCGACCTCGATGTAGTCAGAGGTGCTCAGGGGTCGCTCAAAACCGAGCTGCTGGCGTACCTGTCGCAAACGATAGTGTATGGTTGTCATCAATGATGTGTCACGCATATCTTAATATTTACCGGTGGAGTCTCCCCTAGTGGGGATAGACGAAGTACTGAACCAGTGACGCTCCCGCCGCCTGTGAGGTCAGGAACAGGGAAATATTTCGAATATCGGTGGCCAGGTTCAAAATATCAGCCATACCCACAAACTGGCCGATAAACGGCAGGAAGAAAAACACAATTAAAAGAATAAAGGGTCCATAAGCAGCCGACCGCGAAAACTGGACCGCCTGCTTACTGGGTAACAGTGTATAAACGATCTGATATCCATCCAGTGGATAGAGAGGAATGATATTTAAGATGGCCAGGCCCACATTCACAGTAGCGAACGCCGTCAACAGCTTCATCACAAAGTTGAGCGCGATATTGCCGCCAACGACCGGGATCAGCAGGCGTGTCAGGGCGGCAACAGCCAGTCCAATAATCAGGCTAAAGATAGGACCCGCGCAGGCCACCAGCAGTACGCCTGTGTTGGCGCCAACCTTCATCTTCCATGGATCGGGCTTGACCGGGCGTCCCCAGCCCAGTCCGGCGTACGATAGAAAGGCGAGGATTATACACAGCAATGTACCAACCGGATCAATATGCGAGCCGAGTCTCCAGCTCCTGCGCTCCAGCGTGCTCGACGAATGATCCCCCAGCCAGGATGCCATCTGGGCATGAGCCCACTCATGCAGAATAATCGCTCCTAGAAAAGAGAGGATTATCATTAACGATAAAATTACGTCTATCATTCACTCACTCGTTCTTTCAAGCTAGCAGGTCGATTTCCATACCTTCGCAAGCGGAGCGCGTCCGTACAAAATGGACCCGGGCTTCCGCTTCCATCATATCCAATTGGTTATCATCGTATGTCGGTTCGTGGTGAAACAGGATCAACTCTTTGACGTGCGCCAGCCGCGCAACCTCAGTCGCCATCAGAACGGTACTATGGCCAAAGCCTTGTTTCTCTTTCTGATAATCAGTGGTTGTGTACTGCGCGTCGTGAATCAGCACATCGGCCTCTTCAATGAAATCGAGCAGCTCTTGTTCGACCCCATTGCTCCACTCAACATCGGTCGCATACACGACGGCACGCCCTTTATACTCTATACGATAAATAATAGCACCATTCAAAGGATGACTGGTAGTAAAGCGAGTCAGCACCCTGGGCTCATCGGCCGACCTTCCTGACGCGGTGCGCGCCCCAGGGGTGACCCCTGGCTCCGACTCGTCCCGCGACCAACTGATACACTGATCGTCTACAATGGTATGAAATGTACGCCTGGATGGCAACTGGCGTACATCTACCGGGAAATAAGGCGGGGACATAAGCGGCACAATCAGGTCTTCAATTTTGTGTCCGGCAAGCTGAGGGCCAAAGAGATGGAGATTGGTGCGGGCATCAAAGAGAGGCGAGAAAAAGGGGAAGCCGATCAGGTGATCACCATGCCCATGGGTAATAAATAGCGCTACGTCACAAGATGCTTGCGGCTCAGTATGCTGCAATAGAGCAGAACCCAGGCCGATAATGCCACTTCCAGCATCAAAAATAAGTGTATGCCCCCCCGCCTGAATCTCAACACAGGATGTGTTTCCCCCATGGCGCAGCGTGTGGGGACCAGGAGTTGGATAGCTTCCACGTACTCCCCAGAAGCGGATCAGAAAGTGTGATTCCTCGACATTGGCCATATCTACTGCTCCTACGCAACCTGGTGTTTGTGATCGATGGCATGCATGCTATTCAATGAAATGAGCGCAGGCGCCCGGGAGGCCAGCATGTCCCCTGAACTACCATGGTGCAACTGCTGAGTGATGTACGCCCAAGCGGCGTTTACAATTTCGCAATTCACCATATTATAACGTGTGACGAAAATATTGAAAAGGTTGCTTCTGATGAGTTTGAAACGATTGGACAAGTTCATCCGTGAAATTATTGTTAAGCCAGAGTTAAATAACGCATCGATATACATGGAATAGCTATGGTGATTCAATTCATTCGCTATGCGTGATCCATCTGCCTAAATAGACTATTACGCATAGTATACACAACGGAGGAATTATAATGGCCTCTACCCAGCCGGCATCCGGCCAATCATCTGGCCAGGATGCCAAAGCGAAGGCTCGTGAAATGGCTTCTGATGCCAATCAGACCATTCAATCGGGTACGAAAGACGGCAAAAACTTTTTCAAGAAGTTCTACCACGACTGGTCTCTCCACCTCACGCAGGCGTTGACCTTTGGTCTGGTCACATCGGTCATCCCACTGGGCATGCTGCTGGTGGCGATCGTTGGCAGCGTCATCGGTACCATGAATGGGCATGCAAGGGATCAGTTTATCAAGCATCTACAGGGTATGCTACCACCACAGGTCCTACCCTCCCAGATCACCGCGTCGGCTCTGCAAAAATTCTCGCAAAGCTCTGGTATCTGGATCTTCCTGAGCGTAGTGGCGGCGATCTTCTTTGGCTCACGTCTGTTTACACTGCTGGAGGCGTGCTTCGATATCATCTATCGCGTCCCACAACGTCCAGCCAAACAGAAAAATATCATGGCCATCATCATGGTACTGGTGTTTATGGTACTAACACCATTGCTAGTGCTGACCTCAGTGATACCAGAGCAATTGCTGGGTTTTCTGCAGGGCTCCCCGCTGAGCGCCAGTGCGAACATACTCAACAAGGTTGTCGGTATTATCAGTAGCCTGATCGTCTCATTTTTACTGTTCGAGATCATCTATACCTTTATACCTAACCGCAAAGGCACCGTTAAAAATCGTCTGCGTGCCAGCGTGGCAGGCTCAATTGCCGCCGCCATTGTGCTGCAAATCGGACTCGTTCTGTTCCCAATTTATACGCGCTCATATACCAGCGGCATTGTCAGCCAGATCGCCTTCGCGCTGATCTTCATGATCTTCTTCTATATCATCTCGCTGGTGACCTTGATCGGTGCCACCGTCAACGCCTACTTTGTAGAAAATATTCAACCAACGCCCAACGATTTCGTCACCCGCGCCAGCCGTAGCAGTTAATCCAAAATACAAAATGCAACGAAGAGGGGAAATGCGCTCCCGCGCATTCCCCCTCCCATAGGTTCGGACCTCGCGTCCGATTATTCCCCCAATCCCGCGCCCGATTTCCCCTCCACGCATGAAAACCTCTCCCTATATGGTACAATGGATATTCGGAGTGCTCTCAATAAGCAACACCCTATGCCACGAGGAGTTTTTCTATCCATGCGAAAACAGGGACGGCCATCTCTCCCATCTTGCCTGATTAGCGGAATCCTGCTTATCTTTATGCTGCTTGTTGAGACCGCCTGTGGCACCACGGGAACCACATCTCCTCCGCCAGCTACCAGTACGTTGATCAGTCGATCACAGCATGCTATCCAGCAGGTAAAGTCCTACCACTTTCAGTTGACAACTGAACATCCCGGCTCGGGTGCGGGCGACTCTATGCTGGTGACGAAGGCAGAGGGAGATATTGTGCTGCCGGATAAGCTTCAGGCCAAAGCCGATGGAACGGTGAATAATACCGCCATCCAGGTGCAGATCCTGGCTGTGAAAGATCGAGAATATTATACCGACCCCGTGACCGGCGCCTGGAAGCGCACCAACGACCTGCTGGACCCGCGCACCCTTTCTGATCCGCAAACAGGCGTTCCAGCGATGCTGGGCAACCTGCAACATCCAGGTCATGCCAGCGCCAGTAGCGTCGATGATCGCACCTGCTGGTACCTGGGCGGCAAACTATCTACCCTCTACCTGGCCGCGATCACCGGTGGAGATACGCCGCCCACAGGTGATGTCACCACCAATGTCTGCATCGGCCAGACCGATTACCTGCCATATCAGATTCAGATACAGGGGATCGTCATACAGGGCGACACGCCCCAGACGCTGCGCCTGTTTACGCTGTCGCAGTTCGATGAATCGGTCACCATCCAGGAGCCGAAATTATAACACCGCGTCATCGTAAGTAATGACAGCGGCCCGCATAGATAAGAGGAAAGAAAGCGAGGAAACGATCGTGACTAGCAGGCGGTATGTCGCGCCACTGGCCCTGTTCGCGGTCTGTAGCGCGGTCTTTCTGACAGCCCTGGACCAGACGGTTGTAGTAACAGCACTGCCACAGGTCATTACGGATCTACGCTTGCCTCCGATGCTGCTGGATCGAGCCGCCTGGGTGGTCAGTGGATATCTGCTCGGCTATGTCATTGTAATGCCATTGATGGGGCGTGTGTCGGATCTCTATGGGCGCCGCCTGATCCTCACCCTCTGCCTGGGTATCTTCGCACTGGGATCGCTGCTGTGTGGCCCGGCGCCGCAACTGGGCGAGCATGTGCCGCTGGCGTTCCTGCAGCCATTGGGGATCGATACCAGCTATCCCGGCCTCGTCTGGTTGGTGATGGCGCGCTTCCTGCAAGCCATTGGCGGCGGCGCGGTCGTCCCGGTGGCGATGGCAGTGGCGGCCGATTTCTATGGCTTCGCACGGCGTGGCATCGTCCTGGGACTGGTCGGCATGGTTACCGAGGCTGGCGGCATGCTGGGTCCGCTCTATGGCTCATTTGTGGTTCAGCGGTGGAACTGGCCCGCCATCTTTTATATCAATCTCCCGCTTGTGGCCCTGCTCCTCGCGCTGATCCTGCTATTTGTGCCGCCGTCCCAACGGCAACAAGACCTCCCCGCTGTCGGAACCAGGCGCATCGATTGGCCGGGATCCCTCGTGCTGGGCGCTTCCTTGCTCTGTCTGAGTCTGGGACTGGCACAGGAAGCGGCGCTCTTTACCGCCACGCCTGGACCGGCTGGGGCCACGGGGAATGTCCACAATAATTACGCGCTGCTGGCGGCTGCTATGGTCTTGCTGGCCGTGTTTATCGCCCTGGAACACTTCCTGGCCCGGCGCGGCCACTGGCCGGTTCTGGATCTGGCCCTCTTCCACAAAGCCACCTTTAGCGCCGCCGCGCTGACCAGCTTCTTGATCGGGTCCGCCCTGATCATCGCCATGGTTGATATCCCTATTTTCTTCCTCACCGTCTATAATCAGGATTCGATGCAGAGCGGCTGGGCCCTGCTGCATCTGACGGCGTTGATCCCCGTGGGCGCGTTGCTGGGCGGCTGGCTCTGTCAGCGCTTAACCTGCCGTTGGACGGCGATCATAGGGCTGCTCTGTGCCGCGCTGGGCTTCTGGCTGATGCATCTGTGGCCGCTGACGATCGACTGGACCCTGATTACGGCCGGCGCGCTCAGCAGCGGCTTCGGCCTGGGACTGGTGATCGCGCCACTCAGCACGACGGCGGTCAACGCGGTAGATTCGCGACAACTGGGCATGGCTTCATCCGTGGTAACGATCGCGCGCATGATCGGGATGATCCTGGGGCTGGCGGCCCTGACATCCTGGGGACTGGGCCGCTTCCGAGAACTGGTCGCTCTTTTCAAGGCCCCGGCTTCGGCGCCCCCATTGAGTCCTGCCTATAACGCTCTCTATTTTCGCTACATCACAGATGCCGCGCACACCGTCTATACCAGTATCTTTCTGGCTGCCGGCATCCTCTGTGTGCTGGCCTGCCTCCCGGCCCTCTGGCTGGAGGGAAAGCAACCGCGCACACCATTGGACCAGCAACATGCAGACGATACCGCTTCTGCAAACATCTCTATTCATCATACCGATCAGCCATATGTACAGGAAAGCGAGGCAAGCCGCAGCTATGGGCAGAGGAAAAAATAATCATTCCCACAATGGCTGGCATCCTCAAGACGAGGATAATTTTGTGGAGAATCGCTATATCTATGAAGATGATTATGAGGGCTATGAGGATTATGAAGAACCTCTGCCACGCCCACGTCGCGTTCCTGGCCGAACCCATCCAGATGTTCCTCGCCGCTCACGAGCATATCGAGATACGCCACCAGAACGTCCTCGTCGCCAGCCACCGCAGCGGATGCGCCGCGTAACCCCAGTTCGCAAGCAGCGCGTCTGGCCGGCCCTGCTGGTGGGCTGCCTCATCGGGATCTTACTGGTCGTTGGCGTTATGGCCCTGCTGGTCTTTCTCGGCATCAATTCGATTCAGAACAACGGCCATCTCAGTGGGCTGCCGGGACTCCCCACAACCAAACCGTTTAAGCAGACCATCACGCAGGATGCCGGTGCGGGACCATTCAGCAGCATCCAGGTCTGTGACAAGATCGGCAATGTCAGCCTGCAGGTTGATCCGGCGGCGACGACAACAAAAGTAACGGCCCTGAAAACGGTCCAGGCTACCGACGAGGCGGCCGCCACCGCCCTCTTCAAACAGGTAACGGTCGATATTCAACCACCGGCAACGAGCAGTAAAGCATCCAGTTGCGCCAGCACGCAGCCGACGCCAGGCGCCAGTGGTACCCCTACCGCTACGGCCAGCCCGAATAATGCGCTGCTGGTAAATGTGACCTTACCCAAACCGACGGATAACCAGGTCGACCTCACCATCACCCTGCCCGCGGCTGCCATTCAAACCACCGATCATCCTTCGCTGGCCGTCAATGTCGAGGCCACCAGAGGCGACGTCTCGGTGGCGGGGATCAGCGGCATTCTCAAGCTCCACGATGAAACCGGCAATGTCAATGTCACCCACGCCATTATAGCCGATGGCTCTCAGATCGAGACGGGTGAGGGCAATATAAGCTTCGATGGCTTCCTGTTTATGCCCACCGACGCACAAGCCAGCGCCCGCTATACGCTGCGCAACGAGACCGGCACCATTACGGCCACACTGCCCGCCAATACCAATCTCACCCTGGACGCCAACACCAACATTGGCGCGATCCACAGTGATTTTCCCATTCCCGTCACCAATAACGGAGGACCTGTCAGTTACCATGGCCCCCTTAACCCTTCCGCCGCATCTACACCGCTCGCAACTCTTGTCCTAGATGTGAGTACTGGCAGCGTTAATATTAAGAAGGCAAAACAGGTAACACCCTGAAACGCTCGCTTGTCATAACAAAGGAGCCTAAGTATAATGGCACGTGAATAGAAAACGGATGACGTTCCAGATATAAATTTCTTTTTCATCCCTATGGCCTGATTTTGTCTTCTTACTTTACGTGCTGTCAGCCCGCTTTCTATTGACATCAACCCTGCTCACCCAGAAAGGAGGGCCATGGTTTGTACGTCTCATTACGATGAGACAAACCATGGTACAGTTTCATTCATGGATGTGGTAAACAACCCTGCGGTGCTTGGTTCTCTGCAGTTCCTGACCGGTTCGCTGGCCGGCAGATCTTTTAACATTACCAAGCCCATCACGAACTTAGGGCGTGAACCTGGCAATGATATCGTTATTTCAGATCTATCTGTATCCCGTCACCACGCCCAGATCATGTGGAATGGCAGTGTCTGGTCAATCAAAAAGACCGCCGCGCAGAACTCGATCACGCTCAATCAACGCGAGGTTAATCAGTCCCCCTTAAACGATCGCGACACGATCGGATTGGGACAGGGAACAACCTTTCTGTTTCTGGTCGCCGAGGGTGCGCGCCCGACACCACCGGTGACGGAACGCGGCTCAGCGCCCAATCCGGCGCCACCAGCGGTACCGCCCGCGTATGCTAATCCGGTCAATAATCCAGCGTTCCAGGCGCCTAATCCACAGCGTCCCCCGGCGCCATCCAATCAACCACCGGAGAAGCAACCGCAGGCGAATTTCGGTCCGGCCGCTTTTAACCAGGCCAACGCCTACGCACCACCGGCATATGGGGCAGATGACCCTATTGCTACCGCGACCCAGCGTGGTTCCCTCGATGGCACCTCCATTTCGGGAGCGCCAGGCCAGGGGATTCCCACCCTTGAGGTCAGTACTAATACCGATCAGGAAAGGCATTCCTATCCCTTGACTCCGGATCGTCAGGTGTTTGATATCGGTCGAGACCCATCAAATACGATCGTCATCAATCGTCCGACGGTCTCGAGCTTCCATGCTCAAATTGTACGCGAGGGGAATCAACTGGTTCTCATCCATCCTAATCCCAAACGGGGACACACCCTGAATGGTTTAACCTTCCAGGGTCAAACCATTGGTGGACAGCAGCCATTCCGCCGCGTCCTGACACGTGGTGATGTCTTCCGTATCAGCGACGCCAACGGTACGTTCGTTTCTCTGACCTTCAATGACGGTAGTGGACAGGTACAGGACGTGGTGCCTGAGCTACAGCCCATCCAGTTGGGCGCGCCCGTTATTACCTTTGGTCGTGCGCCAGATAACATGGTGGTGTTGAAACATCCACAGGTCTCCAGCCATCACGCTCGCCTGGAACAGATGCCCGGCGGCTATCGCATTATTGACCAGGGCAGCACAAACCATGTCTACGTCAATACACAGCGCGTCAGCAACCAGGTTCTCAATCAGGGCGACATCATTCGCATCGGTCCATTCAAGCTCACCTATACGGGTACTGTCCTTACCCAGCAGGATGAAAGCTATGGCATCCGTATCGATGCGCTAAACCTGAAAAAAGAGGGCAATAAACATGTCGTTCTGCTCAACGACATCTCTTTTGCCATACCGCCGCGTAAATTTGTGGCTCTGGTCGGTGGCTCCGGCGCCGGCAAATCTACGCTGATGGATGCTTTGAATGGTCTGCGCCCGGCTCAGCAAGGCATGGTGCTCTATAATGGACAGGACTACTATCGCAATCTGGCCTCCTTTAGCACCCAGCTGGGTTATGTTCCACAGGATGATATTATCCACCGCGATCTGACCGTGGAGCGCGCCCTCTACTATGCCGCACGGCTGCGCCTGCCGCAGGACTTTACGGAGCAGCAGATCCAGGAGCGCATCAATGATGTGCTGGAAGATGTGGAGATGAAGCATCGTCGCGGTTTGCTGGTCAGCAAGCTCTCGGGTGGACAGCGCAAACGTGTCTCGATCGCGCTCGAACTGCTGGCCAATCCCAGTGTCTTCTTCCTTGATGAGCCAACTTCGGGACTTGATCCGGGCCTGGATCGTAAGATGATGCTCCTGCTGCGTAAACTGGCGGATAAAGGACATACCATTGTGCTGGTGACGCACGCGACGAATAATATCAACGCCTGCGACTATATCTGCTTCCTCTGTCAGGGTGGTAAGCTGGCGTACTTTGGGCCGCCCAATGACGCCAAAGCCTACTTCGGTAAGACCGATTTCGCTGAGATCTATAGCGCCCTTGAGCCTACAGATGAGAATCCCAATATTCCGGCGGAGGCGGAAGCCCGTTTCAAGCAGTCACCAGACTACGGACGCTACGTGTTGGGAACGATCCAGCAGGGACCCGCCGGCAACGCCCATCGCAGTGCCCCGGCGGCACCGATCAATCCACCGAAACGCGGCAATCCCTTCAAACAGTTTGTTCTGCTCTGTATGCGCTATATAGAGCTGATCATCAATGACCGCGTCAACCTGGCTATCCTGATCCTGCAGGCGCCGATTATTGGCTTGCTCTTGCTCGGCCTCACCGGGCACGGGGCATTTAACAGTAACAAGGTCGCGACCTGCGTAGCCCGCGTCAATATGCTGGACCCAACATCGCATCCGACCGATAACTGCCAGGTTGTCGTCGACTTCCTGAAAACCGATCAGGGTAAGCAGATGCTCCAGCAGAAGAACATGAGCGCGAATGACTATCTGAAGCAAGATATCCTGCCTGGCTCAGGCACGGATGCGCAGAAGGTACTCTTCATCATGTCTTTTGCCGCCATCATGTTTGGCTGTATCAATGGCTCACGCGAAATTGTGAAAGAGGCCGCCATCTACCGGCGCGAACGTTCGGTCAACCTGGGCATCGTCCCTTACCTCTTCTCCAAGATCGCGGTCCTGGGTACCTTTAGCCTGGTCCAGAGTCTGATCCTGGTCTTTATGGTCTCGATCGTCGCTCCGTACCGCAACAGCGTCTTGCTGCCGCCGTTCCTGGAGATATACGTCACAATGGCTCTGACGTCGCTGGCGGGATTGATGACCGGCCTGCTCATCTCAGCCATCGTGCCCAACAATGACCGCGCCATGAGTATCGTTCCGCTGCCACTCATCCCGCAGGTCGTCTTTGCCGGCGTCATCTTCTCGCTTGACAAGCCGCCATTTCTCCAGGTATTGGGCGCGTTCTTCAGCACGCGCTGGTCAATGGCTGCCATGGGTACCACCGTTGGTCTCCATGGGGATAAACTGAACGCCGATAGTTTCTCGTATGTCTCGAACCTGTTCACGACCATCGATGGAAGCAACCATGGCCCGGCCGTCGCCCACCTTCTCCTATGCTGGGGCGCCCTCGCAGCCATGATTCTCATCCAGGCCGCGATCATCGCCTGGTGCCTCAAACGCAAAGACGTACGAGCCTAAAGAGATTCGGAGCAAAACTTCGATCGACAAGGTTCCACCGTCCCTTTGCCGAGAAAGAGGATGGGTAGGGCTAGCCAGCCTACCCATCCTCTTTCTTTACCGACGTCACTCACCTCAAGCTTTCTTGAGCTTCCTATCTACGAAGATCAGCGCGAGGATACAGCCACATAAGAACGCCACGCCAGCCAGCAGCATAGAGACGTGCATGCCAGGAATAGAGATCATTTTCTGTCCCACCAGCGATCCCAGAATGGCGACGCCCAGCACACTCCCCATTTGCCGGCCTGAGTTAAGGACAGCGGAGGCGATACCTGACCGATCCGCGGGCGCGGATTCTATGACGGCGGTCGTCATGGCGGGCATAGTAAAAGCCATGCCAAAACCGATGGCCAGTAGCATGATACTCAAAATGAGGAAGCTCGTTGATGGCTGTACCACTACCAGCATGAGCAGGCCGACACACCCCGTTGCCTGTCCAATCACCATCGGCCAGTATGGTCCCACACGCCCGCTCACCCTGCCTGAAAGCAGCGACGCGACCAGGACAGCACCGGTCTCCGGCAGCAGCGCGAATCCGGTTAACAGAGGCGAATAACCGCGCGCCTGCTGAAAGTAGAAGCTGATCACAAACATCTGCCCATAAAAACCGAGATTGGTAAGGAATCCAACCATGTTGGCGGCGGAAAACGTTGGTACAGAGAATAGCTTAAGCGGCAGCATTGGACTTGCCGCGCGCCGTTCAATGATCAGGAAGCTGACCAGGAACAACACAAAGGCGGCGTCGGACAACAGAATAGGCCACGAGAGCCAGCCCCATGCGCTGCCTTGAATGAATACGAGCGTTAGCGCGGCCAGCGCGATTATTCCCGTGAACTGCGCCCCCAGATCAAGCTCCCGCTGCGCTAAGCGAGGCGCGGATACGACATAACGCAGGGTGAGCAGCAAGGCAACTGCTGCTACAGGCACATTGACCCAGAAGATATAGCGCCAGCTCAGGACATGGATAAGGAATCCTCCAAGAACGGGACCGCAGATGGCGCCGATACCTCCGATACTCCCCCAGAAACCAATGGCCCGGGCACGCTCTCGCTGCGTCGAAAATGTATGGTTGAGCAGGGCCAGCGAGTTAGGGACCAGCAGGGCCGCGCCAGCCCCTTGCAGCACACGCGCTCCCTGCAAAATCCACAGGTTCGGCGCCGCGCCACAGGCTGAGGACGCCAGCGCAAACAGCACCAGCCCCCACGAAAACACCTTCTTACTACCCACACGATCGCCCAGCGCTCCAGCGGTAAGCAGCAGACTGGCAAAGACAAGATTATAGCCCGCCACGGCCCATTGCAATCCTGTAACGGTAGCATTCAACTCATGCTGAATACTCGGCAAAGCGACATTCACAATGGTCGTGTCTAAGATCACCATAAAGTAGCCCAGGCAAATGGTGCTCAGCGCAATCGCACTTTTTATACCTTTCTTTTCCTCCGCATGTGATCGTACTAAAGTATTCATCAAGCTTTATCTCCATTTTCATTGCTTTATCAGTGAGGTAAAATTGGGCCTGGAATCTTTTCGATACAGATCTTCTGAGTATAAGGCGGAAATAGTTCATGTTCGGCCGAAGTATTGGCACGTATAATAAAGACAAATCGAAAAGAACTGGATCTATAGTGTCCTCGATATGGAGACTTTGCTATGACTGGTGATACCAATATCGCCTCTGTCGCGGCGTTGCTCGCGGACCCGACCCGTGTGAATATTTTGATGGCCCTTAGCGATGGCCGCGCGTTTACAGCCAATGAGCTCTCGCGCCTGGCACGCGTAGCGCCATCTACCGCCAGCGGACATCTCGCCCGCCTGGTGGATGCGGACCTCATCAACGTTGAAAAGCAGGGGCGGCATCGCTTCTTTCGCATGAAGAATCCCGCTCTGACAGAAGTGCTCGAGGAACTGGCAACCTTTGCCCCGGCCCACTCCATTCATTCACTACGCGAGGCGGAAGTTGGTGAGGCGGTACGCAGGGCACGCACATGCTATAATCATGTCGCGGGCAAGCTAGGGGTAGAGATTACCCGGGCATTAATCAGGCAATCGCTACTCATCGAACTGGAAGATGGGTATATGCTTTCCAGGGAAGGTGAACGCTGCTTCTGTGATCTCGGCATCACAGATATACGCGTCAAAAAAGGTCAACCCATTTTCGCTCCCCGCCATATCGACTGGAGCGAACGCTACTACCACTTCGCGGGAGCGCCCGGGGCTGCCTTCACCAGGCGCATGTTTGAGCTCGGCTGGATCAAGCGCATCGCGACCAGTCGCGCCCTCTGCGTCACCGAAACGGGACAGCAAGCCCTGCGACAACATTTCGAACTCCAATGGTAAATAGCATTGCTTGAAGCGTATAGTAGATAATATATAGTAGATAATATATAGTGGTACTTCTTGGCATCACCCTTGCCGCCAAACATTTCGATATGCTATTGTAGCAGTGACCCAGCATAGCTGGTGAACCAACAGAAACAAGTAGGCTAGCCATGTTACTCAATAGGCGCATTATCGTAGGAATCTGTGGGGGAATTGCATCATATAAAGCGGTCGACCTGGTCAGCAAACTGCAACAGGCCGGCGCGATTGTAGATGTAATTATGACAGAGCACGCGGAAGAATTCGTCCGTCCACTCACATTCGCAACCATGAGCCATCGGCGCGTGTATAGCGACCTCTGGGAGGCCTCGGGAGAAGCCGCCGAGACACATATAAAACTGGCTGAAGAGGCAGAGCTGCTGGTAATTGTGCCAGCAACCGCCAACACCATTGCTAAACTGGCTTACGGGCTTACAGATAGCATGCTGACAGCCGTGGCACTGGCTACCAAAGCACCACTACTCCTGGCACCAGCGATGCACACAAACATGTACACGCATCCGGCGACACAGGCAAACCTGGCTACACTACGTGAGCGAGGCGCCTTTATCGTCGAGCCAGAAGTCGGTCGACTCGCCTCCGGCGAGATCGGCATCGGTCGCTTCCCTGAAACCGCCACCCTGCTGGGTGCCATTCAACAGGCGCTGGGACAAAAGGGCGACCTCGCGGGTCGCCGTGTGATCGTCACGGCAGGTGGAACACAGGAGCCAATCGACCCGGTACGCTATATTGGGAACCGTTCATCAGGAAAAATGGGCTATAACCTGGCGATTGAAGCACGAGATCGCGGCGCACACGTTATATTAATATCGGGACCCGTTGCATTACCCGCTCCTTATGGGGTGGAATTGCACCAGGTCGAGACAGCGCTGCAAATGCGTGACATCGTGTACGCCCTTATTACTGATGCGGATGCTCTTATAATGAGTGCTGCCGTGGCGGATTTTCGCCCAGCTCAGGCTGCAACACAGAAAATTAAGAAGACTGACAATAAGGTTGCGGGGCAACACGAAAAAGGTGAGCTCTCGGTTCATCTGGTACCCAATCCAGATATTTTGGCCGAACTCGCCGGGTTACTCGCTGATGGTGGCCATGCCGGCGCCCAACACGACGGCATATCCAGCCCACAGTTAAAGCGGCGCCTGATACGCGTTGGCTTTGCAGCCGAAACAGAACACCTTATTGAACATAGCCGGGCCAAACTACAAAAAAAGCAACTGGATATGCTGGTCGCGAACGATGTTTCGCGTTCAGATAGTGGCTTTGGCACAGACACCAATAAGGTGCTCATCTTCCATGCAAATGGTGGCATGGAAGATTTGCCTGTAATGCCCAAGACCGGCGTTGCGGCGGCAATTTGGGATCGAGTTGTGCCACTGTTAGGCTAGGCCAGGCACAATAAAGTTGGGAGGACGTGGCGCTGTGATGGGAGATTTTGTTCTAGATTTAGTGGGTACGGAAAGTACGCAGGAGGAATCCATGATGGATCGTGCTGCTAGCGCTGGTTTTGAAGGCATCGCTCAGATGCTGCTTGAGCAGAAAAAGTTAATGGACGCATTAGAGGCCGAGAATCGCGAGTTGCGCAGGCAACTCGCCGATCTTCGCCGTGGTATTGGTATTGCTGTGGTAATTGAGGGTAAGACGATCCAGCTCGCAACCGAGTCTGGTTCCTCCAGCCAGTCAGGCCAGTCTCAGGCAGCCCTGCAGAGCCTGCAGGGTATGCAGAATACGCCGCCCGCACTGCCCCCCTCGGGTAGCGGCAGTGGCACCTACAATAACAATGGGCGCCAGACCAATGGTCAGCCTCAGGTAAACCTGAACGGTGACAAGCGCGACAACAATAACAATGCGCGCAGCCCGCTGGCTGACAGCTTCGTTCTCTAAGAAGACCGATACAAAAAGAAGAGCATGACAAACCCTGAGCGCTGGGCGCTCAGGGTTTGTCATGCTCTTCTTTTGTATCGTGATATGGTGTGAGGGCGCACGCGCCCTCACACCATATCACGACCCTCTTGTATCTTCATACAAACACTGCTATTATCAAAATGAGAGTATATCCAGAACACAAATAGGATATCTCCGCCCGACAATTTCTCTCCATTACCTTGAACTGGTCTATCATAAGGAGGATTTAATGATCTGTCCTCGCTGCCACAATCCGATTGCCGATGGCGTAAAATTTTGTGGATCGTGTGGTGCACCTATTAATGGAGGCCCGGGGCCTCAAGGACCCTCGCAGTCTGGCCCCTACAACAATCCACCATCCCAACCTGGCCCCTACAACGGTCCACCATCCCAGCCGGGTGGTTATGGGAACGCACCACAGGGTGCATATACACCACCCAATCAGTTTGAAGAATATACCAACAGTATGTTCGGCAACTCGGTCCCCAAGGCTGAAGTGCACAACCCGAAAGGGCCATTGCGCATCGCAGACATGACCATCAGTATCGATGGCGAGCTGGTCCCGGTTGTTGATATCATGCTTGGCAACCAGCTATCCGTCTACTTTGAGCATCATATCCTGCTCTGGAAACATCCGGGGGTTCAGATCGGCTTTAAATCGCTCAGGGGCGCGGCACGGCGTTTCTTTGCTGGCCTGCAGGTCTTTATCAGTGAAGCCCAGGGACCGGGCAATATTTCGTTCTCACGCGATTCTGTGGGGCAGGTTGTAGCGCTACGTCTCCAGCATGGGCAAACGGTCGAGGTACGCGAACATCAATTCCTGGTCGCCACTAGCAACGTCGACTACAACTTCACTTTTGTCCAGGGAGCAGCCAACATCCTCTTCAGCCGTACCGGCCTCTTTATTGATCAGTTCACGGCCGTCAACGGCGAAGGAATGGTTCTCCTCCATGGCTACGGCAATGTCTTCGAGAAGATGCTCGCCCCCGGCGAAGCGATCGACGTAGAGCCCGGCGCCTGGCTCTGGAAG
Organism: Dictyobacter halimunensis; assembly: GCF_036245075.1. Classification (NCBI taxonomy): domain Bacteria; kingdom Bacillati; phylum Chloroflexota; class Ktedonobacteria; order Ktedonobacterales; family Dictyobacteraceae; genus Dictyobacter; species Dictyobacter halimunensis. The sequence goes on from NZ_BSRI01000002.1 coordinate 2,133,576, forward strand.
GACCCATCGGTCCAGATGCAGATGACCACCGTAGCAGGCTCACAGCGAGGAGGAGGCATCCTGGGCGCCATTGGAGGACTCATGGCGGGCGCGTCATTCACCCTCAACCGCTTTATCGGACCCGGCCGCGTCGGCATCCAGTCCATGACCTACCATCCTCCCACCGCCGAAGGATCGCCCCAGGCCGGCGGCCAGAGCAACTTCATGGGCAACATCTTTGATAACTAATTATGTGCCGGTTCAGGGGGCGCGCTAAGCGCCCCCTGAACCGGCACATAAAAAACAATCGCGGGCGCGAAGCGCCCGCCAGACCTGCAATGCGCAGAGCAATCCCCCATCACATGGCGGGATTGCTCTGCCCCCCTTATCCTTATTGATGCGCAAAATTTTGAGCATATATTGTTCTGAGTTGAGATAATAAGGGTTACGCTTGATATATTTACCCACCACCGAGATAGGATGCAGCTTCAGCATCTCCACCACCAGGCTGGGCAGCAATTTACTATGATCATAATGCATGAGAGCGATAATAGGGGCATTCTGGAAAGTAAACACAGCATCAGAGGCTGCTTCATATTTGAGAATCTGTTCTGGAGTCGCGATATCTTTAGCCAGCCAGGTCATATCCATTGATATACGCACCGCCTGCCAGCCCTCGCGCAATGCTTGCGCGATAAAAGTCTGGTGAGAAGAAAGCAAGAAATAGGGATCGAAGCGCTTCCCATTGGCCAGAAACGTTTCCCGCTCTTCACATAAAACAAGTTGACCGGACTTGACTAGCTCATCCACATCAACTTGCAGTTTCTCTAACTCTTCGCGCAACTCTTGCACCTGCGCCGGGGCGGCCGCAAAGAGGCATTTTTCATTGAGCGACAGACCCACACGCAGCAGGCGCGCGGTCACGCTGGGTATCTCTACCACTTTGCTATAGAGCTGGCAGATATGCGAGCCAGGGGGTATACGCTCAGATTTGCCTTCAACACTAAGATCCATACCTACCTCCGCTGAAATCGCTGGTCCCTGCAGATTTTTGTGCCCTCTGTCGCTGGAGTTGGAACAAGCGGGCCGAGCGATTGATCATAAAGACCACAAACCAGGCCATGAGACCAAAAATGACGATACCTCCAACAAATACCAGAAGGAGAATCAACCCTATTTTCTGCAAAGACGCATTGCTACTGAATAACGCCACGATCGGCAATGTGCCAATCAGGAGGGCAACCGGAAAAATGGTGGCCCATGAGACAATGACCCTCACTTCCTGTGCACGAGTCAAAGGCTCTTCACCGGTATAGGGGAAGAGTACACGTCTCGCGAATTTAAAGCGGGGCTGGTATTCTTGCATATTGCTACTTCTGCCCTTCCTGTTGCCGATATTGCAACCAGCGCTGTAGCATTTCTTGGGCCTGGGATAAAATATGCACTTCGTTCTGATACGTCAGGCGGCGACTGGCTTCCTGTAAGGAGAACCACTGTACAAGATCGTACTCTTGATCATGTAATGCGGTATCACCACCCACTGCTTCTAGTAAGAAATGCCGCACCTGTTTGTGATAGCGCACCTGCTCACGTACAAATGAATACGAGATACTCCCGATATAAGCAATCAATTGTACCTGCAGGCCTGTTTCTTCCTGTGCCTCGCGTACTGCCACCTGCTCGATTGTCTCGCCTGGCTGAGGCGTCCCCTTGGGTAAGGCCCAGATACCGGCGTGGCTACGCCCCACCAGCACTACTTCCATAGATACCATCTTATCGAATCCTTCACCGTTATACCCGGACTCGCTATGATTCTGTGTGAAGTCTCTGTCAGGAGAGAGCAGAGGAGCAAGGCGAAACACAACGCCACCTGCCGAATAGGCCCGCATTGTTCTATATCGCTCCATTGCTCGCGGTATACCCTCTCTATTACCACCAAAGTGCGGCGCGAGTGCACTTATTGTGTTGTTCACAGAAAGGTGGGGATACATGCACCTTGAGCGCTTTGAGCGCTCCGCCCCCTCCCCCGCCACTCCCGCTTTACAGCGCGATGTACGGCCTTCTCTGCTATTTATTAGATACTACTATACAACATTTTTCGCCCCCACTGTGGCATAATTCGCTACTGATTAGCCAGGATGGGGAAAAAATTCTATCTGCTCTCAGCTATCTCTAACCAGATCACGCCGCCAACGAGACGACTTCTCACTAGAGCAAATAGTAAGACAGGTTTCGAATTTTAAACCACGTACGCCACACGTCCAATTCACCGTTGAGAATTATGAGGAAGTATAACGAATGCATCAGCAAGTGTCAAGATAACGCACGGCGCACGGCTTCCAGGTTCTTAACGGGTGTTTCAGGCGCGATAGCACAGCCGGGCGCCAGCAGTAATCCTTGCCCCCCTGTCTGCTCTAGCACCGCGCCAATCTCATCCTGTATCTGGCCTGGCGTCCCCTGCTTGAGGGTGGTGCGCTCATTGATGCCACCCATAACCGCTTTGCCGCTGCGCAGACGGCCGTCGCGCAGATCAGGATTCCCCTCCAATTCGGGCGCCCAGCTGAGCACCTGCACAGGATAGGAAGACAGCAGGTCGAAGTAGATGTGCGATCCACAGTTGTGCAGGATGTTGAACTTGCTGCGACTCTTGATGGCGTCCAGGAACTCAAGATCATACTGCTCGCCAAATTCACGATACTGGTCTTGCGTGAGCAGTCCCTGACTGGCCCAACCATTGGTGGCGTAGAAGATGCCGCTCGCGCCCTGCTCCAGGCAGGCGATAGCATAGTTGATCAGGGTTTCGGTAATGGTGCGTAAAGCGGTATGCAGCGCGCGCCGATCTTCACGAATGGTTAAGAGCACGGGCTGATTGTTGTCACCGGCCAGGTAACGGGCGACGCCGAGGGGACAAAAGATGGTCTGGACAAAGTAGGCATCATAGCCAACTTCGTGGTTCACCAGTTGCAGGACCCGCAGTTGCTCGCCCAGCGCACCCTGGTCCGGCTCCAGCGGACGAATGCGCTTCCAGTCCGACGCACTCGTAATAGGTGTATATTCACAGATGGGTGGCTGAAACTTGTGGCCCGAGGATCGATACCTGGCCTTCCAGCCTTCAACCAGGTAGGAGGCCCGTGGATTTACCTTGACATAGTCCCAGTCATAGCGATTGAAGTTTTCGGCGACCGCTTCAGATAAGGATTGCACTCCCCATTCGCGCTCATAGTCGTGTCCCCATACACTGACGGGAACCCGGTCGACCTTTTCGCCACGCAGGACTGCATCTACGCGTTCCTTCTTGTTCATCAAGCAATGCTCTCCTGTTAATCATCTAAGGCTTTAAAGCGATATCCGACGCCACGCTCGGTCAGAATGTATTGTGGATGCGCGGGATCCTTCTCAAGCTTTTGACGCAAATAAGTAATATAGAGACGCAGGTAGTGCGACTCATCGCGATACTCGCGTCCCCAGACCTTTGATAGCAATGTTTCGTGTGTGAGCAGGCGGCCAGCATTGCTGACCAGGTGATAGAGGAGCCGGTATTCGGTTGGCCGCAGGACGACTTTCTGTCCACGCACAATGACTTCACGCCGAGCAAAATCGATCGTCAGGTCATCGTCAACCACGATCTCGGTTTTGCGCGATGGAGGAGCCATCAGGGAACGGCGCAGGAGCGCTCGGATACGCGATAAAAGCTCACGGGGACTGAAGGGCTTGGCGATATAGTCGTCGGCCCCCAGGTCGAGGCCACGGATGCGGTCCTGCTCGCTCTGCCGTACCGTCAGCATGATCACCGGGACGGTCGAGACTTCGCGAATGGCTTTGAGGGTTTCAAAACCGTCCATCTCCGGCATCATGACGTCCAGCACGACCAGGTCGGGCAGATTCTCGCGTAGCTCATCCAAAGCTTCTATACCGTTACTGGCCTCAAGCACACGATAGTGCTCCAGTTCAAGATTCATGCGCACAAGATCGCGGATGCGCGGCTCATCATCCACGATCAAAATAGTCATGTCACGCTGATCAAATACTTCCTGTTCCATCATCAAAAAACCACCATCGGCAACGGCGCTTTCTCCTCACGCGGTAAACTAAACGAAAAAGTTGAACCCTGACGCAGGGTGCTTTCGACCCAGATGCGCCCTCCATGTGCCTCAATAATCGCTTTACAGATGTACAGACCCAGACCCGCTCCGGGCGTCGCCTGGGAAAGTGGCTCTCCCACACGGTGAAAACGGTCAAAGATCTGCGCCTGCTCACGCAGCGAGATGCCCATGCCTGCGTCACTAACGCTGACAATCACTTCTTCTCCGGTTGCATAGCAGGCAACGGTAATCTCCGCCTCACCTGGTGAGTACTTGACGGCGTTATCCAGCAGATTCTGGAGCACTTCTTCGATCCGTTCGCGGTCGGCCATGACGGCCGGTAGATGCGGAGGGATCGCAAGCTCGATCTTGACCTCGGGATGTTTGGCGCGCAGGCGCCGGGCCATACTGCGAATCAGATTATCCAGGTCGAGTGTGGTGATGTCCATCTGCAATCCATGCGCCTGAATGCGCGAGGCATACAGCAGGTTTCCCACCAGCTTGTTCAGGCGGTCCGCCTCTTCTTCAATCGCCACCAGGCGCGAGCTAATGGTCTTGCTATCAAAGCGGGCATCGGCGCGCGCCAGCGTAGATGCGTACCCCTTGATGATGGCGATCGGCGTTTGCAATTCATGTGAAATAACAGAGATAAAGGTTGAGCGTTGCTCCTCCTGCTGTAGCTCACGCGTCAGGTCGTGCACGTTTAAGATACCATTCATAGGCTCTCCACGCGCGGAACGGACACAGGAGACAGTGATCGCGACCGTGAAGCGCTGCCCATCGCGGGCGCTGATAACCATCTCGCGATTGACCACCTCCTGGCCCGCGAACGCCTGCAGGACCGCCGAATCCTGCAATCCCAGGTCGTTGCCCTGCCGATCCTTTGGTCGCAGCACTTTAATATAGAACTGCCCCAGTACCTCTTCTTCGCGCCATCCGGTCAGACGTTCCATGGCGGGATTGAAATCGATGATGCGTAGAGCGTTATCAACCGTCAGGATACCTTCGGTACTATATTCAAAGATAGCAGCCAGGCGACCCTGCTCTTTTACCAGGGACTGAGAATGCAGGGCGAAGCGCAGGCTACCCGCGAGTTGAGTCGCGAACAGGTGGAGCGCCGATTGATCAGCATCTTCATCACCGCTGTAACGCTCAAAACACGAACGCCGCGTGGCCAGGCGCAAGAAATACAGAGTTCCAAGTGGGCCCGCTTCATCATACAGGGCCAGCGAGCAACATTCAATCCCCCGCCCCTCTACCACTTCTTCCGCCAATCCCAATTGCCTGGCAATCTCTGGTGGTATCGTCTCTACAACGAGAGGATGCAATGTGCTCGGCTGCATGCTCTCCTGCACATAGGCCAGTAGAAACGGCACGGCATCCTTATCTAAATGATACAGTGTATATTCAGCACTACTCTGTGGGTCAAACGCCTCGTTTGAGACCACAAACACACCCGACTCGCCACGCAGCAATTGTATCGCTCGACCCACCAGAACCGTCATTTGATCGAGAGGATCTTCTACGTGCTGCGGCTGGGACCAAGACATAACAGACTCCGCGGTGGAAAATTATCAACTGGTCTTTCCAGGAACGAGGTATACGTCCGAAAAGCTTTTTGCATCCAGGCCATAGACTTGCCAGTACGAGGCAACGGTGTTATTGTAACACATATACGTAGAGGTGAGTAGACACATGCATTTCGACATTTTCACGCTTTTCCCCGCCATGTTTCAGGGTCCATTTACGGAAAGTATTCTGAAACGAGCACAGGAGCGAGATCTCTTGAGTATCGCTCTGCACAATATTCGCGACGTGACGACCGACCGCCACCATGTGGTCGATGATTATCCCTATGGTGGGGGGGCCGGCATGGTTATGAAGCCCGATCCCATCTTCAATGCCATTGAGGCGGTCCACCAGGGTGGACCCATCATCTATTTGACGCCCCAGGGACGGCTGTTTAATCAGCAGATCGCCCGCGAACTGGCCCAGGAGCCGCGCATCACCCTCCTCTGCGGCCACTACGAAGGCATCGATGAACGTGTCTGCGAACACCTGGTAACCGATCAGATCTCCATCGGCGACTACGTATTGACCGGCGGCGAGCTGGCGGCCATGATCATTGTGGACGCCGTCAGCCGACTGCAGCCCGGAGTCCTGACCGAGGGCTCGGCCGCCGACGAATCCCACAGCAATAACCTGCTGGAATATCCCCAATATACGCGCCCGCCCATCTTCCGCGGCTGGGGCATCCCTGATGTGCTGCTCTCGGGCCACCACGCCAACATCGAGCGCTGGCGCCGCAAAGAAGCCATTCGCCGCACCCGCGAGCGCCGCCCCGATCTCTTCGCCAGGCTCGACCTCAGCAGCAAACAGGACAAAAAAATTCTCAAGGAATTAGAAGAAGAGGCCCGGGCATCCACCCCCACCAACCCAACACCATATGGCGTTTAATATGTGGATGAAAATCGGGGGTGCAGAGCACCCCCGATTTTCATCCACATATTAAAAACTTGCGACACAGTTGAGACATCTCTGCAATTAAATTCCAACATTTCCCTTTTACACTATTAATATCACGAGAAACAAAAACCAGACAGCCTGCGCGGCTGCCATTCAGGTAAAGGGAAATAAGAACTATGCAACTATATGAATTTCTGCCAACAACTAACTTACAGCATAAAGAACCCATTGTATACGGTATGGTCAGAAAACTGGCTGATCTACAACATACGGTGATCTCTCATCTGCCAACCCAGAAATTAGCGGATGCCGCCATACAGCCGCCCACCACCGATCAAGACGAGATAGACTATAATACGGCATTGAACCTCTCTTCAGTGCCCATGCTGTACTGGGAGCAGCAGTCACAACTGCGATAGAGAGCAAAAAAGCGGCGCGGTCCATTAGTGGTCTTTACATCCAGAAGCAAAAAGGAAGCTCACAGGGCGCCATGGCGCCCTGTGAGCTTCCTTTTTGCTTCTGGATTATCTACATGTCCATTTCGTCATCGTCGATGGGCGGTGGATTATGAGAGAAGCGCGAAGCCTGGTTGCGCAGGAACTCGTTGCGCGCCTTCTCCTCATCCATAATGTCGTCGGCCTCATCGGCCAGGCTATGTCCATCGCCTCCGCCACGTGCACCATGGTCATAGACTTCGCGCGCGCGTCCTCCATCGACCGATTGGCCGATGATGCCATGCTGCTCTAACAGGTCGATCAGGCGGGCGGCACGCGAGTAGCCGATCTTGAGCCGCCGCTGGAGCAGCGAGATAGAGGCCCGGCCCTGCTCACGCACAACATCTTCTGCCCGGTCCAGCAATTCATCCTCAAGTTCAAACTCGTCGGGATGCTCGACTTTGAGTTCCCAGCCGGGCTCGGCCTGCGATTGCTCGTTGGCGGCCTGGGGATCAACGCCCAGGGCCAGCGCATGCTGCACAATCTGCTGACGCCAGAAGTCGGCCAGGCGTTGGGCCTCATCATCGCTCAGGAACGCACCCTGAATGCGCTCAGGGCGTCCCGCGTCGGCGGGCAGGTATAACATATCTCCACGGCCCAGTAGCCGCTCAGCGCCTCCCATATCGATAATGGTGCGCGAGTCAACCGCTGAGCTGACCATGAATGAAATACGGGTCGGAATATTGGCTTTGATCAGGCCCGTGATGACATCGACCGATGGACGCTGGGTGGCGACCACCAGGTGAATGCCGGTGGCGCGGGCCAGCTGTGCCAGGCGACAGATCATGCCCTCAACCTCTTCCGGCGCCGCCATCATCAGGTCGGCCAGCTCGTCGATGATAATAACAATGGCAGGCAGATTGTTTAGACTGGTGTCGCCCTGCGTCAACTTCTGGGCGCGCAGCTTGCGATACCCTTCCAGATTGCGCACACCAAGCTGTGAGAAGAGCCGGTAGCGGCGCTCCATTTCAGCAATGGCGTTTTTGAGCAGGGAAACCACTTTCTCGACCTCTACTACGACCGGTGAGAGCAGATGGGGGATGCCATTGTACATATTTAATTCCACCATCTTGGGATCCACCATCAGCAGCCGCACGTCATCAGGTGTGGACTGCATCAGGATACTGGCGATAATAGCGTTGATCATCACGCTCTTACCGGCTCCCGTGGCACCCGCGATCAGCAGGTGCGGCATCTTGGCCAGGTCGCCCACCCTGACCTGGCCCGCGACGTCTTTGCCCAGGCCAATCGAAAGCTTGGACTTGGCATTAGCAGCCTGGAACTCTTTGCTCTCCAGTACCTCGCGCAACATGACCAGACGGCTATTCTTGTTGGGAATCTCAACGCCAACGTAAGGACGGCCAGGCACAGGTGCCTCCATACGAATGGTCTTGGCCTCCAGCACCAGGGCCAGATCGTTCTGCAAAGCCATGATGCGGCTGACCCGTGTACGCGTCTCGTATACGATCTGCCCCGAAGCGTCACGCACCGGCACCATCTTGCCGCTCATCTCATCCACGATCATCTGTGGTCGGCCCGTGGGACGAATACCAAAGCGAATAATGGTTGGGCCTATGCTGATATCTTCCTCGCGTACATCGGCCTCCACACGGAAACTGCGCAGCGTATCCTGAATCAATTTGGCCAGCGCCGCCGTATCCTCGGAGTAGATCTGCTGCTTGGCATTATCGGGCGCCTGTAACACATCCAGCTTCGGCGGCTGCCAGCTGGACTTGATATTCGGCGTATTCATGCTGGCCACGGCATTGGCCATCTTTTTCGAGCCAGACCTCGATTTGGGGGCGGGCGGAATCACGGGCATGGCTACGCTGGCCTGCCGCTGTACCGGGGCGGGCGCCACAACTGGTGGATTGGGCGCTACCTGGCGAATCTTTCTACCAGAGTCGCGGGGATTTGGCTCCAGCAATAAGGGCTCATTTCCCGGTGCTGGCTGGAGCACGATATCATCATCGATCACGGTTTGATCATTATGATCATCAAATGTCAATCCCTGATGGTCATCAAATGACAACGCCTGCTGGTGCGCTCCCCGCGTCGCCCCTGTATGATCTGTGATATCTAATGGCTGCGGATCATGAACGCCTCGCGGCACCATGCTAACATGGTGCTTATGCAAATTAATATCGTTTAGCGGATCCTCATCATCAAAGTAATAATTTTCGTCTTCGTACTCGTATTGCTCGGGCTCCATAGCGATTGTCTTATCGCTATAGTCATCGTAGCTGTTGAAACCGTCATCGTAATAAATCTCTTCGTCCACCAATGGGGCCGCCGGCTGTGGCTGCTTCGAGGCACGAGCCGCCTGGGGCGCCTTGCCGGCACGCGATGCCAGTTGCCGCCGCGAAGGCGTCGATGGCAGCTCCAGCTCAGCCTCGGGCTCATCCATATCCTCGGAATCATCCAGAGCCGCTCGACTGGCCGCGCTATAGCGGCTGAACTGTGGCCGCTGGCCCAGAAAACGCGATGGGGCCGCCTCGGACTCCTCATCGTAATCATCTTCGCCACGAGGGCTATCGCCGATAATGCGCTCGATAAAGCGATATACCATCATCACATGGGCAAAAGTAATGCGGAACGTAAAAATCGTCACCACCAGGATAAGTCCGATAACCAGTACATGCCCGACCGCTGGCGGCCAGCCCTGGAACGGCATAGCCAGCACATCAGCCAGCGCGCCGGCGGTGAGCGGACCCATAATCAAGCGGCTCTCCAGCAGCACCAGCAGGCATAGTACCACCAGGCCAAATACCATCGAATTGCGAATCAATTTCTCATTGCGCAAACTCTCGTACAGCCGCGTCACCGCGAACAGCACAAAGCCAAACGACAGCACATATGCCGACCAGCCAAGAAAGACCAGAAAGAACTTGCCGATATTGCTCCAAATCGGTGCCGAACTAAGAACAGTCAAAGACGAGAATAAAAGTAAAGATAATACAAGTAATAATGAACTAGAAATGCGCTGCTGTTGATTTGGAGACAAACTATTCCACTTATCCAGTATAAACTGGATGAATGATCCACCTCTGGCATCACTGGGTACTGAAGGAGTTCGTGAAGACCTGGATGAACGGGAAGATGACGACTTACCAGTGCTCTTTCCCCCCGGGCCCCAGCATCCTGGCGGCCGCGTACAGCTTGTCTTGACGCACCACCACTCCCACTACTGCGCGAACCCTGCTTTGACGACGCAGAGTTCGAACGCTGTTCAACCCGTTGCGAGCTTATTGAACCTTGTCCCCCAACAGCTCGGCTAGCGCGCGAGTAGCCACGATCGAGGCTTGGCACGACCCTATCGCCCTTACGCCTCGCTTCTGCTTTGCGATCGCTGGCTGCCATGTTGCTGGTTCCCTCCTTTTCTAAGAGTCAGACAAGTGTATAATAGCCCAAATGTTCCACAGAAGCAATAGAAGATAGCTCGGACGTTCGCTGACAGAACGATGTAGAATCTATTTATGACGCATAATTCCTTTGATATTTCCACCACCATGAACCTGTTTTTCCTATCAATGACCCACTTGCCGGGCGTAATACAACCTATAAATATAAACAGTCTCCAGCCTGACAAATTACTGATTACATCAGACTCTCTATTACTATACGGAAACACGGCCCGTTTCGATGGATATACTATATTCAAGCCGCAATTTCCCATTATAAATGCACTTTACTTCCATTATATAGTAAGGGATTACCTTTGTCTCTCCAGGTATGGGCGCTTCGCGCCCAATTAATTGCTGTGGGTGGTGAAAACTGTGCTGTCGCACAGTTTTCACCACCCACAGCAATTAATTTTCCGCCGCGCCTATGGCGCTCAATTATCTCTGCCCCACCTGTTAACTTAATTGAGTGGGTAGCACAAAACCGGGCGGCTGCTCCACCTGTTAACTTAATTGAGTGGGTAGCACAAAACCGGGCAACTGCCCGGTTTTGTGCTACCCACTCAATTAAAAAATGCGGGCGCGAAGCGCCCGCCCCTAAAGGGGCACCAAAAGCAAAAAGGCGGGGGCCGCACGCGGCCCCCGCCTTTTTGCTTTTCTTATACTTCCATCACCATGGGCAGGATCATTGGACGACGGCGAGTTTGTTCGTAGAGGAACTCACTGAGCGTATGCTTAATCTTGTCCTTGACGAAGGACCAGTCGGAACCGCTGTGAGGACGCTTATCAAAACCATTGAGCGCCTCAAGGACGCGCAGGCGGGAGTTCTCAAGCAGTTCTTCTGAGTCGCGCATGTACACAAAGCCACGCGAGACGATGTCGGGGCCAGCCAGTGGCTGCCCACTCTCTTTATCGATGGTGAGCACGACCATCAAGATGCCGTCCTGCGACAGCACTTTACGGTCACGCAGGACGATCTGTCCGACACCACCAACGCTGAGACCATCCACGAACACGTTACCGGATGACACATGCTCTTTCAGCTTAATGGAGTCTTCAGTGACATCGATGATGTCGCCGTCTTCAGCCACGATGATATTTTCTTCAGGTATGCCAAGTGAGTAGGCCAGTTTGGCGTGCAAGATCAGTTGGCGGTATTCACCATGCACCGGCACAAAGAAGCGCGGGCGCAATAGACTGAGCATGAGCTTCAGTTCTTCTTGCGCGCCATGCCCGGATACGTGCACATTTGAGATGCCCTGGTAGAGGACCTCGGCCCCCTGCCGGAACAGGCTATTGATAGTGCGATGCACCATCTTCTCATTGCCCGGAACCGGGGTCGCGGACAGAATGACGGTATCCCCTGGCTGGATGCGAATCTGGCGGTGGTCCTGGTTAGCGATACGTGTCAACGCCGAGGTTGGCTCGCCCTGGCTACCGGTACAGACAATCACCACCTGCTCCGGATTAAACTTATTGATGTCCTCGGGTCGGATCAACATGCCCTTGGGCATATTGAGGTATCCCAATTCGATGGCCATCTGCACGTTATTCTGCATGCTGCGACCCATAAAGGCCACAAAGCGCTCATAACGCTGCGCGGTATCCAGTACCTGTTGCACACGTGAAATCAGGGATGCAAAGGTAGCAATCAGAATGCGACCCGGCGCATTAGCGAAGATCTTATCAAACGAATCATTGATGACTCGCTCGGACGGTGTATAGCCTGGCGACTCAACGCGGGTGCTATCACCCATCATTACCAACACACCATCGTTACCGATCTTTCCCAGTAAACCCAGGTCGGCCGGTTTGCCATCCACAGGAGTATAATCAAACTTATAGTCGCCCGTATGAACGACGGCACCAATCGGCGTGTGAAGTACAATACCAATGGCATCAGGGATGCTATGGTTAACCCGGAAAAACTCTGCGAAACAGGAACCAAGCTCTACCTGGTCGCCAGGAGCGATAGCGGTCACGGACACTTTATCCAGTAAACGGTGCTCTTTCAGTTTCACATTGATCAACCCCTGGGTCAGGCGGGTTGCAAAGATGGGGGGAAATCGAGCATCGGCAAAACATATGGGAGGGCACCTACATGGTCTTCATGACCATGGGTGATCAGAATAGCACGAATACGGTCTTTTTTATCCGCCAGATAGCTTGTATCTGGGATTACCAGGTCAACCCCAAACATCTCCTCGTCTGGGAACATCACCCCTACATCCACAATGATGATGTCTTCACCATACTCTACGACCATCATATTTTTGCCAACTTCTCCCAGCCCACCGAGCGGGACAAGTCGAACTTTTTCTGTTGTCAAGGTATAAACAACCTCCTATCCACAACATTAAACAATAAAAAGTGCTTTTTTTATATCTATCTCCACTCCTGCCTCTACCACAGGAGTAAAAGCCATATTCAGGCAATACGTTGCCATTTGAAGTGTATCATAACAAGGATGTATGCACAAGTTTACGCCATTTTTTTTATTTATTATAACACGTCAAGGACTCACTTTATGCCCGAGGGATATTTATTGGTAAGAAATAATGTATCCCCGCCTGCGGCGGGGAGAGGGGAAGGGAGATTGGTGGGAGACGCCCCCACACCCCCGGCAAGAGGGCCTGGCCGGCCCTCGTGCACCTCCCCGCTTTATGCCAGCTTTATATGAAGATTAATGGCCGGTGGCGCGCCAGACAGCGAAAGCGATGATGAGGAGGATGATCAGGGCGGCGACGCCAGCGATCATCCAGTATACTCGTCGAGGACTGGTATCAATCTTGCCGCCGGGCAGGTTCCGTTTGACGTGGGCGAGCTGCTGCTGCCGGCGCTGCTTGATGCGTTCGACGCGCTTCTGACGCTGGCTCTGCGCGGTTTGGGCCCGATCCTCGTCATTATCATAGCCCATACGCTCCATGCGGCGGCGCATATCCCGGTTATAGCTATCGTACTGTTGCTGCTGGGGATTGCTGGACTCGGATATCTGCCGGGGCTGCATGGACCTGGCACCTGGCACAGCGGTACCACCGACCGCTGGCCGTGCCCCTCTATGCTGATGACCTTTGCGAGGCTTCCCCGTGGGTCGAGCGGCCGAAGGCGTCAGGTTATTATTCACCGCTGACGCCGGCGCATTCTGTATCCCGGACGTATTCTGCTTACCCGGTCCCTTTTTACCCCCCGATGTGTTATTATCTGCCATATAAAAAACCTCTTTCTTGCACTGTGGCTAACGTTGTCGGCTTCCTGTTTCTCTCTAGGGCGCCGGAACCTCTGCGGCCCGCTCTTCAGGCGTGTCATCAGGGTTGTTCTTCTCAAAAGGGATATCCCCGTCGTTTAGATGCGTGAGCCATCCGTTGGCGGCACCTACCTCTATCCCATATACCTCTGCTAAATCATGCCGGATATAAGGGACAATATGGCCTGAGAGCCGCTGGCGCGCACGTACAGCCTCTAAATTTTTTTGAGCCTGCCGAGCCAGTAACGCCATCGCATCCTCGGGCTCTCCCACCAGTTGTTGCAAACGCTGCCACTCTGCCTGCAAACTGGCGTCCATCTCTCTCAGTTGCTTGCTCGGATCGAGATGACCCATGGTTTCAACTACACGAAAAAGCGTGTCTTCGTGTGTCAGGCCGAGGTGTTCAGCCATCAGGAGAACGCGCAGCCCGCGCGCCATGGTCGGATGCAGCAGAGCAACGTTGAGCTCGGCGTCGTCCCTCATTCCCCGGTTGTTGAGGTTGGCCGATCCTATTGTAACCCATTGATCATCTATAATGGCAAGCTTGGCATGGATATAGATTGGACGATAATAAATCACTTCTTCTTTCTGGACCGATGAAGCCAGTGTGTATACCTGCAGTTTACCAGATGTCACCGCCTCCGGTGCAAGGTCCCACAAAAATTTCAGACCGTCATCGGTAAAGTCGCGGCCCACGTTGGGGTTGTCCGGCAGGAGCATAGTGACGCTGACACCACGGTTGAGGGCCTCGGCCAGCGAAGTAAATAACTGCTCCATCACCTCGGTGGGCAGGCTCACCAGGGGCGTCTCCAATCCCAGGTAGGTGCGGCGCCATAAATATTGATTCTCCAGGTAGATAGAGCGTTGCGCCTGGGCAAACGCATTCTGATAAATATCCAGGATGGTAGCAATCCCATCTGGCGCGAACGAGTAGGTGTCCCGGGGAATCGTGCGCACGACCTGCATCTGGATCTTCTCAACCCGCGCCGGGGGAAGCAGATCTTCAGGCGCGGCCGCGGGCAAAAGATCCATGAAGCCTGGATCGCGACGCTTGAGCACATCGTTCCAGCGCTGGCAGAAATTGGCCTCGACGTCCGCCACGGCTGGACCCTCAAAGGTCAGATGCATATCGTGCCAGCCATGGGAGAGCTTGCCATTTTTGCGTACTCGCAACAGGTTATCGTAGATATGGCCCTTGGTGTCCCAGCGGTCGTACTCACCGTCCTGCTCACTCATCAGATCGATGCCGCCCACAAAGGCAATGCGGCTATCGACCGTGATGGCCTTCTGATGCAGCGAAGCGATGGGATGCTTGATGGTCATGTGGCTATCATCAAGCAGGCATTGAACGCCAACCGCCTCTAGAGCCTCCCTCACCTGTTTGGGTCCGGCAAGAAAGGGGATAGAGAGGGCATCCCACAGTACTACCCTCACATCGACTCCTTTGGATACGGCATAGCCCAGAACATTGACCACGCTTAGCGTGTCGCATTTCTGCCAGAATTGGATATCGGCCTCGGATAAGCCTTTGCCACGTAACCAACTTAGAAGATCCTCTTGCTCAGGCGAGCCATCTTCTCCCGCCCGGTGATGTTTCCCCCTGACCATCGGCAAGTCGGGCGATAAACCCCAACTCGCGATGTAGATCGTCTTCTGCGCGCTGAGGAAGCGATGGCACATCTCCAGCATCGTCATGCGGCCATCAATTAAAAAGGCCAGGCGCTGCATTTCTCGTACCGGATAATCAGTGGAAGACCACCATCCGGGATGGGTTACGAAATCCGTTTCTACACGCATACTATTGTATAACCTTCGCTTTACTGTTGTTCATTCATAATTTTTTTGGCGATCCTGGTGGCTTCCTCTTTGTCGTCGGCCGCCAGGGCGCCGTCAATGACCAGGCTTAAGAGATGGTCCTTCAGGGGACGTAGCCAGGGGCCTGGCCCCCGGTCGAAAAGTTCCATCAGCTCATTGCCATCAAGAGGACTGCGCAGGGGGACGCGCTCGGCCTCTTCTTTCAGATGCTGGCAGCGCTCGGCGAGCTCCTGTACACGTGCGGCGGCCCGATTGACCTTATCGATACGGTAGCTGGTAATGTCTGCCCGCGAGAGGTCCAGTAGATCGGGTAAGATATCACTGCTATCCAGCATCAACCGGCGCACCGCGCCGTCCGTCCAATCGGATGCGTAAGCGTTGGCCCGCATATGCAGTTTGACTACCTGGCTGACATTATGGATGAATTCGCGGTCAAAGTGCAGACGCTTCAAAATGTCGCGCGCCATGTGCGCACCTACATCTTCATGGCCGAAGAAATGGACCTTATTATCTTCAACGACCTTGGTGCGTGGCTTGGCGATATCGTGGAGCAGTGCTCCCCAGCGTGCTACCGGGCGGGCGGAGGAGCGCTCAACCACACGTAGCACATGAATATACACATCTTTGCTGGCCCGGCCAGTCGTGGGACGCTGGCTGACGCCGCGCAACTCCATCACCTCTGGAATGATCCATTCCATCAAACCCAGTCCCACCAGCAGGTCGAGGCCTTTGGCGGGGTGTGGTGAAAGCAGCAACTTATTCATCTCATCGCGAATACGTTCCCGGCTAATCTTCTGCAGAGTGCTGGCCTGCCTTACAATCGCTGCTCGCGTCCCGCTGTCGATCTCAAAGTCGAGCTGCGCGGCGAAACGGACAGCACGCAATAACCGCAGCGGATCTTCATTGAAGCGCTTATCTGGCTCATCGCCGACGGCCCGTAGGACATGATTCTCCAGGTCTTGTTGACCATTAAACAGATCGATGATGCGACCAGTAAGCGGATCACACGCCAGGGCGTTGATAGTAAAATCCCGGCGCGCCAGGTCTTCTTCCAGGCTATCCCCGAAACAAACCTCGGGTTTACGCGACTCTGGATCATAGCGTTCGGAGCGAAATGTGGTGATTTCAATGATGCTGTTTTCATAGTGGAGACGCACGGTTCCAAACCGCTCTCCTACCAGGACAACGGCAGTTGGATGTGTTGGAGCCACCAGGCGCTTGATCTCCTCGGGCCGGGCGTCCGTTGCCAGGTCACCGTCGTTTGACTGCCCCCTTTGCAGCAGGCCATCACGTACGGTGCCTCCAACAATATAGAGTTGTTTATGCTGGGCGCGAAAAATTTCGGCCAGCATTTTAATAGTTTCAAGCATACTAAAATCTATGTATCCGCTTCGTTTCGTTCGCAACTGCTGTGCTGATTTAGTGCACAGTTAGCTACGGTCTTAAATCGAGTATGGTAGTAATCCCATCGCAAATCTTACAATGGGACTATTGTATCATGTTCAGATAGCTTCTTTAAAGTGGCTCCCTTGTTATATATATGGGCTGACGCAAAAAACGCGCGTTCAACGCGCGTTTTTTGCGTCAGCCCATATATATAACTTTTGAGCGCCGAAGGCGCGAAACACAGGCACCTGGTTAAGAACTGGAAGGAATAGCACTGATGGTAGGACTGGTCTGCTCACCTTCTTCATTCAATTCGAATAAGGGATGATCTAAGAACCATTTCTGGCTGTCGAAAAGCGGCTCGCCATCCTTGGGGCGGATGGCCTGGTAGTTGCCGTCGGACAGCAGTTCATGGGCGTTGGCGTTATCGGCGAGGATGGGAATAACCATGCGCTCCATCAGGGCTCGCTTCATGCTCTGCGATTGCATGGGGAAGAGCACTTCTACGCGGTTGTTCAGGTTGCGCTGCATCATGTCTGCGCTGCCCAGGAATATTTCGGGCTTGCCGTCGTTGCCGAAGTAGTAGATGCGGCTGTGCTCCAGGAAGCGTCCGATGAGGCTGCGTACACGAATGGTTTCGCTGACACCGGGTACGCCAGGCCGCAGGCTACAGACGCCGCGAATAATCAGTTCGATCTCCACGCCGGCCTGCGATGCCCTGTAGAGGTGATCGATCACTTCCGGATCCACCAGGGCGTTCATTTTAAAGATCAGCCGTCCGTTGCCGTTTGTTTTGTGGAACTCGATCTCGCGCTCGATGCGCTCGATGATTCCCCGGCGCAGGCTGACCGGCGCCACCAGCAATTTGCGATACTCCCCCTGCCGCGAATAGCCGGTCAGCGAGTTAAACAGCGAGGTTACATCCATGCCGATGTCGGAGCGGCTGGTAAACATACATAGATCTTCGTAAATTTTGGCGGTTGCGGCGTTGTAGTTGCCGGTGCCCAGGTGGATGTAGCGCCGCAGACCATCGTCCTCTTTGCGCACAACCATGGCAACCTTGGCGTGGGTCTTGAGTCCCACCAGACCATACACAACGTGTACGCCCGCTCGCTCCAATTCGCGTGCCCAACCGATGTTGTTCTCTTCGTCGAAGCGCGCCTTCAGCTCTACCAGTACCGCGACCTGCTTGCCATTCTCAACGGCGTGCAGCAGGGCATTGACGATGGGGGCATTCGCTCCCACGCGATAGAGGGTCTGCTTGATCGCCAGTACCTGGGGATCTTCAGCCGCGGCACGAATAAAATCGACCACCGGATTAAAGCTGTCATAGGGATGGTGGAGCAGGATGTCGTGCTTCAGGATGGCTTCGAAGATATTTTCACTGTTGCGAATAATGGGCGGAACGCGCGGCGTAAAGGGTACGTCCTTCAGATCTGGACGTGTGATGCTATGGAGCTCCAGGACATCGCCCATGCCCAATGGACCATCGATGATCGTCAGGTCGTCCTCGCTGATCTCCAGGTTCTCTAGCAACAGACTGCGAATGCGCATGGGCATCGAGGGATTAACCGCCAGGTCGACGACAACCCCGAAGCGACGCTCTCGTACCTCTTGTTCGATATATTCCAGCAGGTCGGCCGCCTCGTCTTCCTGTAGCTCAATATCGGCATCGCGCAGGACGCGGAAAGGATAAGCTTCCCAGATCTCAAAACCGGGGAAAAGCATCTGCAGGTTGGCGGCAATCACCTGCTCCAGCCACACAAACGCGACCGCCCTGGGCTCCTCAGATGAGACCGGTACTGGCAGGAGGCGCGGCAGAGCCGGAGGCACCTTGATGCGCGCGAACAGGTCCTCCTGATCCTCGTTGGTGGAGGCAATGACGACCGCCAGATTCAAGCTGCGGTTGGAGATGTGTGGAAATGGATGCCCTTTATCTACGGCCAGGGGCGTCAGAACGGGGAAGATCTCGTTCTCAAAGTAGCGACGCATGGCATCACGCTGCCTGGCGTCCAGCTGCTCGTAATCAAGAATATGAATATGCTCCTGCCCCAATAAAGGCAACAGGACCTGGCGCCAGTAACGGCGTACTTCCTGGACTAGCGGGGCCAGGCGCTGGCGTACAGCGGCCAGCTGCTGCTCGGCGGTTTTTCCATCGGGACTGCGCGGCGCGATACGTGAATCAATCTGGTCCTTCAAACCGGCCAGACGGATCATAATGAACTCATCGAGATTGGTTTCAAAGATGGAGATAAATTTGACTCGCTCCAGAAGTGGATGACGGGCGTCCTTGGCTTCCGCAAAGACGCGTCGATTGAATTCAATCCAGCTTAGTTCTCGGTTGATATAAAGATCAGGCCTCTCCAAAGGAGAAGTGGCCGAGCTGTTCACTATTTGTTGGTCCATAAGATATTCCCCGCTCTGTTGGCGCCTGTACCTGAAATATTTTATCATGTATTCCGAAAATGTGGCAAACAGGCCTCTTGCTGTCAGGCGTTCCTTTTGTAACCGCATCGCATAGAAGCTCCTACGTATATTTATTTTTTAATCGCCATTGAAAATGGTAGAGTCTTTTCGCGGTCCTACTCAAGAATACGTGCAGCGTGTCTATTTGGTGAGTCGATACAGTACTTCTCCCGCGTTTGGTACCAGTAAGACGCCCTCGTCCTCTCTCCCTTCCCAATCACGGGGATTCAGCGTGCGATAATCAAGATAGCCTAGATTGATGCGTCGGCAGCGCTCTTCAGGAATACCGGTAGCGAGCGTCACTTGAATGCGCGGCCGCTCAATACCGCTCTCCGCGTCATAGGTGCCCGAGCCTTTAACATGGGTGCTGTGGGCCAGGATACCGCCCGGGATATCTTTGAAGCGATCCCATTGCTTCAAGAAGTAGTCGCGTACATGATAACCAATCTGGTCGATCAACTTCCCATGGGTATAGGAAACCTCTGTGATATGAGGGGCATAGATAATGACCTCGCCACCGTCGGCGATGGCCGGCTCGGTCTTATACATAGCCTTGGCCGCCGTCCAGAGATCGTCGTAGTGCTCGGATGCCATCGAGAGCACGCGCTTAAATGGCCGCTCGGTGTAGACGATATTCAGCTTTCCGGACAGGTCGGCCGCCTGCTCAAAAGCCTCGCGATACGTTCCGCAATAGAGACCATGGAGCTCGGGTCCCTTGACCACCAGCGCCAGGCATAGCAGGGGTACGTTGACGAACTCGGCCGCCCGGTGTATGACGCGTCGTACATGGGTATCCTTCACACCAATAGTGGCCATGCTGGTCTTGCGCGCGCCCAACCAGTGGGAGAAGTTGATGATGTCGGCTCCGGCGATGCCGGGAAACAGGTATTTGGCGCCGCCCGAAAAGCCGGCCACCTCGTGCGGAAAAACAGGACCACAGATGAGCAGCTGATCGTAATCGAAGATCATGCGGTTGAGCGTTACCGGCACCTCATCGTTGAGGGTTCCATCGGTAAGCTGCCGCGCCTCATCCGGCGTAATCACACCGATCGTCTTCAGTGTCTCTGGATCCGACCATTGGTGGTTATATATCTTTGTTTTGGGAAAACTGCTGGCTCGCTCTTCAGCGGAGACCCCCACCAGTTGGGCGATCGCGTCTTCAGGCATGGGCTGGTGCGTACCGAGCGCGATCAGATAATCCAGTCGCGACACGCGCGGTCCTAACTGCTCATAAAGCGCGCGAAACATCAGAGGAATAGGGGCGGTACGCGTCCCATCCGGGATCAATACCAGCACCCGCTTGCCATCCAGGGCCATCTCCGCGAATGTGCGCGCCAGGATCTGCCGCACATCCTCAGCGGTTAAAATCTCTGTTACTGAACCGTGTCCATCCATAGTTAATAACCTTTTTATCTTCTTGCGGGCATCGGGCAGCATAGCACCTGATACACAGAAATCTTTCTCTTAACTGCAAGTGTAACATAAAAAGATCACAGGTTCTCTCTCATCCACATGAATGATGACGCTGGCAGGATGAGAAGGAACTTTTGGCAACGCTATAGCGTTACATCTAAGATATCAACAAGATATCAACAAAATACCAATACAGCCTTTCTGCCAGAAGCGTCTGGAGAGACCACTCGCTCGCTATAGACAGAACTTGAACAAACAGGAAGGTCATCAATGACGAAGTTATGGGGAAGTGTGGCTCTGATTGCGGCTCTCCTATTAGGTGTGAGCATTATCCATCTCTGCGTTCAGACAACACAGGCGGACTCGCCATGTGTGCAACACACGCAGTACACAGGGACCATCGATAACATCGATGGCGTCCATAATACGGTCAGCCTGTATGATCCACAGCAAAAGACGGTGGACCCGGTCATGGGCCGCGTCAACATGGTTGTACATACCAATGCGACAACGCATATCTATATAGCACACGGGAATACCTGTCAGAGCGTCAGCCTGAAAGATTTGAAGCCAGGTCAAAAGTTGGAGGTGTGGCCTCAGGGGCAGACCATCGTTCAGATGTTTCCTTTGCCGCTGCGTGCGGCCACCATCGTAGTCACCTCCTAGCGGGAGAGCCCTGGGTGCGGGCGCAAGCGCCCGCACCCTTTATTTTATGGTGCGTGTGCATGTGTGGTGGTCGCGCAGTGCGCGACCACCACACATGCACACGCACCACATCTTTTTGGGGGCGAAAACATTTTTCTATAGTGGTTGTGTTTCCGATGCGCGTTGCGCATCGGAAACACAACCACTAATTTTCTTTATTTTGGATGATGAGGCCGAGGCTGGCGGTGAGGCCGTGGAGGAAGGTGCGTTTGCCAATGGGTCCAATTTCGCCGTTGCAAAAGAGTCCGCTGAGGGGCATCTGGCCGAATTCACGGGCGATGACACTGGCGTCGTGGTCCGGTACGCCAAACATGCCGACACCACGACCATTGCAGGTGCAGAGAATTCCGGCAATAGGCTGGTTGTCGCCGAGCTTTATCCTGGCCTGCGCCAGCAGTTCGTGCAGGTCGAGATCGGCTGAGGTAGCGTCGCGTAGCTGGAATTGAATAGTCTGGCCTACGCGCGACTGCGTTCCAATGGCCAGCGCGCCGGTACTACGATCAACCCCGAATAACTGGCGTACCAGGAAGCTTCCTCGTCCATAGTTGTCCTGATATTCGTCGGCAGCCAGCCCGACCAGCAGATTGCGCTGGGCGCGCCGCTGCATGTCAGGACTCAGAGTCTGCAGGGTGTCCACCAGCATACGATAGGCTGAACGGTTGGAGATGCCATCGATCAGGCCACCATCCAGCACGCTGGTGATCGTCCAGGCCTCGCCGATGGGATCGCAACCCTGAGAGATCAGGGGCAGAACCGTGTAATCACCGCCGATCGCCAGGGCGATGGCGCCGTCTTCATGCACCTCATCATTGTAGAAGATATAGCTCTCGCGCTCCTCGATATCGCCGGATGCCAGTCCACCGATCGTGGGCAGGCCGGGATAGGCCTGGGAGAATTTCTCCACCAGCATGTCGCCATCCATGTGAAACGGATCGGCGAACATAAACCAGGCATTGACCTCGTCGAGGGACACACCAAGCTGCTGGCGAAGATCCTGTGGACCCCGGCTGGCCTCAAGCATCTCCTGTGTCAGGCGTACAAGGCGCATGTGCGCGCCGGGTAAGGAGAGCGCCAGCAGGGAAATCGCCGGGAGATCTTCCAGTTCCTGATCGGAGCCGACAATCCCTTGCCCCGAACAGCCGATCAGAATAGGGGCCCCGGTCGCGCGCCGGACAATGCGTAACATAGTAGGGAAGTACGGGGCGAACTCAATATTCGCGAACAGAAAAATGGCGTCGGCGGTAATATCCGTAATCTGCGCCAGGGCTTGCTCCAGCGCCTGCTCCCAATCTTCATCTATAACAAGCGCGCTCAATGCGGCTGGTTTGCGTGCATCCATGGTTACTCCTCTATCAACCAGTACAGCAGGTGGAGGAAAAGACAAAATGACAGACGAAAGGCACCGCCGTCAACGGTGCCTTTCGTCTGTCTTGCAGAGCGTCCTCACGCGCCGACATGCGTCCTTTATTGTAATCTATGCCTGATCAGAACATTTGTTACATGTAAGTATCGCATACGACATCGCCGGGCCGCAATTAACTTTCCGCCTGGGTGAGCTCGCAGAAGGTGTCGATATCGCGACGTACAATATCCAGGCTGGCTGTCCAGAACGCCTCGGAATGCAGGTCAATGCCGAAATGCCCGGCCAGCGTGGCGGCATCGGCCAGTCCGGTAGACGAGAGCAGTTCATCATACCCCTTTTTGAAGGTCTCGGGATCCTGCTGATAGCGCGCGTAGAGCCCCAGTCCGAAGAGCAGACCAAACATGTAAGGATAGTTGTAGTACGAGAGCTCGCTACTATAGTAGTGACCTTTGACAGCCCACATGTAGGGATGCAGCGTCTGCTGATCCAACCCCTCGCCGTAGGTATCGCGCTGGGCCTGCAGCATGATCTCATTCAGTTCTTCAACCGAGAGCTCGCGCTGCTTACGGCGCTCAAAGACGTTTTGCTCAAACTGGAAGCGGCTGGTGATATCTACCACCACCTGGCCAGCGCCCTGGATGGAGGCCTCCAGGATGGCGATGCGCTCCTGGCGACTGGCGTTTTTGAGCGCGGCCTGGTTGATGATGGTTTCGCAGAAGATGCTGGCCGTCTCCGCCAGGGTCATGGGCAGCGTGCGCTGCAGCTCGGTGCGATTGCCCAGATTGAAGTTGTGGTAGGCATGGCCCAGCTCATGCGCCAGGGTGGTCACGCCATCGAAGTTGGGCTTGTAGTTGGTGAAGACGCGCGACTCATCGGCGCGCAGTGGGGTACAATAGGCTCCATCGCGCTTGCCGGGTCGTGGCTCGGCATCGATCCAGCCCTCGCGGAACGCGCGGGCGGCGAAGCTGGATAGGCACTCCGAAAAGGTGCCAAACTGCTCAACGATAAACTGCTCCGTCTCATTAAAGGACCAGACGCGATCGGTGGTGCCCAGTGGAGCGAAGATATCGTACCAGGCCAACTGGGGAATCCCCAAAGCGTGGGCCTTGGCGTGCATGTAGCGGCGGAAGTCAGGGAAGGAGGCGCGGGCCGCACGCAGCATGGCATCTAACGTCTCGCGATCGATGCTGTTGGTGAACAAGGAAGCATCCAGCGCGCTATCCCAGTGACGACGTCGGGCCAGGGTATTAACCTCGCCTTTGATGCTGTTCAGAGCGGCGGCCAGGGGAACCGCCGTCTCCTTCCAAGCCGCCAGCTCCGCTTCATAGGCGCGGCGGCGCGTCTCGCGCTGCGCGCTGGAGGCCTGGTTGCGCACTACGCTCATCGGCACCTGCTGCCGCTGCCCATCCAGCTCAAGGGTGACGCTGAGCTGCGAGGTGACATTGCTATGCAGTTTTTCCCAGGCGCGGCCAGCGCTGGTGTTTAATTCAGCGGCCAGCGCCTCTTCGGCCGGAGCCATCATATGCACTGACTGCTCTTTGGCGCGACGCAAGATATAAGCATGCTCGCTGGCAACCGTTGAATGGGCGATCAGGCGTTCAACATCCAGCGAACCAAGCCAGGCCGTCAGGCGCGTATCTAACTGCGACAGCGTAACCAGCGCGTTCTCAAGCTCGCTGGCCCGCGCCTGTGCCACCTCATCGCGCGAATTGGTGCTCACAAAACAGCTGATATAGACATACACAGTCGTGATATGCGCCAGCACCGCGTTATAGCGATTGATAACCTGCTCAAAGGTATGCGTAAGCTGGTCGTCAACGTTCAGATCATCGCGCTTCTCAATCCCAGAAGCATCGAACAACTGAGCCATGGAATTGATCTCTGCAATAACTGCGGCAAAATCCTGCGCGAACTCAGGCGAATCCAGGCCCGGATAAACCACATCCATATTCCAATGTGGCAGTGATTGCGTTGTCGTCACGGAGCATTCTCCTTTTCTCTCTCAATAAAGCTAATGTTTGCATTGTAACATGCAGGCCATATCAATGAGAAATGTTCGCCCCCTCCATAGGCGCCGAGCTCGCCCCATAGGTGCTGAGCTTGCCTCGGCTTACTCGCGCAAAACGAAACATCCAACAAAAAAGGAGCACGCTTACGCGTGTTCCTTCTGATCCTTCTGGTCTTAATTCTGGTTCTTCTGACCTTGCTGCTGATTTTTATGATCCGGCTGTTGGTCTGGCTGATCTTGTTTTTGATTGACTTTATCGGGCGCGCGCGAGGTCATGGGATCGACGGGGGTATTTTCAATGCTGCTATGCTCACGCGGGCGATCCATGTCACCAATGCTATGATTCGCCTGCCCCGGTGAGCGCCCACCCAGCGCACCCTGCTGCGGCTGATCATTGGCGCTGGTGGCGCCTGGAGATGCGTGCGTTCCCGGCTCGGAATGCTCTTCCGGAGATGTAGTGGTATCGTTATCCACTCCACGCCCCTTGCTTTCCTCATCGGGTACACCTGATGGTTGATTAGAAGGATACGAGGAGGCTTTACTGGGAATATTCCCGCCCCCCGCGCTGCCCAGATCCCTATCATTATCAGCCCGGTTCGTGTCTACGGTAGAGCCTTGCTGTCTATCCTTTTCCATCATAGTCAATCCTTTCTCCTATATTTAGCACATCTCTATTTTCTATGTTTTATTAATCACGTCTCACAGGCGTGTGTCGCTATCAAGGTGTAACAATGTTTCTATCATAGCATCCAGTTCATGTGCGAAGTCAACAAATAAAGCACAACTATAACAAAGACTCATGAAAAATTAATCTATGTCCTGAGACATTTGTCATTTGAGACCAAAAATGTTTCTTTTTAACGTTTTAAATCGTAAAAAGTGATGCACATTTTTTATGGTTAGGTACCGTGCATCCAGAGGCAATTATCTATCTAATTAGATGGAAAGGGACGTACTTATGACCATTACCGACAACCCACGTACAATGATCAAGTTTAAGACCCCCAGTCATAAGTTTACCTATCGTGTGGGTGGAATCGCTATTCACGAGGGGCGTGTACTCTGTCAGAAGGCCACACTTGATCCCCGGGGTGTGTTCTGGTTTCTGCCCGGTGGGCGCGCCGAGCTGGGAGAGAGCTCGCGGGAGACGCTGCGGCGCGAGGTACAGGAGGAGTTGGGAGAACAGGCCCACGTCGGACGCCTGCTCTACATAGTCGAGAACTTTTTTTCCGATGGCATAGATAATCATGAGATGGGCCTCTATTTCGAGCTGGCATTTCCGCCTGATTCGTATCTCTACCAGCAGGCGGAACTGTTTGAGCGGCCAGAGGAGATGGAGAACCAGCCGCTGATCTTCGACTGGCTCCCCCTGGCGGAACTTCCCCATCAATTGTGGGTTCAGCCGCACTTCTTCTGTACCGCTCTGCAGTCGCTCCCGGCCCATACGCAGCATATAATATTGCCCGATGGAGTCAGTCCTCGTTAAGACGCAGGGTCATGGCCATCGAGGGGCTGGAGACGATGCGTACCATCATCCCCAGCGCCAGGATGCAGATGGCTACCAGCAGGGCCAGGCCGATCCCCAGCAACGTTGGGACGATGATCTGGATCGGCGGGATGTTCTGCGCGAAGAAGAACTCATCGCTGGTAAGCTGCTGCCCCGGCGCACTGGTAAAGAGCAGCGCCGGTACCACCATCCACGAGAGCAGGGCACCAAACAGCACGCCCAGGATAATGGCGGTGGCATAGATGATGCTCTGCTCCCAGGTCAAAGTACTGGCGATGTTGCGCGGCGAGGCCCCCAGGGCGCGCAGGAGCGCGAAGTTCGTCAGCCGGTCGCGGGCACTGAGCCAGGATGCCACCAGGTTGCCGATCAATATCAGCAACAGGGCGACCGCCGGTCCCAGGGCAAGGATCCCCATCACCTCCAGGTATAGCGGCTCTTTGTGCAGTGTATCGACCATCTGCCTGCGATCGCTCATATTCGCGGTCTGAGCCTGCAGCGTGGCGCGAATAGTCTGCAGATCAGCCGCGTCATCGCTGCTGCGCAGCCAGATGGTCGATAGCTGAAATGCCTGGCCGCCATTCTTATTGAGTTGCGCGTTATAGATCGCTCCATAGCTCTTCGCATCCACCAGCACACCGATAGGTGTGGTCTGTGTCGGTATCTGCTGCACCATAGCCATCACCTTGAAATAGAAGGGCGTATCGCTATTATCTGGAGCGGTCAGGGTGAACTTATCCCCTATCTTCAGCGGATACTTCTGCTCGAACGATTGATCCACGATGGCCGGAATCTCTTTTCTACTGACAGCGTCCGCCCGTTTGGTGCTCAGTTGCTGCATCAGCGCGGCCAGCGACTGGCTGCTGTTATCAGCGGGCCACTCGGCCGCCTGCGCGTAGCTGTCGGCGTCGACGGCCAGCAGATTGACCTCTCCCTGCTGCTCGCCCAACTGCATCGAACTATGGGTCCCGATCGTCACCCCACGAACGCCTGAGAGATGCTGGAAGGGAGCTAGCTTTTGCGAGAGCGTGTCCAGGGTCGCGTTCGAGGCCAGCGTCGCCTGGAAGTCGGCGCCCACCGTGTGCAGGGCGACGTCATTGGCACGCTGCACCTGCGAGGCGTAAAAGATCAGGGCGAACATCGAGAAGGCGGTGGCCAGTGAGAGCAGCATGGTCATGCGCACCGATTGACGCGGTGAGCGCGATAGCTGCGCCAGCGCCACCATGGACGACGCGCCGCGACTGCGCCTGGTAGCCAGCCAGGAGCCCAGCCGCAATAGCGAGGGGAAGAAGCGTAAAAAGACCAGGATGGCCGCCAGGATAGTACAGACGGTACGTGCCAGCACCAGTGGCGAGAGCAGGACCAGGCGCAATTTCGCGTCCAGCGCGTTGGTATTGGTCAGATAGGTTGAGATAAGATAGCCAACTAGCATTAAAATGATAGCCATGATATCCAGGTTCATGCGTAGCCAGAATGGACGCCGGGTCGCGCGACTGGATTCTCGCCGAATCGCCAGCACATCCAACGAGGTCATATGGTTGATGGCAAACACCAGCACGACCACAACCACCAGCACCGTCACCAGCGCATAGCCACTCACCGAGAGGAGCAAGGGCCAGGGATCGCGCAGAACCAGATCGATAACAACATAATCCTGCGTCGGCAACAGCAAACGTCCCAGCAGGCGGCTCATCGGCAAGGAGAGCAGCGGACCCAGAATTAAGGCGAGCAGCGCCAGACCACATCCCTGCAGTAAGAGCGAGCCAAAGACCTGGCTGCGGCTGGCACCACGGCTGCGCAGTATAGCCAGCGCAGCCGCCTGCCGTTCGACCAGCAGGTCAGTCATCAGCGAGACAAAGTACAGCAGTAGAAGAAAGATCACCAGCATCAAACCCGTTGAGGGCAGTTGAGCGATCGCGATCTGGTCTCGGTACTGACTTAAATTGTTCGTGGGCACGGTAGTCTGGACACTGTCGATGCCATACTGCTGACTGAGCGTGTTATTGGTGCCGCCGGTGCCCTGAAAGACATTCAATGTTGTGAGCAGTGAATCCACCTGGTTGCTTTGAATAGCATCAGGATTGAGGGCATAGAACCACGATACATGCAACGGGCTGGCAATGGTTGTAAGCATACTGCTATCGACGCTCTGGCTCGCTCCCGGCTTATCGGCCGGTGGGATAAACTGCGATAGGGTAGAGATCAAGGTTTGATTGGCGGCCAGAGCGTAATAATTAATGCGCCTGTCGGAACTGTTCTTATCCGGGCGAGACGGGTTAAATGATATGCCGCGCCAGTAAGGCGTATTTTCGGGCGATTGGACCACACCCACCACCTTGAGCGGCAGTGAGATCTCTTTCAGCAGCGCATAGCTGCGCGTGATATCGACCTCAACATGCAGTACCGATCCCAATTGCGTATGCAGGCTCCGCATGGTTTCTGGCGTGAGCACGACTTCAATGGTCTGATCCTTGTCACTGGGAGTTCTGATCACCGCCTGCGGTAGCCGTCCACTTAACAGCTGTAGATGCTGGCGTCCCGCCGCCAGATCGGCCCCATTGAGGGTCAGGTTATCGCCAGTGATCTTAAACTGGTCCTTACCTGACGAGCCAACCAGCATCGGCAACGGGTCAGAAGACACCGAAAAGCGAGCCTGCCGCCGATCCTGGTAGCGGCTCAGTAACGAACCGGCATTGCCCCCAATGACGTTAGTCGCCGCCTGGATGCGATCCAAAAAGGGACGAGCTGTCTGTCCCGCCACGGTGATATTCAAATTATCCTGGCTGGTTCTGAGCTCACTGCGAAGGCCCGCGGTCGCGGCGATCTGCGCGTAGATCGGGGCTACACAGACAAAGACGACCGCCGCCAGTACGCCCAGTCCCACAATACAGAGCAGCCACTTTGTTCTGCGCAATTGCCAGGCGGCCAATGTAAATACCGAAGACATGAATAACCTCTTCCTAGTTAATCTTCGTTGATACGCAGGGTCCCGGCCAGGGACGGCCTGGAGATGACGCGCAGCATCATACTCAACGCCAGCACGCACACGACAATCAGAATAGCCAGTCCCACTCCCAGCAGGGTGGGCACGATGATCTGAACCGGCGGGATGCTCTGGGCCTGGTAGAATTGATCCAGGCTGCTCTGCGTATTGGGCGCGCTGGTAAAGACCAGCGCTGGCACGGTCATCCAGGAGAGCACAGCGCCGAAGATCGCCCCTAGTACGATGGCGACGGCATAGACGATCGCCTGCTCCCAGGCCAGAATACCGGCGATGTTGCGTGGCGTCGCTCCCAACGCGCGCATAATGGCGAAGTTGACCAGTCGATCGCGCGCCTGCAACCATGAGGCGATCAGACTCCCCAGCAGCACCAGCAGCAGCGCGACCAGCGGTCCCAGCGCCAGGATACCGATCAACTGGATATAGAGTGGCTCACGACGCAGGTTCTCGGTCAACTGACGTCGATCGTTGAAGGAGGCCAGCTGGAGCTGATCGCCGCTGAGCAATTCATGGCGAATCCGCGCCAGGCTGGTCGGATCATCCGTGGTGCGCAGCCAGATCTGATTGATGGACAGAGGCTGGCTGCCCACCGGGTTCACGAGTTTGTCGTAGAGCTTTTGGTAGGCTCGCAGATCGACCAGCACGCTCCCAGGCGTTGAGACAGCGGGCAGATAGTTGACGATCGCAGCGACTTTAAACGGGACCAGGTTGGTGCCATCGGCGCTGGCCGAAAGGGAAAAATTACTGCCCACACTGAGATGTTCATCGCTGGCCATGGCCTGATCGATCAGGGCGGGCACAAACTGATCGTGATCCTCGGAGGTCCGTCCTCGCGCCAGCAGCTCCATCAATTCTGGCAAGGGCTGCGCCGCATTATGGGATGGCCAGTAGGCCACGTTCTTATACGTATCGGTATCGACCGCCTGAAAATTGACATAGGTCTGTTGCTGGCCCAGATTGAGCTTATCGACATAGCCGACCGTCACCCCCTGCACACCCTGCAAGCGACTATAGGCGTGAATCTGATCCGTCATAGCGGCGGCATCCGGTTGATAAAAGAAGGTGCCAGAGAAATCAGCCCCGACAGTATTGCTGGCCTGATCACCGGCACGCTGAAATTGTGAAGCGGAAAAGACCAGCGCGAAGAGCGCGAAGGCGGTTGCCAGGGCGAAGAGCAGCGCCATGCGCAGCGATTGACGCGGTGCCCGCGCCAGCTGCGCCAGAGCCAGCACCGAAGAGACGCCCCGGTTGCGCCGCGTCGCCCAGCGCGAACCCCAATCCAGTAGATAGGGAAAGAAACGCAGGAAGAGCAGCAGCGCCGCGATGATCGTGCAGACCGCCCGCCCCATCACCAGCGGCGACAGTAAGACCAGGCGCAACTGTGGGTCCAGCGTGCCTGAAGTGGTGAGATAGTACGAGACGCCATAGCCGACTATCATGACTATGACCACAATTAGATCGAGCCGGAAGCGCAGCCAGAGAGGTTTGCGCGTCGAGCGCCCCACCTCGCGTCGCAAAGCCAGCACATCCAGCGCCGTCGCCTGGTAGATGGCCATCATCAAGGCCAGCACCACTACGAGTACGGTAAGTAGCCCCAGACCACCCACCGACAGGATCACGTGCCCCCAATCGGACAACACCGTGCTGATGGCTGCATAATCGCTGGCAGGCAATTGCAGGTATCCCAGCAAGGCGGTCACAGGAACGGCCAGGAACAATCCCACCAGCAACGCCAGCAGGCTCACCACGATCCCCTGCACCAGCAGGGCACCAAAGATCTGGCCACGTGTCCCTCCACGACTGCGCACGATAGCTAGCGCCGGCGCCTGCCGTTCCACCAGTAATCCGGTGATCAACGTCACAAAATACAGCAAGAGGCTAAAGATCATGATCACCAGGCTCAGCGCCGGAATTTGAGATACCGCCATCTGACCCTGATAATTCGTCAGCGAGTCGATGGGAGCGAATGTATGGATCTTTGTCAGACCATAGGCCAGCAACATGCTGTCCGTTGGATAGCGCCGATACTGAAATTCATGCAGCTGCAGCAGTAGCTCACCAAGCTGATCATTAGAAATGGCATGTACATTCAGCGAATAATACCAGGTGATATTCAAGGGATCGAGCAGCGGATGTGAGGGTTGCTGAACGGGTGTAATATCGTTGGATTGAAATTCTATTGGATCATGACTCGGTATATCCGACTGTGGAATGAAGCGCGCCAGGGTACTGATCAGTTCCTCATTGGAGACCACCGCCTTGTACGCGAAAGGACCATCAGGACCTGAATTTGCAGAAAGGTTGGATTTCCCCAGGCTATCACCGTGCCAGAATGGATCCTTCCCATCCATGTCACGAAAGATACCAACAATCTTCAGGGGAACAACGTGCCAGCCAGTTTGCTGGCTATTCGCTGACTGAGCGGTCCCCAACCGCGTATAGAACTGTGAACCCAGAGCCAGATTCATAGAGCTAGCCGTATCAGCGCTGACAGCGATCTCAATTGTGCTATCAGGATCACTATACGCCTTGACACGCGTATCTGGCAACCTGCCCTGGAGCAGCGTGACATGCTTGCCGCCCTTCACCGCCTCTATATCGGTACCTTCCAGCGATAGCTGATCCTGTAAAACCTTGCTCTCTTTAGCCAGAGGAGACTTCAAATATACAGGGAGAGCCGTAGCCTCAGTGACCATCTGCTGCTTGCCCTCATACAGATGGGTGCGCACAAAAGATGGCATATACATGCTAAAGCTATCGGTCACAGGAGCCAGGCTATCCCAGGACGGGATATTGTCCTGGCTAACAATAGAGATGCTGGCATTGCCGGGTGTTGAGTCAAGGGCCTCCTGCAGGCCTGCCGTCATCGCTACCTGTGTATACAGGGGCGCCACACAGACGCAGATAACCGCCGCCAGCACTCCCAATCCCACCACCAGAAGCAATCCTTTCGTACGTCTCAACTGCCACCATGCCAGCGGCACCACCGATGGCAACCAGGCACGCTTCCCTGCAAACTGCGCCTTCTGGCCAGAGCGTGACATAACAAAACCTTTCTATCCCAATCAGACTTTTCTCTTGCTAGCGCGTAGCGCCACCGCGCCTACGGTGTTTGGGAGTCGGTTACGTGTGATGCGACAGGAGCACTAATGAGCTCCTGTCGCATCACACGTAACAAAACAGTAGAGGCGCCTGCATTCCCCAGGCCCCGAAGCATTCTCAAATAATGATGTCAGGAACGATAAGCGTCCGTATAATAATAGTGCATATAATATATAAGGCGTATCACACCAGAATCTCACACGGATTTCAAAACCAGGGCAACCGCCCTGGTTTTGAAATCCGTGTGAGCAACGCAGGCATTCATCTAATTGTGAAGGAGTTGGTGCACCCACCTGTTGTATTGCACCAGCTCCTTCACAATTAGCGCGGAAGAGTTTAATCGTAGACTTGACGATATGGTATGAATTCCATACAATTCAAGCTACATGTTGAGCATTTATTAATTGTCTGGATAGGCTCTATATTTGCAGGAGGTAACGTGGTGACATCGCACACAGGAGAGGAGTGGCTAAGTTTACGCGAGGCGGCAGAGTTGTTGGGCATGCATCCAGCCACGGTGCGTCTCTGGGCTGATCGCAATGAGATTCCCTCACGGCGAACCAGCGGCGGCCATCGCCGCTTCCGCCGCGCCGATATCGAGGCACGTTTGCGCCAGGAAACTGAGCCCAAGCCCGATCCAGCATCAGTACTGCTCGTCCAGAGCGTGCTGGGACGCGTACGCTTTGCCTTTACTGACGGCACCCTGGATACCTTTCCCTGGTATCAACACTTCAATACCGCCGCACGCGATGCCTATCGTCGGCTCGGCCGCCGCCTGCTCGATCTCATGTTGCGTTCACTTAATGATGAGACACATCTCGACGATTTAAAGAAAGAGGCGGTCGAGTTAGGAACTGAATACGGCTCTATCACTGGCAACTCCAACGTACCACTCGCTGATGCCGTACGGGCCTTCCTCTACTTCCAGACGTTGATCAATGAAGGCATTCTACAAATGGCGGAGATACGCAGCGGCCGTGATCACGATATCTTCTGGATCAAAAGCTTCCACCAGGTACAGGCCATTACAGGCGAGATCCTGCCCGCCCTGATCGAAGCCACGCAACACCGGGGCGGCAAATAAGCATCAGCCTATAACATTGGTCATCAACTTTTCCGCGTATCCTGCTATTCTGCTATCCAGAAAAGGGTACACCAAAACTGTGCCGCCAATAAAAATACTTCACAAAAACGATACATTTTTCGTTCTACAACGTCTAATAAAGAGAGCAGAGAAACATCCTGGCATAATTTGATCACATAAAAAGCCCATTACTGTGCATAACATATCATGCACCAGAACAGCATAGACCGCGAACACAAGGGACGGCAAACAAGCGATCGGGCAATTGGGCCGAACACGCGGATATTCCTCTTGTCGAATAAATAAGGGAGGGTAACCTCTTATGGCAGGCGAACAGCAAGACCCCGAGGCTAATAAATCGTCGCGACATCATCATGAGGCTCGAAGGCGCGTGCGTCGAAAAGCAAAGAATGCCCAGCCGCCCCCCTCTACTCCCAACACGCCGGTCCCTAATACGCCGTCGCTCCCACCACTGCCGGTGACGCCGCCGATAGACAGACAGAATGCCGATGCGAGCGTCACGCAACCACCATCTGCTCAACTTCCATTCTATTACGCGGCACGCCAGGAGCGCATCAAGCGCGCCCGGCATTATCTTGAGCAGAAGAGCAGGTGGGAGCAGCGTCACTCGCGTTCCCAGGAATCTCAAGATGCGCGCTATTTACCGGCTGAAACGAGCCAGCTCGCCCCCTCTTATGTGCCCATTGAATACACGCGGGCGTCCGGCCGTAGCAGACCCCGACGACCGCTACGGCGGCGCAGGCTGCTACGTCACATCTCGCGCAGACATCTGCGCAGTAACCGCAAGCAGACACGCCGTTCATTTAATCGCTTCTGGCTGGGTGTCCTCGGTACAATCGGAGCCATCATCTTGCTCATCTTTACCCTCGCGGGCGCGGGCACCTATGCTACCTACCGCTTCTATAGCAGCACCAGCAGCTCATATAACAATCAGCTTTTATCACTACACGACCTGACGCCACGCGATAACCTGAAGATATACGATAGCAAGGGGGTCCTGTTCTCCCAGCTCACCGACCAGGGCATACATACCGCCGTCACCCTCAACCAGGTTTCGCCACAGCTGATCAATGCGACCGTCGCCACGGAAGACAAAAACTTCTGGAAGAACTCTGGCATCGACGTCTTCCGTATCCTGCAGGCCGCCATCCAGAATCTTGAGCATGGCCGGGTCATCGAGGGGGGTAGCACCATCACGCAACAATTGATCAAAAACCTGATAGTCGGCAACGAGGCCAGCCTGATGCGCAAAATGCAGGAGGTAGTCCTCACACCCGAAATCAATAGCCTCTACAGCAAAAACGATATCTTAGGCATGTACCTGAACACCATCTACTATGGTCACCAGGCATACGGCATTGATGCCGCCGCCAGCATGTACTTTGGATTGCAGGATCAGCCGGGCAAGCCTGCTTCATCTCAGCTCGACCTGGCGCAATCCGCCATGCTGGCCGGCATGCCCAGCTCACCCTGGCTC
This sequence comes from Dictyobacter halimunensis, assembly GCF_036245075.1. Classification (NCBI taxonomy): domain Bacteria; kingdom Bacillati; phylum Chloroflexota; class Ktedonobacteria; order Ktedonobacterales; family Dictyobacteraceae; genus Dictyobacter; species Dictyobacter halimunensis. The sequence goes on from NZ_BSRI01000002.1 coordinate 2,168,587, forward strand.
TACGATCCCAGCCTGCATCCCCAAACCACGTTCGACCGCTTCAACACCGTGCTGGCCCTGATGATTCGTGAAGGCTATATCACCCCTCAACAGGCACAAGCGGCGATCAAGGAGGCCCACAAACCAGGATTCTTTAAGGGTCCAACCAATCTAACCGATCGGGCACCACACTTCAGCCAGTATGTGCTCAGTCAGCTTGAGCAGCAGCTCAAGCTCTCGCGCAGTCACCTCTCGCGCTCGGGACTAAAGGTATATACTACGCTCGATATCAGTCTGCAGGACAAGATCCAGAAGGTAATGCAGAAGCATATCGCGGAACTGGCGGGACACAATGTGACGAACGCGGCCGAGGTATTGATCGACTATCACAACGGCGCCATTCGCTCCTTACTGGGCAGCCTCGATTATAATAGCAAGACCATCGATGGCAAGTTTGATGTGGCGACGATGGGCTATCGTCAGCCAGGCTCCTCGTTTAAACCCTATGTCTATGCAACTGCGCTCGAACAGGGCTACACGCCCGCGCAGGCCATTGATGATGCGCCGCTGACGATTGTTCTGCCACCAGGATCAAATCCGCCGACCTATGCACCCAAAAACTATGACCTGCTCTATCATGGTCACGTCACCATGCGTTGCGCGCTACAGAACTCATTGAATATCCCGGCCGTCAAAACCCTGCAGCACGTCGGGATCACCAACGCATTGAAGACGGCCAGGGACATGGGCATCGAACATCCCAAAGGAGACGCGGGCTACTCGATGGTGCTGGGTGGCCTGGACGTCAATCTCTTGGAGCACACGACGGCCTTCGGCGCCTTCGCCAATAACGGCAAGACCTTCCAGCCATACGCGATCGATAAGATCGTCTATACCTACAATAATAAAGTTATCACCCATCATACGAACGCGGGCAAGCAGGCCATCAGTCCCCAGGTCGCCTACATGATGACCAGCATGCTCAGTGACAACGAATCGCGCCTGCCAGAGTTCTTTGACTGCAATCCCTTGCAGATGTACTCAAACTCAGAATCACAGTGCTGGTCCGGCAATCGCGGCACCGTGCGACCAGCGGCCGCCAAGACCGGTACCACCAATGACTTCCGTGATAACTGGACCATGGGCTATACCTCGGACTTCGTTATGGGCGTCTGGGCTGGTAACAACGACTACACCCCCATGATCGACGTCACCGGCGTACAGGGCGCGGCCCCCATCTGGCACGACTCCATGCTGCTGGCCGAAGAAGGACATCCTATCCAGGACTTTGTCAATCCCGGCGGCTTAGACAGGGGTGAGATGACCTATCCAGATGGCGTCCATACCACCGACTGGTATCTGCCCGGCCACTATCCCACCTTCACCCAGACGGCGCAAAGCATTGACCCAACCGTACCTACCGTCACAACAAAACATCATAAACACCATCACCACACGGACACGTCCGTCGCCTCGAGCCATCCCTATTGCAGCAATTTCAACTTTGTCGCCCCCCCACCCAGCACATCCGCCCCCCACATCGGCTGGTGGTAATCCTTTAGATGCAGGTTTATTGGCACTTAGCCTGACGATCGAGGATTCAAGGGCGACCAGCCTCTCTCCCGCGAGGATGCAAGCGAGCAAGACCAAGTGGTCAGCCCCTCTCCCGCGAGGATACAAGGGGCTGGTCGCCCCTTGACTGGGGGTCAGTTGTGCCCCCAACGCCTCCTCTTCTCCCGCGAGGACGCAAGGGGCTGGTCGCCCCTTGACTGGGGTTTGGGAGTTGTGCCCCCAACGCCTCCTCCTCTCCCGCAGGGATGCAAGGGGCGGTCAGCCCCTTGACTGGGAGTTTGGGGGCTGTGCCCCCAACGCCTCCCCCTCTCCCGCCGCCCGTAGGGCGGCATGGTGTGGTCCAGGGGCTGTGCCCCTGAAAACCTGCGAGTTACCATTGATTCGCTTACGGCGTTACTATGGCAGGTAACCGTTTTGGCGCTATCGTTTAGCTATGTCTGGAAACATCCTTCATAAGGATATCTACAAACAAAAATAAGATATCCGCAAGATTCTACCCGTTCATTAGTAGAATCTTATCCAGCGATTATAAGCGGCGCGTATAATTAAAAGTGAAGACATGCGCTTTCTTTGACAAGAAAGTCGACGCCATTGCTATTAATCCTATGTATATGCGTTGCTCCATCTATGTTTTTTTCTACTCCATAGACATAGCCAGGGATGCTCCACACGAACGACAGGTGGCCGCATCGAACGAGCGCACGGTGTTGTATGTATGGGCAAAGGATTGTAGTAGTGAGTGAAGATAGGTTGTAGAAAGAGGTTTGGCCATGCAGACCGATCAGCATGTCGGAGCGAATCCTCCTGAAGAGGACCCAGGATTACAAGGGGCGGATGGTGCGCAACCACGCCGCCGCATCCCCGCCAGTTTACCACCACATAGCCAGGCCGCGATCGCCCAGCGCATGAACGATGTCCCGCCGCGATCAACGCCGGGTGTATTCTATACCGGCTCGCATCAAAGTATCCATCCATCCGGCTGGCGCACGCGGCGGCATATTAAACGCAAGAATCTGCGCCAGACGTTACACACAATCTCTCTTAGTGAGCGTATCGGAACTGGCACGCTGCTACCGATGGCGGCCAGCGTGTTTTCGACCTTCCTGATCATGGTGCTTATCTTTGTGACAGTGGTTAGCTTTATCAACGCGACCCATGAGCGATTTGGGGACAAAATTACGACGTTTGAGGATATCCTGCCCAAAGATAGTACACGCATCTACGATGCTCATGGGAAGCAGATCTTTCAGATGATGGATCAGGGGAAGCAGACCAGCGAGCCACTCAGTAAAATCTCTCCCCACCTGGCCCATGCCGAGATCGCCATTGAGGATCAAAACTTCTATAAAAATCCTGGCTACGATATTACGGGTATCCTGCGTGCCGCCATCGCTGATATGACCAGCAACAAAGTGGTCTCCGGCGGCAGCACGATTACACAGCAGTTGATCAAGAACAGCATTGTGGGCAATCAGGCCACCATGTTGCGCAAGCTCCAGGAGGTGATTCTCGCTCCCGACATCTCACGCTACTATACCAAAGAGCAGATCCTGCAGATGTACCTGAATACAACCTACTATGGCGAACGTTCTTACGGGGCCGAGGAGGCGGCCCATACCTACTTCGGACTGATGGACACGCCAACGCAAACGGCGGCCCAGCAGTTAGATATCGCCCAGTCGGCGATGCTGGCCGGCATCCCCAGTTCACCGATCGCGCGCGACCCCTTCTTACATCCCAAAGCAGCCTCAACGCGCATGCAAGAGGTGCTGCAGCAGATGTATAACCAGGGGTATATCACGGCGCAAGAACGCGCCGACGCCGTAACCGAGTCCCTTAAACCTGACTTTATCAAGCATGGTACGCCTCTGAACAACAGGGCCGCGCCCCATTTCGTCAATTACACACTGCGTGAACTGGCCAGCGACCTGCATGTGAAGATCAGCGATCTCTCTCGCGCGGGACTGGTGGTCACGACCACGCTGGACCTGAATCTGCAAAACAAGGTACTCAAGGTGGCCCAGAAGCACATCGCCGAGATGGCGCGGCAACATAATATGTCCAATGCCGCCGTGGTGGTGCTGGACCAGCACACGGGCGCCATTCGCACCCTGCTGGGCAATATCGATCCCAACAATCCCAAATACGGTGACTTTGACGTGGCCTCACAGGGTTATCGCCAGCCGGGTTCCTCGTTCAAACCCTACATCTACGCGACCGCCTTTGACGAGGGGATCAGTCCAGGCGAGACTGTGGAGGATGGTCCACTCACGATCCAGATGTGCTGTGGTCTGCCCTCCTATTCGCCGCACAACTATGATCAGCGCTACCATGGCTGGGTCTCCTATCGCTATGCGCTGCAGAACTCGTTTAACATTCCCGCCGTCAAACTGCTGCTGCGTACCGGCGTCGATAAGGCATTAAATATCGCGCAGGGCATGGGCCTGAGTACCTACGAGGGTGTACCCAACTACACCATGGTGCTGGGCTCGCTGGCCATCCACCTGATCGATAACACATCAGGCTACGCGACCTTCGCCAATGGAGGCATACGCGTCCCCCCGCACGCGATCAATACCATCAAAGATCAAAACGGCAAGCTGATTCTGCAGATCAAGTCCCATCCGGCGCGGGTGCTGCGTAAAGAGACCGCCTTTATGATTACAGACGTGCTGAGCGACAACGACTCGCGTATCTACGAGTTCGGCAAATGTAGCTCACTGGTACTGTATGAGACAACCATGAACCAGTGCTACGCCGGCCATCCAGGACCCATCCGGCCCTCCGCGGCCAAAACGGGTACCTCCAATGACTTCCGCGACAACTGGACCATGGGCTACACCACAGACGTCACAGTAGGAGTCTGGGCGGGCAACAATGACAACTCACCGATGATCGACGTCACCGGTGTCGACGGCGCCGGCCCCATCTGGCACGACACCATGCTGCTGGCGGAACAGGGGCAGCCCATCCAACCCTTCCCTGGCCCACCCGACACGCTAATCAAGAAAACCCAAACCTATCCAGGCAAAACAACCACCGACTGGCACCTTATCAAATAAAAAACCAGTGAGTGGAGACACCACGGCCGCGACGCGGCCGTGGTGTCTCCACTCATGAGAAGGGCTCATCCACTAAAGCGGGGGGTGCAGGGTCCTCCCTGCCGGGGTGTGGACGAGCATGCTGGGAGCATGCTCAAGTCCCCAACAACTTCCTCCCCCTCTCCCGCCGCAGGCGGGGATGCATATAAATTGATGAGCTTGTCGTAATCTCACATATGTGTGTCGTCTCATAAGATTGCAAAAAACTCTATTGGGAATGTAGAATTAAACTAAACCTTTCGTTACTAGTCGCAATTTCAAAGGAGAAGGGTGATGATACGTGTTGCAATGCTAAGCTTCTGGCATGTCCATGCACGTGACTACACACGACAGGCGCTTGAGCATCCCGAAACCCAGATCGTAGCCGCCTGGGACGAAGAGCCAGCGCGGGGCCGCGCCAAAGCCGAGGAGCTAGGGGTCCGTTTTTACGATGACCTGAATGAGCTACTGAGCCAGACCGATATCGATGCGGTCATAGTCGATACCCCAACCAATATCCACCACGATATTATGATCGCCGCTGCCAAAGCGGGCAAACATATTTTCACAGAAAAAGTTATCGCCACCACGCTGCGCGAGTGCAATGAGATCATCGCTGCGATCGAGCAGGCCGGGGTAAAGTTGACCGTTTCGCTGCCTCGTCTCAATGCTGGCTATACACAGGCCGTTCGCGAGATCATGCGCCAGAAACAGCTGGGCGAAGCCACCCTGGTGCGTGTACGCCTCTCGCATAATGGCGCCGTCCCAACCACCGACAATCCCAACGGCTGGCTACCGGCCCATTTCTTTAATGCCGAGCAGTGCGGCGGCGGCGCCATGATTGATCTTGGCTGCCACCCAATGTATCTGACACGCCTGTTCCTGGGACTGCCGGAAAGCGTCAGCGCCACCTATGGCTATGTCACCGGCCGCGAGGTCGAGGATAACGCGCTGGTCACACTGCGCTATCCCAATGGTGCTATCGGTGTGGTTGAGGCTGGTTTTGTAAATCGCTTCTCGCCCTTTACGATTGAGGCGCATGGAACCGAGGGAAGTCTCTTCTACGGCACACCCGAGGCCCAGCTGATTATGCGCAGTACCCAACCGGGTACCCCCGGAAGCGACCGCTGGCATACCATCTCACAACTACCAGCCGAGCTACCGAGCGCCTTCCAGCAATGGGTCGGTCATATTCAGCAGGGCACAACCGCCACTGAAAATGTCCAGACCGCCATTGAGCTCACCATGTTAATGGAGGCTGCCAACATCTCTGCCCGCAGTAATCAACCTGTACGACTGGATTCGTTGCAACGCTAACCCGGACTAGCTGAGAGACAGACAGACAGACAGAGGAGACACGGTGATGACTGTCGCAAAGGATCTGAGTCGATCGCGCCACCATATTTCGCGGAGAAACATGGGACCTTCACAATTTCAACTTATGCAGGCGGATCCCCAGGCGCTTGATCGCCTGGATATCCGCTTCCGCTGGGGGCACTACGGTATTCAGGTGCTCCGTTGCCACCTGACATCGTTGAAGACCGGCCATATTATCCAGGCCCATAAACACCGGGATTTCGAGTTTCACTTTATTCCCAGTGGCACCGGCACGGTAGTGCTGGACGATGGAGCCTATCCCGTTCACGCTGGCATGTTCTTTTTGACGGGTCCACACGTGATCCATCAGCAGGAGGCCAGCCAATGGGAGCAGCTGGATGAGCTGTGCCTGCATGTCGATATCGTCAAGCTTGATGATGCCTCGACCACCTCACCATCCGCTACGCCCTGGGGTGAAGAATGGGAGGTCGCGGAGGCAGAAGAGTGCATGCGCCAGCTGCATACGATGCAGGCCCATCCAACCGTCGACCAGTATGACGCCATGAGCTGGTTTTTGACCGCTTACCGCGCCTGGCACGATCGCGAGCTGGGAGCGTTCTCAACCATCAGGCAGGCGGTCATCCAGATCATGTTGCGCACAGCCCGGGCCCACCATGTCACCCAGATCAATACGGCGTTACCTTCCAGAGATATGAATGCATATCGGTACAGTCTGGCCACGCAATATATTCGCGATAACTACGCGCACCCGCTGACGCTGGAAGAGGTAGCCGAAGAACTGCACATCTGTGGTCGCCAGTTACAAAGGATCCTGGATGAGCAGGCCGAAGAAACATTCAGTGGTTACCTGGAACGCTACCGCCTGACGCAGGTCTGCATGGCGCTCACGCATTCAGACCAGACCGTTGAGCAGTTAGCCGGCCAGCACGGCTTTTCCAGTGGTAGCTACCTGCATTATGTCTTTAAGAAACGCATGGGGATGACCCCCCAGCAATATCGTGAGCAACAACGACTCAATCAACCCATGGATGGAGCTAGCTCTTCTCGATCTACCCCATCTCACTGATTCTATATATCTGTGGTATTCCATCTGGATACCCGCGCCCTGCTATATAAGAGCTTTTCCTATATGGCACCTATTGCTTGCACCAACGCATACTCAAGGAGGAAGAACAGCATGACGATCAAAGTTGGACTCATCGGTTGCGGAGGCATTACGGGAACACATATCAGAGGCTATCTGCGCATCCCCGAGCAAGTTAAAGTCGCCGCGGTCAGCGATGTCGTGACGGCGAATGCAGAGAAGCGCGCGCAGGAAGTCGGCGGAGCAGAAATCTTTAGCGACTATAACGAGATGCTGGCGAAGGCGGACATCGACGCAGTCGACATCTGCTTACCCCATCATCTGCATAAAGACGCTATTGTAGCGGCCGCCAATGCGAAGAAGCACATTCTGTGTGAGAAGCCCCTCTGTCTGACGGTGCAGGAGGCCGAAGCGGTACAGCAGGCCGTCTCTCAAAACGGGGTCACCCTGATGTGCGCCCACAATCAGCTGACCATGCCTCCGGTCGCCCGCGTCAAACAGATGATCCAGGAAGGAACCTTCGGCAAGGTCTACGAGCTTCGCACCACCGATAGCTTCTTCAATAAGTTCGATCCTAAAAACATGGGCTGGCGCGCTCAGCGTGCAATGATCGGCGGAGGCGAGCTGATCGACACTGGCTATCATCCCACATATTTGTTGCTCTACCTGGCCAGCAGCGAACCTGTAGAGGTCACAGCCATGCTCAGCAAGCATCGCCTGGAGTTCATGGATGGTGAGGATTCCGCCCAGGTGTTGGTACGCTTCGCCGATGGATCGGTAGGAAACATCGTGACCAGCTGGGCCTACGTGCCCGCCTCCATCACCGAGAAGTTCTCGCTGGTGGCGGAAAAAGGCAGCGCCTACAGCTATGGCAGCGATCTGTTCTACAAACTGAATGGTGAAGAAGAGCAGAAAATCGAACTGAGCAGCGTCGATACCTTTGCGGAAGAGATCAAAGACTTTGTTACCTGCCTGCAGGAAGGCCGTCGCCCGGTCAACACCGAGGTCGAAGGCACCAATGTACTCAAAGTTATCCTGGGTGCCTATAAATCGGTAGAAGAGAAACGCACCATTTCTCTGGCCGACATGGCATAAACCCTACCTCCGATTATGGTTCGGAACCCGCCTCCGATTATAGTTCGGAGGCGGGCTCCGAACCTATGGGTGGGGGGATTGTTTGGGGTGGACGATGCCGTGCTCCCAGGCGTAGACGGCCGCCTGCGTGCGGTCAACCGTGTGCAGCTTGCCCAGGATATTGCTCACATGCCCCTTGACGGTCTTTTCGCTGATCACCAGCTTTTCGGCGATCTCGGCGTTGCTATGACCGGCGGCGATCAGACGCAGGACATCCAGTTCGCGCTCGCTCAGGTCGGACGCCAGGTTGCGCGCCTCTTTCTTGACACCCTGAATCTCCTGCACGACCCTGGCCGCCACGCGGGGATGCAGTACGGATTCCTCACGCGCCGCCTTGCGAATGGTATCAGCCAGCTCATCCGGTCCCACATCCTTAAGCACATAGGAGAGGGCTCCGGCCCGCAAAGCCGGAAAGATATATTCATCTTCATGAAATGAGGTCAGAATAATCACCTTTGTGCGCGGACATTGCTGCCTGATACGCCGCGTGGCCTCGATACCACTGATGTCAGGCAACATCATATCCATCAGAACGACCGCCGGTTGGAGAGCACGCGCCTTCTCTACCGCGGACTCCCCATTATCGGCCTCCTCCAGCACCTGGATATCGGGCTGCAACTCCAGAAATACGCGCACCCCCTGGCGCACCAGCCTGTGATCATCCACTAATAAGACAGTGATCGCGTTCTCTAGCGTCTCCTGCATGCCTGCCTCCTTTCGCCGCCCTGCGCGATAGCGATATACCTATCTACAAATATAATTATACCGGCGTGACGGCACATTCGATATAGATCTGCGTACCTTTGCCGCTGGCGCTCTCGATCGTGATCTGTCCATCCAGTTCGCGGATGCGTTCCTGCATGGACAGCAGGCCCACGCCATGCTTCTCACGCCTTTCCATGTGAAAACCCCTGCCGTTGTCGCTGATACGCAGCACGACCACCTCTTCTGAACAGCGCAGCTGTACCTGTACCTGCGTGGCGTTGCTATGGCGGGCAACGTTCGACAGCGCCTCCTGGCAGACGCGGAAGAGCGCCTCCTCCAGCGCTGGCGAGATGACGCAGGTTCCCTCAACCTCAATGCTGGCGGCGATCCAGGTCTGCTCCTGCCACTGCTTGATATATGTCTGCAGCGCCTGCGCCAGCGATCTACCTTCCAGGGCGACGGGACGCAGTTCGCGGATCAGCGCGCTAAGCTCTTTCTGCACATCGCGCACCAGCTGCTCCATATCGTCCAGGCGCTGGCGCGCGGCGGCCACGTCCTTTCCCATCAAGAGGCGGATCGCGCCTACCTGCATAGCGACTACAAAGACCTGCTGCTTGACGCTATCGTGCAGATCGCGCGCCAGGCGGTTGCGCTCCTCCAGCGTCGCCAGCTGCTGACGCGTACGCAGAAACTGCTGCAGCTGCTCGGCCATAGTATTCAGCTGACGCGTTAGCTGGCCCAACTCATCCTCAGAAGGATCGACGGCGCGCGCCAGAAAATCCCCCTGACTCCACTGATTGGCTGCCAGCGAGAGGCGCCTGAAGCGACGGGTAAAGCCGCGCGCCGTCAGGAAACCAGCCACGGCACCGGTCAGCGCAGCCAGGATCGTGATCACGATCACATTGAGAATAAGCAAAGGTAGCAGATTGTTGAAGTTGGCAGAGAAGACCGCGTTCGTCAACTGATCGGAGCGCAAAATGATAGCGCCCTCAACCCGTTGCCCATCCACAATAGGGGCCATCAGGACAGAGGTATGCGGACCATCTTGAAAGGCCAGTCCCTGCCCGGCGTTTTTCCCCTGCAAGAGACGCTGCAATTGCTGCTGCTCGTCTTGCGAGAGCACGCTGTGTAACTGTGGCTGCGCATCTCCCCCGTGAGCAATCAAGACGTTGCCCTGCTGATCTACCACAGCCAGGAAACTAGCGCGAGAGTGTGATGACAGATCGGTTGCACCATTGCTGGTAATCTGCAGCCATTTCGCCAGTTCCGCATGATCTGGACGTCCATTGACAAAGAATGGTACCGCCTGGGTAGCTAAACTCTGCACATTATTCAGCCAGACGCGATCAGGAAAGGCGAAAAAGTAGATCAAAATCACAACTACGGTGATCACTTCAATCAAACAGACGGTCACCACCGTAGTCAACAGAGACGAGAGCGTCAGCTTCCACTGCAGCCGCTGTCCCGGCCGTCTCAACAACTCCATGCCTCCTGCTCCAATAAAAAACACGACTCATCTATTAACGCTTTGTATTATAATACATTTCATTTAGGAAGAGACGAGAAGCGGCCGTAATATCCGCATGTATACCAGGTTTTTACCTGGTGAAAGCTATTGGTGGGCATCGAGCAGGGAGTGTATCTTATCCAGCAGCACATCCAGATCAAAAGGTTTTTGCAGGAAGTCGCTGTAGGGATCAAGCATATCTTTTTGCTGCAGCTGGATCTGTTGATAGCCGCTCATAACCAGCATCTTTGCTTCGGGTTGCCTGCGGCGTATCTGTTGCTGAAATTCTTTGCCTTGCATTTTCGGCATCATAATATCAGCTATGATCAGGCATATGGTAGCGCTATGTTCCTGAAATAGCTGCAGCCCTTCTTCTCCATCGCTGGCCACCAGAAGGGTATACCCATCTTCTCGCAGAACATCACAGATAACCTGTTGCACGTCTGGATCATCTTCCACCACCAGGATCGTCGCTTTTCCAGACGTCTTCACGGCCGTCATCACCTTCTCTGGTACTTCAATCTCGTTGAGCATCGTATCTTCCAGCGCAATCTGCTCTGCTACCGGCAAAAAGAGGGCAAAACAGGTTCCTTCACCTGGCTGGCTGGTTACCTCGATAAAGCCGTGATGTTGCTGAATGATGCCATAGACCACCGCGAGGCCAAGACCGGTACCCTGACCGACACCTTTGGTCGTAAAGAAGGGCTCGAAGAGACGGGATAATGTCTCAGGAGACATACCTTCACCGGTGTCTGTGATGGTGATCTGCACATAAGGCCCCGGTTGGGTAGTGAAACGGGCATCCTGTTTACTCTGGTGAAGCTGGAACGAATGGGTCTGGATAGTTAATGTTCCTCCGTGCGGCATAGCATCGCGCGCGTTAATGCACAGATTCATAAGCATCTGTTCCAGCTGGGTGGGATCGGCATACAGATCGACGATGTCGGGATCCGGGACAAACTCTATCTTGATCGTTGGCCCTAGCAGGGTGCTTAAAAATCCCAATGTCTGGGTGATCAAATCATTGGGCTGGATACGTATGGGCTCTAAACGGCTGCCGCGTGCGAAAGTCAACAACTGTCGGGTCATGCGTGCCCCTTGTTCGGCGCGGGTGAAAATATGTCGGAAATAGTCTGCCAGCTCTGGCCGGTCTGAAGCATGCTTTATACCTTGTTGAGCATAGCCCATCATGCCTGCTAACAAATTATTAAAGTCATGGGCCAGGCCACTAACCAGCAGACCCAGGCTCTCCATTTTCTGGGCCTGTTGAACCTGTTTTTGCAAAATTTCATGTTCGCTCTGCAACTGTTGCCGTTTGAAAAACTCTTTGATAGCCAGTGGGAGCCTGGGGAGATGGGTCTTGAGCACATAATCGCTCAGGCCAAGCTTCATAGCTTCAACCGCTATCTCTTCACTGCCGGTATCTGTAATCATGAACACTGGTAGATCGGGGCGGCATTTCGCTACGAATTTGAGCACCTCAATCCCGTTGGTCCACTTGATCTGGTAATCGGTCAGTACAAAATCAAAATCTGGCTGCTTCATAATATCTAGAAAAGCCTGCTGGTTCGTTACTTCCCGCCACTGAATAGCCGGCCAGATCTGTTCCATCTTATGTTTAATTAACTGACGATCAAAAGGATTGTCATCAATGAGAAGGACTTTCATGTCACTCCTTTCGTGACCGAGCGCAACTCCAGCCAGAATGTACTCCCCTGCCCTACTACTGAGCTCACCCCAACGTGCCCTCCCATCAGGTCAACCACTTTGCGTACGGTGGCCAGCCCCAGACCAAGACCTTCATATTCTTCAACGCCATGCAGCTGGGTAAATGGCTTGAATAGATTGGCTATATTTTGCGAAGAGATACCAATACCATGATCCTCTATCTCCAGCCGATAGCTACCATGCAGCTTTACCGCGCGGATCTGTATGTCAGGGCGGTCGCCTGGTTTGATAAATTTGAGCGCGTTAGATAGGAGATTGGTGATGGCCATACGTAACAGAAGTGGTTGCCCCTCTACAGTTGGCAAAGGGGGCTCGATCATAATGTGAGCCTCTTGCTGTTCTATCGTTGAGGAAAGGCACTGGATACATTGCTCGACTAACAACTGAAGATCCACTTCCTGCGGCTCTCCTTGCGTATGTCCCACTCTAGCGAAGGCAACCAGGCCATCAATAAATTCCCGCATCTGTATTGTAGATGTGTGGATATTGGAGAGGTACTCTCTGCCTTTATCCGTCAGTCGTTCGCCCTCTTCGCTGGCGAGAATTTCCGCAAAGCCTTTGATGGCGCGCAATGGAGCGCGCAGATCATGCGTCATCGCGTGAAAAAATGACTCCAGATCGCTGTTGCGCAATTTCAGGGAGAGAGAAAGCTCTCGGGTGCGTACCAATATCTCTACTCGTGCCTGCAGCTCTGTTTTTTCCACCGGCAAACGAATCAGATCATCGATGGTCTTCCAGAGGTGGCGTGTAATCAACCCCACCTCGCGATAGGAGGCCAGGAGTATCACCGGCAAGAAGATCGGATCTTCTCTGGACCTATGGGCTTGGATTTCAGCCCAGCGCCGATCTAAGGCTGGTCCATCAATCAAACAAACATCAAATGCCTCTGCCAGCGGCACGCCGGATTCCTGTTGCATAACCTGGTAGCGCTGAGAGAGCCAATTGGCCAGCAATGTACGGTTTTGCCTGTTTTCAAGCAGGAGCAAAAGGCGTGTCATATTAGTTATTCTTCCACAAGGCTCTGAATGATGCCTATAAGTTCCTTAATGATCAATGGTTTGACCATGACGCCCTTTGCTCCATGGGTCATGCTGGCCTGCTGAACAGCGGCGCTCTGGCGTGGAGAGATGACCAGGAAAGGAATTTTAGCCGCGCGCAATTGTTCACAGCGCGGCCATATTTGACTGTCAAAACCAGCAATGTCTACCAGCGCACCCTTTGGTGCTGGCTCCTGAATAATAGCCTGGTCAAAGGTAGGGTAGTCATAGGCGGCAATGGCATCGTATCCCTCTTTTTCAAGAACATCAACCAGCAACTGTAGATTGCGCTGATTACTATTAACCAGCAAGATGGGGGCTTTTGCAACCATGGCTAGCTCTCCCTGTTAGCTTGTTCGATGAAGTGCAAATTGCCGGTCAGAATACCCTGAATACCCGTTAAAGGTTTGCCCACCTTGATACCATAACGACCAATTTCAAGCTCACGAATAGTGCGCTCAAAGCTTGAGAGGCGCTTTTTCAGGACGCCGATGGCGCGCCGCATTTCACCTCTTAGTTCCAGGTAGCGCAAAAAGATGATATTATCCGCCAGATAGGAGAGGCCGAATTCTGAGACTTTGAACTCACCAACAACCGAGGTTACCTCATTGACTAAAAGCACCGCGACTCCCATATTCTGGAGATATTTACACAACGCATGTAAAGGTTCGACCAGGTCATGTCCTTTGAGGGAGAGGCTATAGCCAGAAACACTATCAAGCATAACGATGCGCGAGCCCTGTTGCTCTACTTCCTGGCGTACGATGCGCGCGAACTCATCAGGTGTAAAACGCAATGGTTCGACCTGGTTTATCGCAAGGGTACCACGCTCCTGCATGGTACGCACTGGAATATTGATAGCCTCACAGCGATTTAATAGCGTCTCCTTGGTTTCTTCGAATGTATAGACGACCGAGCGTTCTCCTCGACCAGCGGCCTCTTTCATGAATTGCAAACCCAGGGTGGTTTTGCCGACACCCGTTGGCCCGGTGATCATGCTGATGGCGCCGCGCTCAATGCCGCCGTGTAACAATTCGTCGATCTCAGGTACACCCGATGAAATTTTCTCCTGAACATAGCTCTGGATGTGCATTTGCGGCAGTAACTTTGGAAAGACGTGCATGCCTGTGTCCGTCAGGCGCATCACATGACTACCCGCTTGAAAGTCGGAACCGCGAAACTTACTAACACTGATCGCACGGCTCTCAGGGTTAAAGTGCAAATGAATCACGCCATCACTCATAAACTGTAGATCATCGTCAGGTGAAGATACACTTCCTTCTGAGGTAAAGACCACAGTTGCCCCTCGTTCCATCAGGAAGCGTAAGAAGGACAATACCTGCTTGCGGAACTGAAAATCGTCTGGATTAAGGAAGCGGAACTGGGTCATGGCATCGAGAAAGACGCGTTGTGGACGCAGTTCTTCAACACTGGACATAATCCGTTGCGTAATTGGTTCGCGCTCAACCTCGGCGGGCGAGAATATATCATAGCTTTGCATCTCGGTAAAAAATGAGGCACTAGGCGAGAGATCCAAAAAGTGAATTTTATCCAGAATACTGTCGAAGGCCCGGGCGTTCTGGCGAATTTCCGCTTCCGGTTCACCCATTGTGATAAACAGACAGGTCTCTCCCCGTTCTACGCCCGCAGCCAAAAAATGCATTCCCAGTGTCGTCTTGCCACTACCTGGTCCGCCACGCAAAAGGTAGGCACGGTGCGCAACCAGACCACCATCGAGAATTTCATCAAAGCCCGTAACGCCCGTTGAAAGGCGAGGAATAGTGGAGGGCGAACTCTGTCGCGAGGTGGATTCTACATCCGCAGAAGTAGTAAATGGCAATGTCTCTCCTGGGAAACGGTTTTTACTCCTGTTCATATCGTAACCTCTTTTGAGAAATGATCGGCAGTCAAATAAAGCGAGCAATCAACCATTACTTGATGCACCTTTATGGATGATCCTGTTGGCACCGAGCTAAAAATGCATATCTAGTTGAACCATTATGAGGATAAACCTACCTGTTCCAGGCTGTCCCGGAGAGCTCCTATCTTCCCCAAAATAACAATTTACATAAAAAATGGATGCGTTACAACTCGATAAATATCACTTCCTTTATTATTTATGTGTCATTGTATCGCATCGTAATAAAATTCTCAATGTCATCATTTATGCTGCTGAGCAGTGCGATGCCGCAGTATGGGCGCGTCCATAGACGATATAGAACAGGTCTGGAGACGCATAAAAAAGACGCGACTTCAGCCGCATCACAACATCCACTGTTTCTTTTATTCTTTAGGCATGACAAGAAACACAACATTGGTTACATGCTAAAAATATTAAAGGGAAACAGCTATGAATAGACAATTATTGCGTTATGAACTGCACCTGCTGGGGATGAAGGTTATTCTGCCACCGCTGCTGGTTATCATGCTATTCGGTGTACTGGCCATAGTGCTCCATATATTGGGCGTCAACACCTCCCGTGCTTTGATGTCGGGTCAGGAGATGTTTTTACCGCTCGCCATGGGCGCGATCATAGCCGCCACCGGACTGCACGATCCGGCGCTGGAGTTGCAGCTGACGATGCCCACCAGCTATCGGCGCACGGCCATGTACCGCTTTCTGCTGGTGCTGATCTGGGCAGCCATTGTTAGCTTCCTGACCAATACGATCCTGTTCAGCTTCAAGCTGGGCTACCAGCCACAACAGATACAATCCTGGGCCCTCGTCTGGCAGTTTCTGGTGGGACAACTGATCTGGCTGGCCCCACTGCTCTGGTTTATGAGCGTAGGCTTCTGCATCACGATCCTGACCCACAGCATCTCGGCCAGCGGAGCTATCCTGGGCGGCATCTGGATCTTGCAGGCCCTGTTCATCAAAAATCTGCTGGAGACCAACCCCTGGGTCCAATCCTTTGTGCTCTTTCCTACCACATTGATGCCCGATGCGCCGTTCTGGCTCACCAATCGCCTGGAATTGCTGGCCTTCGCCATCATCCTGATCCCGGTCAACTGGCTACTCTTACTCAACAATGAAAGCATGCTCAAAAGCGCGACCGCTGAATAATACAGAAATGCTATCGTCTGAAAGGAATATCAACCATGTCTCTGTTCGCAACGTTCCTGGGAGCTTTAAAATACGAATTCCGCATGCAGGTGCGCCGCCCCTGGCTGTGGATCACGATGGGTCTCATCCAGTTAATCATCCTGGGCTTTATGTTCAGAACACCAGGCGTCCTGACCATGATCCAGCACCTCAAGGGCGCGCCGATTGTGGCCA
Organism: Dictyobacter halimunensis; assembly: GCF_036245075.1. Lineage (NCBI taxonomy): Bacteria > Bacillati > Chloroflexota > Ktedonobacteria > Ktedonobacterales > Dictyobacteraceae > Dictyobacter > Dictyobacter halimunensis. The sequence continues at coordinate 2,185,028 of NZ_BSRI01000002.1, forward strand.
CCACGGCCTACTGGACCAATATCGTCAACTACCTGCTGCCGGTGGCGGTCGCCATCTTGATCGCTGACCGGCTGCCCCGCGATAAGCGGACGCGCGTGCAGGAGATTCTGACGACGCTACCGGGCTCAGCGGCGGGCCGGCTATGGGGCAAGTACCTGGGCAGTACGCTGGCGACGCTGCTGCCAATCCTGATCTTCTACATCCTGGGTATCCTGGTCATCTTTGTACAGACGCTCAACGCCTATGTGTTCCTGGTGGCCATCGCTACCTTCGCTACTATCATCTTACCGGGCATGCTGCTGGTGGGGGCCGCCGCCATTGCCATACCGGCGCTGATCTGGGTGCCGCTGTTCCAGTTCCTGTTCGTCGGCTACTGGTTCTGGGGAAACCTCTACAAACCACATGGCATCCCCACGCTGAGCGATACCATCCTCACGCCGGCGGGCGGCTATATGAGCCGTGGCTTCTTCGGGGTCACCGTCTTCCCGGTCGATCGGGCCAGCGCCGGGCAAGGGCTGCTCAGTATGCTGGTGCTGCTCGGACTGGCCGCGTTGATCATGCTCGCCCTGAACGGTTATCAGCAGTGGCAGTTGCGACACCAATAAATCAGGTAGACCCGACTATGGACCTGTCCAATAAACGCGACCGCAGACGCATCACAAATGAAAGGTTAACGACTATGCTATACACATCAACACCGATCGAAAAACGCAATATAAATGACGAGAAGAAGGATACACAATCAATGAACATTCAAATTCAGCAGCTTAATAAAATATATCGCGGCAATGTGCAGGCATTAAACAACCTATCGCTGGAGATCCCTCACGGTATGTTTGGTCTGCTGGGACCCAACGGAGCTGGCAAAACGACGTTTATGCGTATCCTGGCCGGCATTCTGCAGCCGACCAGCGGAGCGATCCAGGTCGGTCCTTACGACGCGACCACCCCCCAGGGCCGGCAGCAGGTACAACAGATACTGGGCTACCTGCCCCAGGACCTGGGGATGTATCCCGATCTCAGCGCGCGCGAATTTTTGGATTATATAGCGATCCTGAAGGGTCAGAAAGAGCCCAAAGTACGGCAGCAGCGCGTCGAGGAGCTGCTGGAAATGGTAGCCCTCAAGCACGTGGCGCAACGCAAGATCAAGACCTACTCGGGTGGCATGAAACGCCGTGTCGGTATCGCGCAGGCCCTGCTTAATAATCCACGCTTCCTGATCGTCGACGAGCCGACCGCCGGCCTCGATCCCGAAGAGCGCATCCGCTTCCGCAATCTGCTCTCGGACCTGGCCGGGGAGCGTACGGTCCTGCTCTCAACCCATATCGTTGAGGATATCGCGCAGACCTGCCGCAATATCGCCATGATGAAGTCCGGCCAGGTCATCTTCCAGGGTACGATCGCGCAGATGCTTGAACAGACCCGCGGTCATGTCTGGCATATCACCACCGATGGCCCACGGCCCGAGGGCAACTTCAGCATCGTCTCGACCAATCAGATGAGTAGTTCAACACAGTACCGCGTAGTTGGTACGCCAGCCAATGGGCTGCAGGCCATCCCGGCTGAACCCGGCCTCGAAGATGGCTACGTATGGTTTATGCACAACCAGCCAGCACGCTAGCACACCAATAAACAGCCGGTGGCACACGTTGCGATGCCACCGGCTGTTTATTGCTATGTTAAAAGTGGGGTGTCATTCATGTTTTTGCCAAAGAGAAGGCGACAAGAAACACGAAACGTCCCAAAAATCGAAACATCCCTCAAAAAAAGGAACGCCCCTGTAGGGTCGACCTTCAACGGTCGACCGGGCCGCGAGCGCCAGCGATTGCGGCCCCTGTACCCCCACAACACCGCTTCCCATGGCATCCATGCTGGCCCACGTGGTTCCCGAACGTGAACGTTGCACAGGCGTACCCAAAAGCGAACGTTCCTCCTGAGGTACCACGTGGGGCGAGATATTTTCCACGAGAAGCCGAACCGGCCGGGCACGTGGGCTGCCGTCGCTGGCGCTGGCAGCCCGGTCGACCGTTGAAGGTCGACCCTACACGGGCGTTCCGGTTTTCGGGGGCGTTCCGGTTTTCGGGGGCGTTCCGGTTTTCGGGAGTGTTCCGGGTTTCGGGGGCGTTCCGGTTTTTGTTGCCTTCTCTTTGGCAAAAACATGAATGACACCCTCAAAAGGGGGAGGGAGATACGTTTCTTTATTGGAAATGGTATACTAGAGATAGATCAATGCAGGAACGCAGGTGTATAGGATGGAAACCTCGAAACAGAAAAACTTCGCTGAGATCGTGAAGTATCAGCGGGAGATGCGTGGCTGGTCTCAGGCCCGCATGGCTGAAGAACTGGGCACGACCCCCAATCGCATCAGTTCATGGGAACGCAACGTTTCTGTCCCTTCCGCGTACTTCCGCGAAAAGCTGTGCTCGCGGCTGGACATGAATGTCCATGAGCTCGGGTTGCTATCCGAACCACCACCAACCACTCCGTCTATCGACCTCTCTGAAGACCAGGACCAGGCTATGACATTCAACCCGCCCATGGAGATCGGCGAGGTAGCCTCGGAAATCTCACTCACCGGTCCACGACCAGCAGCGCGCAAACGCTTATTTATCCTTGTTCCGCTCATCGCACTGATAGTAGTGGTCAGCGCCGCCTTCATCGCCTTTAGCAGTGGTTTTATCAGCATCACGCCATCCGATCCTTATGCTCCCCATACCGGCCACCTGGTCCTTAACAGTACTCTGCAGCAGCAGGATCCAGCCATCAACTGGCAGGAAGGAACCAATGCGAGCGATGCACGCTGTACGTTCAAAAATAATACCTATGTCGCCTATCAGCCTCAGACTGGTCGCTTCCATGCGTGCATCGCTCAGAAGACCGATTATAGCAATTTCGCGTATGAAGTAGAGATGACTATCGAGCAGGGGGAATTCGGAGGCATCGTTTTCAGATCAGAGGATGGCATAGATGGACGCTTCTATCTTTTCCGCGTCCACACCGATGGCTCATACTGGTTCTATCGCTTCGCCGACAACAGCATCGACCATGCCACGCTGCTTGACCAGGGTACCAGCAAGGCCTTCAACCAGGGGTTGAACCAGCCCAACCTGATCGCGGTGGTGGCGCAGAATGATGTCCTGACACTCTACATCAACCAGAAAGAGATCTCATCGGTCCATGATGGGGGCTATACACACGGGCAGATTGGACTGCTCGCAGGCTCAATGACCATGGGGCCAGGGGAAGCTGCCTTTAAGAACGTGCGCGTCTGGACCCTATAGAGGCCATACTATTATCAGTACCACGGAAAAAGAACGCTCAAGAATGGGGACGCAGGCTCTGCCACTCGTGGTCCAGCATGGCATACTGCAGGGTATCCCACCAGCGGCCCTTCAACCACTCGCTCTCGAGCTGTGAGCCCTCATAGCGCATGCCGATCTTCTCCAGCACATGTGCTGAAGCGATATTCTCCGCCAGGCAATAGGCCCAGATACGATGCAGTTGTAATTGCTCAAAGCCAAACGCCAGCAGTGCCAGCGAAGCCTCCGTGGCGTATCCATGGCTCCAGTAGCGGTGATCCAGCTCATAACCCAGATCAGCCACCTCAGCATGCGCGTGATTCATACGCAGGCCACAATTGCCGATCAGCTGATTGTTCTCGCGCAAAACTATTGCCAGTTGATACTTTTTCCGTGGATGCTCACGACTCCAGTTGATAAACATCTTGATCAGAGAGCGAACATCCATCTCAGTGCGATGCGTCCAGGGATTAAAGCGCAAAAATTCGGGATCGGATTGATACTCTAGTGTTGGCTTCCAATCTCGCTCATCGAAATCACGCAGTATAAGTCGTTCAGTATGCAATATCATAAAAATCAGGTGGCTCTATTTATTCAACGCCTAAATCCCACGCCTGCTGTAGATCGGCGCGTGAAAACACCTTAAAGCCCATCAATGTATGTGTTTTGGTGATGGTCGTCAATTTTAACATATGGTCAGTTACCACACTGGCCAGGTTCTCATAATTCTGGAAACGTAGTAAAGCAACCAGATCATATTCGCCAGTCACTGAATAGACCTCCGCCACACCTTTCACCTCTAATAAGCGCTGTGCGGTCTCATTCACAGTGCCACGCTGCACATTGATCAAGACGAGTGCGGTAACCATTGCTCTATTCCCTTTCTTTTCGCCACATATAAAAAGCATCAAACAGAATAATTTCTCATTATTATATCCTATGCGTGCGGTGTGTGTCTGCGATCCCTGACGGGCGCGCCTGCGGGGCGCCCGAGGTTTTAGGGGGTCCCGTGTGAAAAACAGCGCGTCAAGCGCTGTTTTTCACACGGGACTTTAGAAAGGAGGGGCTTCCGATCCATCATTCAAAAGAAATGCCAGTAATGTATAGTGTGGCTGGAAACGGGGCGCAGCTGCGCCCCGTTTCCAGCCACACTATACATTACTGGCGCGCCGCAGGCGCACTCTCTTTGGGATGAGTAAGAAAAGCCCGCACGGCAGCGCTCGCCCGCGCGACCAGATCCCCCTCTGCCCCATCGAGCCAGAGGATACGCTGATCGCGTCTGAACCAGCTTAGCTGACGACGCGCGAAATCATGGGAGGCATATTTGAGGCGCTGCACCATCTCGGCTTCGCTGGCGAACTCTCCTCGGAGCCAGCGGCTCACAAAGCGATATTCGAGGCCAAAAGAATCCAGGCGTTCGTGGCTCAGGCCCTTCTCCAGCTGCTCCTGCACCTCCGCTACCAGTCCCTGCTGTAGTCGTTCGTCGATGCGGCTATCGATCCGCTGATAGAGGACCTCGCGTGGCCATTGGATGCCCAGCAAGAGGCAGCGATACAGGGGTCGGGCGATTCTACGCTGCTGTGAGAAGGGCTTGCCGGTGACCAGGCAGACCTCCAGCGCCCGAATGACGCGGCGTGGATTTTTTCGATCGACGCTGGCCGCGCTCTGTGGATCAAGCTGTTCCAGTTCACACAAGAGATCTTCCAGGGGGCGGGACTCGAGCTGCGCGCGCAACTCGGGCTGCGGCTCAACGGTGGGGATATCAAAGTTGTCCACCACGGTCTGGATGTAATGCGGTGAGCCTCCTACCAGCAGAGGAAGGTGTTCGCGGCGCAAGATCGCGTCAATCGTAGCGATCACCTCCCGCTGAAACTGGGCCACGCTATAGATCTCCTCTGGCTCAACCACATCCAGGAGATGATGAGGAACCAGGCTCCTCTCGTGCGGTGTCACCTTGGCGGTCCCGACATCCAGGCCCCGGTAGACCTGGCGCGAATCCGCGGAGACGATCTCTCCATTAAACTGCTGCGCCAGCGCGATACCCAGCGCACTCTTCCCCGAAGCGGTCGGACCCAGTACCACCACCAGGTCCGGTCGCGCGACGTCTGTTTCGTTCTCCACGGCAATCCTTCTAGTTACAGGCGTTTATACCTCACCAGGTAATCAATCCTCTCCACCAATCCCACCATAATGCCTATCGCTAACAGGATACCAAATACTGTAAAGAGGCTAAACTCGAAACCGAAAGTCAGGAAGATACCCAGGATAGCGCCGACCAGCAGGGCCAGGATGATCATCATCAAGCGCGACTGCTGCGTTGAGGTCTGAACGCCCTTAATCAGGGCAAAGATCCATTTGTGTGGAGGGGTATAGACACCCGTGGTAGCTCCGATGGCGGCGATCGACAGCATCACGATCAATTGCACCCAGACTGGCGAGGCGCGTACCCCGACCTGCCAGATCAGTTCGCCCAGGCCAAGCAGCACCAGGGAACTGACCATCCCCGTCAAGGAACGGTTATAGACGCCCTCCGCGCGCCAGCTGCGTTCATAGCGCAGTACCAGCGCGCCAAAGGTAGAGGCCGGAATAGCGATAAACAGGATCAATAAGAACAAGGGATTACTGTTGTGCGCCGATGCGCTCAGTGAGAGCGGACGCAGCGGCGCCAACCAGGTATACGCCAGGCTGGCCAGCATAAAGGAACACATCAGCGTCAACAGCAGCTGCCGCCAGCGGCGTAACCGGCTCCCCATCGGCCAGGGGTCCCAGTCATTCATATTGCGAGTACCGTATTTGAGGTCCGAGGCGGGCGTGGACAGTGCTGGCGGCGTCATCACCTGTGATCTATTAACACCTGTGACGATCGGGACATCGTCCTGGCTATCCAGTTCGTCATCATCGTAGTAATCCAGATCAGCCCCATTGGTGCGTCCCGGATGGCGCTGGTTGCGCACAATAAAGCCCTGCACCTCCGCCTCAACCTTCACAATCACTTCGCGCTGCACATCATCATCCACCATGATCACAATCGTGCCGCTATAGTGATTCTGGCGCGGAAGCTGCAAGCTATTGACGCGCACACTGATCTCGCTCAGAGGCGCATCAAACATCGTCTGGCTCAACTGAATCCAGGAATCTTCGGTATGGATGGTTCCACTCACATCTTCGGCCGACTCATCTCCGATGGTAATCTTCAACGGCGCCGAGAGGCCGGGATACACGGTACCAAAGTCCAGCACGCGCGGACTGACCGGGACAGGTATGTGTCCCTTCTGCGTCTGGCGCTGCCGTCCGCTGGTTGCCTGAGTCACGGGAGGGGGAGTATAGGCCCGCGACGTTGGATTGCGTACCTGTACATTGACGTTGCTCACCGTATTGTTTAAATTGAAGTCGGGCGGCAGCATATAGCGACCGGGCCCCGCCTTGCTATAAAGCACCGCCTCGACAAACTTCTCGATCGCATCGACCGGATCAGCAACCGTCTGCGCCAGGCGATGGGCAAGCTCCGACAACTCGTCTTCGCCCAGGTCTAATAACCACGACTCGATCTCCTGATCTACCAGGTACTCGGCCGCTTCCTCGGGATAGGTCGCGCACAGGCGAGCCAGCTCCTCAGGGGTCGAAGCCACATCGCCGGTGGCAAAACCAAAGGTACCCACACCCAGTAACGCATGGCGGAACATCTCCACACTCTCATAGCGCTCACTCGGCTTGATGCTGGTCGCCTTCTCCAGCGCGCGGGCCACCATCGGAGAGATGCGCGGATTAATCGCACGCACATCTTCCAGGCCAAAGCCCTCATCCGACAAAGTATTGGTCAACAGGTGGAAGATCGTCATCCCCAGCGCATAGATATCCGAGCGCTCGTCGGTCTGCGCCTTCCCGTATTGTTCAGGGGGGCGTAGCCAGGCGTCCCTAAAATCTGCGTATCAGGCGCATTGGAGGGGCGGAAGAAACGCGCAATGCCAAAATCGATCAACTTGATCTGCCCGCTGCGCGACAACATAATGTTTCCCGGTTTCATATCGCGGAAAATGATGGGGGGACTGTGACTGTGCAGATAGGCCAGCACATCGCACAACTGGCGCGCCCAATCCAGCACGCGCCTCTCAGGGAAGGGAGCCTGATTGCGCTCCAGCAGTTCCTCTAGCGTAGATCCATCAATATAATCCATGACCAGGAAGTAACGATCACCCTGGGTGAATACACCATGCACAGTGGGCAGGTTGGGATGGTGCAAGGACCACAACATTTTAGCCTCAACCTTGAAGTTGTGGATGGTTTGTGGCTGCTCATTTGGTGGGATCAAAGACAGGCTCATCTCCTTGATGGCGTAGAGTTGCCCCTGCTCTTTGATATCCTTCGCCAGATATACCGCACCCATGCCACCTTTTCCAATCACCCGTTGGATCTGGTAGCGCTTATGAAGAAAGGTGCCGCGGTCCAAAAGACCGGATTGGTTTTTCGATCGGCCGCTGATTGTGAGCCCCCCATCTTTTCACTGCATTTGTACGGGATACGATATGTGCCCTTCAGTATAGCATAACCCCCTTAGGACCTACTACCTACTAGGACGGTAGATTACACCCTAAATTCCTGAGGCCTGTTCCAATTCAATTGCTCACACCCCCACTACTTATATGACTGTTCCTGTTGAGAATCATACACATAATTTGACGTAAAATATTGTCACAAAGTAAAACCTGCACAAGCATAAGTACTATCATCCCTCTACATGCGGGAGGTGCAGGAGGTCGGCTAGCCCTCCTGCCGGGGGTGGGAACACCCCCGGCAGGGAGGACCCTGCACCCCGCTTCCTCCGGAGGAAGCGGGGTGCAGGCATATTATACACATACTCATATCTACTATCAACGAATTATATTACATTTCTCGTTCACGAAAATGCACTCCTGGCAAACTATTATTTTATGCATCTGTTTATAATATCTCTAGCAAATGTTTGTAGTAGAGTTAAGGTTGGTATTTCGTATGACAAGCTTAATCAGGCAACGTAGTCGGCAAAAAACTCATCTATTATTTGCGTTCAGTTCGTTCCTTATCGTAGCTGGTGGGATAACAGGATTCCTCTGGCAGACACTAGAGAACGGTAAGGCGGCGGATATACAGGTAACTGGAGGACCCTCGCTTTCGGCCGCCGCCGTAGATCATATTTTCGCGCAGGCGGGCAGCCCCATGGTGGGGACCGGAGCCCTCATCGAGCGCGCCTCACGCGCCACCCATATTGATGACGCCTTCGCCCTGGCGGTCTGGTGGGCCGAAACAAATGACGGCATGGCCGGCGTAGGATTGGGAGATCGCAATCCCGGTAGTGTGCGCGGCAACGGCACATATCCCGTGGCCTATGACGGCTACACCGTCTATCCATCCTATGCGGCAGCGATAACCGAATGGTTCAACCTGCTCCACAACCGGTATATCGGGCAGGGAGCCACCACCGTCTACAGCATCAGCGGCCCCTATGTTGGCACCTCTGGCTCTGGCAGCTGGGCCTACAAAGTGGTCACCCTGATGGCCCGCTATCGCAATGAAGCACCATCTCTACCAGATGCGCCGATACATCCCCAGGCCGCTCCCACTGCGCAGCCTACCCCCCAGACACGTGCCTACCTGCCAATCGGCAACGAACAGAACTGGGAGCAACGAGCCAGCGAAAAGCGCCACCACCCCTGGCTCGATCAAGAGGCAGAAACCAGCAATCAAACCAGCGGCCCACAGCGAGTTCCGCTACAGAACACTCGGGAAGTGATAAATCCAGTCATCCGGCCAGATGAGCCATCCGACCTGCAGCAACCGCTGCTCATTGGGGGCGTTATGCTGCTCTCCATTCTGCTGGCCTATTCCGGTCTCAGGCTGCGCCATCGCCGCATCATCGCCGTCTCAGGGACCAAACTCCGAACCAGTACCGCTCCAGTCGAGGTGTCACGCCATACCACCACCGAAAAACTAGTACCTGTGCCGCCCACACCCATGCTGATCAAACTAGAAGGAGTCCCACCCACACCCATGCTGGCCACCATCGGATCGGTCCCTCTCACACCATACCTGCCGAACCACGATGGCGCGGCGAGCTATCCATCGCGCGGAGAAAGCACCACCGAGAAGTTGCCATCAATAGCTATAGGAAACCCCAACGGCAGTACTACCGAAATGCTCAAGCTCATCCGAATCACTGCTATAACTCTGCCGGGTGGAGCCCCGGTAAAAGCCAGAAATAAAGAGGGAAGGTACCTGAAACGATTTGACGGCAACCCCGAAAATGCCTAAAAAAACTGTTGACAAAATAGCATCATCAGTGTTAATATAGTCCACGTAGTCGCGCAGTAATGCCCTCGTGGCGGAATGGTATACGCAGCAGCTTGAGGGGCTGTGCCGAGAGGCGTGGTGGTTCGAGTCCACTCGAGGGCACCTGATCAAACAACATCCGAAAAGAGCAATCAGATCGGATGCGCAATCTTTATCTGCGAGACTTACACACGGGCGATTAGCTCAGTTGGTTAGAGCGACTGTTTTACACACAGTAGGTCTGGGGTTCGAATCCCTAATCGCCCACCTGAATCCGCCTGGCAGGCCCATTCATAGCAAGCAACTAGAAAAGCTATGGGTGGGCTTTTTGCTATGTGAGAACGGCTGATTCGTCAAAACGACTGATTTTTTCTCCTTTATTGTACTGTATCAAGCAGGTGAAAGTAGTCATCGGCAAGGTGGTTGCATCTTCCTCAAGTTGTTAACGTGAATCTTCAACCAATGACTGTATCTATACGTGTTCAAATAATAAAGGTACATATATTGTAGAGCGATACACAGTCATTGGCTGAGAGAAAAACGATGAGGAAAAGAATACTCGTGATTGACGAAGCCCAATGCGTTCTCAAGTTGTTTCGCGAACTATTGGAAGATGAGGGGTATGAAGCCATTCTCTTGCCCTGCCCAATACAAAAAGCCCAGGATGTAGAGGTCATAAAACCAGACCTTATCATCATCGAGTTCATCTTTAATTGCAAAAATGTAGGGTGGTCAATGTTACAGATGCTCAAAACGCATTGTCCCACATCGTGCATTCCGGTTATCGTGTGTACTACAGATGCAATAGCAGTAGAAAGACAATACTTGTCTTTGCAAGGCATCCCAGTCGTGTATAAACCCTTTGATATAGACGACCTGATAGCAACAGTTAGGCAGGTATTTGCATTAAGTGAAGTAGCTCTACCCATGTAGAGGTATAAGATCCTTGCTGACCCACGCACAGTGTGTTTGGAACACAAAAACAGGGTCCTTGTAACTCGACGACTATGCCTGGCTACTTCCTCGTTGGCGAGGACACATCCTTATTTCTTGTCCCCTTCTTCTCGCAAAAATATGACGCACACTCCTCTATCTCATTTTCTATAAGAAAAGCCAATCTTTACTCATTTATTTAGCTCTATCAGTATAGCGTCGATGACGGTGCCGGTACGCCCTACATGGGGGACACGCCCGGTCATCTTAGCTTCGCGAATGGCCTGGATGACCAGGGGCATATTCTCACGAATGCGTTCAAGTTCCCTGGCCTCGCGCTGATAGCGTTGGAAGCGGGTAAGAAGATTGTTGAATGAGATGGCGACGGGCCGGAGGACATTGTTCTGCGTGATGGGGACGCGGACGGTAAAGTCTCCATTGGCGACCTGGCGCTGTGTATCGACCAGGTATTTAATGCTCTGCTCTAACTGGCGCTTCTGCATGGCATTGTTGCGCTCGTATTCAGCGATCTCATGCTCCATCGCGGCCAGCTTCTCCGCTTTATTCGCCCGTTTGAGCGCATTGTTGGCGCTCTGTACCCATTGATAGGTGCCAAGGGCCACCGCGATCTGCAGCAGGACGGGGCGGGAAATAACTACACCCCAGCCAGACATGGCGAGGTAGTGATTCAGGTCCGCCGCCCGCGCTCCAAATACGATATCCAGAATCATAAAGCTGCAATTAAACAGACAGACCAGAAATACAGAGACTGGATTGAGCAATGAGACGGCGATCAGCTCGGAGGCGATCATAATGTCGAACAGGGGTAGGTTGATCAGACCGAGGCCGCCCCTGACGGCTAAAGCTGTGACGACGTTACCACCATCGATGATAAGGAGCATAAGTAAGGCCGCCATCGTTACATCACCGCGGCGCAGAAGCCAGATCGTCACTCCCACTAAAACAACAATTGCATCAGTCTATCTCTTATAGAAAAACCAGGAAATGTAGAAGCGATAACCAATTATGTTGACTTTACAAGGAGTGGAAGATGAGGGGCGTGGAGCGGCAGGGTTGCTTCTTGAGGCAATTTATAAATTGGTCAATGCTATGACTTCTAATCTATTGCGGTGGCAATGGAAAAAAAAACCGAGAAGATCGATCCTTTCCCTTCTTCGCTTTGCACATTGATATATCCTCCATGGCGCTTCACGATGGATTCGCAGATATAGAGACCAATACCCAGGCCTGGAAAATTCAGGCACTGTTCATTGCTCACGCGATAAAAACGCTGAAAAATGTCGTGGTGATAGGCTCTGGCAATGCCCAGGCCAAAGTCCTGTACCCTGATGATCGCATTTCTCTGATCGGCATCGGTCTCGACGCATACGATCACCTGATTGGCATGGGGAGAATACTTGATAGCATTCGTGAGCAGATTCATTAAGACCTGTCCGATGCGATCTTTATCCCCAAACATCTGCACCTGGGCACTCTGCGTGACCGCGATGTGATGGGTGTGCGTCGTCTCCTGTACGATCTCTACTACTTCTTGCACCAGTGCATTTAAGAGGAAGGATTCTTTGTGATATTCAAGCTGGCCGTTCTCCATGATGGAGATGTCCAGCATCTCGTTGATGCGCTTGGTCAGTTTATTGAGTTGCACATCCATACGCGTCAACATGCGGAGACTCTCCGCATCGTTACGCTGCTTGAAGCGGCGCAGTAACACCTGGGTAAAACCTTTGAGGCTGGTAATAGGCGTCTTCAATTCATGGCTGGCCATGCTGATAAACATGTCCTTCTGCCTCTCTTCGGCTTTGCGTTTGCTGATATCGCGGGCAATTTTAGCACCCCCGATAATCTTTCCCTGGCTATCCTTCACCGGCGATATACTCAGAGAAACATCAATGCGCGTCTTGTCTTTGCGCACACGTACGGTTTCATAGTGCTGAATGGGGATACCGGCCTTGAGATTCTTAATAATTTCAACCTCTTCATGCTGTAATTCGGGAGGGACAATGATGAGGATAGATTTCCCGATAGCCTCCTCGGCGGTGTAGCCAAACAATTCCTCAGCCGCGTGATTCCAGCTCATAATGATGCTATCAAGCGTTTTGCTGACGATAGCATCATCAGAAGAATTAACAATTGCCGCCAGGAGCGCTTTCTCTTCTAACGCTTTGACTGAAGAATTCTCATTATTAGCAAGCTTTTTGGCCGGCGATGCCATACAGTTTCGTCCTTCTTAGGAATATCAATATCTATCAACGGTCAGCTAATCAGAGGCAGAATATTCACAGCATATAGATAATATGTCATCCTATACTAATCCTGCACGTATTGCCTCTCTATAATTTACTATTAATGCTGATATTATACATCTTTTAGAGGCGGATGACAGGTGTTGCAATGGGATTCAGTATTTCTTAATCAGCGATTCGACATTCTGCTGGTCATCAGTCTTTTTGTCCTTCAATCATACCATATTTCCCTCAAAAGACTCATTCTGCTTGTGTCCCCAGGCCCTGGCGGTCTGCAGAAACAGGGCGACCCCTGGTGCTACGGTTCTGGCCGATTTGATACCAAGCCCGATCTGAAGCGGTTGTGGTGGATCAAGCGGAAGCGAGACGACCCCTTCCAACTTTGTGGGTAGCATCTGTCTCGGGAGCAGCGTAATACCCAGCCCTTCCCTCACCATAGCCAGAATGGTCGCGCTATCACTGGCACGATAGCGAATATGCGGTCGGTTCTTGCTGGTGCCAAAGCCGACGCGCTGGAGTAGATGCACAGCGCACTGGCTCTTCTCAAGAATAAAGCCCTCTTCGCGTAACTCTTTAAAGGTTACAGCAGCCCGTCCGCATAGACGATGATCCGTTGGCACCAGTATACATAGTTCGTCTGTGGTAATCAGGCTACTCTCGATGTTAGGAGCTGGCAGAACCACAAAACCGATATCGACGACGCTATCCTCGATCCAGTCTCCAACTTCCTGCATGGCCCCCTCGAACAATACTACCTCCATGTCGGGATAGCTCTGTTGAAAACTGGTCAGTAGACTGGCAAGCAGATCGGGGGGGGATGATGGAGTTGATACTGCCCAACCGCACTTTTCCAGACGCCTTACCCTGAGCCACCCTGGCTTCCTGCTCGATAGACTCCGCCTGTGCCAGCAATGCCCGCACATGGGGGATGATTTTTTGTCCCGTCGCCGTAAGCGAGACCACGCCTTTGCGGTTGCGCTCAAGCAGCGTTACCCCAAGCTCGCTTTCTAGTGAGGCCAGGGCATGGCTGACCGCAGATTGCGTCAGATTGATGGTGTACGCGGCTTCGGTAAAGCTTCCGGTATCCGCCAGCGCCACCAGGCTTTGCAGTTGCGAGAAGTTCATATGAATTTCTTTCATTAATATATGACAAATATGATTTGCGCTCATTATAGCAACTCGACTATACTGCTGACAAGAGGGCACGCAAGAAGACAGCCCTCTCACAACGTCTCAACAAAAAGATAGTGAAGGATCAATCAATATCATGGCGACACACAACGTATCTACAGATCAATCTATCAATCAGAGAAATACAGCGAATGCGCTTAATGGATTCGATGAACAACAGGTCAGGGCGGATAGCCAGCGGTCGAGGAACAGGATTCGGCCGCTCGATGTGCTGATCCTGGGTGGTCTGGGAGCACTGGGCCCGCTGGCAAACGATATGTATGTGCCATCGCTGCCAGCCCTGAGCCATGATCTACTGGCCACAACCTCGCAGGCTCAGATGACGCTGAGCGCCTTCATCCTGGGCCTGGCGCTGGGTCAGATTGTGGCGGGGCCGATCAGCGATGCCAGAGGTAGACGCTGGCCTCTGATGATAGGGCTGGTCATCTATGTTATTGCCTCTCTGCTCTGCATGGTTACGCCCTCAATCACCATCCTTATCCTGCTGCGCTTCCTGCAGGGGATGGCGGGTGCGGCTGGAATCGCCATCGCGCTCGCCATCATCAGCGATAGCTATACCGGCGTCACCCAGGCGCGCTTCTTCTCGCTGCTAATGCAGATCAACGGCATTGCGCCCATGGTCGCACCCATTATCGGCGGGCAGATCCTCAGATTTACCTCGTGGCATGGCGTCTTCGGGATACTGGCGCTGTTTGGCACGTTAATGCTGCTGGCGGTATTCTTCGGTCTGAGGGAGACGCTCCCCGTCAGCCGGCGCCAGAGAGGTGGCATCACCACCACGCTGACGGCATTCCGCGGTCTATTGGCCGATCGCCGCTTCCTCGGCTACGCCCTCTCCTGCGGCTTCGCCTTCACCGCCTGCATCATCTATATCTCAGTCTCACCCTTCATCCTCCAGAACCTGTATGGCGTCTCACCACAACTGCTGGGCATCATCTTTGGCATCAACGCGCTTGGTATCGTCATCATGGCACAAATCAATTCCAGACTGATTGGCCGCTTCTCATCACAGACCCTGCTGACCTGGGGCTACGCCATCATCGCCGCCGGTGGCATCGCCACCTTCGTGGTCACCATCAGTGGTCTGGGGCTCATCGGTCTAATCCCAGCATTCCTTCTGCTGGCTTCTAGCCTGGGACTGATCATGCCGAACGCCACCACGCTGGCGCTCGCCAACACACGCGCCGCCGGGAGCGCCTCGGCTCTGCTGGGCGTGCTACAGTTCGCCATCGGCGCACTGGTTGCCCCCATCGTGGGACTCGGCGGCTCCGCCAGCGCGCTTCCGATGGGAGCCTCCATTGCCGCATTCGCGATCGCCACCCTCGTCACCTTCCTCATCCTCTGCCGGCCAATGCAATCAACAACACGCTAAATCAGTATGGTGGGAAGAAATGCTATTGATCTCAGATAGAGATTAACAGCATTTCTTCCTGGTTAAGAAATAGGGCGTTGACTTGCTTTATTTTTTCTCTTTCTATATACGAGAATGATCGTATAGATCAAAAAAAACCAACCGATTGCAATCAAGGAAAGCGCTCAATAAGAGCGTTATCAGCAATTGTCCCTCGTGATCATGGATGTTACAATGATTCTGGTTCAAATATAAAAATAGAATGATTGAGGTAAGATAAGATATGCAACTTGATCAGCGCCTGGTGGATGCGGCCATAGAGTTAATGAATAGCCGCTTTCCGCGCGATGAATGGGCCGGGGCAGCAGCTATGTATACCGAGGACGGCGAGATTCTGACCAGCGTCTCTCCCGATATTCCCAACGGGGCTGCGGCGCTCTGCCAGGAGACGGGCGCTATCTGCGAGGCATATAAACGGAATCAGAGGGTGACAGCCTCTGTCTGCGTCAGCAGAGAAGCCAATTCAGACGTTGTTCTGATTCTGGCGCCGTGTGGCATTTGCCAGGAACGGCTCTTTATGTGGGGCCCTGACGTTGAGGTGGCCGTTGCCCATCCACAGGATGCAACCCGGTGGGTAGCCAAAAAGCTAAGCGAGGTCCAGCCCTACTACTGGTATAAAGTCTTTGCTGGCGAACACAAATAGATGGTATGCAGCCAGCTGCCTTTACAGATTTGAAGATTGACCCATGCGATATCAAGAGCATGAAAGGGAAAAACGGTGAGCGATCAATCAGCGCAGACGCGCTTTATTAATCCCTCGACGCTGCCGGGAGCCGCTGGCTATAGCCATGTGGTTGAGATCACCGGTGGACGCACAATTCATATTTCGGGGCAGGTGGCGATAAACCAGGCGGGAGAAATTGTCGGTCGCAATGATTTCCACGCCCAGGCGCAACAGGTCTTTGAGAATATTAAGGCCGCCCTGGCCGCCGTTGGAGCCAACTTTACCCATGTCATCAAACTCAATATGTACGTCGTTGATATGACACAGGTACCCATTCTGCGCGAGGTACGCGACCGCTATGTGAACACACAGAATCCCCCAGCCAGCACGCTGGTCGAGATACGCAGACTGGTCCGAGAAGAATTTCTGGTTGAAATCGAGGCGACCGCACATCTTCCAGAGTAGGGACACACGTTCCCTACTCCCCCTTATTCCTCTTCACTCACCCACTTAGCAAGTGTAGTTTAGCCAAAAAAAGGATTTTATGTGCGATGCGAAGACATGAAGATGAAGTACAGGAATTACTCAAACGCGTGCGGGAGTGGTTCAATGCATCCGAGCAGGTGGAATACTATCAGCGTGAGGTCAAGCAGGGATTGACGGCTAGCGAGGCATGGCTGTTGCAGTCATTGCCTCCCCAGGGAAAGATACTTGATATCGGCTGTGGCGCTGGCCGCGCCTCAATTGAGGTAGCCAGGCGTGGACTGGATGTGGTTGGGGTCGATGTCAGCCCTGGTCTGGTTGATTCGGCCAGGGCGGCCGCTGTGGCGGCGAAAGTATCCGCGCAATTCCTCTGTATGGAAGATGGACGGACCTTGCCTTTCTCAAATAGCAGTTTTGATGCGGCTCTGGCGTTCAAGGTCTATTGCTACTTACCATCGCAGGCCAGTCGCCTGACCTATCTAGCAGAAGTATTCAGAGTGTTACGCCCCGGCGCATCACTCTTTCTGACCTCATATATCGTGCCAGACGACATGTTTTATTCTTATGTCGATGACGAAACGCACGCCCTCACCGCCGCATTGTTCGATAGCTTAGAACCTGGAGATACCTTCGCATCTGGTCAGGGCTACGTACACTGGTTCACGTCAGCAGGACTCAAAGAAGAGCTGTCCCGATCGCCTTTCCAGTTGGACCTGTTTCAGGATGATGAGGAGGTAGGAGGGAACGGATTACATCGATTGGTACGCTTAACCAGTCCCCCAACTTCATAAATCAGGAGCGGGCCTTGCGTAAACGGATCAGGCTGAAAACGGCGATGGCTACCAGAGCAACGGTCCAGACAGGCAGGTTAAAGATGGTCTCGCCAGTTTTGTCGTCTTTAATAAGCAGAACTGAGACTTTATTGGCCTTTTTTAATACATCCTGTATCATAATACATGCTTCCTTCTTTGCAATAAAATAGGCAGAGGGCATACATAAGTTAATAGTTAGAGTTGGTATAAACTGTAGCATATAGCAGGCCACAATACTACTTATTCTCGTGCTGCAGGGAATATTTTCTCATGTATGCTGCTTCAAATGCTGGAAGAAGTCAGGATGGCTTAATCTTGTTTGCGTGGGCGGGTCATAAAATAGGCAAGTATCACACCGGCGCCGATACCACCCACGGTCATATAGCTGGAGGTAGTGCCACCTGTCAGGGCAATAATGACCGCCGCCAGTATTAAGATGGCGCCGGCCAGCAAGACATAGGTTTGTAGGGCAATGTTTCGCATCAATCAATATTCTCCAGAAAAAAATCTTCCCCTAGTCTACACCGTCCCCTTCATCTAAGCAAGCCAACGGGGTAGGAAATCATAAAGACGACCATACGGGCACAAAAAAGGCGGGCCCCTGCGGGCCCGCTCTTCGTCATTCATATTCTTTGTCAAGATAGAGAAAGTGATCTATCGTGCAGCCGCCAATATCTCTAAATCAGACCATGGCGACACAGGCTTTTTAGTATAGGTAAGAGGAAGCTGGGAAACTGCCTGCATAATACGATCTACCATATCGACTGGCGGTTCGAACTGCTCGATCTGCTCAAACAGCTCATCAATATCCGCGCCGTTATCAAAATCGTTTTCCAACAGATTCAGTGATATGTTATTCATAAGAACTCCCTCTACGTTATTCATATGCGTCATCTGTTTTTAACACGAATAACATTAGAAAGAAGTTTCAGTTTTTCCAAGGTTTCTTATCAAAAATCCAGCTTTCACTTAAGAAAGATTAGAATACAGTCCCTTCAGCCTGCTCTGATTTCCAGTGTTTTGCCATGGCTGCCCGCAGTAATGGGCGCGCGCGCTGAAAATATGTTTTCGCGGTCGCCTCGGGCATGCTCAGGGTTTTGCCAATTTCCGAGAAGCTTAACTGGCTGGCATAACGCAGTAGTACTACAGAACGGAATTTAGGAGGCAGGGCATCGATCGCACTACGCAGGGCCTGCTGCAGATCACTGCGCTCAGCCATCTCATCTGGTAGCGGCTGGTTATCTGGCATAATATCTAGAGGAGAAAGATCGTCGTCGTCATGGTTGGCCTCAAGCTCTGAGAAATGGATCGAGCGTTTGCGGCGCAGTTCATCAAGACAACGGTTACGCGCGACCTGGAAGAGCCAGGCTTTTAATGGCTCACCCGTTCGTAGGGTTGGCATAGAGATGTAAAGCTGTAAAAAGACCTGTTGTGAAACGTCACATGCGAGATCATAATCACCCAGCAGATGGCAAATGAAATTGAAGAGTGGCGTATTATAGCGCTGCACTAATACTTCAAATGATTGCTGATCACCTGCAATTGTACGTGTAACCAACATTCCATCTGTAATTTCATTGGCGCTCTGAGTTTTTTGAGTTTTGGTACGTTCTTTAACTTGCATTATTAACAACCTCACTTTCTTTTGACGTCTATAGCATAGATTTTTCAGGTTGAAATTGCAAGTGTTTTTCGAGCTGATAAGCTCTACAGTAATGCACTCTAAGCGTAATTTTAGGAAATTAAAATAAGCTTGGTAAATGCTTAAGGGGGGATGAGATTATAGCTTTAATCTAGCTCTAATCTACTTCTTATCTTATTCTAAGCTTAAGGCCTTGCCGAGGTCAAAAGGTGAGGTTTGCTTAGAGAAGTTGTGTGTGTTTCTTAGATTACGGATCACAGCTGTCATTGTGATACAAATAGACACATCCTTAAGGTGAAAGAGGGCTAGCTTTTGTGCCTTCGGCAATGACTCTACGCGCCTTACGGCGCTCAGAGTAGATAATAACAGGTCTCGTCGCACATGCGCGTGCGCGCATGTGCGACGAGACCTGTTATTATCTACTGGGGTAAGCAAGAGGAAGCGTGGATACCATGCGCGCATGTGCGACGAGACCTGTTATTATCTACTGGGGTAAGCAAGAGGAAGCGTGAATACCATGCGCGTATATGCGACGAGGCCTGTTATTACTACTGGGGTAAGTAAGAGGAAGCGTGGATAATCGTATGTGCGACGAGGCCTGTTATTACCAGGTGAGGTGAGCGGGAAGGGATGTGGATAACTATGTGGACAAGTGTTCTAGAATGTGGATAACTATGTGGACAAGTGTTCTAGAATGTGGATAAGCTGGGAGATAGAAGTGATGAGGGCGGGGGCGCCAGTTGGCGCCCCCGCCCTCATCACTTCTATCTCCCAGCTTATCGTTTAGTCCTGGGGGACTTCATGGTTGGTGGACTGCTCTTGGGTTCCGTTTTTGGTGCCGGATGCATTAGGGGGGTTGTCTTTACGAACCCGGTCATCGGGCTTGATCTGCTGGCCCTGCGGTCCATGAGGATCAGGCTTGCCTTCGCTGTCGTATTGGCCCTGACCATACTGCCCTTCGTTCCCCTGAGCTCCATATATCTCTGCCGCGCTTGGCTGTTTGTCCTTATCTTTTTGCCCATACTGCTCAGACATAGCTGATGACCTCCTTTTTTACTATGAGTACATACAGATAAATTGGAAGAATCACAACCCCTCCTACTGTAGGGCACGCAGAAACAGCATAAAAAGATACAAAATGGTGATGGCGATAGGCGTCAATCCAGCACGAAAGCGGCCGGGTTGAGAATATGCCGGGGATCCCAGCGGGTCTTTAAACGGCGCATGACCTCCAGGCTGGATGGCTGATAGCCCCAGCGCTCTAGCTGCCCCTCAAGCGCGGCTGGCTGTGCTAACACGATCGCGTATCCATGCAGGGCTAAGGCCTGATGGCGGACAGCGTTCAGCCATGCCCGCGCCGCCTCGGCGCTTTCCACTTTATATATTGCATAGACGAAGCCACTGGCAAAATCAACCACATAGGAGGTATCCCGCAGCTGCCTGGAGATCCCTTCCAGGTAGATAGCCAGGTTCTTCACCGGCACGCCGATGCGCACAATCAGGGACCGCTGGTCCGCTTTTTGCATGCTGGATGTCCAGAGCTCGGTACCGCTCAGCGTCTCGGTAACAAACGGCGCTGGCGCATTGAGCCGTTGCAGAACCTCGGTAACCTGGGCCAGTTCGGCCTCAACATCTTCGGGCACTCCCTCTGCCGTATATGCCAGCAGATAGGCACCTGACGACTCACGCTCCTGGGTATTATCCTCGGTCAACACAATAGAGGAAGCGGTCAGCGCCAACTGCAGCATCTCCTGTCCCCAACGCAGGCCGCTACTGAGATCTTCCACGGGGAAGAGCAGTGTCTTGCGTGCGCGCGGTAGGGCGAAAATTTTTAGCGAGATATCAGCGAGCAGGCCAAGCGTGCCATGCGAGCCAATAAAAATCCTGGTCAGGTCGAAGCCGGCCACGTTCTTGACGATCGGGCGGCCGGTGCGGATCACCCGCCCATCCGCCAGCGCAACGGTCGCGCATAGCACCACGTCGCGTAGCGCCCCATAGCGCATGCGCAACGGCGCGTTCAGATTGGTCGCCACTAACGCTCCAATGCTCATATCCGGCCAGGGAGAGACCAGCGGTATATGCTGTCCACGCTCACGCAGGAAAGCCTGGATCTCGGACAACGGGGTGCCCGCCCCTACGGTGATATAGAGATCGTCGGGCGCGTAGGCCAGCACGCCACGTAGCGCGGAGGTGCTGATGCGCCCATCCTGCTCATCCAGTGGGGCGCTGGTGATGGTCACGCTTCTTCCAGCCTGAGAAAGCGCCTGCAACTGGCGGGCCGCCTCTTCAGCCGTCGTCGGGGTATAACCCTGCGCCGAAAGCTCCGCCGTCGCTGGAACTAGTTTTTCCAGCGGCGTATAGCCCGCATATGGTCCGCTCTCGTCCGCAGCTGGCAGTGGGAACACCTTGCCCGGATTCAACAGGAACTGCGGATCAAAGACCTGCTTGACATCCCACATCGCCAGCAGTTCTTCAGGCTTATGCATCAAAGGCATAAAGTCGCGCTTCTCGATGCCAACGCCATGCTCCCCGGTGATGCTGCCGCCCATAGCCACGCAGCAGAGGGCCATTTCGCGCCCACTTGCATGGATGCGGCCAATCAGGTCGCGATCATCCGGGTCGGTCACCAGGATCAGAGGATGAAGATTGCCGTCGCCAGCATGGAAAACGTGGCCCATGCGAATGTTGAATTTATCACCAATACGATTGGCCTCGGCCAGCATCTCGGCCAGGCGACTGCGCGGTACCGTGATATCCACGGTGTATTGGGCCGGGGCTTCACGAGCAATAGCGCCCGCCGCGCTCTTACGTGCCAACCAGATCTTGTAACGCTCCTCTTCATCGCGTGCGATACGCATATCCGTGCCACCATGGGAGCGCAGGATCTGTATAACCTCCTCTAGCTGATGATCCAGTCCTTCGGGATAACCATCGAACTCGATGATCAGGACAGCGCCCGCGTCTAAGGGCAGATTGGCGTGCGCGAACGGCTCAATAATACGTACAATACGCTGGTCCATCATCTCCATCGTCGCCGGTACCAGCCCCGAGGAGATAACAGCTGATACCGCCGTACCAGCTTGCTCCACCGAATCAAAGATCGCCAGCAACGTTTTCACCGCCGGTGGACGGCGCAGCAGGCGCAACGATAGCGAGGTGATCATTCCCAGCATACCTTCACTACCCGTGATCAGGCCACAAAAGTCATATTCGGGATAATCCATGGCCAGCCCGCCCGTGCGAATATGCTCGCTGGTTCCCAATACCACATCCATGCCGGTCACATAATTGGTCGTTACCCCATATTTAAAGCAATGGGGTCCTCCGGAGTTCTCGGCCACATTGCCACCCATAGTCGACGCACGCTGACTGGAAGGATCGGGCGGAAAATAAAGTCCCATCGTTTGCGCCCGCTCGTCCAGGCGCAGGTTGATCAGTGCCGGCTCAACCAGGGCGCTACGTCCCAGGGGATCAAGCTCTTTGAGACGATTCATGTGCGCGAACTCAACGATGATCCCGCCGCGATCGGCTACCGCGCCTCCTGAAAGACCTGTGCCAGCTCCTCGGGCGATCAACGGCACCCCATGGGCTGAAGCCCAGCGCATCACGTTCACCACATCATCGGTCGTGCGCGGAAAGACCACTCCCTCTGGCAACCCCTTATCCAGTCCCGCATCTACCTCATACGCCACCAGGCTGGCTCTATCGGTAAAGACCTGGCCCTGCGGCAAGATCTTTTTCAGGGTATACAGGACGTTCTCTTTTAACATCTCCCCCGACCTTTCTGTCATTGAAAAATAGTGGTAGTAAATATAGCCTTTTTATATGCGGTTGGTGCGCATTGCATTTTCTTTAAGAGTAGGTAGAAGTGGTTATCACATATGTGATTACCCATTATAACAGAGTATAGCATGCTTTTTTGCATTCTTCCTTGCCACCCTGCGGGCGGCGGAATGGAGGGATAGGAGGGCCAGGGGACACCCCTGGAACCCCGGCAGGAGGGCTCGTCGCCCTCCTGCACATCCCGCTTCCTTTTCATAAGGGTATGATGTGCCGCGAGGGGTCAGATGGCCACGGCCATCTGACCCCTCGCGGCACATCATACCCTTATTTTTTCAATTATTGATGGGGAGGGGAGAGCGGAACTGCTCAAAATCGACCAGCGAGGTCCGCGCATTCACCTTGGGATGCACAACACACGGCAAAGTAAAACAAAAAGTACTCCCTTTTCCCTCTATTCCTTCGCTTTCGACCCAGATGCGTCCATTCATGGCTTCGACAAATTGCTTGCTCAGGAAGAGGCCCAGGCCGGAACCACGCACACTGCCGGAGGAGTCGCGGCGCAAGCGGACGAATTGTCCGAACAACAGTGACATCTCGTTCGGAGGGATACCGGGACCCGCATCTTTGACGCAGATACAAATCTCCGGAGAGGCATGCAAAGGATGGACGACCATGCCATCCAGGGCGGCACTGATGGTGATGGGGGTACCAGCCGGGGCGTATTTAAAGGCATTTGAGATTAGATTGCGCAGAATCTGGCGCAGGTATTGCGCGTTGGCCAGGACCACGATGTAGTTGGGGATATCAACAGAGATATGGTGGCGTCGCACGCTCTGGGGGTCAAAACGCTCCAGCACTTCAAACAGGATATCGCGTACCACGATCTGCTCTATATAGAGCGATTGCCGCTGCTTCTCGACCCCCATCGTGTCCAGAACGTTATTCACAAGCAGTTGTAGTTCATCGCAGCTTTGCATGGCATGCTGTAAAAAAGCAGTGCGCATATCCTGGTCTAACTGATCCTCATGTTCCAACAACAGCTCCAGATATCCATAGATAGCAGTCAATGGGGTGCGCAGTTCGTGATTGACATTCTGCAGGAACTGGTCCTTGATCTCATTAAGCTTCCGCTGTTCCTCGCCGGCTATCACCAGCTGCTCCTGCGCCTCATCGGCCTGATCTGAGGCCTCGCGCTGCGCGCTCACCAATAATCCCAACGTGAACAGAATCAACACGCTAACGATGGTAGAGGTAATATCGGCATTGGAAGGCAACAGACTGCCGATCACCATGGAGTGAGAAAGCCAGAAAATCAAGAGGAGGGAGATGGTACAAAGATAGAGACCAGGTCGCCTGAACAACCAGGCCGAAAGCACAATGGGGACAACATAAATAATGGGGTTATGGCTTATCCACGGGGTACAGGTCAGGAGGAACGACGAAACAAGCGCTGACACAACGACCAGGCTTACCTGAAAGAATATTGAAATCTCAAGCAGGAAACGAGCAAAAGCATTTGGATAACGCACGCTCTCCTCCCCTTCATCGCGGCAGAGCTCGTCCAAAGCCCCTTCTACGTATTCTGAACCTCCCCCCAATCAGACCGCAGACTCAGCCGTTGCGTCTGTTCCCTCATCTGCATAATATTTTACCATGAGCATACCTTTCATTGACATAAATCAATCTTTTAGGCTATCCATGGTGATAAGATCAAGAGATTCCACAGAGGAATCTCTTGAGAAGTGGGTCATTTCTTGCTTTTTCGCGACTGGAGCTATGCGTTCCGGTGGGGGAGTTGTGCGGTGAAGGTGCCCGAGACTTTCAGGTCGCCATTCTGATCTTTGGCCTGTACTTTGCCGGTGATATACCCCTTACCGTCCTCCTCGTATTTGTTGGTCACGGTACCGGTACAGGTAATCACATCGTCCAGGTGGGTCATGCCTTTGAAGCGCACGCCAAACTTGCGCAGGGGCTGGGGTCCCACATAATCGCTGAGCATCTGGCCTACAAAGCCCATAATCAGCATGCCGTGAGCGATAATACCGCCGGTACCAATCTCCTCACCAACTTTGGGATCCGTGTGCAGAGGATTAAAGTCGCCGGAGGCGCCCGCGTAGCGGACCAGTTGCAGGTGTTTGACTGGAGCTTTCACCAGTTGGGGAATCTCTTCGCCAACCTCTACATCCTCGAAATAGCGCCTGGTTGGAGCTTCGGCAGGTGTCGTCATAACTGTTTCTCCTTATATACCATCAAAATATCGACCATCCATGACTGGCAGGGGGTGTCAGCAAACTGGACTACTCGCGCACGATAAACATGGTTTTCGCGCTCAACACATGCTGCTGATGCTGATTGGTATAGCGTGTCTCGGTCGTCAAGATATCCATCGACCCCTCGCGGGTGCGCCGTGTTTTGCCATCCACAATCGTGGTCACGCCGGTCAAGGTATCGTTGGCGGCGATGGGAGCGACGTACTCATATTCCTCTTCGCCATGGAGGACGCGCGCCACATTGATTCCCACACTGCTCAGCTGCTCCCACAGCTGCGTATTGCCCCAGAACGTAAATATAGTTGGGGCTGTCGGGGGTAGAGGAAGATCATCATAACCCGCAGCTTTAGCCGCCTCCAGATCATGATAAATAGGATTCTCGTCCCCGATGGCTAGCGCCAGCTCATGAATCTTGCCGCGCTCGATCATTATCATAAAGGCAGGAAAGCTGTATCCCACCTTCTCCTTATCAAACATAAGAAGCTACTCCTTCAAGTCACAATATGCTCCCCAAAAGGGTTTTGCATTTTCAGTATCAAGCCTGGCATTGATGATGTCAAGAGAAATCATCCTCCTCAATCTTTAGCCCTTGTGATATAATTGTCGACATCATACCCCTCACAAGGGCTTTAAGTGAGAGGAGCAAGGTGAAGCACCCGAAGTTGGTCGCTTTGTCTACATGCATATGTTTCGTAAGATTTTAATTGCAAACCGTGGTGAAATTGCTCTGCGTGTCATTCGCGCATGCCGCGAGATGGGGATACGTAGTGTCATTGCCCACTCCGAGGCTGATCGTGACTCACTTCCAGTACAAATGGCAGATGAGCGGATCTGTATTGGTCCCGGAGCCAGTGGCAAAAGCTATTTAAATATTCCAAATATTATTAGCGCTGCCTTTATCTCCAATGCCGAAGCAATTCACCCTGGCTATGGTTTCCTGTCAGAAAACACGAGCTTCGCTCAGATCTGCCAGGATGTAAATATCACTTTTATCGGTCCCTCGGCCGAAGTGATGGCGATTATGGGCGATAAGGTTTCCGCCCGTAAGGCTATGGTTGAAGCAGGCTTACCAACGCTGCCGGGCACCCGCGTCTTGCGCACATTAGCAGAGGCAACAGAGGCTGCTCGTGAGATCGGTTTTCCACTGATGCTCAAAGCGGTCGCTGGCGGCGGTGGACGTGGTATTCGCCTGATCAATCATGCGGACGAGTTTGAGCGCACGTTTACGGTGGCGCAGAATGAGGTCCGGGAGGCATTCCGCGACGATGGTATTTACCTGGAACGGTATCTGCCAAAGGCTCGCCACGTCGAAATTCAGGTTCTGGTCGACAATCATGGCAACGGCGTCCACCTGGGTGAGCGCAACTGTTCGTGCCAGCGCCGCAACCAGAAGGTTATTGAGGAGTCTCCAACCCCGATTCTGCCCCGCTCCTTATGCGATGAGATGGGTCAGCGCGCCATTAGCGCGGTGAAGGCGGTTGGTTATCGCAACGCCGGCACGCTGGAATTCCTGGTGGATGAGCAGAATCGCTATTATTTCATGGAAATGAATACGCGTTTACAGGTTGAGCATCCCGTTACCGAACTGGTAACAAGCCTGGACCTGGTCAAAGAGCAGCTCCATATCGCCTCGGGCGAACCTTTGCGTTTGCGCCAGGAGGATATCAAGTTGCGTGGACACGCGATCGAGTGCCGCATTACCGCTGAAGATGCGGACAAGGATTTCCGTCCCCAGACCGGTGTTGTCGAGAAGTATTTGCCGCCGGGTGGCCCTGGTGTGCGCGTCGATAGTCACCTGTACACGGGCTATGAGATCCCTCCTCACTACGATTCGCTGCTCGCCAAACTGATTGTTTGGGCCGAGGATCGCGACCAGGCCATCGCACGCATGCAGCGTGCTTTGGAAGAGTTTGTTATCGAGGGCGTCACAACGACAATACCGTTCCATCAGCGCTTACTGAAGCATGAGGGCTTTATTAGCGGCGATACCTATACGCGCTTCATCCAGGAGGAAGCGGGCGCGCTGGGTATCAAATAACCAGCATTCCTCATCGTAGCGGGCAGCACTGCGAGTGATATGGAACGTGAGAAATGAGCATCTCTACCAGGATGCTTTTAGATAAACGGACAAACGGGAGGTGACTTTATGTCTCGCGTAGTTGTAACCGGCCTGGGACTGGTTACCTCGTTGGGCAATGATCTGGCTTCATCATGGGAAGCGCTGATCCAGGGTAAGTCTGGTGTTGGTGAGATTACGGCCTATGATACCAGCAATTTTCGTGTTCACTTTGCTGGCGAGATCAAGAATTTTGATGCCACCAAATATATGGATCGCAAAGAACTCAGGCGCAACGATCCCTATGAACACCTGGCGATCGCGACCACCAAACAGGCACTGGAACAGGCAAAACTACAGATCACCGATGAGATCGCCCCTGATGTCGGTGTCTATATTGGTAGCGGCATCGGTGGCCTGGTGACCCTGCACGACCAGTTCAAGGTTCTGCATGAGAAGGGTCCAGACCGTATCAGTCCCTTCTTCATCAACATGATGATTATCGATGGCGCGCCCGGCATCGTCTCGATCATGACCGGCGCCAAGGGTCCCAACTGGGCCGCGGTCTCCGCCTGCGCCACCAGCGGCAACACCATTGGTGAGGCATGGGAGACCATTCGCCGTGGCGATGCGGTGGCGATGATCGCCGGTGGCTCCGAAAAAGCTGTCACGCCAATCGCGATGGCCGCCTTTGATAACATGCACGCGCTGTCACGCCATAACGAGAACTATCAGGAGGCGAGCCGTCCCTTTGACGCTCAGCGCGATGGCTTTGTGATGGGCGAGGGCTCAGCCGTGCTCATCCTGGAGGAACTCGAGTTCGCAAAAGCGCGTGGGGCAACGATTCTGGCCGAGCTGGTCGGCTACGGCAGCACCGGTGATGCCAGCCACGTGACCGCGCCCGCGCCAGGCGGTGAGGGTCTGGTTCGTGCCATGCGCCGCGCCTTGCAGAAAGCCGGCCTCAAACCTGAGCAGGTCGACTACATCAACGCCCACGGCACCAGCACAGAATTCAACGATAGCACCGAGACCCAGGCCATCAAAACGGTCTTTGGCGAGCATGCCTATCGACTCGCCGTTAGCTCGACGAAGTCCATGACAGGTCATACGCTGGGTGCGGCAGGAGCGATCGAAGCGGTCATTTCTATTCAGACGATTCTGAATGGTATTATTCCTCCAACGATCAATCTCCACCATCCAGATCCCGAATGTGATCTGGATTATGTGCCAAATGAAGCTCGTCATGCCAACGTCAATGTGGTGATGTCGAATTCGATGGGCTTTGGTGGCCATAATACAAGCTTGGTCTTCAAGCGCTACGAAGAGTAAAAGAACATGGATACAGAAAACAATTCATCCTGGCTCGAGCGGGTTGAAGAGATTGTCGATGTGCTCGAAGGCAGTACGGTTGGCGAGTTGACCTTAACCGAAGATGGGACAGAGATTACCATTCGCCGTAGTCCGGGGATGGTATTGACCGAGGCGCCTACAATGGTTATGGTCGCGGGCCAGCCGCAACCTGCCCCGAGTGCAGGCACGGCCGCCGCGCTCAAAAAGGTTGATAAGTCGCTACCGGTAACGGCGTCCCTGACCGGCGTTTATTATTCGTCCGCCTCGCCAACCTCGCCAGCATTCGTCAACGTCGGCGACGTCATCCACGTGGGACAGGTCGTGGCTTTGATCGAAGCCATGAAGGTCTTCAACGAGATCAACGCCGAGGTATCCGGCCGCGTAGTATCAATCAACGCCGTCAGCGGATCAGTCATCCAAAAAGGCGAAGCCATTATGCGCGTCGAACCCCTCTCGTAGGTTCGGGGCTTGCCCCCGATTTTTTGGGGCAAGCCCCCGATTTCGGACCTTGCGTCCGATTAAAACAAAACGCGCGGGACCAAAAATCCCGCGCGTTTGTTCATGCCCGAATTAGTAATCAAATGATTGCGCCTCTTCAACCATGTAGCCCTCATCGCGCAAGCGGTGCAGAAGCTTCTCGCACTGGCCACGATCACTGGTCTCCATAGTAATGGTCTCTTCACGCTGCATGATCGGGAGGCGGTTGGAAATGCGCTGGTGGCGCACGTCGATGACGTTGATGCGCATATCGGTGATGATCGAGAGCATGCGCATAAGCTCACCCGGCCGATCGGTAAGGCGGGTATGGATGACGAAGTAGCGGCCGGCACTGGCCAGTCCATGCTCGATGAAGCGTCCCACCAGGTTGATGTCGATGTTGCCGCCGGTCAAAGGGACCAGCACTTTCTTGCCTTTGAGCTGGACCTTTCCACTTAAGAGGGCCGCCAGACCGATGGCTCCCGCGCCCTCGACCATCATTTTGCAGCGCTCCATCAGCAGGAGGACTGCGTTGATCGTGGCTTCGTCATCGACCAGTACCACGTCGTCAACCAGTTTCTCGATGATCGAGAAGGTGAGCTCGCCGGGCCTTTTGACGGCGATGCCGTCCGCGATGGTGGTAATCGCCGGCAGCGCTGACAGCTTACCAGCATCCAGAGAAACACGGGTACTGGGCGCGCCGGATGCCTGCACACCGATGATGGTAATATCGGGCTTCAAGGCCCGGGCGGCAATGGCGATGCCCGAGATCAAACCACCCCCACCGATGGGGACGACGATGGCATCGGCGTCGGGCAGATCATTGAGCATCTCAAGTCCCAACGTGCCCTGTCCCGCGATAACTTTGGGATCATCAAAGGCATGGATAAAGGTGGCGCCGCTCTCTTGCTGCAATTCCAGACAATGCTGGTAGGCGTCATCGTAGGTCGCGCCGTATAACACAACGCGCGCACCATACCCTTCGGTGGCAGTAACTTTGGCCAGGGGAGCGCTTTCAGGCATGACGATCGTACAGGGGATATTGTGCTGGGCGGCAGAGATCGCTACCCCTTGCGCGTGATTGCCGGCCGAGGCCGCGATCACACCCGCCTGATACTGCTTCTCCGTGAGCGTCGAGATTTTATATCCAGCTCCACGTATCTTGAATGAGCCCGAGCGCTGCATATGTTCATACTTCAGATAGATATCGGCCCCCGTCAACTGGCTCATTGTCCGTGAAGACGATAGTGGAGTATGGTGGATCAACGGCTTAAGAAACTTGTACGCTTGCCAGATATCAGCTATTTTGACAGAACCGACTACCGTGGGGGTAGTGCCAGTGGTTAGATCGTTCTCTACAAGACGCATAGTACGACTCCTTCCAGTCCCACGTAGGACGCCCAGCCGTCATGGCTACATTGGTAGGCTCCGCTGCCTAAATGTTATGGGAAGGATTATAGCGCATGTGCGATCTGTCTGACAACTGTCCTATTTCCTTTTTTTTAAAATGTTATGCCTGCGGCGCCTTCTTTTCGCCGCCCCGCGGGCGGCAGGAGGAGAGGGGAGGCATTGGGGGCACAGCCCCCAAACCCCGTAGGTGCCGGGCTTGCCCCGGCTTGGGCTCGCCGCTTGATCATGCCCCCGGCATGCTCGCTTGCATCTCCGCTCACCCCAAATTCAATTGATGGCGCCTTCGGCGCACACAAAAAAGAAGAATGGTGTGTGCTATTGCGGCAAGGCGCAGCTGCGCCTTGCCGCAATAGCACACACCATTCTTCTTTAAAAAAGGGTATGCCAGAAAGGCGCGGATGCGCCTTTCTGGCATACCCTTTTGTGATTGGGGGCAAAGCCCCCAATCACGCTATTAATCACGGGAACGGAAGATTTTTACCCGCCGGTGAGGCTCCTTACCTCGGCTGCGCGAGATGAGGTTGTAGCGAGTAGCCATTTGATGTTGTAGGCGCCGTACGTAGGCGTTGGCCGGGGCCAGCTCCGCCGTCGTGAGGCCTTTGTTGAGGACCTGGTGGATGGCGTCTTCTGTCTCAAGCAACGCTTGCTTGGTCGGATCATCAAATTCACGCTCGTTTATACTCACCTGGGTGTCCGATGTATCAGCATCATCACCATCGGATGCGCTTTCAGGGATATCAAAGATGCGCGCCAGCGCGTGCTGCATCTGGGTAATAGTATTATTCTTCAGTATAATAATCAGTTTACGTTCTTGCTCCGCTTGCTGTAAGCGTTCGGGCTGCCGGCGATAATAATTCTTGAGCGTAATAACTGCGTCGGCTTCGCGCTCATTATTGGTGATCACGACCGGCACGCGCAACTGGCGCGCGGACTCCGAGAGTCGGTCACGATTAACACCAAATGGATAGACCTTGAGCGTCTTAGGCGGACGAACCTCTGTTGCGGGCTCGCTGGCCTGATAGATCCCTTCCGTGATCTCGGTCACGGGGCGGGGCTTGACCAGGACGGCCGCATGGCTCTCTCCGTCATTGGGCGCGGTCCCTGTAGGTGCCAGCGCCTGGACCTGTGGCGCGATATGTGCCGTGGTCTGGTTGCGACCACGTACGCGCTCACCGCCACCGCGCGGATCTATTGTAGGCGCGCCCGCGCCACGCAGCGAACTCAGATGGGTATGATTGCGATCAAGATGACCGCGATCATTGCGATCTGAGCGCTCGAACATGCTTGTCGTGAAACCCTGTCCCGGGCGAGCACCAGGACCACCGAGCCCGTTGCCCCAGCCTGGAACATCCATGCCACCCGTCGTCACTCGGCGGATCGAAACATGTCCAGTTTCCTCATCACGTGTACGCTCCTCGGCCACGATAGGCTGGCCGCGCAGCATATTATCAACCGTATCTGCCACATCACGATGCACTACAGCCTCATCCCAACTCTGTTGCTCCACCACCACTTCAAAGGTCGGGAGTGATTTACGCTCCTGAATACTCTTCTGGGTATGGCGTCGACGCGCCTCCTCATCACCCAGGGTGACGGTCTGAATACCACCCACCAGGTCTGAAAGAGTCGGGTTTACAAGCAAGTTTCCCAGCGAATTACCATGAGCCGTCGCGACCAACTGGACACCACGTTCAGCAATCGTGCGTGCCGCGGCCGCCTCCAACTCGGTACCAATCTCGTCAATAACGATCACCTGTGGCATATGGTTTTCCACAGCCTCGATCATCACAGCGTGCTGTTCCGCCGTACGCGCAACCTGCATACGTCGGGCACGCCCAATGCCAGGGTGGGGGATATCCCCATCGCCAGCGATTTCATTAGACGTATCCACCACAACCACGCGCTTATTCGCCTCGTCCGCCAGGACTCGAGCGATCTCGCGCAGGAGTGTTGTTTTACCCACGCCCGGACGACCAAGAATCAGGATGGATTGGCCCTGTTCGACAATATCACGGATCAGGGCAATACTGCCAAGCACCGCTCGACCAATACGGCAAGTTAAACCGACAATTCTCCCTTTCCGATTGCGCATCGCGCTAATACGGTGGAGCGTCCGCTCAATACCCGCTCGGTTGTCATCGCCAAATTCCCCAATACGTTCAACGACGTACTCGAGATCGGCATATGCCACCGGTGTCGTACTAAGGATCACTTCCCCCTCGGGGAACCGGCCCTCGGCCAGACGC
This sequence comes from Dictyobacter halimunensis, assembly GCF_036245075.1. Taxonomy (NCBI): domain Bacteria; kingdom Bacillati; phylum Chloroflexota; class Ktedonobacteria; order Ktedonobacterales; family Dictyobacteraceae; genus Dictyobacter; species Dictyobacter halimunensis. Next base: position 2,217,622 of record NZ_BSRI01000002.1, read on the forward strand.
CCAAGGTCCATTACGATCTCCAGCAGTTCGCTTCGGTTATCTAGCCGATTGACCGCGTCGTGGATGTCTGGCGGAAGAGTAGCCAGCAGAGCCTCCAGATCGTCAGTGATCACATGTTGCATAGGCAGTTTATCACCTCATAATTTTTTGGCGCGAATTGACCGTCCCCAGGCCTTTCAAGCCATAGACCGCGCGTTGCTCCAGCAGGGGGACCGTGCTCTGCCTCGTGGCCAGTAAGGCTACGTGTCGCACAAGCAGTACCTTGGCCAGGACCTGCTCAAATCCACTATTGCAAAGAGCGGTGTTAACAAAAGAATCGTACTCGCGCACCAGGCAATAAATGCGCCGTACGTCGGCATCCAGCAGGCGCTTGATGCCGAACTGAATCAACGGCTCGGCAAGCTCGGCGTGTTCTGGATGTACCATCAGCGAGATGCGGTGCGGCGTCGAGCCGTGACCTCGACAGAGCCGCATCCAGGCTCCCACACGAACACCTACGTCACATACATAATTCTCACTACCACGGCCAAAGAAGGAAGGTAGTGGTTGTAGTGACCCAACTTGAAGTTTGGCGTATTCTTCACTATTCTCGTAGAGCTCGGCCGTCAACACGCGTTGCGGCGTCACAGCACGATAGAGCTGGTATAATCCCCACACATAGTGGCGATTCCAGCGGCGTAGCGAAGGGAGCGCCGTCTCCGTCGCGACGTGTGTCGACCTGGATTTTTGCTGATATGGGTCATAGACATACGTCAGTTCACGTGCGTAGCGCTGGAAACCCGAACGTTGGAACATCTCCATCTCGGGCATTTCATCTTCAACCTTCGCAAAGATGCGGAGGATGCCATGGGTTGAGGCCATCTCCAATGCATATTCAAGCAAGGCCGTGAGTATATCATCACCGACCAGTTGCGCGCCATCTCGCTGCGTCATTGAGGCCAGGTAGGCGAGGTCCCATGCGGCATGAGACGGCCGTTCGCGTACCTGGGCAAAGCCTAACAGGCGCCAGTGGTCCTCACAGATCCACGTACGGACAGCTGGAGAAATGGGAAGAAGCTGCCTCAAAATAGGGGGCGAAGGAAGCGCACTCTCCACCGACTCGAGCCAGCAAACAAAATTTGCATAGTCGCGCTGGTTACCTCGAGCACGGTGGTCAATGGCGTAGATGATTCCCGGTAAATCTACATACAACACCGGTCTTATCATCCACTACTCCTGCGTCAGATAGAAGCTATGTGTCAAGCGACTTCTACCTCTTCACGCTCTGTACTATGCGGAGAAAGTATTGGTGAAAACGCGTATCTCCTGAAACTTCAGGATGAAATGCAGTGCCTAACAAGGGCCCTTCACGGACTGCGACGATGGTTCCATCGTCGAGCGTTGCCAGCACCTCCACCTCAGGGCCAACCTGGTCAACCTGTGGTCCCCGGATAAAGAAGGTGTGGAATGGCGCTTCGCCTAGTGCGGGCACTGACAGATCAGTTTCAAAGCTTTCCCGCTGACTGCCAAACGCATTACGGCGGACGCGAATGTCCATGCTGGCCAATAGTGGTTGACCGGCAAGAGCATTATCCGTCTCCTTCGCTAATAAAATGAGACCTGCACATGTCCCCCACATGGGGACGCCTTCACGAATCTTTCGTTGCAATACCTCGTGGAGATCGTAGGCAATCATCAGTTTACCGATTGTCGTACTTTCACCACCTGGTAGTATTATACCATCTATTTCGTCGAGATGCCTGGGGAGGCGAACAGCTTGCGCGTCCGCCCCTAATCCCTGCAACATCTTGATGTGTGCTTCAAAATCACCCTGTAATGCTAATACGCCGATACGGGGGGTTTGGTTGTATTTTTCCATGTGTTCTTCTTAATCAGTGTCAATCGAGTAGAATTACCAGCCGCGTCGTGCCATCTGCTCCTGGGCGGGCAGATTATCCAGGTTGATACCAACCATGGGATCTCCCAGGTTGCGCGAAACCTCGGCCAGAATTTCGGGATCCTGATAGTGGGTGGTCGCTTTGACGATAGCCTGGGCGCGTTTCTTGGGATCACCCGATTTGAAGATGCCGGAACCAACGAAGACACCCTCGGCACCCAGCCGCATCATCAGCGCCGCGTCAGCAGGCGTGGCGATACCACCGGCGGAGAAGTTAACAACCGGCAGTTTACCGGTGCGGGCAACTTCCAGCACCAGGTCATAGGGAGCGCCCAGTTCTTTGGCCTCGGCCATCAGCTCCTCTTCCGGCAACGATTGCAGACGGCGCACACCACCCATGATGGTACGCATATGACGTACAGCCTCGACCACATTTCCGGTACCGGCCTCGCCTTTGGTACGCAGCATGGCGGCACCCTCACCGACACGGCGCAGGGCCTCGCCCAGATCGCGAGCACCGCACACGAAGGGGATCGAGAACTCATGCTTATTGATGTGGAAGCGCTCATCGGCAGGTGTCAGCACCTCAGACTCATCGATACAATCGATGCCCAGCGACTGCAGAATCTCGGCCTCCACAAAGTGTCCGATACGGACCTTCGCCATCACCGGAATCGTCACGGCCTCTTTGATCTGCAAGATCAGCTCGGGATCACTCATACGAGCGACGCCACCCTGGGCACGAATATCGGCAGGCACGCGCTCTAGAGCCATTACAGCAGAGGCGCCGGCCTCTTCCGCGATCTTTGCCTGCTCCGCGTTCACCACATCGCAGATCACTCCGCCCTTTAACATCTCCGGAAAACTTCGTTTAACCTGTATAGTTCCAAGCTGCTTTTGCATATATTTACCTCTCCTGGCGTGCTTGCTTAACGGTATGAAGTATGTAGAAAGAAAATAAGTAACCTTATTTGGCAGAAATTCTAACACAAGAACATGGCTGACATCTACAGCCAATTCCCTAACTGGAAACCATCCAACCATACGTTCGGACCTCGCGTCCGATTTTATTTTCCTCATGCATAATCATACGTCGAGGGAAGAAGCGCCCGCAAGGGGCGCACCTACGGCGGTGGTATCGTACGTCGAAGGAGGAAGGGGGGCCAAATTGGCGGGCCCTCAAATATCTCTCTATATATTGTAACAAAAGGCAGGGGCGCATATATGCCCGGATAAACCCGGCAAAAAGAGGGGAATAGATATATAAAAATGTGAGGATGAAATAACGCCAGCCTTAATCTCGAATAAGATGAAGACTTAGGCGTAAAGCCTGGTCAACGCGATACAACTCCTCAGGGCTAATCGAGCCACGACGCCTGATAAGACGTGTCTTCTCAATCGTCATGATCTGCTCGCATTTTACATCCGTGTAATCACTCAAGCCATTATGTTGAGTAGGTGTAATGCGTACATGCAACGGAAGCTCTCGTTCCGTGCGGCTCATCGAGGCGACGATGGTTAAAGGGTAGGAAGAAGAGGAATTGCCTCGATCATTTTGTATCACTAACGCCGGTCGTGTTCCCTGTTGTTCTGCACCACGCCCGGGTGACCAATTCACATCCCAAATCTCACCACGTCGCGGATTTGGAATACTAGCATTCGCATCCTGCTGCTGCTTCAGGCTCGGCAAAGACTGCCTGGCCTCATTACTCATGCAAACATACCTTCACAACCAGCACTAAAACACAATTGAGCTTCATCCAGGGTTTCGGGAACAGTAGAGAGATAAGCGTAAGCTTCATCGAGAGAGTGGTTGAGTGAAGAGAGTTCACGCTCGCGTTTTTCCATAATCACTAACCTCAACTGCTGATAATCATCCTGTCGCATCAGATCCATAATAGCCTCCAGTACGTCTCCGAGTGAGGAATCAAGTTCCACAGCCAACGCCTTTAGCTCTTTATGCTGCGTCGAAGGGATCTGAATCGATTTTCGAACGAGGTTCTCATGACGATATAGGTCTGTATGTGCAACAGCCATGAAGTTGCCTCCTAGTCATAACACGACTTCATCTTTACTTATTGTACCGAGGCAGTTAGTAATTGTCAATGAAGATCGGGCCGTTTTCTTAGAATTCTTAGAAAACTTAGCCGGGATAAATGCCTATTTTTCGCCATGGATGTGCATTATATCGGGATTAAAGCCTATCTCTAGCGGATTTTTTTTCCTTTTTGTCCCGGCCGCGCTGACTTAGCCTTAAAGTCAGAAGGATGCCAAAGGAAACGGCCAGTAAAACGACGGCGAGGGCGATGGATTTGTCCAGGTCGCTCTCAGAAGCGATATACACGGCAATCGGCATGGTCTGGGTGACACCAGGAAAGTTGCCGGCAAAGGTGATGGTGGCCCCGAACTCGCCAAGCGCGCGCGCCCAGCACAGGCCGATGCCGGATAACAAGGCGGGACGCACCAGGGGCAGGGTGACACGGAAAAACGTGTAGAGCGGGGAGGCGCGCAGCGTATAGGCGGCCCGCTCGTAGCGCTGGTCCAGTTGCTCAAAGCCTGCCCTGGCGCTATTGATAAAAAAGGGGGCCGCGATAAAGGTCTGGGCCATCACGACGGCGGCCGTCGTAAAGGGAATGGTGACGTTAAAAAGAGCCAGGTAGCGGCCAAGCAGCCCCAGGCGTCCAAAGGTGAGCAGCAGGGCGACGCCAGCCACCACCGGGGGCAGTACGGTGGGCAAGGTAATCAGGGTTTCGAGCAGGCCACGCCCAAAGAAGCGCTGGCGCGCCAGCAGATAGGCGACAGGCAAGCCAAACACGACCGCCAGCAGCGTGCTCAGGGTCGTGGTGACCAGGCTGAGCTGCAGGGCCTGAAAGATGTCCGGTTGCAGGATCTCATTCCAGATGGTCGCTGGCGCCTCTCTGAAGAGCAGCCCCGCCAGCGGAATGCCCAGGAACAGAAAGAAGAGGCTGCTCAACAGCAGGGTCAGGATTCTGGCCAGCCATGCTCCATAGCCGCCGCTGGATAGGATATTTCTCTGCATCATCAGGCAAGATCGCGCGAAAGGGAGTGACGCGCCTGCTCAATGTCATGCTGAACAAGCGAGACCTGCGCGGGCATATGCAGACTTTGATAGGCGGTCAGGGCGGCCTCATAGCAAGCCAGGGCCCGGCGCATATTATGCTGTTGATCCCCCCGCGCCAGATCGGCATAGGCCAATCCCAATGTATGTTTGTTCTGTGCCCACTCCAGTGGCGTCGTCTCGCGCGTCTGAATCTGCAGAGCCTCCTCAAAACAGGCGATGGCGCGTTCCAGGTAATCCTGCCGCTCCGTTTTGGCCAGCGTCCAATAGGCCTGCCCGAGATTCCCCTGCGTGGTCGCCCACTCATCCTGCATATTCTCACGGGCATAAACGAGCAGGGCGGCCCTGTAGCATTCGATCGCCTGCTGCAGATAAGGATGGCGATTATCAAGCAAGCAATCCTTATACGCATTGCCGAGGTTGCTCTGGGTTTTAGCCCACTCATAGGGCGTATCTTTACGGCTATATACCTGCAGGGCCGACTCAAATGAGGTGATGGCCTTTTGAATATGGCTCTGCCACTCTTCCTCATCTACCGGCTCGATGAGCATATACACATGGCCCAGATTATAGTGCACATTGGCCCAGGCCAATGGATGCTGCACAAATGTATAGACTTCCAGGACGGCCTCGAAGCAGACAATCGCCTGGCGTAGCTGCTCCTGCCTGTTCCCATCTGGCATATCCAGGTAGGTCAGGCCCAGCATATTGTTGGTCTTGGCCCACTCGGCGGGATAGGTGTCGCGTGTATATACCGTCAGCGCCATGCGAAAGCAGGTTACAGCCTGCTCCAGACGGATCTGCTCGTTACCGCTCGACATCAAATTATAGGTGATGCCCAGGTTGTTATAGACGGACGCCCAATCCAGGGGGGCATCCTCTTTTGAATAGACGCTGAGGGCGGCCTGATAGCAATCTACCGCGTGGTGCAGGCTGGTCTCGCTCTCGTCGCCGGGCATGTTGCGATACGCGTTGCCCATACTCTGCATGGTGTTGGCCCACAGCTCTGGATGCCGGTCGAAGGTATTGACCTGCAGGGCCGCCTGGTAATGGATGATCGAGCGTTCCAGATTCGTCTGGCGTTCGCCACCGGGCAGAAAGGCATAGACATTGGCCAGGCTAAACTGCGCCATTGCCCATTCCTGGGGTGTGGTCTCACAGGTATAGACACGTAACGAGGCCTCATAGCAAAGGATGGCTTTACGTAACGTCGAGTAGCGATCATCGGAGGGAAGCAGACAATAGACATTGCCCAGATTATATTGGATGCTGGCCCATTGCTCGGGAAAAGCTTCGAGCGTATATACCTCAAGGCATGCCTGCAGACAGCCCAACGCTTTAAAGAGCGCCGGTCGGCGATTGCCGCTGGGAAGATACAAATAGGTCAAAGCCAGCTCATACTGGACCTGCGCCCAATCGAGGGGATGTTCTTCACTGGTGAACACTTCCAATGAAGATTGCAGAGCGGCCAGCGCTTTATTTAAATACTGCTGGCGTTCAGGGCCAGCGGTTGAATTGCGATATGCGATGCCTAGCTGTTGCTGCGTCCGGGCCCATTCGATGGGCGAGCTTTGTAAAGAATAGAGACTCAGCGCTTTCTGGAAGCAAGTAATGGCTTGCTTCAGGTTGGCCTGTTGATCTCCCGTGGAAATGTTACGATATTTTATGCCCAATGCGTATTGGGCATCAGCGGCTATACGCCACTCGTTGTCGTCTTTCATTCCAAAATAACATCCTGCATGTGACGAAAAGGAGGAGCCCCTCCAGGCGCGTTATATGCATAAAACTAAAAACTTCTCATATGGATTGTATGTTGTGCCTTGCTGCTTGTCAACTATGCTCTCTTTGCTCAGGGTGAGTTTTTTTTGTGCCACCCGTGCTGAGAATAAAGGATTTTGGCTCAACTCTGAAAAAGGACAGCCAGCGCCTTCACGCGTGATTCCTGTCCCCAGATGGCCAGCATGTGTTGATAGAGCGCGTAGATTTCGCCGAATACAAGCTCGCTATTGATAGCGCGCGCGGCCCTGGCTGCGGCCTCAAGATAGATGCAGGACTGGATCATATTGCCGAGCACCAGCGAGGTATAGGCACGATACTTTAAAAACTCGGCGCGCATGCGTTCACAGGGTACCGGTTTGAGCTCATCTACCAGGGAAAACGCCTCCCATGCCACTTTGGGCTGCCCCAGTCTGAGGAAGACCAATCCCTGATACAGATACAGCATGGAGCGGTCGCAGCGAGCATAGGCGGCGCAGGCATCCTCTTCTGGCTTCTCTGGGAAGACCGCCAGCGCCAGCTTTAAAAACTGCAGGGCCTCCGTCTCGCGTCCCATGGTGGCCTGTATCTCGGCCAGCCCGGCGAAGATCCAGCTATGGAGCATTGGGGAGATGCTATCGTTGTTGGTGTTGATCCGATGCAGAGCGTTATTATATGCGTTAAGCGCCGAGCCAACACGCTTGCGTGCCGAAAAGATGGTCGCCAGGCGAATCTGCGCCGCGACGTAGAGATTCCAATCCCTGGCCAGCTGGCTATACACCAGGGACTGGGTTCCGTTCGCCTCGGCGGACGCGAAATCGCCACGCTGTAGATCCAGTAGCGCGATCAATTGATAGGCCTGCGCGGTCAAGTTAGCGGCTTTTTTTTGCGCGGGGCCGGGGGTCAGGGTCGGCTTCAATAAACGCGTCAGATAGGTTGGGAGCAATCGCTCCAGTTCTCGCTGGCCTCCACCCATATACCTTTCCCAGCAAGAGGCCAGCCCGGCGGACCACGTCTCTAAAGAGGCCGGGAGATCCTCTTCAGAGATCTCGGCCGCATCATCTTCATTTATCTCCTCTATGCCGTCCGCGCTCAGCGTAGAGGAAGGACTGGTGGGCTTGTCCAGCGTATGCGCCTGCCTGATACGATGCGCCATAAACCCCAGTTCCGCGGGCGACATAGCAAAAACCTTGCACAGGGCATCTAACGAGGCATGGCGTGGCTTCTGAGCGCCAGATTCCCACCGAATATATGTACTTCGACTCACACCCACCAACCCACTGACGAACTCTGGTGTCCACGCTCTCTGCATGCGAGCAGATTTGAGCATGCGGTTCTGTTTCTCCATAGTATCCTCGCCCAACACATTTTACCTGGTCTTGTTATAAGCCCATGACTCATGATACGTCAAATATAAAACTTAAAATATAGCCAGCAGACAGTCAAGGTTAGTTTATTCGCTGGCCACGGCCAGCATTAGGAATATATTGTATATGACTCATTTTGGGTCACATAACAAAATTCTATTGTACCTATTCGGCACTCTTGCGCTCAAACGCCCATGCTCTGCTGCGCAGAGCACAAACAATTCTACTTGTGGTGTTGCGGAACATGGGCGGCCTGGCCGCCCATGTTCCGCAACACCACAAGTAGAATTCTGGTTGATGCCGCAGGCATCAATCAGACCTGAATAGGTATATTCCATTTATAAATATCGTCCAATCAAAGCAACAAATCGAGAAAAAGTCCATGGTGTATGAATGTAACAGCTTCTCAGCACGCGGTTGAGGAATGAAAGGTAAAATCGGGAAAGTATTACTTTTTCGTAACCGAATTGATACCATTGGTAGCTACTATTTTAAACATTTCTGCGACATACTTAGAAAAGCGTCACACCGTTTTACGTGTCCTCATTGTATTTCAAATGACCATACACCTCATCTATACCATTGTTTTCATAGCTATCTCAATCAAGCGAATTGATACATTGAGAAAAGAGAATGTAGAATGAAGGGTTCACTGTACCCTATCAGGCTGCTCCGCCGTGGCGGCCTTCTGGTGGGTATCATGTTTTTGATGGGATTTTTTGGCCTGGGTAGCCTGTCAACGCACACCGCATTGGCTGATACGAATACATCGTATGTGCGTGTCATTCATGCCTCGCCTTTTGTGGGCACAGCCGATGTTTTTGTGGATGGGAAAGCGTTCCTCAATAGCTTTCAATTTGCGTCGGTCACAGATTACGCGGCTCTTCCGGCTGGCAACCACAAGGTACAGATCTCGCTGGTAGGCAAGGGGGTCGGCGCGGCGGCCCTGACCAAAACGCTGCCGGTTGAGACTGGCAAGGCATATACCGTGGCGGCCATCGGTGCGACACCCCAAACACTGGATCTGCAGGTGTTTGTTGATGACAATAAAGTGTCGGTCAACCAGGCCAGGGTGCGCGTATACCATCTGATTCCTGACGCGGGACAGATCAACGCAACCATCGGGGAAGACAATACCATCCAAAATATGGGCTATCGGGATGACAGCTCTTATATCGATATGAATACTGGCCCCTGCGACTTCAAGGTGACGGTACCGCTCGTCAATCAAACACTTTCGGTTCCCAAAACACTAGCGCCCAATACCATTACCAGCGTCTTCGCCGTCGGTATGGTCAAAGGCAATCCAAAGGCTCAATTGGTTACGGCAACCACACCTGGAATACCAGGTCTGCCGCAGACGGGCGCTGTTCCGGTCTTGCCCGATACCGCGACACCAGGGGTCCCCCTGCTGCAGCTCACCATGGTATTGCTGCTGGCCACCGGCTTTGGGGTAATACGCCACTTCTGGCGGCACGCCTAGCCGATAACTACCAGCACTCTCCTTCATAGTAAGGGCCATCTGGACCAGGCAACGGAAAACGTCCTATGCACCCTTCATTATAAGGAGAGTGCTCTTGTTTTAGCAAGCTAGCCGCCAATCTGTGCGCGGATTAGCAGAATCGTGAAAGGGGAGCACACATGCGAAAAAAGACCATCGGCTTTATCTGGCTGAGCTGCTGTGTGCTGCTCCTGTTAAGCGGCTGTGGGCAGGCGACCTTGCCGACGCCATCTTCATTGACGACGCAGCCGCGAAAACAGCCAGTGCACGCCATCGTCACTCCGCGGCCCACGCCAACTCCTAAGCCGGTTATCGCCACCCCGATCCACATTCGTATTCCCGCCATCAGTGTCGATGCGAACGTTGAGCCGGTCAGTATCCTCTCCAACAGCGATCTGGATACACCTCATCAGGATCCTTGGGATAGCACCGGATGGTATAAGGACGGGCCGGCCCCCGGTCAGATGGGGAGCGCGGTCATCGATGGGCATGTCGACCGTCCGGGAGGCGGGCCGGCGGTCTTCTGGAATCTGCGCAACCTTAATGCCGGTGATCAAGTCATTGTCACTACCAGCGATAACCATCAACTCATCTTCCATGTTACAGCCAGAGTCGCCTACCCTGTCCACGAAGCCCCGCTGCAAAACATCTTTGGAGACAACAGTGGCCGATATCTGAATCTGATTACCTGCGATGGCTATTGGATCCCCAGCGAACAACAAACCTCTGCCAGGATGGTGGTTTTTACCCGTTTAGGGTAGAATATGTATCTGATGCGTACATCTGCTTAGTGTATATACATATAAAGGACGCAAGGGATATCGTACCCATTGTTCTGAATCTGCGAGGTATTGTGTGCTCCAGGACCAGTTAACGCTTCCGATCGGAGCGACCATACAGGATAGCGAGGGTGAACGCTACCTCATTGAAGACTTGCTTGGGCAGGGAGGCTTTAGCGCCGTCTACCTGGTGCGCGAACGGCGTGCAAGACACACACGCTATGCGCTGAAAGAGGTAATCGATCCGGATCATCATGAGCGCAGCCAGCTGAGCTTTGAAGCCGGCTTGCTGCGGCGTCTCTCGCATCGCGCTCTACCATGGGTGTACCAGGTTTTTGAGGATACCCAGCTCAACCGCATCTACATGCTCATGGATTATATCCAGGGGAAAGACCTGGAACAGCTGCGCCGCGAACAACCGGAGAAACGCTTCTCCCTCGCCCTGACCCTGACTCTGCTGACACCCATCGTTGATGCATTGACATATTTGCATACAAGAGAGGCGCCGATTATACATCGCGATATCAAGCCTTCGAATATCATTATCCCGATCAACACCGGTGAGGCCATGCTGGTAGACTTCGGGCTGGCGAAAGAGTATGTTGAAGATAAAACGACCAGCGTCTTTCGCTACGGAACGCCCGGCTACGCGGCCCCAGAGCAGTATGGTCAGGGGACCAATAGTCGCACCGACATCTACGCTCTGGGTGCGACTATTTACACCTTACTGACGGGCAAGGTCCCAACCGATGCGCTGACGCGCACCATGGATCAGAGGCAGATCGATCCCTTAAAGTCCGCGCACGCAATCTGCCCCGCGATCAGCCCCAATATTTCTAACGTGATCGCGAAGGCCATGAGTCTGCGTGTAGAGGACCGTTATGCCTCGATCGAGGCGTTCTGGCAGGCGCTGAGCATCGCGATCATAGCGCCCGATCCTACCGTAGCGGACCCGAGCACAAAGATGTTGGACTCCACCCGGCTTGAACTCTCCCAGCAGGACATCGCCGTTTTGTCTACGGCGAAACAGCTGGTCGGCACGCAGAGACCCACAGCCAATGCGCGTCCATTGCCCAGACTCAGGGTGCGCAGAACCTATGGTCATGTAAATAAGAAGGCGCCCACACGCAAGAAAATCCTGCTCGTCCTGCTGGCCCTGATCCTGATTGCCGGGCTCACGGACCTCTTGCTGGCTACCCACATCTGGAAGCGTCAGAGTCATCCTGTCGTCAGTACGCCGATCATCCAGCGTGTCCAACCAACCGCCACGCCATCGCCGGTATTTGCCTGTAAAAGTCAGTATGCCATTTCGCCTGCTGCCAACGATGGTACCATCCTGGCTTCCTGCTATACCGGAACCATGAACCATGTCGGTCTGAGCCTGGGCAACCGATCCTTCCAATTCCTGTACATCAAAGAAACGCCCAGCGGCCAGATCTCAGGCCAATTCGTTACAGATGGGCAGCGGGGTCCATTCACCGGCACGGTCAGTAAAGCAGGCAACATCGACATCACAGTCGCCCTGACCTCGGGCCAGATCATCAAATTCCTGGGCACCACCAACACAGGAGATCAGCTCGCGGGCAGAAGCTTTAGTATCTATAATAATAGCGCCACCCAGTCCAATCCCCAGGACTATGGGGATTGGACGGCTATGCCCTATCAAGGGAAGTAGCACTGGCGCTGGGCAGGCGCTCGAAGAGCGTGCATTGGTGCCTCCGGCTCCTGACTCTACGCGCCTACGGCGCTCAGAAGGTTTTTATTTGTGTGGCGGTGCAATCGGTGCGCAAAGCGCACCGATTGCACCGCCACACAAATAAAAATGCTGGGGCTACTCGTGCGGTGGCATTCGCTCCTATCCGTGATGTTGCACGCACGCCTCAAAAAAGGCGCGGTCATTAGGTGTGCCTGGCCCTAGCCGCCATTGTGCCCTCGCTCGTCACAGGTTAAATGTTGGGTGCGGCAGGCGCGTCTAGCGCCTGCCGCACCCAACAAAAAATAAAAGTGCGGCCGCGCATGCGGCCGCCCGTGCGGGGGCGCCCACCTCTCCGGCACACCTGCACCATCCTCCTTCATTTATAAGGAAAGGAAAGAACATATAAAGATAGAAGAATCTTGGGGCCACGGGTTACAGCGGCAATGCGCCGGAATAAGAGTAATCCGAACGGAATACAGCCAAAATTATCTTGACATCAGGTGAGCTACTGATGTATTATCCACAAGTGGAGACCATTGTCTCTTATCCGTTAAGTACATGGGCGGTTGCTGAAACTGGTAGACAGGGCAGACTTAGGATCTGTTGGTGATGAACCGTGAGAGTTCGAGTCTCTCACCGCCCACTTGCAAATGTATTATAATGGTAAACGCAGTTAAGCGGGAGTGGCTCAGTGGTAGAGCACTTCCTTGCCAAGGAAGATGTCGCGGGTTCGAATCCCGTCTCCCGCTCCAACTTATCTATGACAGAGGGCATCCGCAAGGCTGCCCTCTATGGTAAGCGCACATGCAACCTGCATCAGACGTAGAATACAACGCGTTTGTAACGTATACAGATAGTTGGTGAATGCGGTTTTATGCAAGCTTCTGCTGTGGGGTGGTCTATGGTAGTGATTCCCCCCTGCGCTTCCCGTAGTCTATTTTCAATGTGCTTTTCCTACTCTCAAATGCGTGACACATGCATGATGCTTGTATAGTCGGTGTGGCGGAGCAGAAGTGAAAAGCAGCTTTGCAGCAAAGTTAAACACTGTCAAGTGACACGAATACAATAAAGAAAACCTGTTGGAGGAAATGTGAAGGTCTCTGTAGAAAAGTTACCAACAAGTGAGGCCGTCCTGAATGTAGATGTGACATGGGACGAGATGCAAAAGGCTTCCGATAAAGCATATCGCAAATTGGTTAAGCAAGTTGATATACAAGGCTTCCGCCGTGGCAAAGCACCCCGCGCCATTCTGGAACGCCGTGTAGGTAAAGAGTATATCTATCAAGAGGGTCTGGATGACCTGATCTCAGAGGCCTATCGTAACGCTCTGAAAGAAAATGATCTCACTCCGATCACCCAGCCGAAACTGGATGCCCCGGTCTTCGAGATGGGCCAGGACTACCACTTCAGCCTGACAGTCCCCATCATTACCCCGGTCAAGTTGCCCGATTATAAATCCATGCATTTTGACCGCGAAGAGGCCGCAGTAACCTCAGAAGAGGTTGAGCAGGAGATCGAGTCATTTCAGAATCGCCTGGCCGAGTGGGAGAGCGTTGAACGCCCTGTAGAATACGGCGATCGCATTAAGGCTGACCTGAAGCTGACCTCGGGTGATCAGCAGATCTCGGATCTCAAAGATAACACCTTTGAGATTACCAATGATGAGCGCCACGGCCTGTTTTCCGGCATGGACGAGCATCTCATCGGCATGAAGGCCGGCGAGAGCAAATCTTTTACCACCACCATCCCTGAGGATTACAGCAACGAGAAGCTGGCTGGAAAAGAAGCGAACTACGAAGTAACCGTCAATACGGTTGAGGCCAAGCAGGTTCCCGCACTGGATGACGAGTTCGCGAAAAAAGTAAGCGACGACCAGTTCGATAACATGGAGGACCTGCGTAAAGCGGTCAGCGACAACACCCTGGAGCGCAAGAAACGCACAATTAACGAGGAACTGCGCGAGACCGCCATGAAGGCCATTGTTGATCAGACCGAGTTTTCGATCCACCCGGTACTGATCGATGAGGAAGTAGCCGAGATGGAGCACCAGTTTGGTCACATGCTCGAGCAGCAGCACCTCAACATGGCCCAGTACCTGAAGATGGTCAACAAAACTCCTGAGGAATATCGTCAGGAGCTGCGCCCTGAGGCTGAAGATCGCATCAAGCGCCAGCTGGTCCAGGAGCAGATCGCTAACGAAGAAAATATCACGGTTGAGCCTTCTGAGATTGAGGCACTATTCAACGCCTACGAGCAGATCGGCCAGCCGCTACCACAGACAGAAGATCAGATTCGTTCACTGATGCTGAGCTTCCGCCGCGAAAAGACGCTTTCCCGCCTGATCGAGCTAACCACCGATCCCGATCCCGATGCGGAAATCGAGGAAGAAGAGGCGGCAGAGGATGCGGCAGTAGCCAACGCTGAGGCGGCGGCACTGGCAAGCGAGACCGAGGCCACTGACAGCAGTGCCGAGGAGGCCGCTGCGGCAACACCTCTACCCGGCGACCAGACAACGGAGACAGTAGAGTAGAAATGCAACCATTTGGTGCTGTGTTGTACATGCAGGAAAGGTAACAGACGTGGCAAACTCAAAGAATATGCGTACGACATACCGATGCTCTTTTTGCGGTAAAAGCCAGGACCAGGTTCAGCGTTTAATCGCTGGCCCTGGTGGTGTCTATATCTGTGATGAGTGTATCGACCTCTGTCGAGAAATCATCGAGGAAGAGCAAGCCACTGTTGCCAAGCCTCGCCTCCAGACGGGCAAATTACCCACGCCGAAGAAGATCTACGAGCAGCTCAGCCAGTATGTGATCGGGCAGGAACGCGCCAAGAAGGCGTTGTCGGTAGCGGTCTATAACCACTACAAACGCGTTGGCGTTGGGATGCAGGTTGATGACGTCGAGCTAGGCAAGAGTAACATCTTGATGATTGGTCCTACCGGTAGCGGTAAGACCCTCCTGGCGCAGACGCTCGCCAAGGTCCTGGATGTGCCGTTCTGTATCGCCGATGCCACCGCCTTGACTGAGGCCGGCTATGTCGGTGAGGACGTAGAGAACATCCTGTTGCGCCTGATCCAGATGGCTGACTTCGATGTAGCTCGGGCTGAACGTGGAATAGTCTATATCGACGAAATCGACAAGATTGCTCGCAAGTCCGACAATCCTTCGATTACGCGCGATGTCTCTGGCGAAGGCGTGCAGCAGGCTTTGCTGAAGATCATTGAGGGCACGGTCGCCAACGTTCCACCTCAGGGTGGCCGTAAGCATCCGCATCAAGACTTCATCCAGATCAATACAGCCAATATCCTGTTTATCTGCGGTGGTGCGTTTGAAGGACTGGACAAGATTGTCGAGCAACGCCTGGGCAGCAATAAGGCCATGGGCTTCCGCAACGCGGATAAAAAAGAAAAAACCCGAAGGTAAAGGAAAGCAGCGAGACCGTGTTGGCGCAGCTCATCCCCGATGACCTGCTCAAATATGGCTTGATCCCTGAGTTTGTGGGACGCCTTCCAGTCGAGGTCGCCCTCGACAGCCTGGATAAAGAAGCACTGATCCGTATTTTGACGGAGCCGAAAAACGCTATTGTCAAACAATATCAGAAATTCTTACAACTCGATCGCGTTGAACTTGTTTTCACGAACGATGCCCTGGAGGCCGCAGCCGAATGCGCCCTGCGTCAAAAGACAGGCGCTCGCGGATTGCGTACGATTATCGAGGACGTACTGTTAGATATTATGTACGAGATACCCTCTCGTGCCGATGTGAAAAAAGTGATTATTAATGGAGATGTGATAAACATCCATAATAAACCGCTACTGGTAACGCGTGGTGAAAGAAATACAACCTATTCTGAAGATGAGTCTGCGTAAAGCAGACTCTTCTGCTTTTTGCGGTATAGTTGTGTTATCTCTGTGGTTGATCAGTTAGAAGATAGGTGGAAACCAATGAGTGAGCAAGAACGCCTGGATGTGGTACAAAATAGAGACAACGCGTATCCTCTGGTTGCGTTAAAAAGCATCGTTGCGTTTCCTCACAATCGTCAGGCACTCCCCATCGCTCGTGAGAAGACCATACGTGCTATTGAAGAAGCTATGTTACGCCCTGAGCATATCCTTGTGGCCGCGACCCAGCGTAGCGTCGACATCGATGATCCTCAGGCCAAAGATATCTACCCCACCGGCACACTGATCGAGATCGTGACCATGCACCGGCAGCAGGATGGTAGCCTGCAGGTGCTGATTCGTGGCATTAACCGGGTCACGATCGATGAATTTTTGGACCATGAACCGTTTATCCGCGTACACGTGACCGAGCAGACTGAGCCCGAACAAAAGGGGCCAACAGCCGATGCCCTGGTCCGCCATACGACCAGCCTCTTTGAACGCTATGCGCAGCTCAATCGACGCTTTTCCGTTGAGGATATTAACTCGATTGTGGCGCTTAAGAAGCCCGCACTCCTCTCCGATACACTCGCGGCCCACCTGGTGACAGATATGCAGCAGCAACAGGATCTGCTGGAGACACTGGATCCGATGGAGCGACTGGAGAAGATCTGCGTGATCATGGGCAACGAGATCGAGATCCTGGAGCTGGAAACGACCATCCGCAGCCGCGTCCGGTCACAGGTGGATCGTTCGCAAAAAGAGTTCTATCTGCGTGAGCAGCTGCGCGCCATTCAGGAAGAGTTGGGCATGGAGACCTCTTCGGAGGCCGATGAGCTGCGCCACAAGCTGGCTGAGAAGCAGTTGCCGACAGAGGCCGCCAGTAAAGTGCGCAAGGAGATCGATCGCCTGGAACGCACCCCTTCACAGTCGGCGGAGCTCACGGTGATCCGCTCATACATCGATTGGGTACTGGCCCTGCCATGGAATGAGCGTAGCGAAGAAGTGTTCGACATCGAGAATGCGCGTAATATCCTTGACGAGGACCACTATGGCCTGGAAGGCATTAAAGAGCGCATCCTTGAGTTCCTGGCGGTGCGGCAGTTGCGTATTCAGGCCGCGCAGCGTAGTGGCCAGCCGAGAAATATGAGCCAGGGTCAGATCCTGTGTCTGATCGGCCCTCCCGGTGTGGGTAAAACGACCCTGGGACAATCGATCGCCAGGGCGCTGAACCGCAAATTCGCGCGCATCTCGCTGGGTGGCGTGCATGATGAAGCGGAGATCCGTGGACATCGCCGCACCTACGTTGGCGCCCTGCCCGGCCGCATCATCCAGAGCATGAAAACCGTCGGGGTACGCAATCCCGTCTTCTTGCTCGATGAGATCGATAAGCTCTCTTCCGAGTATCGCGGTGATCCGGCTGCCGCCTTGCTTGAGGTACTTGATCCCGAGCAGAATCAGGCCTTTACAGACCATTACCTGGAGATGCCGTTCGACCTGTCCGAGGTATTCTTCATCTGTACCGGCAATATCAAGTATCAGATCCCTCGTCCACTGGCCGATAGGATGGATATCATTGATCTGCCCGGCTATATGCTTGAAGAAAAAGTCAATATTGGGATGAGGCACCTGCTGCCCAAAGTTCTGCAAGAACATGGCCTCACGCCCGAACAGTTGAAAATTCCACAGACCGTGATGCAGCGTATCGTGACGGACTATACACGTGAGGCCGGGGTGCGCAATCTTGATCGCATGCTGGCCAATATCTGCCGCAAGGTAGCCAGGCGTGTACTGGAGAAGCCAGATACCCATGTGCGTCTAACAGTAAATAAGCTGGAACAGTACCTGGGACCACCACGCTATACCAGCGCTCCCCCACTGATGCGTACACAGATCGGGGCCGCGATGGGTCTGGCCTGGACCGAGATGGGCGGCATCCTCTTGCCGGTTGAGGTCGTTACCATGAATGGAAAGGGCGAGCTACTGGTCACAGGACAGCTGGGCGATGTCATGCGCGAGTCGGTAATGGCGGCGCTCTCGTACATCCGTACCAGGGCCGATGAGTTGGAGATTGACTCCAACTTCCAGGACACGACCGACCTGCATATCCACCTGCCCGAGAACGCCATTCCAAAGGATGGTCCCTCGGCTGGCATTACTATTGCTACCGCGCTTGTCTCCGCGCTCACCCATCGACCGATTCGCACGGACCTGGCGATGACGGGCGAGGTCACGCTGCTGGGTAGCGTGCTGGCTATCGGCGGTCTCAAAGAAAAGGTGCTGGCCGCGCAGCAGGCCAATATCCATAATCTGATCATTCCAGCCGTAAACCAGAAAGATCTGCAGGAGATTCCAGCCAAGATTCGCCAGCAGATCAACTTCATCCTGGTCGATAATATGGACCAGGTTATCGATACGGCCCTAATGGAAGCTCCTCCCGAAGAGTTATCGTCCAGAAATGGCAATGAGCCAATCACGATCCTGCGAGATGAGCAGACGGCGATCTCCCCCGATAAAAATATGCGCCGCACTGGCTTACCGCAGCAGGAAGAGCCCGGTGATGAAGATCAGTCTGATTCGTCGAACTTCATGGTTCCCCCTACGGATCAGAAATCACAAAATCATTATTCTTCCGCGCACACAAAAAGAAATGACAAAACGATTGGATAAATCTCATCCTCGTGCGTTATACTAGTAGTGAAAGCTTGAATATGAAGAGGCAGCCTGTGTATTGCCTCTTCATACGCTACTATGCTTGACACTGACGCATCCCTTTTCATCTATGTTCTTATCTATGCAACAGGTTTGTACTTATGGAATTATCGACAAAGGCAAATCTAACAGCCGGATGACCGAGTAGCAGCCGCTGCAAAACTGGCATCCAAAAGTCTCGGCGAGCAAGCGTTTACAGTGTTAAGAATGCTGGGTTATTTTTACCCATCTACGTATAGCGCAAGCGAGTTACGCATATAAAGAGAGGGTTGGCATCATGAGTTACCAAGATCCTAATCAGTCAGGTCAGTATCCCGGTTCCGGTCAGTACGGCGGCTACAATCCGAATCAGCCGCAGCAACCACAACCAACCGATCCTTACAGCGGCCAGCAGTATAATCAATCTGGCGGTTACCCTCCCTATGAGGGGCAGGGGCAGCAGCCCGGCTACGGTCAGCAGCCTGGCCAGCAGCAACCCGGTTATGGTCAGCAGGGCTATGGTCAGCAGCAGACCCCATACGGCCAGCAGGCTCCATATGGCCAGCAGAATCCTTACGGCGCCAACGCTCCTGGCCGCGAAGGCTCGACCATGAACATGGATCCCAACATCGCCAGTGGCCTGAGCTATCTGATTTTCGGCTGGATCGGTGGGTTGATCTTCTTCCTCATGGAAAAGAAGAATCGCCTGGTCCGCTTCCATGCCATGCAATCCATCTTTCTCACAGGTGGCTGGACAGTCCTCAGCATTGTTCTTGGTATCGTATCACGTTATCTAGGTGCTGCAGGCCTGGCTGTGAGCTGCTTGACCAGCATCGTAGGTCTGGCTGTCTTTGTAGCCTGGATTGTCTGTATGGTTAACGCCTTCCAGGGCAAATACTTCAAATTGCCTGTTATTGGCGACTATGCGGAGAAATACGCCAACCAGGGCACCAGCACCTTCTAACCACCACATCACACCACGACAAAGTCCCGGCGCGTACTGGCGCCGGGACTCCACTTTTATCCATAAGTTCGGACCTCGCGTCCGATTAGCTTTGTACCACAGCAACCATAAAAAAACACCCGTGTGGGCGGGTGAAACGGCGATTTCCTATTTTCCCACGCAGTTGCCCACGCAGTATCATCGGGGAGGAAGAGCTTAACTTCCGTGTTCGGGATGGGAACGGGTGTACCCTCTTCGCGATTATCACCGGTTCACCTGCACATACAGGTGTTCGTTTCAACAACATAAACAATATTACCATAAGCCGGACCAAAAGTCAAGTCTTTTTGGCCCGGCTTTGTTTTTCAGGAGTGGGTATGCCCATGGGAATGTTCGTGATGGTTGTGATGGTTGTGGTCTTGAGAAAGACCATAGGTTTCTCCCAGGCAGGCACGCAGGCAGTTGGGCCAGATGACGCGTTTTTTGCCGAAGCCGTAGCCGACGCGTTCGATGGCGATGGCCGGCATCTCAAAGCGCGCCAGGGTAGCCAGGATGGCGGCTCCCGTGGGGGTGACGAATTCACCCTCTAGCTGCGTCGGAACCCAGGGGGCCTTGACGGCGCTGAGGATCTCCAGCGTCGCGGGGGCCGGCACGGGCATCAATCCATGCGCCATGCGC
Organism: Dictyobacter halimunensis; assembly: GCF_036245075.1. Classification (NCBI taxonomy): domain Bacteria; kingdom Bacillati; phylum Chloroflexota; class Ktedonobacteria; order Ktedonobacterales; family Dictyobacteraceae; genus Dictyobacter; species Dictyobacter halimunensis. The sequence continues at coordinate 2,237,870 of NZ_BSRI01000002.1, forward strand.
AGGTGTCCACGTGTCAGGGGCAGCGGCGAGGCATAGAGCTGCGTAATGCCCAGCATCTCTATCGCCAGCGTATTGCCGACGATATCAACGATGGCGTCGACCGCGCCCACTTCGTGGAAGTGGATCTCTTCCAGGGACACGCCATGCACAGCCGCCTCGGCCTCTCCCAGGCGACGAAAGATGGCCGTGGCGGTATCGCGCACCCACGGCGAGAGCTGAGACGATGCCAGCAGGGCAGCGATATCGGTAAAGCTGCGCGTGGGCTGATCCTGCTCCGCCAATATAACCTCAAAGCGTGAGCCCGTGATACCCTGATCCGCGTACGGCGAAAGCCTGAGCTCATAGCCCTCAACGGGCAGCGCCTGCAGCTCGCCGCGCAACCTGTCCAGCGATAGACCCGCGTCCAGGAACGCGCCCAACAACATATCTCCACTCGCACCAGAATGACAATCCAGATAAGCGATCTTTTGCGACATAGCTTCCTTTTTATTTCTACCAACCAATGAATGCGCCATCCCCCAATGATGTCTAACAAACAAAAGCAGGTATAAAGTGGGGAGGTGCAGGGGGGGCGAGCCCCTCCTGCCGGGGTTTGGGGTGTCCCCAAACAACTCACTACTCTTCCCGCCTGCGGCGGGAAGTTCTCCCTTTAGCTTATGCCGGAATGACTGGAGATGCAAGCGAATGACTTATAATTGACCACTTCTCAAATAAATTCAGGAAAAGCTTGACAATTACGCGACCCATATGTTAACCAATTGAAAGGCTCCGAAACAAAATGAATGATGACGACTATTTCTCGCACGGAAGGAAAAACAACGTCATGACGACAACAATCACACCGGCACGGCTGCGTTGTGAATATCTGGACAATCCATCTGGTATCGATACCACACAGCCCCGATTGAGCTGGCAGCTGGAGGCTACCTCTCCCGAGCAGCGTTCACTGAAACAAACAGCCTATCAGATTCTGGTTAGCAGTACTGAACCCGGCCTGGCACAGGGACAGGGAGATCTCTGGGACAGCGGCAAGGTCTCATCACAGCAGAGTAGCCAGATCCTGTATGCCGGGAGCGCGCTTACTTCGGGCCAGCAGTGCTGGTGGCAGGTACGCGTCTGGGATGCGCGGGATGAGGCATCGGACTTCAGCGCCAGCGCCAGATGGGAGATGGGTCTGTTGAACGATGGCGACTGGCAGGGAAAGTGGATCGGGCTACAGTCGTCCATGCCGGCCTACGATGCCGTCGATGTGGAGCCGATGCAAAAGCTGCCCGGCCTGCAGTCAAGTCCCTACCTGCGCACCATCGCCACGTTACCCCGCGCTGTACGTAAGGCGCGCCTCTATGTGACGGCGAAAGGGGTCTACGAGGTTCACATCAACGGCCAGCGCGTCGGGGATGCCTATTTCGCGCCAGGCTGGACCGATTACCAGCAGCGCATCCAGTATCAAACCTACGATATCACGACACAACTCCAACAGGGTGAGAATAGCGTCGCGGCCATACTGGGCACCGGCTGGTATTGTGGGCACGTTGGCTTCGGGATGGGGGGGCAAAACAGCAACTATCAGCATTACGGCTCTGCTCCTCGCCTCCTGCTGCAGATGCAGATTGAATATACCGATGGTAACAGTCAGACAATCGTCTCGGACGAAAACTGGCAGGGAGCCCTGGGTCCCATCGTCTACTCGGACTTCCTGGCCGGTGAAACCTATGATGCCCGCCACGAGCTGGGGGACTGGGGCCAGCCGACCTTTCAGCCCGATGGTCGCTGGCAGCCGGTCCTGGTTGAGGAGCGCGACACCGCCGTACAGCTGGTGGCCGAGCCGGATCAGCCGATCCGCGTCACGCAGACCCTGACCCCGCAGAGCGTAACAGAGATCTCGCCAGGGGTCTTTATTTATGATATGGGACAAAACATGGTCGGCTGGGTACGTCTACAGGTCGCAGGAGAGGCCGGTACACGCGTGCAGTTGCGCTTCGTTGAGATGCTCAACCCGGACGGCACTATCTATGCCACCAATCTGCGCAGCGCGCGCCAGACCGATACCTACATCCTCAAGGGGCAGGGGCAAGAGGTCTTTGAGCCCCACTTTACCTTCCATGGCTTCCGCTACGTCGAGATCAGCGGCTATCCAGGCCAGCCAACACTGGATGCCCTGACCGGCATGGTAGCCCACTCGGATACCCCGCCCACCGGCAGCTTCGAATGCTCCAATCCCATGGTGAACCAGCTACAGAAGAATATCGTCTGGGGCCAGCGTGGCAATTTTATCAGCGTGCCAACCGATTGTCCCCAGCGCGACGAGCGCCTGGGCTGGATGGGCGATGCCCAGATCTTCGTGCGTACCGCCTGCTATAACATGGATGTGGCCGCCTTCTTCACCAAGTGGATGCGCGACGTAGTGGATGCGCAGGCGCCCGATGGTGGCTTCCCTGACGTAGCCCCGCGCGTGGTCTTGAAGACCAATGGCGCGCCCGCCTGGGGTGACGCGGGCATCATCGTACCCTGGACCATCTATCAGATGTATGGGGATACACGCATCCTGGAGGAGCACTACGACGCCATGGCGCGCTGGCTGGCGTATCTGCACGAAGCCAATCCAGAACTGCTGTGGAAAAATAAGCGCCACAACGACTTTGGTGACTGGCTCTCGATCGAGGCCGATACCCCCAAAGAGGTGCTGGCTACCGCCTACTTTGGCTATGACGCCCTGCTGATGTCTCACATCGCCCGTGCCCTGGGACGCGAGGAGGATGCGGAAAAGTATCAGCGCCTCTTCAAGGGCATCGGCGAGGCGTTTACACGGGCCTATGTCGATGAAGAGGGCCATATCAGCGGCGGCACCCAGACCTGCTACGTAGTCGCGCTACAGATGCAGCTACTGCCGGAACATCTGCGTCCCCTGGCCGCCCGGCACCTGGTCAAAGAGATCGAGAAAAAGAATGGCCATCTCTCAACCGGCTTTGTAGGCGTCGGCTATCTCTGCCCCGTCCTCACCAATTCCGGCTACAGCGAGGTTGCCTTCCAGCTACTCAAAAACGACACCTTCCCATCGTGGGGCTACTCGATTAAACACGGCGCTACCACGATCTGGGAGCGTTGGGATGGCTGGACCACCGATAAAGGCTTCCAGGACCCAGGCATGAACTCGTTCAATCATTATTCGCTGGGTTCGGTGGGACAGTGGCTCTTCCAATACGTGGCGGGCATCAGTACCGACCAGCAGCGGCCCGGCTATCAGCATATCCAGCTGCGCCCCTATCCTGGGGACGATCTCACCTATGCCAAAGCCGAGTTTATGTCGATCCATGGTCGCATCGCCAGCGCCTGGCAAAAAGAGGGGGGCGCGCTGACCTTCACGGTCACGATTCCGGCCAATACTACGGCCACCATCGCCCTGCCGGCAACCGGCGACACACAGATATTAGAAGGTGGCACCCCGGCTGAAGAGGCCGACGGCGTAACCTTTGTACAGGAAGAGGAGGAACGCAGGCTGTTTGAGCTTGGCTCAGGCACCTATTCCTTCCGCGTGCGCGCCAGCTAGCGAGCATACGCCAAACAAAAAGATGCTCCAAGGGAGAAACCCTTGGAGCATCTTTTTGTTTGGCGTGAGAGCCGCTTATACCGCTCTGCGTCCCGTCACAGCGTGCAGGATCCCAACCAGGATACAGGCGCCGATAAGGGCTACCAACAGGCTACCCCAGAAACCAAACGAGGCATCGGGAGCAACCAGGTTAACAATCAAGCCACCAATAAAAGCGCCAACCAGACCCAGAATCAGGTCACCGATAATACCATAGCCTTTGCCCGGCATGATCATGCCAGCCAGCCAGCCGGCAACCAGACCGATAACAATCCAGGCAATAAGGCCACCAGGGTTAAGTGCTGCACCAAGAACAAGACTCATAATGCTTTCACCCCTTAAACTAAGCTTGCTAAAGAAACTCTATCATGATAACTATGTGCGTCAATATGACGACAATTATTATACGATCCACAAGCCAAAAGAGATGAGATTACCTGGACAGTTTATAAAAAGGAGATGGGCAACTTCATGGGCGCGGATGCGCCCATGAAGTTGCCCATCTCCTTTTCTGAAAAAAACTTATATAAAAAACAATTTACCTGGTAATGGTGACGTTCTGCCAGGAGCGCTCCTGGGGATGGATCAGCGGATTAAGCACATGCCAGCCACGATCCAGTCCTTCATCAAATTTATCGTTCCAGTAGACGGGATCTTCGTGCTCGATGGCGATATCGCCGGTATAGCCGATTTCATCCAAAGCCGAGATAAACTGCGGCCAGTTGATTTCGCCGTAGCCGGGGATGCGGAAGCGGAAATAATCGCCGTTGACGCCACCTCTGTAACGACGCTCTGGCAGCATCTCGGTATCCTTGGCATGCACGTGATAGATGCGATCCTTAAACTCATGGAGCGCGCGAATATGATCGATTCCCTGCCAGTAGAGGTGGGACGGGTCGAACTCAAGGCCCAGCGCGCGTGAGGGGACCGCCTTAAACATCGCGTCCCAGGTATCAGGCGAGCCACCAATATTCACCGGCTTAAATGGCAGACGTCCATGGACCGACATCCAGTTCTCGAAGGCGATCTTGACGCCGCGCTTCTCCGCAGCCTCAGCCACAGGACCAAAACGATCCGCGAACAGCTGGATATTGCCATTCCAATCTTTGCTGGCATCAAAGCCACCCATGCTCGCCACCACATCCAGTTCCAGCGCCTCCAAGGCATCAAAGACACGCTCGTAAGCTGGGAGCGCCAGGTCAGGGTTCTCGTTGTACTGCCGCCCCGAGACATCGTAGAACGCCACTGAATGAATGCCCACATGATATTTGTTGGCCAGCTGGCGCGCATTGGCGATCGCGTCTTTATCGAGAGGACCATTGGCCGGATTGCCGAAGGCTCGTATATTTAGCTCAATGCCATCAAAACCGAGCTTCGCCGCTTTTTCTAAGTCGTTCACGTTCGCAGTGAGAAAACTAAGCTTCATAGGGCTCCTTCCATCTCTCTCTGCCGGAGAGGTCCGTCTAGTCTAAGTGTAAGCCTTACTTTCGTCATCGTGGGGCAAGTGAGCGCCCCCACACGCGCGTCCGCTGCGCGGCCGCACTGTTTTTTTATGTAGGTGCATGGAGTGCGCGGATGCGCACTCCATGCACCTACATAAAATTGACTTCTGAGCACCGCAGGTGCGAACACGTGAGTGCGTACACACTGTGTGTTTCATGGAAGTGCATAGAGAGCGCGGATGCGCACCATGCACCTACATAAAATTGACTTTTGAGCACCGCAGATGCGAACACGTGAGCGCCTCCGCACTGTGGTTTGTTTCATGGAAGTGCATAGGGCGCGCGGATGCGCACCATGCACCTCCATAAAACAAACTTCTGAGCACCGCTGATACGAACACGCGAGCGCGTACACACTGTGGTTATTATGTTGGTGCATAGGGTGCGCGAATGCGCACCCTATGCACCAACATAATAACCTTTTGAGCACCGCAGGTGCGAAATATGATCGATCATGTGATCGATCATGATAAAACAGTACCCGACTAGCCGTAGCTTTGTCAAGGTGCATACGTACCGAGAAAACGCCTGTATTGTCCTTTAATGGCTCGTTAAAGGAACCTCCCATGACTTGAGCCAGGTGCGGGATCTGTGCTCTCGAACACGAATCAGGGCGTGGTCCGCGAACAGATGGAAGGAGAAGCTGGGCACGATATCGGGATCATCCGGGATGTAGCGCATCGATTGCCGATCGTCGCTCAGGCGTGAGCCGGTGTGTGTCCCGGTGTACCAGGGAGACATCAGGTTCACGAAGGTCACAGGATGGTCGCCAGCCTGCTCGGTTAACACCAGGTTGGGGGCCTCCCAGCCAGAATGGGTGTGGCCGCTGATAAACAGGCAACTGTTCTGCTGGCGCACCAGTACCGCGCGCACCTCGGCGGAATTCTCTGGCGCGAAGAAATGCTGCAGCGAATTATAGTCACGATGCTTCTCCACATCGCGATCCAGAACAGTGTTATGCAGAGGGCAATGAAGAAAAATCACCGCCGGCTGGCCCGCGTGCTCCTGCAACGTCTGCTCCAAGAAGGCCAGTGTCTGCGGCGAAATATAGACGCGCTGCGGATCTTCCAGCGTCATCGGATCGGGATAATCCAGCATTATAAAGACCATTCCCTGCTCCTGCCAGCTATAGCGCAGCGGCCTGCCCCATACAGAGGTAAAGGTCTCGCCCATGCGCGCGGGATCCTCTCCATCGGGTCCATGATATTCATGGTTGCCGACGCCTGGATAAAAAGGAAGCGCGCCAAATTGGACCTGCAATGAGTCGCGGGCGACCTGGTAATTTTCCAGCGCGCACGTATCCACGATGTCTCCCGGCGAAACACAGAAGGCGGGGTGCCCCTCCTGCTGCCACAGCTCTCGTACATCCTCAAACAGCGCGGTCAGCCGCTGCGTATGAATCTGGTGCCAGGCCGGAATGGCGCGATAGTGCAGGTCGCCGATCGCCCAGAAAGTACAGATGGGCTCCCGAATATGTTCATCTTGCAAAGAAAGCATAGCTTATAACCACTTTCTGCTGTTGAAACTGGACTATACATTATCAGCTATTGTAATAGCTTATTATTAAGCAACTGTTATTAATATATGACTCGGGCGCTGACGAGCCCGACCAGGGTTTTATGGTGTGGTGGTGTAGTAGCTCCGCGCTCTGCGCGGAGCTACTACACCACCACACTACTAAACTTGAGTGCCGCAAGGGCTCCTACTACATCACCACACCATAAAATTTGAGTGCCGCAGGCACTACGGAAAAGCATTGGGGTAAAAAAAGGTCTGCCACTCTTTTAGAGTGGCAGACCTTTTTTGGGTGCGAAATAACAGCTATTAGAAGTTGCTGTTTTTGGCGCGGGTATAGCGATCATTTAATTCTGTTTTGGTGCGCGAATAGAGTTCGCGGCCCTGAACCAGCGCCTCTTGAGCACGAGCGCGGATCTCATCGTTGAATGCGCCACCGCTCAGCTGAATGCCCTGCTCATTTAATTGGGCACGCGTCGCTTCACCGGATTGGGGAGCCAGTAACAGGCCAGCTGCTATGCCCAGGCCAAATCCGAAGACCATTCCTAATACAAATTTCATTCGCGATTCCTTTCTGTTTGTTTCTTATACGTTTAGTATACAGATACCCTGCTATGTCCAGCCACTCATACGTTCATAAATGGTACTTATACGTGTCCGGGGTTCTCCAGCAATTCTTCGACCTTATCCAGTAGGGCGGTAAGTTCGAAAGGTTTGCGCAATAGATGGACGTCATTATAAAACTTTGGTTGACTCTCGATCGACCTGGACACTTCCTCAGCCTCAAGGACTGCGGCGGTATAGACGATTACAGGAATATCGGCAGTGGTTGTATCACTTTTTATCTGCTTTAATACCTCTTGCCCGGACATGTCACCCAGTTTCAGGTCGAGAATCAGTAGGTCAGGGATCATGCTCTTGACGGTCGCGAAGGCATCTTTCCCCTCTTGCAAAATCGAAACCTGATACTGCTCATCTTCCAGCACACGACGCATCAGGTGGAGTAATTCATTTCTGTCATCGACAACAAGTATGCGTTTTGTCACATCCAATCAGCACCACAAATCCGCGCAACTGCCCGGTGGCACTGCCTCCTGTTAAGTGCTGCCACTTCATACTTCAGGTTGTTCAAAACGTATGTCATGCAACAGCATTTCATTCTTGAGTACTGCGAGTAAGTGTATCACGATACAGGTCATCAAAACAAGGGTAGTAGTAGACTATACCCATGGCAAATATCTGGCACACCCGAGCTCTGTATGTATTACGTTTTACAAAATCGACACGTTGACAGTACACGGACAAATAAAAAAACTACACTTGGACTTTGTTGTGCTTGCAAGCACAATCACCAACCAGACTGTATAGGTGAACCAGGTTGGAAAGCCAGTGTAGCAAAAAAAGGTGAGCGTGGTGGGGATCGAACCCACGGCAACCCGATTAAAAGTCGGATACTCTACCACTGAGTTACACGCTCATCAACGTTTGACGTTGCCTATTATAGTGCATCTGCCCGAGCAATGCAAGGGGGTTTGAGACTAAATTTGCCTTTTTTTATGGATTTGCCAGAAATCTATTGTGCTGACCCTGCTCCAGCAGCCTATTCAAACTATTTGTTAGGAATGGGTGTGACTCTGTCACCCTGGAGGTAGGTGGGCGCCCCCGATGCAACAACATATAAAAAAGCGAGGAGTTTGCAGAAGTTGGTGCTTCTAGCTACCCTGTCCCTACCTGGTCGAGCGTCCTGTATGTAAATAGGGTGCAGTTCATATTTTTGCCAAAAGAAACCGTAACAAGAAAAAGAAACGTACACGTAGGTTCGGCCGCAAGGGCCAATACATTCAACATAACATACTGGCGCCCCTTTGAGAGGGGAGATGGTATCGTTGGTGGAACGTGCGCGCCCGGGTACGGGGCCGCTTCGCGGCAAGCGCCCGCAAGGGGCGCACCTACGAGCACATGTCCGTTTTTTTTTGTTACGGTTTCTTTTGGCAAAATATGGAATGACACTCGTGTAAATATCAATTGCTATAATATTATCTTATCCATCGAAAGGATTGACAGCCGTTATGAGCATTCACAAGACTTCATCCGCCGAGCCGGCCACCTTTGATTATCTGGCCAGGGAAGGCTTTATCCAGCTAACGACGTTCCGCAAATCGGGGCAGCGGGTCCCCACGCCGGTCTGGTTCGCGCTGGAGCAGGGCAAACTATACGTTACGACCGTCAAGGGGGCGGCCAAGGTTAAACGCATCCGCAACAATGGACAGGTGCGCCTGGCGCCATGTAATCGTAGAGGTGTTGTGCAGGGACCAGAGGCAGAGGGACAGGCCCGCGAGCTGCCAGTTGAAGAACAGCATATCGGCAAGGAGGCGCTGGTCCGCAAATATGGCATGATGTATCGCATCTTCATGGGGATCGGCAGGCTGCGCAAAGCCCAGCAAACCATCATCGAAATCCAGCCTGCTTGATCGCCCTTCCCCGCACGAAATGGATACGCGCCCATACGTTCGGACCTCGCGTCCGATTTCCTCTCGACGCACGATCACACTGCGGGCCATACTTTAGGACCTCGCGTCCGATTTCTTTCCTTCGGGAAAAGAAAGAGGCACCACCTCTTTGAGTTGGTGCCTATGGAGCGGGAGACGGGATTCGAACCCGCGACATCTTCCTTGGCAAGGAAGTGCTCTACCACTGAGCCACTCCCGCGATCGATTCGCCCGTGTGGGCAGGTGAAACGGCGATGTCTTATTTTCCCACGCAGTTGCCCACGCAGTATCATCAGGGCTGAAGAGCTTAACTTCCGTGTTCGGGATGGGAACGGGTGTGCCCTCTTCGCTACAATCACCGGTTCGCCTGCACATACAAGCGGTTCGTTTCGACGTGGTTTATAATAGCATGAGCTGTGTGATCTGTCAACACTTTTTCAAACAATGTTTGAAAAAGTGTTGACAGATCACACAGCTCATGCTGATAGGTGGCTGGGTGGGACTTGTGGGTAGGGGTGGTTGTGTGTTTCAGGGTATTTCATGATTTGGCAGTACTTATCCTTCTGAGCCATTGAGGTGGTTGAAGTATGGGGAAAGGCGTTATTGCGCTAAGGGTTGTCTTGTAATATATTTCTATCTATATTATACTGGATCCATATTTCAAGCTTCTTTAAGGGTCTAGTTCTTATCTAATTCACTAGAATCCAGGGCTATTGAAAATCGTTATATATTTATCAAAATGACGATAAACCGCATCGCTGTCAAGATTCTCTTCTATAGATCCTGCAAATTAAGCATTAACAGAATAATCACTTTAATTATATTATGAGCTGATAGAGAGACGAGAAGTTTTTATAAGATAAGTGAGGCAAAGGCGGTAGTACATGAAGACGGAGAGTGAACAGCTCTGGTATACCTGGTCGACCAGGGGCTTTGGAGGCGCAGGATTCCAGATCCGTGCGGCATCACCAGGTTTCCTGGAGGGTGACAACTCGCTTGTGCCAGAGAATGGCCGTATACAGGCTTTGCTGGCGCATGCTCGCTATGTGCCTCCCGCGAACACTAAAGATTCGGGCGATATCCCTCCTCAACACCTCCCTGTTTCGCTGGCCTTTATCAAGGTAAAGCAAGAATATGTGTTGCTGCATAAGTGCTATTGTCCCCCCGACGATATGAATGCCAGCAGCAATTTTTTTAGCCATATGATCACTGATCTACCAGAGGTTTCGTCGCCCGCCGGGCCGCTGGCGTTTACGGCTCGTGAGGCGGTGGCGACCTGGGGTTCAAGCTTCTGGAAGATGAAGGATGAGCTACCGGAGACGCAGAAAGAATTGCTCCCGGTGACGTTCCCTTCGCTGCAGGAGCCCGGCACGCGGGTCACCATCGAGAATGAGAAGATGCGCGGTGGGACCCTGGACCGCGATGATTTGAAGAAGCTGAAGCGTGAGCACCTGGAGTTTATCGTGCGCGCTTTCCTTATGCGCCAGCCGGGACAGCGCATCTATGTCGCCGCGCCACCGGAACAGGTTGCCTACCTGCTCTGGGGTCTGACCCACTGCCTGCCGCGCACGCTGGAGAGCATGCGCGATCTCACCTTCACCACCTACGAGCGCTTAGAGATGGAGCGCGTCTCCCCTTTCTATGGGCTGAAGGATGAGGCGCAGAATTATCCGGTCATCACCGGCACGTGCTGGATGGGCTCCTCTACCAGCGACCTGCCTGCGATGTATTATCAGGATCAAGGGGTCAATGGCTTCGCCCTCAATTGCTATAGCGGTCGCAGCACGCCATTAATGCTCGATGGGGTACTGGCACGCTTTGTCCTCTTCGCCGTAGATTGCTTGCTCGATGAGAATAACCATACGTATCGTGAGCTCCTCGAAATTCTGAAGCAGGCCGAGCGGGAACATTGCCAGGATCTGACGCATTTTATGCGTGTCTATATTTCTTACCAGGAGACGTTGTCACAAAATGATGTGCAGGAGTTGATCGATATTATCAAGCACAGGCTGGATAATATCGTTGATGAAGAGAAGATGCTGCTGGCCGACCTGGAGCGGCTGCGGCGTCCGAATGTACAGAGCTCGATCTTGCAATGGATCGTGCGGAACCGGAGCTGGTGGGAGAATACGTGCCGCCAGGACCTGGTCAGCTTCTTTGCCTGCCTGGATAAGTACGCCCACTATCCGTTGCCATCCAACATTCAGCTTGTGATCGATACCCTGTACGCGACGATGACCGAACTGGGCATGCGGGTCGCCGAACAGGTCAATCAGACTCTAAGCTCCAATAATACCGACTATATGTATTTTTGGATGGATATGCTGGAGATGACGGCTCCTCTCCATCAATCCCCCCATATCTGGCTCGCGCTGGTACAGAATATGACGGCCGAGGACCTCGGTGTGCCGGTCTTTCAACTCTGGTGGCAGATCAAGGGTGAGAACATCTTCCAGGCGATCCACCAGAGACTCAAGCTGCCCGTGGACGAAAACCTGCTTACACCCCTGACTCCGCTGGGCAAGAACGTGGTCGATAAGATCCTGGTGGCCATCCAGGGCGAGGATCGCTGGTCCATCGATAACTGGCAGGAGAAACTGATCAAGATCACCAGTCCGCGCCAGGATCCCGCCGTCTGGATCTATCTGTTCGAGCATATTGTGACCCGGCCCTTCGATCCCATCTATTGGGAGTGGTGGAACGCCTATGGTAAACATGGGGCCGAAGAGCTGAACCGGATGGGCCGGCAGAATTCCAGTGTGGCGGACAGGCTCTATCAGCTGGGTGAGCTGATTATCGGCAATATCGTGCAGATCATCACGCAGGAGGATCCCCTGAAAGGGATACAGTCCTCGCCCAACTGGCCTATCTGGTCACTGTGGAATGAGATGTTCTCTACCCTGATCGCCCTGGCCGACACAGAGGTGGGCGCCTGCAGAACCTGGCTGGACCTGTGGGGCAACCTCTGGCCTTATGTGTTCACCCCTGTCTATGAGCAGTGGTGGCAACACCAGGGAGCGGAGACGGCGCTCGTCATTCGCCGCTGCACCGAGAAGCATCCTCAGAGCGAGGTGGCACAGAATGTGGCAGACTTCATCTTTGAGTCGATTCTGCCGCTGACCTATGACCTGGTGGATCTGCTGCTGGAGCAGACCGAGGAGAAGGCGCAGCTCAACGCGCGCAACAATCTGTTTATCGTGCTGCGGGTACTGCTTAACGCGCTTCCCGCGCAGCACCAGGAGGTGGTCTGGTTCAACGCAGATAACAATGGTGGTCTGCTTGAATATCTGATGCAGACGATCCAGGGCTGCGCGGACGAGGTCTATCCGTGGGAAATCCATCGGCCGCTGTTGGAGACGTGGGCACAGGTTAAAGCGCTGGACGGGCATCCGGCGCTCTATTCCTGGTTGAACGTTTCATGGGGCACGATTGAACGTCTGCTGGCCGATAAACAGCTGCCAGCCAGCTGGCACCACATGGCCATCGATAGCGTGTTGCTGAAGCCGGTGACGCTGGAGGCACCTCAGCTGAAACATCTCCTGCAGTCCGATCAGTCCTGGCAGGCCTTCCAACAGGTCCTCCAACACAATATCGCCAGCGCCGAGACGGCCCCGCTGGCCCTGACGTTCTTTCAGCACCTGGTAGAGATCGATGATCCCCATAAGAGCCGGGTGCTGGGCAGCCTCTTGCTGGCCGCGCGTGGGTTGCCAGAAGTCGTACAGGAGTTACTACAGCTGGCGCGGTTCACCAACGAGGAGACGGCGACCTTTCTGGAGCGGGACTGCCAGGAGATGCTGCAGCTACCAGAGTGGCCCGCAGCCTTTACCTCGGTGCTGTATAACTACGTCACCAGCCTGGATGCCAGCCGGCTGATTGATCCCACCGTTGCAGGCCTGCTGCGCCAGCTCCAGCAGCGCAGCGAATCCGAGGGGTCCGGCATAAGCGCCGAGCTCACGCTCTATATCAACGGCTGGCTCTACATCGAGAAGCTGTTGAGCGCGCCTGAGGATAGCAAGCGCTGGGTGCGCCTGGCCAGGTCCCGGCTGGGTCAGATGCTGGGATTGCAGCCGGAGGCGCGTGGCGCCCTGGCCGATGTGCTCTGGCCCATCCTGGTCCGGCATCTCAATAGCGAGATGGATCTGACGCGTGTGCTCGATAACCTGGGCCCGGCCCTGACCGGTACCACGCTGGAGGCTGAGGCGGAGACCGAGACCGGTACGGCCCTGCTCTTGAATATGGCCACCCACATGGCCGCCTACCATCAGCAGCAGCCGGACGTGCGGCGGCTGGTCCCCTATCTCAAGGTCGCGCTTGAACAGGCGCAGGAGACGCTCTATCCTAAAAACGAGGCCTTCCTGTTGACGTTCTTTCAGACGCTGTGCGGGGATCTGAACGCCGAAGAATATGAGCGGCTCAATAAGCAGAGCGAGCTGTGGCCGCTCGATTATAAAGAGGTCTGGCAGACCTACATGCAGCAGCAGCATACTAAAAATACCGCCAGGGTGCTGGCCGCGTTCAAGAAAGCGGTGCAGAACGAGGACGTTGAGGTCATCACGCAGGCCTACCAGCAGGTGCTTAAAGAGGTGGCCTATCCGGGTACCCACGTCAATCAGCAGGAGCGCGACATCGCCTTGCTGGCGGGCGATGTCGTCAGCGCCTATAAGTTGATGGATCAGGGGGCGCTGTTCCAGGCGCACCAGGAGGTGCTGCAGTCACAATATAAAGATCGCATCAGGTATACTCCAGAGATCGAGCATGCCATCGCCAATCTACCCGAGGTGCCGCAGATGAGGCCGAAGACAACGCGTCCATTGCTCAAGCACCGCAATTCGCAGATGCTCACCAAGATAGCCACGCAACCCAACGCCGAGATCCTCAAGGCCCTGGAGCAATCCGTACAGGAGACCAACGCCCGTACCACCATCGGTATGGTGCAATCCAAATCTATCATGCTGGATCAGCTGAATAAAATTCATGCCTTTAAGCGCCTCTACATTGGCTACCGGCTGAGTATCCTGGATACCCAGATCAAGAACTCACCGTGGAACAGCAAAGAGAGGTCGTACTATAAGAAAGAAAAGAAGGATCTGCAGGAGGTCCAGCGGCAGAATGACCAGTTCCTCAGGCGCAAGGCACTTGATGATCTGATCGATAACGTCTTTATTAATTCAGGCATCGAATCTAGAATCAAGCAGGGGCAGTGTGGCATCGAGGAGTTTCTGCTTGAGCAGCGCGTGCTGGAGCAGTTCCGATCCTTCCAGCCAGATGATTATGTGGCGCTGGTCAAGATGCATAACTTCACCGAGACGGATGTGAAGCAGGTGCTGCGCATCTTCCGACGACGCGAGCGCTTCGCCGAGCGTCTGCTTAAAGAGCGCTACGACCTGGATAGCTGGCTGGAGGAGCGCAAGAAGCTCTACCAGGATGAGATCCAGATCGAGGGCCGCTGGTAGTCCGGGAGAGGGAAGAGGGATCGCCTGGCGATCCTATCTTCCCGCATCTGTGGCCGCGGGCGCCTCAAAGGTGTAGGTATCGCCGCGCTTGAGATAATGGACCCGGTTGGCCAGGCCGGCCTTCTCCGCCTCAGCCTGAAAATCCGAGAGCGGTGAGGTAAAAACCGAGTAGTCATTGTAGTGAACGGGGATCGCGGTGCGTGGATTGATCAGCTGGATCATCTTCACCCCCTGCCCGGCATCCATCGTCAGCATCACCTTGAGCATCCTGGTTCCTCCCAGGTGCAGGAGAGCCATATCTATATCGTGGTAGCGCTTAGGGATCTCGCGCAATCCTTTATGCATCAGGGTGTCGCCGGTGATATACATGCGCAGGGTTTTATGGCCGGGAACCTCGAATTCGAGCATACTCCCCATGACCGGTGGCAGGAGCGGATTGAGTGGTCCTGGTCCATGCTTGCCGGGCATGGCGGTAATGTTCAGGCGCTGCTCCCCTTTCTCCAGCGTCAGGGATTGCCAGGTGTCCAGGGGATAGAGGCGGTAGAAGTGCATCTTCTTCCTCAATGCTTCCGCCGCTTTCGGCGTGGTCGTAATTGGGGTCGCCTTATCGAGGTCGCGCGCCACCCCGCGATCAAAGTGATCTTCATGCAGATGCGAGAGCAACACCATATCCAGCGGAGGCAGTTCAGACAGCTCCATGGCAGGATTGTGCAGGCGAGTCGCCTTCATGCCATAGCCCAGGTGTACATGGTCGCCGCGATGCAAGAAATTAGGATCGGTCAGGATAGTAAAGCCCGCGTAGCGCAAGAGAATGGTCGCATTGCCAATAAAGAAGATTGTGCCCTGGCCAGTCTGCGTCTTTTCAGCCGTGCCCGGTAGCACTACGGTATGCCTGAAATCCATAAGAGGCCTCTTTCTTTGCTATTCATGTGGTCCTATGAGAAACCTTACACACCTTCGACACGTGTCATAATACCTGCTGGTAACAGCAACAAGAAACATCCATCGAAGGTTCGGGCCTCGCGACTGATTTTTCCTTCACGTACGAAATATGTCGTCGAACACGAAAACATGACAGATTAGGACATAACATGTTTGAGAGACGTAATTGGATGGGGAGGGAAATCGGGAGCAAGGCCCGCACCCACGGCAAAAAATATGACGCGGGCTTTGATGCATATGCAAGAGATTAGAAAATACGAAAATATTGTATACTACACAGTATGATGTCAATATGTATAGTTGTGCTAAAATGACGAATAATTCAAGTGTAAGAGGTTATGATGGAACATATTGATGAGGCAATGATTCAACTCTCGGCGCTATTCACAGCAAGTCCAGATGGCGTCATTATTCAGGATGTTGAAGGGAATATTCAACGTCTCAATCCTGCTGCCCTCGCCCTCTTAGAGCTCACTTCTGAAGAGGAATGTAAAAGTATGCCTTTTCAGCAGTTGATGGATCGCTATCAGCCACGTGACGCGCAACTGTACCCGGCCTACGACGACAGCTTGAGCACAATCATTGGTCATAAACCAGCATCATCAGCATCCAAGCATAGCGCTATCCTCACGTTGCCATCACATAACGCTATCTGTGTTGACATTACCTCGACCCCGTTGAGCGATAATCAGCAGCAGCTGCTTGGCGTGCTGCACCTGTTTCATGATATGAGCGCGTTATACCAATCCAAGCTCGAGAGCCAGCGCGCCAATAAAGCCATCTTCACCTTAATCAAGGCCATCTCACATATTCATGAATCTATATATGCCGCCTCACCTGAGGAGGATGTATTGCATACGCCTTCCATGGATGTGATTGGTCAGCAGCTAACCGATTTAATCAGCCAGCTCTTAAAGACGCCGGCGGTCCTGCTGGTTTCATTTAAGAGGACCCCCGAACAGAAGCTGCATTATATCGCCATCAGTGGACTGCCAGATAAGCAGGTGCAGATACGCAAACAGGCAAGTGGACATTATCCACTCTCAGAATTTCTGCAGCCAGAAGAAATAGCACAGCTGGAACGGCAGCAGATAGTCTGTGTCGAGCGAGCCAATCAGCGTAGTCCATTTTCCATTACCAGCACCGCATCGACGCGATTTATGTGGATACCATTGGTCATTCAGAACCAGGTTGCCGGGGTGCTCATTATCGGTCGCATCGATCCCTGCACAGAAGAAGAAATGGCTCTGATCAAAGCAGTGGCCACGCTGACGACGCTGCTCACTGAATGCGTCAAGCTCTTTGCCCGCTTTAAAGATCCCCGGCTGGAAGGCATCGTATTAAAAGAGACCAACGCGATCATCAACGAGTTTTTGAACCTGGCCAGCCATGAGTTCCGCACTCCCCTGACGGTGACCATGGGCAATATTCAGCTGGCACTGCGAAGGTTGGAGAAGCTGCGCAGTGAGATGGCGGGCCAATCAGAGGAGCTGAGTCGTGGCATCGAGCGTGTGCTCAATCCTTTGGAATATGCCTCACAGAGTACGCGGGTCCACGAACGCATGATCGGCAATATCATCGATGACTCGCGGCTGCAGGCGCACAAACTGGAACTGCACGTCTCACGTGCTGATCTGCGCCAGCTGGTGGCCGAGGTGGTCCGCACGTATCAACGCCGCCATCCCGATCGGCAGATTGAGCTAGAGATAGATCCGTTAGCCGAGCCCATAGAGGTGATGGTGGACGCGAATCGCGTCAAGCAGGTGACGCATATCTATCTCACCAACGCCATTCAGTTTTCGCCCGAGGGGCAACCGATCACCGTCAAAGTGCGCGAGGGTGAGAAGGATGCATGTGTCTATGTGCATGACAATGGACCAGGCATCGCGCCCGAGGATCAAAAGCTGATCTGGGAACGCTTCTACCGGGCCAAGGGGACCGCGCTGCAGAATGAGCTGGACCTGAGCCTGGGGCTGAGCCTCTATCTGTGCAAGGAGCTAATCCAGCTGCATCACGGTGAGGTCGGCGTGAAGAGTAATCCGGGCCAGGGGGAAACGTTCTGGTTTATGCTTCCCCTGTCCCCGACCAGTTCATCATGACCATGGGCCGCCCGCTAGCGCGGCAGGGCTCCACCGGAGGCGATCAGGCCGGCCAGCAGAGCGGTGCGCTGTGGAATGGGGTCCAGCAGCACGTATTCTTCCGTGGTATGCGCGCCGCCGCCGATCGCGCCCAGCCCATCAATAGAGGGACACCCCGCGATGGCCGTGTTACAGCAGTCGGAGGCACCACCCCGCGTCTCAGGATCAAACGGCACATTGAGGATCTGTTCAGAGATGCGCTGTACCTGTTGGGCCAGGGCCAGGCTCTGTTCGGTCGCCACCATCGGCTGCATCGAACTGGGAGCGGGCGTCAGGGTTAACGTCACCCCTTCGATAAGCTGGTCCCGCAAGAGCTCGTGCCAGCGCGCCTCGGCCGCGCGTCGATCATCGGGATGCAGGAAGCGCAGATCAAACATGATCTCGGCGTGATCAGAGACGATGTTGGCACGTGAACCTCCTTTGATCGGACCCGCGTTGATCGTCATGCCGTCGCGCATCCCCATCAAGCCCTGCGCCTGCACGATCTGGTGCGCCAGCTCTACCACGGCATTGCGGCCGCGCTCCGGATTGCTCCCGGCGTGGGCGGCCAGCCCCTCGGCGCTGAGACGATAGTGCGCGCATCCCTTGCGCCGCGTGACCACGTTGCCGATGGAGCGCGCGCCCTCCAGTCCCAGCACAAAGGGACGTGCCAGGGCCAGCTCACGAATCAACCCCACGTGGTAGCGCGTCGAGATCTCTTCATCGGACACCGAGAGAAACGTGATCTTCGCGAAGTCCTGGTAGCCGCGCCGGTGTAGATGTTCCAGGGCGTAGATGCCCTGCAACAGACCCGCCTTCATGTCTACGGTACCGGGCGCGTAGAAGCGCTCGCTCTCCAGCCGCGTATGCGCGCCGGCCGAGCCAACCGGATGCACGGTATCGTGATGGCCGATCAACATCCAGCTCGGGCCGGCGGGATTGGCTCCCTGCAGCGTACCCACCACAGCGTTGCCGCATGAATGCTCCACAATCGAGGCGCGCATCCCTACCTGCCGCAGCAGGCCCGCCAGCTGCTCCGCCATCGCGTTCAAGCCACCCGTATCCTCCGAAGGCGAATCGATCGCGCACAACCGCTGCAGATCCTGCACGAAGCGCGGCATCGCCTCCTCCAGATAGGCCACCCCCTCCCTCACTAACGCCTGCACCGCCCCATCCGCATAAGCATCCTGCCGCTGATTACCCATAACAATATTTTGATCTTCTTCTGGATTCAACATATGCAACCTTCTATTTCCTTCGCCAAAAGAAAGGCAACAAGAGAAAAGACCACAGTACGTGCGGGGCTTGCCCCCGCTTTTGTCCCCCAAGAGGAAAGCTCATTCAAAGTGATCAAGAACGATTGAATGAGATGCATTGCATTCTGTTTGTTGCTTTTTCGGGTGGTGAGGAAGGAAGCGGGGGCAAGCCCCGCACGTGCTCTCGTCATTTTTCTTGTTGCCTGCATTAAAGTTGAACGTATTAGGGTTCTTGTTTGGCTCATCACCCGTTTATACGTGAGGAAATCGGCCGCAAGGGCCGAACCCACGGGGCAAATCACCCATTTACACGCCCAGGTCACGCCGATCGTGGTATTACATTTTATACGCAAAAAAATGCCAGAATGGATGCGTGATAGGAGCAGCGGTTAGAGAAAGAGGAATAATCATTTAAGCATAGAATGTTTCTATTTTTAGAAATAGCATCACGTTTCAACAAACGGAATCATCATACAGCTCATCTGTAAATCGTTTTGAGCAGCATGCAATCCATTATTGTTGCGTTACTCGCAAGTTGCTGTCATCCAGCGATTTAAAGCTTGCGAACAAGCACATTTGTAATCATGAGAAGGTGACTTTATTATGTCATGGGAAATAGATCGTTTTCATAGTGTGGCTGAATTTGCTGTTCAACATCTGGGCATTGCTATAGTCCGGGGAAAGTTTACCGACGTAACCGGCACAATCGAGACGGACCCACACTCTCCAGAGCACTCCTCAGTAAAAGCTCAGATCATGGTCAACAGTATAGATACCGGCGCCCCGCAACGGGACGTTCATTTACGTACTGCCGACTTCTTTGATGCCACCAAATATCCAGCCATTACATTTAACAGTACTCAGATAAGGCATATAGATAGCAATCGCTTTATTATCACGGGCGACCTGTCCCTGCATGGGGTGACACACCAGGTGCAGCTGCGCACGCTGTATAATGGCGCCACGCAGGACCATTTAACCAATGCCTGGCGCATCGGCCTGCGTGCCATTACTAAGATCGATCGTCGCGATTACGACATGACCTACAGGGTAACGAATAATGCAGGGATAGCCCTGGCAGGCAATGAGATACAGATAGAACTGGGCGTAGAAGCTATCTGGGCCGGTTAAACAACGCCTTACCCCAAAGAAAGAGCAATCTCCCTCTTGAGAGCCTCGAGAGGGAGATTGTTCTTTCCTGGCGTCTGATATGATTGGATTGGTTCTTAAAGGCTATCTGCGCCCATCAGGGAGCATAACGATACGGGGCAAGGGCATTTTCTTGAGCGACCAGGGTCCGTTCATCAGGGGTAACGCAGACATGGTCGTTGGGGCCAGCCTCACGCCAGACATAGCCGGAACGACAGGTATCGGCACCGTAAGGACCACCATACGGATTGACGCGATAGCGAGCCTGGCTATTGTCGAATGCGACCTGGGTGCGGCGATCGGGCGTAACGCACACGTGATCGCCCGTAAAAGCTTCACGCCAGACATAGCCGGAAATGCAGGTGTCTGGACCATACGGGCCTGACGTAGACACGGCAAGGGCTGATCGATTCATAGCAACATTTGAAAATTCGACCACCAGGCACAGGCAGGCAACGAAAATGAGCGAAACCAGGCAGCGTTTAAGCATGTTTCTTCCTTTCTCTCACCAAAACGCTTCACACAATGGTCGCTTTACATTTCACCTATAAACATTTCTTTGCTATACATCCAAGCATTAACCATAATAAAGATATTATGGGCAGCTATGTGCTTTACGATATATTATACTCCTCGCTCAAATTAGCCACAGACTCTGGATTGGTATCCACATGGATATTGGCCAGGCACAAAAATAAGCCCCGCGTAACTGGCAGAAAGGGCCTGTCAACCGGGTGAATATAAAGCCTATTGCAGTGTTTATTAAATTCGTATCCTGTACCATAATTGGCCCGATATTAAAATAATATAAAGATCGCAACAAAATAAAACCTGTTAAAAGCATTTTATATGATCTATTATTCTTTCTTGCATAAAGATATGTACGATAAAAATAGCCGCTAATATCCCAAAGTACTATATAGATTCCTACCTCTTCTGTGCTGGCTGCGAGCTTAACCACGTCCATATATAATTATTGTTATATTAAAAATAAAGATATTAATTAGACGTACAAATTGAAAGTAAGCATATGTATTCGATTCTCGCAGATGAACCGTTTCACATAAAGTGGTCGATAATCGATCACAAAAAGATTTTATTAATGTATAACTATATAGCCCAAGGATGGAGGACGTAACCTTAATGAAAAAATTGAGTTTCATTGGCGGAGCAATCTTAACAGCATTACTTGCCTGTCTTTTTCTCTCGCCATTCAGCGCTTCTGCCCATGCCCAGGCTAATGCTGCTAAAAGCGGCTCGGTAACCCAGGCAGTTACAGGAACGGCTGCTAATGGGTCCACATTCAATGGTGCTTATACAATTAACCACTTTGTCTCTCAGAATGGGCAGCTCACCGGCGTAGGTACCCTCAGTGGCACCCTCACCAGCGCGACTGGCCAGGTACTGGGAACGGTAACCAATGTTCCGGTTCAGGTACCAGTCGCCTCAGCTACGGGTACATGTCCGGTTCTGCATCTTGATCTTGGCCCATTAAACCTGAATCTGCTGGGCCTCAACGTAAACCTTAATCAGGTTATCCTGAATATCACAGCGCAGTCAGGCGCGGGCAACCTGCTTGGCAACCTGCTGTGTGCGGTTACTCACCTGCTTGACGGTGGTGCTCCGTTAACAAGTATTACCAACCTGTTGAATCGGATCCTGGGTCTTCTATAACTCAGTAAAATGAAGTGATCCGTCACAGAGCACAAATGACATTGTGGCATAGCGCGAAGCAGCCAGAGCTGTAAACCGTAAATGCCATGACGAGAACCAGGGGAGTGGAGATATACATCCGCTCCCCTGGTTCTTGCTATCTCACAAAACGTCAGGTGTCTTCTTTTGTGGCACGCCCCAGGTGATCTGGGCGCGCACCTGGAAGGGGACCACGCCATCAGGATACGCCGCGAGCAGGGCCTGCTCTGCCTCGCGATCAAAAGCCGCCGCCTTGAGTGGTCCCATGCGCTCTCGCGAGAAGCCGGCACGTGAATGATAGGACTCAACGACATCAGCCAGCGATTGGACGAACGCATAGGCCTCGGTCGTGCTTTCACCCACCTGCTGAAAGAGGCCCTGCTCTTGCCTCTCCTGTGACTGAGGAAGGTAGAAATCGGCCCGGTAGCGCGGCACCACGTCGCCGAGCAAGGACCAGATATCCGGCGTGATCTGCCTCCCCACCATGGCCAGGTACGCCCCGTCCTGCAGCACATCATGGAGCAACGGCATAACGATATGCCAATCCAGCCAATGCATACTCTCGCCGGCCGTCACCAGGGCATAGGGAGGCTGAAGTTGCACCTCCTCGATGCGTCCATACAGCCAGCGCAGAGCAGGATGATCCCCATTGGGGAGCTGCCTGCCCCGCTCAAGCATCTGGGATGAAAAGTCCACCGCATCCACCCGCTCAACCCGTGGCACCAGCTGGCGCGCGATATCGCCGCTGCCACAACCCACATCCAGCACCGCCCCAGGCCGTGTCCCCATCAGCTGCACCAACAGATCGAAGGTGGCAGATGGATAGATGGGACGATAGCGATACGCATACACCACGCTCTTATCTTGAAACGCCGCCGCGTGTGCTCGATACGCCGAAGCAGCGCTGTGAGCTTCCTCAGCCATGTGTCTATCACACTCCTTCTTCCTCTATCGCTTTGAGCCTCTCCATCGCGGCTTTGCCAGACGCGGGAAAGGATCTATTTGCATCTGCGGTGCATCTAAAGCGAGTGGCTTTAGAAGGTCCAGCAAGATCTCCATCCGTGTCTCGCTCAGGGCGCTAACACGCAAAGAATGGTCCTCAGACAGCGTGAAATCACCAAAGCAAAGTGTTCCATAGGGAGCATCATACGCTGGATCTCCCCAGTATAGCCAGCAGCCATGCTGAGAACCATCATCCGCCACACAATAGAGCCGCTCATCATTCTGCAAGAAAGCATACACCACATCATCAGGGATATGCTTGAAGTAAGCTGCCTGTGGGTGCATCAAACTATACGTTTGCATGCTCGGATTCTTACAGACAGGGCGCCAATAGGGTAATGGCTGGCAGCAGTCAGCAAAACGTTTGCCACTACCACAGCAGCACAAGTCAGAAGCGCCCAGCGGCAGATAGCTCGAGATAAAGACCTTCTCTCCAGGCTGCTCAGGATCGGGATCTTTTGCACATGGTCGCCAACATACCATGACAGCCACAACGCCTCCATCTGGATCAAGGGAGCGCAGATCAATGCCAGCAAGCTCATCAAATATATCCATCAGCCCATCCTCCTGGCTTTATTTCAAGGCATGATACGTACTTCTTGCTCTATAGCTTTTTTTTAGTATATCTAACGTATCAACGACCAATTTAGCAGAACTCTGTCGTTTTTGTCTATACAATGGAAGAGCTTCTTATATGGGGTTAGATCAGATGTACGACTGAACCCTCACTTCTTTGTCGGAGGTCTGGTCTTGTCCCTCACCCAGCCTCCTGTCAGTTGAAATGTGACAACATCCTTGAAATCGTGCAACGCATCCAGCGTCTCTTGCACGGTCAACGGTTGCTGTATACCGCGCTTCCATATTGCACGGTCCATGGTTCCTACTACCAGATAATCGTTGCCAACTATTTCTAGATCAGGCCTGGAAAAGTACGCTGCCAGAAAACCCTCCACGTCGTTTTGATGAGCAATAAGCAAATCACAATGTGGACAATAACGGCATGTTTTGTTGAGAGAGAGCAAGTAAGCTGGATCGACATGGATCACCAGCGGTAACTTACGCTGATGCATCTTATTCTTACACTGAGGGCACATCGTCCACCGCAGATCCTGATACGGATTGAGATAGAAACGGTAACGCGGATATTGCTTGCCGAGCTGTGCCTTAGTTTCCTTTTTTTGCTTCGCCATTGATAGTTTACTCCCTCTTGAGACAGCAACTCCTTTCAACTCCGTCCTTCTATACTATCGCCAACAAATCAGCAGGCTGGTATACATAGCTATCCTTGTATATGATAGTAAAAAACGCTCGATAATAGACTTGGTAGACGGAGTCAAGAAGGAAGAAACAGAAGTAGGGCTAAGTCCCCTCCAGCAGCCAATTCACTACTATAGGTATACGGCAATAACGTAGATTCCCCTGGTTTTTTATTTCCCTCCTTTGAAGCCTAAATCAACGCCCAAAACCCCTCAAACTTGTGTTACGTCACCATCGGTTTTGCATCTCAGACAGTAATACCTTTCTTCTCAGGCCTCTTCCTCAAAGCTCACTGGAAGCAATACTTGCTCATGTTTTTCTTTCCCATCAAGCCAATCTTGAAGCCAATCTTGTAATGAGGGGGCTTCAATACCAACGTGATATGTTTGATCGCTTCTGACAATGGGATATGGTGCTTCAGAACAAAGAATTGAAGTATAGATCGTACATCCTTGTGAACCGATGACGATAAGCTGATCAGGCCAATTTCCCCATTTCCGAAACAAGAGAGTAGTATGAACACACGTGTTGTGTATACCGCCTTGAAGGGGGAAATTTATTTATTCGAGCAATTAGATTCAAATTTTCAATGAGCTTGTCATCATTAAGTTTCATATTTTCTCCTGACAGGTGACTATAGTATAGGAAGTTTAGTTTCTATATGTATGCCAAGTGGGAATGATTTTGACGTTTACGGTTGTGATGAAGCCATAGCTAAGTTGTGCTGAATACTTATTGAAAAATTGGCTTTACCCAAAGTGCTTTCAATTGGTTAGCTCGGAGAATAGCTCCACACCCCATCGCAAATAGGACAGCAACGTCATCTTTGTGAGAACTAACGTCTCCGAAGCAAACCCAAGAAGTAGCTGAGTCATAAGAAATGTCCCACGATTCTGAACCTTCAAGTCCAATAATATCGCCACACTCAATTGCTTCATCAAGTAAAATCAATCTACCTGAATGGAAATTAGGAACACGGAGCTGGCGCTTATCCCATCTGGTGGAGTCTCCACAGTATCCACTCACTTGATTGGCGTACTTGGTATCGCCGTAAACCCAACTAAAGCCCAATTCCACGTGTAGGATCTCCACGCTGCAATCACTCTGTTGTCTCGGCACAAAATTCAATGCGTAGTCTTGCCGAACATATACGAGCCGTCCAAAAGAAAGTACATGTCCTTCTTCAACAGCAAAAACACTTTTTCTTCCCAACAGTGCGGCCCTTTCAAAACCTTTTGTTAGATGGTAGTAATTTCTATTTTTGGCTAGGAAAATTTTGGTAGGCTTCTCTGTAGGCCTGGGTTATTGGCGCTCCAGACTCTTTCATATCGAGTACGAATACGCTGGTATCATCTCTCGGGAAGATGATCTCGCTAAAGCCAAAGTGCTGCAGCAGTCTAACCCCGCTGCGGGTCACTCCTAAGAAGGATTTTTCGGTTTAGTCAGGTGTTCTTTCTACACAATTAACTCAAGCTTCCTCTTTCAATTGAGTAAGGTCTTTACTAAGCAATGCATAGATAAGGCTACCTACGGGAAATTCAAGGCAGCAGGCCCAATCTATCAAATGTTCGGTTTGAGAGAAAGTATCCTTATAAGCCTGCCATTGATGCAATTCAACTTGTAGCTGCTGATCACTTTTCCCTGCAACAGAACTGTAAGGATCTGGCATAATAACTGGTAAACACAGCCCTACGATTGGCCAAGCCAGCACTACGAAGGCGATATTTATGAATAAAATAAACTGCAGTTTCGTTTCTCGACGATAGGGTCTGGTTACTTCACCATCCATTCTGAGCAACTTCCACATAGATATATTCGCAATACCGTACCTACGCAGTTGTTTGTCTTGTGCCATCATTTGTCGGATCACATAAATGCTTAGAGGAATTAGTGTCAGAAAAATCAAGAGCAAGCCCGTCAGGAGAAAGGTTCTGGCCGGCTCATGTTGGTCTGAATGCATCAAGCCATCGAGGATGACACTAGAACTCAAAACAACACAGTTTATAAAAGCCACCACGATCAATGTACGGCGCATGGTTCCTTCCATCTTTTCTTTTTACCTATAAGTCTAGCATAGCAATATATTTACGGTATAACAACAAAATGCAAAAAAAGGCGGGTTTACCAGTTGCTTGCTACATTCAGTAAAAGAGTTTTCTTTAGCTTCTGAGGCGGGTTTACATTATTGAGTTTATGAGGGATGGGGCTGGGAGACTTGAGCCTCCGACGCACGACTTAGGAATGAACGAGGGCACCATTTGCTCCTCAGATCGAGCACCACGTTATCCGTAAGCTGTTAAGCATGTTCCTCGCATCGAGAGCAAGAGTTACAACTGGTGCCATTGGCGACGTTATAAATCATATGTGGGTTGAACTGGAAATGTGACAAACGCAGAGTAAAGAAAGGAGCAAGGCTATGCCTACCTACGTAGTACTCATCAAATGGACCGATCAAGGGGTGAAGAATGCCAAGGATACTGTCCAGCGCGCTCGTCATTTCCGTTCCGATGTGGAGCGTCACGGGGGTAAGCTCGACAATATCTACTGGACCCAGGGAAAGTATGACCTCATCAGTGTCATTGAGGCGCCAGATGAACAGGCGGCGATGGCGACATTACTCACCCTCGACAGCCTCGGTAATGTACGCACCCAGACACTTCGTGCGTTCAACGAGACCGAAATGGAGGCCATCATTCAGAAGATGTGAGGCGTGACCACGCTTCCAGTCTACCCCACGCTCCTCTTTTCCTCTGAGCACGAGCCTCGCAAGTGAATTTGTGTTTGCCATGAAGACGCTACCAGATGGTCGCTGATGGATACTATTTATTCTGGATATAGTGATAGGAAATCGCGGTTCACTCGTCCGCACAGGACGACCAGGTCCCGATTGAACGCACCATCGTAGCGCCCAGTGTGATCGTACCGGGAAGCTGAAAAAACGGCAGCAGACGTTTCCAGGTGGCCTGCGCGTTTGTTTCTCGACAGGCAAAGTAACCTTTGGGCGGCTGGTATCCAGACATTGGTTTCCTCCCTGAATATGCCACAAATCCGTCATGCTCACACTCTATCGTAACCAGGTGATGTCTCAATGACTCGCCAGGCAATGACAGATGCAGGCATTTCCCCTGATCTCTCTGGACGGCAGATTGAGCAATGAGGAGCTGGAGACGCTAGCCGCAAGGCCAGGTTAACGTACGTTTGCCCCCAATCAAAGCTTTTTTCGTGTTTGAATGAATAACAAAATACACATAATGCTCGAAAACAGAGCAATGCAAGCATCCGTAAAGGAAAGGCTCCTGTGACTATTGCTTGTAGCGGCTATATAAAAATCACCGGCAGCCACAACAATGCAGCAAAGAGCACTAAAGGCTATTGCATAGGTTCCTATTTTTCTTCTTCTTGTTTGCATAATTTCGTTTTCCTCATTTTGCGTCACTATTATGTCCTATACGCACTACCCAAGCTTTCCGGTTAGGTAGGTGACAAAAAGCACCTCACGAAAGAGTCTCGGCAGTGGCTGCTATGAATGTTCTGAGCAAGCGGAAGAGACGGAAACAACAGGGCATTTAGTTGATATAATCTTTATGCTTATTTGGCTAAGAAAGGATTCAAACATGATTGACTGGGAGTGGGCACTCATTGATGAGTTAGAAACTGCTAAGAGCTGGCAAGAAGCAAAAGCAGTCATGCTTCAACAATGGGAAGAAGACCCCACCCACATAAAAGCCTGCGTTCGTTTAGCGTTTTTATGCTGGTATACCGTTGTTGAACAACCTTACCAGTGGCAAGACGAATACGATTTACCAGACTATGATGAATGCCTTACAATCCTTCGCCGCCTGACATCCTATGGACTGGAGCATTTTACAGAAGATATTAATTTTCTCTGGACCTTTGGTTATATGATGTCTTTATTCGCGGAGTACTTTTGCGCGAACTATAGCGAGCAGGCTTATCTTGCATGGGAGCAGAAAGGGGAGCAAATGTTAGAAAAAGCTCACAGTATGATGCCGGATGATCCAATGTTTACTATGATTCTTCTCAGTAACATCCCTACTGCTAAGTTATCAGATCAACAAAAGATATATAAAGTGGCTTGTAGGGCAACTAAACCACTATTAGCTTCGAGATTTCAAGGAAAAGGGGAAATGCAGCGATACTTCCTATCAGTCCTCAATAGAGATAAAAAAGTCTAAAAATGGGAGGTTTTCCTGTCGGAGAATCGGCGTTCCGACAGTAATACTTGGGAAAAATGGCCCCAAAATAGGTGCTTTACCTGGTTCTCTCGGGTGGTGCCTGTTGGGGACTTTTTTAGCTTCTGGAGCGGGTTGAAGGGGTATTAGAAAAACTGAATGGGGCTGAGAGGACTCGAACCTCCGACGCACGGTTTAGGAAACCGACGCTCTATCCACTGAGCTACAGCCCCGCTGTCCTTTTATGATAGCATATCCTCTGCTTTCATTCAATCCTCTTGCAGAGCCAGTAAAAGATATGTAGCTTCGGCCACGGTCAAAAAAGTGTGCGCGCAGCACGATAAATGTGTCACAAGCATTTATATTCATGCATCATGTATAGTAGCTACCTCAATTCCCTGGTCGAGAACATAGAAACTGGAGGAGTCGGCATGCTCTTACACCTCACACTTGCGCGTTGCGGCCCACCCACAGCAATCTTCGACAATTTGTCATTGGCCTTTGCATTCTGCGGGATCGTTGCATTTTTTACTGCAACAGCTTTCTCGCTAAGAGTGCTTCAATTGAAGCAGTTCCACCGCTGGTGGGTAATTACAGTCATGGCTTTTTTCGCCAGCTTTACTTCCATTCTGATGGCAGCTGTAACTCGTGTCCCCATATTTGTTTGTGGCCCAGGTTTCGATCCCCCATGGTGGCACAATCTTTATATCACCATGCATATTATGTGCTTATGGAAAGTGATAGAGACGCTTGCTTTCTTCGTCGTCTACTTCAAAGTACTCAGCAACAAAGTAGTTTCTCTGCAATTTGATTCTTGAGTCTTACGGCAGCTGAGACACCTTGTTACATACAAAACGCCCAGGTATGACAGTCAAGAACAGACTATTTACCTGGGCGTTTTTGTTTGGCTCATAGTAGCATTTTATGAACCTACAATATATTTCGGTTCCGGGAATGCTAAGTGCGCCTTTTTCTTGCTGATGTTAGTTTGCCTCATTTAGCTCAACTAACACACTATAATAAATCCATACCTTTGCTTCTCTGGTCCAGGGATAGCGACCTGAAAAAAACCACCTCGCTACATGATCTAAAAAATCATATGCTTTGCTAAAGTATTCTGGTTCTTTAGCAATTATATCGCTCCAATATGGATGAGAAGTATGGCCTGGTACAAAGGTGGCAATATACCAGTATCCTTCTGCAAGCCAGCGTGGTAAAGGTAATGCGTCCTCTTTTGAGTTAGGTGTTTGCTCATATTGTTTGCAGCATGCATACATGGCCTCAATAAGGCGCTTAAATGCCACTTTGTCCCAATATAAGTCACATCTTAGCTGCAAGAGAAAGCTGTTCTCCTGGGCAGCGAATTCATGCTGGAGTACAGCTATATAATCATCATCTATGTATCTTCTCCATTACATTTACCACACTGGCTCAAACATTGTTGCGCCCTTTGGCTTCAAATTCGAGTACCCATCGGGTGGCTAGTCTTTGTGGGCCTCGTCGGGGCCGTAGGAGGCGGCGCTGCGATAGTATGGCTGGTCGTGGCGGCCACGCGCATCCATGCCTTCGATGATGCCGCTGAGCTCTACCAGGTGGCGCTCGATCTCCTGCGACTGACGCTGGAGAGAGCGGAGCTGGCCCGCCAGCTCGTACACCCGGCGGTTGAGAGATTGGGCACTGGCATCCTCATCATAATAGCCAGGCGCCAGGCTGCCACTCGCACGCGGCGGGGCGGTCTCCTCATTGCGATTGTCCTGGCTCTGATGTGTATTGAAGGCTGCGGGCGACCGCTCGATGGGGCGAGGCGTCGCGTCCGTGGGGGCGACCGCGCTGGGTGAGCCCGCGGCCTGGGCGGCCATCAGTTCTGTCTGGGCCTGGTTGTTGCCAGGCAATTCGGACCTGCCGCTGCCGCCGCGCTCGCCGCTGGCTCCACGGGCCAGGAAAAAGGCGAGCAACAGTGCCGCAATGGCAACAGCGATGAGTCCACCGGTAATCAACATGCTTCTTCCTTTCGATTGAATGCAGGGACACCTCCATAGCAAAGATGCCCCTCCCTCAGGCAGGCAGGCTTACTTGCTGCATGGCCGCCTAGTGCACGTGAATGGTTACTTCCGCGCTCATCCCAGGAACGACATTGTCGCTCCCGGTACTATTCAGACTGATGACGACGGGGATGCGCTGCGCGACCTTGGTGAAGTTGCCACTGGCATTGTCCGAAGAGGGCAGCAGCGAGAACGAGCTGGCGGTCGCCGAGACGATGTCCTGCACATGGCCCTTGTAGGTGGTGCCGCTAAAGGCATCGATCGTCACATCGACATCCTGATTAATCTTAACATTATTGATGGCGCCCTCATCGACATAGGCGGTGATCGTCAGATTGCTGAGATCCGCCACCTGGGCCAGCGCCACGCCGGGGGTCACCGTCTGTCCCTGGACCGCCGGGACCTGGACGATCGTGCCCGTAATGGGGCTGATGATATCGATATTGCTGCTCTTCGCGCCACCGGCGGCCGTGGTCCCGGTGCCTGTGGTGGGGGCCGCGGCGGTGATGGTGCCGATAGTCTGGCCGGCGGTCACCTTATCACCCAGCTTGACGGACAACGCGGTCAGCTGGCCCGCCTGGGGGCTGCTGACGCTCAAGATATGCCCCGTCACCTGGGCATCGTCGGTCTGGTAGTTATTGTAACCATTCCAGAACCAGTAGAGAGCGCCACCGGCGATGGCCAGAATGGCGATCATGATTAAAATTGGAACAAAGACCATCCGTCGCATGGTACGTTCACTCCTTCGATCATTCGTATCGTTGTATTTTTCAATCGAACGCGTTTTTAATCGGACGCGAGGTCCGAACCTATGGGTTGGACGCGGCGGCCGGGCCGATGGGTTATACGGCCATCATGGCTTCTTCGCGGGCCTTGGATTCTTCGTCGCTTAATGGTTCTTGTTGGGCCGGTTGGTTCTTACGGCGACCGGAGCCGACAAAGAAGGCGGCGACTACGGCGACCAGCGTGAGCGCCAGGCTGAGCCAGAAGGCGTCCTGGATGGCCAGGATATATGCTTGCCGCATCACCAGGCCACTGATGGTGCTCAGGGCCGTGCCATAGGCCTGGGTCGCCGCTGCCCCATGCGAGATAAACAGCGCCTGCAGGCGCGGCACCAGTTGTCCCAGCGGGGAGTCTGGCGTGACTTTCTCGGCCAGGTGGGCATAGTGTAGCCTGGTCTGGCTCTGGACTAGCGTGGCGATGATGGCGACCGCCAGCGAGCTGCCGACAAAGCGCAGGGTGGTGCTGACTGCCGTGGCCTGCGCCAGCATGCGCGGCCGGATCTGGGCCAGCGCCGATACCATCAGCGGCTGCATACAGAGGCCGATGCCGAAGCCACGCAGGATCAAGAGCAGCTGGAACGAGCCAAAGGGAATATAGAGATCTAAAAAGGTAAAGCGCCACATGGCGATGGCGGTGATAACCAGACCCGGGATCACCACGGCGCGCACCCCGAAGCGATCCACCAGCCGGCCACCGACCAGCACGGCGATCATAGACGCGAACGCCTGGGGCAACAGCAGCAGTCCGGCCTGGAAGGCGCTCAGCTGGCGCAGGTTCTGCAGGTAGACCGGGACCAGGAAGAGCCCGCCAAACAGGGCGAAGGTGACCAGGATGCTGGCAAAGCTACTGGTCGAGAACGAGCGATCCCTGAACACGCGTATATCCAGCAGCGGCTGCTGTTCCCGCCGCACGCGGCCCAGTTCGACAAAGATGAATATGACCAGCAGCAGGCCGCCCGAGAGCAAGCAGCCCAGCACGGTAGCCGAGGTCCAGCCAGAGGTACTGGCGTCCGAGAGCCCATAGAGCAGCAGGCCCAGCCCGATCGCCGAGAGCACGAAGCCGGGGACGTCAAAGCTGGTGCGTGCATCGCCGCGTGCCTCATGGAGATAGATCGCCGCCAGAATCAGGCCGATAATCCCCAGCGGAACATTGATATAGAAGATGAGCTGCCAGCCGGCGAAGGTGACGATATAGCCACCAAGGGTGGGACCGAACGCCGGGGCCAGCAGGATCGGGATACCCAGTACGCCCATGGCTGTACCACGCTCCGCCGGTGGGAACTCATGGTAGAGCAGCGTAATGGCCAGCGGCGACAGGAAGGCTCCCATAAAGCCCTGCAGCAGGCGGAACGTGATCAGTACCGGCAGGCTCCAGGCAAATCCGCACAGGGCCGAGCCCAGCGTAAAACCCGCCAGCGACATCATGTAGA
This sequence comes from Dictyobacter halimunensis, assembly GCF_036245075.1. Taxonomy (NCBI): domain Bacteria; kingdom Bacillati; phylum Chloroflexota; class Ktedonobacteria; order Ktedonobacterales; family Dictyobacteraceae; genus Dictyobacter; species Dictyobacter halimunensis. Next base: position 2,270,277 of record NZ_BSRI01000002.1, read on the forward strand.
AACGCTTGATCCCGATGCGATCCGACAGATAGGCGGTGAGCGGCGTAGCCACCCCCTGGGCCAGCGTATAGCCGGTCAACACCCACTGCACACTATTAAGATCCGAACCAAAGGCACTCTGTAGACGTGGAATGGCGATATTCACGATAGTACTATCGAGAATACTCATAAAGATGCCAAAGATCACCACGCATGCCACAATCCATTTATATGGCAATCCCCCGCTCCGAGGCGCGGCAGGTGCAGACGTCTGCATAGACAGAAACTCCTTATACGCTGTACAGATGCGATATTGCTATATACACATCAAGCAATGCAAAGTACAAAATACAGTGATGTTCCAGAGTTCGATGTCGATTGGCAAGCAATCAAGTAAGTGACTGGTTAGTTGTCAATTGACTTACAAACAGATTTCTTGACTACTCAGTCATCAATTTACCAGAAGGTCATTTCAAAGTCAAGGGATTAGGAGGGGGATTTTTGCCTTCGGCGCATGACTATACGCGTCTACGGCGCTCAAAATGTATTTAGATGTGTGGGGTGGTGGTGTCAGGCAGGCGCTGGGCGCCTGCCTGACACCACCACCCCACACATCTAAATAAAGAGGAGCCATGCACCACCCCACACATCTAAATAAAGAGGAGCCATGCACCACCCCACACATCTAAATAAAGAGGGAGCATGCGCCACCCCACACATCTAAATAATAGGGGGGCATGCCTGTGGCACTCACAAATAATTAAGATGAGGGTGTGTTTTTGCATTGATGGCGCGTAACGCGCCATCAATGCAAAAACACACCCTCATCTTAATTAAAAAGGGCGGCCGCGTATGCGGCCGCCCGGGAGGGGGCGACTAGTCGCCGTAGGGCATGGATGGTACGGAGGAGCTCCTGCTGAGCAAGGGCTCCGACCCATTGCCATTGCTGTGATTTTTGCGGTTCATGTGTTCGATGACGCCGCTGAGGTGCATGAGATTCTGCTCGATGTCACGCGTCTGGCGCTGCATGATATGCAGCTGGCCGGCTAGTTCGTATAAGCGACGATTGAGGGCGGCTACGTCGGGCTCATGCTGGCTCGCTGACTGCTCCTGCGGCCAGTAGGCCGGCGTGGCGTTGTAGTCCTCAAAGTTGTTGACGCGAGGCATGGACGTTGTCGTATCCTGGCTGAGATCGGGCATGCTGGAATTCTTTGGGAACTCCAACTGCTGGCTCTCCCTTTTGAGCTCGGGAGCCGGGATAGTGGCCTTCTTCTCTATGTCAGGCTGGACCGGCGTCGCTGGCTGCGCGCTCTCCACCCTAGCAGCAGGCTTCGCGTTTTTATCGCCACCACCACGTGCCAGGAAGAATGCACCCAGCAAGGCGAGAACGGCGACCGCGATAAGTCCTCCAATGATCATTTTTCTCTCCTTATATTAGTGAACGTGAATGGTGACTTCCGCGCTCATGCCCGGTACGATGTTGTTGCCACCGTTGTCGCCAAATGAGATGATGACAGGGATGCGCTGCGAGACCTTGGTGAAGTTGCCGCTGGCATTGTCCGAGGAGGGCAGCAGCGAGAACGAATTGGCGGTCGCCGAGACGATGTTCTGCACATGGCCCTTGTAGGTAGTGCCGCTATAGGCATCGACGGTCACATCGACATCCTGATTCATTTTAATATTGTTGATGGCACCCTCATCGACATAGGCGGTGATCGTCAGATTGCTGAGGTCAGCCACCTGAGCCAGCGTAGCACCCGGAGTTACTCCCTGTCCCTGCACCGCTGGAACCTGGACGATGGTGCCATCAATCGGGCTAGTAACATCGACAGTAGCAGGCTTGGCAGCGGCCGCTACAGTCGTTGCGCTGGTACCGGTGGTGGGAGCCGTGGTAATGGTGCCAATGGTCTGGCCGGCAGTCACCTTATCACCTAGCTTGACCGACATGGTGGTCAACTGGCCCGCCTGGGGACTGCTAACGCTCAAGATATGGCCAGTGACCTGGGCGTCATCGGTCTGGTAGTTATTGTAGTTGTTTAAGAACCAGAGGCCAGCTCCACCGGCGATAGCCAGGATGGCGATCATAATCAGGATCGGTACAAAAATCATGCGACGCATGGTGCGTGATCTCCTTCAAATGAAAAAGTAAAAATTGATAACAATTTGTATTTATATATGCATCAGGGAATGATAATCATTCCCCTCCTTTTTAAACTGGGTATGACATACCTTTTGCATCCCCGCCTTCGGCGGGGAGAGGGAGAGGAGAGTTGGTGGGGTGCCGCCGTAGGTGCCGGGCTTGCCCCGGCTTGCCGCAAAGCGGCCACGTCCCCGGCCACCCACGTCCCACCAACGATACCATCTCCCCTTTGGGCTATACCGCCATCAGGGCCTCTTCTTTGGCCTTCTGCTCTTCGTCGGTCAGCGGGCGCTCCTCGATCGGCTCATTCTTTTTATTATTCTTCTTGCCGCTGACAAAGAAGGAGGCAACGACGGCCACTCCTACCAGGATCAGGGTTACCCAGAAGGCATCCTGCATAGCCATCACATATCCCTGCAGTTGCAGGCGGCCGGCGATATACTCCAGCGCGGTCCCGTAAGCGGCCGAGGCCGATGAACCACGGCTCATCAGGATGGCCTGCATCTGGGTGATAAAGTGACCTGTGGGCGAGTCGGCGGTAACCATCTCGGCCAGGTGGGCATAGTGCAGCTTGTCGCGCGAGGTCACGTAGGTCGAGATCACCGATACGGCCAGCGAGCTCATCACAAAGCGGAAGGTAGTGTTGACCGACGACGCCTGCGAGAGCATCTTAGGCTTGATCTGCGAGAGCATCGAGACTGAGAGCGGCTGCAGACACAGTCCCATACCAAAACCGCGAATGATCAGGGCCGTCTGGAAGGAGCTAACCGGCTCGGTCAGACTGAGCGAGGTCAACATCCACATGGCGAATCCCATAATCAGCAACCCCGGGATAACCACCGCACGTACGCCGATCTTGTCAACGAGACGACCGCCAATCACAACCGCCAGCATGGAGGCAAAGGCCTGTGGCAACAGGACCAAGCCGGACTGGAAGGCCGATTCACCGCGCAGCGACTGCAGGTAGACCGGGATCAAGAACAGACCGCCATAGAGGGCGAAGATCACCAGCGTACTGGCGATGATACTGGTGGTAAAGACGCCATTGCCGAAGACGCGCAGGTCCAGCAGCACGGCTTTCCCTTGCTTCGCACGCGACAGTTCCAGAATGACGAAGATCGTCAGGCAGAGCAGGCCGCCAATGATACAGCCGAGCACAGTCGCCGAGCTCCAACCGTCGGTACCGGCATCCGACAGACCATAGAGGACCGCTGCCAGGCCGATAGAGGCAAAGATAAAGCCCAGGAAGTCGAAGTTGACACGCTGCCCCACGCTCTCACGCAGGAAGAAGAATCCCATCAGCAGACCGACGATACCGATCGGCAGGTTGATATAGAAGATCAGCTGCCAGTCGGAATAGGTCACCAGGTAACCACCCAGCGTCGGCCCAAAGGCGGGCGCCAGCAGGATCGGGATACCCAGGAAACCCATGGCCGTACCACGCTCGGCGGGCGGAAACTCCATGTAGAGCAACGTAATCGCTAGCGGAGACAGGAAAGATCCAAATATCGCCTGAATGATACGGAAAATAATCAACGACTCCAGACTCCAGGAGAGTCCGCACAGCGCCGATCCCAATGTAAAGCCAGCCAATGCGACAAGGTATAAACGCTTATTGCCGATCCGGCTCGCCAGGTAGGCGGTCAGTGGGGTGGCCACACCCTGGGCCAGCGTATACGCTGTGAGCACCCATTGAACACTGGTCAGATCAGCACCGAAGGCGTTCTGTAAGCGTGGAATGGCGGTATTCACGATGGTTCCATCCAGGATGGTCATGAACAGGCCAAAGACGACCACAATCGCAACAACCCACTTATAGGCAAGTCCCCCCGCCTTTTCCTGCGGAGATACTGTAGAAACTTGCATTATGAGTTACTCCTTACGACGCAATTTCAATACATTTAAACTCATAGTTATAGAAAAGACAGAGACATTGTTTATGCAATTTTTTATCAGAGAGCGGCATTGCTAGATCTGGCAACAAATGTTCCGTCGGTATATTCCATTTATCGGCACAGCCGGCTTTAGCCCGCAGGCGCGGGTGTGGGGGCTGTGATACCGTGGAAGTAGATGCACTTAAGGTGGCCAACAAGATCTTCGTATGTGACCTGCTGACCCTGGTGAAAGTTCTTGAACAGGCGCGAGACGATGATGCCAAACAGGGCTTCCATCATCACCTCGGTCGGCAGGCTGGCATTAAAAATTCCCTCCGCCTTCCCGCCATCCAGTATCACACTGATCTGGGCGCGAATCCCATTAAAATATTCTTTGATCTCCTCATGGATCTCCGCCTCCAGGTCAGAGGCGTTACGCATGATAAAGAACACCGGATGCTTCTCGGCCAGGTGGTAGCACAGCGTATCGATCATCAAAGATATCTTTTCCTGCGCACCAACCTGCATACCGGCAATATTCTCGATAGCCACATGCAGATCATGGAACTCACTCTTAAAGAGGGCGATCATTAAGGCTTCTTTGCTCTCAAAATGCTGGTAGAGCGTACCTTTGGCCACCCCCACTCGCTGAGCGATCTCGCCCATCGAAGTTTCATAGTAGCCACGCTCCAGCAACAACTCCTGTGTCGCCTGCAGTATCAGCTCTTCCCGCTCCTGCCGCTGTTTTTCTTTAAGCGATTGATGTATCATTTTTCTGCGACCAATTCTCTAGAGAGATACATTCCTGTTCATCCCGGTTGATTTCTGACCAGTAATACTAAATTTTGACTAGCCAAATTTCTTTATGACTTCTTAGTCATTAAGTTACCAGAAAGTCAACTTCATGTCAAGGGTTCAGATTTCCTTCTCATTTACCCGCATGGAAACCCCTCCTCCACGCACGAACACGCCCACCGTAGGTTCGGCCCTTGCGGCCGATACGTTCAATTTAAGACCATGCAAAACCAGAAAAGACCACAGTACGTGCGGGGCTTGCCCCCGCTTTGCTTGTTCCCCAAAAGGAAAGGTTCCTTGAAAGCAGCCAGGTACGGTTGCATGCGATGCCTCGCATCATGCTCGTTGCTTTTTCGAGCGGCGAGCAAGCAAGCGGGGGCAAGCCCCGCACGTACTCTCGTCTCTTTTCTTGTTGCTTGCTCTAAAGTTGAATGTATTGGCCCTTGCGGCCGACCTACAGTGTGATCATTTATTTGATGGGGGTTCTTCTTTGTGGGTGTATTGGAGGGCGAGTTCGGCGGCTCGTTCAATGGTGAGGTCGAGGGTGTCGAGGATGTTGCGCAGGTCAGTTCCCCAGCGATCCTGCTGCTGGCTGAGGTCGGTCATGGTATGGGAGATCTCTTGTAGTAGCTGCGTCGATTGGGAGGCGGCGGTGATCAGGGATGCCTGCTGGCGGGCCAGCTCGGCGGTTGGGAGCGCCAGGTTCTGGGCCTGCCGCGTCAGCTCGCCGTTGGTCTGCTGTAGAATGGTGGCGGCGGCACGCACGTGATCGGCCGTCTGCACCACGCCCCCGCTGAGCCGGTCCATCTCTTTCAGGTATTTGCTGCCCTCCAGGAGCTGCTCCAGCATGCGATCGGTCATCTGGCCGAAGCGATGCATGACCTGCTGCGACATGCCATCGTAGCGGGTGGTGATATCCGTTGTGACACCATCGAACTCCCGCGTCAGCTCTTGCGCGATGCCCGCAAAGCGCTCGGAGACCTGCCGCGTCATGCTATCGAAGCTGGCGCTAACCTGCTCAAAGTTCGTTTCCAGGCGGCGCCCCATGGAGTCGATGCGCCGGGCGAGCAGGGTCAGGTTGTCCGCCGTGCTGAGCTGACTCTTATAGTGCGCCAGATAGAGCGTGACCATAGCCAGCGTATGGTTCAGGGCGGCCCGCAGATCCTGCTCCTGCCGCGCCTGTTCCTGCGATTGTTGTTGCTGAAGCGATGGCACTCCGGCCAGCCACAGCGAAGAGATCAGCCAGGCCAGCAGCAAAAGCAAATCGAGCAGCAAGACATTGCTGGCCCGCAGCCAGCCCGGCAGCTGACCGTTAAAGCCCTGTTGCCACCAGAAGAGAAACGATTGGCTGCCGCGTCCAGCCGGGGATGCTGCCAGGACGGCTGGATAGAGCGTCAGAGCCTGGATCAGACTCACGCCGGTCAGCAGCAGGGGCAGACAGGGCAGCAGGATGCGCAGCAATGTTCGTCCATTGAGCTCTACGCGCGATCGCGCGGGCCGCGCCTGATAGCTACGATAGCGCTCGCATACCAGCGCCGGATCGATCAGCTGGTAGAGGTCGCTATCGGCCCAGGCATTAATCTCACCGCTCGCCTCATCCTGAATGGCCGCGTTCAGCAGCTTGAGGCGCCCGGCGCTCTCCCCATCAAATGACTCGATGCGCCGCGCCATCTCCGCCAAAAGTTCTGTTACATGCATGATATCTATCATAAATCTTCCTCAACAAATGGACGATCTCGATGCCATATGCCCCTTAAATAAAAAGGGATAAAAATCATGATGCCAAACGAGAAAAGACCACAGTACGTGCGGAGCTTGCCCCCGCTTTGCTTCCCAAAAGGAAAGGCCCCTTCAAAGTGATCAAGGACGGTTTGCATACGATACACCACATTATTTCTGTTGCTTTTTCGAGCGGCGAGGCAACCAAGCGGGGGCAAGCCCCGCACGTACTTTTGTTTCTTTTCTTGCTTGCGCATGCCGCCTCTTCAACGTTCGTCACATTCTTATGATGCGATCATGTGGATTTACAGCGCGAGGTGGGAACGCAACCATCGGCGAAGAACCAGCGTCGCCGCTCATCCCAGGGATCGCGTAGAGCGCTATAGCCCTGGATATAGAGCGCGGCTTCAGCCGCCGGATCCAGCCTGATCTCGCACGAGCCCTGCAGCTGTCCTTCCGGACGCTGTACCCAGGTGAAATGCTCGGCGCCCGGCTGCCTGACATGGTTGCCCAGGCGGGGCGGCCAGCATTCATAGCTCCAGACTATCACGGCATGGCGCACCAGCGGCGAATCCGGCCAGCGCCACGTGAGGGTGAGATACGCCGTCTCGGCGCGCCGGCTGATGGTCGCCTTGAGATCGCTAATGTCTTGCTGGCGCACCAGGCGCAGGGCCGCTCTCTGTAGCTTAAAGCGGATCAGCAGTCCCGGCTGATTGGGAAGCAGGGACCAGCCGCGCCGCACGGCCCCGGCATAGTCGCGCCGCGCCAGTGCCTGCTCGATCTCAGCGGCGGCCATGGCTCCCTTGATGCGTTGCTGCTGCTCTGCAGAAAAGGCGCAGGCGCTAAATAGCTGCTCCAGCTCTGGCCGGTATGCCCGGCGGATGCGCGCATCGTCGTCCGTGGCGATCCCTCTCAGCACCTCGTCCCGCATGGCTTGATAGCCACGGGCCACCTCAACCAGCTCCAGTTCCTGGGCCGAAAACCTGAAGGCGCGCTGATAGGGCGAATCCTGAATCGCCTGGTAGGCGGTCAGCAGGGCCTGGCTATCATGCTCATGGCTGGCCTGCTGGAACGCGTGGGCCAGCACCAGTAGCGACCGCTCCCTCTGCGTCACGCTATGGGAGGCGTTCAGCAGGGAGGCGTCGTAGGCCGTGGCCATCTGCAGCGGCCGCTTCGTGGACAGGGCCATGCGAAAGCGTGCCAGGGCACTGCGCCGCTGTTGCGCCAGCCGCGCACGCTGCAGCAACGCCGGCGGAAAGAGCCCCTCATCGAAGTGCCCAAAATTGCTGATCTCCTCAAAGGCGGCCGCGATCTCCTCGTCATCCTCACGCTGACAGACCTGCCTGAAGGTTGCTACGCGCTCAGCGAACTGGCGCTCCCACTCGCGCATGCTGTAACCTTGAGCGGGCCGCGCAGCCGCAACGCTGATGGAAAGGCTGCTAGTGGTCACCCCCGGAGCCACCGCAGGGCTTCGCTCCTCCGTATGGAGCGTCGTGGCGGCTGCCCTGTCTATCTCAACAGTTGGCGCTGGCACGGGCGGCACAGGTCCAGGCGCGGCGACAGGTTGATCTAACAGATGCCAGGGAAAGCGTACCTGCTCAATGGGCTGCTGGCAGGCGTGACCGAGCGCGGCCAGGGCGCGGCTCACCCGCTCATCATTCAACGCGGCCAGGGATCGCCACAGGCGCGAGTGATCGGGATCCAGGTAGTCCTGGCGCGTAAAGAGCAGATTGGTATCCAGTAGCTTGCCCTGCGCGTCGCGTTTGGCGTACATCTCCCACAGCTCCGGCTGCCGCGCGAGGGCCAGCAGGGCCGTATAGATCACCAGTGCCGAGAAATCGTCCATGGTGGCGTTAAAGGGGCGCGCCGTCATCTGTGGATGCTGATAGTCGGACTGACCCAGCAGGACGCGCTGCAGGTTAGCCGCGCCGGGTCCAAATTCGGGCAGATAGACGCCATCGTAGTCCACCAGCAGCATATGGCCGTCCGTACGACACATCACATTGACGCCGGCCAGATCCCCATGGGCCACTCCACTCTGCCTCAGACGCACGATCAGCTGCTCCCACTGTCCCACCAGTCGCCGCAGCCTTTGTATGTTACGGCGGCGACAGCACTCATCCACCATCTCCAGCAGCGTCAGACCATCGACCCACTCCATAGCGATGACCGGATAGGCACGCGACGGCGACACCCCTTGCTCCTTGACCACCAGACAGTCGGCGTAATAAGAGCAGTCCACCGTAATGTCGGGCAGGTGGGAGCGGAAGAAGACTCCGATACGCTCATAGCGAAAGCGCATATCGGCGTCGATGGGCACGCGAAAGCAGCGCAGGGCGCGCGCCTCCCCGCTACGCGTCATAAACTTATAGACGACCGCGAAGCCCCCTTCAATGCCCCAGGGACGCTCAACGGGTCCCAGCGCGGTCCGCGTAGTCAGCGTAGCCACTTTCCCCTGCTTAAGCTCGGGATCCGTTACCTTGAGCCGAACCGCCGCAAACAGCATCGCCTCATCATAGGCCAGACGATCAGGCATGGCATCATCCCTTCCACCAGCTTAAGTGCGTCACCCATGGACAGACCCGCTCCAGGCGCTGCCTGAACTCGTCCGCGTCGTAGCCATGGGCCTCGCGCAGCCAATCATCCAGCTGTGTCGAACGCTCCCAGAGCAGATAATCCTCAAACAGCTGCCGGTTAAGAAAGCTAAGCAAGATATCCTTGAGCTGCCCCTCGCTCAGCTCCAGCTCCTGTAGCAGATGTTCATAATTGACCATGGGATCACCTTTGAAGGCCTGCCAGATATCTGGCAGCAGGATCTCCGGCAACAGCGGCATGCTCACGCCGCTACTATTGACGGCCCGAATCCCCTCATGGATCAGGGGAGCATTTAGCAGGTCGTCCAGGGTCGACTGCTCCAGCTCAACATCGTCAATCTTCTGGTAGATCCAGTGCATTAAATAGATGCGTTTCACGGCGCATACTTTCCTGAACCAGGCCTCGCTGATGCCGGGCTCATGATGCTGGACAATCGTGGGGGTGGTGGCTGCCGCCATTTGCTGCTGCCTCTGCTGCCACAGCTGCGCCAGGTAGGCTTTATCCTGTTCCGGAAAGAGCAGTGTCTCCCTGTAAGGAGAGGCAAGAATGGCTTCGACCGCCTCCAGGACGGCCTGGTCATTCAGGGCGCGCCGCGCGTCCATCCAGCGCAGAGCCAGCGCTGTGATCTCGCGCTCATCTGGTGAAAAGCTGCTGAGGTTACGCCCTATCACGTCGGCGGCCATGGCGATCTGCTCGATATGCTGGCTGGCGATCGCCTCCTGCATATTCACGCGACCCTGCTCACGCAGCGCGGCCTGCTGGATACGTTCCTGGTCGCGTCGCGAGATAGGCACCATATCCACGTAAGGAGAGCTCTGCAGGGCGGCCGAGGCTTCGACGATAGCCATGTCATCGTTTGAGCGCAGGGCCTCGTCCAGGTCGCGTTCCAGTTGCAGCTGCGCCGGATCTTTAATGACCACCTGCATGGGGACAGCCGTGGCTGGTGGCAGGGCCCAGCCGACCGCATGGGGATCTTCCGGCGCCTCCAGGGGAATGCCCAGCCGCGTCAAGGTCTTGCGCACAGCGGCGGCGCATGGCTCCTCTAGCAGCAGATGCTCATGCTGTCGCCACGCGGGGGCGATCAGCTGAGCGGCCTGGGGACCATTAATCTCGCGTCGCAGCACCGTCAGCATCTCACGCAGCGCGTCGGCCACCTGGCGCGCACGCTGCTTCTGATCATCCGAGAAAAAGACCCCCTCCTGCGCCATGTCCAGCCCATCCCCAAAGATGATCGCGGCCAGCTCTTTATTCTGATCCTGTACGGCCTGCAGAAAGTCGCCTTTGCGGCTGGCACGCACCTCAGGACGATGGGCCGTGGTCGCCCCGAGCAGGGTTGCGCTGTCGTCGTGCGGACGCGCACTCAGCGCGAGCAGGATGGCCGTGCAATCATCATCAATCATCGAACCGGACGCGCGGCAGGCCGCTACGAAGTTGAGCCAGCTCTCCGCCGTCTGCCCGGCGATGGAGTGGAAGGCGCTCAACGCGCTCTCGCCCACCCGGTTTTCGGCATCGATAATCCAGCGCGCCACCGCGTCGGTCGCCAGCAACACACGATCACCAGCCTGCAGATCGATACAATGCGTCTGCGCGCGGTGAAAATAACGGTGAAACGCGCTCAACTTCGATGGCAGGCTGATCGGCGGCTGATCGAAATCGCTCACCTGCGCCAGCGGAAAGGAGAGCACAGCGGCAGCCGCCGCTTTATGGATAAAAATACAGCTATCCCCAAAGACCAGCATCTGCGCCTGGAGCGAAGCGTGCTCACCCTCCCCGGCCGTCGCCAGCATGCGTAGCGTCGCCAGAGTCGAAAAGCTCCCTTCGTTCTGCACTTTTTGCTTCACATTCCAGGGCATCCCATCCAGAGGCGGCAACGACTGCTGAAATTGCTCCTGTGCCACACGCAACCACCACTCCACCTCAAAAGGATCCTCACTGAGGAGAGGCACAGCCAGAAAATGATCCACAAGGTGCCTGGCCCACACATTTGAAAAGAGCGTCGTCCCAACGCCATCCGCCACCGCCAGCAATCCATCGCCAGGGCTTATACCATAGGCATCTTCACAGGTCTGATCATTATGCTCGGATTTCCAACATTGCAACCTGGTCACATGTGCATACATACAAATTCAATTTCTTACGCGCGGGTAGCGCGTTCACCTATTCATGAACGTTCAAAGGCTGGGTAGCCGGTACACTGGCAAAGACAAACATCTGGCGCACCGAAGCAGCATCCCCATTAAAGATTATGCCACGCGCCCCCGGTTGAATGTCCTTGTTTAGCAGCGAACGCAGCAACTGGCGGCTGCTCTCGGGAATCTCGCTAGAAATATCAAACAGCAAACGGGCATACTCGTCGGCGGGCAACTCTTCGCTGCTGACCGGATAGGTCACCGGCGCCAGGTTAAAATCGGTAATATGGACATTGAAGAGCAGCGCATGCCCATCATTGGTCCGGATCTCGCTGATCTGTCGCGCCAATTCCGATGGATCACCATCGCTAGCCACACCATCGGTCACATTAATAATAACGGGCGGATAGCTATCGGGATGGTTAGTAGCCCACTCTTGGGCCAGATCCCGCGCCTGCTCCAGCGCCATGCACATCGGGGTACCACCGCCCGCCTTCGCCTTCACCCAGACCGGGAAAGGGACCGTAATCTCAATCTCCTGGCCAGTATCGTCGATCTCGGTACGCCTGCGCCGCTCGATATCAAAAGGATTCATTTGCAGTTCCGGCAGACCGATAAAGGCCTGGCCCGGCAGACCGCTCTGCAGAACGGGTCCCACCGAGATCCCCTCGTATCCTAGCACCACCACCTCGGCACGTGGCCGCACCTCGGTCGTGCCATCTCGCTGGGCCACTGTATTGGCAACAATCAATTCATTTAAGAACCCATTTAAAACCGTCGCCACCATATCGCATTTGCGACGACCCGCGCCCGCCTGGGCCATGCCAAACGGTTCGGCCATCGATCCGGATTGATCAAGCAAAAAGATCAGGCATCCAGGGCGCGAACCCGCCCACACCTGTGTATATGTATCCATAAAATTGAACCCACAAATTATGACTAATACAAACAAACAATGACTTCACAGTCATCAATTTACCTAATAGTCAAAGCAATGTCAAGTAGGGATTGTTGATAGGAAATTTGTGTTGTGCGGGGAGGGGACGCGAGCGTCCCCTCCCCGCACAACACAAATTTCTTAAATAGTAGCATACGAACTAAAGAAGGGAGATAAAATGCGGGGGCCAGGCATCAATGTGATGCCTGACCAATATGCATGGGGTCTTTAAACGTTATCACTAGCCCGCCTATGCGTCCTCTATGCATCTTCGACAGATGCGGTAAGGAACCAAAATACTACAGGCAGGCATCCAGCAACGAACTACTGACTTATGAAAGCGACGCCAGTCCCAGTATGGAAATTGGTTTCTGTGACCTGACTAGGTGTACTTCCCCAGTTCATCGAACTGACGGTTATCTGATTGCCCTTAACCTGTTCAACTACACCAACATGTCCCACAGGCGATGATCCTTGCACGCCTGACTGTAGGACGATAATCGAGCCAACCGTGGGAATGCTGGAGACATGCCACCCAAATTGTTGGGCACGATCGACCCATCCTCCAGCATTAGCATTTGCCCATGGCACTAATACATCGTGCAATTGATAGTAGCGCTGCGCGGCCCACCAGGTGCATTGTTTGAACGGATATGCGTTCTGCAGGCTGTTCCTCATAGAGAATGGGGACAGAGCCGCAAAACCCGCCGTTACCCGAGGCAATGCCGCCCCGATAGGTAGATCTATCTCCGATGATGGCACCGCTTGAAATTTTGGAGCCGCTGGCTGATCGCGCTCCTCTAGCAAATAGGCTTTATGTCTCGCCAGTGCCATAGGCGCCCTGAATGTACGCAGTACTCTGTGCGTATACATCGCGCTACTCATGTTTTCCGGTTGTAGGCTCGGAATACAAATACGCTGATTGATGTAGATTGAATGAGGGCCAATCAAGTGATTGTAGGCCACAACACTCCGTTCGCCAAGACTATAATATGCCGCGATACTCGCCAGTGTCTCATTCCTGATTACGGTGTGAATGCGATCAGTCTGTGAACACGCAGCATCCGTTCGCGCGTGCGCATCCTCCATATTCGCTCGCGACGTTACTCCAACCAAGCCAATTCCAAAGACGATGATAAAACAAGCACTCACTACAAAACTCACTACGTTGTACCGCTGGAGAGTTTTCCAGCTTCGCTGTTGTGTTTGCAATGTATCCTCTTTCGAATATACAATTTGCAGACCCCCGCAACCGTCCTTGATACATCCTGTAGATCTTTTTACGATCAGGCATACACTTAAATACACTCGCAAGTGATGCCACGCCTACATTGATGATCACGGACGTATAGTTGCAATATACACCCTATACAACAATGAAACATGTTAATATACCGGGTCATTAACTGACTTAAAAGGTAAACACAAAACAAACAGGCGTAAAATCAGAAAAAAGCGCAATACATGCAAGCATGTATTGCGCTTTTTTCTGATTTTACGCCTGTTTATAAGCGCTTCTTGCGTTTACCCAGCATCTCCTGGCCGGTGGTAGGCTTCTGGTCAAAGCTAGCCAGGTCAGCCATCGAGGGATCGGGCAGCGAGCGCGACTGCTGATCGCCGCTGGCCGACTCACCGGTCTCCTGGTTATAGCCAACCTCACTTACCTGTTCGGGGCGGAATGGATTAAATGAACGCATTCCCGGAGGGGGCGGGGTCGCACGCGGACCGGGTCTGGAAGTGGGCCAGGTAGGCCATGCGATCTGTGAGGGCGCCACAGCCTCATTCTTCTGTTCCGCAACCTGTACCGGAGCCTCCGGCGCGGCTGTCCCCGTCTCCGTCTGCGTGGTGGTTGTGGGATCGCCGGCGGCCGGAGCGGAATCCACAGGCGTGCTGGCGGGTGCCTGCGTCGTTTCCACGACGGGTTTCTGGGCTGTTTTATTTTTTACTTTTTGGTTACGAGCCATTGATTACTCCTTTATAGTAGTTTTCTTCTATAGAACAAACGAGAGAGGAAATAGCACCCCGCCAATAAGAGCATTATTACTTATACGACATTATCATGATGCATAAAATCAATATATGCGGGTACTGATCCCTTGTAGTAACACTACTCGTTCCATAATTCAGGCGAGTTAATCTTATAGCATATTGTACACCGTCATGGCTATATATGCGATGGAAGTCGGGGGAGAATATAACCACATCCTCACCATAATTTCCTCGGCCGCGACCTAGATCAATCCCATACGTAGTGCCTCGGCGACCGCCTGCGCGCGGTCGGAGACCTGGAGTTTCCGATAGATCTCCTGCAACTTCCGCTTGACGGTTACCTCGCTCCAGAAACGCTGCAGGGCAATCTCTTTATTTGTATAACCATCACCCACCATCCGTACAATCTCAATTTCAATCTCGCTCAGCCCGGAAAGGGTGCGTACCTGATTACGACTGATGCGGCCAAACTCATCCAGCAGCTGGCTCAGAGTATGGGAATCCATCAATACACGCTCCCCCTGCTGAACCGCGCGCAGAGCCGCCAGCACGCCTCTGATGGGGAGCGACTTCTGCAGGTAGCCATGCGCGCCGATACGAAAAGCCCGAAAGAGCGACTCATCATCAAAGCAGCCGGTAAAAATGACCACGCGCACCTCGGGACAGGTCCGCAGCATCTGCTGGGCAATATCGAGTCCATCGATCCCACGCAGGATCACATCCAACAGAACGATGTCTGGATGGAGCTTCTGAGCCATGGCAATGGCCACACCGCCCTCCGCCGCCTCACCGACCACTGAAAAATCTGGCTCAGCCGCCAGAGACGCGCTGATACCGGTACGCACAACCTCGTGATCATCGACGACCAGCACCCGAATCGGCGCGGGCACCGCCGGATACCACTCCTTCCCTTCCAGATATCGCGACCCCTGGATCGAATCCAGCTCTGAACGTTGCTTATCCATATCCACCCCCCCAATCATGAACCACGAAACATCTTTTC
Source organism: Dictyobacter halimunensis (assembly GCF_036245075.1). Taxonomy (NCBI): domain Bacteria; kingdom Bacillati; phylum Chloroflexota; class Ktedonobacteria; order Ktedonobacterales; family Dictyobacteraceae; genus Dictyobacter; species Dictyobacter halimunensis. The sequence goes on from NZ_BSRI01000002.1 coordinate 2,285,437, forward strand.
GCCGTCAATTGCGCGTAAAAAACCGGGCCGAGCCTGATCAACTTAATCGTATGTGCCTATATGTATATCGAGCGGCGCTCCGTGTCGTTCCAAGAGCATCACTACCTACCTATTGTACCCATGCGCCAGCATGCGCTTGCGCCCTGTAGGAAATGTGGTTGCCTGGACGCTTACCCTGAAGAGCTATCAGGCACGATTGAGGAAAGGCATGGCGTGCTTGGCATAAAAGTCCGCGTGCTCCTGCTGCAGCCAGTGCAGTGGGGCCAGTAAAATAGAAGGAATATTGAGGGCTACCGCGCGCTCAAGCGAGCTCAGGGCCTCCTCATCCTTGCCCAGACTGGCGCTGATCATCCCTTTCCAAAAGTGGGCATCCCAGCGATCCAGGTCAAGGGCCAGCGCGTACTCAAGTTCCTGCAGGGCCAGCGTATGGCGCTGCTCCAGGAAGTGGGCTACACCGCGACAGATGTAGGCGGCGTAGGCGGCCGGCTCCGCGGTCGCGATGCGTTCCAGGCGTTCAGGGACAGCGGCATCGGGCCGCAGCGAACACATATCCACCCATTGGGCCATCCACCCATGGTCGGCATGCGAGCCATCCAGATTCCAGCTATGGCGGCAGTCGCGGGCCGCCTGCTTCAGATCGCGCAAATAGAGATACGCTTCGCCGCGATTGGTATAGGCGCAGGCAAAATCCGGTCGTAGTTCAATGGCGCGGTTGAGGTCTTCAATCGCCTGCCCCGGCTGCGACAGATAGATATACATGGTGCCACGGCTAAACCTGGCCATGACATTGCCGGGATCGTAGCTCAGGATACGACTATAGTCGTCCGCCGCTTCCTGATAATGCTTGAGGCGTATATAGATAGCGGCCCGGTCGTGGTAGACCGCTGTAAAGGTAGGATTCAGCGCGAGGGCCAGCGTATAATCGGCCAGCGCCCGCTGCGTCGCCTGCAGACCATCGTAGGACAGGCCACGATTATAATACACCGTTGCCAGGCTGTCATCCAGCGCCAGCGCCTGGTCGAAGTCCTCGATCGACTCCTGGTAGCGTTCAAGCAGCCGATAGGCCTCACCGCGATTGTTATAGGTAAAGGCCGTGCCCGGCTGAAGCTCAAGGGCTTTTTGATAATATTCCAGGGCATGTTCCGGGTGACCACTGTCCGTGCAGGCCGCGCCCAGGCGATTGAGCAGAACTACATCCTGCGGCTTAAAGGCCAGCGCGCGCTGGAAGTCCGCGATCGCCTCGGACAGACGCTCCAGGGCCGCGTAGGCCTGTCCACGGCTGGCATACGCGCCCAGCCGACCGGCATTATGCTCGTCCAGCGTCAGCGCGCGGTCCAGATTCAGGATCGCCTGCTCATACTCTTCCATCACGTTATAGACCAGGCCACGACCAACCAGCGCCTGTACATCCTGTACATTCAAGGCCACGGCCATACTAAAATCATAGAGCGCGCGCCGATTATTATGCTGCAAATAATAAATGATCCCGCGTTGATAATAAGCCTGCCCATAGGTTGGCTGTAGCTCAATTACACGCTGGATATCTTTGAGCGCCTGCTCATATTCATTCAGACTACGATACACCAGAGCTCGATTATAGTAAGAGGAGGCTTCCTGAGGATGATTGTGGATCGCCAGACTAAATTCCGCTAGCGCCTGATTATAGTCGCCCGCCAGCGCATAGTCGGCGCCACGCTTGTTATACTCCGAAACGTCACCAGTGGTCATCGACGCTGTCTCCTTTATCGCTTTTAATGTTGTATATCAATGCATGAATGATTTAGGCATATACTAGTAAAGACGAATAAAGCAGGTATTTCTATCAATGAACCACAAAGGGCTAGTACAAAAGCGATAGAAAGCAGTATGGCTGGTAGCCATACTGCTTTCTATCGCTTTGCCGCCTTCGGCGGCGTGGGGAGAGAGAGAGTCTGGGGGACACCCCCACTCCTCCGGCAGGAGGGCTCGCCGCCCTCCTGCACCTCCCGCGTGGGAAGGAGGGGGGTTGGTGGGGATCACCCGCCCCTGCGGAAGGCCGGCCGCCCTCCTGCACCTCCCGCGTGAGAGACTTGGTGGGAGTCACTCCCACACCTACGGCAGGAGGAACGCCGCCCTCCTGCACTTCCCGCTGGCGGGCTTGGGCGGCTCCCGCACGGGCCTCCGCATACGCGGCCGCAGCGTTTTTATAAGGTGATGCAAAAATGGGGCGCGTTACGCGCCCCATTTTTGCATCACCTTATAAAAGTTTGGAGCACCGCCGTACGTGCGGGGCTTGCCCCCGCTTTACGTTTGGAGCACCGCCGTACGTGCGGGGCTTGCCCCCGCTTTACGCGCTGCCGACGCGGGGGAGCGGCTGGGCGGTGGTGGGAGGGCGCTGAAAGACTTCATCCGTATAGACTACCTGGTATAGTTGGGAAGCCGCCGTGGCTAGCTTTTGTACATCCTGCATAAGCTCCTGTACGGTTCCGTCTTTCATCATGGTATCGATATCTTCCTGGCTGCGCCACTGGGCGTAATTCACTACATTTCGTCCGTCGAGACTTTTATGAAGATTCGCCGAAACATAGCCAGGCATGTGGCGAATCGCTACATTGATGGCTTTGATCAGAAGATCTATCAGGCGTTGCTGATTCTCTGGTTCGACGGTGAAAACATTCACTACAGTAATCACAGGTCGATCTCTGGCAATTTTTGTCATCATATCGTCTCCCACCCGATAGAGAGCCCATTATGCTTCACCTACATTTCCTATTTCAGGGTTACATACTTCTACGCAAGAAAGACGAAGGGTGATCCATTTCAGGGTAAAGCCACAGCACCAGGTAGCCTAATGCGACTTTGCGCGCGGCGTCTCTTTACCACGTACCAGGGAGGCCAGTACGCCTACAACAGCGATACAGGCACACACAATAAAGGTCTGATGGAAGCTATACACAAAGGTTTGCTGCAACTGCGTCATCTGGCTACCTCCGTGGCCCGAGGCCAGGATTCCGCCCGCCGCTGCACCTCCCAGAGCGGAGAAGATCGCTCCGGCCAGCGCGATACTTAAGCTCTGGCCCATGGTACGAGCGGTGGCCAGAAAGCCCGAGGCGCTACCCTGGTGCTGGGGAGGCGCCGCCCCTAATAGGGCGCTGTTATTCGGCGACTGGAAGATCGACTGCCCGATGCCGGTTATCAGCAATGGCCAGACGATGCCCCAGATAGGTGTATGCGCATTCAAGAAGCTAACGAACACCAGTCCCAGACCAGCGATCGCCAGCCCACCGGCGGCCAGCCAGCGCGTACCAATACGATCGGCCAGCGAGCCACTGAACGGCGCGATACAGGCAATCGTCAGCGGCAAGGGCGTTAGCAGGAGGCCTGATAGTTCGGTCGAAAATCCGCGCAACTCCTCCAGGTAGAATGGCAGCATAAAGCTGACCGCGAATAGAGCCAGAAAGCTAATGATCAGGCTCAGCAGGGCGGAGGTAAACACGCGGTTTTTGAGCAGAGAAAGCACGATCGCCGGATTGGGCACCCGCAACTCGACAAAAGGTAAGATGATCAGAGCCAGCACTCCCACAATCAGCAACGCCAGAATCGGCGGCGAGCCCCAGCCCAGTTCCTGGGCGAAAGAGAGCCCAGCCGTCAGAGAGGCCAGGCCGACCGCCAGCAAGATGGCCCCCAACGGATCAAAGCGGCCGGGACGGCGCTGCACTTTCTCTTTAATAAACGACAGTGTGGCAATCAGTCCAAGGATGCCAATGGGCAGGTTCACATAGAAGATCCAGCGCCAGCTAAAATAGCCGGTAATAAAGCCGCCCAGGATAGGTCCAATACTGACTCCCAGCGCCACGATGATAGCGTTGAGGCCCAGCGCGCGCCCACGTTCATGTGAAGGAAACGCAGCGGTCAGCATGGCGGGACTCACCGCCATCAAAAGCGCGCCACCAAACCCCTGCAGGGCGCGAGCCGCGATCAAGAAAGCCAGGTTGGGAGCCAGTCCGCACAACGCCGAACTTCCGGTAAAAACGACCAGCCCGGTCAGCCAGACCGACTTGCGGCCGATCATATCCGCCAGCCGCCCGGCCGTTAATAAGACCGCCGCCGTCACCACCAGGTAAGCAATGATAACCCATTCAACCGCGCCACTTAAAGAAACCCCAAAGTTGCGCGCGATCGCCGGCAAGCTAATATTGACGATCGACGAATCCAGCGTCGCCATAAAAACCCCAATTGCCACCACCAGTAGCGTCTGCCACTTCCCCGATTGGAGTTGTGGCGCCGCCTCTTTACCAGTAGGAGCAGGAGCATCAGAGCTCCCCACACGCTGATTATTCGTTTTCATATCAGATTGAGAAGTCTTTTCCTCTTGCTTCATATCAAAATCCAGGTTCTCTATATATGGTTAAAAATCTACATGCATGAATGAAATCATCGGTTAGCCATCCTAACACAGACATCATACATAACACGTTTCAGGGCTTAATGGGTTTTGATAAAGAAATACAATGTCATCACGAATCCTACTGCAATCACAAAGTAGCGAATCCATCTCTGATCAATCTTACGCGCGAAGTAGGCGCCACCATAGCCACCAATGATTGCTCCCACTACCATTACGATCGCCGCGGGCCAATAGATAGCTCCCGCCACAATAAAAGTGATCACGGCCACGCCATTGATACAGGATGCCAGCACGGTCTTGAGGCCATTCATCACATGGATATTTTCCAGACCCATCAAGGCCAGCGTTGCCAGCATCAAAATGCCGATGCCGCCGCCAAAGTAGCCCCCATAAACGGCGATCACCAGCTGCGCAACAGACATACCAACCAGTTGTCTGACCGAAAGGGTTGTCTTTTCAATACGCCGCAACCGTAAACGTTTGGTAACCGGGCCGCTGAAGGTGAACAGCAGCGTAGCGATCAACAATAAATAAGGGATCAGCGTTGTAAAAATAGAGGGTGGCGTAAGCAAGAGCAGGAACGCGCCCAATACTCCACCAATCAAACTGGTCACCACCAGTACGATCAACAGCCTGCGATCAATCATTTTTAGCTCATTGCGATAAGCACCCGCGCTGGCCACCGAACCCGGCCAGAGCGCCACCGTACTGGTCGCATTCGCCACCACCGACTGCACGTTCGCAAAAATCAAAGCCGGAAAAGTAAAGAAGCTACCGCCACCCGCCACAGCATTGAGCGTTCCACCCACAATCGCTACCAGAAACAACAACAAGATAGTTGGTAAAGACATACAGACACCTTTATACCCCGTGGCTAACAACAAAGTTCATAATATTGACAAGTATATCATTATACAACGATATAAAGGACAGTAAACCTTTCCTTTTCGCTTGAAAAGGAAAGGTAGCGGTCTTGCTCGGGCGGCCGCTGACGCGGCCGCCCTGTGTTTTTAATAGGTGGAGCAATGAAGTGAGCAGGTGCGCAAGCACCTGCTCACTTCATTGCTCCACCTATTAAAAACAATCGAGTATTGCACCTGCCCATAAAACATTTGAGCGTCGCAGGGATCTGGTTATCTGATTCGTGGTGGTGGCACAGGGACCTGCTTATCTGATTTATGGTGTCACAGGGGCGCGAATGCGCCCCTGTGACACCACCATAACCCACAGGCGGCCGCGTTTGCGGCCGCCTGTGCGGGGGCGCTCACGTACACAAAAGGCAGAGTAAGAAAATAGTCATGATATATTGCGGATTAAGCTAGCAATAGATAATATCAAACTACAGAATAGCGTAAAATGTAGGAGTTGTATCATAAATACTATTGCGTGATTTGGCAATTTAAAAATATAGATACATGGTTATAAAAGTTACTAAAGTATGTAGGGGATAAGAGTAAGTAGGTCACATAGGCTTAGAAAGGACTTTTTTTTGTCGCAATCAGTCAAATATGTCTTATTGCTTGTCGGTATATTTCTGCTTGGTGCGCTGGTTACGGTTGCCATTATTATTCCTGACAATATTTCATCGCTCGCGGTAGCTCAAGGGCCTGGCAATTCAACACTGGCAACCGGGACACCTGCTTCAGGAGCTTCCCCTGCTGAGCAGATACGCCAGCTGGCGCAAAACAGCAATGCTTTTGCCAATATATCTGGAAATATCGATGTTAAATATACGCAAGGCAACGCGCAAATTACTGAAAAGCTCTATAAGATTAGCGATGTCACTGTGGGACGCGACCAGGTGAAGCATGACTGCTTTACCATCCAGCGCGCCATCTGGAATGCGGGCATTAAACAATTGAATTCATTGGCGGTCATATTTAACGCGCCTATTGCCGATAAATACGGTCAGGTCAACCCGAATGAAAACGTCGGCAGCTGCATGTTAACCAGTACAACGGCAAAAAAAGTCTTCTGGGAAAACCTTACGTATCAGCGAGCCTGGGATGGCACGGGCACGGCTAGTGCCGGCACCACGCCAGTCGCCACAACGACGCCAGATCCGTTCGCGACAGTAACCCCAACGGCCACCGCCAATACGGGCACCTATGTGTATGACGCACACAAGTTTATCGGTTTCCTGGCCACCAATCCAGCACCAACGCCCGCCAGCTAGCAAGCCATATTATATAGATATATATTATAGATAAACAAAACAGAAGAGAGCGGGGATAATCCCCGCTCTCTTCTGTTTTGTTTTGTTCGCGGTACGGCTACAACGAACCGTACACCAGCTGGCCGCCAAGGATGGTAGCCTGCACGCCATTTTCTGAAATATGGGTCTGCTCCACACGCAGAATATCGTCGCGCAGCACAACGGCATCTCCCAGCTTCCCCACGGTCAGCGAGCCTTTTTGTCGCTCCTCGGCGCCCGCGTATGCCGCGCCCAGTGTATAGCCACCCAGCGCGCTCACCACTGACAGCGCCTGATCTGGCAGCCAGGGTGGACGCCTGGTGGCGGGATCGCGGCGAATAGTGGCCGCGTAGATAATGTTGAGGGGATCAAACGTTTCCACCGGTGAATCCGAACCCATCGCCAGCGGTATCCCCATATTATGCATGGTACGATAGGCATAGGCGCGGCGGTAGCGCTTTCCCCAGTAGCGTTCCGCGATATCCCGGTCCGCCACCGCGTGAAACGGCTGGATCGAGGCAATAACGCCCAGGCGCCGCATCCGCTCCAGGTCCTCGGGCGCGATCAGCTGAACATGCTCCAGGCGATAGCGCAACCGCTTGACGGGAGTGCTCGCGTCGCCCTTCATTACGAGCGATTTCTGCGCCTGCTCAATGGAATTGAGGGCCACACGCGCCGCCCGGTCGCCGATGGCGTGGATAGCCACCATCAGGTCCATCTCGGTCGCCACTCGCACGGTATCCATCATCTCTTGCTCAGGGATGGCCAGGATGCCACGGTTGCCTGGACTCCCCTCAAAGCTATGCAGCATGGCGGCGGTCTGCGAACCCAGGGTTCCATCGGCGAAGATCTTGATGCCGGCGACGCGCAGCAGATCGTTCTCGCCATTGGAGATCGCCAGTTCGGGCATTTTGTGCAGCAGCTGGCGCGGCATAATCATCTGCACGCGCACACCCAGCTTGCCTTCATCACGCAGCTGACTGAAGATGTTCAGGGAGAGCTCATCTTCGATGTCATGGATGGTCGTGATGCCGCTACGCTGCAGCTGGGCCAGGGACAGCTCCATCAGCTGGCGGCTCAACGTGGGATCGGGTGGCGTGATCACATCAAACACCAGGCGCGTGGCATCGGCCTCCTGCAGAACGCCGGTGGGCTCGCCGCTGCCATCGCGCAGAATGGCACCAGTCTCGGGCTCGGGCGTCTCGGCGTTAATGTGCGCCAGTTCCAGCGCGCGCGAATTCACCCACAGCAGGTGCCCATCTTTACTGGAGAGGGCCACTGGATGATCAGGGGCGGCGGCATCCAGCGAGGCGCGCGTCGGAAAATTAGTATTCGGCCACGCATTGCGATCCCAGTGGCTCCCCTGGATCCACTGCCCGGCCGGAGTTGTGGCGGCTCGTGACCGCACCAGTTCAGCCACCTCCTCCTCGCTGGTGCAGGCCGAGGCATCGATGCGCTGCGACCGATAAGCGGTCGCCAGCAGGTGAATGTGCGCATCAATAAAACCCGGCACCACTGTGCGCCCGCGCAGATCCACCAGTTCCGCATTCTGGCCGCCCTCGCGCCTCACCTCATCATTCGTCCCCACCGCCAAAATGCGCCCGCTCCCCCCATCTATCGCCATCGCCTGCGCATATGGTACTTGCACATCCATCGTATAGATGTTGCCATTCAAATAGAGCACCTTGCTCATCAAGCATCTCGCTTTCTCATAAATGCTGAGCTGATCTCAGCTTACATCCACTTATTCCTCCAGAAAGTTGAGGATCGCTTCGCCAAGAACCTGCGGGCGCTGCAGCTGGATATCATGCGCGGTTTCGGGCATCCACAGGACGGAGCAATGCTGGATAGCGCGCGCCACCTGGGCCGCCATCTGTCCCTTGGCGGCCGCGAACTCATCGGCATGCTCAAGCCGTTCAGGTGGCTCCTCTCCGGGAACAGGTTGGCTGGCGGCCGGCACCAGCAGGACCGGACAGCTTAATTTACTATAGTACGACAGAGCGCGGTCCTCCCACAGCGACTCGCGAATAGCGCACTGCTGGCTGGCACGCAGACGCTCCTGTACGGTGCCATCAGGCAATTCAATAATATAGGTCTGGACGATCCGCTCAATCTCTGGCGTCCAGGTAAACGGCATCTCTGTTCGCAATGCCTGCAGGTAGGCCGCGCGCGACGCGTACAGTTCGGACGTGGCCTTCTCGCGAATGAAGCGCTCACGTGTCATGCCCGGCCAGTGGCGGGGCTCCACGTGTGGACAATCAACCAGCACCAGGTGACTGACCAGGGCGGGATGACGGGCAGCCAACACCAGGGCTACGCGCGCCCCCCAGCCATGTCCCACCACGGCCACCTGTCCCAGACCCAACGTGGCCATCCCACTAATGATATCCTCGGCGATCGTAGTCAGGTCGTAGCCCGTCTCCGGCTGGGTACTCAAACCATGCCCACGCAGATCAAATGCCAGCAATGGGTGGCGCTGATAGAGATATTCAGCGGTCAGACGCCAGGTATCCGCCGTCGCAGCCAGACCGTGCAGCAGCACAACAGGAATATCATCGCTGGCATCTTCATATGCCGCTGACGAAGCCTCGCCAGCTGATGCATTGTGCAATACCGGGTCCCATTCCAGATAGTGAAGACGCACATCGCCCGCATCAACAAACGAGCTGCGAGGTTCCAACATAAAACGTACCTCTTTCTCAGTATATCTTCTTATTCCTGCTTAGAAATCAAGTAGACGCTGACGATAATGAGTATACCGCCAAAGATGGTGTAAGGGGTAAGTTCTTCATGCAACAGTAGCACGCCCAGCAAGGGCCCTAATAGTGGTTGAATAAAAAGCGTCGAAGCCGCCGCGGAGGCTTTGACTTTCGTCAGACCTTGAAACCAGGCCAGGTATGCCAGACAGGTGCATGGAATAGCCAGCCAGAGCACGCTGAACCAGCCGGCCATATCGGGCATGCGCCAGCCGGTTGAAAAGAATTCCCAACCCGCCACCGGTAGCCAGAAAATCATACTACCCACAATTGAAGCCGTCGTAATCAGCAGGGGCGAATGCCTGGTCAGTAATGCCTTACCACGAACAGTATACAGGGCCTCAACCAATAGTGCCGACACGACCAGCAAATCTCCTACGATACGCCAGATACCACCATTGGCGGGCAGATTGGGCAGCAGGCTACGCTCAACAATCAGGTACACGCCGAAAAATCCCAATCCCAGTGCGCCCAGTGCTCGTCGACTGACATGTTCCCGCAACACAATCCAGGAGAGGGCCGAGGTAAAAATCGACTCACCTGTAATCAGCAGGGCCACGTCCGAGGCAGTGGTTAACGACAGGCCGCCAAACTCCAGCATCTTATTCACCACAAAGCCGATCAACGACAGCAATGCCAGCTGCGGGAGGTCGCGCCAGGTTAAATGAAGTGAATCCCACCTGGCGATCAGAAAGGGCAGCAGCACGATTCCAGATAGACACATTCTCAGGGCGAGCATCAGAGGCAATGGCATCGCCGCCAGGGCATACTTGGCCGCCACATAACTGGTAGCCCATAAGATATTCGCCCCGATCAAAATCAGCCAGGGCAGGGTATGACGAGACGACGAAGAGGATGGGAGGCGCGAGGAGATAGGCAAAACGATGCTCCTTACAAGGTATCGAGTTATCAGTACGCTACGGTCGGAACAGGCCCGTCCGTCACATTGTACCGCACTACACTATTTTTAACATTTTATGTAGCCCTTTTCCAGCATCCTTAATGAGGACGCGGCCCGGTCGCGTAGAGCACCTTGTAGCGATTGTTGCCGCCAACCTCGCGCACCTGCTGGAAACAGGCCTGCAGCGTGGGCTCATATTTCAGGAAGCGGTTAGCGACCAGGTAGAAGCGGCCGTTGGGCACCAGAATGCGGGCGGACTGGCGAATAAAACGCTCGGCGATCTCCAGCGTCTGTACCCCTCCCTGGTGAAAAGGAGGGTTGGTGGCGACCAGGTCAAAGCGCTGGTCCAGCACCGCCTGGGCGCCGTCGCTGGGAAGCACACGCACGTTGGTCAGGCCCGCCAGGCTCACGGCCTGCTCGCTGGCCGCCACCGCCGCCAGGCTGGCGTCCACCATCGTCACCTTTCCTTGAGGGGCTAAACGTGCTATATGCAAACCAATAAAGCCGGCGCCACAACCGATATCCAGCGCACGATCGGTCGGTTGTACCTCCAGAGCCGAGAGCAGCAATTGCGTACCCTCATCCAATTTGCTATCCGCGAAGATACGCAACGTCGTCACCGGCAGCTGCTCAACGCTGAAGCCCTGCCGCTTGATCGAGCAGAGCACGCGCTGCCCCTTGGAGATTGTCAACGTCTCCACATTCCCAAACAGCTCTTGCATGCGCTTCGCCATCGTCAGGATACCCCGATCCTTGGCGCCCGCGACATAGAGCTTGCCGCCAACCTTGAGCGCAAAGGCGGCGACGCTCAGCCCATAAAACATCCAGACATTGCCCGGCTGATACAGCAGATTCATCGCCGCCACATCTACCGTCTCTGGCGAATGATGTAAGATATAATCATGAAACGGCATAGCGCGCACAGAAGAACCGGACGCATCTATCTTGAGCGCTCCCAGGGTCGCGATATTATCTTCCGCCAGGCACAGATGTCCCGTCGTCAGACGTGGCCGCGCCTGGATCACGAAAGGATCGGCAGCCGAATTGAGCATCAGCACTTGATCTGTTGTGTTAAATTGTACGAAATCAGATAATAATCGAGATTGGAGCATCACTATGGCCCTCTATATTGATAGTGCTTACCTGGATGATATCACAGCGGTAGCACAGACATTACCCGTTGCCGGAGTAACCACGAATCCGACATTGCTTTTGAACGCCTACCAGCAACACGGTCAGCGTTTCAACGCCAACGAGCTGGTGCAACAGCTCTTGCAGCGCACCATCGGTACTATTTTCATGCAGCCCTCCATGGCCAACGAAGAGGAAGCCTATCGAGAAGCCCACTCATATATTGATGCCGACCCCGAGAGGGTTATTCCCAAGATCCCGATGAACAGGGCGGGAGTGCGCGTAGGGCAGCGCCTGTACGCCGAAGGACATTATATCGCGTTCACGGCCGTCACCACGGTCTTTCAGGCCTATGTCGCCTCACAGGTAGGCGCAAAATATATTATCCCCTACTATAACCGTTTACGGCGCAGCGGGGTAGATCCCTGTGAGCGCATCGCGAACATGGCCCGGGTCATCTCCGGCCAGACCCCTGGCACCCGCATTCTGGCCGCCAGCATCAAATCCGCGGCCGAAGCCGCCGAAGCCCTCGTCAGTGGCGCGCACGACCTGACGATCCCTCCGGCCATCTTACTGGAGATGGCCAACGACCCCGAAAGTGATGAGGCAATCGCGCGTTTTGAACAGGATGCAAAGAATTTAAACAGGATACAAAGAAGATGAATAATCTGTAATATAATTCTTGTCCAACTTTTCTCGTAGTATGAACATTTATTCAGCATAAATGAACGTCAATTCATGTCATAGTCATGCACACATGGTATATTATCTTCTGTAAGCGGATAGAGAAACGCGACCCCTGGTGGATGAAGTGATGGAAGGGATGGGGGGAGCGTGGTTCGCCATTCTTGCGCAGGTGGGGTGATGTGAGGATGCGGGCAAGAATGGGACGTGGTAAGGGATGGAGCTCAACGTTCTTGCAGGTGGTGTCGATGGAAGTGGATGTGGGCAAGGACGGAACAGGGATGTGGAAGGGGAAAATACCTGCAGCCTTGCTGGTGTGGCGGTGGTAGCGGTGATTGAGAGCAGGGCTGGCATGGTATCAGGGTGAAGATCAAGAGCAACGTTCTTGTGGGTGGCTATGTGGTAGTGGATGTGGACAAGAACGTGTCGGATAGAGGGGATGAACCGATTTTTTATCTGGTTGCCATGAACACATATCGGGAGGACGCACAGTGGGACATGTGGTATGGGAGGTCAGTGGTGTGCGCCATGGGTGGTGGTTGTGGTTGATGAGGGTCCCGCATATGTCTTTCGTGAGGGGGGAGAACAGTGAGCGACGCGGGGAGGGGAGGAGTGAGAAAGCCTGACAGCTGTATTTATACAGCTTCAGGCTTCTATATATCTCTCCCTTCCACGATTGTATAGGAAGGGAAAGCGGTAGGATTTTTGGGGTGGAGGGGCGTGCGCGCCCTCCGCCTTTTTTTGTGTGTTCTAAAGGGGAGATTTGTGCCTTCGGCCCCTGACTCTACGCGCCTACGGCGCTCAGAAGGTTTTTTAAGACAGTGTGCGACACAACAGATGGCTGCATTCGCACGCTGTCTTAAAAAACCTTTTGAGGGTGTTATGCATTTTGTTGCGAAAAGAAACCGTGACAAGAAAAAAGAAACGGACACGTAGGTGTCGGGCTTGCCCCAATACCTTTAACTTAAGAAAATGCAGGAATAGAAAGAAATACAGTACGTGCGGGGCTTGCCCCCGCTTGCTTCCCAAGAAGAAAAGCACCTTCAAAGCGATCAAGGACGGTTGCATGCGACGCATCGCATCATTCCTATTGCTTTTTCGAGCGGCGAGGAAAGAAGCGGGGGCAAGCCCCGCACGTACTGTGGTCGCGTTTCTTTTTGCCTGCGCTAGAGTTGAAAGTATTGGAGCTTGCCCCGACACCTACATGCGCATGTCCATTTTTTTGTTGCATTTATATTTATCTTTGCAAAAACATAAACTGCACTCTGCTCTGACATACAATTGTAACAATTTCGGTCTATGCTAGTTGGTGATAAATGTTGGTATCAGAGGGTAGGGGAAGAGGTGGTGGTATTCCGGTGCGGTCTCCTGCTTCTCGTTACAAGGTCAGAATGTATTCTATGTATCATATGCCGCAACAATTACAGCCGCCTCAAAAGAGGCGCCGATCGCAGATGGGGATCAATGTCGGCTATCTGCTGCTATCGTTTCCACTGGGCATCGCCTATTTTGTCCTGCTCGCCATCTGCATTGCCTTCACCGCACTCAATCTGTTTCTGATTGGTATTCCGCTGCTGATCTTTATTATGGCTCTGCTCTGGAAGATCGCCGCATTTGAGCGGCACCTGACCATGAATTGGCTGGGCGTGGAGATCGCGCCGATGGCCGCTCCTTTTCCGGCCGACGCTGGCAGGATACAGCGCGCCCTGATCCATCTCAGACGGACCGTAACCTGGAAGAGCCTATTCTATCTCTTTCTCAAATTTCCCTTTGGCATTGCCGCATTCAGCCTGACCATAGTCTGCCTCAGCCTCTGCCTACCCCTCAGCATAGTCGCAGGCGTGCTGGGACTGCTGGCCGCTCCCTTTGTGTATCTCTATATGGTTGTGGCCTCCCGTAGTCCGCGAAAAGGGAGGTCCGCCGGTTACTATATCAAGACCATACTGACGCTTGGGGGCGGCACCACCTTCCCTTTGATCATTGTGAACTTTCTGGCCGCGCTCTGGGGCCAGTTTGCTCAGGCTATGCTGGGCATGAATCAAAACGCCCTGCGCCTGGCGGAAGCCACGGCCATGGCCGAGCGCGAGCGGCTAAAAGCGGAGCAGGCCGAGCAGAGCAGGCGCGAACTGATCATGAATGTCTCGCATGATCTGCGCACGCCTGTAGCCAGCATTCGCGGCCACCTGGAATCCTTGCTCCTGAGTAGCGAGGAGCAGACGCTACAGCCTACCATGCTGCGCGATTATCTGCAGATCGCGCACCGGGAGACCCTGCGCCTGGGCACGCTGGTGGAGGATCTGTTGTCGCTGGCACGTAATGATAGTCAGGAGCTACGTCTTCAGATCGGTATCGTCGATGCCAGGGAGGTGATAGAGGAGGTATACCAGGTAATGATGCCCCTGGCTCGGCGCGAACGCCAGATCAGCCTGGTACGCCAGGTGCCACCCCAATTACCGGCCATCTACGCGGATCGTCAGCGCCTGGTCCAGGTCATGCTCAACCTGGTGCGCAACGCCGTCACCTACACACCCGACGGCGGCATCGTCGCGATCTCCCTGCAGCAGACCGAGGCGCAGTACCTTACCCTGAGCGTCTCCGATACCGGTATCGGCATCGCGGCGCAAGATCTCCCCCACATCTTTGAGCGCTTCTACCGTACCGACAACTCCAGGACACGCAGTTCCGGCGGCTTTGGTCTCGGCCTGGCTATCGTTCAGGATTTCGTCCTGGCCATGGGTGGCACCATCTCGGTGGAAAGTACCCCCAATGTTGGCAGCACCTTCCACCTTCATCTCAAGGTCGTTCACAAAACCACAAACAGGTTTTAGAATTTATCAGGTTCCCTGGCTTTTTGAGATATTTTTGAGGTCGGGGCGGCAAATTTTGAGACAGCCTTGACACCTTTAGTTGTATCTTAGAGGAGGATATACAAAGACAACAGAGGATCAGCTATACCAGAGGGGGTGAGCGCATGCAGAAAATCGAGCGCATTCCGCAGATGGAAACGGGCCACAAAAACAAGTGGCAGTATTATGTATATGATGTATTGATCGCCATGGCTGGTTCGCTCATCGTTACCGGCCTGATCTACTTTTCTCATCTCTACCCGCATATCTCTGACATCGTCATCATCCATTTGATCTGGATTATGGCGCTGGCCATCTGGCGCAGCCGCTATGCAGCCATTGTTGCCGCCATCACAGCCTTTCTCTCGTTTGACTACTTCCTGGTTCCCCCGCTCTACACACTGACCATAGCGGATCCAGTCCAGTGGGTAGCCCTGTTTGTATTCCTGTTTACAGCCATCGTCACCGGCTGGCTGGCTGGCGCGGTCAGGCAAAGCGCCGAAGAGGCCAGAAAGAACGCGCACGAGCTACGCATCCTATACGAGTTGATGCGCGTCTGCAATAACACCAATAACCTTGATGAGCAGCTCGATATTATCGTGTTATCAACGTTGCGCGTCTTCTCCTCTCTGGGGATAACCGAGTGTGTCCTGCTGATGCCAGACCAGGTAGGAAAGCTCAGCGTGCGCGCTGATGCCCCTATTCGCGTCGATGAGTTTCAACCAACGTCTGAGGAGATGGGGCACGCGACCCAGGTCTATCGCAGTGGAACACATACCACCATCAAAGATGTAAAAGTGCCGCATTCACAGGTTCATTACATCCCCTTGAAGTCCGGCTCTCACGTCTTCTGTGTCCTCTATCTGCGCGTACTCAATGGGGTCCCATGGCTAGAAAATGAGGAAGGCGTGAACAGCGCCCTGCGCAACGCCTACCCACCGGCCGAATTTTTCCGCACTTATCTCGACCAGATCTCCTCGCTGATCGAACGCTCATTCTTACGCGAAAAGCTAGCGTCATAAATATCGCAGGCGGCCGCCTGTAGTCTGCCTGGGCTTTCGCACCTGCGGTGCTTAGTAGTTTATTTGAGCTGGTGCATGGGTGCGCGAATGCGCACCCATGCACCAGCTCAAATAAATCAGTGCGGCCGCGCGTGTGGGGGCGCTCATGTACCCCTGTACAATGAGGGGGAGACGCATTCTACTACGCTGAGCTCCACAGGAGCAAAGCGGCAGGCGTTTACACGACGAAGCGATAACCCACGCCCCAGACCGTCACGATCTTTTCGCCGAGGGGCCCCAGTTTTTTGCGCAGGCGGGTGATATGGGTATCAACAGTACGGTCGAAGCCATCATAATCATAGCCCCATAATTCCTGCAGCAGGAACTCGCGGCTAAAGGCGCGCCCAGGGTTCTTGCTCAGCAATACCAGGAGATCATATTCCCTGGGGGTAAGATCTAGCGGCCGCTTCTCCAGGGTGACGGTGTGCTCCGCCAGAGAGATATAGAGGGGGCCACGAACAATAGGGGGCGGTGTAGCGGACGAGGACCGGGCCACTGTATCCGGCTGCGAAGATGCGGAGAAATTATGCGCGAGCACAGGGGTTTGCGCGTCCAGATCGATGCGCCTCAACATGGCACGCACCCGCGCCGTCAGCTCACGTACGCTGAATGGCTTGCTAATATAGTCATCAGCGCCCACCTCCAGACCGAGAATACGATCGACCTCATCGGTACGGGCAGTAAGCATAATAATCGGGAGCAGGTGCTTCTGCCGAATCGTACGGCAGACGGTCAGGCCATCGAGCTTTGGGAGCATCCAGTCCAGAATAACCAGGTTTAACGGCAGCTGCTCAACCAGGCGCAGAGCGGCCTCCCCATCAAAAGCCTGGTAAACCTGGTACCCCTGAGATTCCAGCTCTTTGCGAATAAGGTTACATATATCGATCTCGTCTTCCACAACGAGTATGCTGGCCATAGTTTGATCCTCTAATATAAGACTCTACCTTAAATACTCCTGTCAAAGTGTACACCAAACAAAAAGACAAATCCAGTCCCAGTAGGCGTCGGGCTTGCCCCGGATTTGTCGCGAAGCGACCGGCTCCCGGGCGCGCACGTTCCACAAAAGGTGATAAGAAATGACGGCCACCCCATTGTGGGACAGGGTTATTGCAGGATCGCGTGCACCACAATCTGTGGGGACTGCGGAAACGCAGGTATCCAGTTGTTATCGCAGGTCACCAGATTGAGGTAGGTGCCGCTACCATCGCCGAAGATAGCGGACGCGGGCGTCTGATCGGGCGCATAGCTACGCACCAGCGTCACGATAAAGTGCTGCACAACACCGGTCTGATTGACAACCAGGATGGTATCCCCCTTATGCAGGCTGGTCAGCTTACTAAACGCGCCCGGCGTACCATCCGGCTGGCTGGCATAGCCATCGATGACCGCGCTCCCCATATCCCCCGGTCGAGGACCATTCATGAACCAGCCTACGCCACCGGACCCATGGAGCGCGGGCACATCGACATGGTTGTTCATATTCAGGCCGACGGCCTCAATCGGCGCATCGACCTTAATGGCGGGAATCTGTAGATGCGCGCCGGTATCCGGATGTGGTGGCGATAAAATCGGATCAAGGGTCGGGGTGGGAGTGGGGAGCGCCATATTGGCGCTAGCATCGAGGGAAGACTTATTGTTATTGCCCGTCTGGATTAAGAGCCGGGCGGTCTCATGATCAAAGTTGGTAGAGATCTGATCGCCACTATTATCGACCTTGCGGTGTGTAGAATGGGCACCATCCGGCGTAAACACGATATTTGGATGGGTGATGCGATACTCCAGCGTCGAAAGAGAGCAGACCTGGCACAGCCCCCAGCCTGAAATCACTCCGCCTACCAGCAATAGTAAGACCAGGGCAAATAGTATATTCGTCTTCGTATATGGCGTAGTATTGGATGATCGAAAAGCCTTGAAAAGCCGTTGCATGGAATATTCTCTCCTCTCGAATGGCATCCTGACCATCTAGCAGGTTATACCCTTCAAGGGTATATATAGACCAGGCATAGCCAGAGATGCCAGCCATATAGAGATCAATCTGAAAAGTCAACACCAACGATTTCGTACAGCGCGACCTACGCGATGCGCTGTGTATACACAACCAGGCGCTCAGAGGTCTGGTTCTCTGCGGGTACCCATACGCCAGCGCAGGTAATCAGGTTCAAAAACGTACCATCCTGGCGACCGAATATAAGCTTGATCGGAGCCTGCGTGGGCTTATAGTTGGAGACCTGAGTAACCTTAAAGCGCGCCTTATCACCATTTTTTGCCTGCACGGTGACGATATCGCCGGGATGCAACTTCTTCAGATCCCAGAACACAGCCGGTGCCCCACCCGTACGATCCAGATGCCCATCAATTACCGCGGTCCCCTTCTGACCGGGAAGTGGACCCTCCTTATACCAGCCCACGCCGGTCCACTGGTTGCGCGTTGGCACATCCATATACCCTTCAGACGTCTTACCAACGGTCTCAATTGGAGCATTCACCTTGATAGCCGGGATAATCAAACGCCCCCCCGACGAAACATTAACACCAGTACTCAAATCAGGCGTCGCAGGCTTCATAGCGGGCATCTTTATCGTCTGCTGCTGACTTGCCGTTTTCTGCGAGGAAAGGATACTACTCCAGACCCACCCCCCAAAGCAATACTCAGCAGAACAAAGAGGATAGCCACAAAAAACCAGACACGCTGCCTTGTATGCATCGTTTACAACTCCTTTCCAAGAGCATGCACCAGAACACACCTCATAGCACGATACATCATCACCCCGGCAAGCCAGGAGTGATGATGATAAACAGATCCTATTGACAGCCGGGATGATAGAGGAGGTCAGTAGAGCCAATACGCTCGCGCCCATCGTTTCCCCGACCTTCCCATATCTATCCCTCAACAACGCGAATATCACTTCAATCCTAGCGTCTCAAGCGAGGATCTGGATCAGATCCTGTCAGAGGCATGCCAGGATATCCAGCAGCACCAGCGGCTCCGAAAGCGCTATGGCTGTTGAAGTGGTTATTGTGGTTATTGTGGTTATTATTCTGATGGTGATGATGCTGTTTCTTCACAAAGATCGTATACATTACTGTATTGTTGTCGGTGTTGGAATCGTTTTCAACGTCTACAGTCGCGGTATCGGTCAGTGTTGGAACAGCGTCACTGGTCAGGCGGCCCGTGATCGTAATCACCGGCAAGGTCTGGCCAGGCATGAGTGGAGCGCTGCCCGTAAAGTTAGCATCGATCACCGAAGGACTGTCATGGTCACTCACCTTAAAGTGCCAATTCTTGCCTTCTACGTGAATGTTATTGAGGCCGATCGGGATAACATCTTCAACCGAAATGGTAGATGGATCATCTACACTCACGGAGTCAGACACATTCGAGACGGCGACAAAGAAGGTTACATTATCACCTACGCGGAAGTGATCGCCACCCAGGCTGCTCTTCACGATTTGCAGATTCGGGCCATTCTCGGTTGGTCCAGTTGGCCCAGTTGGTCCAGCTGGTTCAACTGGAGCACCTGAAGCAATTGGAGCACCTGGAGCACCTGTTACTCCTGGGGTACCTGGGGCAGGTGTAACGGTAACAGTGACATAGCTGGCGCTGTGGGCGGGATTCTGATAATCAGGTGAGCTGGCAAGTACCGTGTTGGTAAATGCCGGGCCAACAGCGCTGGTTAGCGTACCGCTGATCGTCAGTGGTGACAATACGGTGCCCGGAGCAACCGGATATGCGCCTGTATACGTAGCCAGAATCGCCACCGGGCTGGTAGTATTTGACACACTTACCTGCCACTGGGGACCATTAGCTGTTATATTGGTCAAACCAACGGGAATCAGATCGAACAGCGTGATCGGCAGGGTCTCGGGACCCGCGGCAGCGTTGTTACTGACGTTGACCACAAAGCTGAGCGGATCGCCACTTGAAAAGGTATCTGAAGTGCCCAGGTGAGACTGGGTGATATCTAGTGCGGGCGAGACTGGCGTTGGCGATGCGGTCACCGTGCCTGGGGCCGCCGGCGAACCTGCTACTGGTGTCTCCGTGCTCGTCACGGTTGGCGAACCTGCTACCGGTGTCTCCGTGCTCGTCGCCGTCGGCGAACCTGCTACCGGTGTCTCCGTGCTCGTCGCCGTCGGCGAACCTGCTACCGGTGTCTCCGTGCTCGTCGCCGTCGGCGATCCAACAGCTGGCACAATCGAGACGCTGGAGATAGCAGAATTGTTGCTGGTATCGGTATCACCAGGAACAATAAGGCTCGCGGGATTGGTATATGGGCTAGCAGCGGTCGCTGCCACTGTACCCGTAATTGTAATAGGCGGCAGAACTGTACTGGCTGCAACCGGATAGGTACCGCTATACAGAGCAGTGATCGAGCACGGACATGCCGTTGAGCTCGATGAAATGCTCCAGTCAGGACCACCACTCGCGGTTACACCGGTCAGGCCTACCGGAACCGTATCATCGACCTCGATGGGCGTCCCAGTTGCCACATCACTTGTGCCAACAGAAGACACCGTCAAGGTGTACGTTATCGTATCGCCAACTGAGAAGCTACTACCGTTGGCCACTTTGCTAAGCGCAAAGTCGATACCTGTAGCCACGGGAGCCGCCGTTGGTGTTGAAGAGGCCTGATCTACCTGTACAGGAGTACTGTCGGTCACCGGGGAACCAGCTGCAGCTGAAGTAGGCGCTGCCCCAGGTGTCGACACCGCAGTTGGGGTGTCGTCCCGCATGTTCGAAACCGCTGCCTGAACGCTGGCCGCGTTATTCGACAGGTTGGTATCTCCAACCTCGGACACCACAACGCTGGCCGCCTGCAGTCTGGCCAGATTGCCAGTATGAATAGCGCCAGGAGTGGCGGTAACCGAGATACTCGGCAACACATGTCCGGGGAGGATCGGTAATGCGCCCGTATAGATTGCCGAAATGACCGGACCACTGGACACAAATGACCAACCACCGGCGGATGCCGCCGAAGCGTTGACGAAGCCAGCTGGCAAAGTAATCAATGCCGTCGGAGCAGCAAGGGCGCTACTCGCCTTTGCCAGGTTCACAATGCTGGCTGTAAATGTTACGGGCTGACCAATCTTCGATACCGACGAGCTCTGTGAGATACTCACGCCCAGGTCGGGACCCATAGCTGCCGAGCCTTGCTTCTTTATAATTTGAGGCTGTGTTGTCCTCAGATGAGGCATGTTTAAGGAATGGACGATGCCTCTACCATGAGAATAACCAGCAGCTTTGACGCCAGCCAGCAAGCCAGCGCCTATAGAAAGCTGACTACCTAAAAGTAGTAAGCAAAGAAGGACAGCTCGAATTAACGAGATTGGTGTTAGAGTCTTTCTAACACGATGAGGTTGATGCATCACTAAGAAACCCTTCTTCCACTATACTAATTTACCAAAGAAAGTGATGACTAGCACGAATTCACATATACCCTATTACACTGCCATCTATACCTATAAAGCAGCTACCCATCATGCTAGGTTCAAATCAAGTATACAGACGGCCTCCAAAAAAAGAATTTGAGCCTGAAATAACAAAAAATGTGAAATAGGGGGATCCAGTGGTTATACGGGGTACAACCACTGGATCCTCCTACCTCACATTAAAAGAGAAGGGATTGCTTGGTAGAGAGGAGATTCATGCGTTTATATAGATGAAGTAATAATTATAAGAGGAGATGATATGTCAGAGACCACGGATATCTTGATCAGCGTGGCGGAGCAGGAGTTCGCGCAAGCCAAGCAATCAGAGGATCAGCGGGCGAACATCACAGGATTGGTGATAGTTGTGGCCTCGGCCATCCAGGGAGGACTAACCCAGACGGGTCTGACGAAGAGCGCCCTCCCACTCACCCTGATGCTGATCGCAATTGGAGCCTTTGGCATGCTGGCCAGCATCAAGCTCTATGAGCGCTTCCGACGCCACGTGCGGCTCAAATTCAAGATCCGCCAGCGCCTGGAAGAACTCTATCCCGACACCAGGTTACAGGCCCTGCTAGACCTCACGCGCCAGGAACAGCAAAAAGACTTCCCTTTCCTGAGAGGCGTACGTCTCTATTTAATCTGGGTCTGGCTGCACGGCTTCATCGTCATCCTGGGCATCATCTACACCATCATTGCCTTATTGCATTAAGTACAAAAAGGAACCATAACACCAGATTCATTATCTGATAACAGGTTCCTATGTAGCAGTATCCATTTCCTTATCTCGGATTGTCATAGATCCACCGGGTAATCCCTTGAACTCTTCTTCTTAAATCGATTGAGTATTAGATTGGTGATAAGATTTAAAAAAAGTAAAGTAAGAGGTACAATGAGAAAAACTCTGAATGACGTATAGGCTGCCCAGGATATAAAAGAGTGTAGAACAATTAATAAGATGCTGATAGCAGCCAATAGCAATCTGAATTTTGCTTTCCAAGACACATTTCTCGCAAAAATTATCCACGCCACAAATAAATCAAATAAGCTAAAAGATACAAATATTAGGAAGATCCCCATTATCCCTACATCTTCGCGATACCATCCATACATCATCTGGCTCAAAAATATTTCAATAACAATTGACAAAGCGATAACAGCGAATAAAACAAGAAGTTTCTTAAAAAAATCACCCCGTGGAGGTTGGGTAACAACTAATTTTTCACGGTGAGCATCGTATTTAAAACGCTGTTCTTGAGAATGCATAAAAGTACCTTTCCTGCTTTGTCAATAACTATTGCCAAGGAAAGTATCCTGGCAGGATTTAATCTTTATGGGCAATATTGCATTTAATTAGCAGCAGCTTCCTCCTCATAAAGTTATGAGAAAGAAGCTATTGGAAGGAATTGCTAATTTGTACAGTTGCTATCTAACTTCAGTGAAGAAAGAGAATAATTTTGTATATTTCCATATGAAAAATTGCCCTTTTCATAAATATCAAAACGTTGACTTCCACCTCCACCATTTATATCGCTATACATGGTTCCTGTAGAGCAACCTGACCAAAAGCTGGCAGCATTATCATTCCAACTGTTCGTACAATAGGCATTACCAAACCAATGCGCACAATAATCAGTCAAATTAACAAAACCGCTACCAATGAAACAAATCGTATTTCCGCCCCAACCAGGGGAGTCGTACAGTTCAAATGCGGAAGTAGAACAACCTGTTATATAGGTATGTGGTTGTACTAAACCAGTCTTTGCTGCCGTTTTTACTCTGCTCACACAGATACTCGTCGCTGGCTGAGAACCATGTAACTGGACTTGGAGGACAGCGCAATTTGTTGTGGGTGTTTGTGCTATCCCATGCCGCGCTGCTGCTTGAGCAACCGTTGTATGTACAAAAACTAACAATACGCAACAAAGGCACAAGTACAACAACTTTACACTTCCCAATTGAATAATTCTCATGGAATCCTTTCCATTCAACTGATATGACTAATTCAACTTCAAGCATTTGAATATTATAATGTTATTATAATATTTAGTCAATCTAAGATGTTAATTATCAATATTTACCTTTTATATCGATAAAAGCATATATTATAATAGTTCTTCAAAATCCACATTAAAATGAAGCACACCGTATTTTTCAACAAGCCTCTCTGCTCCTTGACATAGCCCAGGTGAGATGATATAGTTCCGGTACCACAAAAAGTGAGAATGATTATCATTATTAGGGTAACCTAATTTAGGGGGGCCTAATAGAGATGGGGGTCTGTATATGAGAGAGAAGCTGAACGCCAATGCCCAGGCGGTGCTAGAGATGGTGCGTGCGGCCCATGATCATCCTACGGCCTCGGAGGTGTATGATGCCGTCAAGCAAGTTCGGCCGCAGATCGGGCTGGCGAGCGTGTATCGTATCCTCCATCATCTGGTTGAGCAGGACTACATTAAGGAGCTCAGGCATAGCGATGATACCTGCCGCTATGATGGTCATGTGTCACGGCACGACCATGCGATCTGCACCGAGTGTGGAGCGTTGCTGGATGTGCCGATAGATATTCCTCTGACACAGGAAATGTTGGAGCAGGCAGCCAGGGCGACCGGCATCGAGTTGAGCTCACACGAGTTACGTCTCTATGGGCTCTGTCCTACGTGTAGTAAAAAACAGAAGGCGGCCCAATAGGTCCGCGTTCATTCAACATTATTCGTGTATAAGAAGGTACATCCGTTCAGATAGATGACAAAGTAAGTAGCGCAGTCAGCAATATAAGGAGACTGTTTAATGGTGCAAGAGAAACAGAACGCAGAGCGACCGGAAGTCCAGATAGAGCAACAGTCCGAGAAGGTCACAGTTCGTCAGGAGATTGATGCTATCTTTAGCGCCCTGCGCAATAATGACGATACCTCACACGATTTCTTGCTGCGTGTAGTGCAGCCTGGCCTGGCGGGATTGATGGACGGCTCAGTATCGACGCTCGCACCTATCTTCGCTACTGCTTTCGCGACGCATAATCCTTTTACCGCCTTCCTGGTTGGTATGGCCTCGGCGACCGGTGCGGGCATCAGCATGGCCTTTTCAGAGGGGCTGTCGGACGATGGTACGCTAACCGGCCGTGGGAGTCCGGTGGTGCGTGGTAGCATTACCGGTATCATGACCTTCTTTGGTGGCGCGCTCCACACCCTGCCTTTCCTGGTGAGCGATATCCACCTGGCTCTGACACTGGCCTACGTGGTAGTGGCCGTTGAACTGGTGCTGATCGCCGCCATTCGCCATCGTTACTTCAGGACACAATGGCTCAAATCGATCATCCAGGTGGTGGGTAGCGGCGTTCTGGTCTTTATCGCGGCTATGATCTTTGGTAATGCCTGAGCGCTAGAAGATGTCAAAAAAGCCAATATATGATAGCATAGGAATGGGGATGAGCTTACATCCCCGTTTTTTTATTGTTCTATCGTATTCAGTCAAAAGTATTCAATCGAAACTGCTAGTAGTATGGGCTGCGTGTTACACATAATAATACCTTATACTGATAGAGGAGGTACCAATTAGATGGCACGCGAACTCACAGTACCAGCACCAAAGTTTACCATTCCGTCATTGATCGGGGCGGCGGCTGGCGGGGCAGCAACCATTCCTATGACTCTTTTCATGCTGGCTATGCATAAAGTCCTTCCACGCTGGCAAAAGGATGCTTTACCACCCGAGAAAATTACGGCAGAGATAACCGAACGGGCCAATGTCTCGGTAGATAAACCACAACTGCTGGGAGGCACGCTGATGGCTCACCTGGGCTATGGTGCTAGCATGGGATCTCTCTATATGACCTTTACCCGCAAGTGGACTCTCCCTCCCGTGCTCAAAGGAGCCCTCTTTGGCCTGGGCGTCTGGGCGGGAAGCTATATGGGTTGGCTACCTGCGGCAAATTTCGCGGCTGCTGGAACTAACGAGCCAGGACAACGTAATATTCTTATGATTATAGCTCATCTTATCTGGGGCGGAGTTACTGGCGTGCTGGCCGATCAGCTTCTACGCCAGTTGGTGGGAGAAAATTAGCTTTTCCAGCTTTTCAAGCCTACAATTATTTTACATAATGTAAAACTCCTTAACCGTGGAAGACGTACTATAATAGAGGAAGAGTAATTGATAGGCCAATACTACAAATTTTAAAGGAAAGAGTGCATTTGCTATGAACCTGAACGTGGCGAACAATACCCTTTACCTCAGTATTGAGTTGCCTTACCTCATCATCATTGTGGTTATTATCATTATTATTTCTTTACTGCGCCGCCGGTAATGAAGCTAAAGGGAAGATGGAACGTGTGACACACCTCCGTCTTCTTTTTATATAGCGAGGGCCCCGCGTGGTACCCTCCTGATGGCGAAGAAGAAAGAGATAATATAACCACCTCGACAACCATATGTCTGTCTGTTAGCAGCCAGACATATGGTTGGTAGTGTGCTGTTTTTTTCTATGACTGCCACTTGTTCAGATTGACCTCAGCAGTGCAATAAAATACAATACATTACGGTATAGATCATGAATGTTATAGACAACAGGTGTTCAGTTTGATTGCCTGTGCTTATGATAATAAGGAGGACAGATGCGCATTCGTAAAGCGGTACTGCCAGTGGCCGGTCTGGGCACACGAGTACTCCCCGCTACCAAGGTTGTTCCCAAAGAGCTTTTACCGATCGTCGATAAGCCGACCGTGCAATATATCGTGGAAGAGGCGGTGGAGGCTGGTATCGAGGAGATTATTTTTGTGACGAGCCGCAGTAAGCGTGCCATAGAAGATCACTTCGATAGCTTTCCAGAGCTGGAGCTGGCCCTGGAGCGCAAAGGCAAAGAGAAAGAGCTGGCCGCTGTGCGCCACATTCAGGAGATGGCTAAATATGTGTCGGTACGCCAGGCGGAGCCGCTGGGTCTGGGACACGCGGTGCTGTGCGCGAAAGAGGCGGTTGGCGATGAGCCATTCGTGGTGATGCTGGGCGATGAGATCTTCGCGCCCGAGACCCCCTGCCTGCCACGCCTGATAGAGATCTACGAAAAGTATCAGGCAACGGTGCTCTCCCTCTTCTCGTCGCCCCGCGAGCTGATCCCTTCTTATGGCATTGCCTCGGTGGAGGAAAAAGAGAAGCATACCTACCAGGTCAAAGATCTGGTGGAGAAGCCTTCAATTGAAGATGCGCCTTCCGACCTGGCGGTGGCGGGACGCTACGTGCTGACGCCGGATATCTTCGCCATCCTCGAACAGACCAAACCCGGTCGCGGCGGCGAGATCCAGTTGACAGACGCCCTGCTTGAGCAGGCGCGCGCCGGTCGCTGCTACGGCCTGAACTACACGGGCAACCGCTACGATATGGGCACGCCACTGGGCCTCCTGACGACCTCGATCGCCTGGGCCCTGCGCAATCCAGACATCTCCCCCGCCCTGCGCGACTATATGCAACAAACATTAAAAGAACAATAATTAAGGAGTTGGTACGACACAGCGAGGAGGTGCGAATGCACCTCCTCGCTGTGTCGTACCAACTCCTTAACAAGAGAAACATCAGGACAGGCGGATGGTAATCTGCTGACGGCCGGTAGCGGTAGCGAGTACGCTGGGAGAGGACATCGGCTCTCCATTGAGCAGAAATTCCTGGATGGTAGTGCCCGTTCCCTGAATCTGAATGTCCAGCAGCATTGAGCGGTATGGCAGATCGTGAAGCTCGACCCCATCAAGGCCGCTGGGGAGCAAGGGCTGAAAGCTAACCCCCTCGACGCTGAAGCGCATGCCCAGCAGACCCATGAAGATCATGCGCAGGTAGCCGCTGGCGCTCCACGTCTGACGCGAACACGATCTCCATTCGCTGATCTGCTCGCCGATGACCTTACCGCGCGGTCCCTCCTGCACCCCACCATAAATGGCGCCGGTGATGGGATGATAGATTTCGGCGAACTGGCTATCGCGACAGGCTTTGCCAGCCACATTGCGCAATTCATGCTCGAACAGATCAAGGCGACCCTGCTCGGCCGCCGCCTGGGCCCAGAAGGCCTGGATATGCGGCCAGACCACGCCACAGTGGCGCCCAAAACGCATACCTTCCGCATCCCTGTAGCGCTCAAACTGCGGCCAGACACAGGGTATGCCATGCTCCGTCAGGTATTGCTGATTGAGGACGGAGGCCGCCTGTTCAGGATCGGCGATTCCGAACAGAAGCACAAAGGCATGCCCCATCCCCTCCTGGTGCTCGCACTTCTCAAACTCATCAACATAGTAGCGATAGCTGCCGCTTTCCGCGTTCCAGAAATGGATCTGGATGGCCTCCTTCAGGGATGCCGCCTTCTGCTCCCAGGCAGGATCAACGGGACGCTGCAGCTCACCGGCCATCGGACTTAAGAGGCGATAGGCCGCGTAGTAGAGGCAGTTGGTTGAGAGCGCGTGCATCGGGATGCCGAAGCCCGGCGTGGATGCCTGGTCGGGATTGTTCTTGACCCAGGCAAGGATGCCGCTCGATCCCCGCGTACGCGCATAGAAGTCGTCATAGGCCGCTATGCCATCCCCGTAGCAGGCCGGTCCGCGAAAAAGATTGTAGCGGGGATCAAATTCGCTGGACTCAAAGTACGCCAGCGAATTGCTCACCGCCTCAAAGGCCAGGGCCAGAAACTCTTTATCTCCGGTCCATAGATACTGATGCCATGCCCCTAGCGTCCAGGAGATGGCGTCCCAGTACTGGCCGCCGATCTGCACTTCATCCCCTTCACGTTTGAGGACCGATAGCAACGTATTATAGGTCACCAGGGGAAAGAGCAGACCAGCTCCATTCCAGGTGTTGATCGCGGTGTCACGTGTCCAGGGGGTATTGTAATCAAGGCCGGCCAGTAGAGATAGCTCTGGCTGCTCCAATAAGCCATCTTTGAACGGTACGATATTACCAGCGATATCACCGACGGCGATGCGGAATGCGCTATCCAGAGCGCGATCCCCCGAACGGAAGCTGGTCGCGGGCCACTGGACGGCCCGCGAATCACGAACTACATCTGTCATACGAGAATCGTATCAACTTTCCAGTCATCTATAGTTACGCAAACATTAGAAAAAGTCGAGGGCGGAGCGCACCAGCACCTCAACGGCGATCGGCAGCGCATCCTCATCAACGTTGAAGCGAGGATGATGATGGGGGTAGCGCGCGCCTTTCTCTTCATTATTGGCCCCCACGACAAAGTAGCAGCCCGGAACTGCATTCAGGAAGCAGGCCATATCGTCGGCACCGGTCGTCAGGATCTCTTCACCAACATCGACAAACTCCTGTCCCACGGTGGCGACGGCTGCTCCCTGCACCATCTGCGTCATGGCGGCGTTGTTGACACAGGGTGGGCAACCATCAAAGACATTCACCGTGCAGGAGCCACCCATAGCCGTGGCGACGCCGTTGGCCACCTCCTCAATGCGTCGCGTCAGATACACGCGATGCTCATCAGAAAAAGCGCGCAAGGTACCACCCAGCTCGGCCTTTTCGGGAATGATATTGAAGGCGGTCCCGGCATTGAACGTACCGATAGTAATCACGGCCGGACTAAACGGCGAGGTCTCGCGGCTGATCAGGGTCTGCAGCGCCGTAATGATCTGGGCCGCGATCATGATCGGGTCCACTGTCCCGTGAGGCATACCACCATGCCCGCCTTTGCCGTGCACGGTCAGGGTCAGCTTATCCGCGCTGGCAAAGACCGTACCAGCCCGCACGCCCACGCGTCCGACCTTATAGGTACTGATCAGGTGCAGACCGATCACGCCGTCGACGTCATCCATCACGCCCGCCTCGACCATTGGTTGGGCTCCGCCAACCACCTCTTCAGCGGGCTGGAAGATAAACTTGATGTTGCCTTTCAGTTCGGAGCGGCGACGGCTCAAGATATCGGCGACCGTGAGCCCGATGGAGGTATGACCATCGTGGCCGCAGGCATGCATCTTGCCATCGACCTGCGAACGATAATCAACGTCGGTCTCCTCATAGATAGGCAGGGCATCCATATCAGCGCGAATAGCCAGCGTCCGGGCCTCGGGACCCGCGGCACCGCCGCGCAAGAGGCCCACCACTCCGGTCTTCGCGATCCCCGTCTGCACCTCCAATCCCAGAGCGCGCAGGCGCTGCTCCACGATACCGGAGGTACGCACCTCCTCAAACGCCGTTTCTGGATGCTCATGGAGATCGCGCCGCATCGCCACCAGATCGGGCACACGCTCATCAATCTCCAATTTCAAGCTATCGGGTTGGGATATCTGCTGCATATAAATCTGCTTCCTTCCTGATTCATGCTCGCATCCAGTTTCTTTCCCCCTGAGAGGAGGATATGACGACGCCAGCGATATTAAAAACAAGATTCAGATAGATTCTGAGGGAATTTTATATTATCATCGTAACATACGAAACAGGGAAATTCCTAGAACAGCTGATAGGAGTACACATGGATACAACAATACAGAAAGAGGAAGAACGCTGGCAGGCGGTAATAGAGCGCGACAATCACGCGGACGGCACCTTCGTCTATGGGGTACGCTCCACGGGCATCTATTGCAAACCGTCCTGCTCATCACGCAAGCCATTGCGCGCAAATGTGCTGTTTTTTAGCGGCACACAGGCGGCCGAGGAGGCCGGCTATCGTCCCTGCCTGCGCTGTCGACCACAGGGACAGGCGGCGCAAGATACAACCAATGAGGAGATTATTCAGCGCATGTGTACTTACATCGAAGAGCATCTGGAGGAGCGCCTGACGCTGGCACAACTCAGCCAGCAGGTCCATCTTAGTCCGTTTTACCTGCAGCGCATCTTCAAGCAGGCCACGGGTATCACGCCGCGCCAATATGTTGAGTCGCTGCGGCTCACGCAGCTCAAGAGCCGCTTGCGCGATGGAGAGGAGATCACCTCGGCCCTCTACGATGTCGGCTATGGTTCGGTCAGCCGGCTATACGAGCGCGTCCCAACCCACCTGGGCATGACACCCAACACCTATCGTCGCGGCGGCCTGGGCATGCAGATCGCCTATACCATCGTTGATAGTCCATTGGGACGTCTGCTGGTCGGAGCCACCGAAAAAGGCGTCTGCGCCGTCAGCCTGGGAGATCAAGACGAGGAGCTGGAACACCAGCTGTGCAAAGAATATCCCGCCGCCGAGATTCAACAGGACAACAGCCAGCTCGCTGGCTGGGTTAATGAGCTCCTGCAGTATTTGCAGGGGGAACACAACTGGTCCCAGTTGAATCTGCCCATTGATATCCAGGCCACCGCCTTTCAATGGCGCGTCTGGAACGTTCTGCGCACCATCCCGCAGGGAGAGACGCGTTCATACGCCGAGGTTGCCAGCAGTCTGGGAGATAAGAAGAAGGCACGCGCGGTCGCCAACGCCTGTGCTACCAACCCAGTAGCATTGATCATACCCTGCCACCGTGTAGTAAGAGAAGACGGCGCCGCAGGGGGATACCGCTGGGGCATCGAGCGCAAACGCCGTCTGCTCGCGCAAGAGAAAGCTGAATTATAGATAAATTTCTATATAAGGCATAAAAATTTTTATTCAGACATAATCAGCGCGGATGGAACATCTTTCCATCATTGACGAAGGTGAAATCCTGGCTACCGACATGGACAATCAGATTGATTTTTCCCTGCTGGTTGACCACGTTCCCGGTGACGGGAATGAGATCCTGGCCAGAACCATCAAGAACAGGGCCGTTGAAGATACGAGTTTTCGAGGTATCGCCACCCGGGATTTCTATAACTTGAATATGTCCGTGGAGATTAATAAACAGAAAGTGGGTGGGGTGATCCTTGCTATCGTTATGACCGACGACCGCATCGATTTGTGAGGTGCGCGGATTACCATAGGTCATATCTTGTTGAAAGCCCTGCCACCATGAAACCAGTGATGTGAGACCAAACAGAAGTACCACGGCAACGATCATACCAACAATCAAAGTTGGTACAAAGCGACGTGGTCGTTTGCCCGGTTTTCCGTTGTTGCGACCACGGCCGCGATCGCGATCAGGATCATCCGGGTAAACATCTACCGTTCTGGATGGGCGAACAGCACTGGAAGCAGCACTGCCTTGTTGTCGTGTGGTATATACACCTTTGGTTTTAGTAGTATTGCCACTCGAACGACGACGTTGGATAGAAGGGTTATTCTGGTTTTGTAACACCAGGGGATCATCTATTGTCTCGTATGGCTTGTAGCGACGGGCGCTACTGGGCATACGCGTCACGTAGAGATCGTCACGATCATCCACATCGTAATAGGCGGGCTGCTGGCGGGTATAAGTCGTTCCCATTACGATTTCCTCCTTCTAGTTAGATTTTTTAGAACATTTGTTCTCATGCATAAGTATAACAGAATAGATTTTCTCGTCAAGCGGTGGGATAAAACAACTCACGCTTTGGGGAACCTGGTAGGACAAGCTGATATGCGGTAGATACCATATATGGCCCAGGTGAGGACTATCCTGTCTGCCTATAGCAGGTCTTAATAATAGCGCAAAAGCATAAAAGAAGCAAATATATCCCCCATAAGTCAGATGGTACTAGTACACGAGCATAGCTCTCAAGCTCCCCTACAGTTGTTGAGGTTAAATAGAGGTAAGTTTTGTGCCCCT
The DNA here is from genome assembly GCF_036245075.1 of Dictyobacter halimunensis. Classification (NCBI taxonomy): domain Bacteria; kingdom Bacillati; phylum Chloroflexota; class Ktedonobacteria; order Ktedonobacterales; family Dictyobacteraceae; genus Dictyobacter; species Dictyobacter halimunensis. The sequence goes on from NZ_BSRI01000002.1 coordinate 2,317,458, forward strand.
GCCACTTGATTCGAGCGCCAGCGGCGCTCGAATCTATATAATCGCAAGGGACGTGCATTGTATGTGAAGTGGGCTGAGCCCACTTCACATACAATGCACGTCCCTTGCGATTGAGAAAAACACTATAGGGCGATGCACGCCCTTCGATTGAGAAAAACACTATAGGCCTACGAAGAGGCGACTGTCGGTGTCGAGCAGGGGATCGACTTCGTGCTGCAGGGCGGCATGAGAGAAGACCATGCCGGGCTCGGGGGAGCGCATAGCGCGTCCCAGTACATGATAGCTTTTTGTTCTATTCTGCTCCTGGATCTGCTTGCTGATCACATCCCATTCCGTGAGGATATCGGCAAAGGATTGGCGAGATCCCACAGCCTGGGCATACAGTTCCTGAGGGGTCAGGCCATCACAGTAGCCATGGGTGATGATCACGGGGTCTCCATTGACGTCTGAAACGGCATCCTGACCGGCGTAGAGGGCCAGCAGTTGCAGGATGTCACCCAGGGCGCCGCTCTTCACCGTCAACAATTGAGTCCCATGATCGAGATCTGTATAATCGACGCTGGCGCCCAGATATTCCGTCTGCTCGGCCAGCCAGTCTGACCACTCTCCGGTCGCCACATTGTGATCGGGCCGCTGTCGTCGTATGTCGCTACCGGCAAAGGGATGTATGGAAAGGCCGGCACTGCGCGCCTGTTCAAAGCCGCGCCGCCAGAGCCGCTCAAGCATCTGCACCGTCTGCTGCGAACCGGACTGCTTCAACTGGGTTTGTAGCTGCTCCAGCAGCATAGCCTGGGTCAGCATGGTATCGGCCAGGGATACATTCAGCAGGGCGGCTAATTCGGCTCTGCCTTCAGGTGTCAGGCTCAACCAGGCCAGTCCCCACATGACCTCGTGTGACGGCAGCAGGGCCTTGATTAAGGCCGGATTGTGGCTCAGCTGGGCGGCAACAGTCAGACGCGTGCCAGCTTCCTGCTGGGCGGCCGGGCTCTGTGGCAGAAAGACCGCCACCTGATCGCCATCAAAGTCGGTCTGGATCTGCCGGCTCACCAGGGGGTGAAGATGCAGCGCAGCATCGGGATAGCGCACCGGGTGGCAGGCCGCAAAGGTACGCAGATCAAACACGGGCGCGCGATTGAGGATCACCCAGGACTGCTCCATCAACTGGTCGAGCCGCTGGCTGGCGCGCTCGCTGCGTCTCTCAACCTCCTCGGCATCCAGCTCACGTCTCAACCGAGGTCCAAACAGGAACCAGGCCATCTCTTCCGGTAGGCCCACCTGATCATGTTGTATATCCAGCGTCGGCACGGCAACCGCGCGCGCCGATGATGAGGCCAGAGCATTAAAGCGCAGCTGGGCGGGCGTGATCATGGCCTTACAGAAGGCATGGACATGCGCGGTCAACTGGTCCAAAGCTTGCCGGGCCAGACTCTCCGGAGCCTGGCTGGCAAGGATGCGCCGCAGACGCGTATTGGCCGCCACCAGCGCCGGGTATTCCGCCTGGTCACGGCAGACGCTATCGGCTCCGATGCTCGTCAGCTGCTGACCCTTCAGCCAGGGATGAAGCACCGGGCGAGCCAGCTGGAGCACGTCACCGGCGGGAGGAGCCAGTCTGAAGGCCAGCTGGCGCTCATCGGTCAGCTCGGTCTGGATGCCGATGGCCGCCAGGCGCCGCGTCAGCGTCGTGAACTGGGGAGCCTCCCTGGAAGCATGCTGTCCCCCCCCGGCACCATCAGCCAGCTCATGTGGGGGCAGCGCGCTGGTATGGAACTGCTCATGAATAGTCTCAAACGCCTCACCGTTGCGCAGGGCGAAGTACTCAAGCTCTCCGCGCCGCTGACCGTCCTGTGGACTCAGAAATGCCCGCAGCTTCTCCTGTGCCATATGTGTCAGGCGTCCCCAATAGATCCAACCAACGGTGCAGCGCTGCTGCACCGGCTCACCGGATGTTCCAATGGTCAGGGCCTCCATCCCATCTGCAGGCAGTCCATTATCCACAAGCGCTGCTTGGATCGCCTGCTCATCAGGAGACGCAAATGGAGGAGCCACAAATGGCGCATCCTGGGCCTGCGCGATGCGCCCCAACAGGGCCTCGCGCACCATGCCAAACGACTGCTGTACATGCAGACCGACCACGTTGACGACCAGCTCGACCGGGGTACCATCCTCCAGGTGAGGCATCTGCTCATCCGGCACGATACGGCTCACCACCCCCTTGATGCCATGGCGATTGCTTATCTTATCTCCGGGCTCAACGGTGCGTGGATAATCCAGTCTCCGGGCCGCCGAGGCGCTCAAGAGAAGCCCGTTATCAAAGGTATCCACGCCCCAGGATGTCAGGGCGGTCAAGAAATTGCGGCCGCACCAGAACTCCGGCGCCTCCGGCTCATTGCCGCTCTGCACCAGCGCCACCTCCGGCACTGGCGGTCGCACCCACTGGCGCAGCATATTTGCGCCCATCAGCAGGCCGCGTGGATGGTCATGCTCCAATAGAGGGATCATAGACGCCTCAGGGCCCAGCATAGCGGTGGGTCGATCATCCAGCACCACAAGCTTGCCAGAGCGAATAGCCGCTCCACGCGCCAGCACAAAGATACGGCCAATATTGGGACCCTCTGGAACCTCGAATGGGCAGACACGCCCGAAGTGGGCCGGGATAAAAAGTCTGGCGCGATCATTGATATACAGGCGACGTAGGTGCTGTCGCGTCGCCAGCCAGTTGGTCTCATCCAGCCACTGCGCCGTCGAAGGCAGATCGCTCGGATGGCGTTGATCAACCCCGAAAAACTCGCGCATCCAACGGTCTACAGGTAGCCAAGCCCGCACCAGAGACTCATTCCACGGCACGGCATCCGGAACCTGGTAGTTCAACAACTGCTGACAATACTGCAGCAGCTGCTCCCCCACACAGAGGATGTCCGCCTCCGCTAGGTCACCGCTTGACGCATAGGGAGCCACCGCATAACGCGTCCCATCCAGCACAAACACCCCCTCCTCATCCGGCTGCGGCAGATCCTGATATGTAACCGCAACCTCCTCCTGCCCCGATGACAATGTCAGATCCATCTGATAGGTATATGTCCCGGTCGAACTAACATGGTAGCCCACCAGAGGTAAACGTTCCGCCAGCAACGCCGGCAACCACTCATGGATACACTGCTCAAACGTAGCCTTATGCCAATCGGCCAGTAACGCACGATTATCCATCAAAGATCCTCCTCATCCTTATTCAGATCAGACCACTGGCGAGCGAGTCGCCTGGTAGCGTAGTGCAGGCGCGATTTCACCGTACCAGTTGGGATCGAGAGCATATCCGCAACCTGTCGCAGACCCATATCTCCATCGTGAACCAGGCGAAACACCTCGCGCTTCTCCGCCGGCAGACCCTCAATCAGTTCCTGCAGCAGCCGCCGATGCTCCCATTGCACCACCAGCTGGTCCGGCTCAGGGTTTTGCTGATCCACCATCCAATCAGGGATACACTCATACTCATTGCCATCCTCCGTAAACTCGACAGGCACATCCAGCGGCAGCTGACGGCGCCTGCGCACCGAGCGCAGATAGTTTAAAGCCTGGTTATGGGCGATGCGCAACAGCCAGCCCTGCAGCGTACCATGTCCCTGCCACTGATCCGCCCGCAACCACAGCAGCAAAAAAACCTCCTGAGCCACATCCTCGGCCGCGTCCGCATCATGAACGCAGGCAAAAACATGCCAATACACCGATGTCCGATAACGACTCGACAACATCTCAAAAGCTGCCGCATCGTGGGCCCGCACCCGCTCCAGCAACTCCAGATCCGATGGTGCCATGTCCACTCCTTCAAAAGCATTCTCAACCTACTCGCTCAATAGACACCATACCCCCCTCAAAAGTTCACATCAAATGTAGTAAGTGTGAGAGGCAGCCCAATCAGCACCCCAGGGGTGCTGATTGGGCTGCCTCTCACACTTACTACATAAAAAGTTTCAACTTCACCGGATTTTGTAAGGGATGGGCAATGCCATCCCTTACAAAATCCGGTGAGTGCCGCAGGCGCGTATAGTCAGGGGCCGAAGGCACAAACGTATGCTATCGAGAAGAAAGCAGCGGAAAGAAAAAAAGAGAAGAGATGAAGGAGAGATGCCCCAAGATGGATCCACTATCTTTATTATCCTCGCAAAGCCGTTTTTCCCTACTAGAAGAGAAATCAGGGGCATCTCTGTCTTTAGTGTAGCACGACCTAGAAGTGAGCAAAATAAATGTGACATTTCTCAATCTAAGCGCTACGCATGCGAGAAGCCTGCCAGCACGCGCTCCACGACAGGTTTCACGTGAAACCTCTGCAACAATGGGGGATGGGAGGGCACATAAAAGGTCGGTGCGCATGGGCGCTCATAACGCACCGACCTTTTATAACTTCTGGTACTTACATACCAGTATCGACCAACATTAAGCAGAGATAAAGGAGACGCCAGGACCTGGTCTGAACTCGAAGTTGGTCACCTGCGAATAGTTTGGTCCCCAGTTCATACTGCTAACCAGTACATGCCCGTTGCTCATCACCATCTCTACAACCCCCACGTGGCCCAATGCCTGGGCGCCCTGTACACCGGGCTGTAAATCCATAATGGCTCCCCTCGTTGGTTGGGATGATACATGCCAGTGAAAATCCAGCGCCCGATTCTGCCACTGCCAGGCATTGGAGTTCGTGGCCCAGGGCACATAAAAGCCATGCAGTTGAAAATAGCGCTGGCTGGCCCACCAGGTACACTGACCATAGGCAAATGGATTGACATTCCCTTTCACAGCAATCAGTCCTACCGGGATAACGGGCTGATTGCCAGTTGGATTCCCCGTAACAACCCCATGTCCTTGAATGCAAATATGCTGATTTATAAAAATGAGGTTGGGGTTGGGCAAATGGTTATAAGAAGACAGGTTCTGCCACGTCGTAGCATGTGTAGCGGCTATCGAACCCAGGGTATCACCGCCTCGCACCACATACGTCTGATCACCCTTAGCGCAGGGTGCCTGAGCCAGCGCACTAAATAAAGCCGGTGCAAAAGCAGTGCTCAACCAGACCAGTCCCATAACTGTCACTACTACCACGTGAGCAGCAATAATGCTCACTGCGCGATGCTGATTCAAATACGTCCAGATACGCTGATGTTTCTTAAGAGACAACAAATGGACTCCTCCTCTTCTTCACAAAACGACACAGGCCCAGTTACCTGCTACCTTAAATAAATGTGTGTCGATCTATATATTAGAGTACTTTCAGCGAATCCTCATGAAATAGGTTGAAACATAGGAAAAAAGGGAGATATAGATTGCAGAATATTGAGAACTCTCTTAATAAAATTTTAAGGCAAAATAGACATAAAAAGAGACCGGACACTATATCCGGTCTCTCTCTTTATGCAAAAAGTTATTTGGCGCTGATGAAATGCACGCCGGCGCCAACTGAAAACTGGGATTTCGTCATCACGCCCACGCCGTTCCAGTTCATCTGGCTAGCGGTGAAGCGTCCCTTACCATCAATGCTTTCAACCACACCAACGTGTCCATACTGGCCGGTCCCCTGTACCCCACGGTCGAGCTGCATAATATCGCCAACGTGGGGAGTCGAAGAAACATTCCAATGATATTGATGAGCCCGCTCGGTCCACAGATAGGCATCCGAATTGGTCATCCAGGGAACATAGATGCCGGTCAGCTGATGATAACGGTTATCCGCCCACCACGTGCACTGCCCGTACGGAAATATATTCGCCGTGCCATGAGCAGCCTGGGAAACAGCCTTCACTGCTGGAGCAGCAGGCTTAGCCACCGGAGCAGCAGGTTTAGTAACGGTCGTGGGAGCTGTTTTGGCGGCCACTTTAACCGGAATACAGAGCGTCTGATTGACCGAAATAACATTTGCATTCGCCAATTTATTGTGTGCACTCAGAGCCTGCCATGTCGTTTGATGGCTTTTGGCAATAGAATCCAGGGTATCGCCCGCGTGCACAACATACGTTTTGTCTCCATTGGCACAGGTAGTTGCCGCGAAGGCACTGTGAGCATTAGCAAAGAGCGCACCGCCAGACAACGTAAACGCGCAAGCTCCTAGCACAGCGACTCGTCCTACTACCGTTCTGACAAGCTGATGTCTGCGTCGCGGCCGCGAAATGCAAGATGATTTCGACATAAAATGTGGGTCTCCTTTAGCTACGATTTCCGGACACCGGTGTGGTGATCCATAAATATTGACTGGTTGTATTGATATTAGCGCATCCATAGATGGAATGCTATGAAACGGCATGAAACATAGGAGAAAAGTAATAAACATAATGGAATATTAAGAAGCACCATTTACCAAAAAGTCGCATAAATTAAATACATAATCTATACGCAAAAAGTATTTGAGGTAGAACGAAGCAGCAGGCTCATCCTGAAAGGGAGACAAACATGTGAGGATTTTAGAGGATGAGCTTTTTCGAGCCAGGAGGATCGCCAAAAAATTATTGAGAACTGCGGAAAAAGCCGTCAAAAAAGGGTTGACGGAACCCGAAGAACATGCTATATTATTGCCACGCGCCAAGATAGCTCAGTCGGTAGAGCATAGCACTGAAAATGCTAGTGTCGACGGTTCGATTCCGTCTCTTGGCACCCTTTCATTTTTGGCACCCGCGCCCATCGGCCTCTAGAGGCCGATGGGCGCGGGTTTGCTTTTGGCGAAAGGCCGAGCTTTACATCAAAACTGACAACTTCGGATCTGGCTCACTGTTGGTGAAGGGTGTGCAGATTAAATATAAAACATCTATCTTGTCGCAAGCAGAATGCTTTCTATCATCTCACTGAAGATCTTTCATCAGGAGTAAGTCAGGTCCCAAATCGCAACAATCAATAGGAAATGTTATCTCTCTTCAAGAATGAGGAATAGGAGCCAAAAATTATAGAAGTGTCAAGTGGCTTTTAGATTGATGCCTTTCAATGTCATTCCTTTCTCATCACTTAGCTCATGTTACATAGTATTGAGACTATGGTCGTAGAAAATGTCTGCCCGCAAAATGCTTGAGAAAAAGGGCGGCCCTCCCTAACCTGGCTACAAGCTGGAGCTGGTCGAGGAAAAATGTCTGGTTGAAGAGAAAGGGGCACATATGTTGATGAAGAAGTTGACGAAAGTGAGCGCGATGTTTGCTCTATGTGGGTTCTTCATGCTGACGATGTTAACCAGTGTGGGAAGCGTACATGCGCAGGATCTCCAAGGACATAATGTATCGAGCATTACGATCAGTAATCCTGGCCCATATGGCCCGGACACCTGTAAGCAAGGATATGTCTGGCGCGAGGCCATCCCGAGCGATCACGTCTGTGTTACCCCTGATCAACGGACTCGGGTTGCCCAGGATAATGCAGCGGCCGTGTCGAGGAGAAATCCTACAGGTCCGTATGGATCAGATACCTGTGTCCAGGGGTATGTCTGGCGTGAAGCATTTACAAACGATCATGTCTGTGTTACTCCTGATGAACGCAGTCGGGCTGCCTATGATAATAGTCAGGCTGCAAATCGGGTTGCAAGGTAGATCTCTGACAATTGCCTGAGTACAGTCGCGCAACTTTTTGGGTGGTGTCTATGCTTGTTCAGCAGACCTTATGCCAAATTTTGCTTCTCGATTGTATTTTGTGCAGGCTCAAGAAATATGTTGGATAGCGGAGGAAGTTAGACATTGAATGCAACGAGGTACCCATTTGTGGGTACCTCGTTTTGAAGATCCACAGAATCTAGTGGCTGTGGTGATGGCTGTGGTGATGGCTGTGATTGTGATGGTGATTATTGTGATTATTGTGATTATTGTGGTGGTTGTTGCTCAGTATGTTTTTGTTGCTAACGTCATTGTGGTTGCTGTTATCGTTTGTGATATTGTTTTCAACATTAATGTGGATGGGGCCCGTTGTACCAGCAGACTGTTGCTGCTGCTGCTGTTGCTGCTGCTGCTGGCTACCACTGACCTCAAGAAGGGCAGCTGTAGATGGATCAGTTTTGCAACTATAGACCGCATTGATGTTATTACTCGTGTTCATAATAACAAATGCTTGTCCTTCAGTCGTACCGTTGCCATTAAAGGTTTGTGAATAGTCACCAGAGGTATCCGCAACTGTAACTGTACCCTGGCCAGTAGAGAAGATGACGTTACCTTTCAGAATTTCGCCAGGGCGAATTGTAGCAACTGCTGTACCAGATTGGCCGCAGATGCCTGTCACGTTTTCTGTTGGAGCTACGATATCCGCCACATGAGCACTGGCTGGTAACGCAAAGCCAGCTGTTGCACCTAAGCTTAAAGCACCCATAGCGAAAGTGGCAACAAATGATTTAATCAATTTTGTGTTCATTGTTAAAAACCTCTCACAAGAGTATTAACCTATTACATTTATCAAGAATAAAGAACTATATATGAGATTCTTTATTCTGTAATCTTGCTAATCGGATATTCAATAATAAAATTTAATAATACATGTATAAATATACAAACCGAACAAATGGCGAGGTATTTTGTGAAGCACTACCAGCAAAACGAAACGTTAAATACAACGAGGTACCCATTGTGGGTACCTCGTTGCGAAGAACTACAGCGTTCTAGTGATCGTGGTGGTGGCGGCGATTGTGGTGGCGGTTGTTGTTGTTGTTGCTCAGTACGTTTGTATTGTCAATGTCGTTATGGTTTGTGTTGTCGTTGTCTATATGGGTTTCAACTTCAATATCGATTGAGCATGGTATACCAACAACCTGAAGCTGTTGCTGCTGCTGCTGTTGCTGTTGCTGCTGCTGAACAGTATCCGCAGCGGGATCACGGGGGGCAGCAGTAGATGGATCAGTTTGACAGCTATTGCCTGGGGCAACGTTATTACTCGTGTTCATAGCAGTAACTGCTGGATGAGCACTGGCTGGTAATACAAAGCCAGCTGACGCACCTAAGCTCAGGGCACCCAGAGCAAAAGTGGCAACAAATGATCTGATCAATTTTGTGTTCACTGTTAAAAACCTCTCACAAAAGTGTTAACCTATTACATATGTCAAGAATAAAGGACTACACGTTAACTTTATTCTGTAATCTTTCTAATCGGATGCCTTAGAGGCAAATTTATTGTATAAGTGTATAAATATATGAACTAAACAGCTATATCACGCTCAGTGATCGGATCGATCAGCATGTTTTTACCATCAGTTTGCAGGTTCCGCTCATTCTATTAGTACAGCCCCTGGACAAATGACGGCAGTTCAGGTGGGCATTGTTCATATAAATAGGTAGGTGGCGTTGAGCTGGAGACAAGGTGTACATGTAAGGATTTAATAGGTGCTTCCTACGCACGTGGTTGGCACAAACAGAGGTGAACGTGCGCGGACATCTTCTTGTCAAGCACAAGGGTGAAAGGTTATTGGCCTTTCACCCTTGTGCTCAATGTATCGGATATGTCTCCATCTGTGAGCATGGATACTGACCAGTTCTACGTTGGTGAACATGTACAGATATAATTTGATGCTGCATCCTGCTACACAGATAGACGCAATTTGTCAGCCAGCAGACTGGCGCTGAGCAGGGCGTGCTCGCGCTGCACCTGCGATAGATCATAGAAGCGCACGGTGTTGAGCGCGTGATAGAACAGGGCCGTATAATACTCGTCCATGCGCTCTTGTGGCTTATGCCCCAGGACATTCCATGCCAGATCTCGTATATGCAGAACGGTCGCATACGCTTTCCCGAGAGCAGTACTATTCGTTGAGAGCCGCGCTTGCAGGTCCTTGAGTTGCTGGAAAGACTCAATGCTACAAAGCGCCTCCTCCATGTGAAGTCGCTCATCCAGGGTCGCTTCGTGCCCCGCGAGTAGTTCGAAGCGTATCACGGAATCGAGCTGGGAGAGGTCGCGCAATACATGTCCCTGGCCGGTTCTGAGGAAGTCGATCAGCCAGGTATTGTCGTTTTTATCCAGGAGGATGTTGTGTGAGTTCAAATCGCCGTGCGTGATGCAGGTATAGGTCGAGTAAATCCGCGCTCGCCGACTGGCGGCGGCACGCACAGGATCAGTAAATGTACGCTCTTCATGCACATTTTGAAAATGGAGCCGCTCTCCTCGCTGAACCGACGGGCTGAGATCCTGTACTCCCTTCGCCAGGCGTTCGGGCGTAAAATGGAGGAGCCGCTGATAGTCATCTGCCAGGTTAAGAGGCTGCAGACGACTTTTGTCACCGTACCAGTTCCCGCATGTCTCGTGAAAGAGATTGTCGATTGTTGTCTTGATCTTGATGCTGCCGGCATGGTGATAAAAACGCCCAAAGTCCTCGGGATCTGTATTGGTAGCGCCCACAAATGAATAGATAATACCGCCCAGATGCGGCGTCTGACGTAGATCATGGACAATCGTGCTGCGACCGCCACCCAACCTGCTTTCAATATATTCTTTGAAGTTCGCGTGTTCCTGCTTGATCTTATCTATGCTCCCAAATTTCACAATCACAGTATTTTTCACCCCGGCCCTGGTAAATGGCTGTACTGAGAGCACACCGGTAGCACTTTGGCCAGGGGTGACAGGATGGATCACCACCCTTTTGGCATCGTAAAAAAGGCGACAGAGGAGATCGTCGAGCTCGCGCCACATTAACTGCTGCAGATCTGTACCTTTCGCAACTTTCGTTCCATTCATGGCCAGATTGACAACGACATCCTCGTCATCATCGTCACCCTGCCACATCATTTCAAGCGCCAGGTTGATCTTCAATTTTTCGAAGACCCTATCCATGCCCTCTAACAGCGTTTTTTTATTAAATTCTCTCTTAGAAAGGAAGTCCACTACTCCATGCAAGGCTAGTATTTCACCTTTGTACACTTTATTATATAAAAATAAACTCTATTTTATAAATAAACACGACATAGTTTGTGATGAATATAGGTATCCATCGAGAAATTGTATCCAGGCCGGTATAGGGTGGCAAAATTGTTTTATGAGAAAGGATGCATGGTTATGTTGGGCGGAGAACCAATGCGGAAAACTTTAACTTTTGTAGATGCCAATCAAAGCCTGGAATATCGTCAAGAGGCTTTTGATCAGAGGCAGCGTGCTCTAAAGGAGCGTTGTATCATACTGCAAGAGCAGCGATCATTTCTTAACGAGCAGAGGCGCGCCTTTGGACAAAGGCGGCTGGATTTCCTGAACACGGTATCGAATATGTGGCAAGAGAACAACAATTGTATAGCGTGGTGGCACGGTCTACGGCAACGTATCTGTCAGGCAGACGATCTCATCCAGATGCCTCGGCGGCAACAGGTATATGCCCGGTTACAGATTGAGGGTTTCCAGGAGCAGCTCTTGATGTTGCGGGAGCAGCGCCAGACGATACAAGAACAAATGGATATTGAGCAAAAGCAACACAGCTTTCGCGAGATAGAGGCCAGCTATGATGATCTCCTACAGCAACTGAAAGAGCGTCAGCATTTTCTAAGGGAGAGGTGCATCACCTATAGGCAGCTCCGACTCGACTATGAGGAGCAAAGATTGCATTTATGCGCGGTGAGAAATGCAAAGATGCAACAAAAGAGTAGTGAAGAGAGAGTAGAATAAGGAACCAACACCCACCCACGCCTGAGGTGGATGGATGCCCGCTATGGCCAGGAAACCTTGCTTATTTATCCACACGGATCATGGTGGCATCACTGGAGCTACGCTTGCGGGCGATGCGAACGCGACGTCGGCCATCGCGTTCAAAACATCGATCTGCCCACGGGCGCGGTCCAGCGCGGTCTGATGCGGTTGTGGAGGGAGTGGCTGACCCATCTGCTGGCACAGGCTCTCCAGTTTGGGATAGGAGGTCAGGTGCAGATAGCTCATGGCCCGCTCCATAAGATCCTCTCCAATAATCGTGAGCTCATCTAGATGGTGACGATGGGTGGCCTCCTTGAGCTTGCCGGTATCAAACTCCAGGTTGTAGGAGAGCACATAGGCACCATGAACCACCTGCCTCAGGCGGTCGAGCATCTGGTCAAAAGGGATGCCACTTGATTGGATCTCGCTATTGCTGATCCCGGTAATCGTAACCATCTGACGCGATAGCGGCTGTGATGGCGTTACCAGGCAATCCAGCAGCGTCTCCCCGCGAATATTCAGCACAGACACACGCACGATCTCGGCATCTTCCTGGAGTCCAGTTGTATCCACCTCCAGGAAGACCAGGTTCGGCATCGCGCGTACAGCCTGGGCCCAGTGGACAACCTTGAGCGGCGGCAGTGGGGGAAGCGCGCGCGCCTGTCGCTGCACCTGTCGGAGCGCCTCCTCCCACTGCTGGATCTGTCGGGCGATCGTGCTCCGCCGCTGCACCCGTGCCTGCAGATCATCCAGATGGTGAACGGGTCCCAGGTCGCGCTCTTGCGCGATCAGATCGCCCAGTTTTGGGGGAATCAAAGCATTCGTCATCATATATAACCTCGCTTCTCTCTCTGTCTGATGTAGACACGTTTGAGGTCAGCGCATGATGACGCTTTTTCTCAGGTCATGATGATTATCGGATTGAGCAATCCCATACATAGTATAAGTGCCCACCGCGCTGAATAAATTAGCGCGGTGGGCACCGATGGCCTTTGTTATATGCATCAGCCTAGTTGCTACGGTCGCGTACTCCCTGTACCCCTTCTTTGGTCGCGCAACTGGCGCAGCAGTAGAAGACACCATTCTCTTCTACTCCATGCCCAATAATGCGACAGTCGCAGTGATGGCACCGGGGAGCCAGAGAGGTAATTGCGCATTCAAAGCTATCGAAAATATGCGACTTTTGCCCCATGACAACCTGGAAAGCCTTATCATATTCATTGCCGCACACTTCACACTGAGCCATAGACGTTCTCCTTTTCTAAATGTATCTCCACGTATCTTATGTCCGGGCAAGTCTGTTCCTTTTTCACTATAGTGTTGCGCTTAAATGATCGCTTTCAATCAGTCCTCACCTTGCTGCACAATTTTATAGATGAATACAATTTTAGGCCGGGCGCATACTGATGGTGGAAGCAGATGCCGGCCAAATCAATGGTCAGGGGCATCTCCGCGGAGGTCATGAGACATGATACCCAAGTGAGGAGCAGCCACAGCTATGCAAAAAGTAAGTACGCGACCCGCTATTTCTAAAACCCAGACGACGGGTCCAGATAAATCAAATAACCTTCTCTATCGCTATGGATTGGATCTACTGGTTGTGCTGGCGATGGGATTTCTTCTATACAAAGGTCTGTTCGGGCAGAGCTTTAGCGATGTACCTGGCTATCAATGTTATGCAACGGTTTTTGGAGGGGTCTATCCGCACTCGGACCGCTCTCATCATCGCAATGTGATTATGTAATCCATCCTCAGGCATCGTTTATTTCTACCGCTACCCTTGTACATTGGATGCAAGCATATCACATGCCCTCATTCAGCATCCAATTTGTAGCCAGCCAGAATGCGAATCTTCCCTTTCACTCATTACCTAGAGAATATCCGCTGCCAGCAATGCTTCCGTTCTCATTTCCTTTACTTGTCCCAGATGGCCAGTACCAGATGGTCTTTGCAATCTCAATGGCTCTGGTGGCCGCTATTATTTATGGGTTACTGAGATGCTTTAGATCAAGGTGGGCGGCGTTTACCTGCGCGCTCTACCTGGTCATTGGCGGCTGGGCAACAGCTGTCGGCCGTTTCGATCTAATCCCCTCGGCGCTTACACTGGCCGCTATCATCTTCGGGGCACGAAAGCGTTGGCACCTGGCCTTTGCTTTTCTGGCGCTGGCCGTGACCTTTAAATTCTATCCACTACCACTACTTTTTCCATTTCTCCTGGCTCAACAACTGGCATCCAATGAAAAGTGGAAGAGCTGGAGCAGGTTCACCCCACTGGCTGTGTTTACAACGATATGCATGCTAATGATAGCAGTCTCACTCTGCTTGAGCATCGAGGGAACTCTTGGGCCATTCAGCTACTATGGCAATCGTCCGTTTCAGGTCGAGTCACCCGCAGCCTCCCTCATCTGGTTCTTCCACATGCTGGGAGCTCCACTCTATATAGTGTATGGGTATGGTTCATTAAACATAGGCAGCCCCCTTGATCCCCTGGCATCGTTGATAAATGCACTTCTACTGGGTACGGGTCTGATATATACCTGGTGGTTGCAGTGGAGGAATAAAGTTGACCTGGCAGCCTCATGCCTGCTGACGCTCCTGATCGTTGTCTTCACCGGAAAAGTGTTCAGCGCACAATATATCCTCTGGTTCATTCCCCTGGCCGCCTATGTTGAGGCGCGGAACCCCAGGTGGATCGCGGCGTGGTGTCTGATCGGAGGCTTGACAACATATATCTTTCCTTATCTCTACATGGACTTTTACAGCCAGTTCAGCGTCATCGCCAATATTCCCTTCTTCCATGCCGTCATTGCGCTTCGTAACCTCTGCCTTCTCTGCGTTATTGCGTCACTCCTCTACTTTTACTCGCGTCCATACGAGCGCAAAGAAGCTGATTTAGTACATGCACGGCTTAAAGGAAGGAAAGTAACCGTGAGGAAACGCTATTGATAGAGGAAATTTCAGCTCAAAGGAGGCACAAAAGATATGTCAAAGACGGTGATTACGTCACCTGCGCAGATACAGCAGCATGTTAACCAGGTTGAGGACACGCATCAACCAATGCTGTTGTGGCACAAAATCGCGCTGGGTGCCATACTTGCCATTGCCACTTTCTTCAATTTTTTCGCCCTCGACAAACAGGATTTTTATGAGTACTACTATGCGGCTGCTGTTAAGAGCATGCTGCTGAACTGGCATAATCTGTTCTTCGTGGCGTTCGATCCCGCCGGCTTTCTGGCGATAGATAAACCGCCGCTCGGCTTCTGGTTGCAGGTGTTGAGCGCCAGGCTCTTCGGCTACTCGGTATTCTCTATCACGCTGCCTGGAGCCATGGCCGGGGTGTTCGCGGTCGCTCTGATGTTTCACCTCGTGCGCCGCACCTTCGGTCCCCTGGCCGGCCTGCTCGCGGCACTGGTGCTGGCCCTATCGCCCATCAGCGTGATCACCGATCGCAACAATATTGTAGACGGCACGCTGGTCCTGGTCGTACTGCTGGGAACCTGGATGATGTGTAAAGCCGCAGAGACTGGCCGCTTACGCTGGCTGTGTCTCTGCGCGATCCTGATTGCCCTTGGCTTCAACATCAAATATCTCCAGGCATATATGGTGATACCCGCGCTGGGCCTGTTTTACTGGCTTGGAGCACCGATCCCTACGCGAACAAAGATCTGGCACCTGGCGGTAGCGCTGGGAATCCTGGCGCTGATCTCCCTCTGCTGGGTAACGATCGTCGACCTGACACCAGCCAATCAGCGTCCCTTTATTGATTCGATTACCAGCGGCTCGGAACTCGATCTCGCCCTTGGTTACAATGGTGCGTTCCGCCTGAATGCCGACAGTAATGTCGTCAACTACTGGGCCTGGGAGATAGGCCGACCGGGGATTGCACGCTTCTTCTTACAACCGATGGCAGGGCAATGCAACTGGCTCTTGCCAGTAGCGCTGGTCAGCTTTTTTGCATGGAGCAGGACGCGAAGAAAGCATCAGCCATTTACCAGGCAGGATCGGGCGTTCATACTCTGGGGAACCTGGCTGTTTACCATGCTCATCTTTTTTAGCGCAGCCCATTTTTTCCATTTGTATTATCTCTCGATGCTGGCCCCGGCCATCGCGGCATTGGTTGGAGCGGGAACAATGATATTATGGCGGGAATATTGTCGCTATGGGTGGCATGGCTGGCTACTTCCCTATACCCTGTTGGCAACAGGAATCATCCAGGCTCTCTTTCTCATTGCTTTTCCAACGTGGGGCACAATGCTCGCGATGGTCATTGCTGCTCTTAGCACCGTGTTAGTGCTAGCGCGCAAGCAACGCTTCCCCTATGAAAAAGTCAGGAAACCGCTTAACCGCTGGGAAGCCAACCAGATCAAACAACATAAAAGGGGACAAGCAGAATCACATCAACACGCCATTAACGGCGATGCGAAAATACCTGAGCAACGTTTGCAGCAGATTACCATGCCAATTGTCGTCCTGGGGATATTGAGCCTCTTGCTAGCTCCAACAATGTGGATCGCCATCTCTTTCAATCAGGGCGGGCGGATTAACCCAATGGCTGGACCACCAGCTCCCCAAACGCGCGTCCCTCCGCTCATAGCCGACCCTGTACTAGAAAACTTTCTGCTCTCCAATAAAGGCCAGGCAGAATTTCTGCTCGGCACCATGAATACAGAGGTTGCAGCTCCATTCATCATAGATACGAGTCAGCCCGTCATCGCGCTGGGTGGCTACAATGGCAGCAAAAGCTTTCTGACGCGAGACCAGCTTATCCAGCGCGTCGATCACGGCGTGGTACGCTTTTTCTTGATGCCAGATAGTAAAGATCCGGCGGGGCACTGGGTACTTTCTAATTGCCACAGAGTGCCAAACAACCAATGGCAATCACGTGATACAACAAAATTTTCTATAGATGGGCTATGGTTGTTCGACTGCCAGGGTCATTCGTGACATTCAAACCCAAACTTTTATCACACGCAGGCGTGTACATGTGATCATTCGGTTGCAAACCTTTGTGAAGAAAGAGTGTGAGGACACCTGCGTTCACCAGACCCCTGAGCATGCAAATTCCCAGCATGCCAGGGGTCAAACACATTCTATGCAGCGTTTTTTAGAACTTGTACTCTTTATTTATTGTTACATCGTTCAACGATCCATGCTCCCTGGGAGTAGAGCACTTGATGAGATTGGCAATTGACCTGTTCACCGCCTTTGAGAATGGCGATATATGAAGGGACTGATAGCAACTGTGGTTCTGTTGGATAGAAGTAATAATTACGATAGTTAAGAACTTTATATGTGTCACCTACGGTTATGACCGACGAATGCTGCTGAAAATCGTATGGGTCTATGTGAAGTAGATAGAGGATATATACGTAATTAGTTGAAATGCGATCAGATAAATAGATGGGTTCGTCGGACGTTGCTTGCGTTCTGGCAGCGAGGAGAGCTTGATCCAATCCATCGCTGAATGCATAGCTAATGTAACTATTGTAATCTGTAAAATAATCCCTGCAAAAAAGTCCGCTATAGCTTAGTGTGATAGCCAGAACGGCTGTCAGGAAGAGCCATTTAGCTTTCTTATTCCTGATGCTACTATACATTCCAACGATACCAATTGCGCTTAGAGCTATTAGCGGCACAAAGATAGCATTGCTGCGATTGATATTGAGAGGAACAAGAAAGAAAAGCGGCAGAGTCGCGATCAGCCAGATGATGAAGATGGTGGCATCGCCGCGTTTTTTGAGGCTGTAATAGATGCCCAGGGCCGCGCCTGGAAGTGTTACGGCGCCGAGTGGTTGAGACCAATCCAGATTATTCCAGGGCAGGCCGTCGCGAAAACCGCTACTAAGGAAGAGTGCATTGGCGGCCAAAAGATCTTGACCATTGCTGATTTGATTTAAGCGATTACTGATAAGCAAAGGAATGGTGAATGGTAAGTGAGCAATAAATGGGGGGGTATAATGCAATATACTGTTATCCAATGTGAATAATAGGAATGGGGCTGTGATAAGCAGAAATATTCCCAGGCTGAGCAGAAAGGCCGTTTTGTGAGTAAGAATTACTTTATAGCGCATGAGGGAATACATCCCTGCTATTCCTAGTATGACCAGGACAGATATCCCATAAGCGTAACAGGAAAGTGCCAGGAACACGAGTGAAAAAGGGAGAAGCATCTTTCTAGCGGAGGAAGTATAACAATAAACCAGGGAAGCCACACCAATCAGGAGAAAAAAAGGAAGTAGATTTGATTCCAGGCTCCATCTCGACAGCATAATGTGCCATGGCGTGACACTCAGCAGAAGCATTGCGAGGAGTCCTGTTTGAGCATTATAGAGTCTTTTAACCAGGAAATAGAGCACGATCAACGTCAGAACACTCAACAGAGCGGGCAAAAATCTGGCTCCAAAAGTATTGAGCCCAAACAATTTGATAAAGGGAATGTTGATATACGACTGTAGTACATTTTGGCCGGACCCCCATGATGGAAAATAGATAGGAAATTTGTTACCCCAACGATCGGTACCTCTTGTTAATAAAGCATATGACTCATAGGCAGCACCCGCTTCGTCTTGATTGATTCCCGCTGGAAGTGATGGGAATTGAGCAAAGCGTAGTATGCAGGCTAGTATGAGTATGCACCAAAAGAGTATTTGCATACGTACCTTGTTAATGCGTTCATAGAAGAAGGGCCAAAGGGTTCTTATTGTGACATCTTCAGTTTGAGATACCTCTGTTTCGATCTCTGTGATTATTTTGTGTCTTTGCATCATTCACCACCACATTTCCACTTTGAAATTGTTATCAGGCTTCTATAGCTACAGAAGCCAGGTATTTTAATCAGACTACTCCTCTGGACAGAGTGCCTCGTTTTCAACTTGAGTAGTATTGAGCTGACCACCAACAAAATAGAGGTCCTTTATTAACGTGCCGACCGTAATGATTATCGCTCCTAAAATGAGAAATGATAATAAGTAGAAGCTGATAATTGTTGTGTAAAACAGAACAGGCACATAGGAGAGTAAGGATGCCAGTTGTACAACAATGGCAAGATAAAATTGCCTGGGTACATAGCATGCATAGATAATAGATATGACGTCCGCCATGTAAAAGTATCTTTCATGCATTTCTGGCAAGAAAAACGGGATGCTGAGCACAAAAATAAACGCAAGCAGCAGTACCAGCTGAGCCGAAACTTCTTGATGACGCACGTACACAACAAAACACAATATAATGACGCATGCCATAGCTAATATTATGCCTGAATAATGAAGATTCGAGAACTGAGAATCCGGGAACCATTGCCAGAAGGTGGGCGCATGGAGGGTTAAAGATGGATACTCCCCTGTTGCTCTCACGTATATGGTTAATAAATTTATGAATGACCGACCAAGAAGAAAAGGAGGGAAAATTATCAGCAAGTAAGTAACTGGTATCATCACCAGATGCTTGATAGAAACCTCTCGTTTCATCCATAAACAGAGCAATAATGGGGACAGAAAAATGGCTTCTGGTTTAAATGAAAGTGAGAGACCAAAACAGAAGCATGCTAGCCAGGGGCGTTTCTTCATCAAGAAATACAGACCCGCTGCACCGAACGCTGTATAGATACCATCGCTCTGAGACCACAGAGCACTGTTAATAAAAATTGTTGGAGCAAATAATATAAGTACTGAGGCAATAAAAGGTACGTAGCCCCCCGGATATTTGGTTTTAACGATAAGATAGGCAAAAAAGGCCAACACAAAATCAAAAAAAATAGAGATCCCTTTAAGGGATACTATTTGTGGAATTGGGATATAGGTTACAAATGCAATAAAATAGAAGTAAAATGGGGTATAATCACCAATCTCATACTTTAATGCAAGAAATCCACCATGCGCTCGCATAAAGCTGTACCATATGGCAACATAACGTTGGTAGTCACCGCTTTCAAATGGTAAAAAAGAAATCCGTAACAGCAAGGCTAATAGCAAGAGGGCTCCTATTAAAATATGTTCCACTCTTGTTTTTCTCTGTACCATATTTTTTATCGTAGAGAAATACTTTGCTGTTATGTTTTCGCTTTCGGTATGGAGGTTGTTTAGCGCTGGTTTCATTTTTGTAGCTTTGTTTTCTACTCGAATATTGCTCATGGTTTTGTTCTCCTCGGAAATCCTTCAGCTCTAATGTGATTCTTCAGGGTCCTTGTACCTTGTTACCTGCTTACTCCCTTTCTCACATCGCCCATGGGCCTTGCAGGGCCGCTGGAGCCCTTGCTGAATAGCGGCCGTTTAATTTCAGTTTACCCATATCCGCAAAACTACTTGCAGTTTCTCACTGAGAAAGGAGGTATCTGATAAGTACATCAGGAAAATGGTAGCCAGGGGGATCTCAGGCTTCTTCATCTTCTCATAAAGTCGACTATGTAGCAGTATTAGAAATCGCGGGGGGTTATATCCTGCGGAGCATCACAGTTCGCAAAATAGAGCTCTCTGATTAACGCACTGATCGTAACGATCATCGCTCCTAAAGTGATAAAGGCTAGCAGGGATAGGTTGATGACTGTTATGCCAAATAAGAAAGGCGCATAGGAGAATAAGGACGCCAGTTGCACACCAATGGCAAGATAAAACTGCCTGGGGATGTAACATGCATAAATAACAGACATAATATCTGCCGTGTAAAAGTATCTTTCATGCATTTGCGGCAAGAAGAACGGCACACAGAGCGCAAAAATAAATGCAAGCATCACCAGCAGCCTATTAGACATTTTTGGATGACGCATATACACAACCAGACACAAAAGCAGGGCACATGCCAGGGCCAGAATCAAACCCGATTGATGAAGAATTGAAAATTGAGAGTTCGGGAACCACTCCCAGAAGTTGGCGGCATTAAGGGTTATATATGGTACATCACTGGTTGCCGCCAGGTATACAGTTAATAGATCCGTAAGTGGCCGACCAGCAAGGAAAGCAGGAAAAATCATCAATAAGTAAGCGGCAGGTATCATCATCAGATGCTTGATGGAGATTTCTTGTTTCATCCATAAGAGGAGTAACAATGGAAAGAGAAAGGCCCCCTGTGGTTTAAATGAGAATGCAAGGCCGAAGCAGAAGCATGCTAACCAGGGACGTCTCTTCAAGAGGAAATACAGGCCAGCTACAGCAAACGACGCCAGGATGCTATCACATTGCGCCCACAGAGCGCTATTAATACAAACGGTCGGAGCAAATAATACGAGTACCGAGGCAATCAAAGGGGCGTAACCTCTTGGATATTTGAGCCTGGCAATGAGATAGACTCCAAAGGCCAGCATAAAATCAAAGAAGATGGAGAGTACTTTGAATAATACAAGCTGGGGGAGTGGAATATAGGACATCAGCACAATAAAGTAAAAATAGAAGGGAGTATAGTTACCCACATTGTATTTCAATGCGAGAAACCCACCATTGGCTTTAATGAAATTGTACCATACTACAAGATATCTTTGATAGTCATCACTTTCAAACGGTAGAAAAGAAATCCGTAACAGCAAAGCTAATAGCAAGAGAGCTCCTATTAAAAAGTATTCTACCCTTGCTCCCCTCTGCACCATATTTTTTATATCGGGAAGAGATTTAACTGTTATAGTTTCGCTTTCAGTATGGAGCTTGTTGCGCACCGGGTTTATGTTGGGAGCTTTGTTTCTTATCTGGATATTGCTCATGGTTTTGTTCTCCTCAAAAATCCTTCGGTTCTAATGTAACTACTCAAGGTCCCTGTATCTTTTTAGCTACTTTTGGAGCCGAGATATGGGAGAATTTACGAGCACCTCTATGCCTTCTCCAGTTTACCCCTTTTCTCACATCACCAATGGGTTTTGCAGGCCCACTGAAACCCCGGCTACATAGTATTGCTTAATTTCAGTTTACACATATCAACAAAAGTATTTGCAGACTATCTTGATAGAGAAGATTAGTAATTAATTAATATATTTTGTTGTATAAAATATGAAACAGGAGCAATATTTTCAATTTTGAAAAATACACATAAAAATGTTATATACACTTCTATTATATTTATCCTGAATAATTTGTTATCGCTATATATCATAATATCAGAAAGTCAGCAATGGCGAATAAAAGTTGGAGGAAGATAGATGACAAAAATCAGCATAGTAATACCTGCTTTGAACGAAGAGAAAGGGATCGGTCCAGTCCTTCAAGAGATTCCCATTTCTACCTTGAATCAAATGGGATATGAAACCGAAATTTTAGTCATAGATAACGGCTCAACGGATAGAACGGCTCAGGTTGCGCGAGAACACGGGGCAACAGTAATAGTGCAGCCAATTCGAGGGTACGGCAACGCATATCATGCAGGATTTGCTAACGCTTCAGGAGAGATTATCGCAACTGGAGATGCCGATTTGACTTATCCATTTTCAATATTACCTCAACTCATAAAAAAAATGGAGGAAGAAAACTTAGAGTTTGTGAATACCGACCGCTTAACTTACCTTGATAACGCCGTTATGAGTTTTTCTCATCGGGTTGGTAATTGGATATTAACACACTCTATCAAATTGCTTTTCAAATGGCCGTTTAAAGACTCACAATCGGGTATGTGGGTATTTAAAAGAGAGATCTGGTCGAACCTGGATGTGCGCTCATCTGGTATGCCATTTTCACAAGAATTAAAAATTGAGGCGTATATAAGAGGTTTTAATTGCGCGGAAGTTCCCATTCTTTATCGTACCCGGGTGGGAAAAGAGAAGTTACATACGATTAAAGATGGGATTGGCAATATCTCTCATTTATTTTTAAAACGACTCCAAGGATGGAACCAATCCGACCGATATCGTATTCACCGGATTCAACTTCATCAGAGGCAAGCTGCCCAAAGCACATCACACGATGCATCAGCGTTTGAACAACCCGTATCGCAATTGGTAAGCAGCCGACGAAAAAACCGCGTTTGATAGCATTTGTGCCAGGGAGCAAAGAAGGTAGAAGGAAATGTTATGCTCAAAGAGTATATAAAAGTCGAGGCACGCTTAAAACAATCCTCCGAACGAGCAGAACCACGCCCTGAAACGCTCGTTGCCCGGTTTGAGGTTGCGTTAATAGCGCTAGGCCTGCTGGCAAACTTTTTTCTTTTGCAGCATGTTATGTGGTGGCCTGATGCTGGATTCAGATTCAACGCTCTGTCGGAACTGCTGACACAGGGCAAAATGCCTGACACAAAGTATTCGCTGGTCGGGCCACTCTTCTCAATCCCTCTCTGGGCTCTGGACACAGCTAACCAGACGTACTGGTGGACTACACGTTATAATGTGTTCGTCCTTGGCGCAGGTCTGCTTGCTATCTACTGGCTATTGAAGGATCGCGTCGACCGTGGCCTGCTACGCAAGTTCTTCTTGCTACTCGTCGCAGGCTCAATGTTCTCCCACCACCTCTTGTTCTACTTTGGAGAGGTGTTTACTGCTGTCTTTGTCGCCGTCGGTTGTGTAGCAATTGTTGTTGGTCCCGTTACAGTAGGTTGGTGTGCAATTATCCTGGGCGTGGTCAATACCCCGGCCACGGTTATCGGCTTGATACTGCTGGATGCCAGATATATACTCGCGAGCAAACGTGTACGCTATACTCTGGTGATCATTATTGGAGTGGCTCTAATTATGCTCGAATCCTGGATCCGCCGCGGCAGTCCGTTTGCCAGTGGTTACGCCGATGACTATGGGCTGCACACCATCATGCCCTACTCTGGTAGGCCGGGCTTTAGCTATCCCATTTTCTTTGGCTTGAACTCATTGCTCTTTTCCTTTGGAAAGGGGATCTTATTTTTTGCTCCAGGCTTGTTGCTCCCTATTCGCCAAACCCTGCGCAAGCTTCAGAAAGAGACAAAAGTGGATCTGTTTGGGGTATATGCCCTATGGATAGGATTCCTCGTTGGCTTATTGTTGCTCTACTCCTGTTATTGGTCCTGGCACGGTGGTTGGTTCTGGGGACCACGTTACCTGCTCTTTGCATCGATCCCGGCCTCCTTTGCGCTCGCCGTACGCTTGCAACAGCGCGATGCCTCACTGGTGATGAATATAGTAATCATCCTGGTACTTTGCCTATCTATCTGGGTTGGTATTAATGGCGCAGTCTATGGAGACGACGCACTACGAAACTTCTGCAATCCCCAATGGTATGGAAATGAGTCTTTGTGTTACTATGCACCTGAGCTCAGTGCCCTATGGTATCCCTTCGTGGTTTATCAGCCGCTTGGTCCAGGACAACTGCTCTATCTACTCTATAGCTTCTTTGTCGGCCTTTATCTCCTCATGCCCCTGCTGATCACAACATGGCGGCAACTAATTACAGTAGCGCAACAACATAATTGGACCAGGCTAAACTTTCGTTTCTGATTTCATGCCCACATCACACGCAACATGAACCATCCTGGATTTAACGCAGGAGGATGATCCACCATGAAAAACGGGACATCCTCCTGTATGTCTTGTTTACCAGTGCTTCACGTGCGATCACAGCATCCCGGATAACATATGAGAATAGCTTGAAGTCAAACAGTGCCTTGTGGAGCATCTTGAGCGTCTCGTAGTGGCCTATATGCGCCAATCTACCGCTCAAAGTCCTTGACCATCAAGAGTCACATGGCTAGAAACGTAACTTGTGTGATGTGGAATCAAATCTTCTTCCAAATATGACCATCTACCGTAACGTAATGGTTTGTTGACACTATATACAACCGTATTATTTATTTCTTATACGGTAATTCAAGCAAAATTATATATAGATTAACTGTGCAGATAATAAAATACAAGAGGCTATTATTACATTAATTTGGATATATACCTTACATATTGCTTCTATACTGAGATTAGAGCAGCCTCTCCTATAAGAGAAGAGATGTTGCGGCACCGAGGGATGGTCTACATGTTATCTGGGGTTACTGACATCATCCTTGGACCGATAGCCGTATCTCTTAATTTCCTACTATAAAGGAAACAGGCGCATGCTCTTGTGTTTAACCAGTCATAAAAGGAAGAGAAAGAAATACAGCCTATGAGAAAATTTCACATGCTGGGCATAGCACTCGTGGTTTGCGTACTGGCGATTTCTGTCAGTATGCTCGCAGGGGTGTTCGCTCATGCTGGTTCGGATCATTCTCATTCAGCTCATGTTGGTTCGACTCATTCTCGTCAAGCTTATGATGACTCGAACCAGCACCGTCAAGCTTATGATGATACAACCGGCTCTCATCAAGCTTCTGATGACTCGACTCACTCTCATCAAGCTTATGGTGATTCGGACCACTCTAGTTCAGATGCTGACTGGACCCAGGCTTACCCGGATGATAAGCAAATCGGGCTTTCCTCTCAGCAAAGCAGTCTTTATTCCCATCAAAGTGGGCCTTTTACCAAAGGCTATCAGTGGTTCTCCAATAAGAACACTGTGGGTAAGGTCTCCTATCATAAACATAGCAGTTGTGATGGGTGCAAAGATTGCGACAAGCATCACTGCAAAAAAATTATTATTATAAAAGGACCCTCCGGTCCTAGCGGTCCATCAGGTCCTTCTGGGGAGTCTGGTCCTTCGGGTCCATCAGGTCCTTCTGGAGAGTCTGGTCCATCAGGTCCTTCGGGTCCTTCTGGGGAATCTGGCCCTTCGGGTCCTTCGGGTCCTTCTGGAGAGTCTGGCCCTAGTGGTCCTTCTGGAGAGTCTGGCCCTAGTGGTCCTTCTGGCCCCTCTGGGGAGTCTGGCCCTTCAGGTCCTTCGGGTCCTTCTGGGGAATCTGGCCCTTCGGGTCCTTCGGGTCCTTCTGGAGAGTCTGGCCCTAGTGGTCCTTCTGGCCCCTCTGGGGAGTCTGGCCCTTCAGGTCCTTCGGGTCCTTCTGGGGAGTCTGGTCCTAGTGGTCCTTCTGGAGAGTCTGGCCCTTCGGGTCCTTCTGGCCCCTCTGGGGAGTCTGGTCCTAGTGGTCCTTCTGGCCCTTCGGGAGAATCTGGCCCTTCGGGTCCTTCTGGAGAGTCTGGTCCTAGTGGTCCTTCTGGCCCCTCTGGGGAGTCTGGCCCTTCAGGTCCTTCGGGTCCTTCTGGGGAATCTGGCCCTTCGGGTCCTTCGGGTCCTTCTGGAGAGTCTGGTCCTAGTGGTCCTTCGGGTCCTTCTGGGGAATCTGGCCCTTCGGGTCCTTCGGGTCCTTCTGGAGAGTCTGGTCCTAGTGGTCCTTCTGGCCCTTCTGGAGAATCTGGCCCTTCGGGTCCATCAGGTCCTTCTGGAGAGTCTGGTCCTAGCGGTCCTTCGGGTCCTTCTGGGGAGTCTGGTCCTAGCGGTCCTTCGGGTCCTTCTGGGGAGTCTGGTCCTTCAGGTCCTTCTGGCGAATCTGGTCCTAGTGGTCCTTCTGGCCCTTCTGGGGAATCTGGCCCTTCGGGTCCTTCGGGTCCTTCTGGAGAGTCTGGTCCTTCGGGTCCTTCGGGTCCTTCTGGAGAGTCTGGCCCTAGTGGCCCCTCTGGCGCTTCTGGTCCTAGCGGGGCGTCTGGTCCTTCCGGTCCTTCGGGCGCTTCTGGCGCTTCTGGCCCTTCAGGTCCTTCTGGCGCTTCTGGCGCTTCCGGTCCTTCTGGTGCTTCCGGCCCTAGTGGTCCTTCTGGCGCTTCCGGTCCTTCTGGTCCTTCTGGAGAGTCTGGTCCATCAGGTCCTAGTGGCGCTTCCGGCGCTTCTGGTCCTAGTGGCCCCTCTGGTGCGTCTGGTGCTACTGGTCCATCAGGTCCTTCGGGGGCGTCTGGTCCTAGTGGGGCGTCTGGTCCTTCAGGTCCTAGTGGGGCGTCTGGTCCTTCAGGTCCTAGTGGGGCGTCTGGTCCTAGTGGGGCGTCTGGTCCTTCAGGTCCTTCGGGCGCTTCTGGCCCTCCAGGAGAGAGTGAAGGATTTGACACGGTCAGCAGCTCAACAGTACCAGTTGTTATACTCAGCCCTACCGGTCCATCAGCAGGCACAGATGTAACGGTGGCGAGCCTAGGGCCGTTACCAGCAGGCAACTATGTTATCGATACGAGTATTCCGATAACCACGTTCGGTACTAATGCGATGGTAACGTGCCACTTTGCCGGCACTAATGTCACAACCGATGGCGCAGTAACGAAAGAAACAACCGGTCAGGCAGGTGGAGAGTCAACTCCAGATGTTGCAACAATACCACTGACGGATTCAATAGTTATAGGCACTGGTGGCGGAACCGTCGATGTTGTATGTTCTGCAACGGAAAGGGGTGCTTCAACAGATGTTTCGGCCGATAATGTCTCTATCACTGCGGATAGGAAGGGTACTCTAACTCATCCGACTCCGACTCCGACTCCGATTCCGACTCCCGGCCTCTAATTAGAGGAAGGCAAGCTATATTGTAACCCCTGGCTTGGTTCATCCTCTAGCAGGTGGGTACCGATGGAAGTGGATGTTATCATCCGCTTCCATCGGTACTCTCTATTTTGTAGAGAAATGAGTGGCCACACGAAGATTTGCTAGCGCATTTTGTGAAGCGTGCCATTTCCCTCTTGAGCAGGAGAGAGTCACCACCATCGAACGCCGTCAAGTCCACGATCTGCCAGCGGTTTTTGCTAATACTCCTTTCCCTATATAAAAATTATGCGTGGATAAATAATACAGGTAAAAAATACAATAAGTATATTAGCATCTTGATTTGAATATATAACTTATATATCGCTTCTATACTGAAATCAGAGCAGCCTCGCCTATAAGGGAAGAGATGTAGCGTGAACAAGGAACAGTCTATGTTATCTAGGGTTACTGACATCATCCTTGAGCTGGTAGCTTGTATCTCTTGTTTTCCTAATGTAAAGGAAACGGGCGCACGCTCTCTTGTTTAACCATTCATAAAAGGGAGAGAAAGAAATATAGCCTATGAGAAAATTACACATGCTGGGCGCGGCATTCGTGGTTTGCGTGCTGGTGATTTCTGCTGGTATGCTGGCAGGAGTGTTCGCTCATGCTGGTTCAGATCATTCTCATTCAGCTCGTGTTGGTTCGTCTCATTCTCATCAAGCTTACAATGATTCGAATCAGTACAGTCAAGCTTCTGATGCTTCGGACCAAATTCATCATGCTTCTGATGGTGCGGGCGCCTCTCATCATGCTTCTGGTGATGCGGATCACTCTAAAGCAGATCCTGATTGGATTCAGGCCTACTCAGACGGTGATCAAATTGGGCGCGCCTCGCAACAAAACAGTCTTTATTCCCATCAAAGTGGGCCTTTTGCCAAAGACCATCAGTGGTTCTCCAATAAAAGCACTGTGGGTAAGGTCTCCTATCACAGACATAGCAGTTGTGATGGATGCAATGATTGCAACAAGCATCACTGCAAAAAAATTATTATTATAAAAGGACCCTCCGGCCCTAGTGGTCCTTCTGGAGCGTCTGGCCCCAGTGGTCCATCAGGTGCATCCGGC
Source organism: Dictyobacter halimunensis (assembly GCF_036245075.1). NCBI lineage: Bacteria > Bacillati > Chloroflexota > Ktedonobacteria > Ktedonobacterales > Dictyobacteraceae > Dictyobacter > Dictyobacter halimunensis. Next base: position 2,345,474 of record NZ_BSRI01000002.1, read on the forward strand.
CCTAGCGGTCCTTCTGGTGCATCTGGTCCTAGTGGTCCTTCTGGTGCGTCTGGCCCTAGTGGTCCTTCTGGTGCATCCGGCCCTAGCGGTCCTTCTGGAGCATCTGGCCCTAGCGGTCCTTCTGGAGCATCTGGTCCTAGTGGTCCTTCTGGAGCGTCTGGCCCTAGTGGTCCTTCTGGAGCATCTGGCCCTAGCGGTCCTTCTGGAGCATCTGGTCCTAGCGGTCCTTCTGGGGCGTCTGGTCCTAGCGGTCCTTCTGGAGCATCTGGCCCTAGCGGTCCTTCTGGGGCGTCTGGTCCTAGCGGTCCTTCTGGAGCATCTGGCCCTAGTGGTCCTTCTGGTGCATCTGGCCCTAGCGGTCCTTCTGGGGCGTCTGGCCCTAGTGGTCCTTCTGGGGCGTCTGGCCCTAGCGGTCCTTCTGGAGCGTCTGGCCCTAGCGGTCCTTCTGGAGCGTCTGGCCCTCCGGGAGAGAGTGAAGGGTTTGACCTGGTAAGTACACAAACTGCCACGCTAACACTTGCTGCAGGTACAGAAAATGTTAGCACATCGTCAGTCGTAGCGAATCCAGGCTTAACACTACACCAGGGCAAGTATGTTATAGATGCGGTGGTTCCGATACTATTCAAGTCGGCGAATGCGCAGGTAACGTGCAAATTTGTCGCTACTAGTGGCACCATCTCTTTTGAAACTGGTGGTCCTGCTGTAATGATAGAATCACCGCCAACGGGAGAGGGACGTGCTTCTACCCTTCCGCTTACGGATTCAGTGGTCGTCGGCGCTGGTGGTGCAACGGTTAATGTTCTCTGTACTCTTAGCCGGATAAATGCTGCCGATCCCCAGGCGGTTACTATCGGGGTGTTCGTAGCCAACCCGGACAACGGGATCTCGACCAGCGGTGTTTCCATGTCTGCTGACTTGAAGAACAAGCTAAACGGCGCGGATCCGCCGGCAGAATAAAGAGCAGTATAGTAACCCTCTGCTCATTCGTTCTCTAGCTTGTAGGTACCGATGAAGGTGGATATTATCATCCACTTTCATCGGTACTTCTATTATGTAGAGGTATGAGAGGCTACACGTAGATTTGCTGCTGCCATCTCGGCTTTGTGGAGTGCCTGGGCGACGCCACGCGGCTGGTTGGGGAGCGCGCAGTGGCGGGCATGCCACAGACCATGCTATGCTTTAGATAAAGCTATTTCTTTGAATTATTATTTCTTTGAATTATAAAGAATCGCAGGCAGCGAAAGGAGATGCGTACGTGAACGAGGAACAGACCGATCGTCAGTATTGGATATATGTTCTCAGCCGAATCGCTGAACCAGTCCTTACTAATATGGCCGCCCGTACATTGAAGGAACGCATGCCCGTTGAGGCCAGCGACAGCAAACGCGCCAGCTTCAGTCATCTGGAGGCGATTGGACGGCTGCTGACCGGATTGGCCCCCTGGTTGGAACACGGGCAGGTTCACGCGCAGGAAGAGCGGCTGCGTCAGCGCTACGCCGACCTGGCCCGGCAGGCTTTAGACGCGGCCACCGATCCCTCTTCGCCAGATTATTGCAATTTCGGCTACTCGATGCAGCCCATCGTTGATGCCGCATTTCTGGCCCAGGCTCTGTTACGTGCCCCTACCGAGTTATGGGAGAAGCTTGAGCCTTCGGTCAAACGCAATGTTGTACAGGCTCTCAAGCTGACACGCAGCCGCAAGCCATATGCCAGCAACTGGCTGCTATTTAGCGCCATGATCGAAACGGCCCTTTATCGCATGGGTGAGAATGACTATGATCCGATGCGCATCGATTATGCCTTGAAGCAGCACGAACAGTGGTACCTCGGTGATGGCGTCTATAGCGATGGCCCCCACTTTCACAACGATTACTACAATAGCTTCGTCATTCAACCTATGCTGGTAGACATCATTGAGCAGGTTCGGTCGCTGTACGCGGATTGGAAGGCGCTGCGCGCGCCGATTCTACAGCGTGCCCGGCGTTACGCCGTCATTCAGGAACGCATGATCTCGCCCGAGGGCACCTATCCGGTCATTGGCCGCTCCATCACCTATCGCTTTGGCGCGTTCCACCTGCTGGCACAGATCGCTTTGAGGCAGGAGCTTGATCCCACCATACACCCGGCGCAGGTGCGTTGCGCGCTGACTGCGGTGATCAAGCGTGTGCTGGAGATGCCCGGCACCTTCGATGAGCAGGGCTGGCTCACCATCGGCCTCAGCGGCCATCAGCCAGAACTAGGCGAATCCTATATCTCAACGGGTAGCCTGTACCTGTGCGCGGCGGTCTTTCTGCCGCTGGGCCTGACCGCCGATAACGCCTTCTGGCGAGGACAGGCTCCCTGGACGGCCCAAAAGCCTGGGGCGGCGCTAGCACACCGATTGATCACGCTTTACGCTCGTAAACTGCTAGATTTTAATATCTAAACCGTTTCCTACTGGTAATCCGTATAATCATGGTGATAGGAATTTTGTTGCCATGGATGGCATCCTAAAAGTGAGGCATACACCAATGTGTATACCGAGCAGAAAGGCAATTCACATGAATATTAATCCTCAGCAGATCGATCAGGTCCTGAATTCACTGCCATATCCCATCGGTAAGGACGACCTGGTTCAGCAGGCTCGCCAGCATGGCGCCAACGACCAGATCATCGGTATGCTGGATAAATTGCCCAATAAGACCTTTAATTCAGCCGATGATTTGAAGAGCAACCTTAGCGGCCTCGGCAATTTAGGCGGCCTTAAGTTCTAACTTAATAGCTGCAGGGGTCGCGCCACTGGCGACCTTTGCGGCTATTTCTATACCAATAAAATGGATCAAGGTCCATTTTATTGGTATAGAAATTAAAGTTTTGTTTGTAGGGTCCGATAGAGGTAAGTGTAGCCCACCAGCACTCAACATCTTCCGCATTAAGGCTACCAACCTTCCAGGTGGGAGGAGCGAAAGGTTTTTTCGCTCCTCCCACTTTTTTTGGATGCTTGAGCGCCCCTGCTCGGGCGGCCGCGTACGCGGCCGCCCTGGTTAATAAGGTGTGCATCGGGGGCGCACTGCGCCCCCGATGCACACCTTATTAGGGTGGTGGGCCTCTCCGCGCGGTGGTGCCATGCTTTATTAGGGTGGTGGATTGGCTCGGCTCATCTCTTCGCGCGGCGGTGCCATGCTTTATTAGGGTGGTGGATTGGCTCAGCTCATCTCTCCATGCCGTGGCGCCATGCTTTATTAGGGCGGTGAATTGGCTCGGCTCATCTCTTCACGCGGTGGCGCCATGTTTTATTAGGGTGGTGGATTAGATTTTGCCCCGCCTTGCGTGAGCGCCCATGGTATATATGGATGATGTAAAAAACGCGCGTTTTTTACATCATCCATATATAACGTGATCGTAGGTGCCGGGCTTGCCCCGGCTTTGGAGCGCAGCGACAGGGTGGTTAATTTGCCTCTTGTTCAGGGATAATAGATCGTTGTAAGAGGAGGCGGGCCAGTTCGCGGGCGGCGGGCGAGGGACGCTGCTGCTGGGTGGACCAGGCCGGGCCATACAGGTGAGAACTCAGTAAGAAAGGTAAGAGGACTGCGGGGAGACGCGCGGGCGTCGCTGTATTGATCCAGTTGACGCGACCATGGATACATAGGCTGGGTGGTGCCACTACATAATTACCTTCGCCGTAGGTGTCTATGCCCGGGCCAAGCTTATTCTTCGTAGTGCAGAGGGACAGGGTTTGATTATAAGTAAAGTAAAGCTGCCAGCTACCGCGCTCGTTCTGGCTGATAGCCGTTTCAGGTATGGCATACAGCTGCCTGAAGTGCTCCAGGAAGCCACCCCGTAATGGATCAATCTCGATGACCATCAGGCCATCACCAGTGGCGATGCCGATGTTCACCTGCTCGTCTTGCTTCCACCAGCGTTGAAGTTCCACCGCATCATTGGTTGCTTGCTGCACATCATCTACCAGGTAAGGATGTTGTCCTGGCTGTGGACACTCTAGCTGGCCGCAGGCACATGCGCCATCAGCATTCAGGCTATAGAGGGGAAGGACGCGCCAACCGTTCTGTGCATAATTGCATGCAGCATCCTGTAAACGGCATAGCGGAGGACATAAGGTAGGTAGAGGGGGTGTTATACGCATTGTCTGTCGCATATATGCTCTCCTTCTCAAGACGTTGAGAGAAGACACTACGAAGTCCACCCATACGAGTGAGCAGTACAGAGAAAATCTGTACTTGCATCCAGTATAACTGTACCCTCCAAATTTCGCACTCGTTTTTTCTACATGCGGTTAAATATCAAAAGAGCAATGAGCGCGCCTATCAGTCCGCAGTTCATTGTTCCTTGCATCGTTGGATGGTTACATAAATTTGGTGTAGAAGGAACCATGACGCCCCCACCAGAGAAGCGCAAGTAAAAACACATGTTGGGGCCGCCGCCTATCCTATAAATATGCTTGTATCCGCGACTGGATAGTAGCGGGTCGGACGCGACAGATTATGAAAGCGCCTCCTGAGCGTTGCCCATAGCAAGAATTTCATCCACCTGCTTGATCAAGCTCTGCGCATTGGTGAAGCCATAGTTAACCGCGTATGTTTTGCCGTTAGCATCGAGCAGTACGGTGGTGGGCACCGTCAGGACGTGATAGCGCTGCGCCAGTTCAGGCGAGTCGGCTATATCCACGTTCATGACCGAGACCACATTTCCCTTGGCCTCAACCACGCGACGCAGCACCGGAGCCTGCAAGATACGACATTGCCGATCTTCTTCGCTGCCAAAGGCAAGAATGCGCACCCGTACCGCGACGGGCGGATTACTCGTGCTTTCAACCACATCTTCACTTGCAGATACGTCAATACTGGAGGGAGGAGCGACAACCTCAACAGGTGCAACAACGTGCGTATGCCGCTGGTGCTCAAGTACAAAGCGGCGAGCAGCAAGCGCGAAAACAAGCACAAAGACAGCGATCAGCACGAAGGCAGCCAGCCATAAAATCAGATCAGACATAACAATCATACTCCCCGCCAAACGAATACGCCCTCACAGCCTGGAAGAAGCAGCCCTCCTTAAAGCCATGGGTAATTACAGAGACGCAGCCTATCTATTTTTCTATACGACTCCAAAAGCATAAGCAAAGAAACAGGGAACCAGCAATACAAGTACCCATAAAAGTATTTAATCACGAAAAACACGAGTTTGTACAGGTTTATTCTGTCTACTAACATAACGAACATAGCCACGGGTAGCAACTTATACCGGTGGTAGCAGGGATGCCCGCTTTTCCCGTAAGAAGGCCGCGATCTGTTCTGGCTCCTCTTTGTGGAGGGCGGAAGACTTTAGTTCGCTCAAAACTGAGCTCCACTGCTCTTTAGCGGGCAAATAACGGCTATCCAGGCCAACCAGTTCTTCAAAGATGCGTCGCTCCAGTTCATGCCACATCGAGCGATCGCGTCCATCGATATCGCCGTCATCGGGCACATAATCCTGGTCATTGGTCGCATTATCGATGCGTGTGTGGATGGGTTCGAAGTAGCGGCGCACCAGTTCTTCCATACGCTGCTGATCCAGAGAGCCCGCATCGAAGGCCAGCGTCCCGCTCAAATGGATCTGCACCACAGGCTCAACACCCTGATACGGCGGACCCTCACGGCGACAATAATCCTCCAGGCGCTGATATAATGCTTCTGGTTCCGGCAGACCATCTACCCGTAAATCATAACGTACAAAGGGTCTCCGACGACTCACTAAACGGACTGCGTGATGCACACGCTCTTTCTTCTCTGGATCAATGATGCGCCCGGGATCGTCGGTGTCGATCTCAACATAGTAGTAGCCGCGATCCTCCCACTGCGCTTCCTCCGCGCCACAGGTCTCGGTGGAACCGGGATTATACATCCAGCCATCGAACTCGTATGGCTTATGCACGTGGCCGAGCGCCAGGTAGTCGACATGGCCGGAAAGGGCCTGGAACTGTCCCATGGTTGGCAGACCCTGGACGCGTGGCACGATACCATCTACTCCTGTATGCATCATCAACAGGCGATAGGCGATGCCCTGCTCATTCTCCTCAGCCTCGGCCTCTTTTAAGGCCTGGGCCATCCCTTCCAGGGAACGCGAGGTAGCTGCCCCCTGCCATGGCAGGCCATAGACGCGCAACTGGCCATCCAGCAGATCAACATAGCTGCCCAACATGGTCTCGGGCTGCCAGGGTGTGAGTTGTGGCGCCCCATTCTGCATCACCGGAGCCAGCAGCTTGATGTATCCCTGATAACACAAAAACTGCAGCCACGACACGCCATCACGGTAATAGCTGCGATCATGGTTCCCCTCGATAGCGATCACCGGAATCTGCTGATCGTACAGCTTCTTCAGGCCCTCGATCGCATGGATCAGCGTCAAAGCGTCGATGGCACGCTTATTGAACAGATCACCGGCAATGACCACGAAATCCACGCGGCGCTCGATGGCCGTGTTGACCACATCCCAGAACGCGCGGCTAAAATCATTGAAACGCTCACGGACACCGTATTGCTCGTATCCCAGATGGGTATCGGCCACATGAATAAAAGAAGCTCGCATCTTTGTTCCAATTTCCCTCGTAGGTGCCGGGCTTGCCCCGGCTTTCTGGGCTTGCCCCGGCTTTTGCTAGGCGGGACCGGTCATCCAGGCGCGTACCGCCACGATAGCGATCACCAGCGCACCCAGGCTATAGATCAGCACATCTTTGCGCCTATCTTTTCCGTTGGTTGTAAAGCTCAGCCAGACCAGCGGAATGCCCAGGGCCACAATACCACCATATACATAGTGTAGATAATAAAGTCCAGTGCCGCCACCTGGCTTCAGTCCCAGAGCGACCATAGACAGGCCGAGCAGGCCCTGTAGCACCCCGAAAGCAAAGGCAACCAGCAATGAAATACGCCATGGCTTGATGTTCTCTCGTTTCTGAAAGTAAACGATGAGTCCCCAGATGCCAGCCACCAGTGCTGATAAAAAGACGAAATAGACATTATAGGTATGTAAGGTAAGGATAAAGTCAGCCACTGTATTACCCCTTCAGGCCCTTTGATAAGGGATTGCTTATCAAAGTTATTCTTTTTATCTGGGGGAAGTTGGAATTCCCCTGGCCTTACTATAGCGTGTCTGAGATTGGCTGACAAGATTATAAACACGGTGAAACCGTGTTTTATGCCGAAGATGCGTGCCTTCGGCATATGACTCGAGCGCCTGCGGCGCTCATAATACGTGAATAAGGGGTGAGAGGGCCGCGTTCCGCGGCCCTCTCACCCCTTATTCACGTATTATGACTCCATACATATGTTCAGGCACACTAGATTTAAATATTAGACGGCATGTAGGTCTGGATGACGTGCATGATGTCATCGACGGTAAAAGGTTTGGGCATGGTCTGATCGACCTGGAGCGTGGTGGCTTTGGCGAGCTGATCCAGGGCGGACATAAGGATGATGACATGCTGGCGGCGGCGCGCAGGGTCCTGGCTGAGCGCCTGGCAGAAATCGTAACCGCTTACGGCCGGCATCATCAGGTCCAGGAATATCAGGTAGCTCGTCCGCGGGTCGGCGGCGAGCATATCGAGAGCGTCGCGTCCGTTGCGAGCAACCTCGATGGAATACCCCTCCATATCCAGAATGTCGTTCATCATATCTCGAATGATGGCTTCGTCATCGACTACCAGAATTTTTTGTGGGGCATTCGATATTTCTTTTGCGTACATGCTTTAATTCTACCTATTCAACAGTATCAACGGGAGGGTTTACCAGGGGCAAATAAAAGCTAAAGGTTGATCCCTCATTGGCGACACTCTGCTCCAACCAGAGCTTCCCATGCATCGCCTCAACGAAACGACGGCAGATGTATAATCCCAATCCCGAGCCACGGACCGGAGTGGTCAATGAACGGGGGGCGCGTACAAATTTTTCAAAGATCTTCTGCTGATCGGCGGGCAGAATGCCTTCGCCTTGATCTTTGACGCGTACCAGTATAACAGCAATATCTTCATTGTCCAGCAATAACATCGGATCGGCCTGATCCTCGCTCAAAAGTGGCTCAACCTCTGAAAGCTGCAGGGAGGTAGCCGTGACCTGGATGATGGTGCCGGGCGGCGAGTATTTGGTGGCATTCTCCAGGAGATTGGTTAAGACCTGGCGTACCCGTGGCGCGTCGCCATTAATCCAGAGCCGGGGATCAATGCTCAAGGAGATGTCGTGTTCAGAGTTATGCGTCAGCATATTGACGGCGACTTCGGCCGCGGCCAGCACCTGTACGGCCTCTATATGCAGGTCCATCTTGCGATCACCAGGACCGATCTGAGCCGCTTCAGTGATGCTGGCGACCATATCGCTCAATTGCTGGGCCGCGACCGAGATTTTGGTAGCGAAGCGCAGCACCGTTTGCGGCGTGGCCCGCGCGCTCTGGCGCTTCAACTGGCTGGAATAGCCGCTGATGGCGGTGAGGGGGGTACGCAACTCATGGGAGGCGGTAACCAGGAACTCATCTTTCAGCTTGTCCATGCGCTCCAGGCGGGCATAGGCCTCCTCGCGCTGCTCAAAGAGAAGGGCGTTGCGAATCGCGCTGGCGGCCTGCGCGCAGACGGCCAGCACAGTCCCAACATCTTTGGGGCGAAAGAAACGATTGCCGTGCGGCGTCGGAACCGCCAGAAAGCCAATGAATTCCGTTTGATACGACATAGGCACCATCAATATATGCTCGATGCCCATTTCGCGCAGGAAGATCATCCCGCCCTCATTGCTCGATTTAGCCAGCTCATCTAATTTCGGTGGGTCCAGATAGAAAAAACCCTCATCAGCCATATGCTCAAGAAAGGTTCCTTTAAAGGGAAGCTGAATCATGTTAATCAGCGCGTCCGGCTCACCTTTATGGGGGGGCGTAATCACCGGCAGACCGCTGCCATCATCCACCATGCGCACGCTTGAAGGCGCGTAGAGGGCATGAGCCACCAGTTCCTCGGAGGTGGGTGATGGCTCAAAGAAGGCGCACAGGTCCACTTTGGTGATGGCGGCCACCGACTCGACCAGGTTGTTAAGCAGCTCGGTCACGTTCAATACGGAATTGATCGACTGCAGCGCGCTATTGATGGCTGCCAGTTGCGCCTCGCGCTGGCGTGCATCATTGAGGATAGCACGATCGCGTTCATATAATTTGGTGTTCTCAATGCTGACCGTAACGATCTGTGCCATCGCCTCCAGCACCTGAATCTCTTCATGCTGATAGGCGTCAGGCCGCATGCTCGTCAGACAGATGGTGCCGATCACGCGATTAAACATCTTCATTGGCAGTAATAGAAACGACTGCGTATGGCGCTGATCGCCCCAGACACCGCTAAGCAGTTCCTCGTAGGTCTGCGCCTTCTCGCTATCACGGGTCGGTGAAAACAGCAACGTCCGCTGCTCCTGCTGCGTCTCCCGCCACCAGACCGGTCGCTCGGTCTTGAGGCGCACGGTCGGCTTTTCCGCCAGGCCCTCGATCCGCTGACCATTGTTCATTGCGAAGATATCGTATAAACGATCCAGGTCACGATCGTAAAGGGTCAGCAGCATACCCGAGACATCCACCACGCGCTCCACGAATTGATAGATATTCTCCACCAGGTCTGAGAGTTTCACCGAGGTGGGAAAGACCGAGCTGATGCCCTGCAGCAACTGTAGATACTCGCTGGTGCGGAGCTGCTTGCGGCGCCGCTCCTCATCCTGCTGGCGCAACGTGCAATTCTGCAGGGCGAGCGCGATCCGCTCGCAGTAGTTTAAAGCCTCGCTACGCTGGCGCTGGAAATAGGCGGAGGTGGCCCCGACCGGCTCGTTATAAAAGTACAGCACCACCACACCCAGCACGCTGGCCAGCCGTGATTCTCCATACGCCTCATCCACCAACGTCGATTCCCGAATGGGTACAACCAGGTAGTAAGCTGGCGCCACATCATAGCGGGGAGGGATCGGCTGATTGGCCAGGAAATGCTTCATATAATGATCATGGCGCATCACAAAGGCTTCATTGTTATGCCAGCAATTCCCTATCAAATCCTGTCCCTGGGAGTAGGTCGCGCCGGGCATAAAAAGCTCGCACTGTTGTGGAAACACATCGACGATGTCATCTACGGCCGCAGCCCGCGCGTGAGGAAGAGAGGCCGGGGAGAGAGACACGACCTGCCGCGTCTCCTCCTCATCCTGGCCCAGATGGACCGTCGCACGTCTCCTGAGCGTATCGGACGGCTGGGGAGATAATTCATTAATTGCCAGGGGAGAACCTTGAGCGCTCGCCCGCGCACGCTTCCAGCGAGTATGCACCCCTACACGCATCAGACCGATCTTCTCATCATACAGGGCCATACAACCACCATCGGCACCAAAGCGCGTCATCATCTGTTTTAAAAGTAATTTCAGCAGTGATAAGGGATAGTTTTCTTCGGCCAATAAATCCGTTTCTCCCCATGTAGAGGTAGACATCCACAACTCCTCTTCTAGCCAAAGCGCTCAAAGGTGCGCTGAAAAATCGTCTAGCTGGCAACGAGCACGTGCTACACTAAATTTCCTAAAGCGTAGCATATCACACACATTAGCCATATTCAACATGACAGGCAGAACAGCTGTATAAATACAAACTTGATGCATAATATCAGTACGTATCAATGCATGTCCTGAGTGTAAAAATAGTATTTATTAACTATTATCTCTGCCAAAACGCAAACTCTGGCGCTTGTTTTGAAGGGCATATTGATCACGTTAGTACTATATCACTTGTTGACATATTAAACAACGTAATGCTACAGCCTGATATATATGAGCCGGTTGGATCATTTGACAAGCCAGCTATAGTGGGGCTATGATGCTACTTACGATGATACTTATTACCAGGGAAACACATACTACGCCTGTAGCGACGGATAACGTGCCTGCTAGCAAGCAGTAGGCCGAACAGACAACGCCTTGCACACTGGAGGAGCAAGTTATGTCAGAAACCATAGCCAATGGAACGATATTTCACACCCACACGCTCAGCAACGGTCTACAGATTGTTGGTCAGCCGATGCCAGACTTTGAATCGGTGGCAGTATCCTACTATGTATGTACAGGCTCACGTGACGAATATGATCCAGACATTGCAGGCGTCTCTCACTTTCTAGAGCACATGGTCTTCAAGGGCACACAGACCCTGGACTGGCAGGAGATCACGCTGGCCTTTAATAAGATCGGGGCCGAGCTCAATGCCTTCACCTCCCATGAGTCGACCGTCTACTACGCACGCGTGCTAGGCGAATACCTGGACCGGGCCCTTGAGCTACTTAGCGATATGATGTATCCGCGCCTGGATGAGACCGACTTCACGATGGAGAAAGAGGTTATCATCAATGAGATCGCGCGCTCCGAGGATCAGCCCTACAACCTCACCTATCGGCGCATGATGCAGGACTACTTCGCGGACCATCCCCTGGGGCACGATGTGCTGGGCACGCGCGAGAGCATTCGCAATCTGCGCGTCGAGCAGATGCGCGACTACTGGAAGCGCCGCTATGCCGCCAACAACCTGATTCTCTCGGTGGCCGGCAACTTTGACTGGGACCATATCGTCGAGATGGCTGAGAAGCACTGCAGCAACTGGCGCACCGGAGATAGCGGTCGCGACGTCGCCCACTACGAGCCCGCGGCCTCGCAACGCCATGTCATGGTCGATAAAAATCTCAAGCAGCAGATCATGATCATCGCCATGCCAGCCGTAGACATCAAGCATCCCGACTACTACGCGGCGGTCCTCGGTGGCAGCATCCTCGGCGACAGCGACGGCTCCCGCCTCTACTGGAACATCTACCAGCGCGGACTGGCCGAGTCCGCCAGCGCCGGTATCTGGGCCATGGAGGGCACGGGCATCATGCTGATGGAAGCCAACTCCACTCCCGAGGACGCGCCACGCGTTATCAAGATGCTCAATCAAGAGCTCGATAGCCTGCTCAACGACGGCGTCTTTGAAGATGAACTGCGCCGTGCCAAAGACAAATGGATCAGCGGCATCGTCCTCAGTAGCGAATCCACCTTCTCGCGTATGCGCTCCCTGGCCAACGACTGGGTCACCGAGGGACGCCTCATCAGCGTAGAGGAAGAGATCGAGCGCATTGAGAAGATCACGCCCGATGATGTAATGCGTGCCCTCAAACATTTCCCGATGCGCGACAAACAGATCGTCACCACCCTCGGTCCTTTAAGCGAGGCAGAGCTCTTCGCGTAAATGAATATACACACAGAAAAAGCCCTGGTGCATCGGCGCCCGGGCTTTTTCTGTGTGTATAACCCTGCAGGCATCAGACATTGACCCGCCGGTGAAGCTATGCTACAGTGGTTGCGACATATATATCCCGATAGACCTGATTGCTGACGTTGTAAGTGAAATGAGTTCTTTTTATGCCGTATCCCATTGATCCAATCGTGCTCTCCTATGTGCAGGCGGAGCAGCTACAGCAGGCGCAGAAGCAAGGTGAAAGCTCACTTGAACTTTCTCCCGACCTGGGTATCAGCACCATTACAGTACAGATCTCGCAGGATGGCGTCACCTTTCCAGAGGGGGAGCGGCTCAACTGGCAGCAGGTACAGAAGATTAAACGCGCCGAGGTCAACTGCTTTGTGCTCAATAGGGACGGCGAGATAGAGCCGATCCGCTTCTTTTCGGAGCATACCAATCGCATGTGCAGCCTGATGCCGACCAGGCACACGCCGACCATGTTGATCGCCGGCTTCACCATGCATCGTATCGTCAACATCGATCCGATGGAGGATACGCTCAAAAAGATGGCCGCCATCGCGCCCCTGACCGGCCGTGTGTTGGATACCGCCACCGGCCTGGGTTACACCGCCATCGAGGCGGCCAGAACCGCCAGCGAAGTCGTCACCATCGAAATAGATCCCGGCGCCCACTACATCGCGCGCCAGAACCCCTGGTCGCGCGACCTGTTCGCCAATCCCCGCATCACCCAGTTGATGGGCAGCTCTTATGATCTCGTTCCTACCTTTGAAGAGAACAGCTTCGACCGCATCATCCACGATCCCCCCGTCTTCAGCCTGGCCGGTGACCTCTACTCGGGCGTCTTCTACCGGCAGCTCTACCGCGTCCTCAAGCGCGGCGGGCGGCTCTTCCACTACATCGGTGACCTCAACAGCAAATCGGCGGGAACCGTCACCCGTGGCGCCCTCAAGCGCCTGCAAGAGTCCGGCTTCAAACGCGTCGTACGCCACCCCGAAGCATTCGGCGTCGTCGCCTATAAATAACCACCGCCCCCTCCCATAGGTTCGGACCTGGCGTCTGATTTTCCGTCCCCGGGCGGCCCCGTTCCCCCGAAGCGCATGTGTGCATCCATGTTGTCTCTTTGATGAGTATAAGTAATGAAGGTTACGACGTGCAGACGAAAGGATGCTCTTTATGCTACAACCAGAAGCTATCCTGAACCAGGCGCTTCAGGGGCCGCTGCCAGAGGACTGGCGCATGTTCAATGGCCAGGGCAGGCCATTGGGCCTGGCCATTTTCTCGGCCTTATTCGCCTTTATCTTCGTGGCCCTGCTGCAGCTTGCTCTGCTCTTCTTTCTGGGACCATTCGGCGTTTTAAGCTGGCTGGTGACTACGCCCGCCCATATCCCGGCTGGCATCCAACCCGCACTACATGCCACGAACTGGCAGAACTTTGTGCCCTCGCTGCTACACCTGAGCATGTTCTTCTGGCTGCTCCCGGTGCTGGTGGCCTTGCTGACCGCCCTACTAGAGTATCGGCGCGGCCACCGGGTGCGCACATCGGTATTGATTTTGACGCCCGAGGGTGTGGTGCAATGCATGAGCTATGCCTCTGCCAGCGGACGGCGCTTTAAGATTCTGGATTTCGCCGAGGTGCAGAAGTTGGCCCTGCACATGCGCTCGAATGACGATTCCAGCCAGGCGCACATATGGCTGGATGTACAACGGCTCAATGGTCGCAACGATCGCTGGCCCATCGACTCGCGCTATGGTTCCGTGGAGCAGATCGTACAGACCATCATCGAGAATCACGCCCTCTACGCCGCCCGTGGTCCGCGAGCCGCCTTGTAACGCCACAATCGAACGCGAGATGTTTTCATGGGAACGAGGATGGGCGGTCGGCAAGCTGGCAGATGGCTTTGACGCCCATGATCAGCTCTTCTTCTGTGGCGGCCAGCGAGATGCGCACGTATTCATCGGAGACGCTGCCGAAACCATGGCCGGGCGTGACCGTGACGTTGCTGGCGCTGATCAGGTCGAGCGCGAACTGGCGTCCACCCCGGGACTCACCATGGCGTCCGCTGACGTTGATGAGGGTATAGAATGCCCCGTGCGGCGTGTAGCTGTAGCGACCAAACTCTTTGAGCTGCTCCACCACCAGGTCGCGGCGGCGGCGATAGCTCTCGCGCATCTCGACCACGCAATCCTGGGGACCCGTAAGGGCGGCGGCGGCGGCCCGCTGCACGGGCGTGCTGATATTGGTCAGGTTCGCGTTGAGCACGTCCACGATCGTTTTGGTCAGTCGTGCACCGGCCACCACGTAGCCGATGCGCCAGCCGGTCATGGCATAGGTCTTCGAAAAGGTGTAGATGCCGATGAAGCGCCCGTCCTCAAACTCCTGGCGCGAGAGCAGGCTGGCCGGGCTCACATGCTCGCCCTCAAAGATGATCTGATCGTAGCATTCATCCGAGAGCAGATAGAGATCGTGGCGTTGCGCGAACGCGAGCAGCTCGGCCATGACCCGGCGCGGAAAGACGGCTCCGGTAGGATTGCCGGGCGAATTGATCATCAGCATACGCGTGCGGGGTGTCACCCGCTGCTCCAGCTGCTCAATGACCGGCAACCACTCGTTAGCGGGGTCCAGTGGATAGGTCACGGGAACGGCTCCGGCGATCTGCAATTGGGGCAGGTAGATGGGCCAGCAGGGGTCGGAGATCAGCACCTCATCCCCTGGATTGATGGTCGCCAGCAGGGAGGCCAGGAGGCCGCCGGTACCGCCCATGGAGATAGCGATATTCTCGGGACCTACCGTGTAGCCGTTGACGCGCACGATCTTCTCGGCCAGCAGTTCACGCAGCCAGGGCCAACCGCTGGCCGGTCCATAGGTCTGCACCTCGCCAGCGATACTGTCGATGGCCGCCTGGCGAATATGTTCGGGGGTACGGAAGTTCGGCTCGCCGATCTGCAGCCGAATGGGCGGCGGCAACCGCTCACCACGCGCCTCGGCCTCGCGCTGCAGCTGATCAGCATAAGCTCCCAGCGATACGATATCAGGAACAGGAAGTTGATGGAGTTCGGGTTTACCAAATTTCATATAGATTTGCTCACGTTCCACACTTAAACTACCGGCACAGACGTTGTAACAGGCCACTGACCAGGGCGATACGCACCGGAAGCGGCTCCAGCTCGATATATTCATCGGGATTATGGGCCAGGCCGCCGGTCGCTCCCAGACCATCGAGGGTCGGCACGCCCAGAGGGGCCGTTGTATTGGCGTCCGACGCCCCACCACTGGACACATCCTCGATCTCCAATCCCAGGTCGGATCCCGCAGCCTGCGCCAGATGTACCAGTTTCAGGCTGCCCTCGGTACGCTCAAAGGGCATATTGCTGACGCCTCCCGATAGCACCACGCGCGTCCCCTCCAGCACCGTATGGGAGATCACATCGCGTATAGCCGCCTCAATGGCCTCCAGGCCGGCGCGATCGCTCACGCGCACATCGATCTCACAATAGGCATAATCGGGCACAATATTGGTGCGCCCACCGCCCTTGATAATCCCCACATTCAGGGTCGCGCCTGGAATCGTACCATTAATAGCCTGCAAGGCGATCACCTGGTGTGACAGCTCCAGAATAGCGTTGCGCCCCTTCTCAGGTTCCACGCCGGCATGAGAGGAGACTCCGTGCGCCTCCACGCGATAATTAGCGATCCCCCTGCGGGATGAGACCACGCGATTGATGATGCGTCCCGGCTCCAATACCAGCACGGCGTCCGACTCGCTGGCCAGCTTGCGGATTAAGGGACGACTGGAGTGCGAGCCGATCTCCTCATCGCTATTGCAGACAAAGGTGACCGACTGATAGTTGGCCATCTGCGACTCGATCAATAGCTGCACAGCATAGATGCCGATCAGTACGCCCGACTTCATGTCCAGCACACCAGGTCCTTTGGCGATCTCCACGCCATCCAGCTGCTTGCGCGAAAAGGGGCGCCGCCGGGCCTCGCCATCGGGGAAGACCGTATCTATGTGGCCGATCAACAGCAGCCGGGGGCCCTGTGGATTCGTACCTCTATGGACCGCCACCAGGTGATTTCCATACTGCTGTTGCTCATCGAAATAGGTCTGGCAGCCGAGCCGCTGCAAGCGCTGCTGCAGCCAGAGTCCCAGCCGATCAACCCCCTGTTTGACATAGGTGCCAGAATCGATATCCACCATCGCCTGTAGATCGGTCAGAAACGGCTCCATCATCGATTCGGCCTTCTCCAGCAAGTTATTCTTCGGCATGCCATGCTCCCCCTTCATCATGCAATGCAGTAGTTGCTGCGACCAACACCATCCATTTTAATATGTCGCAACACTCAAGATTACAAGTATATCAATCGTAGGGTAGCAGCCAGAAGCAAAGCTTGTCAATGGACAGGCAAGGATTTCATTAAACTCTCATTCGCGTTCTCTTCTTCGGGGAGCGTGGGCATGCGCTCTAACTTCGCGACTGGCGAAAATATGACCAACAGACAAACCGTTGCCAGAGCTGCTGCCCCTATCAGGAGCGTTGGGCGCAGACCTATTGTATTGCCAAGAAATCCACCCAACAGACTGCCAAGCGGGATAAAGCCCCAGGTCAGGAAGCGATAACTAGCATTCATCCGTCCCAGCAGATGGTTTGGGGTCACGGCCTGGCGCAGGCTGACGACATAGATATTATAAATGGTTAATGCCATCCCGGTCAGAAACGCGATCAGCGCGAAGATGAGTGTGCCATTCAGGGCATCCGAAGCAAAAGAGTAGAGCAGTGGCGATAAGCAGAGTACCAGCATCACTATGACCATGATTGAGCCCAGCTTGAAGCGGCGCTCCAGGGGACGGATCAAGAATGCTCCTAACAGGGAGCCCACATTGCCGACGGAGAGGGTAAGGCTGAGCGCGCCCGGAGTGATATGCAACTGCTGCAAACCTGTAACAACTCTGGGCATCATTTCTCTTCACATACATGCTTGAAACCGTCTTTTCACATCACCAGTATGCGGGAGGGTGAAGCTGCTTACCAGGGGATAGCAAGCCAGCTAGCGGACAAATCCTGCCATTTTTATGAAGATGGTACAATAGGCTCAGCATGCAAATATATCAGTTTTGAGAGGGGTTGTGACTTATGCCAATTGCACTTATCGTTCATGGTGGCGCCGGAGACATCAAAGAGGAGCGGTTCGAGGGGGCCAAAACAGGTTGTAAAGAAGCCGCGCAGGTCGGCTGGCGCGTCCTACAGGCCGGTGGAAGCGCGCTCGACGCGGTCGAGGCCGCCGTCCGGGCGCTGGAAGATAATCCAGACTTTAACGCGGGCCGGGGCTCCTGCTTGAATCAAGAAGGCAAGATAGAGATGGATGCCGGCATCATGGATGGCTATGGCTTGCACACAGGGGCCATTGCCGGCGTAGAGTTGATTCAGAATCCGATTACGCTGGCACGCCGCGTCATGGAAAGCCAGCATACATTTCTCATTGGTGCCGGAGCCCAGTTCTTCGCCCGCGAACACGGCATCGCCCCGTGCCGCCATGAAGATCTACTCACGGAGCGCCAGTTTAACGCCTGGAAAAACCACACGCATAGCTCCCTGACCTACGAGGCGAAATCAGATCCCCAGCAGGAAAAGCCAGAGAAGCATGGAACCGTCGGAGCCGTAGCGATCGATAGCGCGGGCCGACTGGCAGCCGCCACCTCGACCGGTGGCATGGCGAACAAATATCCTGGCCGCGTCGGTGACTCTCCGCTGGTAGGCTGTGGTTTCTACGCCGACGAACACGCCGCCATCTCATGCACCGGCTACGGAGAAGATTTTACGCGCCTGATGATCGCCCAGCGCGCCGCCTCCTACGTGGCGCAGGGAATGGATGCCCGCCAGGCTGGAGAGGCCGCGATCGACTTCCTCAGCAAGCACGCCGAAGGTGACGGCGGCCTGATCATCGTCGATCGCCATGGCAATGTCAGCAAAGCCAAAAACAGCAAATGCATCGCCCACGCCTACATCAACGAGCAGATGACGGAGCCTGTGGCCGGCATCATATAACCGCCTTCCCTCCACGCACCGTAGGTTCGGCCCTTGCGGCCGATTTCTCCTCGCCGCATAAACATGCATCTCATATTCGTTTCCGTGGTCCTCGCGTTTGGGGAACATGGGTGTGCGTGGAGGGGAAATCGGCCGCAAGGGCCGAACCTACGCTGGGACGTTTCCGCGCGTGGAGGGGAAATCGGCCGCAAGGGCCGAACCTACGATCCTCTTTTTCGCCGCATCCTTGCATCATCGGAAACTTGACATAATAATAAACACTGGGTACTATTATGCAATAGCGACAAGTAATCGATTACTGTTTATTTTTGTTTATTGAAAGGCAGAATAGCCATCTTAAAAACACAGCGTTAGTGTCGAATATGCAAGGAGGATAGAGCATGTTTCATCGACGCAGGATGCAGCTTATCTCGATAACAGGTGCCTTACTCACGTTAATGATGCTTGTCGCGGCACAAATGGTCAATGTACCGTCGGCCCATGCCGCCGCCAGTGTGACTCCGGACCAGTTCAAGGGGGTGAACTGGGCTGATCCACGAGACAACTTCGCCAATGATGCCGTGGTGCCGTCAGGTCTATCGACGGCGGATAACTATCCTACCACCTACGCCAAGGCAAGCGCGATCATCCATGGCTTCGCGGTCAATCTGCACTCGAATACGGTAAGATTGCCGATCAATCCCTATACCGTGAACGGTCCTTTCTGGCACTCATATACTGGCGCGATCAAGGCCGCCACAGACCAGGGCTTCAAAGTTATCCTGAGCTACTGGGAGGGAACCGGTGCGTACCAGGATGGCAAGATCGATAATCTGACCGCCTTCTGGAAGATGTGGAAGACCGTTACCGACCGCTATCATAGCAACAAGCTGGTCTACTTCGAGCCGATGAATGAGCCACACGGTTACAGCGAGAGCGATTGGGCCAACATCGTCGCGCAATGGATCGGCACATACCACTCGGTCTCCATAGATCACCTCTTTGTCAGTGGGGCCGGCTATAACGACCATGTTAACACCATCTGCACAGACAGTCGCTTCACTGGTGCCTTCTTCTCCCTGCACAACTATGGCTTCTGGAATCCAACCCAGGCCAGCTATGATGCCTGGATCAATGATTTCAAGAGCCGCATCGGGTCCTGTGCCTCGCGTACCGTTGTCGACGAGTGGGGAGCCCCGATGACCACTGGCTGGGATTACAATGGTCCGATCAATAATAACGCCTACATCGCTTACGTGCAGGCTGGCACAGACCTTATGCGCTCGTGGCACATGGGTTCGGTCTACTGGCCTGGACTGCGCAACGGTGATAGCTATAGCATGGAGACGCTCAACGGCAGCGGAACAAATCTCACCCTGACCAACAATAACGCTTCGGGCGTGAGTCGTCTCGATCATTCTTACGGCCTCTAACGTTCCCATCCCTGACCGTACAGAAGCAACAAATAGATACGCCGGTTGAACAATCTTATCGATGTTCAACCGGCGTTTTTATCAGATCGGGCGCCGCGATAAATAGTACCGCTTAATGAATGATGACGGTTGAGATATAATAGCCAACGCCAAAGAAGAGGGCAAAGAGCAGCAAGCCCAACAGGATGAGCAGAGGCATATTGACACGTTTAGGCTGATCATCTGTCTCGTAGGCAGCCTGGCGAGCAGCCGCCAGTTTGGCGCTCATGGTCGTATCAAACGAGGTCGGCGCGTCATTTTGCTCCACCATCACCATCTGCCTGTTGGGCTCGGAGATGGGAGCATAATCGGCACCAGAGCGAGCAACCTCGCGGGCACCACCTAGTGGCTGACTCAGCAGGCCGGTGGAGCGTCCCCGCGCGAATTGCGGCTGCGGCACCCGTAGCCCCGCGTCCTCTTTTACCTGGTAAGCGGGAGACAACTGGCCGGATGAAACGGGAGGTGCGGGTGGCTCTAAAGTCTCGGCCAGCCCTTTCAGTTCGGCGTGCAAAGCTTCTGGAGTAGAAATATATTGAGGATGCTGGCGCACAACCGTACGCGCGATAAGTTCACACAGTTCAGGGGGAGCGTTACGCATAAAGCGCAGCCGGCCATCGACCGGCGGCTCGATGGCGCGCGCATCGGGATTGCGGCCCGCCAGCAGTTGATAGAGTAATAGTCCCACAGCGTGGGTATCGTCGGCCCGACGCCCGTCGCTGGCCACACCCGGATCCAATTCTGGATCGGCCACAACGGGGCTACCACCGCCCCCGATATTATTCCACGCCGTAAAATAGAGCATATCGGCCGGCAAGGCGAAGTTATTCACCCGCACCGCTCCGCGGCGATCGCGAATAATCGCCGATGGTGTCAGGTCTCCATGACAGACCTTACGCACAGGGGTGCCCGCGTACATCAAGGCCTGACAGATCTGCACGCCCAGGTCAACTACATAATAAGGAGAGAGTTGCGATTGCAGCAACGTGCCAAAATCATCACCGTCCACGTATTCCTGCACAATATACAACGCATCAGGTTCAACGATCAGGTCGTAGATGTCAATGATATTGGGATGTGCAAATTGCGCGGTCGCACGAATCGCAGCGCGATACGCTGGAATGTGCTCGGTTGCCGCGGACTTTATCGCGACAACTCGTTGCAATACCTGATCGAACCCCTGGTAGACAGTACAGGTTTGCCCCTGTTGTACCAAACGCTGTAGCAGGTAGCGTCTTTGAATGACCCGGCCTGTTTCCACTGTAAGCCTCTCAAGATTACGCACTTATACTTCCTTGCATCCAGATAAGTAAGTGTTCAAGCTCCAAACACAACATGACAAATCTGAATGTCATAAGCATTATAGGTCTTGTAACGCTAATGTAACTGCGCCCACAAGTGGAGCCTCCGATCCGAGGCTACTCTGGGCGATACGTAAAGATTGACTTGCCTCAGGAAGGCACAATTCCTGAATACGTTCCCTTAGCGGCGCGATCAAAAGCTCGCCTCCGCTGGCTCCTGGACCACCTAGAATGATCAGGCTAGGATTTACCAGTTGCACGATGTTAGCCAGAGCCAGGCCCAGATAGGTACGAACATCATGCACGACCCGCTGAGCGATCTGGTCTCCTTCAGCTGCTAGCTTAAATATTTGTTCAACAGTAATGCGTTCCGCGCGGCCATCGGTCACCCGGCGTATAGCCGCCTCGGTCTCAGGATATTCTATGGAGAGTCCGATCATCGTGCGCACAATCGCGTAGGCCGACGCGATCGCCTCCAGGTGTCCCCGACCGCCGCAGGAGCAGAGGGGGCCATCCTCCTTCACGACGATATGGCCAACCTCGCCAGCTATGCCGGTCGCGCCATGATAGATACGACCATTCACCGCCAGCCCGCCGCCGATACCGCGCCCGAGCCCAAGATACAAAACCGCTCGCTCGCCACGACCAATGCCATGCACCACTTCTGCCAGAGCAGCCGCATTCGCATTATTATCAATAATACACGGCACGCCTAACTTTTCGGAAAAGTAGTCCTGTAACGGAAAATCATCCCAACCGTGCGCATGATGGAGACGCTTCACAATGCCCAACCTGGCATCAACCAACCCTCCCACCGCCACACCAACGCGTAGAACGCGCCCATCGTGCAAATAATCTGGCTTCGTCACCTCAGCAATCATTTCATCGAGCAACTGCAACACAGATTGGCTATCGGGAACATACTCCTGGGGACGGCGAACACGATGCAAAATATTACCATTAAGATCTGCCAGGGCCACAGATTGGCGCGCTCCACTACCACTTAATTCAATACCGACCACATACCCCTGCGTGGCCAGCAAATTACCACTGTTGCGCTGCTTCACAGACTGGCCTGAAAAAGCTTCAGTCCCAGCGGCGGTTCTATCTGAAGTGGGCTGTGTAGTCACGGTTCGCTCTCCCTTCAATTCCTCACCAGAAACACATGGTTGGAATCTAAGCTTGCTGCCACCCAGACAAAGAAATAAAATTACCGTGTAGTGTATGCCATTTTGCCAGGCGACAGAGTGGTTGCACCTGAGCTCAGTCTGGATGCTCGGAATTTAGATGATCCCATTATAAGGATTGAGCATTACTGGGACAACGGGTTTAGTATATCATACAGAATTAGTAACGCAAAGTTCGCTAGGATGCCTGTCCCAGTTTTTATCAATACTAGCCCATTATTGTACAGCTAACTATTTACATTCTCTCATCTATAGCATATAGTTTGCGATAGATGTGGAGGAAAACGCCCAATCAATCCGTTTCGTTTGTAACTACAGTGCCATTCATTCCTGCTCTCGTGCCATAGCAGGACACATCTCACCCTGTATCTAGACACGCCATTGTGTTTCACCCATATCAACACCATCGTTTATACACCCCATGGGGACAGAAAGGAAAAAGCATGGCAGATCCACGCTTACAGAAGCTGGCAAAAGTACTGGTTAACTACTCGCTGGCCCTTCAACCGGGCGAGACCTTTTCCTTAAAGGGACCTGCGATTGCTGCTCCATTGATCAAAGAGATTTACCGCGAAGCTATTCGTGCCGGTGCCCACGTTACACCTTCTATCACACTGGATGGAATGGGAGAGATTTTCTTTAAGGAAAGCGGTGATGAGCAGATCCAGTACATTTCGCCGGTCACTGAGTTTCAGATCAACCATTTCGATGCACAATTCACCATCATCGCCGACGAAAACACCAGGGCGCTAAGCCACATCGATCCCCAGAAGATGGCGGCGCATAGCGCGGCCCAGGCGGGGATCGCCAAACGCTTCATGGAGCGCTCCGCCACCAATGATCTACGCTGGTCTCTCACCCTCTATCCCACGCAGGCCCATGCCATGGATGCCGGTATGTCGCTGAGCGAATACGAAGACTTTGTCTTTAACGCCGGCCTGCTCGACCAGGATGATCCGGTGGCCGCCTGGAGAAAAGTGCAGGCAGATCAGCAGCATATCGTCGATTACCTGGATCAGCACGATGAGATCCATATCGTCGCCCCTGGCACCGACCTTACCTACCACGTCGCCGGTCGCAAATGGATCAACTGCGCGGGAGACAAGAATTTTCCGGACGGCGAGGTGTTCACCGGTCCGATCGAGAACTCGGTCAACGGCTATGTCAGCTTCACCTATCCTGCGGTCTACAACGGTAACGAGGTCGAAAATGTACGCCTGGTCTTTAAAGATGGCAAGGTGGTCGAGAGCAGCGCCGGCCGGGGAAAAGATTTCCTCGACGCCATGCTCGATATGGACGCCGGTTCCCGCTATCTGGGCGAGGTGGCTTTCGGCCTCAACTATAACGTGCAGAGCTTCACCAAAGAGATCCTCTTCGACGAGAAGATCGGCGGCACCATGCACATGGCGCTGGGCGCCGGCTATCCCGAAACCGGCTCGACCAACGAGTCCGGATTACACTGGGACATGGTCTGTGATCTGCACGAGGGGAAAGTGTTCGCCGATGGAGAGCTCTGCTACGAAAATGGGAAGTTTATCATTTAGCGCTGTAAGCGCATAGTATTTCCCTCCGCCTGGGGGCGCTGACGCCCCCAATCTTTTTTCAATATAAGCGAAGTTGTTCGACATGCGCTGTGCGCATGTCGAACAACTTCGCTTATATTAATATGGTGTGTTCAAGGATGGTTGGGGGCTGGTTGGCGGTGAATTGGGGTAGCCAGACCTGGAGGCGCGCGAGTTCGTCTTCGTCTACCTCAAGGGGGCCACAGTGGGTATGGTTAAGGCGCGCGCCTTCCAGGTGGGCGCCGTAGAGGTTGGCGCCAGACAGGCTGGCATGGCTGAGGTCGGCCGTTTCCAGGTGGGCGCCGCGCAGGTCCGCGCCGAGCAAAGACACCCGCCGCAGGTTGGTGCCCTCAAGATGGGCGCCACGCAGGTCCGCGCCTTCCAAGTGGGCGGGATAGCGGCCGGTGAGGGAGACGACCTCCAGATGGGCGCGAATCAGGTTGGCTCCCTCCAGGTGGACACCGCCCATGTCGCTGCCGGTCAGGACCGCTCCGGAGAGGTCGGCACACTGGAGATAGGCGCCACCGAAATTAGTTTCGGCCGCGTAGAGCGCGCTCAGATCCGCGTACTCAAAGTGGACATAGCTGAAGTCGGCATGGGAAACGGTGGCGCGGCTGAGGTCCGCCCCGCGCAGATGCGCGCCAACCAGGTAGGCTCCGCTCAGATCGGCACCGCTCAGGCAGGCGCCATTGATATGGGCGCCGATCAGGTTGGTCTCGATCAGAAAGGCACGCTTCAGAGTTGTGCCCTCCAGGTTGGCGCCACCCAACTCAGCCAGTTGGAGGGAGGATTCGCACAGACTGGCACCATTTAAGTAGGTCCCGTTGAGGGCCGCACCCTGCAACTGCGCGCCATCCAGCAGAGCTCCTTCAAGATGGGCGCGCGCCCACTCGCGCTCTTCATCGTTGGCGGGCAGCCAGTCGGTCCAGACCAGGCCAGCCAGCAGGCGTGAAAGGGGGAGATGGCTCAGATCCACATCGCGCAGGTTGGCGCCGCGCAGATCCAGTCCCCGGCGTGTTCGCTGTTCCAGCACGCGCCAGTCCACAGGACCCCGCTCCTGCTCATGGATAGATAGCAGCCACTCCACATCGGCCCGTGTCAGAGGCTGGTCGCGAAAAGGATAGCGTCCCAGAGAGATATCGGGCTCCACAGCGAGGCGCTCCCGCAAGAATCGCTGCCGCTCCGGTCCGATGACAGGTTCTCGGCGCCAGGACTGTCCCTGTCCACGCCAGTGGCGTGGCCAATCAGACCCAAAGGATGATTCCGGTATTGTCATAATAAAAAAACACTTCTATTCAGATACTGAAAGTTTCCGTTGAAAGACCAGGCAGACGAAATCAACCGTGGTGGTGAAATCGGCCAGTTCTGCCAGGCGCGCCTGGCTCTCGGTTGACTGATGCCAGTAATTAGGGGTCATCACCACGAGCTGCTCAATCTCGCCTTGTTCCAGTTCCAGCTTATAGGTCAAGGTGTGCAGCGCCAGCAGATCGAAAGTGCCAGCGAACTGCTCAATGACGTGTTGCTGCTTGTTTTCTTCGATATTCAACAGGTGTAACGAATGGCGTAGCTCTTCCAGGTGGTGAGAGCCGGGAATGATAATCAGCAAGGGTGCGCCGGGCTGCAGTACACGGGCATATTCAGCGACGTTGCGGGGCGCGAATACATTGACCATGCCGGTCAGCGCCTGTTCGACCAGCGGCAGCGCCTCTTTCAAATTGGCCACCAGGAAGGATGAGCCAGGATAACGCCTGGCGGCCAGCCGAATCGCGTCTTTGGAAATATCGATCCCTACCCCCTGCATGTATCCATAGTCATTGCTCAACGATTGCTGCAGGCGGCCCAGATAATATCCTTCCCCACAGCCCGCGTCCAGGATACGCAACGGACCCTCTATAGTGTCCGGCAGATGTACGCGCAGCAGGCGATTCAACAGGTCTGATACAGGTTCGTAGTAGCCCTGGTCAAAGAAGGCACGCCGCGCCACCACCATCTCTTTTGTGTCCCCAGGAAGCTTCTTGCGCAGCAGATTTACATACCCCTCTTTGGCCACATCAAACGCATGGCCGCGCTCACAACGCAGCGTCGCCTGCTCGAAGTTCAGCGGCATTCTACACACGGGACAGACCAGTATCGGCGCAACATCAGTCAATACCATCGACTTTTTTACTCAACTTTTCTGTTCGTTTACTTTCTCCACATCATATGACGAACGAGCAAGGCTACTCAAATAGTCATATCCATATTCGCCCAATTAAAGGTGTATGATAGAATGATAACAGGGTAACATTGTACTCATGATGTAAGGTTTTGTGAACTTAAAAAGAAGAAGCGTAGCGAGGATGAATAGCATGGAATACGCAGTGCTCGGCGGCGGTGCGTTAGGATTAATGGCTGCATACCGGCTTACCCAGGCCGGTCATTCAGTGATGGTCTTTGAACGTGAAGGAATGGCTGGTGGCCTGGCTTCGAGCTTCAAGGTTGGCGATACCTGGCTCGAGAAATTTTATCACCATATTTTCCGGTCTGATAAGATGGCGATTCAAGTCATTGAAGAATTAGGATTGGGGGATCGCCTGGAGTGGCAGCATCCACGTACCGTGAGCATGGTTGGTGGTGAGAATCACCAGCTGGATGATCCTATTTCGCTGCTCAAGTTCAAGCCCCTGACGATGTATGAGCGTCTGCGTGTGGGGGCGACGCTGGCCTTTCTCAAGGTCGCCAATCCCTCCTGGCTGGAGGGGAAGACCGCCGATCCCTGGCTGCGCCACTGGATGGGCGCGCGTCCGTATCAGATGATCTTTGAGACGCTCTTCGTTGGTAAGTTTGGCAAGCTCTACGATCAGATCGCCCTGCCCTGGTTCTGGGCGCGCATCCACGATCGCACATCTCAGCTCGGCTATGTGCGCGGCGGCTTCCAGCTGGTCTATGAACGACTGGTGGAGTATATCACGCAACACGATGGCAAGGTATTGCTCAACACTACCGTTGAAGAGGTAATCCAGAAAGAAAAAGGTTGGACCATCAAGACCAATCAGGGGAGCTGGGATTTTGATCGCGTCATCTCAACTCTGCCGACACGGCTCAGCTGCAAATTGATCCTGGCCTTACCAGAAGAGTATCGTCAGAAGTACGACTGGGGACAGGCCTATGGCGCCCAGTGCTTGATCCTGGCCCTGGACCGCAAACTGACCGATAGCTACTGGATCAATATCTGCGACCGGGGTTATCCCTTCACCGGCATCTTTGAGCACACCAACTTCCGCGATCCCGCCGAATACGGCGGTCGTCACCTGGTCTATCTCGGCAACTATCGGCCCATGGATGATCCCATCTTCAAAAAAGATAAGGAAGAGCTGATCAAAGAGTTCACGCCCGCCATCCAGAAGTTGGCCCCCAACTTTCAAACGGACTGGATACAGGAGAGCTGGCTCTTCTCCGCGCCATATGCCCAGCCGATCGTCACCACCGATTATCGCCAGCACATTCCCAGCCTGCAGCCTCCGCTGCCTAATCTGTGGATCGCCAACATGTTCCAGATCTATCCACACGACCGTGGGCAGAATTATTCGCTAGAACTGGCGGATAAACTCGTCAAGCAGATACTCTGATAAACACAACTTTTCCCGTTCTTCTGTACATCGCAGGAGCGGGAAAAGGGAAAAACGATTTTTTTTGAAAAACCCCGTGAAAAGCAACCTGAGAGCTTGTAAAAAGATTGTGGGATGTGCTATACTATGTGTGAGCAGATCAGGAACGCGGCTCACGCGTAATTATCTGCATCGTTGTCAGTCAAGCGTAGACTCAGCTCGTGGATAGTGTTCAGTGGGTTTATAGCATGAATGTCACCGGGGTGTAGCGCAGTCGGCTAGCGCGCAGCGTTCGGGACGCTGAGGTCGGAGGTTCAAGTCCTCTCACCCCGACCAGGATGGCACATACTTCCCCTTATTGGGGTCAGGAGCATCAAAATCCATCAGGATCGTTAGTGCGAACAGACAGAAGTATGTGCCATAATTTTTATCCTCAGGCACAAAGGAGATCATCGAATGCAGGGATATCAGATCTATAGCACCGCCAGCATTAATGGCTGCTATCTGATGAGTCTGCACGCCATCGCGAGTACCGAAAGTGCTCAAACGCTGATGGGCAGAAGGGATCCTGCTGTGCCTGTTTCTCCTGGACATGCAATGCACTCCCAACCTTATCCACCAAGTCGTCGCAGGCGGCGCTAGGGGCGCAGGATCGGCTTTCAGCACGAATCCGTCCTTTTTCTCCCTCCGCTGTCTGTATGTGTCATTCATCGGCTCTGACAGAGAGGAAGGAAAGCCATTCATGCCTGTTCTTGTGTTGAATTCCTCATTACAACCTCTCTCGGTCATTCCGGAGCGCCGTCTCATCGTATTGCTGTCAAAACATAAAGTGACATTCGTAGATGAGAATGTTCGAGAATTGATCGAGGAGAGCATTCAGTTACGTCGTCTTGAGCTAGAGCGTCCCGTTATTGTGCAGCTGCTGGCAAACGTGCGTGTGCCACGGGTAGTTCTGCAGCCCACGCGTACCAATATCCTGCTGCGGGATGATGAAACCTGCCAGTACTGCGGCAAGCGAAGTCGCGACCTGACGCTCGACCACATTATTCCACGCTCACGTGGTGGACAGAGCACGTGGGAGAATCTGGTTGCCTGCTGCAAACACTGCAACGGCAAAAAAGGGAATCGCCTCTTAAAGGATGTCAATATGCATCTTCTGCGCCAGCCGCGCGCGCTGACACAGGAGTACGCTGGTTTCTTCCTGCTGCGCTATCCAAAGCTGCGCGAAGCATACGAGCAGTTTCTGCTTAGTGCCATGGGCGTTCCCGCCACCAAAGTACATGGAAGTCACGGTTTAAGTGCTTAGTACTGAATTGATATATAAAGTCACTGTTATTATTCTTCTTGCTTCAGTCCACATAATTTTTCGCGCCTGCGGCGCTTGAACATACTGATGGCGAGGTCGGATACAATGCATGATCGCACATTGTATCCGACCTCGCCATCAGTATGTTTTGGTGCATCGATGCTGCTGCTCAGAAGAAGAGCTCGCATTAAATGTTGCCATTGGAGGAGGAAGCTCCATTGCCACCTGTTATGGTGCCACTCACCTGGCCACTATTATCTACCTGTAGCTTCATCTGTACTTGAAGCTGGCTGTTGTCGGTCGTACTGTTTAAGTTCGCGCTCATATTCCACTGGTTAGAGGCATCAAACTGTGTCAGAGA
Organism: Dictyobacter halimunensis; assembly: GCF_036245075.1. Taxonomy (NCBI): domain Bacteria; kingdom Bacillati; phylum Chloroflexota; class Ktedonobacteria; order Ktedonobacterales; family Dictyobacteraceae; genus Dictyobacter; species Dictyobacter halimunensis. The sequence continues at coordinate 2,374,517 of NZ_BSRI01000002.1, forward strand.
GCCCGTGTAGAGGGGGCTGGCCTGTATCGTTCAATAGCACGACCGATGAAGAGGTAATCGATAGCGTGTTGTCATTGGCTACCTGTCCCCGCAGGAGTACCTGCACGTTTCCAGCTGGCCCTCCGGAGATCGCCATATTCATGCGTATCGAAACCTGTCCGCTGAAGCGCGAGCTGTTTTGCATCACCTGCCCCTGAAGATTGCCGCTAAAAGACTGTGGGAAGGCGGTCTGCGTTGTAGCACTACTCGTCGTGCTGCTCTGGGTAGCCGCGGAGGCCGCCCAGCCCGGCTGCAGGGGTCCCAACGCGGCCCAAAGGGTACCGGCCGCAACCAGCACAACCGTCGCCAGGGCCAGAACGGGATGTGACCGACCCTGCCGCGCGCCAATCGGGCGCACCAGCCGAGCCAGCAGTAATCCACCCACCAGCAATACACTAAAGGCATAAATGGCGGCGCCCCACCATGTGCGGGTATCGGTACCCGTAGCGATCCCGTGTACAACTACAAGGGCATACAGCAGTAACGTCAGGACATGCAGGCGTCTCCACCAGGTATAGCCGATAATAGGTCGCAGCAAGGTGCTGAGGCCAATGGCCAGTCCGATATAGAGTCCGACGATGCCCAGTGCCATCCAGGCAGGCCGGTAATGGCTGGCCAGGGGTATCAACATCTCATTCCAGCCAAATTTCGTAAAGGGATCGAGCCAGACGGCCAGCACATGTACGCCGGTAAAGATGAGCGCCAGTAGCGTGACAAAATTGTGTAATTCATTATTAATCAGGCGCGGCCAACGGTTAGACTGCAGGTGAGAGGATAGAGCCAGGCCCAGCGCCACCGCCAGTGTCAACAGGAAAAACGCGGTGAAGCCACCTGCACGCGCCACGTTCCAGGTCACCGCTTCCCATACACTTGTATTCAACATTGCTGTACCTCTTTCTTGCCAGCTTCCTGCGGCCAGGGGCCGACGGTACGCGCGGAACCGTCTTGCAGGATCAACAGAGCCGCCAGACCATGCTGGCGGAGAAATGCGCTCCCTTGCTCGATTCCCAACAGGAACGCCACCTTGGCGGCGACCTCTGCCTGTTTACACTGCGCCGCGGCGACCGTCACGGACCAGAGCTGCGTTCGAGCCGGTAAGCCGGTCCCAGGATCAAGCAAATGGTGCCGCAGCTCGCCTCCTTGACGCCAATAGCGACGGCCGATGCCAGAGGTTGCCAGGGCGCCATGATGGAACGGGACTACCCAGGTACGTGTCTTGCCTTGAATCTCAATCGGCCACTGCTGCAGACCAGCAGGGATACCCATGACCGTCAGGTCGCCACCGGCATTTACCAGGGCGGTCTCGATTTTCTCGCGCCGCAGGGCCTCTAACGCGGCATCCACCGCCATCCCCTTGGCGATCCCGCCAAACTCTACGCCGGTGCCTACGGGCATATGAACCAGACGTAAAGATGGCTGCAACTGGATGGAGCGCCAGCGCCCGCCCGGCTCAATCCGGGCCGTTGGAGCAGCTGACTGAGCAGGGACCTCCTCAAAGGTACGATCATAGCCCAGCTGCACCAGCTGGTTGAGCAGGGTAGGATCATAGAGTCCGTTGGTGGAACGAGCCGCTTCCAGCGCGCTGCTCAACACCGTAAAAAGCAATTTGCTGACCACGACCGGTCGGCCGGACAGCCTGTTTAACTGCGATAGCTCACTATCCGGCAAGAAGCGGCTCAGCGTCTGCTCCCAATACTCGAACAGGCTGCGAATGATTTCCGCGCCCAGCGTAAACTGCGCCTCGGGTAACAGGAAAGAGACCAGGGTGCCCATGGCTCGGAACTGTGAGCGCTTCATTCCTCCTGGCAACACATAATCGGGCTCAGGAAGCATGGGTGCCGGAAATGGCGGGTTGCTGTGTGGAATTATTGTTTCCAAAACCATAACCTCCCTGGTCTTGACCTTGATTATTATTGTTGTTGCCGTTGAAGAAACCGCCATTGTCAGATGGCGTAGTAACGTTGGTATTATTGTTATTGTTGTTGGCGGGCATCTGCTGATTGCTGTTCGCGCTCACGGCATTGGTAAAAACCAGGCCGCTCAGCACACTGAAGGCCACCAGAGAGCCAGCCACCAATGCACGTTTCCATTTTCGTGCCAGGGCCAGCGCCTCAGCCTTCGGCAAGCGAGGTGTCCGTCCCGGGATCTTCTCAGAAGGAGCGGTCCTGGCAGGTGGCGGGAGCGCCTGTTGCAGATTCTGCTGATAATACGGGCTTGGGCTATATTCGGTGGCAGGCACCGCATCTACGTATGGTCCATACTGCTCATATGGCCGGTAGGGCAGAGCAGATTGTCCATCGAGCGTGTTTTCATCATAGAATGACATAATTTTATCTCCAGACATCAAAACCATTACAACCACTCACTTCTTTGTCGATAGTAATACTATAGGCTGATATTCTGAAATAGCCATGAAATATTTTTAAGGAGGTTGTAAAGTTTTTCTGAAGATTGTCAAGAAGATAGATGATCTTCATTATTGGCTACACTGGAGAAATACCCGTCAGCACCAGACAGGTGAATTTCAAAAGTGCCGGTCAAAAGGGGTTGACAGAAGCACAAAGACGTTGTAATATATCAACTATCAAGAACACCTGTATGTGCAGGTGAGCTGGTGACAATAGCGAAGAGGGCACACCCGTTCCCATCCCGAACACGGAAGTTAAGCTCTTCCTCCCCGATGATACTGCGTGGGCAACTGCGTGGGAAAATAGGAAGTCGCCGTCTCACCCGCCCACACGGGTGTTTTTTTATGGTCTCTGTGGGCCATAGATAATCGGACGCGAGGTCCGAACTTATGTGGCTATGTGGAGTGCGGTCCGATTATCTATGGCCCACACGCTCGCACCTACCCATGGGTCCGGACCTCGCGTCCGATTATCTTCTGGCCGAACTCCCCTCTCGTCACCGCCACGTAAAGGGGACAAAAAAAGACCTTACTCGATGTGAGTAAAGTCTATCTGTGTGCGCTGATCGCACATTACAGCTGGAGAATAGTATTCCCTCAATTTTGCCGAGCCATCCGTCAGTCAGAGACTGAAGCAGAAGACACGCATTCCAGCGCCACGATGAAGATACCTGTTGGTGAAACAAGCCGTACGATCATTAGGGCGACTTCGCTGCGCCTGTTACCAGGTGTCCACGTGTCGTCTATCTACCAGGTCGTCTTCCTGGGATCTTGACTCTTCTAGAGAGTGGGAGAACTCGTCTTGGGTGCGGCTTCGCGCTTAGATGCTTTCAGCGCTTATCCCTTCTCGACATAGCTATCCAGCTCTGGCCCGGGCAGGCCAACTGGCACACCAGCGGTCGAGCCATCTCGGTCCTCTCGTACTGGAGATGACGCCCCTCAATTCTCCTACGCCCACGACGGATAGAGACCGAACTGTCTCGCGACGTTCTGAACCCAGCTCGCGTGCCGCTTTCATGGGCGAACAGCCCAACCCTTGGGACCTACTCCAGCCCCAGGATGCGACGAGCCGACATCGAGGTGCCAAACCTTGCCGTCGATGTGAACTCTTGGGCAAGATAAGCCTGTTATCCCCGGGGTAGCTTTTATCCGTTGAGCCACACTCCTTCCACTCGGGAATGTGGGATCACTAAGCCCGACTTTCGTCCCTGCTCGACCTGTCCGTCTTGCAGTCAAGCTCCCTTGTGCCTTTACACTCTGATGGGTGATGTCCATCCACCCTGAGGGAACCTTTGGGCGCCTCCGTTACCCTTTGGGAGGCGACCGCCCCAGTCAAACTACCCGCCTGATCCTGTCCACGTCCCGGCTCACGGTGACGTGTGAGAAACAAAACACAACGAGAGTGGTATTTCATTGGCGTCTCCCCCACCCCCACAAGGGTAGGTTCTCCGACTCCCACCTATGCTACGCACGCTCTGCCTCGTTTCGAGGTCAAGGTGTAGTAAAGCTCCACGGGGTCTTTTTGTCCTGTCGTGGGTAACCCGTATCTTCACGGGTACTTCAATTTCGCCGAGTCCTCTGTCGAGACAGTGCTCAACTCGTTACTCCTTTCGTGCGGGTCGGAACTTACCCGACAAGGAATTTCGCTACCTTAGGACCGTTATAGTTACGGCCGCCGTTCACCGGGGCTTAGATTCGCAGCTACGATCACCGCTCCTCGTAACCTTCCGGCACTGGGCAGGAGTCAGCCCCTATACTTCCGCTTTCGCGTTCGCAGAGACCTGTGTTTTTGGTAAACAGTCGGTTGAGCCAATTTCTTGCAACCCCCTCACGCCACTCCGAAGAGCATCGCTACTAGGGCACCCCTTCTTCCGAAGGTACGGGGTCAATTTGCCGAGTTCCTTAACAGAGGGTCGCTCGATCACCTGGGGAGTATTCCCCCTGCCTACCAGTGTCGGTTTGCGGTACGGGCGGAGATGGCTCTGGCGAGAGGCTTTTCTTGGCGGCCTAGGGGCCGATGACTTCCGCGGACGCAACGTCCGCTCGCTGCACGTGTCATGCACAGGAAACCGGGATTTGCCTCGGCTTCGCACTTCAGCGCACAGACCCATCCTGTCCACTCGATGGGCTCACCTTCCTTACCGCGTCCCCCCATTGCTCGTAACGAGCATCTCCGGTGCAGGAATCTCTGACCTGCTTTCCATCGCCTACGACTATGACGTCCTCGGCTTAGGACCCGACTCACCCTGGGACGTTTGACGGTGCCCAGGAACCCTCAGGCATTCGGTGTGTCTGGTTATCACAGACATGACGCTACTCATTCCGGCATTCTCACTTCTCTTCGCTCCACCAGTCCTTGCGGTCTGGCTTCTCGGCTTGAGAACGCTCCCCTACCAATCCATCTGAGATGGATTCCATGGCTTCGGTAATCCGCTTGAGCCTCGATACGTTGTCGGTGCCACGACACTCGACCAGTGAGCTATTACGCACTCTTTAAATGGTGGCTGCTTCTAAGCCAACATCCTGGCTGTTTGGGCGTTGTGACCCCCTTTTACACTCAGCGGATACTTGGAGACCTTAGCCGATGGTCTGGGCTGTTTCCCTTTTGACGACGAAGCTTAGCCCCCGCCGTCTCACTTGCATGCATGCTGTCCTGGCATTCGCAGTTTGCTTGGGTTTGGTAACCTGCACGAGGCCCCTAGCCCATTCAGAGCTCTACCTCCAGGATAGTGTATCATACAGCTGTACCTCAATACATTTCGGGGAGAACCAGCTATCTCCGTGTTCGATTGGAATTTCTCCCCTATCCACAAGTCATCCCCCAGTTTTGCAACACTGGTGGGTGCGAGCCTCGACGGACTGTCACATCCGCTTCACTCTGCTCATGGATAGCTCACACGGTTTCGGGTCGCATCGCCGCAACCGCTCGCCCTGTTCAGACTCGGTTGCCCTATGGCTCCCCAGCTTTAGCGCTGGTTAACCAGGCTACGACGATGCACTCGCCGGATCATTCTACAAAAGGCACGCCATTAGCCCTTGGTTTCTCATGAAACAGTGGCCTCTGACTGCTGGTGAGTACGTGGTTTCAGGGTCTCTTTCATCCCCCTCTCGGGGTGCTTTTCACCTTTCCCTCACGGTACTTGTTCGCTATCGGTCGCTAAAGATGTGTAGCCTTGGAGGGTGGTCCCCCCAGCTTCCCACAAGATTGCACGTGTCTCGTGGTACTCAGGATACCGACCCACGTCAACAAACCGTCCTCTACGGGGCTCTCACCCGCTCTGGCCACGCTTTCCAACGTGTTCGAGTAGTTCGTCGTTGCTTGTTGTCGGTCCTACAACCCCGATGGACCCGAGGGTTCATCGGTTTGGGCTCCTCCCGGTTCGCTCGCCACTACTACGGGAATCTCGGTTGATTTCTTTTCGTCGGGTTACTGAGATGTTTCAGTTCACCCACTGCCCCCCGTCACTGCCTATGTGTTCAGCAGGCGGTCTCCAGACATCACTCTGGAGGAGTTGCCTCATTCGGAATCTCGGGGTTCATCGCTTGTATGCAGCTCCCCCCGAACGTTTCGCCGGTCTCCGCGTCCTTCTTCGGTCTTTAGCGCCAAGGCATCCACCTCGTACTCTGTGTAGCTTGTTCTCTACGTCTCTTCATCATGTACTATGAATGCTTTGACTTCTGCTCTTCTTCTCGAAGAGAGAAATCGATCCTCTGCTTCAACTCTGGCTGACCATATTGCTCAGCAAAATTGAAGGAATACTATCTTCAGTTGTTCAGGTGCACTGTTGGCCATCCACCTTCCGTAGAAAGGGATGCTGTACCCCAACAGCTCAAGAGTGGAAACCAGCGTCGCTTCTGGCAACGCACCAACCAATGTCCTGGTCGACCTGGAAGTGGGATGAAACTGTACGTTCTTCTGTGAAGAACCTTCATCCAAGCTCCCTAGAAAGGAGGTGATCCAGCCGCACCTTCCGGTACGGCTACCTTGTTACGACTTCACCCCAATCACTGACCCCACCCTCGACGCTTGCCTCCCCGAAGGGTTAGCCCAGCGGCTTCAAGTGTTGCCAACTTTCGTGGTGTGACGGGCGGTGTGTACAAGACCCGGGAACGTATTCACCGTAGTGTGCTGACCTACGGTTACTAGCAACTCCAACTTCATGGAGGCGGGTTGCAGCCTCCAATCTGAACTGAGGCCAGGTTTGACGAGATTAGCTCCCCCTCGCGGGTTGGCAACTCTTTGTCCTGACCATTGTAGCGTGTGTGTCGCCCAAAGCGTAAGGGCCGTGCTGACTTGACGTCATCCCCGCCTTCCTCCGTCTTATAACGGCAGTTTCGCTAGAGAGATCCAACTAACGACAGGGGTTGCGCTCGTTGCGGGACTTAACCCAACATCTCACGACACGAGCTGACGACAGCCATGCAGCACCTGTGAACCCGCCCCGAAGGGACAGCCCGTTACGGCTGGTGCAAGTTCATGTCAAGCCTTGGTAAGGTTCTTCGCGTTGCATCGAATTAAACCACACGCTCCGCTGCTTGTGCGGGTCCCCGTCAATTCCTTTGAGTTTTAATCTTGCGACCGTACTCCCCAGGCGGACCACTTATTGTGTTAACTGCGACACTGAGGGGGTCGATACCCCCAACGTCTAGTGGTCATCGTTTACGGCTAGGACTACCAGGGTATCTAATCCTGTTCGCTCCCCTAGCTTTCGCACCTGAGCGTCAGGTACTTCCCAGGACACTGCCTTCGCCTTTGGTGTTCCTCCGGATATCTACGCATTTCACCACTCCACCCGGAATTCCGTGTCCCTCTGAAGCCCTCAAGTCAGACAGTTTCCATAGTACTTCGTCAGTTGAGCCGACGACTGTCACTACAGACTAATCTGACCGCCTGCGTGCGCTTTACGCCCAGTAACTCCGGACAACGCTCGCCCCCTACGTATTACCGCGGCTGCTGGCACGTAGTTAGCCGGGGCTGATTCCTCTGGTACCGTCCGTTCTCGTCCCAGAGAAAAGCAGTTTACGATCCGAAAACCGTCATCCTGCACGCGGCGTTGCTCGTTCAGGGTTGCCCCCATTGACGAAAATTCCTCACTGCTGCCCCCCGTAGGAGTCTGGGCCGTTCTCAATCCCAGTGTGGCTGATCGTCCTCTCAGACCAGCTATCGATCGCGGTCTTGGTAGGCCATTACCCCACCAACCAACTAATCGAGCGCAGGCTCATCCTCGGGCGCCGTTTCCGGCTTTGCTCTCGCGAGCATATGCGGTATTGTCGGCGATTTCTCGCCGGTATTCCTCACCCCAGGGTAGATCACCCACGTGTTCCTCACCCGTCCGCCACTCCCTACTTGCGTAGGGCGTTCGACTTGCATGTGTTAGGCACGCCGCCAGCGTTTATCCTGAGCCAGGATCAAACTCGCCATCCAATGTTTTATAAACACATATCTCTGCAAGACATGTGAAAAAGCATGGTAAGTTGCGATCATGGCCAAGTTACATTAACATTGGCTTGTTTCGCAGATTATTATGGATACTTGATGTTGCCATCAAGCCTCCGAATTGACAGGAACTGGTTCTTATGTGTGTTGTTGTTCCAGTTGCTGTTCTGCTTTCCACTCTTCAGTTGTCAAGGTACTGAATCACAAAACCGAGGTTTTGTGATTAGACAGGCGATGAATGTTTTTTCGTTCGCTTGTCTCGTGTGCTGTAGTATCGCATATCTGTTGTGCTTTGTCAAGCGGTTTGAGGACCACTTTTTCAGCGGCTCCGAAATCTCGTTTTTCTCGTCTGTGTGCCTGGCAAGCCAGGGCGAACATCTCGAAAAAGGGCTGACATTCCCATGCATACAACATCTTGTTGAGAATACATATGAGATACTCGCCATCTCGGAGGAGCCACCTTATCGTGGCACAATCGGAGCGAAAGGGACAGGAGCATCCACTCTCAAAGCGGGTGATTGTCTTGTTTCGACAGCTCGATGATTATGCCACACCTGCGTAGCTCTGTCAAGCACTTTTATTACTTATTTTAACTCGGCCATAAAATTCGTGTCCTATCTGTCCTCTGTCCTCACATATACCTGTATCAGCATGCTTCTAAAGTAAGCAGAATATTAACAATTGGATGTATCTCAGGTATACTTGCTGATGAAGAAAAAGGAGCCATACTTGCTTCATTGAAAATACAACGAGAGTGCAATCAGGAATTTACCTGAAAGAGACAGTTTTACATGTCTGAGCCAGACCTGCTGGTGACCAAGTTCACCATTCCTCCACTTCGCCCGATATTGCTGCAGCGTGCGCAGCTGCTCTCGGCCCTCGATCAGAGCCACCTGGTACCATTAACGCTGCTCTCGGCGCCCGCGGGCTTTGGCAAGACGACATTGCTCTCGGTCTGGGCTCGCCAGTATAGCGGTCGCATCGCCTGGCTGACGCTTGGTGAGCAGGACAATGATCCGATTCGCTTCTGGACTTATGTGATTGCCGCGTTTCGCTATGGTGGCGCTCAGGTTGGAGAGACTACACTGGGGATGCTTCATTCACCACAACCTTCATTGCAAACCGGTGCGCTAACCGCGCTGATCAACGAACTGGCAGCACTGCCACAGGACACTACCCTGATCCTTGATGACTATCACCTGATCCGAGAGCAAACAATTCATGAGTCGCTACAGTTTTTGCTAGAGAATCTCCCTCCCCAACTGCACTTGCTGCTGGCCAGCCGTAGTGAACCGCAACTGCCCCTGTCACGTCTGCGAGCGCGCGGGCAGATCACTGAGATAGGTGAAGCGAACTTACGCTTGAACAGGGAAGAGACCGGCCAGTTTCTGACACGTGGCATGGGCCTGGAACTAAACGCAGAACAGATTGGTCAGTTGCAATCGCGCACGGAAGGGTGGATTGCGGGACTGCAATTGGCGGCGCTTTCTCTACAGAGACATAAGGATGTGTCAGCCTTCCTTGAGACATTCACCGGTAGCCACCGCTTTATCCTGGACTATGTGCAGGAAGAGGTCCTTGCCACGTTATCCGAGGCACAACAACGCTTCTTGCTGTATACATCGGTACTTGATCAGCTGAACGCGGAGATCTGCCAGGTCCTGACCGGCGAAAAAGCTAGCCAGCGGATGCTGGAATCATTGGAACGAGCTAATCTCTTTCTGATTCCACTTGATGAGGAGCGGCGCTGGTATCGCTACCAGACGCTCTTTCGCGAAGTCTTGCAGGCACGCCTGCAGATGACCGAACCGGAACAGATAGGACGCCTGCATCACGCAGCGGCGCTCTGGTATCAACATCAGCAATGGCCTCATGAAGCGATACCTCACGCGCTGGTCACGCAGGATTTCTCGTTTGTAGCGGATCTGCTAGAGGATTGCGTCGAACGTCTGTATCTGCAGGGTGAATTAAAAACGCTGTTGACCTGGATCAAGCTGTTGCCTCGCGGGATCCTGCGCGTGCATCCTCGCCTTACGACCACCTATATGCTGGCCTTTAATATGCTGTTCCCTTTCTCTCATCAACAACAAGCAGAAAAGGTATACCTTCAGCAGCTTCAGGGGGATATTGAACAGTTGCTGCAAAATAAAGATCATGTGGTCCTTCCCTCTAGCGAGCGCGATCTTCTACACAATCGTCTATTGATCCTTAAGGCATGGAACCTGGTGGCGGGCGCGCTTTCTGATGGTGATGCCGCACAATTGAATGATGTGGCGGCACAGTTACAGCGCCTGCCTCTGGATGATAATATCGTATGGCAGCAATATAAGCTGGCGCCATTCGCCATCGCCTGGCGAATGGCGGGCGATTTTCCTCGCATGGTAGATACAATTCAAGGGATCATAAGGACGCCTCAGCTGGCACAGAATCGTTATCTGAAGATTCAGTATCTCTGGGGATTGATCGCCGCCCTGATCGCCCTCGGACGCTTACAACTTGCGAATGAGTATTGTCAGGAACTACAACAGCTGGTAACTTCCCTGAGAGTTCCGGCTCCGCTGGCCGCCTATCCCGATTTCTTCCAGGCTCTGCTGGCCTACGACTGGAACCAGCTTGAGATCGCTAAAAGTGCTGCTCGGTGCGCTATTGATAAGACAGCCCCTTTGCAATATATGGATATTCTAATGGGTTCTTACATGGTGCTTGTGCATTGCCATCTCGCGCAGGGGGACCTGGCTGAAACCGAACAGGCTATACGCGAGATGGAGCGACACAATCGGTCCGCTGGCATTCCGCTTATGCGTCCCTGGATCGAGAGTGCCTGGATTCAATTGTGGTTGGCACAGGGCAATCTGATACAGGCTACAAGCTGGGCGGAGAGTACCTCTTATCATCAGGAGACGCTCTCCTACAGCCGCGAAAACGCCTACCTGGCACTGGCCCGCGTCTATCTGGCACAGAAACGCTACTCAGAGGCCTTGCAATGGCTCAACAAACTACTAGCTAGAGCCGAGCGTGTTGAGCGAACAGGGAGCATAATCTCAATTCTGGCGCTTCAGGTGGCCGCATTTCAATTACAATCTTCAGGTGATGCGTGCGCGGCATGCGGCGTTCTCCAGCGGCTGCTCACTTTAACCGAACCAGAGGGATATATACGCGTCTTTCTCGACGCGGGAACCCCGATGCGGCAGGCGCTTCAGACCTTACTCGCAACGTCGGATAAGCCAGCAGAGTCTTCTCCTCTGTCACCGACCCTTACAGCGTATGCCCAACATGTGCTTGCAGCCTTCTCGAACGAAGAGCAGCAGCCACAAGAAGCATCGGCGGCTGAACTATCCATATCCAGATCCGCTGCCCAGACCGCGACTCAGCAACTTCCCGAGCCGCTCACCCCACGTGAGTTAGAGGTCCTCCATCTCCTGGCTGGGGGCGCATCCAATCAAGAGATCGCCCGGCAGTTGATAATCTCGCTTGCCACGGCCAAGAAGCATGTCGCCAGCATCCTCAGCAAACTGGGAGCAGAAAATAGGACTCAGGCCATCGCCCATGCGCGAACCTACACGTTACTCTAATATACATAGCTCACCTACTCGATAAGATGGTATCCTTTTGGCTACCATCGTGCTCTCTTGTGTTCTCCATATGAAAGTATCCCTTTGGAGACTGTATTCAGGCCGCATGAAGTGTACCATTCCTCATAGCAGATACAGAAAACAAATAACAACTATGAGGAGCACGAATGAATACATCATCTCAGAATTCTGACAGGATCGAAACGACACCAGTACTGATCGTAGGCGGCGGTCTGGTCGGTCTATCGGCCTCCCTCTTCCTCTCCAGGCACGGCATTTCGTCGCTGCTGGTCGAGCGTCATCCGGGCACCGCCATCCATCCACGCGCGACAGGCTTCATGCCGCCCACGATGGAGATGTTCCGCTTCGCCGGCATCGAGGAAGAGATTCGCAAGATTGAGCCAGAGATCCCCCAGGGCACCAACGTCCCATTCCTGGAGAGCCTGGTGGGACAGGAGTTTGATTGTCTGCAGGAAGATATCGACTCCCTGTTTACTGATCCCAGCAGTCCTGTACGCGGCAGCGCCATCGCGCAGGACGTGTTGGAGCCAGTATTGCGGTCGCAGGCCGAGCAGCTTGGAGGCGATCTGCGCTTTAATACTGAACTGATAGCGTTCGAGCAAGGCGCGGATGGCGTTATCGCCATCATCCGTGAGCGCAGCAGCCAGGAAACAAGCACGGTCCACGCACGGTACGCGATCATAGCTGATGGCAGTCAGAGCCCGATCCGCAAGCAACTCGGCATTGGCCAGCATGGTCTGGGCAGCATGGGAACATTCATTAGCATGATCTTTGAAGCCGACCTGATGGAGCTTTTTCATAAGCGACATGCCATCATGTGCTTTCTCAGCAACGAGACCATCACTATCGGATCATTCGTCCCGTATGCCGGTTCTTCAGTACGGCCAGATCTGTTCCGGCTGGACGTCGGCTATGATGAGGATGAAGAGACGTTGGCCGATTATCCCGAGGAACGCTGCACCCAATTGATACAAGCGGCGGTAGGCATTCATGATCTGCCGGTGAAGCTCAAGACTACACTTACCTGGGAGATGAACGCTCTGGTGGCCGATCGCTTCCAGCAGGGACGAGCCTTCCTGGTTGGTGATGCCGCGCGCACCCAGCCTCCCAGCGGCGGCCTCGGCGGCAACACCGGCGTTGCCGAGGCTTACAACCTGGCCTGGAAGCTGACCGCCGTCCTGCGTGGAGAAGCCGGAGAGCAGCTACTCGCTACCTACGATCAGGAACGGCGCCCCATAGCTGACTATACCGCTGAGCAAGTAGCCTTACTCTCTCAGCAGCGTCAGAACGAGGGCTCCGCCGGGATCACCGTTGATGCCAGAACCATCAATGGAGGCTATCGCTATCGTGACGGGGCATTTGTACATGAGGCAGGCGATAAGCAGCTTCCCCTGGCTCAGCAGGCGCAGCAATGGCGGGGACAACCGGGCACGCGCGCCCCTCATCTCATGCTCAAGCAAGAGGAAAAGTCTGTATCCACGCGGGATCTGTTCGGCTTCCACTTTGTTCTCCTCGTTGGAGCGGATGGTCAGCCCTGGAAGGAGGCAGCCCGAAACATACAGGACCGGCTGCACATTTCATTAGATTGTTATCAGATTGCCTCCCATACAGGCGATCTCATCGATGCAGAGAACAGATTCTGTGATATGTACAGCATTCCAACCACCGGCGCCGTACTCGTGCGCCCCGATGGCTTTATTGGTTGGAGAAGCAAGGACGCCATTGACAGCGAGCTAGAAGCCCAACAAGCGCTGACTCAGGCCCTCAGCAGCCTCCTTTTTCGCTAAACAAAATACATCAAAAACAAGCTAAAAGAATTGAAGGAATATCAAAATGGCTACATTCGAATACAGCGACACATTTAATTTTTCACCGGCTTCCGTTTTTGCTCTTCTCTGCGACCTGGAGGTGCGACCAGAATGGATCAAAGGCATCATTGAGGTGCGCGTCACCCCTGCTGGTTCGGCGCAGTTGGGGACCAGCTACTTTGAAGTGGGGAAATTCTCGGGCTTCAAAAGCGAGAAGACGATGAGCGTCACCGCATATGACCCAGGCCAGCTCTTAACCCTGGACACCGGCAACGCGGTGGCCAGCCCCTTCCGCGAAAGCTATCGGATTGAACCCCTCTCTGCGGAAAGCTGTCGCGTGCACTTCACAGTAGAGGTAGGGAATGTTCCCAAAGTAGCGGAGTTCTTCATGCGACAGGAAATGAAAAAATCACAACCACAGAACGCTGAGCGCCTCAAAGCTCTGCTGGCAGGCCGCACTCAGCATATAAACTAAGCTCACAGTTGACATATAGCGCGTGCCAATACAAACAGGCATGGAAAGTCATGAATAAAACGATGTGAAAGGGTGTACGCACCTTTTCACATTCAGTTTAAATAAAGCCTGAAAATAGGGGTTGACAAAGCTACACGGCTGTAGTATTATTCCCCTTGTCAGAAAACACCTGTATGTGCAGGTGAGCTGGTGACAATAGCGAAGAGGGCACACCCGTTCCCATCCCGAACACGGAAGTTAAGCTCTTCCTCCCCGATGATACTGCGTGGGCAACTGCGTGGGAAAATAGGAAGTCGCCGTCTCACCCGCCCACACGGGTGTTTTTTCGTGCTGCCATCTATAGCTGAGGTGAGGAAGTAGCAATGGCCAAAAAACTCAACACAAAAAGAAAAGCCCCGTAGCCAAAAAGGTGGAGGTACACTCTCAACAATTGCTTGATCATCTTAATCAGCTCCAATTTGACCTGTTAGAGGGCAAGTTTGATAGTGTACTCCGTATTAGTCAGATATTGATAGGTTACTTACCTTCTTCATCACCACATCTTCCAGAGGTGCTTTTGAAGAGAGGTACGGCATTAATGGAGATGGAAAAGTACGATGAAGCATACGATGTACTCTCCCAAGCAGCCAAACTGGCTCCCGATGATGGCTTTCTACTCTACATATATAGCCAGAGCTGCAAGTATACCCATCGATTAGCGAAAGCATCTGTAGCCATTGAGGAGGCCGTCACTCTAGAACCAGCCCTGCTGAAAAACAGGAACACGAAAAAGGAGCTGAACTCGATCAGGAAAACTATTCAGAATGTAATAAAGCTAAGCGGCAAAGACTTTACATTTGAGCAGTTAATCGAACAAGAAGAGCTTGAAATTACTGGCCTACGACTGGTAAAAGAACACAAACTTGAGGAGGCTGAAGCATTATTCCGCCAGGTAATAGCCATGGGAGATATTATGATCGCGCCACACAACAACCTGGCTCATTGTCTGCTGCGTCGAGGAAAGTTCAAGGAAGCGGAGCAAGAATTATTGATTGTTTTAAAAATGGATCGCAGAAATCCGGTCGCGCGCAATAATTTGCCAGTAGTGAGAGAAGCAATCAAAACCGGAAAAATACCCGAGTTTAGTGGCGTATATAATCCACACATAGGTCAGATCACGGATATACAACCCACACACTCGAACCTTCCCACTGGTTCGGACCTCGTGCCCGATTAAAGTCACCTCAAAAGAGTATCGGATGGGCCAGCCAGCTGGCTATGTCCGGCCTGCCTTGGATCTCCAACAGACGATAGAAGTAACGGTAGACAGGACGCACAGCCGTCAGATCTGGCAGGGGCAGAACGCTGCGGTATCCACGCGCCAGCGCATTGGCCTCTCGGCGAGAAAGAATATATTCAAGGGCGATAAAGTCCAGGGCGCGCGGCCCCAGCGCGTATGCCTCGGTATCAACCAGCGCCTCTATATAGCCATCTTTGATCAGAAACTGCGTGGGGTCCATATCTACCATAATCAGCGATGCATCAACAGGATCTGCTAGTTGCTGTGCGCTGGCTGAAATAGAGTGTAGCACCTCTTTCATAGAAAAGTTATCCGCGTGATATTGCTCAACCAGCGTCTCCATAGTCTGTACCAGGTGCTGATGAAACAAAGAGAGTGGTCCGCGCTGGCAGCCCGTAGGATGGCTATAATAGGGAAAGCGCAGGGCATGGATGTGCGCCAGTTGCTGCCCGAATCTCTCCAGCGCGGCATTCGATAGGACCCCAAAGTGTGTTAATGGCGAGCCATCCATGCACTCAACCATCACATATGCCCTCCCATCTAGCGTGCCTTTCGAGAGAATTTGAGGAATCGAGAGGGTGCTAAGAGGGTTAAGCATGGCATTGATATGCTCCAGGTCAAATATATTGGTCGGATCAATGCCAAATAGTGCCGAACAGCCAGCCCAGAAGGGACCGCTAAGCTTTTCTGGCCGCAACACGCGGATCACACAGGTTGCGTCGCGAGTAGTAATGCGCCAGACATCGTTCATATGACCCGAATAACCTGGGTCCAACCGCTTCTGCTCCGTAATGGGAGACCCAAAGAGAGGTTGAAAATCCATAGCGCTCTCCTCGCACTTTTAATGCTCAGCAATCATTTTTATGAAGATGCCTCGTTTTTCGCGCATAAATATGTTAGCGATAGAAAAAAATAAAAAACCTTACTTGTTATAAAATACAACAAAAAAGACCTTACTTCTAGCGAGTAAGGTCTTTTTTTATCTTTCATACCTGTATACAATGTATCCTCAATTTTGCCGAGCCATCCGTCAGTCAGAGACTGAAGCAGAAGACACGCATTCCAGCGCCACGATGAAGATACACAATGGTGAAACAAGCCGTACGATCATTAGGGCGACTTCGCTGCGCCTGTTACCAGGTGTCCACGTGTCGTCTATCTACCAGGTCGTCTTCCTGGGATCTTGACTCTTCTAGAGAGTGGGAGAACTCGTCTTGGGTGCGGCTTCGCGCTTAGATGCTTTCAGCGCTTATCCCTTCTCGACATAGCTATCCAGCTCTGGCCCGGGCAGGCCAACTGGCACACCAGCGGTCGAGCCATCTCGGTCCTCTCGTACTGGAGATGACGCCCCTCAATTCTCCTACGCCCACGACGGATAGAGACCGAACTGTCTCGCGACGTTCTGAACCCAGCTCGCGTGCCGCTTTCATGGGCGAACAGCCCAACCCTTGGGACCTACTCCAGCCCCAGGATGCGACGAGCCGACATCGAGGTGCCAAACCTTGCCGTCGATGTGAACTCTTGGGCAAGATAAGCCTGTTATCCCCGGGGTAGCTTTTATCCGTTGAGCCACACTCCTTCCACTCGGGAATGTGGGATCACTAAGCCCGACTTTCGTCCCTGCTCGACCTGTCCGTCTTGCAGTCAAGCTCCCTTGTGCCTTTACACTCTGATGGGTGATGTCCATCCACCCTGAGGGAACCTTTGGGCGCCTCCGTTACCCTTTGGGAGGCGACCGCCCCAGTCAAACTACCCGCCTGATCCTGTCCACGTCCCGGCTCACGGTGACGTGTGAGAAACAAAACACAACGAGAGTGGTATTTCATTGGCGTCTCCCCCACCCCCACAAGGGTAGGTTCTCCGACTCCCACCTATGCTACGCACGCTCTGCCTCGTTTCGAGGTCAAGGTGTAGTAAAGCTCCACGGGGTCTTTTTGTCCTGTCGTGGGTAACCCGTATCTTCACGGGTACTTCAATTTCGCCGAGTCCTCTGTCGAGACAGTGCTCAACTCGTTACTCCTTTCGTGCGGGTCGGAACTTACCCGACAAGGAATTTCGCTACCTTAGGACCGTTATAGTTACGGCCGCCGTTCACCGGGGCTTAGATTCGCAGCTACGATCACCGCTCCTCGTAACCTTCCGGCACTGGGCAGGAGTCAGCCCCTATACTTCCGCTTTCGCGTTCGCAGAGACCTGTGTTTTTGGTAAACAGTCGGTTGAGCCAATTTCTTGCAACCCCCTCACGCCATTCCGAAGAACATCGCTACTAGGGCACCCCTTCTTCCGAAGGTACGGGGTCAATTTGCCGAGTTCCTTAACAGAGGGTCGCTCGATCACCTGGGGAGTGTTCCCCCTGCCTACCAGTGTCGGTTTGCGGTACGGGCGGAGATGGCTCTGGCGAGAGGCTTTTCTTGGCGGCCTAGGGGCCGATGACTTCCGCGGACGCAACGTCCGCTCGCTGCACGTGTCATGCACAGGAAACCGGGATTTGCCTCGGCTTCGCACTTCAGCGCACAGACCCATCCTGTCCACTCGATGGGCTCACCTTCCTTACCGCGTCCCCCCATTGCTCGTAACGAGCATCTCCGGTGCAGGAATCTCTGACCTGCTTTCCATCGCCTACGACTATGACGTCCTCGGCTTAGGACCCGACTCACCCTGGGACGTTTGACGGTGCCCAGGAACCCTCAGGCATTCGGTGTGTCTGGTTATCACAGACATGACGCTACTCATTCCGGCATTCTCACTTCTCTTCGCTCCACCAGTCCTTGCGGTCTGGCTTCTCGGCTTGAGAACGCTCCCCTACCAACCTTCCTTCAAGAGAAAGGTTCCATGGCTTCGGTAATCCGCTTGAGCCTCGATACGTTGTCGGTGCCACGACACTCGACCAGTGAGCTATTACGCACTCTTTAAATGGTGGCTGCTTCTAAGCCAACATCCTGGCTGTTTGGGCGTTGTGACCCCCTTTTACACTCAGCGGATACTTGGAGACCTTAGCCGATGGTCTGGGCTGTTTCCCTTTTGACGACGAAGCTTAGCCCCCGCCGTCTCACTTGCATGCATGCTGTCCTGGCATTCGCAGTTTGCTTGGGTTTGGTAACCTGCACGAGGCCCCTAGCCCATTCAGAGCTCTACCTCCAGGATAGTGTATCATACAGCTGTACCTCAATACATTTCGGGGAGAACCAGCTATCTCCGTGTTCGATTGGAATTTCTCCCCTATCCACAAGTCATCCCCCAGTTTTGCAACACTGGTGGGTGCGAGCCTCGACGGACTGTCACATCCGCTTCACTCTGCTCATGGATAGCTCACACGGTTTCGGGTCGCATCGCCGCAACCGCTCGCCCTCTTCAGACTCGGTTGCCCTATGGCTCCCCAGCTTTAACGCTGGTTAACCAGGCTACGACGATGCACTCGCCGGATCATTCTACAAAAGGCACGCCATTAGCCCTTGGTTTCTCGTGAAACAGTGGCCTCTGACTGCTGGTGAGTACGTGGTTTCAGGGTCTCTTTCATCCCCCTCTCGGGGTGCTTTTCACCTTTCCCTCACGGTACTTGTTCGCTATCGGTCGCTAAAGATGTGTAGCCTTGGAGGGTGGTCCCCCCAGCTTCCCACAAGATTGCACGTGTCTCGTGGTACTCAGGATGCTAGCCGATTTGAGTTCTCCGTCCTCTACGGGACTGTCACCCGCTCTGGTCACGCTTTCCAACGTGTTCAAGTGGAAATCTCTCCTGTGTTGCTAGTCCTACAACCCCGATGGACCCGAGGGTTCATCGGTTTGGGCTCCTCCCGGTTCGCTCGCCACTACTACGGGAATCTCGGTTGATTTCTTTTCGTCGGGTTACTGAGATGTTTCAGTTCACCCACTGCCCCCCGTCACTGCCTATGTGTTCAGCAGGCGGTCTCCAGACATCACTCTGGAGGAGTTGCCTCATTCGGAATCTCGGGGTTCATCGCTTGTATGCAGCTCCCCCCGAACGTTTCGCCGGTCTCCGCGTCCTTCTTCGGTCTTTAGCGCCAAGGCATCCACCTCGTACTCTGTGTAGCTTGTTCTCTATGTCTCTTCATCATGTACTATGAATGCTTTGACTTATTCTTTGCGAGAATAAATCGATCCTCTGCTTCAACTCTGGCTGACCATATTGCTCAGCAAAATTGAAGATACATTGTATTCAGTTGTGAAAGTGCACTGCTGGCCATCATCAATCACCCCCACGTAGGTGCCGGGCTTGCCCCGGCTTCCGTACGCCTTCGGAATGTTACCGATGGTGTACCCCAACAGCTCAAGAGTGGAAACCAGCGTCGCTTCTGGCAACGCACCAACCAATGTCCTGGTCGACCTGGAAGTGGGATGAGGTCTATACGCCATGATGTCCATGGCTCTCATCCAAGCTCCCTAGAAAGGAGGTGATCCAGCCGCACCTTCCGGTACGGCTACCTTGTTACGACTTCACCCCAATCACTGACCCCACCCTCGACGCTTGCCTCCCCGAAGGGTTAGCCCAGCGGCTTCAAGTGTTGCCAACTTTCGTGGTGTGACGGGCGGTGTGTACAAGACCCGGGAACGTATTCACCGTAGTGTGCTGACCTACGGTTACTAGCAACTCCAACTTCATGGAGGCGGGTTGCAGCCTCCAATCTGAACTGAGGCCAGGTTTGACGAGATTAGCTCCCCCTCGCGGGTTGGCAACTCTTTGTCCTGACCATTGTAGCGTGTGTGTCGCCCAAAGCGTAAGGGCCGTGCTGACTTGACGTCATCCCCGCCTTCCTCCGTCTTATAACGGCAGTTTCGCTAGAAATATCCAACTAACGACAGGGGTTGCGCTCGTTGCGGGACTTAACCCAACATCTCACGACACGAGCTGACGACAGCCATGCAGCACCTGTGAACCCGCCCCGAAGGGACAGCCCGTTACGGCTGGTGCAGGTTCATGTCAAGCCTTGGTAAGGTTCTTCGCGTTGCATCGAATTAAACCACACGCTCCGCTGCTTGTGCGGGTCCCCGTCAATTCCTTTGAGTTTTAATCTTGCGACCGTACTCCCCAGGCGGACCACTTATTGTGTTAACTGCGACACTGAAGGGGTCGATACCCCCAACGTCTAGTGGTCATCGTTTACGGCTAGGACTACCAGGGTATCTAATCCTGTTCGCTCCCCTAGCTTTCGCACCTGAGCGTCAGGTACTTCCCAGGACACTGCCTTCGCCTTTGGTGTTCCTCCGGATATCTACGCATTTCACCACTCCACCCGGAATTCCGTGTCCCTCTGAAGCCCTCAAGTCAGACAGTTTCCATAGTACTTCGTCAGTTGAGCCGACGACTGTCACTACAGACTAATCTGACCGCCTGCGTGCGCTTTACGCCCAGTAACTCCGGACAACGCTCGCCCCCTACGTATTACCGCGGCTGCTGGCACGTAGTTAGCCGGGGCTGATTCCTCTGGTACCGTCCGTTCTCGTCCCAGAGAAAAGCAGTTTACGATCCGAAAACCGTCATCCTGCACGCGGCGTTGCTCGTTCAGGGTTGCCCCCATTGACGAAAATTCCTCACTGCTGCCCCCCGTAGGAGTCTGGGCCGTTCTCAATCCCAGTGTGGCTGATCGTCCTCTCAGACCAGCTATCGATCGCGGTCTTGGTAGGCCATTACCCCACCAACCAACTAATCGAGCGCAGGCTCATCCTCGGGCGCCGTTTCCGGCTTTGCTCTCGCGAAAGAGCATATGCGGTATTGTCGGCGATTTCTCGCCGGTATTCCTCACCCCAGGGTAGATGACCCACGTGTTCCTCACCCGTCCGCCACTCCCTGTTTGCACAGGGCGTTCGACTTGCATGTGTTAGGCACGCCGCCAGCGTTTATCCTGAGCCAGGATCAAACTCGCCATCCAATTTTGTATATCGACATCGCGCTCAACGAGCGGATGCGCAATTGCATGTGAAGTTGCGATCATGGCCAAGTTACATTAACATTGGCTTGTTTCGCAGATTATTATGGATACTTGATGTCGCCATCAAGCCTCCGAATTGACAGGAACTGGTTCTTATGTGTGTTGTTGTTCCAGTTGCTGTTCTGCTTTCCACTCTTCAGTTGTCAAGGTACTGAAACGCAAAACCGAGATTTTGCGATCGGACAGGCGACGAATGTTTTTTCGTTCGCTTGTCTCGTGTGCTGTAGTATCGCATATCTGTTGTGCTCTGTCAAGCGGTTTTGGGGCCACTTTTGCGAGCCGTCCAAAATCTCGTTGTTCTCCCTGGTTCCGCTTGGGAACCACCGCGAAAAACGGCCTGGAACACTCACAGACGTGGTCATCCCGCGTAGGGTGAGTGATGGGGGGAATGTTGATCCCGGAGGGGCTACTTTACCGTAGCACAGCTGCGATACGAGAACAGGAGCACCCACGCTCATCGAGGCGGGTGATTGTTTCTTTTTTGACAGCTCGATGATTATGCCATAGCTATCCCGCGCTGTCAAGCCTTTTTGGCCTGAAATAATCATATCTTAAAAAATTGGAGGATATAGTCAAAACGACGCGCCAGACCGTGTTGTCCAACGCGCCGTTTTGACTATCGATATCGTAGGTAGCGGTGATCAATACTGTGGATATGCCTGGGGTTGGCGTCGGCTGGTTACGTACTGTGCCAGCGACATCAGCAGGTTGAAATTAGGTACCTCGGAGGCTTTGATCGAGGACAGCGTCAGCAGGCGCCCGTTCTGGCGTACCGCGACCTTGCCCTGATTCATTTCGATAGTGCCAATCTGGTCCCAGGGGATTATCTTTTTGCCATCATTGATACCTTGAGCATTTACGTTGAGACGCCCAAAGGGGATCTGGGCTCCGCTATTGAAGGCTTCGACAACCCTTGGTAACTGGACCCTGGTAACTGCTTCCTGCACCTGGGCGCCCAACTCACTGTGGCCTTTAATGGCGCTCCCATATTTCCATAACGCACCATCACTGCGTCGTACTTGAAAATTCATATTGACTCTAGAACGGCTACGAGTAATATTTACATACACCGCCTGAATCTGATCCCAGCGAAACAGCTCCAGTTGAGAACCACGCGCGTGAATATAGCCCCCGTTAAACAGATAAATGCGCCAGTTGTAGTGCTTAAGTGCGTTGATGGCCCAGATCAAAACCAGCACGGGCACGATAAGCAGATAATAAAAAAGATAGCCGGTAAACGTGATCAGGGCAACCAGGACAGCTATATCAAGCACGATAGAACCAATAAGAATACCTATAATAGCGAGAGGATTGGTGAAAGATGGGCGATATTCGTTTCTGAAGTTGCCCAAATGACTGTAAGCGGCCATCTGCTGTACCTCTGCTGGAATAGATGCAGTTGCAGATGGTGCATAAGGGGATTGTGCCATCGTTTGAGAGTCCTTTCTACTAGTAGCCTGGGTAGATAGGTGGGGCAGACCGTTGCTTCTGACGGGCTCGCTCGACCAAAGCCAGGAAGATGTGCATATTAGGCATGCGTGAGACCGATATCGTAGACCAGTTCAGCATCTGGCCCTTTTTCTTGATACTGACCATGCCACGGTTCACGTTGATATCGCTTAGCTCTTGCCAGGGCAGCCATTGCTGTGGAGATTTAGCCAGGCCCTGCTGGCTGACCTGCAATTTGCCAAAGGGCAGCGACTGGCCAGCATCGAAGGCCGCGATCGCCATCGGCAGCTGTACACGCGTCAGCTCGTAATCAATCGCATTGCCGATCTCTTCAACATCCCCAAACCGGTCGTTGAAGACGGCTTTACGACCATCGCTATACTGTACGGTATATCTGTGCCTGGTTCCCGTGCGAATGCCATTATAATATGAAGTAATAACCTGGATAAAAAACGCGCTGATCTGATCCCAGCGAAAAGCGTCGATCTTACTACCACGCACGTACAGCAGACCATATGCGCAGATAGCTACGCGCCAGGATCGATAGATAACCGGCATCAAAGCAAAGTAACCAGTAAAAATGAAGAGCACCAGCGCGATCAGAAAAAGAATAATTGAACCGACAGCACTATCTCCATCTCCTGACAGCATGCCAAAGCCGATAAAGAGGAAGATAATCGCAACGATTGCCAGTACGATAATGCTTCTTATCTGCGTTTTGCCCAGGCGAACCTTGTATTCAACCTGGACATTTCCAAGCTGATGAGCATTTGCGTGTTGCATGGTTTCGGGGGAAATCTCTTGATGACGCAATACTTGCATCGGCTGTGCCATAGGGGCTGCACCTCCATAATTGCTTTTCAATACTATCATTCCAGGAAGAATAGGATAAAGCGGCAATGATAGTTTGAAGAGCTGGCAAGAAAAATAAACTCAAAATGTCTCCATCAATTGTATAGAATCTATAACTTAAATTGATGTTTATGTATTATAACAATCCCCTTATCGAAAAACAAGGTAAAATTACCATTACACGACAGGGCGCGCTACTTGAAAGCAAGTAGCGCGCCCTGTCGTGTAGAAGCGGTTGAGGGTTATAAATTATTGAGGCAGTCCAAAGACGGTCGCGGGATTGTTGGTCGGTGTTGCGTTAGTGGGAACTTTGATGGTGACCGGCTGGTCGAACTTGCTCAGATCAACCACTGTTGTGGCAGAGCTCTTGGCCGCCGATGGACTATTGTTTGATACCGCTGTGGTGTCCGCGACGATATCCAGTTTTAATTGTGTGCGATGTACATAGAACTTGCTCTCGTCGATCCAGACGTCAACTACGGCGTTAAATTGCTTGGCTGACTTCAGGATGGTGTCGATGTTCTGCTGACCCAGTGAACCTTTTAGCTGAGGATTCTGGGTGAGCACCTGCTGCAGCGCCGCTTTATCCAATGAAGCGGTCAGGTGGCGCATGCTGGGACCCGCCTGGGTATCATCTCCATGATCGGTCAGTTTGACGTTCTGTACCAGACCCAGCAGGCTGTTCTGATCAACGGTTACGCCAGAGAACATATTGCTGTTGGCGCCCGCGATCTGCTGCTTGTCCAACACATACCATTTACCAAGGTTATTCTGAATGTATACTTTGTTTCCGCTCACAACCTCGGCCAGCTTGGTGGTCTGCTGAGCCGAATTCACGTTCAACGACATCTGCTGCTGATCAGGACCCTGTTGATCGCCGGAGCCGGTCATTGACACGTTTACGTTGGTCGCCGCAGGAGTTTTACCATTATTGGTGGATTTGGCTTCGACGGCCTGGACGCTGGTGTTAGATTTTACGTCGATATGCGATGATTTCAGTTTCTTCATGGCGTCCGCGCTCTTCTGCAGTACCTGCTGAGCGGTAAGATCGCTGGGCTTATTGGTATTGCCCGTGTTTGTTCCTGTGGTCGTCTGGCTACACGCGCTGATGAATAAAGCAAGGGCAACCATGCACAGAAACATGAAGGAGAAGGTCTTTCCCGCTTTCATGATTAAGCTCCCTTTTGTATATCATTAGATAATTTTCTAAATGGGATTCGTTTCCTACTAATGAATACGCAACTCGACTATAGTAAAGTTTCTAAAAAATGTAACTCTGGCAAAAACTCAGGAAAAACTAATATTAACTGTCCACTGACACCGTTATCGTGATAACATAATGGCAAATATTCACTGCTATTTTCTGTACGCGTACACCTCAAATCGCATAAAAAAGCAGGTCAAAGGATACCAAGGTGATGGTAAAAAAACCTTTTTATAAGAAGCTAGACCGGACAACGGAGCTAAAGTCAATTGTGGAGAGCGATGCCCAGGAGATCTTTCATCTGATCAATACAAACCGCCTATATTTGCGCCAGTGGCTCCCATGGATCGATTATACACAGTCGGTGGCCGACGAACTGGCCTATATCCGTACCGTTAAGGACCAGTATCAGGAGAATCAGAGCGTCGCGTGCGTCATCTGTCATAAGGGTGCCATCGCGGGTACTATTAGCTACCATCCTATCGATTGGATGAATCGTAAAGTGGAGATCGGTTACTGGCTGGGTGAACAGTTCCAGGGCAATGGTCTGATGACAAAGGCCTGTAGCGCTTTTATTGATTATGCCTTTGATGATCTGAGACTTAATAAGGTAGAGATCCGTTGCGCTACCGGCAACGCCCGCAGTTGTGCGATCCCGCAGCGTCTTAACTTTACCCATGAGGGTATCATCCGACAGGCTGAATGGCTCTATGACCACTACGTGGATCTACATTTCTACGGGTTGCTAGCCACCGAATGGAAAAAGGATAGATAGCGAAAACTATACATGACGGGGATGCAAACGGGCATGCCGGGGGCATGATCAAGTGATCCTAAGCTAGAGCAAGCCCAGCACCTACAATGCAACCCTGTTACACGCAAAACGTATTTTTGCTGTAGAGAGATAATGCGCCATAAAACCAATACGACCTCTACATATATGTAGAGATGGAATAAATATATGCATCAAAAGAATGTTTCGTTGACCAATCGTCGTCCCCTGAGCTATCTGCTGCTGATAGTGGGGATCCTCTGTGCTCTTTGCGTCGTCAGCCCGCGCGCATACGCGGACAGCATGCCAGGCGGAGCGGTCTCCGATCCAACTGTGCGGGCAGTAGATATCGCGCAGCCAGCCGTTGTGCGCATCATTACAGCCATCCCCGCGCAATTATCGGTTCATGTTTCATCTTCCAAAGATGTGACCTTTCCCCAGCAGAGCAATGGTACGTATGAGATAGATCTGTCGGGCACAGGTACATTTATAAGCTCGCATGGTGATATCCTGACCGCCGACCATGTTGTTAGCCCGCCTAAGAATCAGGAGCTGTCCTCGGCCCTATATACGAGAGCCGCCCAGGATATCGCTAACTATCTCAATACCAATCAGAAGGGCTCGACCACGCTTACCAGTGACCAGGTGGTCCAACAATTGAACAGTGGACAGTTAAAGTCTACCCCTACATATCAGTCACCCAGTAGTTCAGTATTTTTGAGCACAGCCTATACGGGTCAGACAAACGCGCCCGATTTTAAAAGCCTGCCAACCGGGGTCGGCGTCAATGTCGATAAGATTGAGAAGGAGAGCCCATCCGATCAGCAGGATACGGCCATTATCCATGTGCCACTAACCGATACGCTGAGCGTGCCATTGGGCGATTCAACCAATGTTCATCCACAGGATAAGCTGACAATCATTGGTTTCCCCGGAAACGCCGATGTCAGTAAGGCTCCCGATAGCCTGTTGACGTCTTCCCTCAACCAGATCTATGTGAGCTCGCTCAAGACCAGTGATAAGGGGGCCCCATTGATTCAGGTTGGCGGCAACGTGGAGCAGGGGGATAGCGGGGGACCAGCGCTGGATAACAATGGCAATATCGTGGGCATTGTGAGCTTTGGTACCATCAATACCACAGGCACCCAGAACGGGACCAGTTTTCTGCAGGCCAGTAGCAGCGCCCAGAATATGATTAAAGCCCTTAAACTGGATACCAAATCAGGCAAGCAGCAAACGCAATGGAGCCAGGCATTCGCTACCTACGCCGCCACCAATTCTGGACATTGGAATCAGTCCCAGCAGGACTTCGCGAATCTGCAAAAGGCTTATCCGACCTTTAAGGCTATCCAATCCTTCCAGAATTATGCGCAGCAGCAGGCCAAGAACGAGCACCCGGTCCCAACGAAGACACCGACCAGCACGCCAGTCCATACCACGTCTAACACACCCGTCACCTGGCAGGCCATCGCCTTGACAGTTATCGCGGTCCTGGTACTGCTCTTGCTGGCGGGCGCGCTCTTTATGGCCGCGCTGCGCCTGCGTCCGAAGGCCAAACAGAAAAAAGGAACAGCTGCGGCCCCTAAACAGTCAGCCCTGGCATCAGCGACTGCGGCCGCCGATAAGGGCCAGCCCGATCCGGCCAGCAATCCCGGTGCAAAGCCCGCATCCACCCCCACCAGTCATGGATCATCACCATCCAGACCAGCGGCAGGCGCGCAGCCCGTTGGGCAAAACACCCTATCGCTCAGAGTCTGGCCCTGCGGCCATATGAACCGTCCCAATGCTCGCTTCTGCAGCATCTGCGGCGAACCCGCCCCCGAAGAAGTATAAATAAACAAAAAACGGTGTGGCACAAATCGAGCCTAAGCTCGATTTGTGCCACACCGTTTTTTGTTTGAAGAGTTGGAGATGCTACGCCAGTTTTACCAACTGCTTCCCCTGATTCTCTCCCTTCAACATGCCGATGAATGCCCTGGGGGCATCGTCAATACCTTCGGCGATGGTCTCGCGATATTTCAGCTTGCCGCTGGAAACCAGCTGTCCCAGTTCCTGAAATGCCTGTGGGAAAAGGTCGGAGTGCTCACCGACGATAAAGCCCTGCAGCTTGACGCGATTGATCAAAAGGGCGCCAAAGTTGCGCACAGCGTGTGGCTGGGTCGCGTTGTACTGGGAGACAAAGCCGCACAGCGGGATGCGCGCATGAGCATTCAAACGATCAAGTACCGCTTCGAGAATTTCACCGCCAACATTCTCGAAGTAGACATCGATACCATCGGGAGTTGCGGCGGTCAGATCCTCAACCAGGTGTCCGGCTTTATAATCAACACAGGAGTCAAAGCCCAGCTCTTTAACCACATACTCGCATTTTGCTTTGCCGCCCGCGATACCGACCACGCGGCAACCACGCGCCTTTGCCAGCTGACCAACCACGCTGCCGACCGCGCCCGAAGCAGCCGACACCACCACCGTCTCACCAGCCTTCGGCTGACCGATACTGATCAAACCAACCCAGGCGGTCAGACCAGGCATACCCAGCGCGCCCAGATAGGTGGAGGCGGGAATCTGGTCTGTAACGTTAATCTTCTGCAGACCCTTGCCATCAGAAATACCATACAGCTGCCAGCCAAAGTAACCGAGCACATTATCATCCACTTGGAAGGCAGGATTCTTCGACTCGACGACTACGCCTACGGTTCCACCAACCATCACATCATTAATCTGCGCGCTGGCCGCATATGACTTACCCTCGTTCATGCGTCCACGCATATAAGGATCGAGAGACAGGTAGAGATTCTTTACCAGTACTTCCCCATCCTTTATGGCGGGCACATCCGTCTCCACAATATTGAAATCGCTCTCATGCACCCAACCATGGGGACGGTTAGCGAGCAAAACCTGTTTATTCTTAATCGTCATATTCGTAACTTCCTTTCAAAATTCACTATTGCTAGTGCCGTATGTCTATAACATAGCCAGCCTGTCAATTATTTCATCCATATATCCAGGCGGCACCAAACCACAGCCATTTCTTCCCTCGCCAGACTGAAGACGCTAGAAAGACCTCACCCGGATATCCAAACGCGAACCTGTTTTAATCGCAATGTTTCACGTGAAACATTACTCTCATGTGTTAGTGCGTCGGGGTCACAATGCGCTCAAAGGAAACGATCACCGTAGGTTCGGCCCTTGCGGCCGATTTTTTCCTTCCCCATCCAATCATGTCCCATAAACATGCCATGTTTGTTGACTTCACGTTCGGCAGGCATTATCGTGCGTGGAGAGGAAATCGGTCGCAAGGGCCGAACCTACGGGGGCGTGGATATACGTGGAGGAGAAATCGGCCGCAAGGGCCGAACCTACTACTCTGTCAACCTTCAATTGATGGAAGAGCGGGGATGCAAGGGGCGGCTAGCCCCTTGACTGGGGGCTCGGGGGCTGTGCCCCCGGCAACTCCTCTCCCTCTCGCCCGCGTAGCGGGCGAAATCCATCAAACGAAGTTTGACAAAGCACTACGGTGATCGTTTCCTTTGGGCTTTCATTTTCTCCCTCATTTAAATTGAGAACAAGTACCCTGATGAGAACAAAACACGATCTTTCTGTAATGTTTCACGTGAAACATTACAGAAAACCACCAACTTTTTATACGTTGGTGCGTAAGATCATAGATTGGAAGTGCCAATATTGACCATTCATCGGAATGGCATTAAAGGAGACCACATCAAAATATGGAGCAACCGCCTGACGCATAAAATCATCGCTATGGTGGGAGAAGAAGCGCGGCGGCTGATGATGATCATCCTCATGTATCCCTTCCTCCTCGAAGCCACCATAGACTCCCAGGAAGAAAAGTCCGCCGGGACGCAACAGATCGCGCAACTTTTGCAGAACCGCTGGTAGCTCTGCTCCCGGCACATGCAGCAGACAATTCAGGGCATAGATCGCATCAAAAGATCCCGCCGGAAAATCCAGTCCCAGAAAATCCATCACATGGGCATCCAGACCCTTCTCTCGGCAGAGATTTACCATATCGGGCGACAGGTCCGTACATACAACCTGTAAACCATGCTCCTGAAAAAAGAGGCTATCAACACCGGTACCGGCCCCTACTTCCAATAAAGTCTTCTTGGCCTCTTGCTGCAAGAGATCTAGAAAACTCTGTCTCTCGGCAACTTTCCATGGTTCTTTGGCCATCTGATTGCGCTGCTCCGCCATCTCGCGATTGTATGATTGGCGCAGCGTTTTAATAACTTGCTGGTAGGTATCCATAACTGCGACTTTCACCTTTCCTTATTAGTGGTAGACAACATGAGGTGGATATCATTTCAGACATTTTCACAGACAAAAAAAGTGGGCACCCCTCGGGATACCCACCAAAGATTTTTACGCTTACGCGCCCATAATATTGTAACCGGCATCGACGAACATGATCTCGCCGGTGATGGCACGGGCCAGGTCGCTGCTCAAGAAGAGGGCGGCGTCACCAACTTCGCTCTGCTCGATGTTGCGGCGCAGTGGCGCGACATGAGCCACCTGCTCACGGAAGCCGGTGAGTCCGGAGACACCGCGGGCGGCCAGTGTGTTCAATGGGCCAGCCGAGATGGCGTTGACGCGAATGTTGTGCTCGCCCATCTCATATGCCAGATAGCGAACACTGCATTCCAGCGCGGCCTTGGCAACGGCCATCACATTGTACTTCGGCATCACGCGCTCACTGGCCATATAGGTCAGGGCCAACATGCTACCGCCATGCTCTTTCATCAGAGGTTCGGCACGTTTAGCCATCGCCACCAGCGAATAGGCGCTGATATCTAACGCGGTATGGAAACCCTCGCGAGTCGTCTGCAAGAAGGGATTCTCCAACTCACTGGCCGGCGCAAAGGCCACACAGTGGATCAGGATATCTATGCGACCACCGAGCAGTTCTCCAGCTTTGGCGAAAGCGCTATCCAGCTCGGCATCATTCTGCACATCGCAGGGAACAACCTCGGTGCCGGGAATCTTGGAGGCCAGGTCGCGTACATACTTCTCCATCCGTTCCTGGTACGCCAGGACCAGTTGAGCCCCTTCACGTGACAGAGCCTGCGCGATCGCCCAGGCGATCGAGCGATGGTTCGCCACACCAAAAATAAAAGCCTTTTTACCTTCTAACAAGGGCATTTCTTTTCTCCTCTCAAATACGCTGGTTGCTACACATAATTATGCACCATACCGGTTACATATAAAGAAAAGGAAATATGAAAACGGCCTCCTCCAGAGAGGAGACCAGCAGCGGACATCCATTCCCCCTTTGATATGACCGGCCTGATCCAGCACTTCATTCTATCCTGTATCGCTACGGCGCGCCTAGCGCTCCATTGGATAACCGCGATTGGCCCAGCCATTCATGCCACGCGCCAGGTTATAGACCTTTTTGAAGCCCAACAACGAGGCGATCTCAGAAGCCATCGCGCTACGCTGACCTGCGGCACAGACAAAGATAACCTCTTCATCCTTCGGCAGATTTTTCTCCTCCAGCGCCTTCCCAAAAGAATAGATGCCCTGAATGGGAACCAGCGTCGCCTGAGCGACATGTCCATAGTTCCATTCATCGGGCATACGCACATCAACGATACGTACCCCTGAATCAACCAGGTTTTTCGCCTCGTCGGTGCCAATCGTTGTATATGGTGCTACTTCGTCATCATGGTCATATGCCATTGCTCGATTCTCCCGCTTCATATTGCTCTAGCCAGAGACGGCCTAGCAAGGTAGGAACGATCATATACTCATCACCACTATAAGCCATGGTAATATAGCCCTGATCTTCCATCTCGCGAAAATCGTCAGTTGTGAGGAAATAATCATGTAGCATACGTGAAACGTCGCTCTCTGGCAGTTGCTTCCAACTCATCAACACGCGCATAATGGCAGCATATTTGGGCCTGCTATCATCAACGGCTCGCATATACATACCTCTTTCCATCCTACATATGCTATTCATTCTAATACCTCCCACAGTGTAACAAATTCGCTAGCATACAGCAAGTGGAGAACGCCCCCATAAGTTCGGACCTCGCGTCCGAATACCCACGTAACCCACAAATCCAACGTTTCACGTGAAACACCCCCCGAAAAACGAAACGCCCCCGTAGGGTCGACCTTCAACGGTCGACCGGGCCGCGAGCGCCAGCGATTGCGGCCCACGTACCCGGCCGGTTCGGCTTCCCATGGAGAACATCTCGCCCCACGTGGTACCCATGAGCAACGTTCGCTTTTAGGAACGCCTGCGCAACGTTGTGAGCGGAGTAAAAGACATGGGAAGCGGGGGCGTGGGGGCACGGTCGACCGTTGAAGGTCAATGCCATTTAAATAAGAAGAATCAAGCTCAAAGAGATGGAAAAGCGAGTCTGTTTCTGGTACAGTGTTCTTAACAACATTCCAAACGCTTTCCAGAAAGGACTCGCCATGGTCTCTAGCATACTGCATTCTTCTTCCGTTGACAAGAACACCGATCGCGGTGCGTGGTCCCCGCACGACCAGCGTGCCATCACCGAGACACTCTCCAGTCAGCTCTCCTTTTCGGTGCTCGAAAGCATCTATCCACGAACCCTCGTCGCGCGCATCCTCACCCAGACGCGACGCTGGGAACAGCGCGAACGCACACTGTCGCAGGTGGTGATGGTCTATGTGCTCATCACCTGGATGCTGCTGCCCTTGCTCACGCCGCGTCGGGCGCTCGGGCGCCTGGTGGCTGCCGCTCGCCTGCTGGGCATCTACACCGGCCCCACGCTTCCCACCGCGGCTGCCCTGGTCTATCGGCGCAAGCAACTGGGGGTGATGCCCCTGCGCCGCTTGTTTGAGCAGATCTGCCTGCCGCTGGCTACGCCACAGACTCCGGGCGCCTTTCGCTTCGGTCGCCGTCTGGTCAGCATCGATGGCACCTCCTTTGATGTGGCCGATACCCCTGCCAATGCCCGCGCCTTTGGCTATCAAGGCGAGCGCAAGCGGGGGAAGCAGACGACTCCCTCCTCTGAGCGTCTCCCTCAGAGCCCGTTTCCCAAGCTGCGCGCGCTGTTGCTGGTGGAGGATGGGACGCATGCGATGATCGGGGCGCGCTTTGCCCCGGTGCGTGTGAGCGAACAGGCGCTGCTGCCGGGTGTGCTCAGCCGGCTCACCCCTGGCATGCTGCTCACCCTGGATGCCGGCTTGCGCTCGGCCAGGACCATTGAGCAGATCCTCGCCCACGGCGCTGATGTGATCGGACGCGTCGCCGCAGGAGATTTCGCGCGGCCCTGGAAGATCTTGCCCGATGGCAGTTCTCTGGTGCGATTGCAAGCCAACGCGTATGGGTTGCAGCACGATCTGCTCATTCGCGTCATTGAATATCGGCTGCAGGATGCTATCGCCGTCCCCATTGCCCAGCAACGCCGCTCACGCAGTACCTCGGGCACCCGCGCTCCCAAACGGACCGAGCTCTACCGCATCTGCACCACCCTCCTCGATCCGCGCGAGGCACCGGCCCGAGAGGTCGCCGGCTGTTATCATGAGCGCTGGGAAGAAGAGGTGGTCATTGATGAAGGCAAGACGCATCAACTGGTGTTCCCGATGCTGGGGAGTAAGAGCCCGCTGCTGGTGATCCAGCAGGCCTACGCCATGCTCTTAGGGCATTATCTAGTGCGGGTCTGGATGCATCGATCGGGGCAGCAGGAGGCGGGACTGGATACGGATCGGCTCAGCTTTACCGAAACGATCGAGGTGCTCAACGTCGCGCTGACCCTGGGGACATTGCTGGATCGACCGCAGGCAACCGGGTGGCAAGAGCGCCTGAGGCAGATGGTGCGCCAAAAGGATCTGCGGCTTCCCGAGCGGCGGGTACGCAGTTATCCGCGCGTGGTCAAGCAGAGCCACAACCGATTTGAACGCAAGCGAGAGAGCGATGTGGGATTTCGGGCACCGCAGGCCCAGGCCCAATGGGAGCAGTATCTCATGATCATGGCGAAGGTCACAGACCTCGTGGACTCTTGCACTGCCATCGAAACTGATCCCATTCTCCTTATTTAAATGGCATTGACCGTTGAAGGTCGACCCTACGGGGCGTTTCTCATTGGAGGGGACGCCTACGTACCCTCAATAAAACGAGGGTAAGACCTATTCTGAGAAAAGAATGTCTTCAGATCTTTCGCTATGCGTTCCGGCCCCGTCTGACTGGGCAATCTGTGATTTGGCGCGCTATGATCGTAATCTGGATACTCGATCCATCTGGCTCGTGGCAATGTGTGATTGAGAGAATCCAGAATATCATGCAGAAACTGTGGACTTTTCGCGCCACCCAATAAGAGAACATCTTTATCAAGATGGGCAAAGGTTTCAAGGCTGCCATCCATCTCCTTTACCAGCAAGCCATCAAAACGCTGAGTGGGGATAAGTGCTTCTAAAGAGACATCACCTGGCGAAAGCGTCTTTTTATCCCTCTTGATATACCAGTTAAAGAGGAAAATCAGCAACCAGCGCGGCAGACGAGTGAGGTGATCATCCTTGAGAAAAGTAGTCATTGCCGCAGCTGATTTGCCCTTCGCGATCTCACGATCAAACTTCGGTATCCAGCCGGTGGAGATAGAACCATGCGTCGAAAGCGGTGGCTCATAAATAGCTACCTTATACACATCTGGCACAGTGAGTGCCGCCTGCAAAGTAACCAGCGCGCTGGAACTATGACCGAACACAAAGTGCGCGCCTGTCTTCTTAATAAGAGCATCCACATCCTCACACTCGCGCGCCATACAATAGTCATCCCCATGCGGTCCGCTCAGTCCACGTCCCCGCCGATCTACTACATACACAGTAAAAGTATCCACCAGCGCCGCCGCCAGCCGCATACAATGTTGCGCCGCCTGCGTCCCCGCAGGCAAAATAAGAAGACCAGGACCAGCATCGCCAACCTGGCGATACCCAATCGTCGTACCATCCAGAGATGTAGTCGAACCAGTCACGTACGGTATTGGTGAACCACTCATGCCTCACCCCTTTCATCTCTTGTTATCATACCTCCTTTATTCTAACCATTAATCCCATCCTTAATCAAGAATTTGTAAATCTCTCTTGCAACTCATCTATCCACACATCCAATGTTTCACGTGAAACATACATATCGCAGCAGGTATAATCCAAAATGTTGCCCACAGGAAAGTAAAAAGAAGAGACAATGCATCCCCAAAATCCCAAAACGCCCCACCAACGAGGACGTCCCTTTTTTCGGATGCCTGTGTATGCATGTCGAGATATTCCGCGACCAATAAAGCTACTTACAATGTTTCACGTGAAACATTGTAAGTAGCTTTAACCATTGAAAGAAATGTTAAGATAGATGTCAGTGCTAACATGTAAAGGATAGAGTAAAAAGGAATGCATACAAATTATTTGCAACTGGCCGTAAACAACAATGCCATCTGGTGCGAGACCGTCTGCCGCTCACACAATATACCAGGAGAATTCCACGAAACCTTCTGGATGATCAAACATCAGGCACCTACTTACTATCCCAATCTGATAACCCTTTCACCGGCCGAAAACCTTGATCTGCATCAAGACCCGCTGGCGGCATTTCTCTCGGAGCAGAATGATTACACGATCTCTATCAAAGACAGCTTTGCCGACCTGGATCTTGATCCGTTCGGATTTCACTCGCTGTTCGAAGCACAGTGGATCATTCTTCGATCTGACTCCATGACAGTTCCCAACCAACCATCCACAGAACTCGCATGGAAAAGAATCACCGAGGAAAAAGAACTTCTTGGCTGGGAGACAGCCTGGTCTCAAACAGAACTCACGCAGAACCACATTTTCCAGGCCCCGCTCTTACATGATGCAAACATCTGCATCATGGCAGCCTATCAGGATAACCATATCGTTGCGGGAGCCATCGCTAATAAGACACCTGGTGTCGTTGGCGTCTCTAACGTTTTTACGCCTGAGCAGGATGCGGAACAATACTGGCAAGGCTTGCTTGCACTGATCTCTAACCAGCATCCTGGCCTTCCGATCGTTGGCTATGAGCAGGATGAAAGTCTTGCGCTGGCGATACGCGTCGGCTTTACCATTCTCGGACCATTGCGCGTCTGGCTCAAAGATGAATAAGGATATCAAGAACAATGCACATTCCTGATTTTAAATTGGAGCGCTACTTCGCTCGCTGGGAGTTTGTCGCTCCCTATATGCTGTCCAGCTCTGATGTCGATGGCTACCAGATGAACGATCTGCTGGCACTGGCGGACCCCGAGTGCCGCGAGCTATGGCAGAATCTGTCATTGGGATATACCGAGAGCGCGGGTCATCCGTTGCTACGACAGCAGATTGCCCGTCTCTATCAACAGCTCACCCCCGAAAACGTTTTGACGTTCTCCGGCGGCGAGGAAGCAATCTTTGCCCTCACCAATGTGCTGCTCCAGCAAGGCGATCATGCGCTAGTAACCTGGCCCGGCTATCAATCCCTCTATAGCATCGCCCAGGCTACCGGTGCCGATGTCACCCTGTTAGAATTGCGAGAAGAGCAGGAATGGCAGCTCGATATGGCTACCCTGCGTAAAGCGCTACGCCCCAATACTCGCCTCATCGTCATCAACTTCCCCCACAATCCCACCGGAGCCCACCTGGATCGCCAGACACTCGATGAGGTAGTAGCAATCGCCCAGGAGGCGAACGCCTATCTGTTCTCCGATGAGTCATACCGCTTCCTCGAATACCAGCCCGAACAAACGTTGCCTGGCGCCGCCGATCTCTCGCACCAGGCCATCTCCCTGGGCGTGATGTCAAAGTCTTTCGCGCTGGCCGGATTGCGCATCGGCTGGCTGGCAACGCAGGACACAACTCTCTTGCAAAGAATAGCGGCCTTCAAAGATTATCTCTCCATCTGCAATAGCGCCCCCAGCGAAATCCTGGCCCTGATCGCCCTTCGTGCCCACTCCCAGATTATCACGCGCAGCCTGGACATCATCCAATCAAATAGACAGCACCTGGACCGCTTCTTCAACCAGTGGTCGGACACCTTTTCCTGGCATTCACCCCAGGCAGGTAGCATCGCCTTTCCACGTCTGCGCACCAACCAGCCCATCGCCGAATTCGCCCAACAACTGGTACAAAAAGAAGGTGTCATGCTCCTACCCGGAACCGTCTATGATCACCCCGGCAACAACTTCCGCATCGGCCTCGGACGCAAAAACATGCCCGAAGCCCTGAGCAAAGTAGAGCACTTCCTCACAAAAAATCGGACCTAGCTCTCACCCCCATAAGTTCGGACCTCACGTCCGATTACCCACGCCATCCACAAATCTATGTTTCACGTGAAACGTCATACTCGCACAACGTTTCACGTGAAACATCCTCACCCTCCTCATAAGTTCAGACCTCGCGTCCGCTTATTCACGCCATCCACAAATCCAATGTTTCACGTGAAACATCACTCTCCAATTTCTCTCCCCAGCGTCTATTCGCATCCCCCCTCAAGGACAAACTAAAGAAAGCTTAAGAAACGTGAGTTCTGGATAAACAGATCCCACTCCGATGAATTAGAATAGAAACAAAACAAACACCATCTATTCACCATCGGAGGGATCTGACAATGAGTTTACTCGAATTGTTCTGTGATGTCGACGATTTTATGCTCACCTTTACACCGCAGTGGGAAAACAGTCAGATGCAAGCTGGCAAGCGCCGAAAGCGTGCAGGCCATCTGTGCCCAAGCGAGGTGATGACGATTTTGATTCATTTTCATCAGTCGCACTATCGAACATTCAAGGCCTACTACACCGAACATGTACAGGTGCATCTGACCAAGGAGTTTCCACATCTGGTGAGCTATGCGCGCTTTGTGGCCCTGATGCCATCGATGATGATTCCCTTGCTGGCGTATTTGCACAGCCGCTATGGAGCCTGTACAGGCATCAGCTTTATTGATGCGACATCTTTGGTCGTATGTGATCCCAAACGGATCCATCAACACCGTGTCTTTGCTGTTGACGCCAAGCGGGGTAAGACCAGCATGGGATGGTTCTTTGGTTTCAAGCTACACCTGGCGGTCAATGATCGAGGCGAGCTGCTGGCATGTTGTCTGACGCCAGGCAACGTCGATGATCGAACGCCGGTTGCCCAGATGGTCAAACACTTGCATGGCAAGCTCTTTGGTGATCGCGGATACATTTCTGCTCCTTTGAGCCAGTTGCTCTTTAAGCAGGGACTCCAGCTCATCACCAAGCTGCGCAAGAACATGAAGAACCATCTCATGCACATTTCGGACAAACTGCTGTTGCGCAAACGGGCTGTCATTGAGTCGATCATTGACCAGCTCAAGAACATTTCGCAGATTGAGCATTCTCGCCATCGCAGCCCGGTCAATTTTGTCGTGCATTTGATTGCTGGGTTGCTTGCTTACAGCCATCAGGGCAAAAAGCAGGGTCTGCATCTCGATGAGCGCGCTTTGCTGGCCGCTTGATTGGTCTACCTTAAACAGAACTCACGTTAAGAAGGGCAAAACACAGACAAAAAAATACCTCAACCCGGTCTAGGAGCCGATTCATTAGCCCAAATAAAGAACTAAAGAGCTTAAGAAGGTTAAAGTACCATTGACACAGTTTTACTCCCCTTTATGATCTGGCAAAGAAAGAAAATTGAGAAATTTAGTGCATAAGAAGGTAAAGGTACCGTAAATTCTTAAATTCGGCGATAATTCATTTCCTTGCCACCAGACAAAGCGGCAAAAACACGAGCCCTCATCGAAAAACGAAAAGCCCCCAAAAATTGAAACGCCCCCCCAACATGAAACGCCATGTAGGGTCGACCTTCAACGGTCGACCGGGCTGCCAGCGCCAGCGACGGCAGCCCACGTACCCCCACCACCTCACTTTCCCTGTCTTACACGCTCGCCAACGTCGTTCCCACCCGCAACGTTGCGCAGGCGTACCCAAAAGCGAACGTTCCTTACCGGGTACCACGTGGGGCGGGCACGTGGGCCGCAATCGCTGTCGCTCGCGGCCCGGTCGACCGTTGAAGGTCGATCCCACATGTGCGTTTCTCGTTGGTAGAGCGTTTCGGGTTTCTCGTTGGAGGAGACATTGACGATATTCTTGCCGCAATGTTTCACGTGAAACATCCATCCAAAAAACCACCCACCTAACGCATAATCTCACCGCCATTAACCAGCAAAGTCTGACCAGTCATAAAGGAAGATGCCGCTGAGGCCAGAAAGAAGGCCGTCTGCAGGATGTCGTCGGGCGTTCCCCAGCGTTTCATGGGGATGTCCTGTACCGCCTTTTGTTGCGTCTCTTCAGATAGCGTCTGAGACCATTCGTTTTCAATACGTCCAGGGGCGATGCAGTTGACGCGAACATGAGGAGCGAACTCGGTAGCCAGGCAGCGCGTCAGCGACATAATGGCCCCCTTGCTGATAGCATACATCTGATTGGGCAGACCCGGCGCTCCATCCAATGCGCGATCCCATCCGGTTGTGATAATAGAGCCTCCCTCGCGCATATATGGCTGCACCTCCCGGCAGCAGCGCCAGGTTCCCATGATGTCGACACCCACCATGCGCTCAAATATCTCAATCTCGCTCATCCCCCTGGTCTCCGCGCTATTGGCGCTGGCACCGGCATTGTTGATCCAGACATCGATCATTCCTAGCACCCGGTGGGCGTAGTGTACCAGCTGCGCGGCTTCCTCCGGCTTGCGCAAATCCGCCTGGTAGAGAAATACTTTTCCTCCCCTCTCTTCAATCTGCCGCTGAACCTCTTCGGCTCCCTGCTTCGACTGGGAATAATGCGCGAGAATGGTCGCTCCCTGTTCCGCAAATCCCAGCGCCAGCCGCTTCCCAATGCTGCGACCGGCCCCGGTGATCACCACGTTTTTATTCTCAAATAACATCTGCGCTCCTTGTATCAACATTTATTGTCCAACTCTTGAGTTTATTCTTCCATATCTATCGTCTACATTTATACCACTTGCCACACACCTTTTCGCCACCCTGGATTGGTGCTACACTAGTAACGTCAAGCCGATCAATGCTGATCGGCAACCTTCACGTGAGATGTTTGCACTATGTGGAGTGCGAGGCCGCACATATGAAAGGAGTACCCCGTCCGTGAGCCAATATACCTCTGCTTTAAATTCTTCGGATCCTTCAATACCATCCAGGTTGTCGGACGATGAGCAGCGCACACTTCTGCGCCAGCTCCGTAGCGAGATTATCGAGCGCCACCGTCCGCATATTAGCGAAGGGGCAGGACCCATTCGCGTTATGGCCCGTATCGTTGCCGAACTGGAGCAGACCTGCCGCCAGCATAATATAGATGATCAGATTATTCGCGCCGAGGTGGTCAATCGCACAATCGGTGATATCGACCTGCGCCAGGCGGTAGAGTGCGAGGGCGAGGAGGGCGGCCCGGAAGATTATCGCATCCTCGCCGATGAATTAGGCATCGCCTTGCCCGGAGAGGAACTCTATCACTATACCGCTACCGGAGAGACCTACTACTGGCTGCGCGATCAGATGCTCGAGTGCGAGCGCCTCTTGCTTAGTCAGGGCTTTGATCCACGAGTCTATGATATCTATGGCATCGGCAATCCTGTTCTGCGCGGCTGGCTGGCCCAGGAGATGGGACGTTGGGGCATCGAGGTGACCCATCAGAATGTCCACCTCAGCCTGGGGGCTATGGATGGCATCGACAACGTCCTGCGTGGCGTGGCCCATATCTATCGTACACGGCAGGTGGAGCAGGTAGGCATTTTGTTCCCTGAACCCGGCTTTGGCGTCCCTGAGTGGCAGGCCCTTAGCTATGGCTATCAGATCCACCGCTACAAGACCTCCGCCGAACATCGCTTCAAACTGACCGGGGCTCAGCTGGAACAGATCCTCGCCGAGCATCCAGATATCCACGTCTTCTATCTGACCATCACCAATAATCCAACCGCGTTCGCCTATTCACAGGCCGAGCTGGAGGATCTGCACGCCGTACTCGGTAGTTTCCGCGCTAAGGGCAGAGAGATCCTGATGCTGGCCGACCTCGCGTATATCGGTACAGGAAAGCCCGAAGAAGATCAGGCGCGCATGGCGACCTTTATCAATCCAGAAGTGTTGCAGCATACTATCTTTGTCA
Organism: Dictyobacter halimunensis; assembly: GCF_036245075.1. Classification (NCBI taxonomy): domain Bacteria; kingdom Bacillati; phylum Chloroflexota; class Ktedonobacteria; order Ktedonobacterales; family Dictyobacteraceae; genus Dictyobacter; species Dictyobacter halimunensis. Next base: position 2,414,902 of record NZ_BSRI01000002.1, read on the forward strand.
GTAGCTTCTCCAAGACGCATACCCTGACCGGCGAGCGCTTCGGCTGGGTCACCTGCGGCGACCCCAATATCGCAGCCGGTATCGCGGTCAGCTGGAGCAATGGCCTGGCGGCCCTGCCGGGTGAGTGGCAGCTACGCTTCATGGCCTACTATCGCCTCCTGCAAACTCGTCCCTGGCTCGGCGAGAAGCTGCGCCGCTTCTATCGCCTGCGCCGTACACAACTGGTCAAACAGTTACAAGAGATCAACGAAGAGCTCCATCTCTTCGAGCAGATTTATATAGATGATGACGCCACAGTCTACAACTGGAGCAAGCTCAACGAAGGAATAGATGCCTTCGCGCTCTTTGAGAAGACCGGCATTGCTGGCGTCCCCGGCTCGGGCTTTGGCTACGATGATGAGTATATTCGCTTCTCCATCGGTGTCATCCCCATCATCCGCGGCGACCTTTAGAGAGTTGTCTGAATAGTGGTGCACTAGCGGCGCGGATGCGCCGCTAGTGCACCACTATTCAAATATAAATGCGGCCGCGCGTGTGGGGGCGCTCACGCTTGCCAACACGATATGAGAACTCGTGTTCTCCTATATAGTTACTTTACACACAACGCTAGAAACACTTCTATTCTTCTTGCCTATTAAACTTCCGCTCAGATATATTGCCAGTTTCGTTTGCAAGTGATAACCTTACACATAAGGAAATGAAGGTAACGGCACTCTATTTGGGTGGATCCCCCAGGTAACATGGAACTGTGTCGATCAACCATCATTACTGTATTTCAACGCCGAAATGCAATAACCTTTATCTCTACATAGTTTGGCAGGTAGATAGTTTCTACACAAACAAAGCGTGACCTTTTCGTGACACGTGAACGTGTTTCAGTGCTGCAACCGTAACATGTTGACGGCAAACTATGGGTAAAACGACAGATGAGATGAAGAAGATCACTCAGGGGTAAGCGATAGAATCTGCCCAGGAGCAAATTGCACAACAAGGGTACAACAATAACTAAGGAGAAAAAGCTATGCCAACCCGTATAGGTATCAATGGCTTCGGACGCATCGGGCGTCAGTCTCTCAAAGCAATCCTTGATAATCACTCTAGCGAATTAGAGGTTGTCGCAGTTAACGATCTCACCGATACACATACCAATGCCCATCTTTTAAAATATGATTCCACGTACGGCCGTTTCCCCGGCGAGGTTGAAGCCACTGAGGATACCCTGATCGTAAACGGGCATTCCATCAAAGTTATTGCTCAAAGAGATCCCGCGCAGATCCCCTGGGGCGACCTGGGTGTCGAACTGGTGATCGAGTCGACCGGCCTCTTTACCGATGCATCCAAGGCTTCCGCTCATCTGCAGGGTGGCGCGAAAAAGGTCATTATCTCTGCCCCCGCTAAAGGCGAGGATCTCACCGTCGTTCTTGGTGTGAACGAAAATATGTATGATCCCGCCAAACACAACATTATTTCCAACGCATCCTGCACCACGAACTGCCTGGCTCCCGCGGCCAAGGTTCTCAATGATACGTTCGGTATTGAGCGCGGTATGATGAATACCATCCACTCCTACACCAACGACCAGCGTATCCTTGACCAGGTGCATAAAGATCTGCGCCGCGCGCGTGCCGCCGGCAGCAATATCATCCCGACGACGACCGGCGCCGCACGCGCCCTGGCTCTGGTCATCCCTGAGCTGAAAGGTCGCTTCGATGGTATGTCTCTGCGCGTGCCAACCGTGACGGTGTCGGTCGTCGATTTCGTGGCCACTCTCAATAAAGAGACCTCGGTAGAGGCAATCAACAATGCCTTCAAAGAGGCGGCCGCCGGTTCGCTGAAGGGCATCCTGAGCTATACCGAGGAGCCTCTGGTTTCGACCGATTTCCGTGGCGATGCTCATTCGTCTATCGTCGATGGTCTTTCCACCATGGTCATGGGTGGCAATATGGTGAAGGTTCTGGCCTGGTACGACAATGAATGGGGTTATTCTAACCGCGTTTCCGACCTGGCTGCCTTTATCGCCTCCAAAGGATTCTAGTCTCGCAGGTTCTGATGGCGTATGTTATATCTCTATGGTGTAACTGCGCCATTTTATATGCCAGTTTCCCTTTTGGGCTCTGGCTAGCAATAGGATAAAGCGATGAACAAAAAGACTATTCGGGATATCGATGTGGTGGGCAAGCGCGTCCTGGTCCGCGTCGATTTTAATGTCCCCCTGGATGCTTCCCAACATATTACCGATGATATCCGCATCGTTTCCGCCCTGCCCACCATCAACTACCTGCTCGATAATGGCGCCGCCGTCATCCTGATGTCCCACCTGGGCCGCCCCAAAGGCCAGGCGGTCGATACGATGCGCCTGGCACCTGTAGCGGCTCGCCTGTCAGAACTGCTTCAACGACCAGTGGTTACGAGCAACGACTCCATCGGCCCGGAGGCCGAAGAGAAAGCCCAGGCGCTGCGCCCGGGGCAGGTACTGCTGTTAGAAAATCTGCGCTTCCACAAAGAAGAGGAAAAGAACGATCCAGAGTTCGCTCGCCAGCTGGCCTCGCTCGGCGATCTCTATGTGAATGATGCCTTCGGTACCGCCCACCGCGCCCATGCCTCGACTGAGGGCGTGACCCATTATCTCCCAGGCGTCTCCGGCTTCTTGGTGGAGAAAGAGCTTAATTTCCTGGGCAGCGCGCTGGAGAATCCTCGCCGTCCCTTCGCGGCCATCGTCGGCGGCGCCAAAGTCTCCGATAAGATCGCGGTACTTGAACGCCTGATTACGCTGGCGGACAGCATCCTGATCGGCGGCGGCATGGCCAATACCTTCCTCAAAGCCCAGGGACTGGAGATCGGAGATTCTCTGTTCGAGGAGGCGAAGGTAGATGAGGCGAAGGCGTTGATCGCCCAGGCGGAGAAGCTTGGCAAAAAGTTTATCCTGCCTCCGGATGTGGTGATCGCCGATCGCTTCGCCGCCGACGCGGACCATAAAGTGGTCGCCGCGCAGGCCGTGCCACAGGGATGGCGCATCCTGGATATCGGACCCGCTACGGTTGAGACGTTCCGCCAGGCCCTGGCTGCAGCCCAGACGATTGTGTGGAATGGTACGCTGGGCGTGGCTGAGATGCCAGCCTTCGCGAAAGGCACCAACGCGGTAATCGACATCCTGATTGAGCGCGCCCAACAGGGTGCGACCACCATTATCGGCGGCGGCGATTCAGCGGCGGCCGTGGAACAGGCGGGAGCCGCCAGCAAGATGACGCACGTCTCCACCGGCGGCGGCGCCTCGCTGGAGTTCCTGGAGGGCCGCGTCCTCCCCGGTGTAGCAGCTCTGCAAGATGCCTGAGCACAAAAATGGTACAATGAATGTGCACCCTTCATGGGCGCCATAGATGCGCCCCTCGCGGGCGCTTACCGTAGGTACGCCCCTCGTGGGCAATCCCTTCAACATTAGAACATGCAACAAGAAAAATAATGAGAGTACGTGCGGGGCTTGCCCCCGCTTTCCTTCTTCGCCGCTCGAAAATGCAACAAGTATATCTTTCCTTTCGCGAGCAAACAAAGCGGAGGCAAGCAAAGCGGGGGCAAGCCCCGCACGTACTAAGGAGCATTATATGGCAACTTCTCGTACTGCGATCATCGCAGGCAACTGGAAAATGAATCTAGGACCCCAGCAGGCCTCAAGCTTTGCCCGCGAGATTCTTCCCGCGCTGGGAGATATTATCCGCCACAATTCATCCCTGATGAGCATCCTCTGTCCTCCCTCGATCTCTCTGGCATCTGTCCATAAAGTCATGGAAGCGATGCCGACCCCTGGTGTCGAGTTGGGAGCCCAGAATATGTACTATGAGGATAAGGGAGCCTTCACCGGCGAGATCGCGCCGGGCATGCTTAAAGAGCTCTGTACCACGGTGATCCTGGGCCATTCTGAACGCCGTACCTACTTCGGCGAGAATGATGAACTGGTGAATAAGAAAACGCTGGCCGCCTTTGCCTATGGCCTGCGACCCATCGTCTGTGTGGGAGAGAACACAGATCAATACGAGTCCGGAGAAACGCAGTCCGTAATCAAAACCCAGATCCAGCAGAGCCTGGCGGGACTCAGCGGTGAGCAGGCGTCCCAGATCGTCATCGCCTATGAGCCAATCTGGGCCATCGGCACTGGCAAAGCTGCCACAGCCAAAGGCGCCGGCGAGGTCATCCACTTTATCCGCCACACCTATGCCAGCATCTATGGGGAGAGTGCGGCCCAGGCCATCCGCATCCTCTACGGCGGTAGCGTCACTTCCGCCAACATCAGCGAATTCATGGCCCACCCCGACATCGACGGGGGATTGATCGGCGGCGCCAGCATCAAACACGACTTCGTCGAAATCGTACGCACCACCGCCGAAACCATCCGCCCATAATCGTAGGTTCGGCCCTTGCAGCCGATTTCTCCTCTCCGCATAAACATGCATCTCACATGCGCTCCCGTGGTCCTCATAAGAAGGTATAAAGCGGGAAGGTGCAGGAGGGGCGGCGAGCCCCTCCTGCCGGGGTTTGGGCGAGCATGCTTCCAGCATGCTCAAGTCCCCAAAAGCTCCTCTTCTCTCTTTCCCCGCCGCAGGCGGGAATACAAAAGAGGATATTATACCCGGTTAAAACGTAAAAGATCATAAGGCCGAACCTACGGGCCGTTTTCGCGTCGGGGAGCGTTTATATTTTACGATCATCTAAGGCATAAACACATCCACAATCATCTATATAATTAACTTTACAATAACTTATTTATATTACTTTTAAGGGAAAATACCATATCAACGCATATGGCATAGCTATTTGATTATTAAAAAATCTCGTTGAGAGCCACGAGAAAACCTCTACGGAGATTTTTACCACTACTGATACTGCTCAAACAAACAGAGCCCTCTGTTGAGGCTATAAACGCGTTTCAGGGCCTTTTAACATTTAGATTACATGAGAGATTCGCAAAATGTATTTTTTTCAGAAGTTATGCACCAATGTGGATAACATGGCAATATGTGGAAAACTTATCCACATAGTGCGTCAGAAAATTATTCCTCTCATGTTACCGATATTGCGAACAGGCGCGTTTTTCGCTACCTTTTTGAGATTTTTATTTTTAAATCCACATTTGCGCTAACGCTTCGGGATTGGCGGAATATCTCTCATCATAACCTGCTAGACATAAATGTGGATAAGTTTTCCACATTCGCCGGGGTTATCCACATTATTTTCCAGGTTATCCACACCTTGTTATCACGCGTATCTCACTCATAAATTCTAAATCGGTGCTTGCTATGCCTTTAAAGCCGCCAGAGTAGCACGTTGATGGCATTAAACACACAAAAAAGTGAGCCGTTTGTTAACGGCTCACTTACTATGTTGATAAGTTATCCACATTCGTGCAAAGTTATGCACATTGACGGTGGATATTAATCCAGGTAATCTTTCAGCTTACGACTGCGGCTAGGATGACGCAATTTACGCAGCGCCTTGGCTTCGATCTGGCGAATGCGTTCGCGCGTGACGTGGAACTCTTTGCCGACCTCTTCCAGGGTGCGGCTGCGTCCGTCATCCAGACCAAAACGAAGCTGCAGAACCTTGCGCTCGCGCTCCGTCAGGCTGTCCAGCACATCTTCCACCTGCTCTTTGAGCAGTTGATGGCTGGCGGCTTCCGCCGGAGCCAGGGCGGTCTGGTCTTCCAGGAAGTCACCCAGGTGGCTGTCGTCTTCTTCACCGATCGGCGTCTCCAGGCTAACAGGCTCCTGGCTAACCTTGATGATCTCACGTACCTTCTCGGCGCTGATCTCCATCTGCTCGGCGATCTCTTCCGAGGTTGGTTCGCGTCCTAGATCTTGCAGCAGCCTGCGGCTGATGCGAATCAGGCGGTTAATGGTTTCAACCATGTGTACCGGAATACGAATGGTGCGGGCCTGGTCGGCAATGGCGCGTGTGATCGCCTGTCTGATCCACCAGGTAGCGTATGTGCTGAACTTGTAGCCCTTGGTGTAATCAAATTTTTCGACAGCGCGAATCAGGCCAATGTTGCCTTCCTGGATCAGATCCAGCAGGTTCATGCCACGGCCGATGTATTTCTTGGCGACGCTCACCACCAGGCGCAAGTTGGCCTCGGTCAAGCGGCGTTGGGCCTCTTCTCCGTCTTCAATATACTTACGATTTGGCTTTACCTTGAGGCGCTCGGCGCGCATGCGCTCCTGCTTGCCTCTCTCCATCAATTGCGCCAGGCGCACTTCCTCTTCAGCATTCAGCAGGGGAACACGGCCGATCTCACGCAGATACATACGCACTGGATCATCCAGGCTGCTCTCGAGGTCGGCTACCACGATTCCCAGGCCGTCTCCAAGCTCATCCCATTTCGGGTCCGCCAGGATTTCAGCGTCCACTTCCGCTACCTCCTCGGGTCCGGGCTCCCAGTCTGCCGGTGGCTCTTTTGTTGGATCCAGGGCTTCCATAGGCTCTTCGTCCTGTAATTTAAACAGGTCAAATTCCTCGCTTTTCTCAGCGGGTACCGTTACGCTTGCCGCTGGAACGTGAGCATGATGACCGACGGAGTCAATATTAAAGACATCTGCCGTATCATTTAACATGGATTCATCCATATCAAAATGTTCAAGATCAAAAACATTATTCAATGGCCCTGTACTGATGGTGCTGACATTTCCATGGTCATTGTGTACTCGATCCATTACTTCTTGGTCCCGATTCACCATTCTGGCATCCCCCTTCAGAAAACAGGCCTAATATAATAAACAATAAATGATGACAATTCCTGTTTTCTGGTCCGATTTGGTAAAAAATGATTTTTTCATTGCCGACCCCTTAAAAATAGATCGCGGCTCTGATAAGCTTCCTGATTGCGTTTCACAGCAGTTGCTCTACTTACCCCTGTAGCCGTGTGGCGGTGTCGAGTGTTCGTAGCTGCCGTTGTATTGTGACAAATTGCTGCTGGATCTGGCCAACGGCAGCTTTATCGCCAGCTGCGGCGGCCTCTTGCAAAAGAAATTTTAATTCTGTATTTAATTGTAACAATCGCTTCTTTTTGAGACGAGTCGCGCACTGGACGGCTTCTTTTACCAGCACGCCTGCGTCCTGTGGAGACATCGCTTTAACGCTCTCAAGAACCCTGGCGACCGCAGACATCAGTGCCGAGGGCACAAATTGTTCTAAGGATTGATATGAAGGGGAAGATTCACGTTGATACACAGAGTTGAGTAAGTGGTACAACTCCCGCGTGTCTGTCCCAGCGAAGTCACCTTCGTTAATTATAACACACACATGCGGAAATAAGCCTGGATTTTGCACGAGTAGCCCAATAAGGTAGTCCTCCCATTTTAACGTACTCCGCTCATTTCTGTCAAGCCCAATCCGTTCCTTGCTAACGTTGCTTTTTGTGTTATCTTTTTCAGGTTCTGTGCGCCTGACCGAAGACTCTCGATCTTCTTCAGTTCGCTCTTTTTGCTGCGCTCTTTCAACCTCGGGTGTCTTTCCACTGAAATTGGCGGTGATACCCGTGGATTTCTGACTCCGTATGGTGCGCTGCAGCTCGTCATAGAGACTGCGTTCGTCAATACTGATCATACCGGCCAGCTTGCGTATGTATGCGTCCCTCTTGATGCGGTCGCTGATCATGGCGATCACCGGTAGCAGCCTTTTGGCCGCTTCGGTCTTTCCTGCTGGCTCCCGTAAATTGAGATCCTCTGTCTTGACAACGAAATAGTAGTCGATAAGTGACAGTGGATGGTTGACGGCGTAAAACCAGGTGGAAAAATCTCGCCTGATTACTTCGTCTGGATCCTCTCCTGGCGGGAGCTGCAGGACATTAATTTCGGCGTCGACTTGCTCTTCTAGCCGGATGATGCCGCGTGTCTGCTGCTTCGAGCCTTTCTGGCCTTTTTGGCTGTATTGACGTGCCCCACTTCCACCAGCCAGCGGCACCGGTACAACAGTGCGGTCAAATCCTTTGAGCGCTTCTTTGATGCCCTGTTCGGTGGCCGCGCTACCAGCCGCGTCTGGATCAAGGGCCAGTGTAACTTGTTTGGTCAGCTTCTTAAGCTTTTGAATGTGCTTCTCGGTAATTGCGCTACCAATACAGGCGACGGTTTGTTTGGTTCCATACTGGTGAGCAATAACCGCATCTACGTACCCTTCTACTATAACCACCTGCCCAATTTGCTTTATTGCATCTTTCGCCATATCAATGGCGTATAAAACGGTATTTTTCTCAAATAGCATTGTTTGAGGGGAGTTAAGATACTTGGGCTTGCTATCCCCAAGAGCACGACCACCAAATCCGATGACGCGTCCGCGCTCATCCCGAATGGGGAAGATCAAGCGGTTGCGAAAGTAGTCGTAGATGCCGTTGCGCTCTCCGCCAAAGTTGTCGTTCTCGCGCCAGCGGGCCAACCCACCCATTACGAGCTCTTGTTCAGTGTACCCCCGACTCAAAAGATAGCGCGATAAACCGTCCCATTGTTCGCTGGCATAGCCTAGACTGAAAGAGAGAACGGTGTCCGCTGAGATACCACGGCTTTCCACATAAGCACGAGCCCCGGCAGCCTCTTTTGACCTCAGCAGCATCTGATGAAACCAGAGCAGCGCCTCCTCGTTCAACTTACGCAATCGATCCCTGGCCGCGCTGGCCTCACGCTCCTCTTCTGGATCTCCTCCCCGGTGGTCCTCAATCTCTACTCCGGACTTCTCTCCCAGGTAGATCAGCGCCTCGTGGAAATCCAGCCCTTGCTGCTTCTGCACAAAGGAGAAGATGTCGCCACCTTCGTTACAGCCAAAGCAATGCCATGTCTGGCTCTCTTGGAACACATAGAACGAGGGTGTGCGCTCGTTATGAAATGGGCATAATCCCTTATAGGATTTTCCCGATTTCTGTAGAGTAACAACTGTGCTTACCTCATCAACGATATCTGCCTTCGCCTTAATCGTCTCAATTACTGATGTCATGCTTTAATCCCTTAGACAAAGTGGTCTTATCTGTTGCTCATCGCGATGAGTGGGAGTTATCCACCAATATAACGGGCTATCTCTCTAAAAGTCGCGTGTATAGTTATTCCGATCCACAACATCATCATGGATACCTCGATTCATTTTGTGGTCGGAATAAAAGTATATGCACAAATATACGGAAATGTTGAAGGTGATATACCTATTGTACTACTTGTAACGATAGATTCAGGGCTACCATCGCCTCCATAGGACATCTGGGCTTACTTCATCTCTCACTCCATCCTACCAGGCAATCCCACTTCACTTCCCCCTTTTTCTCCCCAGGCAATCCCGCTCCACCAGAGAAAAAATAAAAAATGCGGCCGCGCAAGCGGACGCCCGAGCGGAAGCGCTTATCCTCCCCTTTTTAAAAAGGCCGCCTGGTGGCCCCCCCTCTCTCCATTTTCCGTCCCAGGCAAAAGTTATCCACAGCTCTATACTACTAATATATATTTATTTTTTTAAAAAGATATATAAAACAGTAGTAGTAGGGGATGTGGAAAAGTGGATAACTTTTTTTTTTGACGAATTTTTTGAAATTTTAGCAGTGGCCTGCATCAGCCTCTAGAGCGGCCCCAGACCCACCAAAAAAGTTATCCACACAAGCGCCCAGGCAGGCGAATTTATGTGGATAGAATGTGGATAACATGGGGATAACTTATCCACATAGGGGTAAAAGATGAATAAAGGTTCATAACTTATCCACAGGTTTTTGCGACTTATCCACAGGTTATCCACATTCTATCCACACTTATCCACAGCCCTTTTTTGGGTGGATAAGTTTTCCACATCGAGTGTGGAAAACTTAAAAAAATGTGGATAACCTCTTTTTTATGACAAATTATACATTTTTGGCCGCCTGATATTGAAGTGCGTCTATCAGTAGTTGACAGAATATCTGGCTTTTATTCCGTTCGCTCGCTTATTGATAATCTTCATCACCGTCTCCTTGCTTCATCTGTAGCCATCTACCCCAAAAAGTTATCCACAACAAATGTGGATAACTCTGATGGATGCCAGTAAGCTTGTCCGTATGTGTACCCCAATGTGGATAGAATGTGGATAAGTTTTCCACAGCGAATGTGGAAAACTTATCCAGTTATATCGTGTATTTATCTTTATGACTTCAATGTGGAAAACTTATCCACATTACGTGTGGATAACTCGAACCGTTGTTAGAAAGTTGTGAGGATTCTGTGAAAATTATAACCAGTTTTATAGCTAGTTATGGAAAATGTGGATAGTGTGGAAAACTTATCCACATTACGTGTGGATAACTCGAACCGTTGTTAGAAAGTTGTGAGGATTCTGTAAGTTGTTATATAGCCTGCTATATAACTAATAACTGGCTATATAGCAGGCTATGGAAAATGTGGATAGTGTGGAAAACTTATCCACATTTGATGTGGAAAACTCGAACCGTTGTTAGAAAGCTGTGAGGATCTTGTGATAGCTATATAACTGGTTATATAGGCTGATAGCAAGACTATCAACTAGACATAAAAAATGTGGATAATGTGGATAAGTTTTCCACAAAAAATGTGGAAAACTTTTTGGCGTGTGAAATGTGTGTGAAAATTATAACCAGTTATATAACCAGCTATTGAATTTTGTGAGGAAGTTGTGAGGATTCTGTGAGGTTTGTGGAAAACTCATACTTATAGGAAAAAAGCTTAGAAAATGCGTCTAAATTGAACGTTATTTCATGTTTCAGAGCGTTATATGAGCCGTCCTTCATATCATTATGTCCACCAAAAAAAGACAAGCAAAGGTAAGTTATCCACAAAAGTTATCCACAATCAATGTGGATAACCAACGCAAAATGTGCACAACCCCCCCCAAATGTGCATAACCCCCTCATAGGTGCTGTGCTCGCCCCGGCTTTGCCGCAAAGCGGCCACGTTCCCGCAATAATGCCCAGGTGGTGAGCTCATAAGCGGCTCACCACCTGGGCATTATTGCGGATTTAAAATGAGGATAAAGCAATGCGTTCTTTATATAGCATCAATTGATTCGCGCGCCTGACGCCCTGTAGGATAAGCTCCACCTGGCGAGTCGGTTAGAGGCTCGCAATAGTTCGGCTGTGCTGAGCAGGGATGCGCTCTGCGGTCCCGCGTGTTGTGGATAATCGCCGTCGAAGATGCCTTCACACATGCCAAGTAGTCCCTGGCTATACCTGTCCTGTAGTGGTCCTAGTAGTTGCATGCCTCTCCACCACACCTCCTCCTTGAACGATGGCTTATCTTCCTCTCCTGCTGTACCTTTACTTAGATTTATCATGGCATCCACATAGGGACCCAGGAGCCAGGCCCAGCAGCTGCCCTGGTGGAGGGATCTTTGATGGCTGGAGCCGCGTTCAATGTGCGGATGATAGCCCGGCTCACAAGCCGCCATTGTGCGTAGTCCATACGGCGTGAGTAGATGCCGGGTTATGCAGTCAAAGACCTGCCGCTGCTGAATTGAATTCAGAATGGAATGCGGGAGGGAGAGCGCGAACAGCTGATTGACGCGTAGCGTGGCATCGTTCCCCTCGGGCCCATCAACGACATCATATAAATAGCCCTGCTCGGACTGCCAGAAGCGCTTCTGAATGCTGCGTTTGCAGCGCTCGGCATACTGCTGATAGTAGGCGCCGCTGTTTTCTATATGCCCTATATACTCCAGCCGTTCCGACCAGCCTTGCATGAGTATTAGAGCATGGTACCACAGCGCATTGAGCTCGATTGGTTTGCCGGACCGGGGCGTGACCGGTTGCCCCTCATGATATGCATTCATCCATGTCAGGGCTTTGCCTTCTTTTTCCGCTACGAGCAATCCATCTTTGGAATCAACATGGATGCCGTTGTGGGTTCCTTGCCTGTAGCGATTGATGCATTCCACCAGGCGAGGAAAGACCTCCTCAAGAAACTCATAATGCCCCGTTGCTCGTAGATAGTGGTCGAGCGCGTAAAAGTACCATAGGGCGATGTCGGCGTTGCTATAGCTGTGGTCCGTCAGAGCCTGCCGTGCCGTGGGCAGCCGATCTGGTAGGATGCCTCCGATAAAGTGATCCGCCAGGTCCCCTAAGAATTGATGGGCCTCTACGTAGCGTTCGGTCACCAGTAAAATGCCAGGCAGGGCGATCAGCGCATCCCTTGTTCTGTATTCCTGGGCAAAGTATTCCGCTACCAGAGCTATTCGGGACCGATTCCCTCGCGTGATAAGTCCCGCCTGACTGTCTAAGCTTACTTCCTGGCTGGTGGCTGTGGTATAGTAGCGGGTAATGAAGTGTTCGCTGGCGTAGAGCAATTGCCGCGCGTCGCATTGGTTATCCGCCTGCGACCATGGTGTCGCGCCATTGTATGGCCGATCGGTCCGCTGCTCTGGCCGCAACGTATGCAGCACCCGCTCCATGGTGTGCTGACGCTGCTCTCTGCTTTTCTCGTAGAGAGAGGCGATGGCATCGTGCTGATAGAGCGGCGGTTCCAACTTTTCTGTGCTGGCTACGATGGTGAGCGTATCCTGGCGGCCCGGCCAGAGCAGGACGCGAAAAACCCCTGGCAGATAGAGATCGTCGGTATCAGGCTGCTCCTCCCTGGCGTTACAGCGCCGCAGGAAGTTCCAATACCATACCCCCGTTGGAATAAAGGCAGGCTGATTCTCCTCCTGCCCGGTGGCCAGTAGATGGTATGCTGGCACTGTATCGTCGGTTATGATGGTGCAGCCTGTGACTCCCGCTGGCAACTGCTGATTCCACTGACCCTCTTCGCTTTCCAGTGCCATATCTTCCGTTCTGTGGGTATGAACATGTAGATGTGGCGCCTGCTGACTGCGCTGGGGCCGATCATAAGGACGGTTCGCTGTAAATGGCAACAGGGTCAGAATCAGTGGCTCTTGCCTCTCCTGTTCGGCCTGGCGCCTGGCGTCGGTGTCCAGAGGTTCGGTTCTGCCATTGCGGGTATAGACCGGCTTATCCGGAGACTCCGGTCTCAGCACAGTGTACTGAATATAGGTCGTGTTGAAGCCACGCACCATCCAGATGCGCTTCTCCAGTAGCAGCCCGTCGATACCTCCGAGCCGGTAGGTGAAGATCGGACAACCCTCCTGCAGACGAAATGCTTCCAGATGCACAAAGCCCGCCGGATTGAATATGCCATCCCTGTATTCATTGGTGCCCAGGTAGTAGGTGCGCTGATCAAAGCTAATCTCTTCATCGACTTTCGCGAGCAAAAGTTGTGGTTGTCGTGTACCGGGTAATGATGCTACCAGCAAGCCATGTTGCATACGTGTAAGCACGCCGGCAACCGTTCCTGCCGCGTATCCTCCCAGACCATTTGTCACAAGCCATTCGCGAGAGATGGTCTCATTGAGATCGCAGCAAATGTTGCGGTCAAAGTTGATGGCCATTTTAGACCCTCCAAGCCCCTCAAGCTGATTTTCGCGACTACAAGTGCACAATGGTATACCATTCCATCTGGATGGGCCAGTGGCGGCCGTAGTCAAACGTCATCTCCAGATGTTTTTGGTTGTGTTATTCGGTTGTGATTTGTATCTGACTACTTGATAGTGTAACACAATATCTTCTGATAAACAGCTATTCATATATAATTTTTCGGGCATTTTCTTTTATGAGCGAAAAATTCTTCTTGCCCACCATACATAAAACTCCCGTCTCTGTGATCCCAGAGCTCCAATTAACGTAAGTTCTTAAGAATGTGTTAGACTCTCATCATCATGGGGACACATGAGCGCCCCCATACGCGCGTCCGCTGCGCGGCCGCACTGGTTTTTATGGTGGTGCATGGGGGCGCATCAGCGCCCCCATGCACCACCATAAAAACCAGCTTATGAGCACCGCAGGCGCTCAGCAGTCCCTGGTGCGTCGGTGTGGCAGGGACGCCAAAACCATGTTTATGCTGGTGTGGCAGGGACGCCAAAACCATGTTTATGCTGGTGTGGCAGGGACGCCAAAACCATGTTTATGCTGGTGTGGCAGGGACGCCAAAACCATGTTTATGCTGGTGTGGCAGGGACGCCAAAACCATGTTTATGCTGGTGTGGCAGGGACGCCAAAACCATGTTTATGCTGGTGTGGCAGGGACGCCAAAACCATGTTTATGTTGGTGTGGCAGGAGCGCCAAAACCATGTTTATGTTGGTGTAGTAGGGACGCCAAAACCATATTTATGTTGGTGCAACCGGGGCGCTGATGCGCCCCGGTTGCACCAACATAAAAAAACTAGTGCGGCCGCGCAGCGGACGCGCGTGTGGGGGCGCCCACGCTCGCTAACACAAAGAGAATAAAACACACTCAGGCAGACCCGCCGCCCGCAGGGCGGCATCAAGGGAGAGGAGCTTTCATTTTCCATGGCTTATCCTTGTCTGGGGGGCGGGCGGCGCTATCGGTGTCTGAATGTCTTCCTGTCTGTATGCATGTGCCTGTTGTTTCTGGTGGCCTGTGAGGGCGGATCGGCCTCTCCGACTTTGCTCGCTACGCCATCACCTACCGTGAATCCTGCTCTACATTTGATCTCGGCGCGCGAACTGACCGTTGGAAGCTATCTTAACTATCCTCCACAGGAGTTTATCGATCCTACCTCTAAGCAGCCCGCTGGCTTTGATATCGATTTAATCAGCGCCATCGCGACGAAGATGCATTTGAAGACCCACGTGGCGGCAAATGATTTCTCGTCCCTGATTGATGGTCTGGTGGCGGGCCGCTTTGACGTGGTTATCTCGGCGGTAAGCATTACCCCCGAAGTGCAGAAGCGGGTCAATTTTATCCCCTATTTTCGCGGCGGCAAGTCTTTGCTGGTACTCAAGGGCGATCCTCTGGCGATACATTCCATGACAGACCTGTGTGGTAAGTCGGTGGCCGTGCAGGAACAAACCTCCGAGGGCCGGGAGCTGTCGAGTATGGATAGTGTATGCCATCAAAATGGTCAGGGCGCCGTACACGTGGTGCAGGTGAAGCAATACAATGCGGCATTCCAGTTGCTGCAGAGCCAGCGCGTGGCCGCCGTTTATGAAGATGCTTCTGTGGTCGATTATTCCATCTTGCAGCATCCAGATACTTTGCAGCGCGTCGGCAATATGGTCGGCGTAACGACCGAAGGGATTTTAGTGCGTAACGATGATGTAGCCCTGTCCTCTACCATCAGGTTGTCCCTGCAATCTCTACAACAAAAAGGCTCCTACGCGACCTTGATTCGGAAATGGGGACTCTACAGCGGTGATATTACGGTTCCGGCTAATTATAATATTCAACCTCAGACTACCGACGGCAGCTATTGGACAAAATAAATTGCCTCCACAATGAGGGGCGCATCATATTTTTGCAAAAAGAAAAACGGACATTCGTCCGTAGGTTCGGCCTTTGCGGCCGATTGCCTCTCCACGCACACCCATGTCCACCAAACGCGAGGACCACGGAAACGCATGTGAGATACATGTCCGTACGGCGAGGAGAAATCGGCCGCAAAGGGCAATACTTTCAACTTAAGAAAATGCAGAAATAGAAAGAGAAGCAGTACGTGCGGGGCTTGCCCCCGCTTGCTTCCTCGCTGCTCATACATGCAGGCTTCTGCTGATGCCGAACGTCTTTCTTGTTGCTTTTTCGAGCGGAAAGGGCCAAAGCGGGGGCAAGCCCCGCACGTACTGTGGTCGTGTTTCTTTTTGCCTGCTCTAAAGTTGAAAGTATTGGCCGCAAGGACCGAACCTACGACGAGGATCCGGCGATAAACATGTTGTAGAATCCGGGCTGCCGCAGATTCTTTAATGAAATACCACAGACATGCTGTGTGAGGGTAAAATCTGGCGTGATATCCAATAAGTGCACAAATGCTTGCAGGATGACAGGATCAAAGTTGGTCCCTGACCCTGCCAGGAGCCGCTCGCGCGCTTCATCCGTGGTGAGCGGGTCTTTATATGGACGCTGAGAGGTGAGCACGTCATAGACATCGGCTACGGTCAGTATCCTGGCACTGAATGGTATCTCTTCACCTTTCAATCTTGCCGGATACCCCTGCCCGTTCCAGGACTCATGATGATAGAGCACCGCTTCTACATAGAAAGGGTGTACTTCGTATCCAATTAATATTCTGGCTCCTGTGATCGGGTGCCGCTCCA
Source organism: Dictyobacter halimunensis (assembly GCF_036245075.1). Taxonomy (NCBI): domain Bacteria; kingdom Bacillati; phylum Chloroflexota; class Ktedonobacteria; order Ktedonobacterales; family Dictyobacteraceae; genus Dictyobacter; species Dictyobacter halimunensis. Next base: position 2,431,017 of record NZ_BSRI01000002.1, read on the forward strand.
TCTTGAGCCGCTCTTCCCTTGAGAGGGCCGCCGATTTATTTAAAATGTCGTTGCCGATCCAGGTCTTGCCCAGATCGTGAACCAGCGCGGCCAGAGCCAGATCCCTTGCTTCTCTTCGACTCCAGCCAAGGTAGCGCGCCAGCCGCTGGGCATAAACCGCTACCCGGCGCGAGTGATCATAGGTGACGATGTCACGCTCCTGGATACTCTGGGCCAATGAGAGGAGCACTTTTCTCGTTTCTTTGTCTCTCTCTAAATGTGATAAATACTTTACTGCCACCACTCTGCTCTCCCACATATCTAATGGAACTTGATAGCTTCCAGGCTACCAATAACGAATACGAATAAATTGCTCTAAGATAAAGCGAATAATACCAATTGGCTATCACCGATCGACTTTTGGCTCTGTTGGTATATCCCGATCGCTGGCTGCCTTTTATGTTATGTTTTTTCTCGCTGTATTTTGGTGGGTCGTTATCATATTAATATTTCATTTTTCATACTGTCCACGACAAAGGAGGAATAAGTACTTTTGTATTGCTTTGCACCCCTTCTTTTATTCCCCAAATAGTCCCTCTTACTATCATGATTCGTTTTTAATCTTCTGCTTTTGTGATAGACTCACTTTGAGAAAAGAGTACTAGCAAAAAGCAGTGTTCACATATAATAACAGCATAATAGTGAATGCTGACTGATTATTTCCGGCCGACCGGGCTATCTTCGACCTGCTCAGGTCAGAGATCTGAATAAAGCCCGGCAGCGTTTGTCAGCGTTGGAGTAGCTTGCTTCTCTAGTCAGCCAACAAGGAAGTGGTCCCGATGGGAGACGATATTTTGAAACAAGATTCGAAACCAGATGCGATGCCTGAGCAGCAGCAGCGCGAGGGTGTGGTTACGGTGGTGCTGACGGCGGATAACCATCTGGGTTACACGGGGTTTGGGCAACATCCTCGTAAGCGTGAGGAGCGTCAACAGCGCTTGCGCCATGCGTTTCAGCAGGCGACAGATTTCGCGATCGTGCAGGGCGTCGATTTATTTATACAGGCGGGCGATCTGTTTGATTCGGCGACTCCCGATGAGCGGGACCGCAGTTTTGTGGCGGAGCGCCTGGCCCAGTTGAAGCAGGCCGGTGTGCAGACCTTTGCGCTGGGTGGCGTGCATGATACCCCGGCTACCTCTCAGTCTCTTCTGGGCGGCGATACAACCCCTGCTCCTCAGATGAGCTATGCTCGCCTGGGCGCGCTCCACTATCTCCCTCCGGTCCAGAAGAGTGACTCGGCGCAGCTTGAACCTGTGCTTGTCGATGTTCGAGGCACAACGGTTGGTATCTGCGGCCTGGGTGTGCTGGCCGGCCAGGTGGGCGATCCAATGGCTAATATGCAGGTGAACCTGGAGATTGAGCGCGCCGATATTCCTTTGCTGATTCTGCATGCCCCTGTTGAGGGTTTGACGGTTGGCTCTTCTCTCCTTGATACGCGCGCGGCCGTGACACAGCAGAGCATTCGTGAACAGAGCATTTTTTCTTATATTCTTGCTGGCTATCATCATAGCCATCATCGTCTGCAGGTCGGCCAGAGCGAAGTGATTGTGGCCGGGGCGACCCAGTATATCGATTTTAGTACGCCCGATCAGGCGCCCGGCTTCGTATTTCTTGGACTGGCGGCCGATGGTGTGCGCTGGTGCAATCATATTAGCGTCGATACCCTGTCTATGCATAGCCTGGATATTTCAACCGCAGAGCTCTGGCCGGATGAGGCGACGACCTCTCCCACCGAGATTATGCTGGAGCGCCTGCGCCCTCTCTGTCAGGATGACGCTATGATCCTGTTGCGCCTCCAGGGAGAACTGACACGCGGCGCGTATCATGAGCTTGACCTGAATCAAATCCGTCGCTATGGAGAAGAGCATTGCTTTGCTCTGGCTATCGATGATAGCGCCCTTTCTGTTTTAAATGAGGATGCCCCGGTCTCCGTCGAGGCTGGTGAACGCCTCTCCTTGCGCGAGGAGCTATCTTCGCTGGTCGATGAGTGGATCTCTTCCGCTACTGCCGATGAGCAGCAGGCTTTGCGCTTCACGAAAGAGGAATTATTGTTGGCGATAGATGAGATGAAAAGTAGGTAGTAGCTGCGATGGTTGCTATCCATTTGCGCCCATCAGTCTGGCACTGGCGAACGGAGTAGACCCATGATAATTCTAAAGCATGTAACGATTGAGCGGTTCAGGCTTTTGCGCTCTATGAACCTGCATTTCCCTCAACGCGGTAGTATTTTGATCCAGGGCCCCAATGAGGCTGGCAAGTCTGCCCTCATTGAAAGTTTGTATTTCGCATTGTATGGTGAACCCCTGACCTCTCGACGTGATCATCGTTCCCTTGATGACCTGATTTCGTACGGCGCTAGCAGCGCGGTTGTGACCCTGGCCCTTTCGGCGGGCACGGCCGAACTGACGATCGCTCGTACCATCGAGCGTGGCAAGGGCCAGTCGGCCTCTTTGTTGATCCAACAACTGGGAATGCCTGATGAGCCGCCGATCACCGATCTGGCGGCGGTGAATGCACGCATCATCTCTGAACTTGGTAACCTCGACGGCACAACGCTGCGCGAGTCCGGCCTGGTTGAGCAGAAGGGCCTGACCCTGCTGGAGTCTATCTCTGGTTCGGCTCGTGAGAAGACGATCCGTAATTTGCTGGGATTGGATGCGGCAACCACTCTGTCTGAACAGTTCCAGGTGAAGCCGGAGGATGAGGAGCGGCTGCATGCATGCTCTGAACGGCTCGCTCTGGCTGAGATCCAGGCTCGCATCCCACAGCTTCAGGAGCAGATCGGCCAGTTTGAGGTGGCCCTCGACGCGGTTCAAGTTAATGAGTATCTGGCCGATATCGATCAGCAGGAGGCCGATATCATTGAGCTGGAGCAGAGCCTGGAGCAGATCCATGACCGGCGCCTCGATCTGAGAAGCCAGCAGGGACGCGTTCAGCAGCTGAAGCGGGCCGATGTTACCCTGGCTGAGATTATTGCTTCCTACGATGATATCGCTGAGGCGCGCCGCGAGTTGCCGTCTCTTGAGCAGCGTATCGCCGAGCTGGAGCGCCGTGAGCACGAAGAGTTGCCACTGGTTGAGAAGCGTGTGAGTGATCTGGCCGAGCTGACGCGCTCTTTCGGTACTCTACAGCGTATGTCGAACGATCTGCTGACGGCTGTGGATTCCATTAAAGAGCTGGAAGAGGATGTCCAAAAATATCAGGAGACCAATCTGCACCTGCGTACCCTTGATGAGCGGATCAATCAGGCCCAGACGCGCCTGGCGAATACACAGAAGAGCCTCCAGACGATGGAGGAGCAGCGACGTGCCCGGCGTCCTCAGTTGGAGGAACGCTTGCAGCGTTTGCAGTTCCTGTCCGAGCGCCTGCAGCATCTGCGCCAGCTCGAAGAGGGCTATACGCGCCGCGTTTCTAGCCGGGAAGCGGCGGAAGAGAATGAGACCCGGCTGCAAAAGATTATTGAGGATCTCAATGATGCCGATCAGGAGCTGGAACTGGCGCAATATGAGGCGCGGCAGGCTCAGCAACAGAGCGATACCGTGGAGAAGTCCTGGCGCCAGCTGCGTATCCGTCAGCAGGTGGAGGAGTGGCACCGCTTAAAGGGTCTGGCACAGGGACTGACACAGGCTGAGCAGCATGTCCATCAGGCCCGCCAGCAACAGGAGGGCGTGACCAAACAGCGATTGGCTACACGCGATACCGCCCACAAATATATGTTTGTCATGGGGGGCTGCGTCCTGGGTATTATCATCTGTTTGATCTTAGCCCTCTTGATGCTGACCAGCAATTTTGTGGTGTCGATCATCGCTGTGGTTGTGATGCTGCTGTTGATTGTTCCCGCCTACCTGAGCTATCAGCGCTACCAGAAGATCCGCCAGGAGGAAAATGCCTTTAAGGTGCAAGAGCAGGAGGCCATCAGCCGCGTACAGAAGATGGTGGCCGCCCGCGAGGCTGCTGTGCGTATGGTTGGCGATGAGGAGGCCCTGAGCCAGGTTGAGCAGGAGATCACTTCTCTCGGCGGCTCAGTCCCACCAAGCCTGGAGGAGGCCCAGCTGTTCCTGGATGGCACACGCGATCAGGGCGACCTGGCCGAGGCCCAGCGGAAGAAGGACTCGAAGCTCGAAGAGCTGAACGCTGCCCGTGATCGTGTCAAGAAGAAACAGGCGGCTATAGATAACTTGCACCAGGAGCGCTCACGCCTGGAAGATACCCGCAAGCGCGAGCAATGGGATAATATTGAGGAGAACCTGCAGAAAGATCAGGTCGCCGTTGAGCTGATGCATCAGGAGATTACCTTGCTGGCCGGCCAGGAGAATCTGCCCATGCCGAGCATCAATGCTCGCATTCAGGCCAGCCCGCTTCCTCCTTCTCAACCCTCCTTTGTTTCCGGCTCCCTGGCCCCGGTGATCCCTGAGGAAGACATTTCTGGCGTTCCCGATCTCGAGGGTATGGTCGCTAGCACTATCAAGGCGACCGAACATGAGATCGCTTCACTGGATGGCAAGCTTGACGTGGTGAGCGAGCTGGCTCGTCAGACTAGGGCCAATCAGGATAGCCTGGATGCTTTGATCGAGAGCAAGCGCACCCTTGAGGATCGCAATGCTCGCTTTAAAGGTAATCCACCCGATATGCAGATTGAGCGGGCCCGCGAGCAGCAGGTGGCCCTGAGCAGCGCCCTGCAGTCCCTGAAGGACTCTTTGCGCCAGCGGGTCAAACCTTTAGGCGTGCGCTTCGGACAGGCTGAGGTTGGCAGCGCTGAGACCGCCGCTCGCCGCCAGCTTGAAGAGCTAAACATTACACTGGGCAATAAGATTATGCTCCAGGAAAGCCATGCTCGCTATACCGCGTTGCTGCGTGAGCGCCAGGAGTCCCTGTCGGAGCATTACAAGCAGCTGGCCAAATTTAGTAATACCCTGGGAAGCTGGATCGTCCCCCTGAACCCATTTGCCGAGGCTCTGGTGGCTCTGCGCAACCGCTGCCAGAAGGAGCTGCACGAGGCCAATGAGGAGCAAATCTTGCGCGATCTGACCTCTTTGCAGGAACAGGAGCAGGCGTCTCTCGCCAGGATAGAGCTGTGCCGACAGGAGATTCGTGGCGATCAGGCTTCGATCTCTAACCTGCTGGCCGCCCATGAACTTGAACAGCCCGCTGGTTATGCGCGCCGCGACCTACTGGCTGCCTGGCCTTTGCTGGAGCAGCATCCAGCCGAAGATCGTCAGCGTCTTGAGGACGATACCGCCGCCCATCAGCAGGAGTTGCAGGATTTGCACGAGCAGGCCGAGACCCTGGCTGAGAAGCTCCAGATCGGCGAGGAGACGCTGGACCTTGAGCAGGCACGCGCGCAGATGGAGCAGGAGGAGCGCTCTTACCAGATCAAGAAACATGGTCATCGTCTGCTGCAGGAGGCGGAGCAGCGGCTCCTGCGCAAGGTCCAGCCGCGCACAGAGTATTACATGCAGCAGATTCTCCCCCTGCTGACCGGTGGTCGTTATCACGATGTGCATCTAACGACCCAGTCAGAAGAGGGAGCCGTTAGCGGCGGACCATTCCAGATCGAGGTCTGGGATAGTGGCGCTGGTAAGTATCTACCTACCTCCGCCCTCTCGGGTGGCGCGGCCGATCTGCTCTCCTTGTCTTTGCGCCTGGCCTTTGCCATCGCCACGCTGCCTGGAGACCTGAATGTCGCCCCGGGCTTTGTCCTGCTGGATGAGCCATTGAGCTCCTTCGATCGTGGTCGTGCCCAGGCCCTGGTCGACGTCATCACAGGTGACCTCATGAGCCAGCACTTTGAGCAGATCATCCTGCTCTCACACAGCAGCGCTTTCGATCCCGCCATGTTCCCTTATCACATCTACATGGATAATGGTTTTGTGCTGGATAGCAACCTGCCGATCGTCGCCATGGACACCGTCCCACAAACCCTGACCAGCACCGATAGCCTGCCCTTTACACCCGTCCCCGAGGACTTCGATGATGACGAAGACGATGACGACGACAAAACCGCCATCGTAGCCGCCATCAAATTACCTTCCCCCAACAAAAAATAATAATAGGCACAATACAACATGGATGGACCGGTGGCCTCGGCCACCGGTCCATCCATGTTGTATTGTGCCTATTTCATGCCCCCCATCCATAGGTTCGGACCTCGCGTCCGATTAAAGAATCCACGATAATTTAAAACGATCCAACAACCGTCGGATCGGCCTCATCTCCTCGATGCCGAAGAAGCGCGCCAGGCGCAGGTAGACGATGGTACCAATAAAGAGCTCGATCCCCAGCTTGATGATCGCTATCCCTATTTCGGTGACACCGGTGAACATAAAGCGATTGACGTCGGTCGTGTTCAAGGCCGCGTCCAGCAGCGCCCTGCTGACAAAGACGGCTATACTCATGCCGGCGGTGGCTGCCAGTACACGCAGCGCAAAGATGCCCAGCGAGCGTTCGGTCAGTCCCTGCACCCGGTAGTGCAGCAGTAGAAAGAGGGCGATGGCTTCCAGCGCACTGGCGATGGTGGTGGAGAGAGCCAGCGAGCTCATGCCCCAGAAGACCCCTCCGATGACCGTGAAGGGTGTGATCAGGATCAGGCTTAAAGCGATTTTGAGGATAAACTGCCCTATGCTGATGATCACCGGCGTCTTGCTGTCCCTCATGGCATAGAATGAGCGGGTCAGGATCTCGATGGTGGCGAACGCTGGCAGACCCAGCGCGAACATGTTCAGGGCCAGCACGGTGGCGTTGGCCTTGTCCAGCGTGAAGTGGCCGTCCTTATCTATGATATAGCTCCCGTGGGCGAGCAGCGCCTGTACGATCGGCAGCCCCAGCAGTATTAATCCGAGACAGGAGGGGATGGAGAGGAAGAGGATACCGCGCAGAGTCTCCAGAATCAGGCCGCGTACCTTGTCCATCTTGCCGTGCGTGACGTATTCGGCCAGCGTTGGAAAGGTGGCGGTGGCCAGGGCCATCCCAAAGACGCCCAGCGGCAATTGCATCAACTGCATCGCCTGGATGGATTCTGTTTTGAGGCCATTGATGATATCGCTGTCTACGTGAACCAGCCCCAGCCGCCCGATCAGAAAACTATCAACAAAGACCGATGAAGAGAGCATGGCCGCGTTAAAGATGCGCGGCAGCATCTGGCGCCCGATCTGAATGACGGCCGGGTTGCGCCAGTCCAGCGATGGTTTGAAGTGCATGCCGACCCCGGCCAGGCCCGGTAGCTGTATACCCACCTGGATCATGGCGCCCAGGATAATGCCTACGCTGGCCGAGTAAACGGCGAACTGTGGATTGCCATGGCCGGTAATCTTGAGGATGAGGCCGGGCGTGAGCCCGATGATCGATCCCGCGTTATACAGTACGGTCCCGATCGCCGGTAGAAAGAAGTTCTGGCGCGCATTCAGGACGGCGTTGGTAATCGAGCCCGCCCCCAGGATAATTGACTGTAGGAGCATGATGCGTACCAGGGTGACGATGATCGGGATGGTCGCGGCGCGGTCCGGCGTGGTTGGTGGATTGTATAGTGGGACGATCTTGTCGGCGAAGATGGCGGCCAGGATCGCCAGGACGACCATGACCAGGGTGGCGAGTGTCAGTGAGGCGTTGGCGATATGCCAGGCCGACTTTTCATCTTTGTCTTTGCTCATGTAGCGGGTGAATACCGGGATAAATGCCGAGCTCAGCGCCCCGCCCGCTACGATGTTGAAGATGGTGTCTGGTATCGTGAAGGCCTGGTAGAAGGCGTCTGAAAAGATCGTCGCTCCCAGCACGTAGGCCGTGATACTGGTTTTGACCAGCCCCAGGACGCGGCTGGCGATGAATGATCCACTTAAGATAAAGGTCGCCTGTCCTACCTTTATCTTATTCAACATCCCGCTGTCTTGCTTGAACGCCTCTTCGTCCGCCGCGATCTCGGCTACTGCTTCCATCTCTTGAATGTCGTGTGCCAGTTCGTCGGCGGTCGCTACACTCTGCGGATCCCGCAGGGAGTAGAGCGGCTTTGACTCGCTCAGACGTGGCTTTCTAAATGTGCTGGTGATGTCCTGTTTGCTGTGCAGTTGTTGGCGTGTGCGCTGATACAATCGCTGCTGTAGACTGGTCATGCGTAGCTGCGATACCGGCTGCGATGGTTGCGGTGCGTCGAAGTATTGATATTCCATGCCCTGACCATATCCGAGCGAGGTTCCCATATCTTCAATGGCTTCCTGATAATTGGGGGGCATGGTCGTCTGGCTCCAGGATGTCTGCGCATGGGCAATGGGCGATGTTTCTGGGGGCGGCTGCAATACAGGCGTATCTTCGTACAGTGAACGAGTGGTTTTTTTGACTGCTGGTAACTGCTGGGAATTTTGCAACTTACCGGTAGGGTTGCCCTGACCGGTCGATTGGTGGGGAGGTAACGAAGGCGGTTGTCGTTCGTTTTCCATTTATTTTTCTGCTTCTATGTCTTTAGCAACACATGGAAAGCCCTGCTCGAACTGACGTGAAGCTCCCGTAGCATCGCTATTCTATCCTGGAGAATGCTTTATGGCGAAGCATAACACATCATTGTGCTTTCTGCTATCATACTCTACAGTAATAGCACTATTTGGCCCGGCCCCGGACGGCCGCTGCCCATTTATTGGAAGATGGAGCGTATAGAGCGCCACGCGCTGGGCGTGCCATTTTTGACCGCAGGACACCAGCCGGGCTCACCGAAGAGCAGATTCGGATCCCACTTGGGATTCTTGCTATAGAAGCAGTAGCGAATCTGCCAATGTTGACCTACCTTCTTTTTCTCATAACAGGCTGTCTCGATTCCAAGGTGGAACGCCAGCAACTGTGCATAATAGACCTGAAGATTATACTCCATCGCATCTGTGTCAAGCTCGTGTTCTGTAAACGACATCTGTAGGTCAAAACTATAGGGATAATCCCTGACTTCTGGATCTCGCTCCTCTTCGGCAGTTTTATGAATAAGTACCAGCATGCCCAGCATGTCAAATTGGCAGTAGGGCTCTTCGGCAGAAGAATCCAGTGTGAATGGGGGTAGCGATAAGAGGTCGCGTATCTCCGTAGCAAGTTGTTGTAATGATTTGTCGGTCTTGATACAGATTTGAGATGACATAGGGCCCCTCCTTGCGGGTACGGGAGGTTTGGTTTATGTAAATATCTGATCTTCATCTTACCCCTGATGAGTAGAGGTGTCAAGCCATATGATTGCGATAAAGAGGAATGTTTAAAAGTTTTACTATATTTCCTCTCTACTTGCATTCACGTCTTTTGCTTGATATACTGTTCATATTATATCTGATTAGGAGTGAATACGTCCTCCATGGCTACTACGCGCCGCGTTTCTCGGTCCCGCTCTCTTTCACCGGCTCCGCCTCCGCTTCAGTCGGAACCTGTTATCCATGGCGACCTGCCTGTGCTGAAACATTGGCTGATGCACTATTGGCAGAAATTGGGCCTCGCCCATGCTGAATTGCCGGCGCTGGCACTGACACAGGATCGACAGGAATATATGCGCTGGACCGGTAAGCGGCTCAATACGATGGCGCTCGGCTGCTATTGTTATATTCCTGCTCCCTCAGCGCGTGCGCGTACTTGCGCACCGACGACCGGCGCGCAGCAGCATCGCCACTTGATCTTCATTGAGCCCGCGATGCAGGCAAAGTCGATCGAGGTGACGGTCGCTCATGAATTGATCCACCTGTCGGATCGCGTTCAGGGGACGCCACGCCGCCATCACCATCATGGCTACGATTCGATCGCGGCCGATGAGGCTGCGATTACCGGTTATGCCGTTGAAGATCTGCGTGCCCTGTTGCACGAGGAGAGCGCTACACGAGAGCGTGCCCGTCGCGAGCGCCGCCCCATTCGCTACATCTACCAGTGTCCCGGCTGTGGTAAACAGTATCCTCGCACCCGTCGCTATTCTCAAGCCGTTTCATGTAGTAGCTGCGACAAGGTCTACAACCCTCGCTATTGCCTCTATCTCATGTCAAAACCCGATGTTGTATCCCCTTCTGAAGCTCGCTGAGCCACTCCAGGAGGGCCTGCGTCTGATAGATGCGGCTGCTCAGCACAACCTGGTCAAGAAACGCGGCATCATCGGGCTGCAGCGTAGTCGTTTGCTGCCTGGTTTTCAGATGCTGCAAGAAGCTCTGGCAGGCCTTAATCTGCTGCTCTACGAGCGCCCCCAGTTGCGTGGGCTGCAGACGCTGCACAAAGTAGAGCTTGATCAAAAACAGGATGCGTATATCACGTGGCTTCTCCACCGGCTGCTTGATCCACTGGTGAAATACCTCGTGTCCCGCTGTCGTTAGCCGGAAAATCTTGCGCGGAGGACGTGTACCCTGCGACTCAACCTCAGCTTCAATATAATGCAGCCGTTCCAACTTCTTCAGAAAAGCATACATCTGGCTCATTTCAAGGTGGATAATCTGCCCCAGCGTCCCCCCTTCAATAAGCTGAAACATCTCATAGCCATGCATCGAACGCGTAGTAAGCAGCCCCAATATCACATATTCAGCCGGTTCACTGATTTGCATCTTCACATCCCTCTGATTGAGCGTCTAAATCCCCACCATTATAATGCACCCTCCCCCCCCGAACAATCCCTTCGGCTGACGATAACGCCCCGATACGTTCGGACCTCGTGTCCGATTTCCTCTCGACGCACGATCATCTCCCCCCTCATACGTTCGGACCTCGCGTCCGATTTCCCCTCGACGCATGATCACCTCCCTTGAATCCGGACCCCGCGCCCGATTGGAAATATATTTCTCCCTGGTACAGTTTATACCTATGTATGGGGAGGTTGTTATACAATGGATGGGTGGCTACAAAGAGAGGTTTCACATGAGTACGTATCCTCATGATCAATTAATACATACATTGAGCGCGCTCCTGATTGAGCTGCATAGCCTGCAGCTACTGGCGAAATCCAATGAGGCTGGAGACGATCCTTCTGCTGATCTGCGGGCCATGCGCGCGGGCATGGACGAGCTGGAAGCGCTGGCTCGCGAAGCCCTGACCATCGTGCGTTCCTCGTTTGAAGATGAGCCAGTGCCTGAGCTGGATGGCGTGGAGTTGACCGAGGCGCTCTCGCGTGCCGTTGAAGAGACGGCGGAGCGGCTGCATCTGGCGAGCCGCACCTCATTTTCTGGCGTCGATGAGCAGAATCACCCCCTTGGACAGACTCTTCCTCCTGAGGCTGCACGTATGCTTTATCGGGTTGTGCGTGAGGCTCTCTATCAGGTGCCTCGGCACGGCGATGCCCGGCGTCTGCGCTTCACCTTTAACTATCGCCAGGACGATGTGCAGGTGAGCGTGGAGGACGATGGCATCCTCGGCAATCATGATATGGCGGGCGATGCGCAGCCGGACCGCGCGTCCCCCCTGTTTGATGGATCCCTATCCGAACCACAAACCCTCTGGACCCCCGTCTGGCAGGAACTGCGTTCTCGTGTAGAACAGTGGGGTGGCACCCTTCAACTCGAGCAGATGGAGGAGCGTGGGGTACGTGTGCGCGTCAACCTTCCTTATCTCTCCACTTCCCCAACGCTCCTAGAAGCCTCTCAAGGGCTCACTGATCCCTCTGCAAAGATTTCTGAGCAACTTCTGGTCAGCGAGGATGCCGCGACGCCTGAGCGCGTTACAGTGTTAATTGTAGATGGCCTGGCAGTGACAAGGGCTGGACTTCACCGGTTGTTGGAGTCCTATCCGGGTCTATCGGTGGTGGGCGAGGCGGTAGATGGTGTTCAGGCCGTGAGCGAGACTCTGGAGCTGGGCCCCCAGGTCGTTTTGATGGATACGCAACTGCCCAATGGACAAAGCCTTGAGGCTCTGCGCCAGATCAAGCAGCTTAACCTCGATACCCGCGTCCTGCTTCTGGCGACGCAGGACCGTGAGGAGTACCTCTATGAAACCTTGCGCGCCGGGGCGGATGGCTTTGTGTTAAAGGATATCGCCCCCGATGAGTTGGTTCAGGCGGTACGGACCGTGGCTCGTGGTGAGATGCTGGTGCAGTCGCAGCTGGCCGGTCGCCTCCTCTCCCGCTTTGGACGCCAGGGACGTGGTGGCGCGCCCTACGAGACCTTGACCGTCCGCGAACTGGAGGTTCTGCGCCTGTTGGCCCGTGGAATGCGCAACAAAGAGATCGCCGCCCGCCTCTTCGTCAGTGAGCGTACCGTCAACTTTCACCTCGCCAACATCTACCAGAAACTGGGCGTCTCCGGCCGCACCGAAGCCCTCAGCAAAGCCCTTGAGCAGGGATTGGTGACTACATAAAAAAGCTCTGGCTGGCAGGTTGCACGCAACCTGCCAGCCAGAGCTTTTTCGTTCTCTTTTTTATGAAACAAAGATTACACCTGAACGCCAGGTATCAATAGCACGCTTCAGAGAATTAATATAAGCCTGCTCATCATTATGATCGGCGGTCGGCGCGTACATCGGGATAATCGTATCTACCGTGTCGCGTCCACTTTGGACGACATAGAGATTGTGAATCAGCGAGTACCAGGTTTTGAAGCCATCTTCCCAACTGGCCATCTGGGCGTAACCGCCGCGGTCCTGGTCAACGCAGGCATGATCGGGAATGCAGCGCAGGTTTCCTAGTGATAAGGTCGCACGTGCCTCTCCCATTGTGCCAAAAGAGCTTTCATGCATGAAAAAGGCGAGCGCAAAAGCTGGATCGATATTATATTGTATACCGAGATCGTAGAGGGCCTGCCCCTTGCCCGCGGCTGGCGAATGATATGCTGCCAGCACCTTATTAATAAATGCGGGTGTAATGGTGGGCTTGCCTATCACAGCATAGGGGCCGGTAGAATGTTTGATAACCGCTGGCTTAATCGGGGCCGGCGTCGCCTTTTGCCAGTCCTGTGCCTGTGAACCACCCACCTGGATGTTATACGTTTGCCCCCCTCCAAACAGGTTTACCGTGTTAACACGCTGAAACATGCCCGCTGAAATTAGTACAAGCAGGGAAACAATGGCAAAGATAAAGCAGATCAGCCAGGGATGCAACCAGGATTTATGCTTTTCCAGGTGTTTGATTGGAGGTCTGGGATCGCGGGTGATCGCGCCATCAATGTCTACCGTACGATTAATTTTGGTTGCCGGGAGTATTCTGGTGTTATTAGTTGTGGTCAGACCTTCCAGCACACGCGTGGTATTCGGGCTCTGTGGTTCGGCCGGCAGTATCTGTGTGGTATTAGGAGTCCTGATAGCGGGAAGACTCTTCGTACTGGTGATATTGGCTGTATTGCGGGCGATATTGCTAGTGGTTCTGGTGGTAGCGCCACCGGTGATTCTGGTAGTAGTGCCACCGGTGATTCTGGTAGTAGTGCCACCCGTTGTTCTAACGCTATCAATCCTGGCAGTTTTCCGGGTTGGACGTTCAGTCTGCACTGGAGGTCGTGTAGATGTGCTTTCGCGACTGAAGGTCAATGCTTCGGCTTGTGATATTCCATCATCATCGGCGTTTTCCGCCGATAAATCTCTGGTTGCGCGTGCCGGGACTGTTGAACGAACTTCGGTAGTCGTCTGAACCCTGGGCTTTTTGGCGTAGCTCCCACTCGCCATGAACGTGACCTCCTTCAATAGGTACGAAAATTTGTTCTAGAACCTTTGTTCTAATTATAGCACACCTATACAATCTTCCCGCCCGGCAGCTTTTATGCACCTTGACACATAGAAATACAGCTAGTTACAAACTATAATATCACCCTAAAAGCAGCTAAAGAATAAGAAATTAGTCCTGTTTGCAAGAACTAGATTAGAATTTGCCTTACCATATAAAACGAAAACCTTGTAAACGCTATAAAAAAAACATTACTTTTTTAATAACGGACAAAACTCAATAATAGTTGTAGTTACATCCGAATAGGTTTATTTGTGAGCGACCCGCACTCACAAATAAACCTATTCGCAGCCCTGTGTTTATTTTTATTGATGACCGATAAGAAAGGATAATGATAGCCTTTCTACTATCTACCTAAGTAGATAACCTGTCTCTTTTTTTCCTGATTCGTGTGTATTATGTATAGTAGAGTAGAGGAAAGGTGTCACAACTTCGGTGGGTTTAAGCGTTATTAGTTATTGTGATACCTGTCATCGCTGTAGTGTTTGTGTGCGTACATGCTAGCGGCGTTGCAACATTTGCTACCAAACGGGGATACACCGTTGGGATATTGGTCCTGTCGTAAGTGCAGAAAACATGACGAATCTCCCTGTAGGGTTGCGGATAGAGGAAATTCATGGCACACTTGCTGATAAATATTTCAGCAATTCGTATCGCATAGTCCTAGGTTGTCATCATGGGACATTGTAGAACGTTGTAAATTGCAGTGTATGGAATCTAAAAAACGAAGTGAGCACACACCAGCCTGTGCTTTAAAAGTTTATGAATTTTCTATTCTGAAAGGGGCGTTTGTCCTGTGAACTTTTCATTGGTGCTACTGGCGACTAGCCCTAAGGCATCGTCGTCGCCGGATATAATGGGAACCATCCAGGGTCTGCTCGGGCCTATGATTGGCTGTCTGGTCATGTTTCTGGTGATTTTTTCCCTCAGTTTGATTATCTGGACTTTCCGCGATATTCGTGCGCGTACGCAAGATTTCGTGTCCCAGATTCTGGCTACCGTGCTTGTCGCCCTTTTTAATGTGGGTGGCTTATTTATCTACCTGATCTTGCGTCCTCGTCAGACTCTGGCGGAAATCTATGAGCGCCAGTTAGAAGAAGAGTCTCTGCTCGCGGAGATGACGGAGCGTCAGACGTGTACGAACTGTCACGCGCGCGTTGAATCCGATTTCCAGGTCTGCCCCTCTTGTGGTCAGAAGTTGAAACGTTCTTGCCCCAAATGCGAGCGCTTGCTTGAGCTGCGCTGGACGTATTGTCCTTACTGCGCCAATAATGTTGGCAGTGCGCCAATGCCCGGAAGTATGTCTGGCATTTCGATGCAGGGTGTTCCTCCCAGCTCCTCTTTACAGGGCAATCCCAGTATGCCGGTTAGTGGTAACCGCTATTGATGCGAAGCTGAAAATGCCGCTTCAGCGTGGCCTGGGCTCTCTTCCTTTTTCTCTTGTGATGAGGAATAGAGGAGAGAGCTCACCAGTTGAAGGTTTTTTCTCCCTCTCTATTTCCACTTTTCTCCCCTGTATTTAGAACCTCTATATAGTCTGCCTTTTCATGTGCTTTTGGATGGCCTGAAATGGCTCATGTCGCCTTCTTACCTGAGCTTGTACGTTCATCCTATCTGCTTTGTTTGTGAGGTGAAATGTGATATAATGAGGGGACGAAATGTGGCATTATTCGTTACCGCATTTTGACTAATCTGTCAAAATGATTTTCATATTCATATTAAGTAGGCAAGTCTCCGCAAAGAAAAAGCTTCTTAGCACGTCTGTATATGCTATTAGTGTGTGCAGTATTTATCGTGTAACCCCATTTGGAGCTGATTTTGTGTGAGGCGAATTGTATCCCTGTGAGAGGAAACTTGTCCAGAGCGATGCGATCTTTTGCCCATGCATTCAGCGTTACTGGTGCCTTTTTCCGCATGCTGAATCGTCCGCAAGATCGGTTGGGCTCTAGCCATAATGGTCCCCGTGATGAGACGGTTATATCTGGCACAATTGCTTGTCCTTAATGTATGCCATTCAATCGTATGAGCTCTGCCGCGCGTGCGCGGTGTTCGCGATTGTTTTTGATAGTGTGTGGCCCACGCCTCTTTGGCAGGGTTTCTTATTGGAGTGTTTTTGATGGCGAAGACGAGAGAATCGATAATGTCAGAGCAACTCCCTGATGATTATGATGGTGCTCTACTCACTGAACAACAAAATACGAGTGGGAATGGTGAGGGGAAAGTGAACGACAATGTTAATAGTTATAGCGGACAGAATATTCAGATTCTCGAAGGCTTAGAGGCCGTCCGGGTACGTCCTGGTATGTACATCGGCGCTACTGATCAGCGTGGACTGCATCATCTCATTACTGAGGTCGTCGACAATAGCGTTGACGAGGTGATGGCCGGCTATGCCGATACGGTGAAGGTGACGATACATGCCGATGAATCTGTCACCATCGAAGACAATGGACGTGGTATCCCTGTTGATGAGCACCATCAGCGTCCCGGTATGTCTACCCTTGAGGTTGTGATGACTGTGTTGCATGCTGGTGGTAAGTTTGGCGGTGGCGGCTACCAGATCAGTAGTGGTCTGCACGGCGTGGGCGTTTCGGTGGTAAATGCGCTCTCCGAGTGGTGTCAGGTTGATGTCAAACATGATGGGCATATCTATCGCCAGCGCTATGAGAAGGGGGTTCCGATTACTCGTCTGGAGAAAGTCGGGACGACCGAGGGGACGGGTACGATTACGACGTTCCTGCCTGATCTTTCTGTGATGGAGACCCGTGATTATAACTTTGATGTCCTGGCTCAGCGTTTCCGCGAGATGGCGTACCTGAATCGTGGATTGACGATCGTCCTGATTGATGAGCGCACCGATCGGGAGGCGACGTTCTACTTTGAGGGTGGCTTGATCTCTTTTGTACGCTACCTGAATAAGAATCGCAATACCTTGCAGTCTCGACCCGTGAGCATCCGCCGTGAGATCGACAACATCAAGGTTGAGGTCGCTTTCCAGTATAATGATAGTTGGTCCCCGACGGAATATTCGTTCGCCAATGGTATCAATACTGTTGATGGCGGTATGCATATTACCGGTTTCCGTAGCGCTCTGACGCGTACCCTCAATGATTACGCCCGTAAGGCTAATCTGCTTAAAGAGAAAGATGGCAATCTGACCGGCGACGATGTGCGTCAGGGTCTGACGGCCGTGGTCAGCGTGAAGATCCCCAATCCTCAGTTTGAGGCCCAGACGAAGTCGAAGCTGAATAACGCCGATGTTCGTCCTGTGGTTGAGATGGTGACTGCTGAGGTTCTGAATCAATACCTGGAGACAACGCCGAGCGAGGCCAAGACCATCATCGATAAGTGTTTGATGTCCGCCAGGGCCCGTGAGGCGGCTCGTGCGGCTCGCGACCTGATCCAGCGTAAGAATGCGTTGGATAATACGTTGCCGGGCAAACTGGCCGACTGTAGTGAGCGGCGCGCCGATCGCTGTGAACTGTACCTGGTTGAGGGTGATTCCGCGGGTGGCTCGGCCAAGCAGGGCCGTGACCGCCACTTCCAGGCAATCCTGCCTCTGCGCGGTAAGATCCTGAATGTGGAGCGTGTTGGCCTGGATACGGTGCTCAAGAGTGAGGAGATCAAGAATATCATTACCGCCATCGGCGTGGGTATCGATGAGCATTTCAACATGGCTCGCCTGCGCTATGGTCGCATCGTCATTATGTGCGACGCTGACGTTGACGGCGCCCACATTCGTACCCTGCTGCTGACCTTCTTCTATCGCCATATGCAGCAGTTGATTACCGATGGTCACCTCTTCATCGCGCAGCCTCCCCTCTTCCACGTGAAGATGGGCAAAAACGCGCGCTACGTCTATACCCCTGAGGAGCGCGATCAGCTGATCCAGGAGTATAGCGCCGCCCATAACGGTAGAGAGCCAGAGGTTGGACGCTTTAAAGGTCTTGGTGAGATGAACCCGGAGACGCTCTGGGACACCACGATGGACCCCGATAAGCGCACCATCTTGAAAGTGAACATCGATGAAGCCGTTGAGGCCGACAAGGTCTTTAGCATGCTGATGGGCAGCGAAGTTATGCCCCGCAAGCGCTTCATCGAGAGCCACGCCAGGAGCGCCAACCTCGATGTCTAGGCGTTCCAGTCATTAATAATAAAACGAGCGGCGTCCAGGTTTCACGTGAAACCTGGACGCCGCTCGTTTTATTCGTGCCGCTTATTTTTCCGGGCTTTATGTTTTTTGCGCGGCATTTCATAGAGATATTGCTGGTATCCTTCGTCGTCTTCGCTATCGCTGTTAGCTGGTTCATGCCATTGTTGCGCTGGCTGGATCGCCCGCTCCTGTTTGCGCTCCAGCTTGTGCGGGCAGACCTTGCTGATGTTGACACCCAGGGTCTGTAATATCTCTTCAATGGGATGGCTGTTGCTTTCCTCTGCGGTGATGGTACGACCATAGGCCGAGCCGTATTCTTTGCGTTCGCTGCTGACATGTCCGCGTAAGCGGGTGATTTCGTCTTCAGGCAGAAATTCCTGGGCGGTGCGGAAGGGGAGATGGAAGATGTACCTGGAGCTGGCACTTTCGTATCCAAAGCTGATCAGGCTGAGCCCTTCGGGATCTAGCTTGCGCAGTTCACTCTTGTCGAGGTCGTCCCAGGTGCTGATGTAGCGATAGCGGGTGACGGCTATATCCAGTATCTCCCCGGGAAAGACGAGGAGCTCCTGTAATCGCTGAGGCTCGATGGGCTGGTGTGTCTGCCGGGCCTGCTCGATCAGATTGTGCAGGTAGCCCTGGATGGCTGCCTCCGCCTGCTCCTGTTTTAAAGCCTTGACCTGCTCTTTACCCTGTGTGACGAAGGGCTGGCCGGTGATGCGTTGAAAGAGCTGCATGGCCGCGTTGCTATATTTGTTGCCTCCGTGTCCACGATTCTCATCCTCCAGGGTTTCCAGCAGGAAATCTGCCGCGACGGCGGCCGCGCTTTCAATGGCAAAGTTTTTGGGGAAGGCGGCGCTGCCATCGACGTAGCCCGCTGGCTGTACCGTGCCGTTGTGATATGCCTGTTTGAGGAACCTGGCCTTGACGCCGTAGAGCCCCTGCCGGTCGTCATAATAGAGACGGTCAGCGGCCTTTGCCCAGTGGTTGAGGTGGCTGATCTGTAGCAGGGCCCCTTCGATCTGCCCTGGCAGGCACAGCCATGCCAGCCGGCCGGACAAGATATCGGCGCAGTCGGATGTCTGAGGCGGATAAGTGGGATTGTTCGCTGTCTCCCAGCCCGTGATGAGCCGTTCAGGTTCACCTCTACCATGTGCCTCGCATCCTTCTGTCAGGGCGCTATGGACCTGGCAGGCCAGTTGGTAGATCTCTTCTCGGAAACGTATGTTGTCCCCGGTTGAGCGTAGAAAGAGGCCTGTGTTGAAGTTGCATGGGATGCGTTCGGTGGTGATGGTGGGAAATTCATGCAGCCGGTCGATAATGGCGTCGTGCAGCAGGTAGTCTATGGTGTTGAAGGCGATGTACGCATATTCTTCATGGGGGGTAATGGTGAGCAGAGAGTAGGCTCCCATGTCGATCCTGGCGCTGACCCCCTGACAGGAGTGGCGAATAGCGGTTCCTGGCAGGCTCTTGAAGAGCTCGACGGCGGGCCGGATGCTGGCGTCGCTGTCGTGAATAGGGGGCATACCTTTGATGGGCTGGTCAAGAGCATTGATGCGCTGATATTCTGGGTTGGCAAGCACCTCTTCAAGATGCAGGTCGAGCCAGCGGAAGAGCTCGAGCGCGCTGCGCATGTAGCTGCCATCATTGCTGAGCAGAGCTTTCTCTCCTACCACAGATAAGAGGTTGCGGGTGAAGAGGGCGTTGCGCTTCGCCCAGCGCGCCTCGCGCGCGATCGCTTCCTGGCGTACCGCTTCATCCAGGGCGAACTCGTGGCAAAAGCGGCGTATGTTGTCGTACGTTGCCTCTTCGAAAAAGAAATCTCGCACAAAATGCCATTCTCCATAGATGTGGCAGTCTTGCTCTATAGTTTTGAGATCAAAACTGTCCCGGTCCAACGTCAGTATCTCTTCCTGCACAAATTTAGCTTCCAGTGCCTGCAGCACGCTATGGATCTTTTCACGTAACTGGCGGATGCGCTGTTTGACGTTGCCCGGAATCTTCTGGGTGCTGAATGGTTGCAACAGCCGTGCGATCTCTTGCTCGATGCTCTGCTGCTGCGTATGCTTGATTTCGTCCAGGTAAGGGAGTAGCAGGGATTTATGTGGCTCTTTGAGGGCCTTTAAGAGCAACCTGCCATCTAGCTGGGCCAGTGAGAGCGTCTCCAGGGCGAGCTTTTCGCTGTACCAGAGGGTCAGCTGGTTATCTCCTACTTCGGCCCCGGTGTCGATCTCGGCACAGAATTTATAATTTCCATAAGCAAGTTTATACATTTCTACACGCATAATAATACCCTTCCACCTTTCACTGCTTCGTTCATCTTGCTGGAATAGAATTTATGTTGTTTGATTCAGGCTACCATCACAATGGCGTATATGGCGTATATGGAGTGCGGCTGGAGCGCGCGATATGTGGCGCTGTGTTCGTGTACCTGCATGCCCTGCTGTAGCCGCTCGATTATTTGCCGGGTGTAGATGCCTGGCTCTTTCCCCGTTTCCTGCATCTGCTCAGCTGAGTAGCGATAGACGTTGAGGGCTTCCTGACGCCGTCCTTGCTGCGCCAGGAGTTGTAGTAAGCGGCACAGGGCGTCTTCGTCTTCAGGATAGGTCTGCAGGAACGTGTAGAGCAACTCTTCGGCCTTTGCTGTTTGCCGGTTCTTGCAGTAGATCCCTACAAGATGATAGAGCACGCGCCTCTTGGCCCCCTCGATGGTCTGTCGGCGCCCCTGTGTCCAGCGGTAACCCGTGTCTTCTTCCAGAAATTCGCCTTTGTCCAGGGCGTGGGCCGCCTCTAAATAGTGGAGCGGGTCGTTCCCCTGCTGCTCTTGACGAAGCGCCGCCTGCGCCAGTTTGATCAGTGCATCCGCATCAACCCATATCCAGGCCTGGGTCGCTAAGATCAGGTGCGTCTCTCCGTTCAGGCGCCGGGTATTCAAGAGGCTATCTATCCCCGGTAGATAAAGAATCTGCCGCCGTAAGGTCGAGGCGGCCGTGTCAAAAATGTGGTTGGCGTGTTCGGGGTCTCGACCAGTCCATAAGGCCCTGGTGATCTCCGCCTTGGTCGCGCGCCGCCTGGGACTGCATAGCAGAAATTTGAGTATCGCCAGGGCCGCCCGGCGATTGCCCAGTTCCTCACCCTCCAGCGCCCGGTAGCGCGGTCGACCCGCCTTCTGCGCCACAACGCGCGAGAGCGCGAAATCACCCATCGTCGTCACACGCAGAAAGGGATAATCAGGCTTCCCGGCCGATTCAGCCATCTCAATCATTGCAACCATATGCCCTCCACCTCAACATTGCATTTCCTGGTAATCCTATCCGTACCCGCTATGCATACATCCATAAACATTTGCATCTAAAGCATACCATAAATCATCAATTATGCTGTAAGAAAGTTGTGAGGATATTGTGAGGATATCGCCAGGAAATAACGGTCAGGCGTAGGTGCCAGGCTTGCCCTGGCTTGGAGTTCCGCGACCCCGCTCCCTATCATAAATTGTCCACCAAAGACCCGCCATGGCCTGTTACGGCAGCGGCGGCTCATCCTCTGGACGCGGCAGAGTCAATGTATCCACGTATTGCGCCGCCTGCAACTGTTCTGGATGATCCGGATTAAACCACCAGAGCTTCTGCGTTACCTCCTGCTTTTCGGCGTTCCAGTGGAAGCTGATCTCACCGATGTTGTTGTAGCCTACAATCAGGTTCCCCGCCTTCCAGCGGCTGAGCCACTGATCGTAATTGAGAACAGCATTGACCAGTCCGCTGCGTGGCTTCTCTAACTCTTGCTCGATCTTTTCGCTTTGCTCTATCACCTCTTCTAACAGGTTTTCCCCGGTACCCTTGATCGTGAGTACATCTCGCTCTATTTGAGGCGTAGTGCGCTCGCGTAGCTTGCCCCGGAAACGGCGATTGAGAATCTGCAGAATATTGAGTCCTCCCAGCGCGGCACGCAGCGGTTGCAAGGTAATAAGACTCAGCGTGGTGTGCGGACGGTGTTCGCGCTCCTCTTCACGCCGCAGGTTGTTGGTCAGGTAGCGGATGCGATAGCTGCGGCTGGGAGGAATGCTGTCAAATGCCCCTTTGACCCAGCCCCAGGCGGGCATGACGATTTCGGTAGGGGATCGGTGGGCTGCGGTTAGACGCGGTATGGACCACCAGAAGCGGAATATCTGCTTTCTAATCATGCTGAGCAGATAGTTGAGGGTGCGGTTGTCTTGCCCGAAAATGTCCCAGACGAAGAAGGTTAGCCGGGGATCTCTCCCCCGGCGCAGGAGCGAGCGTAACCTGGGATAGCCCACGGCCAGCACCGAGATCTGCGCGCCCGAGCCTTCGTTGCAGTAAGGACTGGAAGTGAAGTTGATGAATTTGGCGCTCTGCCTGGTTTGGGTATCCCAGTATTCCAGGCTGGATCCGAAGGCGTAGTGTACGTCTCCGGATAGGAAGACGACGCGCTTGAGATTGCTCAGGGTGCGTAAAAAGACCTGGAAGGTTCCCCATTCGAGGGCCCAGGCTTCGCGGTCGAATGCATAGTTGTTGGTGACGCGCCGGCGGCTCCAGAATTGTACGGTCTCTACGAAGTCGACGCCGATGACGGGCGTGGCTGAGATGATCAACGTGACTTCAGCATCCGCGCGTTCGATCCGCTCAATCTGGTTCTGCATGGCCTCCTCTGAAAGGAGCCCTGGAAAATCTTTGGGCGTGCGATAGTGGCGCCGGGTGCGCGTATCCATCACGATGACCTGATAGTTGGGTCCCTCGTAGCTGTAGTTCCAGTGTAGGGCTTGCCGTGAGCGCCGTAGCGATCCGGTTCCATTGAAGTGGCTGTCGGGCATGCCAATAAGTCTGGTGATGCTCTCAGTCTGTTCTGTGTTTTCTTCACCCCTCCATCTGTCGATAGCCTCCAGCAATGCCGCTCCATTTGATCCGGCGAATTGTTCTGGCGTATTCCCCCAGGCCTGGCAGAGAGAGTAAGCCAGCAGTGCATTGCGAATGATGCGCCGCCCCAGCGGTTTTCTGAGTACCTGGTGACACCAGTTTCCATCCAGAAACCAGTCGTCGGTGACGTCGTGGTCGTCGCAGATCATATAGGTGGCAATGTTGGCCAGGGCTCTTCTGACCCTGGGGAGGGTACTGTGGAAGTCCTCTAACTGCTGGAGCTCTTCTTGATAGCGCGCCTGCTCTTTTTCCTGGCTGACGCTTTCGCTATGCACCCCCGGATAGAGCCAGGCCCAGAAGTCTTTGACGCTGAGCAGTTCTTCGGGCCAGATGACATCAGACCAGCTAAATAGGTACATGGCGATGTACTCGGAGAAAGAGATCAGGTGGTTATCCCCATGGCCGGTTGTGAATTGGGCCTGGTTGAGAATAACATGTTTGCGCATGCCGGGCAGAAACTTGTCCGCCGGTAAGTGGAAGGCTGCCAGAACTTCCCCTTGATTTCCGGCCAGCAGCACTTTCCCGGCGTCCATCAACGAGTGTAGCAGGGGCGTGGCGACGTCGTCGGCGTAGATCTGGTCACCGGTCATATAAAGCTGCTGTGGCCGCGCCGTGCCATTGTGCTGGCAGGCGTTAGCGATCAGGTTATCGACCGCCGATAAGGTCTCTTTGCCCGTTCCATGCGGCTTCCGGCATGAACCATGAATGATCCGCAGATCATGTACATCCCCGGCAGGCACCAGGAAGCCTGGCAACGGCTCTCCTGGATAGACGATGCCCTGTAGCGGTTCCGCCACATTAACCGCCGTCAATATGCCCGGAGTACCCAGGTGTGCCATCTCATCTGTCGGCCGTTCTTGATCGCCGAAATAAAGATTGTAGTAGTACAGTTGACCCCAGCCCAATTTTTGGGCGTTGTCTGCTACCCTGGCGGTCACCGCCACCATATGCAGGTTATCCCCTACACGAATGGTTTGACGCGTCCCTCTTATCTGTTCCTGCAATCGGCCCTGCTCATCTTTAGCATAGATGCATAAGGTTACAGTGCGTGCCTCCTTTAGCGCTAACCAGATCGTTACCTGTGTAGGCTCTACCCTTCTAACAATAGGCCCCGCCAAAATCAGCGGCAGCCCCTCTATGCGCTCTGCTAACGACGTCCAGGACATAAAAAATAACTCTCCCTATCTCCTTTGCGGGCACCTGCACACCCACCTGTATCTCTTTACCTCCGAAGTAAGCTGGGAATGTTTTTATGCTGTGGTATGGAACGTGTGCTTCGCACACGTTCCATACCACAGCATAAAAACATCAAGGCGGGCGCGTATGCGCCCGCCCGCCTCCGGCGGAGCTAACCTTAAGCTCAAATATTTACTAGTAGTACGGATAAGCTCCATATTCGGTCGCAGGTCACCGACCTTCTTCCCACTTTGAGAGTTTGCCAGGAAGTGGTAACATTGCTCTCGTCAGATTCGTTAATTGGGAATCTGCACCGCTATTTTTTGTGAGGGGAGCCTTTGTATGACACAGGTTGAAGACACAGGATTGGTGCCAGAGCAAGAATATATTTCGGGGTCCTATCGTTGGTTTACCTATGCTCCGGATGTGACCGGGCTGCGCCTGATCTGCCTGGAAGATCAGGAGACCGGAACTGTGGTGACGACGACGGTCGCCAATGCCGGGATGAGGACCGCCGCCCACCGTGCCTGGGCGGGCGCCAGACAGTCGCGGGCCGCCGGTCTGCCCTGGGAGATCCTGCGCGAGATGGGCCAGAAAGGAGTCGATCCCGATCAGAAGATTGAGGAGATGTTCCGTGGCTATGGCCATGCTTCGGTTGGCGATATGGCCCGCCTGGCGGTGGATATGGGGAAGATTCCGATGCATCTATGCCTGGCGCTCTTCAACGAGGGATCTCTTAATTCTGGCCAGGAGAAGTCGACGCGCTATCAACCTCGCTTTGGTAAAGCCGTTCTGCATCCGTTGAGTAACTATCTTCCCGCCGCTGAGACCGCCGCTCTAGGGGAAGAATATCAGGCGTTTGGCTCCCTGTCTCTCTCCCTCTTTTCCCGCCATCGCGAGCGCCTGCAGTCAGCCTTTTCGCAGTTTTACCAGGCCGATACGAGCCGTCCCGATCAGAAGAGCGCCCTGACTTCACGAGTGCTGGACTGCGTGCGCTATTTCCTGTTATTCGGCCAGTGGAGCGGCATGTCCTTTGAGACCTCGGCCCGCGATTGGTCGCGCATTATCGCCGAGCTGAAGGCGTCCCCCATCGCCTATTATCATCGCGTGGCGGACCAGTTTGAGCGGCTGCTGGCGCCGAGCGCAGAGGAAGAGGCCGCCCTGCATTATCAGGCGGAAGCCCCCAGCCTGATTCGCCATACCAATCCCCTCTCTACGGTCAATACCAATCTGCAGGCGTTGCGGCGCTTTCTTGCGCAGCAGACGGATCTGCTACAGGTAGTACGGATCGAGCGTGGCCTTCCTCGCTGCGTTGAGCAGCGCGTCCGCTTGCTCGGTTCCGAATGGACCCCCGGTGAGCGTTTGCTGGCGCAGTATATCTTACTGCTCTGGCCAGGCCTGGATCGAACGGCCCTGCTGACCTGGGTGCGCCATCAGACGCCGGAGGTCAAGCGGAAGTTGAGCGGCCTGATCTTTGCCGATCATAATAACTATTGTGAGCTGCCCAACTTTGCCCGTACAACCACCATGACACTGGCGGTCGAGAGCTTCCTGGGCGAGATGCGCGATTTCAACCGGCACCGCGCCTGGGGTCGTTTCTTCCCCCTGCCGCTGATCTTTGGCGAGCGCGTGAGCCGCGATACCATCTCGCAGATCATCTCGCGTGGCTTTGGCCTGCCGCTCTACCTCTCCGAGGTTCCCGAGTTTGCCGAGCATAAACTGGCCTTTGAACAGGATCTAGCGGCGTATTACCAGCGGCTGCAGACCTTCCTGGAGAAAATATCTTCTACCTATGGGGATGGCATCGATTATGCCTTTATGCTGAACCTGCTGCCGCTGGCCCACCAGGTCGATCTCTGGATGCACGGCGATCCCAAACAGGCCCTCTATCTGACATCACAACGCGTGCGTCCCGGCGGCCACATCAACTATCGTGCCCTGGCCTACGAGGCCAACCAGTTGCTGGCCGCCTCGGACCCCTATCTCTCCGCCATCCAACAGGATCACGCGCCCGATCCCGCCAGCCGCGACGAGTTCTTCGACCGCTCCTGACATAGGTTCAGACATCGTGTCCGATTTCTCCTCGCCGTTCGCCCGGCTCTCATAGCGAGAAGCGGGTCCCCAGGGAACATTCCTTGAGGACCCGCTTCTCATGTATAAATCTCTTAAGAAGCTACCTGTTGCTTGACGTTTAGCACCAGCTTGCCATCAACACTATCGATATCTATCTCGCTGCCATCGTGGACGCTGCCATCGAGGATAGCCCGGGCGATGCGGTTTTCGATCTCCCTCTGGATGACGCGTTTGAGCGGACGCGCCCCGAAGTTGGCGTCGTAGCCAGCTTCCGCCAGGTAGTCTTTGACGGCATCGCTGAGGTGCAGCGTAATGTGCCGGTCTTCCAGCCGTGGCCGGATGCGGTTGAGCTGGATCTCGACGATCTCTTTGACCATCTCTTTGCCGACCGGATGGAAGACGATGATGTCGTCGATGCGGTTGATAAATTCCGGTCTCAACCCCTCGTCGCGCAGCCGCTGGCGGATACCTTGCTGGATGCTATCTTCGTCCTGGTCGAGGTATTGATGCAGCCAGCGATCCCCGATGTTGCTGGTCATGATAATAACGGTATTCTTGAAGCCGACCACCCTTCCCTGTCCGTCTGTAAGCCTGCCATCATCCAGCAGCTGCAGCAGGAGGTTGAAGACCTCGGGGGCCGCCTTCTCGATCTCGTCGAGCAGGATGACGCAGTAGGGATGCCTGCGCACGGCTTCGGTGAGCTGACCCCCTTCGTCATAGCCGACATATCCAGGAGGCGCTCCGATCAGGCGCGAGACGTTGTGCTTCTCCATGTACTCCGACATGTCGATGCGCACCATGGCCTGCTCACTGTCGAAGAGAAACTCGGCCAGGGCACGGGCCAACTCCGTCTTGCCGACACCAGTGGGGCCCAGGAAGAGGAAGCTAGCCAGGGGCCGATTGGGATCTTGCAGGCCGGCTCGGGAGCGGCGAATGGCGTCCGCGACGGCGGTCAGCGCGTTGTCCTGTCCCACAACACGTTCGCGCAGGCGCTCTTCTATATGCAGTAGCTTCTGCATCTCGCCTTCCATCATTCTGGATACCGGAATGTGAGTCCATTTGGAAACTATTTCGGCGATGTCTTCGGCGTCTACCTCTTCCTTAAGCATGCGATTATTCTGCAGGTTGGCCAGCCGTGCTTCCTGGTCCGCGATCTGCTGTTCCAGTTCCGGAATGCGGCTGTAGCGCAGGCGGGCCATCTCTTCATACTGGTAGGATCGCTCGGCCTTCTCGTACTCAATCTGCGCCTCTTCCAATTGCTGCTTGAGCTTGCGCAGCTCCTCGACCGGCGCTCGCTCGTTATCCAGGGCCAGGCGCATAATATTGAGCTGCTCCTGCAGATTGTCGATCTCGCGTCCGACCTTTTCTAGCCGTTCTTTGCTGGCGACGTCGCTCTCTTTTTTGAGCGCCTCTTGCTCAACCTGCAGCTGCCGCAGACGGCGGTCGAGGGCATCTATTTCGCTGGGCGTACTATCCAGCTCGACGCGCCGCAGACTGGCGGCCTCGTCTACCAGGTCGATGGCCTTGTCGGGTAGAAAGCGGTCGCTGATATAACGGTTCGAGAGGACGGCGGCCGCGACCAGCGCGCTGTCCTGAATGCGCACGCCATGATGGACTTCGTAGCGTGGCTTGATGCCACGCAAAATGCTGATGGTATCTTCGACGTTAGGCTGGTCGACGATCACCGGCTGGAAGCGCCGTTCCAGGGCGGCATCCTTCTCGATGTATTTGCGATATTCGTTTAGCGTGGTGGCGCCGATACAGTGCAACTCTCCACGGGCCAGCATCGGCTTGAGCATGTTGGAGGCATCCATCGCTCCTTCCGCCGCGCCCGCTCCGACCAGGGTGTGTAGCTCGTCGATGAAGAGGATAATTCCGCCGGAGGCGCTGGTAACCTCTTTAAGGACAGCTGTGAGGCGTTCTTCAAATTCGCCGCGATATTTGGCTCCGGCGACGAGGGCGCCCAGGTCTAATGTGACGACCTGCTTTTCGGCCAGCGATTTGGGGATGTCTCCGCGCACGATGCGCTGGGCCAGGCCCTCGACAATGGCGGTCTTACCAACACCGGGTTCGCCAATGAGAACAGGATTATTTTTTGTGCGCCGGCTGAGTACCTGGATGACGCGGCGGATCTCTTCGTCCCGCCCAATGACGGGATCGAGCTTGCCCTGCCGCGCCAGTTCGGTCAGGTTGCGGCCATACTTTTCGAGGGCCTGGTATTTGCCCTCTGGATTCTGATCGGTGACGCGCTGCGCGCCTCGGATCGCGGTCAGGGCGTTGAGCACGATGTCTCGCGTCAGTCCGGCGGCCTTCAGCGACTTCTGGACGGCGTCGTTGCTCCTGAAGAGAGCCAGTAAGAGATGTTCGACGCTCAGGTATTCGTCTTTAAACGCGCCCATCTCTTGCCAGGCATCCTCTAGTACTTTTCGCAGTTGAGGAGCTATGCCCGGTTCGCTGCCACCATATACCCTGGGCTGGTGGGCGATCTCGTTTTCGATGCTCTCTTTGGCCGCCGTCAGGCTGCCGCCGGCTTTCTGAACGATCTGTTGCACCACTCCACCCTCTTGCTGTAGTAGCGCGGCCAGCAGATGCTCCGGTTCAACCTGACTATTGTTATGTTCTTGCGCCTTTCTTGCCGCATCCTGGACGGCTTCGCGGGCTTTATCTGTAAATCGTTCTATCTTCATTGCATACCTCCAGGCTTCTTTTCTGGCCCTGTGTACCTTTTTCTGCCCTTACTATAGCACATCTGAGTTCGACTTAGCAAGAAGTTTGAGTGTCCTTGTATCAAGTTTGCTGATACGATTTATGTTAAAATACAAAGGGGCGCGCTATCTATGCGGGAACTAAGCGTAATATGAGTAAGCATCTGATTTCATCTAACAACACAAAGTGATATAATAGGTGCCAAATTGGCACGTTCGCTTGGCGGGAAAGAGGAAAAGAGCACCAATATGGCAATGTTTGAGAACTTATCTAAACGTCTTGAAGGCATATTCAATAATCTCGGTGGACAGGGTAAGTTGACCGAGGATGATGTAAACGCGGCACTGCGTGAGGTCAGACTGGCGCTCATCGAAGCTGACGTTAACCTGAAAGTGGCACGTCAGTTCGTCGATCGTGTCAAAGAGAAGGCTATTGGCGCGGATGTGATGGGGAGCCTGTCACCTGCTCAGCAGGTGCTTTCGATTGTAAATGATGAGCTGGTTGAATTCCTGGGCGGTGAGGGCGTCAATAATAAGCTGGACCTGAATGGCGCGCCTCCACATATTATTATGCTGGTTGGTCTGCAGGGTTCTGGTAAGACGACCTCGGCCGCCAAACTGGCGAATTATCTGCGCAAGCAGGGCCAGCGTCCTATGATGGTCGCGGCCGACATGTATCGTCCGGCGGCTGTCAATCAGCTGAAGTCTCTGGGACGCCAGCTGTCGATCCCGGTCTATTCGGAGCCCATGGGGGCCGATCCGGTCAATATCTGTGTGAATTCGCTGGACTTCGCGCGCGAGCAGGCCTGCTCGGTGGTAATTCTGGATACCGCCGGCCGCTTGAATATCGATGAGCGCATGATGTCTGAGGTGGTCACTATTCGTCAGCGGGTGCGCCCTCAAGAGATCTTGCTGGTCGCCGATGCCATGACGGGTCAAGAAGCGGTACGCGTGGCCGATGACTTTAATAAGGCCGTTTCTCTGACGGGTATGATCCTGACGAAAATGGATGGCGATGCCCGTGGCGGTGCTGCTCTGTCGATCCGTACCGTGACCGGTGTGCCGGTGAAGTTTATGGGCGTGGGCGAGAAGACCGACGCATTGGAGCCTTTCTATCCAGATCGTTTGGCCTCGCGTATACTAGGAATGGGTGACGTTATTTCCTTGATCGAGCGTGCTCAAGAGAACATCGATGAGGAAGAGGCGTTGAAGACCCAGCAGAAGTTGCAGCAGGGCAAGTTCGACCTTGAGGATTTCTTGAATTCGATGCGCCAGTTGAAGCGCATGGGACCATTACGTGGTGTAATGGAGATGCTCCCGGGCTTTAACAAGCTGGCCGCGATGCCCGAGATGGAAGAGGCCCTGGAAGGTGATCAGCTGAAGTATGTTGAGGCGATGATCCTTTCTATGACCAAAGAAGAGCGGCGCAATCCCGATATTATGAATGGAAGTCGCCGTAAGCGTGTGGCTCGTGGTAGCGGTACTACGGTTCAAGAAGTCAATCAGCTGCTGGAGCAGTTCGGCGAAATGCGCACGATGATCCGCCAGATGAGCACTGGTAAGGGTCCATGGGCGCAGATGGCCCGCCAGTATAGCGGCGGCGGTGGCATCCCTGGTATGCCATCGATGCCTTCTTTGCCCGGTGGTGGCAATAAAGGTATGGGTGGTAAGAAGACTGGCAAAGCTGTGCGTAAGGAGAAGCGCAAGCAGAAATCGAAGTCGCGCGGCGGAAGAAGGTAATGCTGAGAGGAGAGTCGTAACCTGTGTTTAGACACTCGCGGTTGGGTCGGTTGGTAGTTGTGCTTGTGTTATCGGTGTCACTGCTGGCGACCGGCGCTTGCGCGGGTGATGCACAGGTACGGCGACAGGCTATGGAGAATGAGCAGCGTTTAAGCCAGCTTCTCCATAGCGCCCGTCAGCTTGGCTTTTCGACCGCCACTCTGCGGCCAATCCAGACACAGTATGTGTCGTTGCGCTCCTCTCAACCTCCCTTTAGCCTCTTCAGCAATCAGCCGCTGAACGACTATTATCTCTCCCTGGCCCGGCGCTACCTGCTCCTGCATACGCAGCTACAGGATTTGATCGCGACCGCTTCTCCGCACGTCCATGCCCGGCTGCAACAGGAACTACAGGCCACACGGACCATGCAGGTCGACGATAAAAAGGCCGGCCTGCCAGCGTGGACCTTTCCGAACCGTTTGAGCCAGCTTCAGGATGCGTTGCTGCATGCCCAAAGCTTCAACGATTATGAGCAGGTGCATACAGGGCTGCTGCAGGTTGCTCAGGAAATTCATACCCTGGAGATGACCTCTAACCATCTGTCCACCCTGCATAATTTGCTGACTCTGGCTCAGCAGGCGGGACTGAAAACATATGTCCTCACCCTGCAGTCAGCCTATCAAACTGATCAGCAACGTTTCCAGCAGGCTACCGGTATGGCTAGCCTGCCCGCGCTGAATGGATTGTTGGACGCCCACATCCAGCAGGCGACTGTTGTCCTGACACAGGCTATGCCAGCCGTGACCTCTCTGCGCCTGCGCGAGCTAACGGGAGGTATTCAACAACTGCCCGCCTCCCACGTCGATCCCACTGCCTATCAAGAGCGGCTGGCGCTTTATCAGAAGCAGGCGGCATCCGCAATGGATATACCCCGCTTTCAGCGCTTTTTACAGCAGATCAATGGTGATATCTTTGCGGTCAAGGCCGAGGCTCTGCGTGAAGATACCGACCAGGCTATTCACCAGTTCCATCAAGATGTGGATGACTGGAGCTCCGGTCATCTCTATTACGATAGCTACGACGGCAATAGCTATGCCGTTGATGTCAGTTACCTGAACAGCAACTTTGGCCTGGACGCTGATAACCTGCTCAACCAGGCGACCACGCTCGATGACCTGCAATCGGCGCTCGATACCGCCCGCACCCTGTTCTTTAACCATCAACTGATGGAGATGGATTATGACGATCCCACTCCATATGACCAGGTTCATGCCTCTGATATGCAGGCCCTGCACCACTACCAATTGATGCAGGGACAGGTAATCGTCATCTCGTTGTGCAAGCAAAGCCTGCGCCTCTACCAGGATGGCCAGCTGGTGCGCTCGTTCCTGGTCACCACGGGTCGTCCCGAACGTCCCTCGCCTCCCGGCGTCTGGACGGTATTGAATCGGCTCTCGCCCACCATCTTTAAATCCAGCGACCCACCTACCTCGCCCTTGTGGTATCCCAAAACCGTCATTCAGCACGCCATCCTCTTCCATGACGGCGGCTACTTTATCCACGACAGCTGGTGGCGCGCCAACTACGGACCCGACACCGAGTTCCCCCACTACGATGATAGCGGCGACGAACACTCATCCGGCAACGGCAGCCATGGCTGCGTCAACCTGCCCCCCGACGAAGCCGCCTGGCTCTACTACAACACCGGCTGGAACACCAGCATCGTCGTCTACTAACCCCCTATCCATTCCCTCAACCTATCGAGTTTCCATTAACCGAACGATATAAATAAATGAACTCATATGTTCGGAGCTCGCCTCCGATTAATGTGGCTCGCCTCTGATGGATGGAACGACAAAATAAGCCGTGCAAATACGGGAAATGGCGCCGTATTTTAATATATAATAACTGTTAACTACAGTAGAAAGCCGCCATGATCAATTGCTTATTCAATTTAATATGGTTGTTGGCACGTATGGAAGCGCCGCTGGTACGATGAAGATAACGGAGCCTACTTATGCGCCTGACATCTGAAAAGCAAATACCTCGCAAAATCCAAGCATGCGCACATGCATACCAGCTTGGTATCCCGCGCATTGTTTATGATCCTCGCGGCTCGTCGCGCCTATCACTCTTCTTGAGTCCCCTGGCCTTTATCGTCAGTGCGCTGATCGTGGGCGCCTATGTGACGTTCTATGACCAGATCTTTAGCTGGTGGCCCCTCTGGCAGTCGTTGATGGTCCTGGGCATTGGCGTGGCCTGGTTCCTTATCGGCCTCTGGATGCTGGTGCCCGCTCTGCTGATTCCTTCCTTGCGCGTCTTCTTGTGCCCCAAAGGCCTGATCTATCAACGCTATAGCTGTGATGTAATTCGCTGGCAGGACATCGTGCAACTGGAAAAAACATTGAAGGTAGATCATGGTTCTCTGTCGCTGTCCTCCTACCGCCTGCTGCGCTCGGACGGCACCGCCTTTCTGCTAGATAGCGACCTGCCGCACCTGGATCGCCTGGGTGGTTTCATGGAACGCGAGGTCAGCCGACACCTGCTGCCCCAGGCTTTGGCAAAATATGAAGCTGAAGCCTCCCTCACCTTTGGTCAGCTCGAAGTATCCCCCACGGGCCTCTCCCTGCAGCAGGGCCGCTACCGCCTGCCCTGGTCCCAATACGAACGCCTCAGCCTGGACGATACCACTATCAGCATCTACGGCTATGGCGACAGCCAGCCCTGGGTCACCCTCAGCCTATCCGGCCTGCCCAACGTCTGGGTCTTCAAAGGGATCATCGAGCACGCCACCAAGCAGGCTCGTGTCCCCTTGTCCGAATCCTCACCCATCCTCTCCCAATATCCCCAATCGCTCCAACTCGCCCTCTATGCCGCCGGCGAAACCATCTCATTTGGAGCTCTTGCTCTCAACCGAACCGGCATCTACCTCAACGACGGAACCCGCTTCCTCCCCTGGGACCAGATCGCTAGCTTCGGCATCGGCGAACACGAAATCATCATCAAATGCGGCGACACCCACCACGAACTCTACACCCTCCCCCTATGGACTATCACCAACCCACCCCTCCTCGCCCAAATCACCGACTACGCCCTCTTCCAACAATATCTATAATCCTGCTCAACCACCATTTCCTATGGCGGAGCGTTGTTGGGGAGATGGTGCCGTTGGTGGAAGGTGCCCGCCCGGGCACGGGGTCGCTTCGCTCCAAGTCGGGGCAAGCCCGACACCTACGATAATCGCTTTTATTGTGCCGTTGCGTCTGGGGCGCCCAAAAGCGGGAGGTGCAGGAGGGCCGGCGAGGTCCTCCTGCCGGGGGTATGGGGGGCAAGCATGCCGGGGGCATGATAGTCCCCCACGAATCATTCTTCTTCAGGTGCCGCCGTCAGGCGGCACCTGACATTCAAGCATTCCACGCGCAAAAATATAACCATACTTATATGGTGGAGTTCCACACATATTCTGTATCGAGCACCTTTGAATGCCCTTAGAGTTTGACTTTATCACCTCCTCTATGCTACGATACCAAATGAGGAAGTGTACTTTGGACACCTCGTAATGTGTGTCTATACGTGTATATTTTAAGAAAGTATATCCCGGACACGCATAACGTGTGTCTATACGTGTATATTTTTTTAGATTAGAAATGAAGGGTCCCGCGTCTATGGGAACAGCACTCCCCGTTTTCATTTATGTAACGATAGCTGTCCTCTTCGGCCTCCTGGTGATGGCGGTCACCGGTATCCTTGGGCCTAAAAAGCCTTCGCCGGAGAAGTTGGCCCCCTACGAATGCGGTATTCAAGAGATCGCTGCACCGAAACGACGGTTTCCGGTGAAGTATCTTTTGACTGGCATGCTCTTTATCGCATTCGATATTGAGATCGTTTCTTTTTATCCTCTCGCCATCCTGCTTAATCAGTTGCAATTATTCGGATTGATCGAATTACTTGTCTTTTTGGTGGTCTTGATGGTGGGATATGTCTACGTTTGGCGGAAGGGAGCCTTTACATGGGAGTAAAAAATCCCTGGGAGCCGGTACAGACTTACTCAAATACCCAGACTCCCCGGCTGCGCCATGACCTGCCCATGCATGAAAAGGATGGGGGCTTCGGTATTTTAACCACCCAGGTGAGCAAGGTGCTCGGCTGGGGGCGTAGCTCCTCTCTCTGGCCGGTGACCTTCGGCCTGGCATGTTGCGCTATCGAGATGATGTCTGCTCAAGGCAGTCGTTTCGATATGTCGCGCTTCGGGGCTGAAGTCTTTCGTGCCTCTCCCCGGCAGGCCGATCTGATGATCGTGGCCGGCCGTTGTTCAATTAAGATGGCACCTGTTTTGCGTCAGATCTATGATCAGATGCCTGAGCCTAAATGGGTTATCTCGATGGGCGCCTGCGCCTCTTGCGGTGGTGTGTTCAATAACTACGCGATCGTGCAGGGCGTGGATAAAATCGTGCCGGTGGATGTGTTCGTTCCTGGCTGTCCCCCGACACCCGATATGCTGCTCTTTGGCTTTAATGAGCTGCAGCGCAAGATTCGCGAGGGCATTCCCAATCCTCCCGATCCACTGAAGGATAGCGGGTTGAAGCTGGCCGGCCCCGTACAGGACGAAGCATAATAGTTTCTTGTTGATGTCGTTTCTAGTGGGGTCGTCTTCCTGTTCAACGCATTGAATTGAATTGATGCCCCTGGTTGCCTTTTCATAACGGATACTTCTGAGCGAACGATGATGTTTTGGGTTAGGGTTGTGAGGGATGTGGTGCTGGCGCTTGGTCAATTCCCTTGAAGGCTAATCTGCCATTTTGCTGTTCGCTCTTTTTTGAGGACTGATTACAATTTACGACAGTGGTGTCGGCATACTGGTGTTTTACACACGTTGAAGGAATGCTTAATCGTATGGTCATAACAGCAGCATCGACGGTCGAGACGGTGCAGCGTAAGTTCCCGCAGGCAATCGTGGAAGTGGTCGAGTTTCAAGATGAGCAGACAATTGTACTGAAGCCAGAAACTCTGGTGGATGTGTGCGCTTATCTGAAAAAAGAGCTCGAGTATAATTTCCTGGAAACCGTGACGGCGGTCGATTGGCCGGAACGCGTCCCACGTTTCGATGTCGTCTATCATCTTCTCTCTTTACCCCATCAGTGCTTTTTGCGTCTGAAGGTGCGGGTCGGCCTGCGCCGTGAAGATCATCCAGCGGTCCCATCGGTAACCGGCATCTGGCCGGGTGCTAACTGGTATGAACGCGAGGTCTTCGATCTATTTGGTATCATTTTTACCGATCATCCCGATTTGCGTCGCTTGCTAATGCCGCCTGACTGGACAACTCATCCGCTGCGCAAAGATTATCCTCTTTCCGGCTTTGATTTGCCCGAACCCCATTGGGGCGGCCAGGTTCCCTATGATACCGATCCTGGGGTGGGCGAGTACTATCAGCAAACCTTGCGTACCCCTGAGGGTCGCGAGCTCAATGAGAGCCGCGATCAGCTGAACCCTTCTCAGGAGCCTGGTACCTTATCCCCCGATGCTAGTCGCAACGGTTCTGATACCTCTCTTCCTCCCAATGGGCAGGCGCGCCAGAATGGAAAGCGTAGAGGATGACCTATGAAGCAGCAAGAGATTGAAAATACCTATACCATTGAGGAGAGTCAACAGCTGGATAATGGTCAGCGTTCCGATACGATGACCATCAATATGGGTCCTCAACATCCCAGTACCCATGGGGTGTTGCGCTTGCTCCTGACGATCGAAGGTGAGACGGTCATCAAGGCGGTCCCCGATATCGGTTTCTTACATACCGGCATCGAGAAGACGGCTGAGTCGAAGAGCTATCACCAGGCCCTGGTCCTGACCGATCGCATGGATTATCTGACTCCCTTGAATAATAATCTGGCCTATTCGCTGTCGGTTGAAAACCTGCTGGGAATCGAGGATCAGATTAACGATAAGATTAAATATACACGCGTAATTCTGGCTGAGCTGCAGCGTATTTCAAGTCACCTGGTCTGGCTGGGAACACACGCGCTCGACCTGGGCGCGATGAGTATGTTCCTCTATTGTTTCCGTGAACGCGAGATGATCCTGGATGTGTTCGAGCTGATCTCGGGCGTGCGTATGATGACCAGCTTCATCTGCCCCGGTGGACTGCAGGCTGATCTGCCTCCGCAGTTTGAGAAGACGGTACGTGCCTTTACGTCGGTCTTCCCGGACCGTTTGCAGGAATATCACGATCTGCTTTCCAACAACCAGCTCTGGCTTGAGCGCACCAAGAATATCTGCATCCTCAGCCAGGAAGACGCGCTGGCCTATGGGGCTAGCGGTCCCGTCCTGCGTGGTAGCGGTGTCCTCTGGGATATCCGTAAGGTCTTTCCGTATTCAGGCTATGAGCAGTTTGATTTTGATATCCCGGTCGGATCTAATGGTGATGTGTACGATCGCTACATGGTACGCATGCTTGAGATGGAGCAGAGCCTCAAAATCATCAATCAGGCTCTCGATGGTCTGCCCGCCGGTTCTCACCGAGTCAATGATCCCAAGATTACGCCGCCGCCCAAGTGGCAGATTACCGGTAGTATGGAGGCGCTGATCCACCACTTCAAGCTCTTTACCGAGGGCTATCGTCCCCCCAAGGGCGAAGCGTTTGTGCGGACCGAGTCTCCTAAGGGAACAATGGCGTTCTATATTGTCAGCGATGGCGGCCCCAAACCCTATCGTATGCATTTGCGCGGCCCGTCCTTCACGAATCTGCAGGTCCTACCTAAGATGCTTGAGGGCAGCTTCCTGGCGGATGTGGTGGCTGGCATCGGCAGTATCGATATCGTGCTAGGAGAAGTGGATCGATGATTTCTGAACAGGCTAAACAACGTATGCGAGAACTGGCTTCCCGCTATCCCGTAGCCCGTTCGGCGGTGATGCCTTCCTTGCATATCGTCCAGCAGGAAGAAGGCTATATCACCGACGAAGGACTGCAGGCGGTCGCCGAGGCGATTAATATGACCGTCGATGATGTGGAGAGTATCGCCACTTTCTACACCATGTACTATCAGAGGCCGCCAGGTAAAAAGGTGATCAATGTCTGCACCAGCATCTCTTGCTATCTACGCAACTGCGATGCGCTGGTTGAGCACCTGGAGCGGCGCCTGGGTATCAAGCGTGGCGAGACCACGCCGGATGGCAACTACACTCTGAATACGGTTGAATGTATTGCCTCCTGCAGTTCCGCACCAGCTTTACAGGTCAATGGCGAATTCTACGAAAATGTTACCCGCGAAAGTGCCGACGCACTCATTGATACATTAGATCAAGAACTTGGTATTGCAAAAACTGTATAAGAAGCGCTCAAAGAGAGTCTTTGCTTGAATTTAACGTGCCCCTGGCGGGCGGACGTATCCGCGTCCGAGCCCTTTTTTATTCTTGTTGCAAAAGTGTGCAAAGCACACTTTTGCAACAAGAAGCAATACTAAAAGAGAGTGGATACAAGGGATGACGAGCCCCAAAAGCCGGGGCAAGCCCGGCACCTACAAGGGTATGGGGCTATGTACCCATCCTTGCTCGGCCGAAAAGAGAGTGGGGATGCAAGGGGCGACGAGCCCCTTGACTGGGGGGTATGGGGGCTGTGCCCCCATTCTCTCTTCGCTCCTCTCTCACCGCCGCAGGCGGCGCCAAAAAAGGAAAAGGTAACCGCCGGATGGCACATCCATACTTCCATACAAAGGATGTAATACTATATGCCAGAACTAATCATTACTAAGAATCTTGATGTCCCGGGTATAGATAAGCTTGATGTCTATCGGCAGAATGGCGGCTATGAGGCTCTGGCGAAGGCGTTGCGCGACTATCAGCCAGACGAGCTGGTTGATGCCATCAAGACCTCGGGTCTGCGTGGTCGTGGCGGCGCCGGTTTCCCAACTGGCATGAAGTGGAGCTTTCTGGCCAAAAATGATAAGCCTCGCTACCTGTGCTGCAATTGCGACGAGAGTGAGCCGGGGACCTGTAAAGACCGGGTGATTATGGAGCAGATCCCTCATCGTCTGGTTGAAGGGGTTATCATTACCAGCTATGCCTGTAAGGTTCATACCGCCTTTATCTATGTGCGTGGTGAATTGGTCAAGGCCGGCCTCCAGGTTGAGAAGGCGGTCGCCGAAGCCTATGAGGCCGGCCTGCTGGGCAAGAATATCCTGGGCAGCGACTTTAGCCTGGATGTGATTGTGCATCGTGGCGCGGGCGCCTATATTTGTGGTGAAGAGAGTGCTTTGATGGAGTCCCTGGAGGGTCGCCGTGGCTATCCTCGCTTGAAGCCTCCTTTCCCGGCTGTGGTGGGCCTGTATGGCGGTCCGACGGTTATTAATAACTGCGAGACGCTGGCGACGGTTCCAGCCATCATTGAGAATGGTGCCGATTACTACGCCTCCTTCGGTACTGAGAAAAGTAAGGGGACGCGTATCTTCTGCCTGAGCGGACAGGTGAAGAAGCCGGGCAATTATGAGTTGCCGTTGGGTATTCCGCTGAGTACCTTGATCTATGATGAGAAGTATGGTGGTGGCATCCAGGACGATCGCGAGTTGAAGGCGATCATCCCAGGTGGGTCTTCGACCTTTATCCTGACTCCCGATAAAGTGGATACGCCGCTGGACTATGAGTCGATCGCGGCGGCCGGCTCGATGCTGGGCTCGGGCGGCGTAATTGTTATTTCGGATGCTACCTGCATCGTGGGCGCTATCCTGCGCATGACCGAGTTCTATCGCGATGAGTCCTGCGGCAAGTGTACCCCCTGCCGTGAGGGTACCTTCTGGCTGACCGAGATCCTTGAGCGCCTGGAACATGGCCATGGCGAGATGAGGGACGTGGATCTGCTGCTGGATATCTGCGATAACCTGGCCGGAAAGTCGTTCTGTCCGCTGGGCGACGCGGCCACCAGTTCGATCACCAGTGGCGTTCGCAAGTTCCGCGCGGAGTTTGAATATCACGTCACCCACGGTTGCTGCATGACCGGCCCCGGTAGTAAGAAGAGTCACACCACCGAGGCGGCCCAGCCTGCTGGAACACGCTAGAATAGAGGAAATTCTGACATGCCAGAAGAAGAGAAAAAAGACGAACTTGTACATCTCACCATTGATGGCATCCCTGTAGAAGTTCCTCCGGGAACTCTGGTGTGGGCGGCCGCTCAAAAGGCGGGAATCGAGATTCCTATTTATTGCTATCATCAGAAGATGCCGCCCCTGGGCGCCTGTCGTATGTGCTTTGTGGAGATCGAGAAGATGCCGAAGCCTCCACAAACCTCCTGTACGACCCCGGTGGCTGAGGGCATGGTGGTGCATACAAAGACTGAGAAGGTGCTGAAGGCGCGCCGGGGTACCCTGGAGTTCCTGCTGCTGAACCATCCTCTGGATTGCCCGATCTGCGATAAGGCCGGTGAGTGCGATCTGCAGGATTTTACGCTGCGCCATGGTCCCGGCAATACGCGCTTCGATTTGCATAAGCGCCACTATCAGAAGCCGATCCCGGTTAGTGAAGATGTGCTGCTCGATCGCGAGCGCTGCATCCTCTGCCAGCGCTGTACGCGCTTTAGCTCTGAGATCTCTATGGACAATGGCCTGGTGATGATCTCCCGTGGATACCGCATGGAAGTGGGTACGGCCCCTGGCCATGCCTTCGATTCGGTCTTTTCGGGCAATACCACCGAGATCTGCCCTGTTGGCGCGTTGACGGCCTCGACGTACCGCTTTAAGGCGCGTCCGTGGGAGCTCAAGCGTACGCCCAGCGTCTGCAACAACTGTAGCGTGGGCTGTAACGCCCGCATCGATAGCCGCGTGGACCGCGTGATGCGCCTGATGTCACGCAACAATGATGCCATCGATGATGGCTGGCTGTGTAACCGTGGTCGCTGGGAGTTTGATTATGTCAATAGTCCGCAGCGTCTGCGCACGCCTCTCATCCGCCGCAACGGCCAGTTGACAAAGGCCAGCTGGGATGAGGCGTGGTTATTTATCGCCCGGCGCCTGAAAGAGATCGTGTCCCAGCATGGCAAGCAGGCGGTGGCGGGCATCGGCTCGACGCGCACCACCAATGAGGAGGCGTACCTCTTCCAGAAGCTGTTGCGCGATGTGATCGGTACCAGAAATGTGGATCACCACCATGGATCTTTCCCTGGCGCGCGCGATCAGCTGACCGGCCGCCCGTGGGTGATGACCAACAGCATCGTCGATATCGAGAAGGCCTCCCACGTGGTGTTGATCGCCTCCGATCCCTATCAGCGCCAGCCGATCCTCAATCTGCGCATCAAGAAGGCCCTGCGTAACGGCGCGAAGATCATCGTCATCAATTCAGCGGATACCGAGCTGGATCGCCTGTCGGCCCTGAAGCTGACGGTGCCGGAGGGCTCGGAGGCCATGGCTGTTAAAGTGATGCTGAAGCAGCTGCTGAACAATGCCGAACTGGATCTGAGCGGCCATGAAGATGTGCGCGATAGCATTAAGCGCGAGGACCAGGCGATCCGGGCGGCCGAGGACTCATTCGGTGCCAGGGTGACGACCGGGCTTCAAGAGCTGGCCGATGAGCTGTTGAGCGCGAAGGGCGCCGTCATTCTGTACGATGAGATGGCGACTCGGGTTCCTGGCAACGAGCATCTGGCGGCCAACACGCAGCTGCTGGCGGTCTTGACCAAACAACTGGATCGGCCCGGCGCCGGCGTTGGCCCCCTGTTTGAGGACGCCAATTCCCTCGGCGCGCGCGATATGGGCCTGCTCCCCGATGCCTTGCCGGGCTACCGGACGGTTGATGAGCCGGGCCTGACCTATGATGAGATCCTGAGCGGCTCGCAGGTGAAGGCCCTGCTGGTGATGGGGGCCAATCCCGCCCGTCATCTGTCCGATGGTAAACTGCCATCTTCGCTGGATCTGCTGGTGGTCCAGGATCTGCTGCTGACCGAAACGGCCCAGCAAGCGGATGTGGTCCTTCCCGCCGTCTCCTTCGCTGAAAAAGAGGGCAGCATGACCAACGTGGATCACCATGTGCAGGCCATCCGGCGCGCGCTGCGCCCCCTGCCAGGCGCTAAAGCCGATTGGGAGATCCTGGTAGGACTGGCCGGCGCGCTGGGCGAGACCTGGACCTACGCCAGCCCGCGTGATGTGCTGCTGGAAATTGCTGATAATAATCCTTTCTATGCCGGTCTGACCTGGGAGGATCTAGGAGCTCAGGGCGTCCGCATTGTGCAGGAGCAGGAGGTTGCTCATGTTTGATTTCATGAATGATCCCACTGTGGCCCTGATTGTGGCGACGATCGTGAAGGGCGCTATCCTGATTTTCGTCCTTCTGACCGCCTTTGCCTACATGACGCTGATCGAGCGGCGCGTGGTGGCTAAAATTCAGGGTCGCCTGGGTCCAAATCGCGCCGGTCCGCTGGGTCTGTTTCAGCCGGTGGCCGATGCGCTGAAGATGGCCTTTAAAGAGCAGATCGTGCCATCCCAGGCCAGGAAAGCTATCTACCTGGTCGCTCCGGTGATCTCGGTGGTGGTGGCACTGTGTGCCTTCGCGGTGGTACCGATCGGCAATAACTGGAGCGGCAAGGCCAATGTGCATAGCGTCTGGGACCCCTTTATCGGCGATATCAATGTCGGTATCCTGTGGATCCTGGCCATCTCTTCGTTGGCGGTCTATGGTATCGTGCTCGGTGGCTGGTCCTCGGGCAATCGCTATTCGTTGCTGGGCGCCCTGCGTAGCGCCGCCCAGATGGTTTCATATGAAACAAGTCTGGGCCTGGCCTTGAGTGGTGTGCTGATGTGGTCCGGCTCCCTGAGCATGGTCGATATCGTTCATCGTCAGCTCGATATGGGCATCTGGTTCCTGTTCGCGCAGCCGCTCGGCTTTGTGATCTACCTTATCGCCGGTGTGGCCGAGGTGAACCGCGCCCCCTTCGATCTGCCAGAGGCCGAGCAGGAATTGACGGCCGGCTATCTGACCGAATATAGCGGTCTGCGCTGGAGCCTCTACCAGATGGCCGAGTACATCAACATGATCACCGTCAGCTCGATCGCTTCCACCCTCTTCCTGGGTGGTTGGAGCTTTTTCGGCCTGACCGATGGTATCCCGGTGCTCTCGATCGTCATCTTTATCATCAAGGTCGCCTTTTTCTTGTTCCTGTTCATCTGGCTACGTGCCACCCTGCCTCGCATCCGCTATGATCGCCTGATGCGCTTTGGCTGGCAGGCGCTCTTGCCTTTGTCTGTTCTCAACATTATTATCACTGCCTTCGCGGTCGCCCTTCACTGGAGCTGGGTCGTCAGTGGTGTCGGTGGACTGATCGTCATCGCTATTATGCTGTTTGTCCTTCGCCGCCAGAGCATTAAAGAAGGCACACGTTTTGAAGAGGAGCCGAGCAAGGGGGTTCGGGTTCTGCCGACCTCGGTTCGACTGGCACGCTTCGAGAAGCCTGCCCCTCCTGTTGCTGAGACCAGTGAGTCCGCGCCGGAGGCATCCGATTCAACCGCTATACGGGTATAAGGAGTGAATGTAATGTCTTTTGATATCGTCAAAGGCATGGCCACAACCCTGAAGAATATTGGTCGCAAGCCTACTACCGTCTCTTATCCTGAGGAGGAGCGTCAGCTGCCCGCGCGCTTCCGTGGTCGCCACGTGCTGCATCGCTACGACAATGGCATGGAGCGCTGCGTCGGCTGCTATCTCTGCGCCGGTGCCTGTCCCGCCGATGCCATCTATATCGAGGCCGACGAGAACACGGATGAGCAGCGCGTCTCCCCTGGAGAACGCTACGCCCGCGTCTTTGACGTCAACATGCTGCGCTGCATCTTCTGTGGCTACTGCCAGGCCGCCTGTCCCACGGGAGCCATTACCCTGGAGCAGAAATACGAGCTGGCTTCGTATTATCCCGAGGATCTGGTCTATCACAAAGAGCAGTTGCTAGAGTCAAAGGGCGAGTCGACCATCGGCTCTAATAACGTCTGGGCCGAGCCCGCGCCCGAACAGGCTGCGCAGCCCATCCCGCAAGAATCGCACGTCTTCGACGGCTCACGCGCCAGTTCCGCCGCCGTCGGACTCGGCAACATCGAAGTCGAACGCCCCAACCTTCTCGTCAACGAAGAGCAGGATGAGGATAGAAGAAAGCTGTGAAAATGATCCCCGGCCGGAGGCCATCGTAGGTGCGGGGCTTGCCCCCACTTTCTTGCCCCGTCCGGGGGTCGTAAAGGAAAATGATATGACATTTGAAATCGTATCGTTTATTGTGCTGGCGGTCGCCACGGTTGCCACGGCAATCGGCGTCATCGCCTTCAAGAATGCCATCCACAGCGCCCTGAGCTTGATCCTCACGCTGCTGTTCCTGGCACTATTTTACTTGCAACTGCAGGCTATGTTCATCGCGGTCGTCCAGATACTCATTTATGCCGGCGCTATCATGGTTCTCTTCCTATTCGTCGTCACCATGCTGGCCCCCGATCAGAACGAATCCGATCTGCAGGATCGCATACCCTGGCAACGCATCGTTGGTGGCCTACTCGGACTTGTGCTCGTCGCC
This sequence comes from Dictyobacter halimunensis, assembly GCF_036245075.1. Classification (NCBI taxonomy): domain Bacteria; kingdom Bacillati; phylum Chloroflexota; class Ktedonobacteria; order Ktedonobacterales; family Dictyobacteraceae; genus Dictyobacter; species Dictyobacter halimunensis. Next base: position 2,474,959 of record NZ_BSRI01000002.1, read on the forward strand.
TCCCTGAGCTATCTGCTCTTCACCGGAGCCCAGACAGCCGGAGCTAAAGCCAGTTCCGACAACAGCCTCTCGCAGGCCGTAATAAAATTCCATGGAGACACCCAGGCCTTCGGCATGGCCCTCTTCCATGGCTTCTTATTCCCCTTCGAGATCACCAGCCTGCTCATCATCGTCGCAATCCTCGGCGCCCTCGTCTTCGGTCGCCGCACCAATTAAAAACTATATAAATCGGGGCACCAAAAGCGGGGATGCAAGGGGTGGGGAGGTCAAAGCCGGGGCAAGCCCGGCACCTACGGGGTGTGGGGGCTGTACCCCCACTTACCTTTCTTCCCTTCTTACCGCCGCTGCGGGTGATACCAAAAGCGGGGATGCAAGGGGCGGCGAGCCCCTTGACTGGGGGTGTGGGGGCTGTGCCCCCACCCACCTCCTTTCCTTCTTGCCGCCGTAGGCGGCACCGAAAAGAAAAAGGAGAGAACAATGCCATTATCTGCTTATTTGATAATGAGCGCCGTATTGTTCACAATCGGAGTGATCGGCGTCCTCATCCGACGCAACCCACTCATTATCTTTATGTCGATTGAACTGATGCTGAATGCCGTCAATCTATCGTTTGTGGCCCTATCACATTTTCTCGATTCTGCCGATGGGCAGATGTTTGTCTTCTTAGTGCTGACGGTCGCCGCCGCTGAAGTCGTGGTTGGTCTGGCCCTGATCGTCTCCATCTACCGCAAGCGCCGCAACATCGATGTTGACGAGATGAACATAATGCGAGGCTAACTATGGCAAATCTAAGTCTATGGGTGCTCGTGTTCCCCTTGCTCGGATTTATCGTCCTGGGCCTGGCGGGCAGGTTTATGCCACGGACGGCAATCCTGACGGTTGGATGGGGGGCCTGTGGTCTGGCCTTCCTCATCTCTGCCGTCAACTTCTTTATCATGCTGGGCACACCCGTTGCCCGGCGTATCAGTGACCAGGTCGTCTATCACTGGATCGGTGCCGGTTCGTTCTCCCTGGACTTTGGGACGCGGCTGGACCCTCTGTCGATGACGATGTTGCTGGTGGTGACGGGCGTTGGCCTGCTGATCCATATCTATTCAGCTGGCTATATGGCCGATGATCAGAGTTTCTGGCGTTTCTTCGCTTACCTGAACTTCTTCATCTTCGCCATGGTCACGCTGGTGATCGCCAACAATTTCCTGTTCCTGCTGGTGGGCTGGGGACTGGTCGGCCTGGCGTCTTATTTGCTGATCGGTTTCTGGTATCAGCGTCGCTCGGCGATCGCGGCCGCCCAGAAGGCGTTCGTGATCAATGTGATCGGCGACTTTGGCCTGATGCTGGCCATCTTCCTGATCTTCCTGGGCGCCGGTCGCCTGGACTATGCCGGCGTATTCGGCCATAACTTTGGCGCCGCTGGCGCGACGGCTATCGCGTTGCTGCTGTTCGTGGCCTGCGCGGCCAAGTCGGCTCAGCTTCCACTCTATATGTGGTTGCCGGACGCTATGGAGGGTCCGACCCCGGTCAGCGCGCTGATCCATGCCGCGACCATGGTTACGGCTGGCGTCTACCTGGTAGCCCGCGCCTATCCCATCTTCAATCAGTCACCGGCGGCCCTGGGTGTGGTGGCCGGCATTGGCGGCGCTACCGCGCTCTACGCGGCGACCATCGCCCTGTTTCAGCTAGACATCAAGCGCGTGCTGGCCTATTCGACCATCAGCCAGCTGGGCTATATGTTTATGGCCGAGGGCGTGCAGAACTATAGCGGTGGTATCTTCCACCTCGTGACCCATGCCTTCTTTAAAGCCCTGCTCTTCCTGGGTGCTGGCGCGGTCATCCATGCGCTGGCCGGTGAGCAGGATATGCGCAAGATGGGGGGACTCTGGGGACGTCTGCGCGTGACCGGCATTACCTTCCTGATCGCGGCCCTGGCTATCAGCGGCATCTTTCCGCTGGCGGGCTTCTGGAGTAAAGATGATATCCTGGCCTCAGTGCTGGCCGCTGCTACTTCGTCCGGCAATGTCTGGTACTACGTGCTGTGGATCGTTGGCATCGTCACCGCTGGTCTGACGGCCTTCTATATGTTCCGTCTCTTCTTCGGTATCTTCTCGGGCGACTATCGCGGCGCGGTGGCTATACCCAGCGAGTTCGAGGATGTGGAGGAAGAAGAAGCAGCGGCCTCCGGACATCACCATGGTGGCCCGGTGCGCTATAACGCCATCCATGATGTCCAGCCTGTGATGTCGATCCCGCTGATCATTCTGGCTATCCTCTCGGTCATTGGTGGCTTTATCGGCTCGATGGCCCTCTTTGGCGCCCCCGGCTGGGCTCCATTGACCAGCTTCTTGAGTCCGGCGGTTACTAACCACGCTGCTGATCCATCGGTTGGGTTGGCTTGGACTTCGACCATTATTAGTCTGGTGGTGGCTCTGCTGGGGATCGCGGGTGCGTGGCGTCTCTATGGTAAGGGGTTCGCCTTCAAAGAGAATGCCAATCCTCTCTATCGGTTGGTCTTCCACAAGTATTATGTGGATGAGGCTTTGAATGCCGTGCTGGTCAGACCCGTGCAGGCCGTGGGTCGTGGCCTTTCGCGCTATCTGGAGGGCGATGTCCTCGATGGCGGGAGCCGTGGCATCTCGAATGTGTTCCGTGGTACCAGCTCTGTGCTGCGCCGCGTGCAGACCGGCTATATGCGTAACTATGCGCTGGGCATTCTGCTGGGTGTTGTCGTAATTATTGTTTATTATGCGGTGAGGGGGTAGCGGCCATGTTCTTTCTTTCGGCGGTCATCTTCTTTCCCCTCTTGGGAGGACTGGCTCTGCTCTTCTTCCCTCGTGAGCGGGTACAGGCGGTTCGCTTCACTGCGCTGGGACTGGCGCTGGTTGAGGCTCTGCTGGTAGTGGCCCTGGTGCTGACCTACTTACAGAATCAGATCAGCCTGTTTAGCTCTTCGTTCTTGCGCGAGAGCTGGCAGTGGTTCCCATCGTTGGGCATTAACTATAGCCTGGGCGTCGATGGTATCAGCCTGGTGCTGGTCTGTCTGACGGCCCTGCTGACGGTGGTGTGTATCGGCGCTTCCTTCCGCATTGATCAGAAGGTCAAGACCTATATGGCCTTTATGCTGCTGTTCGAGAGCGGCATGCTGGGCGTCTTTCTGGCCTCGAATCTGTTCCTCTTCTACATTTTCTGGGAAGTGATGCTGATTCCTGCCTATTTCCTGGTCGGTAGCTGGGGCGGCGATCGCCGCGTCTACGCGGCCTTCAAGTTCGTGATCTTTACCTCGGTCGGCAGCTTTTTGATGCTGATCGGCATTATCGCGGTCGGCTATTATCATCAGCTGGCGGCCGGTGGCTCCTGCGGCTATACCCTTGAGATGTCTCAGCTGCTGAATACCACCACCTCCTGTCGTGGTGTGCTGGACGGCAATATCCAGCTCTGGCTGTTGCTGGCTATCGCGGCCGCCTTCGCGGTGAAGGTGCCGCTGGTCCCTTTCCATAGCTGGCTGCCGGACGCGTATAGCGAGGCGCCGGCCCCGGTCACGGCCATGCTGGCCGGCGCCATGTCCAAGACCGGTGTCTATGGCTTCCTGCGCCTGTGCATCCCGCTCTTCCCGCAGGCCATTCAGACGCTGGCGCCAGTGATCAATACGCTGGCCGTGATCGGCATTATCTACTGCGCTGTCCTGGCGCTGGTGCAGACCGATGCCAAACGTCTGCTGGGCTATTCGAGTATTAGTCACCTCGGGGTGATTATGCTGGGCCTGTTCTCTTTCAACTCTCAGGGGATGACCGGCTCGGTCCTGCAGATGGTCAATCATGGTATCACGACGGCCAGCCTCTTCTTGATCGTTGGTTTTCTGGAGGCGCGTACGGGTACGCGTCGCCTGCGCGAATACGGTGGCCTGGCTGGACGCATCCCCTGGCTGGCGGTGGTCATGTTTATCGCTGCGCTCTCCTCGCTTGGTCTGCCCGGACTGAATAGCTTTACCGGGGAGTTTTTATCCCTGCTGGGCGCGTTCCGTTCGAATATGACCCTGGGCATCCTGGGGACGCTGGTGGTGGTGCCGGCTGCCTGGTATATGCTGCGCTTCTTCATCAGTATGATGTGGGGAACTCCGGTGGCGGAGGGACACGTTGGGACCGCCCTGCGCAAGGGTACGCTGCGCGACCTCAGCCTGGGTGAGTTCTGGGTCCTGATTCCACTTCTCGTTTTGATCTTTTATATTGGCGTGCATCCTGCTTTCCTGACCGGGATCATCGATCCTTCGGTCTCCAATGCCATGCAGGCGTTGAGCAGCGCTTTTGCCAAATAGAGGGACCTTGCTATGACGACTTTTAACTATATTGCGGGTGCCGACCAATGGTTGGGAATCGCACCTGTGGTGGTCCTGGTGGTGATGGCCCTGGTGCTGATGCTGGTGGATCTGCTGTTGCCACATGAGGGGGAGCGATCAAAGCATAGCGGTCCCGCTAACTTTACGGTGCTGCCCGCTGTGGCCCTGCTGGGTGTGCTGGGATCGATAGCCGCCGCGATCACCCTGTTCTTTGTGGGCCATCCGACCTCGGTCTTCAATAATATGCTGGGGGCCGATTCCGGAACGTTGTTCGCGGACCTGATTATCCTGGTTGCCGGTGGGCTGGGTATCCTGCTTTCACCGGCCTACCTGAAGCGCCTGCGCCTGGTGCACCAGGGCGAGTATTACGCCCTGCTCTTGCTGTCGATGACCGGCATGCTGCTGATGGCTGGCGCGCTGAGCTTCTTGATCGTTTTCGTGGGCCTGGAAATGTTCTCCCTGGCCCTCTATATCCTGTGTGGCTTTATCGAGCAGCGTCAGGCCTCGCAGGAGTCGGGCATGAAATACTTCCTGCTCAGCTCGTTTGCCTCGGCCTTCCTGCTGTACGGTATCGCCCTGATCTATGCTGCCACCGGCCATACCAACTTTGTGGATGTGCAGAGATACGTCATGTCGCAGGCTCATGGTCAGGCTCCTATCCTGCTGATGGTGGGCCTGGGACTGCTGACGGTCGGCTTTGCCTTTAAGGTGTCGGCGGTGCCGTTCCAGACCTGGACCCCCGATGTGTATCAGGGGGCTCCGGCCCCGATAACGGCTTTTATGTCGGTCGGCACCAAGGTCGCGGCCCTGCTGGCGTTCATACGCGTCTTCGGGTTCGCGCTTTCATCGGTGCAGAGTAGCTGGATGCCGGTCGTCTGGGCTATCGCCGTCCTGACGGTGGTGCTGGGCAATGTGATGGCTGTGGGGCAGGGCAATATCAAGCGCCTGCTGGCTTACTCCAGCATCGCGCACGGCGGCTATCTCCTGATCGGTGTCGTGGTCAGTGGGGCCGGAACTGGTTCGCAGAATCATATCGGCGCCTCGGCCGTCCTGTTCTACCTGAGCTGCTACCTGTTTATGAACATGGGAGCCTTTGGCGTCGTTTCCCTGCTGGAGCGCCTCGATAACACTGGCTACGAGGCGGCCGATCTGCGTGGCCTGTGGTATCGCCGTCCCTGGCTGGCTGGCCTGCTGGCCTTCTTCCTGCTGGCCCTGGCTGGCTTCCCGCCCATGGCCGGTTTCGCCGCCAAATACTACCTGTTCTACGCCGCCCTGATTGGAGGACATCCAGAGCTGCTCGTTATCGGCGTCATTGCCAGCGTGCTGGGCATCTACTACTACCTGCGCTTCATCGGGACCATGTTCATGGAGGGCCGTGAGGAGAGCCCTGCCCTGGCTGTTCCCGCCACGCCGGGACACATTCCTGCCACGCCTCGGCCCGCGACAAAGGCCCCCACGGGAGGCCTGAGACGCACCGCTTCCTCGGCCCGTGGCGCTACCGCCGTGGCCGAAAGGCCTGCCAGCACCAGGGTTGCGGCGGAGCCGCAACCCGCCGTCACGCCTGCTGAAGAACCAACCCGCGAGTTAGAAGGCTGGTCCTGGGTCGCCATCGGCATCGCCGCCCTTGGCACCCTCGTCACCGGAGTCATCCTCCCCTTCTGGCTCCCGCAGATCCAGCAAGCCGCCCAATCCCTCCTCCGATAACCCATAGCATGGGGTGCCGGGCCCGCCGGGCCCGGCACCCCATGCTATATGCCCGGCACCCCCGCCCATAGGTTCGGACCTCGCGTCCGATTTTTCCTCCCCCCACGATAATGCCCCCTCATGAATGATATAATGGAAAACGTACCGATGCTCAGGTGCCAGCATCTCAGCGCGTTTACGCGCCCAGAATACATAACATCCTGATTGTCTTCTCGCTTTGCTTCAATTCGTACAGAGTGTCTGATGTGTAAGATGATCGCCTGCAGCGTGCTTGAGTCTTCGCACCTACGGTGCTCAGGGGTCATATTTGTGTTGGTGCATGGGGTGCGCATCCGCGCACCCCATGCACCAACACAAAAAAACTGATGCGGCCGCGCAGCGGACGCCCGTGTGGGGGCGCTCATGTGCCCCAATATCACGTGAGTCAGGCACTTTCATATATACTATGCTGCTTGACCGGGTGCGCTTGTAGGCCCGGTTCTTGATAACATTGGGGAAAGGAATATTATGGCTAATAAAAAGGTAGCCCCCTATGGGTCCTGGAAATCGCCGGTGACAACGGATCTGATCGTTGGTGAGACGATTCGCTTTGGCCTTACCGCCTTGGATGGTGATGATATCTATTGGATAGAGGGGCGCCCATCTGAAGGTGGTCGCAATGTGGTGGTGCGCTGCTCGCCCGACGGGACATTGACGGACCTGGTTCCACAACCGTTTAATGCGCGTACCCGTGTGCATGAATACGGTGGCGGTGATTATGTGGTCCATGATGGGACGCTCTATTTCTCTAATTTCTCGGATCAGCGCCTCTATCGCGTGGCTCCCAGCTCCGAACCGGTGGCGCTCACACCCGCTATCGAGCGTCGCTACGCCGATATGGTGCTCGACCAGCGGCGCCAGCGCCTGGTCTGTATCTGCGAGGATCATACTAATACCGGGCGAGAAGCGGTTAATATGCTGGTCAGTATTCCTCTGAATGGGGATACCAATGATGGCTCGCGGGATGATTTGCAGATCTTACAGGCGGGCAACGATTTCTATGCCGCCCCCCGTTTGAGTCCCGATGGTTCTCAGCTGTGCTGGCTGACCTGGAATCATCCCAATATGCCCTGGGATGGCTGTGAGCTGTGGGTGGCCAATCTGGGCGAGAATGGCTTCGTAGAGAACGCCCGGCGTGTGGCTGGCGGCGCTGAGGAGTCTATCTTCCAGCCTTCGTGGTCCCCGGATGGCGTGCTATACTTCGTGTCGGACCGCACCAACTGGTGGAACATTTATCGGGTGACCGATAGCGGCGTGGAGGCGGTCTGCCCCAGGGAGGCCGAGTTCGGCACCCCCCATTGGGTCTTCGGACTCTCTACCTATGATTTTGTGTCCGCCGATCGCATCATCTGCTGGTATGGTGGCCCCTCCGGCTCCGCCCTGGCCTACCTGGATACCCGCTCGGGCGCGTTAACCCCCATTTCGTTGCCGTTCTCTTCGGTCTCAAGTATTCGCACCAACGCTAAACATGCCATTTTCCTGGGTGCTTCCGCCACCTCCACGGGTGCGATTGTGAGTCTGGATATCGCCACGGGTAAGCTCGATGTGTTGCGCCGCGCCCAGTCCGCCGTCGTTGATACGGGTTATATCTCTGACGCCCAGTTGATCGAATTTCCCACCGAGAATGGCCTGACGGCGTATGCCAATTATTACGCGCCAAAGAATGCTGATTATGCGGCGCCTGAAGGGGAACTGCCTCCGCTGCTGGTCATCAGCCATGGTGGGCCCACCAGCGCGGCCTCTTCCGCCTTGAAGTTGAGCACGCAGTTCTGGACCAGCCGGGGCTTCGCTGTGGTCGATGTCAATTATGGTGGCAGTAGCGGCTATGGACGCGCCTATCGCGATCGTTTGAAGGGACAGTGGGGCGTGGTGGATGTCGAGGACTGCGTGAACGCCGCGAAGTACCTGGTGGAGCGTGGGCTGGTCGATAGCAATCGTCTGACCATCCAGGGCGGTAGCGCCGGTGGCTATACTACCCTGTGCGCCCTGACGTTCAGCGATGCCTTTAAGGCGGGCGCCAGCCATTTTGGCGTCAGCGATCTGAACGTCTTTGTCCATGATACCCATAAGTTCGAGTCGCGCTACCTCTATGGCCTGATCGGACCCTATCCTGAGCGCAAGGATCTCTATTATGAGCGTTCGGCTATCAACTATATCGATCGGCTCTCCTGCCCGGTGATCTTCTTCCAGGGACTTGAGGATAAGATTGTGCCGCCCAGCCAGGCAGAACTGATGGTGGAGGCGTTGCGCGCCAAAAAGGTGCCGGTCGCCTATGTGCCCTTTGAGGGTGAGCAGCATGGCTTCCGTCGCGCGGAAAACATCAAGCGCTCTCTAGAGGCGGAGCTCTACTTCTACTCGAAGGTCTTCCACTTTGATCTCGCGGAGCCGATCGAGCCGGTGGAGATTGAAAACCTTTAATTGCGGTGAGGGGTGTGGGAGGTGTAATCTCGTGTAGAGAGACGTGCGGGGTCTCGTTCGTCAGAAAAAGATTCTGACGAGCGAGGCCGCTTAGCGCATTGCACTCCAGATCGTCCAGCGATCCTGTTCTACAATTGCCTGACTGTCCCCATCGATCTGCCTGTGGATGTACTGGCAGAGATCGGCTAGTTCGGCGTCGTTCAATTCATGCAGGATTGAGCGGCCGGTGCGGGCTTTGAGATCGTGTTCGAGCGAGGCGAAGTTGTTGTGAACCTGGCGCGTCTCCCAGAGCTGCCGCTTCTCAACCACGCGGAAGCCGGTCTGGTGCAGCAGGCTCATGACGGTAGCGTTATCGTGACGGCGGGCAACCTCTTGCTGCGCCAGTTTGGGATAGCGGGTGAAGAAGTAGCCACGAATATTGGTCTGGCTCCCCGCGAGCAGACAGTCCTCCGGTGTTCGGTCCTGTACGATCAGGATGCCGCCGGGCCTGAGGATGCGTAACGCTTCCGCGAAATTCACACTGAGCTCTTCGCGGTTCAAATGATGAATCAGGGCACGCTCCAGCACAATGTCGAACTGCTGTGGTTCGACCGGGATCTGCCCGGCATCGCTTTTGACATAACTGATGTTGTTGTGCGCCTTCAGGGCGCTCTGGGCGTCGCTGAGCATAATGTCAGATGAGTCGATGCAGGTGATGTGCGCCGCCCCCATATCGGCCAGTGCTTTGGCGTAGATACCACCACCACAGCCGATGTCAGCTACCGTGCGACCCTGTACCTCCACGATATGATTGATCAGTGTTTTCCAGGTACCAGTCGCCTGGCGTGTAGCATATGTATTGCGGATTTCTTCCGCATGGAAATTAATAGGCGTGGTCGGAACTCCTCTCATGTTCATAGTGATTTACTGTTAATTGATGAATCACTAGTTGTTATTCTACCATAACCTGCGGGAGCCTTTAGCCTGTCTTCCGGCCCTTTCCTGGACCTATAACCGTGCTTATATCCTTTATAAAGGATGCCACAACTATCTGTAATATTAGACGTTGCAACCTTAAATTTTGGGGAAAGATTGGCTATTGCCAGTAAAAGAAAGCCCATCCGAACAAGTTGCTCGGATGGGCTTTCTTTATTAATTCACTGTAACAGGGTGAAGCGGGGTGCAGGGGCGGCAGCCCCTGACGGAGCGCGAGGTGTCCTCGCACTCCTCTCTCCGTCCTTCCAGGTGAAGGACGGAGAGCCGCGACTACATCATTCCCATGCCGCCCATGCCGGGCATGCCACCCATTCCGGGGGCGCCACCAGCAGCGGCTGCAGGATTCTCCTCAGGGATGTCGCTGATCAGGGTGTCGGTCGAGAGCACCATGCTGGCGATGCTGACGGCGTTCTGCAGGGCGGAACGGGTCACTTTCACCGGATCGATGATGCCGGCTTTGACCATGTCAACGTACTCGTTGGTGAGGGCGTTGAAGCCATAGCCACGGGGATTGTTAAGCACACCGGCTACGACGACGGCGCCGTCTTTGCCAGCGTTGTGCGCGATCTGGCGCAGTGGCTCCTCAAGGGCACGGCGCAGGATGTTGACGCCGGTGGCCTCGTCACCAGGCTGGGCCTGCACTGTGTCCAGGGCCGAGATTGCCGATACCAGAACGGAACCACCACCAGGGACGATACCCTCTTCGATGGCGGCACGTGTGGCGGAGAGGGCGTCCTCAACGCGGTGCTTCTTCTCTTTCATCTCCACTTCCGTGGCGGCACCAACGCGGATCACGCCAACGCCACCAGCCAGTTTGGCCAGGCGCTCCTGGAGCTTCTCGCGGTCGTAGTCGCTGGTGGTCTCGTTGATGAGCATGCGGATCTGGCCGATGCGCGCCTGGATGGCGGAGTGATCACCGGAACCCTCAACGATGGTGGTGTTCTCTTTGTTGGCTGTGACGGTGCGGGCGGTACCGAGATCCTGCAGCGTGGCATTCTCCAGCTTCAGGCCGGTCTTCTCGGTGATAACCGTGGCGCCGGTCAGGATAGCGATATCTTCCAGCATGGCCTCGCGGCGATCGCCGAAGCCTGGAGCCTTGACGCCCAGGACGTTGAAGGCACCGCGCATCTTGTTGACAACCAGGGTGGCCAGAGCCTCACCGTCGATGTCCTCGCCGATGATTACCAGGTCCTTGCGGCCGGTCTGCAGAACAGCTTCCAGGATGGGCAGGATGTCAGCGATGGCGCTGATCTTTTTGTCGGTGATGAGGATATAGGGGTCGGCCAATTCAGCCACTGTGTGCTCGGCATTGGTCGCCATGTAGGGCGAGATGAAGCCACGGTCGAACTGCATGCCTTCGGTGTATTCTTTCTCAGTGGTGATACCACGACCCTCTTCGACTGTGATGACGCCGTCTTTACCGACTTTCTCCATCACTTCGGCGATCAGGTTGCCGATCTCGGCATCGCCAGCGGAGATTGCCGCTACCTGGGCGATCTCTTCGCGGGTCTCGACGGGCTTGGCCTGGGACTTGATCTCGTTGATAACGGCCTCGACGCCCTTCTCTAAACCACGGCGCAGAATCATCGGGTTCGCACCGGCCGCCAGGTTCCGCAAACCTTCGTTGACGACCGCGTGGGCCAGCACGGTGGCTGTGGTGGTGCCATCGCCGGCGACGTCGTTGGTCTTGGTCGCGGCCTCTTTTAAGAGCTGGGCACCCATGTTCTCAAATGCATCAGGTAGCTCAATTTCGCGAGCGATGCTGACACCATCGTTCGTGATTGTGGGAGCGCCAAACTTTTTGTCTAGCACTACATTGCGCCCCTTGGGTCCAATTGTTACGCGGACCGCGTTAGCTACCGTGTCCATTCCCTTTTTAAGGGAGTAGCGCGCCTTCTCATCAAACTGTACTCGTTTTGCCACGAAATTTACTCCTCTGATACAACCTAACTAAAACAATAACCTATTCCACAATTCCCATGATGTCGCTCTCGCGGAGGATCAAATACTCCTGGCCGTCGATCTTGATTTCGGTGCCGGCATATTTCGCGAATAATACGCGCTGCCCAACCTGTACCTCGGGCGCTGTGCGCTTGCCATTATCCAGGATCTTGCCGGGGCCGACTGCCAGGATCTCACCCTCTTGAGGCTTCTCTTTCGCTGTATCTGGCAGTACGATACCACTGCGCGTGACTGTCTCACGGGCCAGGCCCTTGACTACCACGCGATCACCAAGTGGCTGAAGCTTTGTTGACATACTCCATGTCCTCCCTGTTCAGTGTGTATATGTGCAAGAACGCCGTGTTTTCACGACCTTCTACAATTTAGCACTCTAGTTGAGAGAGTGCGAACCGGCTATATAATACAACATAGGTGCCCAATTCGCAAGAGGATGAGCATGCAATTATGGCCTTTGCTCTTCACTTCTGACTATACAAGTGCTATACTGCACATAGCATGTAGTTATGTACAGCCTTTCTAGTATGCTGAAAATCATTCTTGCCACACCTAGTCACAAGCATTTGATATGTAGTTTGTTTACTACAAACTGCCACCACAATTCACATGAACGAACAACATGGTTTCCTTGCGGAAAGCAAGCGTCCTAAAAAGGAAGAGGCACCCAACCTGCAGAAATTCGGAAATTACGACCTGGTTCGCCGCATCGATGTTGGCGGGATGGGCGAGGTCTACCTGGCCCATCAGCGCACAGCCTTTGGCCGAGAGGTCGCGGTAAAAATTATTCGTTCAGACCTGGTGAACGATGCCAGGGCTCGCCAGCGCTTTTTGCGCGAGGCTGAGGTCGCCTCTTACCTGAAACACGATCATATCCTGCCCCTGCTAGAGTTTGGCGAGGAACAGGGGCGCCTGTTCATTGTCACTCCTTATATTAAGGATGGGACACTTGCCCAGCGCCTGGCGCTCGGTGCTCTGCCGGTCTCCGAGGTGTACGAGCTGTTTAGCGCGCTCTGCCGGGCGGTCTCTTATCTGCATAAACGCGGCATCGTGCATCGCGACCTGAAGCCATCCAATATCCTGTTGGATAAAGAAGAAGATAGCGGTCGCGTGTATGTGCGCCTGATCGATTTTGGCATCGCCTCTTCACAGGGCTCGTTGAACAGCGGCGCGCTGACATCTGGCGAGCGCGAGCTTGGGACCGCCGATTATGTGGCGCCCGAACGCCTGCGGGGCGTCTCAGCGCCGAGTAACGATATCTATTCGCTGGGTGTGATTCTGTATGTGATGCTAACCGGCACGCTTCCACGCGTGGACGTGCCCTCGAACCTGCCTTTCCCTCTGACCAGCGTTATCGATCGCTGCCTGGACGTTGATCCGGACGATCGCTTTGCTAGCGTGGACGATCTGTTGCTGGCCTTTGAGCATGCCTATAAGTCTTTGACGACCGCCCAGCAGATGCAGCCCGCCTCTCCTCTGCCGATTGAGAGCGCCGCGCCCGCTCTGGATGAGGTGATTGTTCCACTGGATGAAGATGATGAGTCGACCGCCATCCCTCTCAATGAGCAGATGGCCGAGCCGCCCTCGCGTCCATCTTTGCGGACCGGCAGGGCGTCTCCGACGTCGCGACCTCCTCTGCGCGCCAGCGCGGCGGAGCGGACGGCCCGTATCCCTTCTCGCGCCGGTATGGGCGCCGAAGCCGCTTCTCGTCCCCCGGTACGCGGAAATGCCGATGAGCCGACGTCGCGACCCCCTGTGCGCAGGGATTTGAAAGATATCGAGGATCAGCCGACGGCGCGCCCGGTCCGGCGCCTGGCTTCGGGTGAGCATGCGCCGCTGGGACGTCAGGCCCGGCGTTCCGATAGCGGCGAGCAGAAAGTCGTGCTGGCCTCCTCGGCGGCCGGTGGCTCACGTCCTCCGGTGCGCCCTCGCGGGGTTTCCGATCCCTCTCTAACGCGCGGTACGGTGCTGCCGCATCTGCCACAACGAGGGGATAACTTTAGCCAGGTTGATTACGATGCCCCGACCGCTGAACTCGATCCAAAGCATCTGTCAGCGCGTAATAAATCAGCTTCTTTGGATAAATATGCCCAGCTGCAGACCCGTAAGCCGGCGCCTGCGCCGAAGAAGGCGAAGCGCCGCCGTGCCTCGCCACTTATCATTATCTCCATCTTTATTATCGCTATTTTAGTGGTGCTCGGGGGCATCGTAAACCTCATTTTCCGGGCGTCGATTACGGCCGATGTGACCATCTCTCCCAAAGTTCAGACGGTCAGTAGCGTCTTTACCTTTATTGCCCGGCCCGGCGTCAAAAAGGCCGATACCGCCCATGGCGTGATCCCGGCCAGCGTGCTGACCAGTTCCAAGCAGGGCTCTATCGATGGACATCCTACCGGAGTGAGTGGGTGCGTGATGGGGATCTTCGAGTGTAAAGAGACGGTGTCGCTGGTCGATATCAGCGTCCTATCGGCCCGACTGCGACCGACCTTGAAGCAACAGATCGTGCAGGATCTGCATAAGCAGGCTCAGCAAGCTGGCGTGACCACCGTGGGCGATATCTTCTACGCCGATGGAGCAATCACGTCTAGCCCGACTGTCGGCACCACCAGTAAAACCATGACGGTGACGATGACGGAGCAGGGGAGCATTGAATATCTGAAGCAGGCCGATGTGCAAAATCTGGCCCTGCAGATGTTGAAGCGCAAGGTGAGCGGTAACTACGCGCTGATCGATACAAAGACCCGTGTTGGTCAGCCGGTAGTCCAGAGCGTTAGCTCCAATGGCGATATCAAGGTCTCCATCGCCGCGTCCGGCATCTCGCGCTATCAGATCTCTGATTCCGAGATGAGCTCGATCAAGAATCATATCAAGGGCATGAACTTGAAGCAGGCCCGGACCACCATCCTGAAAGACGCGAACCTGGACCCCACCACGCTCTCTGTTCGTATGTCCTATGGCGACGCGGTCCCGAGCAATGTCCAGCAGATCAAGATCACCCTCTTGAATCCAACCAACCTGCCCGACAGCCCGTTGCCCACGGTTCCCAAGCCCGCCGGCACATAATCCCTTTATATCGGAAACGCGCGCGTAGGTGCCGGGCTTGCCCCGGCTTTCGGGCTTGCCTCGGCTTTGGAGCGAAGCGACCCCGTTCCCTTGCGCTCACATTCCACCCAAAATGTCATTTATGATGAAAAATCCTCATCATCTTCAACCGGCCCCTGGGATGACTCTTCCCAGAGCTGTTGTGCCACGCGTTTGGTTACCTCATAGCTAAAGCCGCGCCGCTGCAAAAACGGTCCCAGTTTGGTGCGAAAGGCGTTATAATCCATGTCTGGCTGGCGCAGCAGCGACTGCGCCTTCTTGCGGCCGGCGCGTAGCGCTAGCTCCTCATCCTGCTCGCCTGTTACCACCTCATCGATGACCTCGCGCTTCACACCCTTCATTTTCAGCTCATTCTTAATCGCCTGCGCACCCTTTGGCCGAAAACGTTCGCGCGACTCGATCCAGAACGAAGCAAACGACTCATCATTGATCAGATCAAGCTGATTGAGCCGCTCGATCACCGCGTCGATCAACTCGAGGGGAGTCTGCTTCTGTTTAAGATAGCGCCGCACCTCCTCGCGGCTGCGCGGCCGAAAAGAAAGATAGTTCATCGCCCGATCGACCGCCTTTTGTAGTGCCTCCTCATCCTCCAACTGCTGCACCTGCGCTGGCGTCAGCTCCTGACCGAGCCGCAGCCCCATCTTCAGCACAAGCAGCGTATTCACCCCCATCAAAAAATGCTCATCCACAAAAATGCTGATCCGATCCGGATTATTAGCCTGCGGTTGCAACCCCGTAATACGCATCTATATACTCCTCTCTCTTCCTACTCTATTCTAACTTACCCCCTTCTAAAAGGAAATTGCCACGAGCTAAAATTTGTAGGGGGATGGAAGGCTGCGACTGCAGCCTTCCATCCCCCTACAAATTTTAGCTCGTTGTACCGTCAAAGGCGGGAGGTGCAGAAGGGTGGCGAGCCCTCCTGCCGGGGGGTGGGGTGTCCCCAAAAATCCCTCCTCCCACCGAAGGCGGGAGGTGCAGAAGGGCGGCGAGTCCTCCTGCTGGGGGATTAGGAGTGTCCCCAAAAAATCCCTTCCTCCCCACCGAAGGCGGGAGGTGCAGGAGGGCGGCGAGCCCTCCTGTCGGGGGATTGGGGGTGTCCCCCAAGATTCCCCTCCTTCTCCCCGCCGAAGGCGGGAATAGATGTGAAACAGAAGACCCGCTGGCCAGCGGGTCTTCTGTTTCACATCTATTCAATATAACTTTTTAAGTTTACTTCATTTCCTCTGTGTTTCACAGACAGGGCATAAATATACACTCTTGGATGTGGTTTGTGGAGAGAGCAGATACCAGGGTGAGGAAAAAGTATGCTAACTAACGTTTGTTAGGCGAGAGGTAAGTAGCAATTCATTCAACCCGGCAGGCCGAATGAACTAGACTACTCGAAGCTCCTATGAGAGGGCAACTTCAACTTCTGGCATCAATTGGTCATCGAATTCAGGCAACATTTCGATCAGGGGTACGTCTTTTTTCTCGGTCAGGCGATTCTCATCGTCTACAAAGGCGACCTGCGGTACCAGGCTACGAATCTCTTCATCGGTATATTGAGCATAACTGATGATAATGACTTTATCGCCCTCGGCGGTCAGGCGTGCAGCTGCACCGTTCAAACAAATGACTCCGGAACCACGAGCACCCGCGATGGTATAGGTTTCCAGGCGTGAACCATTGTTGATATTTACCACTTGCACTTTTTCATAAGGGTAAATGTTCGCTGCATCCAGCAGATCCTGGTCAATCGTGATGCTGCCGATGTAGTTCAGATTGGCCTGGGTAACAGTGGCGCGATGGATCTTCCCTTTGCACATGGTACGTTGCATAAGTGTAACGGTTCCTTTCCCGTAATAGAATAACTAAAAACTAGTGGAGATATACCTAAAATTGTTATCCGTTTTTACTCCACCTAATAATATTAAACGACATTGGGGCCAATTTGGAAACAGTATAGGAACAAGGTAACGGTATATGGGAAATAGTACTGCCTTGCTTTATTCTGTCTGCTCTGTTTCGCTATGCGCTTCGTGCTCTTCCTGGTTTTCTACCGCTGCCCCTAGCAGCGCCAGGAGGCCCATAGCATAGGCTTCAGATACCGTCTGGGCATCATACATGCTTTCCCTCATCATCAGGCGGTAGTGGCATCTCCAGCGCCTGGCGGGCCATTCCGCCAGCTTAATCAGGGTATAGGTCGTGGTATGTTGCTCCAGGGCCTGACGTAGCGCTACCTCGTCAAACTGCGTGACATGATACCCCGCGAGTCGCTGTTGCAACTCCTCTGGCAATTCTGAGGTCATGCAGTCGTTTTTCTCCTCTCCCCATTTGCTGCGCCTACTATCCAGGTCTCTGGCTAACATACTGGCCAGATTTTATTGCTTGCTTCTGAAGCTATATAAATTATACGTTCCTGATTGCTCGTGTACAAGACTGGCGCCAGAAAGTGAGAAAAAAGCAGGACCTCCGGGGAATGATCCCCGGAGGTCCTGCTTGTTCAAGCGCCCCGTGAGAGACGCGGCCACGACTAATGGGTTCCTATTGCGAAGATGTGAATGTGGTTGTTGTTCGGCAAGGTTACGCTGACCACCGGCAGATTCTGTCGCAGACCCACTTCGATGTAGTAGACGTAGGTCTTGACGTTCGCCCGCCCACCTGAGAAGTTGCGGTAGGCCTGGGTGGTCGCGATCGAGTTACCCAACGAAAGCTGCTGCGTGCCGCCGCCCAGCGTCCAGTCACTGAAGTTCACGTTATCCTGTTCGGTGGTGCCGTTCGCATACGTGATGGTGATGGTGCCGCTGGTTGGTCCGCTGTGAGCGCTTGCCAGGAAGGCCAGCGCCGTGGCTCCGTTGACCGCGTTAACCGGAACTACCTGGCCACTGGCCGCGTAGTTGTTGTTCTGAGCGATACCACCGGGCCAGATGAAGCTGGTGGAGTTGTACGTAAAGATGTTACCAGGGGCCAGACCTGATTGTTTCAGGGCCTGTGCCGAGTAGCTGTACTTACCGTCCAGCGAGGTAACGCCAGGATGGTTATCGTCGGTGGTGCCCGCGTTGTTGGCGCTCACCGGGGTAAAGGGAGCACTGCTCTTGGTGGTAATCGAGAAGATGTGCATCTGCCCACCGGTAGTGTCGCTGGGCAGTGTCACGCTCTTGATCGTCTTGCCAGCCGCCAGACCAATTTCGGTGTAGAAGACGAAGTTGTTGATCGTCTGATGACCACCCGAGAAATTGCGATATGGCATGGAGACCGCGATCTGAACTCCCGGCAATAAGGATTCATTGCCTGCACTGAGCGTCCAGTCATTGAAGCGGAGCGGCGCCTGTGCCGTTGTGCCATCATCATAGGTGATAGTGGCGGTACCCTGTGAGTCACCAGCGGTGGCCGATCCCAGGAAGGCCAGGGTCTGGGCATTGCTGACCGGCGTGACTGGAATGACCTGTCCATTGGCGATATAATTGTTGTTCTGGCCCGCGTTGGCTACCGGCCAGGTGAAGGTGCCACCATAAGCATTGACGGAAACGCCAGGGATCAGACCCTGCATCTGCGATGCCTGGAATGAGTAGCTGTACTTGCCGTCCAGGTTGCCGACGCTGAGATTGTTGTCATCGGTCGCACCGGCGTTGTTGTAAGGTACAGCTGGTACCGGTGTGGTTGGCGTCGGACCCTCTTTGGTGGCGACGGCGAAGATGTGCATGAGACCACCGGTAACCTTCGATGGTAACGTGACGCTCTTGACCGCTTTGCCCGGCTGGATGGCGACGTCAGTGTAGAAGACGTAGGTAGTGACCAGCTGATAGCCATTGGGCGTGTTGCGATATGGTAGCGCGGCCAGCGTGCCATTGCCAAAGGAGATTGGCGATTTGCCACCACCCAGGGTCCAGTCGCTGAAGCCCAGTGTAAATGATTGTGTTGTGCCATCAACATAGTTGATGGTGGCCGTACCATAGCTCGGTCCTCCAGATGCTGATCCCAGGAAGCCCAGGATGTTGGCATTGGGTACCGAGTCAACGCTAAGCGTTTGACCACCCGCTATGTAATTGTCAGCCGCGCCCGGTACGACATTGGGCCATGTAAAGACCATGCCGGTCGGGTTGTAGAAGGTGTTGTCACCGGCGTTGATACCCGCGCTACGCAGCAGGTCGTCGGAATAGCTGTTGTGTCCATTGTCGAAGTTGGCGCTACCAGGATTGGTGTCTGGCGAGATACCAACGTTGTTGAATACTGGTCCGCCAGGTGTTGGCGTTGGCGTTGGTGTAGGCGTGCCACCGGGTGTTGGTGTGGCTGTGGGCGTACCACCGGGTGTCGGCGTTCCGGTAGGCGTGCCACTCGGCGTTGGTGTTGGTTTCGGTGTGCTCGAGAATAGACCGTAGATGTCCAGTGAGCTCTTCGTACCGACGAAAACCTCGCCATTGGCTACAACCGGTGTTGAGAACTTTACATAGGTACCGCTCGGGCGGTCTTGCGAGGCATGGGTTTCACTGTTATAGATTTCATTGCCTATGTTGGTGGCATCGTATGCGCGCAGCACAGCATTGAAATCGGTGCCGTTACTGGTTCCTGGCGCGATGCTCCAGAGAATACCCGTACCTGCCTGAATGCCATTGCTGGAGATAACCGGGTTACCGCCGGTGAATGGCGATGTCTCCGGGCTGCGCGATGAGTACGGAGCCGTCAGCAGGCCGGTAGTGGTGTTGAATTTGAAGGCTTTGATGTACTCACGTGCACCGGCGATGTAGACGTTGCCGTTCCAGTACGCTGGATTGCTGTAGATACCACCTGTGGTGTTGGGCGGCAGCTCCTGCACAACTTTATCGATGTCTGTGCGGTTGCGCTCGGTTGAGGTTGAGGCACAGTTCAGATTAGGGTCGGTGGTGAATTTTCCCATTGAGTTGGGATTGAGTACATAGACGCGCCCCTCTTTGCCGCCCTGGATTATTTCTGGCCCTTTAGCCGTTTGCACAAATAGCAAACCACCCGAGCCCAGGTCGGCATCCGCCTGGTCCAGGCAGAGTTGGTTGAATGGAGAGAAGTAGTCCAGTACCTTTGACAGGTCCGGCGACAATTTGACAATAGCATCACCGCCATTAGTGCCACCGGTGTTCAGGTTAAAGTCGCCGTTGCCGCTAACATAGTAGATGTTGCCGCTGGCGTCCGTGGATAGTGGCCCACCGGAGGCCCAGATGCCACCATCTTTACCGTTAGCTGTATCACTATAGATGTGCGTCTGTACCAGGGCCGAGCCATTATAGCCGTATGAGATGATCCAGCCATGGTATGGGCGGTAGTCACAGAATGACCCAAACGAGACGTATACCTGTCCATTGGCCAGCATTAGAGCGGAACGCTGGCGCTCATATTTGGGTTGGAAGGGTACGCGACCATTGGCCGTAGCTGAGCCGGTTCCAGGAACCGAACCTGAGATTACCTGGGGACTGCCGGGCTTTTCCTGGCCTGTTGTTACGTCGAGAGCATGTATGCGATAGACCAGGTTGCCACCTTCATTGGTCATGGCTACCACATACATGGTGCCGGTTGCCTGGTCAATGACCGGCGTGCCGGAAAGACCAACCTCAGGCTTCATGTCGTTACAGCCACCGATATCCATGTAGCTCGGTGAGGTCGCGCCGTTGACCAGGAACGACGTCTTCCACAGAGGAGGCGTGTTGGAATCTGTCTGGTCGGCATCAAACGCATAAACGGTGTCGTGCTCAGTTTCTACCAGTACAACATTGTGTGTCGCACCATTGACGCTGAGATTAGGCAAAAATAATGGCTGTGCATATACCTGCCCATCAACCTGGTATGACATGCGTTTGCCAAATTTTGAAGGGTTTACATTACCTAAATTGAGCGTTTTTTCAGTGGAATAATTGCCAGTATGACCATTATCACCTTTGAAAGTTACGACTGCCGTGCTTGGATCGGCGGCGAAAGCAGATTTCAACGTTGTGAAGTTGAGCGAGACGAATGTTCCCCCGGCGATACCCATCAGCACTAGCAGGCTAATAAGCGCGAACAGACGTGATCGTTTGCTTTGTTTCGCAGCTGGGAAAGGAGGATTGGCATTCGCGTCAGGATAAGATGAATTCTGGGAAATCATCCATAAACTCCTTAATAGGTTTTCTCCGTACATTTTTATCAAGAAAGAAAGAAAAGGTGCCGGGCTCCAGGCTTACGGCAGTGAGAACCATTGTGTTATGCATTGAAATAGATTAAATGCATACCATAGAATTGGGCATATAGACCTATTTTTAGATTTGCATAGTATAATATATAAATCATCCTGCCGTAAATAACAATATTATGGCCAAAAAATAGGTATGAAGTACCTAAACATGAATTTCTTTGAATTTTCAGGCGTTAAAAGTGTACAATCTTCTTTGTGAACTGCGGGTTACAGTTACGGTTATCTGCCGCCTACGTCATTAAGTAGACATAACATATATTTACATTCGCTTTTGTGGATTGAGCGGTATAAGCGATGAGGGAGAACCTGGAAATGATGAGGAGTATCAATGTGAAGCGGATCCTTATTTCTGGCCTTTTGATCTGTCTGTTGTCTGTATTCTTGTTCGCGTGTAGTAGCGGTGAAAATCCCGCACCAGTTAGTAAGGCAACGCCATATCCAACTCCGACGCCGATCGCCCTCTCCAAGGGGGCGGTGCGTAGCATTCCGACGGCGGCCCTGTATTATGCAGCGGCCAGGGCAAGGAACTATGAGAAGGCCTATACCTATCTTTCTGCCAATGCCGTCGATGATAGCGGCAAGAAAGTGACGAAGGACGTTTTTATGCGCATGGCGCAGGAAGGCGATAATATGAACGGGGCGATCGTCAATGTCGAGCTGGCTCCCTATGGCAACGATGCGACCCAGATTATCGCGACCATCGATCGTAACTCGGGCATTCGCTATCATGCGCATCTGACTATGAAGCTCGAGGGGAAGACCTGGAAAATCGTTTCTCTGGATCGTGTATAGCGTCTATATCTGCTTTTTGAGGATCTTTGCTGCTTCTTCTGGCGTGTACGTTTCAAAATTTGTGCCGGGCAATTGACGTGGGATGACTTTAAATGGTCCTGTCCATTGCCTGGCCTGCTCTTCAAGCTGATCCAGTGCCGTGTAGGATTGTGCGCGGACCTGCTCGACAATAGGATACTTCCTGGCCGCTCGCTCGAATACTTCCTGGTCTTTAGTATAGACACTGTAATCTTCTCTTACTACCGCATCTATGTATAGGTCCGTATAAATAAGCTCGCGCGCGGTATTTGTATAACCCGACTGTGGCAATACGACGTCACAATAGACGCTGATGCACTTCCCCTGTTCGTTATATCCCGCGTGTATCGTGTGCCAGGCATCCGGCCAGAAATAGCTCAACTGGTGCTTGTGGGCTGTCCATGTGCCCGGCTTCCAGTGCATGGGCGTTCCAATCGGGGTCCAGATGACAAAATATTCTTCGCTTACTGGGACATGATAGCCCTGCCAGCTGGCCCATTGATCACCATCTACGAGCATTTTGCGAATCATGGCTTCTAATAACATATCTTCCTCCTCCGTTTAAACAGCCAGCCGAGTTTATACGTACGATTATAAACGAATACATGGCCTGGAAACAAGTTAACGGGGGCGCGGCCGGATTTCTCGTCTTCAATGCTGCTCACAGGTGGTTAAGCACCGAAACTTTGTCGCTGGCTGGTGCATGTAACAAGAGATGTTTCTATGGCTTTGCCGCGAAAGTGCAAGCCGGGCTTCTGGTTTTGCATCATATAGGTTCAATGTTGCTTATGAAGATTGAGGAGAGTGGAAAGTATGCTACAACTTGGCTGGAAAGCAGGAACCGAGCAGTATGCTCCTGTGGAGTTGATGGAGTACGCGGTAGCGGCGGATAAGGCTGGCTATGATTGGGTCGATGTGAGTGACCACTTTAATCCCTGGAGCGAGGAGGGCCAATCGGCCTTTACGTGGACCTGGCTGGGCGCGGTGGCTCCTCAGACGCAGCAGATCAGGTTGAGCACCGGCGTTACCTGCCCTATTCTGCGCTATCATCCCGCTATTATTGCTCAGGCGGTCGCTACGCTGTCCCATTTCGCTCCCAATCGTGCGGGTCTGGGATTGGGCACCGGCGAGGCTCTCAATGAGTTCGCCGCGACCGGCGAGTGGCCGAGCTATGCGGAGCGCCGCGATCGTCTGGCGGAAGCGATTGAGATTATTCGTGCTTTGTGGAGCGGTGAAGAGGTCAATTACGAGGGGAAATACTATCAGACGCGTAAGGCGAAGCTCTTTACCCCTCCTACCTCCCCTATCCCAATGGTGATCTCCGCGCTGGTACCGCATAGCGCCGAGTTCGCGGGCCGCTATGGTGATGGCTTGTGGACCGTTGGCGGCAAGAAGCCGGACCTCTATCAGGGAATCATTAAGAACTTTGAGACGGCGGCCCGCGCTGCCGGCAAGGATCCTTCAAAGATGGTGCGTATCATCGAGCTGAATGTGGGATACGGCGGCGATATGGAGGCAACCATTCAGGAGCAGTTGAAGTACTGGGCCGGTACCTATATTCCCGCCCTCTTCGACCAGCAGATCTATACGCCGGCGATGTCGCAGGAAAATGGTGAGGTGGTGGGACCCGATACGGTCAAGAGCACCGGCTGCTTCTCCAACAACATCGAGGATCACGTGAAGTTTGCCCAGAACTATATCGATATGGGCTTTGACTGCCTGATCTTCCACAATCCTGGCCCGGATCAGAAAGGCTTTATCGAGGCGTACGCCCGCGATGTGATGCCCCGCATCCGCGCCAATAACCCTCGCTAACTGACAAGATAACAGGTGATAGAATAGTGCCCGCAGATCGCTGCGCGATCTGCGGGCACTATTCTATCACCTGTTATCTTCCTGATTTCTGAAAAGAAACAGTGATATAATACTTGAGTGATAAATAATGCTCAAAGAGGAGGCTTTATGTCGCAAGACGCTCAAGATACCCGAATAGAACGCGATTCTATGGGCGAGATGCAGGTGCCCGTTCATGCATATTATGGCGCGAGTACACAGCGCGCCGTACTCAATTTTCCAATCAGTGATTTGCGTTTTTCACGCGAGTTTATTCGTGCCCTCGGCCAGATCAAGCAGTCGGCCGCGTGGGTCAATCGCGAACTTGGCCATGTCGATGCTCAGATAGCCGATGCCATCATCCAGGCCAGCCAGGAGGTGATCGATGGCAAGTTAGACGATCACTTTGTGCTGGATATATTTCAAACTGGCTCCGGTACGTCGACGAATATGAATGCCAATGAGGTGATTGCGAATCGGGCTAGCGAGATTCTTGGTGGCTCCCGTGGCTCGCGCAAGGTTCATCCCAATGATCATGTGAACTTTGGCCAATCCTCCAACGACGTTATTCCCAGCGCCATCCATCTCTCTGCTCTCCTGAGCATTGAACACTATTTGATCCCAGCTCTGCTTGAATTGCAGCAGACCTTGAGCGACAAGGCTGATGAATTTTATTCGATCATCAAAACTGGGCGCACCCATTTGCAAGATGCGACTCCCATTCGCCTGGGTCAGGAGTTCAGTGGCTACACCGGTCAGATCGAGCGCGCGATTATTCGTCTGAACCATGCGCAGGGTGAGCTCGCTGAATTGGCGCTCGGCGGTACCGCCGTCGGTACCGGCGTGAATACCGATCCTGTCTTTGCCTCACGTGTCTGTGAGCGTCTCTCCAATATCACTGGTGTCGAGGTCAGGGAGACCAGCAACCACTTCCAGTCCCAAAGCACGCTGGACAATGTGGTTGAGGCCAGTGGCGTACTTAATACCATCGCCGTCAGTTTGATGAAGATCGCCAATGACATCCGCTGGCTTGGCTCTGGTCCTCGCGCGGGCATCGGCGAGATCGATTTGCCCGCTGTACAGCCCGGCAGCTCAATTATGCCCGGTAAGGTCAATCCGGTGATTGCCGAGTCGGTCTGCATGGTCTGCGCGCAGGTGATCGGCAATCATACCACCGTTACCGTGGCGGGACAGTCTGGCAACTTTGAAATCAACGTGATGATGCCGGTTGTCGCTCACAATATCCTGCAATCCATCAACCTGCTGTCAGCCGCCAGCCGCAATTTCAGTCGCCAGTGCATCACCGGCTTGAAGGCCACCACGCGCGGACCCGAGATGGTCGAGCGTGGACTCGCCATCTGTACCTCTCTGGCTCCTGTGATCGGTTATGATGCCGCCGCCAATATCTCCAAGGAGGCGCACAAAACCGGTCGCACTGTTCGTGAAGTAGCCCGCGAAAAAACCAACCTCACCGAAGAAGACCTCGATCGCATCCTCAACCCCGAAAGCATGACCAGACCCGGCCTCGAAGGAGGACCAGCCGGCGGCTGATCTCCGTTTTTCGTGAAGGAGGTGAAGATGAGCGGCTTGGCCACCCATCTTCACTCCCTCTCACAAAAAAGCCCTTAAAACCTATTGCAAAGATGGAAGAGATAGTGTATAATTTACCCCTGTAAGCAATAAATAAGGCATGGGCTTGTAGCGCAGCTGGTAGAGCGCCTCCATGGCATGGAGGAGGTCAGGGGTTCGAGTCCCCTCTGGTCCACCAACAACCCCGATCATTCATATGATCGGGGCTTTTTTTATAGTGTGGGTGCTCTACAGCACCCACACTATATATTAAGGGACCAGGCGGTGTATGTCGCGTGGAAAGGTCGTGGTGAGCTTGACGTTCTGGGT
The DNA here is from genome assembly GCF_036245075.1 of Dictyobacter halimunensis. Taxonomy (NCBI): domain Bacteria; kingdom Bacillati; phylum Chloroflexota; class Ktedonobacteria; order Ktedonobacterales; family Dictyobacteraceae; genus Dictyobacter; species Dictyobacter halimunensis. Next base: position 2,500,200 of record NZ_BSRI01000002.1, read on the forward strand.
TCCCAGCAACTGCATCAGCAGGCGCTCTGAGCCAATGGCGAATCCGCCATGGGGCGGCATGCCATATTTGAAGGCCTCCAGATAGTATTCAAACGGCTCTATGGGGAGCCGCGCCTGCTCCAGGGCTGCCAGGTAATCCTGGTAGCGATGCAGGCGTTGTCCTCCAGTTACCAGTTCTGTCCCCCGGAAGAGCAGGTCGAACGAGTTCGAATATGCGGGCCGCTGTGGATCGGGATGGGTATAAAAGGGCCGCTTGTGCATTGGGTAGCCGGTGACATATAAGAAGTCGCTGTTAAACTCCTTTTTAGCCCATTCGCCCAGCCAGCGTTCGTCCTGCGGCGACAGGTCTGGCTCGCTGCGCACGTCGACTTTGTGTAGCCTGTAGATCAGCTCTTGCGCTTCCGCGAAATGGATATGTGGTACCTGCTCTGGTACGCTCGGCATCTCAACCTTTAAGAGCTCCAGTTCGGCGCGATACGATTCCTGAAGCGTCTGCAGGATGTGAGCCATGACGTCGCGCAGCATGGCCATGACCGTGAAATGGTCTTCGATAAAACCAAATTCGGCGTCCAGGCTGACATATTCGTTGATGTGCCGGGTGGTGTCGTGTGGCTCGGCCCGGAATACGGGTCCAACCTCGAAGACGCGTTCAAAGACTCCAACCATGATCTGCTTATAAAACTGTGGACTCTGCGCCAGGTAGGCCGGACGTCCAAAGTAGTTGAGCTCGAAGACGTTGGCTCCGCTCTCGGTGGCGGCGGCGACGATCTTTGGTGTCTGAATTTCGGTAAATGCTCTGGATGTCAAGATGTCCCGAAAAGCGGCCATCACTCCTGCTGAGAGACGCAGGGTAGCGCGTCGCAATGGATGGCGGTTGGTGACCGGGGCATGGTCCAGCAAGGTGCTGGGCTGGGCGTTGAGCTTGCGCTTGTTGAGCGAGATCGGCGGCAGTTCGCTGACGGGATTGAGCACCTTTATCTTGAGCTCGTGTAGCTCGACGCCTCCGGGCGCCTGGGCTTCACTGACGACCAGTCCTTCGACGGCGATAATGCTCTCGACCCCGATGTTTTCTGGCAGCAGTGCGGTGATCTCCTTTTCTGTCTCCGCCACGGCCTGTAAGAGTCCCCAGCCATCGCGAATGACCAGAAAATTGATGCCGCCCATGCGGCGCAATGAATGAAGCCAGCCCGCGACGCGCACGCGTTTCCCTACCTGTCCGGCTACCTCAACAGTACGAATGCGTTCCATCTGAAAAACTCCTTATATCTGCAATAAACACAACGGGCCTGCCAGTGTCCGTGTTAGATGAGGAAGGACACCTGGCAGGCCCGTCAGTATGTTACAGACCATGGGTGCCTTCCTCTAGATCGTTATCGTCTCCGTCGTTATCCATCGTGCGTCCCTTTCATATGCTGGCCGATAGGCAAAAAAGAACAACAAAAAACCCTCATCCTATCAGGAGGACGAGGGCGTATCTTTTCGCCTATCGTGGTACCACCACCGTTTATCCCACAACGTGGGACCTCAATCGATTCTATTCGCTCTCATCTCTTATGATTGCTTGAGAGCTGATGTAAAATCGTCGCGCTATAACGGGCGCGGACCCGAAATCCAGCTACTACTGCATACAATGCTGGTTCACTGGTTGGCTCATGGGAGTCATTGGATCAGAGCTAATGGCAATGCTTTCAGCCGAGACATTGCTCTCTGTCTATTAGCTTGTCTGCCCAACCTGCCCCATTCACTGCCTCTATCATTTTTGTTTCTAAGGTTACTGTACCATATAGGCATAAATTCAGTCAAGCATAGAATCAGACTTTTACCGCTTCTCCCGCTTCACCTTCGGTTTCGTCGCTGTAGACAGGGGTTCTCTTGCTGAGTCGCAGTGCGCGCCAGAAGAAGACGACGGTGGGGGTGAGGATGGCGCTGGTACTGATCAGGGCGGCCCGCAGGGATACCAGGGTACCAATATAGCCCACCGCCGGTCCGCCCGCGATCTGCCCGATGGCGTCTACCTGCCCAAACATCGAGATGATGGTGGCGCGCATCCGTGGTGGGCTGTTGCGGGTGATCCAGGTCATGTAGAATGGGCTGGCCGCGCTACGACCAATGCTGGCGCACCAGAAGGCGCCCAACGCCAGGTAGAAGTTGCCTGAAAGGGCGAAAACCACCACGCTGATGATTAAGAGCAGCTGAAAGCCAAACATTACCTTGATCATCCGCCGCTGCTGACTGGCATGGACGCGCCGCCGCACCAGTTCCGTAATGATCAAACATAGAATAGAACCTCCCGCGCTGATAATGCCGAACCAGACCAACGTGTTCAGGTGCCCGATGGCCGGAAAGGCAAAGTTTTTGATGAAGTGGTCTGTCTGTAAGCGATCAAAGCCCTCACTGGCCATGGCCGAAAAGGCGGTGATGCAGAGGATGGTCAGTAGCATCCTGCTTCGCCTGACCGCCTTGCCACCATCCGCCATCATCTTTCTCATGGCTTGCCAGGTGTTATGTTCGCTGTTCCGGACGGGCTGGAAGTTGCGCTCGGGCATCCAGATGCAGAGCAGTACAGCCAGGAGCAGATGGAGCGTGGAGCCCACAATAATCGGCAGATTGAGCCGGTAGGTCGCCAGCCAGATGCCCAGCGGAATGCTCACCAGCGAGGCCACCTGCCCGATCTGACTGCCACGGATAAAGGCGTTGCCCACGCGCTCATCTCCTAACTCATCGGCACACCAGGCCTCCTCGGCCCCCGTGACAAAGGTTGCTCCCCAACCCCAGAGTATATTGGCTACGATGACCGCCAGGAAGGTCGGTATGAGCCCCTCTAACAGAAACCCCACTCCCATCAGCAGATAGCCGAGCATGACCGCCAGGCGCCGGCTGTACGTGTCCGCCAGTATGCCGGTCGGCACCTGCCATATAAAGCAGGCGGCCTCCATCGCGGTCCCCACCAGGACCAGTTGCAATGGATTCAGCCTGACCGCCTCGATCTGGTAGACCATGTTGATGGAGAAGATGGTGCTATTGGCGAATGAACCCAGCCCCGCGATCATGAGATAGATCGTAAAGGCATCGAATTTGCGCAGCTTGAAATGCATGCAGTGTCACTCCTTGCGTCACAATGACGCTTGTTTGCTTGTAGTTGAAATGGGGGAGATAGGAGTGCGCACGTGGCGTCAATAGCTATATCATCAGAAGCTATGCGCATAGCATTTCTACCATAATTCCTGCCTGTTGTGATATGTGGCGAGGTTATGGTTCTTTAATGCTTATGAGGAAATGTATGAAGCGTATCTTGTATGGCTTTACGCTAGCGCGAGCACCCAACCCCGGATAAGCTGCCAGTAGAAACTGCAGCCATTGTTGAGAGGATGGTTGGTGCTATTAACATTTATGCTGTCCCTTTCTGCTTGCGCGGATGTTATCCCTATTTGCAGAGATTAACCTTTTAAACAATACCATAGAAGATCCAGAAATACAAGTCGTGCAGATAGTTTATGGCTGGTGCAATGAGGGCTCGAATGAGCCCTCATTGCACCAGCCATAAACTATCTGCACGACCAAAAGAGGAGCGCTAGCGCGCCGGATATGGCTGCGGCTGAGCGTAAGAGGAGCTATGCACCACCTCTTGCGCTAGCCGCTCCTTATCTTTATCGACCGTCCTGGGGGCGTTGCCCAACTGCCGATCTCTGGTGTTATTTTTTCCTAACTTGCCCGTGACAAAAAGGAAGAAGAGGACCATCAGCACTGTTTCGATGGTATAGATGATCAGGATCGATGGTACAGGATAATTTCCAATGTTGATCGTTCCTGTGTCAAAGTATGGACCCACAGGTGCTGGCAGCAGTTGGAAGGCGAACGATCCGTTCCAGATGGCGTGCTGCAGTACAGCGTATGCGCCACAGCCCAGGCCGATCCAGATGCGATGGCGTGGCAGGGATTTCGAGTGGGTCAGGTAATACCAGCCCAGGGCCGTCATGCCTGCTCCAAAGCTGTGCAGCAGTCCGGCCGAACTGCGCTGGATGGCGATATCTACCCAGTTGCTGTACCCCATGCCAATGTAACCCGAGGTCTCGACGAGGTCGAAGCCGATGCCACAGGCCATGCCGAGCAAAAAGGCTTCCGCGGCACTGCCGATGCGCCCGATCATGACTACCACGGCGAGCGGCTTGACGCCTTCCTCTACCAGAGGTGCGACAACCGACACGACCAGGAACAGGTAGATGAGGGCGCGCGTATTGTTAGGAATCGGCATATTTGGATCATCCAGCTGAAAGCCGTTGAGATGCAGGCCGGCCTGAATGACCACACCCAGAATCAGCTCAAAGATCATGGCGAAAAGGATGGCCGATGTCGCTCCGCTGGTGAGGGCGACCGCGACGCGCCTCCACGTGGTCGTCCAGTGCTCATCATCCCTGCGGTGGATGCGCCACGCTCCCAGCGTGAATATGGTCAGCGCCGGCAGCAAGCCCGCCAGCCCGATCAGCAGGACCGTCAGCCAGGTGGTTTGCGCGACCTGTATGTTGCCACGGATCAACAGGCCGATGATCACCATCACGATATAAAGGGCCAGGAAGACCACAAACCATGGTAGCCTGAAGTTGTTCAGCTTGATGGAGGGAACCTTGAATTCCCACGATTTTTTGCGCAGCAGAGCCCGTATGCTGTGATAGAGACTAAACGTTCCTCCACCCAGGCCCGCGATGGTCAGGGCCGTAAACATAGTGATGCTACCAAACAACTGCTCCGGTTTACTCTGTAGCGAGCTGTAGGGCATCATAATCACTGTTAGTAACAGGATAAAAGCACAGACGACGCCTGTAAGGAATACGATACTGGAACAGATAGTAGCGATAATTGCAACGACAAATTGATAGGTATCCCTTGGCGGCTTGCGTGGCTGCCAGGTATAGGGGTATCCATAGGGAGGTGGATATCCATATGCATGATAATAGCCGTTATATGGCAGGTAGTAGCCCTGAGGCGCATAGTTATACATCGGCGGTTGCTGATAAGGAGGCGCCCAGCCGTTACCTCCAATATGTTGTCCATTGCCATTGTTAGGCTGTCCGTAGCCGTTTTGAGACTGCCCATAGCCGGGCTGTGGATATGGTTGTGCGGGATAGAAGGGAGCCCCATAGCCGGGTTGTGGTTGCGCGGGATAAGGCGCCCGATAGCCAGGCTGTTGATTATTCATCGGCGGATACGCCGTCTGCGCTGGCACCTGCGGTCCACGTGGCGGCTGTTGAGGACGCGCGGGAGCATTGAATGGTGCCTGTGGTGCGCCTGAAAACTGTAATGGCCCCGAAACATGCTCGCTGTATTGCGGCTCCCTATAATCCTCAAGCTCATTTGCAGACTGGTTTGACGTCAACCTCGATTGCTGTTCGCTATCCTGTTGCGTGGATGCGTTGGCTTCTAGAGAGGGCTTTTTTTGCGTAATGTGTCTATCTTCGTTCGATTCAGAACCCTTATAATCGAAACCCACAATCTTATAACCTTTTCTGCTTTTTTTAAGATGTATCAATTAATGTATTCTGTTAATGAGTATACGAGTGTTGAAATGTTTAGGTTTCCTCTCAGTATAACGATTCAGATGTTCAACTGTCAAAACCGGAAGCCTCCGTATAGGATCAAACATGTGTTTCGTACGAAAAACGCCAGAACGACCACATTTTCGCTCCCGTAGGTTCGACCCTCGGGTCGATTTCCCCGCCCCAAGCAAAAGCCACAAGAAAGGCGATCCCGTAGGTTCGACCCTTGCGGTCGATTTCTCCTCGCCTTTCTTGTGGCTCAATAAGATGTATCGCCTGAGAAGGCGATGCTTACGCCAGCACTTTGGCCTCGATCATGCCGGGGCCGAGCTCTTCTTCCAGTCTGTTCCGCAGCTCTTCGGTATAAAGGATGGTGTTGTCCTGCGGCGTCAGGCGCATCTCCCATTCACCATTGGCGACCAGAATCTCGTAGTGGTCGCGGCCCGGCTTCTCACTGAGGTAGCGCTTGATGTTCTGGACCTTCATGATGTCGTTGGAGACAGAGATCTCGTCGCTTCCGGTGAGCTGGAGCTTGAGCCAGACCATGTATTGTTTACGATTCATCTCTTCTTCGACGGCCTTGAAGGGATTGACGCTGTTGCAGAGGATACATGGCTCGTCACGCCTGAACTGAACTTCGCCGCGTACGATGACGACCGTGTCTTCCACCCATTTGTCGGCGGTCTCCTCATAGGTGCGTGGGAAGATGGTGACGCTGATGGTGCCATACATGTCTTCCAGCTGCGCGATGCACATGGTATCGCCCTTCTTGGTGGTGATCCTCCGTGCCTCTTTAATGGTGCCGCAGACGGTGACTTTTTGCTTGTCGCTCTCCTCCGTGATGTCGGCCGTGCTATGGGTGGCCTTATCTTTGATCAGGTCGCTGATATAGGCCAGTGGGTGTTTGGAGATATAGATGCCGACCAGTTCCTTCTCCCATGCCAGCAGCTGCTTGCGTGAGATTTCGGCTACGTTCTGATTCAGCGAGAAGCTGAGCGAGCTGCTGATCTCTTCCATGTCTCCGAATAGACTCATCATGCCGCGCTCCTTGGCCGAACGCTCGCTCTTGCCAAACTGCATGGCGCGCTCAACGGAGGCCAGCATCTGGTGGCGCTTATTCTCCCCTTCCAGCGAATCGAGGGCTCCGGCTTTGATCAGGGTCTCGACCGCGCCTTTACCGACCGCTTTGGGATCGACCCGTGTGCAAAAGTCGGCCATGGATTTGAATGGACCGCCTTCGTTGCGCGCGCGCACAATTTCGTTGATCGGTCCATCACCGATGCCTTTGATGGCCAGCAGGCCGAAGCGGACGCCGTCATTTTCGATGGTAAAGCCGCGCTCCGAGCGGTTGACGTCCGGTCCGTAAACCTCGACATTCATGCGCTTACATTCGGCGACGGCATTGGAGATCTTGTTGGCGTCGGCGGCCTCAGCGGTCATGGTAGCGGCCATGAATTCAGCCGTATAGTTGGCTTTGAGATAGGCGGTATAGAAGGCCACCACGGCGTAACTGGCGGCGTGCGCCTTATTGAATCCATAGCCACCGAACGGCAGGATCAGGGTGAAGAGCTGGTCGGCCACCTCGGGTGCCACCCCGTTTTTGAGGCAGCCCTGGATGAAGTCGCTTTTATAGCCCTCCACCTCGTGCATGATCTTTTTACTGAGCGCCTTACGGAACTTGTTTACCTTACCCCAGGAGAAGCCCGCCAGGTTGACAGCGATCAGCAGCACCTGGTCCTGGTAAACGATGACGCCGTAGGATTCGGCCAGCCACTGCTCCAGGCGGGGATCCAGATAGGTGATCTTCTTGCGTCCGTGTTTGGCGTCGACAAAATCTGGAATACTATCCATCGGACCCGGACGGTACAGGGCGACCATGGCGGTAATGTCTTCAATACAGGTGGGATGCAGCATTTTGATGTATTCGCGCATCTTCGCACCTTCTAACTGGAACACTCCGGTCGTTTCGCCCGCCGCCAGCAGCTCAAAGGCCTTTTTACGCTTGGCGTTTTGCTGCTCGTTTCCTTCTATCTCATCCAGGGGGAGCTTCTCCAGATTGATATCTTCGCCACGCGCCTCCTTGATAAATTTGAGGGCGTTATCGATGATTGTCAGGTTGGAGAGGCCCAGGATATCATATTTGATCAGTCCCAGTTCTTCCAGGTGGGCATGCTCGTATTGCGTGGAGTAGCGACCCTCACGGATCTGCAGGGGCACGAACTTATCAAGGGCTTCATTGGCGACCAGCACGCCGGCGGCGTGGACGCCAGTGCCACGAACGGACCCCTCAAGCTCCAATGCCAGGCCTAGCAACTCTTTGGCGTCCGGATCGCTGTCGCGCAGATCGCTGAGCTCTTTGACGGAGTCCAGCGTACCCTGCAGGGTCACTTTTGGACCGCTAGGAATCATGCGGGCGATGCGGTCACCCAGGGTCTGCTTCTCCAGCACGCGGGCGACGTCGCGTACCGCTCCTTTGGCGGCCATGGTCATGAAGGTGGCCATCTGCGCCACGCACTCGTGCCCGTATTTGTTGGCCAGGTAGTTGATGACTTCTTCACGGCGGTCATCCGGGAAGTCCATGTCGATATCAGGCATATCGTCGCGCTCGGGATTGAGGAAGCGTTCAAAGAGCAACTGATAGCGCAATGGATCGACGTTGGTGATGCCCAGCGAGTAGGCGACGACACTCCCGGCGGCCGATCCCCTGGCCAGACAGCGAATGCCGTGATCGCGCGCCCAGCCGACGTAGTCCGCCACCACCAGGAAGTAGGGCACGAAGCCTTTCTGTATGATGATGCTCAGCTCGTAGTCCAGCTGCTGCTTGATGCGCTCGGTCATCTCACCATAGCGATAGCGGATACCCTCTTCACACAGCGCGTACAGATATTCATCGGGCGTGCGATACTGGGATGGCACGTCGACCGCCGGCAGCTGCGCCTTGTAGGCGAAGGGATCGACCTCGCAGCGCTCGGCCAGGCGCACCGTGTTGAGCAGCGCGTCCCCCAGCTCTGGAAAGAGCTGCAGCATCTGGTCTGGACTGCGCAGGAAGAACTCGTCGCTCTCGAACTTGAAGCGCTTGGGATTGGTGAGGCTACTCTGTGTCTGTACGCAGAGCAGAACCTCGTGGGCGTGTGCATCATCATGCATGACGTAGTGCAGGTCATTGGTGGCCAGCAGCGGCATCTGCAGCTCTTTGGCCATCTGATAGAGATGCTGATTGACGCCCGACTGCTCGGGATAGCCGTTGTGATCCTGAATCTCTAAATAAAAGTTATTGGGACCCAGCGTGTTGCGGAACCAGCGGGCGGTATTATAGGCTTCGTCAACTTTGCCCTCAATCAACAGCTGTGGGATCTCACCGCCCAGACACGAGGAGGTGGCGATGATGCCTTCACCGTATTGTTCGAGCAGCTTCTTATCGATACGCGCCCGGTTGGCGTGCATCCCTTCGGTATTGGCGAGTGTCATCAATTTCATGAGATTGCGATAGCCGGTATTGCTCTCAGCCAGCAGTAGCAGGTGATAATAGCGCTTGTCGCCCTGCTTGAATTTTGGCTTATCCTTATGATCGGCCACCATATAGCTCTCAACACCCAGAATAGGATGGACCCCACCTTTGCGGCACTCCTTATAGAATTCCAGTGCCCCATACATCGCCCCGTGGTCGGTAATCGCCAGGTGATTCATCCCCAGCTCTTTCGATTGTTTTACCAGCTTCTTAATGCGGCTGAAGCCATCCAGCAGCGAATACTCTGTATGTACATGCAGATGCGCGAAGTCCGCCCCCATTAAATATCCTCCATCTCAAAAAACTCAAAAAAAAGCATAGTGAGCAAGTGATTTATGAATAAGTTAGTCCTATAAGTATGCCTTATCTTTGCGGTGGTTGGCAATATTCACTTCGAACGTTTGTTTTTGTACTAGCCTTTTTGGGACCGCCTGGCAGCAACTAAACCTCTCTCCAATGCCATTATATCCGCGCCCCTAATGCGGGAGGTGCAGGAGGGCGACTAGCCCTCCTGCACCTCCCGCAGGGAGGATCCTGCACCCCGGCAGGGAGGACTCCTAGTTTTGTTACGAGGAGGGCGCTGACGCGCCCTCCTCGTAACAAAACTAGGAAATGGGTAATGCCTTTAGAGGTAAGATAGATACATTTCTAGGTTTCTCTGGTAAGATGAAGGGTGAATATAGGTACAGGGCGCTTCAGATATCATAATGAGATATGTACCTATAACGATGTCAGAGTGTGCAATCCTGTATATTCTGAAGTAGGGGGAGGTTGTATGTGGGTATGTGGATTGTGCGGGCTGCACAGACCGGTCTCTCTTCACGTTTCTGATAGAGTGCTCTGTCTGCCCTGTCTCGATTTTTCACATTGTCGCGGATTCATGGATGTCGAGGGTATGCATGGCTGATCAGATTTCATTTTTAGTTATCGGGAATGGTATAGCAGGTATTACTGCGGCGGAAACGTTGCGTCAGCAGGCTCCGCAGGCGACGATCGGGGTGATCTCTGAGGATGGGCATCCCGTCTACTTTCGTCCCGCCTTGAAGGACTATCTGGCTGGCCGGGTGGTTGAGGAGAAGCTATGGGCTCGCCCGATTAACTATTATCAGTCACAGCATATTCATTTTCTGGCTGAGAGGGTAACGCATATCCAGCCGGAGCAGCATATCGTTCTGCTGCAAAGTGGCGGACAGGTGAAATATGAAAAGTTGCTGCTGGCCAGTGGAGCCCGGCCGGCTCACCTGACCTGTCCCGGTAGCGACCTGGAAGGCGTATTCACCCTGCGTAGCGTAGAGGATTACCAGGCCATCGTTGAGCGCCTGCCTTCCGCGCGCAGGATCGTCGTGGTTGGCAGCGGCACCCTTGCTTTGGAGACAGTGGAGACGCTGCGCCATCGCGGGCACCAGATTTCGCACCTGTTGCGTAAAAGCCTGTTGTGGTCTGAGGTTCTGGATGCTACGGCATCGGACCTGGTGCTGCAGGAGGAGATACGTGATGGGGTTGATGTACGGCTAGAGACAGAGATTATAGAGATAGTTGGTTCGCGTGGCCGGGTCTCCGCCGTCCAGACCAGTACAGGCGAGCGTATTACCTGCGACCTGGTACTTGTCGCGATTGGCATTGAGCCCAATATCGACTACGCGCGGGCCAGCGGCTTGCGGTGCCGTCGCGGTCTGCTGGTCGATGATCAGATGCGCACCAGCGCCATCGATGTATACGCCGCCGGCGATGTGGTGGAAACAACGATGCCTGGTACACAGCGCGCCCGCATCATCGGGCAGTGGTATCCATCTATTCAGCAGGCCCGGGCGGCCGCTTACAGCATGCTCAATATGTTGGACACCAGCCGGCCGTTTCATGCCGCGACCTTTTATAACGCGACCTTTTTGTATGGATTGCCCTTTGCGTCTGTTGGCTTGACCAATGTCAAAGGCTATCGTGAACTGGTTGCCGAACCACAACCACGTTCCTATCGTAAGGTTCTGCTCTGCGATGGCGTCCCAGTTGGCATGTTGGCCCTGGGTGATCGCAAGCATACATTGGCTTTTAAGCGCGCGATCGATTACCAGGTCAACCTGACGCCTGTCGCCTCTGCCTTGATGAAGGAAGATTTCGACCTGACAGCCTACCTGGATCGCTTGAAAGTGCCTCCTCTGCAACTGGGGGTGCAGCGTGCCGGCGATACCGATACTCGACAAGTGAATGCTATACCTGGCAATGTTCAGCAACCCCAGGTGGGAGAGGACCCTATGTTACATGAACTATCACCGTCTCAACATACTGAGGCACTGCTGGTGCACGTGGCTGATCCGCATGTTCCATTGCACATCGCCGAAACTGCTTTGAGTCGTGAAAAGTTTGTGACGATTGGACGCCAGCCGGGAGTTAACCTGGTTGTCAACGAAGGTTCGATCTCGCGCCGTCACGCTCAGCTTGGTTTCCAGAATGGGCACTACGTTGTTATTGATTTAAAGAGCCTCAATGGCACCTTCTTGAATGAGCAGCGGCTCGATCCTGAGCGCTCTTATCCCCTGAAGGTCAATGATGTATTGCGCTTTGGCAATACCGTCACATTTTGTTTTCTCTTGCGTCCCCTCAATTTTGATAATCTTGCGCCGGCGCGCCAGAAATTTCCTGCTAAACCAGAGCCACAGCCAGTCAGGCCGCCGCAGCAGCAGGAATTGGATGAAAATCTCTTGCCCGTTGGTGCCGCCCAGCCACTGCCACCGACCATCATAAAAGCCTTAAAAGCGACGCCCGCGCTGATCATTCTGCCGGCCAGTGTTAAAGGGGAACGCAAGCAATCGCCATATGTACATCTCTTGAAGCCAAAATCATCCATCACCATTGGTCGTGATGCTGGCAACGATCTTGAGATCCACGACATGATGATCTCGCGCCGCCACGCGGAAGTTTTTTCCACCATGGAAGGCTTTTACATGCGTGACCTGGGCAGCAGCAATGGCGTCACCATCAACCAGGGCAGGATCGATCAACCCTATCGGCTCTCGCACGGTGATCACATCGTCTTAGGATCGACCACCATATTCTTTATTGACCTGCAATCTGGCCAGGAAAAAACCTCCAAATTGCAGTCCATGGCCATCAATCCACCAATCCAGCGGAGCCCGCTGCCTGATGGCAAAAAAGGATCACCAGCCGCCAGACAGCCTGTGACGGGCCCGGAGACCCAGGTTCGCGTGCCAACGGTCGCGCCGGCCAGCTCAACAAAGCCAGCCACCAAACCGCCGTTTCCCGTCGTCATCTGTTCAAAGTGTGGAGTCGTCAATATGCCAATTGCCCGCTTCTGCGCCGGCTGCAGCTCTCCCCTGCACTGATCCTGGCTGTCAGCTAGCGGGAGTACAGAGGACGGCTAGCCCTTGCCTGGGGGTATGGGGGGCTGTGCCCCCATCAGCTTTCTATTGTCTGTGGTGCCGCAGGCATCGTCAGATAAAGCGCTCCCTTTTAAGCGGGAGTGCAGAGGGCGGCTAGCCCTCTGCCTGGGGGTATGGGGGCTGTGCCCCCATCAACTTTCTATTGTCTGCTGGTGCTTGCGGCACCACAGACAATTCTCCCCCTTTTTTTGAGGAAAAGGAAAGATAACAAAACATGCAAATGCAAACAACCCAAAAAAACTTCAAAGTCGGGATGACCCATCGCACGGATATGCGAACTTTGTCCACGGAAGAGATCAACTTTGAAATAGACATGTGCATTGGGTGCGATCGTTGCATGCGTGCATGTCCCGTCCCCTTATCCAGCCAGGTCACCATCGCCGACCTGAATCGCGCCAACATCTCGGACGAGATCACGCCGATCGTCGCCCGCTTTACCGACGAATGCGTCATGTGTGGCTCATGCGTACCCGTCTGTCCGGTCGATAACCACCGCGATCTGCTGATGCTTTCGCTCAAACAGCGCCTGGGGATCTCCTGGGATGGCCAGGTTGATCTTTCTAAAGCCATGGGACACCTGCCACCGGGGTGGGATGTCTCGCTGGTACTGCTTTGCCTGCGCGAACAGGCTATTTTTCGCGATGCCCGATTGGTACCGGATAATTATTTACTTCATTTCGTGGCGACCTCGGACATTCTGACCCTGTCCTCCGGCGTCGAGTTGATGCGTGAGGGCGAATTCGGACGCGATATATTTTTTATCCTGGATGGTCAGTGTGAGGTCTTCTCCCAGGGCACCGATCAGCTGTCTCTGCCGCTGGCCGTGCTGCGGCGTGGTGAATATATCGGTGAGCAGGGGATGCTCACCGGTCAGCCGCGCAGCGTGACGGTGCGGGCCGCCCAGGATCGTACTGTTGTGCTCAAGGTGCCCGAACAGGTTATGCAGCGTCTGATGGAGGTGTCTCCAGCGGTTCAGGACTTCTTTGTGCAGTTGAGTAGCGCGCGGGCGATTGAAGATATGCTTTCGCGCCTGGAGCTCTTTAAGGGCATCTCCGCCGAAGATATACATGCACTGGCTACGCAGGCGTCTATCCAGCGCGTTGAGCGCGAGGAACAGTTGTTTAGCGAAGAACGCAAAGGAAAGCCTGTGCGTGAGACCTTCCATCTGCTTTTGGACGGTTTTGTGAGGGTAGCCCGCAAGACCGGCCGCTCCGAGCATCCAGAGCGCATTATCGCCTATCGCCAGCGTGGAGATTACTTTGTTGGTGGATTGGATATGCTGGGCGATAGGCGCGCGGTGACGGTGACGGCCATCACCCGTGTCACGGTCGCTGAAATCACGCGTGTGCAATTAAAGTCTCTGCTGACCCGCTATCCAGCCTTTAAGGAGCGCATCCAGGAACGTGTTCAGCTGTACCAGGAGGCCAACACCGCCGCCCATAGCGCGGTCTTCGAGCCGTTTGATCCGGAGCAATTGCAGCAGGCATTGGTGAATACCTCCTCGGCTGCCGAGGCCCGTTCAGGTCTACACGCGCTGGTGAGCGATGGCGTCGTCGAAGGGACCGAGGTGCTGGTCATCGACCTGGATAAGTGTATTCATTGCAATGAATGTGAGGAGGCCTGTGAGCGCCGCCACGGTCAGTCCCGCATGAATCGCGAGGGCATGGTCGTAGGCAATATGAGTATCGTCACAGCCTGTCGCCAGTGCCAGGATCCCGTGTGCATGCTGTGTAGCCGGGCGGGGATCGCGCGTAAGCCGAGCGGCGAGGTCTATATCACCGAAAGTTGTATCGGCTGCGGTATCTGCGCCGAGCGTTGCCCTTACGATAATATTTCGATTGTTTCTCTAACCGAGGATGAGAATGAGGTTCAGCCTGCCAGCTGGCAGCGCTTCAGCCGCTTTTTTAGTAAAGGCTTTGGTAAAGAGCGGGGCCGCAAAGTGCTGCCCATGGCCCAGACACCTGCCGAACCCGGGCCTTTGCAGCCCTTCGTTAACGATGGCCTTGAGAATCTGCGCAAGAAGATCGCCATCAAATGCGACCTCTGCGCGGGCTACAACAACCAGGCCTGTGTCCAGGCTTGCCCGACGGGCGCGGCTATTCGTGTGAATCCTGTTACCTTCTTCGGTTCAACAGAGGATATCCTGAGTCGCAAAGCTCGCTGATTTCCTCCGCCTCCGGCGGCAACAGGAAAGGAGACATTGTATGTCCGTGACGACAAAACAACCTCGGGTATCTCAAAATCGCGGCTTGCGGCGTTTATGGAAGTCCCCCACGTCCGGTGCCCGCTGGTTCTGGCTGACCATGAGCGTGCTGTTCTATCTCGCCATCCTGGCCTGGTACTACTATGCCACTCGTACGCAGGGTGATCCAGAGCCATTCACGGACCCATGGCGACTATTTGGGATTTTTTCCTATGTGCTGGTGCTGGTGACTGCTAGCTATTCGCTGCGCCGCCGCTTCGCGCGCGGCCTGCCCGGCAAAGTACAGAACTGGCTGTGGATGCATACCTGGCTGGGCGTGATCACGATTTTGATCGCGCTGCTGCACGAGAACTATGCGTATGTGACACATGAGTATTGCCGTAATTTGAGCTGCCTGACACAGACGTACTGGGCTCCGGGAGCGCTTTTCGCCCTGATCTTTCTGGTGGTTAGCGGCGTCACTGGACGCCTGCTTGATGTGTGGCAGACACGCGTCATCGCTCGTGAGGCCAGTTCTAACGGCATCGGGATTGAACGCTCGATCGAGGAGCATCTGCGCACGTTGAAATATACGGTTGGGCGCTATAGCGCCGGTAAATCTGATGAGTTTAAGCGTGCCTGCGCCGAGGCCCTGGAGTCTCAGGGGCGTACCATCTATCCAGACTCAGAGGTAGCTGCCCATGAGCGTGCCGACTGGAAGCGCGTCCAGCCTACGCTGCTGGAACATGCCAGGCTGGAACGCTCTCTGTTGCGGCAAAAACGCGCCCGGCGTATTATTCAGGCGTGGCGGACCCTGCATATCTTGCTGGCCTCTATCGCGCTAGCCGTAATCTCCTATCATAGTATCATGGAGCTGTTGACAAACGTACTGCATATAATAAAAATTACTGAATAACAACGTTGTATTGGTTAATATAGAGGGTAAGTAATTGTAGTAGATGTGGATTTTGCGCGTAGAACACTGTCACGTATGTAGGTCGTGTAGTTGTAGAGTAGTGTCTGGTTAAAGGAAATGTATCATGTTGTGCCCCGGTTGTCAGGCGCCGATTGAATCGGATGCTGTTTTTTGTGGACATTGTGGTTCGCCTCTTCCTCCTGTTCATTTGCGATCAGGGGTTGAAGCGCCTGCTCAGATGCAAGCAGGGAAGCAGTGGGTGGATGAGGAGGCGAGTGAGAGCGCTGCTCAGGGGCAGACGCATCAACCTTTTGTTTCTCCGGCGTATCCTTTGACGCCTATACCAGCCAGTAAAGCTTCTGGTTCAACACCTTCACCAGCGCCTCTGCCGTTCGCGGGAGCACCCCCCTGCATCGTTCCGATCGCAAAACGGGCGGCCCCTCTACAGGTCGCAATCTCGCCTTTATCGCGGTCATTCTCGCCATCCTGGGTGTTGGGATCGCGGCTGGTATCTTTGCGTTATGGCAGAACAAGCATATCTCCTCTTCACAGCCGCCTCTCACCACTGTAGCCTCGATGGCGCTTCCCCCTGTCAATGGGGTCGCCAGTTTCCATGATACTTCCAGGAACCGGTCAGGCGTCAATAGCGTCTCTGTGAACGTACGTGGCCTCCAACCTTTATCGGATGGTTCCCGTTATGAGGCCTGGCTCGTCAATGAACACGAGCTGCATATTCAAGCTCTGGGAACGCTTACAAAGACAGGTGATGAATACGTTGTAAACTTTAGTCAGCCAGACGGCAACTTGCTGTCTCAGGGCAATACCCTACAGGTCACGGTAGAGACAACGCGGGCGACGCTGCCCACCGGACGCGTGTTGCTCAGCGCTCACTTCCCACCCATGGCTGGCATGCATATCAACCATCTCCTGGTCTCATATCCAGAGACGCCCAACAAGGTAGCCCTGCTGCCCGGCCTGCTGGCCCAGACGCGCCAGCTTTACGCCCTGTCCCAGCAGTTGCGCACGACCAATGATAAGACCACCGTCCAATGCCTGGCCCAGAACATGCTTGTTTTGCTGGATGGCCAGGATGCAGAGAAACCGGTCGTCAAATCCTATGACTGCTCCTCGGCTCATGTGCCGCCACTCTCAAGTAGCTATGGCCTGCTGGGACAGCATAACGATGGCTATGTCAGCACCGTTGGAGCCCACGCATCGCTGGCCGCCACCCAGACCGATTCGACCGATACCATCAGAAAATATGCGCAACAGGTCATCTTCTCCAGCGAGAACCTCTCAAACTGGTTTTCAACCCTCCATCAGGACTCCCAGTACCTGCTTGCCCACCCCGACGATCACGACAAAGCCGTAGAAGTCATGAATCTCGCCGATCACGCCCTCAACGGCGTCGACAGCAACGACAACGGCAGTGTCGAACCCATCCGCGGAGAAGCGGGCGCCATGCAAGCCTACCTCTCCGGCCAATCCATGGCCACCCTCACCCTCACCAACAAATAACTTGTATCCCCTGTTAAGTTATGTTGTGACGTCAATCGTGCGCAGTGCGCACGATTGACGTCACAACATAACTTAACAGGGGATACAAGGGGCTCCCCCTTGACTGGGGGCTCCGGGGGCTGTGCCCCCGGCCCCTCTTCTCTCTCTGCGGCCCGCAGGGCGGCCCCTAGGATTCCACCCCAATACCTCAAAAATAAAGCAGCATTTCTGCTGCTATTTACATCCGAGCAACGTATAAGCAGTATAATTACTATTCCACAGTAGACACCAAAAAAGGTGGAGGTATTACTAGGGGGAAATGCCAGGCATGGGGACACCCAACATTTTAGTAATATCTCCTCTCAATAGTGTACGCTAAAATAGCCTGTTTTGGCGCGATAATTTATGATTATCAATACCTTTGTGGGATTGTCGCGGGACAATGCCGGCCGGCGTTAACCGCTTTTTACTGGGAGTGGTATCGTGGAAAATGATGATATTTCGACGCGGAACGCTTTGAATGAATTGACTGGTGCAGAGTGGCTCTATTTCACGAAAAGCGTTATCACCACTGCGTATCCTTCCGAATATGGACACCATCTGCGCAAAGCCCATGGCGCCAATAAGCCTCCTCAATTGATGTGCCAGTTGATTGAGTTCTTCACCAAACCCGGCGGAAAAGTGCTCGATCCCTTTGCCGGTGTCGGTGGTACCCTGATTGGCGCCTCCATCTGCCGTAAGGCGCGACAGGCGCTGGGCATTGAAATTAATCAAAAATGGATAGATATATATAACATTATTCTGTCCGAGAGCCAGGGGGCGATCCAGCCGCAGCCCCTGATCCGTGGTGATAGCCTCCATATCTTGCCGACGCTGGAGCCGGCCTCCTTCGACTTCATCGCGACCGATCCTCCTTATAATATTCACCTGGAAAAGACGATGGTCACCGGCCGTTATGCCGAGACCTACTCCAATCGACGCACCGACTATGATATGCGCTCAACCGATCCCGCCGACCTGGCTAACCTTGCCAGCTATGAGGCGTACCTGGATGCGATGGAGCAGATTTTCTGCCACTGTTATACGTTGCTCAAACCACAAAAATATATGGTGATTATCGTGCGCAACGCCTATCAGCATGGCGAGTATATATTTACGCATGTGGATCTTGCGCGCCGCGCCCGGCTGCATGGTTTTGTGCCGAAAGGCGAGATTATCTGGTACCAGGCGGGTACGCGCCTGAGACCGTATGGGTATCCCTTTGCTTATATTCCCAATATCGCCCATCAATATATTGTTGTTTTGCAAAAACCTAAGCAATTGGTCGTATAACCTTCTGGTTTTCTCCCCATTATGTTGGTGCACGCGCTATAATAGATGAAACATATTGACCATACGTTACCCTCCTGCCTCAGAGAAGAGGAGCACATTTATGCCATATAAACGCAAGCCCGAAAATCAACATGATAATGAAAATCATTCCCTGAAGCATGCCCCTCGCGAAGAAACGGCTGGTGATCAGCACATGAAGGATGAGGTGCTGATTGAGCAGAATCGGCATGCCGCTACCATGAGTCCGGGCCTGGAGCATGGTGAGAAGTATCATGCGGCCGGCAAACGTGATGTTGAGCTGTACATCCGAACCTATAATACGCTGCTGCGCAGTTCTGGCGAGATTAATCTAAAGGCCTTGATACAGGCGCACTATAACATTGATTCAAGCCTCCATCCCGATGCGCGTAAGCCTTACCCGGATATGTCGGCGTTTATTTATAGCGTATTGCGTTTACCCGATGTCATTAATCAGTGCGAACTGGTGCTGTTGGGCCAGTCTGAGGAAGTCTTTCTCCAGCAAGGTTTTCATGTCAACAAGTGGCAGGCTGTAACGGCCTCCGCGCGCCGCCGTAAGTGGTTTTATAATGGCAAGAAGACGCTGGCCGCCTACGTCGCCAGCGTCAGCGATACAGATGATATTGTTCCCGTACTGGTGGCTTTCCAGATCGAGTGGAACAAAATGTATTATCTGTTGAAGGAAGATCCCACCACGATGCAGCTTCTGGAGACCCAGGTGGACCCGGGGTCGCCGGTGTTCGCTGAGATCAGCAAGGTTTTGCGTCAGCGGCTGCATATCGCGGAGGATGACTGGCAACGCCTGCAGGTCATCTGGGGCGACCATCTGTGGGAGAAATTACACGAGATCGGTTCTCAGAAGAAGAGCTTTAATCTGCGCATGCTGGGCGGCTCGCACGTAGGATATGTGAAGGCCACGCGCAAGTGGTGGGCACCGGTGCGCAATTTGCTGGATACCCTGGGGCAGCCGGATCGTCCGGTCTACTTCGTTTCTAGCAACACCCATAGCCTGATCAATCTGCTCTCGGGTTTCTCGTTGCGCAACGAGAAGGCGTTGACCGAGTTTGCACGCAGTGGAGCGGATCCCTACCTGGCTGAGGAGTGCGCGAAGATTCAAGAGGGGACCGTGCCGGGCAACTGGCAGAACTTCCTGTACTTTGCGACCCGCGAGTGGCTGAAAATCTCGGCTGGCCGCGAGGCCGCGCGTGCGCGCCTGCAGGAGGCGCAGGATCGCGGCATCTGGCATGTGGGCGCCCGCCATGGGCTGGAGATCGATGCTCAGGTCTTTGAATTATCTAAACTTATTCCCGCCGAGATCGATCCTCGTAGCCGCATGTCTGGCATGGATGTCCTGAAGAAGAGCGACGCGATCATTCTCAATATCGATTATCCTCTAGGTATGGCCGCTTATCGGATGATGCGTGAGATTATGGAGAATCTCTCCCAGATCTGCGGTATCTATGTGCTGGGCAAGGCGGCAACCCTCAACGGCAGCATCGGTGATGTGATGATCTCTAACGTTATTATGGACGAGCACAGCCAGAATACCTACTGGTTCGATAATACGTTCCGCGCCAACGAAGTTCAGCCTTACCTGATCTATGGCTCCGTGCTGGACAATCAAAAGGCCGTGTCCGCCAAAGGCACCTACCTGCAGAATCGCCAATACCTGGACTTTTACTACCAATCCAACTATACTGTCGTTGAGATGGAGGGTGGACCCTACCTGAACGCGATCTACGAGGATCAGTATCTGACCCGCTATCCCACCGATGACAATATCAATCTGCTCAGTCTGCCGTATGAACTGGGCATCCTGCACTATGCCTCAGATACCCCGTACACACGTGGCAAGAACCTTGGAGCCGGTAGCCTGTCCTATTTTGGTATGGACTCTACCTATGCCGGTACGGTTGCCATTGTGCGGCGCATCTTCGCCAATGAGATCGCGGCCATTCAACGCCGCCTGACCCATCCTCTGGACGAAGCCCTGGCCCCTCTCCCAGACGAGGGCATGCCAGCCCAGGAAACAGCTGACAAAAAGACCAGGGTTGTGTAGCCCTATCGGTATTGAGTCGATACTGCAGGTGCATCACAGTCTTGTATTAAGTGGTGCTACAGGTGCGCAGTTGCGCACCTGTAGCACCACTTAATACAACCAGTGCGGCCGCGCAGCGGCCGCCTGTGCGGGGCGCACACATATCCCCAACGACGAGAATAAGACAGGAGATCTTTGCATGATTCAAATCTTGTTGTTTGACATAGATGGCGTTCTGGCGAACGGTGAAGCATTTTCCGAGCAGCTAGAACGAGATTATGGCATCTCCCCCACGATGACCGCCCCCTTTTTCCAGGAAAAATTCCTGGCCTGCCTGAATGGCACGGCCGATCTTAAAACAGAGATCGCACCCTATCTTCAGCAATGGGGCTGGACGCGATCGGTGGATGCCCTGCTTGATTACTGGTTTACCTGTGAGCACGTTATCGATGCCCCGCTGGTGGCCTTTATCCAGCAATTACGCCAGCGGGGCATCTGCTGCTACCTGGCCACCCAGCAGGAAAAATACCGCACGGCGTACGTCCTGAAACAGATGGGATTCGCGCGCGACTTCGATGGCATGTTCTCCTCCGCCGACCTCGGCGTCCTGAAAAGGGATGTCGCCTTCTTCCAGCGCATTCTGGATGCTCTCCCTGCCATCGATCCATCGAATGTTCTTTTCTGGGATGACACACCTCTCAACGTAGAAGTAGCTCGCCAGGCTGGCATCCAGGCCGAAATCTATACAGATTTCTCCCATTTCCAGCAGACCATCCAGGCTTACGGCCTGTAAATATACCTCTGATTTCGCGTCTGTGGCGCGCATGGATATATTATGTGGAGTTGATGTGCTGGTTGCGCCATGGCGCAACCAGCACATCAACTCCACATAAATAGAAGGGCGGCTGCATACGCGGCCGCCCGTGCGCAGGCGCTACGCTCGATTAATAATCGGCTCAATCTCCTCCCATTCGACACTGGTCTGACGCCCTGCATCAAACTCTTGCATGAGCCAGGTGTAAGCTTTCTGTAGCTGGGCATCATCTTTAGAAAGCTCGCGTCCCGTATGCTGCCGCACCAGGAAGATCAGGCCCGCCAGGCCGCTTTCTTTGGTGAGGGAGACCTCCAGTGGCCTATCCAATAGCTCGGGTACGTTGAAAGGGGCGTACATCCACCAGAATTTGTTGAGTCCATCGGCATGGACGCCCGCCCTGGTGCGGTGCGCGTCGCGTCCGTAGAGCGGATACTTCGGTGGAACCGGCTCGTTCATCTCATCATATAACTGCACCAGCTCATTTAGAGCCGGGAAGCATGGTTGCTGCTCCTGATAGTATCCCATTCCAATCAGGTGCAGCAGGACGGCCTCCAGTGGTGCGTTGCCGGTTCTTTCACCCTTGCCCAGTGAGGTGCCGTTGATGACGCTGCAACCAGCGCGCACAGCCGCCAGGCAGTTGGCGACGACGAGCCATGTGTCGTTGTGGGGATGAAATTCGAGGTCGCTGGACTGTAGGCCCAGCCTGTGCATCTCCTGAAAGATCCGAGGTATGCTGCGTGGCAGCGCCACATCCTCGAATGGCAGACCCAGTCCCATGGTGTCGCAGACGCGAAACTTCGGGCGTAGTTCTGGTCCGTAGGATGCGCTGATCTCCTGCACGTTCTGGATAAAGGGGCGCATGAAATCCATTGAGGCGCGCGTGGCATCCTCCAGGTGAAGCCTGGGACGAATGCCGGCGTCCAGCGTCATCCTTACCGCGTCCAGGTAGGTCTGCGCGGCCTGGTTGCGGCCGCCAGGCTTGAATTTGTGGAATGTATGGTAATCCGAGGCTGAGGCTAGCATCCCCGTCTCGCGGATACCCAGGCTTTGAATCAGCACGACATCTTTAGCGGTTGCCCGTATCCATGTCGTTGGCTCTATCGGGGCGCCGCTCCGATAGCGCTCAAGCGCGCCCTCCAGCGCCGCTCGGTCCGAGGCGCGATAAACAAAGAACTCCGCCTGCCTGATCGCCCCCGAATTCGTCGTGAAGCGGCAGAGGATATCATAGATCTTCAAACTCTGTTCGGTTGACAGGGGAAGGCCTCCCTGCTGCCCATCGCGATGGGTTGTCTCGGTGGTCCAGGCATCATCGGGCAGCGTAGCGGGCCGCTCGGTCCAATCGTATGTAGGAAATGTATCGCGTGGAAAGCTCTTCAGAAAATACTCCGGCTTGTCCGGCTCAGGAATAGTGTGCATCTTCTCTCTCCCTTGATAAGCAAGCTGCATATTCAACTTTATTTCTTTCTCCCTAATAGTTGTACGAGATTACTCGATAAAAGTCAATTGATTTTGATCCTACTTGATATTACTTGATTTACATCGATTCAAGCAGCGTACTGATCAATATAGATGGGTTTTATATGGGCAGAAGGGTAAAACTAATGGACCTGATTGTCTGTGGCGGATTGAGGTGAATGATTGGTGCCGAGAGGCCGCGTGTGCTGTGCTTTAGCTCCAGATCAGGGTATCTTCATTGCCAGGGATGCGCTCACTCCCCACTTCGGGAGCCTGTCTCCATACACAACGTACTTCCTGTTGTGCTATCAACTCCTGCAGGCAATGATCATATTCCTGGACGGTAAACTGTCCGAAGTTATCCAGGATAAGCTGCTGGCGTAGATCGGGCCAGCGGCGAATGCGCGTGGCGACCCCCTGTCGCTGAATCTGTTCGCGCAGTTGCCGCAGCCCCTCGTCCAGGCGCTTTTGATCTTGTTGCGCGAACCAGTCCTCGCTCAGGACACCCTGGTAGCTCTGCCGATAGGTGCGACGACGGTACTCGCAGAGGGCGTCGTTCATGATCAGCAGGCCGTCAGAACGCCGGGTGGCGTAGATCAGGGTGTAGGGAAGTGAGGCGACGCTGGCCGGACCGTTTTGGACGGGCAGATCAATATTCTGGGGTGACCACTGGAAGTGCCTGCGCATCGATGTAATAAACATACGTGCGAAGCCCTGGATATCCACGTCCTCTTTGGCGTTCAGCGTTTTCCAGCGGTCGCTGCGCAGCAGCGCGGTCAGTGCGTTGGCCTGCGCTGTATGCGTGGCCGCCGAGCGCAGATGGTGCTCGATCTGTTTATGCGCCAGCAAGAAGCATAATTCGGTTGGCCCGGTGCGCTTATACAGAGGGGCCAGATCATCATAGCTGAACGTGGTGGGACCCAGCGGATCGAGCAGAAAGATAGCCGGCGATTGTTCGATCTCACTGAGCAGGCTGCTGGCGACGTCCAGCCAGCTAGTCGCAAGGATACCGCTCTCTTTGCTTAAGATGGTGTTGTCGTCATCGCTCTGCCTGCTTTCTCGCGAACGGCGTGTACTGCTGCCGGCACTGAGGAGCAGACTGTGCAGGGCGATGGGACGGCTCTCCTGGGCCAGCGCTTGCGCTAGCCTGGCTCCGGGCTGTAGCGCCGCTGGCAACGGCATGGCCGCGCTTTTTTGCCGGCCCTTTCCCTTTCCATTCCCGGATGGTGGATGAACCTGCTCATCCGGTGCGCGCAGACTTTTCGCTGTATATCCTCCCAGCGCATCGATCCAATAGCAGTGGCGGAAGATGCGACTGGCACCCAGCGAACGGCAGTAGGCGGCCCCGAAATCTTCCAGCAGCCAGCTTCGCAACAACGACAAAGTGGCGCGATCCGAAAGACGGCGCGCGCCACGTATGGCCGCTATATGACCGTTTTCAGTTGCGCCTGTCAGGGTTTGATCGTGTTCGTCTGTGTTCGTCCATAGGTCCATCTTGTGCGTATTCTACCACAAAGACACCCATCATTTCGACGTCATCGCGCACAGCGGGATCAAGGGGCGGCTAGCCCCTTGCGGAGTGTAGGCGAGCATGCCGAGGGCATGATCATGTCCCCACAAAACCTCTCTTTCCTCCCTCCCCGCCGCAGGCGGGGAAGCATGGCTTTCCTTGCACCACTTTAAAAAGTAAAAGATCATAAGGCGGCAAGAAAACCTTTTAAATGGCCCTGCTCTAATGTTGTTGACTTGACAAGCCCAAAAACTTATGATAAGTTACTATCAAAATAAAAGTAACTATAACATAAAGGTTTAGGAATAAACCCACTGCAATTATTGTAATTACTATTGTAACTAATGGTGGAGTAGAACTCCGAAGGAGAAATGAAATGGAAAATCACGTTCTGGGCATCCATCACGTGACGGCTATCACCGATGATCCACAACGCAACGTCGATTTTTACGCGGGCATTCTTGGTTTGCGTTTTGTTAAGAAGACGGTCAATTTTGACGCTCCTGATACCTACCACTTCTATTACGGTGATGATATCGGGCGTCCAGGCACCATCTTGACGTTCTTTTCCTGGCCCGGTTATCCCAGAGGGCGCCATGGAACCGGTGAGGTATCGGCTATCGCCTTCTCTATTCCCGAGTCCGCGTTGGCATACTGGCAGGATCGCCTGTCGCGTAATGGTGTGGCGGTCAATGGTCCCATTCCACGCTTTGATGATCAGGTGCTGCTGTTCAGCGATCCTGATGGTTTGCCGCTGGAACTGGTGGCGCATCGTGGAGCCGATCAGGGCTCCGCATGGAACGAAGGACCGATTCCTGCTGAATATGCTACCCATGGCTTCCATAGTGTAACCCTGTCGGTGTCCTACACGGAAGCGACTACAAAGGTGCTGACCGATGTGCTGGGCTTCCATCAGGTAGCGCAGCTGGGCAACCGCTTCCGCTACGCGGTGGGCGACTCGGGTATGGCTACCCTGGTGGATGTGCTAGCACTACCGAATGGCCGCCGCAGTATGGCGGCGGTTGGTTCCGTCCATCACGTGGCCTGGCGCACGGCGACCGATGAATATCAGGCGGCGTGGCGGCAGAAGATCGGTGAGGCGGGATTGAATGTGACGCCGATTCTGGATCGCAATTACTTCCATTCGATCTACTTCCGCGAGCCGAGTGGTGTATTGTTTGAGATCGCTACCGATCAACCTGGATTTCCGGTCGATGAGGATCCGGCTGAATTAGGAACCCACTTGAAATTGCCTGAATGGCTGGAGCCGCGCCGGGCCGAACTGGAGCATGCATTGCCAGCTATCGCACTTCCAACCAACGAACAGGGTAAATAGTTATGTCTACCAATGAAAAAAATATGGCCGGTCAAGAACTGGCTGGCTATGTCCATCGCTTTATCCCAGCTTCGGAAGCGGCTGTTGGTCAGAGGCCGGCTCCTACCCTGCTATTGCTACACGGCACCGGTGGTACCGAGGAAGATCTGCTGAGTTTGGGGAATATGCTGTTTCCCGGCGCGGCCATGTTGAGTCCGCGTGGCAACGTGCTGGAGGATGGCATGGCGCGCTTTTTCCGCCGCCTGGCCGAAGGTATCTTCGACCTGGACGACTTACATCGGCGGACGCGGGAGCTTACGGCCTTTGTACGTGCCGCCGCTGAAACCTACCACTTTGATCCTTCTAATATCATCGCGGTTGGCTATTCGAATGGCGCTAATATCGCCGCCAGTATGCTGTTAAGCTTACCTGATGTGCTGCGTGGAGCTATCCTGCTGCGTCCCATGGTGCCCTTCATTCCGGAGCAGTTGCCTGACCTCGCCGGAACCGCCGTGTTCGTAAGCGCCGGACGCATGGACCCCATTGTGCCGCAGGCACAGACAGAGCAATTGATCCAATTGCTGCAACAGGCTGGCGCCAGCGTTCACGCGAACTGGCTCAATGGCGGTCATGGAATCGGCCTCGAAGACGTTCGCGCGGCCCGTGCCTGGCTTATCACTAACCTCTAGGAAAGCGGAAATAAAAAGGAAGCGCTGGATGAGCTTTTAAGCTCATCCAGCGCTTCCTTTTTATTTCCAGATTTTTGCCTGGCTGAAGATGACGTTGGTTGCGGTGTTGGTGGGTGAGTCGACGCCGGTATCGTTGCCCCCGGTGGCCAGGACGCCGATATGGCCGCTGGTAAATGGCGTACTGATCTGGTCGGTAACGGTGCTGACCTTCTGCTGATTGACGAACAATGTAAATGTATCGCCATTGGCGACGACAGCCAGCGTATTTTTGACGTTGAGGCCAGGTTTAAACGAGGTCAATGCTGGTTTCCCCAGCTTGTAGCCATCGATAGGATTGGCGCAGCCGGCGCCCGCGGTACATTTCTGCAGGGCGTAATTGCCGCTGGCATAGACCTCGAAAAAATAGTATTCCTTTGTGTTGACGTTGCCACGGAAGACGATCCCTGCCCCGCTAAAGCTTTGCCCGATATTGATGAATTTTATGTCCACCTGGTACGTGAATTTGCTATATGTGTCTTTGTTTTCAAAGCACATGGTTGGCTCTAGCGCGGGCGCTATTATCCTGTAACCCTGATCCGTGAATGCGCATGTGCCGGCGGTGATGGCGGTGGAGTCGTTCCCCTCCTGCCAGGTGTTGCGGTTGCTGGTAAGGGGATCGTTCAGTGCCAGTGAGCCGGTGCCATTTGTAACATAGGGATTGGCAGTTGCTTGCTTGATGCGCGCGGTCTGCGTGGCTTTGGCGGCCGTGCTCTGGTCACCATTAGTGGTTGACTGGATGATACTGGTCGCAGTGGCATTTTGCTGCGTATCCTGCTGAACCACATTATTGCCCGCGAATAGCGAGATACCAACGCCCCCAAGAATGATAAGGAGCACGGCGAGGATGATGATCAGCCTGTTCCGCGGCGATTTCCATCCCGGTGTCCTGTTTGCTGCTGGCTCATCGTCGTCGTTCGATTTAAAGGCGAATTTCGCCGCTATCTGCTCGTCACGGGCCCGGGCTATCTGGTGGGCATCTCTGGTGCTCCAGGCAATGTCTGGCCGTTGTTGCGCCGTAGACCCTGCTAGCGGTGCTGCGTGGGGACCTTGCATTGAGCCTGGAGCTTCCGGTAGCTTTTCTGCCGCATGTGCGCCGTTGCTGGTCATCGATTGTTGCAGGGCGGCCATCAAAGCTGGATTGGCCTGGGAAATTGGACGCGCCCCCAGAGGGGCAGCATGTCCACGTGGTGAGCGCTCGGTTGGGAAGACTGGCAGATTCTGCTGCGAAACTGGACCCGGTCCTGGAAGCACAGGGAAATTTTCCTGTGATACCGGCAGTGCTGGCACTGGTGGCACGTTTGAGAATGAGTTTCTAGTTCCCGAACTGAACTGATGAGGCGCAGCAGGGGGCGTGTTGGCGAAATTCTTTGGCTGCAGAGCGGGACGCAGGCGCTCGGGCTGTGATATTGCCGCCGGCGCCTGTCCCAGTCCTCCTGGATACTTGCTATCGGAGGGCGCCGTTTCATGTGGAGTATTTCTTATAGTTTTATCCGGCAATGCATAATTGTTTTCAGTTGATGAGTGAGATTCTGAATTTGCATATATGTATCTATCAGGGCTACTACCGCTATTTCCGGTCTGGAGTGGCATTTTGAACGAGTATTGTTTGCTTGATAGGCAGGCATCTTCAAGGGACAACGCGAAATCGCGCACGGTGGGGAAGCGCTTCTGTGGATCCTTTTCCAGTGCGCGCATAATGACTTTTTCGATTTCGAGAGGCGTCTGGGGCGCTTTGTCCCGCATCGGTGGTGGTGGGGACAATACCTGCTGGCTGGCGATCTCGAAAAATGAGCCATGGAATGGGCAGTCGCCGGTTATCCATTCATAGGCGATGATACCGAGCGCATACTGATCGCTGGCGGGTTTAGGCTTGCCCTGTAGTTGTTCAGGCGCCATGTAGGCGGCCGTGCCGGCGGTTTCGGTTGGTGAGCGTGAGTTCGAGTTGTATGCGATCAAGGCCAGCCCAAAATCGCTCAGCAAAACCTCGTCATTGTGGCTGAGGAGCATGTTTTCCGGCTTCACATCGCGATGGATGAGCTTTTTGTCATGCCCGTATTGCAGCGCCGCCGCGGTCTGCTTGATATATGGGACCAGCGGTGCCGCGGGCAGTGGTTGACCCTGCAAGAAGCGCTGTCGAAACGTTCCGTTGGGTGCATAGTCCATGACCAGGAATGGGGTGTTGTCTTGAATGCCGAAGTCCAGGACGCGAACTATATAAGGATGGACCAGGTGTGCGATGGTGCGTGCCTCGTTGAGGAAGTTTTGTTTGTTATTCTCGCCCAGGCGCACCTGGAGAATTTTTATTGCTGCCTGTGTTCGCAGATGGATATGTTCAGCCAGGTAGACATCGGCAAACCCTCCCTGCCCTACCTGGCGCAAGATTTTATAGTTTCCCAGTTGTTGACCGGTACGGTCTTCCATTTCTATATCCTCCGGCACATGTGCACGTAGAGTTATCGTCTCTTTGTAGTGTAAAAACGAATATCTGGCGATATGATGGTTTTTTTTGACCCTATTCAGTACGTAAAGGCTATCACTTTCAATATGATCGTTCTTTTTTCCGGCTCGGAAGTCGGTATGCAAATTTAATACATATGTGTCGTTGTACTGATAGATATAGTATTTCTATGCAAAAGTAGAGTTGACAGTACTGATGATCTTCCGTACACTTCATGTATAGGGGTATGTGCCTTTTAACGTGAGGTAAGGGGGGCTGCCATCTTTGAATAGAATTCATTGCCCACATTGTGATACACCGTTACCGAAAAAGACTTCTGCCTATTGCGCCCTGTGTGGCGAATCATTTTTATCACATACGGCGATCGCAGATGCTGATGAGGCGACTGAGGCGGTGACGCGCCCCAGTACGGCCCCGGTATTACGTGCTGCTCGCGTCAATACTCTTTTTGAGCGATCTGACAACGCTGTATCTGCTCAGACGCGTGAGCAGAGGACTCGTTCAAAAGTGCTGGTAGCTTCTTCCACCGACGATGCCATTACGGAGCCCACGCGCCTGTTGACCTGGCAAAAAGTTGTGGAAACTCCTGATCGCCCTGTGGCGGTATATCCTCCACGCCCCCCATTACCTTTGCAATCATTGCCGGTGCTGCGTTACCTGCCTTATAGCTGGTTCGCGCTACCGCGTGTATTATTTGGTGGGCCCAGATCCATCTTCTGGATCTGCCTGGTGCTGGTCTGCTTGCTGGCTGGTGGCGGCACCTTAGGGATGGTTGAGGCCTTCAAGCATAATCCTTCCGCGAACGGTCTACCTTTGGGACCATCGCTGCAGGTTACCCCTACCAGCGCCGATGTGGGTGCTATTCTCTCCCTTTCTGGTAGTGGCTTGTCTCCCCGTACGCTGATCGGCCTTTTCCGGGATAATGCTATCCCGCTCAGTGATACGAATAATGCGTCGGAGATCTATACCGATGCCAGCGGAATGATCAATGATACCGTCATTATCGGTTCAGATTGGGGCGGTGGGCCTCATACGATTGTCTTAGAAGATGCTCATACCCATCGCTATATCTCGACTCCTATTCAGGTGACTGGCAACATCGGTCCATTGCGCCCGGCCCACCTGCATCTATCCGCGAATGATCTGGATTTTGCGGCCGGCGACCAGGCTACGAATACACTGAAGAAGATTTCCCTGTGGAATAGCGGGGCTGGTCAGGTGACGTGGCAGGCGACTACGACTCAGCCCTGGCTGATGTTGAGCCCGCAGGGGGGCACATTGTCCGCCAATGTGTCGCCTACGGATGTGATGGTGGCTGTGAATCGCGCGGACCTGCAGCCGGGAGATTATACGGCCCAGGTGCTCTTCTCTTCGAGTGCAGGTGATAGTAAGCTACCAGTAAAAATGCAGGTGGTGCCGTTGCAGGCAGATCATGATCCTGTGCTGCAGTTGTCGCCCGCGCTCTTATCCTTTACGGGGACGGATGGCGGCGCCAATCCAGATCCCCAGGTCATTACGGTGAGCAATCCCGGTGGCTTGCCTTTGAATTGGACGGCCAGCTCCGATGCTCCCTGGCTGAACATTTCCGCTTCCAGTACACAGGTGGCGCCTTCAGGTAGTTCGACCGCCACTGTTAAAGTTGACACGAGCTCTCTCTTGCCCGGAACGCATAGCGCCCGTATTACCTTTACCGGTACCGGCTCTACGTCTGTGCTGCATACTCCTCAGAGCGTCTATGTGAGCGTGACTATCGCGCCCAATTGCAGCCTGCAGGTCTCTCCTGGCATGCTCGATCTAACCAGCATCTATCAGCAGACCGGCCGTGCCGCGCAGGCAATTGCGCTGGGTCAGACCCAGAGTTGCGCGGGCCCGGTCTCGTGGAGCGCGAAGAGTAATACGTCCTGGCTGTCGGTCGATCAGGCGCATGGGACGACGCCGGCGTCGCCGACGGTGATCGCTAATCCGGCGGGCCTTGACGCGGGCAATCATAGCGGTTCGATTACCTTTAGCTCCAGCTATGGCACCCAGGTGGTGCTGGTTAGTCTGGTCGTTAATCGGCCGGATGCGCCGTCGTTAAGCCTGGGAGCGGCGACCCTCTCTTTTAACGCCAATGCCAGCGGCGCCAGTCCACCAGCTCAGCTTCTCAGCCTGAGGAATAATGGTGGCGCCCCCCTTTCATGGTCGGCTTCAGCGACTACGCTGGCAGGTGGTAACTGGCTGCACCTGAGCCAGGCTTCTGGTCAGCTGAATGCTCATCAGTCGGGCTCTATCAGTGTGCAGACTGCGGTGCTGAATACGATGACGCCTAATACCTACGCAGGTATCATTCGTGTCTACGTACGCGATGCGGCGGGTAAATTATTATCACAGAATCCGCAGGTAATTCCTGTCAATTTCGTGCTGGGTGCCGCCTGTACATTGCAGGCTCCTACCCTGCCATTAACATTTTATGGTGTCGCGAACCAGGTTCAGTTGAGTGGAGCTGGTACCACCAGTTCCACCCACGCGGTGAGTATGAGCGCGGGTAGTTCTTGTACGAGCAACCTGAACTGGAGCGCCGTCTCATCGACATCCGATGGGATGAAATGGTTACATGTAACCCCCAATAGCGGTTCGATAGCTCCTACAAAATCAGCTACAACGCAGGTTAGCGTGACGCTGGCCGGCCTGAAGGCTGGCTCCTATTCAGGCCAGGTAGCGTTGACCGCGACCGATGGGAGCCGGCGAGTCGTCAGTACGCAGCACATCAATGTTTATCTGACGGTGCAACCTCCCTGTACGTTGCAGTCTCCTTCGGTTGCGGCGCTGAACTTTTCTGCTCCCGGCAGCGGTGCGCCCGCTGCGCAGAGCTTCCAGGTCGGTGTGGTTGGTATGTGTAGTGGCCCGGTGAAGCTGGATGTCAGAGGAGATACCTCGACTTCGCCGAACTGGTTGACTATCTCACCTCTGCATGTCGTCCTGCATAGTGGTGAGACTGCGGCGTTTACTGTGAAGCCGAATGTGGCCAATCTGGCACGGGGACAAAAGTATTCGGGCTCTGTTTCCCTGTACGCCACCGAGGCGAGTGGTATGCCAACTGTGGCCAGCCCGCAGTCGATGCAGGCCACACTCAGTCTGGCCGGTACCCCTAAGTTGACGGCTGGCTTTGGCTCATCTCATGTGAATACCGCTCCCGGTACATCTTCCCAGATGATCGCTATCAATAATACCGGCGATGCACCTCTGGATTGGACGGCTTCTCTGCAGGGTGGTACGCCCGCGTACTTCTCGTTGTCAGCTAATGCTGGCAAGAATCTCGCGGGTGGCGCGAGCGCGAATATAGCCATGCTTATTGATACTACCAATGCCCCCGCAAGCTCCTATACACCTAGTGTGGATATCAGCGCTACCAATAGCCTGACCGGGGCAAGTGTCGGCAAAGTGACCATTTCTATGACTATTGTGGTGGTTATGCCGCCCGCGATGAGTGTTGATCAAACCAGTCTGTACTTTAATACCGTCGCGGGTAGCGATCCCGCTGATCAATCTGTGACGATCAGCAATAGTGGTGGGGGAACCCTGAGTTGGACGGCGTCTAATCCCGGTCAGCCGTGGCTGAGCCTGGGGTCGACTTCCGGCCTGGTCAATGCCAGTGGTGCCTCGACCCTGGTTTTCAAGGTGAGCGCCAGCGGACTGACGGCTCCGTCTTATAGTGACTCTGTCACCCTGACTCCAGCCGTTGGATCTTCCGTGGTGATTCATGTTTATCTGACTGTCACGCCGGTTACTCCATCTCCCACGCCTACTTCGGTAGTCACGCAGGCGCCCACCTCGACACCACAGGTTATGATAACTCCTACGGCGCAGGTGGTTGTAACGCCGTCGCCAGATCCAGGTTCTTCAAGATCCTCTGGACCCGTGGTGTCGACTCAAACCCCTATTGTTACGACTCCGGCAACCGATGTAACTCCGGTTGTGACTCCGGCACAGCATACGAGTGTTGGTTCAATCGCTGGATCGGTGCAGCAGGCCGCTAAAACGGCCACGCATCAGCCCTGACACATATATCGATGTATCTCTAAATAAGATGTATATCGGTGGCTATACTTATGTTCTCGCTGTGGGGCTGCGCCGCCGGCTCTGAGAGTCCGGCCAGTTCTCTGGCCAGGGCGACCTGCTGACTATCATGTTCCCAGTCTTCCTTGCCGTTTTCGTCCAGCTTGATGGGTGTCTCCATGAGTAGCGCGCTGTGCTGCACCCGTGGATCACGCAGGAGCGCCTTGAGTCCTTCCTGGCCGATGATGCCTTCTCCCAGTCGTGCGTGTACATCGCGGTGGCTCCCCAGCGCCTTCTCTGTATCATTGAGGTGGATGACCTGTAGCCGTTTCAGACCAAAGGTCTCATCACACTGGTCCAGAACATTGCGGGCCGATTCGGCGGTTGAGATGTCGTGCCCGGCCCCCCATAGATGGGCTGTGTCCAGGCATACCCCCAGCCGTTGCTGGTACTGTGGTAGCTGGTTTAGTACGATGGAGAGGTGGTTAAAACTATGTCCCAGCGAGTTGCCCGCCCCTACATCGTTCTCCAGCAGCAGCATAACTTCCTCAGGTGTCTGGGGTAAGATGCGTTCGATGCCCTGTACAATGCGGTCCAGGCCGGCTTCGATACCAGCACCTTTATGACTGCCAGTATGAAAGACGACGTAGCGAGCCCCCAGGAGCGCTCCCCGCTGTAAGGTCCAGGTCAAGAGTGTGACGGATTTTTCCCAGACGACATCGTCGGCGGTGCCAAGGTTGATGAGATATGGCGCGTGCAGAACGATGGGATCGAGCTGACAGGCGCGGGCCGCCTCGGCGAATGTGACACAGAGCTGTGGATCGTCGGCGGGTGGACGCCATGCGGTCGGATTGCTGGCGAAAATCTGGATGGCTTCGCAACCAATCTGCCGAGCCGTCTGGGCGGCTTTAACCATTTTTGAATTGGTGGGCATGTGGCGGCCGATACGCATAATTTGTTGTTCCTTATTCTCTGCTTTATTGGGGTGTATTGGTTGTTGGGTCGGCATCCTGGTTATCCGCGTGATCTTCAACTGGCCTGGATAGCCTGATGCCCGGCAATTCGGCCAGTGATGTCAGGCCGAATTGCTGTAAGAACTCGGCCGTCGTGGCAAAGAGGGCGGGCCGCCCCACGGTTGGTGCCCGGCCCACTTCTTCTACCAGGCCATGCTGAAGCAGGCTCATCAAGGCCCGGTCGCTGTTGACGCCGCGAATGGCTTCAATCTGGTTGCGTGTTAAGGGTTGTCGATAGGCGACCACTGAGAGCGTCTCTAACGCCGCTGAAGTCAGCCTGGCGGTCATCGGAAGACCCAGTAGCGCGGCCACGTAGCGCGCGTTTTCTGGCGCCGTTACAAGCTGAATCTGCTCACCCAGCGATTGCAGGCGTATGCCTCGCTCTTGCTGACGTAGATCCCGTTCCAGCGCCTCTAGCGCGGCGCCTAGCTGCTCCTCGGTTACCATCAGCAGCTTGCGTAGCTCGCCTCGTTCTAAAGGACGTCCCGCCACGAAAAGCAGGCTCTCAATGGCTGCGGCTTGCTCTTTATGCGCCCGCTCCCGTTCACCCTGATCATCTAACATCTTCTGCTCCATTGTAGAGAAGAGTATACCATAACCATGGACCCCTGTGTGAAAAATTTGCCGGTGGCACGTTACTTATCTATACTGCCTTTATAATATGTCTGAAAGCCATAGGTTTCGCGCCTGCGGCGCTCAATTTGTTTTTAGGAGTTGGTGCAACACCATGGGTGGGTGCATTCGCACCCACCCATGGTGTTGCACCAACTCCTAAAAACAGGGCGGCTGCGCAAGCAGCCGCCCGAGCGGGGGCGCTCACGTACCTCAATAAGACGAAAGTCTAACACTTTGTTGATGAAATAGCGAAAGTAGGTCACTATTTATGACATCACACCCATCTTCACAGAACGATATCTTTGCTCACTATGGATGGCATGAAAAACAGAATTTGCTTTACCGTATTACCTCGGATCGTTGTGATTATATTGAGTCGCGCATCGATCGTGTCTTTGGTCGCCACGCGCTGGCTCAGCAGGAGATTCTTGAGGTGGGATGTGGGGGCGGCTTGATCTGTCGCGAACTGGCGCGGCGGGGCGCGGTCGCGACGGGCATCGATCCGTCTGAGGGGGCGCTGGCCGATGCGCGTCGCTATGTGCTGCAAGGGCGCCTGGGGCACAATGTTTCGTTCGATCAGGGCTATGCCGAGTCGTTGCCCTATGCCGATGGCAGTTTTTCGGTGATCGTGTGCCTGGATGTGCTGGAGCATGTGCGCGATCTGCAGGCGACGCTCCATGAAATCGCGCGCGTGCTGGCTCCCGGCGGTATCTTTATTTTTGATACCATTAATCGAACGCCGCTGGCACGGCTGGCCTTGATCCAGATTGGTGAGCGTTTCTTCCGCAAGCAAGGTCTGGTGCCAGGATTGCATCAGTATGAGTCGTTTATCAAGCCAGCGGAGCTCCAGTCTCTGATGGGCCGTGAAGCGCTACAGGTTCAGGAGCTGACCGGCTTTATGCCAAAGCTGATTGAGGGACGCATGACCCTTGCCCCGGGCTGGTTTAAGGGCGTTTCTTATATTGGTTATGCCACAAAAGGGAGATAGGAACGGACATACCTGGCTGGTCGCTGCGCTTATTCCTGCCAGAACTGCTGATCTTGTTTTGACATTGTGCTGCGTGCAATCGCTTCAGCAAAGCTCTGCTTTTTGGGACCCTGCCGTGCCTGACTCGCCGCTTCACGCGTCTGGCGGCGGTTCATGGTTATCGCCGGCTGGCTGCCATTGAGGGCGTTGCTGAACTGGTCGATGCTGACCTGAAAAAACTGGGCCAGCTTCTCCAACTGGTGCTGGCTCAAGCTGACCAGCTCGATGGCGCCGTTCTCAAATTTGTTCCAGACGTCGACGCTCAGGCGCAGTCCTCTGGCGGTCGCTACTTTGTTCATGTTGCGGCTCTTGCGCAGCTCAGTCAGGCTTGCGAAGGCCCCCTGGGACTCGAAGACGCGCTCAAACGCGCTGGTCAGGGCACGCCTGGTTAATGGCAGCAGGCTGGCGTTTTGATCGACCGCTTCGTTGCCACCAGTCGCCTGGTAGCCAGCAATAAAGTCGATCAGATCATCTTGATAAGCTGGATACTCCTGGAGGATCCGTACCTGTGCCTGGGTATCGCCCGCTTCTTTAGCGGCGATCCAGGCCATTTTCAGTTGTTTCAATTCGGGAGTGTTCATCTGAAGTACTCCTTTCCGTTCCCTTTTGCTTGGTATTACGATTGTTGCTGCAGTGCTGATTTATATGCTGGCTGGTGTTGTTCTCTTATCACACATTCGCGTAGATAGCTACGCGCTCGCTCGTAACGCAGGCGGACCGTGCGCTCCGTCTTTTTACACACTTCTGCGATATCGTCCCACTTGAGCCCCTCAATTGCCCGCAGCGTCATGATCTTGCGATCAAGCGGATCCCGCAGGTAGGTCAGGATACGCTGGCTTTCGTCCTCGGCGTGCAGTTCTTCATACTGATCGCGTGGGTCCGCTACATCCGAGGTGGTCTGATTTTCATCGTCGGCCGGGGCCGGTTGTAGCGTCTCCACCAGTGCGCGCGGCACATGCTGTGGCCGACCGGTGGGGCGGCCCTCAGCATCGCGTCGATAGCCCAGTCCCTCTTGACGAAGAACGCGGTTAAATTCATCGACACACAGGCAGCGCAGATAGTGAATAAAATTTTGTGTGATAAATATTTCTCCCGGATCTTGCGCTTCGCGTAGCAGGTGCTCACCCATGTTCGCGATCGCTTCTTCCCGTAACTCTGGACGGTGTCGCAAGCCCTGCGTGTGGCGCTGAAAGGCCGGCGCGGCGCGTTGCAGTAGCACCTCGCAGAGGAAACGTACTCCAGCATCGTTGCCCGCAGTCTTTTGTGCTCGAATGTTTAGAACAAGCTCACTTTCACCGATCTCATAGCGTCCCTCTGCCGTGCGACGGTGTAAGCGCTCGTTAAGTGTATGATCACTCAGGTCGATCATTCAGTCCCCCAAAAGTAGTACTACGGTGGTTCGCTTTTGTGGCTTCTACCAACTCTATTCTTCTACACTCGCTAAAAGCGGAAATTTTTATGGGCACTTTCAAAAATGTGTGGTGTATGTGTGTATAATGTGCATGTGATGCCGCACCGCAGCATCACATGCA
The DNA here is from genome assembly GCF_036245075.1 of Dictyobacter halimunensis. Taxonomy (NCBI): domain Bacteria; kingdom Bacillati; phylum Chloroflexota; class Ktedonobacteria; order Ktedonobacterales; family Dictyobacteraceae; genus Dictyobacter; species Dictyobacter halimunensis. The sequence continues at coordinate 2,537,119 of NZ_BSRI01000002.1, forward strand.
CATTATACACACATTGTTTATTCAAGGGGAGAGGAAGGGATTTTGGGGACACCCCAAACCCCGGCAGGAGGGGCTCGCCGCCCCTCCTGCACCTCCCTGCTTTATGACGGGGTTAGATGGTGTCGAACAGGCTACTGACAGATTCTCCGTTGTGGTTGCGGCGGATCGTTTCGGCGATCAGGGGGGCCAGCGAGAGAACGGTCATGTTGGGGAGGCGCTTTTCGGCCGGTATGGGTACCGTGTTGGTGGTGACGATCTCTTCGATGTCGGGCTGGCTCTTGAGGCGCTCGATGGCCTTACCTGTGAAGAGGCCGTGTGTGCAGGCGACGAAGATGCGGCCGACGCCGCGTTCGCGTACATGCTGCAGGATCTCGACGATGGTTCCACCATTGGCGATCTCGTCGTCGATGATGATAACATCTTTCCCGCTTACGTCACCGACGATGCTGTCGATAACGACCTTGTCGTCGCTGATCCTTTTCTTGCTGCCGGCCGCGACTGGCATGTTGAGGAGGCGCGAGAAGTACGTCGCCGATTTGGCGTTGCCGAGGTCGGGCGAGACGACGATGCCGTTGGTCAGATTGTAGGAACGGAAGTGCTGGGCCAGCACGTTGAGCGCGTTTAAGTGGTCTGTGGGAACACTGAAGAAGCCGTGCACCTGCGGGGCATGCAGGGCTACCGTAATGACGCGATTGGCGCCGGCGGTCTGCAGCAGATCCGCGACCAGGCGGCCCGCGATTGAGATACGGGGCGCGTCTTTTTTGTCCGAGCGCGCGTAGGCATAGTATGGGATGACCGCTGTCAGGCGGGCCGCGGATGCTCCACGGGCCGCGTCCAGCATAAATAACAGCTCCATCAAGTTTTCTTGAACCGGAGTGACCAGAGGTTGGACCAGGTAGACATCACTCTCGCGGCAGTTTTCATTCATTTGAACATAAAGGCAGTCATTGCTGAAATGTTGAATGTGGGTTGGCGAGAGCTGCAGGCCCAGATATTCACTGATCTCCCGGGCCAGATCCTGATGAGCACTGCCACTGAAAATAGTAATGTCACGCATAAATTTTTTATCCTTATATTCCTACCTGAAGGTATATCATTCAAACACATGCGCTGCCTGGCGGAATAAGGTCAGCAGGGCATAAAGTAGGGGAAGAAAAGGCATCCTTCTCTTCTCAAATTATTGCTGTGATTTCACATATACTATTTTGACACCTGTATGATTGTAGCGTCAAGGAGGGGTGCCGCAAAGTCCCCTATTCTTTTTGTTTTAATGAGGGGTGCATGGTTCTCCCTGCACCTCCCGCCTGGGGTGCGCCAGGGCAGAGCGCTATAGTAGCAGCATTGCATCCCCAAAGCTGAAGAAGCGATAGCGCTCTTTAATGGCTTCCTGATAGGCCTGTTCCATTAGCTCTTTCCCCATGAAGGCGCTGACCAGCAGCAGTAAGGTTGAGCGGGGTAGATGAAAGTTGGTGATCATGGCATCTACGGCTCTGAAGGGAGTACCGGGCGTAATAAAGAGCCTGGTGCTGCCTTTGTAAGGTGCGATTTCGCCATCGTATATGCTGGCGACGCTCTCCAGTACGCGTACCGAGGTGGTACCCACGGCGACGACTCGACCACCGGCCTGCCTGGTCTCGTTGATCAGAGCTGCCGTCTCGGCGTCGAGCTCGATCTCTTCGCTGTGCATTTTGTGTTCGCTGACGTTTTCGTGCTCAACCGGTCGAAATGTATCTAATCCTACGTGCAGCGTGACAAAACCGGTGCGTACACCTTGCTGGCGCAGGCGGTCCAATAGCTCCGGGGTAAAGTGCAGGCCAGCTGTAGGAGCGGCCGCCGAGCCCTGGATGCGCGCATAGACCGTCTGATAGCGCTCTTGATCTTCCAGCGTTTCGTGGATGTAGGGTGGGAGCGGCATGCGACCGACCTCATCGATGCGCTGGCGCACGCTGAGGAGTTGATAGGGATCATCGCTATCGGCCTGCTGGTCGGGGACCGTGAAGTGCACGATGCGCCCACCGGCTTCGGTGCGTTGCTGAATCTCACCAACCAGGCGGGGAGGCTGGCCCTGTGGCCCGAAATGGATGATCGCTCCTTCGCGCAGCCGTCGTCCTGGCCGCACCAGAGCTTCCCAGTGATCTGGACCCAGCTCGTTGCGCTCGGCCAGCAAAAGGACCTCGGCGACACCGTTTGTCTGCGGCCGATAGCCCAGCAGGCGCGCCGGGATGACGCGGCTCTGGTTGGCGATCAGCAGATCGCCCGGACGCAAGAATTCGCCCAGATCTCGGAAATGTCGATGCGTAAATGTTTTATCTTCGCGCCGCACAACGAGGAGCCGCGAAGCGTCTCGCGGCTCAATCGGGGTCTGCGCAATTAATTCTAATGGTAGATCGTAATTAAAATCACTTATCTTCAGGTTGTTGTCCACAGCGTCTGTCCACTTTCTCCGCCCGGTGCTGCCAGGCCTAGATGCTGATATGCGGCCCGCATGGCGATACGGCCGCGTGGTGTGCGCGCGATGAAGCCCAACTGCAGCAGATAGGGCTCATAGACATCCTCAATCGTCTCTGAATCTTCGCTGGTGCTTGCCGCCAGCGTATCCAGTCCCACGGGCCCACCGTTGAACTTGTTGATGATGGTCAACAGCATGTTGCGGTCGGTCTGGTCCAGGCCGATCTCGTCTACTTCCATCGCGTCCAGTGCCGCTTTGGCGACCTCGCGCGTAATGACGCCATCGGCCTTGACCTGCGCATAGTCGCGCACGCGCTTGAGCAGGCGGTTAACGATACGTGGGGTACCTCGTGCGCGGCTGGCGATCTCTTCAATGCCGTCCATGTCGGCGGCCACCTTCAGGATGCGCGCCGAACGTGCCACGATCAGCTTGAGCGACTCCTGGTCATAGTATTCCATGCGATAGATGGCGCCAAAGCGATCGCGCAACGGAGCGGTCAGCGACCCGACGCGTGTCGTCGCGCCCACCACCGTAAAGGGAGGCAGGTTGAGGCGCAGCGATCGCGCACTGGGACCCTTACCAATCATAACATCCAGCGCAAAATCTTCCATGGCGGAATAGAGACGCTCCTCTACCGCGCGCGCCAGGCGATGGATTTCATCGATAAACAGGATCTCACCCGGTTGAAGCGAGGTCAGGATTGAGGCCAGGTCGCCTGCATGCTCAATCGCCGGACCCGAAGTGGTGCGCAGATTCACGCCCATCTCGGCGGCGATAATATTACACAGCGTCGTCTTACCTAATCCTGGCGGTCCATACAGCAACACGTGATCCACCGATTCATTGCGGCGACGCGCAGCTTCCAACAAGATGCTCAGGTTTTCTTTAATCTTCTCTTGACCGACGTATTCAGACAGGTGACGAGGGCGCAGACTGCCTTCAATCAGCTGTTCCTCTTCACTGATATTGGGTGAAACGAGGCGGTCCCCCATATATATCTCCGATATGAAACTAGTGTTCTACAACGTGTTGCTCACATTATATCATAGGTTGGGACCCTGAGTTTCATTTTGTTGTGGCGCAGAGAATGTGCAATGCACATTCTCTGCGCCACAACAAAAACAAGGCGCGGGCGCTTGCGCCCGCACCGCAAAACGCGCTACGCGCCAAAATTCTTTAATTTGTTTTCGAGGGTCTGGTTCTGCGTGGCCACACGCCGTTTACGCTTCTCGGCATAGGCCAGCAGCCGCTCTTTGATGGCGGGATCTGCGATCGCTAGCTCTTTGGCGGCGTGGATGGCCGCGTTCACCGCGCCAGCATCCCCGATGGCCATCACAGCGACCGGAGCACCTTCGGGCATCTGCACCATCGATAGCAGGGCATCGACGCCCTTGAGTGCTCCAAGATCGCGTGGGACGCCGATCACCGGCAGATCCGCTCGCAGGTCGGCTATGTTGCCGGGCAGATGGGCCGCGCCGCCCGCGCAGGCGATAATCACCTGTACGGAGGCGGGCAGATTATCGATATGTCCGACCACGGTGCGCAGGTCGCGATGGACCGAGTTGATCTGTACCAGGCAGGTGATGCCGAATTCGTTGCGCAAGGTATCCACCGCCTTCATCATCAAAGGAAGATCTGAATCGCTGCCCATCGTGATCAACACCTTTGGCTCGCCTTGGGCCGCCGGGCCGATCCCCTCGGGCGAGACCAGGACGCCATGCTCCTGGCTGAGCGCCGCGCGTATCTGTTGCTGGTTGTCTGACATGATGTTCGCTATATCGAGAGCGTTGCCCTCGCCTCCTTCGCTTGCTTGTAGACCCTGTCCAGGTCGTCTCCGACCACGGTAATATGCCCCATTTTGCGATCGATTTTGGTTTCGCGCTTACCATAAATATGCGGGAAGACATGCTCGTGATCATAGTCATGGGACCACTTTACGTCGGCAGGTCCGTTGCGCTCTCCAAGGATGTTTTCCATCACCGCCGCTGGATAGAGCATTGTCGTGGGGGTCAGTGAGAGGTTGGTGATGGCTCGCAGGTGCTGTTCAAATTGGGAGGTCTGGCATGCTTCAATGGTGTAGTGGCCCGAATTATGCGGACGCGGGGCGATCTCGTTCAACCATAGCTTGCCCTGTCTGTCCAGGAACATCTCCACTCCGAAGATGCCGATTCCTTCCAGTCGGTCAATGCTCTCGCTGGCCATCTTCCGTGCCTCAGCCTGCAACTCGTCCGAAATCTGAGCAGGCGCCAGCACCGTCAGACAGATGTCGCGCTCGTGGATCATCTCGACAACCGGGAAGGAGGCGCTCTCTCCACGTTCATTGCGGGCAATCATAATGCCGAGCTCTTTATCCAGGTCGATGCATTTCTCCACGTAGAGCTCGCGATCGCCCAGTTTGGCGCGTGCGCTCTCGATGTCCTCAGGACCATTGACGCGGGCGTTGCCACGTCCATCGTAGGCATCTTTCTTCGCCTTCAGGACCAGCGGATAGCCCCATTCACGGGCCGCCTGCTCGATATCTTCCTGTGAAGAAACCGAGCGGTAGGGGGCCACCGCGATGTCGTGCCGCGCCAGAAATTCCTTCTGCTCAAATTTATTCTGGATAATCGCCAGCAGTTCTGGCGAGGGATAGATTTTTACGCCCTCGGCCTGCAGATCCTGCAACGCCTGTGTATTGATATGCTCGATTTCATAGGTCAAAATATCCGCACGGTCCGCCAGCTGCCTTAGCGCCACCGGATCCTTTAAACTGCCCACAATCTGCTCCGCTACCACCGATGCCGGGCATGCGGGCGTCGGGTCCAGCACCACCACCGAAGCAAAGCCCAGCTTACGGGCCGCTTCACTGATCATCAAACCTAATTGCCCGCCCCCGATAATACCAATCCGGGTGCGAGCAATAACTGCTGCTTCCTGAGAATGTTCTGTATTCACTGATCGGCTCTCCTTTGTATCACGCTGATTTATTGTAGACATGAGCCCTCAATCCTGTCAAACAGAAACCATAAACAAACCTTAAAGAAAATTGATATTAGATCTTCGCCCATCGCACCCAAAAACGTGCGAACTTGAAAACGCGAGGAATTGATCGCTGGGTGTCATTCATGTTGTTGCAAAAAGAGAAGGCGACAAGCAACACGAAACGCCCCACCAACGAGAAACGCCCATGTAGGGTCGACCTTCAACGGTCGACCGGCTCGCGAGCGACAGCGATTGCGGGCCACGTACCCGGCCGGTTCGGCTTCTCGTGGAAACCATCTCGCCCCACGTGGTACCCCAGAAGGAACGTTCGCTTTTGGGTACGCCTGCGCAACGTTGGCGTGTGGGAACCACGTGGGGGGAAGCAAGGGAAGCGGTGTCGTGGGGGCATGAGGGCTGCCGTCGCTGGCGCTGGCAGCCCGGTCGACCGTTGAAGGTCGACCCTACACGGGGATTCCGATTTTCGGGGGCGTTCCGGTTTTCGGGGGCACTCCGGTTTTGTTATCTTATCTTTTTGCAACAACATGAATGGCACCCTTGATCTCTTCCGGCCTTGATTTTTGGGCGGAAATATGTTATTATTATATATGTGTTCAAGAGAAGCCAGCAAATTGGCTTCTTTTTTTATGCCTATTTTCTCCTCATACACTTTCCTCCAAAGCAACGCACGGGTTTGCGTTCCAGGTGACGATCCTTAAAGTTCTTGCTACTTCTGGCTTGCACGCAGATCGTCTGTCCAATAAAATAGGAATGATATTATTCCATTGTTTATTTGGGGAGGAGGATGTGTATGCCACGCATTCAACCTGATGACTCGGTACAACTGCCCGCGTATGCTACCGATGGCAGCTCGACTATGACGACGCTCTTTAAGACGATGGCGCATCGACCTGATATCATGCAGAGCTCCATGCAGCTGGTGGAGGCTGCTATGCGCGGTGGTACCGTGGAGCCACAGCTCAAGGAACTATTAGCTATCCGCGTGTCTCAGGTGAACTCCTGCTTCTATTGAGAGAACGCGCATACTGCCTTGGCAAGGCAGATGGGACTGGAGGAGGCGCTGCTTGATGCCCTCTTCCATATCGATCAGCATCGACACCTGTTTACGGATCGCGAGCTGGTCGCACTGCGTTACGCGGAAATTGTAACTACCAGCGCCCGCGATGTGGATGAAAATCTGTGGGATGAACTACAATCCCACTTTGACGATGGCGAGATCGTCGAACTGACCACCGTCATCGGCATCTTCAACTTCTTCAACCGTTTCGCGGACGCCTTAAAACTTGACGAAGCCTGAAACCGTGTGTTGAATGGTGATAGATTTATAGCGATTATTGATAACCGGCTACATTCAGGAGTAAATATAGTATGCCTACCAATGAAGAAAAATATCAGGCTCTTTTAAAAGATCTACATGAGCTGGGCGTTTACCTGCACGGACGCGGCGATAAGACGCACGCCCTTTCCCAGCAGTTCGCCGAAAACGCGAAAAAAGATGCCTCTAGCCGTGAATTTGATCTCAACCAGTCACGCATGCTGGACTACCAGCACCATCTGTGGCATGAGATAGGAAACCTGGTGGATAAGCTGATCAAACAGCACGAATAAGCATGATAGAAAGTGGGGACCAGTCGCGCGACTGGTCCATAGGCGTCAAGTTAAGCCCCAATACTCCCCATCAAGAAGCTGATGGGAAGTGCTGGGGCGTGTCGTTCGTTGAGGGATAGAAGCACTAGCAGCCAGAGCCTCGTGAATGAGTTGTAAGACTTGCTCCAAAGGGAGGCGCCCTCGGAGTCCTTGAAGGAAGAGGGAAACCTGATCACGCAACAGATCTGCCGAAAGCATCCAACTGCGATGAGGATCATCCCAACAACTTTCCATGAGGACCCAATGTTGTACCAGCATGGCAAGAAGCTTCGCATAGAACTCACATAAGATCTGTTGCGGATTGGCACTGCTCCATTGATCCACCTGTCCATGACTTTTCCAGAGTTTGAAGAGTAACTCCACCTGCCATCGCGCTCGATACAGAAGCAGAACTTCCTGGGCTGGCAGCAACATCGCCGGAATATTGGTCACGAGCAGATTCCAAGGAGCCAGAGCGAGCGCTTCAGCAGAGGGAGTATGTCCCCGATTTTTCGCCTTTTCTACCAAATGCGCTCGTCGTTGCTCTGCGACCTCGGGAGCCACGGGCAACGCCAACAAACGAGCAGGTAACCACAAAGCTGGGATGGAACCAAGACGAACGGACAGATCAATGACCTTTCCCGTTTGCTGGCTCAGATACCTCGCTAAGGGCAAACGTTTGCCATCAGGGGTCGAGACCGCCAGATCTCCACGCGGACGAATGACAAAAAAGATGCCTCTTTGGGTCAACTGACGCAGAGAGCGTAAGCTGTAATAGGCTGCATCGGCCACCCACACGCCTCCGACCGGAAGGGCAAGGGCATGCACAGGATTGTGTGTTTCATGGCTTTTGCCATCTTGCAGCAGTGGTCCTCGCAATTGCCCAGAGCGCAGATCCCAGCGTACCCCAAGCTTGACCGAAGAGGCCGAGCCACTGCCTCCACATCCCTTCCACAGGAATGCCAGTGCATCCGGCAATTGCACACTGGAGGCATCTTCCAAAATGACGGCGGGGAAGCGAGCCAGGAGTCCTTGTGTCAGAGGAGAAGACAGGATCAGTGTTGAGACTGCCTGTTCCAAAACACGGCGAAGCCAGGAGGCTGTTTGAAAGCTCAATCGTCCCACAATAGCTTGTTTACTGACGCTGACGCCCACGGCGTGAGCAAAGCGTGCCAGTTGACTCGGACCAGCCAGCGGATGCTGAAGCCATCCCAGGACCAGCACGAGGAGGAGATTGGTGGCAGAAAAACAGCGCTGCCGCTTGATGACGTGTTGCTCTTTCGCCAAGCGAGCAGCGTCTTCAAAAAAGAGGGCCCGCAACGCTTGGCTCAGTGATGCTATACTTTCCATAAGAAAACTCCTGTGGGTGATGTGTGTTTCACAACCTTCATCGTCTCACAGGAGTATTTTTTTGCCTAGCTCGACTTTTTCTGCTTAACTTGACGCCTATGGACCAGTCGCGCGACTGGTCCCCACTTTCTATCATGTCTGAAACTTATTTCCCGACGTTGAAGCGGAAGTGGGCGATATCGCCGTCTTTAATGACGTATTCTTTACCCTCAAGGCGCAGCACACCTTTCTTGGTGGCGGCGGCGAACGATCCGCATTCGATGAAGTCGTTGAAGTGGACCACCTCGGCGCGAATAAAGCCGCGCTCAATGTCCGAGTGGATCTTACCGGCCGCCTCCGGCGCTTTGGCTCCCTGCGTAACTGTCCAGGCGCGCACCTCGTCTTCGCCGGCAGTCAGGAAGGTGATCAGGTTCAGCAGGCGATAGCCAACCTGGATGACGCGATCGGCGCCCAGTTTGGGCAATCCCAGCGACTCCAGGTATTCCCGCGCATCCTCCTCTGGCAGCTCTGACAGCTCCGCCTCAAGACTGGCAGAGATGGCGGCAACTTCTGATCCCTCGCTCTTTGCCTGCCGGGCCACGCGCGCGATACCCTTTAACTCGGAGCTCAGGCTCTCATCAGCGACGCTCTCTCCAGCGTTGATCTTGTCCAGCAGTTCATTGGCCTCGCCCAGCACGCCTTCGCTGACGTTGAGCACATACATGCGTGGCTTCATCGTCAACAGGAACATCTCTTTGAGCAAGGCATACTCCTGCTGCCCTAAATCCAGCTCTTTGACCAGCTTGAACTCTTCCAGTGCTGACTGGAAGCGGCGCAGAATATCTAGCTCCTGCTGATACTTTTTATCGCCGGACTTGGCGGCGCGCGATGTACGCTCAATGCGTCGCTCCACCGAGGCCAGGTCTGTTATCATCAGCTCGGCATTCAGGGTCTCCAGATCGCGATATGGATCGATCGTTTCATTGATATGGGGCACATTATCGTTGGCAAAGCTGCGCAGCACGATCGCCAGCGCATCCGCGTTACGAATGTGGCCCAGAAATTCGGCGCTCAACCCTTCCTTTTTATCCTTGCTCGCCTGTGATGCCTGCCCCATACCGGCCACGTCCACGAATTCAACCGTCGTCGGTGTCACCTTCTTCGGCTGAAAGATCTCGGCCAGCGGCTGCAGGCGCGCATCCGGAACCTGAACCACGCCCACATTCGCCTGCACCGTGCTGGTTGCGTACCCGCTGATTGGTGCCCCCGCCTGTGTCAGAGCGTTAAACAAACTCGTCTTACCACTCTGTGGCAAGCCAATAATTCCTATCGTCAAGGCCATAGTGTTCTCTTCCCTCTCCTCAATAATCTATCAAATAGCGATAATCTATCATCTATAACTGGCACATATTGTATCCTAACTTGCAATCATCCCCCTTCTCTGCGGAAGGTGCAGGAGGGCGGTGAGCCCTCCTGCCAGGGTGTCTCCGCCGATCCTCTGTGCTCGCAAAGCGGGAGGTGCAGGAGGGCGGCGAGCCCTCCTGCCAGGGTGTCTCCGCCGATCCTCTGTGCTCGCAAAGTGGGAGGTGCAGGAGGGCGGCGAGCCCTCCTGCCGGGGTTGCAGGGGTGTCCCCTGCCCATCTCTTCCCCATGATTTGGTGCCGCCGCAGGCGGCACCAAATCATGGAAAAAGTCCTGGACCACATTATAGCTGACTTGACGCAGTCAAAGCCAGACACTACAATATCTGTTGACATACAACACTTTCCATCTATATTTAGGAGGAGTCCCTTAATGCCATTGTTCGAGTATTACTGCGCGGATTGCAAATCCAGATTTGAGCTCCTCGTCAGCCACAAGCATGCTGATGACGTTGTTTGTACGAAGTGCCATAGCGAAAAAGTTCGTCGACTGCTCTCAGTTTTCGCGGCCCCTCGTGGCGCGGGCGAAGATTATTCATTTGACGATGCACCTGCGACAGGTGGCTGTGGCTGTGGTGGCGGTTCCTGCGGTTGTCACTGATCTCTCTTTATCGGATATCGGCAACGACAGGTTCCTTGTTTTTCTATCAACTTTCCTAAGACGAAATCAGGTTTGTCTTTATGTTATTCAACAAAGTGAGCTACCGACGCGGCATCATTGAAGGGGTTATTATCTATGCCATCGGTAGGCTCGGAGCGCTAATTACCCCCGCCGTCTTTCCCGATTGGATGTTTGTCGCGGTCCCCTTACTGTTTTTAGTGTTCCAGTATATTCTACCACCGGTGTGGGCGGCGCGCCGCATGACCTCAACGAAGCGCGAGCGGATCAGCAAGCGTTTCTGGCTACTGGGGCCACGCATCGCCGCTATCTGCCTTGGGCTGGATATCGTCATTAGCCTGTGTTGCGGCTTGCCCTTAACAATGTTTGAGGTACAGCAGGGTCCCGTCTTGCTGCGACTGTTCGCGCGCGGCGCCAGCCATCTGACCCTGACCGGCTACCTGTTCTATGAACTGCGCACCGCCGTCTTTTTGTTTGTCTTTTATACAATCGCGGTCGTCTGTACACGCCTGGCCGGTGGCGGCTTCCTGCGTTTTACGATGCCCGCAGGCGGTAATCGCGTAACATTGTAATTTTTATAGCTACACTGCGCATCCATAAGGGTTCATACCATTATACGCTGAACCCTATCTGTTGCTGTGTAAATTCTTTTTATTTCTCCATTATAGTGTTTATTGTAGCCGGTATTATTCTGTTTATCACTTCATCTACATATCTAATAATACCGACACGCCTTTCAGTTGTGCGCTCGAATCGAGACAATCACACTATTGTGATAAGTCATGTTGCTTCTCTCTGATACATTTGTTACAATGTGCCTGAAGCGGAGCTTTATGGTCTTCGGCATGGAAGAGGAAAGGTATGGTCGCATCCGGTGTCAAAAGTGTACGCAATTACGAACCAAAAAGGCGGCGTCGGCAAGACAACTTCAGCTATCAACCTGGCTACGTACCTGGCTGCCGCCGGGCGCAGGGTACTGCTGGTTGATATGGACCCGCAGGCCAACGCCTCGAGTGGAATTGGCGTGTTAAAAAATAAGCGAACACATACGATCTATGATTTGCTTATACAAGAGAATGATGAAATTTCTATATTTGATGTGATTGTTCCAACTTCGCGTCGCGAACTGGTGGTGGCCCCCTGTACCGTCGATCTGGCCGCGGCCGAGATTGAACTGGTCGGCGCGATCGCCCGTGAACATCGCCTGCGCCAGATTCTGGAGCCTATTCGTGAGCGCTGCGATTATATTATTATCGATTGCCCTCCCTCTCTTGGCCTGTTGACGGTGAATGCTCTGGTGGCCGCCGATGGTATCATTATTCCTATTCAGTGCGAATACCTGGCGCTGGAGGGTTTAAGCCAGCTCTTGAATACCGTGAATATCATAAAGTCAAAGCTGAATGCAAAACTGTATATTGTTGGTGTGATCCTGACGATGTTTGACTCTCGTACACGGTTGGCGGCCGATATTGTGCGCGAGGTACGCAGTCATTTCCCACAAGAAGTGTTCCAAACAATTATTAATCGAAATGTTCGCCTAAGTGAGGCCCCTAGCTTCGGCCAGGCGATCCTGGATTACGATCCTACTTCCCCTGGGGGTCTGGCGTATCGCGCACTTGCCGAGGAGGTAATGGCTCGTGGCTAAACCAAAATCCGGGCTGGGACGCGGTCTGGATGCGTTGATCTCTGGCGCTTCCGATGTGATGTCCGCCCAACAACCGGCTAGAGTTTCTGCCGATACTCTGCCTTTGGTTCCTATTGATAGCATTATCCCCAATCCGCGTCAGCCACGGCGCACGTTCCGTGATGACGATCCCCTGTTATTTGAGTTGCGAGACTCCATTAAAGAGCATGGTTTGATTCAGCCGATCGTGGTGACGCGGCTGGATGGAGCCGATAAGGCGCAGTCGGCCCAGGCTGAAAGTGATTGGTTTGGTTCTTCTTCCTCCACAGTTCCCGCCGCTCCCGTGGTGCAGTATCAGATCATCGCCGGTGAGCGTCGCTGGCGCGCGTCCAAACTGGCCGGATTGACCAAAGTTCCGGTGGTCATCAAGGACGTTTCTCCTCTGGAGATGCTTGAGCTGGCCTTGATTGAAAATATTCAGCGCTTTGATCTTAATCCCATTGAAGAGGCCCTGGCCTACCAGGCGCTGGTGCAGGAGTTCGGCCTGACCCAGGAGTCGGTGGCGCGCCAGGTGGGTAAGGACCGGGTGACGGTTACCAATGCGCTGCGCTTGCTGCAGCTTGCTCCTCGCGTGCGTGAGATGCTGGTTAATCAGGTCGATAACTTCACAGCCGGCCATGCGCGCGCCTTGATCAATATTGAGAGCGAAGAGGCCCAGATCCAGGCTATGGAGCAGATTATTGCCCTGCGTCTGAATGTGCGCCAGGCGGAAGAACTGGCGACACGTATCAAGAATGCTGAAGACGTGGAGGGAGCTATCGAGCAGGCTAATTCGGGCCCGCTGCGCTCTCCCGAACTGTCCAGTCTGGAGGAGCACTTCCGTGAGGCCTTGATGGTGAAGGTCGACCTGAAATGCAATGCCAGAGGAAAAGGTAAGTTGGTCCTCCATTTTAATAATCAGGATGAATTGGATAGTCTCTACGATCGATTGGTGAAGCCACAGGAAGATATATAGCACCATAGTGGGGAGGCAATATGGCGGGGATTGAGAGTCCATTTGTGAAAGTTCGACGTCGGCTGGTTATGGCTCGTATCGAGTTTATGAGCCAGTTGGCCGCGTTCCAACCGGAGGATTTGTCGCGCTCCCTGACAGCCGAGGGTGAGTCTCCCCTGCTGATTGCCCATCACCTGGCTACTATAGAGGTCGTGGCCTTGCAGCAGTTGCAGCGCATTCAGTCCGAAGATAATCCCCATTTTGATACTTTGCTTCAACTCCTTCCCGTTGAGACAGAGCTGGGCGATGCCGTCCTCTCTTTAGATTCGGTGCTGGTCGAGATGTCTGATCGCCGCTCTGAGCTTCTTTCCTATCTATCACAGGCTCCCCTCTCCAATTGGGAGCGTCCCTTTGTTTTTGCCTCCTGGGGCTCTCGGAAGTTCTATCAACTTGTGAATATGCTACCGTTACATGATCGCCAGCATGCTCGTCAACTGGCGACTATGCGTGCCCATTTGTCATAGTTTGACGCTTGTATGCTGACTTGTGAGATAAAATCCCCATTTGTTTAATGGCTATACTAGGAATATGAAAGTATATGAAGCAACCTGGCATGTTTTTAATCTGTGAGGATGCGACTTTCACAAGCACTTTGCCGTTTGGCTGCTCTGGTTGGAAGGAGTCTTTTTATGCACTATCTCGATACCGATGATCATCATTTGCATACGACTGTGGCTACGGAGTCGCTGACTCTTTCTCCTACACTTTTAACTGGTGATGAAGGACAACGGCTGGCAACCGGTGTGGCCGATAGTCGTAGTATAACGGCGAGTCAGCCCACAATCCAGGTGCGCGTACTGATTGTGGATGACCATGCGTTGATCCGTGAGGGATTGAGCCAGCTTTTCTCCCTGGAAGATGATATTGAGGTGGTGGGTGATGCGGTGGATGGTTTTTCGGCCCTGGAAAAGATCCGCCAGGTCCATCCCGATGTGGTGCTGATGGATATTAATTTGCCCGTGGTGGATGGCATCGCTATTACGCGCCAGGTGACCCAGCAGTTTCCAGCGGTGGCGGTGATTATGCTGACCATGCATCGTCAGAATCAGCAGATTGTGGAGGCGATGCGCAATGGGGCGCGTGGCTATATTTTGAAGAGCGCGACGGCCCGTGAGGTGGCGCAGGCGATTCGCACCGTCCACGCGGGCGGCGTGGCTATCTCTCCTTCCTTGACCGGCGTGCTGGTGAATGAATTGCGCCGCCAGCCAGAGGCGATAACCACTCCCACGGGTCAGCATGTGACCCAACTCTCGGAGAAGGAGGTCGAGATTATCCGTTACCTGGCCGCCGGCATGAGCAATAAGGAGATCGCTGAGCGCCTGGCGTATTCGGAGAAGACGGTCAAGAACTATCTTTCGATCATCTTCCAGAAGCTGCATCTGCGCGATCGTACCCAGGTCGCTATCTTCGCGCTGCGCCAGGGCCTGTTACCAGATGAAGAAGACTAAGTGTTCGTGTCCCTATTGGGCAGTGGAAAGCTGGCTGTGATGACGGTGCCGGACCCTGGTCGACTGTGTAGCTGCCAGCTGCCTCCCACCTCCTGCACGCGTTCGCGCATGGTGCGCAGTCCCAGGTGACGCTGCGAATGCGCCTCTGGTCGCTCGTCGCTCGTCTCTTGAACCGGCATCAAAAATCCGATCCCATTGTCCCTGATCGTTATAAGCAGCACATTATTTTGAATGTCTATGGTGATCCATATATCGCTGGCCTGCGCATGCTGGTGAATATTCGACAGAGCCTCCTGCAGCAGACGAAAGATAGGTGCTTGCAGGTGTTCTGGTATGCGCCCAATGGCTGGCAGATGCTGGTGAATGGTCAGGCCATACTGACTGAGCAGATTAGCAACCGCGTCCTGTATGCCAGCTTGCTCGATCTGTGGAGGACGCAGGGCGTTGATACTGGCTCGCAGCTCCTGTAGGCTCTGCTCCAATATCGTTGCCACCTGCAGGATCTCCTGGCTGATAGCCTGAAATTGCTGCCGCTCAACCAATCGCTGGATAAATTCCAACTTATAGAGCGCGAAGGCAATCTGCTGGACCACGCTATCGTGCAGTTCGCGGCCGATGCGCTGGCGTTCTTGCTCGATCGCGCTAGCCTGCTCATCAGCCGTCTCCATCTTGCATCTTCTCCCCATCTGGCATACACATCCCTATTTTCATCATACTCTACCCTCAAAACCTCGCATTTGTCACCCACCGGGCCATCCATACGTAAGACATGTAGTAGATTAAAAAAAAGCAGGAGGTGCAGGAGGACGGTCAGTCCTCCTGCCGGGGGTTTGGGGGTGTCCCCCAAATCCACTTTACCCTCTCGTGCCGCCGCAGGCGGCGCGAGAGGAAAAATCGATCTTGATCGATCAAATGCTGGCACACCGCGAGTTTTTTTGTTATATGTTGGAACAACAATATTTGACACTGAGAGCACTCTGATAGTATGATAGCTTTCGATACAGTTTTAACGCTAAACTGTAATATCTTCCTGTATTGTTGGCAAGTAAGCCATACAGAGAGAGAAAGGATTACTAATGGCCGCCGATGGTGAACAATCCGCGTCGCGGAGACGTGCAAGAGGAATGACTGGCAGTCAGAATCCACATCCCTCATCGATGTACCAACGGCCCATGAGCGGCGCCAATACGTCGCCTCATACCGATGGATATCGTTTCGATGAAGGAATGATCGACCCACCTCGTTCTAGCTCTAGCGTTGTGCGTTTTACGAATACGCAGCCCCCCCGTTATCCTAATACGCAAGTAGGCATGGGAAGCTCCGCGATTCCGCCCAGGCGTCAGGGGATGACGAAGGATCTGCCGCCCCAAATGCGTTCATCGGGGCATACCGGTCGGCAGCCACGCCTGCCTATGCAGCCACCACCTTCCCAGGTGTATACGACGGCGGGCGCGCGAGGTACCAGCACAAGGAATACTAACACCACGAAGAATACCAGGACTGCGCTGAAGCCGCCGCCTCCGCCTATAAAGGAGAAGCCGACTCGCCGTGTACACTGGCTCTTGCCCGCCGGCGTCGGTATGGTCGCGATGCTGGTCCTCTGGGTCCTGGGTAGCACAGCCCTTTCGTGGGGTATCGCACGCTACAATGATTTTAAATATGGTTATCCCCGTACCTATCAGACCGATGCTGTTGTTGGACACAATGATAGTCTCCAGCATAAAAGTCACTTTATCGCTATCAATTATAATCATCAAGCGGTCGTGATGGAGATGATGGGAGGCGATACCGGGCCGGGTAAGTCGGTCAGCTATGTTGTGAATTTGATGAGTAGCGATAATGTTGACCTGGCGCCTGTAACGGTCGATTTCAAGGATCTCAATGGTGATAGCAAGCCCGATATGATTGTTCACGTCCATCTGTCGAATCAGGATCAAGTCTCTGTATTCGTCAACGATGGCAAGAAATTCCGGCCGACCAACGCCAACGATAAGTTTACCGCGCCGATTAATTAGCGTTCTCTATCTAAAGATGCGCCAATGACTTTTGAATTGCTGTCTGGAGCAAATCTCTCATTCCCACTTTAATTGTTGGGATGATAGGGCGAACGGTATATAGATATTTATCTATATTTTTGTTAGAGATGATTTGCTGCAGCGGGGCCTTGTTCTCTCTTGTCTCTCTCTATGGACGCATGGATGCGTTTCATTACAGGACTGGAAAACCACAATCCCCCAGCATCGTCGACCGTGGCCGCCGAGCAGCGGCTTAATGTGTGGTCGCGTGACGTGGGGGATAAGGTGGCTATTTTTTTTTGCTTGTTTTGCCTGACGCGTCTATCTCTATTTATTAAAGATGCGGCTGTAATGTTCAGCAACGATATCAGATGGGAAGTAGCGTAGCAGATTGACCGCCACCAGCGTAAAGGCGATCCAGTCGAAGCCCGCATCCAGTGGCACTCCCAGAACCGTTCCCACCAGCGGTAGCACCGTGCTCAAGATGGTCTCATTAATCGCGTCCGGGAAGAGCAAGATGGCCACAATGGCTGCGATGGATCCCACAAAGAGCACCTTTTTGAATACGGGAACCCTTCCATCTACCATCAACGCCTTGATCAACCTGGCTGTTTTGAAGCCATGTAAGAAAATGTCTAACCGCCTGGGATGAGCCAGCTTCCGGGCCAGCTGATCACCGGGATATTGCTGCTGTTCTGTCGATTGTTGTAGCATATCTTTTTCCTCCTGCTAAACGCTCTATTGGTAATACGTGCAAGAGTAGGTTGCGGTTTTACTGATCTTTAATGTTTGAACAGAAGCGGGATGAGGAGCTGTCCCGCGTAAACCAGGTGCCAGATGGTGAGCGCGAGGGTGAGCAGGACCAGTAGCACGTGGAAGACGCGCCAGTAGCGGATCAGGGCGCGATAGAATTGCTCGCGCTGCAGCGCATGCTGAACGATCTGTAGCTCCTGTATCTGCTCGTTATAGCCGGGGATCAGGGCGCCGGGCGTCGCCAGTGCACTCCTTTTATCCGGCACGAAACGATATTGCTGGCTGTTGCGGCTGACCTCCTGCGGGGTCTCTTCCAGGGAGATGTACGCGATGTCCCAGGAACTGGGTAGCGCGGTTCCCCCCAGGCTGACCGGATCAGGAGTGACAACCTGGGCCGCCTGTCCATTCAGGGTGCGGGTCGTTTTTCCCTGCGTCTTGAACGTGCGCAGATCTTGCGTGTTGTGAGTGACGATCTTCTGGACGTTGCGCGAGATATCTTCAATACGATCATCCCCGTATTCGGTCAGGGCCTTTTTGACCTCTTTCGTGATCTGTCTCGGCGCCAGGCGGTCAATTGTTCGTCCGATGAAGCCGCTGATGACCAGGGCGATCATTCCTTCGAGGGCGTAGGTGCCAGTGCGGGGATTGAAGTTGCCGAATGAGTGGAGCAGCAGGATTACAATGGCCAGGACCCCAAAGCTGATATGCCAGTTCAGGGACGCGTTGAGATGCCCGATGCGGCGCTGACGCTGGCGCCGGGCACGGGTATAAAGAAACGTTGCCAGCAACATGAAGCCGCTACCCACGATGGCATAGATATAACCGGCCGGGCTATCGGGTGATAGGTCCTGGCTAAAGTGAGCATAGACAAAGAGGCTCAAAATAAAGATAAGGATCATGATCAGGGTGACGAACCACGTTTTTACCCATGGCCGGCCGGTGTCAAAAAAGAACCAGGGATAGCCTTTCTCATCACTTAATCTGTTCATATGTGGTTTCCTCTTCTACGTTGATACATACTCACTTTAGCCTTGTTACATCTCTTCCATGCTGCTGAGAAGCCGTACTTTCAGCCAGAGCATCATAGCATCCCTGTGCAGACCCACCGGGCAGGGCGCGACACAGGCGCCACACTGATAGCAGGCACGCGTAAAGCGCGCGACAGGCTCTGAAATGGGACCCGAGAGGGTCTCGCGGTTGAGCATGTCGATGGTGATCGGTTCGGCGACCGCCGGACATGCCAGCAGGCATTCGTTGCAGCCAATGCACGCCTGGATCTCCTGCCCTACCTGGGGCCTGGTCTTATGAAGAGTGATGGCGTTCGGTTTTAGCATTCTTAGCATTCGTAGGTTGCTCCTTCAAGCCTATCCGGCCCTGTCTTTAATCGATATCTGGCGATTGATCAATATAGGCCCAGAGTTTATAGTGGAGTTGTTTCTTTTCGTTTTCTCGCGCCGGGATGGCTGGCTCACGCGCGTCTAGCGGGAACCGATGCCCCTGGGGTGGTGTGACAGGGCCATCCATCAGAGGTCGGCCCGGGCCCATATATGACCGGGAGATATCGTTGTCGGCCATCACGATCAGGCTTTGGTTACCACTGAGTGAGACGTCCGGCAGGTTGCCGGTAAAGGGATTGATCTCGTCCTCGTTATGTATGACCGGCATGACCGCTCTGTTAGCGGCTTGCTCGATGGCGCGTTGGGGTAATGGACCTGTCTGCGGCAGGCGTGGCGCCGGTAACTGCGTGGGCATGCGTTGACTCATCTGCCGCGGCTCGGGTGATGTGAGGTAATTACCCTCGGTGGGCACGTTCGCTGGTGCGCGCCTCTCTTCACCTCCTAGCAAGACGGGCAGTTTCTGCTCGATCAGATGTCTGGTGGCCCGTGAACGTTGATGCGAGAGATAGGCACGCGAGTCAAATTGACCCTTGAGCAAGGGCTTGACGATGTTACGGACGGAGATACCCTCGTCCATCAGTCGTTTGATGGCCAGGCTGTCGGGTTGGGCGCTACCCAGCGAGAGATAGCCTACCAGCCGATCATCTAACATTGTCATGCGTCGATATCCGCCCTGGCTGGTGTCGGTCAGAGTTGTCAGGCGTGGATCTTTGCTAATCGGTTCACCGACCGTGAGCATTGACAGCTCTCCCAGGTGGGTGGCATGCCAGTGGACCCCGAATGGCTGCTGGGCCAGCTCTTTGTGACCTACCATCATTGAGCCGGCGATGCGGCCCTGGGCGACGGCGGCATACCATTGCGCGCGCGGCTCGTAGTTTCCGGTCTGCGGATTTTTGAGTGCAGCCACATCTCCCGCGGCATAGATATCGCGCACGCTGGTGCGCAGTTTGTCGTCCACCATGATGCCGTTTTTGTGCATCATAGGGACCGAACAGCTTATGGCCAGCTGAGTTGCGGCCTGCGTACCTGTGCAACTGAGAACCATCTGACAGGGGAGCATCTCTTGATGGTTCGTGATTACCCCCGCTACGGCCCCTACACGCCCTACAATGCCCGTGACTTCGGTTTCCAGGTGTACAGTCGCACCGGACCGGCGAACGTTGTTCAGCACGATCTCAGAGGCATATTCGTCCAGCACTTTGCCCATGAAGGTTTTGCCGCGAATGAGCCAGTGGACGTGAATACCCCAATAGAGCAGACCCATGACGGTCTCGATGGCGTGTACACCGCCACCAATGACGACCGCCTCACTGACCTCACCCAGTCGCCGCCGTAAGTCGAGGTAATCCTGCAGGCGATGCAATGTGAGCACCCCATCGAAGTTGCGGCCGGGAGTGCTTCTGGGTAGTCCCTGGGGAGAGCTACCGGTGGCGATCAGGAGGCTATCATAACCAAAGCCACGGTTACCACTCAGGGTGACGTATTTGCTCTGGGCATGAATCTCTGTTACCCGCGAGTTCACGATATGGATACGCTCCGTGCGTTCGGTGCCTGCTGGATAAGCCAGCAACTGCTCACGTGTAAGTTTGCCTACCGCAAATTGTTTGAGCGCAGGTGTATTGATTGTGGGATGGATCTGATCGGTTATGATTACGATGCGCTTCTCAGGCGCGAGGCGGCGAGCTTCGATCGCGGCCGTCAGGCCCGCGATGCCGTTGCCAATGATCACAACCTCTCCATGATCAAGTGTTGGAGTCTGCCTCTGCTGGGCTGGTAAATATCTTCTATCTGAATCGTTCATCACAATCTCACATCCTGACCACACACGAATAAAATATACGAGCGTCTACATATGACTTATAGAAACCCGGGTCTGCGGGATTCACAGGGGCGGCCCCTCTGCACTCCCTAAGCGGGAGGTGCAGGAGGGCGGCGAGCCCTCCTGCTGGGGTGTGGGGTGTCCCCACAAAACCTCTTTTTCTCTTTTTTCGCGCCGCCGCAGGCGGCGCAAGGGCAGAAAAGAGAGTGTGGGGACACCCTACACCCCGGCAGGGAGGACCCTGCACCCCTTATGTTCGCCCCTGTGGGCGGCCAGCCCCTGTGGGGGGGGCCAGGGGTCTCCCCTGGTCTCTCCCTCCAGTGGTGCCGCCGCAGGCGGCACCACTGGAGCCTGCTTTTATCTTTTAGTCCACATCGACCGCGAGTAACATGTTGTTGACGTGCATGAAATAGACATCGGTATGCGCATGCTCATTTAAATGGCGCCGCATATGCGATTCTCCCGCGATACAACGTTCATTACATTGGAAGTGCTCAATGGTACCGTTGGCTGTTTTCAGCATAAAACTGTGATCTGGATTTATACTGACGATAGTCCCAGCGGCGTGTTCCAGGCCGGCGGTATGTGTAATGGTTGGTCCTATTGCGAACACAATGCCAATGGTTATTAATGAGACAACGCCAATCAGCAGAATGACCGCGATAAAAGCTGTTAAGCGTGATTTGAGCATCTTCAGCTGTCCTGACGTTTATTAGCTAACAATGGAATGCTTGATAGGTAAATACAAATATTACATTGATGAAGGAACAGAAAACTATCGGCGTAGTCGCTTATGACTATGTGGTATTGTATATCATGCTGTTCCGGAGTTCAGGACTTCTCGCGAAAATTAGCCTAAATTTCTCACTGTCCGGTTAACGCGCAGCGAGGTGCGCGCTAGTAATGACGAGATCAGGAATAATTCGTAAAGTGGATCTGCGTATTTTAGGATGCTCTTTTATGGCTTAGATGCAGTTTGGCCGCCTTTTATTCGTTCAGGTTGATGAGTCCTCGTTGGGCGGCCAGGGCGACCGCCTCTGTCCGGTTGGTTGCTCCTAATTTACTCATAATTGAGCTGACATGAAACTTGGCGGTGCGTTCGCTGATGATCAGGTGGGAGGCGATCTCTTTATTTGGCATGCCCTGTGCCAGCAGGCGCAATACCTCTAATTCACGTTCTGTCAACTCTTCGACCTGTGGTATGGTGTTTGCCAGGCGCGGAGTGGTCCTTTGCTGTCCCACGTGGCGCAACAACTTGGAGGCGACCAGTGGTTGTAGCATGGAACCTCCCTCCATGGTAATGCGAATCGATTTGAAGATCTCGTCGCGTGGTGCCTCTTTGAGCAGGTAGCCATCGGCCCCGGCCTGAAGCGCATGGATGATTCTATCATCGTCGTCAAAGGCTGTGAAGACGATGACGCGTGGCCGCTGGGGCATCTGTGAAAGCTGGCGCATAGTCTCTACCCCGTCCTTGCCCGGCATTTCGAGGTCCAAAAGCAGCATGTCCGGCTTGAGGCGGGCGGTGGTTTGCAGGGCTTCGTCTCCATTTGCGCATTCGGCGATTACTTCAAAGTCGGGTTGTGTCTCCAACAGGGTATGCAGACCTTCGCGGACGATGGGATGGTCATCTGCCAGTATGATACGGATCATCATTTTGCCTTTCAGCTCTATTGTAGGACCGTGAAGCGGTGTGCGCCGACCAGTTAGTAGGGCACGGATACCTCAACGCATGTGCCCTTGCTCGGTTCACTGAAAATACATAGACTACCGCCTAAGATGCGAACGCGTTCCCCCATTCCTGTCAGCCCAAAGTGGCCCGTATTGGTGGGTACGTTATCTGTTTCAAAGCCGTTTCCATCGTCCTGGATGCTTAGATTAATCCATTGCTCTTCCGCGCTGAGCCGCATCGTAATGTGCTGAGCATTGGCATGCTTGCGGGCATTGGTTAGCGCTTCCTGGGCGATGCGATAGAGTCCTGCTTCGATACGTGCCGGCAAGGCGGGAAACTGTAGCATTGGCGTGTAGCTGTATTGTACAACAGGCAATGGCTCAGCGGTAGCCAGGGAGGCCAGAGCTTCGGGCAGCGTATGTTCCTGCAGCGGGGCGGCTCGCAGGTCCATGACCGAACGGCGGGCCTCCTCCAGATTATGGCGTGCCAGGCCGAGGGCGCGTTGAATGGCCTCATGCGTACGCTCGGGCTTCGTTTTGATCAGCGCGTCGGCGGTCTCCAGCTGTAAGGCGATAGCGGCCAATCCCTGGGCCATGGTGTCGTGGATCTCGCGGGCCAGGCGGTTGCGCTCCTCAATGGTGGCCAGGCGCGTGGCCGCCCGCGTATGCTCGGCCGACAGGCGCGCCCGCTGCAGGGCCAGCCCGATCTGGTCACTGATAATATGCAGGAGTTGCAGTTCGTCAGGCCGTAGCTCGCGCCAGTCCTCGCTGGCGACGTTCATCACCCCCAACAGGGTTGAGCCGGCATAGATGGGAACGCTGGAG
This sequence comes from Dictyobacter halimunensis, assembly GCF_036245075.1. Taxonomy (NCBI): domain Bacteria; kingdom Bacillati; phylum Chloroflexota; class Ktedonobacteria; order Ktedonobacterales; family Dictyobacteraceae; genus Dictyobacter; species Dictyobacter halimunensis. Next base: position 2,560,145 of record NZ_BSRI01000002.1, read on the forward strand.
TGGAAGCGCAGTCCCAGGGCGCTGGGATCGCTGTCGCGTTCGGCGTTTTTGAGGCGGCTGCAGCGGAGCACGTTGATGTTTGAGGCCCCCTCCATGCTGCCTCCCATAAAGGTGTCGAGGCACAGGCAGGAGCCGCACATGCGTTCGGAATGATCGGCCAGGTAGGGTGGAAGATGCTGTGAGGCGGCGACGGTGGGCTCCCCGGCGTCGTCGAAGATCCAGACCCAGCCTGTGCGCAGCCCTAGCAGCCGGGTGACATGGGCCAGCACCTCTTGCAAGGCGTCATGGACATCTACCTGGCGATTGAGATAGCCCGCGATGGCATACAGGACCGCCAGTTCACGATTCCCGTTGAGCAACGGTGAGGATTCAGTTGACTCGGTTGGTTCGGTTGATTGCTGTTGTTCCATGATCCCTACCTGAATGGTGTTGTTAGCTCGTCAGGAAAGCTTGTCCAGGCGCGCGAAGTCAAGGCTGAGGCGTTTCTTGCCGTGCTTGCCGGGGAACTGTACCTCTACGAATTCTGTACCCTCTTCCATCTCGCTTTTCAAGATGATGCCGTCTCCAAAGATGTTGTGGCGCACGCGATCACCGGGCTTGAAGCGCTGCACTTTGGGCTTCTGATTGGCGGGTTCTTCGCCTCCGAAGCCGCTTCCCGTGGGCAGGTTGCCCCTGCTCTTGGGAGCCGAGGGGAGCGAGGAGTAGCTGCGCGTGGCCGAATTGCCACTACCACTGCCCCGGCCGAAGACGCGGCCTCCGCTCTCTCCATATGGATCCTGGTTAAAGTCGTCTTCCCAGCTGTGTTCCCGGTAGCCCTGCTGGCGGTTGCGCGATGCCGTACCCTGTCCACCACCTGCTTGCTGTGCCGCGGCCCCACCACGTTTGATGATCAATTTGCCTGGAATATCGGCCAGGAAACGTGAGGGTTCGGTATACTGTGTTTCTCCAAATAGTGAGCGGCGGCGCGCCCGTACCAGGTAGAGCTTTTTCATGGCGCGGGTGAAGCCGACATAGGCCAGGCGGCGCTCCTCTTCTACCTGTTCAGGCTTATCGATCGAGCGCGAATGGGGCAGTGACCCCTCGTCCATGCCAACGATAAAGACGACGGGATATTCCAGTCCCTTGGCTGCGTGCAGGGTGATCAGGGTTACGGCATCAGTATTTTCTTCCTGTATCAGCGATCCATCTTCACCGGACTGCACGGTATCGGCGCCCCCGACCAGGGCAACGTTCTCCAGGAAGAGCTCCAGGGCTGCGTTGGTCTCGATCTCGGAGTAGTCCTCGGCCACCCGGCGCAGCTCCAGGACGTTGCCCCAGCGGTCTAGCTCCTCGCCTTCGGAGGCGATGCGCAGTTCGGGACCATAGCCGCTGCGCTCGGCGATGCGGTCCAGCAGCTCGGGCAGGTGCAGCTCATCGATGGCTCCCCGCAGGTCGTTGATCAACTTGTAAAAGCCTTCCAGCGCGCTTTTGGCCGCTTTGCCCAGCGTGGGATGATACTCGATGCTTTCCAGGGCTCGATAGAGAGAACTGCTCTGCCGATTGGCCCACTGCTGCAGCTCTCCCACTGTTTTGGGTCCAATCTTGCGGTTGGGAACGTTGATGACGCGCAGCAGGCTTAGATCATCATTGGGATTGGCCAGCAGGCGCATATATGCCAGCATATCTTTGATCTCTTTACGATCATAGAATTTGCGGCTGCCGATCACTTTGTATGGGATGTTCATGCGCAGGAATTGCTCTTCCAGGGCGCGTGACTGGGCGTTGGTGCGATACATCACGGCGACATCGGTGCGCTTATCAATCTCACCACGGGCCAGCAGGCGTATGATCTCCTGAGCCGTGTAGAGGCCCTCCTGCTCCTCATTGTAGGCCTCGTGCACAACGATCTTTTCACCGTTGCCCTGCGCGGTCCACAGCTTCTTATCCTTGCGCAGGCTGTTGCGCTTAACGATGCCCTGCGCCGCGTCCAGGATGGTCTGGGTGGAGCGATAGTTCTGCTCCAATAGCAGGATTCTTGTCTGGGGAAAGTCGCGCTCAAAGCGTAGTACGTTCTCGGCGCTGGCCCCACGCCAGGTATAGATCATCTGGTCATCGTCGCCGACCACACAGACATTGCCCAATCCGCTATGCTCGCTATCGGTTCCATAACCCAGCAGGCGAATGAGCTTATACTGGGGCAGATTGCAATCCTGGAACTCATCAACGTGAATGTAATGCCAGCGTCGCTGATAGCGCTTCAAGACTTCGGGCTCGCGCCTCCACAACTGCTCCGTTAGCATGATCAGATCATCAAAATCGACGCTGTTATTCTTGCGCATCATCTTTTGATACTCTTTGTAGACGCGCGCGGCAACCTCTTCCACATATTTCGTGGCCATCTCGGCCATCTGGTCGGGACCCTGCATGTCGTTTTTGGCGCGTGAGATCAGGGCCTGAATGGTGTTTGGACGATATTGTTTTTCATCCAGGTTGAGCTCTTTGATGGCCTTCTTGAGCAAGGTATTCTGGTCGTCAGTGTCCAGAATGACGAATGAGCGCGAGAGCCCCAGGGGAGCCAGGTGGTCGGCCTCGGTGCGCAGCACGCGGGCACAGATAGCATGGAAGGTGCCGATCATCATCTCTTTAGATTCGTTGATCCCAACCAGCTTCTCCATGCGCTCGCGCATCTCGCGGGCCGCCTTATTGGTAAAGGTAACGGCCAGGATGCGCCAGGGCGAAACCTGCTGCTCTCGCACAAGATAAGCAATACGATGGGTGATTACGCGTGTCTTGCCGCTACCGGGACCCGCCAGAATTAACACCGGTCCCTCCGTCGTCGTAACGGCCTCCTGCTGAGGTTGATTAAGGCCTCCCAATAGATCTTGCTGTTCCAACATCAGTCATCACCCTCCATATCGCGAAAATAATCAGGAATGTATATCTGGAAAAAATTAAAATTGCATAGCAATGGATTTGTCGGTTGGTCACAGATAGCGGTCAATTGAATCGACGCTATTGTACCACAGATGCACACCCTGCTGGGATAATTCGTGTGTCACAACTGTGAGGAAACTGTGAGTTTTTCTGCTCTATTCGGCCCCCCTACCAGAAGATGAGTTAAACAGCGCTATGTTCTTGATGGCGCAGCCCAGCGTATGGTACGTTTTTCTTCAGACGTGATATGATCCAGACGAAAACCAATGACCTCGTTTTGCTCATTGAGTAGAAACGCCAGCGAATCGTCCACCTGGCAGATCTGGGTGGTTTGAACTGGAGGAAGCGGGAACACAACGAGCAAGCTACCATGTTCTACCCAGCTCTGCGTCGGCTGAAGGCGCTCATCGATATAGCGCTCATCATTGCGCCAGGCTGTGCGTGCAAAGATGGGTCGCCCTTCGCTCGAAGCGGCCATTTCGGCGCTAAGCAGAGTCGTGCGACCGATGGTTTCGTCTTGCAAGACTAACTGGAGACTCTGAAACTGACCTGTATCTGCATCCAACGCAATATCAATGGGCGGCTTGCTCCAGTCGCCAGCTCGCCAATGTAATGGCACAGACAAATCAGCTTCGTTTTCCTCGTCTTTTGTTTCGTCTGTCACGACCTGGCAATTGATCAGGACTACCCCTTGCGCCGGACTGGTTATTTCACGCGCTACTTTTGTTTGTAGCTGTTCTATTTCAAGCACTTCGAGCATTTTTTCTCCCCTAACCTACGGTCTGTAGACGATATGATAAATTACGTGCTCATTTGTATCAATGCCTAATTCCCAGTGGTCAAGTTTGAGAAATTGTTTCCCTGTCCCCGGTTTCAGTAGACCTTTTTCCTGGGCATTTTTTATTACATCGGCGAGTGTACTCAATGGAAAAGTGTGGTTTCCCTTACTCAGTGTGTACTCCGCCAGGTGTTTCGTTGCATTGGCATTTACATAGTAGGCATTCTCCCCCACGCGCATTATAAAGTTTTTAGGAATAAGGGTGCGAGGCTGATTCGGGCCAAAATGCCATGCTTCCCACGGAAGGTTGGGGTGAAGAGCCGGTAAGTGATCGCCATTAAGGATCACTTTAAGCGCTTCCGGATCATAATTTTTGAGAATATATTTGAGTCTGTCTGCGCCATATTTATTTGAAAAACTGACCAGAGCTTGAATCTCTGTATGTGCCTCTCCTGCCGAAATTTTGCCCGCGAGCCAGTCCTGGATAATAGCTTGAATATAGTTTTCCACGCCTGGCTTGATATCTTGCTCTAGATTCTTGAAAACAGCCTGCGTGAGGCTCTTTTTGAGTCCACGCTCAACAATGACCTCACTATATTTCTCAGCCAGTTTTGACACAAACCTTTTCGTGAAGTTTTTCATGACTTGCGCGACGACGGTTTCGGTAATGCGTGTGACGGCCTTTTTCGCGATCTCATCGATCACCGCTTTGAGCCCAAATTTTTCCAGCAGCTTGATTACTCCCTTGCCGCCAAGAGCAACCACGTCCGCGCCCGGAACAACCATGCCGATATCCAGCACGATGTTAACGCCCATTTCAATGCCCGCCGCCCATTTCTCCTCGCTGGTTGAGTTTGGATCGGTGAAGACGACCGTCTCATCCGCGATATCTGAGAGACTGAACAGCCAGTTCTCGGCGCTTAGACCCCAGCTATTGAGCTTGTTCATGGCCCAGTTGACCGCCGAATAGATATCCGCGGCCCATTGGCTGAGTAGAGACTCCACGGAAGAGACCATGGCCAGGACATCACCTCCCAGATGAGCTATCCCTTTGACACTGTCTTCCGCGTCATTCAGGGCGGCACCGAAGTGGCCATGAACGAGATCGCTAAAGAAGCCGCTGGCATCATGCATCTCGCGGTTGAGTTGTCCTCGCATGTCATTAAAGACGGCGTGGATCGCGCTTTCACCATGCTCCGCGACAATATGCGGTGTCAGACGATCCAGCACCCACTGCTCGATATCGAGAAAAGGGGCGATCGGGCCCGAAATATAGGACGCGGCCTGGCGGATATCTCGGGCGCAGGTCTCGTAGAAGCTCGCTAATTCTCTCAGACGCCCAACGATGCCATCAACCCACTTGACCTGTTTGTTGATCATGTCGATGAAGGCGTTGGCTCCTAGACCGCTAAAGGTGGCCGTCAGGGTTGTCTGATGCTGCTTCAGGTTCCGGTTTGAGCCTTCGTAGAGATTGGCGATGTTGCGTACAATTGGAGCGGCATCATCAAAGGGTTGCGCGATCTTTTCAGTGAATGCATCCAGAGTGCTGCCCATCAATGACCTCCATGCTTTTGCTTTGGCTGGTCCGGTGGCAGGAAGGACTGCATGAACTCTTTCTCCATCTTGTCTATCTCTTTGACGATGCTGCTGAGAATCATGCTGATGCGTGAATCTTCGGTGTTTACGCGTTTGAGGACAGCATTCAGGCTTATCTGGCTTTCTTGCGCTAGATTCGCGGCTCCCGGTGGGAAGTTCAGGTAGGTATCGTCAAGCTGACCCATGAGGCTTTTGGTCTGCTCTGTGAGATGTTCTGTATCTGATTTGATCGCGTTTGCAACGCTGGTCATCGTATCTGTATCAATACCGAAATCGTCTGCCCTGTTCTGAACCACAGTTTATCCTTCCTGATCTATAAAAAGCGAGCACTAATAGTTACAAAAATAAATTTAAAAACAGCAATTTTATAGTGCTTAAATAAAAGCAGATCTATACATTAATAAAATTCTATCAGATTATTTGAAAAGTAGCACTTTCAACGATTGTAGCTTTACTTTGTAATTATCAAGTACATGAGGAAATCCTATCATAATGTAACTATAAACGATATGATGTACTTCACATTTATCAGCCTTTAAGCATGCATCGTGTTTGGCACTACGTTAACACGGTCCGATCGCTATACATATGGCTTAGTTTATATGCTATAGTTGTCTTAACAAGCATCTATTTTGGGATTGAGCAGCTTAAAGCAAGCTGCCCTCTTATAACTGTGATAGTCCACCAATCTCCTTTGTCGAAAGGTCCTGCTGTGCAACAGATTAATGCTGAACGGCAACAACGCCTGCGCTCCTACCATGCGGCACGCGGCACGCTGGTGCGCCTGTTAGGGCTCCCTCTTGCCTTTCTCCTGGGTTCTCTCATCTGTATCGATCCTGTTCACTCTATCAGCCTGGTGGGATTGGTGATCTCTCTATGGCACCGCTGTATAGGGCTACTGCTCTGGCAGCCGGTGATAAACTGGTACCCCGTGCCGATCTTTTTGAGCTACCTGCTGTGCATGCTGTGTCTGGAGGCCATCTACCTGCCCCTCTACAGCTATATTGATTGTGGCCTTAAGCGCTATCATCGTCTGCCGGCCTTTTCGTGGCGCGCCTGCTTTCTGCGCCATTGCCGCATCCAGGGACAACTGGTCGTCAAGTGGGCGGTGATGGTGCAGGTTATCTATCTGTTGTACGCGACGTTGCAGGATTGGTGGTGGTGTGGCTTCGTCTGTTTCCAATTACTGTTGGACATTTGCTGGGAGCAATGTAAACCGTTTATCCTGGCGCGCACCTATACCCTGACGCCGCTGGCTGATGGTGAGGTCAAGCAGCGTTTGCAGCAGTTGATGCAGCGTCTGTCAACTTCGGTGCGCGGCATCTATATACTGACCAGGCCGGGATCTAAAGTAGCGCCCAACGCCTTCGTGGTTGGCTGGGGCTGGACACGCCGGATCGGCATTGTACATACGATGCTGGAGCGCTTCTCGCTGGATGAGATCGAGGTTATCGTGGCCCATGAACTGGCTCACCACATCTCCTTCGACATCTGGAAACGCATCTTTGCCCGCTCGGGCGTGCGCCTGGCCACTTATTACCTGATTGCTATGTTGATGCTGGGATTGGTGGATATTCCGATCTATCTGTTTGATGGCTTCTCCGATAGCGCAACGGTCCCCTTCCTTTTGTGCCTGTGTGTGCTATCCTGGTTAATAACGACTTCAATTATGAATAGCTATAGCCGCTCGATGGAATATCGCGCGGATGAGTTCGCCCTGCGTACAACCGGCCTGCACCAGGCATTTAAGAGCGCCATGGTGCGATTAGCGAATATCAACGAGATTCTCGCTCATGAGGATAGCCATTCCAGCCATCCATCCATTGTGAGCCGTATTCGCCACGCTGAAGAGTGCGCGGCTCGCAATGCATGAAGACCATGATACCTGGAGGACTATATCTTTTTTATGACGGGAACATTGATTAATTTCGCTACCGTGATGGTCGGCGGGGTGCTGGGACTGCTGATCGGCGAGCGCCTGCCTGACCGCATCAAAACCATTGTCATCGCTGCCATCGGCCTGATCACCATCGTGATGGGTATCTCATCAGGCATCACGACCCGCAACGCCTTAATTCCTCTGCTTGCCCTGGTGATCGGCTCCGTCATTGGAGAATTGATCGATATCGATAGGAGGATCAACTGGCTAGGCGATTGGTTGAAAAAGCGCTTCAGCCGTGCCGACGATAGTCGACATAACATAAACTTCACTACAGCCTTTGTGATTGCCAGTCTACAATTCTGTGTCGGCCCCCTGACGATCCTTGGCTCCATTAACGATGGCCTGACCGGCGACTATCGCCTGCTCGCCATCAAGGCGGTGCTGGATGGTTTCTCCGCCATTATTTTTGCCAGCAGCTTTGGCATCGGCACCCTCTTCGCCGGCGCCACCATCTTAGTCGTGCAGGGCGGCATCTCCCTGCTCGCCGGACTGGTTAAGCCGCTGCTGGTCTCGGACCCACATCTCAGCATGGCGCAGCAGCCGCGCGTCATCGAGTTAGCGGCCGTCGGTGGAGTTATCCTCGTTGGCCTGGCCCTCAACATCCTCGACATCAAACGCATAAAAGTCGCCAACATGCTCCCCGCCCTGCTCGTTGCCCCCCTTCTAGTAGCCCTCCTCAGCCTCCTTCACATCCCCATCGACTTCGGCCTCAGCGCCCATTAAAGCGGGAGGTGCAGGAGGGCGGCGAGCCCTCCTGCCGGGGGTTGGGGGTGTCCCCCACAAAACCTCTTTTTATTTTTTTATGGAGGGCTGCGCTCTCCATAAAAAAATAAATCTGATTTCAACCCTTAAACCGATCTGTGGTACGATTATAAATAAGAAGAGTATCGGATTTAATCTACTGTCTATCATCTCTTTTTAAAAGGAGTTAATCTTGCCTCGTCTGACTACAACTGTAACTTTACGTCCCGATGATTCCATCGACCTGCACATGCATACAACTTATAGTGATGGACGTTGGCCGGCCCAACAGGTGATCGATTTTCTGGCCAGGGAAAAATTCAACCTGGTTGCTGTAACCGACCACGACCGTGTTGATAAAGTGGCTGAAATCCAGGCGCTTGGCGCGGCCCAACAGTTACCGGTGTTATCTGGCGTTGAGATGAGCACCGAATGGAACGGTCCCGTTGGCAATGGTCGCATGGGCGACATGCTCTGCTACGGCTTTGATCCTGAGCACAACGAACTGGTTACCCTGACGGAATCGATCGCGAAGCGCAAGCTAGAGAACACCTACGAGATAAACGAGAACCTGCGCCGCATGGGTTATGATTTTCCACGTCAGGAAGAACTGCTGGCGGACAACGGCGGCAAGCTCCTTTATCAGATGGATAATGCCATGCTGCTGCGTGAGCATGGACACGTGTCGAGCTGGTATGCTGGCGTGCAAAAGGTGAAGGAGGCTGGCTTTTATTCCGTGCGCTGCGACATGGCCGAGACCGTTGAGGCGGTCCATCGTAGCGGTGGTGTCTGCCTGATAGCTCATCCCGGCCGCCGCGAGGGCGGTTTTACCTTTTATGATACGGCCCTGCTCGATCAACTGCGCGCCGAGATCCCTATCGATGGCATCGAAATGTATCATCCTTATCATAGACAGGATATGGTCAAAACCTATATCGCCTATGTGGAGGAGCATAATTTGCTGGGAACTACCGGCTCAGATTCGCATTTTATCCCGGGTCGCATGCCCATCAAGCATCGTGCCGAGATCAGCCGCCGCTTCCTGGAGCGCGTGGGCGTTCATGTGGAATAGAAAACCAATAAAAAGCAGGGGCACCACTGCCAAATCATAGTGGTGCCCCTGCTTTTTATTGTATTGCTTTGGAAAGATCGGCCAGCTTATCATACCAACCTGACAATCCCCGGCGTGCTAGAAATTGTTGCCACGTTCCTCACGGCGCTCTTCACGACGCTCCTCGCGGCGCTCACGCCTCGCATTGGGATCATCATACTGCCCCTGATTGAAGCCCTGCTGGTTCGGATCATTATACTGCCCCTGATTATTAGCATAACCAGAATTGTTGTACTGCTGCTGCTGATTAAAGTTCTGGTTGTTGGGGTCATTGTACTGCTGGTTGTTAAAGTTCTGGTTATTGGAGTCGTTGTACTGCCCCTGATTATTAGCATAACCAGAATTGTTGTACTGCTGCTGGTTATTGTAGTTAGGATCGTTATACTGCTGCTGCTGATTATAATTCTGGTTATTGGGGTCGTTGTACTGCTGGTTGTTAAAGTTCTGGTTATTGGGGTCGTTGTACTGCTGGTTGTTAGGATCGTTGTACTGCTGGTTGTTAGGATCGTTGTACTGCTGCTGGTTGTTGTAGTTCGGATTGTTGGGATCGTTGTACTGTTGCTGGTTATTGTAGTTCTGGTTATTGGGATCGCTGTACTGCTGCTGGTTATTGTAGTTCTGGTTATTGGGGTCGTTGTACTGGCGCCGATCTTTCCGATCGTAGTTATCATCGGTATTATTATAATTGGGGTCGTTGTATTGTTGTTGATTGTCCATGTTCATACCTCCATTATTATAATTGGGATTGTTATACTGCTGATTGTATTGCTGCTGATTGGCCGCGTTCTGCGATGGGTCCGCATAGGTGTTATATGAGGCCATCTGCGAAGCGTTATTTGGCATGGCAGCACCAGCATTGGGATCGCTGTTGAGACCCGTAGCTCCATAATTGCTGAGGATACGGGCCGCATCTTGCTCGCGACCATCGGCACGTACAGAGACCACATGCTGACCAGACTGGAAGGCATTGTGATAATAACCCGCATGCTCCTGGGGCACACCGAATTTCATCAACTCCGATCCTAGATTGGTACCGGCCGTCTCTCCGCTTGTATTCGCGAGTCCGAGCTGATCCTTGGCGAATCCGGCCGAGTTTAGCTCCGACAGAGCCTGCTTGGCCTTAGCCTCCTCTTGAAAAATACCTATCACCAATGGATTTTGAGATGTTGTCATTGTGCCGTTCCTTTCTGCTTGCCGTGCTTTTATCACTTACAAGGTTATGGAACCCTGCTTTATTTCGCTAAAGCGATTTTCTATCACTTTTATGTTTCATAATACCATTTGTAGTATGGTGATCTATACAGGGGTTTACGATTCAAACACAAAAATAGTGTCAGTTTAAACGCAACCATACCTGTTTTTGAGCCCTACCACCAAACGCAACATGCCCTCCACCATATGTGCCAGGCTCGCTCCAGCTTTGCGCGCACGTCCCTCCAACGAAACCACCTTCCCCATTGGATGTGCATTATTAACAATGTTTATAATGTAAAAGGAGATTAAATGAGTTTAAGCGGATAAAGTTTGTCGGATCTTTTATTTTACAGGGAGCAGCGGTCTATGTTTCGTTCCCCGCTCATTCTGGTGTATGTAGCATGCGCATTGGTTGTTACTTGCTTCTGTCAATCTAGTGTCGATGCTCGGCCGATGCAGACCCAGGCCAGTGACAGCAATTGCCCGCCGCCGGGCGGCGCGCGGAGCGCGTTTATGCCTGCCCTTCCCGCCACGGAGCACCATCAGTATGTTATTTATACCCTGATGCGCGCCGGCCAGCAGTCCCTGGTGCGTTACGATCCGGAGAACGGGCAAAAGATGACGCTGGTGCAGCTTGATAGCGATGATTATACGGTCGATGCGCGCGTATCGCCGGATGGTGAGTGGATTCTGCTGAAGCGTAGCGCCTATCAGGGGCGGCAGGCGTTGCAACTGGTGCGCATCGATGGCAGTTATCTGCAGACCCTCTATTGCGCTCCCTTTATCTCGAATTTTCTGCTGTCACCCGATCAGCGCTATGTGGTGTTCGGCCGGCCGTATGAGAATCTGCGCTACAACGGCATCAGTACCTACAGCATAGATCTGCTCCGGGGAACGTTACGCCTGGTGCTGCGTCAACCTGTTGATCAGTCGGGCTATGAGCCTCTTAAGTGGGCCGGCAACCACAGCCTCTATATGACCGAGTCGCTGACCGGAGTCGGTGGTGGGGGACCCTTTCCGCTACGTGATCGCTTCAACCTCTATCTTTTGCGGGATGTTGGCCTGGATCAGAGCCAGCAGGCCACCAATCTAAAGCTGCTGTTGACGACACCTGATCCCTGTGCCTGCCTGGACATGGATGTGACGCCCGATAATGCTTCGGCGATCACCAGTACATGCACCATGGCCAGCGATAGTCAGAGCACCGCCCAGACCGGTCCCGCGCGTATCCAGATCCAATCCCTGCACGGTGGGAGCGCGCGCGTCATCTATAGCTTGCCTGACAGGGCGATTATCTATGTACGCGCCATCTCTCCGACTACCCTTCTTTTCGTGGTCGGCAATCTGCGCTACACGTTCGCCGCCAGCAGCTTCACGCTTGATCCCCATGATGAAGAGCAAAATGGACTCTGGACTATCCACACCGATGGTACAGCCCTGACGCGCATCAGTACCGCCGCTCCTGGCAGCACCAGCGACTTTCCCCAGTTTGCCTATACTGCTGACGGTATCCTCGCGCGTGATAACCACCACTATGTGGTCCTGAACCGCACCCCTGGCAGTCATGGTATTGCCAGCAGCATCGTCATCGGGACCCTGATCCCTCACAACAAACAAACCACCATCGAAACCACCCAACCCTCCGACCAACTCCACCTCATCGGTTGGGCCGAAACCCCATACGTTCGGACCTCGCATCCGATTTCCCCCACTCCGCGCACGATTCGCTCCCGGACCTTACCGCCGGACGAAAGCGTTGTTATTGGGTGGGGGCGACGAGACGGACTTGCTCGGCATAGGCGCGCACAGCCTCCACAATCAGGCGGTGCTCCTGATTCTTGAGCTTCTCTTGCAGGGTATCAGGGGTATCGCCGGGCTCGATTGCTACCTCGGCCCGGCCGATGACCGGACCAGCATCGACCGCCGGGATCACATAATGAATGGTGCTCCCGGTTACTTTCAAACTCGCCTCAATGGCCCGCTCGATGACGTGCAGACCGCGCAGGGCCGGGATCTCACTGCCATCGCTGGTGGTATACGTATCGCCGCTATCGTCGGGTAGCAGGGCGGGATGCAGGTTTATCATGCGCTGTGGAAATCGGGAAATGAATCCGGCACTCAGGATGCGCATCCAGCCCCGCCAGCACGATCAGGTCGGCCCGGAAGAGCTGGAGAAGTGACAGCATCTGCTGCTCCGCCTCCTCGCGCTTCTTCCAGGGAATATAGGCCGCCGGCAGCTTATGCTTGAGCGCGCGCTGCAATCCCTGGGCGCTGGCTTTATTGCTGATTACCAGTACAATTTCAACGCCGGGCAACTGCCGGCCCTCGACCGCATCGATCAAAGCCTGCAGATTGCTCCCGCTGCCTGAAATAAGCACGGCCACGCGCAGGGGCGCGACCGACTTGCTCTCCGACGGTTGGCTGCTATGTTCAATACCACTCATCCCTTGTTATCCTCTAGTGTTTTATAGCTTCAAGCCCACGGTGGGCGATGTCTTTGCGATAGTGCATCCCCTCGAAGGAGATGTATCTGGCGGCGTCATAGACGCGATCGACGGCCTCCTGCAAGTTGTTGCCGCGCGCCACTACGCTCAAAACGCGGCCCCCGGCAGTAACCAGCTGATCATCTTTCAGAGCGGTTCCTGCGTGGAAGACCTGCACCCCCTCAAGTTTGTTGGCCTCCTCGATGCCTGTGATGGGAATACCGGAGCGGTAGCCGCCGGGATAGCCACCCGAGGCCAGGGTCAGGCTGACGGCCGAACCCGGATGCCAGAGCGCGTTTGGATCAACCTGGCGACCAGAGGCGAACTCGAGTACGTTCAGGATATCCTCTTTCAGCAGCAACATGAAGGCCTGCGTCTCGGGATCACCGAAGCGGGTGTTGTGTTCGATGACCTTCGGGCCGCTGGCCGTGAGCATGATGTTTGAGTAGAGGACGCCGGTGAAGTTGACGCCGGTCTGTTGCATGGCGTTGAGGGTGGCGGCGATCACTTCGTTATAGATGCGCTCGCTGGCGGCCGCGTCCACAAACGGCAGCGGGGTAAAGACACCCATACCACCGGTGTTTAGACCCTTGTCGTTGTCTAACGCCCGTTTGTGATCCTGGGACAGCGCCAGGGGCAGAAAACTGGTTCCGTTACAGATGGCGGTGGCACCGATCTCATCGCCCTCCAGGTAATCTTCGAGCACCACGATATCGCCGGCGGACCCAAAGACGCGATCGACCATCATCTGTTTCAGCGCCTCTTGCGCCGTCTCCATATCAAGGGCGACGATCGCCCCCTTGCCCGCCGCATTGCCATCCGCCTTCACAACGATGGGAGCACCATGCTGATCCAGGTATGCTCTGGCCTTCGTATAATCGTTAAAGGTCTGGTGCTGCGCCGTTGGAATTCCCGCCTGCGTCAGCAGCTCCTTGGTGAAGGCCTTGCTGCCCTCCAGGGCGGCTCCGGCCTTATCAGGACCAAAGACGTTGAGGCCGCGACGGCGGAATAGATCGACGATCCCTTCAATCAAAGGCGCTTCAGGACCCACCACGGTGAAATCGATCGCGTTATTCTCGGCGAATGAGGCCAGGTCATGCAACTGGTTGACACCCAGGGCGACGCGTTCCGCGTAGGGCGCCATCCCAGGATTGCCCGGGGCCGCATAGATCTTCGTGACGCGTGGGCTCTGCGCCAGTTTCCAGACCAGCGCATGCTCACGCGCCCCCGACCCAATCACTAATACACGCATAAAATATATCCCTCCAACATCAAGGTGGTCGTTGCCATGCCGAGACGGCATGGCAACGACCACCTTGATTGATTATTGTCCTTTTATCGCTGTATCCCGTGGGAAAAAAGTGGCCGGCTGAGCGCCATGGTTGGCCGCCGCAATGGGATCAAAGGGCCAGCCCTGCTTCTCCATGCAGCCATAGCAGAACTCCTTGTTCAAAAAGGCCAGGGCCTCTTTATCATCGGGATGCAGATTGGGGGTTTCAGCCGTCTGAATAGCTCGTCCCAGCCCCGACAGGCTGACGTAGCCCAGGCTATCGACCCCGATATAATCCGCCACTTCCTGCACGGTGCGCCCGGCGGCGATCAGTTCCTCTTCCTGGGGAATGTCGATGCCAAAGTAGCAGGGATGGCGCAGCGGCGGCGCGCTCGAGCGCAGGTGGATCTCTTTGACGCCACGATTGCGCAGCGCCGAGACCAGGCGCTTCATCGTGTTGCCGCGCACGATCGAGTCATCGACGATCACCAGGCGCTTCCCCTCAACTTTGGGCTGCACGAAGTTGAATTTCAGATCCACCTCAAGCTGGCGCAGACGCTGATCTGGTTTGATAAAGGTACGGTCGCTATAGCGATTCTTGATGATGGCCTGGCTGTAGGCGATCCCGGAGGCGTTGGCATAGCCGAGGGCGGCCGGTATCGACGAGTCGGGTACCGGCACGACCAGGTCGGCATCAACGGGATGTTCACGGGCCAGTTCACGGCCCAGAGCCTCGCGTACATTATAGATATAAGCGTCGTTGAGGCGGCTGGTGGCATCAGAAAAATAGATATGCTCAAAGACGCAGAGAGAGGTTTTCTGGGCTTTGACCAGCAGTTCTGAGTGCATGCCATCTTCGTCGAAGGTGATAAATTCGCCCGGCTCAACCTCGCGTATATAGGTCGCGCCCATGCGGTCGAGGGCGCAAGACTCGGAGGTGGCGATCCAGCTATTGCCGATGCGGCCAATGCACAGTGGACGCATGCCCCAGGGATCGCGCATCGCGTAGAGCTTGCCTTCGGCCAGTATCACCAGGCTGTAGGAGCCGCGCAAGGCGGGAAAGGTCTCGATCATGCGCTCGCGCAGGGTCTTGCCCTGGGCATAGAGCAGCATAAGCGCTAAGATTTCGCTCTCCGTGGTTGATCTCAATGTCTCTTTGGGAAAGAGGTCCCGTAACGTATTGCCATTGACGATATTGCCGTTGTGAGCCAGCGCGATCGTGTCGTATTGACCGCTACGCTCACCAACCACGAATGGGCCGGCATTCTCCACACAGCTTGAACCCGTGGTTGAATAGCGCACGTGCCCGATGCCACAGTAGGTCTCTGGCAGGCTCGTGCCTGAATCTTGAAAGACTTCGCGTACTTTTCCCATTCCAACGCGGTGGGCTACCTGGCCGTGGTCGTCGTAGACGGCCATGCCGGCGCTCTCCTGCCCTCGGTGTTGTAAGGCGGTTAATGCCAGGGTAATGTAACGCCGCACGTCGAGACTATCGTCGCCCTTCGGCATATAGATCCCTACTATTCCGCAAGCGTCGTGTAGTCGCTCCATACTCGGCTCCTCGTATTCTGCTTATGCAAGATATGTAACCCAATAATCATATGAGTCTGAGGTCTCTTTTATGTTAGTTGACCTTTAACTTCCCTGTCAGATCTGCCACCAGCGCATAGCGGTCCGCGATATCTTGCAGTGCCGCGGGCGTGATCTCCTGGAGATTGCGATAGACCTGTTTGTCGAGCATACGCGATTTGTCGCCACCGGGCCAGAGGCGCCAGCTGTCGTTGTCAATGACGTCGGCAACCATCAGCCCTCCCTGTGGGTCGCGGCCAAACTCGATCTTGAGATCGACGAGCGTGACATCGGCGCTGCGCCATGCGCGCTCCAACACGTCGAAGACGCGTCGTCCCTCGCGGGCCATCCAATCGATCTCATTGGCACTGGCTATGCCAGACGCGATGATATCGCTGGCTTCGATCTGTGGATCGTGGCGGGCATCATCCTTTAAGAAGGTTTCAATCAGGACAGGATCGAAGCGTGTCCCTTCGCTGACCTCGGGATGACGTTTGAGATATGATCCTGTGGCGATGCGGCGCTGCACATGCTCTATTGGTAGCATATCACAACGTTTGACCAGCAGGGTGGTATCGTCAACCTTCTTGACGAAGTGGGTAGCGATACCATTTTCATTGAGCAGACGAAAAACGTTGGCGGTCGTGATAGTGCTCAAACGCGATTTGCCCGCGATAACATTGCGGCGCGCGCCATCGCCGGCTGTAATCTGATCTTTGCCAACCATATAGACCAGGGTGTCGTCCTCAGGATAGGCATAGATCTTCTTGGTCTTGCCTTCGGTTAGCAAGGAACCAAAGAGAGCGTTACTATTGGTCATATTGGGATAATCCTTTCTCGAAAACCCTGACCTACTACTACGAATAGGAGCTACGTTGCATGAAGTTTTAAGTGTTTTGTCTCGCGCCGCCGCAGGCGGCGCGAGACAAAACACTTAAAACTTCATGCAGACCCCTTCGCCACGAGTGATGGTGCCGATGGTCCGTAGCTCTGGCAGGAGGCTGCGCGCCTCCAGCGCCGCTTTGGGCGCCAGCACGATGACCATGCCGATACCCATGTTAAAGGTGCGGTAGAGCTCTTCCTCTTCGATGTTGCCCAGGCGGGCGATCAGCTGGAAGAGCGCCGGCACGGTCCAGGTGTGCGTGTCTATGTTGGCCTGCATGCCAACCGGGAGGATGCGAGAAATGTTTCCTTTGAATCCACCACCGGTGATGTGCGCCACCCCTTTGATGTAGCGACCACGATCCGCCAGGTACTCTCGCAACAGTGTGATCTCGCGCAGGTAGCTGCGATGGGGGCGCAGCAGCGCGTCCGCCAGTGTTTCACCCAGCTCAGGCACAACCGTATCTAATGCATGGTTCGCGAAGACACGGCGGCCCAGGGAGTAGCCGTTGGTATGCAGTCCATTGGATGGGAGCCCCAGGATCACATCTCCTGCTTCGATGGTGCTACCGTTCTGGGCCTCGTCCTCTTCGACGACGCCAACGATGGTGCCGGCCAGATCAAAGGCGCCCGGAGCGTAGACGTCGGGCATCTCGGCGGTCTCGCCTCCCAACAGCGCGCAGCTCGCTTCCTGGCAGGCATTGGCGACGCCGCGCACAATGGTCGCGACCCGCTCGGGGTCCAGTTTATTGACGGCCAGGTAGTCCATGAAGAAGAGCGGCTTCGCCCCCTGGGCCAGCAGATCGTTGATCGAGTGATTGACGATGTCGAAGCCGATCGTGTCGTAGCGACCGGCCTGCGCTGCGAGCAGCGTCTTGGTCCCCACGCCGTCCGTTGAGGCGACCAGCGCGGGCTTTTCCATTTTGCGCAAGGCGCGGGCGCTGAAGACGCCGGCGAAGGCACCGACTCCGGCCAGTACGTTGGGACCCTGCGCGGCGCGCACCGCCTCTTTCATCAGGCGCACGGCTTTTTCACCAGCCTCGATATCTACTCCACTGGAGGCGTACGAGATGGCCTCCGGCTTTTCGCTGGCCCGCGCGGTGGATGTCTCTTCCTGTTGTAACAGCGTTTGCGCGTAGCTATAGGCGTTCTGGAAGATCAGCAGGCCGTCTCCTCGATCGTTGCTCTTGCCCCGGCGCTGTGGATGCTGCAGGGCGTTGACGTAGCGCTCGGGATGCGGCATCAGTCCAAAGACGTTGCCCTGCGCGTTGCAGACGCCGGCGACGTTACCAAGCGAGCCATTGGGATTGTCGGGATAGCTGACTTCCTGCCCGTCGCCGCTGCTGGCGTAGACCAGTGGTACCTGGCCGTGATCCTGCAGGCTGGCAAGGTCTCCGGCCAGCACAAATTGTCCCTCCCCATGGGCGACCGGCAGCTCGATGGCTCGTTCGATGTCTCGCGTGAAGATACAGGGACTTTTCTGCGCCGCCATGGTGACCCAGCGACACTCGAACTGGGCCAGTTCGTTTTCGGTCAGCGTGGCCCGTGGAGCGTCATCGGACTGGTTGCCGGGCAGTAATCCCAGCCTTACCAGTACCTGGAAGCCGTTACAGATACCGAGGACTGGGCGGCCCTCGGCGACAAATTGCCTGAGCTGCTCCCCCAGGTGCAGCTGCAGCTTTTGGCCAGCAATGTTCCGGCCCCCAGGTCGTCTCCATAGGAGAATCCGCCTGGGATGGCCAGGAAGTGGTACTCAAGCAGCTGCTCTGGCGACTTGATAAGCTGGTTGATATGTACGAGCTCGGTTTCAAAACCGACCAGCCGACAGGCCTGGGCCGTTTCGCGATCACAGTTGATGCCCGGGGCACGTAAGACCAATGCACGTAATGCGCCCATTATGCCCGTCCTCCCTTCCAGGATGTCTGCAGCTCGTCGATGCCAACGTTGAACAACTCTTCCTCTCCATTCTGAACGGTGAAGCGCGAGGTGTTATTGACACTACCAATACGGTAGAGTTCCTCTACCCCGTTGGCATGCATGTAGTTCTCAAATGCCCCCAGTTGTTCGGGTGTCACCTCTACCAGGAAGCGCGTTGCGGATTCACTGAAGAGCTTGGCGATGGCCACGGCGCTGCTTGAGAGCCCATCCGCGCTTTGCAGGCCGAAGCGATTGATGTGCAGGGTGGCTCCCCGCATTCCGGCCAGCGACATTTCCGCCGCCGCCACTGCCAGCCCCCCTTCAGATAGATCGTGGCAGCTGCGCACCAGCCCACGCTGAATCGCCGCTCCCAGTGTAGCCATGGTCTGCCGCGCATGCGCGATCCGAACCTGGGGCACCCTGGTGAGGGGGAAGAGCCGGGCGAAAGAATCGGTATCGATTAACTCTCCATAATGTGAGCCCGCCATCTCGTTGCGTGTTCCGCCTACCTGGTAGAGCAGGTTGCCTGGCGTCTTCAATGCCATATCCACGGTTGGAGTGACATCCTTTATGACGCTGACCGCTGAGATGACCAGCGTGGGAATGACGGGGAAGCGTTGTCCATCGGCCCTGTACTCATTGTTCAGACTATCTTTGCCTGAAATAAATGGGGTGCCGAAGCCGACCGCCGCGTCGTGGCAGCCTTTGACCGCTCGTACCAGCAGACCCAGTTGCTCTGGATCAGTAGGATTGCCCCAGCAGAAGTTGTCGAGGATCGCGGCGTGGGTGACGTCGCCTCCTACGGCGGTCAGGTTGCGCAGCGCCTCGTCTACCGCATTGACGGCCATATGATAGGGGTCAATCTTGCCATAGAGCGGGTTAACGCCGTTTGAGAGGACAACGCCAGCTTTCGAGTCTGGATCTTCCTCAATCAATGGCTGAAGGACCGCCGCGTCTCCTGGACCATTGCCCGCGCGTCCGACCAGCGGCTTGCGTACGGTGCCGCCCTGTACTTCGTGGTCGTAGCGCCGCACGACCTCTTCTTTGGAAGCGATCGAGGGATGACGCAACAGGGCTAGTAGTGTGGGGGCGAGCGAGCCTGTTACCCCCTGGGGTACGTGGCTCTCGTTATCAATACTGGTTTTGTCGGCTGCTCTATTTTCGGGCTGTTTCCATAACGCGTCCAGCGTTTTCCTTGGCAGACCATCATGGAGGAATTCCATGTCCATATCGGCCACGACCTGTCCATTGTAGGTCAGGGTCAGGCGGTGGTCGCCGGTGAAGGTGCCCAGGATACTGGCCTCGACCTCTTCAATGGCGCAGATCTCCAGCAGCTGATCAAGATGGGCCGGCGGGACGGCCAGCACCATGCGCTCCTGGGCCTCGGAGAGCCAGATTTCCCAGGGGGCCAGCCCCTGATATTTCAGTGGCGCCTTGCTGAGCTCGACGCGGGCCCCTGTTTTGGAGCCCATCTCGCCGATGGCCGATGAGAAGCCACCAGCTCCACAGTCCGTGATGGCGTGATACAGGCGGCGATCGCGTGCCTGGATGATGACGTCGGTAACCTTCTTCTCGGTGATGGGGGCGCCGATCTGCACGGCGGTCCCGGCCTGCGTATTGATCTCCAGGCTCATCTCGCCAGATGAGAAGGTTGCGCCATGCACGCCGTCACGGCCGGTACGCCCTCCCAGCGAAACGATCAGGTCGCCGGGCTCAACCGTGGTGGGATGGCTTCCGTGAGGAAGGATGCCCAGGCAGCCGCAGAAGACCAGCGGATTATATGTATAGCCGGGATGGTAAAGGATGGCTCCATTGACGGTTGGAATGCCCATCTTGTTACCGTAATCGCGGACACCATTGACGACACCACTGGCGATGCGCCGGGGCGTTAAAACACCAGCTGGGAGCTCGTCTGCTGGCGTGTCCAGCGGACCGAAGCAAAGAATATCGGTGCAGGCGATGGGCTGCGCCGAGACGCCTACGACGTCGCGAATGACGCCGCCGACGCCCGTGTTGGCGCCACCAAAGGGCTCGATGGCCGATGGATGGTTATGCGTCTCAACCTTAAAGGCCACATCCTGCGTATCGGTCAGCCGGATAATGCCGGCGTTATCGCTGAAGGCCGACACCAGCCAGTCCTGCTTGACCTTGTCGGTCGCGCTGACGATGTAGCGCTTGAGCAGTCCCTCGATGGTCTCGCTCTCGATTGTATGGCCCTGCGCATCTATCTCACGATACTGGACGGTGGCTTTAAATGTCTTATGGGAACAGTGCTCTGACCATGTCTGGGCCAGTGTCTCTAGCTCGACATCGGTTGGCTCGCGCCCCTGATCCCGGTAATGTCGTTGGATCGTGCGCATCTCCTCTAGATTGAGGGAGAGCAGACCCGCCCGACTGACCTCCATAAGCTGTTCATCGTTCATACCGGAGAGAAAAATAGTGCGTACCGCGTGCTGCGCGTGATCCGTACTGCTGATATCGGTTGTCTGGCCGTCCGCTTGTGCAGCAGTGACCGGCGGCAGGTCGTGGATCGGCTGGGCCGTCGTGGAACCCTGGAAGGGATCAAGCGTATAGTGCTGAATGACGGCGTTAAATAATAAGGACCGGGCGATGCTGTGGGCGTCTGCCTCGCTGAGGCGACCATCCAGCACATAGCGGCGGCCGGTTTCGACAGCTTCAATCCCCGTGATCCCCACCATCTGCGCGCCCGCCATCACGCTTTCCGCCAGTGTATCGGTGACACCGGCATGAAAAAACACATCGACAATGTGACCTGTCTCTGTGTTTCTGGTGGGCTGGCCCTCTGCTGTATATGTCGCCTCCTGTACGACTGGATCGACTAGCAACTGTTGTATCAGCTGATCAATCTGTTCGGTACTCAGGTCTCCTTGAATGCGATATAGCTGGGCTGTACGAAGCGTAGGTTGTGGGGTATCCGCGGATAGTTCCGCGAGGGACGGAAGATGCTTGGTTGGTAACTGTAATATTTCATGAACGAGCTGGTGCGCGTGAACGTCATGACGATCCGCGGCTGCTCGAACTTCTATTTGATATAGTGTCACGTTCCTCTGATCCTGGCTGGTGCCTCGATGTCTGATGAAGGACATCAGGTGACTGCTAGTAAATAGAATGACAGCGCTGGTCTCATCCAATGGGACAGGCTCATTGTAGCATCTTTATTTGCGAGATGGCAAATTACTAATTGATGAGGTAATGGCGTTGAGCCAATCGTCTCCATAGCACATCTGTCCATAGAGTAGCAGGTTCGGCTCACCGGTGGCCGAGATATTACCGTGGTGTTGCAGTATGAATTGAGCCAGACTGGCGGCATCGCCGGGGCAGGTGTGGAGGGTCTTTATCTCGCTGTCCTCGGGCTTGCGTTGCCTGACTTCTTCCAGGGAGATGTGCAGGCGCGTAAGAAAGCAGAGCTCAGGATGGGGCGTGACCACGTCGTAGACGAGTCCCAGGCAGAGCTGTTCGCTGATATCGTCCGCCCCGATGCCCGTCTCCTCGCGGATCTCACGCCGCATGGCGGCGAATGGATCGGGCTGCTGTGTTGTCGCGTCGATATCGATGTCGCGCTCGAAAAAGCCACCGATGACATGATAGCGGCCAACGTAGAGGTCCACCCCCTGGCGTTTATCCAGCAGGATGTGACCGTCGGCGGTCTCAACGACCGAGCAGACGGATAAGGGATTGCCCAGTTCTGCGCGTGCACGCCCGGCGGCGAATTCCTGGCTGCGCGTGACCACGTATTCTCTGTAACTGGTCTGGCCCAGTGTTAGATGCAGGGTCTGCTCGCTATCTTGCTGGACCGAGATGAGGCGATAGAGGGGAGAGTCGAAGAGCAGGCTGTTTTGTTGTTGGGCCCGGCGCAATTTTTCCTGCCAGAAGCGCTCCATCCATTCCTGCAGCTCGGATGGGAACCGCAGGAATTGATCAGGCTGGTATGAGATATGTAGATCCTGGGGCCGACAGCGGCCCCGTGCCAGAATTTCAAATTCGAGCATGTGATCCTCAGCTATTCCCATTCAATGGTTGCCGGCGGCTTGGACGTGATGTCGTAGACCACGCGATTGATCTCCGCCACCTCGTTGACCAGGCGATTGGAGATGCGGCCGAGCAGTTCGGGCGAGAGCCTGGCCCAGTCGGCGGTCATAAAGTCTCCGGTGGTAACGGCGCGTACAGCGACCAGGTTGGCGTAGGTACGATAATCGCCCATCACGCCCACGCTTTGAATGGGGGTAAGCACGGCGAAGGCCTGTCCCAGCTGACGATAAATGCCGGCCTTCTGAATCTCCTCGATCACGATCTTATCGGCGGCACGCAGCACATTGAGGCGCTGCTCATCCACGGCCCCGATGATGCGAATAGCCAGGCCGGGTCCCGGGAATGGATGGCGCCAGACCCAATCTTCAGGCAGGCCGAGCGCGGCCCCGATCTCGCGTACCTCATCCTTAAATAGCATGCGCAGCGGCTCGACCAGCTTCAGCTTCATCTCCTTCGGCAGGCCGCCTACGTTATGGTGCGACTTGATGCTCTTGGCGGTACTGGCCGTATCATGGCTCGTGCTCTCGATTACATCGGGGTAGAGTGTTCCCTGCGCCAGGAAGGCAATATTGCCCTGTTTTTCCGCCAGGCGTACAGCCTCATCTTCAAAGACACTGATGAACTCGCCGCCGATAATCTTGCGCTTCTGCTCTGGATCAACGACGTTGGCCAGGCGATCCAGGAAACGCTGGCGCGCATCCACCACCACCAGTGGAATGTGCATATGGTTGCCAAAGGTATCCACCACCTGTTCGCGCTCGCCGGCGCGCAGCAGCCCGGTATCTACGAAGATACAGGTCAATTGATCGCCGATGGCTTTATGAATGAGCAGCGCGGCCACCGCCGAATCGACGCCGCCGGAGAGGCCACAGATGACGCGCTCATCACCGACCTGCTGCCGAATCATCTCAACGGCCTCATCGATCACATGGCCGGGAGTCCAGTTGGCTTCGCAGCCGCAGACGCGGAAGAGGAAATTGCGAATGATCTCTTTTCCCTGCGGCGTATGGGTGACCTCGGGATGGAACTGCAGGCCGATGTAGCCCTGGGGGTGGCCGATGGCGGCCACCGGATTGCTCTCGGTATAGGCCAGGACGCGAAACCCCTCGGGCAACCTATCCACGCTATCACCATGGCTCATCCAGACCGGCAGGCGCAGCGATTGGCCCTCGGGTGTATCTAAATCATCGGTCTGCTGCGGTGAGGCTTTGAGACCCTCAAAAATACGGAAGCTCTCGCGATCAGCGGCGGCCTCGGTCAATACCTCGATGGTCGCGGGCCCGTATTCGCGCAATCCATTTGAGGGTGCCACATGTCCACCCAGGCTCTGGGCCAATAGCTGCATACCATAGCAAATGCCCAGCACCGGTAGTCCGCTCTTGAGAATAGCGGGATCGCACGAAGGGGCATCCACATCATACACGCTGGAAGGTCCACCAGAGAAGATAAAGCCTTTAATATCGAGGTGCTCATTCCTCTGTAGCTGTTCCAGGGTGGTATTGGCGGGAACAAGTTCACTATAGACATGGCATTCGCGAATACGACGCGTAATCAAGCGGCTATACTGGGAGCCGTAATCGAGAACAATGATGGCCTCACGGCGCTCTGGTGCGTGCATGGGTTTCTTTCCTACCTCTGGTTCATTTGAGTGGTGTGTTGATTTTAGAGTATATCACAGATGTCCCCATATGGTGGGTTTTATGCATTGATCCACCGATGAGAGGACTCAACCCCCATACATGTCGGCTCGCCCATAGGTGCCGGGCTCGCCCCGGCTTACACCGCGTAATTCGTGTTTTTTGCCAACGGCAGAACATGGCGTGCCGCCTCCATACATGTCACCCCTTTATCGCTCACCTGGGCGCTATGCCGCACCCCGGCTGGCAACACCATACAATCGCCCGGCTCCAGATCAACATAGACCGCGTTGCCGGCCGCATCCAACTGATCGGGCAGAATGAAGCGGATCGAGCCCCGTATACAATACAACACCTTCTCATAGCTATGGGTATGTGGAGAATAAACATCGCCAGGCCCATTGGACCAGGAATATGGCCTTAAACCCTGCTGCTGCATCTTTGCACGTATCTCCCGTTCCTGTGGAGAGCTTTGACCATGCCAGCGAATAATCTGCATCCCAATCTCCTCATAACAACACAATATTACAGGTCACCCTATTCATATCTTAATGCGATTTACAAGCCAACCCCCTCACCCTCGATGATTTTACGCCGCCCTGGTTGTGAGCCTGCCCCGACCTCATCACAAAGGCGGCAAGCCCTTGAAAGGAGGTGACGATCCCTTGTTTGTCCTATCGTGGCGCGAGGACAACAGGAAATCGGCCGCGAGGGCCGAACCTACGGAGCATCCCATCCGGAAATCGGCCGCGAGGGCCGAACCTACGGAGCATCCCATCCGGAAATCGGCCGCGAGGGCCGAACCTACGGAACGCCCCATTCGGAAATCGGCTGCGAGGGCCGAACCTATGGAGCGGGGATGCAAGGGGCGGCGAGCCCCTTGACTGGGGGTTTGGGGGCTGTGCCCCCAACTCCTCTTCTTTCCCTGCGGTGCCGCCCGAAGGGCGGCACCGCTCACCACCAAAAATCTCCTCTAAAAAGGTAAAAGAAGGGCGCCAGCTCTACAAAAAAGGTAGAAATTTGACTTTAGTATACCGACCTTCTGTGAAGAACATGTGAAAGGAACGCAAAAAATATGTTAACAAATTGCACTTGTGTACACCTTAACTATTGCTGTGGATGACGGAAAACTGTACAATGATAGGAATATTCTTTTAGCACATCGTTGGCTTTGATAAGGAGGAGCCCTTTACCCATGAGCACATCACAGGTGACAGCGGTACTGCATCAGCTACAAATGATCGATCTGGAACTGGATCGCGTCATAGCTGAGAAACAATCGATCTCCACCTCCTTGCAAGGTAGTGCCACACTACGAAAGTTACGCGCGGAGTATGACACTGCACAGCAACAACTGCTCACTGGTCAGCAGGCCCAGCAGGATGCCGAATGGTCGCTGGAAGATACCGGCCAGCGCCTTGGAAACCAGGAGCGTCGTCTCTATAGTGGCTCGATCCAAAATGGAAAAGAGCTACAGATGCTTCAGCAAGAAGTACAGTACCTGCGCGCCCAACAGAACCGCCAGGAAGAACATTTGTTAGAAGTCATGGATACGGCCGAGTCGCTCAAGGAGGCCGCTCAGCGCAAAGCGGTCGCATTACAGGAAGCGGAAGAGCATTGGAAGCAGGAAAACGCCGCCCTCCAGGCGCGTCGTGAACAGGCCGATGCGCGTTTCCAGCAGCTTCAGGAGCAGCGCCAATCCCTCGCTTCCAGGATCAATGAAGCCATGCTCAAGCGTTATGAAACCATGCGGCGCACAAAGCAGGGGCGAGCCGTCTCTAAAATTGATGAGAACTCCTGCCAGTGGTGTCGTGTCATTCTCACACCCAGCGAAATGCAACAGGTGCGCATCAGCCCTGAGGTGCAGACATGCACCAACTGTGGTCGTATTCTCTACTACGAGCGCTAAGGCGCTTACCCGGTATACCTTATATAGTATCTTTCTATCCTGACGCGTTGCTTCTCGCATCAAGAACACGGGGCGCACAGTCGCGCATCGTGTTCTATCTGAGGAGGGAACACTGTTCCCTTATCCCCCTATAGTCACCCTCCCTTCTCCTCCTATCCTGATGATCTTCCCAATTCCCTGTTTTCCGGGTCGGGGCTGCGTTCAGAACATTTTTGCGCTGACTGATGTGAGCAGGCATACTACACATGGGGATGGGTAATTGTATAATATCTAGTAGGGATAGGTAGTGTGGAGAAATGGTTATAAAGGTTTGCTGCTACCATCGTATACGAAATGCGATTGTGCGGCGTCACATTACAAAGGCGATGGCTCTTTTTTTGATCGCTTGATTGATAAAATGGAATATGTTAGCCATGCCCAGCAATGTAACCCGCCACTATTTTGAAACGTATCTATTGCGTATCTTTCAAAATTTCGTTCTCCTATTGCATGTGACGGACATGCTATGCAGCCTCGTTTACAGGCGCTAGTAACCGGCAGACCAGGGCCAATAGTAGTAGACGAAAGATCGTTATGCGTGTAATATGGAGAAAATTATAACGTGTTCAATACCCGAAATCTATTAAGGGCATCCTCTCAGGATGCTTTGACAGATGCAGAAAGCAGGTCTGAACCGATGGATGCTCAGGCTACATATATGTACCAGAATCCCAACGACCAGGGTCCCCGCTCTCCCAGGCGGCCCGATACTGGTGGGAACGGGAGTAGTAACAATAATTCAGGTGGAAACGGCTCTTCGATCCTCTTCCGCGTTATCGTGATTGCGGTCGTGGTGATCATCGGTTTCTACCTGTTCAGGATGTTTACCTCTGATAACGGTGTGGTATCGTCCGATACGATTGAGGTCCCGTACAGTACATTCTATCAGCAGATTAAGAGTGGCAATGTCGAATCGGTCACGTTCCAGGGCCAGGATGCGACCGGCCAATTCAAAAATGCTATTACGGTCGATCAAAAAACAAGCAATAAATTCCATTTTATGACGTTGCCCGACGGCGATCCGACGTTAATCAAGTTGTTGCAGCAATACCATGTAACGTATCAGGCCAAACCTGTGCCAGACAATAATCTGCTGTATATCTTGCTCAATCTCGCGCCATGGATATTAGTCATTGGTGTCTTCTTTTTGATCATGCGCCGCGCCACCCAGAGCCAGCAGAATATCTTCAGCTTTGGGAAGAGCCGGGCGAAGTTGATCCTGGAAGATCGCCCTTCCACCACCTTTGGGGACGTGGCGGGCGTTGATGAGGCGAAGAACGACCTGGTGGAAGTGGTTGAATACCTGAAGACGCCCCAGAAGTTCCAGCGCCTGGGTGGTTTGATCCCACGTGGTGTGTTGCTGGTGGGCCCTCCGGGAACTGGTAAAACCTTGCTGGCGCGTGCCGTGGCTGGCGAGGCTGGCGTCCCCTTCTTCTCGATGTCGGGCTCCGAGTTTGTCGAGGTGCTGGTCGGTGTTGGTGCCAGTCGTGTGCGTGACCTGTTTGAACAGGCCAAGAAGGCTTCCCCCAGCATCATCTTTATCGACGAGATCGATGCCGTCGGTCGCCAGCGTGGCTCCAGCATCAATAGCAATGACGAGCGTGAGCAGACCCTGAACCAGTTGCTGGTGGAGATGGATGGCTTCGATGCGCGCCAGGCCGTGGTTGTGCTGGCCGCCACCAACCGTCCTGATGGATTGGATAAAGCGCTGTTGCGCCCGGGCCGTTTTGATCGCCGTGTGACTGTGGACCGTCCCGACTGGAATGGTCGCCTGTCGATCTTGAAGATCCATACCCGTACGGTTCCGCTGGCCAAGGATGTTGATCTGCTGGCGGTCGCGCGCTCTACCCCTGGCATGGTAGGTGCCGACCTGGCCAACCTGGTCAACGAAGCCGCCCTGCTGGCGGCCCGCCGCAATCTGGATTATGTGACCCAGAACTGTTTCCTGGAGTCGCTGGATAAGATCCAGATCGGTGCCGAGCGTCCACTGATTCTGAGCGACGAAGATCTGAATGTGATCGCCTATCACGAAGGCGGCCACGCCCTTACCGGTTTGCTGACCGAATATGTCGATCCCGTGACCAAGGTGACGATCGTGCCGCGTGGTCAGGCGCTGGGCGTGACCCAGTATACGCCACTGGATGATCGCTACAATTATGCCCAGGATTACCTGGAGGCCCAGCTGGTGACGGCCCTGGGTGGTCGCGCGGCTGAACAGGTGGCGATTGGCCATATCACGACGGGGGCCGAAAATGACCTGCAACGCGTTACCGCGATCGCTCGTCAGATGGTTACCAAGTGGGGCATGAGCGATCGCCTGGGTACCATCTCCTTCAGTGAGCGCGAAGATCCCTTCGCGGGTACCGCCCTGGCCAGTAATTCTCGCGAATATAGCGAGAAGACGGCGACCTTAATCGATGAAGAGGTCAATCGTATCGTCAAACGAGCCTACGAGCGCGCCGTTAACCTCTTGACGGAGCATCACGTTACGCTCGACCGCATCGCGCAGGCGTTGCGCACCAATGAGGTCATTGATGCCAAGCAGTTGCGTGAGATTATGATTGAGACTGGCGCTATCGAGGCCGCGCCAGCATCCTATCGCTAGTCAACCTGCGCATCAAGTCAAGCAAAACAGATGGGCCCGCTTCCCCCTCGGAAGCGGGCCCATCTGTTTTGTGTTTATGACTTTTGTGAGCGGGCCCTGGCCTGCTTGCCCGTATTCTCTCCCAGCAGGCTCTTGATCGTATTGAGCAAGGTGGTCTGTGGACATGGTTTGACCAGGTACGCCAGCGCGCCCAGTTCCTGCGCCCGCTGGATGTGTTTATCCGAGGTGCGTGAGGTTAACATAATCGTTTTTACATGGGCCAATTCAGGGTATTCGCGCATGATGTTCAGCACATCATAGCCATTGAGGTTGGGCATCTCGATATCGAGCAGGACGATATCGGGCGTGTTTTCCAGCAGCTGCTCGATTGTCTCCATTCCGTCCCTGGCCTCGAATATCTCATATTTGCCTTGCTTCAGCGTGTGGAGTACCGCCTGTCGCAGGTAGGCTGAGTCGTCGGCTACCAGGACCTTCGGCGTTCGATTGTTCTTTTTCTGTTGATCATCGCCGCCATTGGTGGATCCTGATCTCTGGCCGTTGCGCGGCGTGACGCGCTGCAGATAGTTCCGGATCAGCTCCCCAGGATCGAGCATCAGCAATGTATTGCCCTGACCGGTGATGGCCGATTCGGCGATGCCGGGACGCCGCAGATAAGATGGAAGCGGCTTGACCGTCAGGTCTTGCTCGCTCAGGATCTCGTCTACTACGATGCCTACCACTTTATTGCTTGCCGATTGAATGATCAGGATCGGTCGGGCCTCATTCTCGGGTGAGGCGGATGCTTCTTCCCCGCTTAAAGTCAACAAATCTTTCAGCCGGTAGCTCTGGTCGAGTTGCTCCTGTTTATGTAGGCTGACGCGCTGCACCTGCGTCATCGGAACAATAAATTGCTGTTCTCCACAGCCTACGAGCAGGCAGCGGACGGTCCCGCGCGACCGGGGGAGCGCGAGATGGAAGCTGACACCACCGGAACTGTTGCGCTGCAGGTTGATGGTGCCGTTTAGCCTTTGTAGCGGCCTCCTCAGGATCTCCAGCGTTCCTCCCAGGACCGGCATGGAGAATCCGATCTCCAGAGTGATGTCGTTCCCCCTGGCGTGCGCATGCAGCCAGATATGATACGTTTCCGTCTGCTCTCCTTGAATGACAGAGGTGTCGGAGATACATGTCTGCAGCATGTGTAGCAATGGTGGAGAGAGCGTTTCCAGGATCTCCTGGTCGATCTCTAACGCGTCGCCACTGACGTCAAACTCCACTTTATATTGTTGCGCCAGGGCGCTGGCGGCAATGACAGTGCGCAGCCGTGGAACCAGGGTAGAAAGCGGGGTCAGGCGCATCACCTGGGTATCGTCACGCACAACGGTGGCGCGCGCCATATATTCTTGCTGCACGATCTGCAAGGCGGTGCTGGCGGTATTGACGCGCGCGCTGCAGACAGTCACCTGGTTGATGGCCTCACGTAACTCCTGCAGCAACAGATCCTGCTCCGAATAGTGTTCTAGATCCAGTTCATCCCAGCTTTCTTCCGCGGATAGCGGTTGTGCGGGTGGACGACTGCGATAGCGGCGACTGTGCGGCCTCTCCTGGTAGGTATCGCTGAGGATGCGCGCGATCAACGAGGAGGACGTCTCATCCTGTACCTGTGTGGTGGGTTTCTGCCGAATCACGTTGGTGAAGGATTGCTCCAGCTGTATGAGCCGATTTTGGGCCGCCTGCTGAGCCTGCAGCGCGGCTTTCACATCGCGTTGCGCGCTCTCCAGCTCGGCATGCATCTCTATGAGTTGACCTGTATGGTGGAGCAGTTTTTCAAAGCGCCGGTTCTCAATGTGCACGAAAAGAGGATAGCTCTCAACTGGCTGATAGGCAGCTTCAAATTGACCAGCTGGCTGAGCGATCGGCGCCTGATCTATGATAGATTGAAAGGCGCCTGTTAGCTCCAGAGGGATCGTCACCTTGTTGCTGATATCCTCTTGTTGAGCCGGGAGCGCCGCCGTATTATTGGGGGGAACCCCTGTCAGGACAATGCCCAGGCGCTGATAGGTTGCCTCGAGCGCGGTGATGAGCTCAGGCTTGTCTGGTTCCTGTCCTTCTTCCGCCAGGTAGCTCTGACAGCCTTCCAATACAGAAATAGCCTGGGTGATCGCCTCCAGGCCAGTGTCAGGTTTGATCTTTTCGTTCAATACCTGTTCCGCGATGATCTCGATATGCTCAGCGGCCGTAGACATAATGAGATAGCCAACGGCTGCGGCGGTGCCGCGCAGCTTGTGGCCTGCGCGCTGGAAAACCCTGAAGCGGGTGGCCGCGAACTGTTTTTCTTGCGTTAGCTGCCGGGCCGCCTGGCTCATCCTGGCAATGTCTTCTGTTGCCTCTTCCAGAAAGATGACGAGCATCTCCGCTTCGTCTTCAGCCGCACTCTCTTTCTGATGCTCATCGTCGGCCGAGTCGCCGTCTTTGCCATCCTTGGTGGGCCAACTCTCTATGGCGTCGAAGGCTTTCAAGACGGCCAGATCTTCAGTTGTCAGCTCATTTTCTTCAAATGAAAATTCTTCACTCATGCGATATACGAAGTTGTTGAACTATATCACTCATGATCGCGGGTAACTGTAGTATAGGCATACCGGCATGTGCCCCTTGTACACTATGTTCGGGTAGAAGCCAATCCTCTTTCACCATACTATTGCTGGCCTGATCCTGTTCGCTGACGAAAGATGCGGGTACGTCGCTGATAGTGGTAGCCAGGCCCAGGGTAATATCCGCCAGTTGGGCGATCAGCAGTACAGAGCGCCCAGGAAGATCGGTTGGCTGCTGTGCCAGGTATGCAGCCAGATCGATAACGGCGATGGGCTCCCCGCGCCAGGCCGCAATTCCCAGCATCCAGTGGGGAGAAGCGGGCAACTGAGCAGGATAACGAGTCGTGGGCAATATCTCCCGTAGAACAGCCAGTGGAATTAACGCATGGCCCGCCTCAAACGCGCACTTTACGTACTCTTCAGTTTGTGACGTGGGTCGTTGAGGTGTCTGTGCCAGTTGCTGCGCATACTTCCAGAAATCCTGATCACTCATTTGTTCAAGATGCTGTGCATGGCTGCCTCTGAGTATAGTGGCTGACAGAGCTGGACGTTGACTCATAATGGCTGCTATTTCTAGTGCTAATTCGGGGCGGGCGTGCCCAGATGAGACTCGATAACGGCGATGAGATCCTGGGTTTTGAATGGCTTGGTCAGGTAATCCTTCGCCCCGGCAAGGCGGCCTTTGAGCTTATCGATCATTCCATCACGGCGCGAGAGCATGACGATGACTGTACTGCTAAATTGGGGTTTTGTTTTGAGACGCCGGGCAACTTCATACCCATCCATTTTCGGGAGACCGATATCTAAAATAACCAGGTCTGGAATGCGCGCCTCCGGCTCTGTGAGCCAGCGCATCGCCTCAACGCCATCGGGGAAACTTTTGACATCAAATCCCTCGCGTCTGAGGCAGGTCTCCACTATCTTTCGAACCGTTGCAGAATCATCAATAACCATAACGAGTTTGCTCATATATGTGTCCTCTCTCTCTCGTCCCACTACCATCCCATTGTACCTGACATTATGTCAATACACAAGAGCAAGTACTATTGCAACCTACTGCGCTTCATGATGCTCATCTTACGCTGACTCTAACCATATCATATCTACTTACGAAGTAAACGTATTCTAGATCAACTTTCTGCCGTTAATGAAGTTGATGCTAGGCAATGTACCATACAGTTGCGGCATTTGGCAACGGAAATCTCGTAAAGATTGTCTTAAATTTTAATCTCTGTGTCAGCAGGAAAAGTTCGGCCGCGCAGCGCGGCCGAACTTTTCCTGCTGACACAGAGATTATTAGATTACTCGTTGGCGACGGGGAGGGTGAAGGTGAAGACGCTGCCTTCGCCGACGGTGCTCTGGGCGGTGATGCGGCCACCGTGCGTCTCTACGACGTGGCGCGCAATGGCCAGGCCCAGACCCGTGCCACCACCCCCGGGACCAATATAGCCGGGCTTAGCCCGGGCGCGATCAGTTTTGTAGAAGCGTTCAAAGATGCGCGAGAGCTCTTCGGCTCGAATGCCGACTCCGGTGTCTTTGACAAAGAAGCGCTGGGCGTGGCGGTCGTTTTGTAGTGCGGTGCCGATGATGATCTGCCCACCAGAGGCGGTGAACTTGATGGCATTGTGCACCAGGTTTACCAGTACGCGCGTAATCTGCTTGCTGTCGGCGGCGACCAGTGTCTCTCCTTGCTGGATATCTGTCATCAGTTGTACACGGTGGCGCTGAGCCAGTGGGAGCATGCGTGCCATGACCTCTCGTACCAGTTGCTCGGCCCCGACAGGCTCGATGCTCATCGAGGTCTGTCCCGACTCGATGCGTGATAGCTCCAGCAGTTCGGCCACGAGCTCGCTCAGATAGTTGACCTCGTTTTCGATCTTTTCAACAAACTCCTGGGCTTTTTCGGGATCGGTATCGATGGTGTCTTCCAGCGTTTCGGCCAGCAGGCGAACGGAGGTCAGGGGAGTGCGCAATTCATGCGAAATATTGGCGATAAAGTCGCGTTGAACACGTTCGATATGCCGCGCCTCGGTCATGTCCTCGATAATGATGGCGAAGTAGCGATACTCATAGCCCGTGAAGTGCTGCTGGTGGGCTACAGGGGAGACCGAGACTTTCCAGGCGATATCCGAGTTGCCTTGCTCAAACTGTCCCTTCTGCTGTGTGTTGCTGGCGATACTGCTCTGGACCAGCTGGATGATGGCCTGGTTGCGAATGACCTGGTTTAGACAGAGGCCCGGTTTCCATTGTGTGGGGGCGTAGAGGTTGAGCCCTCTTTGATTGCAATAAAGGATCTCACCGTTGCGATCAATCACAAAGGTTGGCAGCGGTGTGGCCTCTAGCATACTCCTGGAGAGTACCCTGAAATCGATATCGGTGCGGTCTGCATTCAACATAATATATCCTTGTGCCTCATTCAGGGGTGCAGGAGGGCTAGCCGCCTTCTTGTACCCCTTACGTTCGCCCCTATGATCTTTAATAAATAAAGCTGGTAAAAAGCGGGGAGGTGCAGTAGGGGCGGTCAGCCCCTCCTGCCGGGGTTTGGGGGTGTCCCCAAAATCCCCTTCTCCCCCCTTTCCCGCCGCAGGCGGGGAAACAAAAGGGCATGTTATACCCGGTAAAAAAGGAAAAGAGCATCGGGGAGATGGTCCCCTACTAACAAAAATAACATAAGTAACACGAAAAAAGGCCACCAGACGGTGGCCTTTTTTGTAGTAGCTCCTCGAATAGGACTCGAACCTATAACCCATCGGTTAACAGCCGATTGCTCTACCATTGAGCTATCGAGGAAGATTGTTCGCTCGGAACACTGGTAATATATACTATTTGCCGCGCTTCGTCAATACTTTTTGCCGTCAATTTGGCGCTTATCCGACAAATTTATTGATGAGCGCCAGGCTCGTAGCGAGGAATACGCTTAAACTGGCAATGGCGATGACCGGATTGAGCAGTGGGGCTGCGATCAGGCTGCCGCGCAGGCGTACACGCTGTAAGATGTTGGGTAGTGCCAGTCCGCAAAGTGCGGCGATCAGCAGGGTGAAACCGAAGCTCAGACTGACGGCAACGCTCAGTAAAAGTGAGCGATAGAGTAGCCAGGAGAGGACGAAGACCAGGATGGTGGTCAGGATGCCCCCCATGGTGCCATGGAGCGTTTCACGCCAGAGGGTGCGGAAGAAGTCGCGGCCGCGTTTGGTGCGCATCTCCCAGCCGGCAATGCCCAGGGCCTGCGATCCGGCTGCCACCGTGGTCAGCAGCAGCATGGGAATCAGGCAGAGCACGCCACTCAGGGCCAGGTGCAGGTTCAGATTCGGCATTGGAGCCCCGTCGAGCAGGCTTAGCGCGCTGGCGTTCCCCAGCACCGGCTGAAAGGCGCTGGAGATGATCATGGCGATAAAAAAACCGATCACTACATTCAAGGCCAGCCATGAGGAGCGGCTGATGGTGCTGCGGCGACGTGAGCCCTCGTCGGACTCATGCTCCTCTACATCGGTACCGGTGATTTCCGAGACGTCCTCGGCCTGCTCTTCGTGGATGACGTCGATGACATCGTCCACCGTTACCATGCCTTTGAGACGGTTATCGGCGTCCACCACGGGCACGCCGAGCAGGTCGTATTTGGCGATGACGCGTGCCACCTCTTCCTGGTCGGTATCGATCTGCACCTTGATGATATCCTGGTCCATCAAAGCGCCCATGCGCGTGTTGGGCTCGGCGGTTACAATCTGACGCAACGAGGCCACACCGATCAAGTGTTGCTCTTCGTCGACAATATAGAGGTAGTAAACCATATCCAGGTGTTCCGAATGCTGGCGCAGGTAGACCAGTACCTCTTCGACGGTCGCATCCACCGGCTGGGCCAGGACTTCCGTGGTCATGATACCACCGGCGGTCTCACCTCCATAGCGCAGGAGATCGCGAATAGGCTGGGATTCATTGATCGGCATCAGGTTGAGCAGGCGTTCGGCCTCGCCCGCTGGCATGTCGGCCAGAATATCGGCGGCATCGTCCGGTGCCAGGCGCTCCAAAAGATCGGAGGCGCGATCGGGTCCCAGCTCTGTCAACAGCTCGGATTGCAATGGATACTCAACCTCGTTCAGCGTGTCGGCCGCGGTCTCATCATCCAGGCGTTCCAGCATAGCACCCGCCTCTTCCAGGTCCAGTTGTTCGAGGATGTCGGCGATATCGGCCGGATGAAGCTCGGATAGTTTGTTGTGGCTCACATTCAGTTGCACCTTGGGTACGACGCCCACGGCGCCAACGCTGGCGGCCCCCGCTCCTACCGCCGCCAGCTGGCTGGTGCTCGAGCTGACGAACTGGATCGGCTCAACATAATTCCAGGTGACGGTGCGCTCGGCCATCTGGAGTGGCGTCACACGACCAAGCATATCGATGGCGGGCTGCCAACCCAGGCGGCGCAGCAGTCCGCTCAATCCAATATCGACGCCCACCAGGCGGGCCGTCTTTTTGATCTGTGCCAGCTTTAAATCATTCACCTTTACCACGCGAAAGCCCTGGGTATCGACGATCTGCTTGTCCAGGATATCGCGCTTCAACAGGATCTCGGCGGAATCGGGCTCATAGGACTGTATCTGCGGCTCGAGTACCGTCAACTGAACAGGGGTGGTCTCAATGCTCTGCACCTGAGACCAGGGGATAATCAGGCGCTCGCTGCCACTGGCTGGATGAACCACCAGCGCGGTCACCACCGGAAATGTCTCGTTCAGGGTTACACAGATGTCCCGCAGGGAGCCAATGCGGCGATGATCTGCGTCGTAAATGCTCTTATGGAGTAAAGCGCTTAAAAAAATCATAGGTATCACCACCTTTTTTGCAAGTAAACAGGGTTAAGTAGTGTACCTTGTGCGCGCAGGCACGCGCGGGGTACACAGGCATAGTCCATCAAGCCATACCATCAGCGATGATATGGCACACAGCGGTTTTCGAAATGCATGGTGATACAATCAACTGAGCTTGCGTGATGCATTTCGACGATGCGCTGTAATTGCTGGGGATGCTGCAAGCAGCGTAAGGACTTACTGGCAAAAATGGAGTGTTCTTCTTCTTACTCGACATCAGTCACATCTATGGGGGCGATGTCTGTCTCATCGAGTAAGAGGGGGTTTAAGTCAACCCCGGAGGATCAATGATGAAGGAATCCAATCGCTTTACTCGATGAGGAGAAGAACAGTCCTGAAAGCAGGTATGCACTGGTCTTTCTGTAATAGGCACACCTACTATGACTAGGGCCAGCGTCCATGTCCCTCACCTCCTTTGCCCGAACAACGCCCGCTTCACACTCCAGGGGATAGCCACAGACAGACGGGGCTATCGCTCAACTGTTATGTATGATAGATCAGGCAATTGTGGGTTATAACAAAAATTTTTCCTGTGTCAGTATAACATCTTATAGCACCTTTAAGCAAGGGTTGGTGCGATTTTTAGTAAAAATGCTTTAAAAAGCCTGGCAATGCGCTGAATGTTCCCGCCTGCGGCGGGAAGGGGGAGAGGGAGAAATCTTGGGGACACCCCAAACCCCGGCAGGAGGGGCGGACAGCCCCTCCCGCGCACAACACCTGTTTTATTTCATGAGCCCTACTTATCCATTAGGAAGGAGGGGAAGTATTTTTTGTTTGAGTTGGGCGGCGATCTTTTCGGGGGTGCCGGTGGCATCAATCACTTCGAAGTGGTATTCACTGGCCATCTTGTCGTATTCTGAGAGCATTAACTTCTGGTAGCACACAAAACTTTCGAACAGATCATTGCCCAGGCGCATATCCATGCCGGATTCCCAGTAGTCGAAGCCTCGCCCCTGGAGGATGCGGGGAATGAGATCTTCGAGTTCGACGCGCAGGTAGAAGATGGCATCGGGCTTGAGGGCTAGCCCATAGATGGAGCGCAACCAGCGGGTGTCGGCCCCTCGCACCAGGGCGCGGGCCATCAGAGAGTAGATGTAGCGATCAGTCAGGACGATAAAGCCGGCTCGCAGGGCGGGGATGATCTGGTTTTCGAAGCGATCGATGAAGTCTGTGGCGTAAAATAAGTTTAATGTAATCGGGCCAAGCGTGTTGCCCTCCTTGGCATCTTTAAGCCCGCTCCCCGCCAGTTCGGAGCGTGTAGTCTCGCTATCGACGACGGCGTAGCCGCTGCTCTCCAGCCATGGTCTCAGCACCTGAATCAAGGTGCTGCGCCCCACACCATCCGTTCCCTCAATCACAATCAGTCGCCCTGGTAGAATCTCTTTTTGTGCACGCAGGCCAATGGCATCTATGCCATAAAAATCTAATGCTGTCATGGTCTGTGTATCCTCTATCGTGATCATAACGTTTCTCAGTCATTGCGACCGCGCAAGATTTCGGCCCGGCGGGCGATATTCTCCAATTCTTGCTCGGGTAAGGGAGGGCGCAGCCGACGTACACCTTCCAGGTGCGGAAGGACCAGTCTGCGCATCCGACGCTGCTGTTCTGGAATGGGTAGGGTCGCGTCCATAACGGTAAGGCCGAACTCATCGATCATGGCTTCGTATTCGTGGACGATGCGTTGCTGAAAAAGAGTAAAGCTTTGCCGGATATCGCTGCTCAAGCCAAGATCCATGCCCGCTTCATAATATTTGAGCTCGCTACGACCGGTCAGGATGCGGCTGAGAGAGACCTCCAGGGGAACGCGGAAATAGAAGGCGCAGGTTGGTTTGACCGCGAACTGGTAGAGTTCGCGCACCCATGTGCGATCGACGTTGCGCGCCACATCGCGCGCGAACGCCGTGTATATATAGCGGTCCGCCAGCACGATTGCTCCAGCTTTAAGGGGAGGAATGATGTCGTGTTCTGTACGATCGGCGAAATCGGTGGCGTGAATTAGGCTGAAGGTGGTGGGGGTCAACAACTGCTTTTTCTTGCCCCGGCTGGTCGTTTTTTTGACCAGTGGTGAAGAGTTCCATTCGCTAAAGAAGACAGTGTAGCCCTCGCTGATCAGCCACTGCCGCAGCAGGGCGATCTGCGTGCTCTTTCCCGAGCCATCTACCCCTTCAACAATAAAAAGCCTGCCCGGATATTGATGTAATCCATATGTCTCCATATAATAACCTCTTAGCTGCGTCCTGCCACAGCAATATAAAACAAATATCTGGGCACCCGCGGTGCTCACAGGCCATTGAGGTGTGGCTGCATTATTACTTTACTATCGGATGAACATAGTATTTATTGACTCTGACGATAATCTATAGGGAGCGTGTTGGAGAAGCATGGGGATTCCTCCTGCATCTTTTGAAGACGTGTTATAGTATGGGAACAAGGTGCAATAGCACATCCATGATTGCGATTTTTGGAGGCTTTTATGATAGAGCTCGGGGTGGCGGCTCTGGCTGGCATTATTTTCGCGGCGATCTGTGTGGCGGTGCTGATCGTGGTGGGTATTATGAATATTCGCGCGGGCCGCAAAGCTCTGGCACGCGCACGCGCTGAAGGAAAATCTATCACCTGGCATCGGCAGATATTAATCTTATTTGGTTTGAATAACATTGTTTTTGCCGCTCTACTGGCCCTGGTTGTCTTGCTGGCTGTGCTGGTGGATCGCACAGCCAAACTGGTGATTATCGGCCTGCTGGCGGTACTATTCTTGATGAGCATCGTGCTGGTGGTGCGCTGTGTAATGTCGGTTATGCAGACATCGCGTGAATTGACGCGTCCACGGCAAGACATCTGATAAGCCTGGATAGAGCGTATATATGATAGTCAGGGCTATTGAAAAGTAGGGCACAGCGAGGTCAAGGGGCAGCTAGCCCCTTGCGGGGTGCGGGGTGTCCCCGCTCTCATCCTTACCTCCCGCCTCCGAAGGCGGCAAAAAAGCCTTTTAAATGGCTCTGTATAATAGCATGCACAGGCAACGGATATGCAGGTACGATAAAATAGGATAAGAATTATATATTAAGAGCAAAGAATAGGAATTATTATGGCTGGGAATCAAGTGTTGCATGTGAATATACCTACTCCTACCGGTTATCTGGAAGGTATTTTAAAGCCTGAGGAAGAGGGCGTTGCCCCCGATTTCGTCGGCGTCATCTGTCATCCTCACCCCCTTGGTGGCGGGACAATGCACAATAAGGTCGTGTTTAAGGTGGCGCAGGCGCTGCAATTGATAAATGTGCCCGCTTTGCGTTTTAACTTTCGCGGCGTAGGCCATAGTACCGGAACATATGACGAGGGGCGAGGTGAGATGGATGATGTGCGCTACGCGCTGGAATTTATGAGCCGTCGCTATCCGGGCGTGCCGGTGATTATCGCGGGCTTCTCGTTTGGCTCATATGTTGGTCTGCGCGTTGCCTGCGCCGATGATCGGGTAACGGGAATGATTGGCCTTGGGGTGCCGGCGCGGATGTTCGCCAGTGGTGAGACCCTGGCCCAATGTTATAAACCCAAGCTCTTTATTCATGGTACCGCCGACGAACTGGCACCATATAATTTGGCGGTAGAATGGTTTGAACACGTTTCAGCTCCCAAGCGCCTGGTGACATTGGAGGGCGCGGACCATTTCTTTAAGCAGCATCTACCAGAGGTGCAGACGCTGGTAGCGAATTTTGCTCATTCGCTGCTGCAGCCGCCATCGATTGAGCAAGCATAAACAACGTCGTTTATTGTCCTCTATAGTATTCAAAAGTATTCAAAGGAGCCTGCAGTTGAATTTTCCTACCACACGTCGCGATGAGACGATTGAAGACTACCACGGTACTCGTGTTGCTGATCCCTATCGCTGGCTAGAGGATGAGAAGTCGGCGCAGACACAGTCCTGGGTGGAGCAGCAGCACGCACTGGCGCGTGCTTATCTGGATAAGTTGCCCGACCTTGAGCAGATCAGGGCGCGTTACATTGAGCTGTATAATTATCCCAAATTTTCCGCACCCCTTAAAAGAGGGGGACGCTACTATTTCTCCAGAAACAGCGGCCTGCAGAATCAGAGCGTGTTGTATATGCAGTCGTCGCTCGAATCTGACGAGCGGGTCGTGCTTGATCCCAATAGCTTGAGTACGGACGGTACGGTCTCGTTGACCAACCAGGTTTTCAGTCATGATGGTACCTTGCTGGCCTATGGAACCTCCAATAGTGGGAGCGATTGGCAGGAGATCCATATTCGCCAGGTGGATAGCGGGGTGGACTTTAATGAGGTGATCCACTGGTGCAAGTTCAGTGGCATTGCCTGGAAACATGACAATTCTGGCTTCTTTTATAATCGTTTGCCTGAGCCAGGTACCGTGGCTGAAGAGGACCAGAGTAAGTTCAGCAAGGTCTACTGGCATGCGATCAATACACCGCAGTCGGAGGATCAGCTGATCTTTGAGCGGCCCGAGGCCAAGGAACTCAGCTTCACGCCTTCGATTACCGATGATGGCAAATATCTATTTCTGACGGTGTGGAATGGCACCGAGCCACGTAACCGCCTCTATTATCGCGAGGTTGAGAGCTCCACCCCCTTTGTTCGCTTATTGGATGAGGCGGATGCCAGCTACGATCTGATCGGTAATGATGGCCCCATTTTCTATATTCAGACCAACCTGAATGCGCCCAAAGGCCGGATCATCGCGATCGATAGCGCCAATCCGGTTCGCGAAAACTGGCGTGAGCTGATTGCCGAGCAAGATGATGTGATAGCGTTCGCGCAGATCGTTAACCAGCAATTTGTCATCGCCTACATGCATGATGCCCATCACGAGATCAAGCTCTATAGCAAGGATGGGAGCCTGCAGCAGCAACTGGCCCTGCCAACGCTGGGCTCAATCATTGATCTCTCGGGTGAGCCCGATGGCGACGAACTGTTTATCACCTTTACGTCCTTCCTCTTTCCCTCGACGGTTTTCCGCTACGACTTCGTTTGCAATACGCTCTATCCCCTGCGTCAATCGCAGGCCAGCTTTGATCCTGCTGGCTATGAAACGACGCAGGTCTTCTATACATCCAAAGACGGGACGCGCGTGCCCATGTTCCTGACGCATAAGAAGGGACTGGCGCTGGACGGCAATAATCCTGTCCTGATGTATGGCTATGGCGGTTTTGATATCAGCCTGACGCCAACCTTTGGCGTGACGCCGCTGGTCTGGATAGAACACGGGGGAATTTACGCTGTCGCCAATCTGCGCGGTGGTAGCGAATATGGGGAGCAGTGGCACGAGGCGGGCATGCTGGAGAAAAAGCAGAATGTCTTCGATGACTTTATCTCCGCCGCCGAATGGCTGGTGGAGAACAACTATACGCAGCCATCGCGCATCTCTATCATGGGTGGGAGCAATGGTGGCCTTCTGGTGGCTGCGTGCCTGGTGCAGCGTCCCGATCTGTATGGAGCTGTTATCTGCCGCGTGCCAGTCATCGATATGTTGCGCTACCACCGCTTTACCGTCGGGCGCTATTGGATCGGCGAATATGGCGATGCCGAGCATAATCCCGAACAATTTGCTTTTCTGTATGCCTATTCACCACTCCATAACGTTCGGCCGGGAACCGCTTATCCGCCAACCCTGATCATGACCGCTGATACCGATGACCGTGTCGTACCAGCCCATGCGCGTAAGTTCGCCGCCACGCTCCAGGCCGCCCACGCGGGCGAGTCCCCCATCCTCCTCCGCGTCGAAATGAAGGCGGGTCATGGCATGGGCAAGCCCACCGCCAAAATCATCGAAGAGGAAGCAGACATCCTCGCCTTCCTCTTCCACACCTTCCACATGTCTTAACTTGCCTCAAGAATGAAATAGGGTTGTATGCGCATCCTGCACACACAACCCTATTTCATTCTTGAGCTATATCCATTCCTTACAGGAATAGCGTCCCTTGTTGTAGATGTTTCATTCTGCCAAAACGTATACCAGAAAAGTATATATATATCGGTTTGCGCAAGGAGACTCCATTATGTCTGTAAGGATCAGACCTATTAAAGATATTGAAGATAAGCTGGCGGCGGCGACAAGGATTACCCCTCGTTGGCGCTGGTACCATGGACTGGCCTTCTATCTGATTATACAGGTGCTCACATTCGCGACTTCGGCCATGGTGAGCGTATTCAGTGGCAATAAGGGCAGCAATGCACGCGAAACGATCTTTGGCGATACCTCCTACTTCAAAAACCTGAAGCAGGTGAAGATTACACCACCTTCCTGGTTCTTTGCGCCCGCCTGGACCATCAATAATATCAGTGTTATTTATGGTACGTTGCGCGTACTCAACATGCCGCAGAAGACTCCTGGACGCAAGACTTTCCTGTCCTTG
This sequence comes from Dictyobacter halimunensis, assembly GCF_036245075.1. Classification (NCBI taxonomy): domain Bacteria; kingdom Bacillati; phylum Chloroflexota; class Ktedonobacteria; order Ktedonobacterales; family Dictyobacteraceae; genus Dictyobacter; species Dictyobacter halimunensis. Next base: position 2,602,591 of record NZ_BSRI01000002.1, read on the forward strand.
CAGGCGGTGACCTGGCTGGAGTACGTGGCCTTTAACGCCGCTTACTTTAGCCTGCGTTCCCCTATCAATGCCTTCGTGCTGACCGCTTTCTTTCTCCTGTTTACCATTGCCAGTGGCTTCGTGGCTATCTTCCGCCTGAAAGATACACGCGTTGCCCTGTCGCTGGGTACCCTGTTCATCTGGCTGATCGTAGCGACCACGGCCGCCACCACCCAGATGCTCTGGAACAAAGACGATCTGTACGAAGTGGGTCCCTTTGCTAAGCCAGATCCCAGGTGGCTCAAGCAGAACGTACTGTAATCGTTGTCAGGCCAGTCTTTACCTGGCCTGTAAATACACCCGAATGCCCTGGCGCGGACTCAGGGTCATCAGCGGATTGGGCGTGACGGGATGGTCTGGGACCAGCTTCATGCTGTAGCGTTGCACGATGGTGGCCAGCACCAGCCGGGCCTCGGTGAGCGCGAACGTGTTGCCGATACAGATGCGCGGTCCATGGCTGAAGGGAATATAGGCGTGTCGTGGCCGTGTGGCTACCTGTTCGGCCGTGAAGTGCTCTGGATAAAACTCTTCCGGCCGCTCCCAGAACTCTGGATGGCGGTGCATAGCGTACGTACTCCAGGCGATATAGGTCTGGGCCGGAATGGGATAGCCACCCAGCGTATCCTCCGCCAGGGACTTGCGCATGATAATCCAGACCGGGGGATAGAGCCGCATGGCTTCCTCAAAGACCATGCGCGTGTAGAATAGCTCGGGCAGATCTTCTATGGTCGGTGGACGGCCCGCCAGCACCTGTGCCAGTTCAGCCTGCAGCTTCTGCTCAACCTCCGGGTGCCGCGCGAGCAGATACCAGGCCCAGGCCAGCGCATTGGCGACGGTCTCATGACCAGCGATCAGCAGCGTCATCACCTCATCCCGCAGCTGCTGGTCGTTCATGCCCTCACCGGTCTCCTCATCGCGAGCCTCGATCAACATTGCTAGCAGATCCTCGTGCGCCTCCTGGCTGGCGCGTCGCTGCTGCACAATCTCATAGACCACCTTGTCCAGGGAGCGCACATCGCGATGGAAGCGGCGGTGACGTGGAGTGGGTACGCTCAAAGGAGGGAATGGCCGATTAAAATATTCCAATAGAAAGGCATTCGCATCGGAAAAAGCTTTGCCAAATGTATGGGTTTGACCCGTGATATCGATGCCGAAGAGGGAGCGACCGACAATATTCAGGGTCAGGTGCATCATAGCATCGGCCACGTCCACGGCCTCTCCCCTGGCGGCCGGACCCTCCCAATCCGCCAGCAGCTGCCCGGTCGCCTCCGTAATGATGGTTCCCAGCGCGGCTGTACGCTGGCGGTGGAAGGCCGGCTGCATCAAACGCCGCTGGCGTAGCCAGCTCTCGCCACCATAATTTGTTACCAGGCCATTGCCCAGGATCGGCCGAAATAAATTGAAGATGGGCACGTTTTTATCGTAGTTGCGATAGTTCTCCTGCAGAACACGCTTGATGTAATCCGGATGATTGATAATGATGACCGGCCAGAAAAATAACTTGATCTGTACGATATCCCCAAATTCCGCCGTCAACCCCGACAGGAACTCCAGTGGATTATGTTGGAGCTCCTTTAAGCGGCTCATCGAGCGTAGTACAGGAATAGTTTTTGTATCGCCGCTTATCTGCTTTGTCTCATCGGACAATGTTGCTTGCCTCCCTGTTTATTCACCCCAGTATAAAAGTAATCAAGAGATACGTGCAAGACGTAGCAGTGTGTGTGCGGCGGGTATACCGCCTTAAGAAATACCCGGTGGCAAGGGAAGAACAGGTGCGTGGGGTACACAGCGGCGAGCCGCTGTGTACCCCACGCACCTGTTCTTCCCTTGCCACCGGGTAATGTCTCTCTTTTGGGGACCTGGGAAAAGTGATAAGATTGGACTAGATTATTCTTAATAAGAGATTTCATTTTGATAGATCTGATTTTGAGGAGCTTGGTATGGAAAATAATCAGGCCATACGTAAATGGTCAGAGTTGTATAATCTGGATGTTGTTGTCCCCGGCGAAGGTAAGTCGCTGGGAAAGGTGGAAGATTTCTTTTTTAAGGAAGGCTCAAACGCTATCTACGCGCTGTGCGTGCGCACGCGTCTGCATGGCGACCTCTCTTTGCCTGTGACCGGAATCATAGCGATTGAGAAAAATCGGGTGACGATTCGTAACGCGCAGATGCTGGCACGGGCTCTCCCTCCCCTGGGGCGCGGACAGCAACTGCTCTCCCGTAAGATCATAGGTGTTAAGGATCGCGAACTGGGCACGGTAAAGGATGTGGTGCTGGCTGTCGATCCACCTGCTACCATGCGTGTCGCTGGCTTCGAGATGCTGCGCGGTTCCTCTTCCGTGAATTTTGGCTCTGATGTTGTATCGCACTACAATGATGATGATAACAGCATCCGGGTCTATGATCAGTCCGCGAAAAGCTTGCGCTAAGCAAATCAGCGTTTCTCTTCCCTCCCCGATTTGCTCTTGCCCTTGTTATGGCGGGCGCACTTGCACCCGCCATTTGCGCTGCTATCGTGGGTATCAAACTTGTCCCAATTTTTACGCATCACCACGCAGGCGCGCGACCTCTGCTTCAGCCGCGCGTGCCTCTCGCCGGCGATGCAATTTTTTGAGCGCCTCCGTTTTGCGCAGCCAGTTGTCGGGATCAGCTGGCATCAGGCGAATCGCTTCTTCCGCCGCCGCCAGGGCCTCTTCATAGCGCTGCAATTGCTTGAGTACCAGCGATTTATTATGCTGGGCCGTCGCCATGCGAGGATTGAGCCGTAGCGCCCGCTCATAGGCATCAAGGGCCATGGTATAGTTGCCCAGGTGATAGTAGGCGTTGCCTTTGCCGTTCCAGGCCTGTGGCACGTTGGCATTGATCAGTAGGGCCTTGCTATAGGCGTCCAGCGCCTGGTCGTAGCGTCCAAGCTGGCAGAGCGCGCTGGCCTTGCCATTCCAGGCGGGCGCGTAGCGCTGGTCCAGCTTCAAAGCCTCTTCATACGATTCCAGGGCTTTATTGAAATTGCCCATGTCGGCCAGTACAATGGCGCGCCGCTCCCAGGCTTTTACGAAATGCCGATCGTTCTTTAGTGCCTGATCATATTGATCTAATGCGCCGCGCAACTTGTGCTGTGCATAGAGGATATCGCCGATGCCACACTTGGTGGGAGCATAATTGGGATCGCGGCTCAGCACCTCATGGTAGGCCTGCATCGCCTCGGGATAACGCCCCATTTCGCTGAGTACCAGTCCTTTGCCGTTCCAGTACACGACCGAATTGCGATCCAGTGACAACGCCTTCTCAAAGGCCCGTAGCGCATCTGGATAGTTGCGCAGTTGGCGCAAGACCAGTCCCTTGTTGCCCCATGCCTGGGCCATCTGAGGATCGTAGTGCAGGGCGACATCAAAGGCCGTCAGCGCCTGCTCTGGCTGTCCTAGCGCGCTGAGGACCGCGCCCTTGCCGTTCCAGGCAATCACATTGTCTTTCTCCATCAGGATGGCGCGATCAAAAACGTCCAGCGCTTCCTGGTTGCGGTGCAGCATGTTCAGGGCGGTCCCTTTCCCATTGAGGGCGATGACCAGGTTGGGATCGAGCTTTAACGCCTGTTCGAAGGAGGCCAGGGCCTCGCGGTGCTGCCCGTTGAGGGCCTGCGTGAGACCTCGTCCCTGCCAGGCGATCGCATTGCGATCATCCAGTTTCAAGGCGCGATCATACTGCGCCAGCGCGTCATTGAGCCTGCGCTGCGTATAGAGCCGGTAGGCCTCTTTGAGATAGGGATTGCTGCTGGTCGGTGTGGACGCCACGGTGCTCGGGGCCGCCTGATTGAGGGTGCCGCTGATGCGCTGCTGCTCAATGTGCCGCAGCACATTCTTGACCTCCTGGGCGCTGGCCGGTCGTTGATCCGCCGTCATCTGCAGCATCTGCTGGAGCAACTCTTCCATCTCGACTGGTATGCTGGGATTCACCTGCCTGGCCGGCCGAAAGAAAAATGGCTGCTCGCTGGGATCTATGCCCGTCAGCAGGCAGTGCAGCAGGGCGCCCAGGCTATAGATATCCGAACGCGGCGTACTCTGTGCCTTCCCGTATTGTTCAGGCGCGGCATAGCCTGGCGAGCCCAGGGCGACCGTATCGTGTGATTGCCCCGGCTTAAATACGCGCGCGATGCCGAAGTCGATCAGATAGAGGTGTCCGTTCTCATCCAGCATCACATTCGATGGTTTGAGATCACGGAAAATGATCGGCGGCTGGTGGTTATGGAGATAGCTTAGTACATCGCATATCTGCTCACCCCAGTTTAAGACCTGTTCCAGGGGCTGGGGACCATTGCCATGTTGCTCCAGGTACTCCTCGAGGGTCTGACCCTCAATAAAATCCATCACCAGGTAGGAGCGTTCATCTTCGGTGAAGTGATCATAGATACGGGGCAGATTGGGATGAAGTAGATCTGCCAGTAAGTGTGATTCACGCTCGAAGGCGGCCTCTGCCTCCGCGATGCTGGCAGGGGAGAGCCCCGCCCGACTCATCTCCTTGACGGCGATGGAACGATTATTAAAACGGGTATCGGCCGCCCTGTAAACGGCTCCCATACCGCCCTGACCAATGCGTGTTTCAAGCTGATAACGACCGTTGAGCAGCGTGTGATCTGGCAGTGCTCCGGTCGTATGTTTAAAAGGAAGTGGGGCGGCACAGTATTGACAGAAGCGCGCCGACACATCATTGGCCGCCCCACATGTTTCACAGAACTGTTCCTGCGTTCCCATAAAGCTTACATTTTCCTATGCGAAATTGATGCCGAAAAGAAGTTGAGACAAAAATATCTATCTGTTGGTTGCTGCTTGTATCATAGCATATCACCCGCCCTTTTGCCGTCTATTGCGGTGTCTGGGGGTCGGTGCGTGTCGCCTGATCGATGGTGCGCCAGAGGCGGATCCATTCCTCAATGCTGAGGGTTTCAGCCCTGCGGCTGCTGTCAATGCTGGCCTCGCTCATCCAGCCGCGGATAAGCTCATTCTTGTAATGCAGTCCATGCGTCAGCGAGTTGTGTAGCTGCTTGCGTTTTTCTGAGAAGCCCGCCTGCACGACCTTGAAGAAGCGGTCCCGCTCGTCATGTGAGAGCGGAGCCTGCTCATGTACGTCGATGCGCAGGATCGCTGAATCTACTTTGGGCGCTGGATAAAACGACTGTGCCGGTACGCGCGCGATAATGTGCGGCCGACCATAGAATTGTACGCTGATCGCCAGCAGGCTCAGATCGCCGGGTTCGGCTATGATGCGTTGCGCAACCTCCCACTGTACCATTACGACCAGGATACGCGGTGGGTTGGGGTTTTCGAGAAAATGCCTGAAAGTCGGGGCGGTAATATAATATGGTAGATTGGCCACGAGTTTATATGGCGTCTGACCAAAGACTTCGCTGGGATTGAGAAAGAGCAGGTTGCGGGCGATGAGCTCGACATGGGGATAGCTGCGAGTGGTCTGGGCCAGCAGGGTAAGCATGTCGCGCTCTATCTCGACCGCCACGACACGCCGTGCCTGCTGGGCCAGTTCGCGCGTCAATACACCCGTGCCCGCGCCAACCTCTAATACCTCGTCCTCCGGCATGATTTCGGCGGCCTGCACGATCTTCTTCAAGATGTTGCGATCAATCAAAAAATTCTGGCCAAAGGCTTTATTGGGCCGCATGCCGTGAGCAGTGAGCAGGTTCTTTAGCGCACGTACATTGGTTAAATCTACCATATCGATTATGGCCGGTTGCATAGGCTGTGCGTTTTGTGTGTTATTATCCGTCAATGTCTGGCTCTCTTGTTCTTCTTTTTCTCAACTGCCTCTAACTCTAACAAACCACCCGCCGACTGTCAAACTCGTGAGAGCGATGCTACCACCAGCGCCAGCGACTATTGAGGGCGCGCCAGTACTTTTTGAGGTACAGGTGGTAGATGATCAGGCCACCCAGTATGAGTAGTAATGATATGAATCCCATCACGATCATGGCCGCGAACAATAACAGCAGAAGTTTGATCAGGATCGGCAGCGCGCAGAGAAAGCCCAGCCCCAACAGCAGTAACACGCCCCAGCGGGGCGCGGGTGCGGCCTGTGACGCCGGTTGTTCTCCCTCGGGAGCATAAAAACGCTGACGCCTCTGCTTATAGAAGCGATAGCCCTGCTGAAATGTAGCGCCGATCCGGCTCATACGCGGAAATGCCTGGCGTGAGCGTTGGCCTTCCCGGCGCGGTTGCTGGTAAGTTGTACGCCCCTTCGCTTCATTCGCTTGCCGTTCCGCGTGGTCCCGGGCCTGATAACTGTATGGTGGGATCGCCGCCTCAAAATCGGCCGGATGATCGCGCTTGGGCATATCGCTACTGGCACGATACTGGCTGTATGATGGCCTATAGACCTCTTCGTTATCCTGGTTAGTGGCGCGTTCTCGTTGCGACTCGGGCATAAATTCCTGTTGGCTCATAGTTATATCTCTAACCTCATGGGTATAAAAAACCCTTCATAAATGGTACGTTTAGCCGCAACCAGGGTTGCACAGCGGTTCAGCTCACTGGCTATAGCATAGCCCTAAAAAATAAGTAGGTATTATCATCCTGATAGTCATAGGCGCGCGACGAATCTGGTCTATAATGCGTTATAATCAACGGTATACCCTACCCGAATGCTGCCAATTGCCTGTTTACACTATATAAGTGCTTTGTACGTTGGTGCAGGGGAGACGCATTCATGCGTCTCTCCTGCACCAACGTACAGAATCGGGTTTCCGCGCTCATGCTCCCCAAAAGGATGAGAGCCATACTATCTCTACGCAAGTATCTGATGTGCAATGATCGTCTGCGGCGTGCTTGAGTTTTCTCATCTGCATGGCTCAGGAGCCCTATTTTGTTGATGCATCGGCTGCGCATCCGCGCAGCCGATGCATCAACAAAAAAACGAGTGCGGCCGCGTATGCGGGCGCTCGTGCGAGGGCTATCACGTTTCCCAATATGACGTGAGTCAGGTATATTCTACAAGAGAGGGGTAAGAAAGGTAACAGCGTTAGAGCCTTGTGGTATGATTGAAAAAAAAGTATTTTAAGTAGCCCCTACGTTTAAATAAAACCAACGGATGGGAGGGAACAGTGCAGAGTGTTACAGCCATAACTAGATTTCTTGGGAAGGATGTAATATGCCTATAAATGATTCGTATGATGACGGTAAAAAAGCATCTCATACGGAAGAAACAACTGACATAAACAGTAGTGACTCTATAGAAAATACTGATCAATCCGGACCAGCTGACCAGCCACAGCACTCAGCTAAGCGTTCGCGGCAAGTCATTCCCAGGCGTCCAACTGCCAAAAATTCCCTGTCATCACCTTTGCCAAAAACTGAAGCAACAGTATCACCCTCGTCTATTTCAGAGAAGCCATCCCTGTCTTTGCAGAGCGATGAAGATGAGCGAGAGGCACCTTCACCATCTGACACCCCCCATACTATCGCTCCTGAGATGGCCGCCATGGTGCTGGCAGACGAATTTGGTGCTGGTCCACTGCGGCGTGTATCCTCCGACGATCATAGGCTAAATGGCAATCATATCACTTCCGCGACCAGAAGCAGGCCGAGCCGCGAGGTGGCACGTCGTTCAGCGACCGCGCTGGCTACTCCTTATTCATCCCGGCGCTCACGCGAACTTATGTTTCAGCGGCGCAAGCGGGTGAATCGGGTGCTGATGCATAAGCGCCACCATAACCGCTTCTATGATACCCTGCTACTGCGCTTGATGAGCGTAGCCCTGGTCCTGTTCGCCATCATGCTCATTCTAAGTTCTGGCGCGGGCGGCGCCGCGTATGCTTACTATCAGGCGCAGCTGCCCCTGCTGGATGGGATCGCCCAGCACTCGCTGGCCCAGACGACCAATATTTACGATCGCAATGGCAAGCTGCTCTATCAACTCTATGACCATAGCAACTCGGGTGGTCGGCGTACCTATGTTAATTTTGAGGATATCCCCAATGAGCTGGTGAACGCGACCATCGCGGCCGAGGACCACTCTTTCTGGAATAACAGTGGCGTAGACTACAACGGTATTGTACGCGCCGTGATTACCAACTTTCAGCATGGTAGCGTGCAGGAAGGTGGCAGTACCGTTACGCAGCAGTTGATTAAAAATCAGTTTTTCCTGGACCAGGATCGTACCTTGCAGGTCAAAGGTGAAGAGGCTATCCTGGCCACCGGACTCACCCAGCGTTATAGCAAAGCCCAGATTATGGAGATGTACCTGAATACCGTTTTCTATGGTGATTCCAATTTCGGCGTTGAGGCGGCGGCGCAGGATTTCTTCGGTCTGAAGCCACAGTGCAAGCAGGGGGTATGTAAACCGGCGGTCGCCCAGTTGACGCTGGGGCAAGCCTCATTGCTGGCCGGTCTGCCTCAAAGTCCCACCGGCTACATGCCTTTTACTAATAAAAAAGCGGCCATGCAGCGCCAGACACATGTGTTGCAAAACATGCTATCGCTGAAGATGATCACGAGCGATCAGATGAAGGCTGCCCAGAAAGAGATCGCGAACTACAAGTTCAAGCGGCCGGCGTCTGTGAAGAATGCTCCCCACTTTGTGGATTATATCGTCGATAACGTCTTGATCCCTTTATTCGGGGCGTACAATCTGCGCAACGGTGGCTATTCGATCTACACCACCCTGGATCTGGACCTGGAGCGGCAGGTGGAAAAGATCGTCTATAACCGCATCGATGGCAACGAGTTTGACATCTATGGCTATGGTAACCTGCGCACGGCCCACAATCTGCACAATGCCTCGGTCGTCGTGAACGATCCCAAAACCGGTGAGATCCTGGCCATGGATGGTAGTGTCAACTATAATGACACCTCGAACGATCCCACTATGGAGGGCCAGTATAATGCCGCCGATACCCTGCGCCCTCCCGGTTCATCCTTTAAACCCATCGTTTATGCCACGGCCTTCGAGATGGGCTGGTATCCGGCTATGAACGTTCCGGACCATAACACCTATTACCCGGATGGCACCAAGCCGTACAATCCACCCAACTATGATCATAAATTCCATGGAGATAACATGACGATCCGGCGTGGCATTTCGAACTCATATAACATTCCGGCCGTTGACGCCATTGAGTATGCCGGCGTCAAAAACGTGATGACCATGGCGGGCCGCCTGGGCCTTTCACACGTCGCTCAGACGGCACCAGGACGCCAGGGAGCCGCGATGGCGCTGGGTGTCAGTGAGGAAACCTTGCTCAATATGACGACCGCCTATGCCACCTTTGCGAACGGCGGTGTGCGCATGCCACAGACCACCGTTCTGCAGATCAACGACAATCAGGGACGGCCGATCTATAAGTTTGATGCCCAGCATGCCAAAGGCGAGCGTGTGCTTGGCGCGGATGTCTCCTTCCTGATCAGCAGCATGCTCTCTGACACCGTGGCCCGTCACGAGGAGTTCCCCTCACCCAATCCTTTGGAATTGGATGGACGACCGGTGGCCGCCAAAACCGGTACTACCGATAACTTCGCCGACAACTGGACCATGGGCTATACGCCCCACTTAGCCGTCGGCGTCTGGGCTGGCAATAGCGATAACTCGCCGATGGAAAACGTGATCGGTATCACCGGTGCCGGCCCCATCTGGCAGGATGTCTTCCAGTACGCCAACGCCAAGTACCACTTCCCCAAGGACGGCTTCATGCCACCGTCCAATGTACACCAGGCTACCGTCTCAGCCTATACGGGTCTCCTTCCCCACCTGGGCGAGGCCACAGTAACAGACTGGTTCATTGACGGGACCGTCCCCACTATCCAGGGCGTCTACACGCCGCCACCAGTTGTGAAGAGTCCCAAAAGTGGCAAGCCGACGCAAAATCCTGGTAACAACGGTAATAACAATGGTAATGGCAACGGTAACAGCGATAATAACAACGGCACCAGTGACAATAACAACAACAACAGCGACAACAACAATAACAACTAGGTGGAATCTTGTCTATCACCCTTGTGGACTTACACTATCCACAAGGGTGATAGAATATTGAGAGTAAGGACCCGGTAGCGATCCCCTGAATTTGGTATCCTTGATACAAATAAGCATGACAAGGATGACAATTCAGGGGAATTCATATTATTCGCATGCATAAAAATCATGGTCTGCGGCCCAAACATAATATGCATCAAACATATTCGGAGGATAATTTTTATGGCGGATCTCTCAGAGAACGAGAAAGATAATTTACAGCAGACGCTGGCACAGTCGGGCTTTCGCCCGCTCAACCGGACCGAGCGCCGTAACATCTGGCTGCATGATTATGAACAGCAGGATATCGCCCTGCAGTCCTGGGCACGCCTGGTTGAACAGCAGGGTCTGGAGATTGAGATTATGCTGCAGATGCAGGGACTACTGGTATTTGGGACGATGGTGAGTACAAAGGCGTATGCCCAGTTTTATATTGACATGCACGAGAAGATGTATCGCCAGAGCTCGCCGGAGACCGCCGATTTCTTGCAGGAGTACTACGTTGCCCTGGTACCACCTGATGACCAGCCAGAGATCGGTCCTGAAGGCCTGCCCACCATTTTTCGCTATGCCCACCTGCGCGATGTCACCATTATGAGCGCGGGCCACAAGATCAAGGTCCCCTACTGGCGCGGCATGATTAACCAGGTGGACGCCTTTGTAATCGGCGCGTCCGCCAACGGCTAGGGGCTGATCAAAAATCATGGAGATGATAAGTGCGACAGGGGTACATTCGCACCCCTGTCGCACTTATCATCTCCATGATTTTTGATAGGAAATCGCTATGCCACGATCTTAACGGTTGTGCCTATGGGAGCCCAGTTGTACAACCATTGCGCGACGCTGTATGACATGTTTACACAGCCATGTGAACCGGTAATCCAGCCATATACAGGATCGTAGTGGTAGACGTTGGTGCCAGGACCATAGGTGCTGCGCCACCATGAATCATGGAGGAAGTAGCCACCCTCTTTAAACTCCAGAGCATAGTTGATATGGGTTGGAGCATACCAGTAAGGAGATCCAACCGGCCATGGAGAATAGAACGTGGTAGGGCTCAGTTTAATAAAGACATGATAGGTGCCCAGTGGTGTCTCCAGTCCAGGATGGCCTGTAGTCACGGGTGCATTGCGTACCTGGCGCCCATTCTCGTAGAAGTAGGCCCATTGCGTGGTTCGATTGATAACGACCACTTTGCCCGCGCCATTTCCGCCGCCAACGCTTCCTCCACCCGTGTTACTAATGGTCACCAGACCACTATACACGTAGAGAGGAGCCGCGTTATTAGCAGAGATACGATACCAGACAGGATTGCCACTCCAGACAACCTGTCCGTTGACACGAGCATAAATAGTCACATGGGTATAGGGTGCATAGGTCGCCACCGCACGATATCCGGTACTTGCACCAGACCGTACATTAGTATAACCGGTCGTCGTACCAGATTGGGTGGTTGTAGCTGCGTACGAAGTCTTACTATTCAAAGGGGTTAGAGCGAAAAAGACGGCGAGCAGCAGTGAAAGGAATCCAATGGCATACAATTTTTTCAGGTTTTTTTGCATAACGACTCCTTTTTAGAAGCTATAGAGCCTTAATATTATAAGTATATATAAGTACATCAATATACTCAAGTGAAATAGCTCACATTTCCGCTTCAAAAGCCCCTTTTAAATTGGGGTTGTGGTGTGAGGTTGCATGTCCGGCGCATTCGCGCCGGACATGCAACCTCACACCACAACTAACTACTACCTTTGGGGGAGGTAGTTACGATGTAAGAAGAGGGATCGTCTGCACACATGTAGGTCGATTTGACTGCAATATTTATTGAAGAAAATGGAGCATTTTATACCGTATGGATCGTTTTGTACAAAATAATGTAGAAGAAATTGTAGATCCTTCGCACGAGGTGATAGAAGAACTGGTCGAAATCGTGGATCAAGTGGCTCCGGTGCAGGCTGTTCCAAGTTATCGTCCTACACGCTGGGAGTTCGTGAATAGTTTGCTTGATCGCCTTGATAGTATCACAGGTGGTCGCGCCGGATCATTGGTGCAGTTCTTTACTTTTCTGTTTATCGGTGGCACCACTACTATTGTCAACCTGGCCATTCTCTATGTAGTTCTCCGCTATATTTCGTTATCCAATGCCGTTTTCCATAATTTACTGGGATCTACCCTGGGTAGTGAGCTCTCTCTGCTGGCCAATTTCGCGCTCAATGATCGCTTTACCTTCCGTCACGCGCCCGGGCAACAGCGTCCCTGGCTTGCGCGCCTCAGCCGCTTCCACGCGACCGCTATCGGTGGTATCCTGCTGACAATCCTGATTCAGGCCTTACTTGTTAATCTGCTGCACATCAATGCTTTGATCAGCCAGGCTATCGCCGTTGTGATCGTATTGTTCTACAACTTTTTCTTCCATCAATTCTTTACCTATCGCCGCCTGAAGGTTGTCGAAGAAGCCATCTAAAAAGATGTTTGTTTCAGAAGGACAACACAACGGGTGGGCGCGAATGCGCCCACCCGTTGTGTTGTCCTTCTGAAACAAATCTAAAACAGGGATAATTGCTGGGGAGGTGGCTCCTCTTCGCGCTTCTTCTGCACAACTGCTTTTGCCGGCCGTTCAGCTGCCATACGCTCGGCTTCGGCCATGATTAATGGAATCTTCTTGAAGTCCTCGCGGATAGCATCTTTCGTACTGGGATTGCGTAGTCCGGCGGCCGGGTGGAACATAGGGATGCAAATGCGCCCATCTTTTTTACGGGCCCGACCATGGATAGCGCTGATTCGCTCTGAGCCGAAAAATTTGGCCATTGAAAAGCGGCCCAGGGTAACTATGACCTGTGGATTGATCGCGGCTATCTGACGGTCCAGATAATCGCTGCAGGCGGCCATCTCATCTGGTTCTGGGTCGCGGTTATTGGGGGGACGGCATTTTACCACATTGGTAATAAAAACATCTGAACGTTTCAGGTTAATACTTGCGAGTAAGGAATCTAAAAATTGTCCTGCCTGTCCAACGAATGGGCGTGCTTGCATATCTTCGTGATAGCCGGGGCCTTCACCGATAAACATCACCTTTGCGGTAGGACTTCCCTCTCCTGGTACCGCCTTGTTACGGCCCTGGCAGAGTCTACATCGGGCACAGGTAGAAACCTCTACCGCAATCTCTTGCAGGATTTCCTCTGACGACATGGCAGTTTTACCCCTTTTGAAAGTACTGATAAAAATACCGAAGCCTGAACAAGATAAGGCGACCAGCAGGGGTCGCCTTATCTTTTATGTTTTTAAAATGTAGATTATCTTACCAGCGGCGATCTGGGCGCTGACCGTAGTTGTCGCGACGTGGGCCACTGGGATTGCGATTGCCACCTCCAGGTCCACCCATTGGACGGCGTTGGCCAAAGCCACCACCGGAGCCACGATCACCACCATAGCTGCCGCCGCGTGAGCCGCCGTTATCGCGGTCATAGCCACCACGATCACGGCCACCACCACCCATACCATAGCCGCCACGGTCACCACCGTAGTTGCCACGGCCACCGCTATCGCGATCACGCGAGCCGTAGCCGCCGGAGCCACCACGGCCTGGGCCGCCACGACCACCACCGCGAGGACCGCGATCCTGATCCATCTCGGCCTGGGTAGGCATCTCACCGCTCAATGCGGCGCGACGAGAAAGATTGACGCGACCCTGTCCATCGACTTCAATCACCATGACGGTGATCTCGTCGCCGACGGAGACCACGTCTTCAGGTCTCATTACCTGGTAATCGGCCAGCTGCGAGGTACGCACCAGACCCTCTTTCCCGGGCAGGATCTCTACAAAGCAGCCGAAATCGACGATGCGGCGTACGGTACCGGTATAGATGTGGCCAACCTCGACCTCTTCGGTCAGGGCACGCACCGCATCCATCGCGTGCTGCATCGACTCGCCGGAGACGGCCGAGATATTCACCGAGCCATCATCCTCAATATCGAGTTTGGCGCCACTATCTTCCTGAATCTTGCGGATGGTTTTTCCGCCTGGTCCGATGACGGCACCGATCTTATCGGGATTGATCTTGATGGTCTGGATGCGGGGAGCGAAGCCAGACAGCTCTTCACGGGGTGCATCGATAGCGTCGAGCATCTTCTCCATGATGAACATGCGGCCTTCGCGTGCCTGTTCCAACGCCTTGGACATAATCTCGTAGGTGATACCTTTCACCTTGATGTCCATCTGCAGGGCAGTGACACCATCGGCGGTACCGGCTACTTTGAAGTCCATATCACCCAGGGCATCTTCGATTCCCTGAATGTCGCTCATGACTGCCCATTTGCCTTCGCGCTCACCTTCGCCTGTGATCAGGCCCATCGCCACACCGGCGACCGGAGCGTGAATGGGAACACCGGCATCCATCAGCGCCAGCGTGGTGCCGCAGACCGAGCCCATTGAGGTCGAGCCATTGGACGATAGGACGTCTGAAACGGCGCGGATCGTATATGGGAACTCACTCTGCGCAGGAATGATCGCGGAGATGGCGCGCTCCGCCAGGGCACCATGACCAATCTCACGACGGCCAGGACCACGTAGGGGTTTGCTCTCACCAGTTGAATAAGGTGGGAAGTTGTAGTGGTGCATGAAGCGCTTATTCTCATTGGCGGCCAGTCCATCAAGCACCTGCTCGTCTCCTGGTGAACCAAGGGTGATTACGCTCAAGACCTGTGTCTGTCCACGGGTGAAAATAGCCGAACCATGTGTGCGTGGCAGCAGGCCAACCTCACAGCTAATCGGGCGAATGGTTTTTAGATCGCGACCATCGGGACGCTGCCCGTTGTCCAGAATATTGCTGCGCACATACGCTTTGAGCTCTTTTTCGTAGAAGGTGATAACTTCCTTCAAGCGCTCGGCATACTCCTCGCTAAACGCGGCGACCAGTTCTTCTTGAACCAGGCTCAACGCGGCAGAACGAGCTGTTTTATCTGGATTGTTAACGGCTGCCTCAAAGCGTGGGCGTACAAACGCCGCCACCTTCGCCTGCAACTCTGTATCGGCGGCGGGAGCTGTAAATGGACGTTTGACCCGATTTACGGCCTGCACCAGTTTATCCTGCATCTTGATGATGTCTTGCAGGCTCTCTTGTCCGAAGCGGACGGCCTCCAGCATCATCTCTTCCGGCAACTCTTTGGCGCCAGCCTCAACCATCATAACCGCGTCGGCGGTACCGGCGATGGCGAGATCCAATTTACTCTGCTCCATCTGGGACTCGAGCGGATTGATCACAAACTGATCATCGATGTATCCAACGCGTACAGCGCCAACAGGGCCTGCGAAGGGGATATCAGATACGCTCAGCGCGGCGGATGCGCCAACAATACCGAGAATATCATAATCGTTTTCCTGATCGGCAGAGAGAACGGTGATCACAACCTGGACGTCGTTGCGGTAACCTTTGGGGAAGAGAGGGCGGAGAGGGCGATCAGCGAGGCGACAGGAGAGAATGGCATGTTCAGTTGCACGGCCTTCACGTTTAATAAAACCACCAGGGATCTTACCAGCAGCGTACATACGCTCTTCTACATCAACAGTTAGTGGGAAAAAGTCAATACCTTCACGAGGCTCGTCACTGCCTACCACAGTTGCCAGAATTACGGTATCTCCGTAGCGCAACAACACTGCGCCACTACTCTGCTCTGCTACCCTGCCGGTCTCTATGCTCATTACCCGACCGCCGATAACAGCTTCTTGACGGTGAATCATATTTCCTCCGATAAATGGCACCCTATTCTATGCTCTGTCCTGGAATCTTTTGCTGAGAGCCTGTCACATCCCATACTACGTAAAACTGGGTGCAGTTCTTCTTTACTTATAAGGGTACAATTTTGCGTGCAATCGCACTTATACATGCATCTGTTCGTTGTGGTTTGATCCCTGATACTTTATCACTAACTCTCTGTGGGGGAATGAAAACCCTTGTCTTCTAACTCTCTCGTTCGTCTCGTTTCGTTTCTCTCTAACAACTCTCGGATTGGATACAGCGGAGAAAAATGGAGCAGCGGTCGGGCATAACGTACGGCGCTCGCCATGCTGCGCCGACCGCATCCACAGCAACCTCAAATTTACTTTTGTGCGCCCAGTTTGACGCGGATACCCAGTTTAGCAACCAATGCGCGATAGCGCTCCGGGCTTTTCTTACTGAGATAAGTAAGCAGACGTCGGCGCTGGCCGACTAGCATGCGCAGGCCCCGGTGTGAATGGAGGTCGTGCTTATGAATCTTTAAGTGCTCTGAAAGCTGATTAATGCGGTGTGTCAAAATTGAGATCTGAACTTCAGGAGAACCGGTGTCGGTCTCATGGACACGGGAATCAGCAATGATCTCTGTTTTTTCTTCAACAGTCAATGCCACGTTTCTAAATCACCTCCAATGTAATTTGGGTGGGAAAAAAGATGCTTCCTGTGCTCAGTCTGCTTTACGCATGGCAATGCTCACACATTCTGAGTGATTCGGAAGTAGTTGTATACGTTCGCATTATAGCATGGATGCCTCAAGGGCGCAATGAATGACTTCCCCCGGGCATTTTCATGCGTTACGCTGGGCGATGTAAGGAAAGGCACCTCCCCGACATGCTATTAGGCAGGTGGTGAGGTGCCATGGCGGGAAAAGTCTTACTTAACGGTAACTTTAGCGCCAGCTTCTGCCAGTTTGGCAGCAACTTTGTCGGCCTCTTCGCGAGAGACACCCTCTTTGACGGCCTTTGGAGCCTCGTCAACAACGGCTTTCGCCTCTTTCAGGCCCAGGCCTGTCAGCTCGCGAACAACTTTGATGACGTTGATCTTGTTGGGGCCGACCTCGGTCAGGATGGCGTCGAACTCGGTCTTCTCTTCAGCAACGGCGGCTGGAGCAGCCTCACCGGCGGCGGCTGGAGCAGCGGCGGCGGCGACAGGAGCGGCGCTCACACCCCATTTGTCCTGCAGGGTTTTGGTCAACTCAACGAGCTCGAGTACGTTTAACTTCTCAATCTCAGCAATGATATCTTGTACAGCCATGGTTGGTTCCTCCTAATTATTCAGCGGTTGTTCCGCTATTGATTTGTTCTGAACGTGCTTGTAGCACGTAACAAAGATCACGTAATGGTGCTGTGAACAGGCCGTACGCGCTGGCCAGTGGTCCCTGTACGGTCCCAACGACTTCCGCTTTCGACTGATCTTTGCCACCTTTGATTTTACTAATGCCTTCAACTTGTTGGGCCGTCAATGAACGACCACCAAGAATGGCAGACTTGAGAACTGCAACCCTCGAGGTACTGAGGTAGTCGGTGACAGCTTTTGTGGCAGCAACTTCGTCATCATATCCGAAGGCGACGGCGGTCTGACCGTTGAAGATTTTGTTATCGACGCCGGTCATCTGGTTGCGCTCAGCGGCGATGCGCAGAAGGGTGTTTTTCGCGATCAAGAACTCTACCTTCGCGGCACGCATTCTTTTACGCAGATCGTTCATATCCTTTACGCTCAGGCCTTGCGTCTGAACCAGGATAGCGATCGTTGAGCGGCCCAGCTTGTCTGTCAGCTCCTCAATTTTACCTGCTTTTGCCTCTGTTGGCATAAGGTGCTCTCCTCCTTTCCTGGAATGGTTGTTGCTTTGATCAACCTTCGGCCAGTTCAAACAGCTTGTGAGCCATTTGGGCCAGAGGGTCAATCTGTACTCTGTATAAAGGGCAATAAAAATGCCTTCGATAAACACCGAAGGCCGGGAGAGAACCTCTATTCTGTTGCGGACTCACTCGTACTCTGAGATAGAAATACGCTCGTTGCCGTATGACACGGTTTCGCATGAGCTGGCGAATAGTTATCTCCTCGGCAAGTCGATCTTTAAGAAAGATCGCTTAAGTGCTTTGCGGCACGCTTGCTGTCTTCGGTGATGAATACATTCATCTTGAAATTATGTGGTTTTACACAGCCCCACTATAATATCACAGCGTTTACACTTTGTAAACTCCCAATTTCGCCGCATGCGGCGAAATTGGGAGTTTAATTTTTATGACAACGTGGGAGGAAACACACGGCGCCGTGCGCCGTGTGTTTCCTCCCACGTTGTCATAAAAAGGGATGGATGCCCAGGCACATGTGATATGGCATGCGACAAAATACGCGTACGACGTCGTGTGTTTTCCCATGTTGTTATAAAAAAGGGCGAATATACAGCCCCTTTTAAATATAGGGGAGGCGGTAAAAGAGTTATGCCTGTGGCTTCAGAGCCGTCGCAGACGCCACTTCCAGGCGAATGCTCGGCGACATCGTCGACGTCAAAACCACACTCTTCACATAGGTACCTTTGGCACCCGATGGGCGTGAGCGCACAACCGCATCCATGATGGATGAGATGTTCTGCATCAGCGCCTCTTCGCTGAACGAAAGCTTGCCTGCAGGAATGTGCAGCAGGGCGGTGCGGTCGACTTTAAATTCGACGCGACCAGCTTTCACGTCGCGAATGGTCTTGGCCAGGTCAAAGGTAATGGTGCCAGCTTTTGGACTTGGCATCAGGCCTCGGGGTCCCAGCTTTCTACCGAGACGACCAACTTTACCCATCACGTCGGGGGTAGCGATGGCTACGTCAAAGCCCAGCCAGTCGCCCTCGATCTGTTTGATGAGGTCATCAAGGCCAACAATATCAGCTCCGGCGGCCTCGGCTTCGGCCACCTTCTCACCCTGCGTGAAGACCAGCACTTTTACTTCTTTACCGGTGCCAGCGGGCAGCATGGCTACTCCGCGCACCATCTGATCAGCGTGGCGTGGATCGACACCAAGCTTCATGTGGACTTCGACGGTCGGGTCGAACTTCGTATAGTTAAGTTTTTTGAGGAGTGAAACAGCTTCTTGTGGCTGGTACAGCTTCTCGGAATCGACCTGCTTGGCCGCTTCCAGGTATTTTTTTCCGTGTGTTTTTGTTGCCATTATTACGTTGCCCTCCTTGAGGCAATGAACCGCAGTGACTTTCGGGCCCGGTCTACTCGATGGTGACACCCATGCTACGTGCAGTGCCTTCGATTGTCTTTTTCAGCCGCCTCAATCGTGTTGACGTTGAGGTCTTTTATCTTCAGCTCAGCGATCTCGCGCAGTTTGGCACGGTCGATGGAGCCAACTTTGGTCTTATTTGGTGTGGGAGAACCGCCCGAGATGCCCGCGGCCGCCTTCAGCAGGTCGGGTACCGGTGGGGTCTTGGTAATGAATGTAAACGAGCGATCCTCGAAAATGGTGATCTCAGCAGGAATGACCATGCCAGTCTGTTCCGCCGTACGTGCGTTGTATTCCTTACAGAACATCATCAAGTTGATGCCATGAGGACCAAGCGCGGTACCGATTGGGGGCGCTGGGGTTGCTTTCCCGGCCGGGATCTGCAGCTTTACTACAGCTTTAATACGCTTTGCCATGTTTGTTTTAACTCCTCAAAAATGGGTCTGTCTCTGACTGGTGGTGCTCTGGTTAGATTTTTTCTACCTGGAGGAAATCCAGCACCACCGGGGTCTCACGACCAAAAAACGATACCAGCACAGTCACCTTATTACGATCCATATTAATATCGTTGACGGTGCCAATAAATTCTTCAAATGGGCCATCTATCACGCGCACGCTCTGGCCTTTGGTGAAGCTGACCTTCGCCTTGGGCTTTTCGGTCTCTTCTGTGACCTGTTTCAAGATCGATCGGACCTCGTGCTCTTGCAATGGAACGGGGCGTGTCCCAGAACCAACAAAGCTTGTGACTCCAGGCGTGTTACGGACGACATACCAGGCTTCGTCGCTCATAATCATCTCGACGAGTACGTAGCCGGGAAAAACCTTGCGCTGTACTGTGCGTCGCTGACCCTGTCTAATCTCAACCTCTTCTTCCATCGGAACGATGACACGGAAAATTTTGTTTCGCATGTCCATCGACGCGATGCGTGCCTCGAGGTGACTCTTTACTTTGTTCTCATAGCCCGAATATGTATGAATTGCATACCAGGCACGTTTTTCCTCGGGCTGCCTTTTATCACCGGTACGTTCAGTAACCACGGCATTTCCCCTTATGTTTCCAGGTGACGAAGCTACTTACCACCACTGATAATGAGTAGGAAGAGATGATAAAGCCCAAAATCGACTAAGGATAGGAGCGCTCCAAGAATAGCCGAGATAATCACAACCATGATGGTCATGTTTCTTGCTTCCTCGAAGGTAGGCCAGGTCACCTTGTAGCGCAGCTCGTAGTATGCGTCATACGCAAAGCGACCAATCTGATTATTGCGCGCACGCGCAAAAAGAGAAGATCCCTTGGAAGTACGCCGGGCCGCTGTTTTGTTTGCTGACTTCGTAGTGGCAGACTCACGTCGTTCTTCGCGGGCCGAAGTCCTTGTGGTTTTACCTGTCGCTTGCGCGCGTTCCTGCGGCTTCACTTCAGTTACCTGACTCCGGCTGACATTTTTTCTTCTGTCAGTCATGTTCTTTGCCACGTTCAACCTTTCTGATCAGTAGCGATCGCACCTAGTTCAACGCACGAGTTGAAGTATACAATCTGCTCTCTTACTTGGTCTCACGATGAAGCGCAGGCTCTTGACACGTGTTACAATACTTCCGGAGCTCCATGCGCTCAGGGTTGTTCTTCTTGTTTTTCGAGGTGGTATAGTTGCGGCTTTTGCAAACGGTGCAAGCCAATGTTACCACGATCCGATTCTCTTTGCTCTTAGCCATTTCTCTCTCCGTTTAACGTTTGGGTTTGGCTTGCCGCAGGGGTGTAGGGTTCTTGTGGGCGAGCATGCTCAAGTCCCTTTCCCCCTCCCAAGAGGGGTGCAGGGTTCTCCCTGCCGGGGTATGAGGTGCCTCCATAAACCCTTTCCCGCCCCCAAGAGGGGTGCAGGGTTCTCCCTGCCGGGGTATGGGGTGTCCCCATAAACCCTTTCCCCGCTCCCGAAGGGAGCGCAAAAGTAAATCTCCAGAATAGTTATCTAAGACAACTGTGGGCGCAATAACCTTGCGCCCACAGTGCGTCACTTTATAACCTTAGTTGATCACCTTTGTGCAGATACCAGCACCAACGGTGCGGCCACCTTCACGGATGGCGAATTTCACGCCCTCTTCCATGGCGACCGGCTGGATCAGTTCAACTGTCATTTCGATGTTGTCACCAGGCATCACCATCTCGACACCCTCGGGCAGCTTGATCGCTCCGGTTACGTCCGTGGTACGAACGTAGAACTGTGGGCGATAGCCGTTGAAGAATGGGGTATGGCGGCCACCCTCTTCTTTCGAGAGGACGTATACCTGTGCCAGGAAGTTCTTGTGCGGCTTGATCGAACCGGGCTTGGCCAGAACCTGGCCGCGCTCGATGTCGGTACGCTCAACACCACGCAGCAGACATCCAACGTTGTCGCCAGCCATACCGGAGTCCAGGGTCTTCTGGAACATCTCAACGCCGGTCACGACGACGGAGCGGGTGTTTTCCTGCATGCCGACAATCTCGATGCTGTCACCAGTCTTGACGATGCCGCGCTCGATACGCCCGGTGGCCACGGTACCGCGACCTTTAATACCGAAGACGTCTTCCACAGGCATCAAGAATGGCTGATCGGTTGGACGTGGTGGGGTGGGGATGTAGGTGTCGACCTGGTCCATCAAGTCCCAGATGCACTTGGCAGCGGGATCGTTGCGGGACAGATCGCCCTTGCTCTCGAGAGCACCCAGGGCTGAACCACGCACGACGGGAATGTCGTCGCCAGGGAACTGGTTCTTGGAGAGCAACTCGCGCACTTCCAGCTCAACCAGCTCGAGCAACTCTTCATCATCCATCATGTCGACCTTGTTCAGGAAGACCACCATGGATGGCACTTCTACCTGACGAGCAAGCAGTACGTGCTCACGAGTCTGTGGCATCGGGCCGTCGGGGGCACTCACCACCAGAATAGCACCGTCCATCTGGGCGGCACCGGTGATCATGTTTTTAATGTAGTCAGCGTGACCAGGGCAGTCGACGTGCGCATAGTGGCGCTTCTCGGTCTCGTACTCCAGGTGAGCGATCGAGATGGTGATACCACGCTCGCGCTCCTCGGGCGCTTTGTCGATCTGGTCAAAAGCCGTGTATTTGGCGAGCTGAGCAGCTGCAAGCACTTTGGTGATAGCTGCGGTCAGGGTCGTCTTACCATGGTCGATGTGTCCGATGGTGCCAATGTTCACATGCGGCTTTGTTCGCTCGAACTTTTTCTTCGCCATTTCCTACTGTGGCTCCTTCTGCAATCCTGCTTACGATTCAGATCAGATAGCAATGGGTATAGACATGCAGCAGCCGCCCCCTGCACCTGATCGTCAAACAAAGTTAAAACTTCCCTACGGTTAAACGAACGGGAGTTGACGATCAATCAGAAGACGGCAGCAAGATCTTAATTACTTATAACCTACACGCGGAATTCATGAGTGTGGGCTACGGACGTTGAAGAATGCCGAGCCCACTCATCATATCGAAACCACGGAAGCCCGTGATGGGACTTGAACCCATGACCTCATTCTTACCAAGAATGTGCGCTACCTCTGCGCCACACGGGCTTGATACTACCAATACCTGGAGTCATTGATAGCGGTGGGCAGTGGAGGATTCGAACCTCCGAAGCTTGCGCAACTGATTTACAGTCAGTCCCATTTGGCCACTTTGGTAACTGCCCCTATATTGTCAAACACTCCGGTTCCTCTGAGTGATCGCTCTGAGTGATCAACGCCCACATTATAGCCGACCTACCCAGTTGTGTCAACACCTTTTCTCGCCTTTTTTTTAAGTGGTCATTAAATTGATAAATTTGGCTGCGCCTGGTCGGCCACGGGAAAGTCATTGCCAAAAGCATTGCGTCTTGCATAAATTGCTGGTATAATCTCCAACGTTGGAGAAATTCATCACACCTCAAGCCTTTTAATCATCTGAGCCTAACTAGCCAGGATTGATTGGTGTTCACAGTTGCTCTATACTATAATTGAGCAGCATGCGGTTTTTCCGCTACCCAATGTATGAGTAATCTGTTTGGATTCTAGGAATAAGAGGTAGCTTCTATGGCGACGAATCGTGACTTCAGCCGTTCTTCCTTACTTAGTGAGCAGTATCAGCGTGAAATGGAACTCATCGCTGTTGCATTACAAGAGGAGACTCAGGATGAACGTGATGAGCGTCTGTGCCTCGTCGCTCAGTCTTGGGCTTTGACTTCAGCTTGCTTCCGCTCACAGCTTGAGACCAGTGACGTCCCATCCTATTCTCCGGTTGCTCTTGCTCGTCCGTAGTTTTCTAGTGAAGATATGTTAGTTTAATTGCCATGCCTCATCCTCCTGAAATTGCACCGGAAGCTCTGACCTATCTTACACCTGTGCAGTTTGGCATGGTGTACTGGGTGAGTTTCGGTTATTCATCTCTCCCTCCTGGGATTGAAGAGAAGCGTATCCTGGATTGGCACCCCGCTCTGGTTGTGTCTGGCGATCCTTTCTGCCGTCACGCGGGTGCTGTAAATGTTGTTGCTTTAACTTCATATCGTGGAAAATTGCGCCCATATCATCACCTTCTCCTGAAACGCGATTACCCTTTGCTTGATACTGATAGCCTGGTGAAGACAGAGTTGATGTATCCTATTCTGCGTACCCTGCTGGCTGATCAGTATGCTATTTGTCGTCTCAACGATGCTGATCTACGGGCTGTGATGGGAAAAGTAGCTAATAGCCTGGCGATTACGATGTTCTATTCATTACATTAGCGTACCGCTCCTATGCGTTGCGCCGGATGCCGATTGATACTTGCTTATGAGTCTTAATCAGAATCAATTCCGCTTACTCCCTTCTGTCGATGAATTGCTCCATACCTCGCAGGGGATGGCCCTGGCCCGGACCTTTTCCCATGACCTGGTTGTGAGCGCGCTGCGTTTGAGTGTGTCTCAGGCGCGCGATGCTATCCGTGCGGGGAGCCCTTGTCCCTCGGCCGAGTCATTGTTGCTCGCCGCCGAACTCCATCTTCAACAACAATTCCAACCTCGCTTGCGTCCATTGATCAACGCGACAGGCGTGATCATTAATACCAACCTGGGCCGTGCTCCCTTGAGCCAGGATGCGTTGCAGGCCGTTCAACGGATCGCCGGTGGCTACTCTAATCTTGAGTATGATATCGATCTGGGCGTGCGCGGTTCCCGTCATACGCATGTTGGCGCCCTGCTGCGTGAACTGACCGGTGCTGAGGCGGCATTGGTGACCAATAACAATGCGGCGGCTGTCTTGCTGGGATTGAGCGCGCTGGCGGCGGGACACGAGGTGGTGATTTCGCGGGGACAACTGGTTGAGATCGGCGGGGGCTTTCGCGTTCCCGATGTGATGCGCCAGAGTGGCTGCCAGCTGGTTGAGGTGGGGACCACCAATCGGACCCGCATCGCCGATTATGCGGCCGCCCTGACGGATCGTACGGCGGTGCTCCTGTCGGTTCACCCCAGCAATTTCTTGATCACTGGCTTTACTGAATCCACCTCCATCGCGTCTCTGGCTGAACTGGCCCACGAGCGAGGCCTGCTGGTTATGGATGATCTGGGGAGCGGCTGCCTGCTGAATTGTGAGCAATACGGCCTGTCCCACGAACCGACACCACAGGAGAGCCTGGCTGCGGGCGCCGATCTGGTCTGTTTCTCGGGCGATAAACTGCTGGGTGGACCCCAGGCGGGAATTATCCTGGGTAAGGCCGAGGTGGTGGCGCGTGTGGCTCGCCATCCCTTGATGCGTGCCGTGCGTATCGATAAGATGACGCTGGCGGCTCTGGAGACCACGCTGCGCCATTATCAGCTCGGCGAGGCCGAGACCCGGATTCCAATCTGGCGCATGATCTCTACCCCGGCCGAAAAAGTCGCGCGTCGTGCCGCCGACTGGGCGCATCAGTTGACCGCGCAGGGACTGGCCGTCCATACCCAACCTGGACAATCTACCATCGGTGGTGGTTCGTTGCCGGGCGAGACGCTGTCTACTACCTTGCTGGCTTTAGATGCCGCTTCCTGTTCATTGCCCCTGGAAACTATCTCGCAACGTCTGCGTACTCGCCATACTCCCATTATCAGCAGAATCTCGCGTGATACCCTTTACCTCGATCCCCGCACGGTCCTTGAAGAACAGGACGTCGAGGTGATCGCCGCCCTGCAAGCCGTCCTGGCTTGAAAGACTGCCTGATCGCGGGACAGAGAAAAAGCCGTGTCGACACGGCTTTTTCTCTGTCCTGCGATTTTCCGGCGCTTTAGCGCTCTTCTCCGGTGTAAATGCGAACGTAGCTGCGGTAGCGACGCTCCTGAATGTGTCCATCGTTGACCGCCTGGCGGATGGCACAGCCATCTTCGTCCAGGTGGGCGCAATCTCCATACAGGCATTCGTCCAGGTAGGGACGGAACTCGACAAAGCACTCGGCTAAATCCTCGGGCGCGATATTCCAGGCCGCCAGGGCGCGAATACCGGCCGAGTCGGCCAGCCAGCCACCATCCGAGAGAGGATAGAGCTGTGAGCCGGTCGTCGTATGTTTGCCTTTACCTGTGGTGTCGCTCACCAGGCCTGTGCGAATGGCCATACCTGGCTCGATCGCGTTGACCAGTGAAGATTTACCCACGCCAGAAGGGCCCGTAAACAGGGTGGTGTGATCTTTCAATAGCTCGCGCAACTGATCAATGCCTTGCTCGGTCTGGATACTGGTAAAGATTACTCGATAGCCGAGCTGATCGTACAGTTTTGCCTCTTCTTCAACATAGCCGCTATGGGAGAGGTCAGCCTTATTGATGCAGATAACTGAGGAGAGCTCAGCGGACTCACAGATGGTCAGATAGCGATCTAACAGACCAAAATGGGGCTCGGGCTGCGCCGTTGCGAAGACGATAACTACCTGATTGAGATTCGCCAGCAGGGTTTGCTGAACCACCCTTTTGGCGGTTGACCCGGCATCCAGGCGTGAGAGCTCACTTTTACGCGGCAGGATCTCTTCAATTAAACCGTTCGTCTCGTCGAGACGGCGTATCTTGACATAATCTCCAACTGAAAGCCGAATGGGGGGTGCGTTTTCGCTGCTGTCACGTTTCTCGATGCGTTCGATACGCTCGGCGTAATTCTGAGCGTTGTGACCTTGTGAATTATATTTGTTAGTGCGTTGTTGGTTCTGGCGGGTTTTTCCTACGGATTTGGCCGAGTTGGCCTGTGCGAATGCTTTTTTGAGTTTACCTCGGAGTGTACAGCGCACGATGCCATCATCGGTATGTACATCGTAAATGCCGTGTGCGCCGTTGAGGACCATGCCGGTCAGTTGTGCCGGGTTGTTAATCAATGCTATATCCCCTCCACAGAGAATAAAAAAACACGGTGTGAACAGTAACAATTTTTGCTGTCTACCGTGCGGGAGGGAGCGGAGCGAACCATGCCTCGTGTGTTGCGTTCGTTAGTCAGGCACTCCGCATCGCTGTGAGATACTGGGGGACCTGGCTATGTGGGTTTCGCCCTTTACCCTCGTGCAGGGTAGACAAGGTGCATATAGGCACTATCGGTGAGTAAGTGATCCTGGCCATAAAACTGCACCTCCTTCAACTGGACGAGCCAGAATTTGAAAAAACAGTGTTCTTTTAAGAGCATACTAGAATACTTATACGTTTGTCAATGAGCAAAGGTGACATGATTTTCACCGTATTTCCTGGGCCCCAGGCATAATCTGCCCGTCTGCTTTTGCATAACTATAATTACTTATCAGTCCTGGCAATATCGCCGTTCCTAAATCTTATTTGCTAGCACTACTTGACATTCTGCCAGGATTGTAGTATTCTATGGAAGTTATCGCGGGATAGAGCAGTGGTTAGCTCGTCGGGCTCATAACCCGGAGGTCACAGGTTCGAATCCTGTTCCCGCTACCAGTGTTTTTACACTTGATCTTAACCCTTATTATCGCGGGATAGAGCAGTGGTTAGCTCGTCGGGCTCATAACCCGGAGGTCACAGGTTCGAATCCTGTTCCCGCTACCAGTGCTTTTGCACTTGATCTTAACCCTTATTATCGCGGGATAGAGCAGTGGTTAGCTCGTCGGGCTCATAACCCGGAGGTCACAGGTTCGAGTCCTGTTCCCGCTACCAATCAACGCGGGACACAACTGGTAAGTTGTGTCCCGCGTTTTTGTATGCCACATCCCAGGGCGCGGTCTTTATGAAATATGAGTTGGTGCATCAGATGAATCAACTTAAAAATTAAGGTTCTCCGTTCTTCAGGGGAAAGCGGGGTGCAGCGGCGGTCGCCGCTGCACCCCGCTTTCCCCTGAAGAACGGAGAACCTTAATTAATAGGCGGCCGCGCAGCGGCCGCCTGTGCGGAGGCACCCACGCCCCCGTAAAAAGTGTGTCCGACACCCCTCAGCCTTTTAGGCCAGTGGTGACAATGCCATTTACAAAGGAGCGCTGAGCAAAGAAGAAGATGATCAGTACCGGCAGTATATAGAAAATAGACCCCGCCGCGATCACGTTTATCAGAGGATTCCCATGCGGATCGGTGTAGCCGACAGTCATGGCAACCGCTAACGTAGTATTTTGCTGGCTTAAAAACAGATCAGGTGTAATATAATCTCCCCATACGCCGGTAAACGAGATAATGAATGAAGTGACTATCACAGGGATCGATAGTGGGAGGAAGATCCGCCAGAAAATGCGACCATAGCCACAGCCATCTATGATCGCTGCCTCTTCCAACTCCACGGGAATGGCGCTAAAGAATTGTCGGAAGAGGAAGCTCAGGAAGGGTGAACTACCTAATCCCCACAGTACCCACGGCCAGTAGGTGTCAATTAAACCCAGGCGCGCGAATAGTACATAGGTTGGGATGGTGGTGATAATCTGTGGCAACATTAACGTTGAGAGCATAATGAGGAAGAGCGTGCGCTTCCCCTTGCCTTTGAGGCGTGCGAAGCCAAAGCCCACTAGTGCGCTGCTGAGCGTTACCAATGTGGAATACGTGACGGCCAGGATGCATGAGTTCGCGGCATAGGCAGCGAAATTGGTGATGGTGAGCGCCCCTATAAAGTTGCCCCAGTCAAGATGGGCGGGCCAGAATTGCGGTGGGAATGCCGCCAGATCCGGAATAGTTTTTAATGCCGTCGAAAAGAGCCAGTAGAAGGGGCCAATGAAGATGATAGCCAGGATCATGAGGATGATATATTTGCCGGCATCGTTGAGGTTGGAGAGACCTCTACGGCGCTTCGTGGTTGGGATGGACGATTGCATCATGGTGTGATCCTTCTTTCTCGCGAAACTACTCGTCTCGGTCCACTTCGTAGTAGACCCAGAATGCACTGCTGCGGAACATCAGCAATGTAATCGCCAGAATAACGATAAACAGGACCCACAGCATCGCCGAGCCATACCCAAAGCGCTGATTATCGAAAAACTGGTCGTAGACATTGACCATGTACAGATAGTTACTGATAGGTACCGAACCTGCGGTTGTGGTTCCATTGGTTTCCGCAAGGAGTAGTGGCTGGATAAAGGTCTGCAGGGCGGCAATCATGCCTGTGATGACCTCGAAAAAAAGCACCGGTGAGAGCAAGGGAAGCGTCACATTGCGGAAGGCTTGCCAGGCATTTGCACCATCAATGCTTGCCGCTTCGCGCAGTTCATTAGGAACCCCTTGCAGTCCCGCCAGTGAAATGATCATTCCACCACCAAGTCCCCATAGGGTGAGAATGACCAGCACATAAAAAACGTATGGATCCATCAGCCAGGTGAGCGCAGGTGAACCGAATGGCTCCAGAATAGCATTCAACGCTCCAGCATCGCGATCAAAAATCAATTTCCACATGATGGCTGAGGCGACGACCGGCACGACTGAGGGCAGATAAAAGATCGTGCGAAAAAAGCCAACGGCAATAAGGCGCTGGTTGAGAAGGACGGCCAGTCCCAGTCCACCGGCGACAGAGATTGGCACTGTAATCGCACAATAGAGCAACGTTCGTGAAAGGCTATACCAGGTTGTACTATTCTGGATGAGCTCCTGGTAGTTTGCCAATCCAATAAAGTGCCAGTGGGTGGAGATACCATCGAAATTGGTGAAACTGACGACCAGGGCGTAAAGCAGTGGTATGAGCGTCAGGGCCAGGGCTCCGATGATCCATGGTGAGATAAAAAGATAGAACGTTTTGCTGGAATAGCGCGACCAGCGTCTACGACGCGTTTTGGTTTTTTGACGTATTTCGTCTGGCGCTTCTGTAATTTGTGGGGGGGTCAGTGCATCCATAGATACCCTTTCTCAAGACGGCAGCCGTATAGTATATGCAGGGGATACCTTACGGGTATCCCCCCATCGCTATACCTATCTGTTACGGAAGCTTAACTCGCTTGCTGCTTACCCTGTTGCAGGAGCTTATTAATGCTCTGGTTGAGCTGCTTGATACACTGGTCAAGTGTCATTTGACCGCGCATCGTTGGCTCAATCACCTTCGCCAGGGCGGCATTGAATCCATCATCACTGATATAAGGGGAGAAGCTAAGGGTTTTCTGGTACTGCATCTCGTTCTGTAGTGATTGGTATGCTTCTTGTTGGAATGGCAGAGCCTGCGGCATGTCTGGTATCAGCGACTTGAGTGAGGGGATGCCCCAGCCGCTTTGGCTCGATCAACGCCTGGTTGACCAGCCATGAAGTATTCCATGACCTTCCAGGCGGCATCCTTATTTTTGCTGTTGGCGGGAATCCAGGCACCGGTTCCGCTCATACAGGCACTGACGCGGGTCGATCCCATTTGTGGTGCGGGCATTAAACCGACATGAGATGTAAATGTCTTTGGCTGCGTAGAGATATTGCCCCCATACCAGTAGCCGTACGCGAGCATAGCTACGCGATCCGCCGTGAACAGGCTGTAACCACCAGTAGCATCAGGATCGAGCGGGGATGGTCCAACGTGTGCCTGCGCCCAATCTACATACCATTTAAGCGCCTTACGTGCCTCGGGTGTGGAAAAATCGGCTTGCGTCAGATCGCTGTTGTAGAGCTGACCTCCTTGCTGCGCGATCATTTGTAAGAAGTGCGCTTGCATGAAGAATCCATATGAGGCATCCAGTCCGTAGACCTGAATCTTCCCATTCTTACGGACCGTGAGTTTTTTGCCCATCGCCAGGATTTCATCATAGGTGAGGGGTTGCGTCGGACTGGGTACAGGAACGCCCGCCTGATCAAAGAGTTTTTTGTTGTACCACATCTGGGCATCGAGCGACCAGTCCTTCGCCATTCCATAGCGAGGGCCCTGGCCCTGAACCTTCCCGTCCCAGCGATAGACATCGTTCACTGGTTCCAGGTTGTTGACTTTGAGCACGGAGCTTTTGTCGAAATATGAGGTAAGGTCTTGCGCGAGACCACGAACGGCCCATTGTGTGATGTCCGCCGCTCCCGACGTGCGGATAAAATCAGGGGCCTGGCCTGCCGCGAACATCGCATTCAAGCGTGTCTGATCAAAATTAAGGAGATTGATTTTGATATCTGGATGCAGTTTGTGGAATTCGGTGGCGTACTTTGGAAAAAATTCCCCGCTGTTATACATGACTGTTACCGTGGTTGTGGTACCGGTACCGCCCGATGCGGTTGTGCTGGAGGTATTACAGGCTTCCAGAAATGAGCCAGCACCAAGAGTAGCCCCGACCGCCATCGCGGAATTGACCAGGAAACGACGACGGTTGAGTGGAGTAGACATCGGTGTCTTGAGTGAATCCTTCACTGATAGCTTCCTTTCTTATGAGGAAAACCGCCATATACTATAGGTCCAGGAAAAGTTAACTACCTACAAGCCGAATTAAAAATACTTGATACCTCCTTAAATAATTTCAAAATTATATCCCTAAAGTTTCGTAAATATTTAACTAAAACGAGGTTAACATATATTCTTGCGCATTGTCAACCTTGGAATATTTTTCGCTGCCACTCTGGCGCAAATTGCTTCTAATAGCCAACATGAACGCTGATGAGCAATTTGACAACTCAAATAGGTGCATGTTATATTCTGGCAGGGGTCCGAAAATTTCGGATGCGTGAACAAAAATGGGATGGGCTATGAAACGCAAAGTAACTATTGCTGATATAGCAGCGGAGGCGGGAGTTTCTATTCCTACAGTTTCTAAAGTGTTGAATAAGCATATAGATGTCTCCTCCGCAACTCGCTTGCATGTAGAAAGCATTATCAGAGAGCGTGGTTATATCAGTAATCGTGCTTCCAGGCCCAGGCGGATGGTACAGGCTGGTCTGGTTGATCTGATGATCATTGATACCATGGATAGCTACTACTTTTTGGAGATTATCCGTGGCATGGAAGAAGCCTTACGTGAAGCAGATAAACACCTGGTACTGCAGACGATGCATGCGAATGTCCTTTATGAGCAGGCGTGGATTAATCGCATCGCGACCAGGCCTGTGGAAGGGGTTGTGTTTATTGTGCTGCCTGAGTATTACTCACGCTATCTGGAAACGTTACGCTCCCTGGATATTCCATTTACCGTTATTGATGATTGGGCGCAACCTCACCCTGATATTCCTTCCGTTGGCGCAACAAACTGGCACGGTGGTCTGACCGCTACTGAATACCTTATTTCACTGGGACATCGACGTATTGCCACTATTAGCGGTGTTCCTGACCACCTTACCGCTCGAGCTCGTGTTGCCGGTTTTCGTTCGGCCATGGAAATTGCTGGCTTGCCAGTTGATCCCGATCTGGTGCGCTCGGGAAGATACGACCACCAGAGCGGTTATATTGAAACTCGTTATCTACTCGATCTTCCAGAGCCTCCAACCGCGATTATTTCCTCCTGTGATCAGCAAGCTTCTGGCGTTTACCGCGCCCTTTACGAACGAGGTATCACGATTCCTGATGAGATGAGCGTTATTGGTTTTGATGATATTCCCCCCGCCCAATGGTTGAGCCCACCGCTTACTACTATTCGCCAACCACTCAGAGAGATGGGGACGATGGCAACGTCTATGCTCCTTCGGCAAATCGCGGGCGAGCAGCTTGATACGATGCGGGTTGAGCTTGTGACGTCGCTCGTCGTTCGCGAATCCTGTGGGACTCCTTTATAACTCCTTCCATACATATATGGAAGGAGTTCTTTCTTTAACGCTTGCCTTCAATACTCGATCGGGCCATCCAGGGCTTCGCGCAGGGTCGTTCCCGCCATGCCAATTTCCCTCGTTAGATTATCGATATGCTTCTGGATGCCGTAGATGCGTTCCATCAGGCGGATCGTGCCATGCTCCTGGCATTGCTCAATGCATTCGACGGCCAGCTCTACTCCGCTCTGAATCTCACCTCCCCGCACCAGGGCCATGGCGCGGGCCGTCTTGAGCAGGATCTCCCAGTGTTTGGTTGGCTCCAGGCTCTGTTCAGCTTTGTCCAGGTACTCTAAGGCCTTCTGCGTCTGCCCCAGCTGGCTATAGCTGCGGCCATATTCCTCATACACGGTCCCCAGGCTGTATTGTCCACAGGTACTACTTTGTTGTGGATCGATTTGATGGGATAATTCTTCGGCCTCCGCCATCATATGTTCAAACTCGTCCATGCGACCGGCGCGTAGATAGGCGCGCCCCAGCAATTGCACACCGTTACCCCGGGCTGCTATGTCCGCTCTGGGCGTTGTATCGCGCGCCGCCTCCAGATAGAGAATCCCTTTGCTAACATCTCCTCCCCGGCAATACATGTCCCCTTCATATGTCAAGGCGATATTTAAGAGCGTATCGTTATGAATGATGCGCGCCACCCGCTCCATCTCTCGATAGTGATTGAGCGAATAGGTCGCTTCATTCGCGCGCGTGACTACTGATTTGACATAGCCCGCCAGGTGCAGCGTCTGCGCCAGTTTATGGAGCAGTATGGGATTTTCTGTGGTGATCTGCGCATTGAGATCCTGCAGGAGCTTCTCGATCAGGCTATTGGCTTCATAGCTGCGGGCTAAATTGATCAATTCCCAGACATGATTCAAAACGGAGTCAATGTGCTCCACGGTCAATACCGTATATGTAGATCCGGCCAGTCCCAGGCGTTCTGGCTCAACCCCTAACCATGTCGCGATGCGCCGTAATTCACGCACATCATGGAGCAGGGTATCACCGCTCTCCCATCGTCGCAGGGTGCGTACATCAACAGATAGATCATTCGCTAACTGTTCTTGCGTCAATGTATACTTATCGCGATATTCGCGTACAACTTGAGCTAGTGGGGAATTACTGCGGCTTTTTTTTGTATGTGTGGACATCGCGTGTCCTCCTCCTACCTACTACCTATCCACATTTATAAGTGATGGATGTCCTGTAAAAATGGATTTTTTAGCTTAATACTGTATATTGGAAGCTTTTTCTAGTATAGCAAGTTTATTAGGTTTTTGACAACACCACTAGGAAGAAAGGAGCCGGGGCTATGGCGGAATGTAGAAGTGAGGTGGCAAGGCTGAGAGAACAGATAGAGACGGTGTGTGATGCCATGAATCAGATGTTAACTGGCTACGCGATCACTTCCCGGCATGACATCATTAACCATAAATATAGTACACTGGGTTCGTATCAAGAAGAACTCGAAGCTTTCGTGGGGGAGCAGCAAGCATTAGAAATCGTAATCGAGACCTATAACCGCGTCGTACGCTAGCTGTCCCAATCTAAACCAGGCATATGTCTATTTTTATCACTTCTCAATTTACAGTAAAACAGCATCGTACAGGAAGAACGAACGAATTTTGTCAATTTGGCAAAATTAAGCCACTACCCCCTTGCATCCTATCGATAGTCGTGATATTATAAGAGCCGTAAAGAAATGGTAGTCAAAATCCTGCTAAAGCAAGGAACTGCCTTTCCTGGCGGCGTAGCTCAGTCGGTAGAGCAAGGGACTCATAAGCCCTGTGTCACAGGTTCGATTCCTGTCGCCGCTACCATCGCCCCCAGCCTGCAAACAGGCCGGGGGCTTTTTGTTGCCATTGGCGCCCCGGCCTCCGACCTGGATGTTGTTGCGCTCCCATATGGGGCGTGATCGACGAGATAATAGGAAGCATAAAACAATTTTGGTACAATATATATGCATGCAGTCTGGGTAACGTTTAAAATGATCATCCTTCTATATTAGAGAGGTGGTATGCGATGGTTGCTGATCCTAATCGCCATCATATGACGGTTGAAGAGTATCTGGAGCTTGATCGGAACAGCCCGGATGCTAAATATGAGTATATAGATGGCATCGCGTACAACATACGCGATCCACAGGCTCTGGCAGGTGGCACTCTGGCGCATGCGCGGGTCGCGCTCAATTTGGCAATGCTTTGTGACCGGTTCCTGGCCGATCGCTCCTGTCAGGTCTTTATGTCAGATGTTCGTGTCCAACTCTCCGCAGCACGTTATGTCTACCCCGATCTCACTATCAGCTGCGAGACCATTGATTGGCAGGCGGATACCATCTATCATCCTCGTGTGATTGTTGAAGTATTGCCCCCATCGACCAAAGCCTATGATCGCGGCAAGAAGTTTGCATACTATCAGCAACTGGCTAGCCTGCAAGACTATGTCCTGGTAAGCACCCAGCGACAGGCTATAGAAGTATATTCTCGTGAGCATAGTGCCTGGCACTATCAACTTTACCAGTCTGGTGAGAGTGCATATCTCCAAAGCCTTGATCTCTCGCTTGCTCTGGCCGATGTATATGCTCGTGTGCCGATAGAAGATGGCTGGGAGTAGTTGCCTTTTCCTATCTTTAACCGCCTGTTTTGATCAGACCTGCAATCAAAAACCAGTACTTGTGGCCTTTCCCTTTATTCATGTTATTCCTCGCATTCCTGTGCGTTCTAATGGCAGAGTTTGTAAATTGAATTGTATCTATCTAACTGCTATGTATTCATTTATGCTGTTTTAGAGGGAATGATTCTATGCCATATTTATTAGCTCGCATGAGCATTTTGTTGCTTCGCAGCCATGTCGGCCGCCTGGCTGTGGGAGGTCTATTGATCCTCGGTGGCATCATCTACGGATTAAGCTCCCACCACGTCAATTATGTTTCGGTTCCCCAGGGAAAATATCATGTTACCGCCATGACCGATGGCACCTATGGGTTTGTGCTGGATGGTACAGATACGTACTACATCATTCATCCATCCGATTTTAATCCTGTTCCTGATGATAATGCATTTAAGAGTACCGATGGTATCGGCGAAGTCCTCTATAAAGATGAGGACCCACAGTCGTTTGTTATGCACAATGATGATGGTACCCAGGTCAACTCGCAAGGGCTTACTGTGGTGAGCTTCACCCTGACCAGTTCGAAAGAGCAGAAGGAGTATCGTTTTACGACCAGCGATTACCTGATACATCCCGATGGCTTTGATGACAATCGCTGGCCGATAGGCGCCCTGGTTGCAATTCTGGGGCTGGGTTTATTGAGTTTCTTCTTAATGTGGCCAGCCATGCAGGCACGGCGCCAGCAGAAGCACAATCGTGCGTTTATGCCTGTGGGTCCGCAACCCGTCACTGGCGCTCCCTTGTTCGCACCTTCCGCCGTGCCATATGCCCCGCCGCCTGCGGTTCCAGAGCCCGGGCAAGAATGGCGCAATTAAACAGCTTTTTCAGCGAGACTTCTGGAAACATGCTAGAAGTCTCGTTTTTATTGCGTATGTTCTAGCTTCCATTGACTGAGGAACTCCGTATGCGTGACGGTTACTACCACAGGGGTAAAATCGATCTTATAGAAAGAAATACGTTGCGCATTGATGATGACGCCCTCTCTCTGTTTAGATGGATTTATATTGAGTGGCGCCTATAGTATTTGAACTGATGGGGAGAGCATTATGACCGATATCCAGGGGACGCAAGAGGGGCAGCGGTTAGCCGTTAATCAACAGGGGACGGCTCATTGGAAGCATTGGGGTCCATATCTAAGCGATCGACAGTGGGGGACTGTGCGCGAGGATTATAGCGCGGACGGT
The DNA here is from genome assembly GCF_036245075.1 of Dictyobacter halimunensis. Classification (NCBI taxonomy): domain Bacteria; kingdom Bacillati; phylum Chloroflexota; class Ktedonobacteria; order Ktedonobacterales; family Dictyobacteraceae; genus Dictyobacter; species Dictyobacter halimunensis. The sequence goes on from NZ_BSRI01000002.1 coordinate 2,638,579, forward strand.
CAGCCCTGGACCTATTTTTCGTATGAGGATGCGCGTTTTCGCGCCTATCGCTGGGGTGAGGATGGCATCGCCGGATTGTGCGATTCCGATCAGCGTCTCTGTTTCGCCCTGACGCTCTGGAATGGGCAAGATGACTTTTTGAAGGAGCGTCTGTTCGGCCTGACCAACGGCGAGGGCAACCACGGGGAGGACGTCAAGGAGTACTACTTCTATTTAGACAATGTTCCCACCCACTCTTATATGAAGTGCCTGTATAAATATCCGCAGGCCAGATTTCCCTATGCCGATCTGAGGATGGAGAACGCCCGGCGTAAGGCGAATCCCGCCAGCTTTGAATATGAATTGCTCGATACCGGCGCCTTCGCCGACAACCGCTATTTTGATGTCCTGGTCGAGTACGCCAAACAGACGCCAGAAGATATCTGCATCCAGTTCACCATTACCAATCGCGGTCCCGACGCCGCCCCGCTGCATGTCCTGCCTACGCTCTGGTTCCGCAACACGTGGTCCTGGGACCACACCGTCAGCAAGCCGCTGCTGCAACGTATTCCGGCGGATCATCCCGATCGGCACGTCATCGAAGCTCAGGGTGGCGCCCAGGATATCGGTACGATGTATCTGTATGCTGAGGGGGCCGATGAGCTCCTGTTCACCGAGAACGAGACCAACAACGCCCACTTCAACTGGGGCGCCAACGCCTCTCCCTATGTAAAGGATGCCTTTGAGCAATACATTATCCATGGACAGCAGTCGGCGGTTAACCCTGCGGCGATGGGTACGAAGGCTGCTGCCTCTTATACCCTGCAGATCGCGGCCGGTGAGACACGCGTGATCCGTCTGCGCCTGAGCAATAGTGTCGCCCTGGATGAGCCGTGTGACACCACTGCCTTTGCCTCTCTGTTGCAAACGCGCCGCCAGGAGGCCGATGAATTTTACCAGGCGGTCAACCCCTATCCTCTCTCCTCAGACCTGCGCAATATCCAGCGCCAGGCCTTCGTAGGCATGCTGTGGAACAAGCAGTTCTACTTCTATATGGTCAAAGAATGGCTCAAAGGGGACCCCGCTTGTCCGCCGCCACCGCCCGAGCGCAAAAGCGGGCGCAACTCGACCTGGAAGCATCTCTTTCTGAAAGATATTATCTCCATGCCCGACACCTGGGAATATCCCTGGTTCGCCGCCTGGGATCTCGCCTTCCATACTATTCCTCTGGCCATGATCGATCCCGTGCTGGCCAAGCAGCAGATCCTGCTGCTGATGCAGCCCTGGAGCATACATCCAAATGGACAGATTCCTGCCTACGAATGGTCATTCAACGATTTGAATCCCCCGGTCCAGGCCTGGGCCGCATGGCGCGTCTATAAAATCGAGGCCAAAATGTATGGTTCCGGCGATCATGTATTTCTGGAGCAGGCCTTCCAGAAGCTGACGCTCTACTTTACCTGGTGGCTGAACCGCAAGGATGTGGACGGCAATGATATCTTTCAGGGTGGCTTCCTGGGACTCGACAACATCGGTCCGTTTGATCGCAGCAATATCCCCGCTGGTATCAGCGGCTACCTGGACCAGTCGGATGCCACCGGTTGGATGGGCATGTTTAGCCTCAACATGTTGCGCATCGCCATCGAGCTGGCCAGCCACGACGTAACCTACGAGCAGATGGCGGTCCAGTACCTGCTGCAATTCCTCTTTATCGCGCGCGCCATCAACGAGATCGGCGACAACGGAGAGAATCTCTGGGATGACGTGGATGGCTTTTACTATGATATCCTGCACCTGGCTGACGACGTAGAGATCGATGGCCAGAAGTTCCTGAGCATGAAGCTGCGTTCGGTCGTCGGACTCGTCCCCTTGCTCGCCATCGAAGGGATCGACCTCAAATTCCTTGCATCCCCCAACCTGGCCGATTTCCGCCAGCGTTTTGATCACCTTCTCAGATCGGGGACCGACCTGACCAGCCACGAAAACGTCGATATCCGCAGCACCAGTGGTCCGATGCAGGGTATCATGCTGGCGCTGGTCAAACCCGAACGCCTCAAACGCATCCTGGCCCGGCTGCTGGACGAGGACGAATTTCTTAGCCCATATGGTATTCGCTCGCTTTCAAAATACTATGAGCAACACCCTTACACCTTACCCGGCATTACGGCCGCCAATGGCCAGCCCTACCAGGTGCGATACACCCCGGCCGAATCGCGCACCAACGACTTCGGCGGCAACTCAAACTGGCGTGGACCCATCTGGTTTCCCATCAACTACTTGCTCATCGAAGCCCTTCAGAAGTTCCACCAGTATCTCGGGTCCGACTTCACCGTCGAATGCCCGACCGGCTCGGGCAACAGCATGAACCTCTGGGAAGTTGCCACCGAGCTCTCCACCCGCCTCATGCGCATCTTCCAGAGTGATCCCGGCACTGGCCAGCGACCGGTTTACGGCGGCATCGCCCCCCTGCAAAGCGATCCCAAGTGGAAAGAATTCATCCTCTTCTACGAATACTTTCACGGCGACAACGGAGCCGGCCTCGGAGCCAGCCACCAGACCGGTTGGACCGGCGTCGTAGCCAAGCTCATCCAACAATGGGCCGAATACACCAGCCCCAACCATCCCACCCAACCTCCCACCCCCGACTTCTAACCCCATGCAATGCATGTCGGGGTCGTGGTGTCGTTAGAGGATGGTTGGTGTGGGGCGCGGGGCCGCTGCGCGGCAATCGAGCGCAAGGCGGGTGTGGGGGCGCGGGGCCGCTGCGCGGCAATCGAGCGCAAGGTTCGAACCTATGGGAGCCCTCCCCGTTCTTCGCGCCAAAAGCGGGGATGCAAGGGGTGACAACCCCTTGACTGGGGGGCTCCGGGGGCTGTGCCCCCGGCCCTCCTTCTCTCCCCTCGTTGCCCCCGCAGGGGGCACCACAAAACCCAAAAGAAACCTATGTACTTTTATACCCACCTATGGTATAGTCTAACCTAGAACAACTTAAAAACGAACACCCTTAAAACGACTATTTCAACCACACCAAAAACATACAACAAAGAAAACACACATAAGCCTTTCTTATCTTAAACAGACACAAACAGACGCATAATATTTTCAATTCATACCCTTATAATGAAAAGACAAACAATCTATTTCTGCGTCTATTACTAATAGCCAGTCGCAACGTAGTCTCTTTACTATAGAGAGTGAGATGACAATGAAAGATACCTCCTACTTCGTACCCAGAACAGCGCTAAACACGTTGTACGCAGGTGACATGAACCTCTCGTCTAAAGAATTTATGTTAGAGATCTGGCTTGACGATCCCACCACACCCTGGCGGAGCATGTTTACGCTGCGTGAATGCCTGGCCAGCATCGAACAACTCTCCACTGGATGCACGTTTCGTATTCGTTGCCACTTCAATCGATTGGACATCGGAGAAGGCATCTACTGCAAGCAAGGTACCGGCATGACGGTTATCAAAGAAGAAGGTGTGTTGATTAATTTGTTTACACCATTTTTGCAGGTGTCCCCATCCAATATTCGTCACTAAATCGCTGCCCTGGCGCTCGATTGCTTCAATAATAGCGCTTGCTTTACTGCACTTTCTGGTTTTGGAGCTAGATAATGTTCCATTCCGTATATAACAGCAGAGGACTTTTTTATTTTGCTATCTTTACTTTTTATACTTTGTCCTCACATACATACCCATACCGAATGGGTGTAGAATAAACCATTGTGAGTGCTCAAGTAGCATTGCAATGAGAAAGAGGTGTCGCAATGGCAGAACGTCCGTCTGACATCGTCACTGAAACCGAGATTCTGGATCGTGCTGTGTGGCGGAAATGGAATAAATACACCTGGAGTGGGCTGCTCATTGTTGGAATTGGTTGTCTCCTGATTGTGGTTGGGCTTATGTTGAAGACTGGTGCTTATTCAGCCGAGGGGCTGCTGATTGGTATTGGCGCGATTGTGGTGCTGATTGGCCTGATACGCGTAGCGATTGGATTGATCAATCCACTATCACCCAGCGATATACGCGTCCGAAGAAGGCGTCGCAAAGAAGTAGAAGCTGACCCTATATTGAGTACGCTCCAGAGCGATGAAACCGGACCCTTATCGTAATACTGTAGTAAATACATGAGTAGAGCGCCCGGGCTGCTATAAGCTTTGCAGTAGCCCGGGCGCTCTATTCTTGCTCAGGAAGTGGGTTGTAGCGGCTGATTGTTATCCACCAACTCTCCCTGATGTCTTCCTCCATCTCCTTGCTCCGCCAATCCATAGAGCAGTACCTGCACGAGCATCTCAGCCTGCTCAATCTTCAAACCATGACGACTTCCATGGGAGGGGCCGCGTTCAGGATTTGTCAGTGGAGGGCGAGAGAGAAAGCGGGGGAGCATACTCATAAAGAGGTAGGCCGCGTTGATGGCGTCCAATCCTCCCATGCCGGGATGACGTAAGAAGCCTGTTTGAATCCCTTCCTCGAAGATCGAGGCCAGGGGCGCGATCAAACCAGTGATAAACAACTGGTTGAGCAGTTCACGCATCTGAGGATCGAGCTCGTGCTGGATATCGTGCAGCATCAGGCTGATGTCATGCTGCGTTGTGCTATACAGGTAGCGCACAATCAGCCGTAGCCGCTCAGCAATCCCTTCGTTGCGACGCACAATGCGTTCCATGGCGCTTTGCGTCTTCCCCGTATTCTCTTTGATCACCTCAACATAGAGGGTCTGCTTATCAGCAAAATAGTGGTAGAGGGCTGGTTGGGTCAGGCCACAGGCATCAGCGATCTGCCGCGTGGATACCGCACGATAGCCGTACTCCATAAATAACTGCTCGGCCGTACGCAGAATAGTCTGACGTGTCTCTTCCGATTCTTCGCGCGCAGCTGCTCTCTTGGTCCCACGTGCCATGAACACCTCACTCTCGTGCTCCGATTGAGCTGCCTTCTTTGCATCCCGATATTTATCAATTGATAAGTATAGGATGCGCAAATACCCTTGTCAAGCTTGCTGGAGATGTTGACAGGGCTTTTTAATATTCGTCCAGAGATCGTTGGGAGATCACGAGCAAGCGATACGATGTACATTCTTTCAAGTGTGGAGTGTGAGGTGGGCGGCCGCAGCCGCCCACCTCACACTCCACACTCCTAACCCGGCGCCGTAGGCGCCAAAGAGGAAAATTAAAAAGTCTTGAGATGCTGATCATTTGTAATGAGAGATAAAGTGAAGCGAGAGGGGAGGGGATGTTCCTTTCTCCAGGGGGCGAGAAGTTCGAGGATCTTCTCGCCCGGTCAACGAGCGTCTCCTTGTGGGAAACGTCGTTACAAGAGGCATAGCACCTATCGCGTATCATAGATACACAGCAGGCCTATGTCGGTGGAAGGTGCCAGGGAGATGCTGTGAGGGTAAATAGTGATAGTCTGCGCTGTCTACCCGCTCACCAGCCGTTCAATCCCGGCAGTGATTACATCGATCATTTATGCTTTTTGCTGACATCAGTAGTGTAGCAGCTTAATATTAAGCGATCATTATTCGAGCGTTAAACTTACAGCCATAACAAAAACATGCAATATCAATGAATTGCTAAGGATATGGACACCTCTCGTATAGGATAGAAAACGGCATGAAACTACTATAAACGCAATCTATGGGTATTAGATAGACTTTCTATAAGCCGTATGGATTTACAGGACCGGCAGCCATCGTATTTGCAATCATGCCAGGGGCGCAAAAGTCCTATATCCGGCAGGATCTCTTACAACCATTTGGGTCATTTACAATGCTGAAGCACTGTGTTACACTTCGGGTAAGGTTTCAGGCTTAGAGGATTGACGCCATTTATATGAAAACCATTAAAACCACGCTTTTTTGGGTGTGCGAAACCTTGCAGCCTTGAGAATCCTGTTTCGATCACTGTGTGCGGTGTTTCACAAGGAGGTGCTCTATGGCTGGCTGGGAAGATGAATTGTCTGTGTTGCTGAGCGAGCTAGGTGTGCAGCAAGAAGAGCCTCAGGCTCATTTGCGACAATCTCGTAAAACCATGCGTAGCGACGTCAAGCGACGCGAACAATTCTCGGATGCACTGTTGTGGAACGATGGTGACGATGCGGCTGAAGACGATGGCGACCCCTGGATAGATGACCTGGATATGATGCGCCACGAGGTCGATTCTATTGTAAGCCAGGTAGTGTTGTTGATGCAGCGCGGGGATATGGATGCAGCCCTTAAAGAAGATGTAATGGTGGTGTTGCGCTCGTTGAGGCGCCGTATACCCATGGCTCAGCAGTCTGCGAATAGCGATGAAGCCTATCTGGAGTCAGCGTCCGCGCTGCTACACTTTTGTCGGCTGGTCCTGCAGTTAAGTGAGTTTTCGGCCGAAGATTTCTCATAACCCTCTTTGACAGTTATATTTCTATCTATGATTTTTGCCAGTCAGTTCACCTGACTGATGATGTCCGTACTAACAAGTACAGGTACGCCTGCGTTTTCCCTCCTTCTTTTTCCTTCCCTTTCCCTATCTTTTCCGGGAGTGTTTTGCACCTGATTGAACTACCACCCGTATCCTTGACACAGTTCGATATGAACTGCCATACTGATGCAGTGGTCCTACCGCCTTTATTTTGTAGAGCGTTGGCAGGCGCGAGGCAGATGGATGAGCGAGCTCCTTGCGGTATCCCCATGTTCATGTTTTGCCCTATACATCGATAATGGTTTGTGAAGCGTGTTCTCTAATAGGTAGCGTTGCTCTGAATGAGGAGGTTGATATGAAATCTAGTCAGAAGAAGAATATATTCCAGGACGCGGGCCGCTGGGTCCGGGTCGGCACTTTATCGGCCAGCACACTGGCCCCCCTTGTTGATGCCGCGATTGAACGCGTTCGCGCCCAGCAAGAGGCGGAACAAGCCGCCGCCGACATTCGTGATGCTGAGCGTAAGGAGAAGATCGCTGCCTTCGCCAATGGCGTGCAGCCTGATCTTCGTGATGCTGAGAGCAGAGAGGAGATCACCCCCTTCGCCAACGAAGCGCAACCCGATCTGCAAGAGCGTTTGCAGTCAATCGGGACCGCACTATCAGATGTTTTGGGAGACCTGCGTGAGCGCTCCACCAATCAGTCCCTGTTGAAGCGTGCCAATGAATTGACGGAAGATTTCATTGCGCGCAGCAATAAGTTTTCACAGTCCCTGGCCGAGCGTGGTAGCGATCTCTCACATGAGCTGGGAAAGCGTGGTAGCGATTTCTCCCATGAATTGGGAAAGCGCAGCAATGAGTTTTCCCAAGAACTGGGAAAACGCAGCCGCAAGGCGCAGCGCAATATCGCGCAGCAGGATCGTAAACTGTGGATCTTCCTTGGCTTTGGCTGCGGCTTAACGGTGGCGGGCATTGTAACGTTTATGCTGATGCGTCGGCGCCTGCGCGACACCAATGTTTCCGATGATTCCCCTATTCAAATGAGTTATGATGCCAATCTCTCGACGATCCATGTTTCACAGCCCCGGGGCGAAATTCATGCGATCAGCAATACGGCCAGCCAACCAGAATCCCATCCTTTTGGCGAAGTGAAGACAGTCACCGATTACGATGGCCCTGCTTCTGATAAGAGCGCGGAGGAATTGGCCACGACCGCGCAAGCGGCTCCGACCGATGCCACGTTTGTGGGTCTGGCCAGCACCAAAAAATATTATCCGGTTGAAACACCTCTGGATCAACTGGGCACAGCTGATGGTACGCCTGTGGATGTGATCTACTTCTCTTCTGAGCAGGAGGCGCAGACACAGGGTTTTACCGCCGCTAACGTCTAGCCTGTACATCTATACTTTTAGCAGGGGAGCATATATGAATGATTATATGTCTCCCCTTTATTTGTTGTTGTACTGCTCTGGGACCTGACCTTCTTTGAAGCCTTCATTGAGAATGCCACGTTGAACCAGGTAGCGGAGAAATAGCAGCTGGTTCTCTGCGCCTGCGCTATCCTGGACTGGCTGTTCGCTGGCTGCCACCGACGGCTGGTCGGCTAAAATAGGAGGCTGGCCAGAGAATGGATTCTCGTCGAGAGCGGGGGATGGAGATAGGATATCGGCGTCCACTGCCGTGGGATGCTCAATCGATGACGTATCCAGGTCGTGTTCAATGGCGATGGATGTGTTGTTGGGCTGAGGATTGACTGCCTCGGCTCCGTTGATGCTTGCGTGCCAGGCCGCTTCTGGAACGATGTTCCAGCCTCTACTGCCGCTTGCTTGAACTCGATTAACGGTGGTTGTGCTTCTCCACGGCCACCAGCTAAATAATCTGTTCAACCAACGCTTGAACGTTTGCATGATCATCGTATTTCTTGCCCTTGCTAGTGTAGGGATGCTAAATACAGTGACAAAAGCTCTGAGGACGCGCTACAGAAAATACCAGATGGTATTAAAGAGGATATAGAAACATAGTAGCATATCAATGGAGACTCGTCAAACATACTTGCAATTTTATATACGGCGTGCCATAATCAAGAAGGTTAGGCCTTAGGGAAAGGTCTTTTGATGTTTACTCTGGCAAAAGTTCCATATACGTGAATATGGAGCATTTGATGATCTGCGACTTTTCTGAAATTGCATAGAAAGACAGGTGTCGGACATGCAGGAAGACGTTCTTGGAACCCGACGAACTGCCGTCACAGAAACGTATGTTACCTGTGCGAGGTGCGGTAAGGCAACTCGTCTCCGGTACGCTCGCGTGGTTCAAAGCGATGTTTTTTCAGAGAGCAATTCCGAGTATGAATATCTTTGTTCGGAATGCCAGAAAGCTCTTGCCTCTGGAGAGAAGGATCTGCCTCTCGGGTAAAGCACAACATCTTGTATTGTAGCGTCGATTAGGCAAAAGGCAGCAGGCATTCAGTATGCGGTGCATGGAATAAATGCCTGCCCTTTTGCCTTTCTCTATAGAGATGCACGTCCCCTCCTTCCAATGGTTGTGCTTGTGGTGATATGGTATATAAGCAAGTTTCTTCGTTCATGTACATAGGTAAGTAGAGGCCGTGTGCCATCCCTTTTGATTTGTGTGATAGGGGGAAATGCTATGCGCATGCGCTATCGGTATGTGACCTATCGTTCACCCGAGGGGTCACAAAAGCAACTGGAGCAGCATTATCGTCAACTTCTCAATGACGCGCTTCGCCAGGGCCAGCAGTCGATCTTGCAGCAGTCTACGACATGGTGCCCTTCGGCCGATATCCTTGAGTCGGCTGATCTAATTCGGGTGAAAATCGAGCTTGCTGGCATGCAAGAAGAAAATATTGAAGTGACCCTGTACGAAGATGCGCTGGTTGTCAGTGGCGAGCGTCGCGATATTCACGAGGCTCGTGAAGGCTTGAGCTATCAAGAAGCACAGATTCGCTATGGTCCCTTCCGGCTAGAAGTATTTATTCCCCGACCCATCAATCAAGATGCGGTTACGGCCCGTTATGAGAATGGCATGCTCTCTGTAGATTTACCAAAGGTGTCCGCTAAAAAGGCGGAGCAGGTGCGCATTCAGGGTGCCGTGAAACAAGAGTAGCATTATTCGAAAAATATGTAGAGAAGAATTTTATGGAAAAGATTACAAATCAGCATGCGGCAGATCCGCAAGAGGATGTGATGCAACAGGCAAACTCACATAATGTGGATGAGCTTCTTGAGAATCAGCCCGTCGCCGAGGATGCATTGGAAGATGTGCCAGCCAGCGATGCCGACGCTGATCAAGAGCAAACTCCCTCTTCCTCAGAGGAGGAGCCTTCATCGCCTTCTGATGACGATCCTTCTGATGAGAAGGTGCCTGATGAGACGACGACTACTTCGACCGATACAAAGGGACCGACCCCCGAAGGTGAGCTTGGTGAACTACCAGTACACGGAGAAGATGAGGAGCGCCTGAATATTCCTGAGGTGTTGCCCATTTTGCCTTTAAAGGATACAGTGATCTATCCTTTCTCGGTCCAGCCTTTCTCGGTTGGGCAGGAGCGCTATATTCGTTTAATCGATGATGTGATGCGTGGTAATCGTATGGTGGTGCTGGTGGCCCAGAAGTCGCCGGATATCGATCATGCGGGCCCGGATGACATCTATCGCGTTGGTACGGTTTCGCGCGTCGGTCGTATGTTCCGTATGCCCGATGGGACGGTACAGATCGCCGTTCAGGGCCTGGAGCGCGTGACCATCGATGAGTTTACGCAGGAGAAGCCGTACCTGCAGGCTCGCGTGACGGCCAAGCCCGATATCCAGGAGGACGATACCGAGACCGAGGCGATTAAGCGCAATGTGATTAGTTACTTCCAGCGCCTGGTTGCTCTGGTACAGAATGTGCCGGAGGGGGTGGCCGCGGCAACCCTGAATCTGGAGGAGCCGCGCCAGGTTGTCTATGTGATCGCGACCTTTGTACAGATGGATATGGAGCTGCGCCAGAAGCTGCTTGAGATCGATTCTGTACATGAGAAGCTGAGTCAGTTGAGCACTTTTCTGGCCCATGAGCTGGAAATCCTGGAGCTGGGAAAGAAGATTCAGAATAGCGCCCAGGAAGAGATGGGCAAGGTACAGCGCGAATACCTGCTGCGTGAGCAGTTGAAGGCCATTCAGCGGGAGTTGGGTGAGGAGAGCGAGGAGCAGGCGACCGTTAATGAGCTGCGGCGTAAGATTGAAGAGGCGAAGATGCCCGAGGAGGCCTATAAAGAGGCCTACCGCGAGCTGTCGCGCCTTGAAAAGCTGCCCACGGTCTCGCCTGAATACAGCATTATCCGTACCTACGTTGAGCTGCTGGCGTCGCTGCCCTGGAGTAAAGGCACCGCTACCGAGATCGATGTTCCTCATGCCCGTGAGGTGCTGGATGAGGATCATTATGATCTGCAGAAGATTAAAGAGCGTATCCTGGAGTATCTGGCGGTACGCCGCTTGAAAGAGGATCGTCTGTCGGAGGAGATGGCGCACGAGCGTGAGCTTGATGGTGAGAGGGAAGGGGTTGAGGTTGAGAAGATTGTGCCCACCCAGCCGTTGAAGGATCAGGAGGCGGCCCGTCCTCTGCATCGCGAACCTATCCTGTGCTTCGTTGGCCCTCCTGGAGTTGGTAAAACTTCGCTGGGACAGTCGATCGCGCGGGCGCTGGGTCGCAAGTTCGCGCGCATGTCGCTGGGCGGTATCCGCGATGAGGCCGAGATTCGCGGCCATCGCCGTACCTATATCGGTGCCATGCCGGGCCGTATCATCCAGACCCTGCGCCGCGTCGAGGCCAATGATCCGGTGATTATGCTGGACGAGGTGGATAAAGTCGGCGCCGATTGGCGCGGTGATCCGTCGTCCGCGCTCCTTGAGGTACTGGACCCCGAGCAGAACTTTAATTTCCGCGATAACTACCTGGACCTGCCCTTTGACCTGTCACGGGTGATGTTTATCGCTACGGCCAACGCGCTGGAGCCGATTCCCGCCCCATTACGCGACCGTATGGAGATTCTGGAGCTGTCGGGCTATACCGAGGAGCAGAAGCTGCATATCGCCCGCAACTACCTGCTCTCCAAGCAGCGCGAGTCTAACGGCTTGAAGCCGGATGAATTGACGATTGACGATGATGCGATTCGCCGCCTGATTCGCGATTATACACGTGAGGCCGGTGTGCGTAATCTTGAGCGCCAGGTAGGCTCGCTGTGCCGCAAGGTGGCACGCCAGGTCTCCGAGGGCCTGCCAACTCCGGTACACGTTACCGCCGATAAGGTGACTGAGTACCTGGGTCGCCAGCGCTTCTTCGACGAGGCGGCCGAGCGCATCGACCGTCCCGGTATCGCCACGGGCATGGCCTGGACCTCGGTGGGCGGCGAGATCATGTTTATCGAGGCGGCGACCATGCCGGGCAAAGAGGAGCGCCTGATCCTGACGGGCCAGCTGGGTGACGTGATGAAAGAGTCCGCCATCGCTGCCCTGAGCTATGTGCGCTCCAACGCGGCCGCCCTGGGACTGCCCAAGAACGTGTTCGAGGGCCAGAACGTGCACATCCACGTCCCGGCCGGAGCTATCCCTAAGGATGGACCTTCGGCTGGTGTGACGATGGTAACGGTGCTGGTCTCGCTGGCCAGTGGCCGTAAGGTGCGTTCAGATGTAGCCATGACCGGCGAGATTACCCTGCGCGGTAAGGTTATGCCGATCGGCGGCGTCAAAGAAAAGGTGCTGGCGGCCTACCGTTCTGGCATCCGCTCAGTGATCCTGCCCGCCAAAAACGAGGCCGAGTTCATGGAGGACATCCCCGGCGAACTGCGTGAGCAGATGCACTTCACCTTTGCCAGCGACATCCGCCAGGTCCTCGATACCGCTCTGGTCTCTGAGGATGAGCACGAGGAGAAATCCTCCGCCAACGGCGATGGCCGCCACCGCAAACGGAAATCTGAAAAAGCGGTCGCCAAAGCATAAAAAAGAGGGTATCGACGCATCTGCGTCGATACCCTCTTTTTTATGCTTTAAAGGCCCACGTAGTATTATGTATTGTGTTGTTGGGAGGTCGCACGTGACCTCCCAACAACACAATACATAATACTACCAGTTGAGCTTTTCCTTCAGGCTGATGTAATGTGGGTTGCCGATGATGATGTGGTCGAGCAGTTCGATGTCTAATAATTTGCCAGCTTCGGCTAACTGATAAGTAACCTCTATATCCTCTTCTGAGGGGGAGGGATCGCCGCTGGGGTGGTTGTGGCTGACGATGATGCGGGGGCTGTTACGGGTGATGGCCGGACGCATAATTTCGGCGATGCGTAGCACCGAGCTGTTGACGGTCCCCTTATAGCGCTTGACACATTCGATGACCTGGTTTTTTGTGTCCAGCAGGAGGATGTGCATCTCTTCATGATCCAGATACATCATCTCCATGCGTACCAGGCGGGCTGCGTCATCGGCCGAGCGTATCTGATAGCGCTTCTCTGTTTGCAAGACGCTCAGGCGTTTGCCAATCTCCAGCGCGGCCTTCAATTGGCTGGCCTTCGCGGGTCCAAGACCATGCTGAGAACCGAGTTCATGCAGGTCGGCGCTGACCAGGCCGGCCAGCCCTCCATACCGGGTGATCAATTTGTTGGCGACCTCGATCACGTTCTCGCGCTGCGTGCCGGTGCGCAGGATGATCGCGAGCAGTTCGGCGGTGGTGAGCATCTCGGCCCCGTGCTTCTGCAGGCGCTCGCGCGGACGCTCGTCGAGCGGCATGTCGTGTACGGTGGCATGATAGGCTGGTTTGATGAGGGACAATGGCATAGGAATCTCAGGATCGCTGGTGGGCGCGGGTATATCTGTAAGCATAGCTTCCATATCATTATTTAAGACAGTGCTATCAATCATAGTATTTATATTGCTCCTTATGCTGGCAGGCCGCTATACATAATTGCCGTTGCTGACCTGACAATACAATGCCTATGCCCCCACTGTAAATAGGCAAAATAAGAAGCAAGCTGTATACTGCTTGCCTTTTGGCTGAGAATCGGGTACGCTTCAGGCAAGCAATGGGTGTATGACTTGAAAAGAACGGCGGGGATCGAGCAGAAAGGATCGCTCTAAAAGTTATGACACATACGCATAATTCCGGAAGAACCATCCATGTGCATCGCGATCAGTGGCACCTGGCCTGGGATAACAGTATTGAGCCTATCGGTAGAATTCAATCCGGTGAGATCGTGGAGTTTGATCTACTGGATTCGGCAGGCGGACAGATTGGTCCCGAGAGTACCGTTGAGGCGATCAAGACCCTGGATTTCTCGCGTGTCGACCAGGTGAATGGCCCGATCTATGTCGAGGGGGCTGAACCCGGTGATACGCTGGAAGTTGAGATCGTTGACCTGCAGCCAGCGGATTGGGGTTGGACCGCGATCATCCCCGGCTTTGGTCTGCTGGCCGATGAGTTTTCTGAGCCGGCATTGAAGATCTGGAAGATCGAGGGTGGCGCCGATGGCTGGGCTGAGTTTCTGCCCGGTATTCGCATTCCGATGGCTCCCTTCTGTGGAGAGATCGGCCTGGCCCCTGGCGCTCTCGGTGCCCTATCCACGATTCCACCATATCGCCACGGCGGCAACATGGATACCAAACACCTGACGAAAGGGGCGCGCCTGTATTTACCGATTGAGGCTCCCGGCGCCCTCTATTCGATGGGTGATGGGCATGCCGCGCAGGGTGATGGCGAGGTATGCGGTACGGCCATTGAGGCTCCCATGCATGCCACTGTACGCCTGACGGTGCGCAAAGATCTGCAGGTGCCGCAGCCCCAGTTTTTGACCGCTGGTCCCCTGGCTACGCGCACCAATACCGCTCCCTACTATGCCACCGATGGCATCGGGCCAGACCTGGTTGAGGCTACGCGCAGCGCCGTGCGTCATATGATCGAGCACCTGCAGCGCACCTATCAGCTCTCACGTGAAGATGCCTATATGCTTTGCAGCGTCGCGGTCGACCTGAAGCTCTGTGAAGTCGTAGACATGCCCAACTGGCTCGTCGGCGCCTTCCTTCCCTTGAGCATTTTCTCCAAATAATCCTGACACACCTCTATCGAATATGTTGATGTGGTCGTCGCTTCAGTGACGGCCACATCAACATATTCTGATATTATTCTTTTGTTTTCATCGCTATGTTTTTGTTATGTGAGAGGAGCCTGTATGTCTACCGAAACATCTTCCCCTCCTGAACAGGGTCAGCTGCGTGCCAACACGATTGGACTGCCCGGAGTGCTGTTCCAGTCTATCACAACCATGGCGCCAGCCTCCGCCGTTTCCTTTAGCCTTGGCGCGGCCATCCCCTTTACGGGGAGCGCCCTGCCCCTGGCCGTTATTATCGCCCTTATCGTCTGTTGTTTTATCGCGTTAAGTATCGGCTCGCTGGCCAGATATTTGCCGTCGGCAGGTGGCTATTTTACGTATGTAAGCGAATCCCTTGGCATCCGTCTCGGTTGGCTGACCGGCTGGATGTTTGACCTGGCATATCTGCTGATCGTCCCGTTCCAGCTGCTGGTTCTGGGCCCGGTGGCGGATTCCTTCGTTGGTAGCGTCTTTAATCTTCATCTGGGCTGGCCAGTCTGGGCCTTGATCTTCGCGGTGGTCGTCTTTGGTCTGACTTTCTTTGGTATTAAGATCTCGGCCGATACCGGCATCGTCCTCGGCGTAATCGAGATCGTTGTGTTTGTGCTGCTCTCAATCTGGTTGATTGCTACCTCTAACAATAACACGCTGGCGGTGTTCAATCCCGCCTCTAGCCTGCAATCAGGACTCGGAGGCTGGCAGGGCGTGTTCTTTGGCATGATCTTTGTGTTGCTGGCCTTTGCCGGCTTTGAATCATCGGCACCCCTGGCGGAAGAGGCCCGGAACCCGCGCCGCACGGTGCCACGTGCCATCGTGCTGGCCGCTATCTGTATCGGTATCTTTTATGTGTTTTGCTCATACGCGGGCGTTGTCGGCTGGGGACCCGCTAAGATCGGGACGTATAGCGGTGATCCAGATCCGTGGGGAACACTGGCAACGCGGGTGTGGGGACCATTCCACTTTATTGTCATCCTGGCGATCTTGAATAGCGCGCTGGCTAATGCCAACGCCGGTGTGAATGCCGCCTCTCGTATGCTCTATGCCATGGGCCGCACACGGTCTTTGCCACCAATCCTGGCTCATCTGAACAAGGCCAGCGTCCCCGATGTAGCCATCATCTTTACCACCATTGTCGCGGTCATCTTCTCGCTCCTGCCCGGCTTCGCCTATGGCACCACCACCGGCTTTGCCTTCCTGGGGGCTGTGCTGACCCTACCGATTATCCTGGTCTACCTGGCCACCTGCATCTCGGTCCCCTTCTTCTACCTGCGTAAGCACCGTGAAGAGTTTAACGTCCTGCGCCACATTATTGTTCCCGGCATTCCATTTATTATTCTCTTAGTCGTGCTCTACTTCCAGTTCTCGCCTCTTCCGGCGGCCCCTTTAAACCTGGCCGGCCCTATCGTTGGCATCTGGCTCCTGATCGGTATCATCATCATCTTCCTGCAGACCCGCCGTTCACCCGACGCGCTCCAGGCCAGCAGCAAAGCCTACATCGAAGATGCCGAAATTTAGCAGTTCCATCGTCTAGGATTGATCCGTCACTATATCAGATCAATCTTACAGTTTGTTACAAAGGCCATTATCTTCTATTAAAAGAGATAATGGCCTTTGTATCTTTCTACTGGAATACTTCTATGCCGTCGTTCTTTCATACCTCATTACAATAGTGTCTGATTGGAAATTACAGCATATCCTGTTGAAATATGGTTGGGACGAATCAAAATTGGGAAAAGGAAAAAGACTTAAAGAGAGAAGTAGGAAATGTGAATTGATTATATATGGTTCTTCCGTATTATTACATAGAATTGTTGTGATGTATCGCATGAGTAGTAGGGGGCTCTCTTTTTATTTGTATGGCATTGGTTTTGCTCATCTGGCATTATGGCAACGTGCAGTTTTATGTTACCGATAAAGGCTTATGGAAAAAAGGGGTATTCCAGCAGCAATTTATGTCCTGGGATGAGGTGCGCCTGTTTGCTATTGATAGTGTGAGCATAGAGAAGAGAGGTCTATCCCTTATCAAAAGTAGCCGCGCCGGGGCACCCGTTTTCTTTGAGCTTTCCAGCCAAAAAGAGATTATCAGTTGGCAATGGTTACATCCACAACGCTGGTATTGTTTGCAGGTAGCTCGGCCAGTTATGGGCTACGCAGCTTACAATCAGCAGATGCAATCCTTGCTTTCAATTATCACAGAGAAGACGGGCCAGCCGCTATATGATTTGCGTTCGTGAATATTCTGCTTTCCCACTATTCTCCGATGAAATATTCTTCTGAACATACTGATGATACGAAAAGGCTTTACCTTTTTCATAGATAGCAAATATGACCGCATATCGATCAACGTAGAAATAAATACTGTGAAGGCATGGAGGCTAATATGTTTCACAGGTCATCTCATCTCGTGACCGGGCAACCACCTGCGCGTAAAGTCGTCAAAAAAATTAGCGTGCGAGGTTTATACTGGGCTTTTGTCAGCTGGCTGTTTTTTTTCGGATTTAGCATCTTCAATGCATATACATATCTTATGCGCAACTGGGGAGATATTGAGTCTTTCAGTACTGTAACCATGAACAGTTTTCTGATCATTGTTATATACGTTTTCCTTTTACCGCTATGCTTGTGGAACCTGATAAGACTGAAGAGATTGGAGCGTAAGCGTCACAATATCACTCCCGATTCGCCGGTCAAACTGGCCGCTATTCAGCCACAGCCAAATTATGTGCCTCTGCAAGCACCCCTGGTTATCGAGCAACGTATAAACTGGGCCTACTTCTTTAAGGATGTTTGCTATGCCGTCATTGTGATTTTTGCCCTGTACGCGTTTGGCATTGGTGTTGAATATCTACTATGGAGAAATATCTACATGGACGTTGTTACCTGGTCCATTATAACGTTTGTCATCCTTTTCTCGCTCTTCATTATGGCCCTTACTGCCAGGTCCGCTGCCAAAGAGCAGTTGATCGCGATGGGGAATGGCCTGCTAAAAAAGGCCAATGGCAAGGAAGAATTTATGCCCTGGCACGAAGTACGCCTGTTTGCGATCGATCCCATGAACATTAGCGATAAAAATACCAGCATCCTGACATCTGGGAAGCATAACGAGCCGACCTTCTTTGAGCTTTCCAGCGAACAGGCTATCCTGCAATGGCAGTGGCTACATGCGCCGCGCTGGTATGAACTCACCATAGCCCAGCCTGTCGTCAGCTATGAGGCCTACAACCAGCAGATGCAGGCCCTCCTCTCGATCATCGCCGCCAAAACGAACCAGCCCCTGTACGATTTACGGTAACCCCTCGTAGGTGCCAGGCTTGCCCTGGCTTGTCGCGAAGCGACTCCGTACCCCGGCACGCACGTTCCGCCGCAGATATTCCTTCCTCAATTGAGGGTGGTGATGCCGGTTAAAAGCAGGCTGTCGGGGGCTACACAGCTGATCTGAGTTGTGGGACCCATGCTGGCCGAGGTCAGGGTGAGATTGTTGCCCAGTATGTTTCCGATCTTGCCGTTGAGCGCCTGCTCTATCTGCTGGTTGTAATTGTCGGCCGGGAAGGTGAAGATCAGCACGTTGAGTGTGGTCTTGTCGACTTGGAACTGCAGCTTGCCACCGGCGACTTGAGGCTCCATGATGGTGGTGGCGGTCCCCAGCTTGAACATGGGGGTGCCAAACACCAGGCTGATGATATCGGCGGTCACGACCAGCTTGCCATTCTGCGCGCTGAGCTGGATATTCTTTGCCTCCATGCTGTTGTTGATGGAGAGCGTTCCTAAGCCGCCGGCGACCGTTTTGAGGGAGCTAAATGGTACCTCAACATAGACCGGAACAGCCTGCTGGTCGGTGGGACCGGCGTCTGCACGTTTCATGGTCATGCTCAGGGGTGCTGTATCCATGGCTGACGCGTTAGCGGTGCGCGCCTGCTGGTGTGAGTCATTGAGGCTGCCCTGGGCCTGATTGCCTGTTTGTGGAATCTGCAGTCCCAGCTCTAAATTGGCGTCGCCACAGGTAGTGGTGGTCTGCACGCTGGTGAGCTTCCCTATTGGCACGTGCAGGGTGGTCAGGGGACCAGTGATGAGCGTCTGGCTGCCGGGCAGAGCCTGTCCGTTGACCTGAATGGTTGAGTCATTTAGGATGCTGAAGGTGACGAGCATGTGGCTATTGATCGGTTTGGGATCGCCGGGATAGAGGCTGAGGCTGATGCCTGTGTTGAAGCCGTTGGCCTGGGGAGTCAGCTCGGTCAGGGTCGCCGATGGCTGGATCAGCGCGTTGGCGATCTGCCCGATCCATCCCTGATCGCCCGCCGGTGCGCTATGCACGATGCCATTGATGGTGCTGGCGCTGAGGCGCGGTACCTGCTGGTTAATCGTATCCTGGAAGCGTTGGCGCAGCACATCTCCGGTCAAAAAGATACGCGCATCGAGCATCCCGGCCGCCTTTGTCTGCTGTGTCTCTCGTGTGGAGGCATCTACAGGCGCCGCCATCCCAATCAGGATCAGGCTGATGAGCAATATCCAGCTGATCTGTATGGCGCGTCTAAACCTTCTTGTCATCTCTCGATCCTCGATCCTTACTTGCTACTTTTTACCCTGCCATTATATATACTGCACATATCTGCGTGCCAGCTATCTGTGTAGTAGTGTTTTGAAATCAAGCGTGTCGTTAAAACAGATTGGCGATGGGAGCGATTGTGCCGGAATACCTTGAATGGTTGTGGCCTCTATCTGTAAGACGAACGTGATGGCCCCCTTACTACAAATCATACTCTTACTGGTATGGACGGAGACGATTTTGACGTCTTTGAGCTGCTGATGGATGGTGGGCATGACCGTCGCGATCAGTAGCTGGTTCAGGGCCTTCTGCATGGTCGTGGCCGTGGTCGTTCCGGCGTCGATCCCATCGCGCCTGACATGCTGTACCGCCAGCTGCATATTTTGTTGCTTGTCCAGGTACATCTTGCTCTGGATCTCAACGGGTAGCGTGCGATGGATGCCCTGCAGGTCTATCTGCAGGTTGAAGTTGATGTTCAGCCCATCGTTCTCCATCGGTGTGACCTTCAAGTCCTTAAGAAATTTCTGTTGCTGACCAAGCTGCGTGGCGAAGACAGAGGTGAGCGCCGTCTGATTCAACGCCAGGTCGATCTTGCGCGTCGCCGTGGCCGTTTGGGAACCTGTACCGCCCGGATTGCTAACCATAAGGTAGGTGGCCAGCAGCCCGCTGGCGATGAGCATGGCGACCAGCGCGACGGTGACCACGTTACGCGCGTGTGCTCCCGTTCGTCGTCCCACCGGCACCACCGTTAATAGCTGATCGATGTCTAGCTGATCGGATGTGACAGTAGCCGGTGCGGCCCGACCCCATAAAAACAAGGCAGGAATGATGGCGATCAGACATAAGATGGCCGAGATAAAGAAGACGGTACAGTAGACAGTGTGCGCGGCTTCGATCAGGTAGTGCGCATAGCCGGTGAGTGGATCGCCGCTGCTGGCCTGCGGTGAGGTGGGATAGGCCAGCGAGAGCTGACGGAAGTAGGCCAGCGCCCACGAAGTGAGGGCGGCCAGTCCCAGGATCATGCCGACCATCCTGAGCGCGGTCACGATTGAGGAGCTCATGCCGACCTGCGTGCTGCGCACCGCGTTGATGGCGGTAGTCCCGATCGGCGCGATGACCAGTCCGAAGCCAAAGCCCGCTGTAACGGTCGCCATCGTCATCTGCGTCCAATCGACATGGGTGGGCCAGTGGCTCATTAGATAGAAGCCTGCCGCCGTAAACAGCAGCCCCACAATGGCGGTAACACGGCTGGTAATGCGGTGGCTGAGCCAGCCGCCGAGCAGCGCACCAATAGGGATCATCACGGTCAGGCGCAGCAGGGCCAGTCCACTATCCAGTACCGTGCTCTGCAGAACTGTATCGACGAAGATGGGGATATTGGTCATGGCGATGATCAAGGCCGCCCCTACCAGCAGACTGACCAGGGACGAGGCGCTAAAGGGCCAGCGCTTGAAGAGCTGTAGATCAACCACGGGCCAGCGCACTTTGCGCTCAACCAGGATAAAGGCCAGTAAGAAGACCAGCGCCAGCACCAGCGCCAGCGGATTGTTCTGTGGTGCGCTACCACTGGCCGCCGTGGGTCCCAGCGAGGTTCCCTGCTGGGCCAGTCCCATGCTTAGACAGGTCAGGGCCAGCCCCAGGAAGATCGCGCCCAGCCAGTCGATGCTCTCGGGCAGCTTTGTGCCACGCGGGATGAAAAACCAGGCCGCCATAAACAGGGCGATCACCAGTGGCACATTCAGATAAAAAATATACTGCCAGCCCAGATGCTCGACGATCAGAGCTCCGTAGAGCGGGCCAATCGCGCCCCCGGCCTCGGTGACCGCTCCGATGACACCCAGGGCCAGGGTGCGCTTCTTATGGGCGTAGACATCGCTGGCGATCGCCATCGCCACCGGCACGATAGCTCCTCCTCCGATCGCCTGTATCACACGTGCTACAATCAACCAGATCAATCCAGGCGACGAAATATCGACGTGCAGCGGGGCCAGGAATTGCAGCGAAAGTTCTTTGCCCAGTATGGGTGCCACGCCACAGCCCACCGAGCCGATACCAAAGATAACCAGGCACATCAGGAAGATACGTCGGCGTCCATAAATATCCGAGACGCGCCCCATCAGTGGCATCGCCACCACAAAGCCCAGCAGATACGCGCTGATAATCCAGGCCGCGTGATCCAACTGGGTAAGGGGAATATTGAGATCAACGATCACCTGTGGCAGCGCGGTCACCACCACCGTTTGATCCAGCGCCGTCAGGAAGACCCCGATGCAGGCAACGATGATCGCCGCCAGTGCCGCCCTGCTCGACCGAGGATCAACCCTCATAGTCGCCTCATCGGGCCGAGTCGGCAGATCCTCCACCGTTGGATCCGCCGGTAAAATAACTGTGCGCCTGCCACCGGTTGGTGTATCCTCACCAACCCCGTCAGGTTTAGTCACCTCATCCTGATCCGTAGCATCAAACATAGACCGCTTATACCGTGAAGAAGTCTCATGATCATCCTCAAATGTATACATTTATCCCCCTGCGGAAAATATTCCCCTTCCATAAGTTCGGGCCTCGCGCCCGATTTCCTCTCCCCACCCGAAAACGTCCCCTCGTAGGTTCGACCCTTGCGCCAATACGTTCAACTTTAGCGCAAGCAACAAGAAAAAGACGAGAGTACGTGCGGGGCTTGCCCCCGCTTTGTTCGCTTCCCAAAAGGAAACGCTCCTTCAAAGCGATCAGGAACGGTTACATGTGATGCATCGCATGCTTCCGGCCGCTTTTTCGAGCGGCGAGGAAGCAAGCGGGGGCAAGCCCCGCACGTACTGTGGTCGTTTCTCTTCATGCATTTTCTTACTTTGAATGTATGGGCTTTGCGCCCGATTGCCTTCTAGTATAGTGCATTACGCTCAATTAGCAACCTTTTTGGGCTATTATCCGAGCCACCACGCCTCGTTTTTCTAAACAATGAACGCCCCCAAAAGCCTCTTTTGGGGAAAACAGGAGTTTTATCCTCGTGGCTTCTGCGCCGACGCGCCTACGGCGCGCACAAAATTATGGTGGAGTATGAAAAAGTCGCATATGCGACTTTTTCATACTCCACCATATAAATAAGAGATATGGGGGCGTCAGCGCCCCCACGCTGTCCTCCCGCCAGGGATAATACCGCTACGCGGTCAATCCTAGCACGCCAGCCAGGCGCAACACCTCAGAGCCAAGCTGGCGATCCCTGCCCTGCAGAGCATCCTGAGCGGCATGACGCAGCAGCAAGATCGCCTCAGGTGTATTCAAATCACTTTCCATCGCCGCGATAAAGCGATTACGCAGCATGCTATCTTCACCATCCAGCTTTTGCCCAACCATCTCACGCACCTGGGTAAAGAAATAGGCGGTCTCGGCCGCGATCTTGAGATCCTGCGGGAAACATTCCCAGGGATAGCGATAGTGATGGCTCTGCAACACGATGCGAATGGCGTCCGCGCTGTACTCTTTGAGCAGGTTTCTGACCAGGGTCAGGTTCCCCAGCGACTTGCTCATCTTCTCACCATCCTGGTAAACCATGCCGACGTGCATCCAGGTATTGACGAATGGAGCTTTACCGCTGTAATGTTCCGACTGGGCGATCTCGCAGGTATGGTGGGGGAAGGTCAGGTCCGCGCCACCGCCGTGGATATCGATCCGCTCTCCCAGGTAGTGCATGGACATGCTGCTGCATTCGATGTGCCAGCCGGGACGTCCAGGACCCCATGGACTCTCCCAGAAGGGCTCGCCGGGAGCCTTTGCCTGCCAGAGTACGAAGTCTAGCGGATCGCGCTTGCGCTTGTCGTCGGGGAAATTGCCGCGTTCGTTGGCGATGGCGAGCATCGATTGATAATCGTTGAGGCCAACGGCCTGCGCCATCTTGCCGAAATCTTTATCCTCGCGCACACTGTAGAAGACACAGCCCTCGCTCTCATAGGCCAGTCCACGCTCTATCAGGGCTTGCGTCAGTTTGATGATGCGCTCAATCTCGTCGGTTGCCCGCGCGTACACATCCGGTCGGCGCCAGTTAAGCGAATCCATCTCACCCAGGAAGCGCTCAATCTCGCGATTGCCCAGTTCGTCCCAGGCGATGCCAAGCTCGCCCGCTTTACGGATCACATCATCATCGACGTCGGTGACGTTCTGCACATATTTAACCGTATGACCCTTGTATTCTAAATAGCGGATCAGTGTATCAAAGGTGATATATGTGAAGGCGTGACCCAGGTGCGTGGTGTCATAAGGAGTTACACCGCACACATAAATAGTTACCGTGTCACCGATGGGTTTGAATTCTTGCAATGATTGGGTCAGCGTATTAAATAGTTTCATGCTTGCTTTTCTCCTAGACCGAACAAACGAACCGCGTTTGCTGTTGTGATCTGAGCAACCTCTTCCATGGCCATGCCGCGTATCTCCGCCAGTTTCGCCGCCGTATGCTTTACAAAGAGTGGCTCGTTGCGCCTGGCTTTCAATGGTTTGGGGACCAGATAGGGGCTATCCGTCTCGACCAGGATGCGGTCGAGCGGCGCTATACGGGCAACTTCTGGAAGAGCATTCCCTTGCTTTGTTAGTGGACCAGCAAATGAGAGCATGAAACCTTCGAATGCCAGACATTCCTCTGCCTGAGCGACATCACCCGAGAAGCAGTGGAATACTCCGCGCAATCCCTGACCATGGGCACGCAACAGCTCCATCACATCTTCGTGGGAGTCGCGTACATGAATAATGCAAGGAAGATTGCACTCGCGGGCAAGTTGTAAATGGGCGCAAAAGACACTACGTTGTGTATCGCGTGGTGAGAGCATGCGAAAGTAGTCGAGTCCGAATTCACCGATGGCCACTACCTCAGGTTCACGTGCCATTGCGCGTAGCTGGTTCTCTACCTCGGGTGTATAGGTTGTGGCCTCGTGCGGATGCACACCCACGCCCGCGAAAACGACACCAGGATGCGCTTTGGCTAAGGCGAGAGCCGCCTGGCTGGAAGGCAGGTCGCAGCCGGGGTCCACCATGCGGGTGACGCCGCCCGCTATCGCCGCCTGGATGACGGCTTCTCGATCGCCTTCAAAGCGGTTCGTATCTATATGCGTGTGGCTGTCGATGAGCACTCCACAAATCCTTTCCAACAGCAAGTGAACACAAGAAAAGGAGAGTCAAAGCGAGACTGGCTTTAGCTCTCTCCCAGGTTACTTTATTAATGTAAGTATAGCACTTTTCGGCATGCGCCTGCTATGTTGTGGTCTAATAGAAACGCCCGGCACCACTAATGGTGCCGGGCGTTTCTATTAGATCACGATACTATAAAAAAATTTTAGACGGCCGGCTCAAGCGCCTCTTTGGCCGCCTGCTCCGCTTTATATGCCAGGGCCAGCGACTGATCCTCTGCCAGCTGAATGGAGTCTCCGGGTCGGATGATGCCCTCGGTGAGAATCTGGGCACGCAATCCACCACGGTGAAGGAGGCCGCTGAGGGCGTCGGGTTTGGTGAGTTGGACCAGGTGAAAGCAGGGTTCACACAGTCGACGACCGAGTAAGGTGACCTCGCCAACCTTGAACGCTTTCCAGACCAGGTGATTGAGCGGTACGCCTACGGTGACAATATTGCGGCGGGCGGTCAATGCCGTGAGTTCACAGCCATAGTCCCTTTTGAGTGCTTCCAGCACTTCGCTTTCGATGAGGGTTATTTCGTAGCTGGCTTTCCCCATTTTTGAAAAATGGCCAGTGCCCAGGTAATAGCGATCACCCTCGATTCCACGACCGGGAACTGCATGTGCCTGGTCAATGGTTGTCAGGGGCTGCCCTTCACCTGGAGCAATCTGGAGCGAAATAACGGAGCCTTTCCACATCGTATACTATCTCCTCATTTTAGATAAAGAAAAATTTTTAGAAAAAACATAGCACATAAGAAAAACATATTTATATAGGCTTATCAGTATTGCGTGGCAATTGTACTGAATACAGTTTTCTGCAAGCGCTATACCCTGCGATACTATTTATAACGATTTAGGCTGGATTTACTAACCATAAATATTTTTGGAAAAAGATGAGGAAAGGGCCATAAAGTCAGCCCCCATGCCTGGGAGGCTGGCTTTATGACCCTTTTTGCCTGGAAGTGGATTATGGAAGCGAAATGAGATGTGCTGGCAGCTTCGGTACTACTGGTATAAAGGCCGCGATGACGAGGCCAACGATGAGTAGGATGGTAAACATAACGAGTATCTTCATGCTCTGGCGCATAACATCGTGGAAGCCAGCCGAAATCTCTGTGCGCAGTACACCACTGATGGCTACGGCAAGCGTGGGCAGCGTCCAGAGGGCTAGCAGCACAAAGTGGTTATGGCCGTGTGGAACACCCAGCAAGAGGACCACCACATAGGCCAGTACCATCAGGACGATATAGGCGATGCGGCTCCAGCGCAGCCCGATCATGGTGGTGAGGGTCTTGCGGCCGACATGGCTATCGCCTTCAATGTCGCGCATATCGTTGGCGTAAATGATGGCGGCGGCCAGGAAGCCGAGTGCCAGACTATAGTAGAAGGTGGTCGCGACAAGATGGCCGCCCGTCTGGATCATATAGGCTCCCATGACGGGTAATAAGCCAAACGCGATAAAGCCGACTAATTCTCCCAGGCCCAGGCTGGAGAGCGATCTTTTTGTGGCGCTAAAGAAGTAGGCGCACAGTACGATGATCAAGCCAAAGAGACAGGTCAGCGGGCCACCGGCCAGCGAGGCGATCAGCCCCAGTACGGCGCCAATTCCCAGGACGATTAAGCCAATGGTTAAAACGCGGATTGGTTTGATGAGCCCCTGTTGAATTAACCCACCGGGGCCGAGCGCGTTGCTGGCATCGACGCCGTGCTGGTGATCATAATAGTCGTTGATAAGGTTAGCGCCGATCTGCAGGATAACAGCGGCCACCAGGGCCATCGCGAAATGAACGATGTCGAGGTGCCCAAGTGGTTTATCTGGTGTCACGGTCTGCGTCCAGGCCAGCGCGGTGCCCAGGAGGATCGGCATCAAGGATAGGGGAAGATAGTTAAGCCGGATACCGTCACGCCAGATATCCAGCCACTCGCCGATGCCGCGCCTATACTCGGATGGTTGCACGACCAGAGGGGCCGGCATGCCAACCGCGCGCATCGAAGCAACAGAATGTACTGACACTTCTGGCTCAAGGGTGCTGATGGTCTGTAGAGAACCAATGGGGATCGTTGGAACCTCTTCGGCCTGAACTCTATCAGCGGGTACAATCTGGGCTGATTGTTTCTTTTTGGTAGGCTTAGCCTCGGGAACTACTTCTGGCTCGGAGTCCTCTTCAACTGTCTCGGGCTCGCCTTCGGCTACCTCGGGTTCACCCTCAGCTACCTCAGACTCGTCTTTAACTGTCTCGGTTTCATCTTCGGCTACCGCAGATTCGTCTTCTATTGTCCCGGCCTGCTCCTCTTGAGTTTCAGGCTGAGCAGTTTCTTCGCGCCTGGGATCGGCATCCACCACCTGGATGGCATGGTTTGCCTGGTCCTGTGGCTCGACTTCAGGCGCGAGATCCTGATGAGTGGCGTTTCTTTCTATGTTTTCCATGCGCTCCCCTCTTGGCGTAGAGATTAACTAATATGGCTATGAGTGCATTTTATGCGTTTACAGTATGAGTGCTTGTATACATCAATATGATGCGCAGTTTCGGTTCGTGTGTATCTATACTGGCTGGCGATCTGATTCATAAGATATGCCATATATGCCCTGTCCGTGATGAGATACGTTTATGATAAGCACCTGTCAGCTTACTGTGGTTGGGTATATAAAGTCAAGGAAGTGGACTTTTTTCTTTGTACGACTCCTATTCTTTATTGATCGGCTGGCAAGTGCTGTTGTAAACCCTCCTGAAGTTCACGCATAGACCGTTGTAGCTGCAATTGAATGGCGGCCGCGGTGAGGTCTCCGCGTGTCTTTTCCAGAATACCACGTGCCGAATCGGTGGTGCGCCGCAAACCACTGGTGATTGCATCTGGAAAATCGACCGTAATCAAGACGGCGTAGATATCATCCATGTAGTTAAGAAATATTTCGCAATCCTCAATATTGCTGCGGCGGAGCTGATCGAGTACGTAGCGTCGCAACTCCCCAATCGCCTCGGCGATCCCATTAAGATAGGCGGCGTAACCGATGGAAAGCTCTTTGGGCGTGGGCAAAGGCTGATGCTGGGTGAGGGCCGCGAACGTACGCGCCTCAGCGTATTCTTTTTGCGCATCCTGGACGAACCCTGCGAAATAAATATCACGATGCTCTTGCAGGTTCTGTTCCATTTCTGTCAGCAAGGTAGCAGCTTGCTTTAGCAATGCCTCGGCGGCGGCAATCTCATGACGATGAGTGGCACGGATACTATTCGCACATAAGCGAATCGCCGCGCGCGATTTGGGCAATGCGCTTTCGCGTGCGGCGTGCTTGAGAGAAAAATATTCAATCGCTTCTCGCCCTATTGCGTCTATGTTGTGTTCGGGCATCAATGCTAATCCTTTCTCTATTGCCTTTAGCGTATCATGCAGTTGAATTTTCTGACTTCCTGCTGATTCTATGTAGCATGTTTGCCCTGACCAGCTTCATCAACGCTGGTACAATTGTACTTTGATTCTGCACAAGGATTCAATAGGGGGCGGTCAAAAAATCACCTTCTCCTATTTCTAATAACGTTGCAAGGTAGCTGGACGTTTCTTTTCTGGCCTGAAATGGCGGTCGCGATGAATGCTTTATAGGGGATGGTACAACACGACGGGTGATGCGCATTACACACCACCCGTCGTGTTGTACCATCCCCTGGATCAAGCTATAAAGTCTTAGCGGGCCCACTTTTTCCCGTTGTGGCGTTGGGCCTCGACCAGAATTGGATAGACCTCTATTTCTGGCGGAAAAACCATGCTTTGCACATCCCCGGACCAGAAGAGCTGCTTCATCATTTCAGCCGCAGCGTAGAGGAGATGTTGTAAGGCGGCATCGCGTCCCTGCTCATACGCTCCACTGCCTTCGTACATAGACATCCTGACGAAACTTTCATTAAGTGGCGTGCGCTCGCTTAAACGGACTAGATAAATGTCCATCTTGGCATCTCCCTTATCGACCGGAAGCATAATGCGCAATTCCGGCCGCTGGTCGATGATATCCAGACGATAGAAGACGCCATAGTGATCACGCGAAGCCTGAAAAATGGAGATCTCTGGAATGGAGTCACCACTGTATTGTCGATCTTCTGGTTGTTCCATTTCTACTCCTAATCCTGCCAGAAAATGTTCAAATTGTTCATCTATATTCATTGTTTATCCTCTCCATTCTTGATCCCTGATGCTATAATGTACTTCCCCTCACTCTAAATATTCTACGCGCCCCCTACTAAAGCGGAAATTTTACCCATCATCTAATAAAGGGATGCCCGTGGGGCCGCAGTCGCGGCCCCACGGGCATCCCTTTATTAGATGATGGGTGGTGCTCAAAACCAATAAAGGTGTGAGTACGGATGGTGCGCGATCGCGCACCATCCGTACTCACACCTTTATTAAAGAATGGGGGCGCCTGCGCTCCCCAAACCCCTCTAAGTGCAACTGGTGGTCATAACGCTCACCAGTTGCACTTAGCCCCCCGCTCTCTTTACTTTGTAACCGAGGCTGGTCAGCTTTTCCTGGATTTTGTCGCAGTGGTCGCCCTGGATCTCAACGTTGCCATCTTTGATGGTGCCACCGGTACCGCAGAGCTTCTTCAGCTGTTGTGCCAGCGTCGTCAGCTCGTTACCCTGGTCGGGTAACCCGGTGATAACCGTGACGGTCTTCCCTCCACGTCCTTTGCGATCACGCATAACACGCACGATCCCATCGCTCTTCTTTTTAGAGGCCGCTGCTTGATCGCATCGGCAATTTTTATATGGCTGTCCACACCGGGGACAGGTCGAAACGCGACCACTATCAGTTGAATACACTATGCGATCTGGCATCTAATGTTCCTCTCCTCTCGTCATCTGCTCTGCATTGTACCATAGTACCATGTCACTGCACATATTTTTTTAATTTTAATGCTGTGTTTACATTCATTGTTTTTATGCTATTCGATCTGTGATGCACCTCATGCGAGTATCGAAATATACAATATAAGCAGAGGGATATTGAAAACGTGTATTGCATATTTCCGGTAGCTCAACTACAATGGATGTATGAGATATACCCATATCTATTTGAATACCCATCACGCTAGCAATTATTTTCGCACTTTTACAGAAAATTAGAAAAATAGGTATTTAATCTCAACCTGACACTAATTCAAAAAAACAGCCGTGTATGTATATGTAAGGTTACGCTACACCATCAGATGAGCAAAGTCGCTCTCATTGCGAGAGTGAGGTTCCCTTCTTCTCTACGCACATGCTTCAACGTGCCTGTCGTGCCCGGGTCTGCTGCACGAGTCGCGTTGCTGATGGCTTCTTGACCGCGTGTGATAGAACAGCTTGTATATTTTAGCATGGGGATGGTAATGCAACAGCTAGAACAAGTCACTCTTGGACACTATCAAATCCTGAAGCGCCTGGCACGTGGGGGAATGTCTGAGATTTATCTCGCACGTGACACTGCTAACGATCAGGTCGTTGCCGTGAAGTTAGTGAATACAGGGGCAGGTGACTACTACGAGCGTTTCCGCGCTGAAGTAAAGACCCAGGCTGCCTTTGACCACGAACACATCTTACCCGTCCTGGATTACGGCGAGTTTGATTCGTGGTGTTACATGATTACCCCCTATATTGAGGATGGAACCCTGAGCGAGCGTTTGCAGCAGGGCTGCCTTTCGCTGGCTGAGGCCGAGCAGGTGCTGGCGCAGTTATCACAGGCGCTACACTATGCTCACGAAAAAGGAATCGTCCATCGAGATATCAAGCCTTCTAATGTGTTGATGCGGGACGGCACCCATGTCTATCTGTCCGATTTTGGGTTGGTGAAACGGGTGGGTGAAGATAACGGCCTGACATTGACCGGCTACCTGATTGGCACCCCCGAATATATGGCGCCAGAACTGGCCGAGTGTGAAGCGTCACCTTGTAGCGATGTTTATGCGTTAGGCATCTTGATGTACGAGATGCTTTCTGGCCGCGTCCCTTTTAAAGCCAACACCCCGATAGCTGTTTATATGCGGCATATTCGTGATCTGCCCGATCCTCCATCCGTCTATAATCCTTCCATTCCCCCCGAGGTGGAGGCGGTCATTTTTCAGGCCCTGGAAAAAGATCCAGAGCGGCGTTTCCAGTCGGCCCAGGAGTTTTACCTGGCGTACGTACAGGCGGTGAAGCTGGCCGAAGAGCGTCGCTTGGACGCGGCGACTATGCCTACTCAGGTCAATCACTTTGGCCTGGAGAAGCCACGCGTAACCATTGTGCGCCAGAAGCATCGTATGTTGCGCGGGCGCTTCCTGTTTACCCTTCTGGTGGTGCCTTTGCTGTTAGTAACGGTTCCCGCTGTACTGCATGCCAGTCTGGGACCCCAGTGGTTCAAATTGTCGCTCGGGGGAGCTACATCGGCTCCCCCTCAGCACGTGATCTCTACAAATGCCGTGAATACAAATCAGAACCCTCTTCTTAAGCCGACGCCTACACCAACCCATACGGCCCGGCATATTCCAACACCTACCCATACGCAACTGACGCCTGCTCAAGGGCCGGTTCAGGTTATCTCGAATAATAACGCCAATCATGGCAATAGCAATGGTGATCATGGAGGCCCACCGGTAAAAGCGAAAGGCCATGGCAATGGAGGCGCTAAGGGGCATAATAAAGGATAAATTTGGGACAGGAGATATATTCTGTCCCTCAATTCTTCTTTTCTAAAAATGACGCCTTTCGCATAAAAGTGTGTCAATTTGTGCATCTATGCATCTGGTCGTTGCGTGTTATATGTATTGTTTCCCCATCATATTGCCTGCGACAGAAAGATGCTATTGCTATGCCTGGTCTAGAAGGAACGGTTGTTAAACAATATCATATTCAACACTTGCTTGGCAGCGGAGGTATGTCAGAGGTCTACCTGGCATACGACGATGTGACCGAGCAGTATGTAGCGATCAAAATCATGACCGGCTATGCAGCAGATTATCTTGAGCGTTTTCGTCGTGAGGCGGAGGCTATCGATAAACTGCATCATCCCCATATCCTTCCCGCGCTCGATTACGAGGAATGCGAGCCCTGGCATATGCTGGTTATGCTGTATGCTGAGGGTGGCACGTTGCGCGATCTGCTGGCTGGGGGCCCGCTTGATCCTGATGAGGTGGGTGTGCTGCTCAAACAGATCGCCAGCGCCGTTCAGTTCGCCCATGATAATGGTGTGTTGCATCGAGATATCAAGCCTTCCAACATTCTGCTGCGTGATCGCAGCCATGCTTATCTGGCCGATTTCGGACTGGCGAAAATGGTTGATGCGACGACGACGAGCCAGCTGACGCGTACAGGTGTGTTGATGGGGACCCCCGAGTATATGGCGCCCGACCTGGCCATGGCGCCAGCAACGGTCAGCACCGATATCTATTCGCTGGGTGTCTTGCTTTATCAAATGTTAACGGCCCGTTTGCCTTTTGAGGCTGAGACGCCGGTTGCTGTATTCTGGAAGCATTTGCACGATGAGCCATTGCCTCCTTCTTTACACAATCCGACGTTGACACGCGCGATTGATCGCGTGGTGTTGCGGGCACTGGCGAAAGATCCAACCCGGCGTTACGCATCCGCTATTGAATTGGCGCAGGCTTATCAGCTGGCATTGCTGACTCCTATTGAAGAGGAAATTCACTCCACCTCCCTCAATCTGGATGTCGAGTCGGAGTATGAACAGGTGATGCTGGCTGATAGCGTCAGTCTGCCCGATCCTATGCTGGTCCGTGCTGAGGCGCCCGCTGTTTCCGCACCACGCCAGCGACGACGACGCGATACTCCCTCTTCTCCCGGCAGGCGCCTGATGACCTCTCGACCTATACTGCCTGTTGTCGCGAGGCGCCGGGCGACGCGGCGCGCGCGTCGCCTGGCGTACGCGACCCCCGCCGGCCTGGATCCCGATGCGTCAATACAGCCACCGTCAGATGCGGACCAGGTTCATACGGAGACGCTCGCGCCACGCCGCCGTCACCGTATCCGTGGACGTTCCACGCCGATGACGGAACGACCACGCAAGAGTCCCAGGACCCATATTGTCCCGGGTATTATCGGGGCCGGTATCCTGCTCTTTATCATTTTGCCGTTGAGCATTATGTACTACCTGTATGCTACGCGGCCCATCGATACCGTTGTTGGGAATGCCCATTCGGTACCAGTTGCCAGCACTTCCCAGTCGGTGGAACATACGAATCCACAGAAAAAGCCGCCCGCAGCAAAATCTGGCAATCCTGTCGTGCCGGAACCGCTGATGCTGCAGGACGATCTGAGTAGTAATACAAATGGTCGCTGGTCCGAGGCGCCCGGCAGCTGTGCCTTCGCCTATGGATCGTACCGCGTCATGCATAGTCATGGAGCGGCTGAGCTCCCCTGCGCTTTGATCTCGCCGCTGATCGGCAATGCCAGCGTTCAGGTGAACGTCTCTTTGCTGTCCGGTGACACGGTGGATATGCTGCTGAGGTTGCGTGGCGAACAATATTATATGCTCCAGTTGAATAGCGCGGGCCAGTTCTCGTTCCTGCGCCACGATGCCGACGCCGCCCAGGATCAGTATGTGACCCTGCTCAAGCCTACGGCCAGTAGCGCCATCGTGCCCGGTTCCGGGGTCAACACGTTACTGGTGCAGGCACAGGGGAGCGACTTCAAGTTCTATGTCAACGGCATCTTCCTGGGCGAGGTCCAGGATGCAAACTACAAGAGCGGCCAGCTGGCTTTTCAGGTGGATAGCGCCTCAACCAGCGAGCAAGCTATCGCCAGCTTTACCCACTTCAAGCTCTCCGGAGCCACCCCGTAATCGCTGGAGATAAATCTCTAAATCTCTACAGCTTTTCAACTTTTGACAGATTTTTGTAGATTTGCGGTTGCTAAATTCCCGCTTAGCGCGCTATGATATGAGAGGCATCCTACGGGAAACCCCTGGTGGATGCGCAAAAATCTGACAAGGAACATTTATGCAACAAGATAGAATACCTGCCTCTACCGCCCGATCATCGCATGTTCCTTCAACTGGCGTTGCGCGTTTTCTGGCCGCCTGCCGGCATGAGCAGCCCGATGCAACCCCAATCTGGTTCATGCGCCAGGCCGGCCGTAGCTCGCAAGGGTATCATGAGCTACGCGAAAAATATGATGTCTTAACCCTCATTAAAACTCCCGAGTTGTGTACCCGCATGACCATGATGCCGGTCGAGAGCTTTGGGGTTGATGGCGCGGTCCTCTACGCGGATATCATGCTGCCCCTAGAAGGTATGGGCATTGATTTTGAGCTGCGCACCGAGGGACCCGTGATCCACAATCCGATCCGTTCCGCCCAGGATGTGGAGGCGCTACGCCTGATGAACATCCAGGAGTCTGTGCCCTATATCCTTGAGGCGCTGCGCCTGGTGCGGCGTGAATTGGAGGGGAAGCAGGCCGTAATCGGCGTCACGGGTGGACCCTTTACGCTGGCCTGCTATATGATCGAGGGCAAGCCTTCGCGCGATTACGCGACCGCCAAGGCTCTCATGTATAGCCAGCCTGACCTCTGGCATGCCTTGATGGAGAAGGTGACCGATGTCGTCACAGAGTATGCCCTGGCGCAGATCTCCGCCGGGGCCGACGTGATCCAGATCTTTGAGAGCTGGATCGGGACACTGGGACCCAGCGCCTATCGCCGCTTTGTGCTGCCCTATACACAGCGTATCTTCGCGGCCATTAAGCAGACGGGCGCGCCGGCGATCCATTTTGGGACCGGCGCGGCGTCCCTGCTGGAGAGCATGGCTGAGGCTGGCGGCGACGTCATTAGCGTTGACTGGCGCGTCGAGCTGGATACGGCCTGGGAGCGTATCGGCCTGGAGCGTGGCATCCAGGGCAACCTGGATCCAACCCTGCTGTTGACCTCGTGGCCCGTGGTAGAGGCTGGTATGCAGGATGTTTTGCGTCGAGCGGCCAATCGGCCCGGCCATATCTTCAACCTGGGACATGGTATCCCGATGGCGGCCGACCCCGACTTGCTGCGCCGCCTGGTTGAAGCTGTCCACGAAACGACAAAGAGATAAGGGAAGAAACAGATGACAAACAAACATGTTGGCGTCATGTTGATGACGTATGGTTCACCGGCTACCCTGGATGATATTCCTGCCTATATTAAGAACGTGTATGGTGGCCGCGAGCCTTCGGAAGAGGTATTGACCGAGTTTCGGCGCCGCTATGACCTGATCGGTGGCTCGCCCTTGATCCGCATTACGCGCGAGCAGGCCGAGGCGCTGGAGCAGGAGTTGAACACGAACAGCACCGATGGCACCACCTACCATGTGACCGCCGGTATGCGTTTCTCGCCGCCGTTTGTGGCCGATATGGTACCCGAGACGGCCGCCGGCGCGCAGTCTCTGGTGGGCATCATTATGTCGCCCCAGTATTCACCAATTATCATGAGCGGTTACATCAAGACCCTGCAGCAGGCCTATGAAAACCTGCACCGCGACGACCTGCAGCTGAAGATCTCGACCGACTGGCACCTGCAACCCTTCTTCATCCAGGCTGTAGCTGAGCGTGTACAGCAGGCGCTGGCACGCTTCCCCGAAGATGTGCGCAACCAGGTTCCCGTGTTGCTGACAGCGCACAGCATGCCCAAACGCGTCATCGAGAACGAGCCAGACTATATCAACCACCTCAAAGAGACCGCCGCCCAGATCGCTAAACGCGCCGGCCTGTCAGACGACCGCTGGATGTTCTGCTATCAGAGCGCCGGTCACACCCCCGAAGAATGGCTCAAGCCAGACTTCGCCGATGTCATGCCAGAACTAAAAGAGGCCGGCAAACAGCACGTCCTCATCGCTCCCGTCCAGTTCCTGGCCGACCACCTGGAGATCCTCTACGACATCGAAGTCGGCGCCCGCGAACAGGCCGAAGAGCACGGCATCCAATTCGCCCGCATCGAATCCCTCAACACCAGCCCCCTCTTCATCAAAGCCCTCGCCGCCGTCGTCCATGACACCCTGGCGCAGTAGATGTAGTTATATGTGAGTGAGCATCGGTGGACAGGTTGCGCTGAGCGCAACCTGTCCACCGATGCTCACTCACATAACAAAAATGTGGGGCCGCGTCAGCGGCCCCACATTTTTAAGAAAGCAGCGTTGCAATCTGCTTCGCATCAGTGGCGCTAATCGCGCCACTGATGCGATACCCCACCCCTTTTTCGGTCCATGAGAGAGTGGTATTGCCGTTGGAGCTATAGAGATTGCCGCTGCCGCCACGTATCGCGGTCGCCGTACCGCGTCCAGGCAGATTGGCCAGCGGCTTCCCCTCAGCCAGCGTAAAGGCCTGGTTGCCCTTCATATAGCTTAGTGTATAGGTTTGCAGACCAGGAGTTCCCAGCGCCGTGACGCCGGTCAGCGTATATTCACCCTGATCGGCCAGGATACTCAGGAGATGATAGCCCGCCTGCTTCTGGGCCTGGGCCAGCGTCAGCTTGCCCGTGTCCTGATTTCCATTGAGATCTGATAAAGGACGCGTCTTTGTGCCCGCAGGAGCCGTAAAGGTAAACAATTTGTCGTCTATCTGCTTATTCAGCTCCAGTTGTGGAATATTGACCGTGATCTTTCCCAGGTTATTGATGTTCAGATCAACTTTCAATGGGAGCCGGGTCGCGTTGTCGACATAGACCTCGCCACTATAGTTAAAGCTGGTGGTATCGCTGCCGCTATCGCTTGTACGCGGCACGACATGGATATCAGAGGCCGTGTGTCCATTAACCTGGGTCGAAGAAGAGCGCAGGGTACCATCACTATGATCAAAGATACTCTGAATGACATTGAGCAGACTCTGGCTCTCGCCGCCGCTAGAGCCGGCGATGCCTCTACTCTGTGTATCGGGTGTATTGGCGTCGTGGCTCACTTTTCCTGTATACACCACTTTCTTTGCCGGATCATACTGCCATACCTGCTGCCCATCGCTGACTGATAGGGCACCCGTACTCACCTGCGCTAGAGTCGAATTCAGAACAGCTGTACGGCTCTTATCTGGATTCGCCTTCCACAGCTCGGTTTCAACGGTGCCATTGAACGCCTGGCTTGCGCTGTTCAGATTGAAGATACCATGCAATGTTTTCGCGTTATCCAGCGTATGTGCCATTGTATCCAGCATATTCTGTCCGGGTCCGCTAGCGACAGTAGGAGTGGGTTTCGCGGATGTTTCCGTCGGAGTCGGCGATGTCTTTGTCGTGCTACCGCTGCCACAGCCCGCCAGCATCAGCAAAATGAGCAGCAAAGCTGGCAATGACAGCGCGCCAGACCTCCGATGCGAGAGGTTCATAGGGAGAGCTCCTTTTATAGAGAGAAGGAACATCGTACATGTTCCAAATTGTATTTGTTTGCTACTAGACAGTATATCATGCAGCAAAAGATAACAATACGTAACCTTTTGTAGCTGATAGGAGCATTCGCGCCCTCGTACAGGCGTCCGCCCTCGTTTTTTAGTGTTGTGGCAGGGGGCGCGTCAAGCGCCCCCTGCCACAACACACAACCGACTGCTGAGCACCACAGATGCGAAAACTCATTTGGAGCAGTGTGCTCAGCACCCCGCGCCGTACACACTGCTCCAAATGAGTTTTATGTGTTTTTATTCATTTGGCAAAAACAGGTCGAAATTTACTCATTATTTGGCTAAAGATTGATTATAATAGATAGGGAACAAGAATATGTGTAGCTATTGGACCGTTGTATTGGTTGCTGTCCACAGTATAATCATCTTGTATCCGCGTCCCGAGGAAGTTGGCCTGGTGGAGGGTGGCAGTGAATTATATCCAGGGTTCTCATCTATCGCAAAATCATGAGCGATTACCGTTCATTGTGTATGTGTAAGAATTCATACATAAAAATGTGTTTTTCCTGGGATCAATGTATCAAAAATCTATGGCCATAGATTTTTAAAATGCCAAGAAACGACTCCTTATCTGTTTATGAGGAGACGCCTGCTGAGAAAGGATGTGGATGTATGGTGCGTCAATGCGCTTGGTGCCTGCGCTTAATCAACAGCGCGGGGGAGCGTCTGTCTCCCTTACCGCTACCCAAGCTCTATGAGGCAAGCCATGGGATATGTGGAATCTGCGGCATGCAATGGATGGAGCAGGTCATTGAAGCAGATGGCCCACTGGGATCACTCCAGCGGCAAGAAGTCGACGTTACTGGTGGATATCCGGATGTGGCAAGGCATGAGCCTATTGTACAGTTGGTGTTGCAACTACAGGAACCAGCGCCTGAACTTGATGGAGGGCCGCGTCCGGGGCGGAGATCTGTCGAAGCCTGAAGAAGAACGAGCTTACGAACGAGAAACACAGCGAGAAGCGGAGGGGGATCAGACTGATCGCCCCCCCGCTTCTCGCTGTATATTGTCGCGCCACAGCCAGCGGGCTAATTGGTGGCCATGAATGAGTCCTGAATGTCCCCAAAATCAAAGGGGCAGAGCTGACCTACCTGCGCCACATAAACGGGTTGATTGGTCGTCTGTGAATGATAGAACATGTAAAGCTGTGAGCCATCACTGCGCATAAAGCCCCAGACAAGATCGTAGTTGCCGGGCGCCATCGGTTGAAACTTGAAGTGCCCATCATCGCTGATGGTGGCCGCTGGCGCATTAGCTAACTGCTGATAGAAGGCGTCACTGCCAACGTTGGGATCCAGATTCTGCAGCAGGGCGGCATTGATCTTTATATAACCATCACTGAGTTTGGGTACATCCTTGACGAAGTGTCCCAGCACAGGCTGAGGAACACTCAGGGCTGTTTTCGCCTCCTGACCCTCGGGCGTATCGGCAAATTTGTTGGCCAGTTCCTGATAAACAGGCACGGCCGTCTCACACAGGGTGCTTTTGTCCTGCTTGCCCTTGCCCAGCAAAGCCTTGCTCATGTCTTTATGCTGCTTGCCTACCTCCGGGGACTGTGGGAAGCGATCCGTTACCACCTCAAAGCTGGTGACGGCCTCCTGGTAGTTTTTCTTGCTCAGCATCGTTTCCGCCTGATTATAATAGGCGGTAGCATCTAACGGACTGACCTGAGACTTACAATTGGAGTCGCAGTAGGACAGGCTGAGGACGTAGTCGAAGTGATTGGTGGCGTCACTATAGCGTCCCTGCCCGGCATCCTGCTTGCCCCAATTGATATAGGACTGCAGCTCGTTTTTCTGCGCACGACTCACCATGTCTGTTAGCTGGCCGAAATTGTTTTGCACCAGCTCAAACTTGTCGTTGGCGGCCTGGTACTGCTTATTCTGGCTCAGGCTTTCACCCCATTCAACATATGTCCGTGCCAGGTTGATGCTGCCGGGCGACTTTTCACCGGCCATCTGATATTCGCTGATGGCCTGTCCCCATTGTTGCTGGCCCTCCAGGAAATGGGCCTGGACGGCGTGCAGTGAGCCGTGCGCGAGCAGTCCAGCGCCTCCACTGGTAAATAAGATGATGATGACCAGCACAGAGGAGACATATTGCCTCAGGCGATGTGGATTGTGGCTAGATGCCATGCCGGCCACGGAACGAATGCCAAGCACGATCAAGAGGAGGACCGCCATTCCCGCCGCTGCCAATGACAGGTGCAGATCCCCATCGGTCCAATCGCTGCCTGTGAAAAAGATCGCGACCAGTGATCCAACAATCACGAGCAGGCCCAGGACAAATGCCCAGACGGGTAGGGGCCGGGCAATGCCTCTGGGTCGAGGCGCCGGGGTTGGCATGGGAGTGCCCGGAAAGCTGCTATTGCCTGTCGATGGCGGATACCCGTATCCTGGATTCGATGGCGGATAGCCGGGGTACGTTGGCGCGGACGATGCATACGCGGGATATGATGGCGCGGACCCCGGCCACGAATTCCCTGGAGCCGAGACTGCAGGTACCTTCGCGGTAGGAAGCTCACTGGCATCGTACTGGGACGGGGATGACAATGGCTGTCCGGTGACGGGAACGTTTTCGGATGGCATCCCTGCCTGATTAGGAGCAGGCTCGCTACGCGACATGGAGTCCTCAGGTTGCGATGATGTTGTATTCATTTTTTGTACAGAGATAGCGGGCCTCTCTGCCAGCCTTGAACTAAAATAAATGTAGATACAAAGGTTATACACCGTTTTCCAGATAGAGTGTGTTTTATCCACTATTCGCGTATCTCACAGGGATAATATTAGCGCAAGTAAATCCCTATCAAATATAGGTAATAGCAGGAGTCACGTGTTGCCGCAGGTGTATATATGCATATGTATCTATTTTACACAAAAAAACACTGCTTTTACAATCTTAGAGAAAAAAATCCTGTATTTAGTGATGTTGTGTTGTGGTGCCATGCATGGCACCACAACACAACATCACTAAGTTCATACACTTCTGGGCTGGGACTGTAGAAATTCGCGTAGGAAGCGGTTGACGAGCTCTGGCTGTTCCTGCTGCACCCAGTGTCCGCTATCGCGGATGCGTTTGACCTGCAGGTTGGTGACCCACTGGTCCAGCGCCTCGGTGAGAGTGATGTCCAGCGCCACATCCTGTTCGCCCCAGATGAGGAGGGTGGGCATGTTGATGACGCCAGCGATGCGGCGATCCACCAGGTTCTGCGGTCTTCTGGCGAGCGAGCGATAATAGTTGATGCTGGAGGTCAGCGCCCTCGGCTTGCTCATGGCCTCTCGATAATGGGCGATAACCTCTGGTGGGAAGGCCTCCTTTTTCACGGCCGTCTGCTGGAACATGCGCCCGATGAGCTCGGCATGGTTGCGCCCCATTATGTATTCGGGCAGCCAGGGAAGCTGGAAGGCGAAGATATACCAACTTTTGCGCAACTGCTTGAGGGTGCGCAACTCGCGTTGCATGGCGCCTGGATGGGGCGCGTTTAATACCACCAGCTTCTCGGTCATCTCTGGATAGGCAATGGCGAAGCTCCAGGCCAGAACGCCTCCCCAGTCGTGTCCGATGATAATCGCCTTCTCGTATCCCAGGCCCTTGATCAGGCCGACGATATCGAGGAGCAGGGTGGGAATATCGTAGCCGCTGGTTGGCTTATCGCTGTCGTTGTAGCCGCGCAGGTCTGGCGCGACCACGCTATAGCCGAGGTCCGCCAGAAAGGGAACCTGCAGCCGCCATGAGTACCAGAATTCGGGAAAGCCGTGCAGCAGAACGATCAGCGGACCCTCACCCTGGGTGACGTAGTGCATACGGATGGTATTGGTCATAATATCGTGATGCTGCCAGCTCTCGGTTGTTACTCCCATAAAAATGCTCCATATAAGAATTTGTCTTACACTCATGATCATCGCCTGCGGCACACCTGAGCTTTCACACCTCCGATACTCACAAGTCTATGGTGTGTTGGTGCGGCAGGGGCGCGCGAAAGCGCCTCTGCCGCACCAACACAATAAGATATCCAGCCACCGGAGGTGCCCATGTGTCAGTTTTGAGTTGGTGCATCGGGTGCGCAAATGCGCACCCGATGCACCAACTCAAAAAACCAGTGCGGCCGTGTAGCGGACGCGCGTGCGGGGGCGCTCACGTGCCCCCATATGAAGAGAGTCAGATACGCGCTAAAGAAATGAGGTCGGATCATGATCCAACCTCATTTCTTTAGCGCGTAGGCTAAACCTATCAGGCGTTTTCAGGGCCGCCATAGACGACGGCGCGCTTGACCTCTTCAATCAGGTCGGTGACAGGGATACCACGTGGACAGGCATCGGAGCAGTTGAAGATGGTGCGGCAGCGCCAGACGCCATCTTTGCGGCTCAATAGCTGCAGTCGCTCGGCGGCGCCCTGGTCGCGGCTATCGAATATGAAGCGGTGTGCGTTCACGATCGAGGCCGGGCCCGCCCAGTCTGGATTGCCCCAGATGGAGGGACAGGAGCCGGTGCAGGCGCCACATAGGATACACTTGGTACCCTCGTCGTAGCGTGCACGTTCCGCCGGAGATTGCAAGCGCTCGGTGCCCGGCTCGTTATCATGCGTAATCAGGAAAGGCTTGATCGAGCGATATTTATCGAAGAAGCGATCCATATCGACCACCAGGTCCTTAATGACAGCATAACCCAGCATCGGTTCGATGGTGACCTTGTTACCGACGTCACGCATCAGCACCTTACAGGCCAGGCGATTGCGGCCATTGATGCGCATCGCATCCGAGCCACAAACTCCGTGGGCGCAGGAACGACGGTAGGTGAGGGTGCCGTCCATGGTCCATTTGACCGTGTTGAGCGCGTCCAGCAGGCGATCGATGGGATCGGCCTCAACCCGGAATTCGTCCCAGTAGGGCTTCGCGTCTCGCTCTGGGTCGTAGCGCTTAATACGTATCAGTACGTTCATTGCCAACTCTCCTCTAGTATTTGCGTTCCTTGGGCTTGAAGATCGGATCGTCAATGAGGATCACATCTTTATAGTCCAGGCGTACATCATGTGCTTTGCTGCCGCGATAGGCCAGGGTGTGCTTGAGCCAGTTCGCGTCATCGCGTTTCTGATAATCAAGACGGAAGTGGGCGCCCCGGCTCTCGGTGCGGGCGAGGGCTCCATGGATGGTGGCTTCGGCGCAGTCTAAAAGGAAGCCCAGCTCGACCGCCTCCACCAGTTCGGTGTTGAAGCGCTTGCCTTTGTCCTGCAGCTGGACGTTTTTGTAGGCTTCCTGCAGGCCCGCGATCTCGTCGAGGGCGTGGCGCATGCCTTTGTCTTCACGTTCAACGAAGACGTTATCGATCATTTCGTTCTGCATGTCGCTGCGGATACGGGCCGCCGACTCGCCGCCGGTCGAGCTGTAGAGATGATCGATATATGCACGCGAGTACTCCTCGTGGTTCTCTGGCAGGGGGGCGAAGTCGTTCTCCTCAATAAACTTCGCCATGTGCTTGCCAGCGCGTCGTCCGAAGACGATCAGGTCCACCAGTGAGTTGGTGCCCAGGCGGTTGGCACCATGGACCGAGACGCAGGCGACCTCTCCAGCGGCGTAGAAGCCCGGCATGGGGGTCCACTGCGAGTCGATGACGACGCGGGCATCGGTGTCGGTTGGGATACCACCCATGGCGTAGTGGGCGGTCGGCTGGATCGGCACCGGCTCCGTGATCGGTTCGACGCCCAGGTAGTTGCGGGCGAAGTCGGTGATGTCGGGCAGCTTCTCGGCGATCTTCTGGGCTCCCAGGTGGCGTACATCCAGGTAGACATAGTCCTTGCCATCGACGCCGTTGCCATCATTGATCTCCTGCACGATACAGCGCGAGACGATATCGCGGGGCGCCAGGTCCTTCAGGACCGGCATGTAGCGTTCCATGAAGTATTCGCCCTTGCCGTTGAGCAGCTTGGCGCCCTCACCACGGGCCGCCTCACTGAGCAGGACGCCAACTTTGTAGATGCCGGTGGGATGGAACTGGTACATCTCCATGTCCTGCAGCGGAATGCCCCGGCGATAGGCGATCGACATACCATCGCCCATACAGGCGAAGGCGTTACTGGTCACGCGCCATGCACGGCCATAGCCACCGGTGGCGAACAGGACCGCCTTGGCGTGGAAGGTATGGATCTCGCCCGATTTGATTTCCATGGCGACGACGCCACAGGCCTGTCCATCGTTGATCAGCAGATCCAGCACCAGGAACTCGTTGAAGAAGCGCACCTCGTTTTTGATGGCGTTCTGGTACATGGTCTGCAGGATCATGTGGCCCGTGCGGTCGGCGGCATAGCAGGAGCGGCGCACCGGACCCTCGCCGAAGTTGCGGGTGTGGCCGCCGAAGCGACGCTGGTCGATACGCCCATCGTCTGTGCGGTTAAAGGGGAGTCCCCGATGCTCCAGTTCATAGACTGCGTCGATCGCCTCGCGCGCCAGAATCTCGGCGGCCGGCTGATCAACCAGGTAGTCACCGCCCTTGACGGTGTCGTACATATGCCATTTCCAATGATCTTCTTCCTGGTTACCGAGGGCCGCAGCAACGCCACCTTGCGCTGCTCCGGTATGTGAACGGGTGGGGTAAACCTTGGTCAGGACCGCAACACTGGCATTGGGAAGTTGCATCGCTGCCATCAGACCGGCGCCGCCAGAGCCAACAATAACCACATCAAACTTCTGATACATAATTCATCCTCACTATTTGGGAATACAGAGTGGTCCCGTCGCACCAGGAACCGTTGGGAAGGTAATCAGGGTGAGTGTCCCCAGCATAAAGAAGACCACCAGCAGGAGGGCTGATATGGATAAGAGCCACATGCGCGTCCCCGGTGTGTGCACGTAGTCATCGATGACCACGCGCAATCCATTTATGCCATGGGT
This sequence comes from Dictyobacter halimunensis, assembly GCF_036245075.1. Taxonomy (NCBI): domain Bacteria; kingdom Bacillati; phylum Chloroflexota; class Ktedonobacteria; order Ktedonobacterales; family Dictyobacteraceae; genus Dictyobacter; species Dictyobacter halimunensis. Next base: position 2,682,042 of record NZ_BSRI01000002.1, read on the forward strand.
CAGTCCCACCGTGAGCAACAGCCAGTCAAAGACACGCCAGAAGACGTTGCTATAGCGCATGGCGACGAATGCATAGGTGGTGCAGGATACGTCGTTGGCGATGTGCATAATAAGTAAATGCACGATCACCAGTACGAGTAGTAGTGCTCCTGAAATACGGAAATAATACCAGGAAAATGTTTCGAACCCGCCGGCAACAGGTCGAGGTCCACGTCCGCTAGAAATACGCAGCATAAAGATGCTTCTCCTTACATTGAGTATGCTTCATCATTGTACTCGAGATGGTCTTTCCATCGTAGAAGGGCCGTCTAGCGACCTGCTGTTGTGTGTGGCGCTTGTGTTAACCAGTGGAAGGCGGGCACCATAATCACGTAGGCCATGGGAATGAAGACAATGATGGTTACAGCCAGGACAATCCAAAACATCACACGCTGATAGCGAGATCCTTTGCGCCAGAAGTCGATGGCCATAATCCTGACGCCATTGAAGGCGTGGTAGAGTACGGCTCCTATCAGGGCCAGCGATAACAGGCGCACAATCCAGTAATCAAATAAGGTGACGCTCTGGTTATACACTCCGGCTCCAAAACTGAGCATTGAGACATCGACGATGTGGATAAACAGAAAGAGCAAAATACCGAGCCCTGTGATGCGGTGAAGCAGCCAGGACCACATTCCAGATTGACCTTTGTACATTTTTTCCTCGATTCTGGAGGCGGGAGGTAGGGCTTGAGGCGATAAATGAGAGTGGTGCTCAGGCACACACTCTCGATTGAAGTAGCGCGTTCATGCGCCGCTTCGGCGTTGTTTTCTGGCCTCCTGGCTCTTGCTCTCGCCCATTTGGACATCTACCAGAGGTGCCATTGCCCAGAGCTGCTACATATGCTGATCAGCTCTGTTTCAGCTTGCCTGTCGCCAAATGGCTTGTCGCAAGAAAAACAAACAGTACATTTCTATCGAACTGGTATGCCTTGAACCCTGACTTGCACTGTCTTTGTCTCTAGCACCTCGTTGTACCTTCTGGGAGTTGACGGTGTTATTGATATTATACGTCAGTTAGCCGGGCTGCGCCAACAGTAAACTGACTCTTTTTCTATTCTCTGCCATTCCCGTTTTGCGATCTGGTCGTTTGTGACTGGTAATAGCCTGCTTAATCAGATATAATACAGGAGAGATAGAAAATAATACTCGACTTTATATTTGTAAGAAGACTGTTTCTGGTGGGTTATGCTTCGCCCCTGCTCGTCATGATAGAACCTTCTCTCTAATGGGCAGGGGTGTGCAGGCATAACCCACCTTTTTCATGCTCTATCTGCTGGATTGAAGATCCTCTATAATAGATTATATGAAGAGACGACAACTTTTAATTGTGGTTCTGGGTCTGGGCTTCCTGATCGTGATTACCACTATCGGTACCTCGCTGGAATCATTGATCCCTCACCATCCCACCGCGCCCGTGCAGGTCGCGCAGGCCGGACCCTACGAGGTCACATTAAAGGTCGATCCCAATCCGCCACCGACCGGCCAGCCAGCTCATCTTTCTTTCCAGATCGTCAAAAAAGCGGCCGGCCAGCTGGTGAGCAATGCTCGCGTTACCCTGTCCAGCTCAATGACCACCATGGACATGGGAACCGAGGAGATCACCGCCCAACCGCAATCTCCCGGCATCTACCAGGCCCAAGCCCACTTCAGCATGAGCGGCACCTGGGAGGTCCGCATCCACATCTCCTCCCCCGGCGCCCCGGACGCCTCCACCACCTTCGACATCACCGCCGCATCGCCGTCGTCGTAGGTGCCGGGCTTGCCCCGGCTTGGAGCCGAAGGCGACCCCGTACCCGAGCGCTCATGTCTCATCAAACATGTGATGTTCTGGCTCGCAGGGAAAGACGTTCTCGTTGAGGAAACATATGCGCCCGGGTACGGGGCCGCTTCGCGGCAAGCCAGGGCAAGCCCGGCACCTACGGTCGTGTTGTTTTCTTGTTACGGTAAAAATGCTGTTGTTTGTGCGTGGAAATGAATATAATGGGTGTTAGATAGATGGATTTATTCTGAAATTATATTCGCGATTACGAGGACCATGATGGATGCATTACCTGCTGCTACTAAGAGCGAGCGCTTGCGGCTCGGAGCGCTGGCGGGCCTGCTGGCCGGCATTCTTGCCACTGTGTTGATGTTGTTGCTGAGCCTGACGATGGGGAGCGTTTCTCTGCCCGAGGCGTTGGGATCGGCGATCGCGCAGTCGTTACCACTACCTGTGTTTGATTATCTGCATGCTACGCTGGGCGGGGATGCCAAGCATTATCTGTTGTATATTATTCTGATTGGACAGTGCCTGGTCTTTGCCCTCTTTGGCGGACTCTGCAACCTGCTGGTTGATCGGCTGAACTTCGGGCAGTGGCGTGATGAGCAGGGGGATCTGAACTATGGCGTCGGTCTGCTGTTGGCCTTCGTGCTCTGGCTCTTCAGTGGCCTGATCTTTCTGCCGCTGACCGGCTCTGGCATTTTCGGCGCGCAGCTGGCGACCGGCGCGTTCAATACCATGGTCAGCCTGGCCGTGACCGGTGTGGTCTATGGGCTGTTGTTTATCTTCCTGCATAACTGGCTGACGTGGCGTCTGCTGCGCCGGACAGCGTCATCCGATCAGGAGACCGCCGATGCGTTGGAGAGCAAGCGCATCGAGCGTCGTTCGTTGATCCGCAACGGACTGGTGGTGCTGGGCCTGGGGACGCTGGGAGTGGCCGCGTGGCGCTTCATTAGCGGCGTAGGTGGTGGCGGCGCGGGTGGTACGGCCGACGCGCAGACTCAATCGAATCTGTTGAATAAGTATCAACAAAAGATTTCACCCCCACCGCAGCCAGAGTATGGCGAATGGCAGCAGGTCTCCGGGCTCTCTCCTGAGATCACCAGCAACGCCCAATTCTATGGCGTCTCCAAGAACCTGGTATCAGATCCCAGCGTTAAAGGTGCTGACTGGTCGCTGATGGTGGATGGCCAGGTCTCGCAGCCCTATAACATGAGCTATAAGGAACTGCTGGCGCTGCCCACACACAAGCAGTATGAATCCATGATGTGCATCAGCAACGAGGTGGGCGGTAGCTATATGAGTAATGCCCTGTGGGAGGGTGTCTCGCTGAAAGATCTACTGGCGCGGGCGGGAACTATCAAGCAGGGCGCCACCAAGGTCGTGCTCTATGCCGCCGATAGCTACAGCGATAGCATCCATCTCGCCAAGGCCCTGGAGCCAACGACGATGCTCGCTATCAAGATGAACGGCGAGACGCTGCCCACGTCCCATGGCTATCCTGCCCGCTTGCTCGTACCCGGTATCTACGGCATGAAGCACGTCAAGTGGATCACCCGCATCCAGGTCGTCAACACCGACTATCAGGGCTACTGGCAGCAGAACGGCTGGAGCGATCCCGCCCCCATCAAGATGACCTCACGCATCGATACCCCCACGTATGGCGGCAAGATCAGCGCCGGCAAGCAGACCTATATCGCCGGCGTAGCCTTCTCCGGCAACAAAGGTATCAGCCAGGTCGAGATCAGCCTTGATGGCGGCAAGAGCTGGCAAAAGGCCAACCTGCGCCGCCCACTCTCCGCGCTCACCTGGGTCCTGTGGGAGATGCCATGGCAACCCGCCGCTGGCAGCTACAGCATCGTCGTCCGCGCCACCGACCTGCAGGGGAACGTACAGGACCCCCACATCGCCTCCCCCCTGCCCAACGGCTCCTCCGGCTACCACACCGTCCCCATCACCGTTTCATAACATATGAAGCGGGAGGTGCAGGAGGGCCGGCGAGGCCCTCCTGCCGGGGTGTGGGGCGTCCCCACAAATTTTATTTCTCTCTTCTGCCGCCGCAGGCGGCGAGTGAACAGGGGCCGCGCCCCGACGCGCATCTATTATTAGATGCGCGTCGGCACAAACCCTTCGCCTGGTTTGTAGTCGGGGGATTGGTGGCGGAAGTAGGTGTTGTAGAGCTCAGAGTAGTGGCCGCCTCGCTCCATCAGCTCTTCGTGCGTCCCCTCTTCGGCGATGCGACCACCGTCAAGGACGATGATGCGATCGGCATGCTTGATGGTCGAAAGGCGGTGCGCGATCACGATCGCGGTCCGCTGCTCCAGGATCACATCCAGCCCTTCCTGGATCTGGGCCTCGGTCAACGGATCAACACTGGCCGTAGCTTCATCCATGATGATGATGCCCGGTTCTTGCAGCAGGACGCGAGCCAGGGCTACCAGTTGCCTCTGCCCCATCGATAGGGCGCGTCCAGTCTCACCGACCAGGGTCTCCAGACCCTCGGGCAGGGCCTCGATCCAGTCACCGTTGCCGATGCGCTGCGCTACCTGTCGGACCTCCTCATCGGTGGCGTCGAGTCTGGCGTAGCGGATATTGTCGGCCACCGTGCCTGAGAACAGGAATGGGGACTGCGGTACGATCCCCAGCCGCTGGTGATAGTCGTGCAGATCGAAGCTGCGGATATCGCGGTCATCGATCAGGATCTGCCCTCCCTGGAACTCGTAGAAGCGGGAGATCAGCTTGCCAATACTCGATTTGCCGGCTCCGGTATGGCCGACGAAGGCCACCGTCTCACCGGCCTTGATGGTCAGGCTGAAATCCTTCAGCACCGTCTGCCGGTCGTCGTAGCTGAAGAAGACGTTCTGGAAGGTGATCTTGCCCTTGATTCGCTGGACTGGCTGCTCATCTGTCTGGTGGACGCGTGGCTCGGCGTCCAGCAGCGCGAAGACGCGTTCGCTGGCGGCCAGGCCCAGCTGAAACTGGCTCCAGAATGAGGCTATGCTCGTCAGCGGCTGCCAGAGCAGTCCCAGGCTCTGAATGAACAGGAACCAGTCGCCGGCCGAGATGGTGCCGCTGACCACGCTGCGTCCACCGAAGTAGACGATCAGCGTGGTGCCGATGTTGGCGATAAAGACCAGCACCGGGAAGATGCCGTTGTACAGAAAGCCGGAGCGCAGATTGACATAGTACGACTGGGCATTGATCTGCTTGAACTCGTCGTACATATTCTGTTCCTGGCGAAAGTTCTTGGCGATGGTGATGCCGCTGACGATCTCCTGCACGTTGGCGTTGACGCGTGCCAGGGAGCGCTGGGCGTTGCGCGTGAACTTGCGCGCCAGCGTGCGGAATCCCAGGGCTACCCCGATGATCAGGGGCATAATGCTCAGGGTCAGCAGGGCCAGCTGGGGATTGCGGAAGAAGAGCACGACGACGATCAAGATATAGAGCAGCACCTGGCTGAGCAGGTTCAGGGTCAGGGTGACCACGGTGGCGAAGTTCTCGGTATCCGAGGTGACGCGACTGACGATCTTGCCTGATGAGAACTCGTCGAAGAACGACATGTCGCGCGACATGACCGCGCTAAAGGCGTCGGTCCTCAGCTGCAGCACGACATCTCCCACCGAGCGTGCCGTAAAGCGCTGGCGGAACATATTGCAGGTCCATGAGAGCGCGCCCGAGAACAGGATGAAGACGACCAGCCCTAGGGCCGCCTCCATGGCGCGTGTGCTGACCAGCGTGTCGATGCTGTTGGAGATCAGCAGCGGGAACGCCGTATCCAAACACGAGTTCAGCACCACCAGCACGATGATGGCGATCATCAAGGGTAGCTTTGGTTTAAAGTAGCGGATGATGCGCTTGATCAGCTGTCCATCGGTATAACTGCGATCGTATGCCTCGGCATCCAGACCCGCCATGATAAAGCCCATGTGAAAATTCCTTTCTCCTCTTAATCCCCACTACTTGCTGAGGCTGGGATGGCCGAGTCATAGTGCGAGAAGATGCGTCGATAGGTCTCGCAGCGTGCCAGCAGTTCTTCATGTGTTCCTTGGTCAATCAGTTCGCCCTTGCGCAGGACCAGGATGCTGTCGGCCCAGCGGATCTGTGAGAGGCGGTGGGTGATCAGCAGCGTGGTGCGCCCCTCCAGCAGGCGACGAATGGCCTTCTGGATCTCGTCTTCGGTGGCGCTGTCGATGGCGCTGGTCGAGTCATCCAGGATCAGGATGCGTGGATCGGTAAGCAGGGCGCGCGCGATGGCCAGGCGCTGGCGCTGTCCGCCCGAGAGGGTGACGCCGCGCTCGCCGATCTCGGTCTCGTAGCCATGTGGAAAGCTCTCGATGAACTCGTGCGCCTGGGCGTCGTGGGCGGCCGCCTCGATGGCGGCTCGATCTGCCTTCGATCCCAGACCATAGCCGATGTTCTCGGTGATCGTGCGCGAGAACAGGAAGACGTCCTGCTCGATGGTTGAGATCTGTGAGCGCAGGCCGTCCATATCCCAGTCGCGCACATCGATCCCGTCGATCATGACGCTGCCCTCGTTGACATCATAGATGCGATTGACCAGTTTGGTCAGCGTGCTCTTGCCCGCTCCGGTCTGTCCGACGATGGCGACGGTCTGCCCCGGTCTGGCTCGGAAGGAGATGTCCTTCAGGATGGGTGTCTCCCCATAGCTGAAGGTGACGTGGTCGAAGACGATCTCGCCGCGCATCTGCTCGTGATGGCCACCGGCGTTCTCGTCCATCTCGGTCTCTTCCTTCATCAGAGACAGGATGCGCCGGGCGCCGGAGATGCCGAGCTGTACCAGGCCAAAGCTCCAGATGGACATGAAGGTGACGAAGCGCAGGTTGGTGCACAGACCCATAAAGGTGATCAGCGCGCCCAGCGAGATCTGGTGCTGTGAGAGCAGGTACAGGGCATGCAGGAAGGCCAGCGCCAGCGCTACACCCAGGATCAGAGTGGGCAGGTAGCGGCCCTGGATCTTGCCGTTCTCGACATAGAAGTCGCGGTAGCGGCTGGCGCGCGTGATAAACTTGCGTACCTCTTGCTTCTCCTGCGCGGTGGCCTTGACGACCTCGATCCCCGCCACCGCCTCGTTCAACACAGCATTGGTCTTCCCAAACTCTTCGCGCATCTGATCCGATACCGGGCTGAGCTGGCGCGAATAGCGACGCAGCGCGAAGAAGAAGGCGATAATATAGAGACCTGGGACCAGCAGCAGCTGTGGATTGACCAGGCTGATAAAGAGAACGTTGATGGCCAGGCTGGTGAACGAGTCAAAGATGACGTCGAACGCCGGCGAGACCATATCGCTCAGCTGTGTCATATCGTTGGAGGCGCGCGCCATTACATCTCCCACCTGCTGGCGGTTGTGAAAGGTCTGGCTCTTCCCCAGCAGACTGGTGTAGAGCTCCTCGCGCGCGTTGCGGGCGAAGCGTTTGCTGAGAATCTCGGCGAACAGGCGTGCCCCCAGATCGCAGATCCCCTGGCAGACGATGATTCCCAACAGTGAAAGCGCGATCACACCGAGCTGGCTGATGGCCGTCCCTTTGTTTAAGATCGTGTTGAATGCCGAGCCAGTCAGAAATGAAATTGAAGCGTAGAGTGCATTGGTGGCAATGCATAAGAGCATAAATCCGAATACATAGAATTTATAGCGTAAAAGATGGGACGCAATCCAGCGCACCGGGCTGGACCAGTTGTAGCGATACTCATCGGCAACTGTAAACTCGCGTTTGGCTAGCAAGGGGTACCTCCACATGGAGTCTCGAAATGCACTACAAAGAAACATAGGGTAAACGTTTACCCATAAATCATGGCATAACTATACAGCTATAGATAGTCACTGTAACGAGGTTTGAAGTGTCTTGAATGGGTGTTCTAACAGAACCTATTTAGTATAGCGTACAATAGCTGACATCTGTTGTCGTATTTATCATTCCTACCTGCAGTCTGGTGTGAGGGGCAAGCAAAAAGGTCACATGATGATCGTCATCGAATCATGAGGTGCCTGACCTGAAACTTTTATTCTAATATGATGATGAGTACAGCATACCATAAAGTCAGCATTTTAGGAAAGGTAAAAAACGAGCAGGGCAAAAGGATGACAAGACTGGAGCAGTTGCCCGGTCCTCTCATCCTTTTTTTTATTTGTCAGTGGCCTGCCAGACGTGTACCTGGCTATGGGCGCTGGAGGCGATATAGCGGCCGTCGGGCGACCAGGCGATGGCGTAGACGGTGGGATTGTGGCTGGGGTGGGTGAAGTGTGGAGTGCCATCAGAGGCATCCCATATCTGGATGGTGCCGTCGGCGCTAGCGGATACGATGCTCTGGCCGTCGGGCGACCAGCCCAGCGTATAGACGGCGGCCGTGTGGCCGTGATAGCTCAGCCTGCGCTGGCCGCTGGTGGCGTCCCACACCTGGACGGTCTTGTCGGTGCTGGCCGAGGCGACCTGCGTGCCATCAGGGGACATGGCAACTTTCCTGACCTCTCCCTGGTGTCCCCGGTAGATGGCCTCTCGCTTCCAGCTCCGCTGCTGCGTCAGGCTCATGACCTCCACTATGCGTTCTTCATATCCCAGCACCAGGTTGTTTGTAGCGGGCGACCAGGCGATAGAATTGATGATCCCATAACCGCTTTCCCAGCTGGCGATGGTCTCACCGTTGCGCGCCTTCCAGATGTATAGATTGTTATCGCTGGCGGAGGCCAGCCACTCCCCATCGGGCGACCAGGCCAGGGCATGCATATGCTGTCTGGGCTGCCGATAGGTGAACATGGTTTGCAGGGAGTCGCTGGTCCAGACCTGTACGATGCCGTCGTCGCTGGCGCAGGCCAGCAACTTGCCGGAGGGCGACCAGGCGACGGCCTCAATGCTCCTGCTTCGTGAATTTTCTAGATTGCCCGAGTAGAGCGCCTGCATCTCCCCCCGCTTGATATCCCAGATCTGTACAGTCTTATCACGCCCGGCTGAGGCGATCTGCTGGCTCGATGGCGACCAGCAGAGCGAGGTGACGATACCCATATGACCGGGATAGAAGCCAACGCTCTTTCCGACGTATGAAGCTGGCGTGGTCGGATCTGGCAGTGTGCTCTTCGTGTTCTGCGCGGGATCGGGGTTGTACGTGCCGGGCACATAGACGAACGATTGATAGCCTGGCTTGCCCCCGCTGAAGGCGGGCGCGGCGTTGCCAGCGGATTGATTTGCCGCCGCGCCGTTGGCATCGGTTGTCCCGGCGTTGGCCGACTGGTCGATTCTGGATGCCACGTACGACAGCTTCGGCGCGGCTGGATGATTGGTGGTGGTGGGCGGTGTATATACGGGCGTGGCTGGTCTGTTCTGACTGGCTGGCGTGGTCGCGATGCGGTTGGCGGTGGAGAGGAGTGTCGAGTTTTTGCTGTTGATGCGCTGCAGCGCCTCTCGCACCATCTCTACGTAGGCGATGCGCTTGCCGGGATTGAGGTCCAGCATCTGATCGAGCAGGGCCTGCAGCGAGATCGGTATGTTGGGTACCTTGCTGAAGGCGAAGGGGGTGGTGGAGGGATCGATGCCGGTCAGCATCTGGTGCAGCATGGCGCCCAGACTATAGATGTCGGCGCTCGGCCGCGTCTGAGACTTGCCGTATTGCTCGGGCGCGGCATAGCCGGGCGAACCAAAGGCGATGGTGTCATGGGCCTGTCCCGGTTTGAACAGGCGTGCGATGCCGAAGTCAATCAGGTAGACCTGGTGGTTGGGCGTCAACATCACATTTAGAGGCTTCAGATCGCGGAAAATGATCGGCGTGGGGCGCGTATGCAGGTACTGCAGCACGGAGCAGAGCTGTATGCCGATCTCATAGATTTCGGACCACGGCAGCTTGCCACCCCGCTTAACCAGGTACTCTTCCAGCGTCTCACCCTCGATAAAGTCCATCACCAGGTACCAGCGACCAGACTCCGTGAAATTCTCATAGATACGTGGCAGGTTAGGATGCATCAGTCCGGCCAGCAGCAGTGCCTCATGCTTAAAAGACACCTCCGCCCCCTGCGACTCCTGCTGATTGAGTCCACGCTGGCTAAGCTCCTTGATCGCCACCGGTCGGTTGCCCAGCTCGGTATCCTCGGCCTTATAGACCGAGCCCATGCCGCCCTGTCCCAGGCGTTCCAATACCCGGTAGCGCTGCCGCAGCAATGGCTTTGCCGGCGCTGTGCTAACCGCGGCTGGCGCGCCCGCATGCTGCAAAGGTTCATGGCAGGCGAAACAATAATCATCTTCTGGCTTATTGGCCGCGCCGCAGTTGGCGCAAAAAATTTCAGCTGAAAGCACTCCCTGCTCCTATTTTCGTCATTGTCGATTAAATGCTACTTTAAGTACAGTAATGCATAAAATAGAGCGTGTCAAGCTTATGCTTGTTCTTTTAACAGGCAGTGAATAAATTCATGACTTGCTTTTTGTATGTAGGATACTGCTGTGAGGATAAACGTGGAGAGGGCGATGCCATCAAACCCGCATGGGACCGGATTTCTCAAAGAGAGACGTAACAAGAAAAATGGAAATGCCCACCGTAGGTTGCTCCGGCTTGTCGGGTTTTGGGCATAAAAAAACCGGGACAGCGACAAATCAGTTTTTCTGTCGCTGTCCCGATATTACTGCACAGGCAGGTAGAGTGTACTACCGGCCAATACGTCGGTTTACAATCCGCACCTGGCTCCAAGCCAGATGTGATAAGACGCGTTAGCGTCTCACCCCTCTCGTCTGGAAGGTGTGGAAATCTCCGCTGCCTGTGCAGCGTTGTTGTTCATACATGCACACCACCTCCTTTCGTATGGTCTAATAATACTCCCGATTGCCTGTATAGTCAAGGGCAAATATGGTTTTTAAGGATTTTCTAAGGTTTTTTCTTTTTTCTCCTCCCTGCCGTTACGCGAAAAAAGAAAAAAAGAAGTTTTGTGGGGAGTGGGGACACCCCGCACCCCGGCAGGGAGAACCCTGCACCCCTTACGTTCGCCCCTGTGGTCTACCTGCTAACCCTTGACGCCGGAGGCTATGGCTCCTTCGATGAAGTAGCGTTGGAAGATGAAGAAGAGTATCAGTATGGGGATGGTGTTGAACATTGAGCCGGCCAGTAGAAGGTTGTACTCGGTGTAATAGGTGCTCTTGAAAAAGAAGAGTCCCAGCGGCAGGGTGTACATGTTCTGGGTGCCCAGGGCCACCAGGGGCCATTGGAAGTCGTTCCAGGAGTTTTGGAAGGTGAGGATGATGACGGCGGTCAGGGCCGGTTTCACCTGTGGCAGGATGATCTGATAGAAGGTGCGCCAGCGCGAGGCGCCATCGATGCTGGCCGATTCCTCTAGCTCTTTGGGGAGCGCCCGCATAAATTGTATCATGATGAAGACCGAGAAGGGTTGCGCCATCGCGGGCAGGATCAAGGCCCAGTAGGTGTTAACCAGGTGTAAGCTATTGACGACCATGAACTTGGGGATCAGGGTGATCGCCGTTGGAATCATCATTACGGCCAGCGTGAAGGTGAAGATGAGGCTCTTGCCGGGAAAATTCATGCGGCCGAGCGCGTAGCCCGCCATGGCTGAGAAGAGCATATTCAGCATCGTCGCCCCGGCTGCATATACCAGGGAATTGAGCAGCCAGCGCAGGAAGAGCGGATTGCCCAGGATGAGTTGATAGTTGCTCCATACAAAAGGATGTGGGATCAGTGTCGGCGGGAAGGCCAGCACATTCTCCATGGTCTTAAATGATGAGACGAAGGTAAAGAGCAAAGGGCCGATAGAGGTGATGGTGAAAATGGCCAGGAAGGCATAAACGACGGCCTTGATCCAGAATGCCGGTTGCCTCTCGGGCTTCGATTGTTCTCCTGTTATTGGCCGCGCCGGACGCGAGGTTAGCTGTGCCATCTATCCCTCCTCCGCATAGCTAGCGCCGCGTCCCCGGATCGATCAGGCGGCGCTGCAGAATCGTTACCACAAAAATAAGGCTGAAGAGGATCATCGACATGGCCGCTGCCTGGCCGAAGCCGCCGTTGAGGAAGGCTTCGTTATAGATCTCCAGCATCGGTGTTAGGGTCGAGTTGAGCGGCTGGCCATTGGTCATAAATTTGGCCTGATCAAACATCTGGAACGCGCCGATGGTGCCCAGTGCCACCACCAGGAACACGGTCGGACGCAGCAGCGGCAGGGTAATATACCAGAACGATTGCAGCCTGCCCGCGCCATCGACCTCGGCGGCCTCTAGCACATCTTTAGGCAGATCCTGCAGCGCGGCCAGGAAGTAGATCATAAACATCGCGGCCGTGCTCCAGATATTGAGGAGCATCAGCGCGGGCAGCGCCCAGAACACATTGTTTAGCCAGTCCGGTCCATGAATCCCGATCAGCGAGAGCAGGAAGTTGATCACCCCTTCCGAGTTGTAGAGCCAGAGGAAGATCAACGATGTGGCGACCGACGAGGTTACGGCCGGGACATAGAACATGGTGCGGAACGCGCCGCGCCCCCGCCTGATGGTATGCAGCAGTAGCGCCAGGATCAGCGCCAGCACCGTCTGCACGCTGACGACTACGATCGTGAACCTGAGGATGTTTCCCATCGAGGTCCAGAAATCACTCAGTCCTGGGTTGGCGAGCTGACTGAAGATCTGCGCATAGTTCCTGAAGCCAACAAAGGTGGCGCCGCTAAAGCCCAGGTCGATGCGGAAGAAGCTGAGCCCGATGCCGTAGATTGAGACGATGAGGGAGAACACGACCAGGACGAACAGGTAGGGGGCCAGGAAGAGGTAGGCTGCGATCGTCTCCGCATGCTTTTTCATCATAGTGCTGCGTCCCGGCTGTCTCCGGATGCTCCATCGCCTCATCGGCGCCCTCGAAGTTTGTGCTGACCTGGTGGCCATTGCCCTGCTCTTTCTGCTAAATGTATCGGGTCAGATTAGCATTATCCATTTTGCAACTGGTCGTCTATCCTGCTGGCGGCATCATTGAGGGCCGCCTGTGCATCCTGTCTGTTCAGCACGACCGCGTCGATCGCGTTGGAGAGATCGGTACGGATCGTGGTGTCCTGCGGGCCGTAGTAGTCGGCGGTGCTATAGGGGGCGGCGTCGAAGAGCACCTTGAAGTCCGGATGCGAGGCGAAGTAGGGTGCGTTGCCCAGGCTCTTCAGGGTGGGCAGCGCGAAACCGGCGTTCAACTGGCTCTCCTGAACGCTGGCGCCGGTCATATATCTGATCAGTTCCCAGGCGGCCGCCGGATACTTTGTACTGGCAGAAGCCGACCAGGCGTTGGTAAAGGCCAGGTTCCCGCGCCTGTTGATGGGCGAGACCGGCAGGGGTGCGATGGCGTACGGCATATTCGCGTACGTCGAACGCAGATAGGGGATCAGCCAGCCGCCCTCGATGACCATGGCGGCCCGGCGCTTGCCGAAGGCATCGCCGCTATAGGAGGCGCCAACGGTGGTCGGCAGCACGCCCGTGTTCTGCTTAAAGAAGCTATCATAATACTCAAGAGCCTTGACCCCCGCGTCGTTGTTGAAAGCGGCGCGGGTGCCATCCTTATTCAGCACACTCCCCCCATTTGCCAGCAAGAAAGCATTCCAGCGCGCGGCGTCGGCGGTCAGCGTAATGCCGTAGGTGCTATCGGACTGACCGGCGTTCCTGGTCAGCTTCTGCGCGTAGCGCTGCAGATCGCTCCAGGTCCAGCTGGCGGTTGGCGCGGGCAGCCCCGCGTCCTTCAACATCCCCTTATTATAGAAGATGCCCAGGCTATTCCAGTCCTTCGGCAGGCCATACACCTGCCCGCTGGCGCAGGTAAAGGGATTGATGAGCGCGGGATAGTAGTCGCCAGCCTTGACGCCGCTCCTGGCCATATACGGCGAGAGATCCAGCAGTTTGCCGCTGCCGATGTATGGGCCAGACATTAACGGCTGCACATAAAAGACATCCGGCATGATGTTGCTTGCGACATTGGCCCGCATCTTGGTCAGGTAATCGCCGGTAATGGGAGACCATCTGACCTTGATATTGGGATGTGCCGCCTCAAAGCTCTGTAGATTTTTCTGCACCAGTGCATCCTCGGCCGGAGTCGAGCTCCAGCCCGCGGCGGTCAGCGTGACCGTCCCGCTGACAGGAGCCTGTGCCGTAGTGCTACCGCCGGGACAACTGATATAGGGATTGCCACCGGCGCGCCCCTTCCGGCTAACATCATGATGGACACCTCCCGTATCCACACCCATACCCCCACACCCAACCATCACCATCACCAGCACCCAAAAGCATACGATCCGCATCCCCGCATGTCGCCCCCCATAGTTTCGGACCTCGCGTCCGATTTTCAGCCTCCCCACATTTCACCTCCCATACGTCCGGACTTCGCGTCCGATTTTCAGCCACCCCGCATGTCGCCCTCCCATAGGTTCGGACCTCGCGCCCGATTTTCTCCTCGCTAGTCGCAAATGTCTCATAGCAATTACACGCTTCCCCTACCCCCGATGGCGCACCACATATGTTCGGACCTTGCGTCCGATTTCGTTCTCCCCTCACGATAACGCCCTCATGAGTCCGGACCTCACGCCCGATTTTGGTGGAACCTGCATCGTAAAACCCGCATATTTTAATGTTATACGTGACTTCACGTCTTTTGAATGTGGAGATTGTTGCCGTCAATCAGAACACCACCAGCAGTAGCAGTGTGGAGCGAAAGGAAGCACTAGTATGCGCCCGCAGTGGATCGAGCCTGATCAGTATGCGCGGTTGAACCGCGCGCGACCCGGTAAGAATTGTCGTATCGTTATCCATCACGATTGCCACAGGAGGTCCCTATGAGTGTGCTTACCCTGTTTGAACTTTTTGTTATTAGCTCGGCGTTAGGCTTCTGGTGGAGCATTCTGCATCGTATGACGCATCCATATGAATGCACGTGCGGTGCGACCTATGTGGTCTACGATAATTATAAGAAGCATGTACAACAGAAACATGGGGTTGCCTGAAGCGGCCGGCAGCGACTCTTCACCATGTGAAGGGGCTTTTTACTATTCGTCCAGAGATCGTTGGGAGACCACGAGCAAGCGATCTAATGTACATTCTTTCAAGTGTGGAGTGGGTGGTGGGCGGCTCTGGCCGCCCACCACCCACTCCACACTCCTAACCCGGCGCCGTAGGCGCCAAAGAGGAAAATGAAAAAGCCCTGACTAGACCCATAGCTGCATTTGACGAGTAGAGGTGAAAGGGATATAATCACCTGATAGCTATCAGTTTGTTATAGGGATGCAGATTACCAGCCATCCCTATCTTTCCCCTCTTTTTTTAAGGATATGAACCAATGCCAAAGATGTATGGATGGGTGCGTGAGGTAGTGCCCGAGAGTCCGGCTGATCACGCGGGACTACAACCAGGGGATCTCGTTCGCTCTATCAATGGGAACGTGATTCGCGACCTGGTCGATTATCGCTTCCATGTTGCCGATGAGGAGCTGGTAATCGGCTATGATCGTCAGCAAGAGCAGCATGAGGTGCTTGTCAAAAAAGGCATTGATGAGAATCTGGGCGTGTTGTTTGGTGAAGAGCCCACTCCTTTTATTCGCCAGTGTGCCAATAAATGTGTTTTCTGCTTTATTAAGGGACTCCCCGAGCGGTTTGCTCCTCAACCTGGTATGTCCCATGGAATGCGTTCTTCCCTCTATATTAAGGACGACGATTATCGCTATTCGTTTCTGTTCGGCAACTTTGTTACTCTGACCAATCTGAAAGAACTGGACTGGCAGCGGCTGGACGAACAGAAGCTGTCTCCCCTCTATGTGTCGGTTCACGTGACCGATCCCGATGCGCGGCGCAGGATGGTCGATGGCCCACGCGCCGGCGAGATTCTGGAGCACATCCAGCGCCTGGGCGAGATCGGCATTACCTGCCATACACAGATGGTGCTGTGCCCCGGTTTTAACGATGGAGAGCTGTTGGATCGCAGCATTCGTGATCTGATCGCCTTGCGACCAATTGTGGAATCAATCTCAGCGGTCCCGGTTGGCCTGACCAAATACAATAATATGCTGAAGATGGATAATATGCCCACGCTGCGCCGCTATACGCGCGAGGAGGCCGAGACCATCATCGCGCAGGTTGAGAAGTACCAGCGTGAATTCGAGGCCAGCGAGCCCGATGGCAATCCCTTCGTCTATCTATCGGATGAGTGGTACTACATCACGGAGCGTGAGTTTCCATCGGCACGCCACTATGGTCTCTATTCGCAGATCGAGAATGGAGTAGGCATGACGCGCTTCCTGATCGACCAGTGGGCCCGCAGCAAGCGCCGCCTGCCCGCACGCATGCCTGAGCCACGCCGCGCCACCATCGTCACCAGCACCATGGCCAGTCCGGTGATTGAGGGCCTGGCCAGCGACATCAAAAAGATTGAGAATCTGGATACCCAGGTGTTGCCGGTGGTCAATAAGTTCTTCGGCGACGGCATCACGGTGGCCGGCTTGCTCTGCGGCCAGGACGTACTGGAGGCCCTGCTCGAAAACGGCACTCCGGCGGATCTGATCCTGCTGCCACGCGTCATGCTGGACAATGACGGCGTGCGCTTCCTCGATGACATGACCGTTGAGGAATTTAAAGAGAAGTTGCAGCCTGCCCGTGTTGAGTTCGTGCGCAACGCGCCCGAGACCATTGATGCCCTGCGCTCATTGGCCGGCATCGTCAAAGGTGGAGAGCGGCAGTTGGTGCGCGTCCAGTCCCGCCTCTAACTTTCGCGCCTTCGGCCATGACGATACGCGCCTACGGCGCTCAAAAGAAAAATATATGAGGTATGTGGGAAGGGCGCCGCGGCGCCCTTCCCACATACCTCATATATAATTGGACCTTTGCACCCTATTTCTCCTCGACCGGTGCTCAAAAAGAAAATAAATCAAGGGATGCAGGTGGGGCACCAAAGTGCCCCACCTGCATCCCTTGATTTATTTTGAAAAGGTGTATCCGCATGCGGATATATCTTAACGGTCGAATTCGGATTCGGGTTTGACGCGACGGATGACCATCCAGGCGACGGGCATGAGGATGGCGGCGATGACGATCTTGGTGAGGTCAAATGGAATGTAGGGCAGCATGCCGGCTACAATCGCCTGCGGCAGCGTCAGGTGGGCGATCATGGCCAGCCAGGAGACGCCGAGGGCGTAGATAATGATTGTGCCGGGTAGCATGGCCAGGACCGAGGTGCTCAGTTTGCGGTCCAGGCCGCGCTCACATAAATATCCAACTACGAAGGCCGCGATCGGATATGACCAGAGATAGCCGGCGCTGGGTGATAAAAATAAATACATGAATCCGCCGCCACTGGCGAAGACGGGCAGTCCGGTTACTCCCTCGGCCAGGTACAGGATCATCGCCAGCGCGCCACGACGGCTGCCCAGCGTGGCGGCCACCAGCATGACGACCAGCGTCTGCAGCGTGAATGGAATCGGTGAAAACGGTACGTGGATACTGGCCTTGGCGGACAGCGCCATCAACAGGCTGGCGCCAATGACCAGGGCCCCATCCTTCAATAGCGTCTTGCTACGTGATGGAGCCGCCGGACTGATATAATCGATCAGTGTTGTTCCTGGGGCAATTGCCATAAAATACTCCTTTTAACTACTTTTCACTTTCCTCTGTAACAGCAAAGCTGACATACATTTCTATCGATCAACAATGCCTACGGACTATTGTATCATAGTTCAGTTACCATTCTTTTTCCCCACCGTCTGTTTGTTGCTTATTTTATGTTGTTTAAGGTATCCTTGAAAGTGTCAGGTTTTTGTTGATGATGTTGGGGAGGGATATCTACGATGTTTGATCCACAGCCGTAGGTTCGGCCCTCGCGGCCGATTTCTCTCCCCGCACGGTAATGTCCCCGTAGGTTCGGCCCTTGTGGCCGATTTCTCCTCTCACATGAATATGCATCTTATATGCGTTTTCGTACGGGGAGAGAAAATCGGCCGCGAGGGCCGAACTTACGACGTGGGTGTGCGTGATATCAGGCGATCAGGTCGGCGTTATCGTAGCGGGTGTCGTTGACGCGGCGCGAGACCGGGCGCGCTTCCATCTCCTGAGCGGGATAGGCCTTCAGCTGCTGCAGGAGGGCCTGGTCGTCTTTTAAGCTCTCATCGAGCCATAAGTCGCGTCCCTCTTCGGTCAGGATGGCGGGCATGCGATTGTGGATGGGCGAGACCACCTCGTTGGGGGTCGTCGTGATGATGGTGCAGGTACGGATCTGCTCTCCGTCCGGATTTTTCCAGCTGTCCCAGAGACCGGCGAAGGCGAACAGCTGTTGCCCTTTGAGGGTGATGAACATGGGCGTTTTGAGCTTCGAGCCGGGCTCCTGCATCCACTCGTAGAAGCCGTCGGCCACGATCAGGCAGCGTCTGTTATGCAGCAGGCGCTTGAAGCTGGGCTTCTCCGCCAGCGTCTCGGCGCGCGCGTTGATCATGCGATTGCCGATGCTCTCCTCTTTGGCCCAGGAAGGGATCAATCCCCATCGCAATAATTCCAGCTGTGGTGAGGCATCCTTGTTTACGATGGTGACGATATCCTGGGTGGGAGCCACGTTGTAGTGTGGCTTTAACTGCATCGAGGCCGGCACCTCCACCCCAAATGCTCGTCCTATATCCTGCATGTTATGAAACAGTGTAAACCGACCACACATAATTTTTTCCCTGTTAAACCTTTCTGTTGGATTCTCGTCTTAATGCTAAGCTTATTGTTCTGGCTTTTACCTATTCTTCTTTAATACGCGGAAAACGGTTACGTGGACGTCCCCAAAAAGAGAGGGCGGCCAGCGTACAGGCTGGCCGCCCTCTCTTTTGGCAGCTAAAGTGAAAGTTAATGATGGCTATCAGCTGTGCGCGCGTGGATCGAAGGCGTCGCGCAGCCCATCGCCGATAAATGAGATAGCCAGCACGATCCCGGTCAGGACGATCGTGGGGAAGAGCGTGTCCCAGGGAAAGACTTCGAGCACCGAAATGCCATCCGCGATCATCAGGCCGAGGCTGGAGCCGGGGTGGGTGACGCCCAGGCCGAGCAGACTCAAGCCGGCCTCGCCGATAATGGTGCCTGAAATGTTCATGGTAGAGGTGACGATCACCACATTGATGAGATTGGGGATGATGTGCCTGAGCATGATGCGTATATCGGGTGTGCCCGAGGTCTGGGCGGCCTCAACAAATTGCTGCTGGCGGATCTGCAGGGTCAGCCCACGCACGTAGCGCGCCATCAGGGGCCACGAGACCAGCGAGAGGGCAAACGAAACAATGACCAGCGAGGCATTACCATTGCTGAGAAAGCCTCCGACCAGTGGTAGCTTTGCGAAGTAGTCATTGGCGGTGGGACCAAAGACGCCGGTCAGCAAGATAGCGAAGAGCAGGCCAGGGAAGGCAAATACCAGGTCGGTTAGACGGGCGAGCAGGGTGTCGATCCAGCCCCCATAGTAGCCCGCCAGTACGCCGACGGTGACGCCCAGGCCGACATCGACCACCTCAACCAGGAAGGCCACGGTGAGCGAGATAAGCAGGCCCTGCATCAGGCGGGCCAGCATATCCTGTCCCAGGGCGTCTGTCCCCAACCAGTATTGCGCCGACGGTCCCTGATTGACCTTACTCAGTTCCTGGTGATCGTAGCTATGATAGACCGCGGGCCCGATCTTGCCCTGCAGATCGCTATTGTAGATGCCACCGATATGGTGATAAATAAGGGGTCCAAAGAGTGCCAGCAGGATTAAAAATATAATGAAGCCCAGGCTGACCATGGCGCGTATATCGCGGCGAAGATGCTGCAGCGCCGCGCGGGTGGGTCCTGGATGCTTCTTGCGCTCCTGCTTTTGTTGTTCTGGCTCCAACTCCTCGATAGTGGTTGGTGTCTCAACTGTTGTATCCTCAGACAGGGCCGGCCCATCGAGCGCCTCCTGTCCGAGCACCTCTGGCGCGGGAGCCAGGTCATGGTCGGTGCTGAGTGTCTCTTCTGCCTGCAGCTCGGTAACAATCTCAACCATCTCTGGCGTGCCGGACGCTGACATAAGCGTTTCAGCATGGGGCTCGTGCGCTCCTAATTCATGATTCTCCTTCATCCGTCCTCCTCTATCCTTTTCTAGTTGCTGCTATGCTTATTCGGTTTTGATGCGTGGATCGACAACTCCATACAGAATGTCTGAAACGAGGTTGCCGAGAACGACGCCGATAGCGACCATGATGGTCGTTGCCTGAATAACGGGATAATTACGCTGAGAGACGGCTGCAACGGTAATATTGGCGATACCTGGAATATTAAAGATATTCTCGATAAAGAACGAGCCGGTAACAAGTAGTCCCAGTAAGAGGCCGACGGCGGTAATCAAGGGGATGATCGCGTTACGCAATGTGTGGCGATAGATAACTACTTTCTCGCGCAGACCCTTGGCGCGGGCAGTGCGCACGTAATCCTGGCGCAGTACTTCTAGCATGGTGGTACGGGTCAGGCGGGCGTAGTAGGCGTAGCCAGCCGCTCCGTAGGTCAGGATGGGCACCAGCTTGTACTGGATATCGCTCCAGGTATATTGCCAGGGATCGCCCCAGCCGCTGATGGGCCAGCCAATGCCAGATTTGTCGATCCACAGCAGCAAGATCTGCACAAATACGGCCAGGATGAACGAGGGGAGGGCGTACAGAATGAGGGCGATACTCATGTTGGTGGTATCGATCCAGGTGTTGGCTTTGATGGCGGAAACAATACCAATGGGAATGCCCATCAGAAGCGTGACAATGGTTCCCCACAATGAGAGCTCGACCGAGATTGGCACACCATCTTTGAGGATATCCCAGACGGCCCGCTGTTGAGGATGGAAGGAGGTGCCCAGATCGAAGTGGGTCAGTCTGATCAGGAAGTTGAGGTACTGTTGATACCAGGGGAGGTCGAATCCGTAGGCGTGGCGGAGCTGCAGCCAGATTGTCGGATTGAAGTGGTCCCCCATCGATTCTTTAATTGGATCTCCTGGTGCCAGGTAGCCCAGGATAAAGGTAATGAATGTGACGCCGATCAAGATAAAGAATAATCCGATCAGGCGTTTGACCAGGAATCGAGTCATGCCATGATCCTCTGCTATGTATGGGATGCTCACACGAGAGCGGGGTAGCGAGACGAGCAAGCCCGCTACCCTTTCCCGCGTGAGCATCACAGGATGTCGCTTTAACGCCGAACGTCCTTACTTGGTGAAGTAGACGTTGGCCCAGTCATCGGTGGCCATGCTCCCCAATGGGAAGAGCTTCCAGCCCTTCAGCTTGGGATTGAGCAGGTAGCTGTAAGAAGACTGGTAGGTGGTGATGTAGGGGACATCATTGACCAGCTTCTGCTCGGCATCCTGATACATCTTCATGCGCGCCGCCTGATCGGTGGTGACGTCGGCCTTCTCCAATTCGGTCTGTACCGCCTGCTGATCGGCGGCGTTGGTGGACTTGTTCTGCCCATAGTTGAAGGTGTTATTGGCGGAACCCTTATCGAAGAAGAGGGTGGTCCAGTCCTGGGGGTCCAGGTAGTCGGTGCTCCAGGAGCCGTACCACATCTGTAACGGACCCGTCTTACCGACGGTGGCGAACTCTTGAGCGATCAGGTCGTTGCCCTGTACGCCCTGCAGTTTGACGTTTAGACCCAGAACCTGTTTCCATTCGTTGGTGACCGCCGCCATCGTGTCGGCACCGGCTTTGTAGCTCAGGGCATAGGAGAGGGTGAGGGGTGGCACGGCGCTGACACTGCTATATCCCTCTTCCTGCAGACCCTGCTGGAACAACTGCTTGGCTTTGGCCTGGTCACCGGCTGGTGTGGTGATGCCATCTGGGCCGATCAAATCTTTGTTGTAGCCAGGGATGCCATTGGGGATGATGTGATAGCTGGGGGTGACAGATGGACCAATGATGTTGTTGACGATCAGGTTGCGGTTGAGGGCCAGTTCCAGAGCCTGGCGAACCTTGATGTTGTCCAGCGGCTTGACCAGGTAGTTCATGCCGATGAAACGGCTAGCCAGGGCCGGCGATGTCTGATAACCGGGTAGCGGTTTGTTAGCCGCATCCAGGGCCGGTGGCACTGGCGCGAGATCGAACTGGCCGGCCTTCATCGATTTGAAGGTGCTGTCGCGGTCGCCGGTGATGACCTCGTCGAGCTCCTGCAGTTTTGGCTTCTCTTTATAGTAGTTTGCATTGGGGACCAGCACCAGGCCGGTGTTGTGGCTGTAGCTTTTGACCTTGAATGGGCCATCGCCGGCACCCTCTCCCAGGTGGTCAACCCATTTGGCACCATATTTGGTGGTCAGGTTTTTGTTGACGACGAAGGAGGTGGAGTAGTTCAGGGCCTGCAAGAAGTAGCTGGCCGGTTTGCTGATCACCAGATCAATGGTGTTGGGATCTTTGACGATGATGCTGTCACCGATCAGGGTTTTGATCTTGCCGCTAGAAAACTGGCTATAGTCTTTTAGCAGGCTTAAATAACTGCTCACCTCTGATTTGGTGGCTGGATCGATGGCGCGATTGATGCTATATGCTACATCGTTGGCGTCCAGCTTCGTCCCATCACTAAATTTCAGGCTGGAGCGAAGTTTAAAGGTGTAGGTCAGTCCGTCGCTAGAGACCTGGTGCGACGCGGCCAGCTGATCGTGGATGTTGCCCTGATCATCGGCGGAGACCAGACCGGTAAAAATAAGATTGATCGGGTCTCCCAGACCACCGGCGGTCAGCGCGGGATCGAGCGAATCAAAGTCGCCGCCAATCACCGGCTCACGTAACACCTGTTTGGATGCCAGATTCGACGGCGCATTGGTGCTGCCTGTAGAGCCCCCTCCACATGCGGACAGCAGGACGACCAGAATTGAAAATAGGCTGGCCATTCCGAGCGTCACAGATTTCTTGCGGAAGTGATGCATAAAGCCTCCCTAGTCTGAAAATAAAGTAAAACTAAATACTTGTATAATGATATACGTACCATTCAACCAGTAACTCTCAAAAAACATATGAAAAACCTGCAAATCTATTCCAAGAGATTTTTATCGCATCTTCTTCAATTTCTGTATTAAATCGAGCTACTTTTTGATATTGTTGATCAATAAAATCAACAACAGTTTTAAAATATTATGCAGTAAGCATCCTATGTTGTCAAGCTTCTGAAACAGAATGAGTCACACCTACATTATACCATGCATATTGAAATGCTATGATCTTTTTACAGCACTATAAATAATATTAAGATATTGTATGGAAAAAACAAGTAAAGCTCGTTTCTTCCATACAATATCTTAATATTATCTGAAGACCGAGAGGTGCAGATTTGGAAAGGTCGCGCTATCGACGCTCAGGTAAGGTGTCTTAATAGTCAGGTTGAAGAACTGCTCATCAGCGCTGGTAATCCTTACGCCGAAGCGGGCATTGGTCGAGGTGATCTGGTTCTGGACATGGAGCACCGAGGCGGACAGGGCCTGGACGTCGGTTCTGGTCCCGTACAGGCGGGCCGGAGCGTTGCGGTCACCCGCTGTTAGCAGGAAGGTGACGGTTCCCACAACGGGCAGGCAAACCTGTTTGGAGATGCGCAGATTCGTGGCCGTTGCGTTATCGGTGATGATGGCGACTGGCACGTTATTGCCGAAGTTAGAGAGTCCCAGCACCAGTGTGCTATTTCTCAGATCAAATGCGTCGGCCTGAACGGTAAAAGGCACCGGAAAATTGGCGGCGATGGCGATATTGCCGTTGGCCGCCTGCCAGAGCAGCCCCCCAGCAGCAAGAAGGCGACCAGCAAGACCGGCCAGAAGATCTTGCGTTTGACGCTGCCAACCGTGATGACGTCTGCTGGCGCGTTCTCGACCGGCAGGTCCGATTTATGGGCGAAGCCGGGATGTACGTGTTGCATGTGATGACTCCTTGGTTTATGTATGTGATGCCGCCGGGCGGAAAGGCCATCTCCACCACTTTTTAGGATGGGGGCGGCGCGCGTGTTCTTCTCGCTGGCGGTTGTACTCCTCCATCGTCAGCGTGGTGTTGCGCCAGGCGACTCCATGGGCGCCGCCAATGATGCCCAGCAGCATACCGAGACCGAAGCCGCCCGCCGCCGCCATCAGCGAGACGAGCGCGCAGATGATGGCCAGCGACCCGGTCACCAGCGCATAGGCGGGAAAGAAGAATTGTAGCGATCCCAGCACACACAGCATGCCGCCAACCAGCAATCCGGCCCAGATGGTATTGCCCGGTAGGAAGGCGAACTGCATCAGCGCCAATGGTCCCCAGAGCACCAGTATGCCGGCGCCGACAACCATCAGCGATCCCACCACGGGACGCCGCATCAGCCATAACCGGAGGAGCGACCGGGTAGTGCTCTCTATGACCACCGGTTCGCTTTGTTTCGGCTCCACGATCTCGGGTCGATCTTCAACCTCAACCACCGTCGTGCTGGTCGGCTTAATCCGATCCACCACAGGTTCTACCGCTGCTTTTTTCTTCACCTGCTGCTTATTGGGGTGCCGCTTTGTTGCCATGAATCGATATCTCCTTTTGGTCTGCTAATCTCACCAGGGGGTTAGTGTACAGAGATAACAACGCCCGGCAGTGTCGCCGCCTGCACAACGAGGAACGTCGCCTGGATCCGCACGTCGGTCAACGTCAGACTGAGAGTGCTAAGATTGCCAGACAGCCCGGCCGCTCCAACTGGACCTGTGCCGGTCGGCGCATTGCCTGCAGAGGCTGGCTGCGGTTGGCTCACTACCGGTGTTGCTTCTACCTGTGCCGCCCCGCCCTCAGTCGGCGTCGGCGTCAGTGCCGGGGTCGATTGAGCACCCACTGTGCCTGCAGGGGTGGCGATTGCCGTAGTAGCTATCGCCGCCCCAGGACTGGTGATGACGGTTGGTGCGCTATGGTCGATATTACTGATCGGCCCGTTTGGCTCCTGCGGCCTGCTCGCCGACTGTCTCGTAGCGTCTCCTATCTCCTGGGAATCTGATCCGTCATCGCTGGATGTCGTCGGTGTTGCGGAACCATTGCTAGCCGGAGACACACCTGTTGGTTCGGTTACAATATTGCTCTGTCCGGCGGAGGCGCCGGGTATCTGCTGCTTGCCGGATAGAATATCGGCTAGACTGGAGAAATTGCCCTGGGCCGAAGTCAGGGATACGATGTGCGCGCGCAGGCCGTAGAGCCGTGCGGGCTCGCTCCCGGTCGCGGCCGTGCTGAATGTAGTAGGCCCGGTGCCAGGGAGAAATACCTGCTTGCTGATCACCAGGTTAGTAGCGACCACATCCATAACAAGAGCGTCCGCCAGCGATCCTCCTTGCTGGATGACACTTTGATCTATGCGCACGTTGGTGATCGTGAACGTGCTGGCTGTAATGGTAAAGGGACCACTATTGTCAACCGTACCGGCGAACGCCATGTGTGAAAATATCAGGCGCGGGGAGCCCCATAACAGACAAGCAACACATATCGCCACCACATAGCGCGCAGGCTTGACGCGCCTCACCGCTATCATTGTATACACCCCTCCCTTTCCAATTCTGCTACCAAAATAAAAGTGTATAATCCATAATCGCGATATTTGAGCTTTTATTGAATAAATAGCTACAAATACGCCATGCCATGTATTTAAGCTTTGCACTCCGATATGTCGGCGACAAAAAAGGTGATCGACATCTTCAAATGATGTCGATCACCTTATATGATCTTTTACGTTTTGACCGGGTATAACATACCCTTTTGTTTCCCCACCGTAGGCGGGGAAGGAGAGAAGAGGAGCTTTTGGGGACTTGAGCATGCTTCCTGCATGCTCGCCCAAACCCCGGCAGGAGGGGCGCGCCGCCCCTCCTGCACCTCCCCGCTTTATACCTTCTTATTTCGTTAAAGATCATTGATGGTGATAAGGGCAGGATTATGCCCGGGTTAAGGCTTCATCCGCATCGATTGAAGTCGCGTCCTCGTTTTCTGTTCTGTCTTCGGGATTGGCCTGGGGCTCTTTGATGGCCATATCTTTGAGAAAGAAGGTTGTGAGCAAGGCGAGCAGGGAGAAGATCAGCACCGCGCTAAAGCCGTGCTGCAGGGCGCTGGCCAGCGCTGCCTTAGAGGCAGCGTCGGTTGGGAGATGGCCCATTAGATTGCCTGAGACCGTGCTGGCGATGACGGTGCCCACGATCGCGATGCCCAGTGTGGCGCCAACCTGGCCCAGGTAGCGCAGGGCCGCCGTACTGATGCCTAACTGGCTGGGTGGCAACTCGTTCTGGACCGCCACCATCGGGAGCGAGAAGAAGGGACCGATCCCGATACCGGTCAGAACCAGAATGCCGATGATCAGGCCTATGCCATAGGCCGGGGTCATCAAGGTGATCAGTAGCGCTCCGACGCTCATGATCAGCGCACCCGTCACGGCCACCACGCGATAGCGCCTCAACTTATTCAGTGCCATGCTGCCGAGAATGGCGCCAACAACCATGCTGACCGAAAAGGGAGTCATGATCAAACCTGCGTCAGTTGGCGCCACCCCCATCACGCCCTGAAAGAAGAGCGGCAGGTAGAGGGCCAATCCCAGCAGGACCATGCTCTGCAGGAGTGCCAGCCCGGCCCCGATCCTGAATACCGGACGGCTGAAGAGGTCAAGTGGCAGGATCGGCTCGCTGACGCGGCGTTCGGTGAACACAAACAGGATTAGCAGCAGGGCGCCCACGGCGATGGCCCCGATTACCTGCACCGAGGTCCGGGCCGAGATGTTGGCGCTGCCCCAGGTGAGCCCCAGCATCAGACAGATGGTGGCGGCGGCACAGAAGAGCGCACCCGCGAAATCGATGTTGCGCAGCGACCTCCAACCATTCCACTTCTGCGTATGATCCGACAGATTAGAGGGCAGGAAGATGAGCAGCGCGACCAGCGCGATCAGTCCGATTGGTGCATTGATATAAAAGACCCAGCGCCAGCGCGTGCTCTCGGTGACCAGGTTGCCCAGCAGTGGACCATGTTCGGCCAGCCAGCCGCCACAGGTGGGACCAAGCAGATTAGAGACGCCATAGACGATGCCGAAGAGGCTGCTCCACTTGGCGCGCTCGGCCGGCGGAAAGAGATCCGCCATCACGGTCGCTACCAGCGCCATGCCAATACCGGCCCCCAATCCCTGCAGCCCCCTGAAAATGATCAACTGAGTCATGCTCTGAGAGGCACCGGCCAGCACCGATCCTATCAAGAAGAGCACCGTACCAGATAGTAAAAACCACTTGCGACCAAACTGATCCGACAGCTTGCCTACAATAGGAATCATGGTCATCGAAGCCAGAATATAGGCTGTTGCCACCCAGCTATAGCGATCCAGACCGTGAAGCTGCGCGATGATGCGTGGCATCGCGGTTCCCACGATCGTCTGGTCAAGCGCCTCCAATAATAGCGTCAGCATCAAGGCTATAATCACAGATACCAGCGCCATACCGCGCAGGCGACCCTTCTCCTGAAATTCAGCCGTCACTGATGCAGTCGTCATCGTGTATCCCTCCAATGTATCTACCCACATGGGCAGATGAATAAATCCAATCCTTTAACGTTTCTCATACTGAAAGTATATGCTAAAACCAGGACAAGAACCGCCCTTGTTTTATTTGCAGCCGCACGGAACAATAGAACAGCGCTCGTGTCCAACAGTGAGATCTTCGGGAACTCGGCTCTATCCAGGGAAGAGGAAAGAATGCGACTTTTGTCACTGCATGTATGGCCTGCGGAACGGTACACTCTCAAAAAGAACAGGTGTGGAAAATGAGGAGGCTATCTTTGGAAAAGCACATCTCTGAGGGATCTCTTACGACACGAGGGAAGCATTCAACACGCGGGAGCGGTTATCAACAGGTATCATTCGCGCAGATTGCGCTGGTTTTTCGAGCCGCGCTCCTGCTGGGAGCCGGGGGCGGCTTTATGCTGGCCTGTGTGCTCACCGTGACCAGTATGGTCGGAGTGCAACTGGGACCCTGGTGGCCTGCCCTGGCACAGGCACATGGCAACCTACAGGTATTCGGGTGGGCCGGGCTGTTTGTCGTCGGAGTTTCGCTGTACTTTTTACCACGCCTGCGTGGTGCCCCTCTGGTTGCTATCTGGCCAGTGCGCTGGATCGTTGGAGCACTGGCTGTGGCGCTCTGTGTGCGTGCCCTTGCTCAGCCGTGGCTGACAGTAGCCGATCAGCCCATCGTAAGACTCAGCCTGGTGGGCAGTGCCATTCTGGAATGCCTGGCTCTCTGTGGCGTCGTCCTCCTGCTCGGGCTGATGTTCCGCCGGGGACCAGCGCTGGAAAAACGTCCAGCGTTTGGTCACACGTTGCCCTTGATTGCTTGTTCGTTTGTCTGCCTGGGCCTCTGTGGAGTGATTAATCTGGTGAATCTGTGGCAGATGACGGGAGGGATGGTCCCCGCGACGGGTGATCGCTTGTTTGTGACGTTGGGTTTGTTCGGCTTTTTACTGCCGATGACTCTGGGGATGTCAGCACGCTCGTTACCGATGTACGCAGGGCTTGACGCCTTTCCTCCACGGCGGCTTGTGTCTCTATCGTTTGCCTATATCAGTGGCCTGCTCGTGTTCTGTGCGGGTATCCTGATGAACTGGCAAGAAGCGGAGGGCGCAGGCATGGTAATCATTGGGGGCATCCTGATCTTATTTGTCTTTTTATTCCTGCGTACTATGCGTGCGCGGGGCAAGCTGCCACACAAGGTGGCACGACTGGCTCCTGAACCCGCAAAGCTCGCGCAGGCGTATCGGACACGCGTGTCACAAGAGCGTAACACCTATGGGCCTTTTGTTGCACTGGTAGCCAGCGCGTATCTCTGGGTGCTCGTTAGCGGCATCTTTCTACTGATCAATGGCGTTTCTGACCTGCTTAGCTTCGCTGCACCGCTAGCTGAAGACGCGCTTCGCCATAGTCTGACCATTGGATTTGTAAGCTTGTTGCTATGCGGTCTGGCCCCGAGAATGCTCCCGGGTTTTTCTGGCGGGACTATTCGTTCGGCCAGGCTGGTCAGTGTGACGCTGTGGCTGGGCAATCTTGCCGCGCTATTACGCGTTGGCTCACTGCTCTTTTCCCCGTGGCTGACGATAGGCCAGCTGAACCTGAGCCCGTTGGCCTTTGGTTTCTCAGGCATCCTTGGCCTGGCGCTAGCGCTTTGCCTGGCCATCAATCTCTGGCCTGCCCTCCGTCCTGCCAGCGCCTCAGGCTAAGTTCGTCCAGCAAGCAAGGTTTTCATGCAAGGATGTAAAAATGTGTGCCCGGTGCGCATTTTTACATCCTTGCATGAAATTGATAAAATACAGATGTCTCTCTACGAGAGATATTATTTTCGTTGCCGACAGATGATATTGAGGGAACAATGTATACAAACGTGCAGAGCTATCAGGTGTTACAGCGCGATGCTGACGATAAGGCGCGTGTGCAGACGAGCAATGGAGAAGTGATCGAGCTGGCCGTGGGTGGTCCCTATACGGTAGGTGAAGCCGATCATGTGCTGGTTGGCGATCTCTGGGTGCTCGCCGGGCAGAGCAATATGGAGGGGATCGGCGACCTGATCGATGAGGAGAAGCCTTCGCCATTTGTGCATTCGTTTCAGTCGCGTGAGCAGTGGGCGCAGGCCGAAGAGCCTCTTCACTGGCTGAACGAGTCACCACGCCTGGTCCATCATGTTTTGTGGGGGTTCGATCGCGTGCCGGAGTCAATACCAGAGCGTGATCCACAGCGCGTCAAGGGGACCGGCCTGGGCCTGGCCTTCGCCAAAGAGCGCTACGCCCGTACCGGCGTTCCCGTTGGTCTGATCCCCTCCGCGCATGGCGGTACCTCGATGCAGCAGTGGGATCCCCATCTGCGCGACCAGGGTGGCGCTTCACTGTATGGTGCCCTGTACGAACGTGTGAAGGCCGTTGGCGGCAAGGTGTCCGGCGTCCTCTGGTACCAGGGCGAGAGCGACTG
Source organism: Dictyobacter halimunensis (assembly GCF_036245075.1). NCBI lineage: Bacteria > Bacillati > Chloroflexota > Ktedonobacteria > Ktedonobacterales > Dictyobacteraceae > Dictyobacter > Dictyobacter halimunensis. The sequence continues at coordinate 2,711,743 of NZ_BSRI01000002.1, forward strand.
CAATCCAGAAGGAGTCGAGCACTATCACCAGCGCATGCACACCCTTGTTCAATCGTTGAGAAGCGACCTGGACAATCCCGACCTGCCGTTCTACTATGTGCAGATCGGTGGCTTAATCTCCGAAGAGGGTCCCGAGGGCTGGAACGGCATCCGCGAGTTGCAGCGTACCTTTCAGCATGCCGAGCCAGGGATCGCCATGGTCTCGGCCATCGACCTGGAACTGGACGACCTGATCCATGTCGGCACCCAGGGTCTCAAGCGCCTTGGCCGCCGCCTGGCCGACCAGGTAGATGGTCAGCGCACCCCCGACGTTGTAGCGGTGACACCTGAACTGGAGCAGATGCGCATCCACATCACCTACCGTCCCGTACGCGGCGGCCTGCGCTCAACCGGACGTCCAGCAGGCTTCTCGCTGCGCGATCGTGATGGCCGCGAACTTCCCCTCATCCACAAAATTACTCTGGATGGTGGTACCGCGACCCTGCGCCTGATCGCCGATGTCTTACCGGTTGATACCTATCTCTGGTATGGCTGGGGCCTCAACCCCTACTGCAACATCACCGATGGCGCCGATGCCGCCATCCCCGCCTTCGGCCCCTGGAAGGTATCGTAAGTATCCCTCACGGCTGCCGTTATCTTGATGGCATGCGTTAAACATAGCTTTTACGCATGCCATCGTGCAGAACTCTATATCCGCACGCCTCATAAAACGAGCGAGAGCCGTCGGCTGCCAGCAGATCCAGGCGCGTGGTGGGGTAAAGCTGATGGCACGTTTCTAACAGCGTACGTCCGATGCCAGCGCCACGCATGTGCTGGTCTACCAGCAGTTCGGCGATATACATAGTAATGGCGCAATCGGTAATAGCTCGCACAAAGCCTACCACCGCATCATCTTTTTGCGCCACCAGGGTCGGCCACGAGCTCTGCCACGCTCGCAGCGAATCGGCGGGACGCCTAACAGGCGAGGTCCACCCCTCCGCGCTGCTGAGCCGCTGAATCGCCAGAAAATCCTCCTCACTCCAGGCCCTGACTATGATCCCGGCAGGTATTTGTACCCGTGCCAGTGCAATCTTTACCTGTTGCTGTTGTTGCTCGAAATTATCCATATAGCTTGTATCCTTTCGTTGTCAGAAAAGCACATCATCCAAAATGTTGCAAACAGAGAACATCGGGAGCATCGTCACCCTCCCCAAAAACGAACGCCCCGTAGGGTCGACCTTCAACGGTCGACCGGGCTGCCAGCGCCAGCGACGGCAGCCCCCGTTCCCCCACGACGACGCTTCCCCTGTCTTCCACGCTCGCCCACGTGGTACCCACCCGCAACGTTGCGCAGGAGTACCCAAAAGTGAACGTTGCTTGCCGGGTACCATGTGGGGCGACGTGTTTTCCACGAGAAGCCGAACCGGCCGGGTACGTGGGCCGCAAGCGGCCCGGTCGACCGTTGAAGGTCGACCCTACAGGGGTGTTTCGTGTTTGAGCGAGCGTTTCGTGCTTATTGGGGTTATTCGTGTTTCTTTTACAAAGGTGTATTAAGCTTCTTAAGGTCTTAAATTCTTAAAGAGAAAGACTTATGCAGCCAAAGAGATGGTAGAGGTGTGGCAGACGAACGTTTATGCCCACCTGCCACACCTCTACACATCTTCTTTGTATCAGGCTCCTTTTTGCGCCAGGTATTTCTTGAAATAGGTCCAGGAGGTTTCATTGGGGCGCGTAAACTGGTCGGGTGCGTGCACATACCTGGGCTGGTGCTGCTCCACATAGCCACGTACGTCCGCCGGTAGCGCCTCATACCCCCGCTTACCTTATAGCCGCTGCACTGGTGTCTAACAGTTTTCAACATAAGCACATAAATATGTAATAAGAAGTAAATTTTGTTGTAAATATTGCTTATTATTGAAATAGAATACATTACGCCCCAATGTTATAGTATATTTCGATGCTCTAAAAGCTTGAAATTTGGCGCTCTTATATTTATACTATGAAATAGATGTGTAAGATTTCCCTTCTCCTCGAAGCTGTTGCCACTTTAACAGCCCTTTTTTAAGTGCCAGATTAGTATATTTTTTCAAGGAGGAAAATATGCTCAAAGGCATGGCGAGATATCTTCTTCGCATCGTAGCACCGGTTGTTCTTGTAGGTAGTCTCTTGTTCTTCTCTGTCCCAGCGGCATTCGCTGCCACCCACGCGTCACTTGTCGGCCCTAAATCTCATTATCTGGCGCTTGGCGATTCGCTGGCCTATGGTTTTCAGCCCGACCTCAATTTTGGCCATGGGTACGCGGAAGATTTTTATGCCAATCTCAAGAGCCATGGAGCCACAAGCTACGCCAACATGGGTTGTCCGGGTGAGACCACCACTTCGATGATCAATGGTGGTTGTACGTTCTCGGTTTTACGCAAGTTCCCATATATTGGTTCTCAACTTAATGCGGCCGTGTTGTATCTCGAACTCAATCCTGGTAGGGTCAGTCCAGTAACGTTAGACATCGGGGCTAACGATATGCTTAAGGACATCAATACATCAACATGTGCGGTCAGCTCGACCTGGGAGAGCGACCTGGCCACGGTGGATGCGAATCTGAGGCAGGTGATCTTACCGAGGCTGGCCGCGGCTATGACGGTGAATGGTCAGCGTAGCGGCGATCTCTTGCTGATGAACTATTATGATCCCTATCAGAACAAGTGCCCGGGCGAACTGCCATATGCCCTGGAGCTCAACCAGCATCTTGCGGCGGATGCCAGCGGCTACGCGACCCTTGTTGATGTGTTTACGCCCTTTGGTGGCGCGACGACCCCCAATCCCAATACCTGTGGTTATACGTGGATGTGCAGTCTGTTTCATGACATTCACGCCACCTCAACCGGTTATAGTGTTATCGCCAATGCGTTTGAGCAGACCGCTGGCTACTAGCCGTAGTTGCGTGGTCCTCTCTTCTGGTAATGTAGCCATGTAGCCATGCAACAACGTAGTCAGACTCCAATGTAGCTACGCGCGACCCGGTCAGGCCAACGAGGAGTGGCATACACATCCGGCCGGGTCGCGTCCCTCTCTTCTCACCAACCCCTAATGGTTTGAGCTTAGTCGGTTCCGTATGCTTCGGGTTGTGGCGCTTTGCGGACGGTTAAGAATGGGATGGCGCCGGTCGTAGAGACCCATGATCCCAGGATGATTAAGAGGAAGCCGGCGATGGTGGCGATGGTCAGGGGTTCTCCCAGGATCAGCACGCCGAGGAGTACTGAGACAGCTGGATTGACGTAGGTGATGACTGTGCTGCGACTGACCCCGACTTCGGTTACGAGGGCGAAGAAGGTTGGTAGGGCCAGGGCGGTGCAGATGACACCGAGAATGAGCAGACTAAGCAGTACGCCCGGGCTCGGTACGCTGCCAGGGAGCCGCGTCAGGATCAATGGCAGTAACACGATGGTGGTGACACTGCACTCTCCCGCCGCCACAGTTACTCTGGGCAGCTCAGCCAGGGAGCGGCTCTTGAGCATCAGGGCCCCAGTCGCGTATCCGGTGGCTGCCAGCAGGATCAATATAGCGCCAAACCACAGTTGCTGGTCGCCCCCCACGTCGAAGCCCAGCAAAACTATCAGCCCCACCATGCCGATCAGCAGTCCGACCAGGCGCAGCCCATTGACACGCTCATTCTTATCGAAGCCCAGCGCCAGTACGGCAACGATCAGTGGGTTGGCCGCGATCAGCAGGCTGGCAAGGGAGGATGAGACATGCTGCTCGCCATAGCTGATCAGTAGAAATGCGCCGACCATATGGACAATGGCGAACAGCAGGACCACTGGCCAGCGCTTTAGCATGGGTCGTAGCGTCTTCTGCCGAGCCGTCATCGGCAGTAAGATCATGGCCGCGATCGCGGCCCGCGCAAATACCACCACAGCCGGGTCCAGTTCGCGTACAGCGATCTTAATAAAGAAGTAAGGAATGCCCCAGAATACCGAGATGGCGATGAAGAGTAGCCAGCCTTTGCGTGTCATGATTTCTCCTGTATATGGTCAAATCATATAGTGTAAATATTTTTTATCTATGTTTCTGTCAATATAGGCTATGGCTGAACTTAAGGCAAGAGCCAATTCGGGTGAGCTGCATCATGCCATTATTGATAAGGGGTAATGTTTATGGAGAAGTGGGTTATTATATGTAGCAGAATTGTTATGTCAGGGGAAAAGGAAACCAGGAAGTTGTTGCCAAAAAAAAAAGAGCCGAAGGTCAGGATTGAACTGACGACCGACGGTTTACAAAACCGTTGCTCTACCACTGAGCTACTTCGGCTGGTGTTGTGGTCTCTCAACCACAGAAAGCAGTATACACCGTCATTTATGAGTTGTCAATACTTTTTTTTGAGGAATTTTCGTTTTTCTTCCCGGGCTGATCAGCATTTGAACTTTATACCGTTGTGTTTTGTTGGCCGGCGGCTAGTTGCATGATTTCCTCAGTAAATACTAATGTAAATTGAGCCATTTAACGAAACTACTGGGTTTTAACAGCCGTATCAACCTTGTTAGAATAAAATTTGTGATGTTCATAGCGCTGGGGGGATTTCTAACTATGCAGAACCTAAAAGAATTCACAATCATGAAAGAATATGATATACAGGATACTATATTGGTGGTAGAGGATGATGATAGTATTGGTTCGTTACTAATTGATGCACTTGAGATGGAAACTCCATATAATGCAGAGCTGGTAACCGATGGCTTTCAGGCTTTAAAGTCTGTACGAGAACAGAAACCCTGCCTGATAATCACCGATTATCGCTTACCGCATATGGATGGTCTGGAATTGTGTGATCGCATGCATGCTATGCCTGAAATAAATACTATACCGGTCATATTAATGAGTGCGTACCCGCCTATCAATGAGGCGCAGAAGCGTAACGTACTGTGTCTTCAGAAGCCATTTGAACTGGATGATCTTCTAGATACCATTGAGAAACTACTAGGATAGTGATCAAGATGACACTTTATATCATGTAAAAAGGATGTCTGACAATGACATCCTTTTTAACTTTGTCCATTTCCCCTGGTTGTCTCTATTCTTCCGTTGATCTTTTGGTTTCCTGATACACCTCATCCTGCTTATAGAGCGTTGCTGAGATACGCTCGGTGATCACGGGAGCCATATTATCCCAGTGTAGTAAGAAGTACAGGCTACGCAAGACATTTTTGGCGTTGGTAATGCGTGTCCAGGATACGACATCCAGGTCGCGTGAAATGGCGCACATATCGATCCATTCAGCGATAGCTTTATCATTGACCTGGTGCCCCAGAATAATATGATAAGGGATCTTGGCCAGGCGCAGATCTTCCTCATGATAGAGCGGCTCATCCAGGGTCGCCAGTTTGCTGACAATCCCCAGAACCTCCCGTCGATCCGTGCCAGTAGCGCGCGGATGCTGGGTGCATTCATCCAGGGCGTCCGCCAGGTGGGCCATGGCGTGTGCCCAGCCTTTGCCCTCGATATAGCCGCGCCAATCCTTTTCCTCCAGCGCATAGTGGAACAGCTTTTCTTTCACCATGGTAATCGTGGCGCTCGATAAATGCGGATCAAGCGAATCATTAAAGAGGATTGAGGCTATGATCAGACTGGAGAAGCTGCGCATGAAGACCGAGTCTGTACCTATTTCTCCGATCTGGTAAAAGAGGTGATCCTGGTCAAGCGCCATATTGAGGAGCTCTTCTAGCTGTCGCTGTGTTACTTTCTGTTGACTGATAATACCAGCTGCCAGAATAATTGAGCTAAGGTCGTCTCTCAACTCGGGATCGGGAGAGGCAAGATTAGCTAGCAGGGCCCGGGCAAAGCTAAAGTGATCAATGTCGTCTGGAATTTCGTAGTTGTTGGCGGCAATTGCCTGCAGGTAAGCTTTATTGGTAGCTTGTACTGTTACATCTTGCATGAAGGCTCCTTATGAATACCGTGTTCCATATTGTACATACGGGCTACACGTCCTCTATGGTGACAGCGTTGAGGATATTGATGCAAATGGGAGGAGGGTATAAATCATCCCGGATTTTTCAAAAATCCGGGATGATTTATATGTTATGAGTTCTGTGAATGTGGTTTTCGGTAATCAGGCGTTCCGATCGGTCTGGGTGGGAAGGGGACGCTGGTGCCAGTCTGTCATCTGCTGGTAGGCGTGTACGATGCGCAGTACGGTGGCCTCTTCGAATGGCCTGCCCGCTACCTGGAGGCCGATGGGGAGTCCCATGGCGTTAAAGCCCGCCGGAAAGGCGACGGTGGGGAGGCCTGTCAGGTTGAACGGCATGGTGATGCGCAGGTAAGCGGCGGCGGCATCCTCTGTTTGACCTTCGATCTCGACGGTTTTGCCAGCCTGGTCAAGCGGGATGGCGGGTATGGGAACGGCGGGGAGCACCAGGGCATCTACGCGCTGCATAAGGCTGCGCAGGCTACTGGCAAAGATGCGGCGCTCCTGCTGGGCGTTCAGATAATCTACCGCTGTAATGCGGCCACCCTCCTGTAAGCGGGTGCGTACCAGGTCGGTGTAAAGCTCGCTATGGGTGGGATACCAGCCCTTCTGGATGTGGGCCAGCGTGGCCTCCGGCTTCTGGATGGTGCGATAGAGATCCATGGTTGGGCGTGGTAGTTCGACGTTGATAAGCTCTATCCCTTCTTCCTCCAGCACGCGGCAGGCGGCCTTCCAGGCGAGCCGGACCTCGGGATCGAGCGGATCGACAAAGGCGTCCTGTGGCACGCCCAGGCGCAGGCCCTGCAGTGAGAGCGGCCCCCGGCCCTCGACCCCTTCGATCAGGGTAGTCGCCGGTCGGCTGGGTGGACCCGAGACGCTATTGGGATCGCGGGGATCGTATTTGGCGATGGCGTCAAAGATAATGGCGCAGTCTTCCGCGCTGCGTGCCAGGGGCCCTACATGGTCGAGCGACCAGCTCAGCGGGATAACGCCATGGCAACTGACGCGACCATACGTCGGCTTGAGTCCGGTAATGCCGCAGCAGGCGGCGGGAATGCGAATCGAGCCACCGGTATCGGTGCCGATGGCGCCCAGCGTCATGCCCGCAGCCACCGCGGCGGCCGAGCCACCGCTGGAGCCGCCCGTAGTACGCGTGTGATCCCAGGGATTGCGCGTCGGCGGCGCGTAGGGGCCATAGGCAAACTCAAAGGTGTTGGTGGTGCCGATGATGATGGCGCCCGCCTTGCGTAGCTGCTCGATTACCATCGCATCTTCACTGGCGATATTCTCGGCCAGCACCTTCGAGCTGGCCGTAGTGGGAATACCCTTGATGGCGATCAAATCCTTAATAGCGATAGGGATACCATGCAGGGGACTGCGGTAGAGCCCGGTGCGTAGCTCGCGCTCAGCTTGCTCCGCTTCCTGGAGTGCTTGCTCACGTATCACCGTTACGAACGCCTGGATCTCTCCATCGGTCGCGTCAATCTGTTCTAACGTCTCTAAGACCAGTTCCGTGGGGGTGATGATCCCCGAATGAATCTCGTCGGCGGCTTCGCGTATGGATGTATAAGGCATCGTTATCTACTCACTCACTTTTGCATTGTCATCATATATGATGATGGTCAGGGTAAAAAGCCTGTAATCTCTATTGTATCAGGGTGTAAACCTCTTTATATCATATAAAGTGAGCAGGTTGAAACATTAGGCATTTTGAAGCGGGGGCAAGCCCCGCACGTACTGTGATCCTTTCTCTTTTTGCATGACCTTAAATTGAAGGTATTGCCCCTGGACGCCGCTGATATAGATCATTTATCTTCTGGCTTTTTCACGACCTCCGATCAGCACGCCCTCTTTTGGAGCGGCTTCGATGGCGCGCGGCAGGCTGACCGTAAAGGTGCTCCCCTGTCCGGGCTGGCTCTCTACCGCGATCGTCCCATGGTGGGCCTGCACCGTCCAATCCACGATGGCCAGCCCCAGACCACTGCTGCCGCCGGCGTTGCGTACGCGCGCCTGGTCGACGCGGTAGAAGCGCTCAAAGATATGCGCCAGGTGCTCCTGGTCGATCCCGATGCCGGTATCCTTGATGGTCACGACGGCGTGGGTAGGAGTCGCGCGGACGCTCAGAGTGACCGAGCCGCCGCAATTGGTATAGATGACGGCGTTATCCAACAGGTTCATGATCATTTGGATCAGCCGGGTCTCATCTCCCAGGACCGTCACGGGCTCAAGCTGTGAGCGGTGGATGGTTACACCGTTTTCTTCCGCGATGGTGTCGGCGTTGGCGGCCACGACATCCGCCACCTGGTCCAGGCGTACCGGCTCGTGCTCTAGCTTGATTTTTCCCTCGTCTCCACGGGCCAGGGCCAGCAGATCGTTGATCAGGCGGCCGAGGCGTTCAGCCTCGATATTGACGTTGCGCAGGACCGAGATATATTCTTCACGCGTGGTGGCGTGGAGCAGCGCCACATCGGTTGTGCTGCGGATAACGGCGACCGGTGTGCGTAGCTCATGCGAAGCATCGGCGACAAAACGGCGCTGCCGCGAAAGGACCGTATCCAGGCTCTCGATCATTTCATTCAAGGTGACGGCCAGGAAGTGCACCTCATCGCGGGCTGCCGGGACCGGCACGCGCTGCTGCAGGTCGCCCTCTTTGATAGAGCGGGCCGTACGGATCAGATTATGAATAGGGGCGAACGCGCGCGAGGCCAGCCAGTAGCTGCCCAGGGCGCTGAAGAGAAGCACCACCACGCCCAGGACCAGCAGCTCTTCGGCCACATGATGCAGCATATCCTGTAGCTCGCCCGTGAACTGTCCCACCTGGACGATGGCGATCAACTGACCATCTTTAGTGACGGCACGGCTATAGATGCGCGCATTTTGATGCCCATCCAGCGTTGGCACGGTGGCCTGCCAGGGATCCCCATCCAGCGTCTGGGTGATGCTACTGGACGGTACGTGCAGCAGGCTAAAGGCTGGTGTGCTGCGCAATGGCTTTCCATGGGCATCCAGAATGCGAACCAGGATATCATCATTGACATCGGCCGCTGTAAGGTGACGGCTACTGGCATCCTGGTCAAAGCCTGGTAGCTCGCCGACCGATTCATGCATCTGGATGGTGCCATTTTCTGTGTAGATCTCTCCGGCGATCTGTTCGGCGCGGCTCTGCAGGGCGCCGTCCAGGCTGCCGGCCAGCGATGTCTGCAGATGTTTATAGAGGAAGGCGCTGGCGATAAACAAAAGGATCGTGAAGACGCAGGTGAACCAGAGGGTCAGCTGTAAGCGAATGCCTAGCGGCCAGAGAGGTTTTTTGATCAGTCTCATAGTGTTGGCTCCTTGAGTTGATAGCCAGAGCCACGTACGGTATGAATGACATCTGGTTCACCATCCGCGCACAGCTTGGTGCGCAGATAACGGATATACACATCGATTACATTGGAGAGGTGTTCAGCGTCATAGTCCCAGACATGCTCGGCGATCATGTCGCGGCTCAGCACGTGGTGCGGATGGCGCATCAGAAAATCTAACAGCGCGTATTCTTTGCTGGAGAGTGTCAGGGGACGATCTCCACGCTGGACCTCGTGGGTCCGAGTATCGAGGGCGATATCCATAAAGCGTAGCACCGGCGCCTGTGGCTTCTGGTCGCGGCGCAGCAGGGCGCGCACGCGCGCCTCAAGCTCCTGGAAGGCGAAGGGTTTGGTCAGATAGTCGTCCGCGCCCATATCCAGCCCTTTGATGCGCTGGTCTACTTTGTTCAGGGCTGTAAGAAAGAGGATTGGAGCTGTTTGTTGGTGCTCGCGCAGTTGCTGGCAGACCTCCCAGCCGTTAAGACCGGGCAACAATACATCCAGAATAATCAGATTGTATGGAAACTTGTATGCCCGCGCCAGAGCTTCTGGTCCCGTAGCCACTAGATCAACAAAGTAATTATTATTTTCTAAGCCTCGTTTGATATCTGGTCCCAGGGTGGGATGATCTTCGACCACTAAGATATGCACGCCAACGCTCCTTCGTAGAGTAACGATGTGAATCCCTTATCGTAGATATTGCCACAGTATCTCTACATTACCAGAGAAAAATGAGTTAAAGATGAAGTTTTATAGATCTTTCGACGTCAGGAATGATCGCGCTACAGAACAAGAAAATCATTAGCGGTGCACCGTCCCATCTGGCATGGTGGCGCCGCGCAACGAGCGTACCTGAGAGATCTGGTCGGGGGTCAGGCCGGTAGCATCGCGCAGATTGGCGCCGGCCAGGTTGGTGTTGTGCAGATCGCAGGCATGCAGATCGGCTTTGGATAGATTGGCACCCGCCAGATTGGTAAACGTCAGGATGGCATCGCTGAGGATGGCCCCGTGCAGGTCCGATCCACTCATATTGGCGCCGACCAGGTAGGTATCGCGGATATCGATCTGCCCCAGACGGGCATTGCTGATATCGACATCCTGCAGATTAAGCACGACGCTATCATTGCTGACCAGTTTGGTTTGATAGATGAAGCGCATCAACTCCGCTTTGCGGTCTCCGTCCAGGCGGCTAAAGGTCTGTCGCGTCAAGGCGTCGGCGGCTATTTTGGCCGGGTCGGAGGCCTTGCGCTTTGTCAGCAGTTGATCGTGCACCAGCATGTCACTAATTTTGTTCATATAGTTTTGTAGAATCGTTTCGCGCTGCTGTTCGTGGGCCAGTTGTATCTGACCGTTCTGTGCTTGCTGGCTAAGCATACGAGCATTCTGAGCCTGGAACAGATTGGTAGACACAAAGCCGAGACAGAGGACAAGGATGAGCAGCAATAAAAGCCAGCGATTCCAATCTTGAGCGCCTCGCTGGCGCCTTTCCTCGGGCATGCCTGAGGGTTGTAGTGGCGGCTGTGTATCTTCTGATGTTGGTTGTTCCATCCTGACTATCTATCTTTCTGAAGTAACGTGTCGGAAACGTCCTATTGCTGATGTTTCTTTTATCATACGTCACGTATGCTATTCTGTGAAGCAAGAACAGAAATAAGTATTAAGGTCACTTTATCTGGTGCAGGAGGGCTAGCCCTCCTGCACCAGATAAAGTGACCTTAATACTTATTATGGAATCAAAAGGTTGCTAGCGCTTGAAACTCATGCTACTATTGGAAGTGAAATACGCCATGTGTGTGTTGTATGCGTCGGGCCTGCCTCAACTGAAGGTTGGGGGCGCGAATAGCATGGGGTGTGAAGATGGGTGATTTTCGATCATAGAATGGGGTGGATTGCATGGGGCCTGGTGAGATGGTCGGTCAGCGTTTAGGGCATTATCAGATTACGCGCTTAATCGGGTTGGGAGGGATGGCCACGGTATACCTGGCTCGCGATACCTATCTGAATCGCGAGGTCGCCCTCAAAGTATTTAAGTCACGCGAAGATGGGCAGGATTCGTTTTTGCGCCGTTTCGAGCGTGAAGCTCAGATTGTGGCGCAGTTGGAACATCCCAATATTTTAACGGTCTATGAGTATGGTCGCTATAATGGTATGGCCTATTTTGTGATGCCATACCTCTCTTCTGGTTCACTACGGAACTATTTGCAGCGGCAGCAGCGACTCTCACCGCGCGCGGCCCTGGATCTGCTGACCCCTATCCTGCGCGCCCTGCAGTATGCCCACGACCGTGGCTTAATCCATCGCGATATCAAGCCGGATAATATGCTGTTCAAGGCGGATCACTCGCTGGTGTTGTCGGATTTTGGCCTGGTAAAGGTGTTGTCGGACGAGGAAGACGCCGGGATGCTGGCGAGCTTCGCGACCCATACCAACAGCATCATGGGGACCCCTCAATATATGTCCCCCGAACAGATCCAGGGAAAGGCGGTCCCCGCCAGCGATATCTATAGTCTGGGCGTGGTGTTATATGAGTTGCTGACAGGTCATGTCCCCTTCATCGCTGATACAGCCATTCGGGTATTGACCATGCACCTCTATGAGCCGCCACCCTCTCTCTCTGCTTTTACCCCCGGGCTCTCAGAGGCCCTGGACGAGGTGGTATTGCGAGCCCTGGCCAAAGATGCCGCGCGGCGCTATCAGAGTCCGCTCGACTTCCTGCATGCGTTGACGCGGGTTGTGATGAGCGAAGATGGCGGCCCGGCATTTTCACCACCCTCCAGCCAGAATGCGCTCGTGTCCTCGCCCAGCCTTGAGGGGGTCTGGTTCTCCGATGCCGCCCTGGTGCCAGACCCCGAGGCCGTCGCGGAGTATCGATCGCCCGCGCGTGAGGCGCCGCAGCCGGGTCCCTGCCTATCGTCGAAGCAATCACAACTCAGCACCGCCGTGCTGCCCGCGACGATCGCGCGCTACGCGGCCAGGCAGCAACAAAGAACCACTCATGCCTCTGCTAGCATCGTGCCCGTCATTATCTTTTTAATCCTGCTGGCCTTGATTCCGCTGGGCATCCTCTGGATCTGGCCCACATTGACGAGCGGCCATGGAGGAGCCCACACGCAGCAGGGGATGAGCATAACCGCGACCGTCTCGACCGTTTCAATGCTCACAACGAACTGCCCCGCCGAGGGACGTGCCCGCCCGGCGGTGCTTACCCCTCTGATGCACGCGCCCTCCCATCAAAGCCTGATCTATCTGCAACAGCCCTCCGCTGGCGGAGATGCGGGCAGCGCTTTTATGCGTTACGACAACGCGACCGAGCGCAATATGGTGATTGACAAGTTTCCAGGAAAACATCTTGGGGCAGCCCAGCTCTCGCCCGATGGACAATGGATTTTGTTCGTAACCACCACCGCTCAGCGGAACCTGCTCCAGCTAGTACGTATTGATGGCAAATTTCTGCAGACGCTCTACTGTGTTCCACTGACAGGTACGACCGGGTCGTCAATCCAAGATATATATTGGTCTCCATATACTTACGTGGATGGCGCGCATATACTGTTTTCAATCGAAAATGGATCGCGCTTTTATCAATTATGGCTTGCCAGCGGGACCATCGCGCTAAAAATGGTGACGCCGGAGGGCTATCGGCTGATCGGCTGGCATGATGCCCAGCATCTCTACCTCCGTGATCCCCATAGCAACCTTTACCAGGCGCCGATCCTGAGCGGCCAGGCGGCGGAGGACAGAAACGACCTGCAACAGATCGCCCTGACTACCGGCACCGCCTGCGATGATTATACGATTGGGAGCGATGCCAGTGTGTACGTTAGCCATTGCGCGGGCAAGCCGGTGGATTGTCCGCAGTGTGGAACCGTTTTAAGCGGGGCCAGCAGCATCGGTCGCCTGGGAGAAGGCGCCCCTTTTTTTGTCGATCAGTTTCTGGCTGTGTCACAGATCCATAGTGTGCGGCAGCGCATTCTGGCCGTATCCCAGGCCGAACATCCTCTGCCCGCCAGGCCGAACGGCCTCTGGCTGATCGACTCCTCCGGCGAGCAGGCCCCCAGGCTGTTGTGCGCGGTCGATACGAACGAGAAGAGTATCACGCTCAACGAAGCCTCGCAGGATAGCTGGTCCAATGTTTCACGCGACGGCCTGCTGTATGCCCTTAAAAGCTCTAGTATTCATGCCCCCCTCGTTGACACCCTCTCTATTGGCAGCCTGAATAACGATCACCCCACGGTGGTCACCACGTCATCCTCCAACACCACCCTGACCGTAATCGGTTGGACCGATCGTTTATGATGGATGGGCAGAGGACAGCTTCGCATCTATCCACGCAAAAATGGCTAATGAGAGAAGGTATAATCGAATTTTAAATGCTTATATGGTAATATGCCAATGTGCGATACCATTTCTGTAGTAGTGCAACAGGGGTGCATTCGTGTATGCATGTTGGCATCTATTGCTTTGTCAAACTTCGTTTGATGGATTGTTCGCCCGCTGCGCGGGCGAGAGGGGGAGGAGTTGCCGGGGGCACAGCCCCCGATTCCCCGTAAGTGCTGGGCTTGCCCCAGCTTTGGGCTGGCCGCTTGATCATGCCCTTGGCATGCTCGCTTGCACCCCCGCTCTCCCATCAATTGAATGTTGGCGGCGTACTATGGTGCTCAGATGCCATTTTTAAGTTGGTGCGTGGAGTGCGCTTTCGCGCCTCCACGCACCAACTTAAAAAACCAGTGCGGCCGCGTATGCGGACGCCCGTGCGGGGGCGCTCATGTGCCCCAATAAGAGATAAGAAAAACCCATCCTTGATGGATAGTTACCCCTGCTGGAGGAACTTCATGGAAGAAAAAAGCGTCGGGGAGATCCTGTTGGAGATCCATCAAAGCCTTAAGCCGCTAGCGGAATTGTCTGCCGCGATTATTACGCAGGCGGAGCTACAGGCGTATACCGAAAATTTGTACAACCAACTGGTGCAGGTGGCCTATGATGGGATCAGTTATCTAAAGACATTAGAGGTAGGCCAGACCGTGACACAGGAGATGCTGGACGAAAGGGATGAGCTGCTGGCACGAGCCCACCGCTTGATACTGGACGCTCCAAACGCCCATTAAAACAGATGGGGTGGTGGTACACGAGGGACGCTCTGCAGAGCCCCCCCTCGTGTACCACCACCCCATCTGTTAAAGGGATATGGGGGTGCTGGCATTTCCATGTTGTTGTTGCCACATCCTCCGATAGAGCCCCTCTTCTTTCAGCAGGGAGGTGTGGCTGCCGCGTTCAATGACCTGACCGCGCTGCAACACCAGGATCTCATCAGCCATCTCCATTTCGACCAGGCGGTGGGTGACCATGATGGTCGTGCGCTGCTGACGTAGGGCCTTGATGGCATCCAGTACCGCGCGCTCGGTGATGGCATCCAGGTTGACGGTTGGCTCATCCAGTAGCAGGATGGGAGCGTCCTTGAGGAAGGCACGGGCGATGGCGACCCGCTGGCGCTCACCGCCGCTCAGACGCAATCCCTGCTCTCCGACCCGCGTGTCATAGCCGTCGGGCAGGCTCATCACGAAGTCATGCAGCTGGGCCTGGCGGGCGGCCGCGATCAGCTCTTCTTCGCTGGCGTCCTTGCGCGCGATCAGAATATTCTCGCGAATGCTGGTATTGAACAGGTGTGTATCCTGCTCTACCACGCTCACCTGCTTATAGAGATCATCCTGCTGGTAGTCCTGTAGTGGAAAGCCACCCACGCTGATCCTGCCTTGCTGGTAGTCCCAGAAGCGCAGCAGCAGGTGGGCCAGCGTAGACTTGCCGGAGCCGCTGGGGCCGACCACCATCAGGCATCTGCCCTGCGGTACCGTGAAGCTAACGTCTCGCAGGACCTCGGGCTCACCGGATGCGTAGCGGAAGCCCAGGTGTTCAACCCTGACCTCTTGATCGATCGGCGTAGGCGATGGAGCCACCGGATTGCTGACGGCCGGTTTGGCGTCCACGACCTCAAACAGGCGCCGCGCCGCTTCCAGGCTACCGCCAAGTTGCTGGAAGGCCGCCGGCAGCGTCATAACGCCCTCGAAGCTGGCCAGCGCGCCCAGTACCAGCACGGCCAGGAAGATGCCGTTTAATCTCCCCTGGTGGACAGAGGGAATGGCCACCAGCAGCATGGTCCAGGCCGTCAGGTTCATCAGCAGATTGCTCAGACCGCCCTGCATCCCACTGACGTAGGCCGAGGTCATCTGCAGCCTGCGTAGCTTCCCGTTCAGGGTCTGGATATATTGTGCCTGACGCTCCTCCTGACCAAAGGCCACCAGGTCGGCGATGCCCTGGACGCTATCGACAAGATGCGATTCCAGTTCCGCCTGCGTGCTGACCATCTCGCGACTGACGCGCCGTCCCAGCAGATGTGCCAGCCAGGGCACGCCGATGGCGGCGATCACATAGAAGACGATAAAGATCAGGCCAAAGACGACGCCGAAGCAGCCGAAGAAGATCCACATCAACACGCCGATGACCAGGGCGACCAGCGGGGGCGCCAGCACACGGGTATAGAAGTTTTGCAGGGTATCGATGTCTGAGACCGCGCGCCGCAGCAGGTCCCCGCTGCGCAGCTCGCTCTGCTGACCGCCTTGCTGCTCCAGCAGGTGCGCCGGTATCAACGGCTCTAAAGCGCTGTAGAACCAGACACGCAGCCGTGCCAGCAGGCGAAAGGTGGCGCGGTGCGACACCAGGCGTTCCAGGTAGCGGAATCCGCCACGGGCGATGCCAAAGAAGCGCACCCCGACGATGGCGACGTTGAGGGCCGCCACCGATGGATGCAGGGCGGCCATCGAAATGAGATAGGCTGAAGTCGTCAGCAAGCCGATCCCGCTGATGATGGTGCAAGCGCCGAGCAGGGCCGCCAGCAGCATCCAGTTTCTAATCGGCCAGGCCAGTTGGATCAGGCGGCGCAGGGTGGCGTTCATACGATTGCCTCCTCATTTTCATACGCCCTGATCAACGCCTGGTAGGCGGGCGATTGCGCCAGTAGCTCCTGGTGGGTTCCACTCGCGATCACCTGTCCATTCTCCAGCACGACGATGAGGTCCGCACTGCTGATGGTGTGCAGGCGATGGGCGATGATCAAGACAAAGTGCTCGGGGGCGACATGGTCAATGGTGCGCAGGACCCGGGCCTCGCTCTCGGCGTCCAGCGTCGATGTGGCCTCGTCCAACAGCAGAATAGGACTCCCCTTGAGCAGGGCGCGCGCCAGGCTCAGGCGCTGCAGCTGTCCCCCGCTCAGACGCGTGCCGCGCTCGCCGATCGGCGTCTCGTATCCCTGCGGCAACGACTGGATAAAGTCGTGCAGGTTGGCCATGCGCGCCACCTCGATTACCTCCTCTATGCTGGCCTCCGGCCGCCCCAGGCGAATATTGTCCGCCACCGTCGTATTGAATAGATAGGGGCGCTGCGGCTGCCAGGCCACCAACTTACGCCACGCGGTGGCGCTAAACTCGCGGATGTCGCGCTGATCGGCCTGAATGCTTCCCTCATCGGGCTCAATGAAGCGCAGCAGCAGATTGGCCAGCGTGCTCTTCCCGGCTCCACTGCGACCGACGATGGCGACCTTCTGGCCGCGCTGGATGGCGAAGGAGACGCCGCGCAGGGCCTCGTGGCGCTGCCCATCGGCATCCCGATAGGCGTAGTGCACATCGTCGATTAGCAGTGTCTGCTTGATCTTTGCCTCCTCCTGCGCGCCGGTCGTTTTCTCCGGTGTCGTCGGGGCCTCCAGGATGTCGAAGATGCGTTCGGCCCCGGCCGCGCTGTTCATGCTGGCATGGAACTGCGTGCCCAGATTACGCAGGGGCTGATAGAACTCGGGTGTCAGCAGCAGCACAAAGAAGGCCTGCTCAAAAGGAATGTTGCCGTAGAGCAGGCGCAGCCCGATCTCGACGGCGATGATGGCGTTGCTGATGGTCGCGCCCAGCTCCATCACAAACGAGGAGAGGAAAGCCACGCGCAGCACCTCCATAGTGGTATCCCCGTAGCGATCGCTGATGCGGCGGATCGTTTCCTGCTGAATCTTGTTGCGTCCGAACAGCTTGAGTGTGGTCATCCCCTGCAGCACATCCAGAAAGTGCGCGCTCAACAGACTCATCTGGCGCCAGCGGCTCTCGGTCATGGCGCTCGCCTGCAGGCCGATCAGGATCATAAATACGGGGAGGATCGGCCACGTTACCAGCAGGATAATACCCGAAAGAAGATCCGTTGAGAAGACCACAATCAGGATCGCCAGCGGAATAATCATGGTCGCGCAGACCTGTGGAAAGAACTGGTTAAAGTAGGCGTCCAGCGCTTCCACCGCTTCGGTGGTGGTATTGGCGATCTCGCCGCTGCGCTCGCCGCGCACATACATGGGTCCCAGCCTGAAGATATGCCTGAAGAGGCGCAGGCGCAGATCGCTCTTCACCGTACCAGAGACGCTATTGGTGGCGATATCATTGCCCCAGATAACCGCTGCCCGGGCCAGCAGGATCACCAGCAAGATCATCAGGGCGCCCATCACCTGGATCAGGCTCTGCCTCCGCAGGAAGACCGCGTTAATAATCGCAGCGATCGAGCGCGACTGCAGGATAATGAAAATGGCGGTAAGCAGGCTGAGCGCACCCACAATCAGCACATAGATGCGCATAGTCTTCACATATTGCAGCAAGCGTTTATTGATCTTCATAACAACCGCTCCCGATCACGGGTGCCCCCCTCGCCGTAGGTGCGCCCCTTGCGGGCGCTTGTCGCCGTAGGTGCGCCCCTTGCGGGCGCTTGTCGCGAAGCGACCCCGTACCCCGGCACCAACGTATCCTTGATATGATGAACGCCGTTCGTGATATCAAGGATACAGGGACAACGAATAAATTAGTAATGGCCGATCTTATGCGGCTGGATACGCTGCTTGAAGACCCAGTAGTTCCATCCCTGGTAGAGCAGGACGATGGGCACAATGGTTAGGGCCAGCCAGCTCATCACCGTCAGCGTGTAGGGGCTGGATGAGGCGTTGCGCACCGTCAGCGTCCAGGCCGGATTGAGGCTGGATATCATAATGTTTGGGAAGGCACTGACGCCGAGGCTGAAGGCGGCCAGCACGATCGTGACCGTGGTCATGATAAAGGCCCAGCCGCTACGATGCCGCTTCAAGAGCAGCGGGATCGCGATCAAGGCGGCCAGCATGGTGTAGCCCAGTGGCATCACCTTCGCGTCCAGCAACATGTGATGGATGACCGCCGTGTTGAAAAATCCCATCGTCACGAAGAGCAGGAACACGACCAGGGCGGGCAGCCAGATGCGTCGCGCGGCCCGTTCGGCGCGTGCCATCAGCGGTCCCTCGATGCGCAGGCTGAGGAAGATTGCTCCATGCAGAGCGAACAGCATCACCACGGCCAGTCCACACAGTAGGGCGAAGGGATTGAAGGGTGTCAGTAGCGTGCCGGCATAGTTCATATGGGCATCAATGGGCACACCATGGATCATGTTAGCCACGATCACGCCCCATAAGAAGCCGGGGAGCGCGCTCCCGACAAAGAACAGTCCATCCCACAGCGCGCGCCAGCGTGTCTGCTCGCGCATACTGCGAAACTCGATCGCCGCACCGCGCAGGATCAGGGCCAGCAGGATCAGGAACATCTCCAGGTAGAAGCCGCTAAACATCGTCGCGTACCAGTCGGGGAAGGCGGCGAAAATAGCGCCGCCCGCGGCGATCAACCACACCTCGTTACCGTCCCAGAAAGGTCCAATCGAGTTGATGATCATGCGCCGCTCGCTATCGCTCTTGCCCAGGAAGGGCAGGAGGATACCGACCCCGTAGTCAAATCCCTCCAGTACAAAGAAGCCTGTGAAGAGGATGACGATCAGCGTAATCCAGAGTACTTGTAGGTCCATAATTTTTCCTCTTCCTCTTCTTTAGTAGGCCGCAACCAGCTCTTCCGCTGGCGCTTCCTCGTGCGTCTCGACGGCGGCAATACCCTGGCGGGCGACGCGCAACATCAGCAGACCATCGATGACGGCCAGCACACCGTAGACGAGGATAAACGAGATCAACGAGAAGAGGATCACGCCCGGATTGACCGAAGGTGAGACACCATCAGCGGTCTTCAGCAGCCCGTTGACCAGCCATGGCTGGCGTCCAATCTCCGCCAGTACCCAGCCGGCAGTATTCCCTATATAGGGAAGCGCGATGGCGGCCACCAAGACGGCCAGGAACCACTTCATCTGCTCCAGCCGCTTCTTCCACATCAGGAAGAGACCAGCCGAGGACAGCAGGGCCATCAGGGTTCCTACGCCGATCATCAGGCGGAAGCTCCAGTAGGTAACGACCACCGGTGGCACATAGTTGCCAGGACCGTACTCTTTGACGTACTGTGCCTGCAGCTCTTTAATACCTTTGACCTCGCCGGTAAAGTTGTTGTACGACAGGAAGCTCAGAACATAGGGCACCTTGATCGCGACTACGTCCTTCATATCCTTCGGATCGCCGATGGTGAACAGCGAGAACGAAGCCGGACTCTCGGTATCCCACAGCGCCTCAGCGGCGGCCATTTTCATCGGCTGCTGCTGAACCACGTGCTGACCACTCAGGTGACCGGTGACCGAGACGGCAATCCCGCCGATCAGGGCCATGATCAGGCCGATGCGCATCGAGCGCTGGAAGAAATCGTGGTCCGCCGACTTCTTGATAAAGTGATATGCGCTGATACCGACTACAAAGAATGCTCCAGTGGCGATGGCCCCAAAGAACACGTGTGGGAACTGCTCCCACAGAGTTGGATTGGTCAATAGCGCGAAGAAGTTGGTCATCTCGGCGCGACCGTTGTGAACGGCATAGCCGACCGGCTGCTGCATAAAGGAGTTGGCGATAAGAATCCAGAAGGCCGACAGGTTAGAGGCCAGCACCACCAGCCAGATGGCCAGCAGATGTACCTTTTTCGACAGCCGCTCCCAGCCAAAGATCCAGACGCCCAGGAAGGTCGATTCCAGGAAGAAGGCCAGCAGCGCCTCAATCGCCAGCGGAGCCCCAAAGACATCGCCGATAAAGCGGGAATAGGTCGACCAGTTCATGCCGAACTGGAACTCCTGCACAATACCGGTGACAACCCCCAGTGCGAAGTTGATCAGGAAAAGCTTGCCCCAGAACTGGGCCATGCGTTTGTATGTTTCATTCCCGCTGCGCACATAGGCCGTTTCCATAATGGCGATGATCAAGGCCAGGCCCATCGTCAAAGGCACAAACAGGAAGTGGTAGATAATCGTGCTACCGAATTGTAAGCGTGAGAGTGTTAATGCATCCACAGATGCGCTCCTTATGGTTTAGCGGAACTATAATCGTTTCGCGGATCTCACTACGGGAGTCCAGATATGCTTCGTTGCTTTTTTTCTCTTCGTTTGGTTCAACCATAGTATGGCACTGACTGGCCTCTGTGGGCATCAGAAGTTCACCCGATTGCGAACCTGATTAATGCTGCGGGTTTTTGGGAGTATTTTGCGCAGAAAGGGCCGGAGCCATCCCCAACACCTTAGTGTATCCATTACAATAACCTTACAACCCATAGATACTGTTGACTGAACCGTAAATCTTCGTTTTTCAGAACCATATCTTTTCATCAGATTCAAGTAAATGGACCTGGGAAGTGAGGATAGAGGATATGAGGAAGAAGAGACTCCGCACCATAAATTTTCCAGTCCCTCAAAAGAAAGAAATACTTTTCTGCCTTGCCACGCCAGAAGAAAAAGCGCGGCATAACCTTTCGTGGGCTCTTGTGGTGAGGTGCTCTGTAAATCCCAAATTTGGTGAAGCAATTTCAGCACAAGTATCTGAGGGAATAGCCTTCAAATTGCCTCAGATACTTGTGCCCATTTCCTTTCATTGCATGCTGCGATTTACAAGTAGAAGGCAGACACACCTCTCGCTTGCCCCCAATCCGCGTTGCCAGAATACCCATGAGCTGTGGCGTTGTCAGCACGCGCACCGGGCCAGCCGAGTCTTCCCATCCCCTCGCGCATGGATGGGAAGAGCGGATGAGTGGGGTGAGCAGTATTCATTGACACCGATGCGGCCTCCATGCTATCATCTGGCTGATGAGTAAAAGATATCTGTTCCCCTCAGGCGGTGTGAAACCGCTTTTGACCGCGTAAGCCCGGCACTTTTGGCTTACGTGGCTGTTTGTGAATATCGCCCTCCTTACGCGCAGCGCTGATCGCGTTGGTGCAAGGATATGCGTTGTCTTCATCCTGCGATGTATCTCAGCCCCATGTTGATTGAACCGTGCCTCGGTTGCCGGGCTCCTTTTGCTTCCCTTCTTGCTGAAACAAGTCGAACGAAAGGATGTTTCATGACCAACACAGAAGTCATTCCACCACAGCCCGTTTCCCTTTGGCGCAATCGTGACTATCTTTTGCTCTGGCTCGGCAACGCCGTCTCCTCGCTCGGCACTTCATGCACACAGTTTGCGTTTCCACTGCTCATTGTGGGACTGACGCGTTCGATCGCTGCTGCCGGGCTGGCGTATAGCCTGGGACAGCTTCCCTACGTCCTGTTGAGCCTCCCCGCCGGGTCGCTGGTGGATCGCTGGCCGCGCAAACGTGTGATGCTGCTCTCTACCTTCTGCTTGATGGTGTGTGTGGTGAGCATTCCCCTGACGCTGGGCCTTTCCAGCGGACCACTGCGGCTGCTTCTCCTCTACGCCATCGCCTTTGCCCTGGGAGCCATTTCGCTTTTCTACGAGCTGGCCGGATTTGCAGCACTGGCATGGATCGTGCCAAAGAGCCAGCTCACCACAGCAGTCGCACAGAACGAGGTGATTGTTGGCTCCAGCGCGCTTGTCGGACCCGCCCTGGGGAGCTGGCTCTTTAGCATCAGCAGGCTGCTCCCGTTCGTCACCGATGCGCTTTCCTCTCTGATCTTGCTCGGCTCATTGCTCTTTATACGCTCGCCCATGCAAGATGAACGGGGGACGCAGCGTCACCACCTGCTCCAAGAAGTGCGCGAGGGGCTCAACTGGCTGCGGGAGCATGAAGTCATACGCTCGATCTTCCTGATTTCCAGCTATGTCAACCTCACCATCACAGCCAGTATGCTTCTCGTCCTGGACATTGTGCAACAGCAGCATATCCCGTCGGTGCTCTACGGCCTGATCGGAGCATGTGGCGGCGTTGGGAACCTGCTTGGTGCGGCGCTCTGCCCGCCTTTGCAGCGGCGCATACGCTTTGGCCTCGCATTGGGCTGTGCCCTGATCGTGTTCGTGGTGCTCTTCCCTCTCTATGGCTTCATCACGACGCCACTGCTGTTGGGAGCCGTCTTCGCTGCCATTGCTCTCTCCGACTCGATCCGTGCTATCTTCATGGACAGTTATCGCTTCGCTGCCGTCCCAGATGCCCTGCAAGGCCGCGTCAATGGCGTCTCTCGCCTGATCTTGTTCAGCGTCCAAACCCTCGGCTCCTTCGCAATCGGGCTGAGCCTGGAGCATCTGGGCGTGTTGCCGACCGTGGGCATTGTGTGGAGTGGCCTGCTTCTGATCACCGGATGGCTGTTTCTCTCTCGGCACATGCGGCAAGCAACATTCCCACACGAGTAAATCCCACCCAAGATTCAGCAAAGAAACAAGCTTCTGCTCCATAACTTTTCGTTTTTGCCGAATATCTTTTCGCAAGAGAGCGTTGCTGAAAGATTTGTTTGCGAGAGGCAAAGGGGACAAGGGGAAAGAAAAGAGACCCCAGTACGTGCGGGGCTTGCCCCCGCTTTGCTTCCTCGCCTCTCGAAAAAGCAGCGAGTATGATGCGATGCATCGCATGAAACCGTCCCTGGTCGCTTTGAGGGTGCTTTTCCTTTGGGGATGCAAAGAAGCGGGGGCAAGCCCCGCACGTACTGGGGTCTTTTCTCGTTTTACACAATCTTAAATTGAAGATATTGTCCCTTGCGGTCGATTTTGAGCGGGTTTATGCGGTGGTGGAGATGGGGGTGGCGGAGGTGAGGTTGATGATGTCGTTGACCTTGAGTTGGAGGTTGACGCCGCGCTGGCCGGCGCTAATGGCGATCTCGTCGAATCGGGTGGCGCTCTCGTCGATGTAGACGTCGAAAGGACGATTGAGCAGGGCCAGGGCTGAGATGCCGCCGACTTTGAGGCCGGTCAATTTCTCGGCCTGGTCGTGGCCCGCCATGCGGACCGCTTTGACGCCGATCTCATGGGCGAAATGGCGCAGATCGAGCTCGTGGTTGGCCGGTACCATCACCAGCAATGGATGGGCGTTAGGCTCACTCTCGCGCAGCACCACCAGCGTCTTAAACACCTGAGAGGGTGGTAATCCGATCCTGGAGGCCACCTCCTCGGCATTGTGAATGGTATCGGGAAACTGATGGACGATATAGGCGATTTTATGAGCATCTAGAACCCGCATTGACTGTGTGCGTACTTTTTTAGCCATCCTTACGACCCTTCTGTATTGATGGAGATATGTCGTGACCCTCCTCGCTGAACAGTATACCACGCCGCCGTAGGTGCGCCCCTTGCGGGCGCTTGCCGCGCGGCAAGCCTGGCACCTACGCTTTGTTACATTGAACGTATTGCTTGTTGCCCTGCTTAAACCGATTGTATTTATTGCTTCTCTTTCACTTATTTCAGCTTTGCTTGCCACAACACTAGGCAGAGGTATGGCTTCTCTGGTAAACTTCTTTACAATGAATACTCTGGTTTTTCGACAGACAGCCTGAAGAGGAGAACGCGTGATGATTGCACCACAGGAAGATAGGATATCGGAGGCTCTCACCCAGCCTGTTTATTCTATTGTGGCTCCAGTCTTCAATGAGGAGGAGACGCTTCCTCACTTTTATGCACGCATCGTCCAGGTGATGAAGACGCTGGATGAGCCGTTTGAACTGATCTTGATCAATGATGGTAGCAGGGATAGATCCTACAAGGTCATGCAGCAATTGCATGACCAGGACTCGCGTGTGCGCATCATTGATTTCTCGCGCAACTTTGGTCACCAGATCGCTATTTCGGCGGGCCTGGACTACGCGCAAGGAAAAGCTGTGGTCGTCATCGATTCAGACTTGCAGGATCCGCCAGAGGTGATTCTGGACCTGATCGCGCGCTGGAAAGATGGCGCCGAGGTGGTCTATGCCCAGCGAGCGTCCCGCGTGGGTGAGACCAGGTTTAAGCTGGTTACGGCCTCGCTTTTCTATCAATTGATCGATCGCATCACTTCGGTGCATATTCCTCGCAACGTGGGTGATTTTCGCCTGATGGATCGCGCCGTGGTGCTGTCCCTGATCCAGATGCGTGAGCATCATCGCTTTATGCGCGGCCTCTCCGCCTGGGTCGGCTTTCGCCAGGAGGCGGTCCTCTATCATCGCCATGAGCGTTACGCCGGCAGCACTAAGTATCCGCTGAAGAAAATGATCAGTTTTTCCCTGGATGCGATCACCAGTTTCAGCCATCTTCCTCTTCAACTGGCGACCACCTTTGGATTTGTCCTGGCGGGCATCAGCTTGCTGGGTATCCTGGTGGCCATCTTCTTACGTCTGATCACTGGAGCTATCGTCGGTCAGGCCTCAACGCTGATCCTGGTGCTGTTCCTGGGTGGCGTACAGCTGATCTTCCTGGGCATCATTGGCGAATATCTGGGTCGCATCTATGATGAGGTGCGCGCTCGCCCCCTGTACATCGTGCATCACACGCTTGGCTTCACGAAAAAAGAGCTGATCGAAGAGCGCAAGCCGTGATATTTCAAGCCTTGAAATATCAAATGGTGCCATTGATATAGCGTTGGGTGCGCTGCCAGACCAGTTTACCGACAGTATGTCCCAGGGCGCGACCGGCGATATCTCCCTGCTCAAAATGTGTACCAGCATAGAGGCGTGACCTGCCCGCTTCGCAGGCCGCCTCGCTGAAGGTTTTCCATCTAAGTGTGATCTCCGTTTGCGGGGTGGTTCCCGGCTCGATTGAGGAACCGCCCGCCCGCCGGGTGTATATGCCTCCAAAGTAGTCGCTGTGGGTAAAGAGATTGAGGATGCAGGCGGCGGCCGCGCTGAAGGCGCTATGCTCCGAGCAATATTCGGGCGAGGCAGGCGTGGGGCAGGTCGCCGGTTGGTAGGGACGCCAATCGGTCCCTTTGATCAGTCCGCTCCCCTGGTGGGGGCCGCCCCACGCCTGCACCGGGCGGTCCGCGTACAGATAGTGGATCGCCGTGAGCGGACGCTCGGCATTATAGGCTCGCTTGGTATCCCAACAAACGATGCTGGCGTCCAGCAAGGCGTTGCCCAGCACAAAGAAGAGCTTGATGGTATTATCCAGATCATAGAGATCGCGCCGTACCACATAGCGCGCGATCAAAAACCAGTGACCGGCTATCTGCTCGTGGGCGGGACCATCCTGCCAGTATTCAACGATCGTTTTTTGTCTATCATTGAGGTTGGCGCTGATATCTAGAATCTGGTTGGCCTGAGCAGCGTAGCGTGGAGTATAGATGGTGGCCGGTGGCACAGAGGGGCGCAGCAGCGAACCATGGGGAAAGGCGAACGGCCTGACACGTCCCCAATGCGGCGTGACATATCTTTGTATGGTCGTTCCCTGCCCCGTTCCCGGTATACGTAGTGGCTGCCAGGAGTTGGGATCCCTGATCTGATCCGGCGTATTTGCGGACTGGTAGCTGATATGGTCAGCATAAGCCCCCGCCTGGATGTCGTCCGGCTGATGCGCGCCGTCGTGATGCCGCATGTCCAGGATCATACGCGCCACCAGGTTGCCGAGGCCGGCGGGGGTGTTGGCATTGTGGGACTGGTCCAGCGTCGAATATCCCAACTGACCCATGAGCGCACGAAATTGTCGTTCCTGTTCTGGGAAGAGATCCTGCAGAGCCCGGTAGGCCGCGTAGCTGATGGCCGCTTCTTTATTGGTCTGGGTGTGCTCACGTTCGGGGCGACGCAACCGGCTAGCGCAGCAGGTGCTGCTCGCTTGAGCATGGTAGGCGGACCAGGCGTCATACATACAGGTATGCACGATGGCCAGGGTCCGAGCCGTGATCGTAACGGCCGGCCTGCTAACGCGAATGGCCTGCAGGAGCGCCTCATTCCAGAGAAGTGCCACCTGCGCGCCAGCCATGCCATGCGTGCTGGGTAATGTACTCACGCTATTGAGCAAAGCCATACCGCTGCGCAGGATGCTGTGGCGATCCACCATTCTTTTTCCCATCATCTACAGCTTTCTTTTACCGGCAACGGTCCCTATCCCTGTAATCAAGCCTCTCCTATCGGCCTCACCTGTATAGGGCTAGCTTCTCTTCTTACTATATATAGCGGAATAAAATCGCCGCTGTATGCTAGACTGTAAACACCAGTTTGTATGAGGTGGTGCAACGCCACGGCTGGGGCATTCGCCCCAGCCGTGGCGTTGCACCACCTCATACAAACCAATTGAGCGCCGAAGGCGCGTAGAGTCATGGCCGAAGGCGCGAAACCACGGCATTCAAGCACATTCTGAGGTAAAAATACATGAAGAATAGAGAAGGAACCTGGCGGTTCGAGTTATTAAAGCCCCTAAGGGGCCTACTGCTGGCCAATATAGCGGTCCTCTTTTTTGGGCTGGCTGGCGTGCTCGGCAAGCTCAGCAACCTTCCGGCTCCGCTGATCGTCTTTGGGCGTGCATCTCTGGCGGGCATTGTGCTCCTGCTGGCCTGCTGGTTCCAGCATAGCTCGTTGCGCCCGAAACGAGCTCGCGATGGCCTGCTCTTACTGGGACAGGGTGCGCTGCTGGCGCTGCACTGGACCGCTTTTTTTCAATCCATCAATGTCTCCAATGTCGCCATTGGCCTGCTTTCGTATTCCAGCTTTCCCCTCTTTACCGCCGCCCTGGAGCCCCTGTTGCTGCATCGACGCCCCAGCTGCGTCCAGATCATCGCGGCCATCTGCATCCTGGGCGGCATCTATCTGCTGGTGCCTTCGTTTACCCTGCAGGATACGACGACGGTCGGGGTAGCCTGGGGCGTGTTATCCGGTGCCACCTTCGCCCTGCTTTCCGTCACCAATCTCTGGCTCGGGCGTACCTATTCCAGCCTGATGATCAGTTTCTACCAGAATGGCACAGCCGCCGTCGTGCTCCTGCCCATCTTCTTTTTGATCGGACCGGGTGTCTTATGGACACCCCAGAAGCTCTTGTTGCTGCTCATGATCGGCGTGGTCTGTACCGCCCTGGCGCATACCCTCTTCATCTCCAGCATGCGTACCCTTACCGCCCAGACCGCCAGCCTGATAGCCAGTCTCGAACCGGTGTGGGGTATCATCTTTGGGATATTTCTGCTGGGATCTATTCCAACGGGGCGAACCATCCTTGGAGGCGTAATTATTTTAGCCGCGACGCTCTTACCTGGCATCGTTGCCATCATTTCATCGCCTGCCCGTAACAGAAGAAATCACCATTCAGCATAATAACTGGTTCCCATTTCTCGCTAGCCCCTGGCGTGTTATAGTAATTACACAGGTATAAATAATAAGAAGGTCATATGGGTACACAGAGTCAACCTCCCTCTATGCTGGCGAAGCGAGCAGGGTTTATCTTTTGTATCATCGGTTGTCTATTCTTTTTTTGCATGCCGTCTCAGGCACATGCTATGGTTGCGGGTGCCCAATATAGTCATAGCGATCCGACTGCTAATGCGCACCTGGCCAGTGGTGAGCCTCCGGTGGCGGTGCAGGTCTGGTTTACCGAGCGTATCGAGCCCAGATTTAGCCAGGTAGAGGTATATAATCAACAGGATAAGCGCGTCGATCGCCATGACAGTGGAGTGGGATCGGATGGGGCGTCGGTGCGTGTCTCGCTGCTAGCAGGTTTGCCCGATGGTGGTTATCGGGTGGTGTACCACAATGTTTCCCAGGCCGATGGCCACGCGGTCATGGGTAGCTTTAGCTTTGAGGTTGGCGGCAGCAAGGCTCCGACCTCCGCTAGCGGCCCGTCCAGTCAGAATCCGGGTGATGATAATGATTTTGATATCTGGGAAGTTGGCGTTCGCTGGCTAAACTATCTCGGCCTGGCGGGATTGGTGGGAGGTCTGCTGTTCTGGCTCCTGATCTGGCGTCCTGTAGTAGATGCCTCGATTGAATATGTGGGACCCGAGTCAAGGCAGGTGCGGCAGGTGATGATGCTGCGTTCATCCAGCTTCTTATTCTGGTCCTGGCTCATTGTGAGTTTCGGTTCGATCGCCTACCTTTTTTACCAGGCCAGCGTCGACAGCGGGACCATGCCCTGGGCAATTTTTGCCAACCAGACGCTGGCAAATGTGGCCTTCAAAAGCCGTTTCGGGGTGGTCTGGTTTTTCCGCCTGATCTTATTGCTGGTCGCCTTTATCATCTGGCTGGCCGGGCGGCGCGCCATTCATGAGCGCCGCTATAGGCTGAACGAGCTATGGGGACTCCTCTTGCTTGTCAGCATCGCTATCATGTGTACGACCTCTCTCATTTCCCATGCCGCCGGTCGGCAGGACCTCTGGTTTATGATCCCCTCGGACATCGTGCATATGCTGGCGGCCAGCTTCTGGGTAGGTGAATTGTTGATGGCTGGCTTTATACTACCCCTGGCCCTGCGCCAGTTTAAACCCGGTACGGCCGATCGCAGCCGTGTCTTGCTGGCCCTTATTCCGCGCTTCTCACTTTTTACCATTATCTGTATCGTGGTGCTCATAATTACCGGCACAGTAGAGGCCACTGCCCTGCTCAAGCCGTTTTCGCAGCTATGGACCAGCAGCTATGGTCAGACCCTGCTGGTCAAGCTGGGCCTCTTCATCCTATTGCTCGCCCTGGGTATCTATCACCAGTTGCGCATAGGATCGCGCTTGAGCATAGCCGGTCCCGGCCAGGGTGGACGCGTAGACGCGGCATCACTGTCCGGGGAGAAGCTCCAGCGACGTTTGCAGACCCTGCTCAGGTCGGAAGCTATCCTGGGGATCTGTCTGCTGGTGAGTGTGGGTTTTTTGACCAGCTTAAGTCCCGCGCCCGTGGTCAGCCCACCTATCTCCAGGGCGGCTGTATACAAGGGCACGGTTAGCGGCCTGCAATACACGTTGACACTCTCGCCAGCCAGGCCGGGCCGCAATTTTATTGAAGTCGGCTTGAAGGATCATTATAGCCAGCCTGTGCGCACGACCTATACGGTGAGCGTACATGCTACCATGCTGGACATCGATACAGGGGTTCAGGATATCGCCCTTCAGCCTGTGAAGGGCTCGCCGGGTCTCTATCGCACTACCAGCGCGAACTTTGTCACAGCTGGCAACTGGCAACTGACCATCACGATACATCGGTCTGGGTCAACCGACCTGAAAAATACCTTTATTATCGCGCTCGGCTATTGAGGGTATGTGTTAAAGGGTAATCAGCCCTGCTCGTTCCAGATCGCTAAGCAGTACATAGATCTCATCCAGTCTACGGGATGTCAGGCGGCCAAGCTCCTGTGGCGTGCGCCGGTTATCAACTAATAGAAATACCTGTCGATGTACGCGCGATAGCCGATGCTGTTCAAGCTTTCTCAGATTCTGCTCATTATTGCTTGAGCGCCGCTGGGGAACGCGCTGCATCGAGGTAGACGAGACGGGAGTTTGATAGGGGTCCGTCTGCTGCTGCGATACGTCCTCCCATAAAGGGAAGCCGGGATTGGTAATGGGATGGTTGATACGCCTCATTGGATCGGTGTTCCTGATAGGGATTCCTGGAGGTGGAGTCACCGTGGATGGGATGGGTGCGGCCGATTTCTCAATGTGTGGCGCATGCCTGGATGCGGGTTTAGAAGTGGGCGAGGGGCTGCTCTCCTGCTCTTTTGGCTGTTCCAGGCTATGGTCAAAGCGAAAGCGACACGAGCCCCAACCCTCCAGCCACGCCTGTATATCCTTGCCTTGATAGGGAGGGGTAGCTTGCGTCTCAATCATCTTGCCTCTTAAAAAGCGGACCACAGCTTTTTCGGGACCCTGAGGCCCATTGTGTTCGGCGAATAATGTCCCCGTCTGACGTGAAAAGGTAATCACCCGGATCACGTCGGCCAGACGATCCGTAATTGTGCCAAATTGGTCTGACATACGCAGACCCCCCTCTCATGAAGTTCATCTTCGAGACATCAGTGTGGGTATAGAGTTAATCCAGGGTGAGAAGTTGTACATAGCTTTATGGCACTGTACAACAGAGAAGAAACTATTTTTGCGCTAATGGCTTTCTCGTACAATAAAGAATAGGATACGTCAATGTTTTTGTCAAGCTGAAAATTGAACCATTACTATTAAGTACCGGTACAATGTTGTGAAAAAGTTCATCTTTGAATAGTGGCCTACCTCATTTGAGCTCAACCATTTTCGTTTTATGCTATCTACATCAAAGAAAAATATACATATGTACATGATTACTATGACTGCCTGTAAAAAAGTTTATAAAATAAATAGCCTGAATGGATTTGGGGGCGCTTATGAAAAAGATATTCTTGCTGCTGGGTATTCTGGTTGCCTGCCTGGCAACCTGGGGATCGGTGATTGTTGCCTATGCCAGCGATACGCATTCCGTCGTGTTGACGCCAACGCCGACCGTACAGCCAACGGCGACTGTAAAAGTTATTAATGATAAGCCAGCTACACCCGCGCCAGAAGTAGTACAGAGCGTCATCTTCCAGGGAAGCTCTACGAAGCCTGAGATCGCCTTGACCTTTGATGATGGCCCCAATCCTGTCTTCACCGGTCCGATCCTGAACATTTTGAGCAGCAACCATGTCCACGCGACCTTTTTCTGCGTCGGTGAAAACGCGCGCGACTATCCAGAGATGGTGGCCCGGGAAAATAGCGAGGGCCATGTCGTCGGCAACCATACATGGACTCATCCGGATCTCACCAAAGCCTCTGACGACACAATTGAGAAAGAGTTGACGGATACCAGCAGTGTTATTCAGAGCGATAGTGGCGTCTCGCCCGTTCTCTTCCGGCCACCCTATGGAGCAATCAATACGGCAGTCAAGACCCAGGCTCAGCAGTTGCACCTGACGCCTGTGCTATGGAACATCGATACGCAGGACTGGAGCCTTCCGGGTACAGACGCAATCGTACGCTCGGTGCTCGACCATGCCGGCAACGGCGACATTGTATTGATGCACGATGGTGGCGGCGATCGCTCGCAGACCGTGGCGGCCCTGCCGCAGATTATCGCTGGCCTGCATCAGCGAGGCTTCACCCTGGTGACTGTATCACAGCTTATCAATGATATGAGGTAGCTGTGATATCCATTCCGCTTCCCCCTCCCTGACTGGCCGGATCACGTGATCCGGCCAGTTTTATTGCGCGGCACCGCTCCAATGTTGAGGATATCGTAGCGACGATGGTAACTTCGTTTTGCTATCCCCCTTTGCCGCATCCAGCTGAGATTGAATGAGGAAGATGCACCCACTGAGGTCGGCACCCCGCAGGTCTGCATCCCTGAGATCGGCACCTGTGAGATCGGCCAGCTGCAGATTGGCATTTCGCAGATCGGCCCCGATGAGCAATGTTCCCCTGAGATTAGCGCCCCTGAGGTCAGCACCTTTGAGTCGCGCTCCGACGAGATCAGCACCCCTATGCTCTTTCTTCTTGCCGCGTACACCCGCGCGCGCAAGTTCGCTGGCGCGTACGAGCAAAATATTGATAGTCTGCCGATGAGCGGCTATGTCCAGAGCCAGGAGCTCTTCTGGACTATAGTGGGTGAGGCTTTTGATCTCTGCCTGGGCGTGGCGAAGGTCTGCATAAAGTGGTTCGGCTGCAGGCAATGTCAATGCCGTGGTCACATACCAGAGCAGCTCATGCAGGTCTCGCATGACCGGGAAGACCGCGAACATCTGCTGCGCGGTCTGTGGGGAATCGCGCCAGTCGTGTCCGCTGAATGTAAGTTGAGAGACCCTTTGTCCCGCGCCAAAGCAGTCGTAAACGGTGCAGCCCCGGAAGCCCCGCTGCCTGAGGGTTGTATGCATGTCGCAGCGAAAGTCTGATTGTAGATGGGGGCAAGCATGTCCTGCACCTTTATTGATGGCGAAATCGGCCGATGCGGCAAAGGCCGGAACAACGCAGCACAGCGCAAAGCACTGCTGACAGTTGGCTCGCAGCGTCAAAAGCTCTCTTTCAGCATTATGGGTAGTCTCTACGCGTTCTCCTGGTTCAGACAATATAGGTAGTTCCCTTCCAATAGACGGCATTTCCCAGCGGGTGCAGTCCGTAGTAGATAATTGTATTCCAATATCGGATGCAGTAGAAGTATAGCAGATGTGCTAATGTCCGCCCAGAGCTGGATCTACCCCGTGTTGTCCTTCTGAGTACGTGTTTATCCGTGATAAAGATAGAAGGACTTCGAATGGTATGTACAATATCCCGTGAATGATGGGAGGAATTCATTATGAACCGTCAATCAACTCCGGGTGCACAGATGCGCGCCATTACCATCTCGCGCGAATATGGGAGTGGAGGCGGCGAAATTGCTCGCCGCGTAGCCCAAAAACTACAATGGCAATTGATTGATCATGAATTTGTGGTTCGCATTGCTCATATGTTAGGTGTTAGTGAATATGAAGTTGAGCAGCAGGATGAGTATTCGCAGGGTACCATAGCGCGTATCCTATCCAGCATGCGTTCAATCGATCCCGCTTTGCTGGTAGATACGAGTAACATGAATACGTCGGAAGAAGGATACCACCAGGCGCTGGTCAGCGTGGTGCAGGCGGTAGCGCGCGAAGGCCACGTGGTTATTGTTGGCAGGGGATCGCAGAAGATCCTGGAACGTATCCGCGATGTGCTGCATGTGCGTATTATCGCGCCACTTGAGCAACGTATCGCCTATGTGGTGCAGCGAGAAGGTCTGAACCGTGATCTGGCACGTGATCGTGTCTTACAGAAGGATCGCCATCGCGAACGCTATCTGCAGGCCCATTACCGCGCCAATAGCAGCGATGCCCATCTCTACGATCTGGTCCTGAACACCGGCGTTATCGACCTGGATAGCACGGTTGACCTGATCTGTCTGGCCCTGGAGCGGAAAGCCAATCGCCTTTCTATCCCCGAAGAGGAACTGGGACCAGGAGCCGGCTTCGGCAAATATCCTGGTCAACCACTGGACTTTCGCACCCCTCCCAAATAATCCCGCCTGAAGAGCGTGTGACAAGTTCTGAAAAAAGCAGAGGGCCCTGGCAACAGCCAGGGCCCTCTGTTGCCGGACTGGGAGACAGCAGCGGCCTCCCGCCGTGTGATATAGTGATCAGGTACAAGATTGTCCGGTGATGAAATATTACCGATGATACCCCTCTTCAGGAAAAATAATGCGAGATTCCATCCAGATCAGACCAGCACAGCCAGACGACGCCGAGGTAGCAGCGCTCCTGCTCTCCTCGGCGTATACACATACACAGCTCGACTATCCTCTGCCAGAAGAACATGCGGACGGGTGGATTGAGCGCTTACAGAACTACTTCCGCCAGGAAGGCAATCGTTTTAGCTATCAAAACATCCAGGTTGCCGAACTGGACGGGAAGATAGTTGGACTGGTTTTGAGCTTTGGTGGCCGCGATGAGGCGCGGCTCAACGCCGCCGTCGGTCCCTGGCTTGAACAGGAGTCTGAAGAGGATGAATGGTATGTCGATGGACTCGCGGTATTCAAAGACTGGAGCCGCCGAGGGATCGGCACGCGCCTGCTGCACGTCGCGGAACAACTGGCACGTCAGCATCACTATTCTAAGGTCTCGCTGAATGCTGAGCAAGAGAATGAGCCGGCGTTAAACCTGTACACGCAACAGCACTATGTTGGTACCCGGAAAACCGTCCTCTATCAACGTCACTATATACGCATGATAAAAATACTGGGGGAGTAGACATCCCCGACTCAATCAAAGGGGCGCATGATGCGTCTGATCGTTGAACCTTACCTCAATCAAAGCACGCAATGGCCAGCCAGTGGTCGTCACATCCTGGCCCAATATGATGAGGAATCTGTTATTATCTACCAGGCATACAGGCCTGGGATAGGGCATTTCGCTGCTCGTCATGGCTACTTTGGCGGTGACTTCTTGCTCTCACGCATGAGTTGGATCAAGCCCGGCTTTTTATGGATGATGTATCGTAGCCAGTGGTCCAGTTCCCCCGATCAAGAGGTGGTGCTCGCCATCCGTATCCGGCGCTCGGCCTTTGACGAGATCCTCTCGCAAGCGGTTCATTCTAGCTATATTGAAGAAGTCTATAAAAGTAGCGCTGCATGGAAACAGACCCTGGCGGCTTCAGCTGTGCGCTTACAGTGGGACCCCGATCATGACCCCAAAGGCAACAAGCTTGAGCGACGAGCTCTCCAATTGGGGCTACGTGGAGAGGTACTCGCTAAATATAGTAGAGAATGGATTATAGATATCGAAGATATCTCAGAATTTGCTCATCAACAGTACCAGCATGTCCGGGCCAATGACTACCCCTCTTTAATCATCCCACTTGAAAAAGTTTATCCCGTTCACGACTCACAGGTAGCCGCACACCTCGGCATCAGCACAGTTTAATCTGATCGATACCTCTGAAAGGGGCACCAGCACAACGTTCTCATGTGTTGATTCTGGATATGGTGTCTCCGTTTCCACCATCTGTGCCTGCTATTCTAGATCAAATGCAGTTAATAACTTCAATTTAAGTGATAAATCTTTATGCTAATAGCGTTATATAGATGCACGCTTACAACACTCTGTATATTTACTGTGACTATTTCAGGGTGTGCGTGTTGAAATCAACGAGTTTGATTTTATCAATATTACGTTTGCGAAAGTTGGTATGAGCATGTATCACAACACTGATGACCTTCAGGATAGTTTTTATGGACAAGATATTATGTCCAGTCAATCCATTCGGTCGTCGTATTCTGGCCCGTTTAATACTTCTACATCTCCAATCCTAACGAAAGGTACACCGAATCGGTATAGAAAGCCCAAAATAACAACAATTTGGGGAATCGCTTGTGGAATTCTTGTAATCTTTATGTTATGTTCCTGCGCGAATACAGATGGTACCTCAACTGCAAGTGTGACTCAAACCAGTAAAGTTACAACTACCGCAACTCATACAGTGTTGAAGCCTACAGCAACAACTCAGCCAAAGCCGACGCCCACACCACGACCGACGCCCACACCACGACCGACACCCACGCCACGGCCTACTCCAACGCCGATCCCGCCTACTCCAACACCGAAGCCTGTGCCTACCCAGGCACCAGCACCGCAGCCGACGCAACCACCGGCACCGCAGCCGACGCAGCCGCCGGTTGTGACAGGTGTCAATGGCAATCCATGGGGATACGACTTCAATCCTGGCAACGTCATATACAGTCCCCCTGCTAACTTCTGCCTCTACTTTTCCTGTATAGAAAGCTTTTGGGTCAAGACGGCAGGCTATGTTGAGCAGTGCAGAGATTACACCTTTTCGCATTCCGGTGGTGTAAGAGGTTCTTGCTCGTACCATGGTGGCAATCTTAGACCACTGTATTCACATTAATCAATCTACCAAAAGCAACAAGAAGCGCAGAGGCCTGACCTCTGCGCTTCTTGTTGCTTTTGGTAGATTGGAGGCGTTTTTTTGTTTTGGTGGGGGGTTGATGAGGATGGATCAGATATACAAATGACCTACGAATCAGGCAGTAAAATTGCCTCGTCCTACCCCCTATGCTATACTTCCCATGGAATCCTACGGGGAAAATTAAGACGAACTTGGAAGAAGGGAAGCGTAGAATATGACCCAGGATACTTCGAATTTGCAGAATCCCTTTATTGTTGGGGAGCGCCTGTATTTACGGCCTCTAGAGCCGGCTCAGGATAATCATCTTTATTCAACATGGATGAATGATGAAGAGATCCGCCGCTATTTTTCGATCTATCCTACCAGCGACACACGCGGTAGAGAGAGATTAGACAATCTATATAAAGATACACGGCATATTTTGTTTGGCGTGGCATTGAAAGAGGATAACCGCCTGGTGGGTCTGGTAGGACTCAAGGATATCAATGTCTTGAATCAGACCGCCGAGTTTTATGTCATTATCGGGGACCGCAACCTGCACGGTAAGGGTTTCGGGACCGAGGCGACCAGGCTGATGCTGCGCTATGGATTTTTAGAGTTGAACCTCAATCGTATTCAGACTCAGGATATGGAAGAGAATATCGGTGGTTGGCGCGCTGATGAAAAGGCTGGCTTCAAACACGAGGGAACCCTGCGTGAGATGATCCTGCGCTTCGGCAAATATCACAGTGTTCGCGTCTATAGCCTCTTGAGAAGTGAGTACTTAGAAACGTTGTAGTCTCACATGAGTATCACAATCCAGGAAATCCACGATCGTCAGCAATGGAATACCTTTGTGCTGAGTCAGCCCCACGGACATTTTTTGCAGTCCTATGAGTGGGGAGAGCTTAGCCGTGAACTGGGTGAAAAGATCTACCGCCTGGGCGTCCTGGAAGATGGACGTCTGATTGGCACCATGCTCCTGACGGTATCCGCGGTTCCGTTGCCATTACCCAAACTACGTCCGACCTGGCTATATTGCGCACGCGGGCCGGTGTTGGAGCGTATGGATGTCTCTACCCTGGCATTACTTGTGAAGCACGTAGCTCTGATTGCGCAGCATGCGCATGCGGTTGCCTTACGCGTTGAACCTGATATCGCTGATGACGATCCCAATCTCGATACCTGGCTGGCGGTGTACCATAAAGCAGGGTTTTTGAGCAATCCTAATTCGGTGCATGGAAGGCGATCGTGGGTACTGGATATCCGACCTCCTGCCGAGCAACTCTACGCCAGATTTCTACCGGACTGGCAGAGTCGTATTCGCGAGGCAGAGCAGCAAGGGGTGGTGGTGCGTACCGCCTGCCTGTCACGAGACTTCGATGCTTACTATGAACTGCTTAAGGCTTCCAGTGAGCGCAGCGATGTCTTTGTGCATGCTAAAGAGTATCACTGGCAAACGCTGCAGGCCTTCGCCGCCTCACCTTCCCACGATGCCGCTATTTTGCTGGCCGAGAGGGATGGGCAGCTGCTGGCCGCGAAAATGATTTTGCGCTTCGGTCAGTGGTGTTGGGATATGTTTACAGGGGAACAAGAGACGGAGAGCGCTCAACTGGCGACCTATCTGCTCCAATACCACGCCCTGCAATGGGCGCAGCAGCGCGGATGCCACTTCTTTGATTTCCGCTCTATTCCCGATGTACTGGTGCCGGGTGAGGATTTATGGGAGGGATACGAGTATAAGCGCGGCTTTGGCGGCTACTCCCGCCTGACCATGCCGACCCAGGATTACGTCTACCAACCACTGATCTATAAGCCATGGCGCAAACTGGTTGAGCTTGGCCGCCAGCAGCGCCACAAAGAGCGGCAGTATACCCGACTCCAGTCGGGTATACCAGAAGTCTTATTGGATGTCGATTAAGCAGCGTAGGGGTAACAAAAAACGATCTAAAAACAACCTTATTGGTTATTTGGAAGAGGACGTATGGAAGCTCGTATTATTCATGATCGCCAACAATGGAATGACTTTGTCATGTCATCCGTTTGTTGCAATGTGACGCAGACCTATGAATGGGCGGAGTTTGGCTCATACCTGGGAGCGGAAGAGATGTTGCGGATCGGGGTGCTGGATGATGCCGGCCAATTATGCGCGGCGACCTTACTGGTCGTATCGCGGGTCCCGGTCCTCAAGCAAACCTATTTTTACGCGCCCCGTGGACCGGTGATCGACGATCCTGCCTCCCCCGCCATGACGGTCCTTCTCAACTATATCAAGGTAGAGGCGCGCAAGCGTCATGCCTTTATGCTCAAGATCGAGCCATCCGTCGAGGCGGACAACTTCAACTGGTTGACGGCCCTCAAGCGTCGTGGTTTCCGCGTCAATCCCTCCCACATGCATATCCGCAACGAATGGGTGCTGGATATCCAATCCGATGAAAAGACCCTGCTGTCCGGCATGAAAGAGAAGTGGCGTTATAATATTCGCCTGGCCGGTCGCAAAGGGATTACGATTCGTCGTGGCGAGAGCCAGGCGGACATCGATGCGTTTTATCGTTTGTATGAAACCACCAGCGAGCGCGATAAATTCTTCATTAACGACAAGGCGCTCTACAGCGACATCCTGCGCGTGCTGGGGGAGCAGGACCGGGCGGCACTGTTCCTGGCCGAATACGAGGGGCAGCCTATCTCGGGCATCATCCTTCTGCTGGCGGGTCCCTGGGCTTATTATATGTATGGCGCCTCATCCAATGAGCACCGCGAAAAGATGCCCAACCACCTGCTGCAATGGACCGGCATCCAGTGGGCGAAGCAGCACGGCTGCCAGTATTACAACTTCCGCGGCATCCCTGAAATTCTGGAGGAGGGGCAGGAGATGTGGGGCGTCTATCTCTTCAAGCGCGGCTTTGGCGGTCGGCCCATGCTCTTCCTGGCCACGCACGACCTGGTGTATCAACCCTTTGTGTACCAGGCGTACCGCGCTATGCTCAATGTTAAGCATCGGCTGGATGCGCGACGCGAGATGCGCCAGGCCAGCCACGCCACCCATGCTGCCATACAGAAGCAGGAGCCAGCTCCTGCACCTCAAAAGTCCCCCACTCCCATTCAAAAAGAAGGGGTTTGAGGAAGTATTTAATAATATGAAATGGCGAAACGCGCGCCCCGAGCAAAAGCTCGGGGCGCGCGTTTCGCCATTTCATATTATTAGAAAAAAGATTAGCGGGTGCGCAGTTCCTGCAGGGTGGCCAGGCGCTCGCGAGCGACCGAGCTGCCAGGATTCACTTTGGCCAGGTTGCGATAGACGCGACTGGCCTGCTCGTATTCTCCGACCGACTGGTAGGTCTGGCCGAGCATATCGTAGGCCTCGTAGTTTGAGCGATCAATGGTGATCAGCTGCTGCAGTGCCGCGACTGCTTCTTTGACCTGCTGGGTCTCGAAGTAGTGGCGGGCGATCATGCCCTGATACTTGGCGGCATCCTGATTGCGACCCAACTGGAGGCAGAAGCCAACCACCTCGCGCAGCAGGTCCATCGACTCTGGATTGAGCTCGGCTGCTCGGAACAGGCTGGTCAGAGCCTCTTCAGTATCGCCCATCTTCTCATAGATGTTGCCGATGTTCTGCACAGCTTCGCCGGCCTTGTCCAGCTTACCCTGGCGCAGATAGATGTCCGCCAGCAGACGCAGTTCCGCCATGCCTTCCTCAAGCAGGCCGCGATTGACATAGATATCGGCGAGCTCGGTATGGGCCCGTGTGTCTTGAGGAGCCAGGCGCACCATCTCCTTCAAGACATTGATCGCGTTATCGGTCTGACGATTGTTGCGATAGTGCTGAACAAGGTCCGCGTACTCCTGCAGCGCACTATCGAGGTCTCCCTGGTGTGAGGCGATCTCGGACATGCTTGAGGCCACCTCGTCCTGAGCCGGTTTGACGCGCTGCAACTGACGCAAGATGGCTTGCATCTGTTCCTGCTGGCCTGTGCGGCCATAGGCTTTGGCCAGTTGGGTAGAGATCTCTACCTCGGGCGCGCGATGCTCCTCGCCATCCTCGCGGGGACGAGCCGCCCAGGTGGCCGGATCAAGCGACTGCGGCGACATGCGTACGGTTTGCAGCGCCTGTTCCAGCTGATTGATGGCGGCCTCGGGCTTGCCTTGTGACAGCAGGGCCTGCGCCGAGCTGGCGCGGGCAAAGATCTCGACATGGCTATCGCGGGTCGCCTGGTTGTATTCCTCTACCGCGCGATCGAAGTAGCCGCACTGCTGATAGATCTGGCCCAGCGCGAAGTGCACATCGGAGTTGTTGGGATGGACCTCGGCGCTCTGTGTATACTCACGCACCACAGCCTGGGCGTGCTTCTGGCCCTCGCCGCGTAGCTGCCAGCGGATGCGCGACAGCAACTCCATGGTGTTTGCCCGTGGGGTGCCCAGGGCCGTGATCATCGCGATATGCCAGCGTACTAGAGCGGTAATATTGCGTGGATCGATCTGCAATACGCGCTGATATTCGGCCACTGCCTGCTGGGTGCGTCCCAGTTTCTGCAGGGCCAGCGCGTAGTTCAGCCGTGTCGGCACGTTGGTCGGACTCTCCTGCAGGGCCTGCTCCAGCTCGGTCATCGCCCGGTCCATGTAGCCCAGGCGCAGATATGACTCGGCCGCCAGTGTACGCTCGCGCAACAGATCCTCTTTGTTGCCCTGATTGGACAGCATGCTGATCAGGCGCATGCGATAGGTAATATTATTTGGCTCCAGCTGCAGGATGCGGCGATAGGTGGCGATCGCATCGTCGATGCGTCCATTGACTACGTATGTATCAACCAGGATAGCGTACTTGGTGATCGCCTGCTCAATTTTGCCCTGGCGCACATAGATCTCGCACAGTACCTGATGCACATCCAGGTATTGCGGCGCGATATCGATGACGCGCAGACACTCTTCCATCGCCGGTGTCAGCAGGCCATGGTTGATATATTTCTGAATGTCCTGCATCGAGCGCATGACCTGCATGCGGATGTTCTCGGGCAGCGCGGCGGTACTGGTGACCACCGCGTCCGCGACCTGGCCCATGCCTCGCGCGCCGGCCATCTGGTTGAGTAGATCCTCAAAGCCGGGTTTGGGCTCCTGTGCCGGACGAGCCGGGGCGCTGGGCACCATCAGCTGTGGATCTTCGAAGACCGACGCCGCCAGCGGTGACTGCACAGCCGGTACGGCCGGATATGTCTGAGGCGCCGGTGTGGGTGGAACCTGTGGCGGCATAACCGGTGACGGGGTCGCCAGTGGCTGTGAGGCTACTGGTGGCAGCACAGGATCGGATGGCGTAGCCAGCGGTTGCGATGGTGGCGCCATCTGCGCCGCTGGCTGCTGAGGCGCTGGCATCGGCGTGGATAGAGGCTGCGACTGCTGTACCTGTGGCGCGGGCTGCGCTGGCGCCTGGGGCGCCAGTGAATCAAGCTCCTGCGACAGCACACGGGTTGAGTTTGGCTTCGCCTCATCCGTCAGCCAGGACGGGGCCGACTCTGCTTTAGGCGCTGATGGCTGGGGCGCGCTCGGCTCCGCCGGGGCCTGTGTCGGCGATGAGGCCTGCTGCTGCGCCGCCGGCTTGGGCGCATTCTGGGTCTTTTCCGAGTCGTTAAGAATGCCTGTCAGCCAATCAGGT
This sequence comes from Dictyobacter halimunensis, assembly GCF_036245075.1. NCBI lineage: Bacteria > Bacillati > Chloroflexota > Ktedonobacteria > Ktedonobacterales > Dictyobacteraceae > Dictyobacter > Dictyobacter halimunensis. The sequence continues at coordinate 2,753,180 of NZ_BSRI01000002.1, forward strand.
AGATCGCCGCCCGAGCCGGCCTGATTGCCAGCCGACGTCGTATTGTTTGGATTCGCGATACTATTGGTGCTCATCTCCATCGTTGGTGCTTCCGGCACATCCGATGGGGAGAAGCCTGCCTGGTCAAGAGGAGGGGCCTGCGTGACTCCAGCAGGTGGAGGTGTCGATGTACGCGTAGGAGTTGGTGCATTCTGCGCCTGCTGGAGCATATACTCCACCTGGGCCACCTTATCATTCCAGCCGCGACTGCGCAAGAAACCGAGCAACGCATTATACACGGTGAGCGTCTGCTCCTGCTCACCCAGAAGCCGATGTGCCTCTGCCGCTTCCTGGCAGAGCTGGACCAGCTGATCCGACTCCTCGGCCGTCAATGCATCTAAGTTTACCCGGTCGACCGCCTCATCAAAATGGATCGTAGCGGTACGCAGATCGCCACGGGCCCTGTAACACTGACCCAGCGCATAATAGCAGGACAGTGCGTAATCGGGATCATTCAGCAGGAGCTGGAACTGCTGGATCGCTTCATCCCAGCGTTGCTGCTCCTGATAAAGCCAACCTAAAAAATAGCGAGCATCTGGCCGATCAAAGCCACTCTCCAGGATCTGTTCACAGAGGTCTATAGCATCATTGAAACGGCCCTGGTTTTGAAATGTTTGCGCCTGCTGCAATGCCCCTGTGACCTGGTTGGCAGTAATTCGATTGCGAGGTGCTGAGTTCATCCCGTTTCCGGACATTGCCGCTGATCCAGGATTGTTTACCCCACCAAAGTTACCCGCGCTACCCATGTTACCCATGATGCCAGTATTCCCTCCGCTTGTATTTTCCGATGTTACTGAACCGGTGAATGAAAGATTGTTAACAGATGATGGATGCTGTGCAGTTGGACCTTTACCGTTATTCACAGGCTGACCAGCACCGGTCTCTGATTGATTTGACGAAAATGTTCCACCCGCCTCTCCAGGTGGAAGCTGCGTGCCTGCCCCCCTTGCCTGTATCTGGGAAAGCAATAATTGTGCCTGGGGATTGGCCCCATCCGCACGTAGGACCTCTTCACAATGGACACGAGCCGGACCCGGTTCATTTCGGAGAAGATAGCCCTGAGCCGCCGCCAGGCGCTCCTGGAGCATCTGGGAGATATCTTTCTTCTCAAAATAATAGCTTGCCAGTCGCTCGTGAGGCTCGGGATTGCCGGGGGACAACTGAACTGCCTTTTGCCAGGCGGCCTCTGCACGCGCCCCCTGGCCGGCCTGCGAATAAAGATCAGCCAGATGCAGATATGCCTGATAGGCATCATCGCGCCTATTCAAAATGACGTACAGTTCGGCGGTCTTGCTTAAAGCAATCACGTTGCTGGGGTCGCGCTGTAAAATATATTCATATTCGTGGAGCGCTAATTGCCATTGCTTCATTTGCATATGGCAAAACCCTAGACCACTACGAGCTGTAGCATCTTCTGGGAACTCGGTGAGTGCTTTCTGGTACTCATGCATGGCTTCCGCCCAGTGACTATCCCAACGTTGGCGGTCGGCCGTGTTAATCGCTGCACTAAAGGCTTGTCTGTTCCCAGGCATGAAAGGTTCACTTTCTCGAATGAGCACACAAGGTAGCGACGCTCCTGCGTTTCTGCTCATATCGCGCCACTACGAATCGTGCTAACTGGTCTAGTCAAAACTAGGGTACAACAATTCAAAGGCATGGACACTTGTTTTGGTACTAAAGTACCTGTACATTTCTGTGTCGTATTGTACAGGAATGTTTGTTGGTCATTCCCTATGTGCCCATGCCTGAAGTGCTACCCTCGGTAGTTGATAAAGTCCAGTGGAATCGGGTAATCCTTCTGTTTGAGCAGAGCAATGACCGCCTGTAAATCATCGCGGTTCTTGGCCAGGACCCGGACGGCGTCTCCCTGAATCTGCGTACGCACCTTGGGGTAGGCCTCGCGAATGATTTTACCCAACTCTTTTGCCTGTTCCTGCGTAATTCCTTGCTGTAGCTCGATAACCTGGCGTACCCGGCCGCCAGCCGCGTTCTCTTCTTTGCCAGGTTTGAAGATTTTTAAAGACAACTTGCGGCGTACAGCCTTGGATTCCAGGATATCACGTACACTCTTCAGCGAAAGCTCGCTATCGGTTGTGATGGTAATCGAATCTTTCGCCTGCGCTATATCCGTTTTTGTATCTTTCAGATCGTATCGCGTCTGTACTTCGCGTCGAGCCTGGTCGATGGTATTCACCAACTCTTGTTCGTCAAATTGCGATACTATATCGAATGAACAGTCACCTGCCATGAGAATCCTCTCTTTGTCGTATAGATTGGTACAATATGGCTAGTAGAGGAATACGCTACATCTTTAGCTATCTTCGCGAGTCTAGACCTTCTCTGGCATTGTAGCGCATTTTGCCTCCTGTTTCCACTTTATCCCCCAAGTGGCACACAGCCTATGGACAATCAAAAGGGATATACGTAAGTATAGTACATCAATTGGCCTAATAGTAGCCGCGGTAGTTGCGGCTCGGTTTGGACAGAGCGAGAAAGTTCGAGGAGATATTCTCTTTATCCAGCAGCAGCTGGATGCTCTGGTAGTTGATACTGCTACTCTCATCGAACGGGATGGCCAGCAGGGTTGGCGTTAGCTGGCGCACATCCATTTTGGTCAGGGTGGGATGCTGAGAGAGGCGTGTCGCCGTCTCTTCGTCTGATAGCTCCAGCAGCATCGCCTGCGAGATCGTCGCCTGTTTATGCTGCCGCACCCAGTCTTGCAGGCTGTAAACCACGTTTTGCGGTAGTTCTTTCTGGCTCAGCTCCTGCAATGTTGTCAGTATCTTTTCGGCGTTGAATCCGTGCTGGAGGGCACGCAGGACGGAGCTCTGGGTCAGCAGCAGGGTGCTGACCATTTGGATCTGCTTCACCTGTGTAAAGGGCAGCAGGCTATAGAGGGTGGGAAGATCCGGCTGCAGCAGTAGAAGCTCATAATTAGGCTGGACAATCAGCGATTTCTGGGGTGGTGGTGTGTCTGCGGAGCCCTTCTTATCTTCTGATTTATCCGATTTTGGTTTTATTATCTGCGCGATGGCTTGCTCGCCCAATTCAGTAATGCGGAAGGCGCAAGAGGAGAGCAGCAGCTTATTGTCATCGACCAGAGGATCATTTCCTACATCGACGACCCCTATTTCGACCAAAGAAGAGTACAGCATATTAATAAATGAAGGCGCGGCCTGGATGGCCCATTCGATGAAAAGATTTCTTTTATCGTTTTTTTTGGGAGGTCCTTTCTGGTAGCCGGTGTAGTAAGCTCCCCTCCACTGTTGCTGTTTGGCCAGTTCGGGATGATCCTCCCAGATCTCACGGATCAGGGTTTCGACTGAATACCAGGCGCCTGCGGGATATGCATAGAGCTGTTTGAGTAGCAGGGGGCGTAGAGAATGACTGGACGTATATGAATTATAGAAGTGGTTTCCCTGCTCCGGCGCAGCCCTGGGTACGTCGATCCAGTTGTAGCCCTCTTGCCAGCTCTCCAGTAGCTGGCAGGTTTGTTCCAGAACGTTCTTTCTCGTCCACGGAGCGAGCGCGGGTCCGGGTGCTAAACGAAATTTGGCATTGTCGAGGGGTGGCTGTATCTGCATGATGATTTTTGCCTTGAGAAGGAAGCTCATCACCATGTCGACATAGACATCATTGCTGCTCCAGCTGGGGCGTTCCTGTCCCTTGAGCAGGGGGCGTATCTTCTTGGTGATACGCTTGGGGACATTGCTTTCCCTGGTCAGCTCAATGGTGGTCTGGTAGACCGCGTTGACGAGTGTTGCCACATCGTAGAGGAACGCGGTCTCTCCTGTTGTAATCTGTTGAGGCCCGGCTGCGAGTTTCTCTTGCATAAGTTCTATGCTTCTACTGGATATTGCTCCAGATAACGAATCACCTCGCGTGTGAGCTGGCTGGGGGTCGAGGCACCAGCGGTCACTGCGACTCGCTTTTTCCCCTTAAGCCAGGCTGGATCTAGTTGCGACAGATCCTCGATGCGTACAGCTGGCACGCCAGCCAACTCCTCGGATACCTGAACCAGGCGATTGGTATTATTGCTGCGTGGATCTCCGACCACGACGGTCAGGTCCGCGCCACGCGCCTGGGCGGCCACCGCCTCCTGCCGGGTCTGCGTGGCGGCGCAGATATCGACGTGTACCTCGGCCTGGGGATAGCGCTCCTTAATATACTCGATCACGCGGCGCGTATCCCATTGTGACAGGGTGGTCTGGGTGGAAACGGCGATCTTCTGCTGCTGCTCGGGTGTCAGTTGTAGAGCATCAACGTCGGCCTCAACCTCAATCAGGCTAACATGGCCGGGAATCTCACCCATCACACCTTCGGGTTCGGGATGGCCTTTCTTGCCCACGTAGAGGATGTAATAGCCCCGAGCCACCAGGTCTTTGACCAGGTCATGCGTTTTTGTGACATCGGGACAGGTCGCGTCGATGCAGTGCAGGCCGCGTGCCTGTGCGCGCCGTTTGACTTCGGGCGAGACCCCGTGGGCGGTGAAGATGGCCGTGCCAGACTCCACCTGCTCCAGGATGGCCGCGCGATTGGGTCCATCCAGCGTGATGACTCCCATTCCGGTCAGCTCATCGATGGCGTGACGGTTATGAATAATTTGACCAATAATGTAGATGGGACGTGGCAATGTTTCATCTTTGGCCGCCTTGCGCGCGATGGTCAGCGCGTCAACGACACCATAGCAGTAGCCACGAGGTGAGATTTTTATAACTTCCATTCGTTTTCTTCCAAATAGCTGGTTGATTGTGCGGCCCTCACACGATACGAGGGTGATTCCAGGTTTCTCAAGTTCCTATTATACACTGATATAATGCCCCAATGAAATTGGGTAGCAAAAAATTTGATGTTACCTCTCGCGCCGCCAACGGCGGCGCGAGAGGTAACATCAAATTTTTTGCGTTTAAGAGGCTTTCATGGCGGTTTTGCAGAGGATGCGACGCAGGTCTTCGGGTGTGTACAGGCAGACGGCGGGTAGGAGACCGGCCAGCTCTTCGACAGATGTGGTGGGCGCGAGATCAAAGATCAGCAGCGGGGTACGCCTGCCCTCGCAACCCTTTGCGATTGTGCCCGCCGTCAGATAGGGGATCACCAGGCGCTGCCCCTCAAACCGGGTGATCGCGGGCGTATAGATTAGTAGCTGGACATAAGGAAGAATATAGGGGGCGCGCTCCGGCGTCTCCTCCTGGTAGATGTACTTCATTCTCTCTTGTCGCAGTAATTGTAGATACGGGTAGCGTTGCTCTTCAGGGCCTATTAACAATGCGGAACGACCCTGCAATCCACCAAGGCAAGCGTCTGCGATGGACAGCACCTCCGGTGCTATGTCTGGCATTGATATTCTCCTCTGTCATCGGTAGCTATTCATTCTAGTCTGCAATTAAGTACGATCGTAAACGCCGCCGGGTCGCAAACCACCGTGGGCCGCGCCAAAACTGTGGTCATATGGCTGATTTCAGAAGCTCACACCTCATCCAGAGATCAGCGCTCATCCACATGTTTTTTACAATTTACCAACCTGCTGTAGTATCCTTATACATACTATAGCAAGATCCGCCAGGTTGCCATCAGGTACTTGCTGTATTTTCTTCTACGGTGTGATACATATTGTGGCGGGGTGCTTGTCAGTTGCTCACAGGTCGATGTGTAGCCTGTGAGGCGTACTGACATACCTTGCGCTATTGTGGTTGCATATGCTAAGCTCTACGCTGGTGCCCTCAGGTGTCCCCAATCTTTTATATGTAACGCGTATCAAACCGTGGCCTCTCATGGATAATACTATGGATATTGATGTTATCGGGGAGGTTATTTGTTGCGCAAGTCATTATGACAAGGACTGAACAATCATGCCCTACGCAATGGGTGAATACTACGAGCAGGTCAACGATTATGACCTGGAATATCAGAGCCAGTCAGAGCAGGATCTGCCTTTCTGGCGTGAATTAGTGATGCGCTATACGCCGAGCCGAGTGCTTGAGCTGGCGTGTGGCAGTGGACGTATCGGCCTGGAGCTCCTGCATGCTCCCGGTGATTTTGTACTCGAAGGCCTGGACATTGAGCAGGGCATGCTGGATGCCTATCGGCGCAAGCTAGAGCGCGAGCCCGAAGAGATTCAGCAGCGGGCCATCCTTCATCATGGCGATATGTGCGACTATGACCTGGAGCACAAAGGTCAGTTCGATCTCATTTTTCTGCCCTTTAACTCGATCTGCCACCTGTATGAAATCGAGCAGCAGCTGTGTGCGTTTCGGACCACGTATGAGCACCTCGCTCCCGGCGGCCACTTTGTCGTGGATACCTTTCTACCCGATATCGATTACCTCAGCGATGCCCTCAATCGTCCCTCAACCGTCTATCTGGAAGATGAGATTGAGTCGCCCGATGGCGATTTCACTATGCTCTTATATACCACGCGCAAATATGATCCCCATGAGCAGCTTCAGCACATCACCTGGACGCACGAGAAGTTTTTCGAGAGCGGCGAGAATGAGCGCTACCTCTCCAAACTGGACATGCATCTCTTCTTCCCACGCGAACTGCAGATGCTCTTTATCTCGACCGGCTTTAGCGTCGACGCTATCTACGGCGACTACCTCTGGAAACCCTTCGGCAAAGGGTCCAGACAAATTGTCGTTGGTCGCAAACCAAAGAACAATTAACGTTTTCTGTGGCGCAGAATGCGCTGTGTAATGCCGGGTGTGCCTCCGGCCCCTGACACTACGCGCCTGCGGCGCTCAAAAGATGTATTAAAGAGAGGCTCCAGCCTCTCTTTAATACAAAGAAATGTGCGCGTCAGCGCGCATCTCTGGGCGGCAACGCCGCCGGCTTTTGCGGCATGCGTGCGGGCAGTTGACGCTCACCGGTGCAGGTGCTAGAATATATCCTAGTGAACAGGTCGGATTAATTGATTATGTGAACAGGCGACACGCCAGGAAGGGAGAGACCATGATGTTGCGTGTATCTACTAAAGGCGAATATGGTGTACGGCTCATGGTTGATCTTGCCCGTCACTATGGTGGTCGCCCTCGCTCACTTACCGATATTTCCCAGGCCGAAACGTTGCCACTGGCTTATCTGGAGCAACTGGTAAAGCTGCTGCGGGAGGCCGATCCCCCACTGGTAATGAGCACTCGCGGTGCTCATGGCGGCTATAAATTGAGCCGTCATCCCGCTGAGATTACGATGGGTGAGGTGGTGCGTGTTTTAGAAGGCCCGATCGCTCCCATGATCTGTGCGACAGAGGGAGAAATGACCCAGGTCTGTAATTTTCTAGAAGCCTGTAAGACGAAATATCTGTGGACAAAAGTACGTGATGCGGTAGCTCAGACGCTAGATTCAATGACCTTAGCAGAGCTGGCGGCTGTCTCTTCTAGCGAGAGCGGCGCGGCTGCACAATTCATTGCACTCTCAGACATTCACGTGGGCCTGGGTTCACAGCAACTCTGTCTACCTGCTAAGGACGGCGAAACTGAAGTTCGTCCCTTACCATAAAAGGAAGGTGTTTTTGGGTATATGGCATCTGAACTGATAATTAAGAATTTACATGCCAATATTGAAGGTAAACCGATTCTGCGTGGCGTTAACCTTACTGTGCGACAGGGCGAGATCCACGCATTGATGGGACCAAATGGCTCCGGTAAAAGTACATTGTCGAACGTCATTATGGGTAACCCCAAATATGAAGTGACCGACGGTGAGATCTGGTTTAAAGGCGAGAATATTCTGGAATATTCGCCCGATCGACGCGCGCGCATGCGCCTCTTCCTGGCTTTCCAGTATCCAATGTCGATTCCGGGTGTGAGCGTAGCCAATTTCTTGCGTCGCTCCCTGGAAGCTGTACGCGAGGGGAACAAGCCACTTGAGGAGGGTGATAATCCTAGTGGTAAGATGGGCAAGCGCCGCACGGTACCCCCTGGTGAGTTCCGCAAACTGCTGCAGGCGAAGATGAAACTGCTGCGCGTTGATAATAGCTTTATTAATCGCTCTATTAACGATGGCTTCTCCGGTGGTGAGAAGAAACGCGCTGAGATCCTGCAAATGGCTCTGTTGGAGCCAGAGATCGCGTTGATGGACGAGACCGACTCTGGTCTGGATATTGATGCGCTGCGCATCGTTTCCGAGAGCGTCAACGCTCTGACCGGACCCAACCTGGGTATCCTGCTGATCACACACTATCAGCGCATGTTGAACTACATCAAGCCAGACTATGTGCACGTGATGTTCAATGGCCGCATCGTGAAATCCGGTGGCCGCGAACTGGCTCTGGAGCTTGAAGAAAAAGGTTACGAGTGGCTGCGTCCAACTGAAGAAGTGAGTGAGGAGACTGTAGATGCTTAACACGTTGGCTCCAGGGTTTTCCCGTGCTGCGGTAGAAGAGCTATCGCGTTACAAGGGGGAGCCAGAGTGGATGCTACAGTTGCGTCTGCAGGCATGGGAAACCTATGAGAATACTGAGGCTCCTCTTGGTCGCCGTGGCGATCTGGGTACCATCAGGACGGTGGCCGGTTTTAACTTTCAGCAGCTAAAACCTTTTACCGCTGTTGAGAAAGATGCCGCGCTGCCCGAGAAGGTGCAGAATTCGCTGCAGGCCTCGCTGGTCAATGAGCGTTCGGGTTTGATCGTGCAGCTCGACTCAACGGTGGTGCATACCGAGTTGAGTGATGAGCTCAAGCAGCAGGGCGTCATCCTGACCGATCTGGATACCGCTGTACGCGAGCACGCCGAGCTGGTGCGCGAGTATTTCATGACTCGCTGCGTCCCTGCCGCTAGCAGCAAGTACACGGCCCTGCACGCCGCCTTCTGGTCTGGTGGCTTCTTCCTGTATGTACCAAAGGGTGTCGAGATCGAGGCTCCTATGCTGGCACAGGTATGGGTCAACCAGCCCCTCTCCGCTGCCTTCTCCCATTCGCTGATTATCGCGGACGAGCAGAGTAGCGTACGCTTTGTGCAGGAGTATAACTCTACCATCGAGGGTGAGGATCCATCCTTGCTGAGCGACGTGGTGGAGGTCTTTGCCAAACGTGAGGGCCGGGTTGAGTTCAGCAATCTGCAGGACCTGGGACAGAATATCTGGAATATCACCAATAAGAACGCGGTGTTTGAGAACGATGGTAGCGTGACATTTGTCCTGGCCGACCTGGGTGCCCGGGTGAACATGGCCACGATCGGCGCCGGTCTGCAGGGCAATGGTAGCGCGGGCGAGCTGGTGGGGGTCTTCTTTGCTGACCACGATCAGCGCTATGTGATCAAGACTCTCTCCGACCATGTGGGCCTCTCGACCAACGCTGAGACCCTGGTTAAAGGTGTCCTGACCGATAACTCGCGCGTTGAGTTCGACGGCATGATCCGCGTGCGTCCGGGGGCGCAGCAGACCGCTTCGTTCCTGTCGGCGCATGGACTGCTGTTGAGCAAGAAGGCGCGTGGCGAGTTTATCCCTGGTCTGGAAATCGCCGCTAACGAGGTGAGCGCCAGCCATGGTGCCACCAGCGGCCAGATCGACGAAGAGCAACTCTTCTACCTGATGGTTCGTGGTATCTCACGGCCTGAAGCGGAGCGCATTATCGTACAGGGCTTCTTTGAGCCGGTGCTACAGCGCATCCCTGTAGAAAACCTGCGTGTTCGCCTGCGTCGCAGTATTATCAGCCGCATGAGTGGCGCTTATGAGACAGAGGCCGATACCTGGGTTGATGCTCAGGAGCGCTGGGAGATCGAAGGTGTTGACGAGAATGCCATCAGCCTGGAGGGCAATCCCGAAGACGACGAAATCAAACTGGCTGAATACTAAGACTAAGGGTCGTATGAACACGTTGTTCGTTTGAGGGCGACCACAAGCTAGCTAAAAAACGAATCATGTGGGGTGGTGATGATCGCTTGCGATCAGCCCGCCCCGGTGATTGTTTATCTCTCCTACCCTTTCTTGTCTCTCGCCCTCTTCTTGAGAGAAACAGTAAGGGTTGTTGTCCTATGGTTACATCCAATAACGTCATACCTGTCACCGCCGATGTGACATCTTTCTCTGGCCGCAGCATAAACGAGGTGCGCCAGGATTTTCCTATCCTTGCGCGTCAGGTGCACGGCAAGCCCTTTGTCTATCTGGATAGCACCGCCAGTTCGCAGAAGCCACAGTCCGTCATCGATGCCATGAGCGACTATTACCAGAACTATAACGCCAATGTGCATCGCGGCGTCTACGAGGTCAGCGAAGAGGCGACGGCAGCCATGGAGAAGGCGCGTGTTAAGATCGCCCGCTTCATTAATGCGCGCCAGAGCAAGCAGATTATCTTTACCCGCAACACCACCGAGAGCATCAACCTGGTGGCCCACACCTGGGGGAGCGCCAACATTGGGCGTGGCGACCTGATTATCCTGACCGAGATGGAGCACCATAGCAACCTGGTCCCCTGGCAGCTGCTGGCGCAGCGCACCGGCGCCCGGCTCGAATTCGTGCCCGTGAGCGATGATGGTCTGCTGCGGCTGGATATTTACGCGGAACTGCTGAAGCAACAGCCCAGACTGGTAGCCTGCACGCAGATGTCGAATGTGCTGGGCACAATCAACCCGGTGCAGGAGATGATCGCCCAGGCCCATGCCGCCGGCGCACTGGTCCTGGTTGATGCCGCCCAGAGCGTTCCTCATCTACCGGTTGACGTGCAGGCACTTGACGCGGACTTCCTCTGCTTCAGCGCGCACAAGATGCTGGGACCCACCAGCATCGGCGTGCTCTACGGCAAGAAGGCCCTGCTAGAGGCGATGCCCCCGTTCATGGGTGGTGGCGACATGATCCGCACCGTGCACCTGCGCGAGTTCACGGCCAATGACCTGCCCTGGAAGTTCGAGGCTGGCACCCCCGCCATCGCCGAAGCGGTTGGCTTTGGCGCAGCCATCGATTACCTGAAGGCGCTGGACATGGAGGCGGTCCGCCAGCACGAGCGTGAGATTACCGCCTACGCGCTGGAGAAGCTGCAAGAGGTGCCCGACATCAAGATCTACGGCCCCTCAGCCGATCAGCGAGGCGGCGTCATCTCCTTTACGCTGGCCGACATCCATCCCCATGACCTGGCATCGATCCTGGATCAGGAAGTGGGCGTGGCGATTCGCGCCGGACACCATTGCGCGCAGCCGCTTATGGAGCGCTACGACCTGGCCGCCACCGCGCGTGCCAGCTTCTATATCTATACCGTCAGGGAAGAGATCGATATACTGGTGCAGGGTCTACAAAAAGCTCAAGAAATCTTCCGTTTCTAATCGAAAATTCTAATCGAAAATCTTAAAATCAGAAAGGGGCAGGTGCTTATGTCGATGGATTATCGCGAATACATTCTGGATCACTATCGAGATCCACGCAACTATGGAAAACTGGAGCATCCCGACGTTCACTGTGAAGATTCAAATCCTCTCTGTGGCGATCAACTGGGCATAGATCTACAGTTTGAGGGTGATCGCGTCACCGCCGTTCGCTTTCAAGGACGCGGCTGCGCCATCAGCCAGGCCTCGGCCTCGATGCTCTCAGAGATGATCGAGGATAAGAGCGTGGAAGAGGTGATCGCGCTGGGCAAAGATGACGTGCTGGAGGCGCTGGGTATTCCCATCAGCCCGGCTCGTACCAAGTGCGCCTTCTTATCACTGCGCGTTCTGCATCGCGCCCTGGCGATGGCCGGCCTGGAACATCCCAAAGAAGACGAAGACGAAGAAGAGTAAGGCTAGAAGAAAACATCCATGTCCGAAGAGTTCTACAAGGCCGCCGAGCTCAGCGACCTGCGTGAAGGCAAGCTATATTCGGTTGAGGTAGATGGTGAGCCCGTCTGCCTGGTCAGGTTGGAAGGGACCGTTTACGCCTTTACCGACAACTGCACGCATATCAGTGGTCCCCTCAATCAAGGGGACTTCGATGGCTGTGCCGTCACCTGCCCCTGGCACGGCGCCCGCTTCGATGTGCGCAGCGGCAAGGTTCTGCGTGGCCCTGCGCGACAGGACCTCTACACCTATCCAGTAAAAGTAGAGGGCGAAAACATCTACATCGGCCTCCCTCCTCAAGAAGAATAAAAGCTGCGTGCACACGAAAAAGGAGCGGACAGCGTCGTGTGACGCTGTCCGCTCCTTTTTCGTGTGCACGCAGTAGCGCTCAGCGGGGTCAAGGGGCGGCTAGCCCCTTGCGGGGTGTAGGGTGTCCCCACTCTTCTCTTTTTCCTCTCGCGCCGCCGAAGGCGGCAAAAAAGACTTTTACATGGCCCTGGACTATTCTCAGCCGCTATTGACAGTTGTAGAAGAGCACCATACAATTTCTGTGACATAATCTATTTTTCTCGCCATTGAAAGGATGCTAAATGCAAGGTCGCTCACATCTCTTAGTTGGCCTCGCCGCGGGTGTTGTCATAGACAGCATATTTCATCTGAGTGGCCCGCCGCTCACAGGGGCACATGACGTTTCCCTGAACCTGCTGGTCGATAAAGGGGTCTATTACTTTGCCGTCGGGCTGGGCGCGCTCCTGCCTGATATCGATAATGCGCGCAGCACCCTGGGCCAGAAGCTGGGCGTGATCAGCAAAGGTATTCAGAGACTGGCGGGACATCGCACATTTTTTCATAGCTTAATGGGGCTGGCCTTTGGCTCATTGCTTGCCATCGGCCTGGAACGAGTGGTAAGCTATCTGCTGGAACTTCGAGGGTACCAGTTTCCAGCGCACTTTGTTTCCAGCTCGCATGTCTTCTTCTTTGGCGTCCTATTTGGCTGCATCTTCCATATCGCGGCGGACGCTCTGACGCTGGGAGGTGTGCCGTTACTCTGGCCTCTCAAACAGCGTTTTGGTTTTCCCCCCGACTCTCACTGGCGCTTCCGTACCGGGAGCTGGCCCGAATTTGTGATTGTCTGGGTGATTATGATTTTAGTCGCTTTAGGTGTTTATAATTCAGTGATAGCGATTTAATGCTATTACATGCGCGCATATCGCACGTGTATTCGGGAATAACATGATAAAACGTGTAAGCTCTGGTTCATACTTTTCACTATCGGCACAAAAACGTACTGCCTGGTTGCTCCTGGCGCTGATGGTAGTTGCCTATGTTATCATACTGGGCTATCAATCCGTCCTGCGCTACGCTGTGTTTAAGGCTACGGCTTTCGACCTGGGAAATATGGACCAGGCAACCTGGAATACGCTGCATGGCCATTTTGTGGAATTTACCAATCATTCAGATAACTGGTACGGGGAGCCGATTCGCCTGGCCCAGCACGTCGAGCCGATCTTCCTGCTGCTGGCCGGCCTGTACGCCTTCGGTGCCGATCCACGTATTTTGTTGATCTTCCAGACCGTCATGCTGGCGGCCGGGGCCGTACCGGTCTTTCTGCTGGCGCGCAAGTCGCTGCCGACGCTGCCGTTGCTGGCGCCTATCATGGTGCTTGGCTACCTGCTGGCGCCCGCCGTCCTGGGTGAGAATCTCTTCGACTTTCATCCCGTGACCCTGGTGACGCCGCTCTTTCTCTTTGCTGTATTGGCGTTGACCTATCGCAAACTGGTCTGGTTTGTGATTATCTGTATTTTGGCGGCGGCCTGTAAAGAAGAGATGGGGGCTGTGGTAGCCCTGCTGGCGCTGGTAGCGATCTGGAAATACGGTATACCGCGCCTGGGGGCGGCGGTCTTTGTCGGTGGCATCGTCTGGACCTTGCTGGCATTCCTGGTCATCAAGCCGCACTTCAATGTGGGAGCGCAGCAGGATAACTACTGGTATCGCTACGAGGCGCTGGGGCCCTCCCCGGTGGCGGCTATCTTCAATATTCTGGGTCATCCCTGGATCGTCTTTGGTGTCCTGATTACGCTGGATCGTGTTTACTACCTGGCTAGCTTGTTGCGCAGTACCGGCTTTATCGCCCTGCTGGCCCCCGAATGGCTGATCCCCACCCTGCCCTCGCTGGCTATCAACCTGCTGACCTCTGAATCGTTTCAGCACAACGGCGTCTACCACTATCATGCGGCCATCATTCCCTTTGTGATTATCGCCGCCATCCATGGCACCCGGCGCATCTACTATTATTGGTATGGATTGCGTGAAGAGACGGCCGAGCAGCAGCTCTACCGCGAAGAGGTGGCGCTGGGCCGCAAGGCCTATGGTCCTGTCAAACCGTTTCCGGGCACCACCGCTCTACTGGGCTGGATGCGGAAAAGCGCTGTCCGCGTCTGGTCCTGGTTAACCACAGGCTGGCGCTGGCTGGTAGCCCATTTGCGCTTATCAACGCTACTCAATGGCTGGCAGAGGCGCAGGAAGCTCATGCGCCTGCGCATGAAGGACCTCGCGGCCTATATGCCCGCATCCTGGCTACAGGGTACGCTGTCAATCTGGATTGTCTGCATGATCGTATTAAATATTGTGGTGATCTGGCCGTTGTTAAATAGTTTTCTGGCCGATCATACACCAGGGCCGCGTGAACAGCACATCCAGCAATTACTGGACATGATCCCCCCCCGACGCGGTTGTATCGGCGGGCGGCAATATCAATCCGCACCTGACGGAGAGACGCTATGTAACGGTGTTTCCCGAGCTAACCGTGGCCACTTTTACGCGCGGCCAGGATAAGCTGGTGGATTACGTGATTGTTGACCTGGATAATGCATCGCCTGAGAACAAAGCTTTTTCAGATAACTTTTTGGATGTATTAAATCAGATACAGCGCACTGGGGAATTCAGACCGATTGCACAGGCGGACGGAGTTATACTGCTGGTAAGAGAAAAAAATATAGCGCAGCGGTAAAAAAGAGTGTTATAATTTGCGTGGTATATGCTGTTATTCCGTGTTTACGCGAGCTTGACTTTACAGATGAGAGGATTGCAGGATGCCTAATAATCCGTATCCCGATGAACCTACTCGTGCCCAGCCACCGACTGATGTATTACCTCAGCGCGAGCGTATGGCGGACCTGCCACCCAGGGCCGTTCCGCAACCTATGTCTGCATCGCCTCAGCGTGAGATGGATGCAGAGGTCGAGAACGCAGAGACACGCCAGGAAGAGGCCCGAACGGTTCGTTATGCCATTGGTAAACTGAACGATTTTCTGCAGTGGTTCCTGGTCGTACTTGAGGTAACGCTGGCCATCCGTTTTTTTCTGAAGCTGATCGGTGCATTGCAGATCAATTTATTCGTGGGTTTCTTGTACTCGTTGACAGATATTGTCCTATTCCCTTTTTCTAACATCGTTAACCCATTACGGGTGCAGAACGGCCAGGAATTTGAGTGGTCAACGCTGATCGCCATGCTCATCTACTGGCTGATCTTCTGGGCTGTGCGGCGCTTCCTGAGCATCCTCATCTCCAGCCCCGAAGAACCCACCAGCTAACAGCACTCATACGTTTTTTCATCAACGGCCAATACCGCCCGGTCCCGTCGCATATCAACGCGACGGGACCGGGCTTTTTTATTGGGAGATGGTGCCGTTGGTGGAACATGAGCGCCCGGGTACGGGGCTGTTGGGCGGCAAAGCCGGGGCAAGCCCGGCACCTACGACCCTCGTTACCATTATGATGGCGACCAAAAACGGACCTGCGGGGAAGCTTGCTTCCCCGCAGGTCCGTTTTTGGTCGCCATCATAATGGTAATGGTAGTGTTAATACTATTTCCTTTTTTAGAGAAAGAGCCTCTTTTATGTGCATACGAAAGCTGCTCTGGTCATCTCGCTCTGGTATTGTGATTGTGCTCGTGGCATTGTTGATCGTTGCTGGTGCGTTGAGGGGAATGTGGAACGGCCAGCCGACGCGGGCGGCCAGCAATGTCAACCAGGTCTTCGCGCAGGCCGCCACCGAATTCGCTGTGCCGGCTCCTCTGCTGAAAGCGCTCTGCTACATGGAGGGCCATCTCGGTAACCATGGAGGGACGGCCAGCATCGATGGAGGATATGGGTGTATGCACCTGATGGCGACGCGAGACAGTGATAGCCTGGCGTTAGCCGCCAGGGATCTCAAAGTCGATCCAGCGCTCCTCAAAACAGACCTGGCCACCAATATCAGGGGAGGCGCGTCCGTTCTGCGCGACTACTGGCAGCAACTTTTTCCCGGCCGTGCCCCCGCCGCATCCCTGGATGCCTGGTATGGGGTGTTGAGCGCGTATAGTGGCTCCTCCTCGCCCTCAGTCGCTCATATGTATGCCGATGCCGTTTATAAGGTCATTAACCGAGGGTTTGTGGCCAGCGCCGAGACGGGTGAGACCGTGACCCTGCCGGCTCAACATGTGGTGCCACGCATCACCGCCGTCCTCTCTCATGACGCAAAGCATACATCGATTGGAGCCATGGCTCGTATGCAACCGGATAGTGCGTTCCTGCCCCACGGCTGCTCGCGCACGGGCGATACCGATTATCCGGGCGCCATCAATTGCATCCTGGACCCCGATAAATTTGATTGCAATAGCGTCGATGACAACGATCCCTGCAATTATGAAAGCGCGGCTCGTCCGGCGGACTATCCCGTCGATTTTGTGGGCATCCATGATGCCGAAGGAAGTCTCGTTGACACCATTAACTATTTTCACAACGTCCAGGGCTCTGTCAGCAGCCACTATATCGTAGATACCGATGGCACGGTCTATCAGATCGTGCATGATAACGATATCGCCTACCACATAGGCAACTACTGGTATAATCAGCGCACTATCGGGGTTGAGCACGTTGGTTATGCCGCCACGGGCTATCAATGGTACAATTCCGCCATGTATATGGCCTCGGCCAGGCTAGTTGCTTATCTGCTCAACAAATACCACCTGCCACTTGATCGCTCCCATGTCATTGGCCATGGGGATGTGCCCGCGCCCTCCGTCGCTCTGATGCCTAACCACGTCGATCCCGGCCCCTACTGGCTCTGGGGGTATTACTTTAACCTGATCAATGCCATGGGTGTCCCCTTTGCGCACAATATCTCCTTCAGCGCGAACGTTATCTCTATCTCTCCGCCATTTGATCGTCTGCCCGTTGGACAGGGGGGCGCGAGACGGCGGCCAACTACAATTTCTTCTCTCTCTATAATGGTCCCGGTACAGACACAGGGTTGATACCGCATGCGGGCAACAGCACAACCGATGAAACCAGCAACATCGGGCCGGGCGTCAGCTACGCCTATACGGCGGTCGTCAAGGATCAGGCGGGTAGCGGCATGACTATGTACCGTATCTGGTATGGCGTTGAATCCCACCTTAAGGATAAGAAGAAGCCGAGCCGGTTATGCAGCGCCCGCCAGGTCTGGCTGGCGGTTCCGGCGGATGCCGTCAATCGCGGCCTCGGCATGCAGGTCGTGCTCGGGACCGCGACCAAAGTATACGGAAAGCCCGAACAGAAGAGCGACTATCAGATCGGTGACGCGCCCCAGGGAGCCATCTTCGTCTCCGGACTCGGGGTACTGGACGATAAAAATATTTACTGGTATGAGATCAACTTTAATCATCGCCAGGCCTGGATACCTGAGAGCGCCGTCGCCCTCTAGAGCATGCACATCGCCATCAAAATTTGAGGCAATCTACCACACTGGCAAGCAATGTGATATACTTTTTGCTACCAGGAGGTGCATTTTGGACGACTTGAGTATCTTCAGCGGGAACGCAAACCGTCCGCTGGCAGCAGCCATATGTCGGCATCTGCGAATTCCTCTGGGCGATGCAGATGTGTTTCAGTTCAGTAACGAAAATATCTTTGTCAAGATCAATGAAAACGTTCGTGGCCGTGATGTTTTTGTAATTCAGCCGTTCAGTACACCCGTCAATCGTTCAATTATGGAATTGCTGATCATGCTCGATGCGTTGAAGCGAGCATCGGCGGCCCGCATTACCGCGGTAATTCCTTATTATGCATATGGACGTACCGATAAAAAAGACCAGCCTCGAGTACCGATCACGGCGCGGCTGATCGCTGATTGTATTACCGTCGCGGGCGCGGATAGAGTCTTGACCATGGATATGCATGCCGGGCAGATCCAGGGCTTTTTTAATATTCCCGTTGATGAGCTGACGGCCCAGATCACGCAGGCACGCTATTTCGCCGAGAAGGATCTGCAGAATTTTATCGTCGTATCGGCCGACGAAGGCTTTGCCAAGAAGGCGCGCAGACTGGCGGATCGCCTGGATGCTCCCCTGGCTATCGTAGAGAAGAGGCGCCTGGGAAACAACAGCGTCGCCGAGGCAATGGGGATCATTGGCAACGTCGAAGGTCGCAACGCCTTGATTGTGGATGATGAGATCGATACGGCCGGCTCGCTCACCCAGGCTGTGCGCGTCGTACATGAGGGAGGCGCGCTGGACATTTATTGTTGTGCCACCCATGGTATTTTTTCTGGCTCGGCCCTTGAACGTCTCCGGAAAGCACCCATTAAAGAGATTGTGATTACCGATTCTATCCCATCTCCTGATTCGGCCCTTTTGCCCAATCTGACAGTGCTCTCTGTATCAGAACTGATCGCTGGCACCATCAGCCGTATCCACGATGGTCGTTCAGTATCTGAATTATTTCGGTAATCTGGGAACGGTCCCATGTTGAAAGAACTGCTCGGGCAAGGAGCCGTTGCGCGGCAAGCGCCCGCAAGGGGCGTTGAGGATGCTCCCAGCATTCTCGCCAACGCGGGCACGTTCTTGTTTCTTCCTCCCTTTCCTTATATGGTTTTGTGTTGGTGTATGAGGTGCGCATCCGCGCACCTCATACACCAACACAAAACAAACCATGCGGCCGCGTAGCGGACGCGCGTGTGGGGGCGCTCACGTACCCCGGTAAGACGAGAGTAAGATACGTTGTATGAAAATGCCGCCCGCAGAGGGCGATGGTAGATTGTGTTATAATACCCACGCGCTGCGCCCGGAAAGGGCGCGGGTACGCGATAGAGGATTGTTTTGCACCAGGAAAGGGTGGAGGGGCATTTATGAAGCCGCTTGTTGCTATTGTTGGCCGACCAAACGTCGGCAAATCCACATTTTTTAATCGTATGATTGGCGAGCGCCTCGCCATTGTTGAAGATATGCCGGGCACCACCCGTGATCGCCTCTATGGAGATACCGATTGGAACGGACGCGACTTCACCTTAATTGACACCGGTGGCCTGGAGCTTGGCACTGGTATACCCGTGGGGCAGGTCGGCCTGCATGGTCAGCCTGGTGATTTGATGAATCATGTGATGTCGCAGGCCCAGCTGGCCATTGAAGAGGCGGACGTCATTGTGTTTATGGTTGATGCACGCTCCGGCATTACCGCCGCCGACGAGGACGTGGCCCATCAGCTGCGACAGACCAAGAAGCCAGTTATCGTGGCCGCCAACAAGGCCGACAACAAAGACCGCCGTATGGACGCGGTCGAATTCTACGCGCTGGGTCTGGGTGAACCCATCGTGATCTCTTCTATCCAGGGTATAGGCACCGGCGATCTGCTGGACCGTATTGTGGAGGAACTGCCACCCGCCGAGGAGATGGAAGAAGAGGATGAAGAGGGTCTTATTCGCATCTCCATCGTCGGGCGCCCAAATGTCGGCAAGTCCTCGCTCTTGAACGCCATCACCGGCTCAAAGCGCTCCATTGTCAGCGACGTGCCGGGAACTACCCGCGACGCGATCGACACCTCCATCGAGTTCGAAGGACACAAGATCCGCCTGGTCGATACCGCCGGTATTCGCCGCCGTGGCCGCATCGGAGTCGGCGTCGAAAAGTATAGTGTGCTCCGATCGGAGCGAGCCATTGAGCGCAGTGACGTCTCTATTCTGATGGTGGACGCCACCGAGGGTCTGGCGGCCCAGGACACACATATCGCCGGAGCTATCCATGCCCAGGCCAAAGGCGTCATCGTCGTCGTCAACAAATGGGACCTGGCCCAGCAGCAGCGCAAGGACGAGCGCGAAGGAGTCTATGCCCATCCCAACGATGAGATTCAGAGCGCGGAAGAGTATCGCGACATTCTGGCTGAGGGACTCAAGTTCATTCCCTATGCGCCCATCGTGTTCGCCTCGGCCAAAACCGGCTATCATGTCAAGTCGATTCTTGAAGCGGCCATAAAGATCGCTGAGATGCGTTACCTGCGCGTGCCCACCTCGCGCCTCAACGAGCTTGTCCAGGAGGCCACGCGTCGCCATAGTCCGACCGTCATTCGCCACAAGCCATTGAAGATCTACTACGCGACGCAGGCGCGGGTCAACCCGCCCACCTTCGTCTTTTTCGTCAATGACACCGAGGCGGTCCACTTCTCGTATGAGCGCTACCTGGAGAATCGTCTGCGCGAAGCCTTTAGCTTTAGAGGCACCGCCATTCGTCTGCAGTTCAGGCCACGCTCCGCCAAAGAGCAACGCGAAGACAGGCGCTGATAACTGCGACACTCACATCTGAAATACGACCTCACCTGGTCAGAGACTGCCGCTACAACCGAAGGGCTTTTTACTGCGTATATATGATGTAACTTATAAAAAAGTAGATCATATTCATGCAATAATTATAGAAATGTGTTATTCGGCCTGCCGCAATTGTCACGAATACTACTATATGCTATAGTGGACATGTAACGGACAGAGGAGTCTCCTGCTTGGGTGAGGTAATTTATTATGCTTTTAAAACTTACTGCTGCTGATAAAACTGATGTTGGGAAACAAAGGGATCAGAACGAAGATTATGCTTATAAACGCGTGGAATCTTCAGAAGATGGCGATCGCGGTTTATTCATTGTGGCCGACGGCATGGGAGGCTATAAGGCAGGAGAGGTGGCAAGCAAGTTAGCCGTTGAGACAATCAGTAAGGCGTTAGATTTTTTCTTCAAGCCTGTCCATGATCAGCCAACCATCAAACTGGACAAAGCAGCGTTGGATCCAAATAAGACTGTTAAAGTAAATGCTACCCCGGCAAATGCACCTACCGGTCAAAAAACGCAAAAACTGCCTGAGACGCAGGCGGTCTCTTTAATTGGAGAACAGCTATCAGCAGCCATACAACAAGCCAACAAAGCAATCGTGAGCTATGGTGAGAAAAAATCATCAGCTCGTGGCCTGGGCAGCACGGTTACTGCCGTGCTTATTCAAAATAATCAGGCGTATATTGCCAACGTTGGCGACAGTCGTACGTATCTGTTACGAGGGAACAAATTAGCTCCTGTCACCAGGGACCACTCGCTGGTTGCTCGGCTGGTCGAGTCGAAGCAGATCGAGCCAGACGATGTTTACACCCATCCCCAGAGGAACCTGATCTATCGTTCGCTGGGTGCGGGTCACAAGCACGTCGAGGTCGACATTTTTAATCAACAGCTTGAGCCTGGCGACAAGTTATTATTGTGTTCTGACGGATTATGGGAAATGATACGGCACCAGGATCTGCTCAAAGCGCTCGAAGAGCAGAATAGTCCGCAAACGATTTGCGACACCTTAATCGACCTGGCAAATGCCAACGGTGGGGAAGACAACATCTCAGCGATTGTTGTGCATATCAGTGCCCACTGAGCATGTGAGCGCGCTTGGAGAATAAGTTTGTATGGCTCTCCCAATAGGTACTGTCCTTGACGGAAAATTTAAGATTGTGCAGATTCTTGGCGAAGGTGGTATGGGCACCGTCTACAAAGTAGAACAGATTGGAACCCCGCCAGGTACTCCTCCCTATTATTATGCTGTCAAAGAACTGCTCATCAGCCCCAACACCAGCGAAGAAGATCGTAAAGCGGCCATTGACCGCTTCAATAAAGAGATTGCCCTGTTACGGGGCTTGAAACATCCGCGTATTGCTGCCCTGATGCTCCCTTTTCAAGAGCGAGGCAATTATTACTTTGTCATGGAATTCGTGCCCGGGCGTAGCCTTGAGAAGATCCTGGAGAACGCCAGAGGACCGCTGCCCGAGGAACAGGTAGTAAAGTGGATGGTTCAGGTATGTGAAGCCCTGACCTATATCCATACACGCAACCCTCCTATCATCCTGCGAGACTTGAAACCAGGAAACATCATGGTCTCGCAGGATGACGAGGTGCAGTTGATCGACTTCGGCATTGCACGCCGCTTCGATCCCAATAAGCGAACCAATACAGAAAATCTCGGGACCATATCGTATGCCTCACCCGAGCATCTAGGTTCGATTACGATGCCCGGTCAGCGACGTTCCGCCCATAATCCAGGAAAGCTCGTACAGACCGATGCACGCTCCGACATTTATTCATTAGGAGCGACCATGTATCACCTGCTTACGAACTACGAACCCGATCCGATTCAAACGCCCCCCCCGGGAGGTGTGCTGGCAAAAAATCCCCGTCTGAGGACCGTCCAATTAGGGAATAAGACTGTCTGCCCTGTCGAGCAGGTCATCATTAAAGCCATGCAACAAGATCCCGCTCAGCGCTTTCAGAGCGCCGAAGCGATGCGTGTTGCCCTACTGCAATGCTTACCCAACGCCGCCCCGACCACGATTCAGATGCCTGTTATGTCGCCCAATGCTACGATTGTCGTGCCAACCAATACCGGCGCGTCCTCAGGAGTCGCGGGTGGCATTATCTGTCCCAAGTGTGGTTTCCAGAATCGACCGGGGGCGAAATTTTGTAAACGCGATGGACAGCCACTGGTGCAAGGAGTAACGATCGCGCCTCCGCAGATACGCGCGCAGGCTGTGCGTGCGCCGATTCAAGCGCGACCGATACGCCAACCAATCCAGCCGCGACCCACTCAATCGCAACCTATTAAGCCGCGGCCCGTACAATCAAATGGAAGGATTCAGCCGCGACCGGCGCAGCCGATTCAGGCACGTCCGGTGGGTACACCGACTGCGATAGACCCGATGGTGGCGTACCGCGCGGGCCTGCAAGCCCTGGCCGCTAAAAACTATAGCGAGGCGATTCGCCAGTTCAAGCAGGCACAGAGCCAGGGGGTATCGGCCTACGATGCGCTCTATAATCTGGGGCGCGTCCACCGCCAATACGGACAATCGGTGCGCGAGACGGACCCCAGGTTCTTCAAAGAAAATATGAAGCATGCCGCTGAATACTTTGAAGATGCCTTACGCGTGAAGTCGGACGCCCTGGATGCACGTTTTCAACTGGGCATGTGTTACCGGGACCTGGCCCTGTATCCATTGGCGATGACGGCCTTCAAGCAGGCGCAGCAAACCGCGCCCAATGATCCCGCCGTCTACTACCAGCTGGGCCTGGTAGCTTTAGAGCAGGGGCTGACCGGTGAGGCGGTATCATACCTGAAGCGAGGATTGGAGATTAACCCGGATCACGCGTTGATCTTAATAGCACTGGGTCGTATCTACATCGACATGAAG
Organism: Dictyobacter halimunensis; assembly: GCF_036245075.1. NCBI lineage: Bacteria > Bacillati > Chloroflexota > Ktedonobacteria > Ktedonobacterales > Dictyobacteraceae > Dictyobacter > Dictyobacter halimunensis. The sequence continues at coordinate 2,776,449 of NZ_BSRI01000002.1, forward strand.
AATCAACTCCCTGCTGCTATTTCTACTCTATTCCACGCCGCACAGATTGACCCTGCTTTATGGGAGGCCTGGTATGAGCTGGGACGCGCTCATATGAAGGAAAAAGAATGGAACCATGCTTTAAGTGCCCTGCGTCGGGCGCAGCAAGTCAATTCCCATTCCGCCTCGATCTATAGCGCGATGGCAACCTGTTTTTTCAACTTAAAGAAGAAGTCGGATGCCCGGCAGATGGTAAGCGAGGCGTTGAGCCTCGATCCTAAAAATGCTGAAGCGATCCGTTTACAAAAACAACTCTAAAGGAGGGCAGCAATGCTCTGTCCGTTGTGTCATACACAAAATCGTGACAATGCCAAATTCTGCAAAGGCTGTGGACAGCTATTAGCGGTCGAAGTGGTGGCCGGCGCACAGTCTGATGCGGGGGGGCAGCAGGAAGCTACAGACCAGGCCCAGACACAGGGAACGCCACCGCCCTCCTCACATGCTGAGGATGCCGTCCAGTCCCAGGCCCCTACCCCGAACCAGGAGACGCCAGCCCCTGAGCAGAAGCAAGAATACGCGGAGAAGCCCGCCTCTCAGGGCGAAAACATCGAAGATAGCGAGGATGTCAGCAAGGAACCGACGCAGATCCTGACGCCCCAGCAGATGCTGGCCTTTCATGCGCGCCGCTGGCAGCAAGAGCACGAGCACCAGTCGGGGACAACCTATGACGATATCGCGGATGCCCCCACGCTCCTGATCAGGCCCGAGACGGTCAATGGACAGCCGGCCAGTGAGCAGGCAGCCCCACCTGATATCGCGGACATGCCTACGACCATCTATCAGTCCCAGGCAGCGCAGAATGAAGGGCCCAATGCCGCCACCGAGCAGGCCGTACAGGAGCAGGACTATGCCGCCGTACCGGTCGGCGCGGCCCCGAATGGATCCCAGGAACCGGCTGAGGCCGAGGCTACGAATCAAAAAAGTGAACAGGCAGAACATGTAGAGGTTTCCACTCCGCAGGACGAGGCTTCTGCATTGCCTGCGAAGGAGGAGAACTTGGAGCCTACCAATAACGAAGGCGAATTGGAACCGACCACTCAACAGCAGCCCCAGGAAACAGAGCAGCCAGCCGCGGGCAGCGCGGAGAGTCTGCCGCTCTTAGAAGTAGGCAAGACCGTCGGTGGACGTTACGAGGTCATGCAGGTGCTGAGCGATGCGGAGAATGAGCACACCTATGAGGTCACCGATCGCCAGGGGTATCAACACTGCTGGAACTGCGGCTCCGAGCAAAACGCTGAAGGCGACGAGTTCTGCATCGATTGTGGAGCAGAACTGCTCAATGCCTCGTATCTGCTGCACGAGTATCCTGTGTCCGCCCAGCAGGGCGGAGAGGCCCAGGTGCTACAGGGAGCGATCGTCAACACCTTTGTTGATCAGGGTGTCACATACGTTGTTGAGCAGCCACAGGCCTCTCAATCGGCCTTCCCCAATGGCGTACACCTGATCGCCGCCTCGGATTCCGATGCCGGGACCGTCAGGCGCAGTGAGCCTAACGAAGACAGCACCATGACCCTGGTTTTTGAGCGCGTCCACGAGTCGATCTCTTCGCCCGCTGGCCTGTTTGTTGTGGCCGATGGCATGGGCGGACACGCCAATGGGCAGGGTGCCAGCCGGGCGACGATCGCTTTGATCGCTGAGCGCGTGACCCGCGAGCTGTTGCTGGCCCCCCTACAGGCCGAGAAAGCAGGGGAAGAGGCTCCTAAGACCGACGACGAAAGCTACAAAGAGCTTCTGCGCGGAGCCATTGAAGATGCCAATACCACCCTATGTCAGATCAACCAGAAAGACAAATCCGACATGGGCTCGACCCTGACTGGTTTTATGATTATAGGGGATCATGCGTATATCTTCAACGTAGGCGATAGTCGTACGTATATGTTACGAGACGAGAAAATATATCAATTGACCAACGACCATTCACTGGTCGGGCAGCTGGTGGCAGGTGGCTTAATCGAGCCCGATGAGGTATATACCCATCCGCAGCGTAACCAGATTTTCCGGAGCATCGGCGATAAACAGAATGTTCAGGTAGATCTCTTCACGCAGCAGATTCATCCTGGCGACATACTCTTGAGTTGCTCGGACGGATTATGGGAAATGATACGCGATCCCCAGATCGCTGATATCCTCAATCACGCGCCAGATCCACATTCCGCCAGCGCGCAATTGATAGAGGTCGCCAATACCAATGGCGGAGAGGACAATGTCAGCGCCGTCGTTGTTTTTGTACGCTAAGAGCTGTGTTATCGATCTCTTTGACCAGGCGGGGACGCGAAAGCGGAGGGAAAAAAGCGGGAGCAAGCCCCGCACCTGCGGGCGCTCCCGTCGTTGGTGAAGAGATTTATGATATACTAGGGAGCCAGCCGAATGCGAAAGGAGCAGATGTAACATGCCCGGAGAGGTAACTCTGGCCCACCAATTAGGAAAAGATTATATGCCCGTTACTGGTGGTAGCCAGCTCGCATATCTGTTATTAGAAGCCAAACCGACGGCTTTAATGGCACAGGTACGTATGCCATTGAATTTCGCCCTGGTTATTGACCATTCAGGCTCGATGAAGGGTGCGAAATTAAGAAATGTGCGCGAAGCGGTAAAGATGGTTATTGACCGCCTTGAGCCCAGCGACTACATTTCGGTAGTCATCTTTGATGATACTGCGCAGGTCATCATTCCATCTATGCCTGCTAATGACAAGCCAGGCATGAAGGCCGCCATCGATCGGATTCAGGATGCTGGCGGTACCACGATGTCTCTGGGTATGATCCAGGGTCTGGGAGAACTGCGTCGCTGGAATATTCCGAACGCGGTGAACCGCATGATTCTGTTGACAGATGGTGTCACCTATGGCGATACCGATCGCTGTCGCCAGTTGGCACGGGATGCCGCCGCCTCTGGCATCTCGATCTATCCTCTCGGCATCGGCTCTGACTGGGATGAAAGCTTGCTGGATGATGTCGGGCAATTGAGCGGTGGTCTGCCGGCCGAGTTCATCAAATCACCCGCTGACGCCATGGCCATCTTCGAGCAGCAGGTTCAAAGCGCGGTGGCCGTCGCGGTTCGTAACGCTACTGTTACGCTGCGCCTGCCAACCGGCGTCACCCCGCGCAAAGCGGTCAAGGTTCTGCCGCTGATCCGCGACGTGGATGCTTCCGCGCTATCGGATCGCCAGGTGGTGATAAATCTGGGTGACCTTGAGAAGGATACCCCGCAATCGGTCCTGATCGAGCTGATGATCGATCCACGTCCAGCCGGACTCTTCCGTATTGCCCAGGCCGAATTGAGCTATGATGTACCCGTCGTTGGATTGACTGGTGAGAAGATTCGCGAGGACATCAAGGTCACATTTAGCAGCGATCCCAACCAGAACTCGCAGGTTAATGCCCTGGTGATGAACTTCGCCGAAAAATCCAATGCCCAGCGCCTGGTAACTCGCATTCTCGACGAATACAAACGCACCGGTAAAGCGACCACCAAGATCGCGCCCAACGTCACCCGTGTGCTGGACGCGGAAACACTCTCGGCGATTGAGCAGATCAACCAAGGACAACAGATTTCCCAGGAACAGGTAAAATCTATCGGAAATAAGACTCGTAAGCTTACACAGCGATTAGACGATCTGCTTCCGTAATATAATAGAAAAACCTACTCCTTTTTCGCGTGCCGCCTCAGGAGGCACAATAAGGAAACCCGAGTAGTTACAAAATAAAAGGCAGAGGAAGGAAAATTCTTATGTCGGTACGATGTTCTTTAGGCCACGAAAATCCAGATGGGTCGGCATTCTGCGATGAATGCGGCGAGCCGCTAAATACCGCTGCGGATGCGAGTGCCGCCCCGGCCCCTCAGGCCCAGGCGCCGGCCGCGCCAGCCGCTCCCGCCCCCGCGGGCGCCGCTGGAACGCAGACCTGCCCCTCCTGTGGAGCGGAGAATCCTGTCGGTGAGGCATTTTGCTCCAACTGTGGTGTGAGCCTGCTGGGCGCGCCAGCGCCGGTCGCGGCGGCACAGCCAGCCGCTCAGGCCTCGCCAGAGCCGGCTGCCGCCCCTCCGCAACCCGATCAGCAGCAGCAGGCCCCCGCGGCTCCCACTGGTGCCCCGGCAGCCCTGCAGGCCAGATTGATCGTTGAGGCGGACAACCAGGAATTCGATCTTGGTGGCAAAGATGTCATCACCATTGGACGTGAAGATCCCGTCAGCAACATCTATCCGGATGTTGATCTAACCGCTAATGGCGGTGAAGAAGGCGGCGTCTCCCGTCTGCATGCGCGCATCTTTGTTGAGAATGGCCAATATATGCTAGAGGATGAGAACAGCACAAACTTCACATTCCTCAATCGGCAGCGCCTGGCCGGCAAGACGCCCACGCCGCTGAACGACAACGACGAAATCCGTCTCGGTCGTGTCCTCTTACGGTTCAAAACCCCGTAAGAAAAAATGATATCATTGAGGACTTTTCTGTTAGCATAGTACTGAGAGGCCGGCACAGACTTTTCTGCTCGCCTGGCCTCTCTGCTGGTATCACGCCTACGTTTCATTGGTTGGAAGGGACGCGACGGACTTCACTGCCAGGTAACATTCTGCGAAAAGTCCAACAGTAAATACTGCCATCAGAATTGACAGTCTGCCCGATACTCGCTATAATCTACGGGATATCTTGAGTGGAGGCTAAGAAAGGGTCTTATGAAACGCACCTGGCAACCAAAACGCATTCCGCGTAAACGCGAACACGGTTTTATGAAACGTATGTCCACACGCAATGGACGTCGTGTGCTCAAAGCTCGCCGCGCCAAAGGGCGCTGGAGCTTGACTGTTTAACTTCGAACAGACATTATTGTGGCACTCAACCGTGCGTTCCGCTTACGTAAGAATAGTGATTTCCAGCGAGTAAGGCAGCAGGGAGGCAGTACAGCGTCCCGGCTGCTTATCCTCGCGTGGAAACCCAATGATCAAGCTACATTGCGCGTTGGTTTTGTGGTAAGTAAACGCATTTCAAAACGCGCAGTTCAGCGAAATTATATTAAACGGCTACTAGCAGAGGCGGTTCGCCCCCTTTTAGCGGATATTCCTCCCGGTTGGGATATCGTTTTTAGCGCAAGGAATCAGATCGTTGGTGTACGCTTACCTGTGTTGATACAGGATGTATCTACATTGTTACGTAGAGCGCGACTTCTGGAAGGCTCCGCCCACCCGGTGGAGACGAAAGAGTTGAATACACGCAAGGGTTTTTAATGTGAAATATATCGCACTTTTCTTGATTCGTGTCTATCAGCGCACGCTGTCGGTAGTCCTGCCCTCATCGTGTCGGTTTACCCCATCATGTTCCCAGTACGGATATGAGGCTATTCAACGTTTTGGCTTTTTCCGTGGCGGCTGGATGACTGTTAAACGTATTGGCCGATGCCAACCATTTTATCACGGTGACCTCTATGATCCGGTTCCAGAACGTCTGGGTAACTAGGTCAAGGAAGGCAGGAGAGTTCTTGTGGGCGAGATAGGTAATCTCTTTAATATCATTTTTACGTTCCCCATTTTTAATGGTCTAATACTTCTCTATAACCTGTTCGGTGATTTTGGCCTCTCAATTGTGGTGTTGACGCTGGTCATTAAGTTGATCCTCTTCCCATTGACGTTGCAGCAGCTTAAATCTACCAAAGCCACCCAGGCATTGCAACCGCAGGTGCAAGAGATCAAGAAAAAGCACGCCAACGATCAGCAGGCGCAGATGGCGGCCATACAGACAATGTATAAAGAGTATGGTGTCAACCCGGTGGCTGGCTGTTTACCCCTGGTAGTGCAAATGCCAATACTGTATGGGCTGTATTTCGCTCTTAGCACTGGCGTGCGTACAGATAAATTGGCTGACATCAACGCGCACCTGTATCCATTTGTTCCCCATTTCACCAGTTTGCCGAGGCTGACCTTAGACTGGTTTGCCTGGCTTTCATTTTTGAATCCCATCTTGCATGTCAACTGGAGCTGGACGTTCCCCCTATCGCATGCTGACCCCTCGCACGTCCTGCCGATCCTGGCCGGCCTGGCAACGTTTGTCTCGCTGCGTATGGCGCAGCCAAAGACTGCGCCTGTCACGACAAGTAATGGCAAGCCGGTGGCCGGGGACCCAACCCAGCAGTCGATGAAGATGATGCAGTATATCATGCCTTTCTTCACGGTTTTCATTGGTTGGACTTTTCCAGCTGGCCTGGCCCTGTACTGGACCGTTTCGTCGATCTTCCAGGCGGTACAGCAATACTTTGTTACCGGTTGGGGTGCGCTGCTGACTACACCGAACATGAAAAAAGAAGTCGCTCCAGTAAGCGCTGGTAGTAGCTCGGCTCCCAAAGATGATAAGATAAGCAACACATCAACATCTCGTATTCAGAAGCCAACGGTGGTTGAGAGCAAAAAAGAGGTTGTTGACAAGAGCGACAGCAACGCAATTTCGCAGTTGCGCACGACCACTCCCAAAACAAACGGTAGCGGTCCTTCCCAGTATACACGTCGGCCACGTGGGGGAAGTGCGTCGGCTCGCAGACGTAGCGGTTCGCAAAAGGCCCGCTAGTCCGCGCTCGCAATATGCTAAATTCGATCACCCTGTCCTGCCACAGGGTGATCGTGGTCATAGATAATTTTTACAGGGAGGCACGGAAACAGTGGAAAGCATAGAGGCTAGTGACAAAAGTGTTGACGAGGCGATCACGCAGGCGCTAACACGCCTGGGAAAGCGCCGCGATGAGGTGGACATCGCTGTTCTACAGGAACCCAGCCGGGGAGCATTTGGTCTGGGGAGCAAAGATGCCCGCGTACGCGTGACTGTTCGTTCCGGGGCAACCAGTTCTGGCAAAGCAGGTGCTATCATTACCCCTGAAATGGCTGATGCTATACTGGGCTCGGGCGATGTCGAAATTCCTCTCCCCGAGGAAGAAGAGGAGCTCTATGAGGACGAGGAAGAAGACGAGGAGGAGTTCCTGGAAGATGAGGAGGAAGAAGAGGATGAGGAGTACGAATATGAGGACGAGGGAGAACTAGAAGACGAAGACGATGAGCCTGTGCCTTTCATTGCTTCCTCTGAGCCGTCTCTGCAGCCGCTGGTTGAGCAGGCCGTTGCCGCTGGCGCTGGCGATACTGTGCAGGATGTGGAGCATCCTTCCCGTGAGGATGTAGAGATTACGGTTGATGTCTTGCAACATATTTTGCGTTACATGAACATTCATGCAACGGTGCAGGTACGCTCAACCAGTCCTCTGACCCTGAATATACGTGGTATCAATGAGAACCTGGGCCTGCTGATCGGGCGCCGCGGCGAGACCCTGGCCGCCCTGCAGCTACTGGTTAACCTGATCGTCAGTCACCGCACCAAGCATCGCATGCGCATCATCGTCGATGCCGAAAACTATCGCGAGCGCCGCGAAGAGAATCTGCGCTCCCTGGCCCTGCGCGTAGCACAGCAGGTGCGCAATTATCGCCGCTCAATCGCCCTGGAAGCCATGCCCCCGCATGAGCGCCGTATCGTACATATCGCTTTGTCTGATAGTAAGGACATCAGCACAGAGAGTATTGGAGAGGGTGAAGAGCGCAGGGTGGTAATTTCACTGAAGCGACCGGCACGCTAGCCCGCCGCCATATTTGTATTCAGTGGTAGAAATAGCGCCCGTGGCGCCCATGCATTTTACAGGTTATTCCAAAAAGAGGGATGTTGCCCTTTTTTTGGAATAACCTGTAATAGAGGATAATTATTTGTGTCTCGACAACCCGATTTTTTAACGCTCGGCCATGTTACCCGTGATGTGCAGGAAGATGGCTCTTTTGTGCTCGGTGGAACCGTTACTTTTGCCGCCCAGACCGCCTATCACCTGGGATTGGACACGGCGATCGTGACATGCGCGGACCTCGAGGTGGCTCAACTCTTATCGACAACATTGCCAGGGGTCGCGTTGCACGTCTCCTCTTCTCCCCAGACGACCACATTCGCCAATCGCTATCATGAAGGTTTTCGGACCCAGTACCTCTATGCGCGGGGGGCCGATATTACCGAGACCGATATTCCCCTCGACTGGCGCAATAGCGCCGGCATCGTTCTCTTTGGACCCCTTGCCCAGGAACTGCATCCTGAGATGGTGACCCACTTTCCCCGCCGTCCAGGTATGTTGCTGGCGGCCACCCCTCAAGGCTGGCTGAGGCGTTGGGACGCCGATGGGCGTGTCTGGCCGACACCCTGGCGAGACGCGGAAAAGGTACTGCCCTCCCTGGATGTGTTGATACTCAGCCATGATGATCTGCTGCCCTTTGCCTCCGGTGATCGCGGTGAGGCCGATCGGCTATTGGCCCATTGGAGTACGTTCGTTCCTCTACTGGTCGCCACCGATGGCCGACACGGGGCTACCCTGTTTCAGCAGGGGCGCTCCAGCCGCTTTGCCGCCTATAGCGCGCACGAAATTGATCCCACGGGAGCCGGAGATGTGTTTGCCGCCGCCTTCCTGACACATCTCTACCGCCATCGCGATCCCGCTCAGGCCGTCGATTTTGCCAACTGCGTGGCCGCCTTCTCCATCGAACAAACCGGCATCAGCGGCATCCCCACCCTCGCCCAGGTCGAACAACGCCGCCGCATCTCATAGGTTCGGACCTCGCGTCCGATTATATGCGGACCTCGTGTCCGAATAAAATAATCGGACGCGAGGTCCGAACCTATGGTTTGTTGAGGTTATTATACTTATAATAGCATTGGCGATACACGCCTGGCATCTTCAAATGGCATATTTCGTTGCTGATGGGTGGGGGTCGTGTGCAAGCAAACATGCCAGGAGGATGTGCTTTCTATGCAGAACCATACTATCTCTCACCGCTTTACCGGGAAGATCTGGCTTTGTGCTCTCGTCTTGAATCTTGTGGTGGCCCTGCTTTCCTCGTCTGGGACCTCTATGCATGTTGTTGCCAGGGGGATCACACGCCATGCCGCTGTTGTCTCCCCCCACTATCGCTACCTGGGTCGACCATATGATTCGCTGTTCTCTAAATGCCAGATAAATCAGTCTGATAAGCATTGCTATGGTGTGGACCAGATGCGCAATGCCTATAGCATCGCCCCACTCCTGGCGCGGGGCTATACGGGTAAGGGGCGCAGCATCGTAATTATAGATGCTTACCAGGCGCCGCACCTGCGCGATGATGTCGCCGATTTCGATGCCCGCTTTGGCCTGCCGCCGATAAACTTGAATATCGTTGTCCCCGATAAACTGCCAGCCTGGAATAAACACGATGACACGCAGCAGACCTGGTCCGCTGAAATCTCGCTGGATGTCGAGTGGGCCCATGCGATCGCCCCGGATGCCTCGATTACCCTGGTTGAGTCGAAGAGCGAGAACGATCCAGACCTGATTCGAGCCCTGAACTATACCATTGATCATGATTTAGGCGATATTATTTCGATGAGCTTTGGCGAGAGCGAGGCCTGCGCTACAGCGGATGTCTTAAAGAGCTGGCATAAAGCCTTTGAAACTGCGACCCGGCTCGGCATGACGTTGCTGGCAGCCTCAGGGGATAGTGGACCCGGTGAGCAGACCTGCGATAACGAGTCGTGGAATAAGGCTGCGTCGATCCCGGTCTCTGATCCGCTGGTGACCGGTGTAGGTGGTACCGCCCTGGAGGCTGATCTTGTAACGGGCGAATACCAGAGTGAAACGGTCTGGCGCGATCCCGCTAGCCAGTCAGCCAGCGGGGGTGGCTTCAGCGATATCTACAAGAAGCCTTCCTATCAGGATCAGATCGCGAACATCGCGGATAAGCGGGGGACGCCTGATGTGGCTTATAATAGCTCGACCAGCCGTGGCGTGGTCGTTGTCTGGTCCGATGGCGAGCATGGTCCTGGTAGCCTGTATAGCTTTGGGGGCACCAGTTCTGGAACGCCTCAATGGGCGGGCATCGTGGCGCTGGCGGACCAGTATGCCAACCAGCGACTGGGCTTCATCAATCCGCTCCTGTATCAGATCGGAAAGAGGTCAGACTGGTATCAGAGCGCGTTCCATGATATCGTCAAGGGGAATAATGGTGTTAGCCTGTCGGCTACCGACGCTACCATCGTCACGCTGGATGGATATAAGGCCGGCCCCGGATGGGATGCCACCACCGGTTGGGGGACCCCCATCGCCTCTCAACTGGTTCCTCTGATGGCCATGCTGGCCGCAACCCATCAAACCACGCCCTAGCTTCACGGCCTTGCTCTGCTTTATTGTGATCCCCAAAAAAATCTGATATAGTGGACAGGTACAAGTTATTTTCTGCAGTTAAAGCAGCTATGTCCATTGAAACGTACTGGATGGAGTATTTGGGAATGACAATGAATGACAATGCCGTCTCACAACTAAAGCGAACCCCTCTTTATGAACGACATCGTGCCCTGGAGGCGCGCCTGGTTGAGTTCGGTGGCTGGGAAATGCCGGTACAGTATAGCGGTATCCTGGATGAGCACCAGGCGGTCCGTACGCGGGCGGGACTCTTTGATGTCAGCCATATGGGTGAGTTTAAGGTAGAGGGGCAGGATTCGCTCCCCTTCTTGCAGCATCTTGTGCCAAACGACGTCTCGCGCCTGGCGATTCAGCAGGCTCTCTATACACAGCTATGTTTGCCCGACGGCAATGTCATAGACGATCTGCTCATCTACCACCTGGCGGATGATCATTACATGCTGGTCGTTAACGCGGCCAACATCGACAAAGATTTCGCCTGGGTGCAGGAGCAGGCAAGGCAGTTCCAGCACGTTTCACTATCCAATCAATCGGATACCACCGCGCTGATCGCGTTGCAGGGGCCGCTAGCGCTCGATATTCTGCAACCATTGACCGCGGTAGATATAAAAGACATTCGCTATTATCGTTTTGTTCCGGGCGAGGTCGCGGGTATCCACTGCTTGATCTCACGTACCGGCTACACGGGCGAAGATGGCTTTGAGCTCTACTGCGCCTCGGCTGACGTGGTCGGATTGTGGGATAGCATTCTAGCGGCCGGCCAGCCCAAAGGACTGCTCCCGGCGGGCCTGGGCGCGCGCGACACCCTGCGCCTGGAGGCCGGCCTGTGTCTGTATGGACATGAACTGGATGAGCAGACCAATCCGCTGGAAGCTCGCCTGGGCTGGACCGTCAAACTGGCCAAGGGGACATTTATCGGGAGCGAAGCCCTGCAGAAGGTTAAAGAGCAGGGTCCAAAGCGCTTGCTGGTCGGTGTCCAATTGCTGGAGCGCGGCGTCCCACGCGGTGGGTATCCCCTCTATGCGGGCGAACAGCAGATTGGCAGCCTCACCAGCGGCGCCCCCGGTCCAACTGTCCAGAAAAACATCGGTATGGGATATGTAGATGCGGCGCATGCCGAGCCTGGAACCTCTATCTCAGTAGAGATCCGAGGCAAGCGTATTTCTGCTCAGATTGTGGCATTGCCTTTCTATAAGCGAAAATAAAGGTTATATATCCGGGTGGTTGTTACCATCCAGGCATTCAAGCACTAATCGTCCTGAGAAAGGGAGAAACGAACGATGGCTAGCCTGAATCATCCTGCTAATCTAAAGTATAGTAAAACTGATGAATGGATACGTGTAGAGGGCGACGAGGCCGTAATCGGCATCACAGATTACGCCCAGGACCAGCTTGGCGATATCGTCTATATCGAACTACCCTGGGATAGCGGCCAAAGTATGGCCGTTGAAGAGAAATTCGGCGATATCGAATCGGTTAAAGCCACCTCCGAACTGGTCTTACCCGTGAGCGGTGAAGTCGTCAGCGCCAACGAAGAGCTCAAAGACCATCCCGAGAACATCAATGACTACCCCTACGAGCAGGGCTGGATGTTAAGAATCAAGCTCTCCGACCCCTCCCAGGTCGATGCTTTGATGGATGTAGATCAATATCTGCAATATTTACAGGGCCGTTAACAAGCGTGGGTATGCGCGCCCCCTCACGGGCGGGCGCGTGCAGCCGCCCGTGAGGGGGCACACAAAAAGTTAATAATTGCGAAGTGCGAAAAGAATGCGCAAAAGCGCATTCTTTTCGCACTTCGCAATTATTAATACGGGTGGAGGCGTCAGCGTCCCCAGGCTGGCTTACAAAAGGGGCATGGACGTGCGTCCATGCCCCTTTTGTAGACAAAGTTTCCATGGCATTCCTATATCTCTATAGGATTTTGGATATATGCCATAACTATGCGATATAATAATAGCAACCATTGAAAGAACACAATGTGCATACAAATGTGCTGCGTTCTCTGGTCTAGCGATGTATATATATCGATGCCATACGTGGATATGCCAATCCACTCGCTTGTGCTGTCTTCCTCTGATATCAGTCAACAGGTTTGCCGCAAGAGGTACTCAAAAAATCCATCGTAGTAACAGAATGCGAGGCACTGTATTTAGCATGCAATTCTGGTTATATCGTAGCGGCTCCCCTTGCGCATCATGAAAGAAGCAGCCGAGTCCGGGGAGCTTCCAGACCCAAGGGAGAGTTCACTGAATGAGCTATGTGCCAAATACGCAAGAAGAGCAGCAGGCTATGCTGGAGCACCTGGGCCTTTCTTCGCTAGAAGATTTGTTGACGCCCGTGCCCGCTGAGGTTCGCCTGGGCGACGCCCTCGATCTGCCGCCCGCGTTACCTGAGCCGGATCTGAAGCGTCTGATGAGCCGGATGGCGGCCAAAAATAAAAGCCTGGATACAACCATCTCTTTTCTCGGTGCCGGTACCTATGATCGTGCTATCCCCAGTGTTGTGCCCCATCTGCAGAACCGTTCGGAATTCGTGACCTCTTACACCCCCTATCAGCCGGAAGTGAGCCAGGGTATGTTGCAGGCCATCTATGAATTTCAGACCATGGTGTGTCAGATCACAGGATTGGATATCGCCAATGCCTCGCTGTATGATGGCTCGACGGCGGTGGTCGAGGCGTCTTTGATGGCGCTGGGCCCGGGCGGCCGTGGCGAGATCGTCATCTCGGCCGGCGTGGATCCCCAGTATCGGCAGGTGCTGCATACCTACGCCTTTGCCCGTGGCTTTAGCGTGAAAGAGATCGGCCTGGAAAACGGCGTGACCTCCTTGACAGACCTGAAGGCGGCGGTCGATAAAAATACGGCCGCGGTAATCGTGCAGCAGCCCAATTTCTTTGGCCGCGTCGAGGATATGCGCGCCATTGAGCCGATCGCGCACCAGGGAAAAACGCTGTTTGTGTCGGTGATTACCGAGCCGGCCTCACTGGGCGTGCTGGCCCCTCCTGGAGACTATAACGCGGATATCGCCGTGGGTGAGATGATGAGCCTGGGCAACAACATGAGCTATGGCGCCCCCGCTCTCGGCTTTATGGCCGCCCGGCAGAAGTTTATGCGTCTCCTTCCTGGCCGCCTGGTCGGACAGACCATCGAGGAGGGTGAGCACAAGCAGACCGGCTATGTGCTGACACTGCAGACGCGCGAGCAGCACATCCGGCGTGAGCGCGCCACCTCCAACATCTGCACCAACCAATCCCTGCTGGCCGTAGGTGCCACCATCTTCCTGGCCGCCATCGGCAAGCAAGGCTTCCAGGAACTAGGTCAGCTCTGTCTGCAGAAAGCGCACTATGCCTTCCGCCAGATTACCGCCATCCCGGGCTTTGAAGCCGCCTTCGATGGTCCTTTCTTTGATGAATTCGTGATCAAGTGCCCGGTCTCTACCAAGCGGATGGAGCAATTGTTTGAGCGGGCGGACATTATCGGCGGTTATCCGCTGGCCGAGAGCTATTCCGGCATGGACAACTATATGCTCTTCTGTGTGACAGAGACGCGTACAAAAGAAGATATCGATACCCTGGTCAGCGTGTTGAAAGAGGTGCAGGCATGAGTGTAGAGACATTAATTTTTGAAAAAGGCGCCCCCGGCAGGCGTGCCGCGACTATGCCGAGCATGGATGTGCCGGTAGAAGCGCTGGATAGCATGATCCCTACCTCATTGTTGCGCCAGGAGCCAGCCCCTCTGCCAGAGGTCAGTGAGATCGAGGTGGTGCGCCACTACACCCACCTCTCGCAGCGTAACTTCGGGGTCGACACCGGTTTCTATCCGCTTGGCTCCTGCACCATGAAATACAATCCCAAGCTGAACGAAGATATGGCCGCGCTGCCCGGCTTCGCGCATATCCATCCCTTGCAGCCCGAAAAGACGGCGCAGGGCGCGATCCAGCTCATGTATGAGCTTGAGCGCTACCTCGCGGAGATCTCCAGCATGACGCGCGTCACCCTGCAGCCGTCGGCGGGCGCGCATGGTGAGCTAACCGGATTGATGTTGATCAAGGCCTATCATCAGAGCAAGGGACAGGGACACCGCAACCTGGTGCTGATCCCCGATAATGCCCACGGTACTAATCCGGCCAGCGCCACGCTGGCGAATTACAAGGCGGTCGAAGTCAAAAGTGATGATCGCACCGGTGGCATCGATATGGAGCACCTGAAGACCCTGCTGGATACGCATGGCAATGAGGTCGCGGCCATCATGCTGACCAATCCGAACACGCTGGGCCTGTTTGACGCCAATATCGCGCAGATCGGTCGCATGATCCACGAGGTTGGTGGGCAACTCTACTATGATGGTGCCAATGCCAACGCCGTACTCGGCATCACGCGTCCTGGTGATATGGGTTTTGACGTGGTCCATTTTAACCTGCACAAGACTTGTAGCACGCCACACGGCGGTGGTGGACCCGGAGCCGGTCCGATCGGAGTCAAAGCACACCTGGTGCCATTCCTGCCCGGACCTCTGCCCGCCAAGAACGCGGACGGCTACTACTGGGAGGAGGTCAGCCCGCAATCTATCGGCAAAGTGCGCGCCAACCTGGGCAACTTTGGTGTACTGGTACGAGCCTACACCTACATCCGCTTCAATGGTCCCGACGGCCTGCGCCATGTCTCTGAGAGCGCCATCCTTAACGCCAACTATCTGCGCCAGGAGCTCGCCTCGGACTACGAGACCGCCTATCCGCTGATCTGCCAGCACGAGTTTGTGGCCACTGCGCGCAAGCTGAAGGAAGAGCATGGGGTAACCGCGACCGACATCGCCAAGCGCCTGTTGGACTATGGCATGTACGCTCCAACCATCTACTTCCCCTTGATCGTGCCCGAGGCTATGATGATCGAGCCTACCGAGACCGAAACGAAGGAATCGCTGGACTACTTCATCAGCGTCATGCACCAGATCGCTGATGAGGCCCGTACCAATCCCGAACTGGTCAAGACGGCACCCCACACAACCGTTATTGGTCGTCTCGATCAGGCCCTGGCCGCCCGCAAACCCAATCTTCGCTGGCAACCGGGCCAGGAGGTAACCCATTAAAAAAGTGGGGAGGCATGGCCTCCCCACTTTTTTAATAATGTTGCGGAAACATAACAGTGAGGTGAGGAGTGCAAGCACTCCTCACCTCACTGTTATGTTTCCGCAACATTAAAGACTTTTTTTATGCGCGCTCGCAGCGCGACTAATTGTGAACGCGTTGAGAAGGGGAAAGATGCTTGGCAACTATGTCGATAAGCACATCCACGTCAAAGGGCTTCTCCAAAAATCATCGGCTCCGCCGGCGTCGGCTACCTTGCTGGCATCGGAATGTGCTGAAAGCATAATAACGGGAATATGCTTGGTTGCCTCATCGCCCTTCAGTTTTCTGCAAATCTCGCGACCATCGTCACCTGATAAAAGCACATCCAGTAAAATAAGGTCGGGCAGATCGTCGGCGATGTTTTGTAAGTCATCCTTATTGGTTGCGGTACGCACAACGTATCCTTCGCCCTCCAGTACAATTTGTACGACCTCGACTATTCCCTCGTCATCATCAACAACCAGGATGTGATGTCCCATGTGTCTGTCTGCCTTTCAAAACGTGGTAAAACGTCTTGATGCTACCAGGCCTGCTCTTAATCGGCTGCGACAGCCTCTTTCGACACATTTTACCACTTTGTTGTTCATCGATTGCTGAACTGTTTATCAGTCCTGTTAAAAATTCTCAAGCTCTGGATTGTACACGAATGGTTGTGATGGAGGAGTAAAGAAAAGTGTTACCCTGGTACTTTATGATCCTCTCCATATCATTCTATCATCATTTCAATCGTGTGAAATCCCAGCTTTAAGGCCTGGGCTATCCGGATGGAATGTTTTGCGAACGTTCACCATGCCCCGCTGAACCCAGACAAGTTGTCAAATAGGAATTATTGGCTTGTCCTCCTGGTTCGGGATGCACGGGCCGCTCTCAAAGAGCATCGGATAGGTAAAAACACAATGGCCCCCTGATAAAGAACCGATCTCTGAAGCGTTTTGTGGCACCCTCTGTTCTCCTGGTTTTTTTGAGTGAGAGTAAGAGTCAGATACTCAAGTATATCATATAGTAAGTAGCTGCATTTCAGATAGTGATTTTGGCTACCCCCATTGGTTTACGCCGTTATGAGGCGTTGGTGGCTTTATCCCAGGGCAACTGTTGCCAGCGATTGAGCTGGGCAAAACCAAAGCCAGCATCGGTGAGGGTGCCCTTAAAGCCAGCCGGCACCATCTCAAAATGCATGGCCAGATTACGAGGAAAGATGCCCAGATCAAAGACCCAGGGATCACCCGCCGCCTCGACAATGGCTCGCCAGACCTGGTTTTCCTGCCACTCATTGGTAAAATATGCTCCTACCTCGGTAAACTCGTGGGCCAGTATTTGCAGAATACTCCAGATGCTCGCGCCAGCCTCTAGTGTATAAGGGGCGGGAATATCTTCCTGCAGCTGTTCGCTATCGACCAGAAAGTTCAAACCGAGCCAGGCAGGTAGCTCTTCCAGACTGGGGACGGCGGGTTGCGTATAGAGCGAAACCTCTATGCCCGCGCACTCAAGCGCAGGCGCATCGGGTGGGGCCAGGTGCAGGGGCGCGGCATAAATATCACCATAGGCATCATTGTCGCTGCCGGGCCAGGTGATTTCCGCTACCCATGACAACACCTGCTGATCGTTGCAGCCCAGGAGTTGCAGCGTGTGCTGAAATCGCCGCAGCACCTCGGGAAAGGTGGCCTGGGTACAGGAGGCAAAGGTCTGTATTTGTGCTTGTGACATACTCTTTCTCTTCTTTTATAGTGGTTATATTCTCGCTTGCGCAAGGGAGGAGAGAGGATTGAGGGACGCCCCCAACCCCGTCGGAGGGCCTCGCCGGCCCTCCTGTACCTCCCGCTTTTATAACCCTAAAGGGAACCTTCCAGTTCCCCTTTAGGATCACGCATCATCAGTTCCAGTACGGCTTTTCGTGGGTCCAGGTCATCAAAGAGTATCTGGCTTAAGAGGTTGGCGATCGGCATCTCTACATTGTAGCGATCCGCCATCCGTAACGCGGCCTGGGTGGTTGAGACCCCTTCCGCCACGCTGTGGGTAGATTTGAGGATATCGGCCAGCTTCTCTCCACCGGCCAGCCGCCGCCCGAGCTGCTGATTGCGGCTCAAAGGACTGGCGCAGGTCCCCACCAGGTCGCCCATACCCGCCAGACCCGCGAAGGTCAAAGGATTCGCGCCGGCCGCGACCCCCAGGCGAGAGATTTCCGCCAGGCCGCGTGTAATGATGGCCGCCTTCGCGTTTTCTCCATAACCCAGGCCATCGTTGAAACCGGCGCCGATGGCGATAATATTTTTAAGCGCGCCACCCAGCTCTACCCCAATTACATCGTTGGATGTATACACGCGGAAGGTATTGAAGTTGATAATGTTCTGGGCCATCCTGGCAACGTCCGCATTATAGGCCGCGACCACGGCGGCCGTCGGCTTGCCCTCAGCCACCTCGCGCGACAGATTGGGACCGCTGAGGGCAGCGATCCGGTGCTGTGCATCTGGTATCTCTTCCGCGATTACCTCGGTCATGCGCTGCAGACTGTTGATCTCAATGCCCTTACTGGCATTCACCAGCAGCGTCTGGCGTGAGAGATGAGGAGCCAGCAGCCGCAGATTTTCGCGCAACTTTTGTGAAGGGGTTACCAGTAGCAGCATATCCTTCTGGTGTACCGCTTCCGCGCTATCTGAGGTAACACGTACGGTATCGGGAAAATGTATACCCGGCAGGAACACACTGTTCTCTCTCGCACGCTGCATTTCAAGGGCCCGCTCCGGACGGTGGTCCCAGATGGTGGCGGCGATGCCTTTGCGTGCCAGCAAGATCGCCAGTGTCGTGCCCCAGGCACCACTGCCAATGACACCAACAGATACCATCACAAATTCTCCTCTATCGATATGTACTGATACCCTTAACAGGGTATTATCCGTACGAGTGTAGCGTACTACATAGGTGCAACCGGCTACTTTATATTACCAAGCAGGTTGAATAAAGCCATTGTAACATAGTTGAGGATAAGGTGTGGCTCATCTTTTTGCAAAAGGAGAAACGTATGTCCTCGTTGTCTTTCTTTGTGCAAAAACATGATACGCATCCGTGAGGATATCCCGGCTTGACAAACGGGCAAAAATAGTTAGACTTAGGATATAGTTTGCTTGTCAACTATATTTTTTTTTACGATATTGTGTAGAAGCCAGCATAGATGCTGATTGCTAATGAAGAGGTACGTGTCGGAATGACTCAAGTTGTGGACTTCTTTTTTTCTCCCTACGCTTCCGCACACACGCGACGTTTCAAGGCCGCGATCGAAGATGGGCTGGCGCATTTAAGCCAGATTTGGCCGCTTGATCCTCAGCCCGGACAGGACGTTACGCTCTCCCTGTTTGTTAATGTGGACCGGCCTATTGAGCGGGTGGCCATATATTACACGACAGATGGTAGTGAGCCTGTCGGTGAAAGAGGGATCGCTGAGCGTGGCACGGTTATTTTTGCCGCACCGACAGATCGACAGCAGTATAACGCCGATTGTGGTCAGATGGCACGTGTCTGGCAGGTGGTGATCCCTGCTCAGGCAGACGGTATCCTGGTGCGCTATCGCGCCGATGGCTGGAGTCTGAGCGATCCCTGCTCGCACTGGTATGCCGATCGGGTGGATCCTGTAACCATGCCGCAGAAAAAGGGACGCTGCTTCGCCTATCACGTTGATCGCTGGGAAGCGCCCGCGTGGTGGCATGAGGCCGTCGTCTACCAGATATTTGTTGACCGCTTTAACGCGGCCCATGATGAGCCTCCGCTACACAGCGAAGAGACGCGTGGCATCACAGACTTCTTTGGCGGCACGCTGCGCGGCATTCTCGAAAAGCTAGACTATATTCAATCCCTGGGCGTCAACTGCCTGTGGCTCTCTCCTTTATTTGAGAGTCCCACCCATCACGGATATAATCCATCAGATTATCACCATGTCGCCAGGCGCTATGGGACCGATGAGACGCTGCGGCAGTTGATCCAGGAGGCTCACCAGCGCGGCATGCACGTCTTATTGGATTTTGTAGCCAACCATACATCCGACGAGCACTTCGCTTTTGTCGATGCTCTCAGCAATCCAGATAGTCCCTATGCCAGCTGGTATGACTTTACAGATATTGAGCCACCACATATGTATCGCAGCTATGCTATGGTGCAGAGCATGCCCGAGCTAAGCACGGATGAGCCCGGTGTGCGTGAATACCTCAATGGAGCCGCCCTCTACTGGCTGGAGCATTATGGCGCGGATGGACTGCGGCTGGACTATGTACCGGGTCCCTCACATGCCTTCTGGACCTCGTTTCAGCAGGCCGTCAAGACGGCGCATCCCGATGCACTGACCATTGGCGAGATCACCTCACCGATGTCCGAGATCGTCGATTACGCCGGTCGTATGGATGGCTTTATGGATTTTCCACTTTCCGCTATGCTACGGCGCACCTTTGCGCTGCGTGAGCATACCCTGCAAGAGCTCTTGAGCTTTCTAGATACCCATAGCCAGCAGATTCCTCCCAGCATGAGCAAGGCAGTGGTCGTCGATAACCATGATATGCATCGCTTCCTCTGGCTGGCGGATGGACAGCGCGATCGCCTGAAGCTGGCCACGGCGTTTCAGATGACGCTCGAAGGAACACCCATCATCTATTATGGTACCGAAGTTGGCCTGTCACAGAGCGATGACGCGCATAAAGAGAACGCCTATTGTCGCGCTCCCATGGCCTGGGGCGAGCAACAGGACCAGGATATGCTGGCCTACTATCGCCGCCTGATCGCGCTACGCCATCGGTATCGGGTTCTGCAAAACGGAAAGCGACGACAAATTGCTGTTGATTCCGATGTCGATTCAGCACAAGTTGGTGCGTATATACGGTATAATGATGAAGATTATGTGCTGATCGTTTTGAATAATAGCGAGCAAACGGCACATGTAAGCGTTCAATTGGATAATGTACTCAACGATGGTGGACCGCTGCCCGCGCGGCTGTGCGCGGTGCTGGCAAGGCCAGAAATGGAGGCCGCCCTCCCAATCCAGGAAGGCCGGCTTGTAATGAGCCTGCCACCATTGAGTGCCGAGATATGCGTATCTCGAAAATAGTATTTGTTTAGAAAATTTACCGCTAAACAACTGATAACAAAACTGTTTGCCGGTATACTTTTCAATAGAAATTACCAGATTTTCCCTGGGGAAATGGGAAAGGTGATATTTATGGGTCCAGTTAGCAAGGGTGCTGGCATCGAACTCGAAATCTATCAGCTGCTGTCCAAAACGTTCATTTTGCTAGACGATAGCGATAATCGTTTCTTCGCCGACTATGGATTGAGTACCAGGCAGTATTGGGCATTACAGCATTTAGATGAAGTACATGGTCGTTCGATGGTTGATCTAAGTCGGTTGCTGATAACCGATAAGAGCAATGTCACTGGAATTGTAGATCGCTTGCAGCACCTTAACCTGGTCAAGCGGGTTCCAAGTGTACAGGACCGTCGGGTGACCCTGATCACGTTAACAGCGGAGGGAAGCCGTTTACGTGAGAAGATCGACACGCAACATACCTTACGCATTCGTGAGTTGATGAGCGTGCTGGACATTTCCAAACAAAAGATGCTCTTAGAGTATCTAACGTCGGTAAGTCAGAGCATTGAAAATGAGTTGCACCAGGTCGATACTGGTCAATCGAGCTAACTTTCCATCAAAAAAGAGGATAAGCAGCGCGCTGTTTATCCTCTTTTTTGATGGCTTATTTTACTTCTTCGGCCATGCTTTTGTGTTGTTTGGCGGGTTCGTTGGTTTCTGAGTAGACGGATGGTTTCAGGATGCCGATGTAGGGGAGGTTGCGGTAGAGCTGGGCGTAATCGAGACCATAGCCGACGACGAATTTATCGGGGATGGTAAAGCCGTGGTAGTCGATGGGCACATCTCTGAGGCGGGGACGTTCTTTGTTGAGCAGGGAACAGATCTTCAGGCTGAGTGGATTGCGGCGGCGCAGTAGATCTACCAGGTAGTGCAGGGTGAGGCCGCTATCGATGATATCCTCGATGATTAGCACGTGTTTCTGGTCGATCGGACCCTCAAGATCTTTGATGATGCGCACGATGCCGCTGGACTGCGTAGCGTTTCCATAGCTGGCGACCGCCATATAATCGATCTCCAGTGGCAGATCAATGGCGCGAGCCAGGTCGGCGATGAAGGGGACGGCACCTTTTAAGGTTCCCAGCAGGAGCAGGTTCTTGCCCGTGTAATCGTGGGCGATCTGCTGTCCCAGCGTTGTGGTTTTCTCCTGTATCTGTGCTTCTGATAAAAGAATCTCTTCGATATCTTGATGCATGTGTTCCTCTTTTGTTACTTCATGATGAGTGGTTGATCGACAGGCGAATGATCCTGCGCGTGGCCTCGGTCAGGCGCACCCGGTGGTCGAGGTGGATGCCACCCAGCCAGATGCAGTGCGTGCCTGAAAAGAACAGGGGCAGCTGCGCGCGCTCCTCGCGTGGAATATGTCTATCGATCAAAATCTCTTTAACTTTTTTCTCCTGCTTCATGCCCAGTGGCTGAATACGATCGCCATCCCTGCGTGTGCGCACGCGCAGATCAGGAGCAGCAATATCTCCCGTCAATGTGTCAGCATCCACATAAACAGTATGTGGCGTTGTCGGCAGAAGGTACCAGACCGTTGACCAGTCCTGACAACGTAGGGCGTCTTGTACCTGTTGGGTGATGCTATCGGCGACCCACTCGGCCAGCGCGGTCCAGGGCGTACCAGGAACGGTGATACTGGCGGACAACGAAAGGGCCACCTCTTCATGAGGTGACTTTCTAGTATCTCTGCCCGCTTGCTCAGAAATATATTTGAAGATTAGTATATCACCTCTGCGTATGGCGTGAAGGTGTTGTGGGAGATGGAGGGTAATCGTTTCGTTTGTAGCTGATCGCTGCAACAACTGGTCCAACAATTGATAGTGGCGAGCTTCTAGCGGGGATTGGCCCGCCGCCAGGTGGGCGCTGGCCCGGCGCAGCAGATGGTGCTGTAAGCTGGGATGGAGAAGTTGCAATGGAGGAATGGATAGCTGCAGCTGGTCTGGTTGTTCCCGCAGGACGACCTGTGACCACCACAGATCCACCTGGTCATTGATCCAGGCGAAATCTGTCTGTAGCACCTCGGCATTGCGCAGCAGCGTGTCGCGGAAACCAGGATTCATCGCTTCGAGCAAGGGGAGGATCTCATGGCGAATGCGGTTGCGCGTAAAGCGCACATCGCTGTTGCTGAGATCTTCCACTGGCACCAATTGATGTTGTGCGCAGTACGCCAGCGTGTCCGCGTGGCGCACGGCCAGCAGGGGACGAATAATATCCTGCTGTCGTGGTTGGAGTCCTACCATACTGGCGATACCGCCGCCGCGCAGCCAGTGGAGGAGCAGCGTCTCCACCTGGTCATCCAGGTGATGGGCGACCGCGATCGGCTGTCCCTGCGCCACTTCACGTAAGAAACGGTAGCGGGCCACGCGGGCCGCCTCCTCGATAGAGCGATGTTCGCGATTCGCCAGTCCGGTGACATCCACGCGGCCCAGCGTTACCGGCAGTTGCCATGCGCGAGCAATGTCGGCCACCGCCTCCTCATCCCGCTCGCTCTCCCGACTGCGCAGCTGGTGATTCAGATGGGCCACGTGCAGCGATACCAATGGATAGCGTTTAGCGGGTCCACAGAGCTGATGCAGCACATGCAGCAGGCACAGCGAATCGGCTCCTCCTGATACGGCCACAACCACGCGACCCTGTGTGGGCAGCAAATGATGCTCCTCAATTGTAGAGATTATGACCTCCAACATGTTTGCGTATTACCCCTCTGGTATGGTACGATTAAGGTCAATTATAACACTAATGTTTTGATAGTTTGCTAGCGTGTTGTGTAGGGGTATTGAGAAGAATTATGGCCATTCGGAAAATTATTACCACTGAAAATCCAATTCTACGTCAGAAAGCCAAGAAGGTGCATCGTTTCGATCCATCGCTGCAGAGGCTGGTGGACGACATGTTTGAGACCATGCGTGAAGCGAATGGCGTAGGGCTGGCAGGGCCACAAATTGCGCAATCGATCCGTATCTTTGTCGCTGAATACGAAGATCGGAAGGTAGCAGTTTTTAATCCTGAGATCGTTAAGGCAGAGGGTGAAGAAAAGGGACCCGAGGGCTGTCTGAGTATCCCGGGATACATTGGTGAGAACATTCGTCGCGCGACCAAGGTTGTTGTGAAGGGACAGGATGTACGTGGCAAGGCCATTCGAGTCAATGCCGAAGGCTGGTTTGCTCGTATTCTCCAGCACGAGATCGATCACCTGGATGGTATCCTCTTTATCGATCGCCTGGATAGTCCCGAGGATCTGCGTGAGGTAAAGGAAGGTGACCTTGAAGAAGGTGAGCCAGCCTTAGCCGAGTAGAGGCATCATACAAAGAAAAGCGGCGCCCTTTCTCCCACGGGGAAGAGGGGCGCCGCTTTCTTTAGTATGTATTCTCTACAGTATGTATTCTCTACAATTTTTGTTGTTTACGTAATATAGTCAGACGATTGGATCCCAGGTGTTGCTCACAGCCTGAGCATACATAGAATCCTTCTTCGCGATAGTGGAGTTCGTTGACGTGGAAGTAGATATAGCAGATTCCGCAACGAGTTGCATCGGACTGACTGGCGATCTGGCGATCCTTTTCAAATAGATCTTTCAGCGATTGCACCATTTGCTCAAAGTCAAATCCACCCGGGGCCGGGCGCTCAATACCTAGCGTCCCCAGTGGTGGTAGGGCGCCGGTACTGCTATTGGCCCGTGCTTCGCGACGACTCAGTGGTGAACTGCCATTGTTCAATGTTCCACCCTCGGATCCACCTGTATAGTTATTGCTCAAAGCAAAAATCTCCAAAACAAATGCAAGGGGCGACACTTCAGTTATTATACCTTCCGGTAGAAGTGAAAGCAAGCCTTGCTTGCCTGTGCACTTGAGCGCCCTGATTCTTATATTGGTGCATGGGGCGCGCATTCGCGCGCCCCATGCACCAATATAAGAATCAGGGCGCTCAAGTGCCCATGATCGATGGGGCATGCCTGAGTTTTTGCCTCTGTGGCGTGCCACAATCACATGTGAGTTGGTGGGACAGGTGCGCGAATGCGCACCTGTCCCACCAACTTAAAAAAACAGGGCGGCCGCGCATGCGGCCGCCCGTGTGGGGGCGCTTATGTACCCCTATAAAAGGGGGGAGTAGGCACATTCTTATGTGATGAGAGTGGGTTACAGGTAGGAGGAGAGAGTGGCGTCAGGATCTTTGGATCGCAATGGGATGCGGCATGGCATCGCTATGATCTATGATAAATGGGTCGCTGTATCTCAAATGTCATTGGTGGCGGAGAAATACACATCGTCCGACGGTAAGCTTGTGGAAGCTAAATCAGACGATGGACAGGCATATAGTGGGAAGACATAATCGTGTACTACTCAGGCGCCATAGCAGCTGGCGCGCCGTTGCGTTAGCCAGGAATTTCCTTGCTATATTGGTAGAGATACATTATTGGATACTGTTGTCACCAAGAACACGGTCTAGTGTTTCGCGTTTTATACGGTATACCTGCCTGGAATGCACATGTGGTAGCACTACTGCCTCTAATACTCCCTGCTTTACCCATCTGCGTACTGTTGCATCGTCAACGCGTAGAATGCGGGCGACCTCTGATACCGTCAACAAATTGCTCATGTGGCTCCTCCTACCTTAAATTTCGACTTTGCCCTTTGATGTACCAAAAAGATGTATGAGAATCTTCATACAAGTACATTGTATAAATATTGTATAATATTGATGAAGACTTGTAAAGGTTTATAAAAAGAGATTTTGGACGGGTTATGAAATAGATATGACTTTTTTTACTTGGAAGTAACGTTAGGTGCATAGCTAAAAAAAGCGGTGCATGCAATGCTACACTTAATTGTGATATTCATGGCTTTCTGTGACTATCAGTTGTTTGTTCAACTATAAGTTGTAAGTCCAATTATAGATTGATTTGCGGGGTATAGCAGGAATATGCTGAAGATGGGGATATGATATTTTCAAGCTGCGCTTTAGATGTGGTGCCGCCGTCAGGCGGCACCACAGAAAAATAATAAGGGAGTGGCCTGGGGCGTCAAGCCCCAGGCCACTCCCTTATTAAGAAAAAGGAGAGCGTATCGAGGGCCACTCCTTGTTAAGAAAAGGGGGAGCGTGTCGAAGGCTACCTTTTCTTTAGTAAGAGGAGTGGATGTGGGGAGCCCGGTTTTTGTGCCTGTCTTCGACAGGCACAAAAACCGGGCTCCCCACATCCACTCCTCCTTCTTGCCGCCCGAAGGGCGGCAGTACTATGGAGCCATAGGGGCGTTGCCTCTAAAGGCTGCTCTTGTAGAAAGAAGGGCTGATGGATGAGTTCAGTAGTTGATGAATCGTCCTTTTGGAGGATGAAATTTCCTCAACAATCCGCTACAATTCTGAGCAAGCACACGAATATATGGTAACGTGGGAGAAGGGAAAAAAGAGACAGCACCGTAATGTACTACAGTCGTACGCCCATACTGTCCCCAGGTAATACTAACCAAACGGCTTCGCAAAGGGACGCGTTTGTTAGAAAGGATCCTCTCATGCAAAAGCAAGAATACGTTCCTTCTAAATGGCAAGAGTTCTCTGATGGTGTCCTGGTGCGTGAAGTGCTGGCGGGCAACCAGGTGGTTTTTGAGGCGCTGGTTGAGCGGTATCATACCATGCTTTATCGCTTTATTTATCATCACCTGGGTGAGTATGACCAGGCCTGCGACGTGTTGCAGCAGGTATTTCTCAAGCTGTATATTGCTCTGCCGAATCTGCCAACAGGCGAGCAGCTGAAGCCGTGGTTATTTCGTGTTGCGCAGAACTGCTGTCGAGACGAACTGCGTAAGCGGCGTCGTAGACGGGTGACGCTGTTCTCAGCGTTAGAGTGGCAGTCTGAAGAAGAGGAGATGCCTCCGCTGGCGGCCATTCCTGATACCCATCCTTTGCCGGAGGAGATCGCGGAATATCATGACATGCAGCGTGCGCTTCAGCAAGCCATCCAGGCCCTGCCGACCAAGTTCCGCTCGGTTGTTTTGTTGCGCTATCTCTATCAATGTAGCTTTTCTGAGATCGGGCAGGTGTTGGAGATGCCAATGACCACGGCCAAAACGTATTACTATCGCGCCTGCACCAAGCTGCGCGCCTCCCTACAGTCCCGGTAGGAAAAATTAGAGCGTCTATACACAGCTGAGGAAAGGACAGGGTGTGTATGGGTGATCTGCCAAAGATAGCCAGTCATGATCAACGACCATCGCCACATGCCGAGATGGTGGTGCGTACAGAGGAGTTGACCAAGCGTTTCGATACCTTTACCGCCGTTGATCATCTGGGTATCGAGATATATCGCGGAGATGTCTATGGGCTGCTTGGTCCCAATGGATCCGGTAAAACCACGACGATCCGTATGTTGCTGGGACTGATTCATCCAACTTCGGGACAGGTGACGACGCTGGGCTATGCCATGAGCGATGAGAAGCAGCGCTATCGTGCTTTACAGCACGTAGGGGCGATCGTCGAGCAGCCCGTCTTTTATCCTTTTTTGACCGGTCGAGAAAACCTGCGCGGAGTGGCTACCTTTGGCTGCATGGCGCGTAATCAGGCCACTGATGAGCGTATAGAGGAGGTACTGGAGCTGGTCGATATGGCCACGCGCGCCAACGATAGCTACAGCAAATATTCACTGGGCATGAAGCAGCGCCTGGCGCTGGCCGCGACCCTCGTGCATTATCCACAGCTGATTATTTTAGACGAACCAACCAATGGGCTCGATCCGGCCGGGGTGGTTGAGATACGTGAGCTGATCGGCCGCCTGTCGCAGCAAGGTATTACGATCCTGTTATCGAGCCATCAACTCCATGAGATCCAGCAGGTCTGCTCACGGGTAGCTATTATCAAGCGCGGCAAGTTGCTGGTACAGGGGAATGTGCAGGATCTCCTTTCGGAGCAACAATGTATCTTATTTGGCTTTGCTGAACCGGCCCTGTTACAGCGGGCCGAGTTGTTTTTGCATACGCAGCCAGAAGAGGAGCAGAACTGGATGCGTCACGCCCAAATCGTGACAGCCCCGACCGATAGCGGATGGACGCCACCAGGGGGACAGCTATTGGAGGTTGAGGCCACCATGGAGCAGGCGGCCGCCGTGAATGCTTTTCTCGCCGAGCGCGGTATCTACGCAACCGAAATTCGCCGCCGCGAAACCAGTCTGGAACAATACTTCCTTGAATTGACCGCGACTCCACTTCACGCCATTCCCCAGGAATGAATATTTTTCCGTTACTTTAACTTGCGAACAGTGATGAAGGTCTCTGCGAAAGGACCGCCTTCATCACTGCTCGTAGACACTCTCTATACGGGTAAGGCCGGTTGATTGAGCAGCGTATCAATGGTGCTGCGGCGTACGCGATACGCCTGACGCTTGCCAACGTGGGGAAGCGAGACGGCCTCCAGGGTGCCGTGCTTAATCCAGCGGCGTACCGTTGTATCATCCACACGTAAACGGCGTGCAACCTCTCGTACTGTCAGCAGTTCATCAGTTTGTTCCATGGTCATATACCCTCCAATTTCGTTTGTTATCATATCTTACATGGCTAGATCTTGCGCAGGTTAGCCCTGTGTTTGCCCCCGCATGTATAGCCTACTCAATCTAGCCAGGCCTAAGCCAGGCATCATGACAGGAAGACATGCTCTCCATGATGAAAGATCCGCTCGCCTGAGAAGTTCTTGACACTTCTGTCTGCCCCTTTCACTTACGATCACATGTGCAAATAAGCCTTCTCGCTATGCTCAGCTACAGTACAATGTTGTTACAGCATTAGTATAGTGAGGACGTGATAGTGTGTGTTCCCCCGTAGGGTGGATAAAAAGGTAGGATCAACACATATACGTCTGTATGGTAGCAGTGAGTAGTTGCCTCATTATCCGACCCGGTAGGTTGGCATACTCAATGTGTTACTTGTATGATCAAGGGCGTATCAAGATATCATTTTTTTGAGCAAGGACATTTTTTGCATATGTTTTCGAAAAATATGGATTTGATGCCTCCTCAAAAATCATATATTAAAGCATTTCCCTCCTGTATTGTTATTATAATGACGTAAAAAATAGTAACGTATTGATATGAGATCAATCTAAATACTGTATATATCCACACTTATGCCATGACCATTTAAAACTCTTTTTTGCCGCCTTCGGCGGCGGTGAGAGAAGAAGGAATGAGCGGGGACTTGAGCATGCTCCCAGCATACTCGCCCGCACCCCGGCAGGGAATACCCTGCACCCCTTAAGTTGACGCCAATGCGAGGACGCCCCGCACCCCGCAAGGGGCTACCGCCCCTTGACCCCGCTGATCACTATTTTTTCATACCTCTGGAGCTTATATAGATATACGTGGATAAAGACCTTGAGTTTATTGTATAATAGTGATTAGTTGCTCTTTGGGATCAGGTATCGCTAGCAGGGATGCGTGTTGGAAGAAAGAGGATGAGATGGAGACTAGCCCGACCAGACAATTGCTGCTTGCGACAAAATTGACTATGCCCCAGAGCTACGCCCCTCTGCTTGTTCCGCGTATGTATCTCTACCATCAGTTAGAGCGTGGCGCGAACCATCCTTTGACGTTGATCGCGGCACCAGCTGGTTTTGGCAAGACTACCTTGCTGACGGCCTGGTTGCGACAGCAATCCTCCTACCAGGTTGCCTGGCTATCTTTGGACAGGAATGATAACGATCTGGCCCGCTTCTGGTGCTATTGCCTGGCCGCCTTTGGTCGCGTCAATCCCGATCTGGAAGCGCGGGTGCAGCGATGCCTGGATATATATCGAAATGCCCCGATCGAGGATATGCTGGCCGCCTTCATTAATATTTTGACGACCTATCCCGAACCGTTACTGTGCGTGTTGGATGATTACCAGCATATTCAACTGCCCGCTATTCACCAGTCTGTGGCCTTTTTTCTAGAGCATCTGCCGCTGCATATCCATCTATTGATCAGCACGCGGATCGATCCTGCCCTGCCACTGGTGCGTCTGCGCGTAAGGGGGCAGTTGCTGGAGATTCGTTCCGAGGAGCTACGCTTTGATCTGGACGAGGCGTCACAACTGCTCAATCATGGCATGAAGCTGCAGCTTGAGCCAGAGTATCTATGTGATCTACTGCGTGCCACCGAGGGCTGGATCGCTGGCTTGCATCTGGCTGGTATGGCACTGCAAAGGATGCCGGGGCAGCAAGAACCACCGGCGACAATGTCATCGCTCGTCGCCATCAACCGCCATCTCGCCCATTACCTCAACGAAGAGATACTGATGACCTTACCTGATGATGTGTGTGATTTCCTCTATACGACCTCTATTCTGGACCGGGTAAGGGCTGACCTGTGCGATGCGGTGACCGGTTGGGGAAATGCTGAAGCGATGCTAGAGTGGTTGGAGCGAGCCAATCTGTTTAGCGCTGTGCCGGATGAAGAAGGTGGCTGGCGCCGCTATCATCATTTCCTGCTGGAGTTCCTGCGCCAGCAGTTGTCCCAGAAATATGCGGAACGTCTGCCAGAGCTCCATAGTCGCGCTAGCCGTTGGTATGAGCAGCAGCATATGCTGCACGAAGCGGTTGAGCACGCGCTGGCCGCCGGAGCCTATGAGCGGGCCGCCGACCTGCTGGAAGCGCATGCGTGGCCGCTCTGGATGCAGGGACAGATCCCATGTATTTTTGATTGGTTGACGCAGTTGCATCCCTATATTGAGCTGCAGCAGCGCCCTGTGTTAGCTTATCTATCCGCCTGTATCTATCTCTACACGGGACAATGGGAGCGCTATGGGCGCGCGCTGGATATCGCGCTTAATAGTCAGCGGGCCAGTCAGGATAGCGAGATGCTCAGCTGTATCTACGATCTGCAGGCCTGTTATGCTATCTATACCGGTGATGGCAAGCAGGCGCTGGCATATACGCAACAGGCGCTGGATGCCAACCGTCATAAGCCCTTGCTGTCGAGCTTCTCACATGTGCTACGCGGGGCCGCGCATCTATGTGGTGGTGATATCCAGCAGGCGCAGGTTGAGCTGACGCTGGGACAGCGCATCGGCAACCAGATGAACAGTCCGATCGCCATTGCCAGCGGCCAGCTCCATCAGGGACGCCTGTATACCATGCAGGGTCAGCTGCGCGAGGCTATGGAGCTGTACCAGCGGTGCAGCAGCAATCGTAAAGAATGCATGGCCTGGTTCGCGCGCCAGGCCCATTTGCAGGCGGGGCAGCTCTACCTGGAATGGAATGAGCTGGTGCGTGCGCAGGAGCAGCTCAGGATGGCGCAGGAGGATAGCGAGCAGATGGAGTGTGGCTCCGGCTATAGCATGCTCGCCGCCCAGCTGGCCTGGGCTGGTGGTAAGGTAGAGCAGGCCCTGCAACTTCTGGACCAGGCCGAGGGTCTGCTTATGCATAAGGATGGCCAGACATATGCGCTGGCACAGCTTATCCTGCTGCGTACACGATATCGGCTGGCGCTTGGTCATGTGGGACCTGTGCAGGGCATGTTGCAGAACAGCTATCCCTCCAACCTTGAGGAGCGCTCCGTGCTGGAGCAAGAGCTCTGGCTGCAGGCGAAGGCGCGTCTGCTGTTGGCCCGGCGGCGGCCCGCAGAAGCCATACAGCTGGTGCAGACGCTGCTACCAACGATCAAGGCACAGGGACGTATCGCCGACGAACTGCAGCTTCAGCTACTACTGATACAGGCCCATTACGCGTCAGGGGATATTCGACGCACCAGGCAAGTGCTGGAACACTGCCTGGTACTGGCCGAGCCTGGAGGATACCGCCGCCTGTTTCTTGATGAGGGACATGTTTTGATGACCCTGCTCTCCGAGCTATACCATCGCCAGCAGAAACGCTATACCGGCGATTTGCGCTCCCATGTGTTGAGCTATGTGCATACCCTGCTGCTCGAATTTGGATGTGATGTGGAGCCGCGCGACTGGAAGTCCTGGCAGAAGCGTGCGCAGCGCGCGCAGGCCTCACTGGAGCAGCTCAGCGATCGCGAGCTAGAGGTTTTAAAGTTGATCGCCGAAGGAAATTCCAATCAGCAGATTGCCTCGACCCTGGTGGTGGCTGAAAGCACTATCAAGACCCATCTGAATAACATCTACAGCAAGCTCAACGTCAACTCGCGGCTGCAGGCCCTGACCAAAGCGCACACGGTTGGATTGCTTGAGATTTGACCAGGAGCGGTCATGAGAGGGGACGAGGTGGGGAGAGGGGTTCAGTATCCACCTCGCTGCGGCGCAAGACGCCCAGGTCATAGGCGCGCGTGACGGCCTGTAGCCGCGTGTGTACATGGAGCTTGGCGTAGATGTTATTCAGATGCGTTTTAATGGTGCTGACGGTGACCACCAGCTTCTGGGCGATCTCCTGATTAGAGAGTCCTTCGGCGATCAGGGCCAGCACCATATATTCACGCTCGCTCAGCTTGTCGATCATCTCGTCTTCGTTTTCCTGTGAGATCAGCCAGCGCGGAGGCTGGGTCTCGGTACCTACCGATGAGAGCAGAGTATAGATATAGCCGGGCGAGCTATGGATGGTTTCCGTTGAGGAATGGCGCTGATAGCGGCTATACAGCTCCGTCAGCAGGGCGATCATCACAGCCCCCTCGTCCACAAAACTGCGCATATAGGCGCCCGCTTCGCCCAGCAGCAGAGCCTGCTCAAGCTTCTGTAGCGTGTGCTGTGTATCGCCCTCGATATGGTAAGCCAGCGTCAGCAGCAACAGTAGCTCTAATTCACGCTGGTCGCGGCCCTGCTGATGTGCCTGCTGATAGGCTGGATCTAGCAGTTGGACCGCCTGCCGCCCCTCTTCCTGTGCGATTAGCAGGCGTGCCTGCGCCATTAACCAGCACTCACGTTCATAGAGGAACATATCATTCGTCAGGGGTGGCGCATACTGTGTCTGCCACTGCCGGGCGGTATTCAGGTCCCGTTGCACCAACAAGAAGTGCATGCGCAGTTCCGCCACGCGCGCCAGAAAGGTCGGATTGGGTCCGAAGCGTTGTGAGCTATGTTCCGCCTGGACCAGCAGGGTCATCGCCTGCTCGTGTTCCTCCTGCAGCCATGCCAGGCGTGCCTCGACCATGTAGAGCTCAGCGGCCATATGGCCTTCGTCTGTGGCTTGCAGACTCAATAATCGGGCCTGCTGAATATGCTCCTGGGCATTGGCAAGCTCATTCCATTCGCGATAGATATCAGCCAGGTAGACATGGGCGGCGATCACCGGCCAGCTGACTATGGTCTGTGCCTCACCACAGATCTGCTGAAAGGTCTGGACCGCGGTACGCAGGTTGCCCTGCGCCCTTTGCAGCAGACCATGATAGACCGCCGCCGCTAGGGCTACCGTGGTGTAGCCGTATTTTTGTCCCAGCCGATAGCTCTCGGAGAGGTAGTGGGCTGCCTGCGCCAGTTCGCCCTGCAAGAGGTGGCCAGCGCCCAGGTGCAGCATGGTGCTGCAATAGAAAGGCGAGGAGCCATCTTCATCAACGAAATCCAGCGTCTGTTGCGCATACTGTATCACCTGCGGCCCATCACCACAGTAGAGGGCCACGCGGGCGCGCAGATCGTAGACGCGTCCGAGCATATAGCGGTGCTGTTTATCTTTTTGCCACAGCCGGGTAGCTCGCGTTAACGCCTGCTCATACACATCCATGCGGGCCTGCAGGAAGGCCGTATAGGCCTGTAAAAGGGAAAGCATAGGGTTTGAGGCTATGAGCGTCTCCGGCAGGTTGGAGAGCCACATGCGCACCAGGGACTCCTCGCCGCGCTGAATAAAGTGGCAGGCGTGCCGCTCAATCAAGCGTACCGCCAGCTCTAGATCTTCCGCCAGAATCGCATGTTTGATCACATCAATATCCATGCCCTGCTGCGCATACCAGGTAGCGGCCCGATGATGGAGCTCGGGCAGTAATGCGGGATATTTCTGCTTCAGGCGATGCCGCAAGAGCTCCAGAAAGAGCTGATCGTAGCGATACCAGTATTGCTGATGATCCAGCGCATTCAAAAAGAGGTTATTTTGCTCCAGCCATTCCAGCATCATCTCTCCATCGGTGTTCCCGGTGACCGCATTGCACAGGGAGGCATTCAGGCGCTCAAGAATCGAGGTCTGGAGGAGAAATGTCTGTATGTGTTCGGGCAACTGCTGCAAGACCTCGTCGGTCAGATAGTGCAGAATATTGCGATTGATGCCTGTGAATGATTTGAGAAACTGCTCCATGGAGTCTTTGGTACCGTTGCCAGAGCGTCCCTGGAGCGAAATGGCCGCTAGCTGCAGGCCCGCGATCCATCCTTCAGTATGCTTGCGGAGCGCGATGGCGTCGTCGGGGCTCAAATTGAGATTCATGGCCTGGGTCAGAAATATGCTCGTCTCCTCGTCGGTAAAGCGCAGATCCTGGGTGCGTAGCTCGACCAGTTTGCCCTGCACACGCAGGCGTGCTAGTGGCAGAGGTGGATCGCGCCGGGTGAGCAGGACGATATGCAGCCGTGTCGGCAGATGTTCCAGCAGAAAGGTAACGCTCTGGTGGATAGCCGGCGTACAGATGGTGTGGTAATCATCGAGCACCAGCACGATATCCTCGGATAGCGTAATCGCGCTATTAATAAAGCGGGTCAGGATGGTCTCGATGCCGTGCCCCTCTTGCTCGCCCTGCCAGGAGGCCACCAGATCATTGAGCTCGGGCAGAAAACGGCTTAAAGCGGTGAGGATATAGCGCCAGAAGCGTACAATATCATTGTCGGAAGGATCGAGCGAGACCCAGGCCGCCGGCAACTGTCGCTGCCGAATCCACTCACTGACCACCGTTGTCTTGCCAAAACCAGCAGGAGCCGTCACCAATAGCAAAGGGCGTTGCAGGCCCGCATCCAGCGTCGTATACACATGGTCGCGAGGAATGATCTTCTTCAAGTAGTAAGGTGGGATTGTTAGCTTTGTTGTAATGATTTGCGGGTCTTGACTTCCTCGTTCCATCGGAGACTCCTTTTTTACGTGCTCGGTCAGGAATGTGTAGCGCGATTTTCTTGTCGACAATGTGCTCCCCCACCTTCTTTACTATCGGCGAGCCAGGCGGCATAGAACACTCACCAGTCAACAGACAAACTATTCTAAACACATGAGGATGGCATTATTACAATACTGCTTATTTGCTTACCATAGTATAGCATGTAGGGGTATGTCAGGTTAGCGATTGCGGGCGATGAAGTCAGTTTCCTCCATTTGGGCGATAGCCAGACCCATACTATCTGCATGGATGAATCCTCCTTCTGGTTGATGACATCCCGGCGGCGAAAAAGTACACTGAGAAGAACCAGAGATCGCATCTCTGGTTTTGGCTGGTTAAGGGGTAGTGGTGATATGAGTCATCCCGAACTTTTGAAAAAGTTCCCAAAACCGGGGAGTTGGGCCCCTTTCAAGTATAGGTTTTCAGGGGCCTTGCCCATTGAACTCGCTTGTGCCGCCTGACGGCGGCACAAGGAGAGGGAAAATCAGGGGACACCCCTGAAACCCCGCCAGGGGCGGCAG
The DNA here is from genome assembly GCF_036245075.1 of Dictyobacter halimunensis. NCBI lineage: Bacteria > Bacillati > Chloroflexota > Ktedonobacteria > Ktedonobacterales > Dictyobacteraceae > Dictyobacter > Dictyobacter halimunensis. The sequence goes on from NZ_BSRI01000002.1 coordinate 2,811,468, forward strand.
CCCCTGGACCCCACACCCCGGCAGAGAGGACCCTGCACCCCCCACATTGGGAGCGCAGAACCCGCTTTTCGAATTTTGAAAAATCCGGGATGACTCATATCACCAGGCCCTTTTTTTGAGTATGCACAGGGACATCACTGATGACATGTGATAGCCGAACAGGAACAGATACTGTATGTCTATGCCAGACGATTCTTTAGCAAAAGCAAAGCAGAGCAGCGATGGATTTGTGTTCGGCAACTATCGCCTGTTTCGTGTCCTGAGACGAGGGACCAACTCAACTATTTACCTGGGGGAGCATATCCACCTGGACAATAAGGTGGTGGTGAAGGTTCTGAATAACTGGGTGGCCAGCGATGATCAGATTACAAAATTTTGCGCCGAGGCACGGCTGCACGCCAGTCTGCGCCATCCCAACATCGTGCGTATCCTGGATTTTGGCATCAAGGGGAGATCCCCGTTCATGGTAATGGACTATGCCGCTAATGGTACGCTGCAGGATTATTTTGAGCCGGATGTCGCTCAGCCGATCGCTGCCGTCATTCCCTTTGTGTGCAGCATCGCCAGCGCCTTGCAATATGTCCACAATCACAACATTATTCATCGCGACATCAAGCCGCAGAACATCCTGCTTAGTCGCGGCCACGAGGTCTGGCTGAGTGATTTCGGGATCGCCATAGCTGTACAGCCCGGGAACCTGCATAGTCTGCAGGAGTCGATTGGGACCGCGCTGTATGCCGCGCCTGAGCAGATCGAGGGCTATCCTTTAATGATGAGCGATCAATACGCCCTGGCCGTCCTGGTCTATACCTGGCTCTGCGGGCGCCCACCCTTCGCGGGCTCCTCCCTCCAGTTATGCAAGCAGCATCTCTATCGCGAGCCATTGCCGCCTCATGAGATTGTGCCGACCATTTCAAGCCAGGTAGAGAAAGTCATCATGAAAGCGCTGGCGAAAGATCCATACCAGCGCTTCAAGCACATACAGGATTTCGCCTATGCGCTGCGCATGGCCGATGACTCCTATTTTGATGCACCCCTGCGAATGTTTGGCTCCTTGCAATCGCCGCGCGAAATGCATCATCCTTCATAATTGGAGGAAGGGATACTCTGCTGTATCTGTGGGATGCGCTGCTGAGCCTGTCGGGCCAGGGGCAGTGTAAAGATTACGGTTGTTCCCTGACCGGGCGTGCTTTCCGCCCACACCTTGCCGCCGTGGGTCGTCACAATGGCTTTCACGATGGCCAGTCCCAGGCCGCTACCACCCGTTTTAGCGGCGCGTGAGCGATCGGCGCGATAGAAGCGTTCAAAGATATGCGGTAGATCTTCCTTATCAATACCAACACCGGTATCTCTAACTGAAATGCGCACCTGTCCGTCTTTCTTCGCCGCATCCACGCTGATATGACCGCCCCCATTGGTATGGCGACGGGCGTTATCCAGCAGGTTTAAGAGCACCTGCGTCACGCGATCACTATCGGCCTCGACGTAAGGGAGGTCAGCGGGAATATTATTTTGCAGCTTGATGCCCAGCGCCTCGCATTCTGGAGCGATGACCGCCACCGTCTCATCCACCAGCGAATGCAGATCCAGCGGAGCCAGGTCCAGGTGAATCTGGCCCGCCTCCAGCATCGTCATCTGGCGCACATCGGCCACCAGGCGGCGCAGACGCTGCACCTCGCGTCCAATGCGCTGGGCCGTCTCATGGCGCGACTCGGGATCGGAGATTACATCGTCGGCCAGCGCCTCGCTTAGGCCCTGGATCGCCGTCAACGGCGTCGCCAGGTCATGGGCGATATTAGCGATCAGATCGCGGCGCATCTGATCCTGGCGTCGTAGCTCGGTAACATCGGCCTCAATGGTATCCGCCATCTCATTAAACGTCTGCGCCAGCAGCCCCACCTCATCCTGTGGAAAATGCTGTGTGACGCGCTGCGTGTAGCTGCCATGCTTCATGTTTTCCGCCGCGGTAGTCAACAATTCAAGCGGGCGCACAAAGCGGCGCACGAAGAGATAGCTACATAGAGCCGCGATCACCGCCACACCCAGGCTGGCCAGAATGATGTATTGATTGATCTGACTCAGTATGCCGCCATACGCAACATTGATCTGGGCGACATAGATCGCGCCAATGATCTGACCTCCATTGTTTAAGGGAGCGATGGCGTAGACAGCGGTACTACTGCCATCATCTGTATCTAATTGCATACTCCCTGTTGATGAGTTTCCTGACTGCAGCGCGTTTTTCAGCGCCTGGTTTATATTAGTATTTGTGCAGTTGCTGTAAGATAACGGCCGGGCATTGGCACATACCACCTGATTCCCATTGTTGTCGACAATCAAGGCGAATGACTGGTCGCCGGGAACCAGGTTGCCTGATGGAAGGTTTTTCCAGTCAGAGCCATAGTGGCTATAATAATTGAGGGTTTGACTGGCTAGATAGGTGGCGGCACGACTGGTACCGCTCACTTGAAGGCTATAGAAGTAGTTTTGAACGGCAATCGCGACTGCAAAGCTGAGCACCAGCACGGTGCCCAGAATCACAAGGAGGTAGCTTAGCACCAGCTTTGACTTCAGACTAAATGTTGAGTTTTGGAGGGTGGTTGTATGCATGCTAAACGCTCCCTGCTACCTTATTCAGGCGTGTGGTGACGAGGCGGCGGGGGACGGCACGAACTTGTAGCCCACGCCCCAGACGGTCTGGATGTGGTGTGGCATGCCCGGCGCCGCCTCCAGCTTTTTGCGCAGGGTGCCGATATGTACGTCGACCGTGCGCCCATCACCGAGATAACTATAGCCCCAGACCTGGTTGAGCAACGACTCGCGCGTAAAGACGCGATCGGGCGCCGACGCCAGCGCGACCAGCAGATCGAATTCTTTGACCGTTAGCGTGACCGGCGTGCCATTGGCGGTGACGCGGCGCGAGGGCAGATTGATCACCAGTCCACCGAAATGTAGCTCTTCTCCTGGATCGCTGGTGGTGACTGGTTCTTCCCTGGCGGGCTTATTGTCGGCCAGGTTGCCTGCTGGATGAGAGCTGCTGCGGCGCAGAATCGCCTTGACGCGGCTCACCAGCTCGCGTGGACTAAATGGTTTTACCAGGTAGTCGTCCGCGCCCGCCTCCAGGCCCGCGATACGGTCATCTTCTCCCTGGCGGGCCGTGAGCATCAGAATAGGTGTATCTGCCCAGGTACGGATACGTCGGCACACCTCCATCCCGTCCAGGATGGGGAGCATCAGGTCCAGCACCACCAGGTCGGGATGCTCGCGGGCATGAAGTTCTATGCCTGCGATGCCATCGCTGGCGGCCAGGACTGTGTAGCCGGCCTGTTCCAGGTAGAGCCGGATAACCTGTGTGATGTTAGCTTCATCCTCTATGACCAGAATTTTCATAGCCTTATTCTACCTATCACTGATCAAAAAAGTACCAGAAATTTGTAAGATTTTTGTATAGATATCTGGTGCATGCGAGCGTGCCCGCATGCACCAGATATCTTTTGTTATTTTGGTATTCCCGCCTGCGGCGGGGAGGGAGAGGGGAGTTTGTGGGGACACCCCACACCCCGGCAGGAGGGCGCCAGCCCTCCTGCACCTCCCTACTTTCCATTGATTCAGGCTTGATTGGTGTCTTTAAAGCGCAGCTGGAAGAGGAATTCGCGATTGCCGTCTCGGCCCAGGATGGGTGAGTCGATCTCGCCAGCGACTTGTAAGGGCGTGTGTTCGGAGATCCAACTACGTAGCTCCTGTAGGACGCGTTGATGCACTTCGGGATCTTTGATGACGCCTCCTCCACGGTCGACTTCGGCTTTGCCCGCTTCGAACTGGGGCTTGACCAGCGCGACGATCCAGGTGTCGGCGTTGTGGGCCAGCAGTGGTACCAGAGCTGGCAGGACCAGGCGCAGCGAGATGAAGGAGACGTCGATGACCGCGCATTGCATCGGTTCTGGCAAGCTGGTGAGGTGGCGAATGTTGGTGCGTTCCATGACCACTACACGAGGATCATTGCGCAGCTTCCAGGCCAGCTGCCCGTGGCCGACGTCGATGGCGTAGACGCGGGTGGCTCCACGCTCCAGCAGGCACTCGGTGAAGCCGCCAGTCGAGGAGCCGACATCGATAGCGATCCGATCTGTCGGCTGCAGCTGGAATGTATCCAGCGCCTTTTCCAGTTTGAGGCCGCCACGGCTGACAAATTTTAACTCTGGAGAAGCTTCTGCTACACGGCACGCTGCGTCCGGCGGCACCAGGGTGCCGGGTTTATCTACCATCCGATCCCCCACATAGACCTGCCCGGTCATAATAATGGCACGGGCCCGCTCTCGACTTGGTGCTAACCCCAACCGTACCAGTGCCACATCCAGACGTTCTTTCTTGACTGCCATGTTTGTTCTTGCTGCTCCTCTATATATGTGTATCTTACTGATTATAATATGACAATGCGCCGGCACCTACCAGTCCGACGTCCGAGCCCAGCTCGGCCAGCACAATTTCAACCGACCGGGCCGGTACCTTCATAGCTCGCTCCTGCAGGATGCGCCTGGCGGGTGCCAGTAGCATATCACCCATCTGCACGACACCCCCACCCAGTACAATACGTTCGGGATTAAAGATATGTACCACATTGACGAGTCCGACCCCAATGCCTTCGCCCGCGCCCGCGATGATGTCACGCGCCTCGGGGATACCTGCCTGCGCGGCCTGCGAAACCATACGCGCATTGATATGCACCGCGTTCTTCTCGGCCCGTTTCACATCCGCTGGCGTATCGGCGTCGGCCACGGGCTCCTGGTGAGCCAGCACGAAATTGAATAGTTTCTCGCCACGGCCAAGGGCGATCAGCTCGTGGGCGCGGCGAGCGATAGCGGTACCAGAAGAGATGCTCTCCCAGCAGCCAATATTGCCACAATTGCAGCGTGGGCCACGCCAGTCGATGGTCATGTGGCCCAGCTCGGCCGCCGTACCGGAGATCCCTTCGATAATATGGCCATCGGCGATCACACCGCCACCGATGCCGGTACTGATCGTAATGTAGACCACCTCCTGGCTGCCACGACCGGCTCCAAACATATACTCGCCGAGCGCCGCCGCGTTCGCATCGTTCTCAACATGAATAGGAATATTAAACTTTTCAAAGAAAATGGACTGTAAAGGGACATCAATCCAACCAGGGAGATTGGGTGGAGAGAAGACAACGCCAGTACGACTGTTCAGAGGGCCTGGGGCTCCGATGCCGATGCCAGCAATCTCATCTAACGTCACGTTTGCCTCACTTAACGCCTGCTGAATTGAATCAAACATGCGTGGAATCACTCGATCGGGAGATGGAGAATCGCCAGTCAATAATCCCACACGCGACAATAACTTTTCCCCTCGCAGGACTGCGGTACGAATCTGTGTGCCGCCGAGATCTACTCCAATCACCAATGGGCGATTTTCGGTACTGGTACCGATTCTGGATGATTGGATTAACTCTGTCTGTTGGTCGTTCATGGCTAATAAGCTCCGGTTGCAGTTTCTTACCCTAGATGATACTGCATTTCACCCAACTGAACAAGGGAGGGGCTAATAGAAGGACCGGTAGATAATAAGCGACTGCCCATAATGCTGGTGGTTGTGCCTGCGGCTCCTGAGGCAATGCGCAGGCACGTTGTAAGTGGATTTTTTATAGTACGAATGCCGTGATATTGCATGTGACTTTGCACGTTAATACATATATAGAGCAACTGCCTGGATATATTTTTTATCCGGTGAAGCGGAATTTCCTGCCCCAATAAATAGAGATGACGACGTTTAATAGGTAGGTTTGAAACCTTTCATCTATTCGTTGTGGTCTTTTAGTTGCATCTATCAATGCCTGTTTTGGATCGGGCAGGCATGTGAATGTTATTGTTACCAGTAAAAGGAGCAGACCATGCCATCAAGTGAAAGCTCACAGATATCTACCGCGCTGACCGCCTATTTCGCCATCGTTGGAATTATTGCGCTCATTTCTATTATCTTTTCTATCATCATTTGGTGGAAGATATTTTCTAAAGCGGGCTATAGCGGCGCCATGAGTCTCTTAATGTTCATTCCAATCGCCAACCTGGTCGTTCTATGCATCCTGGCTTTTGGAGAATGGCCTGTTCTGCAGGAGCTGAATATGTTGCGCCAGCAGGTGCGCTCCATGCCACAGCAATACAATGCTAATCCGCAGGGACCACAGTTCGCACCCGGACAGAATCTTCAGTCGGGTCCGCAATATCCACGCTATTAACGTAGTATCTATTACATAAAACAAAATAAAGAAAAGGAAGCGATGGAAGCTTCCTTTTCTTTATTTTGTTTTATCAATATCGGTACTGATTGAGGCGCTAGAGATCGACACTATGGCTGCGTAGGATGAAGATAAGACTGCTGGCGCCGAGCAGAAAAAGGATCAACGCGGTCCAGCCCGAGATCTGGGCGGCTGTTAGCTCGTTGCCGATCACGCTACCGGTAAAGACCTTCGAGAGCTGGTAGATACTCAATGCCAGAAAAAAAATGGTAATGATGGCACTGGGGATGAGCAAGCGTACTTTTTTACCCATTTTGTGCCCTTCCAGGGTGACTGCTGGTGGTGTCATATACCTACCTTCAGAATACGCGTCTTATGTTATACAGGGATAGTGTTCTTGATATGTATGAAATAGTTCACAGTTTCCTATAGATATATTACGTTTGATCAACAGAGAATGGATACGAATACACTTTTTTGAGCTTCTGTGCAGGGCATTTTCAGCTCTTAATGTTAAGACGAATACATTTTATCTTTATAAAAAATATGAAGCGGGTTACGCAATAATAGATATACGGGACCAAGCAGTATAGAGGAACGATCATTCTCTACGCTGCTTGATCTGTTTTGTCGCCCGGTTTACAGTGTTTTAGTGAAGGGAGGGGAGGCTATTTGAGAGATAGTGGGCGAGCGCGAACAGGGCACCACACATAGCCAGGAGCCCAATGATGTATGGAATAGCCACAACAATAATGGATTTATCGCGATTCAGATTGTGCACGCCTTTGACGACGAATACGTTGATGACCACGCCGTAACAGAAGGCGAGCAGACTAATTAAGGGGGCGAAGAAGAGGGTAGAGAAATGGAAGGCGACAAAGAGCGTGATGATGATGCCACCGATCAGGCTTAAGGGCAGCAGGTAGAGCAGCATGCTAAAGGCGTGCCCCACAAAATGTCCATTGCCCCGCAGCAGGCGTGCCGCGGCAAACTGCAGACCAACCTCGATAAAGAACAATACTGGTACAAGAACGATTTTGATGATGAAGGCCCCGATGGTCGCGCCTACAGTGATCACGCTTAGCAGACCAAAGATGATATTCGAATGGGTATTAACCCCGGTGGAGGTATCGCGGAAGAAGCTTCTGAGCAGCCCCATTATTATTGGTATTAATAAAAGGATCGCCAGTTGAATCCAGACCAGTCGCCAGCTGGCGTACTCGGCCGCCCGTGCGAAGGTGCGGGCCGTCGGGTGAACAATGGCTTTAACGTAGAATTCGGGTAACCTGCGTGCCGGATGTGGTGGCGTGCCCAGCGTTTGAGCCTGCGCCGGCTGAAAATGTTCAGAATCCCATCTCATGGCTTTCTACCTCGTCTCATGTCTATCCACAATCGAGATCGTCCAAGCAAGCTAACGGTATTATCATATCTGACTCAAACGGAATGTGCAAATAAACATAAGATGAGGTTACGGTGAATAAAAGCGGCAGAGCCTGTGACACGCATGTCACAGGCTCTGCCGCTTTTATTCACCGTAAAAAATCTTTAGCGGGACAGGTGATCGCTATCCATGATGATGGTGACGGGTCCGCTGTTGATGAGGGATACGTCCATATCGGCGCCGAAGACGCCGCCCTGTACCCGCAGACCGTGTGAGGTGAGCGCTGCTTTGAAGCGTTCAACCAGAGGTTCAGCCAACGCGGGGGGCGCAGCCGCCGTAAAGCTGGGGCGGCGACCTTTGCGAATATCGGCGTAGAGGGTAAACTGGGAGACGACCAGGACCGAGCCCTGAACATCTAGCAGCGAGCGATTCATCTTGCCCTCGGCATCTTCAAAGACGCGTAGATGTACCAGCTTCTCCGCCATCTGGGCGACCTGGGCCTCGCCATCTTCGTGGCCGATGCCAAGCAGGACCAGAAATCCCTGCTCGATGGCGCCGACGATCTGACCCTCGACACTGACACTGGCCTGCTTCACGCGCTGTACGACTGCTCTCACTCGTCCTGTTTCCCTGTTTCTAACTCTATGGATGGATCGGATTCAGCTGAGGCATCGGTCGCAATACGGGTAGCCTGAATAGCCACGGCAATGGCGATCGAAAACTGGGCCAGATCGGCCATACTGACATCAAAGGCATTCAAGCCCAGATATTCAGCGCGCTGCCGGGCTTTGCCGTGCAGGCGCACCGAGGGGCGTCCACTGCGCAGATGGACAACCTCCATCTCGCGCCAGCCCACGCCACGGATCCCCGTGCCCAGCGCCTTACTGATCGCCTCTTTAACCGCGAAGCGACCCGCCAGCCGCGACATTTTGCCACGGCTCTGAGCCACCTCTAGATCGGTAAAGACGCGCTTGAGAAAGCGCTCCCCATGTCGTTCAAAGACCTTGCGAATGCGATCCACCTCGATAATATCCACACCGACCGCTACATTGACACCCTGGGTTGGATGCAATGAAGAGGGCAGGCCAGCCATACCGCCTGAGCCGAACAACCATTCCGGCATAGGTGCATCTGCCTGGCGTACCAGTGGAGTGAATAATAATGGCTGACCTTCTTCATTCATCGTGAATTGAAGCTCCTCTAAAGCTAATTTAGCTCTCGCTGGCGATCAAAGTCTCCTGAGCCACCTGTCCGGACATATCGCTGGTTGTATCTCCAGCGGGCAGGATGGATGGGGCGGGACTGGTAGCGCGGCCCATACCGCGATAGGTGAAGCCATAGCGCGACATCTCAGAAGGCTCGTAGATGTTGCGGCCATCGATCAAGATCGGTTGACGCATCGCGGCCCGAATCTTCTGCATGTTCAAGGATTTGAACTCGTTCCATTCAGTCACCACGACCAGGGCATCGGCCTGATCGGCGACCTCGTAGGACGTTTTACAGAAGGTCACATCCTGCAGATTGACGTTCTCACGCATCAGTGCCTCGCGGCCTGTCTCGGCGGCGACCGGATCATAGACGCGCACGTGCGCGCCCTGACTGGTGACCCAATGGATGATATCGACGGCTGGAGCCTCGCGCATATCATCGGTATTAGGTTTGAAGGCCAGACCCAGGATGCCGATGGTCGTGCCGCGCAGTGAGCCGAGCAGATTATTCAACTTGGTAACCACCAGGCGACGCTGATCATGGTTGATATCCATTACCGCGCGCAACATCTGGGGATGCAGACCGGCCTCATCGGCCATATGCGCCAGGGCACGCACGTCTTTAGGGAAGCAGCTACCGCCATAGCCCAGACCCGCGTCCAGGAAGGAATGACCGATACGCTTATCATAGCCCATACCAACCGCGACCTGTTTGACATCGGCCCCCAGGCGTTCACAGACCTGAGCGATCTCATTGATGAACGAAATCTTGGTGGCCAGGAACGCATTGGAGGCGTACTTGATCATCTCAGCGGTATAGAGATCCGTGATCACAAATGGGGCACGCAACTGCAGGTACAGGCGCGCAACCTTGTGAGCCGCCTCCGGCTCAGAAGAGCCAAGTACGATGCGATCGGGATTCTGGAAGTCCAGCAGGGCCGCGCCCTCGCGCAAGAACTCGGGATTAGAAACGACCGAGAAGCTCGCGTCAGGTGACTTCAAATTATTGCTGATCACGCGCGAAACGACATCGCCGCTCCCAACTGGAACGGTACTCTTATTAATAACGATCGCGTAGTGATCGAGATTTTCAGCGATACTACGGGCGGCACTTTCCACGTAGCGCATATCGGCCCCACCCTGATTATTGCCAGTGGGAGTATTGACAGCAATAAAGATAAATTCGCTATTCTCAAGGCCTTCAGGATAGCTTGTTGTAAAACGCAGGCGACCAGCCTGCACATTGCGCTCTACCATCTCCTCCAGGCCGGGTTCATAGATTGGGAGGATGCCCTTATTTAAGCGATCAATTTTTTCCTGAACGATATCAATGCAGGTGACTGTATTACCTAGATCGGCCAGACACGTGCCCGTTACCAGGCCCACATAACCTGTTCCAATTACACAGATAACTGACACAATATTACTCCTCTGCGGTTACGAATGGATTTTCATACTTCTCTTCTATAATAGTTGTCGGCTGCCCGTGACCGGGAAAGACGACCAGCTCATCTTCAAGGGTATATAATTTATTTCGGATCGATTGCTCAATCTGTTCATAGCTCCCTCCTGGAAAATCGGTGCGCCCAATACTCCGATAGAAGAGGGTATCGCCACTGAAGACACAATATGGTTGACTGATCAAGCAGATGCCACCTGGAGTATGTCCAGGGGTATGTATCACCTCGAGCGTAATCGTACCAAACGAAATAGTATCGCCCTCTTTAAGTAAAATATCTGGTTTGCGCCTGACCAATGGGGGTGTTACTCCATATTCCCGCGCGGTTCGCTCATCTGTATAAAGAGGAACATCCGCGGGATGGATAGCGAGCGGCACTGGATAAACCGCGCTCACAGCATCAATAGCGCAGATATGATCTATGTGCCCATGCGTGTTGATGATATACCTGGGAACAAGCTTCAGCTCCTCAATTGCATCAAGGATCTTCCCTGGCTCGTCACCTGGATCTATGATAGCCGCTTCACGTGTTTCTGGGCAGGCATATAGGTAGCAGTTTTCTTCGAACATGCCAACTGTCACACACTTCACAATGGGCGTTTGTTCTGTGCTGCTGGTATTTGCAGGCATGCTGTATTGTTCCTCCTGGTCCTCAGGTATACAATGCTGAGAGACATTATAGCATAGCTCCTCCCCGATCAGGCGCGTGCGAAACGTCGCCCTGTATCCTGTTCGATAGCGTGGATCGCGCTGCCATAGCGCGACACCTGCTAGTCTTCTAAACAATGAGAGAAGCCGGTCGGGGACATTTTTGTTCAGGCGACAGGACTTATGTACCCTTTCTGTTTGTTTCGGACGAACGAGACAGATAGAAAGTTTCACCGGGTACTGATGGTTCACATTCTATTTTTTTATGTTCGGTAGATGCAAATCCTGTTTTCATTTGCTTCTGCATTATGTAACGAGCGGTTCCCCCAAATTGCCACTCATGTAGCAGTTAATTACTAACAAGATTGTTAGAATGGGTCTGACTTCCCCCATCCTGGGGGACATGAGCGCCCCCACACGCGCGTCCGCTGCGCAGCCGCACTGGTTTTATATAGTGGTTGAGCGCCGTAGGCGCGTAGTGTCAGGGGCCGCAGACGTGGCTGGAACCATCTCAGAGGGAGAAAGTGGACGAAACGAAATATGTAGGGTAAAATGTGTACTATAAGGAACTTACTTCATTATCCTGTGTCTTGGTGCCGCATGAGTGCCCAAATGGCAACTGTCAACTCAGGAGGAGTAGAGGAAAGTATGTCGAAGGATCACCTGGAACATAGAATGTATCGTAAGAGTCCCGGACGCCAGTATGGCTATGATTATGACCCGTTGCGTAGCCGAAATGGCTCGAAATCGCCCAGGGGCGAGACCGCGAGTAGATCTGGGATGCTGCTCGCCCAGCGCCCGGATCCCCGACGAACTCGGCAGCTCATGCGTCAAAGTATCATTGCCAGTAAGCGCCCCGTTGAAGATGAAACCGAGCAATTAGAATTTAATGATCATCTCTATGATAGCAATGATGATCTATACGAGGCTCGCCCCAGCCGCCGACCAATTGAGCGTCATGAGGAGTCTGATGCTGATCTGACGCCTGTGCGCAGGCGTTATCGTGGTATCCAGCCTGAAGAGCGGCCGTCGCGGCGAAATCTGCCGCCGACCGGTGCGCTTTACCTGCCAGAAGATGACGAATACGAGAATGACTGGCAGGACCTGGTGGACGTCGATCCCGATCTGGGTGTCGATGAAGCAATAGATGAATATGCGGGTTATGGTAGTGATGATGATGGCTATGAGGTTGATGAGGCGCCGATGCGAGCCATCGCGCTGCGCCAGCCGAAATTGACGCGGCGCCTGGAATCCGAAGATGTTGAGCACGTCTATCCCGAAGAAGATGATAACTACGACTATGAATATGAATTCACGGGCGACCAGTCTGCGGTTCGCCCGGTTAAAGGCAAGGCAAAAAAGAAGAAAAAGTTATCCCGCCGTGGTCTATTGATGGGGGCCGGCGCGGCCTTAGTGGCTGGCGCGGGTATCGCGGCCTATGAATACGCTCCTAAAATACCCCAGTCGGTGGGAGATGTGAGCACCAATGTCGAGCACCAGGTGCAGGATGCCTTTAACAAGGGTGTGACGCAGGGAATGGACCAGGCGCGCAAAGAGTTTGTAACCTCGTTGGAAAACCTCGAAGGCGTGACCCTGGAAGGCGCTATTACCGCGGCCCGCCTGACCCGCGTCGCGTACGATGTGTTTGTCTCGCCGATCGTCAAATTCGGGGCCGCCATCTCGGGCGATATTCTGAAGGGAATGTTGAGTGCCTTCAAAACCGCCCGTGGTCTGCTGGCGGGCATCTACCAGGATAACGCCACGCTGATCGCGATCCAGAAGGTATTGGAGTCATGGGTTTCCCAGTCCAATACATTGCCCAAGCAACTTGACGCCATCACGCAAGCCGATCTTAGTGGCGCCCAGGCCTATCTGCGTGCCCTGCAGCGCAAGATTGATGATGAGAAGGCGAAGATGAATCAGCCGGCGGCTACGCCAACTCCTAAGCCGCCAGCTAAATAACGCCCGTAGGTTTCGCGCCTGCGGCGAGAAATTTGTTTAGTCAGGAACAGATGCCATATCACGGATGGGGTGCATTCGCACCCCATCCGTGATATGGCATCTGTTCCTGACTAATAATATATGTTATATCAGGGGGCGAGGATCGGGAAGCGTTCGCCGGTCAGGGTTGCGCCGGGTGTCAATTGGAGGTCATCGGTGACGATGTGTGGATTGCCACTAAAGTGGACCTCATCGGGCATGTAGATTGTAATGATGGCGCGGCGCGGCCTGTCGCTTTGGTTAGGGCCGGCGTAGTGAAATGTGCGTCCATCGTGAAAGGTACAGCTGCCGGCGGGCATCGGTTGGAAACGTGGTGTAAAGTCCAGGTTCAGCTCACGCGCCTTTTCCTCCGGCACCAGCTTAAAAAGATCCTGGGGAGCCTTCAAGTTAATCGGCTCCAGCCGTCCCAACTTATGGGATCCCGGTATAAAGGCCATGCAGCCATTTTCTACGTACACATCGTCTAAAGCCATCCAACAGGAGAGCGAACCATCCTCGCGCATGGGCCAGTAGGGAATATCCTGGTGCCAGCTGGAGGCTTTAGAGTCGCCGGGCATCTTGATCAAGGCGTGATCGTGCCAGAGGCGTATGGTCTGGGCCCGCGCCAGCTGGCGCGCGATATCGGCCAGTTTGGCATTAAAAACGTAGCTCCGTATGCCTTCGTGAACCTGCCAGAGGTTCACCTTCTGCACAAAGATTTTACGATACTCGGCATCCTCGCTGCGATCGTGGCTGGCATCCAACTGTTGCTCCAACACCTCATCCAGAGCCTGGCGCGCCTGCCCCAGCTCTTTGTCCGTCAGCACATTGAGCAGCTGGATGTAACCATTATCCTGATAAAACTGGACCTGCTCTTCACTGATGGGATACATCGTCGTTGTCATCAAGCCCTCCTTTTATGTATTTTATTAGCCAACTAGTTGCCGCTGTTATCAAAATGGGGACGCAGGGCAGACGGATCGATAGCGTCTTTATCCAGTTGGTAGCGATTATCCGTCGAGATGCGCAGATGATCAGGTGTCAGATTGGGGAGCGCCTTGTGGATGGTATAGGAGCGGAAGAAGAGCGCGTCACCGATCTCAAAGTTATCGGTATGCCAGGTCGCCTGCGACTCATCGACTGGTACACCTTTGCCGCCCACCGCGCCAGGATGGGTTGCCGTGTGTTCGATAAAGCCCTGGCGATGCGAACCGGCCCACACGGCCAGCCCACCCAATGTCATCGGACAGGCACCCAGGGGGGTCCAGCACGAATACGTCTCAACCGAACCACGGATATAGAAAAAATCCTGGTGGGCTGGCGTTGTATATTTTATTGAGCCGGGAAAGGTAATGCGCCCGATGCGGCGTGGATGAACCAGCACCTCGCCATCCAGCAGCTTCGCGGCGACGGCCATCAATGACGTGTGGCAGGGAAAATTATGGAAGTCCGGCAGGCGTAAAACCTGGCGATAGACATCCAGATATTCCCGCTGTCCCTCGGTTTTGGGCTCAATGCCTGGCCGGGCGATACCCTCCATCAGATCGCGATCAGGGTCCAGCCAGCCGGCCTGCTGGATGACCGTCAGCACTGAGCGCCGCACTCCCAGCACCGTCTCCTCAGGCACCAGGTGACGGAAAAACAGGTATCCATACTCATCCATACGCGCCCGCAGCGTCGCGGCGTCGCTGTTCGCATCCGACTGCACAAACGGTATATAGTTGGTAGTGGCTGCTTCTGTCTGGCTCATATTTTTCTTCTCTCTCCTTCGCCGGGATAAGGTATACTACGTTCATAGTGATAATAGTAAGGAAAATGAGCCCGACTTGCTTGTCAATTTAGAGAGAGATTTTGGCATTTTCACCGGACAGGAGCAAGAGCGATGGCGGTATACGAACAATTACACTATTGGTATGAATATCGGTCGTTCACTACGGCCCGGCAGGCGTTGCAGCCCTGCTTCTTCACCGATATCCTGACGCATCCATGCCTGCCGCTGGGCATCCGGCGGGAGTTCTATGAGCAGGGCAATGACACCGGCCTGCATAAGCATGAAGATTTCTATGCCCTGTATGTCGTGCGCTCCGGTAGTGGCGTGCACCTGATCAACGATCATCCTTATGCCATTACGCGTGGCAACGTCTATGTCCTTTCCCCCGGAACCGTCCATGCCTATCGCCACTACTGTCAGCTGGTCATCGATGCCTTTTATTTTCAGCCCGAGCTCTTCCATCCCGATGAATTGCTGGCGCTGCGCTCGCTATCGGGCTTTTGGCGGCTCTTTATCGCGTCCGAAAAGCTCAAGCAGCCGGTAGGACATGAAGAGGTAATCGACCACCACCTGCACTTATCGCCGGAAAAGCAGGCGGAGATTGAGCAGGAGATCGCGGAGATCCACAGCGAATTTACGACGGTGCGCGCGGCGGATGCCGTGGTGCTCGCACGCGGCCAGTTTTTCCGCATGTTGATCCACCTGGCGCGCTGGCAGAATGAGCAGGGTGAGGGAGCGAGAGCGCAGGCCAGCCTGCAGTCCAACGCGCAGCAAAAGATGGGTCTGGCGAATATCCTGCATTTCTGCGAAGAGAACTACCACGAGCCACTCAGCGTGCCACAACTGGCGGCCCGGATGTTTTTGTCGCCCAGCCGCTTCAGCGAAATCTTTTCGCGCGAAGTTGGCATGTCGCCGGCCGCCTACATCAAGCAGCTCCGTTTGGAGAAGGTACAGACCCTGCTGCGCACCACCGTACTCTCAACCACCAGCATCGCCCACCAGGTAGGATTCCGCGATAGCGCTCAACTGGCGCGCGTCTTTCGTTCAACCTTTCACCTGACTCCCACCGCCTATCGGCGCAGTTTTCACATCCAGCAGGAGCCTGAATGATCTAATTGGCCGCATTGAACAAAATAGATGTTCTTCACCCCTTGACGCTAGCCGGACAGTATGCTATTATCATGGTGCCACGCGAAAAGGCGCGGGTGACTAGCTCAATGGTAGAGCAAGCGACTCTTAATCGCTAGGTTCAGGGTTCGAGTCCCTGGTCACCCATCATTATCAAGCTCCTACTACCAGGGAGCTTTTTTTTTACCCATTTTTCTTATCATCTTGACATAGTATGGAACGAAACATAAGATATAAATACAGTTTTATATATTGTGTCGGCCCCTCTTAAACAGGCTGTAGA
Organism: Dictyobacter halimunensis; assembly: GCF_036245075.1. Lineage (NCBI taxonomy): Bacteria > Bacillati > Chloroflexota > Ktedonobacteria > Ktedonobacterales > Dictyobacteraceae > Dictyobacter > Dictyobacter halimunensis. The sequence goes on from NZ_BSRI01000002.1 coordinate 2,827,576, forward strand.
GCCTATCTGGGGTGGCTATCCAGGCACACTCAAGAGATTGGGGAAATAGAACGCCTATGGAAAACTGGCGTGACCTCAAACGGATCTTGAAAGCGTTGGGGGGGGTCGCCCGGCTAACCATTGTCTATCACCTGGCACATAACCATGAAGTCACTGTGACAGATTTAACGGAGCGACTGAATATCAGTCAGCCGCTTGTCTCCTGGCACCTGCGTAAATTGCGCCGCGCCAACCTGATCCAGACCCGGCGTGTTGGTCGATTGGTTTATTGTTCTTTAAACCAGCCGCGCTTTCAGTCCTGTCTTCAGCGTTTAGAGGGGCTTATCGACCCCAATATTCTGACCGAGTCGCTCCCAACGGGTGCCGAACTCATTGAGGCCGATACAGGATCGGAAGAGTAGGCAGATCACGGATGTAATCTTCAAGATCCCAAACATAACTACGTCGCCTCTTTACCCTGCAACTGCCTGTAGCCGTTATGCTATGCAGTCAGGAATCGCAAATTTTAACAAAAAATTACATAGCGTTAATTCGAAAGTTTAATGTACCTGTGGTAGTGTGGAAGTGGAGCCTGAACGAGCGGGAGGTAGGCGCGTCTATAGAACGCAGGGTCGTGGGAGTGGATACATCGGAACAGACGAGAGCATGTCTGGTGCTGATGACAGGATGAGAACACCGCCTCGATTATCAGGTGAGGGTATCATGTACATAAGAGTACTCAGCCAAACACAGGCCAATGCAGAAAAGGAAAGACATGTTGACAAGCAAACGCGATCAAGGGAAGCAAGATCTTGAGAATGTAAGCCATGGTACCGCGATGCTCAAAAAGCGCCGTAAAATGACGCCCGAGCAGGCGCAGTACGCTGGCAAGCATGGCAAGGCAGATTTGCATATGCATAGTACATATAGCGATGGCTGTGGGACGATCGAAGAGATCCTAGAGCATGTGCAAAATAACACTGACCTGGATGTGATTGCTCTTACTGATCATGACGTTATCGAGGGATCGCTGCGGGCTCGTGACCTGTGGGCCAGAGGTTCCTATCGTTTTGACTTCGTCGTAGGCGAAGAAGTTACAACCACCCAGGGTCACCTGCTGGCCCTCTTCATTGAGAAACGCATTCCCAGCGGCTTCAGCATGGAGCGCAGCATCGACATGATTCATGAGCAGGGAGGCCTGGCCGTAGTCGCGCATCCGCTGCATCGTTTCTTCCGTCATAGCTGCCAGCGCAGTATCATGGACCAGATCCATGCCTCTAAAGACGTCTGGCTCGACGGGGTCGAGACCTGGAATGCCAGCTTCTGTGGCATCTATGCCAACTACATCGCCATGGGCACCAACCGGGAAGTGTACGGCCTGCCAGAGCTGGGCAACAGCGACGCGCACACCCTGAGCGCCATCGGCAGCGGAGTCACCTGGTTTAACGGTCAGACCGCTGCTGAGATCCGTAGCGCCATCGAGCAGAACAGCAGTGCCCCCGGCGGCAAAATGTGGGACATGCAGGCGTACTACCACTGGGTACGCTACCTGATGAACAAAGAGCAGCGCGAAGCGCGCCGCCCGGCCATCGCATAACCTCATAGGAGCGCTACCAGAACGTTAAATAAAGGTGGGAGGTGCAGGAGGGCGGCGAGCCCTCCTGCCGGGGGCGTGGGGGTGTCCCCCACTAACTCTTCCTCCCCTCTTCCCGCTGAAGACGAAGATCAAGCGTGCGTTTCAAAGTAAGAAACGTGGATACTACTTTTATGGCAAAAAGGTTTCTGCCCTAGAATACATGATTTTTGCCGGGCTTTGCAAATCTATAGCGACAAACTACTAGTACCACCCCGTCTAAGTGTGGTACAATAGGAGTATGTTTAGCAGACATGTATAGCAACGAGCCAGACAAATGGCTGCATGGATCATACAGCCCTGGTTCGCCTTGGTGTAGTTCCCGACATGTCGATTGGCATAGGACTGCTGCTATGTAGTATTACAGCGCCAGTCATGGCCCAGAAGTACATGCCGGTAGGAGGAACTGCTGATACTGTTTGCGAACGTCTCTGACATATTCGATGGAATGTTGGCTGGTTGCCTTAACACAACCACAACCTTTGGGGCACTGTCAATTAGATGCCTGGCCGTTACCTCAAGGAGTACCATCGCGTTCAGGTTGCTCACGATATGCGTTGCAGCATCCAGGCCTTCGAAATACACTTTGGCCTGCTCCGCATGGGCAAACTTGAATGATGGATGGTTTCCATTCACTTAGCCGTTAATGGCTCACTCACGGTCAGCCATACCAGAACTCGCTCCAAGGGGCTGGAATAGAGTGTAAAAACGGGATGTACCGGCTCATTCAGAATATGTCATCTTACTGGCTATTGGACTTTTATCGAACACATGTGTCTGGGCACGTGCCCTGCTGGTGGTCCTTTCCAATGTGACCGCAGTGGAATACAGTATCGCCGTCTGGCGTAATACACGTCAACCACTAGAAGCGTGTGACCAAAGATATAATCGACGACAAACTGCCAGTATGGATAATCATCACGTGCTAACGATAGTTACGACGAGCGGGGTACATCTTTCCAGCGTTCGTCCTGTACCCATCAGGTTTTCCGCCGTTCACTGATGGGGTGCAGCAAGACTCACACGCAACGGCATTGACAAAGGCAAGACCGAACCGGGATTGTGTAGAAGAGCGCAGAGTGAAAAGACAGCCGAGGATAACGACGGGGCGGAATTGTTAAAATTCGCCAGGACAAATTTCTTGTTGTACCGCCCATGAGAAAAGTGCATCGGCATCAAGTTGGTTAAAGGTTTGAAGAAGCATGTTCGCCCCAACTGTCTTCAGTCGATAGTATTCTACGGAAGTAGCCTGCGCGCCGGTTCGTAACGACTGAGACTGGAGATCTTAGTGACAACGCAAAATACGCATCATGAGCATAGCGACGCTGATGCATCCGTCGTGAAACATCCGTCTGCCCACGAAAACGAAACGACGGTTAACTCCGCTGCATCTGAAACCGCATCTTCCGAAGATGTGTCCAATTCTGCTGAAACGCAGCAGGAGCAAGAGACGCCAACAGAGGCCAACGCCAGTTTTGCTGACGTAACAGAATCAAACGAGGTTCCCTCTGCCACTTCCGAAGCCAGTGAGGAGACCGACGATCATTCGGAAACGTCTTCATCGGCACAGGAGCAGCCAGAGTCCGTCGGCGAGGTACAGGGTGAGCAGTCAGCTGCCATCGACGTGCCCGCCATTGAAGAGCCGGTCAGTACCACTGACGGGCAGCAGGAAGCGGAAACTATAGCATCTTCATCAACTCCTGACGAGCATCGCGCCGACCAGGAGGTAACGGGGTCCGCCACCGTTGAGCCGGTGTCGGAAGCGACGACTGAGAGCGCCCACGCGGCGTTATCTGAGGAAGTCACGAGCGAAATCAGTACCCCTGACCTACTAAACGAAGTGCAAGAAGAGATAACCCGGCTAGAGCAAGAAGTTCTTCCTGGGGTTGGAGGAGTGGTAATAGAAGAGACCAGTGTTGCCTCTGAGGAAGACTCAAGCAGCAAAGATGGCCTTCCTGTTCCCGATACCACCTTTCCCTATGTAGAAGGATCTGACCTCATTGATGCCAGGGCTGAAGAAGTACGTCCATTTACAGATTTTATCGCTGAGTTTCGCCAGGCAGAGGCTGCACTACAGGCTACCTTGCGCGACACTCAGGTGGAGGCCCTGACACGACTGACGACAGCCGCCGCTGAATTCGCCAATCCTGAGCAGCAGGCCCAGCCTGAATTGAGCGCGTCGACTGAGGAGCCCTCAACTACTGAAGAAAAAACTGCTGACGCTTCAAAAGCAGAGGCCCCCGTTGCTCAAGGCGAGCAGACGGCCGCCGTCTCAGAAGAGAAGCCAGCAGTTGTAGCAAGTGAAGAAGAGCCAAAGCCTGTGACACGACCTGTTTCCCCTTTGCTGCGTCCCGCCTCGCGCCTGCGTTTACCGCGCCATGGAGTGTTTGGACGCCATACACGAGAAGAAGTACAGCAGCCAGCTGCTGAAGAAAAGCCAGCCAACGCGGCCAAAGCCGAAAGCTCAACCGAAGCTGCCGCTGAAGCGACTCCGCCACGTCCGGCTCGCCGCTATCGTTTCGATCGGCCGGCCAGCGCCGTAACGAGTAGCCCCATCCATACACCTGCTCGCTCGACAGGCACCGTTCATACAACGCAGACGGCTGCCCAGCGCAAAGCCGAAGAGAAGCTGCAGCGTACCGAAGAGGCGAAGGCCATTCAGCAGGAACAGCAGACCAGCACCGCGCCTGCTCCTGAGGCCCCGGCTGCCAATAATAAAAAGCATGCCGGCAATAATGGTGGAGCTCAAGAAACCGAGAATGCCACAACGACCCAGCCTGCCGAGCAGCATGGACGTCGCCGCCATAGCCAGAAAGAGCAGACAGTCTCTCATGAGCCTGTTGTGGAGACATCCACGCCAGCCGCCGAGCAGCAGAGCAACAATCAGCATAAAGAGGATATCGCGCCCGAGGATCTGCCGCCGCTGGAGTACTCCGAGTTGCAGAAGGCTAGTTCCCGCCGTCGTCGTCGCCATCGCTCTGGATCGAGCAACACGACGACCTCGCATGCCAATCAGCGCAGCGAAAATGGGACTGAAGAAGCGCATGTACCGCCATCTCCAACCCCGACACCCGCACCGATGCCCGCGCCACTGACGCGCACACCGGCGGCGGCTGCCGAAAGTAACAACATATACTCAATCGTTTCTGGCCATACCGTAAGCCAGATGAACCAGGGAAATGATATGACTGGACCATTTATGGGACCGGATCCCTCGCCCGCGCGTGGCAGTGTCATGACGCGCGATGGCCGCAACACACGCGCAGAGAGCCGTCCCGCTCCCACCCCATCGCTGTATCCATCCCCGCGTTCATCCGAGGGGGGGCATGTCGGCGGCCGCTATGAACCAGTTTGCTAACGTGGTGTCGCAAGCCCTGCAGACGCAGACAGACCGCATGGTATCGGAGTTCCGCCGCATCAGCCAGGCACCGACCAACGTTTCAGTCACGCTGCCACCGTTCCCATCTACGGAGCGCGTCGGCGTGTTTGTAGACGTAGCCAACCTGCTCTATTCCGCCCGTACTCTGCGTATCGGCGTGGACTTCGGCAAGCTACTCGACTTCCTGCGCGGCAACCGCCGCCTGGTGCGTGCCCATGCCTACTGCCCAACCAGTCCACAGCCTGGAGACGAGCAGATGTTCCTGCAGGCCGTCAAAGGACTTGGCTATCGTATCACCACCAAGAACTACAAGACCTTCTCCAGTGGCGCTAAAAAGGCTGACCTGGACCTGGATCTGTGTATGGATGTGGTGCGCCTGGTCGATGGAGGTGCGGTCGACTGCATTGTGCTGGTCAGTGGTGATAGCGACTTCATGCCTATGCTCGACTACTGTTCTGATCATGGTGTGCGTGTAGAGGTTGCCGCCTTTGATGAGGCGATGTCTGCCACGCTGCGCCAGAGCTGTGATCTGTTCATCAACCTCTCAATGCTCGAAGAGATTCGCGCCTGAGCGGCTAACTAAAAGAGAAAAAGTGCGGGTGGCCCATCGGGCCACCCGCACTTTTTATTTAGTGGTTGGGGCGACACAATTGAGTGGGTGCGAATGCACTCACTCAATTGTGTCGCCCCAACCACTAAATAGGGTGTTCGCCTGAGTAGGAATAAGCTGCCCGCTTGAGCGGGAGTTTTAGCTTCCCCTTAACGGTGGTACAAAAAAAGCGCGCCCGGCGCGCTTTTTTTGTACCACCGTTTCCTTACTGTCTGTCGATACTATCTGGCAGAGGAAAGAAAGAAGAGCGAATAAGTGCGATATAGTATGCGGGCAGTACAGTCAAATGGACGCTACTCGGTGCGGGGACCGATTGCAGTGATCAGGCCGGCCAGCAGAGCTGTACGTGGCGCGATGCTATCCAGCTCCATATACTCATTGGGACTATGGTCCAGCCCTCCTATGGGTCCCAGACCATCGAGGGCTGGATAACCGAAGCCGGAAGCATAGTTCGCATCTGAGATCCCTCCAGTCGGCGCGTGACGCACCTCAAAGCCCAGATCGCGCGCGATTTCCTGTGCCAGCCTGGCCATGCGCAGATTCTCAGGCGTGCAGGTCATCGGCTCGCGGTCATCGGGATCGATCTCTATCGACAGTTCCACCCCCGCAACCAGTGGTTGCTGCAGCAGTTCATACCAATGCTGTTCAAACGCTACACGATCCTCGGTGCGCGCGAAGCGAACATCGACGCAGGCTTCCGCGAAGTCGGGTACCACATTGGCGGCGATCCCGCCTGTGATGCGGCCCGTATTGATGGTCAGGCCATCGCGCCAGCCATTGAGTACCTGCAATTGTACAATCTGGTGGGCCAGTTCCACGATAGCATTGGAGCCCTTTTCTGGTTCCACGCCCGCGTGCGCCGAATGGCCGCTGGCGCGTAGCTTATACCAGGCGCCTCCTTTACGCGCGCTCACCAGGTCGCCATTTTCGCGGGCCGCCTCCAGCACCAGGGCCGCGTGGCAGCCATTGCACACCTGACGGATAATATCTTTACTATGGCGGTCGCTAATCTCCTCGTCGGAGACGCACAGGAAACGGACCTCCGCGAAATCGAGCAACTTGATCGACTCCAGCGCTTCCAGAGCATAGACCGCCGAGAGGATACACCCTTTCATATCGATAACGCCAGGACCATAAACTTTATTGTCTTCGATGCGTACAGGCCGGGCCGCCGCTGTACCGACGGGATAGACCGTATCCATATGACCCAGGAGCACAATAATACCCTGACCCGTCCCTTTTAACACCCCGTAGACATCATTGCCCCATTTTTCATTTTCAAAGATAGTGACATCCATATCTAATCCGCGCATACGCCCGGCCAGGTAAAGTGCCACTTCATCAACGCCCGCCTTGTGAGCCGTTCCCGAGTCGATGGCACAAAGATCGCTCAATTCATGCAGGTAGCGTGTCAAATGTTCCTGCATGTAATCCTCCACCTTATGCGCGGGTGATTTCTCAGCCAGAGATGTTTGTTCCGACACCATAGATTGCGTACTCATAACGACATAACTCCTACTCAATAAAGAATGTGCTCGCCCGCCTTCCATGGAAGGCGCTGAACTCATTGGTGGCGTTTTGTGATCCCGGTCAGATTTTTTCTGGCAGCTATGCTCAGTGCTGCTAAAGCTGATAAAGTGCTACCAACCGTATCCCATCCCCACATAACCCCTGCTCTGGCCTGGTTTGACATGCGCATGGCCGACCTCTGTGTGAATAAGCCAACCATGGCTCCTAATGGCGGATCACCATTGATACCACAAGAGAGGAGAAAGACGATTGTCAACGATCAGGAAGTAGTATTCCATATCCAGGCGCTTAGAAAGCCATAGCCAAAGCTAACTAATATTGCACGTAAAAAAAAAGAAAAGCGGAACGCTGTATGCGCTCCGCCTGAGATAATACAAAATTTACGCTGCGAAACGCACCTTTCCAAGTAAAAGCTCAAGAAGCTCCAGCCAATACTGGAGCTGCATAATAGGATAGCTTAATATTACATCAGTTTTGCGCTTCACGTTCATTTGTTGTTCCAAAAGTGATAATTTGTATAACGTAAATATACTCACGTTATACTTTCATCATACATAGGCTGTCAAGAAAATGAGAGGATTGTATGACTTTCTTCTATTCTCTAAGGTGTTGAACCAAAAAAAACTTTCCACCAATCCTGCCAGTGTCCCTGCTGATGCGGTGGCGCCGGGGTTGGTTTAACCCTCTGCTGCCCCTTATTATTGGCGTCGATGATGACGACCGCGTGTTCGCCGGGACGGATATAACCGAACTGCTGGCGCGCCTCATTTTCTACGACCGCCGGATCTTGATAATGCTGAGCATCCTGAGACAGCCTGCTATGTTTGGCGCGCACCTGTTGCAGGGCCTGTTGTTCCTGCTGCACCTGGGCGATCAAATGATGATTTGACCAGGCCTGGGCAAAGGTCGCCAGCAAAAGGGCGGCGCAGATAAGTCCCGTTACCCACATAATTGTCCGCGTGAAGAGAGAGGTACGGCGCGCGCGCGAGCGGCCGAACGTTTCTTCCATTCCAATGGCCGAAGTAACATTGGGGCCGCCCCCATCGGGGCGGGATGAAAACTGGGGCTTTCTAGGACGACTTTGCACGTAACCCCCTTTCAATTGGTATACGTTTTAAACACCTGCGAAGTATCAGTAATTCTATTTTACCATCAGCTGCCTGAGAAGAAATCCCGGCCGGGGCGAGGCGGGACTTTTATATGGCTGTGCCTGCAGGTCAGACGCGCCCTGAGAGATTAATTCCTGCTTGCAAAAAGATTAGATTTACATTAAACCCAGCCTTATGAGCTCGAATTATGCTACCTGATCCATGGATTTTTTGTCCTAATTCCGTTATCATTCAACGTGTAGAGAATATATTGTTAGGGAGGTAGAGAAACATGAATGCAATCCTGTGTCCGACAACTGATATCGACTTGGATGTTTGTAACGTGTCCGTTGCCACAAATGATGAGTATAATACGACTCCGATGGCTGTTGCTTTACCACCGCAACAAGCTGACGACGAGGAAGTATTGTATGCTGGCTTTGAAGAGGCCATCAGTGGACGCTGCCAGGCCTGGAAGCGTTTGAGCGATGGTAGCTTGAATAGTGTGCAGCATACCGGTAAAAAATATGCCACCGCCGCCCTGCCCACGACCGAGGCGCTGGTGACTGATCAGATGGTAGCGTTTGTGCAACGTAACTGGCAAAGTGGCGTTTTGATAGCATGCCTGGCATTAATGTTTATCTTAATTGGCTTTGACGTGATGGGAATGCTTGTATTAGCCATGCGTTAATAGGGGCCGTGGTGTTGATTATTTAATTGCGCCGATACGGCCTCTTTCTTTCTCCTCTTGTTGCTCCACAGAGAAAATCGGACGCGAGGTCCGAACCTATGAGATCTCCCATCATTATCCCGCCGAGAAAATCGGACGCGAGGTCCGAACCTATGGAATCCCCTCAACATTACCCCTTTGAAAAATATGGACGTGTGATTTTGAATGTATGTGATATGCGTTTACGTGCGTGGTGTGGGAAATCGGGCGCGAGGCTCGAACCTACGGGGGTGGTTGGTATACTGAAATCACAAGTCGAAAATTCTTACCTGGTACCATTCATCTGCCCTGTCGGGCTACCTCTGAAGGAATGGCGGCAGGTAATTTTATATTTGCTATTTCTGTGGAGGAGTCCCCGGATGATACCTTCAGTACTTATAGAGGAACCTGCCTCGTATACCAGGCCAGGTGATCGCTACCAGGTGAGAGGCTATTTGCAGTGGCTATGGCATAATTATTTCGTGGATATTCCACGCGTCAACGAGGTCACGATCGCTTATTGCTATCCCTGGAAAGGACGATTAGGTTTGATTCGTCTTTCGGCGGATGCAAGTATGACTTTTATCGGCGTCAATACCCTGCTTCAAATGTCGCAGATACCCGAATATGTTTTAATCACAACTATCGCTCATGAACTTGTACACTACATTCATGGCTTCGGCTCACCTCTCCCTCGGCGCTACAAGCACCCTCATGCCAATAAGGTGGTCGATCGGGAGTTGGAGCAGCGCCGGTTGGGCGATTACTTGCATGCTTGCAACGAGTGGATTGACAACTACTGGTATTCATTCTATGATATGCAACGGGCAACTGGTTGGGCGGGTATTCAAGGGATAGATAGCTTCCCACCCAGGGGGAGCAAGTCGTATGAAACATGATGATAGGCGTTCTCCCTGTTTTATGTAACAGAAGAAGATGCAGGTGCCACACTTGACATCCATTCGTGCCTGTGGTATATTCTAGCTAGCTTCAGAGATATATACAGCACCGAGCAGATTGTCCACGGGTTCCCGTCCGTGACAAGGTGCAGCGTATACATCTTTGATATATGGCTGGCACCTCTTAACAACCATCAAGGCCACCTGTGACCCAAGTCTTTCAATCAGGGTAAATATTTTCAACATGGCCCGAATTGTAGAATTCCTGAAATTCCTAAATTTCCCACCAATGACTATCCTGGTTCAACCGCAGAAAGGAGAAAGGGCGTTTTCCTCAAGAATCTGCTGCGCCCTTACACAACGTGAACATAGCTGAGTTAGAAACGAAAACCATTACAGAGTTACGCGACATCGCGCGCGACCTCGAACTCTCTGGTTACAGCACCCTCAAGAAACAAGACCTCGTCTTTAGACTTCTTCAAGCCAATACCGAACAGCAAGGAAATATCTTCAGCGCTGGTGTATTGGAGATTGTAGAAGATGGGTTTGGCTTCCTACGTCAGGAGCGCTTCCTGCCTGGAAATATGGATGTCTATGTTTCGCAGTCCCAGATTCGCCGTTTTGGATTGCGCACAGGCGACATGGTATCTGGTCAGGTGCGACCCCCCAAAGACAACGAGAAATACTACGGACTCCTGCGTGTTGAGGCCATCAATGGGGTTGATCCGGAGATTGCCAAGCGGCGACCTCACTTCGATAACCTGACGCCGATCTTCCCGCGTGAGATGTTCAATCTGGAGACCGGTCCATCGAATATCTCAGGGCGACTGGTCAACCTGGTAGCCCCCATTGGACGCGGACAACGCGGATTGATTGTTTCTCCTCCGAAAGCCGGTAAGACCCTCCTCCTCAAGTCAATTGCCAACTCCATCACCGAAAATTATAGTGATACCCATTTGATGATTGCGCTGATCGGTGAGCGGCCAGAAGAAGTAACCGACATGAAACGTTCGGTGAAGGCCGAGGTGATTAGCTCAACCTTTGACGAGCCGACCGAGGCCCATACACGCGTGGCTGAAATGGTGCTGGAACGCGCCAAGCGCCTGGTAGAAGGTGGTCGCGATGTTGTCATTCTACTTGACAGTATTACCCGCCTGAGCCGTGCTTATAACCTGGCCGTACAGCCCAGTGGTCGTACCCTCTCTGGTGGTCTTGATCCCAGTGCCCTGATTCCGCCCAAGCGCTTCTTCGGCGCGGCCCGTAAGATCGAAGAAGGTGGTAGCTTAACCATTATCGCCACCGCCCTGGTCGATACTGGTAGCCGTATGGATGATGTGATCTACGAGGAATTCAAAGGTACCGGTAACATGGAACTGCTGCTGGATCGTAAGCTGGCTGAGCGCCGTGTCTTCCCCGCCATTGATATTGCTCGCTCCAGTACCCGCCGCGAAGAATTGCTCCTCGATGATAAGACGCTCCGTTCGATTGTGGTGATGCGTCGTATGTTCTCCACGCTGGCTGATCAGCAGAGCGGGAAGAGCAGTTTAGAAGCGACCGAGGCGTTACTGCAGCACATGGCGAAGACCAGCAATAACACCGAGTTCCTGGCCACACTGAACAAGAACATCTGGTAAATCTCCCACTTCATTCACCAATTATAGCCATACCAACATCGGGCGCTTCCGTATTGGATTATACCGATGTTGGTTGGTTTTTTCTTTTTCTCTATCTCCATTGCGTGATCCGTTGTCTGTTGCTACAATATGCAATGGAAATCGCTTACATTTTTTCGGAGAGCATTACATGTCATCATATCCAGTAGCAGAAGAGCATGTATTTATCGGGCCGGGCCTGAGCCTGTTCAAGCGTGTTGTGACCATCCTCGGCCTCGTCGGGGTGACCGCCCTTGTCTTATGGATCGCTGTCTATCAACACGCCAATCGCAATGATGCATCGGTCATCGGCAGCACCATCGCGGCCGTGCTCTTTGTGGCCGGTTTTATCTATTATCTACGCCTGGTTGCGCCGGTCCCCTTTACTATCACGGTTGGACCGCGATCGGTGACCAAGCGTAGTCGCCGTGGCGAGGTGATCGACCTGGCCTGGGAAGACATCACGCGCATCAAAGAGGAATTTTTCCCCAACGGCAAGCGTATCAGCGTCATCGTCTATCGTAAAGTGACGGAGCCGGGACAGAAAGCCAAGGCCTGGGCTGTCTATCGCGACGACGTTACTGATCTGGACGGGCTTGCCCAGACCCTGAAGGGCATGTTGCCAGCTACCTGCGACTGGCAGAGCGAGACTGTTCACGAATAAGCCAGGTAAATCGGGGGCCGAACCGTCCGCCGACGGGGTCGCCGCTCCTTCGGAGGGCTCCAAGCCGGGGCAAGCCCGGCACCTACGGGAGGTTTTCGTGTGGTTAGAGGTAGGCGCTGGCCTCGCTGGCCTTAAAGGTGGCGAAAACCGCTTGCCCTTCTTGCAGTCCCATGCGCGCGGCTGAATTCTCGGTGATCTCAGCCGTCAGCGGCGCGTCGCTCTGGTTGAGCGCGATGCTGACGCGTACCTTTCCTTCATTGCTACCTGTACTGGTACTCAGGGGAATAACGTGCATGATGATGCCCTGGAAGACGTTGCGGGCCGAGCCTTCAGGCTGGGACTGGTGGAGCGTAATGCTGCGCGGATCGATAATCACAAAGATCTCGGTTCCGCTGGCTGGCTGCGTAGCCTGTTCTTTTAGCATCGCCACCACCTCGATGGGTTGATCGGTTGAGGACTCTGAATGTAGGTGAATCAGGCAGGTCGTCTCATTCTCGGTGCGTATCACCTGCCCCCGAAAGAAATTGATCCCCACCAGTTCCGCGATATATGACGAGCGGGGAGCATCGCGTAGCTCCCACTGATCTCCCTGCTGCACCAGGCGTCCCTGATCGATCACCAGCAGCTGATCACCAAAGAGCAGCCCATCCAGATAATGGTGGGTCACGAACAGAGTCGTAATCTGCACCTCGCGCAGGATCTTACGCAACTCCTGGCGTACCTCGCGCCTCGTCTGCACATCCAGCGCGGCCAGCGGTTCATCCAGCAGCAGCAATCGTGGACGAAGGGCCAGGGCGCGAGCAATCGCCACCCGCTGTTGCTGTCCTCCCGAAAGCTGTGCTGGCAGACGCTGCGCCATGTGGGGGAGCTGAACCATCTTCAGCGCCTCAGCGACCGAGGAACGAATCAGGGAGCGAGAAAGATGCTGGGCGCGCAGCCCGAAGGCCACATTCTCAAACACAGTCAGATGTGGGAACAGAACATAGTCCTGAAACACATACCCGAATGGGCGTCTCTGAGGAGGAATAAAGATGCCCTTTTCGCTATCGTAGTATGTTCTACCATCGAGCACCATACGACCTCTCTGTGGTTGCTGTAGGCCCGCCAGCAGGCGCAGAATCGTACTCTTACCCGCGCCACTCTCCCCCAACAAAACCGCCGTCCGACCGCTCTCCACCCCGAAAGCCACATCCAGGTGAAAAGCATCAACCCGCGCCTCAAACGCTACATCCAGCATACGTGCTCTCCCCTCAAAAATCGGACGCAAGGCCCGAACCTATGTGATGTGAAAATTCTATCACATGGTGGATTGGCGTGGAGCGCCTCGCACCCATAGGCTTTTTAAGCAGAGGGCCAGCCCTCTGCGCCCCTTAAGCAGGAGGTGTAGGAGGCGGCTAGCCTTCCTGCCGGGATTTGGGCGAGCATGCTCAAGTCCCCAAATTTCATCTCTCCCCCTCAGTCGCCAGCGGGAGGTGCAGGAGGGCGGCTAGCCCTCCTGCCGGGGTTTGGGGTGCCCCCAAATTTCATCTCTCCCCCTCCGCCGCCGTAAGCGGCACGTGTAAAAGTAAGCTTGAGGGAACGCAAAATCCAGATTTTGCGTTCCCTCAAGCTTACTTTTTACACGTAACATTTCTTGCCTTAGAGGCAAAAACGTGGTATACTAGGTCATGTATAAAATTATGAGATAGTACACTGGCATTCAGCATATCTATTTTATCCTCTTCCTGAGGATCAGAATAGGAAATGGTAGGCAGAGCATTTATGGCGACGAAGGCAATAGAACAATCAGTAACAGCGGCGACCGTTGCAAATGTATGTCCTCGCTATGAGCATGCTGTTCAAGTAATCTGTAAGCGTTGGACCGGGTTGCTATTAAACGCTTTGATGGAAGGCCCTCGGCGCTTTTGTGAATTGACTGCACTCGTCGAAGGATTATCAGACCGTGTCTTGAGCGACCGGCTGCGTGAGTTAGAAACAGAAGGTATCGTCAAGCGCGTAGTCTATCCGCAGATCCCGGTACGTGTTGAGTATCAACTGACCGAGAAGGGATATGCGCTCAAACCCGTAACGGACGCGATTCATACCTGGGCTGAGCAATGGGTCGACCCATCTCAGTTGGTAGACGCGCAGGGAAAAAAATAAGATAGGCTGCTGTCTGATAAAGCAAAATGACCTTTTTTTCTCCTCCGATCCATCATACCTGATGAGTCGGAGGAGAAAAAACGTTATGGACATGATTTGAGGTCGAATACGATGGAACAATTATGGGCGCCGTGGCGCATGGCATTTATAGAACCAAAGGATCCACCCCCACCGGGCTGTATTTTTTGCACGCAGCCAGCCGCGAACGAAGACGAAAAGTACCACATTCTGCACCGAGGCGAGCACTGTTTTATGATGCTCAACCTGTATCCCTATAACAACGGGCACCTGATGGTGGCGCCTTATGAGCACGTCGGGGCGCTGGACCTGCTGAGCCCTGAAACGCTCGCGGACATGATGGCGCAGGCGCAATGGGCCCTGCGGGCGCTCAGAAAGTCTATGAATCCAGATGGCTTCAACATGGGGATCAACATGGGGAAGGTCGCGGGTGCCGGTTTTGCCGAGCACATTCACTATCACATCGTGCCGCGCTGGAACGGGGACACCAATTTCATGCCGGTTATCGGGGATGTCAAGGTGATGCCTGAGCACCTGGATAGCGTTTATCAGAAGTTGCTGCAGGCGCTGGACGAGACCAAAGCGTAGCCAACCAATGAGGTAGGCAAGAGAAGGTACCATACAGACTATGACCAGGATGTATGCGTGCCTTCTTGTATTTATGTGTCGCTTATAATTGGTCCCAACCCCTGTTAGCCACGAAACACATAGCCCACACCGCGCACCGTTTGAATCAGCCTGGGATTGGCGGGCTCATCCTCTAGCTTCTCGCGCAGCCAGCGAATGTGCACATCTACTGTGCGTGTATCACCGGCATAGTCATAGCCCCAGACATGGTGCAATAGCTGGTCGCGTGTCAAAACCGTACCCCGATTGCGTACCAGGTAGGTAAGCAGATCAAACTGTTTGGGCTGAAGCTCAACATTCTGTCCATGGTTGCTCACTTTGTGACCGGCTTCATCGATAGCGAGCGGCCCGACGACCAATTCCTTGCGCCTGGGTTGTCCGTCGCTGAAGGGAGTGGAGGTCGTATTCTGGTTGCTTTCCTCTTTGGTTGGATAATCGACGCGACGCAGTAAGGCACGCACCCGTGCTAGCAGCTCACGCCGCCCAAACGGCTTGGTCATATAGTCATCCGCGCCCACCTCCAGGCCCACCACTTTATCGATCTCATCCGCTTTAGCGGTCAGCATGATAATCGGGATCCGCGCGGTGGCACGGTCGCGGCGCAACTGGCGACATACCTCCAGACCGTCCATGCCGGGCAGCATGATATCGAGCACAACAAGATCTGGGGGATTGTGGTGAGCGGCCTCTAACGCGCTCAAACCATCGCCCGCTCTGATGACCTGGTAGCCCGACTGCTCCAGGTTATAAGAGATGGTATCAAGCAGAATCGCCTCATCATCGACCACCAATATTTTTTGTGCCACTAAAATCCCCTGCCTCTCGCCATTGCCTAGCCAAAACGACCAGTGATATAGTCCTCGGTCTCTTTGCGTGTAGGCCGTTCAAAGAGCTGAACTGTAGGTGCATACTCGATCAACTTGCCGCTGAGAAAGAAGCCGGTATAGTGTGAAACGCGCGCAGCTTGCTGCATATTGTGCGTCACTATAACAATAGTATACTCCTTCACCAGCTCGGTAATCAGCTCTTCAATTTTTAGGGTGGCGATCGGATCAAGGGCGGAACACGGCTCGTCCATCAGCAGGACCTCCGGCTGCACCGCCAGCGCCCGTGCGATACACAACCGCTGCTGCTGGCCGCCCGAGAGTCCCATGGCCGAGCTATGCAGGCGATCCTTCACTTCATCCCACAGGGCCGCCGCGCGCAGGCTATACTCCACACGCTCCTCAATAAATTTGCGCGACTTACCCTGAACGCGCAGGCCATAGGCGACATTATCAAAGATAGACTTGGGGAAAGGATTGGCGCGCTGAAACACCATCCCGATGCGCTGTCGCAGCAGGACGACATCAGTCTTCTTATCATAAATATTGGCGTTATCGAATATAGCCTTCCCCGAGGTACGCGTGCCGGGGATCAGGTCATTCATGCGATTCAATGAGCGCAGAAAGGTTGATTTGCCGCAGCCCGATGGCCCGATCAAAGCGGTGACCTGGCGATCCAGAATGGGGAGCGAAACGTCGAATAGCGCCTGTTTGGAGCCATAGAAAAAGTTGGAGTTTTTTACTTCGATTCTGATATCGGCGCGGGCATTTAATGTTCGAGTGGGATCAAAATGACCCATGTGCGCGGTTTCTTTTTCAATCTCATCGACGCTGGCCGTGGAGGTCATGCTATTGCCCGCGGAAGAATTTTGCTGGTAATTCATGAATATTCCTGATTGTGATAAAGATGGAGAATGATGTATAGGTCGGAAATCCACTGGGCCTCCTTCACATACATTTCACTCTCTATTTTACTGATCGTATGTGCACATGTTTTATGATGTGCTGGATTAGTATTCTTCTTTTATTTACCCACCATACGTTATCACTAATCAATTAACTATGCTTTATGGCAATGTTAACAAAATGTTAAATAATCCCTCGGGATAGGTTTTAGTGGCTGGAAACGAGAGTTGTTTGATGTTACGTGCGGCCGCTACGCAGCCGCGCGGGCGTTGTGTATTGGTGCATGCACCAATACACAACGGACTTGTGAGTCACGCAGGTGCGAAATTTCATGCAGGTCGCAAGGGATGATCATGAGCGCAAGACACGCTCCACCTCCTTCAAAAGAAGATTGGATTTACTCTGTTTTTTCCTGGGTAGCGTCAGCTGGCTCGTCCTGTGCGGTGTCCGGGGCAGCAGAGTCAGTATCTTGCGTCTGGATGTTGTCGTCAGCGGTCTCGCTCTCCTGGGAGGTGGGCACCGAAGCGTTGGTAACAGGTTCCCGCTGCTCGTAATTGTAAGCTCCGCTCCTGGTCAAAATATCCTGTACCTCGCTATCACGGCCATCGGGGCGGATTGAGACAACTATCTTGCCAGACTTATACTCCTCATCGTAATAGTGTGCCTGTTCTTCAGGGACGCCAAGATTGACGAGGTCAGTCTGCAAATTGGATGTAGCGTTCTCTGAAGAGTTCATGGCAACCCCGACCTGATCATATCGGAATTCGGCACTCTTCAGCGCATCAACCGCACTCTTAGCCTGTACCTCATCTTGAAAAATACCTATCACAAGTGGTGTCTGATATGTTGTCATACAATTTCCTTTCCGTGTGTCCTTCAGGATGTTTAGATGGCTTTATCGCAGGGGTGCATCTTGGCTGTGTTAGATCCTGGAGGCAACCTCCTCATTACAACCCATCATCGTGCTTTAGCCTGTAGCACGTTTTTAGTACGCCTGGAGCACAAAAATAGATGCATCTGAGCTAGATCTCAATAGCGCGATTGCTGCCACGGCCAGAGGTGGATGCTGCGCTGACTGGCCGAAGCGATTACAGTACTATCGGGTGACCAGGACAGGCTGCGGATCCAATGCTGGTGCAGCCGTGGTTCTGAGACCAGGAGCTGCCCCGTTTCGGCGTTCCAGACCTGCAGCACGGTATCGTTGCCGGCCGAGGTCAAAAAATCTCCATTGGGCGACCAGGCGATGGCCTTGATAATGTGCGTATGTTCGTTGTAGGTGCATAGCGTCTGCCCGTTGGAGGCATCCCAGATGTGCGCCTGGCGATCATGGCCCGCCGATGCGATGCGTGTCCCATCGGGCGACCACGCCGTGGCATAAACAGGCCCACTATGACCATTATACTGAAGCTGATGCATCCCGGTGGTGGCGTCCCAGACCTGGACGTTGTCCTCAAAACAGCTGGAGGCGATGCGCGCGGCACGCGGGGACCAGAGGGCGGAAAAGACACGATACTGCCCACCGTGGGTATACAGGTGCTTGCCATCAAATGCCTGCCAGACCTGTACCGAGTTATCGCCATAATCACCACCCGATGCGATACAGGTCCCATCGGACGACCAGGATACGGTACGTACGAAGCGCCTATGGCCGCGATAGGTATGGATGATCATACCAGTGGTGGCCTGCCAGACCTGGACGAGGCCACTGGTGCAGCTGCTGGCTATGTACTGGCCATCGGGCGACCAGGCGAGGTCCAGTACGCAGGTTGGATGACCATGGAATGTGAGGATCTGCTGGCAGGTCGATGGATCCCAGATGTGGACCGTATTGTCGCGTCCACCGGAGGCGATGCGCATGCCGTCCGGAGACCAGGCGACCGTGAAGACATTATCTGTATGACCGGTGTACTCCGCAGGCCCCTTTCCCACCCTGTGGTGTATGCCCATGATAGTTAATGTTCCTTCGGCCCCTCAATGAGCAGGTTGATGGCGTGTGGGAGAACTGGTAAAACATATTCCAGGCACTCCTGGACGGCCTTGGGGCTGCCGGGGAGATTGATAATGAGGGTGCGGCCACGAACGCCGGCTACACCGCGTGACAGCATGGCCATCGGCGTATACTTCAGGCTGATGGCGCGTAGAGCCTCGGCGATGCCGGGTGCTTCCCGCTCGATGACGGCCCTGGTCGCCTCCGGAGTGACATCCCTGGGAGCCATGCCGGTGCCCCCCGTAGTCAGTAGCAGGTTGATTTTATGTTCATCGCACCAACTGCGCAAGATCGCCGCGATCTGTTCCTGCTCATCGGGCACCACACTCTGTAGCTGAACCGTAGCATCTGGCAGTTGCGCCACCAGCTCGCGCGCACGGGCCCCGCTGAGGTCCTGTCGCTCTCCCCGAGCCGCACCATCGCTTACCGTCAATATCCCAATTGTAATCATCATTTATCCTCGTGTCGCCAGCTCGCGCATCAAAGCACCGACCTGACGGCGCGATCCATAGAGCCAGACGGTATATTCATCGGGCATATCTTCTACCTCGATGCAGCAGCCCATCTCGGTCGCCAGCTTACGTGTAATATCGTGGAACTGACCACGCTCTGCCTCGCTGCGACTCTGCGTACTCAACGCCAGCCG
This sequence comes from Dictyobacter halimunensis, assembly GCF_036245075.1. Taxonomy (NCBI): domain Bacteria; kingdom Bacillati; phylum Chloroflexota; class Ktedonobacteria; order Ktedonobacterales; family Dictyobacteraceae; genus Dictyobacter; species Dictyobacter halimunensis. The sequence continues at coordinate 2,846,869 of NZ_BSRI01000002.1, forward strand.
TCCCAGACGATCCTCCGGGCTCAGCTCATTATTGATCAGCTCGCCCAACTGCTCTAGACCAAAGACCACCTTTAGCGGAGGCATATCCTTCGCCTCGGAGGCCGAAAGGGAGACCACGCGTCCCCCATTGTTGCTGCTGGACTCGCCAGCCTTATCCTGTTGCTCATGGAGCTTGGAAGCATCCATATAGACGTCGCGCAGTTTCTCCAGGATTAGCAGGCGCGCATCTTCGGGCGCGTCGGCCCGTGGATGCACATAGGCCAGCAGATTATAGGCCGGATCAGAATAAACAAACGGCATCGAGATGGCCGCCCGCCTGCCACAATTGGGACAGGTTGAGACGTTGATTAAACCGGCCAGCACCACGTAGCGCAGATGGGCATCATCCGCGACATTGACGTATTCGTAGGCCTGGCCATTAAAGACTTGTCCACAAGGACAGGTAAATGTATGTGTTGTCGAACGTGACATAAGACAATTTCTTCGCTTTGATTTCTAGAGAACCGACGCACAATATGTTATAGCAAGTATAACATATTGTTTGCGTGCAATTGTATACTCACTTATAATAGTTCAGCTTTCGCTGTTAAAACGCTTTAAAAGCGTAAACGCCTACGGCGTCGCTTCCCCCGCCTGCGGCGGGGGAGGGGGAGGGGGAGAAGAGATTTTGGGGACGCTCCGGACTCGGCAGGGGGGCTAGCCGCCCTTCCTGTACCTCCCGCTTTGCACCATATGGTGCCGATATAATTGGAGATATGTGTGATAGCATAACCAGTCGCAGCGCGACTGGTTATGCTATCACACATATCTCCAATTATTCTTACCGCCTCCTATTTTTGCTGAGTGATTTGGTTGAGTAGGTGAATTTGACGCCCTGGCGTTCCAGGAAGGTTTGGAACTGGCCGTAAAATTCGTTGCGGTCCTGCATTGTGATCACTGAGACGGCGTCGGCGGTTTCGATGGCGTAGGGATAGCCGTTGCCGGCGATGATCTCGGCCCGGACAATATCCAGTACGGGGTCGAGGATGCCATCGTCGAGCATCCAGCGCGGGAATTCCAGGCGTGTGGGAGGGCGTACCGCCGTGGTCTGTAGATAGCAGAAGGCCACGCTGTTATGGTCGGGTCCGTAGCTTTCCAGCACGTCGTTGCGCGCGCATAGCATGGCCGGCGTACGATCTCCCCAGCGTAGATGGCCGCGCCAGAGCAGGGCGTCGTGAATCTTTTTTGTATCGCGTAACACCGGTCTGGGTAGGGTCGCATCCAGTCGGCGTAACATAGTAATCATATCACGGGCATAGCTGGTGTCAATGTAACCGATCAGGGGCACGCGTAGCTCTTCCGATGTGCGCAGCAGGGAGAGGGCGGCATCGATATAGCGCTGGCGGTAGGGATTGGGCATGGTCAGGGCGAAGGAGACGACCAGCGAGCCATCGAAGAAGACCACCGGACTGTAGATGGGATCTTCCTCGCGGCGCGCGGCCGCCTGCTGGCGCATCAGATCACAGATGGTCTCGACCTCCAGCAGGTAGCGGCGCTGTGTCACCTGCATTTCCGAGTATGGATAGCTATCGGGATCCTCCATGTCGTTTTTGACGTCATCCATCAATTCTTCGGGGGCCAGCACCTCCATGCGCACATCTTTGGTATAGGTGCGGCCACGGGCATGGGGATTGACAAAGAAACCTACCTGCACCAGTCCCACCGGGATCGACGCGTCGCGCCATGGCATCAACTGGCTACCATCGACGGCGATGGTGGTGACGCCCTCGATGCACTCGGCCCATTGCCGGGCCTGTTCATGGGTGCCGAAATCGCGCCCAAAGGGAAAGACGGGACCGTGGTAAGTCTGGTTGACGGCATTTACCAGCCAGCGATCGAACTCCAGCGTTGGGCGGGCGCCGGCCGATGGCATGCCGATCTCATCGGGTGGCAGCATATGTTCCATCTGCGAACTGGAGGGATAGCGTTCATACAGGTGCTCCAGCGCGTACTGATACATGCCCAGCTGTTCGTTGAACGATCCATCGAAGAGCGAAAACTGCCCCTTCTTGGCGTTCAGCGCCGCCTGCAATTTGCCTTTGTGCAGCATCTTTTCCTCCCTGACTAATTGGTTGCTTGCAACTGGGATTGCGTGCCGCTCGTATGCTGCCAGGCCTGCTCGAAGTCCGCCTGTGGTAGCGCGCCATCTTCGTCATCCAGGATGTGGGTCTCGCCATCCTTCTTGTTCAGGCGCACCAGGCTATCCAATCCCTGCTCAAAGGTATCGTCGTGGCTGATGACGATGAGCTGATCGAAGCCACGCACGCGGCGGATCTGTTCGGCCAGGTTCATGCGGCGCAGCTCGTCCATATTCTGCGTTGGCTCGTCGAAGAAGGCGACGTTGAGGGTGGACAGCTTCTTGAGCAGGGCCAGGCGTACCGCCAGGGCCGCGCTCATCTGCTCACCTCCGCTGAGCTGGGCGAAGCTGCGATCGACGCCCTGCTGGCGCAGGATGATCTCGTAGTCATTGCGCCAGGCGAGCGTGGCTCTCCGGTCTCCCATCACCTCGCCGAAGATACGATTAGCCTCCGCTGAAATATCGGCCAGCATCGCGCGGAGTACATGCGGGGCGGCGTCTTTAATCAGGTCGCGGAACTGCCCCATCATCTTATGTAGATCATCCAGGGTCTGATATTCTGCCTGCGCGGCCTCCAACTCGACCAGCAAGGCCTCTGCCTGCGTGATCCTCTGCTCTAGCTGCAAAATCTCTCCTTGCAGATTCTTGATCTGTTCTACCAGTTGGATCTGCTCGCCACGGATCTGCTCTATCTCTATGCGCAGTTGATCGAGCTCATGCTGCTGAAAGGCGGCCTTCGCCTCATCAAAGGCGCGCTGTACCTGCCGGAGATGCTGTTCGGCCTCGGCTGCCAGCGTCTGTTGCTGTTGATAGGCTCGCTCGCGTTCGGGCAGGGTGTTGGCCTCATTCTGATGCTGGAGATAGAGATGGTAGCCGGCCTGGTTCTGCTGAATAGTGACTTCCTGGAAGGCGATATCCTGGTCTAGCGTGGTGTAGCGGGCCAGGCGTTCCTCTAGAGCCTGGAGCTGCCGCTGAACCTCTCGCAGGCGCTGCTGCTCTTCGCCCAACTGTTGCTGATAGGTGGCTTCCCGGGCGATGGTCTCTTGCCGGGCGCGGCTCTCGGAGCGAGGATCATTGAGGGCGGCCAGCTCGGTCTCAAGCTGCGTGAGCCTGGAGGCGCTACCCTGGAGCTGCGTGGCTTCCTGCCGCAAAGCCGCAATCTCTTCCTCAATCTGCTCTCCCTGCCTCTGCAACTGCGCCAGTTGCTGCTTCAGACCGTCCAGCCCACGGACCTGCGTGTCTGCCAGCCGGCTCTCTTTGAGCTCTTTTTCGGCCTGCGACAATTGCTGATCGACCTGGTCGATGCTTAACAGCTCTTGTTTGAGGACCGTGATCTCTTCCGTCAGCCGGTCAATCTCGCGCTCCAGACGTTGCATATTGGCGGCGCGCTCATCGCGGCGCTCCACATATTCGGCGAAGCGCGGCAGGGCATCCGCGTACCTCTGGATCTGGCTCTTGCGCCGATTCAGTGTACGCTGCTGAACCGCGATCCGCTCAATCTTTTCGCGTTCCTCGACCAGCAGGTTTTCGAAATAGGATTCCAGGCTGACAATGCCGAGGCGGCGAATATTCAGGCAGCTCTCGTTAAGCAAGGGACACTGGCCTCCGGCGGATTCAGCCTTTGAGCGGGCGTAGCCCTCGATATTGCCCTCAATGCGGATGCGCTGATCGTCCAGGACCTTGAGCTGCTGCTCAATCTCCGGCATCTCTTCCGCTTCCTGACGGTGCTCCTCGATCAGCCGGACACTGGTCTCGGCTTTGCGCAGAGGCTCGATCAGGGGTTCCCTTTCGAGCTTGCGTTCACGCAGCAGGGCTGTCTTCTCTTTAAGCTGCTGCTGTTTCTGTGTGCGCGTGGTGACCTGCAGGCGGAGCTGAGTGTGCTTCTCGGTACGTATCTCGATCAAATCGGCGACCGGGAGCAGAGGTTCGATCGTCGCGATCTTGCGCTGGCATTGTTCCTGTTCCTGTCGTAGAGCCTGCAGGCGTTCTTTGCGTCGCACACCTTCGGCGCAGACGTCCTTGTAGCGCTGGCTCTGCTGGCGAGCCTCATCGCGCTGGCGCTCTAGCTCAACCTGCTGTTCCACCAGGGGCGCCAGGTCGGCGATGCGCTGGCGGGCGCGCTCCACCTCCTGTAAATATTCCTGCTGGTGGCTGATGCGCTCGCTGACCTGGATCTGCAGATTCTGCGCCCTGGCCTGCTGCTGGCGCAGCGCGTCACGGTCGTTGGCATCCTTTCGCAGCTGGCGCAGCTTCTCATTGGATGCCTGGTGGAGATTGAATGCCGCCTGGTTCTCCTGCACGACACGCTGAGCCTCGCGTGCGATCTGCAGATGTTGCTGGCGATCCTGTAAAATAGAATGGGCAAAGTTATGCTTCGCCTCGGCCTGATTGAACCGGGCTTCCAGGCTGCGCACCTGTTCCGCTTGCCGCTCCAGAATGGTTTTGCGCTTCTCGTTGTGGCTCAACAGCTCGCTGAGCCGCAGGTTCTTCTCGGCATGTCCCTGTTCCGTCAGACGTTTGGAGCGCAGATCTTCGCGCCAGGCGTCCAGTTCGCGCGTCTCATACTGCAAGCGATCGATCGTGGCCTGCTGCTCCTGTCGCTGATCTTTATAATAATTCTGAGTGCCCAGCAAATATTTGGCGGCCGTCTGATAATCTTCGATTTGCAGCAGCGCATCAAAGGTCTGTTTACGCTTGGCGGCTGTCTCCAGGAAAATAGAGGTAAAGGTTCCCTGTGGCACGCCGAGGGCATCACGGAACAGCGCCTCCAGCGAGCGCTCGCGATCGATGCCGAACAGCTCGTGCAGCTTATCCAGCACATCGGCGCGCTGCTCCAGGCGCATATCGGCCTCTTCATCGAAGACAAGCCAGCGCGCGCCCGTGCCGCAGCGTCGCTCGACCGTATATGGGCGCTCATCGCTGCCGATCAGGTGGACCACAACGCGGCCACTCTTCTCCCCCTCACGCACAAACTGATCGTGGTTATACGAGAGGTAGCCAAAGAGCGCAAAACCAATCGCCTCAACCAGCGTAGTCTTCCCAGAGCCGTTGGAGCCACTGATCGCCGTCGTACCACGACGAAAATCTACCGAGACCTGACGATAACTTTTTATATTCTCTAACTCAATCCGTGTAATGAGCATAATATAGGGGCCAGCCTTCCATGCATAAACATGCGATACAACGAGATGCCTACTCCAACCATTCTATTTCGGGACAGCAAAAGTGGAAACGTTCAGGCGCATTATAACACGACTGAGAAGTAGCGTGCAGTTGGCTATGTGCTGGCACTGCCGGTTTTAGCATCCTTGGCAGGAAAAAAAGACTCGCCGCAACATCACGTTACGGCGAGTTTCTGTCTCTCTGATTAAATGTCTTACGATTTCTGCCCGCTTCCTTTGGGAGTTGATTGGACCGCGGAGCCATCAGGCTGTTCTGTAATCGGGGCGGTTGCTTCTGCGTGCCCGGTTGTATGGGCATCTGCTTCCATTGTTGTGGCGGCAGTCGCTTCTTTTCCTTCGGGTCCGGTTCTCGTCCGCTCGCTTTCTGTAGCTGGGGTCTCTGTATCCACGCTGGTTGTTTCTGTGTCTGCCGCTACGAGCGCTGGTGCCTCGCTCAGCTCTTCGGTGATGACCTTCTTTTCCAGTGCGGGTTTAGGTTTCTGTGGAATGCCGTAGGTGGCGGCAACCTCTCCATCTGGAACCGGCCTGGAGGTACGCATTACCCAGTAGGTCAGGGGGAGCAGTAGAATGAAGACGACCAGAGAGGTCCATTGAGCCTGTTTAAGTCCCAGATTGAGACCCAGGAAGCTCACGATGTCGTTCTGGCGCGCAAAGAAGATAAAGAACTGTGAGATGGTATAGCTGAACAGGTAAACCAGCATGAGGATGCCGGGACGCCGCACGCGGCGCGCGAGATAGAGCATCAAACCAAGCACAAACAGGTTGATGATTAGCTCGTAGCCGGCCGCCGGCTGCACCGGAACATTACAGGTACTTGGATTGAAACAGGCCCAGCTATTGGGATTCTGATAGACGGTTGACCAGGGTAGCGTGCTGGGAAAGCCAATGATATCTCCATTGATCAGATTCCCGATACGGCCGAAAATCTGGCCCGCCGCTCCGAACAGCACGCCCGCATCGATGAGGACCAGTGGATTGATACGCTCAACTTTGGCGCGCCAGAAAAGCGTTGGGATGACCAGGAAGATCGCGCCATAGAAGGCCATGCCACCTTCCCAGGTCGCTATGATGCGCCATGGTTGCATGAGATAGTCTTCTACCAGATGCGGCTGCTGCACCACAAAATACAGACGGCCACCGATAAGTCCGGCCGCGATACACCACCAGAGGATGCGATAGACCGTATCCTGGTCAATGCCCTTGCGGGTAGTGTAGCCCTTGATGACCCATAAACCAACCATGATGCCCACCACATACATCAGGCCATACCAGCGCACCGCCAATGGCCCCAGATGCACGAGGACCGGATCGATATTAATGTAGATATACGGTGGGCCGATATGTAGCCAGCCCCCGCTTAAAAGATAGGCAAGTGGGAGAATATTCATCGTTGACTCCAATTAAAAAACACTTCTTTCGCGCACATTGCCTATGATAGTATGCTTCGAGGTTACATGCAAGAGGGCAAGCTGCTTTGCAGAGTTGTCCTATGCTCTTTTTTGCCGCCCGCAGGCGGCAAAAAAGAGCATAGGACAACTCTACTATTGTGCTTTGGCAATTACTTGATCGATGGTGCCTACAAAGGTAAATGCTGCCTCTGGTAGCGTGTCGTAGCGACCACTGAGCAGATCGTGGACGCTATTGAGCGTCTCTGCTGTACTCAAATACTCTCCTGGAATGCCGCTAAAGGTTTCGGCTACATGGAATGGTTGGGTTAGAAAGAGATTCAGACGCCGCGCCCGATTCAGCAGTTGCTGCTCCTGAGCCGAATGCGTACTTTGCTGTTGCAGGGTTTCAGCCTGCTGCAACAGGGCACATACCTGTCGGGTCGTTTCCTGATGTTCCTGGTCCGTGGCATTACCCTGCAGCAACGTAGAGGTAGAGGCGAGACGATCCATTGCGGGGTAGAGCCGCTGTTCAGCCAGCGCTCGGCTCATCACCAGTTTGCCAGCGGACGCCTGATCTTTTTCCTCAGTACGCGTGAGCAGCAATGTGGTAATGCTCTCGGCCTGTACGGCAGCAGCAAGTCCCGGCAGATGAAGCGCCCGGGCATAACTAACCACTGGCTCATCAATCAGCAGGAGCACCTCATGACCCTGGCCGCGCAACTGCCGGGCAACATTCAGCCCAACCTGGATTAATTGCCGGCTGACGTCTGATTTTCCTGATTGTGGCTCAAAAATTACCGCCGTCTGCGCCTGTAGGTTACCTTCAACAATGCTGGTACCCAATCCAGTGGTTTCGTAGGAAGTTTCACCCATCGTAACAGCAACGGCGTAGCCATGCCTGCGCGTCGCCAGATTATGTATCAACTCTTCTATGATCACTAGCTTGCCCAGTCCGAGATCGCCAATCAGCGTATAGATGCCACCCGAGGGAATGGGCGCCAGGAGGTCAATGGCCTTGATCCCTGTTTCATATAGTTTAGAGCTGCCGACGGAATTAGATGTTGCCGTATCCAGCTTAAACTCTTCAAACGTGGTCAGATCCTGTTCCGCGATAACTCCCTTACCGTCTGTGGGCCGCCCGAGCCTGTTAAGAACCCGATGGAGCGCGGCTGTACCCTTAGGAATGGATACTTGTGCAGACATATACTTGTCCTTTCTCAATGTCCTTAGTCAATAAAATTGTTGTGTTATGGCTACAGACAGGTTGCTCAGATCAACGCGGCGTCTGATAGAGAGTTGCTTGTCTGATTAGCTGATGCTGATTCGTTGTCCATGTATTGTTGGAGTAGTTGAACCACGGGTTGATGACCACGAGCCAGCGCCCAATCAAGGGGGCGCCGCTGTAGATCATCGCGTTGGTGGGGATCGGCTCCATGCTCCACCAGTAATTGTGCCATGGCGGTATGGCCCTTGAGTGCGGCCCAGTGCAGTGGGCTTTTTGGCGTATTCTGAGGTCCATTGCTGCTGGCACCTTGGACCAGCAATGATCTGGCCAATGGAAGATTATCCGTCATGGCCGCATAGTGCAGAGCGGTCAGTCCTGCGCCGGTGGCGGCATCGACGTGGGCACCGCGGGCCAGCAGAAGCTCTACTATTTCGATCTGTTCGCTGCGCACCGCCTCCCACAATGGGGTTGAGCCATCGTAACCCTTGCTATTGATGTTCGCGCCTGCATCCAGCAAGAAGGCCACCAGGTGTGGTTGACGGCTGGCAATGGCTTCGTGGAGGGCGCTCCAATCCGCCGGCAGTTTTGGTGAATGACGTTGAATGTATTCCGCTTTGATCGCTTTAGAGCCAAGATTGCCATTGATTAGAAATGGATCGCGTCCAATAATGGATTTCACCTGTGTGATGTCACCAGTGCGAAGCGCGATCAAGAGTTGCAGCTTCGCGGGAAAGAGTTCTGTCGTTGGTTGCTGGTTCTCGCGCACCGTATCCCAGGCTTTTTCCAGTAGATATTTCTTCAGATGCTTGCGGCCATCAAACAGACGCTTCTTGACTGTAGAGAGCGGAACCTCCAGGAAGGTAGCGATGTCTGGCTGGCTATAGTTGTGGCCATAGAAGAGTAATATCGCTATACGCTCATGTTCTGGCAGAGCTTGCAGCGCCTGCTGGACAACGCCTCGCTGCTCTCCCATTTCGATTAATCGGGCGGGATTGAGCTCATCCAGGGCGACGTCAAACGGTGTGCCTGGTTCGAGTGGCACCAGTGTCGCGGTCTGCTTGCGCGTCAGGCGATCAGCCTGCTTGATGATAATGCGGCGCAGCCAGCCTGGAAACGCCTCGGGCATATGTAGTTTGGGGAGGTTCAGATAGGCCTCAATGAACGCCTCCTGTGTCGCATCTTCCGCCAGTTGGGCGTCGTGCAGCAGTGTATACGCGGTCGCGTAGGCCATGCCCCGCAAACGCTCTACAACCTGACCAAAAGCCTCTAAATTTCCCTGCCGCGCTGCCATTACTTGATCTTTAAGTGCTGCCATTACTGTTGCCTTTATCTCTTATGCATACCGTTCACCTGCTTTCGTGTCCATGCGGAGGATCACAGGTGAGAGTAGCAGGATGATGAAGCCGAATTGGATGCCGACTATCCCTATAAAGAGAGTTGGCCGTAGACCAATAACTGTTCCGGCGATACCGGCCAGAAGCGCACCCATGGGGTATATGCATTGTACGATAAAGCGCATCGTGCCATTCACCCTTCCCAGCAGTTTATCTGGGGTCGCCATTTGCCTTAAACTTAACTGATTGATCGCTGTGATAGGACCTGTGAAGGTGGTAATGATTTTTGCTACGACCAGAAATGAGAAGGATAACATGGATGTGCTGGATGCGAAAAGGATTAACAGGAACGCCAGATCACTGATGGCCGCAGACCAGATAATAGCTTTACCGATCCCGAAGTACTTGCTTGCCGTTCCCGCGAGCAGCGCTCCAAAGGGAAACCCCAGGCTGCCGATGGCCAGGATAAAGCCGATGGATGAGGGCATGAAATGCAGTTCTCGCATTATATAGAGGAGGTAGACCGCATCGATTATGCTTGAAAAGAAATTGAACGTTGCCGTAGAGAGGGCCAGCGTCCTCAGTATACGATCCTGTACGACAATGAGTAGCCCTTCTTTTAGATCAGCCCGGATACTTGCGGGCCTCCTTTCTTGCTGCTGTCGTGGCTTTTCTGCTATGTCTACGCGGGAGATAAACAGTGCAGAGGCGAGGAATGAGATCGCATCAACGCATATGGCTACTGGTGCGCTAACGAGTTGAATAAGCCAGCCCGCCAGGCCAGGGCCGAGTATCCATGCGGCTGAGCGGCTTGTTTCAAGTTTGCTATTTCCATCCACAATCTGTTCTGGCGAAACTATTGATGGCAATAGCGACATGTGCGCTACATCAAAGAACAGCGTCAGGCCGCCGGTGCAGAATGCAATCACATAGAGATATGGCAGGCTAAGAACGTGTAAGAAAAAGGCAAGTGGAATGCTGCCTAATAAGATGGCCCGGACGAGGTCCGCGATAATGAGGAGAGGGCGACGGCGTAATCGATCAATCCATACACCTACCAGCAGCCCTATGAGAAGCGTGGGGAGGGTAGAGAAGGCATTTAATAATCCCATTTGAAATGCCGTTGCCTGTAGTGTAACGACGGCTGTCAATGGAAGGGCTAGCTGAGTGACCTGAGAGCCCAGGAGCGAGATTGACTGCCCCGCCCATAAATGCAAGAAGTTTTTGTGTGTCCATAAACCAGTGTTACGAGCCGTGCGCTCTGTTTTTTCTTCCGTAAGCGTTTTCATATCGCCACCTATATTCAATTCTGTACATGTTTTTATTCCTTCATTGATAAGTCCCAATATCCGGCTAAATGGTTACCATAATTGAGGCCATTTTGATAGTGAAATCAGTATACGGGTACAACTGACACTGCATAGAGGGCAAGACCATACGTTTGATGGTGGTTCAATGGAGAAGAAGGAAGGGAGAGCCATAACGACTCTCACAAACGGGACCACCTCGTGCGGTGGGTGGGCACAAGCGATCGTGAGAGTCGCGGTTTACAGATATTCCTCATTGCTTGATGAGGTGTTAGGCATGCGCGTGGCGTTAGACGTTGACTGGTTTCCCTGTGGTGGGTGCCGTGGAGGTATGTTCATCCGCATCCAGAAGATTGTGCATGGTTTTGAGGGGAGCGCCGCTGGCATTCTTGCGCAGCATCAGGATCTCGGCGGCGATGCTCAAGGCGATCTCATCAGGCGTTTCGGCGCCAAGGTCCAGGCCGATGGGAGCGTGAACCTGCTCAATGCGCTGGCGCTCAATCCCTTCCTCCAGCAGTTCGCGGAAGATACGCTTGACCTTGGAGGGGCTGCCGATCATCCCAACATAGGTTGCCCGCGTATTCAGGGCGGCGCGCAGGGCCTCTTTATCCAGATTATGGCCACGGGTCACAATAACGATCCAGGATGCCTCATCTGGCTCCAGATCGCGAATGGTTTGAGGGATATCGCCGAAGGTCATCTGCACCTTGCTATCGAAGGCCTGCGACTCGGCCAGGTCGCGGCGATCATCGACCACGATCATACGGAAGTCCAGCCTGGCGATCAGCCGGGAGAGGGCCTGGGCGACGTAGCCCGCGCCAGCGACAATCAGGCGCGGCTCGGGACGCAAGATCTCAAAAAAAACTTCTAGCGTGGCGCCGCAGCTGCCAACCGCCTCGCCCTGATCGGCATCCAGGTGGATGTGGACCGAGGTGGGATTCCCCTCGCGCAACACCTTGAGCGCCTCCTGCGCCACCTTCCCATCGGTCTGTGGACCCGCAAAACTGCCCTGCATCGAGCCATCCTGGTGGATCAACGCCTTACTACCGATCGGGCAGGGAGCCGCCCCCATGGTCTTCACCACCGTGGCGATGGCGACTTTTTCACCGTGAGACAAAGCGGTCTGAATTTCATTGTAAATTGTAATTGTGCTCATTATCGTCCCTCTGGCTCTTCGCTAGTCCCATATTCAATTATTGAGTATAGCACAAATAGTGCGCGCTCTGCTCTGTGCTGGCCGGCAAGAGGTGTCTATCATATTTTTTGCCAGAAGGATGGCACGAAGAAAAGGGGATATTCCCTCGTAGGTGCCTGGCTTGCCCAGGCTTGCCGCGAAGCGGCCCGCTCCCGAGCGCGAACGTTCCACCAAAGATGGCATCATTCCCTGCGAGCGCCGATCAATACAAAAGCATGCCATCCATTGATTCATCCTTCTCTGGGGATGATCACATGTTCAAGCAACGTATGAGCCCGGGTACGGAGCCGCTTCGCGGCAAGCGCCCGCAAGGGGTGCACCTACGAGGGCATTTGCGTTTTTCTGCTTGTCTTTATCTTTCTCTATGCAACAAATAGGAGAGGAGGCGGGTGGAAAGTGATGGAGAAAGGCCTGGTTTTAGGTGCCATCATGATGGCACCTAAAATCAGGCCTTGGGCTTGTGTGATCGAGGGGCTCAGGCATTTGTGCTGGCGGAGATGTGTTGCATGACAAATCTTATCAAAGCCTCGATATGGGAATCGGGGACGGGATCGCTGGTCTGAATCGCGTGGCATCTGCCGTTGTCTTCAACGGCGAGATAGTAGGTGCGGTAATCGGCGGATCCCGGGGCAGGAGTATTCAGCACAGAGGGCAGCTCAAAGAAGTTGGCCTCCTGCACCAGTTGTCGCAGCTCGTTGGCGTCTTGCATGGAGAGGGCCGTGCTATCCAGTAGCCTGGGCGTATGCCATCCGGGGAGGGGGAAGAATCCCCCCTCGATGCGCAGCTGAATTCGCACCTTAGTACTCCTTTGCCAGGGCTGGTACCTGGACCCCGACCTGCTCCCAGGCATCATGGACGGCCGACCACTCGGGACTGCTGGCGCCATATAGACGCTCGGCGTTGGCGAGGGTCAGGCGCGCGAACATGCGGAAGGTCGCGGTGGGGCGCAGGCGCGGATCGCGCAGGGTCTCATACCAGATGCGGCCAGCTTTCTCCCAGGCATAGCCGCCGATGCGTGTAGCAACCAGGTAGAAGGTGTGGTTGGGGATGCCCGAGTTGATGTGCACACCGCCGTTGTCCTCAACGGTATCCACGTATTTGCTCATATGGTCGGGCTGTGGATCGCGTCCCAGCAGTGGATCATCATAAGCGGTGCCGGGGGCGCACAGCGAACGCAAGGCGACACCTTTGATCTGCTGCGTAAAGAGTCCGTGTCCAATCAGCCAGTCGGCCTGATCGGCGGTCTGACGCAGGGCATATTGTTTGACCAGCGAGCCAAAGACATCGGAGATCGACTCGTTGAGCGCGCCCGACTGGCCCACATAGGCCAGGTGGCACTCATCCTCGGTGACGCCATGGGTGAGCTCGTGGCCGATGACATCGACGGCGCAGGTGAAGCGATTGAACAACTGGCCATCGCCATCACCGAAAATCATACGCTCACCATCCCAGAAGGCGTTATCGTAATGATGGCTGTAGTGTACGGACGCATCCAGCTGCATACCAGAATCGTCAATCGAGTTGCGACCATAGATCTGGAGATAGAGCGCATGCGTCCAGCCGATGCCATCGTAAGCCTCATTGGCGCAGGCATCCTGAATGGGAGCTTGCCCCTCTGTACGAACCACCTCGCCCGGCAGATCTTTTGTGCCATGGACGTCGTACACGATGCGATGAAGCGCTTTATCAGTATTAAGCGCAGGACGGCCCCCGGCATATTTGCTCGTGAGCAATCCCTGAGCCATACGAATGGTGCGAATGGAGTGATCATGCCCCAGCATCTGCAAGGCCATGGTGCGTTGCTCGGGGGTACCATGTTGGGCCAGTGAGGTCAACATATGTGGGGGAAGGATATAGCGACGAGAAAGCGATGGTTTCATTATAGTGTCTCCTTGTCTCACAACTTCTTCTTGCCATGCATCCGCGAGTTAACACTATGATGTGCTGTAATAAAAAATATGCAGCTACTACAAGTATAACTGTGACGCAATAAAATTTTGTTTTACATCGCCATTATAAATAAGAGGCAAAAAGTTAACCCATCAATATTGAGCAATTATGTATAAATGGAACAGGCCGCCCTCTAAAAAAACTTGCTTGCTTACTACCATTTTTCCTCTACCAAAAAAGAATAGCTACATGTCTGATACTTTATGGTATAGAAAGACACTTGACAATATAGGTCTGGTGTTCTAAAATATTAGAACAAATTTTCGAAAAGGAGCATAGAATGGACGATCAAACCAACGGGCAGGTCCAAGAGGAGCAGACGCCGTCCCGTGTTTTCAATCCCAACGAACATCTTATGCAAATCAGGTCTGGTCAAACCTCAAAGGACTACTTACCCGTCCAGTGGCGGCTTGTCTGGTTTCGTTCTGCCTTCCCACATGGTGTGATCGAAACAGAGATGCTCCACCTGGACCTGGATCGAGATACTGAGGAGGAGGGCTACGCCTGGAATGCCGAGCGCAGGCGCAGCGAAAAGGTGGTCAAGCAGGCCAAGGGCTTCTGTGTTTTCCGCGCGGTCGTCAGAGATGGTGTGGGTGGTGTGGCCACCGGGACCAAATCTGAGAAAGCGGCCAGCTTTGGCGACTTCATTGAGAAGGCCGAGACGGGAGCGATCGGACGCGCCCTGGCGGCGCTCGGGTATGGCACGCAGTTCACGGGTGACGAGTGGGAAGAGGCTCATCGCATCGTCGATAGCCCGGTAGAGCGCCAGGCGGCGGCCATCTCCAATGGCGTCAGCTCGAATGGCCATAATTCTTCCCTGGTTTCGGTGCGCCCGGCCAACAATGGCTCGAACGGTAATCGCCCGGCGGCCGAACAGAACGGCAAAGCCGAGAATGAGGCGCCCACCAATGCCACCGAGCAGCAGCTTTCGAGCATTCGTAAGTTGTGTGATCACCTTGGTAAGACCGCGCCAGCGGATACCTCCACGCTGAGCTACACCGGCGCGCGCAAAATGATTCAACAGTTGACCGCAGAATACAGGGAGTCCAAACAGAACAACAAGGCCTCCTAAAGGAAGATATATCCTATGAGCCCGGCTGAGTTAGAACATGCCCATCAATGTATGCAACAGAGGTGGTATGAGTTAGTACAGGCTGAGCAGCAAGGAGCACCGGTCCGTGATTTAGAGCGCCTGTATGAAAAATACATTGACGCCGTCGAGGTCTATAACCGGGGCTCTCAGAGTGGCCCGGTCGTTTACCAGAAGCGTAAGTTTCCTGGAGTCGCATAAAAAGAAAGGTGTTCGGTTCGTGTACGAACCGAACACTTTTGTATCCCCGCCTACGGCGGGAAAGGGAGAGGAAGGGATTTTGGGGACGCCCCAAACCCCGGCAGGAGGGGCTGCAGCCCCTCCTGCACCTCCCTGCTTTATACTGGATCAATCTTCGCCCCAGCGCGAGGGCTGATAGGGTTTTTTCTGTACCGGTCGGGGGGCTGCGTTAAGATAGGTTGAGAATCTTTGAAAAAGATGGGGTAGCCACTGGCGCAGAAAGTTTTGCTGCTCCCCATTGGGTTTTTGCTGGCCATAGCGTTCCTGCGCGTAGGCGCGGGTAAATTCGTCCAGAATGGCGGGATCGGCCGGGGTTTCTGTGCTACCAGCCGGAAGCTTATGGGCGGATAGCAAGAGCAGGCGCTGCTGATATTCCGCCGGTGTCTCGGTCGGGTAGCGGCCGAACTCGCCGCCTTTTTCCGCCATCGATTGCAAAAAGCCCCGATAGCGGGCACGCATTGAATCGGTCTCCAGCTGCTCCAGTTGGCTGCTTGCCGCCTGCTGCTGACGCTCCTGGCGCCGTTCCCTGCGGATCTGCTGCATATCCAGCCCCTCGCGCACCTCCTCCTCTTCGGGCAGCGTATTTTCTTCCCCATGTTGCTGCCTGTTTTTCACAAACAGCACAATAGCGATCAGGACCGCAACGGCGACGGCGATCACAAGCATACGCAGTAGCAGCATCGTCGTGGGATCGGCTATGTTTTGATGAAGATGAACTTGCGAAAGGCTTTTCGGCGCTGGCTTCTTCTGGGCAGAGAAGGCTGGCGGCGCGGGCGCGGGTCCCAGCAGATGACCGAGCCAGCCCAACAGCCAGTTCAGGACAATGGAGACACCATAGAAAATCCAGCTGATCACCAGCAGGAGGAACTGGGCTATCAAGTCGACCACTGACCAGAATGGACTCAAGAGCATAACCAGTACTGCATTGGGAAGAATCTCCAGCAGTACGCAGAGCGCGATCAACACCAACCATGCAATGGTCAGGGCCACTATCCACCTGCTGCTTCCCTCTTTCACCCCTGTATGTGATTGCCGGGCTTGTTCCTTGCGCGCCGCTCCGATGCGTGTAAAAGAGAGCGCCACGAAGCCAGACAGGAAGAAGATTGGCAGATCGCGCAACAGCTCATCATTGATGCTATACGCCGAACCGACATCCCCCAGCAGCGAGAAGGTGAGCACAAGCAGTATTATACCCAGCCCGATCTTAAAAAAGAGGATCAACTGATCATCGCTGAAGCCTCCGCGTGCCCGATCAACGCCACGCTTCCAGGCCCAGCCGGTCAGTACAATCATGAAGACCACGGTGAACGTATCGCCGAGCGCGTAATAATGGGTCAGACCCAGCAGCAGGAGTCCCAGGATAATCCCCAGCACGTCAAACGAGGTCACGTGCATACCGACTTCGTAGTCTAGCTGTTGATTACGCTGCTGGCGTCGATGGTACCCCCACATGCCCCACCAGTGAAACAGCAGCAGGGTCAGCACGATACTGCCGACATCCAAGTAGTTGAAACTCTGTGCCAGACGCAGAAATATCAGCTGCAAGAGCAGGAAGATGGGTTGGGCCTCCATCAGTGCCGACGCGATAGGAATGGCCAGCAGCTCAATCCAATTGGAGGCTACGCGCGCTGGTACCGATGGCTGCGGTCTGTCCGTCGCCGACGGCCTGAATAAGCTCATGCCACTGCTCCTTTCCTCCAATGTTATACGTAGCCAGGTTGGCGATATCTGGTAGCTCCTTGCCTTCCTCAAGATCGCCGGCCAGAATGATATTGACGGCGGTCCCATGGCGGCGCCGCTCAAGCAGGTAGTCGATCGTCGTCGGGCTCAGCGTATTGACCGGGCTGACCAGCAAGATGGTCGTTCCCTGCTGAAACATCTCATCCTCCATCTCGATGATGCGCTCGATGGGTGTATTAAATGTTGGCACCAGGCGCGCCATCGTGCTTAGGATCTGCTCGTAGTGAGTATAGTCGCGGGCGAAAGGCAGACTGATACCAGGGGGTGAGATGGTGGTGGCGTTCGACTTGCGGGCCGCCTCCTCGTCAAATACCTGGTCGGTATTGACCTCGGTGCTAAATGTATGGGTTGCCGTCACCATCGAGCTATTGGTCAACATCCCGACCATGTAGCCTTCATCCAATCCCCAGATCGCCAGGGAGGCGGCCGCCGAGATGCAGTATTCCTGCAGTTCCTCATCCATCCCCTTCGACTCGTTCGAATAGGTCCAGGTATCGAGTAGGATCAGCAGATGTCGCTCGGTGGTTGACTCGTAGATTTTGCTGCGCAGCTCACCCACGCGGGCCGTCGCCTTCCAATCGATGCGACGTGGATCGTCGCCCATTTGATACTCGCGATTGCCCGCGAACCAGAGCGGATCCTCCAGCAGTTGACGCGCCCCCACATATTCGCCCATCGGAAAGACCGAGGGGAGCCCCAGGCTCTCGATAGGGGCGATTAATGGATAGACCAGCAATGTTTCATTGGCGGGCAGCACCAGTCCACGGTCGAGCCAGCCAAAGGGATCACTGCAGTTCAGGCGTAGAGGACCAAAGAGATGAAAACCACGGGCATGGCAGCGCATGCGGTAGCGACGCGTCACGCGCTGATATGACCAGAGTAGCCAGGTGCTGATCAATGTATCGCGCTTGACGGTCTGCAGCCGACTGCTGCGGTCACCTGTAATTGTCAGCGGGGGAGAGATCGAATTCTCCATCTGCAGCCAGGGGAGTGGCAAAAGTTTACGATTTTCCACCGTAACCGACAGGGTAACCTGCTCTCCAAAAAAGAGATGCGACTGATCGACTTTCTGGCGCACCAGCAGATGCTTTAGCGCGTAGCGATACCAGATCTCGGGTACAATGCCGACCAGGAACGTAAAAAGAGCGGCCAGCACCATCAAAGGCTGGCGTGTAATCACGCTCAGGATCAGCAGAGCCAGGGCCAGGTAATACCAGAGCCGCCGCTTTTTGAGCAGCTGGTCAGCCGGCTCAGTTTGCTGAAGATGCGTATCTTCCTCAATACTCATGAAAAATTACCTTGTAGCTGGCGGGGCCGCGATAGTCTCAACCGGCACCTCGATCGTCTGCACGATCTCGGTAATGATCTCCTGACTGCGTCGACCGCGCATGCGATTGCGATTGGTCGCCAGAATACGGTGTCCCAGAACAAAAGGCGACAGGTACTTGATATCGTCCGGCTGCACAAAGTTGCGCCCCTGGATGGCGGCGTAGGCTTCGCAGGCGCGATACAGGGCCAGTGTACCACGGGGACTCACTCCCAGCTGGATTGCGTCGTGCCGGCGCGTGGCACGCACAATGGCTAGCAGATAACGTTCCACTTCCGGCTGCCACTGCACCTCGCGGACCGCCCGCTGCAGGCCTACAAATTCGGTCGCGCTGACCACAGGCTGTAAGGTCTCCAGCGGCTCGTTCAACTTAAAGCGATGCAGGATCTCTTGCTCCTCCTGCTCTTCCGGATAGCCCATCTGCACCCGGAGCAGGAAGCGATCGAGCTGAGCCTCTGGCAGAGGAAACGTCCCTTCCAGTTCAACGGGATTCTGCGTGGCCAGCACCAGAAATGGGCGTGGCAGCTGTTTGCTTTCGCGCTCAACCGTCACCTGTCTCTCGGCCATCGCCTCCAGCAGAGCCGACTGCGTGCGCGGGGTCGTGCGATTAATCTCATCGACCAGCAGGATCTGGGCGAACAGGGGTCCGTTGCGGAAGACAAACTCATTCTGCTTCTGATCGTAATAGCTAACGCCGATGATATCAGTTGGAAGAAGATCGGGCGTACCCTGTACGCGTTGAAAGGTCGCGCCCAATGAACGGGCCAGCGCCTTGGCCAGCACTGTTTTACCCATACCCGGCACGTCTTCCAGCAGCACATGGCCGTCGCTCAACAATGCCACCAGCAAGAGATCGATAACTTCAACTTTGCCAATGATTACACGTGCCACATTGTCACGAATTTGTCCCGCGTACCGCTGAACCGCGGCCAATGACGGAACAAAAGCATCATTTCCCATCCCTATATAGCTCCAATCGTCATTATATCAGCCAAAGCGCCCCCGCTCGGGCGTCTGCATGCGCGGCCGCACTAGTTTTATATGTTGGTGCAGCAGGGCCGCAACCGCGACCCTGCTGCACCAACATATAAATGACTCGTGAGCACTGTAGGTGCGAAAAATCAGGCATGCGGCAGGCGATGATCTCGTGGATCTGACACTCTCAGAGAAGAGTGAGATATCCAATCGTTATACAAGTGTAACATGAAAAAGCCGCATTGGTCCAGAAAAGCATAAGCGGTCTGCGTTGACAGATTTTAATGCTGTGTTTTTTTGTGCAGATCGCGTAGCGCCTGCAGATAGGCATTCGTGTCATTCTGGAGCTGGCGCATATGTTCGGCGCGATAGGTTGTGGCACCTGGAGGCGTGGCGGCCGGAGGCGTGACTGGGTGTGAGAGCTGACGCAACG
Source organism: Dictyobacter halimunensis (assembly GCF_036245075.1). Lineage (NCBI taxonomy): Bacteria > Bacillati > Chloroflexota > Ktedonobacteria > Ktedonobacterales > Dictyobacteraceae > Dictyobacter > Dictyobacter halimunensis. The sequence goes on from NZ_BSRI01000002.1 coordinate 2,866,371, forward strand.
CCTGCATCCCTCGGGCAAAGAGCTGACGTACCGGCTTGAAGGTCAGGTAAGACCACAGCAGAAGCAGCAGATACCAGGATAAAAAGAGATAAGCCCGCTGATGCCGGAAAATCAGATAGCTGAGCAGGCCCAGCAACAGCGTATTGCCCGCGATGACAACAGGTTTGTCCGAGAGAAGCCCCTTCTTAATTATTGTGGATACTGGCGGGACGGTTGCTGGCAAATGACATTGTGGTGGCACCTGCTCTGAAGTGCCGCCCGGCTGTTCAGATTGTGATTTGAAGATGTCTGTATCCGTTGTGGGTAGTACACTGGTTAATGGGCGTATATGTTGTGCTTCTACCTTATCAGTTATGGGAGAGAGCGTTAATGATGGCAATAGATCTGTCGTGATTGGTGTAAGTGGAAGCAGTTCTCCACCGGTCGCAGCTTTAACGAGTAACACTTTCTTCAGACGTGGCATATGTGGCATATGTATACCCCCTGCAATCCCTTCAAAAACCCTTTAATACACGTTGCTCATTATACCGATCTATAGCGTATAAGGCAAGCATAATGACATAAAGATGTACTTATGGGGATATTCAGGCGGTTTTTTTATAATATAAGTAGTATGAAATTGGGGTCCGGCATGCCGGGCCCCAATTTCATACTACTTATATGTGCCTGCTATATGTTAGATGTTGGCGACAAAGTCGTTCAGTGCTCTGGCGACACCATCGGGGGCATCGAACAGCACCAGGTGACCGGCATTGGGGAGGACGACCAGCTGTGATTGTGGAATTTCACGATGCAGGCGTTCGGCGTAGGACAGCGGAATTTGCTCGTCCTTCTCGCCCCAGAGAATCAGCGTTGGTTTACCCAGGCCGCGCAGATCGCTGGAGACCGAGTTCAGGTAGTAGGGGATGAGGTTACGCACCTGTTGGAAGAGGATCTCTTTGCCGATCTCGTTGTTCCAGGGATCGACGTAGTTGCCGATCACCTTCGCGAACGCCTGTGGATTCGCGCTACCACGCGGCAGGGTCTCACTCAGATCCTTGATCAGATCTTCCAGCTGCGTATTATGGGGCGCGTCAAAATCGCGGCGTTTCTCCATATCGGTCAACGGCCAGTTTTCCGCGAATGTATGCAGGTAGCAGTTGGTATTGACCAGCACCAGAGCTCGTGTCTGTGGGCGCAGCAGGCGTGTCGCCAGCACCTGCGCTACACCACCGCCCAGGCCATGGCCGACCAGCACAATATTGGTAAGCTGCAGATCTTTAATCAAGTACGAAAGTACATCCGCCTGCCCCCAGACAGATGTATCGGCCGGCCACGGATGATCCGACTGACCGAAGCCAAGCATATCGAAGGCATAGACCGCGCGCCGTAGACCGCTGAGCTGGCCCATAATGCCTTCCCATGAGAAAGCCCCAGAAGGGAAATCATGCAGAAGCACAATGGCACCATCGGTGCCATATTCCGCACCCTGTACCAGGTAGCTGATGTTATAGTGAACAGAACGTCCCGAGCGTCGTTCGAGAACGTCAGATGTATTGCTAGCCATAAATCCTCTCTTTGGTAGATTCGGCCCTTGCGGCCGATTTTCCCGGCCCTTGCGGCCGATTTCTCCGATTACGCTTTGGCATAGAGATCGGGGACGTTGTAGAAGGCGCTGTAGCCTGCGTAGCGGGCGGTTTCGGCGCCCAGCTCATCCTCGATTACGAGCAATCGGTTGTATTTGGCGACCCGTTCGCTGCGCGCGGGGGCGCCAGTCTTAATCTGTCCCGCGTTGGTGGCGACCACCAGGTCCGCGATCGTCGTATCTTCTGTTTCACCTGAGCGATGGGAGACCACGGCCGTAAACTGGGCTCGTTTGGCCATCTCAATCGCATCCAGTGTCTCGGTCAGTGAACCAATCTGATTGAGCTTGATCAAAATAGAATTGGCGGACTGCTCTCTTATACCACGTTTTAGGCGCTCGGTGTTGGTAACAAACAGATCGTCACCAACGATCTGGACCCGGTTGCCGACGCGCTGACGGAACAGGGACCAACCCTCCCAGTCATCTTCGGCCAGGCCATCTTCAATCGTCACCAGGGGATACTCTCTGATCCACTGCTCATAGAGGCTGACCATCTCTGAGGAGGATAGAGTACGACCCTCGCGAGCCAGAGCATACTTGCCGTTTTCGTAGAGCTCGGTCGCAGCCGCGTCCATCCCCAGGTAAATATCTTTGCCGGGTTTATAGCCAGCGGTCTCGATCGCGGCTACCAGGACCTCCAACGCGGCACGATTGTCGCCCAGGGAAGGGGCAAAGCCACCCTCATCGCCAACATTTGTATTCAGCTTTTTATCGTGCAGCACCTTCTTCAAAGCCTGGTAGACCTCTGCGCCCATGCGCAGGGCCTCATGAAATGAAGACGCGCCAATGGGGAGCACCATATATTCCTGGAAATCGGTAGAATTATCGGCGTGTTTCCCACCATTGAGGATATTCATCATCGGCACAGGTAACGTGCGAGCGGAGACGCCACCCAGATAGCGATACAGTGGCTGCTGCTGTGCCTGTGCAGCCGCTTTAGCCACAGCCAGCGAAGCGCCCAGAATCGCGTTGGCCCCCAGATTCGCCTTATTGGGAGTTCCGTCTAACGAAATCATTACCTCATCGATCGTAGCCTGGTCCGTGGCGTCCAGTCCAACCAGGGCCTCCTCGATTGTATCCTGGACATTTGCTACAGCCTTCAGGACCCCCTTGCCGCCATAGCGACTCTTATCGCCATCGCGTAACTCAACTGCCTCGTGGGCACCTGTTGACGCGCCCGATGGTACCGCCGCGACACCCTGTGCGCCACCCATCAAAAGCACCTCAACCTGGACGGTTGGGTTCCCGCGCGAATCGAGTATTTCACGGGCCGTAACGGCCTCAATAGTCGTCAGTTCGTCTGTATTGTATGGCATGAATATATTTCCTCCACAAAACCATATATGTGCACGATTCTGCACATCCTTGCGCGGCTATTGTACATCGGAAAGAGGAAGTTGAGCAAGGGCATAAAGTATGATTAAGGAGTCAGTTGTGTGATGGCGCATGGGGCGCGAATGCGCGCCCCATGCGCCATCACACAACTGACTCCTCAAAGCCTAGATAATAATTTATATATATTCATCGATGCTATCGAGTGCGCTAGCAATGATATCTGTATGTTCGGGGCGCCCGACGCTCAGGCGGACAAAATTGCTCAGGTAGGGATGATTAAAGTAGCGGAGCATAACGCCGCGTGACTCGACCGCGAGCTTGATACGTTCCATCCGGACCTCTTCCACATCCACCTCGGTCAAAATGAAATTACCCTGTGAAGGCATAGGACGCAGATACGGACGCCGGGCCAGCATCTGAAACAGGCGATCTCGTTCCTCAATAAGCAAATGTACCTTGCCCAGTGTATAATCCAGGTGCTTCAATGTTTCGATGGCCGCGATATGGCCGGCCATATTAACCTCAAAGGGACACTGGGCGCGGCGCATGTACGACACGATCCACTCGGGGAAAATGCCATAGCCGACGCGCAAACCGGCCAGGCCAGCCCACTTGCTGAAGGTACGCATCACGATCAGGTTACGATGCTCGGGGACCAGGTGTGCCAGCCCCTTTGGCTTATCCGAGAACTCGGTGTAAGCCTCATCGACCATCACGATGCGGCCCGTATCCAGCAGGGCCAGGATATCCTGTTCGCTGACCGGGTTCCCGGTTGGATTATTAGGTGAGCAAAGAACGATCATCTTGGTTTCAGGGGTTAGGGCCTTGATGATGGCCTCTACATCCACTTCATAATCATCTGTGCGTGGCACCTCAAGTACATATGCCCCACAGAATGTCGTAATGAAGGTATACAGAGAGAATGTTGGAGGGCAACAGATAATGTTGTCACCAACCGAAAGAAAAATGTGCCAGAGCAGATTAATCAGCTCATTGCTACCGTGGCTTACCACGATATGACCGCTATCAACACCCGTATACTCGGCGAGCGCCTGTTTCAGTGCCCGCGAGTCTGTATCGGGATAATTATTATAAGCGAAGTAGTTACCTAAAGCGGCAACCACTTCTGGGGCTGGTCCATACGGACTTTCATTCGCGTTCAGCTTAATAAGCTGATCAACTGGTATTCCTGTACGTGCACTGAATGCTTCCTGAGACTCACCAGGTATATATTCAGCCATTCGGTCCAATTCTGGGCGCACGTGAACAGGACGAGGGGAATACGTATACATGGTTTGTCCTATTTTTTAGAGTCGGCGTCCACAAAAATTTGTGCAGGTCGACGAATCAGTGAGCTCCGGGCTGCGGTATTGCCGGTTGAACCATTCAAGAGCGAGCCACTATTGGCACCACCGAACTGCCGGGAAGGCTGAACGGTAGGCTGCCCCTGCTGGGTATCCGGGCGCTGCTCTATTGTTTGTTGCATCATATCCAGGCCCCGACGTAGCGTCATCATGTCGCGCATAAAACAGGCCACGGCAGAAGCTGCCGAACCTTTATCCTTTGAAGTTTCAAAGCGACGGGCTGTAGCTTCACCGGCCAGTTGAGCAGCTTCCGCCATGGGGTCGGAGGTTTTTGCTGCGTAGGCATCCTGGAAGATGTCGTCCCAGTCGCCCCAGCGACCACGTAGTGGCTTCCAGCCTAGCTGGCTGTCACTAATAGTTCGCCATTTCTCTTCGGTGAATTGAATCCAGTCCTCTAATAAACGATTTAAGGCAGCTACTTGTTGACGCAACTGTTCTTCTTCCTGCGAAGGTCGTTGTGAAAAACTTTGCGGCAACCCATCGGTGCTCTGCGGGCTCACGAACTCGTTATTGAAAGTGTTATTTCCCGCCGGTTGATAAGCGGGCTGACCTGCGAAGCCATTAGGAGAGAAATCTTGTGCCCCTGGAAAGAAGCCCGAACCATTGAATGGCTGCATCGCTTCGGATGATTGCCCGGGCATACCTAGCATTGGTAGCTCCGTGCCAGCAGGTAACTCGCCAATCACATGGATACCATTGGCGCCCAACAGTGGGCTCATAATGGTGCTGCCATCCTGTAGCATAATGCTATCAGTCAGGCCCGAGTTCCCTCCAATGACAATCTCCTCATGGCCAACCGCATCCAGGATACGCCAGGCCAGGCGTGGGTGTTGTACAGACCACCAGACTCTACGGCCAATAAATACGGCGGCAAAGGTAAAGTTCACCACCAGCCAGACAATACCACGCACCGCTAACCAGTTGACGAGCGCAATCACAATAATGATATACCATGGGTTTTGCTGTCCCGCCTCCTCAATAAAAGTTAGTACGGCTGCAACGGTAAGGCTGGGATCGCGCAACGGATTAATGAAATCCAGTATACGCAAAAACCAATTCCTACCCTTTGTCTCTTCCAAATTTGCGCTCCTCTCAATAGTGCCACGGGTCAGATAAACACATAACTCTCTCTGCTTCTTGCAGGGCAATTCTAGCATGATGCCCTATGTGACCGCAAAAATTTACCTGGCACATAGTAGTTATGGGTTATCGTCTATCTTGTATCTGGTAAAGAGATACCAGTTAATCAGTATATACAATGGGAATAGCGATAGATATGAATAACAGGAAGCAGAAGGTAAAGCAAACCAGCATCCTGATCGCTCTTCTATAACCAAAACGAGTACTTCGGCAGGTCTTCGCGCATATGGGACTATTGTCTCACCGTGTATAAGGAAGGTTAATCGTGACGAACAATTTTTTGATGTAATTAGGTGTAATACGTCTTATTTATAAACGAGGAGGTAAACATATAGATGAAGAAATAGGTGCCAAAAAATGAGTCGATACATGACCTATTATCGTGTCAAGTGTGGGAAGTTATTACTGCTGAAAGGTAAGAACGTTACAAGCAGGCAAACCACAACAGAGATTTCAGGTGTTGTCTCTCCAATAATCTGTGTAAACAGCCCTCGGAAGCAGAGTCTATGCATTCTGCTTTATTGTATGGTAACATTACTCTTGGGGACTTGCATAGCTCCGTCATGCATGAATATGTTTGTTAGTAGGTCAGGTCGTGTCAATGTTTCAGGCTTCAAAAAGAACCAAGACACTTTTGAGAAGGGCGCAATACAGATTGAGGCACGGCCGTACTGAAAGCAAAAACAGTAAACACCTGTTAGAAAGGATATACCCATGCCCACGCGGAAGACGACAAAGGTCCCTCCTCCGCAGCTATCGCACGCTCAACGTCTGATCATTGCTTCGAACCGGGGTCCAGTAGAATTTCAGCTCAAGCAGGATAAGACGCTCAAAGCGAGGCGCGGTGCTGGCGGTATGGTAACGGCACTCATTGATGCCGGAAACCGTATGGAGGTCTCGTGGGTTGCAATGACCATGACTGATGGGGACCGCCTGGCTGTGAAGAAAGCCCAGGAAGAGAATAATGGCATTCTACATTCGCCTATCCCTGGTCAAAAAATGCAACTGCGCTATGTTTCCGTATCCAAGGATGCATACCGTAAACATTATGAAAAAATCAGTAATGAGCTGCTCTGGTTCCTACAACACTACATGTATGATCCTACACAGGATTCCGTTTCGGCGGCCCAGCTTCAGGATGCCTGGGAGACCGGCTATACCGTGGCTAATCAGGCCATAGCTGACGCGGTCTGCACCGAGATCGAGAGTGAAACTACCGTACCCGTGGTGATGTTGCAGGACTATCATCTCTACCTGGCGCCATTAATGATTCGTCAGCGACACCCAACTATTATCATGCAGCAATTCATCCACATCCCCTGGCCTGATGTACGTTGCTGGCATTTCTTGCCCAGCAATATCGCGCAGGCGATTTACAGCGGATTGGTTGGTAATGATATTATCGGTTTTCAGACCGAGCGTGATGCGCGCAACTTTCTAGAAGGGGCTCGTACGCTCTTAGATGGAGCAGTCGTCGATTTTGAGGAAGGAGCCATCTGGTGGCAGGGGCATCGCACTCAAACGAGGGCTTATCCTATCTCAATTTCTGTCTCGGAAGAGCGCCGTGTCGTCAATAGTGCCGCTGGACGTCGAGCCGCTGAGCAAATGAAGAAATTGCTTTGTGACTATACCATTATGCGCGTCGATCGCGTCGAGCCAACCAAAAACATCATTCGTGGTTTTCAGGCCTATGAGGATGTACTTAAAAAACATCCAGAACTGCATGGGAAAGTGACTTTCCTTGCGTTTCTGGTGCCCTCACGTCAGAGTCTTCCCACTTATCGCCGCTTCGATGGAGATGTCCGCGCGTTGATTGAGGAGATCAACAACCAGTATGGCACTGACGATTGGACACCCATCCAGGCATTCTTTGGTAATGACCGCGTACGAGCGCTGGCCGCCATGCAGTATTATGATGTGCTGCTGGTTAATCCAATCATCGATGGTATGAACCTGGTTGCCAAAGAAGGGCCAGCCGTCAACCAGACCGATGGGGTGCTGGTCTTGTCGCGTACAGCAGGAGCATTTCAACAACTGGCAAAAGGTTCTATCCCGACCTCGCCAACCGATGTCTTTGAAACTTCTCAAGCGTTATATCATGCACTGACGTTGTCCCCTGAGGAGAGGCATTTGAAGGCGACCCTGGCCCGCCAGGCGGTTGAACGCAGCGACCTGACCATCTGGATGGCCCGCCAGATCTCGGATATGAACGAGTTGCTGGAGCGCGTCTTTGCCGGTACTACATCAACACCTGTTGTATCATCTAATATCAATCCCCTTTCAGGTACACCCATTGTTGCTCATATGGCATAGTGTGTCCCGTGGTATAGCAGTGCTTGCTAGATAACCAATCAGGCCGATGTAATAGCGATGCAACTGTAGAGGTACCATGTCGGTACCCCTACGATTGCTTGCTTTATTGCGGCCTTTTTTATTCTTTCTCCTCGCCGATGGCGATCATCATCTGTTGCAGCATGTCTACCATGGCCTCAACCCCCTGCACCACGCTATCCGCGTGTTCGAGTAACGCCGGAGGGGTATCCGCGTGTTGGACCACTATCCCGTGGGCTGCGTAGCCGTCCTGGCGCAGGTGCTCAATCTCCAGCAGGCCGTAGAGGTCCGTGCGGTCGTCACCGGCGAAGATGACTCCCTTCAACCCAAAGTGTTCGACGAAGCGACGAAGCGCTTTCCCTTTATTGATCGTGAGTGGCGCGAGTATCTCGACCGCGCGTTTACCCTCGTCGAGATGCATATGCAGTCTGGCGGCGGGCTCTTTCAGCGTGGCTAGAATCGTCGCGCGCGCCTGCTCTGGATCGGATGCGAGGCGATAGTGTAACGTGCCGCCGACACTTTTACGCTGCACGATCAGCCCTGGTATCTGTGGCACCAGTTCGTTTTCCGCCAGGTCTAATAGCTCCTGGCCGGGCTGTGCATAGGGTACCGCCTCGGGAATCAATTCTATCTCATGGGTAGAGGGTAGGCCCTGACACCATTCCAATCCGTGCGTGCCTACATAGGTCAGATCCTCTACATTGACGATACGCGCCCCGTCGGCAACGGCGCGACCGGTGATGATGCCAACATGCGCGAACTGGCTGGCCTGGCGCAGATATTCGGCGGCCCCTGGATAGAGCCTCGCCTCGTCAGGGGTGGGGGCGATCGGACTTAAGGTACCATCTATATCAAATACTAATCCAAGGGGACGTTGAGCGAGTACTGAGGTGATATTTTGTGACACTATCACATCTTCTCCATCTTCTAGTATGCTTACTTGTTATCTAAACTGAACATTCGTGTTCACTATGTCTGATACGACTATCGTTTGTCAATGGAGAGTGAGCGTATGCGCCTCCGCACGGACGGCCGCATGCGCGGCCGCCTGGATTTTATTTATGCGTACACCAGGGGGGAGCATATGCTCCCCCCTGGTGTACGCATAAATAAAACGACTTTTGCCTGCTTGTCTTATAGCAGTGGTAGTGCACCAGGAGTGCACATGCCCCCTGGTGCATTGACGACGCGTTTCCTTAGTAAAGCACTCGTACATCGACGGAGTTGTCGCGGCCGATGGAGACATCGGTCTGGCTTCCTCGACGGTTGAAGCGCAGGTGTAGACGCTGTGAGCCGACGGTGAGGCCGTTGATCTCCAGGCTACCAAGCCAGTCTGGCAGGGCTGGCTGGTGCAGGGTCAGGCGGCCCTCAGCGGCATTGGGGTGCAGTCCCAGGAGGGAAAAGAGCAGTGTTACGGGGGCGCCCGCCGCCCAGGCCTGCGGTGAACACGAAACCGGATAGCGCGTAGGACCATAGCCCTCACGGCGCTCAAAGCCACAATAGAGCTCGGGCAGGCGTGCATCGGGAAAATGCTGGCTGGCCTCAAACAGACTCTTGAGCAGCTGGCCGGCTTCCTGTTTGCCACCATAGAGGGCGAAACCGCTGCCAACCAGGGCCGTGTCGTGTGGCCAGACGGAGCCATTGTGATAGCTCAAGGGATTGTAGCGGGCCGCCTTTGTAGACAGGGTGCGCATGCCCCAGCCGCTGAACATATCCTTACGCATCAAGCGCTCAATGATCTGGCGCGCTTTATCGTCTGGCAGGATGCCGGTCCAGAGGCACTGTCCGGCATTAGAGGCCACGACATCGCATGGTTCTTTATTCTCGGCCAGGGCCATGTAGATGCTCTGCTCGGCCTCCCACCAGAACTGCTCCAGAAAGTTTTCCTGCAGGGTCTCGGCCTTATGGTCCCAGGTGCGGGCCTCCTCGGTTCTTCTGAGGCGGCGCGCCAGGTAGCTACCCGCGCGATAGGCCGCGTAGGCATAGCCCTGCACCTCGCATAGCGCCAGCGGCGAACGAGCGATTCTACTATCGCTGTGGGTCATGCTATCCCAGGCATCTTTCCAGCCTTGATTCGCCAGACCCGTACTGGCCTTGCGGCTGTATTCAAGGAATGAATCCCCATCCTGGTCTCCGTAATTGATCATCCAGTCGATGGCGGCCTGAATATGGGACCAATGCCGTTCCAGGAAAGGGATATCATCGGTCCAGCGCATATACGCCTCGAACAGGATCACAAACAGCGGGGTGGCATCAATTGTTCCATAATAAGGAATGTAGGGAATTTCACGGCAGGCGGCCATCTCACCTTTTCTGAACTCGTGCAAGATTTTGCCGGGCTCCTCATCGGTGAACGCATCCGTTTTTGTGCCCTGGTAGGCCGCCAGGAACGCCAGGGTGCCACGGGCCACCTGTGGATATAAGGGCAGGAATTCCAGCGCCGTAATCAATCCGTCGCGTCCAAAGGGGCAGTTGAACCAGGGGATGCCGGCATAGGGATAATAGCCGTGGGGCGTCATCGTGCTCAGCATCATCAGATCCTGAATGCCACGCTCCAGCAAGCGATTGAAGAAAGGATGGTCGGTTTCGAGCGTCGGCTGTTGCGTTTCCCGCCAGAGCGTGATGGCCTGGGCGGTCTCCAATGGTTCCTGGCTTGACTCGCTCATATGGAGCAGCAGGCTGATCTCTACAGGCTCACCACGCTTAAGCTGCAGCTTCCAGTCCATCTGCTCACCTTGATTTGAGGATGGCTCGGGAGATGTCTGAATCGCTGTTGAACGCGTTACCTGGTCGAGCCCCTGATAACTGAGCTGCACGCCGTTCTGACCAATCTTGATTGGTTGCTGCACACCACGCTTCTCACGCACCGTACCTCGCACTTCAAACATATCACAATAATCGGCGCCCACCATAAGGCTTAAAGTCAGAGATAGATCGGTAGTATGAAAATTGGTAATTGTAAACGTTTGTTTGAGATAGTCTTGTTCTAGTTCGATAAAACGATCAACATGGACCACACCCTGTTCCAGGAGCGTCTCCTCTGTTAATTGTAATGGCATATTTGTCAGGTCGATATGGCATGCATCGCTCATAGTTGAAGTCTGATGTGAGAGGGCCACCAGTTTCTTCCCCTCCAGAAAAAGGTTGCACGAGCGCAGGAAGCGCGTCCCATGCCGGAATAGTCCCATTTCCTGGCGCGTGGCGAGAAGATCACCACACACGTCTAAGAGAAGAAAACTATCGCCGCATTTTAGCGTGATCGATGTCGCGTTAACCTGCTGTTGTTCTTCTTCCTCAATGAGCTTGATTGCCTCTGATTGTACCTGCTGACCCTCAACTATTGGTAGCAGGGCCACATGCATTTCGTCATCTATCATGACAGCTTTCCTACCTGGTATAAAGAAATGCCTACGTTTTACCGTAGGTGGAATGCACAAATGGGTAACAGTGGCGCGCTGGCTTGCTACACTGAGAGGTCTACCACAAAGGGGTGCACCAAAAAGAATGCAGTGTGTCCAGAAAAAGTATAGGATTGCACATTACATCTAGGGCATCTCTGCCTCCCTGGCACGGCTCCTTTTGAAGCCGCTGTGGGTGTACTTCTACCTCTATGTTTAAGTACCCTTTGATACTTATCGTACCTCATGCTACCTACAACTATACATCAGAAGAGGAATATTTAGTCCAGAGTAATAGGACATTTAGTGTTTCGCTATAGTACCATAGTGTAGTCGGGTTATGAATTATAAGGATACTTATTGGCACAGATTCGGGTAGACTGTAGAAAAATGATTGTATATATAAAGCGAGGAGGCGATTTGCAAATCGCCTCCTCGCTGTGGTGCCGCCTACGGCGGCGAAAATATGAATATGTATGGGGTAACGCGCGGCGGCCTGGCAGGCCGCCGCGCGTTACCCCATACATATGTAGTTTTACCAGCGAGGGTGGACCTGGGCGCGGATGCGTCGGTCGTAGAGGTCCTGGATGCGGCGCATGGTGTCGTCGCTTAGTGGTGCCAGGTTTGCGGCCTGGGTGTTGCTGCTGGCCTGTTCTGGATTTTGGCACCCGGGATCACGGTTGAGACCTCGGGGAACATTAAGATCCAGCGCAGGGCGAACTGGGCCATCGTGGCGCCCTCGGGGACGAGGCCGCGCAGCTCTTCGACCGCCTGCAGGCCGGTCTCATAATCAACGCCGGAGAATGTTTCACCCTGGTCGAACGATTCACCATGGCGGTTAAAGTTGCGGTGGTCTTTGATGTCAAACTGCGTATCGGACTTGAGTTTGCCGGTGAGCAGACCGCTGGCCAGCGGGACGCGCACGATGATACCAACGTTGCGCTCACGGGCGGCGGCAAAGAATTCCTCGGCCGGTTTGAGACGGAACATATTGAAGATGATCTGGACCGTCTTGACGTTGGGATACTGGATGGCTTTGAGCGCCTCTTCAACCTTTTCGACGCTCACACCATAATTTTTAAGTTTTCCTTCTTGAACCAGGGTATCCAGGTGTCCAAAGACTTCCGGCATATCGTAGACATCAGAGGGTGGGCAATGGAGCTGCAGCAGATCCAGGGCCTCAACGTCCAGATTGCGCAAGCTGCGCTCGACAAAGCCTCTGAGGTTCTGCAGGTTGTTATAACCTGAGGCCACATGTGGATTCAGTTTGCGGCCAGCTTTAGTAGCGATAAACAGGGGTTCGCTGCGCTCTTTGCGTACCCGGGCCACTAACTGCTCCGAATGGCCATTGCCATAAACATCGGCGGTATCGATAAAGTTGACCCCTTCGTCGATCGCTTTATGCAAAGCCGCCAGAGCGACCGAATCATCCGTCTGCCCCCAGGCATCACCACCTATACCCCAGGAACCGAAGCCAATCTCAGAGGCATCCCATCCGGTGCGTCCAAGCGTGCGATAGTGCATGGTGTCATCCTTTCTGGAACTGAACTTATCTAGCTCTCACTGTGTCCCTATAGCTTATCGCAGAGTAGAGGACAATGCCAAATCGACACGCGAAATTTTAATGTGCTCTTTACATCTCTGTAGATATTCTGTGGTCATAAAAGATGTGCTAATAATTTTATGGCTATTATACATGCAAAAATTGAGTAGTTATATAGTCCTGTATTTTGGTGGATTGTTTGACGCAATATCATGTTATTGATTAAAGTTTGTTGATGTAAGTACTAAATATTTTATGCGTCGTATGTGGTGCTTGCTTACATTCAGATTACTATGAAGCATAGCTTGAGAAACATCTGAATGTGAAAAAGTGTAGTGTTAGCTGTGTAAGATTGAAGGTAATTCGTATGTCGTTTAGAGATCGTGATGATAAAATTGTTACTGGAGTTCACAAAAGCGTTGCTTCGGCAGAGCTAGCAAGAGGGGATACAGGTGAGCTCGTTACGCAACTGTCGTTCCCCGAGCAGCAGTCATTTCCTGATACCGGTGCTTTGACGGCTGTTTCAACTCCGAAGAAGCCCACGTCTGTTGCCACTGCCTCGGACCCTTCGATGATGCCAGGCTCGACACAGAGCAAGCTTACGACGACATCGGTACGTATGCCCATCGTTATTCCCGGAAGTGGCAAGCCGAAGGCAGTTGCTACGCGCCCTGCTCTGAAGCGAAGAATGGTTGTCCATGGGGGGTGGCGCTGGTGTTACTGTTTATCGTTGGGGGCGCATTGATGGCCGCGATTCCCTCGGGGAAGAGCCAGGCATTCAACTTAGGTATGCCGTTCCAACCATCGACGAGCGCGGTTAACGGGCAGCAGAATAATACAGCGCTGATCGCCGCGCAGGCGGCGACCGCGACCGCGGTGACGCAAGATGGTTTTGATCCGGGCAATGTGACCTATGCCGGTGTAAAGCAGAATCCGGTCCCGGTTGCTCCAGCGCCAGTTCCGACGCTGGCTCCGCCACCAATTGCGACCCAGGCTCCGGCCCCCGCCCCGGTGACGGCTCCCGCTCCCGCCCCGGTAACCACCGTTGGCGGCAATGCTGATAGCTCAGGCCGCTTCTTTGTCGGCCAGTGTACCTACTGGGCGAATATCCATTATCATGGATTGACCGGCTGGTGGGTTGAGTGGCTGGGCAATGCGAATGAATGGGCTGGCAACGCGGCCGCTTATGGCTGGATTACGTCGTCTGAACCCAATCCAAATGGTCCTTCGATTATTGTGCTGCAGGCGTATACGCAGGGCGCAGGCGCGTATGGACACGTTGGTGTGGTGGAATCGGGTGTCAGCGCGGCAAGCGCGAACGCGAATGGTGTGAATGTCAGCAACATGAACTGGAACGGTGGTTGGGATCAGGTAGCCTACACGAAATTCTATCCTGGAGCTGGCGTTACTTTTATCTGGCATCCATAGATGCTCATCGATTTTGAATCGTAGATATTTGTTTCTGCAAAAGAGATGCGGTGGGAATGAACCAGAGTGGTTCCCGCCGCATCTCTTTTGTGTTTTGGGGAAGGCATGTGCCATCTTTATTTTTAGATCAGAGCACTAGTTGCTTGAGCAGGTGGCTGAGCGCGTTTTCCGGCTGCTGGCAGAGTCCCGAGTGGACGGGAGAGGTTTGAATAATGGCGCTACGCGGTGAGACCAACCAGTGAAAGCGCTCCGACTGTGAGAGCTGGCCGATGGGGCCGCTTTCCTTTTTACCCGAGCAGACCAGCAGCAGGTGATCCAACTGGGTTTGCACGGCTGTAAGGTCTAAGGTAGGGGCAAACGCGCTGACGCGTGTTTCATCCAGGTGTATGCGTGCTTCCATGAAGCGGCGCGTGCGGCAAAACAAAATTACGCCGACGTTTATACATTCACCGCGCTCGACATCTGGCACAAGGCGGATAATTGCATAGTCATAAGAGCTGATCGCGGGCACGCAGGGCCTCCTCTACAAAAATTGATGAATGCTCCAGGCGATCCAGCAGATAGTCTAGATATGCTTGTCGATGGAGGGCGGGTGTGGCGAAGGTGGCATCCTGTTCCAACCAGGATTCCGGGATCAGATCGATGATGGCTTTGAGCCTGGCCGCGTCCAGGCGGCTCTGGAGATCCTGGTCAGCTTCCGGCAGCATGCTGGCCACCGGCAATAAGACGTGGTTCTTGATGGTGGTAAATGGAATGCGACTGCGGGACATGTAGTCAGCATTGACGTGATGGAAATAGAGCGAGGCCCCATGATCGATCAGCATCAGGCGACGATGCCACCAGAGCATATTGGTATTGCGGGGTGTGCGATCCACGTTTGTCACGAAGGCATCAAACCAGAGGATCGACGATGCCAGCATGGGATCAAGGTCGACTGCATCCAGGGCATCAAAGGTCAGCGCCCCAGGTAGAAAGTCCAGGCCCAGATTCAGGCCCGCGCTGGCCTTCAGCAGTTCTTGAATCTCAAAATCGGGTTCAGAGCGCCCCAGCACAGGGTCCAGTTCCATAAAGACAATTTCGGGCACAGGAAGCCCCAGCGTGCGCGCTATCTCGCCCGCCACCAACTCGGCGATCAATGCCTTCAGTCCCTGGCCCGCGCCACGGAACTTCAGAACATAGAGGCCATCGTCATCGGCCTCGACCAGCGCCGGTAGTGATCCTCCCTCGCGCAATGGGGTCACATAGCGTGTAGTGGTAATTGTTCTCAACATACCAGTATTTTAGCATAGCTTTACGCTGGTCGTGTGCTGAGAATAAGTGCCGACATTACTGATGAGCTAAATATCCCAATTTATTATTTCGATTGTACGTTTAGCATTGTTTATTCGTGTTATAGCTGTATACTAAAATACATCTATTTTCAAAAGTCCGAGTATATTTCTATTTCAAAAGAGGTTTACAAGAACATATGGCAAATTTATTACAGGATAAAGTCGCCCTGATCACGGGAGCATCATCGGGAATTGGCGAAGCGTCGGCGCTCTCGCTGGCGGCCGAGGGAGCATATGTGGCGGTCGTGGCGCGACGTGGAGACCGCTTGCAGGATTTGCTTCGTCGCATCCATGAGCGAGGTGGCCGGGCGCTGCCGATTGTCGCGGACGTCGCCGACGAGCAGCAGGTGGCAGCGATGGTCAAACACGTCAAAAATAAATTGGGGCGTATCGACATTCTGGTCAATAATGCTGGTGTGATGCTATTAGGCCAGATTGATGGCGCCAACACCGAGGACTGGCGGCGCATGGTCGCCATCAACGTAATGGGATTGATGTATACGACGCATGCCGTTTTGCCGATTATGAAAGAGCAGAATCATGGGCATATCATCAATATCTCCTCGGTGGCTGGCCGTGTCGCGCGTGCTGGTAGCGGCGTCTATAATGTGACCAAGTGGGGCGTGGTGGCTTTCTCTGAGGCGTTAAGGCAGGAGAGCTATAAAAATAATATTCGCGTGACTGTGATCGAGCCGGGAGCGGTCGCCACCGAGTTGACCAATCATATTACCGATGAGAGTGCCAAAAAGCAGCAAGGGGGAGTGGTTGCAGGGATTGACCCCGCTTGAAAGTGAGGATATCGCCGCGGCGATCGTTTATGCTGTGACGCAGCCAGAGCGTGTGAATGTTAATGAGATTTTGATTCGCCCCACGGGACAGGATCGCTAGTTAAAGAGCATGGAAATGGGTCAGACGCGCCATTTCCATGCTCTCGCATTTTAGCGGAAGCGCTTGTTTGTCTCGGTCCGAATGAGGTTTTTGACGTCGGTTGGATGGAAGATGGCGATATCGCCCGGCGTGCAGCGTTTAAGGGCGGCCAGGGCATTGCCAAATTCGAGTGGTGTCAGGCCGGCCTCACCACGCTGAGTGACCAGTTCGTGGTAGAGTGTTCCCTCCATACAGGCATAAAGGTAACCAGCGGCGAAGGCATCGCCCGAGCCGAAGCGGGCGTTGCCCTCGGTTGGGAAGCAGGGGGCGTGGGCGTATGTTCCGTGGTCCAGGTGGGCAGAACCCGCCCCACCGAGCGTCAGGACCAGCCTCTTGTCGGAGCCGAAGCGCCCGGCCATCTGTTGCAGAATCTCGGCAGGCTCACCTTCAAAGCCCCATAGTTCGGCGGCGTCGGCACGTGCGCAGAAGAGGATGCAGGCCTGCTGACAGGCCTGCTCGATCTGCCTGGCAGCCTCCTGCGGGGACCAGAGCTTGGCGCGATAATTGACATCGAAAGAGAGTGGTACCCGGTTGCTGTGGGCGCACTCCAGCAGGCGCTGAAAGACCTGCCGCGCCTGGGGACTGAGCGCGGGCGTAATGCCCGTGAGGTGGAGCATGCGCGCCTCATCGACCAGTGTATATGGCACCGTCTCGGGATCGATCAGAGCGCAGGCGGAGGCGGCGCGATCATAGTAAACCTGCAGTCCCAGCGGTGAGGGCGCCTCCTCGGCGTAGAAGGTCCCCAGGCGTGCCTGTGGGGAGGCCCAGCTAACGAAGCCAGTATCAACGCCATGGCTGCGTAGCTCGGTCTCTACGTGCTTTCCTAGCGGATTATCGGGCAGGCCTGACAGCCAGCAGACCCGAAAGTTCAGACGCGCCAGGCTGGCCAGGGTATTGGACTCGCTGCCCCCAACATAAATATTTAGAGCCTGCGCGGTCTCCAACCGGTTCCCACCGGATGTGGTCAGGCGTAACATCGTCTCACCGAAGCTAACAACGTCTACTGGCATAGTCTTCTCTCTACCTTCCTTTTAGATAAAGCATCAATTGCACTGGTTTGATGTGTTGATGCATCGGGGGCACGAAGGCGCCCCCGATGCATCAACACCCATACCCTTTGAGCACCGCGGGTACGAAAACCCAGGTATGTGCCAGGCAATGAGCTTGCTCGTCAGATATATTCTGGCGCAAAGTATGCTGCTCGGGATGCACATTGGTACATGATATAATGAGTTAACTGCAAAAGACAACTACATAAAGGATCGTGCTATGTCACAACGAAGCGTTACAACGCTCAAACCTCGCATGCCAATCGCTATTGTGCGTCTGGATAATCTGGATAACGCACTTGAGATCAGTGGCGCGTTGCTTGAGGGGGGCGTTGACACCATTGAATTTACATTGACCAATGCGAAAGCGAATGAAATCATCACGAAGGTGCGACATGAATTTGGGGATCGCCTGATTGTGGGCGCGGGTACGGTTCTGGATGGGGACATGGCTCAGGGCTCCATCGATGCCGGCGCCCAGTTCCTGGTGACCCCGATTCTGGCCCTGGACGTGATCGAGAAAGGGAAGGAGCACGGCATCCCGGTCGTGTGTGGCGCGTATACGCCGACCGAGATCTGGACCGCCTGGAAGGCAGGTGCCGCCCTGGTAAAAGTCTTCCCCGCCAGTCAGCTAGGTCCGACCTACTTCAAAGATATTCTGGCCCCTCTGCCTGATCTGCAGTTGGTCCCGACGGGTGGTGTCAATCTGCAGACCTGCGGCGCCTTCTTAAAGGCCGGAGCCTATAGCGTCGCAGTGGGTAGCCAGCTGGTCAGCAAAGATATCGTCAGTAATAAAGATTGGGCGGGTCTGACCGCGCTGGCGCGCCAGTATAGAGAGGCATGCCAGTAAAGGAGACGAGCAGGACATCGTCGTGGAGCTTCTTGTACAGATAGGCCGTGCCAGTGCTGGCGTTGAAAGGAAATCACAAGATGAACAGTGTCGAGCATATTTTACCGTGTCGGGATAAGCTGGGGGAGGGACCGGTTTGGAGCGTGGACGAGCAACTTCTCTACTGGGTAGACATCGAGGGTGAGTGCTATCATCGCCTGGACCCGTTATCGGACAAGCATGAGGTGATTCCCGTGGGCGTACCCATTGGGGTGCTGGCGCTGCGCGAGTCGGGTGGACTGGTCATGGCTACTAAAAAGGGTTTCGCTTTCTGGGATGAAGAGGAAAAGAAGCTTACCTACATTGCTCGCCCCTTCGGAGAGAATCCCGAACTGCGCTTCAATGATGGGGCCGTCGACTGCCGGGGACGCTTCTGGGCCGGCACCATGGCGGATGGTCCTCTCTCGCAGGCTCGCGGCACGCTTTATCGCCTGGACCCCGATGGCTCTGTCCATGAAATGATTCACGATATCGGTGTCTCCAATGGTATTGGCTGGAGCCCGGATAATCGGATCATGTATTTTACGGATTCCCCGACCTACACTATTGTCGCCTATGATTTTGACGCCGAGACGGGCAGCATCTCTAATCGCCGTATCTTTGTCGAGACGCCTCCCGAAGAAGGCGATCCGGATGGGCTGTGCGTGGATAATGAGGGATATATCTGGAGCGCCTACTGGAACGGCTCTAAAGTGGTGCGCTATGATCCACAGGGGCAGGTGGACCAGGTGATTCAAATGCCTGTGCCACGTCCAACCGCGCCGGTCTTCGGTGGCCAGTATATGGATGAATTATATATCACCTCGGCCCTGCCGGCGAAGGAGCAGAGGTCCGACTATCCTCTTTCGGGTGACCTCTTCCGCGTCAAGGTTGGTATCAAGGGTCTGGCTAAATATAAATTCGCCGGTTAAGTATGCCCATGTGCTTTGCATAGCTGAAAAGAGGAATGCTCATGCATGTCCAGATTCCATATGGAAGTGTTGCCCGTACGATTACCGTGCCCGAGCAGGCGACTATCTTACATTCACACTCTATTCCGCCTTTGAAGGATGAGAGGGAGACGTTCTTCAAGTCCCTGCAGAATCCCATTGCCAGTGTGCCCCTGGTGAACCGCTTGAGCGCCAACGATCGTGTCGCCATTGTCATCTCGGATATCACGCGTCCGACGCCCAACGAGCGCATCGTCCCCTGGCTGCTAGAGGCACTCTCTTTTATTCCACGCTCACAGATAGTCATTCTCAATGGTACTGGTTCGCACCGGGCCAATACCCGTGACGAGCTGATTCAGATGCTGGGGCGGGAGATCGTCGATAGCGTCGAGATCGTCAACCACAATGCCTTCGCGCCCGAAGAACTGGTCTTGCTGGGCGATAGCGCCTCTGGGGTGCCGGTGTGGGTCAATCGGCGCTACCTGGATGCCGACTTCCGCATCGTCACCGGCTTTATCGAGCCCCACTTTTTCGCCGGCTTCTCTGGTGGTCCCAAGGGCATTATTCCTGGCCTGGCCGGTATCCAGACTATCCAGGCTCTGCATAGCGCGCCCCTGATTGGAGATCAACATTCGACCTGGGCCTTGCTCGAAGGAAATCCGATTCACCAGGGCATTCAGGACGCGGTCAGGTTATGTCCACCGGAATTTATGGTCAATGTGACGCTTGATCAGGAGAGGCATATCACAGGGGTCTTTTCCGGAGATTATATCCGCGCCCACTATATAGGCTGTGCCGAGGTGGCGCGAACCGCCACGCAGGCTGTGCCCAGGCCATTTGACATCGTAATCACCAGTAACAACGGCTATCCGCTCGATCAGAACCTCTATCAGAGCGTCAAAGGTATGACGGCGGCTGCGCAGATCGTGCGCCAGGGTGGGGCCATCATCGCGGTCGCCGAGTGTCGTGATGGCCTGCCCGAGCATGGCAACTTCAAGGCACTGCTGCAGATGCGCGAGGATCCAGCGTCCCTGCTGGACATGATCAACCAGCCGGGTTTCCAGATGCACGACCAGTGGCAGGCCCAGAAGCAAGCCCTGGTCCAGATCCAGGCCGATGTATATCTGCACTCGAGCCTGTCCGATGACGTGGTCCGGGCCGCCCAACTGCTGCCAGCACCTGATCTCCAGGCGACCCTTGATCAGCTGATTCAGCGCTATGGACCTGATCCCTCGATCGCCATTCTGCCCGAGGGGCCGGTAATGGTGCCCTATGTAGCCGCCCCGGCGGCCACAGTCTGAGAGAGCGCCTTACGCACTGCGGTGCTCACGAGTCCATGGTATGTTGGTGCAACAGGGGCGCGGATGCGCCCCTGTTGCACCAACATACAAAACCAGTGCGGCCGCGTACGCGGACGCCTGTGCGGGGGCGCGCACGTGCCCCCCAAGTTGGCGAATGTAAGACGCATCACTCTTGAACATGGGTATTTCTATTTTTTCTAAAAGAGGTTAAAGACCCCGCCGAGACTTTCCCAGCCACTACTGGAGGGGGACCATGCGGAGCCAGTCCAGACTTTATGGTACATGCCGTTATCGGTGCCCAGGCCGAAGATGTCGAGGCGATTGGGACCCCAGGCGACTGCTCTGGGTGGACTATTAAAGACGCCGCCGAGGCCTTCCCAACCAGTGAGCGAAGGATACCATGCGGAGCCAGTCCAGGCTTTATGATACATGCCGTTATCGGTACCCAGCCCAAAGATGTCGAGGCGATTAGGACCCCAGGCGACCGCGCAGGGATCGCTATTAAAGACACCGCCTAGCCGTTCCCAATCACTGACCGAGGGATACCAGGCGGAACCGGTCCAGGCTTTATGGTACATGGCATTGTCAGTGCCTAGCCCGAAGATGTCGAGGCGATTGGGGCTCCAGGCGACTACGCTGGGGTTACTGTTAAAAACACCCCCGAGATTTTCCCATCCGCTACCCGAGGGATACCATGCGGAACCGGTCCAGGCTTTATGATACATAGCGTTATCGGTGCCCAGGCCGAAGATGTCGAGGCGATTGGGACCCCAGGCGACCGCGCTGGGTGGACTATTAAAGACGCCGCCGAGGCCTTCCCAACCAGTGAGCGAAGGATACCATGCGGAGCCAGTCCAGGCTTTATGATACATGCCGTTATCGGTACCCAGCCCAAAGATGTCGAGGCGATTAGGACCCCAGGCGACCGCGCAGGGATCGCTATTAAAGACACCGCCTAGCCGTTCCCAATCACTGACCGAGGGATACCAGGCGGAACCGGTCCAGGCTTTATGGTACATGGCATTGTCAGTGCCTAGCCCGAAGATGTCGAGGCGATTGGGGCTCCAGGCGACTACGCTGGGGTTACTGTTAAAAACACCCCCGAGATTTTCCCATCCGCTACCCGAGGGATACCATGCGGAACCGGTCCAGGCTTTATGATACATAGCGTTATCGGTGCCCAGGCCGAAGATGTCGAGGCGATTGGGACCCCAGGCGACCGCGCTGGGGTTACTATTAAAGACCCCGCCAAGACCTTCCCAGCCTGTAGGTGAAGGCGCCCAGTGTGAGCCGGTCCAGGCTTTATGGTACATGGCGTTGTCAGTGCCCAGCCCAAAGATGTCGAGGCGATTGGGGCCCCACGAAACCGCGCACGGAGGGCTATTAAAGAGGCCACCGAGGCTCTCCCAGTCTGTGGGTGAGGGCGCCCAATGAGAGCCGGTCCAGGCTTTATGGTACATAGCATCATCGGTGCCGATGCCAAAGATGTCAAGCCGATTTGCCCCCCATGAGACCGCGCTGGGAGGACTGATAAAGGTGCCTCCCAGTCCCTCCCAGCCGGAGATTGAGGGGGACCAGTGAGAGCCGGTCCACGCTTTGTGGTATATGGCATCGTCGGTGCCGATACCAAAGATGTCGAGACGATTGGCGGACCATGTGGTGACGCCCGCGCTGGCACCGCGTGGATTGGCCGCGGCCAGCGCTTCGGTCGAGAACAATGGGAGAGCATTCCCTGCAAGAAAGGCACCGCCGATCCCGGCCAGCATCATGCGTCGGGATATCAAATGGCCAGATAGGCCAGGCAGATGTTCAGAGACCATTTTATGCTTTTCCATCGTATCACCCTCCCACATATGAATAACATATTGCTGTATTTATTCTGCTTATATTGTACTTATTCATCAAAAGTAAATAGATGCCTATGAGGCTAGAGCCCTGGCCTCATAGGCTCTTGAGCGCCCCTTTTCGGGCGACTGCATACGCAGTCGCCCTTTTTTAGGAGTTGGTGCAATACAACAGGTGAGTGCATGCGCTCACCTGTTGTATTGCACCAACTCCTAAAAAAACACGTCGCGCCGTAGATGCGTGTGTTAGGAAGGAAAGGCATACATATTTGTCTGAAAGAAGGAGATTAGTAAAAATTGGAACACAAATTTTAAAAGCATTTAAAGCTAATTTACCGTTAGTTAATAATTAAATGTTATACTATGAACGATAGGGCCCCTAATAGAATAGATGCAGCCTTAATGTTATTTAAAAGAGGGGATATTAATAGTGTTTAAATTTTGGCGTACGGCAGTTTCTGCCGTGGCTCTGGGATCCGTGCTGGTAAGCGGCGCTGCTGTAGCGAACGTCGCCGCCAGAGCAGCGGATGTGAATCCCCAGGCCCAGACAAACACCACTACACCAATTCAGCACGTGGTGGTGATTTTTCAAGAGAATGTATCATTTGATCATTACTTTGGTACTTACCCTAATGCCACTAACCCTGCAGGAGAGCCTGCTTTTTATGCCGCTAAAAACACGCCATCGGTGAATGGTTTAACGGCTGGTTTACTTACCAATAATCCTAATGCGGCCAATCCACAGCGTCTGGATCGTTCGCAGGCCGTGACCTGCGACCAGGATCATGCCTATACAGACGAGCAGAAGGCGTTTGATCATGGTTTGATGGACAAGTTTGTGGAGTCGGCCAGCGGTGGCAGCTGTAAAGACAAATCTATTGTCATGGATTATTATGATGGCAATACCGTCACCGGCATGTGGAATTATGCCCAGAACTTCGCGATGAACGATAATTCCTTTGGCACCACCTTTGGACCTTCGACTCCAGGTGCTCTGAACCTGGTTTCCGGTCAGACCCACGGTGCGACGCCTGCAAACTTTGGTTATCCTGGTTATCCGGTGACCTCGAATGGTACCATGCTCAACGACATTGATCCGGCCTATGACGACTGTTCCGCCAAAGGCACGACTGTTGCCATGTCTGGTAAAAACGTGGGTGATCTGCTCAATGCCAAAAACGTGACCTGGGGCTGGTTCGAGGGTGGCTTCGCGCCATCGTCCACTACCAATGGACAGGCGGCCTGCGCCACCTCTCATGCCAATATCGCTGGCACAACCTCAAAGGACTATATCCCGCACCATGAGCCGTTCCAGTATTACCAGTCGACCGCCAATCCTCACCACCTGGCTCCGACCTCGACGGCGATGATTGGTAAGACTGACCAGGCCAACCACCAGTACGATCTGACCAACTTCTGGTCAGCCGCCAACGCCGGTAACATGCCAGCGGTGAGTTTTCTGAAGGCCGGCGCTTACCAGGACGGCCATGCCGGCTACTCTGATCCCCTGGATGAGCAGCACTTCGTGGTTGATACCATCAACCGCCTGCAGAAGCTTCCTACCTGGAAAAATACCGCGGTCGTCATTTCTTACGATGACTCGGACGGCTGGTATGACCATGTCATGTCTCCGATCCTCAGTCAGTCCAATGATCCCAATGATGCTCTGACTGGCCCTGGACAGTGTGGCACCACCAAGCCTGGCGCTTACTCTGGCCGCTGCGGTTACGGTCCACGCCTGCCCCTGATGGTTATCTCACCATATGCCAAGCAGAACTATGTTGACAACACCCTGACGGATCAGAGCTCGGTCCTGAAGTTCATCGAGGACAACTGGCAGCTGGGCCGCATCGGAGATCAGTCCTTCGATGCCATTGCCGGTAGCATGACGAACATGTTCGATTTCTCCCATCACGAGGGGAATGGGAACCACACGCTGTTCCTTGATCCACAGACTGGCGAGCCCACACATCGCTAATATAAGGTTACATTAGCGTTATATACCCGCTCTATCAAAGTCATGCTCCTCAATTTCTGAGGGGCATGGCTTTTTACGCACCGTTTTATGAATGAGTGCTGCGGGGTCGCATTCGCGACCCCGCAGCACTCATTCATAAAACAATTCCCTGTTCGTGTTGGAGGAGCCAGTGTTTGCGCTGCAGTCCGCCGGCGTAGCCTGTGAGCGAAGCGTTGGCTCCGATGATGCGGTGGCAGGGCAAGACGATGGCGATCGGGTTGAGAGCATTGGCGGCTCCGACGGCGCGCGAGGCTGTCGGCCTGCCCAGGCGCGCCGCCAGCTGACCATAGGTAGTAGTGGTGCCGGCGGGGATGGCACGCAGGGCGGACCAGACCTGCTGCTGAAAGGCTGTTCCACCGGTATTAACCGGAATAGCATCCAGACAGCGGTAATCGCCCGCGAAATACGCGCGCAGCTGGCTGCTAAAGCCACAGGGATCTGACGCGCGCGTCAACTGGAACTCTCCATAGCGTTTGCGCAACAGGGTCATCATGCGCGACTCATAATCGGTGTAATCCAGAGAGCATAGCTGCTCTCCATCCACGACCAGCACGATGGTTCCGATCGGTGAATCGATTGTATCATAGAGCAGTTCTTCCATCTTCACCTGCCTTTCAGTTAAAGAGTTTGCTGCTAATAATCATACTCCTCTCACGCGTTGGAGACTAGCGTATTTCGGACGCCATTGCGGCTGGTCTGCGCATTTTTCCTCACTGATAATGGCGCAGCTTTTTTGTCGATGTGAAGGCGCAGGTGCTATGCTTAAGGGGTGTAGAGTCGCAAGGGAAATAACGAGAAATTGTTGGCGTGTGAGAGCTGTATTCATGAGAGGAGTGCGTTATGTTGCCATGGTCCGCACCGTTGAGCGGGCGCTTTGATGAAACAATATTTGAGAGCAAGGTCCTCAAGGACAATCCCCTGCATGATCCTTATCAGCGTCCATTATGGATTTACCTGCCACCTGGCTATGACGAGGAGCCAGAGCGGCGCTACCCATCGGTGTACATGATCCAGGGACTGACAGGGCAACTGGATATGTGGCGCAACCGTTCCGCGTTTCGCAAAAACTTTCCCGAACTGGCTGATGAGCTTTTCGCGAGTAAAGAGGCGCCCCCCTGTATCATTGTGTGGGTAGACTGCTGGACTTCGTATGGCGGAAGCCAGTTTGTGGACTCGCCGGCGACCGGGAGATACCATACATATCTGTGCGACGAGATTGTGCCCTGGATAGACGCGCACTATCGTACACTGCCGGCGCGGGAGCATCGCGGCATCGCTGGTAAATCGAGCGGCGGCTATGGCGCGATGATTACACCCATGTTGCGTCCTGACCTGTGGGGCGGCCTGGCCACCCATGCCGGCGACGCTCTGTTCGAGATGTGCTATCTTCCGGATTTCCGCCAATCTATTCGTACCCTGCAGAGCCGCTATGATGGTTCCTACGAAAAGTTCTGGCAGAGCTTCCGTGGCCGCGTGCCATTTACGCAGTCTGGCGACGAAGCACCTATGAACGACTGGTGTATGGCCGCCTGCTACTCGGCTGATCCCGATGGCACCGTGCGGTTGCCGTATGATCTGCAGACCGGCGAACTGATCCCCGAGGTATGGGAGCGCTGGCTGGCCTGGGACCCTGTGCGTATGGCGCCCAAACACGCGGAATCCCTGCGCAATATGAAGGCGATCTATATCGATGCCGGCAATCGTGACCAGTACTACCTGGACCTGGGAGCCAGGGCCTTCTACAATGTCCTGAAGCAGCTTGGGGTGAACGAGGTTTTCTTCGAATTGTTTGATGGCACCCATTCCGCCATCGAGTACCGCTATCCAATCAGCCTGAAATACCTGGCCGAGCGCCTGGCCCCCTGATACCTCCTTGACGAATGACCAGCAGTCATCTATGATTAAGTGACTGCTGGTCATTTATTATGTATGGAATAACAAGGTTGAGGGAGAAGAGCGAGATGGGATCGTTAGAGGGGCGGCGGCGGGCCGTCCATGATGCACAGAAAGAGGAGCGGCGACAAGCGATACTGGAGCAAGCCTGGCAGTTGTTTTTGGAGCGCGGATATGAGGCGTTGACGATGAGCGAGATCGCGACCGCCACCGGGTTGGCCAAAGGGACCCTTTTCCTCTACTTTAAGACGAAGGAGACGCTGTTTCTGACTCTGGTGGAGCAGCAGCTGGATATCTTTTTTGCCCAGCTCAATACACGCCTGCAGGAGGCGCGGTCCACGGCCACTATCGCCGGTGTGGCGCGGCTGATCTGTGACGTACTAGTGACTCATCCGGGTCTGACCCGCCTGTTGTCGATTGTCCACACTATTCTGGAGCAGCACATACCTCTCGATGCGGCACTGCACTTCAAGCGGATGCTGCTGCAGCATTTTCAGCAGACGGGAAGCTTGTTGGAGGGTATATTGCCCTTTTTGCCTGCCGGCGAAGGCGCGCATGTCTTGCTGCAGGCTTATGCCCTGGCGCTGGGAGTCTGGCAGATCTCCGATCCTGCTCCAATCGTGCGGCAGGTTTTGGATAACCAGCCGGAGTTGCGGGCGTTTGATGTGCAGTTCGCCCCTGAGTTTACCGTTGCCCTGCAGGCGCTCTTATCCGGCCTGGAGCAGGCCGCTCGCCGTGCTGATTGATGAAAAGGTAGAGAAGAGACATAGCCTACAATGCTTGCTAAATATTGTAGGCTATGTCTCTTCTCTATTTAATGAGCGTTAGCGCCCGGCAAGGCAGGGTAAGCCTGGGCAAGCCTGGCACCTACTGGGCAAACCGGGCACCTACGAGAGGTTGCGTACGCTGGGGTGATAGGAGCGCCACTTGCCGTAGCCGAGTTTGGCGTAGAAGTCGGTGAGCTCAACCCAGTCGATAAAGCAGTTGGTGACACCGCGCTCTTTCAGCATTTCGGATGCCCCCGCTACCAGGGCGATGCCGATGCCGCGTCCGCGCTCGCTTTCCGCGACACCCACGGCGCTCATCGCGCCCCCGTTCTCTCCCAGCAGATCCTGCCAGATCAGATCGGTACGCTCGGGATGTGACTGGACCGTCGAGTACATAATCAGCGTACCCAGAATGCGGCCGTCTTCATCCCGCGCCACCAGCAAGTCACGATAATCGCCCAGGTCGGCGCACAGCTCATATTGAGGGAGCCAGTTGGCGAAATTTTTGGCCTCGAAGGCCAGTACATCCGTCACGTTCTGGCTTTGCGCGCTGGCGATAGTGACCTTCTCTTGCTGTAGCCGCTGGATGACGCGCTCGGGAGTCTGGTAGTTGGTAAGGTCCTGGGACAGATCATAGACTGTGCTGGAGAGGTCCCAACCGCGACCCTGAAAGAAGGCCACGGCGCCAGGAAGATTATCGGGCGCTCCGCACCAGAAGCGCGGGCTGACGCTACCCAGCCGGGCCGATTGCAGATCCTGCGAGCGGAAATGTTCCATAGCGGCCTCATGCAGCGCGGTACCAATGCCCTGTCGCTGCATATCGGGATGAATCAGCAGTGCCAGCAGCTGGCCTACTTTTTCTGTCCCATAGGAGCGTTTCAATGTGGCTACAAAGCCAACGACCTTGCCGTTGATGCGGGCCACAAAATGCTGCGGTTCGTTGCCATTGAGCACTTTTTGCAGGCGCTCCTGTGTCAGGGGCCATTTCGAAGAGAGGGAGGCTTGCCAGAGCGCGTAGACATCCGCAGCATCGCGGTTCGCGTCGTAAGGCTGAATATGTTCAGTTGTGACTTGCATTTTGCGTATCCTATCTAACAGTGATCCAAGCAGCAGATTACGAAGACAGAGAGTACATGCCTGGGATGCTAACAGGGAGCTTTCCCCTGGCGGCGACCTCGCCGAAGAGCACGCCAGCTGCTGCGCTTAAGGCGGGCGGTGTGCATTCATACGTCGCCAGATACGTTCCCAACTGTGGCATCGCCAACAAATCGTATGGATTGTACACAGCCAGACCGATGGTCGGTTTTCCGTATTGCAGCATCTGTCGGACAAACTCACCCTGATAGTGATCCAGATTGGCATTTACTGTTACTACTATAATCATAGCAAAATCACTCGCCCGTCGGTCAATCCCTCGCATGCTTTCCGCGGCATTTTCCGCCGTCACCACCACGCTCTCGATATTGGCGTGTCGCTGGCGCAGTTCGCCAACAAACGACTCGGTGGCCTGCGTTTTGTCTGCCGCGAAGGTATAGCTGGAAGGCTGCAGGATCGTCACCAGCAGGCGTTGCTCGGGAGCCAGGGACAGGGGCAGGAGCTGTGGTGTATCGCGTACCACCGTGGTAGAGAGCGCGTAGGCGCGGTCGCGCAGCGCCAGGTGATCTGGCTGACCGATGATGGCTAACTGATCATTTGTGGGCAGTGTATCCCAGGATAGCATACGAGCTTTCAACTGCAGAACACGCTCACAGGACTCTCGAATGGCCTGCGGCGTCATCTCGCCCGCTTGCAGGGCCTGTTTAGTAGCTTCGATGCCGCCCTTCTGGCGCGTGTATTGATGGGAGATCAGGATCAGATCGTTGCCGGCCTGCAGGGCCATGACGGCGCCGCGCTCAACGCCGATCGTTTCAGCGACCGCGTTCATCTCCATGCAGTCGGTAATGATCAGGCCCTGATAGCCAAGTTTGTGGCGCAACAGCTCTCGCACGATCGCTGGTGACACTGTGGCGGGTAGCGTCTCATTGGCGGCCATCAGGGCGGGCAGATAGAGATGGCCGATCATGATGCTATCGGCTCCCGCCTTGATCCCTGCCTGGAACGGGATGAGCTCCAGGCTCTCCAAACGTTCTAGGGTGTAGGGAAGACTGGGCAGCGCCAGGTGAGAATCAACGGCGGTATCACCATGGCCGGGGAAGTGTTTCAGGCTGGTGATTACCCCCGTGTCCCGGTAGCCCTGGACCATTGCCGCCACGTGGCGGGCCACGCGCTGTGGATCTTCTCCGAAAGAGCGCGTGCCGATGACCGGATTGGCCGGATTGTTATTGACGTCGGCCACGGGGGCCAGGTTCATGTTGATGCCCAGCGCCTTCATCTCGCGGCCTGTGGCCTGGGCGATCTCACGCGTCAAATCTGGATCATCGATGGCTCCCAGGGTCATGTTGCCGGGGAAAACGGTGGTGCTATCCCCAAAGCGACGCACCATGCCGTTCTCCTGATCGATGCTGATCAAGAGGGGATAGCGATGACCTGCGTCGCGAGCGATCTGTTGCAGAGATTGGGTCAACTCCTGGATCTGCTGGATATTCTGCAGGTTGCGTTTGAATAAGACGATGCCGCCTATGTGGTAGCGCTGGATCAGTTCTTTGATCTCGGGTGTTACCGTCAGACCAGGCAGTCCCGCGACAAATAGCTGGCCGATCTGTTCTTCCAGGGTTAAACCTTCGGTAAGATATTGTTGCATTGCGTGCTTCTTTCTTATGTATGCCCGCCTGCGGCGGGGGGAGGAGGAGAGGTTGTGTGGGGGACACCCCCACGCCCCCGGCAGGAGGGGCTGGCCGCCCTCCTGCACCTCCTGCTTTCTTTCTTATGTATGCCCGCCTGCAGTGAGATGAGAAGGGAGGAGATGGGTGCACAGCCCCCACGCCCCCGGCAGGAGGGGCTGGCCGCCCTCCTGCACCTCCCGCTTTCTTTCTTATGTATGCCCGCCTGCAGTGAGATGAGAAGGGAGGAGATGGGTGCACAGCCCCCACGCCCCCAGTCAAGGGGCTGGCCGCTTGATCATGCCCCCGGCCTACTCGCTTGCATCCCCGCTTGCGGTGGCCAGCCCTCCTGAACCTCCCGCTTTGTTAAAGACCTGTCTATACACGAGTCCAGTGTTGGAAGCCGGTCAGGTGGATAATTGTGCGGGCCGCGTTAAGGGCTGGCTGCTCGATATGCACTACCGGGTCCAGGGGTTGTACGCTGGCTAGTTGTTTCAGGAAGCGGGCCTGAAAACTGGTTTCGTTCAGCAATAAGCCGCCGCCCAGCGCCAGAGGTAGGGCTCGTTGGGCGGTAAAATTGAGTTTGGCGGCGACCGTCTTCACTACCAGTACCAGTTCGGCGATGGCGGTCTGTACCAGCGCGGCCGCGGTCGCGTCCCCGTCTCGTTCGGCCTGCAGGACACAGGTGGAGAGGCGAGCGATCTTCGACTTATCGTCGCTGAAATAGACGGCGCTGATCAGTTCCTCCGCGTTGGTGAGCTCCCATGTTTGTAAGATACGTTCCAGGAGAATGGTTTGGGGAGCGCGACCGTCGGCGGCGCGTACGGCGGCCTGCAGGGCCTGGATGCCCAGGGCATAGCCGCTGCCCTCATCGCCCAGCAGGTGTCCCCAACCACCGGCGCGGCTGGTCAGGCTACTGGAGTTGCGGCCCAGCGCGATCGAGCCGGTCCCGGCGATCACTACTACGCCAACCGCCTCCGGCAGCACGCTTAATCCCAGTTCCGCGTCATTGGTGAGATAGACCGTCTGGGCCAGGTCTTGTAGCTGGGGCATCAGCGCGGCATGATCGGCTGGTCGATCGACCCCGGCGACCCCCAGCCATGCTTTTGAGATGGTAGTCTGGGGATCGAGGGAACTGAGCGCCTGTTGCGTCGCCGTATAAATATTGGAGACGGCGGTTGCCAGCCCCACGCCGGTATAGTTCGCGCTCCCGGCCAGGCCACGCCCGACCTCCTCGCCCCGCTGGTTCACCAGCACGGCCAGCGTTTTGCTGCCACCACCATCTATCCCCAGATAATAAGACGCAGGCGATGTCGCCTGCGGAGAAGTATCATCGTTTGTCATCATGACTGCATTGCCTCGAGCGTGTTCCGTAAATTATGGTTGTGTGCCGCCAGCTGAGCCCTGGCAACGTCGGGTGAGACATGCAGGCGACCGACCACAATCGCCGTCTTTGTCTCTCCCTGCGTCGAGCGCAACAGTTCAATGGCCTGCGCGCGATCCAGTCCCGTCGCCTGTTGCACGATGTTGCTGGCCCGCTGTTCTAGCTTATAATTGGTGGCCACCACGTCCACCATCAGGTTGCCATAGGTTTTGCCCAGCAGCACCATCGTCCCCGTGCTGAGCATGTTTAGCACCATCTTCTGGGCGGTGCCGGACTTCAGGCGCGTCGAGCCCGTGATGGCCTCGGGACCTACCACCGGTACGATGGCGATCTCCACCTGCTGTTCAAGGGGCGAATGCTGGTTGCAGGCCAGACCAATGGTCAGGGTGCCCTGGCTCTTTGCGTATTCGATGGCGCCCAGTACGTAGGGGGTGCGACCACTGGCGGCGATGCCGACTACGGTATCTTGCTCCGCCAGACGCAGGCGTTCCAATTCCGCCCG
Organism: Dictyobacter halimunensis; assembly: GCF_036245075.1. Lineage (NCBI taxonomy): Bacteria > Bacillati > Chloroflexota > Ktedonobacteria > Ktedonobacterales > Dictyobacteraceae > Dictyobacter > Dictyobacter halimunensis. Next base: position 2,898,126 of record NZ_BSRI01000002.1, read on the forward strand.
ACCGGCGGCGGGATTATCCTCGGCATCTTCAACCGCGTTGGCGGTGGCGATGGGGCCGCCCGCGATCAGGCCGACCACCTGCTCCGGCGAGGTGCCAAAGGTGGGGGGACATTCCGAGGCATCCAGGATGCCCAGACGACCAGAGGTGCCCGCGCCGATGTAGATCAGGCGTCCTCCCTGGCGCATGCGGGCCGCGATGGCCTCGATGGCCCGCGCGACTTCTGGCAGTACCAGTTCAACCGCACGCGCCACCTTCGCGTCCTCCGCGTTCAGGGCTCGGACAACCTCCAATGGACTCATGCGATCGATGTCAGCGGTGGCCGCATTGCTCGTTTCTGTGGCCAGGGTGCTGATGGCTGGTGTTCCCTCTGCGTGAGGTACATCTGACATATGCTCACCTCTCTAGTTTCAGTACCCTCAACCGGGTCGAGAAAGAATGCTCATGTCTGACGCCTCTGACGGACAGAGTATACTTCTCAAACTCGACAAGGTCAAGTGGAAATGCACTAGGGCATCAACTGCTCGCGCTTAAGATTGGTATAGTAGGTGTATTTATTGCCGCAGTACATGGCGCGGGCATACTCGATGGGGATATCTCGTTCGGTGTAGGTTGTGCGGCGTGTAAAGAGGGCGGCGCTATTGACCGGCACCTTCAGCAACTGGGCCGAAGCCTCATCGAACAGGCCGGCCTCGATCTCCTGCTCCGCCTCCACTAATGGAAGTCCATAGCGCGTCTCCAGCAGCCGATAGAGTGAGTTCTGTTCCAGGTCCTCTTCCAGCAACTTCTCGCAGCCCATGAAGCTTAAGTGAGAGACCTCGACTGCCAGCGGCTCCTCGTCTGCCAGGCGCAGGCGCTGCAGATAAAAGATGGGTTGCCCGGTTTTTATGCGCAGCCGCTCGGCCGTCGTCTCATCCGCCGGACTCATCTTCGCGGTCAGCACTTTGGTCCCCGGTCGCTGACCACGGGCACGGATATCCTCTGTAAAGCCGGTCAGGTGCAGCAGTTGCTGTGTGATCTTATGGCGGCTCACGAATGTCCCCTTGCCCTGCTCACGATAGAACAGACCCTCGTTAACCAGTTCGGTAATCGCCTGGCGCGCGGTCATGCGGCTGATGCCATATTGCTCACCCAGCTCACGTTCAGAAGGGATCAAATCACCGGGCTTCCACTCGCCGAGGCGAATCTTTTCGCGCATAATCTCTTTCAACTGATAGTAGCGAGGAAGCGGACCTTTACGAAAAACTGTGCTCATGTACTATTTCCAATCCTTTGTTGCTTCTGCTCCAATATATTGTCCTACCGTAACAGATACGCACAAAATAGCCCTTTCGTGGCAGCAAATAGCTAATTTATCCGCGGAACCGTGGAATAGGCGACCTTCGATGCTCCCATGAGCCTGGACATGCTGGTATAATTGGTATATCGTCTATACCACATCTCTACCTTAGATAATCACAGATATTCTCGCAAACGTCAAGCTTTAAGACGAAATTGATAAAAATCAGACCGAAAAGTGAAGCCTGATTTTTTATTTCCGACCGGTGTAGAGAAGAGGAGAGAGGTGGTATAATTGGCATATTGTATAGACCACCCTTAGTTACTATATTTGCATGCTAAAGATGGTATGCGCGTGAAGAGAAAGTCTGTGAAAGAGGGAAACTCAATGCGGTTTACATTACAGGGTGCTCATCTTGTAGACGCAACAATGGATGTTGAGCGAGGAAGTGTTGTTGTTGACGGTACACAGATTCAGGCTGTCGGCCAGGATGATGATGCGGAGGGACAGCGTATCGACGCTTCCGATAGCATCATTTTGCCGGGCTTCATCGAGGTACATACCCATGGCGGTGGTGGATTTAATCTGCACACGACCGATGTTGAAGAGGTGCGCTCTTATCGGCGCTGGATTCCGGCTACCGGGGTGACCTCTTTCCTGGTAACGGTGGTGGGGACGCCAAACGCCCTGCCAGAAGCGCAGTTGCAGACGGCCGTGGCCGCGATTGAGCAGGCCCATCAGCACTCGTCCGAGCCCAGCGCGGAGCCGGTAGGTATTTTTCTTGAGGGCCCTTACATCAGTGTCAAGAAGCGCGGTGCCCATCCTCCTATCTGGCTGCGCATACCTGATGAAAAGGAGACCGCGCGCATCCTCGAATTGACGCGTGGATATTTGCGGCTGCTAACGATCGCTCCCGAACTGCCCGGTGCCCATGATATGATCCGGCGACTGGTAGAGGAGGGCGTAACTGTCAGCATCGGTCATACGGATAGTGATTATGAGCAGGCGCGCGAAGCGATTCAGCTGGGTATTACCCATGCCACACATTGTTTCAACGCCATGCGCCAGCTGAAGCACCGTGATCCGGGTCCCCTGGCCGCGATCGTACAGGCAGAACAGGTGCAGGGTGAGCTGATTGGCGACGGGATACACGTGCACCCGGCCATGATGGATATGTTAGTCCGCATGCTGGGCCCCCGGCGCACCGTAGTTGTAACCGATGCCCTGGCCGGTGCTGGCATCCCCGATGCCACCTTTGAGTTCGCGGGTCAGCAGGCACGCGTCATCTGTGGTGCTGCGCGCTTAGGAGACGGAACGCTGACCGGCAGTGTGCTCACCATGGACCAGGCTCTGCGTAACATGCTGGATATGACACATGTCTCCCTCTCCGACGTATCTGGCATGCTCTCGCTGAATCCAGCCCGGTCCGCCCAGGTTGCGGACCGCAAGGCCCTGCTCAAGGCGGGCTACGATGCCGACCTGGTCATCTACGATCGCTCCCTACAACTGCAGGCCACCATCTGCCGAGGGCAGGTCTGCTACGCCACCGACGCCTGGCGCCAGCGTCTCTCCCTCGATACCGCCAAAGAAGCATAAAATTCATCCCATAGTATGAAGTGAAGAGGTGCAGGCGGGCTAGCTAGCCCGCCTGCACCTCTTCACTTCATACTATGGGATAATTCCTCAGATCCCTTTTAATTATGAATTTTGGTCTAGTGGTCTAGATGTCTTGACAATGCTGCTAATCCATTGTAATCTATTTTCATGGATACGCCACTGGCATTTCACCTGGTATAAATCGTATTTTTCGCCATGCTTTTCACGGGAATTGCTCTGTGCCAATGAAGTAAAGGAGATAGATAGCCTTTTTGCTACAGTGGTGATATTGCATATATGTAGATAGAGCCCGAGGAACAAAGAATCTATCTAACATATCTACTCAATGCCCCGACCGATGCTACCCTTTTTGTTTGTTGGAGTGGCTGGATATGCCACACCTATGGTCTAGTAGTCTAGATAGCTACAGGCACATGGTTTTATCATCTTTGACGCGCTGTTTTTTATAACCTTCAGGAGGTTTTAGCGTGGCTCCAACTCTCATCTCATCGATCAATGGGAAGAAAAGCAAGGCAGGGATGGCCTTCTTTTCGCTCCTGGTTATCCTGGCCCTGGCGCTGGCTGCGTGTGGAAATAGCAGCGGCAGCACCAGCTCAACCGGTAAGAAACATATTTTAACGATTGGCGCCCATGTGGGTGGTGACTTCACCAAAGCTCTGAGCCCTTACAATCCTACCCTCGTCAACGAAGGCATCCAGGGCATGGTCTATGAGACCCTCCTCTTCTTCAACCGCAACGATGGCAAAGTCACCAATCTACTGGCTACCGACTACAAGTGGAGCGCCGATCAGAAGCAATTGACCTTTACCACGCGCGATAACGTCAAGTGGTCGGATGGCAAGCCGTTCAGTGCCTCAGATGTCACCTTCACCTTCAACATGCTTAAGAAGTATCCGGCGGCCGACTCTAAAGGTCTTTGGACCAATTTAAGCGATGTCTCGGCCCCTGACTCGAAAACCGTAGTGATGAATTTCAAGACCCCCAATCCTCCCCTGCTGTGGTATATTGGTGGACAGACATTCATCGTACCGGAGCATATTTTCCAGAATGTCGATCCGACCAAGTTCGACAACAGCAATCCCGTAGGTACCGGCCCCTTCAAATTCACGAAATTTTCGCCCCAACTGCTCACCTACACCAAGAATCCAGGCTACTGGCAGGCCGACAAGGTCCAGGTGGACGAACTGCTTTACCCCGCCGTTAAAGATAATCAGACCCTGCAGCTTAAATTGATGAAGGGCGAGATCGACTGGGGAAGCTTCTTCGCGCCCGACCTGGATACGACCTATGTACAGAAAGATCCGACGCACAATCACTACTGGATGGCGCCAACCGATATGTTTACCCTGTACGTCAATCTGACCAAGGCTCCATTTAACGATGTCAATGTACGCCAGGCTATCAGCGCGGCCATCGATCGCTCTCAGCTCTCCAAGCAGGCTGAAAGCGGCTATGTGGCTCCCGCCAGCACGACTGGATTGATATTGCCAAATGCACAGTCTTACCTGGACCCCAGCTATCAGAACGTACAGTCCGCGGCTGACGTGGCTAAAGCTGCCCAGTATCTGCAGAGCGCCGGCTACACCAAGGGCTCTGATGGCATCTACGCCAAGAACGGCAAGAAGCTGAGCTTCAGCATCAAGGTCGTCAACGGCTGGACCGACTGGGAGACGATGGCCTCGGTGATCAAGCAGAATCTGAAGGATGTCGGCATCGATGCCACCGTTGATGATATTCAGGATACCGCCTACTTCGATGCCCGCAACAACGGCAACTTCGACGCTCTGATCGGCGGCCTCTTTGGCGGTCCTACGCCCTTCTATCTGTATGACACCCATCTGAACAGCACCAACCTCTCACCCAAAGGCTTCAACTGGGGGAAATGGAAGGATAGCTCGACCGACAAACTGCTACAGGACTATGCCAGCACCGTAGATCCGACCAAACAAAAGCAGGCCATCATGGGACTGGAAAAGATCTACGCCAGCGAACTGCCGAATATTCCACTGGTGAACGCGGCCTCGTGGTACGAATACAGTACCAAAAACTTCGCCGGCTGGCCCAGCAAGGATGATCCCTACGCTGTTGGCGCAGCCTACTCGGCTCCTGACAACCTGATGGTTGTCCTCAACCTGAAGCCAGCCGCTTAATACGTTCAATCGGCGTCCTTCCTGCTGATGGATCGCTGGGAGGACGCACACAGAGCAGGGGAGGAGATGCTACCGGTCTTTTCAGATGTGAGCCGGTAGCGCCGCCCCTGCGCTTCCTCTTCACAAAGGATACAGAGATACGTATCGAAGGAGTGCTTACATGCGCCATTTATTTCGCCGCATCTTCTTCTACCTGGTGGCGATCTGGATATCGGTCACCCTCAACTTCTTCATCCCACGGCTGGCCCCAGGCAATCCTGCCCAGGCCATGCTCACGCGCCTGGAGCGCCGTGGTCCTATCAGTCCCGCCGCCGAGAAAGCCCTGGAGGCCGCCTTCGGCATCAATACCAGCGACACCATCTGGGTGCAATACTTTAAATATCTGGGCAACATGCTGCATGGCGACTTTGGCATCTCATATGTCCAGTACCCGGTCCCCGTTACCTCGATCATCGCCCAGAACATCATCTGGACCATCATTCTGGGCGCGGTCGCGGTGATGATCAGCTTTATTCTTGGTTGTCTGTTTGGGATCGTCATGGCCTGGAGGCGCGGCTCCCTGGTCGATACGGTGCTCTCGCCGGCGATGACCTTTCTCTCGGCCATTCCCTATTTCTGGTTAGCCTTGATCATCCTGTATTTCTTTGGCTTTACCCTTAACTGGTTCCCCTTCGCCGACGGATACGATACCACGCTGGATGTGGGGTGGAGCTCAGACTTTATTATCAGCGCTATCTACCATGCGATCCTGCCGGCCCTGACCATTGTGCTCTCATCGATCGCCGGTTGGATGCTGGTCATGCGCAACTCGATGATCACCACACTATCGGAGGACTACGTCCTGATGGCGCACGCCAAAGGGCTGACCCGCCGCCGGGTGATGTTCCTGTACGCCGCTCGCAACGCCATCCTGCCCAATGTGACCGGATTCGCCCTGGCCATTGGCTCCATCGTTGGTGGTCAGCTGTTGACCGAGATTGTGTTTTCTTATCCCGGCATCGGCTTCTCGCTGCTGCAGGCGGTGCAGGGACAGGATTATCCGCTGCTGCAGGGCATCTTTCTGATTATCGCGCTGGCGGTGCTGGGGGCGAACTTCATCGCTGACCTGGTTTATGTCGCGCTTGACCCACGTGTACGCCAGGAGAGGAGCGCTTAAATGGGAACATCTTCATCACAGTTCAGTGGTTCGGTAACTAACGGCTTTCAGCGCCAGCCGCAACGCTCGCCGGATGCCTCCACCATCGAAGCCCTGCGCCATCCCTGGTACGAGCGCCTGGGACGTGCCCTCCAGATCGTCTGGCGCCAGTTGACCAGAAACAAGAAGGTCACTATTGGATTGGTGATCGTCTTCTTCTTTATCCTGGTCGCTGCCTTTGGTCCGCTGTTCATTCATAGCGATCCCAATCGCCTGTCGGAGGATGCGCAGGTCGCTCCATCGGCGGCCCACTGGCTGGGCACGACCGCTGTGGGGCAGGATATCTTTAACCAGCTGGTCGTCGGGACACGGTCATCTATCTTCTGGGGTTTTGCCACCGGCATCGCCGTGACCCTGTTGTCGATTACCGTTGGACTGGTGGGCGGCTACTTTGGCGGCGTTATCGACGAGGTCCTGTCGCTACTCACCAATGTATTCCTGGTGCTGCCGGCGCTGCCGCTGGCTATCGTGCTGGCCTCGTATTTCCCGCGTGGACCCCTGACCGTCGCGCTGGTGATCACCTTTACCAGCTGGTCCTGGGGCGCGCGCGTCCTGCGTTCGCAGACCCTCTCGATGCGCAGCCGCGAATTCGTGACGGCGGCGCGCGCCAACGGCGAGACCACCTGGCGCATCATCTTCTTTGAGATCTTCCCCAATGAGATCTCGATCGTGGCCGCCAACTTTGTTAGCACTACCCTGTATGTTATTCTGGCCTCCGCCTCGCTCGAATTTCTGGGGCTGGGAGATCCCAACGGCATCAGCTGGGGGGACATGTTCTACTGGGCGCAGAAGGCCAACGCCCTCATCTCGGGACTCTGGTGGTGGTTTATCCCGCCGGGTATCTGCATCGCCATTCTGGGCGCGGGCCTATCCCTGATCAACTTTGGCATCGACGAGATCGCCGATCCGCGCCTGCGCAAAGAGAGGGCGCCAAAACTGATCACAGAGAGGGGAAAATAAACGAAGAATGCTCCGTGCCGACGTTGCCAGCGGAGCAATACAGCGCAGGGTCTGGCCGAGAGCCTTATCATTCGAAGGGATCGGTGTCTGATGCCGGCAGGGGCACCGGTTTAAAAACTACAGGTCTGATCGACGATGTAATCTACCAGAGCATGAAAATCGCCAGTGCGCTGATAGAAAGCGTGCTGGCGACGAGCCCCATTACCCTCTTGTAATATGCGATGGGTAGTGGCCGAGACGCGTTGCCAATCGCCCTCTGCTTCCAGCGCCGGTCGTAAGAAGGCCAGAAACTGCTCAATGCACTGCTGGGCCGGTACGGTACGCTGGGCCTGCACATCGAACAGGCGATCATCCAGACCATAGCGTGCCGCGCGCCAATGCATTGCTCGCAATTGGTCGGTAGTCACATCTGGAAAGGGCATTTTTCGCATCACCATGTCATATGTCGTGCGGACCAGAGCGCGGATCATGCCGGTAACCATCACGGCTTCGTCGATGGTCATACAGACATCCATGATGCGAAACTCAAGCGTTGGAAAGCGTTCTGAGAGGCGTACGTCCCAGTAGATCTTGGTCGCATCGTCGATGCTCTCCGTCGCGATCAAATGCTCAATCGTACTGCGGTAGTCCTTATAGGAAGCAAACGATGGAGGGGGACCGGCCAGCGGAACGGTCCACCACAGACCAGTGCGATAATCCTGATAACCGGTATACTCTCCCAGCCAGAAAGGGGAATTGGCGGTCAGAGCAATAATCGGTGTGAGCCAGGCGCGGGTATGATTGAGAACCTGGGTCGCCACCTCCTGATCCGGTATGCCGATGTGGACATGGCAGCCAAAGATAACCTGCTCACGAATCAATTGTTGATACGTCTCGATCAAAGCACGGTAGCGCTCTTTCGGGGTTACCTGCTGCTTATTCCACTGGGAGAAAGGATGGGTGCCCGCGGCCGCGATGAGTTGGCCAGCCTGATTGGCGGCCGCGATCACACCGCTGCGCATGCGCGTCAGCTCATGTTGAACATCCGCCAGCGAATGACAGATCGGGGTCGCGATTTCAATCTGAGACAAAATCATCTCAAACTGTACCGCATCCTCACTCAACGTAGCCTGGGCCGTTGGCAAGATCTCATGGGCCTTCTGGCTTAACTCACGTGTATGAGGATCGATAATCTGATACTCTTCCTCAACGCCAATAGTAAAAGAATGAGATTGCAGGGACATGGGAACGCCTCCTTGCAACGATTATGGTCGGAATATATTACATACAATACGAAACCCTGCCTAATAAGTATACAGCATAAAGATGCTATTTAAAGCTCTTCTGTAGTGGCGGCTCTAAAAATTCTTTATATATTGCATACTTTCCAGGGACTCTTATTGTGCAAAAATACCAGTGTTAGCTACAGGACGGTCTGTTTCTATTATGAAGCGTTCCAAAAGTCCTTACCTTTTTTGTAGAGAGGAGGCATGCAATGGTTGAACTAGAAAATATGATAGGATAGGAGCATATTGTGGGACAGTAGTTGAATATAGTTCTGCTTACACGTGGTATGTTTGTTTATGTGGGAGGAGATGAATTACATCATGCAGAGCAAGACTTCTGTAAGTATGGTGGCGGAGAAGTGGCCGCCGTTACCATTTGAGGCCTGGAAAGAAACCTGCGAGACACTACACCTGTGGACGCAGATGGTGGGCAAGGTACGACTGGCGTTAAGTCCATACTGCAATCACTGGTGGCAGGTAGCCCTCTACGTCTCGGCGCGTGGCCTGACGACCTCACCCATCCCCTATGAGCATGGTTTCTTTGAGATCAGCTTTGATTTTATTGATCACAAACTCCTGATCGCCACCGATGATGGTCGCAGCAGAACATTGTTCCTTTATTCGCGTTCGGTCGCCAATTTCTATCACGAATTCATGGATTCGCTGCGTGCGTTGAATATCCAGGTCAGCATTGATCCACGCCCCTGTGAGATCGACCACGCTATCCCCTTCGATCAAGATCTTAATCACGATACCTATGATCCTCTGTATGCCCACCGCTTCTGGCATATCCTGCAGCAGGTGGATCGGGTTATGAAAGAGTTTCGCGGTCGCTTCATCGGCAAATGCAGCCCGGTTCATTTCTTCTGGGGGAGCTTCGACCTGGCCGTGACCCGCTTCTCGGGCAGAAGGGCCCCCGAGAGGGAGGGGGCTGATCGCATTACGCGTGAGGCGTACTCACACGAGGTCATCAGCTGTGGCTTCTGGCCCGGCAATGCCGCCTCGCCCCGGGCGTCCTTCTACGTTTACGCGGCCCCCGAACCGTCTAATCTGGGCAGCGCACTCATCAAGCCGGATAAAGCATTCCATAATGATGACCAGGCCGAATTCTTCTACCTCTACGACGACATGCGCCAGGCGCCGGATCCCGAGCAGGCACTGCTGGACTTCTTCCAGAGCACATACGAAGCCGCCGCCAACCTCGCCAACTGGAACCGCGCCGCGCTGGAGCGAAGCAGTTAGAAGCGCCCGCGAGGGGCGCACCTACGGTTGGGCATGCCGTACGCGGAGGGGAAAGCGCCCGCGAGGGGCGCACCTACGGTTGGGCATGCCGTACGCGGAGGGGAAAGCGCCCGCAAGGGGCGCACCTACGGGGGATATTCGACAATAAGAGAATGAATATGCTATGCTGTACAAAAATTTTCATACATGAAGACATGCTATGAGCGCGATTGACGCGTCCTGATCGTATCGTGGCTCATGTCGGGAGTATCGCATGCATATCATCCACGGGTTCTGGCTTCCTGACGATGCGCAGGAATTCCAGCAGGATGGAAATTTCTATCTCTGGGTTGAGACGGACACGGCGCAAGCTGTGGCGAAGTCTGTGCCAGACGCTGTTCATCCACGGCACCTGGCACAGAATGCTCTGGAGACGTTTCTGGTGGAGAAGTTGGGCCTGCAAGAGCTCTCCTCGCTGGCGAATACCCTATGCAGCCGTTATATATTGCTGCCGACGGTGGATGACAGGCCCGCTCCCTCTTTTGAGCTGTTGCGCTACGTTGAGGAGGAGCCGCCGCTCGAATTTGAGCTCAAGCCCTGGCAGGTTTGTTGCTATCAGATAACGGAGATCATTACCGTCCTGAACGCCATCCATTTCAAGGCGCTCAATGGTGCTGAAGATTTTCAATTGGGGGCGGATCTCTTGTTCTGGCAACAATATACCCAGGCCCTCAAAGCGATCATCACCAAAGACCAGTATATTCCGGCTTTAAAATACCAGGCTCTCGATGTGGTGGAGGAGAAGGGGAAGCGCGGCAAAAAGACGGCCCGTTTCGTGCTCCATCCGGCCTGGGAGCTGATTTCAGATAGCTACGAGACGAGCATCCGGCGCTATCTTGACGCCATGCCGGGGGCATGTGTGGCTGGAGTCCATAGTCCAGAGCGCGCGGTCCTCTTCTACAAAGAAGCGTTGTTGCGCCATTTCTCTGAATGCCTGCTCCACAACATTGTGACGGGTACTCCTTTCACTGGCGCCTTTGACCACCAGATCGCCGACACGCTGCTCTACAGGTGCATTTATCCCTATCGTCCCACGTCCACTCAAGAACCCACCGAGGCACTGCAGGAGTATAAAGACTGGCTCAACTGGCGTAACAACCTGACGCAGGCGCATACGGGGGCTGGCTTTACGCTTTGTCTGCGTTTAGAGGAAGCCAGCGCCGGGGATGTGGATAGCTGGCACATGCATTTCCTGGTGGCCTCCAGGCGCGATCCCTCCCATCAACTGAGTCTGTTCGATTACTGGGAAATGGAGCCCCGAGCGCGCGCCGAGGCGGTGCGCTCCTTTGGCGACGACTTTGAAAAGAATCTTTTATTGGCCCTAGGCTATGCCGCGCGCATCTACCCACTGATCTGGAAGGGCATGACCACAGATAAGCCGATCGGCTTCCATCTCAAGCTTGACGAAGCATTTACCTTCTTGAAAGAGGCGGCCTGGGTACTGGAGGATGCTGACTATATTGTGATCGTCCCCTCCTGGTGGACGCCCGAGGGCAGGCGGCGCAGCAAGGTCCGTCTCAAGACATCACTGCGTTCATCCAAAGGATCGGCTGCTGCGGCTGGAGGCGATCATTTCAATCTTAAGAAAATCGTTGACTATAACTATCAACTCTCGATTGGCGGACAGGCTGTCTCAGAAGAAGAATGGCGCCAGCTGGTTAACTCCAAATCACCGCTGGTCATGTTTCGTGGTCAGTGGATGGAGCTCGATCGCGAAAAGATGCAGCAGATGCTCGAATTCTGGCAGAAGCACAAGAACGAATCCGCCGAGATCTCACTGATGGATCTGCTCAAGTTAGGCGCCGAGGGGGCTGATGATCTGGAATGGGAGTATGATCAAGACCTGCAGGACATGCTGTCACAGCTTGACGATAAAAACGCTATCACCCCTATTGATGATCCCGTGGCGCTGCAGGGGAACCTGCGTGAGTACCAGAAGCGCGGCGTCGCCTGGCTTCACTATCTGGAGAGCCTGGGGCTGAATCCCTGCCTGGCCGACGATATGGGATTGGGCAAAACTCTGCAGGTTATCGCTCGTCTGCTCAAGGAGCGCGAGGCGAGCGAGTCCGTCGGACCAACCCTGATTATTGCCCCCACCTCGGTGCTGGGCAACTGGCGCAAAGAGATCGAGCGCTTTGCACCTCAGTTGAAGGTGCTGGTGCACCAGGGCGGCACGCGTCCCAAAGAGAAGAAGGCGTTCCTGGAGTTGTATCAGGGACAGGATGTGATCCTGACCTCGTTCGCCCTGGCGCGGCTGGATGAAAAGCTATTGCAGAGCATCGACTGGCACCGCGTCGTGGTCGACGAGGCCCAGAACATCAAGAATCCACAGGCGGCGCAGACGCGCGCCATCCTCAAACTGGGGGCCATCCATCGACTGGCCCTGACCGGCACCCCGGTCGAGAACCGCCTACGCGACCTGTGGTCCATCTTCAACTTCCTCAATCCCGGCTACCTGGGTAAGGAAGCGCAGTTTCGCAAAAACTTTGAGCTGCCAATCTATAAAGACAACAATGCGCTGCAATCGACGACCCTCAAAAAGCTGGTCGAACCGTTTATCCTGCGGCGCGTCAAGACCGACAAGCGCATCATCAACGACCTGCCGGACAAAGTTGAGCAGAAGATGTACTGCACCCTTTCGGCCGAGCAGGCCTCGCTGTACGAGGCGGTGGTCAAAGACGTGATGGAACAGCTGGACGAGGCCGAGGGCATGCAGCGCAAGGGCATGATCCTGGCGACGCTGCTCAAGCTCAAACAGATCTGCAACCATCCCATGCAGTTTTTGCAGGATGGTAGCGCCTTCACCACCGAGCGCTCCCACAAGTTGCAGCGACTGACCGAGATGGTAGAAGAGGTCATCGAGAGTGGAGAGAGCGCGCTGATCTTCACCCAGTTTACAGAGATCGGTGACGCCCTGCAGCGCTATCTTGAGCACAAGAAATACTACAATACCTATTATCTGCATGGTGGAACCAATGTTGCCAGGCGCGAAAGGATGGTGACCGAATTCCAGGATCCGGCCACCGAGCCATCCCTCTTCATCCTCTCGCTACGCGCGGGTGGCGTTGGCCTCAATCTCACCAAAGCCAACCACGTCTTTCACTTTGACCGCTGGTGGAATCCATCCGTTGAAGACCAGGCCACCGACCGCGCCTTCCGCATCGGTCAGCGCAAAAACGTCTTTGTGCACAAATTTATCGCCATGGGGACCATGGAGGAGCGCATCGACGCCATGATCGAAGACAAGAAGCGGCTCTCCTCGCTCGTCGTGGGGAGCGACGAATCCTGGTTGACGGAACTGGATAATAATACGTTTAAAGAGCTGATCGAGCTGCGCCGCAGCGCGGTCGTGGAGTAGGAACGATGACACAGTTCAGTCGCACATGGTGGGGCCAGCGCTTCATCCAGGCCCTCGAACAATTTACCGACACCGGTCGCCTCAGCCGTGGACGCTCATACGCCACCAACGGTCGCATCATCAGCTATAAGATCGACCGCAGCGCCGTCCAGGCCAGGGTACGCGGCTCCATCAATCCCTACTTTGGCGTCTTTGAGGAGCCCATCTACAAGACCTCGATCATCCTGAGATCCATCAGCGCCAGAGAATGGAGCAAGGTGATCCAGAACATCGCCAGCCGGGCTGACCTGCTCACCAAACTGCTGATGAACGAGATGCCCGACACCATCGAGGACGCTTTCATCGAGCAGGATTTGCACCTGCTGCCACACAGCGCGCTCGACTTCGAGACCGACTGTTCGTGTCCAGACTACGCCAATCCCTGCAAGCATATCGCCGGTGTCTACTATCTGCTGGCATCCGCCCTGGACAAAGATCCTTTTCTCATGTTTACCCTGCGTGGACTCCCGCGCGAAGAGCTGCAGGCCGAGCTGGCTAAAACCCCACTGGGAGCGACCCTGGCCTCCGCTTTAACTACCAGCGAGCCCAAAGTCCAGCCCGTAGAGTCCTACTACACCCGTCCAACGACGAAACCCCAGCAGATCGCCAGCCACAAAGAGTTCTGGACCGGGGCGACGCGCCTGCCCGCGCCTCAGCAGACGGTGGCAGCGCAGCCAGCCGTTCCCGCCCTCCTGATCAAAAAGCAGGGCGACTACCCCGCCTTCTGGCACAAAAACGCCTCCTTCATCGGCGCCATGGAAGAGTTCTACGAACGCGTCCGCACCAAAAACAAACAGATGAAGTAGAAATTCATATTTATTGACTCTATTGATGCGAACGGCCGCCAATGCGGCCGTTCGCATCAATAGAGTCAATAAATATGATATAAATATATTAAAGCATCGTTATTTGCTTATTGCTGGTATTATCAATGCAAAGGAGGGAGCCGTGGGTTCTTCAGGCCTGAATGAGGGATCAAAGAGAGATGGCACAGGAACCAAGCAAGGTGGGGTCGCAGAGCAGGCGAACGGCGGATTTGTACGCAGCGTTAATCTGCGCACCGCGATCGCGATCAACATGACCCAGATGTGCGGTATTGGACCCTTCATCACCATTCCCCTCATGGTCGCGGCCTTTGGTGGTCCGCAGGCCATTCTTGGCTGGGTCGCGGGAGCGCTGCTAGCCCTGTCGGATGGGCTGATCTGGGCGGAACTGGGAGCAGCCATGCCGGGCGCGGGAGGCACCTATATCTATCTGCGCGAGGCCTTTCAGTACCGCACCGGCCGCCTGATGCCATTCATCTTTACCTGGACCGCCGTTCTTTTTATCCCCCTGATCATGTCCACCGGAATCAATGGCCTGGTCTCCTATCTCGGCTATCTCTGGCCCAACATGACCTGGTGGCAGATCGACCTGGTCTCGTTCGCACTGACCGGTCTTGTTCTCTTCGCGCTCTACCGCCGCATCGAGTCGATCGGTATCCTGAGCAACGTCCTGTTTATCGTTATGCTCATCGCCATTGGGACGGTGATTGTAGCATCCTACACCCACTTTAACCCGGCGCTGGCCTTTAGCTATCCATCCGGTGCTTTTACATTGGACAGTCACTTTTGGGGTGGACTGGGTGCGGGGCTGGTCATCGGCATTTATGATTACCTGGGCTATAACACCACGGCTTACATGGGGGCCGAGGTACGCAATCCTGGACGCGCCATCCCCTGGTCCATCATCATCTCCATCTGCGGCATGATGCTGCTGTACCTGGCTCTCAACATCGGTGTCATGGGTGTCGTTCCCTGGCAGACCGTGGCGAAGTCAAGCTCCGTCGCCTCGCTCGTCCTGGAGACCGCCTGGGGCAGAGGTGTCTCAAGCGTGGTCACGGTGCTGATCTTGATCACGGCCTTCGCCTCCGTCTTTGCTGGACTGCTGGGAGGGTCGCGTGTGCCATATAATGCCGCCCGCGACGGCGTCTTCCTGCGACAGTTTGGCAAGCTTCATCCGCGCTACCACTTTCCCCATGTCGCCTTGATCGTCATGTGCGTCATTACTGCCCTGGCCTCCATTCTGCCGCTGGGAACCATTATCTCTATCCTGACCGCCGTCATCGTCATCGTGCAGGCGCTGGGACAGGTAGCGGCCCTGACCGTCTTACGCCGCCGGCAATCCGAGCTGAAGCGTCCCTACCGCATGTGGCTCTATCCGCTATTCAGCATCCTGGCGCTGGTAGGTTGGGTCTATGTCTTTATCGCATCGGGTCTGAGCGGCACCCAGTTTATCCTACCCATCTGGACCAATCCAATGGCCATGGCCATCGCCTGGACGCTGCTGGGCATCATCGCCTACCTGCTTTGGGCCCGCTTCGTCGAGCACACGTGGCCCTTTGGCCCCAAAGAGATCAAAGAGGAATACCTGGAACAGCCCGAGGAAGCCGAAGCCTCGGCCTGAACGCGGAAAATATCGACCGCAAGGGTCGAGCTTATGGTATGAGAGGGGGGAAAATCGACCGCAAGGGTCGAACCTACGGGAGGGGGCCTGTATGTGTGCAGGCCCCCTTCGTTTTATTCGACGGTGACGGATTTGGCGAGGTTGCGGGGCTGGTCGACGTTGCAGCCACGGGCGACGGCTACGTGGTAGGCGAAGAGCTGCAGGGGGACGGAGGCCAGCAGGGGACTGAAGATTTCGAGCGTGTCCGGGACGTACATGATGTCGTCGGCGTGCTGTCGAATGTTTTCGTCTCCTTCAGTGGCGACGACGATGATATGGGCGTCGCGCGCGCGTACCTCCTGGATGTTGCTGACCACTTTCTCATAGACATGGGAGGCGGTGGCGATACCAACCAGGGGCGTCTCGGGATCGAGCAGGGCGATGGAGCCGTGCTTGAGCTCTCCGGCCGGGAAGCCTTCGGCGTGGATGTAGGAGATCTCCTTGAGCTTCAACGCGCCTTCGAGGGCGGTGGGATAGCCCACGCCACGGCCGATGAACATCATGCTGTTGACCGAGGCCATGCGCTTTGCCAGCGGTTCAATGATATCGCCTTCGCTGTTGGCCTGGTCGAGGATGCGCTGGATCTGGTCAGGAAGCTGATCCATGGCGGCCAGGAATTCGCGCATCTGTTCCGGCTGGATGCGGCCACGCGACTGGCCCAGGTAGAGTCCCAGCATGTAGAGGACGGCGACCGAGCTGACGAAGGTCTTGGTGGCGACCACGCCGATCTCGGGTCCGGCCTGCAGGTAGAGGACCGCGTCGGCCAGGCGGGTAATGGCGCTGGAGACGATGTTGGTAACGGCGATTACCGGGGCCCCATGTTCACGGGCCTGGCGGATGCCGACCAGCGTATCGGCGGTCTCACCGGATTGGGTGACGGCGATACAGAGGGTCTCGGGTCCGACGATAGGATCGCAGTAGCGGAACTCGGCGGCCGTAATCGTCTCGACAGGGATGCGCGCCCACTTCTCGATGGCGTACTTGGCGATCATACCCGCGTGATAGGAGGTGCCGCAGGCCACGACCAGGATGCGCTGGATGTTATTGAGCAGTCCCGCGTGCTCCATGCGCTCAAGCTCGGGCAGATGCAATTGACCATCGCGGCTGCGACCGGTCAGGGCGCGGCGCAGGGCCTCTGGCTGCTCGTTGATCTCTTTGATCACGAAGTGGGGATAGCCGCCCTTTTCGGCCGCCTCGATATCCCAGTCGATGATCATAGGGGCACGCTCGATCGGCGTTCCATACAGGGTCGTCAATCTAACACCCTCGGGACGCAGTTCGGCGACCTCGCCCTCTTCGAGGATAAGGATGTTGCGCGTATGCTTGAGGATGGCGGGGATGTCGGAGGCCAGAAACTGCTCGTTTTCACCCAGACCAACGATCAGGGGACCCGCGCAGCGGGCTCCGACCAGCAGATCTGGATGCTCGCGGCTCACCACGCCAATGGAGTAGGCGCCGGTTACGTGCTGCAGGGCGGTGCGTACCGCCAGCACCAGGTCGTGATTGGCGGCCCCGAAGTACTCGCGCTCGATCAGGTGGGCCAGCACCTCGCTATCGGTCTCAGACTGGAAGACGTGTCCACCTTGCTGGAGCTCGCGACGCAGTTCGGCATAGTTTTCGATGATGCCGTTGTGTACAACGGTCAGGCTGCCGCTGCAATCGGGATGGGGATGGGCATTGGTATCGTTTGGTCGCCCATGGGTGGCCCAGCGTGTATGGCCGATACCCAGCGTGCTATCGCCGGGGCGGGAACCATTTTCAACGGTCGCAACGAGGTTGGCGATCTTGCCAGCCTGGCGATGGAGATCAATTGTACCGGTGGAGTTTAAAACGGCGATACCGGCGGAATCGTATCCGCGATATTCGAGTTTGGAGAGGCCATCAAGCAATATGGAAGTGACATCGATCTCTTTTGAGCCGACGTAGCCTATGATACCGCACATGGTGTCGGGTACCTTTCTATGTTGTATGTAATAAAACTCAATTGTTTTACTACATCACTGAGAACGGTTTGTCCTGACCGTTACCGGCAGGCGTTGTGTGTTCTCTTCTCAGGGACGTGATCATCCCTGGAGGCTCCCCGCTGACAGGTTCCGAACAGCCTCCTCCTCGTCAACCGGACTCCCTCCTGCAGTCCGGCCCATGCGCTACTAACAACAACGACATATCAAAATGCATTTAGTCATGCAGTTGAGAGTATACCACAGCCATGGTGAAGATACGGTGTTTGCCTGGTTAAGATCCTATTCGCATAGTACAAATGGTTCGGTATTGCCTTAACAGACCACATCCAATCATCTATGGGGCCGGGTACATCTATATCTATAACGACGGAGATGGTGTTATTTTCTCCACCAACAATATTTGGGTATGCCGGGGGAGAAATCGGCACAAACCAGCGGAAGCACCAAAAGCTGGGGCAAACCCAGCACCTACTGGTAAAATCGACAGGGTGAAAAACCGTCTTGTTGGACAGTGCGTTAAGCTTGAAAATCTACTATACTTTCTGATAGAAGAATTTAAAATGAGTAGACTTCGGACTTTGTGCGCAAAGTGACAAAGCAATTAAGAAGAAAGTTTCTTGCTGGGAGAGTAATCAGGTATGGGTTTTCATCGCATGGGAGGGGGGATGTCCTCCTATTTAGAGGAGCAGAAGCTGCGAGGGCGTAAGACCGATGCACGCACGGTCAGGCGCGTCGCGGCTTCGTTTAAACCGTATAAATGGCAGGTCCTCTTCGTTTTAATCGCCATTATTCTGACCACCGTATTAGGGTTAATCAATCCTTTGTTGATTGCGCGTATCTTTGATGACGCGATCGCCAAAGGGAATCTAAGGCTGCTGGTCATCTATGTCATTATTATGATTGTCACCCCGGTCGTCACCGGACTGATCGGTGTCTGGCAATCCTACCTCAACAACATCATCGGGCAGCGCGTGATGCGCGACTTCCGCAACCGTCTCTATGAGCATCTACAGAGCATGTCGTTGCGCTTCTTCACCGCCACGCGTACAGGAGAGATCCAGTCGCGGCTCTCCAATGATGTCAACGGCGTGCAATCGGTGGTCACCAATACCGCCACCAGCATCGTCTCGAATATATCGACCGTTATCAGCACAATCATTGCCATGCTGGTGCTCAGTCCCATCTTGACCCTTATCTCACTGGGACTGTTGCCGATCTTCCTCTGGATCACCGTCAAAGTTGGCGCGGTCCGGCGTAGCACCAGTAAAGAGACCCAGCAGACCATGGCCTCTCTGACCGCCATGATGCAGGAAACGCTCTCGGTGAGTGGTATCCTGCTGATGAAGACCTTTGGGCGGCAGAAGTACGCACAAAAGCTGTTTGAGGACGAGAACCAGAAGCTCACTGACCTGGAAGTGCGCCAGCAGATGATTGGACGCTGGTTCTTTATGTCGATCAACATCTTCTTTTCGATCATCCCCGCCGTCGTCTACCTGGTGGCGGGCCAGCAGATCATCTCGCACAGCGACCCCTTTATGACCTTTGGTAAGATCGTGGCCTTCACCACCCTGCAGAGCCGCATCTTCTTCCCGATCGGGCAGCTCCTGACGGTCCAGGTTGAGGTGCAGGGATCTCTGGCCCTGTTCGACCGTATATTCGAGTACCTGGATATCCCGATTGAGATCAAAGACAAGCCCAATGCCCTGCGCCTGACGGCCGAGGAGTCCCGTGGACGCGTCACCTTCAAGGATGTCTCCTTTACGTACAAGAAGGATATACCGGATGTATTGATTCCCCTGCCCGAGGCGGCCAAAAATAAAAATAACGGCAATGGCAAACGCGGTTTATTCTCTCTGCGTCGCATGCCGGTAGAGGCCGTACCGACACCGACCAATGGCCGGAATGGGAGCAACGGCAAGAACGGTATCCATGAAAGTGTGGAGGAGGAAGCGCCGCGCCAGACGTTGCACGATGTCTCTTTTGAGATTCAGCCGGGCCAGCTGGCCGCGCTGGTCGGACCCAGCGGTGCTGGCAAGACAACCATGACCTATATGGTGCCCCGGCTCTATGATGTCGATGAGGGCGCGGTAGAGATCGACGGCCACAACGTCAAGGATATCGCCCTGGCCTCGCTTGGCGAGCTTATCGGCGTGGTGACGCAGGAGACCTATCTGCTCCACTCTTCGGTACGCGATAATCTGCTGTATGCGCGCGCCGACGCGACCGACGAGGAGATGATCGCGGCCACCAAAGCAGCCGCCATCCACGATCGTATCATGGAGCTAGCCGATGGTTACGACACTATCGTGGGCGAGCGTGGCTACCGCCTCTCAGGTGGTGAGAAGCAGCGCATCGCCATTGCCCGAGTGATTCTTAAAAATCCACGCATCCTGATCCTTGACGAGGCGACCAGTGCTCTTGACACCCACTCCGAGCGCCTGATCCAGGCCGCGCTGGAGCCATTGATGAAGGGGCGTACCACCCTGGCCATCGCCCACCGTCTTTCTACCATCCTCTCAGCCGATATTATCCTGGTGGTTGATAAAGGAGTGGTCGTTGAGCGTGGAACACACGAGGAACTGCTGGAAAGGGGGGCGTATACGCGCGCCTCTACAACGAGCAGTTTGGCAAAGCCATCCTCAATGAAGAAGAGACGATTGTCTGAGGATAAGTTTGTTTTCAAGGAGCAGGTGTAATACAACAGGTGGGCGCATCCGCGCCCACCTGTTGTATTACACCTGCTCCTTGAAAATCCAGGCGTTGTAATTATATGCGATGGCACATACAATACGAAGAAGCTATCTGCTATTTTCTATGATATATACTTTTAGAGGATTTGACATATGTATACTTCGCGCTATCGTAAACGAGGACCCGCCAGGAGCCGGCGTTTGAGGCTGCTATTCTCGGCGGCCCTGCTGGCTATCTGTCTGCTGACGCTGGCTGGCTGTGGAGCCTCGGATGGTCAGAACACCGACGACAATTCGGTGGTGGTATTGCCCACTCCAACGCCGGGACCCAGTCAGGCTGTCTCACTGCAAACTATCCATATGATCGATGATAAAACCGGCTGGGCGGTCTCCCAGGACGGACACGTGTTGCATACCACACAGGGGGTGGCCCAGTGGAAGGATGTCACACCAAGCGCTGGCGCGCCACAACCGACCTTTAGTAACGCGACCTTTCTGGATGCTCAGAACGCCTGGGTTGCCGGACAGGTCAATGACAAAATCTCCATCTGGCGCACGTATACTGGTGGCGATCTCTGGTTAGAAACCCCTCTACCCGTATCGGGCCAGGGAATCGTGAATATCGATTTCATTGACCCCATGAATGGCTGGCTGCTCCTTAAAAGCGGATCTAACAAACTCACGGATGAGCCGGTGAATGTGTTTTCAACGACCGATGGCGGCAACAATTGGTACCAGTTAGATAGCCCCAACCAGTCGAACAGTTCCAGGCTCAGCACCTTGCCCGCCACCATCGAAAAAACAGGCATCAGTTTTGGAACCACCACACAGGGCTGGGTGACTGGATATAGCGCCGAACAGAATACGCCGATCCTCTACACCAGCGCGGACGCGGGCTATACCTGGACTCCCCAGACCTTGAAGCTACCCGGTAAGAGCGCCATCCGCACGTTTCCACCGGTCTTTTTCGGCCAGAACGATGGCATCCTGCCCGCGCAGATAATGGACAACAGCCACGCGATCGTCATCTACACTACCCAGGATGGCGGAAAAACCTGGAGCGGTAATCCCGCCTCCCCCAGTATCACCTCAACGGTCAGTTTTACGGATGCCAGCCACGGCTGGTCTGCGGGCAGTGATGGGAGCACTATCTATAGCACCAGCGATGGTGGTAAGAACTGGAATCGGGATGCGCCCTTAGGTAAGGGGGTGAATAAAATCGTGACGCTACAATTTATATCGACCAGCAACGGCTGGGTGATTGGCAGCGCAAAAGATGGGAGCGTCCAGCTCTATCAGAGCACCGATGGCGGCAAGAGCTGGACCACTATCAAGACCAGTGCCTCCTCATGATCAGTGCTTAATTATAATGAGATAGAAAAAGGTCCGGACCACGTTGCGGCTCGGGCCTTTTTCTATCTCATTATTAAAAAGTAAAAGCTCATACGCGTATCCAACTTTCTGGCAGGAAAAGCGTAGATACATACGGAACAACTTCTAAATACCATCTAACGCATACTTTATACAAAAGATAATAAAAATATTGGAGGATCAAGTCATGGATGCACGTTTCTACAATCTACGCGATCAGCAAATCAATATTGAAACACTGGCAAATAATCTGGTGAACGCTTACCAGACTCAGGGATATACAGCGCAATATATCGGCAATGGAGATCATGTGCTGGTGCAGTTTAAGAAGGGTAGCGACTTCGAAGCCTTCATTGGTCTGCAAGCGGCGCTCTCACTTTCTCTGCAGCGCACCAATGGTGGCATCATGGCGACCATTGGACAGCAGAAGTGGATAGATAAAATGGCGGTGGGCGCCGCTGGTATCTTTGTGCCAGCGCTGTTCCCCTTACTGCTTACCGCTGGCTTCGGTGCTTTCCGCCAGTTCAACCTGTCCGGACAGATCTTCTCCATGCTTGATGGACTGGTGCGCCAGCAGTATCCAGACGTACAGATCAATCCAACCGCCCAGGCAAGCGCCTTCTAAGCAAGCTGCAGATATACGCCACTTCAGCAGTTGATAGGATGGTGGTGCGCCAGCTGGCGCACCACCATCCTATCAACTGCTGAAGTGGCGTGAAGGTACACCTTTTTGTCGGGTAAAAAACGCCAGTAGGAGTATGGTATACTCTGTCAAGAAGAGGGCAAAGTTACTTTTTTTATTGTTTAACTATCAGCCACCAAATACGTAGATAAGAGTAGATGGCTGGCACAGGTAGAGTGTTTCCTGTGCACTGACTGAAGGTCAGAGAGCACGTCGTATGCGAACAATGCACCAGCCACCAGGTGGTTGTATCTATACGATACATACATGAAGCAAACAGACAAAAATCAAGCTACGTTGGAGGATAACGGATGGATGCCCGCTTTTACAATTCAGATGATATAGACGTGGAGCGATTAGCTAGTGACATCTCCAATGTCTATATTGCCCAGGGCTATCAAGCGCAGCATTTTGGCAATCGAGATCAGATGCTGATTCAGTTAAAAAAAGGCGGCGATTTCGAGGCGATTATTGGTATGCAGGCGGCAATTTCGCTGACCATCCAGCGTACAGCGGGTGGTATTCTGGCGATGATCGGGCGACAGCGCTGGGTTGATAAAGCAGCCGTTGGCGCGGTTGGACTGGTCGCTTTTCCGGTTCTATGGCCGCTGGCATTGACCGCGGGCGCCGGAGCATGGCGCCAGGCCAGTCTGGGAAACCAGGCTTTAAATATCGTGGATGGTCTCGTACGCCAGCAGCGTCCGGGTATCCAGGCGGGCCCCATCCCGACCTACCTTATACCGCAGATGCAGCAGCAATGGGGACAGCCTAACCAGCAGCAGCAGCAGCAGATCCCTTACTATATTCCTTCCAACACGGTTGTCGAGGAGGCGCCACAGCCTTTGTTGCAGGCGCCACAGGCGGCTCCAGCGGCCGCGCCAGCAGGTTTGCGCTGCCCGCAGTGTAATACACCTTATGAGCCGGGGGACACCTTCTGTTCGGGCTGTGGACGTGCCCTGGCCGCTCCCAAACTCTACTGTTCTAACTGCAACTCGGAGTTGAAAGCGGGCACCTCGTTCTGCCCAAAATGTGGGGCCTCGACCTTCAATACGTCCCCGGCCTCGCAGCCCTCGATCCCACAGCCGCGTCCGGCACCGCAGGCGCCGACCTATACACCACCGGCTCCGGTCTATCAACCGCCGGCCGCGCCCCAGGCTCCGGTCTATCAACCGCCGACGCCACCTGTAGCGCCGCCGACGCCGGCCTATCAACCGCCGGCCGCCGCGCAGCCACCGAAGCCGACGTATACACCGCCGCCGGCACCAGCGTATACGCCGCCGCAGACCCAGACGCCCGCATCGCCGCCGCAGCCACAGGTCTACTATGCGCCATCCAGTCAGCAGTCGACCGAGGCTCAGCCAAAGCCGCAGCGGCCACCTGAGCAATACTATGTGCCGCCGACGACCCAGGATCCGGCCGTCAAGCCGCAGCCGAAGGTAACGATGGTGCCCAGTACTCCCCATCAGACCCCGCCGCCACCGCAGCCACGGCCTCAGAAGCAGTATTATATTCCATCCAATCCGGATGTTTTAAAGGCGCAGCAGGATGCCGCGGCACAATCTACTATGCCCAGCACTGCTTCGCAGGCTATCGGGTCCCAACCGACGCTGCCCGCGCAGCCAGCACAGGCGGCTCGCCAATCCACCGGGCCGTGGGGGACGCTGACATTTGGTAATAGTGGACAGCAGATCCAACTGAGCGGTGAACGAGCGGCGGTTGGACGCTATGATCATGATCTGGGTGGTGTGCAACCGGAAGTTGACCTGAGCAAATTTGATGGCGCCGATACCGTCTCGCGCCTTCACGCGGTCATCGAGCGTAATGGGAACAGCTACACACTGACTGATCTGAATAGCACCAACTCCACGCGCATCAATGGTAAGCGCCTGGAGCCAGACACTTCCACGCCCATCAACGACGGGGACACACTCCAGTTCGGCAAGATAATCTGCACCTTCCAAAAGATGTGAGGGTGTCAGACACACTTTTTCCGGGGGGCGTGAGCGCCCCCGCACGGGCGGCCGCATGCGCGGCCGCCTTTATTTTTTTAGAGGTGGGGCAACACTGCGGGTGGGTGCATCCGCACCCACCCGCAGTGTTGCCCCCCACCTCTAAAAAGGAGATGAGCACTGCAGTGTTGCCCCACATCTAAAAAAGGAGATGAGCACCGCAGTGTTGCCCCACATCTAAAAAAGGAGATGAGCACCGCAGTGTTGCCCCACATCTAAAAAAGGAGATGAGCACCGCAGTGTTGCGCTAACATATAAGGATATCCTTGTACATTGAAGAAGTATGATATGCTTATGTGGTCGGGAAATGGAGACAATTTCCGAACTTCCATTGTAAAGGATGACAGGCGACATGGATGTTTTTGCTGATCCCTGGACTCACCAGCTGTTTTATTTTACTGGCGGGGCTGCTGTTATTATTTCGATTGTGCTGGCGATTGTTTTTGGTTTGTTGCGTATACGCAAGCTGCGTTTGCTGGCTGAGAAGAGGCCCGCTGAAGCGCGTGATTATAATGCGTGGCTGATCTTGCTCAATTATATTATTTACGCTTTGCCGGCCTTTATCTGCTCATTTTTGTTGGGGAGCGTGCCGTTGACGACGGCGTTCTACGTTGGTTCTCTGATAGGTCAAAGGCCATTTCCGCTGTTACCATTAATCACTGGTGGCACCGTTGTTGGTCTGGGTGTGGCATGTTATGTGACGACGAAATTTATGTATGGCAAGATGACGTTTGAAGATAGCCTGCTCTCCTCGATCGTCAGCGTGACGCATTGAGTATGTGGGATTTTTTTGGGAAACGTGGTCGTGCGTGGAGAGGGAAATCGGACGCGAGGTCCGAACATATGGGAGCGTGGTCGTGCTTGGAGGCTTGACATTTGGGTTGGGAATCGATAGACTGATGTGAACAAGATGAGATGTATACTGGCTATGATCAGGAGGAGTAGGAGCAGCTCCCGTTAGAGAGGGAAGATCTAGAGGCTGAAAGTCTTCCTCGGAATGAGCGCTACGAAGGTCGCCTGTGAGCCTGGAAACCAGTGTATGCTATTACACAATTTCCACGGGGGTGCCCGATACAGCACTGCTGAGGATCAACCTGGAACGCGCCGTGTATGTGGCGAACCCGTTGATCGAAACAAGGTGGTACCACGAGTTACGTCCTTTCTCGTCCTTGACGGGAAGGGCTTTTTTTATGTGTTAGTAAGAGGTGGATATGATCGAGCAGGAAAAGACAAGAGAGACAACGCCGATCACTGATGTTGCGGCATTGCCCAAGGCGTACGAGCCCCAGGCAGTTGAGGCCCGGTGGTACCGCTTTTGGGAAGAGGGTGGCTACTTCAAGCCCCGTCCGAATCCAGCCCGCAAACCGTTTGTGATCAGCATGCCGCCGCCCAATGTAACGGGCGCGCTCCA
Organism: Dictyobacter halimunensis; assembly: GCF_036245075.1. Classification (NCBI taxonomy): domain Bacteria; kingdom Bacillati; phylum Chloroflexota; class Ktedonobacteria; order Ktedonobacterales; family Dictyobacteraceae; genus Dictyobacter; species Dictyobacter halimunensis. The sequence continues at coordinate 2,923,879 of NZ_BSRI01000002.1, forward strand.
CCTGGGGCACGCCATTACCGCGACGCTTGAAGATATTATGATCCGTTATCATCGTATGCAGGGCGACGAGACCCTCTGGGTGCCGGGTGAAGACCATGCAGGTATCGCCACCCAGACCGTGGTTGAGCGCTTGCTGGCGACGGAAGGAACGGACCGGCATAAAGTTGGGCGCGAGGCTTTTATAGAGCGTGTCTGGCAATGGGTGCATCAATATAAGAGTCGCATTCAGGACCAGCATCGCCGCCTGGGCGCCTCCTGCGACTGGTCTCGCGAACGTTTTACGCTGGACGAAGGGCTCTCCAAAGCCGTACGCGAAGTGTTTGTACGCCTGTACGAAGAGGGCCTGATCTATCGCGGTGAGCGCATCATCAACTGGTGTCCCGTCTGTATGAGCGCGATTTCGGACCTGGAAGTCAATCATGTGAATACGCCAGGCAAGCTGACCTATGTACGCTATCCTTTGAAGGCATTGGAAGGGCAGGCGGCTGGTGAGACCGAATATATCAGCGTCGCCACCACGCGTCCCGAGACGATCCTGGGTGATACTGGCATCGCCGTCAATCCTAAAGATCCGCGTTACAAAGACCTGGTCGGTCGCATCGCCATCGTCCCGGTCGTCAATCGTGAGATTCCGATCGTGGGAGACGAGGCTGTCGAGGCTGGATTTGGTACCGGGGCCGTCAAGGTTACGCCCGCGCACGATCCGGTCGACTTTGAGATTGGCGCCCGCCACGACCTGCCGCGCGTTCAGGTAATTGGCTTTGACGCCAGAATGACCAGCGAGGCTGGTCCCTACGTGGGCCAGGATCGCTATGAGGCGCGCAAAAATCTGGTGGCTGACCTGGAGAAGATGGGCCTGGTCGTTAAAACCGAGGATTACACGGTGCCGCTGGGACGTTGTCAGCGCAGTGATACCGTGGTCGAGCCCTTGATCTCAAAGCAGTGGTTCATCAAGATGATGCCGCTGGCCACGCCGGCGCTCAACGCCGTCAAGTATGGCCAGATCAAGATCGTGCCCGAGCGCTTCAACAAGACCTACTTTGACTGGCTCGAAAATATCCACGACTGGTGTATCTCGCGTCAGCTCTGGTGGGGGCACCGCATCCCGGTCTGGTATTGTGACGCCTGTGGAGAGATGATCGTCAGTCGTGAAGACGTGACCGCCTGCCCGCAGTGTGATAGTACCCAGATCCGACAGGACGAGGACGTACTGGACACCTGGTTTAGCTCCTGGCTATGGCCATTCAGCACGCTGGGCTGGCCCGATAATACCGCCGACCTGCAGCGCTACTATCCCAACGCTGTGATGGAGACTGGCTATGATATCATCTTCTTCTGGGTCGCGCGCATGGTCATGTCGGGCATCCATTTCATGGGGAATGCGCCGTTCTCGACCATCTACCTGCATGGACTGGTACGCGACGCCAAGGGCGAAAAGATGAGTAAGTCCAAGACCAACGTGGTTGATCCACTGGAGGTGATGGATAAGTTTGGAACCGACGCCCTGCGTTTCACCCTGGCGACCAGTAGCACGCCTGGTAACGACATGAAGCTGATCGACGAGCGCATCGTAGGAAACCGCAACTTCGCCAATAAGATCTGGAACGCCTCGCGCTTCGTGTTGATGAAGACGGCCGACATCGGCGGTGGTATTCCCACCATTGACGCCCTGCAGCCACAGACCCTGGCTGACCGCTGGATTCTGCATCGCTTCGAGCGGCTCACCAGGTCCGTTACGCGTTTGATCGATGACTTCCAGTTTGGCGAAGCGGGCCGCCAGATCAACGAATTCTTCTGGTCGGATTACTGTGACTGGTATGTAGAGAGCGCCAAAGTGCAGATGCAGGGAGACGAGCAGGCGAAGCAGAATACCGCCGCTATCTTACGCGCGGTCCTGGATCAGAGCCTGCGCCTGCTGCACCCCTTCATGCCCTTTGTGACAGAAGAGGTCTGGCAGTACCTGTATCACTTCAGCGAGCCCGACAAAGCGTCCTGGCCGGCTTCCGCCCTGATCGTCGCCTCCTGGCCCCAGTATAACGAGGCTCTGGTGGATGAAGAGGCGGAGCGGCAGTTCAGCCTGGTTCAGCACGTCGTCACCTTGATTCGCGACGCTCGTAACCAGATGAACGTCGAAAAATCGCGTCGTGTACCCGTCATTATGGCGGCCGGCAACGACATTGAAATGTTTGCAGCCCAGTCGCCGGTGATTGAGTTCCTGGCCACCACCGAACGGCCACAACTGCATGCGCAGCTTGCTCAGAAGCCAGAACAGGCCATGAGTCTGCTCGCGGGCGCGGTCGAGATCTATCTACCGCTGGCGGGCCTGCTCGATATCGGCAAAGAACTGGAGCGGCTGGATAAAGAGATCGCCCAGGCCACGCAAGAGGTGGCACGTCTGCAGGGTAAGCTTTCCAACCAGAACTTTGTCGCCCGGGCCAAACCCGAGGTGGTAGAGAAAGAGCGCGAAAAGCTGACGGCACAAGAAGAGCGCGTCACCAAACTGCAGTCCCGGCATAGCGAGCTGGCCAGCCTGAAATAGGCCGCCAGTTCATCTATTCCGCTCTCATCCAGTAACAAAAGAAACGGTCAGAATGGCACCTCCAATTGTACCATTCTGGCCGTTTCCATTAGACACAAGCACGAACAGAGGAGACACAAGCATGAACCGGGAATTATCTACCGCCTCAACGGTTCCGCATTCGTCTCAACCCTTTCGCCTTCCCACAGCTATCTCCCCCTGACAGCAGGCATACTATTGTTTGCTCATGCAGACGACTGGCTTTGTATGCGCATTATTTACCTGCCAACATAACAATAGCAGGGATTATGAGAATTCACCTCTCTTAGAAGCTGTGATCATATTTCTATGCTATTGAAAGCATAATCTATTGCCTGCCGATCTGTCAAGGTTTTTTCATGATAAAATTGACCAACTAAGTCAAGTATTTATAATTTGCCTGCTTTAAGCGGTTGTCACTGCTCTGAGTTGTTTGACTTCCACCACGTTGGGGGTACTTGGGCGCCCCCGCTACGCGGCCGTATTGGTTTTGTGTGTTGGTGCGGCAGGGGCGCGAAAGCGCCCCTGCCGCACCAACACACCATGGGCTTGTGAGCACCGCAGGTGCGAAAGCTCAGGAGTGCCGCAGGCGATGAGCATCCAAGTAAGACATATTCTTAATAAGATATCGCTACCCGGTTGCGAGCCGTAAGTCGTCTCTATAAGGTCATAGAATATAATAAAGAGCGCAAAGTAAGATAGTGATGGATAGAAGCTGTTAAGACAGTTTTGATATAAGTACATTTATTCTGCAATACACAACGTGTTGTTTCAGGTGATAGGATGTGCTTTAGCATAGGCTTTTCCGCATCTTTTTTTGGACAAAACTACCGTCCATTGGGCGTTCATACTAGATAGATGCTTCAATTAGAGAGAGAAAGCCAAGGCAATCAAAGCTGCCTGAAAGTGTGAGAAGAATGGCAGGCATACTATTTGAGTAGGTAATTGATGGAATCACAGGAAAAGAACATTGACGAATACTAGCATAGACGATATGCTGATAGTGAGTGTGATAGTATATTTAAACCTACCAGGTATATGATCCTGTATTTGTTGGTGGTAAAATATGGAAACAACGTGGCGTGAACTGCTTAGAAATGTGGCCAGTGATCCGCTAGAGCAGCAAAAAATCCTTGATAGTTTGAATATCAACGCTATGACCTTAAAACGCTGGGTGAACGGCGAGACCAATCCCCGTCCACAGAACCTGCGCTTACTTTTGAATGCCTTGCCACAATATCGGAAACAACTATTGCTGTTACTCACAACAGAATTTCCCTATATCAAGCAAGAGAACCTTCTTCAGGACGAGCAAATCGCCCTGATCCCGAACGATTTTTATGAGCGTGTCATGAGTACATATGTTGGGGTCTCGCAACACATGCGCTCCGCGACTATCAGTAGCCTGATTCTGCAGCAAATTCTAAAACATCTTGATCCTGATCTCAATGGAATGCTGGTATATGTAGCGCAGTGCGTACCCCCGACGCAGGGGCAGAAGGTACGCAGCCTGCGCATGATGGCCGGTAATGGTACTCCTCCCTGGAGCACCTACGTTGAATATCATCCGCAATTCTTTGGTGCTGAATCGCTGGCAGGCTATGCCGTTTCGTCGGGACACCCGAGCACGCTACAGAACCGTGATGAGATTCAGCGTATCTTCCCATATGATCAGATTGAGGATGTGAGGAGCGCGGTAGCCGCGCCGGTCCTGCTGGCCAACCAGACCGCTGGTGCCATATACATAGCCAGCACGCAGGCTGATTTCTTTTCCCATGCCCATTTATCCTTAATCCAGAAGTACGTTGAACTGATGTGCCTGGCTTTTGAGAGGCAGGAGTTTTATCTGCTATCTGACATCTCCCTGGGGGTTATGCCATCGAGTGAGCAGCAGTTGCCGGCGCTGGTGACATTTCAATCGCTTGTCACGCAACAGATCATCCTGGCAGCCCAGGAGAACCGGACCCTGACCCGTTTACAGGCTGAAAAGATCGCCTGGCAGCAATTGGAGGAGAAATTGTTTATACAGATGAATGAAATGATGCATCGATCTGAAAAAACGGGATGAGCGAAGAGCAATGGAGACGATGGTTTGAACAAGTAGTGACAAGTGGCAATTGCTTCTTCCCCAACCCCACAGAGAGTATAGCATGTGATACTATAAAAAGCCATAAATTTCTTGTCTCGATGGGGCCAGCTTTTCAAACCTTTAAAATTTCGTAATGTTTACTAGACTCATGAATCGGCTATCGGTGGCTCCTGTTCCCTATTCATCGCATCCCATGCGGCGTTTTGATCGCTCTCCTGTTGCACGCTCCACATGGTAAGTCCGATATAGAAGAGGCAGGTAAGCACCAGGATAATAGAGGCGGAGAGATCCACCGGGATCAAAAAGGCCAGCAGCAGCACGCAGAGAGAGAAGATTAGCTGACCAACGCCCCAGACGGTATTCATGCGAAAGATCATGCGACGATAGCTGGCGCTTTCCCGCCAGTAATCAGTATAGTCCGCGATATGATCGGGGGTATGGGCATGGCAGTAGCGATCCACGTAGAAGAGCAGTGGTTTGCCCGCGGCACGTGTAAGCAGCGTTCCTATGCCCAGGATACCAATCGGTAGCACATAATGAATGAGTATTGAGAGCAGTGGCGAGATGTCTGACAGCAGTGCACCAAGCATGATCCAGCCCAGGACATACAACGCCAGCAGTCCGATCAGGTCCAGACCACGCCGCTGGCTATAGTGCCAGACTATATCGCCCAGTGGGAACAGAGCCACCAGCAGCAGTGCCATAGGGGCAGTCATGCGCGCCAGAAAGAGCTGGTATAGCATATAAGGAAAAACCACATCGATAGCGATGCTCTGCAAAATAGCGCTGGGAATGACACTGGAAAAATCGAGGCGTCGGGGGGTGCTGCGTCCACCAGCCATGGCTCTACTCTCCTTCATATCTCGCGGTCAATTATATCTGTTATTATGACATGGACGGTCCAGGGTCGGCAACACCCACGCCTGCGGCAAATTTTCCAGGCGTCCACACATTCGTACGGACGCCTGATTGTGTCTGGATACATGCCTGTCTTTATGAAAGGCTGGTCTTTTTCTTCTTAACCGTAGATGGTATCTGCCGGTTCCGTTTCTGATACTCGCGTTCCACCAGCTGGCCCAGGATATCGACATGCTTCATCGCCGCGTTAAAGACAAATTTCTTCCCATCCTGACGCCAGACTTTAACGACAGAGGCAGGATCATGATTTTTAAAGGTTGTGGCTCGTTTATAGCTCACTCTTCTCATTTGTTCCCAACGCACTACCTCGACCTGGTCACCCACCACACAGATAAAACCCGCGCTATACACATGGACATGCAGGTCTTTATGCATAGGGAGCAGCAACGGCTTGTAATCGCGCAACCAGCAAACCGCGAGGATCGACAGGTACAGGAAAGAAACTACACCGACCAGCGCATAATAAGCGGTACTGCTCATGGTCACATTGATAGAGCAGAAGAAGCCAAAGACGAGCAGGATAATGATCGTTGGAACCGCCGCGCTTAAATAAAGGGCGTAGAAAAGATCCGAGGGTTTGTAGTTTACCTTGAGTGTCACCACAAATTGCTCCAGCTTGTGGTCTTCCCCAAGTTTATACGCCTCTGCCAGCATCTGATCGGACATATGCGGTGCAACCTCCTTGATATAGGGCATGAAATGGGCAAAAACAGGCAATTCAGACGTGGAAAGTATTACTATAGTCATCACGAACAATATTTAGCCCTGGTTTCATTGTACAAGCGGACAATATTACTGATTGTATACATTTAAGGGAGCGCACATACTAGCTATTATGCTGACGCAATAATGGATAAGTACGGATAAGATCGTATAGCTTTACATCAAAAACGTGAACGCCTGTGCACAGGCGTTCACGTTTTTGATGTAAAGCTATACGATCTTATCTTTTCTGGCATCAATAATGAGAGGAGAGAGGTGATACTTAGGTAGCGGGGGAATGAGTGGGTGAGGGTGGTACATATACAGTTGACATTGTGATCGCGGATCAATGGTAAGGAGCATGTTCTATGTCAAGAGATACAACGAGACAGATTATCAACGTCATTGCGACGATCGGCACGGTGCTACTCAATGTGTTTAGCACAAACATCTTTGGGCGCAGTGTGGGGGAGGTTTCGAGCCGACATCCGGTGCCGATTACACCCGCCGGTTATGCCTTTGCTATCTGGGGCATCATCTATATTGGCCTGATCGCGTTTGCCGTCTACCAGGCGTTGCCCGCGCAGCGGGAGAATCCACGGCTACGGCGTATCGGTTACTGGTATGTTTTGAGCTGTGTGGCTAACGTTGCCTGGGAATATGTCTGGCTCAATGAATGGATCAATCTCAGCCTGCTGATGATGGTCATCCTGCTGCTGGCGTTACTGACCATCTATATTCGCGCTGGCATCAATAAAGGGAGCGCCTCGCCGCTGGAAAGCTGGTGCGTGAATGCTCCCTTTGGTATCTATCTGGGATGGATTACTGTCGCCAATATCGTCAATGTCGCTGTGGTGCTGGCTAATCTGGGGTGGCATGGCGCGGGTATCAGCCCTGCTATCTGGACAGCGTTACTACTGATAGTGGGAACCGCCATCGCCATCTACGTCGGGTTGACCTGCGTGGATATGGCCTATCTGACCGTCATTGTGTGGGCATATATAGCCATCATCATCAAAAATAGCGGCACACCTGTTATTGCCATTACCGCGGGCGTAATGGTAGCGGTTGTCCTGGTAACGATGTGCATTATTGGCCTGCGGAGAGATGCCCTGCTACGCCGTGTAGGGGCGCCGGCGTACTCCTGATAGTCCTTTCTTCTCTCCTCTCCTCTCCTTTTTCCTTGCCTTATGGTTAAGGTACTATGCATCTTTTTTTTCTGTGCGGAAGTTGTTAGCGGGCGTTAGAATCATGTTATTATAAATGAGCAGAGAAAAAGGACTCAGAGGAGAAATGCATGAAGCGTTGTAAGAACTGTCAGCACGAAAATCTCCAGGAAAGTATGTATTGTGAGAAATGTGGCGCCCCATTGGATCACGTATATACGGCGGCTGATTACACGGTGCCTTCCCAATCGATATATACCACCATTAGTAGCGAGAACCAGGTTTCGCCGCCTCCGCCTCCTTCTTATAGCTACCCTCCGCCAGCACAGAACGTCAGCTACACTACCGCGCCGGCGGCGGAAAATTATCAGGTGGATAGACCCTACAGGTATTCCTCGCCCAACAATAATTTTTACGCCAATAACTTCCCGGGAGCACTGCCTGCGACTCCACCACCTGTTAGAGAGCGCAGCACGACCGGTTCCGTCATCAGCAGTCTTTTCTATTTATGGGGTATTTTCTGGGCAGCATTTGGTTTATTTGGCACTTTTATAGGAGATCTTTCTGAGAGCTCCGACGCGGTTCTCCTGATAGGCGTCGTTCTGATTGGTATTATTGCCCTGATCTTATTGCTTATCTATCACAAACAGGCGCGCCTGCGTAGCGGCAAGCGCACAATATGGATCGGGGTGGCCTCGGTCCTCGCTTTCCTCGTATTGATCGCTTCAGAGGGTATATTGATGGCCCAGCACTTTCCAGACGAGAGGGAGGCTTATTTACAGAACATTTACCTTGGCATTCCGCTGTTTATGTATGGCGTAGTCATTGCCGTACTGGCCTTTATTTAAAGGGGCCCTCCACATAGCCAGGAAATTTGCAAGTGCGCATCACAGCGGGGAGGTGCGGAAGGGCTTCTCCGTCCCCCCCGCACCTCTCTTTTTCTTTCCACTGCAGGTGGTACTGCACCAGATATGTCATGCCTGGTGAAAAAGTAACAAACCCTCTAGTGAGCGAAATTCCACAGCACTCGAAATATCTTCAGTTTTTACTAACAGCCTTTTCGATTTTTTGATTGATTCCTCATCGCTTTAACCTTTATTTTTCTATGCTCATCAAGCGTATAAGCAACATTAGAGATGTCTTTTTTAGCGAAAAAAAGACATCGCCTCTATATGATTTATATAATTCCTTCCCCGCACCACTTTTGGCATGAATCTTGCAAGTATTAATAACGAGAGAGCAATCTACAAAAAACATTGAATGACAGACATTCAATGCGCAAGGCTGAAAGCAGCCGGCATAGGATTTTCTTGGAATTGTGCGCATGCACTACGCTGCATGAGAAGAGTAGAAGGAGTTAGGTGGTATGGTGGTAAAAACAATCAATGCAACAAGAAATAGTGAGACGCTCGTTTCTGAAAAAGTAGAAAAGAAACGCCGCACCAAGGAAGTCGTTTTTGATGAAGTCCCGCTTGAGGACGACAAAGATTTTTTTGAGGATTGTGAAGAAGAATTGCCCGACGTTGAAGAAGATCAACGCATGGCTGTGGATGATGCCGTCAAGCAGTATTTAAAAGAGATCGGCATGTATCCCTTACTGACTTCCGAGCAAGAATTGCAGATCGCCGAGCGCGTGGCCCGTGGTGATCTGCAGGCGCGCCAGCATCTGATTGAAGCCAATCTACGCCTGGTTGTCAGCATCGCCAAACGGTATTCCAATCAAGGCTTGCCGCTGCTTGACCTGATTCAGGAGGGCAATATTGGCTTGATGCGGGCGACGCAGAAGTTTGACTACCGACGCGGATTTCGCTTCAGTACTTATGCAACCTGGTGGATTCGCCAGGCTATCAGTCGGGCCATCGCGGAGCACTCGCGCAGCATTCACATCCCGGTACACGTGGTCGAGCTTATTTATAAGATCAAGCGCATCGCTCGCCGTATGTATCAGGAGCAGGGTATTGAGCCGCTGCCGGAGCAGATAGCCGCCGAGATGGGTCTGCCGCGCGAGCGCGTCGTAGAGCTCCTCAACGCCTCGGAGCAGCCGATCTCTCTGGACGCGCCCATGGCGGACGACGAAGAGTATCACCTGGCCGACGCCATTGAGAACACCAATATTTCCGCCCCCCTTGATCAGAGTGCTAACCAGGTACTGCAAGCCCAGATCGAGCAGGCGCTGACCGTGCTCAGCCCGCGCGAACGTACCATTATCGAGATGCGTTATGGACTCAAAGAAGGGCACTCGCTCTCGCTGGACGAGGTTGGCACTATCTTTCGCCTGACCCGTGAGCGCATCCGCCAGATCGAGGTGAAGGCTCTGCGCAAGCTTCGTTATCCCGAGCGCTACGAAGGGATAAGGGAGCTTGCCAGGGCTTAATCTTTTTTTCTTCCATGCTGGAAGCGGCTGTATTTTTCGCCGCCTTGGAGGCGCTGGCGCCTCCACTTATTTTCTTGTTGTGTGATTTTGCGGTACGGGCGCATTGCGCCCGTACCGCAAAATCACACAACAATATAAACACCAGCGCGGCCGCGCATGCGGACGCCTGAGCGGGGGCGCTCACGCTCGCCTGGAAGACGAGAGTAAAAAATTTTAAGGTTAGCGAGCGCATCTAAATATCTAACATTACCGTATCTGTAAAAGATCGTATGTTCAGAGCCCTGTCATGTGAAGGAGATAAAGATCGCCCGCCAGGGCTGTAAATATTAGAAGGAATCTACCATGGAATATCGTCATTTAGGACGTGCTGGCGTAAAGGTTAGCGCCGTTTCTCTTGGAAGCTGGCTGACGTACGGCAATTCGACTGAAGAACAGACCGCCATTGATTGTATCCATCGGGCTTACGAGGGTGGTATCAACTTCTTTGATACGGCCAATGCGTATAATCGCGGCGAAGCCGAACAGGTTGTTGGACGCGCGCTGAGCTCATACAGCCGTGATTCATATGTTCTGGCCACCAAAGTATTTTTCCCCATGGGTGAGGGCCCCAATGATCGCGGACTCTCGCGCAAACATATCATGGAGCAATGCAACGCCAGCCTGAAGCGGCTGGGAACCGATTACATTGATCTGTATCAATGCCATCGTTACGATCCAGAGACGCCGATCGACGAAGTCCTGCGCGCGCTCGACGATCTGGTCACCCAGGGTAAAATTCTCTACATGGGTGTCTCCGAATGGTCAACCACCAATATCGCTGACGCCATCTACACCGCTCGTGAGCAGAACCTGGACAAGATCGTCTCGAACCAGCCGATCTACAACATGCTCAACCGCTATATCGAGCGCGAGATTATTCCGCTGTGCGAGCGTGAAGGGATCGGACAGGTTGTGTTCTCACCACTGGCCCAGGGTGTGCTTACCGGTAAGTACAAACCCGGCCAGCAGCCTGGATCCGATACGCGCGCCGGCAACAGCGAGATCAACGGCTTCATGGGAGAAATGCTCAACGACAAGACGCTGACGGCCGTGCAGGAGCTGCAGAAGATGGCCGGAGAGGGCGGCTACAAGCTAAGCCAGCTGGCACTGGCCTGGATTCTACGTCAGAAGAACGTTAGCTCAACCATTATCGGCGCGTCGCGTCCTGATCAGGTTGAGGAGAACATCAAAGCGGTGGACATCAAGCTAAGCGATAACGATCTGCAGCGCATCGATGCCATCCTCGAAGGCGTCGTGCACCACTAATATTGTGACCGGGTAATATATACCCGCATTTTTTCTTAGCGATTGGCAGGGAACGTGCGATAAACGTTCCCTGCCAATTTATTATTCTGATTCCAATATCATTTAATTGTAAGACTATAATTGTATTTATCATTTAATGGCGCTATTACAATCAAATGGGGAAAAGAAAAAGGAGGGATGATTTCTAGAAAGGATTTTTTTGTATGATCTTTTGTAAGGCAATGATTGACCAGCAATGGCGACGAGGTGTAGAGCTACTATTTTCGAGCAAAGCCCTCCCTTTACGCTTTATTTGCACTGGTGGTACGTGTGCCTGCATCCAACTGGGTCTTCTGCAGATGTTTGTACATTCTGGTTGCCGTCCCATTATTGCAAATACCATAGCCTTCCTGGTCTCCGCGCAGGTGAATTTCTTGTTCAGCAACCTTTTTACGTGGCATGATCGGTGCTCGGCCACAAACGCGAAACGCGCTATACTCGGGCGCTGGTTGGCTTTTCACTGCTCTATTTCCGGGTCGGCTCTACTCAATCTCGCCATCTTTACCCTGGCTCACCTGATAATGCCAGATTTGTTGTCCTGCGCGCTCGGCATCATTATCGCCGCCATCCTCAACTTTACCGTGATGAATCGCTTCATATTTCGCGTCCATGCCAGAGATGGCAAGGAAGTATTACTGCTGGAACCTGTTGAGGCCGTGTGGGAAGAATAAGGATTTCTCGATGTGAAAAACCAGGAAGACCGCCACATTGCGGTCTTCTCGTGATTGGATGACATTGGTCTGCTGGTGGATCAATAGGATGGCCCCAGCCAGAGAGTCTTTTATTGAGACCTGCTCACAATAGAGTTCGGTGAAACGTGTGGCATTGAACGCTGTATCAGATACCTGGTCACCGCCTGAATACTCTGCGTTTCATTATAAACGGCGATCTGGCGATCCGCCCCCGTCCCATGGGGATCATCCAGCAGGGCGCGTAGATACTTGACCTCCCTGCGGATGCCCAATTGATCCACCACATCTTCCACAAAATCCAGCGTCTCATGGAGTGACTCGCGCATAGTCAGAAGGCGATTCTGTGGAAAATCAACGATTACTGCATCCAGGCCATAGCGTGCGGCCTTCCATTTATTTTCTTCAATATAGTTATTGGGTAGCACTATAGTATGCATGTTATGTTCATAGAGCCAGGTCAATTTGCAGACCAGGGCCTGGCAGAGGGCCGCGATAGCCATTGTATCCTCAAGTGTTCCAGGCATATCGCAGACGCGGAACTCGATGGTATCGAAGAACGGGTGGGGGCGAATATCCCACCAGATCTTTTTGGCATTGTCGATACAGCCATTGCGCATCAGGTCAGATACATAGCAATCGAACTCCATGGTAGATGAAAAGATGTTAGGGATGCCAGAGCGAGGAAAGCGTCTCCACACGATGGCGCGATACGATTTTATGCCAGTATAGCGATCCACCCAGAACGGAGAATTCGACGACAGGGCGAGCAGATGGGGAATCCAGGCCCGCAATTGATTCATCAATGGCACCGCCAATTCATGGGTATCGATCCCCACGTGCACGTGCAGGCCACAGATCAGAATCGAACGGCCGACGTCCTGAAACTCCTCTTCCAATTCCTCATAGCGTGGATTGATCGTCCGCTGCTGATCGCGCCAATGTCCACTGGGATGGGTTCCTGCGTTAATCAGCGCCAGGCCCTCCCCCTCAAGAATCTGGGCTAATTTTTGCTGGCGCATAGCCAGGTCCTGCCGCAACGCATGAATATCAGCGCAGACGCCCGTAATGGTCTCCACCATTGATTGCAGCATTTCCGCCTTAATAAGCTCACCAAAGACCGGTATCCCCTTATCGAGAATGGTATGGACATGAGACACCAGTTGCCCTGTATTTTTTTCGACCAGTTGAAACTCTTCTTCGACGCCAAGGGTAAAACGTGGTGACATCGCTTTCTCCTTTCGGATCATATCAGCGTGCAGGTGTCGAGTGAATATACATGGGGCCGCCTACAGGAGAGGAAGGACGCAGGGAAAAATGGAAGTGAGAAGGTACGGCAGGAGAAAGAAAGATAGCTACCGCCAGCGGGAATGTACGGTTGTAAAGGCCGTTGTGCGCGCTCGCGCCAGACCAGCATAAAAGCACCTCTATATAGAACGCTTTCAAGCATGGGTTGCACTAGATCAGGCACTACACTAAAAAAGTATTGGGACTTATAGCGTACACAAGGGCCATGTATATGTCAAGAGGGTAGTGCAATACAAAACGATCACAATTTAAAAGCAAATGGCAGCAGATCGGAGACCTGAAAATCCCGCTCGCACCCATCGATATACACGGTCGCTTCGGGAGCGAGATCGGCGATCCACTGGCGGCAAGCGCCACAGGGCATGCGCTCATAGTCGGGGGCATCCGCTGGCGCGTCGATGCAGGCAATAGCGATCTGGGTAATGTGCCTGGCCTGAGCGGTCAAGGCCGCCGAAAGGGCGGAACGTTCGGCACACAGGGTCAGGCCGAAGCTAGAGATTTCAATGTTCACTCCCACAAACACCTGTCCATCGGCCACCAGGGTGGCCCCCACGTGAAAATGGGAATAGGGGCAATAGGCGCCCAGAGCTGTTTCACGGGCCAGGGCCAACAACGTTTCTCTTTCCATCACCAACGTATCCTTCTTTAATTTTATCATGGAGCGCGCCGGCTTTCCTGAATCTGCTGCTTTGTTTATTTTTTACTGTAAAAGCATGAGTGCCGGCTGCATAAGTGCGCGTTGCTATAATCTAGCCTGTTTGCCAGCCTTCGTCAAGCCGATCTTTAGCATCGCTGCAGGCCATCAGGACTGAGCAGCCAGACGTTTGGATAAATATAGCCGCATATTGTCATTCTATAGCCCAATTTGTATCAAGATGTTACTGCCCCTTATTTTGTCCCGTTACTACAAACGGAAGCATAACCAAAATTCATATTTTAAAGCAACATTGGTACATCCTAGTATTGTAATGTAGGACAGGTAGGAGGCAGAATTGAAGATCATGGTGGCGGATGACGACCGCGACATGGTAGATATGCTCAGCTACTGGCTCAAGGGTCATGGTTATGACGTCGTGCGAGCCTTTGACGGGGAGCAAGCCATCAAACGTTGGAGGGAAACGTTACCGGACCTGGTAATTTTAGATATTCAGATGCCCAAGCTTGATGGTTTTGAAGTCTGTCGCCAGATGCGCACAGAAACCAATTCCATGGTAATGATCCTGACAGCACATGACCGCGAGGATGATGAGGTGCGCGGGTTAGAGATGGGGGCGGACGACTACTTGCGTAAGCCTTTCAGCCCACGCCAGTTGCTGGCACGCATCAAAGCGGTCATGCGGCGGGCGTCTAACACGCGTGGTCCCGCTGGCTCATCGGCGATCACCGTAGGACCTGTGACGTTAGATGCGATGCGGCACGAAGTTACTCGTGACGGCACCAAAGTGCGCCTGACGCCTACAGAGAGCCGCCTATTGCACTTATTGATCTCGCACACAGGCCAGGTACTCACTACTGATATGATCATTGAGCGCGTATGGGGATACGACGAGGCCGGTGATTCTGGCCTGGTCAAGACGCACATCCGGCACCTACGCCAGAAGGTTGAGCCTGATCCCAACTCTCCTCAATACATCATGACTGTACCTGGTGTTGGTTATACTTTTACCGCTCCTATCTCGATTGAGTCATAGAGAGCTTTTTGCGCACAACTCAGAGAGCACTCCGCTGGCAGCAGAGAAGTTTACATCGCATGTCAACGCTTGCAAACCGCTGTTTTAGCAAGCGACCGGTGATGTAGCGGAACTTAACCATTACTAGCACATTTTAACCATACCATAACGGAATAGCTACATCTTTCACCGAAAAAAGTGCCTATACTTACATTAAGCAGTGCCTTTGTGTATCTATATGTGCATATGCAGTGGTTAAAATACAGGCTTTCTAGTTGTGCCAGAAAGAGAATGAGTGTGGACGGCAGAATGACGCAGAAGAAAAAAGCTATTCCGCATCAGGCACCGAATATCGCGCAGATTTCGCCCCGCTTAAAGCGGCGTACCGATCCGGTTATGGAAACCTGTGAGATATGTACATGCCTCGTCTTTGACAATGTCTGCCCGGTGGGCAGCATGCCAATGGAAGGTGAGCGGGATGAAAATCAATGCATACCTGTTTCGGTTGAATTAAGCAATAAGGTTCGGGTTGCATTGAATGACTTTTTACCTGCGCAATTTCCAATCAGTGTACTCTTACTACATGTAGTACAACGGGAATCGCCCCCGCTAGCGCCTCAATCGGAGGCGTTATATCGGCGCAAACGATATCATGCCGCGCCTCATCTATTGAACCAGGTGTTGGCCCATGTGCGCCGCGCCCTGCGCATTGATGACAAATTGTTCATCTACGATGCCTCGGGGGGAGCGATTATTTTCCCGGATGTAGACGCAGCTGGGAGACGAAAGATACTAGAACGCATTTATCAGAATGTCTGCTTAATGCAGGCCGAAACGACTGATCCACCGCTGACCAGAGAGACAACCATCGCTCTGGGGGGCGCCACCTATCCGCCCCGATCAGTTGTGTCATTTGAGCAGTTCTATTATCAGCTCGGTGAAGCACCGCATACGCTGACCTTGCGGCCGATTATCAGTGCTCACACGCGCGGCGTCAAGCCCATGCCTGTAGTTGAGTTGTCGCCCATCTATACCGCGTACACGCAGCAAGAAGAGACTGGCAAAGCGGCGGGGATACCATACATGGAACTGCCACATGTCCTGCCAGAGCGTGTAGCGCAACTGATACCACATTCTGTAGCCTATGAGTTGCAATGTGTGCCGGTTGGTCGCGAGCAACAGCAATTGACTGTGGCGATGTGCAGGCCGACCGACGAGATCGCGATTGCGCGCCTGAGAAAGCTGACCGGTTGCTCGATTTTTCCTGTGGCCTGTAATGAGCAGGAACTCAATAATCTATTGAATGCCGGCTGGTAAAAAAATCTTAACGGGGTTCCCAAAAGAAAGGAGAAAACCCTAAAACAGGGCGGCGCAGGATGAAACGCAACGAGACTTTATGTTATGATTATAGGGTACAAAGAAGACAGCTAAGTCCAGTGCCTTTTAGATAGGTAGGTAGTGAAGATCGAACCGAGCTGGGAATAAAATTAACCAGATCGCAACTATTCCTTAACAGGAAAACGCATCAACATTGGTTACTATAACATGCAATGAGACAATAACAGTATCATTCATAATGTTCTCAGCGATACATCGTTAGTGTCAAGTGCACTTATTTATTAGTTTATTTTTCCAAGGAGAGGATACATGGTCGTACAGATGCTTCAAGAAGATGTTCTGCTGACGTTCAAAGAAGCAATGAGCTACCTGCGTGTTAGCCGCTCAACACTTTATCGCCTCATGTGGTCGGGGCAACTTACCGGACACAAGGTCGGAAGCACATGGCGTTTCTACCGTGAAGATCTTCGCGCCTGTGTTGGCCGCGAGGTTCCGATGGGGACGGTATCAAATTCTGTAAATTAATTATTTATCTCTCCATTTTTTTAAAACGCTATATATCAGAAATTACCTATCACAATCATTGAGAGATTTGAAAAAATGGAATTATAAAAGGAGGGAGACGGCCTGTAAAGGCCGTCTCCCTCCTTTTATAACTGTTAGAGCTGATCGTAATCGACGATCTTCCATTGGTTATTAATTAATTTTAATTGTAAGTGGGTGGTATACGATTTTTTCTGGCGGGCGACCGTAACATCCATACTCATGCTATCCAGGCTGGTACCATCTATCTTAGTTTGAGAGGGTGTATAGCGCAAGACCGGGCCATAGAGCCCATCGCGTTGGGTTGCCTGCGACACAAACTGGTCGCTCGTCAATCCTTTGATGGATCCTTCAGGGCTGAGATAGCTATAGGCCTGGGTATATTGTTTATTCTGCAGGGCGCTGTAGTAATCTGTGACGAGTTGAGTACTGCCAAGGGCCGCGCTGAAGGGCTGGCTAATGAGTGAAGAACTGGCCCATGCGCACAGGCCACAACTGCCAATTACAATCACGGCCAGCACCGACAGGAGGATCCAGAGCCACTTACGCGATCGCCTGGCCGGCGGAGGGCCCGCCACGAACGGTGGCGGCAGCGTACCCGGATAATGAAATCCCTGTGGATAAGCAGGATAGCCTGGAGGAGGCATATACCCACCAGGTATTGGCGCTGTAGTTGGTGGATATGGGGCTGCATAACCGGATTGAGGTCCTCTATCCAGCGGCTCAGATGGGCGTGCCGCAGGTTCAGGATCCGGATGCGCTACCGGAGGTGTAGGTGCCGCCGATTTCGCGAGCTCTCTTTCGTAAAAGGAAGGGAGAGGAGGATAGCTCTGCCCCTGGCGCCTCGCGTCATTATTGTTGACGGACCGGGGAGCGTCTCTATGCGCATCTCTATTCAGAGAGCCCTGTTCATCCCGAGCCTCCGGAGATGGAGCATTGGAATGAGACTCTAACGTATTATGATCGCTGTTGGCAGACGGCTGACTGAACGGCGACTGCTTCTCTTCTGGTGATTGATCGGAACTTTGCATAATTATCTTACTCTATCCAAAGAATCGTGAATAGTCGGATGGAGTAGAGATTTCTGGGACTACTTTTTGCTGTTCTACGAATGTATGGGCTTCGTCCTCGAACTCTAATTCCATCTCTCGTTGAATCCAAAACTCGGCCTCACTACGCGATGTCGAGTGCTGATGGGCGTACGCAATGATGCGATTGAGATATGTACGAGTGATAGCATCCCGTTGCCAGCGCAATGGCGGCATCGGCCTGAGATGTAAAAGTGCTGACGGAAAAAATTCGCGATCGCACAGCGCCACCCCCATCAGTAAGGCATATTCCGCGACCGCTTGGCAAGCAGTAGTATCTTTGAAAAAGTCCGGGTGAGTGCTGGAAACGATTAGCACACCCGCGAGCAAACCTCCACGCAGGACCGGAACGGCGCAGGCGCTTCTTTCATAGTCATCAATCTCGACCAGGGCGCGGTTATTATCAGTATCATTCCATATTTGGATGCGCTGCAGAACGGCCGCCGCGCCCGCCAGGGTAGTACTACCCAGATAGGCTTTGCTATCGACTGTATCGGGCCAGGGAACATGGCCACGCATCTTCACTTCCCGCAAAGAATGAATGCCATCTTGATGCGCCGGCATCAACTTTGCGTAAGTAACAGCCAATCCAAGGTGATTTGCATCCAGGTGCTCTAATATATCATCAAACACAATTTCAGAGATCTGCCAGAAGCGCGTCTCATCGTCCTGGCTGCTTGCCATAAGCCCCAGCACATGCTGATAGATATCTTTACTGATCCCCCTGACCGTGGGGGTAGGATTGCCCATCACGTCTCCGAAGGTCTGTTCAATGGCAGCGATCAACTGGGTGCGATGTTCCGGCAGTACCTCGGGCAAACGTTTTAAATGGATAATGCGAGGTTCAGAGGTGCCATTCATCCAGCGATAGACGGTATTTTCCGCCACCGCCAGCTCTCTGGCTACACGCGACAGCTCCATGCGATCGCGATACATAATAGTATGTAATAATGAGCTAAAGGGAGTAATTGTATCATCAGTATTTTGTATTTCTTGATCTGGAAGCGCCTGTGGACTGGCCGCGGACTCCTTGATTATCGTCCGGGCCGACTGCGTAGATGTCGTACTCTTCTGGCGGTGTTTCCCAGTCCGGGCAGTGGTTTCCTCAACCACTTTACGCGCGCCTGGCGGACGGCCACGCTTCTTTTTATGTGTTTCATCAGGGACCGACCCATTACCCATGATATATTCCTTATGTATTTTGCAATAGTACAATTTTCACGTGCAGCATGGTCACTATTATAACATAGATGGTATACAAAATGTTAAATAAACTCAAAAATCTTAATGGGTTATTTATGTAATACCTATGAACAGTACAATGTTTTGCCACTGTAATGCATACATGTTCAGATACGTACACGTGCACACACAAGGCATGTCACCCCTAATGTTTTTCGCACAGTATTAATTATTTTTAATGTTTTAAATCCCAAACGTTAATACATTACAATGTTTAATCGGAAGTCCTACAATGTCTAACAATATATTGCTTTTTCATAATATAGCATGTATATTAATGATCATCACGAATAGTGAGTAAGCAAATCTAGTACACTTGATGGCTGGAAGGATAAGGCAGAAGATGGCGGTTAACAATGTTGTGCATGTTAATGAATGTGGGCTTCCACTAAACGCGATCGCGTGGTTAGTGAAGCACCATCAGAGTAAGATCCACGAGCGCACCCAGATGATTCGAGAATTGCAACTTGAAAAAGGAAGTTTTGTCATCGACGCTGGATGTGGGCCGGGCTTATGGACCCCTCTCCTTGCCGAGGTGATTGGAGCGAGGGGGAAAATTCTGGGTATTGATATCTCGACTGAGGCACTGGTAACCGCCCAGAGGAGAAGTCATCATACCTGGTATCGCCAACAAGTTCAGTATAAGCGCGCGACTTTAGAGCAATTGCCAGTTGAAGCGGGGACGGCGGATGTTATTTTTAGCGCCAATGTCAGCCAATACTTACCTGATCCGGTTGCAACGTTTGCTGCTATGGGCCCATATCTCAAGCAAAACGGGCGCATTGTGATTAAGGATATCGATTTTGGCACCATGAAATTTCATTCTATTGATCCCTTTCTGCAGCAACGGGTCTTTCAGGCGCGACAATTGTGGGAGAGTGAACGCGTCGATCATGGTTATGCGTACGAAGATAGCTGGGTTGGCTCAAAGCTCGCGCAGTATCTGGAAGCGGCTGGTTATAAAGATGTCCAGGAGAGCGCGTATCGTATTGTGAGGCAGCATGTGTTGCCCACGAATTTCCGTTTCTACCTGCAGGGGATCGCAGAGTGGTTTGTGTGTGAGGGAGCTCCATATCTGTCGCCTGACGACGTAACAGATTGGCTACAGTGTTTTACAGATGATGAGCACAACGTACTGGACCGGCCTGAATTTGCCAGTGAGGAGACAGAATACGTCGTCGCTGGCCGTTGGGATGGAGCGGCACCACGCTTTTATGCCGACATGCACATTGATATTGTGCATAGAGAACCACTGCTGGTGATCAATGACTAGTATAGATGGCGTATTACCCGGATGAATGATGTTGAACAAGTGCCGGGCAATGCTTTCGATATATCTGGTGTCGCAAGATAATCGAAGCATTGCCTGTTTTTCTGTTTTTAGAGCGCGCTAAATAAAGATATCCGCTTCATAAACGGGCCAACATTGAGGGCGTCTAATGTTTAGACGCCCTCAATGTTGTGAGAGGAAATTGGCCAGAAGAGATATGGCATGCACACATCTCTGGCATACTGTCTGACGAATATGCCAGAGCCATATCATAAGGATATATAATAAAAATCTGCGATTGAATGTAAGTTGTTCTTATGAATGAACGGTATTTAAGCGGTCCGCAATCATTGCAATTGCAACATCTCCTACAATAGATTGTAATTGAGTATGTAATTGCCCCATATTTTCCATACGTGCGGTAATAAATTCATGCTGCGACATACCATAAGACAGACCTGAGAGGCCACGATGTGCTGCTTCATATTCAGCACTGATCTGTGATAGCAAGCGGGCGACTTCGCTGCGTTGTTCGTGTGCTCCTAGCATGATATCCCGTTCCTTCCTAACCCTGAACCCATGGGTAGCGTATCTTTATGTTGAGCCCCGTACAACAGACTTACGCGCGATGTAAATACATTGTACATCGTTTGTAAGAACAACATTAACAATGCACATCACTAGTATGCATGAAGATGTGCTTTCTTGTCTAGTGGTGCAATGCTAATAATTACGTAAAATATGACCATCTTTATATAATTTTCACGCCGTACAGCTTTACAATTACAATGTTACGACGTACCATAATGCTCCCCAGGCTCAATGATGTGATTTTTTTGTGTAACATGTAAATTCCCTGTTACACCCGAAAATGCAAAAAAATGTTAAAGGGTACTTAGTACTTTTGTAACGACTAGAAAATGGCCCCGCCTGTGTAGCCGCTAAAGATTTCCATCTACTGCTTTATGGTATTGTTTTTAATACTTTCTTTATGTCCCTCCTTACTAACATAGACTGAAATATGCAGCTTGCTTAAAAAAGGAAAAAAGAAGGGGATAGGTGCTGGTGTGGAGGCCAGGCCCGGCGCGGCCTCCACACCAGCACCTATCCCCTTCTTTTTATAATTTGTATATCGATGCTCTTCACTTTCAACAAAAGTTATGGTATACTCTTGCTTAACGTCTACTAAGCAAGAGTTTCTACAATTCTGCATGCGGATGTATAGACGTTAAGAAGCCACATTGACTCCCCTCTGATATGATATCAGATGCAATGTTGGCACTAAGCAAATGCTTCTCTATATAATGTGAGGGGTAACAGGAATGGACCTGTTACGGAAGCGAAAAGGAGTAGTCCTTCATGGCACAAGTGCGTTTTAACCACGTTTATAAGACTTTCAACAAAGTGGAAGTCGTGCACGACATTAGCCTCGACGTCGAAGACAAAGAGTTCCTCGTACTCGTTGGTCCTTCTGGTTGTGGAAAAAGTACCTGCCTGCGTATGATCGCTGGCCTGGAAGAGCCAACTGATGGCGAAATTTATATCGGCGATCGCATCGTAAACGGTGTAGACCCTAAAGATCGCGATATCGCTATGGTGTTCCAGAACTACGCGTTGTATCCCCATATGACTGTATTTGATAACATGGCTTTCGGTTTGAAGCTGCGTCACTTCCCCAAAAATGAGATTAAGAAGCGTGTGGAAGATGCGGCCGAGATTCTTGGATTGCAGCAGCTGCTCAAGCGTAAGCCAAAAGAGCTGTCTGGTGGACAGCGTCAACGTGTGGCTCTGGGTCGTGCAATCGTCCGTGAAGCGCAAGTCTTCCTGATGGACGAGCCCCTTTCCAACCTGGATGCTAAACTGCGCGTTGCTACACGTGCTGAGATCATTAAGCTGCACCAGCGTATCCAGACGACAATGATTTATGTGACCCACGACCAGGTTGAAGCCATGACGATGGGTGACCGCATTGCCGTTCTCAATGGTGGCGTGATCCAGCAGCTGGGTTCCCCACAAGAGCTGTATGATCATCCCGCGAACATGTTCGTGGCAGGCTTCATCGGTTCGCCCGCGATGAACTTCATCCCCGAGGCGAAGGTCTCCACCGAGGGTAACGCTACAGCGGTTGTGCTGGAAGGCATTGGCCGTGTTGCTGTTCCTCAGATCTACGCCGAGCGCGCTCGTGCCGCCGCTGGTCGCAACCTCACATTTGGTATTCGCCCGGTTCACCTGGAGGATGCTTCCCTGGTGAGCGAGGGAAACAAAGCGATACAGTCGTCCCTCGACGCTTCTGTAGACGTGGTTGAGAACCTTGGTAACGAGCTGCAGGTATATCTCACCACCGGTGGTAAAAACATTGTCGCTACCCTTGACCCACGTGCCCGCGTAGCCGCTGGCAACAAAGTGCGTCTGTACGTTGATAGCGATCAGATTCATCTGTTTGACTCCGATACCGGCGAGTCGATTTTCTAAGCCATATCTTACCTCCATGCTGTGTGAGGAGTAACATTGTCATGGAGGGTCAAAGCAGAAAAAGAGGTGGGGCAAAATGCGTGCTCGGCACACATTTTGCCCCACCTCTTTTTCTGCTTTGATGAAATTGTTAGTTGCGCAGGGGTTTGCCGGATTGCAGGATGGATTGCATGCGATCCTGGGTTTTCTCCATGCCGCAGAGGCTGAGGAAGGCCTCGCGTTCGAGGTCCAGGACGTATTGTTCGCTGACGGGCGTTACCGGCGAGCAATCGCCTCCTGTAAGGACCCTGGCTAGGTGGCTGCCGATGACGGCATCGTGCTCGCTAATCTTGCCGGTCAGCAGCATGCCCTCGATCTGCTGTTCGAGGACCAGGCGCGCTCCCGTACCGGGTAGCAGTAGCATCGGTGGCTGCGGTGTTTGCCAGGCGCCCGCCTCTTTGGCGTCCGCCAGCTTGATGGCATCGGCTTTGGCATCGCGCAGGAGTATATCGCGATTGACTGTGATGGCATCCGTCTTGCGCAGGAAGCGTAGCTCCTGAGCCTCGGTAGCGCTGGTCGAGACGGTCGCCACGGCGATGATCTCAAAGGCGCGGCGTGCGGGCGTAAAGGGTCCGCTGGATTTGCCGGGTTTCTGGCTCTCAGCGTTGGCGCCGTGACGCAGCAGGAACTCCTTACAGCCGCCTCCCGCCGGGATGAGTCCCACACCTACTTCGACGAGGCCGATGTATGTCTCGGCCAGGGCGCGTGTATGGTGGGCATGCATGATCATCTCGCAGCCCCCACCCAGCGCGCGTCCTGTTGGAGCCGCGACCACCGGTATTGGGCTGTACTTCAAGAGCTGGTGTGCCTGCTGGAGTCCGATGATGGCGGTATCCAGCATATCCCAGGCCCCCTGTCGCGCTCCCATCAAGACCAGGAACAGGTTAGCGCCGGCTGAGAAGTCGGGTGCTTCGTTGCCGATAACCAGGCCGCGGAACTGCTTTGAACCCTCATTGACGGCGTAATGAATCATCTCGACGATCCCCTCGTCGATCGAGTTCATCTTGGTATGGAACTCCAGGCAGGCAATGCCATCACCGAGGTCGATCAGCGAGGCCGAGCCGTTGTCGCGTACCACGGCCGAGCCGGCTTTGAGCGTGCTGAGAGAGATCACGCCCTGAGCGCCTGGGACCGGCTGATAGGTTCCGGTCTGGTAGTCGAAGTAGTGTTTCTGACCATCCTCCACGCGATAGAATGTGCCCTGTCCCTGGTTGCGTACCTGCTGCACCAGAGGTGGTAGCTCACGCTGCTCAAAGACCTTATCCAGCAGCGCCTGGTCCGCGAGCAGTACATCCCAGGTCTCAAAGCTGCCCAGGTCAAAATTAAAGCCCCAGCGCATCGCATTATCGATATCCACGATGTTCTCCGCGATCTCGTGGGCGCGATTGGCGGCATAGATCAAGGCATCGGCGGTCGTCTCGCGGGCCAACTGGCTGGCGCGATCGTCACCATTTAAGACGGTGCTGATCTTCTGCTCAGGAGTCTCCATGTTGCGCGCCCGACCAATCGAGTCGAAGCGATGTTTGGGTTGTGGCTCGTAGTCCAGGGTTTTCAGATTTAGCTCCAGGATGGTTGAGGAGCCATCTGGATTTTTGATGCGTTTATAGAAGCCCTGGCCGCTCTTCTCACCCAGCCAGCCGTGATTGATGATCTCCTGTACCACCCCGGGAATCTGGAATGTTTCACGTTGCTCATCCTCGGGCGCGTTTTGATACAGGTTATTGGCCACGTGCATCACGGTGTCCAGGCCGGACAGATCGGCGGTGCGGAAGACAGCCGACTTCGGGCGTCCCATATTGGTGCCAAGGATGGTATCGACCTCGCTGACCGTATAGTCCTCGGCGATGGCGTGATGAATGGTCGAGAGAAAGCCGTAGATGCCGATACGATTGGCTATGAAGTTAGGAGTGTCTTTGCAGATCACAACGCCTTTGCCGAGGATCTCAGTGCCAAACTGGCGCATAAACGGCAGTAGCTCGGGATCGGTATCTGGAGTGGGTACCAGTTCCAGCAGGCGCATGTAGCGTACTGGATTAAAGAAGTGCGTGATCATGAAGTGGCGGCGGAAATTCTCCGAGCGTCCCTCAACCAGTAAGTGGGCGGGTAGGCCCGACGTGTTCGAGGTAATAATCGTCTCGGGCCGCGCCACCTGTTCTATTTTGCTGTAGAGCGATTGCTTGATATCGGGCCGCTCGATGACGGCCTCGATGATCCAATCGACCTCGGCCAGCTTCGGCAGATCATCCTCAATATTGCCGATGCTTACCAGGCCGGCGCCGCGTTTACTATAAAAGGATGCCGGCTTGCTCTTGAGCGTCTTTTCCAGTCCTGTGCGGGCGATAACGTTGCGATCCTTCGCGTCGGCTGGCACGATGTCCAGCAGCAGGCTTGGGATGCCCACGTTGGCCAGGTGGGCCGCGATGGCGGCACCCATCACGCCAGCCCCGATCACAGCGGCTTTACGAATAGCATATGGCATGGCTACGATATCCTCTCAATCAATGTGGCCAGGCCCTGACCCCCACCGACACAGAGCGTGGCGATACCCAGCGTTTTATCCTTTGTCTGCAGATCATTGAGCAGCGTCGCGATCAGGCGGGCGCCACTACATCCCAGGGGATGACCCAGGGCGATGGCACCACCATGCGGATTCAACTTCTCCTCGTCGATACCCAGCGTGCGCACCACCGCCAGGCTCTGGGCCGCGAAAGCCTCGTTCAGCTCAATGATGTCGATATCGCTTAGTTGAAGATTGGCGCGTGAGAGCAGCTTGCGCACAGCGGGTATGGGACCGATGCCCATGACGTCTGGTCGCACACCGGCTACCGCCATCGTGCGGATACGAGCCAGGGGCGTAATGCCCAGGTCGCGGGCGCGTTCGGCCGACATCAGCACCACGGCGGCGGCGCCATCATTCAAGGGACTAGAGTTGCCGGCAGTGACGCTACCGCCCTTGATGAAGGCGGGCTCCAGGCTGGCCAGCTTCTCCAGCGATGTATCGCGGCGTGGACCCTCGTCGATCTCAAGCGTTTTGCCATTGGACAGTGGCACCGGCACGATCTCGTTGCGGAAGATCCCCTTATCGGTCGCGGCGAGAGCACGCTGATGGCTGCGGAAGGCGAACGCATCCTGATCCTGCCGGCTGATATTGTATTCGCGGGCCACGTTTTCGGCGGTAATACCCATTGGCAAATAGCTGGAATAGCCGTACTCCAGTTCACAGGGAGGGAAGGCGGACTGCTTCTGCTGATCTTTCTCGTCGCGCGGCTTCACCAGGCGTGGATTGTAGCTGGGATTGAAGCCACCCATAGGCACGCGCGACATGCTTTCGACGCCGCCTGCGATCACGACATCACCCAGTCCCAGCATAATATTCTGGGCGGCCATATTGACGGCCTGCAGACTGGAGGCGCAGAAGCGATTCACGGTCACCCCACCGGCGGTCTCGGGCAGTCCAGCTAGCGCGCCCACCAGGCGTGCCAGGTTCATCCCCTGCTCACCCTCTGGAAAGGCACAGCCCAGGATCACATCCTCGATTAAAGAGCGGTCGAGCTGTTGAACCCGCTCAACGGCCGCCTTGACCGCCAGCGCGGCCAGGTCATCGGCCCGGACCTCTTTCAGGGCACCCTTGTTGGCACGCCCGATCGGGGTGCGCACAGCACTAACAATAACGGCTTCTGCCATGATGTTTTGCTCCTTCGCATAATGCACATACAAAAGCTGGCGCTTAATGTATGAAATAAGTTTTCGAATGTAGAACTTCTATTTTCTACCAGGTTTAATGGAGGCCAACAGATAGGAGTTGGGGTTCGCGGATAAAACCGGCGGTATGGCCCGTTAAAACCACCTTGCCCTGTTGATTGCGGCAAAAGACGGCCGCGCTCATCTTCAGGCGGTTCTCGCTCTTTTCAAGCTGCGTGATCGTGACCTCGCAGCGCACGGTATCGCCCACGAAGACAGGTCGTACAAACTCAAAAGACATATCGTGCGCGATAAAATTGAGGTCTCCACCGATCTTGGTAGGCAGCGTGGCTGTCAGCAATCCATGGACCATGACGCGGCCCTGCTCGTCCGGTAGGATATGGTGGTTGCCCATATCGCCGGATATTCTTCCAAAGAGGCGCACATCCTCATCGGTGAACGTCCTCTCCCAGTTTTGTGTATCACCAACTTGCATCATCTGTTTCCTCATCAGGGTATGTTTCTCCTCCATATCGCCCGCTACGCGGGCGATATGGAGGATCGGGGGCTGTGCCCCCGAGCCCCAGTCAAGGGGCTCGCCGCCCCCTGCATCCCCGCTCTTTCATCAATTGAAGGCTTCATGGGTATGAGAGAAGTATCTACAAAGACTGAAGCGTTGTTTTTTTTCGCTGACTGTCTGCTCTATGGTATCCCTTAGAGCGGATAGCCCTGTTTCTCAACTACCAGAGCGGCGATCTCACGCTGCACCTGTACCGCGTTGAGCATGTAGTCGCCCACATACGTCCGCACGCGACTGAGCACCTTGGCGGCCCGCTTCTCATCCACATACGTCTGGATCAGCTGATCCAGGTTCGCGCGGAGGCGGCTCAGTGCCGTCCACGAAGCCAGCTGCGCAAGTTTAATGTGGGTACCGCTATTTTCAGCGCCCTGCTTCGTCACTTTCGCGGCGCGCGCCAGGGCGCTATCGGCGGCATACAGATCGATCATCAGGTTGGCCAGGTATTCAATAAACTCCTGCTCCTCGGCCAGAGCCTGGGGATTCTGCATATACTTGAGCGCGATCTGCATAGTGGCGTAGATAGTGGCATCTTTGGCGCGCTCAAGCGCGTCGGCTGCCTCGCGCAGATCCACCGGCATCTCTTCACCAACGCTGGCCGGAAGCTGGTCGCTCTTCATGCGCGCCTCGATCTCGGCATATTTGGTCATCAGATCGATCTTGCCGGCCAGGGCGCGGCGGAACAGCGTCGTCACAGCCACCATGCGGTTGATCTCATTGGTGCCCTCGAAGATGCGCTGGATGCGGGCATCGCGATAGGCCTTCTCAATGGGATACTCATGCATAAAGCCATAGCCACCGAAGATCTGCACACCCTCATCAACCACCATCGCCAGCACCTCGCTGCCATGGACCTTGGCGATCGAAGCCTCGATGGCGTATTCCTCGATGGACTTAAAGACGGTCTCGGTATCTGCGCCCGCGCTCTTCTGAGCCTGGGCGATATTGCTGGCCGTACGGAAGACCTCGCTCTCCGCCGCGTACGTCTCGGCCGCCATGCGCGCCAGCTTCTTCTTGATCATGCCAAACTCATGCAGGAACTTACCAAAGGCTTTGCGCTCGGTCGTATAGGTTGCGGCCAGATTCAGGGCGGAGCGTGACCCACCAACGCTACCGGCACCCAGCTTCAGACGGCCGATATTGAGAATGTTGAATGCAATTTTATAGCCCTTGTGAATTTCGCCCAGCAGATTCTCGACCGGCACCTTCACATCTTCCAGGATCACCTGGCGCGTCGAAGAGCCCTTGATGCCCATCTTATTCTCTTCAGGTCCGGTGGAGATGCCCGGCCAATCA
This sequence comes from Dictyobacter halimunensis, assembly GCF_036245075.1. Classification (NCBI taxonomy): domain Bacteria; kingdom Bacillati; phylum Chloroflexota; class Ktedonobacteria; order Ktedonobacterales; family Dictyobacteraceae; genus Dictyobacter; species Dictyobacter halimunensis. The sequence goes on from NZ_BSRI01000002.1 coordinate 2,952,242, forward strand.
GCCTCCACGATAAAGGCCGAAGGACGCTCATTGCCGATGCGCGCGAAGACCACAAATAGATTGGCGAAGCCGGCATTGGAGATCCACTGCTTGGTGCCGTTAAGGATATAATATTTCCCGTCCTCTGACAGGGCCGCCCGTGTGCTCAGCCCCATGGCATCCGATCCAACGCCAGGTTCGGTCAGGGCATAGGCGGAGATCCACTCACCGGAGGCCAGTTTGGGAAGATACTTTTCTTTTTGCGCCTCGGTGCCGTAGTACACTATTGGTAGCGTACCGATAGTGGTATGGGCGCCAAAGGCTACGCTGAACGAAGCTTCGCGCAGCTGTGACGCGACCAGGGCGCTGGTCAGCAGACCCAGTTCAGCGCCGCCGTATTGCTCGGGCACATCGATCATCAAGAGACCCTGCTCTCCGGCCTGCTTCACCAGGCCGGGCATCACGCCAGGCTCCTGCTTATCGATCGCTTCCACCTTTGGCAGAACCTCGCGGGTCACAAAGGTTTCCGCGGACTCCTCGATCCAGCGCTGCTCATCATCGCGCTCTTCCAGTGTAAATATTTTGGCAGCAGTCTCATTGACGGATGTCGTAAGAAATGCTGTACCCGGCTCGGTCGGTTTCATGGTCGTCGACATATTGGAATCTCCTTCGAGTTTGTTGGCTATTACGAAGTGGCAAGGCGTACAGCGTCAGCGAATTTGCCGGTGTATCTACCACACCGAGCAAACCAGCGAACGCGTGTACACCAATGAAGCCAAAGGCGCTACAATAACTTGCGCAGTTCCCTGCGTAACACTTTGCCCACCAATGATTTCGGCAAATTATCACGGAACTCTATCCGTTTGGGTACTTTATAGGCGGTCAATTTTTGTTTGCAGAAGGCAACGATATCCTGTTCCAGTTCAGCTGACGGTTTAAATTCCGGCTTGAGCACGATAAATGCCGCCACCGTCTCGCCACGATACGAATCTGGAATGCCGGCAACGGCTACCTCCGCGATGGCCGGATGGTGGTAGAGCACCTCTTCAACCTCGCGTGGATAGACATTAAAGCCGCTGGCGATGATCATATCTTTGGCGCGCTCAACAACGTAAAAATAGCCATCTTCATCCATCTTGCCGATATCGCCGGTGCGCATCCAGCCATTGACAAAGATAGCTTTGGTCTCCTCATCGCGCTGCCAGTAGCCCTGCATAATATTGGGTCCTTTGACCACTATCTCGCCGATCTCGCCCACAGGTAGAGGCTCACCGGTTGCGCGATCAAGGATCGCCGCCTCGACCCCCGGCAGTGGCAGGCCAATACTCCCATTGCGCGACTTATCCGAGAGCGGATTGCAGTGGGTGACGGGCGCGGCCTCGCTCAGGCCATAGCCCTCGACCAGCTTGCCGCCAGTGATCGCCTCGAAGTCCGACTGAATCTTGGCCGGCAAGGCGGACGCGCCACTGATACAGTACTTGATCGACTGCAGATATTCGGGATGTTTGCCAGCCTCCTTCATAATGGCGACATACATGGTGGGGATACCGGGAAACATCGTAGGGTGATACTGATGGATGGCATCAAGGACATCTTTGGCCTTAAACTGTGGCAGCAAAACCATCGTAGCGGCGGCCAGAATAGACAGGTTCATGCCCACGCTCAGTCCATACGCATGGAAGAACGGCGCGACACAGAGCGAGGTCTCCTTCGCATCCTGTGCCCTGGGCACCCAATAGCGAGTTTGCATCGCGTTGGCGAGCAGATTACGATGGGTCAGCATGGCGCCCTTGGAAAGTCCGGTGGTACCACCGGTGTACTGCAATACTGCCAGATCATCGGGTTGCACATGGATCGGCAGATTGAACAGTTCGATCCCCCCTTTAGCATGAGACTGCAGCATCGGCTGCATCCTATGCAAGGTGGGGTCGCCTTCCAATTCTTTTTTTGTCAGAGGGGGTTGTGGCAATTTCGCATTTCTCTGACTCAGTGGATAAAGCTTTTGTAGCAGCGGTGGCAGGAAATCGGCCGGACTGGTCACAATCACATGTTCTAGCGCCGTCTGGTTGCGAACATTACGTATAATAGGATAATACATATCCAGCACGACCAGAACTTTAGCACCCGAGTCCGCGAGTTGATGCTGCATCTCGCGTTCAGTGTACAGAGGATTGGTAGGTACGGCCACGGCCCCGGCGCGCAGGGCGCCGTAGAAAGCAATGGGGAACTGAGGAATATTAGGGAGCGCAATGGCGACGCGATCCCCTTTTTGCACTCCTAAGCGCTGCAGCTCAATCGCGAAACGATTGGCCTGATTGGAGAACTGAGCGTAGGTAATCCTGTTTCCATAATAAATGAAAGCGGCCTGATTGGGATAGCGTTTTGCCGCATTATCCAACAACGAAGTGAGAGGTCGCTCAGGTATATCAAGGTGTGTGGGGACACCATGGTCGTAGTGGCGGAACCAGGGATAAGAAGGTGTGTCCTGCGCTCGTTCGGCGGAGTGCTGTCCTGCTTGTGTGTTGTGTATTAACGACGGATCAGACATACGGTAATAGCTCCTCTCCATAGGGGCATCCGGTATGGGATACCTGGGCGACAACTCTGTCGCTACCTACAAGCAACAACCCACTGATCCAATTATAGGGTACCCGGATAAAGTTGACCATGTTGCCAGCTAACAATTTTTACGTCATAATGTGCAGATAGCTAACGAAATGTACCTGTTGAGGATATAGGGATGCTTGAAGACTCACGAGAACTTTCAACGTTTGCTCAGTTGGTAACGCAATATCGCTTGCGGCGCGGCATTTCGCAGGGACAGCTTGCCCAGGCCACGCGATTATCACGAACATATGTGTATCACCTGGAAACGGGGCAGCGCGCCAACCCTTCCCCGCAAGTAGTACAAAATATCGCCCGCGTACTGGAGTTATCGACCGAGGACAGATTATATTTTTTTGAGGCTTATCGGCAGCAAACGGGTCAGTTTGTGGATGTTGATCAGCTAGAGAGCACACTGCTGGATTTAGGGGACCTGGCGCACCTGCTGGTGCACAACACATCGTATCCGGCGCACTCGCTCGATCACCTATGGTTTCTCCATTCCTGGAACAAGGCGGCCATCTATTTATTTGAGACGCAGGAGATGCTGGAGACGCATGAGCATATTCATCTGCTGGGGCTGGTGTTTGATCCTGAGATGCGCAAGCGCTTTCATGGCTGGGAGAATCTGGCCCGGCGCCTGGTGGGGGACTTCCTCTACAATACGCGCACCCTGACGCACCTGGCCGAATACAAAGCTCTGATTAAAACCCTGCGCGAATATCCAGAATACCGGCGCATCGCCTCCTCGGTCTATGCGCGCAGCAAGCCCGCGCCATCATTTGTATTTCAGATCCAGCACAGCGAACTGGGACGGCTCACCCTGCGTACCGCAACCACGGTCTTTACCAATCTCTCTACCTATTCCATGGTCAGTTATGTACCAGGTGATCAGCAGACGCTGGACATCTATCGCAACCACGGCTGGCAGCCTGGATAGCGCTGACAGGTGCTATCCAGGGTCACCTACAGGATTTAGGAGGGGGGAGTATTGAGACGCTGCTCCAGCCGCGCGATAGCATTTTCGGTTACCTCTAAGCCAGCTTTGAGGACCGCCTCTTTATACTCGCGTACCAGTAGTTGATATTCAAGCAGGTGTGGACGACGAACGGGCCGTGAACCATACTCGCGACGCGCCCAATCCATATGCGCCAGTTGCTTAAGCAGGCTTTCACGGTGGCTACGCAGGTGGACCAGGGCCACCTCATCGCTGGTTTCGCCGCAAAAGAAGAGCTTGGCCAGGAACTCGTCCTTGGTGAAGCGTTCCGGTACATCCTCCTGCAGCCAGTGCGACAACTCCTCCTCACCGGCCCGCGTCAGGCGATACACTTTACGGTTAGGTCGACTGGTTTGAACGATGATCTCGGCATCGATCAAGCCGGCCTTGTGCAGATTTTTCAGCGTCGTGTAGATCTGGCTATTGCCAGCATTCCAATAGCTGGCGATGGCGCGCTCAAATGTCTGCTTGATGTCGTAGCCGCTCATGGGACGCGCCCATAACAGGCCCAGCATGATGTAGCGCAATGTGTTGCGCGTGAGCCCTTCGCTTGTCTCGTTCCCCTCGGTCAATGTCTCTAGTTGTTCACGCATGGAATACTTCTCTCATCAGATAAGGCCAAATATATTGCTGTGCATTATAGCATCTTCTCATCACATAGTCATGCTGAAGGGTGGGGGTAGTTGATATGCGCGGTGCGCCGCGCATATCAACTACCTTGACAGGTGGGGGTTTTTGGGGGAGGTGCGCGCCCCCGCACGCGCGTCCGCTGCGCGGCCGCATTAATAATTTATTGAGGCAATGAAACAAAAAAATGGCGCGCCAAGCGCCATTTTTTTGTTTCATTGCCTCAATAAATTATATGGGGATGTGGCAGGGGAGAAACTGTGAGGATGTGGCAGGGGGAAATGCAGGGTTTTTCGAGGGTTGTGATTGATGGGCGTGGTATTGTAAGTGGGTGGGGAACTGAGTCGTGACCGGTGTTAAAGCTGTTGTATATGTAGAGGGTTATTGAGACGTGTCAGACATTGATTGAGATTGCGCCTGACTCTCATGATCATCGCCTGCGGCATGCCTGGGCTTTCGCGCCAGCGGTGCTCACGAGTCCGTTTGGTGTTAGTGCCTGGGCTGCGCATCTGCGCAGCCCAGGCACTAACACCAAAAACCAGCGCGGCCGCGTAGCGGACGCGCGTGTGGGCTATCACGCGCGACAGCACGATGACGGGAGTCAGACACCTCTGAGAGGGCCTTCGAGAGAATATAAAGGGGAAAGTAGTCACTATGGCTGAAGCAGAACAGACTGTTGTCGTTGGAGTTTTCAAGGATCGTAAAGCTGTTATTCAGGCGATGGATGCTTTGATTAAGGCTGGCTTTAAAGAGGATCAGCTGGGTTTCGTGGCACGTACATCCGAGGAGCATGTGGACCAGGCAAAACATCATGTTGAGCATGGACATGGTCCGAAGGCTATCGCTCGTGGCGTTATCGGTGGTATCCTGGGGGCCGCCGATATCTTGCTGGTTCCGTTTATTGGTCCGGCGGATGCGTCAAATGCGCTGGCGACGGTGCTGCCCATTACGGAAGAGGCCATTGATAAGCTGCCCTATCCGGGTTCAAAAGATGATAAGGTGGTGGTAGAGCGGCCCGATGAAGCTTTCCGCACTGATACGCCAGTTAGCGAGTCCCAGAGCGACATTGTAGAGCCGGCTCAGCAGGAAGCTACGGCGGAGGAACAGGAGAGAGAACAGGAACATGAGCAGGCGGAGCAGCGTAAGAGCGTTGTGGCCGGTGGCGTGGTAGGAGGAGCTCTGGGAGCGGCGGCGGCGGCTCTGTTTTTGCCGGGTATTGGTCCGATCGTGGCCGGAGGTATCGTGGCGGCCGCGCTGGGCGGTGGCGCCGTTGGTAGCGTTGCTGGTAGCTTTCTGGGTACTCTGACGGATATGGGAATTCCTCATGAGCATGCCAGGCAGTACGCTCAGGATGTCAAAGAGGGGCGTACCATTTTGACAGTGAAAGATGGAGCACGGGCTGGTGAGGCCAGCGAGATCCTGCGCCAACAGGGTGCGCAGAACGTCCAGATTCACTAGCAGTTAAAGGCCGATGTTTATACACCTGTCTCAAAATTGATATGTACCCAATACCAGCAAGCGCCTATGCAGGCGCTTGCTGGTATTGGGTACATATCAAATTAAAGTTCATGTTGATCAAGGAAGATTATATGGTTGTCCCTGGCGAATTCGTGGTTGGCGGCGCATAAAGAAGTAAATGATGGCACCTACCAGATGTGTAAAGAGGATAACCAGCACCCAGATGATCTTGTCATTGCTGTCAGGTCGCTCATATTTTATGCAGTCGATAATCATCCAGATCCAGAAAACGGAGCCTAGCAGGACTACTATGCCGATCGAGCAATAGATAGCCAGGATAATGAGCATTGCAATCGAACCCATAAAACTTCAAATCCTTTTGTAATTCATATATGTGTGCTTGCTTGTGGATCAAAACCTTGTGCTTATAAAGACGCCTTACAGGAGAAAATATCCAATACAATCTCCCCCCACAAGTCCCATTGATTTGCCCGTCCTGATACAAAATGATATCATTGTTCGAAAGTAACCTCCAATTAGCGCAGGGAGGAATGAACGACGAACGCATTAACTTTTTCGCCTTTATTTAACGTGATAAGCTATGGGGGCCTGTTGTGTTGTGTGCTGGCTATTATGTTCAGTGCAGGCTATAGGTTTATGTGCCATCGAGGTACCAATTATCAGTTCACCATCGCCGTTGCCGCGTGTTTGTGTTCCGCTTCATTATTGCTGCCCGTTTTTATCTGGTATCATTTCCGTTTTAGTGGCCCTCATATCCATTTATTAAACGTAGTGGAGAGCTGGGGGGTGATGGTCTATGCGCTGATCTGTGGCTGGATCAATCCTATTGTCGCGGCAGTGTTGCATTGGTTTGTTTCACGTGCACAGCAGTCAGACGCGATCGCTTCAGATTCCGTGGTTCAGTCAGAGCCGGTGAGGGCCGTGACCAGCGTACCGGCGGGGTTACCCCATTATCAGAAAGGGGTAGAGGCGCCCTTTGTCTTCCGTGAAGATGTTACGTGGGGATGGCTCGAATATAGAAACGGTAACTTCCAGGGGCAGAAGTTGGCCTTGAAGCGTATGGTGGCCTCGCTGGGGCGTGAAGAGGACTGTGATATCTGGCTCGACGACGAGATGGCTTCCCGCCACCATGCCGAGCTGGCCTGGCACGAAGGTCAGGCCTATTTGACTGACTGCGGTAGTCTAAATGGTATTTTCCTCAATGGTCAGCAAGTACAGGGCAGTGTTCCACTTTCCTCACAGGACTGCATAGAGATTGGTCACCAGCAATTTGGCTTCATCCTCGCCGAACAGAAAGAGCTACAGGCCGACCAGTACGATCCTCTAGTTAATCATACCTGGCGTTCTACTTTTGATTTACAGGCCGATGGAGATACCAGCAGCCCGCTCCCTGCCGCTGTCGTCGCCAGCCAGAAGGCGGTTCTTCAGGATGAGACAGATATCTTTTCCGCGTCCCATCCAGTTGCTGATGGCGGCTACTTGCTGATTAAAAATGGTGAACGCATGGGACAACGTCTCTCGCTAGATGGGAAAGAGATAACCATCGGGCGCAGCCTGGAATGTATGATCATGCTGAACGATGTATCGGTAGAGCAGGTACACGTGCAGATCTACGAACAGGCGGGCGAGTTCTACCTGCGCGACATGGCCGGGCGCAACGACACCTTTGTCAATGAAGAGGTTGTTAGTGAGGTTCGTAAGCTGAATGTGGGAGACACCATCAGGGCAGGCACCATCAGCATGGAATTTGGGAGGGCGGCGCGTCTGCGCAATACGACTATGCCGCCGATTCCGATAGCCAGGGCAACCAACGGAAGACTCGTGCCCTTGCACCTGCCCAGCCGTACGAAACCTCAATAGAGATTGTGGACGCTACCATTCCACATCTATATTTGTCAGCGGATGCAAAGCCAGTATTGGCCGACCATGACCGGGATAGAGATAGTGCACCTGTAAGCTGCGCAAGACGCGCAGTGTCTCATTCAACTGGCGACGATTGGCGCTGCCACGCAATAGCGGAGCTCCCCCTTGAATAGTAATCACGGTATCCCCACACAAGAGCTCCTGGCTAAAAGGATTATACAGGCAAAGACTATCTGGAGTATGGCCTGGGCTAGAAATAACGCGCCACTCGGGATGTCCGAGTAGTCCCTCCACATCTTCCAACCAGATATCCACCAGTTTATATTGCCGTTCATACACAGGAGGGAAAAGATCCACATGTTGTAGAGGTCCGGTTAAGATATGTTCGGCCAGGTGAGCAATCGACGAGCTATGCAATTCACCACGCTGCTGCAATATCAGATTACGTGCCACAGCGGAAGCCGCGACGGGCGCGTCACAGATTCTACGCAGCATCTCCACTCCCGACGTATGATCTGGATGAAGATGGGTCAGTACAATGAGATCGATCTGTTGGAGTTGGCGATGCAAAAAATGCTGCAGGTAGGACTGCAACTGCCGCACGTTAAGCTCGGTACCGGGGTCCACCACTACCATCCTTTCTTCATTGATCAGGTAGGTATTGGCCATCGAAAAACGATCAGTAATAGTATGGACCCGGCGTGCGTGCAGCATACGCTCTCTGTCTGATGAATAGTCAGCGTAGTCAGAGTTCAAGGTATTCCTCCGGCACCCACAATTAGAAATATAATTATATCCTAGCATTGCGGTCAAGGATATACTGCATTTTTGTAATGAATATGTTACAATGAAAAAAGTGGTTAGGGAAAAATCCCGTTTGGTCTGTAAATCCGGCCCCCGGCTCCCGTTCCGTCTTCCGGTCGCATAGGAATCACAACCTGACAACCACCAGGAGATGTATGTTGTATTTCTATGTATGGAAGAAAAGATACACACTCCTGTAATATATACCGCTGCGCTACAGTATACGTTGTATAAGATGGAACGTGTGTAACCGAAGAAGGGGATGTATTACCCATGATGTTTAACGAGGGCTATCGGGATCGTGTGCTTGTTTGCCGTGATTGTGGGAATGAATTTACGTTTACTGCGGGTGAACAAGAATTTTACGCTAGCAAAGGTTTGGTCAATTCTCCATCCCGTTGCCCATCTTGCCGCGCAGCACGCCGAGGTGGTCAGCAATCCGGTGCTCCACGCGCCCCACGTGAGCAGCACGAAGCCGTATGCGCCGCCTGTGGGCGCACCACGACCGTACCCTTTATTCCGCGCGAAGATCGACCAGTATATTGTAGTGATTGTTTCCAGTCTCAGCGCGCCTCACAGCCCCGCCGAGATAACTATCGCAGCTATAGCAGCAGCAGCTACAGCGGTGACCGCGACCGGCGTGACCGTCGCGATCGTTGGTAATTGAATATCTCCCCACTTACTGTATTTGTAATCGAAACCGGGTGCCGGTTGGTACCTGGTTTCTTTGTGTGGAAGCCGAGGCGAGCTCGGCACCTATGAAAGGGAGAGGTGGGGGTGTGGCTTACTTTTGGGCGTGGTTTTGTTTTCATTTACGCACGATATGGTATACTAAGTGGGAATTTACCGGCTCATATCATCCTCACTACTGGAGGTTCTATATTTGATGACACGCACCGATGCTGGCCAGTGGCCACATTACTCATTTGTTATACCGCATATTTTTACGCAAGCTAAAGTGCGACTGGTGGGTCTCGGTACTTATGTCCCCAAAGGCGTGATTACCAATGACTTTTTTGCCTATATTTCGACACGCCTTGGGAGTCCCCGCCGTGCGGAAGACCTGGAGCGCGTGACGGGTCTGGAGACCCGCCATGTACGTGCCAGCACACTGGCATTGTGCCGTGAAATGGCCGGCGCGGACGCACCCGGCCTGATTGAGGACGAAACCGCCCCACAGGAAGAGTCGATGGTGGATATGGCGGTAAAGGCGGCCGAACGGGCCCTGGCCAGCGCTGGTCTAAAGGCCACCGATATTGACACGGTTGTTGGTATCTCATCCTCTGACAACGATGCTTTTCCGACGATCGCGGGCATGGTCACGCATCGCCTGGGTCTGGGCCCTTTACGCTCAACCATGCTCAAAGGTGCCTGTGCCTGTCAGACAGAAGGCTTCCAGGTCGCGTCTGAAATCCTGGCCGCCAGCACAGCCAAACGCGTTTTGATGGTAGCGTCCGAGGCCCTCTTGCCCAACATCATGCATGTATTAGACTGGAAGACGAGTTCTCTCTTTGGTGAAGGGGCGGCCGCCTTTATTATCGAGCGCAGCGATGAAGATACCTATGTCATCAATGGCTCCGATGCCCGGCAAGGGCCAGCTCTTCTCTACCAGGCGCCGCTGCGTAAAGATGCTGTGGCGATGGCCGAGGTGGATATGAAGATTCGCCAGCTCTATAACGAGGGCCGGGGTGATGAGCTCAACCAGATCCTCTCGCAGTATATGGTCGGCTATACCAAGATGAACGGCAAAGAGGTATATCGCGAGGCGCCCCGGGCCATGGCTGAGTGTGTCGATGCCCTGTGCCGTCACGCCAATCTTAAGCCGGAAGATCTGGCGTATATCATCCCGCACCAGGCGAACTCGCGCATCACGAACCGCATGGGCGAACTGCTTATTCGTGAGTTTGGATGGCCCGAAGTGACGATGGGCAAGCTGGTCGACAACTTCCGCTATTACGGCAACCTCTCAAATGCCAGTATCGCTCTGGCCATGGCTGAACTGCTGCGGCAGGGGAAGCTGAACGACGGTCAATGGCTGGCTTTACCCGCGGTTGGTGGTGGACTGAACTATGGCTGCTGGCTGCTGCGTTTCCACGGCCTGAAAAATCCCAAGGCAGTGCTTGAATAGAGCATAAACATCATCAAAAAGGGTCAGGATTGGCACCACATGGTGCCAATCCTGACCCTTTTTGATGATGCGTCTATACCAGGCCACGTTCATAGGTATAGAATATAGCGTGGTCGGCCTCATACTCGACGCCATCAAAGGCGTCGTGGATTAGCAGGGTTTCGGGTGCATATACGCGCACCTGTTCTAGCTGCAGTTCCGAGAGGCGGCGGCGTAGATCATAGGCGATAAAGCTGATGGCCTCAATAGTCGTGCCGTCCAGATAACCAACCGAGAGGCGTTGCTGCTGATATTCTTGCCGGGGCTCCGCGATCGCCAGCCCGTCCAACCGCTCCCAGCGCTGCAGCAGATAGATCTGCTGCTTATTGATCTTCTCCTCAAGGAGCTCGGCCGTAATCGGAAGCGCCTGAAATTTTACATAATAAAGGCCACCCACCAGAGGGAAGATATTGGAAGCATTCAAATAATCAATGATCATATCCAGGTCTTCTGGCGTAGCCAGCCGGATCGGTTGTTGAGGGGCGCGAGGGAGTGAGGTAAAGGGGTGGGCTGTATAGAGAGAAAAATCGCCCACCCGGCGCATGTGCATGCTTTCCGCCAACTCAATTGAGGCCACGTTACGCGAATCGGTCGCCAGGCGGATGGTGGTGGCGTTCCGGCGCATCGCCTCAACCATCGCGGCCTCGTTCAAGGCTCGCGCCAGACCCTGGCGGCGATAATCTGGATGAACCCGTAAGCCCTCTAACCACGATTCCGTCTCTGTGAGCATCTGTATATGCACCACCCCGGCTAGCTCTCGATCTACCGTCGCCACCAGTAGTTGTCCCGCAGGATCCTCCATCCATTCATCCCAGACGCGCTCGATATAATCTCCCCAATCCCATGTATTGGCACAAAATGCCAGCACAGGTTCGCGATCACCAGCCTGCGCCGGCCGAATTTCTATCTGTGACATTAAAGCTCCCCAATGATTTATCGATGTCGTGCAACACATCATTATAATATTTTATATACCCTTTGTATGATAGCACTCCTGACGGCGAGTTTTGAAGATAGCGATGGGTGATAAACAGCCGGCTGATTCAGAAACCATTCGGTTGAGTCTTGCGTAATCAAAGTATCCAGAATGATTATATTCCTTAAGGAATAGATACGTATGTATTATATAAATGGACTAATGAGCGCGAGGTGGAAGATATGAAGCAGGAGAAGCCCGTTAACGAGCAGCTACAAGAGAATATGCAAGAGACGGTGGAAAAGGTTCAGCAAGAAGTAACCGAGAGCCGTTCGCCGTGGTACATGGTGTCGCGTCGGGCCCAATTTCTGATCGCAGCCTATTTGATTATTTTTGCCGCTTTTTCATTGCTGGCCTGGTTTGTGCATGTTCATCCTATTCTGTCTGTCGATGTGACGATTACAAAGGAGTTTCAGGAAAACAAAAACCCTATTCTGAATGTATTGATGGTCGCGGTAAGTTACCTCGGCAACCAGCCAATAATTTTCTTTGCCCTCATTGCGTTGACCGCCGTGGCGTTCTGGCTAGTGAGGTTGCGCCTGGAAGCCCTCTTTATCATTGGCCTCTCGATAGTTTCTACAATTCTGAATATTCTGCTGAAATATATCATTAACCGGCCGCGTCCAACCGCTAACCTGGTAGACGTTTTTCAGCAAGCGAAAGGGCAGAGCTTTCCTAGCGGTCACGTCATGTCGTATGTAGCCTTCTGGGGATTAATTTTCTCGCTGGGGTTAATTTTGTTTAGAAGGGATCGCTGGTGGAATTTTGTGCTGCTGATTGTGCCCGCCTTCTTCGTAGTGATGGTTGGTCCCTCGCGCATCTACCTGGGAGATCACTGGGCCAGTGATGTACTGGGCGGCTACATGTTTGGTGGATTGTTGCTGGGGTTGGCGCTCTGGCTCTACATGTTTTTGAAGGGCCGTGGCGTACTAACCCCACTGTTGCGCAATCCAAAGCAGCATCTGTTTGGGCGCCGTTCCTCCTCTCACGACTCTCATCGTCCCGCGAGCTCATAAGGGTAACTCATAAGTGTAGATAGCATACAAGCATTGTCAAAGATGAAAAGAAGCCGCGACCCCGTCAGTTTTAAGGCGGGGTTGCGGCTTTGTCTGGCATACGGTATGGAAATTAAAGATTGGTAGATGACGTATCTTCAGATTTGTCCTGTGCCTCATCTTTCTCCCCCGCCTGCTGGCTGTCTGACGCATGGAGATTGTGCGCAGCAGGATGGCGAGGGGAGGTATCTGAGTGATCGTCAGAACCCTCCTGGTTGAGCTCTTCCATTGAGGGCTGGGTATGTTTTTCCACTACCGTGGGCTCATTTTTAGCCTCTTCCTCGACCGCTTCCGCTATCTCTTCGCGTATCAGCGGGGGTGGCCAGGAATGCTCATCCTTTGTCTCGACGGGCATGCTCCCTTCACCGGATTGAATGGTGACATTTTCAGCTGAAGGGCTGGTGGAAGATTCGGCTGTATCGGCCTGATCCTGGTGCTGGGTTTCAGCAGTGGCAGGGATATGATGTGCCTCGGATAGATAATCATTTGACTGGCCAGGCTGCTGATCCGTGCTTGTGGTCGCGTCGGAGATCTCATTTCCTCCTTCAGCCGGTTCTAAGGAAGAGAGATGAAACGCCTCGACCTCTGTATCGTCTTGATATGAGTCGCCTGAATCGATGGCCTGGATGTTATCTGCAGGAGGAGCGAACTGCTCTACCTTTCCGGCCTCAGCACCCTTAGATAGCTTGTTCGCTTTGTTCTTTTTGTTGGCCTTATTATTTTTGCTGGCCTTGTCGCTTTTGCCTGCCGTATCGGGTGTGTAGGGCATTGAGGTCTGGAGGTGAGATAGCTCACCTTCAAGGTTGTGGAGACGCTCATTGCGCGTTTTTAAATTATCCTGTGCCTTATGGATTTTCTTCTCGACTTTTTGCACATCTTTTTTCGCCTGCTCAACTTTGAGCATCAGTTTCGCTTCTTTTTTTGCTAGCTTCTTGCGTTTCTTTAGGGAATCATCCTGAGGAGCTGCTGGTGCATCTGGAATTTGTGTCTTTGCCATGGTGTTATCCTTCTCTAGCTACAATGCTTGAACTGCAATAGAAGATATGCTCTATGCGTTGTATTGGGCACGAACACAAGCTCGCTCTCGCTTCACTCTTATCCTTAAACGTAGGACTTTTGATGCGCTTATGGGTAGAGTTTGAGAGACCCTGGATTTATCGGTTCATGAGGTGAAGTTACATTTTATAAGTATACAACATTGCCTGCTAAAAATGAGGTATGCTTTTGTGATAGACTCAGAAGAGCTTTAGAAGGAGGAATGCAAGTTTCAGATATGGATGTTAATGATACGACGGATTATCAACGTTGTTTTGCCTGTGGACAGAATAATCCTTCCGGTCTGCATATGACATTTCACATTGAAGGCGATACGGTGGTCTCTGATTTCCGACCTCGTGAGGAGCACCAGGGTTTTCCGGGAGTGATCCATGGTGGTATTATCGCCACCGTCATGGACGAAGCATTAAATCGCGCTTCTGTGCTGGCCGATAAGCCAACCTGGACCATGACGGGACGTTTAGATGTACGCTATCGGCGCTACGTCCCTTATGGTCCCTTGCTGCGGGTGCGAGCCTCTTTAAGTTCGCAGCGTGGCCGCATGGTGCAGGCCAGCGGAAAGCTCACCCTGGCAGACAATGAGAGCATGGTGCTGGCGGAAGCGCAGGGGACGTTCATGGCCCTGACGCCAGAGATGCTAGATACCGTCATGCAGGATTATCCGGGCATGCGGGCTTTTTTTGAGGGCGAACAGGAGTAGATCAGGCAATCAAGGCACATAGCTATCTTTTTTTTCATGCCTATGTGCCTTTTATATAGATTTTATGCATATCCAACCGCGATCAGTGCAATTACTGCTGTTATGACACTTTTGCGACATCTGCAAAATATATTTCAGATATTTCCTCTGTATGATCATATCAATACATATATTTTGTAATATTGATGTGCAGTGAGTAATTTATCGTTGCAGCATGGATCTGATGTTTTTGATGCGAGTCCCCGATGTGGCCGTGAGGATCATCCGGGCATCGTTAGGCATTACCAGCCTCATCTATGCTGGAAGCTTCGTGGTGTACTATCCCATTGCTTTGATTAACTATTTCAGGCGTATGCGTATGGCTACGGTATAGTAGTGGTAGCACATAAGGGAAAAAGAGGAGTGACCTCGCTCGTCCTGTAACTGACGAGCGGGGCCACTCCTCTTTTTTTATCAATGCGGCATTACTGGATCTCTGGTGGAACCACCGGCTCGCTGGGAGGAGGTGGGGGAGCCAGAGCCGTCACAGCCTGCTGTCCTACCTGGTATTGAGACTGCGCGATCGGGGCGCCGGTCTCCTCCATAATAGCGTGCAGCTGTTTCACATCGATGGTCTCGTATCGGCGTAGATCCTGGGCGATACGATCCAGGGTCGCGCGATACGTCGTCAGCAGATTGACCGCCTCCTCGTAGGAGGTACGTACGATGCGATCTACTTCCTCATCGATGACCTGTGCCGTCTCTTCACTATAATCGGTTGGCGCGCCAGTATCGCCGCCGCCCGAGAACGGATTTTCGCGTTCGCTAAACGAAACTGTGCCCAGGCGATCACTCATGCCCCAGCGGGTCACCATCTGTCGCGCGATTTGTGTTACGCGCTGCAGATCGTTTTCCGCGCCGGTGGTAACCCGATTAAAGATCACCTTCTCGGCGGCACGGCCACCCAGGGCGGTCACGATACGCGCCAGCAGATACTCCTTCGAGTAGTTGTAGCGATCATCCAGAGGCGTATACATGGTCACGCCCAGCGCCTGTCCACGCGGCACGATTGTCACCTTGGTCACCGGATCGGTTCCCTCCAGCAGGAGGCCGGTCAGGGCATGACCGCCTTCATGGTAGGCGGTAACGTTCAGATCATCATCGCTGAGCACCAGGGGACGCTCGGCGCCCAACAGGATCTTGTCCAGCGCTTCGTCGAAGCAGCGCTGATCCACATTGTCGCGGTTGCGACGGGCCGCCAGCAGGGCCGCCTCATTCACGAGGTTGGCCAGGTCGGCACCTACCATACCGGTGGTAGAGCGAGCCACTGTTACCAGATTGACGTCGCTGGACAGCGGAACCTTGCGGCTATGGATTTTCAGGATCGCCAGGCGACCATTCCAGTCAGGACGATCGACGGTCACGCGACGGTCGAAGCGACCGGGACGCAGCAGCGCCTGGTCAAGACCATCGGGCCGGTTCGTAGCGGCGATGACCACCACAGCCTGACGGGCATCGAAGCCATCCATCTCCACCAGCAGCTGGTTCAGGGTCTGCTCACGCTCATCATTGGTATTGATGCTGGAACCACGCTGACGACCGACGGCATCGATCTCATCGATAAAGATGATGCTTGGAGAAGCTTTCTTAGCCTGCTCGAACAGGTCACGCACGCGACTGGCACCAACACCGACTAGCACCTCAACGAACTCGGAGCCCGACATCGAGAAGAACGGCACACCGGCTTCACCGGCCACGGCGCGCGCCAACAGGGTTTTACCGGTTCCGGGAGGGCCCACCAGCAACACGCCACGCGGGATTTTACCACCCAGGCGCTGGAACTTCTGAGGCGTCTTCAGGAACTCAACCACTTCCTGCAGCTCGTATTTAGACTCATCGACACCGGCGACATCCGCGAATGTCGTGCTCGGGCGATCTTCCAGGATTACTTTCGCGCGGCTCTTGCCGAAGCTAAAGATACCTTGCTGGCCCTGGGATGACCGGCGTGTAAAGAAGAAGAAGAGCGCGATCAAGCCGATCCACGGCAGGATATTGATCGCCAGGCTGAGCCAGATCGAATTATCTTGTGGCGGTTGATACTTAAAGGTCACATTATGGTTATAGAGCAACTGCGACAACTGCGGGTCGCTGTTGGGCAGCTGGTAGGTATGAAACTGTTTATTATCTTTTACCGGCTGCTGAAATGTACCAACGATATCCGAGGACCCAATAATAGTCACGTCCTTGACGTTGTTGGCTTGAATTTGATTAATGAAATCGGTGTACGACAACTCTTGACGTTGTGTGTTGCTACCGGTTCCAAAGTTATTGCTGAAGATACTATATATGTACAAGGCAAGCATAATACCAACAAGGGCGAGCAGCCACTTATTGAGACTATTCGATGGTCGTTGCTGAGGCGTTTGCCCGTTCGGTCGACCTGTAGGGCCAGGACGCGTTTGCTGTTGCCTATCGTTGCCGTTTTGTAGCCAGTACACATTCTCCGGCGGTTTTTCCATTGCAAATTACCTGCTTTCTTGGCCCTTGACATGCAATACCACTGTAGTTTGTATGCATAAGGAGAATACTATAGGCCTTTTTTGGTAACACCCCATATTATATCTCACTGCTAGCGGAAATGCATCACTTAGCATTGTTTTGCATTCAGCCGCCGCCACGAACGACGGTGGGTGAATGAGAGAGGGAGGCGAGGGCAGATGATTTTCCCGCATCTTCGACGCACACCCCGACAGAGGACTTATGTCCCCCTGTCTGCTATATGATTCGGGCTACAAGTGATGGTTTTGTGTATAAGACGCACCAGAATTATATTTCCGATACATATTGACTGGTGATTATGATTCCTCGACTGTAATACGCTGGACTTTGTCATGTGTTGCAGGTTGGTATGCAGGAGTGACACCATGAGGGAATGTGGGCGCCCGAGAGGGGTGTTGGGGATTTTTCAATGCGGTTGGTCGGGTGATAATATTGGTAATGGTTTATATGTCGCGATAGATTATTAATGCGATGGCTTGAAAGGATAGGAAGAAGGTTCATGCAGGGAATTTCGGATGTGGCATTAATCGATGCATTGACTGAACGTTTACGGGCCAGTTGCCGTGGATATACAAAGCTGTGGCTTGAGTTATTGCGTTTGTTGGGCCAGGGGAGCGCGGTTGAGCCGGGTACGCTGGCTGAGGTAATGGATATGACTGAGGAGGAGTTGCTTGAGCAGCTTAAAGAGTTGCCAAAAATTGAGTACAATGCCGAGGGTCAGGTGGTGGCGGCGGGAATATCGTTATTGCCGACCAAGCACCATTTTCAGGTACAGGGACACGAGCTCTTTACGTGGTGCGCCTTTGATAGCCTGGCCTACCCGTTTATTTTGCAGCAGCCGGTACAGGTTGCGTCAAGTTGCCCTATCACCAATGAGATAATCAGGTTGCAGGTGACGCCCGATGACCTGAAAGATGTTGAGCCCGGAGGTGCCTATATCGCGATCGCATTGCCATCGGCCAATGAGATGTGTAGTGATATTCGGACCAGTTTTTGTAATCAGACGCACTTTTTCTCGTCCGAGCAGGCGGCGCAGCAGTGGAATCAGACGCATGCCAACGCGGTGCCGCTGCCGGTAAGAGAAGCCCATCAGATTGTGCGTCAGGTGACACGGCAGGTCTATTTTTCGCCGGCTATTTAACGGGAAAGCCGGGGCGAGCCCGGCATACGGTGTGATCGTTTAACCCATAGGCCAGAGCTTGCCGAACCACGATCCGACGATGTGCTCGACGTGGCCTGGCTGGCGGGCTGGGGGGATATCTCCGCGGCTGCGCGCTATCTGGGCCATCGTTTCGCGCCAGATGGTGCCGCGCAGAGCCAGGGATGGCCGGGCGCGCATCAGGGCTACCTGCAGCAGCTTATCCAGTGGCGAATAGAGCCAGGGGCGCAGCAGGCGATAGAATTGATAGGATAGTTCCTGCCGCCCCAACTGCAGCCAGGCTGTGATCCAGCCCACGATCTCAGTTGGGGACAGCGTTTTGAGGGCCAGGGCATAGATGCCGGGATAATAGCCGGGCGTATTCAGCACGAGGCGTGTATAGTCCAGCCAGCTCACCCGGTCTTTAAAGAAGTCATTGGTCACGCGGGGTCCCAACTGCTGCAGCACGTGGCAAAAAACGTTCTGCGTCTCATTGACCTGCCACGCGGGCTCGACCTGCTCGGGCTTGGCGATCATAAATTTACTGAAGGCGCGGGCGACGGCCGGAACCGCCTCGGAGGCGCGGATCTGATTTAATTCGGTGGCGCTCAGGCAATTGGTGCGTAGCGCCTGTGCCAGCAGGGTGGTGATGCGCTGCAGATTGCGCACATAGGAGCCGAAGCCACAGAACGTCAATGGAGACTGGAAGGCCGCCGCGTCTCCCAGCGAGAGGACGCGATCATAGGCCAGCACTTTGGTCTCTGGCTGCCAGGGCAGCGTAATATTATAGCCAGCCGGGATAAAGCCATAGACCGGCTTTAGAATTTCGACAGAGCTGGTATCCTTATAATCCGGCAGCAGGGCGAAAAAGTTATCAAAGAGCTCAAGCAGGTCGACGTGGCTGCCAGACTCGGCATAATAGAACAGGTAGATGGCCACCTGGTCTCCCTTGCCCGGAAACGCTTCCCAGATCAGCTGGCGACCACAGCGGCTATCCTCCGTCGAGACCAGTACCTCGCCGCTGGCAGGGTCGATCTCGTTCGCGGCGTTTCCCTGCTTATAGCCGCGCGCCACTGTGCCAACAGTAGGGCAGACCAGGGAGTAGGGACGGCCACAATTAAGCTGGCAGGCGATGGGAGAGGTCGAGCCCATACCATCGATCAGCAGGCGTGCCTGGTAGCTGTGCGAGTCTCCCTGCTTATCACTGACATCGACCGTCACATTGCGGTCCGGTTGCACGGAGCAGTGCTCAAAGGTCGTATTGTGCAGGATCAGGTTGGAGGCCCCGTTGCGAGGCCGATGTTCCTGGATCTTGCGTACGCAGAGGGCGGTCAGCTTTTCCGCGTCGATGGCCACATTCAGCACATCCTTTAAATGCAGCTCGGCCGGGGCGACCTGAATGTTGCCGGCATGGAAGCGGACCACGCCATCCTCGTACTCCCGCTGGATCACCGAATCCAGCTCGTCTGTAGTCAGCAAGCCACTAGCGAGCAACTCCTGCAGCTCTTCCCGCGAAATATTCCATTCGCGGTGTACCGCGCCGACCGTAAAGCGATCGAAGACCAGGACGCGAAAGCCGTAGCGGCGCGTCATCACGGCGGCATGCAATAGGTTCAGGCCGCCGCCGGCATAGATGATGTCAAAGGTATGGCTGGGCGCTACGAGGGGCCTTTCCTCGCTCACCACGACCTCTGTATAGCTGCGGCTAGCTCCCGAGAGGAGCATATGCTGCCAGCTCGCGTTCAGATCCTGTAGACGCTTCAGGTGCAGTTCGCTCTGCGGAATGCTGGCGAAGGCATGAGCGAGATGTGGATAGCGATCAGCTAGCTGCTCGATAGATGTTTGCATACGTTACTTTTCTTCGTTATTTTTCTCTAAAAACTGACGAACGGCGGTTACAAAGTCCTGGTGCCGATCGCGGCGGATACTATGGCCGGCGCCTGCGATGTTGACCAGCCTGCCAGCGGACCATGTCTCAAGGGCCTGCCGGGCAACTTCGGGCGTCACAATAGCTCCCCGTACCGGATCACCGGTAATCAGCAATCCTGGTCGTGGCAATGCGGGGACGATGGCCTTCCATTCGCGACTGACCTGGTGCAGGCCCTGGCTAAATACCTCGACCTGAAACTGGCCCTGCGCCTCGGCCCACGTGTGTACATCATCTGGTAGCCAGTATGGATTAAAATCGGCCGCATCCTCGATGCGCTCGGCCAGTGGCTGCTTCTGCAACTCACGCATATTGGTTGCCCACTGCTCCAGGCCGCTTTCTTCCTCATCGGAAAGTGGCTCGGCATCGAAGCCGCGCCAGGGCGGGTCCTCAAGCAGTACCGAGCGTACCAGTGCTGGATATCTTCTAGTGATGTGGGCCGCCGTATGGGCGCCCATCGAATGGCCAAGCAGGGATACCGGTTGCAATTGCAGGGCCTGGATAACGGTCGCCACATCAGATACCAGCAGCTCGGTCGTAAAACCGTTGGCAGCTGCTCCTGAGAGACCGTGTCCCCGAGCATCCAGTATCACCACATCATAATCGGCCTCCAGCTCTTTCGCCACAGCTGTCCAGCACAGGCCCGCATCGGTGAAGCCATGCAGCAGCAGCAACGGAGGCTTTGTAGCGTCCCCCGTGCGATAATAGTGCAACCGCACACCATTCGCCAGAACATGATCCTCAAACCAATGTGACATAGCTACATCTTCTCCTCGTCAAATAGTAGTTATGTCAGTATACGCTATTTTACCAGAGGATAGTGTCAGTGATTGTTATCAGTTGCGTCCGGTTTTTCACCCAGAGTAATGAACACCTGCCAGCGACGGCTATACACACGCTGTGAACGGCGCCGCAAACCAGACTGCTCTAATGGAATGAGTCCTCCAAATGGCATACCGGGTAACTCTTCGGTGGTGAACGCCTCATCGTCCACAATGGTTGTGGTTGTGCCCGACTGTTTCGGTCTGCTCCTTGCGCCCGAAAGTGAGCGCGGACCATATACCAGCAGGTGGATAAGAAGCAGCAAGGGTTGCAGGTAGCCAACGGGCTGCAGGCGCGCACCCTCGATGATAATCAGGCGGCCGCCCGGACGCAAGACACGTTCAATCTCCGCAATGGTATCGGGATCATAGATATATTCGGAGGGAAACGTGCTCACCACTGTATCAAAGCTATTGGCCGAGAAGGGCAGGCTTTGTGCTGAGCCCTGGATCACCCAGGAAGCAGGACCGGCATGGCGGCGCTGCAGAGTCGCGCGTGCCGCCGCCACCATCTCCGGTGAATGTTCAACCGCCCGGCACATATAGCCAGCCTCCAGCAGATCGGCCAGTAGATCGCCCAGTCCACAGCCCAGCTCCAGAATATCGTGTCCATGGATGCGCGAAAGGACCAGCTTTTGCCAGGTGCGCCAGTTGCCCGCGAACGGCACCGTACTGGCGAAGCGATAGAGATAGCGATTTTTATACAATGTCTCAAAGAGCAATTTACGCAGATTGGGTGTCATAAGCACTGGCCTCGGATGCTATGCTAAACATAGACAATAACTCACTCAAATGTTCGATAGTATAGTCTGGCGGGGCAATATTTATCTGATGGTGGCGGCGCTGCTGTTCGTAGGCGAGGCCTGCGGAGAAGAGCGTCGCCGGTGTCAGCGTCGTGGAGTCTGAAAGGTGATCGGACGAGCGAACGGAGCTATAAAGACGAGAGGTCGGCTTCCAGATCGTGGTGATACCCAGCGCCTGCGCACCCCCGACATCGGCGTACAGCGAATCCCCGACCATAGCAGCCTCTGTGGGTGAAACCATCAGTGCCTGCAGCGCGTAGCGAAAGATCTCGGCGTGTGGCTTACGAATACCTAGATCGGCAGAGATAGCGATAGCGTTGATAGGGAAAAGATCGAGCAAACCCATCTGTTGGAGATCGGCCAGAAACGGTGGACCGCCCCATGAGCGGTTAGTGACGATCCCGAGCAGATAACCGCGGGCGCGCAGCTCGCGCAACGTCGCGAGCGCGTCGGGAAAGAGACGCCGGGTCGCCGCCGCCGAGACCTGCAGGGTCGAAAAGAGACGCTGACCGGCCCTTGCCTCAATGGCGGGCAAGCCAAAGCGCGTTAATACCTTCGTGGTCACCTGACCAAAATCAGGTTCGTAGTTGGGATCTTTGCTTTCTTCACGATCCAGTTCAGACATCAACGCGGGCAATAGCTCATGCTTCACCTGCTCATGATCAAGTTTTTGGAACAGGGCGGGATCGATATACTCTTGCAGATAGAGCAAGGCCTGGTTAATATTTTTTGCGACTAGCGCGCTATCGGGAAGGATGCGCTCCCAGAGCGTATAGCCGACATCAAATAAGATGCAACGAATCTGTCCAGCCATAATTGCACATGACTCCTTAGGTGTGTCTTATGCTCGTCATACCAGGGTACCTGAGCGGCCCCGCACTCGCGTCCGCTGCGCGGACGCACTGGTTTGGTGTGTTGGTGCAACAGGGGCGCGTCTGCGCCCCTGTTGCACCAACACACCATGGGACTCGTAAGCGCCAGAGGCGCGAAAGCTCCTAAGCCTGTTTGTGTGTTGATGCATGAGGCCGCATCCGTGCGCCCCATACATCAACACACAAACAGGACCGGGTAGGTTCACCTGTACAATCCCCGGCGGGGAAACAAGTGCAACTACCTGGTCCTGTTCATAACATGTACCTTATATAGCTACTATAGAGAGCAATCAATGATGCGTCTGCCTGGGAGAGGCAGGCTTACTCCTCCTTGGTAGAAGAGAGGATATCATCGACCAGCCCATACTCAACCGCCGACTGGGCGGTCAGATAGTAGTTACGGTCGGAGTCTTGCATGATGCGCTCAGGTGTCTGGCCGGTATGATGAGAAAGGATATCATACAAGCTACGGCGCAGGCGAAGGATCTCACGTGCGGTGATCTCGATATCAGCCGCCTGACCTTCGGCACCACCGAGAGGCTGGTGAATCAGCATCGTCGAGTTGGGCAGACAATAGCGCTTCTCTGCTGCGCCACCGGCCAGCAGGACAGCACCCATACTCATCGCCATACCCATACAAACCGTTGAGACATCCGGGCGTAACCACTGCATGGTGTCATAGATGGCCAGGCCAGCATAGATGCTACCACCTGGTGAGTTGATATACATATTGATGTCTTTAGTTGCATCTTCACTCTGCAGGTAGAGCAACTGTCCGACAACACTATTGGCGACCATATCATCGATAGGTGTACCAATGAATACGATACGTTCTTTTAACAAGCGCGAAAAAAGATCCGAGCCATAGGTACCGCGGGGGGTCGTCTCAATGACGTTTGGGATGATGCCCCGTGGCTCCATAAACTCACGAGTTTCTTTGATCCACTTTGGATCGCGCGGATCGTACTTGGTCATGTGCGCTCCTTACTTATCTATAACGGTCATTTCTCTTTTACAGCTAGAAATAAGCCGTTGGTAAAAAATGAATGTGCAGAGGAAACCCACAAATGGGGGACGTTTAACGTTATGATAGCACTTACAAGATGCGAGTGCAAGAAATGGTTGGTAAGAGTCAACGCAATCCAATTTTTGAGCCGGAGACGCCTGTCCCCGGCTCAAAAATTGGATTGTTGCTATGGTATAGTTAGCGTCTACGCTCATCCCCATTGAAGGGGCGATGGTCACGCGCGCGATCCATGACGATCTCTCTGACGAGGTAGGTATCATGCAGGCGGGAGCGGATGCGCTCATCAATGCCCTGTAAGCCCTTTGGATTAGCGGTGATGACCGTTGGCATCGACAGGTTATAGCGGTAGTTGAGGAGCTGGAACAGCTTCTCATTGGCCCAGGGCGAGCTCTGCTGCGCACCCAGGTCGTCGAGCACCAGCAGTTCGGCCTCGCGCATCTTTGAGAACAGCTGATCGTAAACCTCGGTTGCTGTAGGAGCGAAGGCGGCCCGCAAATGGTCAAGCAGGTCGGGAACCGCCTCAAACAGGACGACCGCGCCGCTATCCAGGCTCAGGTTCGCGATGGCGGCTGCCAGGTGTGTTTTACCACAACCATTGGGCCCAACGAGCAGCAACCAGCCCTGTGGATTGCTCGCGAATCTCGTTGCCGCATCATACGCCTCCTGCACCCCTGGTGTATGGAGGCTGAAAGAGCGGAAGCTCTGATTGCGGAAGGCATCCATATTCGACATATCGCGCAACTGCTGACGGCGCTTCTCCTTACGCTCAGATTCCTTACACACGCAGGGAATGGGCTTGCCGAAATTCGGATGTCCAAACGGCACATCGGCCCGTAAGAAGCCCGCGCCTCTACATTTTGGGCAGACGCTTTTAGCGGGCACTTTATTGTTTACGGCGGCCAGTTCGGTATCTTGTGGTGCCTGTTCCACTTCTGACCGCACCGGTTTGAGATGGCGCGAAGAGGCAGAAGGACTCGGACGCGATAGCGGGTTACGCTCGCCGCGGGGTACTCCCCGGATCGTATGTGGATTGAGCGGTTGCGTAACGCGTTGCGAGGCGGGCAGTTCCTGTGAACGAGCCTGCTGGTTGGCAATGGCCGACGCCAGGCGGCTATCGTGCAGGTTGGTGCGCATGCCCCGCGCGGGCGTCTCTGCATTCATGCCATGCATAGTATCGGACTGTGAACGCTGGCGATACGCTGGCGGCTGATAGGTGCTGGGCGCTGGCTCATCGTAAGCCTCGATCTCCTCATCCTCATAATCGTAGTCGCCGCCCTCCTGTTCCCAATCACCATAAGTCAGACCGTTTTCTTCCCACTCCTCGACCACGTCCGCGCGTGAATCGGGCACATAGGTATCGGATGTATGCAACGAATGATAATTGCTGGTTGGTCGTGGCTGCAACGGCTGGATGCGCTGCTGATCCTGGTGCGGCTGTGGATGATAGGGAGAGCCCGCATCGTTCACATTGCGCCGAGGATACGACGGCGGATAGATGGGATGATCTGCCCGTGAGATAGGTTCTGTAGAGGGGCGTCCATCTGAGACGCCGTTCTCTTGCTGATAATTCGAATAATGCCGGGCCCGTGAAGGATAATTATGAGAAGAAGAAGCGGGCTGAGATGGCGTATTGGTATTGTATCTCTGGCCAGAGCGTGACTGAAGCTCCGTATGAGTTGTCCGCTCTGTACGCTCTGTATTAAAGCGGCGCGTCAAATGCCCCTGACCTTGTTGTGGCGTGCGACCCTGTGCTCGTTGCTCGGAAAGAGGTTGACGCCGCCCGGTGCGTTCGAATATTTCGTTGAGGCGCTCCATTACTGCCTGCCTTCCGTTTCCCAGCGCCTGAGAATGGCGCGAATATAACTCCATTTACGTTTATTTTGCTCGACAGCCTCACGAAAAGCTGCTTCAATCCAATCCTGAGGATAATGATCGGCTGCGTCTTTTAACTCATCCGCTATCATTGGTGACAATAAGCCAATATTTTGCTCATATAATACAAAAATATTTGGGCGTTCCACCTCAACATGCATCGGGCGAATAGTGTTGTTGTAGCCTACAGAACTAGCATACACCTCCGCACCAACGGCCATTTGATTAATCTTCTGTTCAACCTGTTCATCGCGGGTGAGCACCTGGGCAGAAATCATTTCCCCTCCCTGTAGTTCAGCGACGACCTTGCGGCTGCGAGCGGTATTAAAAAAGTACCAGCCGATCAGAACATCCTCGTTTTCACCGGCCAGGTGTAGATGCACTTTAAGCAATGTATTGCGGGCGACGGCCTGTTCCAGTCCCAATCGTAAGCGTTCCTCGGCGGGACGTGGATCACCACGGCGTTTCAAGCTACGCAGCAAGAGACGATCGTGAAGGAGATCGCTATCGCTGACGCAACGAGGATTACCGCGCTGCTTCGCCAGCAGATAGAAGATATGCAGGGTAACTTTCAGTTCCGCGCTATCCTCTATATCGGGCAATAACTGTGTAAAAAAGACCTCTGGAATGGGCACAAAAGGATTTTTGCCCGTAGGGAAACCCGTGAATCCGGTAGATTCGGTAAAGGTTGACATTAAAACTCACCCCCAAATTATTCGTCTGCTGGTGGTGAAACTTCCAGATCGCTAAAACGGGTCTGGCTGGGCTGGAAATAAAGGCTGACCTCGCCGACGGGTCCGTTACGGTGTTTGGCTACAATAATATCGGCAATATTTTTTCTTTCGCTCTCGGGATTATATACATCGTCTCTATAAATAAACATAACAATGTCCGCATCTTGTTCGATTGAACCACTTTCGCGCAGGTCCGAGAGTTGTGGAACCTTCGATTGGCGGCTCTCAACGGCGCGCGAGAGCTGCGCCAGGGCCATCACCGGCACATCCAGTTCGCGGGCCAGACCTTTGAGATTGCGGCTGATCTCGGAAATTTCCTGTACACGATTGTCGTTGCGCTTGCCAGCTGAAGACTGCATCAGCTGCAGGTAGTCGACGATGATCATGTCGATGCCGTGTTCAGCCTGCAGGCGCCGGGCCTTACTGCGCATCTCCATCGTCGAGATACCGGCGGTATCGTCGAGCCAGATGTTGGCCTCGGCCAGGGTACCCATGGCGAAAACGATCCGCTCCCACTCGTCATCCTCAATCCAGCCGGTACGCAGACGCTGCTGATCGATGGCCGCGTCCATTGACAGCAGACGCTGTACCAGCTGCTCTTTACTCATCTCAAGGCTAAAGATGGCGATAGATTTCTTATGCTTAACGGCCGCATTGTGCGCTAAACTCAAACAAAGACTGGTCTTGCCGACCGCAGGGCGCGCGGCCAGAATAATCAGGTCCGACTTCTGCAGGCCGCCGGTCAGGCGATCCAGGTCGGTAAAGCCCGTGGGAACGCCCACGACGGTTCCACGACGCTCGTGAAGCTGATCCAGTTTGGCCATATAGTCGCCGAGCAGCTCGCTCAGCGAAGAGAAATCCGCCCGTGCATGTCGCTGACTGATCCCAAAGATAAGTTGTTCCGCTTTATCCAGGGCGATATTCGCGTCCCCCTCCTCGTAAGCGGTAGCCGCGATCTCGCCAGCCGCATGGATAAGGCGGCGCAAAATAGCGGTGCGCTCAACGATGCGACCATAGTACTCAATATTACCGCTGGTTGGTACCTGGTTGATAAGCGACGTAATATAGCTGGCGCCCCCCACCTCTTCCAACTTGTTTTTGCGTTCAAGCTCATCACAGATCGTAATGAAGTCGGCCGCCTCGCGCTGTTCATAGAGCTGAAGGATCGTTTCAAAGATAGTACGGTGGGCATCGCGATAGAAATCGTCGGGTGCCAGAAAATCAGCGACCTGTACGATTGCTTCCGGATCGATAATAATACTCCCGAGGACACCACCCTCGGCCTCTATATTTTGCGGTAACAACTTTTCCACGTCTTCAACTCCAGCATCTACGTATCTTCACGGATTGAATAAGTAATCAGAGACACCGCGCACCGGCGGTTTATGGGCACAAGATTGAAAGTTTAAGCAGACTGCAAGCGATAAAAGGCGGTCAGCAAAACCAGAGAATCTGACCCCTCCATTTACATGGTATGAATAATTTTAGACTGCAGCAACAAGCATTATAGCATATGCAAGAACATTTGATCTGATGAAAAATTTGCTTATTTTTCGGTCAAATCGGGACCTTCCAGGCGCCTGTCGCCCGCCTTAAAGCACAGCAAGGCAGAGGAGACAAACCAGGCTCCTGGCGACAAAGTTTTCTGGTATCGGTGATCTTGCGTCTTCAAAGTGTAACGAATAATGCGGGTGAAATCAAATGATCCCAAAGGGCTTGGAATGTGGATATGTGGATAAAGTTTGCTTTATTTTGCACGGAAAAGCCACAAAAACACGTGTTTTATGGACTTATCCACACAGAAGGTGGAGTTTTCCCCACTTATCCACAGAGTTATCCACCAAAAAAGTCTTTAGATGTGGATAACTTCGTCTGCCTTAAAGAGAAGGAGGGGGGAATCATGGGCTAGAGACAATGGCCAACACGTTGAATGGGTTTACCGAAGCGACTATAATATGATTTGAGGGACGACTATAAAGAAGGACCTTTGGTCATTTTTTTGTATACCCAGGTCCCTTCGTGCGGGCCTTCTGCATAGCGGGACTTGACCATAAAATACAGTAAGGTTTATTATAGACCAATAAATACGCGAGTCCGCGTCGGTCACGTAATGAAGAAGGAGCATTTAAAAACACCTCATGCCAAAGACCACTAAACGTGCAGAGAGCAGGCGTGCCGCCAAAATAGCTCGGGCACATTCTACCCACTTACCAGATTTAGGAACAAACGGCCCCGAGCGTCGACGCCCTGATGCAGGCCACAAGGCCCCGGCTCGTGGAATTGCTCGTTACCCCTGGGCATCCATTATTATTTTATGCCTGGTAGTAGCTGGTATTTTTCTTGTTCTTTATGTCAATCACTATCCACCCTTTGCGCAGGCGAAAAACAGCTCGCCCGCCAAGCCAGCAGCGACCGCCACGCCGAAGGCCGCGACCACGCCAGCTTCCACCCCCGCCGCGGTGGTGAAGAGTGTCGTAAATGACGCCGCTTCGGTCTGCGCCAAGCCCGCCATGATCAGCGCGGTCACCAAAACCGGCGCACCCAGCGCTGACGATGTCAAAAAGATCAATCACAACTACAGTGGCGCGCAGAACGTGATTGACAACAACAAAGTTTACTGCGCTGGCATCAACACCAATCGTGGACTCATCGTCTTAGAGCTGGATCCCAAGATTGCTCCTAAGACGGTCAACAACTTCGTCTTCCTGGCCCAGAATCACTTCTATGACGGGCTTACCTTCCATCGAGTGCTTAAGAGTCCGCTTGCCATCGCGCAAGGTGGAGATCCCGAGGGCACTGGCAGTGGTGGTCCTGGCTATAAATTTGCCGACGAGCCGGTTAAGGGCTCTTATACCGCAGGCACGATTGCGATGGCTAACTCAGGTGCCAACACTAACGGCAGCCAGTTCTTCATTAACACCGGGGACAACTCTTCTCAGCTGGGCAAGCAATACAATCTCTTTGGGCATGTCGTAGACGGTTTGAACGTTGCTCAGGCGCTCACTCCGGTTGAGAACGGCAGTGCCAAACCCGACGTCATGAACTATGTGGTCATCAAAGCCGCCTCCTGATAAAGTGATCAAGATAGTGCATACGGCACAAACTTGACAGCATACAATAAAATGTTAAGGGCTTCCTATGAGTGTAGGGAGCCCTTAAACTGTAAGAGCGGCTTATCTATAGAGCTGTTCTGAAGTAATGGAAGGAGAAATATTCTTGGCTAAGCAATATAGCACTCCCCCAGCAATGCAGATCGATCCCAGCAAGAAATACACGGCGATTTTCCATACAGACAAAGGTGACATCACCGTAGACCTGTTTGCCGCCGAGGCGCCAAACACCGTCAACAATTTTGTCTTCCTGGCCCGTGACGGCTTTTATAACAACACCACCTTCCACCGCGTCATCGGTGGCTTCATGGCTCAGGGTGGAGATCCCGAAGGCAGTGGCCGTGGTGGTCCCGGCTACCGCTTTGATGACGAGAAGAGCGCCCTGCGCCTGCGCCACGAGGGTCCTGGCATCTTATCCATGGCGAACGCGGGCCCCAACACCAATGGTTCCCAGTTCTTCATTACCTATGATAGCCAGCCACACCTGAATGGCAAGCACGCAGTATTCGGCAAGGTCTCCAAAGGGTTAGATGTGCTGCGTTCACTGCGCGAGCGCGATCCTATGCGCGACCGCAACCCCGGCGAAACCCTCCACTTCATCGAGATCGTCGAAAGCTAAACCAGAGATTCCAAACAGGTAAAAGCCCGCACCCCCGATCGGGGGTGCGGGCTTTTACCTGTTTGGAATCTCTTTGTCTGAATACACGTCGGTCGGGTTGTTTCGCACGTATAGAAAGAAAGAGCAGTATGCAGTGAAATTGGAAGAGACAGCTTTTGAGGCTGTGAATGTTGACGGGAGATGTCATGTATGGGCACGAATAGAGTTGAGATTGTGAAAACGGTGATCGCAGCTTTGCAGGGGGGAGAATTTGAAGTTGCGGCTGAGAAGATTGATGATGGCTTTACAATGACCGGATTTGCCCCCAGGAGCCTGAATAGAGCTCAGTTCTTGAGTCTTAGCTATGCATTACTGGTGGCGATGCCAGATCTCTCCTATAACCTCGACAACGTCGCCCGTACGGAGGCACAGAATACGGTGCGTGCTTCAATCACTTTGATGGGGACGCATACAAATGATTTGTCATTGCCGTTATTCGGGCTAGAAAATATTCCCGCGACCAGTGTTAGTGTGGTATTGCCCCAGACGAATCTGACCTGCCACGTCGAACATGACCGGCTTACCCGGCTTGAGTTCGAGAATATTACTGGAGGGGGACTGGCGGGTCTGCTGCAGCAACTGGGCTCAGAGATACCGCTACTGAGCGAAGAGCTGAATAATCCTAACATGTGATCCTGTTTTTAAGGGATAGTACGATATAACAGGTGGGTGCATTTGCGCCCACCTGTTATATCGTACTATCCCTTAAAAACATTCTTTACTCTTCGGCCGCGGCCCTTTTGGCCAGGTAGTAGGGATGTTTTCTGGTCGCGGTAAAGGCGCCCCAGAGACCGATGAGAGCATCTACGACCGCCCAGATCAGCGTAAACAGCAGCAGGGCAAATATGCCTCCCAATGGCGAGCCCACAGCACCCGCTGTACTGCTAACATTTCCCGGATAGTTGGGAATGTAGTGAACCAGCGAACTGCCAAGGTACGAGATAGCGCCGACCAGGGCCCCGGCATAAAAGCCGTAGAGGCGGCGCACCGCCCGCTTACCGACCACAAAACCAGCCACAAAACCAATGATTAACGTCACTACATAGGTAAGACAGGCCAACCCGGCTACATACTGGGCCGTTCCATAAGAAATCTTATCGCCGGCGCGTGCCACCTCCTGGAAGACCGAGGCATTCAAGAGGGTTGTAGCAATCGAGATGAGAGCAGCTATCACGCCGCCGGCAACGCCGATCCCCAGAGCCAGTGCCAGACCATTGGGTGGCAAGGATGGAGATGCAACATACTCTCTCTCATTTATATAATCATCACGAGACGTAACAGAATCTGAATCGTAGTGCTCCGAATTTGACATTGTGCGAAGTTTCCTCTTACTTATGTGCGGGTATGCCCTTAAAGACATCCGGGTAGGTATTGATAAAATGGAGATTTGAAAGTGGCCAGAAGACGACAGACGCTTTACCAACGATATAGTCTTTCGGCACAAATCCCCAGGAACGCGAATCATCGCTTACGGGTCGATTATCTCCCATAACAAAATACTCGCCAGCGGGAACTTTCCAGGTGCGGCCCTCTGGATTGCTGGAAGCGCTGATATATGGCTCGTTTAAAGTCTTGCCATTCACCATCACATGATCGCGATCAGTGGTTATGGTGTCTCCGGGCACCCCGACAATGCGCTTAATAAAATCTTTTGTTGTATCCAGTGGCCAGTGAAAGACGATCACATCTCCACGGGCTGGTTCATGAAAGAGATAAGAGACCTTATTAACCATAACAAATTCGTTGTTGACAAGTCCAGGTTCCATACTAGGTCCATCGACGCGATAGCTCTGAATTACAAAGCGAACAACCAGAAATATCAAAAGCGTCAGTGCCAATATTTCGACTATTTCACGTATCAATTGTGAACGTTTCAACTCAAAACCTCTCTTATTTTTGATCGACCCGGATAATATATGCGGCAGTCAGGTTGGAGTCACTGTATCTTGTTTTTTGCATTGCCCCCATTATAGCTGATTACCACGCTGCTTTCACCTATACAAACCCGTTTGGCTGTGTTTTTATGCTGGGTATGGTTCACCTGTGAGAAAGAGCAGCAGTTTAGAAGTAGGATCGGCGTAATGAAAAGTAATTATCTTGTTTATAGCACGCGATGGAACGTGGTAAAGCTCATGGTTATATAGTACTAAGGAAGCGCCTGACCTCTTCTTTTCGTCAATCCGGAGAGGAGGGTTTTGTAGGTATCCAGGAGGAGCAGGGAATAGTTTTCCCAGGCATACTGATGATGCAGACGCTCCGCCTCCTCCTCTGTATGCCTGAAGGCCCGTCTGGGTGCCAGCAGCATGGCCTGCACCAGGGAAGCCTGGTTGCCGGATGTATAGAGGATACCGCCGTGGTGAGGAAGCAGACCGTGGAAGCGAGGAAGGTTGGGAGAGATAATGACGCATTCATAAGAATAGAAGAGCATAGCCAGTTCGGGCACCCCGGCCATCTGCACAGTGATATAGGGTAATACCAGCGCGTTAGTCGCGGCTATATAGGTAGCCAGCTCATCTGGTTGATACTCCAGAAACACGTGGATGGACGAATTGAGAGCCGCGCGCTTCAGGAGCTTCAACGGCTGTTTTTTGTCGACGGGTGTACCCACCAGTAACAATTGTGGATTAAAGGAAGCGTGTTCCTCCGACTTCAGGAGCTGGATGCGCAGCTTGCTAAAGGCCTCCATACACTGGATGACCTCGCGCTCGGTATGCAGGAACGCTGGACAGAGATATACATAATTCGCCTCCGCTTGAATTCCCAGTTGCTGTCGAGCTGTGATAGTATCGCTGATCTCAGGCAAGAGGCCGTGCATACCCGGATGGGGCAGGTAGGTCGCACGCGTCCACCAGGACTGTTTGTGATAGAAACGCTCGGCATGACGGGTGAACGTGAGCACGAGATGGCTGATGTCAAATATTTTATTCTCGAAGGCGCGCCTGGCAGCGAATTGCAGGCCGCGTGCATTATGCCACGATCCGCCAGCGTCGGTGCTGACGATGCCAATGCCCAGCTTACGGGCCAGCCATAAGGTAAAGAACAGTTGTCGGCGTCGCCACCAGTGCAAAGAAAGAGAGCCAGGTTGATAGAGGTGGATAATGCCGATGGCCATCTCCTGATAGGCCCGATGACGCCAGATCCAGGAAAGAGGAATGTAGGAGACGCTGGTTGTGCAGCGCATATCCTGTTTATCCAGGGCCTGGAAGGGCCAGCGCGTATCCTGCGCTGGCGACTGAACAAACAGGATGCACGGCATATGCAGTATAGCTGGTGCATGATTGCTCAGTACAAATTGCTGCTGGATGCGTCCCCAGCTATGCGCCTGCGCCATCGCGGCAATGAGTCGCTCACTCGTCGGCTTGCGTGCCAGTGCCAGCAGTAGACGGTGGGCAAAGATGATCTGCAGCCAGATTTTCACCTCCGGCCACAGCGAGAACAACGTCTGCAGAAAAGAGCCCTCGGCCGTATTATGAGCATATTTCGTCGCGGCATAATGGGCCAGAATGTCTGAACGTCCCTGCCAGTAAGCGCGCCCCACCAGAAAAGGACGGCTCAGACGCGCCCGCGACACACGATGTAGAACCAGCGCCGCTGGTTCATACCAGAGCGCGTAATGCTGCTCGCGTAGCCGCCGACAAAGATCCACCGTCTCTACATTAACGGGATTATGCAAGCGCTTCGTCAGGAAGGGAGAGAAGCCTCCCACCCGCTGCAGAGTTGTGCGCTTAACGGAGAAGCAGCTATTGCTAAAGTTCAGCGCCTCCGGCAGGCGGGTACGCGAACGGAACGGCATATAGTAGCCAAAGACCTCCAGCAGATCGTCGTCCAACCAGTATGGCCGGGGCGACTCCCAATGCAGATCGACGCGACCACCAATGGCATCGGCCCCGGTCTCCTTATAGGCGCTCCAGAGATGCTCCAGGAAATAGCGATCGACCAGCACATCATCATCGAGAAAGACGACCACCTCACCGCAGGCGGCCATGAGAGCCGTATTGCGTGCATACGCCAGGCCATTGCGTTTCTCAAGCAGGCACTGCACCCGCCACTGCTCTTCCGAAGAATGACGATGCAGCACATCCGTGCTGAGATAGGTTTGAAGGGCATTGAACGTGCCATCGACTGATCCATTATCGACTACGATGACCTCGAAATACTTGCATGGCAGCGATTGCCGACGTAGACCGGCCAGCAGTGCCAGCATCATATTGCGTCGATTATATGTACAGATCACCACACTAAAGCGTGGTGGCTTAAGTTTCGGTGGTTCGCTTTGTGCCAGTTCCCGCGAGTTGGCCCGAAAAGCGCCGGTTGACCTGGTGCGGATAGAGATGTGGGTAGAATGCGCTAAAGAATGGTGGATAGTCATACATTCTCCTGTTGGATCAGAGCAAGGTGTTGTGCCGTAGCAAAAGTTTTTTGCAGAGTAGAATGGAGATCAAAGCAGAAACAATCTGTGCCAGTGCGCTGGCGAATGCTGCCCCGGTCATGCCGAAAAATATGATCAATGGAATTGCTAATAGAATTTTAAGGGTGGCTACCCCCATATTGAGCTTGCGCTGCATCTGCTGCAGGTGGCGCGAATCATAGTGTTCATGATTGGTCATATGGGTAAGCCCGACGGTGGCGATGCTGCCAAAGACAGCCGCGATCAACAAGATACGCAATGGTTTCACCATCGGGAGGTAGGAGTTGCCCAGGCAGGCGACCACAATGGTCGGGCTGAGCAGAATCAACATAGTACAGATCGGGACCGCCAGGAAAATGATATAGCACGAGGTGCGCACAAAGGCATCATACTGATTGAGATAGCGATGGCGGGGCAGATAGCGCACAAACAAGGGGAATATCCACTGAGAAAAGAGCGACGGAGCCAATCCAATAATCCTGGTACTGACGATCGAGCCCAGCGCATAGAATCCCAATTGCTCAGGACGATACCAGCAGGCCAGCAGCAGCAACTCGCTTCTCTGCCAGACGATCGCATCCAGCGCGAAATGAAAGCGAGACTGATACATATTGCGCGCCAGCCGCTCGCGCAAAAAGATACCCGGAGCCAGCGCCTGGTCCATTGGTAGCAGATGCATCACACAGATCACCGCCAGCACCAGCGTAATAGTATTCGCCAGCGCGAACGCCAGGATAAAAGCCTCAACCGGCCTGCCATTTACCTGGGTTGAAATAATGATCAGGAGCAGCGTCAGCAGATTGCCGAAGAGGTGCAGCAGTGTCAGCAGATCGGAGCGGCGCAAGCTTCTCAACGTGATACCCGCCACGCTGCTCAAGAGCAAAGGAAGGGTAGCCAGGCTGGAGAGCAGCAGCAATCCCGGCGTAAAGTCATGGAAGACATGTGTCAGAGCGAGGGAGAGTCCCACATAGACCAGACAATAGAGCAGGATACTACGATGCTGGCGATACCAGAGAAAGTAAAAGATGCCTGCCATTAAACGTGGGGATTCGCGACTCTGAGTGGCCGCGATCTGCCGACTGGAGAGGGTCGACATTCCGGCACCAATCGCCGGGACTGTCACCGTAGCCAGCCACTGGGCGAAAAGATAGCTACCGAACAGGTAGGGTCCCAGTGCGCGGGCGATGACCAGGTAGACAATAATATTAATGGCAGTAGAGCCAGTGAGGATAACATTTTGCCAGATGCGAGCATAAGGCAGACTCATCGTAGATGTCTGCGATGCAACATTTGTACGCAATTGTGCCAACGACGTATCCCTTCCACCCACCAATATATGTGTATCCTTAAACTGCAACCCCATTGCAGATCAGAAAGACATATTGCCCTAAGAGGGCCTCCACACTTTAGCGGCACAGAGCCTACTTATTACTTATATAAAGGCCCCCGTCTCCAGGTCCAGGAAGGCCGTAAAATCTTGAAGGCCCTGAAGGTCCTGAGCCTCCTGCTCCAGCGTGGTTTCCCCGGCATCCTCTGACGATGCATCCACTGTCGCGGTTTCAATCTCCACAACGGTTCTCTCCTTCGACCCTGCAAAGGAGGGCGCCGCCTGAGCCTCCTGCGCTTGCCGTGCTACCGTGGTCAGTATATCTGGCGTCGAAAATAACAGACCTGGCGTATGATTGTTTTGTCCAGCAACCAGTGAATAATGCTGGTGGCTCGACTTACGAAATACATCGCCCTCTGGAATCATAGCTGCTTCAGGCATCAAAGGTGCCAGCCAGGTAATGGTCCAATCTGTTTCCATTGTCGTTCTCATTGTGCGCAGACCGCCTCCAAAAGCGGGGAGAGGGTGCACATCTCCTTTCGTCTACTGAGCATATGTGATCCATCGTGGGCGACCATTTCTAGATAACGGACGGCTGCACTTGTATTATCCAGAAAGATCAGAAACAGTTATAATTGTACCATAATGCACCAGGCTATGCCGCCTGTCTATGAACGTATGGTACCGATGTGGTTATAAACGTGTTGATATCGGGTGGGTATTGTTAAGGATTGAAGAAAGGGGATACAGATAGAAGATACTAGAGTCGGTCATTGGAAGGTTGAAGGGGATCTGGCAGGATCAGAGAGAAAAGAAGAGGCGGTTATAAACATCGCGCTAGCAGAAGAAATAACATGCGCAATGCAAACCGCCCCTTATGTGTTTATCCATTGTCGCCTCACCATGTTTACGCCGCGGAAGTCGCGAAGCTCACAATATGTTGTGTTGAATGACCTTCTTCGTCCATATTAGAAGCGCGTAGTATGCGACGCAGGTTTGTTAAGGCTGCCTGAATACGTTTCTTAAGTGTATTTTCCGATGTCTGCAGTGTCTGTGACATCTCGGGCAGCGTCATGCTATTGTAGTAGTGAAGAACGATCACCACACGTTGTTTCAGAGGCAGACTTTCGATAGCCTGAGCCAGGTCCCAATCTCTCTCCATACGACCTTTATGGTCATCGGCAGCCTGGGCAATCAGATCGGTTTCCTGCTCTGATAGAGCCTGGCGCATAAAAGCGCTGGTACGTGCCAGACGGCGCTTAAAGCTAATGCACTGATTGACAACGATACGCATGAGCCATGGACGGAGGGCACCGGCCTTGCGCAGATCTCCCAGGTGATGCCAGGCCTGAATCAACGCATCCTGAACCACATCCTCCGCGATATCGCGATCGCCAACGATCATCGCAGCCGTACGAAGCATAAGTGTACTGTATTGATCAACGATTTCGCCAAATGCCTGATGATCGCCCAGAATGGCACGCGCCACCATCGCTTCCTGCTTCAGGAGTTCGGGTTTGTCTAAGGTGTCATCGACATCTTCAACGTCCTCAACAACATCGTTACCAGCTTCTGCATGCTGATTATCGGTCTCATTCTCATCATTTTCCACCGCAGGCGGTTCAGGAACCACATCTAGCAGCGACATAGTCTCCTGAATTTCAAGCTGGGCTGTGGCTGTGGTCATATGAAATTCTCCTCCTGTAGAGATTACTGTGCAAACTATATACAGAAATATAACATAAGGTATACATGCGAACAAGGTGTGCCTGCTCATGAATTTTTGCATGTGTGGTTTTATTCAAAGCGACAGAAAAGAACCGAAAACGAGTAGCGCGGCAAGCAATTTTGAGGGAGGTAACACCGCTGATAGGCGCGATGGGAATCGACGTTAACGCGGCATGAGAAGGCGTTTGACTACAACTTTAGTCTCTTTCTTTCAGGCTTTTAGGGCCCTCATTATAAGGGGCCTGTTGAGACATTGTTAGTGGATATCGTGTGCCACAGCATCATCCGGGCAGGAGAAAATTGGGGAGGATGGATAGGGACCGCATGGAGAGCGATATCTACCCCATAGCAGATATCGCTCTATCATTGCTTTATTATAGAACGGCTTTTAAAGCCAGCCCAGCTATAATTGTTGTATTTTATCTCAGCCTTCTTGACGGCATAAGGTGTCGATGGGCAGAGGATTAATTCTCAGCTGAAGAGTATACAAAGATTGTACAACTTATCGGGTAGGTTGCTCGATATCTACGGTTGGATGGGCGGCGGTCTCAATCGCAACGTCTGCGACATCATCTTCAAGCTGTTCATCGGCGGATAGGAACTGTTCCGGGTGAGATTGACGCCACTCGGTCCAGAACGTGATGATCAAGGCCTGAATGATGCCGGCGAGGGGAGACGCGAACAGCGCCCCCCAGATCCCAAAGAGCTCACCGCCGGCGATCAAGGCAAAGAGCGACACCACGGGATGCAGACCGATGGCCTTGCCGACGATGCGCGGGCCCACCAATTCACCCTCGATCACATGGATGATAACAAAGTAAGCCAGCACGCCAGCCGCGATCCAGACGCTCTGGGTCAGGGCGATTAAGACGCATACCGCGCCGGAAACCAGGGTACCCAGCACCGGCACAAAGGCCATCGCAAAGGCGAGCACGCCCAGCAGGACCGAATAGGGCACACGGAAGATGAGCATCCCGATCCACACCAGTATCCCGATCAAGGCCGCCAGCGTCACCTGTCCACGAATGTAGCCACCAACGACACGCTGGAGG
The DNA here is from genome assembly GCF_036245075.1 of Dictyobacter halimunensis. Taxonomy (NCBI): domain Bacteria; kingdom Bacillati; phylum Chloroflexota; class Ktedonobacteria; order Ktedonobacterales; family Dictyobacteraceae; genus Dictyobacter; species Dictyobacter halimunensis. The sequence continues at coordinate 2,990,564 of NZ_BSRI01000002.1, forward strand.
GTATCCAGAAAGAAGCTGGCACGTGTCGCCGTCGGAGTATTATTACGCGCCCAGCGAGCAACCCGGGAGCCATCGATGAGCAGATAGATGCTCAGGACCGCGACCACGATAATATCGATGGCGAAATCCAGGATACTCTGTAACAATGGTAGCGCCTGCTTAGAAAAATCGCCAATAGAGGTGGTCAACTGATGGCGTGCCTGCGCGATCTGATCGGGAGAGATGCCATAGCGAATCAGCGCCTGCTCCAGAGGGGTAGTATGTCCCTGCTGAGGTGAGAGCAGATCCATCAACTCGCGGGAAAGCGCGCCGGCCTGGTGAATGGTTGTCGCGATCGCAAAGTAGATAAAGGTGCTGATGGCGCCGAGAACGACCAGGTACACAATGGTGATGGCCGCGAAGCGCGGCATAAAGCGCTCAAACACCTTGACCGCGGGTGCGATAGCATAGGCTAGAATGGCAGCGATAATAAGCAACAGCAAAGCGCGCGCGATATGGCTGGCGCCCCACAGAATCACCGCGGCCAGCGCGATCCAGGCCAATATAGCCAGAGGAATGTAGAGACGTCGCGCCCATCTGGCCGCCTGCACGTCCGGTTTTTTGGTTTCGGGGAGAAGCCGGGTTTCTTTTGCCACAGTATGATACCTCTGTTTCATCAGAATCTCTATATCAGGTAACGCATCATATAAATAAGATCTTCAAGTATTATGCCATATAAACGTGACTCTGCAATGTATTTGGGAAGTGAAAAACCTCTCATCACAAACTTAATAGATGGAAGAACCAGAAAAGAAGGAAGGCAGTTGATTTCAGCGCTTGCAAGCGCTGAAATCAACTGCCTTCCTTCTTTTTTAGAAAATCAAAAACCGCCTCTGCAGGCGGTTTTATGTGGCTGGGGTACAGGGATTCGAACCCCAATTAACTGATCCAGAGTCAGCCGTCCTACCGTTGAACGATACCCCAATATTGTTTGTTTTGTGTGTTCTCTCGAACGCGTTGTTATAATACTCCATCCATTGATGGATGTCAAGGGTTTTTTAAGAGCTTTCAAAAAATTCGCAGCAATCGATAGAAATCTCAAAAGGTTGGAAAGAAATGGATCGAATAATTGCCATGATGGCCTTTTTAGGCATACAATAGCGGTAGAAGGTTAATGGATCAAGCATCCATTCTATTTCAACAATACATCTTGTATGCGAACAGATGAAAGGATACGTCAATGCGGAGTAAAATCACCGTAGTTGGAGCTGGTTTTGTTGGGAGCACGCTCGTACAGCGTATCGCGGAACGCGACTATGCTGACGTGGTCATGTTTGATATCGTGCCCAACATGCCACAAGGTAAGGCTCTCGATATGCTCCAGGCCGGTCCTGTGCTTGGTTATGATACATTGATTACCGGCACCAATGATTATGCCGATACCGCTGATTCGGATATCGTGGTGATCACCTCTGGTTTCCCGCGCAAGCCAGGGATGAGCCGTGATGATCTTTTAAAAAAGAATCAGGAAATTGTCTCCCAGGTGACGGAGCAGGTTGTTAAATACTCACCAAACGCTATTTTAATCATGGTCACCAATCCACTAGATGCTATGGCGCAGGTGGCGCTCAAGGTCAGCGGCTTCCCGCGCGAGCGCGTCATTGGTATGGCCGGTGTGCTGGACACCTCCCGCTTCCGAACCTTTATCGCCCAGGAGCTGGGTGCCTCGGTACGAGACGTGCAGGCCTATGTGCTGGGTGGGCATGGTGATACCATGGTACCGCTGTCGCGCCTGTGCACAGTGGCCGGGGTGCCGATCTCTGAACTTTTATCAGCCGAGCGCATCGAGCAGATCGTACAGCGCACAAGGGATGGTGGCGCTGAGATCGTCAAGCTGCTCGGAAACGGCAGTGCCTATTTCGCCCCCTCGGCATCCGTTCTGCAGATGCTTGATTCAATCATCCTGGACAAGAAGATGATCATGCCCTGCGCCATCTACCTGCAGGGTGAATATGGTTTGAACAACCTGTTTGTTGGTGTTCCCGCCAAGCTGGGAGCAAAGGGCCTGGAGCAGGTCATCGAGGTTGAGCTACAAGAGCAGGAAAAAGCCCAGCTGCAAAAATCGGCCGACGCCGTCAAAGAGCTGGTTAACGTCCTGGGATTGTAAACATCGTCGGGGAAGGTGCGCGCAGACAAGCGGGGGCAAGCCCCGCACCTACGGCGGCAAGCGCCCGCAAGGGGCGCACCTACGGCTCCTCTTCGGGCATGACGCGCGCATCTTTTCCGCGCGTCATGCCTTCGATGACCACGATATACTCTCCTTTGAGCTTCGTCTGTGAGGGGAGGGATGCCAGCAAGGTTGATAACGTACCTCGCTCGACCTTTTCAAACATCTTCGTCAGATCGTTGGCCAGTGCTGCCGGACGATCCCCCAACACCGCCAGGGCATCTTCAAGGAAGCCATCTAGCCGATAGGGACTCTCATAATAGATCAGCGTATGGGGCGCATCGCGATCCACCTCAAAGAACTTGCGGCGACCCACGACCTTGCGGGGTGGGAAGCCGCGAAAGGTAAAGCTATGGACGGGGAGCCCCGACAGGACCAGGGCCATCACAAAGGCCGTCGGACCAGGGATCATCGTGAAGTCCAATTGAGCCTGAATGGCGCGGCGCACCAGGGTAAAGCCCGGATCCGAGATACCCGGTGTGCCGGCATCCGTTACTACCGCGACCGATTGACCCTGTTTCAGCATCTCCTCAATGCGTTCACCTGCGCGCTGCTCATTGTGCTCATGGAACGCCATCTGCGGCTTCTGAATATCGAAATGCTTTAGCAGCATGCCAGTTTTACGCGTATCCTCACTGGCCACAATATCGACTGAGCGCAGAATATCCAGGGCGCGCAACGTAATATCATTAAGGTTCCCGATCGGGGTAGCAACTAAGTAGAGCATAGATGATTTTTCGACTCCCTATCCATGAATTCTTACCTGTATTGTACTATCACTGGCGAGACTGAGATAGGGTCTCAAGGACTTCCTGCCGCTTAACCTTCAGGGTATGGGTACGGGGAAAATCCTGTTCGGACCAGATCGTAAAGCCTTTCACCTGTTGATGGGGGGCCAGTTGCTTGTTCGTGCTCTGGATGGTGGTCTTCGCCAGGCTCTTATCCTCCATTAGCAGAACGGCATGAACCGTGGGACCCTGATCTTTCTCATGCAAGCCAAGCACCACGGCATCCTTCACACCGTTCTGTGTCTGCAAGACATTCTCAATATCCTCCGGATAGACGTTCATGCCGTTGGCGAGCACGATCAGATTTTTCTTGCGCCCCTTCAGGTACAGATTATGATGCTTATCCATGTAGCCCAGATCGCCCGTTGCATACCAGCCATCATGGAAGGCGGTCGCGGTCGCCTCCTCATTCTGCCAGTATCCCATAGCTACATTTGGACCCTGCACCTGGATCTCACCATCCGCCTCGATACGGAGCGTAACGCCCGGCAGTGGCTGGCCCACCGACTCCAGCGTATGGTCGTGTAGTGGATTTACCGAGATCACGGGTGAACACTCGGTCGCCCCATAGCCTTGCAGGATGCGAAAGCCCATCTCTTCCCAGGCGCGCCCCAGCATCGGCGCAAGATAGGCTCCTCCGCTCACAAACAGGCGGAAATGGCCGCCAAAGCGACGATGGACTGAGCGGAACAAATGGCGCCGCCATGGAAAGGGGGTCCATCTGGCGATTTTATGTAAATTTTTCCACTGTTTCTCTAATTTTTGGCGTCGAACCTCGCGTTCGATACCATTCATAAAAAGCTGCAACGCCTGAGGCACCAACACCATACAGGTTACATGCTGGGTTGCCAGCAAGCGGAACAGTGTATCTGGCACCAGGGAACGAGCATACACTATACTGGCACCCGCGTAAATAAGCGCCATCTCGATGGTCATCTCAAACATGTGAGAGAGAGGGAGGATAGAGAGCGCGCGATCGGCGGACGTAATTTTTACGACCTCAAGGGAAGCAATGGCATTAGAGACAATATTCTTATGGGAGAGCATAACCCCCTTGGGCTGACCTGTTGTGCCAGAGGTAAAAACCAGTTCAGCCAGATCGCTTTCTTCAACTTCTGGTAGCTGAGCTGTAGTTAGCTCAGCAGTTGGTAGAGCATCAATATCGATGAATGGAAGAGAAAAAGACTTCAGGCTTGTATAATTTTTTTGAGTTGTAATCAGAAATGTAGCATCTGTAATTTCTAGCAATCGCTGAAGAAAATCTTCTTTTGTATTTACATCAAGTGGAACGACAACCAACCCCAGCAACAATGAAGCGAAGTAGGCGACCAACCAGTTAGAGCAACTGGCAGACCAGATCATCACGCGCTGACCTTTTGACACATTTTGTTGCTGCAGGTAGCCAGCGAACTGCAGGACACGCTCACGCAACCCATTATACGTCAATGTTGTTACAGCGTTATCTGAACGCGGTTCAAGCAAGGCAGGGCGCGCGCCGAAGCGATCGACGGAGCGCATAAAGAGACGTGGAATAGTATGCATATGCAGACTCAAGCATCCTTTCTCAGGGACAGCAGTGAAACGTTTTACATCATTGTTAGAAAGCGTCCGTTATTTCTCTCACCAGCGCTGGTGGCCCAGCGAAGCCGCAGAAAAGATGGTCCAATGATTGTGCATTATAGTGTAGTTCAGGTGTTTTTGCCAGTCTTTTCGGCCGATTCAATATACAAGATGGAGAGATGCTTGACCTGGCTACAGCATTACTACTTTTCATAGTTATGAAGTTGACATATTGTTTGCTCATTTATAGATTGCTTGCTATCATTTCACAATATGAACTCATGCGTTGATATGTTTTAATAGCTCACCTGATTCAGTATAGTAGGCATGGAAGAAGACTAAAAAGACTGCAAAATAAATGAGTTTTTTATTCAAACAATATTTGATCTGCCCATGCTTCATTGATGTCAAGGATTATATAATAAAGCGATGAAAAAAGTACAATATGGGTTGACTAGAATCGTAGTCTATGTTAGACTACGAAATATGAAGTAACATCTAGCTATTTTCCTTATTGTAGCATTCAGAATGCTTAGAACACTCTCTATTTTTTGAGAGTTATACATGAGAATGAAAAGAATGCGGTAGCAGCAAAGACATCTATGACTTTTGGTAACAATTGCGGCACCTCCTGCTGTATTGTTACGATTTTTTAAGGAAAAGGATAGCTAGTTCAATTAACAATGCTGAAGCTTATAAACGAGAGCGTTTAATATATTACTCATTGAAAGGAACTGTTCCATGCCATCCCTTGAAACTGCAAATGTAGGGAAGGCTGTTGCCGCAAGAGTCGGTACGAATATTCGTGAGGTTCGTACGAAATTGGGCATGACTCAAGCTCAACTAGCCGCCCCCGAATTTTCGATCTCCTATATCTCGGCCATTGAACGCGGCAAGATACGACCCTCCTTAAAAGCCCTCTCCATCCTGGCCCGTCGTCTGGATGTACCACTGACATTTCTCCTCGAAGGGTCTCCCTCGGGCGCAGCTGAAGCGCGTGCGGTTGGTTATTCTCCTGCCGATGCGGGACCTGATCAGCGTGTTGATGTTGAATTACTGCAGGCCAATGTGCTGGTGCAGCAAGGTGATTACGGACAGGCCGAAAAATTACTGGAGCCGATCCAGCCAGACCGTGTCACCACAGACCAGGTGTATCGCCTTTACCTGTTAAAGGGACAGATCCACATGGGTTCGGGTGCATACCAGGAAGCGGTCGTAGATCTGCGTAACGCGGTTGCGCAGGGGGAAGCCCTCAATGACAGTGAATTTATCGAGCGGGCTCGTAACCTGTTAGGCAAAGCCTACTTTTTACTCTATAACTATACCCTGGCTGTAGAAAACCACCAGCGCTGTTACACCGCCATCGAGAACGGCCAGATTACCGACCCGGTCTTCTCACTGGAAGTGTTTAGTAACCTGGCGAACGACTATTTCCGCCTGGGCGATCTCGAAAAAGCGATTGCGTATTATCATCGCGCGCTCGAGACCCTGGATGCCATGAATCGGGATAGCAAGAGCTTCGCCAGAAAGTACATGGACATCAGCCAGCATTACAAGACCGTTGGCAAGCTCGCCATGGCGCGTGAGTATGCCATGCAGAGTCTAGCCATCTACGAGATGCGTGACGAGCAGCGCCTGGTAGGTATGACCCACCAGCGCCTGGGCAAAGCCCTGGAGAAGCAGCAGGATCTGGATGGAGCAGAAAAAGAGTATCGCCAGGCGATCGCCATCGAGCGCGAGCTGAACGACGAGGTTTCCGCCTCCATCTGCCACACGGGTCTGGCTGAATTGCTGCTCAAGCGTGGTGACTCTAAAGATGCAGAGCAGGAAGCGCAGGAAGCCTTAAAGTACGCTCAGGCCGGTGGAGATTCCCAATCGCAGGGCCAGGCCCTCATCGTATTGGCCCAGATTCGCCACCAGTTAGAGGACTATGATGCAGCTGACCAGTACTTCACGCAGGCGTTAGAATTGCTCGACACCTCCAACGCCCATGAGATCGCGGCTGATGCATACTTCCGCTACGCCAACCTATTGGAGGAGCGCGGAGATGTCAAGCGCAGCCTGACCGTCATCAAAAAGGCCTACGAGCACCAGCGCCTGGGCAAACGCGGCGACATCGAATAGTTCGCGAAACCAGCCCGAGAACCGTGGCGCTCCTGATAAGAGGAATGATACTTCATAACATCCTTTATCAGGAGCGCCTTTTGTTGCGTCTCGCACGTGTTCAATATACAATGTACAGGAAAACATCAGCTCGAAACTATGTTTAAATAGTTTCGAGATATATTTGATCCATCTCCATCGTCTAACAGAGATAGAGATACATGCATTTCATAGGATCGGCACCTCGGAGGAAAATCCTGCCATGCCATTTACAGCCAACGATTTGAGGTATCGGGCAGAGCAAAGCTATCCATTACTGTATGCGTACCTGCACAGGAACGCGCAACGATATTTAGGCGCTTTAAAATACGATGCATTTGAAGTTGATACAGTAATCGGGCACGTGGTGGAGCAGCTTGTGCGCCTGGGTATCTTAGGAGGGGAAGATCGAACCCCCCTGACCGCACTGGACCAGTTGACCGATGCCCAGTTTTACGCCTTTCTCAGTCGCAGTGTAAGAAACAAAGCCATCGACCGCCTCAGGAAAAGGCGCCTGCAGGTGAATACGGCGGCCGAACTGGAGGGTGTGGATGAAGAGGAGCCCGATAATCCTCTTTCAGACGCGGTAGAGTCGATATGGGGTGAGACCCCTTTTTCAACGCCTGAAGCGATCAGCATTCATGTCGCCTCGCAGCGCGAATTACGCAATATTCTCAAGCACTGCATCGCTGTCTTGCGCGCCGCGCCCAATCAGCTGCAGGCTGTCATGCAAGAGCTCCAAGAGATAGGAGCCGATGATCTGGTTGATACCTTATCCAAAGAGCTGGACTTCTCCTTTAGCGCCGAACTTAATCCCCATATCAGCCAGCACAAGGATCATGCGCACAAAAAATTACGCAGTTGTTTGCAGCAGCAAAGTTCAAATTTGACAGTTACCATTGCCTTACGTTTAACCATGTATACAACGAAACATTCCACTGATAAGAATGTATACGAGGTAGACGTTCAAACACTCGCGCAGAACGACCTGACCAGGCAGGATGTATGTAAAGGCCTGCATGAGCTCGCTTCCGACGGCCTCCTTGATTGGCATGGCGAGGAGACTGTACAGCTTACCTCGGCACAACTGAAGCGTCTATCGCGTTTCTATAAAGAAGAGTAGAGCCAGATAACTGACACCGAAGGAGAGAATCATAATGAACGACGAAACAAAGTTTGGAGGGACCTCTGACCTCAGGGGAAATTACCACAAACTGGGGCAGTGGCTCCAGCAGGTTTTACAGGCGCCCGCAACAACAGATGGAGAAGCCGGGGTACTGGTAGAAGAGAACGGCAACCAGCTAAAGCTTCAATTAAGCGGGAATTATCATATCTCCTTTTATCAGCAGCTTCCTGATTTCATCATGGCTCTCCTTAACAATGATTCCCAGGCCACGGTCCACTATGCGCCCCTTCTCTTCCACCTGGCCAGCTGTCAGGAATGTCATCATGCTTATCTGGATCTCTATGATGCCATGCGCGCGGCCGTACAGCCGCTGGGGACTCGAGCCTTGTTGGGGCAGGGAACACGTACCCTATCAGCCACGCCCCATCGCATGCTTAGCCACCTCAGCCAGTCTCTGATCAGCCAGGCCGAGGCGGTGCTGCTCCAGGCTCGCCACGAGCATAGCGACAACGACGAAGCGGCTCGCTCGCTCTTACAACTGGCCCTGCGCGTGAGCGCCCATATCACCCAGAGCTCTCTGCGCCAGCAGGCGTTAAAGGAACTGGTACGGGTTGCCACCTTGTTTGGTGGAGCTACAGCGCCGGAGGATCGCGCAGCCAATACCCACGCATATACACCGGTAATGGCCAGCGCGGGCGGCGTACGCCGTGGCAAAACCTTAACGCGTCCAGATAGTGCCCTGCGCGTCAATCCAGCTGATCAAGCCATCATCCACCTGCAGGCCCGGAATGTAGAAGGTAGCGTCATCCAGCGCGGCGAAACGCTGGAACTGCACCTGCAAGATCTCGACCCATCCCTGCGCGGACAATATGTCACCATCTCGGTTTTCCTGGGATCGTTGCTGGAGCCTGTACGCTGGCTGGGAGGAAATCCGCATGCCATTCGTAGCGTGGTTCCCGTGGACGAAAATGGCATGCTGATCACCCCGATTGGACAAACAGAGTTAAGCCTGGCCCAGCCCGAAGAGCGCAATCTGATTGAGGCCATGTTGATGCTGCTAGAAGTGCGAAAAAATTAAAGCCCGGTCTGGCCGGGTTGAAACGTCACTGTGCCGCTCTTGCCACCACTTTTCTGTGCGATATAAGCCTGCTCAAGGGTGATAGTAGTATCCACTCCTTTGCACATATCGTATATGGTGAGCGCGGCCACGGTCACCGCCGTTAGCGCCTCCACATCGACGCCGGTCTTATAGTTGGTGCGGGTACGTCCCTCGATCAAGATCAGACCAGTCTCGCTCTCCAGGGTAAACTGCAGATCAATGTGGGTCATTGGTAGAGGATGGCAGAGAGGAATGATCTGCGGTGTCTGTTTGGCCGCCATAATACCGGCGATTTTAGCTACTTCTAGCACACTCCCCTTTGAAATCTGATTTCCTTCAATCAAGCGCACCGTTTCCGGCCGCAAGCGTACGCGTCCATGGGCGATCGCCTCGCGCACGGTCTCAGGCCTATCGGTAACATCGACCATATGGATATTGCCTTGCTCATCTAAGTGAGTTAATTGCTTTTTATCTGTCGTATCCACCTCGAAAAATCTCCCCTATGTTTTTGATATGTTTGCCTCATTTTATTCTATCTATGCTCCATGTATAGAGCTTCCCCTTAAAGGTATAGACTCAGTGCCTTTAGTATAAGATATTTTACCCGCCTGGAACTGCTACTTAAAGAAGACCTTGATCAGCTATGGGTGATATTGTACCGCAGGAAACGTATTATATTGATCCCTTATTTGTGCTCGTGTTTGCAGTCAACAATTATGATAGCATTGTTCCCATATTACCTTATGTAGCGCACCCTCCTGATAAGAGATAGCTTCTGAAGCGAGACGCGCTCAGTATATGTGTTCCTGACATGCTGTAAAAAGCAGTTGGAGACAGCCTTTACCCACGGCCGCAGGCCCATCAATGGGAATGATTCCATTTCCAGCGGCATTCCAGGCGGCTACGCTCATCCAAACGAATGGCATGGTGTTTATAGCTCTACGAGGAACTATATGAGTGAGGAACATCAGGATAAGAAGGATAGCAAATTAACGGCAGCCGATAATGAACTCTGGATACCTCCACGATTAGCCAAAGATCGCAAGAAGCTTGAGCGCCTGCCGAAAAAAACATTTATTCAGAGAATAGGGCTTGCTGGAAAGACCCCACTAGAAATATTTCAATTGTTACTTCTGATAAGAAGCATGATCGAAAATTGACAATCGGGATCAGCGCCGTTCCGATGCCGCTGACCATCCGATTGTCAATTTTATATGGTAAAAGTACTTTATCGCCCCAGTTTTTGGCGGCTCTGGAAGGCACGTCTGATGTGGGTAAAAGCCTCGCGCTCCCGGCCCAGTTCCTCAAGGAGTTGTGCGTAGCGAACAGACTCATCCGCCAGTTCTTCGTGACTTCCCAGGCGTTCTAGCATATCCAGACCCTCAACGAAATGTCCACCCCCCTGATCATAATTTTTCAGTGCATACTCTATTCTGCCGAGAACAATCAATGTATCTGCCGTAATGATTGTATCGCCGAAGCTTTGCGCCATCTCATAAGCCTGCCGGGCATGTTGTTCAGCTCCCTTGAGATCTTGTTGCGCAAAGTACCATTCGGCATTGCGGGCCAGCAGGCTGGCCTGAGTCAATTGATCTCGGGTAACGGCAGGAGATTGTAAGGCGCTATCCAGATAGTCACGCGCCCGCTGGCTATCGGTCTGCATCACAGCGTGGCCCAGATAATGATAAAGCTCACTGCGTAAGCGTTTGATGATATCAAAATTGTGTAATTGAATGCTTTTATAGGCATACAACATAGCCAGTTCATTATCTTTAGCGGCAGCATAATATTGACTGAGATTTGTGTAGGTAGCCTGAATACTTTGTGTAGTTGTCAGTTCTTCAGTAATAGAGAGAGCTTTATGAAAGGCATCCAGGGCCTGCTCAAAGTTTTCCAGACGTGTATAGTGCTGGCCCATCTGAATATAGATTTGAGCGCTAAAGAACGGATCCTGTGTTCCGCTCTCTTCAAGCTGGTTAAGGCAACGCTGATGAGCCAGCAAAGCCTGTGCATAATTGCGCATGGCGGCATATGTCAATGCTAACTGATGAAGGATGCGCAGATGCAGATATTGCGCGTTCAACTCTTTGGCGATCTGCGTCGCCTCAGCGAGAACGTATTCGCTTTCCTGGTACTGATTGTCCTTATAGTATGCCCAGCCCATGAGATAGCGAAGCTGTAATTGATGGTGACGTTTCAAGCGCTTGTTTGAGGTATGTTCGAGCAATGTGATTGCAGATTGAGCTTCTCCTTGTATAATTAGAATTTGTGCATCAAGTAGATCTAATTCTACCTCATCCTCTTCTCGTTCGCTCAAAGCTGCGGCAGCGCTGGCACGTTCTTCCTGCTGAGATTTGCTAGGAAGGAGTTGAGTTGAGCTCATTCCAAGACGGCTGGCAAGAATTTCCAGAGCGCGGAGGGACGGATGGATCTGCCCGCGTTCAATGGCTGAGATGTAACTGACTGAGAAATCAGGGGCGGCAAGTTGACTCTGTGTATAGTGCTGAGTGATGCGCGCAGCCCGTAATTTTTCCCCTACCGTTTTGCCAATCTTAGCTGATGGTTGCTCAGGGGACATGTTGACCTCCTAGATGTAAATTTTTTTTAACGAGAGAGTCAATAAATACACAAAATCCTGGTCAAATGTATTGTAAAATACACTTATGTATGGTGTCAATATGTTAGTGCAATCTGCACTAGAAAGATACTGATATATGATAGCTTGTGTTACAAGTACAGTTCTTAATTTACGCCCCTAATGATAATGCAAACAGTGGATGCTTCAATAATCAAATTAGTCAAATCACCAGAAAGAATGTTAGATATTCTCAAGCTATCATGCGAGCAGGTTCGCTTTTTGCTGTATTTTTACTGCTTGCTTTGTCGCAAAGTTATGTTGAGAACCGCTATCAGGAACGTTTATACATGATACATGCTGGTCGCTTGAATGAGAAATAGTTGTATCTTCTTTCAACTAAAACAGCCTGCTTATTACACAAGTTATAAGAATGACCTCTGTTCTCGCTCTACTTTTTTTCAGCTAATATAAAAGCGAGGGCGCTTTAGAGGGACTGATATTACAGACGTTATATATAGAGAAACCGTTTCTGATCCATTGATTGGCGGCCGCAGTGTTGGTACAGAATGATAATGGATGATTTGTCTGTTGACGAAAATGTTGGGTTTTTTTACAATGTCGTTAAATCATTGGGGCTCAAATGTCACCTGTTGTACAATTGGGCTATAAGCCGATGGCATATGCAGGTTATTGATTGCGGCTCCACACTGACGGCGTTGTGGAGCCGATGGCGGCGCTGGCAATGAAGTAGTATGTAACTAAAGATATCCGGATGTGAAAACTGGTCCTGTGCATAGCGAATAAGGCAGTATTCAGGTTTGAGGAGTGCGCAAGTATGTTTCGTTTCTTAACGGCAGGAGAATCGCATGGTCCCTGCTTAACCATGATAGTTGAAGGTCTGCCCGCGGGTTTAGAGGTCAAGAAAGAGATCGTCGATGCTGATTTACGCAGGCGCCAGGGAGGATACGGACGCGGGGGACGAATGAAGATCGAGAAGGATGCCATCCGTTTCCTGTCTGGTGTGCGCCATGGTAAGACGTTGGGCTCACCGATTACATTGCAGGTGGAGAATCTGGACTGGGTGAACTGGGAAGAGCGCATGAGCGCGGCCCCAGTTGAGGCGGAGACTGAGCCAATCACGCGTGTTCGGCCGGGGCATGCTGATTTTACCGGCTCAATCAAATATGGTCATGACGACGTACGTAACGTCATCGAGCGCTCCAGTTCGCGTGAGACCGCCTCGCGTGTCGCTGTGGGCGGTTTATGCCGCCAGTTTTTAGCGCAGTTTGGTATCAGCGTACACAGTCATGTGCTCTCAGTCGCGGGCGTTGGTTATGAGACTTCCCGTGCTATGACTGCTGATGCATATCCAGAGGACATGTGGCGTCAGGTTGAAGAGTCGCCGATGCGCTGCGCAGACGCCACACTTACCGAGAAAATGATCGCGCGTATTCTGGAGGCCAAGCGCGAGGGCGACACCTGCGGTGGCGTCTTTGAGGTGGTGGCGTTTGGGGTACCGATCGGCCTGGGATCTTTTAGTCAGTGGGACCGCCGTCTGGGTACGCGCGTGAGCATGGCGATGATGAGTATTCCATCGGTAAAGGCAATGGAGATCGGGGCGGGTTTTGAAACGACCCGTACCACCGGTTCACATGTACACGATGTCCTGCGTCATGAAGAGCAAGGTGGCTGGTCACACCTGACAAATAATGCCGGTGGTATTGAAGGCGGCATCTCGAATGGAGAGCCCATTGTGGTTCGCGTCGGCGTCAAGCCTATTCCTACTCTGGCGCATCCACTCCCCTCAGTAGACCTGGCGACCAATGAGAATATCGACCAGAGCCGTTATGAGCGTAGCGATGTATGTGTAGTGCCCGCCGCAGGAGTTGTGGGGGAGGCTATGATGGCTATCGTCCTGGCTGAAGCGCTGCTAGAAAAATTTGGCGGCGACAGCATTGAGGAGACGTTGCGCAACTACCGTTCCTACCTCCAGCAATAAAAGAGATGTGGCTGGTGCCAGTCTGGGGAGCGCTGACGCCCCCACCTGTATTTGATCATGAGTGATTGATGCAAAACGCACGGCGTATGCGCCGTGCGTTTTGCATCAATCACTCATGATAGGCTGAAGTCTGCAAAGAGTATGAGGGGCTGCGTCCGTGGTGATAGGGTGATATTGAGAGGGTTATGCTTGCGTTGGTTCCTGCTGGATTTTTTGCCAGCACTCATGGCAGTAGCCGGCGGCCATCAGTTCCAGAGAGAGGCCGTGAAAGTGGTACTGTTTCTGGAGCTGCTCATTCAGGTTGCCCAGTAGCTCTTCGTCGAGATGGAAGGTCGCTTTACAGCGGCGGCAGATCAGATGGTGATGGGCCTGTTGCCCCTCGGCTGTCTCATAGAGGGGTTGTTCGCCAGGGAGGTGGCTTTCACGCACCAACCCAACATTTTTGAGCAATTCAATCGTGCGGTAGATCGTAGATAGGCTCACGTACGGATTCAACTGTTGGACGCGCTCCATGATCTGATCGATGCTTAAATGTTCGTCAGCTTCTTGAATGACTCGAAGAATCATGTGGCGCTGTGGCGTAAGGCGGTAGCCGCGCTGGCGCAATAGATCATTACTCGATTGAAGGAAAGAATGCATCTCTGGTTCCTGTCGTGATTGCGAGTGCGATAATATGTTGCGCATATCCTAGCACGTGTAGTGTTGACAGTCAACGGCCCGTTATTCCTGCGAGAAAGGTGAGGAAGAGCGTTTATTTTCAGAGTGGGCCTACTCTCGTCATATTGGGGCGCGTGAGCGCCTCGCACTCGCGTCCGCTGCGCGGCCGCACTGGTTTTTATAGAGGTGCACGGGGTGCGCATCCGCGCACCCCGTGCACCTCTATAAATTAGAGAGTTGTAATTATGGTACACTGAGGACGTATCTACTTGTTGGGTACGATGGTTTTTTCAATTGCTGGCAATGTGGTGCGCGATTTTGATGAGGAGCGGTTTAATGACTCTTTTTCATAGCTGGCGTTCAGAGCTAGATCCCGAACGCGTCATGGAAGTGCAGGTTCAGCACTGGAAGGATGAGGCAGCTACATCCAGGGAAGAACATGTGACGGTCGAAGAGCCGTTTGAAGTGCGTCTGGGAGATCAAAGCCTGGCTGTAATTATGCGTACTCCCGGCCATGATGTCGAGCTGGCGCTTGGCTTTTTGCTATCCGAAGGCATTATTCAAGGGCCACAGGATGTAATAGACGTGAAGAATGCGCAGGATGAGGATGGTCTACCGCTCGAAAACGTCGTCAGTGTAGCCCTGCGCCGAACAACTTTTCAGGATGCTTTGCAGCCACAGTCGCCGAAATTCGAGCGTCACTTCGCCGTTTCCGCCAGCTGTGGGTTATGCGGAAAGAACAGTATAGCGGACCTGATGCTATCCGTCCCGGCCCTGGAAGCAGACGAGCTACGTATCTCCTTTGAAACATGTTATGGGTTGGCCGCGCGTTTGAATGCCGAGCAGGCTGTTTTTCGACATACAGGAGGTCTGCATGCCGCCGGCCTCTTTACACATGAGGGTGAATTGCTGGCGCTGCGTGAAGATATCGGACGGCACAACGCTGTCGACAAGCTGATTGGTTATGGACTGGAAAAAGAGCTCTTCCCCTTCAAGGAGCATATTCTTATGGTCAGCGGGCGCACCTCATTTGAGATTATTCAAAAGGCTCTGCTGGCACGCATCCCTTGCATAGCGGCCATCTCCGCACCCTCCAGCATGGCGGTCGAGCTGGCCGAGCGGGGTGGCATCACCCTGATTGGGTTTTTGCGCAACCGGTCCATGAACATATATACCCATCCCGAGCGCATCATTCACTGAGCGAGCTATTCCACCAACAAAATGAGAGAAGCGGGCAGCCATCAAGGCTGCCCGCTTCTCGTTAATTAACGAAAATGCATGACGTCAGGGGATAACCACATCCTGTAGTACAACGGGATGTTTGGTGTAGTCCAGTTCATCAGACTGGCTGACCCCTGCCGGGGTGATGGTGTCCATAACTTTAGGCACCGTATTGGGATCAACCGTACAATGAGGATCGCTACTGGTGGTGGCACAGACGCCGAAGGAATACGCGCCCGGCGTAGCCGTAAAGGCGCGCGCCTGGTCCGGGCTGTATCCATCCTGCCCCGTCAGGGTTACGGTAAAGCCCCAGCCGGAGCCAGGGGTGCCAAGGGTAGCTTTCGACACACTGAAGGTGATATAGCGCGAAATCGCGTTGGCGCTGACCTGTACGGTCCCCAGGGCCGTACCGTTGGCATCGATGTAACGCTGACCAAAGCCCTGTACCTCGATGAGCTGGTTCCAGGCGGCTCCGGGCGCGATGGTATAGTTCCGTTGCGGATAGGATGCTGCCGTAGAGGTCTGGCTGGCCGTGGGATTATGCACATAGACATCCACTAGCTGCGCGCCCAGCGGACTCCCGAAAGTCGGGGTGAGATCGCGGGTCTGCAGCTTGAAGATGATATTGGTGCCGTCATCATAGATGCGGAAGTCCTGGATATCATAGGCCCCGGCATGGAAGTCAGACGCGGTTGGGTAGGCGTAGTTGCCGGGACCGTTGTCATCGTTGCCGGGATCGCTGGCATCATAGACAAGTTTGCCAGGTGTAAAGTCATAGACGACGGTGCGCTGATCGTGCGCCGTTGCCCCGCTCGGGCTGACCGCCACCGTATTCAGCACGGTTGTACCGCCGGTAATCGGTAGCGAGGCGCTGAATGACCCATCCACCGCCACCTGCGCCTGCACTGTGCTGGTCTGATTCTGCTGATCAGTATTGGTTGCGGAAACGTAGACCGCGTTGCCCGGCGCGGTTTTGCCCGTAACGACAACAGGTGATGAGCTAACTGACGAGAGATTGGTTGGAGCCGTCACGCTCAGCTGCGTTTGACCTACCGGGTGGGTTACGTAGCGATTATAGGTGTTCTGCGGCTGTTCGAGCAGCTTATTGGATAGTGTATCGTTGAACAGGCGCACATATGAAGCGACAGCCCAGGTCAGTGGAGATGCGGAGCCATCAGGCTTGCCGGTCACAAAGCCAATCGAGGCGACTGTAGGATCGGTACCATACGGAGACGCGGCCAGATTCGGCTGCTCCCAGATCTGTTCTGGGAGCAGACCCACTCCGGACGTTGATTTCTGCAGGGTATCCAGCAGCGAGACCGCTGTGCCGATATCCCCGGTTGCCAGTTGATACTCGCCACGTTCGGCTCCCAGAACCGGCCATGGATGGCCGCTACCTTTGCCGCTGGGTGCCCACGGATGTCCATCCTGAGCTCCATCCCCATAGCCATCGCCATTGTAGCGATACCAGGCGGGACCATTGGGGGTTTGTACCTTGATGGTCTTATCAACCACGGGAAGCGAGTTTACCACATCTTTGTCGCTGGCCGACAGCTCGCCCAGGCGTACCAGGTCCAGGAAGCCCGCATCGATAACCGAGCGCTGATCCAGAGTTGGGCCACCATTGCCCAGATTATAGGAGATGGCCGCGTTTGGATCACCCGTCTTCGAGAGCCGGATGAAGTAGGGCTGCGAGGAGAGCGGGCCATTGGTGGTTACGGTCCATTTTTTGATGGAGCGCTGCCAGTCATCCGCCACACCAAGCCAGAGATTGGCGCTCTGCAGATCATTATTCTTGCGCGCGATATCGGCGGCGGCCACCAGCCCCGCAATCTCGGCGGAGATTGTCGAGGGAGAGTAGCCTCCCTGTTCCTCCCAGCGTTCCACGCCAAAGGAGGGACCATGGCTGACCACAAAATTGGCCGCGCGTTTGATGTGGTTTTGATAGAGATCGCTGCCAGTCATGCCCATCTGGTCGGCCATCAGAATAGGGTAGCTATTCTCATCCAGTTGGGTGTTGAACGAGTCGGGCGCGACCTTACCATTGAGCAGGCTATTGCGAGGGAACGAACCGTCCGCCTGCTGCTGATGATAGAACAGGAAGTTGACCGCGTCACGGGCGGTCTCGCGATCGCCATCGGTGAACAGGGCGGTCCAGGTCTCATAGAGGTCGCGCGCGAAGACCTCGCGATACGAACCGAAGTAGGTATTGTTCGGATCGCCCGCCGATGTCGCCTGTCCCCATGGGGAGGCCAGGCCGGCTACGAGAGCGCCGGGGAACGTTTTATCCTCCGATGCCTTCACAACGTTGACGCTGAGATAATATTCATTGAGAAGGCGCGCGAAATCGATGCTGGATTGCGACTTCGCAGCGGGGAAGATACGCCGCAGAGTCAACTTCGCGTCGTATTGCAGCCAGCCGGCGGTATACTGCGCCAGCACAGCATTGAAGTTCTGCCTCAGAGCGTCCTGCACAGTCTTCACGGCCTCCGCCTGCGACTGACCAAAGCCGAGTCCCAGGGTCAGATCGCCGCCATGCGAGATATTGGCCTGCACGGTCTGCACCACATTGCCATTGGAGGCTGTATTATACAGCGCGCTGAGCGTATGCGAGGTATCGAGCTGCTTCAAACCATCGCTATCAGTCCCCACGAAGCCACTTGATACCTGGGTGAAGGGAGACGAGGCATCCAGGGCGCTATAGACCGGGACCCCATAGTCCCGATTGACCGCGTTGGTTTTAGTCTGGGTATCGAAGGCCACGGGCAGCATGTGTCCGTTTGATGTCGCCAGCGTCGCATTGTCTGCGCCACCATTGCCGGTGCCGCCGCCACCATTGCCATTGATAGTGGGATCGTAGCGCAAATAAAGCTTATACGCCGAAAGCTGTCCCTTGAGCGGCTCAAAATGCAGCCGCATCAACACGGCATTGCGCGCGGGATCGGTCACATAGTCCGTCACCACCCGATACTTACCGCTTTTCGCCGTTGAAGTGATGCGACATGCCAGGGTGGGACCATTCAGCTCCTGCACCGTATAGGTCGTATCACGGGTTTGAAGATCGGTGAATGTGCTGCCGTCGGTCACAACGAATTGCAACGTCTTCACATTGGTATTATCGATGGTCGGATAATAGACATCGCTCAATACGCCGTCAGCCAGGGTGAACCAGACCTTAGAGGTGGTATTTCTGGCCGTCCCGACGCAATCTTTACGCGCCAGGTCGAAATACGAGAGATCGCCAGGACCGCCAGGAGCGGCCGCGGAACTGGCGGCACTCACTGATGAAGAGGAACGTAAGGCTTGAGCTAGAAGGAGCAGTAACATGCAGAACAATAGAAATATACGCCAGGAAGTTGAGTGTGGATGCGACATCGCATCAAGGGTATCCCTACCATACTTACGCATACATATTTTGTCCTTTTTTAGTAGGTGGACAACAAAAAAGCTGCAATCTACGACGCCGGATTGCATCAGCAGGGTCTTATAGGGCAAAAACCAAATAGAAAACACGATTCTTCAGAAGGTTAGACGACGAGAATGGCACCCATAGGTCAGAAATACCACTATATACTATACAACATTTATTGGTATACACCATCTCATCATGGCATGTATTCTGGGTAAATGAAGCACCCGGTTGATAGAAGCTCGCATAGGACCTGCTAGACTTGGAAATTGAGCCTATGATATAATTTCCCGTATGCATAACGATACGATAGCTGCTATCGCTACCCCACCCGGCGTAGGCGGGGTTGGCGTTATTCGTGTGAGTGGAAGTGAAGCGTTTGAACTGGTCCTACCCCTCTTTAAACGTCCCGCCGGTCAGAGTGAGCTTCCGCCATCACATAAACTGACATTTGGTCATATTATTGATCCCCATACCCGGGAAATACTTGATGAGGTGCTGGTGGTCTTTATGCGTGCTCCGCATACCTATACGCGTGAGCACGTCGTAGAAATTCAAGGCCATGGCGGACCCTTAATCTTGCGCCGCATCTTGCATGCCGTACTGGCGCAGGGCGCGCGCATGGCAAATCCGGGTGAGTTCACGATGCGCGCCTTCCTCAATGGACGCCTGGACCTTGCCCAGGCGGAAGCCGTCATGGACCTGATCGGCTCCGAGACTGAAGCGGGTCAGCGCCTGGCTTTACAGCAGCTACGTGGACGACTATCAGACCAGATTCAGCAGGCACGCCAGGCGGTCCTGGGAGCGATTGCGCGCATTGAGGCCAGCATTGATTTTCCCGAGGACGATATTCCAACGCCACAGCCTGAAGAGTTGCAGCCGTTGATCGCCGAAGCTCAGAAACTGGTATCCATCTTGTTGGCAGGTTCCGAGCAGGGACGGCTCTATCGCCAGGGGGTGCGTACAGCCATTATCGGTCGACCCAATGTTGGAAAATCCAGTATCCTGAACGCTTTTCTACGTACCGAGCGAGCGATTGTGACTCCTATCGCGGGCACTACGCGAGATACGGTTGAAGAAGCCGCCAACCTGCGTGGCGTGCCCCTGCACCTGAT
Organism: Dictyobacter halimunensis; assembly: GCF_036245075.1. Lineage (NCBI taxonomy): Bacteria > Bacillati > Chloroflexota > Ktedonobacteria > Ktedonobacterales > Dictyobacteraceae > Dictyobacter > Dictyobacter halimunensis. The sequence continues at coordinate 3,010,464 of NZ_BSRI01000002.1, forward strand.
TGATACCGCCGGCATTACCCCTACTGATGATCCTGTTGAGCAAATCGGGGTACAGCGCAGTCGCGCCGCCGCTGAAACCGCGGATGTCGTCCTGCTGGTCTTTGACGGTTCTGAGCCCCTGATGGAGCAGGATCGCCTGGTCTCGGCCGAGTTGCAGGCAATGGGTTTTGGCGTACAGGCAGCTAACAGCGAAGGGGCAACCAGCAAGCGTCCGGTACTACTCGTTATCAATAAGGCCGATCGTGATCAGAAGATCGAAACCTCAGAATTGAAGAAACTATGGCCACAAGGGATCTTTGTCTCGACCTCCACATTCTCAGACGCGGGTCTGCGGTCATTGGAAGATACCCTGGCCGATATCGTTCTGGCGGGTCGCATGCTTTATAGTGAAAGCGTACTGGTCACCAGCACACGCCATCAAGAGGCGCTACGCCGGGCCAATGAGCATCTACAGGCATCGTTCCATTCATTGGATCAGCAATTGCCGCTGGACTTCGTCTCAATCGATCTGCGTGCCGCGTACGATGCACTGGGAGAAGTAACCGGCGAAACCGCCAGTGAAGATCTCCTGGACAAAATTTTTAGTGAATTTTGCATTGGGAAATAAAGTTATGAAATATCTTTAAAAATAGTGCTGGATCGCTTGATTGACGCTTCCTTTTACTACACCTGTATCATACTTTTCTAATCCGCTGCTTATGAAAATACTAAAAGCGATCGATCATTTCTGGCACATAGCAACTCTTTATCAAGAGAGATAGGGGTAAATGACGACGTGAATGTATTGAATAAGGTTTTAAATATATTCAAAAAACCTGGTAACGTGGTTTTAACTCTTGTAGTTATCGCTGCTATCATACTGGTGGCGCTGTCCTATCGCCTGGTGAGTGCCTCCCCTGAACAGGCACAGGTTGCTGCCACACCTACTGCTACCCAACATCCGACCGCCACGCCAACTCTCGCCCCCACACCGACCGTTAAAGCTTCTCCAACCCCCGCGCCAGTGATTTTGCCTGTACAGGATCGCTCGAAGGTTTTAGGGATTGCCGGTGAGCCGGGCACCAATTATGACGGTATCCCCTGGATACGCTTGAGCCATCCTAGTTGTGGCTGGGGTAATTTGCGTGGTGATGTGCTGAAGAACACCATTCAGGCGTATCATCGTAAAGGGATTCGCGTCCTGTTTTCTATTTGTCAGGCTAATAACGCCTCTTTGCTTGATACAGCGAAATTTGACGATGCCGCCCGGGCATATCCCGATGCCGTTCAGTGTGGTAATGAACAGATGAAGCAAGACGCGTCGGTCTCGTTTTTATATACGCCACCTGATAAGTTCGCCCAATTTTATGATCTCTGCGAGAAAGCGATTCACAAGGTACGTGCATCGACACCTGTTATTCTTGGATCGCTGGATCCTCATGTGGCCGGTGCGGATTACCAGCTGCTGGTCAATCAGGTAAGTTACCTGGACCAGATGCAGACCGCCATGAATACCAGTGTGCATCCAGGGGGCAACTGGAGCTGGCGCAATCAGACCATCGGACTCATCGATAGCTGGCATAACGGATGGGGTGGATCTAACAATCTGGCCAGCCTTTTCGACTTCTGGTCGCAGCAGTTTCAGATCGACAAAAGTCAACTGGGCAATCATATGTGGGTCATTGAGGGGACCGGCTGCTTCAAGGGGTGTGGGATCAACATTGATAGTTCGTATGAGTTGGCGGTCTCGCATATTCTGACTTTAATTACAGACGTGCAGACAATCAAGCAACTGAAGGTACCCTTCTTCTACTTCAGTGGCAAAGACTTTGTTGACCAGGGGGTAACATGGCCCATTGGTATTCTCGACATCAATGGCCATCCCAAGCCTATTCGCCAGGACATGGGGATGGGCGGTCGAACATTGACGCTTGCCTGTGGTAGTAAGAGCGTTACCGTGGCCGACCAGCTACAGCTTCTCTCTCGGCTCTATGCTAATTGTGCCCTTCCTTCAGATTACCTCAACACCTTAACGAGCTAGCGTTACCTCAATAAAGACTGCATAAAGTGGACGGTGCGGGAGGGCGGCCAGCCCTCCCGCACCGTCCACTTTATGCTATCCCCTATACAGGGGATAGCAATTTTCGCTACGAAATAAAAATCTGGTCGAGAATCGGGCAAAAAGCCTTGACAAGCTCTGACTTGATATGTTAATATCATTGAGCTGTCGAAAAAACAGTATCCATTACTCGAGTCACGATAAAGTGACATCCTCAGGGATCTTAAATTCCCCGCAGTGAAGATATTCGATATGTAGTATTTGCTTCGAATGTTCGAACGAAAGTCGGAAAAAGAAATTTGGGCCTGGCGAATTCTCGTTGAGAAAAGCCTTGACAAATCCCGAGGAGTATGCGATACTACGATGGCTACGGTGATCCTTCGAGAAAGGTCATCGGGTACCTTGACAACTGAAGAGTGGAAAGCAGAACAGCAACTGGAACAACAACACACAATGAACCAGTTCCTGTCAATTCGGAGGCTTGATGGCAACATCAAGTATCCATAATAATCTGCGAAACAAGCCAATGTTAATGTAACTTGGCCATGATCGCAACTTACCATGCTTTTTCACATGTCTTGCAGAGATATGTGTCTATAAAAACATTGGATGGCGAGTTTGATCCTGGCTCAGGATAAACGCTGGCGGCGTGCCTAACACATGCAAGTCGAACGCCCTACGCAAGTAGGGAGTGGCGGACGGGTGAGTAACACGTGGGTGATCTACCCTGGGGTGAGGAATACCGGCGAGAAATCGCCGACAATACCGCATATGCTCGCGAGAGCAAAGCCGGAAACGGCGCCCGAGGATGAGCCTGCGCTCGATTAGTTGGTTGGTGGGGTAATGGCCTACCAAGACCGCGATCGATAGCTGGTCTGAGAGGACGATCAGCCACACTGGGATTGAGAACGGCCCAGACTCCTACGGGGGGCAGCAGTGAGGAATTTTCGTCAATGGGGGCAACCCTGAACGAGCAACGCCGCGTGCAGGATGACGGTTTTCGGATCGTAAACTGCTTTTCTCTGGGACGAGAACGGACGGTACCAGAGGAATCAGCCCCGGCTAACTACGTGCCAGCAGCCGCGGTAATACGTAGGGGGCGAGCGTTGTCCGGAGTTACTGGGCGTAAAGCGCACGCAGGCGGTCAGATTAGTCTGTAGTGACAGTCGTCGGCTCAACTGACGAAGTACTATGGAAACTGTCTGACTTGAGGGCTTCAGAGGGACACGGAATTCCGGGTGGAGTGGTGAAATGCGTAGATATCCGGAGGAACACCAAAGGCGAAGGCAGTGTCCTGGGAAGTACCTGACGCTCAGGTGCGAAAGCTAGGGGAGCGAACAGGATTAGATACCCTGGTAGTCCTAGCCGTAAACGATGACCACTAGACGTTGGGGGTATCGACCCCCTCAGTGTCGCAGTTAACACAATAAGTGGTCCGCCTGGGGAGTACGGTCGCAAGATTAAAACTCAAAGGAATTGACGGGGACCCGCACAAGCAGCGGAGCGTGTGGTTTAATTCGATGCAACGCGAAGAACCTTACCAAGGCTTGACATGGACCTGCACCAGCCGTAACGGGCTGTCCCTTCGGGGCGGGTTCACAGGTGCTGCATGGCTGTCGTCAGCTCGTGTCGTGAGATGTTGGGTTAAGTCCCGCAACGAGCGCAACCCCTGTCGTTAGTTGGATCTCTCTAGCGAAACTGCCGTTATAAGACGGAGGAAGGCGGGGATGACGTCAAGTCAGCACGGCCCTTACGCTTTGGGCGACACACACGCTACAATGGTCAGGACAAAGAGTTGCCAACCCGCGAGGGGGAGCTAATCTCGTCAAACCTGGCCTCAGTTCAGATTGGAGGCTGCAACCCGCCTCCATGAAGTTGGAGTTGCTAGTAACCGTAGGTCAGCACACTACGGTGAATACGTTCCCGGGTCTTGTACACACCGCCCGTCACACCACGAAAGTTGGCAACACTTGAAGCCGCTGGGCTAACCCGTCTGGGAGGCAAGCGTCGAGGGTGGGGTCAGTGATTGGGGTGAAGTCGTAACAAGGTAGCCGTACCGGAAGGTGCGGCTGGATCACCTCCTTTCTAGGGAGCTTGGATGAAGGTTCTTCACAGAAGAACGTACAGTTTCATCCCACTTCCAGGTCGACCAGGACATTGGTACGATGTGCGTTGCCAGAAGCGACGCTGGTTTCCACTCTTGAGCTGTTGGGGTACAGCATCCCTTTCTACGGAAGGTGGATGGCCAACAGTGCACCTGAACAACTGAAGATAGTATTCCTTCAATTTTGCTGAGCAATATGGTCAGCCAGAGTTGAAGCAGAGGATCGATTTCTCTCTTCGAGAAGAAGAGCAGAAGTCAAAGCATTCATAGTACATGATGAAGAGACGTAGAGAACAAGCTACACAGAGTACGAGGTGGATGCCTTGGCGCTAAAGACCGAAGAAGGACGCGGAGACCGGCGAAACGTTCGGGGGGAGCTGCATACAAGCGATGAACCCCGAGATTCCGAATGAGGCAACTCCTCCAGAGTGATGTCTGGAGACCGCCTGCTGAACACATAGGCAGTGACGGGGGGCAGTGGGTGAACTGAAACATCTCAGTAACCCGACGAAAAGAAATCAACCGAGATTCCCGTAGTAGTGGCGAGCGAACCGGGAGGAGCCCAAACCGATGAACCCTCGGGTCCATCGGGGTTGTAGGACCGACAACAAGCAACGACGAACTACTCGAACACGTTGGAAAGCGTGGCCAGAGCGGGTGAGAGCCCCGTAGAGGACGGTTTGTTGACGTGGGTCGGTATCCTGAGTACCACGAGACACGTGCAATCTTGTGGGAAGCTGGGGGGACCACCCTCCAAGGCTACACATCTTTAGCGACCGATAGCGAACAAGTACCGTGAGGGAAAGGTGAAAAGCACCCCGAGAGGGGGATGAAAGAGACCCTGAAACCACGTACTCACCAGCAGTCAGAGGCCACTGTTTCATGAGAAACCAAGGGCTAATGGCGTGCCTTTTGTAGAATGATCCGGCGAGTGCATCGTCGTAGCCTGGTTAACCAGCGTTAAAGCTGGGGAGCCATAGGGCAACCGAGTCTGAACAGGGCGAGCGGTTGCGGCGATGCGACCCGAAACCGTGTGAGCTATCCATGAGCAGAGTGAAGCGGATGTGACAGTCCGTCGAGGCTCGCACCCACCAGTGTTGCAAAACTGGGGGATGACTTGTGGATAGGGGAGAAATTCCAATCGAACACGGAGATAGCTGGTTCTCCCCGAAATGTATTGAGGTACAGCTGTATGATGAACTATCCTGGAGGTAGAGCTCTGAATGGGCTAGGGGCCTCGTGCAGGTTACCAAACCCAAGCAAACTGCGAATGCCAGGACAGCATGCATGCAAGTGAGACGGCGGGGGCTAAGCTTCGTCGTCAAAAGGGAAACAGCCCAGACCATCGGCTAAGGTCTCCAAGTATCCGCTGAGTGTAAAAGGGGGTCACAACGCCCAAACAGCCAGGATGTTGGCTTAGAAGCAGCCACCATTTAAAGAGTGCGTAATAGCTCACTGGTCGAGTGTCGTGGCACCGACAACGTATCGAGGCTTAAGCGGATTACCGAAGCCATGGAATCCATCCTAGATGGATTGGTAGGGGAGCGTTCTCAAGCCGAGAAGCCAGACCGTAAGGACTGGTGGAGCGAAGAGAAGTGAGAATGCCGGAATGAGTAGCGTCATGTCTGTGATAACCAGACACACCGAATGCCTGAGGGTTCCTGGGCACCGTCAAACGTCCCAGGGTGAGTCGGGTCCTAAGCCGAGGACGTCATAGTCGTAGGCGATGGAAAGCAGGTCAGAGATTCCTGCACCGGAGATGCTCGTTATGAGCAATGGGGGGACGCGGTAAGGAAGGTGAGCCCATCGATTGGACAGGATGGGTCTGTGCGCTGAAGTGCGAAGCCGAGGCAAATCCCGGTTTCCTGTGCATGACACGTGCAGCGAGCGGACGTTGCGTCCGCGGAAGTCATCGGCCCCTAGGCCGCCAAGAAAAGCCTCTCGCCAGAGCCATCTCCGCCCGTACCGCAAACCGACACTGGTAGGCAGGGGGAACACTCCCCAGGTGATCGAGCGACCCTCTGTTAAGGAACTCGGCAAATTGACCCCGTACCTTCGGAAGAAGGGGTGCCCTAGTAGCGATGCTCTTCGGAGTGGCGTGAGGGGGTTGCAAGAAATTGGCTCAACCGACTGTTTACCAAAAACACAGGTCTCTGCGAACGCGAAAGCGGAAGTATAGGGGCTGACTCCTGCCCAGTGCCGGAAGGTTACGAGGAGCGGTGATCGTAGCTGCGAATCTAAGCCCCGGTGAACGGCGGCCGTAACTATAACGGTCCTAAGGTAGCGAAATTCCTTGTCGGGTAAGTTCCGACCCGCACGAAAGGAGTAACGAGTTGAGCACTGTCTCGACAGAGGACTCGGCGAAATTGAAGTACCCGTGAAGATACGGGTTACCCACGACAGGACAAAAAGACCCCGTGGAGCTTTACTACACCTTGACCTCGAAACGAGGCAGAGCGTGCGTAGCATAGGTGGGAGTCGGAGAACCTACCCTTGTGGGGGTGGGGGAGACACCAATGAAATACCACTCTCGTTGTGTTTTGTTTCTCACACGTCACCGTGAGCCGGGACGTGGACAGGATCAGGCGGGTAGTTTGACTGGGGCGGTCGCCTCCCAAAGAGTAACGGAGGCGCCCAAAGGTTCCCTCAGGGTGGATGGACATCACCCATCAGAGTGTAAAGGCACAAGGGAGCTTGACTGCAAGACGGACAGGTCGAGCAGGGACGAAAGTCGGGCTTAGTGATCCCACATTCCCGAGTGGAAGGAGTGTGGCTCAACGGATAAAAGCTACCCCGGGGATAACAGGCTTATCTTGCCCAAGAGTTCACATCGACGGCAAGGTTTGGCACCTCGATGTCGGCTCGTCGCATCCTGGGGCTGGAGTAGGTCCCAAGGGTTGGGCTGTTCGCCCATGAAAGCGGCACGCGAGCTGGGTTCAGAACGTCGCGAGACAGTTCGGTCTCTATCCGTCGTGGGCGTAGGAGAATTGAGGGGCGTCATCTCCAGTACGAGAGGACCGAGATGGCTCGACCGCTGGTGTGCCAGTTGGCCTGCCCGGGCCAGAGCTGGATAGCTATGTCGAGAAGGGATAAGCGCTGAAAGCATCTAAGCGCGAAGCCGCACCCAAGACGTGTTCTCCCACTCTCTAGAAGAGTCAAGATCCCAGGAAGACGACCTGGTAGATAGACGACACGTGGACACCTGGTAACAGGCGCAGCGAAGTCGCCCTAATGATCGTACGGCTTGTTTCACCAACAGGTATCTTCATCGTGGCGCTGGAATGCGTGTCCTCTGCTTCAGTCTCTGACTGACGGATGGCTCGGCAAAATTGAGGGAATACTATTCTCCAGTTGATCAGGAAAACATTGTAAGGATTTGCTAGCAGGCAAATCCTTTTTTGTGTTTTGCTATAAGGGGCAGGGAAATGCTCATCGACTTTCATACCCATATATTTCCTCCTGAAGTCTGTGCGCAGCGCGAGCGCTATTGTGAGCGCGATCCCTGGTTTCGTACCCTCTATACCAATCCCCGTGCCCGTATGGCCTGCGCGGAAGATCTGATCGCGGAAATGGATGCTTCGGGTGTCGATGCCTCTGTCACCTTTTCTTTCGGTTGGACCGATCCTACATTGATTGAAGAGACTAACAGCTACGTTATTGATGCTATGCGGCGTTATCCCGGTCGCCTATATGGGATGGCTGTGTTGCAGCCGCTGGCTGGCGAACGCGCCGTATATGAGCTAGAACGCTGCGCAAAGGCTGGCATGGTTGGACTGGGTGAACTAATGCCTCACGGACAGGGATATAGTCTGGGTGATGTCCAGTTACTCTCTCCTTTGATGGACGTGGTGCGGCACTATCAATTGCTTGTGCTCTCCCATTGTAGTGAGCCGGTCGGTCATCAATATCCTGGGAAAGGCGATGTCTCACTGCAGGATGTGGTGACGTTTCTGACGGCTTTCCCTGAAGTACGTTTTGTGGCCGCCCATTGGGGTGGAGGTCTGCCTTTTTATACGCTAATGCCAGAAATTCAGCGTATCTCCTCGCACGTGTGGTATGATACGGCTGCAACCCCTTTTTTGTATCGACCAGAAATATTCTCTGCCGTTGCCCGATTAGTAGGGGCCGACCGGATTCTCTTTGGCAGTGATTATGGTCTACTGCGGCAGAAGCGCGTTATTGAACACATTCAGCAAACCGACCTGGATGCGGCCGCGTTACAGATGGTCTTGGGGCAAAATGCGCAAGATTTATTGAGTCTCTATGATCCAGCTTTACGCGGATAATATTCTATTTTTTGACTTTCAGCCTGACGAGGTATTTTTCTTATGCGAGTGGTTTCTCTTGGCAGCGGCAGTAGCGGCAATGCGCTCTTAGTTGAGGCAGGTCCCCAGGGACGTACAAAGCTCCTGCTGGATGCTGGTTTGAGCACTCGCACATTGGCGACCCGCCTGAGTTCGGTCGGTGTATCACTCTCGCAGATCCAGGCGATTTTAATTACCCACGAGCATAGCGATCATGTCCTTGCCCTTCCCCAGTTGATAAATCGATATGCCTTGCCAGTGGTAGCCAATAGTAAAACCTTGCGGGCTGTTCAGGATGGCTTGCGGTCCGGTATGTGGAGGACCGATGCCGGTCGAACGGTCGCGGCAAAGATCCAGATGGAAGAGTCTGTATCATATATCCCTGTAAGCGCTGGTAAAGAGGTGGAGGTGACCACAACCTCTCTGGAGGCGTTAAGCACCATTGTAGAATTGGATCGTTCAGAATCCGATGACACTGCTGGCTGGGTAACCCCTCAGACACAACTGACCTTCCCCCATCAGATTCTACCGGTCGGGGCGCACCTGACGATTGGTGATATCGAGGTTACCTCTTTTGCTATTTCACATGACGCGACCGCTCCCTGTGGTTACCTGCTCCATGCAGGTGGGTGCCGTATCTGCCTGGTAACTGATAGCGGTGAAGTTACGCCCGCGATGCTTGAGCAAATGCAGCATGCTGATCTGTTAATCCTGGAGTCCAACCACGATCGTGAGCGCCTGGTGCGTGGTCCCTATCCCTGGCATTTGAAGCGTCGTATTCTGAGTCCAACAGGTCATCTCTCGAACGATCAGGCTGGTGAGGCAATACTGCAGATCTGGCGTGAAGTTGGTATACGCTGGCTCTGGCTCGCGCATTTGAGCCGTACCAACAATACGCCGGCCCTCGCTTTGGAAAGTATGCGTCTGTATCTACGTTCAGCCAATATCAATCCAGCGCATATTCGTATTGCCGCTCTTCCCCCTACGGTAGGTCAGATCTGGGACTCGACTCAGTTATGGCTCTGATGCGGCCCGAAGATGTGGTGAGTTCGGGACTTTGCTCCTCTTTTAACAGCCTGCGTACACGTCTGCTAGAGGGACGAGCTTCCAGTGATTCATAGAAGCCCAGCGCCTGTTCCAGATAATAGCGCATCAACTCCATATCGCTGTTATGCTTTCCATTGTTGATGGAGATGTCGGCACGAGCCCGGTAGAGCAATCCCAGGTTATACAGCGTGTGGGCGCGTTCCCAGGGCAGGTCTAATTCCTCACAATACTTGAGCGAGCGGCGCAGATCTTCTTCAGCCTGTTCCCATTGCAGTTTTTGCATCAGCATCTTTCCGCGTGCCCGCAAGGCGACCGCCAGGCTCTTGCGTGACCCGGCCTCTTCACAGAGCTGGATCGCCCGGTCAAACAGAGCCTCTTCTCCCTCACTGTTGTCGGTATTGACCAGCAAGTCCATCAGCGTTGCCAGTATCGCGGGATTAGGGAACGGTTCGCTGAGTTCAAACTTGATACGATAATCGGACAGAGCCTGTTCCCAATCCTCCTGTGCGAGGTGGATGGCGTGCAGACGGGTTGAGGGTGGAGCGCCTTCCGTGTACGCCTCCCGATCGCTTTGCTGGATAATCAGGCGCTTATACTGCTGGGCGTATCTATCTCCATCTTCCTGCCTGCCCTGATGATAGGCTATGGTCGCTAGCGTTTCCAGTGCCCATAGCTGGCGCTTCTCATCCTGCTGATATTTTTCAACGAATTGCAGAATATCTTCAGCTACCTGTTGCGCATCTCGCCAGCGATTCCAACGATACCAGGTGCGCATGCGTCCGACCATGCCGGTGAGCACCATAGATGGGCTCTCCATGCTGAGCGCATTGCTCCAGGCCCGGCCATAGTATGTCAGGGCGACGGCATATTCTCCTACCTGTTCGTAGGCGCTTCCTAACGAGAAATAGAGGTCGTAGAGCTCTTCTCGGTCACGTATAAGGTCCTCAAGTTGCAAGCGTCTCTCTTGTAGCTCTAGTGCCCTCTTATACTGATGATACTCAAAGTAGATAAATCCCATGGCATCCAGCGTTAGAGAGAGGGTACGCGGACTATTCAGTTCCTCCGCCATCTGTAGCGCTTCATTTCCACTGAGCAGAGCCTGTTCTGCCAGCCAGGCTTTTTGATCATGGGGCGCTGCCCCTAACTGGCGAATATACCAGAAAGCCAGGTAGGTGCGGAAAGCGATATGTTCACGGCTGGTAGGTGTTCCTTCGAGAATCTTCAAACCCGCGTCGATATACTGACGTATCTCCTGTGGATCGGGCTGGGTATCAAAGCGTGACAGCCAGCGCGTCGCCAGCAGCGACATTCTTTCATATAGTTTGAGCAGGTGCGATTTATTCGTCTGCATGTCATCCTGGGGAATCATCTGTAGCGCGCGGCGGGACTGGCGCCAGGACTCATCAAGGTTGCCGTGCTGAGCATGGGCCTGTCCGATCTTGGCCAGCATGATGCTCTGGGTTAACTTATCCGCGTGAGACTCGCTCAGCAGCTCAAACGCGTCATTATAAGCCTGCAGGGCGCGCAAAGAGTAGTAGCTATCCATGGCCTGATCACCAGTCAGAGTCAGATATTTGACGGCCCGATCGCGCAAGTTTTCCCGGGTCAGGCGAATGGGGGGAGCCGTAGGATGATGCTGATTATAGATTTCAATATAGTCGATGGCGGCATTGGGCGACCAGGCCGCTAGCGCGCGCTGGTAATGATAGGCGATCAACTCGGCGAAGTTGACCTGCTGATTGCTCGCTTGCTCATCCAGCCAGAGCGCGATGCGCGCATGTTCATGGGCGCGGCGCTGGCGAGGAATGTTATTGTACACGACATCGCGAATCAGAATGTGCTTAAAAATAAAGGCCCGATCCGGCGTCATAGGACTGGCCGCTTTGTTGCTGATTTCAGCGATAAAGTCGCGGCGCATCAAGGCGACCAATGCCTCCATCACAGCCTCGGGGCTCAAGCCCTGTGACAGCTCCAGTAATGAGGAAAGCCAGAAGTTGCGACCAATGATGGAGCCATGCTGTAGAACCAGTTTCTCAGTAGGATTGAGCAGATCCACGCGCGCGGCCAGCACGCCCTGAATCGTGTCTGGCACATGGGGGAGTGGAATCAAGTATGGACTGGTTAATAATCCTTCTTCCAGAGGCTCGTTATTGACGGCCTGCACTGGTTGCCCTACCTCTCCCATCATCCCATGTCTGGGATATGCAACCTGCCAGTAGCTCTGTCTGCGCTCCTGGTCTTCTTTCCGCACCAGAATGCCCTGATCGATAAACATACGCACGATCTCTTCCACAAAGAAGGGATTGCCTTCTGAGCGTGCCAGGATTGTATAGCGCAGCGTCTCGGGCATCTCACTGGTGTTCAGCAGAGCGTCTACCAGGTCGCTGCTCTCTTCCCAGGTCAAGGAATCCAGTTCGATAGCGGTGAAATTCCTATGGCCGCCACCCCAATCACGGCGATGCTCCAGAAAGTCGGGTCGAGCGGGACAGATAAATAGCAATGGCGCTGAGGTAATGCGCTCGGTCAGGTACTCAAAGAGATCCAGTAGCGCTTCATCTGCCCACTGGATATCATCAATGACCACGATGACTGGCTGTAACTCTCCCAGGGCCTCCAGCAGCACGCGCCAGGCGCGTAACAGGGCACCCTGCGCGCCACTCTGCTTATCCGTGGTATTCCTGGCTGGAGGCCTCTGCTCCGAGCGAGGATGTTCATCGTAGCCTGTCTCATCCGTTACTGAGAGCTGCTTGCCGAGCAATCCGCGCCCAACGCTACGCAGCAGCGTCTCTGCGATGCTTTCTGGTGACTCGTTGATCCTGGCTTTGGTAAAAGTTAAGCGCAAGAACTCAACGAAACGCTGGCGAATGATAGCGTCAGTATCTTCTTTCTGCACATGCAGAATCGTGCGCAAGATTTCGATCAGGGGCCAGTAGGTCAGTCCTTCCCCATAGGGTGGACAACGACCTTTAAGGACGAGGGGTGGTGTCAGCTCGCCGGTGGATGAAGTGCTCTTCACCAGTTCCTGTTCGCGCGTAATAAATTCCCGCACCAGGCGCGACTTGCCGATGCCGGGGGCGCCAAGGATCGTGATCAGGTGGGGACGCCGCTCGGTCTGCACACGCGCGTAGCTGGCGTGGAGCAGGGTCAGCTCCAGGTCTCGGCCAACGAGCCGCGAGTTGCTGCCCGTCAGACCGCGCGGATGCTGATCGACGGCCAGGTTAGATTGACGCAGACCCTGCACCACATAGGCTGAGATCTGCTCGGACTTACCTTTGAGATGGAGAGGAGCAATGGCCTTAAAATCGAAGACAGCCCGGCTCGAAAGATAGGTGCGCTCCCCCACCAGGATCGTATCGGGCGTCGCCACCTGCTGCAGGCGAGCGGCGATATTCACCGCGTCACCCGTGATCAGAAAGTCGTGGTACTGCGTGGCCGTGGCGCTAGGCGCAGCCACCTCGCCAGTATTGATGCCGATGCGCATTTGGAGCCGTGTCGCCTCGGGATCACGCGCCAGCCGGTGCTCATTAAAGCTATTCAACGCGGCCTGCATATCCAGCGCGGCCCGAATAGCACGGTCCGGATCGTCCTCGTGGGTGACCGGCGTCCCAAAGATCGCCATCACGGCATCGCCAATATATTTTTCAACCGTGCCATCGTGCTTGCGGATCTGTTCCGTCATTAAATTAAAGTAGCCGGTCAGGATCGCGCGCATATCCTCGGGATCCAGGCGATCGGCCAGCGGGGTAGAGCCCGTGATATCGGCGAACATCACCGTCACCACGCGCCTCTCCTCAGCGGATGCCAGCAATGAGGCATCAATTTGAGGTATGGCCAACTGTCGCATGGCTTGTGTTTTGTCGGCATCGACCACAGGTGTGTGGGCAAGGGGCGCTGTAGGTTCGCGTCTTGGTTGTAGCGCAGTTCCGCATTCGATGCAGAACTTGGCTCCTGTGGGATTAATCGTGCCGCAATTGGGGCAACCAGCCAGGCGATGTCCGCATTCCAGGCAGAATTTGGCATTGGGTGGATTGAGGGTTTGGCAGTTAGGACAACGCATACAAATCCAGTTTTTTCTGTTCTTTCTTGGCTCCGAATTGTTTTACTTTATGCCTCTGTATTGTACAACACTTCAGCTGAGAATGAAAACTTCTTTAAGAATGTATCTTACTCCCGTCATCGTGGGGCTACGTGAGCGCCCCCGTACACGCGTCCGCTACGCAGCCGCGCTGGTTTTTTGTGTTGGTGCATCGGGGGCGCTGATGCGCCCCCGATGCACCAACACAAAATAGACTTGTGAGCACCGCAAGTGCGAAAGCTCATGCAATGCTTACGCGATCATTTTATATGGGTGCATGAGGGGCGCTGATGCGCCCCTCATGCACCCATATAAAATAAACCAGTGCGGACGCACGCGTGGGGGCGCTCACGCGCCCCCAATGTGACGGGAGTCAAACACCATCAAAAAATTGATGTTTTGAGTTCTGTATAACATCAAATACTTTTGAGCCTCTTGTTTGTAGGGGTAGAGGCTGGCACATTTTCTACTTGACGTTTTCCACTTTGTTCCGTACTATGGATGGTGATGAAGGGAGACATGTTATGCAGCGAGATTTTTTAGTCGAGAGCCATAGCTATGATAAGATGCTGCGTGGAACGTGGCGAGCATATAAATTAAGCTCCGATCTTCAACTTGGAAGTGGGCAGGAATCTCCTGTGTTGGATAATTGTGTGCGCCTGTGGCTTCCCTCTGGTACTCCAATGAACTGGTCATCGGGGACGCGCAATTTGCGCAGTAATTGTTTGCAATTCTTCTGGCCCGATCGCTGGTATATGCTCAGCGCATTTTACAATGAAGATGTTTTGATCCATACGTATGCTAATATCATCCAACCGGCCCAGATTTTACTAGACCATATTTCTTATGTCGATCTGGATCTGAGTACGCTGGTCAAACCTGATCTGAGCTATGAGATTTTGACGCAGCTGGAATTCGAGCATATGGCCGATACACTGCACTATGATGAGCCGACGCGTGTCAGTGCGTTGATGGCGCTACAGACCATTACCAGCACCATCCAGCGCAGTATTGGACTATTTTCCATTGTGCCACACCAACTGAATTTAAGCCAGTTGCATACCGATTGCAACAAATCATAACAATGAACAATTTGTAAGAGGGAGAATGATCGCATGCCCAGGCGTATTGATCATGTTGCCATTATTGTCCGTAATCTGGAAGATGCCCTGACCTTTTATCGTGATACTCTGGGAATCGTCCCTACTGAGATTAAAGAGGTTCCCACCGAGCAGGTGCGCATCGCTTTTCTTCCTCTGGGTGGTCCAGCTGGTAGTCAGATAGAACTTATTGAACCGGCCCCCGCTAATGCCAGCCTGCAAAAGTTTTTGGAGCGGCGGGGTGAGGGTCTTCATCACCTGTGCCTGGAGGTCGAGGATATCGATGGGGCACTGCAAGACTTAAAGGATAAGGGCGCGGCTGTACTGGATCAGCAGCCACGCGTGGCCGCCGAAGGGCGAGCGATCTTCCTGCACCCCAAAGCCACCAACGGCGTATTGCTGGAGCTCCTGCAAAAGTAGTGCGCGCCTATGGCGCTAACTCTCATACACAGGGTTAGGGTGTATGGAACTTACAACGGCCATGGGAGTATAGACGTACTATTATTAGCAGAAAACGCTTCTGCCGATCAGGTATGGTGAGAGCGGGTGGAAATGCTGCGCATATGGTGTGTGCCTACCATATCTGGTGGTACAATATTGATATCATAAAGAGCAAATTGATGTCCGTAACCGGTAGAGAGAAGATCGTGATAAATCAGCCCCCCATCAATCCAGAGCTTATTGCTGAAAATATCGCCCATGTACGTGCTCGTATCGCCGAGTCTGCGCAGCGCGCTGACCGGCAACCTCACGAAGTAACCCTGGTCGCTGTCTCCAAGACAAAGCCACTTGCAGATGTGAAGATGGCGTATGATTTAGGGATTAGAGATTTTGGTGAGAACCGTGTGCAGGAAGCATTGGAGAAGCTGGCAACGTTTTGCCCATCTGATCTTCGCTGGCACATGATTGGGCATGTACAGACCAATAAGGCGCAGAAGGTTTTTGGGGTCTTTCACTGTATCCATAGCGTTGACAGCTTGCATGTGGCTGAAGCGCTCCAGCGCGCTGCTGAAAAGCAGGGTCAGGCTGGTGGGGAGGATAGGCGGCAACCGATATTGTTACAGGTCAACGTTTCCGGTGAGACCAGTAAAGAAGGTATGATCCCTGATGAGGCACCAGCCATTGCGCGCCAGATCCTTTCCCTTCCGCATTTAGAAGTGCAGGGTTTGATGACTGTGGCACCGCTGGTCGACGATCCAGAGCAGGTACGGCCGGTGTTCCGCGCGCTGCGGCAGCTGCGGGACAGACTGCGTGAGGAGGTGGCGGACGCCTGCTGGGATCAGCTTTCAATGGGAATGACCGATGATTATACTGTAGCGATCGAAGAGGGGGCAACTATTGTACGTGTTGGGCGTGCCATCTTTGGTGAGCGGATCAAAAAATAGTTCCATGCTGCTCGTGGCGTGCCTTTCTATCTAACAGAGTCGATGGTGCGAAAGGAGTTTTTCGTGAAGATTGATGATCTGGTGTTTAGCCGACGAACACGACAAAATCATGCCCTGGAGCATGCTACTTTTACTATCCTGGGTACTATGGATCCATCGTTAAGCGCCAGCGCGCGCTCAAACTCGGATGGCTTTATTATCTTTGGCGATGTCGATCTGGGCTTGCTGAGACGAGCCCTGGATGAGGCCCTGAGGCGTTTGCAGGCCGGCGAGGCCGAGCTGGCGATTCATCCTAACTGCGGTACCAACCTGGCGGTGGGCGTCTCTATGGTGACCATTGGCACCTTGCTGGGGATGGCTTCAAGCAATAGCCGTACCCGCGTCGCCTCGGCCGCCGCCTCTTCCGTGGCCGGCTGGATGGCCGCCCGGCCGCTGGGCGAATACGTCCAGAAGCACTTTACCACGCTGCCAGACCTGACGGGTGTACGCGTCACCAGCATCACACGCCGTAAAGTGCTTGGCTTTACCTTTGTTGATGTTCGTACAGTGCAGGAGTAGCTATGTATACGCCACCACCATTGCCGGTGCCGATCGCTTCCATTGTAATTGGTTATGGGATCAATATCTTGATCCTGGCCATGTTTGTTCGTGCTATCGCCTCCTGGTTTCAAATGGATGATCGCTTTGCCTTCATTCGTTTTCTCTCCCGGATGACGGATCCCTTTATCGTTCCGGTCCGGCGCGTGGTGGGCCAGATAGGCTTTTTGGATCTCTCATTCCTGATAGCCTGGTTCGGATTGTTTATCGTTCGGTTATTGCTGTTGCAGTCGTTGCCGCCTGGCTGGTAACGCCATGCTGATATCGGTACGCGTCATTCCGCGCAGCACGCGCAATCAATTGGAATGGGATGGCGAGGTATTGAAGGCGCGCCTGACCGCACCTCCTGTAGACGGAGCCGCCAATCAGGCTCTAATCGCCCTGCTGGCCGATCAATTGGCCCTCCCCAGGCGTGCCATCAGCATTGTACGAGGAACGACCAGCCGCAAAAAAGTGGTGAATATCGAACAGTTAACGCCTGCAGAATTAGAACAGAGGCTGGCTCAGGCACGGTAGCGATGCCACAGAAAGTGTGTTTGACTTCCGTCATGTTGGTGGCCCGTGTGCGCCCCCGCACGCGCGTCCGCTACGCGGCCGCACTGTGTTTTTGGGTGTGGGTGCAGCAAGGGCGCGGATGCGCCCTTGCTGCACCCACACCCCATGGACTTGTGAGCTACATAGGAGCTTTCGCACCTGCGTGGCTAACATACCCCCATGGTATATTAATGCATCGGGTGCGCATCCGCGCACCCGATGCACTAATATACAAAAACGAGTGCGGCCGCGTAGCGGACGCGCATGTAGGGGCGCTCACGTACCCCCAGGGTAATGGGAGTAAGGCACCTACATAGAAAGAGGAGCTCTCTTCCATCTGTCGGAAGAGAGCTCCTCTTTCTATCTGCTAGCTGGTTATTGTGCCAGGAACTGGCCCGTTCCCAGATTCTCCTCCATATGGATACGCCCCATGTCATCGAAGTACAGGACGACGATGGCTTTATTGATCGGATCCCCATCCGGCCCGAACGAGATCTGTCCACTTACTCCCTGCAGATTTTTTACGGTGGCCAGGGTCTGCTGTAAATCTGTGGGTTTCAGGGCGGTGCCTCCGTGGAGCGCCTGTTTGGAACTGGTGAGCAGGGCCGTCATCGCGTCGTAAGAAAGGATGACGTTATTACTCGGTCGTCGGAAACCGTAGACACCACTCGGATTTGAACTGCTATAGTCGTCAGAATAATCCTTGAAGAAGGCCGGCTTTTTATTTCCCTGCTTCAGAATATCCCATTCATCTGGATAGGAGAAGGCTGTGAAGTGCATGCGATGCAGTTCCCCCTTCACGCTACTCGGATAGCCCGCCAGTTCATAGAGTGCGTCGCCGCCCAGGATCTGGGTTTTGGCCAGGGCCGGATGTTTGGACAGTTCACCCAGCAGGGTCGCCACATCATTAGAGTAGCCAGCAAAATAGATCAGACCGGGGTCAGTCTGCAATTGCTGTACGCCAGCGATGATTGAGGCCGGGTCATTCCTGTGATAGGTAATGATCTGGGTCTGCCCGCTAAAGGAGCCCTTGAAGTCGTTGCCCAGGCTCTGGCTGTATGAATCACCATCATCCAGGAAGATGGCGGCCTGTTGTGCCTGCAGCTTGCTCTTCGCATAGGCCGCGGCAACCGTAGCCTCGCTTTTATTCGACGGTGCCACGCGGAAGAAGTAGGACGAAAGCCCGGTCAGGCTATCGCTGGAGGCCGTCGCCGAAACCATAGGAATATGGGCGGCGGTCAGGATATTGGAGGCGTTTTCCGCGTGCGAGCTCAAGGACCAGCCCATGACGCCAACGATGGTCGGATCTTTGGCGGCTGCCTGCACAATCTGGTGGGCTACAGTTGCGGCATTGCCCGAATCGCTGCCCGTATTGGCGATTATCAGGCGTACTTTGACGTTGCCCAATGTATTCTGCTGGTTCCACTCGTGCTGGGCCACGTAGGCACCCTGCAGATTGTCATAGCCGATGCCCGCGTTGGGTCCGGTGAGGACGGTGCCCACCACAAACGTGATATACGGCTGCCCCGAAGAGAGGATACGCATATTCTCCTGATAGATATGCGCCTCTGCGTCGCTGGAGTCCTGACCGAGGGCGTCGTTCCAGAAGGTGTTAGCCTGGCTGGTGTTGCCCTTTGCCATCGCCTGTACTGCCTGATTTTTGTAGCTGGCGTTCTTGCGCGAAGTATCAAAGATCGATTTACCGTCGCTCAGACCAATGGATTCGCCTTTGATGGTCGTGACACTGATCAGGTTGGCGGTGGACTGATTTCCTTTGGAGGCTGTCTGGCCGGTATTGCCGACCGGATGGGCTCCTCCTCCAGGGGGTACCGCTGGATGCCCGATATTTGGTAGTACAAAGATAAGTGCACCGATAATGATCAGGACCACGATCAGCAGCAGAAAGCTCCATAGGATATAGTTATTGTCGTTTTTCTTCTGTTGCTGCTGCGGAGCAAAAGTTCCCATCTGCTGCTGTTGATAGCCGCCTCGGTTCTGGGGTCGTTGGCCCTGATTTGGGCCAGGACCGTAGGGATTATTGGCCGGTTGGCTGGGCTGATAGCGTCCCGGCTGGCTGCGGGCGGGTGCGCCTGAACCACTATATCCGCCAGCATAGGCGGAACCCGCGCTGTTGGCGGCAGGTTTGGACGCGACCGAGGGCGTTGATATAGGACCTGAAGTATTGAGGATGTAAGAACTGGTATCACTGGCCGCGTGGAAACGTTGCTGTAGAAGGGCCTCGATCTCTTGCTTCATCTGGCGAGCATTTTGATAGCGCTTGTTGATATCCAGGGTCAGCGCCTTCTCCAGGATGCGCTCAAGCTCTGGCGAGAGCTGTTTATTCAGGGTTCGCACTGGTGGATAGTTGAACGGAGGATAATTGCGTGGATCGCGATTGGTGACCAGGTGATGAAGGGTGGCCGCCAGCGCGTAGAGATCTGAGCGCGCGTCGGCATTGCCCTGATACTGCTCGGGTGGCGCGTAGCCGGGTGTGCCCAGCGCGGAGGTCTGTTTGCGCTGGGCGTTGCGCGCCTCATCGGCGCGAGCGATGCCGAAGTCCACCAGCCGGGCCCGTTTGTCGCGGCTGCTGATAATAATATTGGCCGGTTTAATGTCCCGGTGCACGATCGGTGGCTTCTGCTCACTCAGATATTCCAGGATATCCAGGACCTGAGCAATATAAGTCAGCGCCTCCTGCTCGGGCATGGGCTTATTGACCCGCTCCATATAGTCTTCTAGATTTTCACCTGGTGCGTATTCCTGCACCATGTAGTAGCGAGAACCCTCTTGAAAACTATCGGTCACAGTTGGGATAAGTGGATGATCCAGGTTGGCGAGCGTATCTACCTCGCGCTCAAAATTACGTACATCTTCTTGTCGTTGCGTTGGATCATTCTCGTCTGAGATAAGTTCTTTGATGACCACGCGTTTATTTGAGACGCGTGAGTCCCTTGCCAGCACGGCGGCGCCCATACCGCCCTGGCCCAGCACCTTCTCGACGATATAGCGGCCGTTCTGTAGCTTCGCGTTGGGTGTCAGGGTACTTGAGGTACCGTGAATTCCGCCGCCTGTGCCTCCACTCGCTGCCTGCGTTGCTGTGGCCGTTGGATAGCTGGCACCAGGCTGACTAACCACGGTCTGAGCGCTGGCTGAGGCTGGTGTATCCAGATAACCACCACAATTGGCACAAAAGGTTTCACCGGCCGGATTATTCGTACCGCAAAAAGGACATTTCATAGTTGTGCCTATTATTCCAATCTCATCGCTATAGAGCGATTGTCTAGAGATACCATTATATTAGTAATAGCGCAATTCCGCTCACGATTTCAAAAATCGGCCCAGATAGGCGGGCTCCATGTGGATACGCCCGTTCTGGTCTACATAGAGGACGAGAATTGCTTTATCAACTGGATCTCCATTCGCTCCAATGCTGATCTGCCCACTTACCCCTTGAATAGCATTAGCGCCATTGAGCTTGAGCAATGCCAGGCGTAAATCCTCAGGGGTAGGATTCTGCTTTCCTGTGTTCAATGCAATATTGTACGCACTTAACACTGTAACAGTTGCATCATAGGAGAGAATAGCATCATTATCCGCGCGCGTAAAGCCATATGAGCCACCAGGGTGTTGTCCATCGGGATTGAACGCCGACGAGTATTCGTTGAAGAAGGCAGGCTTCTGGCTGCTGTATTTCAGTACATCCCACTCATCTGGATAAGCAAAAGATGTAAAGCGCAAGCGGTTGAAATTGGCGCGCGCGCTACTCTGGTAGCCTCCCAGTTCATAGAGCGCGTCACCTCCCATGACTGGCAGACTGCCCGACGGTAGATCGCTCAGCAACGTGCTAACATCGGTCGCGTAGCCGGAAAAGTAGATCAGGTCCGTCGCTTTGTTGCTACTATCCCGCATGGCGCTGGCGATGGTGTCAGCTTTGCCAATGGTATAGTTTTCGGTAATGACCTTGTTTTTGTCCGCCCCTTGATACCGTTGCATGAAATCCTGCGCCAGGCTCTGGCTGTACGTATCCTGTGGATCGTAGAAGAGGGTGACGGTCTTCGCGTGCAAAACTGTCTCGGCATAGATGGCGGCCTGGGTGCCCTGCTGTTTGTTGGGCGGTACGACGCGGAAAAAGTAGGGCGATGCATTGCTGAGCGCGTCGCTGGATGAAGTTTGTGAGATCATGGGAATATGATTCTGGCTCAAGATCTGGATAGCGGCCTGCGTGCGTCCGCTGTATGGCCAGCCCATTACTCCTACAAAGGTGGAATCAGATTGCTGCAGTTTGACGATCTGCTGCGCGACGGTCGCGACTGTGGAGGTCTGGCTGCCGGTATTGGCGATCAGCAGGCGTACCAGTGTTCCGTTGCGTAGTTTGGCTCCATCGTTGTATTCTTTCTGCGCGATGTAGGCTCCCTGCAGATCGTCGCGTCCCACCTGGACCTGGTCGCCGCTGAGCATGGTGGCGATAACTATCGTCACATAGGGATTACCCGATTGTATGACATGGATGTCCTCTTTATAAATGAGGGCTTCCGCGTCGTTGGAGTTCTTGCTTGTCGCTTCATTTAAGAGCGAGATGGCCGCGTTGACATTGTTTTTATCCTGCTTAAGCTGTTGAGCCGCCTGTGTCTTGAGCGAGCCGTCCTCCAGCGTGGTATCGATGGCCGCCGTTCCATCACTGATCCCGATCGGCTCTCCCTTGATCATCGTTACGCTGATGGGCGCGCTGCCCTTACTCGCCGTTAGCAATGAGTAGCCGCCAAAGATGCCACCAGCGATGAGCACCAGCAGCAGTACCACGATCAGCGCGATCAGTCCACCGCGCCTCTTTTTTCGAGGCTGCGCTTGCTGTGGCTGATAGGGGAAGCCGGGCTGCGATATCTGTTGATTGGAGAAGCCGGGTTGCGATATCTGCTGGTTGGAGAAGCCGGGTTGCGATATCTGTTGATTGGAAAACGCCGGCAATGGCTGAACCGGTGTGAATGATGCGCCCGCGTTGCCCTGTCCTGCGGCTGTATGCGTAGGTGGAGGCGGCGGCATCAGCGTAGGTGGAGTGGCGCTATTGCCTATCCCGGGCTGCGATACGCCTGATGGGGTAGATGGCAGTGTCGCATCTGGTGTAGAGCTGGAGATCTGGGTTTGCGCGCTGCTAATCGCGCGCATCGGACCCGAGGTCCCCAGCGTATAGCTATCGATGCTGCCCGAGATCCCGAAGCGCTGACGCAGAATCGTGTCGATCTCGTTTTTCATCGCTGTGGCGCTCTGATAGCGCTGATTGATATCGTTATTTAATGCTTTGGTCAGGACCCTCTCGATGTCCGGCGAGAGCTGCGGATTCAATGAGCGTGCCGGTGGATAATAAAAGGGCGGATAATTGCGTGGGTCGCGATTGGTCAGCACATGATGCAGGGTGGCGGCCAATGCGTAGAGATCCGAGCGTGGATCAGCGTTGCCCTGATACTGCTCGGGTGGGGCATAGCCAGGTGTGCCCAGCGCGGAGGTCTGTTTACGCTGGGCGTTGCGCGCCTCGTCGGCGCGGGCGATGCCGAAGTCCACCAGGTGTGCGCGCCGATCGCGGGTACCAATAATGATATTGGCGGGCTTGATATCGCGATGCACGATGGGCGGCATCTGCTGCGAGAGATAGTCGAGCACATCGAGCATTTCGGAAGCACAGATCAACGCTTCACGCTCATTCATTGGCTGGTTGGCGCGATTCATGCGCTCCTCTAGATTTTCGCCATCCACATATTCCTGGACCATAAAGTAGCGCGTACCCTCCTGGAAGTGGTCCGTCACGTTAGGTACCAGTGGATGATCGATGTGGGCCAGCGTGGCAACCTCGCGCTTGAAATTGCGCACATCCTCTAAACGGTGGTTCTGATCTACATTATCTGAGATCAACTCTTTGATGACCACTGATTTGCCATCAAGACGAATATCGGTAGCCAGCAGGGCAGCTCCCATGCCGCCCTGACCCAGGATCTTCTTGATAGCGTAACGCCCACCCTGCAAGCGTGCGCCCGGAGTGAGGGAGCTTGATACAGCACTGTTGCTATTTGAAGGCACAGAGGCGTCCGGGGAAGCATTTACCCTGTTCCCACAATTTCCGCAAAAGCGAACATTATCTCGCAGTTCCGTACCGCAGTAAGGACAAATCATCTTTCTGCCTGCCTTTTAAGACATAACTATGAATGGTCTTACACTCGTCTTACAGTGGGACGTGAGCGCCCCCGCACAGGCGTCCGCGTGCGCGGCCGCCCTCATTTTTTGTTGGTGCGTGGGGGCGCATCCGCGCCCCCACGCACCAACTTAAGCAGAGAGGCTGCTTTCTACGCTCTCAAGGCGGGAGGTGCAGGAGGGCGGCTAGCCCTCCTACCGGGATGCGGGCGAGCATACTCCCAGCATGCTCAAGTCCCTGCACCCCTTAAGTTGGTGCATAGGGTGCGCATCCGCGCACCCTATGCACCAACTTAACCATGACCTGTGAGCACCGCAGGTGCGAAAGTCCAGGGCATGCCGCAGGTGATGAACTTGCGCGTCAGACACTCTCTTATAAATAAAAGACGCCAAAGAGCATCTATTTCGGAATGATAAAAAATACTGATTTCGCCAAATGGGCAGAAAAATTATACTTATTTTCTCGCTATAAGTCGAGCATGTTTTATATTAAAATCTACATTCTCTTATTACATACGCAATCTTATGTGAAAAGTTAAAATGAAGGGCAGCACAAAAAAAAGACCCTGCCAGAACAAGGTCTGTGCAGGGTCTAAAGTATGTTGAGGTTGCGAAGCAAGGCTTTGGCTGCTTAGCGCTCGATTGGTGAGCGAACCAGGCTGCCCCACTCGGTCCAGGAACCGTCGTAGTTGCGAACGTTCTGGAAGCCCAGCAGCTGGGTCAGAACAAACCATGTGTGGGCGGAGCGCTCACCGATGCGGCAGTAAGAGATGACCTGATTGTCGGGTGAGACGTCTTTGCCGCCATAGATGTCGCGCAGCTCCTCCGTTGATTTGAAGGTGCCATCGGCGTTCGCCGTAACGGCCCAGGGGATATTCTTGGCGCCTGGAATGTGGCCGGCGCGCTGCGCACCTTCCTGAGGATAGTTCACCATGTGCAGCAGTTCGCCACTATACTCCTGAGGAGAGCGCACATCGATCAAGCGCAGGTTGGGATTCTTGAGTTCAGCCAGCACCTGGTCACGGAAGGCACGGATGGTCTCGTCGGCTGGCTGCGCATGGTAGGTTGTGTGATCGTAGTGGGGCACCTCTTTGGTGTAAGGACGGCCCTCGGCCTCCCATTTCGTGCGACCACCATTGAGCAGCTTCAGGTTTTTGTGGCCATATTGCGTAAATAGCCAGTATGAGTAAGCCGCATACCAGTTGTTACGATCACCATAGAGTACAATGGTGGTGTCGTTGGTGATGCCCCAGTTACCAAAGAGCTTCTCCAGCCCTTCCTGGTCAATAAAATCGCGGCTCAGCGGATCCTGTACGTCGACATGCCAGTCCAATTTGACTGCGCCTGGAATGTGGCCAACTTCATATAATAATACGTCCTCGTCCGCTTCGATCAAGCGTACATTAGGATCGTTCAGGTGATCTGCAACCCAATTTGTATCGATGAGAGCTTCTGGATGTGCATACTCAGACATGTGTCTGGCCTCCTTGTATGTTGCCTTCTATTGTTGATTTAGTAGATCAACATTCAAAACTTCTACTGTAGTATAGAAGCTGATTATGGGTGATGTCAAGGGAAAAGCGCACAGCTTTTAGCTTTTTCTATGTGAATTTTGCTCGTTTCGCGCTCATGATGAATTTACTTGAGCCGTTACAGAAAATTGCCGGCATTGCCGACAATTTTCTGTAACGGCTCAAGTAAAAAATAATGTCAGGGTTAGCGTGGGGTGATGTCCAGACCTTTTTCGATCTGCGAGAGGTCGTAGATACCCCTCTGTTGCTCGTAGCCACCGTTGAAGGGATCGTCGGTCAGCAGCATGGGGGTATCCAGGTCGATGAAGCGGAAATTTCCCAGGCCGGCGGCAAAGTGGGCGGCCATGCTGATGGCGAGGCGCGTCTCGATCATGGCGCCGATCATCAATTGCATATGCGCGGCCCGGCAGAGGGCCACAATATCCATGGCCTCGACGATGCCGGTCTTCATCAGCTTGATGTTGATGACGTTGGCGGACCCGGTGGCGATGATGTTTGAGACCTCGGCCAGGCTGCCCGCGCTTTCATCGGCGGCGATCGGTACGCTGGTGTGCTGCATGACATAGCGCAGTCCGGCCAGGTCGTCCTTATGGACCGGTTGCTCCAGTAAGATAGGACGGATGTCGCGATCTTCCAGGGCCTCCAGGCAGAGCAAGGCCTCGTTGGGCGTGTACCCTTGATTGGCATCCAGGATGACGCCCACGTGAGGGGCGCCGCTGCGTACCGCCTCGACGCGATTGACATCCTCGCGTAGATCACCTCCCACCTTTACCTTGATCGTAGAGATACCCAGTTTGACCGTTTTCTCCGCCAGCTGGTAGCCCCGCTCGGGGGTAACCAGGGGAATGCTCATGTCGGTCTCGACACGCGTGCTGGCGCCTCCAAAGAATGCGTAGAGTGGCATACCGTAGCAGCGTGTCAGGGCATCCAGTAGCGCCATCTCGATCCCGGCGCAAACGGTCTTCTGCGCGAAATAAAGACTGTGCACAAGTTTTGAGAGCCTGCGCCAGTGGGCTGCATCCTGTCCAACCAGGAGATCGATACAGTTGCGGGCCGCCGCCAGGGCGGTTTCCTGTGATTCGCCGGTACTGGGCGGGAAGGGAGCACACTCGCCATAGCCGATGCTCCCATCCTGCAATGTGAGTGTGATCAGCACATTTCGTGCCTGTGTTACACTGCCGGTCGCGATGGCGAACGGCTCATGTAACGGCACATTCAACGGCTCCACTGTCATTGAACGGATAGTGGTGCGGGTCATACTCGCTCGCTCCTTTGCAAGTTCAGGCTTAGAGGCTGGTACGGTTTCTTTGACGATCCTGGTAGCGCTCCAGCGCCAGTTCGATCAGTCGATCCAGCAGTTCCGCATAGGGAACGCCACTGGCGGCCCAGAGCTTGGGATACATACTGATCTCGGTGAAGCCTGGAAGCGTGTTGACCTCATTGATGTAGACTTTGCCACTGTCCTTATCGATGAAAAAGTCTACGCGTGAGAGCCCGCTGAGATCCAGCGCCAGGAAAGCTTCGGTGGCATAGCGGCGCATCTCCTCGGCGGTCTGCTGTGGAATGTCGGCCGGGATGACGACTCGAGATTTATTATCGATGTACTTGGCGTTGTAGTCGTAGAACTCGTTGCTGGCGATGACTTCGCCGATGACTGAGGCCAGTGGCTCATCGTTGCCCAGAACGGCGCATTCAAATTCACGGCAGTTGATGTTCTGCTCGATGATGATCTTGCGGTCGTATTCGGCGGCCACGCGCATGGCGTGCGCCAGCTCCTCGCGATCATGCGCCTTGTTGATGCCGACGCTGGAGCCCAGGTTGACCGGTTTCACAAAGTTCGGATAGCCTAGCTGCTCTTCAATCTGATCCAAAATAGCTTCGGGTGAGCGCTCCCACTGGTTGCGGCGGAAGACCAGGTATTTGACATTGGGGAGGTGGGCGCTCTCAAAGATCATCTTCATCTTCTCTTTGTCCATGCCCACCGCCGCGCCAAGGACGCCGCAGCCAACATAGGGGACATTGGCCATCTCCAATAGACCCTGCAGGGTACCATCTTCACCATAGGTGCCGTGAAGGACCGGAAAGATGACATCGATCTTCCCATCATCGCCCAGCCCTTGCTGTCCTTCGATCGGGATGAGACGTCCCACCGTTGGATCGCCGGTGAAGGTCACGCTGGTAACGGCCTGGTTCGCTTCTTCAGCCTGGCTGTCCACGGATTGTCCGGACGCGATGAGTTTGGCTGGCTCGGTACCCAGTAGCCATTGGCCGGATTTAGTGATGCCGAGGGGTACAACCTCGTATTTCTCGGGATCCAGGTTGTTCATCACCGCCTGGGCCGAGGCCAGCGAGACCTCGTGTTCCCCGGAGCGACCACCAAAAACAATACCTACGCGGATCTTCTTTTTGCTCATTATCTATCCTTTCTCGTGTGCGCTGACACTAGGCCTGCAGCATGGCAAGCAATGTGTCCATCCCCAGACCTAACGATGCCTTGAGCAATACCAGGTCGGTGCTCTTGACGCGCTCTCTTAAAATATTGGCTGCTGTCTGCTTGGCGGCTTCCAATTCGGCTGGATTATCCAGGTGGGCCGCGAAGTAGAATGTATGATCCTGCGACATGCCGGCCGCGACGGCGCCTTCCACGAAGTAGCGTGCCTGGTCGCCAATGGCGATCACGTAGTCTACCAGGTGGGCCAGTTCGGTGCCCGTGTTGTAGTGCTCGTCGTGTGAATAGCTGCCCAGCTCCAGAATGTCACCCAGCACGACCCAGCGTTTGCCACCAGCGTCGATGTGGGCCTCGTGCATGGTTTTGGCGATGGCCAGGATAGACTGGCGGTTGGCGTTATAGCTATCATCTATCAGCGTACTGCCATTGGGACCGGCCTTGATCTCGCCACGACGCTTAAATGCCTTCAACTCCTCAAGCGCGCTGGCAACCTCTGCCAGCGGCATGCCGGCGGCCAGTCCGACGGCCGCGGCGGCCAGTGCGATCGTTATGCCGTGCTCGCCTGGAATGTGCAGCTGCACCCGGCCCTGTTCTCCCTGATAGGATAAGGTGAAGGTCTGGCCGCGCAACATATCACCGCCGATCTCGCTGGCGCGCACAAGAGCGTCTTCAGACGTTCCATAGGAAAGGATGCGGGCCTGCGTTTTCTGGTTCATGGCACGGACCCTGGGATCATCGTAGTTGAGGATCGCGATCCCCTCGGGCGTCAAAGCCTGCACCAGCTCGCTTTTTGCCTGCGCGATGCGCTCCTGTGAGCCAAAGAACTCCAGGTGTGAAGTGCCGACATTGGTAATCACCGACCAGTCTGGTCTATTGATGGTACAGAGCCACGCCAGTTCACCGACCCATTGCGCGCCCATCTCCAGGACCGCATAGCGATGCTGTGGCTCCAGACGCAGCAATGTCAGGGGAAAGCCGATCTCTGTATTGTAGGAGGCCAGCGTCTTGAGCGTGGGGGCCAGGTGGCTCAGCACAGTCGCGATCGCCTCTTTCGTGCTGGTCTTGCCATTGCTACCGGTGATCCCGATATAGGTCGTCTCAGGCTGACGCTGCGTGCGCATGCGGGCCGTCGCGTGCAAAGCTTCAACCACGTCCGGCACCACAATCTGGATAAAGTCCGCGGGCACATCTGGCGTCTCCTCAGTACATAGCGCTCCAATTGCGCCCGCCTGGGCGGCTGCCGGGATAAAGCGATGGCCGTCGACCCGGGCACCTTTCAAGGCAATAAACAGATCTCCGGGTTCAACCTGGCGATTGTCATGATGGGCTGAGCGGAAGACAAGTTGGGGATCGGGTGTTGTGCGGCTTACCACGCGAGCTTTACCAGCATTACCTTGCAGTATGTCATTGAGGGTGAACATGCTGTTTCTATCCTTTACAAATTCTACTGTACTTTGCGCTGATTATATCATGGCTCGTTCTAAAAAGCATTTGGAAGCGCCGCTCGATTATGGCTCGTTTTGCTCATCCAGATTTGAATTTTTTCCTACCCATAAGGAAAAAGGGCCAAAAGTGATAGCTTTTCAAGGCAATGTGTGGTATAATCCCAGGACACTGTATGTACATAGGGGCTTTCACTGGCTGATCCGTGAGAGTTGTGCATTGCAGAAGAAGAGCTATAATGGGATTTAGACCCAAGAATTGAGAAGCATTTATGTCATTCACAGATCAGACGTTGGTTTGCCGAGATTGCAATCAGGAATTCACCTTTACCGCTGGCGAGCAGGAATTTTATGCTAGCCGTGGGCTCACAAACAACCCATCACGTTGTCCATCATGCCGTTCTGCGCGCAAGAGCAGCATGGGTGATCGCTCCCGTTCATCTCGCGGCAACGATGGCGGCTACCGCGAACCCCGCCAGATGTATACCGCGATCTGCGCAAGTTGTGGTAACGAAGCCCAGGTTCCGTTCCAGCCCCGCGAAGATCGTCCAGTTTATTGCAGCGATTGCTATCAGCCCCGTACTTCTTCAAGCCGTGGTGGTGATCGCCGATCGCGCTGGTAGTATTCATGAGCGAGATTGTTATTCAAGCCGGTGAATCGTTCGAACTTGCGCTGAAACGATTCAACCGTAAAGTTCAGAATGCTGGCATTCTGGCCGAGGCTCGTCGTCGCAGATATTACGAAAGCCCCCAGTCCCGTCGTAAACGGAAAGCTGAAGCGGCACGTCGTAAGCAGCGCCGTTCACGCGTCTAAATTTCTGTTCGCTGAATCCTGGCAATTAACGTAATACAACGTCAATAAAAGGCACATCCATAGAAAACGTCTATGGATGTGCCTTTTATGTTACTCATTTTACTCCCAATCGGAGGCGAGCTCCGAACCTATGTGGGGGATCGGGTCCATTCATCATGAGGGGTATTGGGCGCCAGGGCGCGCCCCATGCCCCTCATAACACCCGGCGGGGGCGCATGCGGGGGCGCTTTGCTCCCTATGATGACGAATTTCGGGTTGCGCCGCCTGAGAAACTGCTAATTTAAAATTAGTGACTTGACAAAGGAAAGTATGTGTGGTATGTTATGGCTAACATTAGTTAAGTCACTAATATTTAAATAGTTTGCTATCTGGAGGATTACTCTTATGGCTTGGACCATTGATGCATCGCATTCACATATTGGCTTTGCTGTTCGCCACATGGTGGTGAGCACTGTTCGCGGACAGTTCAACGCTGTGAGTGGCACGTTGGAATTGAATGACGCCAATCCCGCCGCTTCCTGGGTTGAGGCTGAGGCTGACACCGCTAGCATTGATACTCATGATGCCAACCGCGATGCGCACCTGCGTTCGGCTGACTTCTTTGATGCTGAGAAATACCCAAAAATCAGTTTTAAGAGCACCAAAGTTGAAGGCGACTCTGGCGACTTCAAGGTTACCGGCGACCTGACCATCCATGGCGTTACAAAACCCGTTACCTTCGAGGTTGAGTATTCCGGCTTTGTTAAAGATCCCTATGGTCTCAACCGTGCTGGCTTCTCCGCACAGGCCAAGATCAATCGCAAAGAATTCGGCCTGACCTGGGGCCCCCTGCTGGAGACCGGTGGCGCCGTTGTGAGCGACGAGGTGAAATTGAACCTGGAGTTCGAGGCCACTCAGCAGCCTGCGTAATCCACCTTCCCTTTTTACATACACGAGCAGAGCAAGTAATTGGTAGACTTTTACCGATTACTTGCTTTTTTGTTTGCCAGTTGCTTATTTGCTTAGAGGAAAGTGAGTCGTCATATACTTTCTATCGCATACAATAAGTGTAGGTGAACAAGATTTGATGATGTAGCGCTTATATAGTAAATGAAGGAGTGTAGACAAGCGATGAGAGCTGTTGTGATTACGCGACCGGGTGGACCCGAGGTATTAGAGATACAGGATCGTGAGACACCGGAGCCGGTAGGCGATTGGGTGCGTGTGCGCGTGCGCGCCGCTGGTCTGAACCGGGCCGACCTGGCGCAGCGAGCGGGCTTCTACCCCGCCCCTCCTGGCTCTCCTTCTGATATTCTGGGTATGGAGTTCGCCGGTGAGGTGGATGCGATTGGACCGCTGGTGCAGCGCTGGAAGCCGGGGCAGCGCGTCATGGGTATCGTCGGCGGTGGTGGGCAGGCCGAGTATCTGTTGGTACACGAGGGCATGCTGGTGGAGATTCCCGAGAACCTGGATTTCGTCCAGGCGGCGGCGGTGCCCGAGGTGTTTATGACGGCGCACGACGCGCTCTTCACCCAGGCTGGTCTGCAAATGGGGGAGCGTCTGCTGGTACACGCCGTTGGCAGCGGCGTGGGGACCGCCGCGGTCCAGCTGGCTCATGCTGTTGGGGCGACGGTATATGGTACCTCGCGTACCGCCAGCAAGCTGGAGCGAGCCAAGAACCTGGGTTTAGAGGTAGGCCTGGCCGATCCCAATTTCGCGTCTGAGATCAAGCAATTGACCAGGGGCGAAGGGGTGCATGTGGTGCTCGATTTTGTCGGTGGGGCGTATATGGAGCAGAATTTAGATGCATTGACCTCCTGGGGACGGCTGGTTTTTCTGGCTACCCTCGGTGGGTCGCACGCAGATGTCAACCTGGGGACTGTGATGGCCAAGCGCATCCAGATTCGCGGCTGCACCCTGCGCTCCCGTACGTTGGAGGAGAAACTGGCGGTCACACGCCGTTTCGCCACCCAGGTGGTACCGCTGCTGGCCAGCGCCAGGGTAAGGCCGATCGTTGAAGAAGTGTTCCCTCTACATGAGATAGCCAAGGCCCATAATGCCATGGCCGATAACCGCAACTTCGGAAAACTGGTGCTCAAGATCGACGATTGAGCTGCTCAATGGTCTCATCAAACCATACAGAGTTGATGAGACCATTCTTTCTTCTTGTTCGCAGATAGTACGAGATAGATAGCGAAAAGGTTCGCAAATAGGGTGGTATTTTATACATTTGACCGCTTAAATGCAGATTGGCGAGATGGGGTATGCTTCTTCACTGCTGACTGCATTTGCAACTCGTATGCTGGTCGGTGCATCAACGCATCTGTGATGGTGCGCACAATTAAATTATTGCGTTCATTCCCCTCGGGCAGGGACGTCGATATCACGCGAATAATTTCATAGACGTTCAATTCATTAGCTTCACGGCGCAACTCTTTCGCGTAATAATCGGCGCGCTTATTGGCGCTGCGGGCCTGGCTGATGATCAACTGCTGGGTGACACCGGTCACAACATTGGCAATAGTCAGTGCCCATTTGGCGCTATTATTAACAAACATGGCATTGGTAAAAAGGAGAAAGAGCAAGATAGTGCCTAAAATGAAGATCGTTCCAATGATAGCGATAATCAGGCTGGTAAAGAACCAGCATTGGGCTTCAAAGCGGCTTTGCAGGTACATTTGCTCAAGAGCCATACCCTCGTCAGGGAGGTATGACTCTTTGCTCGGGCGCCTGGACGCCGCTCCTGCCGTGCTTCTCTTTTCCATTATGCTCCCATACCCCTCCTAGCCCATCCTGGACATTGTTCAGATCCTTTCCCATCGTCTGGTTGCTCATTGGTCTAATGATTCGTTTTGATCATATTCGGACCCGATATCTATCTGCTGGTCGGAGAGGCCTAGGGATGTTGAAACCAGGGTCTTTTGCAGCAGATGTTTATGCTGGCCATTAATGTCAAGCTGGGTAATAAAGCGTGTGATGGTGGCAAAACTACGTACTTCATTCAGGTTGCAGAGGTAGAGATCGGCCCGCTCATGCGCCTGCCGTGTCTGGTAAAAGACCCAGGCCGTGACGCAGGCGTTGATCACATTGATAATGATAATAAAGCTGGTAATCGGAAAAAGCTGTGTTTTGAGCTGCAATGAATACAGCAGAATGGGTAGAAAGATCGAGAGAGCAATAATCATAGCCGCGGTGATCGCGGTAATCAGGCTACGGTTAAACCAGTTCTGCGCCTCCTGGCGACTCTCTTCGTAGAGTCGTTCGAGCAGCCCGAGCTTGCGTTGGGTTGCGTCTACGATGCGCTGATATGCTTTCTCCTGGGGCACACGTACCACTCGTCGCTGATAGTGTGTCGCCATGCTATCTTTCCCATCTTGTTCAAAGGCTTTGACAATAACTGTTCCTTTATCATCTACCTCAATATTCATGCTTAGCGGCGTCAATAGTTCATCATCAATAACGGCATTACGAGCGATATCATTTAGAATAGCCTGTCTGACAATAACGGGCTTATCGGCTGAAATGGTAGCTGATCCCATCGATGACTGGGTGGTACGATATGAGCGGCCGGTCATATCTTAGTCTCCTTTCTGTTTCCCCACACTGTTCCATTGCCCTGCGTTTAACGCACACGCCTCCCATGACCAACCCATTCATCGCAGAGCACCCCAATGCCTTGAAAAGGACTAATTGACCTGAATATACTTTTTACTAATATTTACCAACTTATTATTGCTAGACGTTGCTATCTATAGAATATATCATTTTTATATCATTTTAAATTCTATTTGTCAAATTTTTGCATTTGCATGTATTGCTTCCGCGTGGAGGAGAAAGAATGCGCTGGTACTGGCGTTTAGAGGAGGTATAGAAATACAGGAATGAGGAGGATCACTCATCCTGATAAAATGTTTCGAGGGTTTGCTGATAAATTTGTTCGAGCTGTGACATGCTCTTATGCCAGGCTCCGTCTAGCAGGAGTGTTGGACGTGGCAGTTGAGTCTGTGTGGACAGTAGATTAAACAATACTGATGGATTATGGATGTTGAAGGCTGGCAATTTGAATTCCGCGATCTCTTTCGTGTTTTCCCGCCAGACTGTGGTGAGCATTTCAAGTATTTCATGACTTGAAAACGCGCTTTGATTGGGGAGCTGTTGTTTGAATTTATGCCATAATAAGTTGACACGCGAGGCGCTCATCAGTATATCGGTGTGCAGGTGCGTGCACAGCATCAGGTGGCGCCAGATAGACTGTTTCTGCAATGTCGCAAAAATATGCGCATCCTGGAATATTGAGCTCTGGGGACTTTGATATAGCGCATCCAACGTTTGCCTGGCCGCCTGATAGCGGGCATACGAAAGCTGTAGATTGCGGAGGGCTGAATGCAGGTAGAGCAGGTGTCTGGATAGATCCTGGAGCACAATTTCAAAGTCTATCTCCGTGGGCGTGAGCTGCAGCCGGATTGGTTCTGTCATCGCGACATTGTACATGTCTTCATGCTGTGGCTCCCCGATCAGATTATTATAGGCCTGTACCAGTTGCGCGGCTACCACCGATTCTACAAAGAGATTAATGCCCGCCCCCATTTTGTCTGAACCCGCGTACATACATAGCGTTCCTGCGGTCGCCAGGGTTAAAGAAGCCTCTGTGTTCGCGAGCGCGCATTGCTGCACCTTTTGTTCATCCTGTATCCTCATGAACTGGACTCCTGTAGTTGTCTACCTTAAAACGCTTTCATCCCATCCCGGGCCGAGGCGCGAAAGTTCCGATGACGGATGTTTGTTGCTGACGTTTATCCGTGTCGCGGTGATCAACTGGCACGATTGCGCTATCTACAGAGCAAATAGGTCTGCTTTTTCAGGGAGAGCATAGCATGAGAGGTTGAAATGAGCGTTCCTCCAAAGGATGGAGTATGCGGGTGGATTCGTTTTTTATCTTTGCCCGATCTCAGCCTGCAATCTGGTGGGCGCGTTCCAGAATTAAGAGCCCTGTCTCTGCCTCTTTGCCAACGAGGCGGGCAATGCTGTCACTGCCGTTTTGCTGCATGCAGAAATCGATGTCAGCGCCCAGTCCGCTGTCAATCACCTGCCGGGCTGAATGGCAATAGGTTGCCAGGTCCGGCGGAGAATACAGCCCATACAGTCCACGGGCTGCGGTGACGCTTTCATGGGTGATGATATCTGGCTGCTGGTTTTGGATTTCTTGTGCCAGGTAGCCGGCGCAGACCGTATCATCCAGTGCGAAACGTCCGTGCTCGGCGGCACAAACGATATGAATATTGCTCTCCTGCCTGCGTGCATGGACCAGCGCATAGGCGGTGACGGCCCGGGCATTGTAGAAGCAGCCCGCCAGGCACACACTGTGCTCGGGACAGGCATAAAAGGCCCGCGTCCCATTGGTGGTGGTCAGGATAAGCTCTCGGTTTTTGAGATCGCTGTGCGAAAACTGGACCGGCGAATTGCCGTAGTCAAAGCCGGGAAGAGCGCGCGCGTGGCGCTCTCCGCACAGGAGCCGTCCTGGCTTTAAGCGGGCGGCCGTTCTGGCCTGCTCCACCGTATCCGCCGCGAAGACACATTGCGCCCCTCGATCAAATATAGCGGTCAGCGCCGTGGTTGCCCTGATCACATCGATGACAATAAAAACATCTTCATCAGAGGGCCGTGCCGCCACAGCATCAGCCGGGCTCATATGAACATATAATTCCACTTATGTTATATCCTTCTCTCATGACTATTTCTGGCAACATTGTATCATTGTTTCCGATCCGCATTAGAGAGTGTTAGACTTCCGTCATGTTAAGGGCACATGCGCGCCCCCGCCCGTGCGTCCGCTACGCGGCCGCACGGGTCAGTTTTGTGCTGGTAGATCGGGGGCGCATACGCGCCCCCGATCTACCAGCACAAAACTGACCCGTGGGAATCACAGGTGCCCAAATTTTATATAATTGCATGTAATGCGCTTCCGAGCATTACATGCAATTATATAAAAAACACAGGCGTCCGCGCAGCGGACGCCTGTGTGGGGGCGCATACGCGTCCCCATTAATTGTCAGGCAATCTCTTGCCTTAAATATTGGTCACGTGAGCTTTCCGTGTGGCCGGGTGCGGACAGGGCCAACTGCACCTGGTGTATTTTGCGGTCGGTAGTCATTAGCAGGCCGCGACCGGGAATAGCTTCGGTAGAAAATGCTGCATGGCCAAAGAGTTCGTGGCGCTGCCGTTCATGCAAGGCAAGCCCGATCTTTGTGCCGCACGCCCCCATCACTTCAGGCGTGATGTAGCGTGCGCTGGTTTCAGTGGATGTCAGTATCAGGTAGTGGCCCTGCAGGCGCGTCTCTACCACGGTCTGGATGAGCTTCTGCAGTGCCGTAGAGGCTGATACTCGCTCGGCAAAAGATTGATAGTTGCTGATGATTAATAGAAATTGTGGCATGGTGAGCCCCTGTGACCAGAGCTGCGCCAGGGTATGCCTCTCCCAGCGCTGGTTGGGGAATTTGTCGTGGCGCTGCTGGATATCAGCGCTAATGGTTCGGATGAAGCGTGTCAGGTCCTCATCCGAGTTGCCATCGGTCCAGAGCGTCTCGCCGCTGGGATGGCGGAAGTGTGGCAGAGCACGAAATTGATCCAGCTCTCCCAGGGGATCAATAACGGCGCAGCGCAGCCGTTCGGGTAGGAAGCAGGTAGTTAGCCAGAGCAGCATGGTCTGCAGGGCCGTCGCCTTACCACTGTGCTGTGGGCCAGCGATCAGCAAGGGACCTCCACTTCGGGCGTCGGTGGTTCCATGTAGATCTACTAGAAAGGTATCAACCTGCTGTTCCTCAGGCTTATCGACCAGTCCGAGCGGTATCTGCATCGAGGGTTTGATGCGTTCGCGGTTGCGGTGCTCCAGCATTTCGTTTCTGGTCATGGGGATAATAGCCTGGTATGGTTGTGAGGGTTCCGCCTCTGGGCGTCTGCTACCATCTTCCGCTGGCGTAAACAAAAGCAGGGGATCTGGTCGCTGGAAGGTGGGTGAGGGTAAGGGATCTGGCCAGGAATGGATACCTTCTTTCCTGGCCAGATCCTTTGGATAGGCGGCGCTGATCCGTTCGATGGCCGCTTCAAATAACGTCTGTGAGCGGCTCAGGCGGAGCTGTGGCGTTTTATTGACTGTTGGCGTTGATAGCATAATACTCTATTTTCCTTTGAATGGTAGTGAGAGCAGCGAATTCAATTGCGCCTGGGCGCTTGCCATTTGATCCTGGATAAATGGTAGTGTCACGCGGGCCGCCTGGAAGAGGTCAAGCTGATTATCGCCGTGGAGCAGATAGCCACGACCAGGAATGCTGGCGGGCAGAGCGGCCGCGTCTGCGCGCCGCAGCACTTCACGACTATCCTCTGGTGAAGAGCAACGCAGGCAGAGGCGATATTGCACATATTCTCTGACCCGACTGATAATCATCTCTTCGGGCCGCTGGGCAGCTAGTAACACATACATCTCCAGCTTGTGTCCCATCTGCATGATGTTCAAAAGATCATCCAGCACCGAGGTCTCACTTCTGATCATCTCGGTGAACTCGTCGATAATAATGACCAGGCTGGGCAGCGTTTTCCCCTCCTTTAGTAGCGCTTCGCGTCTATTCGCTTCGGTGCCCAGCATGGTCACAAAGCGCCGAATTGCCGCGGGAGATGAGACATTGGTGAGGAAGCCCGTGGTATGGGGGAGGTGCGCGAACGGCCTCCACGCCAGCCCCGCCCGGTGGTCAATCAGCAGAAAATTGACCTCGGTCGGTTTATAGAGAAATGCCAG
This sequence comes from Dictyobacter halimunensis, assembly GCF_036245075.1. Classification (NCBI taxonomy): domain Bacteria; kingdom Bacillati; phylum Chloroflexota; class Ktedonobacteria; order Ktedonobacterales; family Dictyobacteraceae; genus Dictyobacter; species Dictyobacter halimunensis. The sequence goes on from NZ_BSRI01000002.1 coordinate 3,047,833, forward strand.
TGACAGAACGATCGTTTGCAGTAGCTCGCTTTTGCCGGAACCGGTCTGCCCGATGAGCAGGCCGTGCGGACCGTCCCTGTGAAGATCCAGGTATTGCACCTCATCTCCAACCTTCAAACCGATGGGAAATCGGAGCATTGGCCTGGGGGTGCGGAAGAGAGGATCGTTCCAGAGTACAAACGGATCATACGTGTTAAGGTCCAGCGGCGGATCAAACAGCGTACTGAGATCTACCTGGGTGCGCATCTTCAGTTGCCTGGTGCTCATGGCGCGCAGCGATTGCAGGCGCAGCGCTAAGGAACGCAGATCTTCCAGTCCCGCCGAGTCGAGCTGCAGGCAGTGCCTGGCGGATTGGGGATTTTCACGCAAGCTATGTACGCGTGCCTGGATGCCGACCATCAACTGGTCCTCTTCCTCCGTAGCGGTCTTTTTGTGCTTTTTCTTGCTGGCAACTTTTTCTTCGCTGGCGGGCAGTAAGGCACTGGGTGGTTGCTCCTCGCTTATATCTATGAAGAGCTGGCTGGTCTGTGGCATCTGCGACTGGCTGGTACACAGGCAGAGCACCGATACGCCGAGCTGGTGCCCGCGACTGAGCGCCAGGGCCATTTCTGGTCGTCTGAGTGGAGAATCGGAGAGGCGCGTTCTGCGGTACTGGGTGGGATGTGAAGGTGGGATCGCCATCGCCGGTAGGGTGGGCGTAGGTTGATCCAGGTCGCCAGGCCCATCGAACGCATCCACCACGATGAGCAGGTGCGGCCACTGCGACTGTTGCTGACCGTCGTCGAGCAGCAGCGCCCGGCGCCCCAGTTCGCGTGAGATAACCGGCAGCTGGTCCATGACCGCCGCTGTACCAATCGCGCAGGCGCGCTCCTGGTAAGTATCAGGCATGGGGGTGCCGTCTAGCCTGGCATCATAGAGCAGCGTATGCGGAATGATACTGGTCCATTGCCAGGCTACTTCCTGGGAATAGGGGGCCAGGATGATGATGCGCACATCTTCAGGCGAATGATGATAGGCAACCTGGCTCACGATCGAATGCATCAGTTCGCGAGCCAGCACGATTCTATGGCTGGCCCCAACAATTGCCAGTGGACTCTGCTGACGCAGATCAACGCAGAGGGGCACGAACACACGAGCATAAGCTTCAAGCAGTGATTTCGCGTAGTTTCCCTCACTTTTCAGACGTGCTGGTAAGGATATGCTATCCTCACCCCGCTGATCGCGGATCGTATAGGTCGCGGGCCGCTGCTCAATGCCGATGCGCATCCGCAGAAAGTCTGGATCGCCGGGCCGGCGTGCCCACAGGCTCATATTCTGGTCGCTGTACGGGTATTGGAGCAGTGGTTTGACATCGAGATGTTTATAGACGCTGGATTTATATTCGAAGCGGGCCAATGGGGGATCGAGCTCCATCCATGCCTGGCGCTCATGCCAGTGCAACAGCTTTAGCCGCTGTTCCACCTCCTGTAGCTGCGTGTGATAGTGTTGTACCAGGTAGCGACGGTGACGCAGCGCGCGAACGAGCTGTACCAGAAACACGATCAAAGAGCCAGCAGCCATTGAGCCACTGATCGTGATAAACGGGACGATCAAGAAATTGACTTCACCTATATTAAGATTGGCAAATACATACCCATAGACGGCCAGACCAGCCAGGCTAAGAAAAATAGTGGTATAGATAGAGGACTGTGGTAGATCTGGTAGCGCCGGAGGTGTAGGTAGCGTAACGGTATCTGCTGGAAGTTCCGGCCATACACGAGCCTTGCGTGTAATAACCGATGATGATTGCTGATAAGACATTGCGACCCCCTCAACTTATCCATTCCCATATGCATATGCATGCTCTTTTTCTATCCTAACATACAGGAGGAAAGACGGCAAATGCATAGTAATTCTGTCTTATATTATTTAACGTGTAGATGTGGGTGCAAGCGGTTCCGCAGCATGTGATAGTTTGCAGCTACATCTACACCTTCTCTTTTTACCCCTGATTTTCGGGTGGATCTTGTTGTTTGACCAGTGTGAGGTGTGATTCGGCGGGCTCGGACCTGCTTCGGGTTACTCTGACGCGCGCGATGCGGCGCCCATCCATCTCTTCTACACGCAGGGTATAGTCTCCAAATGGGACGGTGTCGCCGAGCACTGGTAGGCGATCCAGCTTCTCGAAAATATAGCCGGCCAGCGTGTTGGCATGGATCTCCTCAAGCTCTTTTTCGCTGCCGCCGAATTGGTCGGCGAAGCTGGCGAGAGCGATCAAGCCATCCACCGAAATGGTGCCATCCGGCAGCGTTTCGATCTCGTGTCGGACTCCCCGGTCGCTGGTATCGAACTCATCTTGCACCTCGCCTACCAGTTCTTCAATCACATCTTCCAGCGTGATAATGCCGGCGGTCGATCCGTATTCGTCGATGACGATGGCCATGTGGATACGCCGGCTACGCATCTGGGCCAGGATCATATCCAGCGAGGACGTTTCCGTGACATAGAGCACCGGACGCAATATGCCGCGCAGATTGAATGGCTGGCCGGCCTGATTGGAGTTGGTTTGAAAGATATCTTTGATGTGGGCGAGTCCGATGATATTATCAAGTGTATCTTCATAGACCGGGATGCGGGTATAGTTTTCACGCCAGAAAGTTTGAACCAGGGCTTCACGTGAAATAGTAACCGGAACCGCCATCACCTCACTGCGTGGAATCATAACCTGCTGCGCGGTCTTATCGCTGAAATCAAATACGTGGCGCAGCAATATCTCTTCTTGCTGCTGCAACAGGCCAGCCTCGCGGCTCTGGGCCACCAGCATCTCCAGTTCCTCTACGGAATGGACCGCCGCGTGCTCGCTCGTGGCCTCCAGCCCCAGCAGGCGTATAAAGAAGCCGCCAATGCCATTCATCAGCAGGATAAACGGCCGGAACACATGGGCAAAGAGATAGAGCGGACGGGCGACAAAGAAGGCAGTGCCCTCACTGCGCTGGAGCGCGATAGATTTGGGGACCAGTTCACCCAGTACGATATGGATGATGGTGATAAGGATAAAGCTGATCGCGATCGCGACCGTATGGGAGACCGCCTCGGCGGCACCGCCACCAACCCAGAGAAATACTGGCTCTACCAGATGGGCCAGCGACGGCTCACCGATCCAGCCCAGCGCCAGGCTGGCCAGTGTGATGCCCAGCTGAGTCGCCGCGATAAACGTATCGAGGTGCTGAATCTCTTTTTGAACCACCCGGGCCGCCACATGCCCCTCGGCTACCAGCTGGTTGATTCTGGTAGTGCGGATTTTGACCAGCGCGAATTCTCCCGCTACAAAGAAGCCATTGGCTGCTACCAGCGCGAAAACCGCGATCAGGCCAAAGATCGAGCTAACATCCACGGAGTAAGCTCCCTTTCCTTCAAATAGTTACCATGAAAATTGTGCTCAACTCCTATTATAACTGTACCAGAGAGCAGGCTATATATGATATATCCTACACAATCTGTTGATACAGGACAAGCTCAGATGAAGGCAGGCAGAAGCAAAAAAAGACATTCCCTGCGCGCAGGGAATGTCTTTTTTTTGTTGTTATTGCTATATTACGCCTGGGCTTTTTTTGCCAGCGCGGTCAGCAACTGTTCCTCGATCTGGGGATGTTTTTTGAGAGCGGTCGTGATAGCATCAGCACGCTTCTGGGTCAGACCTTTAGCGCTGACAGCTTTCTTCAACTCGGAGCTAACGATATTGTTAGCCAGAGTCTGCAGGTTGGCGCTGGAAACATTCTGAGCCCTGGCGATATCGGCCAGCTTTTTGCCGCTCTTCAACTGCGTGGTGAGCTGACTTGTGGTCAGATGCAGGCCCTGTGCCAGCTGCTGGTCGGCATCCTGACCGTATTTTTTCAGCAAGGCGGCCAGGCGAGCCTTTTGCGTCACAGGAAGCTTCATGCAGGCATTGCCATTGTTCTTGGCGATGCGCTGTTTTAGCTTATCGGCCTGAGCCTGCTTCATCTTACCCTCTTTGACCAGCTGATCAATCGTATCGCTGGCGGCGCTTTTGCGATCCTGCTGCAAGGCGCTGGTCGAGATGTTCAAACGTTTGGCCAGATTCTGATTAAACAGGGTGCAATAGCCATTCCCCTTTTGCTTTGCCACAGGAGTAGGGGCCGCCGGATTAGAGGCGGCCGAGGCAAACATTGGACTGATGAAGAGCGCGCCAGCCAGTACCGCTAACATCAGAATAGCTCCGGCCACGCCGGCAAACAGAATCTTTTTGCGCTGAAGAAACTCTTTCATTGGTAGGTAAGCTCCTTTATATAAAGCTTTGCTATATTTATATGTTTTTGCATTAATGGTAAACATGAACCTTTCATGTTCGCCCCGCCCTATCAGGACATTCATATCTTACTATCTAAAGGTACAGAAGATCTCTCCCAATATTCAAGAATTAGTCAAGATTTTTGGTTCCCTGCGAAAGTTCATGCTTTTCGCCTGGCAATATGCTACTATGAATTTACATGATCCATAGTTTGCGAGGAGTGCAGTTGATGGCCCAAAAATTCTGGTGATTGAGGATGAAGAGGGGATCATTCACCTGATTAATTTGTATTTGAAAGACGCGGGTTATGACATGTTGGTGGCCAGGGATGGCGCTGATGGCCTGGCCCTGCATGCGCGTGAGCATCCTGATCTGATTATTCTGGATATCATGTTGCCTGCCATCGATGGTTTCGAGGTCTGCCGCCGCATCCGGTCGTGGTCAAAGACCCCCATCTTGATGTTGACCGCTCGTGGTGATGAGGATGATCGCATCGCTGGCCTGGAGCTTGGCGCGGACGATTACCTGGTCAAGCCTTTCAGCCCACGCGAACTGGTGAGCCGGGTGCGCGCTATTTTACGCCGCGTCAGCGGTAGCCAGGAGCCAGCGGAAGCACCGGCGCCCAAAGCCCCGCTAGCTGCCAGAGCTGATGATGAGTCCACATTGCATTTTCCCGATCTGGACATTGATCTGCTGGCGCGACGCGTCGAGGTGCAGGATCGTGAAGTCGCTTTGACCCCAACCGAATTTGATCTGCTGGCTTTGCTGGCCAGCTCACCTGACCGGGTTTTCACGCGTGAAGTGTTGATGAATAAGGTCTGGGGCTATGACTACCTGGGTGATGGACATACCATAGATGTGCATATCAGTTCGCTGCGCAAAAAAATCGAGTTCGACCCACAACATCGTTATATCAAGACCGTCTGGCGTGTAGGTTATCGTTTTGAGGCGAAAGCGCGTTCATCTGCAAAATCATAAAGGGATAATTATGCGTATACGTTGGTGGAACAATATTCGCTGGCGCCTGGCTTTGCTCTCGATAATTGCCGCCCTGCTCTCAGCTGGCCTGCTGGCTCTGACCGCTATGCTGGTCATCGGCTACTATTATAATGTTGATCAGCAGTCGAGGTTGGGCGCGCTGGCGCATGAGCGAGCGCAGAGTGTCAGCATCGTATATGAGCGCAATCAATCTTTAGTTGAGGATAATTCAGATACCAGTTTTGCCAATCGCCTGAAAAAAGTCGCCAACAATCCCTCCTTATTTCTGATAACTTCGATTAAGGAAGTCTCCAATGTCTCATCCAGGCAAAGTGAATCTGATCCAGAACATCTCTACCTGTTCTTAAATACCCAGGGAAAACTTATCTATCCAACAGCTATTTCTCGTGGAAATGCTTTTATGGTCATTCAATCGGTGCTCAATGTATCCGATACTTCCCATTTGAGCGCCGATCAATCCACGCTGAGAACTGCGGTGACCAGCGCCTTAAAAGGCCACGGCCAGGGAGGCTTCTTCGGGCGGCAAACGCCGGTGGATAATTCGCTGCCGTTTTTTGTGGAACCGATCATAGTAAGCAACCATACTACACGGGCCAGCCAGGTGGTGGGTGCCGTTATCGTGGCGCCATTTTCCAATGCGGTGCCTGGTTTTGTCTCCACTGTTGGAATCGCTGTATTGAGCGCTATTCCTGTTGTCGCGCTCCTGGTGGCGCTGCTGGCCATGTTTTATTCGCGCACGATTACTCGTCCACTGGCGAAGCTGACCACGGCATCCAGAGTGATCGCCTCGGGTGATTATGATGCCCAGGTCAGTGTAGATGCTCCTGGTGAACTGGGTGAACTGGCGCATACGTTTAATGACATGGCGATTCAGCTTAAAAAAGACGTGGATGAATTGCATCGCCAGGAAGCCTGGCGGCGAGAACTGATCATGAATATTACCCATGACCTGGCCACCCCGCTGACAGCCATCGCGGGTCTGGGCGAGGCCCTTGTTGATGGCATTAACCAGAGCCACGAGGACTACGAGGCGACCGGGCGCATCATCGTGCGCGAAACCCTGCGCCTGCGCCGCCTGGTGCAGGATCTGCATGTGATGGCTAAAGTGGAGGCGGGCGCCCTGGAGCCGAAGAAGAAGAACGTACGCCTGGCCGCACTGGTAGATGAGACCCTGGCTGTGATGGTCACCGAGTTTGAGCGGCACCAGGTTGAGCCTATCAATGCCGTTTCCTATAGCTTTCCCACTATCCAGGCCGACCCGGATATGCTTGCGCGCATCTTTAACAATCTCTGCAACAACTCGCTGCACTACACGCCAGCTGGCGGCACGATTACCATCAGCGCTACCCAGCACGGCAACATGGCCATTATCGCCGTTACCGACAGCGGTAGTGGTATTCCCGAGGAGGCGCTGCCACGCGTCTTTGATCGTTTCTACAGGGCCGACAACGCCAGGCAATCGACGACAGGAGGGAGTGGACTCGGCCTGGCCATCGTGCAGGCCATCGTCTCGGTCCACGGCGGCAACGTCTGGGCAGAGAACATCCCCGGTGCCGGAGCGCGCGTCTCCTTTACCATACCGATGACGCCCATTGAGGATCAGCCAACCATCGTCACCAATCATTTGAGCCAGAGCCGAGCCTGATCTCTCTCCACCGGGGAAGCACCCGGTCAAGGCCGGGCGCTTCCCCGCGACAATGCCCTATCTGGAATAGAGTCCCGCCAGATCCGGATCGGTACGCGCGAACTCCTCGTTCTGAGGATCGAGCGCGACACCCTGTTGCAACGTTGCCCTTGCCTCCTCCATATAACTATGCGTGGCGTAAAAGCAGGCCAGATTATAGAGGAGATTGCCTTTCAAGGCATCGGGCGCCTCCTCTCTGTTAATGACGCTGCCGGTCCACTCCTCGTGAATCTCTCGCGCGCGCTGAGCGTTGTGGCGTTCTGTCAGATAATAACCCAGGTGAATCTGGGTATGTTCATAACAGCTACCCATATACAGCAGGTAGAGCGGGAGCCCCTGGCCTATCCAATCGAAGCGATTGAAGGCCGTCAGATCCTCCTCTGTCAATCGCTCGGTGAGCGTAATCAGTTCGGCATAGACCTGGTCAGATTCAGCCAGGATATCCGGCCACGTACGATAGCGATTCTCTGTAAAGACAATGGTATTGATCCGCTCAAAATCTCCAGATGGGGGTGGCGTTTCCCCATGCAGAATAGCCTGCACCCTGGCCACGAGACGCCGGCGCCAGAATGTCAGATGGGCAACATGATCTTTAGCAGACCAGTAATCCGGTTCGCCAATGATCTCTAATTCAGCGGATGGTAACTGTTGAAAAAACGCATTCTGTCTGTCCTGGGCCTGGCTTAAAAGATCGAGCAATAGCGGCTTGAAAGCATGCTGAGTCATAGGAATGTATCCTCGCTTCTTTTCTGTATGGTGCTGGAAATCACAGGGCTCAAAGCGCCCTGCAAATGACAGATTGAAAGACCCTCTATGTCAAGTCCACGTATGACCGCGATAGAAAAAGCAAAACGAGCATAAAAAGGGAGGGATTGAAATGTCTTCAATGAGGCATGAGCAAGTGTACCACGCTGCTCACCGCTGTCAAGCCGCTGCGCTTTCCTTGACAGCGTCTCGCTTGCGTGGTCAGGGAGGAACATGCCCAATTGAAAACATAAAAAGAAGCTGCTTTTTTGTGTGGTCTCGAAACCTCCACGATGCTCAGAAGCAGCTAGGCTGCTCGAGGAGCATGCTGGTGCTGGGCTGCTTCAAAGATGGCAGTCTCATAGCAGGTGTGCTGGAACCACATCTTGTAGATGATGCGAACCCAGACATTGGCCAGTGCCCGCACCGCCATACTATGCGTCTTGCCCTCAGCCCGTTTGCGTTGATAATAGGCCAAGGCCCACGCTTCTTTCATCGTCGATTGCCAGGCAAACTGATGCAGATGATTGCGCAACGGCTTCACACACGCAAAGCGTTTGTGGGCTTTGGCGTAATTGCCGCTTTGAAAGGGAACCGGGGCGGTTCCTGCCAGGGCTTGCACCGAGTTCGCATCTGCATAGCGGGTGCGATCATCTCCCCATTCGGCAAGCAGACGAGGAGCCAAACGTTGACCGGCACGAGGCAGAGACGCCCAGATCCGCTGGTCGTCATGGGTCAAAAAAAGGGTGCTGATTTCCTTGTTGTAGGCCGCGATGTCTTCGATGACCACCAGGAGTTGTTTGCACAACGAGAGCATCAGGCGCGACTTGGCACGGACCGTGATCGCATTGGCGCGCAGCTGAGGACGATGTACTTCCTGCAGGATGGTCGCAGCGGTGCTGCTGGGATTGGTATGTTTCCCGTTACGCAAGGTGGTGGTGATCGCCTCGAGGGAGGCCTGCCGGGCAGCTTCTGGAGTCGGATAGGTCTGCAGAAACAGGAGGGCCGAACGTTGCTGCAGCTTGCAAAACAGATGCAACGCTGCTGGATAGTACTCTTTGAGGCATGCTGTCAACTGATTGACCAGCCGCGTTTGCGTTTGGATCAAGCTATCTTGATCACGCGTCAACGTTTTCAATTCCTGCATAATGGGGGCATCTGGTTCCAATCGGCGCAATTCATCCAGCTCAAAACGTCCCATCTTCGCCAGCAGATGGGCATCAATCGCGTCGGTCTTGGCTCCCGCTGTCTTGCGCAATTGATTGGCCATCTTCGGATTGACGGGATAGACCGGGATGCCGGCTTCCAGCAGGAAGGTGATGAGCAATCCATGATTGGTTTCGATGATACATGCCAGCTGTTCTGGGTTCGTGGTAATACCCAACAAAAAGTGCTTCAAGTCGTTCAAGCCTTCGTGGCTGTGAGCAAATCGCTGTCCTGCGAGACGCTTACCAGTGTCATCCAAGACCACAACGTCATGGTGGGTGTCTGCCCAATCCAATCCAACGTACCACATCAGCATCATCTCCTTTCGCAAGGAAATCCTGGGAGTGTCGGGTCCTTATATACCGGGTGCTCGAAGCAGCGTCCCTCCAATCATCAATTGGCCCAGGAAAACTGCCAGGGGAAGCGCGATCTTTCAATATCGGTCAAGCCGTGTGGGAACAAGAGCCTTTCCCCGGCAGGTCTATTGAGCAGGTTGATTCCTGCTCCAGCCCTTGGTTGAGAGGGCTTGTCAAAATAGTAACATATAAGGGAATAAATGGAGGAATGCACTGCGAGGAGAGGAGTGGAGCGTTTCCCGCCATGGGAAAAGAAGCGCGGCAATGGCAACCAGCTCACATGTTAACGCCGTAAACGTCAGTCGATTTTGCCTCCAACCTGGGAAGTGCAGAGCCTCGTTAAGATTATTTCTTTGTACATAGCTGCACCTCCTTCCGCTTATAAGACAATTATTTTCTTTGCTCAATATAACAGATCAGTTTTTTTGCGTCAAGCATGATTCAGACGTTTCTTGTCTTCTTTTGCCCACAAAACGGCCAGATAGCATACAGATGATGAGAAGATGATGTGGAGATGATGTGGGCATAGGGGATGATTCAGCCCATAATTGAAGGGAGCGCTCGTGCTGATCAACGATCAGTTGTATCCATTTTCTATGTTCTGCTAATAATACAAAGACTTTTGAGATCTTGAGTAAATCGCGTAGGTTGAAAGACCAGATAGAAATATCGAAAAAGCGGAGGAATTTATGCACTATAAATCTGTACGCTCCCTTCTTTTCTGTGGCTTCCTCGGGCTCATTGCTGTGTTGATGGCTGCCTGCGGTTTGCAGACCACGGGCGAGACGAGGGCTACCCTGCTTTCTGCAACCGCTCAGATGTCGTCTGTAAACACTTCGCAAAGCTGCCCCGCCCAGGGCCAGGGACGCATGGCGGTGATGCCAGCACTCACCCATCCACAGCATCAGAGCGTGGTTTACCTGCAACACAAAAACGCCACCGAGACCTTGAGCAGTTATGATCCACTGACAGGAAACAAGCAGGATCTATTGACGTTTCCCAATGATGTCCACAACGTTGAGGCGCACGTCTCACCAGATGGCCACTGGGTGACTATCGTCAGGACGATGCAGCAAGGGCTGCATTATGCCATCCAACTCGTTCGTGTAGATGGGTCGTATGCGCAGACCCTGTACTGCTCGCCGACTGGCGATTCCCTGAGCGGCGCGCTGCTATCGCCCAACCAGCGTTACCTGGTCTTTAATGAAAGAATGGGCCAGAGCACACCGGAGGATGCGCTTAATCTCCTGGATATGAAGACAGGAAAGGTCCAAACCATACTCTCATCGTTGCAGCCGGGCTATCCTGGTATGGCTCCGTCGCAGCAAGCATCTGTTAAACCTTCAGCCCCAGTGAGCTATCAGTTGCCACAGGGAAGAATGCGTTACGCGAACCTGTCGATGCCGCAACCCGGACTGCCTCCTATAACAGCATATATCCCGCTCAAATGGGCGAGCGATAGCAGCGTCTACATGTTGGGCATGCCCGTCATCCCGGGTAGTGGATCGCTGCCGCACCAACTCTATCAACTACTTGACGTCAAAAAGCCTGTTACTCAACAGAGCACCAATGTGAAATCGATCACCGCGCCCTTGAAGCAGGATGGCTGCCAGAATTATGACATCACCCCTGATCATAGGAAACTGATCTGCAGTGCCTATCCAGCGTTTGGCGGCGATCCAACGGTACCAGGGGTCAATGTAGAGCCTATTAGCGGCGGCTCATTACAGTCCCTCTTTACCGCGCCAACCGGTAGCCAGGTCTTCGCTCGTGCATCACGAGCACAAACGATTCTCTTCATCGTCAACACTATTCCCACCCATGTCTCGAGACTCTACAGTATCAACGTCAATGGAACAGGACTGAAGCTGCTCGCCAGCGCGAACGCAACCGAATACTACTACACCAGCTATGGCAATTTACTCGACCTGAACAGCTACCTGCCATGGACAAATACCTCTCGTGACGGCAAACACTACGCCATCCTGGGAAGTAACAACAGCACTAACATCACCAATACACTTGTGATTGGCGCTTTAAATGGAGGTGCTCCAACCACCGTCTCAACCGTGCATCCCGATCTCATCGTTGGCTGGACCGCCGCATAATTGGCCTCCTTAGGTAAGCTCGTACCCCAGGGTAATCCATGGAGATGTGTGGGGCTGTGCGCCAGCACGGCCCCACACATCTCTAAATAAAAATATGGCAGGTGGGCGCGCCAGCGCCCACCTGCCATAAAACACAACTCATATTAGCGGGGGAATTTACCAAACCCCCCGTTAACGTGGTATACTTTGACTTACAGTACCAGATGAGTTACCTGTTCTGCCGATTGAGCAAGATATATGTGTAGGAACGCTAGTAGGGAGGAGGACAGGAAGGGCATATGCACCCCTTTTTCGCTTCTTGCGCGGCTCAGTAAACATCTGTATTTCGTGCTTTATAGGTGACAAAGAAGTAGAAGAGAGCGCTGATGACCTTACCTGTAACATCACTACATAACCACGAATTTTTGCACAATACCCCTTCCTTTGATGTTGATGCTCCAGATGTTATATCCGCACTCCATAAAGTTGCTCTCAACGTGAGCATGCTCTTTCCGGGCACAGATTGTATTATCGCGCTCTTACATCCTTCTGGTAGATTCTTGCTTACGTACACAAACGGCGAAATCATTCAGCATCCTTTTACTTATGCTGGTAGCAAGCTGGACCAGGTGCTACAGAGTCAGCAGCCCGCGATTGTCGAGGATGTTGCTGAGCAGGATGAGCTCGCTCGGGAGATCCCTGGCTTCCATGGTCGCTCTCTGCTCTTACTTCCCCTGCTTAACGCCGATATCTGTATCGGTGGTTTGGTAGTAACGGGATATGAGCCACGGGCATTCGATGACCAGGCTGTACGTATCGGGCGCGCCTTTGCCGACCAGGCGGCTCTCTCGCTTATGAGTGTTCAGCAGGCCAGCTCTATCCAGCACTGGATTTCAGAGGATCAGCGCTACCTGCGCACCATATTACAGACCAGCTCTGATGGGATCGCCCTGGTAGGTGAGCAGCGGCACTTCATTGAAGCCAATCCAGCCTTCGGCCGTATGTTCGCTTTGCAGCCTGCTGAGATAGAGGCTCGCTCCTGTACCGATATTTTTGGTTGTAACGGTGATGTGAAGCCCGCCTGCTGCCTGAAAGGATGCATGATCGAGCACGCCTTACGGCATGAGCAGTCGGTAGAGTATGCCGAAGTCGATGTTACTGTCCAGGGGGCTCCACGCGTCCTGGGACTGAGCGTAACGCCGGTGGCCTTAAAGGACGCGCCGGTCTGCCTGGTTATCGCGCGTGATATGACGGCCGTACGCGATGCTACGCGTAGCAAAGCCAAATTCCTCTCGATGATTACCCACGAGCTGCGTTCTCCCCTCAACGCCATTAATGGCTATCTGGAGCTTCTGTTGACCGGGGTAGGAGGTGAGCTAACAGAGGAGCAGCATGATTTCGCTCGCCGTGCCCGCGCCGGTAGCGAGAATCTATATGCATTGCTGGAGGACCTCCTGTTGATCTCGCGGGCCGATGCTGGTCAGATGCGCCTCAATCGCGAGTTGATTTTTTTACCCGCTGTCATCGATAATGCGGTTGAGGAATTAGAACTGACGGCCGCCGACAACGAAATTACCATGCGGCTGGATATCGCCGATCGCCTTCCTCGTCTGTATGCCGATGCGGTCCGCCTGCAGCAAGTGTTGCGCAACCTGATCAATAATGCCCTGCACTTTACCCCCGCTGGCGGCGAGGTCACGATCTCGGCCTCGCTGGTGAAACACGACTATAGCCTGTCCGCTTCACTGGATGATGATGACGAACCACAGCAGATGATACAGCTCCAGGTGCGCGATACCGGTTGTGGGATCGACCCGGTGTTCCAGCAGCGTATCTTCGAACGCTTCTTCCAGGCGCCCAATGAGCGCGTTGGTCGTGCCGGTGGACAGGGACTGGGCCTGGCGATCGTCAAAATGATCATCGAATTGCACGAAGGAACGGTCACCGTCTCCAGCGCACCGGGTCAAGGAAGCACCTTTACCTGTCTCTTACCATGCCTGTCAAATTAAGCAAACACGTCTGATCTCGTACTCTTAACCTGAACCTTTACTCAATCATATTTATGCCTGCTTAATGCTTTACCCTTGACGCGCTTGTGAATGCGTGCTATGCTCAAATTATTCCAATATGTTCCTTGCTGCTGAGAAGCCAGGAATGAGGCGAGGTAAGATGTAGGCTTTTGTACAAAAGAAGGAGACAAGACTGTGGGTATGCTACGGGTCATGTCCCGCCGCGGCGATGATCGCATTATATGGGATGCACAAAAAGTCGAAGCCCAGGATTCAGAAGCTGTTGCGGCTATTAAAGAGGCAGAGCGCATTTTTACGGAAGAGCGCAAGAAAGGTGCCACCGCCTTCAGAGTAGAGCCAGGTAAAACTGTAGAACGTATCGACAAGTTTGATCGTACTGCCGAACAAATTGTCCTCGTACCTCGTGTTGTGGGTGGGTGAGGAGTGTAATTCGCTATGTTGGAGACGCTGAGTTTATTCCTCGGGATCTGGTTGTTGTTTCTCCTACTCGCGATTTATTACCTTTCACAGTCACCGGATGGCAGCGTGGGCCGGTTGCGCGAGTCTGTGAGCGAACATCTCTCAGCCGAGAGTCGGGCCAAAGCACTCATGCGCGAGATGCTCTCCGAGAATCAATATCAGCAATTGATCAAGTTTGGTTACCTTGAAGTGCCAAGCCCTACAATCGATAACCGGGTGTATCGTATTCCTGGTGGAGGGGGATTAGTAAAGGTATACGAACGTGGCTGCGCAGTAATGGAATTATGCTTACAGCCGGCGGAACCATTACCTGATGGTGACGTTGTGGTCATGCATAAGTTGATGATCGAGGCAAATGAGCAGGAGTATTTGCAGAAGGCGAATCATTTCGCTCCCGGCATCATTTCTCTGCGTTGCCAGCATTTATAGGGATCACTTTTCTTACGTAGGACCCTGGCTTTCGGGCTAGCGTAACAATTGGTTGGGCCGCTTCGAGGCTGCGTGTATTTCGCGGATCTCGGGCGGCCTTTCTTGTTTGTGTTCCCTATATTCGCTCCCCTCGTTCTAATAGTGACACGTTGCTTTCTGTTGCGGCGTGATTATGCTGTATCTATTCTATGATCGATCAATGGAGATGAGTTGAAGATGACTACGGGAGAACGAAGTTCACAGGAGACGTCAGAACTAAAAAGCACGCAGGAGAAGATCGCTGAACTGCGCACCTTACAGCAAGAGGCAATGCGTGGCGGTGGTGAGAAGCGCATTGCCGCCCAGCATAAGAAAGGCAAACTGACCGCTCGTGAGCGCGTGGATCTCTTATTGGATCCTGGTAGCTTTAATGAGTTAGATATGTTTGTAACCCATCGGGCCAGTGATTTTGGTCTCGACGAGCAGAGGATTCCTGGCGATGGTGTGGTGACAGGCTACGGCAAGATTGATGGACGTCTCGTCTATGTGTTTTCCCAGGATTTTACGGTCTTTGGCGGCTCCCTCTCAGAGGCGCACGCTGAAAAGATCTGTAAAGTGATGGACCTGGCCACGCGCAATGGGGCGCCGGTGATTGGTTTAAATGACTCGGGTGGCGCGCGTATTCAAGAAGGCGTGGTAAGCCTGGGCGCGTACGCCGACATCTTTTTGCGCAATACCCTCGCTTCGGGCGTGGTGCCGCAGATTTCCGCCATCATGGGACCCTGCGCCGGCGGCGCCGTTTATTCGCCGGCCATTACCGATTTTATTTTTATGGTTGAAGAGACCAGTTATATGTTTGTAACGGGTCCCAATGTGTTAAAGGCTGTGACCCATGAAGATGTCTCATTTGAGGACCTGGGTGGCGCCATGGTACACAATAGCACGAGTGGCGTGGCCCACTTTGCCTCTCCGGGCGAGCCTGAATGCCTGGCGATGATTCGCCGCCTGCTGAGCTACCTGCCCTCCAATAATGTCGACGATCCTCCGCTGATAACACCAAATGATGAGGCCAGCCGCATCATCGATGAGCTCAATGAGATTGTTCCTGACAATCCGGGTAAGCCATATGACATCAAAGAGGTGATCCATCATATCGTCGATGATGGCGATTTCTTTGAGGTACAGGAACACTTCGCCCAGAACATCATCGTCGGCTTCGCGCGCCTGAATGGACGCTCCATCGGGATTGTGGCCCAGCAGCCGCGTGTACTGGCCGGGGTGCTGGATATCAACGCTTCCGATAAGGCCGCCCGCTTTGTGCGCTTCTGCGACTGCTTTAATATCCCTATCATCACACTGGAAGACGTTCCGGGCTTCTTGCCGGGCGTGGGACAGGAGCACAATGGCATTATTCGCCATGGCGCTAAACTGCTCTACGCGTACTGCGAGGCCACGGTCCCCAAGGTCACCGTTATTACGCGCAAAGCATATGGCGGCGCTTATGACGTGATGAGCAGCAAGCATATTCGCGGTGATATCAACTACGCCTGGCCGACTGCTGAGATCGCCGTTATGGGGGCCGAGGGCGCGGTCAATATCCTGTTTAAGGATGAGATCGAGCATGCCTCTGATCCCGAGCAGCGCCGTAAGGAGCTGATCGCGGAGTATAACGCCAGGTTTGCCAACCCCTATATCGCCGCCAGCCGTGGTTACGTTGACGAGGTTATTGAGCCGCGCTATACCCGCGTCAAATTGATCAACGCCTTAGAGATGTTGAGAAATAAACGCGATACCAATCCTCCCAAAAAGCATGGGAACATTCCTTTATAGATAAGAGAGAGTTTCTCACACAATAGAGTGAGAAGCTCTTTTTTGTTGCATCTGATGAGATATTGATAATTTATATTTTGTTTCTCATGTAAGATGTAATAGGGACCACTCGTACCCATAATGCCCATCATTGATGCCAGCAATGTTCGTGACCGCGTTGCTGGCATCTTTTTTTGGGATGTATCTCGCCCTGCGGTAAGCCGGGGCAAGCCCGGCACCTACGGCAGGGCCATGAGGACAACGAAGCGGCCGGTTTTGCCGTTCTCTTTGCGGTGGGAGAAGAATTGATCGGTGTGACAGCCGGTACAGATGCGCATGACCTCTATGTGTTCAGAGGTCAGGCCGGCCATGAGCAGCTGTTGCCGATTCGCCTCCTGCAGGTCCAGGCGCAAGCTGGTCTCGTTATCTGGCAACTGGACCGTTGAGAAGGTGGCTGAGCGCTGGATGCGTTCGCGGTAGGCTGGATTGGTGGGCATGCTCGAAAACTCTTGCTCTCCCATAAAGAGCTGCCGCACTTCCTGTGAGACCTCATAGCAACAGGGGCCGATGGCGGGGGCGATCCCGGCATAGATATCTTCGGGCCGCGAGCCAAAGGTCTCCTGCATGGCTTCTACGGTGGCGATCACAATGCCACGGGCGGTGCCGCGCCAGCCACCATGCGCAATACCCATGGCATGCTGGACCGGATCATAAAAAGTGATGGGCACGCAGTCCGCGAATGAGAGGGCCATCGCGACCTCCCGTTCTTGGGAGATCATGGCATCACCCTGGCGAATGGTAGTGGGCGTCCAGGCGCGCTCATAGTACGACATATCAGCCCAATCGGTGCGCCATTCTTTAGATAGATCCAGTGTCAGCACGTCCGCCCCGTGGACCTGCCAGAGGGTGGCGCTGGGCGTGCCTGAAAGCTGCAGGGCCTGTAGGGCCAGCTGACGGTTGCGAATAACGTTAGGGAATGTATCTCCACCCCCACGTGGTGGGGCCGATGTATTCAAACTGCTGTATGGTGCTTCGCTAAAGCCGCCGACGCGGGTAAATACTCCATGGGTCAACTCAGAAAAGGGACTGTAGTGGCTAAACTGCAAATAGCGGACGTCCTCATACTGTCGTTCGATCAAAGCTGCTCCTTTTTCCTGTTCGCCTTCCAGTATCTGTGCGCAGCCGGGTAAGGTGAAACGGCATCATGATCGCTTTCCCGGCCAGCAAGGCTGTGTCTATTGTATCACAGCCTTTTGTGCCCTTTTTCTGGATTAGCCATTGACGCGACAGCTCTGCGCGCTTCCCAGGCCAAAGATGCGATTGATGGCTGGCTGGATCGCGTCACAGTGAGGGATGACCACATCCTGGTTCGCTTCGAGTGAAGGATCATAGATCGTGGCCAGGTCGCCGTAGTTCTGTGAGCCCTGGCCGGTTCCCAGTGTTAGATGGTCGATGGGTTTATTGAGCAGCGTACGACCATAGTTGGCGAAGGCCAGCATTTCATTTTCATTGAAGTCGGTATAGACGCTGCCGGAGAGGTCGTTGAGCAGTGACGAGAAGTTTTGCAGCAGGGTCGAGACATTAAACTTCAATTTCAGCGCCTCCAATACCTCTTGCTGGCGCTGGGTACGCCCGAGATCTCCGACCAGGTCTGAGTGACGTGAGCGTACATACTCCAGGGCTTCTTGCCCGTTCAGATGTTGCGGTCCAGGCGATAGATAGAGGCGCTTGTATGCATTATGATCGTTGGGATCACTGCTGGCGCCAACATCGTTGGGATAGGCATCATCGACGACCGGGTGGTCAACGTTAATATCGATACCGTGCAATGTATCAATGATTTTCGCAAAGCCATCCAGCCCCACCCAGGCGTAACGATCGATGTGAATGCCGTAGTCCTGCTCGACCGTCTGGCGCGCCAGGCGCACGCCGTCCTCAAATTTGCCGCTCTCCTGAACGCCCAGCGAAAATGCCTGGTCGATTTTGTGCATGCCCATGCCATCCGGTACCGAGACCCAGGAGTCGCGTGGGATTGAGACCATGGTCACCGTGTTTTTAACGGTATCGATATGGACGACCATCATGACCTGTGTTAAGACATTGGGGAAAATATATTTTTGATCGTTATCACTGCCCAGCAGCAAAATATTCCAGCTCTTGCCCATCACCAGATCGCTGGACCCGTTCGTTGTCGTTGAGGTTGGTAGTGGCGTTGTCTCCTGTTTGGAACGCGTCACCGGACGAATGATCTGATTCAATGGCTTTTGGATCGTCGTTTTGTAGTAGTAATAAGCCGCGCTAGCGCTGCCGCCCCCCAGAACCAGTAAGATAGCCAGCGCGATCAGGAGCACCTTGGCCAATCGGGGCAGCACCTTTTTCTGTATCGCTTGCACCGCCGTTGCGGATGGGCCCGGTTCTGGTGTAGCCTCATTAAGATCATCTGCCTGGTTGGCGAGGTGGGCCCCTTTGAGGTCCACCGTGATGCGCCGGTTGGGCTGGCTGGCGATATGGCTGCCTTTGAGGTCCACTGTGATGCGCCGGTTGGGCTGGCTGGTCACATCGTTTTCCCCGGCCGTTTCCGCGTTGGATGGCGTTGATTGATCAACGACATTCTTCTCCTCTGGAGCTTCTGCAGAGGCGGTATCCGGCGGTGGAGTTTCGGGAATGGCGGGTTCAGTTTCAGTATAACTGTGCTCTTCAGAAGAGGGTGTCGTCATCCTTTAACTATCTCTTTTCATAATATAATTTATGCTGGTCAGAGGGTAAAGCGTGAACGAATCTGCTATACTGGCATTATAAAATCGTGTTGGATATTACATGTATTAGGACGACCGATGTGCTACAATTGTGTATATAAAGTATAGGTGTAAGTAACCGAATGATAATGTATACCTTGTGTTAATATAAATGCACTACTATTAAGAATCGTCTCACTAATCCTTATAGATTATTATATGGTACCTTTGGTATAAATGGTATAGTGAAGGGCGGATAAATTGAAACATACCTGTTGGGAGGTTGTCTGATGGATATTGAAAAGATCCAACGCGTCTTGCGGGACGAAAAGTTGGATGGCTGGCTTTTTTATGATTTTCGCAAGTCAAATCCGATCGCATATCAGGTCCTACAACTGCCGGTGGATGCGATGTATACACGGCGCTGGTTCTATTTTGTTCCTGCCCAGGGAACGCCAGTCGCGTTGATAAGCGCGGTCGAGCCTCATATTCTGGCTACTCTGCCCGGCGAGCGTGTCCTTTTCAGGACCTGGCAGGAGATGCATGCACACTTACGGGAGATGCTACCGGCTCAGGCGCGGGTGGCGATGGAATATTCCCCCTTCAATGCTATTCCATATGTTTCGCGGGTAGATGCGGGTACGATCGAACTGGTGCGCTCTTTTGGAGCCGAGGTTGTGACCTCCGCCAACCTTGCCCAGCACTTTATCGCCCAGCTTACCGAGGAGCAGATGTACACACATCGGCAAGCGGGACAGTTGTTGATAGCCGCCAAGGATACGCTCTTCGCGCAGCTGGGGTCGGATCTGAGCGCGGGACGCGAGCTCAATGAGTTCGAGGTGCAGCAGCGCTTTGTCGCTTTAATTCAGCAGGCCGGACTCGAACTGCCCGAAGACGAGATGCCGATCGTGGCGGTCAACGAGCATAGCGGCAACCCCCACTACGAGCCGACCTCGTCGCAGCATAGCCCCATCCGGCGCGGCGACCTGGTGCTGTTCGATTTCTGGGCTAAATTGCCGCGTCCGGACGCGGTCTTTGGCGATTATACCTGGGTAACCTTCGCTGGCACACGCGAGGAGATCCCGGCGCGCCAGCGTGAGGTATTTGAGGTGGTGCGCAACGCCCGCGATAGCGCGATTGCTTTTGTACGCGAGCGCATGGCAGCAGGCGGCTACGTTAAAGGTGGGGATGTTGATGATGTCTGCCGCCAGGTAATCACCAAAGCCGGCTACGGTGACTACTTTGTACATCGCACCGGCCACAGCATCGGTCCTGTCCTGCATGGTAATGGGGCCAACGTCGATAACTTCGAGAGTCGGGACGAGCGTACCCTGCTCCCCAATACCTGCAACTCGATCGAGCCTGGCATCTATCTTCCCGAATTCGGCATTCGCAGCGAAGTCGATCTGCTCATTCTCGAGCATGATGCCGAAGTCACAGGCGTCCCCATCCAAAAAGAAATCGTGGCACTCCTCTAGAACATCAGATAGCGTCACCGCGCGCATAGTCTGTCTAGTGTGATCAGGTTGAGCCCCGTGCGCGTCCGCGTATGGTGGCCCAACCTGATCACACCAGATATCTGTTTTTGTGTTGGTGCAGTGGGACGCATCCGAGTACGGTGGCCCAACCTGATCACACCAGACATCTGTTTTGTGTTGGTGCAGCGGGACGCATCTGCGTATGGTGGCCCAACCTGATCACACCAGACATCTGTTTTGTGTTGGTGTAGCAGGGGCGCCTAGGCGCCCCTGCTACACCAACACAAAAACGAGTGCGGCCGCGTATGCGGACGCCCGTGCGGGGGCGCTCAAGTTCATGAGTAAGACATCCTCTTACAACCTCATATATTTGTCTAACGTACATAATATTGAAATAATCATTGATGATGGTCCTGGCATGGAGCAGGACATCCTCTTCATTGTAAAGATATTCTCTTGAGTACAAGGGAGGCAAGTTTCAAATGGGTGATCAATGGGATCAGAATCCAAACAATAATACGGGTGGTCCGAGCCAGGATGATATAGATAGGCAGTTGAAAGAGATCAGGCGTATGGTGGCGCAGGGGGCTAACGAGGCTCAGGTGCGCCTGAAGCGTGTCATAGATAAAGCCGGTGACTACTGGCAGCAAGTGCAAACCCCTCCCTCCGCTCCCCGCCCGGTGTCCAGCGTGGAAGAGCAGCGTCTGCGCCAGCTGGTCAATGAATGGAGCAACGAAAACTGGCGCGTGGCTCGCGAGCTTGGTACCTACATGGATATCATCTCCACCGGCGTTAGCGAGATCTGGCAGGCATCCCTGGAGACGCGCTGGGAGACGCGCTCACTGGAGATTATAAGCGAACCATACACCGGTCGTTCAGTTAGTCGTCCACGTCCACTCCTGCCGGTCTGGGATTATGAGCTTGCCGAGGTCACGGGCTTAAAGGCTCCCGCCACGCGTACGCGCCTGGAAGGGATGGATGAGGTTGTCTCCTGCACCTCCTGCAATAGCACCGGACACGTTCTCTGCTCAGGTTGTAATGGACGCGGCTGGATCGTCTGCCCGGAGTGTAAGGGGCGCACCAAGAAGCGCTGTACCACCTGCCGTGGCCGTGGCTACATCTCCGACTGGACGCCGGGCGAGAAAAAATCCTTCTTCAAAAAGCAGGCGGATAGTGTGACCAGTTCGGTGGGCAACAAATTCTCTGACCTGTTTGATAATATTCGCCAGCAGGGCGTGCCCATTCCTAATCCCGTGGACACTGACCCCGCCAGCAAGGGTCCGACCGTTCCCTGTCCTGACTGCATCAACGGTGAGGTTAACTGTAGCTGTGGCAACGGCAAACGGGTCTGCACCACCTGCCAGGGAGCTAAGATGTCGCTGTGCTCGAATTGTAGTGGCACTGGCAAGGTTGTGCGGCACCGTGAGGTTGTGCGCCGCTTTGATCTGCGCTCCCAGACGCGCTTCATCGGTGATAGCGTTATTCCTGCGCAGCAGCTAGAAAAGGCCCAGGGCGACTTGATTTATAGCGCTGAGATCAACGAAAACCTGCAGCTGGACGCCGTGCCCGACATGGTTCCCTTCGATGTCTGGCGCACTACTGTGGAGATGGTGGAATCCGAGCGTAAGGTTGTGGATAAGCCCGGTCTGGACCCGCAGGCGTTCCCGCGTCCCACCCTGCAGGTAGTTGAGCTGATTCGCATCCCCTATACCACGGTGCGGTATCGCTTCGTTGATCAAGAATATGTGTTATATATCTACGATATCGAAGGCAACGAGAAATTCTATTCCGACCGCTTCCCGGCCCGCTGGGATCGCGTTGAGCGCCTGGTGAAGGCGATTACCACCGATCTACGTATGCCGGGGCAGATACAGGAGAATAACCAGCCATCTGACCCTATGGCCCATAGTTACAGTGGTGGCTATCGCGTGCCGATTGAGGTCCCCCCTTATAGCGTCCAGGAGGAAGATGATGAGGAGACCGAGCCTCGTCCGCCTTCCACATATTAGAGAAAAAATATATGGGCAGGACGACCGGCCGGTCGTCCTGCCCATATATTTTTTCCCTTACAGGCTACTCTTCTATTTGCTTGCTTTGTGATTTTGTTCCCAGGTAAACCAGTATGGTGAGTAAAATTGGTGGTAGCATCATCAAGAGATAGCGTATGCCCAGCTCAAAATATTTGACAGGTAAGAAGTAAAAGTCTATGTATGTCGCGAAACCCGTCAATGAGAATGTAATACAGAATGCCAGTAAAGCTTTATTCGCACGTGTAAGTGGCGAGAATGCCAGTATAGCCGGGGCAAGGGCGATCAACCAGATGATATACCAGGCATAAAACCATGGCGTAACTAGAATAATGCAACCCAGGGTAGCCAGACTGACAGATACAAAGGTTCTAAGCGTCGGTTGACGCCAGAGCAACCATGCACTAATCAGGACACAGAGCACCATCGTCAGCGCATCTATTTTGTTCCAGAGATTCCTCGATTGGAGGATCGTAGCCACGTGCCTGATGAGTGAGTCGGGCGATACCTTGCCCTGCGTATCTTTTAACCACCCGACTGCTACACGCATTAAAGAGTTCTCAGATCCGATAGAAGAGGGCGGGGCCGCAAAGCTATGCGCAATATCCTTCAGACTATGGCCGATCCAGAATGGTGCATAAAAGAGCAGCGAGATCGCAACAAAGATCATGCTTGCCAGGGCCACATTTTTCACTGCTTGCATCCATTGCATCTGTTTTAAGGGAACGTTCGGGGCGTTGAGGGTTTTGGTAGCGAGTAGCATAATGAAAAAGATCACGACCGGGAGCGAGGTAAATTTAATCATGGTGGCCAGTGTAAAAAAGATCAGGGGAAACCAGTAGTTTTTCAGGCGTGTGAGATCTTTTTTATCGGCATAGATGCACCCGGCGAAGCCTAACGCTAGCAGCATACCCATAAAGATGTCGTTGTGTGCTCCCAACGCGTCTTCGAACAGTGCCAGAGGATTCCAGGCAAAGAGGAAGATACCAAGCGTTATGGTGCGCTCTGAACGGCCAGCCGCGCGCAATAGCGCTCCCAGCGCCCACGCGACAACAAGGTGACAGGCGAGCCCTAGCAGGCGGTAGGCATAAAAATATGGCAGGGGATGGTCGCGAAAGACCAGCGCCAGGCATGCGATAATCAAATTCCATACAGGCCCATACGCTGAAGTGGAATTTCTCCATCCTACATCGATATTGGTTAATATATCGTGCGGAGCTGCCTGGTGTGGCGAGATAAAATATGGATTTGCGCCGTGAACACCTAACGCGTTACCATAATCGGCATAGACAAAGAGATCTTTTGAGGCCATACCAGGCGTCAGGACGAGCATCAACCCTATGAGTATGGCTCCCAACCATATCAGACCTCGTAATACTTTCATTTGTGTTTCTTGTACACGTCGCCATAATAACCAGCATAATGCGATGTAAAGCAGTACGGCTAACGCCAGGCATAGCAAGAGCTCTAGATCAGCTGTGCGATAGAGGGAGTCCACCTGATTGTTCCCTAGAGAGAGATCAACTGGTAGCCATTTTCCCCAGATGGTTAAAAATGGTACGTGCAGGGGTTGAAAGTGGACCGGGAGGGCCATACCTTTGGTTAACAATTTCCCTGCCCGAGCGAGAGGTGTAATACAAAAAAGAAAACAAAGAAGGAAACCGGCCATGCACAACCATACAGGCAACCACTGCTGTAGCGTTGCTTTATCAGGCGGTGCGTCCTGGGTAGCTTTATTTATATCAATGGATGTAGTCATTAGCACAACTTTTCAAATATTCATCTGTAGGAAATTATAGGAGGAAAAACGACCAATAAAATGCTGTCCTTTCAACTTGAATCACGCAATAAGGATAAATATATGTACGTAAAAAGTCAATGAAATCACCATAAATTAGTATAGGTATACCGGTCCCCGCCGCAGGCGGGGAGAGGGGAAGGGGGATTGGTGGGGGACACCCCCACACCCCGGCAGGAGGGCCCACCAGGCCCTCTTGCACCTCCCCGCTTTATGCCAGCTTTATTTGTTAAATATCATAAGCTGGTATATATACCTTATCGGTACGGCTGGATGGTGACTGTACAGAGCGTAGTTCGTTTTTATGTATCGAGCTTATTCTCTATCTGAGAAGTTCGCATCCTTTTAATTACAGTATTTTGGCTACATATGCATTTATATAATGTGTATACAATGCTTGATAGACAAAATATTATTTCTTTTCGGCTTATAAGGATTATTGAACATGGCGCGTGATAGTGGTGGCATCCAAAAGAAAGAAGAGACGCTAGAGGACCAGCCTGATAGCGGTGAAGAAGCCGCTGCCAGCCTGGCTATACAGAAGAGAGGAAGACGAACAAAACCTCTTCTCTGGCTATGGTGTGTCCTTGTGGTACTATTCAGCTTTGCCCTGAATATTCTCTATCTTGGACGACCAGGTATCTGGTTTGATGAAGCCTTTTCTGTTGAGCTGGCGCGACAACCTCTGCCGCTGCTCTGGCATACGATATTTGGGATAGAACCTAATATGGAGCTGTATTATCTACTGCTTCATGGCTGGCTGAGGGTTACTGGCTGGTTGGGATTGGCTCCCGTTGAATGGTTGGTGCGCTTGCCCTCGGCTGTTTGTGCCGCATTGAGTACCGGTGTAATCTTTCTTTTTGCGCGTAGATATCTAGGCATTATTGCCAGCACCGTGGGAGCTGTTCTTTTCGCTTCGAACTATCTCCAACTGGTGTACGCGCAGCAGACGCGTGCTTACGCATTACAATTGTTGTTGCTGTGTCTCTCCTGGTTGGCGCTGTTGAACGCTATCCACCAGGAAACGCGGCAGAAGCGCTGGTGGGTTCTGTACGTTGTTACAGTTGTACTGGCCATCTATAGCCATTTATTCAGCGCCTTTGTGTTGTTTGCTCAGTGTATCGCGCTGGTGGCTTTGTTTTGTGTATCGGCTAACTGGCGCGCTTCCATTCGCCAGCAGGCGGTGCTATGGATTGGTAGCCTGGTACTGATTGGTTTATTGAGCATACCAATGTTTCTGGTTAGCTTACATGGCTCTAAAACCGGCTGGCTATTTGTGCCTCACCTGACCGAGCTCCTATCGCTCTTTACTATTATCAGCGGCAGCAATCCGCGTTACCTGGTGGTATTAGGCCTGTGTATTTTTCTTGGCCTGAGCCTGGTAGGGGCCGGATGTATAATGGCTCGCAATGCACACTATCGGCATTGGGTTGTAACGGAATCAGAGCAGGTACAGCGTTTCGGATGGTTCGCCTGGATAATGCTATGCTGGTTTGTCTTGCCGATAGTGGTTAGCTACGTTATTTCGCAAGGCTCATTGCGCCTCTTCTCTACTCGTTACCTGGTAGTGGTCGTGCCACCGTTCTGTCTGCTGGCGGCTCTTGGCGTGGCCGTCTGGCGTCGGCGTGTCGCGCAGGCCATCGTGAGCTGCGTGCTGATCGGTGTCGCGTTCCTGGTGGTGCCACACTATTATCAAAATGCCCAGGTCGAAGATTGGAATACTGCGGTCCATTGGCTGCAGGCTCGTTCACAGGCTAATGATGGTCTGGTCTGTTACGATAATACCATCACGCAGGGCTGCCAGGTCGCGGTCGAATATTATCTGCATGCCTATCCCAATGGGACGCACTTTTCCAGTGACTCGCCCGGCCTCTTTTCATGGGAAAAGTTTAGTAATGGAGAGCCACAAAACGATCCTGCCCTGGCTTTGCAGCCAGCCGCTTTATCTGCGTTTGCCCGGCAGCATCCACGCTTCTTTCTGATTACTGGCCGTATCGCTAATCAGGCTGATGCGATGCATGTGAAGAATACCCAGCACTGGCTAGACCAGCACTATCACCTGGTTGGGCAGATAGTGACGCATACGGTAACGGTGCGCTTGTATAGTTCTCTCGGGCAATAACGTGCAGCTTCGCTGGAAGCATCATCATTGTTTGCTGGTAGTATTGGTCTTCCTGAGCCAGATAGGACTTAAAGGTATACGCTGAAGTACTTGTTTTCGGCTTTCTATGTGAATGTATGATACTATTAAGATTGTGTTTTCTTTTAGATTACTTATGTTTGTATCCGTAAATGGTCCCAGGTTAAGCCAGCGCATATGGAGCCGAGAATGTCCAGTTCATTTGATGAATTGTATCGCAATATACTTAATACCGTTTTTATTGAACGAGCCAGGCAGCAATTGGAGCAGGGTGTTGATGGGCTATCATGCGCCGATGCCTATGCCGACCAGGGAAAGCCTGATTTTGCTCTCGCCCATTTGTTGCTTGTCGATGCTCCGGATGACGTGAAGCGGGATATTCTTGCTCGCGCTTACGAGCGGCGTGCCGAGCTCACTGATGAGAAGGCGGAAACCTTTGATCGCCAATTCCATCGCCCGTTCCCTCTGATCAAGCTAGAGGCCCAAAAAGATCGCATGTCTGCCCAACAGGTGCGCCAGCAGAAGCGCATCCGTAGGGGCACAAAGTCGCTCAACATGAATTAATAAAGATCGCTTTAGAATAGTTTTGAGTTGGCTGATTTAGCCTTTGTAGGAGATGGTAGTTCTTGTTAGAAAACGTTGTAAAAAAGGTAGATTCATCCCTATCACCAGCTAAAGCATCTGAACAACAGAAGACGTTTGCATTATGGCCGGTGCTGGTCGCAGCCGCCATATTCGTTTTAAGCGCCCTATTTTATGATTCTGTGCTGTTCTCGGTATCGGGTTTCGCGACAAATGTGGTGATAAGTAAGAAAATCACCTGGTTTGGTCGCTGGATTCCTACGGATCTCACTACTGGTGTACATACGCGCCTGACCCAGCATAAAACCGCCTTTGTGGAGATGATGGTTTTTCTGGGCATTATGTTTGTGGTTTATGGCTTTTGTGCCTGGTTTATTAATCGGCGCGCCAGGTCTGGTTCACTGAAAACCCTGTTCGGGCTACTCTGGCTGGGGGTATTGGTTGTGAGCGTTATTTATATGCTCACTCCTGGCATGATGGCTTCAGATGTCTATTCATACTCCAGCTATGGTCGCCTCCTGATGCTATATCATGTGAACCCTTATTTTGTTCCACCATCAGCTTTCCCACATGATATAACATATCAGTGGCTCTACTGGCATGGTACTGTTTCCATTTACGGGCCTATCTGGCTTGCGGTTTGTGGCTTATTGTCTCTTTTCAATGATGCAACACAATTCGGTTTGATCTTCACTTTCCGCTGTTTCGCTATCCTATCTAACCTGGCCAATATTGTATTGATTATCGCGGCGCTGCGAGCTCTAAAATGCTCTCCCAGATACGTTTTGCTAGGAGCGTTCCTTTATGCCTGGAATCCTCTGGTGCTGATGGAGACAGCTTATAGTGCCCACAACGACGTTTTTATGGTTACTTTCTTGCTGTTAGGTTTTTACCTTTGCGCACGCGCTCAGCAGAAAGGCACCTTTTTAGACTGGCGTGGCTACCTTCCGCCCGTGATTGCTTTTACGGCTGCTGTGCTAGTAAAATTTAGCGCGGCCGTTGTCCTCCCTGTCTTCGTACTGGCGGTTTGCTTCGCTACGATACAGGCAGATAGCACAAACGGGAAACTGGTCTGGAAACGGGCCTTGCGATCCGGGATTATCTCGACGGTCGTTTTTGGTGTCATTGCGCTGGCTTGCTATGGTCCCTTCTGGATTGGTCATAGTTTCCACGCTATCGTGAGTGGTTTTACGACGTTGCCGGCGTCATCTGACTCGATCAGCTCGGTGCTATCTACTTTCAAAAACTACAATCTCTATCATGCCTTACCGCCCGCGTTGAACATATTCAAGAGCCGTAAATTGTGGAATATTGTCAACGTTCTCGCCATGATATTGCCAATTGTGGCCGGGTGTATATATTTGTGGCGAGCCCCCAATACACGCACGATTGTGCTGGTTACCCTGGCTTCGTTCGCAGGATTTCTACTCTCAACTCCCTGGTTCTTTTCCTGGTATCTGATCTGGCTGGTAGGTTTGCTCCCATTTTGTGTCGCAGCCAGAATGAATCGTGTTAGTTACACGCTGCTGGCCTTTTCCCTGGTCTTCTCGGCAACGGCCTTCTTCTCTTACTACACCACCCTGGTTGGCTGGATGCTGCTGCTCTTAAAGCCTCCGGCATTGACCTGGAATATCTGGCTCAGCCTTGGCATATTGGGCATACCTATCGCTGTCCTGGTCATTACCTGGCTCCTGTGGCCGCGCTTCGCGCGTCCCGAGGCGATATCGATACAGGATACTCCACTGGCATCGCCCGCCGCCGATAGCGCGTTGGTGAAATAACGATAAAGAGAAAGAGCCGCCTGCAAGCCGGTCCGTGGACCGGCTTGCAGGCGGCTCTTTGTATTACCCTATGAGAGGAAAGGAAGCGCCCGCGAGGGGCGCACCTATGGGATTACTGTTGCTCCTCGGAGGGTTCTGCGTCGGGGGCGACGGACTCTATGTTGGTCTCGGCGTCTGCTTCTGCCGACTCTACCGGGGCTCCGATCGCAACCGGCTCACCGCCTTCTCCGTTTTCCACCGCGACTGCCTCACCCTCAGCCTCCTGGTCAGCAAGCTTTTTGCCATTGGTGGTGGCAATCGCGACGATGCTGTCGTTTTTATTGACGTGCATCAGGATGACACCCTGCGTGGCACGGCCACTGACCTTGATGGTATTGACGTCGGTACGAATGACGACGCCGCTGGCTGAGATGATCATCAGGTCGCTATCCTGGTCGGTTACGACGCGTGCCGTTGCCACCAGGCCGGTTTTATCCGAGACTCTGGAGGTAATGACGCCGCTACCGCCACGATTGTGGCGTGGATACTCATCGACCGGGGTACGCTTGCCATAGCCATACTCAGTGACGATCAGGAGCTC
Source organism: Dictyobacter halimunensis (assembly GCF_036245075.1). Classification (NCBI taxonomy): domain Bacteria; kingdom Bacillati; phylum Chloroflexota; class Ktedonobacteria; order Ktedonobacterales; family Dictyobacteraceae; genus Dictyobacter; species Dictyobacter halimunensis. Next base: position 3,077,024 of record NZ_BSRI01000002.1, read on the forward strand.
ACTATCCGCCTTCACCAGGTTCAACGAGACGAGCCGGTCATCCTGATCCAGGCGGATACCACGGACACCGCCGCTGGTGCGCGATGCCAGCCGCAGGTCATCGACACAGAAGCGAATAGCCTGACCTCTGGCCGTGATCAGCAGCACATCGTCTCCTTTGGCCGCCATCTTGGCTCCAATCAGCTCATCATCATCTTCCAGGTTCATGGCGATCAAGCCCTGGCGACGCACCACCTCAAACTCGCTCATGGAGGTCTTCTTGACCTCGCCCTTCTTAGTGGCGACGATCAGTACATCGCGACTGATACCCTTGGGGACCGAGACGATAGCGGTGATACGTTCGCGCTGCTCGATGGCGATCATGTTGATCAGATGCTCGCCCCTGGCTGTGCGGCTCACATCCGGCAGCTCATACACCTTTAACTGGAAGACGCGACCACGGTCCGTGAAGAAGAGCAAGCTGTCATGGGTATGGGTGACCAGCAGATGGCGCACCGCGTCATCCTCTCGGGTGACCATACCGGTCACGCCACGACCACCACGGCGCTGCGCGCGGTACGTGTTGGAAGGCAGGCGCTTGATATAGCCCTTCTCGGTCAGTGTAACGACCACTTCCTCATTCGGGATCAGATCTTCGTGTTTGAAGTCTCCAACCTCGGCGGCATCAATCTCTGTGCGCCGCTCGTCGCCGTACTTCTCTTTCAGCATCGTCAGGTCATTTTTGATCAGCTTGCGAATCTCATTGATATCACCGAGCAGCATGTTGTAGTAATCGATGTGCTGCAAGACATCTTTGAGTTCGTCCTCGATCTTCTGCCGCTCCATAGAAGCCAGGCGGGCCAGGCGCATGTCCAGAATCGCCCGAGCCTGTTCTTCGGACAGGCCGAATTGCTCGCGCAACTGCGTCAGGCCATCCTCGTAAGCGGACCTTGATGAGCGGATGATGTTGATGACGGCATCCAGGTTATCAAGGGCAATCTTTAAGCCCTCCAGGATATGTTTGCGGGCCTCGGCCTTTGCCAGCTCGAAGCGGGTACGGCGTGTCAGCACGTTTTCGCGATGCCGGATATAGTGGTAGAGGAACTTCTTCAGCGTCAGCGTCTGTGGCTGCTGGTCTACCAGAGCCAGCATGTTGGTGTTGAATGCCGTCTGCATGGCGGTATATTTAAACAGCGAGTTCAGCACGCTATCAACGTTGGCGTCGCGCTTCAGGTCGACGACCATGCGCATGCCCTGCCGATCCGATTCGTCACGCACCTCGGAGATGCCGTCGATCTTCTTATCGCGGGCTAGCTCGGCGATCTTCTTCACCAGGTCAGATTTAATTACCTGGTAGGGTAGTTCGGTCACAATAATGCTGATGCGTCCGCGCTCGGTCTCTTCAGTGGTGGTGCGCGCGCGAATCACGATGCGGCCGCGGCCATTGGCGTAGGTATTGCGGATGCCCTCACGACCCTGGATAATGCCGCCGGTCGGGAAGTCTGGTCCGCGAATGATGCGTGCCAGCTCTTCGGTAGTGGCCTCGGGATTATCGATCAGATAGGTGATGCCATCGCAGAGCTCGTTGAGGTTGTGCGGCGGAATATTGGTCGCCATACCAACGGCAATGCCTGTTGAACCATTGAGCAGCAGGTTGGGTAAACGTGCTGGCAGCACGACAGGTTCTTCGGTCTGGTTATCATAGTTGGGAACGAAATCGACGGTATCTTTTTCAATATCGCCCAGCAGTTCATCCGCGATGGTGGCCATTTTGGCCTCGGTGTAACGCATCGCGGCAGGTGGATCATCGTCTTGTGAGCCGAAGTTACCCTGGCCAAGAACGAGAGGATAGCGCATCGCCCATGGTTGAGCCAGACGCACAAGTGAAGCGTACACGGCTGCATCACCGTGTGGGTGATAACTCTTCAACACCTCGCCAACGGTACCTGCGCACTTACGAAATTGTCTCGTTGATTGCAGACCCATCTGGTCCATAGCATAGAGCACACGACGATGAACAGGTTTCAGGCCGTCTCGAACATCTGGGAGCGCGCGTGCTACAATCACACTCATTGAGTAATCGAGATAGGCTCCTGTCATTTCTGTAACGATATTGACTGGCTTTACATTGCCCGGTTCCATAAAAACATCCTCACCAAAAGTAAGACATAGCCTGAAGGCGATATCGGGTTGAAGCATTGATATAAGCTGCTTGGAGGGGTCTTAGAAAATTTGATCCTACCTGCTTTATTATAGCACATCGGGCTTCTATTTACGAATTTTTAACATGTCTTTAGCATGTTATTCCCAGCTTGTCTGCCACCTAATTGGATGGGCGAGTATGGCTGGTTGACGCCTTTTCGGGGGTCCATTGCCACACGCTTATAAGCATGTGGCAATGGACCCCCGAAAAGGCGTCAACCAGCTCATATATTACTATATGGACAGTAGGGTTGACAAAATACGATTTTGTCAACATAGACTCTATGTTTTGGAAAAAACCTGTGGTATGATTAAATGCAGGAACGGAATTTACGGGGAAAATTTCAGTGCTGTTGCTTTCTCCGGTTGTGTAGCGCCTGCGATTCTGGTGACATTGGGAGAGTTAGAGTATATGTCTTTACCATTCACGGAACAACAGTGCTTCTTTGTCGCTATCCTGATCTTTATCGTGGTTGGGTTTCAACGTGGCTGGCGACGCGAGCTTGTTTCACTGGTGTTTATTTTGTTGGCTGCTTTTCTTGTCCATCAAGATACTAGCAATGCTGTCGGTTCTTTCATCGGTCGCTTGCCTGCTAGTGTTGGTTATGCCGCAGGTTCCAGTCAGCCCCAGACTAGCGCGGTAACCGGCTTTCTAGGTGGCCCCTTCTGGTCCTTAATTATTTTTGCCGCCATGGTAGCGCTGGGCTACTACATAGGAAATAAAGCATTTCCTCGACCATCCACACCTCAAGAACGTTTTATAGGTATTGTGCCTGCGGTCATTTCCGGGGCTTTTGTGCTGGGCTATTTAAGTAATTATTTTAAAACGATTGGCGGCCGTTCAACTGTGTCGGTTGATGTTCAATCACCTGATCCTTTAAACTACGTGGCGGTTATTTTTTTTATCGCGGTAATCGCTATCGTGGTGGCGGTGATTGCCTCACGCAGGAAAGCTGCCAAAAAATAAAGAGATGGTGTTTTGAACACTGTGCTGACCGTTGAGGTGACTGAATGGCTGAGAATCCTAAAAAGACGACCACAAGGCGACTGGAAAATCCCTTAAGTTCGGCGCGCCGCCGTTTTAGCTTATCGCCGTTGCGGCGCGGTTCCGATCGACGCTGGCAATTTCCTGGGCAGCAACCGGGTGAAAATGTATTGATGGTTGTACGTCGGCACTGGTGGTTTTTGCTCCGACCAGCGTGGCCATTCCTGGTTGCTGTTCTATCGATTATCGCGATTAGCTTTATCGCGGTGTCCTATCCCACGCTCGGCTCGCTCTGGATTCTGCTGGAGATCGCGGCTGTTGTGGCGACTCTGGTAACGGGCGTGTGGTTTATCTATCGCCACGTGATCGCCTGGTGGTATGAGACCTATATTATCACCGATCGGCGTCTCATCAATGCGCGCGGCTTATTAGAGCCTACACGCCAGCAGACGCCCATTGAAAAGGTCGAGCAGGTTGGCATTGGTGTAGACACTTTGCCCGGCCACCTGTTTAACTTTGGTACGGTGCATGTATACCTGGCGGGTGGCGATCTGTATATCCGCGAGGTGCCAAAGCCCAAAGCTGTCCGAGATGCGATTCAGGGTATATCGACTGAAATCAAGGCGAAAAAGCCAAAGCCTCCGGCTCCTCCCGAGCCGAGCGATCCTGAGCTGGCGGCCGTCCTCAAATCACTGGCTAAGGGCAAGGAGATCCCCAAATTACCCAACGCGGACGAGAATCTTCCGCCTATTCGTGGAGAGAATGGACGCTTCCTGGGGCCGCGCCGTACCTTTGGCGGTATTTTGCGCCTGCCCTGCGATGTACGCTACGTCTCGGGCGAGTATACCGTTATGTATGTCCAGCGTTCGCAGTATCTGCTGTGGCGCAACATCGCGGCTCCAGTATTCTTGCTGATATTGCTGGCCCCCATCACCCTGTTTGCGCCCGGCACCGGCCTGATCCCCTATTCCATCTGGCAATACTGGTGGATTTTCATGGGATTGGTGCTCCTGGGTCTATTGCTAACCATCTTCCTGATCTATACCAACTTTGTTGATGATGTCTATATCCTCACCAACCGCCGCATCATCGACCTTGAGCGCCACTATGGTCTTTTCTTCGAGACCAGCCTGGAGGTAGAGTACAAGAGTGTTCGTGATATTCGGGTGCAGGTGCCTGGCGTGCTTGCCCGCTTCTTTGATGTCGGACATGTCTATATCGAAACGCCCGGCAGCAATCCAGATGTCGTCCTCTCTTATGTGGACCACCCGTTTGTATTGCAGGATGAGGTGCTTGGCATCAAGTCGCACAAAGATAAAGTGGATGCCGCCAAGCGCGAGAACGATGAGAAGAAACACTTATATACCTGGTTCAGCACAGTGGTCAGCAAACTGGAGGATACCGATCAACGTGTGAGCACTCCCAACCTGAAAAACCTGGATCTCTTCGACGCCATGGGTTGTGCCAAAGAATGTGGCCTGGACGTGGTTGTGCGTGGCGAGGCGGTTGATAGCCCCAACATCCCGCCCGGCCTGGTGATCCAGCAGAGTCCCCCTCCTGGTACCGTCATGCAGAAAGGGAGCAAGGTCGAGATCGTCCTAAGTAAAAGACCGACCCTCGTCGACTCCATTTAAATGCGCGTCTGCTTCCCGGTGTTCGGGGGACCTGCGTGCCCCCGCACAGTCTCGCGCCTGCGGCGCTCGCAGGAAATAGTATAGTGGTGCAAGTGTGGCGTGGATGCGCCACACTTGCACCACTATACTATTCCCTTAATAAAAAAAGTGAAGGTGCCAGAAACGTGCTTTGCACGTTTCTGGCACCTTCACTTTTTTTATGCTCACTACCATTTACCGGCGCGGACCAGGAGGGCTACGCTTTCGATGTGATAGGTCTGGGGGAACATGTCGACTGGTTGGGCTGAGACCAGGCGATAGCGTCCACCAGAGCATAGGGTTGCGATGTCGCGGGCTAGCGTGCTGGGATCGCACGAGACGTAGCAGATAGCCCGTGGCGCCATGGTCTGCAATGCCTGTAGCGCCTTGGGATGGCAGCCAGCTCGTGGAGGATCGACCAGGGCAATATCGATGCGTTCGCGTCGATAGTGCAGCTGGTTAAGGATACGTTCCAGCGTTCCTTCCAGGGCTGTGATGTTATTCTGGTTGTTCAGGGCGCATCCGGCTCGCGCATCCATGACCGCGCTGGGTTGGGACTCAACGGCGATTACGCGGGCGCACTGCGAGGCCAGGAAGGTCGAGAAGAGTCCGACGCCGCTATAGCCATCCAGCACCACCTCATGGCGTTGTGGCTCAAGGGCTGCCATGGCCTGCTCGACCAGGACTGAGGTCTGAATTGGATTGACCTGAAAGAATGAATCGGCCGAAATGCGGAAACGCCGTCCCAGTACGGCGTCCGTCAGGAATTCCTGCCCGACAAAGACGCGCCCATAGCGTCCACCGACACGCTCGATGATTACGCCCACGATACCTGGCGCGATCGTCATCAGTTCCTGTGCCAGTTGATGTGGATTCTCCATCATTGAGCCGGGGCGTGCATTCAAAATGAGCAGGGTCGGCACCGCTTTGACCGCGTTGGGCGCGATCCCCGTGGCGGCATTGCTGACTGCCCCGATGGCGCCACGAATGGTTACGCTTTGCAGCATCTGACCGAGGGTGTCACCAAAATAATCGATCAGTTTCCGGCGTACCAGTTGGTAGACCTGGTCCAATGCGGGATGCAAGAGACCACACTCTTCCAGGTCCTGTACATCGTGGCTTTCGGTCAGTTTAAAACCGATTTCGCCCGCCGCGCCGACCGTAAATACAGCATAATTGCGATAGTGCCAGGGTGGGACGCTGGCTGGCATACCGATGGTTGGATGAACAAGTGCGTCCGGTTGTTTGCCGATGCGAACCAGCAATTGGCGCACAATATGAGCTTTCCATGTCAATTGTGCGGGATACGCGATATGCTGCCACTGACATCCGCTATCGGTAAGCTGCGGGTAAGCTGGTTCGACCCGCTCAGGCGCGGGGCGAAGGATTTCCAGAAGTTCCGCACGTGCATGTCCGCGCCGTTCCTCAACAATCTCCACGCGTACCCGTTCACCCGGAATGCCCCCCGGCACGAACAGAACACGTCCCTCATAGCGACCTACGGCGTCTCCTCCGTAGGCAAGATCTGTAAGTTCAACATCAATACTCATGTTCACCTCGGCGGCACCTGGCGACAAACTCTGTCGCTGATGTCCGTCCCCTCTTTCCAACGTTTTTGTATCTTTCAAATCTTACTACATAGCCCCTAACAATGGAGTTTCACATATTGAAGGATGCCTGTAAATAAGTGGGCTTTGATGTAAAGCCCATGTGAGCATCCTCTTATACGTGTCTTTACCAGGAGAGCGGTTGTTTCGGAGAGCCATAGAGCCGCGTCCCAAAGCGGCTTAAAAAGACTGCTCCAACCCCCAGAACCCCTACTCCAATATTGACGAGCCAGCCAATGTAAGGCAACGATCCAAACAGAGCCAGTATCGCCATACCAACGCCGATCTGAACCAGGCGTGTATCATATTGAGGAAGAATGCGCTGCACGATCCAATGTCCGATAATCCAGCCGGTCGCGACCAATCCAAGTGCCCAGGCTGCAAAGAGTCCGACTGCGACCAGAATTGCCAGCGGAATAGGGATAATAAGTGCAAGCAAGACAGCGAAAATAGCCGGTGCAAGCAGAATGCTCAGTAGCCCCAAAGCGAGGCTTCGTCGCGTCTTCTGTTTTATCGTCGTGCGCACCATCATGACATGTTCTGGCAACAAGGTGGTAAGCAGCATCCCCATCAAGACCCATGTCACAATATACCAGAAACGAAATTGAACGCCCGCATCACTTCCAAGCATATCAACGACGCCCGTTGGACAGCCAAAGTAGCTTCCGTGAAGAAGCAGGTTGTCTTCTTTGTACCGTTGACCTCCACAAACATGAATGTCTCCATTGACGTGTGCGCCAGGGGAAGAACTGAGGTTGCCACCATAAAGGGTCACGTTCCCGTCGACCCCCCCATCGATAACCACATTTCCACCAATGACCATCACGTCGCCTTTGACTTCACCATGGATGGTGACATTACCCCAGAATGAAGTCACATCTCCACATACCACTTCTCCTTTGTTTACCACTACAGCACTCCTGAAACCGGGTTTGCGCTGTTCCCCGATGCAGTCGACCTGCGGCTGAGACGCCTGGGATGCCAGGTTGTCGTTCGCCCCCTGGGCCGATGCCGTAGGAACGCCAGTCGTGAGTGCCTCTACTCCACCGCTTATCAAGAATGCTGTCAGGAGTATCAGGCCCGACAGCGAGAACATGAATCGTTGTCTTCGAGAGACCTTTCGCATACTAGAACTCCCTATCATGGTCACCTGACCATGACCTTCGCTGCTTACGCTTCTTGTGGAGAGCGCATCAGGCGAAGCCACATCCCCATCATGACGACCACTGCGAACGCAAGACCTGACAGCAGCAGGTTATCGCGAGTGACGAGGGTTAGCTCGGTCTGGATGTATTCACCTAGCACAATGCCTGCGTCAATGACACCATTGAAGAGGGAAAGTGTTTTGAGTGCAAGATCGGTTTGAAGTATCGCCATGACCAGAAACAAGAGTGGAATGCTGCTCAATGTGAGGAGGCCTAGTGCGGCGCTAACAGCACCAGCTGTGCGTATACGTGCCACGCGCAACCGCTGTTGTTGGCGCAGATCCTCAAGCTGATGGGTAATCTGCTTCTGTTGCTGGACTGCTTGCATGATCTGATCGGTTGAAATGCTGGCCGGGCGTACCAATGAGGGTTCAGGTTTTTGAATATGGGGACGTGGCGAACCAACAAGCATGGCATCTATGCGTTGTTGTTCCTGCACAAAAGCACGACAGGCGGCACACTGACTAAGGTGTTCCTTGAGTGCTTGAGCGCGCGACGGTTCCAGCTCGCCATCACGCTGAGCGATCAGCCATTCTTTAGCGTCGCGACAGCGCATCGATTGGTCCCTCCTCATTAGCAGTTTTCTGTTGCATATAGCGGGCCAACAATTCACGGGCACGGTGTAAGCGTGCTTTTACCAGGGCCGGCGTGAGTTTTAACGCGTTGGCGATCTCTTCGTATGAAAAGTCATACCAGTAGCGCAGCACAATAACCGCCCGGTACTTGGCTGGCAGGCGTTGCAGATACGTTTGTATTTCGTCCTGTTGCTCACCATGTAACGCCGATTGTTCGGGACTGACACCCACATCGACGATCCACTCTAAAAATGGTACATCATCGAGTGGCAGGGCCAGGAAGCGCCGCCGGCGCAGCTGGTCAATGGCCAGGTGGGAAGCAATGGAAAGCAGCCATGTGCTGAATTTATGTGCAGATTTATATGTAGCGAGCTGCGTATAGGCCCGCACAAACGTCTCCTGCGTTACATCTTCAGCTTCCGTGATATTGCCGAGCATACGATACGCGAGATTCTGCACGGCATCTTTATAGCGTTCAACAAGCGTCGCGAAAAGGTCATGTTCGCCATTCAATACCAGCTCAACGAGCGCTGCGTCGCTCATCGACTCCACGATGGCCCCCGACTTTGTTCTGGTGCTGGCCACACTGGTATCTGCGACACCTTGTACACCCGCTGCACCTGTTAGTGTCCCACTACTCTGACCACGACGTGGTTTACGAGCTGGCTGCGCGATTGAACCAGCCCCAATCCCTCCCAACATATTTGAAGCGTTTACAGTTGATTCTAGCATTTGTCACCGCTCATTTATTCTTAAAACTCGATTCAGATCATAAGAGGACGAATATGCTGCGTCTTCTATGGTCATTTACGAGCAGCGACTCAAAAAGTTGTAATCTTCAGTTGAAGTGTAACACCAGTGGGTCATCAGTTGCAAGAGAAGAGGACCCTCTCCGACGCCATACCTGTGATCACAACCTCTGTCTACTGCCTTTCTCTACCAGATCTGTATCGAAGTGAACAACCGTTTCTATTTTCTATATTGTATAGACGTAATAAATCATCGCCATCAAATTATAATAACAAAAAAACAGTCTGATTTCGTCCCCCACAGCCTCAAAATACCGTGTTCATGCTACGCGGCCGCACCGTTTTTCAGGACTTAATGCAATACAACGGGTGGGTGCGATCGCACCCACCCGTTGTATTGCATTAAGTCCCCTGATTATTTTGTCAGCACATTGAGGCTGTTGGTATTATCATTGGTGAAGTAGACCCTGAGGTTCCCCTGCTGATCTTTCACCGCCGCGACGCCAAACAGGGCCGAGTTGTTTCCCTGTGCATCGACCATGGCCGGATCGATCTGTTTTACCCCAACCACGGTCCCCTTCTGCAGATTGATCTCAATCAGATTATTGTTATTCAAGTTTACTACCAGTGCGTCACCATTTAATGGATTGATCGTCATGCCGCCAGGGTTATTCAATGGTCCACCTTTGAAGACGGTCTGAGATTTTACCGAGAGCTTGAGCTTGCTGCTGAATGGATAGCCAGCGATGCGGTTGGTCGAAGGATCAACGGCCAGCAGGACATCTTTCCATTTGTCTTGTCCGACTTTGAGCTCTGGTAGCCAGCGCAGCTCGATCTTTGAAATCTTATCCCGCAGTCCGAACTGGCCGATCTGGGTTACCTTGAACTTGACGGGCTTGCCGCGTTCCTGCTTCTTGATATCGATGCGCAAGATCCTGCCATCAAATTTGTTACTGGTAAAGAAGGAGGCGATCTTATTCATGTCTTTGTCGCTGGTTTGACCAACCGTAATACCCCAGGGTCCATTGAACAGGGGGCTTTTCAGGGTCTGGAAAATGGAGCCATTGGCATTGAGGATCAACACATCATTACCGGTCGAGTTCGCCACCAACAGCTTGCCACCGTCGAAAGCCATCGCCGAGGGACCTGATACGCTGTTGGCGGCCGGCATATTAAAGACGCGTCCCTTACCCGCTACTGGAGCGAACTTTACCAATGTCATCCCCTTGTCCTCATTACCGATATTAGAGACAAGCACGTCCCCGGCCTTCAGCGTTGGTGAAAGATTGGCCGGGGCGATCGCGATCTTGTAAGGGTTAGGATCAACCATGGCCCTTTTTCCAGTGAAATCGAGCACGTTGGCTGTGCTCCCGATCTGCGAGATATTTTTCAGCCCATTGATGTTCGTGATGACCGGAGCATGCCATTGTTTATGTTGCTGATACGCCGCGTGCGAGGTGCTCAATTGCTGTAAAGCAAAAAATATGATCGCACCCAGAAGTACTATAATCGTCGCCATGATACCTAGACGACCACCGCGTGAAGATAAAAGCTTTGTAGAGCCCTCCGTAGCGGACTGAGCACTGGCCGTGTTAAGAAGTGACATTTGCTACTTCTCCCCTTCTTGTCAAAGACAAGTTAAATACATAAACACAAATGTATCGCGTAGTCTGCGACCTTATGTGCTTTTACACGAAGCGATAAAGTCACATTTTCTGAATAACCCAAAAGTCACTTCAAATGCGTAAGTGCATACCAAAGAGACCCTGATTCTTCTGATCGAGAACCAGGGTCTTTGTTTAGAGGGTGTCTGACTCTCATGATTATCTCCTGCTGCTTGCATGAGCTTTCACACCTGCGGTGCTCACGTGCCAATTTTATAGTGGTGTCTGGGGTGCGCGAATGCGCACCCCAGACACCACTATAAAAAACTAGCGCGGCTGCGCTCACGTGCCTGCAGGGTGAAGGGAGTCAGATACACCATTCTGCAGGGACATGGCAGGATGGCTGATGGTTGTTAAGCGACGATGAAGATCATCCTTGTATCAGTGGCTGTCGCACCTGAAGGATCTGTCAATGTCACCGTAGCCCACGCTGGACCTAGATTAAAACCAACAATAGTAGGATTGGGGTTGGAAGGTATCCCAACCCTGCGCGGTTGACCATCACAATTAACATCCTGTGTGCCCGTCGCTGTAGTTGCATGCCCGGCACCCGACTGTTGGGCGGTCTGGTTGACGGTGAGCGAGACATGTCCAAGAGCGGCCCCCGAACATCTGTAAGCGGCTGGCACGTCGATAAAGCCGACTTCATCATTCAGCAGCCTGGCTAGGCGACAGATGTGAACTTGCGGGGCGGTGCTATGTGTGTATCTAGCTATCATACACTCTTCTTTCTCAGGAGGGAAGGGAGGATGAGTCTGATTCACGAATGTATGTGCGTGTGCTGCAGTAGCCAACGTAGCTGAACTCGCCAGCAATGATAGCAAGCAGATGGCGAGAACAGCGCAAACCTGGATAAAAATCTTCATCGAGCTTCTCCTTCTACATAGTAGGAGACTCACCTACAATTTCAGGAAAGTATGTCTCCTTATTTTTAAGATATAGGTGGCATAAAAAAGAGATGCTTAAATAATGCTATGTACAGGTTCTCCTGGCAGAGGAATGTTGCAATATAGTGGATATTTTGGGGGTGAGATAAGCTTAAGAGGTCTAAATATGAAGTGCAGTGTTATGTATTCCTTTATCTCTCATGTATTGGCATCTTACGCTATGTAGTTTCTGGTTTCGGCTGCAGCTTCGCAATGCACCCCACGAAACCAACAGCACGTGGGGCGCAAAATACTCTGCTAAATATTTTTTGGATCAAGGGACTCGGAGTAAGATATGTAGTTCCGCTGTAGCTCTGAACGTTTTTCCTTCAATCGATCACAGAATGCATGTAACACCAGGAGCTGTTCTTGTAAAATGTCTAGCTGCCTCGTTATGGATGAGGAGATTTCTAAACTACGTTGATAGGGATCATTGATCTTGTCCATGGGAATTTCTCTCCTTATGGGTGTTCCCTCAATATGCGCATGGGATAGATAATTTTCTATCCAGCCTTAACACGACTATTCGTGCTGTTTGGTTGATTTTCATGGAAAAGATCCGCCTATGACGATTTACCATTGAGAACCAGGCTCTCTGTTTTGTAAAAACCTATCTGGTCCGCTATATGTTATATTGAAAATAAGTACATCTAATAGATTTAGGAGTAAAATGCAGAGCGCCGAAAAAATCCTACATATTGAGAAAGATTATGAAGCCGCCTTAGCTGCCGCTACTCATTAAATAATCAGCCCAGAACCTATTTTGCAATAGTGGATACCTTTAAAGCAGGTATCAATTATTAAAGGACCTCTGCTTCTTGAGCAATGAGTAAGCAAAAGATAATGAGGAAGAAGAGAAGAAATATGAGCGTATCTATTCGACTTATGTCTGATGAAGATATAAAACCTATTGTGCAGTTATCCCTGTTAGCCTGGGCCCCTGTGTTTGACTCATTTCAGCAAGTACTGGGGAAAAGTATCTATGCATTGGTGTATCCCGATTGGAAAAAGCAGCAGCAAGAAGTGGTTGAAAAGTATTGCCGTGATGGGCGGACCACCGTCTACGTCGCGGACGTAGATGGGTGTGTGGCTGGATTTATCACCTACACAATCAACGATGAAGACAAAACAGGGGAAGTTGATCTGCTGGCGGTTCATCCCGAATACCAAAATCGTGGCATCGGGACCGAGTTGAATACCTTTGTGTTTGATAGGATGAAAGAACGCGGGATAAAGCTCGCCTCTGTGGGAACAGGTGGAGATCCAGGCCATGCGCCTGCGAGAAGATCGTACGAGAAGGCTGGCTATATCGGTTTACCGTTGATGCGCTACTATAAAGATCTATAGCACCATCAACAATCGAGTCACTCACAACTTCTTTAGCATCAGGCATATTCATCGGGTAACGACGGCCATCGCCATGCAGCCCAGGCAGACCAGGATGCAAATCCATGAGGGCATTCTGGAAGGATTGTGCCATTAAGCTCTGCTTCATCCGGCTCGTCAAATAACGCGCGCCATTTCGCCAGTTCCTCTTCGCTCATCTGCCATGTCTGCTCCGGCGTCTCTGCGAAGCGGGCCTGGACGCGCGTGCGTTGCGCTTCTATGTCTATGGGCAAATAAATTACCTGGCTTTTCGCCCCTATCTGCCTGGCGATCCACCTTAGACTTGACCGTTCGTCTTTGCCCCAAAATCCGAAATCCAGGATGACGTTCGTATTCAGCTTAAGAGCTCGCATAGCTATCCATATCAGACGACCCTCCAGGGTATCTCTTGCTATTGGATCGCTGCTTCCAAATAAGGGAATCATCCACTCATCAGGGGTAAACCGCAAAGCGGGGGCTTCAATCTCTAATTGTCTGGCTTTTGTGGTTTTGCCAGCTCCTGGCAATCCCACCAGCAGGTATAGTATTGCAGATTCGTTCATATCTATATTATGGCACATTGCAGGGTTATGATAACGAGTGCCCCTTATCAAGGTTTTGTTGTAGACAGAGAACGCTGTGGGGTAAATATCCACTTGAAGCTTAGCTGAGTGTCATCGGAAAGATGTGACCAGAGGGTAAGGTCAAGAGTAAACGCCTTCTTACCAGCAGGGTGGTGTAAATGAGCTATGGTCCCCCCCGAAACGTTGTTTATAGTATGCGATAGTTGGAATATCCTGGTGATCTGGATCATTTGGGCTGAAATCGGTCACTTCTAAAATGGCCTCTCCTACAAGAGCCTTTCCGCTCTTAGAGAGCCATGCAGTTGTCCCAACGCTGATGGTCTTTTTCATGTTTGCCTTTCCTAAGAATAACACAGGGTAGAGATTCGAAATCCCTATTCTGGTGCCTGGTTGTTGTATATTATTAGACGTTAGTGTATGGTGTAAATAGCTTTGAGGTGAGGTAGTTGGTAGTATTGGATGAGAGGTGATGGGCTATGTATGATGCACGTCGTAAGTACACTCAAGAAGAATATTGGGCACTGTTGGAAGCTCACCCTGATCATAAGTATGAGTATGTGGATGGTGACATTAATTAGAAGCTAGCATTTAGATGTAGGTATAAGTTTGAAAAAAGACATGCATAAGCCTCTTACTCGCGAGTTTATGATAGAGCGTTTACGTGCTGCTGTTGAGCATGATGAGCGTATCGTAGGCGCTGTGGACTATGGTTCGGAAAGTGAGGGGCGTGCTGATCAATGGTCTGATATTGATCTTGCCTTATTCGTCCGTGATACGGATCTTTCCTCCTTTGAACAAAATTGGAAGGCATGGGCCTCACAATTTGGTGAGCTATTGCTGGCTTTTCCCGGCGTGCTCGATCACCCCTGGACAGTCTACCGAGCCGACCCTGTTCCGTTGCGTGTAGATTTCGCCTTCCACCCTGCTTCAAAACTTGATATCATCTTGACGTGGCCCAATAGCCCTCTCTCGCTGGAAGCGATGATCTGGTGTGACAAGACCGGCGGGGAATTAAGCAATTCTGTACAACAACTTATTGGCCGTCAACTCGGACCTTCTAATAAGGCAGCAACCTTCGAAAAAATCTGCGGGAGCTTTTGGTACTACTTGCTCTTTGCCCATTGCAAGCTTCAACGCGGCCAGCACTGGTTTGCACGCGAAACGTTTAATTCCTGGGTTATAGGGAACCTTCTGGCACTCCTCAAGTTTGAAGTAAGCGCTTTTGAGCGCTGGCAATCCGCGTCCGCCTCATGGAACCTTGAGCGGATTATTTCCCCACAGCGACTTGCCCAATTAGATAGGTGTATCCCTGACGCTGGTACAGAAAATTTACGGAACGCCTTTACCCATACAGCGTGGCTTGGTAGAGAAGTGTGTACGGCAATAGCAGAAGCACATCATTGGATATGGCCCGAGGCACTTGCTCAAGAGTTGACCGAAAAAACATTTTCAGACTAGCTTTTTTAGGCTGCTACTATTCTTGGTGGTGGTATAGGTGCTCCGTCTGCGATAGCTGACATCAGCCAACTTTCAATCGCATCTTGCCCTTGTTGTACTGCCTCCTCGTAGGATCTGCCATGCGTCATACACCCTGGCAACTCTGGAACAGAAACAACATAAATTTGGTCTTCGTCATCCCATTGAATAACCATGGAATAGTGCTTTGGATTGGGGTACACATCAACCTCCTAATCTCTTCAACGCATTGTTTACTTGTATTATTTGGTATCGTTCTGCGTCGTCTCCGTCTTTGCCTGAAAGGGTAACTCTTATATCTGGCAGATTAGGATGAGTCCATACGGTATGACTCCCTTTACCTGGTCTCCATAAGAAACCAGCCCTAGAAAGCTTTGCTTTTAATTCTCTTATTTTTACAGGCATGTACCACTCCCCGGTTTGCCTTTACTAATAATAACACAGGATGATGAATGTTCTTACTGCCCCTTTGTAGTTGTTATTGGTTGGTTTTATTTGTTTCTATGGTTTGCCTCCTCCTGCTGTGCTTTTAATCTCCGCAATTGTACCATTATAAATCTTTCACCACCAGCATGAAAACCACGTGTGAAAGCCGCGACAAATAGTCTGCCAACTAATCCAGTATGAACTGTCTGAGTGCATTTAACCAGTACACCATCTGACTGAGGATGAAATGTTAAAAGATAGTCTCTAGGAGGAGAGGATTTTCTAGATGAGGGCTTACTTAATGTGAAAGCAAAGCGATAAGGTGCTATATAAATTCAAATGCAACGGCGTTATTGATATATCTTCTCGCCTTGACAGGAAATGCGCAACACATCACGAGCGGTGTAAAATGCCAATCGCAAGGGACGTGTAGATGTAGGATTTATGGGGACTTTTCTCTTTTTCTTATCTCTATATAACTGTAGAGAACTCATAGAAACACGAGAGTAGTTGCTGCTGCTATACCTCAACACACAAAACTTATAGTAGTATTTTCCCGAGATCGATATATAAATGCAAAGACGCTCCACCCAACAGCAAAAATGCTCGGCGTAACAACGTTCAGTATGGGTGGAATACGCAATATGGGCAGCGGAAATCGTCGTTTTGTTCGCATCGTGCGTTTCTCTATCCCTCATGTATTTGCCTCTTACCCGATGCATCTCTTTCTTTCGGCCTCAATCTCCCAATGCACCCACGAAACCAGTAACACGCGGGGTGTAAAATACCTTGGTTATCTGTTTTCTGGTTCAATGGAATCAACATGATATCTGTACCACTGTAGGAGTTCTGAACGCTTTTTCAGCATTGCACCATATGTTTCCTTTACCTGAAGCATATGTTCGCGTAACATCTCTCGTTGCCGTTCTATGGATGAGGCAATCTCTGAAGTGTCCAGATATACATCGGCTAGATCTCCCATGGGATCTTTTCTTTCTCTACGCATTTGCTCTATTCTTCCGTCAGATAGAAACTAATTTTATATATCTTTATCACGTCTATTCATGCCGCCTGGTTGACTGCTGTAGATTTGGGTCTATAACGACCTATGATGTGGCTCTCTGGCGTTTCTGGCCCGCTCTACCCTGGTTCTGCCTGATAAAGTTGGTGAGGTTAGTAGCATCACTGGTCAGCGGGTCCAGCACCTGACCTCTATTCCGACGCGCTGTGGGTGTTGCGCAAGATGCAGGATTATGACCAGAAAAAAGAACGGGTCTACTGTGAAGAGGCCTGGAAGAAGCGCCTGGCCTATGGCTTTGTACTATCTTAAGCGTGGAGGTGAGATCTTCAAGCTCTCGCGTGAGATGGGGCATAGCACTGTCCAGATAACAGAACTGTATTTGAAAGATTTTCATAGCGGTGAAGCTCGCCAGGAACACTCCACTTACTCACCCATTGGTGATTTCAATCTTAAAGGGAACAAGAAATCGCGCAAGAATAAAAACAAGGAAACTGACCCTGAAAATTAGGCGTCAATCGGTCTAGTTGGCGGTAAACCTCAAGCCAGGAGATATTGCGGTCTCCTGGCTTAGAGTCGTGTTTCTAAGACCGGAGACTTTAGAAAAAAGGGCGCAAAAAGCCGATTTTTTGGTTTGTTGCCCTGGAAAGCGGTTTGCTGTGAAGTGGCTTGAGAAGCGCTTTGGGAAGAAGAGTGGGGCGAGAGGGAGTCGAACCCTCACGTCCTTGCGGACAGGAGATTTTAAGTCTCCGGCGTCTACCATTCCGCCATCGCCCCGGATTTGGTATATTGATAGTACCATGCTTCAGGCTGCTCGTCAATCAGTTTTGGTGCGAGTTTTGGCGCTTCTGAAGAGTTTGGGGCGTTTTTAACCTCTTCTCTTGCAGCTATGCGCCCTATCTTGCCTGTCAGATAACACAAGAAGAGGCGGCGCATGTCTTCTTGCTTTTGGACTTTCTGGTAGAAAATACGAGTTTCCTGCCTCTAATATTGACGAGGGTAGGCATCTGGGGCATAATACGAGTCGTGCACGAGTGAAAAATCATTCATATATAAGGAATCAACCAGGTAAAAAGCACTATGAGTAATGGCACAGAGAGCAAAAATATGTTTCCCGACCAGCTGGTGCGGGGTCGATACGATGTTATTGTGGTAGGCGCCGGCCATGCCGGCTGTGAGGCGGCCCTCGCCAGCGCCCGCATGGGTCGTAAGACGCTGTTGCTGACCATGAATCTGGATAGCGTGGCTTTGATGCCCTGCAATCCGTCGATGGGTGGTCCGGCCAAGGGCCATCTGATTAAGGAGATTGACGCCCTGGGTGGCGAGATCGGCCGCAATACCGATCGCACATTTATCCAGATCCGCATGCTCAATACCAGCAAGGGTCCCGCTGTACAGGCTCTGCGTGCCCAGTGTGATAAACAGGCTTACCGCCTGGCGATGAAGTTCGTGCTGGAGAGCCAGCCCAATCTGGAGCTAAAGCAGGCCACCATTTCACAACTGCTCAGTTATTCCGGTAGCGATGGTCGCCCGGTGATGACCGGCGTGGTGACCAACAATGGCTGGCGCTACGAGGCCCCTTCGATCATCCTGACGACAGGTACCTTTATCAACGGCCGGCTGGTGGTGGGTGAGAAGACGCAGCCAGGTGGCCGCGCCGGTGAGGGTCCAGCCCTGGGGATCTCGAATTCGCTGCAGTCGTTGGGACTACAGGTGCGGCGCTTTAAGACCGGTACGCCGCCGCGTATCGATGCCCGTACCGTTGATTATAGCAAGACCGAGCTACAGCCGGGCAGCCGCGTGCCGCTCTACTTCTCGCGCGATCGCGCGGCCCGAGAAGATGTGCAGCTGCCGGGTGGACGCCCAAATCCTATCTATCCGGTGACCGATGAGGATCTGCATGGCTGGCGTCCCCAGTTGCCCTGCTACCTGGTACGCACGACCGAGCGCACCCACCAGGTGATCCGCGATAACCTGCACCGCTCTCCTCTCTATACAGGCGTCATCGAAGGTGTTGGTCCCCGCTATTGTCCTTCGATTGAGGACAAGATCGTGCGTTTCGCGGACAAGGTTTCTCACCAGATCTTTTTGGAGCCCGAGGGATGGCGCACCGGCGAGATCTATGTGCAGGGCATGAATACCAGCCTGCCGGAGGATGTGCAGCTGGAGATGCTGCATTCGATTCCAGGACTGGAGCACGCCGAGATGATGCGCGTCGGGTACGCGGTCGAATACGATTATGTGCCGCCCGACCAGCTGTTGCCGACCATGCAGACCAAGCCGGTCAGCGGACTCTTCCTGGCTGGTCAGATTAATGGCACCTCTGGCTATGAGGAAGCGGCCGCCCAGGGTATCATGGCGGGCATTAACGCCGCGCTGGCGGCCTCCGGTGATGAGGCGTTTGTGCTGGGACGTCACGAGGCTTATATCGGGGTGCTGATCGATGATCTGGTGACGCGGCCGATGAGCGAGCCCTATCGCCTGCATACCTCGCGCGCCGAGCATCGGCTCTTGCTACGTCCCGACAGCGCCGACCTGCGTTTGAGCGACCACGCTTATCGCCTGGGTCTGATCGATGAAGAGCGCTACTTTCAGGTGGTACAGAAGAAAGCCGCTATCGCCAGCGCGCTTGGTCGCCTGGATGGTGTCAGTTTCAACTCTTCTCGCGTGGTTGAAAGCTGCGCGCAGGAGGTCGGTATCGCGCCATTGGGACAGAAGATGACCGGTCGCGAACTCTTGCGCCGTCCTGAGGTAGGCTATCAGCAGGTGGCTCATCTGCAGCAGCGTGTTGAGCAGGAGCGCATCGCTAACGCCGACGATCCCGCCAACCTTACCTCGTCTGAGCTGCTGCCTCTGCTAGAAGAAGATGCCGCTGAAGAGGTAGATTTGCAGGTCAAGTACGAGAACTATATCCGTAAGCAGGAGCAACTGGTACGCCGCACCCAGCGCCTGGAAGAGATGCGTATCCCCGATACCATCGATTATCAAGCCATCCCTCATCTGCGTACCGAGGCGCGCCAGAAGCTGATTCGGACCCTACCTCGAACGGTCGGACAGGCCTCCAGGGTAGAGGGTGTAACACCAGCAGACATCGCCATCCTGATGATCCAAATGGAAAAATTACGCGCATCAAAGGCTTCGTCTTGACACTACAAGCATTGAACGTGTAACATACACACATATTACTCATTAATAATGTATCAATACGCAATAGAACCAGAGGTGTGTGTTTCCCCCCTACATGCACCAATGGTTCTTATACGCTCATAAACTGTGAAGGATCGGTACCTTCGCGGGTACCATACATCGGGTTTGATCCCGATGCCCGTAGGTTCTCTATTGATGTTGATTTCATGGCATTGCCATCTATTGAGAGATAATCTACAGGGGGTGCGCGGCAAGCTAAGGTATCAAGAAGAGGGGAAAACTGTGTACATTCTTGTCGTTGATGACGATCGGTTTGCGAACACGCTGGTTCAGTTCGTTCTCAGTAAAGAGGGGTATGAAGTTGAGACGGCCGACAACCCGCGTGGAGCCATGCAAATGATTCAGAAACGCGAACCGGATCTGCTGATACTCGATGTGACGATGCCCTATATCAGTGGCTTCGAGTTTTCAGAAAAGTTGCGCTCAGAGGGCTACGAGATTCCACTTATTTTTATGACTGCCCAGGACACGATTGAAGCAAAGCTACATGGGTTTAATATTGGTGCAGATGACTATATCTGTAAGCCATATAACCACCAGGAACTGGTAGCTCGCGTGCAGGCGGTGATGCGACGCATCAAGAAAAATGGAAAAGTAGGGAATCAAAGTATTCGTGGGGGAGCTATCGAGCTGTTTCCTGCCGAACTCAAGGTTATTGTGGGAGCGCGCGCTCCCATCACGTTAACCCCGACCGAGATGCAGGTGTTACGTGCTTTGATGGCTAGCTCTGGTCAGGTAGTAAATAGGGACCAGTTACTGGCTGATGTGTGGAACGATAACGAAAATAATAGTAATATCGTAGATGTTTACATACGCCGATTGCGTATGAAACTTGAGGTCGATCCTGATCGGCCCCAGCACATTGTGTCAGTACGAGGTATTGGATATAAGTTTGTTGTGAAATAGGGGGAAAGGTTGGGCCAGGTTGCGGAAGCGTATTCAAAAACAAGCACACGTCGAAGAAACAACTGATCTATCTTTACCGATGGTGCCTTCATTGTCTGGCGTAAGCGGCGAGGATGATGAAGCGATCAGTGCTTTGGCGGAGCAGCGAGATCATGCGATCGAGGCTGCTATCCAGACTACTTCAGATGCTATTCTTGTACTCACGCCAGATTTCCACATTGCGTATCTCAACCCTGCCGCGGCCGCTACGCTGAGAGTGCCGCTAGAAAATACGGTAGGGAGTCGTTGTACCGAGGTGCTGGGCTGCAAAAACCTCAATCGCATGGCCCTGTGTGGCACCTCAAGCTGTCCCCTGGTGCGGGCTCTGGAACAAAGAAGTCCCCTTCCTAATGAAGAGCTTATTGTGGGGATGGACCCCGATCACCTGTATGAGGTATCCGCCAGCGTCAATCCGATCACGTTGGATGATGAGTTCTCGTACGCTGTCTTCGCGGCGCGCGACATGTCGGCGCTCAAGGTCGCCAATCGGGTGCGCTCAAATTTTGTCTCGATGGTTTCACACGAGCTGCGCACCCCCTTAAACTCCGTGCACGGCTTTATTGATCTGCTCTTGCAGGGTCACATGGGCGCGCTAAACGAGGAGCAGCGCATGTACCTGGGCTATACCCAGGAAGGGGTACAACAGCTAATCTCAATCGTTGAGGATATCCTGTTTATGACGCGTTCGGACCTGGGACAGTTTGAGGTGAAGCAGCAGGAGGTGCATCTGCTGAGCCTGGTCCGCCAGGTGGCGCGCAGCTTGCAGCCGCAGGCGCTCAAGGCCGAGGTGGCGCTGCACATGGATATCCCTGCAAATGTGCCCGCGCTCTATATTGATCCCCAGCGCATCAAGCAGGTCTTGAACAATCTGGTGGCGAATGCCATCAAGTTCACGCCTCCGGGCGGCGTGGTGACGATCAGCGCCCGTCAGCATGATGAGCATTTTGAGATGATCTCCGTTACCGACACAGGCTATGGCATCCCTGCTGAAGATAGCCATCATGTGTTCGAGCGCTTCTACCAGTCCAATCACAGCCAGCAATCCAAGATGGGCGGCTATGGACTGGGCCTCTCGATCGCGAAGCTGATCGTGGAGCAGCATGGTGGCACCATTGGCTTTGATACCGTGGTGAATAAAGGTACCACCTTCTACTTTACTGTGCCCCTGTATCATGATCCCGCGCAGCTTTAGCACCACTCTGGTATGGGACTGTGGAGGGGATGGTATGTGGGACTATGGCCAGAGACTCATCTGTTGCCCTTGCGGCTCGTCGGGTGGCTCCGTCCAGGCGTTATCCTTTGAGAGCTTGTCGGCCTGGCGCGTTGGCTCCGGCAGGCGATAGCCCTTGCCGCATGCCAGCACGTAGCGAATGCTTGTTTCCAGGCTGATCAGGTGGCCGGGAGAGATAAACATCGGATTGACCTTTGTGCGTGTACGCACGACGGCGCCGATCGTTTCTTTGCGGTGGATGAGTGGAACCCAGGAACCGGCCTCCTCCCCCAGGGCTTCTTTGTCGTATTTCCCTGTCAGTAACGACTTGGCGCAGCCGATGGTCGGGATCTCCAACCACAGTCCCAGGTGGGTCGCGATACCTATACGCCGAGGATGGGCGATGCCCTGACCATCAACCATCACGATATCTGGCCGCTGGCGCAACTGCTCAAAGGCGCCGATGACGCATGGTGCCTCGCGAAAAGAGAGCAGCCCTGGTACATATGGCATGCGGATCGGCTCTTCGTAGACGTGGCGCTCGACGATCTCTAGCTCTGGATAACTCATGAGTACGACGGCGGCCCGCGCCGCGTTGTGCTCCTCGTTGATCGCCATATCCACGCCGGCTACGTGGTGTACCTCTGCAAGGTGATCTTCCAGCACAACGTGCTGGGCCAGCTCATGCTGCAACGCGATCGCCTCTTCCGGCTTCAGGTTCCAATTATGTAAAGGTGGACGTGGCATGCTTGATATCCTTCTCTCTACCGTATCGGAATAGTGTTATTATCTGGCTTCGGCGATAAAGATCATGCGCGGGCTCTCCAGATCGAATGGGCCCAGGTCATGATCACCGTATACATCTTTTACGACGAAGCCAGCCTGTTCGAGTAAGAGCTCCATTTCGCTGCGCTCAAACAGGTACAAATGGGTGGTAACAATGGTGCGCTGCACGGTACCGCCCTGTTGATGTCGATCATAGAAGTGCGTCAGTTCAAGCTGGTGCTTTTTGGTGGCCGAGGCCGGACTGACAAAATGGGTCATGTAGCTGCCATCCTCGTGTTGCCAGCTGCCCTGGTGCAGCACCTGCCCGGTCAGATCTTCCATGTAGCGCGCATCGGCATTGCTGATATCTACAATGAAGGTCGCGCCGGTACTTAGATGGGAGCGTACGGCCGCCAGCACTTTTTGCTGCTCCTTACGCGTGGTAATGTGGGCGAAGGAGCCCAGGGCGATAAAGGCCAGGCGAAACTTCTGATTGAGCTGGAGCGTACTGATATCCTGTTCTATCAGCGTGCAGCGCGCGGCAACCCCGGCGTCCTCAAAAGCTTCACGAGCCAGTTCCAGCATCTTGCTCGAATTGTCCACCCCGGTCAATTCGTAGCCTTGCTCGGCCAGGGGGAGCATAACGCGGCCACTGCCGCAGGCCAGCTCAAGGATCTTTCCTCCGCACAGCTCGGCGAAGTTGCTGTACATATCCAGGTCTTCATCAAAATGGGCATGTTCTATATCGTAAAAAGGAGCAATCAGGTCGTATTCAGCGTTCATCAATCTATCTCTATTCCATAGTGGTGCCAGTTATAAAGTCACCGACTGTGCTGGCTCTATCATATCACCTGCTTGTGGTGGATGACGGTTTATAAGTATAGCTACGCCTCTGGCAAATAGCAAGCGCCGATACCAGCATTTTGCATCGTTGGTCCACAAAAGAAAATGAAAGCTCCAACGTGATGATGACCGCCGTAGGTGCTGAGCTTGCTCCAGCTTGTCGCGCAGCGACCCCGTGTCCGGGCGGGATGCCCAGGTTCCATGAAACACGCTCCCTGTCCTGCCCCCGCTGCTCAAGGAGAATTCAGGATGTGCCTGGATCCTGCTTAATTGGATTCCAGAGTGGGTAGGGGATGCCCGCCAGGCGATTGATGGCGATCGCCTGCAGGGTAAGCAGGCCAACCGCGATCATGAGCAGGATCAGTTGCGGCGGTTTGGTGAGGATACCCAATGAGACGATCAATGTCGTCGCGCCAGCCGGTGGATGTGGTGATTTAAAAAGGACCATCAGGCCCGCCGTCAGACCCAGCGAGAGGGCGGCGGCGAGGACACGAGGCCAGGTCATGCCTACGCTCAGGGCCGGACCGGCGACCGTCAATCCCGTGATCACCAGGCTGAAATAGCCCGCCAGTACGCCGATGGCGTGGCCGATAATGGTATTGCGTGGCGAAGCGCTGGGCGCGCGCGGCGTATAGAAGAATAGAAATGCTGTGGGTCCCAGCGAAGGGAAGATAAAGGGCGAACTCGTGATTAGCGCCAGGATCGACATGATGCCGATGCTGATGCAGCCGTTGATAAAGCTGAACAGGGCTAGCACAGGAACCCTGGCATAGTGTTGCTCCAACGAGGACAGGCGTAGCCGCGCGAACAGTCCTTTGAGGATATCCGACATCTCACCACCGATGGGGTGTTCTGCGTCTATGCGGCTATAGCCCCATCCGCGTTTATCTACTGTCCTCTCTGGCAAATCATTAGCTGTATTTCTTATAGCTTTCCGCTTGTCTCTTTCTGGCTCCATTCTCCACTCCATTTACAAAAAGAAGAAAGTTCTCCTTATTTTCACTGCAGTGACATAAAAAAGGATACATTGATGGTGTTGTCCTTTAACTTCCTTCAATGCGTCGTCGGGGCCAGAAGGTGATTAGCAGGGCCAGCGCGAATATGGCGCCGCTGGCGAGGGCCAGCCAGCCTAGATCAGCGGTGCGTCCCGAGAGCAGCTCATATAGCGCGTCGGTGACGAGCCAGAGCTGCGCGATCACGATCATTGCCAGCAGGAAGACCTGCGCCTGTACGATGGCGATCCGCCCCTCCAGGCCCAGAAAATTGGGTCCAGGTATGGGTCCACGGGGTCCGACCGGCGGCCGCTGGACCGGAGGATCATCGGGATTGGCCTTGCGGGGACGCGGGCCTGAATGGCGGGTGCTCATCGCTCTACCTCCTTGATGGCATAGATCATCCCGTCGTGCCGGGCCAACTGTATCAATGGCAGGGGGCGTGTCGGTGGACCCCCTAGCACGTCGCCGGTGGCCGCGTCGAAGTAGCCCTCATGACAGGGACAGTGCAGCTTGCCATCGCCCTGGTAGAGGACCGCGCACGACAGATGGGTGCAGACGTCGCTATAGGCCACCAGGCCATGTCCCGGCAGATTGATCAGGATACCCTGTGTATACTGATCTGGATAATTAAAGACCTTCCATTGGTGTTCCGCCAGTTCCCCGTCTTTGGCGATGGGGATCGCAGTCGTATTGGGATCCTTTGGGAGCGCGCCCAGGATGGCGATCGCTCCCGTGGCCACGAAGAGCGCCCCGGAGCCCGCCAGGAGGAAGCGCAGCGTGTCGCGCCTCGTCACGATCTCATCCTCGTTCCAGGGATAGGGAAACTCTTTGCGCCACTCCTCTTCAACTGTTCTGGGCGGTAGCGCTACTTCTTCGTCGGCCGCTCGGGCCGGCTGACCCATTTCTTTCACCATATGCATGCTCCTTCTACAATCTCTCAAAAATCTCTATCTCTCAAAAAGGGCTAGCTCTCACTTTGTGCTGGTACGGGTGTGGGAGTGGGCGTAGGCGAGAGCGGCTGCAGAGGCGTCCATGGTTCAGGCTGTATCTTGCGCTGTGGAATGTCGGCCGTCTCCGCGTCGACCCAGGCGTCGGCGTGCTGATTGGCGGTCGGCGCCGGAAGATCCATGTGCAGGCCCATATCAGCCTGTTCAACCAGCGCCATCAGATCCAGTTCGTTCTCTTCCTCACGCAGGGTTACATAATTGCGTGTCTGGACACGCTGGCGTCCAAAATAGAAGGTATTGACCGGTTTGGCCCCTTGCTGACCGCGTCCTGCCGTCAGCCATTCCTCGTAGGTTCCATAGAAAATGGCCTGCGTGGGACAGACGGTGGCGCACATCGGACCCTTGCCCTGGCTGGTGCGATCGTAGCAGAGGTTGCATTTCTGCATATAGTGGCCCGCGCGATGAAATTTGGGGACGCCGAAGGGACACGCGTAGCCGCAGTTTTCACAGTAGATGCAGCGCGTCTCGTCCGCCGACTGCACCACCCCATCGGGACTGACCAGGATGGCCTGGGCGGGACAGACCTGCGCGCAGGGGGCCAGCGGATCCTCACAGTGCATGCAGAGCGTCGGTGATGAGGCCACCGTATTGTGCCGCTCGACATAATCGATATAGATCATGCTCTCGCCCTTGTGAGTATCGCACTCGCGGCAGGCCGCCACGCATGAGCGGCAGCCGATGCAGCGCGAGGGATCCAGAAAAATTCTCTTTACCGATTCAGCCATACTACTATCCTTTCTCTAACGCAGGACCGGGTTGGCTCTGGCCTGGGCCGAGGGCAGTTCGTGTCGCTTGCGGCCCGCTTCCAGCAGGGCCTGTGTATCCTCATCGTTGGCCCAGTCCGGCTTCTGGGCCGCGCGCGTCGCCGAGACCGCGCACACTTTGTACTCTGGTATCTTCATCATCGGTTCCAGCACGGGATTGGTGAGCTGGTTGACGGCCTGCGTATGTCCATAGTGGTATGGGATGAACAGGGTATCGGGCCGGATCGAGCGCACAACCAGCGCCGGGGCGGTCAGTTCGCCGCGCCTGGAGCGTACCGTGACCCAGTCGCCATCGACCACGCCCAGCCGCTGCGCCGTCTGCTCATGCATCTCCACCCACGGATAGGGCGCCTGCGCCTTGAGGAATGGCACGCGCCGCGTCTGATTGCCGGACAGATAGTGATAGATGACACGTCCCGTCGTCAGCACCAGGGGATACTCCTCGTCCGGTTCCTCGGCCGGCGGCACATAGGTGATAGGATGGAAGCGTGCTTTGCCATCGGGGAAACCGAAGCGCTCCTCATACAGGCGTGGTGTGCCGGGGTGGTCCGGATCCGGGCAGGGCCAGAACACGCCATTCTGCTCATCGATCTTCTCATATGTGATGCCCCAGTAGTCTGATTTCGCGCCACGCGTGCACAGACGCAGCTCGTTGAAGATGTCGCGTGGTGAATGGAAATCGAAGTACTGTCCCCTGCCCAAACGGCGTGCCAGGTCGCAGACAATCTCCCAGTCTCGCCGGGCCTCCCCCGGAGGCTCAACGGCCTTGTTATATTTGATTACGCGCCCCTCTAGACTGGTGATGGTCCCTTCATCTTCGGCCCATGTACTGCCGGGTAGCACGATGTCGGCCAACTCCGCTGTCTCCGACAGGAAGAAATCGGTAACCACGAACAGATCGAGCCCACGCAGGGCGCGCTCAACCGTGTGCTGGTCCGGCAATGAAACCATCGGGTTTGAGCAGATCATAAAGCAGGCGCGGATCTCCTGGCGTAGCATGGCCGGGATCATCAGCGTGGCGGGATAGCCAGAGTGTGGCAGGTCTTTCTCGTCAATGCCCCAGACCGAGCTGATGTAGGCGCGATCCTCTGGATTATCGACCTCGCGGCAGCCGGGGAGCTGTGATGCCTTCTGCCCCATCTCGCGCCCGCCCTGTCCATTGCCCTGTCCGGTCAATGTGCCATAGCCAGCGCCGGGACGGCCAAAGTTGCCGGTGGCCAGGGCCAGGTTGGCCGCCGTCACCCCGTTATCTACACCTTTACTCTGATGTTCCAGCCCACGCGCCGTATAGATCAGGGCCGCCTTAGCTCGTCCATACATGCGCGCGGCCTCAATGATCGCCTCTGGCTTCAGACCACAGACGCGGGCGACGCGCTCGGGTGGATACTGCTCGACCAGCGCCTTCGTTTCCTCCCAGCCCGTGGTGCGTTCGCGGATAAAGTCTTCGTCGATCAGGCCCTCTTTGATGATCACGTGCAGCATGCCATTGAGCAGGGCGGAATCGGTGCCCGAGCGCAGGGGAAGAAAGACATCGGCGGTGCGCGCGATGGGCGTCTGGCGGGGATCAGCCACGATGAGCTTGCAGCCCTTATCGCGCGCCTGCCAGAGATAGCTGGTGATGATGGGGAAGCATTCGCCGACGTTAGCCCCGATGACAAAGATGCAATCGGCGTGCAGCATATCGCTGATGGGATTGGCGGCCCGGTCGATGCCCAGCGAGCGCTCGTTGGCGCCGGTGGCCGAGGACATGCACAGGCGTCCATTATAATCGGTGTGGCGCGTCCCCAGGGCCACACGGGCGAATTTGCCCATCAGGTAGCACTTCTCATTGGACATCGAGGAGCCGCTGTAGATGGACACCGTATCCTTGCCATACTGGTCCTGCAAGGCCCGAAAGCGGGTCGCGATCGTATTCAGTACCTCGTCCCAACTGGCCCGCTCCAACGGACTCTCTTTGCCATGACGGCGCATCAAGGGATACGTCAGGCGATCCGGGTGGTTGACCGTCTGATAGGCGGTCGATCCCTTTGGACACAGCATGCCGTGGTTGAGCGGAAAGTCAGCGCGCGGCTCTACCCCGACCACTTTGCCGCGCGCCACTTTGAGATACATGCCGCACTGCACACCGCAGTAGCAGCAGTGCGTCGGCACGTAGCGATCGATCTGCTCGTCTGACTTCCAGGGCGTCGGCGATGGCTCACCTGTATGGTAATCGAACACCTCGGCCTGGCGCTGGCGACGGCGGAAAATACCTTTATCTACGCTCATGGTTGTGTTTCCTTCTTGCTGACGGACTGAGACTATAAAAATTGATTGCCCTCGCGCCCGAGCGCAGCCAGATTAGCCTGTGCCCGCATCACTCGTTTGCAGGAGGGGCAGATATCCTGCCACCAGAGTGTATTGATGACCTGCTCCTGCGCGGGCGTACTCTGAACCGGTGGCTCATCGCTGACCGTATCGAGCGCTGGCAGTGGCTTCCCCAGACTATAATTCTCCCCTACCTCGTTCAGCGTACGCTTGAGATCCTGAATGAAGCGCGCGGGCGCGAATTCCTCGCCGCAGCGCGCGCAGCGCTGCTGGACG
Source organism: Dictyobacter halimunensis (assembly GCF_036245075.1). Lineage (NCBI taxonomy): Bacteria > Bacillati > Chloroflexota > Ktedonobacteria > Ktedonobacterales > Dictyobacteraceae > Dictyobacter > Dictyobacter halimunensis. The sequence goes on from NZ_BSRI01000002.1 coordinate 3,105,756, forward strand.
GTACTCTCACCGGTGCGCCAGTAGAGCTCGATACCCACTGTCGCGGGGCGCTCGATCAAATGGAAGAACTTGCCAAATGGTAAGGAGATGAGCCACAGCACCACCACCGTCTCGTGGGTCAGCGAGATGTACCAGTAGTACGCGCCCCCCAGCCAGGTGCTATCAGCGGTCAATGCCAGGCCCGTGACGACGATCGCCATCAGCAGGGCTAGCGGCACGATATCAAAGCGGAATCGCTGTACCGTGACCACTGCCAGGTCATGAAAGCGCCGATGGAAGGCCAGCACCAGCCCCACAAATAGCAGTGCCGCCGTGAAATCCAGCGCATGGATCACCATGAAGCCAAACAGCGAATGCGATGGAAAATTGAACAGACTGAAACCAAAGAACCAGATCTGATAGAGGCCGCTCGCAGTCTGCGTGAAGCGCAGCCAGCCGAAGGTCAGTGGAAAGGTAATCAGGCATGAGAGGATCACACCCCAGAAGATACACTGGTGCGTAATCCAGCGATAGAGGCCGCGCTTGCGAATAAATGTCTGCGCGAAGAGATCGCCGATGGCTGCCGGTATCAGTACCGTATAGCGGCGGAAATTGGCATAGGAGAGGAAGAGTTGCCAGCTTCTACGCCAGTAGCGGCCCGTTGGTGGGCGGGCCAACCAGAAGGTATACTTGTATGTCACAGCTGCCGTGGCGAAGACCGTGGCGACCGCGTAGCCGATCAAGGCAGCGTCAAACCAGTGGAAGCCACGAGATCCCACCGCGATCAATCCTATCAGTATCAGGGCGGCAACTATGCCGGCCCCGATCGAAAGCACGCGCAGCCGCCTGATCTCCTGTCGCGGAGACTGCTGCGCCGGCTCTACGGGTCTTTGCTCCCGGGCCTGAGAAAGAGAATGTTCCACGTTTCGTTATCCTCTCATCAAAAAACTCCGACAAAAACACCTGTGAATATCGTAACACGACCCTGATCGATAAAACAAGCCATTGCTTGCTTGTTTGCTTGCGAGACGGTTGATCCACCTGCCGTTGCGCGCCCAGCCAGCCTGTCGTAAGGATCGTCGTGCAGCGCAAGCGGCCTCCTCAGATTTTTTGAGGAGGCCGCTTGCGCAACAGAATACACCGGCGTTAGACCACGGATGGTTGCGTTGCCGTTAGTTCAGGCTGCTTCTTCAGGCGGAACGCACCATACAAAGCAATGATGCCGCCGATCAGGGCGAAGATACCGACGACCAGTGGCAGAACTATCGCGGCGGATAAAGGTGAGAATAACAGGACGATACCCAGGAGGATATTGATGATACCCAACATTACGGCACCCACGCCACCACCGCTGAATCCCTGGATCAGTTCGATGGCGCCAACGATCAGCGCCTGCACTGCCAGGCAGATAACGATCAGCGTGGGAATCATCAGGGCGCTCCACAAAGGATGGCGAACGACGACGAGGCCGGCCAGCACGCCCAGGATGCCAATGGCCAGCTTCCATCCCCATTGTGTCTTATCCACAAAGATACTGACGAAACTGAGGATGCCGCCGATGAGCCAGTACCAGCCCAGGACCTGTATCAGCACCAGGGTGGTCATTCTGGGTGAGAATAAGAGTAACAGACCTACAATAACTAATGCGATACCTTCCATCATCGCTATCCACCAGGGGATAGCTGTATACGTTTTTGATGACATACCCGGGATTTGAGCATCCATAATCACGTCTCCTTGCTCTGGAACAACGAAGGCTGGAAAGCATGCCTTTAATTGAGGATAACTGATAGGTGCTCGGATGAGGGTCATCCAAAAGGCGGAAGCAAGGGGAGGATTCTAGAAAGAGAAGCCCCCTGTGTGCATGCGCACAGGGGGCTTCTCTTTCTAGAACAATACGCTTTTAGCGATCTTTCTCGGCGCGGGAAAGTGCGGCCTGCGCGGCGGCCAGGCGAGCGACCGGAACGCGGAATGGCGAGCAACTGACGTAGTTGAGTCCCACTTCGTTACAGAACTCGATACTGTCAGGATCACCACCGTGTTCGCCGCAGATGCCCAGCTCGATGTCTGGATTGGTCTTGCGACCTTTCTCGACGGCCATGGAGACCAGCTGTCCCACACCATCGCGGTCCAGGGTCTGGAACGGATTGACGGGCAGGATCTTCACTTTATCCTTCAGGCCGGGCTCTTCCAGGCCCTCAACGTACCGGAGCAAGAACTTGCCCTCGGCGTCGTCGCGGCTGAAGCCAAAGGTGGTCTGGGTCAGGTCGTTGGTACCGAAGCTGAAGAAGTCTGAGACCTCAGCGATCTGGTCGGCGGTCAGGGCGGCGCGTGGCAGCTCGATCATCGTACCAAACTTGTAGTCGATCGGCTTGCCGGCGTCGTCGGCGATCCCGGCGGCCGTAGCCTCCAGTTGGCGGCGCACCTCTTTGAGCTCATTGACATGACCAACCAGAGGGATCATGATCTTCGGATGCAGCTTCTTGCCTTCTTTTTCCAGCTCGGCGGCGGCGCCCAGGATGGCGCGTGTCTGCATGACGTTGATCTCAGGGAAGAGCAGGCCCAGGCGGCAACCGCGCAGACCCAGCATGGGGTTCATCTCGCGCATGGCGCCAACGGCCTCAAGCATCTGGCGCTTCTCCGCCAGCTCAGCCTCGTGACCACCCTGGGTCTCCAGGCGAGTGACCTCGACCAGCAGCTCCTCGTAGGAGGGCAGGAACTCATGCAGTGGCGGATCGATCAGGCGGATAACGACGGGATAGCCCTCGTTAGTCTGTGGATCAACCATGGCCTCGAAGATGCCTTTGAAGTCGCTCTGCTGGAATGGCAGCAGCTGCTCAAGGGCGGCCTCGCGCTCCTTTTGGGTTTTGGCGAGGATCATCTTTTGCACGATTGGCAGGCGCTCCTGCTCCATGAACATATGCTCGGTGCGGCAGAGGCCGATGCCCTGGGCGCCAAAGGTGACGGCGCGTTTGGCGTCGCGTGGATAGTCCGCGTTGGCCCACACACCCAGCTTGCGGAATCCGTCGGCCCAGCCCAGCAGCTTCTTCAGATCGGTCTCTTTGTCGAAATCGGCGTCGACGGTCTTGATGATGCCGGCGAAGACCTCGCCGGTGGCGCCGTCGATCGAGATATCGTCACCCTCTTTAATCACGAGATCGGAGCCGACCACGCGGAAGAGGTGCTGCTCCTCGCTCACCCGGATGCCCTCGCAGCCGGCGACGCAGGGGAGTCCCAGGCCACGGGCTACGACGGCGGCGTGACTGGTGGCACCACCACGAGCGGTCAGGATACCTTTGGCGACCAGCATGCCGTGTACGTCGTCTGGACTGGTCTCCGGGCGAACCAGCACGACAGGGGTCCCGGCTTTACCCAGCTCCTCGGCGCGATCGGCGTCGAAGATAGCCTTACCAAAGGCGGCGCCTGGGGAGGCATTCAGACCCTTGGCCAGCAGACGGCCTTCCTGCTCTGCGCGACGCTTCTCGGCTTCATCGAAGCGTGGCAGCAGCAGCTGATAGACCTGCGAAGGCTCAACGCGCTTGACCGCCTCTTCCGGCGTGATCAGACCCTCTTCGACCATGTCGACGGCGATCTTCACGGCCGCGCCAGCGTTACGCTTGCCCGAGCGCGTCTGCAGCATGTAGAGCTTGCCCTTCTCAACGGTGAACTCCAGGTCCTGCATGTCGCGATAGTGCTTCTCAAGGCGCTGCGCGATCTCCAGGAACTGCTGATAGACTTCTGGCAGCTCCTGCTCCAGCTTGCTGATGGGGGATGGGGTACGGATACCGGCCACCACATCTTCACCCTGGGCATTTAACAGATACTCACCGTACAGCTTCTTTTCACCATGGGCCGGGTTACGCGTGAAGGCCACGCCGGTACCACTGTTATTGCCCATATTGCCAAATACCATGCTCTGGACATTGACTCCGGTGCCAAGGCTGTGGGGGATCTTGTTGAAGTTGCGATAGTCGATGGCACGCTTATTGTTCCAGGAGGAGAAAACGGCCTCGATGGCTTTATGCAACTGCTGATAGACATCGGTGGGGAAAGGCTGACCCGAGGCGCGTTGCGCGATCTCTTTAAACTCGCCGACCAACTTCTTCAGGTCTGCGGCCGGGATCTCCGCGTCCGTCTTGACGCCCGCTTCTTGCTTGTAGCGCTCCAGTACCTCTTCGAAGTCCTGGGGATTGGTGTCGAGCACGATTTTGCTAAACATCTGGATGAAGCGGCGATAGGCGTCATAGGCGAAGCGCTCATCGCCTGTCAGGGCCACCAGGCCCAGCACGGTTTCGTCGTTGATACCAAGGTTCAGAACGGTATCCATCATGCCCGGCATCGAGAATTTAGCGCCCGAGCGCACCGAGACCAGCAGGGGATTCTCTTTTGAGCCAAAGCCCTTGCCGGTCTGCTTCTCCACAATCGCCAGGGCGGCTTTTGCCTGTTCCCAGACGCCCTCTGGAAATTGCTGGTTGTTATCGTAGTACCCATTGCAGGCTTCAGTTGTAATCGTAAATCCGGGAGGTACGGGAAGTCCGGCGTTGGTCATTTCAGCTACGCCTGCGCCTTTACCACCCAGCAGTTCGCGCATGCTAGCATTGCCTTCGCTAAAGAGGTAGACCCATTTGCGAGGAGAGCGTTTAACAACCTCATCCAATTCAGAATGGGTAATCTGTTGTGTCATGAAAACTTCCTCCAACTTAAATGTTGTGGGCTAATATGAGTTATCCCGAACTTTAAAAAAAGTTCCCCAAACCGGAAAGTCACCGCCCCTTGCCGGGGTGTGGTGTTCCCACGAAATTTCCCTTTTCCTTGTGGAGCCGCCTGCGGCGGCCCCACAAGAGAGAGAGGACCAGGGGTGACCTCTGGACACCCCCACAGGGGCTGGCCGCCCCTGTGAACCCCGCTGAGTCCTTTTTTCGGATGTTTGAAAAATCCAGGATGACTCATGTAAGGTAGAAATAGCTAATGATTATACGCTGAGCACTATTGTGCGTGCCCAACGTAGTATTTTGCGAGCGCTTTGAACATAGCTGCTGGCCTGCTCCGCATTGATAACCTCATCGGCTTCTTCGGGAGGAGTATCCGCATAAAATGCTTCGGGATGAAAGGGGGTTAGCCGTTCCATCTCGTTCAGGATGTCTTCTGGAGCATTTACTTGAGATCCCAGGGCGCGCAAATCGTGATCATAAGTGGTGCGACGACCGAAGCGAAGCAAGCTTACGGCTTGTGCTGCCTTTTCAGCTGCTTGATTGCAGAAATCCACGCAAGCGAAATGCCGCCCGAGACCAAGTTCGACCGAAGCGGTGGCCATATCCTGGGCCGCTTCCGCGAAGAGCCCCATTGCCCCTTGCGGATCGCTACTCGGCTGGGCGGCCTGCTCTTCTTCGTTATCGGTCTCTAGCGGGGATTCTGCTTCATGGATGCCTGAGTTGTTCGAAGGCGATGAGCTTAAAGAAAGACCATGTAAGAGCAATTGCTCTATGTCCTCCTCGTTGTGCTCACCGGGCAATCCATGGTCGCTATCGTGCATCTGTGACATGTTAATGTGATCCTCTTACGGACTTGTGATTTGTTGAATGGGTCCAATGCGTTTCATTTGCATAGCACTAATCAGCTATCTTGCACATAGTATTCCTAACTATAGTGTTGTGTCAATGCTTTTGCAGTGTGTAGATTGTCTATTTTTTCTGTCTGTGGCTGCATGGTTACCACTTTTTTATTGGTCGCCCCGTTTCGTTATAGCCGTAGTTCTCGCTGTACAGCCTTGCATGCATCTGTTCTCAGCCATGATCCGTGTAAAATTCGTGTAACCTTGATTTGATAGCAGTAGAAAAAAGAACAGGTATTTATACTCTTGATCGCGGCGGAAGGTATAAAAAAGTTATAGTGTTGAAAAATTTTTAATAACGGTAGCATTGATATAGGATGGTTGGATTTTCCAGTCACTCGAGGAGGAGCGTAGTATGTCAACCACAGAACGAGCAACCGCGGTAGGCGTCTTTTCTGAGCCCGCGTTAGCCGAGCAGGCTATGGATCAGCTGCGTAACGCTGGTTTTACCGATGAGCAGATTGGCTTTGTTAGCCGCGATCCTGATCGCGCATCCGCTGGCGGCATCGGCGATGGTGAGAATGCCCCATCTACGGCTACCGGAGCGGTCAGCGGCGGCGTGATAGGTGGCGTAATTGGCGCTGTTACCTCGCTGCTTATCCCTGGCTTCGGACCCGCGATCGCCGGTGGTATCCTGGCCGCGACGCTGGGTGGGGCGGCTCTGGGTGCGCTGGCTGGTGGGTTCGTCGGTTCTTTAATGCATCTGGGTGTGCCCGAGCACGAGGCCCGCTTCTATGAGAGCCAGTTGAATGAGGGCCGCACGGTAGTCACAGTCAATGCTCGGGGACGCTATGATGAGGCGGTGCGCATCCTGCGCCAGGCCGGCGCCTACGATGCCAGCGTCGATGCTAACGCACCCGCGATCGACAATGATCGTGCTGGCAACGCGAATGACGATGCCGACACTATTCCACCCGTCGTCTATCCCGCCGGACTGGCCGGCATTAATAGCACCGCTGGTACTGTGAATCCTGGGCTACCGGCGGCCGCGGCACTTCCTGCCGCCACCCCTAATGTTACCGATCCCCTGGCGGGCAATAACGCACCTGCCAGTGATAGCGACGCGGGTAGCGCCTACGGTTCTGCTGGAACATTCAGCACCAAGAAGAGTCCTGAAGAATTACGAGAGCAGGAGCGCCGTCTGGAGCGGGAGCAGGGTGGAGACATCTCTTATGCGGACGAGGAGACTGTACAGATGAGGGCCCCTAGGCAGAATCCAGCTGCTTCGTCGATGGCGGATGAGGAGACTGTACAGATGGATGCCGCCAGGCAAGATCCAGCTGCTACATCGATTGAAGACGAGGATACCGTCATTCTGAATGATCCAGGCGCGGCGGTGTATAGTACTGATACGACAACGCCAGCATACAACGGTGCCGTACCTGCGCCGGCGCGTTCGGCCTACGCGGGAACCGACACCACCACCCCCAACACAGCCAGCGTCAACGATCCCGCCTCTCGTCGCGCTAATCAGTGAGCCTCACATACATATGAATCTCGCTAACAATCATGTTGATCCTCACATAGCGAAACGACTGTCTCTCGTCATACCTGGAGAGGCGGTCGTTTCATTTCTTTCTCTTTTGAAGCAACAGGTATGTTATGCCATCTGGTTGCTCGGCTCATGACAGCTTATCTGGATAGCGGCTGTATCCAATTCGCCAGCCGGTTTGCCAGTGGTTGGGCGCGATATTCTCCCAGGCCGGAGATCAGGTCATAGCCCGCGCCCGCGGCAGGCTGGCCGTGCTCGTTATCAGTGATGATGTCATGAAAGCTGCTGGCGTAGCTGACCGGATTAGCGGCCAGTTGATAGAGCAGGGGATTGATAAAGCCTAGCCTGCCTCCGCCATGCTGTTGTGAGACCTGGTTGCTGAGGGTTACAAAGGCTGCCCAGAAGGGAGTCGCCAGCGCACCTCCGTTGATGTTGAGCCAGGGATGCTGGCTGGTGCAGCCCTGTGTGCAGTAGGCCAGGAAGTTATGCTGCGCGTCGGCGTTGAGCGCGACATCGGGCACCTCGCGACAGAAGCGCTCGCCTGAGGCATGGGGACAACCTGACGCGCTGGCGTTCATAGACTGTGTAGATATGGCCTGGATGTGCTGCCACCCAGGCATCGCCCATAGCTGGCTGCTGCCCCCCATGGCCGGCGGCTCGACGCTGGCCGGGTCCAGCCTGCCCGCCGTTAGCAGACTGGTATGGGAGCCGCGGGGGACAGCAAAGATGAGGGCTGTGGAGCCCACACCGGTCACAAATGGCTGGGAAGCGGGATCGCTCACCGCGACCGCCGTCCGTGAGATGGCTGGACAATTGATCGTGGAGGCCGCGATGACGCTCTGGCCCTGCAATGCGGCCAGCTGAAAAAAGAGCGCCTCCTGCCGAATCAACTGCGCGGGCACCTGCTGTTCGCAGAGTCCCCAGCTGGTGGAAACGACCGCTGGATCGTCCTGTATGATCTGTCCCCATTGGTCGAGGTAGCTTTTTTCATTGTTCGCGGTCGCATAGACCTTGAGGCTCTGTAGTTGGGGAACAGCATCAAGGATGGCCTCGGCGTCAACCGTGGCCTCATACGAAGTTGGCTGAGGGACCGCTGCGGACAGAGGCGTGTCGATGCGTTGCAGCCTGGTCCCTTTGTGTCTCGTGCAGGCCATGTAGCTAGAGAGATCGCTCATAGCTGGCTGCGCCAGTTCAAACAGCGCCAGCGTCTGCCCGCTTCCTGTATAGTGAGCCCGGTACAGGTCGCTGAGCCCGGCGACCGCCGCCCGGGCGTTGTTGGACGCTCCTGGAGTGGTTTTCGCACTGCTGGTGGCGCACAGCTGATTGTTCGCGGGCGATTGTGAACCCTGGCGCAGCGCCGTATGCATCCAGCGGGTCGCGTTATTTAAGCCATTGATGCTCATGACTTGACTGGCAATGGCAGGTGGCAGGAGAGGCGCGCCGCTATTGGCGTAATAGAGGGTGCCATCGGGAGCTCGGTAGTTATTGATCTGCTGCTGAAACACGCGTTGCACCTGCCCCATGGTGCCCGAGAAGTCCAGGAGCAACCGATGCGTATAGGTATGGATGATACGGAAGCCGGCGGCCTGCAGCCAGCGCACCAGGGCTGTATAGCTGGCCTGGGTCGGACTAAAGTGGCGGGTGACTTCATTGGTATCCAGCACCGGCCGGGCCTGGTGCTCGGGGGCATGGATGGTGGCCGACAGCGCCTGCTGGAAGGCCATGTTATCGCGTGGACGCAATCCAAACGAGAGCGAGATCGTTTGTCGGGCATCCGCGTGAGAGATAAAGCGACTACTCTTGAGCAATGGAGAAAGCGTGCCCGGGACCGCCACTAATTGATGGGTATTCTCGGCCTGGGCGGCCGATAGATACAATAGCTGCGAAGAGATAATGCACATAACGCTTACCAGAGTAAGCAATGGTGTGATAACCGTAATGATGCGACCATAAGACTGCGTGGCATACGACGAGTAGTACTCACCCCTGTGAGGATAGCGGAACATGCGAAAAACCTCCATTGCAACCCAACCCCTTATCCCTATGTCTGCATGTGATATGCTGCTTCAATTGATATGCTGCATCAATACTATTTTGAATTCCTTTTTATGCCGCATTGTCACATAATACTTCCTGGATAGCGGTGATGGGAAGATTTTGGGATGATGGTACTAATCCGCTCCAAAGTCATCTAGCTGGTTGAAAATATAGTGATATCCGCACGTGAATATTTAAAGGCCCAACAATATGGTTAAAAATATTTGTTAGTAGCAGCATATCATTGTGAGACGGAGTGCTGATATGTTCAATTTCCTGGTTATTGCTGGTATACTACTCATACCTAGTGTGGATGTGGGTTTAACGAATATCGGCGAACGAGAGAAAGTACACCCCAGCATGACAGTGGATAAATCGGCAAATCAGCCGCTGACTGGTAATTCAACCGACGAAACCGCTCTTGTACAGTTGTATGAGCAGTTTCGTCGTCCTATCCATTCTTATATTTATCGCTTGCTTGGGAGTCGTGAAGATGCTGATGATATTACGCAAGAAGTATTTGTGCGCGTCTTTACATCCTGGGATGGATTATACGAACGTGACAACCTTTCTGCATGGCTGTACCGCATCGCGACCAATCTCTGTGTAGATGTATTGAGAAAGCGCAAACGTATTTCATGGTGGTCCTTTGGCTTGCGCTCTCGCCAGGCTGATGCGGACAGTGAGAATGTCTTTCAGGAGGACTTTGTCGCTTTCCTCGCCGATAGCGGGGGGATCCCCGAGGTCGCGGAGCGTGAGTTGATACGCCAGACCCTGGCGGCTCTGCCAGAAGAGTATGCGGTAGTGTTAACATTGAGTGCGGCCCAGGGAATACCCTACCAGGAGGTTGCGGAGATCGTTGGCATTTCTCCAAATGCCGCGGCCACGCGTATTTCTCGAGCGAAGAAGATGTTTGCGAAGCAGTATCAGCGTGTCAGTAAAGATGGTGTTGGCAAGCGGAGCAGTAAATAATTATGAGCAACACCAGAAATAATAAACCACAACAAGAGAATATGGCGAATGGGACTCTTCCTCAGGCTCTGCCGCCGCTTCCAATTATTGGAGACAATGGACCCGAGGCCTGCGCGACCATCCGTCTGTACCTGGCGGTCTGGGATGATCTCACTCCTCCCCAGAAAGAAGTTGTTGCGCGCCACGTGCAGTCCTGTGAGCTATGCCAGAAAGAGCAGCAGGTTTTAAGCCGGACGACAAAGTTGATGCGGCACCTGCCAGCCTCAGAACCAGGCGCGCAGGTTGACCAGGCTGTGCTGGTCGCGATCGCCAGGCGCCGCATGAATCGGCCGCGGCCGGTATCGCTAGCGGACCTCGCCGCGGGACGTTCTGGTACGAGGAATAAGCAGCGGCGTTCTCCCGCGCGCCTGATTGGTGTGCTGGCCGCCGCCGTCCTTATCCTGACCATCGCCTTCTCGGCCTCGTCACTGCTGGGTCTGCATACGCAGGCTTTTGTGGTGCCCACCAACGTTACCTGGGATAATTATGTCCTGTACTCAAAACAGACTGTGACCAACGCGCGGGGTGAGCACTACGAGGTCATGTCATACCATAACATGAGTGTGAATGTGATGAATGTGGAGACCGTCATGAGCGGCAAGCTTGATGTGATGGTGGTGGCCGACCAGCAGAAAGCCCTGGGACTGGATATGATGCACCACGTGGCGCAGTGGGATGCCCAGGAATGGATGCATGATCCGCCTCTTTTCAACCTGACTCAATTGCGGCAGGATTTAAGCTCTGGCAAAGCCACGTATCTGGGAAAAGGGACGTTTCAAGGCAAAGATGTCTATCGCATCCGTGCTAGCGATGGTCATGTGTTGCTGCTCGATATGCACTATATGCTGGTAAACGTACTGCCGCAGGCTAGTGGGCAGCAAAAGCCCATGTATGATACCGTCCAATGGCTCCAGCCATCCCAGGTATCAACCTCGTTGTGGGATATGCAGGTGCCTGGAAATTTCCGGATGGGTCAATTGCCCGGTCAACCATGATGCATCTTCCTCATTCTGGGGGTACAATATAGAGTGAACGGTGTGTATATACACTTAAGAAGTTTCCCCAGTTTTCTATTCACAGCGACGTGAAAATATAAAGAGGAGAAAAATGATGCCTGATCATAATCCTGTAATTGTTGGGGCGGCGAGGACGCCGACCGGAAAATTCCTCAGTTCGCTTGCCAGTTTCACCGCGCCACAACTGGGCGCGATTGCGATTAAAGAGGCGGTGCGCCGCGCCGGCATTGATCCGACAGCCATAGATGAAGTGATTATGGGCAACGTGGTATCAGCCGGCGTTGGCCAGGCGCCTGCTCGCCAGGCCGCTTTGCATGCCGGCTTGCCAGAAGATATTCCCGCCTTTACCGTCAACAAGGTCTGTGGATCTGGCCTCAAAGCTGTTATGCTGGCGGCCCAGGCTATTCGCGCCGGTGATGCGCAGGCCTTTGTGGCGGGTGGCATGGAGAGCATGAGCAATGCCCCTTATTTATTGCCGAAGGCCCGTACCGGCTACCGCATGGGCGATGGCAAACTGGTCGATAGCGTGGTACACGATGGCCTCTGGTGCGCTTTTGAAAACATTCACATGGGCAAAGAGGCTGAAATCATCGCTGAGAAATTTGGCGTTACACGTGAAGAGCAGGATCAGTTCTCTTTACAAAGCCACCAGCGCGCGGCGGCGGCCACGACATCGGGGCGCTTTAAAGATGAGATCGTACCCGTTGAAGTCAAGCAGAAAAAGAATACCATCCTGGTCGAGACCGATGAGCCCATTCGTGGTGATTCCTCGATGGACGCGCTGACGAAGCTGATGCCGGCCTTCCAGGAGGGTGGAACGGTCACCGCTGGCAACGCGCCTGGCTTGAGCGACGGGGCCTCCGCCACAGTTGTGGTCGACCAGGCCTTCGCGCAAGAGCATGGCCTGCCGGTCCTGGCGCGCATCACCGGCTATGCCTCCGCCGCCATTACCCCCCGCTACATCTTCGCGGCCCCACCCCGCGCGGTCAACCGTCTGCTTGAGCGTACCGGTCTGCGCATCTCCGACTTCGATCTGATCGAGGTCAACGAGGCCTTTGCCGCTCAGACCCTGGCCAACGGCAAAGAGATGGACTGGGACTGGGGGCGTGTCAATGTGAACGGCGGCGCGATTGCCCTGGGACATCCCATCGGCTCCAGTGGCTCCCGTGTCCTGACGACCTTGATCTATGAATTGCGGCGCCGTGGCGGTGGTCGTGGCCTGGCCACACTGTGCCTGGGTGGTGGTGGTGCCGTCGCCATGTCCGTTGAAGTATAGCCGTTGCAACTCATAGAGGAGAATCACAATACTTATGCCTGATCCAGAATTTTCAGAACTCGCGACGCGGCCGGCGCTTGAACAACACAGCCTGTTTGATGCTGAGGAACTCGCGCGCCTTGAGACCGCGCAGGGGCAGTGGGAAGAGACCACACTCAAGCAGTCGATCCAGCGTATCCCCGAGCGCGAGCAGATCGAGACGACCTCGGGCGTGCCGGTGCAGCGACTCTATACACCACGCGACCTGTCCAAAGAGAATTATATGCAGGACATCGGCTTCCCCGGCGAATATCCCTATACGCGCGGCGTACAGCCAACCATGTACCGGGCCAAGCCCTGGACCATGCGTATGTTCGCGGGTTTCGGGACGGCCGAGGATACCAATGCCCGCTTCAAGTATCTGCTGCAGCAGGGACAGACGGGCCTCTCGACAGCCTTTGATATGGCCACTCTCTACGGCTATGATACCGATCATCCGATGGCCGCCGGTGAGTTTGGCAAGTGCGGCGTCGCCATCTCTTCCCTGGCCGATATGGAGGTGCTGTTCGCCGACCTGCCTCTCGACAAGATCACAACTTCGATGACGATCAATAGCCCGGCCTCCGCCATCTGGGCGATGTATATCGTCAATGCCGAGAAGCGCGGTTATCCGATGGCTAAACTGGGTGGGACGCTACAGAACGATATCCTTAAAGAGTATATCGCTCAGAAAGAGTATCTGTTCCCACCTGAGCCCTCACTGGGACTGGTCATCGATACCATCGAGTTCGGGTCACGCTCGATGCCGCGCTGGAACACCATCAGCATCAGTGGCTATCATATTCGCGAGGCAGGGGCCACCGCTGTGCAGGAACTGGCTTTCACGATCGCCGATGGCCTGGCCTATGTCGATGCGGCCATCGAACGCGGCCTCAAGATCGATGAGTTCGCGCCCCGGCTCTCATTCTTCTTTGATGTGCACAACGATTTTCTGGAGGAGATCGCCAAGTTCCGCGCCGGCCGACGCCTCTGGGCGCGTCTGATGCGCGAGAAGTATGGCGCCAAAGATCCTCGTTCCTGGATGATGCGCTGCCATGCTCAGACCGCTGGCGTCTCGCTATCGGCCCAGCAGCCGGAGAATAATATCGTGCGCACCACCATTCAGGCACTGGCGGCGGTGCTCGGCGGTACCAACTCGTTGCACACCAACTCGCTGGATGAGGCTCTGGCCCTGCCAACCGAGAAGGCGGCCCTGATCGCCCTGCGCACGCAGCAGATCATCGCCCACGAGAGCGGAGTGGTCAATACCGTCGATCCCCTGGCCGGTTCCTACGCCATCGAGGCCCTGACCGATCAGACCGAACAGGCGGCCCAGCAGTATCTGGACCGCATCGAGCAGCTGGGCGGCGTGCTGGCCTGCATCCAGAACGGCTTCTTCCAGCATGAGATCGCCGAGTCCGCCTATCGCTATCAGCAGGAGGTCGATCTGCAGCAGCGCCAGATCGTAGGCGTCAACGCCTACACTCTGAATGAAGATGTGAAGGTCCCTACCCTGTATGTGGACTATGAAGGACAGAAGAGGCACCTGGAGCGTCTCAATCGTGTGCGCCGCGAACGCGACCAGGCGGAGGTGCGTCGCGCCCTATCCTCTTTGCGCCGTGCCTGTGACGAGCACCAAAACACCATGCCAGCTCTGCTGGATGCGGCCAGGGCTTATGCTACCCTGGGCGAGATGATGGATGTGTTCCGGGCCGCTTTCGGCGAATACCTGGAGCCCGCCATCTTCTAAGAATGTCTACTCTCTTCATCGCGGGGCACGTGAGCGTTCCCGCACAGGCGTCCGCTATGCGGCCGCACTGGAGTTTGTGAGTGGGTGCAGCCGGGGCGCATTTGCGCCCCGGCTGCACCCACTCACAAACTCCGCTCTTCATCGTTTCTCTTTATCGATATCAGACATAGAATGGAGTCTATAGATGCCAGGAGAACCGTTGCAGGGCCTGATTGAAAAGCGAACGCTGTCAGCGAACGAGATCGAGCAGTTAAAGCAGCTGGCCGACGTGTGTGAGCGTCACGAGTCGCTGCATATGCGCATCGAATGGAGTATGCTGCGGCAGCGTACAGGCCTGGTTGTGAAGGATTTCTTATATTATGACAATGGCGCTCTGATTGGCTACCTGGGACTGGATGATCAGGGCTCGCAGCAGAATGAGATCGTCGGGATGGTGCATCCTGAGTATCGGCGTCGGGGTATCTTCAAACAGTTGCTTACTATCGCCGTCGTTGAAAGCCGCGCCCGTGGTATGAAGCAGCTGATCCTGGTCTGTGAGCGTAATTCCGCTTCGGGGCACGGCTTCGTGCGCGCGCTGGGCGCCACCCTGAGCGAGTCAGAACACTCAATGGTGCTGACCACGGTCCTACAGCGCAAAGCTTTTGATGATCATCTAGAGATCCATAAAGCTGATGCCAGCGAGGCCGAAGCTCTGATCAAGGTTCAGTCCGAAAGCTTTGGCGATAGCGAAGAAGCGACCAGGCGACGCGTGCTGCACTGTCTGCAGAATCCCGCCCGTCCTTACTATCTCGCCGTTTTTGGGGACGAAGATGTGGGCTGCCGGGAGCCGGTCGGCAGTTTCAGGCTGGACATGGTTGAGGATGCAGTCGGCGTCTATGCCTTTGGTGTGCGCCCGGCTTACCAGGGGAGAGGCTACGGGCGTCAGATGCTGGAGGAGGCCATCTTTATCCTGCGTGGTCAGGATCCCGATCGAAAGATCATACTGGATGTGGATGTTGAGAATAGCCGCGCCCTGCGGCTCTATCAATCATGCGGCTTCAGCATTTATACCACCTACGATTACTACGTACTCGATCTCTGATGTGCTTATACTCGACCTTGACATCTTATTTTTTGATTACGTACACTAATGGTAAATGAGGGGAAATCCCCGTCTTTGTAGAAAATGTAGCGCAGAAAGTTTCAGATAGAGAAGACCATTTGAAAGGTATTGTAACTATGTTTAACATTTTTCGCCTGCGCAACGACGAAGAAGAATTTACTGATGAATTGTATGCCTTTATAACCGACCCCAACGCGGATCACCGCAATAACCGTTCGATCATCAACTTTCTTCACGAGGTTTCACCCCAGATCGTCTCGGTCGCTGAATGCATGATTATCGATGGGGTGGATGAGCGCCACTATGTGGCCGACTATGTCCATGCTGTCCTCAACGGTTACGGTATCGATCCCGAAAAGTGATAGTGCATGTATGCAAAAAGCGGTCGCCCCACATGCGGGGCGACCGCTTTTTGCATACATGCACTATCAGGCGAGTGATTCTAATTCGTACATGACGTTGGCGACAGTCATCAGGGCGGCGGTCTCCGCACGCAGGATGCGACTTCCCAGCGTGACAATCTTGACGCCGGCGCGCCGGGCCAGTGTGACCTCCTCGGCGGTCAAGCCCCCTTCGGGTCCGATGAAGATCACGATAGTGATGGGATCCTGCCTCCCTGCCTGAGACCAATCCTGCCGCGCCTGCTTGAGGGTCTCATAGAGGCTCTGGGCGTGTTCCTCTTCCCAGGGCATGATGGCCAGGGCGCCATCAGGGATATCGTTGAGGGTGTGCATCAAGGGCTGGATGCTCTGCAACTCCGGCACGCGCGAACGACCACACTGCTCCGTGGCTTCCTGGATGATGCGTTCCCAGCGCTGTAGCTTCTTGGGACCCGCTTCCTCCAGGCCGGCCATCGAGCGACGGCAGAGGGTGGGCACAAAGCTGGTCACGCCCAGCTCGGTCCCTTTTTCCAGGATAAACTCGAAGCGGGCCGATTTAAGTAATCCCTGGCAGAGGATCACATGGGCGTCCGGCTCTTTGTTGCTCGCGCGCCGCTCTTCGAGCTGGATCTCGATGCCTGCGCGGCTGCTATGGGTGACGCTGCAAACGTATTCTTCTCCGCTATTGTCGAAGAGCACGATCTGCTCACCAACCGTGATATGCAGCACATCGCGAACCTGGTGGGCCAGCTTGTCGGGCAGCGCCACGGTCTCTCCAGGCTGAAGCGCTTGCAGGTTAGCATCGGCGCTAAAGAAGCGGTGCATCGCTCAGGCTCGCTTTCGATAGGTGAGGGCCAGCCAGTCATCGATCCTGGTCTCCTCAACCAGCTCTAAGCCCGCCGCCAGCAGGGGATCCTCGGCGTCGGCGCGCCGCGCTTCGATGATGCCGCTGACAACCAGTAGTCCATGAGGTGCTACCACGCGGGCCAGCTGTGGCGCGATCGAGCCGATGATATGGGCGATGATATTGGCCAGCACCAGGTCGTAGTGGCCTTCATTGCGCCTGGCTCCCTCTTCGTCCAGCACACCCAGCACAACATCGATCTGTGCCTGCAGTTCATTCATCTCCGCGTTCGCCTTTGAGCTCTCGACGGCCACGCTGCTATTGTCGATAGCGTCGATGTGGGCCGCCCCCAGCTTCGCCGCGGCCAGGGCCAGGATGCCCGATCCGGTGCCCACATCCAGAATCTGCATGCCGGGCCGCACCAGCTGCTCGACCCGCTCCAGGCACATGCGCGTCGTCGGATGCACGCCGGTCCCAAAGGCCATTCCTGGATCAAGGGTAAGTACCACCTCATCATCTTTAGGGGTATACTCGCGCCAGGATGGGCGGATTACCAGCCGTTTCCCGATATGGGTCACGTGATAGTAATCTTTCCAGGCATTGGCCCAATCTTCCTCGTCCACCACGCGCGAATGGAGCTCGCCCACAAAGTGCGCGCCCAGGCTGGTAAAGTGCCAGAGTCCCCGAGCGATCTCCTGTCTCTTCTCCTCTTCGGTCCCATCTAGTGGCAGATAGGCGTGTACCTGCACGGGTTCTCCGATTAAAATACTGTATTCTTGCCCATCGTCGCTCAGCTTATAAGGCTCCTCGATCACCACGCCATCACGAGAATATATACTTAATAACTCGCTGACCGATTCCACCGCCTCGGGATGTACCTGTACCGTTAATTCCAACCACTGCATGAAAACAACTCTCTACCTTTCGCGATGTTAGTTACATGGGGAGGCGCAGGAAGGTCTTCTGCCGAGGCACGTTTAAGCTCCCCTCAGATCCCTTCTCTCTCCCCGCTGAATGATTTTTAACAAATAAAAGCAGGTATAAAGCGGGAGGTGCACGAGGGGCGGCGAGCCCCTCCTACCGGGGTTGGGGTGTCCCCCAAAATCCCTTCCTCTTCCCCCGCCGAAGGCGGGGAAGCGTAGCTTTCTTTCTGTGCTTTCTAGCATATCACAGCAGGCCATTTGGCGTAACAGGTTGCGACTTCTTGAAGCAGATTGACCACAACAGATGCTTCGTGCTATCATAGCCGAACATAGTGGGTACAAAATAGGTTTTTTCGAGTAATTTGTCATTGATGGAAAATGGAGTACCTGGCGCGCTACAGCGTCTACGAGCGGCTGATATCCTCCATATGGCGGGACTGACCGCGGCATCTCTAGGACAAGAGTATAATCGTACAGGCACGATCCGGGGCACGCAGCGCCAGGGAGATCGTTTGCTTGGTATTGTTGAGTTACCACCTGGAATCGATCCTCTTGCCCGAGCAGCTGATGAGCAGGATATCTCGATCCAGGATATCATGGTTGCCCCACGTTCTTATACTGTGGAAGTTGAGTTGACGGGTACCCATTCCTGGCAGAGCTCCTGCTCATGTGATGAGTCAGGGGAATTGCTCTGCGCACATGGTGCCGCGTTGCTGTATCGCTGGCTGGCCCAGCCCGCCGGTTTTGAGCCGCGTATCCAACCTTCAGCCCCTCAGGAGAAGCCCGCACCCAGGCCTGCCCCCACCGCACCCAGACCATCGGCCGCCCGCGAAGCGCCGAAGGCTGAGAGCCTCCCTAATCCTCCCGCCAATAATGCGGTTCGTTATAGCCCTGACCTGGTAAATATCCTGGTACAGATCGCCCTGGGAGAGCTACGCGGAATCGCACGCGAATATAACCTGACTACTAATGGCCTATCCCGGCAGCAACTGGCCGAGCAGATTGTCAAAGCGATGAAACAGCCAGATGTGGTGCGCAAGGTGGCCACAACCCTGGAGAAGCCGCAGCGCCAGTTGTTGGCTGCCCTGTCGCTGGCTGGAGGATTGGTTCACGACGATGATCTGCGCGGATTGTTCGAGCGCTTTTCGCTGGGACAGCCGGCGCAGTTACAGCGGGCTCTGCTGGCGCTGCAGGGCAAAGCCTTGCTCTTTCGGGTCAATTCTTTTAATGCCGATCTGCTGGCGCGCAACAACGGTCCCAGCGATCTGTTAGATATTGGCTGGTTCGTACCGGCTGAGATACGGACGGCCCTGCGTGTCTTTGTTCCTGTTACCTCCTTTGATCCAGAGCAGCCTGATGATCATAAGGGATCGCCCCGGGTGCAAGCGTTGCCGCCGCTGCGTATTCTGGCCGATCTGTTGCTGGTGGCCCGGGCATTAGATGGCATGCCGATCGAGTTGGAGGACGCCTGGTCTGCCGCCCCTGCATCCGAGCCTGAGCAGCCCGTGCTACACCCAAATACAGCGGGTAGCGGTCATAATACGGCCCTGTTGTCGCAACCCAAAGAGCTGGCTTCACCAGCCCTGCTGGAGGCGCTACAGAAAAAAGTCTCGTTTGCGCCCTCTTTTCTACGTTTTGCTATCCAGGTCTTGCTGCTGGCGGGTATTGTGCAGCGGCCCGAGCGTGATGCACCTTTCCTGCGTATCTTGCCGGATGCCGCGCACCTCCTGCTGGGCTCGAATCAGACTGAGGTATTGTCTGATCTCTTCCAACTGTGGCTGCAGTCACCCTCGGCTGCTGAACTCTTCGCCTTACAGGAAGATGGGATACGCCTGCTCTGTCGCATGACGCCTCTCAATGTACCGGTACTACGGGCGGGCGAACTGGCTGAAGAAAACGCCGAGGCGCGACGGACGCTGGTTGATCTGCTGGCGCAGGCTCCAATCGGGCAGTGGATGCAATTTACCGCCTTTAGCCGCTTCGTCTATCGCTTGAATCCCCTGCTGCTGCAGCGCAGGCAGCGGCTCCTGCCTGCTCCCCATTGGTGGCTTGAGGCCGAGACCGGCAAGGTTTTGAAACCGCTGCACCTGGGGGATTGGCAACGTGCTGAACTGCTGTATGTTGCCCGCCTGATCATGGGTCCTCTCCACTGGTGGGGTCTATGTGACGTGGCGCTTTCCAGCCGGGGACGCCTGCTGGCCTTTCGCATGACGGCTGTGGCGCGCTGGTTATTGCATAATATACCATTGGATCTGGAGATCCCCGATGAAGAAGCCACGTTGGACACGCCGGAGGTGTTGGAGGACGGGCAGGTGCTCCTGCCCTGTTCCGCGCGCTACTGGCCCATCATTCAGCTCTTTGAGCAGTGCGCCGAGGCAACCGGGGTCACGCGTTCTCAATTGCGTTATCATTTTACTCCCCAGGCTTTGAGCCAGGCGCTCAGCCAGGGCTATCAGATGACGCGTTTATTAGTGGTGTTACGGCAGCTGGTCGCGCGTTCCGAGCAGGATTCCGCGGCGCAGCTACTGGCCCGCCTGGAACGCTGGTTGGCCGGGTTTGGCCGGGCGCGCATCTACACCGGCGTAACTATCGTCGAGGCCATCGATACATCTGTCATGCGAGAGCTAACGGCAACCACGTCGTTGGATGAGTATGTGATACGATCATTGCATCCAACTATCGTAGTGGTGAAACCAGACGCGACCGAGCGTTTAAGCGATGAGCTCAAGCGCCGTGGACAATCCCCGCTCATATATAATGAGGATTTATATGGATCAGAATGATCTTGAGCTATTGCAGACCGTGCCGCTGTACCATCTGCAAGCGGTGCTGAAGGCACGGCGCATTTCCGCGGCTCCCCATGTGTTTAACGCGACTTCCGACCTTTCCGCACCCGCTTCTACACCGGTTGTGCTGGAGGTGGCCCATTACCTGTTGGATACCTCCTCGTTAGGCGATGTATTGCAGGAGCTCAGTGAGCTGGAGATCCTGTTGCTGCGCGAGCTGGTCTCCTGCGGCGGCCGCGCCAATAGCCGCGATCTGGCCCTCTACTTCCATAGTTCTGGTCTGCCCGGCGTGGAGAAGAAAGAAGAGTTTGGGATATCAGAGCTGCCTGGTCCGGCGGTACTCACTGATGGTGTCCCGCAACCTCCACGTTATCCACCCGCCCATCCGCATGGTCCGTTTGAACTGGCGGTACGCCATCTGCTCTTGCTCGGATTGGTCTTCTGGGGCCGCCAGACGCATTTTGTGGGTCGTGACTACAGCAGTGGGATGCACGATGGGGTGTTGATTGTTCCGCAGACGTTGGTGAACATAGTGCGGCGCCGCTGGCAGCTTGAACAGGTAGCAGCGCCGTCCGCCACAACAATCGTGGATGAAGATGGTCGCCTGCAGGCCTTTCAGCGTACCCTGTACTTCTACTGGTCATTTGTGGATGCCCATCGCAATCTGTCGCTGGTCAATAATGGCTTGCTGTCGCGTACCAGCCTGCGCCAGGTCGCGGATTATATGGATCTACCGTTTGAGCAGGATCAGTTGCGCCTGGAGAGCGATCATCCACAGCTGTTCTTTATCCGACTGCTGTTGATGCAGCTGGGACTGCTCTCCGTCAGGCGTGGCATGCTGGTTCCCGAAGCGGCCGAAGCGTTTTTTGATCTGCCACTGGCCGAGCGCGCCCGTCGTTGCTATCATGCCTATATCGATACAGCCTTTTGGAATGACCTGATCAATCTATCTGATATTAATATCCGGCCCGCGCCCGATCCGTTGTTGCCAGCGCACGAAGAAATAGTGCACGCGCGTCACCAGGTGGTTGAGCGAATGTTATACGAGGCGCCGACTGAGTGGCACGACCTGGCGGCTTTTATCGCGCGCGTGAAGCTGCATGTACCATATCTGCTCTTTCCTCGCCGCTATGGCCTGCGCGCTGAGCGCTATTCGCAGGGATCAAATCCATATGGCTGGGATTTTCGTCTGCGTCGTGGCTGGCTGACGCATCGCGAAGGTTGGCACATGGTCGAGGGTGGTTTTATCCGTACACTCCTTTCCGGACCCTTGCAATGGATGGGGCTGGTGCATTTCGCACCGGAGACGCTGGCACCGTCCTTCGTGTTTTCCACTTCTGCCGTAGCGATTATGCGCGACGTTCCCCTACCCTCTATGGAGTTGGCTGCCAGCCGCTTGATTGTGCAGCCAAACTTTGACGTGGTGGTGCGGGCCCCGGTCTCCGAAGGGTTATTGGTTCGGCTGGATCGCTTCGCGGAACGCGTCAGCCTGGAGCATATCGCGCAGTATCATCTCTCTAAGAACAGCGTTATGCGCGCCGTCCAGCATGGGGAGCGGGTCGAAACGATCCTGGCGGTGTTGGAGCCGGCGTCCGACGGTCAGATACCCCAGAATGTACGCTATTCACTTGAGGAATGGGAGCGGCAGGTGCGGCGGATCGAGATCTGGCCGCGGGCTACACTGATCGAGGTCGAGGATAGTGCGTTGCTGGACCGCTTCTTCGCTGATCCCGAACGGCGCGCGCTCCTTCAGCGCCGCCTGACCCCCGTGCTGGCCGAGGTTGTGCCGGAGCATCTGCTGGCGGTACAGCAGCTCCTGTGGGAAGATGACTCCCTGCCAGCTCTTTCAACGGCCCCGACCCACGAACTGCTCACGGCCACGTCTCTGCCACCTCATGATCCACAATGGAACTTGCACGATGATGGCAGACTTGAACCCATCTACGCGGTGCTTGATTTCTATGTGTTGGCCGAGGTTGTCCGCTTCTGTGAAGAAGATCAGACGGAGGGATGGTTACGCCTGACCGCCCAATCCCTGCGGCGCGCTCTGAACGCAGGTATCACGCTTGAGCATATCCTGAACTTCCTGCAGCACTATTGTCGCGAAGGCATTCCCGGATCGCTGCTGATCCGACTGAAATTATGGGGTGGTGGCTATACACAGGCGCAGCAGATCTATATTGAGCGCGAGCCCCTGCTGCGGCTGCCGAACGATGTCCTGCAGGACCTACAGGCCGACCGGGAAGTAGCCGCCCTGCTAGGAGCTGAAATAGTGGATGGCCACAGCCTGGTACACGTCTCCACCCAAAACCTGCCCCGCATATTGACACTCCTCCAGCAGCGCGGCTTCATGACCATCTCCACCCCCTCACCAGAGCAGGAGTTGCAGAAGGACGGCTAGCCCTCTGCGCTCCCCAAGCGGGAGGTGCAGAAGGGCGGCCAGCCCCTCCCTGCCGGGTCGGGGGCTTGAGCATGCTCCCAGCATGCTCAAGCCCCCGACCATCCTTTTACCTCCCTCGCCGCCCGAAGGGCGGCATAATGGGGTCCAGGGGCTACGCCCCTGAAAATGCTTGAGGTAAAGATTTGAAAAAACATAGAGAAAAACTGTTGACAAACCAGAACATGTATGATATCTTATCCCTACAAACGTACTGCAGTCCTAAACGGAACTGCAGATGCGGGAGTGGCTCAGTGGTAGAGCACTTCCTTGCCAAGGAAGATGTCGCGGGTTCGAATCCCGTCTCCCGCTCCCCCTTTTTCGGCGACGTCGCCAAGTGGTAAGGCACGGCTCTGCAAAAGCTGCACCAGCGGTTCGAGTCCGCTCGTCGCCTCCAAGTGAGACGTGGTAGCTACCACGTCTCTTTTTTTAGCACCTACCTGGATTTCCACCTATGCGTGAGCAACGTAGTTATTCCGCCGAAGCTATTATCTTGAAGCGTACCGATCTGGGAGAAGCCGATCGGGTATTGACGCTTTTCACACCCTATAAAGGGAAGATCCGTTCCCTTGCCAAAGGGGTACGCCGCCCCGGCAGTAAGAAGGCCGGTCATCTAGAGCTGCTTTGCTATAGCCAGCTGCAGCTGGCGATGGGCCGCACCTTTGATATCATTACGCAGGCTCAGACGAAAGAGAACTTCTTCCATTTGCGCAATGAGCTCTGGCATATGACCTGCGGCTTCTACCTGGCGGAGCTGGTCGATCGTTTTGTCGAAGACAACATGCAGCAGCAAGACGTCTATAACCTGTTGCTGCTGGCTTTACGTGTGTTGGAGGCGGACGCGGTGCAGATACAGCAGAGCCGCGCCCAGGGTGAGGCACCTTCGTCCCATGATCTGGATCGTTCGAGCCTGCTCTTGCGCTACTTCGAAATCCATCTTCTTTCCTACATCGGCTATGAGCCGGTGTTGCGCCAGTGCGCCCACTGCCGGGCCGAACTGAAGCCTGAGCAAAATGGTTTCACCCCCGTCCTGGGTGGTGCGCTGTGCCCCAACTGCTCACACCTCTGGTCCCAGCCCCTCTCAATGAATGCGCTCAAGGTCTTACGTCTGCTGCAGAGGACTGAATGGAGCAAGGTGCCGAACCTGCACCTTGATGCTCGACTCCAGGCGGAGATCGAAGCTGCGATGCACAGCTTGATCCGCTTCCACCTGGAGCGCGATCTGAAATCCTGGAGCTTCCTGGAAATGTTGAACGTGCAGCGTTAGTAGCTGTCCAGCGTTATCCCAGCACCTTGTGGGCGTAAATGAGGGTGCCCGCCGCATCGTATAACTCCGCCTGGATGGGCAGGTCCACCCGCTGATCAGATAAGAAAAGCACCATACCATCCTCGACCTTGTCTTCCATACTGGTGCCGTTTTTTGCTATCAGGCGCACGCGGGCCACATTCTGGTCATGGTCGGCGACCAGGCCACCGGCGTAGAAATGATCGGGCATACCGCCGCCGCCCAGATTGGCCCAGGCGCGTTCGACCACTGGCCCTGGATCGTTACCCATGAGACCATCACCGGCGGCCCCGCGAAACTGCCAGTTTCCGCGTGCGTCCTCTTCCACATAACAGGTAAAATAGATCTCTTTCCCCTGCTCATTCTCGAATACAACGATATAGACGCGTCGCCCTGGCAACGAACGCTCTTTCAAAAAGCGCAGGGTTTTATTTTTAGACTCTTGAATACCCTCTTGCAGATTGCCGGCTGGAACTTTGCTACTGCCTGTAACCAGTAAGCGCGTCAACCGGTTCACTATCTCTTGTTTAGGGTCCTGGTGTGCCATAAATAACCTCATACTTACTAGGCATTGTGGTTTTGGCAATCATATCACAGTTGCCGCAGATATTGTAGCTGCGCCCCTGGCGGGCGCTTACCCATACCTGTTAATCTCAGGGGTGCAGGGTTCTCCCTGCACATCCCACGGTGGAATACTCGACCGCAAGGGTCGAATCTACGCTGGACAATGTTCTTATGAGTCGCGTATCATGAAAAGAGACGAACCAACAGCCAGGCGTGGCCTGGGCTGTTCTATATTTGTGCAGGTTTGCCCTGTCGATGCTGCCAGCGGCCTTCTATCCTGCTGCGATGCGATAAGTGTGGATGAAAGGAAGATGTCGATATCATGGTCCACTTTTATGAATTGGCTAGCCTCGATGCTACGCAACGGGCCCGCCTGCTGCGCCGTGCGGAAGTAGCGATCGATGATTTACTGGAATATGTACGCCCCATCGTGCAGGCGGTACGCACTCGTGGTAACGAGGCGCTGCTTGAATTTATGGAGCGCTTCGATCATGTGCAGTTGACGCCCGACAACCTGCGCGTGAGCCGGGAGGAGATCGATCGCGCCCACGATCTGCTGGATAAAGATATTCACCGGGCGATTGAGCATGCCATTCAGAATGTACGGACCTTCCATGAGCGCCAGATGCCGCATGAGCAGTGGTTTACGCAGGTGGCTCCGGGAGTGATGGCGGGCGAAAAAATCACGCCGATCAGTAGCGTAGGCCTCTATGTGCCACGTGGCAAGGGCGCGTTTCCATCTGTGATGTATATGCTGGCAACTCCCGCCAGTATCGCTGGCGTTCCCCGCATCGTCGTCTGTACGCCACCCGCCCCCACAGGAGAGGTTGATCCTGCTTCGCTGGTGGCCGCGGATCTTTGTGGGGTACATGAGATCTATCGCATCGGTGGCGCCCAGGCCATTGCTGCACTGGCATATGGTACCGCGAGCATTGAACGGGTACGCAAAGTCACCGGTCCGGGCAACCCCTATGTGTCGGCCGCCAAGCGCCTGCTGTATGGCACGCTGGACGTTGGCCTGCCCGCAGGTCCCAGTGAATCTATTCTGCTTGCCGACGATAGCGCTGATCCTGAACTGGTGGCGCGCGATCTGCTGGTCGAAGCTGAGCATGGCCCCGATTCCTCCAGCCTGCTGGTCACCGATAGCCGCGCTTTGATCGAGGCCGTGCAGGGGCTCTTGCCAGCCAAAATCGCCGCGCTGCCCGAGCCTCGCCAAACCTTCTGCCGCACCGGTTTTGAGAGCGACAAAGGCACCGGTGGCCTGGTGCTGACCGGTTCCCTGCAAGAGGCAATCGATTTCACCAACGAATACGCGCCCGAGCACCTGGAGGTCCATACGCGCGAACCCTTCGCCATCCTGCCCCAGCTCAATAACGCCGGCGAAATCCTGCTCGGTGCGCATACCCCGACCCCCCTGGGCAACTACAGCCTGGGCACCAACGCTATCCTACCCACCGGTGGCTTCGCCCATACCTTCTCCTGCACCTCCGTCTTCGATTTCCTGAAGCGGACCGGTCTGGGCTACGTCACCTCCGAAGGCTATGCGGGCCTCAGCGAAACCACTCACCGCCTGGCCGAATTCGAAGGGTTCCCTTCGCATGCTCGCGCGATCCGCGATCGCTTCTAGCCATCGCGGAGAATGCGTAGCATTCTCAAAAAAGTAGGAGGTGAGGCAAAAAGTGCGCCATGCGGCGCACTTTTTGCCTCACCTTACTTATGCGCGCCGCAGAAGCGGCCCCTTGCATATTATGTATGCCGCAGAAGCGGCCCCTTGCATATTATGTATGCCGCAGAAGCGGCCCCTTGCATATTATGTGTGCCGCAGAAGCAGCCCCTTGCATATTATGTGTGCCGCAGAGGCGGCTTTCCTCTTACTCATGCGCGCCGCGAAGCGGCCCCACTGTTATTAGGAGGGTGTGCAGAACCGGTGGCTGCGCCACCGGTTCTGCACACCCTCCTAATAATCCTCTGAGCGCCGAAGGCGCGTAGAGTCATGGCCGAAGGCACAAAACTCCACTACATCAATGAAATTCTTTGAAGTCCCGAAACCATCAGAAAAAAAAAAGGAAGAAAAGACGTTTACTTTGCAGAGCACCTCTTTCCCATCAAATTGCCATCCTATACTAAAATTCATCATGTACCTTTTATGGGGAAGAAACGCCGCAAGGGCTATTTCGCGCAGCGGCGTCCTAGGACTCTGGATGCAATTTCTGCTCACTAAAGGAAAGATGTGTTATAATGCCCCCTATAAAAGCCTGAATTTGAGATATGGAGCGCATATAATTTTGAACTCTTCTATAATCCAGCTTTTACTGTATTAAGCAAGAAGTTCAAATAGTTTGGTCGCGGTGCAAATAAAGTATGTCAAATAATTATTCATCTGATTCTGAGCACGTATTGCCCGTAAGTGGAGTACAATCTGGCCAATCCGGGGTGCAGAATAATGCGCCAGATAAGGTGCCGCATGGAGATACACCATCATCGGCCAGTGCTTCGGTGCCTGAGACAGAGGGCAAAGTTGTTCCCAGGAGGCTGGCGTCGGGCACGGTACTTTCGGGCAGTCGCTATAAAATTGATAAATTGATCGCATCTGGCGGCATGGGTGCGGTTTATCGTGCTATCGATACGCGCTT
This sequence comes from Dictyobacter halimunensis, assembly GCF_036245075.1. Taxonomy (NCBI): domain Bacteria; kingdom Bacillati; phylum Chloroflexota; class Ktedonobacteria; order Ktedonobacterales; family Dictyobacteraceae; genus Dictyobacter; species Dictyobacter halimunensis. Next base: position 3,132,900 of record NZ_BSRI01000002.1, read on the forward strand.
TAATCGCCCATGCGCCGTCAAAGAGATGCTCGACGAGTTCAATAATGAAACGGAACGGGCCCAGGCTGTAGAGTGGTTCTCACGTGAAGCAACCTTATTGCTCGATCTGAACCACCCCTGTATCCCACGCGTGCGCGACTTTTTTGCCGAGAATGGCCGTAACTACCTGGTGATGGATTTTATTGATGGACATACACTGGCGGAGATTCTGGATCTGGAGGGAAATGTTATCGGGGTCAATGGAGCGCGTGGTGTCACAGAAGCCCGTGCTCGTAGCTGGATGCGCCAGGTCAGTAGCGTGTTGAGCTACCTTCATTCTCAAAATCCTCCGATTATCTTCCGCGATCTCAAGCCCTCTAATATCATGGTGACCAATCGTGATGAAGTTAAATTGATCGACTTCGGTATTGCGCGCACGTTCCAATCGCAGCGCCAGGCGACGGTGATTATGACGCTGGGTTACGCGCCCCCTGAGCAGTTGCATGGGATGCCCGAGCCACGCAGTGATATCTATGCCCTGGGCGCGACCATACATCGCCTGCTGACACGCCACGACGCCGTCAATAACAAGCCTAATGCATTCGCCTTTCCCGCGGTGCGCCTGTTGCGTCCCGACCTCTCGCCAGCGTTTGAGCAGGTGGTTATGAAGTCGCTGGCGCCGCAGCTAAATTTTCGCTGGTCGAGCGCGGCCGAACTGGAGCGAGCCCTGATCAATCTGCCGCCGATTACGGTGGTTCCTCCTCTGGCTAGCCCAACTTCCGGGCGTGGCAACGAGGTGAACAGCGGCCAGCAGCAGGGAGCTCCGCTTACCCCAGGGATTCATGTTTCTTCCCCGAACCTGACGCCGGTCAGGCCAGTGTCGTCACCGATGGCCGGGCCGGCCGCGCAGCATATTACGACCGCCATGGGGCACCTTTCCGCTTCACGTATCGAAGCCGCCCATGATTCCGTCAAGTGGGCTCACTCATTGGAGCCCCAAAACGCGGTGGTGCATAAAATCTTCGGGCAAGTCTTCGCGCGCCGCACGCCGCCACAACCGGACCTGGCGCTACAGGCATATAATCGTTCGCTGCAGTTGAATCCCAACGACGCGGAAACGCATAAACTGATTGGCGACATCTGGTATTTCCTGCGGCAGAACCCGTTCCAGGCCATTCCCGCCTACACGCAGTCGTTGCGTCTCAACGCGCAAGACTTGGAGGCTCATGATCGACTGGGCCAATGTTTTGAGAAGACCAATCAAGTTGAGCTGGCGATCCGTGAATATCAGGAGGCAGTACGCCTGGCTCCGACGCAGCCCGCGCTTTTGCGCCTGCGGTTATACTTTTCATTGGGCCAGTTAGCTATGCGCGCCAACCAATGGTCCGTGGCGGAGAACGCATTTGTCCAGGTGCTGATCCTGGATGCGGCCGAGCCCCGTGCACGCTTTTTGCTCAGCCAGGTATATGAGCGTGAAGGAAAGCTGGAAGACGCTTTTCGGGAATGCGGTTATGTTATAAATGGGCCATTGGGAAGCACTCCCGCAGTTCAACAGCTCTATTTTAATTTAAAAAATCGTTTAGGACGGTAAGGGGCAATCTTTTATGCACTGTCTATCTGGCATGAAGGGGAAGTGTCAATGAGTACGCATCGTCTCGGCTCTAGGAGATACAAGAGCTTTCGACTGCCTGTTTTTTTTGTACTCGCTTGGCTCATAATCTCCCTCCAGGTGGGAATCTCCTCCACTGCCCTGGCTGCCTCTAATCGGGCTGCGACGTCAAATCCGCCACAAGATGTGACGCGCGCAGGCGTTTCTGTCGTTCGCCTTCTTTTATCGTATACGGGCACAGATAGTAGCGGGCCCGAGGCGGACACCCATATCCTCTGTACCGGGCTGGGTGTGCTGGTGAGAAGCCAGCTGAAAAGCGATAAACCCGATCAGTATGAAAACTGGGTGTTAACTGATGGTACGTTGGTCAATACTGAGGGTAAGGCTACCTGCATGCCATCTACCCCGGCGGCAAAGTTATCTCAGGTCTCCATCTATACCAGCAGTCTTTATAATGCGCAGCAGACTATCAAGTTTGATGTTCAGGCCAGCGATATCACCGTGCATTGTTCGGTCGATGCGACTTCATGCGTTGATGGTCCAACGCTCTTCTCTTTTGCCAGTAGCCGCCAGGAGCCACAGCCATTTCTTGATCTGGCGACAGGCCAGGGAAAAACTGCCGCTGACGGTGGGCAGAATCACGCTCTGATATTGGCCAGAAGTGATGGATCGCTCAATGGTTTGCAGGCCTCAGCCGCCGGTTCTGTTCAACAGGATACGTACATCAATCAACTGGTGCAATACCGTACGCCGACCGCGCGGCCCCAGGATGACAAGAATCTTGAGATAGGTACCCCGTTTGTGAATTCTACGGGAGAAATGGTTGGCCTGCATAGCGCCCACAACGGCGTTCTGGCTGCCGCTACCCTGCAGCCTTTCCTGGACGCAACCTTACCAAAGATCAGTAATCCCTCTGTTGTTAGTCCTGTATATGACAATTGGAAAAAAGGCATGGATGCTTATTATCAACAGACGCTGGATACAGCGCATACAGATTTTAAGAATGCGTTTGAGGCCAATGGCAAGTTTCAGGCTGCACAACAGATGTCACTGGCTGGGACCGGCCCTTCCGTCCAATTGAGTCGGACCGGCGCAACACCAACACCCGCGCCGGCGAATGGCTCCTCTCTCTTTGGGATGAGCTTCCCTTACTGGCTATTTGTGCTTCTCGCCGTTGTGGTGGTCGCGGTGGTCGCGGTGGCCCTGGTTCTTCTCTGGCTCTGGCGCCGGCGTATCCGACAGCGGCGGCGCCTGGATTCGGAGCTGGCTGATGCCGAGCAGCGCGCAACCATCGAGGCCCAGCGTATTCGGCTGGCCGAGATGGAGGCTGCCCAGGGCAAAGGTGACGCCCGCCAGTCTGGCCCTCTCCCGGCGCAACCAGCGGTCCTCAAAACCGGACCACTGGGCTCGCATGCGCTGCACTGCCCTCGCTGTGGTGAGCGCGTTACCGCGGAAGATAACTTCTGTACCCATTGCCAGCAGCCATTGATCGCAACAGATACCGGTTCCATAGCTCGTAGCCAGGTAGCAAGTTCAGCCTCGCCCAATGGCGGTGCGTATGGGGTCGCCGCCCCGGCGTCACCGCCACGATCGACTGGTGAACAGATGACCGTGGTGCCAGCCAGGGCCATCGCCGAGCAACCGACCATCGTACCCGGTCGCTCGATTGCTGAACAGCCAACGGTGGATATGCCCGTAGGCAGTGAGCAGACCACCAAACTGGACCCTGATAAGACGGTGCCATATGCTGTGCGGCAGCTAAGCGGCCGGCGGCTTGGTATCGTGGCGAGTGCCCTCTCCAATCCGGGCATCAAGCGTAAATATAAGCCCAATGAGGATAGTCTGTTCGCCATGCAGGGCTTGATCAGTGGTTCTCAAAAGCCACCCATGTTCGGCCTGTTCGTGGTCGCCGATGGTATGGGTGGACATGCCAATGGTGAGGATGCCAGCCGGACCGCTATTCAGGCTGTTGTGAACTATATGCTGCCGAAGCTTGTGGGGCAGGGATTGCGCCAGGATGAGAGCTATGCACGCCTGATGGCGGAAGGCGCGCAGGAAGCCAATGTGGCCGTGCATCAGCAGAATATGCAGCAGAATGGCGATATGGGCACTACGATTACGGCCGCTCTGGTTGTAGATAGTACGGTCTATGTTGTCAATGTTGGTGATAGCCGTACCTATCTGTATCGTCCCGCGAGCGGACTACGCAAAATCACCACCGATCACTCGGTCGTGGCCAGCCTGGTGGATGCCGGTATTATTAAGCCAGATGATATCTACACCCATCCCAAACGCAATCAAATCTACCGCAGCCTGGGCGAAAAGCCGGTGATCGAGATCGATTCGTTTAAAGAGGTTTTGCAGCCGGGTGATAAATTATTGCTTTGCTCAGATGGCTTATGGGATATGGTACGCGACCCCAAGATTGAAGCGGTGGTGCGTAATCCTGATCCTGATCCAGCCATAGTGAGCGATGGTTTGATCAAAGCTGCTCTTGAAGGTGGCGGAGAAGATAACGTCAGTGTGATTGTCGTGCATATCACTGAGCCAGTTGAAACAGCTGGAATGCCTCGTACCCAATTAATCGCGAAGCCAGACTCAGTACAGATGCCCCATTTGCAGTAAAATTGTCGCTCTTTCCTCCCTGTGCTATAATCAAGACAGCATTTTCTTGACCTCCGCTTCTCATCGGCGGAGGTATTTGTTGGGAGGAAAAGCTCGTGTCAACACTAGCTAGTACTGGATATTTATATGCAGGTATCTTGCTGGCAGCAGGATTTGTGTTTGTGCTTGTGGCGACCACTGTCGCAAACCTGCTTGCTCCACATAAAGCAACTAAAGAAAAACTGCAAACCTATGAGTCTGGCGAAACTCCTATCGGCTCCGCATGGGTTCAATATCCACTAGGTTTTTACATTTTTGCCTTATTGTTTGTGGCCTTTGACGTAGATATTGTTTTTATCATTTCCTGGGCTATCATTTTTAAACAGTTAAGCATTTTTGGTTTCTGTGAAATAGTATTCTTTATTGTTGTTCTTGCTCTTGGATTAGTATATGCCTGGCGTAAGGGAGTAACTCGATGGATTTAGTACCACGTTCGAACAATATTCCCAGTGCCACGACCGGATATCGTGATCAAAACGCTGCTCTGGCCCGCGACCTGGCACCAATCGCTCAGATTACCGGCAAACCTGTGCAGCCGCAACTGCACAAGGGCGATTACCTGAATCTGCAGATTGAGCGTGAAAACCTGGTGGCGGTCTGCCGCTTTTTGCGCGATCAGCTTGGCTTTGACCTGCTTAGCTGTATCTCGGGCGTCGATATGCTGGATCATCTGGAGACGATCTACCATGTGCGCTCGACAGGTCGTGCCCAGCTGCTACAGTTGAAGGTACGCCTTGACTCTGAGTCTCCTGAAGTTGATAGCGTGGTGTCGGTCTGGGCAACGGCAAACTGGCTGGAGCGCGAGACCTATGATATGTATGGCATCCGTTTCGCCGGCCATCCTGACCTGCGCCGTATGCTGCTTGACGATGACTTTGAGGGATATCCTCTTCTGAAGAGCTTCCACCAGGTTCCTCGAACGGTGAAGCCGCGCGCCACCACCCAGGTTGACCCGAATATGGCTGTTTCTGGCCAGTATCAGCAGCAGAACCTTGAGCGTGTCGTGCAGAAGAAACTGGGACAGGGTTTGGAGGAGCGTCTGCATCCAGGTACCCCTACCTTTGGCCATACCAATGAAGCCTTGCAGACGGAAGCGAATACGCATACATCAAAACCATCTGGCCAGTCGGCGGGCAAAGCCGATCAGACACCTGATAAAAACGAGTAGTGAAGTTGCGACCAGGACGTGTGAGTACATATCATGCCAGAGTCGAAGAAATCGCGAAGGATCTCTACAGGTGCCCGTAAGCGCGGACCCGCGCCAGCTCAGTCTGGTGCCGTTTCCGCCGGGAGGGTTGTGCCGCAGCAGAATGATGGAGCGATAAGATTAGCTATGGGGGCGGTGGTGGCGGCTGGATGCTGGTTTATGGCCTATACCTTTACGCTGCTGGAGAGTCCCAATCGCTATCTTTTTGCGGGCATGATGGCGCTGATAGCGTTGATGTGGTCGATTAGCTTCTGCGTTCGTTTGCGGAAGTGGCAACGAAGAAGATAAACAAACTAGAGGAAGCTTATGGCTACGAATCAAGATATTGACCTTCAAGACCTGTCCGGCACTTCGGCCGAGGGTACGAAGACACAGGAAATGTTGTTGAACCTGGGTCCGCAGCACCCCAGTACCCACGGCGTGTTGCGTCTGATTATGACCCTGGAAGGTGAAACAATCACAAGTTGCACCCCTGTCATCGGCTACTTGCACCGTGGGATAGAAAAGATCCTGGAGAACCGCACCATTATGGCGGGTATCCGTTATATGGATAACTCGGACTACCTGTCCCCTATGTTGAATGAGACGGCCTATGTTGGGGCGGTTGAGCAGTTGATGGGTATCGAGCCCCCCCGGCGTGCGCAGTATATTCGCCTGCTCACCAATGAGATGCAGCGTATCGCGAGCCACCTGGTTGCTATCGGTACCTACGGTATGGACCTGGGTGCGTCAACCCCTATTCTGTGGGGCTTCCGCGATCGCGAAGGCATCATGACCCTGTTTGAGGCCCTGGCGGGCAGCCGCTTTAATGTGAACTATATGCGCGTCGGCGGCGTGCTGCATGATTTCCCCAAGGGCTGGCTGGATGAGTGTTCCGCCTTCCTCGATCGGCTGGAAGAGAACATGAAGGAGATGAATGCCCTGCTCACCGGCAACGAGATCTTTATGTCTCGCACACAGGGCGTCGGATATATCGATCCTCAGCAGGCCCTGGCCTATGGTTTGACCGGGCCGATGCTGCGCGCCAGTGGCATAAACTGGGACTTGCGCGTGAACCGTCCCTATATGGCTTATCGCGAAGTTCCTGTCAATACTGTTGTACGCCAGGAAGGTGACTGTTTCGCGCGCTACTATGTGCGCCTGCAGGAAATCACTGAGAGCATTCGCCTCTGCCGGGTGGCGATCGATAAAATGCCCGGTGGGGCCATCAGTACGCGTACACCGATCGCGTTCCGTCCTCCTCGCGGCGAGACCTACTTCGCGCTTGAGAGCAGTAAAGGTGAACTGGGCGTCTACATGATCAGTGATGGCAGCGAGTATCCATGGCGCGCCAAACTGCGTGGACCCTCCTTCGTTAATCTGCAGATTGTGCCCGAGCTGATGCGTGGTCACAAGATGAGTGACGCGATCGCTATTCTGGGTAGTACCGATATTGTACTCGGCGAGGTTGACCGGTAAAAGTTGTTTGTGAAGGGGGCGCGGGATTGAGTTCTATTTTCTTCCGCGCGCCACTTTACCTCTGGAGTTATTCATATGTTTGCAATGATTGTCGCCGATAGCAATCCATGGTGGCTGTTTTTATCACAGCTGTGGAGCGGGATCATTTCCTGGAGCTTCCTGCAGTTTGTGGTCGCCTTCCTGACTGTTTTCGGCTTTGTGTTGACCAGCGCCACGATCCTGGTTCTCGCCGAGCGTAAAATATTGGCCTGGATGCAGGACCGTGAAGGACCCCTCCACACTGGTCCCTGGGGTCTGTTGCAGTCGGTGGCGGACGTCGGTAAGCTGTTGTTGAAAGAGGACATCCACGTCTCTGGCTCCGACAAGATGATGTTCTTGCTGTCACCTTCTGTCTTTATGGCACCTGTGATCGCGTCGTTCGCGGTGCTGCCATTTTCTCCCTACCTGCAGTTACCAGGTGGCGCCTTGACGACCGGTCTGGTCTTCCTGGTGGCGATGAGCTCGATCGACGTTATCGGCGTGATTATGGCCGGTTGGGGCTCAAACAATAAATATTCGTTGATCGGTGGCCTGCGTTCGGCCGCCCAGATGATCTCTTATGAGCTGCCCCTGGTGCTGGCCTTCGTCGGCGTGATTATGCTGACCAGCGTCCTGTCGGGCCAGCCTGGCTACCCAACTACTGGTACGATCACCCCTTACGAGATCATGCAATTCCAGAACCTGGCCTGGCATAATACTGGTATCCCGGTCCTGGATTTCCTCTTCCAGGGCTTTACCCCCTGGTCCTGGTTCTTCCTCTTCCAGCCATTGATGTTGATCATCTACTACACCTGTGGCCTGGCCGAGACGAACCGCGCCCCCTTCGACCTGCCCGAGGCTGAGTCCGAGCTGGTCGCCGGTTATATGACCGAGTATAGCGGCATGCGCTGGGCGATGTTCTTCCTGGGTGAGTATGGTAACATGACCATCGCTTCGGCCGTGGCCTCCTATCTCTTCCTGGGCGGATTTTCCGGTCCTGGCGTGGGCTTCTTGACGGCGCAGGGTTCACTGCTGTGGGGCTTCGTTGGCAATATCCTGGCTCTGGGATACTTTGTCCTCAAGATTTATGCCCTGTGCGGTGTCTTCATCTGGATCCGTGCTACGCTGCCACGTCTGCGTGCCGACCAGTTGATGCAGTTCGCCTGGCTGATCCTGATGCCGGTGACACTGGCCAACATTCTGGTTACTGGTCTGCTCTACTTTGTCACTGTCGGTGTCGGCCTGCCAACCTGGGTCTACCTGACCGTGCTGGCGGCTGTGGGCTGGGCGAGCGTCTTCGGCTTCATCTGGCTGGTTGGTCGCGTCACTACGGCGACGACCCGTCGTGCTCAGGCTCCGGCTATTCGCGCTCAGCTGCGCGCCCGCACCGCGACGACGCCTACCCCGGCGTTGCGCGATGGCGTGCCGGCCCGCGTCGCCCTGCCTGCTGGCAGTCGCGATTCTTAGTGCGGTAATGGTCCGCGCTCGATAGCATACTAACGGGGGCAGGTGGTCCAGTCATGACTGGCTCACCTGCCCCCGCTGTTTTATGAACAGAGGAGAATGGAGATCGTGAGGACTCTGGCGCTGGTGGTCTGCGCGGCCCTATCGGCCGGGCAGGTACAGGATCTTGTTGGGCTGGCACAGGAGGATGGGTGGGATGTGTGGGTGATTGCAACTCCCAATGCCTGCTCTTTTATCGATCAGCCGCTTCTGACAGCCCTCACAGGGCATCCGGTTGTCGTTTCCGCTACCGAGATATCCCTTCCCCATTTCACCGCCGCTGTGGTGGTTCCTGCCACGTTTAATACCCTGCGCAAATGGTCTCAAGGCGTGGCCGATACGTACGCGCTCACTTTGTTGCTGGATTGGACACGGCGGGGCGCGCCTCCCATCCTGGCCTTTCCACGGGCCAGCGCTGAACTGGCGCAGGACTCCGAGTTCGCCCCCAGTCTGGATCGCCTGCGCTGGCAGGGCGTGACCGTATATTATCGCCCCGACCTCTATCCCCCCAACAACAATCTTCCCTGGTCGCGCATTTTAGAGATACTCCAGGCGCTGCCGAACGCCAATAATGGGCAACCTTCTTGATTTGCTGAGAATACCTCCCGCTTTTCCCAAAGGGTACCCGTCATGTTTTTGCCAATGTGTTTGCGAAGAGAACGGCACCGAAAACACGGAAAGCCATCGTAGGTGCTGGGCTTGCCCCAGCTTGGGAGCCCTCCGAAGGAGCGGCGACCCCGTACCCGCACGAAAGGGGTTCCCCAACGAGGACGTGTTGGGGAAGGTGAGCGCCCGGGCACGGGCCGCTGCGTGGCAAGCTGGGGCAAGCCCAGCACCTACGATGGCTTTCCGTGTTTCTTTTCGCCGCCTCTCTTGCAAAAAAAGACGGGCACCCTTTCTCCCACTAAAACCTTTACAAATGCATAGATGATCGTGTAATCTTGGATTGACGGTATTGATATTAGAAAGGTTCGATTGATGGCCTTGCCTCGTTGTTAGTCGCACGTCTGTTTTTTATCCTCTAACCGACCATTAACCACTGACTGCCAATCTTCGATTGACAGCGCTTGCTGTCGTGTATGACCGCGTGCCACATTCCTGAATTGCTAGCTAGCAAAGCGTAACGACTACTGCTGTGTGTGAGCCACACATAGAATGGGATACTTCTATGCCTGTTTCTCTGGATACCTATCGGCATTTATTGTTGACCTATCTGAAACCACAATGGCCCCGTGTTCTGCTGCTGATCCTGCTGCTGGCGGGCACCATCGGCATCTCTTTAATCAATCCGCTGATCTTACGGTCCTTTGTTGATGGAGCCAGTTCACAGCGCGCGCTTGCGGATTTGATAATGATCGCTGTCTTTTTTCTTGTCCTGTCCATCCTGCGCCAGTTCATCGCCATTGCTGAGGCATATGTGGCGACTGACGTCGCCTTGCTGGCTACCAATGCGCTGCGGGCGGACTTGATGTTGCATTGCTTACAGTTGGACTCTACCTTTCATACTATTCACGCGCCCGGCGAATTGATCGAACGCATTGATGGGGATGTGACCTCCCTGAGCAATTTCTTCTCGCGTATGGTGATCGCGCTCTTCGGCAATCTTGTCCTCCTGGTGGGCGTGCTCGTTCTTTTATTCCTGGTGGATTGGCGGGTGGGTCTGACCCTGACCATCTTCGCGCTGGCAGCTCTTTTGGTCATCAATCGTTTGCGCGGTCTGGCGACGCCCTATTGGGAGGCGGAGCGACAGGCCAGTGCCGAGCTGTTTGGCTTTCTGGAGGAGCGTCTGAACGGTACTGAAGATGTGCGTTCCAGCGGAGCGACACAGTATATGTTGCAGGGCTTATCGCGCTATGCGCGCCAGCATCTGCGTAAGTTGCGCATGGCGATCATGATCAACTTTCCAACCTGGGGGACAGTTACATTTGTGAATGCGCTGGGACGAGTGCTTGCTCTGTTGCTGGGAGCCTATCTATACTGGTACGAGGGCATGAGTGCTGGCACTGTTTTGTTGATCTTCATTTATGCCAATACGATGACCACGCCGATTGAGCAGATCGTCGACCAGTTGCGCGAACTGCAGCAATCGGCGGGCAGCATTCAGCGCGTCGCCACGCTGCTTGAGGAGCCACGAACGATTGTGGATGGCTCACGGACCGACCTGCCCATCTCTGCACTGGCTGTGGCCTTTGAGGATGTCTCATTTAGCTATACAGAAGGTGTGCCAGTTCTGCGGCACATCCAGTTGCAATTGGAGCCTGGGAGCGTGCTGGGGCTGCTGGGACGCACCGGCAGCGGCAAGAGTACGCTGACCAAGCTGCTGGCGCGCCTGTATAATCCGGTTGAAGGTGCGATCTGCCTGAATGGCATCGACATTCGTAGCTTGAGTCTGGATACGCTGCATGAGCGCGTCGGGATCGTGACCCAGGAGGTCCATATCCTGCATGCCAGCGTGCGCGATAACCTGACCCTGTTTGATAGTACCATCAAGGATACCCAGGTATTGGCCGCGCTGCAGACGCTGGGCTTGCAGCACTGGTATCAATCTCTGGAGAATGGACTGGATACGGTGCTGGCCCCAGGCGGTAGTGGTCTCTCGGCGGGAGAGGCGCAGTTGCTAGCCTTCGCACGCGTCTTCTTGCGCGATCCAGGATTGGTGATCCTCGATGAGGCGTCTTCGCGCCTGGACCCGGCCACCGAACGCCTGTTGGAGCAGGCTATCGATACGCTGCTGAAGGGGCGCACCGGCATCATCATCGCGCATCGGTTATCAACGGTGCAGCGAGCCGATCATATCATGATTCTGGAGCAGGGTGAGTGCCGCGAGTATGGCGTGCGGCAGGACCTGGCCCGCGATCCCACGTCTCACTTCGCACAGCTCTTGCGCATTGGTCTGGAGGAGGCGTTAGCATGAAGCGTAAATCCTGGTATATCTGGCGCATGGCTAACTATCGGCCATGGCTCTACCTGTTTAGTGGTATCTTCAATGGTGTCCTGTTCTACCTCTTTCCCTTGATCCCTGGTCTGATCGCGCAATACATTCTGGATGGACTGTCACGCCATTCCCTCACGCCGTCTCTTCTCTGGTGGATGGTGGCACTAATGGTTGGAGTTGCGCTTGGACGCTTGAGCTGTACCTTTGTGGCCGTCATCGCTGAAACCACGATGGGCGAGATACTGCAATCCCTACTCAGGCATAATCTTTTTACCAGTATCTTGCAGCGCCCAGGCGCGCGTGCGCTACCATCCTCAACCGGTGAGGCGATTAGCCGCCTGCGCAACGACACCATGGAGGTGGGGGCCTTTGTATGCTGGCTCTTTGATCCCCTGGGTCAGGTCATCGTAATGGTGATCGCGCTGGTCATTCTCTTGCGTGTCTCGGTACTGGTGACGCTGGCGGTCTTTGTGCCCCTGGTGGCCGTGCTGCTAATCGTCAATAGCTTCCGCCGCCATATTCAGCGCTACCGCAAGGCCACCCAGGAATCGATCGGCGATGTAACCGGTTTGCTGGGAGACGTCTTTGGAGCGGTCCAGATGCTCAAGGTGCTGGGGAGGGAGAAGCAGGTAGTGGCCCACTTCCGTCAGCTGGGAGAGCAACGTCGCCGCGCCACCCTGAAGGATACGTTGCTCAGCCAGTTGATCGATGCACTATCGAGCAACGCCGCTGATATCGGTACCGGCCTGATCCTGCTGGTCGCGGCCCAGGCCCTGCGCAGCAATACCCTGACCACCGGTGACCTGGCCCTGTTTATCTCCTACCTGAGCTGGCTAACCCAGGTTATCCGCATGTCGGGCAACTTTATCACCCGCTATAGCCAGGCTGGAGTATCGTTGGACCGGCTGCTGCCATTATTGCAGGGAGATCCCGGGGAGAAACTGGTGGAGCATCAACAGCTCTACCTGTCGCATGAGCCACCAGCCCTCCCATATACTCCGAAAGGCTTCCAGCACCGCTTTGAGGAGCTGGAAGTCCAGGGGCTGACCTATACCTATCCCGGTAGCGATCGAGGCATAAAAGATATTCATATGCGTCTGAAGAGAGGATCGTTTACCGTCATCACGGGGCGCATCGGCGCGGGCAAGACCACGCTCCTGCGCACCCTGCTGGGCCTGTTGCCGCTTGAGCATGGAGAGTTGTTCTGGAATGGTCAGCCGGTCACAGATCCCGGAGCGTTCTTTGTGCCGCCGCGTTGTGGCTACACGCCCCAGGTGCCGCGCCTGTTCAGCCAGTCTCTCAAGGAGAATATCCTGCTCGGCCTGCCTGAGGAGGCCGTCGATGTGCCAACGGCCCTGCGCTCCGCCGTGCTCGACGGCGACATCGCTAGCCTGGAACAGCAACTGGATACCCTGGTGGGTCCGCGCGGAGTCAAGCTTTCTGGAGGACAGGTGCAGCGCGTGGCGGCCGCACGCATGTTCGTGCGCGGCGCCGACTTCCTGGTTGTCGACGACCTCTCCAGCGCCCTGGACGTCGAGACCGAGCAGCTCCTCTGGTCACGTTTCCAGCCGCACCTGACGCGTCTGGCCGTATCGCACCGCCACGCCACCCTGCGCGAGGCCGACCACATCATCGTCCTCAAGGATGGCCGCATCGAAGCCGAAGGCACCCTGGATGAACTGCTATCCAGCAGCGAAGAGATGCGCCGCCTCTGGCACGGCGACCCCGCCCTCGTCGGCGCCAAAGAGGGAAGCGAAACTGACTGATCCTTTTTCCAAAGATCAGGCCGGTTTTAGAAAGATGTGAGCACGTTCACATCTTTCTAAAACCGGCTTTTCACAATAAAAAATAGTGGGCGCGCCAGCGCCCATCATTTTTTATTGTCTTTCTAAAACCCCTGGGTTTTGAGGAGGAGCCAGGAGAGGCCGACTCCGACCAGGGAGCCAGCGATCACCTGGGCCAGCGTGTGGCGGCGCAGGATCACGCGCGACCAGCTGACCAGAATCACCAGCAGGAAGGCGGGCAAGATCATACGTCCATAGACCATGCTCAATGCGGTGACCGCGGCCGACAGAGCCGAGGCATGCATGCTGATCTTCCACCAGAAGGTAATCAACATCATAATCACGCCACTGATCGAGACCAGCAGTAGGACCGACTCCAGATTCTTTTGTCCATTGGTCAGATGCAATATGAGAAAGCCAAGCAGGCTTGACGCAATGCCGAACAGGAAGGGACCGACGCGCTGCGAGCGCACACTTACATCTACGTCTGTAAATTTACCGCTCAGCACGCCAAAGGTGATATAGGCCATCGGGCCAACGCAGAGAAAGAAAATAGTAATAATTGCAGAAAGCAATGGATTGCGATCATTGGCCGAATAGGCCATTAATAAAATAAAAGGCAAGGCTACCACGGCGGGCGATAGGACCGTTGACACGAAGCGCGCGCCTTGCATGTGTAGCGTTCTGGTCACTGTCACGCTATCGTTGCCTTCTTGAATAGCCATATCCTCAAGCATTATGAGTTTCTCCTTACTTTCCTTGCTAGGCATCAATCACTTGTTATATATAAACGCGTGAGCAGGCATAAAATCCACCCTGCTTCTCAGCACCATTACCAGTTTACTGGTCGGCTGGCTCAAAGGTCGACTGCCTGGCCTGAATGGCGTAGCCCAGTACTGTACTGGCGACCCTACTGAACTCCTCGGCATCACCACTGCACCAGATAGAGGTGCTCCCCTCTAGTCCATTCAGAGGACGGGCCAGTCCATCTGTATCTAGAATGGCATGTGCGCGGCGGGCGATGGCTGATCCGCTATCGATGATCTGAACCTGTTTTCCCATTATCTGCGCGATTGCCGGTCGCAAAGCGGGAAAATGGGTACAGCCAAGCACCAGCACATCGATCTCTTTATCTATCAATGGCTGTAAGGCGTCGCGCAGCACGCTATCTACGTGAGGACCATTCAGCTCGCCCTGCTCGACCAGTGTCACCAGTTGGGGGCAGCCGACGGCATAGACCTGGATGTCGGATGCGAAGTCATCGATCAGGTGGCGCAGATAGGACGCTTTGATGGCCTGGTTGGTGGCGGCGATGCCGATGCGGCCCCGGCGTGTCAGCCGTGCAGCCGGCTTGACCGCGGGCACAACGCCAATAAAAGGGATCGAAAAGGTAGAGCGTAGTACGCTTAATGACGCCTGCGAGGCGGTGTTGCAGGCAACAACGATCAACTTTACCCCCTGATCGATCAAGTAGCGGCTGTTCCGCAAGGATAGCTCGATGATCTCTTCTTCGCTACGTGTGCCGTAGGGGCAGTTGGCGGTATCTCCCAGGTAGATGAAATGCTCATTGGGAAGCTCTTGTTGCAGGGCGGTCAGGATTGTCAGGCCCCCGGCACCCGAATCAAACACTCCGATTGGTGCGAGTGCCCGGTGTTGTCTTTGCTGAAAGCCCTGTGGAGCGCCGCCTGCATAGTCGTAGATGCTATGCTCGCTGCGCTCGGCATCGCGTGCGGGCAACACCCCGTGTTGCTCCGCACCATCGTCTAAACTCCTGATATCCATAATCCTTATTATATTCTACAACTACTACTCTATCAGACTACGAAACTCGTGTTGTTCACCAAAGACGTGTCGCATTGTATCACTGATCTCTCCCAGTGTCGCGTAGGCCTCGACCGCTGAGATGATGGCGGGCATCAAGTTAGCGCTCCCCTCGGCTGCCTGCTGGAGTTGCTGCAGCTTCTGTTTAACCAGATCGTTGTCACGTTTCTGGCGCAGCTCGGCCAGTTTCTGGGCCTGCCGCGCACCGATCTGAGGATCAACCTTGTGGCCGACGAAATGCTCCGTCTCGGCCTGCTTGAAGCGGTTGACGCCTACCACGATCGCCTGCTCTTTCTCTAATTCGAGCTGATACCGATAGGCCGCCTCCTCGATCTGGGACTGCATGTAGCCGGTCTCGATGGCGCGCACGCTGCCACCGATCTCATCGATCTGCTGGATATAGGCCAGGGCCTGCTTTTCCAGTGCGTCGGTGAGGGTCTCGACATAGTATGAACCGGCCAACGGATCGACCACGTCGGCGACGCCGGTTTCATAGCCCAGAATCTGCTGTGTGCGCAGGGCCAGGCGCGCAGTCTCTTCCGTGGGTAGCGAGAGCGCCTCGTCTTTGGCGTTGGTGTGGAGGGACTGCGTGCCACCGAGTACCGCGGCCAGGGCCTGGTATGCGGTGCGCACGATGTTGTTATCGGGCTGCTGGGCCGTCAGGGTCGAACCGGCGGTCTGGGTGTGGAAGCGCAGCATCATCGAGCGCGGATCTTTAGCGTGGAAGCGTTCGCGCATGATATGCGCCCACATACGCCGGGCGGCCCTGAACTTGGCGACCTCTTCAAACAGATTGTTATGGCTATTGAAGAAGAATGAGAGCTGACCGGCGAACGTATCCACATCCAGACCCGCATCCAGCGCCGCCTGCACATAGGCGATGGCGTTCGACAGCGTAAAGGCGATCTCCTGCGCGGCCGTCGAGCCCGCCTCACGCATATGATAGCCACTGATACTGATCGTGTTCCACTGCGGCAATTCGGCCGCGCAGTAGCTGAAAATATCGGTAATGATGCGCATCGAGTGGCGTGGTGGATAGATATAGGTGCCGCGCGCGGTATATTCTTTTAACAGATCATTCTGGATCGTGCCGGAGAGCTTGCGCGGATCGGCTCCCTGCTTTTTCGCCACCGCGACATAGAGGGCCAGCAGGATGCTGGCGGTGGCATTGATGGTCATTGATGTGCTGATACGTTCGAGCGGCAGGTCCCGCAGCAGTATCTCCATATCCTCCAGGCTCGAAATAGATACCCCGACCTTACCTACTTCTCCTTCAGAGAAAGGATGATCGGCGTCATAGCCCATCTGGGTTGGCAGGTCAAAGGCCACCGACAGGCCGGTAGTTCCCTGTGAGAGCAGATAGTGGTAGCGCCGGTTCGATTCTTCCGCGCTAGCAAAGCCGGCGTACTGACGCATCGTCCACAGCCTGGAGCGATACATTCCAGGGCGTACACCACGGGTGAAGGGAAACTCGCCGGGATAGCCAAGCTGTGTCTGCTCATCCCAATTGGCGAGATCTTCTGAGGTAGATAAGTCGGGGACCTCAATGTCCGAGCTGGTCACGAATTTCTCTTTGCGCGCCGCTGCTTTGGCGCTGACCTTGCGTGCTGTCGTGTCGCGCCACTCTGCGCCACTCTTACTTACATGTATATCCATGGACCCACGTGCTCCTCTTAATGAATGCCAGAAAGATTATAACATAAGACCAGAAGCTGACTAACGCGGCTGCTCACCCTCGATGATGACCAGTAACTGGCCCTGATCGACCGTCTGACCTTTCTGGACCTTGAGCTCCTTGACGGTACCGGCGATCGGTGATGGCAGGTCGTTTTCCATCTTCATCGCCTCCAGCACCACCACTGTCTGACCCGCGCTCACCGTGTCCCCCGGCTGCGCCAGCGTGTTCACGACCAGGCCAGGCATGGGAGCCTTGATTCTGGCGGCGCTGCTCGCCGCGTTTGAGCGCGCGATGCCTGTCAATGTGCGCGTGCGTTCATCTTCGACGGTCACCAGAAAGTACTGCCCGGCTAGCTGAATCTCGTAGGTCTGACGATTCCCATCTTCATCATCCTGCACAACGCGGCGGACAAACACTTCATAGGATTTGCCGCTGATCAGCAGACTGTAGTAACCGCCTTCGGGCTGTTTTCCTTTGTCATCGGCGGCCAGGGCTGCGATGCGTTGCCAGTCGAGAGCATGCGTTACCCCATCTAGCGTCACCGCTGTCTGGACATCTTGCGTGCGGGTGGTGATTGTATAGTTTTGATTGTTTATGCTTGCGATGTATGGCATGACGTTTTTACCTTCTACTTTGAAAGTTATCTCTTGATAAGATGTACACGAGGCCATTGTATCATGTCTGCTGTGAGGAGGCGAGACAGAGATATTTCGGGAGGGCGAGGAAGAATTCTAACATTCCTCTAACACTTTTCCTATGTGGTTCTAACATTCGCTGTGGCATACTTCTTGCCAGAGAAAAGAATAACGCAACATCTGAGATAGCGAGGCGTTATAAACGCGAGACGTTGCATGGTGTAGGAGACGCCTGGCACGGTTCCCTGATTGAGATCCATGCCCCCTCTTAAAGTGGCGTTTTGTGGGCAACTACATCAAAGGGCTACCATGATGAGAGAAGAGGATTTCACGAATCCCTATAATAAAAACAGCGAGCAAAACAATGAGCATGGGCAGTGCGAATCTGCCCCATCGGTTTCGGCGCATGCGCGGAAGCCGCTCCGTTGTGCGAACTGTGATATTGAGATTCTCTGGCCACCAACGCTGCGACATGGTCAAATCTATTGTTGTAGCGGGTGCGCGGCCGGTGGACCATGCTGTTGCGACTACTCGTTGTATCGCTCTGTTAATATCTCGGGTGTCATCCATTATGAGCCAGACGAAGAGGCACTGCATAAGTCTTCTGACTAAAAGCTTCATTGATGAAAGGAAGTGTAAACCGTGGCTAAAATTCGTCCTATCGGAGATCGCGTGGTTGTGAAGCCCGCGGCAAAAGAAGAAGTAACCAAAAGCGGTATCGTTATCCCTGACACAGCTAAAGAGAAGCCCCAGGAGGGGGTTGTCATCGCGGTTGGCAATGGCCGCTTGCTGGATAACGGTGATCGCGCAGCTATAGATGTTCATGAGGGTGACCGTGTGCTGTTCGCAAAATACGGTGGCACCGAGTTTAAAGTGGACGGTGAAGAGTACCTGGTTCTCAAAGAGAACGATATTCTTGCAATTGTTGGCTAGTCATTCCCGGCATCAGGCTCCGCATGACAAACTCTAGGGTAACATGCCGCCTCGATGCGTGAGGATAAAGTAGGAGAAGGAATTCACTCATGGCAAAGCAGCTTGTATTTGATGAAGAGGCTCGCCGGTCTCTTAAAAAGGGTATTGATATTCTGGCTGGTGCCGTAAAGACGACCCTCGGTCCTAAGGGCCGCAACGTTGCTCTGGATAAGAAATTTGGTGCTCCCAACGTCACCCATGATGGTGTGACCGTTGCCAAAGAGATCGAGTTGGAAGATCCATTTGAGAACATGGGCGCTCAACTGCTCAAAGAGGCCGCAACCCGCACAAACGACGTGGCCGGTGACGGCACGACGACCGCGACCGTTCTGGCCCAGGCCATCGTCAACGAGGGCTTGAAGAACCTGGCCGCCGGCGCCAATCCTATGCAGTTGAAGTATGGTATCGACAAAGGCACCGAGGCTGTTGTTTCTTACATCCGCCAGCTGGCCGTACCGGTCGAGGGCAAGAAAGAGATTGCTCAGATCGCTTCTATTTCGGCCGCTGACGAGCAGATCGGCGATCTAATCGCTGACGTGATGGAAAAAGTTGGTAAAGACGGCGTTATCACCGTCGAGGAGTCTCGCGGCATCAACTTCGAGACCGAGTATGTCGAAGGTATGCAGATCGACAAGGGTTACATCTCACCTTACTTCGTGACCAACGCGGAGAAGATGGAAGCCACCCTGGAGAATCCCTACATCCTGATCACCGACAAGAAGATCAGCGCCATCCAGGATATCCTGCCGGTTATCGAGAAGATCGTCCAGCAGGGTCGCCGCGAAGTGGTGATCATCTCCGAGGACATCGATGGTGAGGCTCTGGCCACCCTGGTGGTCAACAAACTGCGCGGTATCCTGAACGTCCTGGCCGTCAAGGCTCCTGGCTTTGGCGATCGCCGTAAAGAGATGCTGCTCGACATCGCTGTACTGACCGGTGGTCAGGTGATCAGCGAAGAGATGGGCCGCCGTCTTGACAGCGCCACCCTTGAGGATCTTGGTAGCGCCCGCATGGTTACTTCCCACAAGGAAGATACCACCATCATCGAGGGTCATGGTACCGCTGAAGAGATTCAGGCTCGCATCCGCCAGATCAAGGCTCAGATCGACGAGACCACCAGCGATTACGACCGTGAGAAGCTGCAGGAGCGCCTGGCCAAGCTGTCCGGCGGTGTTGCGGTAATCAAAGTTGGTGCCGGTACCGAGGTTGAGCTGAAGTATCGCCAGACCCGTGTTGAGGACGCGCTGTCCGCGACCCGCGCCGGTGTTGAAGAGGGCATGGTCCCTGGTGGTGGCGTTGCTCTGCTGACCGCTGTTGAGGCCCTGGACAACCTGAAGCTGGAGGGTGATGCCGCGACCGGTGTCAGCATCCTGCGCCGCTCGCTTGAGGAGCCCATTCGCCAGCTGGCCGCTAACGGTGGCCGTGATGGCTCGGTTATCGTCGAAGGTATCCGCCGCGCTCAGCGCGAGCAGAACAACCAGCATATTGGCTACAATGTGCTGTCAGACACCTATGGCGACATGTTCGAATTTGGTATCGCTGATCCTGCCAAAGTGACCCGTTCGGCTCTGCAGAATGCCGCCAGCATCGCTGCCATGATCCTGACCACCGAGGCTCTGATCACCGACCTTCCCGAGAAGAATCAGCCAGCTGCCCCCGCAGTTCCTGAATACTAATTCTCACCAACGCAAAACAAGAGAAGAGATGCCCCCTGAAAATTTTCAGGGGGCATCTTTATTTATGAAGTGTTTTGTTGCTATGTTGGTGGCGCGTTTGACGCGCCACCAACATAGCAACAAAACACTTCATAAATAATACTGTCAGGAAAGAAACTTCGCTGAGCTTAGCATAGGATTCAGATATTTTTGCAGCGCCTCCTGATAGATACTATCGGGCACCAAAAAGTAGATCACATAATACGTCTTGCTATGTTTATCGGCAATAGTAGTAAAGTGGATCTTTGTATTCTGGCTATCTAGCAGGGTGGCATCCTTTTGTGACCACTTATCGCCCGCGATAGTTGGATTGGCGTTCGTGGCCTGCACCGTTTGAATCTCATGACTGCCCTGGATCTGCTGCAGACTCTGTACCGTAGATGCGTTCAAATCATCGACGCCACTGATCGAGCTGTTGATCGCGCTGGAGAGGCGATTAATGACAAAAGAGATGCCGATTTGATCCTGTGTGATGGTCAGCGAGGTCGCGGCCGTGGATTGCTGGGGCGAGCCAAGGGTCCAATCCGATGGATACTTTACTGACATATTGATATTGGTATTGGTGGCGGTCTTAAAAGAGCTTGGCGCGGGCAGCGAATTCGTGGGCTTGCTATTTGTCTGGGGTGTTGCCGTTGCTGGAGGGTTGTTGCTCTTACTTGCTGGTTTAGCGGTCAGGCCGGTGAGTTGTCCATTGCTATAGAGTGTGGCGGCGGTGATCAGGGCGGCAACAAGAGGAGCTATGACGAGGACCGCGATTATCCCCAGGATGCTACCCGTTTTGCGTCCCGAACGGGTTGTTGCTTTCTTGCCAGCTATAGAAGGCGTGGCGGTCGCGTTTTGCGTCTCTATGGCGCCTGGCAACTGCTGTGGAACGGTGGCTGGCCACGGCGGGGTACCTGGAGGTAGATACGAGAATCTCGATGTATGGCTCGTATAGGTATTAGTTCCGCAGCGTGGACAGAAGGCAGTTGCATCGGGAAGATCGGCTGAGCATTGAGAACATTTCATAAGTCGCGCTCCCTGTATTTAAGATGTATGTATCAAATGACAATCAAAACGTACAACTCCACTCTGGCGCTCTGTTACAACTTTTAAAACCTCTAGTGCTATCGGTTCCCCTATCGCGATGGCGATATCTGTTTCATCCAGCACGCGACACTCAAAATGACGGTCAGGATCTATCTTGTCAGCAATAACGCAATGAACGTAATCATGCTCCTCACCCTGGAAAATGGTGTGTAGTCCTGCCTCTTTGCTCAGTAGTGTACCTTCCCGAATCACGTCTCACACTCCTGCAAACGAGATAGTTCGTTGCCCGTAGCTATCAGCACAAAAAATAGAGATATGATTACTAGTATTAGTAACAACCTGCCGATTGTCAACCTCTTTAGCTATAATTATCGAATAGAATGAATAAATTTGCAACTATTTGCTCTATGCTGAACTTTCAGCATTTATTTTATTTTTGTATGAGCTGGTGCAACACTATGGGTACCTCACCCATTCGCACCAGCTCATACAAAAATAATTGCGGTAAGCCAGGACAAGCCTGGCACCTACTATTTTATTGTATCGGCACATTGGCGGCATTTATTGCCAGAGTTGAATCGTGCCATCGGTGAGCGCGACGATAAGTTGATCCTCAACGAAATCCAGGGCACTGACCTGCCAGGGGTGATAGAGCTTCTGGACAATCTGCCCGGTGGTGATCGACCAGAGATCGATGACACCCTCGTTTATCTCGCTATCTTCGCGTGCGACGGCCAGCCATTGTGCGTTGGGAGAGATGGCCAGGCGCGCGCTACTGCCCATGGTTCCACAGGCGAACTCGCTATAGGTGCCGTTGATGGTATCGCACAGCCGTATCTTGGCGCCCTGGTAGACAAAGGCGACCCATGCCGCGTCGGGCGTAGCGACGTAGGGGGGCGTGCAATCCTCGCAGCGTCCCATAAGGAGAGACGCTTCGATCTGCGGCGCTTTACTACCTAGCTTACTCTTTGGATGCAGATTCCAGCGGCGCACAATGACCATCTGCTGGGACTCATCAGGTACCTGGGCGCAGGAGAGCGTCACCAGGGTCCGGGCATCCCGTGAGAGGGCGCGCATGCGAATGGCCCAGAAGCTGCGCCTATCGCTGCCCTCTTCGGCACAGATCAGCGGATCAAACACGGCATTGGTGGGGGATCCCATTTCGTGGCTAAGCACGTCGCTACTACGTACACCCAGCGAGCGTGGCGCGCGAGTATCTTCACTGAGATAGGGCAGCGCCAGGTGCGCGATCCGCTTGCTCGTGTCCACAACCTGCAGGCAGACATCCAGCGAATAATGGTTGGAGACGGCCCGATCGGTTAATGGATAGCTCCAGAGAAGGTCACCTTTATAGGCATCCCAGACATGCAGTCCCAGCCGGTTCCAGCCGGCCAGGAGCGTACCCGCCTGCGAGATGCGTAGCGCGCGTAGCGCCTCCACGGTCAAAGTGGGATCACTCCTAAATCTGGCGGACGCTACCACGTTATCGCGGGTGACCTCCCATATGGTACCTTCGCCATCGAGCGAGCCCGCAGCCAGCCGCATCCCATGAACGGTTCGCCAGCCGTAGACCGCCGATGTAACACCGTGATTGGTCGTAATCACCGGGCCCGCGTGCAGCGGTCCCCGTGTGCTAAATGTATGCAGGCCAGAGAACTCAACATCCGCTGGGTTATCCGGCATATGTGGACGTGAGCGTGAGCGCGCGATCCTGCTACGTAAGTCGACTACCCCGCCCAGAATGACATCGTACTGCTGACGCTTTTCCGCATCGCCAAGTACCGAATACGCCCGATTTATGCGCTTCATCTCCAGCGCCCCCTCGGGCCCCGCCAGGTCGGGATGAAAACGGCGCGCCAGTTGTCGATAGGCGCGCTTGATGGTATCGCTATCCGCATCAATGGGAATGCCTAAAATGGCATAATAGTTTTCTGGTGTATCCATTATCTTATCGTATCATAGTTAGTCTCTGATAGCGTTATTCTGCTAGCTTGCACCTACCAGAAACAACAATAATCATAAGCGTATGTGGTATCCATTATAAATATGGATATTAGCTTGTTGCTTATACCATAGCAGCATATGAGCTATTCTATACGCCAGCATCGCTTAGTGGCTGGCTTATCGAATGCCTTCATTGTAACATCGCTGCATATCTTCTTTTCGATTCTACCATATTTCTGGCTCCGGGCTTGAGATGCGCAGCGTAGATGCCAGTTTATATAAGACGCTATTTATTTGTCAGGGGATGATTTTAGCAGTACCCCAGGCTGTGCCAGGTGTGTGGTCCTACCTGTCCATCAACCTCCAGACCGTGTGCTTGTTGATAATCTTTGACCGCCGACTGCGTTAATGAACCGAAGTCCCCATCTACTATAAGAGGAGGCGAAAAGTTGTACGGCGAGTTGGGAAAATCATGGGCGGCGTAATGGCTGTTGAGTGATTTTTGCAACGTTGTGACCAGCGATCCTTTCGCACCTGATTGGATCATGGCAGGACATGCGGGTGGCCTGGGCGTAGGCGTGGGTCTCGGTGTGGGCGTAGGTGCGGTAGTAGGAATCACCGGAGCCTGTGTTGGCGCGACGGCGGGAATGGTTGGCGTTACGCTGCGCTGATACGTCTGGGTAGGGGGGCGGCGTGGTGCGTAGGCGTGGGTGACGGCATTTCTTTACCGACGATCTTATTCTCATTGCTGGCTTGTTGCTGCGGGGGCGTCGAGGAAGACATGAGACCTCCACCTTTGATCGCGTAGACAAGTGTGCTGGTCAACAGCAGCAGGACTACCGCGACGATGGTGGCCACGCCGATCATCTTGTTGCGTCCCCGGCGAGCAGGTGCAATGGACGCTCCTGGTTGGGGGATGGATGGACCCTCGTTGGTCGTGTTCGAGGTAACATGTGGTTCCGCGGCATCTGGATCCGTAATATCCGCAGGTAGAGGCGTATGCCCTTCTTTGTGCATAGCTTTGAGCTTGATCCGGTCGTTCTGAGCGATCTGTGCCTGCTCAGATAGCGGCATGCTTTGAGCGGGCGCCACCGCGACCTTCTCGACCCCACTGGCCGCTTCCAGCGCCGCCGCGAACTCTCTTACGCTCGCGAATCGCTGACCTGGATCTTTAGCCAGCGCGGTCAGCACTACCTGTTCCGCTTCTGGTGGCAGGTCGGCAACGTATTGACGCAGGGGCGCCGGTACAGTTGACTGGTGCTGTGCCCACATCTCAAGGAGCGTACCCTGAAAGGGTCGCGTACCACATAACCACTCATACGCAATGATTCCCAATGAATATTGATCGCTGGCCAACTGTGGTTTGCCCTTCAGTTGTTCTGGCGCCACATAGGCGACGGTCCCGACCAGGGAATTTTCTACGCTCTGCGAGTAGGCCGCCTGAGCGATCAAGGCGACGCCAAAATCACTGAGCAACAGATTATTTCTGGGGCCAATCAGTATATTGCTTGGTTTGAGGTCACGGTGAATCAATTTGTGTTCATGTGCATACTGCAAACCATCCGCGATCTGGTTCATATAATCCACCACGGTCGAGAGTGGCAATTTTGTTTTGGGCGGATGACGCTGGCGCAGGGTCCCATGGGGCGCGTATTCCATGATCAAGAACGGGATCTCATCTTCTATCCCAAAGTCGAGCAGACGGATAATGTGGGGATGCGAAAGGTGCGCCAGCGTACGCGCTTCGTTGATAAAGCGTTCGCGGTACTCATCGACCAGGCGCGCATATAAGATTTTGATGGCGGCAAAACTCCCAAGGTGAATGTGCTCGCCCAGATAAACATCCGCGAAGCCTCCCTGACCGAGCAAGCGAAGCAGGCGATAATGACCAAATTGCCTTCCTGTGTAGTCTGCCATATCCTAAAGCCCTTTTTCCTCTTCTGTTTCCTTCTTTACTAAAGTAAGAATGCAAGCGATGATTTTTTGCCTTTCCAATCTGGTCCGGCGCCGAGATGAAAATCTCTCTACATGGTTACAGTCCCTTTTTTAGTAGGGACCTAATTGTGAAGATACATCTGTCTGCCCACTTGAAAATGTAAAAGAGGCATAGGCAGAGGCTGTCTGGGTGGGCCCATCACGAACCATGCCGGTATAGCACGATGTCTGACCAGATGCCACCACACCGTTTCCTCCATTCGAACAGGTATAGGTTGCTCCGTCGTTGTTGCGAACGATTTTTGCGTTCCCATATTTACTCGGGACCGGTTTAGAAAATACAACCTTGGCCCAGGCAGCGTGGCAGGTATAACTAAACTGAAAATATAATGTGCCTGTTATGCCACCTACATTAAAACTCTTAGGTGTGGAATTGGACTGCGTTGCCGCGCATGTTTTCCCACTTACACTGTAGGCGGTTGGATTCTGGCCGTCGACCGCAAAGCTGGCCTGGGCGGGGGCCGTTGGTGTGGGCGTGGGCGCGGCCACGGTGGGTGTGGGCATGGCCGCCGTGGCCGTCGGTTTGGCCGCTGGCGGGTTTTGAGCATCTGTAGATGTTGGTGTCGCGGTTGGAATGGGCGATGGCGTAGATTTTTTGGTAGCGCTATGCGTGGCGGGGGGCGTAACCCTGTGGCTGACCACTGCCGTTCCCTTATCCCCGGACTGCTGTGCAGGCATCGCTGTAGCAGTGGCTGCCGCCAGAGGTTTATTGGCGGCTTCACCATTCATCGCGTATACCAGCGTGCTGACGAGCAGCAGCGCTACCACCGCCGCGATGGCAGCGGTTATGCCGATCTTCTTTTTAGTGCCTCCCCAACGAGCAGGAGTCGGTATGGGTACGAATCTCTGGGAGGCGCGATCATCGGGTTCTGTGTTCGAGTTCTCATCGGGTGAGCGCCTTGCCTCGTCTGGATCTGTGATATCCACAGGTTGAGAGGCGAAACCGCGATCCGTTGCTTTGATCCTGATCGCATCTTTATTAGCAGTTTGTCCTGACGTCAATGGTAGGTTATGAGCGGCGGCCACTGAGATGCGGTCAGGTTGACTGGCGGCTTCCAGGGCGTTCGCGAACGCCCGCACGTTCGCGAAGCGCTGGCCAGGATCTTTAGCCAGCGCGGTTAGCACCACCTGTTCGACCTCTGGTGGTAGATCGGGCACGTATTGACGCAGGAGCGCCGGCACGGCGGATTGATGCTGCGCCCACATCTCGATGACTGTTCCTCGAAAGGGTCGCGTACCGCACAACCATTCATATACCATCACGCCAAGTGAATACTGGTCGCTGGCCAGTTGCGGTCTCCCCTGCAATTGTTCTGGCGCCACATAGGCGATGGTCCCGACCACGGAATTTTCGATACTCTGAGAGTAGGTAGTCTGTGCGATCAAGGCGACCCCGAAATCACTGAGCAACAGATTATTCCTCTGACCAATCAACACATTGCTCGGCTTGAGGTCGCGGTGAATCAGGTTTTGATCGTGCGCGCATTGCAGGCCATCCGCGATCTGATTGACATAATTTACCACCGTCGAGAGCGGAACCTTCGTTTTGGAAGGATGCTGTTGCCGCAAGGTTCCATGGGGGGCATATTCCATGATCAGGAATGGAATGCCATCGTTGATACCAAAATCGTGCATGCGAACGATATGGGGATGTGAAAGACGCGCCAGGGTACGCGCTTCGTTGAGGAAGCGCTCATGATATTCGTCGATCAGGCGAGCATACAAAATTTTGATGGCGGCGGTATTTCCTACGTGAACATGCTCGCCCAGGTAGACATCCGCGAAGCCCCCTTGTCCTAATAAGCGGAGCAAGTGGTAAGGCCCAAATTGCTGTCCAACGTAATCTGCCATGTGCGAAAACTCTTTCTCCTTACACTGCTTCCGTGTTTGTTACCTGGACCTGCATGGGCTGTGCCCCACGGCGCACAAGATAACCACGTCCAGTCGGCATCTTATCGGATGCGCTCTGCTTATGTAGCACTTGGCGCCCTTCGACCGGGTCGCCGCGCATAATGAGGCCAGGGCTCTCCATATTCTTGATGCTACGATAGATGGGATCGTAGTTCGCTCGCCCGATCTCTACCACGCGGCGGGCCAGAATAAAGTGAATGCCAACCTCTTTGGCGGATTGCAGTACCGCTTCGAGTGGATTGAGCGGATTCCCTGATTGCGGGGTTTGTGTGGCAACCATCTCGTAGTCGTCGACGACGAGATAGTAGTGCGTTCCGTTCCATGTGCGATCGCCCATCGCTGTCTCCACAGGGCCAGATGCGTTGCTGGCCTGGCGCCGCTGAAACTCCTCATTGAGGAATTGAACACATTTATTAATGTCATCCAGGGTAGAGGCATAGGCCATCACGTGATTGGTGTGCGCCAGGCTGATCAATGACTTACGGTAATCAATGATGATGATTCTCGCCTGCTCTGGTGTATAGTAGCGCTGCATACCAGTGATCCATGTGCGTAGCAAGGTCGTTTTACCGCATTCGCGATCGCCCAGGATCAAGAAGTGCGGATCATCGTGCACCATATCGATAAAGACCGGGCTGATATTGGTCTCTTCCAGTCCGAGAGGGATACCCTGCGCTGACGCATCGACCGAGCCGGGCATATCTGACCACTGTACCTCGGGCGGTAGGATACGTATTTTGGGTGCGCCTGGCCCTTTCCAACTGATATGCACTTTTTGAATGAACGCTTCCAGTATCTTCTGCATCGTAAACGACGAGACATCGTCGGAGCTATGGTTGCCGACAATGGGCAGCGCCGTCTGGAACAATAATTTTTCCGGCAGCAGGCCGCGCCCGGGCGTTTCCGCCGGGATCATGGCGGCGGTTTTGCGATCAAACTCCGAATCATTGGTATCGTTTAAGCGCAATTCCAGGCGGGTACCAATGTTGCTACGCAACCTGGAGCGAATATCGGTCCACTGGTTGGCGGTTAAAATAACGTGCACACCATAGGTCAGGCCGCTGGCGATGAGCGATGTCACCGTGGCAATGCTCTCTGGATCACTGGTCTCGCATTCACTCTGGAACTGACCAAAGTTGTCAATGAACAAGAACACGTCCCCGTACTGCTCTTGCGCGAATTTCCCTTGCTGTCTCATATGTCGATAGCTCGCCATGCCATCGATCTCGTATTGCGCGAATAAGGCCTCACGATCCGCCACGATCTGTAGCATGCGCCGCAGGACACGCTGCTGCTTATTTTTGTCTGCCCGGCTACAGATCGCGCCCACGTGAGGCGCGTGTTCAAAGACGCGCAGCAGGCCACCACCAAAGTCGATGCCATAGATCTGTACTTCGCGTGGGGTGTGCGTGACGATCAGCGAGGTCATCAACGTACGCAGCAAGGTACTCTTTCCCGATTGGGGCGCCCCTACCGCGACGAGGTGGCCTCCCAGACCGGAGAAATCAAGGTACAGTGGTTGCTGCACCTGTTCCGCTGGCCGATCCATGATGCCGATAGGCACGCACAGCGGTCCAAAGGGCGCGCGCGTGGCAAACGAAGAACCATCCAACTGGCCCTGCCCACAGCGCTGCAGTACATCGGCAAGCGACATTCTCTCTTTTAACGGCTCTTGCCAGACCGCGTGGACGCGCCAGCCATTGGCCGGTGCTGGCGCCTGTTTAACCTTCTCAATCACCATCTGCATCTCTGTACGTGGGGCGCTTAACGCTTGCATGCTCTGTGTCTTTTCCCTGCCCTCAGAAGGAAGCAGCTTGCCCGTATCTGTAAATGGACGAAAGAGCGTGATCGGATCAACCTGGCGCTGATCGATTGGTATATAG
Organism: Dictyobacter halimunensis; assembly: GCF_036245075.1. Taxonomy (NCBI): domain Bacteria; kingdom Bacillati; phylum Chloroflexota; class Ktedonobacteria; order Ktedonobacterales; family Dictyobacteraceae; genus Dictyobacter; species Dictyobacter halimunensis. The sequence continues at coordinate 3,161,640 of NZ_BSRI01000002.1, forward strand.
GGGAGTGAAATAAGCGCGGTCTTAAAACTGGTATAGATATCCTCATCCACTTTGAAATAGCCGCTACCGGGAGATGGTGGCAGGTAGTAGGCATCGTGCGTTCCAATCACCGCGCTACTCTCTTCCGCCTTAAATGTGCGCAAGGCGATGCGGTAACGCAGGTGACCTTCCAACGTCCTGATACGTCCCTCCTCGATACGCTGTGTTGCCAGCATCATATGCATGCCGAGGCTGCGTCCCACCTGGCCAAATTTAGTGAACAGCGCCAGGAAATCTTCGTAGTTGGCGATCAATTGCGCGAACTCGTCAACAATGATGATCAGGTATGGCATCGGCTCCAGGTGAGGATTCTTGCGCCACAGCTTATGATATTCTGTGATATTGGGCACGCCAGCCTGGCTGAGCAGATTCTGACGTCGCTGTTGCTCACCGAGCAGCGAGGAATACATGCGACTGATCAGCAGCGGATCGTTTTCCAGATTAGTAATGATGCCCGACACATGTGGCAGGTCAGCGAACTCGGCAAAGGCCGCGCCAGCTTTAAAGTCTATCAGCACAAAGTTGACGGTGTAAGGATCATGGGTGAGCGCGAGGCTGGTGACGACCGTACGCAACAATTCACTCTTGCCTGATCCGGTTGCTCCGATCACCAGGCCGTGCGGACCCAGACCGCCTGCCGCCATCTCTTTAATATCGAGTAAGAGGGGACCGTGCTTCTGCAATCCAATGGGAACGCGTAAGAGATCCTGGTTATGGTGCCGACGCCAGAGGTCCACCACCTGGAGCGTCTCGATCGCCTGAATGCCATGCAACTGTAAGAGGCCGACGTTTTGTGAGTAGTCCAGGCTTGCCTCCCCGTCTACGAGGTGGAGCGACGCCATGCTACGAGCGATCTGCTCGCAATGGTCGATCTCCATCTTATCAAGAGCGACGAACTCGATACCCTTGCCGTCAGGGGCCATCTCCTGGTAGGAAAGATAGAGATCATGAAACGTCGTAGCGATCGAAAGACGGGCCTGCAGAACCGGCGGCTCTTGCTCCATTCTGTTTACCAGGCTGATTACCGTGATGCCCAGCTGGGCGGCATCGCGCATGACCTGCTCAAGTTCTGGCACGCGAGCAAGAAGGCCACCGGGGGTAAAGCTATCGATGATAAATATGAGATGCTTGAACTTCATCAACAGCTCATGTCCATCCTGCCTCTTCTCTTTGAGCAATTTGTAGCGCATCTCCAGCTCTGGCTTGATCTGCGCGTCAAAAAGGGTGCGGAAATTATCAACCGTATCGGCTAACAGACACAGGGGCTCCGCGTCATTGGGATGTTCTAAACTGACCTGCCGCAGGCGGCGTGTATGGGGAAGCCACTTGAGCCAGCCCCATTCGGGAGCGGCGATGGGAGGAAAATAGGCCAGAATCGATACGTCTTCGGGCGTATGGAACGTGGTGAGCTGGCCTACCAGGCTGCGTGCCAGCGTGCGTATGGCCGGATTTGGCCCAACGATGGAGATCGATCCCAGGTTTCTTAAGGGGATGACCAGGGGCTGACCATCGATATGGCTGTTATGATTGACCAGGTCGCGCGCCTCTTGCAACAGCGACGGCTCTACCCTGGCTTTGTAATCTTCTTTAAAGTTTAGCGGACAGCAGAGGGCGATCGGCGCGATCCCGATACGCACGGTGAGAAAATCCTCATCGGCCGGACGGCGTTCCCATAGCGCCAGCCGTCCGCTGACGACCTCCGGCAATATGGATGGTTCGGGATAGAGGCGCGTGTTGCGCTGCACCTGGAGCTTTTTGAGCTCAGTCAGCCTGCGCTGGACGTTATCAAGGTAGCCACGATATGCCTCATGGCTGGCTTTTTGTTGTGTCTTCTGGGTTCGGCGCTGGAAATAGGTTGAAAGGAACATCATCCCCAGGGACAGGGGGAGAATGCAGACCTCGGCGATGATGATGAGTGGATTGGGTGAGCCCCCACTAATGCCCAGGTATGAGACCATTGAAATAAGCATAATAAACATACCTGAGACGGGATACAGGTACTGCACAATTGAAGCTAACTTACCTCCTTGATCCTGAGGTAATTGCGGAGGGGCTTCAATCTCTATTGGCTGGCTGGATAATGATGCCGGATAATTTCTAACGGGTCGATAGAAGGTTGTCTTTGCCATAAGAATTCTCTACTCCGCACTAGTCATCATCATTGTAATCAGGTCGATGCCAGTGTAGTTGCTATGAAATATTCCATTTCACCCCGATATTTCCAGGGTTATCCCCCGGATCGATATTCACAGGCCGAAATGTTTGTTGCGGTGCCGCTGTCTGTCGCGGGCGTACAGGCGAAGACGCATCTTGCAGAAACAGAACGGCGCCATCGACCACCCCGGCATCGAGCAATGAAGCCAGCGCTGGCAATACCGTGCCTGAGTTGGCTACAGAGAGCGTCCACTGTGGCCTGCCTCGTTGTGGGAGGGATGCGCGTTTGAAGTCACAGACTTCGAGCAACATGGGAATAAACTTGCCTACAGGTACCTCTGCCGGCACCTGCATGTCGAATCTGCGCTCATCTCCAATAATGGTCACAAGTAATGTTTGCATCGCTTTTATAAACTGATCTATTGATAAAAATACAATCGTAGGAGCCTGAAAAGCCAGGCTCCCACGTTATAAGCAGCTAAAACGAATGGTGAGGTTTAGAACCTGAAGGAACGCTGGATCTGTCCATCCAGGTCGTCATAACCCAGACCAGCACTGTTGACCTTGCGTGAAATGGTCTCAAGTACCTGTTTGATGTCATTGACATCTTTGTGCCACTCGTTCATCAGATCGACAAACTGAGCGGCCGCGGGACCTTTCCAGAGCCCCTGGAGCTCCTCAATCGTGCCATTCACAGCTGTAATGAGGTCGCCCAGCTCTACCGACTGCTGGGAAAATTTAGATGCACCACTTTGTATACCTGCTGTATTCGCCTGAATATCTGGCATTGAAAACACCTCTTTTGTGAAATAGGGTTGAGGTTCGCAGGCTATACCTGCTATTTCAACCGGCTTCATTAAAAGGGGGAAGTGGGACCTGTTCACGTGAGCCTCATGCCGAAACATTGAAGGCTGAAAAATCCGCTTCCCTGCAAACGTTGGTGAGCCTTTGGAAAGCCTATGTATGACTCTTCGCGCTGCTCTTCAACGTCTTTTTAAGGCGCGCAATGGCGAGTATCATAGGAATTCCAGATGGAATTATATCAATATAATTCTTTAAAAACAATTTACTCTATTTTTGTACTAATTGCCTCTAGCAAATGTAGTACTATAATAGTACTTTGCCTCCTGCGGAGAGGCCCGCGCGATAAGCTTTTGCGCGCGTTGCTAAAAGCAGGCGAGTTTCTATTTAGTCGCCTGTATTAACCGGGGCTACACCACCATGGGTATAACCTTTGGGATTGGGATCGGGCACGAGTTGCGAGTTGAGATAGGAACTGTGGGTGAAGTCGTCCAGGTTCGCTCCACTCTCCTCTGGAACGGCCGATGACTGGCCGATATAGAACTTCGCCTTTGGTGAAACCTTGCCATTAGCGAGCTGGGAGAGCTGTATAGGAGTGAGCATATGGACTCCGCTTCCATCGCCTGGATCATAGTAAACATTGTAGGGCATGGATGGTCCCATCTGCTCAGGTGTGCCTTTGGTTGGGCTCGCGCCCAGGGTATGATTCCAGACCTCGGCCAGGGCCATCTCTTTCAAGATATCTCCTGTGCCTGTGGTGAGCGCTTCCTGCCCGGCTTCTTTGGCGGCTCCTAAAACTCCGGCTTCCGCTACATCCCCTATACCATCTGTCAGGAAGGCGAGTGCTACCGCCGAGACGGGAATCAGAATCTGGTCGGGTTTGAGTCCAAGGATCATCATCTCGTGCTCGGGTGCCTCTTTGTCTACCTTAGTGTAGGAGAGGACATTGAGGTTTTCAGGTAGCGTCTCCAGGGGCTTTTCGCCGACCAGGACCAGGTTGTTCACCTTAAAGTTCTCACCGCCATTGTTCTCACCATCCAGCACCATTTGCTGAGTGATACCTCCATCTTTGTAGCCAATCAGCGTGACGGCGGTATCCTTTGACAGGCCATGCGCCGCGATATACTGGTTGATCGCCTTTTCAACGTCAGCCGGATTGGTCCCGGATTTGACGACGACCATCAGGCCGTTGGGCGTCTGCCAGAGGTAGACCTTGCCGGTCATGCCAGGCGCCGTTACGTCGGTAATCAGATCTCCAATGCTCGGTGAGCTGATGGCTGAGGCCGCATCGACATCCATCTGGAATTGCCCGACGAGGGTCTGAAACTCCATCAACCATTCGCCATAGCCCAGCTTCATCTTGTTGGCAATGATGCCCAGGTAGTGTAGCGCTATCTGATAGGTTGAATCAACCTCGCTGTCATAGACCTTCCAGGCATCTTTCTGTATTCTTTTGTCGTTGAGCGCGCCTTCCAGATAGCTATGCTGCTGATTTTTATAGCTCAAGAAGTCACCCTGAATACAGCTGACCGCGTAGTTAATGTTATCCTCGACCAACTGTTGCCCTTTGCCAGGTGTGAGCAACTGGTCTAACTGTCCGAACAGGCTGGGGAGCGTATCCTCGCGAATACGCCAGATCACGGTTTCGCTGATGCTGTCAGGATCAGTATTGCTGTACGGCGAGTTGCCCTGGCCTTCGTTAAAAAACTGGCTGACAGAGGTTGAATAGGGATCTGCATTGCCGCTCATCAGGCCGTATAGATCGCTGGTCGCCAGATAGTAGCGCGAGTCCTGATCATAGGGCGGGCACAGCTCTTCCAGAGATTTGTGGGTCTGAGTGCAGGCCAGCTGAAAATCTTGCAGCTTGGTGAGCACATGTTGTGAACGCGAGACATTGCGGCTCACCGCGTCTTTACAGCCCTGAGCCCCTTTTCCCATGAAGGGAATGGAGCCCGTCACGCCATCGACATTATTGTTCACATAGGTCTGAAACTGAGTAGTGGTTGTGGTATAGTGATTGGCAGCCGTACTACTTTTCGTGCCCATCTCTTCCAGGCCACTGAGGAGCGGCTGAATGATGTCCTCAAATTTCGTCATACGATGCTCCTTCTATTATGGAATCAGCGTGGTAGGAGCGATATCGGTAAAGACATTCACCGTGCTGACCTCTTGCTTCTCGGAGGCGGTCGCGGTATTGAGCAGGATACGGCCGATATCACTGCGCTGTGTCAGGACGTCTGTGTAGGCTTTATAGAAATTGGTACTGAATTGGGTAAGTTTCCCATGGAGAATCTGCGGCATGTCAGGAATGATCTTGTTCAGTTCACTCTTGAAGGTATCAAGGGCGAGCGGATCGGGAGAGTTCTGTATGGATTGCGCGCCGTTCAGAACACTCGTGCCCAGGTCCTGCACTGAGACCGTATCAATCTGAAAATCGGTTTCGTGTCCCAATTACTTATCTCCTTACAACTATTTAAATACATACCTATTTTAGCAGGCGTATCTTGTAAAAAAAGTTAATAAGTTCACAAAAATACTAACAATCTTTTACATAATACTGGTTTTGATACAGGACATCAGCCATGTGAAAAGGATCTGCCCCTGTGATCTATGTTAGCTGTTTTGTTGTTCAGAGCTCCATACTTTGGCATATTTAAAGAGAACCTGCGTTGTAAAGTCTTCGTTGGGTCCGCTGGCGGTCACGCCGACGCTACCAGGCGCCTGATTATGCGTGTCCTGGATCGTGGCGACATGCTGCAGGTTCACGTAAAAGTCCAGTGTCTGACCAGTGGCACTGATGGCGATCAGATTGGTCTGGTTGAGACCCTGTTTGATGGCGGGACTAAAGCCTCCCTGTATCTGGTAATCCAGATTATTATTGTCGTTGCGCTCAATAATATAGTTCCCATTCACCGTAATGATGAATTTGAAGTATGCCTGTGGGGAGATATTGGCGCGAACGATAAGCCCGCCAGCCTGCCCTTGCTTGATCGTCATTTGTAGCTGGTAGGTCAGATCCTTATAGTTTGTCTTGCTCGCCAGGCAACTTCCAGGACCATGCGTGGTGAGCATGTATGACTGATTGGAGAACTGACAGCTCAGAGCCTTCTCGTTATTGAGGCTTTCCCAACCATTATCACTGGATGTGGTGGTGTTATTGTCCAGGGCGTCGTTAACGACGAGCTTATTGGATTTTCCATAAGGATTTTGTTGCGACTGGGCGGCCGCCTGAATCAGGGTGTTAAGCTGGTTGGTAAATGAAGATGGGGCGGCCGTTGGTGTTGCCTTTACCACCAGACCTGTATTTGTAGCTGGTGCCCTTCCCCATATGAGTACGCCGATCGCAAAAAGCAAGGTAAGGACCTGTATCGCCGAGAAAATAATCACCCAGATGGGCGCTATCTGATACTTATCACGCAGCGGCACGGGACGATCGATCTGCGATTGCCTGTTTTTGCCGGACAGAAATTTTCCATTGCGCTCTTTAGGTGGATCAGACTGGGGCGCCTGCGCGACGGGAGGCGGTGCTGGCGGCTCATTTTGATTGGCATAGAACTGCTCTTTTCTGTCATTTCCGCCGCCTGGAATATACGATCCAACTGGTGGAGTGTTATACCTGGTAACCACTGGTGCCGCGTTATTGGGGGAGGAATTGCCCATCGTAGCTACCGGGGCCCCTTCATTCACTGTCCTGTTACCCATATCGCGTGAAGCGATGAAGGTCTCATCTGGATCTTTCTCGAGTGTCAGTAGATCGAGGTAGAGTAACAGTCTGTCCCTCGCCCTCAAGTAATCCTGTGTGGCGTCGAATGTTCGCAGCTTTGCTACCGTTGGAGGTTCTTTATCCGCTGCCAGCGGTGCCACAACGAGGCGCAACACCTCTTTGATGCGTCCCTGCGAAACCAGGGTCAGCGCGAGATTGATGGTGGATTGCACGCGCGGCGATTGAATCGCTTCGGCATTCTGTACCAGGATGACGTATTGGCACCTGGGTAGTTCCGTATAGAGAAACTGCATAAAATTATCATCAAAGATGCTCTCACTGGCGGTTATGACTTCGGCTCGGGCCGTTTGTAGATCCAGGATAAACTGAGCTGCAATATCGCGCTCATAGCGAGATGATTTTGTTGTCGCATAGCTAACGAAGATACGAGTTGATGCCATATGTTCTCCTTGAGATAGGATACTTACAGTTAATAATGCAAACGAAAAATATAGCAATATATGCAGCTGTAAAAAATTATGGGTGTGATTGCTCCTTTTTAATATCCAATCAATTATGACTATAAACTGCGAATTTGTCTACATAATCGCGAACATTCCTGTCGTAACTGGTATATTTGGGCCTGAGACGTTAATACAGTCCGATGTGGTAATCGTCTCTTGTACGTTTGTAGTATCACTGTTACAATACTAGTCAAAAAATGCTATAGCATTTTTTGACTAGTATTGTCTACCTTCAACAGATTGATTAAGAGGAGTGCGTCGGTATTTTATGGAACAGTATCTACGACCAGCCACAAGACTTACACCTGCTCTGGTGGTCTATCTCATAGATGCGAGCGCATCTATGAATGATCCCTGTGGACCCCGTGCAACGATGAGCAAGATCGATCTGGTCAATATGACATTGCGTGAAGGTATTAAGGCGATGGTGTTGCGTTCGATGCGCGATAATAAAGTACAGCCACGCTATCATGTCGCTATTTTTGCTTATAGTACAACGGTGCTGGATATTCTGCAGGGCATTCGTACCCTGCCGGAGTTGATGCGTGTCGGTGGCCCTCCTGAGCTGGTCGCGGGTGGCGAGGATACGGATACGGCCGCGGGCTTTAGCGCGGTAGAAGAGCTCCTGCAGCAGCACCTGCAAACCTACCAGGGAAGTCCGGCTCCACTCATCTGCCATCTCACGGATGCGTTGCGCACCACACAGGACCCGGCGCCTATTGTGCAACGCATCCAGAAGATGAGCGTCGAGGATGGACCGGTACTGGTAGAAAATGTGCTGATGACGACAAAGCTCCTGCGCAAGCCGGTGGCGGACTGGCAACAATGGGGTGGGGTACTGAGGGCAAAAGATATCGCCGATAACTATGCCAGGCTCCTATTCTCTCTATCATCGCCTTTGCCTGAAACATATCGCCAGAATATGAACAGGTCCGCTGGTTACCAGCTTCAAAAAGGCGCGGCCCTCTTTTTCCCCGGCACACAAACTGAGTTGATGCGCCTGGCGATCGCCGCTTCTTCCGCGACTCAGCTATAATGCCGCTGCATTTTCGGGAGAGGAGAATTCTCTACTGTGCTGTATGCCAATCATAACCATGATTTTTCCGTGATCGAAACCGCGCTCCGCGCCGATACTTTCATACACACGGCATTTGAGCCTATGCTATCGATTCGCTGCCTGTCAACCCGTTGCCTTGAATCTCAATTGGAAGGTTCACTCAATCAGGACTTTGTCAGGCTCGTGATCTCGCGGCGCACAGCTTCGCTCTGTTTTTGCGTCTGCGATGGTGTTGGGAGCTCCTACCAGGGACACTTCGCCGCGCGCTACCTGGCCCGCCGCCTGGTGAAATGGTTGCAGATCTTGCCGCAGATCCCGCAAGATCCCTCGATTGTGCTCCCCTCGCTGCGGTCGAGCTTCTCTTTGTGGGCTGATAGCGCCCACCAGACGCTGTCTCAATTGAGCTTGCCCGCTGGACTTTCCGCATGGGAGCGCGAGATCATTCATGAACAGCGCGATCTCTATGGCAGCGGAACCGTATTTCTCTGTGGTCGCATCGACTATGCCCCGGCAACGGCTATGCCACAATATATGCCAGCGCTCTTTTGCTGGATGGGAAATGTGACCGGCTATTCCTTTAGTGGACGGAATCAGTATAAAGAACTGGGTGATCACGGCGAAGATACCAACCGCTGGTCCACCAGACGGGGCAGCCAGGGGAAGATCACCGTCTGTACCAGCACCCTGCATCGACCGGATCCACTCGTTGTACATACCGATGGGCTCGATGCGCTTGGCCCTGAATTGATCTATCTAGACGACGAAGAGCTAAGCGTGCGCATGCGATCCCTGTTGCAGCAGCCCAGAAATGATGACATGACATTGCTTAAGTTGAGTTGGAATACCTTTTAGCACCGCTAGATAAAGAAAATAGAAGACTATGAGTATATTTTCCCCGGATGTGCGAGCAAGACTTGTAATTAAAAGGGATACCTATCGATTCTTACCGCATCCCATCCTTCATGATGAAGTCAATAAAATTGTACGTATCAATACAACCACGTATCAGCTCCAGAATGAAGGGGATAAAACGCTCTGGGCTTTAAAGGTCCCCAATCCCGGTGCCGTTGATCCATCTGTTGAACAAATGGTAGTCAGGCAGAGTGCATTTGGCAACCTTCCCGGGTTGCAGGCCGCCAAACGCATCTGCCTGGTAAAGAGATTATTTCCGGAACTGATCGCGGCGCACCCGGAGCTGGAATATGCCATTCTGATGCCCTGGATATCGGGGCGTACGTGGGCGGGCTTTATGGATGATGGGGAGCTGTGCTCACAATATACCCTTGAGCGGGCAAAAGAATTGGCTCTGACGATGGCCTATGTTTTGTGGAGCCTGGAGACAAATGGCCTCGCCCACACCGATATCGCCGGTGATAATGTCGTTATTGTCAATCATAAGCACGTTGAATTGATAGATCTTGAGGGCCTCTACATTCAAGGGACGCCGCCGGTGGCTCAGCCGAGCAAAGGATGGGCAGGTTATCAGCATCCACGCCTCGATGGACAGGGCCAGAGCCATCTATTCGGGGATCGTTTTGCCGGCGCGATATTGCTTGTGGAGATGCTGACGTGGTGGAATCCGCTCATCCGCGCCCTGACGGAGGGCGAGTCTCTTTTTCAATTCAAGCACCAGGGGGCGCGTGATGAGATGACACAGCGCTTACGAGCGGTGCGCCAGATCCTGCGCGGTATGTATCCGGGGCTGTATGAGCTCTTTGAACAGGCCTGGTATTCGCCCAATCTGGCTCGCTGTCCCGATTTTCGCTCCTGGGTCATGTGTATACTGCGGCTGCGCTGGGACGGCTAGGCGGAGAGGCCGCCCTGTTGGTGCGTTGCCAGGGCGTACTCGTTAGAGGGAAACGATGCGTGTGCGTGGGCGTTCGTTCTTCACGGCGATGCGGCGGATGCCCCACATATACCAGGTGGCGAAGGTGCGATAGGGACGCCAGAGCTCACCGCGTTCCAGCGCCTCTTTTTTGGTGGGACGTTCGACCAGCTGGTAGGCGAAGCGAATGCCCTCCAGGAAGCCAAGATCGTCAACCGGCAGCACATCTGGCCTCATCAGCACGAATATCAGGCACATCTCCGCCGTCCAGCGTCCAATCCCCTTGACCGCCGTCAACTGGTTGATAATCTCCTCATCTTCAAGTTCAAACAGTTTCTCTAGCTGTAGCTGGCCGCTGGTCACATGCTCAACAAGGTTCAGGATATAGCGCGCCTTCGGGGTGGAGAGTCCCAGGGTCCGTAGCCGTTCGAAATCAAAGGACAACAGATTCTCGGGTGTAACTTTCCCATCCGGCATTGCCGCGCACACGCGCGCCATAATCGCGTCGGCCGCCTTCACCGAGATCTGCTGTGAAACGATCGCGTCAACCAGGGCGTTGAAGATATCCGGATCAGGTTGCAGGGTGCAGGGTCCTACACGTTCGATCACATCCTTCATAATCGGGTCGATGCCGCTTAAATACGCTGTGGCTGCCGCGATACTATCTGTATATGATGAGGTTTGCATAGCTCTCTCAAATCTTTCTTCCTGTGCTGTACGTTAACCTGTGCCTGATAGTATAGGCGTGATAAGAACATTTGTCCACCCCGAGGGGATGCGTTTCGTGCTTCCAGCCCCTGACGCTATGCGTCTCCGCCGTCATACCCCATCTCCTTCTGCAACAGTGTTTCGGCTGAGCCCATAAATTGATTAAAGTAACTGTTGAGCTCTTGCTTTTCCTGTTCATTGGGGCTGCGTAGCTCGAAAGTGCTGCGCACAGTCTCCGCCGCCATTGCGGCCCGCTCTTCCCGCGAGATCTGATATTCATCGGGCAAGAATTGATCGCTGGTCAGGTAGCCCAGCGTGATCGCTTCGATCATATGTACCTGGGTTTTGAGCGGAATATCCGTGCGAACCAATCCTTGCTGCCGCATATAGGTTAGATAGGTGTTGAAGCCCGCGATCTGTTGTTCAAGGTCCGTCTTGCTGAGCTGAGAATAGATAAGATCCCCCAGCATATCTGTATCGCGGAGCATGATGGCTTTCATCAGTGGGTTGTACAGAGCCCATAGCATGGAATGTTTGATCATGCTGTAGAGGGTTACGCCCTCGGGATCGTTCTGCATCGCTTCCTGCGCCTTACGACCTTCAACGATGTTTTCGCGCATGATCAAGGCGATAAAGAGCTCCTCCTTGGTTTTCCAGTGCAGATAGATGGTACCCTTGGCCACCCCCGCCTGCCGGGCGATATCATCGATGGTCGTTTTCTTATATCCCCACCGCTGCAAGAGCTCTGATGCCGCATCCAGAATGCGATTGGCCCTTTCCTGCTGTTTATTCTGTTCAGCCTGCTCGGCTCCGGGGTTCTCTGCCACTCGTCTCCTCCTCACTATACGGTTAAAGCTGCTTTAAACCATATGACTATATAATAATATCTGGTCATATGGTTCAAAACAAGAGTATACTCATGGATTGATAAAAAATCAAGAGCTGGAAGGCGGCTGTTATATTGCATTTCGTATTTCCACATTTGTGTCGTACAATGACCATGGTGCAATTGTGTCTGATTCCACAGGAGTAGTTTTATGAGTGAGAGTCAAAGTTCCTACAAGCATACCAACCGCCTCATCAACGAGACGAGTCCATATTTGTTGCAGCATGCCCACAACCCGGTTGACTGGTATCCCTGGGGCGAAGATGCCCTGAAGAAGGCGCGGCAGGAGGATAAACCGATCCTGTTGAGCGTGGGATATTCGGCCTGCCACTGGTGCCATGTGATGGAGCGCGAGTCCTTTGAGAATGAGCAGATCGCGGCCCTGATGAATATGCATTTTGTTTCGGTGAAGGTTGATCGTGAGGAGCGCCCTGACATTGATGCCATCTATATGCAGGCGGTTCAGGCCATGACGGGTCAGGGCGGTTGGCCCATGACCATGTTCCTGATGCCCGATGGTCGTCCCTTCTATGGAGGAACCTATTTCCCTCCCCAGGATCGACGCTACGGACAGCAGGTGATGCCCGGTTTTCCGCGTGTCCTGATGAGTATCGCCGATGCGTTCGCGCATCAACGGGCGGAGCTTGAGGAGCAGGCGACGCAGGTGGCGGAGCATCTCAATCGCCGGGGAAGCGCGTTGATGCAGAGAGAAGCGGGTACCGGCGCTCCTGTGCTGGATAATCTGTTACGCGCCGAGCGGCAGCTGATTGAGGATTTTGATGTTCGCTACGGCGGCTTTGGAAGTGCCCCCAAGTTCCCCAATACGATGGCGCTTGAATTTCTGTTGCGCATGCATCTGCATCGCCAGTCTGGACAGGTGGGGGCCGCGCAATCTTCCAATCCTCCGGAGGCGTTAGAGGTGGTTGAGTCATCGTTGCAGCACATGGCGGCCGGTGGCATCTATGATCAGCTGGGAGGCGGCTTCCATCGCTATTCTGTGGATGCGAAGTGGCTGGTGCCGCATTTTGAGAAGATGTTATATGACAATGCTTTGCTCAGTCAGCTATACCTGCATGCCTACCTGGTGACCGGCAATGAGCTCTATCGACGCGTGGTGGAGGAGACGCTGGACTATGTGGGGCGCGAGATGACCTCACCTGAGGGCGGTTTCTATTCGACGCAGGACGCCGATAGCGAGGGTGAGGAGGGAAAGTTCTTCCTCTGGTCTCAGGAAGAGATTGAGCGTGCCCTGCCACCTGAGGACGCGGCCCTGTTTATGGCCTACTACGGAGTTTCCCGCCACGGCAACTTTGAGGGCAAAAACATCCTCAATCGCGTGCAGGAGGAGCAGACGGCGGCGCAGCAGGCTGGGATCGATGTCGCGACCCTGCGTTCCTCTCTGGGACGTAGCCGTGATACGCTGTTCGGCCTGCGTGAGCAGCGCGTCAAGCCGGCGCGCGATGAAAAGGTGCTCACCTCCTGGAACGGCCTGATGCTGCGCAGCTTCGCTGAGGCGGCCCGCCACCTGAAACGGCCCGACTATCTCCAGGTGGCCCGGAAAAACGCCTCTTTCCTGTTGGATACCCTGCGCCAGGATGGCAGGTTGTTGCGGACCTTCAAGGATGGCCGGGCCAGGTTGCAGGGCTACCTTGAAGACTATGCCTTCCTGTCCGATGGTCTGCTGGCCCTGTACGAGGCCAGCTTCGAGTCGCGCTGGTTTAGCGAGGCCCGCACCCTGATGGACCAGGCTATCCAGCTGTTCGCCGACGAGCAGGGTGGCTTCTTCGATACCGGTACGGATCACGAGGCCCTGATTAGCCGCCCCAGGGATATCATGGATAATGCCACCCCGGCCGGTAATAGCGTGGCGACAGATGTGCTGCTGCACCTTGCGGCCTTTACGGGTGAGGACAGCTACCGGCAACGCGCCGATCGCTACCTGGGGACGCTGGCGGATATTATGGTGCAGCATCCCCAGGCCTTTGGGCAGGTATTGTGCGCGTTAGATTTCGCCCTCTCGCCGGTGAAAGAACTGGCCGTGATCGGGGAAAACCAGTCCGCCGATACGCAGGCGTTGCTGGATTGCATTAATGCACGCTATCTGCCGCAGAGTGTGCTGGCCTGCGCCGCACCAGAGGACCAGCAGGCCAGCGCGGCTATCCCGCTCCTGGCCGATCGGCCCCTGAAAGAGCAGCATGCCGCGGCCTATGTCTGCCAGAACTTTGCCTGCCAGGCGCCCGTCACAACGTCCCAGGAACTGGCGGCATTGTTATAAGAGAGTGTCTGATGCTCATGATTATCGCCTGCAGCACGCCTGAGCTTTCGCACCTCTGGTGCTCACAAATCCATGGTGTGTTGGTGCAACAGGGGCGCTTTCGCGCCCCTGTTGCACCAACACACAAAACCAGTGCGGCCGCGTAGCGGACGCGCGTGCGGGGCACTCACGTGCCCCCAGGGTGACGAGAGTCAGACACACTCTAATCAAACTTCAGCAGCATGATAACTAGTCATTAATATAGTGCACCTCGCCCTGGATCTCGCGGCGGCAGAGCAGCCCTTTGCTTGCCAGCTGTTCCAGGGCTTTTTCAGCCGCCTGAATCTCCTGGCCGCCGGCGGTTTTCTTCTGGGGTGGTGGAAACAGGGTGACAACCTCTTTCGCCGTCAGAACGGTCAGGACGCTGCTCTGTTCATTGAGATAATTCTTGATGGTCTGCTCATACCAGGGGATGAGTTCCTGCGCTTTGAGTGGAGGTGTTGGTAGCACCACCATGACGGGGCAACTGGCCAGCTGCAGCACGCGCCGCGAAGTACTGCCCAGCAGCATGCGGCGCAGGCGATCACGCCAGCTATCACCCCGGCTTCCCACCACAATCAAGTTAACGTGCCGCTCACGCGCCACGCGCACAATTTCTTCGGCCGGAGAGCCGATGCTGGTCATCATCTCGATGTGCTTCAGATCAAATCCCAACTGATCCAGGGTGGCGCGAGCCTTCTTGAGCACCTCTTCAGCATGCTTTTTCTGCTCATTGGTCGGTGGAATAAAGGCATACTGTTCCGTGAAATGGCCTGGATATTCAGTAATGATGTGGGTACTCTGGATCGCATGGAGAAGAAAAATATCAAAGGCGGTACCCGGCTCAAATAGATCTCCTACTGCGCGGATGGCCGACTGCGTAGTAGTGGAAAAGTTGGTATCGATCCCGAGCAAAATACGCTTATTCATAGGAAAGCCGCCGCCTTTTTGTGTGACGGTTCACTTTTTTACTGTTGAGTACTACATTGTGGGAATGGCGCTTTAACTGTACTCTTATGTATGTATTCATTATACCTTCTTTGAAAAAAAGGGGCAAGAAATGGGACAAATGACATACCATCTGCACCATTCACGCTATTTATAATGATTGGTGGGTACCGTTTCTGACACAAAGCATAGATTTTACTTGTAGAAAAGATTTAAAGCGACTACATATATAAAAACAGGATTTCATATATAGCAGATACGTCGGGTAGGGGATTTGATAAAGTACAAAAAATTGCGTCTACTAAGATAGCGGAAAAAGAAATGTCGTATCGTGTTTCAGCTAAAACTGAAGGGGATTAGATTAAAGCAATGAACATTGAGATAGAAAAGCCACTTGGCGAGATGACTCTGACGGCCCTGACAGAATGCTGTATACGTGAGATGAGTAGATATCGCCGGAAGGAACCCTGCGACGATAGTTATTGCCTGGAGATTTTTCGACGCGCGGTTCAACTGCGGGATAACGATGCATGGATTGTATTGCAGCGGCAATTCAGTGACAATGTGCGCTTATGGCTGGGTGGTCATTCTCATCGCGAACTGGCACTGCGCTATGAAGCGGAACAGACCTATATCGATGATGCTTTCCGGCGCTTCTGGCAGGCGGTTAGCGATCAATCTCTGAGCTTTTCGACGGTTGCCAGCGCGCTTAGCTACTTACGGCTCTGCCTGCACTGCGCGATCATGGATACGCTTCGCGCCTTCGCGCGCGCCAACGTAGAGCGTATGCCCGACTATGGACATCCCGATGAGCCACAGGTCGAGGATCGCTATCACGAGAATGAGCTCTGGGAAACGATTAAAAGCATTTTACCAGGAGAACGCGAGCAGCGCGTTGCCTATTTACATTTCCACTGTAACCTTAAACCACGCGAAATCATCCGTTACTGTCCCGGCGAGTTCCAATGTGAGGAAGAGATTTATCGTCTTAAGCGCAACATTATGGAGCGCATTCTGCGCAACGCGGACAAGATTCGTTGGAAACTGGATGGGAATATGCCTGCCTGAGCGCAGGCTCCTATCCACGGCGTTTCCTGGGCATGTGTTGAGCAAGTTTTAAAATGATCGCGCAAAAAATGTGCTCTGCAGCGTTTTATACAGCGAAAGCTTAAATTGCTGCATAAAATCTCATATCATTAAAAACTTTATATGAAGGACCGGGAATAATGGATTGTCTGTGCCTGGTTGCACCGAAAGACGAGGATTTGCTACGCTATGTGCTTGATGGGGAGGTTTTGTCACCGCCTGCGATGGAACACCTGGCGGATTGCTCTGTTTGCCAGCAGCGCCTGAACAGGTATATAACCGCGAACGACGTTTTGCTAACCCATCTCTACCGCTGCCAGTGTCCCAGTATGACGGTTTTAAGTTACTACTGTATCGGAATGTTATCCGCGCATGAGCAAGATAAGATCAGCACACATCTTAAAGTTTGTCCTCTATGTGCGGATAACGTGGCTGAAACATACCGCTTTTTACATACTCCCCTGCCATTAGCTGATTCTCTCTCCTCTTTGCCAGCGCGGCCGGAAAATACCATCAAGCCAGCCGGTTGGCGTTTCCCTGTAACGTTGAAGAAGCCGGTAACCCATGTGCGCGTCTGGCCCCATTTCCATCAAACTGATACCGTGACCCTTTCACTGCAGGCGCAGCCGGGCTCCCATAATAAGATCATGCTTACCGGTTTGCTATCAGCCAGGAACAGTGGAGAGAATGGTTCCCTCTTCTCCGGTACCAGGGTTGAATTATACAAAGCAGTGCCGCCCGTGGGTATAGAAGAGAGCATGGGCGAACACGCCGTTTATACCGAGCAGCTATCGACGTATCCCGACCAACCACTATTTTCTACCCGGGTCGATGACCGGGGAAGCATGCTATTTGGGGCGGTGCCGTGTGGGGAATATCTTATGATTGTCTATCTGCCCGAGACCGCCCTGGTCATCGAAAAACTGCATATCGAAGCCAGCTTTCCATCATAATAAAAAGCTGGCTTCGCCCGCATTTTCAGGCGGCCGCTTACTCAGCCGCCTTGTTTTATTCATTGATGCAAAAAGCGCCTCGGGCGCTTTTTGCATCAATGAATAAAACATTCTAGATGCGCAGGCTTATAATTTCTAAGAGCCAGTGTGGAATGTGAAAAGGGCGCGATCGCGCCCTTTTCACATTCCACACTGGTTCTTATTTTCAGCACCGCAGGTGCTGAAGGTGTTTATTGGGACAGGTCGAATTCGACCAGGTTTTGGCAGGATTGCATCAACTCCCGGGCCACCGTCAGGTGGGCGGGATGCTCCAGGTACCCCTTCAAATGCTCCATGCTTTCCAGGTGCATGACCATGCCATAGCTATAGCCCTGAGTATGTTGGCCCAGGTTCTTCCCAACCTGCACGTCTTGAATGCCAGGAATGAGTTGCTTGAGCGCTTTTATCTGCTCAAACATCGTTTGTAGCTGCTCATTTGATGTTTCTGCTTTTGGTTGAACCAGGACGACATGGGTGATCATCGCTTATTCCTCCATCTCCATAATATCCGGGCTGCATGAGCCCTCTCTTATTACGTTTGATGGAGGCGGCTGATGGACAACTGGTTATCTGCCTTCGCGGTTCGTCATCGGCGACCGCCTCCAGAAAAGAATTGCAGGATGGCGACAAAGATGGCGGCCCCGATGAAGGAAATGAAGATGCTGCCACAGAAATGGAACGTGCCCAGGTCCAGCGCGCTCGCCAGGATGCTGCCAATGACGGAGCCAACCAGGCCTACGATGATGTTGCCGATGCACCCGTAGCCACGGCCACGCACGATCGTTCCGGCCAGCGCGCCGGCAATCAATCCAACCAGTATCCAGGCAATCAAGTTGCCGGGCTGCAATATCTCGGTGACATGTATAGGATGAAGTGCAATGTTCATGCTGTTGTTCTCCTTCGGCCTCTCTTCATAGCCGGTCGCACAGAAACGTATCTATGGGTGCGTAATGATGATTGTTGTGCTCTAAAAACATCCAGGTCGCCGCGACCAGAGGTGGATGCGTATCCTCGATACTGTAGAGTATACGTAGAAAGAGACCAGGAGTTACAGAAAACGGGTGTGGGGTTGTGGGGCCATGCATGGCCCCACAACCCCACACCCGTTAACCCGGTAAATGCCCGTAGGTGCTGGGCTTGCCCCAGCTTTGGGCTTGCCCCAGCTTTGGGCTTGCCCCAGCTTTGGGCTTGCCCCAGCTTGCTCGTCCCGGCTTTATTCGGTTCGCAAAGCGTCAATGGGATCCATCCGGGCGGCCCGCTGCGCGGGATAGAAGCCGAAGACGATACCCACCACCGCCGCGAAGACAAAGGAGAGCACGATGGCCAGGGGATCGATAACCAGTGGTTGCCCGACCAGCTGTGAGGCGACGACGGCCCCCAGTACGCCGAGCAAGATGCCCACGATACCTCCCAGGGCGCTGAGTATCAGGGCCTCAATGAGGAACTGGGCCATAACATCGCTGGGATACGCTCCCAGGGCGATACGAATACCGATCTCACGCGTGCGCTCGGTCACCGAGACCAGCATGATATTCATGATGCCGATGCCGCCGACCAGCAGCGAGATCGCGGCCACACTGATCAGCAGGATGGTCAGGGCTTGCGCGGCCGTCTGTACAGTTTGCAGCAACTGTCCCTGATTCTGGATTGTGAATTCGCTGGCATCGTGCCGTCCCTGCAAAAACAGCTGTACGTTGTTCTGCACGTCCGTGACGTTTTGACCCTGACTGACCAGCGCGGTAATCGAAATTGGACGCTGGCTGCCGCCAAGACGATTGAGGGCCGTACTGAATGGGACGTAGATGACGTCGTCGGCATTGGTGGCGCCGTTAGCGCCCTTGGTGGCCAGAACGCCCACTACGGTGAAGGTCGAGGAGCCGATGCGCACCTGCCGGCCCAATGGATCGATACCCTGAGGGGTAAACAGATTATCCACCACCGTCTGCCCCAATACGGCTACGGAGGCGTTGCTCTGCTCATCCGCGCTGGTAAAGAAGTTGCCCTCCTGCATCTGCCAGCTCCCAAGCTGCTGGTAATTGGGATAGACGCCCTGCACGCTGGTAGACCAGTTCTGATTCTGGTAGATGACCTGTCCATTGGCGTTGACGACAGGGCTAACGGCGGCCAGCCCGGCTACCTGGCTGGCCAGTTGATCGGCATCGCTCTGTGTCAGCACCTGCTGGGTACCCGCTCCCTGGCGCACACCACTGGTGGCAGCCGAACCTCCACGGATATTCAACTGGTTAGGATTGAGGGTCGAGAGACGTCCGTTGATGGTGGCGGCGTTGCCCTCGCTGGTCGCGACCATCATGATGACGGCGGCCACGCCGATAATGATGCCCAGCGATGTCAGCAGTGAGCGCAGCTTATTGGCACGCAGGGCCTCCAACGCGCTACCAATGCTTTGCACCAGTGCGTAGCTGCTTCTTCCGCGCTGCCGCTGCGACTGCTGGATGGGAGGCATGAGCGGCGCTCTGGCTGGTGACCTGGGTGGGCTTTCCGTCTGGCTCTGTTGTTTTGATATGCTCATGGTTACACCTGCTCTGTCGATGTCTGCGTGGAAAATTGTTCCCTGGCATTCAGTGGTCGCGCATTGACCATGTCATCGACCACACGTCCATCACGGAACGTTACTTTGCGCTGACAGTAGTCAGAGATTTCCTGCTCATGGGTGACCAGTACGATGGTCATACCGCGCGCATTCAATTCCTGCATGATGCGCATGATCTCCAGACTGGTATGCGAGTCCAGGTTGCCCGTTGGTTCATCGGCCAGGATCAGCGAGGGCGAGGTCACCAGAGATCGGGCGATTGCCACACGCTGCTGCTGACCACCTGATAGCTCCATAGGACGATGGCTGGCCCGCGAGGTGAGCCCGACCAGCGAGAGGGCGCGCCGGGCGCGTGCCTCTCGCTCTCCTTTGGAGATGCCCGCGTATACCAGCGGGAGCTCTACGTTGGCCTGGGCCGACATCCAGCGCAGCAGGTTGAAGCTCTGGAAGATAAAGCCAATCTTCTGATTGCGTACGTCCGCGAGCTCCGTGTTGCTCATCTGCCCCACCGATACGCCATCCAGCCTGTATTCACCCTTTGTTGGCCGGTCCAGGCAGCCCAGGATATTCATAAAGGTGGATTTGCCAGAGCCGGATGGACCCATGATGGCGACAAATTCACCATGCTTGATCTCCAAGTTGACTCCGCGCAGAGCCGGAACTACGTTTTGTCCCATGGCATAGTACTTGTACAGAGAGTTGATCTGGATGCGCGTAGCGACTTTCTTCTGCTGTTCCTGTGATTCAGCCTCTATCATTGACCGCGACCTCCGCCATTGCCACCGCCACCATTACCACCACCATTGCGGAAGCCACCGCCGCCACCACCGCCGAAGCCACCACCACCGCCGCCGAAGCCGCCGTTGCGCTGCTGTCCGGTCGTTGTACTTTGGGTTGTGCCGCTTCCGGTAGCATTGGTAACCACCTGGTCACCTTCATTCAGGCCCGAGATAATCTGGGTATATTGCCCGTCGCTTAAGCCGGTGGTGACTATGACGGGGGTTAGCACGCCGTTTTGCAGCTCAAGTACCATGCCCCGCTTGCCCGCGGTGCCGTTGCTGCCCTGTTGATTCGAGGCACCATTCCCATTTCCTTGTAGTCCAGCACCACCGTTGCCTGGATTGTTGCGTAAGGCCGCCCGACTGATATAACCATTCTGCAGAGCCGTGGTCGAAAAGGTGAGCGCCGCGGATGGGACCCGCAGCACATTGCTCTGCTGCTGGATGGTGATGTTGGTGGTCGCGGTCATCAATGGCAGCAGATGAACGCTGTTCAGCGAGCTCATGGTAACGTTCAGCGTAACTGGATAGGTTACGACGCCTGAGCTTGACTGTCCGATGGTACTGATGGAGGCGACCGTTGCCTGGAAGGTGTTATTGGGATAGGCGGCAACGGTAAACTGCGCTGACTGACCCACTTTGACGTTGCCGATATCCGACTCGTTGACCTGGGCCACTATCTGGAGCGAACTGGTATCCGTCAGCACAATGAACGCGCTGGAGCCGCTGGAACTACCGGAACCGGAACCATTGCTGTTGCCGCTACCAACGGAGGTACCAACATAACCATTGATGGCCGCGACCGTCGCGTTGGCCGGCGCGGTCAGCGTGGTCTGAGATGAGTTGTTCTGCTGTGAATTGGTCGGGGTGATGGTAGCCAGTGTCTGACCGGCTTTTACCTGGTCTCCCACCTTCACGTTGATCTGATTGACCTGCCCGCTGGTCGTGAAATTCAAATTATACGTTGCTTTCGCCTGCACTGGACCGGTGGCGGAGATCTGCTGGATGATGTTGCCCGTGGTCACATATGCCTGCGTATAGCTGATGTTGGCCCGCCGGGTACTGCGCCAGTACAGCCAGCCTCCCGCCGCCAGGATGATGACCAGCAAAATAATCAAGATCGTCAGCAACGTCCTGGGCCGTTTACGTTTCTGCTGCTGCTGTTGAAACTCTTCAAATGCGAAGGTCTCCTCTTCTTCAGGTTGTTCATCGAAAAGAGGATGCGACTGTGTCTCTACATTTTCAGCCATTGTTTATTCCTACCTACTCTGATCAAAGCATAGAAATTTTATACATGAGGATATGAGGATTTTCTGTAGCTAGTTTAGCATGCAGAATTCAAGAAAAATCATTACATTTGTAAAGAAAAAAGAGGCGAAATTGAACAAAATGTAAAAAAACTCTCAAGATGAAAGGCTCGCTAGCAGCATCGAAGATGGCGGAGGAGCACGAAAACGTGGGGAGATTATTGCCAGACGAGACCCTTTGTGTCATACTATAGTGACAATATTTATTGTTTTGAGAGAAGAGCATGTCGAATTTGTTTCCCTCCGATAAGGTATCGAGCTCACAATTTTTTTCACCATCATTGGATCCGACAGGTGTCCCGCATTTGGACATGGTGTTAGGTGGTGGACTTCCCAAGGGAGCGTTAGCGGTTATTCTTGGACCTCCTGGCAGTGGAAAAACTACGCTTGCCTGCCAGATCGCGTTCGCTGCGGCTCAGCGTGGAGAGAAGGTCCTTTTTTTGACCGCGCTGTCTGAACCAACGGCAAAGTTTTTAGCCCACCTGCGTCCCTATAGCTTCTTTGCAGAAGACCTTGTCGGCCACACCGTACACGTGTTCAGCATACAGCAATTTATTCCACAGGAAGGTCCCATTATGGGACAGGCGATTGTGGCTGAAGTGCGCCGCTTGCAAGCGAGCGTCGTGGTGCTTGATGGCTTTCAAGGGTTACGCGACCACGAAACTGATTTTGTTGCTGCTCGCCACCTCCTCTACGATCTCGGCACACAATTAAGCCTTTTTGGCACTATCACCCTCGTCACGGCGGAAGCAGATCCACGTGATGCTACACTCTTTCCTGAGATGACGACCGCGGATGTGCTCATTGGACTCTATAATACATTGCTTGGTGTGCACACCCATCGTAGTCTTGAGGTGCTTAAATTACGAGGGAAAGCGTTATTAGCAGGTCTGCACGGTTTAACGATCAACGAGAGTGGGATCCATGTGTTTCCTCGGTTGGAGACCCGCCTCAGGCGCCCGTTCACAGTGGGTTGGGACAAGAAAACGCCCTCGGCTTCTCCGGCGAAAAGAGCGACCTTTGGATTGCCCGAACTTGACACCTTGCTGGGTGGTGGTTTGACCCGCTATACAGGGACGGTCCTGACAGGGAACCCCGGGACGGGCAAGACCCTCCTCGCCCTCCAATTTCTCCTCGCTGGCGTGGCAGAAGGAGAACCGGGCATGTTTCTGGGCTTTCGGGAGACAGCGGATCAGTTGATCCAAAGTCGGAGGACTTCGCGTGGGAGCAGCAGTTGCAGCACGCTTTGTCTGTGAATGGGGGAGTGACGGTCCACCACTGGGACCCGGTTGAATTGGGCCCCGATCAGGTTGCCACAGAGTTATTAGCTGCCCTGGAGCAAACAGGTGCACAGCGCCTGGTCATTGATAGCATCGCAGAATTGGAGCGAGCCATCCGCAGGAGCAGTGGAGCCGAACGCGTTCCTGATTATCTTGCTGCATTGCTGAGCCTCTTACGTGAACGGGGCGTGACGCTGTTGGCTATTAAAGAGTCAATGCAAATCATCACCACGCAACTAGATTTCTCGGTGGATGAACTCTCGGTTCTTGCAGAAAATGTGATTCTGGTGCAGCACCTCATCTATGGAGGTCGGATGCATCGTGTCCTCTCCGTTCCGAAGATGCGCTTTTCCGATCATGATGATACGCCGCGCGATTTTCTGATTGTGCCACCTGAGGGGGTGCGTGTGCTGACCCCCAATGAGGGTGACCAGGATATGCTGCATACATTAGCAGAGCAGCAAGCTACGATCCACCGAAAAGAGTCCCCGATACAGAGGAGCTCCCAGTCAGGGCAAGAGCAACAGTAAGAAAGAAGGGTGTACACTTGCATGAGGGAATATACGAGCCACCCATCGTCTTGATTGTTGACGATGACATCCCGATTACCGAGGTCCTGGCGCTCGTGGTCGAGGGCCTTGGGTATCAGCCATTGGTTGCCTGGAATGGACAACAGGCGCTGGCCCTCGCACGTAAGCACTGGCCCTCGCACGTAAGCACTGGCCAGAGCTTGTGCTTACGGACATGATGATGCCCATTTTGGGAGGAAAAGGGGTGGTGAAGGGGCTACGTGAGGAAGCAAGCGCGCGGGGAATTGCACCGCCACACATAGTGCTGCTTACTGCGGGTACCGTATGGCCTGAGATGGCTTTGCTTGTGGATGCCATCATCACGAAACCATTTGAGATGGATCAGCTCGAGCAACTCATTCACCGCTTCCTTCCTCCCGCTGAGTCCTGTTAACCCCTGTTTGCTGCCCTCTCGTCCGCAGTCCTGTCGTGACGGTTTTTTGTTGTTCTGCCATGGGATATGTTGGTTCTTTTTGGATTCGCTGAATTTGAACTGTCCTTTTGTTCATTGTCGACCAGCAAGGAGGGTGATATGCTTAGGTGGTAGATCTGTGATTGTCAATTAGGAGTAGTCATGTCCTCGGTTTCCGATCCCTCGCCGCAGTCCTCTGCCGATGAGCAGGTACAGCCCATGCTCAAAGGCCTGAAAGAATTCTGGCACCTGCCGCGTAATGTCTATCTCTTGCTGTTCTTTACGCTGGGCAAAGGCTTCCAGCTGAGTATCGCTGCTCTCACTTTGAATTATTATGTTCATAGTATAGGTTATCTGCCCGACTTTATTGGTATCTTTAGTGCGATGTCGGCGATTGGCGCCATGATCGGGGCGGTGCCGGTGGGCATGCTGGCGGACCGCTGGGGCCGCAAACCGGTCTTGTTGCTGACAGCGATTTTATCGCCGCTGTCGCTGGCCGCACTGGCCCTGGCTACATCCGCTCCCTGGCTGATCATCATGAATCTTTTGCAGGGCCTTGTTTCGACCGCCTACTGGGTGACGAATCTGCCCCTGTTGACCGAGAGTACGACCGAGAAGCAGCGCGTGGGGGTGCTGGCCCTTAATAGCTTCTTGCTGCTGGGCGTTGGCTCTCTGGGCAATCTGCTTGGTGGCTTTATCCCAGAATTTGTGGGCGGACTCCTGCACGTGTCGGCGGCCAGTACCCTGGCTCTGCGCTATGGTGTGTTCGCGGCGGCCTCCTTTACTTTTATCTTTGGATTGCCGCTCTGGCTCTTGCATGAATCTCGGGGTGCACCCGCGCCGGAGCCGGATGAGTTGCTGGCGGCCGAGGGCGTCGCCCCGGCGCCATCCCGCAAGAGCCGGCCCGTGGGACTCTTCCTCAAGCTATTGATTCCGGACCTGGTCTTTACCATGGGCGAGGGCGCTGTGGTGGCCCTGATCCAGGTCTACTTCGTGCTGCGCTTCAATCTGCTCCCCGGACCCCTGGGCATTATCTTTACCATCTCGGGACTGGCGGGTGGCATCTTCTCCCTGACGGCGCCTCTGTTTGTCAGGCGCTGGAGCAAGCTGCGCCTCGTTACTACGGTACAGTATCTGAGCGCGCCGCTGATGGTCTTGATCGGCTTCGCCCCCACGCTGCCCCTGGCTATCACGGGCGAATACGCGCGCTCGTTTATGCGCACACTGATCGAGCCGGTCTACGCCGCCTTCGCCATGGAGCAGGTCTCCAATCGCCAGCGCGCGACCCTGGCGGGCCTCTACTCGGTCACCTGGAGTATTGGCTTCAGCGTCGGACCCGCCATCGCCGGATGGCTGCAGACCAGCATCAGCCTGTCCGCCTCCTTTGTCTATGGCGCCTTCTGCCTCTTGCTGGCCCCCACATTCCTGCTCCTTTTCTTCGGCCGCAAAGATACGGCTCCTCATGGGGTTCGAGATGTGAGATAATAGGAAGCGATAGAGGTGTGGGCTGTTCTAAGCGCGGGCTCCATTGTTTCCACAGGGAAAGATAGAGAGGACTTGTATGCCGGCTGCTACGCGTTTGCTGTTTGTGCGCCATGGGGAGACTGTGGCCAATCGTGAATTCCGCTATATCGGCGCGCGGGACGATGCGCTGTCCGAACATGGTGAGGCGCAGGCGTTGCAACTGGCGCAGACCCTGTCCGCTGTGCCGATAGACGCTGTCTATAGTAGTCCGTTGCGGCGAGCCTACCGGACGGCCACGCCGATCGCCGCACAACATAAACTTTCCGTCCAGGTGGTCGATGAGTTGTGTGAAGGGAACTTTGGCACCTGGGAAGGTTTGAGCCGGGCGGAGGTGCTGGCGCGCGGTCCTGAAGATGAGCGGCAGTTGCTGGAGTGGGAGCGCGATCCCTCGCTGCCCCCGCCGCAGGGCGAGAGCTTCGCCATGGTGCAGGAACGCGTGGCGATTGTGGTGGCCCAATTGGTGCGGCGCCATCCCGGTCAGACCCTGGTGCTGGTCTCGCATGTGGGTCCCATCAAGGCATTTCTGTGCCAGGCACTGGATGCGCCATTATCCTCACTGTTCCGCATCTTTCTCGATCCAGCTACCATCAGCGTCATCGACTGGAAGAGCGCACCTGTTGTTCGCCTGGTGAACAGCCATGCCCATCCTGGCTGGGAAAAGGCCCGTTGGTTACAATTTGCTACCCTGTAAGCCTTCTGATACGTATTGATATTACATGACGCATAGAGCTATGATGAGGGATACCTGTATATTCACGCTGGATAATATGAATATTTGGTCCTATTTGTGGAGCAGGTTACTGTTTTTGTTAGCTATTCAATGTATAATCATAAATTAGTGCTAGTAGTGTGCGTGGAGGCTTTTGTCGTATAGAGGAGTATTCGATGCGTTCGAGTCTTATAGATAGCCAGCGGGCCTCTGGTAAAATTGAAACGAAACAGCAAGCAATATATAATCAGGTTTCTCACCATTCATCTTTGCCGCCTCCCGTTTCACATCGAGCGACCAGTGCAGCTCCTGGAAGCAGTATTACCCGTTTCCTGGTTCCACAGGAGGGCTGGCTGGCGTTTCTTCTACTTGCTATCGCCCTGTACAGTGTCGTGGCGGTGATCGTCAATGCTGATTGGGTGCATTATAGTTCTTACCTATATCTTTGCCCTATCATTGGCCTGTTTGTTGGGTTGGTGGTGGCCAAACTTCCATATATTCCCCAGGCTTTATTACACCTGCTGGCCTGTCTGATCGGTCATGCTCTGGCCGTATGGGTGACCAGCGTTTACGCGTTTCACGTGCCGGCGCCGCTTGTGCTATCCGGGCTGCAGGCGGCCTTTAGCGGCCATATGGCCACTGAATCCAGCGCGATGAGCGAGATGGTCTTCTTCTTTTACCTGGCCTTCCTCTGCTTCTTTCTGGGATATTTCGGGAGCTGGCTGGTCTATCGCGCCCGACTGCCCTGGTTGGTGGCGCTGGTCTATTGCTCTATTATGCTGGTCAACTTAAATTATGTGAAGAGCGACTATAACTATCTATTGTTAGTGATGATGGCGCCGCTGATCCTGTTGATCGCTCGTGTTCAGCTGGCCGGTCGCCTGGCGCAGTGGACCAGCGAGGGTCTCTATACAGATCAGGCCTGGTTGCGCAAAATGACCAGGCGCTGTATGCAGGCCAGCTGCCTGATCTTACTGTTGACCTTGCCCCTGAGCTGGTTGCTCCCGGTGCAGAATCAGCCTGAGAGCGGCAAAGTGCTCTGGGACCGCATTAACCAGGCCTGGAACAGCGCCATGAGCGGTGATCTGTCCTTGAACACCCTGCGTTCAATCGCTTCAGCGTCGGATACCACCAATTATTTTGGTAATCAATTGGCGATCTCCAATAGTATTCATTTGCCCGATGGTGAAGTGATGGTTTATTCCAGTACCGATAAAAAATCACATTACCTGGAAAGCTCTACCTTTAGTACGTTTACCAATAATACCTGGACCATTTCTCCGCGAGATAGCATGCAACAGGAGTTCGCGGCGAATATGCACTTGCCGCTGGATAGCGGCCATCCTATTGGCGACCTGGTGAAGACAAAGGTTACCATGACGCAGGCCATCAGTGGCTCTAAAAATTATCTTTTTGGACCAGCGCAGCCTATGACGTTTAGCGTTCCAACCCAGATCTACTCCAATGGTGGCAACGGTGGCATCACGGCCAGCGCCTGGACGCAACTGGAGCCACTGACGCAGAATGAGAGTTATAGTGTCGTCTCGTCCCTCCCTTACCAGGGATCTGTGAACGATATCCCGCTACCGAATGATAGTCCTGATGTCTGGCATGCGGATACGTATTATTATGAACTAAGCGTCGCCTATCTGCAGAAGCCGCAGGATCTTTCGCCCCGTGTCGAGCAGACGGAGGCCAAGTGGACGGCTGGCGCGACTAATGCCTACGATGCCATGAAGCGTATCGAGTCGCATCTCAGCGATCCGCGTGAGTTTACCTATTCAATCAATAACGCGCCTATTCCGGCGCATACAGACGTGGTGGACTGGCTGCTGGAGACACATTCTGGCTATTGCACCTATTATGCCAGTGCGATGGCTGTGATGGGTCGCATGCTGCACATTCCGACGCGCCTGGTGACAGGGTTTAGCGCCGGGAAGTACGATCCCGCACGCGGCGTCTGGTCTGTTTCTGGCAGCGATGCCCATAGCTGGGTGCAGGCCTATTTCCCCAACTATGGCTGGTTGGATTTTGAGCCGACGCCCGGCTACTCGGCGCAGTCCCAGCAGGCGACCAACCAGGTTCCGACCCCTATTGCGACGCAGCCTGCGCTCCAACCGACGCCAACCATAAGATCTATACCAACCCATACGCCACAGAAGCCGCAAGTCGATCCTACGCACCCACAGGCCACACAGTCCACGAACTCGGGTTCGTCATGGATGTTGTGGGGCGCTCTGGGATTACTGGTGTGCGCGATCGCCTTCTTTGTGATGGCCTTCTTTGTCAGGCGCCGCCGTTTGTTGGAGTCCACTCGTCCGGCTGTCTCGAATCTATTCTGGCGCGCCTGTCGTGTAGCCAGCTGGGCCGGTCTGGGACCCAGGTCCTGGCAGACCCCTTACGAGTATACCGCGATGTTGAGCCGCCATCTGCCACAAAAAGAGTCCTCGCTCTGGCAATTAACGGATCTCTTTGTTCGTGAGCGCTGGGGGGCCAGTCCTCACGCGCCGGGTGAACAGGAAGCGATCTCGCTGGAACGGTCCTGGCCCACGTTGCGCAAGCGTCTCTTGCGCCTGCTGTTCTTGCGCAAAAGCAGCAAATAACGCCGCATCGTGCATGACCATGCATGGATGTATCGATGCTCGTTACTCTCCCTATGGCCTCTCGTTTTCTAGTTATGAATGGATAGTCGTTGGGTCGTTGGGGAGAGTAAGTGAGCGATGTTTGGTGAGCCAATTGTGGAATGTGTCTATGGATGGGGGCAGGTACTACAGCTTTATCCTGATCATCTGGATATCCAGGGAACCTCATACTCATTGTATGACTTGATTAACTTCAAGCCTGTTTATCGCCGCATTATGGGCGTTCCTTCAATGCGCCTGGAGCTACAATTCATCTCTGATAGTGTAGTGATTCGCGGCATTGCTGATATATCCCTGGCTTTAAAAGTAATTGCGTACCTGCATACATGGAGCGCGGCACATCTACGCTATTCCGTGGAAGAGGTTCATGTTACCCCTGAACTTCCAGCGCCCGCATCCACGGCAATTGTGTCCGCGCCACAACCCCTGGTGCTTTCAGAAGGCGAGCGGGAGCACTTCTGGGAATACGATGCCCATGATCACCCAACCATCGCGGTTGGACCCCTTGATGCCGTAGTAGACGGGGAGGCCGAGACGATTACGTCTTCTTCTGGTACGACCTCCTCGATGGTACCAATAACGCTGGATGCCGTTACCTCGTGGCCCTGGACCGATGAGCGCCATCGGCAGTACCTGCAGCACCAGCAGCGCCTCCAGCGGGAGCGCGAGGTACGCTTTTATGGCTTTGATGTGGAGGCACTGGCCAGAAGCTTACAGTCCAATCCGTTACCTCAGGTTTCGGTACCGGTACTGTTGCTGGATGGCGAATGTGCCCACTATTGCGTTGAGGCCAGGCTGTGTGATGATCCACCGGGCGAGGGGAAACGGGCCAGGGCAAAGGTCAAAGACCAGGGCAGGCTCATCTTAACCAATCTCCGTCTGATCTATCTAGGTCAGCAACGTCATATTACGCTGGGCTACGAGCATATGCTCCAATATTCGCATGTGCCGGGCGCGGTAATGATCTCAACCACCTACTGGCGCCGACAACAATTTTTTGTCATGCGCCGCCCGCTGGAGTGCGTGATGTACCTGGATCATATCTGGCAGCATTTTCAGGATAAGATCCTGCCTGCCGTCAGTCAGCATATGATGCCGGATGATACGCAATCCTTACGGGTGCAGCAGGCGTTTAGAAAAAAGGAGACCATGCACCTACCGAGCCTGCCTGTATGCAGCGAATGTGGTCGACCGGAACACTGAGCTTGCTTTATCCCGGAAATCACCTGGAGGCGCCGCCGCATGTCGGCGCTCTGCTTGCTCATGTTGTTCCGAATGTGTTTCTGAATTGTTTTACGTAGTGGAATGTGTAAGGAAAGGGAAAACTTCGTATGTTTATGGATACACTGATGGCCTTATGGAATATCATCTGTCGGGGAAGGATCAGAAAAATGCTGGTCACCTCTCTTGGTGTAGGTATTGGCCTGATCTGTTTACTGGCATTTATTGTCATACCGGCGTTTTCACGGTCATCGGATCTACTCTCGAATATGGCATCCTCATCTGACGCGGATCAGAACGCCAATGACGTCGTTCTAACGCAAAATCATAGCAGGTACGAGGTGACGCCGCCAGAAGTGCCCCCCCATCGCCGACTTTGCTGCCAACACAGGGCGCCACATCCACCAATAATCAGCCCATCTCTGGACCAGCTCAATCTACATTGACTGTTCCACCCACTCCGCCTTTCCTGCCAACCTTTAGTAATCCTGTGCAGACGCCTGTGCGCCATATCATCATTACCATCCATCGCATGCCCGCGCAGAATGGGAACATCATTCCGCCAACGCCACCGGCTGACCTGACGCCACCACCTGCGCCACCGCTGATGGCGCCCCCCTCGATGTTGCCCCCGGTGACACCGACCGCGACTGCGGCGATTGCGGCGACCGTGACAGCGACTGCGACGGCGACCGCTCTGCCTACCCCCCAGGCAACGGCAACGACTGTCCCGCTGACACCCACGTCAACCGCCACCAGCGTCCCGGTCACGCCAGGCCCCGAGCCATCAACAACCGCGGCCCCCACCAGCCGCAGTTCCATCTCAGCATTCTGGCAACACGAATAAGCACTTTATGGCGCGGAAGGCGTGCCATGTGTGGAATATGAATGTGTCCGGCTGCGCACAGCGCAGCCGGACACATTGGAGTTTTTATGTAAACTCAACTTCCTTTTCACCGAATTTTTATGCACAACACTATGGCACCGTTTTGCTGATACTGACGGTATCAAACGTGGCGGTACTCAAAGCATTGGAGTTATGAGAGGTGACGGCCATGCCTGCCAGGATCGAGCCACTCATGTTTAGCGTGATGCTCGACCCACTTATCGCCGTCCAACTGTTGCCATCGCTAGAGGTGTAAGCGGTGTAGGTCGTGCCAGAGCGGATCACCATCAGGTAGGCTGGCACTGTGCCTGCAACCGCCACAAGCTGTTGAGCGCCAGCGCCCTGAGCCGTGCGGTACTGCACATTGATGCCGTGGTTTGGTGTCACCATCACCATGTAGTACGCCGAGCCTGGATCGCTGCTCTGCCGTAGCATGACACCTGCTTTGGCCCATTCATTGGTCGCGGTCTGCGAGAGGACATGCGCGCTCACGCTGCCATCAGCCGCCAGTGATTGCCACACGAAGTGGAACTGGTCAGACGAGTACCAGATATCGTTACCGGCTCCCTGGATCGTCCAGGTGCCTCCACTCAGCGATTGGCCTCCTGCCAGGGCTGGCTGGCCGATGGCCGCGCAACTCCAGTTCGTGGGGCAGCTAGGTGGTGGGGGTGTCGTACTGATACTGACAGTATCAAACGTGACGGTACTCAAAGCATTGGAGTTATGAGAGGTGACAGCCATGCCTGCCAGGATCGAGCCACTCATGTTTAGCGTGATGCTCGACCCATTTATTTCTGTCCAGCTGTTGCCATCGCTAGAGGTATAAGCGGTGTAGGTCGTGCCAGAGCGGGCTGCCATCAGGTAGGCTGGCACGGTACCTGCAACCGCCACAAGCTGTTGAGCGCCAGCGCCCTGAGCCGTGCGGTACTGCACATTGATGCCGTGGTTTGGTGTCACCATCACCATGTAGTACGCCGAGCCTGGATCGCTGCTCTGCCGTAGCATGACGCCTGCTTTGGCCCACTCATTGGTCGCGGTCTGCGAGAGAACATGCGCGCTCACGCTGCCATCAGCCGCCAGCGATTGCCACACGAAGTGGAACTGGTCAGACGAGTACCAGATATCGTTACCGGCTCCCTGGATCGTCCAGGTGCCTCCACTCAGCGATTGGCTCCCAGCCAGCCCTGGCTGGCCGATGTCCGCGCATTTCCAATTCGTGGGGCAGCTAGGTGGTGGTGCCGTACTGATACTGACGGTATCAAACGTGGCGGTACTCAAAGCATTGGAGTTATGAGAGGTAACAGCCATGCCTGCCAGGATCGAGCCACTCATGTTTAGTGTGATGCTCGACCCACTTATTGCCGTCCAGCTGTTGCCATCGCTAGAGGTGTAAGCGGTGTAGGTCGTGCCAGAGCGGGCCGCCATCAGGTAGGCTGGCACGGTGCCTGCAACCGCCGCAAGTTGCTGAGCGCCAGCGCCCTGAGCCGTGCGGTACTGCACATTGATGCCGTGGTTTGGTGTCACCATCACCATGTAGTACGCCGAGCCTGGATCGCTGCTCTGCCGTAGCATGACACCTGCTTTGGCCCATTCATTGGTCGCGGTCTGCGAGAGGACATGCGCGCTCACGCTGCCATCAGCCGCCAGTGATTGCCACACGAAGTGGAACTGGTCAGACGAGTACCAGATATCGTTACCGGCTCCCTGGATTGTCCAGGTGCCTCCACTCAGCGATTGGCCTCCCGTCAGGGCTGGCTGGCCGATGTCCGCACAGCTCCAATTCGTGGGGCAGCCAGGTGTAGGTGTAGGTGTAGGTGTAGGTGTAGGTGGTGGTGTAGAAAGTAGGCTATAGATATCCAGGGTGCTGTGGGTTCCCACAAAGACTTCGCCATTGGCAATGGTTGGCACGCTGAATTTCGTGTAGCTGGGCAGCCCATCACGGCTACTGTTCTGGCTCGTGTTGTAGAGTTCCTTTGCCAGATTAGTGGCATCGTAGGCGTAGAGAACGGCATTGGGTCCAATCGTCCATGCTATGCCTGAGCCTGCTGTGCTCCCGTTACTGGAGATAGCGACATTGCCGCCGGGATAGCCGAAGCTTTCGGGTGACTGTGAGGACGCCGAGGTCGAGAGCAGCCCGTTGTTTAGCTGGAACGCCTTCACGTGATCTTTTACTCCCACAAGGTACACGAACTCTCCAGCCGGGCCATTCCAGTACGATGGTGACCCCCAGACCCCACCATTAGCCGTATTCGGGGGCAGCTCCTGCACAATCTTATCGATATCGGTTCGGTTTTCTTCAGAGCTACCGCAGCTCAAGTTCGGGTCCGGAGTGTACTGTCCCAGGTTGGCCCGGCTAACCACATAGACGCGTCCCTCCTTGCCAACTCCCACCATCTCATTCGAGGTTGGCAGCAACAAAGGCCCACCGGAGCCCAGGTCGAGATCTCCCGAGTTCAGACATGACTGGTTGAACGGAGTGAAATAGTCTACTTGCTTGAGGCCACCAGACGTGCTCAGCTTAATGAAGCTATCCCCCAGATCAACTCCACCGGTATTGGCATCGAAGGTCCCGTTACCGGTCATGACATAGATATTGCTGCCGTCGGCGGCTATGCCCTGCCCTGACTGCCATATAGCCCCCGCAGTGCCATTGAGTGTGACATTGTAGACCGTCACCTGCTGGTATGTCGAGGCGTCGTAGCCCATGATCCAGCCATGGTAATGTGCCAGATCGTTGTCACAGTGTGAGCCCCAACCGATATATACGACGCCATTGAGCAGGAGCAGACCGGGTCGATTCAGATGTATGGCAGGATTGAAGGTAACTGTGCCCGCGCTTCCCTGGACGGACGCCTGAATCAATGTCGGGCTGCCGGGCTTGTCATTGCCCGTGGTCAGATCTATGGCGTGGAGCCGGTAGGTGTTCACCCCATTTTCAAGGGTATTGGCGACAACATAGAGCGTGTTCGTCGAGGGATCGATCACCGGGGTACCGGTGATGCCGTATTCTGGATTGATGTCATAGCAACCCACACTGCTACTAGGGACTGTGGTGATCGCTGGCGTATTGATGAAGCTGCGATGCCAGAGAAAGGTCGATATGGGCGTGGAACTGATCTGATCAGCATCAAAGGCATAGAGGCTATCATGCTCGGTCGCCACGAAGGCCACGTTGTGGACCGTCCCTGCGATATTCACATTCGGGAGGTAGAGCGGTTGAGCATACACCTGTCCATCGACTTTATACTCAACTCGCTTGCCAAACTGGTTCTGATTGACGTTGCTGGTTGTGAGGATCGTTTCATTGCGATTCTGCCCTGTGCGTGAAAGGTCATTTTTGTAGGTTGTCATCGCCGTGTTGGCTGGGGCCGCATACGCTATGCCCCCTTGTTTCAGCTTAGTTGCCACAAAGGTTCCAGCACCGACAGAGAGCAATAGGGCAATGATGATAAAAGAATTGATGATGGACTGTGTCTTTCCTCTTTTGCGAGTTGAAGGTGAGGGGGGTGAACCAGGGGTCTTGCCAACCGGGGGGGGAGTCAGAGCTTGCATATTGTATCTCCTTTTTACAGCAATCTACCGGTAGTTTGTAGACCGGGGAAATCCATACCCTTGCTCATTTTTAGATGGCTGATGACACCTGGCTCTATAAGGTCAGAAGTAACACAGACGGCTGCCCTCAATCGAGCAAAATTCCCAAATCAACAAACTACCGCTACAGTAGTGAGCAGAAACATTGAACCAGGAATGGGCAGAAGCAAGATGCCTGAATGCTAATATGGACCTGTTTTCGCCTGAGAAACTTTTCATCGCACTTTTTTCTAAGAGAGTGTCAGATTCCCATGATTATTGCCTGCAGTCTGCCTGAGTTTTTACACCTGCGGCGCCCACGCTCTTTTTCGGTGTTGGTGCAACAGGTGCGCACCTGTTGCACCAACACCGAAAAAGAGCGTGGGGACACCTGCGTTCCCCAGGATCCGGAACATTCAGATTCCCCGTATAATGGGAATCTGACACTTTCTAATACTTAAAATACGAACCAACAAAACCACCTGAGAGAGGCTATAAAAGAGGAATACCAACTGTAAATGGATTATTGAGAGTATAAGATGCTATACAATCAATAAGATTATTGTATGCGAAAGATGGTTCTTATAAGTTGAGATTTGGTTAAAGGAAGATTATGAATTTAAACTTCAAGTTAAGAAAGTATAAAATATTATAGATTTAATGATAGTTATGCTTTAATATAGATGAAACCCTGATAAGGGATCGATAACAACAATTAAAGAGAACATGATGGTGAAGGCCCGTCCTTCAAAGCATGATGTCTCTGCTGAACAGAGACGGAAGGACGCACAAGACGACGAGAAAAAGAAAGGTAAAACGGGTCAAGTTCCTTTGCTCAGGTGAGACGAGATGCTATAGCTCTGCAATTTCTGAATCACAAAACTTGATGGAGAGCCAGTTTTGCTGTCAAATGGGTCGCGGGTTTTCAAGAAGTCAGGCTAGAAGCAGGTTTGGGGTATGGGGCGGAGGAGGTGGGATTCGAACCCACGAAGGCTATTCACCTTACACGATTTCCAGTCGTGCTCACTAGACCACTATGAGACTCCTCCAGGAAAGCGGAGAGAGAGGGATTCGAACCCTCGAGGGCTATTAACCCTACCGCTTTTCGAGAGCGGCACATTCGACCACTCTGACATCTCTCCGCGGACTACTATAACACATCTCTGTGGATGTGGCAAGCATTAAATCACCCTTTTTTTTTGGCTTTCTGGGCTTCTTCCTTAAAATTCGACCGTCTTTCTTCTATGGACTATGTGTGCGTATAATAAGCGGGATTTCTATGATAGAGATGTAGTATACCTGTGAGGGAGGGATGGCAGATGCCCGAAATAGTTCATGAGCAGATCCAACTGTCACTATATATAGTGGAGCAGGCTTCATATGTTTCATTAAACATTGTTGACCAGGTCTATCCGCACTGGGTACTGAGCTATGTGGCGTGTGGAGATGTCGTTACCAGTTGCTGTGGTGAGTCCTGGCGGGCGCGTGCGGGCGATGTGATGATCCATCCGCCTCAGCTCCCTTTTTCCGAGCAGGCTACCGGTCCAGGAACGCATCAATGGCTGCTACTCGATGCTGTGACAGCGCGCCAGATTGATCTTTTTCAGCTTTATCCGGTGTCGCCTGTCGTTTCACTGACACGCTCGATCCCTTTCTCGGCAGTTTTTGAGCGTCTGTATGCCAGCTGGAGTGATATGAGTCTGCCATATCGTCACATTCAGGTCTCGGCGGATGTCTTGCAGATGTGTTGCCTGGTTCTGGAGAGCTGGCGGCAGGGCGGTAGCATTCCGCGTTCGGATGCGCTGCTCACTCCGCGTGATCGCTTTACCGATGTTATCCGCTACATGTCGGAACACCTGGCACAGAAGCTTACCCGCGACGAACTGGCGGCCCAGGTCTATCTTCACCCTGGCTATTTTGATCGCGCCTTCAGACATATCTATGGTATTGCTCCCATGCAGATGTTGCGCGATCTGCGTTTGCAGGAGGCGCAGCGCCTGCTTGAGACGACCGATCTCTCTTTGCAGGCTATCTCCCTGCAGTGCGGCCTGAGCGATGCAGGCTACTTCAGCCGCGTATTTCGCCAGCGCTTCGGGCAACCTCCTGGCACTTATCGTGAAAGTACAAAAAGTGCAAAAGAGAGTTATCTCCATCCATTGTAGGTAACAGGGATGGTTACATACACTGTATTTAATATCTTCTCTTCTTAGAAGGTTATTTATATGGAGGTAACAGGTATGGTTACGGCAGAGCAGCAACGGCAGTTTGATGAACAGGGCTTCTTTCTTTTGCCCGATTTTTTCCCGGCCGACGAGATTGATGCGCTGCGCGGGCGCATCGACCATTTCGCGGAGGCCCATGAGCGGCAGTTGCAGGAGAGTGGCAGAGAGGGGATCAGCCGTCCCAAAGAGATCTCGTTTACGGCCCACCTGGCGGAGCAGGACCCGGAAATCATGAAGTTTGTGGCGCAGGAAAAGTTCGTGGGCATCACCTCTGATCTGCTGCACGATGATATCTCGCTGTACTGGGATCAATCGGTCTACAAAAAGCCCGAGGCGAAGCGAGATTTTCCCTGGCACCAGGATACAGGCTATACGCTGACCGATCCGGCTGTGTACATAACCTGCTGGCTGGCGCTGGATGATGTTACGCTAGAAAATGGCTGCATCTGGGTTATCCCCGGTAGTCAGAAGCAGGGAGTAATCGAGCATACCGACACCGATATCGGTAAGCAGTGCTACTTTGGTCCCGACCCCGGCACGGCGGTGCCTCTGAAAAAGGGTGGTATGGTCGTCTTTAATTCGCTGCTCTTTCACCGTAGCGGACCCAACGTCAGCTCGACCGTGCGCAAAGGATATGTGATCCAGTATAGCGTGGCGCACGCCCGTCACGGCGTGACCGGCGAACCGTTCAACCGCGTGGTGGTCGCCCGTAATGGTCAGCCGACCCTGGTCTGAGGCATGTTGAGAGGAGAGGCGATCGCTTCTTCTCTTACTGTTCTGGCTCGACCGCTGTGATGATCGCCTCGTCGTTCTCGACGGAGGCGAAGAGCCCGAACATCTCGCTGACGGGCGAGAAGCTGCGGCGATGATGGGGTGTGACCCCGTGGGTGTGTAGTGCGGACAGGTGGGTGGCGGTCCCATAGCCTTTGTGCTGATCAAAGCCGTAGTGGGGATATTCTTTGTGCAGCTCTACCATCAGACGATCGCGGGTAACTTTGGCGATGATGGAGGCGGCCGCGATAGAGAGGCTGCGGGAATCACCTTTGATAATTGAACGTTGGGGGAGTGCTACCCTGGGTAGATAGATGGCATCAAGCAAGAGGGCGTCCGGGGCTGGCGTGAGCTGTTGTAGCGCCAGCTCCATAGCATACTTGGTGGCTTGTAAAATATTGCGCGTATCGATGACGTCAACCGATCCGATGCCGACGCCGACCGCCAGCGCGTGCCGCATAATGTGATCATAGAAGCGTTCGCGCGCGGCTGCCGTGAGCTGTTTAGAATCATTGACCCCCGCGAACAACTCCAGGGTATTGTCTGAACGGGGTAAAATAACCGCTCCCGCGACGACCGGACCAGCCAGGCAACCCCTGCCCGCCTCATCGACCCCGGCTATAAAGGAATAGCCCTGTTCAAACAGGGCTATTTCCTCCTCAAGCGTAGGACTGTTCTTCTTACGCGTTGGCATTATTTTTTGGCGGCTTCTTTAGCGGCTTCTTTAGCTGCGATCTGCTTGGCACTCAAAGGACGAATCTCTTTCAAGCGAGCAGCTTTACCGGTCAGGCCGCGCAGATAGTAGAGTTGTTTGCGGCGTACGCGCGCATGACGAAGCACTTCAATCTTCTCGATACGAGGAGAGTTGACCAGGAAGGTACGCTCAACACCAACACCGTTGGTGATACGACGTACGGTAAAATTGCGATTGACGCCGCTGCCGCGCAGGCGCATGACCACACCCTCAAACGGCTGTAGGCGTTCGCGGTTTCCTTCAACTACTCTGACTTGCAGGCGGACGGTATCGCCCGACTTCAGTTCAGGTACATCTTTCCGTAACTGAGCACTTTCGACAGCGGTAAGTAACGCCCGCCCTGCTGGCTTTGTTACGACTTGTTTGTCAGCCATCCCTAAGACCTCCTATGCGCCAGTGCTCGACATGAATTGCTGGGTGGCAGAGCATTGGGCGCTTTCATTTACTTTTCTGCGTTAATAGCATTGAGCTGTTTCATCAGGCGCGATTTGCGGCGGGCCGCGTTATTCTTATGGATGACACCTTTTTTGGCGGCTTTATCCAACTCGCTGACGGCCAGACGCACGGCCTCAACGGAATTCTCATCTGTGGTGCTGATTGCCTGACGAGCTTTGGTAACCTGTGTTTTTACAATCGATTTGGTGCTGCGATTGAATGCACGGCGTCTCTGTTCCTGACGCATGCGCTTTTCTGCAGCTGCATTATTGGGCATGTAAAATCAATCCTCCCCGGAACATCTGCCCCTTCGCGCGGGCTTTCTCACTATAAAAATGCCGACATATCTGTATCTGTCGGACTGAGTGCCCGTAGATTATAGCAGAAGTCTCTTTGCTATGTCAAACGAGGGAGACACGTTGTGTGCCTCTTCTATTGTCGCTGGCGCGACGGCATGAAATACCCCGCCTACGGCGGGGAAAAAGGTAGGGGAGGTTTTGTGGGGACACCCCACACCCCGGCAGGAGGGGCGAAAAGCTCCTCCTGCACCTCCCCGCTATATTAATGGGGTTAGCGCAGCGCCTGTTCGAGGTCGCGTACGATGTCTTCGGCGTCTTCGATGCCAACCGAGAGGCGCAGCAGCGTGTCGGTGAGGCCGCGCGACTCGCGGATCTCCCGTGGGATCGAGCCATGGGTCATGCTGGCCGGATGGCAGATCAGCGATTCAACGCCACCGAGGCTTTCGGCAAAGGTAATGACCTGCAGGCGCCGTACGACCTGGTCGACATCCTCAAGCGTGCCCGTGAACTGGAACGAGACCATGCCACCAAAGCCTTTCATCTGGCGTTTGGCTAACTCGTGGTCGGGATGTGAGGCGAGCCCTGGATAATAGACCTTCTCGATGCGTGGATGCTCTGAGAGGAAGCGGGCCACGGTATGGGCGTTCTCTTCATGCTGGCGCATGCGTACGGCCAGCGTTTTGATGCCACGCAGGGTCAGCCAGGAGTCGAAGGGACCCGGGACGCCACCGGCCGCGTTCTGATAGAACTTGACGGCCTCGTAAACCTCTTTATCTTTAAAAACGACGGCCCCGCCAACGACATCGCTGTGTCCATTGATGTACTTGGTGGTGCTGTGCAGTACGATGTCCGCGCCTAGCTCCAGCGGCTGCTGGAAGTATGGACTGGAGAAGGTATTGTCAACCACCACCAGGATGTTGCGGCGATGGGCTATTTCGGCGATCGCTTTGATATCTACCAGGCGCAGCAGCGGATTGGTCGGTGTTTCCAGCCAGATCAATTTCGTGTTCGGACGAATGGCCTTCTCATAGTCTTTTGTTGAAGCGGCCGACACATAGCTGGTCTCGATCTGGTAGCGCGATAAGATTCGCTCGAAGATACGGTAGCTGCCACCATACAGATCATCGCAGGCAACCATATGGTCACCCGTTTTGAGCAGGCTTAATACCGCCTGTTCAGCGGCCAGGCCAGAGGCGAAGGCCAGGCCATACTCGCTATTTTCCAGCGCTGCGATACAGTCTTCAAGGGCGGTACGCGTGGGATTCCCTGAGCGCGAATATTCGTAACCTTTATGACCACCAAGCCCGGTCTGGGCGTAGGTCGATGTTTGAAAGATCGGGGTCATGATCGCGCCTGTAGATGGATCCGGCTCTTGCCCCGCGTGAATTGCTTTCGTTGAAAACTTCATTGGTTATACTCCCCAAACAGCCTCCCCTCATACATCGATATGTGGGACCGCCGCAATAATCTTGATCAACTATATCATCATAGCCCTGAAAGCACAATTGACATAGGTAATATCTCACAGGACATAAGGTCCTACAGTTCTTCTCTTGTGGATGGGCCTGAAGTCTAGCAATGCATAGACCTGACAGGTGATGTCACGTCAGGCATCTATAAATGATTACAAAGATAAGCACAGAAATATTCCTGCAACCCGCCTGCTGGCAGATTCGTCTTATTTATATCAGATGTGTATATTATTACTTTAATACTCCCATTGCCCTGGGGATTCGTAAGCGCCTCCGCACGCGCGTCCGCTACGCGGCCGCGTATGTTTTGTAGGTTGGTGCATGGGGCGCGGATCCGCGCCCCATGCACCAACCTACAACGGACTCGTGAGCGCCTCCGCACAGGCACCCGCTGCGCTAGCTCAAAAAAGAGTGCGGCCTTCTGCGGACTGCCAGTGTTTGCACACCTATGGTGCTCAGCAGTCAGTTTAATGTTGGTGCAGCAGGGATGCGCATCCCTGCTGCACCAACATTAAAACCAGTGCGGCCGCGCACGCGGACGCCCGTGTGAGGGCGTTGACGTGCCCCTATATGACTCATGCAATGCAGGGATTCGATAAATGGATGCTTCTAAATCATTTTCGCCGGATGGCGATAAAGGTCATCGTCCTGTCGTGGTGAACGCGGCTGAGATTCTGGCTGGACAGGCCGCCGCGTCTCCATGTTTTGGCCGGGTGGGTGTGTTGCTGGTGCATGGACTCAATGGCGGCAAGAGCGATATGGAGGAACTGGGTGCGCTGCTGCAGGAGCAAGGGTGGTGCGCCGAGTTGATCTTGCTGCCCGGCCATGGGACCGAGGTGCGCGATATGCTGCCCATCGGCTGGGCTGAATGGGCGCAGGCGGTGCGCGAGGCTCTGCATGAGCTGCGGGAACGCTGCGACCATGTCTTCCTGGTCGGACACTCGCTGGGCGGCGCGCTCTGCTTGCATATGGCCGCGTCCGAACAGGTGACCGGTGTGGTGACCATGTGCGCGCCCATCTCCATGTATCCGGGCATGCTGGCCGCCGTGCGCGTGGTCAAGCGCTTTACGCCCTGGCTGCCGACACTGCGCGAAGATGTACGTGATAAGGAGGCCCGGCGCAGGTATGCCAGGGGAGTTTATCGCCATACACCTATGGCACCTGTTGAAAGTATGTTACAATACTTACCGTTGTTACGGGCTGAGTTGCCCAACGTGACAGCGCCGATTCTGATTATGACGGCCATTCATGATCACGTTGTGCCGGCACGTGATGGGAGAACCATCTACCGCTTGATTGGCTCGCAGGAAAAGCAACTGGTAACGTTTCACCGGTCATACCACGTTATCATGAAGGATCACGATCGCGAAGAGGTGTTTGAGCGCACGCTGGCCTTTATTCAGAGGCATCTCCCATTGGCATCAAATTAAGCAGAGGGTCTGCCCTCTGCGCTCTAAATCGGGAGGTGCAGGAGGGCTCGCCGCCCTCCTGCCGGGGTGCGGGGTGTCCCCGCCTTCTCTCCTTTCTCCTCTCGCGCCGCCGCAGGCGGCGCGTAAAAGGAAAAAGGGGTTTTGCGGGGACACCCCGCACCCCGGCAGGGAGGCCCCTGCACCCCTTTATAGTATTTTAGAGCTAGAGGCTATCTTGAAACCACATGTTAGTAATCCACCGGCATCGGAGCCAGAGACGTCACAGAAGAGAACG
Organism: Dictyobacter halimunensis; assembly: GCF_036245075.1. NCBI lineage: Bacteria > Bacillati > Chloroflexota > Ktedonobacteria > Ktedonobacterales > Dictyobacteraceae > Dictyobacter > Dictyobacter halimunensis. Next base: position 3,203,763 of record NZ_BSRI01000002.1, read on the forward strand.
TGGCAGGTGATGTCTCTCTCCAGAGGCGGTGTTGCTCTTTTTCTTATCCTGCTGTGCGTGGTGCTCGCCATTAGTGGACGGCAGATCTGGCGTGGCTGGCCCGCGACAACCAGTGCTTCCAACGCGGAGTCCTCAAGCTCCGCTTCCGCTCCTGTGCAGGCTCCTAATGGCGATGGTCTCTCTTCCCTGCAATTGCCCGCCGGACGTACGCTGGTCTATGAGCAGGCCGATCATATCTATACCATCGCGACCGGCGAGAAATCTTCCCATGCCCTGCAGACGCCTGGCTATAGCTATAACAGGGCCGTGCCGGCCGTGGTGACTACGGGGAAAGAACTGCTCTATAGCGGCGCCGGCATCTGGCGCGTGAACCTGTCGGGCGGGCCCGCGACGCAGATCGCCTCCCTCCCATCTGACCAGGTGATCACCTCGATGGTAGTGAGCTCTGATGGGAGCACACTGGCCTGGAGTAGCGCGCCAAAGAATGGCAGCGGAACCATCTCGCTGTATGCCGGTCCACTGGATCATACCAGCCGCGTCTATCAGCAGCCTGCCAACAAGTGTCCCTGCTTTCGGGCCTTTGCCTTCCCGAATAACGATACCCATACCCTCATGCTTACCAATGATCGCGGCGACCACCGCAGCGCGCGCTATGGTCTATGGAAGCTCAATCTTGACCAGGGCGCCTCGGCGCAGCCGCAGCCTTACCTGAGCGACGCCAACCAGCAGGGTCCCCTGGCGCTAGCACCGCAGGGCAACAGCCTGCTCTACTCCACCTTTCAGGGCTATGTTCCCATGCAGGAGGAGAACGCACCCGCCGATATTTCGTCGCTGAGTTACGCGAATAGCCTGTCTGTGGCGTCTATTGGTGGAGCGCAGACGCAGCTCGATCGGGCGCAGACGCTCCTGCCCGAGCAAGGTGATCTGGAGAATACCGAGGAGTATCGCTGGGTGTCCACCCCACAGTTTAGTTCCGATGCCCGGACGCTGGCCTATACCGAGTTTTCTGTTTCCAGTGTGAAGCATTTCCCGCGCCAGTATGCCTTGTATACGGTTGACCTGCATGGCGCCGGGGGGGCGAAGCCACAACTCCTGGCGACCTCTACGGCCCATTACATGGAGACCGGTGCCTGGTTGGACGATCACACCATCACCTTCTATGCCGATCATGCGCTCTATGCGCTGGATATCCAGCAGCACAGTGTTGCCCGCATCATAGCAACCGGGGCGTATGCTAATGTTATTGCGGCGATAGAATGAGGCGATTGTGAAGCGTAACTCGACTGGTTTGCGAGCCCTATTTGTGATACTAATAGGGCTCTTTGTTTTTTGCTATCCTTTTGCGGTCATTGGCGTGGCCTTTGACGTCAAGCCCCCTTTTTCCCTGGACTGGGCCGGTAGCTTCCTGCTCTTTTTAGAGGGCAGCATTCTGCTGCTGGCCGTTATGCTTTGCTATGGTCCGCTGCCCGCTCTTGGCGCGGGTATCGCTATCATCGTGCTTTCTTACCTGGTGGAGACGCTGGGCGTCAACACTGGCTTCCCTTTTGGCGTCTATCACTACACCCCCGTCTTATTTCCGCGTCTGCCTGGTGGGGTGCCGCTGGCCGTTATGTTTGCCTGGATACTGATTGTTTTGGGTGGCTATGGTATTGTGAAACGCCGCTTGCCTTTTAAACGTGGCATAAGGGTAGGGGAGGCATTGTCTGTCGCGATACTGGCGACACTTTTGGATCTGGCGATTGAACCTGTAGCGGCTCATGTTGTGTTGTACTGGCAGTGGAAAGAGCGTAGCCCAATGGACTACTATGGGGTGCCGTCGATGAATTTTGTGGCATGGTTTGTAGTCGCGTTCGTGCTGGTGGTCGTGGTGAATGTGATATTGCAAAAAGGGAGAAATATTCTACGGTTTTCTCAACACGAACAGGTGGACCGGGCGAGTGGGCGGAAGATGGGAAGAGTTGAGCGATTGGCAATGCTGACCCCCTGCATCCTCTTTAGCTGCAGCCTGTTTATGTTTGGCCTTGTTGATCTCACCCATGGCTATTATCTCGGCTCCGCCTGTGCCCTCGGCGCGGGCCTGTTCATCCTCCTCCTCGGGCGTTCCGTGCGTACGGAGCCTGTCCCCGATTAGTCGGATAAGATCGTCCCTTCCACGAGGTGCCCGCTTTGCGATGGTGCCAGCGGATCGCGTTGAGCAGAATCAGGCATTCAATGATGATCGAGAGGGCGTGGAGCAGGCTGAACAGCAGAGCTTGTCCCCGCTCCCTCTGATGGAAGCGCAGTGCCAGCAGCACGCGCATGATGATGGGCAGCAGCGTGGTCAACAGCGCCAGGACGATGATGAGTGGACTCACCATCAGCAGCAGGCCAGCGATGAGGACGAGCGGAGGCGCGATAAAGAGCAGCAGATTGAGCATCAGGGCTCCCAGGGCGAACGGTAGCGAATAGTTGTAGAAGGCGAACAGATTTTTCGAGAAGCCCGACCAGACCTCAGCGAATGAGTGATACATGCGGCACTGGATCTGCTCCTGTGCGTCGGCATAGGACATGCGATAGCCGGCCGCCTTGATGGCGCGCGCCAGCAGGACATCCTCTAGAATACGTCCTTTGACCGAGGCATGTCCGCCGATCTTTTCGTAAGCGCCGCGCTGGAAGCAGAGCATCTGTCCGTTGCCGGTCGCCAGGCTGGGCTCGGGACGCCGGTAGATCAAGGCTACCGGGAGCAGGGTCATGATCGTAAAGTTGAGCAAGGGGATGATCAACTGTTCGCCCGGACTGCTCAGTATCTGCGCTGGCTGCGCCGTCAGCAGTTGCACCCCCAGGCGCCGCATCTGTCCAATTGCCGCCTTCACCATGTCCGGCTGATGGATGGTATCGGCATCTGTGAAGAGGATATATTCTCCCCGTGCCTGTTGGGCCAGCTTCTGGCAGGCGAAGTTCTTGCCTACCCATCCCGGTGGAAGATCGCCACCCCGTAGCAGGCGCAGACGACCAGCCTGATGGGGTGGGAGCTCATCGATCAGACCCTGTACGATCTCCGCCGTTCGGTCGCTGCTCTGGTCGTCCAGCGCCAGAATTTCGAGCTGCTGATAGCGCTGAGCGAGCAGTGAGCGCACGCACGTCTCTATATTCGCCTCCTCGTTGCGGGCTGGAATCAGAATCGACACCAGCGGTTCCTCGCTCTGCATGGCGGTATCCTGGGGGATGCGCAGACGCGTAAACGTACATAGGTTGACCAGCAGGATGCTGAAGTTGACCAGTAAAATAAATAAGAGTATACCGAGCAGGGCCGGGATAACAATGGATACGATAAAATGCTCGAAAAGGATCATGATGGCCTCTATTGATGCTGTATTTGTTTGCGCAGGAGTGCTGCGTCAAACAGTCTGTTAGTTGATGCTCGACCGTGCATGATCTGGGTAAAGTCGCTATAGTTGCCGTGTATGACATCAGCGCGCAACTGATCCAGTTCAGCGGTGACTTTTTCCTGTAGACATGCGGTGTAGTGCTTTAAGAAGCCGCGCGTCTGCAGTTCATCTTCACCTATCTTCAGCGGTTCGCCCAGGCTGATGTAGAGGTCGGGTCGCTGCTCGGCCAGGTATTCGATGCGAATGGCGGCTGGATAGACCAGCGCGGGCGCCGCCAGTCTGGCGATGTGGGCCGCGCCACTGAAAAAGGTGAGCGGCCGGTAGTCATTAGGGGAGATCTCGCCCTGTGGGAAGAGCCAGACCATGCGTCCCCGTCGCCGCTTGAGTAGCTTGCCGGCGTAGTTGACGGTCTGTATGGCCGAGCGTGCGTTGTGGCGATCAACCGAGAAGCAGCCGATCCAGCGGAAAAAGAAATAGCGTTTGAGCTGTGCTTCCTCCATCATCAGATAGCCGTCCAGCTTCAGGTGCCGTTCGACGAGGGCCGCCACATAGCCGTCCCACCAGCTGGAATGGTTGGCGCAGATAATGATGGGGAGCCGGCGTTGTTCTTCTGTCAGTGGCTCATGCATGCGAAAAAAGATCCGGTCAAAGTGCCCGCGCAGCGATGTATGTATTAATAGCCAGACCAGTTGCTCGCCCGGCGTGAACTTACGAGCAGGTATCATTTATGACTATCTCCTTACCCATCGGGGATAATGCTAACATCTTCTTTGAGAGTATTATAGCGAGGTATAAGGATGTCTGTATATAAAAAGATCTTAATTGTGGGGGCGGGTATTGGTGGGCTGTCGGCGGCCATCCACCTGGCCGCTCAAGGACACGCGGTTTCGCTGCTGGAACGCCAGCCGCGCGTGGGTGGTAAGTTAAACCTGATTGAGCAGGATGGCTTCAGCTTTGATACCGGACCCTCGCTGATTACGATGCCCTATGTGCTGCGCGAGCTGTTTGAAGCAGCTGGCCGTCGCCTGGAGGATTACCTGGATCTGCAGCCCCTGGAGGAGACGTGTCGCTATTTCTATCGCGATGGCGCTATCCTGCATGCCTGGCGCGATCGACAGCGCTTCGCCCAGGAGATCGCCCGCTTCAGCCAGCACGACGGCGAGTCCTTCCAGCGCTTCTTCGAGTCCGCCCGTACACTCTTCGCGGCCTCGGCCGATCCTTTCCTCTATAACAGCCTGGGGAGTCCACTGGATGTGGTGCAGACCTTTCTGCACTTCGTGCTGAGGGGACATCCCGGCATGCCAGAGGAGCAGCAGGGTCAACTGCCCGAACGCCTCAAAGCTGTGCTGACCGCACTCTCTCCCACGACTCTGGACCGACATATCAACACCTTCTTTGAGGATGCCCATATTCGTCAGCTATTTGATCGCTACGCCACCTACAATGGTTCGTCACCCTACCAGGTGGCCTCGGTGTATAGCATTATCCCCTATGTAGAGATGGCCGATGGTGGCTGGTATCCGCGCGGTGGTATCTACGCGCTGGCGCGGGCGCTGGAGCGCCTGGCCCGAGAACTGGGGGTGAGCATTCAGACCGGTTGTGAGGTGCGCCGTATCCTGGTCGAGCGCGGCAAGGCCAGAGGCGTTGTCCTGGACGATGGACGCGTCTTGCGTGGCGACCTGGTGGTGGCCAATAGCGACGTGGTGACGACGTATCGCGAACTGCTCTCGCCATCCATACGCCAGCCGAGCTATACCCGGCGCCTGGAGCGGTTAGAGCCATCCAGTTCCGGTTTTGTGCTCTTGCTGGGCACGCGCAAGCAATATCCAGCCCTGTCCCACCACAACATCTTCTTCTCTGACGATTATCCAGCCGAGTTCGCCGATCTGTTTGAGCGCAAAGTTCCCCAGCATGATCCCACTATCTATATCTGCGCCACCACGCGTACCGATGCCAGCCAGGCTCCGGCAGGCCATGAAAACCTGTTTATCCTGGTCAACGCCCCTTATCTGACCGACCATGCGAACTGGCGGCGCGACGCAGCGGCGTACCGCGACCGGGTCCTGGATACGCTGGCCCGCTATCCCCAGATCGACCTGGGCGACCTCCGTGAGCACCTTGTTTATGAACATATGCTGACGCCCGAGGACTTTCAGCGCAACTACGGATCCAATGCTGGCTCCATCTATGGACTCTCCTCGAATGACCGCATGGCCCCCTTTACGCGACCGGGCAACCGGGCTGCGCACATCAAGGGACTCTATTTCGTAGGCGGCAGCACCCATCCAGGCGGTGGGGTCCCCCTGGTGATGTTGTCTGGCAAGATCGTTGCCCAACTGATCGCCGAAGATCATACCTGCTGACCGGTATATTTCGCAATCTGGTGCGCCCAGATTGTATACTTGTCGTTATGTTCGTGTTAGAATGCTTGCGTTGCCGCTTGCTTAAAAGGGGCATGAACGATCGCGTAGATGCTGGGCTATGTACAAGGTACGAGATAGAGAGGAGCCTCCTCATGGCGAACATCCCCGACAATGTAAAATGGTATCTGGCCGAACTGGTAGAAGAGATTAAGATCGAAGGTGAGAGCGAGAACGTGGTTCACAACAACCTGGTGCTGATCCGCGCGGACTCCCCGGAGGAGGCTTATCGCAAAGCACTGGCCAAAGGTGCGGAACTAAACGACGTCTACGAAAGTCCCGATGGCAAGCAGGTCAGAGTTGCCTTCCGTGGCCTCAGCGATCTGAATGCCATCCTCGACGAACTCGAAGACGGGGCCGAAATCGCCTATGAAGAGATGACCGGCGTCACCGAAGACGAGATCGAGGAGATGCTGCCTGACAAAGATCAGCTCGGTGTCTTCCAGCCCGACGATCCCAACACCCCGGACATCCTGGAAGAGGCTATGCGCATCATCCGCAACTCCGAATATAATCAATAATTCTGGCAAAAAAAGATGTCGCTGCACATACATCAGCGGCATCTTTTTTGTTTACTGTCCTCCGATGAGCGCAGGGATATATCTCACGTGGGCAATAAGCACTATGCAAGCCAGGACAAGAAATACTGTGGCTGGCAGCAGATCGGAGAGTGGATCTTTGCCTCGAACTCTATGCGAGTAGAGAGCACCTAGCATGATGATACATAGGAGCAGGGCCGCCAGTACCGCCAGTAGCGGAAACCAGATGCCTATCAGCAGGCCAATGCCAGCCAGGAACTCGCACACACCCGTTAGATAGCGGAACCAGTGCGGATAGCGAAAATGCTCAAAGCGCGCCGTGGAGGGTCCAATATGGGTCCACTTAATTACGCCTTCGGGCGCAAAAAAGAGACCAAGGATGACCTGAGCGATGAGCCCGATAAAAAACATGTGTATGCATGCCCCTATCTTTGTGCTTTACGGGCCAGTTCTCTGGTCAGTGCGTCGATCGCGCGATCCATCGCGGCCAGTGGCCGTTCTAGAACGCGACCGTGTCCCACGGCGAGACGAGTTGGTTCCAGGGTTCGCAGCTTGCGCGCGCTCTCCAGACTGGTAGGCTTATGCCAGGTAGCCAGGGCGGGGAGAGGGAAGAGTGGCTGCAGCTTGCCTGAAACGGCTACACCACCCAGTGTTTGAAAGGCATCGCCTGCTATCAAGGTCTTATCGCGCGTATCGATGAATGAGGCGTGTCCAGGTGTATGCCCAGGCGTCGCGATCACCCTGAGTGATCCCACGTAGTCGCCCTCTTCGAGCACGCGCGAGGGACGGGTCTTGCAGGGCGGCCAGCCCCCACGCAATTTATCCTGCGGCTCATCCGGATCCAGGCTCATATCGCCAGCCAGAAAACGCGCGCTACGGCTGGTGATCAACACTTTCGCGTCTGGTAGCAGTTCATGAAGCTCATCGAGCGCGCCGACATGATCAACGTGGGCGTGTGTGAGCAAGATACGAACGATGGGGGAGCCGAGCTGCTGGGCCGCCTGGACGATCGATTTGCCGCAGCCGCTCATGGCTGTGTCGACCAGCGTGAAATCATCCTCTTCACGAACCAGGTAACAGTTTACGAAACCGAGATGACTGAGTTGAAATAAATGCTCTCCATGCGATCTGACCTTCATAATGAACACATCTCTTTCTACCATGAATGGGGAATTCATGATATGTACAATGTTCTAGTTGAAAAATAGCAAACGAGGCTCTTTAGATGTCCACCGAAATTATAGCAGAGCTTAATTAAACATACAAGCAGTGTTTAAATCTGTATTTTCTCCAAATATATGGACTGTTCGTTTTTGCATAGCTTTTTATACACTGTTAAGCAGCATTTTGCCAGAAAATCATAAAGCTGGTTTTTACTTCTATCATTGCCAATAATACTGTGAATAATGTAAAATAATTGCAAATGAATTTATTATATATAGCTTGATAAGTAATTGTGTCTTTGAAGCTATGACAAGCAAAATAAAAATGAAAGGATCTTATGCAACTAATTTTAATGAAGTGGAATCTATTTATAGAAATGATAAATCGTTCAAAAAGGCAAAGTGAGACCGCTTTTCGCTGTGGATTGTGGCTAGCACTGGTGGGGACTTTTTTTATAGTTATATTGGACGCTTTTGATAGCTACAGGCACATAATGACTTTTGTAGATAACGATATATATCTAGTAGTTTGCTTCATAGCTGGAATGCTTACTGCTAGAAAAATTGGCCTCTTGAAGCATGCCAGTCTGGCTGGTAGGTGGGCCGCTTTTTTCTCCGTGCTTTTCGGTCTGGTTTATGAGGCGATCGTCCACCTTTTCCAGTTTGTTGCCTTCCACACGCTTCCCAAATTTATTACGGATATAGATTTTAGAGATGCCTCCAGTCTTCTTCTTCTTATCTTTTTAGTGCCTATTACCTGTGCGGTACTTGCATTTGGCACCGTCATGACTATGCTTATCTGTGGGATTATTGGATCTCTAGGTGGGTTGTTGGGGAAGGCGATGTTTAGAAAAGCATCATCACCTGGTAAATATTGATATAAGGTAAATTTGAGTAACAGGAGGAATAAGGGAGTCAAGCAGGGGGGTAAAGGGCATGGATAGGATCACCCTGTCTTTGTGCCGTGGTGATAGTAACGGTACATTGATAGGATCAATGTGACTCAGCCGGGTCACAGCGAGATTGCAAGCCCGACTCCCTATTTTTAGTGTAATTAAGAAAACAAGAAGCAAGCAGCATTAACGCTGTTTGCTTCTTGTTTTTATTTCTTGGGGAAAAAAGGTTCTAGAAGAAGATGCGACCGCGGCGTGAGCGGGGCATCAGGATAAAGGCCAGAATCATGCCACCGACGAGGCCGCCGACGTGGGCCCAGACGGCGATGCCCGATCCCGGTGTAAAGCCGAAAACCAGGTTGAGCACCAGCCAGAAGAGCCACTGTCCAATGACCCCGGCTCCAGCCGCACCCAGGGCGCGTCGATTGATCAGGTAGAACATACCGATGGCGCCAAAGACGCCAAAGATAGCCCCGGAAGCTCCTACCGCGATGCCATTGGGGTCGAGCAGGAGGAAGGCGACGCTGCCCAGCAGGCCCGATACCAGGTAGATAATCAGGTAGCGCCACTTGCCATAAATGATCTCGGCGCCCCGGCCCACAAAGTAGAGCGAGAGCATGTTCAAGGCAATATGGTAGATGCTATTCGGATCATGCAGGAACATAGCGGTAAAGAGGCGCCAGTACTCACCATTGTTCGTGATCAGCGGATTTACCTGCGCACCATAGACAAAAACAGCATTATCCAGCTTCATCCAGATGTAGATCAGGATGTTGATCACGATCAGGGCCATGGTAACCAGGGTTGGATACTGACTTAAAGTAAAACGCGTACGCACCATCTGGCGGCGCATAGGGCTGGGTTGCGACCAGGCTGGCGTAGCCATGCGCTGGCGACTGCCACTCTCCTCGGCGTTCGGCTGGTCCGTGCCTGTGCTGCTTGCGCCGGGATAACTGCTGGTCGGTTGAGCGCTGGGCTTTTGATTTTCTAGAGGAGGGAAGCAGTTTTCAAAGCGGCCCCCGTATGAGAGGCGCGTCGCGCGTGCGCGTGCCAGATTGGCGTCATAATCCTGTCCACTGGCGCGCAGCAGGTAGGAGCGTAGGGCATGCAGGTAGCCAATCCCCGGATCGCTCTCGATGGCCTTATCGGTGCTCTGTAGCGCGCGATCATAGCGACGATCCAGCAGCTCCATCAACGCCTGGGCGGTCCAGCCCTCCGCGCCACCTTCCGGCTGCAGTTCTTGTACACGGCGACAGGCCATCTGCACCACCCCGTAATTGCCCAGGGCCAGATTGGCCTCGGCCAGGCCCAGGTGCACCTGCGGATTAGCGGTTTCCAGCTGAGCTCCATGCGCGTAGGCGATGGCCGCCTCTCTGCCATTGCCCTGCGCCAGCGCCAGCCTCCCCTGTTCTAGATAGTTTTGGAGTTCCGTTTGTGCTTCCACGAGATTTCCTCCCAATATGCCATCGCTCACGCCGGATATGGCTGGCGCATAACGATTAGTGTCCCAAATGTAAAGCTAAAATAGCAAGTAGTAGTGTACCTAAAATTGTCAAAAGTGCCAAGGGCCATTGGCGAGATAGACGATGTGTATCGAGCAATATCTGTTCTGCGGCCGGTCGATAGAGCGGTGTGAACCACCAACCTAACAGGCAGCCACTGATGAACCCGCCCAGGTGCGCGTTATTATCCACATTGGCTATCATAAAACCGAAGCCCAGATTAATCCCGATGATAAAGACCAGCCAGAGCAGCGCCATCAGCCCTCCCCTTGGAAAGGCGCGCCGGTGGACCAGCACAAAGATGCTATAAGCCCCCACCAGTCCAAAGATTGCGCCTGATGCGCCCACGCTGATGACATCTGGCGCGAATACAAAGCTAGCGATAATACTGATAATACCTGTGATTACGTAGATTAACAAGAAACGCAGATGACCGACCAGGCGCTCTAGAAACGTGCCCAACACGACCAGGTTCAGCATATTCAGTCCTACATGTAACAGGTTGGCATGCAGAAAGAGTGGTGTTAGAAAACGCCAGTACTGCCCCTGCAGGATCAGATCATTCTCTTTGGCTCCATAACGGATCAGCACTGTCGTCAGGGCTTCGTCGCTGCCGGGCTGCGTATTAATGGCGTTATTGAGCATATGGTTAAGGATGGCGCCCAGGCTGTGGGCGCCCATCGCCTGGGCGACCTGGGTTGCCGTGAAACACCAGATCAAGCTTGAGCCAATCACAATAAGCCAGGTTCCCCAGCTGATGCGTGCCAGCGGCGCGCGGGTGCGATAGTAGGAAAGCGCCGCCCGGTAACTCTGTCTGGCACGCGCTGTACGCGTCGCCACACCATCAATCAGCTGAGGATTATTCACGTACACCTCGTTTCAACAACGCTCTGCTCATAAGACCTTGTACCTGTCTTCTTCTCTCAGTATAGTTGGTATGATAGTTCTTTGTATGTACTACGTACTACAGCGTGTAAGGTCGCAGGTCGAGACCATGGATTATGCGATCGACACTGGATTGAGCCGGCATTTATCTGATAAATCCACCCGTATGAATATAGGTGGCGATGCCATTGAGCATGAATTGGATCGCCAGCGCCGCCAGCAGAATACCCAGGATACGTGATAATACCAGGATGCCGGTTTTACCCACGCGCTTGATAATCCAGGTGCAGCTGCGCATCGCCAGCCAGGCCAGAAAGAGGGCGCTGATAATGGCGGCGGCCACCGAGATCAAGCTGATAGGATGGGGAGCGGCCTGTCCGACGTAGAGAATAGTGGTGGCGATGGTGCCGGGTCCGGCGATCATCGGGATAGCTAGAGGAAAGACGCTGATGTCTTCGCGCGTCATGGCCTCTTCTTCTTCGGCCTTGGTTTCACGTGTCCCCGACTGACGACCAAAGAGCATGTCAACGGCGACCAGAAACAGCAGGGCGCCGCCCGCTATATTAAAGGCGTACAGCTCAATCCCCAACCGATCGAGCAGATAACGTCCGACGAGCGCGAAGAAAAGGATGATGCCAGCGCTGATTAAGGTGGCGCGCGCGACAATTGCATTGCGCTGCGCATTCGTAAAATGTGAGGTAAGCCCTACCACGACCGGGGCCAGCCCGACTGGATCAATCACGGTAAAAAAGGTCACAAATGCACTGATGGTAAAGGTTAATGAGATGTCCACAGATGAAGCCTCGACAAAGTAAAAAAATGACATAAACAAGCCGCCGCTATTATATCACACATGAGTTAAAGGAGATGGTGATAGCTTCCATCTCCTTTACGGCAAGGCGTCCATCTGTTGTTTCATCGGGTCCCTCCAGAATCAGCACTATCATTACGCTGTTCCGGTACCGACTGGTTTACCGGTATGCTTATTGCTCTTGCACCGGGGTGGCTGGGGTTGTATATAGACGGCGGCGGCGTGTCCAGTTGCGATAGCTCCGATAGGAGGCCAGGTACCACAACAACTCAAATACGACGGCTGAAGCACAGGCTTTCAGCAGCGGGACATCATAGAGAAAGATCTCCTTTGAAATGTTGACCAGTACGACATCGGTGGCGAACCAGATACCCGCCAGCGCGATCACGACGGTACTGAAGATTCCAAAGGGGACGCGACGCCCAAAGACCAGGCGCGCGAGTATTCCTATTGCCAGCGCGAGGAACCAGCATAGAATCTGGCCTGCGCTCAACAAAAAGTGTGCCCCGCCCAGCGCGAACGTAAAAATGACGAGGTCGGCGAGTATTGGACTCATCGAGTAAGCTCTCCTTTATGGTATGGCTCTTTTAAGTTAATTATATATATATACCAGAATGTCCCTGACTCATTACTCTGCTGTCTCTGTTACGTAATAGCTGATAGAATAGGTACGCCAGGCTACCTTTATCCCATCCAGACTATAAATTCCCAAGGTTGTGTAAGAATGTGTTTGACTCCCGTCATTGCGGGGACACGTGAGCGCCCCCACACGGGCGTCCGCTGCGCGGCCGCGCTGTTTTGGGGTGTTGGTACAGCAGGGGCGCGAAAGCGCCCCTGCTGTACCAACACCCCAAGGACTTGTGAGCATCATAGGTGCTAAAACACATGCAGACCGTGGGCGATGATCATGCGAATAAAACACATTCTAAAAAGCGTCTTACTTCCGCCATGTTGGGGTTACGTGCGCACCACCACACAATGGATTTGTGAGCACCGACATTTTGACAGGTTAATGTTGAGTTATGCAATGAGTGCGCGGATGCGCCCCTAGACACCACTACAAATGGATTTGTGAGCACTGACACTGCTGGCAGGTCAATGTTGAGTTGGTGCAGCGGGTGCGCACATGCGCGCACCCGCTGCACCAACTCAACAAACCAGCGCGTTCGCTGCGCGGACGCGCGTGCGGGGGCGCGCACGTGGCCCCACAATGACAGAAGTCACACATATTCTATTATGTAACAGTTTGTCGCCGTAATGTCCTGGTCTTGCGTATTAAGAGGGAAGGGTATAAGAGTATAAAGGATTATCATCCGATGTCTCGCCGGGCGTATGGGTTACACCTATTCCTATGTTTTTATGAGCTTATCTCATCATAACCATATATGTTTGAAGAGTTGAGCCTTGCGATAACTACAAGCATGCATGCCCGTGCGTTATAATGGAACAGCATTAATTTACTATTGTATTGGGAGGGACGCTATGCAAAAGGCGAAACGGTTCGCTATTATCACCGGTATCGTGTTAGCGATCATTCTCGTGGGCGGTGTATTGCTGGCTGCTATCTTTGGTAAGCTGCTGGAACTGCTCTATATAGTTTTGATCGTCCTGGCAATCTTGCTTATCGCTGGTACCGTCTATCAGATCTATTCGGTGTTTCAGCTTGTGCGCTCGATCAAGACTGTGCGCGAGGAAATGAGGCCATTAATCGGTTCCGTCAATGAAACGGTTGGCATCATGAAGGATACGGCCCGTACGGCCGGCAATACGGTATCGACGATTGGCACCGCGACGAAATTTACCTCTGAACTGGCGCTGGGTCCCAGCGTGCGCGCGGTGGCGGCTGTTGTTGCCGCTCAGGAGATGGGACGTGTATTCCTGGGCAAGGGGCATGCCCGTAGTCGTGCGGAAGAGCGTCGTAAACAGCAGATGGAGGCAATGGCGGCGGCAAATGCGGCTGTGGATAGAGGAGGTGAATAATGGCAGCTACCACTATGGTTTTAGCTGTAGATCCTGTTCTGGCCATGATAGGGCAGATCGCCGCCCTGGTGATCTGTCTGTTCGCCCTGGTCTTTATCGTTATTACGGTGGCGTTTAACCTGGCCATGGGATTTGCCATGTCCTTCTTAGAAGAGAAGGTTCAGCTGATCAAGATGCTGCGACCGTTTGTAGACAGTGTGAATACCACCTCTAAAGCGGCCGAGCGTGGCATTGCTCCTGCGGAAGATAAACCAGCTCCGGCGCGTATCGCGGGCCAGTTGCCGCTGCGTGTCAACCAGGCTGATCAAAAGGTTGATCAGGTGTCCAATCGTGTCGCCAACGTGGTCATCGAGTTCCGCGCGCGTACCATCCAGGCTAAAACGATGGCTAAAGCGTTTTTCCTGCCCGGTCTGCTGAATAGGCAGGAAAGCAAGACAATAGACGATGAGACTATTGTCAACGAAGGGGGACAGCAGTTTACCAGCCCCGGCTATCGGACCCTGGTAAGTGAGCGCCCTGAGGTGCTGCCGGGCCATGGGCCCCACAGCGAGGCGCCGGTGCAAGAGCAGATCGTGCGTCCGCGAAGGTAGCATGTCTCTCACCCAACATTATATACAGCAATTCGGGCGTTTCCAGCGAAACGCCCGTTTATATCTTATCAGCAATGCGCTCAGTGGTATGACTCTGGGCATTCTGCAGGTGCTCTACAACCTTTATTTGATCGCGCTGGGCTATCAGACCGATTTTATCGGACTGATCCTTTTTGCTGGCACCATCGGGGCCGGTATCGCTATCTTTCCCGCTGGACTCTGCATCGACCGTTTTACCGGTAAGTCGATCATGATCTGGGCCAGCGTCCTCGTCGGCATTGCCGGGGCCGGTCAGATCTTGTTGCGCACCCCATTCTTTTTGCTGCTCAGCGCCTTTCTGGCCGGCATCGGGGGCGCCTTTATCCTGGTCGTCAATGCTCCTTTTCTGGCCCGCAACAGCACTCCCGACGAGCGCTCTCACCTCTTCAGTTTGAATATCGTTTTGACCCTGATCATGACCGTGCTGGGAGAGGCGCTGGGTGGCGTCCTACCGCTCTGGTTCCGTTCCAGCACCTGGTTGATGGCTCCTCTTCCTTCCTGGTTCCATTGGGCGCTTGCCCGGGCGCCGCAGGCCCGCTCCTATCAGCTCTCCTTGCTGGTGGCCGGCATCATTGCCGCCCCCAGCTTTATCCCCCTGTTCATGCTACGCGAAGAGCCGCCCGAGCGCCGTGCCGGTCCTACTTCATCGGGAACAACGTTTAGGGACAGGCTTGCAGTCCTGTCCGCATGGAGAAGGTTGCCGCTGCGAACACTGCTGGGCAATCCCTTGACCGTCATGATCGGCATCCAGATCTTAATTGGAGCCGGTGCTGGTCTGTTGCTTCCCTACTTCAATGTATATTTTGTAAAGCAGCTAGGGGCGACCTCAGCCTTATTTGGGGCCATTGACGCGGCCGCCAATACATTGAACGCCTTACTCACATTGCTCGCCCCCTGGCTCGTCCTACGCATCGGTAAGGTAGTTGCGCTGGTGATTCCTCGGATCATCAGTCTCCCCCTCATGCTCTTGATAGGTATTACGGGATCGCTACCGCTGGCGGCGACCCTTTATCCCCTGCGTCAGGGCTTTATGGACATGACGCAAGGCATTCTTCAGGTCTTCTCCATGGAGGTCGTACCGCCTCAGAGACGTGGCCTGGCTAACAGCAGCTACCAGGCCGCCTACCAGATCATGTGGGCGCTTGGTGCCTCCCTCGGTGGCTTCCTGATCGCTCGCGTCGGCTATCTCGCCGTCTTCATCAGCACCACCGTCCTCTACTCTCTGGCTCTCGCCCTGCTCTGGACCCGCTTCGGCCACGGCCGCTGGCAAGAGCCCACCGCCTCACCCACCCGGCCCGAACACATAGAGACACATCCATCCCTTTAAATTCGACCCACACGGGGCGCAGTTCCGGTGCCATCCCTTTAAATTCGACCCACACGGGGCGCACTGCGCCCCGTGTGGGTCGAATTTAAAACCTTTGAGCGCCGAAGGCACACCAGGCCCAATCTTCAAATCCCTGATAAGTTATAACATAAAAAAGAGGCATTCCACATAAATTGTGGAATGCCTCTTTTTTATGTTATAACTTATCAGGCCATTTCCTCTTCAGTGTCTTTTTTCACCACGAAGTGGATGAGCAGGATGCTAAACTCGTACAGAATCGATAGAGAAATGCCAATAAAGATTGGACTATACAGGTCCCCACCAGGTGTAACAATGGTGGAGGCGGCCCACATACCCACGTGTGCCACTGCACGCTTACTCTTCAAGAAATGCTCGGTTACGATGCCGATCATGGCCAGGAAGGTCAGGACCAGCGGTAGCTCAAAGATAGCGCCAAAGATCAGCAAGAATAACGATACAAATGAGAAGTAGCTGCTCGCTGATATCAACTCGTTAAAGTTTTCAGCGCCAAAGTTGACCAGGAAGCTTACCGGGTATTGCAGGATAAAATATCCCAGCGCCACACCCAATACGAAAAGCACCAATCCCAGCATAATAAATGGGACCGCATGTTTTTTCTCCCGGTCATAGAGTCCAGGAGATATAAAGGCCCAGAGTTGGTAGAGAATCACCGGTAAGGCGAAGACGATCCCGAAGACGATGGCGATCTTAATCGTCACCGTAAAGCCTTCTCCCAGGCCTGTCATTGTCAGTCCGTGATTTCCTCCGACGTTATTTGCGCTGAGCGGTAATGGTGCGTCCAGAATATGGATAAGCTGGTTGCGGAAAATGAACGCGATCACCACTCCGACAGCCACTGCGATCAAACATTTAAAGATGCGCCAGCGGAGCTCTTCAAGATGATCTATCAGTGACATCGCGGAGGAATCGTTCTCGTCATCGTCTTCCGGTGAATTGTCGCCCCCCAGGTTAAGCAGACCTTGCTGGTCTAGATCACTGGTAGCCATGAGATCCCCCTATACTAGTGTCAGCGGTTTTGATTAGTCAACGGTCGGGGTTGTCTTTACCTCAGGCTGTGCCGTCTCTTGTGCGGCCAGGGCAGCTTTTTTGGCGGCCAGTTCGCGCTCAATGGCTTCGAGTTCCAGGCGAGCAGACTCGGTGGCAGACTGCTGGGTCTCTATTTCTTTCTCTTCTTTGGGCTTGGTGATTTCGTTGACGCCATTTTTGAATTCTTTGATGCTCTTACCGATGGCGGAACCCATTTCTGGCAGCTTCTTTGGCCCGAATACGAGAAGGGCTACTACAACGACAACGATTAACTCTAATGTGTGTCCACCACTGAAAATACCCATGATTAGTATCCTTTCCTGCGCTGGTGCTTACTACTGTGTAGCCACCCAACGTTAATAGTAACGGTATCCGCCACGACAAAATAGTGGTCGGATGAGATCGAGAACTGTTTCTACAACGTTAAAATACTAGCCTGAAAATTATAACAACGCTGGCCTTACGAATATGCCGGGCGAACCCCTTCCTGACTGCTCAAGATGTTTTCGACGCTGGCAACACCGGCACTGAGAAGGCCAAGGCCGGCGGAACCTATTGCCACCAGTTGAACGGCGCGGCGGCGGCTGATACGCTGCTCACAGAGACGCCTGGCTGTGCTCTGGCGTTGTTGTATCTCCTGTGCCTCCTGGTGCACAGATGCGCATAGACGCTGCTCCAGAGCCCCGGGCGCCGGGCTGTTGGTGCCATAATGGCGTAACAGCAAGGTCTCGATTGAGTCGTTATGCATAGCCACTTCCTATCGATGGTGCCTGGTTCGCCAGGGATAGGCGCCGGTGCGTGTCTTTGGGCGCGTTGCGCTGCTTGCGATCCTGACCATCAGATTGTTGTTGGAGCTGTGAGTTGGTTGCTAGCGGTGGTGCCGCCTCGACTAACTCTTCGCCACTTTGCTGCGAATAAAGCTGTTGGAACTGCTTGCGAGCCCGGACCAGGCGCTGGCGTACCGCCGCTTCCTTGAGGTCCAGCATGTTTGCGATCTCCGCGGTTGAGAGCCCACCCACAATTGAGAACAAGAGGCAGATGCGTAACGGCTCTGGTAACAGGGCCATTGTACGCTGGACCGCATCCTGTTCCGCGATGGCTTCGGCGGGATCCTCATTGCCGACCGTACCATAGCCGCCAGGCTGCACTGGTGTGGCCTGTGCCTGCACCATCTCATCCCTGGCTATGTTCCGCTCACTCCCCTCCTGCTGACGCTTCTCATGCATACTGGAGAAAGGGATAAAGCTAAATAGCGCCCGCCTTCTTTTCTGCATACGCACTGTATTTAAGGCAATACGTAACAACCAGGCTTTAGCGTGGAAGTGTCCTCCACTGCTGGCCCGTGCCGCGTCAATGCCTTTTAACGCCTGGTGAAAGGTATCCTGTGTCAGATCCTGGCTTTCCTCCCAGTTATTGGTCAGGCCATAGATCGTATGGAATACCAGCTTATAGTATTCATGAATGAGCGTTTCAACAGCTTGTGCTGCAGGTATCGTGTCCACACCTAACTCTTTTCGCGTTCGTATGAAGGTTTTCTCGGAGAAGAATTCCTTCACGTTAATGTAGATGCATGGCAAATGTGATTTGTGACAACAAAACAACGACTTTTTTTTATTTTAAAATTTTCATTTTTTTGATGGGGGGAAGTAATGCGCCCCCGCACAAGCGTCCGCATACGCGGCCGCACTTTTTTATTGAGGCGACGAGCGAAAAAGGCGCGCAGTGCGCGCCTTTTTCGCTCGTCGCCTCAATAAAATGTTTGAGCGCCGCAGGCGCGTAACGTGTAGGTGCCAGGCTTGCCCTGGCTTAGCCGAAGGCACGAAACCTCTGGCTTTCAGGCGCGGCCATAAAAAAAAAGGGCGCTTGCGATATATATAATTATATCAGCAAGCGCCTAGCATTGCGAAATATTAGCGCAGATGCTCTTCGATGTAATCTTCAGCTTCCTGGACGGTTGTGATTTTCTCGGCGTCCTCGTCAGAGATCTGCAATTTGAAGCCCTCTTCGAGAGACATGATAAGTTCGACCAGGTCGAGTGAGTCTGCGTTGAGGTCCTCAACAAAAGATGCGCTAGGAACGACCTCGCTCTCATCAACACCGAGTTGCTCAACGATGATTTTTTTCAGACGCTCATGAACTGTAGGCATTATTACTTCACCTCGCTTTCCGCTTTTGGGATGGGCTGTTGTTGTGCCCGGTTAAATATTGTACCAAGTACGCCATTGACGAAACGACTGGATGTTTCACTGCCATAGGTCTTGGCGAGTTCCACCGCCTCGTTGATAGCCGCCTTGGCTGGTACAGTATTATTAAACAGAATTTCGTAGATTGCAAGTCTTAGAATATTTTTATCGATACGAGCCATCTGTTGCAATGGCCATTCTCGGGCCGCGCTTTGGATGTGCGCATCGATATCTGCAAGATGGCCATACGCGCCCAGAACAAGCTCTCTAGCGTATTCGACTACCTTGGGGTGCAGATTGCGCTCCTCGGCGTGGCGCTGCAAGACCTCTTCCGGGGCATGGTTGGCTATATCGTATTCGTAGAGTGTTTGCAGTGCGATCATTCGCGCTTGCCTGCGTATCCCTGGCATAGTATCCTCGAATGTGACTAGCTGGTGCCTGTTTCTTCTCAAGCGAGACCGTTCGTTACGACGGCGGTGCCGCGTGGGTTGGACAGACGATGTTTCGACTCATCAGACGCGTTATGGTTATGTTATTACTAATACTTATGCAACGTCCTGGATGTAGACATTGACGCCCTGAACCTGCATGCCGATCATATTTTCAATGGCGGCGGCAACTTCTTCCTGGACAGCTGTGCCTACTTCCACTATGTTACTACCTGATTCAACGATTAAATAGAGGTCGGCAGTAACAGTATTATCTTTGACCGTAAGGTTGATACCCTGATTGGGGACGTCGCGCCCCAATAGTCGTGACCATTGGTCACTGGTATGAGCCATACGGACAACGCCGCGAATTTGCAGAGCGGTACTTAACACGATGGTTGTGAGCACTGGCCGTGCCACTCGTACCACTCCAGTTGTTTGTGATTCCATAGCCATATGACTGTCCCTCGTTGATGATCGTACCCTTACGAGCGCGAATCATCATGCGCACTGCAGCTTTACTGCAAAGATAGGCGCTTTTTAAGTTTGTGTCAAGTAGACTATCCCAATCGTCTTCACTCATGCGCGACAACAGCTTATTGCGCGTGATGTTGGTGTTAGAACTCCTTGACCCTGGCGACCGCCTTTTCGATCTCTTCCACGCTCCCTATATTGATGATATCAACATCTTTGGTGATACGCTTGATCATACCAGCCAGGGCCTGTCCAGGACCAATCTCAAAAAAGACCTTCACGCCCTGGGATGCTAAATATTCGATGGTGCGGGTCCACTGAACGGATTCAGCGATCTGTTGTGAGAGTTCACTGCGCAGGTCTGAGGCGCTGGTTATGGGCTGGGCGGTGATGTTACTGATAATGGGATAGGTGGCATCCTGAATCTGTGTGGTGGCGATAGAGTCTGCCAGTTTGGCCGCGGCCGGTTGCATAACCGGTGAATGGAAGGCGCCGCTGACCGAGAGCCGGATGACGCGTTTGGCGCCACGTTCTTTGGCCAGGGCACACGCTGTGTCCAGGGCCTTCTGCTCGCCTGAGATGACGATCTGGCCGGGCGCGTTGTAGTTCGCCAGCACCACGCGACCCATCCCTGGATGCTGTTGCGTCGTCTGATCTAGCTGCTGCAGACACTGCTGTGTCGCGTCCTCACAGACCTGCTGTAAGGCGTCTTCCTTCATAGCGATGATGGCGGCCATCCCACCCGGACAGATCTCTTCCTCTTCATGCATCAGGCGGCCGCGCTCACGTACAAGATGGGCGACGCCCTTGATATCAATGGTGCCCGATGCCACCATCGCCGTACATTCGCCAACGCTATGGCCTGCGGTATAGCTGGGGGCGAGCGGCGTAGTCCAGGAAGAATTGTGTGGGGTGAGAGCTTCTTGAAAGGCTGCCAGATATGCCAGACTAACTGCGACAATGGCTGGCTGAGCATTAATGGTTGAACGTAGGGTATCTTCAGGCCCCTGAAAACAAAGATCACTGAGCGAGAAGCCTAATGTCTCGTCGAAGGTGGTGAAAACGCGCCTTGCCGCATCAGATGCCGCAAAAACATCCGCTCCCATCCCAACGTTTTGACTTCCCTGCCCTGGAAATAAAAAGGCAACTTTTGTCGTCATTTCGTCCACTTCGTATACGCAAAGAATGTGCAAGGCTACCAGGCCATCTGGTCTGGAAAGTAGTCGTATATATGTGTATACCTATCTTATCTTAAACCGTAAAGCGCACGCAAACCGTATAGGATTTTTGACATCACTACACAATTGAGCGTGCGTTATGGTAGCCTCTGCAACTTCTTATTACTTCTTTGTCCTGGGCAGGACAACCTGGCGACCACGATAGGTGCCACAATTGGGGCAAGCGTGATGCGAAAGGCGTGGGCGCTTGCACTGCGGGCAGGCAACTAACTGTGGAACTTCCAGATGATGATGTGCCCGTCGCTCTCCCTGACGAGCGCGCGAGATGCGCTGTTTAGGTAATGCTCCCATTAGAATTTCTCCTCTTCCACCAGTATTGTGTCCTGGGTGTGATCACACCCAGGGTTACGTACTCGTGTATGCTAATGTGTTTTTATTATTTTTCGTTTTGCAGCAATTGTTTGAGCACATTCAGACGGGTATCATCAACCTCAGGTTCGCAGTTACAAGGACCAAGGTTGAGATCATGACCGCACTGTGCACATAGGCCCGCGCAATCTTCCTTGCACAAAGGTACCGTCGGGATAGCCAGCAAGACAGCCTGGCGAATTGCTTCGGTAAGATCAACCTGATGGTGTTCATCGATTGGGAAGACATCGTCTTCCTCGACGGGAGGGAGTGGTGTACCCGTCACCACATCCACTGTTGGATAGAAAAGCTCCTCAAAGGTGATATGCATGGGCTGCTCAAAGTGCTTTAAGCAGCGTGCACACTCGAGATCGAGCGTGAGATCTACCCAACCGTCTACTAGCAGTCCCTGATTGACACGGCGCATGCGCGTATGCCCATCAATGGGTCCAATCACCTTAAAATCGTTGTCGAACTGAACCTGCTCTTCGTGAATATCTGCTTCAAATGCGGCCCCCGAGCCGACCGGGGCCTTCATGAGTTGCGCCACGTTAAAGATCATGGAATCTGTCCTTTCCATTGAGACCGAAAAAGTATAGAACTTTTGCCAGTAAATACGTTTTGGCGCAAGGCGAACCGTCCCCTACTCTTCTCTGGCGCCTGCTCATTATAGACAAGGCATGAAAGGGTGTCAAGTCCTGCTGGTGATTCCTGATTGACAGGAACAGGCACGGAAAACGCCGCTGGCGTGGCACTCCGGGCACCAGAAAACGGTGGAGGATATCTCTTGTTGACCTTACATATCTACCATTTTTACTTATATTACAGTGTATTACATCGGATAATTGGGGCCACCCATGGTGTCGGCGGCCAGTGAGGCGCGCCGTGGTAGGGGGCGGGGTTGGAGCGCGTCATCGTCATCGTCTGGCTCTACCCTGTCAGGGGATGGCGGGGCCTCTTGCTCTTCCTCGGGGCGGCCTTCCAGGCTGTCCAGGCCCTTCTCAATACTCATGACCGTGCGCTCAATCTCCATTTCAACATTGAGGAGGTGCTCGCGCAGGTTTCGTAGGGTCTCGGAGGCGTAGGTGTCGGCCTCGATCTGCATCTGGTCGGTATGGGACTCCGCGCGTCGCACGATGGTCTGCGCCTGCTCGTTCGCGCGCCGAATAATCTCCTGCGAACGCTCTTCTGCGACCTGCAGGAGCCCCTCACGCGCCATGGTGCGCTCGCTTTCTTCGCGGGCCCGGCTCAGTATCGCGGATGCCTCAGACTGCGCCTGCGCCAAGATGCGCTCTTTCTCCTGCATGATGCGCCGCGCCTGCTTGATTTCACCGGGAACCGAGGTGCGCATCTGCTCAATGATTGCCAGAAGATCGGCCTCTTTGAGGATAACCTGGTTAACTAATGGCATCCGTTTACTACCCGCGACAAGGTTCTCAAGGCGATCTACGAGGTAGAGAATATCCATGCTGCGTGCCTAGCCTCCTTCCCATGCCGCTGTGTCCCCACCGGACCTGACGAGATGCCTCTCTTTTGAAGAGGTTGCGCTGATACCCTACATATATTCTACGAATGAATAGCCACGCCTGTTGCAAAGTCACAGAGCCATGGGCCGTACATCGTTTCGAGCGAGGCCGAGGCCACTACTCACTACCTGATCATGCCGTTTTTTTGTTATCAGCTGAGCTTATCAGTCGTTACCTGCTCAGGCCGGACTGGTCTGACTGAATTTATGCTGCAAAGCCTGCACGACCGACGCGGGCAGCATATCCCTGACGTCCCCACCCAGTTTGGCAACTTCTTTTAGTAGCGAGGAACTGACAAAGAGCTGCTCCAGATTGGTAATAAAGCATACAGTCTCGATCTCGGGCGCCAATTTGCGATTCATCAGCCCTTGTTGAAACTCCGCATCAAAGTCATTGGGTGAACGCAGGCCACGAATGATGGCCTGACCACCTACTGATCGTACATATTCGATCAAGAGGCCGGTGAATTTTTCAACACGTACATTGGTCAGGCCCTCTTCGGCTATGACCGTTTGCCAGAGTGCGATCCGCTCATCGACGGAGAAGAGCAGATTTTTAGCCGGAAAACTGTAGACCGCTATAATCAATTCATCGAAGAGACGTGCTCCCCGATGGGCGATGTCGAGATGCCCATTGGTTAGTGGATCAAAGCTGCCTGGATAGACAGCGAGGCGGTGACGCGATTCCTGCTGACTCACATAAGCTCCTTTGCTGACGCTTGTGCTTACTTTTCTTTTTGAAAGCTTTGCGAAATGGTTAAGGACATTAAAACATATTCGAGGCGGTTCGGCAATAGCTGAGCAACTGCCCGGCGGCCGGGCCATTCCCGTTCGGGCGGCCGCATGCGCGGCCGCCCTGGTATTATTGGGAAGGGACAAAAAACGCGCGTTGAACGCGCGTTTTTTGTCCCTTCCCAATAATATAAGCGCCGTCGTAGGTGCGCCCCTTGCGGGCGCTTGGCTGCGAAGCGTCCCCGTGCCCGGGCGCGCACGTTCCATCAACGATACCATCTCCCCTCTCAAAGGGGCGCCGGTTTTCGAGATGATCAGGCCAATTTATTCGAGCGGCGATAGCGGCCCGCGATCGCCTCACCGATGCCGATGGCGCTCAGGCCGATAAGCAGGTGGATGATCTGGATAACGACATGGGCTGAGCCCAGGCTGAGCCAGTTGAGCTGTCCCAGTCCGATGATAGGCAGGAGCAGGCCGATGATAAAGGCGCCGATGGCCAGTCCTATGTTGCGACCCTGGGGCGCGGTGGCGATGCCAAAGGCCAGCAGCCAGAGCGAGATCATGGCCAGTAGACCCAGCAGCATGTGGATCATGACGATGCCGCCAGGAACCAGGTTGAGCCAGAGGAGGACGCCAAGGATAAGTGCTAGCAGGACACAGATACGCAGTGCCATAATACCGATACGTACAATCACAATAAAACTCCTTAAAATACGTTTAATGACGCCCGTATATGAGCGTTTCATTCAGTTGCCTGGAAAATCCTCCAGGCGAGTGCGCTATCGCATTATATTATAAGGAACTGACCGGCTGCTGCTTAAGCGGAGAGTTCCCTGGGTTGAGTGAGATGCTTTAGCGGGACGCGGCAGCCTCGGCGACCCGCGGTTCCGGCTTTTCTTCGGGACGATGAATCTTGCTCAGGATCGGCAGTACGACCATGGCCGCTAGCAGGGCGATCAATCCTCCCAGGAGCAACGGGATGCTGGAACTGCTGAGGGCATCGATGCTGCCAGCGATCATGGGTCCAATGATGCGGCCCAGGCCAGCGGCGCCCTGCGCCAGGCCAAGCATCTCCCCCTGCGTCTCAATCGGACTGGCGAACGAGAGCAGGGTCGAGATCGTTGGACTGATCGCCCCATCCCCGATACTCAGCAGCCCGACGCTGATCAATACCAGCGCGAGCTGATTGCTGAATGCCAGCGTCACCAGGCCGATGGCCAGCAGGAAGAGTCCAGCTAGCATCAGCTTTTGTTCATTCCACCGTTTGACCAGTCGACCAACCAGGCCACCCTGCATCAGCACCACGATGAAACCAACATAGGTGAACAGGTAGGCATTCTGAACCGAATTCCAGCCAAATTTCTGTTGTGAGAAGAGCGGGAAGATCGTCTCCATCGAGGTGAAGGCGATTGTAAAGAGCAGGTTGACGATGACCAGTCGCAGGACGATGGGCGCGTTCAGGGCACGCTGCCATCCGGTCCACAATACACTGAAGCGATTCATCGATTCGGGTTTTTGCTCTGGCGACTGCGAACGCGGCTCCCTTCTGGTCCGGGTTTCTGGCAAGAAGCAGAAGACCAGCAGCGCGTTGACCAGGGCGATGGCTGCGGCCGCCCAGAATGGGATGGTCGCGCCCAGGGGAGATAGAATTCCTCCGAGGGCCGGTCCAAGCACAAAGCCCACGCCGATCGAGGCCCCGATCAAACCCATCCCCTTCGCCCGATCTTTGGCCGAGGTAACATCAGAGACCACCGCCTGCGCCGAACCGATATTGGAGGCGCCCAGACCGCCAATAAAGCGGGCAAAGAGCAGCATAATTAAAGAGCCCGAGATTGCGGTCAGAGCCAGCGAGAGCGTTTCAATCAGCAGCGAGATCACAATCACCGGGCGACGCCCATAGCGGTCCGATAGCCCTCCCAGCACTGGCGTAAATATAAACTGGGCCAGCGCATAGACGGTAACGATGGCTCCCACCCCTAAAGGATTCGCTCCCAGGTGTTCGGCCCAGAATGGTAACAGGGGAATAATGAGGCCGAAGCCCGTAAAATCGATCAGGATGGTTAAAGCCATCAGTAATAGCGGAGACCGCCGTTTGTGCTCCATGCTCGCTCAGCTCCTGTATATCTAGCTCATTGTAACCGTCATTGTCAGGCAGAATGCGTGGTTGGGGCAGTATGTGGGTGACCTGTGGCCCCCAGAGAAATCTGCTCAATCGTCCGTTTCAACCAACACATCTCCGCGTCGAGCAATGCCAGCTTATGATCATTTACCAGTTGATGGGCGGCATCCGAGGTATGGCTGGCATCCCTGAGCTGTACAACAGCGCTATGGTAAGCCTCAACCAGCGAGAGGCGTTCATAAAGAAGCGCACAGGCCTCCTCGGCCGTCAGGTGATGCAAAAAGTACAGGCAGGCATCCACTTCGCTCAAACCCGGTGTAAACTTGCTGATCATATCGCGCAACAGGTTCGAGAAATACTCCTTCCCCTGATCCGTTACATAATACATATCCCGCTCACGTAGAGCCACATCCTCATGTGCCGCCCCTGGACCCGGGGCCTCTACGGTCTCGCGCCGAATCTCAAGATAGCCATCCGCCACCAGCCTCTCCAGCTGATAATAAATCGTCGGCTTCTTAATATGATTGGCAAATAAATCGTGGTGTGCCTCAATAAATTCCCGAATCTGCTGTCCATACATCGGCTTCTCAAGCAGCACACCAAGCAGCATAACCTGTTTATACATAGTAACCGCCGTTTAGTCAAATCTGACTTAATTATAGCGAGCCCTCAGCCTCCCCGTCAAGAGCCATATGCAACGCGCCGTAGGTGCTGGGCTTGCCCCAGCTTGTCGCGAAGCGACCCTGTGCCCAATCTGCCACGTTCCATGGAATCCGTTTTCTTCCTAATGCGAGCGCAATTGGAAGTTCAACGTTTGTCGGAGAGGTGGCGTAAATAGGGAGACATGGGCGCCCGGGTACGGGGTCGCTTCGCGACAAGTTGGGGCAAGCCCAGCACCTACGATGGTCTTCTTCTTAAACGTGAGGTTTGTCGCCATGGGCAACGAGAGTGGGGTGCAGGGGTGCAGCCCCTGACCGGGGTTTGGGGCTGTGCCCCAATATCTTTTCCTCCCGCGTGTCGCTGTGGGCAACGAGAGCGGGGTGCAGGGGCGGCAGCCCCTGACCGGGGGTTGGGGCTGTGCTCCAACATCTTCTCCTCCTGCGTGTCGCTGTGGGCAACGAGAGCGGAGTGCAGGGGCGGCAGCCCCTGACTGGGGTTTGGGGCTGTGCCCCAATATCTTTCCTCCCGCGTGTCGCCGCAGGCGACACGTAATAAAAAATGTGAAGTAACCCATAGAAAATTAACAAGAATTACGCTATCATACAAGTACTATAGAAGAAAATCACTCTTTTTATGGCTGACTTTAAAGGCGTGACCACAAAAAGGGCTCCGCGTCACCACGCGACCCCCACGCCACACTGGGGTAAAAGTCCAGCACATAGAAACTTTCCGTGAGCCTTCTACGTTTCTGAATAGACCTATGTTGATGTATTGGTGTCATCAGGAAAAAGGATGCTCTCTACGCGGGGGTGTTCTTGAGGAGATAGATGTTCATGGGGAAGGACAGCCCTCTATTCTGTGCAGAATGTGGAGGCGAAAATCCGCTGCATGCAAAGTTTTGTCGCTTCTGCGGGTACCGTCTCAATAATCAAACCAATAGCTCCACGCCCGCGTTGACGACCTCGGCTCATCTGGAGGCCGTTGCGTTGCATGGGCCGCATCCGTTGCGGGTCAATGACCTGCTCAAGCAGCGCTATCGCATTGTCGCACAGATCGGGTCGGGTGGTTATGGGAAGGTCTATCGAGCCATTGACACCGAATTTATGGATCGGCAGGTAGCCGTCAAAGAGATGATCCAGCATGGTCTTAGCCCCCAGGAACTGGCGGAGGCGGCGAACGGTTTCAAGCGCGAGGCCGTTCTGCTGGCGAGCCTGACCCAGTCCAATCTCCCCAGCATCTATGATTATTTTTCCGAGCAGGGCAACTGGTACCTGGTGATGAGCTATATCGAGGGCGAGACGCTGGAGAGCTATGTACGCCGTCGTGGTGGCTCTCTTCCCGTCGATAAGGTAATTCAGATCGGCATTCAACTGGCGACCGTGTTGAGCTTTCTGCATACGCGCAAGCCCTCGATTATTTTTCGCGACCTCAAGCCATCGAACGTCATGCGTACCCCAGAAGGGCAGATCTATTTGATCGACTTTGGTATCGCGCGCCACTTCAAGCATGGCAAGGCCAAAGACACGATCGCTTTGGGATCTCCAGGCTACGCGGCCCCCGAGCAGTACGGCCGCGCCCAGACCACGCCCCAGGCGGATGTCTATAGCCTGGGTATTGTGCTCTATCAGTTAATTACTGGCATTGATCCCTCTGTCTCTCCCTTTGGACCAAAGCACCTGGATCTCCCTGATCACCCGCAGCTTAAAATATTGATCCAGTGCATGCTGGAACTGGACCCCAAGCGGCGTCCGAGCAGCATGGGGAACATCCAGCGCGAGTTACAGCGTATCGCGTCCGGCAAGGTAATCAAAACGTCGCATCATCCGAGTCAGCGCCAGCCACCGCCCCCGCATTCCTCCGCGCACATCCCGGCGGTCCATCCACTGCATCCGGCCCCAGGCAGCCGACAAGGTATTCATCTGCCACCGCCGCCGCTACAAAGCCATGCCACTGTGACTGAGCAGGTCGGTCTATTGCGCCCGGCCGCCTCATTTGGACCCCAGTTCGTTTCAACGCCTCCAATAGCCGGGATCGCCCCGGTCGCGTGGTGGCGCATGCTCAACTTCATGCGTTCCATGAAGGAACTATGGCGGGGGAAATTCTAGTGATTCGCGCATCATTTCTCCTCGGCTGGTCGTGTAAAAATGTACAATGATATGGCGATATTGTTGTATATGTAGCCTCTCACCAGTAGAGGATAATTGAAGGAGTATTCCGATGCCAAAAGCAACCTGGAAGGGTGTAACGCTGGCGGAAAGCGATAACTGTATTGTGGTTGAAGGCAACCAGTACTTTCCACCCGATTCTGTTCAGCGAGCCTATTTTAAGCCGAGTAGTACCCACACAACCTGCCCCTGGAAAGGTGAGGCCAGCTATTATACTATTGAAGTCGATGGCGAAGCCAACAGGGACGCGGCCTGGTTCTATCCCCAGCCTAAGGAGGCGGCGAGCCAGATCAAGGATTACGTCGCCTTCTGGCGCGGCGTCAATGTAGAGGCGTAAGGGCGCTCGACTGGTCTACTGATTATATTGCTGATATGACAGGGAATAAATGGCGCATGAGGCGTGTTTGGATAAGCAGGTTTGATTGGATGGGTTAAGGTAGTATAGTCAGGAACGAGTGAATGACCAGAAACGCCAAAATTATTGTGACGATTGCTCTGATGCTGGGCATGACGCTGGCCGCATTGGATACCACCATTGTGGGAACCGCCATGCCCAGTATCGTGGGGAAGTTAGGTGGCATCACCCTTTATTCATGGGTATTTTCCGCCTACCTGTTGACCTCGACCACGACGGTGCCTATCTACGGCAAACTGGCCGACCTCTATGGTCGTAAGCCACTTTTCTTGTTTGGTTCGGTACTATTTCTCATCGGCTCGATCGCTTCTGGCTGCTCCCAGACGATGGTGCAGTTGATCATTTTCCGTGCCATTCAGGGTCTGGGCGCGGGCGCGGTGCAGCCGATCGTGCTAACGATTATTGGGGATATATTTGCTTTAAAAGAGCGTGCCCGGGTACAGGGGCTATTCAGCGGCGTCTGGGGCTTATCCAGTATCGTGGGGCCGGCGCTGGGTGGTTTAATTGTTGATCATTCCTCGTGGCGCTGGGTCTTCTTTATCAACGTGCCCTTCGGTGTGCTCTCGGCTGCTATGTTAATGTTCGCGCTTAAAGAGCAGGTCGAACGGAAAAAACATCAACTGGACTACATCGGTACATTGACATTAAGTGGTAGCATTGTTGCTTTGCTCTTTGCATTCCTGCAGGGTGGCACCAGCTGGTCCTGGGCTTCCTGGCAGAGCATCAGCTTATTCGCTATCTCTATCCTGCTGCTGGGATGGTTCTTGTATGAAGAACGGCGCGCCGCCGAGCCCATTCTGCCACTGGATCTATTCAAGAATCGCATTATTGTCATCTCAAGCGTCGGTGGTGTGGTGCTGGGTACGATTATGTTCGGCATCACTTCATATGTGCCACTATTCATGCAGGGCGTTAAGGGTGGCAGCGCCACCGATGCCGGTATTATCCTTGGACCATTGTTGCTGGCCTGGCCGATCGCGGCCACTATCAGCGGCAAAGTTGTTTTGAGCTATGGCTATCGCATTACCGCGGTGCTGGGGACCGGACTGACCTTGATCGGTATGGGGATTGTGCTGACGTTTACACCTCAGAGTAGCCTGCCATTAATTATCGTGGCTATGGTCTTAATCGGTGCCGGACTCGGTTTCTCCAGTTCCGCTTACATCCTATCGGTACAGAACGCGGTTCCCTGGAGCCTGCGCGGTGTCGCGACGGCCTCCACCCAGTTTTTCCGCACCATTGGAGGAACCATCGGCGTTGCTATCATGGGTTCGATCCTCAATGCGCAAATGGCCATGCGTTTCACACCGATCTTTGCCCACTATCAGCAGGTGCTACAACATCTGCCCAAAGGTATCTCGCCGGCCAACGTCTTATTGACACCGGATGTACGTGCTACCCTCGCGTCGGATCTGCTAGGCCAACTGCAGGCGGCCCTGTCCAAGAGCTTGTTCTGGGTCTACCTGCTGCTATTTGTGCTGGCGGTGATCGGCCTGGTGGCTATGTTCTGGCTACCCGGTGGTCGCGCCGATCAGTATGCATATCATGCTGAGCCCGAAGCCGCCGAAGCCCAGGAATCCTCTGAAGTAGTTATGCCACATATAGGCTAACTCCAGGAGACTAGCAGAAGCACAGCAACGCCGGCACCCCATTCGGGGTGCCGGCGTTGCTGTGCTTCTGCTAGTCTCTCTCTGACTCTTCTTTGATCTCTTTATCGATGTCGTCGCCGGGTTGCTGCAGCGGTTTTGCGGCTTCTGGGGCCTTGCCTCTCGAAGGATGCAGCCAGGCCTTGACGCGCAGGTACAGCGCCATGACGCCGCTAAACCAGAGGCCCCCATAGATGTAGCCCGCGGCCACGTCGCTGGGCCAGTGCGCGCCCAGATAGACGCGTGATGGCCCAATGCAGGCGATTAACGTGGTACAGACGCCGATGAGTAGATTGCGAATGCGTCCCGAACGCCAGTTGGTAGCCAGCAGATAGATGAGCAGGCCATAGAAATTGGTGTAGTACATGACGTGTCCGCTGGGAAAACTGGGCTCATTGATAACTTTAACCACCGTAACCAGTTCCTGGGTTGGCCGGGGACGCTTGATCACGCGCTTCACGATGGCGTTGAGCAGCGTGGCGGACGAGGTGAGCAGGATAAATAGTGCTTCTAAACGGAAGCGTAGCACCCAGAAGATGCCCGCGATACC
Organism: Dictyobacter halimunensis; assembly: GCF_036245075.1. Taxonomy (NCBI): domain Bacteria; kingdom Bacillati; phylum Chloroflexota; class Ktedonobacteria; order Ktedonobacterales; family Dictyobacteraceae; genus Dictyobacter; species Dictyobacter halimunensis. The sequence continues at coordinate 3,234,831 of NZ_BSRI01000002.1, forward strand.
CAGCGTTTGCGGCAAAGCATACTGCACAAAGCCGATCTCTGAGACGCCGAAGAAGAAGCGGCGCAGCCAGGGATTGCGATACTTCTGGAGCCGGGCCGTAATCGACATATCGCCGGGGAAAAACTGGGTGCGCTGTGCGATCAGAGAAAGGATCACGGCCCCCGACAGAATCCAGAGGTAAAAGGCCATAAACATGGTTCCACGTGAAACCGCGCGTCGGCCCGAGACCGAGGATTGGGCCGCGGCTTTCTGGGCCTCGGTCATCACTGGAGGTATCTGTACCTCCGGTAGCCTGACCTGTGGTAAGGGCTCAGACGGCCGTGTTTTTGTTGTTGTACCGGGTGTGGGTTGCTCAGGTTGTGTTTTTTTGCCTGCTTTACGATTAAAATCAAACATATACAGAACCTTTCTCTTCGCTCTGGTCGCGTTCGGCAGCCCGCTGATTTATTCTTCTCTTCTTGCGCTCCGGTTTTGTCATATTGGGGCCTGCCGCCACTTTTTTTGCTACGCGCACCTGTAAGGCGCCAGTCTGAATCTCGATCAACGCCGGGGTAGTGCCCTGCTGTTCCCCATCGGCGTGAATCTCCACCGGTTGTTCTGACTGAATATACATGGTCTTTACCTTGCGCCGACTGATTTTCTGTGTCAGCGCCCGTCTCCCCTGGCTGATTGAGATGGCGTGACGAATATAGTCTATTTTGCTGAAGCGCCGATAGATGAGTACATCGAACAGTCCGTCATCCATTAATGCGTCGGGCGCGAACTGCAGACGTGCCCCGTAGTAGGGTGAGTTGCAGACGCTGATCTGAATAGCGTTTACCCGGCGGCGCCTCTTGTTGTCAAAGGTAACGGTAAAGCGCGTCGGCGAAAAGGTGAAGAGCGTGCGCAGTCCCTCTACAACACCGTGTAACGTCGAGGAGAGCCCCTTGCTCTTGAGCTCTTCCGCTGCCGGAAAGAGGGCCGCCTCCAGTCCAATGCCGGCTACTTCTAAAAAGATATGGTCATTGATCTTTCCTACATCGATGCGACTGGTAGTGCCTTGAGCGATGATCTCGCATGCCTTCTCGATATCTTCTGGAATATCAAGGCTGCGCGCGATATTATTCATCGTACCCATGGGCAGGATGCCCAGCGCACTATTGGTATTAATCAAGCCATTGGCAACCGCGTGGAGTGTCCCATCACCACCGCCCGCGATGACGATATCCGCGCCCTCTTCGGCCGCCTTGCGCGCCAATCCTGTGCCCGGGTCCTCCACCGTGGTATAAACGATGGTCGGTTCTATATTATACGGGCGTAAAGAGGACAGGATCAATTCTTTGCTGTCATCGAGGGTATTATGGTTAGTTGCCAGTGCCGACTCGCCTGAAGTCGGATTGAGAATCAGTACAGTCCGCATAATATGGTTCCTTATTCATGTATAACTTTCGTTATAAATTGCACTTTTTTTGTGGGACCAACATGGCGACGCGCAGCTCTGTATATATATATCTGAGCTGCATGTCCAGAGATGGTCCCTTACACAATACGGCACCATAGCACTCTCACAACGTGGCCTCATGTAGTACACGCATAAACAGTCGAGTTAGTCTCAGGTCAACCACCTGGTAGCGCTTATGAAAAGCGGTCCACCGTCCAGCGTACGGCCTCGCTTAGCGTCGGATAGGGCAGGATGGTTTGGGCCAGCGTCTGGGCGGAGATACCCGTCTTCATGGCTAGAATTATCTGTGCTAGCAGATCATCTGCCTGCTCGCCCAGGATGTGGCCGCCGAGAATGTTACCATGCTCATCGGCCAGTATTTTGAGGCTGCCAGCGGTGCGACCATTGGTAATGGCCCGCTCAACCTTCTCATATGAAAGCCGGGCCACTTTATAGCGCTTCCCTTCAGCGCGCAGCTCGGCCTCGGTCTGGCCGACATGGGCCAGGGGAGGATCTGTATAGGTCACCCAGGGGATGGCCTGGTCGGTAAAGGGCTGAGGCGTGGTCGCGAAAGCATTGTTGGCGGCCAGTCGCCCCTGGTCGCTGGCCACATGGGTGAACTGGTAACCACCCGTGATATCGCCGGCCGCCCAGATATGGGGAACAGAGGTGCGCAGAGTAGCATCCACGCTGATTCCTTTTTCGGTGCTATCAATGTGCGCAGCCCCGATATTGAGTCCATCCAGATTAGGCTTGCGCCCGGTAGCGAGAAGGATTTCATCAACCTCGAGCTGCTTCTGGCCGTTCTCTTCCCGATAGACGAGCCGTTTCCGCCCGTTCGAAGCGTGCTCGACCCGCTCAAGCTCGACTCCAGTGGCCAGCCGGATGCCTTCAGCCTTTAAAATATCACCCAGCTGATCCGCCAGCTCCTGCTCCTCTTTTTTTAGTAGCTGAGTATTGTGTTCCAGCACCGTAACCTGGACGCCGAAGCGCTGAAAAAGCTGGGCGAACTCCAGACCCAGTGGACCGGCTCCGATGATAGCCAGACTCGCAGGCAACTGCGGTAGATAGACCGCCTCTTTATTGGTGATATAGCCGACCTCCCGCAGGCCCTCTATTGGCGGACGCCGGGTACTGGTTCCGGTGGCAACAATGATCCTATCGGCGTAGTGCGTCTGCCCTTCAACCGAGACGGTATGCGGTGAGGTAAACGCGGCACGGGCATGGAAAACATCGATCCCCTGTTGCTTGAGGGACCTGTCCGCCTGCTCTGGTGAGCCGCCACGGATGCGCGTAACCACTTCCTGAATGTAATCCTGCACTCGCCGCCAGTCAAACGTCGCTTCGGGAATAGAGAGCCCATAGCGCTGCGCATGGCGGGACCGGTGGAGCATGGTAGCGATCTGCAATAGCGATTTGGTGGGATCGCAGCCATAGTTCAGGCAGGTTCCCCCCAGCTTATCATCCTCAATCAGCGCGATCCGCTTATGCATCTCGGCCGCTGTGCTGGCCGCTGTACTTCCGGCCGCCCCCGCCCCAATAACAAGTAGATCATAGCTAATATCAGCCATCCCGCATCTCCTCCATAATCTTATATCATTCTCCCTCTAACAATGTATCACACCCGCACCACCCAAGCTGTCTCCAGCTTACCAGTTCTGAACTTTCGTATTATGTATATAGTGGTGTCTCGGGCGCGCAGCTGCACGCCCGAGACACCACTATATACATAAGTGAGGCCGCAGGCCGAACCCTGCGGGTCACATGAAAAATCCCTGAAAATTATACCCTGGCCCCCTTTGTAGAAACTTTTTGTTTCAGGATAGCGTACGACAAATAGGTAGCAACATTTCATTTAGATGATTCCTCTCCAGCCGATGATGGGAACTGATAGTAGTGCTGATGGTTTGGTTTGGATAGGTAGGAGTGTGAAGAAGGGATGATCCATGGTCGGTAGCGACTCATCTGCCCAATCCGAGGTTTTGTTTGAAAATCCATTTCACATCGAAGATTTACAGGTTTTCGACGCTGAAACCATGCGCGACATGCTGGCATGTAGCCATGCTCAGTTATCCAGTCGCTTGCTGGCGGATAGCCTCCACAATGTCTCATCAGCTCTGATCACACGTATTATGCAGGGGATTCCAGAGGCGCAGCGAGACCAGTTTCAGCAGGAGCTACAGCAGCCTCTCTCGTCGGAAGAGATCGACCATGCCCGCAATGAGACCTTGAACATCCTGTTCTGGGAGCTCATCTATTGGAAAACGCCCGAGCTATACGAGGAATTGACGGTGGGCGAGCGGTTGCATGAGGGCATCTTCCAGTCTATTCAATCCGACCTGAAGGACAAGGTGGTGCTGGATGCCGGAGCCGGTAGTGGTAGGGCCTCGTTTGAGTATCTGCGCTATGGCGCGGCCAGGGTGCATGCCGTTGAGCCTTCACCTGGTTTATTGCGTCTCCTGCGCAAGAAGATCATTGATCGGGGACTGGAGCAGTCCATATTCCCAGCGGCCGGTCGCTTTAACAAGTTGCCGCTGGCCGATCAGAGCGTGGATACCGCGCTCTCTTGTTCGGCGTTTACCGCGCTGGAGGACCAGGGAGGCGAGGCGGGTTTACTTGAACTACGCCGGGTGACCAGGCCGGGTGGCAAGATCATTATCGTCTGGCCACGTACGGAAGACCATCAATGGTTTGGGGAGCATGGTTTTCAGTACGTCTCCCTACCGGTTCAAGAAGAGATGTGTATCCACTTCCGCTCCTTCGATAGCGCCCTGCGCTGCGCTCAACTCTTTTATGCCCATAATCCTACCGTGCTGCGCTACTTACAGCAAACACAAAAACCAGAGATCCCTTTTTCTATCATTGGTATGAATCCGCCACGGGACTATTTTTGGCTCGTGGTATAAGAAAGGATGCCTTAGACATGGTTGCAGAGACGACAAAGCAGAATGAACCGCCTACCAGTTGGATGGATACGCCGCCGAGATACCCATTGCTGCGTCACTATAGCGCCAAACTGGTGGCGAATATGCCCTGGTTGGATAAGCTATCGAGTCCCTTGCTGAACTGGACCCAGTCTCTATTTGGCAAGCCGAAAGACACGTCGTACCGGGTGAAGGACTTTCTCTCCGGCGTCTGGTTCGGCCACCCTGTTCATCCAGTGCTGGTGACGATTCCCATTGGCGCCTGGACATCGACGATGGTCTTTGATCTGGCTTGGCTGGGAAGCGATGAAGATGAGGGGATGGCTCGCAGCGCCGACATGATGATGTGGCTAGGCCTGGCTGGTGCCACCGGCTCAGCAGCTACGGGCCTGGCCAACTGGGTGGATACCGATGGTCAGGAGCAGCGGACCGGTATGCTGCATGCGCTGCTCAATGGCGGCGTTACCGCCCTGAACTTTTCTTCGGCCCTCTTGCGCCTGACAGGCCAGCGGCGAACGGCTATCGCCCTGTCCAGCACAGCGTACGCGCTGACTGTCTATTCCGCCTACATCGGCGGAGAACTGGCCTATTCTACAGGTATCGGCATGAACCGCACGATTGTTGATGGCGGCCCTGACGAGTTCGTGCCTGTAATGGATGAAAAAGACCTGGCGGAAGGCAAGCTAACACGTGTAGAGGTCGAGGGAGCACCCGTGGTGATGGTGAAAGATGGCTCAACCATCCATGCGATCTCCGCTACGTGTTCTCACCTGGGTGGACCGCTGGATGAGGGAAGCTATGAGGACGGGGTCGTGTATTGCCCCTGGCACAATTCCGGCTTCCGCATGTGCGATGGCTGTGTCGTGAATAGCCCGGCCGTCTACGCGCAGCCTACCTTTGCGGCACGAGTTCGCGACGGGAAGATCGAACTGCGACGCCTGGAACACGCATAAATCACATTCCCTATCCCCTCGCACCGCCTGCGGCGGCGTGTGAAAAGAGAAAAAGAAGTTTTGTGGGGCAACCCACAAAACTTCTTTTTCTCTTTTCAAAAAAATCTCCCTATCTCGCTCAGGGCTTGCCTTTTTGTGACTTTTAGTAGATATCTAGAGTTTTATTTGATTGAAAATCCATTGAAATTATTGTTTGAAGAGTATATGCTAGTATCTATAAAAGTGAATGGCCACTAGAAAAAATCCATTCAGAAATGAAGAGGTTACCCGTGCGAACTCAAGAAACTATGCAATCTTCTTCGGCAGAAATCTCTGATGCTGTATTGGCTCAGATGATTATAGATGGAGATCAACGTGCCTTTGAGCTGCTGGTACGCAGATATCATACCCCTCTCTTCAATTTTATCTGTCGCTTCCTGGGTGACTACGACCTGGCCTGTGATGTCTTGCAGCAGGTTTTCTTACGCTTTTACATCTCGTTACCCAAACTGGGAACCGGTGAGCCGTTCAAGTCGTGGCTCTTCCAGGTTGCGCGTAACTGTTGCGTGGATGAACTGCGGCGCCGCCATCGCTATGCGATCCATTTTTCTCAACTAGAAGTAGAAAACGCTGATGGTGAATTCTCGCCCTTGAGCGATATACCCGATCCAGGACCGCTGCCCGATGAATTGATGGAGCGCCACGATCTGCAGCTCCACCTGCACCAGGCTATTGATTCCTTGCCACCCAAGTTTCGCTCGGTGGTTGTGTTGCGCTATGCTTCACAGCTCAGTTTCTCAGAGATTGGAAAGGTGTTGTCGATGCCAGAAGCCACCGCCAAAACATATTTTCACCGGGCCAAAGTCCTGCTGAGGAAGATCCTGGGCGCGCAGGCACAAACTACACATATTTAAGCGGTTCTCGCGGGAAACGCTGCCTCATAAACTGCCGGGCCTGGGCTATGCAGACTCCTGTCAGGATGAGCACGCCGCTGATAAGTACGCCTGCCGTGATAACTTCATGCAAAAAGAGTGCTCCTCCGACGACACTCATCAGCGGTACCAGGTAGAGGAAGAGCCCGGCCTGCGAACCAGGCATAGCAGCTACACCATAATTCCATAGCATAGTGGCTATGACGGTACTGCCCACGGTCAGCAAGCAGAGAGCTAGCCAGCCGTATACATTCAAATGTAGCACATTGGTCGCCACCTGTGGCGTATAGAAAACAAATAATGGCAGCGTGCCAATGAAAGTGGTCAACGCCGTACATCTGCTGGCCCCATATTTTGCGGTCAGCGGTCGTATCAATACCGTGTAGGCCGACCACATAAAGGCTGCCAGTAGTGTCAGCCCCGCGCCAAAGATCTGGGTGCCGGTAAGCGAGATATCGCTGGTATTGCCCAGTAGTGTTCCGACGCCAATTCCGATGGCCGCCACGACAAATCCCAGCAAAACAGACCAGTGGGGACGCTCATGGGTTATCAAGAGCGATAGCAGTAGAATCCAGATCGGCTCGGTGGCGATCAGGATGCCACCCAGGCTGGCGGCAATAAAATGAAGTCCGAAGGCCACGATCAGATTATATCCAATACTATTGAGCAGGCCACACAAAATAGCCAGGCCGATCTTCGCCCTGGACCAGTGCTGCCCTCGCAGTTGTAGCAGTGGCGGCAATAATAATATGGTGGAGATAGCAAATCTGATCAGGATGAGCTGTATAGGCGTCAGGTCGGTGAGTAGATAACGCGTGGCTACCGGTGCCATTCCCCAGCAACTTACGGCCAGTAAAAGCGCTCCAGCGGCGACAGAGTAAGGCGTGCGAGCCTGCATGTGGCATTTCTCTTTCATAAAGATATATTGAAGCATTCATCTATATAATCTTACCTTGGTCGTGGTGCGCCATTCAAGCCTGCACCATGGTTCGGATACGTATCCTTTTGCGCAGGCTAATGAGTGATAGAAATGTGCCAGCCTCTCATCAAACATTTTGATAGGGAGAATTTGAGAGTGAGGAGTATGTTTATATGTCACAGAAACGGCCGATCAAAGGCGTTATTCTAGATATTGATGGAACCCTGATAGAGAGTAATGAGGCCCATGCCAGATCGTGGGTAGACGCTATGGAAGAAGCGGGACACCATGTCGCCTTTGAAAAAGTTGCACCCATGATTGGCATGGGTGGAGATAAAGTTTTGCCCGAGGCCCTGAATATCGACAAGGACAGCCCCGAAGGGGAGCGCATCAGTAAGCGGCGTAAAGAAATTTTTAAGCAGAAGTATCTGCAGACGGTGAAGGCGTTGCCGGGGGCTGCTGACCTGTTGCGGCACATGCACGATAAGGGGTTGAAGCTGGTGATCGCGACTTCATCTGATCCCGACGATTTAAAGAATCTGCTACAGATCATTGGTCCACATATCGAAGATCTGTTTGAGAACGCAACCACTTCCAAGGACGCGCCGCAATCTAAGCCTGATCCAGATGTGGTACATGTAGCCATTGAGAAGATTAAATTAAGTCCTCAGGAACTGGTAATGGTAGGTGATACCGCCTATGATATTGAGGCGGCCAGTCAGGCCTCTGTGCCCACTATCGCCTTCCGCTCTGGTGGATGGAGCGACCAGGATCTCAAAGGCGCGGTGGCCATTTACGATGGGCCGGGAGATCTTTTACAGCACTATGATGAGTCTCCATTGGCCCAGGGACTGTAATGACGCAACAGGCGACAAGAAGGGAGCGTCCCGCGTTAGCAGGCGCTCCCTTCTTGTCGCTTTCGTATGCCTGTCAGGCATTGTTAAATGCCGAGGTATACACGATATTTTGCCCACTGGGCGGCGATGAGGCTGCGCACTTCCGCACCTGTACGAGGTGTAAAGAACAGCGCGGCGGCGATACCCACGATCAGACCGAGGCGGAACAATTTTCTTGCCCGCTGGCGCTTGTGCTGATAGTGCTCGTACTGATCCTGAACAGATTCAGGGAAGTCTTTAACATTCGAAGCCGCTTTCTTTAAGCTTTTATTCGCCTGCTCCGACCCCTTACTTAAGAGTTCCTGAGCCGTGCTCAAACCCGTACCCACGGTATCCGGTAGATTACCCGGCAAGGTGCCCAGAGTCTTCTGAGCCCGCTTCAGATTTTTCTGCGCCTTCTTGCTATTCTTCTCGAACAGCTCCTGTGCCAGTTGGGACCCGGTTCCCAGGACGTCCTGGGCTTTCTGCGTACCAGTTCCCAGCATATCCTGAGCCACCGATGCACCGCTTAACAGAGCATCCTGAGTTTTGCTCAAGCGTGAGCTGGCCGTCTTCTGAGCCTTTGACTGGAAGGACAAAAAGCCCTTTTGCGCTTTCTTCTGATTTTTACTGAAACGTTTGAAGTCCTTCTTGTTTTGCTTCTGTCTGTCTTTAAGCAGGAGACCAGCGGTGCCGGCTCCAGCCAGGATGGCACCCTGTGTCTTGGTCAAACCAGACTTTACATTGCCATAGGTTGATTGCGCCGTATCTTTCGTGGCGCCATAGGTTGACTGCGCGGCGTCTTTCGTGGCTTCGTACGCAAGTTGGGCAGCATCTTTGAGGTTCTCATAGGTTGACTGCGCCGACGACTGGGCCTGTTGGGTTTTCTCTTGCGCCCGGTCGTATTTTGCTTGCGATGGATTAGATGTCAAGCGATCTAATAAATTAGCCATACGCCCTCCTTTCGCTTGCTGAGTGCTATATTGAAATTATTTATTTTTGTATCGTACTGCTTACTATAACCACGCTCTACCTGCGCTTGTAGTTTCATTTAGTATACAGGTACTGCAGAGTAATCGATAGTTCTGGCTTCTCTGTTTGTTCATCAGGTGTTTGCGCTATTTTTGCTTGACGATGCGCCAGCATTCGCGAGCAATCTCCCAGTCCTCTTGCGTATGGACGACCAGCACGCGTACCGCGGAATCGACGGTGGCGATGTCTGTATCAACTGGCGAGGTATTATTTTTCTGCTGATCTAGCTTCAGGTTCATGAAGCCGAAGTTTTCACAGGCGTTGGCTCGTAGCTCCTGATCATGTTCACCGATGCCTCCGGTAAAGGTTAATACGTCGATCCCCCCAAGGGTGGCAATCATGCTACCAATGGCGGAGCGCAGACGATGGGTGAAGATAGCGAGCGCCAGGCTGGCGCGTTCGTTGCCCGCTTGCATCTCTTTGCGGATAGCACGAACATCGCTTGAGATGCCAGAGACGCCCTTTAGTCCCGATTGTTTGTTCAATGTCTGGTCCAGCTTATCCGCGTTATAGCCTTTTTCGCGCTCCAGGTAGAGCAGGATACTGGGATCGATGGAGCCCGAGCGTGTGCCCATCATCAGCCCTTCCAGCGGTGTGAAGCCCATCGTGGTGTCGATGCTACGTCCGTTCTTGATGGCGGCCAGCGAACAGCCATTGCCGAGATGGCAATTGACCAGGCGTAGCTCTTCGATATCTTTGCCAAGTATCTGGGCGCTGCGCCGTGTGCAGTACTGATGACTGATGCCATGAAAGCCGTATCGCTGGATATCCTGCTCGTACCACTCGTATGGACCTGGATAGACTTTTGCTTCCAGGGGCATCTGTCGATGGAAAGATGTGTCAAAGACCGCCACCTGTGGCATGTCTGCCTTGATCTGCTCAATGGCGTTGATGCCTTCCAGGTCGGCCGGATTGTGCAGGGGAGCGAATACGGCCAGCTTCTGGATGTCATCCTTTACCTGCCGGTCGATGCGTACACTGGTGGTGAAATCGGGACCGCCATGGACGACGCGATGTCCAACTACCGCGATCTCCGAGAGATCGTTGATTACCTTTTGATCACCACTCCAGAGCGTTTTGAGCATCTGATCGATCACTTCGGTACGCGTATCGGTGTCCAGTTCTTGTTCTGTGGTCTTGCCATGAGCCGTTATTTTAAGATCTGTTTTGCCCTGCGTTTTTGTCCAATCGGCCTCTGCTTCCCATAGAGGTTCGGGCGCCGTGGCGGGCAATTGACCGTTGATGTCGTACAGGCTGCTTTTATGGCTGCTCGATCCGGCATTGAAAACCAGAATTTTCATACAAGGGGTCCTTTTCCAATAGTGGACTATACAAACTATCCGCTATCTATAGCACGTGTTATGCGCAGTAACTGTGTCGTATGCAATTCAAACTATCTTCAATGAGGCATGAAGTTTTGCCAGAAGAGGTACATGCGTTCCCGCAAGGGGGCATGTTCTGGCTTACGCAGGTATGGATCGCTTTGCCAGAGCCGTTCGGCCAGTGTGCGTGCCTGCTCGATCAGGGCTGTATCGCTGAAATCCGCGATGCGCAGCTCTGGCATACCACTCTGGCGCACACCGATGAAGTCGCCGGGACCGCGCAGCCGCAGGTCCTCTTCTGAGAGCTTAAAGCCATCATCGGTATCCTGAAAGACCCCTAGCCGTTCCTGGGCCTGGATGCTGGCCTCCGCGCTTAAGACGTAGCAGTAGGATTGATGTCTGCCACGGCCGACACGGCCACGGAACTGGTGGAGCTGGGAGAGGCCAAAGCGATCGGCGTCTTCAATCACCATGACGGTGGCATTAGGCACGTCGATGCCCACCTCGATGACCGAGGTGGCCACCAGGATATCCAGCTCATGATCGCGGAAGTTATGCATGATCTGGTCTTTTTCCGCCGGTTTCATCGCGCCATGCAACAGACCCAGGCGCAGATTGGGAAATACTTCGCGCTGTAAGCGTTCATATTCACTGGTGGCGGCTTTGGCCGATAAAGACTCCGACTCCTCAATCAGAGGGCAGATAATAAAAGCCTGGCGCCCTTCTGCGACCTGTTGAGCGATCTGGGTATAGGCTTCGTTGCGTCGGGCGCCGGTGCGCCAGCGCGTGATGATCTTTTGTCTTCCGGGTGGAAGCTGGTCGATGACTGATACATCCAGGTCTCCATACAGGGTGAGGGCCAGCGTGCGCGGAATGGGGGTCGCCGTCATCACCAGCATATGTGGATGCAGACCCTTCTGGCGTAACGCGTCCCGCTGCTCAACACCAAAGCGATGCTGCTCGTCGACGATGACCAGTCCCAGGCTGTGGAAGTTGACATCATCCTGGATCAGGGCATGGGTGCCGATGGCGACCGCGGCCTGTCCGGATTCCAGGGCCTGGCGTGCCGCGTTGCGTTCGCGCTGGCGCTGGCTGCCCGTTAGCAGGACCGTCTGGATGCCGAACGGCTCCAGCATGGCGCTGATGCTGCGGGCATGCTGCTCGGCCAGCAGTTCGGTCGGGGCCATGATCGCGCCCTGATAGCCATTGAGGGCCGCCAGCAGGAGCGCGGCCGCCGCCACCGCTGTTTTACCGGCTCCCACATCGCCCTGCAAGAGACGGCACATCGGCTTGCTTTTGGCCATGTCGCGGAAAATCTCATTGATGACGCGGTTCTGGGCGGCGGTAAACGAGAACGGCAGTGTACCCTCAAATGGCTTGTCGGTGGCGATGACCGACCAGAGCGTCGAGCCTAACAAAGGGGAAGCAGATGGGTCGGACTGTGCTTTTTTCTGATCTGTCACGGCGCTATTCTGGCCTGGATTGAGAAAGATGCGATGATCGTAGCGTGTAAATGCGTTGCCATCCTTCGCCTCGTGCTGCCAGCGTGCGCGCCGCTCCTGCATTCCCAACTGCAGCATGAACAGCTCATCAAACGCCAGCCGATGATGGGCGCTGGCACGCAACTCTTCGTTATCGGGATAATGGATCTGCTCGATAGCGCGTGAGAGCATCATCAGACGACCGGCGGACTGGATGGAGGTCGGCAGATGGTCCGGTATCATCTTCGCGTAGCGGTCGACCACATACTTGGTGAAGCGCCGCAGCGTTTTGGCATGCAGCCCTTCGGTCAACGGATAGATGGGAACCATGCGCCCCGTATTGAGCAGATCGCCCTGCTCGGGCAATTCATGGCTGCGTACCGAGAACTCGACCTTGTTGCCAAAGCGTTGCTTGACGCCGGTCACGACCAGGTAGGTACCGTGCGCGGCCTGCAGCTGTTTTTGCAGATACGGCTGGTTAAACCAGGAGACGTAGAGCTTCCCCGTCTCGTCGGAGATGGTGGCGATAGTGCGCGTACGCCCATTGCCCGTGCGCTTCATCTCCACCTCCCATATCAGTCCCATTGTTGTGGTGACCTCATTGAAAGGCACATCGGCGATCCTCGTCAACTGGCTATAGTCGCGATGCTCGCGTGGAAAATAGAAGAGCAGGTCGCGCACCGTGCGCAGACCCAATGAGTGTAGGCGTGTCGCTGCCGAGGGGCCAACTCCCGGAATAGCGGTGATATCGGCGCTCAAAAGCGTCAACGAGGTGTGCCCCTGGCTCATGCCAGCTTCCAGACGAATGGGATTGGGCGTATCCTGGACAACCTCTTTGCTCTTGCCTTGCCTGGGCGCGGCCGCAGGCTTACCATTGTTACCATTGGAGGCGGCTGTTCGGGCGGCCGGACCGGCTTTCGCCGCTGGGGGAGCCACGTTGCGCGGTTCTACAGTTTTTTGCGCTCGCGGATTTGCTGGCTGGCCGGTCGTGGGCGCAGGGGGTACCGTTTTGCTGCTGGACCGGGCTGTGACTGGCGTGTCGGGCGTGGTGGTCTCCAATTCATTGAGAATTGCCAGGGCCGCCCGCAGGCTGGCCGCGCGCTGAATTGGATCTTGTTGATGATAGCCATGAAGATATTCTGTGAAGCGTTGTAGCGGACCGGCGTCCTGGCCCGTACTCTCGCAGAGCGCGCTCGTATCAGAGTACCAGCGCGCCGTAAACGCCTCTACACCACCGGGCTTTATGGCCAGGTCCTGGTGATTCATACGCTGCTCATGCTGTAGCACCTTGCGCGCACGCTCAATATAGGTTGTAAGTGTTGCAGTATTGCTGTTTGGCATAAATACGATGTTTTACTCTGTACTGTGATGTTCAATATTCAGCGTCCATAATAGAGGGTAATTGGAACATGTGTCAAGTACAAAAACAAGAAGAAGCCCACGTGGGCTTCTTCTTGTTTTTGTACTTGACACATGTTCCAATTCAGGCCGATTTATCCGTTTGCTCGGATGGCGCGCTGAAATGGATCTCCAGCGCCCGGTTGACGAAGCGAGCCACGGTCGCCTCCTGATTGGCCAGGATCGAGGGCAGCGTAATGTCGCGTTTGAAGTTGCCGATCTCGACCACCATCTCATCGCCATGTTTGCTCATCGACACCTTGTCCATCTCGACATGCGGCAACGGCAAGCGCAGGATATAGGTATCGCCCTCCTGCACAATCTCCTGGATGGGGCCGCGATGGAAGACCTGGGTAGGATCGTTGGTGCCGAAGATGGTGGTGGCCAACTCGCCCAGCGCATCGATGCCCAGGATCTCGCGTGAACGATAGGGAGCCTCCCAGACCGGCAGTGGCGCGAAGGTCTGATGGATACGTTGGCGCAGTTTCTCCTGGGTCTGGTAGATGTCCTGCATAAAAGCATCCTGATAGTCACCGGCGGGAATGACACGATTGCAGACGACCGCGTCGATCGGATAGCCAAAGAGCGCCAGGTAGGTTTCGGCGCGTAACGCCTCCTTGATCACCATGCGTTCGGGATTGACGACGGGCCGATAAGAGCTGACGGCTGGATCACTTAGGACCTCGCGCAGCGTCTTCACGCGCTCGCTCAGGGCATTGACGGCATCGACAATCTCGGAGGTGGGAATGGGGAGGACCGCCTTGAGCAGGGGACGAGCAAAGCCCAGATTGTTTTGCAGGCCCATGATGCGACCGGCGTACCACTGAAAGGTATCGGGCATGCTCAGGAGCCGCACGGTCTCTCCGGTGGGCGCGGCATCGATAACCACGACCTCAAAATTGCCATCGCGCGCATTGCGATAGATGTTGATCAGGCTGACAATCTCATCCATGCCCGGGATCAGCGCCAGCTCGTTGGCTAGTACCGCGTTAATCCCTTGCTTGCGCAGCGTTTTGGTCATGGACTCTTGTAGCTTTCCCCATCCCTGGCGCATCTCATCCAGGACATTGACCTCCTGTGCCCACAGGTTGGTTGCTATCTCCCTGGGTTCAGAGGTCAGGTTGGTTTGTAGACAATCCGCGAGGCTATGGGCAAGATCGGTGCTTACCACCAGGGTGCGTTTTCCCTGGGCTGCGGCCCGGACAGCGGTAGCGGCCGAAACGGTGGTTTTGCCAACGCCACCTTTACCAAGATAGAGAATGATACGCATAGAATTCCTTGCTCTTTTGTTATTTACTGTATGATCAAACGATCGCGGTCGATCTGTACTCACGTATCGGTCAAACATATCTACGTAGACTGTAGCGCCTGGGTTTGATTGATGGGGTATGCCTGCCAATGTTTCCTGCTATATTACCCATTTTTATAATGAACTTACATCTATATTGTGATCATGAGGCGGCGATATACGAATACTTTTTCTAAAATTGTGAATTTTATACTGACAATAGGATGCGTTTTTTCTACAGAGGCTGGAATATTTACGTTTTTACACTGTTGAATGAAGTATCTTGTTGGCAGGGGGATAATCGGTCGACTATGTATCTTTCAGGGACGCGACTGCTGGCCCCACACGAAGAATGAACAGGAGATAGAGGATGCGACAGGTACAGCAGGTAACAGATGCTTATGAATACTGTCGTCAGTTGACCCAACGAGCATCGAAGACCTTTTACTGGGGATCACTCTTTTTGCCACAACCAAAGAGGCAGGCGGTCTGGGCAATTTATGCCTTCTGTCGTATGGTGGATGATATCGTTGATGAGGAGGTGGAGGCCTCCCCGGCGATGGGACACTTGCGAGGGATGATCGCTCCAGACAGGGCGATCGATGGCTGGCGTAAGGATCTGACGCGCCTGTATGAGCAGGGCGCTGCGACCGATAATCCGATCCTGCAGGCCTGGGAGCATATGCTGGGCTACTATGCGGTTCCGCTGAAGCCGGCGTTGGATCTCTTGAGTGGTGTCGAGATGGACCTGCATCAGCAGCGCTATGTCAACTTTGAGGAACTATATCTCTATTGCTATCGCGTGGCCGGGACTGTGGGCCTGCTGACCTCGCCGATATTCGGCTATGAGGATGACAGTGCTTTAAAGTACGCCGTCGACCTGGGCATCGCCCTGCAATTGACAAATATTTTGCGCGATATCGGTGAAGACGCGCGTCGGGATCGCATCTATCTCCCGTTAGGCGAAATGGAGCAGTTCGGGTATCGCGAAGACGATCTGTTGCGTGGAATCATTAACGATGCATTCCGCGAACTGGTCTGTTTCCAGATGGAACGGGCCGACCATTATTACCAGAGAGCCATCCCCGGCGTCGCTCTCTTAGAGCCAGACTGCCGGCTGGCAGTACGCCTGAGCGGCACCCTCTATCGTTGCATCCTGGATCGCATTCGTAGCAATGACTTTGATGTCTTTAGCATGCGGGCCAGTGTCCCCCTGCAGACCAAGGTGCGCATGGCCTCCACCTACTGGCTGATGCAGCAAGTTGACCCCTATGTCAAAGGGCTCCATTGTTGGAAAGAGCAGTATCAGGATGTGCTCTCCTCACATCGTTGATGTGAGGAGAGCACATCCTGTCGCTCCCATCCCTCTTTGTTTTGGGGTATTGCGTTGTGGGGTTATGCATTGCGCTCAGCGCAATGCATAACCCCACAACGCAATACCCCAAAACTCTTGTGAGCGCCGCAGGCGGCGCGGAAAAAGAGAAAAAGAGGTTTTGCGGGGACTTGAGCATGCTCCCAGCATGCTCGCCCGCACCCCGGCAGGGAGGACCCTGCACCCCGATGCGACGAAAGCGAAGGGGACTCCCAACCATCGGTTGGGAGTCCCCTGCGTAAATAAAATGTTGCGCACCTAAAATAGAGTATAGTAGCTTCCTGAATAATTAGGGTTTAATCTTGCCATTGACGACAAGCAATTTCAGGAATTCCAGCTGACGGAGCACTTCTACGCGATCACTTCCGCCATGTTGATACCATTGTCGCAACCAGAACAAGGAAATAATCTCGTCTGGAGTAAACCCATTACGAGCCAGCTTGTCTGTTTCCGTCTCTGCACTCTGCGAAGTATGTATCATTTCCAAGGGTTGTGTATTCATGTTTCTTATCCTTCCACCAACGCCCTTCATAAGGCACTTCACCGCAGCATGATTTCCGCTTTTTTAAAGTACTGACCAGAGATTGCATACATCAGGTGTAACCCCCTGATATATTAAACGTCTGCGACGTTGTTTTTTCAAATACGAGCTTGACTATCCCCCACCAGATTTCGCAAGCTTTTTTCCCTCCCTCCCTACTATTCATTCTTACAATAGGAAGTGTAAGCGGAAAAGATCGCAGTTGCTATCGATTGCGTGACAATTAGAGTGTGAAATAGTTCACAATTAGGGGCTTTCCCCCCATCTATGCTACCTGCATATTGCTGAGCAGGCTTATATGAACTATCTGCCCTATATACGTTTGACACTATAGAAAGGTTCCATCCCTGGCTGAGTAAAACCCTCTTTTTTTTCCGTATGGATTATCATATCGGACGATGCCAACCTGAACTGGAATTGAAAGGTACAAGCACACTTACTTACATAGACGCTTTACAATGGGGATTGGTGGCAGCTTCTCCGCGCCTGAAGGCCACGGAGAGTCGAAGCAAGAAGTCTGGGTAGGCCCGATATCTGCGTTCTATATTTGAAAACAACGGAGCGGTGAAAAATATTCCCTGTTGTGCTTCAACACATGAGGGCCGGCGCGCGATCGCGCGCCGGCCCTCATGTGTTGAATATGATGGTATTCGGGTGTTCTAAGCTCAGGCGTTGCGTACGACGATATTGACCAGACGACCAGGAATATAGATGACTTTTTGGACACTGGCGCTACCAATAAAGGATTGGACGCGTTCGTTTTCCAGGGCCAGCTTGCGCACCTCTTCCTCACTGATGTCGGCGGCCACTTCCATGCGCTCCCTGACTTTGCCGTTGACCTGGACCACCAGTGTAAAGGCTTCGTCCTGAGTCAGCTCTTCTACATACGCTGGCCATTCGGTGGTATGGATGCTGTCTGTGTGACCGGTCTGCCGCCACAGCTCCTCCGTGATATGTGGCGCGAACGGAGCCAGCAACTGCAGCAGGGTGACCAGGGACTCCTGGTAAGCGGCGCTCTGCGCGACCGGATCACGCTGTTGCTTGATCAGGGCATTATTGAACTCCATCAAAGCCGCCAGGGCGGTATTGAAGCGGAAGTTGCTCAAATCCTCCGTTACACGCTTGATGGTCTTATGGCGCAGACGCTCAATCGCCTTACCCTCTTTGCTTCCCTTTGTCGAGGGTGTATTGATCCAGGTATCGCCAATCAGAGCCCAGACGCGGTTTAGGAAGCGCCAGATACCTTCCAGATTGTCGGCCCGGAACGAGCCGCCCGCATCGAAGGGGCCTATAAACATCATGTAGCAGCGCACCGTGTCGGAACCATATTTAGAGACGTACTTGTCGGGTGCCTCAACATTGCCGCGCGATTTCGACATCTTCTGCCCGTCTGAACCCAGAACCATACCCTGGTGGAACAGGCGCTGGAATGGCTCGTCAAAGTTCAGATGCCCCATATCGTGCAGGGCCTTCACAAAGAAGCGCGAGTACAGCAGGTGCAGAATGGCATGCTCGACACCACCGATATACTGATTGACCGGCAGCCAATCATGCAGCTTCTCGGGGCTCCACGCCGCCGTCTCATTGTGTGGGTCGGCATAGCGCAGATAATACCAGGAAGAGTCGATGAACGTATCCATCGTATCCGCCTCGCGTGTAGCGGGTCCACCACAGACCGGGCAGGCCGTATTGACAAAGTCCGGTTCATAGCGCAGCGGTGACTCGCCGGTGGCCTTAAACTGCACATTCTCCGGCAGCCAGACTGGCAGCTGATCCTCCGGAACCGGCACCGTGCCATGTTCTGGACAATAGACGATCGGGATAGGCGCGCCCCAGTAGCGCTGGCGGCTGATCAGCCAGTCGCGCAGGCGATAATTGATCTTACTATGACCGATGCCTTTCTCTTCGATGTAGGCGATGACACGTGCTTTGGACTCTTCACCGGGCGTCCCATCAAAAGGACCCGAATTGACCATTACGCCCAGAGCCTCTTTCGCCTCGGTCCAGGTGGCGGGATCAGTTGCCTCCTCGCCCTCGCCGCGGATCACCTCGCGAATGGGAATCCCAAACTTACGTGCGAACTCGAAGTCGCGCTGATCGTGGGCTGGTACACCCATGATCGCGCCCGCCCCATAGCTCATCAGCACATAGTCGGCGATCCAGACCGGGATCTTCTCGCCGCTGACCGGGTTGGTGACGTAGGCGCCGGTGAAGACACCGCTCTTCTCCTTATCGCTACTCATGCGCTCGATCTCGGTCATGCGCCGCGCCTGCGTCACATAGGCATCCACCTCGGCCCGCTGCTCGGGAGTGGTAATCTTCTCGACCCAGGGATGCTCGGGCGCCAGCACAAAGAACGTAACGCCATAGATAGTATCGGGCCGCGTCGTAAAGACCGGAACCTCCTCAACCTGGCCATCGATCTCGGCGCTAAAGCGAATCTCAGCGCCCTCGCTGCGACCGATCCAGTTGCGCTGCATCGTAATGGTCTTCTCCGGCCAATCCTCCACCTCTGAAAAATCCAGCAGACGCTCGGCGTAGGCCGAAATCTTCAGCAGCCATTGATCGATCTCTTTGCGGATCACCATGCTGCCACAGCGCTCGCAGGTCCCATCGGCCAGCACCTGCTCATTGGCCAGCGTCGTATTACAGCCGGGACACCAGTTGGCCGGCGCCTTGGTACGATATGCCAGGCCCTTCTTATAGAACTGCAGGAACAGCCACTGTGTCCACTTATAGTAGTCGGGCAGACAGGTAATCACCTCGCGCTGCCAATCCCACTGGGCGCCCATCGCGCGCAGCTGCTTACGCATATTCTCGATATTCGACAGCGTCCATGTACGCGCCTGAACGCCACGCTTGATCGCCGCATTCTCGGCTGGCAGGCCAAAGGCATCGAAGCCGATCGGCTGCATCACATTATAGCCCTGCATACGTTTAAAGCGGCCATAGGCGTCGAACGGGGAATAGTTATACCAGTGTCCCATATGCAGATCCCCCGAAGGGTATGGGAACATCACCAGGTGATAAAAATTCGGCTTCGGCGACTCATCGGAAGCATGATAAATATGATCAGCCTCCCACTGTGCCTGCCACTTCCCCTCAATTTCCTTCGGATCATACTTGGTATGTGTAATCATCATTCCTCCCCATATATAAAGCCTTGTTTTATTTAGAGTGATCTGTCAACATTGCGCTGAAGCGCAATGTTGACAGATCACTCTAAATAAAACAATAAAAAAAACCTTTCGTCCTCAAAAGGGACGAAAGGTTTTTCCGTGGTACCACCCTGATTTTCGATCAAAGTGGCGTTGGTGGACCTGAGGGGACTCGAACCCCTGACCTCCTCCATGCCATGGAGGCGCTCTACCAGCTGCGCTACAAGCCCATGCATTTGTTTAACTGGCGCGCGACCAAGATCTACTCTTTATTATACGCGATAACGGGCGTACCGACAAGTGTTACTCAATGTTTCACACTTATTGCTCCCAGGCGAGTTCGGTCTTGGTTGCAACCTCGCACCATCCGGCTGCTCTCTGAATCAGGGCGACCTACTACTCCTGCTCGTCGCTTTCTTTTGACGAAATGTACTATAGCACAAGTGCATGCGATTTGCAAGATATCTATCGATGGCACGATAGGTGGAGATGAGGGGGCTCGAACCCCTGACCTCGACAGTGCGATTGTCGCGCTCTACCAGCTGAGCTACATCCCCATGTGCGTAGATAATAGCACACTTCGATAGACTTGTAAACCCCTACCTGCAACTATTTTCCAGAAAGTTGCGTGTATATAACCATGCTGCCGCCCTTTTTTGTAGTATGGTGCTTGCCTCGCTCTCGTGGCACGGGGGAACACATTATTCCATAAAAAGCATTTTGAGCACGGTAGATGCGAGAATCGGGGGCCATAATAAGAGTCCACATCTCAAATCCTGAGCTACTTTTTAAACTTCATAAATCTATAACAGACAAACGCTGACACCCCCCAAATGGCCTACCATTCTCCAAAAAAGAGGGACAATGGCGTATAGTGATTGTAGATATTGCAATTATTCATCGATCTCCATCTCCTGGAAAGGATAATCAGAAGCCCACCTGACTCGCCAACGTGTTTCTGATTGGTTAGCATTACCCATCTGGCATGTGGGGTTATACGTTGAGAGGTAACTATAACAATGATTTATTATCGTGTTGCATTTTGTGTAGAGCAAACCCCTGTTGGAAATACAGAACCTATAAATTCATACGGTCAGGCCCTTACCCAGCAAATGGTTTGGAAGTGGCGTTCAACCTTATTGACGTCGCCGCACGCCCTGTTTACGCTGCTGCGTGCCTACAGCTATATTCCTAAAGAAAACGTGCGTGTCTTCTTCGCATCCTCAGAAGCCGAGATGGACGATATGCTGGTGCGGCAAAACGCGGGCCAGATCTCCAGCTCCGTTACTGCGGACCAGTTCATGTCTGGTAAACGCATCAATACTATGGATATAAAACGATTAGAGTTTGAGTTGAATACCGATGCGGATCATGATGAGCCATATACGTTTGCTATGCCCGTATCAATCGCTGAACGTATGGCCTGGATCGCTCTCCTGCGCAAGCGTGAGCAGGGCGAGTTAGAAAGTTAAGTCGCGAAAACCGCGATGTATAGTGAGTTGGGGCAACCGGGGCGCTAATGCGCCCCGGTTGCCCCAACTCACTATACATCGCGGTTTCAAAGCTTTGAATATCCTCATTGCCCAGTACGCGTATGCGATGGATAATGTACGGCGTGGTGCTATCTTGAACAGTGGAGGGGACGCGCGGGTCATTGGTAGCCCCGACATAGCCCGTCTCGTTTAAGAGCGACATGACACCTTGCACCTGATTCTGTGTCGAGGCCAGCGCCTGATTCTTATTGAGCGGATCTCCCGCGGGATAGCAGAACTGCTGAATGAACGTCTGCAGATGGTCCTGCAGGACCTGACGCGATGTGACCAGTTCATGGCGCGCATCATCTGGCGAGAGCTGCCACACATCCCCCAGTGCCCGGTGGTCGATCGTATGCGAGCCCATCTGCATACCATTGGCCCGCATCTCACGCAATTGAGACCAGCTCGCCTGGCCCGGCCAGCCGACCTTACCGGTGATAATATAGAACATGCCTGTGTAGCCATGGGCTCTGAGAATCGGATAGGCATTGGTGTAGGCGTCGACATAGCCATCGTCGAAGCTAAAAATAATCGGCTTATCCGGCAAGGGACCATCATAGTAGAGGGCGCTGAAGAGCTGATTAAACGTAATAGTGTGATAACCGAGCCGCTTAAAATAGTCCATCTGTTGTGAGAAGACGGTCGGTGTGACGGTTAAGCCTGGACGGTAGCTATAGGGATTGGTCTTATCGCGTGCCGGTATCTCCGAAATATAGTGATACATCAGGATGGGTACGCGTACCTTTTTGGCTACCAGATTGGCCGGAGGGAGAATGGGAGCCTCTACATCGGCTGGACCACCGTTGAGGATCAACCATTGTCCGCCTTCGCCTTTGCTGGTGCCAGGCAGGACACGCTGCACGATAAACGGCAGGTTGCGGAAAAGCTCGCTGGCATGCAGGACGGCACCCGACATCCGCGCATTGGGATCCGGAGGCTGGGCGGGATCTAATTGAAGTGAGATCGGCAATTTAGAGACCTTTTCATACTCCTTCATGGTCTCGGCATTCGTCCAGTTGGAGAGATCACTGACCTGCCCTAACGTAAATGATTTGAGCTTGAAGTCATGAAAGCGACGCTGCCAGTACGCGGCAAATGCCTGTTCACCGGGCCACATCTTTCGCACATCGGGATGAAGCATCGACCACATCTGGGCATACTGCCGCTTCAAGAGCGCCTGCATATAGTGCTGTCCGATCTGCCTGACTTCAGACTGATATTGACCCGGCGTTGTCTGTCGCACATGCTGGGTAATCGTCGTTTTCG
Organism: Dictyobacter halimunensis; assembly: GCF_036245075.1. Lineage (NCBI taxonomy): Bacteria > Bacillati > Chloroflexota > Ktedonobacteria > Ktedonobacterales > Dictyobacteraceae > Dictyobacter > Dictyobacter halimunensis. Next base: position 3,257,226 of record NZ_BSRI01000002.1, read on the forward strand.
CGCCCACCCTGGTCGTCCGCGCGGGGGAGAAGATTAGGTACCCCGCCAATCCGGCGGCGGTAAGTATCAAGATAAGGGAGCCGATCATCAGGAATTTAGTGAAGAAAAGATGAGTTTGTTGTGCCTCTTTTGTGCTGATATGCTTCATGTATCATACCCCATGCGTGCTTAATCGCCTCGTTTAAATACTCCGCTATTAGCATACAGTAAGCACATCCATTAACTCCAATCTATCGATTAAAATCAGCCGGAATTCCTATAAAAATAGCGTGGTACCTTACTTTTAAGATACCACGCCGGTGTATAGACGAATGTGACAGGTAGTTGTCTTAGCGTGCGCGTGCCGCAACCTGTTTTTTGGGTGGGATATGGATGGGATGTCCCTGCGCCGCCAGAACAGCTTCACGTAGTCCCTCGCTGAGGGTGGGATGCGGATGGATGGTCTCCTCAACCTCGTCGACCGTGAGCTCGCCGTGCATGGCCAGCGAATACTCGGTAATCAGGTTGGTGGCATCAGGACCAATGATGTGGGCGCCCAGGAATTCCCCATATTTGCCGATGATCACTTTGGTAAAGCCTTCGGTCTCACCGATCGCTACGGCTTTGCCGATCGCTGTCCAGGGGAAGCGCTCGACACGAACCTCGCCATACTTCTCACGTGCCGCGGCCTCTGTCAGGCCTACAAAGGCGATCTCTGGGAAGGTATAGATGGGGTTGGGGATGACGTCGTAGTTCATGGTTGTCTCGTGGCCGGTGATATTGTCGGACGCGACTTCGCCTTCTGTGGAGGCCACGTGGGCCAGGCCGGCGCCATGGATCAGGTCACCAATCGCGTAGATACCGGGAAGGTTGGTGCGCATATGCTCATCAACACGTACGCGTCCACGATCGGTATCGAGCCCCTGCTCTATCAACTGTTCCAGTCCGCTGGTATTGGCGCGGCGGCTGACCGCCATCAGCACATACTCGGCCTCGAAGTTCTGTTGACCCTTTTCGGTGGTAGCTGTAACCTTTTTCACGCCGTTGGCCTCTTCGATGCCCTCAACTCTGGCGTTGGTCACGATCTCGATGCCGCGCTTGGCCATGATGCGTACCAGCAGTTTGCGCACCTCTTCATCTACGGGTGCCAGCACGTTGGGCAGCATCTCCAGGATCGTCACTTTGGTCCCCAGCGCGTTGAACATGCAGGCCAGCTCAATGCCGATCACGCCGCCGCCGACACAGACCAGGCTATCGGGCGTCTTAGGCAGATTCCAGCAGGTATCGCTATTCATCACTTTATCGCCATCAACGCCTGGCATCTGCGGAATAAACGGAACCGAGCCGGTGGCCAGGATGACGTTATCCGCGCTAAATTGCTGCGTATTGCCGTCTTTGGTTACCGTGACGTTCTTCGACGCATCGACGCTTCCCTGACCATCAAAAACATCGATATTGTTACCCTTCATCAGGGTGCTGACGCCGCTCGTCATACGTTTGACGACTTTATCTTTAAAGGCGACCGCCTTCGTCATGTCGAAGACCGGTGCCTGAGGTAGCGTAATACCGAGCTCGCTAACGGAGTTCAGTTCATGTAATGTTTCCGCGATGTGAAGCATTGCCTTTGATGGAATGCAGCCGACATTGAGGCAGGTGCCGCCCATATATTGTTTTTCAACAATCGCGACTTTCGCGCCCCGCTGCGCAGCCCGAATGGCAGCTACATAGCCACCGGGGCCAGAGCCGATGACCGCAACATCATAATGAGTACTCGTCATGAATTTCTCCTGCAATTTGCATGGACTCATTCATCGTGCCTGAAGGTTGGATGATGTGAGCGTTTTTCGTGCGCACTACCTGGACCAGGCGTGGCTTAAAAGCATTTCACATTGTGTACCATAAAGCATATTGCGCGTGGAGTACACGTCATTGTCTCTCCAAATGAATGAGTACAATATGGTTTGCTATCTGTCAAAATAAACAGTTTTTTATCGCCGGGGGGTTGCTGACCCAACCACAAATATTATGCCTGTCATAGCATCTTTCGTGCTTGTGTAGCCTATCCCATTACCCCTTTGACACGTTCACTTATACCCGTCAGTATATCACGTTTCTTCCTACCTCGATACTTACCCGGTAGACTACCTTTTTGGCCTACTAACATGACGAGTTGGGAAATAGAACGTATCAATAAATGCAGAGACAAATATTCTAACTTTATGCTTACTCTGTATACATGAACTATCTTTAGAGATAGCCGGGCATGCCAGTGCAATAACAGGCAAGGGGGTATGCCCACGGATAGGTGGAAGTGAATGCATGTAATCTGACTATTGTATGACTGGGGGATATCCAATGACCACAACCGGAGAGCTACACTCCATTATCGAGGAACTGGAGTTAGTAGATGCTGGCGATGCCGCCAATTATCTGGGTGATGACACTGCCGGTGCAGAAGAGGCTCCAGATATGGTTGCATCTAATTTAGCTCGTTGCTTACGTTATATCGCGTCTGCCGACGACCGTAATTATACCTTATACTAATGTATTGTCCTTTTTATAGGATGTCGTTGATTAAAATATGAAATAACCGGGTGCCACTCTTCAAGAAAGGGTGGCGCCCGGTTATTTTACGAGTGTGCGTGAGCGCCCCCGATGCACCAACACATGGAAGGCTGTTTGAGCACACAGAAACCGGGTAGTCATGCGCTAAGAAAACGTGCATGACGGAGGTCTGACGCTCTTTATGCGTGGCTGGCGTTTAGCGTGGTCTGCTGGTGTAGATTCAGGTGGTATAGCTTGACCAGGACGGTTATTCCAACGACGCTGATGGCAATGGTGATCGCTGAGATAGGGATGCCTGGGGGGAGAATCAGGTAGATGGGAGAGATGCTTGCCGGCAAACCGTCCCAGGCTCCGTGTAAGAACGAGACGAACAGGTAGGCCAGCCCAACCCGCCAGGTCAAACGGAAGCGATGGGGCAGGCTCTCGTGGAACAGGACAGAGCCGAGAATGGCTGTCCAGACGCCATGGCCAAAGGGCGCTAGCATGCCCCTGGCGATAGTTACCACCACCGACGCGCTGATATGTCCCTGGCTGGCCAGAAAGGCGCTGAAGGCATAGCCTGTACTCTCAAAGGCGGCAAAGCCCATCCCAACTGAACCCCCCAGCAGCAAGCCGTCTAGCGCGGAATCATGGCGCATACGCCGGGCCATAAACATGACCGCCAGTATCTTACAGCCCTCCTCAATTAATCCCACTAGCATAGCACTTCCTATGGTTAGCCCATGATTGGGACCAGCTGGACGGATCAGGAATGATTCAAAGGTCGCGGCCCCCAGGGTCCCCAGGATACCACCGAGGCAGAAGCTTTTAGCTACCCTCTCAGGGGTCAGTTGACTGATATTCTGATGGTCGTACAGAAAGGCCACGAAAACAACCGGAATCAGGAAGTTACCAATCAGAATGACGGTCGGATAGAGATTTACGTTGCCCGTAATGAACAGTATGATGGTTGAGGCCGCGAACAGCGCCAGCCCGATGAGCAAGGCTGATAGCCAGCTATGTCCACGATGAGCCCTGACCTGCCGCAGTGGTGATACCGATGGAGTCCAGTCTTGCTGTGCCATGACAACCTTTCTTTCTTCGGAAACTAACTGTCAGGATCTGTTACACCATGACATTGCGGGTCCCATGTCGCAGGGGTAGCATTCCTTTTCCAATCTGACAGACATATCCTCTTAAAGAAATATTCGCTGTCACTAACACGTTGTGCAACCTGCCAGGGCAACAAACGGCTGAAAGTAGAGGCACATATCCTGAGGGATAGCTGGAGAGGCTAAAACAACTTGCCAGATAGGAACCTGACAAGTGTAATGTATTTATATTTATTAATATTCCGCTTCAGTTAATACTTTGATACGCTTGTCAACGGTAGGGATGCCGCTATTTTTGAGCTGCTTGACGACCGATTTCACGTCATACTTGACGCGCCGGTGTTCGGCTTGCCAGACGTTATCCTGCCAGGTCAGAATGGCGTAGGACGCGCGTGGATCGCTATCGCGTGGCAGGCCACAACTGCCTGCATCGACCAGGAGCAGATGGCGCCAGCGCCGCGTGTAAGCGACATGATAGTGTCCAAAGACTACGGCCCCTATCGTGGGGCGCAGGTCGCCGCAGAGATGCTCAATCTTGCTGTCGGGTGAAGTCGGAAAAATAGCTTCTTCCTGATTTAGTGGATTGGCATGCACCACTAACAGGTCGGTGCCATTGGGATTGGAGACAAGATAGCTGAAAGGCAATGAGGCCAGGTAGTTGATCCCTTCCTCCCCGATCTGGCTGCGCGTCCACTCGATCACGCTCTGCTTTTTGGGACCCTTCTTTGAGTTCTGGCTGACGACATCCTTATCCACATTCCCCTGGATAACCGGGCAGTGGAGCTGCCGGATGGTGTCCAGGGTCTCTTTGGGACAGGGTCCGTTCAAAAGCAGATCGCCTGCGATCACCAGCTGGTCGATGGCCGGTTGCTTTGAGAGATCCTCCAGTACGGTGTCCAGCGCTATCTTGTTTCCATGTATATCAGATATAATCGCAATACGCATATGATATCCTGATTTTGGGCGCGCTTAAACGCACCCCTTCTCTCTAGAGTTCTGTTGTACTCGTTTCGTCGCATGTTTATGTATGGCTGCTTGGATAAGCCATAGGTAATATATCTCAAAATAAGAGAGGATACAAAGATGCAACATCGCATAGGTGTTATCTCTGATACGCATTGTCCGCGTTTTCCGCGTGTGCCAGAGGCGGTGTGGGAACATTTCGCCGGCGTCGAATTAATCATTCATGCTGGCGATCTCTCGATTCTATCCGTTATATCGGACCTGGAGACGATCGCTCCCGTGGTGGCGGTGCAGGGAAATGTCGAGCAGGAAGAGGTAGTGATGAAGCTGCCAATCAAGAAAGAGATCAGGGTGGGTGGGATGCGCATCGGGATCGTGCATATCCTGGGGGATGCGCGCCACTATGATCGCACGGCGCGCCAGGAATTTCCAGACGCGCGCGTGGTGATATTTGGCCATAGTCACAATCCCTACAATCAGGAACATGCGAGCCAGCTGCTTTTTAATCCTGGCAGCGCCAATGATCGCCGCCGTCAGCCCACCTGCAGCATCGGTCGACTGCTGATCGATGACGAAGCTCAGACGGTGAAGGGCGAGATCATTTTACTCTCTTAGCATGCAGGCGCATCAGTTTTGATCTCGCCAGTGGCTCTCTGTTACATGCGCCGTTCGGGCAATTTGATCAGGGAGGGATCGAGCGAGGACAACGTGGGCCGTCCAGCCAGGGCCATGCTCATCGTCAATTCGGCGTGGAGCAGCTCAAGCACGTGGTGAACCCCCGCCCCGCCGTTGACGGCCAGTCCCCAGAAAATCGGGCGACCAATCAAGACGGCGCGCGCGCCCAGGGCCAGGGCCTTCAATACGTCGGAGCCGCGCCGGATGCCGCTGTCCAGGTAGATTTCACAGCCGCCATTGACCGCTTGCACGATGTCTGGCAGCGCCTCGATGCTGGTGATGGCCCCGTCCAACTGTCGTCCACCATGATTTGAGACCACGATGCCGGACACGCCGTGTTGCAGTGCTAGCAGGGCGTCTTCAGCCGTTAAAATCCCTTTGAGGATAATGGGGAGATGGGTTACTGTGCGCAACCAATCCACGGTCTCCCAGGTATCTACCAGGTGACGCAGAGGCGTCTCGCTGACGTCATTATCGATGAAGTTGGCCAGCGGTACAAAGTGGGAGCGTTGAAAGTTGTTGCGGATGTCCTGTTCGCGGTGTCCCAGGTGGGCCGTGTCGACCGTCAACACGATGGCCTGGTAACCGGCGGCTGTGGCCCGCTGGACGAATTGGCCGGTTACTTCCAGACTATGGTAGCTATAGAGCTGTAGCCAGAGAGGACCCTGCGTGCTGGCGCGGATATCCTCGATGGTGCGTGAGGAGAAGCCGCTGACAATCATGATGGTGCCAGCCTGTTCCGCCGCCTGGGCGGTGGCGCATTCACCCTCTGGATGGGCCAGCATATGGCCGGCGGTCGGCCCGACGAGAATTGGCAACTGGATCGGGGTCCCCAGTACAGTGGTATGGGTCTCGATGACACTGACATCGACCAGCACGCGCGGGCGCAGTCGCAGTCGCTCAAAGGCCTGGCGGTTGGCGCGTACCGTGAGGCTATCATCGCTACCGCCTTGAATGTGGTCCCAGATCACCGCGGGCAAACGCTGTTGTGCCAGTTGCTCATAATCAAACAGGTTAATTGGGTCCATTGCCTCTTCTCTTTCTCATACAGACGGTCGACCAGGCCGACCTCTCGCCTATGAACCATCCCAAACTTTTGAAAAAGTTTCCAAAACCAGGGGTGCAGGGCCCTCCCTGCCGGGGTGTGGGATGTCCCCACACCCCGGCAGGAGGGCGGTCAGCCCTCCTGCACCTCCCGCTTTAGGAGCGTAGAACCTGTTTTGCGGATTTTTCAAAAATCCGGGATGACTCATAGCACTTTCGCTACGAGTGGGCTGGTACCGGGCGGCCAATAAATTCTTGCCCTCCCATAAATGGGCGTAGGGCCTCGGGAATGCGAACGCTGCCATCGGCCTGCTGGTGCGTCTCCAGCAGTGGAATCAGGATGCGCGGCGAGGCGATGGCCGTGTTGTTGAGCGTATGCACAAACCGTACTTTGCCTTCCTCGTCGCGATAGCGCAGGTTCGCCCGCCGTGCCTGCCAGTCATGCAGGTACGAGCACGAGTGGGTTTCACGATAACGTTTTTCGCTTGGTACCCAGCATTCTATATCATACATGCCAACTTTTCCATCACCCATGTCGCCGGTACAGACATTAACCACGCGATAGGGGAGCTCCAGGTCCTGGATGAGCTCCTCGGCATTCTGAAGTAATTGCTCAAACCAGAAGACCGACTCCTCGTGATCCGCTTTACAGATGATATATTGCTCAACCTTGTTGAACTGGTGAATGCGGAAGACGCCACGGGTATCCTTGCCATAGGTGCCCGCCTCCTGGCGGAAGCAGGGGCTATAGCCGACAAATTTCAGGGGCAGCTCTTCGCCCTTGAGAATCTCATCTTTATACATGCCGGTGATCGACACCTCTGCCGTCCCAACCAGGAAGAGATCCTGATCCTTCAGCTCATAGACCTGGTCGCGCCCCTTGGGAAACTGGCCGTTGCCAACAAAGGCGAAGTCGCGGGCCATCGAGGGGACGATCAGTGGCGTGAAGCCTTTGCGCGCCATTTTGTCCATCGCGAAGTTGATCAATGCCAGCTCCAACCGGGCGGCATCCCCACGTAGCACATAGCTGCGCGATCCGGCCACCTTCACGGCCCGCTCGATATCGACCAGGTTATGCTTGAGCATTAGATCATAGTGGTCCAGCGCCGAAAAACCAAACTCGGGTAGCTCGCCCCAATATTTAAAAGGAACGTTCTCGCTCTCATCTTTTCCAACCGGGGTGCTGGGATCCGGAATATTTGGGACCAGCAGCAGCATGTTATAGCGCTCTTCCGTCATCTGGTTCAGCTCGGGTTCTTTGGCTTTGATGAGTTCGGCCAGCTTCTTGCCTTCTGCGATCAGGTTGTTGCGCAGCTCGACATTCTTCTCTTTGGCGGCCTGCTGAATCCCCTTCGAGAGCTGATTCTGCTTGGCACGCGCCTCCTCTACTTCGTGCTGGAGGGCGACAACGTGTTGATCTAATGCCAGCAGGGCATCAATATCAATCGAATTGTTTTTGAGCCGTGCAGCCTCCTTGACCACATCGGGATTGCTACGTATAAATGCAAGATCAAGCATGCTCTTTTCTCTCCTCTTTCTCCCGCGTGCCACCACTGTGTCTGTGGACCACGCAATCGACAAGCAATAAAAAAACGCCGCGTCCTGACTCAAGGACGACGACGCTGAATGCGCAAAATCGTGGTGCCACCTTATTTTTTCCAATGCCCGCACAGAGGCAGTGGAACTCGTTACGGCCCGATAACGGAGGCATCCGTTGACGCTTAGCGCGTGGGCTCCCGGGTGGATTTCCCTCTCGCATAGACTGCGTCGCACCGACCCGCAGTTCTCTGTCTCTTTATGCTAAGAGCTACTCATCCCATTCATTGCCCATGTATTGTATGTAATATGTGTGCTTCAGCATAGCAGTTGCCCTCGTATTTGTCAACCAGCTTGAAATATTTTTTATAGCACTGAAAAGTGTTACCAAACTGCGCCGTAAAGCCTTTGCTTTCTGGCATGGGGATATAAGACGCGTTCCTTATTATTTGGAACGGGGGATGGGACTCGCATGAGGGCAAAAAGCCTCCCATATGAACATGCATATAGGCTCTTGAATACGTGCTTCAATCATGCTATGCTGAGGGTAGAACATTCGGGGTGGAAAGGGACGTGCATGCTCACATACGAATATAAAGTGGATGGGAAAAAGGCGCAATATGCCGCCATCGACGAAGCGATTCGTACTGTGCAATTTATCCGCAATAAATGCCTCCGTCTCTGGATGGATGAAAAGGGCATTGGACAGGATGATTTGCAAAAGTATTGCGCGATCCTGGCGAAAGAATTTTCCTTTGTCGGTGCCCTCAATTCGATGGCACGTCAAGCCAGCGCAGATCGGGCCTGGTTTGCCATCCGACGTTTCTATACCAATTGCAAAGCCAGCAAACCAGGAAAGAAAGGCTATCCGCGCTTTCAAAAGGATAACCGCAGCATTGAATACAAAACCTCGGGCTGGAAGCTTGAGCCTGATGGGCGACATATCACGTTTCGCGATGGATGCGGCATTGGTCGGCTCCGGCTGATTGGGACACGCACGATTGAAACCTTCCCCATCAAACAGATCAAACGGGTTCGGCTGATCCGGCGCGTGGATGGATATTATGTGCAATTCTGCGTCCAGGCCGAGCGCCAGATTGCGCATGAAGCCACCGGTGTGCAGGTCGGGATCGATATTGGACTCAAAGCCTACTATACCGATTCTCTTGGCAACACAATTGAGAATCCCCGCTACTATCGCAAAGCCGAAGCCCGGTTGAAGCGCTTACAACGCCGACTCTCCCGCAAAAAGAAGGGCTCGAAGAACCGGGGCAAGGCGCGCAAGTTGGTCGCCCGAGCCCATCTGAAAGTTCAGCGGCAGCGTCAAGATTTCGCCCGAAAGCAGGCGAATGCGCTCGTCTCGTCTCACGACCTGATCGCCTTTGAACACCTGGTCATCCGCAATATGGTCCGCAATCGCAAACTGGCCAAGTCCATTAATGATGCGGCATGGGGGGCCTTCCTGGAGCAGGTGAAATACTATGGCAAGCTCCATGGCATTGCCATCATCGCTGTGGCTCCCCATGGAACGAGCCAGAACTGCTCCGGATGCGGCACGACCGTCATCAAGACGCTGAGCATGCGTACGCATATTTGTCCGAGTTGTGGCCTGGTCATGGACCGTGATGAAAATGCCGCGCTCAATATCTTAGAAGCCTCCCGTACTGTCGGGCAGACAGGAACGGGCCAGATCAATCTGGCGAACGCTTGAGGACAGATGGCCTCCTGTCTTCTGTCGCAATACAGGAGATTGCGCTGCCTGGATGAATCAAGAAGCTTCCGGCTTTCGCCGTGGGGAGTGTCAAAATGTCCCTATTGAAGTAGAGTTATGTAGGAAATTATGAAGATGATGCGTTGGCGACTGGATCGTTTCGCTGTTGGTGTATTTGTGTTGGCCTTGCTGGTACGAGTTGTCTATAATTTTACCGTGGCGCTGCACTATGTTCCAACCCGTGATTCTCAGCAGTATCGCGATATTGGTCTGCACCTGTTGCAGGCGCACTGCTTCTGCCTGCATGGCAATATCACTACGGTCTACCGGGCGCCGCTCTGGCCGCTGCTGATCGGGCTGCTCTCGCTCGTGTTTGGCCCCAACGATCTTTTCACGCGCCTCCTTTTATGCGTGCTGGATGCCGCGACCTGCCTCATTATCTATCTATGGGTGCGGGACTTCTTGAATACGCGCCGCCTGGCACTGGTGGCTGGCATTGTCGCCGCCCTCTATCCGGGACTCTACATCTACACCGGCTGGCTCTATTCGGAGACGCTCTACACCTTTCTTTTAACGGCCCTCGGCTATGCCCTCTATCGCCTGCTGCGCGATCGTGGTGTAGGACTGGTTATACTCGCTGGCGTTTTACTCGCTTTGCTGGCGCTGACGCGGCCGAACGGCTTGCTGGTGGCGGGACTGATAGTGCTCTGGGCATTGGTGTTGGGCTGGCAGCGGGTATTTAGCTGGCGTTTCGCCTGGCGCGTGGCTGTGGTCGTCCCATTGATCGCGCTGTTGCTGATCGCGCCATGGACGCTGCGCAACTACCTGGTGTCGCAACGCTTTGTGCCGGTCGCGACCGGTGATGGGACCGTGTTGCTGGGCTCATACAACAACCAGGTTGCCCAGAAGCCATGGGATCAGATGACGTGGTCGAATCCCTTGCGCTCAGTGCCCGAGGTGTCGGGCGCCTTTCCCCTCTATACGTGTGATGCTCGTTGCGAGATGAAGAGGGAGGACCTCTATAAGGCGAAGTCGCTACAATGGATGCAGACGCACGTGGGCGAGATGCCGGGATTACTGGCCGCCCACGCCCTCAACATGTGGGTTCCGGCCGCGCACGAGGCCGATCTGCCCACCGATCGTTTCCCGAATCAACTATCCAGCCGCATCGTGCTGGTATTGATGAACGTCGTTCCTATCCCGATCTTCCTGCTGGCGGCCTGGGGATTGATCGTCAGCAGGAGACGCTGGCGTGAGCTATTGCTGGTGTATTTGATCTTGCTGTCGACGGTCGGGGAGAATGTGGGGCTGTATGGTATCCCACGCTTTCGCGCACCGATCGAACCTCTCTTGCTGATGCTGGCTATGTGCGCGATCTACTCAATTCGTAAGTATTGGGCCGGACGGCGAACGGCGGCAGCGTCAACCGCCGCCGTTCGTTAATGTCTCTTTCTGCTCATAGTTCCAAACCTTCACATTGGCGAAGGTCGCATCGACCGGTGTGCCATTGTTGATCACACCGACCCCGATTTTGCCGCTGCTCAGGCTATCGTCGGTTATCGCGCCCAGATAGTGGCCATTGACCAGAATCGTTATGCTATCCCTGTCGGCCAGCACCATCAACTGATTCATGTTGTTGATGCCGCTATTAATCGCAGCACTGCTCCCTTGCAGCAGGACACTGCCGCTGGCTCCATTGTAGAGATCAAGCGCATAGCTGCCGTTGCTGCCGACGTGAAAAAAATAGTAGGCGCTGTTGGCGCCATCGACGCGAAAGAGCAGCCCGGCCTGTCCCTGGTTCCCCTGGACAATGGTGACATCGGCCTGGTAGGCGAGTTGCGCTACGTTGGTAGCGCGCGCGATACAGGGCTGTAGATACATAAACTGGGCTTCGCTGGCATGGTAGGTTCCGCCACTGAATGCGCATCCCGTATCGGTGGACCCGTTGCCGCTATCCCATTTGCTGCTTCCGCTATTGTCGGTCATCGGATCATCGATGGCGGCCTTGCCGCCTGCTCTGCTCTGGTATAGATTCTCGTTCGCGGTGGCTGTGGCCGTGACATTCATGGCGCCCTGGGTGGCGACGGCTGCCAGATTGCCTTCGGCGGTGGCTGTGGCCTCGATCTGCGCCTGGGCATTTTGAAAATACTGAGCCGTCCCCTGCACCCTGGCCTGGGCCGTCGTCTGCACGCTGCTAGTTTGTTGCGCCTCTACCGTCGCGGTACGCCGGAGGGCGCCTCTATAGTGGGTTGTGGTCTCAAAAGTGAGCAGCCCCAGCGCGCTGATCACCAGCAATACGCATAGGATGAGGGCCAGCAGTGAACTGATCATTCCAGGTAGAGAGCGGCGTTTGCGGGAACGAGGTGGTGGCGGCCATATAGGTCTGACTGAGTCTAGCACGTTAGATCCCCCATACATGTGATTGATTGAACGCCGCCTCTGGAACGTTATGCTGTGAGTCGCCGGAAAAGAAGCCAACCTGGCCCTTGCTGGCGGTCGCGTCGTTGACCTTTGTTAAATATTGTCCATTGACGTAGAGATACAAGGTCTGCTGACGCGCGATAATGGTCAACTGGTTGGGTTGATTGAGCCCCTGTTGAATGGCCGGACTCAGGCCACCGGCGATGACCTTAGTCTGCTCGCCCGTCTTCTTCTGGGCACTGGCCAGCAGGTAGCGGCCCGTGGTTGTAATGCCGAACAGATAAAGTTGTTCACCGGTCTTGTTGGAGCGGATCACCAGTCCGGCGGTGTCCCCTTGTCGAATAGTCACCTGGGCCTGAAAGGCGATATTGTCGAACTGGAGAGCCTGTTCCAGGCAAAGGACTGCTTGGTTACCCTGTACGCTGGTCGCGTGAAGCGCCTGACCGGTGAAGGTGCATTTACCGCTGGCGTTGGTGTTGACAGGTTCCCAATCATAGGAGTCCTGTGCGGCAAGCTTATCTGTGAGCAATGGCTTGCGCACAATTGCCTGTTGATAGAGTGTTTGTGGATCGGTAACCTTCAGGGCCGGTAGTGTTGGGACCGGCGTTGGATATATCAGTGCCGGCTGTGTTACCGTCGCCTGATTATAATTTTGTACAAAGACATAACCTGCCAGGGTCACCAATAGGAGCACGCAGATGCTCACCCCTACCCAGATAAATGTTTGTTTCCGTTTCCGGCCTGAACGGTTGCGCTGATTCACCATCGACGAACGCCGTAGCGTACCCGCTACGGGAGAGGATTGCAGTGGCTGGTTCAATTTCCAGTTGGGCGCGGGCGAGAACTGTAGCGGCTGGCTGGTCGCGTTCCAGGTCGGCATAGGCGACGGTGGCAGGGGCTGACTGGCAGCATTCCAACTCGCAGGAGGGGAGGATGGCTGCCAGGGCTGACTGTAGGCAGGCGACTGCCCCGTTGCATTGGACGCGCGTGGCTGGCTGTGTGTCTGTGTGAATGGTTGGGCCGTTCCCGGTTCTCCCACCTGCATCTGTGGGTGTCGAAATAGCGTTTTAGCCGGAGGGGATTCTGGTTGGTTGCCTGGTACATAATTGCCTGTCGACGGCTGGAATAGTTGCTGGCGTGCGGCTGTCGATTCAGTGGATGTCGATAGCGGCTGGTTACAGCGTGGGCATCGATAGACCGGGCTGGGTAAATACAATCCACATGATGGACAGTTCATAATAAAGTCTCCACTTTTTGCTGCTGCGAAATTAACAGCTCTATTCTATATGATTATGGCTTATTTACCAATATATATACCAGGTAAGCTATTTGGATATAGTACTATTCGCAGCATGCTTCAAGTGGTACATCCCTTTTTTATGTATCTCCACCGATGATAACTATAACCGCCAGATATGTAGATTATTAAAGCTTGCGACCGTCGCATGCTGACGATTGACCGCCATAATCCCGATCGTACCGATCCTATAACTGTTGTCACTGGCGCTCCCCACATAGTGTCTGTTGATGTAGAGGTAGATATTGTCACCCCTGGCAATGATTGTCAGGGTGTTTGTCATGCCAATCCCTGTTTTAATAAACGGGCTTTGATCATAGATCAGGGGTATGGCGTAGCCGTTGCTCCTGGTGAGAAGCAGGCCATAGACGCCAGAACGATCAATCCGGAAGCTATAGAAGCTTTTGTCGTGGTTCGTGGAGCGAAAAATGACGCCACCCTCGTCGCCTTTTTTGATCGTCATTTGAATCTCTAGCGCGAAGTTGCGGAAACGGGTGGCATGGGCGAAGCAGGGAGCATAAGAACCGGTTTTGAAGACGCTGCTATGCAGGCCATCCGGGGTAAACGCGCAGCCACCCCCGTCCCTGGTCGGATAGACGTCCCATCTCTGACCCGTTTCAAACAGCAAGGGCGCGCTAATAGTCGGCCGGCCCTGAGTGCTCATGGAATAGAAGTTTTGCTGGGCCGTCGCGGTTGCCCGAGCCTGAGCCGTCGCCTGCGCGGCGGCAATTGAGGCCGCCTTCTTCTGCCTGATCGCGGCTTGTGTGGCCTGAATAACCTGGGTAGCCAGCGCCTGTGCCGTTGCCTTGTGATGGAGGGTGACGATGTGGTTGGCATAGGCGGTCGCGGTAGCCTGGGTATGCAGCTGGGCTGGACGGGTGACCTCTCTATAATAGAGCAGGCTCACGCCACTGGCTATCAGGAGCAGGGCCAGCAGCATGATAGCTCCCAGCATAATGCCGATCACTATTTTGTGTTGCTGCACCTCGTGCGTCTGGATCGTTGGTGCTGAAGCCACCGCGACCATATAATGATGGGCGCGCGCGGCTTCAGACTGATAGCTGGTTTCATCGGTGATGGTGTAGCCGGATGGTGGTGTTCCTCCCCGACCAGCGTAGGATGTATGATAGGGATCTTCATTGGTGGTCGCCGCCAGGTTCCAGTGGCAATAGGGGCAGCGCGTCATTCCTGGCGATAGCATGTTCCCGCATTGAGGGCAATTATACATGAACACCTCTCCTATCATACGTTGAAGCAGGACCTTCTCGGTCCCTGCTAGAGTTTCCAGATCCTGGCATGAGAGTAGGTAACCAGTGTCGAGCGTTTATAATTATTGGCCAGCACCCCGATCTGCCCGCTGCTCAACGTCGTATCGATCACACTGGTAACGTATTTTCTGTTGATATAGAAATCCAGCGAGCTTCCGCTGGCCAGTACCGCCAGCGTATTGACCTGTTTATAGCCCATGATAATCTGGCTGTTATATCCATCCGTCAGCGTCTGGGCGGCCTTCTTATCTTCACCGGAGTAGTAATAGATGCTGTAGCTCCCATCCTGTCCCACAACGAAAATATAGGATTGCGAGTTATCGCCGCGCGCGCGAACGATCAGTCCACCGGCATCACCGCGGATAATCTTCATATCTACCTGATAGACAAAGTTGTTCAGACTGGTGTTTTTAGCAATGCAGGGCAGAAAGAAACCTTTTTCCGCGACTGCGACGTTATATGCGGAATTGCTGAAGGTGCAGCCGGAACCGGTATCCCAGTTATAGATATCCGGATTGTGGAGGTCATCATTAATGTTGGGGAACGCCCTGGTGATCAGGTCATAATTGTTTTGATGGCGGGCGACCGCCGTGGCTGTTGCTCTGTCCTGGGCTACCAGGGTTGCTGAGATCTGCGCGGCATGCGTGGCCCTGGCGTGTACCGTCTCTTGAATGCGCGCTATAGATGTCGCTGTGCCCTGTATGCGCAGGATATAGGGGTGATACACAACGTTGTATCCGATCAAGGTACTGATACCTACCACCAGAAGTAGTGCCAGCGCGATTGCCAATGTTATTTTTGAAAATCTATGCCTGCCTGTTGTTTTTAGTAATCCTGTGTTCGACTTGGCCTCAAATTCCATCATCAACCTCCTACCCACATTGTACAGAGAACCACATAATCGCCTTACAGGTTGCGAAAACGCTTCAATGGCTTTATACAGACGAAAACGAGCATGCCTTCTATTCGCAGAAAAGCATGCTCGTTTTCGTCTGTATACTGGTAACTGGCTAAATCATGCCCAGCTCCCATTTAGCATCTTCAGTCATACGATCTGGTGACCAGGGTGGATCAAATGTCAGCTCGACTTTGCAGTTTTTGACATTTTCCACCTGTCGCACACGCATCTCGACCTCTGACATCACCTCGCCGGCCATAGGACATCCCAGCGCGGTAAGAGTCATCGTAACGTCGACGTTTCCCGTCTCGTTATTGATATCCATGCCATAGACAAGCCCGAGGTCAACAATATTAACCGGTATCTCCGGATCATAGCACTCACGGAGCGCGTCCATGAGCTCTGCTTCATTAATTTCTGCCATTGGATGCAGCTGCCTTTCCGAACATATGAAAACGTAAAAATGATCAATCTGAGCGATTTTATATCATACCCAGGTCGGGAACAAGGCCCATCCATCGAGCTTCTGCTCAGGTGCCACATGCTATATAGAGAGAAAAGAAGCTTTCTGCACTCAATTCTGCCTCTGGTGGCTCGCCCAGTTTACCATACATTTTCAGATCTTTTCAACCCTGTTGTTTCCCTATTCCGAGTAAACTAGTAGGATTATCTTGCCTGTAATATATACCGAACAGAAAGTATTTGTCAAAGGATTGAATTGGGCGGTCGCGCATGCGCGACCGCCCAATCTTTGGGATGGGGCACCCATCATCCATTTGATGGGTGCCCATGCCCCGTCGCATCACGTGGACGCTGGGTGACCATGCCCCCGATCCCCATCAAATGGATGCCGGCGACCATGCCCCGCCCCCATAGGTTCGGAGCTCGCCTCCGATTGGGGAATGGAAATGGATGAAATAGGATATTTGTCATGGATGAAGGTGAGATTTGCCCACGGATGGGTGATGTATCACTATAATATATATGCGGGTTGCTATATGTATTAATGTATATTTTGCTCCTTGCCGGTTGGGATTGCTGGTGGCGACGTGGAAGTAACGATAACCAGTAAGTCATCACGGTAGCAATGTGGTATGCGGAGGAAGGAAGAGTATAATGCTAGATGTTACCGGGTTTTCCGATGTTCATGTGACGCAAAATGAGGAACGCCGCCGCCTTGCGCGCGAGTTGCACGATGGCGTTGTCCAGTCTCTGGTTGCTCTGGTGACCGACCTTGAGCAGTTTCGTGCCCAGCCGTTCTTTGAACATGAGCTGAGCGAGAATGCTGAGAACTGGTATGTACTGGCTCGTAATAGCTTGCTGTCCTTGCGTCAGACGTTGAGCGGCATGCGGCCAGCGGTGTTGGGCAACTTCGATTTTATTGAGCATATCCTGGGGATGCTTAAAAGCATGCAGGACGCGGGCTATCACGTTACCTTCGAATGCAATAGTTGGCCGCACCAATTGCCTGTTGAGTATGCCTCCAATCTCTATCAGGTTGTGCGTGAGGCTATCATCAATGTATGTAAACATGCCGACGCCTCGGCGATCGTTGTGCACCTGTCCGGGGCCGAGGGCTGTCTGCATATGCATGTTTGTGATGATGGCGTAGGCATGGTTAGCGCTTTCGCCTCGGTTGGCTCAACCCACGGCTGGCACCAGGGATTACACGGTCTGCGCGAACGTGTCTTGATGCTGGGTGGGCGTATCACCATTGAAAGTATGCCGCGCCAGGGCACACGTCTGAATATAGATATTCCAATGCCCGTCTCTACATCGGCCGCGCTGTCTTATCAGGCACAGAGCAAACAGGACGTCGAGGAGGGGCCGCAATATGATGGCCTGACCGCGCGTGAGCGTGAGCTGATCATCTTGATCGCGCAAGGACTGGTGGTGAAGGAGATCGCGCGCATTCTGCAGGTGAGCGAGAAGACGGTGCGCAACCATATCAGCAACATTTACCATAAGCTGGCTGTCTACGATCGTGCCCAACTGGTTATCTATGCCATGAAGAAAGGCCTGGTCGATCTGCATTCCCTATAAATGCCATGCAATCGGTCATGGTGTCCACTAGCGGGTGGTGATCATGACCGGTTCGGCCAGCAGGGTGTTCATACTCCTGCAATAAGTGATCAGGCGGGAAAAGGTGGGCAGTTTTTCGAGCGCAGGCGCGCAGCCAACCAGGATAAGCTTGCGTTGCGCGCGTGTCAGGGCCACGTTCAGGCGATGCGGATTGATCAGAAACTGGCGGCGCTGACTTTCGCTGGCTGGCTCATGGCTGGTGGCGAACGATATAATCATGACCAGGCGCTCACCCCCTTGAAAACGGTCCACGGTATCAACGCTCAACGCCGTATCGGTTGGCAGGGCCTGCCAGTTGCTCTCGGGATGGGTGGCGAACAGGTGGCGACGGATATTGGCGACCTGCGCCCGGTAGGGAGCGATAATCCCGATATCCTGCGGCTGGATGCCGCGCGCCAGCAAGCCAGCTACCAGCTCGCGTACGGCGCGCGCCTCCGCGTTGTTTTGTTTGGATTCCGGGCTGGCCTCTTGATCTCGCACATCCCAGAAGACGAGCGGAAATCTGGGGTCCAGCGCTTTGTGGACCGCCTCTTGTTCCGTTTTCTGCAACTGGAGCAGGCGTGATGCGGGTAGGGTGGGCAGACGGCGATTGGCTACTGAAGGATGGGCCAACAACTTCTGGCCATAAAAGACGGTGGATGAAAAGTTCGAGATCCACTTGTTCATGCGATACTGGGTCAGCAGCGGCACGCAGGCGCTGACATCGAGTGGGTGCTGATTCATATATTCATCGTCCCGCTGCTTCAAAAAGCTGAAGAGCGAGTCGGCCAGACCCGCTTCGCTGGCTTCGGGGCTGAGCACCAGTGGCGGGAGCTGTTTTTCGTCTCCCACCAGGATAAAGCGGCGCGCGAAACGCAGGGCGCCCAGGATGGCCGGAATGGTCAGCTGACCGGCCTCATCGATGATGGCGACATCGAAGGCGAAGCCCGCACTGGTGCTTCCTGTTTCACCGTTGCTGCCCGTGGTGGGCGTGTATTTATCCGAAGACCAGGTGGCGGTCGTCGAGGCCACCACGGGCGTGGTATACAGCATATCAAAGACGAGATCCTGGTAAGATGGATCGGGATGAAATGGATCGTCTTTTACCTTTTCTCCATTGGCCAGCGTCTGTTGCGCGACCTTGAGCCGTTCTTTGAGCAGCCAGGGTTTGATCTCATCGCTGACGCTGCGCTCACTGCCCAGTCTCAGGAACTGTGTAAAGCCTTCCCGCCGCAGCCTTTTTAACATGTTGTCGACGGCCTGGTTGGTGAAGGCGGCCAGCATGATACGCTGGCCCTGATCGGTCAGACGTTTCACGATCTCGGCGATGACGCTGGTCTTACCGGTGCCGGGAGGACCATGGATGAGCAGGTAATCCTTCATCTGCATAGCCCGCAGCACGGCCAGATTCTGCTCGCGATTGAAGTCGGCGCGACCAGTGATCTCCTCATTCATGAAGCGGGGGCGGATCTTGCCAGCCACCAGGTCCTGCATATGTGAGGGGACGTGGTGCCAGCGCACCAGATTTTGTAGCGTGCGCACATGGACAAGATCGTTGTCGTAGCGATCGATGAGCTGTGGCTGCGCGATCAACTCACGCGTCCAGACGCTGACATGCTCGGCGCTGATGGCGGTAATGGTGCCGCTGACCACTTCGCCCGCGACCGGGTTGCCATCGCTGAGCAGAATCTCGTCGCCCTCGCGTAGCTCGGAGGTATTGGCGCAGCGAAAGGTCAGGGACCAGCCATCACTCTGGATCTCTGGCTGCTTGACCGGTGTCAGTCCCTGGATCGCGCTGCCGCGTTCGATACGCTCTTCGACCGGTGTCAGCCAGAGCAGTGCCTGCTGCTGCTCTCCCGCCTGCCCCTCGATCTGCAGCAGGTGATAATATTTGCTGAAGAATGCGCGCTCGGCCGGAAGAATCGTGCGGGGCACCCTGGTGTTTGGCCGGGATGTGCTCTCCTCTTCTAATCCGTTGACTGCTGGCTGATCGGAGCCTTCGGGTTGTGCTAGCTCCGGTGGCTGCCACTGTAGGAGCGCTGAGACTGTCTGGCAATGTTCGAGCATGGCGCACTTGCTGCAGCGTGAAGGTCCCGGTGGCGCCGATGGGATGCCGGTGACGTGGTTGAGGATCAGATTGTTGCGTGTCTCGTTGACGCGCTGGATCTCACGGATACTGGCGCGAATGCCAAATGATTGCGCCTTCCCCGGTGTGCCGCTATAGAGCAGGGTGGCAAAGGCGCGCTTCATCTTTGACTGGCGGCGTACCGCCAGCAAGGCGTGATAACCCAGTACCTGCCAGCGATGGTCGCGCTTCGGCAACTCCCCGCTGGCACCGCCGGTCTTCAGTTCCAGCAACCGTTGCTGGCCAGTCTGCTGCCAGAAAAGATCCAGGCGACCGCGCAGACCGATCTCTGGCGCCAGCAGGAACGTCTCGGCGCGCACCTGGTTGCCCACCTCAGCTTGCTGGTCATCGGCAACAACACCGGGCAACGTCCACAGTGTATTGCTCTCACTCTCGTACCAGCGCGCCAGGCTCTCCAGGTGTGGCTGTACATCCGAGCGCATCGTCTCGACCGAGACATCCGCAAGGGCGATATCGATGCTGTTGAGGTCAAGGGCCTGGTCCAGGTGCCGCTGCATTACCTGCAGTGGCGTCTCGGTCTCTTGTGGTTGCTGTGTGTCGCCAGTAAAGGTGCCGCGATCATGCTCTTTGAGCAGCTCCTTGAAGCAGTAGTGCACGATGTTTCCGCGAATGGTCGCCGAGTTGGCGGAGGACGGGATGAGCCGGTTCAGCAGATACTGGCGCGTACAATATTCGGCCTGGTTGAGGGCGGTGATGTTCAGCAGGATATCTGACTCCAGCACAGCCAGGGTATAGGAGTTGCCCACATAGCGCCGCCGCGTGCCGTTTTTATATTCGATCACCACAGGCTCGTGTGGCAGATGATAGAACTGAACCTTCAACGTGTAGGGGGCGATGTCACGAGCCTTGATCTCCTTGATCAGGCTGCGATAATAGTGGTCCTCTAGCTGTACCTCGACGCGTTCGGTGCCGGTATCCAATGTGATGATCGGCACGCGTTCCCCCTGCAGCTGGCGTTCCTGGGCCGCTACGAGCCGCCCGGAGAGCTGGGGAGTATGGCATGGCTGTTTGGGATCAAGCGTACATAGAAAGCACTCCTGGCGTTGTCTGGCCTCTTTTGGCTGCTGTTGATCCGCCTCGTGAATTTGCATGTTAGTACACTCCCCCCTTATTTGCTCGGTATGCTGAAAGTGTACGGGAAGAACATAATTTCGTCAAGATCGTGAGGCATTCTGGGTTTACCGGAACGAGCGGGAAGGGCCGGGTTCGCCCAGCCCTTCCCGCTCGTTCCGGTAAATATCCGGGCTTAATGAGGGATAATGCCCGGGATCAGGTATTGCTGGATCATCACGATGATGCCCAGGATGGTCGCGAGAATGATGCTGTGGAAAAAGGTACGCCGGATGATCAAGCCTTCTTTCCCATTCAGCTCCGTGGTCGATACGCCGGTGCTGACGTTCTGGGGGCTGATCATCTTCGACATGACCGCGCCACTGCTGTTGCTGGCCGCCATCAGCACGGGACTGAGATTTAATTGCCGCGCCGCTACCACCTGGAGATTGCCAAAGAGGGCGTTGCTGGAGGTATCACTTCCACTCAGGAAGCAGGCGATCCAGCCCAGGAAGACCGAGAAGAAGGGGAAGATAAAGCCGACTTTGGAGATGGCCAGGCCCAGCGTATATGACATGCCGGAGTAGTTGTATAGATAGGCCAGTCCGATAATGAGCATGACCGTGAGGATTGGGAAGCGCAACTGGCGCCAGGTATCGACCAGGGATAGCCAGATGATGTTGGCGCTTGATCCGGTGGCGATCATGACGAGCGCGGTCACGATGACGGTCAGTAAAATGGCCGTGCCTGTTCCGAGCGGCTGGAAGGCATAGATCGCGGCATAGGGCTTATTGTAGAGGGTGAGGAAGATCTGCTTATCCAGGCCGGCCCAGTGGATATTCATCGCCCCCAGGGCGGGAACCTTTAAAAAGGTCCAGGCGATTACGATGATGCTTACTAGCAGCCAGGGGAGCCAGGCCAGGATGGCTTCCTGCGTGGTTGGCTTCTGGATTGCGTTCCCCTCTCTGCCGTTTCGGTCCTCCTCCTGCGCTACGTCGGCTGCATTGATACCCGTTTCGACCTCGTTGCCGCCGGTATCGATGCCCCTTACGACGGGCGCGAAGGTAGCGCGATATTGTTCGATGTCGCGTGGTTTCCAGACCTGCACAAAGAGGATGACACAGATCAGTGAGAAGAGAGAGGCCAGCACATCCGGCAGTTCCGGTCCCACAAAGTTCGAGATCGTAAACTGCATCAGGGCGAAGGAGAGCCCGGCCACCAGGGCGGCTGGCCAGATGGTGCGCAGACTGCGGAAGCCGGTGAAGACGACCATGGCGTAGAAGGGTAAGAACAGGGCGAAGAATGGTAGCTGTCGACCCACCATCGCCGCCAGGGGACCGGCGTGTAGACCGGTGACGCTGGACAGGGTGGTGATTGGCACTCCCAGCGCCCCAAAGGCGACCGGCGTCGTGTTAAAGATCAGAGTCAGGGTGACCGCTTCGAGGGCGGGAAAGCCGAGGGCGATCAGCAGGGCGCTGCCGATCGCGACCGGCGTGCCGAAGCCGGCTACACCCTCCATCAGCGCTCCAAAGCTAAAACCGATGATCAGGAGCAAGATGCGCTTATCGGGCGGCACATTGTAGACCATCCAGCGCCGAAACAGTTCGAACTTGCCGGAGCGTACCGCGATATTATACAGCCACATCGCATTCCAGACGATCCACATCACTGGAAACAGCGCGAACGCGAACCCATTGAGGGTAGAACTGGCCGCCTGCTGGATGGGCACCTGCCAGACCAGGATGGCGATGAGCAGTCCAATGATCAAACCGGCCAACGCGGCCTGCCATGCGGGACGGCGCACAATACCTAATAATACGAGTACAACAATAATGGGGATAAAACCAACGATAAGTGAGAGAAAGAGGCTCCCAGCGACCGGGGTGAGTATCTGGTGGAACATCGGTGTCCTCCGTTCAAATATTACTCTTTTTCCGGTATAAATACATTTAACTATTCATCTATTCTGGCATACTAAAAATTGTTCTGTCAAATAATAAGCGTCATACCACGGCTTACACATCCCAAGGTATAACAAGGGTATTAAATAATGCACGCTTGCTAAGGCTGAGAATGCTATAATGCCTTCGTAGTAAAGGTAGCCAGACCTGGAAGTGAGGAAGGATATGTCGTTACCAACGATTCGAACTATGACACTGGGCATCGCGCAGGCCCATCCAATAGAGCATCAGACCCTGGTGGACGCGTGGCGAACCCTGCAGCGCGCGCGCGTACGGTATGAGGACGCAGGCTATGAGCTGCAGACGTTACGGCTCTCAACACGTCCCCTGTTTGATGACCTGGCCGAGTGGCCCGCGCACGCCGTTCTTGAGTATGTGCAGGAGCGGCAGTTATTGCTGAATGAACTGGGGATAGAATATTGCTCTCTGGGGACCGCGTTCGCTGCGCGTCCGGCTTTTCCTTTGGAGCGCCTGCGTCTGCTGGGCGATATCCTGATCGCCACCAATGCATTGAGCGCCACGGTGAGCCTGGCGGACGCCGAGCATGGCATGCGCGCGGAGGCCGCGCTGCCCATCGCGCAATTGATGCTGCGCCTTGCCCATGAGACGCCGGAAGGCTTTGGCAACTTCCGCTTCGCCATGCTGGCCTGCGTCGCTCCGGGCAGTCCCTTTTTCCCGGCCGCCTACCACGCGGGTCCGGCCAGCCTGAGTATAGGTCTGCAGGGCGCGTCTCTGATCACCGAGGCGCTGCAGACGCTGCAGGCGGATGGGCGGAGGGCGCTGGATCTCAACCAGGTCAGCGAGAGCGTCAGCACATTGCTTGAGGAACGGGTGCGCCCTATTGTGACACTGGGACAACACGTGGCGCGGGACGCTGCTCTGCAGTTTGGTGGGGTTGATCTATCGCCCGCTCCTATGGGTGACGTGAGCATCGTGCGGGCTATGGAGCTATGCGGCTATGGTCGGCTAGGCGCGCCGGGTACCCTGGCGGTGGCCGCGGCCCTGACCTCGGCTCTGAAGAGTACCTCTCTGCCCACCTGCGGTTATAATGGTCTGATGTTGCCGGTTTTGGAGGACACAGTCCTGGGGCAACGCTGGGCGGAAGGAACTGTGAATGCCCATCAGCTCTTGCTCTATTCAGCGGTCTGTGGAACGGGATTAGATACTATTCCCCTGGCGGGTGATAGCACACCGGAGCATATCGCGCATCTGTTAATGGATGTCGCGACCCTGGCGGTTCGCTACCAAAAACCACTCTCCGCCCGTCTTTTCCCGGTACCTGGCCGACGAGCTGGAGAGTTTACACAATTTACTTCACCCTATCTAACCAATACACGGATCACGCCATAAGGCGCCACCGTGCATATTATTCACACATCACAGGGAGACATGGGTGCCCCAGAAGGCATTCATGACTCCATGATAAGAGCTACGAATATTCTCATAGAGGCGGGCGTTTTCGATGGCTAAGGCGGCCAGGCTGGCCAGCACCGACAGGAATTGAATGTCGTCTTCCACAAAATCGGTTGGTTTATTTGTATAGACGCGCATAACGCCAATAGCGCTGCCATGTACCTCCAATGGCACACACAGTACCGAAACCAGCCCCTCGTGGCGGGCGGCATCTTTATAATGGAACCGTGGATCGATGCGTACATCGGGGATGTAGATAGGTGAGCCTTTGAGCGCCTCGCTATCAATGGGACTACTACCAACGTTGACCGGCCCCTTGGACAGGTATTCGTTGCTCAACCCATTTACCGCGCTCAACTGCAATTGTCCCGTATCAGGGTCTAGGAGACGTAATGCACAGGCTTTCACCTGCATTGCTTCCGTGATACTGATCACTACGCTCTGTAAAACCTGGTCAAGCTCCAGGCTTGACGAAATAGTGAGTGCCGCCTGATGCAGCGCTTTATAGTAATCTCTTACTGGGAGTTCTACCTGGCTCTGATTGTTTGAGTCGTCTTTCATCATAATTTCTCCCCCAACACACTGTCTGTTAGATGTGTTTTAAATTGCAGCTACACTTAGTAATACGTATACATAGCTATATACGTATCAGTTCCCTATGGAAAAAGCCCGAATTCCCTTCAGTTCAGTTCTCTCTTAAGACTGATTGTACTGCATCTTTTCAAAAGTGTGTTTTTACGAGTGTGGAGGGTGTGCATGGGAGACAGTCACGTCTCCCCTGACAACTATGATGAGGTGGAACTCTCTTCTACTAATGATGACATATGGGTATCTCTACGTCACACGCCTGGATAGACGCCTATTGATGCACTGCGTTTCCTGGTGGTGGATCTTGCACCAGCCAGACGCGGCAGGGCGCGTTCGCCAGCACATACGAGACGGTCTTGTTTAGTTCACTTTGACTCTTCCCATTATGGCGCATCAAACCAATTAACAACAATGCACAATTGTGATCTCTCGCTTCATCGACGATAGCGGGACCCGCATCGCGCGCCTGCACAACTTCAGCAACTGCTTCGCAACCCACGCGATCAGCAATTGTCATAGCTGAATTGAGCATCTGGTCCGCGCGTTCGGATTCCTGGGTAAGGACGGCTTTTAGTGGCAATGCACGTGGCACTTCGATGACATGAACGAGATGGACCTTACGTTTGGCTCCTTTTGCCATCTGGCAACCAAGATAGACAAGATTGGCGTCAAGCTTTTCGCCGCTAATGACGACAGCAATTGCGCCCGCAGCACATTCACCTAGAGCTGATTTGCTGATCTCAGTCTCTTCTTTGGTTTTGGAACCCCATAAGTGAACCATGATTTCTCCCCTCCTGATGGAGCGTGATATAACAGCATCATCTGGCACCTTCAGTGTCAGCTAATCTCAGCGAACGTCTCCCAAAAGTTCTTTTGTACAAATAAAAATAACATGTATGGTATGACATCCGAGCGACTAAGCATTCTATCTTTCTGGGTTGGGAACGTCAATAAAGCAAGCTTGTATAGGTACTTCCGTACTGGTTTATTAAGGGATCACAGAACCGCGTGATAAACCTTGCGTTATACCTGCATGTTTGCTATTGCACATATAATACGATGGACGCTTAAGAATGGTTGCCCGAGTAATAGCCATGGCATTTGCATGCAACGATTGAACCAGAATAAAGAGAAAAGCGACCGGTAGGCCGCTTTTCTCTTTATTCTGGTTCAATCGTTGCTGTTAGATTGTAACTTAATAATCGTTCTTGGTAATATTCAGCCACTTCCCGGGGGCAAACCACAACGATAGCCTGCCCGGTTAGATGTGCTGTCAGCATAATGCGCTCTGCTTCTGGAACGGTCAATGTGTTGACAGCATGCACCAGAGCAAAGATGACATAGTTCATTTCGTTATAGTCATCATTATGGACGATAACTTTATAAGGTGGAAGCAGCTTAGTACGGTCGAGTACGACTTCTTCCGGTCTTACCTGCAAACGTGTTACAGTCCACTGATCCTTGGACATGGATAGTCTCTCCATTAGTAAACAGTATGATGGCTTCTTAAGCATTCCAAATCTATTGTAACCAAGAGTTACGCATTTTACTAGTGTCCTGGCTAACAATCCTATAACAAAAAACATCCTGCTTCTAGAGGCAGGATGTTTTTTTGTTTGAAACGCTTTATTCCTGGCGGCTCACACTCCGGTCGATGCGGCCCTGATTGTTGAGGAGGATGGCTCGCGCCCGTGAATTGCGGCTGATATTCTCTGGATCATCAAAGCGCAGGGCGATTACATTGAGCTTCCCCTCCAGTTGCCGGGGTGAGGGCGGTGGGGGTGTTTTCGTTTCCTGGCCAATGGCTCCCCGTACGCGTCCACGCCGTAGCGAACCAAGGATAACGCCCAGCACCAGGCCAACCGCGGCACCTACCAGCAGGGTGGTCGGTTCTGGCAAATGTGGTAGCGCGAAGGTGGCGGCAAAGGTCAGCCCGGTCACGATCAGACAACATAAAATGGCGAACAGCACGATAATGGCCGGATTGGGTCTTGAACGCTGTGTCTGCAGGAAGATATCGCCCCGCGCCTGGTTAGGGCCGTGCTCGCGGAACTGGCCGCTCCCAACCATACCAGCGGGAAGCTGATGAATCTCCTCATCCTTAAAGCCTGCTTTTTTAAGTTTGTCCGAGGCTGTCCCGGCCTTGTCCTCATCGGGGAAGACCGCCAGCAGATCGTAGCTGGCGGGTTGTTGTTGTTGTCGTTGCATACGAAGTAGCTCCTAATAAGGGTAACGGATACTCGTTTTTGGTTTGTATTATACACCATCTCTATCAATAGACAGAAAGTTCAAAATAAGAGAAATTCGATGCGTGCGCGGTAGCGCACGCATCGAATTTCTCTTATTTTGAACTTTCTGTAATTAA
This sequence comes from Dictyobacter halimunensis, assembly GCF_036245075.1. NCBI lineage: Bacteria > Bacillati > Chloroflexota > Ktedonobacteria > Ktedonobacterales > Dictyobacteraceae > Dictyobacter > Dictyobacter halimunensis. The sequence goes on from NZ_BSRI01000002.1 coordinate 3,284,258, forward strand.
AAAGAGCGATTTTGCAGAGAATCAAGAACCGAGGCAATCTCCTGCCTCACCTGATCATTATTACCCATCTCAGCATGAACTTTCTCCCAGCCATGCATGATGGTCGTGTGGTCGCGACCGCCGAGGGCCGTACCTATCTGCAGGAGTGACGCGCTGGTCTCTTCGCGCATCAGGTACATCGCCACCTGGCGCGGCCAGACGATATCTCGATCGCGCTGCTTGCCACGCAGCAACTCTTGATTGACGTTGTAATAGCGGCAGATGCCATCCAGGACGTCGTTCACCGTGAGATTTGAGGGGGCCGGTGGTTTCTTGTCATAAATATGCTCCAGCGCCTGCGCCGCCAGGCTGATGGTCAGCGGAGCATCGTGCAGGGTCGCATAGGCGATGACGCGATTGAGCGCGCCTTCCAGTTCACGCACGCTGCTACAGGTTGGGCGCGCGATATATTCGATGACGCTGGCCGGTACGGTGAAGCGCAGCGAGTCACATTTTGAACGCAAAATGGCCAGGCGATGCTCGTATTCAGGTGGCTGGACATCGGCCAGCAAGCCCCATTCGAAGCGTGAGCGCAGACGATCTTGCAGGCTACTGATCGCCTTGGGTGGGCGATCGCTGGTGACCACGATCTGCTTATTCGCGTTATGTAGCGAGTTAAAGGTATGGAAGAACTCTTCTTCAGTCGATTCTTTGCCAGCGATAAATTGGATATCATCAACCAGCAGGATATCGATCTGACGATACTTGGAGCGGAACTCCTCCGTTTTTTGAAAGCGAATGGCGTTAATAATCTCGTTGGTAAACTTTTCCGAGGTGGTGTAGAGAACGTGCAAACCAGCGCTCTCGCCTGCGTGCCCGATCGCGTGTAGTAGATGGGTCTTGCCCAGGCCGACTCCCCCATATAAAAAGAGGGGATTATAGATACGTCCAGGATTCTCAGCTACGGCCAGCGAGGTGGCGTGTGCCAGCTTATTGGATTTGCCCACGATAAAGGCGCTAAATGTATAGCGTGGATTCATCAGCAGGCCCTCGGCACTGGGATGGACCGGGCTATATTCCTGGCTGCTCGGCGACTCCTTACGAGTGGGTTCCGTGGCCCCATTTTTCTCGGGATAGGGAGCGGCATAAGGTGAAGTGGTCGACGGCGTTTGCTCTTGCTTATAATTTACCGGTGGCCGAGGCGGAATACCATAGTCCTCTTTCTTCTGACGGTAGGCATTGTCTTGTGGAGCAGATGGGGCCATTGAATTGAGCGCGGGCGTTGTCTCCGGTGGGGTCGCTCGCTTCCCACGCAATGGTGCGGACAGGCGTCCTTTGGCAAGGCGGTAGGTGCGTTTGGCCGGGCGACTGGTAGGCGATTGGTCGCCCCCATTATCAGATGCGGCCGGCTGCTCTTTGGTCACTTCAAAGCGCACCTCGACCGGACCGCCGGTAATGTCTATCAGCGTAGAACGAATGAGTTCCTGAAAGCGTGTCTCTAGCTGCGCTTTCGCAAAGGTGGTGGGAACACGGATAATAAAGACGCCATCTTGAAATGAGAGCGCCGAAGTTCCCTGGAACCAGGTGGTGAAAACAGCAGAGTTCACCCTGGGTCGTAATCGTTCGATAGCTGTTTGCCAGATTTGTTTTGCATTCACACGCAGCACCCCTTTGGGGATTGGTTTATTGTAGCTAGTGTCTTAATTTGCTCTTTAATACGCTCTGCGCACGTTATCAGTTGTAGGCATAGGTGTTTTTAGACAAAAATAAATCTCTGATAGTAATCTCGTGACGGCAGAGTGTAATGGTAGCATTAAATCAAAACGCTGTAAAGCCCTCCTTTCGTACCTCTAGACCATTATACCTGTTGCCAGAACGAGCATGCTGTATGTATTCCCTGTTATGCTATAACGAGGGGGATATTCTTATTAAATTGAGGCATTTGGTACCAGAATGCGAGCTATCTCATAGCCCTCATTCGTTGTGTAAAGTATACTAAACCGGTAACAGTTCTCTTTCTCATTAGAATAGTGCCATAAAAATAATGTGTGGCCTGAAGGGGATTGGGTCGGGATGAATTGATTTGATGGTTGAGAATGCAATATATGCTATGTTTAAGGAGCTTCTGATGTCTCTCTTGTATCAAGGAGGTCGGCGTTCGCGGCGTGATGTGGCCGGGCTACATGTGCGCAAGCGATCATTGGTCTATCTGGCCTGTTTGCTTTTCTGTCTCTCTCTATTTATCAGCGCCTGTACGGGTGATAGCAATAGCACTTCCAGGCCTGCGGGCGGCGCGAGTGCGACAGCCACCCCCGCGCCTGCCGCATTGAATTCTTTTAACTGGTGTGGTAAGCCAAGCGAAATTTTCCGCGACCAGGCTTCGTCCCATGCCCAGGCAGTGGCTTCTAAGGCAACCAACCTGGGACCGTCCGACGATAAACCAAAGATGATCACCGATTGGAATACGGTCAAGCAGAATCTGGGTTTCACCATTTATTTGCCCAAAACGTTACCGGCCGGTACCTGCTTACTGAACGTATCCGGTTCGTTGCGCGATCCGATCTTTGGCAGCAACTTTACGATTACGTATGTGTTGCCCGATCAGAATGCGTTGAGCTTTTCACAGGCGCCTGTGCGCGTCAAAAACGTCACATTTCAATGCAACGTCTCCCAATCGTCTAGTTCGACGAGCAATGCGAAGGCTGCCAGCACTCCAGCCACTTCAGGGAGCCAGGTGCCGATCCAGCTCTGTAATGGTGTTCGCGATCAGACAAATATCGTTTTCTCGGCCCGTGGGAGTACCACTACGTTGCAGCAATTGTTCCAGAACTTGCAACCTGATGTCGACTGGACCCCGGCGAAATAGTGGCCGGTTTCTTTTTAAATTGAGCCGTGAAATTTATCCATTCCGTTCGTCCTATTAGTGGAACGATTGTAGTGTGTATACTTTTGTTCCTTTACATTGAATCCTTACTCACCAGAGCGGGTCCTGAAAAGAATGAGGGGGCATGGTCGTAATGGGATCTGCCCTTCTTTGGACAGGGGAGAGGGAGTATGGGACACTGTTCGTTAAAAAGAATTATACTCGACGCTCAACTTACACTTCTGATATAATGGACAGAAGTTTTACGTGTACGCGATATATATTCATGCGTGCATACCAATTGGGAGGAACTTTTATCATGGATAAGTGTCCCTACTGTGGGGCTGAGACTCGGCAAGGTGACAACTTCTGCTTGAATTGTGGTAATCGCCTGCTTCCTGCCACTCCCTCACCTTCAGGTCAGCAGGCTCAGACAGGAATCGGCGAAGCTACCGTTGCGGCCCCCGATGAGTGGAATGGCGCTCCTCAGAGTCCTGCTTCGGGCAGTGGTCAGTCCTGGGGTGATGTTGATCTGGCCGCGCCAACCGCCTTTGGCGCACCCACCGATGCTTCAACTGTACGTGAGCCAGCGGGAACAACGCAGGCCACAATGGATAGAATCTCTGAGCCCGCTATGTTTATTCTGCGCTCTGATAACGGTGATGTGATCCAGGAGTATCCGCTGGATAAGGCTGAAATCGTGATTGGTCGCGCTCCAACCAGTGATATTTTGTTGTCAAAGGATAAGTTGACCTCGCGCCGTCATGCGACGGTTCGCTATGAAAATAATCAGTATCTGTTGCACGATGAGCATAGCGCCAATGGCACCTTTGTGAATGGGCAACAGCTCGAAGAAGCTACTCCTTATGCTTTGCAGGATGGCGACCAGGTGGGCATCGGTGAGCACGAACTGCTCTTCCGGGCGCATGGAACACAGGAAAATGAGGTAGAGGACCAGCCGACTATTGCTGAGCCGCAGGGGATGTCCGCCAATCAAGATTTCACCTATCGCACGCGCGATGATGAGCATGGCACCATTTCCGAGAACGATGACTACGGTACGGCCGCGATGGATAGCGCCGAGCCCGCCGCTATGTATAATGCTAATGCTAATGCGCCAGCCGCTGAGCCTGCTCCAGTCGAGCCGCCCGCGACACCGACCCCCGAGGAGGAAGCGCCGATCTCGCACTATGAGCCTGTGCCTGCTCCCGCTCCTGTTCAAGAGGAGCCTGCCGCGCCGGAGATGGCTGAGCAAGAGGCTGAGGAGCCTGCTCCTGCAGCACCTGCCAGCATCGACAAGACCCCATATGCGGTTCCTTCTTCGCCAGTTCCCACAACTGATAATGTCACGTTCAGCCGTTTTTCCGCGCTGTCCTCCCCATCTATGCCCGATATGAGCGCCCTGATGGCGGCCCTCTCTTCCCTGGATGGGCAGATCATGTCGTTGCAGGAGCAGTTCAATTCGACGCAGGACGCGATGCGCAACCACGATACTGAGGTGAGCCAGACCGCCAGTCAGCTGCGCTCGGGTATCCGCCGTGTTTCCGATCGCATGGATGGTATGATCGCCGACGTTGCCAGGAGCCGTGAGGCGCTGGCCTGGGCCGAGCTTCTCCAGTTAATGGAAGATGTGATGAACAATCCCCGCGACATCGAGTATGTGACCAAACTGGCTCGCAAGGCGCGCGAACTCAATAAGGTGTTCCAGATTCATCAGAATGTGCTGAACACGATGGCTGAGTGCAATAGCCTGTTACGTAGTCTGATTGGTGAAGAGAAGTAAGCGCGTACCGGTGGCCTTCTTATATTCTACAGGGCGGACATATGGCTCCGCCCTTTCATTTCTTCTGGTTGTCCCGCTGCTTTACACCCGGTAATGATCTACAGCGATCTCTCTATTTTTGTATAGAACCTGGTAGCTCCCGTGGATGGTCAGGTGTCAGTGTGCAGCAATTTTGCTAGCTTGCCGGAAATCTCATGTATAAACAAGCACCGTCACGTGTCGAGCCTCTGCCTGGAGCGGTGGCTGGCACGCATACAGTAAAGCATTTCGATGCGATAATTATTGGCGCGGGCCTGGGAGGCCTGCTCAGTGCTGCCCATCTTTTGCAGCGCGGCAAACACGTTGTGGTGGTGGAGCGCTTGCCCCATAGCGGTGGCCGTTTTACCGCCAAGAACTTTCATGGTGTCCAGGTTAGTACTGGCGCGGTCCATATGGTTCCCTTTGGGAGTAGTGGGGTGCTATCGCACATGTTGCGTCGCCTGAATGTGCCCCATCGTCTCTATGACGCCGATGTCTTTGGCTCGTTTCACGTGCATGGTCGGCAGTATCGTTCGCGTGGATTGCTGGGTGTCGCCCGCTTTCTGGGTCCACGCCAGTTTGCCTGGTTTCTGCGCCTGGGCTATCTGATGTTCTTCCGGCCGTTGAGCGCGCAGGAGCGCCAGCTTCCCTTTGATCTCTGGCTTGAGCGTCATATCAATGTTGAGCACAATCCCCAGCTGGTGGCCTTTTTCGCCAGCATCTCCCGCTTCGCCTTGAGTCTTGAACTCAGTCAGGTCAGTACCGCCGAGGTGGTGCGTACCACGAAAAATATGTTTCGCTTCGGGGCGCCCGCGATTGTTGAGGGGGGCTGTGGCGCGATCACTCATCAGTTGGAAAAGATCATCGGTACCTATAATGGAGAGATTATGCTCTCCTCCGAGGTTCTGGGCATCGAGCAGGAAGAGGGACACGCCACGGGCGTTCTGGTCAAAAATAAGACCACAGGTGAAGAGCTGTTGCTGCGGGCGCCGCTGGTCGTCAGCGACATCGGACCACGCGCGACCAATGCTTTGTTGCAGCAGCGGCGTATCAAGCAGTCGGATGTGCTCAAGCAGAAGTACGCCGAAGATCATAGCGCGCTCGCGCGCTCGGCCGATGACGTTCAGGAGGCGGTCGGTCTGAAAGTGCATATTCTCAGCGATGTCTCGTTGATTCCCCATAAAGGCATCATGTACTGCCTGGATACCAAACGCATCGCGGGCATGGTGCAGCCGACCAACAGCGATCCTTCGCTCGCCCCGGCGGGCAAGCATCTGCTGATCAGCCACCAGGTTATTCAGAGTAACAATGTTGAGGAGGAACGGGCTCTGGCGCTGGCCGATCTGCGTTCCATGTTTGGTGAGACCTTTGATCAGCACTGCCAGATCTTGACGATGGGGACCTATCGAGGCGAATGGCCGGTCAACCGCGTAGTACAGGGAGAGGATGTGCAGTCGCGCTTGCAGGTAGGGGGACTCTACCTGGTGGGCGATGCTGTGAAGCCATCGGGCTATTTGATGGTTGAGGGTGTGGCGCAGAGCGTTAATAACTTTCTCGATCTCCTGGATGACCTGGATCGGGAGCAGGTCCTTGCGCGCAAGGCGGATCACCGTTTCAGGCGCAATGTGATGTCGCCCCCTTCCCGTCTCAATGCGCTGCGCTGGCTATGGAAGGCGCCCGGAAATGCTGGAAAACCGTAGGAAGGTCTAGAATGTAATGTTTGATTATGAAGAGCAGCAGGCTCCCCATTATCTCGTCACCGGTGGCACGCCGCTGCGGGGCGAGGTAACGCTGAGCGGCGCCAAAAACGCGGTCACCAAGATGGTGATCGCCTCTCTCTTAACGTCCGATACCTGTGTATTGCGCAATATCCCGCTGCTGGGCGATCTAGAATTGACCGTCAAGCTGTGCCATGAACTGGGCTCCGAGGTCCAACTGGACCGGGAGCACCATTCACTCTCCATTTGTACCAGTGCTGTGCGCGACCACCATGTTTCAAGTACTGTTGGTGGTCTCAATCGTATTTGTGTAATGATGATCGGACCGCTACTGCACCGCTGTGGCGAGGCCGTTATCCCTATGCCGGGCGGCGATCGCATCGGTCCACGGCCCATTAATTTTCATATCCAGGGGCTGCGGCAGATGGGCGCTGAGATCATTGAGAAGGATGGATATTATCATTGCCTCGCACCCCGGCGCCTGCATGGCGCTACTATTTCACTGCCATTCCCCAGCGTGATGGCGACCGAGAACCTGTTAATTACCGCCTCCTTAGCCAAAGGCGTGACCATTATCGAGAACGCGGCCACCGAGCCGGAGATCGTTGACCTGGTCAAGCTGCTGCAAAAGATGGGCGCCATCATCGAATTTAAGGTAGATCGGCGTATTGTGATCGAGGGGGTGAATGCCTTGCATGGGGCCAGCCATACCCTGGTCAGCGATCGCAATGAGGCCGTCTCGCTGGCCGTCGCGGCCTATCTAACACGAGGCGATGTCTATCTACGTCACGCCCAGCAGGACACCTTGCTCTCTTTTCTGAATACCCTGTTGAAGATGGGCCTGCGCTTCGAGGTCGACGATGAGGGCATTCGCTTTATTGGTGATAGCAAGAACCCGCCCGCGATCTCGCTGGAGACCGATGTCCATCCTGGCTTTATGACCGATTGGCAGCAGCCGTTTACGGTGCTATTGACGCAGTCGCAGGGGATGTCCGTTATCCACGAGACGATCTATGAAGATCGCTTTGGCTATACCAGCGCCCTGGAGCGCATGGGGGCCCATATCGGTCTCTATCCGAAATGCCTGGGCGAGGTTCCATGCCGCTTCCGTGAAAAGCAACATATGCATAGCTGCGTGGTGCGTGGACCGACGCCGCTGGTCGCTACGCGTCTGGATATCCCTGATATTCGGGCAGGCTGCTCGTATATCCTCGCGGCCCTCTGCGCCGAAGGGACCTCAATCGTCTATGGCATTGAACATATCGAACGGGGTTATGAGCATCTGGATATGAAATTGCGCACTCTAGGTGCTCAGATCGAAAAAGTGGTGTAAGTCTGAATAACAAGAAAAGCGCGTTAAAAACGCGCTTTTCTTGTTATTCAGACGTTCTTTAGCTTTGAATGCTGGTGCGCACCTCGCGCAGCTGTTCGGGTGTCAAAATTCTGAACAGGATCAGCAGATTTTCCAGATCGTATTCCAATCCCATTGAATGGAGCTCCTGACGGATGCGGCCCAGAGCACTGATCTGAGTGGTTGTAATCAATCCATAGCTGACCAGGCTGGCGGCCAATAATTGATCGGGCGTAAGTAATTTAAACATAAGCAATATTTCACCAAGTTGATAATTTAAATCCACACCACGTAACATCCTCTGTATATTTTGAGCAACCTCCAGGCGGTCCTGTGGTACAAGGTGCCCATCGAGTAGTACCTTGTTGAGCGAGCGCGTGACCCGACCATTGAGCACCTGAGGCTGTACATTGTTGTTCGTCTGTTGTTCTGTCAGTGCTGGCATGGGAGGAAGGCTCTGGACGATATCCAGTAGGACCGCGTTGTTGGTGGTCATGCTTTCTGCCAGGTCGTCAGGCACATTGATGGTATGGCTATTTTTCTTTTCTTCCCGCGCGGGCTGGATGGGTGCTGCCATTTCCTCGCGTGTGGCCGTTGCTGGCTGGCTGCTAGCCAGCGGTTCCTCGGGCACTGGTGCCGATCGCCTCTCTGGCTCCGGCTCTGTGGGAGCTACTGAAGGCTGATGGCTGGTCTCGTATCCTCTGGTTGTTACCGGCTCCGCGACAGGAGGAGCCGGCCGGGTATTCTGACTGACTCTCGGCTCATACCTGGTGGCGGCCGGGCTGAGCGGCTCTTTTTCCACTTCTGGCGTGAAGAGCGGCACCGCGATCTTGCTGATCGGTGCAGTGGCCGGCGGCACGGGCGTGGAAATAGATGCCAGTTGCGGGGACGTGGCCTGTTTGTTTACATGGACCGCGAGCTGATGGGCGGTTTGCGGACCATAGTTGGTGCGTGAGAGCACGTCTGGTCTGCGGGCGGCCTCGCCAATGGCGGGTCCCGTGACGGTACGTTCGATAGGCATATCCTGAATGGGGGAGGCGCGCAACGGCTGGGTGCCTATTTTTTCTTCCGATGGGGCGAGACGCGCCGCCGGTGCTACTGGCGTTGGGTATGTCTTCTCCGTCTGGACGGGCTGTTCCTGGCGCTGCTCACGCTCGCGTATGGTGTCAGGCGTCGAATAGGGAGAGGCGGTTGGCACTGCCGCGTGTGGCGTGGTGGGATTGCCGACCTCTGGCTGCTGCGTATATCTGTTGATCTGGCCGGGGTGCGCATCCCTGCTCTCGATAGGTATGGTGTACCTGGTTGGATTGACTGGCGCCCACTGCGTGGCTCCTTGTGGCTGAGTCGGAATCGTTGGCACATAGGTTGTTGAGACCGTGTGCGTGATTGGCGCGGGTGCGGACTCCTCGCGATTGGTGGAGCGGAACCCCTGGACCATGCGTGAGAGCTGGGCGAGCCCCGATTCATTTGAGCCCTCGTAGTTTGACTGACCACTGGCCAGGCGCTGGAGGACCGGGGCATCGTTATTGGCAACCGGCGCGGCGGGCGCACTGGCTACGGGCGAAGGATTGATCGGTTCCCTGCTGTCTCTGGTTTCCTGCGGTGCCTGTTGCCCCGCGGAATCCTGTGAATTCCAGGTACGCTGATTGGGATAGAGGACCGCGCGAATTTTTTCGCTGTAAGAAGGCTGATTCGAGCCAGGGAGGCCCGTAGCTGGCGAGGGCATATGATTCTGATTGAGGGTCCCATTTTTTAGCGCCGGCTGCGCAGAGGTGATGGAATGGTTCATTGGCGTTTGCGGCAAGGACGTTGCATTGGCTGTTCGGGCAGGGGTCGGGATGGAGCCTGTATCTGATGGTAATGATGTGGCGAAGGCATTGCCTGCTTGATTTAGACTCTGACTGGTGGCTGATGTGGCAAGAGATGAGAAACGCGGCATCCGGGGCTGCGTATGATTCATGTCCATCTGAATGGTCGCGCTCGGCACACGGCTGCGTACCGCGTCAACCAGGTCCATCAGGCCCTGCATGCCATCTACCTCCATGTCCGCGTTGCTGTGGGGAGCATGATCTTCCATGTCACGGGGACCATAACCGGCCAGGTTGGTACAGACAAAGGTAAGCACCTGCACCTTGCGGTCACGGCGCTGAGTCTCCAGGGCGACCCAGAACTCTCTGCGGGCGGCTGCGGCCTGGGCAAGATTCACCATTACCAGTCGAATAGGATAGCGAGCAATGGCATCAAAAACCTCAACGGCGGTACGGGCCGTATGATTGGTATACCCCGCTAACTGCAATTCACTGCCAAGTAGTGTGGCAAACTGTTGATCTCGTTCAAAAAGAAGGGTGTGTGGTCCACCCGTACTAATATTCATACCTGTATCACTCCAGTTGCTAATCGCATGGAAACTGAGTTCACAGGGGTAAGTTTCAATATGTGCTCGCTTGACTCTACAACACTGTCCATCAAAGCCTCCTGTGCCTATACCCCTACCTTACAGGCACGGAAGGAAGCACACACTATGCAGAGGAAGAATATGGTGTGACAGGCTGTGGGAGCCCTGTTGCGCTCTGTCGTGTGCCGCGCCGCGACTGTATTCCGGGTTAGTATAGCATATATTTCCTAGAATTTCATGAAGATAAGACAAAAGTAAGACGATTCATGGACCATCGGAAAAAAAGACCACTATCCTGCATGCAAATGTAAACTTTTGCTTTATGCGATTATCCCTATCAGGGATAACTATTCAGGTGATGACTACGGCATCAATCAAGTTCTTTCTTGTGTGGTGCAGAAAATGGTCGGCCAGGCCGACCATTTTCTGCACCACACAAGAACAATTTTGCAGGGTGTATATTAATCTGGGATGTACTGCGAAAGTTTTTTAGATTTCCAGGAAGGACTATAGTGCTATGCAACAGGGGACTTCTCCGGTGATTGCGTTGCTAACGGATTTTGGGATACGCGATAACTTTGTCGGGGTGATGAAGGGGGTGATGGCGCGCATCGCGCCGGGGGCGACGTTTATCGATCTGACCCATGAGATTCCGCCACAGGATGTGTCGGCTGGGGCGTGGGTTCTGGGAGCGGCCTACCGCTATTTTCCCGCCGGCAGTGTGTTTGTGTGCGTGGTCGATCCGGGCGTGGGGAGCACGCGGGACGCGGTGGCGATCCACGCCGGTGATTGGTACTTTGTGGGACCCGATAACGGTCTGTTCCATTTTGTGCTGGCCGAGCAGCCCGTCCACGCCGCGGTCAAGCTGATCAATCCCGCGTTTCATCTTCCCACCGTCAGTGCGACCTTTCAGGGACGAGACCTCTTTTCTCCGGTCGGCGCGCATATCGCCGCCGGTCGTCAGCTGTCAGAGCTGGGCGAGCCGGTGCCAGCTGACTTATTGCGCCGCCTGGATCTACCCCAGCCGGTCCAGAAGTCTGATCGCATCGAGGCTGAAGTCGCCTATGTTGATCACTTCGGGAACCTGGTGACCTCCATCGCCCTTGCCATGCTTCCGGACTTCTTCGATTGGCCGCTGGTGCGCCTCCTGCTACCCGCAAAGCAGCGTATCATCAGCGAGCGCCGGCGCTTCTTCTCGGATCAGGGAGATGATACACAGCCATTTCTGTACGTCGATAGCTCGGGCTATATAGCTATTGCCATGCGTAACGCTTCAGCGGCCACGTTACTCAATATCGGTCGGGGTGAAGCCGTTACCTTAACCTGGCGCAATGCGTGATAGAAAGGAAACTTTTTAACAGTTCTTTAAACTGCAAGCTTGACCCCTTCTCAAGGGACAAGAAAATATGCTATAATGAGCTTATACCCTATTCGATAATGGGACCAGTGGCGGCAGTAGCATGGGCGGATGGGTATAGCACTTTCAATCGTTGGCAGCATTCATCTCTTGCCTGATACCTGAAGTGAGAAAGGGCCGATTGAAACAGTGTAGGAGCATCGACATGATGCAACTCTCAACGTTGTCCCAACACATTCGATCTAAGGGTTGGACAAAGAGTATCACAGATTTACATTTAAATATTATCCTCATAAAAGTAGAAAGGGCTGGTTTTCTCGTTAGGAACAACGAGCAAGAATCCGGCCCTTTTGGTCTTTTTACTCCGATATGGAGCGTGGGATGCTGGATAAAACACGTATGCAGACGATACTCTCATTGTTACCCTTTCTCCTCTTGAATTTTCCCGGTCACGTAGTGCGTTTTCTGGTTCGTACAACGTAGCAGCAGTCAAAAAGCGTAGTGTAGAAGTGCCCAGGAAGGGAAGCTATGACCCATACTTCATACACTACTAGTTATACACAGAGAGGATGAACTATGGATCTGGTGAAGCGGTTAGAAGAATACCGGGACCGTGAGCGTGAGCTCATGTGGGAAGGGACCTTCGCGGAATACTTCGAGATAGCCTGTAAGCAGCCAGCGGTAGCTCGACTTTCTCATGAACGCATTTATCACATGATTATCGATGCGGGCGTGGATACGACCCGCACGGGAGAGACGCGCTACAAATTCTTTAGTGACGAGATCTTTGGCATTGAGAAGCCGCTTCAGCAAATTGTGGATTACTTCCATTCCGCTGCTCAGCGTCTGGAGGTTCGTAAACGTATCCTTTTGCTGATGGGTCCTGTCGGCGGCGGTAAGTCGACGATTGTTCAATTGATGAAGCGTGGGCTGGAAGCATACAGTCGCACACCAGAAGGTGCGATCTATGCGATTAAAGATTGCCCGATGCACGAAGAGCCCCTGCATTTGATTCCATATGAGCTACGTGGCGATGTGGAAAAAGAGTTTGGTATCTATATCGAGGGCGATTTGTGTCCCCATTGCCGCTATATGGTAGATAACCAGTATCGTGGTCGCATCGAAGAAGTGCCTTTGAAGCGCATTACCTTTAGCGAGAAATATCGTATCGGTGTGGGTACGTTTACCCCGTCCGATCCTAAGAGCCAGGATATCAGTGAACTGGTGGGTGGTATCGACCTGTCCACGATCGGTGAAGTGGGCGTTGAAAGTGATCCACGTGCATACCGTTTTGACGGTGAGCTCAATATCGCTAATCGCGGCGTGATGGAGTTCGTCGAGATGCTCAAAACGGACGAGAAGTTCCTTTATGTTCTGTTGACCCTGAGCCAGGAGCAGAATATTAAGACCGGCCGCTTCAGCATGATCTATGCCGATGAGGTGGTGGTGAGCCACACCAATGAGCATGAGTATCAGGCGTTCGTCGGCAACAAGAAGTCGGAAGCGTTGCAGGACCGCATCATTCTGGTGAAGGTTCCCTATAACCTGCGCGTCTCCGATGAGGTCAAGATCTACGAAAAGCTGCTCAAGCAGAGCGCGCTGCAAAACGTGCATATCGCTCCTTATACCTTGCGGATCGCCAGTATCTTTGCTCTTCTGACCCGTCTGGAGCCATCGAAGAAAGCTGGAATGAGTTTGATGAAGAAGCTCAAACTCTATGATGGTGAGGACATGGAGGACTTCAAGCAGAAGGATGTGCGCGAACTGCAGGATGAGGCGGTGCGCGAAGGCATGGATGGTATCTCCCCGCGCTACGTCATCAACCGCCTGTCCAATGCTTTGATCAAAAATAATGTCACCTATATCAGTCCCATTGATGCGTTGCGCGCGCTGCGCGATGGCCTGGATCAGCATACCAGCATTACCCGCGAAGAGCGCGAGCGCTACCTCAACTTTATCAGCGAGGCTCGCAAAGAGTACGATGAGATCGCCAAAAAAGAGGTCCAGCGTGCCTTTGTCTACTCTTATGAAGAGTCGGCCCGTACCATGCTCAATAATTACCTCGATAACGTGGAATCGTATTGCAATAAAACCAAGTTACGCGATCCTATTACCGACGAAGAGATGGAGCCCGATGAGCATCTGATGCGCTCAATTGAGGAGCAGATCGGGGTATCGGAGAACGCCAAGCGCTCGTTCCGCGAAGAGATCCTGATCCGCATTTCTTCACTGGCCCGCAAAGGTATGACCTTTGACTATACCAGCCATGAGCGCCTGAAAGAGGCCATCGAAAAGAAGTTGTTTGCCGACCTGCGCGACGTCGTCAAGATTACGACCTCAACCCGCACTCCAGACAAAGAACAGTTGCGGAAAATCAATGAAGTTATTGAGCGCCTGGTGGCCGAGCAGGGCTACACCTACGAGAGCGCTAACGAGCTTCTCCGCTACACTGGCAGCCTCTTAAATCGGTAATCGCGTCTCGTTCAGATGCCGGATGATCAGCGTGGAATGCGCCGGGAACCGTTGGCGGTTCAGCGACGAGCTTCCAACGGTTGAAGCGCCTTCCGCCCGAGTTGTCTCATAGTAGCAAGGAGAAAATCATCCATGTCTGTCTCCCAACATGATTGGTCATTGCACCGCAAGGGTCAGATCGACCAGGAGCGCCACAAAGAAAAGATCCGCGAAGCGGTCAAGAAGAATCTTGGCGATATTGTCAGCGAAGAAAGCATTATCCTCTCCGATGGCAAAAAAAACGTCCGCATCCCGATCCGCTCGCTTGAAGAATATAATTTCCGCTATGATTTTGGTCGGCAGCAGCACGCCGGTCAGGGCAACGGCAAGAGTAAAGTAGGCGACGTCGTCGCGCAGGAGCCGAAACCGGGTAAGGGTAAAAAAGGGGAAGCGGGTAAAGAGGCTGGTTACGATTACTATGAAGCAGAGATCTCAATGGAAGAACTGGCGGCTCTTATCTTTGAGGATCTCGGCCTGCCCAATCTAGAGCAGAAGCGGCAGCAGGAGATGCAGACCGAGGCGGTCCGCTTCACCGATGTGCGCAAGAAGGGGGCCATGGCCAACCTGGATAAGAAGCGCACGATTATGGAGAATATCAAGCGCAACGCGGCCAAGGGCGAGCCCGAGTTTAAGGATATTAAATCTGACGACCTGCGCTTCAAGGTCTGGGAGCCCACCATTAAATATCAGTCGAACGCCGTCGTGATCGCTATGATGGACGTTTCAGGCTCGATGGGCGAGTTTGAGAAGTATATCGCGCGCAGCTTCTACTTCTGGATGGTGCGTTTCCTGCGTACGAAATATAACAATGTGCACATCGTCTTTATCAGTCACCATACCGAGGCTAAAGAGGTGACTGAAGAAGAGTTCTTCCATAAAGGCGAGAGCGGTGGTACCCAGGTATCCTCGGCCTATGAGCTGGCGCTGCAGATCATTCAGGAGCGCTACAATGCGAACGACTGGAACATCTATCCTTTCCACTTTTCGGATGGGGATAATCTGCCCTGGGATAATGATCGCTGTGTACAGCTGGTCAATAAGCTGATGGAGCAGTGCAACATCTTTGGCTACGGCGAGATCCGTGAGGGCCACTATCGTTCTCCCAGCACGTTGATGTCGGCATACAACAAAATCAATGACAAGAAGTTCATTCCTGTTACCATATCGGATAAAAAAGAGGTGTATCCCGCGCTGCGCAAGTTTTTTGCCCAGCGTGATCCTGTACCAGGCAGGTAGATTCAGGAGGTTCTTGCATGAATAATGTTGCTCATAGCGACATTGAGCGCCTGCGCGATGGCATAGATGCAGCATGGGAAGAGGCCAGAAAATTTGGCCTCGATCCTTTTCCAACGCATTTCGAGCTGGTCCCTGCGTCTATCATGTATGAGTTCGCCTCCTATAGCCTTCCGGGACGCTTCAGCCACTGGACCCATGGGAAGGCGTTTTACCGGCAGAAGATGCAGTATGATCTCGGGCTGAGCAAGATCTATGAGATGGTGGTCAACACAAATCCCAGCTATGCTTTCCTGATGGATATGAATAATTTGCTGCAAAATACTTTTGTGGCGGCTCACGTCTTTGGCCATACCGACTTCTTCAAAAATAATGCCTACTTCCAGCACACCTCGCGCCGCATGATCGATAAGGTCAGTATACACGCTGAACGTATCGCCAAGTACGAATTCGATCATGGCAAGGATGAGGTCGAGCGCTACCTGGACGCGGTGCTCTCGATCCAGGAGCACATCGATTATAATCTCTTGCTGAACAGGGAAGCGCCCGCCGATGCTGAGGAGGGCAGTAAGACGCCCAGCACCGAGTTCGATGATATATGGGGTCTGGAGGATCGGGCGAAGAGGGCGGAAGAGGAACGCGAGCTCAAGCCTGGCAAGCCACCAAAGTTTCCAGAGAAGCCTGAGAAAGATCTTCTGCTGTTCCTGATTCATCACTCGCCGCACCTGGAGCCCTGGCAACGGGATGTGATAGAGATTGTGCGGACCGAGATGCTCTACTTTATCCCGCAGATGCAGACCAAGGTGATGAATGAGGGTTGGGCTTCGATCTGGCATTCGCGCATCATGCGTCAACTGGGTGACCGGGGGTTATTACCGACTCCGAGACGGTCGAGTTCGCGCAGCTGCACTCCGGCGTCCTGACACCTTCGCGCACCTCGCTCAATCCGTACTACATCGGTTTTAAAATCTTCGAGGATATCGAGCGACGTTGGGATAATCCTACCCGCGAGGAGCAGGATCGGCTGGGCCGCAAGCCGGGCCAGGGTAAGCAGAAGATCTTTGAGGTGCGTGAACTGGATAACGATGTCTCGTTCTTGCGCAACTACCTGACCGAGGACCTGGTGAAGGATTTGGACCTTTATCTGTACAAGAAAGAGGGCGATGATTGGGTGATCGCCGAAAAGAACTGGCAGAAGGTGCGCGATACCATTGTGGCCAATATGACCAACTTTGGGCATCCCTACCTGGTGGTCGATAACGGCGATTACCATGGCAATCGCGAACTGTACCTCACCCATCTCTTCGAAGGCCAGGAACTGGATCTCAACTATGCCGAGAAGACCCTGCAGCATGTCTACATGCTCTGGGGCCGTCCCGTGCACCTGGAGACCGTCTACGAGGGCAAGCGTATCCTGCTCACCTACGACGGCGAGCGCAACAGTAAGAGCACACTAGAAAAATAAAATAGCTACTGGTAGAAAACAAACGTGGTGGCCGCGCCGGCGCGGCCACCACGTTTGTTTTCTACCAGTAACGTTCTTCTTTCCAGGGATTGGCACGGTTGTGGTAGCCGCGCTGCTCCCAGAAGCCGGGACGATCACGCTCCATAAATTCCAGGCCATCCAGCCACTTGGCGCTCTTGTAGGCATACAGCTTGGGCACCAGCAGGCGCACCGGCCCGCCGTGGTCCGGTTCCAGCGGCTGCCCATCATGCTTCAGGACGATCATCACATCGTCGTCGTCCAGATTCTCCAACGGAAGGTTGGTGGTGTAGCCGGTCCATGAGTGCGCCATCACAAAGTGGGCGTCGGGCAGCGGTTTGGCGCGCTGCAAGATCTCACGGATATGCACGCCCTCCCAGGTGTTATCGTAGCGGCTCCAGGTGGTGACGCAATGAAAGTCCGACGTCATGGTGGTGTGTGGGAGGGCCAGGAATTCGTCCCAGCTGAGCTCCAGCGGCTGCTCTACCAGGCCGGTGATCTTGAACTTCCAATCGGTCGGTATCCCACTCGGGGTGCGTTCATAGCTTAAGACCGGCCACTTCTTCGTCAGATATTGTCCGGCTGGCAGGCGATCCAGGCCATCTGGCCGCTTCTCCACCGGCGCATTCGATTTCTTCCCAAACAAGTTCATATCCCGAGACTCCTTGTCTATATTGGCAGACCTATTATATCATCCGTTATCTACCACGACGATTGACCACAAAATGAAGATGGTTACGCTTACATATTTGAGTAGCATACGTTATTCTATCTGATAGGAATAGATACGTTTTAACGGGGCTATTTTTTCGGCCCTGTTGACGATCACAGTGTAGATGGCGTAATGGTTGTAGGCGAAATCATGATATACTCTGGCAAAGGTGGTTGTTTCGATGGCCCATTATTTTACACGTGCGGAGGCCGAGGCGCTCCTACCAGCGATTCTACCCATCTTAAAGCGGATTCAGCAGGCTCGCCAGCGGATACAGTGGCTGGAGGAGGAGCTGATGACGGTTCAGGCGCGGGCCATGCATAATGGTCATCATTTGCAGCAGCATAGTTTGCAACTGCAGGAGAAGGCGGTACAGGCGGCCGATAGCCTGCGCGAAGCCGTGCTTGAGCTACAACGATATGATTGTGAGCTCAAAGATCCCGATAGCGGACTGATCGATTTTCTGAGCTTGCGCGATGGAAAAGAAATTTATCTATGCTGGCGGTTGGATGAGGAACGCATCCTGTTCTGGCATCCCATTGAAGGTGGCTTTGCTGGTCGCCAACCATTGTAATGTTTAGGGATAAAAGAAGATGACAACGTTGCGGGAGGCATTGGCGCAGGGAGCACAGACTCTGGCCCGGGCCGATATTCAAGGAACGCGCCTGGAGGCACAGGTGCTACTGGGAGAAGTGCTGGGAATGGATCGTTCGCGCCTGCTGGCCTATCCCGACCAGGTGCTGACACGTGAGCAAGAGCAGCTTTACCACAGCTATCTTCAGCGGCGCGGCGCCCATGAGCCGGTGGCATACATCGTGGGCCACAAAGGATTTTATGGTCTGGATTTCCTGGTGGACCGGCGCGTGCTTATCCCACGCCCTGAAACCGAGCTGCTGGTGGAGGCGGCCCTGCAAGAGATCGACCAGCGCCTCGCCAGCGGAATGGCCCCCGTAGTGGCCGATATCGGCACCGGTAGCGGCGCTATCCCCATCAGCGTGGCGGTCTCGGAACTGCGCCTCCCCTATATCTATGCCTGTGATATTTCTCCAGAGGCCCTTGAAGTGACGCGCCAGAACTGTGTGCGTCATCATATGACAGACCGCGTGCGTTTATTAGAGGGAGATCTACTGGCGCCTTTACCTGAAGCGGTCGATGTGCTACTCGCCAATCTGCCCTATGTTGGAGAGGATGAGCGGAGCGATATGAACGCGGATGTGCTGGACTATGAGCCGCCGCTGGCCCTGTTCAGTGGCCCACATGGGCTAGACCTCTTGTATCGACTCTGCAAAGATGCACACACTTCTGGTACCCTGAAAAGAGGAGGGGTGATGCTGTTGGAGATCGGTTATCAACAATGCGAACCGCTGACGCACTTTCTCCACGGACTCTGGCCGCAGGCCGCTATCCATTGTCAGAAAGACTACGCCGGCTGGGATCGCCTGGTACACGTTCGCCTGCCGTAACAGGACATTTGTAATCAGGCGAAGAAAAAGGCGCATCTTTGCGTTTTCTTAACGAAAGCGTATAATTGGACACATTGATGGGGCGCAATGTTGCTTTCCCATCGTAATATTATTACCACCATTTTAGGGGGCATATTCATGGTTCTGGCGCATGTCCTATATAGCCAGCCAATCTTTTCGCTATTATCTACCTCTATTATTCATGCGGACCACCCGAGTGTAAGTCTGGTTTTATTGCTGGCTGGCGCGATCTGCGCATTTATAGTGTCGTATCTGCTGATCTTTGTAGTTATTAAATTAAGCAAGCGCTACTCCCTGGTGCGCAAGGCGGAGCCTGGTCGCAAACAGGATACCGTGTCTCGATTGGGTGGTGTGCCCATCTTCATCGCCTTTGTCATCTCGGCGTTGATCTTCTACATCCACAATCCCGATCTGCAGCAGAAAGAGATCATCATTTTCTGGCTCTTCCTGGCTGCTGCCACTTTGATCGTGGCGGTGCATGCGTATGATGATGTGCGGCCCCTGAAGCCGCTGCCCAAATTGCTGGCCCAGACCCTCGCGGTCATTATTGTGATGGGACCCTTTTTCAACGGCAAGTTTAATGGCGTGCTGCTCTTCGGCTTTGGCAATCCCTTTCAGTCTCTCTCTACCGGCGTCGTGCCTTTTTATCATGGCAGTACCGTCAACATCTTTATCAATAGCACCGATATCCGCCTGCTGGCCATTCCCGCCGTTATCTTCACCTGGTTCTGGATGGTCGGGATGATGAATACCGTCAACCTGATCGATGGCCTGGATGGATTAGCCGGGGGCGTGGTGGCGATTACCGCGATCTGCATCGCCATTACCAGCTGGGCCCTGCAGCAATATACGATCGCCGTATTATGCGCCATCTTTTCCGGTGCCGTGCTGGGATTTTTGCCGCATAACTGGAATCCCGCCAAAATATTTATGGGTGATAGCGGCTCGCAATTTTTAGGATTGTCACTAGCGGTTCTCTCGATCATGGGTGGTGCCAAGATCGCCCTGGCGTTGATGGTGCTGGGAGTTCCCATTCTGGATGTGGCGATTGTCATTATTAACCGCCTGCGCCGTGGCCAGCATCCTCTGCACTATGATCGCACCCACCTCCACTATCGCTTGCAGGCCACCGGCCTGAGCGTCAGGCAGATCTGCTATATCTTCTATGGCCTGACCATCCTCTTTGGTGTGCTGGCCCTCTCCTTTGGCCACTTCTTCAAGCTGATCGGTATTATCCTGGTCATGCTTGTGATGGCCGGCCTGATCGTCTGGATCGACTCGCGCCAGCAACAGCGCGGCCTGCCAATCAAGCTGGACAAATCCGATCCCGGCAAAAACGGTCCTGCCAGCGTCGTACCGATCACCGAAGACCCGGTCACGGATGGACCTCCTGACAAGCAAGAGCCCGGTCAAAATGGAGACTCGGTCGCCCACTATCCGGAACAGGTTGCCAACAGTGGTCCTTCACGACCTCTTTCCTCGTAAAAGTGCCCCTGCTGCATGATCACAAAACAACTATCTGAGCATAGCAGGAGTCCATTATAGGATAATGCAACAGGGGCGCACCCGCGCTCCTGTTGCATTATTACAAAACGAATATATGCGTATAGCAGGAATTCACTATAGAATGATGCAGCAGAAGCGCATTCGCGCTTCTGCTGCATCATTCTATAAAATCCGTTGCGGCCGCGCATGCGGACGCCTATGCGGGGGCGATCATGCACCAACGGGTGCTGATCAGCGTCCTAATTGGGGACGCTGGTCAGCACGCGGTGGCTCTTATTCTCGACCTCTTCGTTGAGCATGCGCTTCAAGAAGTGTCCGGTATACGACTTTTTGTTGGCCGCCACCTCTTCAGGCGTGCCCTCGGCGATAATGGTGCCGCCGGCGTCTCCACCTTCAGGTCCCAGGTCGATCAGCCAGTCGGCGCTCTTGATCACATCCAGATTGTGCTCGATGACGACGATGGTGTTGCCCGCGTCTACCAGGCGCTGCAGGACATGCAGCAGACGTTCCACGTCAGCGAAGTGCAGCCCCGTCGTTGGCTCGTCCAGGATGTACATGGTGCGTCCGGTGGCTCTACGCGAGAGCTCGGTAGCCAGCTTGACGCGCTGCGCCTCCCCACCTGACAAAGTGGTGGCTGGCTGCCCCAGGCGCATGTAGCCCAGACCAACATCGAACAGGGTCTTCATCTTGTTCTGGATCGATGGCACGTTGGAGAAGAAGTCCTGCGCCTCCTCCACCGTCATGTCGAGTACGTCTGAGATCGTCTTGCCTTTGTAGTGGATCTCTAGCGCCTCGCGGTTGTAGCGTTTGCCCTGACAGACCTCACACGGCACGTAGACGTCTGGCAGGAAGTTCATCTCGATCTTGACGATACCTTCACCGCGACAGGCCTCACAGCGTCCACCTTTGACGTTGAAGGAGAAGCGTCCGGCCTGGTAGCCACGTATCCTTGCCTCCGGAACCTGGGCGAACAGTTCGCGAATGCTGGTAAAGGCGTTGGTATAGGTGGCCGGGTTCGAACGTGGCGTACGGCCGATCGGTGACTGATCGATATCGATCACCTTGTCCAGGTGCTCAAGCCCCTCGATGCTGTCGTGCTGACCAGGCTTTTGGTGGGCACGGAAGAAGTGCTGCGAGAGCTTGCGATACAGGATATCGGTGATCAAGGTACTCTTGCCGGACCCCGATACGCCGGTGATGGCGACAAACTTGCCCAGCGGAATATTCACATCCACGTTCTTCAGGTTGTTCTCCCTGGCGCCCCGAATCGTCAGGGAGTTGCCATTGCCCTCACGGCGCTCCTGGGGTATCTCGATGCGACGCCGGTGCGAGAGATAGTCGCCCGTGATCGAGTTGGTGTTGGCCACAATCTCATCATAGGTGCCCACAGCCACCACATGTCCACCGTGCTCACCGGCTCCCGGACCGATATCAATGATATAGTCGGCGGCGCGCATGGTATCCTCATCATGCTCGACCACCAGCAGGGTGTTGCCCAGGTTGCGTAGCCGCTCCAGCGTATGGATCAGCCGATCGTTGTCCCTCTGGTGTAGACCAATGCTGGGCTCATCCAGGATGTAGAGCACGCCCATCAGGCCCGAGCCGATCTGCGTGGCCAGGCGGATGCGCTGTGCCTCGCCTCCAGACAGGCTGGTGGCTGAACGATCCAGGGTCAGATAGTCCAGGCCGACATCCAGCAAGAACTGGATGCGCGCGCGGATCTCTTTAAGAACCTGGCGCGCGATGAAGCGCTCGCGCTCACTCAGGGTGCTCAACAGCAGAGGACCCCTGGTGGGGATCGGCGTCAATGGATCGCCGAGTAGGGAGCCGTTGCCAGTGGCTTTTTTGCCGTTGCCCTTTCCTTTGCCGTTGGCGACCACATGGGTGACCGGAGGCGTTACCTCGGCCGTCCCATTCTCAAGCTCATGGAAGAAGGACTGGGTGCGTGCGATGGCCAGGCGCGTCACCTGCACGATGTTGCGCCCACCCACCGTGACCGCCAGAGCCTCCGGCTTCAGACGCGCCCCATGACAATCGGGACACACCCGAGCCGACATATAATTCTCGATGTCCTCGCGTACGCCCTCGCTCTCGGTCTGCTTATAGCGCCGATCCAGATTAGGGATCACCCCTTCAAAGTTGGTGGTGTACGTTTTGGTATGTCCATGCTGCGGCGTATAGCGGATGCTCAGGGGCTCATCATCTCCGTAGAGCAGCTTCTGCTGCACCTCGGAGCTCAGCTCTTTCCATGGTTTATTGAGATCGAACTCATAGCGCCGGGCCAGTGCCTCCAGGGTTGCCATATACCACTGGCTGCCATTGACCACTTTGCTCCACGGCGCGATCGCGCCCTGCAGAATGCTCAGATCGGGATTGGTTACGATCAGCTCGGTATCGATCTCCAACTGCGTACCCAGACCTGTGCAGGTGGGACAGGCTCCGTGTGGACTATTAAAGCTGAATGTGCGCGGCGCGATCTCTGGCAGGCTGATTCCGCAATAGACGCAGGAAGCCTTCTCAGAGAACAGGATCTCTTCACCATCCACTACCGCGACCAGTACCACACCGTTGCCCAGCTTCAGTGTCGTCTCCAGCGAATCAGAGAGGCGCTGGCGGAAGGCTGGATCTACCTCTTCATGTACGATGGCCGCGATGGCCGGCTCTGCGATGCCGCTCTCATCCACATGCGATTCTTTGGCGGCATTGACCTTGTAGAGGGCTGCTGGCTCCGCCACTTTTTTCAGTGGGGCGCTACCATTCTGCCCATCTTCATCCGCCTGCTTCTTCTGTTTGCGGATGATCAGACGGTCCACCACCACCTCGATGGTATGCTTCTTCTGCTTATCCAGCTCAATCTCATCGCTGAGATCCATAATCTTGCCATCCACACGCACACGAACGTAGCCTGAACGGCGCATCTCCTCGAAGATATTCTTATATTCGCCCTTGCGCCCCTGTACCAGGGGAGCGAGCAACAGGATGCGCGAACCATCGGGCAGACTCAGGACCGCGTCGACGATCTGCTGTAGCGTCTGCTGGCTTACTTCTCGCCCACATTTAGGACAGTGCTGATGTCCGATTCTCGCATAGAGCAAGCGCAGGTAATCATAGATCTCCGTGACAGTACCCACGGTCGAGCGAGGGTTATGTGAGGCCCCCTTCTGATCGATAGAGATAGCCGGGGAGAGGCCATCGATATGCTCTACATCGGGCTTATCCATCTTATCCAGGAACTGGCGCGCGTACGCTGAGAGGGACTCAACATAGCGGCGCTGGCCCTCCGCGAAAATGGTATCGAATGCCAGGCTACTTTTACCTGAACCGGACAGGCCCGTAATAACGACGAGTTGATCTCGGGGAATGGTCACATCGATATTCTTCAGGTTGTGCTCGCGGGCACCACGGATCACGATCTTATCTTGGGGCATATTCTCAAACCACCCGTTACTAACTGATTATTTTCATAAATACAAAGACACACTGTCCGCAGAGACGCCTGTCTGCCTGTATGATATCGTTTGATGCCTTTATGTACGTATATATTGTCAAGTATAGCTATCTGTCCAACGAGCGACTGGCCACAGGGCCAATGCTTTCAACATACTACGCCGGCGCCCCTTTGAGAGGGGCGATGGTATCGTTAGTGGAACGTGCGCGCCCGGGTACGAGGCCGCTTCGCGGCAAGCGCCCGCAAGGGGCGCACCTACGACGACGATCTTCGTTTCCGATGCCGTTGTGCATTGGCCACAAGGGCCGAATTGCGGGCATGCACTGTCCCTGAGCAGAAGCATTATGGGCTTTAATACAAACAAACGTTCCATATAACACTACTATACTTGTTCCTTTGACGTCAAGTGGTCCTGAAATAGGTCATAGGTAGGAAAAAGGCTGCATAGAATGGATGGTGTATTGTTACTCTCATTCGAGATATTTCACTCACTTCTTCCACATATTCCACTCATAAAGGAAAACAAAACCGGCGACGGCTCTATTCCCTGGTATACAATCCGATAGGTAAAGACAAAAATAAACAAAAAGAATCGACGCCATTCATTTTTGCCAAAAGGCAATGCAACAAGAACCCCGAAACATCCCCGAAAAAAGGAACGTACTCCCCGAAAAAAGGAACGCCCGTGTAGAGTCGACCTTCAACGGTCGACCGGGCTGCCAGCGCCAGCGACGGCAGCCCACGTCCCCTCGCGATACCGCTTCTCCTGTCTTTCACGTCGGCCCACGTGGTACCCGCACGCCAACGTACCACACACGTCCCCAAAAGCATCGCATGGAGCGAGATATTCTCCACCAGGAGCCCGACGATCTCAAGGGGTCGCCGCTACAACATTATGTTAACGGCCGGCCGCGCTGACCACGTCGCTCATCCCTGGCCATTCGCGCCATATATCGGTCATGCATTCCCAGTGCAGGGCATCGTGATCGATGTGCGAAAGGCGGAAGAAGATACCATAGCGAATGAATGGCGAGGTATTGCCCGCGATGGTATGCGCGAGCTGATAATGGACCAGCGCAGCGTCCCCAGCGCTGGCCGTCACCTGCTGTGGTTCTGGCAATGGCGTGTCCGGCATGCCCTGCAGCAGGCTTTGAGGCGTATGTTCACGGAAGTATTGTTCGTAGAGCCGATGAGTCCCTGGCCACACCGTAAAGTTGCCCATAAAAGGGTGCGGAATATCACTCAAGAAGACCCCGAGCAGGGCCGTAAAATTCCCGATCACCCCTTCCTTTACCCCGTTGAGAGGACTATGCATCCCATCGAGGTGGGGCTTACCGATGCGTTCAGGACCCTCTTGTGGGAAACGCAGGGCGATCTGCCCCGAGCGTACCGGCTTGATGTTCCCCTGCCCGATCGCCGACTCGGCCACGCTCCACAGAGGCGAAGCGTGGAGCAGATTCGTAATAGCCCCCGACTCCTGAAGCTCAGGACAATAAGAACGCGAACGTAGCGTCGGCAACTGCGCGGGATCCATCCCATTCGATCCCAGCGAGAGGTTGATGGCGCGCAACGCATCATGCACCAACGGTGTTGGAATGATGCCCGGTAGCTTCACAAACCCCTGCTCAAAGAACGCCTGTTTCTGTTGATTGGTCAATTCCATTGCGAGCGACTTTCCTTCATCTGTTTTGCGTTTCTATGATCTAAAAGGACACGCTACATACCATACTTTTTTCTGCGTGTCAGACTTTTTGAGTTGATGCAGCAGGGCTTGCCGCCGATACTTTCAACATAACACGTTGACGTCCCTTTAAGAGGGGAGATGGCATCGTTGGTGGAACGTGCGCGCCCGGGCACGGGGCCGCTTCGCGGCAAGCGCCCGCAAGGGGCGCACCTACTGATGCCACTACATTGAATGTATTGGGGCTCGCCGCCCTCCTGCACCACCCGTCTTGAGGGGCCGCTTCGCGGCAAGCGCCCGCAAGGGGCGCACCTACTGATGCCACTACATTGAATGTATTGGGGCTCGCCGCCCTCCTGCACCACCCGTCTTGAGAACGCAGCTCTCTGCTTAAGTAGGTGCGGCAGGGGTGCGCATCTGCGCACCCCTGCCGCACCTACTCAAAAACCAATGCGGCCGCGCAAGCGGACGCTCGGGCGCGGGCGCTCACGCCCCCGTAAAAAGTGTGTCTGACACCCTCTAAGCCTACCACAAAGAAGTGGCGATTTGTGGTGTAAGGGGGAAAAATGTATAATAAATGTATATTTCCTCCAGGATTCAGTTCAAATGCTAGCTTTTTTGAACAAAATGCAATAGCGCTTTTTCGCAACCTGGAAGGCTCGCCGCGGATATACTAAAATATGGAGATGCACGTGTGGCGGTATTTGTTATGGAGCTCAAGTTCACAGGACGGATATAATAAAGATGGGGCAATACGCTAGGCCGCTCTATGTGTAGCTAGCGATCAATTGATGGTGCTCATCCAAATACTGTTCCACATATATACGTTGCAATGACAAGGTGAATGGTTTGAAAGACAAAAAAGAACTCAGCAAACAACATCGCCTCATGCGCGAGATTATCGAGACGGTTATTCTCACAATCTTGATGTTTGTTATCATCAACCTGGCGGTACAAAACTACGATGTTGACGGCCCCAGCATGGAACCAAGCCTGCATAATAAAGAGCGAATCATGGTCGATAAAGTCTCATATCACCTGCATGATCCTGCGCGCGGGGATGTTGTTGTGTTTGTGGCTCCGCCAGATCCGGCCCTGAACTATGTTAAACGTATCATTGCGGTTCCCGGGGATGTGATTACCATCCAGGGCACGACCGTTAAAATTAATAATACCGCCTTACAGGAGACCTATGTTGATCCCTCATATCAGGGCAATCCCTATCAGCCGATTGTGAACAAGGTTGTGCCCAAGGATGAATACTTTGTCATGGGCGACGATCGAAAGAATAGCTCTGATTCTCGTCTATGGGGATTTGTGCCGCGTCAGAACATCATCGGGCGCGCGGCCCTGGTCTACTGGCCTCTCAACGATAACAACAGCGGCTTCCTGCCCGATGTTTCCTCTGTCTTTGCGCACGTTCCGACCAACGCTACCAGGACTGATAACCTTTCCGGCAACGTTCACCTGGTAAGTAGTACTTCTGGGGAAGGTGGGGTAATATTTTTCGCTATACCAGGGGTTTTCCTGGTATGCTCAAGGTGTAAGAAGAAACGTTGACATCGGGTACCACGAACAACTGGTAGCGTCGTCCTGGTCGAGCTAGCCCTTGACTAGCCAGAGTACAGAGGAAAATCGGTGGATTTAGAATTTGATTTTGAGAAACGATATCGACTCGTTCGTGAAATTATAGAGACCCTGGTCTTAACCGTTTTAATGTTCCTGGTCATCCGTCTCGCGGTACAGAACTTCAATATTGATGGCATGAGTATGGAGCCTAATTTACATAACCAGGAACTGGTCATTGTAGATAAATGGTCTTATTTCTTTCATCAACCGTCTCACGGAGACGTGATCGTATTCGTGGCTCCCCCCAATCCCACCCAGGACTACATCAAGCGTATCGTTGGCATGCCTGGAGACGTGATTACCATTCAGGGGACCAACGTGACCGTCAACAACAGGCAGTTGAGCGAGACCTATGTTGACCCACATCGGCAGGGCAATCCCTATCCCCCCATCACCAATATGACGGTCCCCCAGGGCGCCTATTTTGTGCTCGGCGATAATCGCAATGGAAGCTCGGATTCACGTGACTGGGGCTGTGTACCGCAGCAGAACATTATCGGGCGCGCGGCCCTGGTCTACTGGCCCCTGGGACAGGATAACTACGGTTTCTTGCCCGGCGTATCATCCGTCTTCAACAAGGTAGGAGCGCCACCGCAGACCGACGGAACGACTATGTGCCCCATTCGCCATATCCAGCCCGCGACCGCGTCCACCACATCCGCCTCCGCGCAGGCTCAGGTTGCCGTTCCATCGGAGCAGAGCGCTAATCCCTTGAGCACCGCCAGCATGCTCCTCCTCCCCGGCCTCTTCGTCGGCTGGAACAAATGGAGACGCCGCCGCAAAAAATAATGCGGGCGAAACAAAAAATGGACCGGCATTGACCGGTCCATTTTTTGTTCTCTCACATCACTTATAACGTGAAGGTTAGCTGCTGATTGTCGAGCTTGACCGCTTTAATTGAGCGCCCGAGCTTGTTCTGCGCATCGGATAGATGCTTATCCAGCATCGGTTTGAGCTCGTCCGGAGATTCGATGAGGCCCAGCACCCCTTCGACGTTGACATCATTGGCTACCAGGTGTCCGCTGCTATCTAGCGTGGGCACCATACTAATTGCGGAGGGATAGCCATAGACCTGGAAAGCTATGCGGACCCGCTGGGGCGTGATGCTCGTCTCGGGTTTCTGGACCGGGTTCGATGGCGCCAGGTTGAGCACGATCAGGTTGTTGATAGTGCTCTCATTGATTGGCAGCGTGGAGCCGGGTGGCAACAGTTGCGTGAGTTGAGACGAGGGCATCTGATCTACCGCAGACGTCATGGCTTTATCGAGTTCAGTTTGAGCGATATTATGTGCATAGGGACGCAGGATAAAGATCCAGCCAGCACCTATAATAATCAGGAGCAGAACAAGGGTGGTGAGACAACCCAGGATGCAGCCACCCTTACTCCGTCGACGTCGTGGTGCCTCACCCTGTGAATAGGCCGAATTGATAACAGCTGGAAGCATTTGAGACCCTTTCGTAGTTGTGTTTAGCTTATAATATAACAACGGGGCGGCTTGTGGGAATGGTGACAAGGCGGCTTGCGATGAAATGGCTGGCTGTTCGTCCGGCGTGTGAAGTTCTGGATGGGTAATACTAGAGATGGAGACCGGCACGGTCGGCAATTCTGCGGTATATTGGCCTGGTTTGGTTGCTTCCTGAGGAAGTGGGGCGCTGGCATTGTGATGTAAGACGTTACTGTCGGATTCGGTCAGTGGTTGTTCAGGAGTAGTCAACTTGCCAGACTGATCTTTTAGCGTTTGCTGCCATGCTCGCATCGCGCGCATCTCCTCGGGTGAAACGCGCAAGGTGGCGTCTTCCGATGTGGTACCGCTTTCCATCTCCTGCCCCTTTACCTCCTCCACTGCTGTATCTTCCTCTGCCGCAGGCGACTCTGTCTCCTCCACGATCGCGCCGCAATGTGGACAGAAACGTGCCTGCGGGCTCAGTTGCGCCTGACATCGTTGACACTTCATGGACACAATGCTCCATAGTGAATGAATTTGCCTACTTTTAAGTATATGCTGATTTATAATTATTGTCTATGAACAACTTCGCAGGGAGAAAGAACGTATTCAGATAGCCTGGTACCTCTTCCACTTCTAATACGTGGGATGTGAGAATGAGAGATGCGTAGGTATCCTACGCATCTCTCATTCTCACATCCCACGTATTATGTCCTTACCATTCGCGCTTAAGAATTTCATCCATTGATGCGATGATCTGAGCCCGCTTGGCTGGATCTCGTTCAAGTTCTCCCTTGACCTGCTCAATCAATGCTTCTTCCTGGTCAGATGGCAGTTGATAGCCGTAAACCTGGTGGATCGCGGTCGCGGCGGTTCGCCGTACCTTTTCGTCGTCGCTCAATTGAGGAGGTGGTAGCCGTTCGACGCTCCGTTTATCGGTGGTTCCTGGAGGGCTGTCACCTTTCAGTGGAACCAGTCCGTTGGCCGCGAAGGGAATGTCACTATCGATCAGATGGGCGGAATGTGGCGTCGCGCGATCAATGTGCACGATCGCCAGTTGTTCCGTAGGTTGTAGAGAGGCAATAGTACCTTCCAGATAAATGACTTCCGGAGCACCCCAGAAGACACGTTCTCCTACATGTAAAATCACGATGCTCACTCCAATTTCTTCTTTACCTGGTATATATCTCTTCTTCTCTATCTGGTATACGACCCACATGGCAGATAGTTCCAATATAGGCGAGCCTGTGCGCACACATGACCGTAGGTGCCGGGCTTGCTCCCAATACGTTCAATGTAAGATCATGCAAAACGAGAAACGACCACAGTACGTGCGGGGCTTGCCCCCGCTTGCTTGTCCCCCAAGCGGAAAGCTGATTCAAAGCGACCAGGAACGGTTGCATGCGATGCATCGCATTCTGCTTGCTGCTTTTTCGAGCGGCGAGCAAGCAAGCGGGGGCAAGCCCCGCACGTACTGCTTCTCTTTCTCTTGTTGCTTGCTCTAAAGTTGAACGTATTGGGGCTTGCTCCCGCTTGTCGCGAAGCGGCTCCGTACACGGGCGCCCACGTTTCCTTTCGCATTCAATTCATGAATACATTACCCTCGGCATGCTTGTTGCGAAGCAGTCGCCTGGTTGGCATCTCCCTGCTGGATGCTTTCGCCCGTCTGCCGTCCAAGGGCGGTGCCGATATAGGTGCCGATCAATCCGAGCGAGAGGCTGGCTACCGTGCCGATCAGTCCGCTACGGCTCATGACTCCCAGTGCTGAATTGAGCTGGAAGACGGTCATTGGTACGCAGGCCAGCAGACCCAGGAGGGCGCTGCTCCAGTGCAAGCGTCGCCATGACCATCGCTGCCGACGGGCCCGGTTGATCACCAGATCAAAGATGGGGGCCAGTACAATTGGCAGAATGGGCCAGAGGCGTACCGCCAGAATGGAGACAAAGGCGAATGCATTCAGGGCACGTCGATATTGTAGATGTTCAGCGGCAACCAGGTAGCTTGTCGCTGGCGGCACAAAGGCGGTAAAGATCAGGCCTACAACGATATACAGCAGGATCACGGTTGTCGCTGACCAGCGACCGCGTACCGCCGTCTGGGCCGTCATCAGGATAAAGGTGGTTAAGAAACCCGCCAGCAGAGGATAGAGGCAGAGTTTAAACAGCCCCAGATCTAAATAGTTGGTGATGGTAAGCGCGTCTGAGAGCAGGATCGTGAAAATACTGAGCACCAGGCTTAACGCCACGCCTGTTGACAGCGCGCTGATCCGCTCACCTCGCCTCTGTCCGGCGACCCGTGCCAGCTGGCCCGCCGAGCGTAGCATAAAGGCAGCCCCCAGCGGCATACTGCCCATCCCTACCAGGATCATCACGTGAAAAGGGGTCCATAGAGCCACATCGATACCGTACAGAGAATGCCAGTAGCTATCGAGTGGAAAAGCGATCGCCGCGTCCAGTGCCGCAAAGCCAGCGATATAGGTTCCCAGGGAACTATAGAACATTCCGGCGAATTGTGTGCTATACTGTGCTAGTTGGGGTTTACGCCGAACCACCATCGTTTCTACGCAGACAGCCGTTAACGCCAGGAGACCACCCAATGTTATGCCTGTAAGCATCATAATATGAGGCGGGATCAGTGTGCGATCCCGACCGACAAAGAGATGCCATTGAATATCCCAGCTCGTGCCTACAAGCGAGATAAGGGCGCATACGACGATACCCAGGCCAGTTGCCAGGCGCGTCACCCATAGTGTTTGTAGCGTAGGTGCCTTCACCAGGGCCTGCTGGATGTCCTGTGTGCCACCAAGTGCTTTTGCCATCGTGTTCTCTTCCTTTGATGTGTAAGATTGATAAGCCTGCAACAAAGCAGCCAGGTTCTCAATTTGGATAAGTGAGATTGAGATGTCTTCCGCGAGAGAGTCACGCCTGTCAGGCAAGCGTCGCACACGCATTCTCTCCATGTACTATATTACCTATTTTACGTTAAATATTCCGAAATTGTTAGAGAGCAAGCTTCGCCAACCCGAAAGATCATGGAAAGTGATCGCCCCCGTTCGGGCGTCCGCCTACGCGGCCGCACATATTTTGTAGTGTTGGTGCAACAGGTGCGCATTTACACATCTGTTGCACCAACACTACAAAATACTTCCGAGCACCGCAGGAATGTTTCTTTTCGGGGCGGATGCCATGAGAATTGTGTAGAGATGCTGCGTCCAGGGCTGACGCAGTGCTGTGTTGTGTAAAGAAGGACCCAAGACGAGATTATGCACGAGAAAAGTATACAGACGCTAGAGTTTCCAAAGATCTTAGCGAAGGTGGCGCATGAGGCGGCGTTCTCGGCCAGTAAGGATTTAGTCCTCTCCCTGGAGCCGACGACCGATATCGACGAGGCTCGTCGTCGCCTGGCGTTTACCTCCGAGGCAACGCGTTTGATCGATTTGAACGCGGACATCGGGGTGCGTGGCGCCCACGATATCCGCCCCCTGCTATTGCGCGCCTCCCGCGATGGCGTACTATCACCCACGGACCTGGTTGAGGTGCTGGCGACCACGCGCAGCATCCTATATGTAGCGCGCGCGCTGGACAAGCTGGACCAGGAGGTCTTCCCGCTGCTGCACGCCCTGGGTGCCGATATCCCACAAAAGCCACACATTGTGCGGCGCATCGAGGAGACGGTCAGCGAGGATGGTGAGGTACTGGATACGGCCAGTCCGGCCCTGCGCAAGTTGCGCTTCGATATCCGTGGCGCGAACCAGCGTCTGCAGGATCGTCTGCGTACGCTGGTAAACGAGTTTGGTCCTGCCCTGCAGGAGGCGATTATCACCACCCGCAATGATCGCTATGTCATTCCGGTTAAGGCCGATGCGCGTGGCCAGGTGCGCGGCATCGTTCATGATCAATCTTCCAGTGGCGCGACCGTCTTTGTCGAGCCAATGGTGATCGTTGAGCTAAACAACCGACTGCGCGAGCTCCAGGTCGCGGAACGGCAGGAAGTTGAACGTATCCTGCGCGTCCTTTCTTCCGAGATCGGTAAGGACGCGGAAGAGTTAAAGCTGGGCGTTGAGCTGCTGGCTGAGTTTGATCTCAACCTGGCCAAGGCTCGCTATAGCCGCATGACGCGTTCAACGTCTCCTAAACTTAATGAGGGAGGCATTGTCAATCTGCGCAACGCCCGCCATCCATTGCTCACCGGCAAAGTGGTGCCGACGAACTTCCATATCGGGCTCGACTTCTATATGGTGGTGATTACCGGTCCAAATACCGGTGGTAAGACCGTGGCCTTGAAGACCGTGGGCTTGTTAACCCTGATGGCGCAGTCGGGCCTGCACATCCCGGTGGACGATGACTCTGAGATCTCTATCTTCCAGAATGTCTTCGCGGATATCGGTGATGAACAGAGCATTGAACAGAATCTCAGTACCTTTTCGTCGCACCTGAGCCGCATCATTGAGATCCTGAAAACGATTGAGGATGCGCGCAAGCGTAGCAAGCCAGATCTGCATGGCAAGCTTGGTGAGGAACTGGCCCAGCGTGAGGCGAAGCCCGTCAATGTCCTGGTTCTCTTTGACGAGTTGGGAGCCGGTACCGATCCCAGTGAAGGTTCGGCCCTGGCACGTGCCATTCTGACTTTCCTGTTGGATCGTCACGTGACCACCGTGGCAACCACCCACTATACCGAGCTCAAGGCCTTCGCCCACGAGCAGAAGAACGTGGTGAACGCTTCGGTGGAGTTCGACGTCGAGACGCTATCGCCAACCTACAAGTTGAGCATCGGTCTACCGGGACGCAGTAATGCGCTGGCGATCGCGCAGCGCCTGGGACTGGATCAGCGCATCATCCGTGGCGCGCGCCGCTTCCTGGGTAGCGCCGGCGTGCGCATGGAGAACCTGCTTGAGGATCTGCAGAGTGAGCGCAAGGCCGCCGAGGACGAGCGCTTCCATCTCAGCATGGAGCATGCCGAGGCCGAATACCAACGCAAGCAACTGGAAAAAGAGCGTCAGGATCTGGAGATCGAGCGTGTACGCATCTTAAACGAGGCCCGTGGCCAGGCCAGGCGCGAGCTGGATAGCGTTCTGAGCGAGCTAGCCAAAGTGCGCGTCGATGTCAATCGCGGTCAAATATCACGTGAACGGCTCAACGAGGCGCGCCAGCGAGCCCGTGGGCTGGAGGAAAAGGTCAGCGTGGTCCCCGAGCCTCAGCGCAGGCGAACGGCCGAACCAAGCGAGAAGCTTGAAGGACCATTGCAGATCGGCGATACTGTACGCGTACTCAGTTTTGGCCAGAATGCCGACCTGGTTGGACTCTCATCCGACCGCAGTGAGGCAGAGGTCCAGATGGGTGCGCTCCGCTTCCGCGTCAACGTCGATAATATCGAACGCATCAGCAAACGCAAGGTCAATAGTGAAGAGAGGTACAGCACGCGTCCCAGTGTCGTGCGCACGGAATTAGAAGAGCGTGCTCCTGTGGGATTGCAGCTAGACATCCGTGGTCAGCGCGTCGAAGACGCCCTGGAAGAGCTGGACACCTACCTCAATGACGCTGTCCTGTACGGCATGTCAACCGTACGTATTGTCCATGGAAAAGGCACAGGCGCCCTGCGTGCCGCCGTACGCGAAGCCCTGACTCGCCATCCACTGGTCAAATCCTATGTTACCGCCCCACCCCAGGAAGGCGGCGACGGAGCCACCAACGTCACCCTCCGCGCCTAACAGCGAGAGGTGTGAGGGATTGGAACGACACAACGGATCGGTGCATTCGCACCGATCCGTTGTGTCGTTCCAATCCCTCTTATTAATTAATATCGACATATTTATTATCATTACCTTTGGGCCAAAACAAATCTTTTCCTACCTTTTTTTAGTACTAAATACGTGCGCATAATGGACCGAAGGTCCTGTCTATTGCGGCGTATTTGACCCAGATACCACTCTCCGTTAAGCTGTTTGTGGTGTGTAACAAATAGCATGATTTTATTTCACTGTGACGCGCACTGAATATATCGAAGGTGGTTAGAGTACAGAGATGTCTCAATTTCAACCAAAGCAATCTTTTAACAAGAAGAACCCACCAGGCGATCATCGTGCCAGCACTATTTCTGTCGCTTCTGACGTTGCTGCGAATGTCACGCGCAATTTGCCGCCCGAGCCAGAAACGATACCGATGCCGAGCATGCCACCTGGTGGAGGCTTCTCACAATTTCCCGCGCAGCAGGGGAGTCGTGGACAGATGCCTATGGCGCCAACGAGTGAGAACGGCTTGCGTGTAGAACAGAAGGGCATGCAACGGAATCTGCCCGCGGTAAGAACGACGAGGCAGCTGTATCCAAATCCTATTTCGATCTCAATTCCGTTAAGCAATGCTCCAGTAACGCCTCTCCCGCAGTCGGTAATCATCTCGCGCGATCGCAAGGTGCCGCTGGTCATCCCCGGAAAAAGACAGCATCTGCCTGATACCGAGGCTATGGATTTTCGACGGCGTCACTTATCAGTGCGCTGGCGACAGGGTCTGACCCTGTTAGCAATGCTGGGTACATTCATGATCATGATGCTATCGCTGACCCCACTTGGGTCGCAGAGCGGGGGGCTTAGTGGTCTGTTACACTCGACCAGTGTTCCCAGGACGCAAGATCTTGATTTGTTATCCCGCAGCAGTAGTGGTAATCCAGATGGTTACAATGAGCCGCTGAGTGGAGATAAAGCCAAATATGTGGATCTGGCGCGGAAGGATGCTGAGAAATATGGCATTAGCCCGGATCTCTATGTGCGACAGATTCAACAGGAAAGCCATTTTGATCCCAATGCCTATTCATACGTTGGGGCGATCGGCATTGCCCAGTTTATGCCCGAAACGGCGAAGGAGATGGGCTTTGATCCGCATGATCCGGTGGCCGCGCTGGATGGGGGCGCTCGATTTATGGGTGATCTGAACAACCGCTTTCATGGTGATTACGCCAAGGCGCTGGCGGGCTATAACGCTGGTCCGGGGGCGGTTGACATTGCTGTAAGCTCCTGTGGGGGCGCCTGGCTCTCCTGCATGGATCCACAGGCTCAGGCCTATGTTTATATCATTGAGGGCCAGTAAGCCGGATAAAGAAGAAAGACAGACAACGCGGCGCGTGGGCAATCTTCCACGCGCCGCGTTGTCTGTCTTTCTTCTTACCCACCTATACATCCAGTTCGTCGTTGACCAGGCCTTGCTCGTAGAGCCATTTCACGAAGTGCATGCGATAATCTTCTGTGATACGCTGGCGCATTTCCGCGTTTTCATAGAGGTGCTCACGCAGGTTGAGTAATGTGACAGCCTCGTCCCACTGGAAGCCACTGTCGATCAGATAATCCAGCAGGAGTTGATCTTTGCCAGTGCCGGGATGATAGTGTTTCATTTCAAGCCTATGTGCACCCTGTTTTGGCTGATCGGTGAATTCATTGGGCGGTGGCATATCTCTCATCGCGCATCTCCTCTATTTATCAGCATTCGTATCTGCGGTCTAGTGAACTGCACCTCTGCGCATCTGGCCTCCCCATTTTGCTGCTATACCTTCCTCTATCGGCTCTCCACAGGCCAGACTATACCTTTTTGACTTGAGGACTCTTGCAGGAGCAATCAAGGGACCTGTGTCAATGTTAAGACTGCTTGCCTGGACGCTACACTTCTACTCAACAGTGGGCGGGGAATGTGCGGCGAAAGTTTTATGCAAAAAGAGGTGTAGTATGGGTACAGATGCACCAGCAGAGGTAGATGGACTCTGGGGAAAATATGTCGAGCACAGGACTGCAGAACTTCGCAACGAATTAATTACACTCTATGCTCCTCTCGTCCGATTTGTGGTTGGACGTTTAGGAATACCTCCGACGGGATTACTGGATGCCGAGGATCTTGTCAGCTATGGTATGATTGGCCTGATCAATGCTATTGATCGGTTTGATCCTGCCCGTGGAGTTCGCTTTGAGGCATTTGCTTCCGTGCGTATTCGCGGCGCTGTCATTGATCAACTGCGTTCGCTCAACTGGCTGCCCCGTTCAGCTATCTCGCGGGTACGCCAGGTTGAAAGTGCATTGGCAGTGTTGGAGCAACGCCTGGGGCGGCCAGCTAAGGAAGATGAAGTAGCGGAGGAAATAGGGGTGTCGACGGAACGCTATCGGCAGATGTTGTTGGAAATGAATGCCACGGTACTCTCTCTTGATGCTCCACTTGGCTCTCTCCTTCAAGATGACGAAGTGACCTCCCTTTCTGAATTGCTAGAGGATCAAAGTTCTCCCGGGCCTGTCGAACAGGCTGAACAGCAGGAACTCACAGATATATTGGGGGCAGCCATCGATCATTTGCCCGAGCGTGAAAAACTGCTACTGGCTTTATACTATCAAGAAGAATTAACGATGAAGGAGATTAGCAAAGTCCTAAGTGTCTCGGAATCACGTGTCTGCCAGCTCCATATCCAGGCGATTATGCGGCTGCGAAGCACTCTCCATGTATACCATCTGGATGAGGGGGAGCAGCAAGAAGAAGCGGTCGGCGTGGGTCGGGGCCGAAAGAAACACGCAGGTGCGGCAAAGGGAGACGCACGCCAGAAAGAAAACACGGACACTACCTCTCCAACCTACGCAAACCAGGAAACGAGAAAAACCAGGGCGCTCACGGGACATGGATCGCGTGGTCGCAGGAAAATTTCTTGAAATTTTTTAGCTTGCGCGCTGCCTGCCCTGGTTGGGCCCTATTGAACATAAAAATAGGGTCCGATACTATGGTGTATGATGGGAAAAGGCGAATGGATGGGGTGGAGATAATGGAACGTCTAACACTCATGAGACGTGTTTTCTTTAGGGAGTCGTTTCCATGAAAGTAGGTAGTGTGGGTTCACAATTGTACCTGGTTCATGCGCAGCGGGGAGATTGCATTCAAGGGCCATCACCATTACGGCGGAGACCGTTGTCCTGGCTAGATCAGATGGCTCGTGTCGCGCGCATGGTCACAATCCCATGGTTAGCAGATATCTCATCAGTGGCACCAGAAAGCTATATGACTCGCGTTGAAACATTACAGACGTCTATTCGTATTGGTGCTTATAATGTTGATAGTGTTGCCCTGGCAAGGTGTATACTAAGAAATGAAACCCATTTTGTTGGTATGCATGAAGAGTTGTCGTGATGGTTAGCCAGGTCTGCTCTACCCATAGTGTTATCCCTTTGCGTCTAATGGAAGTTGCATGGCGACCCGCATGCGCTACCTGGTTTTTCTTACGCGGTCACGCTGAAAGAGGCGCCCTTGCTAATGTTAGTCGCGGCGCAGGGACGCTTAGGCTATGCTTCTTATGAAGGGAGCTTTACATGCTTGTTTTGCGACGAAAAGTTGGTGAAAGTATTGTGCTTGCTGGGGTGATCAACATTTCAGTGTTGGCCGTCGAGGGTGAGCGCGTCAAAATAGGGATTAGCGCACCCCCTGATGTAACAATTGTACGTGAAGAACTGTTGCGTACAAATGCTACAGAGCAGCCAACAACGAGTCCGGCTACAAATCCGGCTACAAACCCGGCAACGAATCCGGCCACGAACTCGAATACACCTCCAGCCCAACCACAACCTCGATAAGAATAACCTGTGGCATTGCGTCTTCTGGTGGCGCCACTGCCTGAATTCCAGGCAGAAGCAGGGCATCCCTCCAGGGGCGCGGCATAATGTGCCAGGTGACAAGATACGAGCTGTGCTGAAGTGGTATGGAAGCTTAGAACATCTTTGCGAGTTTTCCCAGCATCTTTTGTAAGGGACGGCGCTGGTTCGTACCCACAATCTGTGGGTACGAACGCCTTTTTGTTGTGTCTGGCTATTCGACTGTGCTGGTGGTTTTGTGCCCGTTAACGCGCTCTACCGGAATCGCGGGCGCTTCTGCGCTGGCCTTTTCCTGGGTAATGAAGGCCTCGGTCAGCTCGCGGGCAACGTCATCATGGTATTGCACCGGCGGCGACTTCATCAAGTACGAACTGGGACCCTCCAGGGTGCCGCTGATGCCGCGATCCAGGGCCAGTTTGACCAGGCGAACCGCGTCGATGACCACTCCGGCCGAGTTCGGTGAGTCCCAGACCTCGAGTTTGAGCTCGGCGTTCAATGGCACATCGCCAAATGTACGTCCCTCCAGGCGGATATAGGCCCATTTGCGGTCCTTCAACCAGGCTACATAATCCGATGGGCCGATATGTACGTTGTCTCCACCAATCTCATAATCAAGCTGACTGGTGACCGCGTTGGTCTTGCTGATCTTCTTTGATTCCAGGCGCTCGCGTTCCAGCATGTTGTAGAAATCGGTGTTGCCGCCCACGTTTAACTGCATGGTGCGCTCCAGCTTGACGCCGCGCTCACGGAAGAGGCGCGCCATCATGCGGTGGACGATGGTGGCGCCTACCTGACTCTTGATGTCATCGCCGATGATCGGCAGGCCCGCCTCCTTGAAGCGTTCTTGCCAGTATTGCTCACGCGCAATAAAGACCGGGACGCAGTTGACGAAGCCCACACCCGCCTTCAGAATCTGCTCCACATACCACTTGGTCGCGGTCTCTGAACCGACGGGCAGGTAGCTGATGACCACGTCGGTGTGGGTCTCCTTCAAAATTTTGACGATGTCATCGGTCTGGCCTGGCGCCTTGGTGATGATCTGCGACAGATATTTGCCCAGACCATCGTGTGTCATGCCGCG
Organism: Dictyobacter halimunensis; assembly: GCF_036245075.1. Taxonomy (NCBI): domain Bacteria; kingdom Bacillati; phylum Chloroflexota; class Ktedonobacteria; order Ktedonobacterales; family Dictyobacteraceae; genus Dictyobacter; species Dictyobacter halimunensis. The sequence goes on from NZ_BSRI01000002.1 coordinate 3,323,535, forward strand.
ATAGACTTTCACGCCGAGATGAGGGACGTCTGCGAAGCGATAGGTGTTGTTCGGCTCGGCATAGATAGCCTCGCTCAGATCCTTCCCAACCTTGTTCTTATCTATATCGAAAGCAGCTGTGAACTCGATATCACGAATGTGATAGCCACCGAGATTGACATGCATCAAGCCCGGCACAAAGTCCTCTCCCTGTGCATTCTGATAGTACTGGACACCCTGTACGAGTGAACTGGCGCAGTTGCCAACGCCGATAATCGCCACACGTACCTTCTTATTATTAGTAGCCATGAAATTTATGACTCCTCTACCTACAATGTACTGCTGTACATCTTCCTCAGAAAAATAAAACCCTCCCTCTTGACTAGAAAAGATAGGTGCATGAGGCTCTAATCATGGATGAGTTTATATTCCTGAAATATACGTAATTTTCGTTCAGGCGCAACTATAAAGAGCTATGCCTGAATGTACCAAAAAGACTATGCTGCGTATTAATATACCCCCAAAATGAAATGAATTGCCAGGGACTTTCATAAGAAAGATTTTTTTCAGGAGTGGGTACAACGCAGTGAGGGGTGAGAATGCACTCCTGAAAAAAATCTTTCTTATATATATTCTGACCATAGGATATGTGACTGGCGTTGCTATTTTGCACGATAAATATCGCCTATTGCCTAATTTATAGTATTTAATTGCAACTGATGTTACAATATTCTACGAAAAATCTCTGTTTTGTAATCAGATTAACCGTCATAACAGACATATGGCAATCACCCATATCTGAAATACTCATCGGGATAGATACATCCCGGTGATCGCTGTTTGACAAAGGAGCGACTCATTATGGCAAACGCTGGTTTTACTATCTGGTTCACCGGTCTATCGGGCGCTGGCAAGAGTACCTTATCGGAGATTATCGAGCAGCGCTTACGGGCTCGGGGTCGCAATGTGGAAATTCTCGATGGTGACGTGGTTCGTACCCATCTGAGTAAGGGGCTGGGCTTTAGCAAAGAGGATCGCGACACAAATATCAAGCGCATCGCGTTTGTGTGCGGTTTGTTGACGCGCAATGGCGTTGTTTGTATCTCGGCCGCGATCGCTCCCTATCGCGAGGCGCGTGAATGGGCGCGACAGGAGATTGGCAACTTTGTCGAGATATATGTGAAGTGTCCAATTGATGTGTGCCGCCAGCGCGATGTGAAGGGTCTTTACAAGCTTGTGGATGAGGGGAAGATCAAGAACTTTACCGGCGTGGACGATCCCTATGAGGAGCCCGAGCATCCCGAGCTGGTGATTGAGACGGATAAAGAGACCGTTGAGGAGAGCGTCGGTCGCATTTTTGCTAAATTGGAAGAGCTGGGCTATCTTGAGCCGGAACCAATTACTGGACGTGCATAGCCTGTTTCTTATTTTAGAGGGAAGTGAAAGATGTCAAATGGCTTGATTGCACCCCATGGTGGGGAGTTAATTATTAATCTGGCGGCGGATGCGGAGCGGCCCGCGCTGTTGGAGCGGGCGGCTACTTTACCTCAGGTTACAGTTGGTTCGCGCCAGCTGGCGGACCTGGAGATGCTGGCCAATGGCGCCTATAGCCCCTTGCGCGGCTTTATGACGCGGGATGATTATCTGTCGGTGGTCAATACAATGCACCTGAGCAATGGGTTGCCCTGGTCTATCCCGATTACCCTGTCGGTGACAACGGAGCAGGCGCAGACGTTGCCAGAAGGCTCTGAGGTGGCGCTGGTCAATGCCGATGGGGCTGTGCAGGCTGTCATGACGGTGCAGGAAAAGTTCGGCTACGATAAGGCTCTGGAGGCCCGGCAGGTCTATCGAACTGAAGAGGATGCCCATCCCGGCGTAAAGATCGTGTATCAGCAGGGCGATGTACTGCTGGGTGGACCCGTTCGGGTGCTGGAACTGCAGCCGCAGAACTTCGCGCAGTACCGCTATACCCCAACGCAGTCGAGGGCCCTGTTCGCCGAGCGCGGCTGGAAACGGATCGTGGCCTTCCAGACCCGCAATCCCGTCCATCGCGCCCATGAGTATATTCAGAAGTGCGCGCTCGAAACCGTCGATGGGCTGTATCTGCATCCCCTGGTGGGCGATACCAAAGGCGACGATATCCCCGCCGATGTACGCATGCGCTGCTACGAGGTTCTGCTGGAGAAGTATTATCCTCAGGATCGCGTAATCCTAGGCGTGCTGCCGGCGGCGATGCGCTACGCGGGACCCCGCGAGGCCATCTTCCATGCGTTGATGCGCAAGAACTATGGCTGTTCGCATTTTATCGTTGGCCGCGACCACGCGGGCGTTGGTAACTACTATGGCACCTACGATGCCCAGCTCATCTTTTCCAAGTTCGATGCCGATAAACTGGGGATCACCCCCATCTTCTTCGACCACACCTTCTTCTGCAAAGTGTGTGACGCCATGGCCTCCAAGAAGACCTGTCCCCATGATAGCGATCAGCATATTATGTTAAGCGGCACCAAAGTGCGCCAGATGTTGCAGGCGGGCGAGGTTCCCCCCCGCGAGTTCTCGCGCCCCGAAGTAGCCAGTGTCCTCATCGAAGCCATGCGCCAACCCATCACCCAACCATAACCCCAACGCGAGGTCCGAACATATGGGGTTCGGACCTCGCGTCCGATTTCCTCTCCACGTACTACGCGCCCTCATATGTTCGGACCTCGCGTCCGATTTACCCGCGTTGGCGGAAAAAATCAACTGTCGCCTTCACCCCCTCTTCAAAGGTGACGGACGGTTTCCAGGCTAGCAGGCGTTCAGCCTTGCCGGCGTTGAAGACGGCCTGGTAGATGTCTCCCGGTCGTTTGGGGGCTTTGGTAATGGGGGCCTCAAAGCCCGTGATGTCGCTGAGGATCTGATAGATCTCATTGACAGAGACAGCGCGGCCGCTGCCGATACAGAAGATCTCGTTATCGCCGCGTTGTAGCGCTTGCACATTGGCACGCGCGACATCCCCCACAAAGACATAATCTTTCTTCTGCTCTCCATCCCAGTCGATGCGCACCTCTTCGTGGTTCAGGAAACGCCTGGCAAAGATAGAGATCACGCCGGCTTCCCCATTGGGATCTTGCCGTGGTCCGTACACGTTCCCATAGCGCAGCGCGGTGAAGTTGAGTCCCTGGGCCTGCTGCCAGTAGCGTAGATAATATTCGGCCACCATCTTGGTGATGCCATAGGGTGACTCGGGACGCTGGGGTGTGTCCTCATCGATGGGTAGGCGTGCCGGCGTGCCATAGGTCGCGCCTGAGGAGGCGAAGATGACTTTGCGCGCCCCGATCCGCTGGCTCTGGGTTAAAACGTTGAGCAGTCCAAGGACATTGACGCGCGCGTCGAGCTGGGGATTTTTCGTGGAGATGGCGACGCTATGTTGTGCGGCGTGGTGGTTGACGATTTCGGGCTGAAATTCATCAAAGACACGGCTGAGCGCTTCTTCATCAGTGATATCCGTCTGGTAGAAGCGGGCAGCAGGATTGATGTTGGCCTCTTTCCCTCCTCCCTCTTCCCACATATTGTCGACAATGGCTACCTCGTGGTTTTCGGCCAGATAGTGATCTGTGATATGGGAGCCAATAAAGCCTGCGCCACCGGTGATTAATATTCTCATAAAAGGCCAGAACCTTTCTGCTGCTATCGAGTCCAGAGCGATCTGGACTGGCTGGCGCAATACACACGGTTGGCGCCATGCCGTGCTCATTGTAGCAGAAGGGGATGACCGATATCAAATAAACTGTTCTAGCGCCGTTTGTAACTCTCGTGGTGGAACAATCACAGGAAAGATCTGCAGGCCCGTTATTTGTTGCAGGCGTGCGAGCACCTGGCTGTCGTGCGGATTGGTCATGGCCACGGTCAGCGTATTGCGTTCGCGACCAATGGGATAGCAGTGGAGCTCATGGGCCAGCTGAGGTGGTATCACCTGTTGCAGACGAGCGGGTACCTTCCGGGGCAACAGTGAGAGATAGGGAATCCCCATCTGTCGCGCCTGTTGCGCGAGCTCCTCTGTTTCTGTAGAGGCGCCCTGGCTTTGCATGGATTGCACTTCGAAGATGAGATGGCTGGTGCGCGCCGCCGCGATGCAGCCCTGTATATCTGTGTCCGGCAGGGGATAGGAGCTATGGCCAATAGCCATGACGCTCGGACGCGCGATCCCCATTTCGGGAGCGTTGTGGACTCGCCATAGGAGCTCTTCCCAGAGGCGCTCCTGAACGATGGCTGCTCCATGGAGATCAGCCCCGAGTAAAAGGATGTAGAGGGTCGTTTTATGCAGGAAGACCTGGTCTGACTTACGTACGAGCTGGCGCAGGCGTTCCGCGTAATATTGCACGCTTTTCTGGATGGATGTACCACCCGCGTTACCGGTGCCTTCTCTGAAGTCGAAATGCAACGGCAGGGTAATCAGGGCCAGTGACGACACGCCCTCTGCTATCAGTCGCTGCATCGCTGTGGTGACGTCCTGTACACTATTGATCGGGGCCACCGCATAGTCAATCAACGAAAATGCAGGCAGTGATAGTGCCTTCTTGCCCATAGCACGACTCCTTGAGTAAAAAACAATCGCATATATTTATATAAAGGATAGCGCTATATGGATATAAAATGTGGCATGATTACGGTTACGGTTTTGTTAAGACGGTGTTGCCCCGGTTAAGATCAGTGTGCAATCGGGTATATTGATCAGTTATGATCTGGATCGCTTCCCGTAATCTATCGAGCTGATGGAGCAGCAGGTCCACGTATTGCATCAGATTCAGCAGATGGAGCGCCAGGGCGGTATCGTCTCCCCGTGATACGGTATGAAACTCTGGAAGAACGGTGCCAAAGACGGTCTGGATCGTTTCGCGTAGCTGGTTCAGCGCGATATCAATCGAGGAGAGTATCGGATGCAGCAGGGTCTTGCTGGCGAAAACAATGCTGAATGAGCCACATGCCTGTTTGCACTGCTGCCAGTACTGGAGCCGCGTGGTCAGAAGTCGCAGGGCCTGCATCCATTGGTAGTAGGTGCTATCTGGAATATAGGCGAGCTCAAGGGCGGCCAATATATCGGTCTTCTCCTCATCCTCTCCCTCCTGCTGCAGGCGGCGCTTGACTCGATTGGCCCCATAGAGGCTACAGCTGCGGTCCAGCGCGCAAAAAACACGCTGGAGCGAACCGAGCAATAGCTGTGCCAGCTCCGTCTGGCGCTCCAATAGCCCCTCTATATCCTGCAGCACAATCTTCAATCCGATGTATACGCTGTCATCCCTATCAGCGGTGGACCCACTTAAAGCGTTCGCCAGCTGATTCACGTCATGGTAAAGATCAGCCACCAATAGTCCATAAAGTATATCGGTATTTTCGAACAGCTGGCGCAGGCAAACGAGCAGCAGCTCAATCTCCGCGCGTGGGAGACGCCCCTGCAAGCAACGCTGCAACCGTTCCAAAACCAGTTCCAACCCATATGTATCGCCAGATTCCTGATCCTGTTGCCCGACAGCCATATACCCCGGCCGACTCTTAGGAGGAGGAAGGGGAGATGCCATTGGCCGCTGAGCCGCGCCTGGCGGCACATCGTCAGCACGTCTCAAAGATATCTTTCGCGTATGCTGACTCTTCATTTCTTATTCCAACCTCACTTCTGCACATATTTCCTGTTTTCATTGTAACTCGCCCCTTAAATAGCAGGAATACCAGGGGGCGAGCCCAAGCCAGGGCAAGCCTGGCACCTACGTGGTGGGAATGTAAGTCCTGTCTTTGTTGTTCTCTACATAGAGAACAACAACATCCTCCTTGCTGGTGGGCACACGACGCCAGCTATTCTCTACACGAAGAAGATGCAACTGAAAGACCCCATTTTCGTACTATGAAAGAATGGTATAATAGGTTGACACTGCTATTTAAACACGCGCCGAAATATTTTATCCCGTTGAAGAAACTGATAACAGTATCACTGCCCATCAGTAGGAGAACACGCACGTATGCAATTTTTAGGAAAAATACTGGGCGATCCCAATAAAAAAGAAATAAAGGTGATGCAGCCCCTTATCGACAAAATTGAACAGCTTGAGCCTGAGATGCAGAAGCTGTCAGACGATGAATTGACGGCCAAGACGGCGGAGTTCCGTTCGCAGCTTGCTCTCCATCTCAAAGGCGGCATGGTACTGGAAGATGAACTTGTCACGTTGCTGCGCGAGGTTCTACAGAAAGTGGAGCCGCTGGCCGAGCAGTGTTCAGATGAACACCTCCACATTGCTCTCACAGAGCCTCGTCAGAAGATCGATCGCAACGATCCAGAGAACGAGCTGAGGCATCATCTACAGGATACCCTGTCGGTGGCCTTTGAGAAGGCCTATGAGAATTTGTCGCCCCTGCTCAATACATTGCGCGCCGCTAAGGCGATCCATCTGGCTGAGCAGCGAGGCGAATGGCCTGATGAGGCTAGTGACCCCGAAAAAGCGATCATCGCTCTGCTGAGCGAGGTTGAGCCGCAGGTAAAAGAGATTGATAGCGACTTTTTACATGAGTCGTTCGAGGCGCTCTGGCCGACCTTCTCGGAGGGGCGCACCCCTGATGCTCCGCGTGACGATGTGGCGAATGTACGCCTGACCCAGTTCTTTATCGATCTCTTCCACAAAATCCAGGAAGAGCTGGTAGCCATCAAGGCCGACGCGATCGATGATCTGCTGCCCGCCATCGCCAAGCGCTATCAGAAGCGGGGAAAGACCCTGGAGGATCTGCTGCCGGAGGCGTTCGCCGTCGTTCGCGAGGCCAGCACGCGCCGCATCAAGATGCGCCACTACGTTGTACAGCTCATCGGTGGTATTGTACTGCACCAGGGACGTATCGCCGAGATGCGTACAGGTGAAGGAAAGACGCTGGTGGCTACGCTGCCGATCTACCTTAATGCCCTGACTGGTAAGGGCGTGCACCTGGTAACCGTCAACGATTACCTGGCGCGCCGTGACGCTGAATGGATGGGGCAGATCTATACATTCCTGGGTATGAGCGTTGGTGTGATCGTCAACTCCGTAGAGCCGCAGTCGAATGAGCGCCGGGCTGCCTACCAGGCGGATATCACCTATGGTACCAACAACGAGTTTGGTTTTGACTATCTGCGTGATAACATGGTGACCTCGCTGGACCAGATGGTGCAGCGCGAGTTAAACTTCGCCATCGTTGACGAGGTGGATAATATCCTGATTGACGAGGCCCGTACCCCATTGATCATTTCGGGCCAGGGTCAGGAATCCACCGACATGTACGCGAAGTTCGCCCGCTGGGCTACCAGGTTGGACGGCGAAGAAGACTACACGGTTGAAGAGAAGACCCGTTCCGTTATGCTGACCGAGCAGGGCATAGATAAGATCGAGCAGCTGGCCGGTGTGAGCAACATCTACGACGAAGAGAACCTCGACCTGACGCGCTACATGGAGAACGCTATTAAGGCGCAGGTGATCTTTAAACGCGATAAAGACTATATCGTGAAGGATGGCGAGGTGATCATCGTCGACGAGTTCACCGGTCGCCAGATGCCGGGCCGCCGCTATAGTGAGGGTCTGCACCAGGCCATTGAGGCCAAAGAGGGCGTCCAGGTCCAGCGCGAGAACCACACGCTGGCGACGATTACGTTCCAGAATTTCTTCCGCCTCTACGCGAAGCTGGCCGGTATGACTGGTACGGCGATCACCGAGGCCGAGGAATTCCACAAGATCTACAAATTGGATGTGGTGGTCATCCCGACCAACAAGCCGGTGCGGCGTGATGATTTCGCGGACCTGATTTATCGCAATCAGGAGGCCAAGTACAAGGCGGTCGTTGAGGAGATCAAGGAGTGCCACGAGGCGGGCCAGCCGGTGCTGGTCGGTACAACCTCGGTTGAGGCCTCCGAGATGCTCTCGCACATGCTGGATCTACAGGGTATTCCCCACAACGTCTTGAACGCCAAGCATCACGAACGTGAGGCTCAGATCGTGGCCCAGGCGGGTCGCAGCGGTTCCGTGACGATTGCTACTAACATGGCCGGTCGTGGTACCGATATCAATCTGGGTGGCAATCCCGCCGGCTACTTTGATAGCATACTGCGCAAGCACGCGGAGCAGGTAGACTATATCCGTGAGATGCCCTCGCGCAATGAGGATGAGCGGGCCGAAAAAGAAGAGGCCATTCAGGAATACCTGGAGAATATGAGCGAAGCCGAGAAGGACAAGATCCTGCAGGCCCAGATCGAGGAGTGCGACGAGGATCACAAGCGGGTCGTTGAGGCGGGTGGCCTGCATATTGTCGGCACTGAGCGCCATGAGTCGCGACGTATCGATAATCAGTTGCGTGGTCGTGCCGGCCGGCAGGGTGATCCTGGTTCCACCCGCTTCTTTCTGGCCCTCGATGATGAGCTGATGCGCCGCTTCGCCGCCGATCGTGTCGCTGGCATCATGGAGCGCGTCGGCATGGATGAAGATACTCCTCTGGAGAGCAGGTTTGTCTCGCGCTTCATCGAGAGCGCGCAGACACGCGTTGAGGGCTACAACTTCGACATGCGTAAGAACGTCGTGGAATACGACGACGTGATCGCCAAACAGCGCGAAGTGATCTACTCCGATCGCCGCAGCGTGCTGGAGCACGGCGATATGCATGAGCGTATCCTCTCCATGATCCGTAACGAGGTGGGCCGCATCGTTGATGCCGCCTTCCCCTCCCCCGTGCTGACCGAAGAGGAGCAGCTGGAATCGCTCTTTAAGGCGCTGGAAACCTGGGTTGAAATCCCTGACGATCTGATTCCTGAGAACATTCACGCGGTTCGCCGTGATACGATGAAGCAGGAACTGACCGAACTTGTTCTGGAACACTACGAAAAGCGCGGCGAGGAGCTGCGTCAGCAGGCGGAAGAACAGGGCGCGGAAAACTTCGATCCTATTCGCGAGTTCGAGCGCAGCTATCTGCTGCAGGTCGTTGATCGACTATGGATGGACCACATCGACTCTCTAGATGTGATGCGCGCCGGTATCGGTTTCCGTTCCGTGGGTCAGCGCGATCCGCTGGTGGAGTTTAAGAACGAAGCCTACCGCATGTTTGACGAGTTGAAGCTGGCCATCCAGCACTATACGGTGGATTCGCTGCTGAAGCTGTTGCGTAACGATGTAACGATTACGCTCCAGCGTCCAGAGCCCCAGCGTCGTATGCCGGCCAACGTCCATACCAACGCCGACGAACTGGCCCAGGCCAGTGGCCAGGCCAAGAGCGATGAGGAAGACGTCAGGAAGTCGGCCAAACAGACTAATAAATCACGCAAAGACGCGGCCAGGGCTGCGGCGGCGGCCGGCGCAACGGTCCCGGCGGGACGTGCGGCACGCAATGGCGCCAGTGGCAGCACCACCTCGACCACAACCGACGCCAATGGCTTCCCCAAAGTCGGCCGTAACGATCCCTGCCCCTGCGGCAGTGGAAAAAAATACAAAAAGTGCCACGGTGCTTAATCTTTCTGCGGGAGGTGCAGGAGGGCGGCTAGCCCTCCTGTCGGGGTGTGGGCGAGCATGCTGGGGGCATGATCAAGTCCCCACAAAAACTTTTCTTCCTACGCGTCGCCGCAGGCGACGCGTAAGGCCCTGCACTTCTTTTTGCTTACAGTATAAGGATGTTCATTTGTCAGAAAGGGGTCAACGCATGACTGAGCAACAGTTATCTGTGGATGGGGTAGAGGTACGAGCAGCGGTAACACCGGAGTTCGCCGAGATTCTGACGCCTGAGGCTTTACAATTTATCGCGCAGTTGACGCGTTCGGTTAGTGGGCGTCGTCGCGAATTGTTGGAGCGCCGCGTCCAGCGGCAGAAGGATATCGACGCCGGACAGCTGCCGCATTTCCTGCCTGAGACCGAGCATATACGTAACGGCGATTGGACGATCTCTCCCCTGCCCTCCGATCTGCAGGACCGCCGCGTCGAGATCACAGGCCCCGTTGAGCGTAAGATGGTGATCAACGCGCTTAATTCGGGCGCGAAGGTCTTCATGGCCGACTTCGAGGATGCGCACTCGCCGACCTGGGAGGCAACCATTCAGGGCCAGATCAACGTGCGCGATGCCATTCGCCGCACGATCACCTTTAGCAGTCCCGAGGGGAAACAATATAAGCTGAATGATCAGACCGCCGTCCTGTTGGTGCGTCCACGTGGCTGGCACCTGGATGAGAAGCATGTCTATGTGGATGGTCAGCCCGTCCCCGGCGGCATCTTCGATTTTGGCCTGTATTTTTTCCATAATGTGCGCCAGCTATTGGAGAATGGTACCGGTCCCTACTTCTATCTGCCCAAGCTGGAGAGCCATCTGGAGGCGCGCCTGTGGAACGATGTCTTTGTGGAGGCTCAGCAGGCACTGAGTATCCCCGAGGGCACCATCAAGGCCACGGTACTCATCGAGACCATTCTGGCCACCTTCGAGATGGATGAGATCCTCTATGAGCTGCGCAACCACTCGGCAGGCCTCAACTGTGGACGCTGGGACTACATCTTCAGCGTGATCAAGAAGCTGCACAATCATCCCGAGTTCTTGCTGCCCGATCGCGCCCAGGTGACAATGACGACCCACTTTATGCGCTCGTATTCCCTGCTAACCATCGCTACCTGCCATAAGCGCAACGCGCCCGCCATCGGCGGTATGGCGGCCCAGATCCCCATCAAGAATGATCCCGCTGCCAATGAAGAGGCCCTCTCGCGTGTGCGCGCCGACAAGAATCGCGAGGCCAACGATGGTCATGATGGTACCTGGGTGGCCCATCCCGGCCTGGTGCCGATCGCGCTGGAAGAGTTTAATGCCGTCATGAAGACCCCCAACCAGATCGAGCGCAAGCGCGAAGATGTCAGGGTGACCGAGGCTGATCTGCTGCAGATGCCCGAGGGGACGATTACGGAGGCCGGCCTGCGCAACAACATCAGCGTCAGCTTGCAGTACCTGGAATCCTGGCTGCGTGGCAATGGCTGCGTCCCCATTAACAACCTGATGGAAGATGCCGCCACCGTCGAGATCTCACGCGCCCAGATATGGCAGTGGGTCCGCCATCCCAAAGGCATCCTGCAGGATGGCCGCAAGGTCACCCTGGATCTGTTCCGCCAGGTCATGGCCGAAGAACTGGACCGGCTGGAGGAGAAACTGGGCGAGCCCGTCTACGCCAATCGCAAATTCTCGGATGCCGCCCGCATCCTTGACGAGCTCATCAGCAGCGACACCTTCATCGAATTCCTCACCCTCCCCGCTTACAAATACCTCCCATAAAGAAGAGGGCACATCCGCGCCCGCATTTTTCTTAATTATGGGATGAATAAGAAGTTCGCCTTTCTTAATTATAGGGTGAATAAAAAGTTCGCCTTTCTTAATTATAGGGTGAATAAAAAGTTCGTCTGGCGCTGGGCGCCAGACGAACTTTTTATTCACCCTATAATTAATTTATGTGAGCGCCGTAGGCGCGTAGAGTCAGGGGTCGCAGACACCAAACGCACGTTTACAACTCCATACTCTTGGAGTCGATGATCCTTGAGACGCGCTCAATGAACTGCGTCAGCGCAACCGCCTTGAGATCGACGTTCGTGCGCAGGCGCACGGAGACCGCCTCGGCCCCCGCCTCCTTATCACCCACCACCAGCATGTAAGGAATCTTCTGCAGCTGGGCGTCACGGATCTTGGCGTTCATGCGTTCGCCACGGCCATCGACTTCGGCCCGGATGCTGGCAGCCTTCAACTGCGCGAGCACTTTGTAGGCGTATTCATGGTGACGATCAGCGATCGGGATCACCATAGCCTGTACCGGCGAGAGCCAGGCCGGAAAGGCGCCGGCGTAGTGCTCGATCAGCATGGCCATAAAGCGTTCTGTCGAGCCGGTGACGGCGCGGTGAATCATTACCGGTCGATGCGGCTGCCCATCTTCACCGATATACTCCAGCCCGAAGTTCATCGGCAACACGAAGTCGAGCTGTACCGTGGAACACTGCCACTCGCGGCCCAGCGCGTCGCGCACCATAAAGTCCACCTTGGGACCGTAGAAGGCCGCCTCGCCGATCCCCTCCTCATACTGGATGCCCCGGCTATCCACGGCCTCGCGCAGCGCGGCTTCGGCCGTCTTCCAGACCTCGTCGCTGCCCTCATACTCCTCCATATGATGTGGATCGCGCAGCGACAGGCGCACCCAGTAGTCCTGCAGCCCATAGGTCTCGAAAACCTCCAGCGTCAGGTTGACCGCCTTGTTGAACTCCTCCTGAATCTGGTCGGGACGCATAAAGACATGGGCGTCGTCCTGCGTCACGCTGCGCACGCGTGCCAGGCCTGTCAGCGCGCCGGTCTTCTCATAGCGGTAGAGCGTGTCGGACTCCGCGTAGCGGATGGGCAGCTCGCGATAGCTGTGCATCTGGGATTTAAACATCAGGATGTGATGCGGGCAGTTCATCGGCTTCAGCATGTAGGCGTCGTCATCCGATAGCTCCTGATCGCCTTTCATGACCGGAAACATGTGGTCGCGGTAGCTATACCAGTGCCTGGACGTTTTGTAGAGGCGCACCTTGCCGATATTCGATGTCCAGACGTGCTGGTAGCCATAGCGTTCCTGTGTTTCGCGCACATAGGACTCCATCAGGTGGCGCAGCATCTCGCCGCGTGGATAGAACATGGGCACACCGGCGCAGACCTCGTCGCTAAAGGTGAACAGCTTGAGCTCGCGTCCCAGTTTGCGATGATCGCGCTTCTGCGCCTCCTCCAGTCGCCATAGATACTGATCTAGCTCCTCCTGATTAAACCAGGCCGTGCCATAGATGCGCTGCAGCATGGGACGATACTCATCCCCCAGCCAGTAGGCGCCCGCCACACGCATCAGCTTGATCGGCCCGATCTGGCTCGTGTTCTCGACGTGTGGACCATGGCACAGATCCAGGAAGTTGCCCTGCTGATAGATGCCGACCTCCTCCTCGGGCAGGTTTTCGATGATCTCGATCTTATATTCCTGCCTCTTCTGATGGAAGTATTCCAGCGCCTTATCGCGCGGCCACTGCTCATGCAGGAAAGGATGTCCGGCGGCGATGATGCGGCGCATGCGCTGCTCGATCTCCGGCAGATCCTCGGGGGTCAGGGGACGTGGCAGGGCGAAATCATAATAGAAACCATCCTCAATGGCGGGCCCGATCGCGAACTTCGCGTCCGGAAAGATCTCCTGGACCGCCTCTGCCATGACGTGCGCAGCCGAGTGACGCATACGTTGAAGCGGCGTATACTGTACCGACTCCTGAAGCTCAACTTCAACCGACATAATCAAAGCCTCCTTAGCTGACAACAACAAAAAAACCTCTTCATCCCACACTGGGACGAAAAGGTCTGGCGCTTTTCGTGGTTCCACCCTGTTTCCGCGTTCTCTTGCCCTGATCACCTTATACGCCACAGGCAACGGCGAACTTAACCGCAAGTCTTCTATGTGCTGCTCGTGCAAGCAAGAGAAACGTGCTCATGCACCCGTTAACGCAGGTGAAACGTGTACTTTACTGCCTCAGTACAGGCTGGCGAGGGGTATCATCTTTCCTACCGGTATAGGGAGCACTCTCAGCCGCCGATGCATCCTCTCTGTACGCCTCTGGGAAAGGACATGTCTCGCGTTACTACGCCCCCATCAAAACTTGGGAGCCTCTGCCCTGATTATTTTTATTAACAATAACTATAACATAGCCTGTAATCCCCTGTAAATGTACACATTCAACACACATGGAACATCCACGAGTGGCTACACTATCTGTGCTGGATCTTTGCTATTAGGTACATCTTTAGCGGATAAAAGGGAGTTATACGTACTATATGCGAATATAATGTAATTATCTTTCATGAGGAGCGAAATCTATGAGAGTTTCGGGCGAAACATTAAGTGCGATAATCATATATATATTCTATGCAATCTTTCTAATTACCTCTGTATACACATATATCCGAACCCCCAGGCCGTATACACGAGGGCTTATCGGATTGCTGATCATCGGAATGGTCACAATCATTTACATCATCTTGAAGATAACCTGGCATAATGGAAGCCCCATGTATTTGAACGGACCTCCACTGGGGATCGTAGGAGGGATCTGTGTACCAGTTTATAGCCTGCTTATAAAACCTGATTCTCGTCGTAGTCGCTTTGAAACTATCCTCATGGTGATCCTTCTGGTGGGAAGTCTGGCTTCTATTCTTCTTATAAGTATTGGTATTTAAGCAATCACACATTCAACTCCTTTCAATACACTCAAGGAGCCAGCGCTCTTCCATATGTGGGTGCGGGGGCTATCACGTGTCCTGGTGCGACGAGAATAAGACCTACTACCCTTGGAAAGAGAGCGCAAAAAGTGGAAAAGGCGTCGCAAAGGGTGCAATAGACGTTCGGGTGATGCTATTCCGCAGCAAAGAGTTGTCGTGCTATAATACAAGGGTTATCACGATATGTCAGCACCTTGTTTAAGTGATGACTTTCGCATAGTCATACGCCAGGAGCACATAAGCTTTGATGAGCTCTCACTTCACACAACAATCACCAATCTCCCAGTATCGAGTGGCCGCCATTCAGTATGAGCCAACGTTCGGAGAAAAAGAAAAGAACATTCTGGACCTTCTCCGTCTGGCAGAAGATGCGGCTACGCACGATGCGCGTCTCATCGTGCTGCCAGAGATGGCTACCACCGGATATTGCTGGATTTCTGGTGAGGAGATCGCTCCCTATACGGAGCCGATCCCCGGTCCAACTACCGAGCGTTTTCAGGCGCTCGCCAGTAAGTACGCTTGCTATATTGCTTTGGGTCTGCCCGAGGTAGATGTGGCGACCCAGGTTTATTACAATAGTATGGTTTTGCTGGGGCCCGATGGGGTGGTGGGTGTATATCGCAAGGTGCATCTCGATATTGGAGATCCACGCTGGGCACGCGATGGCGACCTGGGTTTCCCGGTCTGGGATACCCCTATCGGGCGTTTGAGCGCACTGATCTGCGGCGACGCCCGGTATTTCGAGTCGGCTCGTATCGCGGCCCTGCAGGGGGCGGATGTGCTGCTCTTCCCGACCAACTCGGTCGAGGAGTCCTGCCCGAGCAGCTGGTGGATGGCCCGCGCCTTTGAGAATCAATTGTATGTGATCGCCGCCAACCGTTATGGGCGTGAGCGTGGCGTTCAGTTTCGCGGCGGGAGCTGCGTGATCAATCCCGATGGCAGCATCCAGGATTTTCTGGAGGAGGGTGAGGGGATCGTCTATGGCGAGGTAGACCTGCAGCGCTGCCGCGATAAGCGCTGGCTCCATGAAGATGAGGTGATCGGCTGGCCACTGGATGATCGGCGGCCCACCAGCTATCGGGAAGTGGTGCAGAACAGCTATCTGTGGGAGCCTTTGCGCTACCATAGCTTGTATGAGCTGGGTGAATTGCCAACCGGACAACTATCTTGTGCGGGCATCGTGCAGATGGATCTATCTTCTATCGTGGCCTCTCCCGGTGTGCCGACGGCCGAGCGTATCTCGATCCTGCATGACTGGCTGAAGACGCAGATGCACGATAACGCGCCGGCCGCCCCCGACGTGATGGTGCTGCCGGAGCTGCTCCTGCCGGGACCGGTTCCCCAGCAGATTATCGATAGCCAGGATACCGCCGCGCTGGCTGCCCATTTCCAGCAGGGGGCGATACAGGTTCCGGGTCCTGAAACGGAGGCGCTGGTCGCGCTGGCCAACGATCTGCAGATCAGTATGGTGCTGGGTGTGGCGGAGCGGGCCGGTGAAGATATGTACTATAATACCGTGCTACTGATCGATCCTGAAGGGGTGTATGGCATCTATCGCAAGATACACCTGAGCCAGCTTGACCGCCTGTGGGCGTTGCCCGGTGACCTGGGTTTTCCAACCTTTGATACACCTACGGGTCGCATTGGCCTGGCAACGGGCTACGATGTTCTTTTCCCTGAGACCCTGCGCGTGCTGGCCAGCAAGGGAACGGACCTGGTGTGCGCGCCGGCTATGCTGAATTTTCCCTCTCCTATTGGTTTACAGCTGTCTCATTCGTCATCTTTAAGAGATGATGATAGTGGCGTGAATGAGCCCTTCCATTTCTTGATCTGGCGCACGCGGGCGGCTGAGCATAATGTTTACCTGGTCCTGGCTAACTGGTTCGGGGAGGCGCATGGCATCCAGGCCAATGGCCTGAGCGGTATCTTCTCGCCGGGCGCGGGCAGCCTCTACACCCTGACAGAGGTGATCGCCGACGAAGATGAAGATGGCCTGATGATGATGACGATTGATACGCGCGAGCAGCGTACGGGTCGTCGTACGACGCGTATGCTGGAGTATAGTCCGGGCGATATGGCTGGCTCGCTCACCGGCGAACTGGCATATAATATTCTGGATTCTATTCCTGGAAATCTTGTGCGCAGTAAGCCTATGTTACGGAAACGCCAGGTATTCTGGTATATGGACCTTGTACGCTCAAATATCCGTAAGCCACGTCAGGACTAGCTGACCGGCCGTGGCTAATGGTGTTCTTATTATGGATGCTTGAATAACTGACTGCCTGAATACCCGAATGCCTGAATGCTTATAATTAACGTGGAGCATGCATGAAGACGGTGGCTATAGAGGAGAGAAGGCGTAGTACATCGATGCAAAAATTGTCTCGCTACAGCATAATCGCGGCAATTTTTGCATCGATGTTTGTTGTTCTCTCTCTGGCCTGCTTGCTTTTGCTGAATGGACTGGTGGGAGTGCGGGCGGGCATCACTTTCGCGCGCGTCACGGTACCGTTGGCCGCTTTGATCGGCGCTTTCTGGTCCTGGCAGGCATGGTACTGGTCCTGGCGTTCGCGCACGCGTGTTGCGATGCATGGCCGCCTGTCCTGGTTTTGTATTGCTCTGGGGCTGCTCATCCTCTGTACACGCGGGGTGTCAGAAACGATTGCCTGGTACATCCATGACGATCTATATTTTTTGCCTATCAGGTATATGGTCTCCAGCCTTTTCTATCCCTTTCTCTTTACTGCCATCATCGCGTTGCCCGGAACATCCAGTTTGAGCGCCAGCAAGGTGGTGGATATATTGATTACCACCTTCTGCCTGGCCGGTATCTGCTGGTACCTCATAACCGTCTATCCGATGGTCGCGCCTCCTGCTGGTATGCTGATGGAGGAGTGGTTGCCGCGCTTACGCCTCTCGATCATTGCGCTGGCGGGAGATGTTTTTCTGCTCCTCCTCCTCTTTTACTTCTGGCAGCAAGGAGTGCGGGCCAGTATGCGTCTTCCCCTGCTTTTATTGAACGTTGGCCTGGCGTTAAATATACTGGCTGATGCTGGCGCTGGCTGGTTTGATGCCAATAGTGTGCTGTATTATCAGCACCATGTTCCCTGGATTGATGGTTGCTGGATGGCCGGCCTGCTCTTGCTGGGTCTGTCGGTGCTCTACCAGTATCAGGTCCAGGCGCGGCACGCCTTGCCTGATGCTGGGGGTAGCGCGTCGGAGAACCTGGCATCCGATAAGGGGACGAGTTCCCTGGATACCGATAGCATCTGCCGCTATAAATTGCCGATACAGGGGATGTATGTGCCGCTGGCCCTGCTACTCGGTGGTCTATGTGTGTTTGAGGTGATGTATATTCATCGTCCTGACAATGAGGGGGTGGACGGGCTTTTCACGCTCAGTTCTATTGTGGGCATGTTGATTGTGGTACGCCACTTTTTCGCGACCCGTGAAAATGCGGCTCTGCTGCGTGAGCGCGATCAGCGTTTTCACGAGGCCGAGCAGGTGCGCTACCTGGTGGTCCAGCTGGCGGATATATTAGAACTTGATGCGCTGTGTGAGCACATCATGCACGTGGTGATCGCGCAGTTTGGTTTTACCTCGGTGATGCTGCTGCTGTTAGAGGAGTATAACCAGCCGTTATCCGAGCGTTCGCACCTGCTGGTGAATACCTCGTCGCAACTGGTGCAGCCGTTGAAATGCCGGGTGACCGGCGATTCCATTCTCTATCAACTGGTGGCCAGGGGTCACGAGCGCGAGCTCTACTGGTCTACCTGCCTGAGCGAGCTCCCTGGAGAGGTGCGCCGCTGGCAGGAGCGGCAGCATATCCCTTCAATGACGTTCTTCCCTATTATCTACCAGGGACGCATCCTTGGCAGCCTGGGTGTGGCGCGCCATGTGCTGTCGCGCACTGATCAGTCGACAGCATCGATGGTACGCAGCTATGTGGATCAGATCGCGACGGTGATCGAGCATAGCTATCTGTACCAGCAGGCGCGTGAGCGTGAGAAGTTTGCGCGCGCCATGGTCAACATCTCTACGCGCCTGAACGCGGCCGTCATTGAGCCGGTTGAATTGAGCCAGTTGATCTGTGTTGAGGGGGCGCGTGCGCTGCATGCCGATTACGTGATCTTCTATACCAGGCGCGCCGAGGGTGTGCTTGAGCCGCTGGCCATCTCCATCGATGGACAGCAAAGTAGCCAGCAGTTAAGCGAGTGGCCCTCCCTGCGCATCTCGGAATACGAGCAGGAGACGGCTCAGCCGCTTCACCCCTTCCTGCTGGAGGTCAGTCCGTATCGCAAGATGCAACTTTTGAGCGAGAGCGGCCAGTATGCCGTCGTTTCGCGTGAACATCATCCAGGCTCACGTCAGTTTGTGCTCAAAGCAAAACTGATTCGCCATCGTATCTATACGGCCATTATGGCTCCCCTGGTGACCGGTGGTCATCTACATGGTCTGTTGATCTTCGCCAGTTCGGTACCCCTGGGTAGCAATACCGACCTCTCCTTTGACGAATCGGACCTTCCTCATGCCCAGGACTTTGTGGAGCAGGCCAGTGTGGCCTTTACCAATGCCCAGCTCTATCAGCGTTTGAGCACAGCCAATGAGCAGCTGAAGGAGCTGGACGAGATGAAAGATCAGTTTATGGTGACGGCCTCCCATGAGCTGCGCACCCCGCTGACGGCTGTGCAGGGCTATATCGAGCTGATCGCCCAGTATGACGAGGTGCTGCCGATCGAGCAACGGCGCGAGTTTCTACAGAAGGCGCAGCTAGGATGTGAAGAGCTGGAGGTGCTGCTGCGCAACGTGATGGACGCCAGCCGCATCGAGGCCGAAACGGCCATCAAGCCAGCCCTGATCAGCCGCGTTTCGGTAAAAGAGATCCTGGAAAGGGTGCTGGTCCTGATCGAGCCGCAGGTGACGCAGGATCAGCGCCAGGTGAGCTGTAATATTTCTTCGCAGCTCTATGTTTATGCCGATCCTTTGCGCCTGCACCAGGTATTGATGAATATCAGCACCAATGCCCTGAAGTATTCCGCTCCCGGAACCCCCTTGCTATTTTCGGCGGGGCGCTTGCCGGAACAGGATAAGATGGTCATGATCAGCGTTACAGATAAGGGCAAAGGGATCGCTCCGCAGGATCAGACACGTATCTTTCAACGCTTCTATCGCCTGGAAAGCGACATGAATAGCCCCGTTCGAGGTTCGGGTCTGGGACTCTATATCTCCCGGCGCTTAATAGAAGCCATGGGGGGGGAAGATTTGGATTGAGAGTAGAGGTGTTCCGGGAGGGGGATCTACATTCCATATACTGTTGCCCATGGCCTGATAGAAGTTCGTAACTACTTTTTGTTGCTGCTGGCCGCTGCTTCGGCCTGTTTCTTTACCAGTAAGGGGGCGTGCTGCTCGCAGAAGCGGAAGCTGCGTCCGCCGGCCAGTAACTGGGCATAGGCGGCTGGCTCGCCGCAGGTATCGCAGCGCCCCACATGTGTTTTAACTGCCTTCATATCGAAATGAAAACCTCCTCGTGCGGTCAGATTATATATAACCGCCGATATCAGAATATATTCAAGCTAGAAGCATAGATCACTTTTATGATACCACAAAACGAGAGGGAATGGGTTTAATTCCCCTCACCCTGGGGGCCCGTGAGCGCCCCCACACGCGCGTCCGCTGCGCGGCCGCCCTGGTTTTTTGGTGCTGGTGCATCTGCGCACCCGATGCACCAGCACCAAAAAATTTGTTGTCTTATGTAAGACTTTGGCGATTTTCTTCTCTATTAATAGCTCTTAATGGAGATATGAAAGAATCGGGTGAGCCTGTGAAGGGAGTTCAGGCGCGTAACGCGCCATTAAGCCTCGTCAAAGAGCGTGTAAAGCGACTGCAGGTATACTATCTTCAGTGGTGAGCAATGAGCAATGGGGTGCCAATCAGTTCTGTTGAGCGGGCCTCCGGATGCGGAAATGACGCGGGATGCCGGAATGGTGTTGAGCCAGGCTCCATGCGTTCCGTTCCTTCCTCGCTTCGTCCCGTTGACGTTGCAGGCTTGTTCCAGACAAATCGTTGGTTGTTGCTCCCACAAAAGATAAACCTCAAGCGGGAACGTTGTTCTGGCGGCGTGACTGCTTGAATTCCTTGTCTCCCCCCACCAAACGGAGAAGAGATGGATACGAGTATTGGCGTATCCATCTCTTCTCCGTTTTTGGTACCCTCTTTATGATCCTCGTGGCGTCTTCTTGCGGAAACGCTTTAAATGGTTAGAAGAACTGTGGAGGGATCGTCTTTCGTTATGACTGATATCGGCTCTTTTTTCGCGCGAGATGAGCGCGTACAGATCTATCGTCCGGGCGATTGCGCGGAGCAGGGGGAATATGTGCTGTACTGGATGCAGCATTCGCAGCGCGGACATGATAATCCGGCGCTGAACGCGGCGATCGCGCTGGGGAATCAGCTCAAGCTGCCCGTGGTGGTTCTGTTTGTGCTGACGGAGTATCCGGCGGCTAATCTACGTCACTATACCTTTATGCTGGAGGGTCTGGCAGTTACCGCAAGGGATCTACGTAAGCGCGGTACGCCGTTGATCATTCGGCACGGTGATCCAGCGCGGGAGGTGACGCGCCTGGCGCGTGAGCTGCCTGTGGCGGCGGTCATCTGCGATCAATGTGAGCTGCGTACCCCACGTGGCTGGCGGAAAGAGGTGCAGGAGCGTCTGCAGGTGCCGTTCGCCTGTGTGGATGGTGATGTGGTGGTGCCCTCAAAGTTTTTCCCCAAGGCCGAGTACGCCGCCCGTACCCTACGTCCCAAGATCGAGCGCCTACTGCCGACGTATCTGCAGCCGGTGGTGGATGCGTCGCCGGCGCACAATCTATCGAAAGCTCCCTGTGATCCGGGGCAGACGGACAATCCTCTGGTGTATCTGGAGCAGTTGAAGATTGATCGCAGTGTCGAGCCTTCCTCGTTGCTGCACGGGGGACAGGACGAGGGCCGTAAGGCGGTGCAGCGTCTGCTCCACGAGCGTCTGTACTACTATTCGGAGCGCCGCAACGATCCTTTAAAGGCCGGAACTAGCGAGATCTCGCCGTACCTGCACTTTGGCCAGCTCTCTGTGCAGCAGCTGGCCTGGGATGTGGAGCGATATGAGCCACCAGAGACGGGAAGCGCGAAGATCGACATTACCGGTGGGCGCGCGGCCTACCTGGAGGAATTGATCGTGCGCCGCGAACTGGCCATCAATTTTGCCTGGCGTAATCTTCACTATGACACGCTGGCGGGCTGTCCCGACTGGGGCATCAAGACGCTGCGCAAGCATCAGCAGGATCCACGCGAGTGGCTCTATACGCGCGATGAGCTTGAGCAGGCCCGTACACATGACGAGCTGTGGAACGCGAGCCAGCTGGAGATGGTGCGTACCGGTCGTATGCACGGCTACATGCGTATGTACTGGGGCAAGAAGATCCTTGAGTGGAGCGAGACGCCGGAGGAGGCTTTTGCCTGCGCGGTCTATCTCAATGATAAGTACGAGCTGGATGGCCGCGATGCCAACGGCTACGTCGGTATCAGCTGGGCCATTGGCGGGCTGCACGATCGACCCTGGAAGGAGCGCCCGATCTTTGGCCTCGTACGCTATATGTCCGCCGAAGGCCTGAAGCGTAAATTCGATATCGCGGCCTACATCGCCAAATACGCCAAACACCCCGCGTAAATTGGGGCCTCGCGTCCGATTACAAAATCGGACGCGAGGCCCGAACCTATGTTTGGGCTTCGGCGTGGGCGTCGACGGGGACTTCGATGCGGGTGGACGGTTCGCGGATGTCGATTTCGAGCTTGCCGTCGATGGCGCTGACGTGTACTTCTCCGTTCTGGGGAATGTTGGCCAGCAGGATACGCAGGCTCAGGGGGACCGTCAGGAGGCGCTCGATGACGCGGCGCAGGGGGCGCGCACCCTGGGTCTGGCTGAAGCCTTCTTTGCAGAGCAGGTCGATGGCGCTGTCCTCGGCGTGCAGGATCAGCCCTTGCTCCAGTAGACGAGCCGCCAGTTCGTTGATCTGCAGGCGCGTAATCGAGTGCGTCTGCTCCTGGTTGAGCGGATGGAAGATGACGACGTCATCGATGCGATTGAGAAACTCCGGTCGGAAGGTCTCGCGCAGGCGATCCATCAGTCGATCGCGCTGCATCTCTTCGGCGGTCCCTTTGATGCTGGCGCGGAATCCACTGGGCATTGAGCGTCCCAGCATGTCCGTTCCGACGTTCGAGGTCATGATCCAGATGGCATGCTGCGCGTCCACGGTATGCCCCTGGGCATCCGTCAGGCGACCGGCGTCAAAGACCTGCAGGAACAGGTCGAAGACCTCAGGATGGGCCTTTTCTAGCTCATCGAGCAGGACCACGCAGTGCGGTCGTCGCCGCAGCTTGCCCGTCAATTGACCTTCCTGGTCGTAGCCTACATACCCAGGAGGGGCGCCGATCATGCGCGAGACGGAATGCTTCTCCATGTACTCCGACATATCGACGCGAATCAGGTGCTCATCGGACCCGAAGACCTCGGCGGCCAGCGCGCGCGCCAGCTCTGTTTTGCCGACGCCGGTTGGTCCCAGGAACATAAATACACCGGCGGGGCGATTGCGCGGCTTGAGGCCCGCTCGTGATACCTGAATCGCCTGGGCCACGCGCTTGACCGCTTCATCCTGGCCGATCACGCGCGATTTGAGGCGCGATTCCAGGCTGAGCAGGCGGTCGCGCTCCTCGCGGCCGGGTGCCCGCACCGGTATCCCGGTGCGCGATGAGATGATCTCCGCGATCATGGCGGCGGTAATTACCGGCTGCGCGCCGATCTCATCCAGATCATCCTGCTGCTGCGATTCATCTTCGATGGAGAAGACGCGTGCCTGCGAACAGGCCTCGTCGAGCACGCTACAGGCTTTGTCGGGCAGGCGCAGATTGGGCAGGTATTGTACCGAGAGGTGGACCGCGGCCTGCAGGGCCTCGTCGGTGATCGAGGCATGGTGATGCTCTTCGTAGAGGTCGCGCATCCCCTGTAAGATGACCAGCGCGTCCTCCGGCGATGGCTCCTCAATCAGGATCGGGCGCAGGCGGCGCTCCATGGCGGCGTCCTTCTCGATCAGGCGATATTCCTGTGGGGTAGTGGCGCCGATGCAGCGCAGGCGGCCACCCGCCAGCGCGGGTTTGAGGATGCCCGCGGCATCAATGCTGCCGTCGGCTGCGCGTCCGGTGCCGATCAGCAGGTGCATCTCGTCGATGAAGAGGATAATATTGCCACCGGTCTCGGCCTCTTCCAATACCTTCAGCAGGCGTTCCTCAAATTCGCCGCGATACTTGGTGCCGGCGACCAGCGAGCTGGCGGAGAGCTCGATCAGGCGCTTGCCGCGCAGTTCCGGTGGCACCTTGCCATCGACGATGCGCTGGGCCAGTCCCGCGACAATCGTGGTCTTACCCACGCCCGAATCGCCGATCAGGATGGGATTGTTGCGGTCCTTGAGCATCAGCGTCTGCATCAGCTGGCGTAGCTCTTTTTCGCGACCGATCAGGGGCGGCAGCTGCTTGTTGCTGGCCTGCTTCGTCAGGTCGCGTCCCAATTTTTCCAGGGCCGAGTTGCTGCCCTTGGCGATTGCTTCGGGATTGATTGCACCCTGTAGCTCATCGGCGGCGCGCTCCTGGTTCGAGGTGGCCGATGGGACCAGTTCGAGCAGCGCGTGGGCGTTGCTGGCCAGGATCATCTCGATGAGCTGGGTAGGATTGATGCCCAGCTTGGTGAGCAGCTCATGCGTCACTCCGTCGCCTTCGCTTAAGACCGCCTGGGCGATGGCTCGCTCATCTACCGAGGAGGAGCCCGCGTTGATGGCGTTGCTCTCGGCCGTCTGTAAAATTTCTTTGCAGCGCCGGGTCGGAAGGATAGGTGTGTCGCTGGTGGCTTTACCCGAGCCCAGGGCCAGGCGAATGACGTCGCGTACCTGTTTGGGCGAGAAGCCCAGACTGCGCAGGGCATCCTGCGTACAGCCGCCATCCAGTTTGGTGAGGGCGATAAAGAGGTGCGGCGTCCCCAGATAGTCCTTATGCATGCGGCGTGCCTCGCCCAGCGCGAACTCCAGCACCGCCTTCATGAAGCGGCGGTCTGGTGAGTTGCCCGAGGAGAGCAGGGGCGACATCAACTGGCTATCGTCGAACGGATCAATATGCTGCTCAAACTGCCGCTCCTTATTCGAGAGCGTGCTGACCACCAGGCGTTGGGTTGGATCGCCATACAGCACAAATGAGAGCCAGGAGGTATCGTCGCTGTAGTGCTGGGCCATGGCGATGCGCGCCCGGCGCATGGCCTCACCCAGGGTGACACCATCGGCGATATCCTGGTAGAAGAGCATCATGAACTCGCGGGCCTTACTGGCCGGTATCGGCCAGCGTTGTACCACTACGGAGCCCGCTCCGGCCGCCAGAATAGAGCCGGCCAGCCGTTCCATCTGCTCATCGCGATCCAGTATAGTGTGTTGCGCGCCCGTGGCGTTGCGGGTGGCGCGCTCTTCTTCGTGATAGCTGAGAAATACCAGTGGATGCTTTGGCAGTCCCTGCAGGAGCTGCTCGAGGGCGCCTTTATCCAGTTGTGAGTTCCCGGCCAGCGCCAGGGCTGGCTCATTATCCGCCGTATTCACGGGGAGCGGGCCGGCATAGTGCAGCACATGGGGTGCTTCCGAGCTGATGCGTACTCGCATCTCCAGCTGGTTGGCCTGCTGCCGATAGAGAATGATACGTGTCACCGACTCTGGTAAACCGGTACAGAGCGAGGCGACCTCCTCTTCGGCGGTCGGCCGCTCGCTGGTAGGATTGACCAGGAAAAGCACCGATAGCCCCTGGGTGTCGCGTTTATTGGCCTTACTACGGGTCACGCGATCAAGGCTGGCGCCGCGCTGGGTCTGCTCACGATCCTGTAGCAGAAGCCGTCCAACGCTCAGCGCCTGGCAGATATAGCGCCTGGATTTGGTGCTGTTATCATAGAGGAGCTCCCAGGGAATATCAGGCGTATTGGTGCTGATAAGCAAGGTGGAATCAAGTCGACGTAACGATTCCTGGAGTGGAGCCGGGAGTAAGGAGTCGAAAAGAAAGCGGCCTAGCGTAAGTAAGGCCTCATTGGTGGGCCCAAACTTCTGCGTCTGAGATTGGCGGCGTACCTCGCTATGTTGACCGGTCTGGTTGATTGTTTGTAACGCGCGTCGAAGGCGTTCACGTAGCTCAGGCGTAATGTCCGTGCTATATTCCTGGCCGATGGGGCCATCGGGAAGATCAAGACGAAACCGGTAACTTGCTTCTGTACGTATGATGCTTAATAGGGCTGGTTGTTCCATGAATACTTCTCTTCCACAATCTTCCCGTCAATCGTAATATCTACGACTGCTACAAAAACACACACGAGTTCTCGGCAAAAGCAGTATACGTGTCTCAACCTCTATGTGTCAATAGTTCGGATTATTCAGAGATTGTTTTTGCTAGCGTCGATATTAGACAGGGCGAGGAAAAAATCTACCTTAATTATATCACGTCCGTGCGCTTATGGTGATAACTAATACCGCTATCGATGTGCAGGATCGCCAGATTGTGTTTTGTCTGCGGTACCGGAATCTATACCCTGGTTGCCATATTGCAACTTCCACGGGCCGCCGGGGATGGCGTGAAGCGTCGATCCTCGTCCATGACGCCCTGAAAGTGCAGGCTACCACTGCGCATCCGCTGACACGCCTCGCTGGTGGACTGAATGGTCAGATCGACCTCTGGCTGTGTGCTGGCCTGGCGCTGTATGAGCAGGCTATAGGGATGGTTCCCTGTAGGGGGAACGTACCAGGAAAGGGTGACCGTCATAGTACAATTTTGGGGATGATGACCCAGCCAGCGAACATGGCGCGTCCAGGCTCGTCGCTTTGCGTGTTGGTAGGGGGGCCGATGTGATCCATGGGATGCGGCTCGCCATAGTATGGATCCCCTAAGATCCAGGTCGCGTAGCCGGACTGCGCCATGTCGGGTGGACACATGAGGGCGCCATCCCCGTAAATATTGGTGTGCGGGCAGCGTGGATAGCCCGCGCCGCCGCACAGGGGATGGGCGTAACCAGCATCAAAGCCGTTGCCTCCAAGGAGGGTACTGGCGGGCGGAACATAAATACGTACATAATCCCGATAGGTGTCAAAGCCATAGACGGGTCCGTTCTGCGTATAGATCAGGCGTAGCTTCAGGAGATGGGTGGCGCCACCCCGGTCGTCGAGCGTGACCGTATCCTGGATATGCGTATGGACATACTGCGAGGCTTTATTTGTACTGAGGTTGGCCTGCACCACGAAGAGTCCATCGTGCTCGGACGAGCGATCAATCTCGCTGGCCGCTCCATAGCTGGCCAGCAGCCGCTGCAACTGGGGGTTATTGACATAGATCTGGAGGTTCCTGGTCTGCAGATCGTGTAACAGTCCTCCCGTCAGGTGGAGAAGCTCAGCGGGCGAAGAGTGGCGCACACGATCCAGCAGGGCATTCGAGAGGCGGCGGGTGAACAGCTTGCGCGCCTGGTTGCTGGCGATCAAAGGATCGGTCGGGGTCTGCCGAACTTTTTCGATGATGATCTCCTTCAAGATGCCCCGGTTATCTAGCTGATAGTAGTGCAGCCGTTCCTCCATGTTCTGAGCGGTGATCGTCTCGTGGTAGAGCGGAATCGTCACGGGCCCAAGAATTTCGAGGGCGTGGGTGATCAGCAGGGGAGAGCAGAGGATGACGCCGTCGAGGTTTTTGTCAAATTCGTGCTGATAGACCTTGATGGCCAGTCGGGCCGAGGTCGGGAAATCGGCCGACAGATTGGCGTCGCGCAGCCCCCAGTTGGCGATGGGCCACCAGCTGAATGGCTCTGGTGGCCGCATTCCCAGTACCCGGCTGGTGGGATTATGCTCTTCAATTGGCCCGATGTCTTTCAGGGCGAACGGGGCGACGCGGCCACGGTCGATCGAGAGCTCGCCAAACTGGCCCGTGAAGCCGCCGGTGGGCCGCAGTTCGGCCCGGTCCATGGTCTGGACCAGCAGGGTGCGTGGTTCATTGACGCCTAGCAGCCAGCTCACGGCGTTGAACAGGGTATCTTTCTCCAGCAGTTCGTTGTGGATCTGCGCCATGGCCTGCAGCAGCGCTGTGAGCTGTTGCCGTTGACCGTCATTAAGAGGTAGAGAGGCCGGTATAACCTGCCTGGCCTCGGAGCGCATGCGCGTGATGCGCGGCAGGGCGTAATCCAGGTTCTGGCGCACTATCTCCAGGGTCTGCCGCGTCACAAGCGGTTGTTGCTGTTGGTTGGGAAACAGCTCATGGAGCGTACTGAATACCTGCTGCCCGATGGCCGTGGCGTCGGACCCGATACGGCTGAGGGCGCGCAGCGACTGTAGTTGCTGTGGAAATAGTACCGGTCCCAGGCTCATGAGTGGATCGCTGTCCAGCTTGCGCTGCAGGCGGTAGAAATCTTTATGGGCGCCTGCCATCTCCTGTTGCGCGGCTCGCAACCTGTTGTCATCCAGCGTATGTCCCTGGGGACCGCTAAAGAGCGCCTGGATGGTATAAAGGTGCTGCATGCCGCTGCGGGCCTGGCCGTAGATGACCAGGGCATCCAATCCGCTCAATAGCGTCAGGCTCAGTGGAAAGAGCAGCAGCACAATCAGCGTAATGCGCACCGGGCGTGAGAGTTGTCGGAAGCGTGACCTGGCCCGCCATGCAGCCTGCTGTATCCGCGTGTTGTTCCGCTCTTTAAGCATCTATTTAATACCCTTGAAGGACATCATGTGTGGTCGGGATAAGTGCCCAAGCTGATCTATGGTGAATTGATTCTACACCCCACAACGTTCCCGGAAGGTATTTTGACGAGGATACATGTGCCCCTTCCCGTACGATAATCGGACGCGAGGTCCGAACGTATGGGGAGGGGTAATCGGACGCGAGGTCCGAACATATGGGATGGGGCATCGGGCGTGATGTCCGGATTTACGGGGTGCGTTGGATGGTGATGCGGCCGCTGCCGGTTTTGGCGCTGATGCGGGCGCGTGGACCGTTGCCGATTTCGCTACCGCCGAATTCGTTGCGGACTCCGCCGGAGCCGGTGGAGGCGCTGAGACTGAAGGATGAGCCAGATGGGAGCGCGAGATTGATGGAGCCGCTGCCAGTTTTAAATGATGAGTTGCCCAGCGGATCAAGCGAGCCGACGAAGCTGATGGAGCCGCTGCCGGTTTTAAATGATGAGCTGCCATTGAGGTTGCTCGGCCCGATCTCGATGCGGCCGCTGCCTGTGGTCATCTCTACCTGTCCGTTCAGGTCCGTTCCCTCGATGGAGCCGCTGCCGGTTTTGAGAGCGAGGCTGCCCTGGAGGTGGTTGGTCGTGATGGTGCCACTGCCGGTGCGCAGCTCGATACGGCCCCTCAGATTGTCGGCGTTGATCGTGCCGCTGCCGGTGATAGCGGCTACCTGACCCTGTAGCGCGTTGAGCGCAATGGAGCCGCTACCTGTGCGCAGCTTGAGGTCGCCGGATACGTCCTGTACCTGTATGTTGCCGGCGCCATTTTTGATCTGCAGATCGCAATTCTCGGGGACCATAATCTCCAGATCGATGCGCCGGAAGCCAAATTGCAGGGGCGACCAGCGCAGCTCGCTACTGACCGTGATATGGTCCCCCTGCTGATCATAGTTCAACGGTATATTGTCCGCCGTGGCCCAGGGACCGCTGATGCGTTTAGTGGGTGCGATGGTGATCTGGCGCTGCTCTCCCCGGCGCACAGTGACGGTGCCATAGACATTATTGACTACCAGCTGGGCGTGCTCCTGAATGGGAAACGTCTCGACCGGCATTGGGATAGTGATGACGTGCCAGTTGCTGGCTATCAGGGTGCCACCTCCCACAACGATAACGGCCAGCGCCGCCCAGAGCAGCCAGCCTCCAATGATATGGACCGTACTGCCGATAATGATGCCGATGATGAGAACGGCCAGGATGGATATGATGCCTCCCATGCCGCGCTGAGCTTCTGGTTTGGGACGCAGCTTCTCGCCTTCCGCCTCACGGAACCAGCTATCATCCTGCGCGTATGAGCTCGCATAACCATCCTCATAGCGGCGCTCCTGATAGGTATAGGGAGGTATAGCTGACAGCGGTGATGGCTGTTCGCGTGGATCGCTATTGGCTACCCGTTCGGGTGCTGGAGCCTGCCTCTGCTCCTGCTGATAATAATCGCCTTCCTGGCTTTGCATGCTCTGGCTCTCCTTGAAAATATACTCTACCATAACATACGTTCCACACTCCCAAAAGTTCAAATATATCTCCTCATCGTGGGGCACATGCGCGCCCCCACACGGGCGTCCGCATTCGCGGCCGCACCGGTTTTTTATATTGGTGCATGGGGCGCGCATCCGCGCCCCATGCACCAATATAAAACTGATTCGTGAGCATCGCAGGCGATCAACAGTCTATTGAATGTCTGGCGCAACAGGGGCGCATTTGCGCCCCTGTTGCGCCAGACATTCAAAACCGGTGCGTCCGCGTCAGCGGCCGCTTGTGCTGGATGAGCACGCGCCTATCTTCTGGTTGAACAACACGTCTTTTGACATGTCGGTTCTGTAGTGGATGGCGGATGGTGGCGTTTGACCTTTGCATGCGGCTGGCTGGATGTTCAGGCGATAATCGGGATTGGTGCCTGCCTGGCGCTGTACATAGTACTGGTAGCTCTGGGCGGAATGCGCCGGTACGTACCAGGAGAGCCTGACGGTTGCCTGGCAGTTTTGGGGATGACCACGTAGCCACCGATCATGCCGCGCTGCGGGATATCGCTCTTGAAGTTGTCGGGTCCACCTACTTTGTCCAGAGGATGATCCTCGCCGACGAACTGGTCGTAGAGCATGGGCGAGGCGAAGCCGGCGATGTACTGTCCCGGAGGGCAGACCAGCTCTTTATGCGGATAGACGTTCGTTTTAGGACAATCGCCGAGCACGCCTCCGCATAGGGGATCGCCGGTGTCGAAGCCGCTGCCAGAGCGGAACTTGGTGTTGGTCGGCACATAGACACGCAGGTAATCCCGGTAGGTGTCAAAGCCATACACCGGCCCGGTCTGCTGATAGTTAAAGAACATGGTCAGGTTGTGGGTGGCGCCACCTTTGCTGTCGAGCTGCACGTTGTCGGTAAAGGTGGTCTGGACATATTGTGAAGCCTTGCTGACGCTGACGTTGGTCTGGTCGATGTAGAGGCCGTCGCGGTTGGGCGAGCGATCCATCGCGCCAGCCAGGTTGTTTTGCTTCAGAACGTTTTCGAGCGTTGGATTGGTGAAATAGACCTGCAGGTCGCGTGTCTGCATGTCCGCGAGCATCTGCTGGGTGATGCCCAGCAATTCTTTGAGCGGTGCCTGCCGGATATGGTCGATCAGCGTGTGCGCGAGGGCCGACGTGAACATCTTGCGCGCCGATTCATCATCGTTGATGTGCTCGATGCGTTTCTCTTTAGCGATACCAGGATGCGAGAGCTGATAGTAGTGCAGCTTGTCTTCAAGGTTCTGGGCCGTGATGGTCTCCTGATAGCGTGGAATCGTGATCGGCCCGGTGGCCCGCAGAACGTGCTGGATGGTGATGGGCGTGAACAGGATTACCCCGTCGACCGATTTGTTGAGCTCCGCCTTGTAGCGATTCATTTCCAGGTTGGCGGAGGTAGGGAAATCAGCCGACAGGTTGGCGTCGCGTAGCCCCCAGTTGGCGAAGGGCCACCAGGAGCGATACTCTTCCGGCGCCACATTGCCATACGTGGGACTGGTATCGCTATATTCCAACAGGGCGATATTCTGGAGCGAGAAGGGTGCCACGCGACCATTGTGGATCGATAATTCTCCATATTGTCCGGTAAAGCCACCGGTGGCGCGCAGTTCACCACGGTCCATGGTCTGCACCAGAAAGTTACGCGGCTGGTCTACACCCAGCAGCCAACCGAGCGAGCTGACCAGGTTAGGATTGGCTCTGGCTGTGGCGATGACCTGGGACAGGATCTGGAGCGCCGAGTTGATCTGATTGCGCTGATCCGAGCTCATTGGCAGCAGATTCAGCGATAACTGCTTTGACTGTGTTTGTATGCTTTCCAGTTTTGGCAAGATACGATTGAAGGCTAGCTGCATCTGCTTGAACTGAGTCGCGGTAATCAGGGGCGCCTTACTGTTGCTTAGCAGACTCCCCTGCAGCTGCGGCGCCAGTAGGAGTCCTGTGTTGACAGCTTCCTGTCCGATGCTGGTGATATCGAGGCCGATCTGGCTGGCGGCGTGCGCGCTTCTAAAATAAGGTGCGAGTTGTGGCGCGAACTGTGGCGCTGACTCCAGCCAGGGGGTTGTGTTCAAAATGGTCTGCACCTGCTCGAAATTGTGCCGGGCCGCCGTCAGCTCGATCTGCGACTGCGCCAGTTTGCTGGGGTCCAGCAACTTTTTGCTGGCGCCACTGCCTTGTGGTGGACTGCTTAGTAGATCTTTCACGGCCCGTAAATGGTTGAAGCCGTTGATGGTATCGGCTCCCAGAGTGCCCAGGGTTATAGAAGCCTGGAGTGCATAGCCGCCCGACAAGACAAGGGGCATGGCGGTTCCCAGGCAGAGGATACCGAGTAAAATAAAGTTGAGTATCGCCAGTTTCGATGCTTGCCTTTTCCTCTTGAGAGAGTCGCGAATGAAGGTGCGCTGCAACTTCTGTTGGAGGCGACGAGAGTAGCGATGCCGACGCAGAAATTGCCGTCTCCAGATAATTTGCGTCTGTTGTGAACCGATATCCGGGGAAGAGGCAACGCTGCCTGTGGTCTGCGATAGAGCTTTCACGGGGTCCAGGAGGTCAATCTCCTGCTGTTGAGGAGGCGTGAGGACATAGGCCCCCTCTGGTAAGGGATTCACCGGTGTTTCGGAAATTAACAAATTATCCATGGGGATAGTCGAGGAAGATGGAGCAGTCTGTGAATCGCTGGCACTGGTAGCCTGGGCCGGCTCTGGGAGAGGTTGCAGTTCGACACCATCGGTGTCATGTGCGTGTAACATTCATAACCTCTTATATAGTAAGTTTTGTAAAGCTCCAATAACTGACTGATGTTTATTATGCTTATAGTTGATAATAGGAATTAAAACAGAAGCATACATAAGTTATAACGCCCGTATCTATGCTTGTGTTTCACTTTTGTTCCCGGCACCTGACTAATGTCACACCTGTTGGTTGCTATGGCAGGCTTTTTTTTCTGGCGGCATGCGGTTTGCAGAATAGGTCTTACTCTTGTCACCTTGGAGGTATGTGAGCGCCCCCGCACGCGCGTCCGCTGCGCAGCCGCGCTCGTTTTTGTATGTTGGTGCATCGGGTGCGCATTCGCGCACCCGATGCACCAACACACAATGGACTCGTGAGCACCGTAGGTGCGAAAGCTCAGGCGTTCCGCAGGCGATAATCATGAGCGTGGGATATGCTCCCAAGGCTTATATTATCTGTACGTTACTGGTGAATAGAAAGGGGACAGCAGGATGTATGAGTCATCCCGAACTTTTGAAAAAGTTCGCAAAACCGGGCAGGAGGGCTAGCCGCCCTCCTGCACCTCCCGCATTGGGAGCGCGGAAACCGTTTTCGGATTTTTCAAAAGTTCGGGATGACTCATACGTGAAACGGTCC
This sequence comes from Dictyobacter halimunensis, assembly GCF_036245075.1. Lineage (NCBI taxonomy): Bacteria > Bacillati > Chloroflexota > Ktedonobacteria > Ktedonobacterales > Dictyobacteraceae > Dictyobacter > Dictyobacter halimunensis. The sequence goes on from NZ_BSRI01000002.1 coordinate 3,356,454, forward strand.
TTCGATTTTAAGTGCATGTATCCGGTTATTGCCTTGGAGAGTGTTAAAAAAATAAGTGTATCGACTGAGAAAGGATGGAGCCCATAATGAGCGATGATTTGTTATGGAAAGTTCCCGAAGGGGAGCACGTCAAATTAAAGAAGTATGATCCGGGTTATGTGCATCCTTCATTCAAGCACGATGAGGCGGATGAAGCGCTGGCACAACTGGGCCGTGAGATAGATGAGCTGCAGGAACTGCTGTCGGCGGCCCAGCACCATAGCCTGCTGATGGTCTTGCAGGGGATGGATACCAGTGGCAAGGATGGCACGATTCGCCATGTCTTTTCGAACATGAATCCGCAGGGCTGTAGCGTGACCTCGTTTAAGGTGCCGACGCCTGAGGAGGCTGCGCACGATTTTCTTTGGCGTATCAACAACGTGACCCCTCCCAAAGGTGTGATCGGTGTTTTTAATCGTTCGCAGTATGAGGATGTGCTGGTAGTGCGAGTCCACAATCTGGTGCCCGAGGATGTCTGGCAGCGGCGCTATAAAGAGATCAACCATTTTGAGAAGCGGCTGGCCGACAACGGGACGATCATCCTCAAGTTCTTTTTGCATATCAGCCAGGATGAGCAGGCAGAGCGCTTGCAGGCCCGTGTCGATGAAAAAGATAAGGCCTGGAAGATTTCGAGCAGCGATTTCGTTGAGCGGCAGTACTGGGATGACTATCAACAGGCCTATGAGGATGCTTTGAGCCAGTGTAGTACCAATGAGGCGCCGTGGTATATCGTGCCGGCCAACCATAAGTGGTATCGTAACCTGGCGATCGCGCAGACGCTGGTCGATACCATGCGTAAGTATAAAGATGAATGGAAGTCCGATCTTGAGGAGCGTGGCCGCAAGGAGCTGGAAGCGTTGCAGCAACTTCGTGACAGCGGCAAGATCAAGGGACTATAGCCTGCGCCGTCCGGACGGTCGGAGGCGCGCTCCTGTGAGTTCAGGGTGCTGACAGCTTGCGCGTCATCCGGCCGCGAGCCCGCGCGGGCGGTGGATAGTAGGTGGTGGGCGCGGTGGTAATCATGTCGCCAACGCGCAGTTGCACCTGCAGGTAGCGCATGCCCGCCTTATGGTAGTGGGCGAACAGCATCAGGCTATGATGGGCGATGATATCGGCCTGATCGGTGTGCCGGTCCAGCAGGAGCTGGCCGCCGATCGTCTCTTCGGGCATGGTAAAGGCCATCTCTTCACCATCCTCGCCAGAGACTAGCTTGCGCGTATGGCGCCGGATCTGATTGGGCCAGAGGACCAGCGCGATGGATTGCCCCTTCAGGCGCTGCTCCTGCAGGCGCTCACTTAGATACGCAGCCAGCTTGTTGAGGGCGCTACAGGTTTCGTCGGCATCGGCCTGGTGGTGGAAGCGTACGCGGGCATTCTGGCTCAGCGGTGGGGCGTCTGGGACCACCAGGCTATCGTCATCCCCTATGGCCACGCGATAGAGCCATCCTCCCAGTGGACCCAGGCGGCGGACCAGTCCTTCCTCGGTGAGGGTCGCGACCTGCGCGAATGAAGTGATGCCAAAGTCGCGCAGATGGGTGACCATATCGGCCACAGCCACCGGATCTACCTGCCCGTTTTTTCCTTCGCCGTTGTTCTGCTGGCTCTGTTCGTTGAGCTCCGGTAAGGCTGTGGCCAGCCCGCTCCCGGCGGCCCGCATACGCGTGAGCAGCGAGAGCGGCAGCGTCTGCACGAACGAAGCCTCGCGTCCATGTGGGATATAGAGGACGCCCTGACGGCCATCTTTACGGCTCATCAAGGCCGCCAGTTCGGCCGTGGATTTACCATTGGCGACGCCGATCATGGCGCTCAGCCCCATCTCAGCGATCTCGGCGCACAGACGTTCGGCCAGCATCACGGGATTGGTAAAGGGGATCTCGCAGCCACGTAGATCGATGAAGGCATCGGAGAGGGGCAGTGTTTCGATGATGCGCGAGTAGGCGCGATAGCGGTCCTTGAGCTGCTGCAGTACAGGCTGATATTGATCATACGAAGCGGGCAGGAAGCGCGTACGGGGAGCCAGGCGATGGGCGCGGCGCAGCGGCATGCCCGGCACAAGTCCCAGGCGCGCGGCCGCCGGTGACACATCGATGACGCGCCCTGGTTCATTGGGGCGCCCGGTGCCGGTGCCGACGATGAAGCTCTGGCCGCGTAGCGCGGGGTCCAGCAGCTCCTCCATCGTGCAATAGAAGCGATCGATGCGCACATGCATAACACCCTGACGGAGTCGGGCGCGTTCCGCCGCGCGGGCCGCCTCGTCAACTTCGTCGGTCGCGTGGTACTGTGGCTGCCCGTTTGTCATAGGTTCAGAGCTCTGTGCCGCCTGTCGTGATGATAATCGCTGAAATTGTTGCATAGCATTCTTCTACAGTATAATATCTTTGTTGGGCGAACGGCAAAAAATGTGGTAGATCCCCCCTACAATAACCAACGCACGGACGCGTGCGAGTTCGCATATCAATGGCTCAAGTTCGAGAGCCGTAATTTCTCGCCCATCGATTCTTTCTATTATATACCAAAATTCTGCTTATGCCTATCCAGCCGCTTCGCGGCTCCAAAGCCGGGGCGAGCCCGGCACCTATGGATATGATATATGGGGGAAAGGTTTCATTGTGTGGTATGGAGGCGGCGCAATTCGGGGTTGATGGGGTCGGCCAGGACGATGTCGCTGGCACCGAGGTATTGCTGGAAGCGCAACAGGGCCTGTTGGATGGCGTCGTAGAGCTCGGCGTCGGGACGCAGGTTGTCCTCCCACCACCATTTGAGGATGGTCCAGGTCTTGCCGCTCAGGCGCGAGTCGAGGCGCGCCACGAAGCGATCCTTATAGAAGACGGGCAGCACATAATAGCCCCAGCGGCGCTGTGGCAGTGGTTTGTAGACCTCCCACAGGTAGTCAAAGGAGAAGATCTGCTGGACGGCTTTGCGATCCCAGAGCAGGCTATCCAGGGGACCCAGCAGGGTGGCGCGCGGCTCGGGTATGGGCGCGTCCAGGTGGGGGAGGGCGTTGCGGTGCAGATAGTAGGGCCACTTTTTTTCACCGACCAGTACCGGGATCAATGTGCCCATCTCGACCAGTTGGTCCAGGACCACTTTGCGTTGGGCGGTGGTGCCGCAGGCGCTCCAGATGGCGGATTCCGCGTTGGGACGTAGCAGTCCAACGGCCTGGTAACGGCGGGCAATGATCCAGCGGTGATAGGCCTCGGTATCCGGTAGGGGAGCCAGGTTGTAGTGGTGGGAGGGGATGACGCGCTCGGGTCGATCGTAGTAGTGGCGTCCATTTTTGCGATGGTGGGTGACCAGCACGCCGCTGACCCACATGGCGCGCAGGACGCGTTTGATATGGGTCAGGCCATACCACGAGTTCTGGTCGGGCATGCGCGTGCGATCCTCGAACTCAAGCGAAGAGAGAGGGCCTCGCGTGTCGATGGCTGCCAGGATGGCGGGCGCGGTCTCGGGGGCGGCCTGCATGATCTCACGATCATGGTATGGACGATACATCTCACGCGTATGGGCGCGCATAGCCCAATCACTGACCGGGACCAGGCAAGCCTGCTTATCCCAGGCATCATATATCAGGCGGTCTTTATAGGCCACCTCCTGCCAGTCATCGACCCGGTAGCCGGGGACACGCGCCTGCAGCACCAGGTCCGCGTTGCGCCCAACGGGATTCAGCGGATCATACTGGACCGTCCCCAGGCGCTCAAAGACGCCCGGGATATCGGTCGGAGTCAGATGATAGCTGGCCAGCAGGCGCGCCGCCTGCTCGCGTGAAATGGTGATCGTCATGGTTTACCTTTGTTCGTTGTTACTCGTAGGTTCGGCCCTTGCGGCCGATTTCTCCTTCCCGTATGAACATGCATCTCACATGCGTTTCCGTGATCTTCGCGTTCGGTAGATATGGGTGTGCGTGGAGAGGAATTCGGCCGCAAGGGCCGAACCTACGATGATCATTTCTTTTGGGCTTTCATTTTTTCTCTCATTCTTTTAAATTGAATGTATTGAGAGACTTGCCCCGTTTGAGCACTTACCGGCTCGCCAACCATTTCTGGATGTTCTGTCCATGCTCCTCGAAGTGCTCAAATGTATTTCCTGCAATGTTGGGCCAGACCGGGTTGCCTTTCCACTGCTCAAGTGGCATGTTGAGCTGTTCCTCAGATAGCTGCTCCACGGCTGCCCTGGTCTGCTGATAGGTGGTGGTGAACTCGTTGAGAATATCAGCGGCTGAGCGGTCTTTATTCTTCTGATAATACAACTCGTTTTCCTCATCCTCGCTCATGCCGGGCGTGGTCGTGGGAAAGGTCTGCTCTTTATTGTAAATCGCGGTCAGGACACCGACCAGGTATTTCTGCCAGGTACTGAGGTGGGCGATGTTATCTTTGATCGACCATTTGCCATTGACGCCGGGCGTGCATAACTGCTGCTCGCTCAACGGGGCTAGCAGAGCTGTGAACTGCTCATAGCCTGTTTGCATGCGTTGCAAGAGTTCGGTTTTGGAGGCATGTTCCGTCATATGCTTTACCCTTCTTACTTTCTTATTTGCTTATCTTCTTAATCCGCGTTGCCGTGATGGCAATCGTGCTAGCTTATGACCGCGCTGGTTGGTTGGACCCGGATTACCGCGTCGTCGGTATCGAAGCCATCCAGAGTATAGTTGTAGAAGGCCACAATCTGTTTTTCGCTCAATAGATCGGTATCGAATGTCACGTGGGCATCGCTGACCAGCGTCACGTTGTAGCCAAAGGTGGTGGCGCGGCGGACCGTGGTATCGACACAGAACTGGGTCTGGCCGCCGGCGACGATCAGGTGTTTGACGCCGTATTCCTGCAGCGTCTGCTGCAGCGTTGTATCATAGAAGGCGTCCGAGGCGCGCTTATTCACCACCGCCTCACCGGGCTGTGGCGCGATCGCTGGATGTATCTGCCAGTTGGCGCTGCCAACCTCCAGTTCATGGCCTTTGGGACCACCATGCTGAACATAGATAACCGGGACCTGCGCAGCCCGCGCACGCGCCAGCAGGGTCTGCATATTGCCCAGCGCCTCCATATGGTGCGCCGAATCCGCGTTGATCATCCCGACCTGGATATCGATAATCACCAGGGCCGTATCCTGTTGATCCATAACATCCCCTTTCCTCTGGTTATTGTTTCATTCCCTTACCCCTTGAGTTTATATGACAAAGAGGATAAAATTCGCCCTAAAAGGATCGTATTTTTGCGCCTTGCCAGAAATTCGATTGATCGCGAGATGGAAAGGAAACCCGCCGATGTATTTCCCTACGACGCGTGTCCTGACGGTGCTGGAGCTCTTGCAGTCCAGGCAGCAGATGAGTGGACAGGAACTGGCGGAGCGGCTAGAGGTAGATCCTCGCACGGTCAGGCGCTACATTACGATGTTGCAGGACCTGGGTATCCCGGTCGAGGGGGTGCGGGGACGCTACGGCTCGTATCGCCTGCGACCGGGCTATAAGCTGCCACCCTTGATGTTCAATGATGATGAGGCGCTGGCCCTGACGTTGGGCTTGCTGGTTGGTCGCAAGATGGGGCTGACCATGGCCACACCGGCGGCCGAGGGGGCGCTGGCCAAGATCGAGCGCGTACTGCCACAATCTATTCGCGAGCGCGTACAGGCGGTACAGGAGACGCTGGTGGTGGATGTCATGCCGACCGGTGCTGTGCCGCGCGGCGAGGTGGTGCTGGATCTCAGCGAGGCCGCGCGCCAGTGTCGCACGGTGCATATGCACTATCGAGCATATGTGGGACAGGAGACCGAGCGCGACCTGGACCCCTATGGCCTGGTCTATCGCTCCGGCTACTGGTACGTGGCGGGCTATTGCCATCTGCGCACAGAATTGCGTACCTTCCGCCTGGATCGTATCGTGGCGGTCGAGATTCTGACACAGACGTTTACGCGGCCAGAGGCATTTGATTGCCTGGCCCTGGTGCGCAAGGCGATCCCTTCGACGCCGTCTACCTGGTTTGTGGATGTCGTGCTCAAGACCACGCTGGATGAGGCCCAGCGCATCGTGCCGCCGGCCCTGGCCGTGCTGGAGCAGATCGAGGATGGTGTGGAGCTGAAATGCTATGTGGATCACCTGGACTGGCTGGCCTGGGTCTTGATCCGCCTGCGCTGTCCATTTGTGGTGCGCCAGCCGACTGAACTGCGCGATGAGCTGTTCAAACTGGCTCAACAGATCACAGATCTGGCCGAGCGCACCTGACGGGATGATGATCCATCAAAATGCTATGAAATCTCTTTCCCTTGCAGCGCATCCATGAGTTCGCGCAAGAATAGCTCGGCGTCCGTAACCAGCCCGGCGGCCTGGAAGCTGCCGCGATCGGCCAGTTTGGTGACGACCGACTGGTTGATGTCTACAACTACTGTTCGTACGTGGGCGGGCAACAGATTGCCGGTGGCGATGGCGTGCAGCATCGAGGCCACCATGATGGCCATCTCGACGCCCTGCACCTCTTCGCGCATGCGCGCCTGGGCCTGCTGCATGTCGGAGATGACGCCGGGCATAGGGCCGTCGTCGCGCACCGAGCCTGCCAGGACCATCGGGATGTGACGCTTATGGGACTCATATGTGATGCCGTCGCGCAGCAGTCCGGCCTCGATGGCCTTATCGATCGAGCCAATGGCGCGGATCGCGTTGATGGCGCGCAGATGGTTGCGGTGTCCCCCCTCGACCTGCTCGCCGCTCTTCAGATTGACGCCCAGCGAGGTCCCGAACAGGGCCGATTCCACATCATGGGTGATAATGGCGTTGCCGCCGAAGATAACCTGCACGTAGCCCATGCGGATCAGCTCGGCCACGTAGCGTCCAGCGCCGGTGTGGATAACGGCTGGCCCGAGCACAAACAGGATCTTGCCATTGCGGGCGCGCACCTCGTGCATCTGGCGCGCAATATTATGGATGGCCAGCACCTTGGCTTTTTCAGACGAGACATCGCTCTGCATAAAAGCAAAGGAGTCGCGCTCGCGCTCGCGTGCGTAGGGCTGTACGCGAATGCCATCGTGTCCGATCACCACTTCCTCACCGACCTGCACATCGTGCATCGGACGGCAGGTGGCTCTATTGTGTTCGCGGTCGACCGCGATCGCTACATCCATCTCGATATGCTCAACGTTGACCCATTGTCCATTCAAACGTACCTGCGTCGGCAGGTTCGTCGTAGAGTAGAATTTGGCTGGCAGGACCCCTGGCTGCTCTACGCGCGCCGTATGCACGTCTTCGGCGTGCAGGAGGACCGCGCCAAGCTGCTGGAGCTCTGAAATAATGCGATCCAGTATCTCATCATTGGGAGCCGAGACCTTGAGGCGCACATAGCTGACATCGTTTTTGGTTGCCCCGACCTGCATCTCCTCTACATCAAAGTTACCACCACGATCCATAATCGTATCCCAGGCACGCGGCAACGTCCATGAGTCGATTATGTGTCCACTCATCTCTATTACTTCATGTACTGTAGGCATTGCTTGCACTCACTTTTCTTTAGAACGCTCGCGACGGGAGCTATAGTCTTGCGCCTAGTGTATGCGGCCCGTGTACGAATGTCAATTGTCATCCGTCGGTTTACATCTCTATTTGCTCTGGCCGATGGGGCAGATGGGCTGGTAGATGCAGGCGCGGCACTTGGCGACCTTCTGCTTTTGCAGGGCGGGCGGCATCTCGGCGCTGCTCAGGTCCATCTGTTTAAGGTGGCGCAGGACCTTTTTGCGCAGGGCGGGGGTGTACTCGATGGGAAATTCGCGATCGCTGTAGCGCAGGATGCCATGTGTGGGGGGATCCTCTGAGTACTCTTCGAGGATGAGGCAGTAGGCGGCGACCTGGAGGACGTGGTGGCCCTCGGGTGTCATGGCGTTTAGCGCCACCGGTTTGATGTCTACCGGTAGCAGGCGGTTATCGGGCAGCTTGACGATGTAGGCCGGCTTGCCCTGCAAAAAATGTTCGTCCGAAGTAATAGGATCACCCCGGCCATCGACATTCTCATACATCAATTCGCCGAAGGGGAGTCCCAGTGCCTGATGGTGTTCGCGTACCAGTTTTTCACGCTGCACGCGGCGCTCGTTGAAGAGGAGCGCGAAGCAGGCGACAGAGAATATGAGGAGCGCGATCCCGGCGACAAAGATGACCTCTCCAAACATAGTGGTGGTGAAGAGTTTGAGAAACAGGGTGACCAGAGAGAGTCCAACCAGCACAATGCCGAATCCCAGCATAACCAGCGCCAGGGAGAGCAGGCGGCGCACTCTGGGATGGTTCCCGACGGCCTCATCATATTCTTCTTCCAACGCCTCGTCGTCCATCTCGGGTAGCTGCCTGGTGGCCTGGTACTCCTGCTCGAAGGCACCCCGACGCACCAGGATCTGCTCGATGACCTGGTAGTCGGGAACGTGTGGCGCCTGCGAGCCATATTCTTGCTCTATCTCGACCATCTGCGCGAAGAGCTCTTCGTTATTCGCATGTACGATCGGGTCGTACTGCTCATGCCACCAGACGAGGGGGCAATATTCGTATTGAGCGATCTCCGTGGCGTTATAGGCGCGTTTAAAGGGAATTGTATTGCGCTGCTTGGAATTCTGCATCGTGTAGTTTTGCCTGGACTCCGTGGCGAGCTCGTAGCTAGCGAGCCGCCTCTGGCTGCGTCTGTTCTGCTGTTCCAGCCAGACCCAGCGCCTCCGCCCTATCCGTCATGGCCTGGATGACGAAGGCGATATGTTCATTTAAATCAACGTCGAGCTCTTCGGCCCCCTTCACCAGGTCCTCACGATTGACGCCGGCGGCGAAGCCCTTGGACTTCATCTTCTTGCGCACCGACGATACCTCCAGCCCGTGAATGCTCTTATTGGGCCGTACCAGCGTGGTGGCGGTAATCATGCCGGTGATCTCATCGCAAGCGTAGAGCCCTTTGGAGAGCAGATCCGTGCGTGGGTGGGTCTCGGCGTTGACGTCGTTGTGGGCCAGGATAGCGTAGATGATGCGCTCGTCATAGCCCTCGGAGCGCAGCCAGTCGGCCGCCACCCTGGTATGCTCATTCAGGTCTGGATACTCCTCGTAATCGCAATCATGGAGTAATCCAGTCATTGCCCAGAGCTCTTCATCCTCGCCATATTTGCGGGCATAGGCGCTCATAGCGGCCTCAACCGACAGCATATGCTTCTGTAAGTTCTCATTTTTTACGTGGCTTGTCATTAACGTGTATGCATCGTTACGTGTTGGCATTGTTTCCCTCTTACTACATACAAACGCGGCAAATTTGCCTCTATTATAGCATAGGCTGATCAGGCCCGGTGAGAGAAGCCGACTCATGTATAGAAGGGCTTTACCAATCATGCTATGATGGTTGATAGCTCTATTGGCTTCAGAATTGATAACGTGCTAGCACGCATGGATGAAGGAACATTATTATGCTACATATCGATGCAAAACCTATAGATCTGCACCTGACGACCCCATTTCGTATTTCGCGTGGGGTGCAGCATACGGCTTCCAATGTGGTGGTGGAGGTGAAGCACGAGGAGGCGGTTGGCTATGGTGAGGCGGCTCCCAGCAAGTATTACGGCGAGAGCGCCGAGACAGTGATGGCCTGTATCGCCATGTTCGCCGGCAACCTGGGGGATGATCCCTTCCTGATTGAGGAGATTATACAGCGCCTCGACAAGGTGATTCGGCTGAATCCCTCGGCCAAGGCGGCCGTGGATATGGCGATCTATGATATCATGGGCAAGATGCTTGGCGTGCCCGTCTATAAGCTGCTGGGCCTCAATCCAGCGCATACCCCGCGCACCTCCTTTACCATCGGCCTGGATACACCGGCTGAGATGGCCAAGAAGGCGTTGCTGGCTCAGGACTATCCTATTTTGAAGATTAAGGTCGGCACCAGGCACGACATCGAGATCCTGAAGGCGATTCGCGATGTGACCTCGGCTGTGATCCGCGTGGATGCCAACGCGGGCTGGACGCCCAAGGAGGCGATCAAGAATATCAATGCGATCGCCCAATATAACATTGAGTTCGTCGAGCAGCCGGTTCCGGCGCATGACCTGGCCGGTCTAAAGCTGGTGCGCGACAATGTGCCCCTGCCGATCATCGCCGATGAGAGCTGCGTCTCCATCGAAGATCTGCCGCGCCTGAGCGAGTGCGTGGATGGCGTCAACTTCAAGCTGATGAAGAACGGCGGCATCGCCAATGTGCTCAAGATGATCCACGTGGCGCGCGCCTACAATCTGCGCACCATGATCGGCTGCATGATCGAGAGCTCGCTGGCGATCACTGCGGCCGCCCACCTGACACCCCTGGTCGATTACGCCGATCTGGATGGACAGCTGCTGATCAACGATGACCCATTCGCCGGTGTGACCGTTGAGCGCGGCAAGTTGATCCTGCCCAATCGTCCCGGCCTCGGTGTGGGCGCGCGCCCCAACAACCATGGCGCCTCCGAATCGTCATCGCCGCACTCATAGACGGACATCCGTGTGAGGGGATATAAATCGGCCGCCAGGGCCGAACCTACGGAATCGCCTTTCTTGTTACATTTCAAAAGAATGGATATTTGAAACGTAAAAATAAACACGAAACGTAGGTTCGGCCCTGGCGGCCGATTTCTCCTCCCCACGCCACGATGTTCCCGTCATGGCGGCCCTTGCGGCCGATTTATAGAGAAGATAAAGGGTATCGATACGATGAATAATAATAAATCTACGCCGGGTGGGCCCCGCGTGCGTCCGCCGCGGCTGCCGCGCAAAGCCACGGGACGCGACGTCATCGGGGGATATGTGCAATCGCGCGAGCGCTATGCATCTCTGGCCCTGAACAACGTTAATCTGGCGGACCAGGCGGCGTCCCATCCGGCTTTTGTGGAGACCTCTTTCCAGCAAGTTGTGCTGGCCAACACCGAGTTTGAGGAGATGCAGCTGGATGATGTGCGCTTCAGCTCCTGCGATCTCGCCACCGCTGTCTGGTATAAGACGGTCTGGCATCGCGTCGAGCTGGTGGGATGTCGCATGACCGGTTTTATGGCAGGCGAGGCCCATTTTGAGGATGTGCTATTTAAAGACTGCCTGCTCAGCCTGTCGCAACTACGCTTCGCGACCCTGAAGTCGGTACGCTTCGAGCATTGCGATCTCAGCGAGGCCGACTTACTGGAGGCCAACCTGTCGGACGTGAGCTTCGTCGACTGCAACCTGCGCCAGGCCGAGCTGACCGGTACCCAACTTGCAGGTATCGACCTGAGCACATGCAATATCGATGGCGCCCGCCTGGGACCCAAAGAGTTGCGTGGCTCCAGCCTCAATCACGCGCAGGCCCTCGCCCTCATCGAAGCCATGGGCATCACTATCACCACCCACACCCCCACCACGTAATCGCACCCATTGGATGGGTATCTTTGTGGGGGAACGGGAATCGGCCGCAAGGGCCACAATGTCTCCCTCATGGTGGCCCTTGCGGCCGATTGTTCGCGGTTGATTTATTCGTGTGTAGGCTTCTTAATCTTCTTAAGCTCTTAAGTTCTTAAAACGCTTAGGGTAGACAGAATGCTTGTGTTTGATGTGCACTTTGTACAATGTATTTGCGCCCTCACTAAAGAAACCCTTAATGTTTTGCTGCTAATTCTAAAAATCATATCAGGATTTTACGGGTAATTCTAAAAAATAAACCCATGATTGTGGGGTGGTTTGTGCTAATTGCACAAAAAAAGAAGCTTGTTTTGTGATATATTGGACCTTCAAAGGCAAACCCCTTATTTCTTATACTTCTCTTAAGTACAAAATATACAAATGCGATACATCAATGATGATTTATCCAACCCCACCTGGGAAGATCCCGAACGGTGTTTTCCTATCCTGTGCTCACCGATGAGAATTTGTCGCCTGCAGCTGTTCATGCATATTTATGACTATCTGGGCTGAAAGGAATTATTAACCCTATGACAACACTCTTACGGGCTACATGGACGCGCTTCCGCACGAACCTGCGCGATCCGCTCATTCGGCGCAATGTTGCTTACTATATGGGAGGTAAGCTGTTAGGTCTGACCCTGCTCTTGCTGGCGATGTACTGGTTTATTCCAACTGCTGTACATGCCGCGACAGGTGCTTCGACACCAACCCCTCAGATCAATGCGGTGAATACGGTCTGGACGCTGGTGGCTGCCTTTCTGGTATTTGGTATGCAGGTTGGGTTTGTGATGTTGGAGGCGGGTTTTGCTCGCTCTCGTGAGTCGGTGAACATTCTGGTTGAGGGTATTGCCGATACCTGTATCTGCGGTGTTCTGTTCTGGGCCTGGGGCTTCGCCTTTATGTTCGAGCCTGGCACACCCTGGATCGGTACGCAGGGCTTCTTCCTGAGCGGCCTGCCAGCTACCTACATGTCGACCGGCATCCCTGTGCTGGCCTTCTGGGTGTTCCAGTTCGCGTTCGCCGATACGGCCTCGACGATTACTTCGGGCGCGATGATCGGACGCTGCGGCTTCTGGGGCGATATCGTCTATAGCATCGGTGTAACCGGATTTATTTATCCAATCATCGGTCACTGGGCCTGGGGTCCTGATGGCTGGCTGGCGCTGCTCAACTTCAAAGATTTCGCGGGCTCGACCGTGGTGCATAGCATCGGTGGCGCGATTTCGCTGGCTGGCGCTCTGGCGCTGGGACCTCGCCTTGGCCGTATCTTCAAGCGCGACGGCGGTGGCCCACCTCCTGCCCACGATCTGATCATCGGCGCGGTCGGTGGCCTGATCCTCTGGTTCGGCTGGTACGGTTTCAATCCTGGTAGCACATTGTCGGCGCTGGACACAGTTGGTATCGGACGCGTCTCGTTCAACACGACGCTGGCGGCCTGTTCTGGTGGCCTGGTGGCGCTCTTCTTCTCATACTTCCGCTCGAAGAACAAGACGTGGGACCTGGGTCTGACCGTCAACGGTTTCCTGGGTGGCCTGGTGGCCATCACCTGCCCTTGCTACTGGGTTGATCCCGTGGGCGCCTTCTTTATCGGCGCGATTGCGGCTTTTGTAGTGATCTTCGGTCTGGATGTGCTGGAATATCTGCGCATCGATGATCCGATCGGCGCGGTTCCGGTGCACCTGTTCGCCGGTATCTGGGGGACGCTCTCGCTGGGTCTGTTCGCGACCGGTGCCTTTGGCGCGCCCACCCCAACTGGTGCGGATACCAGCGCGGTCATCCGTGGTCTGTTCTACGGTGGTGGCGTCTCTCAATTGGGACTGCAGGCGCTGGGCTCATTCTCGGTCGTTGCTGCTACTCTGGTGGTCTCGCTGGCGATGATGTTTGCCCTTAAGTCTATCGGTATCCTGCGTGTCTCCAAGGCTGGCGAGCTCGAAGGTCTGGATCTGCATGAGCATGGTGCGGTCGCCTATCCCGAATATGCCTTGATGGGTGTGGTGCCATCCCTGACCGGCCACGACGTTGCTGAAGAGATCTCTGCGACTCCGGTGCTGGCCGAAGAATAAAAGATAGCTTTCTTCTCCTCTCACTCTCTGCTAGAAAGCGCCAGAAGCCCTGAAGCTTCTGGCGCTTTCTATGTACGCGTGGGGGTACGCGATAGCCTCCGCACGGGCGGCCGCACTGGTTTATATATTAGTGCAGCCGGGGCGCCGTTGCGCCCCGGCTGCACTAATATATAAAAAAATTGAGGTCAGGCGAAGTTTTGCTGAAGGGCGTCCATGAGTGGAGCGACCCCGTAGCGGAGGGGGTCGGTGACCGGGAGGCCCGTTTCGTTGTTGATCTGCGCGATGGCGGCGCGGGCATCTTCTTCGTTGAGGTGGTTGGTGATCAGGGAGATGCCTACTACTTTGCTGCGGCGCTCGGGACGCAGCCAGCTGACGGCGTCTTCATTGATTTCGATTAGACGATTCAGGGACGGGAAGAGGCAGCGCTCGTAGCCGTCGATGGCGGTCTGCCCCGCTTTGTGGCAGAAGATCATGGCGTCCGGCATCGAGCCGTGCAGCAGGCTCAAGGTGACCGGCGAGTAGCCAGGATGGTTGAGGGCGCCCTGTCCCTCGACGAAGACCCAGTCGTGCTGGTTGCTGAGATCGAGTACCTGCTCCTCAACCAGGCCGGCGGCGAAATCGCTGATCAGCCGATCGACCGGCAGGCCGTTATTGGCGATCATCATGCCGGTCTGTCCGGTGGCCAGAAAGGCGCTGGAGAGGCCGCGCTTCTGCGCCTCCGCGTTGAGATCGAGGGCCGTCGACATCTTGCCGGAGCCGCAATCAGAGCCGACCAGCAGGATGGTGTGGCTGCCCTCGCGATGCGGCGTAAAATCGGCCACGCGTGCCTTCTCGGGCGGGCGGCGCACATCCCAGATCGCCACACCATTGCTGGCGGCGGCACTGCGCAACTGCTCATCGTCGGAAACAAAGGCGTGCAGGCCGCTGACGATATTCAGCTTATGCTCGATGGCCGTTTGCAATTGCCAGCGCCACTCCTCGGGCAGGGCGCCGCCACGGGGTGCGATGCCGATCAGCAGCGTATCCGGCTGATACTGCAGGGCCTCATTGATATCTTTAACCACGGGAATCCCCTTGCCAACCGGGCCCTGGAGAGCCTGGGCCGCATCCATGCCAGCGTGCGTGCTATCGATGACGGCAACCGTCGTGTCGGGCGAATAACGGATGACGCCCACCGCTGTTTTGGCGGCATGCCAGCGAAAGGCCCCCTCGGCAAGAATGGCAATTCTACGCATTATGTTGTACCTCTGCAACTTCTATTGGCGAAACCTACACCAAAAATCAGATATATTCCTGGCTCTATTATATCGTTTGCTGTCCAATGCATGAGGATGGCCGCCCTTCGGGCGGTGGGAGAGGGAAGGGAGATTGGTGGGGGACGCCCCCACGCCCCCGGCAAGAGGGCCTCGCCGGCTCTCCTGCACCTCCTGCTTTATCATAGGCCCGAAATTATGGGGTTGGGGACAGACTCCAGAGTCCGTAGTTGCCGACGCATTGACCGGCCCCGTCCTGGTTGCAGTAATCACCGACCAGGTTCCCATCCGAGCGTACAACGCCTTCGAAGAAGAGGGGCGGCTGCTGGGCGGAAGCTGAGATGGTAATTAAGATATGGTTGGATGCATCCACCACACCGGTGAAGTTACCGGCCCTGTTTATGCCGGTGAAGTGTCCGCTGATCTGTTGCTGCTGCTGCTGAACGTTGGTCAGGGTCATCGTGCCGGTGGCCTGTTTGGAGAGATTGCTCAGGGTTCCCCGGTAGGCTGTGGTCAGATGGGGATAGGGTGCGGTCGCGCTGGCTGTCGCGGTTGGATGTGGCTTCGCCGCTGTATGCGTACTCTGCGCGGCGACGGTTGGATGGACAGACTGTGGTGATTGAAAGGCATTCGCCATTGAGCCAACCGCCAGGATGATACCGAGCAGTAAGATGACTGCCGAAACGGTGGTCAGTTGTATGATGCGACGGCGACGTTGCTTCCGTGCCGCCTGAACGGTTCCGGGAGTCTTTTTTCTGCCCGTTGTTGCTTCAGGGGTCTGGCTGATGGCCGACCAGAAATCTTCGACGCTGTCGAAGCGCTCCTCCATGCTAATCTCCATGGCACGTTCGAGCGCCTGTGAAACGTGTGGGGGGATCTCGGGCACGAGGGTATGCGCCGGTTTCAGTGGATCGATGCGCTTGCTGACAATGGTGGCGGCGCGCTCAAAAGCATCCACCGGCAGAGATCCGGTGAGCAGGCAGTAGCAGGTGGCGGCCAGCGCGTAGATATCCGTATGAACATCGGTGCTCAGGTTGCCATACTGTTCCGGCGCACCATAACCGGGCGTGCAGTGGCGCAGGGCGCTAGTGGTAGCGTCAACTTCAAACTCCTTGGCTATGCCAAAATCGATCAGGACCGCCCGCTGCTGATGCGTCATAATGATGATATTGGATGGTTTGATATCGCGATGAATAATAGCCGGTTGCTGATGGTGCAGGTAGATGGTGGCGTCGATGATCGGCTGCATGAGCCGCAAAACCTCGTCGAGGGTGAAGCGCTGATCTGGCTGCTGGCGGCGCAGGGTTTCCAGATTAGATCCCTCGATGTATTCCATGACCAGGAAACTGGATTGCTGCTCTTCGTCTTCATACACATCGTAGATACGCGGGAGTGAGAGGTGCTTGAGCTTCTTGAGCACGCGGCCCTCAAAGGCAAAATGCCTCTGCTCCTGCCGGTTGTCGGTATGCAACTCTTTCAAGGCCACATAGTTGTCTTCTTCACTGTTTTCTTTTGCAAGATCACGTGCCAGGTAGACAATACTTGAGCCGCCATTGCCCAATACACGTTCTATTTCGTAGCGTTCTCGCAGGGTCGTACCGGCTACGAGTGGCCTGGATGATGCTATCATAGAAAAATGCCCCTTTTAATAAATGACGATGGTCGTTTGCCAGTTTGTATGATTATAGATCCAGGCCATATCGTTTACCGTCAGGTTAACGCAGCCATGGCTCCCATCATAGTTATAAGGTGTATTTCCGCTACTGTCTTGATGGGGATATTGGGCACCGGCCCCGAAGGTGGCGCGCCAGTAGGCATCATGAATGAAGTCTCCCCCATAATGATATAGGATAGCATATTGAATGGGTGTCGGGGCAAACCAGAATGGCGAATTTCTGGGCTCTTTAGAGACAAAAACGGTCGGCGACTTGCGATCCAGCACCGGCCATACACCGGGTAAGGATGGACGCAGCGGACTGCCAGTTACAACCTGGAATGCTCGCTGCAGACGACCATTCTGATACAGACGCATAGACTGCTCTGCAAGCGAGATCATCAAGACCTGCTTATGCGTCAGCTTGTAGTGGTTCAGAGCCTGTATATCAGTGGCGTGTGCCTGATTATAAGGTGTCTGGCTCTGGCTGTCGCTTTCCAGCAGACGCAGGTTAAAGAGCGCATTCTGAACCTCAAGAGTGACGGCGTGGAAATCATTTTCGGATGAAGCGCTGGCCAGGTCGGCATCGATAACAGAGCCAATGCCCTGCGCCATGTATTCTGAGTCGGGTGCATAGTCTTTGCCATCGAACGTATCATGATACATATGGTTCTGGCCCCAGCTATTGACCTCTTGATGGAAGCTGGCGACCACTGTATGCGCTTCACCGCTGGCGAGCGATCGCTGCATTGAAGCGATGTCGCTATCGATATGCTGCAAGGCGGTAAAGCGTGTCCCATCGGTCTGGGCGCGGGCGACCTGCGTCGTGTCAGCCTGCAGGGCTTTCTGGTACAGGGTCGTATCTTGCTTATAATGTTTGAGTGTATTGATTTGTTGCGTAAAGAGCTGCAATTTGGCCTGGCTGACCGCTGGATAATTCTGCAAGGCAGCATTGATGATGCTCTGATAGTGCATGGTCAGCCGGGTATGCAACTGCTGGACGGCCAGGGGTGTGCTGGCGTTATTAAAGTTATCGGTGTCTTGTTGGTATTGTTTTTGCAGATCGCCGGTATTGAGCTGTGCCTGTTGCATGGCTTTCAGGGTACTATGCATGGTGGCCAGCTGGGTAGCCATGGTCTCCAGCGTGTTTAATGCACCGGTCGAGCTATGGGCGTCCTGAATGATGGCCAGATAATCATTGGGATCTCTGGCCGCCTCCAACTGTAATTGATCTGCGCTGAAACGTTGGGAGAAAGCGCCACTGCCGCCGATCGGTTGCATATTGATGCGGCTGACGATCACCTGAAAGTTTTGCATATCCTGTTGCGCCTGCTTTTGCAGCTGCTGGGTCGCGGCGGTAATCGTCCCAGGAATCTGCTGTTGCAGACTGGCGTAGCGGGCGGCCTGCGCGTTATAGACAGGGGCGGGCTGCAGATAGAAAGAGGGCGAAAACCAGGGTAGCGCGCTAGCGATCTGCTCTTCTTTTTGCCGTAAAGGGGCGAGGTATGTCTCGGGTACGCCGATGGATTGCGCGTGGGCTATCTGCTGATCAAGCTGTGCTTTCTTTTGTTGAGGACCCTGCAGGTAGCGTGGATCATGGATATTCTGGAATGCCTCATAGCTCAGCAGGAATGCGATCATGATAAAGAGAATCACGCTGGTTGTGCTAAGGATGTGGTTTGCATCGTTTTTCTTCCTGGCTAGCTTGACGGACGCAGAGATCTGTTCCGGTAGCTGTTTGTCAGCAGAGACTGGTTCTGTCTGTGCGTTGGTTGCCAGGGCCTGCTCTTGTTTGATGGCAGCCGCCCGGGCATACAACTGTGCCATCTGGTGCGCGCTACGCCTGACCGTCTTATCTGGATCGGAGACGCGCCGGGTGGCATCGGTGTCTACGGAGTCCACGCTGTGCCGTTGATCCTCATTCTCCGCTGTACCCGGCTTTGCTTGAGACGTTCTATATCCCATGAGCATATCCTCAAAAAGGAGTGCGATTGTCCTTGATCTGTGTTCCAGGAACCCCGCACCCCTGCGACATATCAGCTTGTTTTTTGTTGCTATATAGATAAAATGAGCGATTAACCGTTACCGACGACGGACGAGCTAACCGCGAACGGTTTGGTCTGTTCGAGACCGGCGACGTTGGTGCTGACCGCCTTATAGGTATAGCTATTGTCGCCTTTGGGGCTGAGATAGCCGGCCTTGGTGACCAGCGCTGGCGCATCGGCTACCGAACCCAGGTAGATCGGTGTAAAGGCCCAGTTATCGGCCGGTGATAGGCCGCCGATGGCGCGTCCGAGGGCGCGATGTTCCGCCTCGATACAGGCAACCTGGCCCGCGATCTGTGCCAGGTCTGGTCGACCCAGCTGCGCGAATTCTTTGATCGCAGCCAGGAAGGCCGAGTCAAAGACGCCCTCAAGTTGCTGCTGGGTATCGATAAAGGTCTTCAGATCTGTAAAGGTCTGAGGGCCATGGGGGAAGCTAAAGGTCTCGGTTAATGACTGGCCTCCATTAGCGGCAAAGAATTGCTGGTGAATCTGTTCTTCCGCCAGGGCTGCCTGCAGGTAGGTCAGGTTGTCCCCTTTCAGGCCCAGCTTATCGGCGTTAGACAATCCATTGCTATAGAAGGTGACGGCCAGTTGTTCGGCTGTGCGGGCGACCGTCAGGATCGTCACGATAGGATCCTGGGCGCTTTTATAATTGCTCAGGGTCTGATTTTTCTGCTGCAGACCCGCCTTGAGGCTGGCCTGGGTCTGGGCTTGCGTCTGGCGGGCCGCCGCGCTACTCAGCTCAGGCATAAAGGCCGCACCCAGGGCTGTAGCCGCCACGCCAGAGGCCGCGATAACGGCGCCTTTTTTAAAGAAGGCGCGTCGTGAGCCGGACGCTGCGAACGAAGCAATCAGGTTGTCTGTAGCCTGTTTCACCTTTGGATCATGCTTAAGCATGAAGCGATCATCGATCTGCGCGTGGCAGGCCTCACACTGCTGGCTGGTCAGGTTCAAGACATGACCACACTGTGGGCAGAAACGTGGATTATCGTGTGTCATAATACCCTCCCGAATGAGTCTCCACAGCCTGAACGGACACATTTTTAATTATTGGTAGTTCTGTTCGCGGGTATGATTAGCCAGGGATGGAAAGTGTAAGGTGATATCTCTGCATCGGATGGCGTAACGCTTAACCTGACAACCTGACCTGCGCACATAATACCCATAAGATCCCGTGTTGCTACCTGTAAGTGGCTGCATCAGGGATAACAGAGTTTTGGTGTACTGTCTCGACTCAATCTTTTCATCGAATAGCCGTTCAGACAGTACTACGGCAGGGTCTAAATTCTGGATTACATCTCTGCCTTTTTGCGAATTCGCTGCCCCCTTTTCTAGAAAGGGACTGCGAAATAGATCCAAATAATGAGTCTTAGCGTATTGCTCTGTAGCCAGGCGGCGTTTTCACGTGCTTGAGAACCTGAAACTCTGGCGATCGAGAGGAAATATGTGTTATGAAGAAGCCAATGTTCTTGCGCGAACAGGCAAGGTGGTGGCGTCTTTTCCTGGCTACCGGGCTGTGTGTCGTATTATTTGGCACCAGCATGCTGTCGGCCAGGCCTGTGGATGCGGCCGCCGCTCCTGCCTACGTACGCATTATTCATGCCTCACCGGATATTGGTATTGTTGATGTGTTTGTGGATGGCAAGAAGATATTGAGCGATTTTCAGTTTGCGACGGTGACAGATTATGTGCCGATCGCATCAGGCGCTCATAAGGTGCAGCTCGCCTTGATTGGAAAAGGCGTCGATGCCTCTATTATTACCCAGGAAATGTCTGTGCAGGCGGGTGTCCCGTATACTATTGCGGCGCTGGGTACCAAAAAGAGCGGGTTCTCTTTTACCTCTTTTGTGGATGACAACGTGATCGCGGGTAGCGGAGCCAAGGTGCGGGTATATCATCTTTCACCAGGAGTTGGTACGGCCAGTGTTTCATCTCAATCGAATACGCTCGTCAACCAGATCACTTATGCCTCGGCCAGTTCTTATATTCCATTATCCAGTGGTACGTACTCGGTAACGCTGAACGCTGATGCGCCAAAGGCCTCACTCTCGTCTCAGGTGACGTTAAAGCCGTGGTCGGTCTTGAGCATCTTCGCCGTTGGCCTGGTGCAAGGGAGTCCGCACTGGCGGCTGGTGGCGGCCCCACAGCAAGGTATGCCAGGTATGCCGCAGACCGGCGGTGATCCACATGCCGCACCTCAGACTTATCCGTTTTACTGGCAATGGGGCATCATGTTTATAACACTGGTTGGCTTGCTGCTCGGATGTACATATGCGCTCACTTATAAAAACATGCAAGCGGCTCCGCAGCCAGCAAGCAAGAAGAGCCGGCTACGCTAGCTGGAGAATATATTGAAAAAGGATAATTATGTGGGGTTTTAAACGAGCACAGACCGCACAGAATTCTAGCTCGGAGCTCCTGGTCCTGCATAGAAACGATTTAGAGGATGAAGTTGTGCTTCAGGCGATTACCTCTGGTGCTATGTGGGCGATGGAGCTTCTTTATGATCGTTATTCACGTATACTATATTCTTTCGCATACCGGATGGTTTCTGATCACCAGGTGGCGGAAGACCTGTTGCAGGAAGCGTTTATGGCGGTCTGGAAGCGTTCTGTAACATATTCTCGGCAGGCAGGGACGGTACGGAGCTGGCTCTTTTCTATCATGCATCATCGAGCCATAGATTATTTGCGTGCGGTGAAGCGGCGCTCGGTGCTGAACGAGGTGACCCTGGATGAAGCTGACCAGGATGAGCGCGTAGCCTTCTCCGATACCTGGGACGAGGTCTGGCGCTCGGTACAGAGTCACCAGGTGCGCGAGGCCCTGATGTCACTTTCAACAGAGCAGCGCATGGTCATTGAATTGGCCTATTTCCAGGGCTGGACGCATACAGAGATCGCGGAAGGGTGTAATCTGCCCCTGGGGACAGTCAAGGCTCGGATGCGGCTGGGCCTGCAGCATTTAAAGCGTTCCCTGGAAGGAATGGGCGTCAATGAACTATAATGCTGTCTTTGATCTAAGAATAAGGAGTGCCGCACGAGCAAAACCAGGCCGACTGGACATGAAAAACGCACACTGTTTACAATATGGCATGAAAATACATCTGCACATTGTTCCTGAAAGTAATCCGCTGAGCTTTTTCCGACGTAACACCAGAAAAGTAGTAGATGAGAATGGAGTAACCATGTATGACTTGCCAGGATTTTGAAGAGCTTTCAGGAGCTTATGTGCTGGGAGCGCTTACGCCAGAGGAAAAGAAAGCGATGGATGAACATCTGGCACAATGTCGTGATTGTGCCTCGAAGCTGACAGAATTGCAGGAGATTGCCAACCTGCTGCCACTTGCTTCTCAGGATGTCGAGCCAGCCGCTGACCTCAAGCAGCGCTTTTTCGCGCATCTCCAGCAGGAGCAGTTATCTACTACTGGCAGGCCATCACGGCAATCGGCAATCTTACCACTATCCGCGCGTGCCGCTGGCCGCCGTTCATCGGGTCAGATTGTGCGTGCCGCGCTGATCGCAGTGGCCGCGGTCTTCGTCTTCGCCGCCCTTGGTGGCATGGTGCTCTGGAACCTCTCTCTGCAACACCAGATCGCCGTCCTGTCGACCAATGTGGTGCAGGCAAACACCTATAAATTGCAGGGCACGGCAGGTGGATCCTCTTCTCAAGGTGAATTAACCTGTTATACCAGGCAGCAACTCTGTATCGTGGTGATGCATGGGCTTCCCCCGATATCGGGTAACCAGGTCTATCAGGGCTGGCTTCTCCAGGGGAAGCAGCCAACCAGCCTGGGACTATTTACTGTACGTAACGGGACCGCGACGCTCCCCTTTCAAGGTGGCACGCGCGGCTATGACGCGGTAGCCATCAGCCTGGAGCCTGGTCCGGCCGCGACTCCCCAGGCCCCTAAAGGACCGGTTGTCGCCCTGGGCATGTTGAGGGCACTAGCCCGCAACACATCGCTGGCCCGCGCCCAACAGGCTCTGGCGGACCCGCCAGAGATCTGGTATGGCACCTCTGGCTGGTTCATCGCCCGTTAACATGATCTCACGATCCTTCCCATGCTACCCGGATGGCTGTCGCTGACAGTCATCTTTTTGATAAAGCCCCTTTTCGCTGTTTTTCTTGTAAATATATCGTCCCCAAATCGTGAAAAGGGAAGGAAACGTGCGGTATAGTCCTGGACTATACCATCTTTGAGAGTCCATTGTGTGTTGGTGCATGGGGTGCATCTTTTCTGTTGTGTGTTGGTGCATGGGGGGCGCATCCGCGCCCCCCATGCACCAACACACAAAACCAGCGCGGCCGCGCAGCGGACGCGCGTGTGGGGACGCTCACGTGCCCCACAATGACGAAAGTAAATCACACACTCTTATAGTTACCAGAGAAGGAGGGCGTATGACGATGATTACTGATAGAGATGATCCATGGCCTTGTTGGTTGGATGATAAGTGCTGATCTGTAGTTCCTATGGAATACATCTGGTAGTAATGTTGACCGCTTGTTCGGTAAGCATCATCGCTAGCGTAAAAAACATAGGAAACTGTTCCTCTGGATGGATAGTTGAAAAAGATGAAGTTTGAGTCACCCTTAGAGCGCTATCTTTTTGATAAGTATATTTTAGATGTATGTATTGCTACCATTACGCAAGGTGGCGTGACCTCTAAACTGGATACCTATCAATTTGTATCACCTATCGAGGCCTGGGCCATCCCGAAATATCCAGATCAGACAGTTATCCTTCCTCCTAATGCGGACTTGCAGGCGGCTGTGAGGTCCTTTGTGGTTCAAAATGAATTGTATTTAAGGATGTCCGATTACTGGCTGGGAACCTGGATAGAACCCGAAACCCATAATTGTTACCTGGACATCACCAGTCTTTGTTTTTGCCTGGATGATGCGGTACAGCAGGCACGAGCCCTGAGCAGTAGCGCGCAACGCAAGATTGTGGCGCTCTACGATTTTAAACGAGGGCAGGCCATTTATATTTGAAAGGATGATTGGGATAGTGATGACGAACGAGGCGATTGCCCTGGTGATTCCAGCCTGGAACGAGGCGGATGCCTTGAAGCATCTGCTACCGGAGATTTCCAGGGACCTGGTGCGCTGGATTGTGGTAGTGGATAACAATAGTACGGATGCCACGGCCGCTGTGGCGCGTGCGGCCGGCGCGACCGTCGTGCTTGAGGAGCGGCGTGGCTATGGCCAGGCCTGCTGGCGTGGGTTTCAGACCGCGCGCGATCTGGGCGCGGAGGTCGTCGTATTCATAGATGGCGATGGCAGCGACAATCCCATCGATCTGCCCAGGATGGTCGAGCCCATCCTGTCCAACCGGGCCGACCTTGTCATCGGCTCGCGTGTCGGCCCGCAATCCGAGTCCGGCGCGGTCCCTGCGCAGGCACGCCTGGGCAACTGGTTGATCAGTCGCCTGGTGAGCAGGATATACAGGGTCAGTGTACACGACATCGGCTCTTTCCGGGCGGTACGCATCGAAAAGCTGGAGCAGCTCAAGATGCAGGAGATGACCTTTGGCTGGCCGGTTGAGATGCTGGTGAAGGCCGCCAGGGCCCGCTTCCGCATCGTGGAGATTGATCTGCACTACCGGCGCCGCAGCCATGGCCAATCCAAGGTGGCCGGTACGGTCAGCGGGAGCATGCGCGCGGCCTACGCTATGTTGAGTACAATGGCGCGCTATGCCCGTAAAAAGGACCTGAACTATGTCTGATACCGCGCTGGCCATTCTGGCGCGCTATCCCGAGCTGGGCCAGGGGAAGACGCGCCTCGCCCAGGGATTGGGTGCTGAGTTGACGCTGGAGCTGTACCGGGCGTTCTTGCGGGACCTGGCCTGCCGCTTTATGGGCTGGCAGTACGATGTCATCTGGGCCTATACGCCGGTCGAAAAGGATTTTGTCTCTTGCGTACGTTTGCTGATCGCGCGGCCCGCCGCGCAGGTGCGGACCGTGCCGCAGCGGGGTCCCGATCTGGGCGCGCGCCTGCATAACGTCTTTCAGGAGACCGCGCGCGCCGGCTTCGCATATACCGTTTTGATCAGCTCGGATTCGCCGCAGGTGAGCCGGGAGATCATCGAACGGGCTCGCCGCGCTCTGGATGACGCAGATGTCGCGCTCGGACCCGCCGAGGACGGCGGCTACTATCTGATCGCCATGCGTGATCCTCACGATGTCTTTAGCGCTATCCCGATGAGCACCGACGTGGTGCTGGACATGACGATCGACAAGGCTCGACAGCAGGGCCTGCGCGTCCAGCTACTGGACACACTATTTGATATTGATACCAGGTCGGATCTGCAGCGCCTGGCGGACCTGTTGCGAGCTGATGCTACGCTTGCCCCCGCTACCGCTGCCTGCCTGAATGAGATAGATAAAAGGGGTTTTCTTTCATGACTACATCAACCGTCGCCACACTTCCTCGCTCCATCTATATCGAGCCAACCAGCCGCTGTAACGAGTTCTGTCAGCAGTGTCCACGTACGTTCCTGTCGCGTGAAGAGGATCGCGACCTGCCGTTCGATGATTTCTGCCGTATCGTCGATCAGTTTCCAGTGCTCGATCGCGTGGTGCTGCATGGCCTGGGGGAGCCGCTGCTGAACAAGGATCTGCCAAAGATGGTGCGCTACCTCAAGGATCGCGGCACCTATGTGCTCTTCAACTCCAACGGCATCGCCCTGACCGAGGCGCGCGGTCAGGCGTTGATCGATGCGGGCCTCGACGAGTATCGCCTGTCCATGGATGGCTCGACCCGCGAGACGTATGCCCATGTGCGTGGCGTGGATGCTTTCGATAAGATCTGGCGCAACGTGAGCGCGTTCGTCAAGCTGCAGCAGGCGCAGGATGCCAGCAAGCCGGCGGTCTCGCTCTGGTTTACGGCCATGCGCGAGAACCTGCCAGAACTGCCCGGACTGGTTGAAAAGGCCTATGAGAACGGCATCCGCGAGATCTATCTGCAGCGCCTGGTCTATTTTGAACAGGGGCTGGCGGCTTCGAAGCAGGCTCTGTTCCATCGCGCGCTGCCCGAGGAACTGGCCATTATTCGCCAGACGCAGGAGCTGTGCCAGGAGCGCGGTATCCGCTTCAAAGCGGCCGGCGCGGCTTCCCCGGTGGAAAGCGTCGTGCGCGACTTCGGTGAGCGTCCCTGGTCGGGCTGCCAGCGTCCCTACACCCTGACCTATATCACCTCCAGCGGCAATGTGCTCTCCTGCTGCTTCGCCCCCTTCGGCCATCGCAGCGCCAAAGAGTACCGGGAGGAGCGCGTGCTGGGCAACGTCTTCCAGGAATCCATCGAGCAGATCTGGCATGGTGAGCGCTATAACCAGTTCCGCAACGCCTTCGAGAGCGATCATCCCGCGCGACATTGCGCGCAGTGTGGTGTGAACTGGAGCTACTAGCATGCCAACTCTGGAACAACTGTCGCCTCCAGTTCATCAGGGCCATGTCTCCTCCTCGTTTGGGGAGACATGGCGCCTGCCGCTGCTATGCCTGCTGCTGCTCATCGCCATCGTCTACAATACCTTCTTCGCCCTCAATGCTCCGCTGCCGGATACCAACGAGAATCCGCTGCTGGTAGCGGAGCTAATCAGCTATCTCCCTTACCTCCTGGCTTGCGTCCTGGTCTTAAGCACCAGGGCGCCCGAGGGACGCAAGCGCTGGCTGGAACTGGGCATTATCCTGCTGGGTGCTGTGGTCTTGCGCGCCCAACTACTGGGGATTCAGCCCAACCTTTCACGCGACTCCTGGCGCTATCTCTGGGACGCGCGTGTAACGCTGCATGGCTTCAGTCCCTATACCTATGCCCCTAACCATCCATTGCTGCTTCACCTGCGTAACATGCTGTATGAGAATAGCCGCTTTCGCAATGTTCCGACCATCTATCCGCCGGGCGCGCAGGGCTTCTACCTGCTCAGCTACCTGTTGGTGCCAGATAACCTGCCCTTTCTCAAAGCCCTCTTTAGCCTGTGCGAGATGGTATCGACGGGGCTGCTGGCCCTGCTGCTGCAGCGCAAAGGATTCGACCCCGCGCGCTGCTTAATCTATGGTTGGTGTCCCGTAGCTATCGTGGAGGCGGCGCTGCAGGGCCATGTTGATGCTCTGATGGTCATGTTTATCATGCTGACCCTGGTCTGCTCGCAGGGCACGTGGCGTGGTGCCCGCGCCGTGACCGGACTCTGCCTGGCGCTGGCGACCCTGACCAAACTCTATCCCATCCTTCTGCTAGTGGTTGTCTGGCGTGGGCGCCGCGACTGGTGGCTGCTAATCACCTGTCTGTTGACGATCGCGCTTTCTTATATTCCTTACTTGATCCTGGGACATGGTCAGATCTTTGGTTTCTTTGCCAGCTATGCCAGTGAAGTGGGATCTATGAATGGCGGGCCGCTGGCCCTGTTTATGTACAGGCTGAGCAAACAGACCGGGTGGCCACTGCAGGTGACCTATGCTGTGGATCTGCTGCTGGTCTGCTCGGTCTCGCTGTGGATTGGGATCAGGCGCCTGCAGGAGCGCATCAGCTTGGAAGCCTCGGTGCTTATCCTGTTCTGCGTCATCTTCCTGATCTCGTCGCATGTCTTCCCCTGGTACACCACTGTCCTGCTGCCCCCGGTCGCCATGATGGTCGGCGCACCCTGGACGCGTGCCAGTGGATGGAGCGGGAGAGCCCTGGCCTGCATCGGACTCTGGTACTTTGTATGCGCCTCCATCTTCTCCTACTTTTTCGGGACCTCGCTGAACTGGAACCTGTACTATACCTATGTCTATGGTGTAACCGCCGTGTTCCTGTTGCTCGCGCTGCTCCTGGGGATGAGAAACTGGCGTATTGATCGCCGGACCCGGTCAGCAAGCCAGGGCGGGCCTCAATACATTCAACTTTAGAGCATGTAAGAAGAAACACGACCACAGTACGTGTGGGGCTTGCCCCCGCTTTGTAGCTCCAAAGCGATCAAAGACGGTTGCATGCGATGCTGAGCATCATTCTTGTTGCTTTTTCGAGGGGCGAGGAAAGAAGTAGGGGCAAGCCCCGCACGTACTGTGGTCTTTTCTCGCTTTGCACGCTATTAAATTGAATGATTGAGGGCAAATCTGACACCTACTCTTCACGCACACCCATGCCCACCAAACGCGAGGGCTGGGGAAACGAATGTGCGATGCATGTTCATGCGGCGAGGAGAAATCGGCCGCGAGGGCCGAACCTACGTCAGGGGTTGGGGAGGTGTAAAAATTTGGGCGATGTGACGTGACAGAGATGGACGTCGTGATTGATTACTGATAGGCCTGCGGTTTTCTATCGGGCGTAAAAGATAGCAGCCATTTCATGTTCACAAAAGGAAAAGGTATCATCATGTCTAATGTCAAGTCCAGGCAGATAAAGAGCGAGGAGGTGCCCGCCAGACCTCCTCGACAAGGCTTTTCACCGGGCCGGACGGTGCTATTCTCAGCCGTGTGGGCCCTGGTCGCAGGCGTGGCCGCGAGTCTGTGTGCTACGCTGGTGATGGGTCTGTTGCGCCTGCTGGCGGGAATCCCGACGCCGGTCGAGATGTTTGGCGATTATGTTTTAAAGCACATTAATGTTGATCAGTTTATTCGGCTATTGATGACGTATGGTCCCAACGCGAAAACGGCTCCCTTGGGACAGGCGCTGCTGGCGATGATCGCGATTGGGACCGCGCTGGGCTGGCTCTATGCGTTGCTGGTGTGGATCAAGCTTCCGGCGCGTGGTTATCGGCCCGCCCGGCGCGAGTGGCTGGTGGCCCTGGCGTTTGCGCTGCTGATGACTCTGGCCGGCGTCATTCTCTTCTGGAAAGAACTGCCTCAGAACTTCCTGGGCTGGCCGTTTGATATGGCGCGCATCCTGAGCATTGTGGGGATGCTCTGTGATTTTGGCGTCTACGGCGTGGTACTCTGCCTGGGATATCGCGCGCTGTTGCCTAAATATCCCGCCCCCAACAGTGATCGTGTGGTGGCGCGTCGGCGTCAGTTGCTGGCGCGCAGCGGCGTGGTGGCCCTGGGCGTCGGAGCCGGTCTGGGCACGTTCGGTTCCATCCAGAAATTCCTGGACAACTATACCGCCTATGACGGCATAAAGACCTCTTTCCCCAACCACACCGACTATCCGATCACGCCCAATAATGATCATTATGTGGTGACGCAGAATCCGGTTGATCCCTCGGTCGACATCAACCTCTGGCGCCTGGAGGTCGGTGGCCTGGTCAACAAACTGGGGACATACACGTATGAGGAGCTTCAGAAGCTGCCCTCGACAGCGCGGGCGATCACCCTTGAGTGCATCGCCAATGGACCCGGCGGACACCTGATGGGCAACGCGGTCTGGCATGGCGTGCCCCTGCGTACGCTGATCGAGCAGCAGGGTGGTACACAGCCAGGGGCGAAGTATATCGCCTTCTATTGTGCCGACGGTTACAATACTAGCCTGCCACTGCAAGAGGTGCTGGAGGCCGATCCACTGCTGGCCTGGAACATGAATGGGGTCGATCTGCCCAAACGCCATGGCTATCCCCTGCGCGTCCTGATTCCGGGTCGCTATGGCGAGGAGAATCCCAAGTGGCTGACGCGCATCGAATTCGTCGGCGACTTCGTGCAGGGTCTCTATTCCAGTCAAGGCTGGTACAACGGCGTTTTGCGCACGACGAGCCGCTTCAACCAGCCATTCACGGGCAATGTGTTTCAGGTTGGTCAGCAGGTACCGATGGTGGGCATCGCCTTCGCGGGCAATCGTGGCATTCAGCGCGTCGAGGTCAGTGACGATGGCGGCACGACCTGGAAAGAGGCGAAGCTCGATCCCGCGTTCTCAAAGGACAGCTGGGTCTTCTGGCGTATGGACTGGCGGCCCACCAGGGCTGGCACCTACACCCTGGCCGTACGGGCCACCGATGGTACCGGCGAAGTACAGACCGGCCGCAAGCAGAACACCGTCCCCAACGGTTCCACCGGTTACCACATCGTCACCGTCACCGCCAAATAGGTTCTGACCTCGCGTCCGATTACACGCCCGCAGAGGAACGACGATCGGGTACATGGTCATGTACCCGATCATTCGCGGTGGGGCGAGGAATAATCGGACGCGAGGTCAGAACCTATGGGAGGGATGGTCCGAACCTGCGGGGTGTACGGTTCGATGGTGGTGACGTCGATGGTGGTGTCGGGTGCGGGCTGATGCTTGCGCTTGCGCTGCAGCTCGCGCCACAGCCCGGCGAGCTGCTCTTTTTTGCCTAGCACGCGTACCTCCAGGCCGGTCTTTTTGTCGGTGGCGCTCGATGCGAGCCAGACCACGCGTTCGGCTGGGACGGCGGGTGGATTGCCCCAGAGGCGGATAATGGTACTCAGGGCGCTCAGCTTTTTCTCGTAGCCCTGGATGGCATCCACGTGCCGCAGCAGGTGGGTGTCGACCAGTCCCGGATTGAAGGCATGTACCTTTGAACTAGATCACGGCGGTAAAGAGCACGCTGAAGGCGATGCCAAGATAGAGCGCGAACAGATTGCGCCGGGAGGCGGTTGGCTTCCCCGTGGTGGCCGCTGTTTCATTCAATGTAGACATGCGCATACTCCGATAAGATTAGCGTTTCAAGCGTTCTGGTGGCATAACCTGGTCAGTCAGTCAGTCAAGACGTGAGCCCATGTAGCACAAAATCGATCACGACATCTACGAGCTCGTTCTTGCTGCTGGTGAGATAGTTGGCGGGCAGATTTTCGATGCCCTCTATCAGCGAGAGAAACATGCCCGCGTAGGTAACGCTGCGCTGGCGCTTCTCTGGATTGTCGGCGAGCGCCTGCTGGATCGGTCTGGTCAGTGGCTGCAGCAGCGCATCACGCACGATGACGCGCAGCGTATCGGCCGACTCCTCACTGATGGCGGGCATATCCGACTGCATCATACGCCCCAGGTGCATGTGAGGCTGAGCCACCATCCAGCGCGCGGCCGCCCTGAGCTGCTGCCGCCAATCGCTACCGGCGTCCCTCAGCACCTGCTCAAGCTGCGTCTGGTAGCCGCGCATGCGCCGCTCGACCACCGCCACGTACAGCTCCTCTTTCCCGTTCGGAAAATGATAATAGAGCGAGGCGTGGCGCATACCCAGTGATGCCCCGATATCGCGCAGCGAAACCGCCTGGTAGCCATGGGTGGCGAACAGCTGATCAGCCATCTCTAACACCCGCTCGCGCGCCGCCACCTGGGCCGAGTGCGGACCGGATTTCTCAGATCTATTAACGGCACAACTCCTTGCTATACTGATCTCTTCTCTCATTATTTCTACCTACCGGTTGGTAGGTAAGCAAACTCACTGTATCTCCCAGTGGTCCTTGTTGTCAGGGAGGTCAGGTTGAGATCTGGTTAAGATTACAAAAAATGATGCGGTAAATTACTCCTACCATTGCAGCATAGCGAGCACAAAGATAGAAAGAGTCCGATAGAATGCGTAAAGGGGAGCAGAAATGTTGTTTCTCCATTATCTGCACAGAAGGAGTACATATAATGTTGACGCGTTCAAAAGTGACGCTGGGTATCTTTGTGGTCACCGTTATCGTCCTGGTCGCAGTGGCATTCTGGATGGGCCGTTCAATGAACCTCTCCGCCTCTACCACCGCGCCCGCCACCAATAGTGGAAGCCCAGCCGCCACGGCCCCCGCGACCAATAATGGAAGTCCAGCCGCTACCGCGCCCGCGACCAATAATGGAAGTCCAGCCGCTACCGCGCCCGCGACCACCGGCGGCGGCCCGGTAACGCCATCCACCCCAACCGGTACCACGCAACCCACCATCAACGTTACACCCCCGGTCATCACCAGCCCCCACAAATCGCATTGGTAAATAAATTCGGGGGGAATGCACGTATCAAAAACCGAAACGCCCCTTAAATGGACGCATATGTAGGTGCGCTCCTTGCGGGCGCTTGGCCGCTTGTGGCCCCCGCTCCCGGCCGGTTCGGCTCCTCGTAAACGACACCTCGCCCCACGTGGGCCGGCGGAGATCCACGAGGAACGTGATCTCAGGGGTACGAAGGCCGCAAGCGACCAAGCGCCCGCAAGGGGCGCACCTACTAGACGACATGGGGGGTTACATGCTATTATTGGTGGCAATTATACTGTGTGGATACCTGAAGAAGGGAGTTGTGCTGTATGGGCATCAACTTGTTTCAATGGCTTTTTACCGATCCGGTTCAGGCGGGATCAAATGGGAATCTACCCGGGGCGGAGCCTTTCCATTTCTTGTGGCCATGGCTTATTTTTTGTCTGGCTGGCCTCTTAGTCACATTCTATTATTCCGTTGAGGGCCGCAAACGGTTTGTGAAGAATAAGCCCGTGCTCAAGTATATGTTTGATCGCTATCTGGGCTGGTTCGCGGTTATTTGTTTTATTGGTTTGCCTTTGATCGGTGCGCGCGTGCTGCTGGATGGCTACTTCTTTGCCTGGCGTTTCTGGCGCTATCTCTGGCTCCTGTCACTGGTCGTCTGGGCGGTTACATGGGTTGTCTACATGGTGCGTAAGTATCCCGCTGATAAGGCGAACTACGCGGCGTACCAGCGCAGACAGCAGTACATCCCCAAAGGCAGCAAGCGCAAAGTACGTTCTGCGTCGCGCTAAGCGCCGCTATTTTTTCGCGTCAGGTTTTCGCGTTGGGTATGATGTCTGAGCGTTGTGAAGCGTTATCAATCACAGGAATAATTCTCGCCGGCGGGCAAAGCTCACGCATGGGCCGTGATAAAGCCCTGTTGCCTGTTCCCGGCGAGCCTGCCTTAACGTTTGTGACCCACCTGGCCTGCCTGCTGGCCGATCACTGCCAGGAGACCCTGCTGGTCGCTCGTGACCAGTACCAGGCGCAGGCCTACCAGCCGCATCTACCTTCTTCAATTCAGGTGTTTACCGACCAGGTTGCCAACATTGGCCCATTAATGGGACTCTACAGCGGCCTGAGCGCTATCCATACCTCGCATGCGTTGGTTGCGGCCGTCGACATGCCGTTTCTGCAACCGGCGCTGCTCAACTTTCTCTTTTCGCAGGCCCAACCCGACACGGTAACCATGCCACGCGTGGCCGGTCAGGAGCAGGTCTTGCTGGCTGTCTACCCACGTGCCATCCTGCCCCTGATCGAACAACGCCTGCGGGAGGGACGCCGCGATCCCCGTTCGCTGCTGCAACTGGCCCGCGTGCATCTCCTGGAAGAAGAGCAGCTGCAAGCAGTCGATCCCCAGCTGCGCTCCTTCATCAATATCAACACCCCCGAAGAATTTTCGCGCTACCAACCATAAATCCGAAGCCGGGGCAAGCCCGGTTGAGGATGCCCCCGGCATCCTCGCCTACGACGGCGATGATGGCGAGGATGACAAGGCCGATTTTTGGAGGCGGCGCCAGCGTCGCTGCGCCATGGCTTTCAAATCTTCTTCGAAGCCACGCAGAGTCAGCCATTCGCGCGTGGCACCGGTGACTACGATATCGGTGGCGCGTAGCTGCGATAGATTGGCGGCCCCACCCAGTTGCATGGCGACCTTCAGTTCGGATACGATCCCCTCGATGACCTCGCAGACCCGCTCATAGCTTTCGCTGGCCGCTTTCAGGAAAGGAAATCCGATCCCGACCATGGTGGCGCCCAGCGCGAGGGCGCGCGCGGCATCCAGTCCGTTGCGTACGCCGCCGGTGGAGATCAATGGTAAGCGCGCGGTACCAGCCTCGACGACCGCGATGGGGGTCGGGATACCCCAGTCACGGTAGAGCTGTCCGATATTCATGGTGCGCGCGTCGCCCCGCGATTGCGAGCGGGCGGCCTCTATGGCCGACATGCTGCTGCCACCGGCTCCCCCGACGTCGATCGCTGAGACACCGCAGGAGCGCAGTAAGAGGGCCTGTTCCCGGCTAACGCCCGCCCCGGTCTCCTTGGCGATCACCGGCCGATCGATGTGCTGGATCAGTTGTTTGAGGGCCGCAGCCTCTCCCACGGCATTGCGATCTCCCTCGGGCTGGGCCGCTTCCTGCAGACTATTCATGTGGACCGCCAGGGCGTTGGCCTGGATCATTTCGATGGCGCGCCGCACCTGCTCCAGCGTGAATGGCGGATGGCCCGCCTGCTGAATCAACTGCGGCGCGCCGATATTGGCGATCAGAAAGGCGTTGGGCGCGTTCTCACGCGTAATCGTATAGCTGGCGGCCAGCTCGGGATTCAGGATGGCGGCGCGCTGACTGCCCACGCCCAGGGCCAATCCATAGCGCTCGGCGGCGCGGGCCAGGTTGCGATTAATATTGATTACATCAGGATGTCCACCGGTGAGCGAAGACATAAAGATGGGATAACGGAGGGTGTGGCCTAGAAAGCTGGTGGTCAGATCGACCTGGTCCAGGTCAACCTCTGGTAGAGCCTGGTGTACCAACTGGATATCGCTCCAATTGGCTCGCTGTGGGGCTGAGACATCGCGTTCGAGCGCGATGTTGACATGCTCTATCTTTCGCTGTTTAACTTCGTCCGCCATAAATGTAACGGTCCTTTCTAAATCTCTAGTAGTGTGACGACCGCCGGCTGAACATAAGGTACAGTTTTGTATACGTATGAGAGCTACGTTCCTTGTGGCTGAATGGAAGGACGAAGTGCTGCCGCGCATGCGCGGCAGCACTGATTTTTATGTTGGTGCACCAGGGGCACGTTCGCGCCCCTGGTGCACCAACATAAAAATCAGACTGACGTTTACGGAAAAGAGCGTATCAGGATAGGCCGATACGTTTGAAGGAAGTATCTACATATTTGGTGTAGTAGTCGGTATTGGTGAGCTCGTTCAGTTCCTCGCGGTTCAGGTAACCTGAGACCTCGGAATCTTCGCTGAGCGCCTCGACAAGGGCCGCGCCGGTGATGGCGCCCTGGCTGGTCATAGCCCATACCTTCTTAGCGTTGCGCTGCACCATTTTGTACGCCTCCTGGCGTCCCACTCCCTTGTCGATTAGGGCCAGCAGGATGCGCTGCGAGAAGACCAGGCCGCCGGTCATGTTGAGGTTGGCCAGCATGCGCTCGGCGTCCACTTGCAGTCCGCTGATCACATTGGTGAAGATGTGCAGCATGTAGTCCAGCAGGGTGCAGGCATCGGGAATAATGATGCGCTCGGTGGAGGAATGGCTGATGTCGCGCTCATGCCAGAGAGCCACGTTCTCCATGGCGGTCACGGCGTAGCCGCGCAGCAAGCGGGCCAGTCCACAGATGCGCTCGCACAGCTCGGGATTGCGCTTATGAGGCATGGCGGAAGAGCCTTGCTGGCCAGAGCCAAAGGGCTCAAAGGCCTCGCTCAGCTCGGTGCGCTGCAGGTGGCGGATCTCCTGGGCCATCTTCTCCAGCGAGCTACCGATGAGGGCCAGCGTTGTCATAAAGTGGGCATGCCGATCGCGCTGCACGATCTGATTTGAGATCGGAGCCACCCCCAGCCCCATCTGTGCGCAGACATACTCCTCGATCTGTGGTGGGACCGAGGCGTGGGTCCCAACCGGACCCGAGATCTTGCCGACCGTCACCTGCTCGATCGCCGCGGCCAGCCGCGTCTGATGGCGGCGCAGCTCATCGACCCACAGAGCCAGTTTCAGACCGAAGGTCATCGGCTCCGCGTGGATGCCGTGGGAGCGGCCGGTAATCAACGTATACTTATGCTCAACGGCCGCCTTCGCCACCGCGTCCGTCAACCCCTGCAGTCCCTGTGTCAGGACAGCCCCCGCCTCCTTCAACTGAGCGGCCAGACCCGTATCCAGCACATCCGAAGAGGTCATCCCCAGGTGGATGAAGCGACCCTCGGGTCCCAACTGCTCCTGAATAGAACGCAGGAACGAAATCACATCATGATGCGTCTCCTGCTCAATCTCTTGCATACGCTGCGCATTATACTGAGCCTTACGAATTTTCTCAATGGCCTCCTGTGGAATGACCCCCTCACGGGCCCAGCCCTCGCAGGCCAGCAACTCCACCTGCAGCCACTTATCCGTCTTATGTTTAGCTGACCAGATCGCAGCCATCTCTGGTCTTGAATAACGTTCGATCATAAAATAATAGTTTCCCCTGTATGCTAACATCAAAGCAAAACGACTGATTTCCGCACATAACCACGCCCCACACGCTCACAAATAAAAGCATGTGCCATATGCTCCGCATGGGTGGGATATCAGTACCATATCCTGCTGTAGTTTACCACACACACATTGAACCATCCATCACCGCCCCTTCTTTTTCATATATTCTACACCCGGGCATAAATCAGCAACACAATGTGTTCTATATAATAGAAAGAAACAAAGAGAGAAATGGGATTCAGGGGCAAGCCCCCGGCCCCCCACACCCGACCTTCGGGCAGGAGGGGAGAGGGAGGAGGTAGGGGCACAGCCCCCACGCCCCCAGTCAAGGGGCTAGCCGCCCCTTGCATCCCCGCTTTGCGAGAGGATGTGGGGGTCCAGAGGGCTGGCGAGGCCCCAAAGCGGGGGGCGGGTGTCCCCCGAGCACCCTTTTCTCTTATCCGCCGTAGGCGGCAAAGCAGGAAGAGCGGGGGTCCAGGGGCCGGCGAGGCCTCCTGGCGGGGTATTAGGGGTGCCCCCTAAAATCTTTCCTCTTATCCGCCGCCGCAGGCGGCAAAAAACATGGAAAAGCCAGCATGGCGAACAGGACATCTTGACGAAGATGACCCTTGCATGTACAATCATGCTTGCATTGCTATGAGCTTTTTGAAGGGTGTACGCGGTGAGGGAGGCAGTGGAACTTCAAAAAAGGGCCTTCCAAGCAACGAAAACCATAAGTGTAATATCCAGGAGATACAATGAAATCAGGAATCCATCCTAACTATGTTGAATCCACAGTGCAGTGCGCCTGTGGCAACAGCTTCAAGACAATGAGTACAAAGCCTGTACTAAAGGTTGACGTGTGCTCGAAGTGCCATCCATTCTTTACCGGTCAGCAGCGTATTCTTGACTCGGCTGGTCGTGTTGAGCGCTTCCGCAGACGCTTCAACCTGAGTGATGAGTAATTCTTTAACAGGTTGTAGTCGTATAGGGATAAAGGCATGTTTCCATTAGCCTTTATCCCTATTTCACTATGAGTCCCTTTTAGCAAACCTGTAGGGGGGTGAGTCAACTGAGTGATACAACACAAAGAACCATTCTTTTCCTGATCGCCGACACGGGCGCTGGCCACCGTAGCGCGGCCAACGCCATCAGTAACGCGCTTCGCCTGATCTCACAGCGCGAACAGGAAGAGTGGAACGCACAAAAGCCAGTGGCAGTGCACGCATCCAGTGCCACTCCACAGCGGTCCCCGGTCTCAACCGCCGAGAATGAGCTACCCCCTCCAACTTATCGTATCGAGATTGTCGATGTGTTTGAGGAATATAGCCGTTTCCCGTTGCGTGAGGCGGTGAAGCTCTACGGACCAACCATTCGCTACAATCCCAAATTGTTTGGAGAGGTCTTCCATCGCAGTAACCGCGAAGGTACCGTGATGGCGATGACATCTCTGGCCACGCCTCTTATCTTTAACGGCCTGCTGAAGCTATTCACGACCATTCAACCCGATGTGGTCGTTTCCATCCATCCCATCATCAACTTCGTCACGATTCGCGCCCTCAAACAGCTCGGCTTGCAGATCCCCTTTATCACGGTCGTGACTGACTTGATTAGTGTGC
The DNA here is from genome assembly GCF_036245075.1 of Dictyobacter halimunensis. Taxonomy (NCBI): domain Bacteria; kingdom Bacillati; phylum Chloroflexota; class Ktedonobacteria; order Ktedonobacterales; family Dictyobacteraceae; genus Dictyobacter; species Dictyobacter halimunensis. The sequence goes on from NZ_BSRI01000002.1 coordinate 3,393,550, forward strand.
ATTTCTCATGGTTTGCGCCAGGCGCCGATGCCTATATCGTACCGACAGAGCAGGCAAAGCAATTGTACTTAAAGCGCAAACTGGATCCCGAACGCGTGCATATGTTGGGAATGCCAATCGATCCCAAGTATACGCGCGAGGTGGCCTCAAAGGAAGACTTACGAAAGAAATTTGGCCTGACCCAGGATCTTCCTGTGGTCTTGCTGGTGGGCGGCGGCGATGGTGCTGGCGGCTTGCACGCGGCGGTTCGCGCGATCTCACAGGCTCGGCTGCCCGTGCAGCTACTGGTTGTCACGGGTCGCAACAAAAAGCTCTATGCCCAACTACAGCGGACGCGGTCACGTCTGCACGTGTCTGCTCACATCTTTGGCTTCGTCAACAACATGCCTGAACTGATGCACGCCTCGGATGTCATTATCACCAAGGCTGGCCCCGGCACGATCTGCGAAGCCCTGGCCTGCAATCTCCCCATCATTCTCAGCGGATACGTTCCGGGACAGGAGGAAGGCAACATCGATTATGTGGTGCACAACGACGTTGGCGTGCTGGCCCTGGACTCGCGTACCCTGACCGATGAACTGCGGCGCCTGATCAAGCCTGGCTCGCCCGAGTTGCGGCGCAGGCTGGCGAACGCGCGCAAACTCAGCCGACCCGCCTCTTCATTCGCGATCGGCGAGGAGATCCTCAGTTTCCTGCCTGAACGTGGCCAACCCGGCGTCTGGCAGAGACAGGATGGTCAACCCGTTCACTATCGGATGTCCGGACGCATTCAATCAGCGATCCGTATTCGTCGCTTACATAATCACCTGCCGAAGACCATTGCGAAAAATTCTGTGATACGTCGCTTCTCGAAGACGCAGGATATTTCGGGTGAGATGCCTGAGCAGACGAAGCGGCTATCGCGTCGTAATATAAAAGATCGGATCTAAGGAAGCGAAAGGATTTCCTGCATGGCAAAGTTTTATTATGGTGGTCAGGCGGTAATGGAGGGTGTCATGATGCGTGGCCGCAACACGGTTGCGGTCGCCGTCAGGCGCCCCGAGGGCGACATCTATGTGCATGAAGAGGCACTGACGCCCAAAATCTATCAAAATAAGTATTTACGTCTGCCATTCTTGCGTGGTATGGTGCTGCTATGGGAGATGCTGGTGCTGGGTACACGCATGATGACGCTCTCGGCTAACATCGCCACCGGCGCCGTTGATCCCACGACCGAATTGGCCACGCCCGATGTGAGAGAAGCGGAGGCGAGCTCCGAAGCGGGGGCAAGCCCCGCACCTACGACGGGTGGGGTGTCGATGATTTTGCCGTTGATCGTTTCATTGACCTTTGCTATTGCGATCTTTTTCGTGGGTCCGCTCTTATTGACGAGTCTGCTGCGCGGTCAGATCGGGGATGGCTGGCTGAATCTGACGCTGGAGGGCGTGATACGCCTGCTGCTGTTGATCGGCTATCTCTATCTTATCGGTCGCGTTCCGGATATCCAGCGTGTCTTTGGCTATCATGGCGCTGAACATAAAGCGATCAACGCCATGGAGCATGGGGATGCTTTGACGGTTGAGAATGTGCGCCGTGCCTCGCGGGTGCATACGCGCTGTGGCACCGGCTTTATGCTGCTGGTCATGGTGGTCTCGATCGTCGTCTTCGCTTTTATCGGCTCGCCATCGTTGTTGATTAAGATTATCTCACGCATCGTGCTGGTGCCGGTGGTGGCGGGGATCGCCTATGAGCTGATGCGACTGGGCGCCGCCAACTATCGCTATCGCGTTGTGCGCTGGCTGCTGGCCCCAGGGTTGGCCTTGCAGGGTCTGACCACGCGGGAGCCCGATGATAGCATGATTGAATGTTCGATTGCATCGTTACAGCGCGTGCTGGCACGGGATACGGAGAAGCAGGTGGTGGAGAAGGATAAGCCAGTCGTGCCGTCTGACCTGGTTACTAATGTTTGAGCGTTGTCAGCAGCGTCAGCCAGGTATAGAAGAGGAAAATATTAGGAATGCCAGATTCAGTAACGCCTCCTCCAACTGAGGACAATAAGCTAGGAGGGACCCCTCCTCCTTCTGCGGCGGCGGAGGCCCCGCAGATTAGATTTTCGTTTATGCGTTGGGCCACCACCGGCGTGGTGCGTTTGCTCTATCGCTGGTGGACCCGTATCGCAGCTCGCCTGTTCCCGGAGAATTCGAAGGGCGAGCAGATCGCGCGTTCATTGCATATCCCACTGCCCGATACGTTAAATATGAGCTGGGTCACCGAGCACCTGGCCGTTGGTGGGCGCATCCGTCCCGTGGATATCCCGGTGTTGAGCAGGGCTGGGATCACCCATGTGGTCGATACGCGTTCGGAGTATAGCGACGACAAAGAGGCGCTGGCCCGTGAGAACATCACCCTGCTCTACCTGCCCACGCCCGATACCTATCCGCTCTCGGTTGAGCAGCTTTCAGAGGGGGCTGCCTGGGTCAACCAGGCTATCAGCCATGGTGGTCGTGTGCTCATCCACTGTGAGCATGGGGTTGGTCGCAGCGTGCTCTTAACCTGCGCCAGCCTGGTCCATGGTGGTATGCACGCCAGCGACGCGCTTGAACTGGTCAAAGAGAAGCGCTGGCAGGCCGGGCCGAATCAGCGGCAGGTCGCCCGCCTGCGCGAGTTTGAGTCCGCCTCGCGTCTTCAGCGCAGCAATGCGTAACGCTCAATGGCTACTGCCACCCCATCCTCCAGGTTGGTGGCAGTAACCGCGTTGGCGCTGGCCTTAACCGCCTCCGGCGCCTGTCCCATCGCTACTCCCCAGCCCGCAGCCTCGATCATCTCCCGGTCATTATTATTATCCCCAATAGCCATAACCTGCGCCATCGGGATGCCCAGATGCTGCGCCAGTAGCGCGATGCCGGTCGCCTTTGAGCATGAATGCTGCATCACGGTCAGTTCTGCGCAGCCATAGTTGCCGCGCTCAATGGTGTTCCACGCGCATGGTAGCTGCGCGACGTCCGGCGCGACGCGCACAATAGCCTCGTGGCTGGCGAAGGAGACCACGCGAATGGGATCGGGCTGGCCCGCGCAGAGGATATCGTGCGGCCGGCGCTTGACCCGTGGGAATTCGCGCAGATAGCCTTCCAGGCCGAGGTTATCAAACTCCGCGTGCCCGCTCCAGGTCTCTTCCACGCTGCCGGCGATATGATGGACGATAGGTTGGAGCCGATGGGCCACCAGGATATCCACGGTCTGCTGTGCCAGCTCGGCCGGCAGCAATTGTGTATGGCGCACGACGCCTGCTGGATGATCGAGGATGAGCGCCCCGTCGCAGGTAATCAGAGGGATCTCGATGCCCAGCAGGTCGGCGAACTGCTTGCTGTTCTCATAACGGCGGGCGGTAGCCAACGTGACGACGATGCCAGCTGCCTGGGCGGCTCGAATAGTGTCCTGCGTGCGTGGGGTGATCTGCTTCTGTGGCGTCAGAAGGGTGCCATCTATATCGATGGCAATCATTTTAACGACGTCTGTTTGTATACTCGTAATCATTGTCGGCTCCAAGAGGCATTCAGGATATGAAAAGCGACGAGCTGATCCGCCCGCCGCACGTGCACTGAAGTTTGTAAACTTATTATACACCATTCTCTGTATTTTGAGCGACCATGCCGTGTCATGGTCGCGTGGAGATAATGATCCTCCGGGCGGCCTGCGTTGGTTGGACATACGAGTTTGGATGATAGACATTGCTCCTCTGGCTTTGATACAATGGAGGTATGCGTGAAGAGTTTTTTGATAGCACACCGGGTAGACAGCAGTCAGCGTCTGCTGCACCCTTAAAAGAGCAGGGTGCATCCTCACCTATTCCTGCCGCTCCCGATACGGGTGTTGTGCAAGCGATGAAGCACTCGTACTGGATGGATGCCACCGGCCATCCCCTGTTGCCCGACGAGCAACCTGTGGGGACGGTTCGCGATAGCCTGTACGATTTAATACCGCTGGGAGCACGAGAATTAAAGCTGATCAATAGTGCCCCCTTCCTGCGTCTACAGCAGGTGAAGCAGCTTGGCTTCGTCTACCGGGTCTGGCCGGGCGCGACCCATTCGCGTTATGAGCACAGCCTGGGATGCTACCACCTGGCGGTGCGTGCGCTGCGTGCACTGCTGTTGCGCGGCTCCGATGGTGGTCTGGATGGCATCTCGATCAGTAGCATCCAGACGTTGATGGTGGCGGCCCTCCTGCACGATATCGGACATTATCCCTTCTCCCATACCATTGAGGACCTGGGCTTTCCGATTGTGCAGCATGAGAAGGTGGGGCGCTCGATTATTGAGAAGAGTGAGATCGCGACCATTCTGGAGCGTGACTATCGACTCTCACCCGAACGCGTGGCCGACTTTATCGATCCTCCTAAATTTAAATCTTTGCCGCAGGACGATGAATTGCTGAGCCACCTACTGAGCGGGGCGCTGGACATTGATAAGCTGGATTACCTGCCCCGTGACGCGCGTGCTTGCAATGTTCCCTATGGCGGTGTGGATGTCTCTCGACTCTTGAGCGCGCTTCGCGTCCACCGCGATCCACACGGTGAGCGCTGTCTGGTGGTAACCCACAAAGGCATTAGTCCTTTGCACTCGCTGCTGCATGCCCGGCAGGAGATGTTCGATAATATCTACTGGCACCATACCAGCCGCTCGTTTCAGGCTATGCTGGTGCGGGCCGTTTATGATGCCTTGACATCGCAGGCGCTCAACAGCGAGCAACTGGTCGGCTTGACCGATGCTGCTCTGCTGACGTTGCTGGCCTCGGAGAAGATGCCCGAGAGCGCCCGCGCCCTGGCCGCCGACCTGGAGATGAGGCGTCCCTATCGCGTGGTGCTTGAGGTCAGTCCGGCCGCCGGTAGCATGTTCAGGCGCCTGGAGGCTCTGTTCTGGGATGCCCATCGCCGGCGCGCCGTCGAGCAGAAGATCGCCGCTGAGCTCTCGACTCTGCTGGAACAGCCGGTCGCGGACTATGAGATTCTCTTTGAGATTCCGCGCCCCGAGAAGTGGGAGATGGATGTCTGGATCGCCTTCGACCATCCACCGGTTGGCATGAAGCCCTTAATGAAATGGGTCGAGGCGACTGGGCTGCAGCCGGATGATCTCGCCCGCTACGAGCAGCACCAGCGGCGCATCCGCATCGTCACCGCCGAACGTCTCCGGCCACCCATCCACAACCTCGGCGAAGGCGTGCTTTTGGGAATTTTGGAACAGCTCATTTGACGAAAAAAAATCGGACGCGAGGTCCGAACCTATGGGAGGGCATGGCGCGCATAGGTTCGGACCTCGCGTCCGATTTTTTATTTGCGTTTGCGTTGGTACATGAGGCGGAGGGATTTTTCGTGGAGGCGGCGAATGGGTGGGTAGTCGGGTTCAAGACGCCGGGCGCGTTCGGAGACGGCTACTGCCTCGCGATAGCGTTCAAGGCGATAGAGCGTGTCGGCCTTGAGCCATAAGACGCGCACGTTTGAGGCATCCAGGGTGACCAGGTGGTCCAGCGCCTCGTTGGCCTCGCTGAACTGCCCCAGGCCGCGCAGGCTGCGCGCGTAGTTCTCCCAGGCCAGCATGTTATCCGGCAGCAGCAGCACCAGTTGATGTGACAGAGCCTTGAGCTCTTCATACATCTCCAGGGAGCGGAAGGCCTGTATGCCCAGCATGAGCGTCTTGAGGTCCTGGGGGCTCAGGGCCAGCGCGCTACGCACCAGGGGAATAACCTCGCGCATGCGACCAATGCGGCACAGGATCTCGCCTTTCATCTGCAGGGCGAAGAGCTGCTGGGCATCGATCTCCAGGCTCTTATCAAATGCCTCTAGCGACTCGGCCAGCCGATTAAAGTTGAGCAGGGCCACCCCGTAGTTTGCCCAGGCGCGTGGATCTTCTGGAGCCTGCTCGATGGCCCGCTGGGCGCTGCGCAACGCCTCCGGAAATTTGCCCTGGATGAGCTGCAGGCCACTGCGGTTCACCCAGGCCAGCCCCAGGTTGGTATTGAGGAGCAGGGCCTGATCATTGGCGACCGTCGCCTCGGAGATCCGCTCCAGCTTTTGGAGGGCACGGGCCTTATACGCCAGGCCCGGCGCGGAATTCGGCTCGAACTCAAGGATCGTTTGCGCGGTCTCATATAGATGCTCAAAACGATTCAAGCCATCAGTAACCGCCGCCATGCCCAGCAACGCATCGCTATCCTGTGGTTCTTCCAGCAAAATCTTCAAAAAGGCTTCGGCGGCCTTTGGCCAATCTCTGGCGGCCAGGTAGGTGTGGGCCGATTGCCGTAGCTGTTGTCTCGCTCCCATAGGCCCTTGCTGTTCTCGATTGGTGATCGTGGCTGTATTTTGTGCAGGAAAGGAGGCCGTGCCCTGCTCCCTCTCCTGTAACGTGTGCTCATCCAATGTTTGGGCGCTCCATCTTCTGCTCGATTCGTGTCCCTATTATCTCATTATCGTCCGTGATGGGCAACCCCTTTGATATGAATAGGCTGAGTCGCTATAATAGAAGACAAGCATATCCTTCTCAAAGAGTATAGTTAGGGTCGCTACCTGTACGGGCCCAAGTTCCATACAAAATTTTTACAAATCTCTGAAAGATTTTTTATGGTCATACTATACAGTATAGACAAGAAAGTTTTCTTGCTATACCTCCTGTGAGGTAAGATGCCAGGCATTCCAAAGATTCTTTGCCGCCTGCGGCGGCGGAGGGGGAGAGAGGAAGGTTGGGGGACACCCCCAAACCCCCGGCAGGAGGGCTAGCCGCCCTCCTGCGCCACCCGCTGATGAAAGCGGAGTGAGAGGAGAGGTGGGGGACACCCCACGCCCCCAGCAGGAGGGCTGGCCGCCCTCCTGCACCCCCCGCTGAGATGCGGAGTGAGAGGAGAGGCGGGGGACCCCCCCACGCCCCCAGCAGGAGGGCTGGCCGCCCTCCTGCACCCCCCGCCGAAGAAAGCGGGGATGCAAGGGGCGGCGAGCCCCTTGACTGGGGGTTTGGGGGCTGTGCCCCCGGAACTTCTCCTCTCCCCCCGCCGAAGAAAGCGGGGATGCAAGGGGCGGCGAGCCCCTTGACTGGGGGATCGGGGGCTGTGCCCCCGGCTCTCCCCCTCTCATCTCCGCCGCCCGCAGGGCGGCATTAAAGGGGTGCAGGGATCTCCCTGCTGCGGCTTCGCCGCAAATCTTTGGAACCCTTTGACTTTCTGCTAGATAGCTGGCAAGATAAAGATAAGGATGTTGTTGATGATGGTGGTAGTGGGTGGTTCGTACAGGGTAATGAGGAGGATATCTCAAAATGAGGGATTCAGAGAATAACGATTTAAACAATATGAATGACGATAAGACGACACCATACCAGCCTGTGCCACATACGCCTGACCAGCAGCCCAATGGCAATTTGAATTCCTATTCGCCTGCGTCTCGCAGTGGTGGGTATCCGAATCGTGAGCAGAGCTACCAGGAATATATGCAGCCAAGCGTGTATCGCTCAGCGCCACCAGCTTCTCAGGGGCAGCCGATGGATAGTGGTTATCGTTCGCCAGTGCCATCTTATCCGTCTCAGCCGGCTGAAAGAAGCCCGTATGTGCCGTACTCTTCTTCATCGGCAACGACCGAGGAGGGACAGCCGAAAACGGAGTACCAGCATAATAGTTATCGGCGAAGCGGCTATGTGCCGGGAGATAATAATGGGGCGCCGTTTGGACCTCCTCCTGGCAATCAGCCGGGCCCGAAGCGGAAGGGCAATGGGTTGCGTGCCGGCGCCATTCTTGCCCTGGCGCTAGTGCTGGCCATGGTCTTTGGTGTTGGTCTCTTCGCGGGCTGGCAGTTTAGCCACACGGGTACCGCCAGTATCGCGCCGGGTTCAACGCCGAGCAGCAGCAGTAGCAATAACAGCTCGGGTCTGCAGCCTGGAACAGCGCCGCAGCCAACTGTGCCGGCCCTGACCAACAACAATATGCAGGCGGTGCGTGAGGCGGTGGTCTCCAAGACACGTCCAGCTGTGGTGCAGATCACTGTGCAGACGCAGAAGGGGACGGCTCTGGGTTCGGGCGTGATTATTGACAAGCGTGGCTATATCGTGACCAACAATCACGTGGTTGATGGTGTCACCACCGTTGGCGAGGTCGTTCTTTCGGACGGCACCCGTATCAAGAATGCGCAGGTCGTAGGTACCGATCCCGCCGATGACCTGGCAGTGATCAAGATCAATCCGCCGACCAATATGTCTGTGATCTCGCTGGGCGATTCCTCACAGTTGCGTGTGGGACAGGATGTGCTGGCGATCGGTAATCCGCTGGGCAATACCCAGACCGTAACCAACGGTATCGTGAGCGCCCTGGGACGTAATGTCAGCGAGGGCAATGGCGCGGTCATTCCAAACGCTATCCAGACGGACGCGCCGATCAACCCCGGCAATAGCGGTGGCGCCCTGGTTGATCTGCAGGGCAACCTGGTAGGTATTCCAACGTTGACCGCGGTTGACCCGGAATTTAACTCACCGGCCAACGGTGTGGGCTTCGCCATCCCGTCCAATCGCGTTCAGTTTATCGCCACCCAGCTAATCAACAATGGTCGCGTCCACCACACCGGTCGCGCGGCGATCGGCATCAGCCCGACCGACGTTGACGCCACTCTGCAGATGCAGGATAACCTGGCCGTTGATCATGGTGTGTATGTATCCCGGTTGACGCCGGGTGGGGCCGCTGAAAAAGCTGGCATTAAAGTCGGTGACGTCATCGTCCAGATCGACAATACAAACATCGACTCCACCCCATCGCTGGAAGATGCGCTGATCGCCAAGAATCCTGGTGATCGTGTGGTGGTCAAGTTCTATCGTGGCACGCAGCAAATGAGCGTCAATGCTACACTGGGTGAGCTAAGCGCGAGCTAGCATTTGTGAGCACGCCAATGATTATCGTCCGAGGATACCACGGCGAGTGCCGAGGTGCCCTCGGACGATTGCTATGTCCAACAATCGTTATTGAGCGTTATAGCTCGGGTTAAGGGTTGTACCGGTCAGATTGATGGTGAGATTACGGGAGGGCAGAGAAGTATCGTAGGTTCGGGCCTTGCGCCCGATTTTTGCCTCCCCATTCGATTATGTGCCAAAAACACGATTATTTGGGGGTATTGACATGCGAGAGGGAAAATCGGGCGCAAGGCCCGAACCTACGTCTCTCTTTTTGCCCCAGCTATGGGGTTGCGTTGGGAACAGCCTGGGGTGGCGTCGGCGTGCTGAGATGGCGCGAGCGGCGGCTGGCCAGCAGGACGCCGATGAAGAGGACGATCCAACCCAGGGCCATGATGAGCCAGAAGATAGAGACGATGCCGAGAAAGCGGGCCAGGGTGCCAGCGGCCCCGTTCAGGATGGCACCTATAAATATAAAGATATTGGCCCAGAGGATATTGCTGGTTTTAGCGCCGCCCATACTGGCCTGCCTGCGCAGCATCTTCCAGCCAGAGATGAGCGCGACCCCCGCGACGGCGACGACTCCCAGGGTGTTGAGCAGGATGGTCATGACCAGCCAGGGGCCTGGATTCAAGGTGCCGGTGCCAGGAGTGCCAGCGATATGGCTGAGCATAGGCATGTTGATGGTGGCGTCCAGTACAAAGGTAGCGGCGATCAGACTGAGCAGCAGCAGGAAGCCCACACAGGTGCGGGAGAAGCGCGGCTTACTGATCAGGGCGATGCTGCCCATGCCCAGCCAGGAGGGCATGATGGCGCCTCCCAGCGCGTAGTAAACACGGAAGAAGTAGGTGCCGGGCACCGAGGTTGGTCCCATCAGCAGCATGGCCATATAGGCCAGCGTCGCTATAAAGGCCATCAGCAGGGAGACGGACCAGTAGAGCTGATAGCTGCGCCGGCGTCCAATATATTGACGCAGGATGACGAAGGCGAATGCCCCGGTTACCAGCACATTGATGAACGGTGGCACTAACAATAAAAATGTATTCACGGGCGATCTCGTTTTCTGCAAGTTTGAGCTTATGATCATGATGGCATGGCGCATGGCATGCGCGTGCGGATCGGTTGCCATCCGCTAGCATGTCTCTTTAGCTAGAATATATAGTCAGAATATAGCATAAACTGCGTTCTTTGGCAGTAGCGAATAGGGTCGAAATGCTATGGCCGGGCATAAAAAAGTGGCATCCAGCGCGGGAACATGGGAATAATGATTCATTGCCATGCTAATAGTAGCATGCCCAGGATCTCCTACATGACTTTGGGATGTGCGTCCAGACGCAAAAAGGGCTTTGTATAGCTATGCCGTAGATCATGGATGCCCCGTTCGGGGGATCCATGAATGCCCATAGTATTGAGAAGAGGAAGGAACTTGCGGCTTTGATCGATAGAAGCATACACTAACACGCGAGCACTGCTCTGTGTTCATCACGTAACGCTAAGAAGTATAGGCACAATGGTGGGTTTAGTAGAATTTGTGGCAATAGCGTCGTGAACTCTCCCAAACGCCCTGAGCGGAATGAAACGCATCGCGTTGTTCTGGCACCAGGCTACCCCTGCGGAGAAGCGCGTGGCAATTATCACGATGGAGTGTATTTCGTGCCACAATGTCAGGAAACACATCCTGAATGTAATAATATCCCCCCTCTTCAGTTCGAGCCATCCAGATACCCTCAGTTTGATCCAGCGTAGGAATAACCATAGCTTATTTTCTCCCTTTTACTCTGCCTGGCACGTTGCTTAATGCCTGCCAGTAAAAATAAATCCCGCATCTAAGTATAATTACACAACTTTATGGGTATTGCCTGTCCTTGCTCGGACAGATCTTATCTCAGAATTGGCTTCTTAATTGTACTTAGTGTAACATAGAAGAACCAGAAATACTAGCAATATCATAAATAAGGATATCTAAAAAATGTAAAATTTTGCGTTTTTATAAAAAATAGTGTATACTTAAAAAGTTACAAAATATTTATGATATATCGTATCCCTCCATCAAGAAAACGCTCAAACCTTATCTGAAATATACGCGTGTAGCAGGTCATCAGACATTCTGTTGCTATCCCCTAACAAGAGTGTGATTTTGAAGAAGAGCCCAGTTGCCTTATCATATTGTTCCTCAACTTCTGTCCTTTGACACTTTCGAGAGAGTTTATTTAGACAGTGTCTGATGTGCAAGATGATCGCCTGCAGCGTGCTTGAGTTTTCGCACCTGCGGTGCTCAGGGGTCCTATTTGTGTTGGTGCATGGGGGTGCGCGGATGCGCACCCCCATGCACCAACACAAAAAACCAGTGCGGACGCCCGTGCTGGGGTTATTATGTGTCCCAGTCCCAATATGACGTGAGTCAGACACTCTAGAACTTATCAAGAGAGTCAGAACCAAAGGTACCGTAAGCTGAAAGCTATTTTACCGTTGTTGGAATATTGCTCATAAGCAGTCGATCTGGAGCAGATTTATAAGGAGACCACCGTATGCCACAGCTTTTGATCCTCTTGATAGCTCTAGTGGTCTGTCTATGCATCTATGGCTTTGTCGTATATCGGCGCAAGAGTGAGCAAAGGGCGAGGGATCGGAGGCGAAAGCAGTTTAATGATCGTGTTTAGCCTCTTCTATGTGTGGGTGACCATACAATAATGCATATGTTCTGTGCGTAATACCACGTACAGGATGAATTGAGAAAGAGAAAGAGATGCCGTACCAAACCCCATATGATCTTTTGAGCTCTGGAAAATCGCAATGGAACACCTGGCGACAAACGGACTATGATGTGCAGGCGCTGGAGCCTGATCTCCACAAAAAAGATCTGCATGACCAGGATCTTCAGAAGATTGATTTTCACCACGCTGATCTTACAGAGGCAAATCTGCAGGGTGCGGATTTACGAGGTGCTAATTTGCGGGATGCCGATTTGCGTCATGTTAATTTAAAGAATGCAAATCTGAGTTATGCAAAGCTTCAAAAAGCGTGCTTGCGTGGCGCTGATCTCCGTGGCGCCGATCTTTCACACGCAAACCTTGCAGGTGCGGATTTTAGCAACGCAGACCTGCGTGGGGCATCCTTAGAGGATGTTAACATCACAAAGACCATTTTTAGCGCCGCAAAACGCGATGCTATCGCAACCCCTCAGCGGCGCTAATCAGTGCCGTCAGGGTACCCATACGAGGGAGCCAAAAGCGCTGTGACATCCACGATGGATGTCACAGCGCTTTTTGGCTCCCTCTGCTACCTCCAGCGGTAGCGGTACTTTTGTTTAAAGATGTAGAAGCCCAGGCCACCAATGATGAGTAGCAGGAGCCCCAGGCGCAGGCGACCCGGCCCCTCATTGAGGGCAAAGGTCTGAACGAGCGGGTTCGGCGTCTGTACGGTCTGTGTTTGTGGTGGTTGCGCACCGACGGTGGATGGCTGATGATTTGTTCCTCCCGGTGCGGTCCCGCTGGCATGTGGACGGGTATTCGGTTTCACGCTGGAAGGGGTCGCATGCCCGGTTGATGTACTCGGGGCTTGCGACGGAGTTGTTCCACTGTTCGCGGTACCTGCTGAGGTACCGGATGCGCCTCCTCCACCAAGGTGGGGCAGTTGTAGCGTCGAGAGCATGAAGCAGATGCCGACGACGGCCACCAGGCTGCTGACCAGGCGCAGGGCGGGACGCCAGTTACGCCTGGCGGAGGCGTCGCGTGCTGCGCGCTGCTGCAGACGCGCGGGCAAAGAAATGGGAAGGGGTGTAGTGGCCGCCGCTGCCTGTTGTGGCGCGGCGGACGCTTCATCTATCTCGGGAACCTCCCATGAGATATCGGCCGGCAGGGCGAACGAACGCGGCAACTTCGGTGCCGGAAGTGAGCGCAGCAGCTTTACCGTCTGTCGCAGATCAGCAAACTCCGATTGACACTGCTCACAGGCCTGCAGGTGCGCGCGATATATGGCTTCTTCTGGTTCTCCCGTGGAGAGCTGGTCGTCGAGCAAAGCCGAGAGTTCTTCTGTTGTCAGATGCCGATCAAGTTCAGACACGCGTATACTCCGTTAGATTATCCATCACTGCTATTAGTGAGACGATAATTACGTGGTAAAAGTTCCTTGTGTTGTTGTAAATAGGTGCGCAGACGGGCGCGACCACGCGAGATGCGTGAGCGAACCGTGCCCATATTGGCCTGGATGGCCTGGGCGACCTCTTCGTAGGAGAGTCCCTGAATGTCGCACAGAACGACGGCCGTACGCTGCTCAAGCGGCAGCTCCTGTAGGCCCTGCTGAATGAGATCCTGAAGTTCCCGCGTCAACATATATTCTTCGGGATTGCCCTCGGATCCGCTCGCTGTGAGCGCATCCAGCGAACTGGCGGCATGGGGTTCCGTCTCGTCGGTAAGCAATTCGAGCGAGGCGGTAGGATGGCGTTGGATGCGACGCCAGTGGTCGCATGCCAGATTGGAACCGATGCGCAGTAGCCACGCGCGGAACGAAGCTCCCCCGCGATAAGTGCGGATCGCCCGGAATGCCGAGATAAACGCGTCCTGGGTCACATCTGACGCCGTATCGTAATCACCGAGCATACGAAAGACAGTACTATACATCACCTGCTGGTACTGCTCAACGAGCTGATTAAATGCTTCGATGTCTCCTTGCTGGCTACGGGCGATGAGCTTCTCCTCTTCGTCTCGTGCAAGCTTATCCATGAGGCCCTCGCTTATTGCTATTTGCGCCAGTTTACCATATTTTACACGCCAAAGCTATTATTTTACCCGTCGAAATCGGCGGGGAGGTGCAGGAGGGGCGGCGAGCCCCTCCTGCCGGGGTTTGGGGTGTCCCCCAAAATATCTTCTCCCCTCCTCTCGTGGCAGAGGAGAAAGCGGGGAGGTGCAGGAGGGGCGGCGAGCCCCTTCTGCCGGGGTTTGGGGTGTCCCCCAAAATATCTTCCATTCCCTCTCCCCGCCGTAGGCGGGGAATTTCTGGATTGTTAGCTAGCTGACACGACACCTTAGCTGTGACACGGTATAATAACAACGAATCATAATTATGAACACACGTGTTTGCTTCGCTGTGGAAGCCTACATATGTATGAGCCGTTCGTATGGCCCAGGGGCGTGTTCTGCTAACACTAACGAAGCTGATATCTCGATGGAGGATCTGCTATGCCGACTACTCTAGATGGTTTAGAGGACATCGTTGCAACCCATTCTCGTATTTGCGACCTGGATGGCCAGCTGGGTAAATTGACCTACTATGGCGTAGATATTCATGACCTGGCGAATTTCTCTTCATTTGAAGAGACCGCGTACCTGCTGTGGAATGGCGTATTGCCGACGCAGACACAACTAGAGGACCTGAGCACGCGCCTGCGCGCGCAGCGCGCCCTGCCCACTCAAGTGCTTGAGTTGATGCATCTGCTCCCCAAAACGACGACCCCGATGGATGTGCTGCGTACGGCTGTTTCGACGTTGTCGGCCTTTGATGGTCATCTGGATGATACATCCGCCGAGGCGAATCATCGCCGCGCTGAACGCCTGACAGCGGTGATGCCGACGATCGTGACCAGCTGGGAGCACATCCGCCATGGACGTGATCCGATCGCGCCGCTGGCGGATCATGACCATGCCACAAACTTTTTGTATATGCTGACCGGCCAGATGCCGGATGAGTATACCGCGCATGTGCTAAATGTGGCCCTGGTGTTGCATGCCGATCATGAGCTGAATGCCTCGACTTTCGCCGCCCGCGTTACGGCCGCCACGCTGGCCGATATGTATGCCGCCATCGCCTCGGCCGTGGGCACCCTGTCGGGTCCTCTGCATGGAGGAGCGAACGAGCAGGTCATCCGTATGCTACTGCGCATCGGTGAAGTTGCGAACGCCGAAGCGTACATTGAAGGGGCCCTGAGTCGTAAAGAGCGCATCATGGGCTTTGGACATCGCGTCTACCGTACCGCGGATCCGCGCGCCGGCTATCTGCGTGGCATGTCGCAAGAGTTGGGACAGCGCAGCGGCGAGAGCAAGTGGTTTGAGATGTCACAGATAGTTGAGCGCGTCGTCAAGGAGCGCAAAGGGCTCTACGTGAACGTTGATTTCTACTCCGCCTCCGTGTACTACACGATGGGGATTCCGATCGATCTGGATACGGCGATCTTCGCCTGCAGCCGCGTGGCTGGCTGGACCGCCCACGTGCTGGAGCAATACGCCCACAACCGTCTGATTCG
This sequence comes from Dictyobacter halimunensis, assembly GCF_036245075.1. Taxonomy (NCBI): domain Bacteria; kingdom Bacillati; phylum Chloroflexota; class Ktedonobacteria; order Ktedonobacterales; family Dictyobacteraceae; genus Dictyobacter; species Dictyobacter halimunensis. The sequence continues at coordinate 3,408,676 of NZ_BSRI01000002.1, forward strand.
TCCGCGCGCCGAATATGAGGGTCCAAAAACGTCCCTTACACGCCCATTGACGAGCGGAACTGATACACACACACTCTCTCTCGTACCTCCTCCCACCAGCAGGAAGTGCAGCGCCTACGCTAGCAGGCGCTGCACTTCCTGTTTTAGTTCCTCATAGCTCTGATAGCGCTGCGTCATATCCTCGCTGAGCGCCTTGCTTAAGACACGTTCAAGGGTCGGTGAGACCGCCGGATTGAGCAGGCGAACCGGGGGATAGGTAGGATAGTGCGGCGGGGCGACGTTGGTCAGGGCGTGATGCATGCTGGCCGCGAGGGCGTAGATGCAGGTGCGCTGATCATACACCTTGTCCTGAATCGGGAGATAGGGCGAGACGGCCAGCTTGCGCGTGGTGCGCCGCCCGCGTCCGCGGCGCTGTGGCTCCTGGGGAGGTGGCGGAGGAGCGATCTGGAAGCCGGTTAAAAAGACGCGGCCACGCTGAGCCTCGATCAGGATCGTTTCGGGCGAGATGTCGTAGGTGCGCAGCGGCGGATGCTGCTTCTCCAGGGCCATCAGGATGTTGAGCAGGCTATTGATATAGGCGAGCACCTCGCGCTCGGGCAGGGGATGCAGGAGCTTGGTGAGGCGCTCACCCAGGCTCTCACTATCAATGTAGTTGAAGACCGCGTAGTAGTATTTCCCCTCGGCGAAGCGAGCGAGCATATGGGGGAGCAGGGGATGGTTGAGCCGAGCCAGTGGATCGGTGGCCCGGTCGTAGTAGGCCACATCGCGGGCGCGCTGCGACAGGGGTTCATCGGTACACTCCCAGCGCTTCAGCACGATGCGCTGCCCCGTCTGGACATCCCTGGCCACCGCCGTCATAATGCCGCTCTCCTCCGTCTGCTTCAGGATACGCTGAATGGTGTAGCGGCCCTGGCGTACAGTGATGCCGATCAATGGACTCCCCTGCAGTTGCGCGGGTGGCAGAGTGAGACGGCCGCAGCTGGAGCAGCAGCGCTGTCCGAAGCGGACTTGCGCGTCGCAGTACTGGCAGTAGCGGTTGTCGTATTCGGCTCCGCAGAACGTGCACCGGCGCGCGCCGGTGCGATTCTGCTGGCCGCAGAGCTGGCAGACGTAGCGCTGCTTTGCCGTATTGACGGCCTGGATATAGTCTTCGGCGAACTCGCTAATGCTGGCGTAGCGCTGGCGGTAGTCCTTGGACAGGGCGCGCAGCAGGACGGCCGAGACCTCGACGGGGATGCGCGGATTCCACTTCTGGGGCGAGGGTGGCGGCTCCTTCATGTGGGCGTTCCAGATATCCTCTAACTGCCGATAGACAAACGGCGGACGCCCACTCAGGAACTCGTAGCAGCAGACGGCCAGGGCATATTGATCCGAGTGGCGCCTGGGCGCCCCCTGCCATTGTTCCGGTGGCATATACGCGGCGGTCCCGGTGATCTCGCCCAGCGAGGCATGGGTCTGCATCCCCAGATAGTAGGCGGTGCCGAAATCAGCCAGTAGAATCTGCCCGTTGCGCCCAATCAAGAGGTTGCCCGGCTTCACATCCTGGTGCACCAGGCCATTCTCATGCACATAGCGCAGCGCATCGGCGGTCTGTTGGATATAGGGGATTAGTTCTTCCGCGTAGGTCTGGCGGCGACTGCCATCGGGCTGGCGGAACAGGTCGTTGATCATGTGGGGCGCGTATTCCATCACAAAATATGGCTGTTGACTGCCGCTAATCTGCCCGAAATTATAGATGGGCAGGATATTCGGGTGCTGCATGTTGGCGATGCGGCGCGCCTCCTGAAAGAAGCTCGCCTGCGCTTTGGCGTTAAATTGATCCCTGCGCAACACCTTGAGAGCCAGGATGCGACTGAGCGGATTCGGCTCGCGCACTTTGTATACATACCCATAGCTGCCTGCGCCAATAAAGTCCATCACTTCGTAGATCCCAATCTGTGCCCCCTGGACCAGGAAGTCACAATATTGGCAGCAGACGGTGCCGGCGGGATTATCATGTTTTCCATGTGGATTGAGACAGCGGGCCAAGTTGTTGTCCTACCCCTTCTGCTTAAAAATGAGAGCTGCATGAGAATGGTGTTAATGCCACCTCCACAGGTATCTACGTCTCTGCGAGGTTCTGGTTACGCTTTCGGTGAATCGCTTTTCCCATGAGCTGAAATGGCGCGTTTCGCGGTTGCCCGGCGTATCACAAAGAGAGTAATGCTATTTTTATTATCGCCATAGAAAAGGGGTTACGCAAATGATTGAGCAAAACGATGAGAACTATCGCGCGATCGCCAATCCGCAGGGGCAACTGGTGAGGATCGGGGCCGAGGCCGTCGATCTGAACGGTATTCTGCACATTCCACAGGATGCGCGCGGCCTGATCATCCTGGCCCACGGCATCGAGGATAGCGCGGAGAATCCCCATCAGAATGTGATCGCGCTGGCCTCAGCCTTCCAGCAGCACGGACTGGCCACGCTGCAGATCGATCTCTTCTCCAGCGACGAGCTGGCCCTGGATGAGCGCACGGCTTACTTTCGGGAGAATATCGACATCATGCAGCAGCGCATGGTCGGGGCAGCCGAGTGGTTTTCAGAGAACGCATCGACCAACACCCTCTCGATCGGTTACTTTGGTATGAATGAGGTTGGGGCGGCGGCCATCGCGGCGGCCACCTCGCGTCCCGATATCGCGGCGGCCGTGGTCGCAGTGGGCGATACGAGCGGCCTCGGCGATGAATACGCGCCGCGCGTGCTGGCCCCCACCCTGTTGCTGGCGGCCGAAGGAGATAAGGACGCGGTCGAGCACCACCGGCATCTGCTGGACCTACTGACGGGCGAGAAGAAGCTGGAGATAGTTCCCGGCGAGAACGCCCTGTTCGAGAACCAGCGCGGCTTCGACGAGGTGGCGCGCCTGGTTGGCGGCTGGTTCGCCCAATGGCTGGTCCCCATCGTGTAGGAGGGGCGTTCTCGCGGGTCGAGGGGAAATCGGCCGCAAGGGTTAATACTTTCAACTTAATAAAATGCAAAACGAGAAAAGACCACAGTACGTGCGGGGCTTGTCCCCGCTTGCTTGTTCCCAAGAGGAAAACTCCTTCAACGTGATCAAGAACGATTGCATGAGATGCATTGCATTCTGTTGGTTGCTTTTTCGAGCGGCGAGGAAGGAAAGCGGGGGCAAGCCCCGCACGTACTTTTGTCTCTTTTCTTGCTGATTGCTCTGATGTTGAAAGTATTGGCCGCGAAGGCAGAGCCTATTGTTTGCCGATCATGACTTCGGTGGATTTGACGATGGCGAGGACTTCGTCGCCGGCTTTGAGGTTGAGGGATTCGGCGGAGTTGCGGGTGATGGCTGAGACGATCTCCTGCCCATCTGGTAGGGCGATGACGACTTCTGCCATCACGCTGCCGAGGTTGACGGATGTAACCTTGCCTTTGAGTTGGTTGCGTGCGCTGATCTGCATGGGTGGGTTCCTCCTTTGTTGATCGATAACAGAAATCGGACGCGAGGCCCGAACATATGGGGCGTGATCGTGTACCGAGAGAGGAAATCGGACGCGAGGTCCGAACATATGGGACGCGAGGGCCGAACAAGGCTGGCTTCTCCTTGCGGGGAAGCCAGCTTTTCTGTACGATACGATGCACCAGCGATGGGCGTTAGGGATTTTTTGCCAGAAACTTGTTGATCTGTTCCTGTTCGAGGTCGGTCAGGCGGAACTCGGCGGCCATGATCATCTCTTCGACCTGCTCGACGTTGCGTACCCCGACGATAGCGGCGGTGACGGCTGGATTCTGTAGTGTCCAGGCGACAGCGACGACACCGGCGGTGACGTTGTGCGGGAAGGCGATATCATTGAGGACGTTGGCCAGCTCAAGGTTGCGCGAGATGCGTGGCTCCTGGAACTCGCTGTCGCGCTGTCGCCAGTCGTCCTGCGGCATGTTCTGGATGCGCTCTTTGCTCATGCGACCGCTCAGCAGGCCGGAGGCCATCGGCGAGTAGACGATGACACCGATGTTGTTCTGCTCGCAGTACGGCAGGATCTCTTTCTCGACGTCGGGATGGACCAGCGAGTACGGTGGCTGCAGCGTCTCTACGGGGGCGATCTTCTCGGCGCGCTTCATCTGCTCAACGCTAAAGTTTGAGACACCGATGTGGCGTACCTTGCCCTCTTTTTTCAGCTGTGCCAGCGCGCTCCAGCCCTCTTCGATATCGGGATCGGGATTGGGCCAGTGGATCTGGTAGAGGTCGATGGCGTCGATGCCCAGGCGCTTCAGGCTGGCCTCGCACTCGCGCTTGAGCGAATCGGTTTTGAGACTATTGCTGACCTTGCGGCTGTCGTCCCAGACCAGCGAACACTTGGTAAAGATATAGGGCTTCTCACGACCCTTGATCGCCTTGCCAACGATCTCTTCCGAGTGGCCGAGACCATAGACGGCGGCGGTATCGATCCAGTTAATGCCCAGTTCCAGGCCACGTTTAATGGTCGCGATCGACTTGGTATCGTCCTGGCTGCCCCAGGCACCATCCCAGTTGCCACCACCGATAGCCCAGGCTCCGATGCCGATCGGAGTAATTTCCATGTCTGTTTTGCCGAATTGGCGTGTATGCATACTACATCCTTTCGTCTCTATCTACATGGTTGTTATCTGTCCGTTTCTCCTTGTTATACGTACCAATTTGTCTTCACGTGACAGCGTAAACGATGTTTTGCCGCACGAAGGCTCTTCATTTGTAGTAATAGCTCTTTATTTGTAGTATAAGCATGCCGCCTGATGCCCCATCTTCTCGTGATACAATGGACACAACTGTGCCGTTTTTCAGTTGTTAACTATCCTTGGAGGATTTTTATGCTCAACATTGATGCCGTACGTACGCATTTTCCCTCACTCTCTTCAGGGGCGACCTTTTTTGATAATCCCGGTGGCACCCAGGTGGCGCAGGAGGTGAGCGAGCGTATGCAGCGCTATTTTCTGCACTCCAACGCCAATCATGGGGGCGCGTTCCGTACCAGTCGGGACTCGGATGCCGTGGTGTGGGAGGCGCGCGAGGCGGTGGCTGCCTTCCTGAATGCAACTCGTCCGGAAGAGATTATCTTTGGTCAGAATATGACGAGCTTGACTCTGCACATCAGCCGCAGCATCGCGCGTTTGCTGGAGCCCGGCGATGAATTGGTGGTGACGCGGCTGGACCATGATGCCAATATCGCCCCCTGGCTCTTGATCGCCGAGGATCGCGGCTGCCAGGTGCGCTGGGTCGATTTCCATCCTGAGGATTGTACGCTGGACATGCAGGCGCTGGAGGAGGCGATCTCGCCGCGCACGAAACTGGTGGCGGTCGGCTATGCATCGAATGCCGTGGGCACGATCAACGATGTGCGCAGGGCGGCGCAACTGGCCCATAGCGTGGGCGCGCTCTGCTTTGTGGACGCCGTGCAGTACGCGCCGCACAAAAGCATCGACGTACAGGCGCTGGACTGCGATCTGCTGGCCTGTTCCGCTTACAAGTTCTTTGGTCCCCATACCGGCATCCTGTATGGCAAGTATGACCTCCTGGAACGCCTGACGGCCTACAAGGTGCGTCCGGCTGGCAACCATACCCCCGACAAGTTTGAGACTGGTACGCAGAGCTACGAATCGATCGCGGGCGTGCTGGGTGCCATGGAGTACTTTGCCTGGTTGGGAAAGACCTATGGCTCTCTGGAAGGGACTGAGAACGAGACCCGCCAGCAGGCGCTGAGAGCGGGAATGGGGGTCCTGGAGGAGTATGAGCGTTCATTGAGTATAGCCCTGCTGCAAGGTCTGCAAAGCGTGCCAGGGTTGCGCGTATGGGGTATTACAGATGCTGAGCGCATGGCCGAGCGCGTCCCCACCTTCTCCTTTACCCTGCCCGGCTGGAAACCCGATGCCGTCGCCGAACGGCTGGCCCGCGAAGAGATCTATGTCTGGAGCGGTAACTTCTACGCCCTCGCTGCCCTCGAACGCCTGGGATTGGAAGAGCAGGGCGGCATCGTGCGCGTCGGCCTCGCCCACTACAATACCCACGCCGAAATCGAGCGCCTGATCAACATCCTGAACAATTTATAAAACATACATTATGTAAAAGGGCATGGCGAGGGAAATCGTCTGCAAGGGGGACATGGTCGTACGTGGAGGGGAAATCGGCCGCAAGGGCCGAACCTACGAAATCGTTTTTATTGTTACATTTTTGGTCATTGGGCAATTTGTAATGTATAAAGAAATATGAAACGTAGATTCGGCCCTTGCGGCCGATTTCCCTCGCCTCACGTGTTTTTTCTCGCCACACGAAAATGTTTCTTTAGAGATGAAATAAAAAAGGGAAAGGGGACGGCGCACCCAGTGCCGTCCCCTTTCCCCATGCGATCGAACAAGAGAGGGGTGTATGGTATGTTCGATCGTTGTGGCCAAATTTCCGTTAATTGCCGAGGGCTTCGAGGAGCATGTCACCTTCTTCGGGGGTGATGCGGCCTTCGGCGATCATGCGTAGGATGGCTTCGCGTTCCTGCTCGACGTCGACCGGGGGCGTGGCCTCTTGGGCTCCCGTCGTCTCGTTAGCGGTTGGCTGCTCCTCTTCCTGCGGCGCGGCCGGGACCTCGGGTTGGGCGCGCTCGTCGACGCTTTGCTGACTGGTTTCCGGTGTCTCCCATGATGGCTGGCCCTGAACGGGCGGCACCGGTGGTGTTGGCGGTGTTGGCGGCGTCGGCGGCGTTGGTGGCACCGGTGGTCGCTGCGGCACATTCATGTTTTTGAAGGCCTGCTCGACGGCCTCCAGGGCGCCCTGAACCCCTTCGGAGGCGGCGCGCTGGGCCTGCTCAACGATGCGATTAATGCGCTCGGGGTCCATGCTCCACTGGCGCTCGTTGACGCGGAAGTTGAAGCGAGCGGCGCGTTCGTGATCACGCTGAGACCGCTCATGAGCCCGTTCGCGATCACGCTGGGCGCGTTCGCGGGCGCGCTGGGCCTGGCGCTCAGCCTTCTGACGCTGCTTCTCGGCCTTGAAGATCATCTTCTGGTGCGACGCCTGATTAGCGACCTCATTGGCGATATCGGCGCTGATCGAGGCTGTGCTGCTGGTGACGTTGGCGCTGATCTCCGCGCCCAGGTCGCGACCGATGTTGCCCATCTCGCGGCCGAAATCGGCCATGCTGCGGCTGAATTCGTCCCACCAGGCTCCGCCCTCGCTGCTGCTGCTGCGTGGACCTTTCTCGCCGCGCAGGCGCAGGTCACCGCCGACCACCAGCTCCACGTGAGCGGCTCCATCCCCATAGACCAGGGTGGCGCGGTTGCCGATGGAGCTGGAGACGATGGAGCGACCGGTGATGTCGCCTCCGACCGTGCCCTGGATAGTCACGTTAGGCTCAGCAGGTAAGGAGATGGTGGCGTCGCCGCCGACGCGCAGATAGGAGGTGCTGCCTGGCTCGAAATCCGTTTGCAGATACAGGTCGGAGCCGACGTTGCCGGCGTTGACGGGTCCATGCACATTTTTGAGGATCGCGTCGGAGCCAACCGAGCCGGCGCGCACCTCGCCGCCAATATTGGTGAGCGCCACGTCGCTGCCGATATTGCCCAGCGTGACGTTGCCCGGTACGTTGCTGATGCGCGCGTCGCTGCCGGCGCTGCCCAGCGTTACCTGCGCGACATCCTGAATAGTGAGGTCGCTGCCGATGCGGCCAAGTGTAATCTCGGCCTGGGGACTCTTGCTGATCTTGCAGTCGCTGCCAACATTGCTGACGGTCAGACCAGCCACCTCTTGCACGATCAGGTCGCTGCCGACGTTGTTCAGGGTAACGGTGGACTCGCGCTTGCCCGTGATGCGCGCATCGTTGCCGACGTTCTCGCAGCGCAGGGTGTTGATGTCCTCGGCTCCCAGGTCTTTGCCAACGCTACCGATGGTGGCCTCCTCAACCTCCTCCAACCAGAGGTCGCCGCCGACGGCCTGCAAGAAGGCGCTGGTGATCTCGCTCAAGGAGGCATCGCCCTGCAGGCGCTCCTCGGAACGGATCTCCTCTACCTCTCGGGCGCCCACGTCACCGTTAATGGTTTGCAGTGTCACGGCACCACGGATATTTGACAGGCTAACGTCGCCCTCGATGTGGCTGAGCGTCGCCTCGTCCTGAATTTCTTTCAGGCTGATGTCATCGTGGATGCTTTGCGCGACCACCTGGCGCACCCCCTCGATGCTCACTTCACCGTGGGCGTCGGTCACCGTCACCACGCTCTCGAAGGGGACCGATACCGTCAGGTCCTCCTGGGCGTCTGACAGATTGAATCCGTTCTCGGACTGCTCATCAACGGTGTAGTCGCCGTCGCTCTCGACCTCGATCGAGGGCTGATCCCAGCCACGTACATGTAGAAACTCATGGATATTTGAAAAATTGATATCGTTGATGCTGTCGGCAGAAAAAGTTTTCTTCACAGCTATTTCTCCTTCATCTCAGGGCGCGTCACTTATTCAACAAAGACTTCGAGACGTTCTCCCTGCTCCAGATCCTGAATGTCGAGCAGGCGACCGGTTGTGCCCTCTTCAATCGAGCGCAGAACGTCCTCGATGGTGCGCGAGTCGAGCTGGGGGAGCAGGTAGCATCCCAGGCGCACACTGGTTTTGAGTAGTTGGACCGGCATACTGGCAATGACGTTTTTGCGTTGCTTATTCTGCTTGAGACTGGTGGCGCGGATGCGCAGCGTACGTTCACGCACCGGTTCAGGTGGCCGGATGATCTCGGTCTCCAGCGTATCAAAGAGCTGGGCCGCTTCGTTGGCGCTGATCCCGCCGGACTCCACCAGTGCCAGGATGCGATTGCGCTCCTCTCTGGATAGCGCCATAGTCTTAGCCTTTCAACAGCTTCATGGCGTCTTCGACGCTGATCTCTTTGGCGGCCAGCTTATCCAGCACGGCCCGCCGATCGACGCGGCCATCAAACTCGGGAGTTCCTCCCAGGGCGGTCACGATATCATCCAGGCGACTACGAGCTGTATTATATGCAATGTTCATTTCGGCGGCCAGCTTCTGGATATTGCCCCGATATTTGACGAGCAGCTCGACAAAGTCCAGCTGCTCACGAGTGAGCCGACCGATCCAGCCCAGGCTAAAGCGCCCCTCAAGGGTGACGCCGCTGGCTGGACACTCCAGGCGGGTGACGATCAACTCCTCGCCACTCACGGGATCTCTGGTAATCAATGGATACATACTGCAGTTTCTCCTCTTGCGTATCTAATCGGAAAGAAAGATAGGGGCGCGGCCGCGCCCGCTGGACGCTCAGGCGTGGAGCTGTCCAGTTTTGGGTCCATGGAACGCCGGGTTTTTCGGTTGGCCAACCTGTTCCAGCTGCTGGCCCAGATCGACCAGTGAATGACCCAGCCTGCTGATCAAACGAGAGCCCAGGCCAGGCTGTGAAAGATTGCTGACCAGCTGATTCTGTTCAATTTCCCGACGGATCTCTCTATCCCGGTGAGCGCTGGTGGTATTGAGCAGTTGTAGTTCGGTATACATGATCTCTCCTCCTTGTCGGTACTTAGCTGTCCGCCAGGTCAGCCAGTCATTCTCCTTCATTCTTGAGCCTCGCCTATCCGCGCCCTTCCACCTACTGTTTGAAATTTTGAAACTGGATTTGCAAAATTTGCTTTCGGATTGATGTTTTTTTATTGATATGAGGAATGATACCATGTGTTTTAATAAAAATCAATACTTTTATGGGGAATTTTTTATATTCGTTGCAGAAATTTACCCATCCGGGTGCATTTATTTGCAATGTGATGATCTATTCTTAATTTATGGGGTGGTAAACCCGAAGTTTACTCTTCGGCGCTGGGGCGGGAGGTGCAAGAGGGCGGCGAGCCCTCCTGCCGGGGGCGTGGGGGACACCCCCACAAACCACTCTTCTCCCATTCCCCGCCTCAGGCGGGGAATGGGAGCTTGCTCCTTTTGGCAATTTTTACAAAATTGCACATGCGCAGCATTGATTAATGAGGGGGACGAGCGTCATAAAGAGATGGTATCCTTTTTACACATCACATTGATGCTACCAGGGAAGAGGAGTGGACTGTGACTGGCTGTTCATCTGTTGCGCTCGGCGGCAGGGAAGGCATGGGCAGATCATCTCACTAATTGCTACTTAGAGTGAAGGGAGTCCGGCTTATGTATCCGCATCTTCCTGATGATATCTCTATCGAATGGCTGGTTAGCGAGGCGCGTAAAGGTAATCAGCAGGCGGCTGATCGGTTATTCGATACTTTTTATCGCAGGATACGTCACTTTTTTCTGAAGGATCTGCATGTGAGCATAGAGACCGCCGAAGAACTGGTGCAGGATACCTTTGAGAAGGCCTGGCGTAAATTGCCGACGTTGCACGATTGCGTGCGCTTTGAGGCGTGGTTATATGCGATTGCGCGCAATGTGGCGCTGGACCATATACGAAAGTTGAAACGGCGTAAGGTACCGACCCCCATCGATCCGGAGTTTGACCTGGCCGACGGGGCGCCACAGGTGGAGAGCGTGGTGCTGGCGGAGATGCACATCCGTGAGATGTGGGACGCTATGCCGACCCGGCAGCGCGAATGCCTCTACTGGTATTATATGGAGAATCTAACGATGGAAGAAGTTGCGGTACGCCTGCAACTGGGAGCTGATACCGTCAAGGCATATATCAGTAAAGCTCGCGTAACGCTACGCGAAGGGATGTATTCTTCAGAGAAGGAGCAAGTCGATGTCAAGTCAAAACGATGCAGGGCATGATCCGATGGAGGATGTGTTCATGCACGTCATGTGTGATCGCTGGGCTGAGAAGCTTGAGGTAACACGTGTAGAGCACCTCTCTGAGGAAGAGCGCCACGCTTTCGATCTTCATATGCAATCCTGCCCCCGTTGTCAGGAACTGGTTGAGCAGTATCGGATGGTCGATGATTATTTTTATCGTCTCATATTGTCAGAGCAAATGTCGGTAGCCGCGAAGGCCCCGCCGCTCCCGACAACTGCAGCTAGCAAACAGCAGACCAGGCATGTCAGGGATACGTTCCATGATGTGTTTGGTCGGCGCATGTCCGCGTTCCAACAAACATTTTCACTTCTCTTGCAGGGTTCAGGGCTGGTGCTGCTGATCCTGATCCTGGGGGCGCTCTTTTTTCAGGTAGAGATTGGCAGCAACCATATGCTGCCGCTGGCCCTGTTGACGCTGGCCTTTGCCCTGATTATGCTGGGCTTTCTCAACAATCAGCAGCAGCTCAGGGATGCTGGCCAGCAGCAGTGGCGGCGCTCGGAGCAGCAGCATAATACGCTGGCGTGGCGCGAGGTATCGCTGCCCATGCCGGCGATGGGCAAGGATGGTCCCGCCGAGCTGAGCCCGCGTAGCCGGACGCAGAAGCGCTGGCGCCAGCGCTTCCTGCGCGACAAATGGATCTGGGGAGTGACGGTCTGCCTGCTGCTGGCTATCACTGTGGCCTCGCTGGGCTGGTTCTCGCCGTCCCGGCATCCGGCCGATATCGGTGGTACGGTACCCAGCGGGGCGCCGGTGGGCATCAGCGTAGATGGTAGCCGGGTCTTTGATACCAATCGGCAGGACGGGGATCTAAAGCGGCAGGCGGCCAGCAAACTGCTGCAGGGCGATATCGATGGCGCCAAAGAGCTATGGAAGCAGGCGCTGGCCCTGGATAGCAACGATGCCGAGCTTCTGATCTACCAGGAGAACATGAGGGTCAAAGAATCCCTGCAGCCCTATTTTACGCTGGTGGTCGGGTCCGTATTTTCGGAGCAGCATATCGGTGGCGCGCGCGATATTTTACAGGGAGCCTATGTGGCGCAGAAAGAATATAATGCCCGCGCCGCTCAGGAGCACCTTCCGCAGCTGCGGCTGATGATTGCCTCGGCCGACGTGGATGCTTCGAGTCCCACCACTACGGCCGAGGAGGTGGTACAGGCGGCCCAGAAGGACCATAGCATTCTTGGCGTCATCGGCTGGTCCACCAGTCGCAGCGTCGTCTCTTCGTTGCAGGAACTGACGGCGGCCCACCTGCCGATGGTCTCTCCCACGGCTACAAGCGACGGGCTCTCGGGTAGCTCGCCCTACTTCTTTCGCGTGGCTCCCCCCGATACGCAGCAGGCGGCCCTGGCCGCGACCTATGCCAAACAGGTCCTGCATGCGCAGCGCGTTGTGCTGCTGACCGATCCCGATGACACATATAGCAATAGCCTGGCTCAGGCCTTTATCCAGCACTATAAAGATGGCAGCCACAACCTGATACACGCGCCGTATTACTATACCAAGGGCGATCTGAGTACCGTGGATCGGCAGATGGACGATATCCTGAAGCAGAAGCCGGACCTGATCTACTTCGCCGGCTACGTCAACGAGGCCAGCGTAATGCTCAAGCGGCTACCGCCCTGCGTGGACGGTCAGCCCTGTCTGTCTGTGCTGGGAGGGGATGCTCTGTATGTCGAAGGTGACTATTCGCTGGACGCCTTCAAGAACTATGGGCGGCTCAGCTTTACCGCTTTTGCATCCCAGGAGCGCTCGCAGGAGCAGCATCCCCAGTTCTTTGCCAACTATGCCCATGATTTTGATCCGGCGGGCCAGTACCGTCCCGGCACCTATGGGTATAACGCGACCGATGCCGACGTCATTCTTGGTTATGACGCCACGCAGTCCTTGCTGACCGCTTACCAGCAGTTACAGGCCAGCGGCCAGACGAAGATCACCGGCGAGCAGATTCAGCGGCTCCTGCACACCATCACCATTGATGGCGTCAGCGGCAAGATTCAGTTTGACCACAACGGCAACCCGATTGGAAAAGACATCGTCATCCTGAAAGGGAATGAAAATGGTCATACTACCATCGACTATTCGCTGGATGCCTTAAAGTAGCTCCTTCAGGAGCTCTAGGGCCGGGGACGCCTGCGTCCCCGGCCCCTTTTATGAGTCATCCCGGATTTTTCAAAAATCCGAAAAACAGGTTCCGCCGCCCAATGCGGGAGGTGCAGGAGGGCGACGAGCCCTCCTGCCGGGGTGTGGGGTGTCCCCACAAAACTTCTTTTCCTTCTTTTTCGCGCCGCCTGCGGCGGCGCGAGAGGAGAAGAGAGTGTGTGTGGACACCCCACACCCCGGCAGGGAGACCCCTGCACTCCTTAAGTTGACTCCTGTTGTGGTGAGATAAGAGTAGGGATGATGCGTACATATAGACAGTGGTGGGTAAAATAAGAGATATATTCGCAGGAAAACATTGTTGTATTTCTATGCATTATGCTAGGCGAATACTATTTTTTGGTGGGTGATCGAAAATCAGCCCGATTGTACGGAGAGAAGGAAGAAGGAGTTTGTATGGCGGACCCTATTGTTCTTTGCGATAACCTTGTAAAAATATATAAGGTCGCTGATCTGGAGGTGGTCGCGTTGCAGGGTCTTGATTTAGAGGTGACGCCGGGTGAGGTGATGGCGATTGTGGGCGCTTCTGGTTCAGGCAAGAGCACACTCTTGAATATTTTGAGCGGCCTGGATGTGCCCAGCGCCGGTAGCTGTATTGTGGATGGCAATGATCTGACTCGTCTGTCTCAGGGGCAGCGCATCAACTATCGGCGCCGCATCGTAGGACAGATCTGGCAGCAGAGCGGACGCAATCTGTTGCCGGAGTTGAGCGCGCAGGCAAATGTTGAGCTGCCACAGATGTTGAGCGGCGTGAGTTCTTCGCGGCGCTCTAAACGCGCCAAAGAGCTGCTGGAACTGGTCGGATTGGCCGGCAAGGAGCAGAAGAAGCCGACGATGCTCTCCGGCGGTGAGCAGCAGCGTACGGCGATCGCGGTGGCCCTCTCTAACGACCCCAAAGTGCTGTTGGCCGACGAGCCGACCGGCGAGCTGGACTCGGTGACGGCGGGCGAGATCTTTGATCTCTTCCGGCGTCTCAACAATGAACTGGGCCTGACGATCATAACGGTGACCCATGATGCCACAATCGCCGCGGCCGTTGATCGCACGATCGCTATTCGCGATGGTCGCACCAGTACTGAGACGATTCGCCGCGAAACCACGCTGGAGACACTGGAGTCCCACATGCCGGCGGCCAGCGCGGTGATTGGTCTATCCAGTCGCACGCACCGCGAGTCGATCCTGATCGATCGCGCCGGTCGTCTGCAGCTGCCGAAGGAGGCCATTGAGACGCTGCCCTTTAATGGGCGCGCCGAGGTGAGGATTATCGGCGACCACGTCGAGCTGTGGCCGATTCTGGATCAGGTGAACGGCAATGGTCATGAGAATGGCGCCGGTCAGAACGGCGTTTCTCTGAACGGACGCAATGGCAAGAAGGAGCAGTAAGAGATGGATGCAGTAGTGGCAACGGAGACTATCGTTGAGGCAAAGGGCATTACGCGCGATTATCCTTCGGGCGGTGGCGTGGTGCATGCGCTGCGCGGCATCGACCTGAAGATCAAGCCGGGTGAGTTTGTGGCCCTGCGCGGCCGCTCGGGATCTGGCAAGACGACCTTGCTCAATATCTTGATTGGGTTGGATAGTCCCACCAGTGGCAGCGTGTTCATCCTGGGCAAGAATCTGCTGAAGATGGGGGAGACGGAGCGCGCGCACCTGCGCCGGGAGAGCATCGGGATGATGTTCCAGAACGCGCACCTCTTCCCTTCGCTGACGGCGCTGGAGAACGTGGAGATTCCGCTGCGCCTGTCGCGCATGCCCTCAGCCCAGCGCAATAAGCAGGCCATCGAGGCCCTGGAGCAGGTCGGATTGGGCAAGCGTGCCAAACACCGGGGCATGGAGCTCTCGGGTGGCGAGCAGCAGCGTGTGGCGCTGGCCCGCGCCCTGGTGCATAAGCCTCGCTTCATGATCGCCGACGAGCCGACCGGCAATCTGGATTCGCTGACCGGCCGCGACATCACCTTCCTGCTGCGCGAGATCTCACACCAGGGCAACATCGGACTCCTAATCGCCACCCACGATCCCCTGGTCTTCAATACCGCCGACCGCCTGGTGCACATTCAGGATGGCCTGCTGACCGAGGGTCCGCTGGAAGAGGATCACGCGTAAGTGTCGGGCTCGCTCCGGCTTTCAGGGCACAGCGTTGTGCCCTTTCTTTCCTTCTTAAGACTGACGATTATCGCGGTTTTATTTTTGCCCCTGCCCCTTATCGGTACCCCGCCTGCGTGAAGGCAAATCCTCTGGAGCAAACACGTATTCTGATCGATAGAGCAAATAGTATTGTTTGCGTCATAAATTGAATACTCTAATAGGATTACCATTTCTCATGTTGATGACTGGCCTGTAGATGCATCACCTCATGTGCAACGTATTCTGATTTGTTATCCAGATGTTGCCAAAACGCAGTGTTGGAGACAGCATCAAAATAACCCTAATACACGATGGAGGCTAGAGCATATCTTTTACTATCTGTCCACATATGACGGATTACCTTTTGATAATCATGCTATTGCCTTTAAAGAAGGCATAGAGGATCCTCATAATGGTGCATTTCTCTGTTTCCGACAATGTCCCAGGAGCCCCTGGCCGGGCTCGATCACAAACCAGGTGGGAACGTTCTGGTATTTGCACTACATTAATCCTACTCCCCCTGCTGGTCATAGAGGGCGAGTCGCGGAACACTGGTACAATTTCGAGCTCAGGTCGGGGTCGACTTTTGGGGTTATTTCGGCCAGAAGATTGGTTGATATAACGTCTTAAGGTCGCTAGCCAAGAGGACTACTTTAGATACCTTCCCTGAAGGGGGAAAGTGTCTGAAGTAGTTTCTCTAACTTCTTGAGGGTGGCATTTTTGAGGAATGTGGCGCGCCCAGCAGGATTCGAACCTGCGGCCAATGGTTTAGACGTTCTTAAGTCCTTAAGTTCTTAAGCTCTCAGGTTGGGGTAAGCGCCCGCGAGGGGCGCGTTACGGGAGCGTGAATGAGAGCAGGTCATAGCCAACCTGGAGCGTGCCGTTGTAGCCGCGCTGGCGGGCCTGGCGCTGCAGTTGGGGGCCATTCAGGTCGCGGTAGAGATGCGAGCAGATGATGTGCGGGGTCTGCGTGGCGACGGCCAGCTCGACGATCTCTGCATCGCTGATATGACCAGCGTCGATGATGGCCAGGTCGCAGCCTGTGAGCAGGTTGATCTCCTGTTCGTGGAAGTGCGAGTCCCCGGTGATGGCATATCTCTTGTCTCCCCATTGGAATCGCAGTCCATGGTTTCCCGCTGGCGGCAGGCTCAGTGACTCAAATTGATAATCTTCGATTGAGAAGTGCTCGTCGGTAATCTCGTGGACCCGTACCTGGTAGCCGGGCTGCTGAAAGCTGCGGGGACCGAAGATCCGCATCAGGCCATCGATCAACTGCTGGACGCCCTCGGGGCCATAGATATGCAGGTCGCTGTCGCGTGGATCACGCTGCGACCAGGCCCCGGCCTGCAGCATGGGGATGAGGTCCGAGACGTGATCGGGATGAAAGTGCGACAGAATGATATGGGAGAGCTGGTGGTGGCGTACACCGACCTCCAGCAGGCGCTGCGCGATGCCGTGTCCACAATCGAAGAGAATATGGGTCTGATCCAACTCCAGCAGCACGCTGGAGGCTCGGCGCTCATATTCGATCTGGCAGGTCCCTGTACCCAATAAAGTTATACTACTCATAAACTTCCTTCATCAACGCTTTTATTTCTGCCTCTCAACATCTATACTATAGAAACGAGCGAAATTGTTGAAATGGCAAGCCCGGGAAGCGGTGTGGTGCGCCGAGAGAAAAAATCGGACGCGAGGTCCGAACATATGGGAGAACTGGCGATGTTGTTTTTGACGGAGCCGAGCGCGAAGTACAAGGAGAGCTTCCTTGAGGGGTTGCGGGAGTTTCAGGAGGAGGGGACGCTGCTGCAGTATAATCTTCCGCGCCTGACGGCCGATTTTGATGATTATTTGCGACATGTGAACCGGGTGTATAACCGGGCTTCGATGCCGCCGTATTTTGTGCCGGATACTCGCTACTGGCTCATTGAGGGTGATGAGGATAATGGGGTGTACGTGGGCAATCTGACGGTTCGCCATGAGCTGAATGAGCTGTTGCTGAAAGTAGGTGGGCATATCGGATATCAGATTCGTCCCTCGTGGCGGCGCCAGGGGTACGGAAGGGAGATTCTGCGCCTGGGTCTGCAGAAGGCACGGGCTCTGGGAATTACCAGGGCGCTTGTTACCTGTGATGAGACTAACATCGCGTCCAAAAAAGTGATTGAATATAATGGTGGGCAGTTTGAAAACGCGGTCTATGTTGAAGGCTCGGCCGTAAAGAAGCTACGCTATTGGATCGATATCGTTTGATCATCGATCTCACACGTCCGGGCCGCGCGCCCGATTTGCCCATGCGATCGACAAAAAAACAAACGCGACGACATCCCACATAGGTTCGGACCCCGCGTCCGATTTTCTCCTGGTGGCCCACAAAAACGAAGAAAGGGTAGGAACGTGTTGGATGTATCCCTGTTGGTGCCGGAGGCGCGCCCGATTGTGGAGGCGGCGGCACAGATATATTTGAAGCATCTGCAGGCGGGATGTATTGGTATCCTGGTTCATGGTTCGGCTTTGAAGGGAGGTTTCATTCCGGGCTGTAGCGATATCGATTTTCATCTGTATGTGGATGGCTCACGGCTGGAGGCGGATGGGCAGCTGCCCCTGACAGTGAGTATGGCTGTTCAGCGTGAGCTGGCGCTGGTTGATCCAGCGCCGTTTCAATATATTCAGGCGTATGTGAAGTCACCCGATGTGCAGACGGCGCGGTCGGCGCAATGGGTGGGGCCGATCGCGGGCAGCTATCATATGATCTATGGACGCCTGCCGGTGCCGGAGGCGACCACCGAGGAGGTTATACAGAGCTCTATGCGCGGCCTTGAGCGGATACCGAAGATGATCGGAGATACTTCGGAAGATCTGTTGAGTGCTGGCGATGGACGTTTGGAACGCAGGGTGCGTTTCACGTGTACCGAGGTCTGGCCGACGCTCTACAGTGTTTTGGCGCTGCAGGCGCCAGAGCCACTATCCGTCTGGCGGTTGTCCAAGGATGCGGCGCTGCATCTGCTGGCAGGTCATGCACCTATGGGACGTGGTATCCGACGTTTCCATCAGTGCGTGATTGAATATTATAGCCAGCCCCACCGGTTGGAGCCAGCGTTGGCAGTGCTGGAAACCGGGGTGGCCTTCCTGCAGGCCGCTTACGATTGGTATGCGGGATATCGAGGGGAATAAATCGGACGTGAGGTCCGAACTTATGGAAACGGTATCGTCGGGCGAGGGAATTAAATCGGACGCGAGGTCCGAACATATGGAGGATCCAGATGAAGAAAAAAGTTTTAATGACGGGAGCGGGTGGCGTGATTGGGACGGCTCTGCGGCGCGAGTTGGAGCCGGAGTATTCGATTCTTTGTTTTGGCAGGCATGAGGTTGAGGGTGCGGATACGGTGGTGGGGGATATCAATGACCTGGAGGTGTTGACGCGGGCTTGCGAGGGGATGGATAGCGTGATCCACCTGGCGGCCAATGGTTCGCCGCGCGCGAGCTGGGAGAGCGTGTTGCATAACAACATTTCGGGGACCTATAGCGTGTATGAGGCGGCGAGCCGGGCGGGCGTGAAGCAGGTGATCTTCGCCAGTTCGAATCACGCAGTCGGCAACTATGATCTGGAGCATGCGCCGGATATCTATCGCAAGGGAGAGCCGGTGATCGACCATCTGATGCCGGTGCGGCCCGATAGCTATTATGGGGTGAGCAAGAGCTTTGGGGAGTCGCTGGGCCGCTACTACGCGGAGAGCAAGGATCTGCGGGTGATCTGCCTGCGCATCGGCAGCATGACACGTCAGGATCAGCCGCCGCGACAGGTGCCACACGATCACCACTATCCAGAGTCACCAGAACGCCTGGCGGCGCTCTGGATCAGTCAGCGGGACCTGGCTCAGCTGGTCCAGAAGAGTCTGGAGGCTGATCAGATCACCTTTGATATCTTCTATGGCGTCTCGAACAACACGCCGCACTACTATGACCTGGAGCATGCGCGGACCGTACTGGGCTACGAGCCCCAGGATGGCGCGGACGTGAGTGAGGTGTTCGCCTCCGAGTGAGTGAGGTATTCCGCCTCCCTATGAGAATGTAACGCTGCGCTGCTCGCGGGCACTGATCTGGGCGGCCTCGATAACGCGGATGACCTCCAACGCGGAATTGGGGTCGACCGGCAGAGGCGCGCCCTTTGTGATGGCGTCGCGCATACCGGCGTAGTAGTTCTCATAGGCGCCGGGGAGGGTCTCGACGGGACCATCGAAGTGGACGCCACCCTCGCTCATGTTGGTGGAGAGGTGGCCCCACAGTTCGCGTGGTTCCTGCCCCCACGCCGGATCACCAGGCCGCTTTCCGGCGCGCAGCGCATCCTCCTGCGGATCGAGTCCCCACTTTTCGAAGGTGCCGTTGAGGCCGCTGACGCGCATGCGCTGTCCCGAGATGCGGGCGACCTGGCTCATCCAGAGGTGCGCGATGACGCCACCGGGAAACTGCAGGGCGACAAAGCTATCGTCGTCGACCTGCGCTCCGGGACGACGCTGGAACATCTCTGCGTAGATGCGCTCGGGCTTGCCGAAGAGGTAGAGCGCCTGGTCGATCAGGTGGCTGCCCAGATCATAGAGCTGGCCCCCGGCCGCCTGGGGATCGGCTGATTCGCGCCAGGCGCCCTGCCTGGGAGCGGGACGATAGCGCTCGAAGCGGGACTCAAAGCGGGTGATGGGTCCCAGCAGGTTGGCGTCAAGGATCTTGCGCACGGTCAGAAAGTCGTTATCCCAGCGTCGATTCTGGAAGACGGTCAGCAGTTGACCCGTTTCGTGGCTGGCCTCAAGCAGCTTCCGGGCCTCGCTGGCCGTGGCAGCCATCGGCTTATCGACCACCACCGGCAGTCCGGCGCGTAGCGCGGCGACACCGAGGGGAACGTGCATATTATTCGAGGTCGCCACCACCGCCAGGTCGTAGCTGCTGGCGCTCTGCCACAGATCGTCGACGCTCCTCAGTATCTTCGCGTTGGGATAGCGCTTTTGGGCGCTCTGCTGGCGCTCTTTGTTGCCGGTCACGATGGCGGCCACCTGCATACCCGGAGTCGCGTCTACCAGGGGCGCATGAAAAACGGAGCCCGCCAATCCATAGCCGATGATGGCGACCCGCACGCGTGAGCCGCCGAGGGATTCCTGGGATACCATAAATACAATTCTCCTTCACTATTGATGGCTGTTGCTTTCTTCGCTGTATGAGCGATGCTGGATGCGTTGTCTGTCATCAGATCTCATTCCCACATGGTAGCACGAAATAGGGAGGGACTGGTACCCGAACTCTGCTTTTTGGGCGTCTAGGATGTATCATCTTGACCGTTTATGTAGCGATCTGTGCAGGGTACACTGGAGTTGGTGTATAATAGTAATATTAAAATACGTAATATCTATGATGTCGCACTATGCATGTATGATATTTAATGACGACAGGCCATACTCATAAGAATGGCCATGTTGTCTGTTTGTGCGTGACGACAGATGTGCCATGGTATGGCGACAGACACACCATGTTGGACTCATCTTGTAGAAATTTAGCATTGAAAGGTACTGGCCGTACGGAACAGAAATTTCTAGATGAGCTTTATATGTTGCGTGCGCGCGTGGCTGAACTAGAACGGGAACGCGATGAGGCCCTGGAGCATGGGCAGGCGCAACGTATACAGTTTGAAGGCGAATTAGAAAGCTTGCGACAGGCGACACATCCCTGTCGCGCGATGTCGACCGATGAGCAGTTAGATGCCTTGAAGGCCGTTTTTGAGGCTATCACCGACGGGGTCGTAGTATACGACCGGGCGGGCGCGATTATCAGCGCCAATTCAGCATTTCACCAGATGATGGGCATCACGTCACCGGCGGACTATATTTCACTATCTATGTATGAGCGTTTTTCGCGTATCCATGTCCGCGATGGCGAGGGGCGGGATCTGACGGAGGATGCGCTGCCGGTGGCGCGCCTGGCGCGTGGCGAGGTGATTGCCAGCGGCGATCCCGTGGACCTGACCTTTCAAACGCTGGATGGACGCGAGATCTTTACTGATGTGAGTGGGGCGCCACTGCTGGACATGTCCGGTACGATCGCCGGGATGGTGGTTGTCTTTCACGATATTACGGCGCGCAAACACCTGGAGCGGCAGACCAACGAGGTCCTGCAGACGCTGAAGGAGGAGCAGGTCCGTTCGCAGGCTAACGAGTCGGCCCTGCTAGAGACCAACCGCCGCATGGATGAGTTCTTGAGCATCGCCAGCCATGAGTTGCGTACCCCATTGACCACGATCAATGGAAATATCCAGCTGGCGAAGCGACGTGTTGACACCTTGCTCGCGCCTACGAGGGAACTGGCCGCGTATCAAGACAAGCTGAGGTTGATCCGAGAGTTGCTCAATCGGGCGGAGCGGCAGGTACGCATCCAGAACCGCCTGGTGGGGGATCTGCTGGATGTCTCGCGCATCCAGGGCAATCGCTTGCAGCTCGACATGGATGATACCAACCTGGTGGAGATCGTGCGTAATGCCGTTGAGGATCAGCGCTCGGCCTCTCCTGGACGCGTTATCCTGCTGCAGGACGATTCAGAGGGACGGGCCTTACCGGTGCATGCCGATGCCGATCGCATCGGGCAGGTGATCACCAATTTTCTGACCAACGCACTCAAATATTCTGCTTCCGATCGCGTGGTTGAGGTGCGCATCGAGGTTGTTGAGTCCTCCGTCAAGGTATCTGTGCGCGACGAGGGTCCCGGTCTGCCGCCCGAAGAGCAGAAGATGCTGTGGGATCGCTTCTACCGCGTGCCGGGCATCGTGGTGCAGAGCGGCTCCGGCGTTGGCCTCGGCCTGGGACTGCACATCTGCCAGACGATTATTACACGTCACGGTGGCGAGGTCGGCGTCGATAGCGAGGTCGGCAAAGGCTCGGTCTTCTGGTTTAAATTGCCACTGGTCTCGAATTTCGTGACCACGTAAATGGTAAAGTAAGAGTTAGCCAACCGCGAATAATCATGAAAAAATGCGGCCCCATCATGGGGCCGCATTTTTTCATGATTATTCGCGGTTGGCGTCGTTTTCGTCGGGTTCGGGTGCGCCCTGGATGTTGGCGCGCCATGGTGATTCTATCTCCACGTCGGAGACGGCGGGCTGTTCGGATGAGACCTGCTGTCTGGGCGCGCGGGCGAGCATAGGATCCTCGTGATATTGTGGATAGCGCTCGGAGCGTGCGTCCTGGTCGCCGAGCGGTGAGCGAGGCATGGCGGCGTTACGACCGCCGATGGTGTCGCGTACCGGGTCGAGCTCGTGTTCGGCGGGCACGCTCCGGTTGGCCCGCGCCTCGTAGGCGGCGCGATCACGCTCGGCCTGGGCCCGCAGGGCGTCTGACTGCTGCTGCGCGGCCTGCTGCTCGCGTTCCTGCCGCTGCTGGCGTGTGGCCTCTTCCTGCTGCCGCAACTGCTGATCGCGGGCCGTCTCCTGCTGGATGTTCTGCTGGCGTGACTGCAGGGATCCCTCGTTCATCATGGGGTCCGACTGCATCGATGCCTGCTGGTTGGATGTCACCCGGTTTTTGGCGACCGCGCTCTGATCGTGGAACAGGTAATGCGACTGCATGGGATCGAGGGCGCCCTGGGGGGCCTCCTCAACCATGCGCGCGAAGTTTTCCATATCCTGCTGCAGCGATGCCTGGAAGTGCTCATCGATGCCCATGCTATTGACGACCCGACCGGCCACGCCGGCCGGTGGAGTATAGGAGATGTACACATCGACGCGCGTGCGATCAGTTCCCATGGAATCGAAGCGCACCAGCCCGGAGTTCGCCAGGCCACTGGTGGAGCGCCAGCCGACCTGCTGATTAGGAATCCAGCTTTCGTTGACGGCATCCCACTCATGGGTACCAGCGATCTGCGCTACCCAGTGGCTGCGCCGCTCATCATGATAGGTTACTTCTTTGACGAAGCTCATAAACTTGGGAAAATCATTGAAATGCGTAAAGAACGCATAGACCTGCTCGATGGGGGCGTGGACGATTACAGATACATGATGCTCTGACATAACTTTTTCTCCTCCTTACACCACATAACAAATGACGACTTTATCTATTAGCCGGGTTTTTTGTGTATTAAAAACGCAGTGACCAGGCACGCCTTCCTGATATATTGTGAGCATGCCTGGTCAAATTCTTTTCAGCTTACGGTGTACCGGCTGGCATTATGACATATACCCTGTATACGAAATAGCTACCAAAACGGATGTTGTCTTTAACCTATTGAGCGGTGGGCGGTGGATCTGAGATGTCCGGCTTGCTGCTGTGCCGCCGCGCGGTCATAGGATCTTGCAGCCAGTTGGGATCGCGTATGCGGCCGTCGCGATCGCCGAGCCCATGCGCCCTGGCGGCATACGTGTGGACGGGATCGAGTGGGACGGTGGCCGCCTTGCGCTGTGCGGCCTCACGTTCGAGGCGCTCCTGCTGGCGCTTCTGCGCTTCCTGGGCCAGGATGATCTCGCGTTCGCTCTGCAGCTGGCGCTCGCGCTGCCGCCGTCGCTTCAATTCGGCCTCCTGCTCCTCTTTCAGGCGTCGGCGTTGCTCGGCCTCTTTGGCGATCTGCGCCTGGCGTTCCGACAGCGCTTGCGGACTCATCATGGGATCGTGCTCCATCGCTGCCTTCTGACGCGGGGTTAGCTCGCCCCTTTTGACTGCGCTCTCAGGATGGAAAAGATAATGAGAAGACATAGGGTCGAGTGCGCCCGGTGGGGCTTCTTCAACCATATGCGCAAAATTACTCAAATCCTTTTTTAGTATCGCGTCGAAGTAGGAATTGACGCCGAAGCGATCACCTAACTCACCAAGCGGACCTGTGGGCGGAGTATAACGAATATAGACATCAACGGATGTACGCTCAGGGCCTAGAGCGCGGAACTTGACTCGGCCAGAATTCTTGAGGCCGCGCGTGGAGCGCCAGCCAACCTGTTGATCTGGTATCCAATCTTCATTGACTGCATCCCATTCATATTGCCCTACTACCTTGACAGCCCAGTGGCTGCGCCGATCATCGTAGTAGGTAACCTCTTTCACAAAGCCCATGAATTTTGGAAAATCATTGAAATGTGTAAAGAGTTCGTAGACCTGGTGTAAGGGAGCTTTAACGATCACTGATGCAGAATGTTCTACCATGACTGTTCTCCTTTTTGGAAGGGAGATGTGTAGATGTAATACGCGACGCTCTACCTGGTTACTACATTCGAAATGCCACAGAATCCGCTTTTGATCAGTCCCTGCAGGTCTGGAGGAACTGACCCACTATACTAAGGATTTCTTAGTATAGCACACCGTTTCAAGGTAATCAATCATATATCGATATGCATCTCAGTGCCCCAGCAGTTCCCCATGGACTCGGGCCTCGCGCCCGGTCGCGTACATAGATAGTTTTTCCGCGTGATACTATGCCTCTACCTTTTTCATGCGATATCGTGTATATAGAAACAGAGGTGTGAAGCAGGGGAAAATCGGACGCGGGGTCCGACCATGGGGGCCTCAGCGCGAGCGTGCGCGGAGGGGGAAATCGGACGCGGGGTCCGAACATATGGGAGGTGCATTTTGGGTTATGATGAGCGTAAGGATACGTTCGATGATGAGTTTGAGGTGGTGGATCTAGATGAGGATGCCGGTGAGCCGAGGCGATGGTGGAGGGGCCTGGTGCAGGGAGAGCATCTGTCGCGCTGGAGCCGATTGGCGCTGCTGGGGTTGAGCGCGCTGGTGCTGCTGGTGGTGGGCTGGCTGCTGTGGCCGAACCTGGTCTTGCTGGCACAGTCGGCGTTGCCGCGTCCTGCGGCGCAGACGAAGGTAGTGGGTATGGATGTGACGCCGGTCGCCGATGTCGGGCATGGCTCTGTGGTGGCGACGTTTTCGCTGGGGGATATGGTGATTGCCAGGATCAATGTGCCGTTCAAAGGATCGGAGTCGCGCATTGTGGCGGTGAGGCGTGAGAGTGGCAATGTGGCGTGGGAATCGCAGCCGACGATCATGAATATGGGGGTCGAGGATGGGAAGCTGTGGGTGCAGGAGAATGATCATTCACTGAATGGGATCAGTGAGCGCGATGGCTCGCTGGTCTGGCATACGGTTTTGCCGCAGGATGCGCAGCCGGAGGCAACCATCAGCGGCCTGCTGCTGGCGATGGATAGCTCGCAGCGCTGGTCGGCCTACCAGGTCGCCGATGGCTCGCTGCAGTGGCACTATAATGGCGGTGGGGTGATCCAGGCGGTGGATCGGGGGCAGGGCGTGCTCTACTTTGAGCATGTGCAGTCCGGTAAGGGACTGTTGCTGACGGGGGTGCGTATGAGCGATGGGAAGGTGGTCTGGCAGTCGACGAGGGACGTGAAGGAACTGCCGATCCATGTGGTGGCGGCGAACGGGGTGGTCTATAGCCTGGGATCGGATGCCGTGCTGACGGCGGTGCGCGTGCGCGATAATCGTGAGCTCTGGCGTCGTTCTCTGCCCCATACCGATCTGCTGGAGGAGGTGGCCGATGGCAAGCTGTATATCGTGTCGAGCCAGGATGGTACATTGACGGCCATCGATACTATGACGGGTGCTCAACAGTGGCGCTATGACGTGGACGGAACACCGGTCGTGGTGGCGGTGCAGTCGCAGGTGATCTATTTGAAGACGGACCAGAGCTTGATGGCCCTCAATAGTCGCACAGGGAACTTGCAGTGGCACTATGAGACCCACATGACCCTCTCAGATGTCCAGATCCAGGATGGACGCATATACGCGATTTCAGATCAGCAGGGGAGCGTGATGGTGCTCGATATCAGGGATGGCAGCCTGCAGTGGCAGTATATGATCGGCACTGGTGCCGTGCCGTCGTGGCAGCCTCAGGGCTACGTGGCTCAGATCGAGCAGGGAGTGATCTATCTGGTACTGAATCACAATACCTCATTGAGCGCGCTAAGCGTCTTAGATAAAGAGACACTCTGGCAAACCTCGCTGACCACGACAGGGTGAGTGGCCCAGGATTTTTTATGTTGGTGTCTGGGGGCGCCACGACACCCCCAGACACCAACATAAAAAATCCGGTGCGCGGGCGCTTAAGTGCCCCGGTATGATGAGAATCAGACACGAAGGTAAGGGAGAGCAGGAGGTGCAGGATGCGCGATTCTGAGCAGGACGACCCTTTCTCCAGCGGCGAGCCCGAAATTGTGGATCTGGATGACGCGGAGACTGCCAGGGGCGGTCTGCTGCATGGACAGTATCTTTCGGAGCGCAGCCGCTTCTACCTGACGCTGCTGACGGCGCTGGGCGCGGCCGTGCTGGTGCTGGCTCTGCTGTGGCCGAATATCAGTGCGCTCTCGCAGCCGCTGCTGAGCGGTTCTCAGCCAGTGGCGCGCCCGACGACTCCGGTTACCCATATCAGTCAGCGCACGCCACCGATCGTGAACGTGGTTACCTGGGGACCGATCACAGTGATGAGGGCGGCGCCGGAATATAACTCCGACCTGGGCCGCATCTTCGCCTTTGAGACGCGTACGGGCCATGTGCTATGGCGCAGCGACCAGGATATCCGCACCTTTGGTGTGTCGGACGCGAAGGTGTATGTGCAGTGGACCGATTATTCGCTGCATGTGCTTGATGTGCGTGACGGGTCGCAACTGTGGCAGCATCCTCTGCCGAGTGGCGCCTCCGTTACCTCGGGGGCCAATGGACTGGTCTTTGTGGCGCCCGATGCGACGACGATCGTGGCCTACCGGCTCAGCGATGGCACCTTTGTCTGGAGCCATGAGGATGTGGGTTCGCTGCAGCAGATCGAGGCGGGCGTGGCCTATACCTTTCGTAGTGGCCCTGGCTCTAAGGGCACCATCTCGGCGTTTCGGGTCGCGGACGGCCACTTGCTGGGGCGCTTCGTGACGCCCGATAGCTATTTGCGTGCGCTGGTGGTCGAGCAGGGCGTGCTCTATGTCCTGCAGAACAATCGGGACCTGGTGGCGCTGCGGGTCTCGGATCAGCGCCAGCTGTGGCGGCGTCAGATCGACGAGAACGCCGACCTGGCACGCATCGCCGATGGGCAGATCTATTTCAACGTCTATGAGCAGGGCATAGACAATTGGATTGATGTCTGGAGCGCCCGCGATGGCTCGTCGTTGTGGCGCTACCACTATAGCTACGTGGTCTTCTCGGATGAGCAGGCTGGCATTGTCTATGTCAGTGCGCACAGCAGTATCAGCGCCCTGCGTACCCGCGATGGCGTGCTGCTCTGGCATCACGAGACCGGCTTTCTGGATCCCGCTATCCAGATCAACGCTGGTAGCGTCTATATCAATTCTATCAGCCGGGGAGTGGTCGATGCGCTCAATGCTAGCAGCGGCAAGTGGCGCTGGAGCTACTCGATCGATTACCACGGCGACGCGCAGCTGGATGTGCTCAGCTTCATCGCCGGTATCAAGGATGGCATCGTCTATGTCGTTTCGATGGAGGACTATTCGATCAACGCCCTGCGTGCCAACGACAAAGCGCTGCTGTGGAGCAGCCACATCGTCATTACCCAGCCCCACTGAGCGCTTCCGACCGGATATATCGGGGACCTTCGGGCTATAGCGCATGAAATTTCTTTTCCCGAAAAACCGCGTCATGCGCGCCGCCATCCGCCTTCCCACGTCGCCGCAGCTACCTATCTCCTCGACAGTCACAGCACGAAAAACATGCTATAGTTCTCGTATATTGTATTGAGACAGAGTTGCATAGTAGGAAGTAATCGCTGCGGATCACTCACCAGGCAGTAGAAATGCATTGCATCGAGCTGATAGGATAGAAGGGCTTGAATGCAAGTAGCGCATCGCATAGAGAAGAGGATATCCATGACCTGGCAAGGAGCATTTCGCGTTTTCATCCGTGTTATTTTTATTTTCGCGTATATCGCGTTCCTGGCGGCGTCGATTCGGCATGTCGCCACCTTTTTCCATAATTTTGAGGCCGACCCCACCGATTGGGTCAATCCCTACACGCTGGCCGTGAGCATCGACCTGACCGCCCTGGTATTGACGGTGGGCGTGATGTTCTTTCGCGGCAATATGCCATGGTACGCCCAGGGGCTTACCTGGCTCTTTATTGTGTGCCTGACCGCCTTTAGCTGGTTTGTGAACTGGGAGTACGCCATGACGTTCCAGGGGAACGACCTGCGCGTCAACGATACATTGAGGATGCTTAATCCTATCCTGGCGTCGTCGTTTGCCTTCCTGAACCTGGCCTATTCGGTGGTGGCCGAGTTCTTTAGTTCGAAGAACGAGACGGCCGCCGAGCTGGCGGCGAAGGTTGATGAGCTGGAGATGCTGGAGGAGCAGCAGCGGCGCCTGGCGGCCTATAAGCAGCGCACCAAGCAGCCCGGCATGATCGAGCGCGTGAAGAACACGGCTCTGGAGGCACGCGCCGCCGTCAGCGAGGTTCTGACGACGGAGCCAGCCGGCGCCCGGCCATCCGCCAATGGTGGTACCAATACCGAGCAGCCCGCGCCGGTGGCGGCGGAACCCGTGAAGAGCACGGAGGAGCCCATCCCTGCTGAGCGGGTGGAGCGCGTGCCGGTGGCGATGATCGAGCCAGCCAGAGAGGTGGAGGAGGTTGAAGAGGTCGAGCGGGTGACGACCGCCGCTTTTAATCAGCCGCAGGCCCTGCCGTCCGTTGAGGAGATGACGCCTCGTGAGGAGCGGGTAGAAGAGGTGGCGCAGGACAATGAGGTGGGGACGCAAGAGGAGGAGGAGCATACGACCGAGCCTCTGACGTTCGAGGCGACGCCACACGATAAGGGCGACAGCGATAAGGGTGGAGGCCAGGATAGCGGTCCGCTGGTGGCCGATGCGCTCCCGCAGGGCGCGCCTGGTAATGCCTTCCTGCCGGCCTGGGCTGGTGGGGATGATGCCAGCGAATTCCTGGCCATGGAGGAGATGGCGTCATACCTGCCTCCGACGGATACCGGCTCGTTGCCAGCGCTTTCCTCGAATACTGGTAAGCTGACGAGGCGTAAGCCGATGACGGTGTCCGAGGCCGCCGAGGCCCTGTCCCTCTCCGAGAGACGCGTGCGCGAGCTGCGCAGCCAGGGTGTGCTGGTCTCTGACGACACCAACAAGATCAGGGTCGCCAGTGTCAATGCCTACCTGGGCAAGCGCCGCGCCCGAGCGTAGCTGCCAGGCTTGCCTCCAATACGTTCAGCTTTAGAGCAAGCAGAGATAAAAGAGACCACAGTACGTGCGGGGCTCGCCCCCGCTTTGCTTCCTCGCCGCTCGAAAAAGCAACCAAAAGAATGGGATGCATCGCATGCAAACCGTCCTTGGTCGCCTTGAAGGGGCCTTTTCGTGTGGGAAGCAAGCAAAGCGGGGGCGAGCCCCGCACGTACTGTGGTTTTTTCTCGTCCTGCACAATTTTAAGTTGAACGTATTAAGGTTTGGCCTGGCTTTGGACTGGGGACTTCCGCGAAGGGATAATTATGAGTCCCAGACCTCGTCGAGGTGCTGTGAATAATAGGTCAGACCGCGCTTGAAATATTGCAGCTTCTCGTCGTTGGTGGTTTCCAGCAGGTTAGTCAGGGCGATCTCCATGGCCTCTCTGTACTCCCCCGAGTTGTAGAGCGCCATAGCCAGGAAGGTTTGCAGCGCCCGATTCTGGGGGAACTCGCGTACGCCCCGGCGCAGGGTCGCGACCGCTTCATCATAGCGGCCCAGGCCACGGTAGGTGCTGCCCAGGCCGAGCAGGCAGCGCTCAAGGTCGGGTCCCGCCAGTCCCAGGTCGATGGCCCGCACATACAGGGGGATCGCGCCCTGTTCCAGTCCCAGATTATCATGGGCCACGCCCGCCTGGTACGTAATCTCGGCGTCATCCGGGTAAGCCGCCAGCAGTTCCATCAGCAGGGCGCGTGCGCGCTCCAGAATGGCTTCATCTTGCTTCGCCCGGCCCTCCTCGCGTAGTTGAATAGCCTCTGGCAGGCGATCTCGTGATATCATCATTGATCCCTTTCTTCTCTGTTTGCTTGCTGCGTTTATGCGCCTATTCTAGCATGGAGATCCTGTTATGTACAGTCTAAATGATGAGCTTATCTGTATATTCTGGCGTGCGGGTCAAAAGGGATGTATCTGATGAGGAAGAAAAGAGCACCAGGAGCGATCATGGTGGGCAAATGTACGTCATGAGAGGAATGTAACCGATGTAACCGTAGGTGCCAGGCTTGCCCAGGCTTCCTAGGCTTCTGGCTTGGAGCCAGCAGGCGACCCGAGTTTGCGTCGGCCGGGATGGCGGGGGCATCCCATGAGAACGCGTTGATAGTAAGCGGGCCTGACATCGGGTCGGATTGCTTTAGATCGGGCCGGTTCCTTTCGTTTATCTCTGGAGCGCTTCCAGAAACAGTTCGAGACGCGCCTCGTTTCCTACGAATGGCACACCGTCTATGCGTTGGTTGAACGATATGTCAAATTGCCGACGATCGATGACAGCCGTTGCATAGAGACCTATTCTCCAGCCATACGTCTCCATGTCGCGTGCGTATCCCAGGTATTTGGCCTGAAACGTCACCGGGTGCGTTACCCCGTGTAAGGTCAGGTTGCCTGTCACCTTGCTGGTGGTTTCCCCTGTCGGCTCAACCGAGGTACTCTCAAAGGTGATCGATGGATACCTTGTGACATCAAAGAAGCCCGCCGAACGCAGATGACCATCCCTGGCTGGTACACCGGTATCGATGCTGGCCGTGTTCACCTGTGCCTTGACCCATGAGTTGGCTGGCTGTTGCGTATCCAGGTGCAGGGTTCCATGTACCTCTTTGAAGCGTCCCTTTACGACGTTGATCATAAGATGCATCACCGAAAATTCGATCAGGGTGTGAAAGGGGTCGATTTCCCAGGCCATATGCTTCCTCCTTGTTGCATAAGTACGTGGTGGATGCTGATTGTGTGGCAATCCAGACCTGGTCTGAATGCCGTGCATAGCAGGCGCGGCACCATCTTTACATATAAATTATAGCTGTAGATACTATAAAATCATCATTGATGAGTTGAAGCGCTCTGGCTCGTCTATTGACGATTATATTGACACATACTCACAAAAGCAAGCATTCTTGACAAAAAGTCTATAGGCTGATTGATTGATATGTGTGTATGCATGAGTTTTTTCGTGCGGATTACGAAGGGAGCGTCCATACCTTTGCGTTGCTGAATGAGGCCGAAGCCAGACTGGACCAGTCGAGGGCGATCAGGCCGAGCTTGCCGCAGGCCAGGGTGCTGTTATGGGCGCTGGCGAGGAAATGATGATTGACATAGAAGTAGAAATTGCTGCCACGAGCGATGACGGTGATCACGTTGCTGACATGATAGCCTGGGTGGAAGGCGGATGATGTGGTGAGGGTGTAAGGGATGACGGTAGCGCCGGCGGCTGAAAAGTCATAAGCGCCCGAGGGCTTGAGCATAAACGTATACCCCTTATGCTTGCTGCCATTGGTGGTGTTGCGAAAGCTTATCCCGCCACCCTCACCGCTGAGATGGGTGATCTGGACCTGAAAGGCCATGTTGCAGAGGTGGGTAGCGTTGGCGAAACAATTTTCCAGCGTCTTTGTCGTAGTGGAGGTGACATGGTATGTGCCGCCACTAAAGCCGCAATGCTTCGAGAGGGTCCAGTTGTTGTGATCCTGCGCGCTGAGCGGGTCCTGCCACGTGGGATGGACGCCGGTGACGAGCTGATAGAGCCGATCGGGTCCCGCGCTGGCGATGGCGGTGGCCCTTTGGGCGTGCGTGAGGGTCGCGGTAGGATCGAGATGTATAACGGGCGTATTATGTGTCGTGTTTTTTGCTGTGGAGGGTTGCATGAGCGCCGCCCCTATTCCGCCTGCGATCAGCAGGATCGCTAGCAGTATACTTGCCACGATGAGGAGCCAGCGATGTGAAGAAGGCCGCCGCGCGCCCGGCGTCAAGGATGGCGGGGTCGACATATTGTTTATGGTCGCCTCCGCCGCCCGTTGTCGCGCCGAATCCGTCATCCGCACCGGTGAAGACAGGGTCAGTGGATTGGTTGAATGCGCTATATGGGGAGATGAGGCGTCGGTGGTACCTTCCATGCTGGCCTGTGCCAGGGCGGCGGCGAAATCTCCCACGCTGGCGTAGCGCTGGCGTGGATCTTTGGCCAGCGCGGTAAAGATGACCCTCTCGGCGGCTGGAGGGATACCTGGAATGCGCTCTGAGAGGGGCGGTGGCGGCGTCACCAGATGCTGGCTCACTACCTCGCTCATCGATCCTCGGAAGGGACGCTCGCCGCTGAGCCATTCATAGGCGATGGCGGCCAGCGCGTACTGGTCACTGGCCGTACGTGGTCGGCCCTGAATCTGTTCCGGCGCGATGTAGGCGATGGTTCCGGCGATGGCCCCCTGTGTCTGCGACCTGGTGTCATGCGCCATCGAGGCGACGCCAAAATCGCTCAGGACGACGCGACCCTGTTGATCGACCAGCATGTTTTCAGGCTTCACATCGCGATGGATCAGTTTTTGCGCGTGGGCATAATCCAGCGCGCTCGCCACCTG
This sequence comes from Dictyobacter halimunensis, assembly GCF_036245075.1. Taxonomy (NCBI): domain Bacteria; kingdom Bacillati; phylum Chloroflexota; class Ktedonobacteria; order Ktedonobacterales; family Dictyobacteraceae; genus Dictyobacter; species Dictyobacter halimunensis. The sequence continues at coordinate 3,441,240 of NZ_BSRI01000002.1, forward strand.
TTGCACATACTCGACCACCGCTGCCAATGGCACGCGTGAGCCCTTGGGATGGCGCTGGCGCAGCGTGCCGCCGGGAGCGTAATCCATGACCAGGAACGGCCGCATATTCTGCACATCGAAGTCCAGCACCCGCACAATATGGGGGTGAAGCAGGTGGGCCAGGATATGCCCCTCCTGGCGGAAATCCTCCAGCTGCTCATGCGCCAATTTTGTATGCAGCACCTTGACCGCCGCATAGCTGCCCAGGTGTAGATGCTCACCCAGGTAGACATCAGCGAAGCCGCCGCTGCCCAACACATGCTTCAGTTGATAGTTTCCTATGCGCTCACCCGCCAGCTGGCTTCCATGCTCGGTTCCCATCCTACCAGAAAGATCCTTTCACGCTTTTTTTTTACACTACAACTGTATATCGAATAATCCCTATGTCGAGTAACCCGACTGTGAGAGCGAGTACGTGCCGTGACCACAAGGGTACAGCAGGCCAAACATGCGTTTAAGCCTGCTGTATGCGTGATAAGTGGCGGTGAAAAATGCCGGCGATTACCAGGAGCCGTCGCGATCTTTGAGCGGGGTGGGCCAGAACTCGGGGGCGATCACATAGACGGTGCCGTCCGAGGCGTTCAGCCAGAGCTTCTGGAAGATCGCGCGCGGATAGGTGATCTCTACGCCGGCATCACTGGTGGTTCCTCCCATCGCTGGATCGTTGGCGATCACATCGCCCGTAGCGGTGAAGCCACGCACGACCATCAGGTGGCCGTCGGTGCTGTAGGTGGCGCCGGGCAGCTGGCCGGGACCAAAGGCGATGCTGATAACGATCGGCACGCCGAGCTTGACCCACTGCTCGACCTGGCTCAATGAGTCCATACGCGTCACGAAGGCGTGGATGCCGCCAAACTCGGAGGCATAGGCCGTGTTGTTGGGCCAGTTGCCCGTCCCCTCATAGGTGAAGTCGTACGTGTCCCTGGCCGCGTCCGGTACGGTCTGGGTCAGATTTTTCTGATGCAGGATGTTGGACCAGTAGGCCATCACCATGCTGGTCGAGGTCGGGCTGCACCAGACGTCGCCGCCGCCCCCATAGCCCAGATTCTGGTACTGAGCCAGATTCTGTGAACGCTGCGGCACCGGTAGATTGATGCCCCAGGTGGACTTGTCGGGCGCGATAGTGGGCACGTGGGAGGCGTCGGGCGCATCATAGTCGGCCAGCACGCCGAAGTGATGGATCACCGGGCTCACGCCGGGCTTCGTTGTGAAGAGCGTGATCCCGATCTGGTAGGCGGTCGCGACGGTTTTAGCGTAGAACGTGTCGGTCGCCACGCCACCGCTGGCGTCAAACTGCCCATCGACGCTGTGTCGCTGGATCGTGCTGAAGTCGCTGGCCCAGATCGGCAGATCGTACCAGTGGGTCCACAGGCCATTCTCCTGGATGCGCACGTGGACCTCCATCCAGGTGCCGGTCGGGGTTGTGGCGTTCCAGGAGGCGATGATTGTCGTGATCGGTTGCTTTGTCGTATGCACCGGTGACACCAGGGTGCCATAGGAGAAGCTGCCGCCGTTGTAGTAGTTCATGCCACCATTGTAGCTGCTCGGCGCCATGGGATCTTTGCCGGAGCAGAGCCTGGTCTGAGCGTCGTAGTTGCTCGCGCCACCGTCGATATCGCTGGCGGCACAGGTGAGGTTGGCGCGCGGAGCAAGCTGTACCCGCGCCCCGCTGAGCGCGGGATAGGCGGCCACGCCATTATTCGTCCAGTCGTGAAAATCCAAAAAGGTGTTCTGCGACCAGAACTCGTTATACTGCTGCTGCGGATCAACGGCTGCGGCGTGCGCGCCAGCCGTGGTCGGCTGTACGCAGAACGTCACGGCACACAGTACGAGAAGTAACAAGAGTGAGAGGCCGGCACGCAGATACACGCGCCTGCCAGGCAGGGGACAGGAAAAGTGGACCATCCTGTAGTCCTTTCTTTGTCAGGAAGAAAACGATAACGAGACCACATCCCAGTGATCTGTAACAGATAGATATATTATCATCTATACATGTTAATAAGTATACTACGTGCCCCTCGTGGTAATCAATCGTAAGTGCTGGGCTTGCCCCAGCTTAGCCGCAAAGCGGCCCTGTACCCAGGCGGCCACGTTTCCCTAAACATGCCATCTCTCCATTAAATGTTGGATTCATGAAAACGCTCGCATGCATATACATCGGCGTCCATTTCTTGGGAAGGAAAATGTGTTGCGGGGAACGTGCTCACCCGGGCACGAGGCCGCTGCGCCCGCAAGGGGCGCACCTACGGCGATCTTCGTTTCGGATGCTGTTACATTGAATGTATTGGGGCTTGCCCCGGCTTAAGGTGTATCAGGCGTTGTCGTCTGTGGAGACGTTGGGGTAGACTTCAGCCATAGGTAGGGAGAGATCCATGCATAGTTATATTCCATATCGCCTTTTCTACATTTCGGTATACTAGGTATTGGTATTGATCCTAGCACGATAAATGTGCAGGGGACAATACCAGGCAAAGTGCATATTAAAGTAGAAAGAGAGAGTACCGTTATGAATAATAGCAAGCAAGACTATCGTACATGGTTGACTGGCGAAGATCAGGTTAATTCCAGTGGCGTACTTGAGTTGACAGAAGAGGCGCTGGCTAACATCCATGGCGGGTTTTTCCCAGGCTATGGTTATGGCTACGGCTATGGCTACGGTGGAGGCCTCTTCGGTGGTGGCTTCTACGGCGGTGGCTTCTACGGCGGTGGCTTTTTCCCAGGCTATGGTTATGGCTATGGCTACGGTGAAGGAGTGGGTCTAGGTCTGGGCTTAGGCCTGCGTATCCGGTAGTTCCCGCTTAACATTACTCGTTAGCACGTGTATCCATCTCGAAGCGTAAGCAATAGTGGCTATGTCCACAGCAAGGGACCTCCCAACCTGGGGAGGTCCCCTTTTTTCTTTATTCTCGGCCAGTATGATGGGCTGGCTTTCATTCTCTCAGCTTATTGCGCCAGCAGGGCGACGATCGGCAGGGTTAGCCAGAAAGTTGTTCCCTGCTCGGGATGGCTCTGTACCCCGACCTGGCCGTGATGTCGTTCAATGAGCATGCGGCACAGATAGAAGCCGGTCCCCAGGTTCATATCGGCGCCGTGCTGGATCGCCAGATCTTTCTTGTGCGAGAAGTGTTGCCAGAGCGCCTTTTGCTCTTCCGTGACGACTCCCAGTCCGGCGTCATGGACCAGAATCAAGGCCACCGTATCGGTGACGATCAGCTGGATCGTTACGGGCTGTCCGGCGCCTGTATGGCTGAGGGCATTGACCAGGTAGTTGGTGAGCACCTGGATGATCTGCTGACTATCGGCATGAATGAGGACGGCCTGTATCTTCGGTGGCACCTTTAGCTCTATGGCGCGCTCGGGGGCGCTGCGTCGCACCCTGTCCAACGTGTCGTGCAGCAGCGTGAGCAGATTCTCCTCGTGCATGCGCGCCTCGACGGGCTCGGTCGCAATGGAGAGGGTATCGATCATGCCATTGAGGACGTCTTGCTGCAGGTCGGCGCACTCGATGGCCGTGGTCAGGGGGTCCTCGACCTGCTCAATCGACGTGCCCATGTCACCCGCTTGCTCCCTGATCTGCCGCTTTAACCTGTTTAAGCGGTGCTGGGCCAGCTGGATATTGCCGATGATGCCGGTGAGCGGGGTTCTCAGCTCATGACTGGCCAGCGTCAGGAAATCATTGCTCAGGCGGCCGACCTCCTGCTGCACCAGTGAGCGGGTGCCGGAGGCGATGCGCTCATGCAGGATGCCCAGGCATTCCACGAGCAGCTCGATCTCGACCACCACGATCTTTGCCAGCTGGATCTCCTCCGGCGTGTATCCGTTGGCAGAGCTGGTTTTGAAGACGATCAGCTCTCCGGCGAAGCGCTCCTCCAGAAAGAGGGGCAGCAGCAGCAGGTCCTCGGAGCCGAACTCTGGCACGAATGATGGGCGCTGGCGCAGCTCCTGGGATGAGAGCAGCACCTCCTGGCGCGCGGAGAGTTGAGCCACGACCTGGTCGTCGACAAACATCGAGGTAACAAAGGGAGTTTTGGCCCGCACGACCTGTTCTTGCTCCGGCGTGAGGCCACTGCCCGCGATATACGAGAGCTGCCCGGAAGGGCTCGTGGACATCAGCACCACGTGCAGACCATCCAGGACCTGGTGTGTCATGTCCATCAGTGGCCGGGCGATCGAGGAGACCAGTGGCGAGAGGAGCAGAGACCCGGCGGGCAGCATGCGGGTGTCATAGGCGGGCAGGGAGGCGATGGCCGCGCTGAGCGCCGCGATTGTCTCGTGCACCTGCCGCAGGTGGAGTCCTTGCTGATAGGAGGATGCGACCGGCTGGAAGACCGCCATCGCCCCTACGACACGCTCCTGCTCATCCAGCAGCGGCGCGTACCAGAAAGTGACCGTGACCTGGCGCTTGGAAGGCAGCTGTAGCAGCAGCGTCTTCTCGGGTGCATATGGCCCCGCCGTGGACTCTATCCCAGACTGAGAGAGCCAGAGATCCGGGCGGCCCGCCGCCTGGAGGTCGCCGCCCTGCTGAAAGGTATGCAGAAAGCGCTGGAAATCTGTCCCTCTATATACCGTCTCAGCGGACACCTCAAAGAGCGTGAGCGCCGCCGCGTTCATCTGCAGCATCTTCCCCGCCTGGTCACAGATGATCACGCCCTCCGCGAAGGGCTGAAAGAGACCCTGCAGCCGGACGCATGGTAGCGCCCCCGGCCGCGTATTTTTCCCAAGGGTATGCCTCATGATCGCTATCTCACCTTGTCTTCTCTATCCTCCCTGATCTTTCTCCGCGAACTCTTTCCCGGCCCGCAGCTCCTTCCCATATACGATAAAAACCACCGGAGCAGCGATGAGTCATTGTACCTCTGATGTGAGTAGCGTGCAATCTCGTCAATCAGGAGATCGTGTAAGAGTGAGGTGGCGATTTTATTTATTGCTGTGCCGCGTTATGACTTGTTGCTACCAGTACAGCCCAGCGAACATCGTTTCCTTCTATTTCAACATTGATTGTACTCTGTTTGCCAGCCGAGGAGGAATATTGGTCTCTGATTGCCTGTGGGGGATTCGAGCACGCCGTTGTTGCCTGCTCTCCCGTACTGAGATCTACGCTAATATGGCCTTTTCCCTGGCAGGTGAGAAGAACAACGACAGCTGTATCAGTTGTAAATGCTCCACTTATGCGATGATATGCATCACCAGTGTGATTATAGACAACCTTCCATCCTGGATCAGCTACCAACGTTGGCATAGCGCCGGGGGGTGACGTCACACTGCTACCTGCTGTAGGAGAACTAATCGAAGAAACCGGCGTGGATGCTTTGCCTGCTGTGGGTGTATTTGCGCTATCGCACGCCGGGAGAAACAGGCAGCCTGCCAGCAAAAATAGCACGAAAAAAGAAAGGGCCAACTTACTTCTCATATCTCACCTGCTGTTCTATCTCTTGATTTTTTTATGAAGAGAGCCGCCTGCAGTCCGATCGGAGCAGGCGGCTTTTTATTGGCGATGAAGCTTAATTTTTACTCAGGGTCAACACCGCCGGGAGCCGGTTCAACATCATCAGCCCCAGGGGCATCGTGACGATAAAACAGACCAACGCGTAGCCGATACAGGCCCAGAAGTAACCGGCCCACCAGCCGATCGCGCAAAAATACAATGCGCGCATAAGAAAGTTGGTCTGCCGCACACCACCGACATTGACATTGCTCACCATTATTGGTCCACTCATGCCAGAAACCATGGTTGTCATCTTCTTTCTCGCACAGTTTATCACACCAGGTGCCGTAGAGCTTTTTCATGCCGTGATTTACACTTCATTACCAGTCCCAAGAGCGGCCATGAGCCTTATCCACGCCAAAGAAGGACTACCTTTAGTTCAAAAGAAGCAGTGAACGTTACCTGCGAGATGAAGGAGACGTTTTCTAAACAGTATGCATTATATTCAATGCATACTGTTTCATATTTAAATCATGAAAGAAGAATTCTCATGAAAGTAGGTTCCTATGTCGTTGCAGCGATTGGAATTATTGCCCTCATCGTTGGCATTGTTCTGAAAGCGACTGGCCAGGCGCATGGTCTCACACTCCTGGGAATCGGCGTTGTGCTGTTGATCATTGGCGTGGTTGGTGCTTTTGTTCTTAAGCCCAAGGCTCAGAGGTCTTAACAGCTTCTTTAGTTCACGAGAAAGCCTTCTCCTACCTCTTGTGGGTAGGAGGAAGGCTTTCTCTTTGTTGTGTTCCGGGGGACGTCAGTCATCGCTCCAGTTGTCTACTACCAATGAGACTTGGGCCCAACTTCAAAGACGCGCGTTCCCCAGTTATCATACAGGCTTTGGAAAACGGGAATGTACTCGGTTGCCAACCAGATGCTGTTCCCATTGAGATCGAGCGCCGCGGCTGAGTAATCACCCCAGCGCCTTTCTCCGAAAAGAGCCTGGCTGAAAGAATAATGCGGGCCACTGCCGTAGGCGGCAATCGAGACCTCGCCGAATGACAATGGTGCGAATTTCTTTGGAAAATTGTTCACGACATAAGCTGCACTGGGGTTAATTGTCTTACTTGTCAGAGTGAAGGCGATCGCGGTCAGCCCCCAGCGCGTATGGAAAATTGCCGGGTAGATCAGGTAGTTGCCGAGAGATCCGACGTAGCCCTGCTGTTCCACGGCACTAGTATATGTATTAATTTTAAACCAGGCGAGGCCATCACGTGGCGTTGGATCATTATCAACGAGCAGACTGGTTGTTAACGCCCCCCACAGATGTCCATGTATAAATTGCACCTGCTGCATACGCGCATCGTCAGGGTTGAGAGCATCTTCGCTGGTGATAATACCAGTGGTTTGGCCTGTGCCCGTACTGAGGGCGGGAACGGGAAAAACGTAGGTCTCCGATGCAATAGTTGTCGCCCTGACAACAGCATTGGCAGGATTTGTATCGTTTGTGACGGTCCAGTAACCCAGCTTGTTATTGCTGAGATTTTGAAAAAACGAATTGAGCAGATATTCCGTCGTTGTGGGAGACGTACTGATCGCCGGTTGCAGCGTCAAGACTGGTTCGCCAGCCAGTGACAGGAGGCCAGTAGTAGCCGAGGAGACAGTAGCACTTTGAGCAACAAGCTGAGGTTTTGAAATGATCACCAGAATTGCGCCATTGTAATCGGGGCCTGTAAGCGGGAACTCATCTGTACTCACATAGAAAGCGTTGTCATCATACCCGATGTGCGGCTGATCACCAAACTGAGTGCCACCCAGAGATGTATCAAACTGGTACACTTTAAAACCGCGCGCATTATAGACGGCGATATCAACTGTAGTATTGTTATTGTTATCAAAACCAATTACGCTAAAGAAAAATGTCCGGGTTGATGCATCATAGAGACAGCGGGGATCGGAAAACGCATTCGGTTCCCAGAAGTTCGCGAAACTCACATCCTTATTTCCTAACAATGGCGTTCCCGGTAATGCCGATCCATCTGGAGCAGTTTCCCTGAGCGCATCGTTAACGGCGCTGAAAACCACCTCGGTCCCTGGTACACCTAGATCACGACCGACGCAGAGGCCTTGATCAGGGGGAGTAACTGCAGCGTTTGGCCCTCCATTTACTGCTGCCTGTTCAGCATTATTTAACCCTTCGACATTCTCTAGTATGCCTATTTTCGGGTATGGGGGGTGAGGAGGAAAAGGTTTGTGGTGTATGGGCCTGTGCCAGGAGGGGCTCATTTTGTTCCCGCGAATCTGAGCGCCTATATTGGTGGCCGATCCCGTAGCAGAAACTCTGGGGAGAATAGATGGGGGGATGTCATTTGGAGAAATTTTCCGAGCCGAATTCGGATGACGGTAAGGAATGACTTTCGGAGGGCTTCCCACTTCAACTGCGTTTCCGAGAGCACTCCTGATGGGCATACTGTCGGGATTAGGATGGACCGGAAATTGGTCCAGCGCCTTTTGTGGGGAAGTGTGTGCTAGCGAAACAGCAAAAGTATTCGTTGTAGGAACAATGCCGGCAATGAGCATAACCAGTACAAGGAGAATACCGGCCTGGCGGCAAAATGAAGAATGCATACCTCTCGCCTCACTTCCATTTAGAACTCCAAAATTCAATATTTCTTTAAAATCGAGAGTTCATCCACTTCTCTGCGTAACTTATAGTCTGTTACACTTTATATTATAATTCTCTCTATAATATAAAAATTTAGTTCCACCTCTTATATTATATAAAATACGGTATGCTTTAGCAGAAGGAATATGATGTAGCTCTTCAGGATCTGGAGGGAGCATTGCCGTATGCTGATAAATCCCGTTAAATTGGTAGTGCAGGAGGCGCAACATTGTTTGAACCTTTGAGCGAGCGAGAAAGAATCGAGAAATACAGGGCAAAAGGGGATTTATTATAAAAACCTGGCCAGGGAAGGCATTTCCCTGACCACCTCTATAATTAAATGCTTTGCGCTACATGATCTTTGGAGGATCAGCGTATCTTGTACCAAGAAATGCATCTATCATTATTGGTGCGACTAAAGAAGAAGTTGATTTTGATATCCAAGTTACAAGCGAAGGCCTCTCTTGGCTGTATAAATCTGCTGCAAAGCTTGTTCCTTCTCTACAGGGAAGGCCGGGCTTCCCTGGGCTAGTGAATCGTTGTTTTGGGTGGGTCATTTTCTACTAAGATACGCATTGCTCCTGCGCCGGTGGATCTTCAGTTTTCTGGACAGCCTGATGTTTGCTCGTAAGGAAGACATAACCACGAATCAGTGTGAGCAACATAACACCGCTGGCAACTAGTACCGCGATGAAGATTGACGCGAGCGAATTGGAAAACCACCACGGCCCCCGAAAAGGAATCATAGCTGCTTGCAGCGGCATGAACTTGAAAACAGTGCTACCCCCCAGAAATTGAGATACCACATGAACATCACTATAGGAGTACTGGTCACCAAGAGTGTGAGCAGCGTTGCGGGGAGTAGGAGATAGAGGCGTGATGCTGCTTGGCTCATGTCACTTGTGTCCATTGCTAAGAAGATGGAACCAAGACCTAAAAATGGGGCGAGTTGCTTCACAGAAAGAAGACCAAACTCAAAGATGCCCCGTTCGCTACCAAGAGCGGGGTTGAGAAAGAGTATCAGGCAGAGTGGTAGAAACAATGCGACCAGGAGAAGTGGGCGAATCTGACGAGTTGCTATGGTTTCTCTCAACTTGAAGAGAAAAACAAACATGCCATCAATGGTAAGGAGCTTCCAGAGTGCATCCGGTGTTAGCAGAATAGTGCGATCAAAGAGATTCGGTAAGGGAGAGGAAAGCCCCCCGAGAAATTCAAGGATCACGAAGAGGCTGCAGAGAAGGAGGCATGTGGCTGCGGCAAGCAACGTGCCTCGCTTTCTGGCAATCAGAGCCTTTCTGATGATGCCACCTGTGATGCAGAAGGTGATGATAAGTAAGAGCAGGTATTCGATATTGAGGAAAGGGGTCATAGTATTATAAATGCCAAAGGGAAAGATCAACAAGTTTCTCGTCTCTTGTGCCCAGAGATATGTGGCAAAGGTGACAATGGAGAGCATCGTGATGAAGACTAGGGCGATGCTACGAAGGTTCAGCCCTCCAAAGAGGCTCTCTCTTGAACGGTAGTAGGGATCAAGGCGTGTATCAAGAGCTCCAAGCATTAAATCAATCAGTGTCGCTGGGGTCACTTGATGCTGCTCAAGCAGAGCTATCATCTCTTCTTCGTACCGTTCACGCCATTGGCGCGGGTACAGACGTATTATCCAGATCAAGGGATTCATGGGTTTCTCCTTGTATAATTGATCAGGGTTTGTGACACCGATACGTTCTAGGCGCTGCCGGGCCGTGGTATAGTGTCTCTGGAGGAAAACCTCACCTCCGGGTGTAATTCGATAGGGATGGCTCTGCCCTTCGCTGGTAAGGGCTTCAATCCAGCCGCGCCGTTCCAAGCGTGCAAGTGCTCCATAGAGGGTTCCAGGCTCCAGTTGGGTGCCGCTAAATGCAGCGATATCCTCGATCATGGCATACCCATGCTTGGGTCCACTCGCCAGACTGGAGAGGATAAGCAACGATGGGTCGGAAAATCGTCCCAGAAAATTGCTCTCGGTATTCATGACAAAACATCCTTGTTTGCTGCTGATCAGGTCAGAGAAAGGCGCTGGCTGCCAATCATAACAATACGATGCATTGTGGCCAGTTGCTCTCGTAAGGCATGTAGTCCTGCGGCGGTCATGCGGTAAGGTCTGCGCCGCTCTTCGCTGGCCAGGGCTTCAATCCAGCCGCGCCGTTCCAAGCGTGCAAGTGCTCCATAGAGGGTTCCAGGCTCCAGTCGGGTGCCGCTAAATGCAGCGATATCCTCGATCATGGCATACCCATGCTTGGGTCCACTCGCCAGACTGGAGAGGATAAGCAATGATGGGTCAGAAAATCGTCCCAGATCAGAGAGATCTTTGGGCATATGACACCTCTCATGTATTCAGTGATGCTTTATATAGTGAAACTTACTAAGTGACACTAACTATACCACCTCATAGAGAAGCATGTCAATGGTTTGGTACAGGCGTGCTTGCAGGCAGCACAGGAGAAGCTGGAGTCTTTAGAGATGATTGCTGTGTATGCTGAAAATATACTGTAAATGTGATAATCAAATAGAAAATTTTTAATGAAATGTGCGGTAAGACAGGCAACATCCTGTAAACTTTATCTGCAAGATTAACTCTTTATAAGAGCTTCTTAACACAAATATCATGCAGATAAAGAAAGTTATTCCCGAAAATAGATAAAGGCTAGTAGTTTATTGCTACTAGCCGTGGTAAACTTATTTAGCTAGTTTTATTCCTCTACCCGTACCAGGTTTACGTTTAATTGGATCACGAAAATCTGTACGCGGAGTTTTTCCCACTGCCATGCCGTTAAATGGCACGTTGTCGCCAGGCGAGAACTTGCGTTTTTGCTCTTGGATCAAAGTGTCGTTGAGATGCATGTACTGCCTTATGGTGGCCATATCCTCATGTCCTAGCAGTTCCTGCAGGGTGAAGATGTCACCGCCGAGCATCAGGAAGCACACCGCGAATGTATGACGGAAGATGTGCGGACTAATTCGCTTGTCATGGGGCAGATCTGCGCGAGCGCGTATTCGCTTGAAGAGCATCGAGATCCCATCACGCGTGAGAGCATTGCCGCCCTCGCTCAAAAAGATGTGATCCTCGTCGGCGATGCCTATCTCTAGCAATGCGTCCTCATCTGGTCGATAGCGATCCATGTACAGGAGCAGCGTTCGCAGAGCGTTACGGCCGAGCGCGATGCGTCTCTCTTTATTTCCCTTCCCATGGACGATGATCACGCCTTTATCGCGATCGAAGTTTGAGAAGCGCAGACCGCAGAGTTCGGCCAGGCGAATACCGGTATCCCAGAGCACCCAGAGGATGGCGCGATTGCGGGCAGCGTTGCAGCCAGCTGTAGGACCGACCTCGCGAGGAGGGGTACAGGCCTTAAGCATCCTTTCGAACTCTTCAAACTCAATAATGCGGATGAGTGGCTTGCTTAATTTGGGCATTTTGACGCGGTTAGAAGGCGCTACCTCGACATACCCTTCAGCTTCCAACCAGCGGCAGAAAGCACGCATTGAACGCGCATAGTAATTTACCGTCCTGGTGGTTCGCAGTTTGCCGCGGGAACCAGGTTCTTCGGTGAGGAGATTGATCCAGTCGACCAGGTGCTCTTTTTCGAGATCTTTGATATAGATTACACCCTGCTGCTCAAGAAAATTCGCCAGGTGTCCGAGCGCCAGCTGGTGCCACTTCACTGTTTTGATGCTGTGGTGTTGGCTCTGATGATCAGCAATGTACTCATCGATGGATTTGCGGATAGTGCGCTCTTTTCTTCGGGGGATAACAGCGCCTGATTGCTTAGGGGTAGAGGATGAACGCTTGCCTGTTACAGGCTTTTTTGTTGGCTGTGCCATAGGAATACCTCCAATTCATGAGGCACCTCTACGAAGCAGGCGGATGGCCATACCGTTTGACGGGTTTTCGCGACCTATGAGTAGGCGGTTGTTTATGCCCTTTCGAGGCGGATGGTCACTAAAGCTTTTTGGGTCCTTATGACCACATATTCCCGAAAAAAATATCACCGCTTGCTTCGTGTCAACGCGCTTGAGAATTGGCTTCCAAAGCAAAAAGGCGCGCCCAGCAGGGTTCGAACCTGCGGCCAACCGCTTAGAAGGCGGTTGCTCTATCCACTGAGCTATGGGCGCGTGTTGGAGCGAGGATATTATATCCTCTGCGTCATCCATGATAGCAAGGTTGCTCGCGGCTTGTCAAGTACTTCTGGCACCACTTTTGTGGGCTGTTTCCGCTTTGCTGCTACCATCTGCGTATCATACTATCGTCGCCCCTTTATGATGCTGGAGGAGGGGGGCTGCTGAGCGAGAGCTTGATGATCTCGCGCTGCGAGGGGAGCAGGCTTGGCGGCAGCTCGTCGGGGCGGAAGAAGCGGGCCTCCAGCACTTCGCGCTCGTCGAGCCGCAGCTGGCCGCCGAGGAAGGTGCCGCGATAGCTGGCCTCGACACGCAGGCGGTAGCCGCTGACCACGCGGATCAGAGAGTGCACCTGGACCTCGTAGCCGGTCTCCTCGCGCAGCTCGCGGCGCAGCGTATCCTCCAGGCGTTCATTCTTATTGGCGTAGCCGCCGGGTAGCCCCCACGTCGCCTGCATCCAGAAGCGGTGGCGCAGCAGCAGGATGCGTCCCTGCTCATCGAAGATCACGCCCGACACCCCGACGATAAACTTGGGGTGCGCCAACCAGAGAAAATACCACTGCGGCCGACCCCGCAGCAGTCTCCACAGCCGTAGTAGCAGCTGATTGATCATAGCATCTCCAGTCATTCTATTTTGGGCGCACCCACTTTATGCTATACTGATCAACACTACTACAGGCGCGTCCACGTCCATTCACCTTATTGTGGCATACGCGCCGCGCCTTGCAAAGGGCGGCCACTGTTCGGCCGCCTGCTCTGGAGCTGCTCAGAGGGCGCCATCTGATCCCCGATCGGCCTCGTCAGCCTTGACATCGTTAGGGAAAGGACATATAATACAACTAAATCCGAGTACACAAGTAAGGATTAAACTTCTCTGAAAGCGAACGGCTTTCTTAGAGACCCTGATAGAATCAGCCAGCAAGTGGAGTAAGTCATGAGTCAAGCATTTGAATTGGAACAGGGTAACTACAGTGCTGGGTTCCATGTCGCAGAAAATTATACATATAAGTCCCAGCGAGGACTGACCCGCAAGGTCGTCGAGCAGATCTCGGAGATGAAAGGCGAGCCTAGTTGGATGCGCGACTTCCGCCTCAAGAGCTTCGAGCTTTATGAGAAGCGCCCAATGCCTACCTGGGGAGCTGACCTGTCGGGCATCAACTTTGACGATATCTTTTACTATATCAAGCCAGTCGCCCAGCAGGGTAAGAACTGGGACGATATTCCTTTAGAGATTAAAGACACCTTTGATCGTCTGGGTATCCCACAGGCTGAGCAGAAGTATCTGGCTGGTGTCACTGCTCAGTACGAGAGTGAGGCCGTCTATCATAAGATGCGCGAAGACCTGGAGAAGCTGGGTGTTATCTTCACCGATATGGATACCGCTCTGCGTGAGTATCCTGATATCATCAAAGAGCACTTTGGATCGATCATCCCGCCATCCGACAACAAGTTCGCTTCGCTGAACAGCGCCGTCTGGAGTGGTGGTAGCTTCGTCTATGTGCCGCGCAACGTGCGTGTGGAGATCCCGCTGCAGGCCTACTTCCGCATCAACGCCCAGAACATGGGTCAGTTCGAGCGTACCCTGATCATCGCCGAGCCTGGCTCCTATGTCCACTACGTTGAGGGATGTACCGCTCCCAGCTATACCAGCGACAGCCTGCACAGCGCCGTCGTAGAGATCAAGGCTATGGAAGGTGCGCGTGTACGCTACACCACCATCCAGAACTGGTCGAAGAACGTCTACAACCTGGTCACCAAGCGTGCCGCCGCCTATCGCGACGCCACCATGGAATGGGTTGACGGCAACCTCGGCTCGAAGGTCACCATGAAGTATCCGGCCGTCCTATTGATGGAGCCAGGAGCTCGCGGTGACGTCCTGTCGGTCGCCTTCGCCAACGACGGCATGCATCAGGATGCTGGCGCCAAGATCACCCACCTGGCACCGCACACCACATCCCAGATCCTGTCGAAGTCGGTCTCCAAGGGAACGGGTCGCTCCTCCTATCGCGGACTGGTCCGCATCAATCCTGGTGCGCACCACACCAAGTCCAGTGTACGCTGTGATGCCCTGCTGCTCGACGAGAACGCTCGTACCGACACCTATCCAACCATCCGTGTCGAAGAGAACCAGACCGAGATCGGTCACGAGGCCACCGTCTCTAAAGTCGGTGAGGACCAGCTCTTCTACCTGATGAGCCGTGGTCTTGACGAATCCGAGGCCTACTCCTTGATCGTCAACGGCTTCATCGAGCCCATCACCAAAGAGCTCCCCATGGAGTACGCGGTCGAACTCAACCGCCTCATCCAGCTGGAGATGTCCGGCAGCGTCGGCTAAGCTGTGAGCGGCCATGCCGTCTCTACCCAACAGAAAATGCACAGGAGCGCCTACCCCATCGGTAGGCGCTCCTTTTTCCATATGTTCGGCCCTCGCGTCCGATTCCCCCACCACGTACGATCATGCTCCCCCCGCATGTCCGCTCCCGCGCCAGAACCACGCCCCGTAGGTTCGGCCTTGCGGCCGATTCCCCCTCCACGTACGATACATAACCCCATATGTTCAACCTCCGCGCCCGAAATTCCTCTCCGCGCCAGAACCGCCCTCCATAGGTTCGGACCTCGCGCCCGATTACCCCTCCGCCCACGATTCATATGGGAATGGAAAAATCCGCCGCGAGAATCGAATTCATGGGTGATACGTTGTTATATGGGGAGGAGGAAAATCGGCCGCAAGGGCCGAACCTACGAAATCGCTTTTATTGTTACATTGCGGGATGGAAAAATAATAACGTTAATATGCGAAGAAACGGAGCAAGTAAGGATGGCTCAGATTATGTATTGTGAGGGCGATATCTTCACCTCGTCGGCGCAGGTGTTGGTCAATCCGGTGAATTGTAGTGGCGTGATGGGCAAGGGGCTGGCCCTCGAATTCAAGAAGCGCTATCCAGAGATGTTTCGCTCCTACCAGCGGCAATGCAAAGATGGCACGTTGCGCATCGGTTGGCCTATGCTTTACACCGATAGCACGCCCTGGATTCTTAACTTTCCCACCAAAGACAAGGTGCGCGCAGACTCCAAACTTGAATACATCGAGAAAGGCCTGCATTTCCTGGTTTCATATAGTTGGATTATTGGTATTCAAAGTATCGCTTTTCCAAAGCTCGGCGCCGGCCTTGGCGGCCTTAGTTGGTCCGAGGTTGGTCCTTTGATGGTTGATTTTCTTTCTTATACCGATTGGGATGTGTATATCTATATTGCCTCCGGCGATACGCGCTATTAGCCGCTTTTTTTTATTCCTGGATCTGTCAATGACTTTATTCGGGTGCTCTATATGTCACTTTCTTCCCCGGTGATTTCGTGCTAGAGAGCGATTGCATTTGATCCTGCTTACAAGCAAGGCAGAATATTGGAGGAGAAACTATGACGCGTGAGGAGAATATTACGGCTCAACAGCGCTTTAGAGAAGCCATCAATAGTGGTGACTTCGGTATTTTTGATGAGGTGGTAGCACCTGATGCCCTTGATCATGATCCGGCTCCTGGGCAGGAACGCGGCCCAGCAGGTTTTCGCAGCTTCTTCGGCGAGCTACGTACCGCTTTTCCTGATCTCCATGTGAGTGTGGAACAGCTGGTGGCCGACGATGAGCATGTCGCCTTCGCCTATACCGTGACCGGTACCCATAAGGGATCTTTCCTGGGTATAGCGCCCACAGGCAGACAGGTTCGCGCGCGTGGTGTACAACTCGGCAAATTTGCGTCTGGCAAACTCGTCGAACGCTGGGGTAGTTCCGACCTGCTTGGCATTCTCCAACAACTCGGCCACGCCCCTATATGATATCCTATCCTGGTCGTAAGGATCTGGTACCCTTCTTCTGGCGGCAAACTTTTTACCCTTCTTCTCTTGTGTGTGTTCACCAGTTCAATTTGCCGTTTTCGGCGAATTGAGCGAGAATAGAACGATAAGCCGCAATTAAACACTAGCTTTGATTGCGGCCGCAAAAAAATGAGGAAAAGGGACATGTATGCAGATTGATATTCCTGAGAGCTGGCACGCTCATCTAAATGGCGAGTTCGAGAAGCCCTATTTTGAGAAGCTGGCCGCCTTTGTCGATGAGGAGCGCCAGAAGTACGAGGTCTTTCCACCAGAGCAGGATGTGTTCTCGGCGCTGCGCCACACGCCCTATGACGATGTGAACGTGTTTCTGCTGGGCCAGGATCCCTATCACGATAACAACCAGGCTCACGGCCTGTGTTTCTCGGTGCGACCGGGGATCAAGCCGCCGCCCTCGCTGGTGAATATGTTCAAGGAGCTGCGCGACGACATCGGCTGCCGCATCCCCAACAACGGTTACCTGGTCCCATGGGCCGATCAGGGCATGTTGATGCTTAATGCCGTCCTGACGGTGCGCGCTCACCAGGCCAACTCGCACAAGAATCATGGCTGGGAGAAGTTTACCGACCACGTCATCCAGGTCGTCAACGCCAAAGAGAGCCCGGTCGTCTTTGTGCTGTGGGGCGGCTACGCGCAGAAGAAAAAAGCCCTCATCGACACCAGCCGCCACACCATCGTCGAATCGGCACACCCATCGCCCCTCTCGGCGCGCAATGGCTTCTTCGGTAGCCGTCCCTTCTCAAAGATCAACAGCGCCCTGCGCCTGGCTGGCAAACCGGAGATCAACTGGCAGCTGCCCAATCTGTAAGTGATGAAAAAATAAATCTTCTCTTTTGAGATGGCGAGCGTGTACACTAATAGATACGTTCAATTGTGCGAGGATGGACGACTGATCGATTGAGATACGGTCCATCCTCCTTATTTTTTCATATTAAGAGAGAAGTTTATCTATGTTGCCAAAGACAAAGGGATTCTGGATCCTGCTGGCCACCATCCTGGGTTCCAGCATGGCCTTCATTGATGGGAGCGTGGTCAATGTCGCGCTGCCACGTCTGCAGACTGATTTGAATGCGACCGCCGCCAGCGTGCAGTGGGTGGTCGAAGCCTACGCCCTGTTCCTGGGCTCGTTGATTCTTGTCGGCGGCTCCATGGGTGATCTCTATGGGCGCAAGCGCCTGTTCGCCATCGGCATCACTATCTTCGCGCTGGCCTCGCTGTGGTGCGGCCTGACCACCGACATCACCCAGCTGGTCATCGCGCGCGCCGTCCAGGGGGTCGGCGGCGCCCTGCTGACGCCCGAAAGCCTGGCCATCCTGCGCGCCTCCTTCGATGCGTCCCAGCGCGGCAAAGCCATCGGACTCTGGTCGGGCTTCTCGGCTATCACCTCGGCGCTCGGACCCGTCCTGGGCGGCTGGCTCGTGCAGTACGCCTCCTGGCGCTGGGTCTTCTTTATCAATCTGCCGCTGGCCGCTATCGTGCTGGTCGTGCTGTTCATCTTCGTCCCCGAGAGCCGCAGCGAGCAGGCCAACCGCCATCTCGACATCGTGGGAGCCCTGCTGGCCACGCTGGGGCTCGGCCTGCTGGTCTTTGGCCTGATCGAGGCCAGCAGCTATGGCATCACGCATCCGCTGGTCCTTGGCTGTGTCGCGGGCGGCGTCATCGCCCTGGTCGCCTTTATCATGGTCGAGCGGCGCAGTCCGGCCCCCATGATGCCGCTGCAGCTCTTCCACTCGCGCGTCTTCAGCGGCACCAATCTGTTGACCTTCTTCCTCTATGCCGCGCTGGGCGCCACGCTCTACTTCCTGCCCTTCAACCTGATCCGCGTCCAGGGCTATTCACCGACGGCCGCTGGATCGGCCTTGCTGCCCTTCACGCTGCTGATGTTCTCGCTCTCGCGCTGGTCGGGTGGACTCGTCGCCCGCTACGGCGCCCGCCTGCCGCTGGTCATCGGACCCTGCATAGCTGGCATTGGCTATATCCTGTTCGCCATTCCGGGTATCGGCGGCAGCTACTGGACCACCTACTTCCCCGCCGTCCTCTTCCTGGGACTGGGCATGTCGATCACCGTGGCGCCGCTGACCACGGCCGTCATGGGCGCGGTCACCGATCAATACGCCGGGACCGCCTCGGGCGTCAACAACGCCGTGGCTCGCATCGCCAACCTGCTGGCCATCGCCGTCTTCACCCTGATCGTGCTGGCCGTCTTTAATGCGGCCCTGGACCAGAATCTGGCCGCGCACCATGTCTCATCGGCCGCCAGCCACGCCCTGGACACCCAGCGCAGCAAGCTCACCGGAGCCGAGGTCCCGGCCAGCTTTGATCCGGCCACCCGCCAGCTCCTGCAGCAGGACATCTCCAACTCGTTCCTCTTCGGCTTCCGCGTCGCCATGTTGCTCGGCTCGGCCCTGGCCTTTATCAGCGCGCTCTGCTCCGCCATCACTATCCCGCCGCGCTACGGCAAACTGGTCCCGGTGCAAGCAAAGCAAGAAAGAAAAGAACTTGAGCCACCTGAGCAGGGTAAGAAGAAAGAGCGACAATGTAGCGATAATGCGTGTACACTAATGTATGCCCATAGCGATGTCGACTCGCCACAAAGGGTTGACGGATCCGCTACAAAGGCGGATGATTAAGCCTGTGTTTTTCTTATAGTTAAAAGTATGTATTTGGAGCGTAATTATGGATGATGCACAGTCGCTATCTATCTTAGCGTTGGATGTTGGTACCTCATCGACGCGGGCCCTGCTCTTTGACGGTCAGGGGAACGCCGTACCCGATATGGTCTCGCAGCTCACCTATCAGCTGACCACGTCGCAGGAGGGGGAAGTGTCGGTGGATGCCGATCACCTGGTAGATGTAGTGGCCCAGACCATCGATGAGGTGCTGAAGAAGGCCGGACAGAAGGCCAGCTCGATCCGGGCCGTGGCTATCGATACCTTCTGGCACAGCCTGCTGGGGGTCGACGAAAACAACCATCCCCTCACACCTGTGATTACCTGGGAGGATACGCGCGCCTTCGACACTGCCCGCGATCTACGCAAGGAGTTCGATGAGAAGGCGGTCCACGACCGCGTCGGGGTACGCTTCCACGCCAGCTACTGGCCAGCCAAGCTGCGCTGGCTCTCGCAGAATCAGTCTAAAGTCTTCAAGCAGGTCAAGCAGTGGATCTCCTTTGGCGAGTATCTGCATCGCAAGCTGCTGGGCAAGTCGGTCTGTAGCCTCTCGATGGCCTCGGCGACCGGCATGCTGACCACCAAAACCAAACAGTGGGATGATGAGCTGATCAAGGCGCTCGGCGTGCGTCGCGAGCAGTTCCCTGATATCGGTGATGCCGGTGATGCCCTCAAGGGACTGCAGGAGGAGTACGCTAAGCGTTGGGCCGCCCTGCGCGACGTGCCCTGGTACCCGGCCATCGGTGATGGCGCCTCGGCCTGTATCGGCACCAGCTGCATCACCACCCAGAACTGGTCCCTTACCATGGGTACCTCCAGCGCCATCCGCGTCGTTATTGATCCCGCGCAGATCTCGGTCGCGCCTCTGGGACTCTGGCTCTACTTCATCGATGGCAAGCGCGCCGTCATGGGAGGCGCCATGAGCGAGGGCGGCAACCTGCTGGCCTGGCTCTCCGAATCCTTCCAGCTCCCCAAACTGCAGGAGGCCGAGCCCAAAGTGGAAGCCATCAAGCCCGATAGCCACGGCCTGACCATCCTGCCCTTCATCTCGGGTGAGCGCAGCATCGGCTGGCACGCCGAGGCCCGCATGACCATCTCGGGCATCTCCACGCGCACCACCCCCGAGGCCATCCTGCGCGCCGGCATGGAGTCCCTCGCCTACCGTCTCAGCGTCATCCACACCGAACTGCTGCAGGTCCTGAACATGAAGGCATCCGACCACCGCCTGATGGCCAGCGGTGGCGCGCTCTTCCACTCCCCGCTGCTGCGCCAGATCATCTCCGACACCACCGACACCGCCATCTACCCATCGCGCGAACAGGAAGCCTCCGCCCGTGGAGCCGCCCTGCTGGCCCTGGAATCCCTGGGGATCATTCCCGATCTCGCCAAACTCCAGCCCAGCGTCACCGACCCCACCCGGCCCGACCACCACACCGGCGACATCTACCGCCGCGCCCTCGCCCGCCAGGAAGACCTCTACCACCGTCTCCTTTCTGATTGATTCCGGGCGTCTCGAATGGGGAGGGGAAATCGGCCGCAAGGGCCGAACCTACGGGTCGTGTGTATTTTTACATTTTAAACATTCATCTTTATGGAATGTAACAAGAAAGGCGATATCGTAGGTTCGGCCCTTGCGGCCGATTTCCGTCCCCCCACGAAAATGTGCGTCATGAATGGAAATACCGGACCAGGCGTTTGGCGATGCGGGCGCGTTGCGATGGGGGATATATGGCCATGATGTGGCGGTCGGGCCGCACGATCATCACCATGCTTGGATCACCCTTGAGGAGGAGGGAGAGCTGGCCGCTGCCATCCCATATATATGTGGCTCCTGATTGCAATCTGGGGGCTCTCTCCAAAGCGTCTCGTGTGAGGCAGAGATAGATGGATTGCGCACCGAGCTGGTTCCAATCATGATTGTCTGACTCCGTTCTCGCGTCCCCGTGCCAGATGCGGAAGATGGAGAAGCCATGGCCCAGGATGTGGTCCAGAGGCACCTTTTGTCCGTCGGAGGTGTGGACCATGGGCTGCGGCAGCATACGTCCGTTGTGGCGGCCGGGGAAGCGCAGTCCGGCGCGATAGATGGGTTGGGGCTTGACCTGCATTTCTGATAGCCACTGGCGCAGCGCCACGATACGCTGGATGTTCAGGAAGGCGTGATCGCGCAAGAAGGCCAGCGCACGCTGGGTGGGCATGATGAAGTTGCCGAGCAGGGACGAGAAGACGATTATGCGGATGACATGCGGGCGCCGCTCCTGTTGATAGGTCTGTAGCAGCTGTGGGGTGGCCTGTCCTCGCAGGACCAGCGCCAGCTTCCAGCATAGGTTGTAGGCGTCGCGCAGCCCGCTGTTCATGCCCTGACCCCCGAATGGTGGCATCAAGTGGGCGGCGTCCCCCAGCAGGAAGATGCGTTCCACGCGGAAGGACTCGGCGACCGTGGCGTGAAAGGTATACACGGTCTTGCGCATAATCTCGGGGGCCGTCAGCTGGCGCGTCGCGTCCCATTCAGGCAAAGTGCTCAACGCCTGCTGGATCGCTTTCTGAATATATGTATCGTCCAGCCACGGTTCATCCTGTTCGTGGGATTTGAGCATAAATTCCCAGCGCCGCCCTCCATCGGGGTAGGGGACCATCACGGCGGGACGTGCCGGATTGCAGAAGAAGATGATCGGGTCCGTGCCATCCCCGTGATCGATGGCGTCCACCACCAGCCAGCGCTGGGAACGCTGGCGCCTGCGCGGAGGCGCTTTCCTTTTATTGATACCGGCCAGGGATGAGAAGATCTCGCGCGGACCGGGCGCGCGCAGGGCGATCTGCAGCTGCTGGCGGATGGCGCTGCGGCCACCATCGCAGGCCAGCAGGTAATCGCAGTCCAGGGACCACTCGCGTCCTTCATGAGAGCGTAGCCGCAGGTAGACGCCATGCTCATCCTGGGTGAATAACTCGACCGTCTGCCCGAAGTGGGTGGAGACACAGGGGAAGCGCTGCAGGCCGCTCAGGAACATCTCCTCTAGCGCCGGCTGATAGAAGGTCGAGATCTGCGGATGGCCAAACGGCTGCTGCGTCGGCGAGATGCGGGCCAGGTAGCGGCCCTGTGAGACATAGTGGGCCTCGCGCTGGAGCAGGGAGTGGGCGCGGATCTCATCGGCCAGCCCGAGCGCCTGGCAGATGCGCAGCCCCTCGTCATCGATCGTGATGGCGCGGGGCTGTCCGGCCAGGTATGCGTTGCGCTCGATCAGTAGCGTCTCGATGCCGGCCTGTCCGAGCAGGTTGGCGGCCACCAGTCCGGTGGGACCCGCTCCGACGATCGCTACACGCACGGCTAGCTCTCCTTCCGTAGCGCCAGCGCGACATTGGCACCGCCCGCGCCGCGTCCACCGACGAGCGCTACCACTCGTTGTTCTGATAGCTGATATGCCTGGTCGCGCACCAGCCGCAGCCCATGCTGTGGATCGAGCTCCTCACAGTTGATCGTGGGCGGGATACAGCCATGCTTGAGGGCCAGTAGCGCCATAATGGCGTCGATGGCGCCGGCCGCCGCGTAGCTGTGGCCAAACATGCTGCGCGGCACGCTAGCTGGTATCTGTGGTAGGAACTCGCCGAACACCTGGCGTAGCGCCTCGCTCTCACCGCGATCCGATGCCGGAATGGCCCGGCCATCCAGGCTCAGGTAAGCCATCTCCTCGATGGGGATGTCGCCCAACGCCTGCTCAATGGCTCGGGCGTAGCGTGTACCATCATGTGATGGCGGCTGCAGCCCCAGGGCATCGGTGGTCTGCCCATAGCCCACGACCTCGCCATAGATGGTGGCTCCTCGCGCTCTGGCATGCTCATATTCTTCGAGGATACAGATGCCGGCCCCCTCAGCCAGGATCATCCCTGAGGCCCGGCGATCAAAGGGACGATAGCCCGCTGGATCGCTGCTGGTCACGTACTGGCCCTGCTGCGCCAGGATGAGCAGGATAAAGGGATTGAGAAAGGCCTCACAGCCTCCGGCGATGATGACGTCCGCTGTTCCACGCCGGATCGCTCGATAGGCCATCCCCAGCGCGTCGAGTCCGCCGACGGTATCGTTGACCGGCGTTTTGCAATAACCCTGGATGCGGTAACGGATCGCCGTCTGCCCCACGTTAGCGACATGCAGCCAGGCGATAGCCGTATAGGCGCTCATGAAGCGCGGCCCACGCTGGTAGAGCGACTCTATCTGCTGCAGCACAAACTCGACCCCGCCCATGGTATTGGCGATGACCGCCCCCACGCGTTCCGCGTCCTCCTGCTCCAATCGCAACCGCGCGTCCCGCAGCGCCTCATCGATGGCGGCCAGCGCGAAATGGGTCATGCGATCGGTGCGTAGCGCCAGCTTGCGCTCAATGTAGTCCTCAACCAGAAAGTCACGTACCACGCCCGCCACACGGATGGGAACATTTCCCTCGTGATGCAATGCGCTGATGCCCGAGGTCCCATTGCTGGTCGCGTTCCAGAAAGCCTGCTGCCCGATACCACTGGGCGACACCACCCCCAGACCGCTGACCACCACCCGTCTCTGTTGTCTCTGTTTATTCATGCCACCCATCCCAATCCACTCGCCCCAACAACAACGCACTATTGACGCCTCCAAAGCCGCTTGAATGGGTTACCGCCAGCCGCACGCTGGCCTCTCGTGCCTGATTGGGCACATAATCCAGGTCGCACGCGGGATCGAGCTCCTCCTGATTGATCGTTGGCGGAATCACCTGCTGATCCAGCACCAGAGCCGTCACAATGGTCTCGATGGCGCTGGCCGCCCCCTGGCTGTGTCCTATCATCGACTTGGTGGCGCTGATTGGGATGCGCGCCGCGTGCTCGCCCAGCACCGCCTTGTAGGCGGCGGTCTCCGCGCGCTCATTGGGGGGAGTCGAACTGCCATGGGCATTGATATAGCCGATCTCCTGCGGCGTTACCCCCGCCTCCTCCATCGTTTGTTGCAGCAGACGCTGCAGCGGCTGACCCTGGGCCGGCAGAGACGTCATATGGTAGGCATTGCTATTGGAGGCAAAGGTCACGATCTCCGCGTAGATATGGGCCTCACGTGCTAACGCGTGCTCTCGCTCCTCCAGAAGGAGGACCCCGGCCCCCTCGGCTAGCACAAAGCCGTCGCGCCTGTTGTCGTAGGGACGCGAGGCGCGGCTCGGTGTATCATTGTAGCCGGTGCTGAGCGCCCCCATCACGCAGAACACGTCCAGCAGCGCGTAGCTGATCGCCGAGTCCGTTCCCCCGGCCAGCATCAGGTCCGCCTCCTCCTCCTGAATAGCCCAGAACGCCTGCCCTATGGCGTCCGCGCCGGCGGAGCAGCCCGTGGCGATCACCAGGCTGGGACCATGCAGATGGTGGTGGGCCGCGATACTGCTGGCCGCCGCGTGCGACATCATCAGCGAGGCCGGTAGCGCCCCATCCTCTACCAGGCGCGGCGGACACGCTCCCTGGTCCGTCATGCGTACCCACAGGCGCTCCCCTTCCTCCAGGCAGGCTAGAGCCAGACCCATCATCACCCCTGTACGCTCGCGTTGCGCGTTGGTCAGCGCAGCGCCGATCTGAGCATCATCCAGTGCCATATTGGCGGCGGCCAGCGCGAACTGCGTGGCGCGATCCAGCGACGTAACCTCATCGGGGGTCAGGCCCAGCTGCAACGGATCGAAATCGGCGACCTCGCCCGCCACCTGTGACGGTAGAATTGAGGCATCGAAGCGCGTAATGCGCCGCAACCCAGAACGGCCAGCCAGGCAGGATTGCCAGAACGGTTCTTTTCCAATGCCATTCGGGGCTACTACTCCCAGGCCAGTAATCACAACGCGCCGTAATGGCGAATTCAGGGTTGCATCCATTCGCTTCTCCATGTGTTATTGCTGTAGTTGTTTAAGCGGACCTCTTCTGGTATTGCGTGCCGCCAGAAATGCCTCTATGAGGGGAGTCACTGTCTCGGCACGCGAATACATAAAGAAACGCTCCCTACCAGAAACGACGTGGTAGCCCGCGCAATTAGGTAAGTTCCGGGCCAGCCAGCGCGTCTTCGCCTCCGGCGAGAGGGCATCATCGGTACGATTAATTAAGAGAATGGGCATGGTCAGCCCTCTGAGGCGTTTGCGAATGTCAAAATTGTGGATGATGGGCAGAACTGAGCATTTATAGACGAACGGCCACTGGCTGATCTTGCAGAACTGTTCCTCGATCAGGTGACGAGGTAGCGCGGGCGCCGTATGGTTCTCCATGCTGTGCGACGTGATGTAGTTGATGACATTGGCGCGCAAAATAGATGCCGGCAACACGTATTCTACCGGCAGGCGATAGAACAGTTCATGCAGAAACCAGATAAAGGGATGCGGCTTAATGCGATAATCGGCCCCCTGGGCGATGATCGTCAGTGAGCGGCAGCGCTGCGGATAGCGCAGGGCGAACTCGAACAGCACCATGGCCGCGTCACCGTGCCCGATCAAGTCCGGGCACTCCAGCCCCAGGCCATCGAGCACCTGGCGCAACTCTTCCGCCCGATCATTGGGACCAAACGGCGTCTTGCGCATCTCCTGGCGGCGATACAGAATAACGCGCCGCGACTGGCTCATCTGGCGCACCTGGCGCGAATAGACAAACTCAAGGTGCTCCAGGATGGGCACAAATACCAGCGGCTCACCCCGGCCGATATCGATGAGCGGCAACTCGATCGTACCAATTGAACGTTGCTGCCAGAGCGATTCTATATAGTTCACATCCTCATGAAATGTTGCATCATCGATCCAGCGATCTGTCGAAGTGGTCAATGGTTGCCTCCCCTTATATGCATATCTGCTTTGCTCTGCGTCTGTGACTGTGCATGCATCCCTACTCTATACATATGGCATGGCAGAAGCTTCGCAATCACTAAACGCACGAACTCCATGATTCTACAGCATTACAATTTCGTGTCCCGGCCACAGGATACAAAAATACCCCCCCCACGCGTTGCCGGTGGCGATCTGCCAGGTGTAGAGTATGGCCTTACCATATTACTGTACCATTTTGGGTGAGTCAGCGGTATTTACAGGCCCTGATTGGGAGCGATTCATTTTTTAAAATCGGCACAATAAAGGCGCCTGAATGCTTCATATAGATCTTCAGACGCCTGGCTGGAATGCTGGTAATCCTACGTATGCCTCTTCTCAGAATCTTTTACCTTCTTCGCGGCTTGCTTCATCTCCTTCTCGGCCTGTGAGCGCGGAATCTTCTCGACCCCCTCTAGCTCGTCGCCGGAACGTTTGGGAGCGGCTTTCGCGGCCCTTTTCGCGGCATCGGAGAGTTCTTTCTTCTCTTGCTGCTTCTCTTTGCTTGAAATGGGCTCTGTCTTTACTTTGTCGTACTTACCCTTATTTGGATCCATATAGTCTTTCCTCCAGTGCAATTAACTACCATGCTGGAGAAATCCTTTTCACCTCAACGTATCCTTTTTTCTAACTTTGATGTACCGTACTTTGTAGACAAGCTTTGCATATGCACGCTCAATATGTATTGAGCCATATGAGAGTGTGAGCAATGCGTGGCTTTTATGTGACACGCATAGTCAGGGGTGAATGTTTCTCAGCCACACCGAGGACCATGTTGTCCGCTGGCAGATATATAATATAACAGAACTTAAGAACTTAAGAAGATAAGAAAGGGTAAAACCATGTCGCTCATCGATGAAAGTCAGTCGGATCAGGGCACGCCATCACTTGCCCGGCAGTGGATCGCGGCCTTTAATGCCCACGATGTGGAAGCGATTGTCGCTCTCTATCACCAGGATGCCGAGCTCAACGATGCCGGCATGAAATATCCGCGCCGTGGTAAGCAGGCCATTCGAGCCTGGTTCGAGCAGCGCTTCAGCAGCATGCCCACCATCACCTACACCCCCAACGAATATCTCTACACCAGCGAAACGCGAGCCGTCGTCACCTGGACCACCCACGGCCAGAGTCCCGCCCCTCGTAAGAGTCGCTGGCTCCGCTGGCTCTCGCGCCCATTCCAGGTCGACGGTGTCAGCGTCTTCATCCTCTCCGACGGCCTCATATCCCGGCAGCGCGGATATTACGACCACCTCACAGTCGTCCAACAGATCGTCCCCATGCTCCGCTGGCTCCTCCCCGTCCGCTTCTGACCGCGCGCCCCATATGCTCGGACCTCGCGTCCGATTTCCCCTCGGAGCACGATCACGATCGCCTGAAAAGTGGAGACAGAAGTTATCACAGATCTTTCAAACATCCAAAAAAAGTAAGTGCAGGGGTTCTCAGGGGCGATCAGCCCCTGAGAACCCCTGCACTTACTTTTTCTCTTGTGGTGCCGCCGCAGGCGGCACCACAGGGGTTATCCCCTGGTTATTTTGAGAAGAGCGTATGCTCTTCGGAGATTTCCTCCAGAGAGCGCCCTTTGGGCTCGGGCAGCGTCAACACCGTCAGGATGAGTCCCAGCACGGAGACGACGCCAGCGATCAGCATGGCGCCGGGCAGTTTGTACTGCGCCAGAACGATCGGGAAGGCCAGCGCTCCGATAAAGGCTCCCACCTTACCCAGCGCGGCGGCCAGACCATGGGCCGTGCTGCGTACCATCACCGGGAAGATCTCGGCCGGATAGACAAAGGTCGTCACGTTAGGGCCAAACTCGGTGAAGAAGTAGCTCACACCGTATGCCAGCAGGAACGGTACCGTGATTTCGGTCAACTGTGGCACAAAGGCCAGCAGCAGATAAGCCAGCGCCATCATGGCGAAGCCCACCATTTGAATCCATTTGCGGCCCAGACGGTCGATAGTGAAGGCGGCCAGCACATAGCCCGGCACCGCTGCCACCACGAAAATGATCAGTGTATAGAATGTATTGGTGATCAACTGCGCATGGGGGTTCAGCAACTTGAGAACTAAAGGACTTGAGATGGTGGTGCCATAGTAGGCGATATCCAGTAAGAACCACGTGCCGGCCGTGCCGACCAGCCATTTCAGGTAGCGTGGCGTGAAGAGCAGGTAGAGCCAGGATTTCTTCTTCTCTTGCTTCTTGCGCTCAACCTTCGCGACCTTCTTCTCTTGCACACGATCGTCGTTAGGTGAGCCGATGACCTGTCCCACCGTGCGTGTGGCCGCCTCAAGATCCCCGTTCATCGACAGGGCGAAGCGTGGAGTTTCGGCGATCTGACGACGCAGATAGAAGGTGCCCAGCGCCGGAATAGCACCGATACCCAGCATCAAGCGCCAGACCAGGTCATTGTCTAGATGCATACTCAGTAGAACGATAGCGATCAATGGAGCTAGCACCAGGCCAACGCCCTGCATGGAGAAGACCATGGTGATTAACTTTCCACGATCTTTGCGGTTGGCATACTCGCTCATCAAAGTCGCACTTAAAGGATAATCTCCGCCAATGCCCAATCCCAGGATGAAGCGGAAGATTAAGAGACAGATCAGGTTAGGTGCCAGGGCTGAGGCGATAGCTCCAGCGGCTAAGACAATCAGGGTAAAACCGTAAATGGCTTTGCGGCCAACGAAATCTGCAATGCGACCGAAGATGATAGAGCCGAGTGCCGCCGCGATCAATGATGTGCTGCCAATGAGAGAAACTTCAAATGTGTTCAGATGCCATAGTGGGGTCAGGATCGAGAGGGCAACCCCGATAATAAAGAGATCATAGGCATCTGTAAAAAAGCCCATACCCGAAGTAATCATGGCCTTCAGGTGAAAACCCGACAAGGTGCTGTTATCTAATTGTTCAAGCACAGCGTGCGAATGCGCACGATTAGTCGAATGCGTATTTAACGACTTATCTTCGACGATCATAAAATTATCGTCTCCTCGTTTAACATTTCCGGAAGGATAGGTTTAACAAACACATATCCCTCATCATTGTAGTGCCGCTATATTATCTAATTGTTAAGAGCATGTTAAATTGGTTAAATTATGCGGGAAATTCCACACCAGATGCTTTCGATAGACTTAGGTATCATACGTAAGGATCAGTCAAAAAGCCTCACGTAGGTCGCCTGTTTAAATAGAAAGAGGCTGGTGCGAAATCAGAGGAACACAGATTAATGATGGGGGAAGATCAATCACTATGGGGATGACAAAGAAGCAGGCGCACCGACATTTAGCTTATTCGGTGGTGCGCCCGGAGATCGATATATAGTGGGCCAGTGCCTCCCCGACGCTCACTACGGAGCCAATGATCGTGAGGGCCGGTGAATCTAACTGCGCCTCGGCGGCGCGCTGCGCGATGTCCGCTGCGGTCCCTGTGACCGTGCGCTGCTGCGGCGTTGTCCCTTCCTGGATGACCGCCGCCGGTGTCGTCGGGTCAAGCCCACCCTCGATTAACTGGCGCGTCACGTCGGGCAGAGCCTTGACCCCCATCAGCACGATCAAGGTCCCACCCAGGCTGGCCAGCGCCCGCCAGTTCACCGCTGGCGAGGCCGAGCGGCCCTTGTGTCCGGTAACGACCGTGAAGGATGTCGTATAGTCTCGATGGGTAACCGGGATGCCGGCGTAGGCCGGCACGGCGATGGCCGATGTGATGCCGGGTACGATCTCAAAGGGAATCTGCGCCTCCACCAGGGCCAGCGCTTCCTCGCCGCCACGTCCAAACACAAAGGGATCGCCACCTTTCAGGCGCGCTACGCTCAGTCCCTGCCGCGCCTGGCTCACCAGGATCGTGTTGATCTGCTCCTGGGGCATGCTATGGCAGCCGGGACCCTTGCCTACGTAGATCAGGTTCGCGTCTGACCGTGCCTCTCGCAGCAGATCTGGATTGATCAGGCGGTCGTAGAGCACGACATCGGCGCCGCGCAGGTAGCGCAGCCCCTTGACCGTCATCAGTTCGGGATCACCCGGACCAGCGCCGATTAAATAGACCCTGCCCACCGTCCCGTTATGTGATCCAGAGGCATCCAGCTGATGTCCCTGGCTAGCGGAGTCGCCCTCAATGCTTCTCATGCTGTGCCTCTTTAATGTCATGGATAATGGTCGATACGGGGATATCAATGTGGTAGCGCTGTAGCAGATGAGAGACACTGGCGCAAGCCTTCGCCTCATCCTGATCGATCAACAGATCCAGAATATCTGAGTGAAAGTATTCGCCAAAGAACTCGTCTCGCTGTGTGTAACTCAGGCCCCCCTGGCGTAGATACGTGCGCACAACAGAGGCCATGCGCATATAGGTCGCGTATTCCACCGGAAAGAGCTCCTCCAGCTGCTGGCGAATACGCTTCGCCAGGCCCGGGCTGGTCCCGCCGGTGGAGACAGAGATGGTTAATGGTCCCCGGCGCAGGATCGAGGGGACGATAAAGTTGCAGCGCGCTGGCAGGTCAACGATGTTCACCAGTTGGTTGTTCTGCTGCGCCTCCTGCCAGATCGCCTCCGCCAGTTCCGGCTCATAGGTCGCCGCCGCTACCACCACGAACGCGCCCGCCAGGTCCCCGTGCTCATACGCCTTCTGGCGTAGCGTCACGTTGGCATGGCCTGAAGCCAGCTCTTGCAGCTCGGAGCAGAACTCTGGATTCAGCACGGTCACGCGCGCGCCGGCGGCGCAGAGGGCCGCGGCCTTCTCGGCCGCGACCGCGTTGCCGCCCACAACCAGGACCGGTCGTTCGCGCACATCCAGCATCATCGGATAGTAGTCTGGCATCGTCCCTCTCTACCTTGCGTTCTCTTCTCGTCGTTTAGCGCGTCACCGGCTGGGCCGCTGCGCGCTCCTTCAACTGCTCAACGCCGATACGATTGCAGAAATCGCCGAAGCCCTCCCCATCCTCACGCTCATCGTGCCACAGCGTAAAGAGCGGATTCAGGACTGAGGGGATATCCTTCACGTTGACGTTCTGCGCATAGATCGTATTGAGGCGCGTATTCTGCCAGTCGCCGCCCACGTGCACGTTGTAGAGATCGCGCGAACGACCCACGAAGCCTACATCGCCCATGTAGGGACGCGCGCACCCGTTGGGGCAGCCCGTCATGCGGAAGCTGATCTTCTCACCGGCCAGTCCCAGTTCCTGCAGCTGGGCCTCCAACAACTTCACCACCCCCGGTAGGGCGCGTTCCGCCTCGGCCACCGCCAGTCCGCAGGTCGGCAGCGCCGGACAGGCCATCGCGTAGCGATAGGCGCCGATCGCCTCGGCATCGGTCTCGATGCCAAACCCCTGCAGCCGCGCCTCGATGGCCGCGCGCTGCGCCTCAGGAATATCGATCAACAGAATATTCTGCTGTGCCGTCAGGCGGATATTGGGACGGAACTCCTTGATTACGGTGCGCAGACCGCTCTTCAGCTGCAGCGTTTCCGTGTCCCTCAGCCGCCCGTTCTCGACGTGCAGGCCCAGGAACCAGTTGCCATCATGTTGCTGGTGCCAGCCCAGGTGGTGATCCACATCATGGAAGTGCACCTCGCTGGGATCGCTCAGCTGATAGCCCAGCCGCTCCTCCACCTGTTGACGGAACCAGGGAATGCCTCGCTCCTCCACCACGTACTTCATACGCGCATGGCGGCGATTGGCGCGATCTCCATAGTCGCGCTGCACCGTAATGATCGTCTCCGCCACCTTTAGCACCTGGTCAACCGACACATCGGCCAGTGGATTGCCCAGCCGTGGGAACGTCTCCTTCTTGCCGTGCGTCGCCCCCATGCCGCCGCCGATTACCGCCGTAAAGCCAATCAGCTGCTCATCCTCCACCCGCGCGATAAAGGCGATATCCTGCGTAAAGGCATCGATGCAGTTATCCCCTGGATAGAGTACGCCCACCTTAAATTTGCGCGGCAGGTAGGTCGTACCATACATCGGCTCCACGGTCTCCTCCGGCTCCTCGCTGGATGCTACCTTCTCGCCATCCAGCCAGATCTCATGGTAGGCCGAGCTCTTCGGAGCCAGGTGCATCGCCAGCTTATGCGCCATCTCCTGAATCTGCGCCTGCGCCCGACTCGACACAGGTGCCGGACAGGCCATCACATTACGATTTACATCGCCGCAGGCCGCCAGCGTCGACAGCAGCGACTTATTAATCTCATTGATCGTCGAGTGGATATTCCCCTTCAGGATGCCATGCAGCTGAAAGCTCTGACGCGTCGTAATACGCATCGTATGATTGCCATAGCGCTCCGACAGATCATCCTGCACCAGGTACTGATCGGCCGTCAAAGCCCCGCCAGGGATGCGCGACCGAATCATAAACTGATACGCCTTCTCAGCCCCCGCCGCCTTACGCGCCTGCCGAGCATCGCGATCCTCCTGCTGGTACATGCCATGGAACTTAATAAGCTGCACCTGATCCTCAGTAAAACGTGGCGTATCCTGAGCCAACTCCTCAACAATCTGGCCCCGCAAATAATTGCTCTCAACCTTAATATGCTCTACCTTACTCCCCTCACCTGGTCCCAGGTGCAAAAGAGTTTTGTCCAGTTCATTCTTATCCTGATCGGGTGTGCTCATTAAAATCTCCTTTGAGAGTTCTACCCCTGTCTGTCGCGATGCCGCCTCACTCGCCGCCCTGCGGGCGGCGGGAGAAAAAAGGAAAATGGTGGGGACACCCCACACCCCGGCAGGAGGGCCTCGCCGGCCCTCCTGCACCTCCCGCTTAAAGCGGGGATCAAGGGACAGCGAGCCCCTTGATAGGGATAGCCCCTTTTCCCCCCCCCGCAAGCGGGGATGCAAGGGGCGGCGAGCCCCTTGACGGGGATAGCCCCTTTTCCCCCCCGCAAGCGGGGATGCAAGGGGCGGCGAGGCCCCTTGACGGGGATAGCCCCTTTTCCCCCCCCCGCAAGCGGGGATGCAAGGGGCGGCGAGCCCCTTGACTGGGGGTTCCGGGGGCTGTGCCCCCGGCCCTTCTTCTTTTTTTCTCACTCGCCGCCCTGCGGGCGGCGAGTGAGGGAACCCCTCACATCCCCATATAGTCGCTTTATACTGCCATATATGGCAAAACTATCCCTTGCAATTTAGGCAACTATGTTGATATAGTAGATCAACAAACTAGTATTGTAATTACTATAAGGCCAGGGGATCACTCTGTCAACCTTTTGACGGTCATTAAACATTGAATTACATGAAATATGTAAGGAGTAAACACAATGGATTTTCTCCTCAGTTGCATCTCGACAAGGCATTCGATGTTGAAAAATCACTGGGCCCAGAACAAACAGGCGCAGCAAGAACAACAAACAGAATGCCCCGTCACTGTACTGGGTAGCCTGCAAAAGCCGAAGGATGACCAGGGTGGTCTGCTCTGTCTCCTCAACGACAAAGGTGAGGTTCAGGCCAGCCAGGAAATGTCGATGCCGGCCGGCATGGTCTCCACCGATGATGGTTTCCTGGTCGCGACCATGTACGAGGTCCATCGCGTCTCGCGTGACCTCTCCACGGTGCAGCCAACAACCATCAGTCTGCCATCATTCAACCTGTTGCATTCGCTATCGCGCAGCCAGCGTGGCTATCTTGTGGCCAGCACTGGCCTGGACGTCATTGTCGAGTTCTCTGAGAGCGGTGAGCGGCTCTGGGACTGGTGGGCGGTCGAGCACGGCTTCGAGCTGACCCCCGGCGGCGAGCCTCGTTATATCAATAAAGATGAAGACTATCGCGGCGTCAAGTTTGGTACCCTGGCCCAGACCACCCACGTCAACTCGGTCGCCGAACTGCCCGATGGCACCATTCTGGCGACCCTCTTCCACCAGGGAAGCGTGATCGCCATCGACCGCGCCAGCGGCAACTGGCGGACCGTGCTGGACGGCCTCGACCATCCCCACTCGGTTCGTATCCTCAACGAGGACTACATCACCATCGCCGATACCGGCCGGGGGCGCGGCCTCCTGGTCAATATCAAAGGACTGCGCGGAACCATCGAAGCCCAGGTGGATGCCCAGACGAACTGGCTGCAGGACTGCTCGTACGATTATCGCAACGACCTCTGGGTACTGGTCGATGGAAAGAATACGCGCATCGTTCTGCGCACCGGTACCGCCGGCGAAAAGCCTTATGGCCAGATCGATCTCAATCCCGAATGGCGCCTGTACGAGGCTCTGCCGCTCGCGGTCGTCGATTCAAAACCCTTGTCTTCTCTAAGTATGGCACATGTTCAAATGTAGCACATACAGGTAGCAAGCAGGCATAGCACATATGCCTGCTTGCCTTTCCTTCACAATGAAATATTGCTACTCGTCGATCTGACCATCGGCCAGCCCGGTGGGTAGCGCCTGGGGGCGTTCGCAGGTGCTGCCCAGCTCAATATGCGTGCTCTCCAGCGAAGCATCCAGGTAGGCCTGCATGGCGTCCAGTACATGATATGCTAGCTCGCCATTGGCCCGGTGGGGTCGTCCGCTGCGGATGGCCTGCGCCATATCCGCCACGCCCAGTCCACGGCTGTTGCCGCTATAGCCATGGGTCAGCTCGACATCCTGCCACTGTGGATTCTGCGCTGTCCAGATCTTTACGGGTCCGCCGAAGGTATTGGGATCGGGCACGCTCAATGTCCCTTTGGTACCATAGATCTCGATCAGCGGCGCGTGGTGTTCCCACACATCGAAGCTGGTCACCAGAGTTCCCACCACCCCGCTGGCGAAATCCATCACGCCCGCGATATGCGTCGGCGTGTTAACCTGGATCTTCTGGCCGTTCTTTGGCTGACTGGTAATGGTGCGCTCGGAAAACGTTACGCGCGCCGAGCCAGTCACGCGCGTAATCGGACCCAGCATCGAGACCAAGGCGGTCAAATAGTAGGGTCCCATATCGAAGAGGGGGCCGCCACCAGGCTGGTAGTAGAAATCTGGATCTGGATGCCAGTGCTCGTGTCCATGACAGAGCATCGCTGCGCTGACCGCCACCGGCTGGCCAATGGCCCCATCATCGATCAACTTGCGGCACGTCTGCAGGCCACCACCCAGGAACGTATCCGGGGCGCTCCCGACCCGTACCCCCTTCGTCTGTGCCGCCTCCAGCACCTGGCGTCCCTCCTCCCGATTGACGGCCAGCGGCTTCTCACCATACACCGACTTGCCTGCCGCGATCGCGGCCAGCGCCACCTCGGCATGCACCTTCGGAATGGTAAGGTTGACCACGATCTCAATCTCCGGATCGGCCAGCAGCTCCTCGACGCTACAGGCGCGAGGAATGCCATAGGCGGCAGCCTGGCTGCGTGCGCGATTCATATCTATATCCGCGCACGCCACCACCTCGATATTCTCAAAACGTTTATTGGCCTCAAGATAAATACTACTGATCTTGCCACACCCTATGACACCTATCCTGGTTCTCGGCATGATGCTCCAACCATCCTTCTCATATTTATTTACGACCATCACAGGTTTCTAGCGAAAAACCGGGCGCATGATCTTTAATAAATAAAGCCGCCATAAAGCGGGGAGGTGCAGGAGGGCGGCAAGCCCCCTCCTGCCGGGGGTATGGGGGTGTCCCCCATACATCCTTCTCTCCCCTCTTCTCCCCGCCGCAGGCGGGGATACAAGAGATTTTTATGCTCGGTTAATAAAGTAAAAGATCATCGGACCGAAGCCACGCGAAATCTGCACTTAATGTGAAGTTTACACTATTTTTCCTCGGAATGGCAGGGTCTGTGGCGGGCAAAGCGGAAAAAACATAAGCCTTTATGCTTGCGATAATTTATATATATAAAAGGAATGAAACCTCACTTGACAAATGTACAGGTAATATGGTACCCAATAAGTGTACGTTTTGAAACAAAAGGAATTGTGAAATGTGTGTAAAAACTATCAAAACGAAAGGAAATGAAACTACGGAGCCTGGTACCCATACGACTTATGAGCGTCGAGAGCAGATTGCCCGTACCCTGGAGGAGCATCCCCGCCTCTCGGTACAGGACTTGAGCGAGCTCTTCCTGGTTTCGACCGTTACCATTCGTAAAGATCTGACCTGGCTGCAGGAGCGCCAGCTGGTTGTGCGTACCCATGGAGGCGCGATGCTGGCCCGTTCGAGGTGTGCTGAGCCCGCTTTCGATATCCGTAAACAATTACAAAAAATGGAAAAGGACCGCATTGGCCAGATGGCGGCTCAATTGGTGAGCGACGGCGACTCGATTGCTATCGATTCCAGCACGACCGCGCTGGCATTGACGCGTTACCTGCTGGGCAGACAGGAGTTGAGCATCATCACCAATGGTATTCGGGCGAGTATGGAGCTGGCCGGCCATCCCGGTATCTCGGTTCTAACGCCCGGTGGCATGTTGCGCCGCGAATCATTTTCGCTGGTGGGAAGCTGGGGCGCGGCCGTGCTGCAGCGCGTCAACATCCAGACCGCCTTCGTCGGCGCCCGTGGCTTGACTATGTGTGAAGGGCTGACCGAGGTCAACAGCGAGGAGATCGCGTTCAAACGAGCCATCATCGAGGCTGCGCGCGACGTTGTTGCCCTGATCGACCATACCAAATGGGGACATATGGCTTTCGCCACGTTTTGTGACATCAAGCGGCTGAAAATGGTGGTTACCGATGAATGGGCGCCCGCGCAGATGATCGACCAGTTGCGCGACGCAGGGATCGAGGTCTGGATAGCTAAGGCGTAGGTAGCCATGATTCATGTTTGAGTTATCTTGTTCTCATAAAGAGGATTATCTATATATTTTTTTTAATGAAGAAGGAGAATTCCCATGGTCAACAATGCCTGGAACCAAGAAGAGGCGGCGCGAGCGCGTAACGCCCTGGATGAACTAGTGTATCGCTCTCACCTGCTGGGGAGCGATCGCTCCGTTGCCAACTGGGGTGGTGGCAATACCTCGATTAAAACAGTCGCCAAAGATTTTCGGGGCCGCGACGTCGAGGTACTCTGGGTCAAAGGCAGCGGTTCGGACCTGGCTACCATGGAAGCCCGTCACTTTACAGCCCTCAACCTGGAAGATATTCACCCCCTGCTGGAGCGCGACCAGATGTCTGATGAGGATATGGTGGCCTACCTGGGACACTGCATGCTGGACCCCAGACATCCGCGTCCCTCCATCGAGACGCTCCTTCACGCCTTCCTCCCGTTTAAGCACGTTGACCACACCCACCCCGACGCCATCATCAGCCTGTGCTGCACCGAGGGCGGCCGGGAGATCGCCGAAAAGATCTACGGCGATCGCTTCGTCTGGGTCCCCTATATCCGTCCCGGCTTCTCGCTCTCAAAAATGATCGCCGACGCCGTTCGTGATAATCCTCGCGCCGAACTGGTGCTGATGGAGAAGCATGGCCTGGTGACCTGGGGCGACAGCAGCGAAGAGAGCTACTTCCACACCATCTCAGTGATCAACGAGGCCCAGCGCTACATTGAAGAGCAGGCCGCGGCACGCAATCAACAGCTCTTTGGTGGTCAGAAATATCAATCGCTCTCACCCGAAGAGCGCCGCCACATCCTGGTTCAGATCCTTCCCGTCATTCGTGGCGAGGTCAGCCGCGAGCAGCGCATGCTGACAACCTATAACGACAGCCCTGAAATTCTCCAGTTCGTCAACAGCCAGAACGCGGTCACGGTCTCCCAGGTTGGCGCGGCCTGTCCCGATCACCTGGTGCATACCAAGCGTGTCCCCCTGTTTGTCGATTGGACCCCTAATGTTGACGATGCAGCTGGCCTGGTCGAGCGGATCAAGTCTGGCATCGCGTCCTACAAGCAGGACTATGCCGACTACTTCCAGCAGTACCAAAGCGACGGCGATAGCATGACCACCCCCGCGCCCCGCGTCATCCTGATTCCAGGTATCGGCATGATCAATACCGGCAAATCGCAGGCTATGGCGCAGGTCAGCGACGCTCTCTATCAGAGAGCCATCTCGGTCATGAAGGGGACCGAGGCCCTCGGCACCTTCACCTCGCTCGATGCCCGCGAATCCTATGCCATCGAATACTGGCCCCTGGAGCTCTACAAACTGACCCTGCAGCCGCCCGAAGCCGAGTTCTCGCGCCAGGTCGCCTTAATCACCGGCGGCGCCGGCGGCATCGGCAGCGCCACCGCGCGTCACTTCCTCAATCAGGGCGCCCACGTCGTCCTGGCCGACATCAACCTGGAAGGCGCGCAGCAGGTCGCCGACGAGCTTAACGCCACCTATGGCGCCGGCCGCGTCCTCCCCGTCAAAGTCGATGTCACCAACGAAAAGGCCGTCATCGACAGCTTCGCCGAAACCATCCTGGCCTATGGAGGCGTGGACCATCTGGTCAACAACGCCGGCATCGCTGCCGCCAGCCCCTTCGACGAAACCTCGCTACAGGACTGGAACTTCAACATCAACATCCTGGCGACCGGTTACTTCCTGGTCGCCCGCGAAGCCTTCCGTCAGATGAAGCTGCAGGGACTTGGCGGTAGCATGGTCTTCATCACCTCCAAAAACGCCGTCTACGCCGGAAAGAACGCCGCCGCCTACAGCAGCGCCAAGGCTGCCGAGGCCCACCTCGCCCGCTGCATCGCCGCCGAAGGAGGAGAATTCGGTATCCGCGTCAACTCCGTCCTCCCAGACGCCGTCCTCCAGGGATCGGCCATCTGGAGTTCACGCTGGCGCAACGAACGCGCCCAGGCCTACGGCATCGAGCCCGACCAGCTCGAAGAATACTACCGCAAACGCACCACCCTGCAGGTCAACATCTACCCCGACGACATCGCAAACGCCATTACCTTCCTGGCCTCCACCCAATCCGCCAAAACCACCGGCTGTATGATCACCGTCGACGGAGGCGTCCCCGCCGCCTTCACCCGCTAAAAAGATAATCCACAAGATGTTTATGGTGTCGGTGTTGAAGGCGCTGAGCGCCTTCAACACCGACACCATAAACATCTTGTGAGCGCCGTAGGCGCGTAGAGTCAGGGGCCGAAGGCACAAAAAGTACAGGTCCAAACCACCTGTGCCCATCTTCCCAAGATAGGCACAGGTCTATACAACACCTGGGCTTGGTGCGATAATATTGACAAGCTTGCTGGCAAACACCCAGGCAGAGGCAGACTATGCGCATGTTCGCCACTGCTAATGCCGGCACTTACTGTATCTATTCACTGAGCGAGCAGTGTACAGTTTAAACAAAGATGTTTGCTTATCGCTATCTCGCTGTACTGTAACCAGAGAGAGTCGTAACCATTATGACATTACAGATTATTCATGTTGGACTTGGTGGCTGGGGCGGCGACTGGGCTCGCCGCGTTGTGGCCACAAATAAGGATGTTGAGACTACCGGCTGGGTTGAGATCGATGCCGGCGCCCTCGAAGCGGCACGTGATCGCATGAACCTTCCTGCCGATCGCTGCTTTACCTCGCTGGACGAGGCTCTCAAGACCGTACCCGCGCAGGCCGTGCTGGTAACGGCCAGCCTTCCGGGACACGTACCCAGCGCCCGCACCGCCTTACTGGCTGATAAGCACGTCTTGATGGAGAAGCCATTTGCTCCCACCGTGGCGGAAGCGCGTGAGCTGGTCGAACTGGCCGAGCAGCGCGGACTCCTCCTGATGATCAGCCAGAACTACCGCTTCCAGCCAGCTGCGCGTGCCGCCGCCGCCGCGGTAGCCGCGCAGCAGATCGGACGCCTGGGGACCATCAACCTCGACTTCCGGCGCTACGACAATACCGCTCCGGTCGCCGAGCATCGTCACTACCACATCTGGGAGCCCCTGCTGGCTGATATGTCGATCCACCACTTCGACCTGATGCGCCTGATCATCGGTCAGGAGCCGGTTCAGGTTAGCTGCAAAACCTGGAATGCTCCCTGGAGCAACTACGACGAGCCCGCCGAAGGCGCCATGACCATCACCTTCGACGGTGGGGCCGTCGTCAACTACCGTGGCAGCTGGGTCAGTACCGCGCCCCAGACCAACTGGGCCGGTGAGTGGAGCATCGAAGGCGAAAAGGGCGAACTGGTCTGGACCAGCCGTGGCGAGCAGCCTGAATACGCCGCCATCCGCCTGCGCGGCGAAACCGAACTGACGCCTATCACCCTGCCAGAGCTGACTGAACGCGACCGCTCGGGCAGCTTGGCCGCCTTCGTCGAGGCTGTCAAAACCAACAGCGTCCCCGAAACCTCGGGCCGCGACAACCTCAAGACCCTGGCGCTGATGTTCGCCGCCATCGAATCGGCCAAAACCGGCCAGCCCGTCAACATCGCATAATCATCACTATCCCATCTCTAAAGGCGTGAAAAGAGAAGCCCGGCTCTGCTGGCGCTTCTCTTTTTTGTTATTTTCACTTTATACTAACTTTAAAGCCCTTTGATGAATAGCAGAAAGGTTGTGATTGATATGGTTCTAAGCGATGAGGTACGGCAGGCCCTGACGGCGGGCCACTTGGCGCATCTGACCACCTTGAATGCGGATGGTAGCCCGCAGGTCACCGTTATATGGATTGGTCTGGATAACGATGAGATCGTCAGTGCTCACCTTAAACTGCATAAAAAGGCGCAGAACATTCAGCGCGATAACCGTGTCGTGCTTTCACTGCTGACCGGGGGCAAGACTAATGGATTAGACAACTACCTGGTTATCCATGGTCGCGCCAGAGTCACCGAAGGAGGCGCTCCCCAATTGCTCAATCAACTGGCACAGGTCTATGTCGGACCGGGCACGCAGTTCGCCGGTGATAACGCGCCTGAAGGTTATATCACCCACATTACAGTCGAACGCGTCGGCGGCATTGGTCCCTGGGCCAAATAGCGGCAGGTTGCCCGCCTTCCTGGTGCTGACGGTAAAGGCGGGCACTACGCTTGAGTCATGGATGATTGTCAGTTAACAATAATGGAGGCATTATCTGTCATGGAAGCTTATGTCTGGTGGACTCCTCTAATATCCCCTGGCCTGGAGCAATTATATCTGGTGGAAAACGAGAAAGGTATTGTCGCCGATAGCATCGTGCTGGGCACACATGACTCTGAACCCTTTCGCCTCTGGTATCAGGTGCGTATGGATAGCGCCTGGCGCGTCCGCGAATGCCATCTCCAGGTTGGTGGCGGGGAAAAAGGTCAGGCAGTGAATCTGTACTCAGATGGACAGGGACACTGGACCGATGCTGATGGGGCGGCATACCCGGATCTGGATGGTTGCCTCGATATTGATATCTCCGTTACCCCTTTTACCAATACGCTGCCTATTCGCCGCCTGACGCTTAAACCTGGCGAGAGCGCGGATCTCCTGATGGCTTATATCTCTATTCCTGA
Organism: Dictyobacter halimunensis; assembly: GCF_036245075.1. NCBI lineage: Bacteria > Bacillati > Chloroflexota > Ktedonobacteria > Ktedonobacterales > Dictyobacteraceae > Dictyobacter > Dictyobacter halimunensis. The sequence continues at coordinate 3,482,188 of NZ_BSRI01000002.1, forward strand.
TCTCTCCATTCATCCAGATCGGCAGCGCTATACCTGTCTTTCCCGCACATCTTCTGGCGGTACCTATCGCTATGATGGTCTGGACATCAACTTCACCGCTGATCTACCCGTTGATTCCTGGGGGCTGGTTATAGATTATCCAGCGCTCTGGCAGCGAACCGGGCAGCAATAATGTTTTCATTGGGGCAATTGCGTACTCGAAGCCAGGGGCAGATAGCTGATGGTTGTTGGTAGAACTGAATTACTTCGATCCCGATTGAAGGATGGCCTATTTCTTCCCGCGCCTGGAGAGCAAGGAGAATGGGCCATCCTTCTGTGAACATGCCAAAATGATAAAGAAAGTTAAGCGCTGATGCCTAGCGTTTCCCGTAGCGTTTGCAAGAACTGAGCTTCTCGATCATCGATATGTTTGCCCCCAATGCCCAGAAAGCCTCCGCTCTTGCTGGTATTGGCCACATGCTCGGCACTGGCCACTATCCAACGTTTATAGTCATTAGCCTCTTCAGCGCTGACCTTGGTGTCGAGGATTGTGACCACCTCACGACATCGCTCCATCAAGAAGTCTGTAACCTGAGCAGAGTCGTTTACAGGTAAATTCTCCTCATGATGTTCTTCTTGAGAACTTTTAGCATCTTCAGAACTGAGCAGCTCTTGGATAAACTGGTTATCGGGAAATTGTTTGGCGGCTTCTCGAGAACTTGAGATAAGCGACATTGCTTCTTTAATTTTGCCGATGGCGCCACTCCTGGAAACAACAACGATGCCGCTACCAATCATAAAAGGTAGACCTTTCAGCTGTTTCCATTCGTGATCTGTAAAATCTGTTCGGTTAATCATAAATCACTCCTTTTCAATGTAAGAACAAGTAGATATCTATAGAGAAATAAATTACCTCAGACGCATGCATAGGCATCTGATTATTTAACGAGTCCAATATAGTTTCATAACCGATAAAATCACTTAAAACAAAGCTCTATTTTTTAATAACGCAAACGCGCTAATGTAGCTCTTTCAGCTTTGCCTCTCCCATCCTGTGATAAGATAGGGGCAGCCGTAATCAAAGAAAAATAAGAAGTTAAGAAGGTAAGAAGGTAAAGAGGGGATGAAGCCAGGTACACGACCACGCATCGTCAAGATACATTCAGAGAACAACGATTTTCAATATGCCGAGACGCTGCGGCGTAAGCGCGAGAAGCGCCTGCGCCAGCGTGAATTCTTTGTGGAGGGGGTTCGCCCCATCAATCAAGCCCTGCACTATAACTGGCACGTGCGCGCCTTCTTATATTCCAGAGATAAGCCGCTCTCGGACTGGGCTGAGAACATTCTGCGCGACTCGCAGGCCGAGGTGCACTACGAACTGCCCTGGTACCTGCACGCCAAGCTGAGCAACAAATCCGAGCCGTCCGAGCTGATCGCCCTGGTATCTATGCCGGAGGATGATCCAGCGCGCATCCCCATGAAGGATGATCTGCTGGTAGTGGTCTTTGATCGTCCCGCCAGCCCTGGCAACCTGGGAACGATCATTCGTTCCTGCGATGCCATGGGGGTCGATGGTATGGTCATCACCGGCCATAGCGTGGACCTCTATGATCCCGAGACCATCAGCGCCACTACGGGTTCCTTCTTCGCCCTGCCGGTGGTGCGCCTGCCTTCACAGAAAGAGTTGTTGCCCTGGGTCGAGGCTATTCGGCGACGCCTGGGATCGTTTCACGTGGTGGGCAGCGATGAGAAGGGGGATTGCGAGCTGACCGAGCACGATTTTACACAGCCAACCCTGCTGGTGGTCGGCAACGAGACCTGGGGGATGAGCGCCGCCTACCGAGAGTTCTGCGATACCGTCGTCAGTATCCCGATGGCTGGCTCCGCCTCTTCGCTCAACGTGGCCTGCGCCACATCGATCTTATTATATGAGGCCACGCGCCAGCGCCGCTCCCTATCACAATCACATTAGCCAGCCAGACGCAAACAGCTCCCACCTCCTTGCTCAAAGGGAAGCGGGAGCTGTTTGTCAATTCGTTATTAAATGATCTCCAGGCCGTCGATGGCGGGTAGAGCTGGATGGGGGATATGTGGCTCACTCTGGTACCAGTAGGCGACCGAGGCGATGTCGTCCTGCAGGGGAAGATAGCGGCCGCCGCTACGCCATCCCAGTGCCTGAATGGTGACGCGCAGATCCTCCTCGAAACGAATTGGATCCATGATGTGCCAGCGATACATGCCGAAGCGTTGCTGGCTGCTGTAGAGCCCATCTGGCATGATCACTTGCGGCAGTCCCAGAAAGGCCGTTGAATATGTCCCGTACTGCCCCTGCGGATGCTCAAAGTTCCAGGCACCGCCAAAATAATCCTCGGTCCCGGTGCCGCAGATAGTCGGGAACTCCTGATCGCCATCCAGGTAGAACTTGATCTCGCCTTCACCCCACCAGCCGCGATTATTGACCTGCCAGGCCAGGTACGTCCCCACATAGTGTCCACGGCCCCGAACGTGATCCAGTAAGGTGTGCACCTCTTTATAGCCCAGTGGATTGCTGCGCCGCCAATGGGCATGAAAATAGCCGGCATCCTCCGGCACGTCGGTCAGCGTGTAGGTGATCTGAAAATAGAGCACGATATCGTTGTCGCTCAGATTCTCAATCGTCCAGCGAGCGCCCTGGCGAAACGGCATCTCCCAGTAGGAGTTCATACCACCAGCTGGATTGACCGCGATCGGCACCGAGCTGATGTTGCAGCGCTCACTCCAACCGTTGGCGAAGAAATCACCATAGGGACACTCAATCGAAGGCGCTTCCTCACCATCCCAGTAGGCGCGCAGAATTAGTTGCCGCCAGTGAGCTGGATACGCCGTCATCCAGATATGCTGGATGGCGCCTGAACCCGCGATCTCGGCCAGCGTAAAGGTGCTATGCGCGGCGATCTTGATCGAAGGAGAGACCTTCCAGCCCTGGCCCAGATCACGGGCATGGAATGCACCCGTCCCCTCTGTCGCTATGCCTGCCTGACCCTTCTCACCACTAAAGTTCTCAGCACTGATCGATCGTGTCTTCGCATGTGAGAGACGGGAAAGGTTCCCCAATCCCATCCCCAGACCGTTAAAGCCATCTGTCATTGTTCTCTGCTCCTTCGCTAAACATAATCATTGCTCGCGCCTGCACGCGTTTTCGCACCTGCGGTGCTCACCTGTTATGTTGATGGCGATGCAGAAAATGCGCAATTGCGCATTTTCTGCATCGCCATCAACATAAGAAAATGGGAACGCCTGTGTTCCCCACCTCCCCAACATGCACGCATTAACAAAAGTGGTGCAGAAGGCGCGCAACCGCGCGCCTTCTGCACCACTTTATATGCCACCTGCGAAGCAATGAAACTACGAAACAATAGATTCTTCTGGCTGGGATGCTTCCTGTTCGGCCAGTTCTTGTTTGGTGCGCCGTGAAGGCCTGGCCTTTTTCTCCTGCACCACGCGCTGGAAGGCATGGAAGGGACCGCTGTGATTCTGCGGCATATGTCCACGGATGTGGGTACCTCCCTCCTCATACTCCTCAACCTCAATAGTACCATACTGGTGGAACTGGGCCACCAGCTCTCCACGATCGTATGGGATCAACACGTCGAGGGGAGTAAACTGCTCTACCAGCGTCTCGCTGATGCAGCGCAGCAGATCCTCAACGCCCGTTCCCTTCATCGCCGATACCTCTACTTTGGGTAGCGTGGAGGCGATACCAGTCAGCTCCAGTTGATGGTCAGCTGGTAGTAAGTCGGCCTTATTCAGGGCCAGCACCATGGGCAGACCACCGCCTCCGATCTCTTCCAGCACCTGCTCAACGGCCTCGATCTGATGCTGCACATGAGGATGCGAGGCATCGACCACGTGTACCAGGAGATCCGCTTCCGCCACCTCTTCCAGTGTAGCACGGAAGGCCGCCACCAGTGTCGTTGGCAGACGCTGCACAAATCCTACCGTGTCCGAGAAGAGGATCTCCTGGCCTCCGGCCAGGCGCACACGCCGCGTCGTTGGGTCCAGGGTCGCGAACAGCTTATCCTCGGCCAGCGTCTCAGAGCCGGCCAGCCGATTGAGCATCGTAGACTTGCCAGCATTGGTGTAGCCGACCAGGGCCACCACCGGGGCGCCCGCGTACTTGCGGCGCTCGCGATGTAGCTGGCGCTGGCTGCGTACCTGATCCAGTTCCTCTTCCAGCTGATCCTTCTGGCGGCGGAGCAGACGGCGGTCAACCTCAATCTGTTTCTCACCTTCACCACGCTGATTGGTGCCACCGCCACTCTGTCGAGACAGGTGGGACCACTGGCGCGTCAGGCGCGGCAGATCGTACTCGACCTGCGCCAGCTCAACCTGCAAACGACCCTCACGGGTACGGGCGCGCTGACCAAAGATGATCAGGATCAACGCCGTACGGTCCAGCACCTGGATCTCCAGCTCGCGCTCCAGATTGCGGTGCTGATTGGGCCGCAGCTCAAGATCAAAGATCACCGCGTCACAATCATGGAAACGCAGCAGCTCTGCCAGCTCCTGAACCTTGCCCGAACCGAGCAGGGTACCCGGATGGGGATGCTCCATGCGCTGGACCATGCGATCCACACACTGCACGCCAGCCGTCGACGCCAGTTGCTCCAGCTCATCAAGCGACTCATCGACCGGCCAATCGGTCTCTACCGTCTCCACACTGACCAGGATCGCACGCAGCGGAGCATCGGCCAGCAGGCCCTGCATCGGTTTCTGCTCGTTATCACGATTTTTTTCTGTTTGACGAATAACTTGTTCCGGCAAAATTGGCTCCTTTCCGTCAACGGGACGGAATAAACTCTATCTATAAAGGGTATGTCTGTGTATCTGTGTGTCGTTGCATGTTGCCTGCCGGATCACTGCCCATATGGCATGATATGCATGTACATGGACGGCATTTGATGCTCTATGGCTGATGAATCCTGATGATGACAGAAAATCTGTGAGCGTATGGAATGGATTGGGGAAAATTCTTGGTTGAAAGAAAGGACGCTAACAACAAAGAAAGTCTTCATCACCAGGATACCGCAAAGCAACTCTCCCCGGCCCATCAGCCAGAAAAAGGACAGACAAAAACAGCCTGACACCTGCAAAACGGTCGTTCATGGTTAATTAAAGACTATCACTCGTAGCATCTCCTATAAAATGTGGTAAGTAAATTATACCCCGCTTTGCCCTAAAAGTCAATACGTGCTGTGGCTTCGGTTGCTTGTTTGCGCCCGATCGCCAGCGTTCCGTGCCTTCGGCCCCTGACTCTACGCGCCTACGGCGCTCAAAAATTTTTATTGATGCGAGGGGGCACGCGAGCGCTCGACGCGCTCGCGTGCCCCCTCGCATCAATAAAATGAAAGGAGATTGCCTCTTGCATGCGCGTCCCTTAAACAAGGAACGTCGCCAAAATCGAAACGTTCCCCCCAAAATGAAACGTTATTGTAGGGGCGACCTTCAACGGTCGCCCGCCGCGAAGCGGCCCCCGTCCCCGGCCTGTTCGGCCCCCTTCTCATGACCATGCAATACCAATCGACCGCGCGGACCGAGCATGCGGCAATTGATGAGATAAAGACAATTGGAAAAACAAGCTGATTTTACGTTTAAGTAAGTGTGCGATATTCTTGGGAAGGCGCTGCATGGCAGCGTGCACCATCGTTAGCATTATTCGTATACCCTGCCTGATCATCGGGGTATAGTTTTTATAGATAAGGGGACGGAACACATGTTTGGTATCAGCAACCATACGGGGTTCCTGGCGCCTCATTCTCTCTTATTCCAGCGCTATCAAATTGTTGCTCTGGCGGGTCAGGGTGGTATGGGGGCCGTCTATCAGGCTTTGGACACCGGTGAGCATAATCGTATGGTGGCCATCAAAGAGATGAGCCAGGCTAACCTGCGGCCCGAGCAGCTCGCCGATGCGCAGCAGCGCTTCCATGGCGAGGCCAACTTGCTGGGCTCTCTGCAGCATCCTAATCTGCCGCAGGTCTATACCTCCTTCACTGAAAATGGTCGCTCGTACCTGGTGATGGAATTTATCGCGGGCAAGACCCTGCAGGAGCTGATGCAGGAGAGCTCGACCGGTTCTCTGCCCGTTGGACAGGTGGTTTCGTACGCTTTGCAACTCTGCGCTGTCCTGAGCTACCTGCATGAGCATGTGCCGCCGATCGTCTTTCGCGATCTCAAGCCCAGCAATGTGATGGTTACGGACCAGGGGCGCGTCTACCTGATCGACTTTGGGATCGCGCGCCTGTTCAAGCAGGGGCAGCGCTTCGATACCGAGTCCTTTGGCTCGCTGGGCTACGCGCCACCGGAGCAGTTTGGTCATGGTCAGACCTCTCCGCGCTCAGATCTATATAGCCTGGGGGCTACCCTGTTCGCCTGCCTGACGGGACGCCATCCCAACGACAATCAGCCGACGCCGTTCCACTTCCAGCCGGTCAGACACTATAATCCAGCCGTTCCGATCGAGTTGAGCAACCTGATCCAGCAGCTGGTGGCGACCGATGCCGCCAGGCGTCCATCCGGTGCCTATGAAGTCTATGGGAAGCTACTCGCGATGCAGCAGCAGGGCGCGTCCACCACCGTATCGCTGCATGGCAGTGATCCATTCTATGACGCCAGAACGGCCTACGCGGCCCAGTTTGGCGGCCGCATGCAGCGATACAACAACCTGCCCGGCAAACCTGGACTCTGGCTAAGCCTGGTCATCATCCCATTTGTGGCCCGCATGTATGGCCATATCAGGAGCACGCTCGTCTACCTATCCATTCCCTATCTGCGGAGCCAGCTGACCGCGCTACCGACCCGGCTGCTGCACGTGGTAAAGCACATCCCGGCCTACCTCCCATTGAGCTTCACGCCACCGGTCTGGACCTGGCGCTTCGGCCTCCTCTTTCTGGCTCTCTTCGCGGCCATCGCCGGGGGAAGTCTGTACGCGCTGATTGGATTGCGGGCGCCCGCGCACGTGGTCATCCTGTGCCTGTGTCTGCTGCTGCTGGGACTGGTCGTGCTGGCGCGGCGCAGTAAATCTATCCACAACGGCCTGACGCGCAATATCCTGACCGGCCTGATCGTAGGTCTGCCGGGAGTCTGCCTGGCCTTGCCCGCCTTCGCGGATGTGCAGTCGGCCCTTAACGCTATTCGCTTCGGCCAGATTATCGGCATGGTGATCCTCTTGCTGGCCGGTATCTCACTCTGGCGCGCTGACCGCTATGGGGCCTGGGCCAGCCATCTCGCGCTGGGGATGATCGCCCTGCTGTACGCTTGCACATCTTATAGTCTGGGGAGCGAGTCGTTGTCAGCCCTGTTCGCGGGAGCCTCGCCGCTGGCGATGCAGTTAATCAACGCCTTGCTGTGCCTCTGCCTGCTGGTCTGTGCTTTCTGCTCTTTTGTACGCATCGGTAGACCCTATGCCTGGTTTGATCGCGTCACGGTCTTTATCATTTCTATTATTGCGATCGCCCTGCAGTTCCACCTGGGCAGCTTTAACGAGCTGGTTCAGACGCCGCTGTCGGCTGCTCTGTTCTGGGTGGGGAAGTCCGGCGAAAATCAGGACATGGTCTTTAACGTCCTGCTGGGCTGGGGACCGCTGCTCATCGCTTTGCTGTGGATCTTCCTTATATCAGGTCCCACGCGCCTGGCGCGAATCTCACTGACCGTGCTGGCCCTCCCCTGCGTGCTGCTGCAAAATATGCTTCTGAAGAACGCGCCAGCCACCCATCCGGTACCGGTCCTGACAGGTCTGTTCGCCACCTCTTTTATGGCCCTGCTCAATATCAATCTGCTGGTGGCATATGGCCTGCTGATACTGGTAGCGCTCCAGTTGCTGCGCGCACGCCACTTCTTTACGGCGCTGGAACGCGGCATGCTCTACCTGGTCGCCCTGCTGACGGCCCTGCTACAGACTGCCATCTGGTCCCATGCCTCATCCTCCCTACCTGCGGACCCACGTGTGCTGCCCGGCTGGCGTGTCGCGCCACAGGTCGGCATGGAGATCGTCGTAGGAAATCAGGTCGGGGCCGTGATCTTCCTGTGGTGTATCGTCGGGGTGGTCGGAGCTGTTGTGGGTCGTGTTATCTGGCGCCGCATGAAATCCGCCAATCAGCAGGATAGCAGCCTGAACAATAGTAGCTTCCCATGGCAGCCGCAGCCGCAACTGCAACAGAGCTGGCAATGGCCCTTGATCGCCATGCGCCTCGAACATCTTATACTCTGGCTGACCACGCTGGCGCTGGTACTGACGCTGCCCTTTTTTGGTACCGCCTCCGGGCCCCTCTCATCAGGGCTGGGAGGTGGCGCAATGGGGATTGACCTCAACCAGTTGCTCTGGTGGATCCTGTTGCTCTTTCTGGTGGTCGGACTGTTTCGTCTCGTGCGCCCATTTGGTGGCTGGGATCGCTGGCAGCTGCTCTGTAACACCCTGGCGCTGGGACTGCTCTTCTTCGATCATGGCAAGAGAGGGGGAGACACGCATACAAATATCATCGCCTGGTTCGCCAGCCCCCACATCGTCCTGCCCTTTTACATCGCCACCATCGGACTGATCGTGATCGCACTGGTCTGCCTGCTCTGGCTCAAGCGAACATTTCAGCCAACCGAACGCACCATCCTCTGGATCTGCTTCGGATTGGCCTTATGCTGCGCCTTCCTGCAGATCATCAGCCCCATCTTCCTGCTGACCGCCTGCATCCTGCTCTTCCAGGGCATCCTCTTCGTCACACGCGTGGAGCGCGTCCGCTGACTCCGGACGTGCCGGGGGTGGGGTCGCTTTGCGACAAAGCCGAGGCGAGCCCGGCACCTACGACTAGGCGCGCTTCTTCTGGATCAGGTACTGATTTTCGATCAGGTTGGCCTGTAGCAAGGTATTTCCCGTGGTGCGGCTCCAGACTTTGATATCGAGGGGGGCGGCCGGATCGTTCGCAATGACTAGCAAGGTCTGCCCAGGGGCGAGGTCAACCATGGCATCGGCGATATTCTCTAGTAAGCGACTGCAGCCCTCTGTCCCTAGATCAAGGATACGATCAGGTTTTACCGTTGTATTTGAACGTTCCATCTTAGAAGCCTTTCGCGAGAAATGTATAGTCAAAATCTATACCAGAATATGTATTTCATCTTCAATGCGGCGCATCGCGATCGTCCCAACCGGGGCGCACGATAAGTTTTTTTTAATTGTAACATACATCCAGGCCCAAATGGGTGTGTATTTATGACAATGTTGATCAATTTTCTATGGATGTTTTCAAATAGGGAACTTAAGAACTTAAGAACTTAAAAACCAATAATAAGCTTGACAAAAGATGGCTCTTCTCGATACACTTAGCAATGACACCTCCGGGTGGAAATTCGCTAATTTTGCTTCTGCTTATCTGAAGCTTCCTTTTTGTAGCTGAGGAGTGAAAAATTATCTTGCGGCAGGAACAAGGATCTCTTATGCTTGCTATGATGCCTATGCGCATGCCAATGTCTCAGATGATGACAATGGTATGTCGCAGCGTGTCATGTTTCTCTCCCTGTACATCGCCGGGGTTCCTGAACAGGTAAGTACCGCAGAAGCTTGGATATGAAGAGGAGCGCAGATGACACGATCTGCGCTCCTCTCTTTTTATGTACTACTGGCTATCTTTTTTGCGAGGTAAGCGCTATGACGTATAAGCATTCCGGTGAAGATACGGATGACAAGGGTTCAGCCCACTACTACATTACGACGGCCATAGACTATCCCAATGGCGCTCCACATATTGGCCACGGCCTGGAGAAGGTCATGGCCGACGTGGTGGCGCGTTATCATCGCCTACGTGGGGATGACACTTTTTTTAGCATGGGCATCGATGAAAATAGCCTGCATGTGCTCCTGAAGGCCAATGAGGAAGGTGTTGAGCCGCACATGTGGGTCAACCTGATGGATGAGGCCTTTCGGCGAGCCTGGAAGGCGCTGGACATCTCATATGATTACTGGATACGCACCACCGAGGAGCGCCACCTGCGCGCCTCTCAGGAAATGTTCCGGCGTGCCCTCGCTAAGGGGGATATCTACAAAGATACCTACTCGGGCTGGTATTGCCCAAATTGTAATAACTTCTACACCACCGAGGAACTGGTCGGTGGGCGTTGTCCCAATCATCCCTCGCTGTCGCCGGAATGGCTGAATGAGGAGAACTACTTTTTTGCCCTGTCCCGCTACAGCGATCGCCTGCTGGCGCATATCGAGGCCAATCCAGACTTTATTGTGCCGGCCACACGCAGGGCCGAGATCGTCTCCCTGATTCGTCAGGGACTGCGTGACTTCTCGGTATCGCGTCGGGTGCGTCCGGGCATCGAGGGTTGGGGCATCCCTGTCCCTGACGATCCCAAGCACGTTATCTACGTCTGGTTTGACGCGCTCACCAACTACCTGACATCCGTCGGCTTTCCCGACGACGAGCAGAAATTCCGACACTACTGGCCCGCCAACGCCCATGTCATCGGCAAAGACATTACCCGCTTCCACTGTCTCTACTGGCCCGCCATGCTGATGTCGGCGGACCTGCCACTGCCGAAGCAGATCCCGGTGCATGGTTTTATGTCGCTTGAGAACCAGCGCATCTCCAAAACGCTGGGCAACGTCATTGATCCTGTGGCTCTGGTGGAGAAGGTTGGCGCCGACGCGGTACGCTACTACCTGGCCCGCACCTTCTCATTCGCTTCTGACGGCGATTTTTCGCGCGCCGGTCTGCTGCGCTACTATAACGACGAACTGGGCAATGATCTTGGCAACCTGCTTAACCGCGTCGTTTCCATGATCAAGCGCTATCGTCGGGGCACCGTGCCCACGCCCGGTGCGGTCGGTCCTCTTGAACTGGAACTGCAGACGATGGCCAGCGCCACACGCGAGAAGGCACAGATCGCGCTCGAAAACTGGGAGATCGGCCAGGCGCTGAACACGACCTGGGCCTTTGTGCGCCGTGTCAACCAATACATTGAACAGAGCGAACCCTGGAAACTGGCGAAGCAGGAAGGCGAAGAGCAGCACCTGGATACCGTCTTATACTCCGCCGCTGAAGCGACGCGTATCCTGGCCATCCTGCTAACCCCCTACATCCCCGCCTCAAGCCAGCGTATCTACGAGCAACTCGGGCTCCCCGTACTGCAAGCGGGCGCCTGGAACCATGACACCCCCTGGGGAAGCGCCACCTTCACCCAGGTTGTCCCCAACTCCCTCCTCTTCCCCCGCCTCGACCCGGACATCGCCCTATAAAGGCCATAAAAAGTGTCAGACACACTTTTTCCAGGGGCGCAGGAGCGCCCCTGCTCGGGCGGCCGCATGCGCGGCCGCATTGGTTTTATAGGGGTTGGTGCGACAGGTGCGCGAATGCGCACCTGTCGCACCAACCCCTATAAGGGCCATTGAAATCTCGCAAGCTTTTATATGTTGGCGCAGCAGGCACTCTTAGCGCGCCCGCTGCGCCAACATATAAAGCGGAGGCTAAGTTGTTTGAGCTCTCCACATTCGCAAGCTTAAACAGACTTCTATCGGATGGTGCAGCGGGCGCTAGACGCGCCCGCTGCACCATCCCAAAAATGTGCGGCCGCGTATGCGGCCGCCTGTGTGGGGGCGGAAACGCTCCCGCAAAAAGCGTGTCTGACACCCTCCACTTTAAAGGATATAGGAGAAAAAACAAAAAACACGTTTTTTGCCACAGGATAAATTATATGCTATAATTTTGTTTCATCATATGTCAACCCGTTTGATAATGTTTTAACTATTACGTTTTATCAAGTGTGGATGAAAATAGAATAGGATTGTTCTTGTCATTCCTAGAAGGCAAGGGACATTATGGGTACATATCTGGTGGCAATCTTCACATTTATCCTTGTTCTTGTGGGCGCTGTTTTTGTACATCTGTGGTTAGGGCTGCGTAGGGAGAGTAGATACGGTCACAGGTATGACCGTCCGCTCAAGCCAGGTTTACCCCAGTTAGATGACATCATTTTTGAATAATACGTTCAATGTAGCATAAAACAAATAAATCAATCTATCCCCTCTATCGCATATTGGGACTTATATAGCGGTAGGGGGAATATTTATTTTTGGAGCACGCTGGTAGACTGAATATGTAGACGCATTCCGATTTCTGGTATCTTCTTTTGTTTATTGTGTGATTATTCAGATCAACATGAGAGTTGCTTCAGGTGATGGAAGGGAATAGAGAACTTATGTTAAGGGTGAGTATAACTTCACGGATGTTTGCCATGTCATCAATGCCACAGGGTCAGTCCGTCCAGGTGGGCGTTGTACCGGACCAGCATGTGGCACCCGGCGCGGTGTCTGAAAGGAAGCTTTCCTATAGTTTGTCGGTAGTCTTGCCTGCGTATAACGAAGAGGCCGTTATCGAGCAAACGGTAACGATGGTGGCGAGCGCCCTGAGAACATGGACCGATGACTTTGAAATCATCGTCGTGGACGACGGCAGCAGAGACCATACACGCGACATTATCGAGCGACTGATCGGAGACGAACCACGCATCCGTTTGATGCATCACTCGCAGAACCGAGGATACGGAGCGGCCCTCGTAACCGGCTTCCATACCGCCAGCAAAGAGCTGGTCTTTTTTATGGATTCGGATGGTCAGTTTGACATCAATGATCTGGAACGCTTCTTTCCCCTCATCGAACACTGTGACGCCGTACTTGGGTATCGCGCTCCCCGTCATGATCCCTGGATTCGTAAATTGAATGCCTGGGGCTGGAAGCAGTTGGTACACCTGGTGCTGGGGATCAAGGTACGCGATCTGGATTGTGCTTTCAAACTGTACCGCGCCGAGTTCTTTCAAACCCTCAATCTGGAGACGCGCGGCGCCATGATCAACGCGGAGATCCTCTATAAATTCGTTCGTGCTGGTCATATCTATACCGAGGTCGGCGTCAGACACCTTCCTCGTCAGAAGGGAAAGGCCACCGGCGCTCACCCTCGTGTCATCCTCAAAGCCATGCGTGAGCTCATCTCCTATTCCCGCAAGTGGAAGCTCGCCGAGCGTGCTCGGCAGAGGTTGTAACGCCGGCGCTCAAAATATTTAGCGGGGGTGATGGCGCAATGCGCCATCACCCCCGCTAAATAGTTTGAGCGCCGCCCTTTTAACTTTTTAGGCCCCAGCGGTTGGCCCGGCGCCGGGCCTTCTGGGCCTCTTGTGGATTGCCCAGCGACTCATACACCTCGGCCTTTAAAAGCCAGGCGCGGGCATAGTTCTTGTCCATCTCGGTCGCCTCATTGAGGGCATCCAGGGCCGCTTTATTGTGTCCCTGGCGAATCAATCCTTCCGCTTTGTTGCACCAGGCCACCGCGCTACGCGGATTGATCAACAGGGCCCGTGTATAGGCATCGACGGCCCCGTGGAAATCATGCAGGCTTGAACGGGCATTGCCCAGACCATTCCAGGCGTGGAAGCTGCGCGCGTCGATCTTCAGGGCCTGCTCATACGAGGCCCAGGCCTCCTCGGGCATGTTCATATCCAGCTGCGTATCCGCCTTGCCATTCCACGCCGCCACATAGCGTGGATCGATCGCCAGGGCCCGCTCAAAATGGACCAGGGCCTGCTGGTAGCGCTGCAGCCGGTTGAGCACCAGGCCCGCGCTCACCCAGACGATAGCATTGTTGGGCTCGATCTCGGTTGCGCGCTGATAGGCTTCGAGCGCCTTGCGGTAATTGCCCTGGTTGTAAAGGGCCGTTCCCTTGCCATTCCAGGCATAGAAGTTCACATGGTCCATGCGCAGCGCCTCCTCATAGGCCATCAGAGCCTGTGAGTACGCCTGCTGCTTCAGATACTGATCGCCCTCGCGGCACTTCTCGCGCACGCTGCCCGTACTGACGTTGCCGCGAGACTGATACTGCGGCTGTACGCTCTGGCTATGTCCGGTGCCGGCCGCCACCTGCCTCCCTGTCTGGCTGCGTGCCAGCCCGGAATTGGTGCCATTATTCCCTTGCGGCGCATAGGTCGCATGGCGTGGCAAGACGATGCCATCATTGACCACCGCGCTCGACGCTGATGACGATGACGACGATGATGATGAATAGCGTCCCTTCGCATTGGGCCGATAGGCATAGTCAAAGGCGCGCACGAACTCCATCATATTCGCATAGCGATCCTCGGGCCGGCTGGCCAGCGCACGCTGCAGCACCGTATCCAGGAGGGGCGGTAGCTCTGGATTGAGCGTTGTCACCAGCGGGATCGAGCCGCCGCGTGGATCGAGAGGATGGAAGCCGGTCAGCATCTCATAGAGCACGACCGCGCTACCATATTGATCACTGCGCGGATCGACGATGCCGCTGCTCTGTTCCGGCGCCATATAGCCAACGGTTCCCCGTACAGTGATTGTTTTGCCAAAGCGTGCGCCCGGCTCCAGTGAGCGCGCGATGCCAAAATCGGTAATCACCAGGCGGTAATCCTCCTGGTGGATCAAAATATTTTCTGGTTTAATATCACGATGAATAATTGGACGTTGACGGGTATGAGCATAGTATAGGGCACTGGCGAGCTGATGGAAGTTATGAATAACCTCCGGAATGGGCAACGGGCCATCGACCTGTGCCAGCCGGGTTCGTAAAGAGCCAACCGTATACAAAGGCATCACGAGAAAGACGCTTGAACCATCTTTACCATAATCAAGTATGGGAACGATATTTGGATGATCCAGCGTCGCAGCGATCCGTGCTTCACGCAGGAAATGATCGCGCTCATTGGGCGTAGTTTTACTGGGTAACAGCACCTTGATAGCAATGTGACGAGATAGATTCTGGTCTATACCACGAAATACCGCCGCGTAACCACCCTTACTTAATAAGGCCTCCACCACATAACGACCAGCCAGAGCGGTGTCTAGTAACGGCAGTGCACATGCTCTACAAAATAAATCGCTGTCCCGGTTGTCATATCCGCAGTCAACCTGATCGGCGCAGCGTCGCATTCCCTCCTCCGTGTAGCGAGACACCTTCTGCAGTGTCGAGATCTAATGGCACCTGGTCAGTGGCACCGCTGGTTTATGGTCGAGATGGTTGTGGGACGGGGAACAACCTGTCAGTGACGGCATTGACCACTATCCGCGGGGATAGCATTGCCGCGTTGCTGTATGTACCCTCGTCCTCATTCTTGTATCTGTATGAACGCGTACGAGAGAGCGTTTTATGCTTGTTTAGCTTGTTGATCGAGTGAGCGTGCCCAATCTCGACACGTAATCGCCTCTTGTTTGCGTCCTAGTTTATCGAGGACCACCGCCTTGTTATACCAGGCATCTGGTTCCTCGGGTGCGAAGGACGTTGCCTGGTCCAACGCGGCGAGAGCCTCTTCGAGTCGACCAAGCGCAAAGAGCGAAAGTCCTTTATTATTCCATGCGGCAATATAATGCACGTCGAGCGCCAGGGCGCGGTCGAAAGCCGCCAGCGCTTCCTGGTGGCGCTGTAACTCATGCAGTAGACTGCCCTTATTATACCAAGCCGAGATCAGACCGTCATCATATTGCAAAGCCTGGTCATACGAGTTTAAAGCATCTTCAAACATTCGTAGTGCTGCTAATACATTGCCTCGATTATACCACGCGCCCGCCAATGTTGGGTCGAGTGCTAACGCTCTATCATAATCATTCAGCGCTTCCCCAAAACGACGCAGGTCGCGTAGATCGTTGGCCTTGTCGAACCAGTTGGTGGCGCTGTTGGGCTCCAGCTGCGTGGCCCGTTCATGCAGGGCCAGCGCCTGTTCCGGCTGCTTCAGGCGTCGCAGAATATTGCCTTTGGTATCCAGCAGCGAGGCCTGGTCATTGTCCAACGAGAGTGCCCGGTCGATGGCGATTAGCGCCTCATCGTAGCGCTGCAGACTGTAGAGGGTATCTCCCATGGCCTGCCAGACCGTCGCCTGCTGAGAATCCAGCAGTAGGGCGCGGTCAAAGGCGACCAGAGCCTCTTCAGAGTATCCCTTTTCCGCCAGCGCCATTCCGCGTCCACTCCAGGCATAGATATAGTCGGGATCAAAGGTCAGGGCCTGCTCGTAGCAATACATCTCCTCATCATAGCGTTGCAGGTCGTGCAGCACACTGGCGCGCGATGTCCAGCATTCGGGATCGCGTGGGCTGAGCGCCAGCGCCTGGTCATAGGCCTGCAACGCCTCCTCTGGCCGACCCAGGTGTAGCAAGGTGGCCCCTTTGCCTCCCCAGGCCTCCACCGAAGAGCGATCCTGGTTGATCGTCATATCGTAGTTCATTAACGCCTGCTCATAATCCCCATGCTCATAGGCCAGGTTCCCCTCCGCCAACCAATCATGTACCGCCGGGACCGGAGTTTTCCTGGGTGGAGGCACCGTCTGCGGCCTCCCCGTGGGGATCGCTATGCGAATCTGGGTTGTCTCCTCATCACCCGTACCACCTGGTGAGGGTGTCTGTGGAAAGAGATCGGTGGAGAGACGATTGATGATGCGCGACAGGGGCGATGGCTGTGGCGTCGATGACTGTGGTGTTGTCCCCGTCGTCTTTACCATATAGACGATCGGCCCATCCTGCCCATAATCGATCACGCGAATGCTGCGGGGATCGCTGACATGGGTCGAAAGTGAGACCGCCAGTTCCGCATCCTGCAGAAAGTTATCCCGTTCCCGGGCATTGGTATCGCGAGGAATCAATGCACGTACCGTCACCGCCTGTTGATTCTGCCGATCAGTTGCCTGGAAAGTGGCTGTCCCACGATCTTTGCCAATCAAGGATTGGATTTCGTAGTGGCCCTGTAGCACGGTGCCCCCGGTTGGAAGACCACACTGTGAACAGAAGCGTGCCTCATCTCGATTGTCAAATCCACAGCCTTTGAAGTCCAAACACTTCCCCATGACCGTCCCTCCCTGTCCTACACATAGATATCGCGCATAAAATTATATCGTTTCTCTACTGTAGCGAAAGTATTGCTGCCTTGTCAATACAATATATTAAAAGAGCACCCGCTTATCTTGCCCCCATGTAACGAGAGATAGGAGCACATGAGTATGTCTATTTTCCTTTAGTGTACCACCAGTTTCAACGAATTGCTGTGCTGCTGTATCTCCTGTTAGCCCTTTTTTCTTGTTCTGGTCGCAGCTCTATGCCAACGAAGGTTTTCTATTGACTTAGATGAATGTTTCTTCTATACTCCCACAAGAGATGGCCGTAAATAGAGAATTTTTATTTCTGCCAGTTTTTGCACAGTGTTCTAAAACATACCCTCTGATGTATATACGCTCACCATCTCGCTTTTGATCTATCACTTTGCGCTAAGGATATTGTAGTCCGGCTTCTATTGCCGGTAGAGACAATTTTTTATGTGAATGGTACATGCATAATGTATAGGTAAGGATGGAACTGATGACAGAGAAGATATGGTGGGACGGCGAGGTGGTCGCTCTCTATATTGCACCAGCGGCCGATGAGCCAATGCAAGAGGTTGATAATGCCCGGCTGGTCGCGGATCAAGGTATTGTAGGCGATCGTTATTTTGCGAAAACCGGCACCCACTCGGGTCCCGATGAGCAGAGCTACGAGATCACCCTGATCGAAAGCGAAGCTATAGAGAGTGTTCAGACGGAAAGCAAGATCACGGTAACCGCCGCCGACATGCGGCGCAACGTCGTTACCAAAGGCTTCGCTCTTAGCCACCTGGTAGATAAAGAATTCCGTATTGGCGATACGGTCCTGCGTGGCATCGCCCTCTGCGAGCCATGTCCTCACCTCATGGAAAAGACCGGCCATAAAGTCGCCGTTGGCTTCATCCATCGCGGAGGGCTGGGCGCCAAAATTATTTCTGGCGGCCTCATCAACGTCGGCGATTCTATTCACAGCTAATATACTCACACCCCTGGGAAACGTGAGCGCCCGGGAACGGGGCAGCTGCGCGGCAAGCGCCCGTAAGGGGCGCACCTACGACTCTTTATTCATTTACGATGTGGCGGCAGGCGCGCATTTGCGCGCCTGCCGCCACATCGTAAATGAATAAAAGCCGCCGCAGGCGGCTCTTATTCATTCAGCTTTTTTGTCATTTCCATAAAAATTTGTTTGAGTCGCTATATTCATAAGCTTTTTCACATTTCATGCTCTTTTTGCTGGTTTATACATATGTCCACAAACACGCCTCTATGCTATATAATAAAAACGGAAAGAATGTTAGCTGTTTAAAAATGTAGGTCTGGCGCGCGCACGCTTTGGTGCCACTATCTGTCTCCCTACACCAACAAACTACTCCCAAAAGGACCTGATATGACTATGTACAAAGATGTATTTGGAGCCCGCTCAACTTTAGAGGGCGCTTATGGTACAGTCCACTACTATCGCCTCGCCGCTCTGGCGGAGCGTGGTGTGCAGGGTCTTGATCGACTTCCGTTTACGATCAAAGTTATTCTTGAAAACCTGCTCCGACATGCTGGCAACGACCTGGTGACGGAAGAAGATGTCCGTTCACTGGCTGGCTGGACGCCTGGTAAGGCCGCCTCAAGCGAGGCCGAATATCCCTTCCTGCCGGGCCGTGTCCTGCTGCAGGACTTTACTGGCGTTCCCGCGGTGGCGGACCTGGCCGCGATGCGTTCGGCCGTGGCGCGGCTCAACGGCGATCCTCAGAAGATCAATCCGCTGGTGCCCGCGGACCTGGTGATCGACCATTCCGTTCAGGTAGATTCGTTTGGCTCGACTACTGCCTTTGCCCGTAACGTCGAACGTGAGTACGAGCGCAACAGCGAGCGTTACGCCCTGCTGCGCTGGGGCCAGCATGCCTTCAGCAATTTCCGCGTTGTGCCTCCCGGAACTGGCATCGTGCACCAGGTTAACCTGGAGTACCTGGCTTCGGTCGTGATGACAAAGGATGACGAAGGCGAGACTGTGGCCTACCCCGATTCATTGGTGGGTACCGATTCGCACACGACCATGATCAATGGCCTGGGTGTACTTGGCTGGGGCGTCGGAGGCATCGAGGCCGAGGCCGTCCTGCTGGGCCAGCCGCTCTATTTGTTGACGCCTGAAGTGATCGGCATGCGCCTGACGGGCGCGCTACCCGAGGGGGCGACGGCGACCGACCTGGTGCTGACCGTGACCCAGATGCTGCGCAAGCGCGGCGTGGTCGCCAAGTTCGTCGAGTTTACCGGTCCCGGTCTCAGTCAGCTCGGATTGGCCGATCGCGCCACCATCTCGAATATGTCGCCGGAGTTCGGCGCCACCGCCACGCTCTTCCCGGTGGATGAGGAGACTCTGCGCTACCTGCGCGATACCGGCCGCGATCCCAAACTGGTCGAGCTGGTTGAGCACTATAGCAAAGCCCAGGGACTCTTCCGCACCGACGAGACGGTTGAGCCACAGTTTGACGACCTGCTTGAGCTCGACCTGGGCACGATCGAGCCCAGCCTCGCTGGCCCACGCCGTCCACAGGACCGCGTGCCGATGAGCGCGCTGGCCCAGACGTTCCGCAGCGCCTATGCCGATCGTTTCAAGACGGCCCCGCCGACCAGCCAGGTCGCGACGGCTACCGCGGTGGCCGAAAAGCCGACCAGCCAGGCCGTTACCGTTGAGCTCGGTCATCTACAGACCCAGCTGACCCACGGCTCGGTCGCCATCGCCGCTATTACCAGCTGCACCAATACCTCGAATCCATCCGTTATGATTGCCGCCGGACTGGTGGCCAAGCACGCGGTCGAGCGCGGCCTCTCCGTCAATCCTGCCATCAAGACCAGCCTGGCACCTGGCTCACGCGCCGTCATCGATTACCTGGAGAACGCCGACCTGATTCCATACTTGGAGGCCCTGCGCTTCCACCTGGTTGGCTTTGGCTGCACCACCTGCATCGGCAACAGTGGACCCCTGGCCGAACCGGTGGCCGAGGCGGTACAGGATAACGACCTGGTGGTCGCCGCCGTCCTGAGCGGCAACCGCAACTTTGAGGGACGCATCCATCCGCAGGTGCGCGCCAGCTTCCTGGCCTCGCCCCCGCTGGTCGTCGCCTACGCCCTGGCCGGTACCGTCGACGTCGACCTGACCACCGATCCCATCGGGACCGACGCCAACGGTGAAAATGTCTACCTGCGCGACATCTGGCCCACCCAGCAGGAGGTGCGCGATCTGGTACAGAAGGCCGTCACGCCCGAAGTCTTCTCCAAGAACTACGCCCATGTATTTGAGGGCGACGAGCACTGGCAGAAGCTCTCCAACGCCACGGGTCCACTCTTTGAGTGGGACGCGAACTCCACCTATATTCAGGAGCCGCCCTTCTTTAAGGACATGTCGCCCGAGCCCGAGCCGGTGAAGGGCATCTCTGGCGCGCGCGTGCTGGTGATGGTCGACGATTCCATCACCACCGACCACATCTCGCCAGCGGGCAGCTTCGCCGAGAAGAGCCCCGCCGGTCAGTACCTGGTCGAGCATGGTGTGGCCCGGCGTGACTTCAACACCTATGGCGCGCGTCGCGGCAACCATGAAGTGATGGTGCGCGGCACCTTTGGCAACATTCGCCTGCGCAACCGCCTGGTGGATGGCAAAGAAGGCTTCTATACCGTTCACCTGCCAGACGGCGAGGAGCAGACCATCTATGATGCTTCCATGCAATATCAGAAGGACGGTGTGCCCCTGCTGGTGATCGCCGGTAAGGAGTATGGCTCCGGCAGCTCACGTGACTGGGCGGCCAAGGGACCCCTGTTGCTCGGTATCCGCGCGGCGATCGCCGAGAGCTTCGAGCGCATCCACCGCAGCAATCTGGTGGGCATGGGCATCCTGCCACTGCAGTTCAAGCAGGGTGAGAGCAAGGAATCGCTCAACCTGACCGGACGCGAGACCTATGAGATCACCGGTATCTCCTCGCTGAAGCCGCGTCAGGAAGTGACCGTCAACGTCACGCGCGAAGATGGTTCCACCTTCTCCTTCCAGACCATTGCCCGTCTGGATAGCCCGATCGACGTGACCTATTATGAAAATGGTGGCATCCTCCCAACCGTGTTACGCCGTCTCTTACAGGATTAATCCCCTGTAAGCTCACGATAGTAGTAGAGGAGAAAGCCAGGAATTTGAGGAGTATATCCTCAGATTCCTGGCTTATGTACTAATATGTATATCTCAACAACGAGGCTGCGCCGCATGTGGCATGTGCAGCGCCTGCTCAATCAGTTGCAGCCAGATGCCGCTCCACAGGTGGTCTGCGCCCCCGGCACCACGCCGCCGCGAGACACAATCATCATCTTTACAGGCTCCTTTAACCCTCCCACTGTGGCGCACCTCGCCCTGCTTAAACAGGGCTGGCGCTACGCGCGTGCGCAACGAGAGCCCACCCATCTCTATGCCGCCTTTAGCAAGCGCACCGTAGATAAAGAAGGGGTAGAGAGGCCACTGCTGCTGGATCGCGTTATCTTGCTGCAGGATCTTTTGCGCGTGCGTCTGCCCCGAACCGGCATTCTGCTCTTCAATCGTGGACTCTATGTTGATCAGGCCAGGGCCGTGCGCCAGACCTTTCCAAAGGTGAAGCGCATCCTTTTCTTAATGGGATTTGACAAGATCGAGCAGATCTTCGATCCTCGCTACTACGAGGACCGCGATGCATCGCTGGAGGAACTCTTCCACCTGGCCGAACTATTGGTGGTGCCACGTGGGGTCGCCGGCGAGGAGGCTTTGACCGAACTGCTGCAGCGGCCACAGAACCAGCGCTTTGCCAGCTACGTGCACTCCCAGCCATTTGATCCGACCTATCGCGACATCTCTGCCACGCTGGTACGTGAAAAGGGGAAGGGTTATGAGCATGACGTCGCGCGCGAGGTGCGCCGCTTTATGAGCGACACGCGCGCCTATGAGGAACCGCTAAAGCGGGTGGATGGGAGCGAGGTCGATATCTACAACGAGCGTGTACAATACTTGAGGCAACGACTGGGATCGGTATCCTGATCGGCGCCCTTGCTACTGACCCTTTGACCTGTGAGGAACTGCATAATTACGCGTGGGTCAGGCGAAATAACAGAATTGTATTGCCGATCTGTAGCCGATCACCATCGCTCAGCAGGCAACGCGCGACCGGCTTCCCATTGACAAAGGTGCCGGTCGCCGAGCGATTATCTACAATCTCATACTGGCCCGGCGCGATCTCATTGATGGTGGCATGGTGGCGGCTGACCGTCAGATCTTCCAGAAAGATAGCGCAGTCGCGACTGCGCCCGATCGTCATCCCGGACAGCAGCTCGATACTGCGAACTCCGCTATTGTTATTGGTAAACTGCAGCTGCGCGATCAGCGTCGGCTCTGGTGGGGGTGTTTTTCCCATATGAAGCTCGCGACCGCGTGAGGATGGTAGTTGAAACGGACGCGTCCCCTCATTGGCGAAGAACGTCATCAGCGTGTTCCCAAACTGGAGCTCATCCCCACTATTGAGCAAGCGTTCCGCAACGGGACTTCCATTGACAAAACTATCTCCGCTCCCATGGTCATCGCGCAGGGCATATCCATGATCGGTAAATAGGATGCGCGCTTGCCTGCGATGAACCGTGATATCTTCCAGAAAGATATCACTATCGCGGCTTCTACCAATGGTTGTACACTCTTTCCACAATTCGATACGCTTGCCAGCCAGAGAACCTTTCTGGATGACAAGGTATGCTCCCGTTGTTTGTTCTTGCGACATATGGTCCCACTCTATTTTGCAGCCTGAAGCTGGCTTGCAAGGATTTAGCGATGGTTTTTTCATCCATCATTGGACTGAGTATAACGAATGATATCTTCATGTGTCAAGAATCAAGTGTTTTATAGAGAGGTGGTGCAAGGCCACGGGTGGATGTATTCGCATCCACCCATGGCCTTGCACCACCTCTCTATAAATAAAAGTTTTTGGTGGCGTTCTTCTTTTGAACGTTGTATGATGGATTTGTTGGTTTTTTCCTCTAAAAATATTGTGATGATGCGCAACTATCAACGATGACGCGCAAGCATTAATAAGGAGAAATGTGTCTATGTCAGTTCAGCCGGGTCTAGCGGTGAAGATTGAATTTGATGTTCCCGCGCAGATGCGTGATGGGGTCACACTACGCGCCAACGTATACCGTCCTGAGGGGGAGGGCCGGTGGCCAGTATTGCTGACGCGTTTACCATATGGCAAGGACTTTCCCAATGCCGCCGGTGTGCTGGATCCTGTTCAGGCGGCTCGCCGTGGCTATGTGGTGATTGTGCAGGATACGCGAGGTCGTTTCGCCTCGGAGGGCGAGTGGTCACCGATGCGGCGCGAGGCTCTGGATGGCCTGGACACGATCGCCTGGGCGGCCCAGCTCCCATATAGCAATGGGGACGTGGGCATGTTTGGGGCCTCCTATTTCGGCTTTACCCAGTGGTCGGCCGCCGTGCATCAGCCGGACGCGCTCAAGACCTTTATCCCCTACATAACCTGGAACGACCCGCTCAATGGGGTGATGTTCCGTGGTGGGGCCCTGGAGCTGGGTACCACCGCCTCGTGGCAGCTGTCCATGGCCGCCAATGGTCTGATGCGTCGCCATGTTATCGAGCGTGATCCCGTTCAACTGGGTACCGATATGTATACCTGGGCGAAGACCATGGATGAGCTGGGCACGCAGGGCTACTGGTCCTTACCACTCAAAGAGTTCGCCCCATTGAAGTACAAGAATATGGCGCCAGACTTCTATGATGTCTTTGAAAAGCCGATGAGCCCTGAACTGGTCGAGCCAATGACCATCCTGGGCAAGCACGACCAGGTTACGGTGCCCACCTTCAACATCGGCGGCTGGTACGACATCTTCCTGCAGGATACGCTGGAGAACTTCCGCATCATGCGCGAGAACGGCAGTACGCCGGAAGCAAAGCAGAGCAAGCTCCTGATCGGACCCTGGATCCACGGTGGCTCGACAAATCCCGTGGGCGAAAAGAACTTCGGCTTCGCGGCCATGCCCGGCCTGCTGGATCTCAAGAGCGACATTATGAGCATGCAGCTGCGCTGGTTCGATCACTTCCTGAAGGGACAGGATACCGGCATTCTGTCGGAGGCACCGATCAAGTTGTTTGTGATGGGCGCCAATATCTGGCGCGATGAGCAGGAGTGGCCGCTGGCCCGCGCCGTCGAGACGCGCTATTACCTGCACAGCGCGGGTCAGGCCAACAGCCTGGATGGCGATGGTGTGATCTCAACCGAGGTACCCGAGGAAGAACAGCCCGACACCTATGTCTATGATCCCGCTAATCCCGTCATAACCAGAGGTGGCGCCCTGCTGATGACACCAGAATATCGTGGTGGCGTCTTTGATCAGCGGCCAACCGAACAGCGATCGGATGTGCTGGTGTATACCACCCCTGTCCTGACGCAGGATGTTGAGGTGACTGGCCCCATTGTTGTGCACCTGTGGGCCACCTCCAGCGCCGTCGACACCGATTTTGTGGCGCGCCTGGTGGACGTATACCCGGACGGCTACACCCAGAACCTGACGGATGGTATTATCCGCGCCCGCTATCGTAATTTTCCCGACGATGCCGAACCGGCGTTGATCGAGCCGGGGCAGGCCTACGAGTATGTCATCGATCTCTGGTCGACCAGCAACGTCTTCAAGCAGGGACACTGCATCCGCCTGGATATCACCAGCAGTAACTTCCCGCGCTGGGACCGCAATCCCAACACCGGTTACGAACTGGGGGTCGACAGCGAACTGGTGATTGCTCATCAAACCATCCTGCACGATGCCGCCCATCCCTCTTTTATCGCGCTCCCCATCATCCCGCCCACCGCTTAAAAATGGTGGATAGAAGATAAGGGAAGGGCTCCGCCACAATCGCAGCGGAGCCCTTCCTTTGTCTTCTCTATTTATCGACCATGGAGGATAAGCAGCATGGCCGCCAGGATAGCGACCGTGACCAGGAGCAGAAATACCAGTCCCAGCAAGAAGAAGGCCAGGATTGGTGAGAGGCGCACGAAGCGCAGCGGCATCGTTTTCTGCAGGCCGGTAAAGGTCGGGATGGCCGAGAGCAGGGCCGGATGGTCGGTAATGGCCTTGCCCTTAACGACCAGGGAGACCGGCAATTGCCGGTGCTGTGTTCGTTCGGGCTCCTCTAAGGTCGCTACCTGTGCGCCCCCTCCATAGAGCTCTTTGTCCGGCTGGTGTGCTCCTTTTTCCTGGGGTGGCATTGGCAGCGTCGTCGCGTCGCGTGGCTTCTGGGCGGCGAATGACCTGGTCTCCCGACCCCCTTCCCGCTGGATCGTAGCCGGGCGGCCGACATTCTGATAAGATTGGCGTGCGCGCAGCGCTGCCTGTAGGGCCGCGTCATAGGTCTGCGCGAACTCAAGGATGTTCGGATAGCGCTGCTCCGGCTTCTTCGCCAGGGCGCGCAAGAAGACCTCATCCAGTTCGCGGGGCAGGCTGGCATTGAATTTGCTGGGTGGTTCAGGTGGGGTATGATGATGGTGATGCAGTAACTGGGCCGCGGTCCCCTCAAAGACGGCACGCCCCGTCATCAACTGATACATCATGACCGCCAGCGCGTATTGGTCGGCCGAGGGACCCACGTGGACCGAGGTGGCCAGCGAAGGATCATCAAATTGTTCCGGAGCCATGTACAGTGGTGTGCCCACCGAACGATGCAAAGAACGCCCCGCCCGGTAGAAGGAGGCCAGGCCAAAATCCGCCAGTAAGAGATGTGGTCTGCCATGTGGAAAAATATTTGACAGGTAAGGGTATTGATCATTTTTGAACGGGCCGCGTTCAACGCGAATTAAAAAATTCGTTGGTTTGATATCACGATGAATAATACCATGATCATGCGCATATTGTAGCGCTGAAGCCGCCTGTAAAAGATAATAGCCCGCCTCCTCAGCGGAAATAGGCCAGCCAAAGCCAAACTGCTGTGTGCGCTGCTGCAGCCAGTTCCAGAGTGAGCCCTCCGAAATATAGGGCATTACCAGGTAGGTAATCGGACCCAGGCTCGTATCCAGATTCTCCTCGCCGAAGTGATAGAGCGGCAAAATATGTTCATGTTCCAATTCGGCGACAGCCCGTGCCTCGCGTTCAAAGCGCTCGGCCGCCTGCTTTCCTTCCGGGGTATTGGGAACGGCACGCAGGTCCCCGCATACCACCTTGATGGCAACCCTGCGCCCGATGCGTGTATGTTGTGCCAGATAGATATCACCCATACCACCATTCTCGACGAGTCGCTGCAGACGGTACCCTCCGAGATGTTTCCCCACCAACATGTTCATCTCAAAAAATCCTTTGTGATTTTAAAAGGTGAGAGTACCAAAACAAAGAAAGATAGCCACTCTCAACCAGTAAATCATACTCTTCCCTATTTTTAGTATACAGGAGGACCATAAATGTTTTGGGGTGGAATAAGACAATAGTGCTACATTGCTTGTATTGATGCCCATAGCAGGCATCAATACAAGCAATGTAAGAGGATTGTTTTTTATGAGGAGTCGATGCAAACAACCGGGTGGGTGCACCGATCCCTCATAAAATGGTTAATCTCCTGACTCACATTTTATGTGAGCTGGCGGAGGGTGTCCTGAAGTTCGTAGGTGAGGTCGGTGCGCTCGTCGGCGACCTGTTGCAGGATGGGGACCGCGCCCGTGTCCCTGTATTGGCGCACCAGAGATGCGGCGGTGCGTACCACGGAGGCGCGTGGATCACGTAGAGCCTGGCGCACGATCGTCCTGCTCTGTTCCCTTTCACCCTGTGGATCAAGCAGCTTTAAGGCTTCCAGGCCCTGGGTGCGCACATATGGATCAACGTCCCGCGTGGCGTTCCAGATGCCCTCAATGATGCCGGGATCTCCTATCTGCCCACACGCGTGGATGACCGCGGCGTAGACGATGCTGCCCGGGATGTTGGGATCACCCTGTGGCAGGGTATCGGCTCTTTTGGGAAGCTGTCGCCTGCGCTCAAGATCAACCGTGCGGGCCAGGAGCTGGAACATAGGGGCGGCTCCCCGGCGATCGCCGATGCGGCCCAGCGTATCGCAGAGCGCACCAATGGTTAAAGCATGCGCGCGATCCTTCAGCGACTTCGTCGTTTCCAGGCGTTCAATAATCGGGGTCGTGGCGCGTGGATCTTTGAGCTCTCCCAGGGCGCGCGCGACAGGGATGAGCTTGTCTTCCTCTGGATTGGCGATGGCCTGTAGTAAGACATCGCGGCCCGGACCATTCATCCAGCGTTCAACCTCATTCATCAGGGGTAGTACCTGGTAGATGGGCTTCAGGATGCGCGTATCCGTGATCGTGTTTTTATTGATTTCACTCCAGTAGCGGCCCATCAGGATACCCATCTGATGCAGCGCCACCGCGTGCTGCCAATCCGGCGCGTAGATCGCGCTCTGCAGCAAAGCCTGCGCGACTACAGGGAAGCGATCGTTATCATTAAAAACAGGTGGCGGCGTTTCTTCTGTAGATGGATTTAGCGGCAGATTATTGCTATCGGCCAGCACCTGCTGAACGATCAGCGCGGCATTGGCCCTCAGGCGCGGAGGTGCCTGCTTATTTTCCAGGTAACGTTCAAGGGGAATGGCGCGATAGAGCGGCACGGCGATATAGTTCTCGAGCCCCACCGCGTGTTCCAGTCCGTTATCGATCAAGATGTCATAGAAGCGCTCTTGCTGGAAATCCAGGCACCCCTCAACCACATCCACTTTGGCCCAGCCCCGGGCCTCCTTCAAGGCACCGATCAAAGCCTGCATCGAAGCCATCGTCGCGTGCTTGACCAGCGAACGGCACGCATAGAGAGAGACATCTGGATCAGTAGCCAGCGAACCCAGATATTGCGCCAGGTCCATCGTGACCAGGCTGCCATCCTCCTTGCGACTGGCGAAGCGTGCCTGTGATCCTGTGCCCGCGATACCCATCGTGCGATAGTTCCCCAGCATCAGGATAGCGTAGCGACGGGCGCGACCCTGTTCCGTCTCCCCTGGATTTGTATCGGGTGCCAGGTCCGTGGGATCCCCTTGCTCGATGATCGTGAGCCAGACCGGGATTAACGCGCCTCCACGATCAATCTCGTACAGAAAAGGGATCAATGTATTGCGCCATTGGGGGATAGGGCCAATATTGAGGAGCGGGACCAGTTGCCGTGCCGTCTCCTCCACCGACTGATCTTCCCAGCGTAAACTGGTCAGGATGCGCGTAACCTCTGCGCGCAGCGTGCGTAGACGTTGCTTGAGCTCGGGCGATTGCTTGTCTATCTCTGGATAGGATTTGCGGGCCGCCAGGTGTTCAATAGTGCCAGCGCGCTCGCGATTGCGGGCTGACAGGGGCGTGACCGGTTCAACCTCATTCTGTTCAGGTGCCACACCGTCTGTCTCGGCAGGCGTTTTGTCGCTGCTCTGCTCGATATACAGAAAACCCTCTGTCTCCGTCTCATTGTCGCCCGGGGAAATGGACTGCTCCAGCTTGCTGTCTCTCTCAGACATACACTATGGCCCTCTCTTAACCTTGGTTGGCATACGCTACACATTAGTATGATAACAGAGCTACCTATTGCAGTATTCAGTATTCTAAGATGGGAAATAGTATAAAGAAGGGCTGATGCTCATGCGTGAGCTTGCCTCTTTACAGTGTACGTGGGTTGAGCAAAAAGATCATCTCGATCGCATCTGGGTATCGTGGTTTAATTGTACCGTTCAACCTCAGGCCGGTCAAGTGTATATCAAGCTATTTCATACGCATCCTGGCCGTTCGGTACGCTATAATGCCGTTCGCTTCTTGGTTCCTTCTATATACTAAAGGAGAATTCTATCAGAGGGTGTAGCGGAGAAGGAGATGGACGTGCTTGATCCCCGGATATTCCACACAATGACCGCCTCTATTCGTCAGCTTGTGGGTTGTGAAGACGTGGGCCTGTTCTTATACTGTCCTGACGCTACCCTCTGTCATCCCTTCTTAACGCAGGCCGGTGGCCATCTTGCCTGCTCCATCCACTGTTATGGGTCCATTCACGCCCTGCGGCCGCTGCTAGAAGAGCGGGTGAGGGCCATATGCGATATAGCCATCCAGACCGGTTCGATCTGGAAGCTTGTCATGCCCCTGGAATGGCGAGAGGAACTATGTACTATGCTGATCGCACCTCTCTGGCGTCCGGACGGCAATGTTGGTCTTGTGGTGTGCGCTGACAGCCAGGAAGACGCGTTTGGACCTGGTGAAGGGCAACTCTTATCCCACTTTCTTCCCGGCGTGGCCAGGAGAATTGAGCACGTTTTGCGGCAGCTGTGCTGTGGACAACCCCAGGCAACGGACGTCTCACCCGCCGCCTCTGCCTCTACGCTCGAACTGGAGCAAAGGGAGGGGAAGATCTCTGAGCAGGACGCGCTCATCTCCATGATCGGCCATGATTTCCGCACCCCTTTAAGTGTGATCAAGGGATATGTTGGCTTGCTGCAAACCTATGGCTTCGCGGCGGAAGACGAGGAGGTCGTGGATGCCATGCCGCTTGAGTCACAGCGCCGCTACCTGCTGTCGGTCATGGAACAGGTACAGCACCTGGAGGTCCTGGTCGATGATCTATTGGACCTGGCACGTATCCAGTCGGGACGCGTAACTGTACGCCCGGCACCGCTGGACCTGGTGGCGCTATGCCAGCGTGTGGCCCGGCAGATCCAGGATCGCATCGTGCTGCAGCAGACATCATCCTACACAATCCAATGCGTGGCCGATGCCGAACTGCCAGCCGCCTGGGCCGATGAGCATCGCGTACGCCAGGTGCTGGAGAATCTTCTGGAGAACGCCATCAAGTACTCACCAGAGGGCGGCCTGATCGAGATCCTCGTCTATACCACCCGCACGCTTCCCCTGACCAACTATGTGCTCCTGGATAACCGCTCCCTGGTAACGAAGGAGCAACTGCCGCAGCTCTGTATTACCGTCAGGGATTATGGGATTGGGATTCCCGCGTGGCAGCAGTCGATGGTTTTTGAGCCCTTTTTGCGTCTACCACAGGTGATGGCGCTCCGGGCCAACGGTGTGGGTCTGGGTCTGTATATTGTGCGCAGACTGGTCGAGGCGATGGATGGAACGATTGCCCTGCAAAGTGGTAACGGCCAGGGAACCTCTATCACCTTAACCCTGCCGATAGCCCCTGCCTCGGCCTCGATAATGCATGCACTATCAAATACAGATACAGTTCTGCTGTAGGAAGAGCTGTAATCCATTGTTTTGCATTTATGCACACATGAGCTTGAGAAATAGCTTTCTTCTTCTTGAACGATTCATGTAACTATCTTCCTATGGTAGTACTAGTACTTGCTACGGTGAATCCACCACAACCATTAGAAACTGTCGTGCTTTTTCGCCTGAAACTCTGAAGCGATCTGCAGTGCTTGAGCTCAATTATAGCTTCAGGCTCGGCCATTTGCTTAAAAATAGATGAGTAAGCCTTAAAAAATGCTGAAAGTTTTATGTATGGGTTGTATCAGCATCAGAACACCTGTTATCCTGTATATATTGTCGGGTTGTTCCGCTGCACCCGCAAAAGGTGTTGTCAAAGCTTATGCATATTCTCATTCTGACGTATTTGATGGACTTACACAGCCTCTGGCTTTGGGCGATTGTAAAAAAAGGGCTTTTTGAAACTCAGTGTATAAAGAATAACACTTTATCCATTGGCGCTATGAGTTTTAAATTGAAAGAAAAAATTGGTCGTCTCATGTGTATCTAAACTATCAGATGAGTCGTGTTGTTAGTAGTAGGTTTAGAGAGAGTCCTACATCGACCTCAAGATGAGTACCAGGGAGACAAAATGTGTAGGGAAGAGAGTTAGGGGGCCCCCCTGTACTCTTACGTCCTGAATGAGTTAAGGGTGTTAAAATTCACACTCTTAGGAGGAGAAAGATAATGCAAACACAAAAAGGGCGTGGCCGTGGTTTCGCTTCGATGAGTCCCGAAAAGAAACGTGAAATAGCAAGCAAAGGCGGCAAGGCTGCTCATGCTTTAGGTACAGCCCATAAATGGACGAGCGAAGAGGCCCAGGCAGCCGGGCGCAAAGGTGGCTCCATCAGCCGCAGACGTTCAAAGTATAATGTTCAGGCGTAGAAGTTATCTCACATAAGGGGGAGGCTGGTTGATAGTCCAGCCTCCTCCTTTATGTTGTAATTGATAGATGTGATAAAAAAATGCGCGCTCTGGCGCGCATTTTTTTATCACATCTACAAACAAGTACTCCTCTCCCCCTCTTTTCCTCTTTTCCTCATCTTTAAGGTATATTCACTAGTAGAGGAAAAGAGAATGATGCTCCCTCCTCAAAAAAGGGTTTTGCACCTGCGGTGCTTCACCGTCATAAGTGAGTCATCCCGGATTTTTCAAAAATCCGAAAAACGGGTTTCATACTCCCAGTGCGGGAGGTGCAGGAGGGCGGCTAGCCCTCCTGCCGGGGTGTGGGGTGTCCCCACAAAAACTTCTTTTTTTCTTTTTTCGCGCCGCCGCAGGCGGCGCGAGGAGGAAGGGGAGTGTGGGGACACCCCACACCCCGGCAGGGAGGACCCTGCACCCCTGGTTTTGGGAACTTTTTCAAAAGTTTAGGATGACTCACCTAAAAAATCAGGTTGATGAGATGGAGAAATTTTCATGAAAAATGTAGATCTAAAAATTGAGGGCAACAAACTGATTATCGCCGTGAACCTGGAACAGCAATATGGCCCCTCTTCCAGCGGAAAATCTATTACCATCGCCAGCACAGAGGGCAATATCGCCGTTCCAGGTCGCGAAGATATCAAAATAGGATTAAACATTTATAAGCCCCGCCCTAAAAGTGCATCGTTATAGCGTTTAGTACCCACGAAGGCATGACTATGCTAGAATGAGCCAATATTATTCGCCTTAAACGTACTTTTGCTTTACATTGACTGCGGTCTAAACTTAGCAGTACTTTTTGAGTATTAGCTAGCCATTAATGCTAATGGACTGGTATAATTCGACCTCAATGGGACTGAACTATGTCTTGTCAGGTCGAGAGGAGGGATTCTTATCTCGTACGAACCACGTAGCACGGGTGACGCTTCACCATCGGTAGTTGCCGATGTCGAACCGCAGAGCGATGCATCCCAACAAATGTCTAAAAAGAGTAAAGCGCCTCGCAAGCGTCGTATGGTCTGGGGAGGACGTTTCCTCCGTTTTAAGCTTAGCAATTTTCGCTTGGGTGGAGGTTTATCTCTGCGTCGTTTCAGCGTGCTTGAGGGTGCGTTTCTGCTAATGCTTGCCCTCATGACCTCTCGTGTGTTAGGCGTAGTACGTCAGGTCATCTTTAATGCCCTCTTCGGCGCTGGCCCTGATGCGAATGCGTATTACGCGGCGGCACGCTTACCCGATACCCTTTACAATCTGATTGCCGGTGGCGCCCTCATCAATGCTTTTATACCGGTGTTTCTGGCATATGAAAAAGAAAAGGGTGATCGGGAGGCCTGGCGTTTGACCAGCCTGGTCTTTAACATGCTGCTGGTGGCGATGACCGCGGTGCTGCTGATCGGCGAATATATCGCGCCCTCCTTTGTCAATCACATACTGATTCCAGGGTATTCACCGGCGGAAAAAGATTTAACCACGACCTTAACGCGCATCATGCTGTTGCAGCCCTTGATCCTGGGGATGGGCACGGTTATTACGGCTATTCTGAATAGTCGGCGCCAGTTTTTGCTCCCGGCTGTCTCGCTGGCCGTCTATAACGTAGGTCTGATTGGCGGACTGCTGGTCTCCAAATTTGTACCGGGTGTAGGCATTTACGGCCCTACCTATGGGACGCTGGTGGCTGTCTTGCTGCAACTGGTGGTACAACTGCCGGGTTTAGCCAAACAGCATGTGCGCTATTCATTCATCTGGGACTTCCGCCATCCCGGCTTACGGCAGGTCCTGATCCTGTTGTTGCCCAATGCGCTGGCTGTTGGCGTTGCGTATATCGGCAACATCATTGATACCCACTTCGCATCCTATCTGCCCGATGTCGCCAGCCTGGCTGCGCTGCACAACGCGGAAATGTTGCAGGCACTGCCTGTCGCTCTGATCGGGCAGGCCATCGGACAGTCCTTGATGCCGCACCTGGCGATTGAATCTACCGCCGGTCGTTATATGCGCATGAGCCAGATGGCCTGGAAGGTAATCGGGGCCTCGATCGTTCTGACGGTGCCCGCCGCGATTGTGCTGGCTGTTCTCGGCAAGCCTATGATCCACCTGCTCTTCCAGCACGGCGCCTTTGATCCCCATGCCTCAGAGCTCACCAACCTGGCGCTACTGGGGTATGCCTGCGCGCTACCCGGACTGGCTGCGGGCAATCTTCTCTCGGGCGGTTTTTTTGCCCTCAAGGATGCCTGGACCCCATTTGTGACCAATACATACGCGCTCTTGATGCGCTGGTTCATGCTCTATTTCTTGTTCCAGTTTCTACATGGTTCCATGGCTATTCTAGCTGTGCCGCTGGCGCTGGCTATCGCGGCCGGATCTGAAGCCGCCATCATGGCCGTGCTACTACTCTTGCGTCTGCGCCGCAAACGCAAGCACGATAAGGGCATGCAACGCCTCGAGCAACGGCGCCGTTACTTGAAAGCGCGTCAGCAAACTTCTGCTTAGAGAGCGTTCGCGCCGGTTTTCTATATGTTTTCTATATTGGCGCAACAGGGGCGCATTCGCGCCCCTGTTGCGCCAATATAGAAACAAATTCTTCTACTCTATCTATTTGGGACTTTTTGTCCTCTTATTCAGTGACAAATATCTCTACTGATGCTCCAAAAACTGGGTTATGCTCTGTATGTGAGTCGAGAGAGGACAGAGTCGGTTGGAAGATGGGGCGGAGGAATGGTTTGGAAAGTAGTAATTGGGTGTTGAGGATGTGGGTACCTCTGTTCCTCCTCTCGCCTTGCACCGCTCCCTTGATTGGCAGGGAGGAGTATCGATGGGCGAGGCTTGAGAGGTAATGAGAAGAAGCAGGTGGAGGTCGCCAGCTATGAATATACAGAGAAAGCATTCGCGCACGCCAGAGCATGGAGCTCTAGCGGCTACGTGTTATACAACAACTACATACCCACGCACAGACAATGAAGTGCCGGGGCAGAAGGCGGACAGCGCCTATCTGAAGGCACTGTTACTGGCCCGGACAGATGGTGAGGCACGCACCACCCACGTAGACCAATTAAAGGCTCAGGTCGATGCGGGGACATACTCCTGCGATAGCAACCAGCTGGCTCGGCTCCTGCGGGTGTCTCCCTCCGCCAGCGCGTTGCTGGGTCTGGGAAAGATGAACCGGCATTGAGCGGCCCGCGTTCATTGTAGCACAGCTAAGGCAGGGTAGAACCCGGCTCTGCTTTAGCTGTGCTACAATGGTAGATCCGCATATTTTGTCACCTCCTACACGATCAGCAGGTGGCTCCCTACCCTGGCAGTCCTATTGCCCTATATAACTACACAGTTTTAACAGAGATCGTGTATAATTCTTGATTGAATGCCTGATTGGTTGTTATCAAAGGCCTGCAATATTCGTAATCACAAATGGTAAATTTTTTTGTGTGCAAACTGCCGCTTGGGCAACCACACCGTCTACATAGAAGCGCCTGCGGGCAGGGGGCGCTTTATAGTATCTGGCAAGTGAGGATACGCGCTGAATTGTATCAAGGACTAACGCCGAAGGAGGGCAGACGCATGAACCCCGAATCCCAGCGATCCCAGGCTGTTGAAAATGCGTCACTACAGGATCTTACCCCGGTTGAGGGGGATATCGTTATCCGCACGGATAAGCTCAACAAGTATTTCGGCGACAAACATGTGCTCAAGGATATCGATTTCGAGGTCAAAAGGCGAGAAGTCGTAGCTTTAATTGGTCCTAGCGGATCTGGCAAGAGCACCCTCATTCGGTGTCTGAATGCCCTGGAAAAGGCGACCAGCGGCGAAATTTATATTCAGGGGGAGCGCTTAAACCCCAACCTTCCCGTGAAGCAGCTGAGCCCGATTCGTCGCGAACTGGGCATGGTCTTCCAGAATTTTAATCTTTTTCCTCATATGACGGTATTGCAAAACATAATTGAGGCCCCCCTGCTGGTACGTAAGCTCTCCAAAGATCAGGCCGTCGCCCTAGGTGAAAGCTTACTGGCCAAAGTGGGACTGTTAGAGAAGCGGGATGTCTATCCCGGCCGCCTCTCTGGTGGTCAAAAGCAACGTGTCGCGATCGCGCGCGCCCTGGCGATGCAGCCTCGCGCCCTCCTCTTCGATGAGCCGACCTCCGCGCTGGACCCGGAACTGGTTGGTGAGGTGTTAAAAGTCATGAAAGACCTCGCCTATGAAGGGAGCACCATGGTTGTGGTGACCCATGAAATGCAATTTGCTCGCGACGTCTCCGACCGTGTCGTCTTTATGTCAGACGGATCGATCGTTGAACAGGGCGATCCCGACGAATTGTTCCGGCGACCCAGAGAGAAACGCACCCAGCTTTTTCTTGAGCGTGTCCTTTCGGTATTGCCATAAACGGCCGCGCTCTTTTCTTTTTTTCATTTTTTTTACCTGGACTAATGGTGTCTTTAGAAAGGCATAATAATGGCTCATGATGTAAATCGACGTGTCTTTTTGCAGCGAGCTGCTCAGCTTGGCGGCCTGGCCGCGGCCGGGGGCGCGCTCGAATCTCTGCTGGCGGCCTGCGGCGGCAATGTTCCGACCACACCTGCTGGCAATGGCAATAAAACCTCAAAGATAGGGAACAAGGGCTTAAAAATCGCCAATACGTTGCAGTGGGGCGCGACCTCCGACAATGGCGCTCCCTACGTCTACCGCGATCCCAAGACCAGCAAATTGATCGGATTTGAGTTGGAGATCGCGACCGCCATCGCCAATCTCATGGGTGTGACGCAGAAGCAGGTCGAGACCGACTACGCGCAGCTGGATCAATCCCTGCAGGCCAACGCTTTCGACGTCATCCTCAATGGCTGGGAGATCACAGAGGATCGCAAGAAGACGGAGATCTTTTCGCAGCCCTACTATCGCAATGGGCAGCAGATCGTTGTGCGCTCCAACGATAGCCGCTTTGCCAGCAAGACGACCAACGATAATCTTTCCCTGACCGACCTGGAGGGTCTGACGGTGGGGACCGGTGCCGGCTTCAAAGCCGAGGAACTGCTGGCCGCCGACAAGAAGATCAAGCTCAAATCCTATGATCCGGATCTGCCCTTTAACGACCTGGCCCTGGGGCGTATCGACGCTGTCTTGATCGACTTCTCGACCGTCACCTACTATGTACTGGGATTTGGTTCGGGCGGCGCGGTCAACAAGTCTCTCAAGCTGATCGGCAAGGCCTTTGATGCCAGCGACTATGTCATCGCCTTCAACAAGAATAATCCCAATGCCGCGACGCTGCAGAAAGAGATCGATCAGGCCCTGGCCGAACTGAAGAACAACGGCACACTGAAGGGAATCTATCAGCGCTGGGGACTCTGGACCGACCAGCAGCCCGCCATTGGTGTCAAATAAGTTTCTGCCTGTTTGTGGTATGGAGTAAGAAATGGATGTAATCTGGCCTGCTCTGCCCAGTTTTTTAGTCGGAGCGCGCAATACTCTTCTCTATTGCATCGTATCCTTTCCCCTGGCCCTGGTGTTGGGATTGCTCCTGGCATTGATGGACGGTTCTCAGTATATCTGGCTGCGTAATCCGGCGCGTATCTTTATTGAAGTGGTGCGTGGAACGCCGATCGTGGCCCAGATATTCATCGTCTACTATGGACTAGGCGGTCTGCTGGCCGGCATACATCCATCGTGGGCGCTCTGGGTCAATAGCTGGACGGCGGGCATCGGGACGCTGGCCCTGAACTACGCGGCGTACGAGGCCGAGATCTATCGCGCCGGCTTCCTCTCGGTTGATAAGGGGCAGGCCGAGGCCGCGCTGAGCCTGGGCCTGTCGCCCAGTCAGAATTTCTTTCACATTCAGCTGCCACAGGCGATTCCGTTGATGATCCCGCCCTTTGTCAATGACTTTATCTATCTGCTCAAAGATTCTGCCATCATTAGCATTATTGCTGGTACCGAGCTAACGTCCGTCTTGAATTTCTTTGTGCGCAGAAATGCCAGCAATCCGATGCCCTTCTTCCTGTTGGCGATCGTTCTATATCTATTGATGAGCCTGCCGGTCTCTTATGTGGCCAGATTTCTGGAGCGCCGTCTGCGTGCCGCGCTGTGATGAAATGAATGGAGGAATGGAAACAATGGTCTCGGAATCTTTGCGGCCCTCCAATCGGCCGCCAGATATGAAGCGCGACCTCTGGCCGCGCCATCGCATGGTAGGGGCAGACTACCTTTACTATATACTGCTCGCGGTCGCCGTAGGCGCCTTTCTTTATTATCTCTATACCTATAGGGAGCAGGCGCTGGTCTATCTGCCCACGCTGCTGGGAGGGACACTGGTCACGCTGGTGGTGTCGGTGTTGAGCGCCATCCTGGCTATTATCTTTGGCCTGGTGGGCGCGATCAGTAGCCTTTCACGTTTCCGCGTACTGCGCTGGATCACGCTGATATACGTTGAGGTTACGCGTGGCACACCGCTGCTGGTGCAACTCTTCTTATGGTATTTTGGGGTGCGGCTCGTTCTGTCCAATCTCGGCTTCGATCCATACACCCTGGCCTTCAATGGTATGACGGTGCTCCAGAGCAATAGCCTGGTGCCGACCGACTTCAATAGCTATTTTTATGGTGTGCTGGGTCTGAGCTTTAACTATGGGGCCTATTTGACTGAGGTGTTTCGCACTGGTATCCTCTCCGTTGAAAAAGGCCAGACCGAGGCCGCACTGAGCCTGGGATTCAACTCGGGGCAGACGATGCGGCATGTTATCCTGCCGCAGGCCATCCGGGTGATCATTCCGCCGCTGACCAACAATTTCATCACCCTGATCCAGGATAGCGCCTTCCTGCTGGTGATGGCCATTGTCGAGCTAGAATACGTGACCACGGGGCTGGCCTTGCCGCAGATTGATCCCAACAGCAAGATGTTCGTGTTTATTCTCGGCGCCCTCTTCTACCTGGCAATGTGCTATCCCCTCTCCCTCATCGCCCGCACCATGGAACGACGTCTGGCGGCGGCGCGTTAAACACCAATACATACAAAAAGCCCGGAACAATCAATCGTTGTTCCGGGCTTTTTGTAGCAGGATATTATTTGACGATAATCACGATCGGCAGGGGCGTCACCGAATCGAGGCTGACCTGTTGATCGCCCGAGTTCAGGTAAAGCCCGGTTGAACTGCCGCCGTCCAGATTGAGCGCCGTCTTTAGCGATAGATCTGATTGGACGAGCAGGTCCGCCAGTTCGTCGATCGTGAAGGCCTGCGCCGGACTGACGATAAACAGGAGCCGACCCTGATTATCCATCGCCACCACGGTACGAGGGCTGGAAGCGGCCGTTTCCTCAAACTGGGTACGCTTTCCATTCTCGATCAACATCGGCCGGCTCTGCGTTGCCTGCAGCAGTTGCTGATTGGCCGGATCATAGGGCTGGGCGTTCAACGACTGGATGTCTACATTGTTCTGCGCATCCACCGCGAGCATACCACAACAGCCCTGATACGAACTGCCGCTGGCCTGCCCATTTGAGATCACCAGGGCCGTCGCCTGATTACGCTGATCAAAATACCCGCCATTCATTACCGCGATCGCCTTCGTTTGCTGCATCCAATCCTTCAACTGCAAAGGCTTATCTGGTTGATAACCGATACTGACATGAACCTTATGGGTATCAAAGCGCGTGATCGTCACGGTATCCTCGTTTCCGCTCGCGCCTTTCCAGTGTTCCCGGCGCAACTCAACCCCTGGCTGAGTTTGCGTCCAGGTATTCAACGTATCGCTCCCACCGGCTTTCGATGGAGCGGTAACCGGGGTCCCATTCACGGTGATGCTGGGTACCACATCGCAGGCCAGCAATGAACAGACCAGTAGAGCAATCAGCAAAGTAAGCTTGAGGGCATGTTTTGCTGGCATGACGATTTATTTCCTTGCTATGCTAGATGCTAGCGTTTCCAGGGTGTCGCCTCAATCGCGGACATCGTTCCCTTGAACTCCATCGCCAGCTTTTGCGCGGCATCATGGGCGGCGTTCTCGGTACTATCGTCTAACGGCAACAACTTTACTTTTCCATAGCGGTGTTCAAGCGCACGCTGGATCAACAAATCGGTAAACCACGGATTCTTCGGCAGGACCGGGCCGTGGGTATAGGTGCCGAAAGCGTTTTTATACATCGCGCCCTCAACGCCGTCCTTCCCATTGTTGCCCCAGCCGGCCAGGACCTTGCCCAGCGGCTGTGATTTGGGTCCCAGATAGGTGCGTCCGCTATGGTTCTCATAACCGACCAGAACCTTGGTTCCGGTCTCCTCAAATGTGCATTCGAGGGCCATGTGGGTCATAAAACGCGTCGACCCACCTTCAGTATACATGTCGAATAGACCGACACCCTTTAATTCAGGACCATCGAATGGTTTATAGTAGTGGCCAAGCAACTGGTAGCCGGCGCACACGCTCAAGAAGACCGAACCCGACTCGGCCGCCTCAAGCAGGGAAGGGGCCTTGTGCTGAATATCCCTCGAGGCGATCTCCATCTCACGGTCAGCCGCGCCGTGGATCAAGATCAGGTCGTATTTTGTAAAGTCTGGCGTCTGCTTCACAAAAATCTGCTCAACCTCGGTTGAGATGCCGCGCCATTGCAGCGGCGCTCAATGGAAAAGAGATTACCCCGGTCGGCGGCGACGCTCATCAAGGTCGGATAGAGATGCCCGATCCTGATTACCATCCCTGCAGTATCTGTTCGTTTCTCGCTCATGTCTTTGTCCTTATTCTTCCCAGAAGTGCTTGACCCAGCCGCGCTTCTGCATAACTCGACGTAACTCCTGGGTGGGAGTGTAACCGCTCATGATGTAGAGCGTGCCGCCCGGCTCAACCTGTTTCATGGCCGCCTCCAGCGCCGCCTCGCGATCCTCGATCAGCGTGATCTTATTGGTGGGCACCTCGGCGTATTTCAGGCGCATGGCCAGTTCTTCTGATTTATTGCCGCTACAGACCGCGTCCAGAATATCGGGCGCGATATCCTCCAGGTCCACATCCCACAGCCAGCCAAAGTCCTGTCCATCGACGACCGTGTGGCTCATGGCCATCAACAGGTGCTTCTTGCCCGGATGCTGGGCGATCAGGCGCAACATCAGGTTGAAGGAGGTGGGATTTTTGACGAAGGAGAGGTAGATCGTCTTATCACCGGCCTGGATCTTCTCCATACGACCAAAGGCGGTGCGAATATTCGTCATCGCCGTCTGTACGGTATCCAGCGAGAAGCCAGCGGCCATCGCGGCTCCGATGGCGGCGGCGGCGTTGTAGATGTTATGGACGCCGGGCAGCGGGATCTCCAGCTTCATTTCCCCTTTGGGTGTGCGCAGCTTGATATGGCTGGGTCCCTCGCCATTCTCCGCCAGCGCGGCTGAGGTGACGGCTATATCGAGGGGTGGCAATGTATAGCCGCACTCAGGACAGCGATACAGACCCAGATGAGACAGGTAGGCCACCTCGTAGTTGAAATCGCTATCGCAGTGGATGCAGCGGATAATATCGGCCGACTGCTCAGGGACCGGCGTGCCGATATCCTTGGTCTCCAGACCAAAGAAGACGCGCTTCGCTTTGGCGTTGATGCCAAAGTTCGCCACCTGTGGATCGTTGCCGTTGAGCAGGATGGTCGCCGTCTCCGGCAGGTCCTCCAGCATCTTGTTGAGCGCGCGCGCCACCGAATACAACTCACCATAGCGGTCGAGCTGATCGCGGAAAATGTTGGTAACCACAACCACGTCGGGCTGAATCTCGGGCACCGCCAGCGGTATGGTTCCTTCATCAATCTCGAAGAGCAGAACATCACTCTCCAGCCGTCCAAAGAGATCAGAGAAATTGACCGCTACAGATGTCACACCTTGCAGCAGATTTGAGCCTGTGCGGTTCTGCGAGACGCGATGGCCTGCCGCGTCGGCGATGGCCGCCGTCATGCGCGCGGTCGTCGTTTTTCCGTTGCTGCCGGTAATCACAATTTTCTTGGCTTTACTGTCACCGACCACTGATTTCAGCACGTTTGGATCGATGCGGCGCGCGATCATGCCTGGTAGACTGGTGCCGCCGCCAATATGAAATAAACGTCCGGAAGCTCCGGCCAACTTGCCTGCGGATATCGCGAAGGCCAGGCGCGCTCTGCGTAATCCAGACGGTGTCGTGCTGTCATTGTTTGAATTCTCTGTTTGCATAGAAACCCATACCCTGACTAAAAATGCTTCAAGGCGTACCGATGGGAGAAGTCCCGCTGGATCACGCCGCGTCAAAAGGAAAATGAGCGCAATGCCTCTGGCTGTATAAACATTTATGGCTAGAGGCATGTGTGTAGAAGTACAAATTGGGCTAAATTACTGTCTACAGGTTCGCCGTTTGAAGTATAACAAACATGAGTATAGCGAGCAAGTGAATTAGGCACATGGTCACGGCATACCCTCAAGACCATGTTGCCGTGTCACTATTTCACCAAAATAACGCGCCACATGCTACTATGGTTTCTTTCTCAATTTTGTTGCTGCCATCATCGGCGCTAAACCGTTTTACACTGGTTTGATTGTAGATCGCACTGGATCGTTCCATGCTCAAAACGTTGACTGACTACAGTTTTGGCGGCTGTATTAACCGGACCGATTGGATACCCGAATTTACCCAGCCCCTTATTTTTGTCGAAGTAATGCATGATCGGGCCCGAGATGGCGTATTCGGTAAAGACGTAGAAGCGGCCATCGCTGCCCATTGGGATCGTGCGCTGGCGCATATCGCTATGGAAGTAGGTCCATTCGTTTGCGAAGGGGATGGGATGCACGTTGGCATTGATCTCGCGCGGCGAAAGCCAGGTAAACGTACTGAAGCCATAGTTCATCAGATCACGCATGTCGGTCCACCAATCGGCTGTATGCATCACGACGCCGATCAGGTGGTGGTTGTTGCGGGTACATGAGATCACCTGCAGAAAGTTGGAGCCTGCGTCCCATCCGGTCTTGCCGCCATCGACGCCCGGATACCAGTACATGAACTGGTCGCCATTCTCTAAAAAGTGCTCGGCATGCTGTTTGTTGCCTACAATATGATACTCTTTGGTCGAGCTGATCTGCCGGATCAGCGCGTTGTTGAAGACATGCTGGCCCAGCACGGCCAGGTCATGGGCGCTCGAATAGTGATTGTCCTCCTGTAGACCGTGCGGATTGCGGTAGTGCGTGTCATGCAGACCAAATTGCTGGGCCCGCTGATTCATTTCATCCACGAATTTAGGGACGCTCCCGGCGTCGGCATCGGCGATGACCAGCGCGGCATCGTTGCCCGATACCAATAGGAGACCATACAGCAGATCGCGTATGCTATAGGTCTCGCCCGGCTTTATCCCCATCAGCGAGCTATCGGCGGACAACGTCTGCAGATCCTTATTGATCGCGGGGGTAATCGTTACCTGTTGATCCAGGTTGTTATGCTCAATCGCCAGCTGGGCCGTCATCAATTTGGTGGTGCTCATCATCGGAATATGCATAAATGGATTGCTGGCGTACAGCGTGGCACCCGTATCGGCATCCAACAGGTAGGCCGACGTCGCCAGGGTGGGCGGAGCGGGATGGTTATTATTGGGTGGCACGATCACCAGTTCGTGTGGATTGGCCGGGTTAGCAGGCTTTATGACCGCCGTCCCCGTCGCGGACGGATTGCCGCTTGAACCGGGATACTGTGCCGTTGTGCTACGGGATGATTGCTGCAGCGTATTGGTCAGCAGAGATATAACCACCAGCAGGAGCAGCGTGCCGCTGAGTATCATGACCAGCGGCCGGTTATGCCTGATGGTGTGGAACACATCAAAGATGAGGCGCTGCATCCGCCGCTCGCGGCGTCCGATGCGCGTATAGGATTGTTTTACCGTCGGTATGTTATAGGCGACTGGCGGCTGCTTGATCCTGGTGGGCGCCTTGGCCAATCTGTTCCTGGTCGTCGTCG
Organism: Dictyobacter halimunensis; assembly: GCF_036245075.1. Classification (NCBI taxonomy): domain Bacteria; kingdom Bacillati; phylum Chloroflexota; class Ktedonobacteria; order Ktedonobacterales; family Dictyobacteraceae; genus Dictyobacter; species Dictyobacter halimunensis. The sequence goes on from NZ_BSRI01000002.1 coordinate 3,525,141, forward strand.
GCTCGGGAGCGTCGGGAGGTTCTTCTATATAGACACGCGGTTTGGGATGGCGCGTACGCGTTGGCTCCTGAGGAGGCTTACCAACATATGTTCTGGGGCGCCGCGTTTGTGTCGCTTCGCGGGGAGCGTCGCCTCTATCCTCTGGCGCGTCATGTACATAGGTACGTGGACGCCTGACCCTGGTTTGATCTTTACGTGCCTGCTCCTCGCGCAGATCCATGCGCCGCCTCTGAAACTGTTCTGTATTCACACGTCCGCCGGGCTGTGGCTTCGCCAGCCGTGCCCGCTGTGCCGACCGTGATGGTGAACGTGTCGGCGCCAGATCAGACTCGAGATCTAACATGCGCGACGCCCGGCGTATCCTGGGAATCTCAGGATGTTCATCGGGCTCATAACCTTCATTTTCGGCTTCATAGCCTTCATCCAGTATCGGTTGGCGGCGACCGCGACCAGAACGCTGCATGTCGCGCACCGTTGCCTCTTCATCCAGATGGTCATTGTTTTGTGACGGTGTTCTGCCCATCCGCCAATCCTCTCCATGCCATAAGCGAGTAAAAATAATATATGAATGTATTGCTTTATGGACTTTATTACTTCTTAATTGCTTCCATCTATCTTACTCAGCTAATTTAATTATTGTCAACTTTATGAGGAGAGCTTCCCAATCACTGTAATGAACCCCGTCTCACCCGGCTTTTTGTGGGCCGCCCAGTTAAAAGTAGCGCACCCCGCAAGGGGCGGCGAGCCCCTTGCGGGGTGCGGGCGAGCATGCCGGGGGCATGATCAGGCCCCGCTTACTCCTCCCTCCTCCCTTACCGCCGCCGAAGGCGGCAAGAAAAGACTTTTAAATGGTTCTGAGGCATCATAACCCTCCCATCTTGACGGTTTCCGGGCATAAATTGATGGACTATTGATGCAAACTTTACATATTTTTGAAGCTTCCCTCAAACTTATTTGTTATAGTTCTTTCTAAGGGGGAGAAGCTTTGTCTGCATTACAATACCTATTATATTGCATCCAACGTAATTGTATCTTCAATCCTTTCAATAGAAAAAGTAGGATGTGTAGTAATGTTTGTGCAATTTGATACTTCTAGCTGTATTTCAGATTGTTCTGATCATGCCTTGATCGTCGCCACCCTCCGGGGAGATGAGGGTGCGTTCACGACACTGGTCCAGCGCTATCAGTTGCCTCTATACAACTTTATTCGGCGTAGCCTCAAGGAGACCGAATGGACCAATGACGTCTTGCAATTTGTATTCTTGCAGCTCTATGTTTCGCTGCCGCATCTGCGCGACAACCTCCATTCTGAGCATACGAGGGAGCCGTTAAAGGCCTGGTTGTTTCAGGTGGCCTGGAATCGTTGTATCGATGAACGCCGCAAACAGCGTTCGCTCCTCTTCTGTGAGATAGAAGATAGTGGGGGGCACGACGATTTTTCCTGGCTGGACACCATCCCCGATGAAGATCCCCTGCCCGAGGTGGTTGTAGAGCAGCAAGAGATGCGCCGCCTGCTGCGTAAGGCCATTCGCCACCTCCCGCCCCATTTTCGCTCCATCGTCATGTTGCGCTACACCCAGGAACTCAGCTTTGGTGAGATCGCGCGCCGTCTTAACATGCCCGAAAATACCGCCAAGACCTATTTCCAGCGCGCTCGCCCGCTTCTGCGTTCCGCCCTGCAACAAATCCTCTAACCCCGCCACTCGGTCCGCCCACTTGACGTGCTGCTGGAGAGCATGCTACCCTGCCAAAGTTAAACAGGCATTCCTTATACTAAAAAATAAGGTTCCATGCCCGATGAAAAAGCTTGAGCGCTCCATGCGGGCGTCCGCATGATATTTCATAAATAAAGCTGGCATAAAGCGGGGAGGTGCAGGAGGGGCGGCCAGCCCCTCCTGCTGGGGTTGGGGGTGTCCCCCACTATCCCCCTTCCCTTCTCCCCGCCGCAGGCGGGGATACAAGAGGAATGTTATGCTTGATTAAAAAGTTAAAGATCGTAGGTGCGCACCTACAGAAAAAGAAGGGGACAATAGGATGAAGCTCGCTGAGGTGAAAAGTCTCATTGAGGATGGAAAAATTGAATACATCAAGCTTGGCGTGCCCGATATCGATGGCGTCTTCCGTGGTAAGCGCGTCACGGCACCATTCTTCCTGGATGGACTCGAAGATGGATTCGCCCAATCTGATGTGTTATTCGGCTGGGATATCGCGGAGAATGTGCTCCCCAATCTGAAGGTGAGCAACATCAACCGTGGCTTTGGGGACTTCGTGATGATCCCCGACCTCGATACGTTCGCGCTGGTACCCTGGGAGGATCGGGTGGCCTCCTGCGTCTGCGACCTGCGAGCCGAGCATGGTGATCCCATCAATGTCTCACCTCGCTATGTCTTGAAGTCCCTGCTTGAGCGCGCTCGCGGCCTGGGATTCTCCGCCATGGCGGCCTCCGAATTGGAGATGCGTTACTTCCGTGAAGATCAGGTGTCGCTGCGCAACAAAGATTTTGGACCAGACCTGACGCCAATCAATCCCGGCACCAACTGCTATGTGATCAGCCATGCTACGGCCGACGATTATCTGATCGGGCAGATTGTGCGCCAGATGCGTACCTACGGCATCGAGATCGAGGGCTACAACCGCGAGCACGGACCCGGTATGTACGAGATCAACATGCACTATAGCGCTGCCCTGACGGCGGCCGACCGCACGATGCTCTTTAAGAACGGCGTCAAAGAGATCTGCCATCAGAAGGGCTTCACCCCGACCTTTATGGCCAAGTGGAACGCTGATGAGGATGGTAGCAGCGGACACTCCCACATCAGTTTGTGGGACATGGCTGGTGAACGCAACGTCTTCTGGGACGATGAGGCCGAGGACCACATGTCCGCCACCATGCGCTATTTCCTGGCCGGCGTACTGCAGAAGATGCCCGATATGATGGCGCTCTATGCCCCCACCATCAATTCATATAAGCGCTACATCGAGGGGACCTGGACGCCGCTCAACACCGCCTGGGGCATGGATAACCGCACCTGCGCCGTACGCGTCATTAACAGCGGTCGCAAATCGATCCGCCTGGAGAATCGTGTGCCAGGGGCCGATGCCAACTTCTACCTGGTCTTTTCCGCCATGCTGGCCAGTGGTCTCTATGGCATCGAACACCAGCTGGAGCTGCCGTCGCGCCTGGATGGCAATGCGTATAGTCAGGAGAAAATTGAGCAGGCGCTCGCCAGCGGTCAGATGCATCCTTTAGCCCGCAATCTGACCACCGCTACCGACCTGTTCGAGCGTAGCGAAGTGGCTCGCGAATACCTGGGAGCTGACTTCGTCGAGCATTTCGCCACCACGCGCCGCTGGGAAGTGCAGGAATACGAGAAGGCCGTCACCAACTGGGAGCGCCGCCGCTACCTGGAACTGATCTAGTGCGCGTCTGGCTCTTCGATCCAGCCATGGTCCGCACGGACATTTAAGTTATGTTGCGTGGCCTCTGCGGCGGTCAGATATGGCAGCAGGTGGCCGACAAGAGGTTCACGATCCTTATAGCGTTGTAGATTTTCCTCGGCCCGCTGCCTCATCAGCTGCACGGCCTGGAAGGGATCGTGCAGGGCCTCTTCCATCTGCTGGAAGGACTTCTCCGCCAGAGCCTGCGCCTGCGTATCCAGGTTCTGTTCTCGATGGAGCCGGGCGGCCGCGGCCAGCTCTTCTGGCTTCAGCAGTCCGATGTGCTCCGCCTGCAGCAGCAGGCGCAGACCGTGGGCCAGGAAGCTATCCAGCGTCGCCACATTGATCTCGGTATCGTCGTGCATGCCACGGTTATTCAGATTGCCCGAGCCAACGGTAGACCAGGTATCATCGATGATGGCCGCTTTCGAATGCACATAGATGGGACGATAGTGAAGCAGGCCATCTTCCATCTTAAAGTGCGAGGTAGCCAGGCAGAAAGCGTGCAACCTGCTCTCCTTCACGGCCTCGGGCGCCTCGTTCCGCAGCCGGATCAGGGCCGCGTCGCTAAAGGCACGTCCCACATTGGGATGATCGGGCAGGATGATGCTCATCGTAACGCCCCGGCGCAGGGCCTCGATGATCTGCCCGATGTGTTGCTCCATCTCCGCGCTATCCCTACCCAGCAGCGAGATATCAACGCCATAGTAGGCGCGCTGCCAGAAATATTGATTTTCCAGGTAGATGGATTGCTGCGCGTTGGTGAACGCATGATCATAGAGCTGTGTAATGCCCAGAATGGCGTCTTTATCAAAGCTATAGGTATGCTTGGGCACGGTACGGGCGATCTGCACGATGCTCTGGCTCTCGACCGGGGCGGGTACAGGCTGTTCCGGGATATGCAGCTGCTCCAGGTGATGGCGTGCTATCAGGTCATTCCAGCGCTGGCGAAAGTTCAACTCCACATCCCCGGCGGCCAGTCCCGTGATCTTCGCGTGTGTATCATGCCAGCCATGGGGAGACTTACCCGAACTGGTACGGCGCAATGGGGTATCAAAAGGATGCTCGGACGTATCCCAGCGATCGAAATCATCTTCCTTCTCGATTAACGGATCGAGACCACCCACGAAGGCAATCTTATGGTCGACCACCGTCACCTTTTGATGCAGCGACTCGATCTGGTGATGCAGGATCCCCTCGGCGCTGTCGTCGAGCAGGCAGGTAATCCCCAGCTCGGTCAGTTTATCGTGGGCCGCCTGGGGATCATATACCGCGAAGGCTTTCTTGGCCTTCCACAGCAGTACCTTGACCTCGACTCCCTTGCTCTGCGCATATGCCAGCACCTCCTTTACCGATAGCCTGTGCGTCAACCAGAAATTGATATCGGCCTCTTGCAAGCCCTGTGTCCGCAGGCCCTCGATGTACGTGGCGCGCGTATCCTGTTCAGGCTGCTCGGGCAATAGATCTTCACCCCGCACCAGCAGCATATCCGGCTCCATACCCCAGTTAGCCAGGTAGATCGAGCGCGTGGCGCGCATAAAGCACAGGCACATCTCCATAAAGGTCGCCTGCCCATCCACGTAGTACGTCACGCGCGAATCACGGCGGACAGGGGTATCGCCGAGCGCCCACCAGTCGGTCGCGGTAATCTCTTTTGACTCACTATACATACCTATGATAGCCTCCCAGTAAATATTAAAGAATGCCAAATTATTACAGACTCAACTAATGATACCCGATAAGGACAGAAAACCCAATTTTTCCCGCCGACGAATAATGGTGAGAGATTTTACTTAATGGATGACGTAGTTAAATATATCTAAAAAAAATTATTCAGCACATACCTTTTGCACATATGGATAAAAGTGAAATGCAGCGGTCAAAGGAGTGATGCAAAAAGCCAGGAGATATTTGCTCTTTATTTTTTGCTGTTACAGTCTATTGCGTCGTTGTGTGCTGAGTTATCGTCCTACCTCTTTGGGTTTATACAAGGAGAATCATTGTGAAAGCCGGTAAGAAACTTTCTTTTCAGTTCCTCGCCAGCCTCCTATGCTTGATGGCTATTTTTCTGGCCTCTTGCGGTGGCAGCGGGAACTCATCCTCATCCTCACCAGCTGCCTCAGATGACAAGCAGGTGTTGCGTTACCCGGTTGTTGGTGACATCAACAGCTTCGATCCTGGTACTGTACAGGATACCGACTCCAATTTCCCCATTCAGGCCGTCTTTACGGGCCTGGTTACCCTGGATAAAGATCTGAAGGTGAAGCCTCAACTGGCGGCTGAACTGCCCAGCGTTTCCAGCGACGGCCTGACCTATACCTTCAAGCTGCGCTCCGGCTTGAAGTTCAGCAATGGTGATCCGCTGACATCGAAAGACGTTGTCTATAGCATCAACCGTGCTGTCTCCAAGAGCCTCAACTCACCTGTCAGCTACTATTTGAGCCTCTTGAAGGACTTTGACAAAGTCAACTCAGGCAAGATCCCAACGTTGATTGGTGATAGCCTGCTGACCCCTGATGACAACACCGTTGTAATCAAGATCAGCAAACCAGCCGCTTATTTCTTACAGACGCTCTCCTATCCTACATCCTATGTAGTGAACCAGAAGATCGTCGAGAAATACAAAGGTGGTAGCAGCCCCTGGACCGATCATATTCAGGAAGGCGCTGGCGCTGGTCCATTCAAGGTCCAGACCTACAACCACAGCACCGGTATCACGCTGGTACGCAACGATAGCTACTACGGTCCCAAGCCAAAGCTGAAGACTCTGTCAGTTGTCTTCTACAAAAACGAAGATGGCATGTACAAAGCGTATCAGGCCAAGCAGCTCGACTTCACCTTCGTTCCGACCGCGAACGTTGGTGACGTTACTAGCAAGCCCGACTACAGCGCGACCAACGTATTGACCATTCGCTACCTCAGCCTGAACTACCTGGCCAAGCCCTTTGACAACATCAAAATTCGTCAGGCCTTCGCGCTGGCGATCAACAAAGATCTTGTTGTCAAGACCGCGATGAATAACGCCTTTACGGCTACCAACCACGTCATCCCCAGTGGCATGCCTGGCTACGATCAGGCTCTGACCGGACCAGAAGGCACCACCACCCAGGGTGATCCCGCCAAAGCCAAGCAGTTGCTGGCCGACGGTATGAAGGAAGAGGGTATTACGACCCTGCCTTCTCTGACCCTGACCTACTACCCACGTGAGCAGAGCTTCAAAGACGCGATGTCTCAGATCGTCTCGATGTGGCAGACCAACCTGGGTGTTAAAGTCAACGTCAACACCGTAGCCCGTGCTCGCTTGCTGGACCTGGAGAACGCTACCAAGAACAACGCCTCGCTGCCGATGTGGCAGGCGGGTTGGAACGCCGACTATCCTGATCCACAGGACTGGCTGACCACCTTCTTCGATCAGGGTTCGGACTACAACCAGTTCAACTATGGTCAGAACCAATCCAAAGCGGCTCCTGAGCAGGTGCAGGTGCAGCAGGAACTGCGCAAAGCCGACGTCACCCAGGACCAGACCGAGCGCATGAAAATGTACAATGACGCCGAGCAGAAGGTCATCAACGATGTGGCCTGGATCCCTCTGTGGCAGGAGAAAGTACACTCCCTGACCAGCCAGAAGGTGCACAACCTGAAGCTGAACTCACAGCAGTTGATTCCGCCCGACGACTGGAGCAACATTTACATGTCGGCATAACTGGACGGAACGGAAGTTGGGATACGTCATCTACCATCGTTTCTCTCGAAATATGGCAGATGACCTCCTGAACCCCCTTCACCAGTTAGTTGTAGGTATCCGTGACGTAAGTTCTTTCGATAGATGAAAACGTTACGGATATTTTCCTTTTTAGCCATCTACATATTTCTTTCATATCTATCGTTGGCGCAGGATAGAATGCGTAAGTTATGTGGCATTGAAGGCAATATTCCTCTACCTGTACGTTCTTGCTAGAGAATAGCGTTGTGGTAGAGAAAAGGAGGTCGAAGCCTGGTATGCTTAAATTCTTGATTAAGAGATTCGTTGGGCTCATATTCGTGATTTTTTGCGTGACATTTCTCACGTTTATCATAGGATACTTTTCCCCGAGTAACCCCATTCAGATTATGATGGGCGACCATCCAAATCATCAGCTGGAACTGCAACTGATGCATCAGTATGGATTGGATCTTCCCTGGTATCAGCAATACGCGAACTTTGTGATTCGCCTGCTGCACTTTGACCTGGGCACCTCGTTTAAAACGATTGGGCGGCCGGTCAAAGATATTATCGGCGATGGCCTGCCGATATCACTGGAGCTTGGCTTCTGGGCCCTGATTATCCAGGTCGGCATCGGCGTTCCGGTGGGTATTATCTCGGCCATCAAGGCGAATAGCTGGACTGATACCATCAGCATGGGTGCTTCGCTGGTGATTTACGCGTTGCCATCCTTTATCCTGGCCATCCTGGTGCAGTTTTTGATTATCTGGCTGGACAATACCTTTGGCTGGAGCTGGCCGAATACCCAGTGGGGCACCCCCTGGCAATACACCTTGACGGATATCCAGTATAAGCTCGCGCCAATCCTGGTGTATGGCGCGACGGGTATGGCTTATTTCGCGCGTCTATCGCGCACAAGCATGCTAGAGATCTTGCGACAGGACTACGTGCGTACAGCCCGCGCCAAAGGCCTATATGAGCGGGTCGTTGTCTATCGACACGCCTTCCGCAACGCATTGATCCCTCTGATTACTATTATTGGTTTGTCGATTGGCTTCCTGGTAGCGGGTGCCTTCTTCATTGAAAGAATCTTCTCCATCCCTGGTATTGCTGGTATCACATTGGACTCGATCGATAACCTGGATTATCCGGTAGTGCAGGCGACGACCGTTATCCTGGCGATTGGCGTGGTCTTTGGCAACCTTTTGTCAGACATCTGCTACACACTTGTTGATCCCCGCATCAAAGCTGAGTAAGTTGAGAAGGTGAGAATTGAAATGGAACAAGATAGAGGACCGAAAATCAGGAAGCCCAAATTCGTTGAGCCCGGGGAATCTATGGTGCCGACACCTTCTCCCCAGGAATTGTTGATCGAGGAGGCGCCTGCCTTAGCTCCTGAAGTTGTTGACGGACAACCAGTTAAGGCGCCAGACAAAGAACAGAAGTCACCCACCCCGTTTCAGGAATCAATGCGGCGCCTGCGTAGAGATAAGCGTGCCATGTTTTGTCTGGGCGTGATTATACTCTATATCCTGATCGCCATCTTTGGGACGCCGATTTATAAGCTGGCGGGCCCCGGTTATAAGAGTAACATGACCAATACGGTGATCCCCGCCTCGGTCTATCGCGACTTTACCCATCAGGAAGCGGATCGCAAGCACGAGGGACCGTCCGCGCAGTACTGGCTGGGTACAGACTCCATTGGTCGTGATCTCTTCTCACGCCTGATGCAGGGTATGTTGATCTCGATCGCGGTGGCGGTAGTCGTGGAGGTGCTCGACATTATTCTGGGCGTCGCCGTTGGGGTGCTGGCGGGCTATTATGGTGGCTGGATCGACTTTTTCCTGGCGCGCTTCACCGACGTTATCTTTGCCTTCCCGGGCCTGCTCTTTATCATCTTGCTGGTAGGTATCCTGGGAACCAAGGCCAATGATATGCTGGGCAATATACCCGTCATCGGTGCCAATGGTAATGCGCGTCTGCTCTTTGTGTCGATCGGTCTGGCCCTGACCGTGTGGCCATTGATGGCCCGCTACGTGCGCGGCCAGACACTGCAGTTGAAGGAGCAGCAATTCATTGAGGCTGCCCGCACCTCTGGCGCGACCGACTTCACAATCATCATGCGCCACCTCATTCCTAATCTGCTTAGCATCGTTATTATTGCCTCGACGCTAAACATTGCCAACACCATTATCAGTGAGGCCGGTATCAGCCTGCTTGGTCTGGGCGTGCAACCTCCCGGCTCCAGTATCGGATTGATGATTTCTGATGCGACCGACTTCCTGCAGAACCATCCATGGGAAGCATTGTTGCCATCTTTTGTGCTGGTCATTATCGTCCTGGCCTTCTCCTTCCTGGGCGACGGTCTGCGCGACGCCTTCGATCCTCGCGCCAAAGATTGAGTGGGTGTCAGACACACTTTTTGCAGGGGGCGTGGGCGCCCCCTTTCGGGCGGCCGCCCGGTTTTTATAGTGGTTCAGCAGGGGCGCATCCGCGCCCCTGCTGAACCACTATAAAAATGGTGTTGTGCAGCTGTGGCGTTCAGGGGCGCATTTGCGCGCCCAATACCTTCAATTTAAAAGCACAAAGAGGGAAAAAATCATCGTAATCGTAGGTTCGGCCCTTGCGGCCGATTTTTCTTTCCCCCCATGAATATGCGGTGGTGTATGGCAGGGGCGCGTTTGCGCCCCTGCCATACACCACCGCATAATATAGAGTATGGGGACGCCTGCGTTCCCCACGCCCCGCCTACTCGGCCGGGGACTTGGTGGGTGTCTCTTCAACTTTGGGGCCGATCCAGATGGTCTGGACGTTGACGAACTCTTGAATGCCGAAGTGGGAGAGCTCGCGGCCATAACCGCTGTGCTTGACGCCGCCGAATGGCAGGCTGGGCGCGGAGGCGGTCATGCCGTTGATAAAGACGCCACCGGCTTCGATGCGTGCCGCCAGCCGTTGGGCCAGTTCTATATCTCGTGTCCAGAGATTGCTGCTGAGCCCAAAGATCGAGTTGTTCGCCAGTTCGATGGCATGGTCGGCGTCGCGCGCGCGGATGACGGCGGCCATTGGACCAAAGGTCTCTTCCTTGAACACCGTCATCTCAGGCGTGACATCCACCAGAATGGTGGGCTCATAGTAATAGCCATTATCCCCGAAGCGCTTACCGCCGGTGGCTAGTCGCGCACCCTCCGATAGAGAGGCCTGGACCTGTTTCTCCAACGTCTCGCGCAGATCCTTGCGCGCCAGCGGCCCTATCTTTGTCTCACGCTCCAGGGGATCACCGATGCGGAGCTGGCGCGTATTCTTCACGAACTTCTCAACGAATTCGTCGTAGACCTGGTCGACCACGATAAAGCGTTTGGCGGCGATACAGCTCTGTCCATTGTTCTGGTTGCGCGCCTGCACCGCTGTTTTGGCCGCTTCATCAAGATCGGCGTCGGCCAGAACGATATAGGCATCCGAACCGCCCAGTTCCAGCACGTGCTTTTTGAGTACGCTGCCACTCGCCTCCGCCACCTTTATCCCGGCCTGTTCGCTGCCCGTCAGGGTTACGGCGACCACGCGTGGATCTTTAATCAGCTTTTCCGTTTCCGCGCCGGGCACCAGTACGGTCCGAAAGACGCCCTGTGGAAAGCCGGCCTCCTCGAACATGCGCTCGATCTCTAGCGCTACCCGTGAGACGTTGGAGGCGTGCTTGAGCACCGCTGTATTGCCGGCCATCAGGCCGGGGGCGGCGAAGCGCATCACCTGCCAGTAAGGAAAGTTCCATGGCATCAGCGCCAGCACCACTCCCAGGGGACGAAAGGCCACGTAGCTCCTGGTGGCGTTGCTCGACATCTCCTGTGGCGTTAAAAACTTTTCCGCGTTATCGGCATAGTAATCACAGTTTAGCGCGCACTTTTCAACTTCCGCCTCCGCTTCCACAATGGGCTTGCCCATCTCCAGTGTCGCGGTTCGTGCCAGGCGGGCCTTATTTTCGCGCAGATGGCTGGCCAGTCGGTGGAAGAGGGTGCTGCGCTCCGCGAAACTGGTGCGGCTCCAGCTATTAAAGGCTGTATGGGCTTGCTGCAGGGCGCTATCGATCTGCTTGTCTGTATAGGGTTCAAAGGTCTCCAGAACTTCTTCTGTGGCCGGATTGATTGACTGGATACTCATGATATGTATTTCCTTGTTACACAATAGCTTGTACGATGGGGAGCGCCTGGCAAATAAAATTTGTGGCGCTCTCAAATGAGAACAGGCCGGTATTGATGAGTAGATGATAGAAATTTGGCTGCTGCCCGTCTACACCATAGTAGCGGCGTAGATAGCGGGCCTGCTCATCGTCGCGCTGCTCGATCATTTCTTTCGCGTTGGCACGGTTGACCTGATACTGCTTCATCACATAGTCGATGCGATATTCCATAGGCGCGAAGATATGGATATGCAGGGTGCGTGGATTATTATGCAGTAAGAATTGTGAGCCCCGGCCCACGATAATGGCATTTCCCTGCGTCGCCAGTTCCAGAATGACGCGCTGGGTTAAATGGAAGTAGGCCAGTTCCTGTGATTGGGACTGGGCCTTGGCGGCCGGGTACATATAGTGAACATTGAACGGATTGCTGGACCGCAATGCTTCCAGGATATTGCCTGAGATTCCGGTGGTCTGTTCATCCTGCTGGGCCGCGTATTCTATATCCACGCCTAGCCGCTCGGCCACCTCGGTAATAATCTTCTGATCGACATAATTGAGGCCGGAGGCCTTTGCTACCAGGTGCGCGATGTCGGAGCCTCCACTGCCAAACTGGCGCGAGACAGTCACCACGACCGAGCCCTGAGGCGGAATGCCAGAGGGCATGGGATCGGCAGCCAGAGCCGTTTCGGGAAGCACGCGCGTCTCAACCGACTTCCCCTTTGCCCCGAGCTTTTGAGCGTTCCCATGAAGTGTATCTTCCATCAGCATGATCCTTCTTCTGCGTATAAGCTCTGGCGATTTTTTGTCCAGGACCTTTACATAAAGGGTTGCCCTTACTTATTATGATAATGATCTCCCTGATTATTTTACGTGTAAGGTGTCCCTGAAAGATACGTTTTAGCGTGCTACCGGCTGTCTCACATACCGATCAGATCGGCGCGAGCAATAATATTTTTCACGCTACGCACGATGGCGGCATCGACCATCTTCCCTTCAAAGGCGATCGCGCCCTGGCCCTGTGCCAGCGCCTGTGTATAGGCCGCGTCCAGGCGGCGCGCGTACTCGACTTCGGCGGGATCGGGGGAGAAGATCTGGTTGGCGATGGGGATCTGGGATGGATGGATGGCCCACTTGCCGACGAAGCCCAGGGTGTGGGCGCGTACGCATTCGCCCTCATAGCCGGAGGCGTTTTTAAAATCGGCATAGGCACCATCGATCGCGTCGATACCGGCGGCCCGCGCCGCGATGGCGATCTTGTTGCGCGCGTAATGCCAGAGATCGCCCGGATAGCTGTGATGGGTCCCTTCGATGCCCTTGCTATCGACCCCCTGCGAGGCGCTATAGTCGCCGGGCCCAAATATCAGAGCCTCCAAGCGACTGCTGGCCCTGGCGATATCTTCCACATTGAGCATAGCCTCCACCTCTTCGATCAGCACCTCCAGCCCGATGCGGCGCGAGAGGCGGCGGTGCTTCTCAATCTGTGAGAGCAGGGTATCGACCCACCACACATCGCGGGCCGACTTTACCTTGGGGACAATCAGAATGTCGAGATACTCGCCCGCTTCCTCCACCACCGAAATAATATCCTGGTAGGCAAATTCCGTTTCCAGATCATTGACCCGTACGGCGCGCGTCTTCTTGCCCCAATCCAGTGACATCAGGCTGTGGATCGCTTTGGCGCGGGCCGACACCTTTTCATTCGGGGCGACGGCATCCTCCAGATCGATAAGGACCAGGTCGGCGGCGCTGGCGGCCGCCTTTGCTATCATATATTCATTGCTGCCGGGGGTTGACAGCTCCGACCGTCTGAGGCGCATAAAAGACTCCTTTGGCTATCATGTGTTATGGCTGCATATCCCTGCTTGCAGGCGCTGATGCATCCATCCTCTATTATATGCGATGAGGCAGCTACGGCGTCCGGACGCCATAGCTGCCTCATCGCATATGCTACTTTAGATTTTCCTTTTACCGCGCATTGGCTTAGCCAATAGCCTGGATATACAGTTCACACACGGTCAGGGTTGCTTCCGTTTCGCCGACATACTGCATGAGCTGATCATGATACCTATCCACCCGCCGCATACGAGCATCGATAAAGGCATGTTTGGCGGTGCCACTGGCCAGACCCGTCAAACCACGTTCCATTGCTTCATATTCTTCTAAAATCTTTTTCCTGAGCAGGGCGACTTCACTGTGAGACATAGCTTTGGCTCCTCACCAAGAGATGGAGAGTGTCAGACACACTTTTTACTAGCGAGCGTGAGCGCCCCCGTACGGGCGTCCGCTGACGCGGCCGCACCGGTTTATATGTGGGTGCAACAGGGGCGCATCCGCGCCCCTGTTGCACCCACATATAAAAGGCTGTGAGCATCGCAGGTGCGAAAGCGCATGCAATGGGCTGTTGAGCCACACAAGTGCGAAAGCGCATGCAATGGGCTGTTGAGCCACACAAGTGCGAAAGCGCATGCAATGGGCTGTTGAGCCACACAAGTGCGAAAGCGCATGCAATGGGCTGTTGAGCCACACAAGTGCGAAAGCGCATGCAATGGGCTGTTGAGCCACACAAGTGCGAAAGCGCATGCAATGGGCTGTTGAGCCACACAAGTGCGAAAGCGCATGCAGGCCTCGGGCGATTACCATGAGTGTCAGACACTCGCATAGACCGGACATGGGACGATATAAGGTGCGATATACGGTTATTGTTGACTTTAGTGAGACAGCTTGCATAAAATCAATATAAGATGACACATGGTACCTGTTTATATATGTATTAAACGTGACGCTGTGTCTTTTTGACGGGTTTTACAAGCAGTGTAGACGGGAATTTCTTATTTTGCAGCGGGACGGATGGTGGCTCCCAGCACAAAGGGACGATAGCCGGCCGCATGGGCGAGATGGAGGGAGGCATCATTGTCTGCCAGCGCGCTGTAGAGGGGGAGCAGCCTCTCTTGCTGTACACCATCGGCCCACAGTATCGTCACAGCCAATCCAAAGCCCTGGCGACGCGCCTGTGGATGCGTCTCGATACCGAGCTCACAGACCTGATTGGTACGCCGCGAACTGTGGGCGATCGCGAGCAGGCGCTGGTCCTTGACCACGCCGAAAAGTGGCGCCCGCTCGGGCTGAAAGAAATACTCGCCATACCCCTTCTCATAGGCCTCGACCAGGGGATAATCATCCTCGCCAAGCGCCCGTGCCATCGTGCGTGCGGTCGCCAGGTCCATTGCTGGTGCGTGCGATTGCACAAAGGCCCGCTCATAGGTCGCGGTATAGCTCGCATCATTGGACTGATTATCGGGGGACCAATCTACGATCTGCTGACGCTGGTCCGCCGCGACATCGGGACGCCAGATAAAGATTGTCTCGCTCGCCATCTTTCCGACATACAGCAGCCAGTCAGGCTGTGAACCCGTGCTAGCAAGCTCCGCGCTCACATCATCTATCATGGGCAGCGTAACGCCCCACACCGCCTCTACATGCAGGCGCAACAGCTCCCGATCATTAAATATCCGTTGTTGCAATAGATGGCCTCCTTTGCCTCCAACCCATAAAAAGAATGGCAGGGTTGAGTTATATCCTCAAGGAGTTGGTGCCATACAGCAGGTGAGTGCATCCGCACCCACCTGCTGTATGGCACCAACTCCTCAAAACTAATACGGTTGCGTATACGACCGCCCGAGCGCTTGCGCTCAACTTCCAGCGTTAGCGCACATGCTCTTTCAGGAAGGCGACCGCGCGCGGCCATGCATCATCCGCCGCCGCCTTATTACCCATGCCGTGGTCGGGATTGAGGAAGGCATGACCCGCGTTATAGACCCTGACCGTAAAGTCTTTGCCGGCCGACTTATACATCTGTTCGATCTTCTGAATCTGTTCAGGGGGGACGCTATCGTCCTGTTTCCCATAGACGGCGAACACCGGCGCGTTAACCTTCGCGACCTCTTCGGGAGTGGGATCGTAGCCCGCGCCATAGAATGGCACGAGTGCTCCGAGATCAGCGTAGCGCGAGGCAACCGTGTAGGCCAGGAAGCCACCCAGGCAGAAGCCGATCAGGCCCAGTTTCTTTGGCTGAACGTTAGGAAGCTGTTTGATGGTATCCAGGGCGCCGATAATCTCACGTGCAGCCACATCCACATTCTTCTGTAGCATCATCATCATGCGCATTGCGTCATTGGGCTCGGTCGCTACCTTGCCGTGATAGAGATCGGGTACCGCTACCACAAACCCTTCCTCGGCCAGCTTGTTGGCCAGACCCAGGACATGCGGTTCGATCCCCCACCATTCCTGAATCAACACCACACCTGGATGCTGCTGGTCATCATCGGGTTGAGCGATAAAGGCATAGGCACCGTTGCCA
This sequence comes from Dictyobacter halimunensis, assembly GCF_036245075.1. Taxonomy (NCBI): domain Bacteria; kingdom Bacillati; phylum Chloroflexota; class Ktedonobacteria; order Ktedonobacterales; family Dictyobacteraceae; genus Dictyobacter; species Dictyobacter halimunensis. The sequence continues at coordinate 3,540,810 of NZ_BSRI01000002.1, forward strand.
TTCACATGTAAATCCACTTTTGAGTTACGAACTACACCCATGAAAAACTCCTTTACGTTGCATAAAATACAGTTGCCTTTTAACTGACCTCACTAGTGTCACGTAGCGATCCTTGTGAGAGATACACAGCAGGCCCGATCATGGGTCGCGCCCTACCCTCTACGTTTTACGTTCCCCGCCTGTTACATGTCAATATTGCTCCTCAGACTGTGATCTGCGTTTCACCGCGCTGTGATACAGAGTGGCGCGGGGAAGCGTAGCGCCTCGGCCTTGCCAGCAGCATGCTGAGCAGGATCAGGATGAGGGCCATCACAGCGCTGATGATGCTGTAGGTGACCCAATAGGAGAGGTGCCAGTTGCCGACCGTCACAGGCGTCGCGTTGCCACCTACCCCTCCATAGCCGGTGCCATAGCCGAAGTTGAGGAAAAAGATAAAGGACGAAAAGACGCTATTGTTGGGCGTGATATTGGTCAATGCGATGAGTGGATTCCAGACAAAGAGGAGCTTGGACTTGACGGGATAGAGCTGAAAGAAACGATAGCCCTGGCCAGATGTGAGCAGGACGATCGAGATCAAGAGCGGGAGCATCATCCAGATCAAGCTGACCATATAGGCGATGGCGGTCGAGATGGCAGGACGCTGGAAGATGGCCGAGCAAAAAAGGCCCAGTGTGCCCAGCCACAGCACCGTTGTCACGTAGAGCACGAGCGCGCTACCGATCTGTTCGGGTCCAACCCCTCCAAAGAAGAAGACCAGGCTGAAGAGCGGGATCGAGGCGGCGATCAGCAGCAGCGCGTTGATCAGGCTGGCGCCCAGCTTGCCCATAATCAGCGAGAAAGCCGAGAGCCGTGAGCAGAGCAGCATCTCATAGGTCTGCCGCTCCTTTTCGCCGTTGATGACCGTGGCCGTCAATGAAGGGGTAATAAAAATAATCAGGCAGAGCTGCACCTGGGCGAGCAATGAATAGAGATTGGAGCCGGTATCGCTCAATCCATTGGCAGAGATGCTCGTGGAGCTATTGGAGGCATTGTTGAGGAAGAGCCAGCCCAGCAGCCCCAGGAACAATACATATGTGATAATGACCCAGATCGTTCGTTCGCGGCGCAAGCGTAAGCGCATCTCTTTCTTGAGGAGGGAGAGAAATACCATACCCGGCCACATCCTTTCGTCTCTGCTCTATTTCAGCCAGCAACTGCAGCACATGAGTACATATCTGTTGTATACGTCTACTATTACGAATTCGACCTCTACGATGCAAAGTATAAGGATTGGAAGGAGAGCTGTATGGTATGAATATAGCACCTATATTCATACCATACCACATTAGCGGGGTATGGTGCCTGCGGCCACTGATGCGAGCGCCGTAGGCGCTCGAAGAATTTTTAATAAGCAGGAAGCCGCATGGTGCCGCTTTACGCGGCACCATGCGGCTTCCTGCTTATTAAAAAAGATGTTAGGCGCGTTCGAGGAGCTCGTCGTATTTGGTGTCGTAGGGGACGAGCCGGCCTTCGGGCATGAGCAACATCATGGTGGGTTTGAGCAGGCGTACGAAATCGACGTCGTGGGTGACCGTCATGATGGTGCCCTGGTAGTTGCCGAGCGCTTCGCCGATGATCTCCTTTGAGATGATGTCCAGGTGGGATGTGGGCTCGTCGAGGACGAGGACATTGGGACCCTCCAGGACCATTTTGGCCAGGGCCAGGCGTGTCTTCTCTCCACCGCTGAGCGTGCCGATCTTTTGGAAGACGCGATCTCCACTGAAGAGGAAGCGACCTAGCACACCACGCACGCGTTTGGCATCGGTTGGCAGGATGTCGTTGGCCTCGTTGAGGACGGTGTTGTCGTAGTCGAGCCCCTCGCTCTCCTGGGCATAGTAGCCGATCTGTACTCGGTCTCCGAGAACAACCTTACCGGCGTTCAATGGGACCAGTCCCAGTACTGTACGCAGCAGGGTCGTTTTACCGACGCCGTTGAGCCCAACGATAACCAGGCGTTCGCCACGGTCCACCTCGAAGCTGATGTCATTAAAGATCTGCTTGGTGCCATAGGCTTTGGAAAGATTTTTCGCCTCGACTACCAGGTTACTGCTCTGCTGGCGCACCGGAAAGTCGATCTTCATGCGGCGACTGGCCTGTGCTACCAGTGGCTTGCTCTCTTCGAGGTCCGCGATACGTTTGTCCATCGCGATACGCTGCTTTACACGCGTGGCGCCGAAGCCGCGTAGGCGATCGGAGGTTTTGCGCAGGCGCGCGATCTCACGTTCCTGCTGCTTTTTGGTGCGCTCGATCAAAGCCTGGGCATCACCAATGACATTCAGGTAACTGGTATAGGTGCCCTTATACTCTTCCAGCTTATGGGTAAACTCGTTGAGGCGCAGCACTTTGGTAATGCTGCGATCCAGTAGATCCAGGTCGTGCGAGATGATCAGCAGGGCGCCCCGGTAGCTCTCAAGAAACTCCATCAGCCAGATGGTGGCCTCGACGTCCAGGAAGTTGGTCGGCTCGTCTAGCAGCAGTAGTTCGGGGGATTGGAAGAGCAGGCGTACCAGGGCCAGTTTGGTCTTCTGTCCACCGCTGAGTGTGCTGACCTCGCGATCCAACGTCACCCCGCCGATATTGAGGCCGCTGATCAACTGTTCACAGCGGGCGTCGGCATCATAATAGCCCAGTCGCTCAAGCTCTCCCTGGGCCTCCTCAAAATGCTCCAGGGCCGTCTCCAGGTCATCGATATCGGGATCGGCGATCTTCAAAGAAAGTTCTTCATAGCGGGCGATCGCCTTATCCAGTCCGGTGCCACTATAGATAAAATCACGGACCAGGCCGCCCGAGGCGACCGGTGTCTCGTGCGCGACATCCTGCGAGAGGTAGCCATAGGTCTTGGATCGCATAATGTGGCCCCGATCGGCCTCCTGATAGCCGCCAATGATCTTGAGCAATGAGCTCTTACCGGCGCCATTGACGCCGATCAGCCCGGCCTTTTCGCCCGGTGCTACTGTAAGCGATACATCGTCGAGGATAATACGTGGGCCATATGAAAGAGAAACATGATTTACTTTTAACATACTGTGGATGCTCTCCCTGTGTGCTTCATATCTTCAAGTGCTTATGTATAAAATCGGGTTCTGTTTGTGATCGTGGGCGAAGGCGGCAATAGCTGAAGTATTGAGGCCCTCTCATAACTTAATGCAAACGGGAAGCACACACAGAATGGCCGCAGGCAGACAGAGATAAGGGGCTCAATGTCTGGTCGGCGACACACGCGCATCAAAAGGCAAGTGATGATGTGATGACCCGTTCAAGAAGGAAAAGGACGAAGAGGATGCAAAGGGCATGCTTACAAATGCTCACACAAAACGGAGGGTGAGCAAACATCATAAGCGCCTGATCCTGCCGCATCAGCCCAGGCGTGGTCGCTCATGCGGCGCTATAAACTGTGAGTGGTAAAGCCCTTTTCATCAAAAAAACCTTAATGTATGATTTTTCGTGTCCAGGGTAAATGGTATCATCCAATCCATCAGATGTCAAGTTCGTAGCCAGGCCCCTTCAAGCTGAAATACCCTTGCTCTGCGCGGCAGAGCTACATTTTTCTGTGCCGTTGCAGAACATGATTGGCTATGCCGATCATGTTCTGCAACGGCACAGTTATAGTTATGGCAAAACAATATTTAACTTAGTATGTTCTAAGCCCTCTACATAATAAGTTAAAAGCAACATGACAGCCAGGACGCAGGTCAATGTACTGTGTCGTTATGTTTTGGATCTTCCATTTTGCGATGAATCTTTAGTCAACCAATGATCCATGCGTGAGAAAGCTATGAGAATTACCTGAAATTGTAAGACATAGCTTTTAACGTGACAGTTGCTTTTTTTGAAAAATAGAGACAAGGTTGAAAGGGAATTTGATGATGCATCAAAAAGAACGTGTGAGGAAATTTTTGTCACATACAAACTCCGCTATGCGAGTATCAGTATTCTTCATTCTGCTGCTGGTGAGTATGTCATCTATCCTGCATACCGCGCGGGCCGCGTCGATCACCAGCAGGGACGTGAATAGTACTCTTCATTCCGCTCAGCGTTCAGTTACATCTGGACGCGGGGATATTCCTACGACAACGACAGCGGCCACGACCGTAGCGACAGCCGCAGCTACAGCGGTAGCCACAGCCACGCCTATGTCATACGGTCAGGTGAACCAGACGGTCGATGCGGGGAATGGTCCACAGGTCCCCAGCGATCAGGGGCAGTCGCTAAATGGCGCTCAAGATCCGCAGGGCCCTATTGATCTTGGAGGCATGGATAGTAATGGTAATGATGAGACCAAGGTTATCAATGTTGACGATAATACAAAGATCGTGCTTGATAATGGGAGCTCGGTGGTCGTGATTAATGAAGATTGCGACAATGATCAGGACCATCACCATCACCACAATGATCACCATCACCATCATCATAACAACAACAACAATAGCAGCGTACATACGGTTGCCGCGGGTGGGGTAGCTGGGGGCGCGGGCGCTCCCGGAGGTGGATATCCGTCGATGCCCTTTACCGGTGGCGACCCACGACCCCAGGCGAGCAAATAGTTGCTGTCGACGATCAACATACCTCTCTCAAGCTGTCCTCTTTGAGAACTTAAGAACTTGAGAACATAAGAAGCCGTTACTCCTGATTTATAAGGGGTGACGGCTTCTTTGTTATAGACGGCATCATGCCAGGACCTCTGGTGATGTCCCTATGAACCGCAGATGGGGATGATAATAGGAGCCACCCTATGCACATCATGTATAAGACAACGCGCTTGACAAGCTTCTTTTCTCCACTTACAATAAATTTTGCTTAATTTATATATGTAAATGTAAGGGAGTGTATGCATGGATTCTCGTGTAGGGGAGCACCTGGACGAGTATGTATTGACTCGGCTGCTGGGTGATGGCACCTTTGGTGATGTTTATCTGGGGCAGCACCTGCACGATCATGCTACCGTAGCCGTTAAAGTGTTGAAGGTTCAACTGACTCCGGAGACGCTCAACTCTTTTCTTACTGAGGTAAGAACGCTTTTCCGCCTCAAACACCCTCATATTGTTCAGCTGCTCGATTTTGGGGTCGATGAACATACGCCCTTCCTGGTGATGGATTACGCGCCCAACGGAACCTTGCGCCAGCGCCATCCAGAGGGGTCGCGTATTCCGCTTGAGCGTGTCTGCTCGTATGCCCTTCAGGTGGCACAAGCCTTACAATTTGCCCATGATCGGCGCCTCATTCATCGCGACGTCAAGCCACAAAACATGCTCATCGGACAAAATCAGCAGATCTTGCTCAGTGATTTTGGGATCGCGGCGATTGCGCATTCTGAACAATCGATCCACACCGGAGGGATGAGCGGAACCGTCGGCTACATGGCGCCCGAACAACTGCATGGCAAGCCACGTCCGGCCAGCGATCAGTATGCTTTAGCCATATGTGTCTATGAATGGTTGTGCGGCACGCGCCCTTTTCCAGGCTCGGCATGGGAGGTGATCTCTCAGCATCTGGTCAATCCTCCGACCCCGTTGCGCGAGCATGTACCCAATCTTCCGGAAAGGGTAGAGGCTATTGTGCTGAAGGCGCTGGCAAAAGATCCGCAGGACCGCTTTGCCAACATAGAAGCATTTGGCCTGGCCTTAGAGCGAGCGAGCGCTGAGCGCACATCCTCGCCAGAGCTTACGCCACCGCCTCCACCGGCTTATGAAACGACCCCGGTTAGTATTCCGCCACCCCCACCGCCTGTATCCACGCATACCCCACCCATATCGAGTGGCGAGGGGGCTCATCCTTACGCGTATCATCCGTTGCATGGATCTCCGGAGGCTTTCTCCGGCCAGCAGATGTATGCGAACGAAACTCCCCAGACCTTTTCTACCCGGCCGATGTATCCAGGTGAGGGTTCAGGTGCATCGACGACACCCGCGTTTCTGAGCGGGAAGCTTACGCGCAGAAACGCGATCGCGGGCCTGGTCGCGCTCGCCGCGGTCGGAGGCGGCGCCGTATGGTTGGCCAGCGCGAATACAGGTACACTACCTGAGCCTGCGCCTCCAAAGCATGAAACCCCAAAGCCTGCGCCGTCGATGGGAAAGGTAGTCTACACCCTCAGCGGGCCGTACCGCGCCGGCACAATTGCGGCCGCCTGGTCGCCAGATGGTAAGCGTGTCGCCTCGGGATGCACCGATCACACAGTGCAGGTCTGGGACGCGCAAACTGGTGCCGATCCCTTTATTTACAGGGGCCATACAGATATTATCTATGCTGTCGCGTGGTCGCCCGATGGCAGGCGTATCGTTTCCGCTAGCGATGATGGAACCGTGCAGGTCTGGGATGCGCGGGATGGCGCCCACGCCTACACATATAAGGGACATCTGAATAGCGTGCATGATGTCGCCTGGTCGCCGGATGGGGGATATATCGCCTCGGCCAGCGGCGATGGGACTGTGCAGGTCTGGCAGGCGCAGGATGGGACCCATATTTACACGTATAGTGGGCATACCACTACTGTGCTTGCCGTGACGTGGTCGCCCGATAGTAAGCGTATCGCGTCGGGTGGTTATGATAAAACGGTGCAGGTCTGGAACGCCCAGAATGGCGCTCAGCCGTACACCTACAAAGGGCATACAGGCAGTGTGTTCGCGATCGACTGGTCGCCGGATGGTAGATACATCGCCTCTGTCAGCAGCGATGAGACGGCGCAGGTCTGGGATGCTCGCAGTGGCGCCCACTCCTACACCTACAAGGGGCATGTCGATGTGGTGTACACCGTCGCGTGGTCGTCGGACAGCAAGCGCATTGTTTCAGGAAGCGGCGACAAAACGGCGCGGATCTGGGATGCGCAGGATGGTGGTCAGGCTTATATCTACAAGGGGCATGCCGATAGCGTGTTCGGAGTCTCCTGGTCACCCGATCGGAAACGTATCGTTTCCGCCAGCAATGATGGAACGGCGCAGGTCTGGAATACGGCCGATGGCTCCCTCGTCCATATCTATAAGCAGAACTACAGCGCCGTAAACACGCTCGCCTGGTCACCCGATGGCAGGCGCATCGCCTCGGGCGATGAGCGAAGCAAGGTGCAGGTCTGGGACGCGTTCAATGGCGCCCATGCCTTTACATATAAGGGACATTTGAATGGCGTGCGCACGGTAAAGTGGTCGCCGGATGGCAAGCGCATCGCCTCGGGCGATGAGGATGAGATCGTGCAGGTCTGGAACGCCGATGGTAGCAATGATCCTTACACCTATAAAGGACATACGGGTATCGTGTACGCCATCACCTGGTCGCCGGACGGTAAATACATCGCTTCAGCCAGTAGTGATGGAACGGTGCAGGTCTGGAACTCTGCTGATGGGGCGAATCGCAACACCTACAAAGGGCATGCGGGCATTGTGTGCGCGGTCGCCTGGTCACCCGATGGCAGGCGCATCGCTTCGGGAAGTACGGACCACACGGTGCATATCTGGGATGCGTTTGATGGTGCATCGCCTTACATATACAAAGGGCACACCGACACTGTCTACGCGATCGCCTGGTCGCACAGTGGCAGGCAGATCGCTTCAGCAGGCTTCGACAGGACCGCGCAGGTCTGGAATGCCGCAGATGGGACGCATCGCAACACCTACAAAGGACATACCGATACGACAAGTACCGTGTCCTGGTCACCCGATGACAGGCGCGTCGCCTCGGGAAGCCTGGATCACACGGTGCAGATCTGGGATGCGCGGGATGGTGCTCACCTCTACACCTATAAAGGCCATACCAATATGGTGTATGCCGTTGCCTGGTCACCCAAAGGCGGCTACATCGCCTCGGGAAGCAATGATGGCACGGTACAGATCTGGACTATCTCCTGATAGTGGTCATCGACTCCAGCGGGAGTGGGCCAGCAGCGCGCACCCGCTGGAGTCGGCATATGGTGAAAAAGAGCACAGCCTGTTTATCCGTGCCAGCGCTGCGTGAACTGGCGCGTGAGGTCGAGGTACTGGTTGCCGTAGGTGACGCTGGGCTCGATCATCGCACCCTCATACCACTCGTTATAACTTGTAATCGTAACCCAATCGGGCGAGCTGCCAATGGCCGCGTTCCAACTGGTGATGTAGGTGGCGCCGTTGTTGCGGGGCACGACGAAGGTGTTCTTGCGGTCGGGAACACGGGTATCGTCGTAGCCGGGCATGACGCCGGCCGCCCAGATTTTCTGTGTGTTGTGCACCTTGTTGTAGGCGTTGATCTTGTCGCGAAAACCCTGATCGACCTGTGGCATAGTATTGTTCTGCAGCCCCCAGTAACCGGCGCTGAACAGGTGGATGCCATCGAAGACGCTCAGTAGATCGGTATTGACGCTCTCGGCAGACCAGATCATCTGGTGATTGGGATCAACCTGCTGGCGGATCGAGGTCCATTGGGCCAGGGTGCGTCCGCTGCCGAGGGGATCCCAGAAGAAGAGCACGGGTTTTCCCTGCCAGTGAAAGAAGTATGGGCTCGCGCTATAGTGGCTATTGACGTAGTTCAGGGCACTGACCATCTTGTCCGGGCTGTTCAGATTGGGCGCGTCGCTCTCGATGTAGAGGCTGGAGGTGAAGTGATAGTGGTCCTGTGCCTCTAGATTGGCGGCTCTGGCGAGTAGCTTGCCGAAGTTCACATCTGTCTTGTCGCCCGCGCTCCACCATGAGCTGATAAAGCCGGTGATGCCCGCTCCCGCCGCCTCATCGAGCTGGCGATCGATGGTGGTATCGTCCCCCGAGTTATACTCGCTGGCTGGCAGGTCGGACATCTGGGAGCGCGTCCATGACTGCTGATTGTACCATGTATAGTAAAATGCCAGCACTGGACGGCCATGATCGTTGGCCATGGGCGGGATCGCTGGCCGGTTGGCCGATTGCGTTGGCGTGGCGCCGGGTAAGGGTGTGGCGGCGGAGCCGGTCGGCGTGGGCAGAGGAGGAAAATGCAGCGCACCAGAACTGGGGGTGCTCTGCGGCGTCGGCGTAGCCGGCACCTTTGTCGGCTGTCGAGTCTCGGTCGAAGCGGGTGTCAGCTGGCAGGCGCTCAGGCAGAATAGCAGGCACAGCCAGGTGGTTATGATATAAATATATTTTTGTGGTCTATGCATATGGTCCCTGTCCACTTACTATCGCTTCCACGAGCCAGAAGTTACCGTCTTTTTCTCTGATGTTCTCAAAACAGAGAAGTCCTGCATAGTATTACGTTCAGGGAGCGCGTAATGTTGTTGGCTGGCCGTCTTTTGCGACTGCCAGCCAACAACATGATTTTCGGAAACGAAGATCGTAGGTGCCGGGCTTGCCCCAGCTTTGGTGCTTTCGTAGGTGCCGGGCTTGCCCCGGCTTATTTAACTGGGATAGTGGCCGATGATCTGTAATATACCCAGCGCATAGATGAAGCCAGTCAATGCATAGATCTGCGCTCCCCAGAGGACCCATTTGTTGCGACTCTGCCAGCCGTAGAGCAGGATCGCCAGCACGATGCCCATCGAGAGGCGTCCGGCCGAGACGAGCTCTTTATACGAGCCGGGCGCCAGGCAGGTAACCAGGGCCAGGTTAATAAACCAGATAAACCAGGTCGCGCCCGCCCACTGTCGCTTGATCGTCGCTCTCAGGAATAGCAGCCAGCCAATGATGGTGGGGATAAACATCATCACGAGCAGCGGAATGAAGCGCGGCAGATCCGAGCTGAAGACAAACAGGCCCTTGAATGGGATCAGCTGAAAGGTTGGCGCGTAGGTCAGTCCCGTTTTGCCGAAGATGACCACCAGCAGGGCGTACCAGATAATGGTTGGCAGGAACGAGATCAGGCTAAAGCGGAAGACCTCTCGCCAGTTCCTGTGGAACAGATAGTACACGATCAGTCCACCGGGAAAGAGGGCCGCCGTCTCGCGCGATAGTACCGCGATCCCCATCACGATCGCCGCCCAGGTCATCTTTTTCTTATCCAGCAGCAGCAGACCAGCGCAGAGCAGGCCATACGTCAATGGTTCCGTCGTGTCGAAGAGTAGCGCGGTCGCCTGCCCAAAGTACAGTCCGATCGCCAGGCTATACCAGGGGGAGAGCTGATAGCGCTCCAGCAACCGAGCCACGATCTCTACGCTCAATACGATCGAGGCAAAATTGATCAGCAGGAGCACCGGCGGCAGCAGCGCAGCCTGATGGAAGCTGAGTATGAACGCGAGTAGAGGATAGACGATGCGCTGATAGCGGTACGGCGCATCGTCCATCAAACTGGCGGCATGTACCGGATCGCGGGCGATAAAGTAATAGAACTGCCCATCATATCCGCCGGCGCCATTAAGTTCTCCAGGACGAATAGGTTTCCGTGCGACAGATGCGAAGTAGTTCCCGATATGTACATAGTGTAGCAATGGGTAATGATGGCTAATCGTCACCAGCATAAAAAAGACAATATAGAGCAGCCCTACGACGATCGAGGGACGCCAGAGGCTCGCCAGGCCGAAACTCGATCCCCCCCCAGCCAATTGCCCTTTTCCTTTGCCTATGGTGGAGCCGCCTTCGGAGTGCGTGGTGTAACTAAAAAAGCCCCTGGCCCTTTGCAGGGCTGGCTCCAGCCTGAACTGGTCAGTGAAGAGCGAGCCTACATGTACGCGCGATACGATCGTATTCATTGTAAAATCCATATTTACGTGGGTGCCGATTTATTGCACCTGGATGTTGAGTAGCCTTGACACATATAATGTATCAAACGCGGCCCATAAACTCAAATGAGGTGCACCGATAAATCGTATATTACTATTTGTTGCGCTCGCTACGCACAAAAACGATGGTACCAAAGATAAGGAAGAGCGTAAAAAGGAGTGCCATGATGATGAAGTTCAAGATCGGGTTGATCAGGACGATCTTACTATAAGCTGGCGAGCCAAGAAAGTAGACGCTGCGCATCAGATCGGCGGCGTAGCGCAGGGGTGTGATTCTGGATAAAATATCCATGTACCAGGGCAGATGGTTGATCGGGCTAAAGATGCCGGCCAGGAAGAACTGGGGGAAGATTAAAAAGGGCATGATCTGGTTAGCGGCGCGCTGGCTACCAAAGAGCGAGAGCATAATTAGTCCGAAGGAGCCTCCAAAGAGGCAGATGATCAACGAGGTCAGCAGTAAGGCCAGGAACATGAATGGGGTCAGGGGCAGACCGATAACCAGTCCGAAGATCAGTACCACCACAGCCTGCACCATCGCTACCAGGGACTCGCCAAAGATCTTGCCAAAAACAATGGTGTAGCGTGAGATGGGCGAGATAAAGATCTCCTGGCTGAAGTTGTTTTCACGGTCCTCGATCAAAGAGACGATGCCGGAACTGGTCGAGAGAAAGACCGTCTGGGCCAGCACGCCGGTAAAAATGAATTGCAGCACGTCATAGCCGATACTACTGCCGTAGCCATTCTGGAAGCCAGCGCCCAGTACCCCCACAAAGAGGATAGGAAAGATAATGGTGCCCAGCAGGCGGGCCGGGTCGCGAAAGAAACGCAACAGGTCGCGGTAGGCAATCGTCAGCACCGCGTTGATGCCGTGGTTAACCTCTACCATATGTATCGTTTTCATTATTTCTCTATAATCTCCATATACGCATCCTCCAGCGAAGGCATATGGGTTTCAATAAGCGTGAGCGGGGTCTCAATAGCTTTGAGGGCAGGGTGCAGCCTGTCATGGGCCAGCGAAACTTTAAAGGGGGCCAGCTCACCCACTGCGAAATTCATGCGCCGCAGCTCCGTTAGCAGGCTGGCGCGATCATCGGCATCGAGTAGTACATATTCTTCGACCAGCTCGGCCTTCACCTGCGCGGGCGTGCCATGTGCCACGATGTTGCCCTTATTGATGATGCAGATATCGTCCGCCTTCTCCGCCTCTTCCAGGTAGTGGGTGGTCAGAAAGATCGTCGTCTGCTGCTCAAGACGTACCTTGCTCAGATACTCCCATAGGCTGCGCCGGCTCGAGGGATCCAGCCCTGTTGTGGGCTCATCCAGAAACAGGACGCGGGGATTGTGGAGCAGGCTACGCAGAATCTCTAGCTTGCGCATCATGCCGCCCGAAAATTTCTTGACCGGCTTAAAGAGATCCTCACGAATTCCCAGCACGTTTGCCAGCTCATCGATGCGCTGCTGATAACCCTTCGGCATCGTTTTATAGGATGGCCGGAAAGGATAGAGTCCATAGAGGGTGGCGTGGAAGCGAACATTCTCCTCGGCCGTCAGGTTGAGGTCAAGGCTGGGCTTTTGAAAGATGATGCCGATATTCTTGCGCACCGCGCTGGCTTGCCGGGATATGTCATAGTCAGCGATCATCACCGAGCCCGACGTTGGCTGTAACGTGGTGGTCAGGATCGAGATCGTCGTCGTCTTGCCCGCCCCATTGGGTCCCAGCAAGGAGAAAAGCGAGCCGGGACGTACACTGAACGAGATTTCGTTCACGGCATTCGTCTCAGCTTTCTTGTAGCGCTTCACCAGCTGTTCGACTTTGATGATCGGCGCCACTGGAGGTGATAGAGCACTACTGGACGCATCTTGCTTCTGTATCATTCATCCCTCGTTGTTCTGGCTAGCTTTGATAATGTATCTGAAAGCATATTATTTTTCCACAATATCTATCTATCTAATTTTTCCTATTGTAATGGTATACGTGTACCCTGTCCATGAGTTAGAGTAGCTTTTATATATACTGGCATGGACAAAAGAGGGATATGGAGGTGGCAACAGGGCTCAGGCTTGATGAGCCAGGGGAGCGGTGCGTTTGGGCGATCCATAGTGATTGAGCTCAAAATCAATGGTATGCTCATAGGCCGCGAACGTTTTTTTGAGGCGGGTCAGGTTGTCGGCCGCGTCATCTTGGACGGTGTACATGAGGGCATAGTGGTCTTCACTGGAGATCGCCTGCTTGAAGATTTCCCTGGCCTCCGTGTGCTGCTGCAGCATCTGCAGCGCAATGATCTTGCCGATGAGCGCGAGGGTGGTATCGCAGTCGATGTTGAGTGCCTGCTCAAACGATGTCAGGGCCTCTTCGGCGCGCCGCAGGTAAAGCAGCGCCACCCCGCGTCCGATATGGGGTCTGGAGCTATCAGGATCGATACGCATGGCCTGCTCATAAGCGCTGAGCGCATCTTCATAGCGCGCGAGCTTGAGGGACATGATGCCGGTTTTGCGATAGACCAGTGCGTAGTGAGAGCCAAGACGGATGGCGTGCATGCGCGTCGCCTGTCGATACGCGGCCAGCGCCTCCTCGTGATGCTGGAGAATCTCCAGTACCAGACCGGTATTATAATAGGCCAGCGCGTACTGAGGATCGATGATGGTGGCCTGTTTATATGCCCGCAGCGCCTCTGGATAGCGTCTGAGCTGTCGCAGGACGGTCCCCTTATTGTTATAGGCCAGCGCGAAATCAGGTTCAAGCTTGATGGCCTGCTCATATGCCTCCAGAGCCTCTTCATAGCGTTGAAGATTAGCCAGGGCGATCCCCCGGCTGTGATAGATACGCGCGTTATCCGGTGTCAGGCGTAGCGCCTGCTGATAGCAGATGGCCGCCTTTTCATATTGCTGAGCGCTGAAGAGCTGATTACCCTCCTGCAGCCATTCGCGTGCCGATTTATCGATGGCATGCACAAAGCTCAACATATCGGGATGTCTGGCTGTACGTTCCCTGGCGATCGCCTTCATGACGGCCTGCGAAACGTGTTCGGGGACCTGGGAATTGAGTTGATGGAGCGCTGGCGGCTGTTCAGAGAGATGCTTAAAGGCCATCGTGTAGATATCGGCGTTGGGAAAAGGGGTCTTGCCCGTCAGCAGTTCGTAGGCGATACATCCCAGGGCATATTGATCGCTCTCCTTGCTGATCATGCCCCGGAACTGCTCGGGTGCCATATACGCCGGGGTGCCCGCGACGCTCCCGTTTTTGATGCTCTGCGATTGCAGCGCCTGCGACATCCCAAAGTCGGCGATCAAGATATCATTCTTCTCATTGAAAAGAATGTTTTCCGGTTTGAGATCGCGATGGATGATGTTATGCTGATGGGCGAACTGGAGCGCCGTGGCGATCTGATGCAGGATCTGTTTGATCTGTTCGAACGACAGTGGTTGCGTCGCCGTGTTGCGCAGGAGCTGGCGCAACGATCCACCCGTAGCCAGTTCAGTTACCAAGTAAGGGGTAAACTCATGCAGACCCACATCAATCACGCGCAGGATGAATGGATGCTGCAGCATTTCAAGCAATTTAGCTTCGCGAAAAAAGCCCTCTCTATCGGACTGCGTTTGCAGGAACGCTCCATGTAAGATTTTTATGGCAACCACACGATTGCTTAATACCAGGTGTTCCGCCCGATAGACACGTCCATATGTTCCGCTAGAGATGGGTTCTAGCAGGCGATAATTGCCGATCGTTGCCAGTTGTTCCATACTTCATCCCCATGCATAAAGAATCTATTTATGGCTGAAGTCTTTTCTTCCTTGAAAAGAACGAATGTAGTATATAAATTCATCAAAACATTTGTCAATAAAAAAGGAATTATAATTATATTCCTATGCCGGGCAATTTTATGCTGCGGGAGCGTACTTTATGACTGAATTTGCCGTGATGGTGATTTTGTCCATAGGCAAAGTGTTTTTGTTGTAGATATTTCCGGTTTGCTGTCACGAGCAAAATTTTTGCTATATAGCCATTGACAATCCACAATGAGCGTGTTATAAATTTGAACAAGGAAAAACACACAACCGCATAGCGAAAAAGCTTTGACAGGACAAGTAGCGATTATCCGTTACGGACAGAGAGTAGATAGCTGGTGAGAAGTCTACACGCTAACCGATCGTGAATAAGACCCTGAAGCTGCGAGAAGAAATCGCTTGTAAGCGAAAGTAGAACTGCGCCGGTGGCCACCGTAATCAGGCCGGAGTATGTATCATACATACTTGCTGAGGTCAATATCGTGAGGTATTGGCGAATGCAGGTGGCAACACGAGAGTATAACGCTCTTCGTCCTGAGTAGTAGGATGAAGGGCTTTTTTGTTGGTTCTTTATCGACATGCACATAGAAAAAGTAAACAACGACAAGCGGTGTCGGGACAAGTAACGGACCCCTGGACATCCAGAGAGCGAACTGTTGGTGGAATGTTCGTATGACCAGCCCGTGAATAAGACCCGGAAGCTATGGAGAAGAAATCGCACGCGCGAGAGTAGAGCTCTGTCGACCTGACCCTCGTTAACGGGTTCGCTACAGAACACAGCGAGTGTTCTGCACGCTGAGGCTCATATCGTAAGATATGGGTGAATGAGGGTGGTACCACGAGAGTTCAATGCTCTTCGTCCTTACAAGGAGGATGAAGGGCTTTTTTTGCAACAAAAAATGAGCGTTAAATACAGCAATAAGCAATAAAAGAGGAGAAAAGAAGATGGCAGCACAGTGTCCAGAATGTGAAGCGAACGTAGAAGTGCAGGGTCTGATGGTTGGCGAGATCACCTTTTGCCCTGACTGTAATGCGGAACTGGAAGTGATCAACGTAGAGCAACCTGAAGTAGCCCTGGCCCCCGAGGTCGAGGAAGATTGGGGAGAGTAACCCTATGCGCCTGGCTATCCTGACATCGCGAGTTCGCGTGGAAGAGAAATTGTTGGTGGAAGCGTTGCGACAGCGTTCGATCGAATTTGACCTGATTGATGATGGTGAACTGTTATTCGATCTGGCGCAGCCGCAGGAGCGCTGGCACAAGTATGATGCCGTGCTCTGCCGCAGCGTGAGTCAGTCCCGTGGCCTGGCTGTCTTACACGTGCTGGAGCACTGGGGGATCCCGGTGTTTAACTCGGCGGCCGTGACCGCTCTCTGCAACGACAAACTGTTGACGACCCTGGCGCTGATCCGCGCCGAACTGCCTGTTCCTCGTACGCTGCTGGCCTTTGATGCCGAGCGCGCCGTGGAGGGGATCGAGTCCGTTGGCTATCCGGCCGTCTTAAAGCCGGTTACCGGCTCCTGGGGACGCCTGCTGGCCCGCGTCAATGATCGCGACGCCGCCGAGGCCGTACTTGAGCACCAGGAGACCCTGGGATCGTATCAACACCATATCCATTATATTCAGCAGCATGTAGATAAGCCGAACCGCGACATCCGAGCCTTTGTCATCGGTGATCGCACGATCTGTGCCATCTATCGCACCAGCGCCCACTGGGTGACAAATACCGCTCGCGGAGCTGTAACCGACAACTGTCCCGTGACTCCTGAACTGGATAGCCTGTGTAGCCGTGCCGCGCGGGCCGTTGGCGGCGGCATCCTGGCGGTGGACGTCTTTGAGGATCCCGAGCGTGGACTGCTGGTCAACGAGATCAACGGCACCATGGAGTTTCGCAATAGCATCGCTCCCACGGGCGTCAATATTCCGCAGGAGATGATCGAGTACGTGCTGAGCAACGTGCGGGAAGGGGTGGCCTTATGAGTCGAGTACGCGTCGCCATCGTCGGAGGCTCCGGCTATACCGGCGGCGAGCTGATCCGCCTGCTCCTCTTCCATCCGCAGGTGGAGATCACGCAGGTGGCCTCGGGTAGCCAGGCGGGACACTTTGTCCACAGCGCCCACCCGAATCTGCGCAAGATCAGTACGCTGCGTTTCTGTCATCCCGACGACCTGACGTTTTGCGACGTGCTGTTTCTCTGCCTGCCGCATGGAGTCTCGTCGGGTGAGATCGAACGCTACCGGGCCATCGCCCCGCGCGTCATCGATCTATCTGGCGACTTCCGCCTGCGCTCACCCGAGCTGTATCAGCGCTGGTATGGGCACGAGCATAAAGCTCCCGCGCTGCTATCCGAGGCGGTCTACGGCCTGCCCGAACTGCACCGCTCCGAGCTGGCGGAGGCCACGCTGGTCAGTGGTACCGGCTGTATGGCCACCACGTCGATCCTGGGTCTGGCGCCGCTCTATCGCGCGGGCATCGTCAACCAGTCCATTCCACTGGTAGTGGAGGCGAAAGTTGGATCTTCGGCGGCCGGAGCCAAGGCGGGACCCGCCAGCCACCATCCGGATCGCAGCGGGGCGGTACGCTCCTTTGAGCCGACGGGACATCGCCACACGGCCGAGCTGATTCAGGAACTGGGGCAGCAGGGCGGCGAGTTGCGACAGACGGTCGCTTTCTCGGCCACCGCCATCGAGCTGGTACGCGGCATCCTGGTGACCGCTCATGTGTTCCTGAATGAGCGCCTGGACGAGCGGGCCATCTGGCGCGTCTATCGCGAAGCTTATCAGCGCGAGCCATTCATGCGCCTGGTGAAAGAGCGCAACGGTGTCTATCGCTATCCGGAGCCCAAGATCCTGGCCGGCAGCAACTACTGTGACGTTGGCTTTGAGCTGGACATTGAGCAGCAGCGCGTCGTGGTCATCGCCGCCCTGGACAATCTGATGAAGGGCGCCGCCGGCAACGGTGTGCAGGCCCTGAACTGCATGATGGGGTGGGACGAGACGCTGGGACTGACTTTTCCCGGGCTGCATCCGGTGTAGACCACCGCTGAAGAACTGGCTTTCTTATACCCTTGAAGAGATGGACATAACGAGAAGAGAAACGGAGCATGCGATGACACTGGTCGTAAAAATTGGCGGAGGCGCGGGCGTCGCCACCACAGCTATTGTGCAAGAAATTGCTCGCCTGGTTGCTGAAGGAGAGCGCGTGGTACTCCTGCACGGTGGTTCTGACCTGACCAATACGCTGTCGGAACGACTGGGACATCCAATGCGCATGATCACTTCTCCCAGCGGCATGACCAGCCGCTATACCGATAGCGAGACGCTGCAGATCTTCGCCATGGCCGTGGCCGGGCAGATCAATACCGAACTGGTGGCGCAGCTGCAGCAGGCGGGCGTGAACGCCTTTGGCATGGCCGGCGTTGATGGCCGCCTGCTAGTGGCCCGGCGCAAAGCGGTCGTACGTTCGGTAACCCCCGAGGGCCGCGTGCAGATCTTGCGCGACGACTACACCGGTCAGATCGAGCAGGTGAACAGTGCGCTGGTGGAGCAGTTGTTGTCCGCCGGCTACACGCCTGTGATCGCGCCGCTGGCCCTGAGTCACCAGGGAGAGCGCCTGAACGTGGATGGTGACCGGGCCGCCGCCGCCGTGGCCGCCGCCCTGCACGCCGATACACTGGCGATCATGACCAACGTTCCCGGACTGCTGGAGAATCCACAGGATACCTCGACCCTGATCGAGACGATCCCGGTCGCGCAGCTCGATACATACATGCAGTACGCCAAAGGGCGCATGCGCAAGAAATTATTGGGCGCCCAGGAGGCGCTGCGAGGTGGTGTCTCCCGCGTCTGCATCGGCAGCGCCTCGCTGCGTGCCGTCATCAATGGTGCCGGCACCACGATTACTAACGAATCAGAAGAAGATCCGCGCACTGCTTCCGATCCACGCACGACGGAAACAGTGCGCCAGATAGAGACAAGCCACACAGCGATCCGCGAGATGGTGTCGCTGAGCTAAACGGATATAAAGGAAAAAGAGGAAGGAGGTCCCAGATGGGCACAAATTTCATTGAACTGGAAAATACATATACGAGCGGTGTCTACGGGAAGCGACCCGTCGCCATCGTGCGCGGTCAGGGTGCCACATTATGGGACGCTGAGGGACGCAGCTATATCGATTGCATGGCCGGCCACGGGGTGGCTAATATTGGACATGGTCGCAGCGAGATCGCAGCCGCCCTGGCGGCCCAGGCGCAGCGGCTGATCACCTGTCCCGAAGTCGTCTATAACGATGTGCGCGCGCGCCTGTTAGAGCGCCTGGCACAGATCACGCCGGCCGGGTTGGAGCATTTCTTCCTCTGCAACAGTGGTACCGAGGCGGTTGAGGGAGCCTTCAAGTTCGCCCGTCTGGCTACAGGCCGCACCGGCATCGTCGCCACGCTGCGCGGCTTCCACGGTCGCAGCATGGGCGCGCTCTCCGCTACCTGGGAGAAGCACTATCGCGAGCCCTTCGCGCCGCTGGTCCCGGATGTCTCGCATATCCGCTACAACGATCTGAGCGCCGCCGAGGCGGCCATCACCGACAATACGGCGGCTGTCATCATCGAGCTGGTGCAGGCCGAAGGCGGCGTCCACGTCGCCCAGGAGGCCTATGTACAGGGACTGGCCGCCCTCTGCCGCGAGCGCGGCGCCCTGCTGATCATTGATGAGATCCAGACCGGCTTTGGCCGTACCGGTACCCTGTTCGCCTGCGAGCAATACGGGGTAGAACCAGACATCCTCTGCCTGGCCAAATCCCTGGCCGGTGGCGTTCCCATGGGAGCTGTCTGCCTGGGCGGGCGCGTCATGGAAAGCGGCCGCGTCACCCGAGGCGCCCACGGCAGCACCTTTGGCGGCAATCCCCTCGCCTGCGCCGCCGCCCTGGCGACGCTTGATGTTCTTGAGAGAGAAGAGCTGGCGGCCCGCGCCGCAGAACTGGGCGAGCACGCGCGTGAGCGCCTGCGCTCGATCCAATCTCCCCTCATTCGCGAGGTGCGCGGTCGCGGCCTGCTCATCGGGATCGAACTGAGCAAGCGCGTCCAGCCGTACCTGGAAGCGCTCTGCGAGCGCGGCGTACTGGCCCTGCCGGCTGGTCCCAATGTTCTGCGCCTGCTGCCGCCGCTGGTGATCAGCCAGGAGCAACTGGACCAGGCCATTGACACCATCACCGAGGTGCTGACCGGATCCGCCCATGCGGTCAGGACGCCTGAGATCGTCTCTTCGGAGAACCGCGAGGTTGATCTCTTACAGCGTATGCTGACCATCTCTAGCCTCTCGCGGCAGGAGGGGGCGCTGGCTCGCTACCTGGTTGAGCAGGCACAGCAGATGGGACTGCACGCATACGTCGATGAGGTGGGCAACTTCGTGGCTAGCACCCACGCCGAACTGGATGGTCAGCAGCCGGTCGTCTTGCTGGGACATATGGATACAGTGCCGGGCAACATTCCGGTGCGCATCGAGAATGGCCTGCTCTTTGGTCGAGGGGCCGTCGATGCCAAGGGGCCGTTGGCCGCCTTTATCTGTGCCGCCGCCCGCGTGGCGTCCAGCGGTACACCTGACCGCCCTATCGTCGTCGTCGGGGCGGTTGAAGAAGAAGCGGCGACCTCGCGTGGTGCGCGTGGAGTCGTCAACCGCTATCAGCCATCGGCCTGTATCATAGGTGAGCCAAGCAGCAGCCAGGCCGTCACCATCGGATACAAGGGGCGCCTGCTCGTCGATGGCTGCGTCTCGCACCAATCAAGTCACAGTGCTGGACCTTTGCAGAGTAGCAATGAAGTGGCCACCGCTTTCTGGGAGCGTGTGCGTAGCCATGCTGATGAATGGAACCAGGAGCACGCGGGCGCGTCGATCTTCGCCGCCCTGCTGCCGTCGTTGCGCCGCATCAACAGCGAGCATGACGGCCTGGAGGAGCGCACCAGTTTCACCATCGGCTATCGTCTGCCGCCCAACTTTGACATTGCCGCCTTACGCGAGCAACTGCAACGCTGGGCCTACACCGACGACATTCACCTGATCTTCTCAGGCGAAGAGGCCGCCTTTCAGACGAACCGCGCCATTCCCCTGGCCCGAGCCTTCATGGCCGCCATCCGCGCCACCGGTGGACAGCCAACCTTCAAGAACAAAACGGGAACGTCAGATATGAATGTTGTGGGCCCGGTCTGGGGGCAGAACATCGTCGCCTATGGACCTGGCGACTCACGCCTTGATCATACGCCCAACGAGCACATCCGGGTGGATGAATACACTCACGCGATTGATGTGCTGGAACGTGTTCTGCACGAAACTGCATCGCAAAGGGAAATAGCATTATGAGATCTCTGGCTATTCTGGATAGCACCCTGCGCGAGGGGGAGCAATTCATCAAAACCTACTTCAGCCTGGAGCAGCGTGTGATGATTGCGCGCCTGCTCGATCGTCTGGGGGTGACATTCATTGAGGTGCCTTCGCCCATCGCTTCGCCTGAGACGCGTGAGGCCATCCAGGCTATATGCGCGCTCAATCTGAGCTCGCACGTGGTAGCCCATGTGCGCTGCGTCGAGGCCGATGTGCAGGCCGCGCTGGATACCGATGTCTATGGCCTGAACCTGTTCTTTGGCACCTCTCAGGAACTGCGCTCATATAGCCATGGTAGAAGGATTGAGCAGATCGCCACCGAGGCGGTCCCCTTGATCCGCCGCATTCGCGAGGCCGGTCGCTACGTGCGCTTCTCAGCTGAAGACGCCTTTCGCAGCGACCTGGTCGATCTGCTGACGGTCTTTGACGCCGTAGTTGATGCCGGCGTCGAGCGCATCGGCCTACCAGATACGGTTGGTATAGCAACCCCACGTCAGGTTGACCGTCTGGTGAGCCTGATCGCCAGTCGCTATCCCAACGTTGGCATCGAATTTCATGGGCATAACGATACTGGCTGTGCCATCGCCAACACCATCTCGGCCTTTGAGGCCGGGGCGGACTGCCTGGACGTTACCGTCATGGGCATCGGCGAGCGCAACGGTATCGCCTCCTTGAGCGGCATCATCTCACAACTCTATATCCATTATCCCGATCTGCTCGCTACCTACGACCTGACCCAGCTGGTGGAGCTGGACCAGTATGTAGCGGACTGTCTGAATATCAATATTCCCTATAATATGCCGATTACGGCCCCTAGCGCCTTTACGCATCGCGCCGGGGTGCATACAAAAGCGGTCCTGCGCAATCCACACGCGTATGAGATCCTCAATCCCACCGACTTTGGCGTCGCGCGCCACGTCGATATCGGCTCGCGCTTTACCGGACGCTATGCCGTTGGGCACCGAGCCGTCTCATTGGGACTGCAACTGACCCCTGAAGAGCTCTCGCGGCTCACGCAGGCTCTGAAAGAGCGTGCGGAGAGCGGCTCGCTCAGTGATGAAGAGGTCAATACATTTATTCTTGCCTGGTATGAAGAGAAAGGAAGCCTGGTATGGGAACGCTAGCTGAAGAGATTTTTAGTTATAAATTGGGACGCCCCGTTCACGCGGGAGAGACTGTCGTGGTGGACGTCGATCATGTGATGAGCCATGATACGACGACGCCCCTGGCCATCAAAGCTTTCCGCAAGCTGGCCAAACAGAATAATGGCCGTGTGTTTGATCAGAAGCGTTCGCATATCGTTTTTGACCATATCATCCCAGCCGCGACCATCCCGGCGGCCACGCTGCATCGCGAGGTGCGCTCGTTCGCCCAGGAGCAGGAGATCCCGATCCTGCAGGAAGGCATCTGCCACCAGGTGATGCCCGAGAAGGGCTTTGTGCTGCCGGGCAGCATTATCGTGGGTGCCGATAGCCACTCCTGTACCTATGGAGCCTTTGGCGCCTTTGGTACCGGCATGGGCTCGACCGACATCGGCGTGGCCTACTCCACCGGCCGCAGCTGGTTCCGCGTGCCGGAGACCATCAATGTTAACATTACCGGTACTTTACCTCCAGGAGTGTTCGCCAAAGATATCTCGCTTGAGATCGTGCGCCGCCTGGGTGTGGATGGAGCCAACTATCGTGCCATCGAATATACCGGTGAGGTGATCGAGAACTTCTCGATGAGCGAGCGCATGACCTTCTCCAACATGGCTATTGAGATGGGCGGTAAAGCCGGCCTGATCGCGGCCGACGCCACCACGCAGGAATGGCTGCATGGCCGCACCGATAAAGAGTATCCGCTGCTGCGCGCCCAGAATCCGCGCTACGAGCGGGTGATTGAGATCGACGTTACCAACATGCAGCCGCTGGTGGCCTGCCCACCAGACGTCAACATCGTGCACCCGGCCGAGGAAGTGCAGGACGTCCAGATCGATCAGGTTTTCCTGGGCACCTGCACCAATGGTCGCCTGGACGACCTGGAGATCGCCGCCAACATCCTGCGCGGCCGCACGATCAGTCCGAGCCTGCGCATGGTCGTCATCCCCGCCTCGCGTGAGATCTATCTGGAGGCCATGCGTCGTGGCTACCTGGAGATCTTCGCCCAGGCCGGAGCATCTGTTGGCACGCCCGGCTGTGGACCCTGCATTGGACGCCACTTCGGCGTGCTGGCTCCCGGCGAGCGCGCGCTGACCACCATGAATCGCAACTTTACCGGTCGCATGGGTGATCCCACCGCCGAAATCTACCTGGGCAGTCCCGCGACCGTCGCTGCCACCGCGCTGACCGGCCATATCACCGACCCACGCAGCGTCTTGCTGGCGGAAGATCCCGCCTAACCGAAACAGTTTAACCGCAATCGAGAGAAGGAGAAAAAAAGAATGGGACGCATCTGGAAAGTCGGTGACAACATCAATACCGACCTGATCATTCCTGGCCGCTACAACGTGACGACCGATCATGCACAACTGGCGAAATACTGCCTCTACGAGGCCTATCCCGAATTTTCCCAGGGCGTGCAGCCCGGCGATATCTTGCTGGGAGGCCACAACTTTGGTTGTGGCTCCTCCCGCGAGCATGCGCCGACCGCCATCCTGGCCAACCAGGTCAAAGTGGTGATCGCGCGCAGCTTCGCGCGCATCTTCTACCGCAACGCAGTCAACATCGGCCTGCCGGTCCTGGTCTGTGAGGAGGCCGTGCTCAACAGCGAAGCCGGACAGGAGCTCGACGTCAATCTGGAGACTGGTGAGATCCGCAATCTCACTACCGGCCAGACCTTCCAGTCCGAGCCGCTCGACCCATTCGTCGCCCGCATCGTGGCCGCTGGTGGCATCATCAATTACATCGAAGCCAACGACGGCCAATTGGTATATTAAAACGCGATATGAATCCCCGTAGGTGCCGGGCTTGCCCCGGCTTGCCGCAACGCGGCTCGTGCCCGGGCGCGCACGTTCCACCAACGCGGGATTCGTGCGTTTTGGGAGAATGGCAATATGCATAACCGACAATTTCATAATCCACCGCTTGTGTGCGTAGTTCCGGGGGATGATGCGGCCCCGGAGGTGGTACGGCCGACGGTAGAGATTCTGCGCGAGTTGGCGCCAGAGATCCGCTTTGCGGAGGCGCCGTGTGGACGCGAGGCCCAGGCGCAGTATGGGACGCCGTTTCCGGATGTGACGCGCGAGGCGATCGACGCGGCCGACTGCACGCTCTTCGGCGCCAGCGGCGGACCCAGCCGTCCGATCCTTTGGTACCTGCGCTGGAATAAGGAAACCTATATCAATGTGCGCCCGGTGCGCTGGATCCCCGGCTACCGCAGTCCCATGCAGCATCCGGAGCGCATCGATTATGTGATCGCGCGCGATAACCTGGAGGGGATGTATCCTCCGCGTGAGGGCGATGTGGCCGAGCTGGCGGCCCTGCCCAGCAGCGGCAGTTGGTGGATGGCTCCGCCGGTCGAGAAGGCGGGCGCCTACTCGATTAAGGTAAGTACCGATGAGCAGATGCAGCGCGTGGCCAATCATGCCTGTGATCTGGCCCTGCAGCGGCAGTCCGCCGGCTATCCCGGCCGCGTCACGCTAGGCGCCAAATACTCGATCCAGCCGCGCACCGATGGCCGTTTCCGCGCCATTGTCAAAGAGGCGGTCAGCCAGCATCCTTCCCTGACCTACCAGGAGTTCCTGGTCGATGATATGGCGCGCCGTCTGGTCGCCTCACCAGAGAATCTGGATGTGGTCGTGCTGGGGAACGAGCATGGAGATATCCTGGCCGACGTCTCCAGTGGTACCATCGGGGGACTGGGTCTCTCACCGAGCGCCTGCTATGGTGAGAACTACGCCTATTTCGAGCCGGTCCATGGGTCCGCCCCCGACCTGGCTGGCCAGGGCGTCATCAATCCTACCGCCATGTTGTTATCGGGCGCGCTGATGCTTGATTACCTGGGGTATAATAAACAGGCAAGTGCTTTAACGTCCGCCATCGAACAGACCTACCGAGAAGGAACCCTTCTCCCGGTCGATCAGGGCGGCCAGGCCGGAACGCATGAATTCGTGCAGGCTATTCGAGCACACTTGCCCGAACATGGATCATAAACGCCCATTCCCCGTGAATAAAGAAAGATAAAATGGGCGCGAGGAAGCGTTGCCTTCCTTATTCTGACCATGAATGAGATCGTAATGTATAACCATTCCGCCGGCAAGAGGCGGAATGGTTATGTTTGGTATATATTGGTTGTGAGGCTCGCCGTACGAGAAGAAATTGCTCGGCATGTCGATGTGTGGATTATTCAGGCTATCCCCTATAGCAATTCTTGCCCTGTCATGAAGACGCTTGCAAGCTAAACTGATACAATAATAGGCATCGAAAAAATACTCAAAGAAGATAGAACGCGAGCTATAATCTGGAGATAGTTAACAATGAAAGCTGATTGGGTAACAAAAGTTGCTGATCGTATAGAAGCCAGTGTGCGACAGCGCAAGGGCGAGAACGCCACCATCGTGTGTGCCTCGGGTATCAGTCCATCGGGTCCGATTCACCTGGGCAATCTGCGCGAGCCATTCACCGTCCACCTGGTGGTTGAGGAGCTGCGTGGCCGTGGCTGGAAGGTGGAGCATATCCATTCCTGGGACGACTATGACCGTCTGCGCAAGGTGCCGGCGGGTATCCCGGCCGAGTATGCGCAATACATCGGCATGCCTTATGCCGATATTCCCGACCCCTTTGGGGAGTACGATTCCTATGCCACGCGCTATATCACCGACTTTACAAACGGCTTGAGTCGCCTGGGTATCCGACCCCGCTATATCCGCCAGTCGCAGGCCTATCGTCGTGGCGATTATCGTGAGCAGATTAAGACGGCGATTCGCCAGCGTGGGGAGATCTTCGATATTCTGGCCGAGTATCAAAATCTTGAGGGCCAGAAAGAGACCGTGGACGAGCGTCGCGCCGCCTATTATCCCTTCAAGCCCTACTGTGATAATTGCCATAAGGACATGACGCACCTGACCTCGTATCGCGATGAGGATGCCTTCCTGAGCTATGTCTGCGATAATTGCGGACACGAGGGCAGCTATAGCCTGAACGAGCGCATCGACGGCAAGCTGGTCTGGAAAGTTGACTGGCCTATGCGCTGGAGCTACGAGCAGGTCGATTTTGAGCCCGGTGGCGAGGACCACTCTTCTCCCGGCAGTAGCTATACCGTGGGACAGCGCATCGTGCAGAAGGTGTATGGCGCCGTGGCACCGCAGTTTATCGGCTACGCCTTTGTCGGCATGGGTGGCCGCTCCAAGATCTCAAGCTCGGTCGGTACCACGGCCACCGTCTCGTCGGCGCTTGAGATTATCGAGCCCGCTATCCTGCGCTGGCTCTACGCACGTCGCGCCAACAACCAGGCCTTTGATATCGATTATGGTCAGGGTCTTCTGCGCCTCTACGAGGAGTGGGACGCTCTGGTACGTCAGATCAACAAAGGAACGGCCAACGAGGTGAATCAGCGCCTGTTCGAGCGCGCCACCCGTACCAGCACCGATGAGATCGTCTATACCCATAAGGCTGTGCCGTTTCCGTTGCTGACCTCGGTCATCGATGTGACCCAGGCCAACGAGGAGCAGGTCCTGCGTATCATCTCGCAGACCCTGCCGGAACTGGAGGATCTGGGCACGCTGCGCGCCGAACTGGAGCCGCGCTTCACCTGTGCCCTCAACTGGGTCAACAACTATCTGCCCGATGATGAGCGCACGCAGATTCGCAGCAGCTTTGATAGCGATGCCTTCGCCAGCTTCTCCGAGATGGACCAGGCCAGCATCCGCATGCTAGCCGAGCGCCTGGACGACTCCTGGAACCTGGCCAGCCTGACCGAGCTGATGTATAGCATCCCCAAGGTTGTACGCGGCATGGCGGTGGATACGCCTCCCAACGATGAGTTGAAGCAGGCGCAGCGCTCGTTCTTTATCGCGCTGTACAACCTGATCTGCGGTCGCGATACCGGTCCGCGCATCCCGACGCTCCTGCTCTCGATTGGCCTGGAGCGTGCCAAACAACTGCTGACGCCCACTGCCGTAGCGGTGGCGCAGAAATAGCTTCAGACAATAAACACCTATGTAATAAGCAGGCGACCGCTCGTGAGCGGTCGCCTGCTTATTTCCCTGGATATGTTAAATAGACAAAATTGTGACTGATTTATAACATTCTCTTTATCCCCTCTTTACATTCTGCTGGCATAATACGAACTGAGAGCACATGTCTCTTCCGCAAGAGGAAGGAGTTTCCGATGAACAATTGTATCTTGCCCGCCCATGAGTTTTTTATTTTTGTGCCAACCAGAAGCGATGGCCACCGTTTCCCAAGCGTTAATTGTATGGAGAAGCATACTGCGTTCGATACCCATAATACGCATGAAGATGCAAGTGCGCCCATGTCCTTGCATTCATGGACGAAGATAGCAGTGGCTGATACGCTCGATGTCTATGCCCGCC
The DNA here is from genome assembly GCF_036245075.1 of Dictyobacter halimunensis. Taxonomy (NCBI): domain Bacteria; kingdom Bacillati; phylum Chloroflexota; class Ktedonobacteria; order Ktedonobacterales; family Dictyobacteraceae; genus Dictyobacter; species Dictyobacter halimunensis. Next base: position 3,568,157 of record NZ_BSRI01000002.1, read on the forward strand.
TGCGGGAAGGCGAACGCCACGTCAGCTCTTCTAAATAACCTCTCTACGCTAACCGTGAGCTGCTACGGTAGCTTTGCTTGCGGTTTCCAGCAGTGGCTGGTGCTGGATCCACCTCTAATGTATCAATGACTCCATATGCTTTCGTGCTTCGTGCTATGATGAGAGAGAAATGTGTTGTATTGGTACATAGAGTGCGCATCCGCGCACCCCATGTACCAATACAACATGAGCGTTAAACACTAAGTTAAATAGTTGTTGTATAGAAAGTGAGGAATGGCGTGGGTAAGATTACGGTGGAAAAAGAGCGTGTTATCAATGCCAGCCCAGAGACAATCTTTTCCGTTTTGTCTAATTATAAAGAGCAGCGTCCCAGGATGCTGACGCCCAATTTTATTGATTACAGGGTAGAGAAAGGTGGCAAGGGGAGCGGGACGGTCATCAGTTATCTGCTGCGCGCGGCCAATCGGGAACGCGCCTATCGCATGAGTGTTGATGAGGCGGTCAAGGGCCGTGTGCTGACCGAGCGTGACAACAACTCATCGCTGGTCACTACCTGGGTGCTTTCGCCTGTAAGCGGCGATAAAACAAGGGTCAGCGTGGCCAGCGAATGGGAGGGTGGTAAAGGTGTGGGGGGCTTCTTCGAACGAACTTTCGCCCCCCTGGGTCTGCGCCGCATCTATGGCAGCATGCTCACCTCTTTGATTGATATCCTGAGCGTCTCCGATGAGGATGTTACCGCGGTGCAGGGCAAGGAGTATCGCCCGACCGAGAATTTGCGCGGGCTCATCTTCATCTTATCGCTGGTGGTTGGCTTCGCCCTGGGTCTCAACTATATCCAGAAAGCCAATCGCGAGAAGGAGCAGAGATAGGCTAGCGCCTCTGCTTCTGGAGAGCGTCTTTGCCGCGCACGACCGGATTGCGCAGCGTTCCCAGTTGCTCGATCGTGATGTGTACGACGTCGCCCTGTTCAAGCGTAAAGGGCTGATCGGGGACCAGGGCCGTGCCGGTGCACAGGATAGCCCCTGCGGGGAACTCATTGTCGCGATACAGGTATGAGACCAGCTCTTCCAGGCTCCGCTTGAGTCCGTTGGTGTTGGTCTCACCTTCCCAGCAGACCTTGCCATCGCGTTCAATCTGCATCTGCATCGTCAGCTGGCGCGCATCCTCTACGGTCCAGGCCAGGGTGATGCCGGGTCCCAGCGCGCAGCTACCGGCGTAGACCTTGGCCTGTGGGAGGTAGAGGGGATTCTCGCCCTCGATGCTGCGCGAACTGACATCGTTGGCAATGGTATAGCCGACGATCTCGCCATGGGCATTCGTGACCACCGCCAGTTCGGGCTCTGGCACATCCCAGCGCGAATCCGAGCGCACCGCGATCAGCTCATCCTGCCCACTCACGCGATAGGCTGTCGCTTTAAAGAAAAGTTCAGGGCGCTCAGCCTGGTAGACCCGCGCGTAAATATCGGGTGTATCACTCTCCTCTTTACGTGCCTCCTCCGAGCGCTGGTAAGTTACCCCCGCCGCCCACACTTCGGTATCGCCATCGACGGGCGCCATCATCTTCTCTCTCTCGATCACATTGCCGTCCTGTATGACGCGTGAGATCAACTGGCGCAGCTCATCAACGCGTAGACGCAAAAGATCAGACAGGGTTGTATTGGGCGCGGGAAAGGTTCCAATCAGGCGGTCATTAGCCAGCAGCCCCAGGACAGTGGTACCGTCCGTAGAGCGGTAACGTACTAATTGCACAGCTCTTCTCCTTAACATGTTGTGGGCGCGTTACGTCCGTATTGCCGTATTCATTATTACCTGAATTATCGCATGCATGTATGCGATAATCAATCCGTTCTCTACACTCTTCTCAATTACACCATGCTTTTCTTTCCTATGTATAATGTGCAGCGTTGATTATGATAGATATATACCAGGCATACAGTTGAATCCCGGTCTGATTTGCCGTAGAATGCATGCAGTATTGATAAAAAGAGGGAGGGTAGAATTCTATGGGTGCTCTATCAGGGCAGGTCGCGCTGGTGACCGGCGCGGGCGTCGGTATCGGGCAAGCCATCGCCATCGAACTGGGCCGCCAGGGGGCGAAGGTGGCCCTGCATTACGCCAGTAGCGCGGCAGGCGCGCACGAGGCTGCCGCCGAGATTAACCAGCAGGGCGGTACCGCGATTACCGTTTCGGGCAAGCTGGGCGTGGTGGAGGATTGCCGCCGCGTCGTTGACGAGGTGATCAGCCAGTTTGGTGGCATCGATATTCTGGTCAACAATGCCGGTGTTACGCGCGCCGACAAATTTGAAAATATTACGCAAGAGCTCTTCGACGACGTTTTTCACCTCAACATACGCGGTTACTTTTTCTGTGCCCAGGAGGCGGTAAAATCGATGGAGCAGCGCGGTCGTGGCTCGATCATCAACATCACCTCGGTCCATGGCTACGCCGGCTTCACCAACCACTCGGTCTACGCGGCCACCAAGGGCGCCATCATCGCCTTCACGCGCGAGTTGGCTATTGAACTAGCCCCCAGACACATCCGCGTCAACGCGGTTGGCCCCGGTCTGATCGAGGTGCCACGCTACGCCAACATCCCTACCTACAGCACCGAGTTTGGCGACAGCCTTATTCCGCTGGGACGCGTGGGCCGGCCGAAGGACATCGCCCCGGCCGTGGCCTTCCTGGCCTCCGATGCCGCCGACTTCATTACGGGTCAGGTCCTCTACATCGATGGCGGCACCACCGCCAAAATGGCCCTCGATTGGGACCAGGGCGACCATCCTCAATAGAGGATCGCCCCGGTCCGCCGCGCGGTTAGCGAGGTGCCATTCTTATAGCACCATCCAGCCTGATAACCTCGCCATTGAGCATCTCGTTCTCGATGATGTGTCTGGCCAGGGCGGCGTACTCCTCGGGACGTCCCAGGCGCGATGGGAAGGGGACCTGTTGACCGAGGGAGAGACGGGCGGGTTCGGGCAGTCCAGCCAGCAGGGGGGTATCGAAGATGCCGGGGGCGATGGTCATGACGCGAATGCCGTAGCGGGCGAACTCGCGGGCAATGGGCAGCGTCATGCCGACGATGCCTCCTTTGGATGCCGAGTAGGCGGCCTGCCCGATCTGACCATCGAAGGCTGCCACCGAGGCGGTATTGACGATCACGCCGCGCTCACCGCTCTCATCCGGCGTATTCTGGCTCATGACCGCGCTCGTCAGGCGGATCACGTTGAAGGTGCCGATCAGGTTGATATTGATGACGCGGGTAAAGCTCTCCAGGCTGCTGGGACCATCTTTCCCCAGCACCTTTTCTGCCACCCCGATGCCGGCGCAGTTTATGACGCCGTGTAGCGTGCCAAACTGCTTCTGAGCGGCCTGGATGGCCTGTTGCACGCTCTGCTCATCGACCACATTGGTCTGCGCGAACAGGGCCGCCTCCCCCAGCTCTCCGGCCAGGGCCGTCCCCGTCTCCTGATTGAGATCGGCCAGCACCACGTGGGCACCTGATTTCGCCAGCAAGCGTGCGCAGGCCGCGCCCAGGCCTGAGGCCCCACCGGTAATAAAGAATGTTTTATTCTCTACGTGCATCTGATAATCCCTTTCCTCATTGAATAGAGTAGATTGCGTAGATTGGGTCGCATCTGAATGATCAAAAAATATGGCGGAATACATACATTATGGAGATAGCCGCGATATCCGCCAGAGATACGCCTGTCTTTATTGTCTACACAGTTTATGATACCTCGTAACAAGAGATGCTTACAAGTGACCTTCTCTCTTGTCTACAAGCATGCGAAGTGCTAGACTGGAACAATAATCAGTCCATTGTGCCAGACAGGAAAAGGATATATTGTAGAGTGGATAAAAAACAAGAACGATTACAGTTGCTGGAGGCCCAGATCGGGCGCCTGCAACGTCGCATAGATGCCATGACGCCACGCAGTAATGTCTATTCGTGGTCGCGCGTCGCTATCTTCTTCGTGGGGATAGCGCTTGCCGTATTGCTGTTCATTGCCGGACTCTGGTGGCTGGCCATCCCTGTCTTTGTGGTGTTTATGGTGGCTTTTGGGATTATGGCCCACTTTCACGGCTTGATCGACCAGAGCATCGCCCGTCATACGCTGTGGATGCACATTAAGTCCGCCCACATCGCCCGTATCAAACTGGACTGGGAGCGCATGCCCGAGGTGATGACCGAAGCGCCGGTAGAGGGACATCCTTTCGAGATTGACCTGGATATTACCGGTTCGCGCTCGATCCATCGGCTGGTGAACACCGGAGTATCGCGCGAGGGGATGGAGCGGTTGCGCGATTGGCTGCTGCAGACCACGCCGCAGCTAGAGACCATCCAGAGGCGCCAGTCGCTGGTGCGCGAGTTAACCCCGATGACCCGCTTCCGCGATCGCCTGATCCTGAATTCTCTGCTGGCCTCGGGCGGCAGGTCAAACCAGCTGGAGGGTCAGCGGCTGCTACGCTGGTTGGAGCAGCAAAATCCATCGGCGGGCCTGGGCATTCTGTTTGGGGTCTCGCTGATCATCAACGTGCTGACTGCCGTGCTCTTTCTGCTCTCACTCTTTGCTATCGTTCCCCCTCTGTGGGGCTGGTCGCTGGGCGCCAGCGTAATCCTGTTCTTCGCCACCGCCAATCAGCGCGGTGATATTTTTGAGGACGCCTCCTACCTGCGCTACGGCTTTGGCACGCTCAGCGCCATCTTTTCGTATCTGGAGAAATATCCGTATCGCGCCCAATCGCGGCTGCAGGCGTTGTGCGAACCTTTCACGCGACAGAGCGAGTCGGGACCATCGGCTCTGCTCAAAGGGACAGCTCGTATCTCGGCTGCGGCAACCCTCAAGAGCAATGGTATCCTCTGGGTCGTTGTCAACGCCCTTGTACCCTGGGATCTGTACTGCGCCATGAAGCTGGTCCGGTACAAGTCGCAACTGGCTGCCCGCCTGCCCGACTGGCTGGACACCTGGTTTGAGCTGGAAGCCATTTGCTCGCTGGCCGCCTTTGCCTATCTTAATCCTGAATATATCCTGCCTGAGATTGAAACGGAGCAGGAACTACAGCAGAAGGGCCGGGAGCTCTTCCAGGTTGCGCACCTGGGTCATCCTATGCTGCCCGCCGAGAAGAAGGTTACCAACAATTTTGGCTTGCAAATGCTGGGCGAGGTCATCATTATTACAGGCTCCAATATGGCGGGTAAAAGTACGTTTCTGCGTGCCCTGGGCGTGAATCTCTGCCTGGCCTACGCGGGCGGCCCGGTCTGCGCCAGCGCATTTACATCTACCCTCTTCCGCCTGTTCACCTGTATCCGGGTGACCGACTCGGTGACGGAGGGCTACTCTTATTTCTATGCTGAAGTACGTCGCCTGCACTCCCTGCTCGACGCGCTCAAGCAGCCGGGACAGTCGCCCCTCTTCTTCCTGGTAGATGAGATCTTCAAGGGCACAAACAACCGTGAACGCCTGATTGGGAGCCGTTCATTCGTGAAGTCCCTGGTCGGCCACAACTGCGTCGGCCTGATCTCAACCCATGACCTGGAGCTAGCCACGCTGGCTGAGAGCGTGCCCCAGGTTCACAATCAGCACTTCCGTGAAGAGGTGATCGATGGGCAGATGGTCTTTGACTATATCCTCCGTGAAGGTCCGTCCCCAACGACCAACGCCTTAAAAATTATGGCCATGGAGGGCCTGCCCATCGATGGCTAGGATAGGGCGGCTTCTTACCTGGATGGAGGTGGCAGATCAACGCTATCGATCATAGAAGGATCGACTTTTTGGATCAGTAGCGTGGTATCCTCATCCAGGCTGGCCCTCTGGGTATGGATCTGTGGGGAGCGTAGCTCCGGCCTACTTTCGGCCTGCTGACCGTCTTTGAGGATGCCGCCGCCCTGTTCGTAGGCGTGGGGCAGCAAGATCCAGCCGCCGACATAGGTAGAGTGCTCGCTACGCGTCCTGGTCCAGTAGAGGCCCGCGTTGCCTGTGGCCTTCGTCGCCTTCACGTTATAGCTTTTATCCTGTCCCTGGTTATGCACGATGAAGCGGCCGGTGACCTGTTCACGATCAACTTTCACATCCACCGCCCATGCCTGCTTATTCTGCAGGGAGGGTCTTTTAACCCCAACCTCTGACTTCAACGCGTGATTCTGTATCACGACTTTATTGGAGTAGATGGAGGTGAGCGTTGCCACGGCGACGAGCGCTTTGCCCTGATTGACCGTAAAGGAGAGATAATAATCTCGGTTAATTGAGCCGTTGCCCACCTCTACCTTGCCCACGAAGGCGCCGGTGATAGCCTTATCGCTGGCCGACGTTGCGGAGATACTGGAGTTTAGAAGGAGGCTACCTCCCAGTACCAGGAGACAGAGTACAGGCACGGCGATCAAGCGTGTTACAGTGCGTGCAGAAAAAAAGCTTCCTGCCAAAATAGAACCTCCTTGTAGAATGAGTAGAGTGGTAATCTTGCCTTACCGATAAATACGTTGGCAGTGGTGAAGGCGGACTCACGTGATTCATCGACTCTAGCTCATTAATACCTGGAAGAATGGTTGTATCGCCAGGTTGAATGATGCCTAAAAAATAAAGCATGTTATACATGCGGTATCGCCTGTATGATATCAAACCAGCGTAGATGATGCAAGGCAGATGTGTTAATTAAGCTGGGCGATCGTCTGGCGGATCTGCTTGATGTGGTTGCGTATCTCGTAGCGATCGCTGGCTTTGGGATTGCGCTCCAGATACGTCTGCAGGTCTTGCATTGCACGCCCATAGTGTTTGAGCTCCAGGTGGAGCAGGCCACGGTCGCGCTGCTCGACGGTTGCATCTGGCAGCAGCAGTAACAGCAGATCGCTGATGGCCAGGGCATGGGGAAAATCGCCGTGACGGATATAAACGCTTTTCAGGTTATTCAGGATGCGCACCAGCATCTGTCTGGGGGTCACCGGCTCCAACCAGCGCTGGTGTAGCCCTCCCCGGTGATGCGTCCTCTGCTGTATACGCTCAAGGCACTCCGCTTCATTCAGCAACTGGCCCCTGGCAAAGGGATCGATATAGATTCTCCCCTCCGGCCATGAGTATCGCACCATAAAATGGTAGGGGAACCCCATCCCTTCCAGCGGGATGCCCGCGCGTTTGCCCACCTCCATGTAAAGCAATGAGAGGGTAATCGGCAGTCCTGTATGCTCTTCTAACACCTTGTTCAGGAAGCTATTATCGGGATCATAATAGTCGCTCTCATTGCCATGGAAGTGCTCATCTTCAAACAAGACATGGTTCAGCGAGCCGATCAGTTCGAGCGGGTTACTCTGTTCTGTTGTGTTGGAAGCGATTTGCGCGTGCAACTGCATAACTCGTCGTGCCAGCGCGTCGAGGTAGGATAAAGAGGGAACGGGATCTAGATCGGGATAGGCCACCTTCGCTATCTGTAGCGCGGCCTGAGCAAGGTCGATCGTGTTCTCATCTCTACTGACCAGGATTGCGAATTCCCGGTAGATACGTTGTTGTGCAGCCTCTTGTGAAAATTTATCAGTCATGCTCCTGGCATTTAACCATAGAATGCCAGGGATAAGCAAGTCCGCAATGAGTGGCACCACTATAGTCCCATTGCATTTTCTCCTGCCGAATCCCCACGTCATCCCGACGGTTCAGGTGGTGTTAATGATCGCTGCGCACGCCGCGTGAACGCTGCAGAAGGGGGGATTCATCGGGCAGGTCGTTGCCCGAAGTGGGGTTCAAGTAGTGATCCATGGCCAACCAGAGTCCGCGACTGGGGCGGAACAGCAGCAATGGCAGTATCAAGGCGAACGGGCCACCGATCAGCATTACCGGCAAAACCGGGATGCTGGGGGTAACCGCCAGGGGCAGCACAACTGCCGCCGCGATAAGCTCGCTGACCACCAGGTTAATGGCCATAGAACTGGTATAATATCCCTCTTCGCGCTCAAACTTAAACTGGCATACCGGGCAACGCTCATTCATCTTGTAGATGCCGCTGAAGAGCTTGCCTTGCCCGCATACTGGACAACGTAGGAGCAGGCCACGCATGAGTAGTTTCAAAAATCTTTTCATTCAATAATTCTCTGTAACTTTCCGGAACGCAAAGACCGCCGATGAGTGCTTTATCAGGTTACTGATACGTAACTATATGCTTATGTGTATAATTGTATCACGTCGGTGCCAGTCTGTACCGTTTATCTTGCGCTTTAGCATCTCCAGGGTCGGATCTCATATGGAATAATAGCATTGTGTCCATTTATCAGAGGAGGCGAGTTGTGATGCGTTTAGAAAGAAGTATCGCTATTGCCAGGTCAATCGAGGTTGTTTTTGCGTACGTGACCACTATGGACAACGTTAAATCATGGTTACCCGTCAAAGATATCCGGGCCATTTCAGAGGGGCCCATGCGTGTAGGCTCCACTTATGCGCAGACCGCCGTCTTTATGGGACGACAATTTGACTCTACGATCGAGATTACCCGCTATGAGCCTCCGCGCCTGTTCGCCTTTAAAATGATCCAGGGTCCTTTCCCACTGGCAAACACCATGACCTTCGCCTCCACGCCCGATGGTGGGACCATGCTGACGGTGATCGGAGAGGCTGAACCCGGCAATACCCTCAATTTTGTCGGACCCCTGGTGACGCCGATCGTGAAGAAGCAGCTAGAAAACCAGGTCACGGCCTTGAAGAAAGCCATCGAGGCTATTCCAGCAGGCTAACGGGTAGCAAGAAGGATGCGCCATGCGTTGCCGCGGCAACGCATGGCGCATCCTTCTTGCTATATCTGGGTGGAACGTTTAGCGGGCCAACAGGGAGCGGGCAAAGCTCCACTTCTCGATCTCGTGGAATTCGCTGCCGCCTTCATGTCCGTTGTAGGGATAGACCTTGAGCGTCTTTGGACAGGTGAGATGGTTATAGACGGCGAAGCCGGTCGATGGTGGACAGATCGTATCGAGCAGACCCACCGAGAGCAGGGTTGGACACGTGATGCGTGGCGCCAGATTCAAGCCATCAAAATAGCTCAGGGTACGATAGCTCTGCTCAACATCGTAGGGATGCTTCTTCCAGAAATCGACCAGTTCGCGGTACGGACCATCCCCAAACATCTCGATCGCGCGCCGGAAATGGCAGAGATACGGCACATCTGGCATGGCAGCGGCGATACCTTTATCTGTGGATAGTGCAGCCACCGCGATAGTCAGGCCGCCGCCCTGGCTCCCGCCGGTTAGAATAATCGGACCCGTCTCCTCGCGGCTACGCACAAAATCAACGGCGCGCACGCAATCCATATACGCGTAGCGATAGTAATAATTCTCCGGATCTAAGATGCCCTTTGACATGCAGCCCAGAATGCTGCCGCTACTGTACGTATTGTTATCAGGGGTCTCCCCATTCTGTCCGCGTGTATCCACGGCGAAGACACAATAGCCCTGCAACGCCCAGTTCATCTGGCGCACCGGCAACCCCTTGGAATCGCTATAGCCATGATACTGAACCAGAGTTGGCGTCTTACCATCAACCTCCAGACGATACGGCTTCTGGGGTACAAGATACCAGCCAGCCACGCGCGTATTCTGTCCAAAACCATCGTAACGGACCCGGTACACCGTCACACGATCACTCGGGAATGGATATTCCTCAACGCTGGCATTTAGCGGTTGTCCGTCGCTCTCCCTAACCGTCCGCGCCCAGAAAGCATCAAAGTCGCTCTCCGCATTTAACGCCGGATGATACTGCTCCAATTCAGCCAATGGCATATCGACAATCATAGATATATTTCTCTTTCTCCCCCTGGTGAACGCAATACAACGCCGCAAATATATAAATAAATGATAATCGCGAGCATAAGCCCTGTCAATGAAATGCCGGCAGCCAATCAGGCTGAAATTCAGGAGAATCGTGCCTGCGGCCCCTGACTTTTCACTCCTCCTTTTAAAAAAAGGTGGCCGCGTATGCGGAAGCCCGAAAGGGGGCGCTCAAGCTCCTATAAAGAAGATGTCGAAGATAATGATAACTGAACAGCATAGGGATAGGATATAATAGGGTTGCTGACAGTTGCTAAATTTGATGAGCTATCCGTAACTATCCTGAACTTCCTGAAAGATTGCCCCACGCAAGCTACCGTGCTATACTGTGGCAAAAGGACACATGTTCGTCAAAGGAGAAAAGGGTGCGTGCAGGTCGTCTTGTTCAAGCTCTCACCTACGATGTGCGTCTGCCCGACGAGGCCCAGGCCGATGCTCTCCGTCTGCTTGATGCCTCGCGCCAGGTAGTAAATCAGGCGTTAGAGATCCTGTGGCCGAGTCTTTCCGAGTTTGGTGAGCACACGCGCGGGCCAGCCTGGAAACAGGTCGGGCAATATATCGGCAGCCCTCAGCCACATGGAGACCGCCAGTGGCGATGTGAGAGTGAGGTTGTTGGGAGGCTGTTGCGCCAGCAAGCTGAGCGAAAAAAAGCGTTTGAGCTGATTGCCCCGATCCTCTGCGATGGCTTCATTCGGCCTCAAACAGAGAAGCGGCCACCGGGAAAAAACCGCCCGGCCATCAAAGAGGCCATAGCCGCTTTGCCGAAGAGCCTGGATGACGACGAAACCAGCTTTGTCACGCTTCAGAACGTCATTGAACAGGCGTGCAATCACTTTTTACGAATGGACCAGTGGCCTGCATCCTACGAGGATCTGCAGCCGATTCCGCTGCTCAAAGTCGGGATGCTCACCTACGCTGGCGACGATGGCCGTGAAAAAGGGCAAGCATACAGAATGAGCCTGGACCTGGATACGGGCGTGGCGCGGTTCCGCTTTCGATACCCCGATGAGCAAGGGATATGGCGCTGGCGCAAGGTAGACACGATCATTTCGTTACCTGCGTGCTTGAAAGAGCGCCTGACAGGTTCCCAACTCCTGGCCCCAACGTTGCGGGAAGAGTGCCGGACAGATGGGAAGCGGTTCGCCGTCCTTGATGTCATCGTCGAGGTCGAAAAAGAGACACTCTCTGGCTGGGAGAGCGTTGAACGAGTGTTGGGGGCCGATTGGGGTGTCCACTCCCTCTTCACCGCAACGGCTGTGGATGAACACAGCCAACAGGTGAGCAGGCCCTTTTTCTTGGAGACCGGCTCTTTCGATGGCCGCCAGGCACGCACGCGCCGCCAGATCGACGTGTTGAAGAAGAAGGTGGCACGGTACAAGCAGGAACGAGACGCACTCGCCCCTGATCATCTGAAACGGGCCTGGTATCAGGAACGATTGGCCCTGTATGGGCGCGAGATTGCGCGGTGCTGGCGCAAGTATGAGCAGCGCAATCGTGCTCTGGCGCATCTGGCAAGCAATGTTTTGCTGCTGCTCGCCCGCGTGCATGGCTGCTCTCTTCTCTCGATGGAGTCGCTCAAAACCTTGAAAACGACTGGTCGAGGACGAGGGGTGCGTGGGCGCTGGCGCAACTATTGCAACAACACGACCGTTCGTGGGGAGATTTGGCACCTGCTGCGCTACAAATGCCACCTGGAGGGCCTGCGCTTTCAGACGTGTCCCCCACGAGGCACTTCTCATACCTGCCCACACTGCAGCACACCTGCCAAAACGTATCGCGCTCCCGACCAGCGCAGCAAGGATATTCGTTGGGGGCGCTGGATGTGGTGTGAAGAGTGTGGCTTTAATGGTGACCGCGATTACTGCGCCTCGCTCAATATTGCCCGTCTGGGCGTGGCCTATCTCATCTCAATGAAACTCACGGGCAATGCGCGCTCTTGCTCGATCACTGACCCACGGGTGAAGCCAGTTTCGTATACCGGGACTGGCTCGGCGCTGCTGTTGCCGCCGACGAACTCCCCTGTTCGCCCGATGCTTTCGGGAAAGATGTGTTACTATCCTGGTTGGTATGGTTCGGCTTTCCTTCAATCGTCACAGCCCAAGGCTGTTTTCCTTCGATTGTGCGGATAGCTGTATCCTGCATAGGATAGTATCGCGTTTTAGCAACGGTTGAATGAAAACTATGCGGTTTTCGCTCAACCCTATATATTACCAGAGCTACCCATACTGCAATGTTTTATTAGGAAAGGCAGCATGTATATGGAAACTCCATTGGGCAAAGATCAGCCTCTCTGGTCCCCATCTGAAAAAGACAGGCGAGAAGCGAATATATCGCAATATATGCATTGGCTAACGCAGGAACGTGGCCTGCATTTTGAGAATCGTGAAGAGCTCTGGCGCTGGTCTGTCGAGCATCTGGAAGACTTTTGGGCCTCCATCTGGTCGTATTTTCATATCCAGGCCTCCCAGCCCTATACGCAGGTGCTTGCCGAGCGTAAGATGCCGGGCGCGGACTGGTTTGCGGGTGCGAAACTGAATTATGCCGAGCATGCGTTTCGCCACGCCACGTCCGATCGACCGGCGATGATATTTCAATCTGAACGGCAGGGCCTGACAGAAATCTCCTGGCAGGAACTCAAGCGCAACGTGGGCGCCGTCGCCCATGCCCTGCGTGCCATGGGGGTGCAAACGGGCGATCGCGTCGTGGCCTATCTACCAGACATTCCAGAAGCGATCACCGCTTTTCTGGCCTGTGCCAGTATTGGCGCTACCTGGTCGAGTTGCTCTCCCGATTTCGGTACCAGCAGCGTCATCGATCGCTTCAAGCAGATCGAGCCAACCATCCTCTTCGCGATTGACGGCTATCAATACAACGGAAAGACCTTTGATCGCAAAGAGGTGGTCAAAGAACTGCAGCGTGAGTTGCCGACGCTGCAAAAAGTCGTGCTGGTCCCGTATTTATACGCCGATGCCTCGGCCGCCGACATCCCCAACGGACTCCTCTGGTCTGATGTGGTGCGTGAAGAGGCGGAACTGGTTTTTGAGCAGGTCCCCTTCTCCCATCCGCTCTGGGTCCTGTATTCATCGGGAACCACGGGTCTGCCGAAGCCGATTGTGCAGGGGCATGGCGGTATACTGCTAGAGCATCTCAAGGCTCTGACGCTGGACGTAGACCTCAAGCCTGGTGATCGCTTCTTCTGGTTTACCACGACCGGTTGGATGATGTGGAACTTCCTGGTCGGCGGCCTGCTGGCGGGCGCGGTCACCCTCCTTTATGATGGCAGTCCGGGCTATCCCAATATCGAGACGCTCTGGCGCTTTGCGCAGGAGAGCAAGATGACCTTCTTCGGTACCAGCGCCAGCTATATCACCTCTTGTATGAAGGCCGGGATCGAGCCAGGACAGACCTATGATCTGAGCCAGTTACGTGGCCTGGGTTCGACGGGCTCGCCGCTGCCCCCTGAAGGTTTCCGCTGGATTTACGAGCATGTCAAAGAAGATTTATGGGTGGCATCCGTCAGCGGTGGTACCGACGTCTGCTCCGCGTTCATCACGGGCTCCGTCCTGCTCCCCGTTTATGCTGGAGAACTGCAGTGCCGCTCTCTGGGCGCCAACGTACAATCTTTCGACGAGGAGGGCCATCCCCTGATTGACGAGGTGGGAGAACTGGTGGTGACGGATCCCTTACCCTCTATGCCCCTCTATTTCTGGAACGATCCTGATCAGCAACGCTACCAGGAAAGCTACTTCGCGCAGTATCCCGGCGTCTGGCGGCACGGAGACTGGATTCGCATTACGCCCGAGGGGAGCGCCGTCATCTATGGTCGGTCCGACTCCACCATCAATCGCATGGGTATTCGTATGGGGAGCAGCGAGATCTACCGTATCGTCGAGGGTCTGCCAGAGATCATGGATAGCTTGATTGTCGGGGTTGAACTGCCGCACGGCAATTATTACCTGCCGCTGTTCGTTGTACTGCGCGAAGGTGTCCAGCTGGATGAGACGTTGAAAGCAAAGATCAAGCAGGCATTGCGCTCCAACATCTCACCACATCATGTGCCCGACGAGATTCTGGTGATTCAGGAGGTGCCGCGCACCCTGAGCGGGAAGAAACTAGAGGTACCCGTGAAAAAGCTGCTGATGGGCATTCCCGCCGAAAAAGCTGTTAGCGTTGATGCCCTCAGCAATCCCCGGTCCATCGACTACTTCCTGGATGTCGCCCGGCGTGTGGCCGCGCTCAAACAGGAATCAGTAGGAGAGGCAAAATAAGGAACGCAAGGGAGGAAGGGACTGACACCGATCGTCGTCAGTCTCTTCCTCCTCTTAAGTTCTTAAGTTCTTATTCTACCGCCTCTGCGGATTGTGGCTTGAGCAGGGAGTGGCGATAACGATGCTGGGTCCCGATCCAGATGGCGATGAAGACGAGCGGTGAGGCTCCAATCAGCCAGGCCAGCCAGGGCTGCATGGCGCCCGGCGCGCCTACCGTGACAGCGATGCTGGCATGGCCGGAACCCTGAGGGCCATCCAACTGGACAATAATGTTCCAGGCGCCCTGAACGGGAATATGGACGCTGGCTCGCAGACTGTCATCTTTGCCCCCCACCGCCTGGAGCGTCGTCGGTATCTCTGCCCCATTGGTGCCGGGTCCCGGCTGCACAATAACTTTTCCAGTCAACTTCTGCGCGCTATTGTGTGGCACAACGGTAACGTCAAAGGCTTCATCCACATAGGGAGGATCTTTGGAAAGGCTCACGTTAACAATGTAGGCCCCCGCTGCCACCGTATCTGTGCGTGCTGGCTTGCTCGCCGCGCTGGCACTGCCCGCCAGCAGAATGAGCAGACTGATCCAGATCAGGCTGAGACGCATAAGCGTAGAAAGCACCTTATACATAGCATAACCTCGTATGGTTTAGCGCTTGCTCCAGCGCCAGATATCTCCAAAATCCTCGCCTAACCATGCACCCAGTGCTCCAAAAGCCATAGCAATGAATAAGGAAATGATAACAATAACGGCCATCTGAACCGGCTCAAAGGGAACCCCTTTTTCTGGCAAGAAGATGGGGGCGTAAGGCGTGTAATCGCGCAGAATCAGCGGGGTGAAGAATACGATGGGTAGGGTTACTATGATTCCTTGAATGATTGTTTGCAGCATTGAACTATTTGGACTACCCGTCTTGCGCACGCGCAGGTAGGCGATCCCGTCGATAATCACAGCCGAAAGCAGGAAGGCAACGGGAAGAAACGCGTAGTCCAGGCGGAACTCAGGCACCAGGTTGGCAACGCGATAAGGAATATCCTGTTGCGCGACCGCTACGCGAATGGCCCAGGGCACAAACAGCTCCACCACCAGGGTGTGCAGGAAGAGGACGAATGTGAGCAGCGTGGCGATCCCGACCCGCTGGGTCGTGCGTAACCCGGCCAGCATAAACATGACACAGCCAGCTATGAGTGGAAGTGGATAGGTAGAGATATGGATCGTACCAACCGTGACCACTGGAAACTGCAGGAAGCCGGTCAACACATAATTCATAATGCTCCCCATCGTCATGATAATTCCCAGTTCCAGCGCGGTCAGCCCCAGGAAGCGCCGGGGTGCGCCCCCGGATTGACGCTCAATGGCCGCCTCCGACGCAAAGACGTAGACCATACCCAGCATGCCAATCAAGCCACCGGTTACTCCCATCATATGGAAAGGGGCCCATAGCGCGATATCGATGCCATAGAGTTCGTGCCAGTAATTATCCAGCGGTGCCGCGATCAACGCCAGGAGCGCCCCGAAGCCGAGCACGCTAAAGCCCAGGGGAGCGTGGAAGAAACGAAAAATAGGTACCGTCGAGGTATCATCTACCCCGGGAACGCGACGTCGATAGCGAAACGTTTCTATCAGCACAACGGCCAGGGCCAGCAGGCCCGCCCCGGCCACACAAGAATAGATCAACGTATGTGGTGGAGTCCAGAACTGATCCCGTCCAACAAATGCATGCCACTCTCGATCCCAAACGGCCCCCAATTCGCCCTGCAGCAAGAACAGGAGCAAGAGCCAGGCACTGACACGGCGCAACCGGCGTTCCCCTACATTTTGCGAAACCCGTGCCAGCTTAATTGATGTGGCAGATAACGTTGAATGGACTTCTGTACGAGCCATACAGCGATCTCCTATCGTGAAAAATAAAAGTACAAAGATAAGGTAAAAATGAAAACGGATTCATCAGTTACTGATGTTTACGGAGAGAAGATCTGTTGGGTGAAATCCTTCTCCATACAGTTCTGATGTATATTTAGCCCCTTGTATTTTAGCGTACCATATATTTTTTTACCATGCTATCGCCTTACATCTGCTAGCGCTGCTTAAGACGAGTGCCCCACATGTGCGGCCGCACCAACCCACAATAGATTGCTAAGTGGGTTCGGCCCTTGCGGCCGATTTCTCCTCCCCGCATGAATTTGCATCTCACAATCGTTCCCGTGGTCCTCGCGTTTGGTGGACATTGTTGTTATTTTGAGGTGGTGCATTGGGGGCGCGGATGCGCCCTCAATGCACCACCTCAAAAAACACGGTGGCCGCTGCGCGGGGGCGCTCAAGCCCGCCACAAAAGCAAAAACAGAATAAGCCACCCTCTTATCCACCTGAAGGTGAAAAATGAAGCCAGCGAAAAAAGGCGGATAGCTGGATATCTGGCGAAAGAGTACATTTTGGTAGAGGAGAGTTTGTATATTTGCCTAAATGCTAATGAGGATGGTAATATGTTCCTTACTAACTAAGATAGTTGTTGCTTGCTTTTATGTGTACTCGCGCACATAGAGTTGGCCAATCTACTTGAATATGATATGCGTCGTGCTCCTTTTTAGGTGATGAAGAAGAGTACCTCATCCTCATGGCAGAGCACTATAGTTGTTATCCCGATTGTGGCTAGAGGCGACTATTCTACCTATGCTAAGAGAAACAAGTATATGTAGTGATTGCTTGGGATGAGCAATTGACGAATTGGGGGTGTGCGTATGGTAACTGCGCCTAAGGTGCTAATCATTGATGATAGTTCGACCCAGTGTTTGTATATGCGGCAAGCGTTGCAGAGCGCTGGTTACCAGGTGCTAGTTGCTAATGATGGTCCAGAGGGGCTGCGCATGATGGCGCATGATGCTCCCCAATGCCTGGTGCTGGATATTATTTTGCCGGGCATGAATGGTTTTGAGGTGTGCCGCCATCTACGCTCACAGGAAGCATGGCGCACGCTACCCATCATTATCGTAAGCTCCAAAACGCGTCTTCAGACCGTTTCTGGGCTATGCGACAGGGCGCGAATGCCTACCTGACCAAGCCGTTTAAGGGTGAAGAACTGGTCGAGGAGGTAAGGAAGGTTGTGGCGGATCGACCCCGCCAGCGCAATACCTCATTGCGGCCCGAGGGCGGTGCAACGACGGGCTCGCAGCGGCCTGTAAATCCGAATACCCCCTTGCCTGCTGGTGGCTGGGGTACAGCACCTCAACCATCGATTAAAACGCCTCAGGCCTCTCCTATGCATGCCAGCAACGGCCAGGATTTGCAATCAAGCTCCCAATTTACCTCTTTACGACATGGCGGCATCAGGCCAGGCAATGCTAACACCTCATATTCACCGGGAAATACTGGTCAGCCACCAGTGCCGCCACGTCGTTTGAATGAAACTGGTCCCCAGCAACCGGTCAAGGTGTACTCCATGGGTGCCTTGCCCCTGCTGATCCCTCGGCGCGTCGAGGGGGCCGAAATGCCGTTCATCAACCAGCAGGAGCGTCTATCACCAGCTGAGCACCGGGCGCGTCAGCTTTACCTGGCTATCGACGGGCAAAAGAATATTGAAGAGCTCACTCATACCATCCACATAAATAGGGAAGAGCTCGTCAGTGCCCTCAGTATGCTTATTCAGCAGCAACGTATTCTGCTCTATGAGCCGGGTGGCCGCCTGGTCGATAGCTCCTTCCTGTAAGGTGAGTGTGTCAGACACACTTTTTACAGGGGGCGTGATAGCTTCCGCACGCGCGTCCACTGCGCGGCCGCACAAGTCCATTGTGTGTTGGTGCATGCGGGGCGCCTCAGCGCCCCGCATGCACCAACACACAATGGACTTGTGAGTACCCCCGTACGGGTGGTTGCACCACCTTAAATGACTATGGAGCACCAGCGGTGCGAATGCTGACTTTTTGATATAATTTGATAAAATATGGTTTAGTGTGTGATACTTATACTAATTCGTATGGATAATGTGGGTTTATTGATTGAGCGGAGCCAACTCCGAGCGAGTGGCGCCGCCTTATTGTTCGCGGGTAGTAAGCGGGCATTGGTGTAGGATGTTGGGAGTGCGGAGCATTTAGATGGAGCAGGAGTATATTGAAATTGTTGCATGTCGATCAAGCGCTAAAACAGTATTTTGGATATGATACCTTTCGGCCAGGACAAAAAGATGTTGTGGAAGCGGTATTAGAGCAGCAAGATATGCTGGTATTGATGCCGACCGGTGGTGGTAAATCACTCACGTATCAGTTGCCGGCTTTGCTTTTGCCGGGACTTACCATAGTTGTTTCCCCTCTGATTGCCTTAATGCAAGACCAGGTAAGTCGTTTGCAGGCCAATGGTATTGAAGCAACATTTGTGAATAGCTCATTGTCGTATGAAGAAGGCGCCCGGCGTGAGCGGGCAGCCATGAGCGGGCAGACCAAACTTCTCTATGTTGCTCCTGAGCGCCTGTTGAAACCCAGCTTCCTCACCTTCCTTGAACACGTGAAGAAGACGGTTGGCCTGTCTTTGCTGGCCGTCGACGAGGCGCATTGTGTCAGTGAATGGGGACATGATTTTCGCCCCGAGTATCGCCAGATAGGCACGCTGCGCACACGTTTCCCCGAGTTACCGATTCTGGCGCTGACCGCGACCGCCACGGCGCGTGTGCGGCGCGATATCCTTGAGCAATTAAAGCTACGCCAACCCATTACCCATATCGCCAGCTTTAACCGTCCCAACCTTTCCTACGAAGTACGCAAGAAACACAAAGGATCGTATGGGGAACTGGTACAGATTCTCCGTCAGAAACAGGGTGAATCGGTCATCATTTATTGTCTGAGCCGCTCGGGCGTTGAGAAGCTGAGCGCCGACCTGCAGGCGGATGGCATCGATAACCTGCCCTATCACGCGGGACTCTCCCCACGCGTGCGATCAGACAATCAAGAGCGTTTCATTCGCGACGATGTACCCGTACTGGTCGCGACGATCGCCTTTGGCATGGGGATCGCCAAGCCAGATGTGCGGGCCGTCATCCACTATGACATGCCAAAAACCTTGAGGGGTACTACCAGGAATCCGGCCGTGCCGGGCGCGATGGCCAGCCAGCCGATTGCATCCTCTTCTTCAGCTATGGGGATCGCATGCGGGCGGAATACTTCATTACGCAAAAAGAGAACGAGCAGCAGCAAGCCATCGCGCTCAATCAGCTACAACAGGTGATCCAATATAGTGAGAGCACGCAGTGTCGCCGCCGCCTCCTGTTGAGCTACTTCAGTGAAGAGCTACCAGAGGGCAGCTGCAACAATTGTGATAACTGTACCCGCTCGATAGAGACCGAGGATCGCACCGAGGATGCGCGCAAGTTCCTGACCTGCGTCTACCAGACTCGTGAACGCTTCGGGCTCAACCATATCATCGATATCATTCGTGGCGCCAACACCCAGAAGATCCGTGACTATCACCATAACCAGCTTACAACCTATGGCTGTGGCAAGGAACGGAGCCGTGATTCATGGATGGCCATCGGCCATGCCCTGTTGCAGCAGCATTTCCTGACGGAGCGACGCGATAATTATCCAACCTATCACCTGAACTCCAATTCAGTAAAATTGCTCAAGGGTCATGCAGAATTCTATATGGAGGTCGAGGCTCGTCCCACGTACAGCATGCCCGCCACCGTGGCGGACGCGGTCAATAACCAGCCATTGGACGACAACCAGAGCGCCCTGCTGCAGAGTCTGCGTGCGTTGCGTAAGCGCCTGGCCGATGAACTGGGTGTGGCCCCCTACGTCATCTTTACCGATACCGCTCTGCTGGGGATGGTCCACAACCTGCCGACCAGCGAGCCCGAATTCTTAAAGATTCCAGGCGTTGGCCAGAAAAAGCTGCAATCGTACTACGTCCCCTTTACCAATGAAATCAAAATCCACATGGGCCAGCATCCCGACCTGGTTCCTGTTCCGCAGCCAGCGGATCAGCAAAAGCCGACCGAGACGACCAGGGCGCCTTCCCGTGCGTCCCAGCAGGCACGCGGCAACGCCGTTGGACTGGCCCAGCAAGGCTTCAGCCTGAACGAGATCGCCAAGGCCTGCGATCGCCAGCCCGCGACCGTGTTAGATTATCTGAGCAGCGCCCTGGAAGAAGGGGAGCAGTTCGATCTGAGCAACCTGGTAGCAGCGGATCACTATGATGTGATCGCGCAAGCGATCCAGGAGGTCGGGGATGCCAGGCTCAAACCGATCAAAGAGCATCTGGGCGACGACTACTCGTATGATGAGATTCGCCTGGTGCGGGCGCAGCTGCGCGGCCAGCAGACCCAATCATTCGCCAACTAATATGTCCTGCAAGTCGTTTCGCGCCTTCGGCGCTCACAGGAATTCTAAGAAGGACTAAAAACGCTGCTGCCAGAACGCGCGTTCTGGCAGCAGCGTTTTTAGTCCTCCTTAATAAAAGAGGGCGGTCGCGCATGCGACCGCCCGCCCAGAGGTGCTCACGCACAAAAAAACCTATCAGAAAATCATTGTCTGATAGGTTAGCCTGGTAAGGCAGGAGTCACATTAGCTGACAAAATCTGTCAATTTGCCGGTTTGAAATAACCAGCGCGTGAACTCGAGACGACGATGATCATCGGGGGTTTGATCCAGTTCGCCTGGGATAAAATGCTTGCGGAACCTTGTGATACGATCGATCTCTACATGGCTGAAGCCCGCCTTACGCAGCACCTCTATTGCTTCTTTGTGATCCATATAGTGAAACATACGCGTCTCCTTACCAGAACCTGGTCGCCTCACAACGCATTAGTGCTCCTACTTTCAATACGAATATTGCTCCCCGTTAGATATACATTCTTGCTTCAATTTTTTGCCGATGAGTTGATATTCTCTCCTTTTTTGCTGAGAATATGATAAAGCACTTTTCGCTTCCCTCTAACCTTTCTGATACACTGGCGTAATACATGTAGAAATGTTTTTCGTTATGGACGGAGGGATGCTCTCATGAGTACAAATCCTAATCAAAATCAACAACCCGATCCATCCAGACCATATAGTGGCTATGGGGGATATAATCCATCGAATCCAGCTGATGACCCCTATGGGGCAAATCAGCCTCAGCCCGGTGTGGGTGCGCGGCAAAGCGACCCTAGTTACGTATATGGGCAGGGTGGTCAACAATATACATCCGGGCAATATCAGCAGCAACAACAGCAACAACAGCAGCAATCCAATGCCTATGTTCCTCCCAGCAGCGTGAGCCGGGGGAGCAGCGGACAAAGTCAGGGCATAATTGACTCCAGGGCGAGACGCAATGCGTTGTTGAGCTATCTGGGATTGTGTTTTACCGGCATTGTATTCTTTTTTATCGGTCGCAAAAATAGTTTTGTGCGCTTCCATGCCGCGCAATCTATTGTCGTGTTCACTCCTCTTATCATTCTGTATGGTATTGTTTCCGCCCTGGCAAAGTTCATCTCAGGGATCTTTATCGTAGGTGCCCTGGTTGGATCTGCCTTTAGCTGTATCGCTTTCTTGATTGGAGCCGCGATCTTTGTCCTGTGGGTCTTTTTGATGTTTCAGGCGTATCGTGGGGTCAGGTTTAAGCTGCCGGTTGTCGGCGATTACGCGGAAGCACTGATGGCGCGCTTCTCCAGGAAGGGAGCTAGCATCTAGTTTTATGAGGAATTGGAGCAACACAATGGGTGGGTGCATCTGCACCCACCCATTGTGTTGCTCCAATTCCTCATAAAAAATGCGATTCATACTCTCCTTAGCACTAGAATCCCGACATATGTGGGGCAAGCAAGATGGTTGTGGAGAAGAAGCAGAGGGCGAAAACGAGGTATATCGCCGTGAAGATATAGCCCAGCGTCAGTCCAACCGTCGCGGTGCTCGCGCTGGTGCCTGTTTGGCTGGCAAAATCGCGTCCTTTATGCCCGAAAACAATGCCCAGCACCGATGGTGCCAGAAGAAGCAGATAGGCAAATAAGGCAGTTGGAATATGCTGTTGTAGCAGAGGGAGGATCTGTGTTGAGGCCAGGCATAGGAATGGTGGCATAAAGATGCCGACCAGGCTGCACAGAATACTATACAGTTGATAGCGGTTGGCTGGAGGCGGTGTTGTGCTCTGTGCGAACGGCGAGGAGGCATAAAAGATCTGTTGCTGCTGTACAAATGTAACTACCCCGGCGTTGCTGGGCATAGGAGTGGATGGCAACGGTTGTGCGTAGGCGGCCGTCTGAAAGGCCCGGGAGAGGCTCGGCCGGTAATATTGGCTGGAGAGGCCTTGTTGATAGTAATGGATCCTCGAAATTTCTTGCAGGGATTCCCGCACCTCGGCCATCGAGTCGGGACGCTGCTGGCTGTCCAGCGTCACCATGCGCTGCAGCAGGGTATCCAGTTTCGCCACCGCCTGCTGATGGAGATTGGAGAGCGGAGCGAAGGCAAAAGGAGATTGACTGGGATCGCTACCAGTCATCAGTTGATGGAGAATTGCTCCCAGGCTATAGATATCTGAGCGTGGCGTCGTCTGTGCCTTCCCATATTGTTCTGGCGCGGCATACCCTGGCGATCCAAAGGGGATGGTATCCTTCGGCTTCCCCTGCTTGAACTGGCGGGCGATGCCAAAGTCAATCACATAGATATAGCCTCCGGACGTTACCATGATGTTGGCGGGCTTGAGATCGCGAAAAATAATCGGCGGCTGATTGGAATGGAGATAGTCCAGCACATCGCAGAGGATGATGCCGATGTCCAGCACCTCTTCCAGGCGAAACGGCATCTGCTGATGACGTTCCAGGTATTTTTCCAGCGTCTCCCCCTCTATGTAATCCATGACCATATACCAGCACTCGGCATCCGAAAAATGCCGATAGAGGCGGGGAAGGCTGCGATGGGTTAATTTTGTCAGAATCGTCACTTCACGATTAAAAGCGTCGGTCGCCTCGATCTTCTCCTGTGTTGAGAGCCCACGCAGGCTGACAGCTTTGACCGCGACGGTTTGATGGGTCTGGATATCCTCAGCGCGATAGACGATGCTAAAGCCGCCCTCACCTACTTTATTCAGCAGCCGATAGCGTTGCTGGAGAAGAATCTCTGATGCCGTAGTAGCGGCAGGCGCCTCCGCATCTGCAAGGGTGTGGCCACAGGCAAAACAGTATACCTCCTCTTTGTGATTGCTTGCTCCACAATGGGGACAATAGATACCTAACTGTTCCATGCGCCCTCTATCTAGCTCAAGATATAGCAATTATATTTTTCGCATGTTTATAGTATAGTAAAAAACATGGACTATAGTCCATGTCAAATGACTCATTCACTTTATGAAAATAAAGGTTTTTATGGCTTGTGACGATGCCCACCATCGTCACAAGCCATAATTTTTGAGCTATGGGGATTCTACCAGTTATTCCAGTGGATGATTTTATCGAGTGGCTGGCGCGCGCCGGCTTTAAAATCGGTACCCAGGGTGTAGGCGACCGGGATCAGGGAGGTCTGGGTGATCTTCTCGTAGGGGATGCCTAGGAGCTGCGCCGCTTCCTTTTCATAGGGCAGGTGCAGGGTTGTCCAGGCTGTTCCCAGACCTCGTGCGCGCGCGGC
Source organism: Dictyobacter halimunensis (assembly GCF_036245075.1). Taxonomy (NCBI): domain Bacteria; kingdom Bacillati; phylum Chloroflexota; class Ktedonobacteria; order Ktedonobacterales; family Dictyobacteraceae; genus Dictyobacter; species Dictyobacter halimunensis. The sequence goes on from NZ_BSRI01000002.1 coordinate 3,591,794, forward strand.
CAGCATGAAGCTCCACACGGCGGGTAGGATGGAGCCCCAGACGCCCGCCTGCTGCTGGGTAGAGGCACCGTCGAAGCGGCCACGCATGCAGGGGATTACGTGTACAGGTACTTCGTGCAGGTGTTCCGCCAGGTAGTCCGCGGAAGAGGCCACGCGCTGCTGAACCTGAGCCAGCTCTGGCTTGCTAGCCTTGAGCTTTTCAATGCTTTCAGCGGCGTTGAGGCGATACTGGCTAAAGCTTTTTCGATATAGCTCGGCCAGTCCCAGGCGTTTCTCGGCATCGGTCACCACCACGAAATGCCATTGCTGGCTATTGCTGCCGCTGGGCGCCTGGGTCGCGATCTCAATGCATTCTTTTACCAGCTCCGGTTCAACCGGGCGTGCCAGGTCCAGGCGCTTGCGTACGGCGCGCGTGGTCGTCAAAAGCTGGTCGGGTGTCAGATTAAGTTGGGACATACGATGTTTCCTCCATGCTCTTTTTTACGATACTGATGAAATGTCATCGTAGAACATTTTATGCTGCCGGACGTTCATTTACCAGCAGAGACGCATCTAGCTGACTGATTGAAGAGAAGCCACTCACCGCCAGCGTCAGATCCAGGTCCGCCAGCAGATTCTGGAGCACCTGCTGCACTCCGGCCTCGCCGTCGAGGGCCAGTCCCCAGATATAGGGCCTGCCGAGCAAGACCGCCCGCGCGCCCAGCGCGATGGCCTTCAGCACGTCCGAGCCGCGCCGGATGCCGCTATCGAAGAGGACAGGGATCTGTCCCCCCGCGGCCTCAACCACAGCTGGCAAGGCGTCCAGCGCCGCTCGCGATCCTCCTACCTGGCGTCCACCATGATTGGACACAATAATGCCATCCATGCCCGCATCAATGGTTTGACGGGCATCATCTGGATGCAGGACGCCTTTCAGGAAGATGGGGAGGCTTGTATGCTGCCTTAAGAAAGCGAGCTGGTCCCAGGTCAATGACGGATTGAGGAAGATCTCAATGAAATAGCGAATAGCCATGGCCGGATTTTCTTCTGGCGACTGAGCCAGCGCCTGACGGAAGATCGGATCGCTGAAATAGTTGGCAAGTCCTTCACCCTGTAAAAAGGGAAGGTACGCGTTCTGGATATCCTGCTCACGCCAGCTAAGTAGCCTGGTGTCCAGCGTCACGACGATGGCGCTATAGCCTGCCTGTTCGGCCCGGCGCACAAGGCTGGCGTTGAGGTCTGGATTTTTGCTCCAGTAGAGCTGAAACCAGCGGGGCGTGTCAGCAAGCTCCTGGGCGACCGCTTCGATGCTACGCGAGGCGGCCGTACTGAGAATTATTGGTACCCCGGTCGCGCGTGCCGCCCTGGCCACCGCCAGCTCGGCCTCGGGATGGATAATCGATTGCACGCCGATGGGGGCCAGCAACAGTGGTACGGGCAGCTGCATGCCCAGGATGGTGGTGGATAACTGGCGCCGGGAAACGTCGCGCAGCATGCGTGGAAGGATGCTCCAATGTTGGAACGCGCGCAGGTTGGCCTGCATCGTATCATCCATCCCGGCCAGGTAGCCAGCGGCCTTCTGACTCAGGTGCGCCAGTGCTTGCTGCTCCAATGCCTCAGGTGAGACAGGGAGCGAAGGAAGCTGTCCCTGTAATCCCTGCATATAGACCTGCATCTGCCGTCCAAGACCATAGGATGGAATGCTTTGTTGATCATCTTTCATGCGTCAACCCCTTTGTGCCGCCTGGCAAGAGAGAACAAATACAACTGGTTACTATCGGTGACATTGTATCACCACCGTCTTGAGGGAGTATACGCAGCATCAATGCATGAAAAATTTTTAATGTATATGTGTGATAAAACCACAGATATGTATTGAAAGAGTAATCAAGTAGCAGTGTAAAATTTACATATATAAATTGACGATAGATCGAATGTATGCTAGGGTTTTTATATATACCTCTGATAAGGGTTGAGACGAGCCGATAAATGGAGGTGAGCTGGTGAATGTTTTGCAGATATATATGGATGGAGTAGATGGCTTTGATCGCTTTATCAAAAGATGCCCCGAAAAAAAATACGATTACCGTGCTGGATGGAGTGCGTGGCTTTGCCTGCCTGCTGGTAATCTTTTATCATGTGAATATGTTTTCTCGTGTGAAAAACATCTGGAATCTTACAGGTGTGAACAAGGTCTTTGCTGATCTGTCGATCGTTGGTAGCTGTGGCGTAACCCTCTTTTTCGTGCTATCTGGCTTCCTACTATTTTTGCCCTATGCCCGGTCGATGATGTTTCAAGAGTCGTGGCCTTCGATGCGCACGTTTTACATACGGCGCATGTGCCGCATCTGGCCGGGCTACTATGTCGCCCTCATTTTTCTGGTCATCTTTTCCGCCCCGGTCTACCTGCAGATGGACCACTGGGGCCAGCTGGCCCTCTTTCTTACCTTTTTGATGGATTCATCACATCAAACGTATCAGGCGATCAACGGACCCTTCTGGACGCTGGCGGTCGAGTGGCAATACTACATGCTCTTACCCTTTATCGCCCTGGGGATACGCTGGTTTGTCTGGCAAAGTGAGGATAAGTGGAAGGTCGCCACGCTCTTTACCTGCTTGCTGGCGATGATCCTGTGGGGTCTGGTGACGCGCGCCTGGGGACGTTCCTGGGAGATCAATCCGCATCAGCAGTTGTGGGCACCCTCGTATGTGCATGCCGCCATTCGCTTTGTGGTCTATGGTCAGAGCGGAAAATATCTCGAAGACTTCGCTATCGGCATGATAATCTGCGCATGTTATCTCTTAACCCAGCGCCGACCCGAGCAAAAGATGAGTGTGTTTATCAATCGCTATAGCTGGTGCATCTGGCTGACCGGTGTCATCGGATTCTGCTTCATGACCTACTGGTTCGAAACACCTTTCTATGCGGCGCTGGTATCCTATATTGGACCACACAATTGGTTCTATGAGCTCGGTTTCGCCATCAGTTTTGGCCTGTGTATCCTTGGTGTGCTCTTTGGACCTCCGGTGATTACCTGGTTATGGAAAAGCGCGTTGCTGCGCAACATAGGCATGCTCTCTTATGGACTCTATATCTGGCACGAGCCGACGTTATTCTGGTTTATGGATAACGCCTTTCCCTACTTCAATTCCTGGCCCGCGGGAGCTCGCTATGCGTTGTACTGGGTCTGTGTGTTTGGCCTGATAGTGCCTTTTTGTTATCTCATCTATCGCTTTATTGAAGCGCCCGCCGTCCGGCTGGGAGCTTCTTTAACCAGATCCCAAAAAGCTATGCGACCGGTAACCGATCAAACCATCCGGGAAGTGGTGACCATGCAGCCATAGAATGGTAGTTCATCTCATTGCAAGTGTCATTCGTGTAATAAGAAAGTGAGATTGCTTTCTTAATGTAGAGAAAGGAAAGACACTATGGCAGACTTAAGTACGCATAAACGAGATAAGTTAGACGATAACGATTTTGCCTTCCCAAAGGAGCGCAAAGAGCCGCTGACCGATGCTTCGCATGTCAGGAACGCGGTGGCGCGCTTCGACCAGGTGGAAGGGGTCAGCGACTCCGAGAAGGACGAGGCCTGGAAACGTATCAAGCGCGCCGCTAAAAAGTTTGATGTCGACATCAATGAGAAGGACTGGCGCGAATTGCCCAAACGCTAAAGAAGAGCAGCACTGGTTTTTTCTCGCGATGGGTACAGCAGGGTGCGGATGCACCCTGCTGTACCCATCGCGAGAAAAAACCGGTGCGCATCAACATCCTCCAAAAAAAACCTCGATGGATCATATATAGCCAGAGAAATTGGCCTTGTGATATGATAGCGTTTGGCTTGTTCTGGTACTGAATGTCAGTACGAGTAAGAATTTGGTAGCTAGCTAACAGTATCTTCTACCTATTGAGCGGTAACATACCCACAATAGCATGGTAATCTTTTCAATACGTGTTACAATTATGTGGGATATGTCTATTAAAACACTGAGTATTTGGGTACGCACTCCAGATGAGTCAGAGCTACCCTGGATGAAAGCACATTCTCCAACCCCACAAATAGTTACTTAAAGAAAATCAGGAGACATCATGAGTACTGAGCAGCAAAAGCGACCGGATGGACGCGATGCCACCACCACAGATAAGCCTCGTGTCGTCGCGCTGCCTGAAGACGAAAATCGAGAGACGTTGGTAAACTACTATCACCAGATGTTGCTCGTCCGTCGTTTTGAAGAAAAATCGGACGAGATGTACAAGATGGCCCGTATCGGCGGCTATTGCCACTTGAACCTGGGTGAAGAGGCCACTGTTGTCGGATTCTGTGCAGGCTTGGAAGCAAAAGATTACCTTTATACGAATTATCGCGAGCATGGATATGCACTGGGCCGTGGCATCTCTGCGAATGCAGTAATGGCTGAATTGTTTGGCAAAGAAACAGGATGTTCCTATGGTCGCGGTGGTTCTATGCACATGTTTAGTCTGGAACACCGTTTACTGGGCGGCTATGGTATTGTTGGCGGCCAGGTGCCGCTGGCAATTGGCGCGGCATTCGCGGTTGCCTATCGCGGCACTGATGAGGTCGTCGCGGTCCAGATGGGTGATGGCGCGACCAATGGCGGCCCGTTCTACGAGTCGTTGAACCTGGCCAAAATTTACAAGTTGCCGGTTATCTTCTTTGTCGTCAACAACCAGTACGGCATGGGTCTGCCGGTGGAAAAAGGGTCAGCGGTCGCCGAGCTGTATCGTAAGGGCTGTGCCTTCGATGTACGCGGTGAGCGTGTTGACGGTAATGACGTGATCGCGGTACGTGACGCCGTGCGCCGCGCGGCCAAAGTCGCACGCGAAGAACACGAGCCATATATCGTCGAGGCCGTCAGTTTCCGCCATCGTGGACACTCTGTCATCGATCCAGATCGCTATCGCGATGAAGAGCTGGTGCGCCGTGGCCGTGCGCTTGATCCCGTGCCCGCCTTCGCCAAACGCCTGCAGGATGCGAGCCTGATTGACGAGCGGGGCCTGCAAGCGCTTGAGGAGCAGGTCGAGCAAGTGGTAAACGAAGCCGTCAGATTTGCTGAGGAAAGCCCCTTCCCACCGGTTGAGAGTCTCTTCGACCATATCTACGCGTCTGACGAACATTTACAGGAGAGTAAGTAACAAAATGGCCGAAATAAGTTTTCGACAGGCGCTAAACGAGACGTTGCGCGATGAGCTCAAGCGCGACGAAAATGTCTTCTTGATGGGTGAAGAGATTGGTGTATTTGAGGGTTCGTACAAGATCACCGCGGGCTTGCTCAAGGAATTTGGTCCCAGGCGTGTGGTCGACACCCCCATTGCCGAGAATGGTTTTATTGGCATGGCGGTTGGAGCCGCCATGCTGGGTCTGCGGCCCGTGGTTGAGATCATGACCTTCAACTTCATCGCCATGGCTATGGACGAGATCTTGAATCATGCCGCCAAGATCTATTACATGTTCGGCGGGCAGACGCCGGTCCCCATGGTCATTCGCACCCCCGGTGGCGGCGGCCAGCAGCTATCGGCGACCCACTCGCAGAATCTAGAGGCGTGGTTTGCCCACATCCCTGGATTGCATGTCGTTGCGCCCTCTACGCCGGCCGATGCCAAAGGCATGCTGAAAACGGCGATCCGCAACAACAATCCAGTTATTTTTATTGAGCACCTGGGGCTCTACAACACAAAGGGCGAGGTGCCCGCAGAAGACTACCTGGTCCCCTTTGGCAAGGCGAAAGTCTCTAAAGAAGGTACCGACCTGACCGTGATCAGCTATTCGCGTATGGCAGCCATGGCGTTGGACGTGGCCAAACGCCTGGAGCAGGAAAACAAATGGAATGTCGAGGTAGTCGACCTTCGCTCCCTGCGTCCATTGGATAAGGAGACCATCGTCAACTCGGTCAAAAAGACCGGTCGCGCCATCATCTTTGAAGAAGACTGGCGCTCATATGGCATTGGCGCTGAAATTGCCGCGACCATCCAGGAAGAGGCCTTTGATTACCTGGATGCTCCTGTCAAACGCGTGGCCAATGTCGAGGTACCGCTGCCCTATTCCAAGCCCCTGGAGTCAGCTGCCCTGACCGGCGCCAGGCAGCTGTTAGACGCCATCAACGAACTTGCGCCCCGCCGGAGGAGATAAAGAGTATGCCTGAAGTGAATATGCCCCGACTCAGCGATACCATGCAGGAAGGCACCATCACGCGCTGGTTGAAGAAGCCTGGTGATGAGGTAAAGAAGGGCGAAGTTGTTGCTGAGGTTGAGACCGATAAAGCCAATATGGAGATCGAGTCGTTTAGCGCCGGCGTACTGGAGCAGATCCTGGTCGCTGAAGGCGAGACGGCCCCGATTGGTCAGCCTATCGCCATTGTAGGCACTGGCACGAACGTACAGACGCAACAGCAGGCCTCTGGCGTGAAAGCGGCACCCGCGCCCGCTCAAAAAAGCACAGCCGTGAGCGAGCCCAGTAATGGCGTTGCGAGCCAGCCCGCTGTAGAACCCAATCAGGTTTCTCAGAATTCCCGCTCCAATGGTGGGCCGATTAAATCTTCCCCCCTGGCCCGGCGCATGGCTGAAGAGCACGGCATCGATCTCCAGCAGATCAAGGGGACCGGTCCGGGTGGACGTATCGTACGCGACGATATCGAGGACTATATTGAGCAGCAGCGCATGACCCAGGCGGCCCCTCAGACCCAGGCGCCAACGCCCATAGCCGCTCCCGAGGCCGCGGCCGTAGCCGCCGTCCAGCCCCAGGTGTCTACCGAGGATACTGAGGTCGTCACGCTCTCCACGATGCAGAAGACCATCGCGCGCCGCCTGACCGAATCCAAGCAGAGCGTGCCCCACTTCTATATCGGCAATGATATTGATCTCACGGATGCGCTGGAGATGCGCCAGAAGCTCAATGCCAATGCTGGCGAGGGCGGAGTCAAGGTTAGCGTCAACGACCTGATCATCAAGGCCTGCGCCCTGGCTCTGGAGAAGTTCCCTGAGGTCAATGGCTCATATCGCGATGGCCAGTTCTTACTGCACAAGCATATTAATATTGGGATCGCCGTCGATGTACCGGCCGGCCTGGTTGTTCCGGTCATTCGCGACGCCAATATCAAAGGACTGCGCACCATCGCGCGCGAAGCCAAAGCCCTGGTCGCCAAAGCGCAGACGGGCAAGCTCACCCCGGCCGATCTTGATGGCGGCACATTCTCAATATCCAATCTGGGCATGATGGATGTGACAGACTTCGCGGCCGTGATCAATCCTCCGCAGTCAGCCATTCTGGCGGTCGCGGCGGCACGCAAAACCTTTGTCCCCATCGATAATCAGCCAGTCGTCCGTGACATCATGCACGTCACCCTGTCGGCTGATCACCGTATCCTGTACGGCGCCACCGTGGCGCGCTTCCTGCAAGAAGTCAAACGCTTGCTCCAAAACATCTATCTCCTACTCGGCTAAACATTTACTGTCTGTCGAGAAGGACGAAAAACGCTGCCACACCAACGCGTTGGTGTGGCAGCGTTTTTCGTCCTTCTCGACAGACAAATAGGCTATCTTGCATTGAATATGGTGCATTAAAGGGCGCATAAATGCTATTCTTATATATGGTATACAAATCATTACAGCAAATCATTCTACCGATGAAATAGCGTAGATCGGTAGATTATATTTGCTACTGCCGATACATATAGAAGACGTGGCTATGTGTATCATTGCGGGAATATGAAAAGTTTTTGGATCGTGGCATAGGTCGTGAGGGAAAGGAAGCTGTATGTCGTACGATGCATCTCGACAGCAATTTGAGCACATTATCGCCACCATTTTTACCTGTCGCAGTGTTGTCAAGTATAACCTGAGCTTAAGCGAAATGCAGAAGAGCGAGTTGCTGGATGATATCGATTCCGCTCTCGACGTTTTGCGTGCTCAGCTCATTACTACTACATCTCCCGAGCTTGAAAAGGTTTCGGTTTCCCGAGGCCAGGGTAGCAGGATGGTAGTACCTGTGACCGGGGGCGAACCCGCCATCCAGAAGCCAGCAAGCGCCACCAGCGATCAGACATTGCAGGCGCTCTATCGCATGTATCACGTGTACCTGGATACCCAGCAGACCACCAATATCAATACCTTTGTGACGCGCTTTAATGAGATCATGACCATTATCAATGATCTGCAGCGCCTGATCGAGGCCAACTACAGCTCGTATGAAGCCTTTGTCTATCAGATCTCACCCGATGATCCCCTGCAGCGCGTTCGCGTCTTCATCGCGGACCTCTACTATATTTTCATGGAATTCGTGCGGCTGCTTTCGGATGTGTTGCAGCAGAACAATGTACACCTGGATACCGATAAGCTCTCCTCGATGCGTGACGATCTCGATATCAGGCTATTGAGCTCCTATGGCGAGGATTTTGTGGGGGAGCAGACGGGGCCCCACTATGACTTTTCCTCGCTGGCGCAGGTCTATACGAGCCATCAGCAGCTCGATAAGATCAAGCATCTGTCCAGCCAGGTCACCGATACCACGGCCTTTTTAGAGTTTCTGAAAGAGCATATTGGTACCGGCACGCATAAGCGAGACGAGATCGCGGCGCAGATTACCCGCGCCGCGCAGTTGCTGACCGACATGCAGCGTCTACTGCTCGAATATGAGCGAGCGGCCTCATTTTTGCTGCGCCTGGATAGGTAAGTGCCGTGCTTGCGCTTGCGCGTGAAGCGAACTCGGCCGGAGATGAATATTATATACTAGTGGCTACAGATGTTTTGTTTGCGTAGGAGGGAGTTTCATTTATGAATGCAATGGCTATCGGGCACGCGGAACTGTATATCTACCCGGAAAAGGTGACGCCGCAAGATCGTATCTCGTCGGCGCAGCGCGTTGATGTTACGGGCACGCAAGAGCTGTTAGAGGTACTGACCTCGATGCCAGCCGAGACCAGCTTTAGCGTCCTGCTCGTTATCAATGATTGCGTAGTGGGGAATGGCAAGTACTTTATGACGCATGAAACCGTGACGATTCTGCACGAGTATGGGGCCTGCGTCGGCTTCCTGGTGAAGCCGCTGGCGATCCTGCGCGAGGCTCGTCAGGCACACCAGCAGCACTATAGCAGCGGCCAGGATCATGTCCGCGAATAACTCCCGAACATGATCCCGCCTCCGGCTTGTATCCGGAATGTGCCATGACCTGCTCTTCGAGCGGGTAACTTTATAGTTTGGCGCGTTCGTACTGTTTGGGCCAGGCGATGTTGTGGGACAACTCGCGGGCCGCACGCAGGGGCCAGTGTGGATCGCGCAGAAGCTCACGGGCCAGGAAGATCAGATCTGCCCGCTGCTGCTCTAAGATCTGATTGGCCTGCCGGGGCTCGGTAATCAGGCCGACGGCTCCGGTGGGGACGTGTGCTTCGCGGCGAATGGTCTCGGCAAAGGGAACCTGGTAGCCGGGTCCAACCGGGATTCTGGCCTTCTCGACGTTGCCGCCAGACGAGACATCAATCAGATCGACGCCATGTTCGTGCAGGGCGCGGCTGATCTCGACGCTCTCTTCAATCGTCAGGCCGCCCTCGGTCCAATCGCTGGCCGAGATGCGCGCCAGCAACGGCAGTTCGGCGGGCAGCACCTGGCGAATTGCATCGGTCACCTCCAGCAGGAAGCGCATGCGGTTTTGTAGGGAGCCGCCATACTCATCGGTGCGGTGGTTGGAATAGGGAGACAGGAACTCATGGATCAGATAGCCATGGGCGGCATGGATCTCTAGAATCTGGAAGCCCGCCTGCAAGGCCCTGCGAGCGGCCACCTGGAAGCTCTGCACCACCTTCGCGATCTCTTCCTGTGACAGCTCAACCGGCAATGGATAGTTCTGAGCAAAGCGCTGCGCGCTCGGCGCCACCGTCTCCCAGCCACCATCCTCACGCTTTACCTCGCCACTGCCACTCCACGGTCTGAACGTGCTTGCCTTCCTCCCCGCATGGGCTAATTGCATCGCCGGGATAGCTCCCTGAGACTTGATGAATGAGGCGATGCGCGAGAGCATCTCGATGTGCTCATCTTTATAGATACCCAGGTCCTGGGGAGAGATGCGTCCTCGTGCCTCAACGGCGGTCGCCTCGGTCATTACAATGGCCGCGCCACCGACCGCGAACGAGCCCAGATGGACCAGGTGCCAATCGCTGGCAAAGCCATCGGTCGACGAATACTGGCACATGGGGGCTACCGCGATACGATTGCGCAGGGTCAGGCCGCGCAGCGTATATGGTTGAAACAATGGAACGATAGGTTGAGTGTGCTCCTGTTCACCTGATGCAGCATTGTGAGAATTGCTTGCGGGGAGCGTTGCCATATTGAAATACTCCTTGGTTATAGTTGATACCCATGGGGGAAGATGTGTTTTTATACGAGAGCGCCAGAGATGCCATAAGATCTCCTGCCACTTCATCTTTCTCGGATGGAATGATTCTTTGGGTTCTTTAGGTTCTTGAGTTCTTAAATTATTAAGTTCTTTACATACAAACAAGGAAACTGCTGGGCATTATTCCAATCCGTTTATCAGGAGTTGATGCGACCCCACGGATGTACCCATCCGTGGGGTCGCATCAACTCCTGATAAACCTGTGCTATCCGAGTATGGCTGTCTTGACGATGGCGGGCAGTTTGAGCCAGGAGGGGGACTGCTCAAATTGCGTCAGTTGCTTGAAGAGTTTGGGCGCGGAGGCGGCCTGGCTGGTAAACCAGGGAGGTGTTGGCGTGCTGCGGAAGGGGGCGTATACGACGCTTTTCTGGGCGCGCGAGAACATCAGAGAGTTGTGCACAACGTCATTGCCGGACTGGATATCGTAGATTTCATGGCCGGGGAAGGCACCCCAGGTGGTTGATCCCAGCACAAAGCTGGCGCCGGCCCAGTAGTTGACGCCGACGCTGCCATAGTGCAGCTGGGCGATCGCTTTTCCAACGGCTTCCGCAATGGCGGGATCCCGCAGCGAGCGTGGATGGACCAGCAGCGTGGCGTTGAGGGTGCCCCAGAGTTGCTCATTGGCGAATTGCACAGCGCGCTCGATATAGTCGACCACGCTGGCCGCGTCGAGGGCGGTTTCGGCGAAGAGGCTGCAGAACGCCTCGGTGGTAAAGCAGATATCGTCCGCCTGAGCGGCGTCAACGTCCGAGATCAGCGTCCAGGGCAGATCCTGTGGATCGTCTGAGCCACCAAACTCTTCCGCCTCGGGATGGGCATCCACAAAGGCCTGGTAGCGCTGGCGAGCACCTGGATAGTAGGCCTTGCGCGTTGGCAGTCGCGAAAGTACATTACGGATCTGCTGCAGCAATTGCGGACGCTGCGTCCAATCTTTATGCTGGATGATGACGCGGGTGGCGTTGCAGTTATAGCCCGCGTTATTGACGAGCATCGAGGCGATATGTACGGCCTGGTAGTCCATATCTCCCTCACTCCAGGGACCCGGCACCACGATGACGGGACTGACATTGCCCAGTTCGCCTGTTACACGCTTGGTGACCAATGGCTGTCTGGTTGCCTTGCGGGCCACTCCCTCGGGTCCGGGTCCAAAGACGATGGCGTCAAACGTTTTATCGGAGCCTGTGATATGGATCTCATCAATGCTGGGATGCTGGCAGAGGTAGCTGCCTTCCTCGGCCCCTCCGTAGACGATGCGCAGGTAGCCGGCATCGATCAGCGCGTGAAAGGCCTCGGCCATCAAAGGACCCAGGTACGCGTTGACGGGATTGGCCTTGAAGAGCACGACCTGGTTGTCGGTAAATAGTTTGTAGAGCACGTCCAGTGGACCAATGCTGGCGACGTTGCCGGCGCCGAGCACCAGCGCCACCTTGCCCGCCGGGAGGGGCGATTGATAGTTGACCGCCTGGGTTGAGGCCAGCGTCTCGGCTGTCACTCCCGGCTGCATCCATACCTCGGCCTTCACACCCGGAAAGAGGACCTGGTCATAAGGACGGAATGGGAAGACCTGGGCCTTCACCTGGCCGTCGTGACGCGTCCGTACCGGTCCTGGAATGTGCGGGTGCCCATCTTGCTGGATATCGAGCAGCGCCTGGCGCAATTGACGCAGGCTGTGGAGCAGCGCCCACGTGCCGGCTACCCACTCCTCGCCGGCGTAGGGAGAATCCTCCTCCAGCCCTTTGGCCTGCAGGCTGGCCGCCACCCAGCGTGATGCTAATGCCGAAAAATCAGCGATCAGACGATCCACGATGCTGATGCGCTCCGCCACCGGCGTCTGCACCCAGTTGTCTTTTTGCTCAACCAGCACACCAATGGCGCGCTCCATGTCCTCGCGATTGGATGGTGCCAGCGCACTGGTCGCTGTAGGGAATGATGGGCTTCCATGCTGTGTGTTAATCGTCATCGTTTCCTCTCTCCATCACGGGCGGCCACTACGCGGCCGCACTGGTTTTTTATAGTGGTGCATGGGCTGCACATTCGCGCAGCCCATGCACCACTATAAAAAATACTTTGTGAGCTTATTCTATGCCAGCGTCGTTTGGATAGCAACATGTGAATGTATTGCTTATGGTGGTCATAAGGCTGAAGTTAACAATTTCCTGGTGGATGCGCGTTTAATCTATTATAGAGTATGAGAACACGCTTTTTTAATGTGCCCTTCGCACATACCGAGTCGACACGCTTGTTTAGACGATCTGGTCAGTGCTATGTTACAATATAATTCATCCAATAGATGCCGTAACTGGTGCAACCATATTCCGCCTATGCATATTTCAATTATAGAGAGGGCATGGGCATGTCGATAGTGCCTCATTTGTTGAATAGCAAAGCCGTATTACCTATGTCCTCAGTCACCTACACTTCAGGTAAGGAGTCAGCATGCCATCACAGGGTTATGTACGTTTTCCAAACATTTTCCAGGAGCAGATCGTTTTCGTCGCTGAAGATGATCTCTGGTTAGTTTCAGCCGAGGGGGGGCGGGCCGAACGTTTAACCGCAGGGGTTGGCGAGGTAAGATATCCCCATTTCTCTCCGGATGGTCAGTTCATCGCCTTTGTCGGTCGCGAAGAGGGGCCGAGCGAGGTATATGTGATGCCCGCCCAGGGCGGTCCCGCGCAGCGCCTGACCTTCCAGGCCGGTAATTGCCGTGTGCTTGGCTGGTCACCTGATGGGGAAGAGATCCTCTATTCCAGCAACGCCGGTCAGTTCGCGGGACGTTTTGAAGTGATCTATGGGATCAAGCCGAGCGGGGGGATGCCGCGTCAGCTGCCGCTGGGTATGGCCAATGACATCTCTTATAGTAAAGATGGTGGCGTGGTCATCGGGCGCAACGTGAATATTCGTGAGTTTTCTCATTGGAAGCGTTACCGTGGTGGCACGGCCGGTCATCTGTGGTGCGATCGCCAGGGGGATGGCAACTTTAAGCGCTTATTGCAGCTGACTGGTAACGTGGCCGATCCTTGCTGGATTGGTGATCGGATCTACTTCCTCTCAGACCACGAGGGGGTAGGAAACATCTATTCCTGTACGCCTGATGGCGAGGATCTGCGCCAGCATACGCAGCATAGCGATTTCTATGCGCGCCACCTCTCAACTGATGGTACCCGCCTGGTCTATCACTCGGCCGCCGACCTCTACCTGTTTGATCCCCGCAATGAGGAGGTCAAACACCTGGAGATCTCTTTGCCCAGTATCCGTACCCAGCGCAGCCGCAAGTTTGTGTCGGCTGCCAATTACCTTGACTCCTACGCCCTGCATCCACAGGGGCACATGCTGGCACTGACCACGCGCGGCAAGGCCTTCACCTTTGGTAACTGGGAGGGTCCGGTGCTGCAGTATGGTGAGCCCGATGGCGTACGCTATCGCTGCCTGGAATGGCTCGCTGATGGCAAGCGGCTGGTCGCGGTGCATGACGCGCCGGGACATGAAGAGCTGGTTATTTTTTCCTCCGATGGCGCGACGGAGCCACAGACATTCCCCGACATCGATCTTGGCCGCGTCACCGATTTTGTCGTCTCTCCCACCGAGAACGCGCTGGCGATCGCCAATCACCGCAACGAGCTGCTGCTGGTAGACCTGGATCAGGGGAGCTCGCAGGTGCTTGATCGCAGCGACGCGGGCCGCATCGATGGGATTTCCTGGTCGCCCGATGGGGGCTGGATCGCTTATGGCTTTGCTATCTCATCCAATAAGAGTGCAATCAAGCTGTGCAAGATTGAGACGGGTGAGACGCACCAGGTCACCGAGCCTATCCTGGGGGATACTGATCCGGCCTTCGATCCAGAGGGAAAATACCTCTACTTCCTGGGTCAGCGCGTCTTCAATCCTGTGCGCGACAATCTTCACTTTGACCTGGGCTTTCCCCGTGGCGTCAAGCCGTATGTGATCATGTTGCGTAAAGATCTGCGTTCCCCATTTATCCCGGAATCGAAGTCGCCCGATGAGAAGGAGAAGGAGAAGGAGAAGGAGAACGGCAGCGAGAAGAAGACCCAGGAGGAGACCGAGGCTCCAAAGGATGCTGGTCAGGAGAACAGCAAAGAGAAGAAAGATGAGGGAAGCAAAAAGGGTTCGGCCATGACCATCGACCTGGATGGCATCAGCGAGCGTATTCTGCCCTTCCCGGTCGCGGAGGGTCGCTATACCCAGGTGCGCGGCATAAGGGGGAAGGCCCTCTTCCTTTCTCATCCCGTGGAGGGAGCCCTCAATAACTCGCCGCGCCCCAAAGGTATGTTGGAATACTACGATTTTGATAGCTACAAGACCGAGAAGCTCTTTGATGGCGTGGGTAGCTTTGACCTGTCGCGCGATAACAAGGTCCTGGTCTATCGGAGCCAGCAGAAGTTGCGTGTGGTTAAAGCCGGTGAGAAGCCCAAGGTTGAGTCGAATAACGGCGAGCGGGCCAGCCGGGAGAGCGGCTGGATCGATCTGCAACGCATCAAGGTTTCGGTCCAGCCGTTCGCCGAGTGGAAGCAGATGTTCGCCGAGGCCTGGCGCCTGCAGCGCGAGCAGTTCTGGTCCGAGGACATGTCTGGCATCGACTGGGACGGCATCTATCAGCAGTACGCGCCCCTGGTTGAGCGTATCAGCTCGCGCTCAGAGCTCTCTGACCTGCTGTGGGAACTGCATGGAGAACTGGGGACCTCGCACGCCTATGAGATGGGGGGCGATGTACGGCATGGTCCGCATTATCGCCAGGGCTTCCTGGGGGTCGACTGGGCGTATGATTCCGACCAGGAGCGCTATCGCATCGAGCGTATCGTCAAGGGTGATCCGTCCGACAGTCAGACGACCTCGCCCTTTACCAGTCCTGGTTTGAACGTCAAGGTCAATGACGCCGTCCTGGCGATCAATGGGCAGCGTGTAGGACCCAGCCGGGGTCCACAGGAACTGCTGGTCAACCAGGCTGGCAACGAGGTGCAGATCACCATCGAGGACGCGGAGACGAAAGAGACCCGTGTTCTGGTGGTGAAGGCCCTGTCTGGTGAGACGTCGGCCCGCTATCGCGAGTGGGTAGAGAATAACCGGCGCACTGTCCACAAATTATCCAATAATCGTGTCGGCTACATCCATATCCCAGATATGGGGGGCAATGGGTATGCCGAGTTCCATCGCGGCTACCTGTCCGAGTACGATTATCCCGCGCTACTGGTGGATGTACGCTGGAATGGTGGCGGCAACGTCTCTGGCTTGCTGCTTGAGAAGCTGGCGCGTCGCCGTATCGGCTACGACTTCCCACGCTGGGGCCAGCCCGATCCCTATCCCGGCGAGTCGCCACGGGGTCCAATGGTCGCGCTGACCAACGAGCACGCTGGCTCGGATGGAGACATCTTCAGCCATAGCTTCAAGCTAATGGGCCTTGGTCCCTTGATTGGAAAGCGCACCTGGGGTGGTGTCATCGGCATCCATCCCCGCCACAAACTGGTAGATGGAACGGTAACCACGCAGCCTGAGTTCTCATTCTGGTTCAAGGACGTAGGCTGGAACGTCGAGAACTACGGCACCGATCCAGATATCGAAGTAGATATCGCGCCGCAGGACTTTGTGCGCGAGGCTGATCCGCAACTTGAGCGGGCGCTGGCCGAAGCCCTGCGCCTGGCCGACGAGTATCCGACCCTCGAACCCAAACCCGGCGAGCGCCCCCGCCTGGGCCGACTCAACAACCACTGATCCCCTTCCCATCTAAAAAGAGGGCCACCCGCCATACAGCAGGTGGCCCTCTTTTTTATTTCTTTTCTCATGAAATCGGCTGCATCCATGCGCCACAATGCACAGCAATCCATAATATGTTGGTGCGACGAAGGCATCCCCATGCGTCACAATGCACAGCAGTCCATTGAGTTAGTGCGACAGGTGCGCGCATCTTTGCTTTCAGCACAGCAATCCATAGAGTGTTGGTGCGACGAAGGCATCCCCATGCGTCACAATGCACAGCAGTCCATTGAGTTGGTGCGACAGGTTCGCGCATGCGCGCACCTGTCGCACCAACTCAAAAAACCGGGCGGCCGCGCAGCGGCCGCCCGCTAGGCGCTCACGCGCCCGTAAAAAGTGTGTCTGACACCCACCACCTTGCGACAAATTTGTGACAAATTTGCGATAATTTCTCCACATTTCAATTTTATACTGTGATCAATGAACAATGAGAAATTTGAATAGCAATAATCACTTGATGGGAAAAGGAGCAGTTCTCATGCAGCAATCATATCGTCCTATCCATGAAGATATGCAGCAGGAACAACATCATAATACCTATACGACCGGTTATGGAGCGCCCCGGCCAGATCCTCAGCGCTACGAGCAGCAGTTTTACAGCGGCCAGCCTGGCAATCAGGCCAGTGGACCCGGACAACCCGTTTATATCGCCACCCCGCTGTTTAATTTTGCGTTTATGCACCAGGGGCCAACAGCTGAAGCCAAACTGGCCGCCGTTGCCAGCTACCTGGTTGGTTGGCTGACCGGCATGCTCCTGCTACTCTTCGTCAAAGAAAATCGCTTTATCCGCTTCCATGCCATGCAATCGCTGCTATTCTTTGGCGGCTACACGGTCTTCTTTGTCGCTTTTGTACGCATCATTGAAGCGCACATCTTCTTCCTGAGCGGCTTCGCCATTTTTGCCTTTGTATTGATGCACATCATCGCCGCCATCGGCTGGTTTGTCGGGGTGATCAGCGCCATGAGCGGGAAATCGACCAAACTCCCATTCGTTGGTGACTGGGCTGAGCGCTTCGTCAACAACGGTCCTCCAGGGACCGTAAAGTAAATTATGCAGATGTCATGTAAAAGGGCACCAGCGTGCAGTGCACGCTGGTGCCCTTTTACATGACATCTGCATATATGTATTTTTCTTATGCGTTGGTTTCGATCTGCCAGATGTGGCTGAAGGAGGCGGCGGCATTGGTGATGATCAGGCCGGGCTGGGCTGTGCGGGCCGGTTCATTGATGGACAGGACGTGTGTGCCGTCCAGGTGAATGTGGATCTGCTCCTGCTCCTGTATGAGGCGCAGGGTGTGCCATGCGGCGAGATCAAAGTTTTCCGGCAGCGCAACGACGCGGTTGATGACCGGGTCAATATCGGTGCTCTCTACAGCCAGCACCCAGTGCTCTTGCT
Source organism: Dictyobacter halimunensis (assembly GCF_036245075.1). NCBI lineage: Bacteria > Bacillati > Chloroflexota > Ktedonobacteria > Ktedonobacterales > Dictyobacteraceae > Dictyobacter > Dictyobacter halimunensis. The sequence goes on from NZ_BSRI01000002.1 coordinate 3,609,335, forward strand.
GCTTGAGCAGGTGGACAAAAATTTTGTACTGTTCGCTATATTGGGCCAGGATGCCAAGGGTGGCTACGACCCCCTCTTTATGCTCATCCAGGCGCATGGTGGCGCCAAATTCGAAGCGCTCCAGCGGCGAACCTTTCAGTATTGTGCGCTCTCCATAAGAGAACTCTGCCTGTACGAGTGTATCTTCCTGTACGTGCCAGTTTGAAACAAGGGTTTGATCTGCAATCATTAGTATTTTTTCCATCCTGATTGGTATATCTGGTATATAACTAGTGTTTTGCTAATGCTTTGTCAAACTTCGTTTGATGGATTGTTCGCCCGCTACGCGGGCGAGAGGGGAGGCGTTGCCGGGGGCACCGCCCCCGAGCCCCCGGTCAAGGGGCTAGCCGCCCCTTTGCATCCCCGCTTCCCCATCAATTGAATGCTGACAGAGCACTTGACGTAATAAAAATCATCACAAAGGATCGATCAGGCAAACGCCACTGCAGGCTACCTGACCATGGCCGATAAAGAGAGAGATTATGTCTGGAGTGGTATCTCGGGTGCCTTATGGGTGATAAGGCATGGACGCGTGATTACCAGGACATTGATTAATAAAAAAGAAAAGGAGCCGAGTGGAACTCTAGCATACCTGGTTTTGTAATGTCAAATGCTGTTATTACCGAAGTACCGCATCATTGCCCGCTCTCGGCGTGGGTTTAAGAGGGTCTACCGGCCTGTATATAGGTGCCAGCATGCCCAGGAATAGCAGGACTTTTGTCCCTTCTGTATATGAAAACGCCTATCCTCCCCTCTGTTATTCCCAAATATAGATCGAAGAAAATGAAACAAGGAATGGAGTCTAAGGGGCCAGTCTATATAATGACCTTAAGAGAAATTGCGATGGATAATACGTTTGTGCCAATAAAGCGTATTGTACGGTAGAAAGGATATATGTAGTGAGGGAATCCATGCAATATATTTCACGTCTCAATCGATCATGGTTACTTTTATTGGTCTTACTGTGTTGCGCGACCCCATTGATGGGGGCATCTATGCAGCCGCATGGTGTGTCGGGTGCGCTGACGCATATCGCCGGGGGCCGGCACCTTATGCGGTGGAGGTTAAAGACGCCTCCGGTGGATGAGGATTGCCGCACGCAGATGCAGCTCTCATGTTATAGTCCCAATGAGATTCGCACCGCCTACGGCTTGAATAGTCTGCTCAATGCAGGTTTTATCGGGACCGGTCAGACGATCGTTATCATCGATTCGTTTGGCAGTCCCAATCCTCTCAAAGATCTGAAGCGTTTCGACGCCGACTACGGGCTGCCTGATCCGCCATCGTTTCAGGTATTTCACCCCCTGGGCACGGTAAAATTTGATCAGAATAATAGCGATATGGTAGGTTGGGAGCAGGAGACGAATCTGGATATCCAGTGGGCCCATGCGCTGGCACCGGGTGCCGGCATCGTGCTACTGACCAGCCCCGTTTCGGAAACGCAGGGCGTGCAGGGGTTGCCTGAGTTCCTCAAGCTGGAGAAATTCGCCCTGGATCATCACCTGGGCACCATCTTCTCGCAGAGCTGGGGAGCGACGGAAGAGACCCTTTTTACGCCCGAGGGCAAGAAGGTGATGAAGGATTTTGACGACTTTTACCGCAAGGCGACCATGCAGCACGTGACCTTCCTGGCCTCGGCGGGTGATAGCGGCTCGGCCAATCCGGATGTCAACGGCAACAACTATCCCTTCCCGACGGTTGGCTTCCCGGCGGATTCGCCGTGGGTGACCGCGATCGGCGGCACCAGTCTATATGCCGATACTTCCGGCAACTATCAGCGTGAAACGGTCTGGAATGAGGGCGCGGGCAGCGCGACCGGTGGTGGCTATAGCAAGATCTACCGGGAGCCTTTTTTCCAGAAGCAGCATCTGTCGCCGTTACTGTCCGGTCAGTCGCATGGTTATCGTGGTATCCCCGATGTCTCCTTCAATGGCGATCCGACCACCAGCGTGCCCGTCTACCTCAGCTTTATGCCCGATCCCGGCTATTACATGTTTGGCGGGACCAGCGCGGGGGCTCCGCAGTGGGCGGGCCTGGTCGCGGACGCCAATCAGATGGCGGGACATTCGCTGGGATACCTGAACGATACGCTCTACAAGATCGGCAGCAATCCCACGCTCGCCAGCCAGGCGTTCAACGATATCACGGTTGGCGATAACAAGCAGGATAAGATAGGCGGCTTTAGCGCGGGTCCGGGCTGGGATGCCGTGACCGGCTGGGGCACGCCCAAAGCGGGCTTCCTTGTTCCGCTACTGGCCCAGCCTCCCCAGTAGAGGATTAATGCGGGTCGTTTTTGATCTGCCAGACCTGGACGGAGCCGTTGCCGTTGGCCGACACCACATGCGTGCTGTCGGCCAGCCAGGTAATGGCGTAGGCCGAGGACGGGCGCACCTGGTGGACCAAGGCATTGCCCGCCGTGCTGGCGTCCCAGATGTGTACCTGCTGATCTTTGCTGGCGGACGCAATCCATGCGCAATCGGGGGACCAGAGCACGCTGCCGATCCAGTTGCTATGACCTCGATACTGGCAGAGCAGGTGACCCTTGTTCAGCGGCTCCCAGACCTGGACCGTGTTGTCCTCACCGGCTGAGGCGATGCGCGTCCCCTGGGTTGACCAGTGGATAGCGCGCACCCAGCTGGGATGGCCGCGATAGCTGAAGAGCTTCTTCCCCGACTGGCAATCCCAGATGTGGATATCGTGCCAGGCGCCCGAGGCGATCACCTTCCCATTGGGCGACCAGGCTATGGCGCGTACCCAGTGTGAATGGCCGGGATAGCGCAGCTGGAGCTGCCCGCTATGGGCGTCCCAGATGTGAACATGATTATCGGGTCCGTTGCTGGCCGAGGCCAGGTACTGGCTATCAGGGGACCAGGCCAGCGCCATGATCATACCGGCGTGACCGCTGTAGATCGCCTGGCACTGACCAGTGCGGCTATTCCATATGTGGATTGTTCGATCCAGGCTGGCGGAGGCGATCCAGCGCCCATCGGGCGACCAGGCGATGGTGGTAACGCTGCTCACGTGTTCTTTATAGAGAAGTGTACTATCTCCTGTCGTGGCCCCACGTACCTGGATGGTTCGTTCGCGGCCCCCACAGGCAAAGCGGCGCTTATCGGGCGACCAGGCGACGGCATAGATGACGTTGCCGCTGCCCGACTCCGTGGTGGGCGCGTGCTCACCGGGCAGGTCCGGCTCGGCGGCCGACAGCGAGGGGAGCAACGTTATATTCTTTTCCGCCAGGTAGGTCTCCTCCAGCGTACGCGCGAAATCATGCACGCTGCTAAAGCGCAGGTGTGGCTCTTTTTCCAGCGCGCGCATGATGATGGCCTCCAGCGCCGGCGTGATCGCGGGCGCGCCTTCAGTTAGCGAGGTAGGGCGCGTAAAGGCGTGCTGCACGACCAATTCCTCATACGTGCCGTTGAAGGGACGTCGGCCGCTGAGCCACTCGTAGGCCATGATCGCCAGGGCATATTGATCGCTGGCGGCCTGTGGCTTGCCCCTGGCCTGCTCGGGCGCCATGTACGCGATCGTCCCGGACACATCGCGCAACTGGTTATGCGACGAACTTTGGCTGACGATGGCCAGGCCAAAATCGCTCAATAGCGCCTCGTCATTGCGGCCCAGCAGGATATTCTCGGGCTTGATATCGCGGTGAATCAGTCGTGCCTGGTGAGCGAAGTACAGCGCGCTGGCGATCTGCTTGACCAGGGTCACGACCATGTTCGCTGGTAAGCGAGAGCCTTTCGGGTAGCGTTGTCGGAGCGAACCGTGAGGAGCATAGCTCATGACCAGAAACGGCATGTCGTCTTCCACCCCGAAATCGAGGACGCGTACAATATGAGGATGTTCTAGCTGGGCGATGATCCGCGCCTCCTGCCGGAAGTGCTCAACCTCATCGGGCGAGAGACGGGTATCAAGGATCTTGATCGCGGCACACGTGCCCAGATAAATATGTTCGCCTAAATAGACATCAGCAAAGCCCCCATGTCCGAGTAAACGGGTGAGGCGATAATGTCCGATCTGTTGACCGCTGCGGTCGGGCATACACAAACTTCCCAGGATGAACAACTCCCTTGTTCTTCAGCGCAACTGCTGTATACTACTTATCCTAATTTTAGGGGGGCAGCATACGACTGTCAAGGTAGGTTTTTCATCTAATCTTTTTAATGTTCTAAGTGAATAAGCTAAAGTGCCTTTAGAAAGCTGAGAGTAAATTTAAAAAATACTTAACCCGTTGGTGTGAGCTCGCAAAAGTGTATCCTCTCTTGTTATGGCAATCGTATATAACTCAGAACGGAGAGAACATAAAAAATAAACAACTCTCCATCTTGAATCATTGTTAGTTAGTCTTGACATGTTTTTACACTGAAGGAGATAAAGATCATGGTAGCTGCAAGTTTAATGACATTCGCTGCATTGAATGCTGGCGCTATTATCTGGTGGTTAGTAGTTGGCCTGATTGCTGGCGCTCTGGCCAGTCTGGTTATGCGCGGCGGCGGTTATGGTATCGTCGGTGACATCATTGTTGGCCTGGTTGGCGCCCTGGTAGGTGGTTTCCTGGCTAGCCTGATCGGCCTTGGTAGCAGCGGCTTCGTTGGTTCAATCATCATCGCGTTCATCGGCGCTTGTATCTTCATCGCCATCCTGCGCGCGATCTCTGGTGGCACACGCCGCAGCACCCTATAACAGGGTCACGGCGCGAACAGACAGACAGAGGATCAAGCAAATAAGCTAAAAATCCTTTACAGCAACTCCCCGACTGACATTATCAGCCGGGGAGTTGCTGTTTTACGTGGTAATTGGTATGCAAATGGTGCTTTTTGGACTATGATAGAGGCAAGAGGCTGTGGTGGGTAAAATAATGATGAGAAGAGTGAGTATTCAAAGTGTATCCTACTGACCGAGAATCGCTTGAGCGAGATTGTGATTTAGAATTTTTTATTGGCAGTGGCCCAGGGGGACAACATCGTAACAAGGTCGAATCGGGCGTGCGTCTGACGCACCGGCCGACTGGCCTGGTGGTGACCGCGACCGAGCGGCGCTCACAGCACACCAATCGCGACATCGCGTTTGAACGCATGGCGCAGCGCCTGCAGGAGCTGCAGCGACCCCGTGTGCTGCGTAAGGCTACGCGTCCTACCCTGGGCAGCCGCGAACGGCGCCTGGGGAGCAAGAGGCTGCAGAGCCAGCGCAAGCAGATGCGCTCAAAACCCCTTCATGACTAGTAAATATCAGCAGTGATAACCGTGTCTATAGCATAGATCAAAAAAGCCTTTTACAGCATGGCCGAAGGAGTTATTTTGCTAATGTTGTGGGAATGTCTGTTCCTCTGTCTGGCAAGCGCGGGATGCATTTTGGGGTTCTCCGGTTGGAGGGGAGACCGGGAGAAGTTAAGCCGGGGCAAGCCCGGCACGTACATGGGGGTGTTGTGTTTGGTGGCGGTTCTGGTGGCGGGTTGTGATCGTGGTGGGGGGAATTCGACGCAGGCCAACAATACCAGTTCTACTCCTGTTACTACGAAGACGGCGGACGCATTGCCGTCGACCTCTCATACCTGGGATGACTGGTTTGTCTATCACCATGACGCGGCGCATGCCGGCTATCTGCCGTCGGTCCCTGATGCGCAGCATCTGTCACAGGCCTGGAAGACAAAGCTGGATGGCGCCGTCTATGCCGAGCCACTGATGGTTAAAAGCCACGTCATCGTCGCCACCGAGAACGACACCATCTATTCGCTTGATCCCCAGACCGGCAAGGTTGGTTGGCAGACCAATGTTGGCACCCCTGTGCAGCGCTCTACGCTGCCGTGTGGCGACATTGATCCACTGGGCATCACCGGTACCCCTGTGTATGATCCTGATAGCGGCCTGATTTTCGCCGTCGCCGAGATCAGTGGTCCGCAGCATATCCTGGTCGGCATCAATGCTGATTCGGGCAAGGTGCAGATGAGGCGCATGGTCGATGTCGGGGGGATGGACCCTACGGTAAACCAGGAGCGAGCGGCCCTGGCGGTCGCCAATGGGCAGGTGTATATCGCCTATGGTGGCCTGGCCGGTGATTGCGGCCAGTATATCGGTACGGTGGTCGCGGCCCGCACCAATGGGCAGGGAGGACTGATCTTCTACCGCGTCCCCACCACCCGCGAAGGCGGCATCTGGACGCCGCCCGGACCAACCATCGACAAGGACGGGAACGTTTTTGTCTCAGTTGGCAATGGTGAGCAGACCAGTGGAGATTGGGATCACAGCGACTCGGTATTGCGCCTGTCCCCGCAATTGAAGCTGATGGATGCCTTCGCGCCGCAGGACTGGCAGGACGAGAACAGTCACGACACGGACCTTGGCTCTATGGGTCCTCTGCTGTTGCCCAATAATCAGCTGTTTATCTCCGGCAAATCAGGCAAGGGATACATCTTACATGCCAACGCGCTGGGTGGCGTCGGCGGCCAGATCTCTGAAACGCAGATCTGTGACGGCCAGGCCATGGGCGGGGGAGCAACGGTGGGTACGCAGATCCTGGTCCCCTGTAATGACGGCGTGCGCCGCGTAACGGTCAGCTCGGATGGCCATCTCTCTGTCGATTGGCACATATCCGATATGAAACTGCCGCCCATCATTGGCAGACATACCGTCTATGGCCTCGATACCGGCGGCACCCTCTACGCGGCTGACCTGGCCAGCGGCAAAGTACGCACTAGCATCAGCCTCTCCGAAGAGGTCCCACATTTTGCTACCCCGACCCTCTCCGGTCGCACCCTGTTCATCGGCACCATGAACGGCGTCGCCGCCGTATCATTAAGCTAAATAAGGTATAGACATAAAAAGTCGGACGCGTTGCGCGTCCGACTTTTTATGTCTATACCTCTATTTACTTTTCGGCGTCGATGTTTTGTTCAACCCAGAGCATAATCTGCTTGTATGAGATCTTGTTTTGCGACATCAGGGGCCGGATGGCGGGATGGCGCGTGATCTGGTCGATGAGGCGATCACGATTCTCGGGTGCCAGACTCGCGGGATACTGGGCGCTGGCATTCTCGATCATCTCCTGGATAATCTGTTGCGCGATCGTTGCGGGCGCGACGCTAGGGGCCGGGGCAGTAACGGGCTGGGACGGCTCCTGCGGGGAGGGGGAGTGACAGGCGCGGCGGCCGCCACTGGCGCGGCCGGGGCGGCCGGGGCGGCGCTGGCTTGAGGTGTGGCCACCGCCGGTGGAGCCGCCACAGGCGCCTGGGCACCAGCACCGGCTGGCGGATTGACCTCGTTCAACCACTGCTGTAGCTCGCGTACCTGCTGCGCATCCAGCTGCAGGGGACGTAACAGGGTCGGAGCCTGAATCTGCAGCGCTCCCTCTTCATCGAGATTGACCGAATACATGCCAAGCTGTTTTTTACTCCTCATCGCGGTGTCCTTTCTTATCGCTACTGTCCAGACGCAGGGCTGCTTCATTTTGGAAAATAGAAGAGATTGTGAGATCCAGGCTTGTATTGTCAAGCCTGGATCTCATCTTTCCGCTTATCGTACCATATAACCGATGCTATTTCCAAAGGGTTTTTAGCGGTGTCCTTTTTTCTGTGCGGTGCTGCCTACGGCAGCAAAAAATATCGATAGTGATGTTGGGAAATGGGTGAACCGCACCCATTTCCCAACATCACTATCGATAACCAGAGCTTCAAGCCGGGACAAGCCCGGCACCTACGATGCGCTGACCTGATCGAGGGCTTCTCCTTCTTCCTGGGTGAGGCGGAGGGAGACCGATTGGAGCATTTCTCTGGTCTGCTCTACGGAGGTGGCGCTGGCGATGGGGGCGGTGATGCCGGGGCGGCTAATGATCCAGGCCAGGGCGACCTGCGCGATGGTGGCGTCGTGCTCATGGGCGATGCGTTCGATCTGGTCGAGCACTTTGAAGCCTTTCTCATTCATATAGTTTTTCTGGATGCCCTGGGCGCGCGGCGTGGACGGGAGATCCTGTCCGGAGCGATACTTGCCGGTTAAGAAGCCGCTGGCCAGCGATGAATAGGTGATGACGCCGATCTCTTGCTCCAGGCAGAGGGGCTCAAGCTCACTTTCATAGGTGGCGCGGTTGAGCAGGTGATAGGGTGGTTGAATGCACTCGTAGCGACCATAGCCCTGCTGCAGGCTTACCCTTAACGCGGTGGTGAGCCGCGCGGCTGTGTAGTTGGAGGCCCCGATATAGCGTACCTTGCCAGCTTTGATCAGATCATTGAAGGCCTCAAGCGTCTCCTCCAGGGGCACGCTTTCGTCATCGCGATGGGCCTGGTAGAGATCGATATAATCGGTCTGCAGGCGGCGCAGCGAGTCTTCGATGCCCTGCATGATATGCTGGCGCGTGAGGCCCTGCTCTCCATTGCCCATGCGTGAGCCGACCTTGGTAGCTATAATCATCTGCTCACGATTCTTGCGCTGCTTGAGCCACTTTCCCAGGACCTCCTCGGACTCGCCACCGCTATGGCCGGGGATCCAGGCGGAATAGACATCGGCGGTATCCACGAAATTGCCACCACCCTCCACAAAAGTATCCAGCACACTGAACGAGGTCGGCTCATCACAGGTCCAACCAAACACATTGCCGCCCAGACAGAGGGCCGAGACCTCTAGATCTGTACGCCCAACTTTCCGCGTAATCATACGATATTTCCTTCCTTTTATTACACCAACTTCTCTATACATATTATTACATTCCACGGAACCTTTGTGGGGACCCATTCAAATTAGGGGTATCATTTGGGGCGAGATGTCCTCCACGAGGAGCCGAACCGGCCGGGTACGTTGGCCGCAATCGCTGTCGCTCGCGGCCGATCAGTAGAATGGTAGAATGATGGCAGTGATACGATGTTTGTGGATTATTTGTGAGCATGAAAGAAGGTAGCGTTATGGTTGCATTGAGTGCGGAATGTCGTGCATTTTTAAGTAAAGATACGCGCACCGGAAAGCTGGCCACAGTGCGCGCGGATGGTCGTCCGCATATCGCCCCGATCTGGTTTGTGGTGGATGGCGATACGCTGGTCTTCAATACCGGGCGTTCAACCGTCAAAGGGGCCAACCTGCTGCGCACGGGACGCGCGGTGCTTTGCGTCGATGAGGAGGCTGTCCCCTATGCTTTCGCGACGATCGAGGGGACCGTTGAGTGTTCTGAAGATCTACCAGAGGTCAGGAAGTGGGCCACAAAGATCGCCGCGCGCTATATGGGCGAGGACCGGGCGGAGGAATATGGGGCGCGCAACGGTGTTCCGGGCGAGTTGCTGGTACGACTGACGCCCACAAAGGTGATTTTCCAGCAAAATATTTCAGATTAGGCAAACGTGGATAGTAGAAACGAAACTTCGAGCTGATCAGTAATATGAACATAGGAAGTTATTGAAAAGATTGGAGAATGTCTTATGTCTGCGACCCAAACATTAGAGAACAGTCATCTAACAGTTATTCAGGCGTTGGATGACCTGCCGGAGCCAATGTGGGATATGCCGGGTGTCAGTGGAGAATGGACTGCCAAAGATGTTGTCGCCCATCTGACATCCTGTGAGCTTTTGTTGATCGATGTGTTCCAGACGGCGCACGGTGAGAAGCCATCGCCCTATCTTTTGCGCTGGGCCAATGATATGCAAGCATTTAACGAAGAGACCGTTGGGGCACGGCGCTACCAGACGGCGCAGCAGGTCATGAATGAGTATCAGGACGCGCAGGTCAGGTCGAGCGATGCACTGGCCTCCCTGCCAGCCGAACTGGTCGAGAAGAAAGGCGTCCTGAGCTGGTATAAAACGGGCGAGGCCAGCATCGCCGACCTGGTGGAGGGGTTTTCCCGGCACGCCGAGCGGCACTGCCAGCAGATCATAGCGTTCCGCGCCGCCAACAAACAATTGGAATAACCCCCTACCCCCCATCGTAGGTGCCGGGCTCGCCCCGGCTTGGAGCTCCGCGACCCGGTGCCCGGCCGTCTACGTCCCCTCAAATACGTGACCACCGCCATCAAACCGGGGCAAGCAAGCCGGGGCGAGCCCGGCACCTACGGGCGGACGTGGATGGCCGGGTACGGAAAGCCGGGGCGAGCCCGGCACCTACGATGGGTTGCGTTCGGGTTTGCCCTTTGGCATTTCGTGGCCGTTGTTGGCGGCCTCGGCTACCTCGGCGAGGGTGCTGCCGGCGGATGCTTCTACGGCGGCCAGCACCGCTCCTTCAACCAGGGGGGCCGTGCTGATGATGATGTTCTGGCGTTCAGAGGGGTCGAGCTGTTCTAGCGCCATCTCGGTGACCATGACGGCGCTGCCCAGGTCGAGCAAGACCAGCGTACCCTCGGGATTGGACGCCTTCTGCAAGGCGGCGATGACCTTATCAAGCGAGGTGCCGACTGAGCCGTCGTCGGTTCCTCCGGCGACGGCGATGGTGACCTCTCCCATCGACATCTGTTCGGCCAGTTCGGCTACGCCCTCGGCCAGGCGAGCGCTATGCGAAACAATTACAATACCAACTGCCACTGCTTTCTCCTCTTTCCAGGGAACTCGCTTCCCATAGCCCTTCTCTCTCTATTTACACAGACAAAGCTCGATGATCGCTGACTAAGCCATCGCCAGGGTATCCGCGAACGCTTGCAGGATCAGCCAGCATGAGGTGGCGCCCGGATCCTGGTGCCCAGCGCTGCGCTCTCCCAGGTAGCTGGCGCGGCCCTTGGTGGCGACCATGTCGATTGTGCTCTTCATGCCGGTCTCGGCCGCTGCGGCCATGCGCTGGAGCACCTGCGCTGGTGGCAGCTGGTCGGTGGCGGCCTGTTTGCCCGCTTCGACGGCTGGTATCAGCGCGTCCAGCATGGTTTTCTCGCCGGCCTGCGCCTTGCCACGGATCTTTACGCCCTCCAGGGCGGCATCAAATAAGGCAATCACGTCTGGAGTTTCCAGGGATTGCTTGCCGGCGGAGGCCATGCCCGCGCGTAGGAAGGCCGTGCCATACAACGGGCCGCTGGCCCCCCCCGACGGTCGAGACCAGGGTGGTGCCGACGGTTTTGAGCAGCGTGCCGATGTCGGCTTCGCCGAGGTTGGCGATCTTGGCGCTGACCGCCGTAAAGCCGCGATCCATATTGCTGCCGTGATCGGCGTCGCCGATGGCGGAGTCCAGTTGTGTCAGCAACGCACTGTTCTCGTGCAGCACCTGCGTGGATCGCTGCAGCCAGTGCAGGATATCCTCATGTGTAACAGGCATGGTTTCCTCCAGACTTCCTGCAATGCGCGCTTAACGGCCCCAGCGCAGCGCGGGCGTATGCACCGGCGCATCCCAGTACTTGATCAGTTCATCATTGAGGCGCACCAGGGTAATCGAGCAGCCGGCCATCTCCAGGGACGTAATGTAATTGCCGACCAGGGAGCGCGCGATCGAAATTGACTTCCCCTTTAAGATACGTTCCAGCTCGTTGAAAACGATATAGAGTTCGAGCAGCGGGGTGCCACCCATGCCGTTGACCATAGCCAGCACCTGTTCGCCGGCTTTGAGCCCCAGGTCTTCGACGATGGGGGTGGTCAGCGTCTCGGTGATGTCGGCGGCGCTGGCCAGTTTGGCACGCCGGCGACCAGGCTCGCCGTGGATGCCGATGCCAATCTCCATCTCGTCCTCGCCCAGATCAAAGGTTGGCTTGCCGGCCGCCGGGACCGTACACGAGGTCAGGGCCATGCCCATGCTGCGCCCCTGTATGTTGACCTGGCGCGCCAGCTCGGCCACCTGGGCCAGTGGGGCGCCAGTCTCGGCCAGTCCCCCGACGATTTTCTCCAGCAGCACGGTGACGCCGACGCCACGACGGCCGGCGGTGTAGAGGCTGTCCTGTACCGCCACGTCGTCGTTGGTGACGACGTTGACCACCTCAATCCCTTCGGCAGCCGCCAGTTCGGCTGCCATCTCAAAGTTCATCACGTCGCCCGTGTAGTTTTTGACGATATGCAGGACGCCCGCGCCGCCATCGACTGCCTTGGTGGCGGCCAGCATCTGATCGGGAACCGGCGAGGTGAAGACGGCGCCGGGGCAGGCCGCGTCGAGCATGCCGTAGCCGACGTATCCGCCGTGCATCGGTTCGTGGCCGCTGCCGCCACCGGAGACGACGCCGACCTTGTTCTTGATCGGCGCGTCCCTACGCACGATAAACTGCTGCTCAAGATCGACGTTGACCAGGTCGGCGTGGGCGAGGGCCATGCCGGCCAGGGCTTCCTTGACCACATCTTCGGGTTGATTGATAAGCTTCTTCATTGCCATCTCCTCTCGTTCCTAATCGTATGACATTCCCTGTTGATGAAGAGTTTGAATGGGCAAGCTTTACCCCCAATACGTTTAATTTAAGCTCATGCGAAAAGAAAAACAACCCCAGTACGTGCGGGGCTTGCCCCCGCTTTGCTTGCTCGCTGTTCATCACTGCTGATTTCTGTCGATGCAAGCTCCTTTTCTTGTCGCTTTTTCGAGCGGGAAGGGTATAAAGCGGGGGCAAGCCCCGCACGTACTGTTATCATATTTCTTATCGCATGCTCTCAAGTTGAACGTATTGAGCTTTAAACCTGGTGTTTTTCGGCCAGGACCTGATGCTGGATCTGTGCGAGATAGGTCTGCGTCAGTTGCTGCTGCTGCTCGGTGGGCCAGCTGAGCTCCTGGGCCATCAGGTGGGTGACTTCGTCTACGATGCCCTGGCCGCGTTCGCGATCTTCGAGTACGATCGAGGTGCGGCGTGACAGGATGTCGGCGGGCTTCATGGCCATCTCGTAGCGGCAGGCGTAGATGACCTCGGCTTTGATATAGGGGAGATCATCGATTAAGCGCAGGCCTAGCCCTGGATCTTGTTCGACCAGGTCCATGATGATGGTGGCGTTCGAGCCATAGGCGCCGCCCAGGTGTTGGATAATGTTTGAACCCAGGCCAAGACGCGTGCCACGTCTCTGCAGCTCGTGCTGGGTCAGGGGCCACGCGGCGCTGCCCTGCAGCGGCAGCGACTCGGTAGGATGCACCGGCTTCATGCTATCGCGGCGGTTGATCAGGTCCAGCGTGTCCTGCGCCATGCGGCGGTAGGTGGTGAGCTTGCCGCCGGTGATCGTCACCAGGCCCGAGGGGCTCTCTATGACGGCGTGGGTGCGCGACAACCTCGCGGTCGAGGCGTTCTTCTGCCGTGGTTTGACCAGTGGACGATAGCCGGCGTAGGTGCTGATAATATCGTATTCGTCCACCCTGACCGTGAGGTAGCGGTTCAGATATTTCAGCAGGTATGAGATATCATCCTGGGAAGCGGTGGGATGGTTGAGATCGCCGGTGCCCGTGTCGGTGGTGCCGTAGATGGCGCGCGACTCCCAGGGGACGATGAACAGGATGCGCTTATCCTCGGTCTCGGGGAGGACGATGGCGTCGTTGCCCAGCTGCAACTGTTCGCGCGAGAGGACCAGGTGGACCCCTTTGCTGGGTTCGACCAGCAGCTCGGGTGTCTCTTCGGCCAGCGACTCCACCTCTTCAGAGAAGACGCCGGTGGCGTTGACGATGTGGCGGGCGCGCACCGTAAACTGCTGATCGCCGATGACGTCGTGGACGATGGCCCCGGTGAGGTGATTATTCGCCTTCTCAAAGCCGGTGACCTCGGCGTAGTTGGCGATCAGCGCGCCGGAGCGCACCGCCGTACGCAGCACGGCCATGGTCAGGCGGGCGTCGTTGGTCTGCCCATCGTAGTAGATGAAGCCCTCTTTGAGTCCTTCGGACACCAGGGCGGGTGCGCGCTCCAATACCTCCTGGCGGCTGATATGATGGTGGCGCGAGATATTGCGGCGGCCGGCCAATCCATCGTACATCCACAGTCCGGCATCCAGCAGGCGGTTCAGGCCGATCCCTTTGGGAGTGGTGAAGGGCATGCCGACCGGGTGCTTGTCGCCTTCATAGATTGGTAGCACAAAGGCGACCGGCGAGACCAGAAAGGGCGCGTTCTGGAGCAGCAGCCCGCGTTCAACCAGGGCCTCGTGCACCAGGGAGATGTCGAAATTAGGTAAATAGCGGATGCCACCATGGACGAGTTTGGTCGATTTGCTGCTGGTGCCGCTGGCAAAATCAGCCTTCTCAACGAGGGCGACCGAGTAGCCGCGTGCCACGGCGTCGAGCGCGACGCCCGCGCCGGTGACACCACCCCCGATGACCAGGATATCAAATGTGTTATGCGCCAGCTCGTTGAGGTTGGACGCGCGTTCGCGTGCGGATAGGGGTTGCATAGCTTGTTACTTTCACGAAAATACAGCGGATGGCCAGAGGATGCTAGCGCCTCTCTGCTCTTCCACTGTATTTTCGTCCTTTCATCCAAAAACTATGATAATACGCTAATCTACTGCCGGTTCACGAACAGCTTCACCACGAGAGATGGCATCGCCAGATTGCTGAAGCTTTTTGGCTTCGATCACCTTGCCTATCGTGAAATCATAGATATAGGCACCGGCGACACCCCCCAGGAGTGGAGCGACGATTGGAATCCAGGTGTATGAAGTCAGGCTGCGACCACCATCAACCAGGGCGATCCACAGACGCGGACCAAAGTCGCGGGCCGGGTTGATCGCGTAGCCTGTGTTGAGTCCGAATGAGGCGCCAATCGCGACGATCAGGAAGCCGATGATCAATGGATTGAGATTCGCCTGAACCGGCTGGTTGCGCGCATCGACAATGGCAAAGATTAAGCCGACCAGCAGGGCTGTACCTACGAACTCGTCGCAGAAAGCCCCGAAAGTTCCTACAAAGAACTTGGGACTGGTAAAGAAGACATTGCCTGCTTCACTGGTAATTGTACCACCTTTTGCCGTCGCCAGATTGACGGCATGATCAATCGCTCCTCTATACACGAAGAAGAGGACTGCGGCGGCTATAAACGCGCCGAGGAGCTGGGCACCCATGTAGGGGAGGACCTTGTTCCAGGCGAATTTGCCGCGTACCGCGAAGCCCAGGGTGACGGCGGGGTTGAGGTGGGCACCACTGATGGCTCCGGCTACATAGATGCCGAGCATGACCGCCAGGCCCCAGCCCAGGGCGATGATGATCCACTGGTTGGCGAATGGCGTTGGCGTCGTCGGGCTGCCGTTGGGACCCAGCGTGTTGAAGAGTGCGAATGAGGCGACGCAGCCATCTCCAAACAGCAAAAGGACCATGGTGCCGAAGAACTCGGCGACGCATTCCCCTAGCGTACCCCCCATCGCTGACGTCGTATGAAAAATGGGCCTTTCCATAACTTGTTCTCCAATCCTGTAATGGTGGGTCTACATGTGGCCGCAATACGAGGTCGAGATCCATATCCCGTCGTAGCAAGATATGGATCTATCCATGTATGATGAATGGAGAGGTTATTCTTCTTTTGCCCAGTTCAGGGAGCGCTCTACGGCGCGTTTCCAGCTGGCGTACAGGGTTTCTCGCTGGTCCTGGCTCATCTTCGGCTCAAAGGTGCGGTCGATCGACCATAAGCGGCTGAGCTCCTGCTGATCCTTCCAGAATTTGACGGCCAGGCCCGCCAGGTAGGCCGCGCCCAGCGCCGTGGTCTCGGCGATCTCTGGTCGCTGGACCGGGATGCCCAGGATGTCGGCCTGGAACTGCATCAGGAGGTTGTTGACGACGGCGCCACCGTCGACGCGCAGCGTGCTGGCGGTGATGTTGCTATCGGCGGTCATCGCCTCCAGGACCTCACGGGTCTGGTAACACATGCTCTCGATGGCGGCGCGGGCGATATGCCCGATCATCGTGCCACGGGTCAGCCCGACGATAATCCCACGGGCGTATGGGTCCCAGTGGGGAGCGCCCAGGCCCACAAAGGCTGGCACCATGTAGACGCCTCCATTATCCTCGACCGTGCGCGCCAGGCTCTCTACCTCGACGCTGGAGCGAATGGCCTTCAGACCGTCGCGCAGCCACTGCACGGCGGCGCCCGTCACGAAGATGCTGCCCTCAAGCGCGTAGGTGATCTTCGGCTTCTCTTTGCTGCCCAATCCCCAGGCGATAGTGGTGAGCAGACCATGATGCGAGGCGATCCCTTGCTCACCGGTGTTCATCAGCATAAAGCAGCCGGTGCCATAGGTATTCTTGGCCATGCCGACCTGGTAGCAGACCTGACCGAAGGTGGCGGCCTGTTGGTCTCCGGCGATGCCGGCGATGGGGATCGGCTTGCCGAAGAACTCGGCGGCCGTCTCGCCATAGACCGCGCTGGAGGGCATGACCCGTGGCAGCATCGAACGCGGGATACCCAGTTCCTGCAGAATCACATCATCCCATTTGCCATCGTAGATATTGAAGAGAAGTGTACGGGAGGCGTTGGTATAGTCTGTGACATGGACGCGGCCCTTTGTCAGGCGCCAGATGAGGAAGGTATCGACGGTGCCGAAGAGCAGCTCGCCCCGCTCGGCCTTCTCACGTGCCCCCTCGACGTTATCCAGAATCCACTTCACCTTGGTGCCCGAGAAGTAGGCGTCGGTCACCAGGCCGGTGCGCTCGCGGATCACCGTGTCGAAGCCCTTCGCCGCCAGGGCATCGCAGATGGGGACCGTCAGCCGGCTCTGCCAGACGATAGCGTTAAAGACCGGTTTGCCAGTTGATTTCTCCCAGACGATGGCCGTCTCACGCTGATTGGTAATGCCGATTCCCACCACATCTGAAGCGGAGGCGCCCGCCTTCTTCAAGACATCCTGCGCCACCTTGAGCTGGCTGGACCAGATGTCCTCTGGATTATGCTCGACCAGGCCTGGTGCCGGATAGATCTGCGGAAATTCCTGCTGCGCTACACTGACAATGTTACCCTGATGGTTGAAGAGGATTGCTCGGGAGCTGGTGGTGCCCTGATCTAAACTTAACACAAAGTGAGCCATTGAAAAACCCCTCCTCCTAAAACGTTGTACTACAGTGTCGACGCCCGGTAGTGTCACTACAAGTAGCACGCAAGGCATGGCAATTTGTTTCTGAACTGGCTTGTAGTGCCCGTAAATGCCGGTTATCCTGCGTCCTCGCAGGCCTGTAAATTGGAGGTTTTTTGCTCAAGATGGTCAATGTGTGTGATTAAACGGGTGGCCGTCAAAATTTCGCAAAGAGAACAGCGCCGGAAAAAGCGAAAATGTTCCCGTAGGTTCGGCCCTCGCGGCCGATTGCCCCTCCACGTACGAAAACGCCTCCCGTAGGTTCGGCCCTCGCGGCCGATTGCCCCTCGCCGCATGAATATGCATCTCACATTCGTTTTCGTGGACCTTGCGTTTGGTGGACATGGGTGTACGTGGAGAGGCAATCGGCCGCGAGGGCCGAACCTACTACTCTGTCAACCTTCAATTGATGGAAAAGTGGGGATGCAAGGGGCGGCTAGCCCCTTGACTGGGGGCTCGGGGGCTGTGCCCCCGGCAACTCCTCCCCTCTCGCCCGCGTAGCGGGCGAAATCCATCAAACGAAGTTTGACAAAGCACTACGGATGCATTCGGGGTTTCTTATTGCCTTATCTCTATGCAAATGAGGAATATACCAGGCAAAGAAAAATAAGAAGATAAATGCTTAAGCGGTATAAGAACCCTATTGGCGATATGTCAGAAAGAATAAAATAAAATGTATTTCCTATAGTTAATTAATAGAAATAAAAAAGTATTATTTATATGCTAAATATATATTATGTATTAGTTATTAAACAGATATATTGTGACTAAATCCTTGCTTGGACAGTTCTATGTGCAACCCCCTATTAAGCTTCTTAATGTCTTATTTGCTTAAGTTCTCAATTCCTTGCCTGGATAGCTCTATGTTGCAAAAGTTGACGTACTCCTGATCGGACAGCTTTCATTGCTCGGCCTCTATGATGTGTATAATAGTAAGCAAAACGAGAGAGATAGTTCTGATAAACAGGTATGCTGTGACACCGCCCGGAGCGGTCAGAATCTCCGGGGGCGTCACAGAGAGCTCTATAGCCAATGTAAAGGGAGTATGTGCATGTCTATTTTTGCTCAGCGGGTGGAGACCTTCGGCACCACTATTTTTACAGAGATCAATGTGTTGGCGCAGCAGTACAATGCTTTGAACCTGGGGCAGGGGAAGCCCGATTTTGATACGCCGGCCGATATCGTGGCGGAATTGGTGAAGGCGGCGCAGTCGGGCCAGTTGAATCAGTACGCGCCCGGACCAGGGGTCGCCTCCCTGCGCCAGGCGGTGGCCAATCACGCGGCCCGCTTTTATGGGCTGAACATCGATCCAGATCAGGGCGTGATCGTGACGGCCGGGGCAACCGAGGGCCTGCTCTCCTGCGTGTTAGGGCTGGTCAATCCGGGCGATGAAGTGATCGTCATCGAGCCATTTTACGACTCGTATGTCCCCAACATCCTGATGGCCGGGGCGACGCCGGTCTTTGTGCCGCTGCACCCACCGACCTGGACCTTTGATCCCGCCGAGCTGCGCGCCGCCTTCTCATCCAGGACGAAGGCCTTGATCCTCAATTCGCCGCATAATCCCACCGGTCGCGTCTTTACGCGCGAGGAGCTGTCGCTAATCGCCGATCTGTGCATCGAGCATGATGTGCTCGTGATCAACGACGAGGTGTATGAGCACCTGACGCTCGGCGACGCCCACTACGTCCCCATCGCCACGCTGCCCGGCATGTTTGAGCGCACCGTCACCGTCAGTAGCTCCGGCAAGACCTTCAGCGCCACCGGCTGGAAGATCGGCTGGGCCTATGGGCATCCCGCCGTACTGGAAGGCGTGGCCAGGGCGCACCAGTTTACCATCTTCGCCGTCCATCATCCCACCCAGGAGGCGGTCGCCTACGCGCTCAACCAGTCCGATCACTACTACGACGAGTTCCGCAGCATGTATGAGGGCAAGATGCGCCTGCTGATGGATGCGCTGGATGGCTCAGGACTCAAATACCGCGCGCCCGAGGGCACCTACTTTATCATGGCCGACTTCTCCGACGTGTTTAAGGGGATGCCACGCGATTTCACGCACCACCTGATCAAAGAGATCGGCGTGGCCTGCATCCCGCCGGAGAGCATGTATAGCCGGGACCATGTCCACATCGGCCGAGACTATGTACGCTTCTCCTTCTGCAAGAGCGATGAGGCGCTGCTGCAGGCTAAGAAGCTGCTAGGGAAGCTGCGGGCCTGAGCAGGGCTCTGTCTGCATTTTCACGCTTCTCTTCGTGAGAGGTGGGCCTGTCCTGTCAGGAGTCGGTGATGCGTTTGAAAACCGAGGCGCTGGTAGATGCTAATGGCTGGAGTGTTGTCCTCATAGACATTCAGCACCACCAGCGAGAACCGCTGCTCAAACAACGTTTCGACGAGCGCGGCCGTAATGGCAGTCGCATATCCCTGTCCACGGGCTTCTGGTGCCGTCAAGATGTTTCCCAGGACTGCGATCCGGTGTGCTGGTACGAGCGCGTGGGTTCCTCCGGCAGCGATGATGCGATCTCCTGCATAGGCACCAAAGTAAAGGCCCTGGGTGAAGAGATCAGCGGAAAAAACGCTTTCAGGATGCTGTGCATATAAGCTCTCCAATGCGGGCAGATCGGAAACGGTTAGTTGCTTGATTGGTTGAAGAGGCATAGAGAGCGGGGAGCGAATGGAGGAGGGAGTGACTGCCATGCGCAGCATCCCTCTCCACGTCGTCTCCGGTTGATAGTAGCGTTGCAGCACCGGCATATGCAGCTCCTGCGCTTGAATCGTGGGATGTTCAGGCATAGTAAGCTGTTGCATGATGGCTGCCATGCCCTCCCGGCTGCCAAATGGCGAGATAACCTCTCCGATGCTGGGATGGCGTAAAATGAGGCAGATCGCGCGCTCGTCACCTTCCTCCTGGCACGCCAGGGCAAATTGGCTATACTCGCGCATCGGTGGCTCCAGATCGGCTAACGAGAAACAATTCATGACCCGATCTTGTGCGAGAATCGCATAAGCCTGGTCATTGGATGTATCCTGGGTGAGATGCCAATCGAGAAGAGGTGGCATGATCTTTTCTCCTAAACGCTTAATTCACGTAGACTCGGCCGCAAGGGGCAATATTTTCAACTTAAGGGAATGTACAGAGAGAAAAGACCCCAGTACGTGCGGGGCTTGCCCCCACTTCCTCGCTCGCCGCTCGAAAGAGCAACCAACAGGATGCGATGCATCCCATGCAACCGTTCCTGGTCGCTTTGAAGGGGCTTTTCCTTGTGGGAAGCAAAGCGGGGGCAAGCCCCACACGTACTGGGGTCTTTTCTCTTGTTGCCCGAGCTAAAGTTGAAAGTATTGGCCGCAAGGGCCGAACCTACGGTAATTTTATTTCTTCATATAATTTTATGTTGAACGTATTGTACCCCAACCCCGGTCAAGGGCTGGCCGCCCTTGACGATCCCACCTGTTTGTTAGATGTAGTGGGAGGCGATGAGCCGGGTGAGCTGGGGCTGGTGGCTATGGATGAAGAAGTGGTTGCCGGAGAAGATGTGCAGGTCGATGGGGTAGCTGCTCTGCAACTGCCAGTCTTTCAGTTCTTCCGGCTTGACCTCTTTGTCTTCGCGGCCGCCGAGGACGGTGATGGGGATGTTCAAGGGCGGCTCCGGCTGGTAGTGGTAGGTTTCATTGATGGCGAAGTCGGCGCGCAGCGTGGGCAGCAGCAGTTGCATCAGCTCGTCGTTTTGCAGGACGGCGTCCGGCGTGCCTCCCATGTCTTTGACAGATTGGATGAATTCGGCCTCTGGCAGCTGCCAGGTCTGCGTCTCCTCGCGTGGGGTCTGGGGGGCGCGATGGCCCGACATAAAGAGATGGGTGGGAGTGGGCAGCTGCCGGCGCCGCAGCTCTCGCGTGAGTTCGAAGCCGATCAGGGACCCCATGCTATGGCCGAAGATCTGGAACGGCTCATGCAGATAGGGATTGAGCGCCTCGACCAGCGGCGGCAACAGGTCCGCCAGCCGGTTGATGGGCGCTTCACCGATGCGGGTCTCGCGGCCGGGGAGCTGGATGGGGCAGACCTCCACCACCTCTGGCGGCAGAGCCTGCTGCCAGAGGCGGTAGATGCTGGCTCCTCCACCCGCGTAGGGGAAGCAGAAGAGCCTGTTTTTGGTTGTGCCTGTCTGGACACGATCCAGGATGAACGTTGCATAGTTATTAATACCTGTCTGGACTAGAAGTAGTAGGTGGCGCAGCCGACCTGCAGGCCGGAGCCAACCTGGATGATCAGGCCGATGTCGCCGCGCGCCGCCAGCTGCTGATCATTGATCTGCTGCAGCGTGTAGGCCAGCGACGACGTAAAGAGATCGTGTTGGGCCGCGACCGTCACCACCTTGCGCGCATCCACCTCCAGGATCCGGCTCAGCTGACTGTTAAAGTCACTGGAGATCTGCGGCGGCAGGACAATTTGGATCTGCTCTAGCGACAGGTTCTCCTGCCGCAAGAGCTCATTGACGGTCTCCTGGATGCAGCGCAGGTAGTATTGCCGCAGCAGCGGGTCGCGCTCAAAGTGCATGACCGTCTTGCCGTCGCGTACCATCGAGTGAGAGCGTAACGCCCCCTGGTGTTCGGCGAAGGACTTGAAGACGAAGTGGCCAAAGCCGGTCGCACCATCGGGACTGGGCTCAAGCAGCAGGGCCGAGCCGGTCTCCTCGACGCCGGCCAGTTCAACCGGATAGCTCTCGCGGTTATTCTCCACCTCTGAGGCGACGATCAGGGCCTTATGCGCCCGCCGCGCCTGGATCAGGCCGATGGCGGCATGGCAGGCATTCAGCGTCCCCAGGCCGCCGTTTAAGATGTCCAGCGCGAAGGTCTTCTTGTCCTCCTGCGTTTCGATGTCGGGATTGATGTTTAGCCTCCCCTCGACCAGGGCAGCCACCGCCGGCTCGCACAGGAAGTCATCGCGATAGACGCCCGAGTAGATCAGCAGGTCGATCTCGCCGCGCTCGTAGGGCAGGTCCGCCAGGCAGCGCTCGGCGGCGGCCTCGATCATCTCCAGCGTCTTCTTCTCTACCTGCGCCCCGAACGGGATTGTACCGACGCGGGCCACCTGGACGCGTCTAGTGGCGGGCAGGCGCGAGACAAAGCTCTCCTCAGACTCGATCTTGCTCGGCGTATAGCTGCCGGCCTCGCGGCGGCGGATACGCTCGGGCAGGTCATCGAAGGTATAGATGGCGGTGCCGATGGTGGCGCCCGATCCGGTAATACCGAAGATGGCGTTATCCCCCGGCTGGATGCGGTTAGAGCGGATATTATCCATCAGCGCGATCATATGCGTGGTGGTGGCCGTATTGCCGCGCTCCGCGATATTGTTGATCACGCTCTCCTGCTTGCAGAACTCCTCGCCGAAGTACTTGTTGATCTCGCGCGGCACATCATTGATAGTCGTATTGGAGGTCTGGTGCACGATGATATGCTGGAAGGCCTCCTTCGGCCACTGCGTGCGCTCCATAATCATGCCGGCGTGCGAGACCGCCTGCTTCAGGTTGACGGCCGAGACCGTCACGGCATCGGTATACATGATGGCGCCGCCGTGAGGCTGATCAGTCGCCTTGCCGATGCAGGCCTCGCTATAGCGGCCCAGCGTATACATCTCGAACTCGTGGAAGCCGACCCGCTGATCCTGCGAACGCTCCAGGATCAGGGCCGCGCCGCCATCGCCGACCGTCAGGCAGGCCAGGCGCGAATCCATGAAGTTCTCGATCTCCTTCTGCGCCGTCAGCGAGAGGTGGCTGATATACTCGCCGCTGACCGCCATGCCGCGCCGGATCAGGCCCGTGCGGATAAAGGCATCCACCACGTAGGCCGCCGTAAACAGTCCCGTACAGGCGTTGGAGACGTCCAGCACGATGGCGTTGTTGAAGCCGAAGTGCTGCTTGATCTGGATGGCCGTCCCCGGCTCAAAGGTGAACTGCAGCGGCGCGTTACAGCGCGAGATGTTGCCGCAGACGATCATATCGATATCGTCGGGTCGATACTTCGAATTGGCCAGGCAATCGGCCACCGCCTGGATGGCGATATCCAGCGAGAACTCGGTCTCGCCGGCCATGCGCCGCGACTTGATGCCGGTCAGCTTCGCCAGCGGGAAGCGGATCGGACGCGCGCAGCCCGCCAGCACCTCCTCGCTGCTGACGATCCTGGGCGGTAGATAGGTGCCCAGGCTCTCGATCAGTGTATTGCCCATTTCCACCGGCTCTGACTGCTCTGAGGCCGGTGCTGTGGCGCGCTCGGGCGTGGCGACCGGTGTCTGCGACATGCTCGGTGTCTGGGACGGTGCTGCCTCTTCTGGTGTCGCCTGCTTCGCGTCGATGGCTGTGGCTAGCTCGGCCACGGTCTGGAACTCGAACAGCATCTCCAGGGCCAGTGGCAGGTCCGCTGCGTTGGCCCTGGCTACGATCTCCAGAGCCTGGATCGAGGCGCCGCCCAGGTCGAAGTAGTTGTCATGGATGCCGACGCGCTGGATGCCCAGGATCTGCGTCCAGATCTCCGCCAGCTTCTGTTCGGTCGGCGTGCGCGGGGCCTCGTAGGCCACCTCCAGATCGGGACGGTCGCTATCGGGCTCGGGCAGCGCGTCGCGCTTGACCTTGCCGTTGGGGGAGAGCGGCAGCGCGTCCATAAAGACGAAGGCGGCCGGCACCATATAATCGGGCAGCAGCTGCTTCAGGAAGGCGCGCAGCTCCTCAATGGCTGGCTGCTGGCCCGACTGCTCCGGCACCAGATAGGCCACCAGGCGCTTGTTCCCCATCGCGTCGTCGCGGGCCACCACCACCGATTCGGCGATAGCCGCGTGCTGATTGAGCGTAGCCTCGATCTCGCCCAGCTCGATGCGGAAGCCGCGAATCTTGACCTGGTAGTCGATGCGACCCAGGAACTCGATGGCGCCATCCTCGCGATAGCGGGCCAGGTCGCCGGTCTTAAACAGCCGCGCGTCCTCCTTATCGCTGAAGGGATCGCGCACGAACCGTTCGGCGGTCAGCTCGGGACGCCGGTGGTAGCCACGGGCCAGGTTGACACCGCCGATATGCAGCTCTCCCGGAAGATTGACCGGGACCGGCTGCATGGCCGGATTCAGCAGATAGATCTGAGTATTGGCGATCGGCCGCCCGATCGGCACGCTGCTGACCTTCTCTCCGCGCTGACATTTCCAATATGTCACATCGATGGCCGCCTCGGTCGGACCATACAGGTTATGCAGTCCGGTGGTGGGGAAGCGGCCGAAGAAGCGCTCCTGCGTCTCTGGCGCCAACGCCTCGCCGCTGCAGATCACGTTGCGCAATCCCCGGCAGCCGCTCAGGTCTGGCTCGGTCAGGAAGGCCTGCAGCATCGATGGCACGAAGTGCAGGGTCGTTACCCGCTGCTCGTTGATCAGGCGCGCCAGATAGGCGGGGTCCTGGTGGCCGCCGGGACGCGCGATCACCAGTCCGGCGCCGGTGAGCAGGGGCCAGAAGAACTCCCACACTGACACATCGAAGCTAAACGGCGTCTTCTGCAGCACGCGATCCTCGCCGCTGAGCTGATAGGTCTGCTGCATCCAGTGCAGGCGGTTGCAGATGCCCCTGTGCGTATTCATCACGCCCTTGGGCTTGCCGGTCGAGCCGGAGGTATAGATCATATAGGCCAGGTTCTCCGCCCTGGCCTGGCTGGTGGGATTGGCGATCTCTTCGGTCTGGGCGCTATTCCACCCGGCGTCCAGGCTGATGACCTGAGCCTGCGTGTCCGGTAGGCGCTCTTTCAGATGCGTCTGCGTTAGCAGCACGGGTACCTGCGCGTCCTCCAGCATGTAGGTTAGCCGCTCGGTGGGATAGGAGGGGTCCATCGGCACATAGGCGCCGCCGGCCTTGAGGATCGCCAGCAGGGCCACCACCATCTCGAAGGAGCGCTCCATGCTGACGCCAACCAGCACATCGGGACCCACGCCAAGCTGCTGCAGGCGATAGGCCAGGTGGTTGGCCGCGTAGTTGAGATCGCGATAGGTCTTGCTCCGCCCCTCGAAGATCAGCGCCACCGCGTCGGGCGTGCGCTCCACCTGCGCCTCGATCAACTGCTGCAGCGTCGTCTGATCAGGATAGGGCAGCGCGGTCGCGTTCCACTCGATCAGCATGCGCTGGCGCTCCGCCTCCGTCAGCAGCGGCAGCTGTAAGAGTGGTTGATCGGGCTGCTCAACGATCCCCTGCAGCAGCGTCTGGAAGTGCTGCTCCATGCGCGCGATCGTGGCCGGCTCAAACAGATCGGTATTGTAGCGGAAATCCGCGCTCAGGGCGCCATCGACCTCAAAGACCGTCAGCGTCAGATCGAAGGGCGCGCCCTGCTGACCATAGGCGAACGGCTCAAACGATAGGCCCGTCTGCTCCACCTGCCGCGCCAGCGTCCCCTGTCCCAGCCGCTCCAGGTCCTGTGGACTACGTGTGCGCGGCCGATCCCAGATGAACAGCGTCTGGTAGAGCGGTGAATAGCTGGGATCGCGTTTAGGCTGCAGGCGCTCAACCAGCAGGGGGAAGGGATAATCCTGGTGTTCCAATCCTTGTAGTACGCCCTGCCGCGTCTGTCCCAGCAGCTCTTTAAAGGTGGGATTGTCAGATAGGTTGGCGCGCACCAGGATCGGGTTGGCCAGGTAGTCCACCACGCGCTCCCACTCGGAGCGGGTGCGGCCCAGCGCCGGTGTCCCCACGATGATATCTTCCTGGCTGGTATAGCGATAGAGTAGGGCCTGGAAAGCGGTCAGCATCAGGGTAAAGAGGGTCACTTTTTCGGTCCCGGCCAGCGCGCGCAGGCGGCCGGTCAGGGTGGCAGGTAGCTCAAAGCTATGCGAGGCGCCCGGATAGGTCTGCACCGGCGGACGGGCATGGTCCAGCGGCAGATTAAGCACGGGCAGATCGCCCTGCAGCGTCTGCTGCCAGTAGCGCCAGTGCTCGTCGCCCTCGGGGCTCTTCAGCATCTCCTGCTGCCACCGCACATATTCGATATGTTGTGGCCCTACCTCGCCCAGCGGTGCAGGGGTTCCGGCCTGTTCCGCGGCGTAGAGGAGAAAAAGTTCATCGACAAAGATATCCAGCGCCCAGAAATCGACGGCAATATGATGCGCCACCAGGGCCAGCACATAATCCGTCTGCGAACGCTGATAGAGTTTGACGCGCAGCACCGGTCCCGTAGTCAGATCGATGGGCTGATTGCTCTCCCCCAGCAGCTGTCGCCGGATCTCATCCAGGCTCAGCTGCTTCGCCGCGATCTGCTCGAACGGCAGTGTGCGGTTGGAAACGATGTGCTGGGATGGCTCACCATCGTGCAGCGCGTAGGTGGCGGTCAGAATGGGATAGCGCTGTGCCAGGGTACGCAGGGCGTTTTGCAGCGCCTGCATATTCAGCCTGGAACTGATATGTGCCGCGTACAACAGGTTGTAGGCGGCACTATTGGGGGCCAGGCGCGAAAGAAACCAGAGCGCTTTCTGGTTGTGCGAGATGGGCACCCAGGACTCCTGGACCCCGGCTTTCTCGCGCAACAGGCGGGCCAGCAGAGCACGCTTGGCTTCGGCCGACAGATTGGAAAGATTCTTTGAGGAATCGCTCATCGATTTAAGTCTTCTTTCTGTGCCATTTCATTGAGCAATGCCTCGACCTGCTCATCGGAGAGCTGATCGATCTGTGCCAGCAATGCTGCCGCATTCTGGGCGTTGAGGTCCGGGCGTTCCTCGGCATGTCCATTGGTTTTCTGCTCATGTTCCTCGGGCAACATCTGCGCGAGGAGGGTATCAACATCTTGCTCTGAAAGTTGATCCAGCTGGGCCAGCAGGCGCTCCGCCTCCTGGGCCGACTCCACCTGCACCGCGTTCTCTTCAGTCGCGGATGGCGCCTCATCGCTGACCGCAGGAGCGACCATGATCGTATCCGCCAACTGCTGACGCACCTGGTGGGCGAACTGTACGATGCTGGGGCCCTGCAAGAAGGTCACGATCGGGATGCGGATGGCCAGCTCGCCCTCCATACGATTCTTCATCTCGATCGCCATCAGGGAGTCCAGTCCCAGCGTGGTCAGCGGCTGCTCGCTATCCAGCCGCTCGGGCGGCAGGCGCAGGACGCTGGCCACCTGTGCGCGCATATAGTCTTCCAGGATGGCCTGCCACTGCTCAGCGGGGGCCGAGCGAATGCTATCCAGGATCGATGCGGTTGCTGCAGGACTGGCGTCTGATTGCTGGCCGCTCGAAGATGTATCGATCAGGTGGCGCACCAGCGGCAGATCGGCGATCTGAGTATAGTACTGTGCCAGCAGTTGCCAATCCAGCTTCAGCACGCCGACGCGCGCGCGACCCTGCGCGATCAACAGCTCAAGCGCCTCCAAGACCTGACGTGGCGTGATGCGCTGGATGCCGCGCGACTCCCAGTATTCATGCACGCGCAGGCCTTCGCTGGTCGCGCCGAAGCCGATCTGGGAGACCGCGCCCCAGTCGATGCTCAGGGCCGGCTGGTTGTGCGCGCGCTGGTAGTGGGCCAGCATATCCAGGAACTCGCCCGCCGCCGCGTAGTTGCCCTGGGCGGCTGAGCCAAAGAGTGACGCGCCCGACGAGAAGGAGACAAAGAAGTCCAGCGGCTGTTCTTTCAGCAGGCTATGCAGCAGCCAGCTGCCGATCACCTTAGGACGGAAGACCGCCGTCAGGGCGTCCTGCGTTAGCTGAGCCAGTGGCCGCACCAGCGACTCTCCCCGCGCATCCTGCCAGACCGAGGCGGCGTGGATCACGCCCTTCAGCGCCGGATAGCCCTGTTGCGCATAGGTGGTCAGAAAATCGGTCAGCTGCGTCTCGTCGGTTACATCGACGGACGCGTAGTGGACCCGCGCGCCCAGGCGCTCCAGTTCACGGATGCCCGCCGCCTGTTGTGCCTGGCGGCTGCCAGCGGGTAGCTTATCCCAGCTCTCGCGGGCCGGCAGCTCGCTGCGACCCAGCAGGACCAGGTGTCCCGCCCCCTGGCGCGCGAAGCGCCGCGCCACCTCCAGGCCCAATCCCCACAGCCCACCCGTAATCAGGTAGCTGCCATCTTTCTGCAGGGTCAAGGGACGCGTCGCGCGGACCTGGCTGCGCACCATGCGTGCCACATAGCCCTGTCCGGAGCGGAAGGCGATCTGATCCTCCTGTTTATAGTTGCGCAGCGCGCCGAGCAGCTGCGTGGCCGCCGCCCGCGCCGTCTCTTCTGGATCAAGATCGACCAGCCCGCCCCACAGTTCGGGATGCTCCATGGCGCAGGTTTTGCCCAGTCCCCACAGGGGAGACTGGCTGATTTCAAGCTGGGTAAGATTGTTGTCGACCGCCTGAGCTCCACGGGTCGCGAACCACAGCTGCGGCGGCCTGGTACCACCATGTTCCGCCAGCGCCTGAATGAGCTGCAGCGCATGGCCGGTGCTGATCTGCTGATCCTCCTCCAATGACGCCACGCTGGTGGCCGCCACGGGAGTTGTATCCAGGCTCCACAGGTGGATCACGCCGGAGAGCGGCTGATCCTGCAGCGCCTCTTGCACAACGCGTTGTGTATCCTCGCCCTGCGCCGGATCGATCTGATAGTGTCCAGGGGAGAGGACGCGGTAGCGGCTGCCTGCCACTACGCGGATACAGCTGGCCCCCAGCTGTTCCATCTGCTCAATCAGCTTCTGGCCCACGCTGCTCTTATCCGTAAAGACCAGCCAGCGTCCCGACAGATCTGTAGCGGCTGGCGGGGTCAGCGAGGTCGGTTCCCACTGCAGCTCATAGAGCCAGTTCGGCAGATCTTTTGTCTCCGATGCCGGATTGGCACTCGTGTTGGTCGCGGGCGCGGCCAGCACCGTATGCTGCAACTGCAGCCCGCTGATCTCGACCAGCAGCTGTCCCTGATCATCGAGCAGGTGCACCGTACCTTCGATGACATCTGTGGAAGGAGTGGCCTCGGTCGTCAGCTGCGCGTGGCTCCAGACGGAGGTGCTGAGCGGCCGATGCTGTTGGAAGCTACGGATCCCGCTTGGCAGGTAGAGATCGGTCGCGCTCTCCAGCAGCTCCTGTGGCAGTGTTGCGATCAAGACCTGCAACGCCGAGTCCAGCAGGGTGGGATGGATAGCATACTTCTCAGCATCCTGTACCAGCCCGGCCGACAGCTTCACCTGTCCCAGCGCCTCGCCGTCGCGCTTCCACAGACGGCTAATGCCCTGAAAGCTCTCGGCCAGCTCAACGCCATGCCGCTGAAGCTGTTGATAGAAATCCGCCGTATCCACCTGCTGGCGACAGCGCTGGCGGATAGCGCCCAGTGAAAGGTCTTGCTCCACGGCCGACTGTGTGGTTGTGGGGTTGGAAGGCTGCAGCGCTGCTGTTTTCGCCGGCGCATGTCCATTGGTATGATGTTGTTCCGCCACGGCCGCCACGGGCTGTAGCTCCCTCTGAGCGCGCGACTGCAGGCGGCTGTTGGCCAGCTCTTTTAACTGATCCAGATAGGGCATGCTCTCCATCACCAGGTCGGCATCGACGCCAAAATCGATCTGGCAGGCAATCTCGCTTACGCCGGCCTCTTTCAGCTCAACGATCAGGTCGGCGCACTGTTCCGGCGTACCGATCAGGACGCGGCGGGTACTGATCAGGCGATCGGTCACGAAGAGCAGGTAATCGTTGAGATCCTGCTCCGAAAGCGTCTTGAGATCGACCTGCTGCCCCCGGCTGTAGGCGATGGCGTTCACCAGGTAGGAGGCAGACTTCAGGTACTCGCTGAACGGCCCCTGGGTCTGCTCGCGCACCGTGGCCTCATCTTTGCCGATAAAGGTATGCATCATGACCGACACCTGGCCCGTGGCCGGATCGTAGCCATGTTCCGCGCGCGCATTGCGATAGATGCGGATCTTTTCCGCCAGCTCCGGCACACTCTGGTTGTACATATGGGTCAGCAGGTTGGCCCCGATCTCGCCCGCCTTGGCGAAGGTGTTGGGATTGCCGGCCGCCGTCACCCAGTAGGGCAGCTCACGCTGGATGGGGGTCGGGTAAGTCTGGATCTCCGCCTGCTTACCATCGCCGCCGGTCACCTGGATCTTCTCGCCGCGCCAGAGCCGCTTCACGGTCTCGATGCCGCGATACATTACCTCGTGGCGCTGCTGATAGTTGTCCGGTGCCAGTGAGAAATCGGTGGGATGCCAGCCAGAGGCGAAGGCGATGCCCACGCGGCCGCCCGACAGATTGTCGACTACGGCCCACTCTTCCGCCACGCGGATGGGATTGTGCAGGGGCAGAACGACGCTGCCCGCGTGCAGCCGGATCTGGCGCGTCTCACGCGCCAGGGCCGCATGCAGAACCGCTGGATTCGGATAGAGCCAGCCATCCCTGGTGAAATGGCGCTCGGGAATCCAGACCGAGGAAAACGCGTGCTGGTCAGCAAATTTCGTGCTCTCAATCACCAGGCGATACTTATCGGCGTGAAATGGAGTCTCACTGCTCGAAAAGAATATCAGACCAAAGTCAATATACTGGCCACCGCTGGATGTCGTTGGTGATGCCACAATATCCTCCAGACTAGTTCCTTAATGAGTATGAATTTTACCAGTTGCATGGAGCGTCCAGTGGTCGTGTGGTTGATCTGGTGCACCGACAGCATGGCTATAAATGGTAAAGGTTGCCTGATCCTGGGTGTCGGCAGAAAGAACAACTTGAACCTTCTGGGGACCCTCCTCCGGCAAGAGGAGCAGCTTCTTAAGCTCAATCTCTTTCAGGCTATAGTTATTGGTGCCAAACGCCTCCCTGGTCGCGGCCTGCGCCATCTCGATGTATGTTGAAAGAGAAAGGGCGGGCGAGCCCTGGACGCGATGGTCCTTCATGTAGGGAGTTCGCTGCGTATTCAGTATACTCTCCCAGACGTGCATGCGTACAGGTTGAACCAGGGCGACATGGGTGTCCAGCAAGGGATGGCGTTGAGAGTCAGGCTGATTCTCTACAACCTCTGCTCGCCGCGCCTCTGGCTGCGCGGCGGGCGCGTCGCTGGTCTCGAACCAGTAGCGCTGGCGCTCAAACGGATAGGTTGGCAAGGCGATGTGCTGGCGCTGATAATCGTGGTCAAACCCAGGCCAGTCAAGGTCGACGCCCAGCACAAACAGCTTGCCCACGCTTTCCAGCAAGGTCTGCCAGTTGCCATGATCTTTGCGCAGCGATGGCAACCAGCTATACTCCCCTGCGGACAGGCTACGTTTTCCCATATTAATCAGTGTAGCGGCCGGGCCAACCTCAACAAAGACATCGCAGCCCTGGCTGGCCAGCGTATCCAGGCCAGCGGCGAACTGCACCGCGCTGCGGGTCTGCGTGCGCCAGTAATGTGCATCCACCGTTTCGCCCACGTTCAAGAGCTGGCCCGTAACATTGCTGACCATCGGGATCTGCAGCGGTTTAAACGTGATCTCGCTGGCCACCTGCTCAAATTCGTCGAGCATCGGCTCCATCAACGGCGAATGGAAGGCATGGGAGACCGTCATCGGATGCGTCGCGATGCCCGCCGCCTCCAGCTTTTGCGTCATCTCTTGCAGCGCCCCGGCATCACCCGAGAGCACCACGCTCTGCGGACCATTGATGGCCGAGATCGAGACCAGCTGCTGCACCGGCTCCATAAACGGCCGCAGCTGCTCGGGAGTGGCGAAGGTTGCCACCATGCTTCCCGGCTGCTTTAGCGCCTGCATCAGGCGTCCACGCGCGCTGATCAGCTTCAGTCCATCCTCCAGACTCATCATCCCGGCGACGCAAGCCGCCACATACTCGCCAACGCTATGCCCCAGTAGCATATCTGGCACCACGCCCCAGGACCTCCACAGCTCCGCCAGCGCGTACTCCAAAGCGAACAGGGCCGGCTGCGTATAGGCTGTCTCATCCAGCGATGGATTCTCCAGTGAAGGATAGAGCACCGACAGCAGCGGCTGCTCCAGGTACTGCTGCAGGATCTGGTCGCAGCGCTCAAGGGCCGCGCGGAACGTCGGCTGGGTATCATAGAGCTGCCGCGCCATCCCCACATACTGCGAACCCTGTCCCGTAAAGAGGAAGGCCAGCTTATGGCCGCGCGTTGTTTTGCGTCCCTGCTGGATGGTCGACGCCGGCTTATCCTGCAGGAAGGTCGCCAGCTGTCCTCGTAGCCGCTCGGCGGTCGTCGTCGTAATCGCCAGCCGCGAAGCGAAGGGGACACGCCCCGTATTGGCCGTATAGCAGAGGTCCGCCACCACCGTGCCGTGATGCTCCTTTAAGAAGGACTGGTAGCGGCGCGCCAGCTGGCGCAGGGCCTCATCGCTGTGGGCCGACAGCGTCAGCTGGTGCAGGGGCCGCTCCATCTCGTTGGTGACGGCGCGCGTCTTCGGCGCCGCCTCAAGGATCATATGCACATTTGTGCCGCCGAAGCCAAAGGCGCTGACGCCCGCGATGCGCCGCTCCGTGGGCCACGGCATCGGCTGCGTCGGGATCGCGAAGGTCGTATCCTCAAACGAGATATGCGAATTCAGCTGCTGGAAATGCAGATTGGGAGCGATCTCGCCCTTTTGCAGACTGAGCACCGTCTTGATCAGACCGGCGATGCCCGCCGCAGACTCCAGGTGGCCGATATTGCTCTTGACCGCTCCCAGCACACAGGTCTGCTCGGGCGTGCGCTGTGGCATCAGGACCGACTTGAGGGCCGCCACCTCGATGGGATCACCCAGCGGGGTACTGGAGCCATGTGTTTCCACATAGCTCACCAGTTCTGGCTGGATGCCGGCGTTATTCAGAGCCTGGCGGATCACAGCCTCCTGGGAAGGGCCATTGGGGGCGGTCAGCCCGTTGCTGCGCCCATCCTGGTTCACAGCCGAGCCGCGAATCACGGCCAGCACCGCATCACCGTCGCGCTGCGCGTCGGAGAGCGGTTTCAGCAGGACCAGTCCGCAGCCCTCGCTGCGCACATAGCCATCGGCGCTCTCATCAAACGTCTTGCAGCGACCATCCGACGACATCATGCGCGCCTGCGAGAAGGTAATCGTCAGTTCGGGCGTCAGGATCAGATTGACCCCTCCGGCCAGCGCCAGCGTGCATTCATGGTTGCGCAGACTCTGGCAGGCCTGGTGGACCGCCAGCAGGGACGACGAGCAGGCCGTATCCATCGCCATGCTGGGACCGCGCAGGTCCAGCACATACGACAGACGGTTGGCCGCGATACTGTGCGCATTGCCCGTACCCGCGTAGGCATCGGCCTCCTCGGGATGGCGGAACTGCAGGCGTGAATAATCGTCGCTACTGATGCCCACAAAGACGCCGGTCTGGCTTCCCGCCAGCCGCGCCGGGGAGATGCCCCCGTTCTCCAGCGTCTCCCATGCCACCTCCAGCAGCAGACGCTGCTGCGGGTCCATGCCATTCGCCTCGCGTGGCGAGATGCCGAAGAAGGCCGGATCAAACTTATCCACATCGGACAGGAAGCCGCCCCAGCGCGTGTTCATCTTACCGGGCGTGGCCGGGGTCTCGGCATAGTAATCCTGGCTATTCCAGCGCTCGCCGGGCACCTCCGAGATGCCATCGACGCCGTTGCGCAGCATCTGCCAGAACTCCTCAGGATTCTGTGCCCCCGGAAAGCGGCAGCTCAGGCCGATGATGGCGATGGCATCCTGGTCAAACCTCTGCTGATCGGGCGTCTCAACCGCCTCTGTCGCAAAGACCTCTTCTCCATTCGCCAGGTAGCGGGCCAGCGCATCTATAGTAGGATAATCATAGGCCAGCGTCGGGGACAGTGACTGATGCAGCAGATCCTCCAGGTCGGCGGACAGACTGACCGCCTGCGCCGAATCCATGCCGTAGTAGGCAAATGGTGTCCCCACATCGATTGAAGTAGGCGCCACCTTCAGCGCCTCCGCCACGTGCTCCACCAGCCAGGAGCGCAGGGTGGCCACGTCTATCGCTGGCTCGGATGGCTGTTCCTCCTGAACGGATTGCTCTTCTTGTACTGGCTGCGGCGTGGTCTCCTTCGCGGGTCTGGCTGCCTGTGGCGTGCCGACCTCGGACGCGTCCTGCTGCCAGGAATATACCACATCGAGCGTACCATCCAGATAATGTTCTTTCGTGCCCCGGCGCTGCACCTTGCCGCTGGACGTCTTCGGCAGGCTGCCGGGTTTGATCAGGGTGATCGCGTACACCTGGACCTCGTGCTGTAGCGAGATCGCCTGGCGAATGGTCGCCGCCACCTCCTCCAGATTGGAGGATAGCGCGGTGCGCTCAACCTCGTGTACGATGACCAGGCGCTCCTCGCCACTCGCCTCGATCGAAAAGGCGGCCCCGCCATTGAGGCGCAGGGCAGCGTGGCAGCTTTCCACCGTCTTCTCAATATCCTGTGGATAATGGTTGCTGCCGCGAATAATAATCAGATCTTTCAGGCGTCCCGTAATAAAGAGTTCATCCTCATGCGAAAAGCCCAGATCACCGGTACGCAGGAAAGGACCCTGTCCATCGACCAGGTGGGCCTGGAAGGTCTCGGCCGTCTCAACGGGTCGCTGCCAGTAACCCTGGGCCACGCTGGGGCCGGAGAGCCAGATCTCGCCCACGCGATCGGCTGGGCACGGCGTACTGGTCTCGGGGTCCACAATCAGCATCGTCTGATCATCCTGGCTCTTGCCGCTGCTCACCAGGGTTCTGATGTTCTGCTCCTCGCCATCCTGCTGATCCGTTGCTGGTACTTCCTGAGCCAGATTCTGCTTCAGGGACTGAGCATCGAATGAACGCACGGTGGGGAAGACACCCTTGGTGCCTGCGCTTATCAGCAGTGTCGCCTCGGCCATGCCATAAGAAGGGTAGAAATAATTGCGGCGGAACCCGCTGACCGCGAAGGCTTCCGCGAAGCGCTCCAGCGTATCCGCACGCACCGGTTCCGCGCCATTGGCCACGATCTCCCAGTGGCTCAGGTCCAGCGTCTTCTTCTGCTCCTCAGTAACCTTGCGCACGCAGAGGTCATAGGCGAAATTGGGAGCGC
This sequence comes from Dictyobacter halimunensis, assembly GCF_036245075.1. NCBI lineage: Bacteria > Bacillati > Chloroflexota > Ktedonobacteria > Ktedonobacterales > Dictyobacteraceae > Dictyobacter > Dictyobacter halimunensis. The sequence continues at coordinate 3,644,240 of NZ_BSRI01000002.1, forward strand.
CACTAATGGTGGCCTGGGTATTTGAGATTGCCTGCAGCCAGCGGTACGGGCGCTGTAAAAAGGTGGTCGGGGCCATAATCGTTGATTCGTAGCCTGCGTAGAGTGGTTGAAGCACCCCACCGATCAGACCAAGATCATGATAGAGCGGCAGCCACGTTACGCCGTGGGCCGTCTCGGGATGCTGGCAATAACGTGCGACCAGCGATAGATTATGCAGTAAGTTCCCATGCGTCACCATCACGCCTTTAGGGACCCCGGTCGAGCCTGATGTATACTGCAAGAACGCCAGCGTTGCGCTATCCACATCGGGCATCTCCCATTGGGAAGAGGTATCGGTGAGGGTATCAGTGACAAGGACGGGCGCAGCCTGTAGCTCAGGGGTCTGCTGGATTAAATTGGTAACTTTTGAAGAAAGGGTGGTGGAGGTTAGAACGACCTCGGCATCAACGTTTTGCGCGATCGCTCGAAATTTTGTCAGGGTACGATCTGAGCGAACCGCAGAAGGTGGGTACACCGGGACTGCAATAATTCCACTGTATAAGCAACCGAAGAATGCGACGATAAAGTCCAACCCCGAAGGGTAGATCAGCAAAGCGCGGCTTCCGCGAGGAACGCGCCCTTGTAATGAAGCGCCGATAATTCTTGCTTGGTGATCAAGCTCCGCGAATGTGAGGGCATCTTTTTCTTTGTCTCCGTCAGTCAAAAAAGTGTAGATGCGCTGTTCGGGCTGTTGAGCTGCCCTCCAACGAAGGAGATTGACCAGAGTAGAAAACTCACGCGAGGGTGGCAAAATACGTGTTTTCAATTTACTATTCCTGGTCGGGAAATATCGACAGCCAGTTGCTAGTATAAGAGCAAAAAGCAATCGAGTTACATATTTATTTATGCGTCTGTTATTGATAATACATTTAAGTCAATGGGACTGTCAACCGTTTTTTTACACAGAATCCCACTCTGTTTCGCTGAGTTTACCACAGCCATACCGGTGCCGAACTCGCCCTGCTTCTATGGCTAAAAATAAGCCTGACTTCATACCAGAAGCCAGGCTCATTTTTATGTATATTTGATTGTGGGAAAGCGCAAATAGTAAGCTTTAACCATCAGATCTCATATATTTATTATATATTGGCAGCGGGCCGCTGACGGAGATATTTTGCGCTTCTTGACTAGTCGCCCAACTGACCGGCGGCAGCACCCAGAACGCGATCAAGGGTCTCGCGTTTAATGCGGTATGCCTGGCGCTCATTGACGTGGGGCAGAATAACCGCTTCCAGGGCCCCCTGCTTCACCCAGCGACGAACCGTAGTATCGTCTACGCGTAAGATATCTGCAACCTCGGACACTGTTAATAGCTCGCTCATCTGTTTTCTCCTTATTGATTGATATCAATTTTTATACTGTGTTTTCTACTGATTCACTTGCTCTGGGTTGCTTTGTCGCTAAATAGGCCCAACAGTTAAGAAGTGATCACTGCGTTGTAGAAATACACAAAAAAACATTGTATATGCATTGTACATTAATGTGGTCAGGTAAGTAAAGAGGAGTGATAAATTTTAGTATATTTAGTATATGCAGATAAGAACTTAAGCTATGCTTTTTACCTATATAAATTTTAACAGCTTTGTTATATCTATGCAGCTACGTGAGCATAGCTAGAACTATCTGGCTATTTTTTTAGTTTTTCACCATTTTTTATACTTCGGAACAGTTAAAAAGAATAAATTTTTCTTCGTAATTTATATAAGGGGTGGGGCAAAATAAAGGCGCGTCCGACGCGCCTTTATTTTGCCCCACCCCTTATATAAATTATTTGAATGCGAATTTTTGGCAATATACGTTTAATACGATCATCTGGTGCGCGAATCAGTTGAAAAAGGGCTCGGGTTTTGGTACAGTAGCATTTGATAATAATGCCTCTTGCGTGCTATTCTTCTCTCTCAAATACTATTGTTGCCAGGGAGGTTTTGTTTATGTCAACAGAAACACATAAGGAGACGCTTGGTTTCCAGGCTGAAGTAAAGCAGCTATTGGATCTGATGATCCACTCGCTGTACAGTAACAAAGAAATATTTCTCCGTGAACTCATTTCAAATGCATCGGACGCGATCGATCGTCTGCGCTTCGACGCCCTTTCAGATGCATCGTTATATGAGCATGATACCGATTTTAAGATTCGCGTTTCATTTGATAAAGATGCTCGTACGATCACCGTCGCGGATAATGGTATTGGTATGAACCGCGAAGAGGCTGTCGAGCATCTGGGCACGATCGCCAAATCGGGCACCCGTGAATTTTTCCAGGCTCTGACAGGGGATCAGCAGAAGGATGCCAACCTGATCGGCCAATTTGGTGTTGGCTTCTATTCTTCGTTTGTGGTTGCCGACCGGGTCACGGTCCTGACCCGTCATGCTGGTCTGAAGCCGGGCCACGGCGTGCGCTGGGAATCTAACGGTCAGGGAGAGTACTCAATCGAGAACATTGAGAAGCCCTCTCGTGGTACCGAGGTCATCCTGCACCTGCGCGAAGACGAAGACGAGCTCCTGAACGGCTATCGCCTGCGCTCAATCATTCGCAAATACTCCGACCATATCACCTTGCCGATCGTGATGAAGTCGGAAGAGAAGGATAAAGAGGACGAGTGGGAGGTAGTGAACACGGCGTCCGCGCTCTGGACCCGGTCACGCAACGAGATCAGCGAAGAAGAATATAATGAATTCTATAAGCACATCTCGCATGACTTCAGTGATCCCCTGGCCTATACCCACAGTCGCATGGAGGGGACGCAGGAATATACCCTGCTGCTCTATGTACCATCGCAGGCCCCCTTCGATCTCTACACTCGTGAAGTCCATCATGGTGTCAAGCTCTATGTGCGCCGCGTCTTCATCATGGATGACGCCGAGAAACTGATGCCGCGCTACCTGCGCTTCATCCGTGGTGTCATCGACTCCAACGACCTGCCCTTGAACGTCTCGCGTGAGATCCTGCAGCAGAATCGCATGATCGATGCCATTCGCTCCAATTCGACCAAGAAGGTGCTGAGCCTGTTCACCGACATGGCCAGAAACTCGCCGGAGAAGTACGCCACCTTCTGGCAAGAATTTGGCCGCGTCATCAAGGAAGGCCTGCTGGAAGACCACAACAACCGCGACACCCTGGCCAAGCTGCTGCGCTTCGCCACCTCGACCTCCGGCAGCGAGACCCAGAACGTCTCACTGGAAGAGTACGTCGGGCGCATGAAAGAGGGACAGGACAAGATCTACTACATCGTGGCCGACAGCTACGCCGCTGCCAAGGATAGCCCCCTGCTGGAGATCTTCAAGAAAAAGGGGATCGAGGTCCTCTTGCTTTCCGATCCCGTTGATCACCTGGCGCTGCCAGAGCTGCGTGAGTTTGACGGCAAGCAACTGCAATCAGTCTCCAAGGGTGAAGTCGACCTGAGCAAGCTGGAAGACGAACAGGAGAAAGAGGAGCAGCAGAAGAGCGCCGACGAGGCCAAAGATCTGCTGGAGCGCCTCAAGCAGGTCCTGGGCGAAGAGGTCAAAGATGTGCGCACCACCAACCGCCTGACGACCTCTCCGGCCTGCCTGGTCGTCGACGAATATGGCATCGACCCCAGCCTCAAACGCCTCCTGCAGTCCGCCGGTCAACAGATCCCCAACGACAAGCCGATCCTGGAGATCAACCCCCAGCATCCCCTTGTCGTACGCATCAAGGGAGAAGCGAACGAACGGCTCTTCTCCGATTGGGCACACGTGCTCTTCGACCAATCGGTTCTCAGCAGCGGCGAACAGCTAGAGAATCCCGTCACCTTTGTCAATCGCTTAAACAGCCTGCTGGCACAGCTCTAACCAGCAGCAGAAAAAAGGGCCGTCCTCGAAACTTCGAGGGCGGCCCTTTTTTTTGAAAGGCGTAGGATTCGCGCCTTCGCATAAGCCAGGGCAAGCCTGACACCTACACTCTACGCGTCTACGGTGCTCAACAGTATTATATTGGAGTGGACTGGCGTGATGTCATGCAGGCGCTGAAGCGCCTGCATGACATCACGCCAGTCCACTCCAATATAATATAACGAGGGCAGCCGCGCATGCGGACGCGCGTGTGGGGGCGCTCACGTACCCCGATAAGATGAGAGTAAGACCCCATACTCTTAATAAATAAAGCATCTGAAAGACAATGGCCTGGCTTTTGCAATTTGTACAAATATATCGAGGTTTTGTTTTGTGCAAATTGCACAAACGAGGGGTCAAATTGCTTCGTAAAGATGTAATAAAGGGTGTGGGTAGGAGTGTTTTTGAAGTGGCTATATATCGAAGTGCATAAAGATTTTTGCCGCCCCATTTTTTGGTCGTTTTTTGGCCCCTAAACGCCAGATTATGCCGTATTATATGTATGTCAGCGAAAGCGAAACGACAAACAAAATCAATCACCTGGGCTGGAGGTTCGACGGCGAATCTTCCCCTCAGTTAGTCAAAAGTATAAAGAGTAAAAACAACAGCCTGAGATAACCTCAAGGAGGAGCAAACAATATGAACACACCACACAACCACAAAGATCACATGAAAATCGGTCGCTACCAGTCCTGGTTAGAGGATGGCAAGCTGAAGCTGTACTACCACGAGTTTGGTAATCCCAGTGGCATGTATTGCACGATGAGCGCTGAAGAGACCCGTGGTCTGCTGGAGCTGTTGAGCCGCAATAGTGAGGGCATCAACGAGGCTCTATTCGTGAACGAAAAAGAGTCCCGAAACAACTACGCCGGCCTCTAGTCGTTCGAACTTCCTGATGAGGTTGTTTCGCTGCTAGATAGCCGATGAATAAAACCGCGGGGATCGTCCTGATATTTCTATCAAAGAGGACGACCCCGCGGTTTTTGTATGTCAGTTCGCTGTCGAAGTGATCAGGCAGCTACACAAAGAGCGGCTGCATACCCAGGCCGGCCACCATCTTCTCCATTTCTGAATCCTGTGTTGCCTTCTCAAAGCGACTGGCCGCGTCCAGCACCTTTGGCAGGAGATGGATATCGCCAACGGTATTGAGGAAGACTCCCTCGTGGCCCAGGACCCAACCGACGGCGCGATCGATATCTTCCTGGTCCTCCAGGGGAGCGTACCAGGTGCTGCGGTTGTGCTCCTCACCCAGCCATGGCTTGTAGGCAATCGATTTAATGGTCTGTACGGCCACGTTACGTTGCTTGCAGGTCTCAACCAGTGCGTTGAAGTTTTCCGCGTAATACGGATTCTGCAGCGTCACATAGTTGCAGGGCAGCAGGACCGAGTCGAAGTCGAAGCGCTCCAGGCTGCGGCGATGGGTGGCGGCGATCTGCAGGCCATGACCGGTCACACCGATGGCGCGTACCAATCCCTGCTTCTTCGCCTCGATGGCCGCGTCGATGACGCCACCCGGGCTCAAGGCGATGTCCCACTCGATAGGATCGGCCAGATTGTGGAATTGCCACAGATCAACATAGTCGACCTTCATACGCTCCAACGAGCGATGCAGCTCCTCCATCGCCTTGTCCGCTGTACGCTCACCAGTTTTTGTGGCCAAAAAGAAATCGCCGCGATGCTGAGCCATCCAGGGGGCAATGCGCAGTTCTGCATCGCCATAGCTGGCGGCTACGTCGATGTGGTTAACTCCATATTTGAGCAGTACCTCTAACGTCTGATCTGCTTCCGCCTGCGTAACCGAACCCAGAGCGGCGGCACCGAAGAGGGTGCGCGTGCTGTTATGCCCGGTTCGACCAAAAGGCTGTTTGGCAATAGTCATAAATACGTTCTCCTGCTTCTATACATTCCAATCAAAAGACGAGAGTGACATAGCGCTTTGGTCTGAATGGCCAAAGTTATTGTATCCCTTCGACTACCTCTATTCAACGCACCAATTTCAAGGTTGGTCAATACGTTATGTACAGTTCTTGCTGGCATGATGCTTTGTTCGCGGATAAAAGTCGCGGCATCGGCCAGCGGCTTGAATACATGATTGGTGCTTGATTGGGGTCGGCGGGCGTATATAGAAGTGATACGGATGAATGCGCCTATCAGTTTTGTGATAGCTCTCTCACGTATTATAATTTTTTTATATCATGTTTTTTGCTACCTATGATTGGTCCGGGCATATAGCGTGGCGCACTCCTGTGCCCGCTATTTTTGATCTCGATGTATGAAGCAATAAAGGAGCGATTGATGGCGCTGACCACTGAGGATTTGAATCGCCTGTTAACGGATGCAACCGCGAGGATTGAGGATGTTGTGGCGCTGACACAGCGTATCTGCGCGGTCGCGGCCCCTACCGGTGACGAGGGGGAGCGGGCCGCGTTTGTGGCGCAACTCTGGCGGGAGCGCGGCTATGCTCCTGAGATTGATGAGATCGGCAACGTCTATGTACGGCGCGGGCAGCAGGGGCAGGGCAGACCGTTGGTAATGCTGCTGTCGCATATCGACACAGTCTTTCCGGCCACGACACCCCTGAAGATCTATCGAGAAGGGGATCTCGTCTATGGTCCGGGGATTGGCGATAACAGCGTCAGTGTGGCCTCCGTATTGACTGTATTTGAGATGTTGGATGCATATGGCTGGGAGACGCCGGTAGACCTGCTGGCTGTAGCCAATGTTGGTGAGGAGGGCCTGGGAGATCTGCGGGGCGCCAGGGCCGCCGTAGAGCGCTACAGGGAAGAGATCGGCGCCGTCCTGGTCGTAGATGGTAACCTGGGCAGCATTGTCAATGTCGCCGTCGGCTCGAAGCGCTGGAAGATTACGGTCAGGGGCCCCGGCGGACACTCCTTTGGGTCCTTTGGTGTTCCCAGCGCCATCCATGGCCTGGGGCGCATTATCGCGGGCCTGGCGGCGCTGCAGGTACCGAAGGATCCAAAGACCACCTTCAATGTGGGCATGATCGAGGGAGGGACCTCAGTGAACACCATCGCGCCCCGCGCCTCGGCGTTGCTGGATATGCGTTCCATCAACCCGCAGGCGCTGGATACCCTGGTGGCGCAGGCGCGAACGATCGTGGAGCAGCGAGCCGGCTCCGGCCTGCAGACCGAGATAGAGAAGATCGGAGATCGGCCCGCCGGCAAGCGTGGCGAGGATGATGAACTGGTCCGGCTCGCTGTGGAGGTCGTGAAATGGATCGGCTATCAGCCACAATGCGTGGCATCGAGTACGGACGCCAATATCCCCATTAGCCTCAACATTCCATCCGTCTGTATCGGCGTCACCAAGGGCGAGAAGGCCCATACCATGGAAGAATGCATGCATGTCGCACCGCTGGGGAAGGGCCTCGCCCAGTTGTCGCGACTCTGTATGGAGGCCAGCGCGCTGGTGGCATCCCGGCAGCCCTAGCTACATGCCGCCGGGACGCATCGGTTAGGCGATGGTGACAACGTGCTTGATGCCACCGGGCTTCTTGAGCAGAACCCCGGAGGCCCGCTGCATTGGATGGCGTTGGGTAATCAGACTGGACAGGATCGAGGGCCAGCGCTGCTGGAACACGCCCAGATGCTCAATGGCGGACGTAAAGGTGTCCGGTCCCGCGTTGACCGTACCGATAATAACCTGGTTCAGCGGGGTCAGATTGTGCAGCGTCGCGGCGCTATCGATACCATAAGGCTGCCTGGGATTGGTGCCGCTGGTAAAGATAAATATGCCATTGCGATTGAGATGTTGAATGATCTCAATCGCCATTGGGGCTGCATCCATAGCTTCGTACACCAGGTCGATCTGCCCCACCTGCTTTGTAAACTCCTCCACAGGAGTCGTCTCGGATGAAATATAGGTGGCGCCGATGGCGGTTACGATATCGGCCTTTTCATTGGGGGCCTGGGCGCGGGAATAGACATAAGTATCGAAGCCCTGGATCACGAAGAGCATCGCGCCCAGCAGGCCGATGGGTCCGGCACCCAGCACGACGGCGGTCAGGCCGCGTCCGGGCTCGGAACTGGTAGCGGAGCCGGTCTGCCATGGCAGGCGCCGCTGAATCTGAAGAGCCTGGTCCAGCGCTTTCTCAGCGATGGTCAACGGCTCCGTCAGCACAGCCACCTGTCTGAGCCCCTCGGGGGCGGGATGCAGGAAGCGCACATCATCCACCACATATTCGGCCATATAGCCATGGAGTTCTTTAATGCCTCGTTCTGTATAGGTGCCGGTCTGACAAAAATCCTGGTGCTCGGCCTGGCAGGCCCGACACGAGGGATCGGCACAGGGGCGGCGCACCTCAGGCACCACCAGGTCGCCCGGCTGCAAATGGGTGACCGCATCTCCTACGGCAACCACTTCAGCCAGCGCCTCATGTCCCAGAATCAGATAGTCGCTATGTGCCGGCGGAGAGCCAAAGGCCTGGGCGCAGATATGGCGATCGGTGCCGCAGACTCCCACTTCCAGTAGCCGCAGCTTTACCTGCTCTGGTCGCTCGATCTGTGGCTCAGGATGTTCGACTACCTGGATCTCTTTTGTTCCTGGAAAGACCGCAATTGCCTTCACGAATTATCTCCTTGTGCATAGATAATAATAGGTTCTTTCTGCTACTTTGACATCTCCCCACAGCTAAAGCAAGGGGATGCTAAGAATCACTTCTTAGATTTCCTGCTTCGTTGAGGCTTGCCTGGTTTGGCTTTCTCCGCTCCAGGTCTTACGGCCTCTCCACAGGCATTAAGGACCGTGAGCCCCACGGACCTGATATTTTTCGCCGCGTTCAAATCTCTATGGTGATGAATGCCACATTCCGGACACGTCCAGTGGCGAACATTAAGTGGTAAGGAGTCTACAATATGTCCACAGTCGAAACAGCGTTTACTGGTGGGTTCCCACGTGTCAATTCTCACCACATGTCGACCATACCAGCCCGCTTTATATTCCAGCAGGGTAACAAATTGCCCCCAGCCCACGTCCGAGATGGCTTTACTCAAGCACGGATTCTTGATCATGTTCTTGACCCGAAGGCTCTCCACGCAGATCGTTTGGTTTTCACGGATCAAGCGGGTGGATAGCTTCTGGAGAAAGTCGGTGCGTCGATCAGCAATCCGAGCGTGTATTCTGGCCACTTGACGGCGCGCCTTGTCTCGGTTCTTCGACCCCTTTTGTTTCCTGGCGTATCGCCGTTGGGCTTTCGCCAGTTTCTTCTCATCCTGCCGAAAAAAACGCGGATTGCCAATTATTTGGCCATCGGAGAGCACCACGAACGATTTCAAGCCCAAATCAGCGCCGATCGTCACATCCGTCGGGGTCAGGTAAGGGATGGGTTCTTCCACCAACAGGCTGACGAAATAGCGCTCGGCGGCGTCTTTAGAGACGGTGACGCTGGACACCACAACCTGTGCTGGCAACGAGCGGGACCAAACGATATCGAGCGGATCTTTCATCTTCGCTAGCCTGAGAACTCCGTGGCGAAACGTAAAGGCACTTGCGGCATAGGAGGCCGACTGCTTGTTTCGTTTCTTTTTGAAGGCGGGATACTTCACACGCTTCTCAAAAAAGGCGAGAAAGGCATTGTCGAGGTGACGCAAAGTCTGCTGGAGGGGCACACTGGACACCTCATTCAACCATGTGTAGGCTTCTTGGGTTTTTAGGTCGGTCAGCAGCGAAGACAGATCTTCGTAGGAGAGACGCCGCTGCAGCTTGTGGTAGGCATCGGTTTTGAGACGGAGTGCCCAGTTGTACACGAAACGGGTACATCCAAAGGTACGAGCAAGCATCTGCTTCTGCTCATTTGTTGGATAGAATCTGAACTTGTATGCTCGTTTCTGTGTACACATGTTCTACATTCTATCATCCCAGATGCAGCACGTCAAGCAAATCGGAAGGAGCGACTTTGCTTCACCACCAGAAATGAATCTCGGAGTTTTCACAAAGCCGCATTTATACATAAATTGTCTATGTAGCGAGTCAGCGTTTTGTCTCGTATATGATATGATTAGCTCAGAGAAGTTATTATCATAAAGGGAATAAGCCTTTACTGATAGTGCATCCGCATAGCGGCGCCCCTCGCGGGGACCTCCATCTTTGTATGGACCAATGAGCACAGCACAGGTGATCTCCGCGAGGAATGCCGCTATCTCATTATGTCTTTAAGGCCATTTGAATTAAAGGAGTATCCATGAGCTTCCTCTCGTATCCAAGGACTGCCGAACAAAAACAACTGCTGGAGACGGCCGCTAGCTTAGCCGACCGTTTCGCGGAGCGTGCCGCGCGCTATGACTGGGAAGGGCGCTTCCCGGTAGAAAATTTTAAGGATCTGCACGAGGCGGGCTATCTGACGCTCTCGCTGCCACGCGAACTGGGGGGACAGGGTGCTTCGTTATTGGATCTCGTTCATGCTCAGTATCGGCTGGCGCAGGGTGATGCGTCGACGGCGCTGGTGGTAACGATGCACCTGATGCATAGCGGTCGGCTGGTCGAGGGGCGCGGCGAACTGCCCCCGGTGATCGAGCAACTGTGCCGGGACGTGGTTGAGAATGGAGCCATGATCAATAGCGCGGTCAGCGAGCCGGCGACCGGCAGTCCCAGCCGGGGAGGACGTCCCCAGACCACTGCCCGCCGCCAGCCAGACGGCAGCTGGCGTATCGATGGCCGCAAGACCTTTACCACCGGCAGCCACGCGCTCAGCTATTTCATCGTCGGATGCAGTATCGAGGATGCCGGGGGAGCGGAGGCTGGTTTGCCAGCACTGAAGTCCGAGCGCGGCAACTTCCTGGTCCCCAAAAGTGTCGAAGGTGTACGCATCGAGGACACCTGGAACACCGTTGGCATGCGCGAAACCGGCAGTAACGACCTGGTCCTGGAAGGGGTCCACCTGGGGGCCGAGGCTTATCTTGACGAGCAGCTCCCCGCGATCCCCAGCATCCAGACGAAGCAGGGCGTATGGGGACTGGTCCTGGCCTCCGTATACCTGGGTATCGCGCAGGCCGCCCGCGACGAAGCCGTACGCTTCGCGCGCAGCCGCCGACCCAACTCACTCAAACAGCAGTCGATCGCCACCGTCCCCCATATTCAGGACAAGATCGGCCGCATCGAAGTCCTGCTCTTGGAAAGCAAGGCCTCGCTCTTTGGTCTGGCCGAACACTATAGCGAGGATAACAGCAACGTAGAGTCCGCCCTGGTAGGAGCCGTCAAGTACCTGGCGACCAACAACGCCATCGAGATCATCGACCTCTCCATGCGCGTCGCGGGAGCCGCCAGCCTGGCCCTTAGCTCGCCGCTGCAGCGTTACTACCGCGACATCCGCGCCGGCCTGCACAATCCACCCATGGACGACGTTGCCCTCGCCGCCCTCGCCAAACGCGCCCTCGAAGACCCCACCGAACACGCGAAATAACGCCCCCTATACGCCCGATAACGACCTCTAATCGTAGGTGCCGGGCTTGCCCCGGCTTCGGGCTTGCCCCGGCTTTTGCGGCCCCGTTTGATGATATCCCCGACATCATCAAACGGGGCCAACGATTAGAAGGTCTCGTAGAGGTAGGGCAGTTGCGGCGTGAACATGCCGCGCATGGTGGCCTGGATCTGCTCTGATGGATCGCCCCAGTCGCGAATAGCGAACGTAGCCGGATCATGGGTACCATAGATGAGCGCCGATATGGCCTGGATCGACAGATTACAGTCCGCCGAGGTGGCGGGACTGATCTGGAGTTGGCTGTCGCTCTGCTCAAAGCGGTATGTGCCACTGTTCCAGGGACAGTATTCGTCGTGCACGTGTGCCGTGAAGCTGCCGGGCCCGATGTTCATACCGTTGAGCCGGGTGATATCGACGACGCGACCCATAGGAGCTCCTACAGAGGTCACACTCATGTTGAGATCGGCCCACCAGGTTTCAGGCTGTTCAAACGGCAGCAGATGTGCCTCGATGGATTTCACGTGGTCGATGTGGCGCGCGAACCATTCCAGCAGCAGGTAGCGGCCCTGAACATCGTGATACCAGAAATGGGCGACCTGGAAATCATCGCCATAGCCCTTGATCTTGTAGAGCATCATCCCCTTAACCTCGCCGTGTGAGCGGGCCACAGCCAGCCAGTAGGCGTTCTGATCGCGCAGGCTGGACTCGATCTTGGGCGAGAAGCGACCGAAGCCATGAATTCTCTGATGCTGAAGGGACAGATAGTCCTGGTAGAGCTCAAAGCCTTGAGCCAGCTCCATCAGCTCCACATCTCCATCCAGATCCTTTTTGAGCAGCGGCTGCAGCGCGACCGGGGAGAAGCGTGCCTGCTTTGATTGCGGAAAGGTGGTATAGCCGAGGCGTTGATAGAACGACTCGCGGAACGGATAGAGGACGGAGATGGCGTACCCATCCTCGCGCATGCGCGCCAGCAGAGCGGTCAGCATGGCGCGGGCATAGCCCTGGCGACGACCGGCGGGGTGGGTGGTAACCGCGCCTATCGCGCCCCCCTGGTAGAACTGGCCGCGAATATTTTGTGTGATGGTCGAACTAACCGCACTCGCGCGCGGCTGATTATCGTCAAAGACCGCGAAATAGGTGGCCTCATTGCGATAAGCCAGATCCTTCTCCCAGGCCGCTCGTTCGGGAAGCGAAGGCGTTGAACGAAAGGCATAGGAGGTCAGCAGGCGCGTCACCTCTGAAATCTCATCCGGCTGCATCTGGCGAATAGTAATATTGGACATAAGGCACGATCTTTCTAGTATTGCAGTAAATATTGACGAGGAAAAAAGCCGAAAAATAACACCAACCGCTGACTGGCAATCAGCGGTTGGTCGTTTTTCTCTACTGGTATGATGGCACGTCAGGGGGGAGTGTGTCCAGTCCGACCGCCTTACTCCTGATCGTCCTGATAGGGTTGGGGCTGGGCTCCGCTGATAGCCTCTACCTGGCACAGGGCGATCGTATCTGGATCGCCGCCGAGCTCCTCGAACAGCGTCAGGATGTTCTCTTCCTGTAGCCACTCTTGCGGCAGATGATAGTAGCGCTGGGTAGGGACATCGGTATTCTGGGCAAAGATGATATTCTTCTGCCATTGTTCGGTTTCGCCGCTCGCTGGGGTCAGCCAGTAGCGTCCGATGCAGCGACCATTGAGCCAGGCCAGACCCTTCTGCATGCCGTTGAGATCAACGACAAAGGGTCCCTCTCCCTGTGGACGGCTGAATGATAGCTGCCACCAGCGCAAGGGCTGATTGAGGGCCTCAGAGCTTTTCTTCTGCCACGTTACGAGTGCCGAGGCCGCCCCGAACAGGGCGCCCTGCTCACCGAGCAGGCCCGGCAGTATCGACCACTCGCCCTCCAGAACCTCACTATTCCAGCGTGCATGGCCCCAGAGCCCCTTGCGCTCCTCAACCATGTTGGCATCGATCATCCAGTCCCCTTTGATCAGGCCCACGGCACAGCTCAAAATGGACAACTCATGCTGACCGGCCGCTAGCGAGAGGTTGAAGGATTGGGTAAAGGCCGGACCCTCGAAGGAACCGCGATCTTCAAGCAGCGGCGTTGGCGAGGTGGCGACGAACTGGCTGTCCACGAAGATATGGGCCACGTCCGCGAAGCCGATCAAAGAAAGGGTGCCCTCCGCCTCCTCTGTTGTCGAGAGGGTGGTGCTATACCAGCAATAGTCGGTACGGTCATGGGTCAATGACAGCTGTTCAACGGGTTGGGGCGCCGTGATGGCACGCTGTCGCGCGTCAGGTCGCTGTGTGGGCAACGGCTCCACGTACCACGTGGTCCGCGTAATGGCTCGCTCCAGTGGTTGATAGGCCAGCTGCAGCGTATGGGCCGCATCGACCTCGGCCGTGTTATAGAGAATGACGCCATCACCGACCAGCAACACGGAGTGCGCCGGCAGCTCTATCTTCTCGTCGCCCAGCAGACAACTGGCGGGCAGCGGAGCATCGTTGCACAGAAATGTCAGCGCCTGCGTCTCACTGGCATAGGTATAGGCCCATTGCTGCTCGCCCAGTGGCTGTGGCTGTGGCCGTTCCTGTTCCAGCAGCAGCCGGGCATAGCTATGGAGGACCTGGTGGAGATCAGCCAGGTGACGCGACTTGGTGGTGGGCTGACCAAATTCGTTGAGCGGGGCATTGAAATCATAGCTGGTGGTCTGCAGATACATCGCCTCGCGCCCAAAATTGGTGCCGCCATGCCACATATAATAATTGACGCCCGTGCCCCCGGCGGCGATGAAGCGCGCCACGCCATACGCCACATCCTGAGGCGTGCGAATATGGTGGGGATAGCCAAAGGTATCGTACCAGCCGGGCCAGTCCTCGGTCCAGATGGCGGGCTGATCGGGATGGTTGAGCGCATGCTGCTCAACCATAGGATGGGCATAGAAGCCATTCATCGTCTCGATGGCCCCTTCGGCCGCCCCCACGCACATGACCAGTGGTATCCCCATGTTAAGTGACTGTCCCAGCTCGCTGACCCAGCGCAGATAGCGTTGTCCCTCCGCCCCGTAGCGGCTGGCGATATTCTCATACTCATTTTCAAGCTGGGCCAGAATAATCGGTCCCCCATGGGAAGCCAGCAGGGGACGGATATAATCGACCAGGAAGCGCACCCAACGCTCCATCTCGCGCATAAACGGCTGATTATAGGTGCGGAACGCGATACTCGGCACCTCGCGCAGCCAGGAGGGCAGGCCGCCATAATTGGTCTCCGCGCAGATATATGGTCCGATGCGCAGAATTACATGCAGGCCATACCGTTCCGCCAGCTCACAAAAATAGAACAGATTCAGGCGATCCGAAAAATCAAACTTCCCCTGCTCCTGCTCGTGCAGATTCCAGAACACATAGGTCTCAATCGTATTCAGCCCCGCCTCTTTGCTCTGACGCATCAATTCCGGCCACATCGCGGGCGTACTGCGTGGATAGTGGATCGCCCCGCTCACAATCAACGTGCGCTCTCCATTGATGAGGATCGCCCGCGAGTCGTAGCTCACCGCTGCAGGTATCTCCATAAAAAATATGCCCCTCTCTTCTCAACCCATAACGAAGCCTGCCACCTTGCATGGCCCGTGTTTTTAAAACTCTATAACTCATCTACGTTTGAGACGGTCATAAAGCGTCTTTTTGTGCGGAATATTATTGAGGGAGGATGGGCGCCCGGGAACGTGGTGATTCGCAATACGTTCAATGCAAGATCGAGCAAAACGAGAAAAGACCACAGTACGTGCGGGGCTTGCCCCCGCTTCCTTGCTTGCCCGCGAGAAAGGTTCCCTCAAAGTGACCAGGAACGGTTGCATTTTTCCTGCTGCTTTTTCGATCGGCGAGGAAGGAAGCGGGGGCAAGCCCCGCACGTACTGCATCTCTTTCTATTTATGCATTTTGTTTTCTGGAGAGGGAGGAGCAATAGGAGCCGGCGGTATGGTTGAGGTGGGCCACTTTGAGGGCGACCTCTTCATTTTCATCTACCTCGGGTCGGAGCTCGGGCGAGATGTTCCATTGGAACTGCTCCGCGTCGGGATAGCGGGCGGCGTAATGGCGCAGGGCGGGCGGAATCAGGCGCAGGCGGCGGTCGATCCATTCACGATCCCAGGGACCATCTTCAAGGATCTCTTCGGCGGCGCGGAACTCGTAGTAGATGGTGCGGCGCAGGGCCTTGCCCTCGACCTCTTCCGATCCATGTACGACCATTACATCGTGCAGCAGCACATCGCCGGGCTCCATCTCTACCACGATCGCGTCGGGCGGATTCCAGCCCCATTGCTCTGTCAGCGCGCAGAGATCCTGGCGCTGGCTGTGCGTCTTTGGAATGACGTGCAGAGCACCCGCATCACCGCGCGAGGCATCCAGGTAGAGATCGAAGTTGAAGATGCGATGCTTGCGTGGATGGACGGCATCCTGGTGCCAGGGGATCGCGGCCCCGTCGTCCTTTTCTTTGAAGACCATCGATTCATAGGTTGGCACAAAATCGGGGCCGCACAGGCTCTCGGCCACACCCAGCACAGCGGGACTGCCCAGCAACTCCAGCGAGGCCGCCTCCCCTTTATTATGCACATAGTTTACCCGGAACATGACGCGTCCATGTTCCCGCTCGGCGAAGGCATAGTCCTCATACAAAGGATCGCTGGCATCGATACTATTACCTTTCTCGATCCAATGCTCACCGGCCTCCTGCAGCCGCTTCAACAGATCCTGAGGGATCCACTGGCGCAGAACCAGATAGCCGTTTTCATCAAAAAAGCGGATCTGCTCCTCGCTCAGATGGTAGTCGCCGGTCCGGGGCGTCGTATCGGTCGTATGTTTGTTCGTGGTAGTCATCGAGTACTCCTCTCATGTACAACTCTGTATTGCTATGAGCTTCTACTACAGACTATACTTGATAGAATGAGAATAATCGTCTCACTCCGAACGCCATTTGTCTTAGATCCTAAGGTTCGTTCATATGCCATCAGAATTATTGAATACTGATATGACCGTGCTGGGTCTGGCGCATGGACATATGCATCCGACGTTGATGCCGAGTGCGCATCGGCACAATGAAGTGGAGCTCAATTTTGTCGAGAGCGGCGCCATGACGTACCTGTTTGGGGGCGTGCGTGTTGTGGTGCGGGCCGGCCAGCTGGCTTTCTTCTGGGCCACATTACCTCACCAGGTTATCCAGGTGGGAGAAGAGACCCGCTTCCACTGGCTGACCATCCCTTTCCCATCTTTTTTACAGTGGAGGGTACCGGCGCCCTTTCTGCAGCGCGTGCTGCGCTGTGAATGTCTGGTGGGAAGGGGTGAGCACGCGTTATTGCAATCACAATTTCAACAGTGGCGTATTGATCTACAGGCTAGAAGCGAAGAGTGCAATCAGATCGTGCTGCTTGAAGTCGAAGCCTGCGTGCGTCGCCTGGCCTTGACTATGGCCACGGCCGGTGATAGCTCATGTACGGAGGATGTGCAACATGTAGAGCCGCATGTACTGAGCAGGGTTGAGCAGATGACCTGTTTTATCGCCGAACACTACGCCGAACCCCTGCATACGCAGGATATCGCTGAAGCGGCCCATCTGCATCCTAACTATGCCATGAGTCTGTTTCGCAAACATGTCGGCATGAGTATGCTCGATTACATCATGCGCTACCGGCTCGCGCACGCCCAGCGGCTTCTGATTACCACCGACGCCAACGTGTCCGCCATTGCGCTGGCGGCCGGGTTTGGCTCCGTGAGCCGCTTCTATAGCGTCTTCAAAGCCTCATGTGGCCTGCATCCCGCAGAGTATCGCGGCGGTCTGCGGCTCCCCATCTTCGCCGAAGAGCACTGATGAGGTATAGCGATTCTTTGCCTTATGGTATATAATAATCCATTGGCCGTGTAATGATTTTACAGGGCAGAACAGATATCACAGGGGAGCGGATTGTATCAAACAATCTCCTATGATATACTATTGCAGTATTCTCAGGGCGGATCGAACAGCAATCACTGGTGTTGAGCACTCTACCGACAGCAAGAGACGCGGTAGATTGTGCTGATAGACCAACCGATTACGCGCCGGGAACAAATTGTGGGCTACATTTGTTCTAATGTGTAGAAGCCACAGAACAAGACTTCTAACAAGACAGTTTTAGGCGAAAGGGGAATATCAACAATGCCTAAGAAGGGTGAACTTTCAAAAACCGCCCGTGCTTCGCTGGCGAACCGCGAGGCCGTTAATCATCAGACTGGCCACATCTGCGCTTCTTGCAACGAGCCAATCTGGCTGGCTGATCTGTATCCAGTAAAGGTTATGGGTAAGGGCATGTCCTACTACCACAAGGACCACTACAAGGTACAGTAAAAAAATTTTGAGAAGCGGGCTTCCACATGGTGGAAGTCCGCTTTTTATATGTCTGTAGGGGTTGGTTTCGTGCCTTCGGCCCTTGACTCTACGCGCCTACGGCGCTCAACTATTTATAGTTAGGGATAGGTGCAACACAACGGGTGGGGGCGAACGCCCCCACCCGTTGTGTTGCACCTATCCCTAACTATAAAAATAGGGGCGGCCGCGTATGCGGACGCCTGTGCGGGGGCGCTCAGGTTTCCGAGGGGATGGGAATGTTGCTCATTATGAGCGCTTGACAATCCCGGCGTGAACTGGCACAATCGGCAGCAGGAGCGATGGAAAGAATAGCTGATACACTCTGCAAATGCTGGTACCTCTCTTGGAGCTTGTCCTTTGTAGTAACGGCCTGAGTGACATTCCATTTTGTCAGGGTGATAGGAGATGTGTGAATGGCACAGACAACGAAAGCAGAACATACGCGAGAATCGAAAGAGACTCCTGATGTCACTACCGTGGCCTTTCAAGGTGAACTGGGGGCGTTCGGTGATGAGGCTGTACGTGAGTATTTTGGCGCCCAATTGCAGGCCAACGCCCAGCCTGTTCCCTATCGCATATTTGCCGATGTCTTTCACGCTGTCGCGGCGGGCGAGGTAGATTACGGGCTGGTTCCGGTGGAAAACTCGCAGGCGGGCAGTATCAATGATGTCTATGATCTCTTGCGCCAGCATGACCTGTTTGTCATCGGCGAGATCGGCCATCCCGTTGATCACTGTCTGCTGGCGCTGCCGGGACAGCAGATCAGCGATATCAAGCGCGTCATCTCGCATCCGCAGGCTCTGGCGCAATCCGATGTCTTTCTGCGCGAGCTGGGCGCCGAAATCGTCGCCACCTATGATACCGCTGGCAGCGCCAAGATGGTGCGCGAAGAGCAACTGGTCGGGGTAGCCGCCGTAGCTGGCGCGGGCGCCGCAGAGATCTACCAGCTGGACATTCTGGCCCGTGGCATCCAGACCATCAAGGATAACTACACGCGCTTTATCGCCCTGGGACGCGAACCGGCGTCGCGTCGCGAAGGCGAGGCCAAGACGATGCTGGTCATGGCGACCGCGCACCAGCCGGGCTCACTCAACCGCTGCCTGGCCTTTCTGGCCGATAACCAGATCAACCTGCTCAAGCTGGAGTCGCGGCCCTCGCGCCAGCGCGCCTGGGAATACGTCTTCTACCTGGACTTCGAAGGACACCGCGAAGATCCACATGTGCGCAAGGCCCTGGCCAAACTGGCCGGTCACACCACCTTCTGCAAGGTTCTTGGCTCCTTCGCGCGCAGCATCTAACCATCCAATCGCGTGTTATCATCCATCACAACATATATAAACATAAGTGCACCAGGAGCGCTCAACAGCCGATGATAGAGAGGTGCACCAGGAGCGCTCAACAGTCCATGACATAGAGGTGCGCCAGGAGCGCTCAACAGCCGATGATAGAGAGGTGCACCAGGGGCGCGCATGTGCGCCCCTGGTGCACCTCTCTATCATCAAATGCGGCCGCGTAGCGGACGCCTATGCGGGGGCGCTCACGCTCACAAAAAAAGAGGCACCCCGCCAGGGGGCACCTCTTTTGACTCCGCGCATAGCGCGAATACCTAACGTTTAATGCGCAGGGTGCTGGTGAAATTTGCGGCCAGCTCCTCGTAAGCGTCAGCGTAATATTCCTCAACCCGGCCCGCGTCGCAGAGTGTGGTCAGGGAGGAATCGATCGGCAGATTGCCCAGCAGAGGGGCGCCCGTCATCGAGACCAGTTCGGTGCCATTGCTGGGACCAAAGATCTCGTAGCGCTCGCCGTTGGGGGTCTCAAAATAGGACATATTCTCAACCACGCCCACGATCGAGCCCTTGAGCTGCTGCACCATATTGATACACTTCATCACGATCATCGTTGCCAGCATCTGGGGCGAAGAAACCACCACCACGCCATCCAGCGGCAACGCCTGCATCACCGTCATCGGCGCATCGGATGTTCCGGGAGGCAGATCGACCAGCAGATAGTCCAGATTGCCCCAGTCCACATCGCTATAGAACTGCTTGATGGCGCTAGAGATCATGGGGCCACGCCAGACAACGGGATCGCTCTCTTTTTCAAGGAACATATTCATCGATACGATTTTGATGCCCCCCTTACTGCGCAGGGGCTCGATACCGCCATTAGCCGATTTGGTTGGCTGGCCCTTTGTGCCGAACATACGAGCAATACTCGGGCCGGTGATATCACCATCCAGGATGCCGACCTGCTGACCCTGGCGACGCAGGGAGACAGCGAGCAGACCGGTGACCAGCGACTTACCGACGCCACCCTTACCACTCATGATAGCGATCACCTGTTTGATTTTACGATTGGGGTCGCCGGATGCCATGGTCAGTGGCACACCGCGCCCTACAGGCGCCTTCTTTGGTGCAATAGATGTCGGCTCACCCTGGGCAGCGGCGTTCAGATCCTTGATCAGCAACTCCAGCTTCTCAGGAGAGAAACGATGGGTTCTGGCACCACCCGCCACGCTCTCACGCGCGCCCACTGCACAGGCGGTACAGGGGAGACCGTGTCCGTGAAAGACCTTCACGGTTGCAGGGAATTTGGTCACCACATCATGTATCACCATGTCGGCTGTAATAGTTTCCGCCATGTTACGTATCCTCATTCGCAACAGAGAACATAGATCTCTCTGTCGCTCTTTTCTGTAGAAAGATAATAATAATGAACTCTTCTATAGGTACATAGAGAGTGGTTAATTCCGACTTGCGTACTCAGATATTATAACACACCACGGTGAAAAGTGACTATAGCGATGAAAAAAAAAGCGCCCCGGAGGGAAGGGTGAGCCGAATTGCATGTCACATGTGGTTATGCTATGATGAGCGCACTGTCGCATAATGCATTATTGGGCCACAAAGGAAGCAGAAGAGATGGAAACAGAGAACGAATTTACCTATTTCCAACAGGTTACCATTTTTCGTGGACTGAGCGAGGATGAGATCCAGGAACTGGCGTCGGCGGCCAGGAAGAAAACCTTTCGGTCCGGAGAAGTTATTTTCCATCGTGATGATCCGGGACAGGTGATGTACGTCATCAAAGAAGGCAAAGTCAAAATCTGCCTGATCAGCCCCGACGGACAGGAGATCTCATTAATTGTGTTTGGCAAAGGCGATTATTTCGGCGAGTTCGCTTTACTGGATGGGCTTCCACGTTCAGCTGATGCCATCGCTCTGGAAAAAGTCGAATGCTATACCCTGCAGCGCAGCGATTTCCACAAAGCTATCATGAAGAATCCCAAAATCGCGATTCGGGTGATGGAGGTTCTCTGCGAGCGCCTGCGTAAGACGGACCAGCAGGTCGAGGACCTGATCTTCCTGGACGTATATGGGCGTGTGGCCAAGAAACTGCTCGAACTATCGGATACCCATGGCAAGAAGGTCGAAAGCGGTATCCGTATCGAAGTGCGACTGACACAACAGGAACTGGCATCGATGGTCGGCGCATCGCGTGAAAGCGTCAACAAAGTACTGGGTTATTTCACAGACAAAAAATATATCAGCACAGACAAGCATCGTATTACCCTGCACCGGGTAGCAGATCTGGAGCGGCGCATTTACTAATCCGCCGACTTGTACTTTTGGGTGCTGTGTTACCTCGCCCTTCAACGATACGTTTCAGGATGTCAGGTACATGTTTTCACGTATGTTTAGTATGCGTTGAAGGGACAGTAAACTTTTGGAGAAAGTTACTATAAACAATGACGGTCAATCTGTAGTAGAGGAGAATGAGCAGGCTCTATCCACCCCCATCGTGGAAGCTCCCGATCCGGCGCCAGCCAGCTTTTTTACCCGGTTAAAAGCCCTGATCGCGCTGATGAGGCCAAAGCAGTGGACAAAGAATGGCGCCGTTTTTATCGGACTGGTATTTGCCAGTGAGTTGTTTCACCTCTACCCATTAATCCGAGCGACTGTCGCTTTTATTGCTTTCTGTTTTATTTCCAGTACTATATATGTTTTAAATGATTTACTAGATATCGAAAAAGATCGCGTGCATCCCACCAAGCGGTTCAGGCCCCTGGCCTCGGGTGTGCTTCCAACCTCCTGGGCTAAAGCGGCCCTGGTTGGTCTGCTTGGTATGTGTGCCGTGCTTACTTTTCTACTCTTCTTGATTCCATCACCACCTGATATATACCGCTCGCTCGGGGGCGCCAACGTCCTTTTTGCCCTCAGCATTGCCGCCTATCTGGTCATGATGATTTTCTATAATACGCATTTAAAGCATGTAGTGCTGATCGACGTTTTTTGTATCGCGGCCGGTTTTGTCTTGCGTATCATCGCGGGCACCGTTGTGATCCCGGTCGTTATCTCGCCCTGGCTCTACCTGGTTACCTGTTTCCTCTCACTCTTCATGGGATTCGGGAAGCGGCGCCACGAACTGGTACTATTGCAGGGGCAGGCGGGTAGTCATCGCAAGATCCTCAAAGAATATAGTATTCCTATGCTAGATCAGATGATTACCGTGGTGGTTTCTGGTACATTAATGTCATATAGTCTTTATACGGTTCAGGGGCAGACCGGCAATCATCGTCTCATGATTACCGTTCCCTTTGTATTGTATGGGGTATTTCGTTATCTCTACCTGGTCTATATGCGTATGGACGGAGGAAGTCCTGATGAGATACTCTTGCGTGACCGCCATATACTGGCAGCCGTTTTGTTATGTGTTATCACTGTCATAACTGTTCTCTACCTGCTACCACAACCATAGTTATGGAGCATCTGTTTGTTTACTCGTAAGATACGTATCGGTATTATATGTTCGCTTGTACTGGCCTTTATAGTGATCGTCGCGATCGCGCTATATGCGGATTTGCCGCACATGGTGGAGGCGCTGACTCGTTTTCACTGGGTCTATATTCCGCTCATTTTAGGATTTACCCTGGTGAATTACGCCGGGCGCTTCATCAAGTGGCAGTATTATCTGAAGCGTCTGCGCATAGAGATCTCCACGAAGGAAAGCTTATGGATTTTTCTGGCGGGCCTGTCGATGGCAATCACCCCTGGAAAAGTAGGTGAGCTTTTGAAGTCCTATCTTCTGAAGCGCTCGACGGGGACGCCTATCAGTCGAACCTCCCCTATTATTGTGGCGGAGCGACTGAGTGACGGCATCGCGATGTTAGGACTGGCGGCGACGGGCCTCTTTCTGTATGGTATCGGTTGGGAAATCCTCCTTGTCTTGCTGATTCTGGGCGTGGTAGGGATTATCCTGATCCAGAATCGTTCATTGGTCCTGACCTTACTGCGGAAGGGTGAGCGTCTCCCTCGCATGTCTGGATTTATCCATCTGGTACGCGCATTTTACGAGAGCACATACACGCTGCTCCAATGGCGGCCATTACTGCTGGCCATAGGCATTGGTCTCATTTCCTGGTCAGGGGAATGCGTCGCGTTATATTTTGTCTATAGTGGACTGGGTATTGCCGCAGGTCCCGAGCTCTTTGTTAAATCTATGTTCATTTTAGCGGTTTCCACGCTGATCGGATCAGCTTCTGGCTTACCGGGCGGTCTGGGTACCGCGGACGGTAGTATGCTGGGCCTTACCCGCTTGCTGGTAACATCATCGGCCACGTTGGCGGGCGCGGCAACCCTGCTCATTCGCCTATGTACGCTCTGGTTTGGTTTGCTGGTCGGCATGATCGCCCTTGTGCGCATTCGTTGGACGCAGCGCCACCAGAAACTGGATCTCTGGGATAGTGACTGGGATGAACAGCAGAAGCAGAAGGATGAATCGCATAGCTACACACGATGACCTGACGTATACACCTGGCGGTACGGCAGCATCCACGAACACAGGAGAAATGTTTGTATGAAAACCTTGATTATTATTCCAACGTATAACGAGTACGAGAACCTACCTCCCCTCCTGGAGACGGTCTTCTCGTACGTACCGCAGTCAGATATTTTGATTGTTGACGACAACTCGCCCGATGGCACCGGTCAGCTGGCCGATAAGTTCGCGGCGGAGGATCCACGCGTCCATGTATTGCATCGCGCTGGCAAGCTGGGTCTGGGCACCGCCTATGTAGCCGGCTTCAAATACTCGATCGAGCACAACTACGATGCCGCCTTCGAAATGGATGCCGACTTCTCGCATGATCCCAAATACCTGCCGGACTTCCTCAAGGCCATCGAAAACGCGGACCTGGTGATCGGCTCCCGCTACATTCCCGGCGGTAGCACCCCCAACTGGTCCTTTGGACGCCGCTGCATTAGCGGTTGCGGCAACATCTTCGCTCGCTTCATGTTGCACATCCCGGTCAAAGACTGTACCGCTGGCTTCCGCTGCTATCGTCGCGAGGTACTGGAGAGCATCGATCTCGACACCATTCAGTCTCAGGGTTACGCCTTCCAGATCGAACTGGCGTACCGCGTTATGAAGCAGCGCTTCCGCATCACCGAGATCCCCATCACCTTCATGGATCGCCGCGTCGGTAAGTCCAAAATGTCGCGTAAAATTGTGCTTGAAGCCTTTGTATATGTTACTCGGGCGCGCCTGGGTATGGTGCCGATGCCATCGCCCGCACTGCGCAAAGAGATCAGCCGTGTCGAGGTGGCTCAGAAGTAGTCAGCATCTCTGGCAGAAGAATGAGCGTTTGCTGCTCCTTGAAGTGGTGAGCGCTTATTTTTTTATGCCGTTTTATTTGTGTTTTAGCGTCTTTCGATCTACGCGCATGGACTTGTAGCGGCGCGAGGACTTTCCCTTCTTAGGGGGTGAAGGGGTGTTGAACTCTTCGTTATCCTGCTGATACTTATAGGTAGGATCGATACCGTAGACGCGGCGCATCTCCTGGCGATATTCGGAACGCTGAAGCACATCCTGTGGAGCGGCATTGAGGGAGGAGACCAATCCATGGGTTGTCAGGGCATGACCACCTTGCTCGATCACGCTGCGCTTGACCTCACCATCGTCGCTAAACATCATTACCTCCACCCCCCTATCATTGGCCTCCGTCGCCAGTCGGGCGATGACACTATCGGCGGTCTCCCCATATTTCGAATAGATGACGCAGATATGATCGATATGTAGCATCTGTTCGCGTCCCCCCTTGCCATCAAAGACCACCACCACCCGGTCTGTCGTATTGCGATAGCGATTCTTCAACTGCTTGATCAGCAGATTGCGCGCCTCCGCCTGGCTCTTGCCCTCCACATATTTGAACATCGCGTTATTTTTGATGACATTGTAGCCATCGACTAAGATATCAAACCCCATAGCATATACTCCAATATCAGGTCGTTGCCCACTCAAGCACACGCCAGACATGGATAAAATGATGATACACTGTCTGGTTGCTCATGAGCATAGTTCTCTTCTCCTTTGACCTGGAACATCAGTAAATCTGGTAATACTATCTATTGTACCTTACTTTGCGCTGTTTGACAGCATCACGTAACCATTCAGGCTAAAGCTGGGACGCCGGGGCGGGCGATCCAACCGCCACGACTGCATAGTTAGATTACGCGAAGTGAGCGTTCATGGATGAATCTGCCGGATCAGCTGCCAGAGGTAGGCCAGTTCGGCCCGAATATTGATATGTAGAAAATGCTCGATGGTGGTATTGGCTGTACTGGAGGAGATAGATGTCACGACCAGGGCGAGAATAGCCAGCAGCAAGATCAGAAGGACGATCGTCACCAGGGATTCCAGCGAGAAGCCCGCTTTCCTCTCCACCTCATCACCGGATCTGTGTGGCACCGGCTTTTCTGGCTTATCCAATGCGATGGTCGTCCGGGGACGTGGGGGACGCGTGGCGATCTCATCGATGGCCAGATTCTTCCGATGGTCGCGCACGGCCGCATCGTGCTGCCTGCGGGCCGCCTGCTGGTGGGACGCGGTTCGCGCCGCAAAGCTGCCTTGAGGAGGACGCGTCGGCAGGCGCTCGATGTGCCATGCCGCCCCATCATCCCGCACCATGTCCCTACTGGTGTTGCTGTGGAGCGCTGGTGGTGGAACGAGTTGAGCTCTGATCGCGCTTTGCATCGGCAGCGTCTCGGCCGTATCAACCGATGTCATCGCCTGGAAGCGACCCGGCTTGATGCACACCAGGCGTACCGGGGTCGCGTGCTTGCGACGCAGCTGCGCCTGCCGCGTCGTCGCGAAGAGCACGCCTCGCAGCGGAGCCGTCTGGGCCCGAAAGGGCAGCCCCGCCTCCACACAGCACTCCCCGCACACCCCATGCACATTATCCCAGCACTGCGGACAGGACGGTCGGCGGCAGCGAAAGCAGAAATGACACATACTCATAAAGGCCGACTCCAGTGCCATCGGGGGAGCCTGCAAAAGATACTGATGTTCCTGCGACGGAGCGTACATTGCCTGGCAGATACGACACGAAATAGTCACCGGCAACCCTTCTTTCTGTCGCTGGCCGGCCGACTCGGGATCGGGCCTGGACAGTGCATGTGCCACGAAAGCCTCCAAAATATCATATAGCGCCCTGACCTGAATGAACTTCTGTTGTTATTATAACTTGTTTCAAACAATCCCTGTGCGCGAAAGCAAACAATCAGGCGCACAAGCCCTTTTTCAATACAACGCTAAAAAATAGGAAAAACGCAGATCGCTACCAAATTCGGGACAAAAACATTTGACAATGACAGGCAAGTCTGGTATTATTTATTCACGCGAGGCGGTGCCAGGAGCACCGGCGAGCAAGTAAACTGGAGCCGTGGTGTAGTGGCCTAACATGTCTGCCTGTCACGCAGAAGACCGCGGGTTCGAATCCCGTCGGTTCCGTTAATAAACATAATAAAATACGAGAGGCACGTTGCTAGCAACGTGCCTCTCGTATTTTATTATGTTTATTAACCATGGTGTCTGCTAATCGCCTCGCTGACTGGACCACCGCATATAGATAATCGGGTTCACTTTGCTGCTGATAGCCCATATGTTACTTTTTGCCGAAATCTTGCGTGTCATGGAGATACCGAACGCATGCAGATTTGGGCATGAAGTTAGCTACGCGAGCTTGAGTATTTTATAGATACGAGGAGAAGCATATGAAGGCTGTCGTCTATAATGGTCCCCGTGATATGCAGGTGAAAAATGTGCCGGACGCGAAGATTGAGCGGCCAACTGATGTTCTGGTGCGTATTACCAGTACCAACATTTGCGGCTCGGACCTGCATATGTATGAAGGTCGGACCGATCTAGAGCAGGGGAAAGTTGTCGGGCATGAGAATCTCGGCGAGGTGATTGAGGTTGGCCCTGCTGTTGATCGCATCAAGGTTGGCGACATGGTTTGCCTTCCATTTAATATCGCTTGCGGCTTCTGCGAGAACTGTACAAAGGGGCTTACCGGATTCTGCCTGACGACGAATCCTGATCCCAAGATGGCCGGTGCGGCCTATGGTTATGCCGACATGGGACCCTATAACGGCGGGCAGGCCGAGTATCTGCGTGTCCCCTATGGAGATTTTAATTGCCTGGTTTTGCCGGAAGATGCGCGTGAGAAAGAGGATGACTATGTTATGCTCTCCGACATCTTTCCCACTGGCTGGCACTCGACCGAACTTGCCGGTGTGCAGCCTGGAGATAGTGTGGTCATCTATGGTGCCGGTCCCGTTGGTTTGATGGCGGCCTACTCGGCATCCATTAAAGGGGCCAGTAAGATTATGGTTGTGGATCGCCTGCCCGATCGTCTGCGCCTCGCCGAATCGATCGGGGCCATTGCGATCGATGACTCGAAGAGCTCACCCGTGGAACAGGTTCTGGCAGCGACGCAAGGAAAAGGGGCTGATAGGGGTTGTGAGTGCGTTGGCTTTCAGGCACACGATACGCAGGGCCATGAGCATCCGAATATGACGTTGAATAATCTGGTGCAGTCGGTGAAGGCGACCGGAGGGATTGGTGTGGTTGGTGTTTTTGTACCCCAGGACCCCGGTGCTCCGGACCAGGAAAGCAAACAGGGCGCGATCAATTTCGATTTTGGAACTTTCTTTTTTAAAGGCCAGTCGATGGGAACAGGTCAGGCAAATGTCAAAGCCTACAATCGCCAGCTGCGAGACCTGATCCATGTCGGAAAGGCCAAACCTTCATTTATTGTTTCGCACCATTTACCTCTTGATCATGCCACCGATGCATACCAGCACTTTGATGCGCGTGATGAAGGCTGGACAAAGGTTATTCTCAAAACGGGGAAGTAAGACCCATTCTGAAATAATAGAGGCAGGCTTGTACGAGTCATCTCGTACAAGCCTGCCTCTATTATTTCAGGGACATCATGTCAAGGAAGTTTCTGCGATACTACTTGCAGCATTTTATATATTTAAGTCAGGAGCTATAAAAATACGGCATTTTTCATAGATAAATTTTAGGAGAGCATTTTCCGCTTATGAGCGCACCCATCGCCACGCTCGTTACCCACACCAGCGTTGTGCCAGATCATATTGATGATTTTACTAGCTGGCAACAGCAAGTGAATGATACCATCGCTATGTTTCCTGGCTATCTCGACCATACAGTCATCCCTCCCAACCCACCTTTACAGACTGACTGGGTGATTATTCAGCGCTTTCAGACCGTTGACGCGGCGCGTACGTGGCTCCAATCTACGGAGCGGCAGCATTTACTGGACACGATTCAACCATTCCTGATCGGACCAACCGACATTCATCTCTTTACAGAGGATGAGCCATCAGGTTCATCCTCTCCTGTGTCTGTAATCATCTCGACACGCCTCAAACCAGATCAGCAGGGGGCTTTTCTGCGTTGGTACAGGAGGATCTCTGCGGTGCAAAGCCGGTTCGAGGGTTTTCAAGGCTACAAGTTTGAACCGCCTATTCCAGGTGTTCAAGAAGATTGGGTGACCATTCTGCGCTTTGATTCCGATGCCCATCTAGAAGCCTGGCTCAACTCTGAGGAGCGGAAACAGATGCTTCAGGAAGCTGAAGCTTTCAGCCTTGATACTCACTTGCGGAAAGTAGGCGTTGGCTTTGAAGCCTGGTTCAGGTTCGCAGGTGGGCAACAGCAAAGTTCACTTTCCTCCTGGAAAGTGAATATGCTGGTGTTATTGGCACTGTATCCTACGGTCTTCTTGTTCTCCATTTTTGTGCAGACGCCGTTACTGCTTCATCGGGGAATGCCTTTCTGGCTGGCATTGTTCATCGGCAATGCCTTCAGTACCTCAATACTTGGCTGGATTTTAGTCCCATACCTGAGCAAGTTGTTCAGCTGGTGGCTTGATCCGCTAAAGCATGCATCTTTGCCCGCAAGAACCATTACCTGGGGCGGGACCGCACTTATTCTGGTCATCTATGCAGTATTGCTGTTTGTGTTCTCACGTTTATCGTAACGAGAACATTATATCGCAGCTTGCCCGGCGACAAGTCTTGCCGCATGGCGGTTATGTTCCTCAATCACAGGTACAATATCAAGCGTCGCGATCTCACCCCGATCAACAACAAGACGACCGCCCACAACTGTATAGTGAGCACGTTGTGGCGCGCAAAAGACGACCGCGGCAACGGGATCACTCAGAGCACCGGCGTAGTTAATGGTATTGAGATCAAGCGTAAAGAAGTCCGCACACTTGCCTGGCTCCAATGACCCGATATCGGATCGTCCGAGCACCTGCGCGCCCCCGCGCGTAGCGATCTCCAACGCCTCGCGCGCCGTCATCCATTCTTTATCACGCAGTGGGTCAGATGTCGGAAGGAGGGTCATCGGTCCCTCAGGCGGCCAAAGCCCCATCTTAAGTCTGGCAAGCAACATAGCCTCTCGTGTTTCGATGAGCAGATTGGAGGCGTCATTGCTTGAAGAGCCGTCGACGCCAAAGCCGACCTTCACTCCATGTTCCAGATACTTTTTGACGGGCGCGATCCCTGAGGCGAGTCGCATATTTGATGATGGGCAGTGACACACGCCTGTACCTCTCTGCGCGAATAGGGCGATTTCGCTGTCGTTGACATGTACGGCGTGAGCGTACCACACATCGTTGCCTATCCAGCCCAGTGTTTCCAGATACTCGACGGGACGCATGCGAAAATGCTCGAGGGTGTAGCGCTCTTCGTCTAACGTCTCGCAGAGGTGTGTATGCAGCCGCACACCACGCTCTCTGGCCAGGGAGGCAGATTCGCGCATGAGATCCGCGGTGACACTGAAGGGAGAGCAAGGTGCCAGCACAATCTGCACCATCGATCCAGGGTCAGGATTGTGGTATTGTTGAATGAGCCTGAGCGAATCGGTTAAAATAGCTTCCTCTGTTTCGACGCAGCTATCCGGCGGCAGCCCTCCCTTTGACTCACCCAGTGACATACTTCCGCGCGAAGCCATAAAACGCATTCCCAACTCCCTGGCGGCATGGATCTGATCGTCAAGTTTACAGCCGTTCTTGAAAATGTATGTATGGTCGAAGGCGGTTGTACAGCCTGAGAGGGCAAGCTCGGCGAGGCCGATAATGGTCGCCGTACGGGATGCCTCGGGGGTACGCTGACTCCAGATAGTATAGAGAACCTTCAACCAGCGGAAGAGGTTGATGTTCTGGGCCGCGGGCACGTTTCTGGCCAGAACCTGGTCCAGGTGGTGATGACAGTTAACGAGCCCAGGCAACATGATCTGTCCACGCAGATCAAGCACCGTATCGGCCGAAGTTGGTAGCTGGTCTGTGGGTGCCACTTGTTCGATGAAGCCATCCCGAGCGAATAACCCGGCGTTTTGCAACTCCCGGCGTTCGCCATCCATCGTGACTACCATCGTAGCGTTTTTAGCAAGCAGAGTTGTCATCTGCTCACTCCTTTCTTATGATTGGAGCTCGGTAAAAAACGTTCATGACTGGGAATAGAGCCGCTCGAAGATGCGCTCAGGCGTCAGTGGCAAGTCAGGAAAACGGATGCCAGTCGCATTGGCAACGGCATTGGCAATCGCCGGAGCAACAGGATTGATCGAACATTCTCCCTGTGACTTAGCGCCGAGCGGGCCAATGGTATCGTATGTATCCGCAAAGTACACCTCGCTGTGGGGAATGTCGGCAAAGGCCGGTATCCTATAGTTGCGCAAGGCCGGGTTCACCATGGTACCGTTGTCATTATATACCATCTTTTCGTAGAGCGCCCAACCGATCCCCATCGCAATGGCACCCTCGATCTGGCCCCGGCATTGCATCGGATTGATCAGTCGCCCGATATCGGCGGCCTGCACACTCTGTAATACTTCGATCTGCCCGGTCATACGGTTTACGGCTACTCGAATGCCTTGAACATTGAAAGCAACCGAGCGCGGCGACAAATAGGCTTTGCGCTTGGACTCGAAGCGGTGGTTTACATCCATACCAGCGCTATAGAGCTCCTTCAGTGGAATGCGCCGTTCTCCACATATGACGAAATCATGTTCAAGACGGCAGGCGGACGATGCTATATGTGTGAAATGAGCAGCAAATTCAATGATATTGTCGCGTAATGCCTCTGCCGCCAGCGCAACAGCCTTCCCCGCGATGACCGTGCCCGTGCTGGCAAACGTACCAGTGTCATAAGGAGTCTGGTCCGTATCGCCATTAATGATCGCAATCCGCTCTACCTGCGTGTCGAGGATTGCAGCGGCAATCTGGCAGTGCGAGGTAGTTGATCCATTCCCCATCTCTGTCGACCCCACCGCGAGATGATAGCTGCCATCGGGCAGGAGCTTCATCTCCGCGCCTGATCGGTGTTCGGTGGGAGGACCGCTTTCCAGCATCGCCATTGCAATGCCCGTTCCCTCGACCCATTCCTTTCCCTCTGGTCTGGCTGAGCCCTGTCCGCTGGCCAGAGCGGTTTCGACCCGATCAAGACATTGATCAAGGCCATAACTGCCAAAAGTAACATCCTGGGGGTCTTTCCATACCGATTCTATCCAATCATCCGGTTGGATCATGTTCTTGCGGCGGATCTCGAATGGGCTGATACCGAGTAATCGTGCCAGGTCGTCGATGGCACATTCTATCGCGAAGGTTGTCTGCGACGAACCATATCCGCGGAACCCTCCCGCCGGAACCATATTCGTATAGACTGCGTACCCATCAGCTTTCTTGTTGGGACATCGGTAGACGGTGAGAGGGTTGGTGAGAGCGGCAGCGAGCGTCTCACTGGCATGGCCGCCGTAAGCGCCTGTATTGGAAACCACACGGACTTGTATTGCCGTCAACGTCCCATCACGCCTGGCGCCAAGCTTAACACGGGTCGTCATCGGATGACGCGTAGTCGCACCGATAAACTGTTCCTCGCGGGTAAACTCCCACATGACAGGTTGCCCGGTTTTCAGCGTGGCGAGGACGCACAGATCTTCGGTAAGCATCTCCTGTTTCCCCCCGAATCCCCCACCGACGCGTTCAGCAAAAACATGGAGGTTACGCGAGGGGAGCCCAAAGATGTGGCAGAGCTTGCCTTTGACGATGAACGGCGCTTGCGTACTGGTGCGTACGTGAAGACGTCCATCGTCACCTTTCCACGCGATGCAGCCATGCGTTTCGAGATGGACATGCTGGACGCGGGAAGTCGAGTACGTCATCTCATGAATCGCGTCTGCCTCCTTGAAGCCTGCCTCCACACACCCTACTTCGCCGTGAATATCAACGTAAATATTATGGCCAGATTTGTTGCTGGTATCGTGAAGGGCGGGGCTCCCCGGATTCATCGCCTCTTCAGGATCGAAGACGGCGGGCAGCAGCTCGTATTCGACATCGAGCAGACGGCATGCCTCTTCGGCGGCCCCGACGCTCCCGGCAACAACGGCTGCAATTCGTTGCCCCACAAAGCGGACGACATTGTCAAGCACGTATGTATCATCTGGATCGACCAGGTGGTCTTCATGGGTCGCTGTACTGTAAAGTCGAAGGGGAACATCTTCCCAGGTAAAGATGTCGACGACGCCAGGAACAGCCATAGCCTTGCTGCGATCAATGGAGCGAATGCGAGCATGTGGGTGTGGAGAGCGCAACACTTTGAGGTGGAGTATTCCATCCATGGCAATATCGAGCGTGTAGCGTGCACTTCCTGTGACTATTGCTTCTCCGAATGGGTTCCTTACGTTCTTGCCGCAGGCTGAGCCTGCGACCTCTTTATCAGTGGAAACGATATTGCCAATGGCATCGTCAATGCTACGGTAGCCAGTGCATCGACACAAATTACCCTTGAGAGCGTTGGGGAGATGCGCCCGTTTCTCATCATTAAGCGATGCCGCCGTCATGATCATGCCAGCCGTACAAAAGCCACATTGAAAGGCCTGAGCATCAAGAAAGGCCTGCTGCATTGGATGCAACCGACCATCTTGTTTTAATCCCTCAATGGTCGTAATCTGATGGTTGGCGGCTCGAAAGGCAGGAATGAGGCAGCTATGCACAGGCACGCCATCAATCCAGACGGTACACGCGCCGCAGTCACCCGCGTCACATCCTTTTTTGACACCAAAGAAGCCGCGTTCACGCAAAAAGGTTCTTAAGCATTGTCCTGGTCCTGGCTCAGCAGAGAACCTTCTGGTATTGACAGTGTAGTTCATACCTTCCCCTCTTTCTGCGCCAGTTCGGAGCGGATCTGTTCCGCATAGTAGTAGGTGAGGTGACGCCGGTAAGCTGGTGACCCATGTACATCATCAAAGTAGAGGGAATCGGGAATAGTCACGTCGATGCAGTGACGCAACTCATCGGCCGTTGGCATCTGCGCAAAGCGCAACTGCAACGGTCGATTGGTTGCCGCCGTCACAGTGATCAGCAAATCACCTTCGTGTATGTTTTGGGTACCGATGAGAAGTACCGCCGAGCGTCCGAGATGCGTTAATGACAAACGGCGGAACGCGAACCGCCTCGTAAGTGCTGCTGTAGGAAGGTGGATACTGCGAAGCAACTCCCCTGGCTGCAGGACATTCGCGTGGTTTCCTGTGACGAAATCGGTGGCCAGAACCTGTCGTGGTGGTGCTTCGCGCGGCCATAATGTATAGACACCCTCAAGTGCAACCGTCAATGAAATCATTGGACCTGCTGGCAGCGACATACAGATGTTGCCTCCAACTGTTGCCGTGTTCCAAATTTTAAACGAGGCCAGCAGAGAACGGCAGCACTCGCCTATGAGCGGTGCTGCCAACCATTGCGGAGGCGCGACAAATCGGTCCAGTTCGGCGATGGGGCAGGTCGCAGCGATATCGAGCCCATCTTCTGATACATGCAACGCGGGCCAGTGAAGTGTTTCGAGGTCAATCAGCGTTTCGATGTTCAATTGTGGTTCCGAGAACAGCCAGGTGCCGCCAGCAAGCCACGCACATCCATCGCGCCAGATAACAGTATCAACTGATCCAGGCCGCCTCACTTCTTTAATGGTATTCAAGTCCATGAACTTCACCCTATCTGTTAGCTTAAGATCACGATGTTGTGCTTATCGCATCATCATATAATTATCGGTTGCAAACAAGTTTTCCTTAAATAAGGAAAAATGTATTACATGCAGATGAATATATATAGGGAAGGCCTAATTGGTGTATTGGCGCCGGGCAGCGTAGCCATAGCCGGTTGTGGAGGAGGTGCCATTTAAGGTATACTCCCTCCCAGGAGGCGAGAGCGCATGACGCCAATTTTAACCACGAAACTGTATCTTCCTCGGCTTCGCCCGAACGTCGTTCTTCGTCCCCGCTTGCTTGAGCGGTTGCATGAGGGCCTGCATCGTAAACTGACGCTTATCTCGGCTCCTGCTGGCTTTGGGAAAACCACGCTGGTCAGTGAATGGGTTGCAGAAATTGGGAGGCCGACCGCCTGGCTATCGCTGGATGAAGGGGAGAACGACCTTACGCGCTTTCTGACTTACCTGATTGCTGCCTTACAGACAGTTGTGCCGAATATTGGTGAAGGTGTGTTGAGCGCACTTCAATCTTCTCAGTCACCGCCAACCGAGGCGATACTGACTGGCCTGCTCAATGAGATCTCCGTGCTTCCGGATCGTTTCGTCCTCGTCCTTGACGATTACCACGTGATTGATGCCAGACCGGTTGATAGTGCCCTCGCATATCTCGTCGAGCACCTGCCGCCACCGATGCACCTGGTCATTGTTACCCGCGAGGATCCATCTCTTCCCCTGGCTCGTCTTCGTGCCCGGGACCTCCTGACCGAACTGCGCGTAGCCGACCTGCGTTTTACGTCTTCCGAGGCGGCCGCATTTTTCACCCAGGTGATGGGCCTCACCCTTTCGGCGCAGGATATTGCTGCCCTGGAAGGGCGCACCGAGGGCTGGATTGCTGGCCTGCAGTTCGCCGCGCTTGCCCTGCAAGATCGCCGAGATATTTCTGGATTCATCCGGACATTTGCCGGAGACCACCGATACATCATGGACTATCTGGTTGAAGAGGTTCTGCAAGGTCAGCCCGAATCTGTTCGCAGCTTCTTACTTCAGACCTCCATTCTCGATCGGTTGAGTGGTCCACTCTGTGATGCTGTTACCGGTCAGAAGGATGGCTTCGCGCAGCTGGAGGCCCTGGAGAGAGGCAACTTCTTTGTCATTGCGCTTGATGACAGGCGCCACTGGTATCGCTATCACCACCTCTTCGCCGACGTTCTTTCCGTGCGTTTGATGACTGAGCAATCCGATCAGGTCTCAACGCTGCATCGGCGCGCGCGCAGGTGGTATGAGAAGAATGGTTCGACGTCCGATGCGATCCACCATGCGCTGGCTGGAGGGGATTTCGAGCGAGCGGCAGACCTGATCGAACTGGCAGTGCCGGAAATGCGTAGGAGTAGACAGGATGCCACGTTGCGTGACTGGCTAAAGGCGCTACCCAACGAATTGATCCACTTCAGGCCCGTGCTCAGTGTTGGATATACCTGGGCGTTGCTGGCTGGCGGAGAGCTAGAGGCCGCCCACGCCCGACTGCGGGACGCTGAACAGTGGTTGGGCCCGGTGACAGGAGCAAGCTCGCTCACGCCTATCCCATCGGGTCAGATGGTCGTTGTGGACAAGGAGGAATTCCGCCGTCTACCAGCTGCGATTGCCGTTTACCGCGCTGCCATTGCCCAGGTTATGGGGGATGTGCCCGGCACCATAAAATACGCCCGGCTCGTGCTCGATCTCTTACCTGAAGAAGACTATCTAGGGCGTGGGGCGGCAGCGTCTCTTTTGGGGCTCGCATCCTGGACGAATGGGGATCTAGAGGTTGCGCACCAGGCTTTTGCCGATGGTCTGGCTCTTGTGCAGAAGGCCGGAAACCTCTCCGACGCCATCAGCGGCACAATCGCCCTGGCTGATATAAGGATTGCGCAGGGCCGCCTACGCGAGGCGATGCGAAGATATGAGCGCTCTTTGCGGGAGGCTTTGGCCTGGAGCAAGCCTGTGCTGCAGGGGACAGCCGACCTGTATGTAGGGATGAGTGAGTTATACCGGGAGAAGAACGATCTGGATGTCGCTATGCTGTATCTATCGAAAAGCAAGGAGTTGGGTGAGCGTACGGGGTTACCGCTAAACTGGTCTCGTTGGTATGTTGCTCGTGCGCGAATAAGTGAGGCCCAGGGTGATCTGGACGGCTCTCTCAACCACCTCCAGGAGGCGGAGCACCTGTATCGGAGAGACATCTTCCCAAATGTGCGTCCTATCTCTGCGTTGAAGGCACGGGTATGGGCCAGGCAAGAAAGATTGGATGAAGCCTTTGGCTGGGCGCGTGAGCAGAGTCTATCTGTTGGGGATGACTTGAGCTACATACGTGAGTTCGAGCATATTACCCTGGCCCGTGTGCTGCTGGCCCGCTATAAAAGCGACCAGGTGGATCAATCTGTTTTTGAGTCACTGAGATTGCTGGAGCGTCTCCTGAAAGCCGCAGAAGATAGTGGGAGGACGGGAAGCGTCATCGAAATCCTGATATTGCAGGCGCTCGCCTACCAGGCGCAAGACGATATCCCTGCTGCTCTTGTGCCACTGCGGCGGGCCTTGACTCTAGCCGCGCCGGAGGGCTACGTTCGCGTGTTTGTGGATGAAGGCTCTCCTATGGCAGTCTTGCTGGAAGAGGTCGCGAGACACGCGATCGTCCCGGGTTATGTCCGTCAGCTCCTGTCGGCCACAAACGCGAATGAAGACAGAACGCTTATCAAGCAGGGCTTGATCGAGCCGCTCTCGGAGCGCGAACTTGAAGTGCTGCAGCTGCTCAAAACTGACTTGACCGGACCGGAAATTGCCCGCAAACTCATCGTGTCCCTGAATACTATGCGTACCCACACCAAAAACATTTACAGCAAGCTCGGCGTGAACACCCGCCGGGCAGCGGTTCGCCGGGCTGAAGAACTCGATTTGCTCTAATTTGTTCTAAATAATTCATGAAAACTGGCCCTGGCGGCTCTGCCGACTCGTGTTCCCATACTTTTTCTCCCCCTCATCGCCTCCCATAAATAACATCACCACATCAATCACCACATGTGGTGATGCCTGCTCACCACATGAACAGGTATATTCTGATCAAAGAAACGGACGCACACAGCAGCGTAGGTCTTCATCCATATAAGCAAAATGATGACAAACTTTAATACAGATTACTTTTGTTTAAAACTATTGTTTAAAAAGGAGACAAACATATGATTTCCAGCAGACCAGCCATGGGCATTGAAGAAGACAGGCACCATCATACCAGTCATACCAGCAGACGGACAGCGGCAATTGTGGGGATACTCTTCATCGTGGCGGCGGTGACGGTGGTACTCGGTCTTATTCTCTACAATCCTATCCTTGGTGGCCCCGAGTACCTTCTGAAAGGCGCCGCGAATAAGAATCAGGTGATACTGGGCGCCATAATGGAGCTACTCCTCGTCTGCTCAGCTATTGGCACCGCTGTTGGTTTGTTTCCGTACTTGAGGAAGTACAACGAGAGTATCGCCCTTGGGTACCTCTGCTTCAGATTCCTTGAGGCCGTTCTCATTACCATTGGGATCATCGCTGTCCTTTCCCTTTTGACCCTCAGTCAGGAATTCGCGACCGCGGCAACCCCGAATGTTTCCGCGTACCAGGTTTCAGGGAGCCTCCTCATCGCGGTTCATGACTGGACATTCAAGCTTGGCCCTGATTTCATGCTCGGCATCAATACGGCGCTGTACAGTTCTCTGCTCTATAAATCCAGGCTTGTCCCCCGGTTCATAGCCATCATGGGGCTTACCGGAGCAACGCTCGTTTTTCTTGCGGCCCTCTTAGAAATATTCGGGATTGTCCTTCAAACATCCTTATGGGGAGCTATGCTGGCGGTACCAGTCGCCTTATATGAAATGACCCTGGCGGTATGGCTCATCGTCAAAGGATTCAATCCATCTGCAGTTGTTTCCTGATCAGCCTCTTTACGGCAGCCCCCATCTGTGAGAGGATACGGGAACTTCGCAGAGTGATTATGACGCTACAAGATAATCAAAAGGGATGCAAGAGGCCTTGCCTCTTGCATCCCTTTTGAAATGAAGCTCAACGGGGAATTAGCTATTGGTATATCCAAACATGGATGTACCACCATGCTTGATGTTATCGGAGAGGAAGTAGTAGACGCGTTCGGCAACTACTGTCCCATCCAACGCCTGTACCGTAATTGATACATTGTTAGCCCCGCCTGCCGGATAAGCTTTCGCGATCGGCACAATAATGCTATTCACATTTAGCGAGGTGATTTGGAGTGGCGTTAACTCGACCGTCTTTTGGATGATGGTGTTATCCGCGTACAGAGTAACAACTACATGCACCTTATTACTGGACTGGTTGAGCAATGTCAGGTATTCGGTGTTGTAGCCAGCCGTATAGCCTTCGGCAAAGCTATAGGATGCGTAACCTGTTGCGCTGGGCTGTCCAATGGTATCCAGAATGCCCGAAATAGTTGTCGGGCTCTGGTTATTGGTGCTGTTATAGTTGAAGTAGACCAGGCTCTCAGCCACGATTGCACCATCATCATCGTGTACCGCGGCTGCCACCCCATCGGTGCCCGGCCTGAACTGGGCTCGATAGCTATTTACATCGAAGTAGAGCTGGCTATAGGCTTTGACCTGTACAGAAACACTTTGTACCTGACCATTTGTGTATTCCAACTGGACTTGTGCGGTTGTATCGCTTCCCGTAAAGTTTGCCAGGACCAGGTATTCCTGATAGTTACTTTGTTGGGTGTTACCTACAGCGAAGAGCCAATCTTTACCCATGCCAGTTGCGCCAATGGTAGTTCCGGCACCAGATATAGGGCCGACCTGGTTAGCAACAGTATCCTTAAAGTACATAGGACGCTCTGCGACAATACCGATGCTCGATGTCACCTTCATGGCCATCTGCTGATGTCCCGGAGGAGTGAGCGTACCGCGTGCCATAGACCCAAGAGCCATCGTCTGGGTTCCCACAACACTCCCATTTGCATAGTAGGTCGCGGTAATGTTGGCAGTGGTGGAATTTGGATTGAGCAGGGTAATAAAGGTATTGTAGTTCTGCGTACTGTTCAGGCGTGTATCACCAGCCGGAAAGTAGAAATTGGTCTGATTGGCGGCGTTGGCACCGAAAACGTCTGTTCCACTATATACCCGATTGGCAAAGTTAAAGTACATAGGCCGCTCAGCAATGATTGGCACTGCGACGCCATTGCTGTTCGCCACCGATTCCACAATGGTCGAAACCGATGTCTGGGCTGTTCCTGTATCGGGATAGTTCAGATCGGACATCAGAGACACCGTACCACGTGTACTCGCTGTGACCGTGTGCATCTTTACAATGGGAGCACGACCATTGGGGAAGAGATAGGTGACCTTGACGTTCGCGGCCTGCGTGATATTGGGATTCAGGATGGAAAGGAACTCCTGGAATCCATTGCCCACATTGCCTTCGGCAAAGTACCATTTCGTTGCGGCTGGCGTCTGACGCTGTCCCGTCTGGCTATCGGCCAGGTTGGCGAGGTCAGTGAACAGGTTGCCATTAGCAGGTGAACCCAGGCCCGTCGCCAGATCATAGCCAGAGGTTGCGCTATACTGGGTACCGCTTACGATATTGTTGTTCCCGGTTGTGATGTCATGGAAATCACCAGGAGTGCGCGTATGCAGGCTGTACAGTAGCGGATTCAAGAAGCCGATATTGTAGTAGCCTTTGCTCAGCGAGTACTGGTTTGCCAGTGCAACCAGAGATGCATACATCGGAGCTGAGGTCGATGTACCACCGTAGATGTACCATGCGGGACCAGTACAGGATGCCGATGTGCAATTATAGGTGTAAATGGGATAGCCCGAATCGGGATCAGCATTAAAGGAGACATCGGGAACCTCGCGGCAATAGCCGCTGGTTGCGTTACAGGGGGTGCCTGAACTCGAACCGTTCACGATCCCTTGTTGATAGTCTGGCATGGGCCAGAGTTGACTGATGCCACCACCACCGGCTGCCTGCTGCTGCTGTGCGGATGGAAGCCCCTGGGTATTGTTCCATACGTTTTCACTGCCATAACCACCAGTGCTATTGGTATGCAGTGTGGTGCCCCCAACAGCAGTGACATAGGGCTGTGAAGCAGGATCACCAACCTGTAAAGAGGTGTCATTATTTGCGCCCAGACAATCCGTGCTACCATTATCGCCAGCTGAGGCAAGGATACTCTGGCCCTGAGCCGCAGCAATCATAAATAGAGAGTTTTCCTGCTGAACATCTGAGGGGGTAGTATTCGGTTCGCAGCTACTCCAACTCGTGCTCACAACCGGTACCGCATCGCTGATAATCTTGCCCCACATCAGCAAATTGCCTTGTGAGGTGTTTTGCGCCTCGTAGACATTAATGTTTGCCAGTTGTGGCGCGGTGCTCAAGGCCAGTTCTATGTCTAGCTCGGCCTCGCTCATGCCTGAATCGTAGGGTGTTGATCCCATGCCATCGGCTGCAATGCGCGATATGGGCACGGTCTTGCCACCATAGCAGGATGCATAGGCGGCCGCGTCGCTGGGCAGGTAGTCGGCAAATTCAACAAGACCGATCATCTGACCATTGCCCTTATAGGTTTGCTGCACATTACTCAAATTGTAGCCATTGGTAATCTGGCTTGGCGCGTAATAGGTTGGATAGGCATTATTCTGGCCGTTAGCCGGACAGCTCACTGTTGCATTGGAAACCGCCTGCGGGCTCTTGCCACCTGGCTGTACCGGTGTGATAGGGGTATGTGTAAAATGAGTTACATTATCCAACCCTTGAATGGTCGTGATATAGGGGGCAATCGCCGAAGGAACGCCCGGCTCCGTCGTTGATGCATAGAATTTGTGACCATCTTTCGTGGTGTAGTAGTTTTCAGATACGTTGAAAGCACTCTCGGCCTGTCCGATCGTGCCCGAGAATCCAATGACGAGACGATGGTCAAATGTTTCGGTTGTCTTAAAACCGTACTGGTTCATATAATTGATCACAGCTTGTTGCTCGGCAGGATAGGGGCTATAGGTCTCGATAAGCTGAGCTTTGGTTAGTGAACGTGCGGTTTTGTTTTTTGTGTTGCTGATATTGTTGACATATTGTTGCAAGTCGGCCTGGTTATGCATACGCAAACCGATGGTAATCTTCACCGGTGTATTTGCATCTACGGTGCTTCCGAGCTTACTGCTTTGCGTGAGCTTTGTTTTGATACCCGGGAGCGTCTGAATGCCGGCGGCATGCGCATTGTTCAGGGGATTAAAGCCAGAAAAATAGCCCACCACCAGGGCGAGCACAAGGCCGATAACAGGGATATAGGAGATGGGACGCTTCAAGAAAGATCGGCTTTGATGTTTCTTGTCCCCATCTGACACAGTTGCTTCCATACAGTTTTGTTCCTTCATTACATTGGAAAATTAGATAGATAAACGTAAAACACAAAAGGAAGAGATAATAGCAGAAATTGTGTCTATTTGTCTGACCTGATTCGCATGTGTCACATCGCTTATAGTACATCCTTGTTCAGTACACGCTGGGGGAGTCAGTGCAGGACATTTTTATCTCTGCTGTAACAAGTATACATTTATATTGTTCAATTTATAAATACTAAGATGCGGCACCTAGTACTAATGTTTTTTAATAAGACTTCTGATCTTTTCTTTGGGTATCCCTCATACGCCGCTTCTTCTTGTTCACCCAACTTGCTCCTGATGGTATAGCAAAAATATGTTTTCTTAAATAGAAAAGATATATGTTTGATATTGCTATGCGCCACAACCTGGCGGCTGTTCCCAGCGTCTTCTCGCTGCGTTGATAGCTATCGCTTTTCCCATAAAAACCTCCTGCAAATCAATCACATCCTTCTGTAGCTTTTAATCACGTCTATTCGTGCTATATATAAATAAAAGGGGATTTGAATGGTGGATGCGATACTCAACACATTAATTGTTGTGCTATTCCTGGGAGGTTTTGTCTGTGTTTGTGTGCTCTTCTCTCTTGGACTGAGAAGCTTGCGCGATCAACATTCCCAGGGAATACAGCAACCATGGTTTAAACACCCTACAATCTTGTTCAGCATAGGACTTTTCTTTTCCATTTCTTCCCCACCTGGCAGTTCATTGATCCGATTTCTTATGGGGAAGAAAGCAATACCAGACA
Source organism: Dictyobacter halimunensis (assembly GCF_036245075.1). Taxonomy (NCBI): domain Bacteria; kingdom Bacillati; phylum Chloroflexota; class Ktedonobacteria; order Ktedonobacterales; family Dictyobacteraceae; genus Dictyobacter; species Dictyobacter halimunensis. The sequence continues at coordinate 3,686,473 of NZ_BSRI01000002.1, forward strand.
GCGACATTTTTTTGTTCATACCATTTATCCCGATGATCTGCGCCCTCGCGATAATTTGTTATTGTCTCTATCTAAACCTCGACGCGGGTGGTTAAAATGCTTCCCTGGGTATTGAGCCGGGAAACGCCCCTGTAAATTCTCCCGAGAAAATGGGAGTTTCTCTCATGGTGCGGGAAACCTCCGACTGGTATGCTTCCCATGAAGAGAAGCAGAGATGGATCTGCTTCTAGAAATGGAAAGGCATTACCTGTAAAGGGGGGTATTGATTATGTCATCCACATCGTTGCAACGCTTGAGCGGGATCAGCCTGCTCGTTGGTAGCGTCCTGGCCATTGCTGGCGGCATTCTGGGCATTTTTAGCAGTAACCCGGCCGACAGCATGGGCATTGTCGGATCTCTCATCCAGTTTATTGGAGCAACATTGGTGATTCTGGGTTTGCCCGGTATGTATGCCAGGCAGGCACAACGAGCCGGCATCCCGGGTTTAATCGGCACCGCATTGATGATCTGCTATATTCTTATCCTCGGTGCGTTCGGCAGCGCACTGAATGCTGTTCTTCTCCCGTTTATCGCAACCCATGCGCCCGCGCTCGCGCAAAGTGAACCTCCCGGACTGGGCATCTTTTTTATGGTTGGCGGTTTGTTGGGAGCTCTGGGAGGCATCTCGCTCGGCCTGTCAACCATACGTGCCTCCATCTTGCCCCGATGGGCCGGGGTTTTGCTCATGGGCAGCGTTATTCAAGTTGTCGGTGACTTTTTCCAATCGCCCATTGCTAATCTTGGCTTCATGCTGGTAATGATTGGATTTGTCTGGCTGGGTATAGCTCTGCTGGCGTCGGAACAGCATGATGCCAGGGTACAGTCAGAGTTCTCCACCAGTGCTACACGGGTCTAAATGGGAAGAGACCAGACGCCTTAAGTTGATCGACTTGAGGCGTCTGTATCTTACACTGTACAGAAGAATACCTCATCAGGTAGAATAGGAAAAGAACCTGGAACCTGATTTGCACTCTTTGGAGTAAGACGAGGAGGATAGGTATGCGTGTCCCTACTCCATCGGCCCCGGCTAGCACACATCTCAGTCGATCAGGTACCCCTGACTGGCGTCTGCATGGTTCCTGGCTTGTCATCGCACGCATCGCGTGGCTTGCCGTGGTGGGACTCGTCGTCGTGCTGTTCATCACCAGCATTTCCACCTATGCTGCCTTCCTCCATACCCTCGCGACTGGCGTTGTCTTAGACTTGAACTCAGGACAACTCACTCAACAGGGAGTGCGTGACCTTCATGCGCTGGGCCTCTCCGTCAACTTCTATGTGATCTACCATATTGTGCTCAATGCCATCTTTCTACTTGGCTTTTTAACGGTTGGTGGCCTGCTGTTCTGGCGCAAGATCGACGATCCTGTGGCGTTGTTTACTTCGTTCGCCCTGGTTACCACTCCCTTAGGCGTCATGTTCCAGCCGGCAACGCTTCCTTTAACCTGGTCGTTTACAGTTCACTGTATTGCTTTCTTCAGCGGCATCAGCCTTAGTCTCTTTTTCTATCTGTTTCCCGGCGGCAGGTTTGCTCCAGCCTGGACGCGCTGGTTTATGATCGGCTGGGTGATTCACGAGGGAATCACCGATTTCTTCCCCTTTCCCACCTTATCTCTGTTCTCGAATCTGCTCTTTTTCCCGTTGTTGCTCAGTCTGGTAGCTATGCAGGTGTACCGCTATCGAAAGGTATCCATCCCACTTCAGCGTCAGCAAACGCGCTGGGTTGTCTTCGGCTCTAGCATCGCCATTGTTGGTTTTCTTGGCGTGATTATTTCTGGGACATTTTTCCCTTCATTCTTCCATCCCGGCACCTTCGCTTACTTCGTTGGTGAGACCGCTATCCCTCTCTTCCTGCTCTGTATACCGCTTTCTATAGGTATCGCGATCTTGCGTTCTGGCCTGTGGGACATTGATCTCATCATCAACCGTACACTCGTCTATGGAGGGCTTTCGACCTGCGTTATCGGCATCTATATCCTGGTGGTAGGATATTTGAGCACGCTTTTTCGGATGAGTGATAACCTTTTCATCGCGCTGCTGACAACCGCTCTGATTGCTATTCTCTTCCAGCCATTGCGCGAACGCCTGCAGCGAGGGGTCAACCGCCTGATGTATGGTGAGCGTGACGAGCCATACGCGGTTGTAACACGTCTCAGTCAGCGCCTGGAGGGGACGCTCGCACCTGAAACCGTGCTGCCAACCATTGTGGAAACCGTCGCCCAGGCACTGAAACTCCCCTACGTAGCGATCTCATTAGAGCAGGAAGGTACATTCACCGTCGTGGCAAGCTACGGCAAGCCTATTGACGATCCCCTGGTGCTTTTGCTTACCTACCATGGTGAGACCATTGGCCAGTTGCTCCTGGCCCCACGGACGCCAGGAGAGGTCTTTACCGCGGGAGATAGACGCCTACTGGACGAGCTCGCGCGTCACGCGGGCCTTGCCGCGCACGCGGTCCGACTTACCTCCGATCTACAGCGTGCGCGTGAACGCCTGGTCACGGCGCGAGAAGAGGAGCGTCGCCGTCTGCGCCGTGATCTGCACGATGGATTAGGATCTGCCCTTACCAGCGTGATATTCAAAATGGACGCGACGGATGAGCTACTCGACCGCGATCCTGGTACCGCACGGACATTGCTGGCAGAGGTGAGAGCACAGACGCAGGCATCCATCGATGATATCCGTCGCCTCGTCTACAACCTCCGTCCACCTATCCTGGACGAGTGGGGATTGGTCCCCGCACTCCGTGAATATGTGGCGCAGTATACCCTCAAGAACGTGCTGGTTTCCCTCGATGCCCCTGAAACGTTGCCACCGCTGGCAGCGGCCGTCGAGGTCGCCATCTACCGCATTGTACTTGAGGCCCTGGCCAATGTTATCAAGCATGCCGGGGCCTCAAGCTGCGCGATTCGTCTCGATCTCTTAGATGAAGTGTTAACCGTCGAAGTGCAGGATGATGGATCTGGTCGAATTGCTGGCTATCGTGCTGGCGTGGGTATGAACGCCATGCGTGAACGGGCCGAGGAACTAGGAGGATCCTGCGTTGTAGAAGATGTAGTGCCTCACGGAATACGTGTTTTCGCACGCATCCCTTTAAGGAAGGAGTGATGCCAGATGACAGAGAACCCCTTGCGTATCCTGCTCGTTGATGACCACCCACTTGTTCGTGAGGGCTTACGAGCGCTACTCACCTCGCTGCCTGCCATAACCATTGTAGGAGAAGCGGGTAATGGCGAAGAGTCAGTGATGATGGCGCTCGATCTGCAACCTGACATCATCCTGATGGACCTGTACATGCCAAAGCTCAACGGTATCGAGGCGACGCGCCGCATATTACAAACCAGCCCTCATATCGGCATCCTAGTGCTGACGATGCTTGGCGATGACGATTCGGTCTTCGGTGCCATGCGTGCAGGGGCACGCGGCTATCTGTTGAAAGGTGCCGGGAAGGCGGAGGTACTGCGTGCGATTACGGCCGTCGCTCACGGGGAGGCCATCTTTAGCCCACAGATCGCACAGCGGCTCATGCAGTATTTTGCCAATATGCGCCCGGTCATTCCTGAGCAGGCTTTTCCTGACCTGACCGAGCGCGAGCGGGAGGTACTGGCTCTCATTGTCGATGGTAAAAGCAATACCCAGATTGCCGATGTCCTGACTTTAAGCCCGAAGACTGTGAGCAATCACATCTCCAATATCTTCAGTAAACTCCAGGTCGTTGACCGCGCTCAGGCTGTTTCCAGAGCGAAACAGGCGGGTCTAGGATGAAAACGCTCCTGGTAGTTTGCTGACGTCGATGATGCTGAGCGTCTGGGAATTGTAGTTGGTGAGCAGTAACGTCTGGCCATTTGCTTCAAGGGTCAGTTCGCGGGGGAAATCGCCGACGTTTATAGAGGTCAGAACCGCCGCTTTGTGATCGAGCGCCTGTTTTGTGTTGAGTACTGTAAGATGTTGTGGCGTGTATGGTTGCAGGAAGCGGTTGGAATTGGCGACAACGAGCACTGAGCCTTTGTCTATGAGAGCCGCTCCCACCGGAGCCGTGCCAACAGTGGTAGAGGCCAGCCGGGCGTTCTTTTGATTGGTAATCAGCCGCGTGGTATCGAACGTCAGCACGGCATTGTTCCCTCGCGCTGTTACCCAGGCGAGCGTTCCGGAGGGAGAGAGCACTACGCGTACCGGGCCACATCCAGAGGCTGCCCTGGCGATAATCGCATGTGCTGGATCTTGCCTGACGCGCGCAATAGCTGCCACAGAAAGCGATCCTTGAGGGTAGCCACCACACATCTTTGCTGCCTGTGTCGAGGATGACAAAGACTTATCTGCCTCGCTCGTGATGTACAGAAAGCGATTATCAGGGGAGATAGCCATCCCGACAGGTGCTACCCCCAGTGGAAGCTGACCAATGAGCGCGTGCGCGCTAAAGTCGTGGGCGCGGATGCGTTGGAAATCAATCACACTGACCGTGCCATCATTCTCATTCGCCGCAAAGAGATCCTGCTCGTCTGGCGAGAGCGCTACCTCAATGGTGGATGATGAAGGATGCTCTGGTACATAACCGAGAAGGGCGCCCTTTGTGCCGCGTTCAGCCTGCGCTACATCCATAAACGCGACATTGCTATAGTCTGCGATCGCAAGGATGCGATCGTCATGACTCAATGTCATACCAAACGGCATGCCCGAAAGGGGGATCACATGTTGCAGGCAGATCTGTGAGCCCTGTTCGTGCAACACAGCGATACCACTTGTGGCGGCATCGTTGCCATTGAACGAGACAAATATCCATTGCCCATCACTCGTAGCAACAGCCTTGAACGTCTTGCCCGGCAACGCAACATTCGCCAGAATAGCGGAGCCGCTTCCATGACTGGCCGAGGACGAGGCGAGGGCCGTACAGGCAGTGTTTTGAGGTGGGGCCGCTGTATTTGCACCCGTACTGCAAGCACTGGCTAACAACAATAGAAAGATAGAGAAGGTAGCATACCTGCCGAGTGTCTTCACTTGAGTAAGAGAAAAGAGCCTCATGCATTTCATCTCCGTTATAACTAATAGCTATTTCTATTAAAACTAATTGCTATATATTCATAACACGTATGAATCCCTTCTGTCAAGATGGGCCCTTCTAATCATCATGCGAGCATATTTCGGATACACCTCCTATCTGCTTTAGAAGGAGGTCATTTCTTCATAAATATCATCATGTACATTTCTGCTTTATGCGTAATATATTTAGCAACTGCTTTTGTTAGAGATATGAACAAGAGGTGAGACTATGCCTCTATCCCCAAAAAGAGGAGGCTTCGAGCGTAAAAAGGCGTTATATATTCATATATTCATACTCTTGGCATAGAGATTTGCTCTTTAACGCTGTATAATTGGTTTATTCTTTTATAATCCGGATGGTCAGGGAAAGTGGGGTGTTTATCAAACCGCGCCGTAAAACCCCTGGTTTCAGCCATAGGGAGAGAAGGTGCGTTCCTTCTGGTGGAGCGATGGGAGTAGGACATTGTTGACTTTTTACACGGTATAGGCTACAATGTAAAACATGAGTACACAGAAACGCGCCTATCAATTCAGGTGGTACCCAACCGACGAGCAAAAACAGATGCTTGCTCGGACGTTTGGCTGTGTACGATTTATCTACAACTGGGCTTTGCGTCTCAAAACGGATGCGTTCTACAAGGAACATACGCGCCTCTATTATAAAGACCTTTCTTCACGGTTGACGGATCTCAAAAAACAGGATGAGTACGCATGGTTAAACGAGGTGTCCAGTGTTCCCGTCCAACAGGCATTGCGCCACCTGGATAAAGCCTTCATCGCCTTCTTTGAGGGTCGCGGAAAGTATCCCACCTTCAAAAAGAAACGGAACAGACAGTCTGCGACCTACACGTCGAGCGCCTTTACGTTTCGCCATGAGACGCTCACCCTGGCGAAGATGCAAGAACCACTCGCTATTGTGTGGTCGCGCCCTTTGCCAGAGGGGGTCATCCCTTCCAGTGTCACCGTCAGCAAAGATGCCGCAGGTCGCTATTTCGTCAGCCTCCTGGTAGAGGAGGACATTGCTTATTTCACGCCCAGTGAAACCATCATTGGTGCCGACTTGGGGTTGAAATCGTTCGTGGCGCTCTCTGATGGGGAAATCGTGGGAAACCCTCGCTTCTTTCAAAAAGATGAGAAGAAACTGGCGAAGGCGCAACGTCGTCATGCGAAGAAGCAAAAGGGCTCGAAGAATCGAGAGAAGGCGCGGCGCACGGTCGCCAGAATCCATGCCCGCATTGCTGACCGACGTGCTGACTTTCTGCACAAGCTCTCCACACGGCTGATCCGTGAAAACCAAACGATCTGCGTGGAGAGTCTTGCCGTCAAGAACATGGTCAAAAATCCTTCACTCAGCAAAGCCATCTCGGATGTGGGGTGGAGTCAATTTGTGTCTCAGTTGGAATACAAAGCCGACTGGTATGGTCGAAACCTGGTCAAAATTGACAAGTGGTATCCCTCCAGTAAACGGTGTTTCGACTGTGGATATATCTTCGACTCCCTCACTCTTGAAGTACGCCACTGGACGTGTCCAGAATGTGGCGTCCATCATGACCGAGATGTGAATGCCGCCAGGAATATAAGGTCCGTGGGGCTCACGGTCCTCAATGCCTGTGGAGAGGCCGTAAGACCAGGGGCGGTGAAAACCACCTCGGGCAAGCCTCAGCGAAGCAGGAAACCCCGCAAGTGATTGCGGGAACCCCACGGCTTTTGCCGGGGGGAGGATGTCAAGTTGACGCAAGAGGACAGAATATCTTCGCTGGAGAAGTCAGTGGCGTTGTTAGAGAAAAGATTTAACGGTGCAGATATTCAGAGCATTAATCATACCACTACAATGCTGCTCGGCCTTGCCTATAAACAACAATCGGAAACCAATGATATCAAAGCTGATTTTTCAGCCATGAAGCAGAGGCTGGATGGAGTCGAGCAGGATATTAAGGAGCTGCGCGTGAAATCGGATGAGCATACGATGATGCTCACTGAGAATACCAGACTGTTGACACAGATGCTGGCGCTAATGACTGCGCCTGCAAAGGGATAAGATCATCATTTCCCTTGCTATGGCAGGGATGCTGACGCATATTACCAGCATCCCTGCTTTTTTGTAATCTGCTACTTTGAGGCTTGCTTCCTGGCTACATATTGTTCGAGCTCTTGACGCGACCATGCGCCGTTGGCGAGCATGACGTGGTAGTTGAGGGTCAGATCGTCTCCCGGCTGCAGGGGATAGTATTCATCGAACATGAATGAGCAGCTGATGCAGGCGTATGGGTCGTTGCGCACGAACCATTTGTTGGGATAGCGGGGATTCTCCGGCCGATCTACGAACAGAATGGTTGATTGCGCCTGGTTGCCGTCGTGCTTGCCGCTCAGGGCCAGCCAGGGGGCGCGCTTGCCCATGCTTTCGGGACCCTCCAGGCCGTCGGGGCCGATGATGTTGCCGTGCAGGAACGAGCGCGGTCCGCGCCAGAACAAGCTACCATAGCCGGCATCCGGTCGACCTTCGGTGGTGGGTGAGCCAAAGTTCAGCGGCCGCTGCGCGACGTTGGTCAGGCGAAAGGCCAGGTCCAGGCTCCAGTAGCCCGCTTCGGGATTGATCTCGCTGACGACGATCTGGCGCTCCTCCTTGAGCCAGACTTCTCCCGCCTGGGTCACCCATTGAAGCTGTTCACGGCAGCGCACCTGCCCGTCGTTGTTGATCTCCTGCCAGCCGAGATGGTCTATATGCCCATTGTTGGCGAGCTGGACATACCCCTGCTTCTCGCGTGTATAGGTGGGGCCGCCCCAGAAGTTTTCCCCTTCGATGTTGGCGATGCACATGGTCAGGCCGATATGCCAGAGGTGATCGTGGGGACGGAACAGGCTCAGCTCGTTGCCCGCCAGCGTGCGCAAGGGATGGAAATAGGGTCTGGGTGCTTCTCGTGCTGGATTCTTTGACTTATATACGTATTTGAATAGTGTCTGCCCTTGATAGGCTACTTCGATCGCATCATTGAGCGTATGGGTCAGGGTTGTTTCCATATAGATATTTCCTCTTTGTTCAGGCGGACTCCAATGCATCCTGTCGGGGCTGTACCCCGATGCCGGGCTGCATCCCGAGATGGACGGCCCCATCAAATTCGAACTCGGCTTTGTCTGGATAGAGCGTGGACTCATCCAGAAACTGGCTGCCATTGAGGGCGGCCGGACCATGATGGCCGAACGCGACCGCCAGCTGGCAGACGGCCAGCTTGGTGAGCAGGCTATCCGTCAGGCCGCTGACGAGCAGGGGCAGTCCCGCGGAAGCGGCGACGGCAATCTGCTGCAGCGAGGGCCAGATGCCTCCACTGCGCGTGACCTTGATGACCAGGTAGTCGACCAGTCCCTCGGCGGCGTAGTGGAAGAAGTCGGCGGGACTGACGCTGGCTTCGTCGATGGCCAGGGGGATGGGACACTGCTGGCGCAGTCGCCGCATCAGCTGCAGCTGGTCGGCGGGGAATGGCTGCTCCAGCACGTTCACCCCCGCGTCGGCGAAGCCGCGCGCCAGCGCCAGCGCCTCCGGCGGCTGCAGTCCCTGATTGGCGTCCGCCCATACAAACGCATCGGGTCCGGCGGCCTGCCTGATCGTCCTGGCTATATCCCGATCGGTCTCGGAGGCTACGGCGGCCTTGAAGTTAAAGTGGCGAAAGCCTTTCTCCCGGGCCTCCATGATCTCGCGCTGTACATCCGCGACCTCGTGCGAGGTGAGCGTGTAGCTAAGCTCGACGGTGTTGCGCTGTTCGCCGCCACCCAGATAGCTGCGCAGGGGCAGGCCAGCATTGCGCGCGCAGAGATCGTGGGCCGCCATGTCGAGGGCGGCCCTGGCGACCGGCATACCGGTGCTGGGACCCCGGCCAATCGCGCCCTGCATACGCTGGTGCAGCCCCCAGCGATCCGTGATATCCAGACCGAGAATGGCCGGACCCAGATAGTCGCGGATCGTGCTGGTGACCGATGCGATGGTTTCATAGGACCATTGAGGCATGGGGCGTCCCTCGCCCCAGCCAACATTCCCCGCGCTATCGGTCACCTTGACCAGGGCGATGGAGGCGGTTCCACCGGCCGCGCCGGCGGAACCAGAAGAGAAGCGGAAAGTCTGCGTCACCGACAGGGAGGTCGAGAAAACCTCGACCTTCTGGATGGTGTTCATGGTTGGTTATGCTTTCTGCTGTTGGGTGCCACTGACATGCTCGTAGAAGGGATCGCCCGCGACGATTGAGCCCCGCTGCACGATCTGCCTGGTCGCCGCGGATTTATAGATGCTGGTGAGAAAGTCCAGCGTCGGACGGATATCGGTCGTGCTGGATATGGGCCGCTGCTGATGGTCCATGCTATCCAGTAGCATGCTCAACTGGGCCTTGTGGGATGAGGCCTGGTTGCGCTCCAACTCGTTCCAGCGCGCGGTGACGGCGGCATCTTCCTGTCCTTTGGGCTGCGTGAAGCGCCAGTTGTCATTCGTATAGCTGTAGAGCGCGGTCAGCTCCACCGTCGCCTTCTGGAAGTCGAAGCGGAAATAGGTCTCCTCGCGGGGCGACAGAACGCTATTGACGATGCTGCCCAGCGTGCGATTCTGGAAGCGCACCATCGCCAGCGAGACATCCTCGACCTCGATGGAGCGATCGAGCGTATCCGTGAAGGCGCTGACCTCCTGCCAGTCTCCCATCAGCCAGAGGAAAAAATCCATGGCGTGAATGCCGTGTCCCATGGTGGGGCCGCCACCCTCGGTGGACCACTTGCCGCGCCAGGGCACCTCGTAATAGGCGGCATTGCGGAACCAGGTCGTCTGACAGACGCCGACCAGCGGACGCCCCAGTGCCTCTTGCTGAATCAACTGCTTGAAGTGCTGGCCCCTCGATCCAAACCGCCACTGGAAGACGCTGCTGCAGAACTTCCCGCTCTGCTGCTCGACCTCGGCGATATGGTCCAGTTCGGCCAGCGAGGTGCAGAGCGGCTTCTCGCAGAGGACCGATGCGCCGGCCTTTAGCGCCTGGATGATCAGAGGGTAATGAAGGTTAGGCGGCGTCGCGATATGCACCAGGTCGGGATGCTCTTTTTCCAGCATCTCTGCGGCGTCGGTATAATAATGAGGGATGCCGTTTTTCTTGCTATACTCCTCTACGCGTTCGGGAACAACATCCACTGCAGCAACAACTTCTACCCGGTCCTTTAGATCGTGAAGCGCTTTGATGTGATTGCCTGCAATTCCACCAGTTCCAATAATGGCAGCTCGATAACGTGACATAGAAATGTTCCTCTTCTATTTATGAAAATGTGTCTGAATTCCACCACTATGGGAAGCTAAGCGCCCGAGCCATTGTTTTATTCGTTGATGCAACACGGTCGCACAGCGACCGTGTTGCATCAACGAATAAAACATTTTGAGCACCGAAGGTTTTTCAGACACGCTCTATGCATACTTTGGCAACATAGTTGTTTCAGTCAGTAGCCGACAGCTAGACAAGCTGTCGGCTACTGAGACCAATGCAGCTCTTAAAGAGCTACCTTGCCTGTTCCTTAGAGAAGGCCCTGGTCTTTGAGTTCTTTATTGGCCTGTGCCTCCCAATCAGAAACATTGAGGCCATCAAGTCCTTTGATAAAGCTGTTCCAGCTTGCATCATTTAATGGTTTCTGGCCCGTGATAAACTGAACCAGGTTTTCATCTACATAACGGTTGATGTCTGCCTGATTGTCTGCTGGCTGGATCACAAATGCAGCCGTTTGATCTTGCCAGGGAAATGATGCTATCGTATCGTGGATTTGAGACGGACTAATGATCCTGCCACTCTTCGTCTTGTGACTGTTGTACCTCGCTTTCAGTTCCGCAGGAGTGTTTTTGTATACCCAGTTACGAAGTTGGTTAAGGGGAGCCGCTTCATGTGAGGTGAAAGGAACTGGCACTCCATCTCCGGTCACATTACCCTGGGCATCTAATTTGTAATGGACACCTTTCTGACCAAAGGCCATCTCATAATAGCCTTCGCCAGTATTCCCCCACTCCAGGAGCTTGGCAATTGCGGGACCTTTGCCTGCATCCATGGCTTTCTTGGAGACCGCGATACGAAAACCAACATTCGTGTACGTGCCCAGAAAAGATTTTCCATCCGGCCCCTGTGGTGGTGCCAGTGGTTCCCATTCACCATTAGGGAAGTTTGTGTCAAATGATTTATAGTTGGCCTGACATATCGCAGCACAGAAATCTTCTGACATGATGCCATATTTGCCCTGCTGTTTCCAGGCTGCGCGGAAGTCATCCGTGCTCATGGTCGGCCAGGTCGGATCGATAAGCTTGTTTGCTGCCATCGTGTGTAGAAATTCGACTGCCTTCAGATATCCAGGATCACGTAAGCTCAGGCTTATTTTTCCAGGCGTATTAAAGTTCCAGGTACCAGGCAACCCATAAGCCCCAAAGAACGCTTGCCAGCTACCGCCCAATCCCACACCAGAGACGCCAGTAGTTCCCCCGAATCCATAGGTGTCATTTTTGCCGTCGCCATCAGGATCTTTAGTCGTAAAGGCCTGGGCGACATTATAGAAATCGTCTAGAGTCTTAGGTTCCTTTAATCCCAGCTTGTCCAGCCAATCCTTACGGATAAAGAGCCCTTGCCGTTTAATCAAGCCGGCCTTTTCCTGGAGCACATACTGCTTGCCGTTGATGGTGGCAATTTTCTGCATCTGTGGATCGCTGTAGCGATCTTTGGTGCGCCCTGGCATCATAGGCAACAGGCTATCAACGGGTGCAATCAATCCTTGTTTGACCCACTGTAAGAAAATATTGTTATTGGAGGGTACCTGAAAGACGTCCGGCAGAGCATTAGCGGCGGCTGCGGCATTCATTTTTGTATCACCATCATCACCATTAGGCAAAAGGGTGACTTTCAGGTTAATATTCAACTTACTACGGACGTCTTTGGTGAGGAACCAGTTTGCCGGTGGATTCCCCACTTCGCTAGCGGCTGGAGGAGTCCACAAAGTCAGGTCGACCGGTCCATTATTTGACGACGATGACGATGACGATGACGAGGGTAAGATATTTGATTTACATGCGCTGGCCAGAGGTACGAGCAAAAGGATGAGCAGACAAAAGGATGTGATCGTTTTGGATGCCGTGAAATTACTCCTCATGAGTATCTTTCCTCCTTACTTATCTGTAGATCAAGAGACGAAAAATAGCAACAAAGTGTTTGTTGACTGTACAAAGCGCTACAGGGACAAAAGTCTTTCATGCAACTTTCCTCCTTACTCCTTGACAGAACCCACCAGCACTCCTTTGGTGAAGTGGCGCTGAATCCAGGGATAGACGGCTAGCATGGGCAACATCGTCAGAATGACGGCGGCCATTTTGAGCGCATCTTGTGGCGCAGTGAATAGTGAGTTGACCTCAACATAATCATTGATGTTGCCCGCGGTCAAGATATTGCGCAGCAGCACCGGCAACGGCATTAAGTCGTTGTTGCTCAGGTAGAGAATTGGATTGAAGAAATCGTTCCATTGCGTGACCGCATAAAAGAGGCCAATTGTGAGTAGGATTGGCTTGGAGAGCGGTAGCACTATGCGCCAGAGTACTTGAAATTCGTTGGCCCCATCCACAATGGCTGATTCTCGTAAACTGGTAGGGATATTCTGGAAAAATGCTCTCATAACCAGCATATTGTACACACTGACAGCGTTGGGTAATATGATAGCCAGGTAGCTATCGAGCAGATTCAAGTTCTTTACCAGAATATAGGTCGGAACCAATCCAGCGTTAAAGAGAAAGGTGAACAGAATCAAGGTGAGCATCAGATTGCGCCCGGGCAGATCTTTAAAGATGAGCCCATACGCGGTGAGCGTGGTTAAAATCATATTGACGACGATAGCCATAGAGGTCAGCACCACGCTATTCCACAGTGCCTGCAAAAAAGAGTCCTGACTGAATAGCTGGGTATAGGCTGCGAACGACCAGTTTAGAGGAGAAAGGAACAGGTTATATCCGACCGTCTTGGTCAGTTCCAATGGCGTGACCGAGACGACAATGGCATACCAGACTGGTACGAACGTGACAAGAATGACAATAACCAGAAAAGCGGCTAATCCCCAGTCGAAAGAACTGATGCCGTTTTTGCCCCTTTTGCCAGCGGTGGTTTTGAAGACAGACTTTGTCTCAATGCGGTTTTCCACATTCACCTCCTTTTCCGTTAGTAGAGACCCGAACCTGCGAAGCGTTTCGCGACACGGTTAGCAACAACAATCAGACCTAAGCCGATCAAGCCCTTGAACAATCCAACAGCGGTTGCCAGGCTGAACTGAGCGTTTAAGACGCCCTCTCGGTAGACCCAGGTATCAATAATGTCCCCAACGCTGTAGACAGGCAGCGAATACATCGCAAAGATCTGCGTGAAACCAGCATCCAGAATCGATCCCAGGCGTAGAAGCGTCACCAGAACGATGACTTCTTTGATGTTGGGCAAAGAAACATGGATAATGCGCTGCAGGCGTGATGCTCCATCAATGGCTGCTGCCTCGTGCTGACCCGGATCTACAGCAAGCAACGCCGCCAGGTAGAGGATGGCTCCCCAGCCTGTCTCTTTCCAGATATCAGAGGAGACGACAATCAAGCGAAACCAGCCTGGATCGGTAAGGAAATTAATTGGCTGTCCGCCAGCATTGCTGATAGCAGAGTTCACCAGGCCAGTACTTGGCGAAAGCATACCGAGCAGGATACCAAAAATGACGATCCAGGAAAGGAAATGCGGCAGATACGACATCGTCTGGGTAATGCGTGCTAAGCGAGTAAAATGTCGAATTTCGCTCAGCGCGAGCGCCAGGATGATCGCGGGCGGAATGCCGAAAATCAGCTTCGCCACACTGATTATCAGCGTGTTGGTAAGCAACTGTGAAAAATAATAGGATTTAAAGAAGATCTCAAAGTTCTTAAATCCAACCCAGGGACTGCCCTCTACACCCAGTAGCGGCTGAAAATCCTTGAACGCGATCTGAGCTTCATACAGGGGTCCATAGCGGAAAATAGCGAAGTAGAGCAGCCCCGGCAGCAGCATCAGGTAAACATACCGATACCTCCACATGCGCCTGAACAGGGAGTTGCCACGGCTCTTTGAGCGAGTAACGCGCACCGATGGTGCCGTCAGTGTCTTGATACCCATATTCCTCCTCGAATAATGCGCGGGATAAAAAGGCTACAGCATCTTAGAAAACGTTTACTAAGGACGTATAAAAACCCTCCTTCCCTGTGGAGATAACGTTTACTGAACGTTATAGTAGAGCTGATAAGCGAAAAAGCAAACGCAACGGATGTTTAAGCGTGAACAGAAAAGCTGGTTGGTTCTGGAACAGTGCCACAGGACTCGCGTATGTGAAATTGATAGCTGAGCTTGATGTTCTGTGCCGGTAGCGTGTCGCTCGACTGGAACTGGTCGAGCAGGATGCGCGTGGCGATATGCCCTGCCTCTTTCACAGGGTGGGCGAATGTCGTCAGAGCGGGGAACATATGCGCCGCATACGCGGGATTGCCTATCGTTACCAGCGCTATATCGTGAGGCACTCGTACTCCGTGATAGTAGAATGCTCTCAAGGCTCCTATGGTCATGTGTTCGTTGGCGACAAAGATGGCTGTTGGTCGTTTCTGCGCCTGTTCCCAATGCCCCAATAGCTGCAGGGCGGCCTGATAGCCGCCTTCGTGGCTATAGCGCCCATCACCGATCCACTCCGGGACCACCTCCAGGTTTTGTTCTTTGAGCGCCTCCAACCAGCCCTGATGGCGATCCACGGCGCTCTTCCAGGGCGGAACATGGTTGCGCGGGCCACTGATGGTTGCGATAGAGGTATGGCCCAGATTTATGAGATGCCTGGCCGCGAGATAGCCAGCCTCCCACTCGTTAAACTGGATCTGGTTGAAATCATAATCCTTCTCAAGAGGACGGTTAATGACTACAAACGGGATGTCTTCCTCTTTCAGAGGTAATAGATGAGCTGATTGATATTGTGTATGAGAGGACATGAACGACATAAAAATAAAGCCATCAACCTGCTGAGCCTTTAAGGTCTCAATCGCCTGCATCTCGCTCTCCAGGTCAGGGGTACTGGCCAGGATGATGTTATAGCCGAGGGGACGCAAGACCTCCTGTATGCACTCAACGATGGGCATAAACAGGTTGCCGAGCACGGTAGTGACGACAACGCCCACGGTGGCTGTTCGTCGCTTGACCATGCTGCGAGCGATCGCATTCGGATGATACTGCAATGCCTTCACCGCGGCCAGCACCCGGTCGCGCTTCGCCTCTCCGACATACTGATTGTTGCCATTGAGAACCTGCGAAACAGTACTGATCGATACCTCGGCCATCTGGGCTACGTCCCGAATGGTAACAGATTTTCGGCGCATCGTTCCATCCTCACTTTGTTATAGAGGACAAAAACGTTTTTGAAAAACGTTTTTCAAAGCATACCCGGTAAATTTATGATTGTCAATACTATTGTGGATATATTCACGTTCACTGTTGACAGTGTCGTCTCGCCTCTTCTATCATTGTTTCCTATTGATTTGCTGCTTTTTTCGTTTTCAATGCTCTCTATGTGCCAGGAGTGTAAGGACAGGAGGAACGTATGAGCCCGATTCGCTTTGATATTGTTGGTGGCGGTTTTCGTATCCAGGCCTATATCCGCATCGCCGCCTTGATGCCGCAACGCTTTCAGGTCGGCGGGGTTGTGGTGAGGGATGAGGCCAGGGGGCGGGCGATTGAGGAGCAGTGGCATGTCAAGACCCATCGCTCGCTGGAAGATCTGCTGGCAGCGGGCGAGCGAGACTTCGTACTCCTCTCCCTGCCGAGGTCCGTGAACGCGTCCTATATCCATCAGCTGGCAGAGCAGGGTATTCCGGTGCTGGCCGAGACGCCGCCTACACAGGATCTGGAGTCGCTCATCGACTTATACACGTTTGTACGAGAGCGGCGGGCAAAGGTGCAGATCGCCGAGCAGTATCACTTCCATCCCTTAAACGCCGCCCGCATTGCCCTGGCCCGCTCCGGCAAGCTCGGCACGATCTCGCAGGCTCAGGTCTCCGTTGGACACGACTATCATGGCATGAATCTCCTGCGCAAGTTGCTCGGCATCCAATTTGAGAACGCGCAGATCTTCGCCCACCAGTTCACCTCTCCGCTCGCCGCCGGACCCACTCGCGCGGGCCTGCCCACTGATGATAAAACGCTGCCCTCACAGCAGGTGCTGGCATATCTAGATTTTGGTGATAAGCTGGGCGTCTACGATTTCTGTAGCGATCAATATCGCTCATGGATTCGCACCTCGCGCGTGCTCGTGCGTGGTGATCGTGGGGAGATTAATAATACGCAGGTGCGCTACCTGGAAGATATCCTCACCCCTATCCAATACGAGCTGGCGCGGCAGGACTCCAGTAAGATCGGCAATCTGGAGGGATATTTTCATCGCGGCTACATGGCCGGCAGCGAGTGGATCTATCGCAATCCATTTATCGATGGACGACTGAACGACGACGAGATCGCCACTGCGACCTGCCTGGATCAGATGGCTCGCTACGTGGCCGGTGGTCCCGACTTCTACAGCCTGGCGGATGCCGCCCAGGATCAATATCTGAGCTCGATGATTCACCAGTCCCTGGAAATCAACGGCCCGGTCAGGACCAGTACCCAACCCTGGGCCATGATCCACTAAGCCCGCAATTTACGCAGGCATGTCGCTACAAGTATGGCCTTTATCAACAAACTATGAGCCATCCCGGATTTTTCAAAAATCCGGGATGGCTCATATCATATCCTTAAAGAAATGGAATAAAGCTATATGACGATTTCTCACGTGGACCTGGATTGTGAAATAATTCAGTGAGGGTATTAGAAATGTGATGCCAGATGAACTTTCGGCACGCTTACTCCAGATCGTCTAGATAGCAGCGTCGGTAAAAGCAGAGGCAGCAAATTCACCGATGAATTGCTGCCTCTCAATGATGGCTTGTACTCTCTAAAAATTATGAGTTGTGTATCTGTATGTTGGCGGGGCTGCCAACGGTGCTGGCGCGAATGCACAGTTCAAATGGGACCAGAATGCGTTCGGGCGTCTCTGTGCGGGTGCCTTGAATCCTGCCGATGAGCGAGGTGACCGCCAGGCGACTGATCTCTTCTTTATCAGGAGAGACGGTCGACAGGGGAGGATAGGCGTACTGCCCCTCTTCAATGTTGTCGAAGCCAATTACGGCGATGTCTTCAGGAATGCTGAGTCCGGCGGCATTGATGGTCGAGAGCGCTCCCATTGCCATCAAGTCGTTGAAGCAGAAGACCGCGTCGGGCGGATTCTCCAACGAGAGGAGGTAGCGCATGGCGTTGGCTCCATCGGAACGGTGCCAGTAGCCCCCGCTGATCAGCAGACCTTCATCGACCTCGATACCAGCCTCGCGCAGAGCCCGGCTGTAACCTTGCGTGCGTAGCGATGGCGCCTGGCTCTGTGTCTCCTGCGAGCCAATAACAGCGATGCGCCGCTTCCCGATTTCCAGCAGATGCCTGGTCGCCTGGTAAGCTGCCTGCACATTATCGATGAGCACATGGTCAAACGGAGCGCCAAACAGGCGCTCTCCCACGAGCACCAGTGGTCCCTTTACCTCTTCCATCTTAATATCATCCATGGTCAGAGCTTGCGGATCAAGGATGACCCCATCGATCAGGTGTGGGCGCAGACCTTTAATGACGCTCAATTCTTTCTCCAGCGAACCATAGGCATAATCGCTATAGCGGATCTTCCCCTCGGGCTCGGGATCGCGAGGACCATAGGTATAGTCGAGGAGCAGCGTATATTTATGCTCTTCAGCCACCCTGGTCATGATGTCGCCAATTTCCGTGAAATATGGATTGCGGATGTCGGGAATGGCATAGGCCAGCACCCCGACACGGGCCTTGCGTAGTTGTCGTGCAGCGATATTGGGTTGATAGTTCAATTTTTCAATGGCTGCCAGCACCATCGCCCGTGTCTCAGGGCCCACGCGAGCGTAATTCCCATTGATTACGTTTGAGACAGTTTTAATTGAAACCCCCGTATAGGCTGCAATATCCTTTAAATGTACCGTCATCGCGCCGTTTTTTTTCCCACACTTCCGTATTATTTGCAATACAGCAAGGAGCACTAAATGTACCCCTACAGGGATCATAACATTGAGAAATGAAGCGAGTCAACGCGCTTATTACTTTTTTAGCTGAACTATCAAAATTGATCAATAAAGGGGTTGACAGGATGAGCCTGGTTTGATATTATCTATTCACGCAAGTGGTACTCCAAAAGTGCCGCCAGCAGCAAGAGATGGAGCCGTGGTGTAGTGGCCTAACATGTCTGCCTGTCACGCAGAAGACCGCGGGTTCGAATCCCGTCGGTTCCGTTTGTTTTACACCTGATACACCAGAACCAATATTGGTTCTGGTGTTTTGTTTTGTTAATCCGTTTGAGAATACATGAAGAAGCGCGGTATGGGCAGGTGAGCGCGCTCACCTGCCCATACCGCGCTTCTTACTTCTCTCTTTTTACCAGGCGTATGCTTCGGGAGCCTGTCCACCGGGGCCGGGGAAGATCTCATCGAGCTGTTTCAGGGTCTCTTCGCTCAGATGCAGATCCAGGACACGCATGGTGCCATCCAGCTGTTCGATGGTGCGGGGTCCGATGATGGGAGCTGTAACCACCGGATTGGTATGCAGCCAGGCCAGGGCGACATGGGCTGGTTCCGCGTCCAACTGTGCGCAGAGCTTCTCATATGCCTCAAGCTTCGAGCGATTCTTCTCGATGTTCTTCTGCATATTAGCGTCGCTGCGGCGGCCTTCACTCGCTTTCTGCAGCGCGCCACCCAGCAGTCCACCGGAGAGCGGGCTCCAGGGGATCAGCCCCAGACCGTACTCTTTACAGACCGGGATGACCTCGAGCTCGATCATACGGGCGTTCAGGTTGTAGAGGCTCTGCTCCGAAACCAGTCCCATGAAGTGGCGGTTCTTCGCGATCTCATTGGCCTGGGTGATGTTCCAGCCGGCGAAGTTACTGCTGCCAACGTAGACGACTTTTCCTTCGCGTACCAGCTGCTCCATGGCCTGCCAGATCTCTTCCCAGGGGGTCTGACGATCGACGTGGTGCATTTGATAGAGATCGATGTGATCGGTCTGCAGACGGCGCAGGCTATTCTCACAGGCCTGGCGAATGTGGCGCGCAGACAACCTGGAGTTGTTGGGCCACTCGCCCATATCGCCAAACACCTTGGTGGCCAGCACGACCTTGTCCCGGCGACCACCGCCCTGGGCGAACCAGCGACCCAGGATCTGCTCGGTGACTCCCTCGCCCCTCTTTCCACCATAGACGTTGGCAGTATCAAAGAAATTGATGCCATGCTCAAGAGCACGATCCATGATCTTAAAGCTATCGGCTTCGCTGGCCTGGGGACCAAAGTTCATTGTGCCCAGACAGAAGCGACTTACTCTCAATCCTGTGCGACCAAGATGGGTATATTCCATTGAAAACCTCATTCCTTACAAATACGATAGTGGAACAAATACGATAGTGGACAGCGCGGAGTTCATTCATTCCTATGTCCAGCCATCTTCACTTTTTGTGATAACGCATGTATTACGATTGATATTCCCAAAAAAGATAACGTTTTCTTCAAAATGCGGATAACTCGGTGCAATCCGTGTGGCATCAAAAGGCCCGGGAAGCGGTTTTATCCGCCGTCCCGGGCTTTTTTCAATTGATTTGATTTTGGGAGTGATTATGCGGGCCAGACATCGACGAGATAGTGGCCGTTGCTGGTCTGTTCGTTGAGCCAGTGTTCGGCGACCTCGGTCGAACTGCCAGTTTTTTCCTGGTAGAGGGTCACGAAGGCCCGGCGTACATCGGGTGCCATGTTGCCGGCATCACCACAGATGTAGATGATCGCGCCCTGCTCGATCAGTTCCCATACACGATCTTTGTGCTTGAGGATCTGGTCCTGGACGTACATCTTGTCG
This sequence comes from Dictyobacter halimunensis, assembly GCF_036245075.1. Taxonomy (NCBI): domain Bacteria; kingdom Bacillati; phylum Chloroflexota; class Ktedonobacteria; order Ktedonobacterales; family Dictyobacteraceae; genus Dictyobacter; species Dictyobacter halimunensis. The sequence goes on from NZ_BSRI01000002.1 coordinate 3,706,554, forward strand.
TGGCCTTCCCAGCGTGAGAAGGCGGCGATCAGCTCGGTGACGCCTCGGTCCTGCATGGCTTTGAATTCGCCGGCGTACAGGAAGTCGTGCTCGGGATGGCGGCAGCCAAAGAAGAGCAGCGATGCGCCAACGTTTTCGCCGCGCGCTTTGAGCGCGTCGCGCTCCTGCAAGAAGCCACGGAACGGCGCCACGCCGGTGCCAGGTCCCACCATGATCAAAGGCACGGTTGGATCTTCTGGCAGCATAAAGGTTGAGCGCGTATCCTGGATGAAGGCGTTGATCTGATCGCCCTCGTGCTGGCGGCTCAGGTAGTTGGAGCAGACGCCCTGGTACTGACCGTGGCCCGAGCGGGCCGGGGCATCGACTACCGCCACCGTAATGCTGCAGCGCCGCTCGTCCTGCGATGGTGAGGACGAGATCGAATAGTAGCGCGGACGCATCATCGAGAGCAGTTCCAGGTAGGCGTTGAACGGCAGTTCGCAGGCCGGGAACTCTTCCAGCAGGTCGATGATCGATTTGCGTTTTGCCAACACCTCGCTCTTGTACAGGGCGACACTGACCTCATCCTCACCGGAGAGGGCCAGCAGTTTCTTTTTATCTGGTGGACACTGCGTGAAGTCCGCCATGGCCTTGATCTGCTTGCGCGTGGCCACATCCTGCAGCTCGACATAGTCGCGCAGCAGGCTATAGACCGAGACCGGCATCTCAACCGGCAGGTTCGATTTGCGGTTATCGCCCTTGCGCAGCAGGATATGCGTATCCATGGCGAAGCTGAAGTGGCGCATGACCCGCTCAACCGTGGCATCGCTGTTGCGTGGGATGATTCCCAGGTGGAAGCCGGTGCGATAGCTCACCCCCTCGGGCAGCTCGAACTCGATATGGCGGGCCGAGCGGCCAGCCTCCGGACTGTACATTTCCCGGTTGACCATGACCGTAGCGGGACGGGCCCCAAAGGTCTCGATCAGCGGATGCGAGCGCATGCCATTGATGACCTCGACCTCGTAGGCTGTGCCGACCGTGTTGACCTCTTCTGGCAGCTTCGCTTCGATGCCAAACTGCTCGAACAGGGACTGCCACAGCGGCTGATACCAGGACTCGAATTGACCATCGAAGTCCTCGCGAGCATCACCCTCGCCGCGCGCGTAGATACGCTCGGCCCCAAACTTCTCCAGATTGGTGTCGATCAGGCGGGGAATGGCCTGGAAGGTAGCGGCCCAGTCGCGGTTGCCGCAGCCAAAGACCATATATTTCACACCCTTCAGGCTGCCCTGCGCCAGGTCACCGGAGCGCAGCCAGTTGCAGAACTTCTCCGCGTTATCTGGAGGCGTGCCGTTGTAGGAGGAGGTGATCACCACCACCGCGCCCTCGGTCGGCAGCTTGTTCGTATATTCATCCAGATCGGCGATAGTTGTCTTAAAGCCATAGGCGTTGGCATCCTCTACCATGCGATTGGCGATATCCTCGGCTGTTCCCATGTTGGAACCGAAGAGGACCAGCAGCGGGGTATCGTGTCTGGGCACCTCGGGCTTCGGCATGGTCCGGGCGGCGGTCCTTTTCGCCTGAACGCTCTCTTCGGCTTGCGGCCGTACAACGATCGTGCGCTCCGCATCGGTACGCTTGCGCACCTTGATCTTGAAGTCGTCTGGCTTGATCGTCAGCGTCTCTTTGATCTTGAACTGGTAGTTGGTATGGTCGATAAAGTGATAGCGCTGCAGCAGCATGCCCAGGACCAGCGTGGCCTCCTGCATGGCGAACTGGCGACCGATACAGGCGCGCTGTCCATTGCCAAACGGCTTGTAAGCATCAGCCGGACGGCTCTGTTCCGCCTCTGGTGAGAAGTGTTCGGGATCAAATGCATCGGGATTATCGCCCCAGATGGCGCGATCGCGGTGCAGCATCGGGATCAGAACGGCGATATCTTCGTCCTTCGTCACTTTATATTTGCCGCCGATGATCTCCTCATCGTTTAATGGGTAGACCGCGAAGGCGGGTGCCGTCGGCCACAGGCGCAGCGTCTCCTGCAGAATCTGCGTCACATAGCGCAACTGATTCACCTGGTTAAAGGTGGGGTGGGCGGTCAGATCACTGCCCAGTACACGGTCAACCTCTTCATAGGCTTTGGCCAGCACCTCTGGATGGTGCAGGAGCTCGTAGAGCGCGAAGGAGAGCAGACCGCTGGTTGTCTCGTGTCCCGCGATCAGGAAGGTAATGATCTGGTAGCGGATATTGAGGTCGTCCAGATGCTCGCCCGACTGCTTATCGGTGCCTGTGAGCATGTAGCTCAGCAGATCTTTCTTCTGCGAGGAATCCTCGCCACCCTCGCGGCGCTCCTTGATGATGCGGTCCACTACGCTATTGAGAAACTCGGTATCGGCCTGAAACTGGCGATTCTTATGGACGAGCAGCTTGTCCTCAAATGGTAGGCGACCGCCGCGCTCCATGGCTTCCTGCAGGGCACGCACCATGCTATTGACGAAGGGGTGCATATCCTCGCGATAGAACGAGTTAAAGCGATAGTCGAAGCCGCATAGACCGATGGTATCCAGCGTCAGGCGCGTCATATCGCCCGGCACATCGATCTCATCGTCCGAGTTCAGGCGGTCCCACTTGCCCACCAGCTGCTCTGCGATATCGATCATCATCGGCAGGTAGCCCTGCATAGCGCGCATGCTGAAGTTGGGCATCAGGATATTGTGCGCCTTGTGCCAGTTATGTTCCTGCGTCCAGGAGGTAAACAGGCCATCGCCGGCGAACGAGCGCACATTCTGCAGTGGGGCCCAGACCTTCTTGTCAAAACGCTTCTCATCCGCGAGCTCTTTGACCAGCTCATAGCCGGAGACAATGATCAGGGAACGCCCGGGCATATTGAGTTGATAGATGGGGCCATACTCACGGGCCAGCTTCATCATATCCTGGACGCGCCGCCCCGACTGCAGATCGAGCAGATTCCCAAGGAATAATTTTTCTTTTGGATGCGGTATATTATTTGTTTCAAGTACTTTATGTGTGGTCATACGAACCTTCTGTCTTCTCTAAAAGAAAGAGACTGGTTTAGATGTTATCGTGAATCAACGTTACCTTCAGGCAGCGCCTGCCGGAGAGGGCCGGATATGCTTATTTGGGTCGGTCCTCAACTCTCCAGCTAGCTAGTGTGCTGTATCGGGTGGCAGGAGACGCTCTTTGAAGAGCGCGGCTGGCAGGCCATGGGCGAGCAGATGTAAAACGCTTTCCGCCATCTCATCGGGTCCTGGATCATCCTGTTCAAACCACCAGATAATACCCTGGGCGATCACCCCCGTCACTAACCGGGCCAGCAGGAAAGCATCATATCCCTGCAGTTGACCCGATTCCGTCGCGCTCTCAAAGGCCCGCGTCAGGCCCTGAGCGATTGTATCCTCCACTCGAATGGTGCGTGAGACCTGTGCGCCACTGGTCAGGGCGATACTAAAAAGATCGCGCTCGGCATATGCGTGGCGGAAGATAGAGCGCACAATAACCGGAAGCGTCGCCGTTTCAGAGCTGCGCACCTCGCTGATAACCTGCTCTTCCAGGATCTGAAGGACTTCGTCGATCAATGTGTTGAATATCTCATCTTTATCTCTAAAGTGGAGATAAAAAGTACCAACTCCGACATCGGCGGCCTCGGTAATATCGAGGATACTGGTATCGTGGAACCCTTTTTTGGCGAAGACGCGCCGTGCGGCCGCTAGCAGCTCGGCACGGGTCCTCGCTCTTCTTTTCGCGCCCCGATGTTGCCGGGCGTTGGAATCATCTTTTGAACTATCATTCATAACTGAATTATAATTCAGTTTAATTTGTATGTCAAGGGGTGTAGATAGTAAAAAAAGGATGTGGTGGAACGCGCATTGAGCGCGTTCCACCACATCCTTTTTTTACTGTCAGGTGTTATTTAGGTTTCTGTATGGCCTGTGGGGCGGTGTGGATGGGACCCCAGTTGACCCATTCCAGTCCTTCATAGAGCTCATCGCCCCAGACCTTCCAGGAGTGGCCGCCGGGCTCCCTTACAAATGTATACTGGATGCCCAGTTTCTTTAGTGTGGCGGCGAACTTGAGGGCGCCGGGATAGTAGAGCTTATCTTCGGTCGCATCGCCCAGGAATATCTGTAGCGTCTTCGCCTGGGGTGTGTGCCCAATCTGAATGATGGGACTGTTGTACTGGCGATAGGCGGTACTGGGGCCCCAGATCGGTCCTATGGCATTGTAGTAGCCGCCCAGCGCGATGACCGAATGGAAGACATCGGGATGGTGGATCGCGATATTCATGGCTCCGAAGCCGCCCATCGAGAGGCCGCCGATGGCGCGGTGTGTCGCGTCTGGAATGGTGCGATAGTGCTGGTCAACGTATTTGACGAGTTCTTTGGATACAAAGTCTTCAATTGGCTGTTTATTGTTGCTACTATTGCCCCACTCGCTAGTTGTTCCAGGGGCACCATTGCCATCTGGCATAACCATGATCAATTCTTGAATCTTTTTCGTATCGATCAACGCATCGGCTGACTCGGCGGCTCGGCCCGCGATCACCCAGTCCGTTGCTCTGCCAGGTGATCCATGCAGGAGGTACGCTGTAGGATAACGTTTATTTTTCCCCTGGGGAGTGTTGTAGGTTGGGGGAAGATAGATCTCAAAGAGTCGGCGACTCTTCATCAAGGCGCTAGGCATCTCTACCAGCTTGGTCGTGCCAAACGATGGAACATTGGCGGCGACGGAGGTCAGTTTGGGAGCGCCATGAATGTCCGCCTCCGGCGAGATGATGAACAGGTTGCCCGACTGACTGGCCAGGAAAAAGAGTCCGAGCATGGCGATGAGTGCCGCCCAGCGTTCGAGGTGCCATTGCCGCAGGCGCACCTGGAGATTCATCGCACCCGTATCACGGGCGGCGATATCCCGCAGGGCGAAGCGTTGCCAGAGCGCGCGAATCGCCTGATATGGTTGATAGAGCAATATCTCATAGAGAGTCGAGCCGACCGCAGCACCGATAAGCGCGCTCAGAATGGCCAGAGCCACCATAATGAAACAGGTATTATAGAGAACGTTGGTCTGTAATGGTTCAATATGCCCGCCCGCATCGGTAACGGGGACAAGCTCAGTCTGTATAAACGCAACCAGGTAACCCAGGACAAAGACGATGCTCGCTCCTACCATGCCACCAGATTTTCGATGTGTGAACAGCGCTCCGGTCAGAGCAGAGCCCGCGGTAAGTATAAGGGCGGTGATGAGCTGAGAGCGCATCGAATCCAGACCAGTCGAGGTGATCGCTGCTGAAAGCCCATCGAATACACCATGCCCGAAGAGAAGAATCCCACTTATCAATGCAAGCAGGAAAGAGACAAAGAACCAGAGAATCGGTATATACCGCCTGGTTCTGTTGTAATTGAACATAGAGGGTTGTTTCTGTTTCATTCCCATTTAGTTTTCTATGAAGCTCTTGATCGGAGAGCTCCGAGCATTTTTTACCCTCGGCTACGTGATGTAATCTACTTGTCCGAGTGAAGAATCTGTGCCATTTTAATCTTCCATCGTATTATACGTTACGACCCTCGAAAAAATCGCGATCACATATCAAAAAAGGAAAAATGCCTACCCGGTTCGGCTCTGTAGTATATACGCTTAATTTAAACGCTTGTTGCGATTATGTGGCAATGTTATGTGGCGATATAATGTAGCGCTGATTTTGTTTGAATGGTGTGGATTGGCAGCCTAAAAGGAGCCGATTCCCAGCCCATGCAGAATCATTTCCAGTGCCGCGATCAGAATGACCGGCACGAAAATGATGCGTAAGATCTTATTGCTCATGCGCAGCAACAGGCGGGCACCCACCAGCGCCCCCATCAACACTCCCAGGGCGACTGGAGCCGCTATCAATGGGGGAATATTGCCACGCGAGAAATAGATGCCGGCGCTGGCGGCGGCCGTCACTCCGATCATCAGATTGCTGGTTGTCGTAGATACCTTGAGCGGTAAGCGCATGATGGTATCCATGGCGATAACTTTAAAGGTGCCGCTGCCGATGCCCAGCAGACCCGAGATCAGGCCAGCGATGTACATCATGCCCAGCCCAAAGGGCGTGCGCGTAACCTGGTAAGACACCTCGCGTCCTAGTTTGCGGTCTGGATATGAGCTGGCTAGCTTCAATGTGCGCGCCCAGCGATCGTTGATAACTCCTCGCGGTAACTCCTCTCCGATTTTGAAGATCAGGGGCGCGGCGGAGACGAGCAGGATGAAGCCAAAGATAACTCCCAGCAGGTTGGGGGCCAGCAGACCCGCCAGAAAGGCTCCGCTAATGGCCCCCAGTGTGGTCCCTATCTCCAGAAACATGCCGATACGGATATTGGTCAGTCGATCGCGTACATAGGCGACGGCGGCTCCGCTGGAGGTGGCGATGACCGAAATAATGCTGACGCCAATGGCAAAGGGGATCGGGAAGCCAAAGACAATCGTGAGCATCGGAACTACCATGATGCCGCCGCCCAGGCCAACCAGCGCCCCGACGATACCGGCCAGCAACGAGCCCGCGAATATGAGCAGGGCCACGCCCAGCGAAAAGTGAAGCTGCATCGCGTCGACGGTGAGCTCATTTTGCCTGTTCTGGTTGCCGATAAACAGGCTGAAGATCAGGATGGCCAGTACCACGGCGGTGATCACTACATATGTATAGTCGCGTTCCTTGATAAACATGACCAGTGAGGCCGCCACACGCACAATCGGCGTCGCGATCAGCAGCAGCAGACCCAGCATAATAAAAGCCTGAGGCCGCAGGATCAACAGGCCCGCGCCCACCTGTCCGAGGGTCTGCGGAAAATTCAACAGGCGGCTAGCCGATAGGCCGCCGGGACGTGTTGGTAACATGGCGATGCCAAGTACTATCAGCAGCGCGCTCAGGATGACTCCGCCCTGCAGAATCCAGCTAATGCTGTTAGAAAGCTGCAGGAGCTCCTGCGCCCCCTTCTCATCGGGCTGTTGGGGTGGCTCTGCTTTATTAGATATGGAAGGGACTGGTGTGTTTAGCGCATAAGGTTTAGCGCCCGCCTCCTCATCTCTCTCTATCATCATATTCCTCATTTCTCTATCGGTTTTTATTGATATTCATCTATGTCCGCTTTCAGTGTATCCCAGCTATAAGTATAATTACAATTCATATATGTGATATAAATAATAACCAGAGAGAATAATATGGTTGACTGCGTCTTTACCCTGCCGGGGAGCGTGTTTTTATTGCAGAGTATGGATAAGGAAGGACGCCTGGGGTAAGTCAATCGTGATATGAAGAAGGAGTGGTAAGGACAGGCATATTATACTGAAGAAATGTGTTCTTATATTATGTAGTGGAAAATTATCTAGAGAAAAAATATCTAGTAGGAAGGTTGTGGATTTCTATGTTCAAGTTATCGAACGTACGACGTCCCCGCTTTTCATTGAAGAGCTTTTTGTGGGGGAGCGTGGGAGGTAGCGTGGGGGTGCTGGCGGTTATTCTTGGGGTTGGCATGTATATCGTAGAGACGTTGACCCGTCCCAAGCGCCTGGCAACATTTGCACTGTATACATTTAGTCCTTTTGAGCTTGGTATGCCCGCGGAGGATGTAACGTTTCCCTCCTTGCACGACGATCACAAGGTGAATGGCTGGTATGTGCCTTATCCAGATGCGACCACCACGATTATCGTTTCACCGGGTTATCGTGGAAGCCGCTCGGATGTACTGGGATTGTGCGCGCTGCTATGGAAGGCAGGCCATAATGTGCTGGTATTTGAATACTATGGACATGGAACTGTGGTAGGGATGCCTGTGACGCTTGGATATCGCGAGATCAATGATTTTCTGGGTGCTGTTGCGTATGCCAGAGAGCGTGCTCCTCATGCGCGCCTTGGCGCGGTTGGCTACTCTATGGGAGCGGCGGTCTCGATCATGGGCACGGCCCGTTCTTCTGAGATTGAGGCCCTGGTGGCTGATAGCGCGTTTGCGACCCATCGTCGTGTGGTCGAGTTCGCGGTGCGCCGCACATTGCATCTCCCCTTCATCATTTTTGATTGGGTGACTGATCTCATGCTCTGGCTGCGGGCTGGCTATCATTTTAACCAGGTCGAGCCTTTGCGCGACATCGGGCGTATCGCGCCTCGGCCGGTGATGATCATTCATGGGATGAAAGATAGCGTCGTCGATCCCCATGATGCACCCTTGCTATACCAGGCTGCCAACGAACCGAAGGAGCTCTGGCTGGTGCAGGATGTTGAGCACTGTGGAGCGTACTTTGCCGACCGAGAGGAGTACATGCGCAGGGTCACCGAGTTTTTTGATCTCTACCTGAAGCAGCAGCCGCCCGTCAGGCAGGAGATCGTGAGCGAACCCGTTACCGAACCCACCAACGGACAGCATCCTTTATCCGAGGCGAGCTAGCCCTTATCAGGCTTCCGGCTCATCGGAATAATCCAGTGAAATCACCATTCCATCTTTGGCGGCACGTGTTCTGGCGAAGACAGCACGTGCCGCTTTTTCCGCCTGCCGGGTATCATGAATTTTGGGGCTGAAGTGAGTCAGGACAAGCTCATGGGCTCCAGCTGTTAGAGCGAGACCGGCACTCTCCTCAGCCAGCATATGTGCATTGCTCTTTGCCAGCGGCAGATCCTCTGGATCGTCGTACATGCTCTCGCAGATCAACAGATCCACATCTCGTGCCAGCATAGCCAGTTGTTGTGTTGGACGGGTATCGGTAATATAGGCGAACGAGATGCCACGCCGGGGAGGTCCCAGAACCTGAGAGGGTTTGATCGTCTGTCCCTGGTACTCCACCGTCTCTCCATGCTGCAGGCGCGACCAGAGTTGCACGGGGAGGCCAAGTTCCTGGGCCCGAGTCGCCTGGAAGGCGGGACGGCGTGACAGTTCCGCGCGATACGCCAGGCAGTGAATGCCATGATTGGCGGGCGCGCAGCTGGCCTGCAATCCACCCGGCAAGGCAAAATGTTCGTGGCCCTTGAGCTCGTGAATAATGACTGGATAGGGCATCTCCGGGGCGATGCGCCGCAGGCCATCGATTACATAGGTTGTGCCCGTGGGACCATAGATGTGTAGTGGCTCTGTCCGCCCGGCGTGGGCGACCATAAACAGGATGCCTGGTAATCCTGCCACGTGGTCGGCATGCATATGCGACAGGCAGATCGCTCCTAATTGACGAAAACCCCAGCCCAGCGATTTCCAGGGAATCTGTGTCCCCTCACCGCAATCGAACAATGTCAGTGCCGAACCGCAACGTACCAGCGTACTGGAGAGCCAGCGTCCAGGTAGCGGCATCATACCACAGGTGCCTAATATACAGATATCAATCATCATTTATCCTTCATATTATGAACATGTATCATCCACCACCCGGATATAATCGAACAGGAGCAATAATTGACAGACCCTGGTGGCGCGAACTGCGAGTGTACAAGCGGTTATCCCAATCATTTTTTTATAGCATACCATGGATAAGCGGCCGACTAAAAGCAAAAGTCTAACGTGAATCTTGTAACATATGCAAGCGAGCATTACGCTGTTATTATTGTTTCATGTAGATTTTTTGACATTTTTAGCCTCTTCTGTTATCATGAGATGCGCGAATGCTGGTAGTAATTGTCCTTGAGTTTTAGCGAGAAAAACATGGAGGACTGCATGGAATGGCGTGAGTTTCTGAGTAGTATCATCAGTAATACGACTGAACGCGATCGTATCGCTAGCGAAATTGGTGTACATGCGGTAACGTTGAATCGCTGGGTGAGTGGTGAATCTTCTCCTCGTCCGCATAATATGCGGCAATTGTTGCGTGCCATCCCCAAGCAGCAGCGCAGCCAGTTGCAGGCGTTGCTGGAAAAATACTCATCAGATGTTTCGGATTTTGACATCGATACCACCGCGCAAGAGATCCCGTACAAATTTATCATGGAGGTGCTGGACGCCAGGGCCAGCATCCCGGACCTGCTCCGCTTCTGGTCTATCACGCGCCTGGTCCTGCAACAGGCTCTGCGACAGCTGGATCCCGAAGGCGTGGGAATGGCGATCACTGTCGTACGCTGCATGCCTCCACGTGATGATAAGATTCGAAGTCTGCGTGAGAGCGTGGGGCTGGGAACGCCTCCCTGGGGTGGAGATCTAGAAGAGAAGGCGCTATTGCTGGGCGCGGAATCGCTGGCCGGCCATGTCACGGTATCGTGTCGTCTGGAGCAGATCGGTGATCTGCGGGCGAACAAGACATTTTTGCCTGCCTACCAGGTGGAGCATGAGGTCAGTGCTGTCGCCTGTCCGATCATGCATGCCTGCCGGGTCGCGGGCTGCCTGCTCCTCTCCAGTACCCAGCTCGATTACTTTGCCCCAGAAGCGCGGCTCTCCCTGGTACGGGGATATACCAACCTTGTCTCACTGGCCTTTAATCCCGACGAATTTTATGATCCGGAAAAGATAGCTTTGCATATCATGCCCCCCCCGCCGCGGCAACAAGAATTTTTCGACGGTTTCCGCCAGCGAGTCCTCAGACGCATGCAAGAGTCCTCGCGTTCTGAAAGGCGCCTATCGAGTCCCGAGGCCGAACAACTGGAGTGGCAGGAGATCGAAGAATCTCTGCTCAACCTGCCACCCGAGACCAGGGTATCCTGACTGATTTGTGCCTGTTGAACCCGGGCACGAATGCCATCGTCATCCCCATGTTATTACAAGATGTATAAATTCAAGAGGTAGCATTATCCACTCCTGAAAAAACAATTGAGCGCCGAAGGCGCGAAACAAGAGCGGCCTGACGCAAGGCCCAGGCCTTTATCTGGGAGCGGGGAAGCTGATGTGGTATGCTGAGGGAAGCATGCTAAAGGGAAACGAGAGGATCATGATGGCACTCATTTTAGTTGATCGATTTCATAGCCATAAAAGAGATGAGCAGCAGCGCTTGATAGATGCTGATCAACTGCAAAAGACGGAGGAGCTGGCTTTGTTAGAAGGTGAGCAGTTGCGGCCGCTGGCGCTGCTGAGCCTGCAAATGTTTATTGTTGGTGGACTCTTCTTTGTCGTGCTGGATCTGTTATCCTATCACTGGCATTATCAAACCTGGCTGGCCCCACTCAGCGCGCTAGGTATTATCCGCTGGATTATTCTTAACATAGTTGGCTATCTGCTCATCCTCTGTGTCCATGAGTTGATCCATGGCGCCGTCTTTGCGTTCTGGGGCGGCCGGCCCCATTTCGGTGCCAGACTGCCGCTCGCCCTCTACTGCGGAGCGAGCCAGCAACTCTTTCGACGCGACCACTACCTGGCTGTTGGACTGGCGCCGCTCGTCTTCCTCACCTTGCTGGGTATTATCGTGACCATCTTCTATCCGGGTCCCGCCTCCTATCTCTTGTTCGCCTTCGCGGGCAACTTCTCGGGTGCCGCGGGTGATGTGGTGGTCGCCCGACGCGTGGCACGCCTCCCCAAACCCACCTTGATCGAAGATACTGAAGTGGGCTATACCGCCTGGAAGCTTCCCGAATAAGTTGTCCCTGTAATTGCCACCTGTGGTACCCAGGGATCTGCTTTATGTTGGTGCAACCGGGGCGCATTGGTGCCAGACTCCATAAATTGGAGCAGGGGGCGCAGGTGCGCCCCCTGCTCCAATTTAAAAACGAGTTGCGGCCGCGCATGCGAACGCCCGTGCGGGGGCGCTCAAGCACCCCTACAAGAGGAGAGCCTGGTGTGTGATATACTATTTTTAGTAGAAGGTCATGTTGGGGGAGGGCAAATATTTTTCGGCCGCAACCGGCCATACCGCCTCTATTTGTTCTCACATGTATATCCTCTCACTACCACCAGTATAGAAGTTAAGGAAGCGAGTCAGTCGCTTCCAGGTCAGGATGAGCAATGCCAGAACTACCTGAAGTTGAATATACCGCGCGCCAGCTGCGCGCCTCTGTCGTGGGGGCGACCATCCGGGAGGCGTATGTCTTCTGGGAGCGCGCCATCAGCCATCCCGCGGTGCCAGATTTCCTGGCCGAGGTGGCCGGTCGTCGCATCGAAGGTGTGCGCAGGCGTGGCAAGTTTTTATTGATCGACCTGAGTGGCAACATGTTTCTCTCGATCCACCGGCGTATGACGGGCAATTTCCTGTTGCTACCGGTGGGTTGGGGTCTGGACACCAGCCTGCGTGAGCAGGACCGGGTGGCCTGGAATACGCGCGGCCCCAGGTTTTATGTCGATGGAGGGCAGGAGGCGGCCGAACAGGCCGAATTCAAGTACTGCCGGGCCTGTTTCGTCTTCGAAGATGGACGCTGCCTGCTCTTCACCGATCCACGCAAATTCGGCAAGATCGGCCTGTGGCCCCGGGAACGCGAGCAGGAGGCGCTCAAGGGACTGGGCCCCGAGCCGCTGGAAGCCGAGTTTTCGGTGGAGCGGTTCGCCAGCTCGCTGCGTGGCCGCCGGACCGGTATCAAGCAGGTGCTGTTGGATCAGACCGTCGTCGCGGGTGTAGGCAATATCTACGCCGATGAAGCCCTGTTTTACGCCCGTATCCATCCTCTACGGCGTGCGGAAAGCCTGTCGGAAGATGAGATGCGGACGCTGCATGAGGGGATCGTCGATGTGTTGACGCGAGGAATTGAGCACGGAGGCACGTCATTTAATGACTATCGGGATCTGTGGGGGGAGGCTGGCGATAACTTTAACCATGTGCGGGTCTATCATCAAGAGGGCAAGCCCTGCAGCCGCTGTGGCACAGTGATAGAGCGCATGGTGATCGCCCAGCGCAGCGCCCACTTCTGCCCCGGTTGCCAGCAAGCGCCGGCTCAGCCCGGGGATGTCGTGACCAGTGTCCCATAGCGGGCGCTCGCCCCAGCCTCTGCGAGATCACATGATTATTGTGGTGTAAAGAAGGCCGGGGTACATGTGACCGTTTTGCCATCGACGTTAAACGACACATCCACCGTCGCCGGAGTCAGCCGGGGTTGCTGTCCCCGCAGCTGGAGCACAAAGGTCACGTAGCCGCCGCTATCGCTGACCGGCGCCTGGTCCAGGTTAAGGTCTCTGTACGCAAAGTGGGCCGTCGCCTGAGCGGACGCTCCTGGAATCGGCTTGACATTTTGCGTCAAACGGGCGTAGATATTAATAACGCCATACGGGCCCGGATTGTTGGCAGACGACCAGGCGCCACAGAGATACTTCGGTAACGTGGGGACCGACGAGACACCTTTTTGGAATGACTTATTCACAGTTACCGTCGGTTGTGCCTTTGGGCGCGTCACCGAGACAGTTGGGCCACAGGCAGACAAAACAAGCAGGAGTGTCAGGAGCAAGGCGCTCATTAGAAATAATGACGTTTTTTTCATAGCACTCTAATTGAAGCTTCTTCGTTATTCTTGAATATGAAACGACACTGCATAATGAACGGGTGCGGCAGCGCTCCAGCGTTGCAAGGATAGATATAGGTGGGCCCACTCTTTAGGAATTACATACAGTATAACATACCTGAATAGTGAACCAGGCCATACTTCCTATTAGTGATCACCTTCACCGTGCATGATGACAGCCAGATTACTGCAAATGTATGAAAAAGTCATGAATAGCAACTTATGAGTAAGAAAGTGCTACCGTTGGCTTGCTGAATAAGTTGGACTGTGTTACACTGTGACTGGTTGTAGGATGCAGATGAATAATCATTGTGCAATGATCGACTTGAGGTATTACTTTTGTGAATCACGAAATTGATAGACAATTCGAACTCTTTAACCAGTTGCTCGGTGAGAAACCATTCGGGCACAACGATCTTCATATGGGACAAACTGAGCAAGCACCCGAGTCGGGCAGTTCTATTCATTCCGGGGATACACCGGTACCACCAGTGAACGCTGCACAGCCTGAAATCTCCTCTGCCATCCATACTCGTCCCGATCCTGGACGCGAGCAACGGAAAGGGGCCCCCGAGGTTATTCTTGGGGCTACCAAAGAGACGGCGCAAATTATTTCAATGGCGCATGGCCTCTTAGACGGGACCGGGCGTGCGATCATCAGTCGCTTGCGCCCCGACTCGATCCTTCCTCTCCAGACAGAGTTTCAAGCCTACACTGTTCGTACGCTTGCGGCGGCTCGCGCAATGGCGATCTACCGTCCTGATTATGTACACAAAAAGACCGGGGGGCATGTTGGCGTGATCAGCGCCGGCACCTCAGATATTCCAATGGCGGAAGAAGCGGCACTCATCGCGGAAGAGATGGGTTGCCACATCACATCTATCTATGATGTTGGGGTCGCGGGCCTTCACCGGCTGTTTGGGCCACTACGTGACCTGCTCTCCAACGAGGTTGATGTGATTATCGTTGCCGCTGGTATGGATGGGGCTTTACCTTCGGTTGTTGCAGGGCTGGCGCCGGTTCCAGTTATCGGGTTACCAACGTCGATTGGCTATGGTTTAGGCGGCAATGGGGTTGCCGCATTGCTTTCGATGTTGCAAACGTGTGCGCCAGGACTTTCAGTCGTCAATATCGATAATGGTGTTGGCGCTGGAATCACAGCGGCGCTGGTTGCCAATCGTGTGGCGCAGGCGCGTGAACATCAGTCGCAGTAGGGAAGCAGCGAGATGTTCTGAATGTAGAATGTCTCACCGCTAATATGTTGGGTAAACGTGGGTACGAAGTTTTAGAGAGGCGGGACTTTCTATGGCAAATAATAAACGTGGGCCCGAGCCGGGATCACAAAAAGCCAAGCATGGTGGTCAAGCTGTACGCGAAAAATATGGTCCGGAATTCTACTCGAAGATTGGTAAGAAGGGTGGTGAGACGGTCAAGGAGAAACGCGGCCCACAATTTTATGCTGAGATCGGGAAGAAGGGTGGCGAGTCAACCAAGCGACAGCAAGGCTCCGAATTCTACTCACGGATTGGGAAGAAGGGTGGCGAGCGTGGCCGTACAGCCTCAGATAGTCAGGAAGAATAGGGAAGATTGCTTTCCTTATCGTGGTCGGCGAAATGCTTTCTAATGCGCGGGCCTCGATGCGTCCCTAG
Source organism: Dictyobacter halimunensis (assembly GCF_036245075.1). Classification (NCBI taxonomy): domain Bacteria; kingdom Bacillati; phylum Chloroflexota; class Ktedonobacteria; order Ktedonobacterales; family Dictyobacteraceae; genus Dictyobacter; species Dictyobacter halimunensis. The sequence goes on from NZ_BSRI01000002.1 coordinate 3,721,554, forward strand.
CGTCCTGGTTGTGTCCCAAGTCGTAGCAAGACCGCATCCCGTTGCTGTTTCTTTTCTCGAACTGACGGGCATGCGGCCTTCGCATTATGGTCTACTGTTTACCCTTGCGCGGCTAACTTATTTCTCGTTGCGTTTGATAAATGGCGGTGGCTCGATGGCCCCATCCTGGTCCACTGTAGGGCGATAGCGCGGCCCGCCTTCCTGCCTGTTTCCCATACCACGGATCCCACGCAGATCGTTCAGGCTCCGCTGCTGCCGACCCGGCTGGGCCGGATTCGTCGGGTGTAGTGGTGGTGGCATGCGTGTCGGTGGTGGTGCTATCGGCGGCTCTGCTGGCTGGACCGATGGGGTCGCACCCGGGAGCCCGGGTCTGCCAGCAGTTTGCCATGGGCGGCCCGAACCCTGGTCGGGGTAGGTAGGGGCCGTGGTTGGCCTGTTAGCCAGTGGCATACCAGAAGAGGGCATATGGGTCGCTGAGATCTGACGGCCATGTAATCCATGCCCACGTGTCCCGCGCAGTTCTTCCATGCCGGCCGCGATCAGGGTGACGCGAATGGTATCGTTGAGTGTGGGATCGACCACCGCGCCAAAAATGATGTCCGCTGCATCATCGATTGCGGCACCGATGTGTTCGGCCACCTCATTTACCTCGAACAGGGTCATATCCTCGCCGCCGCTGATATTAAATAAGACACGCTTGGCGCCTCGGATCGTGACGTTTAAGAAGCCACCGGCGACCGCCTCCTCGGCCGCGATCTGCGCCCGATTGCGGCCCGAACCCTGGCCAATGCTCATCAACGCTGTACCAGCCTCCCGTAGCACGCTGCGCACATCGGCGAAGTCAACATTGATCATACCCGGCACATTAATCACCTCGGCAATGCCCTGCACGCCCTGGCGCAGAACATCGTCCGCTACCTTAAAGGCATCCGCCAGGTTGCGGTCGCGGGCCACGGTATTGAGCAGGCGATCATTGGGGATGGTGATCAGCGCATCGATCTCGGCGCTCAACTCGGCCAGTCCCTGCTCGGCGATGCGCTTGCGCCGTGAGCCCTCAAACGTAAACGGCAGGGTCACGATACCAACGGTCAGCGCCCCCATCTGCCTGGCGATCGACGCCACTACGGGCGCCGCGCCCGTCCCCGTGCCGCCGCCCATACCAGCCGCGATAAAAACCAGGTCCGCGTTGCCCAGGGCCTCACGAATCTCGGCGCTACTCTCGGTTGCCGCGCGCATGCCCACCGCTGCGTTGCCACCTGCTCCCAGGCCCTTGGTATGGTTCTGGCCCAGGCAGATACGATAAGGGGCCTCACAGAGGGACAGCACCTGGGCATCAGTATTCATAGCCACGAAGCGCACACCTCGCACGTGGGTATGGATCATGCGATTGATCGCGTTCATGCCGCCGCCGCCAACGCCGACTACGACAATATCTACATTGTGGGGCGCTTCCTCGGAAGCCTCGAAATCAAAAGGGGATTGGGGAGAAAGGGGATCTCCGTCAGTGTAGCGCTGATCCCAACCGCCACGCGCTGGGTCTGGTGCCCCTGGCACGTTCTCCGCTACCTCGTGACGAAGGATCGCCCACTGATTTTCCTGTCCTTCATATGCGTCTGGCGCCTGTCCAGCCCGATCTCTCCATGGCTCGGAGGCCATGTTGCGTTTGTATGCATCATCTGACATTGGTTGCATGCACACCCCCATTTCCTCTCATCGAAACAAACGGTGCAACCTCTCTACAAGAGAATAGGGTGCCGTCTTTCTTCTCAGTTTTTTCTTCGAGGCTGGTCAGGTTCAGGCCTGGTCTTTTCTATCCCCAAACAGCAAAAAATATATGCCCGAATTGTACTGGTAATCTGTTGAGGATAACAAACAGGCCCCGCCTTTGAGCGGGGGGCACCTGACGTAATAAAAGCATTCCATCCGCATTGTAACAAGAGTGTCAAGTATATATCGGGGAGAATACTTATGTCGCCATGGGCGCGCGCCTCTTATATAAAATAACGAATTAAAGCGGGAAAAAGTGATATCACTCTTCCACTGGTTATATATGGTGGTGCCAGGGGTGCGCGTCCGCGCACCCCTGGCACCACCATATATAACCAGTGTCTGCACCTCTGTGGGTCACAAGTCCATGGTGTTGGTACAGCAGGAGTGCGAAAGCGCTCCTGCTGTACCAACACATAAAAACAGTGCGCCCGCGTAGCGGACGCGAGTGCGGGGGCGCGCTGCCCCATTTTTAAGATAACAAAAAAGCTCTGATGATCAGAGCATGCGCAGATAAATTGGAGATGCGCATATCTCTCATACATCAGAGCCTGGAAAACAATGCTACTCTTTTTTTAGTGAGAATGAGCCGCTGGTTTTGGCCGCTTTCTTCTCACGCTGAGCTTCTTTTTTCTGTTTATTGGATTTAGGCGCTGCTTTTTGCGTCTTCTTCTGTTCTTTATTCGCCACGATAGGTACCCTCCTGAACTGTATTCTCTAAATGATAGGCACAACCTATGCTATATCTTTATTGTATCAAAATCTGCAGATGAGGTGAAAGGGCAACGAGCTTTACTGATAATTGTACTGCTCTTGTAGCCGTTTCTCCTCGAAGGTCGCCAGGGCATGGGTAATCATGCGAATAACACTGCCGATATCCATGGGCTTACGAATCTGATAGATGCCGCGCTTTTCTAACTCTTTGACAGGTAAGGTTGCGCTCATCATAATCGCAGGCACTCCACGGGTCTCGTCTATTTCCTGAAGGCGATCATACAATTCTAAACCATTTAATTTTGGCAGACGATAGTCCAGCAGCATCAGGCAGGGCCGGATGCCAGGAGTCTGCTCTAAGGCCGTCTGCCCATTATCGATGACTGTGGTATGATACGGTGTCTCCTCTTCAATCAACTGTTGCAGAAATTGAGCAATATCTGCATCATCTTCAACAATTAAAATCGTTGTGTTCCGTGGGCCAAGTGCCGCCGGCGGAATGACTTCTCGTGGCATGATGAACTCCTTTTCCGCATGCGATAGTTAAGATGCGAATATAATGCTATACCTTAATGTAACGGTTCTCAATCGACATTAGTGACGCACGAAAGGGGGCAATTATGAGAAATTGCTGGTGCCCTTCGTATTTCCTATCCTGCTTTCTACACTTTACACACTTAACTAGCGCTGTGGTGGAAGCTCTGTCCATTTCGACTGTGGTGGCGGCGATGTATAGTTTGCCAGGGCATCCAGTAGTGCCGCCGGGGTCTGATGATGGAGCAGAAGCCGGGTATGAAATGGTTGGATAAAACCTTCTTTTGATGCATGTTCTATAAGCGCGAGCAAAGGCAGAAAAAATTGTGCCACGTCCAGCAGCCCGATTGGTTTGGTATGGATGCCGATCTGGGCCCAGGTTGTAATCTCAAAAAGCTCATCGAAGGTCCCAAAGCCGCCGGGGAGGGCAATAAAGGCATCCGAGAGATCAGCCATCAATGCCTTTCGCTCATGCATACTATTTACAGTATATAAATTGGTTAAATGTTCATGGGCAACTTCACGCTGAAAAAGTCCTCTCGGCAGGACCCCAATGACCTCGCCACCGGCCTCCAGTGCGGCGTCCGCGATTGCGCCCATCAAGCCAATGCGCCCTCCGCCATAGACCACACCAATGCCACGGCCGGCCAGTTCCTGTCCCAGTTCACGTGCCGCCTGGACAAATTCGGGGCGCACACCCGGATTTGAGCCCGCAAAAACACAGATCCGACTCATTCAGCTATCCTTTTTATAGTGAATAAAAAAACATATGAATTTGATTTCTTATTGTACTGTATCTCAATCCAATCCGAAAGATATATGGACCAATGGGCATGAGCCCGTTGTTGAGAGTGGCACAGCGGGACGCATGCGTCCCGCTGTGCCACTCTCAACAACGAGGGATTACCACTCGGTGATGGAGCCATCGACGTTGCGCCAGACGGGACTATGCCATTGGTGCCCGGTTTTGGCCGCTTCGCGTACCCTGTCCTCGTTGATCTCTATTCCCAGCCCCGGTTTCGTTGGCCTGGCTACAAATCCAGCTTCATATTTGAAGACTGATGGATCGGCCAGATAGTCCAGTAGATCGGTTTGCTGGTTGTAGTGGATCTCCAGGGATTGCTCCTGGATGAATGCGTTGGGCGTGCAGAAGTCAAGCTGCAGTGAGGACGCCAGGGTCAGTGGTCCTAGCGGACAGTGCGGGGCCACGGCGACGTCGAACGCCTCGGCCATCGCAGCGATCTTGCGACCCTCCCAGATGCCACCTGTATGGCTCAGGTCTGGTTGGATGATGTCCACGGCCCCGCTGGTCAGCAGCGATTTAAAGCCCCAGCGCGTATAGAGACGCTCTCCAGTCGCGATGGGGGTACTGGTATGCCGGGCCAGTTCGACCAGGGCCTCATTGTTCTCCGGCAATACCGGTTCCTCAATGAACAGGAGCTTATATGGATCTAGTTCTTTGGCCAGCACCTTGGCCATGCCACGATGGATACGTCCATGGAAATCTACAGCCAACCCGATGCCGTTGCCGATCGCTTCGCGTACGGCCGCGATGCGCTCGACTGCCTCCTGCACCTTGAGCGCCGAATCGATCCACTCGAAGTCCGCTGTCGCGTTCATCTTCAGCGCGGTATAGCCAGATGCTACCCGTTGTTTGGCATGCGCGGCCGCCTCGGTCGCCTTATCTCCGCCGATCCAGGAATAGACACGCATCTTGTCGCGTACGGCCCCACCCAGCAGATCATAAACCGGCACGCCCAGGCTCTTCCCCTTGATATCCCAGAGGGCCTGGTCGATGCCTGAAATAGCGCTGGTCAGGACCGGGCCGCCGCGATAAAAGCCACTGCGATAAAGCGTCTGCCAGATATCTTCAATGTGCGAGGCATCCTGCCCGATCAGATAATCACCCATCTCGGTGACGGCTGTCTTCACCGTCTCTGCCCGCCCCTCCACCACCGGTTCGCCCCAGCCCTCCACACCATCATCCGTTGTAATCTTCAAAAAGAGCCAGCGTGGTGGCACCTTAAATAATTCCAGTTTGGCAATTTTCATTTCAGTTCCTTTCCTGCACCCATCGGCGCCATGCCGATGGCAGGATAGTCGTGATGATGGGCGTCTTATATTGCCCGTCTGTACTATCCCGTGTGTATTTTACATGGATAGTTTGAGTATAGAATGTGTTAGAGGCAAATTCAAGCCGGAGAGATAGATAACTCCTCTATAAAATACTCCCGTGCTATGGTCTCGCTTATCATAAGACCCTTGCTATCCGGGCAGGATGGAGGCCGCAACAGGGTCAAATCATCGATCATGCTGCTGAAATAATTGTGATATGATGGAGATAAATATGAATGTTCTGCCACTTATATAGATATATAGAGAAGCGAAAGGTTGTTTAATGATAAGCGCACTGGTCTTTGATTTTGATGGACTTATACTTGATACCGAAATATCCTCCTATCAATCCTGGCAAGAAATATATACTGAATATGAGCAGCACCTTCCATTAGAGAAGTGGGCCGCCTGCATCGGGAGCGGTCTGGAAGCTTTTGACCCCCATGAGTACCTTGAGTTGCTTACCGGACACGCTATCGAGCGCGATCCGCTCGCTGAGCGACGTCTGCGCCGCCACCTGGAGCTCATTGAGACACAGACCGTTCTGCCGGGCGTCGAGCAGTATATAAAGGATGCGCGCCGCTTGAATATGAAGATCGCCGTCGCCTCAAGCTCGCCACGCTCCTGGGTTATTGGCCATCTTACCCGTCTGGGCCTGCACGAGAAATTCGACGCCATGAAATTCGGGGATGAAGTGACGCACCGCAAGCCTCATCCCGAGCTCTACCTTTCCGCCCTGGATCTTCTCGGAGTTCAACCTGAGCAGGCCATCGCCCTCGAAGACTCTCCCAACGGCGTGCGGGCCGCTCAGAACGCTGGCATTTTCTGTGTTGCCATTCCCAATCCGATCACCGGCCAGCTACCGCTGGACCACGCGGATCTGCGCCTGACCTCCCTGGCCGCTATGCCCCTGGAACAGCTCGTGCGACAGGTCGCGAACAGGCAAGAAGTGTAGCGTATCGGCGCTCATTTTGTCGTTGCGGGATAATAGAGAAGAACGAAATCAGATGTATGATGCCACCAGCCATAAAAGGAGCATGAACGAGATGGAGCAGACAATCATCCAGGTAGACGCCTTTACCGACGAACCCTTTAGAGGAAATCCTGCGGGCGTGTGTGTGCTGTCCGAGCCACGCGATGCCGAATGGATGCAGCGGGTCGCGGCCGAAATGAATCTTTCGGAGACCGCCTTTCTCCTGCGGCAGGATGACGGATTTCAGTTGAGCTGGTTTACGCCAACTGTAGAGGTCGAGCTGTGCGGACACGCCACCCTGGCCAGCGCGCACGTCCTGTGGCAGGAGGGTCACCTGGCACCCGATGCCGAGGCCCGCTTTTCCACCCTGAGCGGCCTGCTGACCGCCCGGCGCAACGGCGAATGGATCGAGCTCAACTTTCCGGCGGACCCGACGCGGCCTATCGATTCTCCGTCTGTGCTCGCGGAAGCCCTGGGCGTACCTATTGTAGCGGTTGAAATGGGCAAGTTCGACTATATTGTGGAAGTAGAAAACGAACTGCAGGTCAGGGATCTCAAACCCAACCTCGCGCTCTTGCAACAGATACCGGCGCGTGGCATCGTCGTCACCAGTCGGGCCAATCCCGGCGTTGACTATGATTTTGTCTCCCGCTTCTTCGGCCCGCGCGTTGGTGTCAGCGAAGATCCCGTCACCGGCTCGGCCCACTGTGCTCTGGCCCCGTACTGGAGCCAGCGGCTGCAGCGCCCCACCCTCGTCGGCTACCAGGCCTCCAGGCGTGGCGGCCTGGTACGCGTCCAGCTGCAGGGCGATCGCGTCGTCCTGGGAGGGCAGGCCGTCACTGTCTTCAAAGGCACCCTGTTCGCCTGAGGAGAGAGCCATCGGCACGGCATATAAAAAGAGGGCCCCTGTCTAAGCAGACCGGGAGCCCTCTTTTCATAAAAAGCATACAAAGAAAGATTTAAGGTAGAACGTAAGAGATCTCACCTGACAGTGTATAGCAGATCGCCTCGCTATTGGGAAAGTACACCTTAAAAGCATTCTCAATCACGCGTCCGTGCTTATCTTTACTCGGTTCTTCATGAACATAATGACAGATCGTCGCCTCACACCCGCTGACCTCACCCTCATAGCGGCGAATCAATTTCAACGCACTTGAGGTAATAGTCGTACAATAGAGCGTTTTCATAGTATTGTGAACCTCGCAATAACCGGAGTACCGAATGGCCCGGACAGGGATAACGCCATCTCCTCCCCCTGACCAATGATATATTGTCTCAATTAATAACGTTAATAATAGAGAAAATTAACCACTGCATGCTGTAACATTGAAACAGAAGTTTTAATCATTCACAAGAGAGGAAACAACCTGGCAGTGCTCAACACTGTTGCAAAAATATTACCACGTGTTCCCAGCCAATGACGTCTTCCAACCATACGCCCACAGAAAAATAGGAATTTGGTCCTATTGAAGGATGGATTTGCGCATGTAAAATGGCTCACGAATTGGGTGCCGTTCTATTGACAGCCCCATCAACATGTGCTAAATTGATGGTGTTGCGCCCATAGCTCAGCGGATTAGAGCATCGGTCTTCGGAACCGAGTGTCGGGGGTTCGAATCCCTCTGGGCGCGTTAAACATATCTAAGCCACTAAACCAGCCCCACAAGCCAAAAAAGCCCTAAAGCCCTACTACAGAATAGCAGAACTTCAGAGCCATTTTTACCCAATTCTTAGTGTCGGACACACTGTTTTTCCGACACGAATTGATGTCAAAATGCTAAAAATTGATGTCAACTTTCTACTTTTTAGATTTCCAGATAAGCTCTAATTCTTCCGGTGTGAAATTTGCTAACCAAATTGTCCAACCATCATCATCAACACACTCCATGCAATATCCTGCTCCTTGTTGATACACCATCACTATTGTTCCTACATCACCTACTTGTGGCTCTCTGATAATTGCATCATCACCATCTATTATATGCTTCTGGTTGAGAAGCTTTACAATCCGAACAACATCAAACTCTTCCATTACTTTCTCACATTCTTTCCTCTCATGACTTGCCCCTATTTTTCTTACGTTTGCCCAGGAGATCAAGAGCATTCACAGGTGAAAACTTGCCTTGTCCCTGGCGAGCGGCCCGCAACTTGAAATCTTTAAGGTATTCTTCTGTGACCTCGACACTGCTATGTCCCATGAGACGCGAGAGCTTATAGATTTCGCCGCCTTGTTCCAGGTACATCCGAGAGAAGGTATGGCGGAAGGTATGAGCGGAAACCCGTACGCCAGTGATGCCAGCCTTATTTTTAACGTCCACGAGAAGCTGTTCTACGCCGTTAGGTGTGACCGGCTGACCATAACGATTGATGAAGATACGCTGTTCACCCTCATCAGCAGGTTTACGATAATGGTTGACATACTTCCAAAGCTGTTTAGCGACCTGGGGAGATACACCGACCTCGCGTTCTTTCTTACCCTTACCAAAGGCTCTAATATGATCGTCAAAAACATCCTGCACCTGAAGGCCACATAGCTCAGAGACACGGATACCAGTTTCTAAGAGCACTAGCATGATAGTATAGTCTCGATATCCTAAAATGGTAGAGAGATCACAAGCATCAAGCATTGAACGAATATGGTCATGTGTAAAAGTTGGTATCATATAATCGGGAACTGAAGGAAGCTTAAGCCTCTTAGAGGGATCTTTTTCTATTAACTCTTCTTCCAGGCACCAGGGGAAAAAGCCCTTGATCACCTGGACATATCCCTTTATGGTGAGTACAGATATTTTTACAGGATTGCCACCATTCCCTTTATTGACCGCCCTACGCCCTGCAGGCGGATGCGCGATGTCTTGAGAAGGATCTACACTGATGAGCAGTTTGCCCATCTCTTCCCTAAGGAGGGTCAATCGGCCCAGGCTCCATGGAGACTTGCCCTGGTCACCGTGCTCCAATTTGCTGAGAACCTATCCGATCAATAAGCGGCTGATGCGGTGCGCGGAAGGATCGATTGGAAATATTTGCTGAGTCTGGATCTCACCGATACCGGATTTGATGCCTCGGTGCTCTCCGAATTTCGCACCCGTTTGGTTGAGCACCATGCCGAAGAGCTTCTGCTGGAGACCATGCTCACCCTTTTTCATCAGAAAGGCTGGCTCAAAGCGCGCGGACGGCGGCGAACTGATTCGACCCATGTACTGGCCAAGATCCGCGCACTCAACCGTGTTCTGTGTGTGTGGAAAGCGATGCGCGCTGCCCTCAATAGTCTCGCAGTGGCTGCTCCCGACTGGCTACAAGCTCATAGCCACCCCGAGTGGGTGGAACGCTATGGTCCTCGTAGTGAAGAGTCGAATCATGAGAGAATGCTTCCTTTCATCCATACGAATGAATGCATGCTCATCACTACTTACTATAGCGCCACCATGTTTGGATCTCATGGTGAAAAGCACCAGTGAGGTAATACCCTGGCTGCTTGTTAGGCTTCCCTCCTGGCGAGGCAGGGGTGGAGCTTCCACCGCAAGCTGCGAGGAAGACTAACATACTTCCAAGGATCAGAATGCACGAGAGAGTTGCAAAAACGCGCTTTATGCTACTTTTCCGCATAGTATATACTCCTTTACTGTTGTGTTTCAAACAAAACAACGTTTCCCCCGAACCGATAGCATACGTCGGCCCGGTCCTTTGAAGGGGGATTGCTCAGCACTATCCAGGAGCGATAGTGCCCCCGTTCCTTTGGCAGCGGTCTTATCGCCTGCTCACAAACCAATGCAGGAATCCCTCTTCGTAAGGGTTGCTGCAGAAGATTCTATAAACTATTACGCCCAACGGTTACAAAACTCTGCGGGACTACTTCTACGAACGCAGTATTGGGTGTATCGATGTGCTCAAAGATTAGCTGGTACACATGGTTGCGAGTGCCTTGCGTTCAGGCGATCCCCGCCTTTCTCTGATACGCTGGTTCTGTCAGAATTCAAACTTCCATAGGGCACAGAGGTCCTATTTCTGATATGCTGCTCTCAGCATTTTGATGGAATGAGGCAGGTTGTATGAACTGTCCCTACTGTGTAGGAACGATGGCTCAGAAACGAGCAAAGAAAACCAAATGTGGCTACACAACGTTCTTTTGCTCTCAGTGCAGACATACGTTCAACGAACGCACCGGCGCTCTTTTTGAACTATCTGGAAGTCCCGGCGGACATTGTCCTGCTTGCGGTCATATGGCGGCTCCGCTATAAGCTGAGCCTGCGTGACGTAGCTGAGATATTTTTGGAGCGCAGCTTTCCGTTCACGCTTGAAGTTATCCGAGGCTGGGAAGCGCGGTTTGCCCCCTCGATAAAGGACCAGCTACACAGCAAGCGGCAGGGGCAGGTCGGGAAATGCTGGTATGTCGATGAAACGTACCTGAAAGTGCATGGGAAGTGGTGGTATGTGTATCGGGCGATCGATCAGGGTGCTTGAGGCGCAATGTGGGCAGTTCATGAATCGCTCCTTCTCGGTTGGATCTCTGTTCTCGGCATATCTCGCAAAAGATCACCGCGACAAGCTTTCCCCTGAATTCTGACAGAACCCTGAAGAAACTGATTGGAGATGGGAATATGGGAACGGTGAAGATAGAGGGATATTCTTCATCAGAAACAGTTGGCTAGAGGCTGGGTGCTCACTGCACTCGGCCTCATCATTATTTTGTCGGGTGGTAGGTCAGGGTAAGGACTCCTGAAGGGAGCAATTTGTTCTCGACCAGTTGAAGCGCTTGCATCTCGCTTGTATCAGAGAAGAGGCGCCTGCTACGGCCCAGAATCAGCGGAAAAACCATCAGGCGATACTCGTCGATGAGGCGTAGGTTATGCAGGGTTTGGACGAGTTGAATACTGCCGAAAATGAGAATATCCTGACCTTCTTCTTGCTTGAGCTTGGATATGGCTTCTGCCAGATCACCTGTGAGCGGTGTAGCATTCCAGGTCATTTCTGTGAGTGTCGTAGAGGCAATGTATTTGGGGAGGCTATTCATGCGCTCTCCATAAGCTCCTGTTCCTTGCATTGTCGGCCATACAGCGGCAAACCCTTCATAGGTTCGACGGCCCAGCAACAGGGTATTAGCTTGGAAGAGTTCATCGATTTTTACTTGCTGCTGCTCGGTACTGCCAAATCGGAAGGCCCAGCCTCCGTATTGGTATCCCTCCACGCCTCCTGGATCTTCGACAACGCCATCCAGCGACACAAATTGGGACATAACGACTTTGCGCATACATTTCTCCTCACGTTGATAGCAACACATTTACTTGTAATTTGCAAGTAATAACTATCTCCTTATTCCAAAACATCTCTATAAAAGCGGATATGTTGCCAAATTCTCTCTCACCAGGTATGCAGTAAGAGAAAACACGTTCCTCTTACTGCATACCTGGTGAGAAGAGAAGCCTGTGGAATACATCAGCAAGAGTTCGTCTACCAGGCTAACTCTTTCGTTTTTGACGCATTCTTGGTTGCCTCTGTCCCACGGGTAGCAGCTTTAAGCAAGTAAATGGAATACCTCTGAAGTTTTTATGTTTGGGCGCTTTACGAAAATGAACCAGATCTACCACTGAGGGGCAAGTGATAGACCTGTTCTACATAAGCTCATCAGCACCTGCCTGCTATCGTTTTGGTGCTATGAAGAGGAGTGATAACATCTCATAAAGTGGATATCAGGCCCTTTTAGCGCTATCGGAGTCGGGGATGGATATGTGGGTTATCTTCTCGTTTAAGAATGATCCTTACTTTGAGCTTTAGATAACTTTAGCCGTAGGGAGTGTCACACGCCTCTCCGAAATCCTTCCTCAATCGAGGTAATGTGCTCGGTCGCATGCCCCGCTCTCCCGGCAAACAAGTTGCCAGCGGCCTGGTCACCCACGACGGTGGGCACCGGAGCGGCCAGCTGATCATCGGTGAACTGGTGCAGGAGGTCCAATGTTTCCTGCCGCGTCGCCAGAAAATCTGCTGCCAGCATTTCCAGACTGTCGTCATGGTGTTCGTTCACGTAGGTCTGATTGACGCTGGCAACGGCCATCACCAACCGCTTCTGTTCCCCGGGGGTCAGCTCGCTCAGATTACCCGGATTGCCTGGCATTTCCATTTCCGCCGGATATTGAAGGCGTAAGAGAACGTCTCGAGTGTCGCCGGCGAGTGTATGGCGCAGCAATCGCTGGATGGCGCGCTCACTTTGCGCCAGGTGAGCAAAATGATCCTTGGCGCGCCAAGGAGCCGCTCCAGGAACATCACTCGCCGTTGCCGGGCGCTCCAGGTCTTCCGGGCTCAGCCCTTGAAAAAACGCCATGACCTGCGTCTGCGATGCCGCAAGGGTGTCCAAAATCTCTGTGCGAGTTGGCATAATTATCCTCCTATGTAGAAACTAGTGGGAAGTACAAGGCGTGTCCAGACAACAACCACCGGCGTGGCTCCACGCATTGAGCAACACTTCCTCGGAAGGATAGCATGCGAACCCACAACAAACTTCTTCTATTTTGCTCTTTTTCCACACTGGGCTATCCCAACGAAGTCACGATATGCTTTCACGATATCATTAAAGTGCAGCGCTTTAGATTTGATGTGGTAGAGTCTTTCAGATGAGACTGTGTGACGTTGGAGGTGACGAGCCTTCTCTTGCAGAGCACGGATCGTACCATTTTTATCAAAGATGATCAGGCTGTTGAGGCGTATGACAGCTTGCTCTTGCAGGGATGGTAACACATGCGAATAGGTATCCAGTGTCATGCTGATATTGCTGTGCCCCAATAGTTCCAGCACGATCTTTGGATGCACATCCATCGTCAGCAGTAACGTCGCGGTGCTATGCCGCAAATCACGGAACCGGATATCTGGCAGCCTGGCTTTGTCCAACAGCGGCTTAAATGAGCGCCGCAGAACGTTGCCGGCCTCCAAAGGATTGCCGCTGTATTATCTATGTTGAGCGTGCTTATCATGAAGCAGATCTTCGCCCTTAATGATTTCTCAGAGGGGTGATGGTCACCTTGTTCATGCTACTCTCGAAACAGGGCAATGCATCTAAAAAAACTTGTGTCTGCAACTTCTGCACCCAACCAGTTGCAGAAGTTGCAGACACGAGGGAGCAGTACCGCCTACACGTACCCCAGGATGCGGTCAACCATTACGCACAAAACCACACGCGGATCGCCACGATAGCGCGAGGAGGAGCCATACTTTTCTGCCAGGGTATTGTAAAAGGCTCCAGTGGGATCTTCCTCGACCTTGTCAACCACCCCACGAAACTCGGCATAAGTGTACGGGTCATCGGGGTCAGTAATCGTGATAGCCACACGCGGATCACGCTTGATATTCTGATATTTCTGACGTTCAGTAGTATGTGTAAACTTGATGTATTCCTCATCCCACAAAAACCACATCACTGATGAATTTGGCTCTCCCTTAGCGCCAATTGTTGCAAGATGCGCGAACGCTTTCGAGTTGAGTATCTTCTGAACTTTGGGATTATTCAAATCGGCCATGCAAATAACCTCTCGACATTACTTTGGCTGAAAGGCGTGATCGCCTTTCATGTAATAGAACCCCATAATCTGCATAGTTTATTCCTCTCGTTGTTCTGTAAACTCCAACTTCTCCGCAGTTTTAGAGCTTCTTTTATCACCTCCCATTTAGATGCGCTTGCCCTGCCATTTCACTCATGGCAAGTGTATCTCAAGTGTATCTAATGATTCTCGAAAGCACCTGTTTGACAGGTCCAATAGACACTATTAGAATAAGCTCAGATATACTGTTTCATAAAAGGAAGCATGACGTGAAAATCGTTTACAGTCGCTTCGCCGGTCAAAGTCTGGACCGATTTGCCTCCCTTTCCGATGGTATCTTCGCTGTCGCGATGATCTTGCTCGCCCTTGATCTGCGTACTCCTGTGGCTGACGCTGCCATCGAAGTATGCTCTGCTATCGAGCGGCGTATTGTCTTCTACCAGATCCTCTATGCTGTTGTTGTGCTGCAACCAGGTTCTCTTTTTTCCACCAGAAAGATACCATAAGGAGAGACGTCATCAAAGAGTCACCTTTTGCTCTTCCGTATATTCTAAGCCAAGCTCGGTGAGTTTGTGCGCCAGAAGATCCACGCAGGCTCGATAGGCAACTCCTGGAAGATTCTCGGTTGGTATCTCGATCAGGGCTTTCGTAAAGCCAATCCAGTTCTCCTGGTGTTCAGCGATGATTGAACGTAATGCATGCTCCATGATGAACTCCTTGATAGTGATCGTGCACAGAACGGTGTCTAGCTATCAGTATAGAGATCATTGACTGTGGAGGAAGGGCCAATGTATGAATGGACTGATCTTTGTTGCCGTCATCATCTAACAGGGCTTGTACGATTGCATAGACTCCTGTACTCGATTGAGCCACTCGCTGACCAGGGCGTTGAAGAGGTGAGGTTGCTCGATCTGCAAATCGTGACCGGCGCGGTCGAGTACCGCGAACGTTCCATGGGGATAGTTTTCCAGAATGCGCCAGGCATCGCGATACCCTGCTATATGGTCTTGCCTTCCCACGAGAAGCACAACCGGTCTGGTAAAAGGTCGAGGAAGTTTTCCGACATCGAATGAACAACTGTAGCGCTGAAGGATCTTTTGAAGAAACGCTTCATCTGCTACTTTGGCTCCACTGAGAACCTCGTCTCGAAAACGTTCCCAATGGTCGTGATCCTGTACAACGGCCATCGACGTAAATTCTTCTGCATCAGCGGGATCTAGTTTGGCCAATAGGGTGCGATCTTCAACCATCACTGTGCGCGGCGGGAGATCTCGTTGAGAGCGTTCCATAATGACCCCTGAGCAAATGAGCGCAATCCCCACAACCTGCTCAAACTTATGGTGGAGAACCCCCTGACTCAGGTATCCTCCATACGAATCCCCCACCAGAAGAAACGGTTGTCCAGGGATGACCGCATCGATAAAATCGACGACCACATCGAGGATGTCATCAGTGCCCTGGATAGATGCGCTGCCAGGTGTCTGTCCCATGCCGGGCAGGTCGAGGTAGATCCGTTGCCACCCATGCTGTTGGGTAAAGAGAGGCTCCATGCAGCCTTTCATCTGCCGATGGTCACTGGAAAACCCATGCAGTAAAATGATGGGAGTACCTGTTCCATAAGATTCGTAGAAGAGAGGAACATCACGGACAATACATTTCATATATCGGGGATTTCCTTTTCTTTCGTATTTGTGACTGCTAGATTGTGATTGAGACCAACGTATCATTCAATAAAACGCTTCCTCAGTATACGTTGCCGAGAAGATCGGCACCAGGAAAAAAGTATGCTGAGAGCATTGCTTGCCCGCCTTTTACTCTTTTTCGATGTGTGCTCATGGCCAAACTCTCATTCGCCATCATGGGTCGAAAGGTATGGTGGTACCACTTGTCTAGACAGAAATGGGCCAATTTTAAGAGAGAACTCAGCAGTATTAGAGAATTGATGGTGAACAATCAGGTCGATACACTGCAAAAGGTGTTTTGTACTCTAATGACTGATGGTACCGTTGGTAATTGTAAAAATGAAAATAGTCTGCTAATCCTTTTCTCGCTTCGGACACGGTTTGGTAGTCTTTGATATAGACCTCCTCATATTTCACACTGCGCCATAAGCGTTCCACAAAAATATTGTCTAACGCCCGTCCACGCCCATCCCAACTGATACGAATAGCTGACTGGAGTAAACGACCAGTGAAGTCTTTGCTCGTGAATTGGGCACCTTGATCGGTATTGAAAATCTCTGGCCGGGCCGCTTGTAACGCTCGGTCTAGCGCTTCCAAGCAGAAACTGCTATCCAATGTCGTTGAAAGTTCCCACGCCAGCACAAATCGGCTGAACCAATCAATAATCGCCATCAGGAACACAGAGCCTCGCGCTAGGCTAATGTAGGTAATATCGCAGCTCCAGACCTGGTCAATCCGATCAATGCTCATACCACGCAGAAGATAGGGATAGCGTACCGAGGGTTCTCCCGGCAGGCTCACCCGTGGTTTTGGATAGATCGTTTCCAGGCCCATCCGCTGCATCAGCCGTCGTACTCGTTTCCGATCGACGGTATATCCTTGTTCTTGAAGGAACACCACCATTTTCCGTTTTCCATAAAAGGGAGTCCGCGTATATTGTTCATCAAGCAATCGCATCAACAGCAGATCTTCCTCACTTTCAGGCACAGGCTCATAGTAATAGCTTGAACGAGCTAAACCCAACAGTTCACACTGGCGCGCGATCGACAAGTGCGGGTGATTGGGCTCGATCAAGAACCGCTTGCCTTCAACGGTACTGATCTGATTTTTTTTTAAGGAAATCTGCCTCGACTTTGAGTTGACCAATTTGTTGATATAAGCTTGCTATCAAGGCGTCGTCATTCTTCGCTCGCTCAGATCCAGGACGCTCAAAGATGGCTGGCAGCTCATCGAGAACTTGCTTTTTCCATTGCGTAATTTGGGTAGAATGCACTCCATACTCTGAAGATATCTCGTTGATTGTTTTCAGACCTTTTATTGCTTCCAGAGCCACTTTTGCTTTGAAATTGCTGCTGTACTTTTTTGGTGAACGTGCCATGGTTTTCCTCCTTGCGGATGCTTGTCTCCTTCCTGCTATTTTATCTCATTGACCTGTCCAGTTTTCCGCCCCCATTATAAGGATCAGTATGAAAACGACGCCTCGCTCTCCTCTTGATATCACCGCATTCTTCCCTGAACTCGTTTCGCTGGCATGTCAAGCAGTACGTTTGCAGCCACGGCGAGCTCCTGAACCTGGATTGCGGGAAAGCAAGTTGGGCGGCACGTTTCTTTAGCCTATGAACGAACCCTGGCCATTCTGTCCAGTTGAGCACGGAGAAAGTGAACCCCAACAGACCAGCGACGCCAAACTGCTGCGCGCGGAGGCTGAACGGAGAAGCATGTTGACGTTTCAACCTGTTATGCAAGTTGCGGGCCATCCCCAAGACGCTCCTGAGATAGAGACTGTTCTGGCAAATAGCTATGATGTATGACAAAATTTGAACAGGCCGACAATATTGTCGGTGAACGTAGCCGTATCAAAGGAATCAGGAGAAGATACATGCCACACGTACGACCGTTTCGCTTTGGCATCATTACCGATGGTGCCCCTACCCGTGAAGAATGGATCTCACAGGCACGAGAGGCCGAAGATCTGGGATACTCTACCTTCTTGCAGCCAGATCACTTTACCAGCGAGTTTTTCCCTGTGGCCTCCCTCATGGCGGCCGCGGATGCGACAAAAAATCTGAGAATTGGCACACTGGTCTATAACAATGATCTTCGTCATCCGGTCCTTCTCGCCAAAGAGGTGGCGGCGCTGGATATGCTCTCCGGTGGACGTTTTGAACTGGGCATTGGAGCGGGCTGGAATCGACCGGAATACGACCAGGTTGGTGTGCCCTTTGAACGTGCCGGGCTCCGCATTGAACGCCTGGAAGAATCCTTACAGATTCTGAAACAAAGCTTCAGCGATGAACCCGTCAATTTCACCGGCAAACACTATACTGTGACCGATCTCAACGTGACGCCGAAACCTATTCAGCGTCCTCACCCGCCGATCGTCATGGGTGGTGGTGGCAAAAAACTTCTGAGCCTGGCCGCACGCGAAGCCAATAGTATTGGTCTGCACATCAAGGTAAATGATAATGGCACCGTTGATGCCACAGAAAATGTTGAGGATACCCTGGCCGAAAAAGTCAGGTGGATTCGTGAGGCCGCCGGCGAGCGTTTTTCGTCCATTGAGTTAAATATGCTTATCTCTGGCTTCGCCCTGGCACACAATCAGCAGGAGGCCGCGGAACACTATATCCGCGAAAGGGAACTGACAGATGCCACGGTTGAGCAGGTGCTTGCCAATCCGTACATCATGCTCGGAACCATCGAACAAATGGTCGAGCGTATCCAGCTCTGGCGCGAGCGCCTGGGCGTCTCCTATCTTGTTATCCGCGCCGAGTATATGCGTGCCTTCGCGCCGGTTGTGACCCAACTGGCAGGGAAGTAAACAGGCAGGAAGCGTGGAATTGTGCGCCCACCTTGCCCAATACGGAGGAGGAAGGGCCAACGAGACTGCCCGCGTACACACCATCGTTGTTGTTACGCGCGGCTTCTCTCACCCGTTAGGATCTTTTGCCTCTGCCTCAATCCGAAAGGCGTGCTTGTTACGTGTAGAACATGATAAGAATGAAAAGCGAGGCGAAATACACGGTGTGGAAGAATAAGCAACAGTATCTTTGGGTTCTTGGTGCTATTGGCTCTTTTGGCCTCGCAGTAACGGGGTTTCATCAGACCGCAGAGGGCGAAAGCAGTGATCCAATCATTGGCTATATCTTTGCTGCTGTTGTGTTGTGTCTGAGCATCTACTGCATATGGCGTTTTCTTCGAGCACGCAAAAACTATTAAGAAGAAAAGGGTATCTGTCGAGGTGGTCTTGCGGCTAGCGTTTCCACGTCACTCCGCGATGTGTTACGCATTCCAAGGCGAGGCGAGAGGATATACTAGGGAGATACCGTTACACGGCACTCGGGATGGCATCTAGAAGCTTCTTGTTCGAAATCATTATCATCAGAAATACGAAAAGCAATAGGGAGAAAATACTGATTGTCCACTTGTCTCCTAAAAATTGGACGGTAAATCCCATCAATGTCAATCCAAGCGAATAGCAGATAAAATCACCTGAGCGGGTGATGCTGGTGACTCTTCCTTGAATATGATGAGGTATTTTCCCTATTATTCCTGCGCAAATAATGTAATAACTCGGGAAGAGGGCAAAAAGTATTGCGGTAATGATGGTTAATGTAACAAGATTGGACGCAATAAAATACAACATAAATATTGCTGTGCTGATAATGCCTGTTACTACTAATGCAGTGAAACGATTGTATTTTCTTGCAAATTTGCCGGCAACGATTGATCCAATGACTCCTGATGCTGCGCTAATTGCCAGAATAATACCAATAAATCCCGCTGAAGCATGGAACTGCTTTGCTAGTATAATCACGAGAAGAGATACCGCTTCGACAACTATGATGCGAATCCAAGACATACATAAATAGACACGATACAGTTGCTGGCCCCATAACCATGCAGCAGCTTCTTTTAACCCTTTTCTTAGTCCTTCATCTGGTTCTTTTTTTTCAAGAGACAGTGAGTTATTGACAAAAGAAAGTGCAATTGCATTTATAACATAAGACAGGGCGTCCGCCAGGAAAGAAATCATTGGGCCAACCGTTTGATAGAGGAATCCTCCAAAGGATGGTCCTACCATTTGTGCAAACTGTCCTACTGCGCTATCTTGCGCAATTGCTGCATGTAATTGTTCGTTAGGAACGATAAATCGCAGTGATGAAAAACGCCCAATATTTGCAAAGACAAAACAGCTCCCTTCGATCCCATAGAGGATAAAAAGCTCAGGTATAGAGAGGTGCTTAAATAATAGAGCAAGAAACACCATAAACATCGCCAAACCACTTCCCAGGTTACTTATAATCATGATATTTCTTCTGTTTCCTCGATCCAGAGCATAGCCTGCTGGTAGAGAAAGAAGTACATACGTTATCCCTCTCATTGCTGCGATTGTTCCGGCTAATGCTGCTGATCCTGTTAACGCAAGAACAATAAGAGGCATAGCTATTCCAGATATTTCAGTCCCTAGCCATGATATTCCCTGGCCAGCTGACAAAAGCATATAATTGCGATGTTTCCATAATGGTTGCATAGTATGATGCTAACAAATAAAAAGAGATGAAACAATTTTTTGGCCAAATTTGACCACCTGGCCGAACACCTATGGATGCAAATGTTACGAACTGCCAGATCTCGTTGAGTACCGCGTGGGTTTGATGGGTTGCCTCTTGTGGATGCAGGCGAACATGATGGCGTTCGGGTTATACCGTTTCGTTGGGTTGGGCGAAGGGACTACGTCCTCAATGTACATCAATGCTGACTAGATCAATGTTGTCACCAGGTCCATAATGGTGATAAAGCCACGCCTTAGGATTGTCAGGATCTTGTTCTATGCTAGCTGTCAGAAAACTATAAATTGATTTCAGATTTATGTATTTCCTCTTGCTCATCTCTTAAACTGTGGGCACTCTGCGAAAGCGGGCCAGGTCTAAAGCGCCATGAGGTAAGTAGGTGGTGTTTACACCACCAGATACATCCACCCGTTAAGAGGATGAGGAAGGGTTCGATTGGAGCTCGAAAGCGTGAACTTCCATAGAGCGCAATATTAAGTCCCACCGTGAGGAGCAGGCAGAGATAAACCACAAGGAGCTCTTGTTTCCAGCGTTTCCAGGTCATGATCAATCCAAGCGTGGCTAGAAGTAAAATAATTGGGTAGATATACCAGAGCATATCCCACACAATGATTGAAGAGATACGCGTTGGAAATTGTACCATTGGTAAGCCATTTTCTGAGGTGTATGGAATCCAGGTGTTCACAAAGTGCAAACTAAGGAGGTATGGCATCGAAGAGAGATGATGTCGTATCCAATCCACTGCACGGGATGTGCGATAAGCATCGGTATCCGAATGGTGCTCTAAATCTAAGAGTGGTTTTGTCTGGGTGGTGGACACCCAGAGGCCACGATCCTGGAGATTGATCCACATACTTTGTTTCATTGGGCTATTGGCAGGCATCCATGAGGTATCGTTTTTTGCATTAGGATGCAGTGCTGTATCATTATATGAACCTGACAGGACTGCCCCGCTGCCAACCGCAACAGGAATAAATTGATGAGTGGCCTCGTAGTTTCGTATTGTCCAGGGAGCGATGAGTGACACTGCGAGGAGACCATTGACTAGTGTGACAGTGAGGGCCTGTCGCCGGGAGAAGCGATGTTTCCAGAGCAGCAAGGCAGCCCAGACCACGACAAATACGATCAGAGCAACTCCATTTGGGCGTGTGAGAGATGCCAGAGCAATAGTAATACCACTGATCACAGCCCAACGGTAATGCTGTGTGCATTGAAAGCGGAAGAGAGCATAACAAAAGACTAGTTGTAAAAAGGTAAATAGGGATTCGGTATACAGCCAGCCGTCATACAAAAATAATCCCACATATACAGCCGCTAGCAGACCGGTAATGAGTGCAATCCGCTTTCCCCACAGGTCACGAGCAAAAAAATAGAGCATGGTACATGTGCCTGAACCAACAAGGCAAAAAAAGAGGCGTGGGTAGAGTGTGGAAGGTCCGAAGATCCAGGCGAGTACTGCAATTATGGCTGGCCATAATGGAGCACGTCCCGCCAGGCAGCCGAGCGTTTGTTGTTGATTTGGAGGACAATAGTGGTGCAGATAAAGCATGTTTAACCCGATATTGCGATAATTTTGGGCATCAAAGAGTGGGGCATATCCTTTGGCGACAGTCACATTATAGAGTACTCGGACAGTACAGGCGAGACAAAAAATGAGGAATGGCGCAAAGGCAGAACGAGATGGATTGATATTTTTCATAGAGGACCTCCAATAGGTTATTATTATACAAAATTTATATATGCATACATAAACCGAGTGACTTAAATCCTAATTGAAGTCACTATGAAAATGAAAAAAGAAATAATGAATTGGATGACGAGACGATGATCAGAACCTTGATTTTCAGCAATAAAGTTGATTATGCTTATTGTTGATAGGTGGATATCAATGCCCTCCTGGGAATGAGTGTAGCTATCTTCCCAACGCATCGCGACTCCATCTTTTATGTCCTGCTTTGCCTGGGGAGGCATACAGGATACGCAGGTACATGGATGTATCCCCGTCTATTTATGTAGAGAAAGAGAGCAAGGAAATGCGAAAATCTCTATCCCTCTTTTTGCGTGTTTCTCCTCTATTTGTCGCAGCCATGGTCGTGGTGCTGTTTGGTGCCGTTCAAACGGTACATGCCGCGCGCACCTGGCCAACCTATCAGTCTGGTGCGAGCGGGGAGAATGTTCGCTCCATTCAGTATATGCTTGTACAGCGTGGATATAGCCTGACGGTCGATGGACAATTTGGCCCCGCTACAACCTCTGTCGTGAAGAGCTTTCAGAGCAACAATGGTTTATCGGCGGATGGCATTGTGGGTCCACAAACCTGGGAAAAGCTGATTGTGACGACTCAGAATGGTAGTAACGGAAATGCAGTCACAGCCTTGCAACGCCAGTTGAACGCACATGGCTCCAGCCTGACTGTCGATGGCGCTTTCGGCCCGGCAACCGAATCGGCGGTGAAGAGCTTTCAGAGCAGCCAGGGCTTGAGCGCCGATGGCGTCGCGGGACTCGACACCTGGAGCCGGTTGGTTGGTGGCAGCGGAAGTGGTGGGAGTGACGGAGACAAACTCACGCAGAGCCAGGCTGCGAGCATGCTCAGTAATGCGGGCATCAGCGTTACATCCTCGGGCGGCTGTACTGACCGCAATAATTCAACGTGTACCTCGCTTGACCAGATCCGACGAGGTACCATTAATGGGGTTATCGCGTTCAAGAACGCAAGCGGGTGCGCGATCACCATCACCGGCGGCACTGAAACAGGACACGCCAGTGGCATCTACTCCCACTGGAACGGTTACAAAGTGGATGTTTCACATACGACCTGTGTGACGAACTATATCCACAACCACTTCACCTACAAAGGGCTGCGCAGCGATGGAGCACCAATGTATGACGACGTCTCTGGAAACCGTTACGCCGATGAAGGCTCCCACTGGGATATTACCTATTACTAAACTACAGGGTCCAGAATCGTCTGGGCCCTCCCTATTGGTCCAGGCACCGTTTAAGGGGCCGAAGGACTGGGGTCGGAAGTGAAAAGGAAAAACCTGTATGACAGATGAATTTACTCATGCGCAAACGAAGACAACTGCGTCTGGGCCCAACCCTGCGCTCGCATCCCTCAAAGGATTCATTGGTGATTGGGCAATGGAACTATCCAATGCATCTTTTCTTCCTCGCCCATCCGATATGGTAAAAGGATCAGTCTCTTTCGAATGGGCGCAGGACGGCGCTTTTCTGCTGATGCGCATGGGCGACGAACCCCCAGGTGCTCCCGCCGCTCTCTGGCTCATTGGTCGAGATGAATCGGCCCTGAACTATACAGTACTTTACTATGACTCGCGAAGTGTTTCGAGAATTTATGCGATGAGCTTCTCTGAAGGTGTGTGGAAGATGTGGAGGGAAGCACCAGGCTTCTGGCAACGGTATGAGGGTACAGTAAGCCAGGACGGCCAGACCATCACCGCCTATTGGGAGAAATCACATGATGGTTCTACGTGGGAGCACGACTTCGACGTCACCTATACAAAGCTCGACTAGACAGGCCCATGCCGCGTAGTGAACGAAGATTGCCGCTATTGATCGGAGTGACGGCAATCTTCAGCGATACGATTTCCATAAAATACGCGGCTTCCACTTTCCAGCCATCAGAGACAATCGGGCATCAAGCATCCATTCTATAAATGGCGGTGATGGACTTTTGCTGCCTGTGCCTGCGCGTGCTTCCAATCGGCATTGAATGTTGTAAGCAGGTGTGATACGACGTTTGCATTTGAGATCAGGATACCAACCTCACGGCTGTAGTGCAGCGATTGGTGGCTGAGATTCTGTGAACCGACAAACGCGAGATGCCGATCAACGATGATCATTTTAGCGTGCATGAAATATGGCGGCGTCACATTGACCGCGACGGCAGGGCTCAGGATACGATAGGTTTCGTTGTTATCAGCCGATGGGGCGCCCAGTGGCTGGGGTGAAAGCGGAGGCAACATCAACTGGACCGCAACCCCACTTTGGGCCGAGTGTAGAAGGATCTGTTTCAGGTTGAGCGCGCCTTGACCGGGCGGGTCGTTGAGATATTCTACCTGGATCGCCAGGCTGTGTTTGGCGGTTCGCAGCAATAGCGGCAACAATGAAAGCGCGTTGATGTCAGAGACAATGAGATTGGATGTCTCGGGTATCGCGGGGAGCGGGCGACCGGCTTGATCCGCCAGGAAGATCGCTTTGAGCAGCGCGATGTCATGGGGATCAGTATCGCAGATGATGTATTCGCGATTGGCGTAGCCCGCATGGTTGCCACCAAGAGCCTGCGCGGTAAAATTGGCGGTCATGATGTAGGCTTTGGCCTTCCCTGGCACATCTGCATCGACAAGGATAAATTTAGCGTGATGGACGGAGACGGGTTGACCGTCAGTGCGAATCGCTCTATTAGGTGCGACCCAGGCTGGGAAACGCCGTGTGCCGTTGGAATCAAGGCTGGGTGGCAGGTCTGGTTGATGGCACAGCAGACGGAGATCCAGTCCGGGATGGGCCGCCTTCTGCCTGAGCAGCATCTGCGCCACATGGTCGTTGTCGAATAGATACATTTCAATCCAAAGCGATTTGGTAGCTGAGGCAATGATATCTTGAATGATTTTTATGCCCGCATCCGGTTGGATGCCGGCAAGAGAGATATGTGAACCGGCTCCTGCTGGTAAAACGGGGAAGTGAAAAGGATTTTTTGCAGGAGCGTGGTGAGGCCAATGTGGATCCATATACTTACGCGAACTCGCTTTCCAGATTTCGTTGCTGCCCTTCGCTGCTCCAGATATGGTATCAGAAGGCAACATTTGATTCCATACAATGTTCGTACCCTCAAAAAAGTAGGGATCAATTGCTTCATCTGTACTATAACACATTATCTGAGCTAGAGATGTTGATCCAGACGTTCGATCAGGCACACGCGACCAGCGATCACGATTCGTTCAGCGTGTGCCTGTCTTCAGGTGAGGGGACATTATTGAACGCGCACGGCCAGGTCATGCTTTGGACCTCGGCTGGGGGCGGTTTTATAGCGGACCTCGTAGTTGGGTGGATCAAGGGTGAGATCCAGTTCGTTCACCAGGGCCGCGATCGTGGCCATAACCTGGATTTCAGCCATGCCCGCTCCCAGGCAGGTGTGTTCTCCAACGGTAAATGGGACGAAGATGTTGGGCTGGCGTTGCTCATGGCGCGGCTCAAGGTAGCGATCAATGTCGAAGGTGAATGGGTCAGGGAAGAACTGAGGCTGAAAGTGCGTTACACCCGTTCCGACCAGCACATTTGAGCCTTTCGCGATACGATAGCCGCCAAATTCAAAATCCTCTGCCGCCGTGCGGGGAGCACCGGGACCCACGGGATAGTAGCGAAAGTTCTCCAGCAGGGCGGCGTGCAGCACCTTCATCTCTTTCAGATCCTCCATAGTGGGATTAGAGGTACGCTGAAAGATCGGGCGCACTTCGGCTACGACGCGTTCCCATACATTTGGATGTTTCAACAAAGCGTACACGGCGAAACTGCAGGTTAAGGCTACCGTGTCGATACCGGCGATATAGGTGCCGATAATGGCCGCGCGTAGGAGATCGGGCGGATACGGCTGCCCTTGATCATCAACCGCAGCCAGCACATCATCGATGAGGGTACGTCGTGCGGGATCAGGTGGGGTAGCGGCTCGGGCAGCCATTACCTTATCAATGAGGCCGAATACACGAGTTTGAGTATGGCGGAAAGAGGGGAGCTTGAGGACGAATTCAGGTAATTGATTGGAGACGGTGGTTTCCGCTGTAGTGGTAAAAAACTTCTGAAGATCCTCAAAATAGCCTTCTGGATCGTACTGCAAGAGTACCTGGCCAAGCTGCTTTGTGATCAGACGTTTGAGGGCGGGAACGACAAATACACGTTCACCTTTTTTCCAGTCACGTGCCATCTCTTGCGTTAGCCGAATAATCAGTGGTACCGAGGGAATCACAGCGGTCTTAGAATAGCCACGTCTGAGAATGCCGCGCAGCTCGCGATGCTTCTTACCATCGTGATTCAGAATAAAATTATTAGATTGCAGGCCGGTCGCAACACCCGAATAGACTTTTTTGACGGTAAGATATCTGTCGCCCTCGCGCGCCAGGAATTTGTTGGCCTCAAGGCCAGCAATGATCGTGTATTCCAGGTGGAGCGCCCGTACGCGAAAGATCGGGCCATACTGTGAATATGCCCGCAGCATGAATATCAAAGGGTCCTTCACCATGTCACGGGCATTACCCAATATGGGGGCGCCAGATACGATGGGGGGTAAGGGTAATGATGTGTTTCCTTTCGTTCTGGTAAGCGATTCCATAAATATGATTGCGTCCTTTACTTTTTTTTCCAAAGCTCCTGCCTATGCCGAGTTGAGAGAGCATCTATACCTTGATAAGATACACAATGTAGTATACATCATCTATATGTTAAAAGAAATGTTAGAAGAGTGTTTATAGAGAATATATACAGTAAGGGTGAGCGCCCGTTTTTTAGTTGCCAGCACCAACTAGCCCGCTTATTAGGTGCAAAGGTCGATTTAAATTGATATTCTAGCCTGCAAAACAATTACTTACGCCAGCTCTTTTATATTGTACAGATCGATCAATTTATATGTTATACTTACACTGATAGTAAATGACGCAAAAATAGATGACATGTGGAGATGTGATGGCCGCCCGCGATTCATCGTCTACCTGGAATAATCCTTCTGCGAACGAGAAGGCAGGTACAAAGCATATACCCGGACCACTGAAGAGGCTTATTGGCCGTCAACGTGATATAGAGCGTTTCCTTGAATTGTTCGCGTTGAGAAGCAGCCGTCTGTTTACTATCGTGGGAACGGTAGGCGTTGGGAAGACGCAGTTCGCTTTACATGTGGCCTCTGCTCTACAGTCTTCTTTTCCCGATGGTGTTGGTGCCGTTTTTCTGGATAGTCTCTTCGATCATACCCTCGTTCTCTCGACGATACTGCGCACACTGGGTATTACCGAGGACCCTGCAAGCTCTGATTTCGAAACGCTCTGTTCTTTTCTTCATGAGACACACATGCTGTTGTTACTCGATACCTTTGAGCATCTTCGTCCTGCGGCCTCGTTCTTACCTCGTATTTTAGATGCGTGCCCTGGAATTACTATCCTGGTGGTGAGTCGCGCAGGTTTGAAAGTACGTGGTGAACAGCAATTTCCTCTCTTTCCGCTCGATCTACCAGACTACGCGGACCCATATGACCCCGAAGTGCTTGCGTATAACCCTGCTGTGGCCCTCTTCCTCGCCTGTACACGAACACACCTGCCACAGTTTCAGCTTACTTCAGAGAATGCGGGCTATATCGCGCAGATTTGTACCCACCTTGAAGGGATTCCACTGGCGCTGGAGCTTGCCGCGACCACGGGTATGCAGCTCTTCCCGCCCAGGATGCTGATCAAATACCTGGAGCAGCACCCATTGCATATCCTGGTCAATGAAGAACAAGATGTGCCGGAGCGCCAGCGTACCTGGAGCAAAACAATTGACCGCAGCTATTCTCTTCTCCAGCCCCAGGAACAGCGCCTGTTCCGCCGACTGGCAATCTTTGCGGGGGGTGCGACGTTGGAAGCCCTGGAAGATCTCTACGAGAGACTTGGCGAAAAAAGCCATACGATAGTGCCAGCGCTGGCCGTACTGACGAATCATCGGCTCGTGATTGCCCCTTCCGAGGGCTCAGCAGATCCCACGCATTTTAGAATGCTGCAGGTGATCCGTGCCTATGGTCGGGAGTGCATCAATGTTGAGAGGGAAATGAACGATATCGTACAGGCGTATACTGCGTATTTTATTCATCTCGCGAAGGAGATAGAGCCACAACTGATTGGCGCGGCACAGTTACAGGGGCTGGATATACTCGACCGGGAACAGAACAATTTCCGCGCGGTTTTCACCTGGCTGGTAGAACGAAATGAGATCGAAAACGCGCTCGATCTCTCGGCAGCCTTGTGGAAATTCTGGTCGTATCGTGGCTATGTGGCGGAAGGATACCAGCAGGTTGCGCAGCTATTGAAGATGTGCCAGGATGAAATGGTTTCGGCGGCAGTGAGAGCAAAAGCGTACTACGCGGCTGCCCTATTAGCCTTTTTTCAACTGCATATAGCGGCCATGAGAGAACATCTACAGGTATGCTTAAAGCTCTACCGGGAGATTGATGATAAACATGGGTATGCTATGGCTCTCAATGCGATGGGATTTTGTGAACTCCTGCAAGGGCATAACGAAAATGTAAAGACGTACTATGAGCAGAGCTTTCCTATCTTTCAGGAAATGGGGGATCGTTGGCATCTTGCTGAAGCATATGCGCTTATGGCCAGAGAGGCGCAGGCGCAAGGGAACCACTTGCGAGCCCGACAATTGCTGGAGCAATCCCTTACTCTCATAAAAGAGGTAGGAGATCGTCGAGCGATTATCCAGGCTCTGGATTTTTTGGGATCGATCGTCTGCCATCTGAAAGAATATGAAACCGCGCTGCAAATGTATAAAGAGAAATCCCTGACCGCTATCGAATTGGGCGAAAAGCCCTTAATTGCCACCAGCCTTGAAGAAGTTGGAGCGATTGCGATCATTACTGGTCAGCAAGCGTGGGCGGCTATCCTGATAGGCGCTGGCGAGGCATTGCGTGAAACAAGCTGGGGATTGATCTCAGACGCGGACCGACGACGCGTTGGAGATATGAAGATGCAGCTTCGTGCGAACATGAACGAGGAGACTCTGGCAAGAATATGGGCTCAAGGACGCGCGCTGACTCCAACGCAAGCTCTGCTGGCCTCTCCCCCCGAAACTCCTCTCGAACAGGAGGCCACCACCCTGTCTGCTCCTGATACCACACTCAATCTATCCATGTATCCCGATCAATTAACTCCGAGGCAAGTGGAGATACTGCGCTTGCTAGCTAAAGGTCTTACCGATAAAGAGATTGCTGCGCGCTTGAGCATAAGCCCTCGTACTGTCAACGCCCATCTCAATAAGATCTACCCCAAAATTAATGTCTCCACCCGAAGCGCCGCGACCCGTTATGCTGTCGAAAGAAAATTAATTTAGGCGCTACACGAGCTACTCCGTACGTTATTCTACCTACGCATCTTATCTATCGCATGCTGAGCAAATTACAGTCGTTTCACAGATGCGAAACGGCTAGCACATGAATACAATCAGAAGAAGAAGTTGCTCAAACGGAAGCACACACGCTACGTACCATCCGCCAGAGAAGAAGGAGTGCCATTATGCTAACGGAGACGAATAAAGCGGTCGCTCGTAATTTCTACGCGGCCATTACGGCATATAATGAAGGAGATGAACAGGCCCTGGAAAGGATATTGGCGCCTTCATTCATCAATCACCGCCCTCTTGAAGGTCAGACTCCTGATATCGAAGGGCTCAAGTTGCCAGCATTTCATCGAGCCTTTTCTCAGATTCACGTCACCATCCTGGATCAGGTTGCGGAAGAAGACAAGGTCGTTGATGTGACATCGTGGTCGCTTCTGCACACAGGGGAGTTCATGGGGATACCCGCGTCTGGCAAACGTATTTCTTACACCGAGATCAACGTTCTGCGCGTGGTCGACGGCATGATCGTCGAACGCTGGGGGCTTCCTGATGAAATAAACATTTTACGACAGCTAGGAATTGTATCACCGCAGGAGTAGGATGTGTTCCTACAAAGGATACAAAGAGGAGACGGAGAGAGTATGCAGAGCTTGAACAGTAGCGCCCCAGTTGTAAAGAGCTTGCCACAGTTGATTATCGGGAACATTCGCTGACGCGGTTTCTCTACAAGAGGATTCCTTACAGGCGAGGAAACATATCACAAAGGGATCACAATCAGACACAGCGCTGGAACTTCTATCTGCTTTGCAAGAGATTGAGGAATGCGGTGCCAGGCAGTGAATAGCCGGGTATCTCCTGAGATCGACTCGTGACAATGTGGCCTGCCCCTGTGATGGCATTGTAATATCGAGATCACATACTTTCACTGAATGTTGCCAGCCAGGATATGTTGTCATGCTTGAGCAAAGCTTTAGCCAGCCGCAAGCCGCCTCTTAAGGGCGTGCGGTGAGGCGTGCTCAGGTTTTCGTCCGTGGCCTCTTCGGACCAGGCATGCGGGTCTGGGCAAGCAATACCTCAGAGAGGAGGTCGTATCACTGCTCGTCAAGTTTGCGTGTTGAGCGATCTGGCTTGTTGTAGGAAGCGGTCGGCTGTGTTACATATCACCAGCCTAGACCACATAGTTCCTTCTTGACACATGAGGCATGTATATCGTATCATCTCTTTTTAGAACATATGATCTTGAAAGGAGTGAGCGATGGCAAAAGCGACCACCACGATCAAGCACATCTTGACCTCTACGCCCCACCATGGCACCTGGTTTGCCGCTAATCAGGCTCTTTTCAATCGTGTTGTTTCCTTCTACTTTGATGTGATTCAATCGCATATCATTGTGCTGGATCACTCGAACAAAGAAGCTCTGACCATCCTGGAAACGCTTACCCATGCCACCAAAAGGAATCCCTCCCCGGTTATGCCTCTTTCCAAGATTGCCGAGGATATCCCTGCCTATTTTCGCCGAGCAGCGATTCATGCGGCATTGGGCTCTGCTCACTCCTTCCACACCCACCTCACCTCATGGAAACAGCGAAAAGAGAAGGCCGGCATCAAAGGGAAGCCATTCCATGAGCGCCCGCCTGTTCCTCCACGTTCCTGGCAGAAAGCCGCGATCCTCTACCAGGGCATGTGGAAAGAGCGGACGAAGCAGAGCATTGTGATCAAAGTGTGGACGGGGGCATGTTGGAGTTGGATTAAGGTGCGTATGACTGGGCGCCAACTGCCAGTCGATGTGGAGCTAGGAAGCCCTTGCTTAGTGTGCAAAGGGACCCGTTGGTGGTTGCATACCCCCATTGAACGGCACGTTCACAACCCCGGAACCATCGAAAAACAAATGACTACACATGCACACACCTCACTGTGTGCGGTAGATCTCAATATTAATGAAAACCTCGCTGTGTGTACCGTCCAAACTGTCGAAGGTACGATTCTTGCCACCAAATTCATCAGGGGTGGCAAAAGAATAGCTGGCTTTAGGAAGCGACAGTTGGGTCGTATTGCACGCAACCGATCTCGGACAGGCATCATGGCAGAAGGCCAACAAGACAATGGTGACCTCTGGAAAAAGATTCGCCATGTTGATGAAAAATGCGCCCATCGTATCAGTGCACGCATTGTTCAGTTTGCCCAACAGCATCAAGCCACCATCCTCGTGTTTGAACACCTGGGCAATCTCAGGCCTGCGAAGGGCACGTATAGCAGTAGGAGTAATACCAAACGGGCCTACTGGATGAAAGGGCGTATCTTCACCTACGCCAAATATAAGGCATACACCATGGGTATGCTTACCAGTCGAGTCAGCCCAAGGAATACGAGCCGGGAATGCGCCTGCTGCCACAACCTGATTGTCCGGTACGACGCAGGCAAGCCAGTAGAAGGGTACATGCCCGGTGCGCCCTTAGCCTTTTGCCTTGAATGTGGGATGAAGGGCAATGCAGATAGAAATGCCAGTCTGGTCATCGGTCAACGATTGATAGCACGCTATCACCCAAAGGAAAAGCCTCAAACTCTTCGGAGGGTATCGAAAGATACAGGTGTTGTTGTTTCCCAAGACGCCGGATGTGAAGAAGGACCATCTATCCTTGTCGCAGGGCATGGAGAGAGCAACGAGCATGGCACCGCTCACGATGTACGGTTCAGGATGGATGAACCGGCATCAGATATTCCTCACCAATTACGGTTTCTCTTTTGAGACGTAGTTATGCTACCTATTCTCTCGAAACCGCGTACATAGGAGTGTCAGAAGATGCGGGGATGTATCCCCCGCGGAGTGTCACAGATGGAGAGACATATGTCATCGATGCCACTGAAACTGCTGCTCGTGGGCGACGTCATGCTCGGACGACTCGTCAATGATGCCCTTAAAGAGAAATCTCCTATCTATCCATGGGGCGATACGCTGCCACTTTTTCAGGCTGCGGATGTGCGGTTGTGCAATCTTGAATGTGCTATTTCTGATAAGGGGAGGCCCTGGTCCGCGACGCCGAAAGTATTTCACTTTCGCACAGATACAAAAAATGTCGCCGTACTTCATGCCGCGCACATCGATGCGGTCTCGCTGGCCAACAATCATATCCTCGATTTTGAGTATGAAGGGTTATTCGATACGATCAGCTCTTTGAAACAGGCGGGCATTCATGCCGTCGGCGCGGGCGCCACATTACGCGAGGCATCAGAGCCTGCCATATGGGAAGTGCAGGGGAGAAAACTGGGCTTCATCGCCTGTACAGACAACGAGCCAGTGTGGGCCGCGTCTCTAGAACGCCCGGGGACCTGGTATGTCCCCACGCAGATCCAGGACGAGCGAGCACGCTACCTGTTCGAGATTGTGCGACGTACAAAAATGAACGTCGCATGCCTGATCGTTTCTCTGCACTGGGGGCCCAACTGGGGTGATGTACCACCTCCTAAACATCAACTTTTTGCCCACGCGTTGATTGACGCCGGGGCTGATGTCGTCTTTGGACATTCAAGCCATGTCGTGCGGGGCATCGAGGTGTACAAGAATCGGCCCATTATCTATGGTGCAGGCAATTTTATCGACGACTATGCTGTTGATGAAGTTGAGCACAACGATCAAAGCGCCATATTTCTGATCGAGCTGTATGGAGCAACGATCGCGCGCCTGCGCCTGTATCCAACGATCATCGACTATTTTCAGGCGAGACGCGCGACAACTGATGAGTGCAGGGACATCATCACCAGAATGCAGCGATTGTGTACGCAACTGAAGGCTGTAACGAACTGGAATGGGCAGGAAGCATATCTGGAAGTAGCGATCAGCTCCCCGCCGGACGCAACAGCTCCTTTTGCGCCTTAGATGCTCGTGTATTTTGCTTTCTCTGGCCCTGCGGATGTAGAATCAAGTTGCTGTGATTGTTGTTGGAAAAGTATGGGAGTGTAGTGAGCGATGAAGTATCAGCGCGTGATGCTCATGAGACGCGGGGCCCCACATGTATTGCAGGTGCGCGAAGAAGATTTGCCCGAGCCGCGACCTGGTGAAGTGCGCGTCAAGATCCTGGCGGCTGGCGTGGCCTTCGCCGACGTGCTGATGCGCCATGGGAAATATCCTGGTCGGCCCCGCTTCCCTTTTACGCCGGGATATGACCTGGTCGGGGTAGTGGAGAAGTGTGGGGCGCAGGCAAGAACATATGGGGTCGGCACCATGGTGGCCGCGCTGCCGCGTTTCGGTGCTTATAGTCAGTATATTTGTCTGCCAGAGCAAGAGCTGGTACCCGTGCCTGCGGGAGTCGATCCAGCCGAGGGGGTCTGCCTCGTGCTGAACTACCTGACGGCGTATCAGATGCTGCATCGCCTTGCCCATGTCAAAGCGGGCCAGCGTGCGCTCGTCTATGGGGCCGCCGGAGGGGTCGGTACGGCCCTGCTACAGCTTGGCAGGTTGGCGGGGCTGGAGATGTATGGCACAGCCTCCCCACCCAAGCATGAAACCGTCACCAGATTCGGCGCGGTCCCCATCGACTACACCCACGAGGATGTGGTGGCCCGTGTCCGCTCGCTTACCGATGGAGGAGTCGATGCCGTCTTCGATCCAATCGGAGGGAGCCATCTGCAGCAGTCTTTTCGCGCATTGCGACCGGGCGGTACCCTGGTTGCCTATGGTTTCTCCTCCAGCCTGGGAGGGTTCCCCATGGCGTTGACCCTGTTGATCATGGTGCTGCAGCTGGCCTTCTGGTCATTGTTCCCTGGCAGCAAGCGAGTCACCTTCTATAGCGTGGTTGGTTTCCAGGGATTTAAGGACAATCATCCGGATTGGTTCCGTGAGGACCTGCGTACCCTGTTCGATCTCCTGGCGGCTGGACAGCTCAAGCCGCTCATTGCCGCGCGCCTGCCTCTAAGCCGGGTCGCGCAAGCCCACGAACTTATTGAAAAAGCCCGCGCGCAAGGTAAAGTGGTGCTTATTCCCAATGAAGATTCCTTCTAAGCTTTGGGTCTTTCGGAATTTTTTATGGGATTTTAACGATGACTATGGAGTGGTTGAACGTGTGGTATATCGATGCATTACTTGATATATATGTTAGAATATATGTATAAGCGTAGGGTGAGTATAGCGATCTTGAATTACATAAAGATGTTGTAGTGAGTATTATGATATTTGCGAATGCATATGATCAGAGGAAGAGGAATGTGTTGGGTATGAAAAAAACTACACAGGCAGTACCAAATATGTTATTGAGAAATGCACGTATAAGTCTTGGTTTGACTCAAGAAGATGTCGCGGATAAGATTGGTGCTTCTCACCCGTTTCTGGTGAACCGTTGGGAGAGAGGCATTGCCTCTCCGAGCCCCCGCTATCTTCGACAACTGGTAAAGTTTTTTAAGAAAAAGCCGGAGGAACTGGGTTATTGCCTGAAGGATTCTAAAGCAAAAAAGCGCATATAGCTGTGCGGCATTGATAGTCAGAGAGAAGAAGCAGGCGTGTGATGCGCGCATCACACGCCTGCTTCTTCTCTCTGACTATCAATGCCGCATGATCAAGATCGGAATCTGCTTCCATATATGCGATTTCTTCGTGTTACAAGTAGCTTTGTAGCGTGTATATGTAGGAGTCGCATGGTAGCGCATCTTTTTAAGGATGAGTAAAGGGGATAGTCCCACCATGTACGTTTGGGTGGGGGACCTCACCTTTATCTGGTGTATGGAGATATGGATTCATGAATCAAAATGCGTATAATTCGCAGACCGGCTATTATATGGCGCGGGGGCAGCGTGGTTGCCTCTCTACCTTTCTGATTGGCCTCCTGCTTTTTGTGGCGACGGCGCTGGTATTGATCTTCACAGGAAACCCCAACCTGTATCCGACTGTGATCATCATTGGCAACTTTCTCATTCCTATCGTGTTTGTTGTCTTTTTATACGATCACCAGCATCTGAGCTCCTTGAGTCCGGAGACAATCGGGCGCAGTTTTGGTGTTGGAGGTATTCTTGGCGTGCTGGGAGCCTCTATTCTGGAGACATTTCTGCTTCCCCGGCCCGCTACCCCCGATCAGGGCCTGACCTTTTCGAGCGCGTTGCTAGTGGGGTTGATCGAAGAGGGTTGTAAGATTATCGCCGTCATCATCCTGGCCCGACGCATGCGGCCACGTTCGCAGATCGATGGATTGCTGCTGGGGGCGGCGGTTGGCATGGGCTTTGCCGCCTTTGAGAGCACCGGCTATGCCTTTACCGCTTTTCTGGCCAGCCAGGGACATCTTACCGCATCGCTCATCTCGACTGTGCTGCGTGGGCTCCTGGCTCCTTTTGGTCATGGAACCTGGACGGCCATTCTGGGTGCCGTTTTATTCCGTCAGAGCCAGGGAGGGCGTTTCCGCATTACTTTTCCGGTCATTCTAACCTACCTGCTTGTCTCTGTTCTCCATGGTTTATGGGATGGCTTTCCGCTCTTTCTCTTTCCCTTCGTTGTCGATGTCTCCGGGATTAACGTGCCGCTGGCAACGATCATCATTGGCGTGCTCGGCCTGGTGATCTTGACCGTGCTTTACCAGGGGGCGATCCGCCAGCGCATCCTGACCGGTCAGCTACCACCTTTGAATAAGGCGCCGTGAATATGTTGTACTTTATCGCCAGTTATTGTGGTGACCTCTATAGCCACAATGGTTGGCGGTAAATATGGTGGAAGGGTACAGAGATACGCAAGGTAGCACCAATAGTTCTGGCCAACCATTGTTGTGAGAGACGTTTTTTTGTAGTGTGCATGTGATCGCAAGGAGACTGGAGCCGTGGTGGAAAGAATTATTGCCGGGTAACAAAGGTGCTCTGGCTGGTATGTGGAAAGGGATCACCCGATTGTAAGCTATCCAATGGCGTTAAAGGCCAGTCGGAAGCTGACACTAGTAGCTACTACGTTGCCAGGGCGGCTCATCTTGCCAGGCGAATAATCTGGAGCCTCTGCAGCGTTTGTAGCATGTGAGAGACCTCTCCTGGCTCCAGTCCCAACTCCACAATCAGCGCCTCTACGGACCGTCGACCGTCGATGAGAAAAATAAGCTGACGATATGAGCGCGGGAGCCCATTTTTCTCGATGATGCTGACGGCCTTGACCACCGACATGGTCGCGCTGGGAATCGTCGTCAGGGAGAGCAATGGACCTGATGGTGCCTCGCTCACTCGCTCAGGGAGAGAATGGACGCCGCTATTTCGCTCAGGGAGGGGATGGATACCGCTGCTCCGCTCAGGAAGGGGATGGATGCCGCTGGTAAGGGCAGCTGACTGTGTTCTGATTGGTCCAGTATCGGGGCCAGGCAGCGATTGGCGCAAAGGAGCTGTTGATGTGTGAAAGATAAAAAAGCATTGGCTCCATGTGCTCAGCATCGCAAAGGCCTGTGGTCCCTGATATTGCCCAATGCGTGCCGCAACGACCTGTCCATTCACAAAGGCAATGGAACCTGTTTCGGTGTATGGAGTGTTCCCTCGGCTAACCTGTAGCTCTCCTGTTCTACGCTCGGTTTGCAACACCCTGATGATGTTTGCCAGGCTATGTGTTATTCTTACTTGCTGCTGTGACACATACTTCTCCACATTATCATATTTTCATTTGAAGCGTATTCAATCGTGTATTGTCTGGTTGGCGCGCAATAGTTTACCCTTATAAGAGATGCCGCCTGTGATATTATCCCGACATTGTCGCGCGATAATATCACAGGGCACGCTTCTTGTCTCTTGCTATACATGTCGTACTGATATAGGGGCCTTATCCTATATTCAACACGTAAACACCCTGGTTGTAAGCCACATATCGTCGCGTGCCAGTACTCTCTGGCTACGGATGAGTAAGGTGTGAATTGGAGCCTCGCCTTATGGATCGGCCTGGTAATGGCTGGCTATGGGGCTTCGACCCGCTCCCATTCTGTTCTTCCCCGGCCTGCGAGATAGGGAAAGAGACCAGGGGAAAGTTTCCTGAGGGTGAGGTTACGTGATCCGAATATCCTGTGCCGGACAGTGCTCCCGAGTTAATGCCCGCATAGGAATCCTGCGGGAACATGTTGGGGCCTGTCTCATCGGATGATTGCGCGAAGATATCCTGATCTTCACGCAGTTTGAAGACCTCGGCGGATCCCAGCAATTGCTCAGCCAGCTGCGCCACGCGCTCCATGCGCGTTGATTCTTCACGGATGCTCTGGCCACTACGCAATGTTGAGGTATACACTTCTTGCATAATCTGCGCGACATTGCCCGATGCCGCCAGCTGGTGCCTGGCCGCGTGGTTAATCGTGCTGATCTCACCGCCCTGCTGCTCGATCGCATGGAAGATAGCGGCGAACGCCGTACCGGCATCCTGCGAAGATTGGATCCCAATCCCTGTCTCTGTTTCGGTTTCACGGATGGAGTAGGTGACGGCCTCAATATCCTGAATTACCTGTTTCACGATGCGCTCGATGTTCAACACCTGCATCTTCGCCGTCTCAGCTGAGCGGCGAATATCATCGGCCACGGCCCTGAATGCCCTACCATTTTCACCCGCCATGGCTGCCTGTATGGACGCGTCCAGCGCCAGGCGGTTGGTCTGGTTGGCGATGCCTGCAATGATGCGCACGATATTGTTGATCTCCTGTGAGTGTTCTTCGAGCGCCTGGACTTTTGAGGCGCTGAGATGAACATGCGTGCTAATGCGTCCCATGCCCTCCACTGTTCGCTGAACCGCGTTACGACCTGATTGGGTCTTCTGGTATACCTGGTTGCCGACCCGGACGAGCGCCTGCGCGCGCTGCACCACGTCGCGGCTGGCATTTGCCATCTCTTCTATAGTGCTGGTGGCAACGGTGATTTTCTGGACCTGGTTGTCTGTTTCACTCACCAGCTGTATGGTCTCGTCATAGGTCTGTAAGGTTGCGCGCTCGACTTCGTTGGCGAGTGTTTTAAAGTTGATAACCAGGGAGCCCAGTTCTGTAATCACACTGTTGAAGAAGGACGCCAGGAAGCCCATGCTATCGGGTCCCGCTTCGGCCTGTACACGCAGATCGCCTTCACTGACCGGGCTGATCTCGCCGATCAGTTTCTCGACCTGCATCTGCAAGGTCTTGTGACGTGATTCCGCCTCGGCAATCAGCCGCACAATGTTGTCCAGCATGGCGTTCATCGAGGTTGCTACCATGTGTATCTCGTCGCCGCCGGGGATGTCGGCGCGTTCGCTCATATCTCCTCTGGCAATGCGACCGGTCAGAGCGGCCAGCCGCCTGAGGGGACGAGAGATCGTTGCGTTGATAATGAGCGCGGTAAGCGCGATGACCAGGAGGATGAGCGCCACGGCAACGGCGGTCCCGATCTGCAGCGGCACGATCTCAGAATTGCTGAGGTCAGTGACCGCCTGGCCAACGTTTGTCGCCGTATCCAGCACCGTTTGCCAGCTCTTCTGCAGATCCAGAAATTTGAGATTGGCCTGGTAGAGCGTCTTGTAGGCTGGCTCATATTCTGGCATCGGCTGGCGCAACTGGCCCAACACCTGGTCTTGCAGGATCTGATAGGCGTGCCATTGCGTCTGCCTCACGTTATTGAGTGCGCTATTCTGGTCAGCAATAAAGTGCTGATTGGCGCTGCTGTTTTGCAAAATGCCCCGGATCGTCCCCATGTTGGACGAAGCGCTAATATTATAATTCCTATCGTAAGAGGCGCTGGTCTGATCAAAATCGATTTCGCGGGCCGTGATGTCCTTTTCGATCAGACCTCCCGAGGCGGCCAGCGATGGATCTCCCTGCAGGCCTGTTGTATTCTCATTGGCGAAGATCTGCGCGAAGCGCGCCTGCAGTAACGCGTTCATGCGCTGCAGGTTGATCTGCTCGTTGGTCGCGATTTTCTGCGAGTCGAAGCTTGTCTTCACTGCCTGCGCGTGTGTCTGCTCCGTCGTTAAATAGAAATAGCCCAGGGAGACCATGGTGGCGCTTGAAATAACCACCAGGGCTACAAATAAGATGATGAGCCTGGGAAATATACGTATCTTGCTAATGAATCCAAACATGCTCCTGTACGTCCTCTCCTAAAAATTCTTCTTCGGATATTCCGGGTTGGCCTGTGCGTTATTTACGGGATATACCAGCACCAACTTTCCATCTATCCACTGGAACATGTTAAGGGTACCAATTGTGTTGCCGCCATCGGCGCTAAATCGAATTGGTCCCTGCACGCTATTGAACGTACCGCTGTGCAGCAGCTTACTGAGTTTGGCATCATCCAGGCTATGTGTTTGCTCGACGGCCTGCTCAAGTACCTGCGCCGCCCCAAAAGCTTTGGCTGTGGTTGAACTGATATCGCGGAAGTTTCCCCCATATTGCGCGATGTAGGCCTGGGTGAATATATCGC
This sequence comes from Dictyobacter halimunensis, assembly GCF_036245075.1. Classification (NCBI taxonomy): domain Bacteria; kingdom Bacillati; phylum Chloroflexota; class Ktedonobacteria; order Ktedonobacterales; family Dictyobacteraceae; genus Dictyobacter; species Dictyobacter halimunensis. The sequence continues at coordinate 3,760,903 of NZ_BSRI01000002.1, forward strand.
TCTGGTAGGTGGTCGCGCCGGGATACCAGCCGGTGTCGGGGACAAAGATGCCTTCAGCCGTGGCCGGGCCACCGACCGCGTTGAGGTATTGCGCGCCTTCACCGGGCCCCGACGTTTCAACGATCGCTTTGGGATTATAATGAAGGGATTTAAAAGCCTTGGTGAATGAGACACTATCGCCCAGTCCACTGGTTCCCAGTACAACGACATCCGCCTGCGAACGAGCAACCGCCTGAGCGATCGGCATAATGTTCGAGTTAGCGGCATATGGCGCGGGCGCATAGACCGTGCGCATGTAATTGCCCAGGACCTGTTTGGCTTCGGCCACCTGTGGCATCGCGAATGGGCTGTCCACCGAGACGTACGCGACCGTTTGCGGGCGAATGTCTTGCGGTAAAGACAAAATAAAGTACCCAAAGGTCAGTAAATATTCCTGAGATGGCGGAACCGAGACGAAATAATTGTGGAAGTGCTTTTTAAAGATACCCGCCGCATTGCCAGTCGGGGCGAAGAGCACGCGGTGATTGGCGTTGGTCACCGTAGCGGCTGGCATCGTTAACAGACTGGAATAGGGTCCTAACAATAGATCAACATGATCCTTCTTGATCAGCGTAATATAGTCGCTTTTAACCTGGACCGGATCACTTTTGTCATCAATGCCCACCAACTCCACCTGGCGACCAAGAAGACCACCACGCTGGTTAATCAGGTCGCGCCACAACTGAAAGCCCTGTTGGAGCGCCTTACCATCGTTGGCGAAGGAGCCAGTAAGCGACGCGGAATAGCCGATCTTTATGGGAGGTTGTCCGTTGGTTGTCGTGCCTGGCCCTGTACATGCGTTCAAGCTTGCAAGGAGGATCACGAGGAAGATAAAGCACTCCCACGCCTTCTTGCGTCCTCTGTAGGGATATGTAGCCACTCTATTCTCCTTAAAAACATGTGCAGTTACATAAAAATAATGCCAAAAAAATAGGCTGCTATGCCTTGTGGGTTACGCGAGAAAATATAGAATAATACGTCTATACTATGAACATATGGTTTAAAATGTGCCTTTTTATATAGAAGATCCTACACATACTTTTATATATCTATAGCGTGATCAGTGATAGCGCATTGGATCTTTGCAACATGGCATCCTTCTCGCGAGGGATGCCATGTTAGCAGAAAGGGTTACCCGGTTAAGGGTTAATTGGACTTAAATGCCTGTCTGATGGCTGAGATCCAATATTCGTCGTCATAGAGAGAGTTCCTGCCCGGGATAACCAGTTGCCTGCTATCGACGGAGGTCGTGAAGCCACCGAACTGCTGGCGCAGATTGATCGTGTTGATCAGGCCGGGGATATTGAGCGCCTCCTCAATATTCTCGCCGCGCACAAAGTCTAGCATAGAATCCTGGTAGACATCGGTGGCGACCTGGGTCGACACCTTGTCAACGCTGGCGATATCGGCGATGACCGTGGCCTTATTGGTCGGGTTGATCGCGAAGTTGTAGCCCTGGATCAGAGCCGTGGTGAAGTTCGTGACGGTCTGGGGGTTCGCCTGCGCATAGGCGCGGGTGACGACCAGAGAAGCACCCTGGTAGGGAGCCATGTAGTCCGAGAACTTCGCGACATCGCTGAGGGTTGAGACGTAGTGGGCCTGCTCGGAGAAGGGGGTGCCCAGGATGGTAGCGTAGACTGGATCACCGGTGCTGGTATGACCAGCTGAGATAGCCTGGAAGCGTTGCAGGGAGCCACCGATGATCTGTAGCGAGTAGTCGCCGTTCTGCAGGCTCAGGCCGTTGGCCGCCAGGATCTTCTCCAGGGTGAAGACGTAACCGCTATCTGGAGCGTCAACGGCGATCGACTTGCCCTTGAGATCGGCGATGCTGTGAATGCCATTGGCGGTGTTGACGATCAGGTCAAGGCCTGCGCCCTGGTCGAAGCCGCCCACGATCTGCACCGGGACCTGGGAGTTGACGTAGCGGTTGACCGCGTTGTCGGCGGTGGTCTCGACGATGTCGTATTGACCTGAGAGCAGACTGTTGAACTGCTGGGTAGAACTGGAGACCTGATTGTAGCAGACGTTTAAGCCCTGCTGGGTGAAAAAGCCCTGCTGCTGCGCCTCGATGAAGGAGACGTTGTGCATAAAGGCTCCGTACTGGATGCAGGTAGCATCGGCGCGCGTTGTGGTTGGCTTATTTAGCACAAATAAAGAGGTCGTGATAACAATAGCTGCGAGGATAACTGCGGCACCTGAAATAATTTTGATGCGCTTCACGCTTGTCTTCCATACCTTTCTTACAACACACTTTGGGAATGGTCTGTGTTGTGTCAACTTTAGACGAGGCCAGGTCGCTAAATTGAAGTATTACACATACATTAGGATTACGGCTTTAATTCTAAATACTTTTAGTTAAAAGATATATCGATGGGCCGCAATGGAATGATAGTATATTTGGGGATAGAGATCAAGAAGCTCAGCATATATATAGGTAAATATAACTACGTAAATGGTTTTCGCGGAACAAAATTTATATTTTGATTAATATTTGTCGATTGATGCAGCCACGATGATAACGAAAGAAGATGTATATGCACTGATGCCTTATTTCCTTTATATGATCTTTAACTTTTTAACCTGGCATAACATGCCTCATGTATCCCCATCTGCGGCGGGGAGAGGGGAAGGGGTATTGGTGAGGGACTTGAGCATGCTCCCAGCATGCTCGCCCACACCCCTGGCAGGAGGGCCTCGCCGCCCTCCTGCGCCTCCCCGCTTTCTGCCAGCTTTATTTGTTAAATATCATATTAAGGCGTCGTTTTTTGTACTGCTGCCTGTGGGGCACGTGACGAGGTCATAGTCGTCACGTACTCCTTCTGGGGGAAACCAGGTCATGTCACGAACCGGGTATGCGCCTGTGGAGACCTGGCGTGAGTTAGTTCTGTGTATCCGTGTTTTCGTTCCCACCGCTGACGATCAGTTCTTCTTCCTCTACTGGAAGGGCCAGGGTGAACTGCGTCTCTTGATCATCGGTGGAATGGATCATGAGGGTTCCACCATGGGCGCGCGCAATCTGCCCCGCGAGGTACAGTTGTACTCCGAGTTGGAGCGAGGGCACATTGACGACAAACGGTTGGAGGAGGTCGCTCGAGATATGAGGCATCGCCAAACCGTTCGCCCTGATGCTTAACAGTGCCCATGGACCGTCGATGCGTATCTCGGTGGAGATATCGATGGTGACCTCCTCTGGCTGTGCCGGTGAACTGAGCATATAGAGCAACATCGTTTCAAACGCCTGCTGCACCCGCTGAGGATCGGCGCGAAGGATGACCTGCCCGGGAGCCTGGACGGTAAACAGGATGGGCCTGTGAGCAAAGGTCGCTACCACGTCCTGTACCATCTGTGTTATGTTCATCGGTACCGGGGTGATCGCGAAGACACCCTGGGTGAGGCGAGCGATATCCAGGATATCGGAGATGCCGCGTGTCAGCATCTCGAGCGTGTGGAGGCCGCTCTCAGCGTCGTGTCGATCTTTCTCTCGCCCTTCGCGCCGGGCGCGCTCCGTGAGAAGATCAAGCCGTCCGCGTAACGGTTGCAGATAGTTCCGCAACTCATGAATCATCATGGTCAGCAGTTCTTTGGCGACCCCCTCCTGATCATGTTCGATGTTCTTTTGCTCCATCTGCTCGGCCAGTTCGTTGCGTCCAACCATCAGGCCTACCCAGCGCGCGATCACTTCCAGGAAGCGCAGATCACCCGGCAAAAAGAAGTCAGGTTTCGTTGAGGCGACCAGCAGTACGCCCCGATGTTGCGTCTGTACCTTGAACACGGTGGCCATCTGCGATTTCACACCCAGACCACCCTTGATGCCCAGCAGTTCATTGGGATCCTGGTCCACATGGTTGTTAAAGAGAGCAATGCCGCTGAGGAAGACCTCGACGGTGCTGCCTCCATTCGCCAGTGGTAGACGATCCATGCCAATCGCTCGCTGTTGCTTTCCCAACGGGGAATCGCTACTACTCAGGACCACCAGCGTCTCGATGGCGGGCTCGTGAAAGAAGAGCGCAACCAGGTCGGCCGACAATACTTCCTGTACCTGCCGGACTACCTGGTCGAGCACAAAGAGGCTCGCGCTGGTCGGTACTTCCAGCAGGTGTTCAAGCATTGTCAGCAAACGGTCCTGCCGCTCGTTGAAGATCTCTTCTTGAAAGGCAGAGCTCATGGTAGTTATCCTTTCCTGCTACACTTACTTCGCGGCATCTTGCCGCAGAGAAAGCATCGTCTCTGTCAGGACTTCAGATATTTTTCGACTTTGGTCAGGATCTCCGCCATGCTAGATGGTTTGGCGAGATAGTCATCCGCCCCGACCTCGGTGGCGATCCGCTGGATGTTGTTGTTGGCCGAGATCAGAATAATAGGAAGATGCTGCGTTGCTGGCTGACTTTTTAAGCGTTTGCAGATGTCGCGCCCATCTTTGCCAGACATCCAGATATCTAAAAGCAGGACCTTGGGCAGGTCTTCCTGGAGCGTTTCGAGCGTTTCATCTTCGCGCAGGTTTCGAATAGTATAGCCAGCATCTTCAAAGATCGATGACATAGCCTCAACAACTGCTGGATCGTCATCCGCAATAAGCACGTCCCTGGTGCTATTCATGCTCTCTCTGTTCTCCCTTATTTGATTAGCTACTGGATGGGTATATGTTCCTTGATATGCGCTTATATGAAGGGCGCACATCCTGTTCCTATCCCCATTCAGAGCCTTATCTTGTAGCATATATTCGTAGAGGTTTACGCCTCACAGTATAGCGTTTGCCTCTCGCACACGCAAGCAGAACAAAAAGATTTTTTGATTGGCCTTCTAGCTAGATATGCAACATTATCATAGAGTCTTCCGATAACAATATGAGATGTCCGAGGAGGGGATATATGGGTATGGTAGAAGGAATGTGGTTACATATTATTACTGCGCCAATAGATATTGGGGCTCATTTGAAATTCTATGAATTTTTATGCCATGCTATGGCAAAGTATTAATTTTTTACTAATGTTATTGATATATATATGATAGCATCAATACCAAAAGAAGTGAGTAAGCTGTACCAAATATAACTAAAGGGTGAAAAAATATTAGTGGCGCCGAGCGTTATATAGAAAAGAGACGCGAGCGAGATGCGGTAGCTGAGGTAAAATCTACATCGTTTTTGCGGGGAATATGTGTCGCTAGTATAGCGCATGTATTTTATCGCAGCTACCAGGCATAGTGTTATGGAAAATTACCAGTTGGACATGGATGGGAAGTAATATGATTGATCTGGTCGGTCATCAGTTGGGTAATTATCATGTGCTTCGTCTCCTGGGGCGTGGGGGGTTCGCTGACGTTTACCTGGGGGAACAGATTCACCTCAAGTCCCATGCCGCGCTGAAAGTGGTTCGCACGCAGGTGAATAGAGAACAGAGCGCGGCCTTTTTGCAGGAAGCGCGTATCCTGGCGCATCTTAAGCATCCATATATCGTGCGCGTGCTTGATTTCGCGGTCGAGTCTGATATCGCGTACCTGGTGCTGGAGCATGCGCCGGGTGGCTCGCTGCGCGCCACGTTTCCAAGAGGGACGCGTCTCCCGCTTGATGTCGTGCTGCGCGTTGTTCGCCATGTCGTGCCGGCCTTGCAGTATGCGCATGACGAGGGCTTCGTCCACCGCGATGTCAAGCCCGAAAATCTTCTCTGGGGCTCGCATGGGGAGGTACTGCTCAGCGACTTTGGTCTGGCCGCCTTCGCCTCCAATGTGCAGCTCTATCGTGACCAGGACCTCGCCTTTTCGGGCGCGAGTATGTCTCCTTACATGGCGCCCGAGCAGTTGCAGGGGAAGCCCCTGCCGGCGAGCGATCAGTATGCACTGGGTACCATGATCTATGAGTGGCTCAGCGGCACGACGCCTGTGCAGAGGGTGCAGGCCTCGTTGGAGTCGTTGGCGCATTCTCCTTTCCCCTCGTATAAGCTGCCGTCCGATATCCCGCAGGCCATCGAGGAGATTATATCGCGGGCTCTGGCCCGGGACCCCGAGCAGCGCTTTGCCAGCGTGCGAGATCTGGGAGAGGCCTTCGAACGGGCGGCGCAGGGGTCCCAGGCGGTGATGCCCGTGCCCCTTTCTCTCTCCTCCTCTACCCGCGAGATCCTTGACATGTTGAGCCATAGACAGCCGGATAACCATCAATCGGAGGCGTCTTCCTTGCGTGGCAATGCGCCCGTTTTTCTGACCAGGCTGCTCGGGCGCGAACAGGATATCGAGGGTATCAGCGCGCTTATTCAGCGCCCTGAGGTGCGCGTGGTTACCCTGCTGGGACCCGGTGGTGTCGGCAAGACGCGCCTTGGGCTGGCTGTGGCGCAGCAATTGTGCCCCGCTTTCAAGGATTGCGCGTGCTTTGTGGCGCTGGCCCCTGTCCGTGATCCGCACCTGGTTCTGCCCGCGATTGCTCAACAGCTCTCTATAAAGGAAGAGGACGATCAGCCTGTTCTGAGACTGCTGATCGCGGCGCTGCGTGATCAGCAACTGTTGCTTGTGCTGGACAACATGGAGCAGGTGGTGGCCGCCGCTCCGCAGCTGGCCGAGCTCCTGGCGGCCTGCCCCGGTCTCAAGCTGCTGATTACCAGCCGGGCCTTGCTGCACCTGCCGGGCGAGCATTCGTATCTGGTCCAGCCCCTGGCTCTTCCTGATCTCGCGCACCTGCCCGATAACGAGTCTCTCGCGCAGCAGGCGGCGGTCGCCATGTTCCTCGAACGGGCGCAGGCGATGCGCCCGGATTTCTCGCTGACTGCCGAGAATGCCGGTGTGGTCGCCGAGATCTGTGTCCGCCTGGACGGCCTGCCACTGGCGATCGAACTGGCGGCGGCGCGCATCCGGCTGCTGCCGCCAAAGGCGCTGCTGGAGCGGCTGACGCAACGCCTGTCGGTGCTGACGCGAGGAGCCGCGACCCTGCCTGAGCGGCAGCAGACGCTGCGCGCCACGCTGCAGTGGAGCTATGACCTGCTCGATAGCTACGAGCAGCGCCTCTTCACCTACCTCTCCGCCTTTATCGGTGGTAGCTCGTTGGAGGCGGCGGAGGAGATCTGCGGTGCGCTGCTGGATGGAGACGAAGCGGAGAGATCGGTCCTGGACGGCCTGGACTCGCTGCTTGAGAAGAGCCTGCTGCGGCTGGTGGATTTGCCATCCGGTGAGTCGCGCCTGATGATGCTGGATACCGTGCGTGAATACGGTCTGGAGTGCCTGAGGAACAGCGGAGAGCTGGCGCTGGTGCGCCAGAGGCACGCGGCGTACTACCAGGCCCTGGCGCACCAGGTGGGGACAGACGTTAATAGTCCCGAAAACGGGCTCCGCCTTTTGGGGCAGGACAAAGACAATCTGCTCGCCGCCTTGAACTGGCTGCTTGAACAGGGGGAGATAGAACAGGCCCTGCGCATGTGTAATGACGTTCTATGGTACTGGTGGACGCGCACTTATCCACGAGAGGGGCGCCTTCTCCTGGAGCAGGAGCCGGGCGCCCCCGAGAGCGGAGAGCATGATGTCTGGGGCTGGGGACTGCAGACACTGGGCGTCCTGGGCAGCAACCAGGGCGACCTGACCCGCGCTGTAGAGCTCTGGCAGATGGGCCTGACACTTTTCCGCAGAGCTGGCGCGACGCTGGGGATCGCCTGGGCGCTCAGCAACATCGGCCTCGCCACGATGTACCAGGGGGAATATAGCCGCGCGCGGCAGTTCCTGGAGGAGAGCCTGGCTCTGTTTCGAGAACTGGCAGAGCAGGAAAGCCATGACCCCTTACAGATACGGTCGTCGTCCGCCTCGAGTGGGGTGCCGTTTACCCTCTTCCGTCTCGCCGCCATCGCCAACATCCAGGGGGACTATGCCCGGGCGCGAACGCTCGCTGAAGAGAGCCTGCCGCTGCTCAGAGCGACGGGAGATATCATGCGCATCTCTCTTGTGCTGGAAATCCTGGTCCTGGTGGCGCTCAATCAGGGGGACCTTGACCGCGCCCAGGAACTGCTGGCGGAAAAAGTCGTGCTCGATCGTGAAACTGGTTCCAGACGCGTTATTGGCACCACCCTCTTGTTCCAGGGGCAGCTGGCGCTGCTGCGGGGAGAGCTCGACCGGGCGCGCGACCTGCTGACGGAGAGCATTGCCATCCTGAAAGAGATCGCCGCCAGCGGCATGCCATCTCAGGAGAGCCTGGCCGAAGCCCTCTCCCTGCTGGGGCGAGTCAGCGCGCGCCAGGGAGTCCTGGTCCGGGCTCAGTCCATGCACCAGGAGAGCCTGGCCATCGCCAGGCACCTGGCGACGCCCCAGGTCGTCGCCTTTAGCCTGGAAGGGCTGGCCGAAGCCGTGGTCCAGCAGCATCCCGCCCGTGCGGTACGGCTCTGGGGGGTCGCCGAAGCGCTGCGCGAAATCAGAGGTACGCCGCTGCCAGCTGCCTGGCGACAGGAGTATCAACGCGAGGTCAAGCTCGCCCGCACCTTCCTGGGCGCGAAGGCCTTCTCCGATCTGTGGACCGCCGCACGCAGCCTGTCGCTGGACCAGGTGCTTGATGACCAGGAACCCGAGGTATCTTCACCCACATCATTGCCTGAGAACGAGAGCGCCGAGTCTGCCGCCTCGCCCGAGGCCGCGCTTCCGTCCGCTGTATCCGCCGCCGGACTCACCGTGCGCGAGATGGAAGTGCTGCGCCTGCTCGCCCAGGGACTGACCAGCGGGCAGATCGCCGCCCAACTCTTCGTCAGCACACGCACCGTCAACGCCCACCTGCGCTCAATCTACAGCAAGCTCGGCGTCTCCTCGCGCGTCGCCGCCGTGCGCTACGCCTTTGACAACCATCTTGTCTGAGCTGGAGCCAGTAATGGCATAGTTACATTTATCAAATCGTTGCTCCACTTTTGCCCCTGTTTATCAGGGGCATTTTATTGTCCCTGGCTACTAGTTAAACTTGCCTACAACTAACCCATACACAGGTTCCGGAACAATTAGTTAATTCTAACGATGCACATTTTTCACCGGTTATCTATACTATTCTTTGGGCGGTCGAGTAGAGCTACTACACCTACCAGCTAATGCGTATGCTCACAACGAAGTGAATACGCAATGGTGATATGAAAAGCGATACGTTGCATGCATCATATAAATAACGAAAATTATTGTGGTGGGGAATGAAAGATACAATGAGCGTATCTATACACACATATTGAGCAATGAGAAGCTCCTATCTCTCATTGCTCAATATGTGTGTATAGATTGTAATTCTGGACAATCTGTGTGAGATCAGCTGGTAAGACCCGCATTTCCACAACAAAACGAACGCACGGAGCTAGACCCCCATTCCCAAATTTAAAAAATCATCAAATGCTTGCTGCAGCGACGGAGCTAAATGTCACTATGCTCACAATATGTGATGACATCAAAAGTGACAATTTGAATTTCAATTTCGCAGGAGCATAATCAACACTCCTTTGCCTTTTTTACTTTAGTGCGTTATTCGTGTGTTACCTATTATAGTGGGATCTTTAACGAATGAAATTTTTATGGAGGGTCAGTTGATAGAAGCGAATATGTCTACTGATGTCGTAGAAGAGCCAGCTTTTCCCAGGATTAGTGTCGTCATCCCCACCAGGAATGAGGCCAAAAATCTTTCTCATGTCCTACCTTATTTGCCCTCCGATATTCATGAAGTCATCCTTGTGGATGGACATTCTATCGATGGAACAATAGAAGAGGCTCAGAGACTACTTCCATCAATTAAAATCATTCAACAGAGTGGTAAAGGCAAAGGTAACGCCCTCAAGGATGGGTTTGCAGCCTGTACAGGTGACATTATTGTGATGCTCGATGCGGATGGTTCCGCGGATCCCACTGAGATACCAAATTTTGTTGCGGCGTTGATGCAGGGGAATGATTTTGCCAAAGGTTCACGCTTCCTGAAGGGTGGGGGGAGCGATGATATCACATTTCTACGCCGCATGGGAAACGCTGGACTCAGCCTCTTTGTCAACGCGCTCTTTGGGACCCGTTTTAGCGACCTTTGTTATGGCTACAATGCGTTCTGGAAACACTGCCTGGATCGGGTAGTGATAGATTGCGATGGGTTCGAGGTAGAAACCCTGCTTAACCTGCGCATGCATAAAGCAAACTATCGCATTGTAGAAATTCCCAGCTTTGAGTTTCTACGCATTCACGGCCAGAGCAATCTCAACACATTTCGAGATGGCTGGCGCGTGTTGAGGACAATAGTGACAGAACGTAGCAGGCTTCATATTGTGATAAGACAACCTGTGATTGGCAGTTTTGCAGGATTAGAGAGAGAGTAGTAATAGAATGGCTGTGTGTCCTGATAGTATCTCGGTAATCATTTGTGCGCATACAGAAGAACGTTTTGATTACCTTGTTGAGGCTATTGAGTCGGTAAAGCACCAAACTGTTTTAGCTCAAGAAATCATTGTTGTTATTGATCACAATATAAAACTCCTGCAGCGCATTAAATCACAAACCTCTGATGTAATTATTGTGGAGAATAGTGGTGCCCGCGGACTGGCCGATGCTCGCAATACTGGGATTGCAACGGCTACCAGCACCCTTGTAGCATTTCTCGATGACGATGCTAAGGCATCACTATCCTGGTTAGAAAACCTCTGTGCAGGTTTTAATGATCCTTGTGTGATTGGAGCCGGTGGTGTTCTTACTCCATTATGGGAAGGGCAGGAACAAACCTGGCTACCAGCTGAATTTTACTGGGTTGTTGGTTGTACTTATCGTGGTATGCCACAGACTGTGACCAGCATACGTAATCCGATCGGGGCTAATATGGTATTCCGCCGTAAGATTTTTGATGAAATCGGAGTATTTCGTATAGGTCTTATTGGATCGCGCCTTATCTATTGTGATGAAACGGAGCTTTGTATTCGCGCCCGCCAGATGTTGCCAGGAAGCATATTTTTGCATCAGCCTCAAGCTAATGTCTTCCATCATGTGCCTGCGAAACGAACAACATGGAAGTACTTCTGCTCTCGTTGTTATGCTGAGGGAGTTTCCAAGGCAATGATTACACGGATGACGAGGGGCAATAGCAGTCTAACGCCTGAGCGCACTTATGTGTTTCGTACATTACCACTTGGGATACTACGCGGCTTAGCTGATGGATTGCTGCATTATGATTTTACCGGGTGGGCCCGCGCAATTGCCATTATTACTGGCCTATTCACTGTTGTTGTAGCGTATATCATCAGCAATATTAACTACTATATATCACATGATAAGAAACATGCTATTCATGAAGAAGTGCCGCAAAAATTAGAGCAACTTTTCAGTAATAAGGCTTGCTAAACAGCACATTAGTAAAGTTATTGATGAAAAGAATGGTGCTACGTAGAAAATTCTAGAAAATATTCTGTCAACTTTTAAGGAGCAAAATGGTTGTGGCTCAAATGAAAAAGATGCGTGTACTGATGGTGACCGCAAGGTATTTTCCTCATATGGGGGGAATCGAAACACATGTACACGAAGTGGGCCGGCGTCTGGTACAAAATGATGTAGATATCACGCTACTTACAACAGTAGCTCAGCAACCTGCGACTCCCCTCCCACGCGAAGAAGAGGTGGAGGGGATGCGTGTGCTGCGCATTCCGGCATGGCCTGCTCAACGCGATTATTATATAGCGCCTGAAATATTTTCTATTGTTAAACAGGGAAACTGGGATCTTGTTCACTGTCAGGGCTGCCATACGTTTGTACCGCTGCTGGCGATGTATGCTGCTCGCGAAGCCGGAATTCCCTACATGCTAACGTTTCATACCGGTGGGCATTCGTCGAACTGGCGCAATAGTATCCGTAAAGTCCAGTGGCAAGTTCAACGTCCATTACTGAAGCATGCGGCCAGACTTATCGGGGTATCGCGTTTCGAGGCCAGCTATTTTCGCACGCTACTGCATCTTCCACAAGAACAATTCACGGTCATTCCTAATGGTGCTGTCGTGCCGGAGGTTGTGGTACGAACCGCTCCGGAAACTGGAACACTGCTGATCACCTCTATTGGGCGATTGGAGAAATATAAAGGTCATCAGCGTATGATCAGTGCCCTGCCAGCTATTTTAGAGCGACGACCGGAGGCCAGGCTGTTGATTTTAGGCGTCGGCCCGTATAAAGCAGCGTTGGAAGCGAAAGCGAAAGAACTGGGAGTTGCTGCGCGTATCGAAATTCGTTCGGTTCCGGCCCATGATAGGCAAGCGATGGCTGATATCCTCATGAGCTCAGCCCTTGTTACCCTGTTGAGCGATTACGAAGCTCACCCGATAGCCGTGATGGAGGCCCTCGCGCTGAAGCGTCCAGTACTGGTGGCGGATACCTCGGGTCTACATGAGATTGCTGAACAGGGATTTGCCCGCGCCGTGCCATTGGAGTGCAGTCCTGAAGAAATCGCCCGGCTCGCGCTCAAACAGATTGAGGAGCCATTGCAACCCCCTGCAGAGTTTGCACTTCCTACATGGGATGAGTGTGCCCAGAAGTTACTGGATATCTATACATCAGTTGCGGAGAAAAAACTATGCGCATTTTGATGCTTGCTCAGTTTTATCCTCCCACTATCGGTGGAGAGGAGCGTCATGTGCGTAATCTGGGCATCGAACTGGCGGCGCGCGGACACGATGTCTCCCTGGCGACCCTCTGGCATAAGGGGCAGGCGGAGTTTGAGATAGATCAAGGCGTACGGGTCCATCGTATTCGCGGCACGATGCAGCGTTTCTCTGCTCTGTTCGTCGAGCAGGAGCGTCAGTATTCCCCTCCGTTTCCAGATCCAGAGGCGCTCAATGCTATACGCCGTGTGATTATTGCTGAGCGCCCTGATATCATTCACGCCCATAACTGGATCGTCCACTCTATGACGCCTTTGAAGGTTTGGAGCAAGGCAAAGCTGATTGTAACGCTGCATGATTATAGCCTGATCTGTGTGCAAAAGCGTCTGACCTATCAAAATCGTGTCTGTGACGGCCCGGCTTTGATAAAGTGCTTACAGTGTTCGCAAGGTTTTTATGGTACTGCAAAGGGGTTTTCATCAACAGCGGCAAACTGGATCTGGGGGACGGTAGAGCGACGAATGGTGGATATGTTCCTACCAGTGAGTGAGGCAGTTGCACGGGGCACCCAATTAGCCAGACATAAAGTTCCTTACCAGGTTATCCCAAACTTTGTGCCAGATAATGTAGCTATGTTACGTGACGATGAACATCCACTATTGGAACAATTGCCAGATGGAGATTTTCTACTTTTTGTGGGAGATGTGTCACGAGATAAAGGCGCAGAGGTTTTGCTACAGGCATATGCAGCCTTAGAGCGTCAGATTCCTCTGGTTCTTATTGGAAGATCGGGAAAAGATCTGGAGTTAGATGTCCCGTCTAATGTAAGAGTTTTGCAGGGCTGGCCACATACTGCTGTGATGGCGGCTTGGAAGCGCTGCACCATTGCTCTCGCACCCTCAATATGGCCAGATCCCTGTCCTACAGTTGCCATGGAAGCTATGGCATCTGGTCGACCAGTAATTGCTTCTCGTATGGGCGGACTCTCCGATATTGTTGCCGATGGTGAAACAGGGTTGCTGGTTCCCTCAAATGATCCACAGGCACTGCGGGATGCCATACAATGCTTGCTTGATGATCCGGCTCGTAGAAATCAAATGGGTATCAAAGCTAAGGAGCGAATAGCTGAGTTTGAATCGAAATCGGTGGTTTCGCGTATCGAGCGAGTGTACCAGGAAGTATCTGCATAAAGTATAGGAAGATACCATTCGCATGGAAAGATTAACAGTGACAGGTATAGATGAGAGAAGTGGCTCGTCATCTCCTGGTGAATTGGGAGCGGTACAGAAAACAGATAACAATGTGATCGACCGTTTGCTAAATAAACTTCCTTCACCTTTGCGCCGGATAATCTTTGCCCTTCTCAAGCGGGCGGGTGATCCAGATACGGAGGATACATCCACCAATAATCAACCGGGCGGGTTGGTGCTGGTTTGTGGGTGGTTTCCTGGATTAACCCTGAGTTGTGCCCTGGGCATATTATCGACAAGCTATTCCTTTTCTGCCGGCCGTGATGGACAATTCGGGCTAGAGCTTTTTTTTGTGCTCAGCATGTTGCTGATCTTTGTGCCGATTACGATACGCTTGCTTTCGCCCGCGGCAACACGTTTTGAGCGTATCACGATTGTTTGTACCGCCGGGATCAGCTTGTATCTTATAAAGGTATTAACCAGCCCGGCATACTTCTCGATGTATGATGAGTTTCTGCACTGGCGAACTGCAGATGATATTATGCAGACCGGGCATCTTTTTACCAGCAATGCGCTACTTCCCGTCAGCGCTTATTATCCTGGTATGGAGATCGTTACGAACGCACTAAGCACGCTCAGCGGCATGAGTACTTTTCATACCGCCTTGATCGTTATTGGTGTTGCCCGCGTGCTTATGGTATTATCGCTCTTCCTGTTGAATGAACGATTGACGAAGTCACCGCGTATGGCCGGTATTGCCACCATCATTTATATGGGGAATCCCCATTTTCTATTGTTTGATGCCCAGTATGCCTATGAATCGCTGGCGCTGCCACTGACGGTGTTCGTTTTGCTCGTCATCGAACTGCATCAGTTCACCTCGGTGCGCTTTAACGGCTTAAAGTCGGTCGCGCCAATTGTTATGTTTGCGAAGGCTCGGAATACATTGTTACGCGGAGATCTACGCTGGCTATCTGCTGTAACGCTGATGGTGCTTATCACCGTCGTCTTTACACATCATATGACTGACTATTTCCTTGATGGCATACTTGTTCTCTGGGCTGGTGTATATATATTTTTACACCTGAAGCCGCTGTATCGCTCCTATGTAGCCCGGATTGCCCTGGTTGGCCTTATCCTGTCCGTGATAGCGGCTTTACAGATAGGTAATCCGGTTGTTGACTACATTACCTCATTTTTTCAGATGGCCCTGGTTGAATTAAAGCACATCCTGACTGGCATGAGCTCGGCACGGCCCCTATTCCAGAGTTATACAGGGATTCCCACGCCGATCTGGGAGCGCATACTAACCATCTTATCACAGCTTCTCGTTCTGCTAGGTCTGCCGTTTGGATTATTATGCCTGTGGTTGCGTTTCCGCAAGCAGGCCCTGGTGGTTACCTTTGGTGTGCTTGTACTGTGCTATCCCCTGGTGCAGGTATTCCGCTTTACGAATGCTGGTGGCGAATTGGTAGACCGGTCTGCGGCGTTTCTCTATATTCCTATCTCAACTGTACTGGCGATCATGATTGTACAACTATGGCCGACGCGCTGGCTGAGGTGGAAACATCTCTTCTCGCTCGCAATCGCTCTTTCAGTGATAGCGCTAGGAGGCACCATACTTGGAGTGGGACCCTCGATGTCACTGCTACCTGGTCCCTATATGATTGCCGCTGATACAAGGTCTATTGACATGGAAGGTATCCAGGACGCGGCATGGACGCGCACCTATCTTGGTCCTGATAATCGCGTCGCCACTGATAGAACCAATCAGATCCTGGAGGGAACGTATGGCCATCAAAGGATTGTTGACTCGATCTATGATCGAGTGGATATATCCCCCATTTTCTTCTCGCCCCAGATGGGCCCGGATGAAGTGGGCATAATTCGGGCGGCAAAGATCCATTTTCTCGTGGTGGATATGCGTATGAGTAAGGCGCGTCCGTTATTGGGGTTTTACATTGATGAATCCGAAGTGGATGCTTATCAGCATACCAGTCCAGTTGATCCGCATAATTTGACGAAATTTAATACTGTATCACAGCTGAATAAAGTTTTTGATAGTGGAAATATTGTTATCTATGATACTGGGGGGTTAGTAAATGCGCCAGAAAAACCTTGATCTAATATTGATCATGGTAGCTGTGATCGTAAACATCCTGGGGGCTGTGTTTTCTTTCATCCCTCACTTTATTGTTATTAGCGCAGCTATGCCCATCGTTCTCTTCATCCCGGGCTACTTACTCTGTGAAGTAATATTTCAAAAGCGCATGCTTAGCATCTACCATCGCATCGCGTTCAGCCTGGCTTTGAGCGTGGCTGTAGTGATTTTAAGCGGATTCGCCCTCAATCTGCTCCCCACGGGATTGAATACAGTTGCCTGGACTGTGCTTCTAGACGTATTTAACACGGTTTTTTGCTGTGTGGGTTTTCTTTTACGGCATAGGACACGGGCAAAGAGCCGGGGCGTGGGCAAATTCAAATTTACTGTCCGTGACTATATATTACTGGCGCTGGCCGTCCTGGTTATCGCCTTCTCTTTTGAATACTCGTTTAATTCTATCCTGCATCAGCCAGGCCTGGGGTATACACAGCTCTGGATGCTCCCTTCGCAGACCGATCGTAACAGCTGGACGATTAACCTTGGTATGCAGAGCGAGGAGGCGGCTACGCGGCAGTATAAGCTTATTGTGATGGTCAATGGGAAGCCGCTAAAAACATGGTCATCTATTTCGCTGACCCCCAAAGGTCTTTGGAAGCAACAGGTACCGCTAACCGCGGGCAACGCTGACAAAATTGATGCAAGTGCACAGCTATATCTAGTAGATGCGCCGCAGGTTGTATATCGAGAAGTGCATGTAACCCTCCAGAGAAAATAAGTTGTAGGGATGTAAAGGTGTTGATTATGAAAGGTACGTATAAATGCCTGGGGCTATAGAGTTGAAGAAGATTCCCATTTTGATGTATCACAGTATATCGTCTACGACCAATAGCAGATTTAGTCCTTTTACCGTTTCTCCTGAGCTTTTTACGGAGCAGATGAGCTACCTTACTACCCATGGCTACACCCCTATAACGGTTACTCAGTTTATGCAAGCTCGTACCCATAATGGGTGCGCACTGCCTGAAAAGCCGGTAGTATTAACGTTTGACGATGGTTTCGCTGATTTTTTGATGTATGCGGTACCCATATTGCGGCAATTTAACTTTGCCGCGACGTTATATGTTTCGACTGCATTCCTCGATGGCACAAGTCTCTGGTTGCGCAAAGAAGGCGAAACGCAACGACGCATGTTGACGAGCAGTGAGTTACGGCAGGTGGATACATATGGCATCGAGTGCGGAGGACATACCCATCGGCATCCACAGCTTGATATGCTTCCACCTCAGATGGCGCGAGAAGAAATCGTTATCTGTAAAGATGTATTAGAGCAAATTCTTGGTCATGCAGTGTCCAGTTTTGCTTACCCCTTTGGCTACTATACTCCGCGTATCCAGCAATTTGTGCATGACGCGGGCTACATTTCCGCCTGCGCGGTACGACATATGATGAGCTCGGAGCAGACTGATCCCTTCGCCCTAGCGCGTTTGTGGGTCAAGCCAACGACAACACCGGATCTATTTGGCCGGTTGTTAGATGGGGTTGGTATGTCGACCCTCCAGACTTTCTATCTTCAGATGCGTACGCCCGTCTGGCGGGTTGTACGCCGCTGTTCATCGCTTGGCCATTCAGTAGAAGTAGAGAGGGAAGGAGTGACCACTCGTGTCCACAACGTGTGATGTGACCGTAATCATTTGTGCCTATACATTGAAGCGCTGGGATGATCTTGTCGCCGCGGTAGAATCGCTGTACAGGCAGACATGTGAGCCAGATGAAATTATTGTTGTCGTCGATCATAATACCGAGCTTTTTGAGCGGTTACGGCAGAAATATCCAGAGATCATGGTGATCGAGAATAGTCATGCGCGAGGCTTGTCGGGGGCACGCAATACCGGGGTGGAGATCGCGCGTGGCGCGCATATCGCATTTCTTGATGATGATGCCGAGGCGGAATCCCACTGGATTGAGTTATTGTTGAAGGGCTGCGCCGATCCCAATGTGTTGGGCGTTGGTGGAACCGTGCGTCCCTCCTGGCAAGGTCCACAGCCTGTGTGGTTCCCATCTGAGTTTTATTGGGTTATTGGCTGTACATATCAGACCTTGCGCCAGAATCCTGCCATCGTGCGCAACCCCTACGGGGGATGCACCTGCATCAAACACGAAGTATTCCAGGCGATTGGTGGTTTTCGCGAAGGTATTGGACGTGTGGGCATCAATTTTATGGGTGGTGAAGAGACCGAGCTCAGTATTCGTGCTGCTCAGCACTGGCCGGAAAAATTCTTTCTGCTCGAAGCGAAAGCGCTCATCTTCCATCACATCCCCGTAGAGCGTACCCGTTTGCGCTATTTTCTCTCCCGCTGCTATGCGGAAGGACTTTCGAAAGCGCTCGTCAGCCGATATGTGGGCGCTAAAGATGGACTGTCCGCCGAGCGTTCCTATGCCGCTATTACGCTTCCACTGGCTATGCTGAAGTATGCCGGTCAGGCACTCAAGCATGGCGATCCGGGCGGCTTTTTACGCGCAGGCGCTATCGTACTGGGGCTTACTATGACCGCGATCGGATATATCAAAGGACGTTTACGGAGTCAGGCCGCCACCCATGTGAAGGCATAAACACTCATGCTCGTATCTCTTTCCTGGCTACTTTGTCCGTCCATCATGGTGGTTGCGGTTCTAAAAGGGTGCAAGTTTTCTTGAAGAAAGGAGGCCGGTGATGTTGAAGTTTTTCATCCATTGGTTGAAAGCCAATAGCGTTATTCTATTAAACGCCAGTTCACTGATTGGCGCGACTGCCATTACTTCTGGATTGGGCTTTATCTACTGGTGGATTGCGGCTCGTCAGTTTCCCCCTGAAGCTATTGGAATGGCATCAGCATCTATATCAGCGGTAATGCTGCTGGGCACGATGAGTATGTTCGGACTGGGGACACTGTTGATTACGGAACTGCCGCGCAATCCCAGGGAAGCTGGCTCGATAATGAGTACCGCTCTACTGGTGGTTGGATTGCTGGGTACACTGGTGGGAGGCGTTTTTGCATTGATCGCTTCCCATTCCTCTGCTGGTTTCCAGCCACTGGGTGCCAGTCCCATAGATACACTCACATTTGCGGTCGGCGTCGGTTTCTTCGCGGTAACGCTGGTACTTGATCAGGCACTCATTGGTCTGCTGAGGGGAGGCTTGCAGTTCTGGCGCAACACCATTTTTGCTATCTTGAAACTGGCCGCCCTCTTAGTCGCTTATCTATGGCCCTCTCATCAACCGGGCATGAAGATCTATGCAACATGGATGGTGAGCAGCGGATTGTCTCTAGCGTTGTTTGCTGTGAATGTGGTGCTGAAGAAAAACTGGAGAAGTAAAAATTATTGGCCGCGCTGGCAGATCTTGCGTAAGTTAGGACTGCCCGCAATTCAGCATCATATGTTGAACTTAACCTTGCTTGCTCCGACGCAACTTCTTCCAATAGTTGTCACCTTTATGTTGTCCGCGCGCATGAATGCGTGGTTCTATGTTGCATGGATGATTGCCAGCGTTCTCTTTATTGTACCCGGAGCACTTACGACCGTATTGCATGCAATTAATGCTGCGCAGCAGACGACCCTGGCCCGCAAGGCGCGCGTGACCATCGGGATTGCTCTCCTGGTGGCGTTGCTGGCGAACCTGGTTATTCTGATAGGTGCGCAACAGATATTGGGCATCTTCGGCAAAGAGTATGCCAATGAAGCTGCCTGGTGCCTGCGTATTCTGGCCCTGACAGCCTTTCCCTTGACGATAAAGAATCACTATATATCAATATGCCGTATTCAAGATCGCATAATGACGGCAATGATAGCTATGATCCCCGGCGGATTGCTGGAGCTGGGAGCCGCGGCACTCGGTGCGTATACCTATGGCCTGCTGGGATTGAGCCTTGGTTGGGTCCTGGCGATCGGCGTTGAGTCCGTTTTTATGCTCCCCACCGTCTATAAAGTTATTCGCCCCGCACAGCCATATCTGGCTCGTGTGCAGAGCGCGAAGACGATCATCCAGCCAGGAAATGTATGGAAGGTAGAAACAATACCGCTTCCAAGAATGGATACGCTGGAAAGCCTCTGGCTGACAAAAACAGTTCCTCTGCCCGTGATGCCACGTGGTTATTCCAAAGATGCCGGACATTCCAACGATGTGAGGCATTCTTTATCATTCAGGGTGAACCTGGTTGCAGATCCAAACGTTACAGAAGAAGGGGTGGTATAATGGGATTGATATGTTCTTTTGTGGAGAAGAAATAAATAGAAACATAAAGTGTTGTGGGAATATATAAAAGGTTTCTCAATGCCTATTGGAATGCGCGTGTTGTTTATGGGTGCATTGTTCTTTTAATGGCGTTGGGTAGCGATTTTGTTATGTGTGGATGTAATCTACAATCTACCGCTGTGACAAAAGGCGCATATCAAACAGGAACATTCATTACGCGCTCTGATTCTATGCTCCAATTAAACGGTAAACCGTTCCGTTTTGCTGGAGCTAATATTTACTGGCTTGGCTTACAGGAAAAAAATGGGAATGCCATTTATCCCAGCCATTTTCAGGTAGATGATGCCCTGGCAACCGCGTCAGCTATGGGAGCGACGGTGATACGTAGCCATACTCTTGGTATCTCAACTGGCTGTAATCTTTGTATTGAACCTCATCTTGGTTCGTTTCAACAGACCGCTTTTCAGCATATCGACTATGCTATTCAGGAAGCGGGAAAGTATCACCTGAAGCTGATTATTCCGCTGACCGATAACTGGCACTATTATCATGGTGGAAAGCATAATTTTACTGATTGGCGTGGTGTTAACGAAGATCAATTTTACGCTGATAGCCAGGTGGTCGATGACTTTAAGCAATATATCAGCATGCTCCTCAATCATGTAAATAACTATACCGGGATTGCTTACAAAGATGATCCCACAATCCTTGGATGGGAAACCGGGAATGAACTAAGCGCACCTCCCATTTGGGTGCAAAATATAGCGGAATATATTAAGAGCATCGATAAGAATCATCTCATTGTTGATGGAAATTATGAATGGGATACCAATTCATCCAATTTTTTAGCTGATTTACAAATTGGCTCCATTGATATCTATACAGGTCACTATTATCCTCCCAGTTCCAGTGCCCTCCAGGTGCAATCTCAACAGGCTATACAGGCAAAGAAAGTGTTCATGGTTGGTGAATTTGATTGGAATACCAATGATGGAAGCTCTCTGGCCGATTTCCTCCCCGCAGTAGAACATAGTGGGATCGCGGGAGACTTGTACTGGTCGCTCTGGCCTCATGCGGATACCTATGGTTTCGTGCCACAAAACGAACATTTTACCTTGCATTATCCAGGAGAGACCCCGGATGAGCAGAGACGAGCAAGCATGCTACGTACACATGCTTATGCCATGCAGGGTTTGTCACCGCCCCAACCAGATATGCCAAAACAACCTTACATCACGAATTTTCAAGATAGTACCCTTTATTGGCGTGGCGCTGTTGGCGCGTATACCTATACGATTGAGAGATCTACACAAAGCTCGAATGGACCATGGACAGTTCTATGTACCCATTGTGCCGCCTATGGAGTGCCCTGGATGGATGCAACACATCCATCTGGTACCAGCTGGTATCGGGTGAAAGGAGTGTCCCTTTCAGGATATGATGGTCCCTATTCGAATCCCTATCAGGTCACAACGGACTCAACTTCTAGCGCCTGGTACGGTCAGGGTGAAGCAGAAGGTTGAGCCGGTGCCTTTGTCGCTTTCGGCCCAGATCCGGCCGCCGTGGCGCTGGATGATCTCGGAGGAGATGTAGAGGCCGAGGCCGAGACCGGGGTAGGTGTCTTCGTATACGCCGCTTTCGCGGAAGAAGCGTTCGAAGACGTGGGGGAGCTTATCAGTGGCGATGCCGATGCCGAAGTCCTGTACGCAGAACTGGATCTCGCGCGAGGTGCGTGAGGAGGTTACGATCACCTCCTTTTTGTGGGGTGAATATTTGATGGCGTTGGTGAGCAGGTTGGTGATGACCTGCCCGATGCGTTCCCGGTCACCGTAGATGGTGGTGTTGGTGGCGCCTTCGCGCAGGATGCTGTGCGCGGTAGTCTGCTGGATCTCTTCAATGATCTCTTCGACCAGCTCATCGAAGGCGAATTCGGCTTCGTGTAAGTTAAGCTTGCCTGTGTCGAGCCTGGTTACGTTGAGCAGATCGCTGATGAGGAAGGTCAATTTCTTCATCTGGGTGTTCATTTTGGCGAGCAGGGCGGCGTTTCTTTCGTCACCGTCCTTGCGGAAGCGGCGCTCGATCAATTCGGCGAAGGCCTTGGTCGAGGTAATCGGCGTTTTGAGCTCGTGACTGACGATGTTCAAGAAATGGCTTTTTTGCTGGTCGAGCTGCTTCATCTGCTCTATGTCTGTCTTGGTGCCGTACCAACGGAGAATGTTGTTGTTTTCGTCGCGGGTCGGCGTTCCTCTGACCAGATGCCAGCGATACGTGCCATCATTCATCAAGAGGCGTGCCTCGTGTTCAAATGCATTGCCCGTTTGTTTGGCCTGGTCCCAGTCGCGTAGAATCAGTAGCCTGTCGTCGGGATGTATGAGCGCCTGCCAGTCGTAGATGCCATCCTCGCTTCTGGACAGCTCGGTGTAATTCTGCAGTTGGTCGTTAAAAAAGTCGATGGACCCATCGGCGCGGGCCGACCATGCCAGCTGGGGTATGGAGTGCGCCAGGGCATGCAGATGTTCCTGGCTCTCTTCCGCTTTTTGACGTGCGCGAATGATGTCCGTGACCTCATAGGCGTAGACAAGCACACCGTCTACCTTTCCGGCGGCATCGCGGGAAGGTTGATAGACAAAGTTAAAGTACACCTCCTCTAACGTACCGTTCCCTTTACGATCAAGGTAGACTTGCGCCTCATTGCCCACGACGGGCTCACCCGTCTGATACACGCTATCGAGTAGTTTAAGAAATCCCTGTGGTTCGATCTCTGGGATGACTTCACGCACGGTTTTGCCGACGACGGATCGACGACCTTTGCTGATAAAGCTCATAGTCCGCGGATTGGCAAGCGCGAAAACATGGTTTGGTCCGCGCAAAATGGCGATGGCGGCGGGCGCCTGCATAAACAGGTCGTGCAGTCGTTTACGTTCGGCCAGGACCAGCCGCTCGGATGCGTACAGGGCCTTCTCTATCTGTTTGCGCTCCGAGATGTCTTCTGTGATACCTATGAAGGCGCATATCGATCCGTTTGTGGCGTATTCTGGATGGATGCGTGAGCGTTGCCAGTGCCCATTATCAAAAAATTCAAGCTGCTGCGCCTCGCGCGTCGAGAGTACTCGCTGGCAGATGGCTTCAAAGCGATCATAGATGTCTTCAGAAAGGCCCATCTCACGCGCCGTTTTACCCAGCCATGCCTGGGGAGGCTGGCCTGTGACGCGCTCAATCGCGGGACTGATGTACAGGTGGCGCAGCTGGAGGTCCAGCCGAAAGAAGACATCGGGCAGGTGCTCCAGGATCGCCGTGGCGGCGGTCCTTTCTTCACTATCCAGGAACAGAGACGAGACAGGTGCCCTTACATGCAAGCTTGCGGATCGACGTGGTTGCGACTCCTGACCCTGTAGAAAAAGGTCGAAGTCCTGTTGACGGATACGATATCCCTCATCTTCCAACGTCAGGGCTGGCAGTTTACCTTGTTCTATCCAGTGGCATACCGCCTGCACATTGACGTCAAGCCGCTGGGCAATCTCTTCCGCAGTGAGGTACTCCTTCATAGCCTCGTCTTCTCTCTGCTCTCGTCGCCTGGTGAATACATTTCCGGTGAGCGGACCTTGTATTCTGAGGGGAGTCTGGTTACTTCTGTTCTAATCATGATACATATTGTATTCAGCCGGAATATGCTCTTAAAAGTGTAACTGTTTTTACAGCATAACACTGGTTGGAGTCGATGTGCAAGCGGAACAATAGTTTCCAGGAGGGCTGAGGATGAGGTGCAGTAATAAACTGGAGGAGGACTTGTGTGTGTCGCTACTGCCATGTATAACTGGATTAATCCAGGTAGAGAAACAAAGAACATAGGAGAGAGATATATATGTTGGATTATTTGCGCTTCACCTGTGATCTGGAGCAGCCGTTAATCGCCTCGGCGATCGATGAGTGCTCGCTCTGGGCATCCAGATTTGGCTCCCTGCTGCTGGACAATCTGGAACTGCATGCCGATCTGCACATTCTGGACCTGGCATGCGGGACTGGCTTTCCGCTGTTTGAGCTGGCCCATATGTATGGTGCCTCGTGCCGGGTGACTGGGGTCGATAACTGGAAGGGTGGTATCGAGCGCGCTCGGGCAAAACTGGACGTCTACCAGTTGCCCAATGTGCAGATTATTGAGGCGGATGCTGCCCATCTTCCCTTTCCTGCCGAGAGCTTCGACCTGATCACATCCAACCTCGGCATCAACAATTTTGCTGATCCCGCGGCCGTTCTGGCGGAATGCTTCCGCGTCGGCAGGCCGGGGGCCCACCTTGCGCTGACGACGAATCCCATTGGACACATGCGCGAGTTTTATGCGGTATTCCGAAGTATACTGGAAGAGCAGCACAGGGACCGCTACCTGGAACGATTAGCGCGGAACGAGGCCCATCGGGGCTCAAAGGAGGCCCTGATCGAGCTAATGGAGCGTGGTGGTTTTCGTATAGTAAAGATTAAAGAAGAGCGGTTTCAGCTTCGTTACCTCAATGGGGGGACCATGCTCAATCATTTCTTGACGAAGATTGGCTTCCTGGGTGGCTGGCGACGGGTGATTGAGCCCGAGGATGAAGCGCCGATTTTTACGGAGCTTGAGCGTAGGCTCAATCAGCTCGTGGAGGCTCAAGGCGAGTTGCGCATGACCATTCCTATGCTTTACCTGGAGGCGGAAAGGTCTGATACGCGCCCTTCTTTGTCTTGAACACTTATCCCGCGAGCCGATTGCATGCGCTGGACCAGGTATGAGAACATCAATGCTCCTGGTCCACTTTCCCCGTGTCATCTGGATCTCTCATCAGTGCGCGCCGTTCAGATGGAGATGGAAGGCGCGTGTTGCCGGTCACAGGGAGATTGCCCCCGTGGACGCCGAGACTGGTCCCTCGTATTGCTGTGACAGCCGCTTGTCATCGGCCGGATCACCACCATGTTTGGGATTGGTGCTCGCCTGGCGCTGCGTGGCCGCCAGCTGCTGCTGCATATCATTGAATATCGGCTTATCTCGCTCGGCCTCTGAGCTTGCAGATTGGTTATAGGTATCTACCTGCGGCGGATAGGCCGAGCCTGTGGTGTACGACTTTCCTTCGGGATCGTATAGATTGCTCTGCTTATTATATTTGCGCGCCTGCTCTGGATCATAACTATCGTTATCGTAGCGTTCGTCTTCTACTGGCATGAGCTATATAGTCCTTCCTATATCTACCATCAGTGGTTCTCTTTTAAAAGGCCCCTGACGTTCATTCGTTACCCTGGTATTCACGTACTGGCCTTCTAAAAGAGAACATCTTTCCCCAGGATGCTCACGCGTGATCGGTCTCCTGGCCATCCTCACCCGTAACCTGAATCATATCCTCTTGCGCGGTGCCGTGATCGGCCTGCACCTCCGTGACCTCCCAGTGTGACTGCTCTCCCTGACGCCAGAAGCGCAGCGTGATGGAGCAGGGTCCAACGCGCAGGCGGTGGAGTGTGATGTCGGGCAGCCAGTGGGGAAGTGTGGGATGCACATAGAGGCGTTTGTGCGGCGCGTCTGCGCGCAGTCCCAGGATGGTGCGTAGCATGTGGAAGATGCTGCCGGTGGCCCAGGCCTGGGGTATATTGGCGCCCGCCGGATAGAGAATGGGAAAGTCTATCTCACCGGCGCGCTGCACGCCCGCGAACACCTCCGGTGGCCGGTAGCCGTCAAAGCGCTCGATGGCATCGAAGATGCCACGGATCACGTGATTGGCTTCCTGCGCCAATCCGTAGCGTTTGAAGCCGTCGGCGATGATCCCATTGTCCTGCGGCCAGATGGAGCCGCGCTGATAGGCGAAGGGATTGTACGCCGCGTTGTCGCGCGAGAGGGTGCGGATGCCCCAGCCGCTCCACATATCCTCCCGCAGGAGCCGGCGCGCGGTGCGCTCGGCCTTGTCTTGATCGGCGATGCCGCTCCAGAGGCACTGACCGGCGTTGGAGGCGATCGAGGTAATCTGCTTCTTATCGGGATCGAGCCCGAAGGCGAAGCAGCCCTCATTCTCCATCCAGAACGTCTTATTGAAGCGTCGCTTGAGCGTCTCGGCCTCTTGCTGGAGCGTCTGCGCCCGCTCCTGATCGCCAAGGGCCGCGAATACCTCGGCCATGCGTGTCTTGGCGTCATAGACGTAGCCCTGCAGCTCGCAGAGTCCTTTGGGCTGCTTTACCGGCGTTCCATCGGCGTAGACAACGGCATCGACCGCGTCTTTCCAGCTGACGTTGTTATAGTGGTACGGCGAGAAGCTCTTGTATTCCTGGAAGCCATCACCGTCGAGATCGCCATAGTGATCGATCCAGTGCAGGCACTTTTCGGTCACCTCGCGATATGTTTTGAGCAGCTCGACGTCCCCGGTCCAGCGGTAGGTTTCCGACAGGATAATGAGATAGAGGATGGTGGCGTCGGCGGTAGCGTAGAAGGGGGTGAACGGGACCTTGTGGAAGTGCGCCAGCTCGCCGAAGCGGATCTCATGCATGATCTTGCCGGGCTGGGCGTCGCGCTCATCGTCGCGCTCCTGCGCCTGGTATTCTGCCAGCCGTTTGAGGGCGCCGCGCGCGAATCCCTCCGCCACCGCCATGTTCTGGTACGAGACGGTCAGGCTATCACGGCCAAAGAGGGTGACAAACCAGGGCACGCCCGCCGCCGGTACCCAGGCCTCATCGGAGACGTCCATATCGTAGATGCGTAGCGCCCCCATATCCTCCACCGCCTGCTGATACATGCGATAGATATGGTGGTTGGACGTTGTAACCTCTGTGCAGTTCTCCTGCCAGCGCTGCTGTCGCTGCTCAAAATCGTTGCTCTGTTCGTGTCCCGATGTCAGCAGGGCCTGCGTGGCGTTCATGTCCCTCGTGGATTGGCTGCAAGTTCCGGGGGCGGGCTTCCGCACGTGTTGCCCATGTTCAAGTATCATTTCGCAGCAGGTATGCCAGCGTTGATTAGGTGCCAGGGCTATCTCAATGCGCAGGCGCCCATTCGCATAGCCCACTGGCATGTCACTGAGGATACGGTAGCGCATCGCGCGATGGAAATCTTTATTATCATAGGTGGTGTAGAGCTGCCTGCTCTGGGCATCCCATTGCGTCTGCTCGCGACCACGCTGAATGATATGTTTGGATTTTACCTCGAACAGATCGGCGAAGTCGGAGCGCATGGATAGTTCAAATATGAAGTGAATAGATTTGCCCGTATAGTTGGCGATATCTATGTCCTCATGAATCCCTTCATGCACAATCCGGTTGATGGTGATGCGCAGGGTCTGCTCATCGATGATCCCGCCCTCCGTCTCGATGCGTGGGTTGGTCAGGTGATAGCGCGCGGCATAGAACGTCAGCTGGCTTGAATTGATAACCTGCAATGGTACCTGGTTGATATACATGCGGTAAAAGCTCAGGAAGCGCGTATCGATGGCGTATACTCCCTGGTCTGTACTCGACATGATCTCGCCCGCCTGGGTCGTGACCATAAAGGTACGGCCCTGGCTGATGGTGATGGTAGGTGGACCTACCCGTATTTCGACTGTCATCCTGCTGTTCCTCCATAAGCCCGTAAGCCAAAGAAAAACGACCCCAGTACGTGCGGGGCTTGCCCCCGCTTCTTTGCATCCCAAAAGGAAAGGCACCTCAAAGCGATCAAGGACGGTTGCATGCGATGCACCACATGCTGTTTGTTGCTTGTTCGCGCGGCGAGCAAGCAAGCGGGGGCAAGCCCCGCACGTACTCTCGTCTCTTTTCTTGTTGCTTGCTCTAAAATTGAAAGTATTTGGGGCAAGCCCGGCACCTGCGACGATGATAACGATCATGAGCCGAAAGGAGCCCGGCATCCACAATGACGATTATCCGGCGAAGGGGCGCCGAGCTACGCCTTTGATGTCGGTTTGTAGATAGAAAAGGTCACCGCTCTGGGGAGACTGGCGGCGCTGCTCCGCGTTCAGTTCATTCCATGCGGTGGTAATGTAGAGCTCGTTCATATCCTTGCCGCCGAATGCGCAGCTGGTTGGATGCGGTACCGGCACCGAAACTTCTCGTTCGATCTTGCCGCTGGGATCGTAGCGGATGATCTTCCAACCGTTGTAGCGGACGCTCCAGAGGAAACCCTCGCTATCGATGGTCAGGCCATCGGGGACGCCCGGCTCGCCATGGGTCTGCACGAAGGGACGCCGGTGCTCGATGGCGCCTGTCTCTGGATCGAAGTCGTAGGCGTAGATAACCTGCTGCGGCGAATCGGTCAGATACAGGATGCGGTTGTCCGGGCTCCAGACCAGTCCATTTGGCATCCCCAGGCCCTCGTCCATCATATGGAGTGAACCGTCGGGATCGAGGCGGTAGAGGGCGCATTGTGGGGTCGGACAGGTATCGGGCGGATCGCACATCGATCCTGCCCAGAAGCGTCCCTTGATATCGATATTGCCATCATTGAAGCGCCGGTTGGCCTGGCCCTGTAAAGGATTGGCAACAATGGTCAGCTCCTCTGCCCTGTCATCCCAGCAGGCCAGTCCCTCATCGGTGGCCATGACCTGTCCCCCTCCGCTGCGCGGTGCCATCACGCCTATCTGCGCGCCAACGTTGAAGGTTTCGTACTGCTTTGTGCGCGTGTCCATGCGGAAGAAGCGTTTTTGTTTGATATCGAGCCAGTAGAGCTTCTGCTGATCCGCGTTCCAGAACGATCCTTCCCCCAGTTGATTCGTCATGGTCAAAAAATGCTCTGCCTGTAGCATCGCTGGTGGATCCTTTCTATCATTGTGTCTCTTTGCTCAGGGTTGCCGTACGTCATTTTCGGGCAAGATGATGCGCGTGCCTCGTTGAAACGTGATGTATGTCCAGGCGTATTCGAGAAGCACAAGGATGCGATTGCGAAATCCAATCAGGAAGAAGATGTGCACCAGGAGCCACGCCAGCCAGGCGAGGAGACCGCTAAAGCGAAGCGGGCCGATGTCGACGATGCCGAAACCTCGCCCGACCGTGGCCAGGGTCCCCTTATCAAAGTAGTGGAACGGTGACCGACCGGCGGTGCCTCCTGTAGTACGGCTGGCGATGACGGAGGCCACATATTTCCCTTCCTGTATGGCTACCGGTGCCAGACCGGGAAGGTGCTTCCCATTTTGGGTGACCAGCGCCGTATCGCCGATCACAAAGATGTTGCTGTGACCCGGAACGCTCAGATTCGACTGGACCTTGACGCGTCCGTCGTGATCAACGTCGGCATGCAGCCACTCGCCCGCCGGTGATGCCTTGACCCCCGCGGTCCAGATGATGTTTTCGGTGGCCAGGTGTTCATCCCCGACCATCACGCCATCTTCGCGCACCTCCTTCACGTGCTCACCGGTCTTGATCTCGACCCCCATCTGTTGCAGTTGCTTGCTGGCCCGCTGAGCCAGTGTGGCCGGGAAGCCGGGAAGAATCCTATCAGGGCCCTGGACCAGTATGATACGTGTCATGCTGAGATCGATGTGGCGGAAATTGCATTTGAGCGATTGATGGGCCAGCTCGGCGATGGCACCGGCCAGCTCGACGCCTGTGGGACCCCCTCCTACCAGCACAAAGGTTAACAGGGCTTTGCGCTTCTGTTCATCTGGCTCTCGTTCCGCCGCTTCAAAGGCCGAGAGGACCGTGCGCCGGACCGCCAGGGCATCGTTGACGGATTTGAGCCCTGGTGCCAGTTGCTGCCATTCCGGGTGGCCAAAGTAGTTGCTGGTCGCTCCCGTTGCCAGCACGAGGTAGTCATAGTGTACCGCCTGCCGATCGCCCAGCAAGACCTGTTGTTCATCCAGGTCTATCCCTGTGACCTCGGCCATCAGGGTGCCCGTGTTATTCTGCTTTTCCAGGATGGCGCGGATCGGGTTGCTGATATCGGACGGCGAGAGGCCCGCAGTGGCAACCTGGTAGAGCATGGGCTGAAACAGGTGAAAGTTATGCCTGTCGATGATGGTGACGTGAACGGGCTGCCTGCCCAGTTCTTTGGCGACCTGCAGACCTCCGAATCCGCCCCCTACGATAACGACATGCGGGGTCGTGGTCGGCTTCTGCTGCTGCGTTGGTGCGACCTCCGATGAATTAACCTGTCGCGTCTGTGTATCCATAAATCTTTCGATCCTTTCACTTCCTACATCTGCCCTGAGTTTTAATCATAGAGGTTTTGCGAGGTGGGGTGCGCGTGTCCGAGATGGATGTTGAGCGCCTTATCCAGGTGATAGCAGGCGGTGATCAGCGCGAGATGGGTGAAGGCCTGGGGATAGTTGCCCAGCGCTACGCCTGCGGGACTGATCTCTTCGGCATACAGGCCGACGTGGTTGCTGTATGAGAGCAGCTTCTCCAGGCGCAGGCGTGCCTCATCGAGCTTGCCCGCGCGCGCCAGGTCTTCTACCAGCCAGAAGCTACAGGCGCTAAAGGTCCCTTCTTGCCCCTCCAAGCCATCATCCGCCGCACCCTGCGAGTAGCGCTTCACCAGGGAGCCCTCGCTGAGCTGACGCTTGATGCGCTCGATGGTGGAGAGCATGCGCGGCTCCCTGGTCCCGGTGAAATTGGTGATCATCAAGAGTAGGGCGCTGGCATCAACGGCATCGCTCCCATAATATTGCACGAAGCTCTGCTCCTTCTCGTTCCATGCCTCATCCATGATCTGCTCGTAGATCTGGGAGCGGATCTCCACCCATTTCTCGGTCGGAGCGGGCCAGCCGCGATCGCGTGTGATACGAATGGCGCGGTCAAAGGCCACCCAGCTCATCAGGCGCGAGTGCAGGAAGTGTTTGGGGCCCCCACGCACCTCCCAGATCCCCTCGTCGGGCTCCTGCCAATGCTCCGCCAGCCAGTCGAGAAGGTTGCGCACATGGAGCCACAGATCATAGCTGATCGCCTCGTGGTTATTGAAGATAAAGATGGCATCCATCATTTCGCCATAGATGTCGAGCTGCGTCTGCTTATATGCCCCATTGCCAACGCGCACGGGACGGCTCTGCCGGTATCCCTCCAGGTGGTCGAGGGTGATCTCGGTCAGCTTCTGCTCGCCATCGATGCCGTACATTGGCTGGAGCGTGCCGCCGTCGTTCAACTGGTGACAGCGGTCATCCAGCCAGCCCATGAACGCTTCCGCCTCCTGGGTCAGACCGAGGGTGAGCAGGCTATAGAGCGAGAACGAGGCATCGCGGATCCATGTGTAGCGATAGTCCCAGTTGCGCTCTCCTCCAATCGATTCCGGCAGGCTGGTGGTGGCCGCCGCCACGATCGCGCCTGTGGGCGCGTAGGTGAGCAATTTCAGGACGAGGGCCGAGCGCTGCACCATCTCGCGCCAGCGCCCCTGATACTTGCACTGCGAGAGCCAGTTCTGCCAGTAGTGCGATGTTTGATGAAAGGCTTTCTGGTAGGCTTTCTCTGAGATCGGTTGCGGCTCCTGCTTGCCGTCCTGGCTGCTCTCCAGCAGAAAATGCAGGGTTTCATTTTTATGGAGCGTAAACGTGGCTTTGACGCCGCCCTGCTCATTTTGCTCAAGTGCGACCGGCGAGGAAAGCCTAAGGTGGAAGTCCTGATGCAGGAAGGTGGCCCCGCTCTCTGACATCTCGACTCGATGCTCATCTCGCGCGTAATTAAAGGCCGGTTGGCAGGTGAGCGTGAACGAGAGCGACCCGTGGACCATCGTCACGGACCGGATAATTTTGTGATCGCGCGTGGGGGTGCCTACCTCTTTGATCGGCATGAAGTCCGTCACCTCGGCCACACCGTCCTGGCTGAGAAAGCGTGTGAGCAGGATATTGGTTTCTGGCAGATACAATTGCTGACACCTGACGTCTGACATATCAGTTGGGGAGATGCGGAAAAAGCCTCCTTTTTTCGCATCCAGCAGAGCGCCAAAAACGCTTGGCGCGTCAAAGCGTGGCAGGCAGCACCAGTCAATGGAGCCATTCTTGCCCACCAGCGCCACCGTGTGCAAGTTTCCTATCAGCGCGTAATCTTCAATTGGTAGATATTTCTGTTCTTCTGACATACCACTCTCCCCTATAGCCCACCGGTATTGCGCATGAGTCCACCATCGATGAAGAAGGTCGCGCCCGTGACATAGGAGGCGGCATCTGAGGCCAGGTAGAGGGCCATCTGCGCGACCTCCTCTGGTTGCGCCATACGATGTAAGGGGATCTCTTTCAGCAACGCTCCCATCTTCTCCGGGTCCGCCTCAACGTCCCTATCGATTGGTGTATGCACGGCGCCGGGACCGATATTGTTGACGGTAATGTTGTGGGGGGCCAGTTCAAGGCAGACCGTGCGTGTCAGCATGCGCATGCCGCCTTTAGCGCAGCAGTAGGGAACGTTGCCGGGCATCGGCAAGTCTTCGTGGACAGAGGAGATGTTAATGATGCGGCCCGCGGTCTTCTGTTTGATCATCTCGCGTGCGGCCAACTGCGCGCCGAAAAAAGCGCCTTTGAGGTCGACGCCCAGAACACGATCAAAATGCTCCTCCGTTTCATCCAGAAACGGGCTGTGGATCTCCATACCCGCGTTGTTGACCATGATATCAATATGCTGAAACTGCTCAATTGTGTGCTGAATGAGCCCGGCGACCTGTTGATACTGTGAGACATCCGCCTGTATGATGATCGCTTTGCCATTATTCTTCTTAATGGTCTGCAGGGCCTCTTCCGCTTTATCCTGCGCATGAGCATAGTTGATAACGACGGTTGCCCCTTCTTTCGCGAATTGAATGGCGATGGCCCGGCCAATGCCACTATCGGAACCGGTCACAACGGCGACTTTTTGATCTAGCTGTCCCATATAGGTATCCTTTCGTCTGTTCAAGCATATATTTATTCAGAATATGTCTTACTTTCATCTAGAGCGGGGCACATGAGCGCCCCCATATGCGCGTCCGCTGCACGGCTGCACCGGTTATGGTAGTTGGTGCGTCGGAGGCGCCTCCGCCCCCGACGCACCAACTACCATATGCCCTTGAGCACCACAGGTGCGAAAACACAGGTAGACCGCAATCATTACTTCGTCTGGCTATGGTAGTAACTGGTTTATTGAAAGTGTAATAAGCGATGGTAAGGAAATGGTAAAAAAGAGAGACCCCCAGAATATCGATTTGAATCCTGATTCCCCGCTCTTAAAGACTCTGCAATAATTTTTACCAAGTTATAACCAAATGCTTCTACACTGATTTCTAGCAACGCAATGAGAAGTGAACAGTCAATCATTGTCAGTATAGATCTGATGCCTGTTTATGCTGTAGAGCCCTGTATTAGCAGGAGAAGGAAGAGAAAGAAATGAGTACGACCGTTAGTGATTTTCTACTAGAGCGCCTCGCGGAATGGGGTGTCAGGCGTATTTATGGGTATCCTGGTGATGGCATCAATGGTATTCTAGGAGGATTGGAGCGCCACCAGGAGCTTTTTGAATTTGTACAGGTACGTCATGAAGAGATGGCGGCCTTTATGGCGACCGCGCATACCAAGTTTACCGACGAGGTCGGTGTCTGCCTGGCTACTTCGGGTCCGGGCGCGATCCACCTTCTTAATGGTCTCTATGACGCGAAGATGGACCATCGTCCCGTGGTAGCGATCGTGGGCCAGGCGGCGCGCGCCGCCATCGGTGGCAATTACCAGCAAGAGGTCGATCTGCAGACCCTGTTTAAGGATGTGGCCGGTGAGTACGTCTATACCGCCTCAAGCCCGGTGCAGATTCGCCAGTTAGTTGATCGCGCCATGCGCATCGCGATGGCCGAGCGCACCGTGACCTGCATCATTATCCCCAAAGATGTACAGGAACTGGATGCCGTTGAGAAGCCACCACACGCCCACAATACCGTGCATACCGGCACCGGCTATTCAACCCCGCGTGTCGTGCCTACGGAAGAAGATCTCAAGAGGGCCGCCGCGGTCTTAAAAGCGGGGAAGAAGGTGGCGATCCTGGTCGGCGCGGGAGCCAAGCATGCGACCGATGAGGTCATCCAGGTGGCGGACCTGCTCGGCTGCGGTATAGCCAAAGCCCTGCTGGGCAAGCAGGTGGTCCCCGATGATCTCCCCTTCGTCACCGGCTGTATCGGTCTGCTGGGAACCAAGCCCAGCTACGATATGATGATGGAATGCGACACCCTGTTCATGATCGGGTCGACCTTCCCCTATGGCGAGTTTCTGCCGAAGGAGGGACAGGCCCGTGGCATCCAGATCGATATCGATGGTCGCAACCTCAGCCTGCGCTATCCGATGGAGGTCAACCTGATCGGTGATAGCACCGAGACGCTGCGCGCCCTCATCCCATACCTCGAACGCAAAGAGGACCGCTCGTGGCGCGAGAAGATCGAGAAGGGCTATCACGATTGGTGGAAGGTGGTTGAGGCGCGCTGCATGGAGAGTGCCGATCCGCTCAACCCCGAGCTCGTCTTCTGGGAACTCTCCAAACGCCTGCCGGACAATTGTATCCTGAGCGGAGACGCCGGTACCGCCACCAACTGGTATGGGCGCATCATCAAGATGCGCCGTGGCATGCAGGGCTCCCTCTCCGGTAGCCTGGCCACGATGGGCGCGGCTGTCCCCTACGCCATCGCCGCCAAGTTTGCCTATCCCGATCGCGTGCCGATAGCTCTAACCGGAGATGGCGCCATGCAGATGAACGGCCTGAACGAGATGCTCACCGTCGCCAAGTACTGGAAGCGCTGGAGCGATCCTCGCCTCATTTTCCTGGTGCTCAATAACCGTGACCTCAACCAGGTGACCTGGGAGATGCGCATCGAGGCGGGCAACGCCAAGTTAGAGTCCACGCAGGACCTGCCGGACTTCCCCTACGCGTCCTACGCCGATTCGATTGGCCTCAAGGGTATTCGCGTCGATCGACCGGAGGATGTTGCCTCGGCCTGGGATGCCGCCCTCTCCGCCGATCGGCCGGTGATCTTCGAGGCCTATACCTCCGGGAACGTGGCCACGCTGCCGCCGCACATCACCTTTGAGCAGGCCAAGAACTATACATCCGCGCTCCTCAAGAATGATCCCGAAGAGGGTGGGATCATCAAGGAGTCCATCAAGGGCGTAGTTGAAGGTATCGTGCCACATCGTGGCTAGACCGTAAGAAAGCAGGTGTAGGATTATGGCTAGCACGAAATTTGGTGACAACGGCGTCGCCATTGAACGGCTCGAAGTCTCGGCCTACACGGTGCCAACCGACTCTCCGGAGTCGGATGGCACCTATGTGTGGGATAAAACAACGATCGTCATTGTGGAGGCCTACGGTGGTGGCAAGCATGGACTTGGCTACACCTATGCCGATACATCGACGGCCACCCTGATCAAGACGATGCTCACCCGTATCGTTGAGGGACGCGATGCTATGAATGTCTCTGGCTGCTGGGCCGCCATGGTCGAAGCCATTCGCAACCTGGGACGTCCCGGCATCGCCTCGATGGCTATCTCCGCCGTTGATAGCGCCCTGTGGGATCTCAAGGCGCGGCTGTTGGATCTGCCGCTGGTCTCCCTGCTGGGTGGGGTACGCGATGCCGCGCCGATCTATGGTAGCGGCGGCTTTACCGCGTATTCGCGTGAGCAGCTGCAGGCTCAGCTTGGTGGATGGGCCGCGTCCGGCATCCCGCGTGTCAAGATGAAGATTGGCCGCCAGCCCAACGCAGATCCGCTGCGCGTGGCACAGGCGCGTGAGGCTATTGGCCCGGATACAGAGCTGTTCGTGGATGCCAATGGAGCTTACAGCCGCAAAGAGGCGCTCGCCCTGGCCGAGATCTTCGCGTCCCAATATGGTGTCACCTGGTTTGAGGAGCCGGTCTCTTCCGACGACCTGGAGGGACTGCATCTCCTGCGCGATCGCGCGCCAGCGGGTATGGATATCGCAGCCGGCGAGTACGGCTACGATCTCTGGTACTTCCGCCGCATGCTTGAGGCCAACGCCGTGGATGTGTTGCAGGCCGATGCCACACGCTGTGGAGGTATTACCGGTTTCCTGAATGCCGCCATCCTCTGTGAGGCACGCTCGCTTGAGCTTTCTTCGCACTGTGGGCCGGCTCTGCACATCCATGCCTGTTGCGCCGTCCAGAATTTCCGCCATATGGAATACTTCCATGACCACGTGCGCATCGAGCATCTCTTCTTTGATGGTGTTCCTGAACCGGTGAAGGGCGCGTTACATCCTGACCTTACCCGACCGGGCATGGGTCTTGATTTCAAGCGCTCCGACGCCGAGAAGTACGCCGTGTAGCGGACCGGCCTGGATGGTGAGAAGGGAGGCGTGATACATACTTCCCACGGCAACTCTGAGAGAGAGGATGATTCAGTGAAACATGTAGTGGTTCTCAATGAAAATGCACATACACATGTGAAGAACAGCAACGTGCATAGTGTGCCCATGACGAGCATGGTGGTTGACGTGGAGGCGCTAGAGCGCGATCTACGCCAGCAGGTGCGCGGCGAGGTTCGCTTTGACGAGGGGAGCAGGGGACTGTATACGACCGATGCCTCGAACTATCGCCAGGTGCCGATCGGCGTGGTGATCCCGCGGGATAAAGACGACGTGGTGGCAACGGTGGCGGCCTGCCGGGCATACAACGTGCCGGTCCTGGCGCGTGGAGGAGGCACCAGCCTCGCGGGCCAGTGCTGTAACGTCGCGGTCGTGATCGACATGTCAAAGTACATGAACGGGATCATCGAGATGGATCCCGAGCGACGGCGCGCGCGCGTGCAGCCGGGAATCATCCTCGACCATCTGCGCCAGGCGGCTGAAGAGCATCATCTCACCTTTGGTCCTGATCCGGCTACCCACAATCACTGCACCCTTGGAGGGATGATTGGCAACAATTCGTGTGGAACCCACGCCTTGATGGCGGGCAAGACCTCCGACAACATCGATGAGCTAGAGATCCTGACGTATGATGGTCTGCGCATGCGCGTGGGCAAGACGAGCGATGAGGAGCTTGAGCGCATCATCAGGGAGGGTGGCAGGCGCGGTGAGATCTACGCACGGCTCAAAGCTCTGCGCGACACCTACGCCGATCTGATCCGCGAACGCTATCCAGACATTCCGCGTCGCGTCTCCGGCTTCAATCTCGACGAACTGCTGCCAGAAAACGGCTTCAACGTGGCGGGCGCGCTGGTCGGCAGCGAGTCCACCTGCGCCGTGGTGCTGGAAGCAACGACTCGTCTTGTCGAGAGTCCTCCGGTACGCACACTGGTGGTCCTTGGCTATGCAGATATTTATAGCGGCTGCGACCGCATCCCCGAACTGCTCAAGCATCACCCCATCGGCCTGGAAGGCTTCGATGATGGCCTCATCAGTGACATGAGAAAGAAGGGTATGCACCCTGATGAGATCGCCCTTTTTCCCGAAGGACGAGGCTGGCTGCTGGTGGAATTTGGCGGGCAGGATAAAGAAGACGCGGGCAAGCAGGCACGGGCGCTGGTCGATGAACTGAAAGAGAAAAAACACGCGCCAGATATCAAGATCTATGATAATCCTGCAGATCAGCAGAAGATCTGGTCGGTGCGCGAGGCCGCCCTTGGGGTGACCGCGCTGGTGCCCGGCGAAAAAGCACGCTGGGCGGGCTGGGAGGACTCGGCCGTGCCGCCGGATAAGCTGGGAGACTACCTGCGTGACCTGCGCAAGCTGCTGGATGGCTATCAGTATAGCGCCAGTTTCTATGGGCACTTCGGTCAGGGATGCCTGCATACCCGCATCGATTTCGAGCTGGATACGCATGAAGGGATTCAAAAATTTCGTGCCTTCATCAATGACGCGGCCGATCTCGTAGTGCGCTACGGCGGCTCGCTGTCGGGGGAGCACGGTGATGGACAGGCGCGCGCAGAGTTCACCACCAAAATGTTTGGCAATGAGCTCATCGATGCCTTTCGTGAGTTCAAGTCTATCTGGGACCCAGCGTGGAAGCTGAATCCGGGCAAGATGGTGAATGCCTATCGAGTCGATGAGAATCTGCGCCAGGGGACCAACTATCAGCCGCTGCCGGTCAAGACACACTTTCAGTTTCCAGACGATGGGGGGAGCTTCGCCAGCGCCACCCTGCGCTGCGTTGGCGTCGGCAAGTGTCGCCGCATCGAGGGTGGCACCATGTGCCCCAGCTTTATGGTGACGCGTGAAGAAAAGGATACCACGCGCGGACGCGCCCGCCTGCTCTTTGAAATGCTGCAGGGCGATCCTGTCACCAGGGGATGGCGCAACGAGAAGGTCAAAGAGGCGCTCGACCTCTGCCTGGCCTGTAAAGGCTGCAAGGGAGACTGCCCGGTCAACGTCGATATGGCGACCTACAAGGCGGAGTTCCTCTCACACTACTACCAGGGGAGATTGCGTCCCCTGACCGGCTATTCCATGGGCCTGATCTACTGGTGGGCGCGGCTCGCCTCGCTCATGCCTGGCCTGGTCAACTTTGTGACCCACGCGCCCGTTCTCAGCGGCCTTGCAAAGACGATGGGCGGCTTCGCGCCACAGCGACGCATCCCTACCTTTGCCCCACAAACATTTAAGCAATGGTTCCAGCGACACGACACGCGCAATCAAGGCGGCCCACAGGTGATCCTATGGCCCGACACCTTCAATAATTATCTCAAGCCGGAGACGGCCATGGCCGCCGTCGAGGTGCTGGAAGCGGCCGGCCACCAGGTCATCGTGCCGCAGCGATCGCTCTGCTGCGGTCGCCCGCTCTATGATTATGGCTTTCTTGACCAGGCGAAGCATCTGCTGCGGCAGATCCTGGACACGCTTGGACCGCAGATTGAAGCGGGCACCCCCGTCGTGGTATTGGAGCCGAGCTGTGCCGCCGTCTTTCGCGACGAACTGAAGAATCTCTTCCCGCATGATGAGAACGCGAAGCGGCTCAGCCAGCAGACGTTCCTGCTCAGCGAGTTCCTTGAACAGAAGAGCAAGGACTACCAGCTGCCGCAACTGTCACAGCAGGCCGTTGTGCATGGACACTGTCATCACAAGGCCATCATGAAGATGAATGACGAGGAGGCCGTGCTCTCGCGGCTAGGACTCGACTTCCAGGTGCTCGACTCGGGCTGCTGTGGAATGGCCGGTGCCTTTGGTTTCGAAAAAGATCACTACGATATCTCGATCAAAGCGGGCGAGCGCGTGCTGCTGCCAGCTGTGCGTAAGGCCGATAAAGACACCATCATTATCGCCGATGGCTTTAGCTGCCGTGAGCAGATCGAGCAGACCACGGATCGCAAGGCACTGCACCTGGCAGAGGTGCTGCAGATGGCGCTCCGTCAGCAGCAGCAAAAGATCTCTGGCGACTATCCAGAGAGGCAATACAAGCGCGAACTGCACAGCCGTGAGGCGCAGGCAGTCCCGGCGCGGCGCGGGACGGTGCTTCTGGGCGCGGGGATCATGGGCGCCATCGCCATCCTCGCCTGGAGGCTGTTGTCACAGCGCCGCTTAGCAGTGAAATGAACAAAATGAGGAAATAGTATATGGCTCTAACGAAAACTGCATCTCCAATCAAAGATCTGGTTGAGGCCCCGCCCATACCCTTTGTAAAAGGGAAAGCGCATCGCTCGGGCCTGCGGAATCTGCTACCGCGCGCGATTACCCATGAAGGAATCGTGCTCGACCAGCATATCCGTGAGGGACGCTTCCAGCGCAGTCTGTCGCTGATCACGGCGTTCTCCAGTGTGCTGGCCGGCCTTGAGGTGACCTACGAGCATTATCGGGGGAGCTATGGTCAGCAGATCATGTATACACCGGTTATCATCAGTCCTATTCTGGCCGTCGCTGGCGTATGGGGCGCGTTGAATCGGCGTGTGGCCCGTACGGTCTTGCCGATCGTCTCGCTCTTTACCATGCTTGATGGCGTGGTCGGCTTCTACTTTCATGTGCGTGGCGTGGCGCGCAAGCCTGGGGGATGGCGCATCCCTATCTTTAACGTCATCATGGGACCGCCGGTGTTCGCGCCCCTGCTGTTCGCGATCAGCGGTTTTCTGGGCTTGATCGCCTCACTGCTGCGCCGTGAAGACGATCCCGCACACACCTCGCTGCCAGGGATGCCGCGTCCACGCGCGGGCTGGCTGCCGCGCAAACTGGTCAGGGAAGGCATCGTCTTCGAGCAAGATGTACGCGAGGGCCGCTTCCAGCGTGTGCTGGGCGTGGCCACCGCCGTCTCGGCCTTTTTCAGTGGCATCGAGGCCCTCTATTCACACTACAAAAACAACTTCAGCTATCGGGTCCAGTGGACGCCCGTCCTGCTGACTCCCGTATTGATGATCGCGGGCATCGGGACGGTGTGGAGCCGCACGATGGCGCGCACATTGCTGCCGCTGGCCTCGATTCTGGCCCTGCTCAATGGTGGCATCGGCTTCCTCTATCACGTGCGCGGAGTGGTGCGCCGCCCTGGAGGACTCAAGAAGCCTTTCTATAACATCGTCTATGGCCCTCCCATCTTCGCGCCACTGCTGTTCGCAGCATCCGGCTTCCTGGGTGTTCTGGCCAGTCTCTTAAGGAGGGCAGACTAATGAAGATCCGCGACAACGCCCGTAAGGACGAGCAGCAGCGGGATGCAGGGCGCGACCGCTGGCCTGTAGATGGCACGACCGGTCACCCCCTGGAGCCACGGGCGCAGCCCGGCTATTATCCCGGCTACCATACCCTGAGCCAGCAGGCATTCTGGGATGAGGCGACGCGCAAGGTCGTGCTGGCC
This sequence comes from Dictyobacter halimunensis, assembly GCF_036245075.1. NCBI lineage: Bacteria > Bacillati > Chloroflexota > Ktedonobacteria > Ktedonobacterales > Dictyobacteraceae > Dictyobacter > Dictyobacter halimunensis. The sequence goes on from NZ_BSRI01000002.1 coordinate 3,801,653, forward strand.
CGCGTGCATGACGTGCCACCCATCCGTTTCTTCTCGCCGGAGGAGGCCCGGTTGATGCAGGCCATCTGTGACCGCCTGCTCCCGCAGGATGATCGCGACGAGGCGCACCGGATACCGGTGGTCAACTACATCGATACCAGGCTCTATCACAGGCGTATCGATGGTTACCGCTACGAAGACATGCCTCCGGATCACGAGGCGCACCGCCTGGGACTGCAGGCGATCGAGACCATTGCCCGGCATATGTATGACCGGTCCTTTGCCGATCTGGGCCAGGGCGAGCAGGACGCGGTCCTTCAGACCATCCACGACGTCAATCCGCCCGCCGCCCAGGATATCTGGCAGCGCATGTCGGTGCAGCGCTTCTGGATGCTGCTGATGCAGGATGTGGTCGATGCCTACTATGCCCATCCCTATGCCTGGGACGAGATCGGCTTTGGGGGTCCCGCCTATCCACGCGGCTACATGCGCCTGGAGGGTGGCAAGCCCGAGCCATGGGAGGTGGAGGAGCAGCGCTATGAGTGGCGTGCGCCCGATGAGGCCCTTTCCGATACCTATCGGCCAGTAGGTGGCCCCGGTGGTCATAAGCAACAGCCTTCAGGTCAGGAAGGCACACACTAAAGAGCCTGAAGAATGGATGGAGAGAGAATAGTTTATGAAGAAGCCAATTTTAGGAGCATTTGAGGGGCCGAAGCCTGGAAAGCATATGCTGGGGCCGGTCCAAAAAATAGATTTTCCTATGCACCATTTTGCTCCCGATGAAGAGGTTGATGTTTGTATCGTGGGTGTGGGGTCAGCGGGAGGTGTTTTGATCCAGCGCCTGGCCCGTGCAGGATTCCGTGTCGTCGGCATGGAGGCGGGCCCCTTCTGGGAGACGGAGCGCGACTGGGTCAGCGACGAGGCCGGGTCGTCAAAGCTGTACTGGAATGACCTGCGCATCACGGGTGGCAAAGATCCGATCACACTGGGCGCCAATAACAGCGGCCACGGCGTCGGCGGTGGCTCGGTTCACTGGGCCGGTTTTACGCCGCGCTTCCATCCGTCCGACTTTCATGTGTTATCGTCCGACGGTATGGGGGCCGACTGGCCTATCTCTTACGAGGAGCTCAAGCCATATTATGAACTGCTGGAGGCCGAGATCCCTGTTTCCGGACCTGCTTACTATCCCTGGGGCGATCCACACGGCTATATCTATGGACCCCATCCCCTGGGTGGTGTGGGCGATGTCCTGGTCAAAGGCTGCACGAAACTGGGCATCCCTGTTGTAGCTGGAGGCCCCGTCGCTATCCTGGCCGGCTCGCATGGTGATCGCCAGCACTGCATCTACCGTGGGTTCTGTATTCAGGGTTGTAAGGTGGGCGCCAAGCAGAGCACCTTGATCAGCCACGTGCCCGATGCCATCCGCCATGGGGCCGAGATTCGCGCCAACTGCATGGTCTCGCGCATCAACATGAAGAACGGACGCACCACCGGAGTCACCTACTTTGATCCCGATGGGCATGAGCGCGAGCTCAAGGCGAAGGTAGTCATCGTCTCTGGCTACGCCATCGAGACGCCCCGTCTGCTCCTGAACTCTGCCTGTCCCGGTTTCGAGCAGGGTCTGGCCAACTCCAGTGGGACCGTCGGCAAATACCTGATGGTGCAGATCGGCAACGTTGTGCTGGGCCGCTTTGAAGATCCCATTCGCATGTACAAGGCGCCGCCCGCGCACGCGCTGACCGAGGAGTTCTATGAGACCAATCCCAAAAACGACTTTATTCGCGGCTTCGCCATTCAGACGGTGGGTCCTCTTCCTATCGCCTTTGCCAAGCAGATGCTGGTGGCCAAGGGAGCCTGGGGCTGGGGCATGCGCCGCGTCATGATGGATTACAACCACTGGGCCGCTCTGGGCGTGCTGGGCGAGATCCTGCCCTGGGAAGACAATCGCGTGGAACTGGCCGATGAGACCGATCAGTTCGGTCTGCGCGTCGCCAAAGTGACCTTTAACCTGCACGACAACGATAAGAAGATCGCGCAAGCCGGGGTGAAGAAGACCACCGAGGTGATGCAGGCGGCCGGCGCGCAGGAAGTGGTGCAGGAGTCGCGCTACGCCCACCTGGTCGGCGGTGCGCGCATGGGGAGCGACCCCAGCACATCGGTGGCGAACAGCTTTGGCCGCACCCATGATATCCCCAACCTGTTTGTCTGCGATGGCAGCCTGCTGCCCACGCAGGGCTCGGCCAATCCGGGACTCACCATCCAGGCGCTCGCCGCCAGGACCGCCGACTACCTGATCTCGAATGCCGGTGACGTCCTGTCCTCCCATCCCGAGCGAATTTCGGTAACCGATCCACCAGTAAGGCGGAATCTCTCGCCGGCGGGCACGGCCAATAAAGGTGTGCCGCGTCTCGTGTAGATGGGTTTATCCCAGAGCCAGAGATTGAGGTTTGGAACAGATAGAAGGAGAGAATGTGAGATGCAAGCACAGAAAGCAGAAGTTGTTGTGGTGACCGGGGCATCGGCGGGTGTTGGCCGCGCTATTGTGCAGGCCTTCGCCCGGCGCGGCGCCCATATCGGGCTGCTGGCCCGTGGCCATGAGGGACTGGAGGGGGCGAAGAAAGATGTCGAGCGCATGGGGGGCAAAGCACTGGTCTTGCCGACCGATGTGGCCAACGCCGAGCAGGTGGAGGCCGCGGCCTCCAAAGTCGAAGAAACCTTTGGCCCCATCGATGTCTGGATCAATGTCGCTATGGCCTCGGTCTTTTCACCGGCAAAGGAGATGAAGCCGGAGGAATATAAACGCGTCACCGAGGTGACCTACCTGGGACAGGTCTATGGCACGCTGGCGGCCCTGCACCGCATGCTGCCACGCGATCAAGGGAGGATCATCCAGGTCGGCTCGGCGCTGTCCTATCGCGGTATCCCTCTGCAGTCGGCCTACTGTGGCGCCAAGCACGCCATTCAGGGCTTCACCGAATCGGTGCGCGCCGAGCTGATCCATGACAAGAGCAACGTCAAGATCACCATGGTGCAGCTTCCCGCCGTCAATACACCACAGTTCAGCTGGGTCAAGAGCCGTCTGCCGCGCAAAGCGCAGCCCGTTCCACCCATCTACCAGCCGGAAGTGATCGCCGACGCGGTCACCTGGGTGACCGATCATTATCGTCGCCAGCTCTTTATCGGGCTCTCCACGGTCATCGTCATTCAGGGCAACAAGCTCGCCCCCGGCTATGGTGATCGCTACCTCGGCAAGACAGGTTTCAACTCGCAGCAGACCAGCCAGCGCGAAGATCCCGACCGCCCCAACAATCTCTGGGCGCCCGTTGATGAGGACCGCGACCATGGGGCGCACGGGGCATTTGACGCCCAGGCCAGGGATCGCAGCTTGCAGCTATGGGCGGATACCCATCGTGGCCTGCTCGCCCTTGGCGGAGCCGCCCTGGCGAGCCTTGTCGGTGTCGCCCTCTTCGGGAAAAATCGATGAAACCAGAGGTGTGCGGTTTTCGTGACGACTTTAGATGAAATACCGTAATACGATGCAAATTAGAGCGAGGAGCCGTACGTGCGTCTTGATGGGCTCCTGGAAAGTGGATAGAACGAAGATGAATACCCATCTGGTGATTGCTGAACTGGGGTTTCCTCTCTGGCTACGGATCACGCACTATATTAATCTGCTGTTTATAGGGTTGTTGATCCGTAGCGGCATTCAAATTCTGGCCGCCCATCCCCGGCTCTACTGGAATGACAATAGCACGCCCGGCAAAGAGTGGATCCGGTTCACGCGCAAGAAGGTGCCGGTGAAGAAGGACGTCGTCTACACCTCGCTGGATGACGAGGTGCCAGCCTCACCCTGGCTGGCACTGCCGGGCGGAAAAAACCTGGGCATTGGACGACACTGGCACTTCTTCTCCGTGATCTTCTGGGTCCTTAATGGCCTGATCTACGTGGTGCTGCTCTTTGCCACCGGCGAGTGGGCGCGGCTCATTCCGACCTCGTGGTCGATTGTGCCGGAGGCCTTCCACACCTTTCTGACGTATATTACGTTTCATATCCCGCCCGCCAGCGAATTTCATCCCTACGATCCGCTGCAGCAGCTGGCCTATGCAGGCGTCGTCTTTCTGCTGGCACCATTTATGTTGCTGACCGGCGCGACGATGTCGCCAGCGGTGGCGGCACGCTTCCCCTGGTACATCAAGATCTTCGGGGGACGGCAGGTGGGACGCAGCCTGCACTTCTTGAGTCTGCTGGCTTTTATCGGCTTCATCATCATTCACGTCTCCCTGGTGCTCATCGTCCATTTTCAGAACAACATTCGCGATATTGTGTTCGGCAGCGATCGGGCCAACTTCTGGACGGCGCTTGACATTGCTATCGCGGCTCTGCTGCTGGTGGCGCTGATCTATGTGTGGACGACCGTCTACTCGGCGCGGCATCGCCGCAAAGTGCAGCACGCCCTGGGCGCGGTGGTTGATCCCACGCGTAATGCGCTTCTGCACGGAGCCAGGTCGGTCCAGCACTATCAAGAGGAGGATATCTCGCCCTATTTCTGGGTCAACGGGGCTCCTCCGACCAGCGAAGAGTATAAGCACCTGGCGCAGAACAACTTTCGCGACTGGCGTCTGGAGGTGAACGGGCTGGTCAAGCATCCGCTCTGCCTCTCCCTTGACGACCTGCGCGATCTGCCCGTGACCTCGCAGATCACCAAGCATAACTGTATTCAGGGCTGGTCGGGGGTTGGCAAGTGGACCGGCACCTGCGTGAGCGAAATCCTCAATCGCTGTGAGCCGCGGCCAGAGGCGAAGTACCTCGTCTTTACATCATATGGCCTCGATGAGCATAGTCTGGATGGCGAGCATTACTATCCATTTTACGAGGTTATCGATATGGAGCTGGCGCGGCATCCACAGTCCATCCTGGCCTACGATTTCAATAACGGGCCAGTCCCGATTCCCCACGGCGCGCCGCTCAGGCTACGCGTTGAGACGGTGCTCGGCTACAAAATGGTGAAGTACCTGCGCTCAATCGAGCTGGTGGAGCGCTACGATGATATCCGCGCCGGTCAGGGTGGATCGCGCGAAGATACGATGTACTATGGACGAGGCGCGGAAGTGTAAAGCGCCACTTGTCGGATACAGCATTGCTGGTTCTATGACGAAGAGGAAGGAATGAGGAGAGATATGGGTTCTGATGGAAAGCCGAGTACTTTTAAGATGGTAGTAGGCGTCGTACGCGCCTTCGTGACGATCGCGCGGCGCAAGACGCCTCCCGACATGCACGGACAGGTTGTACTCATTACAGGGGGATCGCGAGGGCTGGGCCTGGCCATGGCCGAGGAGTTCGCGCTCCAGGGAGCCAGGCTGGTCCTGGCGGCGCAGGATGAGCAGGAACTGGAAGAGGCGCGGCGACAACTGGCGGAGCAAGGAGCGCCGGTCCTGGCGATCCCCTGCGACATGACCAACCGGGAACAGGTGCAGCATCTCATTGATCAGGCGACCGAACACTACGGGCGTATCGATATCCTGGTGAACAATGCCGGTATCACCACCGTTGGACCAGTGCTATCCCAGACGCTCAATGACTTTGAGGATAGCATGAATATCATTTTCTGGGGCGCGGTCTATGCCACGCTGGCCGTGCTGCCACAGATGGTGGAGCGCAAGCAAGGCTGTATCGTCAACATCTCCTCCATCGGTGGCAAGGTCAGCGTCCCCCACCTCTTACCCTATTCAAGCGGGAAGTTCGCGCTGACCGGCTTTTCGGAGGGACTGCATGCCGAACTGGCGAAGGAGGGCATCCAGGTAGTCACCGTCACGCCTGGTCTGATGCGGACCGGATCGCCGGTCAACGCCCTGTTCAAAGGCAAGCACCATGCTGAATATACCTGGTTTAGCATCTCCGATAGTCTGCCTTTCCTTTCGACCAGCGCGAAGCTGGCGGCGCAGCATATCGTACACGCTACCCAGAAGCGCCGTGTCGCGGTTACCCTGACCATTCCCGCCAAAATGCTCGCCTTCTTCCATGGTATGTTCCCCCAGATGACCATCAGGCTGCTCAGTATTGTGAACCGGTTGCTGCCGGACGCGGGTGCGGCCGATGGATTTGATAGCACCACGGGGCGGGAAAGCGAGACACGCCTATCGCAATCATTTTTGACGACGCTGGGACGCAAAGCCGCCCAGGACTACAATGAAGACGTCTGATAGATGCTAGAACGGGAGATTGCTATGCAGCATATGGAATATCGAGACGGCCGCGCAATGTTGCGCAAAGCTGGCTTCACCGAAGTCGAGATAGAACGTCTGAGCAGGCTACGCGCCGCATATCGAGAAGAAGAGGTTCCCCAGCCAGCACCGGATGCCCATAGCCGACAACACTGGTTGGAGAAAGCGATCAGCAAATTTAGCAGCCTCTGCTTCCAGCTTACGTATAATGGGGGCATTTTCTGGCCATACGACCACACCACCTTCTAATCTCTCCACGGGATAAAAGGGGCCGGGACAATTTCTGTTTAGCCCGAGTATAAAACCGGGAGGCACCTATCTGCCGTATAATAAACGTTTCCTAAAACTGTAGCGAACTGTTTACAACTCTTGCGTTCTCTGCTATAAATCATCCTATGAAGTTGCATGATGACGCCAAAGCTAAAGGTGTTCGTGCTGAGAACACGTCCAACCTCGATAGATAGTCAAGCAGAGCGATGAGTCGCCTATTGTGCGGCCAAAGGCTATCAGATAGCTCAGGTGATGAAAGAGGTTGGGTCAGGAGTCAATGATAGCCACCCAAAGTTTCTTTCCCTGCTTACTGACCAATCTTGTGATGGAACACAAGGACAGAGGAATAAGGTTCGGGTTTCGCTCTATTGAAACACTTCTTCATGGTCAAAGGCGCGAAATTGAGGTGGTGAACTACGCAGACACAAGCACAGAATATGTGTTAGCTGACCTCGTTTCAATCATCGACCGTTTTTGCGCAAGGCTCTCTGGGCAAAGATGAGCGAAACGAAAAGCAGAGAAGATTGTAGCAGCATGAGAGGAAGGAGAGTAGAATGCAATTGGTAGAGCAACACGTGATCAAGAAAACTGATGCACGCTTTGCTTTGATCGATCAGGCTGCCTTTTCCTCCAAGAACCTCTACAATGCCGCACTCTATGAGATCAGGCAGTGCTTTATCTTCACTGGTAAATACCTGAGCTACAATGCACTGGACAAGCTGATGCAGAAGCATGAGACGTATCGGGCACTGCCTACCAAAGTGTCCCAACAAGTCCTCAGGCTGCTGGACAAGAACTGGAAAGCATTCTTTGCGGCAGTGCGAGCCTATAAAGAGGATCCCTCCACGTTCAAAGGACGCCCAAAGTTGCCTGGATACAAAGAGAAGAAGGATGGCAGGAATGTGCTTGTCTACACGCTCCAGGCCATTTCTCAACCAGCACTGCGCCAGGGCATCATCAAACCATCTCAACTTGGGATAGAGGTGCCAACCAGACACAGAAATGTTGATCAGGTGCGCATTGTCCCGAAGCACAGTGGAGCCTATGTGGTTGAGGTTGTCTACACGCAGGAGGAAACTCCACAACAGCTCGACCCATCTCTTGTCGCAGCGATAGATATTGGAGTCAACAATCTTGTGGCGCTAACATCAAACAAACGTGGCTTTGCGCCACGACTAGTTAACGGGCGACCACTCAAGAGTGTGAACCAACGCTATAACAAACACGCGGCAACACTTCGCAAGAAGATGAGTCACCATCATCACACTTCGCGCGAATTGGAACGGGTCTCAGCCAAGAGGACCCGACGCATTGATCACTACATGCATACCGCTTCCAGAAGGATCATTGATCTGTTGGTAGCTGAAGGCATAGGAACGCTCATTATTGGCAAAAATCCTGCCTGGAAGCAAGCAGCCAATATGGGCAAAAAGAATAACCAGCATTTTGTGCAACTGCCCCATGCAAGATTCATCGACATGCTGACCTACAAAGCCACATTGGTTGGGATCACGGTCATGCTGCAAGAGGAAAGCTACACGAGCAAGGCAAGTTTTCTCGACCTGGACATACTCCCAGTCTACGGAAAAACAGGTAAGAAGAAACCGGTTTTCAGTGGAAGGCGAATAGCACGTGGACTGTATCAGGCAAAGAATGGGAGAGCATTCAATGCCGACGTGAACGGCAGCTATAATATCTTGCGCAAAGCATTCCCAGACGCTTTCAGCAATGGGATACAGGATGTGAATAAGGCGCTGGTTGCGTTACCAGCGTCTTTCGTAGTGCATCCTGCGAGGATTGTCATTCCCTCCGAACCCAGAATGTCTAGCATTCGTTAGTGTTTTGGAACTATTAGAAAATAGAATAGACGCTCTTGAGACGCGCATTTCTTACCAGGTTTTAACAAAAAAGTCGTAGAGTAAAGGTGAATCAGATGCAAGGTCTCAATGTACCAGCAGGGGCAGGGAAGTAATGATGGCGAAAATACTTGTGGTTGAAGATGAAAAGCAGATTGTGAGTTTTCTGCGCCGTGGGTTGATGTATAAGGGTTTTGAGGTAATCAGCGCTGAAAATGGCAATGAGGCCATTAAAAAGGCGGAGCATGCCGCGCCAGACCTTGTAATCCTGGATATCATGCTTCCCGATTTCGATGGCTTTGAGCTCTGCCGCTACCTGCGCGCGACCGGTAATGAGACGCTGCCCATCCTGATGCTCACGGCGAAGGACGATCTGGCCGATAAGATAACCGGCCTCGATAGTGGGGCCGATGACTATATTACCAAGCCCTTTGATTTTGAAGAGCTGGTGGCACGGATTCGCGCGGCCCTGCGGCGTGTCGAGAGCCTGCACCAGAGCAATCAGCGTATCGAGATCGGTGATCTCGTTATGGATACCAGCGCTCACCAGGTCTGGCGCGCTGAAGAACTGGTTGAGCTGACGAGGCGCGAGTACGATCTGCTCGAATTTTTAGCGCAGAACGCGGGTCATGTATTGTCCAAAGAACGTATTTTTGAGCGCGTGTGGGGATATGACAATGAGGCTGAACTGGAGGTCATCAAAGTATATATCAACTATCTGCGCTCAAAGCTAAATGCAGGTGGCAAGCCCGATCTCATTCATGCTGTACGTGGCATTGGATACGTTCTGAGAGCATAGGCGCTCTCTTTGTCAGAAAAGAGATGATAGCTATGGGAGAGACTGCGATTACAGCGGAGAATGCTTCCCCTCCTTTCTCTGGCTTCAAAAAGACATCTTCACTGCGCCAACGCCTGGTATTCTGGAATGTGTTGATCTTCCTGTTCTGCTTCCTTATTTTAAGTGGCCTTATTTTTGTGCTGGTCTCTTCCTATCTGCAGACCAGCCTGGATAATCGCCTGTCATTACAGAGTGAGAAGATGCAGATTGCGACCACCTCATGGTTCGCGGCGGGTCACCGCTTTGATGCTCAATTTTTCAACCAGATGCTGCAGGGAGTACCTGGCAACGAGTTCACGGTGGACAATCCGTCATATATCAAGTTTATTGATATTCACTCCGGGAGGACACTTTACCACTCGGCCAATCTGCAAAGTGAAAGTTTCATCCTCAACCAGGCTGATACGAAAACGATTCTGCAGGGGCAGAATGTATTTCGTACCTACCAACAGGACAGCAGTTTGCAGGTCCGCACTCTGACCTTTCCGATACGAGACCATGCGCGTGCCGTCATCGCGATCGCCCAGGTTGGTAGCTCGCTCGCGCCGATCAGTGAGATGCAACGAGTCCTGTTGCTGTTCCTGGGCATCGGCATGCTGGTGGCGGCTCTGCTGGCCTATGTCATCGGCTCTCTCGTCACCAATCGCGAGCTGCGTCCATTAAGCGATTTAAGCTCCACTATGCTTGATTTAAGTGCGGAGAGCCTCGGTGCGCGGCTCTCACCCACGTCATCGGCTACTGAAATACAGCAATTGACCGATGCCTTCAACCACATGACGGAAAGGCTGGAGAAAAGCTTTCAGCTCCAGCGCCGTTTCGTCGCTGACGTCTCACACGAGCTACGGACCCCGCTTACAACGATACGAGGGCAGATAGATATCCTCCTGATGGATCCCGATCTCAAAGGTACGGCCCAGCATGATGTGCAGGAGATCAATGTAGAGCTCCGACGCGTCTCCTGGCTGCTGACTAATCTGCTGTTGATGGCCCGGGCTGAGGTGGGAATTATACCCGAACTGGACGAGAAGCATGTGCAGGCGGTAGAGCTGGATACGCTGCTGATCGAGATCTTACGCCAGTTGCAGGGAGACAGGCAGGCCGTGGAGCTGAGGATGGGACAGCTGGAGCAGCTTGGCGTGCGGGGTGATAGAGATCTGCTCAAGCACATGATCGTCAACATCTGCGATAATGCACTACAGTATACACAACCCGGTGGACATATTTTCGTGGAATTAACCACGCAGCAGGAACCACCGTCCTGTATCGACCACAAGCCGTATAATCGCTGCGCCTCATGGGCCACGATCCACATCTGTGATACGGGTCCGGGCATCGCACCCCACGACATTCCCCATATCTTTGAGCACTACTATCGAGCGACGCAGCCAAACTCTCGTAGTAAGCACGGTGCCGGATTGGGCCTCTTCGTGTCCCGCCTCATCGCCAGTGCGCATGGTGGTGATATCACCGTCGATAGCCAGCTATCAAAGGGATCATGTTTCTATATATGGTTACCAATGAACCCTGGTGATTGACCACGCCTCAGTGCAGACGTTCGCATCGCTGTATCTTTCCACTGCATCAGGCCGTAATGTCATTATGGCATTCTCTCGCGAACCGATAATCCCTGTGCTACTAAAATAGGATTTATGGCTCTAAAAAGAATGATATGCATTTGTCTCAGAAATAGCCATACTATCTGCTATAGCACTGTTTATTATTGGCTATGCTCGATGCTTCAAAGGATGATACCATGCTTCCACAAGAATCAATGCAGTCTGGCGGTTCTCAACGGCAAGACGAGTCAGGTGAAGAACAGACTCTGCTGAACAGGGATGAGCAATTTCATTTATGGATCGAGAATATCGCCGATATTATTACCGTATTTAAAGCTGATGGCACTATTTTTTACCAGAGCGCCTCCATCACGCGCCTGTTAGGCTGGGCGGTTGAGGAACGCGTCGGCCAGAACATATTTACCAATCCCATTACTCATCCCGACGATATCCAGGCGCAACAGGCTTTTCTCATTGACGCCATCAATAATCCCGACAAAGTGGTCACCAGCACATTTCGCCTCCTGCGCAAGGACGGCACATTCTGCTATATCGAGGCTATTGCTCGCAACCTGCTACATCACCCCCTGGTTCAAGGTATTGTCAGCACATATCGTGACATCACCGAACGCATGGAGTTGGAAAAGCGCAAAGAGGAGTTTATCCGTGCCGCCAGCCACGAGTTGCGCGCCCCCATCACCAACCTCAAGGGCCATACCCAGGTACTCAAGATGATGCTGGCGGACCATGATGCGATGGAGGAACCGGTTGAATACCTCTCAATCATGGATAAGCAGATCGACCGCCTGACACGGCTCATCAACGATCTCCTCGATGTCACAAAGATCAGGGCCAGTATGATGGATTATAAGGATACCCTGTTTGAGGTCGATCCTTTTGTGCGCGATCTGGTAATCCTGCTCCAGCACAACTCTTCCCATCACACGCTGAGGTTTAGCGGGGAATCCCACGCCACGCTCTGTGCCGATAAGGATCGCCTGGCGCAGGTCATCATCAACCTGGTCATGAATGCCATCAAATACTCACCCAGGGGCCGTCCCATCGATATCACGGTGACTGCTGAGGATGATCGTGTGCTCATACGGGTACGCGATTACGGAAAAGGTATCCCCGAGCTCTATCTGCAGAGGATCTTTGAGCGCTTCTATCGCGTGCCTGACACGGACAATGATAATCGCTCAGGCCTGGGCATTGGCTTATACGTCGCCCGAGAGATTGTTGCCCGCCACCATGGCGAGATACAGGTTGAGAGCCAGCCCGGCGAAGGCTCAACCTTTACCGTTGCTTTGCCCATCAATACCTGATACTCATTTTAGAATGGGCCTTACCCTCTTTATATTGGGGCATGTGAGCGCCCCCGCACGCGCGTCCGCGCTGGTTTTTTGTGTTGGTGCATGGGGGCGCATTCGCGCCCCCATGCATCAATATAAAATGACTCGTGAGCACCACAGGTGCGAAAACGCCTGCGGCATGCCCGGGCTGCTCAAGCTATTTGCCGCTCCAGACGAGGATAAAGTGCTCCGCGTTTCCCATCATGCCCCAGCTTTCTGGTGGGGGGAGTTTCTTTTTGTCCTCCTCGTCTTTTTGTTTAGAGGGGAGCGCGCCCTTGATGAGGCTGGTGCCCTTCAATGCCTCTAATTTCTTGGCCGGCCCTCCGCCGGTCTCTTTGACCGTTCCAGCTGCTTCTTTGATCTCCTTTGAGACCTTCCTGGGCCTGGTCAGGAACTCCTTCGCTTTATGCAGTAGCTTCTGTATTACTTCCACTGCGGAGGTGAACTTCTGCAGCATGGTATGAAGCGCACCCACTTCCTCTTTTTTACCGAACAGTGATGAGACCTTCTGAAGGCAACCGACGCCCCGCGTTGCCTTAGCCAGTGTTCCTTGCAGTTCACCAACTTTATCTGTGGCCTGGTCTAACAGCTCTAGAGCCTTACCGACCCCACCCTGCCGCTTGACCAGCGGCTGCACTTTACTGAGCAGATTCTGCCCGGTATGCGCACGTTTATCGACCGTATCGAGTACATCGTAGAGTGGTTTGAGCGTCTCCTTATTGTCTAGCAGCGGCTCAACTTTATCGAGTATCTGTCTGGCAACCGAAGCGCTAAGGACGATCTTTGCCAGAATATCCTGCGCTTTGTCGACATTTTCCGCTACCCGGCTTAGCAGGTCTTGTGAGGGACCTTTCTCTTCTTTTCCTTCGGCAGGCTGCTCTTCCTCGGCAGGCTGCTCTTCCTCGGCAGGCTGCTCAGATTTCTCTGGAGATGGCTCAGCAGTATCTTCTTCGGGAGACTGCTCATCCTGCTCGGAGGTCTCCTGCTCTTTATCAGTGGTAGACTGTTCATCCTGTTCCGGTCGGGTCTGTGTTTCTTCCTGGGCAGAGGTATCTTCAGAATGCTCTTTGACGCTTTTGTTTGCCATATGTATCCCCTTATGTATTGGTACAGATTATGATGGACTTCCGAACTGCTCAGGTCTATTGGTATACTTCTCTGATACTGTCTGGCTTTTATCGTTCGGGTATTTGCATGATTTCTTCATGTTAAATGCCTCTGTTAAAAGCCGGATTATCGGAGCGTTGCTGTAACCTACAATTTCATCGATATATAGTCAACCCTAAAAGTCAACTATTATGGCTGTTTCTTTTTAAGAATAACATATTTCAATCCATTCTAGCCTATTGGTAATCTTTCTACGTGCGAAGGATTTCGGAAAAATGCCTCAGGAAGATTGGTTAAGCCGGTGTGTAGCTGGCGAAATTTTGAAAGTGGGTTGGAAACTTATAATATTTCTTCATCGTGTTATAAATATTGTAGGCAGCGAAAAATAGGAATGTTGCAATGCACGTAGGTTATCTCTATATGTTCAAGCTGGGGAATACTTACTTGTTGTTAACCGAGAAGGGCAGGTTGCCTGCATAAAAAGTTTCAAATGCCTTTGAGGTTTTTACAAATAGAATCTGAATCACAGATTGAACATCATATTATGTCTAGTGTAAACAAAAAAGCTAGACGCTTAAACAAGTCATACGCTAAATGCAGTAGGAGGAGGGAAAAATGCCGGTAGACAAAGTTCCAGCGTCATCTAGTCTGGCAGAGGTCCTTGACCGCATTCTTGATAAGGGGATAGTCATTGATGCCTGGGTTAGACTCTCATTGATCGGTATTGAAATTCTAACCATTGAAGCCAGGGTTGTTGTCGCTTCCGTCGAAACATACCTCAAATACGCCGAGGCCATCGGCCTGGTCGCTTCTGGACCAGAAGCAGGTGCTGCCGAGGCGAGCTAACTATAAAACATCACATTGCTCTGGACTGGCTTGATTATTAGTGCCGTTGCGATAGCGAGGCGGTGGCAGCATTTTCAGGTGGGGTAGTCGATCTAACGGTGCCGATGATCAAGCCAGGCGCTAAAAACGGTGGCGAAACGAGCCGCAGGGAGAGTGCTGTATAACGACAAAGGATGACGATCATGAAGAAACAACATCAGAAAGAAGGCGAGGATAAATCCGCTAATGGACAGGGCTCCTTTATGGGATTTTTTCGAGGCCTTGAATCTCTGTTGAACACGGTGATTACTCTGGAAGAGGGGGCACAAGAAAAGAAATATGAAGGGGAAGCGAGCGATCCATCTGGTCGTTTAAAAACAGGCTTTAGCCTTTCTGTCAAAACCATAGGTGCCGCTACAACCCCATCCGCTGAATCTGCTCGTGTTGTTACCCGGAAGCCCGAGGTTGAGGCAGAGCCAGAGCCATTTGTCGATTTTTTCAATGAGCAGGATCATGTGCGGATCATTGCTGAACTGCCAGGGATCGAAGAAGAGAATATCCATACTGAGATACATGGTGATATCCTTATCCTTTCAATCAGCGGTAATCGGCGTGCCTATAGTAAAGAGATCGTTTTGCCCGAGGGTACGGATGTCGGTACGCTGACGCGGAAGTACACTAATGGCATCCTGGAGATCAGAATGGATAAGACGCACCATGGCTGATGCAGTGGTTCAGCTCAGAGTCGCCGAAGCCAATGCGCGCGATGTCGGCCGCGGAATTGCTCGCGTTGATCCCGAGGTAATGACAAAACTGGGCGTTAGCGACACTGGAGAGGTTATAGGCCTCAAAGGGAAACGGGAGACGGTGGTCAAGATCATGCCAACGTTTCCAGATATGCGAGGTCACGGCATCGTCCAGATCGACGGCATTATCAGAGAGAATGCGCAGATCGGACTGGACGAGCAGGTCAAGCTGGCGCGCACTCAGATTGCGCAGGCGCGTAAAGTCACCCTCTCACCACTTACCTCGCTGAATAACATGACCATTGATCGTGCTTACCTTTCCAGGCAGTTAGCTGCCATGTCCGTTATGCGAGGCGATCGGGTTCAACTTACCTTCCTGGGTACCAGAAAGCAAGATTTTAACATCGTAGATACCCAACCTTCCGGCGCGGTCTTGATTATGCCACAGACAGCCATCTCCATTACCGGTGAGGGCAAGGCCACCGATGCGCGCATGACCTATGAGGATATTGGTGGACTGGGGACGCAGATCAAGCGCATTCGGGAAATGATTGAGCTGCCGTTGCGTTTCCCCCGCATCTTCGCGCGTTTAGGCGTCACACCACCCAAAGGGGTCCTGCTGCATGGGCCACCGGGCTGCGGAAAGACCTTGATCGCCAGGGTGATCGCCAATGAGACCGATGCCACCTTCCTGCACCTTTCGGGTCCAGAGATCATGCATAAGTTTTATGGTGAGTCCGAAGCCCACCTGCGCAATATCTTCGAGAAGGCCAAAAAGAATGCCCCGGCCGTGCTCTTTTTTGATGAACTGGATGCTATTGGACCCAAAAGGGAGGAGCTTGGCGGCGAAAAACAGGTTGAACGACGCGTTGTCGCACAACTACTGGCCCTGATGGATGGTCTGGAGGAGCGTGGCCAGGTTATTATCATCGGCGCTACCAACCTCCCCGATATCCTTGACCCGGCCCTGCGTCGTCCCGGCCGCTTTGACCGCGAAATCGTGATCCCTATTCCTGATAAGAATGGACGCAAGGAGATCCTCACCATTCATACCAGAGGTGTTCCCCTGGCGGATGATGTCGATCTCGATCGCCTGGCATTTCTCACTCACGGTTTTGTGGGGGCGGACCTGGCGGCCCTGGCGCGCGAGGCCGCCATGTACGCGATCCGCCGCTTCCTGCCAAAGATCGACTTTGAGCGTGGCATCCTGCCCGAGCAGGATATGCTGGCGCTTGAAGTGACGATGGACGATTTTCTGCAGGCGCGGCGCGAGGTCGAACCATCGGCGATCCGCGAGGTCTTCACGGAGATCCCCGAGATCGGTTTTGCCGATATTGGTGGCCTGAACAACATCAAACGAATCCTGACGGAGACCGTCAGGGATCCCCTGTACCATCCCGAGGTGTATGCCAGGGCCAATACAAAGCCCCCCAAAGGGATCTTATTGTCTGGTGAGCCTGGCACTGGCAAGACCTTGATTGCCAAGGCGATCGCCAGAGAATCAGAGGTGAACTTCATCGCTATTTCGGGCCCGGAACTGATGTCCAGGTATGTCGGTGAGAGTGAGCGCGGCATCAGAGAGGTATTCAAAAAAGCCCGCATGGCCGCCCCATGTATTCTGTTTTTTGATGAGATCGAGACCCTGATCCCGAAGCGCGGCCTCAGCAGCGGCGACCAGGTGACGGAGCGCGTGACCACCCAGTTCTTAACCGAGATGGATGGCATTGAGGAATTGCGGGGCGTACTGGTGCTGGCCAGCACCAACCGGCCAGACTTGATCGATGCCGCCATGTTGAGGCCCGGACGCTTTGATCTTCAGATTGAGTTACCAAAACCTGATATAGAAGCGCGGGAGGCCATCTTCAAGGTCCATACCCGTGGCAAGCCGATCGCGGAGTCGGTTGATATCCACGGCATGGCTCAGCAAGCTGAAGGGCTGGTCGGCGCGGATATCTCCTCGCTGTGCCAGCGTGCCAGCCTGCTCGCGATTGAAGAATTTTTAGAAAGTAAAGAAGAAAACCTGGATAAACTACTGATTGAAGAGAGGCATTTTAGCGCCGCGTGGAGTGGTTCAACCGATGATATGTAGCCCCTTGTGTTTCATCTTAGCGAAACCGGGAGCCCGAGGCTAGAATGCGCAAAAGGCGCAGCGGAAATACCTGATGTTGACCGCCTGAAGTGCAAATGATAGACTGCACGAGGCCGCTCCACTAGCAGAATAGGAAACCAGACTATGATCAATGATGTCAAAGGGAAAGTTCAGCAATTTTTGCAAGATACGCTCGAGATTCAGGAACCCGGGGAGGGTGTGAGGATAGTCGGTATTACGAAAGTCAGCAATGGATGGGTGGCCGAGGCGGATGTAGTTGAAAGGGATCCGACCCTGCATGCGCACCGTGTATTTAAAACCGCGCGCTACATTGTTAAGCTGAATAAGGATCTTGAAGCGTATTCTTTCAGGCTGCAAAACAGCAATCAGCCTGAGGATGTTGAGGAATAATAGCAGACATGTAGGGATGGTTCACTACAATTGAGAGAATCATATGAATGGCAGAGAGCAGAAGAGCAATGTACCTTCAACTCCTGATCTGTTAGCAAACGACCATCGGGAGCCGCCAGAGCCAGAAGTGAACATGGGGGTTCTGCTCGAACAATGTAGCATAGAGATGCAGAAGGTTGAGCAGCGATTGGTTGAAGTACAGGCACAATTTGAGGCCGCCCGGTTACGCTTTCAAGAGCTGCAAACGGCGTTGATAAAGCAATACGCTGCATCACCTCAAGTCGCCCCCACAGCAACCCCCCAGGCCGCACCCTCAGAAGAGGCTCCAGCCGTGGATGCTGCTTATCCTGCATCCGGACTGTACGCCTATGGTTTCATCAAAAGGATGCCTCGCCACCTTGATATCGTCGGTATCGATCACCGGAGCAAAGTGTATCCCGTCAAGGGCAATGGCCTCTCTGTCATGGTGAGTGAGATCGATGTCGGCCAGTTTGAGGAGCAGGTGAAAAACCTCTACGCGGCCATGACCCAATCTCCCGGTGTGTTACAGAATCAGGATGGAGCTATTCTGCAGGCCCATGAGCACGTCATCGATACCATCATGCAGCACACCACGATCGTCCCACTCAAGTTTGGTACGATTCTGCGTGATGAACAGGCCGCGCAGCAGCTGCTGGAGGAGCAAGGCGAGCACTTTAAAGAACTGCTCACCAGGTTTCGGGGAAAGATAGAATGCGGGCTCAAGGTGTATGCCGATAAGCGTATCGTGTTGCAGCATATAATGCAGCGTGATGCTGAACGTATCAATGCGCAGGAGCAGCCTGAGCCAAGCTCGAAAGGGACCGCCTATCTCCTGGCCAGAAAGAAAGAGGAACAGTTAAAGGAGCACGTCAATAACGAGCTTGTACGCATCGGCGAGCATATCTTTCACACCTTTGGTCAAACGGCGTTTGATATGAAGCAGAATAGCCTGCTGCCACAGAAAGCGACAGGCAAAAAGAAAGAGATGATCCTCAACGCCGTGTACCTGGTGGGACAGGAGCAGCTCTCCACCTTCTATGAGTGGTCCGGAGGTATTACCGAGCACTATGCCCCCCTGGAACTAGAACTGGAGTTTTCTGGCCCCTGGCCTCCCTACAACTTTATGTAAGGTTTCATCAAGCAGTTACGTATATTGATGGGGTATGGGTGCGCAAAGCACACCCATACCCCATCAATATACGTAACTGTTCTAGAAGCTTTGGGCCAGCACAAATTGGGGATGGGCGGTCTCTGCAACGGTCCAGAGGAAGGATACGGTAAGAGGCAAGTAGACATAGAGATCTGGGGATGCCTGCTGCTCTTCCGGATTTAGCTGCGTTAATTCGTGGGAGAGAAAGCCGAAGCGGCCATCCGCTTGCTGCTGCGCGAGTAGAAAGTTTAATCCCGCTCCCCGGCTCTTATGGTCGTACAGGTGGAGGTAGCGCATGCTGCGCAGGATCTGCATGCCTGCTTCAAGGTTATAATCGCGAAATGAGTCGAGCATGAGGATGGGAAGGAGCGAGGAGAGCGTGCGCAAGGAGTCGGCCTCCAACCCGCGCGTGACCTGTCCAAACTGGGTGGCGGCCGCTATGTTTTTTGCCAGCCCCCCCATGCTCGCCTCATCCGCGTGAATCAGTTCTGCCGCACCGGGGGGCGGAGTCGATACGAGGGCAGGGGAGGGTGCAGGCGCAGGCGTCGCAGCAGGAAGCGTACCAGGAATAGCTCACTGGCCTCCTCGTCATCTTGATCCTTGTGTTCGCGCAACATCCCGCTGATCTTCTCGGCGAACTGTTCAATCTGATCACAGGAGACATCGAAGAAGCGTAGAATGCCGAGAGAAAACAGGACCAGCGCGGGATCCGCGTAGAGGAAGTCCAGCGCCTCATCCATGTTCTCGGGGATGTACTGGCACACTTTGTGCGTATATGAACCGGTGCAGGGATAGCTCTGTTCTTCGAGCAGGCCCTGTTCGCAGATCCAGAGTCCCACTAGAATCTGGAAGACGTATCTGGGATTTATGGTCGCAGCGGACGCCGTCAGATCTTGAGCCGCTACCAACCAGTCCCGCGCGCGTGCGCCGGTCGATCGCACCTGTTCAGACATCAGTGAACGAGACTCCATCACATATCCCTTCTACTTTTCATCTGTATCGCTGGCTGCCTTCAAATCCTGGTAGATTAGAAAACTGGCGAGGGCGTTCACAATGGTGGTGTGGTAGTTTTCCTCGAAGCAGTAATGAATGCTGTCGGTCTCGTCGAGCTTCTCTCGCTGCTCCTGTGAGTAGCGTGGTCCGGGGATTGATCCCTCCGGCAATTGATGCTTTCTTATAGCTCCCAACGCCAGCTGACAGAGAGGATCAGGATACCAGTGCAGGCAATAGCAGTCGAGCAAGAGCTCCCCCGCCAGGTCCCAGTTCTGATTGCGCAGATATATTCCCAATAGCGTTTCGATGGTCCATTGTACCGTTGCAAGGTGCTTACCTTGCAGGATGGCACATGGTGCGCGTCCAAAATCTGTGAGGTAGAAAAGGGTATGGGTAATAGCATACACATCTGTATCCGTGACATATACCAGCTCGGGATTGTGGGCCAGTAGCGTCTGGTGGTAGATCTCTTCATAGGAGGGTAGCGAATACTGGAACCGTCCGCAATCTAGCATGTGCCGGCGATCTAATAAGCGCATAGGGGTTGTCTCGGTGGCCGTCACATATCCCTGGTCGATGACCCTCTGGATCATGGCTTTGTAGTCTTCCGCAATGACGTTGCATTGCTGCAGGATGATATAGATCATGGTATAGATCTGAAAATAGTCGGGCCTGCGCACGATCCGCTCTTTATATTGTGGCTGTTCCCATACGCTGGCGATGAGCTGCAAGAAACGCTGGATGCGTGGATCAACGTCCCCCTCCTTGCAGCGATAGTAGAGCATGCAGAGGAGCCCCAGTTCGCCCAATGCTTTGGTCAGGTATATCTCTGATGAAGGATTGTCTGATGCCTCTGTGAGAGGATCAAACAGGTCTCGATGTGTATCCAGCCAATCCAATGCCTGGTCGTAGCAATGATAGATCTGCTCAAGTTGTGCGGCCATGAAGCGACGACTCCCCCTCTACTATGCCCATGAAGCGACAACAATAGGCCTGCCGGAAAGAGAGATTGCGCAGGCCTATTATCATGCTACAAATTGCCATATGCGCAGCGTCTAGTCATGTTTTTTTTGCCAGACCAGGGCCCAGTGCCCCGAGTCGCCGATCAGGCCCCATTCCGTTGAAGGGTCGGTCTGTATATTCTGTACCTGGTCGAACAGCGATTTCAAAGGCATGTCCAGGTTGATCAGGTTGGAACTCTTTAAAAAATCCAGCACCTGTAGCAGCGTGTTCCCCGTCTCCCCACCTGTCCGCTGCTCCTCACCTGCCTGCTGCTCCTCACCTTGCCCTTCTGCCTCTTCAGTTGCCTGCGGCTTCTCGCTTCGCGCTCCTGACTTTGAAGATTTGCTTCCCGTCTTTGATTCTGTGCTCTCTGTTTTTTTATCGCTATCCTGATCAGCCATATCTCCTCCAGAATAAAACTATGTGCTGCACTTGAGATTAAGCATATTTTCTCTATCTACAACACGCCTGGACATTGTACGAAGACACCATTCCGGATTCTTTGCTTGAAGAGGAGATGGAGATAGATAGCTCTGCTATTTTTCTGCCTCTTCTTCTTTCCAGACAAAAAGCATATGGCCCGGATAACCGATGATCGCCGCCTCCTCTGGCAGGTTCTGGCGCAGGTTTTCAAGCTCCTTGTGCAGATCTTCAGCATGCACATCCGGCTTGATAATGTTGGCCTTTTTTAAGGACTTGAGCATGTTATCTTCCTCGCTGGCGGGCTCCTTCTTTTCTTCCCCGGCCTTTTTTCCTTTCGGCGCTTCATGGGCTGCCTCGCTTTCGGGCTTCTCCTTTGTCTTTGCTTCGGGAGCGGGTTTCTTTCTGGTCTCCTTTTCTGGCCGGGCCTCTTTTTCAACCTCGGCTTCAGGGGCGGCTTCCGTTTCGGGCTCCTTGGCAGGTTTAGCTTCGGGGACAGGCTCCTTCTTTGTCTCTTTCTCCTCTTTTCTGACTTCGGGGGCAGGCTCCTTTTTTGCTTCTTTCTCCTCTTTTCTGACTTCGGGGGCAGGCTCCTTTTTTGCTTCTTTCTCTGTTTCAGCCTCGACTTCGGGGACAGGCTCCTTCTTTGCTTCTTTCTCTTTCTCTGCCTCAACTTCGGGGGGCGGGCAGTGGGTGCTCGGCGGGCAAGGCCATGATCTTATCCAGGGTGGATTGGACCACGTCGACGCCGACGATAGCCTTGCCAAGTACCAGGTTGACCGTTTTCACGATCGCGTTTACTTTTGTGTACAGTTTGCGCGCGGTACCGACCTCTGACTTTTTATCGATCATAGGCGCGACCTTCTCCATGGCTTTAAGGACCACCGCGACCCTGCGCAGAATGGTTTGCAGCGCGTCGACTCTTTCTTTGGCGTTTTCCAGCAGTTCCTGCAGATTTTCTACGCCTCCTGTAAACTTCTCCAGCACATCCCTGATGTTGGAGGCGTCTCCCTGCTGATAGAGCAGTGGTTCAAGTTTATCGATAACATCTTTGGCCGTCTTGACGCCTGGCTCTACCTTGTTCAGTACCTCCTGAATCTTTTGTATATTCTCTTGTTCTCCAAACAGAGGAGCGGACTTCTCGAGCACATCCTGCATGACATTAATGGCGGTCACCGTTTTATCCAGCGTGTTTTTGACCAGTATAATGTTCTGGGCCAGCCTGTCTATAAGCTCGTCCCTTTTCTTTCTGTCAGATATCAGACTGATCAGGGTATCCCGAGGGGGACTTTTTTTTACTTCTGCCTCATTTTCCTTTTTCTCTGCTGGCTCATGACCGCCGACCGGGTTGGTTGAGCTCTTCTTGCTCTCATGTTCGCCTCTGGCCTTCTGGCCGCGGGATTCCTCGATCGCGTTGGCGCCCGTCTGTAGTGCTGACTGAAGGCCAGTCTGCACATTATCTCTCATCGTTTCGCTGGCATTGCTCAGGCTCGTCTTGAGTTTCTGTATGTTACCCTGCAGTTCGTCCTTTACCACCTCCTGAATAACCTTGAGCCCTGCCTGTAAGTTTGTATGCTGGGTGCCGGTTCCGGCAAGATTCTGCGCGCTCTTGAGATCGCGAGCGCCTTTAAGACCCTCCGCTCCCTTAATATCTTTGACGCCCTTGAGACCCTGGCCCCCTTTGAGATCGTGTGTGCCTTTGAGGCCGCGCGTGCCTTTGAGGTCATGAACCCCTTTAAGCGCATGTACCCCTCTGATCTGCCTGTTTCTATGAGCAGGATCTTTGGGCCGTTCTTTATGTTCTGGTTGACCCCAGGACCGCGGCTCGTCGTCTGTACTCATGATTCAGCTTCACTTCCTCTTGCCAGATTTAGCCTCTCTAAGAGCTGATCTTCCCTTCTCTGGTACTCCTCTTCAGAGATCTGATCGGTGACAAAGAGTGTCTGCAGCATCAGCATCTCTTCTTTGATTTTGGATTCATTGAATTGGGATTCGTTGTTTAGTTCCTCCTCGGCCATATTCGCCAGGGTTCTGAGGATGCCGGTAAATCCTTTGACGGGTAGGCCGATCAGTAGATCATCGAGAATAAACATGACGTTAACCTTCCTTTTTTTGTGTTTCGGTAAACAACTGCGCGCCCAATGCCTGTAGCCTGGCGATGCCTTGTACTTCGGTGGCCTGTAAAATAACCTCTGTGATGATATGGTGGGGAAACATCTCTTTCATGCTCTGAATATACTGGTTCTGGAAATCTCTTCTTTGCCGGATAAAATCGCTTTCATCCTGCGGAAAAATATTGTTGATAATAATATGCTGCGATGGAATCTGCATTTTATGCAGGCTCTTTATCAGGTCCTGAGTTTCCGCGACGGCCATCTTTTCGGCGATCGTGACCACGACGAACTCTGTCCTCTCCACGTCCTGTAAGAGCGCGTGCACCTTTTTCACCGTCTTTTTCATCTCCACCAGAAACTTATCAGCACCCTCCATGCTGCTTTTTGGTGCCAGTTGTCTGACCACGGCATGATACTTCCAGCGTAGGGTACCAAGAAACTTGATCCAGTTATCTAAAAGATCTGGCAACATGAGCAGTCGCAGCGTATGACCGGTTGGAGCGGTATCGACGAGATACATATCGTATTCGGAGCTATCCATAAAATCCATGATCTTTTTAAAGCTCATCACCTCATCCAGGCCCGGGATCTCCATCTGAAACAACTCTTGGGCTTCCTCATCGGCCAGGTAGGTTCCTTGTTGCAGTATCTCCAGAATTTCGCTGCCGTACTCCTCTTTAAACTCTTTCAGTACCTTGCTGGCATCTATCTCCATGGCAAAGAGGTTGGAAACCTGTTCAACGGCTACCGGTTCACTACCGATCTTCTGTCCAAAGCTATCCGCCAGCGACGGCGCCGGGTCGGTGGTGAAGAGCAGTACTTTGTGCTGTCTGGCCAGTTCTACCGCGGTTGCCGCCGCCATCGTTGTTTTGCCGACACCTCCTTTACCGCCAAAAAGAATAAATTGAAGTGATGATTGTGATAATTGATGTAATGACAATGGATCTCCTTACCATTTGACTACTACCTCCACAAAGCTGTAAGGGACAGTTGATGTGGTGTAAATTACTACTATTCTGTCCTGAAGTTCTGTCTGCAGTTCATCTATTCTCTGGTCAAACTCCTTCTCCTTCGCCTTATCTACCAGGAAGGTCGCGTTCAAAAGATTCATGTCTCCGTAAAGCCGGCTTTCTCTGTGATCCAGGCTGAGAGGTCTGATCGCCTCCAATAGCGACCGGGTCTCTCTGATCCGCTTTTGCTCCAGCTCCTTCTGCACCATCTCGCCAACTTTGATGCTGTTGGCGTATTTTTTCTGCTTGTCTTTTTCCTGTAAGGATGCTTCTTTCAATTTCTTGATCGGCTCATTTTCCTCCACCAACTCGGCAAAGATCACATCCATATTTTTCCAGCGCGCACGCACTCCTAGCTCGATCTTCCCCTTCATCTTCCCGGATAATTGAATGAATTCTTGATAGCGCGTCTTCAGCAGTTTATCGACGATCATCTCCCCGTTTTCAGCAATAGTACAAAAACGAACCGGTAGAACCGTATAATCCTTTGCTACTGTTTCCAATACCTGGGTGTGGGCAAAGACGTTATCCCGGGTGACCTCGTATTTGATGATGGGGGATTTAGAGATGACGGCCGCGATATCCTGGTACGGAAGCGCATATACCTCATCACCACGGCCTCCAATGCCGATCGAGCCAAAATCCTGTTTCTCCCCAGATGGGATAATGCCATACAGGTAGAGGCCTTCTTCACTGCTCATTGTCTGCTCCTTGAGTTATCTGCCTGGGAAGGATCGCTGTAATGCATTAGTATTTCGGACCTCGCCCCACACGTAGAATTGGCAATCTGCATTGATTACCATCCTTTATCTGCTCTCTCAGAGAGTGTCTTATTCTCATGATCATCGCCTGCGGCCTGCATGAGGTTTCGCACCTACGGTGCTCACGAGTCCGTTTTGTGTTGATGCATGGGGTGCGCATCTGCGCACCCCATGCATCAACACAAAAAACCAGTGCGGCCGCGCAGCGGACGCCCGTGCGGGGGCGCTCATGCGCCCCCATAATGGCGGGAGTCAGACACACTCTCAGTAAGAGGGCTATATCGACTTCACCTTGAATAGTTGCCAAAATTTATACTATCACTCAAATTGAAATTATATCAAGCACAACTATCTCAAAATGTATCATTGGCACTCTATCACTAATTTATTAATTTACTCCATAATTTTATAAGAATGTGTCTGATGCTCAAGATTATCGCCTGCGGCTGCATGCGTTTGCGCACCTGCGGTGCTCAACAGTCCATAGTGAGTTGGTGCCACAGGGGCACACCTGCGCCCCTGTGGCACCAACTCACCAAATACCAGTGCGGCCGCGCTCAATCGCCCCTGGAAGAGGAGCGTCAGGCATTCTCCAAATATAAAGTGCACATCTGTCCTTCTCATCAGCCTCAATGGTAGAGCTGGCATTATAATACTGCTAGCTTGTATACTGGCAGTATCTTATAGAGGTACCTGTAGCGATTAAAGTATCTGTTTTGCGGCCTCGGGCATATATGCAGACAGAGTTTATATATCTGATGTTGTGCGATCCGATATACAGGAGTGTTTATGACAGAAGGCATCTATATCTACGGTATCATCAACAGTGGTGATCCTCAAAGTTTCAGCATTACTAACAACCCGGCCGTGCCTCAGGTGTTTACGATCAGCTCGCAAGATGTAGCCGCGGTGGCGTCTATCAATCCTTTTACACATTATGAATCGCTGGAGCAAGAACAGGCGGTGAAAGATCTAGCCATTCATAACTTCGTTGTTGAGAAAGCTATGGAACGATTTACCATCTTGCCGGTCAAATTCGGCACCATGCTGGAAACCAGGGATGAGGTGATCGCGTTACTGGATAAGGGCCAGACTCTCTTTCGTGAAATGTTGGGCCGGATGGAGGGGAATATAGAGCTGGATGTCGTGGCACGCTGGGAAATGCCCGAGGTGCTGGCCTCTATCGCGCGTGAGAATGCCCAGGTGCGAGACAGGCAACAGGCGATCACACAAAAAGGTGAGCAGGTGAGCATCGAAGATAAAATCATTCTTGGCCAATACATTGGGCAGGCGGTGCAGGAGAAGAAGGCAAGTTACCAGCAAACGATGCTACAGGCTCTGCAATCAGAAGCGGAAGATGTCTGTCAGCATGATCTAGTCAGTGATGAGATGATCTTCAATGCCGCATTCTTACTGTCCAGGCAGCGTCAGGATGCTTTTTACCATGCCGTTGATGTGCTGGATCAGCAGCTAGAGAGCCGGGTGCTCTTCCGTATCGTTGGTCCCTTGCCGCCGTATAGTTTTGCCACCATAGAAGTCAAACGATTTGATCCGACCAGCATTGAAGAGGCAAAGAAGATTCTCCAACTTCCAGCCGAAATCTCCGACAGGTCTGTGCGCGATGCCTACCACCACATGGCTAAAGCCTATCATCCGGACACGGGCAGCGAGGAGGAAACTGGAGAGTTCCAGCGCATCAACGCGGCCTACACCATCCTGCAGGAGTTTGTCGCCAACGGCTTGATCTATCCGCGGGTCTATCAATGGCCGGAAAGATGAAGTAGGGCCGCGCGCGCCGATCCACAATGCGACTGTAGGAGCGTCGATGGAAAGTCAGCAGAGACAGGTTGATGATCAAACAATCAGAAATTATCAGTTGACCCTTCTTGAGCTTTTGGACAGGTTGATTGATAAAGGGGTAGTGGTCAAGGGCGAGGTTCTGCTCACAGTAGCTGACGTTGATCTTGTCTATCTTAATCTGTCGCTACTTCTTTCCGCCGTCAAAACGATTGAGCGGGCCGCGCGTGGCGATGATGGTGGCGAAGGGAACATTCCGGCCAGAGAAGGATCTTCTCCGCAAGAGTCATTAAATAAGTCACCGCAGCCAGAGGTGCGGAGCCATAGCGCTCCCAGGTCCGGGGAGGAAACAAAAGCTCCGCATGCGCGAACCGCTCCACGTGAGTCTGCGGAGGAAACAAAGGCTCCACGTGCGCGAACTGCTCCACGTGAGTCTGCGGAGGACGCGCGATCAGCGTTTCCCTTTAGGGAGACGAAGCCACAACGACGCTCTGAAGC
Source organism: Dictyobacter halimunensis (assembly GCF_036245075.1). NCBI lineage: Bacteria > Bacillati > Chloroflexota > Ktedonobacteria > Ktedonobacterales > Dictyobacteraceae > Dictyobacter > Dictyobacter halimunensis. The sequence continues at coordinate 3,828,669 of NZ_BSRI01000002.1, forward strand.
TGGCATTAATATTGATCCCGAGCGCGTCGAAAAGGGATTGGTGGCTCTGGTATTAACGCTTGTCGACCTGATTCGACAGTTAATGGAGAAGCAGGCCATCCGCCGCATTGAGAATGAGCAACTGACGGAAGCAGAGATTGAACGCGTCGGCAATGCCTTTTTTCTCCTGAACGAGAAGATCGCGGAATTGAAAGAGACGTTTGATCTCTCCGATGAAGATCTCAATTTGAACCTGGGACCCCTGGGCGATCTCCTGTAAACTAAAGCAGATATAAAGAGGGGTGGTGCAGGCACGTCTCGATCAAGCGAATGGGGCGCCATAAAAGAAAGAGAAGAGGTTGAGTGTATTATGGCAGAACAGAGTACCACTGTCCAGACAACGAATGTCGCTGATCTCTTAGAGCGTATCCTTGACAAAGGGATAGTTATTGTGGGTGATGTCAAAATCAATCTGATCGACATTGAGCTCATCACCATTAAAATCCGACTGCTCGTTGCCTCGGTAGATAAGGCGAAATCCCTGGGCATTAACTGGTGGGAGGACGATCCCTTTATTACCTCTCCCCGCATTAAAGAAGAGACAAGCTCTGAATAGTACATATGACGGTAGGGCGACAGGGGCGCATTCACGCCCCTGTCGCCCTACCGTCATATGTACTACTACAGGCCTTTTCGTCTCCAGATGAGCAGCCAGTGGCCTGATGACAGCAGGAGGCCCCACTCCTTCGGCGGTACGAGCCTGCCTTGCTTGACCATAGACTTTAAGGAAGCATCAGTATTAATCAGGTCCGCTTGCTTTAAGAGCTCAAACACCCGCTTAATCGAGTCTTCAGGTCCTTCCGGTTGTCCCTCTTGTTCTCCCTGAGGTTTCTCTTGTCCCTCTTGTTCTCCCTGAGGTTTCTCTTGTCCCTCTTGTTCTTTCTGAGGTTTCTCTTGTCCCTCTTGTTCTTTTCCTTGATCTTCCTGAGGCTTGCCTTGTTTCCCTTGCTCTTTCCTTTGTTCTCTTTGAGGCTTGCCCTGTTCTCCTTGCCCCTTTCCTCGTTCTCCCTGATCTTCGTGTTCTTCTTTTTGACCCTGGTTTTGTTCGGTGTCTGTATTTGCTTCTTGATCAGATTCTTGCTCTTGATCAGATTCTTGCTCTTGATCAGATTCTTGCTCTTGATCAGATTCTTGCTCTTGATCAGATTCTTGCTCCTGATCAGATTCTTGCTTTTGTTTATCAGTTGCTTCAGACGTTTTTTTCTGTTCCTGCTCGGTATCTTGATCAGAGTTGGCTTTCTTTTTGCCGAAGCGCATACATTCCTCCTCAAATAATATATCTCTATCACACCAATGGAAGAAGACAGCTTCTACGTTGACGGTATCTCTAAAGAAGATGACAATCTACAAAGTTATCGTCTTAACCTGAGCAGGCCTCCGTTGCATCCAGAAGTAGAGGAGGAATCTGGCTTTAAGGGATAAGTCAGTACTCTATATGTTTATTGCTCTGTTGCTTAAAACCTACACTGAGAATAGAACATGGAATTATCTTTGTCAAGATAAGCCTTTTGTGTGCTGCTCGATCAGTTCTTTTCCTGCTCAAGGAAAGCCAGGGTGGCAATTTCTGCCGGTGTCATGCTCTGAAGTTCCTGGTCGGAAGAAGATCGTTTATGTTCTGCAACGGCACACATAAAAAATCTGGTTGATGCCGCGGGCATCAACCAGATTTGAGTAGTTACAAAAAAGGGAGAGCTAAGCTCAGCTTAGCTCTCCCTTTGGGCAACGACCTTCTCTTCGCCGCGGATTTTTAATCCTTGCTTGGCGATCTTCTCGCGCAGTTTCAGGATGCCTTCGACGAGGGCTTCTGGCCGGGGTGGGCATCCGGGGACGTAGACATCTACCGGCACGATGTTATCAACACCCTGCACCGTGTAGTAGCTATCGTAAAACTCGCCACCCGAGTTGGCGCATTGTCCCATACTGATGACCCATTTGGGCTCGGGCATCTGTTCCCAGAGCAAGCGTAGGCGTGGAGCCATTTTGGTGGAAACGGTGCCCGCCACAATCATCAAGTCCGCCTGTCGGGGACTTGAACGGAACACTTCAGAACCGAAGCGGGCCAGGTCATACTGACCGGCTGAGGCGGAAGCCATCATTTCGATCGCGCAGCAGGCTAATCCATAGCCCAGCGGCCATACCGATTTTGAGCGCGCCCACTGCAGCATCTCTTTCATGCTTGTGAGTTGGACCGGCAGTTCCTGGTCGCCAGGGGTATACTGCTCGGGGCCGCTGACCATTGCCAACGGAATGGGCTTGCGGCGTTGCTGTTTGGGGGCGGCTTCTGGTTGTATCTCTTGTAATGTGGTAGTACTCATATATATATAGACACTGGACATTTGAGAGGCTGGCTCCCATCCTCTGTCCAGAGAGGTTTGATACTAGCGGCTTGTCAGTTGACTAACATCTACATCGAGCAGCTGGACCTTACCCTGAACGCGAGCTTTAATCGTGACTGTATCTTCTTTCTGGCGAAGGACCACAGCTGGAACAGGAATCTTCTCATTCCCATTTTGTGCTCTCCAGGTAACCAGCTCTCCTGCAATGAACGTATTTTTGGTATCTCTACTGGTGAATGTGGCCATATCTTCTATAACTCCTCGCGGAACACTTGCTTGATCTCGTTGGTTCCCTGATGAAGCATGGTGAGCCTGAGGGATCGGGCAAGGGATAACATATCATTCTCTATGTTTGGGGAATTGTTGTGTGGAATGGATGGTGGGATCACCACCCGCTTTCACTTATTACAACGTCACTGCTTCCCTGATTATTCCAAACTGGACGCTTTCCTCTGTTTCCTCCCAAGATGCATCCGCCAGCGGTTCTACCTCGCTTGTGATGGGCAGTTCTTCCTGTCGGATCGCCATAGATGGCAGGCGGCGGCTCTGCATGACCAGCCCGTGCATCAGTGAGAGGGTAGCCCGGCTCAGCTTTGAGCGTAGCTGAGTCAGGATAAGGTGTTGAGCCTCTAACCGTCTCTCTGCCTTACGACGCTGGTTGTTGTGCCGGTAGCCACTGAGGGCCAGCTCTTTGTCCCAGAGATCTTTATCGTCCAGCACGTGGCCGATGGCGGACTGCAACTGCTGCAACAGGTCGATGGTCTGGTTTAAGAGCATCAAGACATCGCCTTCTGCCAGGTCGATCTGCTCAACGATCATGCTGAGGGATTGTCCTTTCCCCCAGGCGAGCGCCAGCGAGTGGAAGTCGGGCATCGTGGCCGGGGAGAGGGTGACGTTGGCCTCTTGCTCGCTGGCGTGTACCTCATCCTCGATATCCCACAGTTGCAGGTGGATATTTTTCAGATGGGAGCCCAGCTCAAAGCGATTGCCGAAGCGGCGATCCTTCTCAAAGGTGAACCAGCTACAGATCTCGGCCAGCTCCAACGGACTGCAGTTCTGTAAGGCGCCGCTGGTGATCAGCTCGATCAGCGTCAGGCCGGCGGGATGATAGATGTGCCGCAGCAGGTGACCTTTAAGCGTCAATGTATCTGTTTCATCATCGATAAACTTGAAGGCGCGCAGGATCTGGATCGTTCCACGCAGTTCCGCTTCTCCCATCGCGCTCAAATTTGGATAGATGAAGTCGGTGTGCTGCTGTTTGTATGGATTCTGGCTGACCTTCTGTTTGCGCTGTTTCTTTCTGGACTGCTGCTTTTCCGCCCGCTTCTTATTTTTCTGTTGGAAGCGCTGTGCGCGCTGATACTCGTTCAGGCTGGAGGCGCAGATCTGCTGGATATAGTCCTCATCGCCCGGCTGCCACAGGTTGAGAATCGAGTTGTAGCGAATCTCAAACGAGCTCATGACCGGCAACTGTGGACCTGTGATGTGGGCGAATGCCTCCTCAAAGGTTTCCCAGGGTGAATATGGGATGACCGCCGCGCCACGGGTATCCAGACCCCGGCGACCGGCTCGTCCTGTCAGCTGGCGATACTCATTGGGGGTGAGCAGACGCATCTGCTGCCCGTCGAATTTGCTCAGGCTGCCGACGACGACCGCGCGCGCTGGCATGTTGACTCCCAGAGCCAAGGTATCGGTGGCGAAGACTGCGCGCAGGTAGCCCTGGGCAAACAGGCTCTCAACGATCAGTTTGAGTCCTGGTAAGAGACCCGCATGATGGAAGCCGATGCCCTGCGGCAAGAGCTGCGAGAGGAGCTGAACCTGGAAGAGTTGCCGATCCTCTTTAGAAAGGGTCTCCTTCCACTGTGCCAGCTGAGCCACGATCAGTGTCTGCTCTTCAGGCGTGGTGAAGGAGAGGGACGCGGCCTGTTGCGCCGCCTCCATCACCATCTTTCGTCCGGGCAGGAAGTAAAGACAGGGGAGCAGCTCGGCCTCTTTTAGCGTTTGCAGCACCTCCGCAGGCTTTGGCGCGGCATGCTTCTTCACCGGCTCCGCCTCCTGCTGATCCGTTCCCTGACCCTGAACGGGCGTCCTCTGGCCCTCTTCATACTCTTCTTTCTGCTGGCGACGCCCTGCTGAACCATAGCGCGCGTATCTATTGCGCGCGAGCTCGCGTTTGGCCTCGCCGCCAATATGCCGGAAGCGCTTGACGCGCTGACCCTCGGTATTCTGTACGAGGTGTAGCTGTCCATCCAGCAGGTAGAAGTGCTCCAATGGCACCGCGCGCTCATTGTGTACCACCAGCGAGGTGGGGCCGTGTACCCGGCTCATCCAATCCACCAGGTCGGTGGCGTTACTGACGGTCGCCGATAGGCCAACGATCTGGATGTGGGCCGGTGAACAGATGATGGCCTCCTCCCAGACCGGCCCACGCTGTGGGTCGCTGATATAGTGGAGCTCATCGAAGATCAGGAAGCCGATGTCGCTGAGCGCCGATGGTCGCTGCGCTTTGCGTTCGCGCTCCTCTTCCAGCAACATATTGCGATAGACCTCGGTCGTCATAATTACGATCTGCGCGCGGCCATGTTCAACAATGTCGCCGGTCATCAGTCCCACGGTTTCACTGCCATACATCTGGCAGAAATCCTGATATTTCTGATTCGATAGTGCCTTGAGTGGAGTCGTATAGATGACGCGCTTATGCTGCTGCAGCGCCTGCCAGATGGCGTATTCCGCGACCATCGTCTTACCGGTTCCGGTCGGCGCGGTCACCAGGACCGAGCGTCCGGCCGCCAGGTGTCGCATGGCTTCCTGCTGGAACTCGTCAAGCGCGAAAGGATAGCGAGCGGCGAAGCTTTCAAGCAAGCTATCGGCGGTAGTAATTTGTTCTGAATATACTTTTTGCATAAATACCTTTATGAGAGGAGCTGGCTTTCGTGCCATCTGGCAGGTAAAGCAAGCTCCAGTGGATAAGCAATGAAGCTGATATGATGATTAAGAAATGAAGTCTCGCAGTTCGTTGAGTTGACCCGAATCGCGCAGGTGCTTTCGGGCGCTGTTTTATCGTCTGTTTGCTTAACATAGCACCCCCCTTTTAACTCATCAAAATAAGTTGAAAAATCGCTGTTGTGTACAGCGAAAAGTCTTGGGGGAGTGAGCGTTTAACCCTGATGGAGGGCCAATCCAGGATGGAGTGGAACGTTCTTGATGTTGATTAATTGCGTTCACTTATAATAACGCTTGCCCGGCGGAATCTATTCCGCTAAATGGTCTTTTTGGCTGGCAAATGCCCGCTCCTGATGTATCTTCAGGGGAAGAATGGACGTTCAGCGTTTATCCCATTCCTGCTGGGCGGATGGGTGCAGGTCTACCTCTGGCTGCTCCCAGTCGATGATGTGTTTGGTGAAGAGATTGGAGGTGACGACATTGATCGTATATTCCCCGTAGGCGTCCAATCGTTCTTGAAAAGCTTCCAGGTGCTCCATGGAGGAGAGGGCAACTTTGAGCATGGTGCAGTGGTGTCCGCCGAGTCTATGCATCTCCAGAATCTCCGGAAATTTCTCCGCGCTGCTGGTTTTGAACAGGCACCGGTCAGGAGCGCAGCGCAGCTGGATAAAGACCAGCAGGGGCAAACCGAACCTGGTAGCGTCTACCCGCGCGCCATAGCTGGTGATGATGCCCGCGTCCTCCAGCTTGCGCACCCGTTCGGCCGCTGCTGGTGCCGATAATCCCACGCGTTTCCCCAGCTCATTAAAAGAGAGGCGACCATCCTGCTGCAGCTCGCGCAAAATCTTCCAATCGGTCTGGTCGAGGGACCTCTCTGACCGCAAAGCCATTTTCTGAAATACCTTTCTTTTTAAAAGAGAGTATAGCATAATCCCTTCCGTTTGCGATTCCTCTCCGGAGTATCTGCTCGTTACAATATGCCTGTGCATGGGCGTCCGCATATGCGGCCGAGACGTTTGTATGTGATTGTACAAGTGTAATTGTGATGCCGCCAGGCGGCATCACAATTACACTTGTACAATCACATGAAATCACTGAAGAAAAGATTTTTATATGACCCAGACAACGGCATCATGCCCAACTATGAGAGATCAGCAGCCTCGCGCAGGTCTGAATCCGCGCGTCTTTTTATTGTCCCTTGGTATGTTTGCTCTGGGGACCGATGCTTTTATTGTGGCGGGTGTGTTGCCTCTGATCGCGCGGGATACCGGGGTAAGCACCGGATTGGCCGGTCAACTGGTTACCGTTTTTTCGCTTACCTATGGCCTGGCCGCGCCCTTGCTGGCAGCTTTAACCGGTCGCTGGCCGCGTAACCGCGTGCTGCTGGGAGCGCTTGGCCTGCTTGGTCTGGCCAATCTCGCTTCGGCCCTCTCTCCTTCGTTCCCCATCCTGTTGTTTACGCGCTTGCTGGCGGGCTGTTTCGCCGCCACCTATACACCGCTGGCTTTTGCCGCCGGGATCGAACTGGCGCCCCCCAAGAGAAGAGGATTGGCGCTGGCGCTGGTGGTCGGAGGACTCAACATCGCGACCGTCCTGGGGGCGCCGCTGGGAATGTGGATCGGCGAGCAGTTGGGATGGAGGCTCTCATTTATCCTGGTAGCAGCGCTGGCGATAGTGGCGTTTCTCTGCCTCGTCATCTGTGGACTGCCGGAGGCAGCCTCGTCGGTATCACTGTCGTTGCGAGAGCGCCTGAAGCCGATCGCGCGTCTACGCATCGTGCTGGCCCTGTTGCCCGCATTGCTGTGGAATATTGGCGTCTATGTGCTGTATACCTATATCGCGGTCTTTTTACAGCAGCGATTACACATTACAGATGTCAGCCTGCTGCTGGCCTGCTTCGGTCTGGGCATCGTATTCGCCAATGTGCTGAGCGCGCTACTGTCTAATCGCTTCGCGCCACAACGGCTGGTGATCATTTTTCTGAGTACGCTGATCGTGATACAACTGGCGCTTCCGTTGCTCACGACCACTGTGGGGAGCGCGGCCGCGCTGCTTTTGTTGTGGGGCATGAGTTTTGCCCTGCTGTTTATCCCTCAGCAGCAACGTCTATTGAACATTGCGCCAGAGCACGCCAACGTGATCCTGGCGCTCAATAACTCGGCACTCTACCTAGGAATCGCCGGTGGTGCCGCGCTGGGTGGCCTGGCTTTGCGTACCTTTGCCATCACGCAACTGGGATGGATAGGCACGCTGGGCATGCTCCTGGCGTTGCTCATGATCATGAGCAATCCGGGTAAATAGGCACCAGGAGCGTGTGGTGGTGACTATGCGCCCGGGTACGGGGCCGCTTTGCGGCAAAGCTGGGGCAAGCCCAGCACCTACGACGATCTTCATTTGCGATATTGCTACATTTGTTTTTAAAAAAGGGGAAAATCCTGTGGTATCACCAAACGAAACGGAGCGCGTGCGCGCCATCTATGACTCTACAGCGGCGCGATATGATCAAAGCATGAATTTCAGTGAGAAGTTCTTTATAGGTGATGGGCGTGCCTGGGCCTGCTCCCAGGCACGCGGACAGGTGCTTGAGCTGGCCATTGGCACCGGACGCAACCTCTCATTCTATGCGGAGGATGTAGATCTCACCGCAATTGAACTTAGCCTCTCTATGCTTGAGGTTACCCGCCAGCGTGCACGGGACCTTAAGCGACAGGTTGAACTGGTTAATGGCGACGCGCAGGCGCTTCCTTTTCCTGACCAGAGCTTTGATACGGTGGTGTGCACGCTGGCGCTGTGTACTATTCCCGACGAACGCAAGGCGGTGGCCGAGGTTTGGCGCGTTCTGCGTCCAGGTGGCCGTTTTATCGCCCTGGAACACGTACGCAGTCCTAATGTGATTGTCCGTGGTATTGAGCATCTGCTAGAGCCCCTGTCGGTGCGCACGGAGGCGGACCACCTTTTGCGCGAACCGGTCGAAGCCGTGCAGGCGGCTGGCTTTAGCATCGAATACCTGACGCGGCACAAGCTAGGAGTCATCGAGCGCCTGATCGCACGCAAGGCAGCGCAATAAATCCTGCTTATACACTAAGGATAAGTGCCTTAGCCCTCGGGTGCGTCGACCAGGGCCGGGTGCTGTACATCCAGGATAGACGAGGTATAGCTGCCTCCGGCGAAATCGTTCAGCAAGGCGAGCAGGTCGCGCACGGCGGACCCGATATCCTGGTGGGCGGCGGCATGGTGCGCCTCAACGGTAATCAGGCATTCCCGCGTCTGCTCGACGGCCGCGCTCGACTCGCTCTGTCGCCAGCACCAGCGGCGCGCGACAACCTGTCTGGTCTCATCTGAGAATACCACCTCGCCCGGCTGCGGATGATCCTCCGCGCTTTCGCCCAGCTCGCTGTAGCGCTCTGTGCCATCGGCGAAGCGCACCGTGATCGGCCGCTGCAGGGCGCTCAGATCGAAGACCGCCACAGGCAGTCCATAGCGAATGCTGACCATGTTGCCGATATCGACCAGCAGATTGATGCTGGGAATATCCCCTTTTTTGGTCAGGCGGCGCAGCAGGGCTTCAGCCGCGCTGCGATACTGGGTTGGATCGACCCCGAAACCACGGAAGGCGCGTCGCCAGGCGGCCAGCGACTCTATCTGGCTCAAGGGCGTGTTGCCAATGCGCTCCACCACGCGCTGCTGCTCGGTTTGATAGAGTGTCTGTACCTGCGGTGGCGTTGGGCCGTTGGTCACATCGCGCGCCAGAATCGCGCCGCCAACAACCTCCGGGTAGCGTTCCAGAATGGCCGGATCGTATTGAAAGATATGCATTTCCTTCATCCTTTTTTATGAAAATTGTGTATAAAGCTTTTACTTTGCATTATTATAACCAAAGCAGGGAAATATGGAAATCAAGTTACTGGCTGTTGTTTTGCTTGAATTCCGCCACCGCAGCGGCGGAATTCAAGCAAAACAACAAACTCTCATTCCTTTTTAACTAGAAATTTGATCAAAAATGTGGTACTTGTATCAAGGTAAGCTACATTTTTGCGTTTGAATCAGCAATAGTGGCGGCTTTGTGTTCTATCGATGTCGATCGATTAAAATGCAAATCTCTATTGCTCCTATTTCTTATTCTTCTTATAAAGTCACATAGGTGGGCAACGATGGCGAAGCATATTGGTAACCTACCACACGCGCTCGACGAAGAGGCCGAGCTGGCTCAACGTCTGGCCGGAAGGCAGTCGGCTGTTTTCCTCGACTACGATGGAACCCTGACCCCGATCCGCGATCGGCCGGAGGACGCTGTGATCTCTGATGGTATGCGTGAGGCGGTACGCAGTCTGGCTGAGCGCGTTCCGGTGTGCGTGGTCAGTGGGCGCGACCGCAAGGTCGTACAGGAATTGATGGGTATCAACAGCCTGATTGTGGCTGGCAGCCACGGCTTTGATATCTGGAGTCCAGATGGTCGGGCCATTCAGCGAGAAGAGGGCGCCGCATTCGAGGAGTTGATGCGAGATGTGGAGACGCGGCTACGCGCCGACCTGTCCGACATTCCTGGCGTTTTGATCGAGCCCAAAAAGAGCTCGGTGGCCGTTCACTATCGTCTCGTTGCCGATGAGCATCGGCCCAGGGTCAAAGAGATCGTTGACATGATCCTCGGTGAGCACCCAGATGAGCTCAAGGTTACTCCCGGCAAGATGGTCTTTGAGTTGCAACCGAAACTGGACTGGGACAAAGGGAAGGCGGTGCTCTATCTGCTTGAGGCCCTGAGCCTGGACCGCGGTGATGTGGTACCTATCTACCTGGGCGACGACATCACAGATGAGGACGCGTTTCGAACTCTGGCGGGACGCGGCATCGGCATCTTTGTCGGACATGCTGATGATCCCGAAACCACCGGACGTACCACGGCAGCTGATTATGTGCTCAATACGATGGATGAGGTGGAGGGATTCCTCAACAGGCTGACCGCGCTAGAGTCAGCAGAAGAAAAGCAGACATTGCCCGGTGGCGTCCAGCCCAATCCAAATGATTGGACGCTCGTATATGATTTCTTCGATCCCGAGCAGGAGAGGTTGCGCGAGGTGCTGACCTCGACCGGTAACGGTTACTTCTGCACACGCGGCAGCCTTGAGTGGGCCGACGTGGATGAGGTGCATTATCCGGGTACATACGCGCATGGTTGCTATAATCGTGAGACGACCATCATGGGTGGGCGGCCTGTGCTCAACGAGGATCTGGTGAATCTTCCCAACTGGCTCCTGCTCAAGCTGCGCATCGGCGATGAAGAACCGATCAGCCTGAAGAACGTTGAAATGTTGAGCTATCGGCACGCGGTCGATTTCCGCAATGCGACGGTGATGCGCGAGATGCGCTTCCGCGATCGCCGTGGCCGCGAGACGACGCTGACCAGCAGACGTTTCGTTAGCATGGGGGATATGCACCAGGGGGCGCTGGAATGGACGATCACGGCCGAGAACTGGTCTGGTCCGGTCGAGGTGATTACGGCGCTTGACGCGCGCGTCATCAACCAGGGCGTTGCCCGCTATCGCGAACTTGAGGGCCGCCACCTGCATCCGGTGGCCAGCCGCACGCCGCGCCCGGATACCATCTCGCTGCTCGTGCACACCCGTCAATCGCGCATCTATGTGGCCGAGGCGGTAAGGACGCGCGTCTATGGAGACGCCGGTGAACTAGAAGTTGAGCGCAGCCGTTACCTGATGGAGGACTACGCCCATCAGACGCTGGGATTTGATCTGTTACAGGGGCAGCCGGTGCGGGTCGAGAAGATGGTCTCGTTCTATACCTCGCGCGACCAGGCGATCAATGAGCCCCTGACTAATGCCGAGAAGGCGGTCAAGCGTTTCGGCACCTTTGACGAGTCTTTTGAGCAGCACCGGCGTGCATGGGACGAGTTGTGGGACGATTGCGATATCCTGGTGCCCAATGATGACCGGGTACAGTTTCTGCTGCGCTTCCACGCCTCCCATGTGCTGCAGACCTGCTCTCCCCACACGGCCGATCTTGATGCCGGTGTCTCTGCGCGCGGCCTTAACGGGGAAGCCTATCGCGGCCACATCTTCTGGGACGAACTCTACGTCTATCCCTTCCTGAATTTCCGCCTGCCAAAGATCACGCGCGGCCTGCTGATGTATCGCTACCGCAGGCTCGACGAGGCACGCGCGCTGGCCCATGCCGCCGGCTTCCGGGGCGCCATGTATCCCTGGCAGAGCGGCAGCGACGGCAAGGAAGAGACCCAGGTAGTGCACCTCAATCCCCGTTCGGGAATGTGGGAGCCAGATCTGAGTCAGAACCAGAGACATGTGAGCGCGGCCATCTTCTACAATATCTGGCACTATATCCAGGCGACCGGCGATACCGACTTCTTGATTGGACCGGGTGCCGAGATGATGTTGGAGATCGCGCGTTTCTGGGCCAGCATCACCCACTTCAATTCACAGCGTGGCCGCTACGAGATCCTCGGTGTCATGGGTCCCGACGAGTTTCACGAGAAGTATCCCGACTCGGACGAGCCGGGCCTGCACAACAACGCCTATACCAACGTGATGGTGGCCTGGATCTGCGACCTCGCCAGCAGGTTACCAGATATGCTGGCGGAGCGCCGCCGCCGCGCGCTGGCGGAGCGTATCAATCTCACCAGCCAGGAGATTGAGACCTGGAGGGATATGAGCCGCAAGATGTATGTCCCTTTCCGTGATGATGGCATTATCAATCAGTTCGATGGCTGGGACAGGCTGGAGGACCTGGACTGGGACGCCTATCGCGAGAAGTATGGCAATATCCAGCGCCTCGACCGTATCTTGCGCGCGGAAGGGAAAGAGCCCGATCGCTACAAGCTATCGAAGCAGGCGGACACCGTGCTATTGTTCTACCTGTTCCGGCAGAATGAGCTGAAGGAGATTTTTGAGCGTCTGGGCTATGATTACTCGCCTGATATCCTGCATAAGAACGTCGAGTACTATGATGCCCACACCTCGCACGGCTCTACACTGAGCTTTGTATCCTATGCTGGCATCTACGCCGAGATCAACCTGACGACCTCCTGGGAGCGCTATCTGGTGGCGCTGGAGAGCGATGTCGAGGATATCCAGGGTGGCACCACGGCCGAGGGCATCCACATGGGCGTGATGTCGGGGACGCTGGACCTGGTGCAGCGCAGCTATCTGGGCGAGGTAATTCTCGATGGCGTCCTCTACTTTAATCCCAAGCGCATCGAACAACTGCGCGGCCTGTCGCTGCCCATGCGTTTCAGAGGGCTGCTGATCAACGTCACCCTCGAAGAGGGACGCCTGCGCGTCGGAGCCGAGGTCAACAGCCTCAACCAGTCCGTCAAAGTAGGTGTCGGCAAGCAGGTGCGCGAGATCGGTTCCGGTGAAAGCTACACCTTCCAACTTTAAAGATAGAAATTGCCCGCCCAATATGGGAGAGTGGTGTTGAACGGGCGCAACCGCGCCCGTTCAACACCACTCTCCCATATTGGGCGCCCGTGCTTAGTAAGCGTGAAGGACGTGGAGCAGGTAATCCTTGCGATTCAATGGATTAAAGTCCGCGCGCTTCCTGATGGGGAAGGCGCCCTCTACCTGGCGAAATCCCCCTGGCCTGGTAAGCAGGATGCCTTCACCCTCGGTAAAAGAGTTCAGGTTTCTCTTGAATGCCTCGGTGGTCGCTACTGGCAGCAGTCCCGTTAACTGGAAGGTGTCGCCGCGCAGTAGCGGCTTGTCAAAGGTTGCCCTTGAAGCGGATAATTTGAACATCGCTTTGCTGATGGCAGAGAGGGGAGCGTTCAGCTCAAACTGGTGCAGCGGTTCATAGACGGTGGTGCCCGCGCGGGAGAGCGCCTCCATCAGAACGAGCGGTACCAGCTTGCGGAAATCGCCCGCCACTGTGACCGGACTGGAATAGCCGGTATGGGTCAGGGTCACCTTGATATCGGTGACCTCCCAGCCGTAGAGTCCCTGTTTTAATACCTCGCGTGTCGTCTCCTCGATTGCCCGGTGGAAGGGGAGGGGCAGCGAGCCGAGCTTGACCTCCAGCTTATAACTGACGCCGCTGTTCACAGCGCCCGGCTCAACCCTGAAGCCGATAGTCGCAGCGAATGGGTTGTCCGCCGCGGTTATCATCTCCAATGCCTGTCCTGTTCCGGCGGGTTTTTCGACACAGATCACCCTGGTCTCAGAGAAGGTCACCTGTAGACCATACTTTTCCAGCAACATCGCCTCGATAACTTCCTTTTGTACCTCGCCAAAGATGCGTAGATAGATCTCATGGTGAAAGGTGTCTTTGAGCACCTTGATCAATGGATCTTCTTCCGCCATCTCCACCAGGGCCCGGTAGAGCTGTTGCGTTTGTGATGGATCTTTCGCCTCGATGCGTGCTTCCATCTGTGGTTCCACAAAGTGCAGGTCTTTCATCCTGTCCGATCGTTCGCCTATGATATCGCCGATGCCGACCTGTTTGAATCCCCAGATCTTACAGAACTCACCGGCTTCTATGGCTGAAGCCTGAACCGTTCTCCCTTCATTGAACAGGTGCAGCTTTTTGACTTTTTCCTGATACGTATTGACCTCCTGTATATCAGTATTGCGGCTCACTGGGACGTATGCCCGGACATTGATGCTGCCCGAGAACAGCCTGACATAAGCGATCTTTTCGCTGGCTGTCTCTTTCTCGATCTTAAAGACGACCCCGGATAGCGGAGCTTCCTTCAGACCGCTGTTGGTGGGGAAGAATGTGGCTACTCCCGTGAGCAGTTCGGCAACGCCGATGCCGGTGATGGCCGAGCCAAAGAAGATCGGGTAAAGGTTTGCCTCGCGGACCTGTTTTGTCAGTGCTGTTCTGATCTGCTCCTCCGGCAATGGTTCGTCGCGTAGATAAGCGGCCAGCAGACGGTCGTCGTTGAGGGTGAGCATCTCTATACACTCTTCTAAGAAGGTTGGAGTGGTATCGCGACAAAAACGATGCTCGACGATAAACGCTTCCTTCGTGCCTATCTTTTCAGGTGTGGAGAGGGGGAGTACACGCTCGGTCAGTTTTTCCTTGATGTGTTGGATGAGCGAGGCGGACTGCGCGCCTCGGCGATCGATCTTATTGATAAAGATGATCGTGGGGATACCAAGCTTGGCCAGGATGGCCATAAGAAACTTGGTCTGGGCCTGAACTCCTTCCACGGCCGAAATCACCAGGATCGCCCCATCCAGTACGCTGAATGAGCGCTCAACTTCCGCGATAAAGTCGGCGTGTCCGGGGGTATCGATAAGATTAACTTTGAGATCGTGATCCCGTACAAGGAAGGATACGATCGAGGCCTTAATGGTGATGCCTCTTCTTTTTTCCAGTTCTAGAGAATCGGTCTGGGTGTTGCCTTGATCAACGCGCCCAATTTCGGCGATAACATTCGTCTCAAACAGTATGCGCTCCGTCAGGCTTGTCTTTCCAGCGTCCACGTGCGCGACGATGCCAATGTTCACTACCTGCATGCAGTAAAATCCTCTGTGTGTGCTGTTCTTCTATTCTCATTTCAATCTCCTTATGAATAATGTTGAATTGCCGCATTTGATGATTCTCCTGTCTTTTTGCGATAAAGCTACTGTGTAGCAACGTTGAGTGGTTGTACCATATATGATGTGAGTCCGTTTTGTCAAGCTTTGTTATGCGCAGATAATATACGTGAATATGCAAAAAGCAACCGGCAAAATAATGTCTATAGACATCGTTTCGCTGGTTGCTTTATCTGGCGGATTTGTAGATGCGTTACTGTTGTTTGAGATCGATATCTTTGCGGGTGATGGTTACATAGGCGACGAGGGCGATGATCAGGATTGTCAGTACCAGACTGACCGTTCCTGTGCCGAAGCCGATGCCACCAGCGTCGCGGGGCTTGCCCATCCAGTCGGCGAAGGAGGCGCCCAGCGGCCGCGTTACGATGTAGGCGAACCAGAAGGCCAGGATCTCGTTTAAGCCCAGCAGCCAGCAGGCGAGGCCTGGAAGGGCGAACAGCACAGCAAAGAGGATACCGGAGTCCAGGTAGCCCAGGTGCAGGGTGGTGGCGGTCATATCGCCCAGGGCGGTGCCGAGCGCGAACGTGGTGACGATCGTGGCCCAGTAAAAAAGCTCACGGCGCAGCGTGTAGATGCTATGGATCGACAGCGTCTTTTCGGTCGCGTACCAGACGCCAAAGATAATGGCCAGCGCGATCGCGAAGAAGATGGTCGAGGCGAGATATGGGATGCCCAGTCCGATGTGGAGCACATCGGCGGCCATCGTGCCGAAGATAGCAACCATCACCACGGCGAACCAGTAGACCGCCGGTATATAGCGGCGCACCACGAGCTGTAAAGCGAGCGCGACGCATAAACCGAGGGCTCCGATAGCGACCGCGATCACCGGATCGATATGGTTGACCATGTAATCGGAGGTCGTTTCTCCCATCGCGGTCGTCAACAATTTAATGATCCAGAAGAAGATGGTAATTTCAGGAACCTTTTTAAGAAGATGCGCAGCCTTGTGCGCAGGTTGCGCCGCCGCACCGTCGCGCTCGAAGATGGAATTGGCGGCATCAAACTGCGCGTCAGACTGGCGCTGTGAGATAGGATTGCTCATTTACGATTTTTCCCCGATACTGATACAATGTTTCTGTCAGTGCTTTTCATATATACTTGCGGAACAAAAGAAATTTATCCTTCATATTGATCGTATCATATCGAAGAATGCCCATCATACGTTCTGGTACTCTTGCCTCAGGACCATAGGAGACTGGCTGAAGCATGGTCAGGCCGCTTAACCGTAGCCTGACTTAGCCTGAACCAGGGCCTACGTAGGAGGGCCGCGACGAATATGCTCGCAATATGCCTTGAATGCTTGTTCCGTCACCTGATCGGTTGGTTCCAGTTCGATCCACCACGTCGCCCCCGCTTCGCTATACTGCCGCACCAGTTCGGCGTTCTGGTGCGTATTCTCGGATGGCTTCACGTTCAGGGCCACGTTAAATGGCCCTCTGGCTGTGCGATTGGCGTTGATATAGGTGATGACTTCACGTACCTCGGCGGGCGTCAGCATCTGGCCCGTATCCTGGTTGGTGGTCATAAGATAGATGCCATCCCATCTCGCTGCTCTGCGCAGTGGCTTGCGGCGCGGCCAACCGCCCGCGAGCCAGATAGGGATGCGCGGAGATTGCAGTGGCCTGGGCTGCAGGCTCACATCGTGAATCTGATAGTGTTTGCCATCGAAGCTAAAGGTTTCGCCACTCCAGAAGCCATCAAGGATAGCCAATCCCTCATCCAACTTCTCAGCGCGAATTTTGGGATCGAAGGTCTCGCCGAAAGGGATAAAGTCGAGATCGTGATAGCCCAATGCGGCCCCGAAGATCAGGCGTCCGTTAGATAGGTGATCGAGACCCACGCTCGCGCGCGCCACCTGCCAGGGGCGGCGGCGCGGCAGCGGTGTGAGGAAAGCCCCAATCTTGATGCGTTGGGTACGCATAGCGATCCCCGCCAGGGCGATCCAGGGATCTACCACCGGAATCTCGGGATGTCCCGGCATAAAAATCGTATCCCACAGAAAGAAACCATCCCAGCCTGCCTCTTCTGCCTCAACCGCCAGATCGGCCAATGTGCGCGGATCGGCGAACGCACCCGCCGTTGGAATATCCAGACCATACTGCATCGCGATAAACTCTCCCTTGATTGATTGTTGAATGCATTTCAAGGGAGAGTTTATCTTATCTTGTTGACATCTCCTGTCATATTTTTATGTCATCGCATATAACCTGCTGCACATGACGGCAGATTATAGTGGCTGCTCGGCGGCGGCGGTGGTTTCGCGCCGCACTATGGGGGCGACTTTGGTACCGAACAACTCGATGGCATGCATGACTTTGTTGTGGGGCATTGCTCCGACGCTGGTCTGCATCAGGAAGCGCTGATGACCAAAGATTTTGTGCTGGAAGAGGATCTTTTCGGTAACCTCCTCGGGACTTCCCACCAGCAGCGCGCCGCGCAGTGAACTGCCGGCGTCGTATTGGCTCCGGGTCATCTTGCCCCAGCCGCGCTCACGTCCCAGCATATTCATCATCTCCATGTAGTATGGTGCATGCTCCTCTCGGGCCGTCTGTGAGGTGTCGGCGATATAGCCGTGCGAGTTGATGCTGATTGGTAGGGTAGAAGGATCATGCCCAGCGTGCTGCGCCGCCTGGCGATAGAGCCTGGCTAATGGCGCGAAGCGCGCGGGTTCTCCACCAATAATGGCGATCGCTAGCGGCAGCCCCAGGATGCCCGCGCGCTGCACCGAAGCGGGCGTACCACCAACGGCGATCCAGATCGGCAGCGGATTCTGAATGGGGCGAGGATAGACACCCAGGTTATCGAGGGCGGGACGATGCTGTCCCGACCAGGTGACGCGTTCCGACTCGCGGATGCGCAGCAGCAGATCCAGCTTTTCGGTGAACAATTCATCATAGTCGTCGAGGTCATAGCCGAACAGTGGAAAGGACTCGATGAATGAGCCGCGCCCGGCCATGATCTCCGCGCGCCCGCCTGAGAGCAGATCGAGCGTCGCGAAATCCTGGAATACGCGCACCGGATCGTCTGAGCTTAAGACGGTCACCGTGCTCGTCAGACGAATCTTCTTCGTGCGCTCAGCGGCGGCGGCCAGCACCACCGCGGGCGTCGAGACCGCGTATCCAGGGCGATGGTGCTCACCTACTCCAAACACATCCAGGCCAACCTGGTCGGCCAGTTCAATCTCTTCTATAAGGTCGCGCAGCCGCTGTGCGGGACTGATCGTCTCTCCAGTCAATGGAGAAGGCATCACATCTGCGAACGTATAAAATCCCAGTTCCATCAAGAACTCCTTGCAGGGCGTGTATGGCGGAAGTGCGCGCGGCCCCAGTCTGGATATGGGCAGCAATGCCTGCTACCCACCATCTCTAACTAAATGTATGTAACTTACAATAATATTGTACGCGTGAATACCCTTAACCGTCAAGTTGGTGGAGGTGTCAGACACGCTTTTTCTGCGCGCGTCCGTTGCGCGGTCGCGCGGTTTTTTTGTGTGGATGTTTGTGCCATGGGTTGTGCCTCCGCGCAACCCATGGCACAAACATCCACACAAGGCTGACTCGTGAACACTAGTTCTGGAGTTGCAATAACGCAGTTACATGCAAATGTATATATTTGTAGGATTTGGATCAACTTTGGATCAACTTTACTCTTCTATGTCGTGGCTGCTTTTCTTATACTTGGAAGTAGAAAGCAGGGTGAACCTTTGATGGCAGGCTGCATTCACAGAAAGAGATTGTTGATATGTCTATTGCTTTAGCTCAGTGTTGGATTAGCGATCTGGAGGGTGTTTCATGGTTTGTGCGGCCCGCGACATGTGCTGAAGAGGATCAACAATTTCTGACGTTGATGTGTTATCTCTCTGCTTTTCCGATGCGCCATTGCCGTATGTCTGGTTGTGATGCAGAGCTGGTCGCGCGTTTGCCTCAGATCGCGCCGTGGAGAAGTGGCTGGGGGCGTCCGGGTGATATCGCGCTGCTAGCTGTAGATACCATGACCCGGCGACGGCTCGGCGCCATATGGTGCCGTCTTTTCTCCTCTCCCGATGATTTTGTGCCGGGCTTCTATGCCAGCGATATTCCCATCATTGCGCTTGCCGTAGAGGTACATGCCCGTCGGCGTGGGATCGGCCAATCATTGCTGTCTACGCTCAAACAGATCGCCTCTCAGCGGGGCTATAGCGCCCTGAGCCTGTCTGTCAGCACGAATAGTCCAGCCAGACGGCTCTATGAGCGCAACAGCTTTATTGCTCAGGATATACAGAGCCACCCGGACCCCACCTCCATGTCCGTTACTTTATAACGGTTCCTTCAGCTATTATCCTCCCCTCTGACTACCCCGTCCATCCGTGCGTAGAAACGAATTTAAGTTTAGGCAAGATACTGCATGCCTGGTGATCCATTGTACAAGGCTTATACAAAATACAAAGCTTATGCATTGCGTGTTACCAAAACACCTATAAAGTACTTCTCCTCCAAAAGAATTAAATCTACATGTTATAATCGACGTATTATACGAGCCAAAGGACAATAGCAGACATACTGTTACCACGTTATCAAAGAATATTATGATACCTCCAATACAAAAAGATGATGCATACGCGCCGGCGAGCCTGAAGCTTTTTTCGTGATCTCGTAACGGCGGCGCGCCGCAGGGCGGGTCGTCTGCAAAAGGAACTGGCTGATGCCCTTAGCCTTGACGCGCAGGTACTGAGCCGTAAGCTGCATGGGGCGCGGCGATCTTTCCCGACCCATACTGAGGTGAAACAGATCGTCAAGACCCTGGCTGATTGGGACGCGATTACCACACGCGCCGAAGCCGGTCAGCTGCTCTCTATCATGGGCTTAAAGGTGGAAGCTTTCTCCGAGCCGGAGTGGGGGAGCGCGCCACTGGACAAACTTGAGGCTGAGCAGCCCCAACCAGAGTCGGGCCCGAGTGCCGCCACAACAACTGTGGCTACATCAACAACGTCCCCTGTGCATTCCGATTACGTACTGCCGGGTCCCACTACCGCGCTGATCGGGCGCGAATATCAGGTAGAGTTGTTGCTCGATCGATTGCTACAGCCAGCGGTACGGCTGGTAACGCTATTTGGGATGGGGGGCGTTGGCAAGACACGATTGGCGCTGGAGGTAGCGCATGTGCTCAAGCGCGATTTCGCCGATGGCGTCTTTTTTATCTCCCTGACCTCAATACGCGAGGTGGCCTTTGTTCCCGCCACGATCGTACAGGCGTTGCGGCTCATGACAGCAACCGGAGAAGGGAATCCAGACCAGCCGGGTGCTCTGGGGCCGGAAGATATATTGAAACAATTCCTGCAGAACAAAAAGCTCCTGCTGATACTCGATAACGTAGAGCAGATCCCCGATATCGCGCCATTCGTCAGCGATCTGCTGCAGAGTGCTCAAACCATTAAGATCATGGTGACGAGCCGCGTCCTGCTGCACCTGTATGGTGAATATGAGTTCGATGTTCCGCCGCTTACCATCTGCCCCTCACCTGATCTCGTTAATATAGAGACCCTGGAACAGTTTTCCGCCATTCGCCTGTTTGTTGAACGGGCTCAGTCAGTTGATCCGACCTTTCGCATAACGCCGCGCAACGCTCGGACCATCTCCCAGATCTGCACCCGCCTGGATGGGCTGCCGCTGGCGATCGAACTGGCGGCGGCCCGCGTCAAGGTGCTGCCATTAGCTGACATTTTACAGTGGTTAATGACCGGGAGGGGTGGATCCATTCTGCGTACCAGTGCCTATAATATGTTGCAGCGCCACCAGACCCTGCAGGCTATGTTGGATTGGAGCTATGAGCTACAGCCACCCCTATATCAAACGCTCTTCCGCCGCTATGGTGTATTTGTCGACGGCTGGACCCTGGAGGCGGCCCGCGCTGTTGTGCTATTTGACAACCCAGAGGCCACCATCCCCGACGTCCTGGAGCAGATGGAATTTCTTATAGATCAGAGCCTGCTGAAACGCATGCGCCCGGAGGAGGGATTTGCCATTGGGGAGACGCAGGAGCCGCGCTTTTACCTTCTGGAGACGATCCGTGAATATGCCCTGGGACAGTTGAATGCGGCCGATGAGCTGGCGCAGGTTCAGCAATGGCATGCCTGCTACTACCTGGTATTGGCCGAAAAGGGAGCGTCCAGCCTGGCTGGCGACGGACAGTTGGCGGCGATGGCGCTGTTCATGCGCGAGCAGGGGAACCTGCGGGCTGCCCTGGCCTGGGCGACGGAAAACGGCGAAAGCAAGATGGCGCTACGCATCAGTAGCGCCCTGGGACACTTCTGGGAGGCGCGTATGCAATTCCACTCTGCCCTGCGCTGGGTGGATGCCCTCTTCGCGATGCGGTCCGATACGCCATCATCTATGCATGCGAAGCTTCTGATGGGAACCGCCCGTCTCGTCCTCTGGGAGGTCGGTTGCGAGCGTTCGCGTGAGCTGGCTCAGCAGGCCCTGCGATTATATGAGGCTGATGGCAACCGGGTTGGGCGCGCATGGGCGCTATTCCATATCGGCGATACCTGGCATATACAGGGGGATTATGTACGGGCCATCCCCTACCTGGAAGAATCGTCACAACTGCTCTATGAGCAGGAGGACTGGCGTAACTATGCCTTCGCCTTGAGCAGGCTGGGGGCTCTGGCAACGTTGCAAGGCAACATCCAGCAGGCACGTACCTGGCTGGGTGAAGCCATGCGGCTCTTGCGCGAATATGACGAATCAGGCGTCCTGACGATTACACTGGTCTATCTGGGAATACTAGCTTTTCTCCAGGGGGATCTGCCGCTGAGCAGCGATTACCTGCGCGAGGGGATGTGGCTGGCCAGGAAGACCGGCAATAACTACATGCTGGCCGCTGACCTGCTCACCCTGGGCTGCGTGCTGGGCAGGCTGCGAGGACCTTTCTTCACCGCCCACATCTGTGCCGCCGCCGAAGCGCTCTACGAAAGCCTCAATTCCACGGTCCCGGTCGCATACCGTCCACTCTACTTTGCCAATCGCGACCGCATGCAGGCGCAGGTCAACGTCGAAACGTGGGAACGCTGGTGGATCGAGGGACGCAATCTCTCCATGGAAGAGATCTGCGCGCTGGCGGAAAAGACCAGCGCGCAGAACTAGCATCGGCCTGGTTCGGGGAGCTTAACGTTTTTTATAGTAAGAGACTGCCAGAGGATTGCGCTCGGCGAACGGGCGCTGGTGCCAGTATGGATAGATGGTTGGTATCTCGCTGGCCTGATCAAGTTTCGCCACCTGTTCGGGGGTGAGATTCCAGTCGACTGCGCCAAGATTGTGCTTAAGCTGATCCTCATTGCGCGCGCCAACGATAACGCTGGCGACCGTGGGGCGCTGCAGCAGCCAGTTCAACGCGATCTGGGCCACCGACTTGCCCGTCTCCTCGGCGATAGCTTCGAGTGCATCTACGATCTCATAGAGCTTCTCGTCAGAGATACGTGAACCCTCCGAACCGATCTGTTGCACGCGACTGCCCTGCGGTGCAGGCTGGTTGCGGCGTATTTTACCCGAGAGTACCCCAGATGCCAGGGGACTCCAGACGATCGTCCCCACCTTCTGATCGAGGGCCAGTGGCATCAGTTCCCACTCGTACTCGCGCCCGGCCAGCGAGTAGAAAGCCTGGTGGGCCGCGTAGCGCGTCCAGCCATAGTTCTGCGCCACGGCCAGCGACTTCATCAGGTGCCAGCCCGAGAAATTGGAGCAGGCGATATAGCGCACCTTGCCGCTCTGCACCAGGGTATCAAGGGTGCGAAGCGTCTCCTCAACCGGGGTAAGCGCATCGAAGCCATGCATCGTATAGATGTCGATATGATCCGTATTCAAGCGGCGCAGGCTGTCCTCGCAGGAGCGGATGATATGGTAGCGTGAGGAGCCCAGATCGTTGGGACCCTCGCCGGTGCGAAATGTTGCCTTGGTCGAAATAAGCAACTGATCGCGCCGTCCCTCGATAGCCTTGCCCAGAATCTCCTCGGCCCGGCCATTGGAGTAAGAGTCCGCGGTATCGAAGAGATTGACGCCTGCTTCCAGGCAGACATCGACCAGTCGACGCGCCTCATCCACATCGGTTTTGCCCCAGGCGCTAAAGAACTCGTTGCCCCCGCCGAAGGTCGCTGTTCCGAAGCTAAGTGCGGAAACTTTCAGGCCAGAGCCTCCAAGTTGCCTATATTCCATCGTATAATTCGCGTGATGCGGGTCCCCCTCGGTTGACCCATGGGGAGGAGCATCACGCACTCCTTTCGTCGTGATACGCATAGCCGTCTACCCGATGCAGACGGCGCATATATTTCGGATGAATATCGATCTTGCCCAGGCGGAATGACGGACGATAGCGAATCGCGATGCGCCCCTGAAACGTTCCGTTCGGCGTGACCGCCTTGACCATATCACCGGTCCGGTACCCGAGATAGGTCCCTTTCCGGCCTTTGTGCTGCTTGGGAAACCCGTATTTATCGGTGACGCACATCTGTCGTCGCCCATGTCCCGTTGCCCGAATGCGCAATGGATGGATCTGGTCGACCTTCAACACCTGCGGGGTACTCCTGCCGACACAAGCCGCGTCACCCCAATGGGTCTTGGCCATCTTGCGCTGGAATCGATTGAACTTGGTCAGCCCACCCGAACCGGTTTCCACAGGCAACCCCGTTGCTTTGAGTCGATCGAGGAGTGCGCTGCCTAAGCGAAGAGGTCGCCCTCTCCGCTCGGCTTCAAAACCGTGCGTGAGACTTGTCACCTCACACGGCTCCTCAATACTGCGGTCAGTTGTCATTGATACACTCCGCATCGTGCTTCGCATGTCGTTGGTCATGACAATGACGGTGCAGAGCACATTTGTTGCTGAGCTCTTCACCTCCACCTTCACTTTTCGGGGTGATATGGTCAATCTCAATAAGATCCTCTTCCCGAAAGTAAAGTTCACACCATCGACATTTCCCTTGCTGTTTCTGTAGCAGCCTTCCTAGTGTCGTCCTTGTTAATGGATGATTTTTTAAGCGCTTTGTCCAGTAAAGGAGATTTCCGTCAAACGGGCTTGCTCTGCCCTTTACCTTCACATGCCGCTGAATGGGGGTGTTTGCGTGCCATCGTAGGGTTCTTTGCTTGTCCCCTGCTGTGGTTGCAAATGTCCAATTGTTCCCTTCTACTGTCCGCCAGTACTTTCTTTTTACCCATCCCGCGTTTTTCTTCGGGTGTTTTCGGGTCATCCTCTGCCAGAGCATACTTATCAGGTGGTGATCGCATGCCTCGAGTTGTCTCTTGGAAACGACCGTTCGATAATACAGTGCCCATCCATGAATGACTGGGTTTAATTGGTCAATGAGTTCCTCTTGGGGAAGTGATTGACTTTTCTGTAAGATTTTTCTGAGTTCTTGCAGATGGCGTTGGACTCCTTCTTTACTTGGCTTGATGATCGTTTTGAAACCGGACGTTTTCCCCTTTCCCGTATGGGTCTTTCCTACCGGAAATTGTCGAATGGTAAACCCTAAAAAGTTAAACCCTACATTTTCCTGGTATTCCTTCAGAGTATGGGAGAGTCGCGTTTTGCTCGGTTTCAGTTCCAATCCGATGCCCTTTAACCACATCTCAATAATCTGTTGTGCTTTGATGATCTCTGTTTCCTGAGCATGCAGCACTACAAAATCGTCTGCGTATCGAATGAGTTGTGGTGCTCCTCGTAAAGCGGATGGCGCCTTCTTCTCACCGACGTAGGCTTTCTGCAGTGCTTCTTCCATTCCATAGAGGGCAATATTCGCAAGCAATGGCGACACTACTCCACCTTGCGGGGTCCCTGCCTTCGTTGGGGAGAGTTCCAATGCTTCCATCACTCCTGCTTTGAGCCAGCCTTTTACGAGTCGTCTCATTGCCGGATAGGTGGACAGTTTTGCTAAGAGCGCTTGATGGTTGATGTTGTCGAAACAGCCTTTAATATCCGCATCAAGAACATATTTGCTCTTGAGTCGAATATTGCTAAAGATTGCTCCTATCGCATCATGGGCACCGCGTCCCGGTCGGAAACCATAGCTATTGACCTCAAACAAGGCTTCCCATTGCGGTTCAAGGGCGGCTTTGGCTAATGCCTGACATGCCCTGTCGAACATCACTGGTATTCCTAACGGTCTTTGCTCAGTTTTTCCTGGTTTGGGTATCCAGACGCGTCTGAGCGGTTGTGGCTTCCTCTTGTTCATATGCCTTGGGTGAATTGCCTCAACCATTGCTAATCTTCCTGTTGGTTGGACGGATTTTACACCGTCTATCCCAGCGGTTTTCTTGCCCTGATTGTCCTGGGTCACTCGTCGCACTGCCAAGAGTCGGGCAGACCGAGACTTCATTAACAATTTCTGTAGTTTGTGAACTGCTTTTAGATCTCCACGTTCGGAGGCTTTGAAGATGCGCTTTTGCAGGCGGTACTGGTGTTGCTCTAGCTTGCGCCAGGGTAATCCGGCCCATTCCTCACTCGGACTTGCGTCCGGTGCCTTGGTTTGTTCCATGCGACTTGCGCTCCTTCATTC
Source organism: Dictyobacter halimunensis (assembly GCF_036245075.1). NCBI lineage: Bacteria > Bacillati > Chloroflexota > Ktedonobacteria > Ktedonobacterales > Dictyobacteraceae > Dictyobacter > Dictyobacter halimunensis. Next base: position 3,854,072 of record NZ_BSRI01000002.1, read on the forward strand.
CACAGTATCGGGTCTGCGTCAGCCTATCCTGAACATTACTTCAGGCGTTTGCTTTTCAGACCATCCCACCTCACAGATGCTTACGGTTGGTACCTACTCATGTTTTCGACCTCACATGAGAGCTATCTGTCGGTTACTTCGTTCCGATAGTTCGTTTTGCGTTGCCGTAGGACTCCTGCTGTCCGCCGGGTTTCGTGGGGGTGAATACCGATCAGCGGTGGATCTGTCGGCCCCTATCCTTGTCCGTTTTGGACCAAGCCCCGCATTGGCTCCCTGATACTTGCGTTAACTCGCTTTGGCTTGTTCGCCATAACGACGGTTAATGTGCAGGTTCGCTTGCGCTAGCCATAGCAACTTGCTAGGGGTGTCCGTCACACCGAGTTTGCAACGTCGCCCCATTTCCTCCCGCTTCTCGGATTGATGACCAGTCGCTACCGAGGGGAGAATGCTGTTCCTCTCTTCACCTAAAGGGATGGGAATTGCGCCCATCATCAAACTATCAGTTGTCAACGAGACACCTGTCCCGTTGCTGTTCCGCCCCCGCTTAAGCGGTTTTGGAGCAAACGAATCGCAGCCACCGCGTGGCGTTGACGGCGGCAGCATCCTTGAGCGGCTGGCGTGCCTGCGCCAGAATCGTCTCCAGGACGAAGGGTTTCTTCTTGAGGAAGATCCGAATATCCTGGGTCCCCTTGGCCCTGTTGCACCGATCACAGGCCAGAGTCAAGTTGCTGATTCGATCGGTGCCCCCGGTGGCACGGGGGTGAATATGCTCAACCTGCAAAGGACAATCAGTCGCTCCACAGTACGCGCATTTTCTTCCCCATTTTTCGAGCAAGTATTCTCTCACTTCGAACCCCATGAGGGTCCCTTGTTGATATGCAACGCCGCCTATCTCCGGGTTCTCCAGCAATTGCGTGTCGAAGCGAACCAGTTCCATGCTGATCGTGGTGATGGCACAGAGTCGTGAGAGACGCGTAACCCAGGTGAGCACATTGGCAATACGGCTGAGCAAGGATGGTGGGAGCCACCCTTTGGGGACGCGACGATTGTGCCGTTGGGTAGGCCGCTGGCGAGGTACATTGTATGCCCTTTTCCTTCGGCCTCCCACCAAACTGTACGAGCACCTTTCAGTGCATACAGCTTTCCGTTCGTTCATTCCGATACCCTTTCGTTCTCGGACGATTGCTAAGACAGTTTTGGCGTCCCTCATCACGAGTACCTCTCTGAGCTTACAATCTGAACTCCCTGCCGCCCTTCGCCATGTGATCGGTGTTATCGTCTCGGACTACTATGGCGGCTCCGTTGCCTTGGACGCGCTTGCGTCTGTAGGCAATCCCACGTTCCGTCGGTCATGTACGTTCTAGCATCGCTTAGGCTCCCTACTCATCCCTTTGCTTACCCCCGTTGGGTACTCTTTCATGATATGAAGGTTGTCTCAGTTCGCGCTGGTAACTAAGGCATATCATGACATCGGTGTCAGGCGTTTTTCCGATGGGCGGCAAAGTTTCACCAAGTCAGGATTAGGGTTCAAGCAGTCTAGCTTTAGCCATACGACGCGGGTCTTGCAGGTACGATTCATCCGCAACGTCTCTGGATGTTCCCCACGTTCCCATCATGCTACGGTCCCCTTCGCTTTTCAGGTCCAGGTAAGATGGGTGACCCAAGAACTTCCCTTCAAGTTCTTTCCCCTTTCAGGGGAGATACATGGCCGCGTGACGCGGCGCACATCTCGCTTTGCGATAGCGGGTCTTGCGCTGCCGTCGTGAGCGTCGGACACCTCTGCGATCGTCAAGGCTGGTTTTGATGGCCTGTCCCCGATGCGAGAGTTCTGCGGCAAAGACGACCTGGCCTGAAACGTCGTTGACAAGCGCGATCCCCGTCGTCCGGGAGCCTGGGTCGAGCTTGAGACGCAGAGGTCGTACGGCTGGTTCAACAACTTCGGTTTTCAGGATGATCGTGAAGGGGAAGCGCCTCCACACCGCGGCCTTCCCCTGTGACAACAAGCGTCGTGCCTCTCCCGGATGAACCGGGTTGAGCGGTTTCTTCGTGGTATCAAGCAGGAATACAGAGGACATCGTTGATTGCTCCTTTCAGAGCCTCCCGTTGCCGGGGTAATGTGTGCCTCGTCAATGTTCGAGAGGGTTTGGCGTCAATCGCACTTCCTTAACCCTGTAGGGATGTTTAACGACTGACCGTAGAGGGCAGGGCTGGCATGCACCCTGCCGTACCTATTTCCTCCCGAACGGAGCCTGTGTTTCAAGGCTGAGACTGGTCAGGTATGGACTTGCTTTCACAAGCCCCCGCCAGAAGGCGTGGGGTTCCTGACCGAGTTGTTCCTCTCTTCTATTGACTACAACAAAAGGTTTGAGAGAGTGTTTCCCCCTTGTTTTAGAGGGGTACGTGAGCGCCCCCGCCCTGGTTGGGTTGGTGTTACAGAAGTGCATTCGCGCTCCTGTAACACCAACCCATAAAAATTTCTGAGCACCGCAGGTGCGAAAGCCAGGGGCAGATAGATATTTTCCTGAAGTTCTATAGTACAACAAAAGAGGGGTTTTCCCCAAAAACGTCGCCCTCCCGTAGGTGCCGGGCTTGACCCGGCTTACCGCGAAGCGGTCCCGTTCCCGAGCATCCACGCTCTTTGTGGGTAATTATGTATTGATGCCGCAGGGGCACATTTGCACCCCTGCGGCATCAATACAAAGAGAGGATGAAGACGCCTGCGTTCCCGTAGGTGCCCGGCTTGTCCGGGCTTGCCGCGAAGCGGCCCCAGGCGTCGGGGATGGAAGGGGGATCAGGCCACGCCGATCTCCCCATTTTCCATCTGTATCGCGATGAGTTTCGCATAGAAGCCACGGCGCTGTAGAAGTTGTTGGTGCGTCCCTTGTTCCACTATACGCCCCTCATCCAGTACCAGAATAACGTCCGCGTTGCGGATGGTGCTGAGCCGGTGGGCGATAACGATCTGGGTGCAGGAGAGGCGATTAAGGCTCTGCTCCACGGCCCGCTCGGTCGTCACATCCAGGGCGCTGGTCGCCTCGTCGAGCAGGATCAGGGCGGGATGGTTCGCCAGGGCGCGGGCCAGGGCCAGACGCTGACGCTGTCCTCCAGAAAAGACGCTGCCCCCTTCCGATAGCAATGTCTCGTACCCCATCGGCATCTTTTCGATATCCTCATGGATGGCCGCCGCTTTGGCGGCCCGCATAACCTGTTTTATATTCAGGTCCGGATTATTGAACGAGATATTTTCACGCACCGAACCACTGAAGATAAAGGATTCCTGCAGCACCACCCCGAACTGGCGCCGCACCTCCTGATAGTTGAGCTGCTGCAGAGAAAGGCCATCATAAACCACCTCGCCTTTGGTAGGGGTGATCAGGCCAATCAGGAGCTTGCCCAGCGTACTCTTGCCCGAGCCGGTCTTGCCGACCAGGGCCACTTTCTGTCCCGGCTGAATGCGCAGCGTAATGTCCTTTAAAATCGCGGGGGTGTTGGGATCGTACTGGAAGCTCACGTTCCTGAGCTCAAGGTTGCCCTTCAGCTTTGGTGGTAGCTGAACCTGGTGCAGGTCCTGCTCCGACTCGCTTCCAAGCACATCCGCCAGGCGATCGAAGTGCGCATTGGCGATCTGCAGCTTTTGCCCGCTGGCGGCCAGAGAACTGAGCGGCACCAGGAACGAGACCGCCAGCGTGCTGAGCGCCAGCATAGAGCCGACCGACATCGCGCCATTGATAACCTGTGTCGCACCGACCCAGAGCAGTAACAGCGGCGACAGGATCTGCAGAATCTCAAAGGCGATGCCGACGATGGCCTGCAGATAGTTGCGCTGGTTCGAGATATTCATCTCATCGAAAAAGAGATTTGTCCAGCGTGCCAGGGCGCGCTGCTCCGCCCCGGCCGCCTTTACCGTCGCGATACCGGATAGTACCTCGTTCAGATAACCCTGTGTTTTGCCCTGTGCGATCAGGTCGCGCATAGTCAGGCGGCGAATCGCAGACGCTGTCGTAAGCAGCAGCGCCACCTGAAGCACGCCAATTGCTATCGTCACGCCCGCGAAAAGCTTTGACTCTATGATCAGGACGATCAGGTAGATGATGACCGAGGAGCCATCAAGCAGGGTAGAGATAAGTTGACTCGTCAGCAGGTCACGGATGGCCGCGTTGCTCTCGGTACGTGCCAGCAGATCACCATTCAAACGCATCTGGAAGAAGCGGTAGGATAAGCTGAGGAGGTGCTCAAGGAAATTGAGCATCATCTTCGCGTCGACCCGCGTCTGCAGAAAGATCAGCAGGGAGACGCGCATCAGCTTCAACACCCCTTGCATCATAATCAGAAACAGCATGCTGATGCCCAGCATGACCAGGAGATTCACCGACCGGTTAGGAATGATATGGTCGATGACCATCTGGGTGAGCAGGGGCGTACCCAATCCGAAAATCTGGAGCAGGATTGAGATGCCAATAATCTGGGTAATGATCCCATGCATGTTGGGCAGCGAGCGTAGATAGGTCCAGAGTGACAGGGTGCGTGTCGAATGCTGACGTTCAAAGTTCGCCCCCGGCTCAAGCATCATCAAGATGCCGGTAAAGCTTTCCTCAAATTCGGCCATCGAGAGCCTTCTGCGTCCCGCAGCTGGATCGACGATATCGACATATTTTTTCGAGCAGCGCTCAACGACCACGAAGTGATTAAACTCCCAGTGGGCGATGGCGGGCAACGTAATGAAGCGAAAATCGTTTGTTTTCAGCGAAACGGTGCGCACCCGCAGTCCATACTGGCGGGCCGCCTGAACGATCGTCAGGGCCGAGAGGCCATCACGACCCACGCCGCAACGCTCCTGCACATCGGATACACTGACCGAACTGCCGTGGTAATTCAAGATCATGGCCAGGCAGCAGGCACCACACTCCACGGCGCTCATCTGCCTTAACTCATGAACGCGGCGCCAGCGCTTCTGGCGGCGGCGTGGGGCGGCGGCTTTAGGTGGTTCTTTCCTGGCCTGAGAGCTGGACGCGGCACCCTCCCGTGGCTCCTGTCTGACCTGTGCACCACTAGTCACGGCCTCAGGCGTCTGATGTTCGATCTGGGGAGCGGGAGCGACCGCCGGCGCCTGGTGCTCGATCTGGGGAGCGGGAGCGACCGCCGGCGCCTGGTGCTCGATCTGGGGAGCTTGAGCGACCACCGGCGCCTGGTGCTCGATCTGGGGAGCTTGAGCGACCACCGGAGGAGATGGTTTAGCTTTGATTGCGGGTACCGGGTGGCTGGGCAATGAAAGCAACTGGGGTCCATGCGAGGGCGGGATATAGGCCGCTTGATCTGACGCAGGTGTTGCGGCAGGGTTGGGATTGGATGCCGGAGCGGGCTCGTTTTCTTGCGCAAAACTGGGTAGCAACAGGCGAGGAGGCACCTGGAGAGCCTGTCTCTTCTGGCTGTGTTCTTGCCCTTTCTGCGAAAAATGCGGCTGCTGTTGCTGTTCCTTCATACATCTATCCCTTTAATTTTTCGAGTAGCTGATTGGCGCCCGGGATCAAGGAGAACACGCTCTGTGATCCTACCTGGATCTGCGCGCTACACAGGCTTCCTGCATATAGTCTTGCTGAGCTTGAGGACCCTATAAAGATCGTGACGGTGGTAGATGGTCCCATGATAACCTGCGCTAGTCCCCCCTGTAGCTTATAGCGGCTACGAGCCTCTTCTGGACTGATGAGCTTTGTATCGATATGATCGACGGTGCCGGCGACATTAATTGGAGGCGAGCCAATACCGACAACCACGGGCTGTCCTGGATGCAGATGTGTTCGCTGGTCTGGTGCAATAAAGAGTTTGGCGACCGTTGTTGTCTCGCTTTGTTCGCTTGTTTTCTGCTCTATAACTACTCCCTGACCCTGGATGACGACCGGCACCTGTATCGAGAGGGCAAAGCCAGCGGCACCAATGAGTGCCAGCATGAAGATCCAGAAAAAGATCAAGGCGGGCGGATACGTTACACGCAGCAATACCCCCTGCTCGTATCTTTGCTGATAGCGCTCGACAGCTTCCTTTCGAAATATAGGTCGTTCTGACATCGATATAACATTTCCTCATAAACAGGCGAGGCAAAGTCTAACACAACCGCTGCTTTGTGTTATACCTTTGCCTCGTCCACATTGGTATTCCTGAGCCTAGAACAGGAAGGGTGTCATCAGTTATGGAAGCAGGTTGGAGACAACTGATGTAACGTCTGCACCGTTGATATCGGTTTTGGGGCTGATCTCCAGCTCGTTGCCGGTAACAGTTGTAACAACCTGGGTAACAGGGTTAGCAACGTTTTTCACAGTTGCAACTACGCTGTTCAGGTTGACAGGAGTGCGCAGGCTACCGCCAGCGACCTGGCTCAGCTGCTCGTCGCTGACCTCTTCCAAATACTGCTCGGTAACTACTTCGTTTTTCTTAAATTTGAACATTGAGATATACTCCTTTGACCTACATACAACTTCTTACAATGTTTGCCGAAACCAATGCAATCATCCGGATTGCTGGCCGCAGTAACTGCTGGCAAACCAATATTTCAATTCAGGCTTGCCCTATTAATGCTACAAATATCTACCCTTGCCGGCAAAATCCCTTTATGCCATAAACATCTGTAGCATCAATGGCAAGCATTTCAAGAATAAGACTCTATTCCTGAAATTGCGAGATCCTGGAAGAAAATGACTTGCCGTTATCCTTGGAGCGTCACACTTTTTCAAGTTCATTTTCTCCAGACTCATTTGGTTATCGCAGAAAGGATAAAAATGTTGCACGCGATTTATTCGGTCATGGAAAAATAGACCTATCGGGTGAGCGTGATATAGCACTTTGGGGTCAAGATATTCGGAACAAAAATAGATGGAATTGTAAAAAGCCTGCAGCCGCCTGAGAAGGCGATCGACATGATGTTGATAGTACGAAATTTTTGACCAATACAGAAAAAAAAGACTTTTGGGTAAATGGTGTGACTGATAAGATATTTTTGTTGCACCAAAATTGGTCGTCGAATGACGAAGGATAGTCCTTTTGGTTGGTCTTCTGGCCTGGTACGCAACATTATCATAGAACCTCCCGATAACCATATGAGATGTCCAAATTATCCTTGAGGAGCACCATGTATCAACGACAACGGCAAGCCTTTGACCGTTCACTGGTTGAAAAGCTTTATGATAAATATGCGCGAGATATTTTGAGATATATTCGCAGATATATATATTCGAATGAAGATGCTGACGATATACTGGTCGAGGTTTTTCTCGCCGCCATGGAGAGTCAGACATTACCTGATTTGAAGATCGAAGAACAATTTGCCTGGCTGCAGCGTGTGGCACGCAACAAAGTTGCTGACTACCAGCGGAAGGTCACCAGATATTCGGCGGTAGCCCTGGATGAAATGCTTGATAGTCCCTACGATGCAGATCTGATTACACCGGAGAAAGAGCTGGTGCAGAGAGAAGATGTGGAACTGTTGCGCTCCCACCTCTCTGTACTCCCCGAACTGCAGCAGCAGGTGTTGCAGCTACGGTTTGGAGATGGCCTGCGTACAAAAGAAATTGCATCGAGGTTAGATAAGAGCGATGGGGCTATACGTTCACTGCTTTTACGTTCGCTCAATCTGTTAAGAGACCTGTACACCACGCAAAACAAGGAGCGAATCAATGGATAGGGATGACGAAAAGCAGACTGTAGAGAATATAAAAAATAGGTGGAAGGGCGAAGAGCTTAGCGTAGAGAACGTAGATGAGCAGGTAGAGCATCATCTGTTACAGCCGCCTGCCCCTGGGGCCGCGACACCACTGGCCCGCGCGGTGAATGATCTGCGAACCATTTATACTGAGAAGCGCAGTCTGGAACAGGCCTGGGCTCGTATTAACGACCATCTGGAGGCTCGTGAGGCCAGCGATGGCGTTCCCCCAGGCGCCAGCCCCGATACGCCGACGGAGACACTGCATGAACTGCCGCCCGTTAAGCAGAAGCATACAGGTCCACTCCCTTTTAAAGCTAGTAGACGTGTAGCCAGGTTATCTCGCTGGAACTGGCGCATCATCGCGACCGGGCTGGTCGCCGCCATCGTCTTACTCGCCATCCTGGCGTGGCCGCTGGTATCATACGCTCTCCACGGGACATTGCCTTTCGTGCCTGCCGCCACGAGTACGCCGCAGAGCCAGTCCACACCGCAGACATCCGTCATGAAGGAGTACAACGGCCAATACTTTAAAATTCAATATCCATCCAACTGGACCATCACGCAGATTTCCAACGGTGGAGGCTACCGGCAAACGGTTCAATTGCGTCCCTCGAAGACGAGTCCGGTGTTTGTCAACATCAATGTCCTGTCGGATAGTACGGCATCTGCCGCGCAACTGTTACAGAGGGATCCCGATCTGAGGATGGGAAAACAACTCGGCACAAGTTCGGTTACGTTCCATGACGTGCCCTGGAACGTAGGTATGGTTGAACGTGCCGCCTCTGACGACAATCAGGCTATCAGGTTGAAGATAGCCTACTCTAATTCAGGGACCCCATATAGAATCGAGTTTGGGGCACTGACGAACGAGTTCGGCTCCTATACATCGGTGTTTGACGCCATGTTCGCATCCTTCGATGCGCAGCCCGCGTCGATTGCTCGCGCGACCGCCACTCCAGCGAATACGCCTGCACCTGCGCCGACGAGCGCGCCAACGCCCACACCTGTCACCGGCAGCACGCCACCAGCCGCCACGGCTACCCCGGTCACCCCGGCCATCCCGGCACCGACGGTTGGCGCTACCATTGGTTTGAAGGTATATAGTGACCAGTACTTCAATCTGCAGTATCCATCCAACTGGGTTATCACGCAGGTCTCGAGTGGCGGAAGCTATCAGGAAACGGTTCAGTTACGTCCAGCGGCGTCGAGCTCGGTGTCTATCACCATCAACGTGCTGGCGAATAGTCCATTGTCTGCCAACCAGTTGCTGCAACTGGATTCCGATATAAAGTTGGGCACGTTGCTTAGCACAAATTCAGCCTCCTATCACGGTGTCTCCTGGAATATCGGCATCGCTAACATCCTGGGTTCTGTCCTGCAGCCCCCGCGTAAGGTAGAGGTTGCCTATACCAGTCAGAACACGCCCTACAGGGTGGAGTTGAGTGCGCCTCTGGATGCGTTCGATGCGAATACGCAGACATTTAATAATGTGCTGGCATCGTTTAATCCAACCAGTTAGAGAGGAATGTACGACCAGCTAATCGGTTATAACGCGGTGCGCGGAGCGGGTCTTTAAAAGACCACAGGTTCCGCGCACGCGCGCCCACCCATGGATCCTTTTGTAATGAGAGAGAGGTGCATTTTGGAGAAGAAGCAAATACACGTGCCAGATCAGTTAGAAGATAGGATGGAGCGTTTATCTAATAAACACTATTACGGCAAGCCATCGCTGCGCCTGATCTCTCTGCGTGTCGGTATCGTCGTTTTTTTGCTGGTAATCTGTGCGGGTCTTGATCTCGGTCTGCCGGGGCAGCATGCCTACGCGAAGAGCACGTGTGGCATCCTTTTTGCCTGCCCAACGCCAACGCCGATCCCGCCTACCCCAACTCCACCGCCTCAACCAACGCCGATCCCTACCCCGGCTCCAACTTCCGCTCCGCCAGTGCCTCCAGCGCAGCCAACGCCTACCGCCGCGTCCGGACCGGTTGTGGGGCCGACCGCACCCGCCAACGTTCCGCCAACGCCAATCGCGACCGCGCCTGTTAGCCCGACCGCGTCTGCGACTGCGACCAGGAAAGCGCAGCCAACACCTACCGCCGCTCCCACACGTGTCCCTGTCACCAATCATCAGAAGCCTGACGATCGCACGCCTGCTCAGCCGCAGGAGAGCGGCTTCCCACATATGCTGATGATTATTGCCCTTGTTTTCTGTATCCTGCTTTCTATCCTTGGCATTGGCCTGCTCATCTTTCGTCGCATGCTCTTGCCACCGATCCAAATCAAACCACCTACAGTTGGGATTGGAGGATCCTCCTGGACGCGCACCCTTGCGCCCGATCCTTCTTTCAGCGGCCTGGACATAAGCAACAATGGCATACAGGATGCTCCAACTGTGGACTCTATCGTTCCTCCACTGGCAGGCATAGACTATAACGGTGCCACCGCCATTGTTCCTCCACTGGCAGATATAGACCATGATGGTGCCACCATCGCCAATACTGCGGTACCGTTAATGCCCGGCGAGCAGGCTGATACCGCGGGTGTGAGCGCTGCTAATGCGGAAGCGACTGGAAAACTATCGGCAGCCAGACCGAACACTGCCTGGTATGACATATCGGATGATCCATTTACCACATAGTACCAGTAAATTCGTTTGCTTTTTATAACGTTGTATTATTGATAATAAGCTTACAAAAAGCAGAAGCCCTCTTTTCAATGCTTGAGCTTACTTTGAAACGGATGAAAAGATCGGCATCTGCTACTGTACAGAAAAAATGGATATTTTTTTACTTTTAATAAGTAGAAAGGTGCAAACGTATACCTGAGGACAATTAATTATTATGAAATTTCAACAACGGTTCAAACTCAATGAGAGAATGGGGATATTGTGGCGGCATAATATGGCCGTCACGCTACCATTCTCAATACCTGAGGAACTGCTCCTTGAGGCACGGCGCTATGTGCACCTGTTTCACCAGGAGTGTGGAACTCCCGGCGACTATGCACAAAGGGTAGAAGCGGTGCGTATTGAACTTGAGCGCACAGGTACCTATTGGCATACACAGGATGAGCTTACGTATGGCGCCATGGTCGCCTGGCGCAATAATGCGCGCTGTATCGGTCGGTTGCACTGGCGATCGCTCCAGGTGCGCGACATGCGTCATCTCTCAACTGCGCAAGATATATTTTCCGCTCTGGTTGAACATATCCGACTTGCCACCAATGGGGGAAAGATCCGATCGATGGCCACCGTATTTGCCCCCCAGGCCCCCGGCCAGCCGGGTATTCGTATCTGGAATCCCCAACTGATTCGCTATGCTGGCTATCGGCAGGCCGATGGCTCTATCATTGGTGATCCACTCCATGCCGATCTGACGGAGGCGATGCGCCGTTTAGGCTGGCAGGGAGCACGCAGGGGGGCTTTTGATGTGCTTCCGCTCGTCATCCAGTTGCCCGGTCAACCCCCCGAAATATTTGAAATACCCCCTGAGTGTGTACTGGAGGTCATGTTAAGCCATCCAGAGTTTTCCTGGTTTGAGGACCTGGGCATCACGTGGCATGCGCTTCCGGTTATTTCGAATATGCGACTAGAGATCGGAGGTATCTCTTACACGGCTGCTCCATTTAATGGCTGGTATATGGGAACCGAGATCGGGGCCCGTAACCTGGGGGATGTGGAACGTTACAATCTGTTACCAGTGATTGCGCAGGCGATGGGATTGCAGACGCGTTCAGATCGAACGTTGTGGAAGGATCGTGCCCTGGTTGAGTTGAATCGAGCTGTACTCTACTCATTTGAGCGAGCTGGCGTTACCATTATCGATCATCACACGGCAAGTCGGCAATTCATGCATCACGAAAAGCATGAGCGGCAGGCAGGGCGCTCATTGTACGCGGATTGGGGATGGATTGTGCCGCCCATGTCGGGCTCGACGACGCCCGTTTTCCATACTCCGTACGAAAACCGCCAGACGACGCCTAACTTCTTTTATCAAAATGATCCCTGGCTGGAAAACTCTCTCGGTCCGGCCCTCTAATAGAGGAGTGATATATGCACGGTTTAATCTTTGTGACCTGGGAAAAGTACCTGGTCAGTCGTTTTGGTGCTTCTTTGCTCACCACGTATCGAGCAAAAATTGGGGAGGGTCCGGCAAACGCGCCACTGGCCAGCAGGGTCTATGACGATGCGATGCTTCTCGCGGGAGTCGGAGCGGTTCATGAGCTGACACACCTTCCGGTTGATACCCTCTTGCGCGAATACGGCCGTTACTTTTTGATCAATGGACTCACCAGCTCCCGCTGCTCATATTTACTGACGCAGGTAAATAGTGGGCGTGACCTGTTACTGACGATGCGTGATGCGCACTCCCAGATGCGCCGCGTCCCCGACGGATTGACGCCTCCCGTCTTTGGTTATGAGGCCGTATATGATCACAACAATTCATTGACACTTATTTATGATAGTGATCGTCAGCTATGCCCCGTTCTGTGGGGTGCTATAGAGGGAGCGGCGGAACGCTATGGTCAGAAGGTACGCATTCAGGAGAAGACCTGCATGCGTGTAGGCGACGATGTGTGTCGCTTCGATATTGTCTTTTCGCCCACCAGGAATGAGCCGAAGACACAGCTCTCCCCTGAGCAAATGGCGCAACGCCAGCTGCAGCAGCGGATCGATAATCTGGTACTATCTGTGCTGCCCGCGCAACGCGGCATTACGCTGGCCCAACTGCAAAGTCTGTTAAGAACGCAGTCTCAGTTTCCCCCCAGCCATATGCGTCCGAGCCGCCTCTTAGAGGCGTTGCAGCATCTGTCTCACGCCGGACTGGCCGCCAATACCGCCAACGAGCCGGGCGACTCCCTGACCAGTCGCCTCTACTGGCGCGCTCCCACCTACGACATATAAGCGTGTCCACTTTGTGTTGAGTAACCTGTAAACATACAAAAGACGCTCTATAGGGAGAGCTGGGAAAAAGGGAGGGAAAACGCGACACTCATCGTGCGTTTTCCCTCCCTTTTCCCATTGTTCTATCCACCCATATAGTCTTTAAAAGTGTTGGATGCGTAGTGCGGTGCTTTGATTGCTTGAGAGAATGCTTGCTGAGCGGCTGAAGAAGATTCGATGCGCCAATCTTGTTGCGTGATTTGATTAAACCACACGATTCCTTTTATATTCGGAAAATTATCCGGCAGTTCGACAGAATAGGCATCGGTAATCCAGGCTGCCTTGTTTCCTCCGCGCTCTACGGTGCCAGTCTCTGAGATAATCATTGGTTTGGACGTAATTTTCATGATATCGTTATAGGTTGGGCCAAACACTTTAGCGAATGGAAGCCATGCGTTGTATTGTGATGTGGTTCCCCAATTGAAGCCATCCATAGCCGTCCAATCCACGTATGCATCACCAGGGTAGTATTCTGAGATAGGGGTATTGTCGCTGACATTTTCGATATTAGGGCACCACACCCAGGTTGCATTGGTTACGCCATGGGCGGTAAAAATGTCATGTACATGTTTCCAGGCCTTAACGAAATCACCAGCCTGATTGCTATTGATGCTTTCTGACCATGGCGTCCAGTCTCCGTTCATCTCAGGGGCAAAACGCAAGAAAAATGGGTAGCGCCATGCCCTGGCATCTTTAGCCCATTGTGTGATATAGGCATCAAACTTGCCCTCACTGATATTTTTCAGCGCATAGTCCGGCTCATTATTTTCCTGTGGAAATGGCGCTGTCTTCCATGGTTCCCAGGTAATCATCGGAATAGCTCCATCCTCTCGTACCGGGGTGGTCCAATCGTCTGGGAAACCATTCGAATGGTCGCCCCAGGCTTGATAGGAGAGGAGAACCGACACATTCTTCCCGCTGTCCTTTTCATAATTGCGAATAACATTCATATCGCCTGGCATGGATACCCCGTTCAGAATTTTTCCTGCGGGTGGGAGAATGGTTTTGCCGATCGGCTTTGGAGCAGAAGTGCTGTCAGATGTACTTCCGGTCTGGGTTACCGGATGAGGATTTGTGGCGTTGAATATATGAGGTTGAATGTATTGTTGGAGAGCAAAAAATGGAATTGACAATACCACAATACCGGTAATTAAAAAAGCGAAAATGAAGAAAAGCTTCTGCCGGCGTGATCGGGCCATGTTCAGGTTCGCGCTCTCATCTGGCTGCGCGCGGTTGTGCGTTGGGTAGGGCTGAACCTGCGCACGCCCTGGGATTGCTGTTTTCACCTGAGGTGGCATGTGTTGGTTCGGGTAGCGCAATTTAAAAGGAGGCGAGTCATGGCCGCTATTAGAGTGCGGAGGTATTGAATTGTGTGAATCGGGTGGTCGCTGCATACGAGAATCCTTTACAAAAATAAGGTTTTAAGAATCCGCTACTCCAGTTCGCTGCCATTTCTGCCATTTGACTTCATGCTTACGGTAGTAGGTGTAGAGCGCTTTAATAAGCGAATCTAGTTCAACAAACGTTGCCAGGTGTAAGAAGAACCAGAAAAGAGGAGCCAGTATGAAATTAGAGAGTTTTCTAAAATACCGATCTTCGCTTAATTGCAGCGAAAAAGTGATCGTGGAAATCACTATCGTCAAAAGGAGGAGCGTAAAATCATGATTGAGGAGGGAGTAGAGATAGAGCAACAGGACATACATGGACCCTAGCACGATTTCGATATCTCCAAAAATAACCATGGGTAAGATGACCCAGAAAAAGGCCTTGTTGGCGCCCTTTGTTCTAAAGAATGAGGATCTATGCATACGGAAAGCCTCCAGGCGTCCGCGTTTCCAGCGCAAACGTTGTTTACGCAATCCAGCCAGCGTGGTTGGTCCCTCTGTATGAACGATAGCCTCGGGCACGTAAACGATGCGCATGCCCGCTTCCTGGATCCGTAACGAGAGGTCCAGATCTTCTGTCAACGTTCCAGTATCGTAGCCACCCAGACGGGTAAACACCTCTTTGCGAAACGCGCTGGCGGCACCACCAATCACAAAAACGACTCCCAGCAATGACTCGGCTTTTTTGATCTGAAAGCCCAGGAAATATTCGATTGATTGGATGAACCCGAGTATCGTTTTCGTGTTCCCAATCATAATGTTGCCCGCAGCCGCCATGACTTCGGGATCGGCGAAATAGGAGACAAAGTGTTCTACCGCCTCTTCATGCACGACGGAGTCCGCATCAAAAGTAATAATGATTTCACCATGGGCGAGGGATATACCGGTATTGAGAGCGGTTCCCTTACCGCCATTAGGTTGATAGTGATAGATGACATTCGCGTAGTTGCGTGAGCCCTGAACACTTCGCTGATACCTCTGGATAAACGCACGCATAATGCTATCCGAATTATCGGTTGAGCCATCATTGACAACAACAATCTCTAGAGGACGATAGGAACTGGCAAGGATCGTTTTTAATGTAGAGACGAGGCCTACTTCTTCATTCCATGCTGGAATAATAACTGATACCAGCGGCCGGTAGTTGCGCCGCGCGAAGTAGCGTCTTCGCTTGGCCCATACATCATAGGAATACCAGGGAGCGAGAATCATATAAAAAACTGATTTCGTTACCCAGATGACGCCAATCACAATAATGAAGATAGAAAAATAACGAAAAAATAAAGGCTGATGCTTCTGCAGGTCTCCAGGCATCAGTATAGTAGCGATGATCATAGATACCAGAATGGCATATAGAAAGATACTTAAAAGAATTTTTTTCATGAATTTATGCGATAGAACATTAGCGCCTTCTTGACAGGAATATCGTATTCCTTGTTAGTAGTGACAATGTAAAAACAGACTGAAAATGGGATTATTGATCAGCGAGCATCGTCTCTTAAATCCTTTTTCGTAATTGCACGCAGAAACGCTGTTGTATCTTGCTTGATCAATGTCATGTGCTTCATATCTTTGTCTTTCGACAATGTGGATTTTTTACCGACTACACGCACCATTTGCGTGACCGTGAGAAATGTCTTCTGACGTGCTCGATAGATAAACTTGACCTGCGCGCTTACAACGTAGGACAAAACCACGAGCGATACCAGGAAAACAACCGCTTTATACAGCGGATTTGAGAGCAGAATAATGGCAATTGCCAGTAATCCAAGCAAAAGAATGCTTATGCACAGGACGATGATGTTACTAAAAACCGCGCTGACATTCTTTTTCACCTGTTTCTTTTTGACAGCTCGGATAGAGACTGTCTCTAGTATGATTGCATCATCGTCTCCCGTATCTGCCTCCCGCCACCCACCCATCATCTGTAGCGCATCGAGCTGTTCCGTATTTAGGCTATCTCTGATATATGGCTCAATTGCAGGGATAATCTCCGTTGACACGGCAGAAAGATCTTCCTGCATCCATTCCTGCGCTGTGGTAGAGGACTTAACTGTTACAATTTGTTCTACAACTGGCACCTCAGGGGAGGATGTGAACATGAATCCGACTGTAGGAGCGATAAATTGTCTTTTCCGATTACCAGGTTTTTGGGCTGGAATAAAATTTCCAGGCAATGGGGAATTTTCACTTTCTATATTGATAACAGGATGCGATGTATCCCACGACTCGTTTTTCATTTTGCATACATCCATGCGGATTAAAATTGCGTCTATCTACTATCCCATCTGATATAGTATAATTTTTAAGATTAGCTTTTGCCTATTTACTAGTACTTTCAGTACTCATTAATAGGTAAAAAAGATTTTTAGCATTATTAAATGGGTGAAACACATGCTATGGAAAAAATGCGGTATTTCTTCCTTTAGCAAATAAATTCTAGATTACACTGTCATGATGGCAAATTTACATATAACATTATAAATTGCATATACTTGTAATATTTGCCATTTCTCTTTAACTCTTAGATTGTATATATTGTTTTTTGCATGGAAGGCGTGAAAAAAATGAAGAGGAAGATATTTGTTGTGTTCTTTGTATTTTCATTGCTTTTGCTGGTCGCACCTGCAAAGACAACCATGGTAAGGGCCCAGAGCACCAATCTTATCGCTAATCCATCTGTGGAGGTGTCCAATATGGCGGGAACGGCGCCTCAAAGCTGGAAAAACAATGCGTGGGGAACGAATACTACCAGCTTTTCTTATCTTAATACTGGTGAGGATGGAACCAGGAGCCTGGATGTAAAGATGACCAGCTATGCCAGCGGGGATGCGAAATGGTATTTCAATGCTGTAACGGTGAGTCCAGGTACCAGTTATAATTTCAGAGATTATTATAAAGCAACCACTTCTACATCGCTGGTTGCCTGGATTATCACCACCACCGGTGCTTCGCAATATCAGAATATTGGCACACTTCCACCCAGCGCAAACTGGACATTAGCAAATTTCACCTTTCAAACACCTGCGAATGCAAAAACAATTACTATGTTTCATCTCATTAACTCTGTAGGAGAACTTCAGACCGATAACTACCTGCTGCAGCAGACCGCGAGCGAAAACGATGTGCCAAATAATTCACTGGAGCAACCCGGAACTACAGATACGGCGCAACCAGATGGGTGGACCACCAATAGATGGGGAACCAATACTACGCAGTTCTCCTATCTCAATACTGGTCATACAGGCTCACGTAGCGTTGAAACTCAGATGACAAGCTATACCGATGGCGATGCGAAGTGGACGTACGCTGCACAGCCCGCTCAATCAGGGACGCAATACAAGTTCAGTGATTTTTATTATGCAAACATCGTGACCCAAGTAGTCGTGGCTGTCACACTCACCGATGGCTCGACACAGTATATACAGCTCCGTCATGCCGAGCCAGCCAGTACGTGGACGCAGTATTCCGATACATTCACGACGCCCGCCAATACCCAGAGCATGAGTGTATGGCATATCATTGCAGGCGTTGGGTATTTGATAACAGACGACTACTCAGTCACTCCTTATACGCCGACGGCGTTCAACCGAGGAATGGTAAGTCTGACATTTGATGATGGCTGGCAATCACAGGCGACCAATGCTTTACCCGTTCTCAATAATCACAATGCGAAGGGAACGTTTTACCTGATTTCAAGCTACCTTAATACCCCCAGCTATTTAACGACCGCCCAGGCGACCTCATTGCAGCAGGCGGGTAATGAAATAGGGTCGCACACCGTCGACCATCCAGACCTTACCACGCTCAATTCAACTGACCTGAATAATGAACTAGCGCAATCTCAGCAGGTGTTGCAGGCTCAATTCGGTCCCATGCAAGATTTTGCCTCTCCCTACGGCGCTTATGATAATCAGGTAATCAGTGCCATAAAAACATACTACAGGTCCCATCGATCCACTGATGCTGGCTATAACTCTAAAGACAATTTTGACATCTATAACATTCGGACCCAGAGTGTGTTGTCAACGACGACAGTCAGCCAGATTAACGCGTGGATAGATACCGCCCAGCATGATAAAACCTGGCTGGTACTGGTTTTCCACGAGGTTAATACCAGTGGAGATCAATACAGCATTACTCCGCAGAATCTTGATACGGTACTGACTCATATCAACAGTATCAATATGCCGACGCTTACTGTTGCTCAGGGAATCAACGAGATAACACCACAATTGCCGTAGACTCATTCAAATAATGGTAGTAAAGAGTGGCCCGCATCCTCGATGGGATGTGGCCATTCTCTATTTGTGCGCTCAGCTTATGAGCAGGCGTAGCAGGCTCCAGCATAGCTTGAGGGCGAAGAAGCCGAGGGCGAGGCCGCATACGAGGTTGACAAGGCGGAAGAAGAGGGGCGTCACAAAGCGCCGTCCCCAGGCGATCAGACCGGCCATGAAGAAGCACCAGAGCAGGGCGCTGCAGAGAAAACCTGCCAGGAATATCGTGAGGCTCCACGGACCGGACGCGGATCTTCCATTCGAGGATACGATGGTGCTTCCGATGCCGAGCCAGAATGCAATCGGCAGTGGATTCGCCAGGGAAAGGGCGGCACCAAGGGCGAAGTCACCACGAGCGCTGGCCCCTTTCGCTTCGGTTAGCTGGCCTCGATAGGCATCCCTGAGCGCCTGCCATGCGAGTAGGAGCAGTAACAGGATGCCGATAATGCCCAGGACCAGGCGGACAGGCGTGTTATGCGCCAGCATGGCGGCGCCAATAAAGGCGATTAGAGCCCAGAGCGTGACACCGATCAGGGCGCCGAGCTGTAGAAGCAGGGCGGAGAAAAAGCCCTGCTTCAGTCCACGCCGGAGCAGTTGGGCTGTGATGGCGCCCGGCGCGGCAAAAAAAGCCAGGCCGAGCCCAAAGGCGGATAGGAAAAGGGACATGAGCGAAGCCTCCCCAGATATCAGTTTCGTCAGGCAGGTCTATGCCTACTCGTTTGTCTGATGATATGCAGCGCGCAGGGGCGCGGCCACCTCTTCAGCCAGGCGTTGCAGAATCCCCTGTGGATCGGGCACCGGTACGTGATAGATGATGTACGTTGCCCCTACCTCTATAAATGCGCGCGTCTCCTCGTATGCCGCGTGCAGGTCTGATGGATCAACAGAGACGTGCCTGGAATGTTCGATGGTGGCGGGATCGCGTCCGATGGCCGCGCAGGCGTGGTCCAGAATGGCGCTTTTCTGGCGATACTCTTCGGGAGTATTGACGCTGCAATCCCAGATGTCGGCGTGGCGGGCGACCACGCGCAGCGTACGCTCTCCCTCGGCACCGATGACGAAGGGTGGACGCGGTTTCTGTATTGGTTTGGGCTCGCAGTATGCATCGTGCAGCTGGTAATAGCGTCCCTCGAAGTTCGCGACGGGCCGTGTCCAGAGCCGGTGCATCAGTTCACACGCCTCGTCCAGGCGGTGTACGCGCTCACCGGCAGGTGGCAGGGCGATGCCATAGGCATGATGTTCTTGCTCGGACCAGCCGGTCCCCAGGCCAACGTTCAGGCGTCCGTGGCTGACGATATCGATAGTCGCGGCCATCTTGGCCAGCAGCGCGGGATGACGGTAGGTGTTGTCTGTAACCATAATCCCCAGGCGCAGACGCTGGGTGCGCGCGGCCAGCGCCGCCAGCAGTGTCCAGCTCTCCAGATAAGGATCGGTGGGATGGTCTCCGAGCGACATCAGGTGATCATTAAGCCAGGCATGCTCGAAAATGGGGAGATCATCCGCCGCCTGCCAGACGTGTAGCAGTTCTTCGTGGGTCGCATGTGTGGGTGCCGTCTTAATGCCGAAGCGTAAAGATGGGTGGTGTACCATGGGTATTTCAATTCTCCTTTTCACATCTGTTATGATGTTGAAAGTATATGGCGATTTTGTGCTAAGATACAGGCAAAAAGTACGGCATATCTAGATATCGACATAAGTTATAAAGGGAGAATTGCTCTATGTCCTTAGAAACTGAAAAGCTACTTGACGAGACTGGCTGGCGCCTGCTGCAGGAGCTACAACAGAACGCCCGCCTCTCCTATACGGAGCTGGGACAGAGGATTGGACTCTCGTTGCCCTCCGTCGCCGAGCGGGTGCGCAAGATGGAGGATGCAGGCATCATTACTGGCTATCATGCCGAGGTGAATCTGAGCAAGCTGGGGATGCCGGTGCAGGCGATCATTCAACTGCAAGGTATAGGGGGACAGAGCTGCCGTAACGCCGTCGCTCAGGTCTGGGAACTGCCCGAGGTGTTGGAATGCTCACGCGTGACGGGCAACGATTCGATCATCGTCAAGGTTGTAGCTACCTCGCTCGACCACCTGGCCCGGGTCATCGATCAGCTCTCTCTCTCGGGCGTACCCTCTACATCGATTATTCGCACCAGGCCGATGCAGCGCCATCTGATTCCGAGCGAGATCCTTGCGCGTGGCGCGAGCGAGGATGAGACCCTATAATTGCTGCGACGGTGCGCGGAACGCATTGCTCAGGCTCACGGCGCAGGCGAGCAGGGTTACGAGTGCGATGCCCATGGCCGCGAGCGAGAAGTTGATATGCGTGCCCGTGATCATCCCCTGCATGTAGAGCGGATGGCTGACCGGATTGAGCAGCAATATGTGTACGATCTGGGAAACGACGTTAACGAAGAGCAGGCTTCCCACGCTCACGCACGCGCCCAGAATCAGGGCGGCTCGGCGTCCCAGGACAGGCTCCGTACGCGTGGCGGCTCCTCGTCCCACCAGCAGGCTGACCAGCGTCAGGACCACGAAGGCCGCGAACAAGAACAGGAAGGATGTAGGGTGACGAACAATCAAGCCTCCAAAGCCGCCCAGAACCACGACGAGTCCCACCAACGCAAGGCCAATCATGACCGGCATTGTGCGCTGCAGCAGGGCGTATCCTGCGATGGCGCACATGGCGACTCCCGAGGCGAGCGCGGATACATAGATGCCATCATAGCTGACGCGTAACAGCGTGGAAGCGCTATACGCCGCCTGCGTCAGGGGACTGCTATCTTCGATCAGGTAGAGATTGAGGCTGGCCACCAGCGAGACCGCGAACGCGATGATCGTTGTGGTGAGGGCGATCCAGAGACGCCGTGGAAAATGCTGTGTATTGACCATGGCGCGGGCTCCTTCCTGTAACTGCTGCCATCGTTCCAGGCAGGCATTGCTTATCAGATCAGAGAGTGTATGTAGCCAGAGTGGGATGATGGCCGCCAGGCCGTGTTGCCGCAGGGTATCGCGGCAGCTATCGCGAAATACCTGAACCATGCGCGAGCCAAAGTCGCGCCGAAATGGTGCCGGGTAGACGCGCAGAAAAAAGGTATAGAGCCACGCTGAGAAGGCGACGATCCTTCTCATGCCGCGTGGAGAGAGCCTGTGGCGCGCCATTATATCCCTCCTCCACCCGGTTGAGGTAACAACTGCCTGGACTGTGCCATGCGTACCAGTTCCGCCAGGCGCTGCGCCTCCGCCCTGGCGACGCGCAGCCCAAATGGCGTCAGGCGATAGTAGTTGCGCCGCTCATCATCCAGGTCGGGGGCGGGCCGCTCATCGGACTCCTCGATCAGCCCATCGGCCAGCAGGCGGCGAATCGTGCGATAGAGTGTTCCCGGTCCCAGGTTGACCTTGCCACCACTGCTTTGAGCCGCCTCCTGCATAATGCCATAGCCATGGCGTTCCCCACTGGTCAGGGCCAGCAGGATCTGAAAGGCAGCCACCGGCAACGGGAGCAGCGCTTCGGGCTCTTCTTTGTCTTCCTTCATAAGCACCTCCTTGCGTGTTATATGGAAGATAGTATCCATGCTGCATATAACCAATATGGATATATGTACTATGGATATAGTAGATCGAAAAAAGCTGTTTGTCAAGGGCGAGGTGCCTGGCTGCATGGAAATGGATCGCTGTGATCTTTCTTTGAGAGGTACGCCAACCTCTGTGATGGTGATGTGAGGGCGGCAAACTATGCGTACACAGGGTGGGGTGACCCTCAAGGGTATCGCTTTTTGTATCGTTTTTTTTCTCCACATTCCACAGCAATTTGTTACGATGCAGTTGCATTGTAGAAATTATGGAGGCTCTAAACTCGTATTAGTTATATATAGAAGGTAGCTATGGTTTTTTTGAGCAAAAAACGCATATATTCTTTTGAAATGTGGCGAAAAAAAAGCGATACGGCGCTATCTATGCATTTTGAGAAGGGAAGGGGGTCATTATGAGAATAAATTCCAGCATTCGCAGGCTCACGACTATATTTGTCGTTATGTTCGTTGCCATCAGCGGATGCCTTGTCTACTGGCAGGCGGTGAAGGCGGATCAGGTGACGGCGACGCCGCATAATCCGCGTATCTGTCAGCCGGACAATGTGCCGTTGCGCGGCAATATCTATGATCGCAATGGCGTCTTGCTGGCATATTCGGTCCCCGATCCCAATGCATGTGGGGGATATACTCGTCACTATACCGACCCTTCACTGGCAGGTTTGATCGGCTATTACGTGGCGGGTGGCCTCTATCCCGCAACCGGTCTGGAGGCGCAATATGATGCGGTCCTAAGTGGCGCGACGGGTCAGACGGCGATCAATAATCTGGTGAACAAGACCCTGCATACATCGCAGGTTGGCAATAATATCTACCTGACCATCGACGAGCGCATCCAGAAGGTTGTTGCGCGCGATTATGCCGACTACACCCCTGATCCTACGGGGACGGCGTTCGTCAATCATACCTATCCCACCTATCCAACGGATCGTGGGGCAGCCGTAGTGACCGATCCCCACACCGGAGAGATCCTGGCCATGGTCAGCTCGCCCGGCTATGATCCCAATAAAATGGTTGATACCCTGACACATTCGCAGAACCAGACCTCATACTACGATCAGCTCGTCAAAGATCCGGAGAATCCACTGCTCTATAGACCAACACAGGGACTCTACTCGCCGGGCTCGACGTTTAAGACGGTGACCCTGATGGCCGGACTCGACTCGGGGGCGACCACGCTGGACCAGAACTGGGACATGCAGAATGCCTATAAGCCCTGGGCCATTCCGCAGACGGCGGACAGTCCGGGTACTACCGTAGTGGGCGATAATCTGGGCTACGGCCAATATGTGTTTCACTTTCCCGTCAACACCGAGTTCGGGTATGCCAACTCGGACAATATCATGTTTGCCCACATCGGGGCCAACGTCGGGCAGCAGAAATGGCTGGATTACACGAAGCGAATGTACTTTGATCAGACGATCCCGGCTGATTTCCCGATCGCCAAAAGCCACGTCATGCAGGCCGATGGCAACCTTAATTTCGCCAACTTTGTCAACGACGCATATGGACAGGGTGTGGATTTCGTGACGCCGATGCAGATGTCGCTGGTGGATAATACCGCCGCGAATAACGGCACCTTGATGCGCCCGATGCTGCTCTCAAAGATCACGGATAAGCAGAACAATGTGGTGCAGAACTTTGATCCCCAGCGGCTCAGCAACGTGATCAGTCCCGATGCCGCTTACAATACGCGTGTGGGCATGAACGCCGTCGCGACCTGTGGGAGTGCCTGGCATATTACCGAGGACAACCGCCCGCCGACCACTGTGATTGGCAAGACCGGCACGGGCGAAGTGGGCGGCGGCAAGCCTCCCGAGAGCTGGATGATTACGCAGGCTCCCTTTGATATTAACAACCCGCAGCAGGTCCCGGCGCTTACCATCGTCGCCATGCGTGAGAACGGTGGAGAAGGTGCGTATAGCATCGGACCCGCCATCTGGCACATGTATAGCGACATCTTTAACCAGAACCTGGTTAAAACGCAGCTGACCCCCTGGAACGATCCCAATGTGTTCTGCCCCGAGCACAATCTGTGGCAGACACGGTCCGGTCCCCAGGTGCATGGCAATCTGTAGCTGTATGGTGTATACTTGGCGCAAAATGGAAAGCGCGTTAAAGATGGAGCACCGTCAGCAGGATATGTCACCGGGACTATCGTTTGGTGCCTGGCTCAAGGAGCAGCGCAAGAAGAAGCATTGGACGCAGGCAGAACTGGCGCAGCGCATACACTGCGCCAGCATCACTATTCGTAAGATAGAAGCGGGCGAGCGCCATCCGTCACGCCAGTTGACCGGGCTGCTCGCCGAGCAGTTTCGCATCGCGGCGCGGGACAGGGATGCATTTGATGAGTTCGCCATGTCGGGTTCATCTTCATCCTTGCCGGATAGCATAGGTGCGACGGCTGCGAAGTCCTCTCCGGTCGTACCTATGCAGGATTTCTCGCGCGGGCCCGAACGAAAAAGGATCACTTTTGTTCAGCGTCCCCATGGCGTTCACGCCAGGACCATCTACCTGCTGGAGGCCAGCTCCGATCAATTGTTACTGGCCGAACGCGCGCAGCAGCGTCTGAAGATTGCCAGCACGACAAAAATTATGACGGCCCTGCTGGCGATTGAGCAGGGCAACCTCAACCAGAAGGTGATCGTCAGGCAGGAAATCCTCGACCTGCTCAATCGCTATCAAGGGCACCTCAGTCATCTACAGGCGGGTGATACATTTCTTTTAAAGGATCTCCTCTATGCCCTGATGTTGCCATCGGGCGATGATGCCGCCTTTGTAATCGCCGAAGCGATGTGCGGCAGCGTTAAAGAGTTTGTGAAGCTGATGCACGTCTATGCCAGACGCCTGAGGCTAACCGACACTTGCTACGTAAATCCTAGCGGTACCACCCATCTAAATATGCTGGACAACTATGAGGCCAGCAACTACTCGACAGCCACCGACCTTATCCGGTTGACGCAATACGCGACCACTAATTCATTATTTGCCCAGATTGTGCAGCTACAGCGCTATGAGCTTCCCGAAAGTGATGATCACCATGCCTATCGCTGGGAAACGATCAATAGCCTCCTCTATAGCTACGCGGGCGCGACGGGCGTCAAGACCGGTCGTGACAGCGAAAAGGATTGTAGCATGGTATTTTCGGCGACCAGCGGCAGACAGCGGCTGATTGGCGTCGTACTACAGGAGCAAAGTATCCAGCAGCGTCTGCATGATGCTCAACGGCTCCTCGATTGGGGCTTTTCTCAATCATATTGATGTATTTCATTCTGTGATTCTCGTGAGATACGTGGAGGGTATTTGAGAGCTATCTGTGATGTTGTCTCGCTAGCATTACCATTTAATCGGAGAGATCGCTGAAAGCAGAGAGATGAAGGATGAGAAAAAAGGAGGTGGCATGATGGGAAGGATGCAGCTTGAGAAGGAGGTTCAGATACCCGCTGACGCCGTCCAACTGGCCGGGTCGCTGGTGCTGCCTGAACATGCGGTGGGCCTGGTGGCGTTCGCTCATGGTAGTGGGAGCAGTCGCTTCAGCCCGAGAAATACCTTTGTGGCCCGGCAACTGAATCAGGCGGGTATTGCTACCCTCCTGATGGATCTGCTGACCGAAGAGGAAGATAGGCGTTATGAGACGCGCTTCGATATCGACCTTTTGACCGACCGTCTGCTTCAGGCTACCTACTGGCTGCAGAAGCAGCCCGCGACAAAGGACCTGGAGATCGGTTACTTTGGCGCGAGTACCGGAGCGGCGGCGGCGCTCAAGGCAGCGGCGGCGCTGCCATCGTCGGTCCGCGCGGTCGTTTCTCGTGGCGGACGTCCCGATCTGGCCGACGAGGCGCTGGCGAAGGTTCAATCGCCCACCCTCTTGATTGTCGGTGGCAACGATCCTGTGGTGCTGCAGCTGAACCGCAACGCCTTTGAGCAGCTCCCTGGCGAGAAAGACCTGATTATTGTTCCTGGGGCGACGCACCTGTTCGAGGAGCCCGGCACCCTGGAAGAGGTGGCTCGTTTAGCGACTGGATGGTTCAGAAGCCATCTGCACAGTGTACCCGTGGCCTGAACATGCCACATCACAATTGATTAGCAATCCTGCTGTTATAAGCCTCGATCCTTTTCATGTAGCAGATGATCAGGTATCATAGCTACATGTCTCCATTTTATGCTATAAAACGCTTAAAAATATCTTGATGGATGCAAGAAAGTTGGATCTATGGTAAAGGTTCATATTATTGGAGGGCCTGGTAGCGGAAAAACAACGTTAGGACAGATAATTGCGGCCAGATGGCATATCCGGCATCAAGATCTGGATTGGATTGAACTTCCTCCCAACTCTGGTATCGATGCGTATGTCAGCTACGCCTTTGACCTGGCCGGGCAGCCTGACTGGATCACGGAAAACATAGGCCTGATGTGGACCGACCCGTTTCTCTATCAAGCCGACTATATTGTGCTGATGGAGATCTCCTGGCCTGTGGCCGCATGGCGTATCATTCTCCGACATCTCATCAAGAGCCTTCGCCGCGACAACCCCTATCCCACCAGTCTGTTATACAGTTTCCTGAAAGGGACGCGCCAATACTACCTCAACCAGATGAGCGCTGATACTGCTGCCGTGGCACGTGCATATCTTGCGGAACACGGAAGCCATGTCGAACCGCCCGACAGCAATGTTCTGCTTACTCGCCTGGAGACGTATAAGATGGGTGGCCCTCCCGGTGTGCCTCCTACGGCAGAGTTTACACGCCAGTACCTGGAAAAGTATAAAGAGAAGGTCTTTGTGGTCAGGAATAATGCCGACCGAGAGCGTCTGCTATCACTGCTCGGGAAAGATAGCCGGGCTATGTTACAATAGTTTCACAACTGGCATTCTTGCGTAGGAGAGGTTTTTTATGACGCAAACAGATCATGGCATTAAGGAGCAGCATGGGTTGGACGGTGGACAGAAGCCGCGCCTGCGCTTCGCTCCCAGCCCGACCGGATTGATGCATATCGGGGGATATCGTACGGCTCTGTTCGATTGGCTCTACGCGCGCCAGACCGGCGGGACGTTTGTGCTGAGGATTGAAGATACCGATACGCTGCGTACCGTGGAGGGGGCGGTTGAATTTCTGCTCGAAGGTATGCGCTGGCTGGGTATGGATATAGATGAAGGCCCCGGCGTGGGCGGCGCCTATGGCCCATATATTCAGACCCAGCGCCAGGAGCTTTATCAACAATATGCCCAGCAGTTGATCGAGGCGGGCCATGCCTATCGCTGCTACTGTACGCCGGAGCGGCTGGAGAGCATGCGCCGGGAGCAGCAGGTACAGAAATTGCCGCCGCGCTATGATCGTCGCTGCCGCTATCTTTCGGATGAGGAGCGCGCCGCCAACGAGGCGGCCGGCCTCAGATCAACCGTGCGCTTCGCTATGCCGTTGGAGGGTGAGACGACCGTGCGAGACGAACTGCATGGCGACATCACGTTCCGCAATGCCGACATCGACGACGCCATCCTGCTCAAATCCAACGGGATCCCCACTTATCACCTGGCGCATGCCGTCGATGATCACCTGATGAAGATCACCCATATGATCAGGGCCGAAGAGTGGATCTCCAGCTTCCCGCTGCACAGCCGTGTCTGGCAGGCGCTGGGCTGGGAGATGCCGCTGGTCTATCATGCGCCAGACGTGCTGGGCAAGGACAGACGCAAGTTGAGCAAGCGCCATGGTGCTGCCTCCTGGCAAGAACTGCGGCAGCAGGGCTTTCTGCCCGAGGCGGTCTTTAATTTCCTGGCCCTCATCGGCTGGTCGTATGACGACAAGACCGAGTTCTTCACGCGCGAGGAACTGATTCGCCTCTTCTCGCTGGAGCGCATCAGCGTATCCGGCGCCATCTACGATGAGGAGAAACTGGCCTGGATGAACGGCGTCTACATCCGCAAACTCTCGCTTGAAGAGCTGACGCGGCGCACCCTGCCCTACATGGAGCGTTCCGAAGCTGAGGGTGGTCTGTCCGATGCCATCCACCGTCCGCTCGACGTGGCGTACACGCAGCGCGTGCTGAACCTGGAACACGAGCGTCTGCGCACGCTGGGCGAGGCCGCGCACGCTGTTTCATACTTCTATCGAGAGGACTGGGAATACGAGACGCCTCTGATCCAGAAGGGAATGGATCAGGAGAGCACCAGAAACGTCCTGCTGCGCTCGCGCGATCTGCTGGCGGGGCTGGCCCCTTGGGATTCCACACACCTGGAGGAGCAGCTGCGCGCACTGATGATGGAACTGGTTCTCAAGCCTGCCCAGTTCCTTGGCACCCTGCGGGTCGCGGTCAGCGGACGCAAAGCCACGCCGCCCCTCTTTCAGATGCTCGAAGTTCTGGGCCGCCAGAACACGCTGTCCCGCATCGATCGCGCCTTGAATGGCCTGGTATAACGAAACGCCCCTCGATGGTATCACGCCCTACGCGGTGCTTTTGGGTTCGTGTGTGGAACGTGGACGTGCAGGTACCACGTGGGCCGACGTGAAAGGCAGGGGAAGCGGTGTTGTGGGGGGACGGGGGCTGCCATTGCTGGCGCTGGCAGCCCGGTCGACCGTTGAAGGTCGACCCTACGGGGCGTTTCGTTTTGAAGGGGACGTTCATCTTTGGCGGGTGTTTCGTGTTTTTTGTTGCATGCCTTTTTGCGAATTTGGATGATATTCGATGGCTCTCTGCCCTTCCACCGGAAGGACAGAGAGCCTATTCAATTCATATTGTTGCTTGACATGGTTGCTAAGTGTTCGGTATCCTGAAAAGACGCGGATGCATGAGTTAAGTCTTTCGCGTTAGATTGGGATAAGAAGATGAACTCCTCAATCACTATCCAAAATTGGTTGTTTCTTTTACCTGCGTATGATAGACGGCTTCATAGGTGGGGTTGGATTGCTTATTATTGACGAAGCCGGGAGCGCTAGCTCTGGTGATGGGTACAGGTGAGAACGCTTCCTGATACCTATTAATAATGCGTTCATCGCGAAGTAATACTTTCGATTCCTCACAACTTATCTTTCTTCCTGGCTGATCCACGCCTGTTGCGAATGGATCTTTCTGTGTTGTCTGAAACTTCCCAGTGGCCGTGCTCCGCCATTTCCTTTTTCTTTGCTTTTGAAGAAATCGCACATTTTTCATGCATAGAAAAGGAAAAAGGAATGTCTTCAATTTCAGATAACCCCCTGAATGACCATAAATCGAAGCAAGTAAGGAGCGTAGCTCCCAGGCGTCGCCTGCCCCTTGCATCCCTGCTGGTTGAGCGGGGGATCTTTGCCCATGTCGATGAAGCCCGGCGCTGGATTATGGCTGGAAAGGTGCTAGTAAATGATCAGCTTATGGACAAACCGGGCATGGTTGTGCCCCGAGATGCGCATCTGCGCGTGCGCGGAAGAGCGCGCTATGCCAGTCGGGCTGGCTACAAGCTTGAGGCGGCCCTGGATGCGTTTGCCGTCGAGGTTGCTGGGCAGGTGGCCCTGGACTGTGGTGCTTCTACGGGAGGATTTACCGACTGCCTTTTGCAACGAGGCGCTGAGATGGTCTACTCGGTTGATGTGGGCTATGGTCAGTTGCTCGGTCGTTTGCGTGTTGATCCTCGCGTGCGCAACCTTGAGCGAACCAATCTAAGCGATCTGACAGCGGATACGCTGCAACACGCACCGACGCTGATTACACTCGATCTTTCGTACCTCTCGCTGACGAAGGCACTGCCGGTCGCGGCGACGCTGCTGGCGCCAGAGGGAGAGATTCTGGCGTTGGTGAAGCCGCTGTTTGAAGTCGAGAGTCAGGATGCCAGGCGCAGCGGCCGCATCGATGATGTAGCGCTGCTGGTTGAAGCGCTGCGACAGGTAGCTGAGGCGGGCCTGAACTGTGGTTTATCTCTACAAGGGATTGTGAAGCTGGCGCTCAGACCACGTTATGGCGTCCATGAATTCTTCACCTCATTTATTCGGCGTCCAGACGCGCCTGATCGGCAATATGATGAACACACATTGCTTGACCTTATCCAGGGACAGGGTGTTGGCGTAACTCAAGGAGAATAGTCTGATTTCCGCCATCGCAGGAGAGCTGGAGCTTTGCTCTAACTCTCCTGCTAACTAGTTATACATATGTCGTAAGCATATCTTTATTTTTGCTTTTTATGTTTTTAGGCTCTTATACTGATAGAAACGCTTTGTGATGATGCGAGAAAGTTACGCTGTAAGAAAGTGATGTCCTCAATGGATTGGAGGTACTTTTCGTGAGACATGCGTTGTATGACGATATTGCTGAATGGTACGATAACTATCTGAATGGGAATCCCGTTTACTCTGAGGTTATTCTTCCCAGTCTGTTGGAGCTTGTCGGAGATGTGCAGGATCGCACGATTTGTGACCTTGCATGTGGGCAGGGTTGGTTCGCCCGTGAACTGGCTAAACGGGGTGCGAGGGTGACTGGTATTGATATTGCTGATCGTTTGCTTGAGTTGGCTCGCCAGTACGAGTTGCAGGAACCATGGGGAATCACTTATCAGCTTGATGATGTCCGGAGCGCGCTATCGCTTCCTGATGGCACATTTGATGGGATTGTATGTGTGCTGGCGCTGATGGATATTTCTGATTTTCAGGCTGTATTTCAAACGGCCAGGCGCATCCTTCAACCTGGAGGGTGGCTGGTTTTTGCCATTACCCATCCTTGCTTTGAATTGCCTGAAGCCCGGTGGATAACGGATGAGCAGGGAAAGGTGACGCGTGCGGTGAAGGGTTACTTCAAAGAAGGGAGCTGGAAGTCAGAACGCGGAGGCGTGCGTAGTCGTGTGGGAGCGCATCATCGCATGCTCAGCACGTATCTTAACTCCCTTGCCTTGGCCAATTTTACGCTTGAACGGATGCTCGAGCCTATGGCAAGTGGTGAGCGTGCTGATAAAGTGCCCGGAAATCGAGAGGTCCCTTCATTCTTATTCATACGCGCACGCCCCCTTTGATGCTGATATATGCGAGGGGACGTGCGCGCCCGGGCACAGGGCCGCTACGCGGCAAGCTTGGGCGAGCCCAGCACCTATGGCAAGCCGGGCGCTACGATTTCTTGCCTGCGAGGGCCGCTGGCCGTTGTTTTTTTGCAGTGAAGTTGCGAATGGCTTTCTGGTAGATGCCGTTGTATTTGTATGCCATGGCAGCGCCTGAGAAGTGCTGCTGGACATGGGCCCTGGTTTTTTCTCGGCTGATTTCATCGATGCGGCCGATGGCATGGACCATCTCTTCGAGGTTTTGAACGAGAAAGCCTGTTTTGCCGTCACTGACAATCTCGGGAGCCGCGCCGCGCGCGAATGAGATGACGGGACAGCCTGTAGCCATGGCTTCTATCATCACCATGCCGAATGGCTCTTCCCAGGTGATCGGATTGAGGAAGCCGCGGGCACGGCCCATCAGTGTCAGTTTTTCTTCGAAGCTGGCGGGTCCGTGGTTGCGTATGAGCTCTCCATCGATCTGAGACTCGACCACCTCTTTGTAGTATTGTTCCTGGTTCTGGCTGATGGTGCCGGCCAGTATCAATGGCACCCCGGCCTGTTTGGCTGCCTGAATCGCCAGGTGGGGTCCCTTTTCGGGTACAAAGCGGCCCAGCCATAAAAAGTAGTCTTCCGGTGGTTCGGACGACATGGGATATTGTTGCGGGGAGATGCCGTGGTGTACCACTCCAATAAAATGCAGTGGGAGTCCCTGGTGTCTTCGTGCCTGTTCGCTGATGGCGACGATGGGAACGTGTTCCGTCCAGCGTGCGATATCACCCTGCTTTATCTCTGGTGGAACCTCCTCTGTGCGGAATGGAAGATTACTGTGCAGCGTGGTCACGTGCGGCACGCGTAAATGAGAGAGCAGTGGGAATAAGTGCATGTCTCCGCCCGAGGATAGGTGCGTATGCACGATTTCGAAATCGTGAGCCTCAATGTAGTCCAGGGCTTGCTGTAGATATTCTCGTTCCTTCTGGGTATCGCGCCAGGAAAATCCTTCTTCCAGCAGGCTATGCGCGGTCAGGGGGACAAAATTAGCCCCCGTCTGACTGCCTGCTGCAGCTAGCAGGGTAACTTCATGTCCCTGAGCTACTTGTTCTTCAACCAGTATATGTAGAACTGTTTCGGTTCCACCATATGCTTTAGGTGGGATCTCGATCCATGGCGGCGCTAGCTGAGCAATTTTCATATCTATTCTCCTATCTTTTTGTTTTTCTTTGCTCCTTCTTGCTGAGTTTGACTAACAGAGATGTATTATATTGTATCTACGTGTAACACGGTTAACTATTTTACGCGGTTGTGGCACTAGGAGTTTCGGTTTCATTTGAACGCTGCTAGCTATTACGGGTAAGATGTTCGCGATCCCAAATGCATTAGTGGCGCCGGCAGCCTTCTCCAGCGCCACCATGTAGATGCACATATGCATTTGTTACAGTTTGAGCAGCATGTCGTACTGGCTGAAGAACTCGTTGAAGCCGAGATCCAGGTAGTGGGGAACCTGGGGACTCTCCTCGGGCTCGTTGTAGATCTGGACCTTAGAGCAGTCAGTGGCCAGGGCGCGTAGCAGCGCACCGTACTCGCTTGCCGTCAACCGGCAGCGCAGCAGCACCGCCTGGATCTGCATGATGTTATTGGCGCGGCGCACGATGAAGGCGTTGAGCTGGTCATCGGGACCCGCAATGGTGAGCGCTTCGGAATTGCCGGTGAGGAGACTGGCGATCTCCAGACCCCAGGTGGGACGGGTCGTATAAAAGGGGTCCCAGGATAGCAAGGAGGTCGGTTCCACCGAGTTGATCGGCCCGCTGGATTCAACCGGTAGATCCGAAGTTGCGATCTCCAGGCCGAGCAGGCGGCGCTGCCTGACAAAGCCGACGCGCTCATAGAGCTTGATGGCGGCCGTATTCTGTGTCAGCACCTCAAGCTGGAGCAGCGTCAGGCCGCTCTCTCTCGCTACCCGTACCATCTCGCCGGCCAGGAGCTTACTGGCGCCCGTCCCACGAAATTCGGGGACAATGCCGAAGCCGCCGCACCAGCCGCGTGAGCCACGCGTGCCCATGCGCGCCATGCCAACAAAGGTGTCCTGAGCATCGTGCATCACCACACAGCGATTGGCATCGATCTGGTTGGCGCGCCAGAAGTCAGAGACCTGTGCCGGGGTCATTATCATAGGCATAAAATAGCCGCTGAAGCTGCGGTTGTGCAGATCCGCGAGCTGCTCAAAGGTATAGCCGAGAGCATTGGAGAAGCGATACTCATGCATGGGATATTGTTCACTTTCTGTTAATTAAAGGCTCTATTTCTTATAGTTATCAGATATTTACTATAATGCTTCGTCTGTGCTGGCTTTGATGATGGCGGAAGAGAGAGAGAGGCCCACAAAGTTGCTGTAGCGCCTGGAGGCCTCGATGACCGCCTCCTTTGAAGCGTTGTGTTGTGTAAAGTGCTGGAGCGTTACCTCAACCGAGCGTTTGCCGAGCTTGCGCCGCCATGTGCCAACGACCGTTCCGGCGACGACGAGCGTGGGGAGAAAGATGCCATTGTTGCCTGGCACAATCTTATCCGCGTGTTCGGCGGCCAGCACGGCTTCGCGATCTTTATAGCCAAGCAGATATTCATCGAAGCCTGGCAGCAGATAGATGCCGGGCTCAGTCTGTGGTTGAAGGGTTGCGAGGTCGGGAGCCATCCAGTATTGCTGGCCGGCGATCGTTTCCGCGACTAACTCTGATCTAACGGTCTCCAGGCCAATTTTAGCATCGGCGACCGTCAATCCGGTCCAGCGGGTAAAATCCTGTAGGGTGGCTGGCCCATGGCTGGTGAAGTAGCGCCGGGTCATCTCGGCCAGGGCTTCAGTGCGGGACAGTTCGCGTGGTTGCGGCACCCACTCGTCGAGCAGGGTAAATGTCTGCTGCTTGCCCTCAAGGGGACCCAGGCAGAGTTGGCCGGTCAGAGACTGGTGGAACAGGAGATGATAGCCGCGCTGACCGCTGGTACTGATACCTTTATCCTCTAATAGCTGCATCAGGGTGGGGCGAGAGAGGCACTTTCCGCCTTTGAGTGCGTCGTAAAAAAGGATGCCAGTGCGTTCAATGGTGGCCTCGTCGAGTTCGAGCTGCCTGCGTCTGTGCGCGGTAGACGCAAGCATGCGGGCCGCCGACAGGTTGACCATCCACTTCGCGTCTTCGGAAGGCACAAAGTGCAGCGTACCGCGCATCGGCCAGGTACGCAGGATCTTTCTCTCGACGATCGCCTGCTCGATCGTTGCCACCGTCGCATTTTGCATACGCAAGCCGATCGCCCACAGTGCCTGCAGATAATCCTGTGCCTGCATCGCGCCCATCCACCGCACCACCCCCTCGGGAGACTCGAATTTCTCCCCCATAATCCGCTGGCTCAACAATCGCAGTCGTGCGATATCCAATTCCATCGTTTATCTCTCTATATATCCATAATCGCCGTAGGTGCCCGGCTTGCCCGGGCTTTGCCGCGCAGCGGCCCCGTTCCCCAGCGCGAATCGCCTGCTCTCCATATATATTCTCCAACATGGAAGAGTATAACAGAGAGCTGGAAACAAGCCAAGAGAAAATGAGGACAGGAGAAAATCGTGATGGGGGAGGTGATAAAAAGCCGATAGGCGTTGAGGTCTTCCAACGCCTATCGGCTTCTGTTTGTATCAGCTCGCTTCTCTACCTATGGGGTAGCGGTAGCGGACGGCTGAGAGGTGCCTGTGTGGACGGTACCACACATGATTGGGTTGTACTGGGACTGATTGCTGAGATCGGTACCATAGTGGACCTGCGCGGCCCATTTGTTGTCCGGAATCGACGTAACGTTGGGGAACGTTTTCGTCACGGTCGCATTACCCTGGGCATCAGCGGTCAGCGTGCCCAGATTGTAGAGAACGCTGCCGATAGTCGGGCAGGTGCCATTATGGATGTGAGCGGAATGGCTTGAATTGGGGGCCAGGCCACGCACGTTCAACTGTACTGTTAGCGTACCATTGTTTACACTGAGCTGGGCTATACCGGCACTCTTCTCATTGGGGTTATTGACCGGTCCTAGCTGGGCGGCGAAGGTGTTGCCACCCGCTCCCGTCGCCGTGCCGGTCGCGACGGCTGTACTGGTCGCGACGGCCGTACCAGTCGCGGTCGCGCTGGACGGATTATACGGTTTGATATCTCCGCAGGAAAGGGCTGTTTTCTGGGTTCCCGCGCCGGTATAGAGCTGGGCTCGCAGGTTCGATGCGGTCAGCGGTGTACTCACATTAGTGATGGTGGCGCTATTCTGGACGCGTCCAGTCGCGTCGGCCGTCAATGTGGTCGAATAGAGGCCAGTTGTCGCTGTAGCCGCGGTTGTCGGCGATGCCTGTGCCGACGGCGTGGTGGTTGTGCCCTTTGTGGCGGTGGCTACCGGCGTCGTCGCTGTGCTGGTCGCGGACCCCGCCGCGGCTCCTGCACTTGCACAGGTACCCTGTTCAATCTGCAGAGGATGGCTACTGTTGGGTGTCAGACCGATGATGTTTGGGGTGAGCATAAGTGACTTGTTGCTGGCATTGTAAGTCATGCGGATGACGCCATTTGGTGTATGCATCATCATGGCACGTCCCGTAGTGCCCGCTCCAGTAGATGAAGAGGTTCCCGTTGCCACAGGGGTCGCCTCAGTCTGGGTTACAGCCGCGCGCGCATTGTTACTTAAAGCAATAAAGACGGTCATAAGGATGAGCGTACAAAGCGTCGTGCTGATAGCAATGGCTCGAGAAACTGCGCTTCTCTTTCGGGATGACTTAAACACTTTACTCCTCCTTTGGTGATGAACGTGTAGACCGTATAGTTGTGAGCCTGTCTCGCTGTCACGTAAAACGGCACATTGGCAGGTCCGAAAAATTACTGCTCAGCTTCTAAATGACGGTCGTATAATATTATGCAAGCATTGTTGTCAAAACTGCAATATCAGCAATATACCCGGCTAGCATCACGTGTTTTAAGATAAGGCATACATTGATCAGGATATCTTGCTCTGCTTGCGCGACTTTTCCAACTGAATATTGGATTAGTTCAATTTATCGATCTTATAGAACCATACATTCTGCTAATATTTATAGTTTAAAAACATTTATAATACATAAAAGATGCTATTTATTTTTATGTTTCTCCTACCTGCAAGCGTTTTCTTTATATTTGTCGGTAAGATAGAGTAAGATACGTATTTTTCGTATCCCTGCTGATGGCATAATGTGAGGTCGATTGATCAGTATTGCAGCTTTCAACGTATGCTGTGACGAGAATGAGATATGTGGCTCGTTGTTGTGATGTGCTGGTGAGAGCATCTCTTTATGCTGTGAGCAAAGACGATATTTTGTGTATATGGGATAGTCGAGTGAGGAGGTACGCCCATGTTTCAACATATTCTGGTTCCGCTGGACGGCTCACAAAGGGCCGAGCAGGCGCTGATCCTGGCGCAAAAGCTGCATAGTCAGCTGCCGTTACGCCTCTCGCTTTTATCCGTCATTGATCCGGAATCCAGGGATCTGCGCCTCGCGCTCTCGAATGTTTTTGATGATCTGGCGTCCGCCATCGAGGCGGAGGAGAAGCGCATCACGGCCTACCTGACTGGTGTGGCCCAGAGTTACCATCTCACAGATGCCAGTGTACACTGCTATATCCAGCACGGCGGTGCTGTTCCAACCATGTTGCGTGCCATTGAAGACCTGCAGTGTGACCTGGTGGTTATGTGTAGTCATGGGCGATCCGAGCGGCGCACCCTGCATCTGGGAAGCGTGGCGCAACAGCTGACGCGTCACTGCCCCGTTCCACTACTGGTGCTCAAGAATGGAGAAGCTATCCCGACCAGCGCCTATCCCGATCAGCGACGTCCCCTGCATGCGATCGAGATCGCCGTGGCACTTGATGGCACAGCTGAATCCGAACAGGCCATTCTACCGGCGGCCCAGCTAGTGGCGGCCATCGCCGCTCCCAATCGGGCCACCGTACACCTGGTACATATCCTGCCCTCGCAAGAGAAATCGATCCAGGCGGCGATCAAGCAGATCAGGTATACGTCCGAATACGAGCGCGCCTGCCACTATGTTCATCAACTGGAGAACCGGCTAAGGACGGAAGACGGGGCCAATCTGAACATCCTGACCACCTCCTCGGTCTTTCCCGCGGCAGACGTTCCTTCGGCGCTGGCCTACTTCGCCGAGCAGCGTTATGGCAAGGTCACCGGTGGCAGCGATCTGCTGGCCATGTACTCCCGTGGTCGTCCAGCAAGAGACCAGGAGACCAGCACATACATGACCGAGGCCACCCTGAATACAACGGACAAGCCGATCCTGATCATTTGACAGCGTTTAGAAATGGGTACGCAAGTCCGCGAAGCGCTCGAGGGTGAGCAGCTGGTTATCGGCGGTCGGCTGCATTACCTCTTCATGCTCCAGCACCCAGGTCTGGGGATGGGGCACGAAGACGGCGTTGAGGCCGGCGGCCAGAGCTGGATTGATGTCGGAGCGTGGCGAATTGCCGATCATCCAGGTAACCTGCGTCTCTAGTTCTAGCTGACCTACGATCTGGTGATAGGTGGCGGCGTTTTTCTCGGGCACGATCAATACGTGGTTGAACAGCTGCTCGATGCCCGAGCGAT
This sequence comes from Dictyobacter halimunensis, assembly GCF_036245075.1. Taxonomy (NCBI): domain Bacteria; kingdom Bacillati; phylum Chloroflexota; class Ktedonobacteria; order Ktedonobacterales; family Dictyobacteraceae; genus Dictyobacter; species Dictyobacter halimunensis. The sequence goes on from NZ_BSRI01000002.1 coordinate 3,891,577, forward strand.
CAATCTTCAGACGCTGCTCCTCCAGATCGCCCTTGGTTAGCAGCATCAGGTCATGGCGCGGAGACAGGTACTCCAGCGTCTCCAGTACACCATCCAGCAGCGTGAGAGGATGAGAATGGATCTGCTCTCCCAGCTGGCGGATGTACTGCAGATGCTCATCACTGATGGTATCCTCCGCTAGCTGCTGATATGTGGCCAGCAGGCTGTTGGTGAAGTTGGTGGCTCCATAGCCCATCAGGCGCTCTGTTTCATCCAGCACCTGCCGCACCTCTTCATGCGACATGTTGGAGTGGTTGAGGAAGCCGATAAACTCATGGATGGCCTGCTCAAAGTAGATATTGTTTTCCCACAGCGTATCATCCGCATCAATTAAAAGATGTTGTCGCATCGCTCTCCTGCTTTCTTCGTGCTTCCCATAGTGATAGGGAAATCCGTAATAGAAGTTATACGTATAACTTCTATTATACAGACTAGCTCTACAGATGTCAAAAGGAGATTTATAATGATAAAAAATGGTCTGGGCGCGCGCGCCCAGACCATTTTTTATCATTATCTGGTTTGTTGTTTGAAGGGGGCGAGGTGTTTGTCGAAGTGGCGCTGGATGTAGGCCCAATATTCGGGCAGGTGGGCGCGCAGGATGCGCTGCAGCTCGGCTCCGTAGGTGTCGAGGACGGAGCCGAAGGTGACGTGCAGGATCTGGCGCGGGCCGAATTGGTTGAGCAGTTCAGGGAGCTGCTCGTCCGTCAGCTGTTCGGCTGGCAGGGTCTCACTCAGGACGGCGGAGACGTGGTAGGTGCGCCGGTCGTTCTCGTAGTGTTCGCGCGTGAAGTCCCAGATCTCGCGGAACAGGGGACGATCGATCGAGGCGATCAGGCGCAGAGCCTCCAGATAGCTGGTGCCGGCCGTCTTCAGATGGACCAGTCCGCCCGTGGCCTGCATGGCGATCGGATAGACCTCGAACTTGTCCGATCCGGTGTGCAGGCTGAGCTTGTAGCTATTGTCGAAGTAGCGCATGATGCTGGCGTGCCCGTTGATGTTCTGCGTCAGCTCGTCGAGATCGCCGATGTAGCCGACGCCCTTCTCGAAGCGTCCCACGAAGCGCGGCGCCAGACTGACAAAGGGAACACCCAGGCGCTTGAGCTCGGAGGCGATGTAGAAGTGCTCCAACAGCGCGGTGGTCGTCCCGGTTTCATCCACTGACATCTCCATCTCGAAGGGGCGCTGGTCCTGCAACTCTTGCAGGCGTCGGGCCATACGTGCCGTATGGGCGACGGCCCCGCCGTACTTGCCCAGGGCCTTGTACAGATCCTCTTGCGTAAAGGTCAGCGTGCGATCGTCCAGCGTAAAGGCGCGCTGGTAGCGCTCGCTGGTCTCCTCAAGGGTGCTCTGCAGATCGGACCAGGGCAGCTGTTCGACCTTGCGGCGCCTCGTCTCGGCATCGTCGGTCTCGACGGCGTCATCCACGTATTCGCCGGGATCGATGGTGTAGAAGGTATAGCCGGCAGCGACGAAAGGTGGGATGTCTTCCAGCGTCTTCAGGTGGTCGGCGTCGGCTCCCCACGATTCTTTCCAGCCGGCGTGGAAGGCGCCCCACATGGCGTCATCCACTACCTGCTGGGGTGTGCGCCCGGTGCGGGTATTCTCGCGCACGGACTGCTGGGCGTAGATCGGGGCCACGCCTGTGCCCCGCGTGGCCAGCACATGACCCGGCGTGGCGATCCCCAGGCGATCCCCGAAGCCGGCCGAGGTTTGCAGTCCCAGCACCGCCGGCTGGAGCCAGGGCAGACGCTGACGCAGCACGACCGCGTTGTGGGGTGAGCGTGATCCCAGCAGGCTCCCATCCGCCAGCGTCTCGCCCTCAAAGCCATCGATTACTCCGCGGACGAGGAGCTGGCAATCACCTGGTTGATCGCAGTTGACCAATGCATAGGTGGTATCCCCATATCTGGTCACGGACTCGGAGACCTGTGTAAATGGCTGCTGCTCAAACATAGTTATCCCTCCAGTTTGTAGCTCTGTTTCGCCAGCCGATAGGCCAGATCAACAATCATCTCGTTGGCATCCTCTTCATCGATGATGTCCTCAACTACCTGCCGGGCCAGCCAGTCCGAGCTGACGCGGCGCCAGACATCGTGTCGGGCGGGGATCGATGGATAGGCGCGGGTATCGTCGTTAAAGCCGGCTGTATTGTAGATTCCGGCCGTCTCCACCGTAGTATCGAAGTAGCGGCGCATGCCCAGCACGCTATCGAAGAACCACCAGGGTGGACCCAGGCGCAGCGCCGGATAGTGTCCGGCCAGCGGGGCCAGTTCGCGGCTGTACGTCGTCTCATCCAGGTTGAACACGATCAGCGAGAGGCGCGGATCGCTACCGAAAAGGTCGAGCAGCGGCTTGAAGTTATGCGTAAACTCGCTGGAGGTCGGGATGTCGGCGCCCATATCGCGTCCAAAGCGGGCCAGCAGATCGGGATTGTGGTCGCGCGAGCTGCCGATGTGTACCTGCATGACCAGTCCATCCTCCACGCTCATGCGCGCCATCTCGATCAGCATATGGCCGGTGAAGCGCCGCGCATCCTCCGCGCTGGCCTCATCCTTCAGGGCGCGCTGGAAGATCGCCTCGGCCTCATGGGCGCTCAGGCGCGCGGTATAGGCGCTCTGCGCGGCGTGGTCCGTGGCGGTCGCCCCCAACTCGCGGAAGAAGCGCCGGCGCTGCTCCAGGGCCGTCAGATAGGTGCGGTAGTCGCTGACATCGATATCGGATACCTCACTGAGCAGGCGGATCTGCTCAGCGAAGCCGGGCTGGATATTCACCACGGCATCGGGTCGGAAGGTGGGGATCACGCGGCCATGCCAGTCGGAGTCGCGCAGCTTCTGATGCTCTTCCAGCCTGGAGGTAGCGGCATCGGTGGTCGCCAGCACCTCGATCTTGAAGCGCTCAAACAGGCGCCGTGGCTGGAACTCCGGCTGCTGCAGGCGCTCGGTCAGCGCGTCATAGATGGTTTGCGCGTTGGCAGGCGTCATTTGTTGCTCGATGCCGAAGATGTCTCGCAGTTCATCGCGCAGCCACAGGCTGGTCGGAGTGCCACGGAACAGATACCAGTAGTCGCAGACCACCTGCCAGATCTTGCGGTGGTCCTTCTCGGTCGCTCCACCATCGCGGCGCGGGATGCCCAACGCTTCAAGGGGGATACCTTGTGAGTAGAGCATGCGAAAGACGTAGTGGTCGGGTATGATCAGGAGGTCCACCGGGGATCCCCAGTTATAGTGTTCGGCAGACAGCAGGCGCGGATCTACATGTCCATGTGGGCAGATCAAAGGGAGATCCTTTACCTGTGCATAAAGTGTGCGTGCCATCTGTCGTTGGGTGGGATCGCTCGCGAAGTAGCGGTCATCTCGTGTTTGGGCCATCATTTCCTCTCTTTGCACTACCGGTACTACTGTGCCGCCTTAACGGGCAGGCGAAACAGATCGTTGATCTGAATTAACTGGCCCGTCTGCATTGACTGATTGGCGGCGATTCCTACCAGGATTGAGGCGGCACCATCGATGTGTGACGCTGCCCGTCGATACGGATCAAGGGGAGGATTGGGCGAAAATAAGTGCTCCAGCAATATGGGATCACCACCGCCATGTCCCCCGGTCGATTCCGGTACTTCTACAGTATATGGTACACCAAACATAGGGAAGACGCGGATACTGGTGGATTTAAACGCTCCCTTGCTGGCGCTCACCTTGCCCTCGGCATCGTTCTGGATCTGGTGGATATTCTCCACGACATCCATCTCCAGGCGCCCTTTGGTGCCCGTGATGGCGACGCGCAGTCCCTCCCAGGGAGAGTAGGCGATCAGTGAATAGGAGAGCAGCACACCGTTCTGGTAGCGAGCGATCAGCCGCATGGTATCCTCGATCGTGATCGGCTCGCCAAAGACGTTGCGATCGCGCAGGTAGCCGGTCTCCTGCTCAGCGTTGAGATACAGGCCGCGCAGCATCGGATTGGTCTCAAGCGTGAGGGCGAAGGGATCTTTGCCCGCCTCTTCGGCGCCGGTGTAGCGCTGATAGTCGTAGTGCTCGCCGCGCTCCTCGGCGTTGTGCTTGCCATAGAACTGCAGGGCGCCCATGGCGAAGACCTCGCTGGGATAGGTATCGAGCCACCAGTTGACCAGGTCGAAGTGGTGCGTGGCTTTATGCACGAACAAACCACCGCTATTCTTCTTCTCGCGGTGCCAGCGGCGGAAATAGTCGGCTCCATGGCTGGTATCCAGCAGCCAGGCGAAATCCATCGCCAGCGGCTTGCCGACCGCGCCTTTCATGACCTGCTCGCGGAAGGCTGTATACGCGGGCGTATAGCGATAGTTAAAGCTGACGCGCAGCGAGCGCCCTGTGCGCTCCTGCGTCTCGGAGATCTCCCGCAGCTTCTCGATATCGATCGTCAGTGGCTTCTCCGTAATCACATCGCAGCCCAACTCCATGGCTCGTATGATGTAGATATGGTGGGTGCTATCCATCGTTGTTACGATGACCGTATCTGGTCGCATCTCGCCAATCATCTGATCAAACTGCTCGGCCAGGTAGGTTGGCAGAGGTGCGCCTCCAATACTTTCCTGGATGCGCTGATTATGCCAATCCATGCGCACCTGGCTCAGATCGCACAGCGCCACCAGTTCCGCGATCTCATGATAGGGTCCGATCAGCGCATCGATAAACATGCGCGAACGCGACCCCGTGCCGACCAGTGCGTAGCGTTTCTTTTGCATATGCCGTCCCTTTACTAATTTACTAGATTTCTATCTTTCATGTTATGATCATGTGTGACCGGTAACATTACATATATGCATTATAAACCAATAAAAATCAAGCGGTGTTCGAAGGGATAATCGGAGGCGAGCTCCGAATCTATGGGTGGGTTATGGGGTGGCATTGACATGAATGGGGTGGATTGGGTATAATGTGACCGTTCACAAAGTTTATACACATTTTTCGTACATCCGGGTTATTTCGGGGCTGGTATGGCGGGGCGCCTTTTTTGAGACATTTATATTGACGGACACGGAGCTATCCTGTGTTGGTCGGAGAGATGCAGCGCGCGTATGACTGTCAGGAAGAAGAAGAGCACGATTCGCGACGTGGCGAAGCTGGCGGGGGTCTCCTATCAGACGGTGTCGCGGGTGATGAATGAGAGCGAGAGTGTCGCCGAGGAGACGCGCAGGCGTGTTCTGCAGGCGATGAAGGAGCTGGATTTTGTGCCCAGCAAGGTTGCCCGCATGCTGTCCACCCATCGATCGCATACGCTTGAGCTGGTCGTGGTGAGTATTCGTCACGGCGGACGCTTCGCGGATTCGATCAAAAGCATGGCTCTGGCCGCGCGAGACGCGGGCTATGATCTACTGGTGACGATGACGACGCGCGAGGAACTGGGGGCGGCCCTGGAGAACGCGGCGGCCCGGCTGGTGGATGGCGTAATCATGCATGCGCCCTCGCTGGATATCAGCGATGCTGACCTGCTGGAGATCGCCGGGGGCATGCCACTGGTGCGGCGCGATTATGTGCCCACTTCTAAACTGGCCTGGGTTGGCTTTGACCAGATCTACGCTACCCGTATGGCCGTGGAATACCTCATCAAGCTCGGCCACCGTCAGATCGCGGCTATTCCGCCCTCACTGGACCTGATTAACGGCCACCTGCGGCATACCGTCTGGCGCGAGACCCTGTTGCACCATGGTCTGCAACCAGGGCCGGTGTGCCCTTCCCAATATACCTTTACCAATGGCTACGACACCATGCAGCAGCTGCTAGCGAGTGGCCAGCCCTTTTCCGCCGTCATGGTCGGTTCGGACACCATGGCCCTGGGGGCGATGCGCGCCCTGCGCGTGCACGGCCTGCGCATCCCTGCCGATGTGTCGGTCATCAGCTTCGACAATGCCGAGCTGGCGGCCTATACCGAACCGCCCCTTACCACCATTGATTTCGACTTTGTCCAGCAAGATACCACGGTCGTAAAATATCTCATCGAGATACTCAATAATCCAGATATGAAATTGCATCAGCGTATTTTGTTACCGGACCTGGTTATTCGTGAAAGCACCTGCGAGTGGCCCACCGATAGATCGGTTGATCACTCGCAGGCTCCTGAAAAATAGCGCCGGCTGGTGCCCATCCAAATCCCTTTGGAAGTGGCGGGCCGGCAGATGGCTATCTGTGCTCGTTTACGTCGTGTCCGCCAGGATCGCGGACGCTTTCCTTATCGTCATTCGGTTGTCCCGTTGTCGAGATGCATCGATGGATTATGCATATCTGAGGAGGCACAAGTACATGAGTAAGATCTCTTATACCCGCAGACAATTTTGTCGTTATGGTTTAGGCAGTGTGGCTGGATTGACGTTGATGGATCTTGCGGCCTGTGGCGCGAGTTCATCAAGCGCTGGCGGCAGTCAGACATTACAGTTGTCCTTCTGGGGTGATGCCTCACGCAACAAGCTGACGCGCAACGCTATCTCGCTCTATCAGCAGGCACATTCAGGTACCACCATTCACTCCTGGTTCGCTGATTTCAATTCATATTTTAATAAGTTGAATACCCAGATCGCCGGTGGGAGCGTGCCAGACCTGATCCAGATGGATATGGCGTATGTATCGCAGTATGTGAATCAGAAGATATTGTTAGACCTGGGGCCACTCATTTCTAACAAGACCATCGATCTATCCGATTTTGATCAAGGGATGCTGAAGAATAGCGAGGATAAGGGCGTCGTCTACGGTATCTCGCTGGGTGGAAACTATGAGTGCATGATTTATGATAGCCAGGTGGTAAAAGACGCTGGATTGAGCGCCCCTCCAAGTAGCTGGACGTGGGACGACTACGCGCAGTACGCGGGCAAGATTTCAAAGGCACTGAGCTCTAAACAAATCTACGGTTCGCCCGACTCCAGCGGTGCCATCGATATCTTTGAGATCTGGGTACGTCAGCAAGGGCATGAGCTCTACACATCCGATGGGGGCGTGGCCTTTACGCTTGATGACGTTACCTCGTGGTTTACGTATTGGAGTCAGCTGCGCAAGGCCGGTGCCTGCGCTCCTGCCCAGCTACAGGCCTCGGTGACCGGGAGTGGCCCGGCCGCTACGTTGTTGACGCAAGGGAAGGTCGCCTTCGCCATTGCTCATTCCAATCAATTCCATGGCTTCCAGGTGCTCTCGCAGCATCCTTACGCGCTACAGATGGTGCCGAACGGCCCCAAGCCGGGCCTGTATCTCAAGCCATCGATGCTGATGAGCGTGGCCGCCAAATCCAAATACACCAAAGAGGCCGCCGATTTCATTAACTTCTTGATTACGCAGCCCAAGGGCGTTAAGGCCATTGGCCTGGATCGTGGTATTCCTGGCAGCGCACGTGCGCGCGCGGCGCTGCAGCCGACGTTGAAGGCCGAGGACAAGGCCGTACTGGCCTATGCCAGTATGGTAGCCGGCAGTGGACAGACCTCCTCTAAGACCGTGCTCGATCCCCCGAATGCTGGCAAGCTTCAGACCCTGTTGATGAACGTAGCCCAGGCCGTTGGTTTTGGCAAGCAATCGGCGGCCGATGGCGCCAAATCTTTTTATGATGGGTCTCAGAAAGCGCTGGCCAAGTCCTAGAATGTGGAGCTGAACAATGACTGTTACGCCTGCTATGACCCGGTCGCGTCCACCCTCTGAACGCAAGCCACGCAAGCCACGCCGCATGAGCAGCGCGGAGAAGAAAGAGAACCTGGCCGCCCATCTCTTTCTTCTCCCCTGGTTCCTAGGTATCATTATCTTTACCGCCGGACCCGTGCTGGGCTCACTCTATCTCTCGTTTACCAACTACAACCTGATCGGTACGCCGTCCTGGGTGGGACTGCGCAACTACCTGACCATGTTTCATGATCCACAGTGGTGGAGCTCCGTGCGGGTAACGCTGGCCTATGTCATCTTTTCCGTGCCGCTGAAGCTGATCTTCGCGATGGTGGTCGCCCTGCTGCTCAAGCAGGGCCTGCGCGGACTGGGCCTCTTTCGCGCCATCTACTACGTGCCTTCGCTGCTCGGGGGCAGCGTCGCCATCGCGCTGCTGTGGCGGCAGATCTTTAATTCGGACGGCATCGTCAACCAGGCGCTGGGCCTCATCGGCATTCATATATCCATCAGCTGGATCTCCACGCCGGAATATGCGCTGCCCACACTGATCATCCTGGCGATCTGGCAGTTTGGCTCGCCGATGCTGATCTTTCTGGCCGGTCTGAAGCAGATTCCGCAGGAATATTACGAGGCGGCCTCAACCGATGGATCGGGTCCCTGGCGCAACTTCTTCTCGATCACCTTACCTTTGATTACACCACTGGTCTTTTTCAACCTGATCTTACAGATGGTGGGAGCATTTCAGGCCTTTACACCAGCATTTGTGGTCAGCGGAGGTAGTGGAGGGCCGTTGGATTCAACCCTCTTCTATACTCTGTACGTCTATCAGCAGGGATTTGGCTATTTGCAGATGGGGTATGCTTCGGCGATGTCGTGGATCCTTCTGGTCGCGATCGGTGTGTTCTCTGTGATCGCCTTTCTGTCGTCGCGCTACTGGGTCTTTTATCAAGATGAGGGGAGATGACTGATGAATATTCCACTTCCACGTTTGCAACTGGCGCGCCGCAATGCGCGCCCTCAGCAGCAACGACCATCACGACTGCTCTGGCGCCTGTTGATGTATCTAATCGTGATCGTGGGCGCGGTAATCATGTTGTATCCCCTGATCTGGATGTTTAGCGCCTCGTTCAAGCCGGAAGATCAGATCTTCGCCAATTCCAGCCTGCTCTCTCCCAGCTGGATTATCAATAACTATGGGGATGGCTGGAATGCCCTGGATTATGGGTTTACCACCTTCTTTGCGAACTCGCTGATCGTCTGCCTGGGGGCGGTCGTGGGCAATCTGATCTCTTGCTCGATGGCCGCCTACGCCTTCGCGCGTCTGCGCTTTCGCTACAAGGCCTTCTGGTTTATCGTGATGCAGGGGATCATCCTGTTGCCGATGCACGCCATGATCGTGCCGCAGTATATCCTGTTTAAAGATCTGGGCTGGGTTAATACTTTCCTGCCGTTGATCGCACCTAAATTTCTGGCCACCGACGAGTTCTTTGTGTTCCTGATGATCCAGTTTATTCGTGGCATCCCGCGCGAGCTGGATGATGCCGCGCAGATGGATGGCTGTGGTCGCCTGGCCTTCTACTGGCGCGTGGTCCTGCCGCTCTCGCTGCCCGCGCTGGTGACATCCGCCATCTTCACCTTCATATGGACCTGGAACGACTTTTTTACGCAGTTGATCTACCTCAACGACGAGTCGCTCTATACGATTCCGCTGGCCCTGCGCACCTTCCTGGATAGCACCGGCAACTCGGCGTATGGACAGCTCTTCGCCATGTCCGTGCTCTCACTGCTGCCCGTGATCGTCTTCTTCCTGCTCTTCCAGCGTATGCTGATTGAAGGGGCCGCCACCACTGGCCTGAAAGGATGAGGTCATACTGCGTACACCGCTGGCGGTGTACGCAGTATGTATTGTTTATTTATTGGGGGCGGCGATAAAGTGATATTTCTGGAGGACGGCCTGGCCGTTGCTGGAGAGCACGTAGTTCACGAAGTCCTGGGCTTCGCTGTGGTGGGGGGCGCTTTTAGTGACGGCGATCGGATACTGGGCTATCACGTTGAAGGTGTCGGGGATATCGATGACGGTCACTTTACTGGAGACGGCGCTGGTGACATCGGTGCGATAGACGAAGCCGGCATCTACCTCGCCCAGCTGTACCTTCTGGACTACGGCCTTGACGTTCTCTTCCTGTGAGACGATGTTCTTCTTCACGTTGGCCTCGTAGCTGGTGCCATACTGGGGTGAAGCCCCCATCTTGTCGAACACCTGCTGACTATACTTGCCCGCCGGCACAGCGGCCGCGCCGATATCGATCTTGACGCCTGATTTCGCCAGGTCTTTCAGGCTGGTCACATTCTTATTGCCGGTTGGCACGATCACCACCAGGCGGTTCTGCGCGAAGATCTGCGAGCTCTCCACCACTCCCGCCGAGCTGGCCTTCTTCATGTTGGTCTGGTCGGCTGAAGCAAATACATCGGCGGGAGCACCGTTGGCGATCTGCTGTTCCAGCAGCTGCGAGCCATTGAAATTATATTTGATGCTCACATTGGGATGCCCGGCCTGGTACTGCTTCGCGATGTCATTGAAGGACTCGGTAAGCGAGGCGGCGGCGAACACCTGGAGCGAAATATTGGTGGCCGCCGGCTTTGTGGCCGAGCTGGCCTGGGAGCCACTCGTATCACTGGAGCCGCCGCCGCAGGCGGCCAGCAAGAAAGTCAACAAGAGAAGGGCGCAAACCGCGGAACGAAATCGTTTCATACATACTCCTCACAAACGTCTAACCGTTTGCATCTTCCTATTTTCTCACCCCAAGAGCGCAAAGACAATATCGTATACTCATAGCGTGAGTACTCATGCTATGAGTATACGATATTTTAAGGGGGGTTGGATATAATTTTGTTTGGGATGTGGCTTGCTCACCTTTTATTGGGGGGAGGTGCGCGCCCCCGCACGCGCGTCCGCTGCGCAGCCGCGCCGGTTTTATATATTGATGCAGGTGGGCGCGTTCGCGCCCACCTGCATCAATATATAAATGGAGTGTGTATGACTCCCATCATTGAGAGCGCAGAGAGCAGCCCCTCATGTGATAAGTTGGTGTATGGGTGCGCACCTGCGCACCCATACACCAACTTATCACATGAGGGGCTAAGGCGTACCGTCGAGCAAGGGGATGGTGAACCAGAAGGTCGAACCCTGGCCCTGGATGCTTTCGACGCCGACCTCGCCGTTGTGGCGTTGAACAAGGGTCTGACAGATATACAATCCAAGACCTATGCCATGGCCGGCTCCGGTAGTGATGGCGATCCCGGGCGCTTTATAGAAGCGTTCCCAGATGCGCTGTTTCTGCTGGGGTGAGAGGCCTGGCCCTCGATCGCGTACCCACACACGAGCTGTATTGCCGCTCTGCCGTACCCCGACGGTGACCGGAGCGGAGGCCGCCGAATATTTGAGTGCATTGGTGAGATAATTGCTGACGACCTGTCCGATGCGATCGGCATCCGCGAGAACCATCAGGGGCTCCTCGGCATCCGGCAGGTCCAATGTGATGGTGCGGCCGGGCGTGGCCGCCTGGTGGTCGAGAGCGATCTCTTGTACCAGCGGTACCAGGTCACAGAGTTTCAAATCGAGGTTGAGCTGGCCCGATTGGATGCGCGAGATGTCCAGCAGGTCCCCGATCAGTCGATTCTGGATATCTATCTGGCGTAGCGCGCGCACAATGAGCTCGGAGACCTCGTCAAGCGTTTTGGGTATGGCCTCGTGCACGTCCGCGACGAGGGGACGGAGCCTGCTCAGTTTGCGCTGGGAAAACTGTAGATTGCCCTTCATCGCGGCGAGCGGGGAGCGCAGATCGTGGCTTACCATGTGCAAGAATTCATCTTTGCGCCCTTCAAGTTGTTTCTGGTCTTCGATATCGGTATTGGTGCCGATCCATTGCGTGATGTTCCCCTTATTATCCCGAATAGGGATCGCCTGGCTCATATGCCAGCGGTAGACGCCATCCGCCCGGCGAAAGCGGTGCTCGCAGTAAAATGGTTCGCCTGTTTCAATGGAATGACGCCAGCGGCTCACGTTTTCCTCGACGTCTTCCGGATGAACGAACCGTGTCCAGCCCCAATCGCGAATCTCCTCAAAAGGCAGTCCGGTAAATGCGGTCCACTGGGGATTGAAGTAGTTGACTCCTCCGTTGGGATCGGCCATAAAGACTTTCTGGGGCATCTCCTCGGCCAGGAAGCGGAAGCGCGCCTCGCTGGTGGTGAGTTGTCTGCGCGCCCATACCTCCTCGGTTACTTCTACCGCGTGCACCAGGATCCCCTCAACCTCGCCTGATGCAGAGGTAAGTGGTTGATAGACGAAATTAAAGAAATGTTCCTCAAACTGGCCCGTGGTGTTATTCTGCAGTTCGAGGCGAGCCTCTATGCCGCTAATAGCTTTACCGGTCTGGTAGACCTGGTCGAGCATCTCAAAATAGCCCTGACCCTCAATTTCTGGCAGCACTTCACGCACCGATTTACCCAGAATGGGGCGCTGACCCAGTAGTTGCATGTAGAGTGGGTTGGCTAGCGCATAGATGTGCTCTGGACCCTGTAAGACGCAGATGTGAGCTGGCGCCTGCATCAATAGCTCATATAAATGTGCCCGCGTCTGTCGCGTCCTCTTGTGCAGGCGTGCCATATCCATGCGCAGCGCCACGCGCGCCATCAGTTCGCGCGCGGAGAACGGTTTAACCAGGTAGTCTTCCGCTCCCAGTCCCAGCCCTTCGACGATTGTTTCCTCACCGGTGCGGGCTGACAGCAACATCACCGCGATATCGGCCGTCGCTTGATCCGCGCGCAACTCTTTAAGCAAGGCGAAGCCGTCGAGTTCTGGCTGCACGATGTCGCTGATAATCAGGTCGGGGTGTTGCTCGCGCGCGATGGTGAGCGCCTGGCTGCCATCAGCCGCCAGTTCCACCTGATATGTTGGGGACAAGAGCCGCTGCAGGTAGGCGCGCATATCGGCGTTATCGTCTACCACCAGCACGTGACCGGGATGCGCATCCAGTTCAGATTGCAGGGGTTCGGAGTAGTGGCTGGAGATAGGGAATGCCTCCATCTCGTCTATGTGTGCTGCATTTTTCTGCTGTGTCTCCGCGAGCCAGTGCATGGCTTCTGCTACATATGGCGGTGCCTGAATCTCTGGTGATGGGCGTTGTGGTCGCTCCTTCTGAGGTGTCGATGCCTGGCCGGACCGGCGTGGCACGCGGATGGTGAAGGTGGTCCCTACGCCCTCCTGGCTCTGAATGGTAATGGTGCCTCCATGCAGATGGACCAGTTCCTGCACCAGAGAGAGTCCGATGCCCGCGCCTTCCTGGGTGCGCGTCCGTGCTGGCAGCGCCCGGTAGAAGCGTTCAAAGATATGCGGAAGATCATGCTCACTGACCCCGACGCCTGTATCCTGTACGATCAGTTCTACTTCATCTCCGGCGGCATGAAGCGCCACGCGAATAGACCCTGTGAAGGTGAATTTGAAGGCGTTGGAGAGCAGGTTAAGCACGATCTTCTCCCACATCTGCCGATCGACGGCGATCTGCTCGGCCATCGGTGGGCACTCCACGATCAACTGCAGGCCGGCCTTCTCAATTAGATCTCGAAAGGTACTGGCCAGATCTGTGGTGAACTGGGGCAGATCGGTTGGTTCGTAGACGGCCTCTGACCGTCCGGCCTTGATGCGCGCAAAATCGAGCAGGGCATTGACCAGCTTGAGCTGGCGCATGGCATTGCGGCGCGCCAGCTCAAGCTGTGCCCGTTGTGGCTGTGAGAGCGGATCTGAGCGATCATCCAGCAGCGCTTCCAGTGGCCCCAGGGTGAGCGTAAGCGGGGTTCGGAACTCGTGGCTGATATTGTGAAAAAAGACCGTCTTGGCCTGATCCAGTTCCGCCAGCGCGCGTGCGCGCGCCTCTGACTCTTGATAAGCCCGGGCGGAAGCCAGCCCGGCGGCTATCTGTCCAGCTGCCAGTTGCAGGAACGCGCGATAGTCATCATCCAGCTTGCGGCGGGGGTTGATCCCCACTACCAGGAAGCCAGAAAGCTCCTTGCTTCCTGCATGTGACATTGGCAAGATCAGGGCGGTCTGAGGCGCGGGATGAGTTTCGCTGTCCAGAGCGGAGATTGCTGCTGCCACCTCCGGAGGAAAAATTTTCACCAGCTGTGGCTTGCCGCTACTGGCAACGGACCGCAAAGGCCAGGGAGCCTGCGTATCGGCGACCTGAATGCTTTCGGGAGAAGCAACCGTCCCGACCGCGAGCTGGGCGTTTCCCGCTAGCTGTGCCTGCGTGCCATCTGAAGAGAGCAGATATAAGAGCGCGAAAGGGATGCCGGCCCTGTTTTCAGAGATGGCTGAGGCGGCGAGCTGGCAGACCTGCTCTGGCGTCTGGATTTCGACCATACTGGCGGCCAATGTCTGCAACATCTTCAGGCGACGTTCTCCCACCACGCGTTTTGTCGTCTCGGTAGCGGCGATAAGAATACCGCCTACTTCACCGCTCTCATCTTGAATATGGCTGTAGGAAAACTCGAAATAACATTCTTCCAGGTAGCCATTGCGATCGAGGGGGATGAGAAAATCGGTATAGCCGACTGATACACCGGCCATGGCCTTTTCAAAGAGGGGGCCAATGATCTCCTGCCAGCTCTCGGCAAAGATCTCTGCCGTCTTTTTGCCCAGGGCAGGATGTTTGGTGGCCCCCAGGATGGGACGATAGCTGTCGTTGTAGAGCAGGGTGAAATCATCGCCCCAGGCAACCGCCATCGGGAAGCGCGCCTCCAGCATCATGCTGACTGCTATCTGTAAGCTCTGTGGCCAGTGTGAGGGTGGTCCAAGGGGGGTCTGCGCCCAGTTATACTCGCGTATCAGGAGGCCCATCTCTCCGCCACTGGCCAGTGGGTGCTTATGAGGAGTTTTCAAATCCATTTTTCTTTTCTCTTCCCTTCTCGCACCCCCTGTATAACGCGTCTTTCTGTTGTTTGCCTCTGCGTTTGGGTACGCCAGAACACCGTGGGATTGTAGCTGTTTTTGTTTATATTACCTATCCATGTAATGGTTACATAATAAGCACTTCCTTTCCTTTTCACGCATTGACACAACAAAAGGTTGCAGAAAGGTGACAATATACGATGGATGATAGGTATGTTGGAGTGCGGCGCATCCGCACTCCAACATACCTATCATCCATGGGGATGAACACCGCCAGGTCGCGCGCAATATTCCAGGCGTCGGGGGTACCTAGTCCGGTGGCCGGATCATAGCCCGCGCTGGCATTATAGTAGAGATTGGTGCCACTGATGATGTCACGGTAGGCTGCACTAGGATAGAATTGAATACGTTTTTTCGTGTAAAGGGTCGCATAGCATGCACTATTGCTGCTCTCTTTTTGGTTGTGCTGGTCATGGGGATGGGGGACGGCAGCTCCGCTTCGCTGACGCTGGCCGCGCCCGGGGCGGCGCATGTGTTATATGGCCGCATTCCCGGTCATGTCGTACCTGTAGTCACTGGGCGCACGCCCATTGGGCCTCGGGCGCAAAATGCGAGCCTGCGCCTCTCTATCAGTCTTAGCCTGCGCAATACACAGGCGCTGGATGTCTTGCTGGCGCAGCAGAACGACCCAACCTCTCCTCGCTATCACAGCTATTTGACACCGCAGCAGTTTAAAGATCAATTTGGGCCGACGCAGCAGACCGTCAACAAAGTGGTGTCTTATTTAAAGAGCAATGGTATCCTTGTCACGGAGGTGACGCCGAATAACCTCCTGCTCAAAGCCGCGACAACCGTAGGGGTCGCCGAGCGGGCGTTTCTGGTCGGGATAGACAACTACGTGGTTGGTACCCGTGTTGTCTACGCGCCCTCGAATAATCCCGCCGTACCCGCTAGTCTGGCCTCGTCGATCCAGTACATTGCTGGACTCGATAACATCACGGTCCGCCAGCCGCGGCATATCGTGCGGCCCGTTCATCGCTATGCCGGTCCCATTGGTGGGTATAATCCTGCTACCTTGAGTACCGCCTATAACGCGACTCCCTTGCTGAATACGGGGGCCAATGGCGCGGGACAGTCTATCGCGCTTTTTGAGCTCGATGGCTATAACGCCGCCGATATCGACACGTATCGCAGCACGTACAAACTGGGGACGGGCAAATATGTGAATGTGCTGGTCGATAATGCCGTCAATATCGCGGGTCCTGGCTCGATTGAGGTTGAGCTCGATATGGAGGTAGTCTCGGCTGTGGCACCCCAGGCGACCCAGAGAGTGTATATCGGTCCCAACACAACGCCCGGCGTCAATGATACCTATAATCAGATGGTGACCGACAATAAAGCGAAGGTGATCAGTACGAGCTGGGGATTGTGTGAGACGTCTTCCGGCAACGCCGAACTGGCCGCCCTTGACAGCATCTTCAAGCAGGGGGCCGCGCAGGGCCAATCGTTCTTTGCCGCCAGTGGAGACGCGGGAGCCTACGACTGTGGTGATAGCAACCTGGGCGTAGACTCCCCCGCAGGCGATCCCTATGTGGTGGCCGTTGGGGGCACCAATCTCCACACCGGCACCAATGGAAGCTATGGCACCGAAGCGGCCTGGGACGATACCACCACGGCGCAGGGAGGCTCCATGGGTACGGGTGGAGGTGGCGGCATCAGTTCCTACTTCAAGCGGCCGGCCTACCAGAATGGCCTCAAGATGCAGAACGCCAACCGCCAGATCCCCGATGTCTCGGCCAACGCCGATCCTGTGACCGGCTACTCGATCTACTGCATGACGGCCATCTACTGCCAGGGATGGGGGATCGTCGGGGGGACAAGCGCGTCCGCTCCGCTGTGGGCCGGCATCGCCGCCGATGTGAACCAGTACCTGACGGCGCAAAAGAGGCCGACACTGGGCAACGCCAACTCGATGCTCTACCGGCTCGACACGACATCGCTGCCCTACCCGGCCTATCACGACATCGTCCTTGGCAACAACCTGTATTACAAAGCGGGAGTCGGCTATGACCTGGCGACCGGCATCGGAACCCTGAACATCTGGAACATCGCGCGCGATCTGGTCGCCTTACCCGGTGGCACCGTCAAGCCCACGCCGACGCCAACGCCCCGCCCGACGCCAACAGTTAAGCCTGGACCCACACCTGGAGTCGCATAGACCTGAACGAGTGTGCCCCTGATTACCCGTTTCGGCGAAACAGGTAATCAGGGGCATGTTTTTTTGAATTTATGCGGGATACTATCTATATTTCGTGGCGGCGGCGTACGGCCTGCAAGTAATTAAGTGTATCTTTGCCGAGGGTCTGCGTGGGGGTGACATCGGTGACTTCGCTGATGTCGTAGATCCCGTTGCGATTCTCGACCATCTGCTTGCCCCGGAATGGGATCAATACACCTTTGACCTCGCCATCTTCCCTGGTTTTTGCCTTTACAAATTTGCCCAGATCTGCCTTTACCTTCTTCTTTTTGAACATTTCCTCACCTCTCAACATGCCTTCATAGAGAAATGTAGCTACGCTATTCATAATCTATCTTATTACATGATATAACAGTTTTACCAACGCTACAAGATAAGTAACTATGGTATGGGGAGATATTGAGTGAGTCAACCTACCAGTCGGGTAGTTCGTTGTCTCATATTAAGTATAATCGTTCTATTTGAAGCGGGCAGCAGGCATAAGCTATAGGTACTATGCGTCTATCTGTATCTTCTGGCTGGCGCGGGCGCCGTCGGTGAAATCGACCAGAATCTCTATTTCGGTGGGGTCATCCGCGTTATCTGGAATAATCTCGATGTTTTCGACCGTCTCCATTGGCCGCTGGAGCTCCCCCGTGATCCAGCCGGTTAGAATTTGCACGATAGCATTCTCTTTATTTTTCTCCAGCCATTGCTGTGTTTGCGATAAATCGGACATGGCATCTCTCCTTTTTCTCTCCTGGCCAGTATATCAAAGACACGCCCCTGGCTGCATTTGAGCTGCCATCAAAGGGGCGTGTCTGATCTTCTCATCGGACGTATATAGCGGTATCTGACCAGCTGAAATAGCTAGTTGGATGGCTCAAAATTCAGCACTTCTCTGGCATGTTCAAGATCAAAGAAGCGATTCTGATTATCCGAAACGCCGTAGAAAATGTCAAATTGAACCGTATCGGCCTCGATACTTTTCCTGACCATCTGGGCGAAGTCCTCGTGACTCATCCACATGGCGGGGCTGGGTTTGGTGGGATCGCCCTTTGGCTCGTTATCGGGATTGATCCAGCCGATGCGGATACAGATTACGCGCAACCCCTGGTGGTTGGCGTAATAGGCGCCCATCGCCTCGCCAAAGACCTTGCTTACTCCATAGTAGCTATCAGGCTGCGCCAGGATCAGGTGATCGAGCATCTCTCGTTTGCCCGAGGCAGCCTTGCGCACGTATTCTTCCTCATAGCTGCCCACGGCATGGTTAGAACTGGCGAAGATGACCTGCTTTACGCCCGCCCGCCTGGCCGCCTCATAGACCGTATAGGTGCCGATAATATTGTTATGCAGGATCTCCTCCCACGGGGTATCAACCGCCGGACTGGCGGCCAGGTGCACCACACTATCAACCCCCTGGCAGGCCTGGACCATTGTATCCATATCAACGATATCGGTCTGGATCGCCGTCTCACCCTCGACCGGCTTCGCTGTAATCAATTTCAACTGATAGTCTGGCTTGAGGGCCTGGGTCAGGTGTGACCCGATCAGGCCATCGGCTCCTGTAATCAATACCGTCCTCAATGTTCTCCTCCTGTAGAACGTGCTGAATGGATACCACCATAACTACTGTACGGTCGGTACAACCTTTTCGCCTCATCAGCAGGCGAAATCGCCCGCAAGGGCCAATACATTCAATTTAAGATTGCACAAAACGAGAAAAGGCCACAGTACGTGCGGGGCTTGCCCCCGCTTTGCTTGTTCCCAAAAGAAAAGGTTCCTTGAATGCGATCAGGTACGGTTGCATGCGATGCATCGCATCATGCTCGTTGCTTTTTCGAGTGGCGAGGATGCAAGCGGGGGCAAGCCCCGCACGTACTGTGGTCATGTTTCTTTTTACCTGAGCTTAATGTCTTGGCCGCAAGGGCCGAACGTACGAGGGATGGTGGAAGTGATGAGGTATAATAAAAGGGAAATTATCTGAATTTATGTATATATAGCACGCATTGTAATATGTGGAGGCAAGTGAGCATCTTGGAAACTACCGATACCATATCCTTTGTTGTTGCAGTCAGCGTGGCTGACATACGGCGCGAGCCCGATCCCAATTCCGAACTGGTTACGCAGGCGTTGATGAATGTGCCCGCCATCGCCGGTGAGACCTCGGGCGACTGGACCCATGTTCAGCTCTCCGACTATAGCGGTTGGATACGTAGCAGTGAGCTGGACCTGCCGATTGTGCGTGGCGTCTGTGATGGTGATGATGGCACCTGCGGCGTCCCCCTGCCCTATTCCGCCGTCGTCACGCGGCCCGAGGCCCCCGTCTACGCCGGTGCCGAGGGGGATGAGAAGCTGCTGGATCTCTATCTGTCAACCGCCCTGCCATATATCAACCTGGCGCATCCACAACGCATCCGCATCGCCCTGCCTGGAGATGCCGAGGGCTGGATCGACCGCGAGGCCGTAGAACTGCGCAGCAATAGCGAGCTCTATCCATTGCAGGATATATCAGTCGTTACCAGCTACGCCAAAGCCTTCCTTGGCGTTCCCTATCTCTGGGGGGGCACTTCCTATCGCGGCATTGACTGCAGCGGCTTCGTCCAGCTCTGCTACCGCATGGGTGGCAACATCATCCCGCGTGACGCCGATCAGCAGCATGACTTTCTAAAGCAGTCAGTGGACCGTCAGCAGATGCGAGCCGGTGACCTGATCTTCTTCGGCACCAAAAGCATCACCCACGTCGCCATGGCCCTCAACTCACACGAGTTCATCCACGCCGAAGGTCGGGACTATAATCGTGTTGTCATTAACAGCTTTGATCGCCGCCACCCCGATTACCACGAACGCCTCGACTCCATCGTATGGGGCATCAAGCGCGTTCGCCCATAACCGAACGTATCCCCCCGTCACGTGACGGGGGGCCGGGTCACGCAACGGAAGGGGTAGGTATGCGCCATTGGTGGGCGAAGCGGGCCAGGCGGAAACGCGTCAGCGGTACCAGCGGCTCTTCATCGCAGACCAGTGAGCTCAATAATTCTCCCAGTAAGATACCAAATTTAAAGGCATGGCCGGTAAAGCCGGTTGCCAGCACAATACGTCTGTCCTGTGGTAGATAATCGAGAATGAAATCTTCATCAAGGCTTACATCATAAATATAAGATTCAACTTTCGCTAATTCGGCTTTTCTCAATGCTGGAATAAGTTGGTAGAGGCGTTGGGCGACATCCTTGATAACCTGTTCATCGATTACTGGCACTTCTCCTGGCTCCGCGGGCGCCCCAAAGGTATGTGAGGCCGCCTTGAGCCAGGCGGGACCATTGTTGCCATGCTTGTGAATCGGGAAGCCGTAGAGGTCGTCCGCCATAAAGGCCGGGAAGGCGGGCAAGCTAAATTCTTTCAATGGGAGATTGGCGAAGTAGAGGAGATATTGTCGTGTCAGCTGAATGGGCAGGTCTATCTCATCGCGTAGGATGCGATGCACCCAGGGACCGGCCGCGATGACGACGCGATCCGCGACGATCTCATTTCTTGCCGCCAGCTGGATGCGTATCGGCTGCCGGGCGTTGTCATGGCGAATGGCGGTAGCCTGATGGTATTCTAATATCGTTCCCCCCATCTCACGAATAGCCGTGCGCAACGTTTGTAGACACAGCGAGGCATGGAGCATGCCCGCGTTCGCGTGATACGACAGAAAATCATACTCCTGGGCGCAAAACTGCGGAAAGCGCTGGGCAATGGCGCTGTGGCTCAGGCGCTCAAGGGGGTACCCCAGGCCGCGCAATGTCTGATAGCTCTGCTCGCTCAGGCTATCCGTTCCACTCCCCATTCCAAGCGTTCCGGTCGGGGTATACAGACGCTGCCGGGTATATTGCTCTAGCTGTTGCCAGCGTTTCAAACTCAAACGTACCATCTCTGGATAAAACGTGTCGGTGCCATACTCGAAGCGGAGTAAGCGCGAAATGCCATGCGAGGATGCTTGCCCATGATCCACGGTCTCCTGTTCAAGTACGGTAACCTGGTGCATGCCTTGTCGCAGAAGATTATAGGCGGTGGCAAGACCAATAATACCCGCTCCTACGATCACAACATGTTGCTGATGCACGATAAAATTGCCTCCTATTCATTCAAACATGCCAATGGTACGATTATAACAAAATATACGACGGATTTCAAATATAACTAAAGAGTATATAAAGTAAAAAATGGTTAAGCATTTCATGAAATATTTGGTGCTCAAATGTATTTTCTGTGAAATTAACTTGTAAATATAATATGTGACCTCATATTTTAAAGTAATGATGGTCTCTACTATGGCTTATGCCGTTGATCTGGTTGGCGTAGTTGCACAAGCGATAATAGTAACCATGTCGGCAGGCCGGATGATGGGAAGGTTGTCCCTCGACATCGAAGGGGTTGTCACTTACAATGATAGTGAGTAATGCTGGCTGTCAAGGTGTGCATCTCAGCTATTAGTTATGACGTGCTGACGCGATCACTTATCAATTTTGTAAAGAAAGCGATGCTGATCTTATGAGCGATAGTTCACCCGCCTCTCTCCCATCTACCGTTATGGTTGCCCCATCAACGCTGCACCCTGCACGTCCAGAGGTGCCCTCGTCCAAATACTACACGTTGCGCTATGCGCTGGCCGCGGCACTGGCGCCGGGGGAGAGTCGGATTGTGCTGCCCGCCCAGAGCGATGATAGCGAGGCTCTGTTTCGCGGCTGCCGGGCGCTGGGGGCGCAACTGCGCTGGGAAGATGAACAGGAGCGCGTCCTGCTCATTCGCGGGACCGGTCGACCTTATCAACCGGGGCCAGTGACGATCAATGTCGGCAACGCCGGGGCCGTCGCGCGTTTACTGATTGGGCTGGGAGCGATGCTGCCCGAGGTTACCATCGTGACCGACCATCCCCAGTCCCTGGGCAAGCGACCCAATCGGGAACTGCTGGAGGCGCTAACCGCGCTAGGGGTGTGTTGTGAAGGGAGTGGACCCGAAGGCTGCCTGCCTATCACAATGCGTGGTGGCGCCATCCATGGAGGGCGGGTGACCGTCTCCGGAGCGCGTAGCTCGCAGTTTCTCAGCGCCCTGCTTTTCTTGTCACCCCTGTTACCTGAAGGATTGGAGATCGACGTGGTGGATGGCCTCAAATCACAGCCGCTGGTGCGCACCACCATCGAGGTACTGCAGGAGGCTGGCATTCAGATCGAGTATGACGCCAGCCTGCTGCACTTCCTCGTTCCGGCCGGGCAGCACTACCAGCCGCGCGAGTATCATATTCCGGGGGATTATCCTTCGGCGGCCGCCCTGCTGGCCGCGTATGCCGCCTCCAGCGATCCCGCCAGCCAACTCACCCTGTCCCGCCTGCGTCCAGGAGACGAGGTGGGGGAATACCTGTTCGCCACCTTTGAGCGCATGGGCGCCGATATCCAGCGTTACGGCGACACGATCATGCTGCGCGGAGGACGCCGCCTGCATGGCTTCGAGATCGATGGCGATCCCATCACCGATTGTATCCCGGTGGTTGTTGCCGCCGCCTGCTTTGCGGAGGGTGAGAGCCGCATCTACAACGTCGAGAGCCTGCACTACAAAGAGTCAGACCGCATCAATGATCTGTGCGCTGAACTGAACAAGGCCGGCTGCAGGCTTGAGCCGCAGCGTGACGCCATCATTATCCATGGACGGCCAGAGGGGATCGAAGGTGGCGTTAGTGTCGACGGGCACAATGATCACCGCCTGTTGATGGCCCTGGCGATCGCCGGTCTGCGCAGCCAGCGCGGGCTGACCGTGACCGGCGCCGAGCATATCGCCAAGAGCTATCCGCACTTCTTTGAGGAACTGCGCCGCTGTGGCGCTGATGTTCAGCAGTCGCGCGGCTAACGTAGCCCCCTGGCCTGGCCGCCTGGATGGTTTTAGAGGCTGAGGCAGGACTCGGCCGCCAGCCAGAACAGCTTTTCGCGCACTGTGGTCTGGGTTGTCCACTCGCGACCATCCCACTGCTCGCTTCCGACGTCGTCGCCTCCATACAGAATCTGCGCGAACTGGACCGAGCGGAACTGCGCCACCGCGAAGAAGGCCGCCGCCTCCATCTCGACCGTAATGCAGCCCTCCTCACGGCGTAGCTGCACCTTCTGCGGCGTTTCGCGATAGATGGCATCGGTGGTCCAGGTCTTCCCCGTCACATATTCGCAGTGGTGCTTCTGCAGCACCGCTTCGATCGCCTGTATGCCGGCTTTGTCTGCTTCTACCTCGCGGCCGGGTGGCAGATAGTGGTAGGAGACCCCCTCATCGCGTATCGCCGACGTCGGGACCACCACGTGTCCCACTGCCAGCGAGCTATTCAGCACGCCGGCGCCCCCGCAGGCAACAAACTTGCGTCCTCCGAGCGCGATCACCTCTTCCAACATCGCGGCTGACAACGGCGCACCGATACCTGGATGGAATACCGTCAGGCGCTGTCCCTCAAATTCTATCTCATAGATTGGATGCTTCCCGATCTCGCTTTGCAGATGCTTTACCACGCGCGCCGCATGCCTCTGGGTCAACTTCGTAATCACATCCTGAAAAAAGCAGACCACGACATAGGGAGAGATATCTATCGGGCGAATCAGGCGCGTGGGCTCCAACATCGCTTCCCGCGCGCTATCAAACTCAAGTATAGGATACTCAGGCATAAAATAGATCCTTCTTCTGCTATTGCAAGAGTTGCCGGGATCCGGATTTCAAGGTCTGGTAAATCTTGCAATAGAATGATACAATACTCTTCGGTCATAATGGAAGATTTTTTGTCTGCGTGGTCGAGGTGCTGTTGTTGGATACAGCCGAAAGGATACGATTGTGTATAGGTATAAAGGCTTTGATAGCGCGCTGTGTGGCGGAAGTATCGCCGCACTAGAGGCTGTCGTCAACGCCTGGATGGAGGGGGAGCGCCCACGCATTCGACAGATGAGCCAGAGTGTTCGCGGCCAGCATATCATTTTAAGTTTTGTGTATGAAGATAGCCGTGAACTGGAGCAGCGGGTGAACCTGCAGAGTCAAGCGACAGCCATTACCGGTGCATTCCCGCGCTTATTCAATGACGAGCCGGTTGACGATCGGCCGACCAGTCCGAGCATTCCGGCGACTCCTCCTCCCATGCATTGAGCTCTGCTCTGCATTATCTTATGCGTTAACATCAAGTATTCATTAAGGACACGATAAGGACAATTATGGCGACTCCGTATCTATTGTATGTAACCCCCGAGGGGGAGATCCTTGAAGAGCCTCGCTTGCAGGCCCTTTCCTTTGGGGATCGCCCGCTAAAAGAATCTGATTTAATACCGCTACCAGATGGCGTGACGCTATCTATGATGCCCGATCGCATGGCGGTCGGCCTGAAGCGCTCGGGCGTGCGCCACGTGTTGCCGCAATCGCGTGGCTGGGCGGTGGCCGCGCTGCTGCCGATTGGCTACACGCGAACATTGCTGCCCGCCTATGAAAAGGTACCCGATACGGAACCGTTGCCTTTCTTCGGCTATAGCGCGGTCGCTGGCATGAATGGCAAGCTTTATGTGGCGGCCGTCAAGACCGACGAGGTCAGAAAATGGCATCCGCGCGCCTTCAATCGCCAGAAACTGGAGCGCCTGGTACACGCGAAGCAGGAGGCCTATCCCCAGAACCGCATCATTGGTCAGCACGCCCACTGCGCGCTGGACTACTCGTGTCCCACCGCCAGCAATCTGTTCTTTGAGCGCTGGGAGATGGCCATCGCCGTCTCGCCTGGCTGTAACGCGCGCTGCGTCGGCTGTATCTCCAAGCAAGAAGAAGAGGAGCTGATCTCGCCCCAGGACCGACTGACCTTTATTCCCACGGTCGATGAGATCGTCGAGGTGGCGTTGCCCCATCTGGAGAAGGCTGAAGACTCGATCGTCAGCTTCGGCCAGGGCTGTGAAGGCGAGCCGCTGCTGCAGTGGCCGCGCATCGGCAAGGCTATCAAGGCTCTGCGCCAGAAGACCGATCGTGGCATCATCAACATCAACACCAATGGCAGCAATCCGCGCTGGCTGCAGCATCTCTACGACGCCGGGCTCGACACCATTCGTGTCAGCACGATCTCGGGCCATCCCGAAACGTATAATGCCTACTATCGTCCCCTCGGCTACACCTTTGAGGACGTCAAGGAATCGCTGCGTCGCGCCTCGGAAGCAGGTCTGTACAGCTCTATCAACCTGCTCAGCTTCCCTGGCCTGATCGATCGCGAGCGCGAGGTAGAGGCCCTGCTGGCCCTGGCGCGCGACACCAATCTGCGCCTCATCCAGCTGCGCAACCTCAACATCGATCCCGAAGTCTTCCTGCCACGCATGCCTGACTTCAACACCATGGGCAAAGCGCTGGGCATGAAGAAATTGATCCAGATCCTCAAGCAGGAGCTGCCCGACGTCGAGATCGGCAATTTCACCCGAGCCGTTCCACGAGCCACCGCTCCGGAACCCGCCACGCCCGCCCCGACCGTGGCCCCGTAAATCGGACGCCCACCGCGTAAAATCGGACGCCCACCGCGTAAAATCGGACGCCCACCGCGTAAAATCGGACGCGAGGTCCGAACCTATGGGCGTCCGATTTTACACCCCGTGGATGTAATTCACCCCCAACATGCGGCGGGCGGCCACCGCGACGGGATCGACGCCGAGCATGGTGATGCAGTCGTGCACCGAGCAGCCTTCGGGGGTGCCGAGCTGGTGGCCGGTGTAGAAGCATGGCATGCAGGGCAGGTCCAGCCGCACCACTGTGGCGCGCTTGCTGTCGGGCCCGCCGGTATAGGGTCCCCAGGCTTTATGGTTGGTGAGGCTAAAGATGCCCACAGTCGGAGCCCCTACGGCCGCTGCGATATGCATAACGCCCGCGTCATTGCCCACGAAAAGATCGACCATCTCCAGCACGGCGGCCGTCGTTTTAATGTTGCCCTTGCCGGACAGGCTACGCACAGGCATCGGAGACTGCATCTGTGAGATGATATACTCATGCAGCTCTTTCTCTTCGGGTCCGCCGACCAGCAACAGCTCGCCGCCGAAATCGGCGTACAGCGTATCGGCCAACTTCGCGAAGCGCTCCGGAGCCCAGCGCCGGGCTATGCTATAGCTGCCGCTGCCAGGATGCATGGCGATCAGCGGTCGCTTTACCTCGTGGGAATCGCCCTCTCCATAGATGAGCCGCCGGGCCTGCTGGCGGTCGGCTTCGCTCAGTGGAAGGTACAGCTTTTTGTCCCGCACGGTCGCCCCGGCCGCCTCGGCGACCGCCATGGCGTATTCCGCCTCGTGCAGCGCTCCGAAGCCATCATCCTTGACGCGCACATTGAGGAACCAGCCGTGGCCGTTATCCAGTCCCACGCGCCAGCGCGCCCCGGTGGCGCGCATCAACAGCTGATGCTTCAAGCGTCCAAAGGGCAGCGTCAGGTGGTGGAGCAGCAGGACCGCGTCATAGCGACCGGCCCGCATCGTCTGCCACAGCTCCTTCAGGCGTAGCAACGTTTGTGGATTGTTGAGGATCTGGCGCGGATGATCGAAGAGATACTTATCCAGCACGATGGTATGGTCGATGGCATCCCAGCCGTTCAGGATACCCGCCGAATCGGGCGTTACCAGCAGATCGATGCGGGCCTGCGGATACGACTCGCGCAGCGCCCGTAGCGCCGGGGTCGCCAGCAGCAGGTCGCCGATACCGGCCATCTTTACCACCAGTATCCGTGCGTCAGGTGGTAGCGTTATCTGTGATCTATGCATACATTTTCTATTTCTTATCTGTATGATGTATAAATATACAAGTTCTTTTTCTTAACTGTGTTCTTCGGGAGCTAAAGATCTGTAGTGATGAAGCTGGCAATAGTCCTCGAAGCCCAGGCGGTGATAGAGCTCTCCGCTCATGTCGGATGGTGAGAGCGTGGCGATCGAGTATCCCAACTGGCCAATGGCGCCGATGAGGTGCTGCATCATGGCCGTGGCGATGCCCTGCCGGCGCACCTCCGGCCGCGTTGTCACCCCGTAGATGCCCGCAATGCCCTGTTTGAGCAGGATCGACGCGACCGCGACCGCCCTCCCTTCGCGCCAGCCAATGTAGTGATGCCAGCGCTGTCCCTCCCCGAAGCCGCTGAACTTATAGGTCAGATAATAGTGGCGGGCCATCATTTCGGATGCGCCAAAGCCGATTCTTTCCACCTCGCACTTGGCCTGTAGCTCTTCAAGCGTCTGCACCTCGCGTATCTCCAACCCATTCACCGCGACATCGATGCGTCGGGCCGAGGCCACCTCGAGGATCAGGCAGGACATGGAGGTACGCTGGGCCATGCCGTGGCGCTCAAGGTAGGTTCCCAGGTCGGATGGTTGGGTGGTAGGACCAACGCGCCAGCCGGGATCAAGTACCTCGTGGCTCCTAAAACGGGCCAGCGTCTCCTCGATGCGCGTGTCGATATAGGATGCGTCATGCTGCTTAAAGCATGTTAATAATACCCCATTTGGGCCACCGGGACCAGTGATAAACAGGGTCAGCTCGTCGTCCTGGTGCAGGATGGCGCCCGGCAGGTTGCGCCCAAAGCAGGCCATCTCCTCGGCGAAGTTGCGCTCGACCGCCGCCAATAATCCAGGCTCTGTCAGACTACTGAAGATCTTGCTCATGCTGCGTTCCTTCTACCAACTGCTGTATCTCCAGTGGGGCCACTTCTTCCGAAGCCGGCTGGCCCGCCGGCTCCGATTGGAGTGTCTCAATAGTCTGTAGCACCTGCTCGGGCGGGATGTTTTTCATGCACTGGGTCGTAAAGAAACGGCAATCAGCCGGCGCGCCTCTGGCTTTATAGCAGGGACTGCACCAGATCGGATCGCGCAGGACCGTGGCGTGTGGACTGACGGGCCCGCTCATGGCCGGGTCGGTTGGCCCATGGATGGCGATTACCTTGCTGCCCACGGCGCAGGCGATATGCATGGGACCGCTATCACCGGTAATCAGGATATCCGCCCTCTGTAGCAGAGCCGCCAGTTGTTTCAGGCTCGTTTTGCCCGCCATGTTGATGGCTTGCTCTCGCATGCGGGCCGTGATCGACTCGATCAGCGGCAGGTCGTCGGGCGCGCCGGTAAAGATGATCTCGTACCTGCCCGTTTGCAGCAGGCGATCGATTAACCTGGCCCAGTATGGAATCGGCCAGCGCTTGGACTGACCATTGTTCGAGCTGACATGGCAGGCGATCAGCGTCTTCTCTCCGTTGACCCCCTCCTGCCGTAGCAGGTGCTCCACGTCGCGTTGAGCCTGCGGATCAACCACCAGCGTCGGGATGCGGTCCTCCGGTTGGAGCGTCGCCCCGGCGGCTTCGGCCAGTCGCAGACAGTAATCGACCTCGTGCAGATGGTCGCCCTCCTCCCAGTGCTGTCCGGGTACGCTATCGGTCATCAGGCCGGGATAGCTCTCTTTGCCAAAGCCCAGGCGGCGCGGCGCTCCACTGATCAAGGAGATCAGCGCCGCCCAGGGACCGAATACGCTGACTGCCAGGTCATAGTCGCGCGCTCGCAACTGCTGGCGCAGCGCCCGGGCCTCGCGCCAGTTTTTGGGATTGAGCAAAGCCTTTGGGCGGCGCCAGATATTGGGATCATAGGTCAGCACCGTGTGGATGGTGGGATCGCTGCCCAGCACGCGCGCGCTGGATGGGAGCGCCAGCAGGTCGATCTCCGCCTCGGGATAGGTGCGCTTCAGGGTGTGGACCACCGGCAAAGACAGCACCAGGTCGCCGATCAGGTCCAGGCGCATCACCAGGATGCGCCTGGGATGAAAGCGCGCCGGATTCAGGGCCGGTTTCCTGCTCAGCCCACTGCTCAGGCGTAGATACAGGCCCAGCACACTCATCAGGATATAGATGCCAGAAAGTAAAATTCGTTTGCTCGTATGTACAGCGCTATTGCGCAGCCGTCTCCGTGAATCAGGTTGCGTAGGATAGCCATAATCATCTCTATTTGCTAACGCATGTGCCATAAAATTATTCCTAATGTACTCAGGTTCTTTCCGTCATTACCAGCGCCTTGATGGCTTGCTCAACCTGCTCATCTGTGATCAGGCGTACGCAGGGATGCTCGGGAAGCTCTTCCTCGCTAAAGTCCAGGCGACCGCAGGGAATAACGGGGCATCCAGGGCAGCGATGGGTGGAGGCCAGGACCCGCTGCCGTTCCTGCGCGCCCCAGGGTCCGAAGATATGCGTATCGGTTGGTCCGAACAGGCGCAGAGAGGGTGTATCCTGCGCGGTCGCCATGTGCAGGGGACCATTATCGACGCCCAGCACCAGGTCGGCGCGCGCCAGCAGGGCCGCCAGCTGCCCTACCGTCGTCTCCGTCAGGATCAGGGCAGAACCCCTTAGTGGTGCCGCGATCTCCTTGATCATGGCCTGTTCACCCTTGCCGCCGGTAAAGATAACATGGGCCGGCGACGGCAGGAGGTTCCCCTCGATCAATGCCCGCGCGATATGGGTCCAGCCATCGTTCCGCCACAGCTTGACCGCGCCTCCAGTCCCCGCATGGATGACCACAATGGGTCTCCCTGTAGACATGGATGCCTCTTGCAGCCGCTCATCGGCCCAGGCCAGCTCATCCTCATGGGGCTTAAAATAGAGTGGATAGCGCGCGGGCGTATAGGGCTCGGCCAGCGCGGGGGCCCCCAGGGTCTGCAGGGCGGCGCTGGTCAGGCGCAGATTCGAGATCGTCGCGTGCTCGGCGCCCGGGAATGGCAGCGCCTGTGTCAGGAACGGCGTGGTCAGCGCGGTGGCATAGCCGATGCGTTCAGGGATGGCTGCCAGATAGAGCAGGGCCGCGCCCCACCAGAAGTCCGGACGCAGATTGATGGCGAGTTCATACTCACTCTGTTTGAGCTGTTTCGCCGTGCGCAACAGCAGCTTATAGGGGTCCAGCGCCTTCTGTGACGCGCGCTGGAAGCCCGGAAAGGGACAGGTCAGCAGGCGCTCGACGGCGGGATGGCGCGCCACCACCTCGCTCGACCAGGGACCGATCATCACCGTAATCTGGGCCTGGGGCAACTGCTCTTTGATGGCCTGCAATATCGGAGTCGTCATGATCATATCACCGAGGTGATCGGGCCGCACCAGCAGGATGCGTGGAGCCCGTTCCGCCGATGGCAGGCGCTTTTTGTGACTGGCTTTCCTGGCTTCCAGGCTGCCATAAACGCGCACAAGGCTCAGAATAAGGGTACGCAGCAGGTTCCTCATGGTTGCACCTCCTGCCTTTGCTGGGCGTCAGGGATCAGGCGCTGCAGGGCCTGCCAGACATCAGCAACCGTGACCGAAGTCATGCAGGTGCAGTGTTCGCAGGGCTGCATCTTGCCCAGGAAGAAGCAGGGCTGCCCCGTGGGATGGCGCCAGAGCGCGATATGTTGTGGATCGTCCAGGGGATAGGGGCCGTATTCCTCGGGGCTGGTGGGACCAAAGATGGCGATGACCGGGGTACCGACCGCCGCCGCCAGGTGCATCGGGCTGCTATCATTGCCAATAAACAGCCGGCACGCCTCGATCTGGGCCGCCGTCTCCCCAAAGCTTGTCTTCCCCGCCAGGTTAACCACCATCTCGGATGGCACATCCAAGCCATCGATCAGGCTCTGGTTTAACTCCCGGTCGCTTTCACCGCCGATCAGCAGCACCTGCATCTCCAGTTCAGCAACGATGCGCCGCGTCAGCTCCCGGTAGCGCTCGATGGGCCAGCGCTTCGCTGTTAACTGCATGCCGGGATTGCTGCCGCCACCGGTGAAGACGGCGACCTTCGTATAGTCTGATTTATAGGCCGACTGGCGCTCCTGATCGGTCGGCACGAAGAGCATGCGTGGCTGATCAATGCGCAGCCCGATGGCGCGCGCCAGGTCCAGATAGATCTCGGCCTGGTGCTGCAGGTGTGAGCGGTCGACTGAGACGACCACGCGATCGGTCAATGAGAAGCCACGACCCAGGCTATCGGGGCCCACGCGGCGTGGTACACCCGCCAGCCATGGCAGCAGGGTCAGCATCGGAGAGCGATCCAGCACAAACGCCAGGTCATAGTGCTGCCGGCGCAGTTGCCGCGCCAGATTGAGATAATCTTTGAGGCTATAGCGACCGGGGATGCCGATGCTGCCACAGTCGATGATCTTATCGACCGCCGGGTGATGCTCGGCAATCGTCTTTGACCACGTGCCGGTAATATATGTGATGGTCGCCTCTGGATAATTCGCGCGGATCACCTCAAGCAGGGGAGTGGTCATAATCACATCCCCGATGCAGCAGGGCTTGATCAGCATGATTGATCGCGGCTGGCGCCTCGATGATCTGTTGAACGGCCTGGCGAACGCGTTAAGCAGCACGAACAGCAGCCGCAGACCGCTACAGAGTGCCGTAATAAGTTGTTGACGCAGAACTAGTATCCTCTATCTTTCTCAGAGAGTCCCGTATCGGTTGCTGGTGGAGGATCTTCACCGCGCACGGTTGCCCGATCCTCTATCTGATCCGCCTGGAGTCCTGGATATGCTGGTGAGGAGGGACTGACGCGTGCTGTTGGAAGTTGCTCCTCCATATGCGGGTGGAGTGCTCGGCCGCAGGCAGCGCAATAGAGATCATTGGCCTGTATAGCGGTGCCACAACCCGGACACTGTTGCGTTGGAGCCTGAACCCCTTCGAGTCGCGTCGGCGCTGCCGCCAGATCTACCTTGTCGGTATCAGGGGCTACCTCCTCCACTATCATAGTCTCCTGTGAATGGATTGTCAAAGGCGTTAGGCCAGGCGGTGGTGGTGGGATGATCGGTGCCGCCGTATCGGTGTAGATCGGGGCTGTATGGCTTTCATCTGATTGAGATGTATAGGTTATCTCCTGCGTTCCCGGTGAGGGGACCGCTGGTCCCTGACTCTGAAGCAGCTGCAGCTCAGCGCGGGCCTGAGACAACTGCTGATGAGAATTGAAGAGATTCTGACATGGCGTTAACAACTCTGACTGGGTCAACATGCCCGCCACATACAGCTCCATAACCTGTTTGAGTATATCCTGTTCCTGAGCCGTAATCTGGCGCCCCAGCGTCTCAACCTGTGAACGTGTGCGCTGAATGCGCGCAATGCGTCCTGCACTATTAGAAGCTTTCTCAAGACTTCGGTGAACTGAGTCCCATAGGTTCATCGTGGCCCCCTCTATATGCTATGCGCTTCACAACATCCTGTTTTAGCCAGTGCAAATTATAACAAAGCTCCCGTGGGAAGTCGAGCTAACACCTACCCATACCTCTTGAACGTTGGGACGAATGTTTTCTTGCGGCGAGGGAAATCAGCCGCGCGGGCCAACTCTGGGCGATGAGTGTCAAAAATATGAAATCTCTGTATTAGCTGTGGTGATGGGCCGGGTCAGGTACGCTTCGTAACCCTGGTGCTGGAGTTGGTGCTGGACCCAGGCGGCGGCTGGCAGATCGGCAAAGGTCGAGAAGAGCGTGGGACCGCTGCCCGAGAGCCGCACATATGAGGCCCCCGCCTGCAACATGTCGGCGCGTGCCTGTGCTACCTCGGGATACTGGGCGAGGACGCCGCGCTCCAGGCTGTTATAGAGATCCGTTGGGCGCAGAGTGCTGCGGGTCTGCAGGGCGGCCTCGGCAGCGCGGCTCCATGAGCCGTTGCTGTAATCGCTGGCCGTCAACTGCCGGAAGACGGTGGCCGTGGAGACGCCGATGGCCGGCTTGAGCAACACGAGCCAGCGCATAGAAGTAGGCCAGTGGGGGGCCAGCGGCGTTATCTTCTCACCCCGCCCCTCGCAGAGGGCCAGTCCCCCGGTCAGGAAGAAAGGGATATCCGAACCGAGGGATGTGGCTATCTCCCAGAGATCATGTAAAGAGAGCGGCAACTGCCACCACTGCTGCAGCGCCAGCAGGGTCGCGGCTGCGTTGCTGCTACCGCCGCCAAGCCCCGCCGCCACCGGGATACGTTTATTGAGCTCGATGGCCAGTCCCCGCGTCAGGTTAAGCTTCTGACGAATCACCTGCGCGGCCCGCACCACCAGGTTCTGCTCATTGCTCAGCTCGGGACGGTTACAGACCATGCTCACCCGGTTCTCATCAATGATCGAAAAGCATAGCGTATCATAGAGGTCGATCGTCTGCATAATCGTCGCCAGCTCATGATAGCCATCTGGTCGCTTGCCCAATACATCCAGGGTTAAATTGATCTTCGCGTATGAACGCACAAAGCGAACCTTCTCGATCGCCTCGGGACAGGCATGGTCATCTCTTCTCATCTCGGGTGCTCAAACTCCATCTCTTTGTATGTGGCCGCCTGCTCATATCACAGGGCGCTCCGCCACACGGATTTCTGTGTGCATTGTGCCCAGAAAAACAACACTTGTCAACCTCCCTCTACTTGACGCCGCAGCAGGTAAAATTGTAGGCTATGCATAGCCAAAAACTACCTGCCTTTAGAATATTTTTAGGCGATATGATACACTGTAGAGTATGCATACGTAAATATTACGTTGCTCGCTCCTATATTTTCTTTTGCAACAATCGTTAGTAGGTAAGATGGATATTACTGTTGCTTATTTTCACCCATTTTTTCATCCCGAAGCTGTAAAGCGCGATTTCGAGCATATTCGTGCGTCCGGCGCCAATAGCATTGTCTATGCTATTCATGAGCAAGAAGAGCAGCGCTGGCCACGTGATTTTGAGCGCGGGTTGCGTCTCGCGCAGGATGCGGGATTGAAAGTTTATTTGAGCCTGGGGCGCTTTGGCAACCTGTTCGCGGGCCCGATCTTTATGCCCAGCTGGTATACGTTCCGGCACCCGCAGTCGTTGGTCAAAGATCGCCATGGACGCGTGCACGATATGACCTGCTTTAACCATGAGTCATTTCGTTCGTGGCTCTTTAACGAGGTGGATTATTATTTGCACACGTATCCACTCAACGGCATCGTCATTGATGAACTGCGTGTGCCCGACGTTACCTGCTTCTGCTCGGTCTGTCGCGCCCTCTGCCCCGACATCACAGACCTTCAGCATTTTCGCCGCCGCTCCATGATCGACTTCTTGAACGAGCTTTTCTCCTGCGTCAAACGCGCGGATCGCGAGGCCAAAACGAGCATCGTCTTGCTGCCTCAGGACCTCAGCCTGACCGAAGAACTGGCCACCATGCCCAACCTGGATACGATTGGTTGTCATCTCTTCTGGCAGTTGCTGGGAGCGGACGTCTCGATGGTCGAAACATGGGGACAACAACTGGTGGGCGCCGTCAAGCAGCAGGGCAAGCGCAGCCAGCTCTGGCTGCAGAACTTTAACCTGGATGAAGCTGATGAACAGGCGCTGAATGTCGCCTTCTCGGGCCTGCTCAGTGCTGAACCAGACGACATGGCCTGCTACTACTTCTGGCGCAACAACGCTAATCCTGAGCACGTCTGGCAGCAGACACGAGGACTGCTGCGCCGCATCCCACGCCGCCAGCTCTTCTGGCAAACGCTGCCCCGCGTCCCCGTTCCCGACCTTGCCCCCAACGAAGGATCCTGAGCACAAACACAGAAACGCGGGCGAGCGCATCAGCGCTCGCCCGCGAAGAATAAAGGTGCAACCTTCTTTTATTTGCGACCCGCCGATGGCAACGACGGACTGTCTTTGTCTTTATCATCCTGATGGACTTTTTCCAGCAGTTCGCGCAGCGACTTGATCTGATCGTGTGTGGCATCAGCGCTCTCTTTGGCGGTCAGGATCACCGCCTGAATGCCGAGAGTATTGATTGTATAGGCATCTTCCTCGCTTAATGAGCCATTGACATAGATGAACGCAGGGAAGCGCACAGCTTCGCGGACCGCGCGGTAATCAAGGATCTCCTCAATGGTCAGCTGGCCCACCTTATCGGTCAGATCAAAATCCAGCAGCACGGCGGCGATATGCTCAAAGGCGGTCAGATTGCGGATATAGAGCGCGTAGTTCTCATCCTTCCGCATCGGAACCACGATCACCTTCTCCAGGTCTTTGGTCTCCAGCGCCAGTAAGCGGGCGGGGGCATTAAAAGGCAGGATAATATACTGGACGCCCAGATCCTTTAGCTCTCTCAGGCTCTCGACCGTCAGGCTATCCAGTTCACCGGTGACGTGCAGCCCTGTGACCGTGTTCTCCTTCTGAGCTTTGGCCGATTCGATCTCCTTTTTCAGCGTGTCGAGCTGATCTTTGCCTTTGCCATCCCACTTGAACAGGATGCCATCGGCACCGGCCTTTAACGCGGCTTCCGCATTGCCGGCGACAATCGTCTCTTGCTCAACCACGAGAGCCGCGGCGCGAGCCTTTCTCTCAGTCCGATGTTTGCCTACGAAGCCCATGCCGCCGCCGCCTTGAGCTCGATGTGCCTGCGTAAACATATCTTGCAGTTTAGCCATTCCGACTCTTTCTCCTTATCACGAAACGAGTTTGATGATATCGACTCGCATATGCATATGGACAGGTATCGTATGTACGACTCCGCGCCATAAAGTTATCTTTTCACCTTACTAATGAGGGCGTCGCCGTACCCGTTGGGTAGTAACCTTCAAGGGAACGTGCATAACGCACGAACGTTAGTCCATTATAGCACTTTCCAAGAAAAAAGGCCGAGCCTCGTAGAGGGCGGATTGCATGCCAGAATTAGCATGCGCTATCTTGTCAAACATAGAACTGTATGTACTAGAGAACTTGCATGTATTGCATGTATCGATTATACTGACTACAGCCTCCTAGAGAAACGGCTGGCTTCGCTCATAGAAAATTAGATAGATAGATGTGGGAAGGGTGTTATGTTGCAAGAAGCTGTTGATAAATTTGTTACCTCGATTGCCAATGGGGAGATGGAACGTAGTGGTGGTAGCCGCAATACTATCATGGCATACCGCAATGATCTGGGCCAGTTGTGCAGCCATATACAGACGCTGGGAATTACGAGCTGGCCACGTGTTACTCATGAGCACATAGGTGATTATGTCCAGCATCTGCGTGATGAGCATGCCTATCGGCCGACGACGATCGCTCGTAAGCTGGCGGCCTATAAGTCTTTTTTCCGCTACCTGTCTCAGAAAGGGGTCGTGACCACCGATCCATCGCTGGGGGTCTGCTTGCCGCCAGTTGAAAGAGAACTGCCTCAGATCATGACCGCTGAGCAGGTGCAGACGCTGTTTCATCTGCCAGAGAGGGATACTCCGATGGGTGTACGCGACCTGGCGATGCTTCATCTCCTCTATGACACAGGGATGCGCGTCTCCGAACTGATCTCACTGGATGTTGAACACTTTCGCGCGCAGGACGCCGCCATTCAATGTGTAGGTGTGCGTGGCAATGTACGTTACCTGCCGCTCACATCCGCGGCTATGGATGTGCTTGATCGTTATCTGCAACATGGGCGGCCCCATTTTCTGCGCGATGCAAGAGAGACAGCCCTGTTTGTCAATCATCATGGTGAGCGCCTGACGCGTCAGGGCTTCTGGCTAATCATCAAGGGCTACGCGCGCCGGGCCGGCATCGAGGCGTTGACGCCCCATAAATTGCGCCATGCGTTCGCCATGCACATGATCGATAGCGGAATGGATCTTGGCTCTGTACAGGAATTATTGGGACATGCGCATATTTCAACGACGCAGTTCTATTGCCAGCTGGCGAGCGCACAGCATAGATGACGCACGTGTGCTATCCTGTAGCCATCCCGGTAAATTGAATGAGGAGGTACAGAGAGAGATATGCTTTACGATCAAGCTATGGAGGCCACGCAGGCGATCCAGAAACATACGGAGACGAAACCCGCGCTAGCGATCATCCTGGGTTCGGGTCTGGGAGACCTGGCCACTGAGATACGCGATGCCGTGGCTATCCCATATGGCGAGATTCCGCATTTTCCGCAGTCGACGGTGGCTGGTCACGCCGGTCGTTTGTTGATCGGGAACCTGGCCGGAGTGCCCGTGGTAGCCATGCAGGGACGCTTCCATTTCTATGAGGGGCACGCGGTCCACCTGACTACGCTGCCCGTGCGTGTGATGCGTCTGCTGGGCGCGGAGACGCTGATCGTTAGCAACGCCGCCGGAGGCGTCAATCCGAATTACCGCCCCGGTGATTTTATGCTTTTGCGCGACCATATCTATATGCCGGGTCTGGCGGGGAACAATCCCCTGGTGGGTCCCCATGATGAGCGCCTGGGTGAGCGCTTCCCGGCCGTCGGCAAAGCCTATGACGCCGAGCTGCGCGCGCTGGCGCGCGAGGTGGCGGCTCGTCATTCCGAGATTATGCTGCACGAAGGGATCTACACCATGGTCGGGGGACCCAGCTATGAGACGCCGGCTGAACTGGCCTTCCTGCGCACCATCGGCACCGACGCCGTCGGCATGTCGACCGCGCCAGAAGTAGTGGTCGCCCGCCAGGTTGGCATGCGCGTCCTCGGCATCAGTCTGATCACCAATAGCGCCACCGGCAGCGAGACTACCGAGGTCAACCACGCCGAAGTGCTCTCCACCGCTGACGCCGTACGCAACAAGTTCGCCAACCTCGTCATGGGCATCGTCGAACGCCTGGGTGCTCCGGCTTAAATTGAAGATACGTAATGTAAACAAAAAGGAAGAGCGAGCCTGTACCAGGTTCGCTCTTCCTTTTTGTTCGCGGAATGCTTGTATTGAAATAGCTGCTTTATTTCTGTCCTGTCACGTTCAACTGAGTCGACCAGCTATAGTTATAGAAAGGAGTATTTCCCGTCAGGCCGACGATATAATATTTCCCTTTCTCTAACGTGTCTGCCAGTCTGAGCGTCCACGTGGCTTTGCCTTGCATACAGGGCTGGGTGAGTGATCCTCCATTTACCACAGTCAAACCACCAGCGATTTCATGTGGAAAGGTCCCGCTATAGTTAGCGGTATCTTTAAACAAGGCTCTATCCGCATCGTCAAGTACCGGAACCACACCTTTAGCCTTGGCCAGGAAGATGCGGCAGGTGATGCCATTGTTGGCCAGATCAGGTTCGTTGGAGGGAGTGCAGTCATTCGGTACCTTTTGTTTAGCCGCGAGGGTGAGGGTAATGGTGCCATCTATGCCATAGGTTGTTCCTATTCCTGGACAGCCCTGTGGTATGGCCTGGGTTGTTACCGCGGTTGTGGTGGGCGAGGGGGTTTTCGCGATGACGACCGGGGTAGGCTTTTTGTCACCTCCCGACGTAGTATTGATGATCTGCTGGACGGTGCGCGGATGGGTAAAGGCGCCTACGGCGAAGCCAAGGATCGCTCCGGAGAGGGCGAAGAGCGTGATGGCCGTAATCATCACCGTTTGTACCTGGGTATTGCCGCCATTTTTCTGTGATTTTACTGAATGTTGCATTCCGTCAAAACTCTCTTCTTCGTCTTTTTTTGATCGTTCATTATTTCCATCATACCACGCTATCACTCATCAGCTGACAATGCCTGACGACGCATAGCCTAAATTGGTACATGCTTTTCTACTCTTTACATCATAATAGTCGATTGCTGCGGAATCTGGCTACCCGTATGGTAGAAATGTCCTGATCTTTCTGATCGTCATAAAAAGGGAAGGAGACTGATCATCGTTCTGGGGGGACGTGATCAGCACACTCAGCTTGTAGGTGGGGAAAGTACCTGAGCGTGGTATTCCTTGGGATGGCTTTGGCGGCCGCCTTACAGCGATTGGCCCGATCTGGCTAACCGCAGGCCGCTCGTACTATCCTTCAGTTTACTCTCTGTCTTAAAGAACTGTATCCAACATCTTTTTTGGGGATGCGCGGCAAACGAATGCATATATTTTTGTGTGCTCGGCTAATGGAGGACACAATGAACTCCGGCCCTGTGGTAAAATAGCAGTGTTGGTGTAGTAGTAACAAAGCTGCTGGCATAGATGTCACTGGTGAAGGAGTACGACGATGCATATCTGGGAATTGCTGATAGTTATTGGCGTTGCACTGGCTATATTCGGTCCCAAAACGCTACAATCGCTGGCGCGCAATGCGGGCAAAACGACCGGCGAGGTCAAAAATGCCAAAGATAAATTCATGTCTCACGTGCCGGCCGATGATATCACGAAGTTACGCGAGACCCTGAACAAGGTTCCCACCTCTCCGGCCCACGCGGCCCAGATGTTGATGACCCCGGATGAGAAAAAGGAAAAAGCCCCCGCAACCAGGACCGACGCGGCCGTGAACCCAGAGGCAAAAACAGTTCCTGCCAAAGAAAACTAAGGAAGATCTCTCAGCCTTCACTGGTATCTTGTCGCTAACCATAAACATGCGAACCGAACCGAAGCTGTTCGGTTGCAGCCTTTTTTAGTTTTATATCAAAGGTAGGTAGGCTATGGAAGAATTGACGCAGCAGAAGTGCGAGGTGTGCCGTGCCGGCGCGCCTAAAGTGACCGATGAGGAAGCCGCAAACTATCAGAAGCAGGTGCCCGGTTGGATCATTATGGAGCAGGACGGGGTCAAGCGTCTGGAGCGTGTGTTTAAGTTCAAAGATTTCGTCTCGGCGCTCTCATTTACGCAGAAGGTTGGTCGCCTGGCGGAGGATGAGGGGCATCATCCCGCTCTGCTGACCGAGTGGGGCTCGGTCGGCGTAGCCTGGTGGACACATAAGATCCATGGTTTGCACCGCAATGATTTTATCATGGCGGCCAAGACTAATGAGATCTATAAAGATTTCGCGGCGATGTGAGCTGGCCTGGGGAGCGCAGGTGCCCCCACTCTCTCTATTCATAAAAACGCAGCAGGTGTGCGGATGCGCACCTGCTGCGTTTTTATGAATAGAATCGCGTATTATTGGCTACGCCTGTTCGAGGAGGGCGACGGCGTAGCAGGCGATGCCTTCGCGGCGTCCGGCGAATCCGAGCCCATCGGTGGTTTTGGATTTGACGCTGACCTGGTTGATGGAGAGCTGGAGGTGTTGCGCCAGGTGTTCGCGCATGGCCTGGACGTGGGGGGAGAGTCTGGGCTGTTCGGCGACGATGGTGGCGTCGACGTTTCCGATG
This sequence comes from Dictyobacter halimunensis, assembly GCF_036245075.1. Classification (NCBI taxonomy): domain Bacteria; kingdom Bacillati; phylum Chloroflexota; class Ktedonobacteria; order Ktedonobacterales; family Dictyobacteraceae; genus Dictyobacter; species Dictyobacter halimunensis. The sequence continues at coordinate 3,931,376 of NZ_BSRI01000002.1, forward strand.
GTCCAGTGGTTCTGGCGCAGCAGATCAACGGTATAGGTGAGGAAGACCGTGCTTGGCTGGTCCTTCCAGCGCGGATCTTTGGATGGGAAGTGCTGTCCGATGTCGCCGAGGGCGGCCGCGCCCAGCAGAGCATCGACAATGGCGTGAATGACCGCGTCGGCGTCAGAGTGGCCGGCCAGGCCATAATCATGAGGAATGGTCACTCCGCCCAGTACCAGCGGGCGTCCCTCTGTAAATGCGTGGACATCATAACCAGAACCAATGCGTATAGTCATTCTACCTGTCCTTTGATACATGCCTCAGCGAAGAGCAAGTCTTCCTGAGTGGTGATTTTGATATTCGTGTAGGAGCCAGGAAAGATCGCTACGTGATGGCCGAGCCGCTCTAAGAGCAGGGCATCATCGGTGGCGTCATCGCTGGCCAGCGGTGAGTGGTGCGCCTGGTGGATCAGTGGGAAAGAGAACACCTGGGGCGTCTGAACGGTCCAGAGCAGTGATCGATCCGGCGTATCCAGTATCTTGCCGTTGCGCACCTGTTTAATGGTATCCTTGACCGGCACGGCTGCTATGGCTGCCTGGTGCTCCTGAGCCGCGAGCAGACCGGCCTCAATGATGCTGGCCGTCACAAATGGGCGAGCGCCATCGTGGATCATTACCCAGCGGCAGTCTGGCTGCAGTGCCGCCAGTGTATCCAATCCCTGGCAGACCGAATCCTGTCTGCGGGCCCCGCCGGGGACAACGGCGCGGATCTTACTCCATGCTTCCTGCCTGCAAAGCTCCTGTGTTTCCGCCAGGCGTTCAGCGCTGACTACCAGCACAATGGTATCGATGCGCGGGGAGCTCTGGAACGCATCGATGGTGCGGGCGAGGGTCACGCGCCCGGCCAGGGGGATCCAGAGCTTATCCCTGCCCATGCGGCGACTGGCCCCCGCGGCCACGATAATGACAGCTGATTGTTCTTGCATGGTATATGTGGAGGTAGGTGGCTACCTTTTCTCCCTTTACATAAAAAATAAAGAGCACCGCAAAGGGTGCTCTTGTGAGATCATTCGGAATTTATACTTGCCTTTGCTTTAAGGACGATTGCTGCGCGATCGCGGCGCTGGCGGTGGCACTACTGGCATTGACTTGCTGTTTCGGATGGGCGAAGATCATGCGACCCGCCACCGTCTGCAGCACGCGTGTCACCGTCACCTCAATCATCGTCCCCATAAACTGCCGTCCATTTTCAACGACGATCATGGTTCCATCATCCAGGTAGCCAACCCCCTGTCCGAGTTCCTTACCGTCCTGCATGATTTTAATATGAATATCTTCTCCTGGCAAGAGGACCGGTTTGATGGCGTTGGCCAGCTCATTGATATTGAGCACCTTGACGCCCTGTAGCTCGGCGACTCGATTGAGGTTAAAGTCGTTGGTGATGATGGGACAATGCTGATCGCGGGCGATCTTCACCAGCTTCCCATCCACATCGGCTATCCCTTCAACGTCGGTATCGACGATCTCTATCGGGACCGTCGCATCCTTTTGCAGGCGGTTCAGGATCTCCAGGCCACGGCGGCCGCGATTGCGGCGCATCGTATCGGCCGAATCGGCGATGCGTTGCAGCTCGTTGAGGACGAAGCGGGGAACGACCAGTGTGCCGATGATAAAGCCCGTCTGACTGATATCGGCGATGCGACCATCGATGATCGTGCTGGTGTCCAGCAAGATCTGCATGGATGGAACAACAGGTGGGGTAACCGCTTCTTTCTCAGCCTCGCGCTTCTTACCACGCTCACTGCGATCGCGGTCCTCTTCACGGTCACGATCACGCTCACGACGGCGCGCTATAGTTGACTGGAAGAGGTGAGCGATATCACTCTTGCGCAGGACCGCCGTGGTCAGGCCGATATAGCCAAAGATGACCGCGCCCAGGAACGGCGTAATCTGCCCCAGGCCAAAGGGAAGGTACTGTAAAGGGATCGCTAATAAAACAGCAAGAATAAGTCCGATAGCCAATCCGATCGCGGCGGAAACCAGGTCACTGGCCGATGCCGCGCGAATCTTATTGCTGACCCATTGGAATGGGATCACGGTAATATACGGGGTGATGATAAAGGCCGCGATCGCGCTGACGGCCGCGATAATCGCGATCACCCATGGTACAGGAAGGGGTAGTGGAGCCAATGTTGTAGCTCTATACAACGAGATACTGATCGCTGCACCTATGGCGACCAATGCTCCTATGATGCGGGTCACGGTATTTACTGACATCCCTGCATCCTCCAAGCGAGACACGTAGACGTGCTCATTCTAAGCTCAAGAGGTCAACGCTGCTTCTTTGTCCGGTTGGCAGGTCTGATAAAAAGAAAAGAAAAATGAATAATAATTCCAGATAAATGTAACTCTGGCCTGCTGTCCAAAAACCACGTGCCTGTTTGAGCAAACAACCTTTAAAAGATATACGAACCGACGAACAAATTTGTTGCTAACATGGCAAAATCTTGCTTGAGCTAGCAACTGTTTCTATATGTTTTTATTATAATACATAGCAGAAAGCGCATTTGCTTTCTATTGAGGTAAACTAAATGACAATACACGCTATGTAGGGTAAGGTACACTGAATATGCAGTATACACTGTTTTCAAGCTGGAAGCAATAGACTTCTCAGTAGTATTGCGTATGCTGCTTGTAATACAGATACATGCTGTCAGAAAATCTGCCTCCTTTGCTGTTTTTAATGAAGTGCGATCTCCAGTGCCACGGCTAATGTACTGGCCGTAATGACCCTGAAGTCTTCCTCAGGGTATGTTTCAGCTATTTCATGGTGCAGCTTATTGCCCTGGCCCGCCGACGGAATCAGGCAACGCTTAAAGCCTAGTTTGGCGGCCTCACGTACGCGCAATGACAGGCGACTAACGGCCCGCAATTCTCCCGAGAGTCCTACTTCACCAATCAAGGCCATATCGGCCGGAATCAGCTTCTCACGGTAGCTGGAGGCGATCGCCGCCGCGACCCCCAGATCGATTGAAGGCTCTTCAATGTTGAAGCCACCCACGACGTTGGCATAGACATCGTGTCCACCCACCGCCAGTCCGACCCGTTTGGTAAGAACCGCCATCAGCATCACCAGGCGATTATGATCGATGCCATTGGTTGTACTACGAGGATTGCCGAAGTTGCTGGGCGTGACCAGAGCCTGGACCTCGACCAGCAGGGGACGCGTCCCCTCCATGCTGACCACTACCGCCGACCCGCTCGCGTTAGACATGCGATCCGACAGAAAGACGGCCGATGGATTGGTGACCTCGATCAGGCCCTCCCCATGCATCTCAAAGACGCCGATCTCATGGGTGGCGCCAAAACGATTTTTGACGCCGCGCAGCAGCCGATATGAATGATAGCGCTCGCCCTCAAGGTACAACACGGCGTCCACGATATGCTCTAGCGCCTTGGGTCCCGCCACCGTTCCCTCTTTCGTGACGTGTCCAATTACCAGAATCGGGATCTGTGATGTCTTGGCCAGCTGCATCAACTGCAGGGTACACTCGCGCACCTGGCTGATACTGCCCGGTGCCGCCGTCAGGTGACTGGCCAGCACCGTCTGAATCGAATCCACAATCACCATGGCCGGCTTCACCCGGTTGACCGACTCCACGATCAGGTCCAGCTCGATGGCGGCCAGCAGATAGAGCTGCTCGCCAACGATATCCAGGCGCTCGGCCCGCATCTTAATCTGCTCAATGGACTCCTCACCCGACACATAGAGCACCGGACCCACATTCTTTGCAATCTCGCCCGATATCTGCAGCAGCAGCGTCGATTTGCCGATGCCAGGTTCGCCGCCAACCAGGATGAGCGAGCCAGCGACCAGGCCGCCACCCAGCACGCGATCCATTTCGGGATAGCCTACCGAGATGCGTTCCTGCACCAGTGGCTTGATATGAGGAAGAACGATAGGGGTATGAGGATGGTGGCTGTTAGAGGCAGGGGATGCGGCCATGATGCTCTGGCGCCGCTGCTGAGCGGGACTCTGCGGGACATCCACTACTTCCTCTAACGTATTCCATGCCCCACAATCGGGACACTTCCCCATCCATTTACTATGTTCCCCACCACATTGCTGACAGATGTATTTTGTGCGAATTTTTGCCATGTAAAAATCTGCAATCTAGGATAATCCAGGATATTGGAGTCGCCGCGTGAGTGTATGATTGTCTATGAAATGGAACCTGTAGCACTAAAGTTAAATAAGAAAAGAGAAGATGAAGAAAAGGGGACGTGACAGATATCACGTCCCCCTCTGTTATGATTAGCTTTCGGTATTCGTGCTACCTTCGCCGCCAGCCGAGAGGGCTGCTTCCGGGGTAGCCGATGCGGGTGGTGGCAACTGCTCAATGCGGTTGCGTACCTGCAGGGCAAGATCGTCATCAACGATACTCGCCTCTACCAGATCGCCGGGATGGAACTTGCCTTGCAGCAAGCCTTCCGCCAACGGATCTTCAACCATACGCTGGATGGTGCGGCGTAGTGGACGGGCACCATACTGCGCGTCGAAGCCCTTGTCGATCAGGAAGTCCTTGGCGTTCTGTGGAACCACCAGTTCGATCTGCTGTTCGGTGAGCTGTGCGCGAACACGGTTCAGTAACAGGTCGACGATCGAGTACATCTCCTCCATCCGCAGGGAATGGAAGACGATCACCTCATCGATACGGTTGAGGAACTCAGGCTTGAAGGTGTTCTTCAATTCGCCGAGCACCTTATTCTTCATTGCATCATAGTCTGCCTGATTGGCTTTCTGCTTATCTTTCGACTGCTTAAAGCCGATCTGAGCCTCCTTATTGAGGAGCTGAGCGCCGACGTTTGATGTCATGATAATAATGGTGTTGCGGAAGTCCACCGTGCGGCCCTTGGCGTCTGTCAACTTACCATCTTCCAGAATCTGGAGCAGCATATTGAAGACGTCAGGGTGAGCCTTTTCGATCTCATCCAGCAGGATTACGCTGTACGATTTACGGCGTACCGCCTCGGTCAACTGGCCGCCCTCTTCATAACCGACATATCCGGGAGGGGCACCGACGAGACGCGCGGCCGCGTGACGCTCCATGAACTCTGACATGTCAATTTTGATCAAGGACTCTTCGCTACCGAACATAAACTCGGCCAGCGTCTTAGCCAGCTCTGTTTTACCAACACCAGTGGGGCCCATAAAGATAAACGAACCAATTGGACGCTTTGGATCCTTCAGGCCGGCACGAGCGCGGCGTACAGCGCGTGCAATCTTCTCGATTGCCTCATTCTGACCAATCACACGAGAGTGTAGCGCATCTTCCATCTGCAAGAGTCGCTGTGACTCTTCCTGGGCGATACGCATCACGGGAATACCGGTCCACATCGAGACGATCTGAGCAATCTCCTCTTCGCCAACCGTTGGTTTCTCGTTTCCACGCTCTTTATGCCAGCCAGACTCAAGTTTGGCGATACGATCTCGCAACTTCACCTCGCGGTCCCGCAGTTCCGCTGCCAGTTCGTATTCTTGCTGCTGGATCGCCGCCTCTTTCTCACGCAGAACGGACTCCAGACCCTTCATGGCCTCTTTCAAGTTCAGAGGAGCCAGGGAGTTCTGCATGCGTACGCGGCTCGCAGCTTCATCGATCAGGTCGATAGCCTTATCCGGCATGAAGCGATCGGTGATATAGCGGCTGGCCATATCGGTCGCGGCCTTGAGCGCCTCGTCTGTGATGATCAGGCGATGGTGTTGCTCATAGCGTTCACGGATACCCTTGAGGATCTCAACGGTCTCGTCAACGGAAGGCTCACGAACAATCACTTCCTGGAAGCGGCGTTGGAGTGCAGCATCGCGCTCGATATACTTGCGATATTCATCGAGAGTTGTTGCACCGATACATTGCAATTCGCCACGAGCCAGGGCAGGCTTCAGGATATTAGCTGCATCCACAGCACCTTCAGCGGCGCCCGCACCCACCAGGGTATGAACCTCATCGATAAAGATGATGCAATCGCGGCTATTGCGAATTTCTTCTATAATTTTCTTCAGGCGCTCTTCAAACTCACCACGGTACTTGGTACCAGCGACCAGGGAGCCAACGTCCAGCGTGAGCAGACGCTTGCCGGCCAGGGTCTCTGGAACCTCGCCGGAGATCAGGCGCTGGGCCAGACCTTCAACGATCGCTGTTTTACCAACGCCGGGTTCACCGATGAGAGCCGGGTTATTCTTGTTACGTCGGGAAAGAATCTGGATGACGCGTTCAATTTCTTGATGACGTCCAATGACGGGGTCGAGTGTACCTGCGCGAGCAGCTGCCGTCAGATCAATGCCCATCTGATCGATTGTGGGGGTCTTTGAATGTTTTGCGTCGCGCTCATGTGGGGTGCCAGACTGGCTGAGCACCTGAATGGTTTGCGTACGCACTTTCTCCAGGTTCACGCCCAGGCTCTCAAGGACGCCTGCTGCGATACCTTCACCCTCACGGACCAGACCAAGCAAGAGGTGTTCCGTCCCAATATAATGATGATTCAGGCGGCGAGCTTCATCAACTGCGAGCTCGATAACCTTTTTGGCACGTGGCGTCAGGCCAATTTCGCCCAGGACGATGCGGTCGCCACGACCAATAATAAATTCAACGGCACTCCGAACCTTGTTCAGTTCGACACCGAGATTTGCCAGAACTTTCGCAGCAACGCCTTCACCCTCACGCACGAGGCCGAGGAGCAGGTGTTCTGTACCAATATAGTTGTGTTGGAAGCGCTGGGCTTCCTCCTGTGCAAGGCTCAGAACTTTTCTGGCCCGCTCTGTGAACTTATCAAATCTGTCTCTATCGTTCACCTGTTTGTCACCCCCCTTTCATTGGCAGAGGGTGGAACCGAGCCCTCTGTGTCGCTCAGGTAAACTATGTGATTCATCATACAACACCCATCATACAGCGTCAAGGATAACAACTGTAGCCTCCCGTCTGTCAATAAACGCTCAACCTTCTTACTGAGAAACAATCGACCTCTACACTGCATTCGCATAGATGCACACAGCGGAGAGGTCGCGAGATCATCTGTTCAGGTACGATTTGCTCCAACAGCCAAGAAACCTTGTCTATCTAGGTGCCTCCGTATCTTCTTTGATGCCCTGACAAACGAGCGACTGAGCGGAGTGCATCAGCCAGGATCGTTGTCCCTCTATCGTCACTTCCACTGTAAAAATGCGATTTGATTATCCTTTATTCTACAACAAAAATGCGTGGATATCATCGATCTGTTCGCGATTTGTTTGCTTTTTGCCTATAAATGTAGAAGGGGACTCGTGATCGCTTCGTTAACTGCGCATTTCATCATACTACAACTCTTTTTGCAACGTCAAGAATACTTTAGGCATTCTTGCTCGCCACAACACCTATTATATCCTGCTTTGTGAATGGGTCTGACTCTCGTCACCCTGGTGGCCCGTGATAGCCCTCGCACGCGCGGCCGCGCCAGTTATATTTGTGTTGGTGCATGGGTGCGCATACGCGCACCCATGCACCAACACAAATATAACCCATGAGTATCGGCGGTGCTTACGAGTCCTTTGTATGGTGGTGCGACAGGGGCGCATCCGCGCCCCTGTCGCACCACCATACAAAACCAGCGCGGCCGCGCGTGCGGGGGCTATCACCCGCCCCGAAGGTGGCGTAAGTCAGGCACTCATATGCAATTGAAGAAACCTTCTATTAAGAAGAACCCCCCTGTGGCTATCTTTCAATGAAAGAAAGATTACAGGGAGGTTCTTCTTACAAGTGACGTCTGCTAAGGATCGGTGATACCTATCGGTGCCGGGCTTGCCCCGGCTTTACCGATTACTCAGCCGATTCATCTTCATCTTTGGTCGAACGATTGCGAGCGGCTGCGCGGAAGGCCTCGGCCATCGCGGTTAACTCGCCACCGTCGTCGCGGTGACCCTGACCGCCCTCACTGGAGCGCTCCTGGCGTTCGCGACGCTCGCGTTTATTTGGAGCCTGATCTGAAAGCGCTGGCAGTGACTCCAGTGAAGGAGTGCTGGGGGCAGCTGCTGTGTCGGCAACTGGAGCGGCACTCGATTCAGCGGTAGCACCTTCAGTCTGGGCTTCCTCCTGCGAGGGGACCTCTGTCTCGGTCTCTTTGGCATCCACTTCGTCAGCCTGGCGCAGGCTGAGGCCAAGTCGGCGGCGCTCGGCATCAATGCGCAGGATACGCAGTTGCAGCTGTGCCCCCTCGTGCAGAACCGACTTGGGATCTGTACCAGGTGTGAGCTCCGACTGGTGGATCAAGCCCTCGATGCCATCTTCGATGCGCGCGAACGCTCCGAAGGGGGCGATCTTGGTCACGACACCGGTGACAACCTGTCCTGGCGTGTAGCGCTGCTCAACCGTTGTCCAGGGATCAACTTCGGCACGTTTGATTGAGAGTGCGATCTTCTTTTTCTCTTTATCGACACTCAGAACCTGTACTTCAACTTCCTGGCCAACATGCAACACTTCGCTCGGATGGTTGACACGGCTCCAGGCGAGCTGACTGATATGAACCAGTCCGTCTGCGCCACCAAGGTCGACAAAGGCACCAAAGTTCGCCAGGTTGCTTACCACACCCTTGCGTACTTCGCCAGGTTTCAGCTCATCGAGCAGTTCCTCGCGACGGCGCTGACGCCATTCCTGGACTGCCAGGCGCTCCGAGAGGATCAAGCGGTTGCGCGCTCGATTGATCTCAATAATCTTCAGCTGAAGCTCTTTGTCCTTCATGGCCTGGAGCTTGGCCGCAGTCTCCTGGTTTTCACCACCGGCTGCGACTTCCTCACGCTTGAGGTTCAAAATTTGGGAGATCGGCACAAAGCCACGAATTCCCGCCACATCAACGATTAAGCCACCTTTGTTGTAATCAATGACTTTTGCTTTGAGGAGTTCGTTGTTTTTGTACTGCTCTTCCGCGATACGCCACTGGCGCTCGGTGTTGGCCCTCTTCAGTGAGAGGACAGCATGACCCTCAGAAGTCTCTGGCTGAATGACATAGACCAGAACTTTGTCGTTGAGGTGTAGCTCATTAAAAGAGCCATAGCCACTGGATGGCAACTCTTTTGTTGAAAGGACGCCTTCTGACTTTAAGCCAATATCCACCAGGATTTCGTCCTGGTCGATACGTACGATAACGCCCTCGACTACATCGCCTCGCTTAATGCTGATTGGATTCGCCGATTCCGCCAGCAACGCTGCCATTTCGTTCTGGTTAAATTCTTCCATCTCTTCGGGGTTGCTGTTGTTTTGCCCTTGTAGGTCATTTCCTTCGATCATCGTCTGTACCCGCCCGCTGTTTTGATTTGCCGCTGGCATTGCCGAAAGGGTGCCATGCTCTGTGAGCATGCATGGGTAGTTAACCCCTTTCGATCCACGGTTTTTGCCTGTCTACGATAGACACTCATGCCAACCCTTTTGGTTTCTGTGCTGTTTTCTGGTGCAGTCATGCCGAACCGACCATTGCCACCCTGCTATTCTTGAAACAGTAAGAATAACAGATGGACTGCTCTGCACGTTGGGACCCTTGGGGAGTGTACCATCGGACTTGGGCTTATCGGAGGAGGTGCTCAGGCGGTCATCGTTTCGGTTTACGATATTCCCGTCGTTACACTAAGAATACCTGTATAACCCATTGTTTGCTTTACAGAACGGTGATACGAAACGATACTCGCAGGCAGTACGCCATCATACATATGATAATGACGCCTGAATGTAAGCATACCCCCACTCGATACTCTCTATTATACCAAATGCTCTCACCGATTGCAAGACAATGCCTAACCTTCTGGCAAATCTCTCCGATTGTTTTTCTGTCTCAGATTGTATCACAGTGGCGCAAGCCCCCTTTAAATGTGCTACAATAGAAGTATGGATGTGTTGGATTTTACGAATACTGCAGAGATCATGGGCATGTTACGCACGCGCTTAACGCCCGTTGAGCAAGCAGGATCGCTTATTGATAGAGTCGAGGGTCACCAGCAACATGCGCGCCAGGCGGCGGTGCTCCTTCCATTTTTTGTTGAGGATGGTCTGCTGCAGCTGGCGTTGATTCGTCGTGCCAGTACGCTACGCGCCCATAGTGGTGAGATCGCCTTTCCCGGTGGAAAGGTGGATGCCACCGATACCTCGATGGTGATGACTGCTCTGCGCGAGGCCCATGAAGAGATCGGCCTGCATCCCACCCGCGTCGAGACCCTTGGTGTGCTGCCGCCGGTATTTACCGTGGTCAGCAACTATCTGATTACGCCCGTGGTTGGCTATCTTCCACAGGGATTAGGCTCGCTGGTATTGCAGAAAAGCGAGGTAGCCGAGCTGCTCCGCGTCTCGCTGACACGGCTGGCGGATCCCGCTATCGCCCATACCGAGCTGTGGACGCGCGATGGGCGCAGCAGGACCGTATATTTCTATGACTACGATAAATATTGTATCTGGGGTGCTACCGGGCGTATTCTCTCGTCGCTGTTCGAGCTACTCAAGCAGGAGGATGCGCCTCCAGTCGGCTAATGCCGCCTGCGAAAAATACCCCATTAGTCATAGTTCCCTTGCGAAAATCGGTCATATCGCTACAATTAAGAGTAGACGGACAAAAATGCTGTAGTGCGTACGTTGTAAGCTGTCCCTTGTTGATGCGGTTGGTATGCAAGTGCCTTAGTGGAGAAAAGCTGTGACGTTGCCTAGTCCTGATGCACCACGATCCCGGAGAACCGTGCCTCGCCGGCCACAAATGATCCCTCCCGCCCACTCGATGCCCGAACCTTCTTTGGCGTCTCCCTCTGTTATGCCCTCAAATCCACCCTCCGTGGCGGCTCCGGCAAACTCTCAGCAAGCGGATCATGAACATCCATTGGATTTTGCAACCCACTCCTGGGACCTGGCTACTGGCGGCTTAAAAACCCTGACCGCGAAACGAGAGCTCCCGATACGACCTGAACGCCGCGATACGAGCGTGGTACCAGATATCCTGGCTACTTCGCGTAGTTATATGTTTGCCCTGGTCATTATGGGATGTGTATTGCTGATGCTGATCGGCGGAGGCATTGTGTTATTTGTAATGCTACAACCATAACAGACAGGATTGGAGTTCGCCTAATCGTACCAATATTACTACTTTTCATGACTTTCTAAAAAAGAACTGGCTGCCGGAACGCCATGCAAGTCGCTCGCGCTGCGCACCGCTTTCACAATTGCTCGCGCCAGCGTGTTGGCCGCCGCCGCTCCTAACGTACTCACCTGTAGTGCTGCGGTTGCGGTGTCTTGCTGTATTCCTGATGTCCTGCTTCCTGTTGCCAGCGCAAATATGGTATCGCCGTCAAACATCGTATGCGCGGGTCTGATCACGTGCGCCATGCCATCGTGTGCCATCTGGGCCACTTTAGTGACCTGGGCCTTGGTAAGTGTGGCATTGGTGGCGATCACGGCGATAGTGGTGTTGCCAAACGGATTGCTCGCTTGCGGGCTTTTTCCGGGGCTGTTCTGCGTGCCGGCCACGACCTGCTGTGTCTGCGGATCAACAATATCCCCCAGCGCGTTGACCACGACGATGGCGCCGACCACGATGCCGCCGAGCAGCTCCATACTGGCGGAGCCGAGCCCACCTTTCATGGCTGATGCTGGTCCCAGCATCTTGCCGACGGTTGCCCCTGTCCCTCCACCGATATTTCCCTGTTCGACAGGACCGTTATTGGCCTGCTCGCAGGCGCGATAGCCGGCGGCATGATCGGGGCGCACGGTGGCGGAGCCAAACGGAAGATCAAAGATAGCCGCGCCGGGCACGATGGGGACGCGCGCGACCCCGGTATCATAGCCAATGCCGTGTTCATCTAGATAGCGGACAACTCCACCGGCGGCATCCAGACCAAAAGCGCTGCCCCCGGTCAGTAGGATCGCGTTGACCTCATCCACCATACATAAAGGGTGCAACAGATCGGTCTCCCGGGTAGCGGGCGCGCCGCCGCGCACATCGACCCCGCCGACCGCGGGCGGATCACATAAAATAACGCTACAACCCGTCCCGGCCTCCAGATTTGTATCGTGCCCCACGCGAATGCCCGGCACATCGGTAATATCATCATGCATATTTTCGTACCCCCTCCCATATGGTTTCGGAGCTCGCCTCCGATGTACGTCCCATCATCGGAACGTACATCGGAGGCGAGCTCCGAAACCATATGGGGTTATTTTTCGGTGTTTATGCGTTGTCGGGAATGGCGTGGCGCAATTTTTCCATTGTTTGCGCGACGCTCTCTTTGTTGTTGTAGACGGCGGAGCCTGCGACCAGGAGATTGGCGCCCGCGCGGACAACCTGCGGGATCGTTTCGGCGTTGATGCCGCCATCGACCTCGATATCGCACTTCAGCTCGCGCTGTCGCAACATGCGGTGCAGCGTCTCTATCTTGGGCAGTGTCTCGGGGATAAACTCCTGTCCCCCAAAGCCCGGGTTAATGGTCATGACCAGGATCAGGTCGCAGAAAGGCAGCATATCCTGCAGCATAAAAACAGGGGTGGATGGATTGATGGCCACACCGGCCTGTTTGCCGGCCGCCTTGATCTGCTTCAAGGTTTTATGCAGATGGGGCGACACCTCCTGGTGCACAATGATGACGTCCGCGCCCGCCTTCGCGAACGTCTCAATATATTCCTGTGGATTGGTGATCATCAGGTGGGCTTCGAGGGTGGCGCCGGTGCAGCTGCGTACGGCCTCCACCACCATCGGACCCATGGTGATGTTGGGCACAAAGTGCCCATCCATCACGTCGATCTGGATGCGGCGCGCGCCGGCCGCTTCTACGTCGCGCACCTGCTCACCAAGGCGCGTAAAATCCGCGGACAGAATAGAAGGTACGATCTCTACCATGGAATCTGACTCCTACTTCTGTTTGCGCAGTTTCCCCGCCGCGGCCGTATCCAGCATCCACGTCACCTCGCCACGGATGGGGTGGACGATCTGCGCCGGATATTCGTCTGGCTGCTGCTCTCCCTCCAGCACAGCCGCCACGGCCTCATCTTTTTCCGCCCCTGTCACCAGAAACAGAATGTGGCTGGCCGCGTTGATCAGGCGAGGCGTAAAGGTCAGGCGGTCGGGTGGTGGCTTGGGAACGGAGACCGGCATCACCAGCCTCTGCTGCTCGCGCAGCGATCCCTGATGGGGGAAGAGCGAGGCGGTGTGCCCCTCGGGCCCCATGCCCAGCTGGATCAGATCAAACTGAGGAACATCATCTGTGCCAAATGCGCGCTTCATCTCTTGCGTATAGGCGAGAGAGGCGGCATCGCGATCGGATTGATCGGCGGGTGTGCGATGGACATGTTCGGCCGGGATCGGCAGTTTGCTCAGCATCACCTCGTTGGCCATGCGATAGTTACTTTCGGGATCGTCCGGGGACACGCAGCGCTCATCGCTCCAGAAAATCTCGACCTTGGACCAGTCGATCTGGTCGCGATATGGCTCACTGGCCAGCAGGCCATAGAGTTTTTTGGCGTCGAGCCACCCGATAGGGCCAGGGTAAAGCGGTCATGATCCGCTATGGCTTCGCGGGCGACGCGCACAATGTAATCGGCCGCTGAGCGACTGAGCTGCTCTGTATCAGAAAAAATGGTAACGTCCATACAATGCTCCAATAGAAAGTTGTACTAAAACTGTCGTTACGCCAGTAAATCGAACACCTCGTGTAACGTCTCTTCGTAGAGGTGATCGCGCCCCATGATCTCTAACTCGTTGTGTAGCAGATCGCTTTCTTTATGGGTCGCTGCTATATTCACGGTTCGGGGGGGACGTGCGCTTCCAGGCACTTCGACAGAAGTGAGTACATGGTCATCATCATCGACCCGCTGGATCGTAAATGTGGCCTGTTTTCCGTTAATGCTACTGGTCATATGCACCATGCACAGGGTACCAGGAGCGGATTTCTGGAGTGGCCGTGGCCGAATCGTGATGCGGATCCCTCCCAGTGGCGCGCTGCTGCGTTTTCCACCAGCGGTTGTCAGTGGCTGCGTCACGACCTTCGCCATATTCCGTTCGGACATATGCCAGAAATAGGTTCCTGTCTCGTGATCAAGGTTCTTATCATCTGGATCTTCTGAGAGCTGCCAGCCCAGGCGCGTCTTGAGCCACGCGGCCAACAGTAGTGCGCGGATAGGATTCTTTGGATTCGAATGGTGATCGAGGGCCTGTGTGGAGGTGGCAACGGTATGCTCGATCAAGATAGAATCGACGCCCATCACGTAAGGACGATATTCCGCGATATCAAAGAACTGGGCAATTAATTCACGCCAGGGGGTCACACGTCCCCAGGTAAGGTCGCTGAGCGCGCAATGTGGCGACTTCTGTAGGATAGCAGAGGCATCCTGAATCTGCTCCTCTGGCTGTAAAAAATGGCTTGAATCGATAAGGACCCGATTACTGATATTGATCAAGCGATGAAAGATTTCATGGTCTTTGGGTAGATCATTTAGCCACCATAAATACACCGGAAGGTCAGGTTTTAATGTAGATTGCACAATATTATCTACATACTTGATGGCTGCGCCACTCACTGAGACAGTAACCTGCTCAAAGTGATGGCGCATGATATCTGAAATGATGGGGAAGGAACGCAGTGTGATCCAGGTCGCGACCTCGCTAGGAGCATCACTGCGCGTATCAAGGATTAAAAGGGTAACTCGTGCGATATGTGTACTGGATAAATCACGTAAAATGGCGCTAGCCCGGCGTGCTGACTCAATGTCCTGCGCGCAGATGACAAAGTTCAGCACACTGGTGCGTACATTCATATTCTGGCTGATTCGCATGTTATCGGACGCCAGGTGCCAGAGGGTCGACAATTCGCCTTCGACTTGTTCCTGGTTGACCTTTTTACCTGCCCAGGACAGCTGTTTTCTGGGGGTTGCGGAGTTATCCATTGCCATTCCTACACCCTTCATCATTGAACCTCGTTGTTCTAAAAGACGACATTGTGCTATCTCTGTTCTTTGCTTGCTCTCACTCTCGCTCTTATGGACGGCGCCAGCGGCGACCATCGCGCCAGATGAACTCGTCGGCGGCCTGCGGACCCCACGAACCGGATTCATACGTATGAACCGTGTCGCGTGGCGCGCTCTGCCATTCATCGAGAATGTTCTGCACAAACGACCAGGCGGCCTCTACTTCGTCGCGACGCGTGAAGAGCGTTGAGTCGCCATGCATCGAGTCGAGCAAGAGGCGCTCGTAAGCCTCTGGCTGTTCACGGACGAAGGATGAACCATAGAAAAAGTCCATGTTGACCGATCGAATCTGCATATCTGTGCCCGGAACTTTGGCGCCAAATTTGAGCGAAATGCCCTCATCTGGTTGGATGCGCAGCGTAAGGACGTTGGGTTCCACCTGTCCTTGCGTGTCATGATCCTTGAACAGCATGAGTGGCGGCTGCTTGAACTGGATAGCGATTTCACTCACACGCTTCGGCAAATGTTTGCCGGTGCGTAAGTAAAATGGTACCCCGGCCCAACGCCAGTTGTCAATAAACGTTTTTAGCGCAACATAGGTCTCCGTGGTTGATGTGGGTGAGACCCCCTGTTCCTGCAGATAACCAGGCACCTGTTTGCCACCAACCCAGCCCGGACCATACTGGGCGCGAATCGTGTTGCTCTGTACGTCACGTCCTACCAATGGTTGCAGGGCGTGCAGTACCTTTACCTTTTCGTCGCGCACAGAATTGCCGTCGAAGGCAATTGGTGGTTCCATCGCGACCAGTGTCAGCAACTGCAGCATGTGGTTCTGGATCATATCGCGAATGGCGCCCGATTCCTCGTAGTAGCCCGCGCGCCCTTCCAGGCCCAGATTCTCCGCCACCGTAATTTGAACATGATCAACATAACGGCGGTTCCAGACTGGCTCGAAGATGCCGTTGGCCAGGCGGAAGACCAGGATGTTCTGTACGGTCTCTTTACCCAGATAGTGGTCGATACGATAGATCTGCTCTTCTTTAAAGACCCTACCGATCTGGCGGTTCAGCTCACGTGCCGTGCCCAGATCGTGTCCAAATGGCTTTTCAACAATGATACGCGTCCAACCCTTACGGTTGCGGTTCAGGCCTGCCGCGCCCAGATTTTGAATGATCTCAGGATACTGGCTGGGTGGTGTGGACAGGTAGAAGATACGGTTCCCGCTGGTGCCACGCTCCTGATCGAGCTTGTTCAAGAGCTGATTAAGTTTTGTGTAACCCTCTGGATCATGAAAGTTTGACTGCAAGTAATGAATGCCAGATGCAAAGCTATCCCACACCTGGGGATTGACCGGCTTCTGGCGAGAATACTGATTAATAGACTCGAGGGCCTGCTGGCGGAATGTTTCGTCTGTATAAGGCCGTCGTGCGAACGCAACGACTGAGAAGCCCGCTGGTAATGGATGCTCTAGCGCCAGATTATAGAGGGCGGGAAGCAATTTTCGGTGTGTCAGGTCGCCCGTTGCACCGAAGATGACCATAACACAGGGTTCAAGGCTCTCTTTAATGCGTAATCCTTCACGAAAAGGATTAGGCGCCTCGACGACGCTACGCTGAGGCATGTGAAATCTCCTAATGACTTTTAGTTTCTTACAACTAATGACATGTTTTTAAAGGTGTGATGACTATTGTCTATTTTTGTGAGGGTAAGGCTACCCATCACGGGTCGCAAAGCCTCTACCATCGGTTTGCATGATACCATATTCACGTTGGAGCTGCGTTATTCTTACACATCCATCCTTATTTTATCATGCGATTACCCCTGCAATCTTGTCAACGTCAACGATACGTTGAATTGGCGTAATAAGACTGTATTTATACGACTCGATACCTATATCCTACCACGATCCATTGACGTTTTGTTGCGGAGCCAGGTCTAGCTGAATATTCTGTTGCTTATTTGGAACGCTCAGGAATATCTCCATCCCGCTACGTTTTCCGCGTAATCGGGATGGAGATATGATGGCGTTGTCTAAACGTTACAACAACTATCGAAACGCACCGGGCTAGTCGGCCATCTGGGATTCTTTGATAGCATTTTTCTTGCCATCGATCCCTTTGAACAGCTGATGGAAGGAGTCGGCGAACTTCTGTACGCCCTCATCCTGCAGCTGCTGGGTGACCTGCGCGTAGTGGACGCCCTTTTTCTCCAGGGCATCCAGGACAGCCTTGGAGCCGGGAATATCATCCTCAATGCTGTGGCGCACCTGGCCATGGTCGCGGAAGTTTTCGATGGTCTCCAACGGCATGGTGTCGACGGTATCCGGTCCAACCAGTTCCTCGGCGTACAGCACGTCGCGGTAGGCAGGATTCTTGGTGCTGGTACTGGCCCACAGCGGACGCTGCACATGGGCACCAGCCTCCTTGAGGGAATCGAAGCGTGGGGAGTAGAAGATGCGCTTGAAGTCCTGGTATACGACACGCGCATTGGCGATCGCGGCTTTTCCTTCCAGTGACTTCAACTCCTCTTTCTCGGCGCTATCGCTGCTCGCCTTGACCTTGTCTTCGAGCATCTTGTCAACCAGGGTATCTACGCGGCTGACGAAGAAGCTGGCCACCGAGGCAAGCTTGCTGATGTCCTCGTTGCGACCTTTGCGATCCTCAAGGGCACGGATATAGGCGTCGGCAACGTCGCGATAGGACTCCAGTGAAAAGATCAGGGTGACGTTGACATTGATGCCGTTGCGCAGCGTCTCGTAGATGGCCGGGATGCCCGCCGGGGTGGCTGGAATCTTGATCATCAGATTTGGACGCTCCACCATACCCCAGAAGCGCTTGGCCTCTGCGATGGTGCCCTCGGTATCGTTGGCCAGCTCAGGAGAGACCTCCAGGCTGACATAACCGTCCAGGCCATGGGTGCGATCGTAGATCGGGCGCAGCAGGTCGGCTACGGTGCGAATATCCTTGATTACAACAGCCTCATAGATCTCATTGGTACTCTTGCCCTCTTTGATCAACTGGCTGATCTGATCATCATAGGCATGCCCCGAGCTGATGGACTTCTCAAAGATGGTCGGGTTGGCGGTTACGCCAACAACGCCATCCTCAGCCAGCATTTTCTGAAACTGTCCCGAAGTCAGCTGAGAGCGATCGATATTGTCATACCAGACACTCTGACCCTGTGATTGCAATTGTGTTAAAGGATTTGCCATGGTATTGTACCTTCCTTTTCCTTATTGAACGTTTCTTCTTTATTTTTTCAATAGAGCTTTTGCTCTCGCGACGACATTCTCTACTGAGAAGCCAAATTCCTTGAAGAGGATTTTGGCCGGAGCGGAAGCCCCAAAGTGGTCCAGTGCAATGATGTCGCCATCCAGACCAACATAGCGCTCCCAGCCCTGCGTGCGGCCAGCTTCAATTGCTATACGGGTGCGAACGTTTCCTGGCAAGACCGCTGCCTTGTATTCCGCGCTCTGCTCTTCAAACAGTTCCCAGCTGGGCATACTTATTACACGGACAGCAACGCCATCCTGACGCAATTGTTTGGCGGCATCCAGTGCCAGTGAAACCTCGGAACCACTGGCCATCAGAATGAGATCTGGTGTTCCTTCGCTATCCACTAGCACGTATGCGCCCTTCGCAAGGTTACTTGCGGCGGGATATTCGCTGCGGTCGAGCGTTGGCAGATTCTGACGGGTTAGCGCCAGGGCGACCGGACCGTGATGGGTGATGGCGACACGCCAAGCCTCGGCTGTCTCGTTGGCATCGCCGGGACGAATCACGGTAACGCCCGGGATCGAGCGCAGGGCGGCCAGCTGTTCAACCGGCTCGTGGGTGGGACCATCCTCACCGACGCCGATGCTGTCATGGGTGAAGACATAAATGGTCTTGAGACCCATTAGAGAAGCCAGGCGGATCGGCGGGCGCATGTAGTCCGAGAAGATCAAGAAGGTCGCGCCGAAGGGGATCAGGCCACCGTAGAGGGACATCCCGTTGAGGATGCTGCCCATGGCGTGCTCGCGAATGCCAAAGTGCATGTTGCGACCGGACTCGCTGGCGCTGAAATCTCCCAGGCCCTTCATGTTGGTGTTGTTCGAAGGAGCCAGGTCGGCGGAACCACCGATCAGGTTTGGCAGATTGGGGGCGATAGCGTTGAGGGTTTTACCGCCAGCAACGCGGGTCGCGACCGCTTCACCAGCCGGGAAGTCGGGAATATCTTTATCCCAGCCCTCTGCCAGCTTACCACTCAACTCCCGCTCCCACTCGGCGGCCAGCTCGGGGAACTCGGCGCGATAGGCGTCGTATTCTTTCTGCCAGGCCTGCTCGTACTCCGCGCCGCGCTCAACGGCCTGCCGGAAGTAGTTCAGGGACTCCTCGGGGACGAAGAAGGGCTCTTCCGATGGCCAGCCCAGGTTGCGTTTGGTCAGTAGGACTTCCTCGGCGCCCAATGGCGCGCCGTGGGCATCGTGGCTCCCCTGCTTGTGGGGACTGCCATAGCCGATCTTGGATTTAACCACGATCAGCGAGGGGCGGTCGCTCTCAGCTTTAGCTACTTCGATGGACTGGTTGAGGGCCTGCAGGTCGTTGATGTCCGCGACGCGCTGAACATGCCAGCCGTAACTCTCAAAGCGAGCACCAACATTCTCGGTGAACGCGATGCTGGTATCTCCTTCGATGGTGATGTTGTTGTCGTCATAGAAGAAGATCAGCCTGCCCAGTTTGAGGGTGCCGGCCAGGGAAGCGGCTTCAGAGGAGATGCCCTCCTGCATGTCGCCGTCACCGGCGATGCCATAAATGTAGTGGTCGATGACTTCGTGACCAGGACGGTTGAAGCGGCTGGCCTGGAAGCGCTCCGCGATAGCCATGCCAACGGCGTTACCGATACCCTGGCCCAGCGGGCCTGTGGTGGTCTCGATGCCAGCGGTGTGACCATACTCGGGATGGCCCGGGGTCTTACTGCCCCACTGGCGGAAGTTCTTCAGCTCGTCCAGTGAAAGATCGTAGCCGGTCAGATACAGCAGACTGTACTGCAGCATTGATGCATGTCCAGCTGATAATACGAAGCGGTCGCGGTTCACCCAGTGTGGATTCTTCGGGTTGTGGCGCATGTGGCGTGTATAAAGTAAGTATGCTAAAGGGGCCAGCGCCATTGGGGTGCCGGGGTGCCCGGAATTTGCTTTCTGTACGCCGTCCATGGCTAGTGTGCGAATGGTGTTAATGCAGAGTTGTTCTAATGCTTGATTGTCTTCTTTAATAGATGTCGATGATTGGGTTGTCATTTATCCTCCCAAATTGGATTTTATTATTGTACACAGTACACTAACCATTCTTATGATACCACATTTTGATGGTTAGATGTTGGGATTGTGCGCGGAAAATATGTCCGAATGCGCAAAAAGCTAGGAATCTCGCCTGGCCTTCTGCTGCAATTCGTAGAGTTTGCTGATGGCCTCGATCGGCGTCAGTTCGTCAATGGCCAGTCCCTTGATCTCTTCAACCAGGGGATGGGTTTCCGGTTCCAGCAATGTCATCTGCCAGGCCACCGGCATCGTCATGTCGCGCATAGCTTTGCGCCGATGTTTGGCATCTCCTTTACGCTCTAATTCCTCCAGAATCTCCTCGGCCCGGTGGATGACCGGTCGAGGAATCCCGGCGAGCTGGGCTACGTGGATGCCGTAGCTTCTATCGGCCCCGCCAGGTACGATCTTACGTAAAAAGATGACCTGCCCGGCCTCCTCGGTGACGGCGACGTTCAGGCATTTGATGCGTGGCAAGAGCTGGGCGACCTCGACCAGTTCGTGGTAGTGGGTGGCGAAGAGGGTACGAGCCCCGCTACGCCTGTTGTTATGCAGATACTCGACCACGGCGCGCGCGATGGCCAGTCCGTCATAGGTACTGGTGCCGCGCCCGATCTCATCCAGGATGATCAGGCTGCGCGGTGTGGCGTGGTGCAGGATGTTGGCGGTCTCCACCATTTCAACCATGAAGGTACTCTGACCCGTCGCCAGGTCGTCCTGCGCGCCGATGCGTGTAAATATGCGATCAACGATCCCGATCGTGGCGGCCTCTGCCGGAACATAGCTGCCGATCTGGGCCATCAGAGTAATCAGCGCCACCTGACGCAGGTAGGTTGATTTACCGGCCATATTAGGACCCGTGATGATGCTGATCTGGGCCTCGTGGTTGGAGAGGTTGGCGTCATTGGGGATAAACGGCGTGTCCGCCTGGGCCTGCTCCACCACCGGATGCCGGCCGGCGACGATGTGGATGGCGTCCTCTTCGTTTAATACCGGTTGACAATAGCTGTGCCGGGCCGCTACTTCGGCCAGGCTCTGGTAGACGTCGATCTCGGCCAGTGCGTGGGCGGTGTCCAGGATGCGCTCGGCCGCGTGTTCAGCGATATCCGTCCTCAGCTGTACGAAGAACTCATTCTCCATCTTATTGACGCGTTCCTGCGAGTTCAGGATCAGGGTTTCGTATTCTTTGAGGTCCGGGGTAATGTAGCGCTCGGAATTGGTAAGTGTCTGTCTGCGAATATATTCCTGCGGGACGCGGTTGAGGTTGGAGGTGGTGACTTCGATGAAGTAGCCGGTCGCTTTGTTGAAGCCAACCTTGAGGTTGTTGATGCCGGTCCTCTTGCGCTCGCGCTGCTCCAGATCTGAGATCCATTTGCGGCCATTTTGTGACGCGTCGCGTAGCTGGTCGAGTTCGGCGCTGAAGCCGTGCCGCATGATGCCGCCTTCAGTGATGCTCAGGGGTGGCTCTTCGACGATGGCGCGCTCGATGAGCTCAATGATATCGGCGTTGTCCGCCAGGTGTTCAATGATGCGGTTCAGCGCGGGCTTGCTGGCGCTCTCTTCTTGCGTGAGGCAGTTGCGCACATCAGAGGCGGCGCGCAGACCGGCGGCCAGCGCCACCAGGTCTCGGGGAGAGGCGATGCGCTGCTTGACACGGTTAATCAGGCGTTCAATGTCGCCGGCTTTCTTGAGCCCCTCGGCTAGCCTGGCCTGCAACAGGGTATCGCCCAGCAGTTCGCCGATGGCCTCCTGCCGTTTGTTGAGGATGGTGATGTCCAGCAGCGGCTGACCGATCCAGCGTCGCAGCAGGCGTCCACCCATCGGGGTACGCGTGCGATCGAGCACCCAGAGCAATGAACCTTTGACCGAGCCGCCGCGCCCGGTTTCGAAGAGCTCCAGGTTGCGCCTTGTATAGGGATCGAGGGTCATAAAGCCATCAGTAAAGTAGGTCTCCAGCCCGTTGAGCTGCTGCAGGAGTCCCTTCTGGGTCTCCTGTACATAGGCCAGGATGGCGCCGGCGGCCCGGATCGCCAGCGGCAGGTGCGCGCAGCCAAAGCCTTCCAGGGAGGCCACGTCAAACTGTCGCAGCAGACGATGGCGGGCATCATCTTCGCTGAAATAACGGGTATCGTAGGGGGTAACGTGCCCGGCCACGCCGTCCAGCAATTTTGCCAGCGGGGCTACATCGTCCTCTTCATCATCCTCGATATCGGGAATGTTGGCATTAGGATTGCCGTTGCTGCCCACTTTGGTCACCTGCTTTTCATTCATGACGGCGGCCAGCCAGCGGCGCTTGCGCTGTCCCAGACGATTAAAATTGGCCTCGACCAGCACCTCCGCCGGACCCACGCGGGCGATCTCCTGCTGGGCCGCCAGGTCCGGCTCGCTGGAGCTAAACTGTGTGACCGCGAACTCGCCTGTGGTGATATCAACGTAGGCGATGCCGACCGCGTCGCGCCCCACGATAACAGACGCCAGAAAGTTATTGCGCTTGGCGGCCAGCATGGCCGGATCGATCACGGTACCGGGAGTAACGATGCGTACCACCTCGCGGTCCACCAATCCCTTGGACAAAGCTGGGTCGCTCGTCTGTTCACAGATCGCCACGCGATATCCTTTACCAACCAGCCGGGCGATATAACCATCAGCGGCGTGATGGGGGATGCCCGCCATGGGGGAGCGTTCGCCGCGGCCGAAGTCACGGCGCGTCAGGGCGATCTCAAGTTCCCGTGCCACGATCTCCGCGTCATCATCGAACATCTCATAAAAATCACCCATGCGAAAGAAAAGGATCGCGTCAGGATTTTGCTGCTTGATATTCAGGTATTGTGTGCGCACCGGGCTGTGGGCCGGGTTGGCTTTCTCATAATCTTCAAATAACACGTTAACTCTCCTAATACTTCACCCAAGTATCATAAACGTTTTTAGGAGCCATGGCAAATCCTCGCTGTTTCTTGACGATCTTTGCCTATTTTTCGCTCCCACAGCATGGTGCGTCCTCGCTCCAGCAGACGGCAATCTTTGGGCCGAGCATTGGCTGGCTCACCCTTCACGCGGGGGAAGGCGAGATATCCTGTGGAATAGATCGAGTTGATCTGCTTCACATAGCGGTCTTTCACACGCACGATGTCCCCCTTGCGAAAGCCATCGAGTTGGTCGTTGACTTGATAGCGAACACGGCCTTTGCCCTTTTGCGCCACATCCAGAAACCTCCGACGGGTCTGGCGCGGTCGGAAGGAAATGATGAAAAAGCGCGCTCGCTGATAGGGGACCCGTTCGCCAGTCGTGTAGGTGGCCAGGCAGAGGGCATCCGCATCATGCGCTTTGGGAAGCTGCTGGGCCTTGCGCCAGGTGGCCGTCTGGTAGCCAAAGAGCGTCGCGAGCCGTGTGCTCGCCCCAAGCATCGCATATAGATAGCTCTTGCCTTGCATGGTCCGCTGCGCAATCCGGTCGAGATGCCCACTCACCCCGGTCACGTGAAGCTTGAGCTTCCCTTGATGCAGCTTGTGATGGCAGTGCTCACACAGGGTCAACAGGTTGGAAAGCGTATCCTTGCCGCCATGCGCACGATACTGCACATGATGGGCTTGCAGGCGAACCTGTTTCTTGCGGCAGGATTGGCACTGGTACCCATCGCGCATCAGGCAGGCGATGCGCAGATTCTCATCGAGCCGGGTCGGATCTTGATATTGACTCCCCTGTAGGTGCGGGTTGTTGAGCCGAGCGATATCCACCTGCACATCCTCAACGATGATGGCGCTGATGGGGAGCGGAAGCATTCTCACCACGCGGATCACTTCCTCCACGTTGGTTTTGATCGTCGGGGGGATGCGCCCGCTCCGTTTGCTTGCGGCTCGATTGCGCCAGCGCGGTGGCCGGTGCCAGATGCGGTTCCGTCGACTGCGACGATGCGTTCGTCTGGCATCCATTTTGTCTGTGACATCGAGGCGATGGTGGATTTCCCCTGACAAGAGCACCTGCCCATTGCCAACGCAGGACAAGCCAGTGACATGGCTGCCCTTGTCGATGCCGACTGTGACCTGCTGGATATACTCTTCACAGTCCCAGAGCAGTTGAATGGTGAACGGGCACTGCTTGATGACCCTGGCCCGCTGGTCCCGCAGGAGTTTGCGGGCCTTGGCTGGCTTGCAGGGCATCAAGCATGCTCCATTCTGGTTGACGACGTAGACAAGTAAAGACGTCATAGCTGTAAGCTCTCCTTTCAGAGTGAGATGCTCCTCGCGGCTGTTCAAGAAGGTTTTTGCAGAAGCGACACCTTCGGCTTTCGCCTACCCTTAATCACTTCCCACAGAGCCTGAAGCTGGAACAACACTCCAGGGTGTGATGCTCTTCTTGAACTGCTGTCTGCCCAAGCAGTGACCCGCTGGTAGCTCCATGACCGCACGCATCAATGATTCGCTCGATTTTAGGAACTATATGCCTATTGCCGCATGCCGTCAATTTGCCCGACGGCAATGAGAAGGAAATGGGGTGGAAGCGCCCCTTTATTTGTACTGTATATTATGTAACAGATGATCCGTATTATCAGTAAGTCCAGCAATTGAATCCGTATCGGTGAAAGTGCTGCTGGACACCTGTATTATTTTTGTATTTGTATTGACGGCACCATTATAAAGGAGGTCGTGATGTTCTACCTCATACTGTTACTATTCTTATTGGTATGCGGGGGACTGGCAGTACTGACTATCTTGAATTTTACCACCCAGGTGCATATCGTGCTGTTTTCGTGGCAGTCACCTGACCTTCCCATTGGCATGTGGATCTTGCTGGCTTTCTTTCTGGGCGCGTTGCTGCTCTACCTGGTTTCTCTGGTATCAGCGTGGTCGGATAGGCGCAAGATTAAAAAGTTGCAACGGAATGTCGCTGAACTTCAGGAGCAACTGCTGGCTGCCAGGCGGCCCGTATCCATGCCGGGAATCTCTCCTGCTACCAGCAATCCAGATGTTATGCCTGGTCAGGCCATGCCAATGCCCACCGGCATTACTCCTCAGGATCGTCTACCGTCTCAGGAATCGACCTAGGGAGCGTTTGAGTAAGCCTCGCGGTTTGCCGTCTGTGGTGGCGTGAGGCTTTCTGCTGTTCTCCGCTGTTTGCTCCGGCTCTGGCTGATGATCGTGCTGTGTTTCCTCCGCTGCGGCTGGTTGTGCCGTTGACTGTCCATTCTGTGCCTCTTGATAGACATAGGGCCACTGTCCCTGCTGGACCGTCTCTTCTGCTGAGATGGGCTGCTCTACCGCGATAGGCTGTTGCTCCATCATCTCAACCTGTTCTGCTGCTTCCTCGTCTGGAAGGGACTCCTCCTCTTCTTCGAATTGCCCCTGCGACTCCTTCTCTGGAAATGTTTCTTCCTCTGTTTCTACCTGTTCTTGTGGCTCCTCATCTGGTAGCTGCTCCTCCAGCAGATTCTGTGCTGAAATTGGAGCTTCCGCTGTCTGTTCCTGCGCCGCTGTCTGTTTTTGCTCCTCTGGCGCTGCCTGTGCCTCTTCGGCTTCAGCCGGTTCCTGGCCTGATCCGGATGGCGGGGTATGAGCGTTTTCCGCCTCGCCTGGTATGGGCTGGTCAATTTCTACCGCGTCAGTTGTTGGTTCGTTCCGCAAGGACTCATGTGTATCTGTGGGAACGACATTCTGTTGAGGATCACCGGTGCCAGATGTGGCGGCTTCTTCATCCTGATCCGCTTCGCCGGCCATGCCAGGATGGAGCGGCATTAAGGCTTCGGATTGTGTTAGCACCTCGTCTGGACTGATCATCGGCAGTGGTTGGGTGATTCTGGCCCGCGGTCGAGCCGGGCTTTTCTCCTCGCCCTCCTCGCTCATCAACTTTTGCAGGAGTTGCGCCTCGGTGACGTCCGCGCTGTCGCTGGCGGCCGATGTGGTCTCCTGAGACTGCGGGGCTGCTGGCTGCTCGACATCAAAATATGTGCTCAGGCTGGCATCGTTCATGGACCACATCCATTCGTACGCGCCTTCCAGGGCATGTTCGCACCACTGGGCATAGTTTCCTCGAATGACATTGAGGGCCTCACAGCGCGCGAGGAGTTGCATGGTGTTGTCGAGCCATTCTTCACCGCGATCGAGCATGCGGTCGAGCAGGTCAACGTCATCAACCCCGTGAAAGCGCAACTGGGCGATGGCCGAAAGCGCGATGGCCGATGGCGCGATCAGCTGCATGCGAGCGGTGTTTTGCGCCTGCTTCTCGTGTAACGCCTGGAGCCCTTGCTTGATCTGTGTGACCCGCTGGCGATGGCGCCAGAGCTGATAGGCCTGGTAGAAATCATCGACTTCCGCGGCTGTGAGTTGCGAAAAGAGCTTGTCTATCTCCGCCTGTTGAATATGTGCGCCATGCTGGCTCTCGTCCTCTTTCATTCGCCCTGCCCCTCCTGTTTCGGTGCGGAATCTCTGGTGCGCTCCCCCCAGCGTTCAAACCAGCGCTCGACAAGCTGATTAGTACGGGTGCTTTGTTGATCGACGGGACTGGTGCCCGGGGCGCCCGTTGGGATCTCTTTATGCGCGTGGGCATTGCGTAGCCACCACGGGACCTTTAACTGTGGATCTGTCAGGCTATTGGCATCCATAAAGCCACTGCTACTGGTGGGGGTTAGACTGCTGTCAGAGCCAGTGGGAGCCGGTAATGGACGTGGGAGGGTCACGTTGTCATCCACGGGTTGCGCATCCCGGTTATCCAGCTGGGGCAACTGGTTCCAGGCGAAAAGAGCCGGTGAGGAGGCTCGCTGACCCACAGCGGCGGCCTCAGCCGCTGCTCCCTGACTATGAATCTGCTGGGCCTGTTGCAGGCCGATCAGTGCCTGGATAATGATGTTGTCTGCATAGCGTGTATCCCGTTCCAGGTGCTCTATCTCCATCTGGACGTGCGCAAGTTCTTGCTCAGATGCCTGGATCTGAGCGGTGAGCTGTTGATCAATTTCACGATAGAATAGCCATTCCCTATATTGACCCATTCCATTGTTCCTCTGCGGATGCTACAAAGACTATATCATGGGCAGTATAGCATGCGCCCAAAGTGTAGACAAGCAATGGCCGCTGTGTACCGGCGATGTCACTCAGGCTGGCACGTTGTCCCGCAACGATTATGCCAGGCTATGGAGGTGGCAGCAATCATCAGGAGTTCTGGATCTACACATAAGCGGCCCCTGCCTCGGTCGAGGCAGGGGCCGCTTATGTGTAGGGTTTAGTATGGTCCTTCGCGTTCTACCGCGGTGTTGTGGGAGATGCGCAATAGGATGCCGACGATGATGAAGTTAGCCAGGATAGCGTTACCACCATTGCTCAGGTAGGGCAGCGGAATACCGGTCAGCGGTAGCAGCTTGAGGTCTCCAGCGGTAATGATCAGGGTCTGCAGGGCAAAGATTGAGGTCAGTCCGGTGGCCAGCAACTTGCTGAAGGTATCGTTTGCCTCGGCCGCGATGCGGAATCCACGGTGCACGATCAGCAGGTAGATGCCGATAATCGCAAAGAGCCCCACCAGGCCAAACTCCTCGGCGTAGGCGGTAAAGGCCATGTCCGAGTCGATAACCGGCGTTCTCACAGGATAGCCTAGCCCTAATCCTGAGCCAAGAATGCCACCACTGGAGACATTTATGAGCCCCTGATAAACTTGCAGGCCTTGATTCGTTGCGAACGCGTCTTCCTTTGGTGTCAGATGGGTCCAGTCTGCCGGATTGAAAGCGACGGTCGCGAAACGGTTCTGCACATAGGGTAGGAGGGCATAGCCGATTGAAGCCAGGAGAACGAAGGCCAGTAAACTGACCAACACATATGATTTTTTGCCTGTGGCCACATAGGTCATGCATAAGAAAAGGCTATAGACCAGCATTGCCAGACCGAGCTCGCGTACGACGAGGAAGCTGAGCAGTCCAATGCCAAGCATGAAGAGCATTGGACCTAGCTGCCTGAGCGGCGGTAAGCGTAGCGGTCCCACCCGGTAGTGACCTTCCGCTAGAATATCGCGGTTATCGTTGAGGTAGCCCGCAAAGAAGATCGCCACACCGATTTTCAAGAATTCGGATGGCTGTAGCTTCAATGGCCCAAAACCGAGTACGTCACGACTAGGAGCGCCACTTTTGAAGGTGGTAATACCCTGGATAACACTAGGCAAGAGCACCGCGAAGCAGAAGAGGAGCCATGTATATTTATAGCGTGATAGCCAGGTGATGTTGCGCAGAATAAACATGGTACCCAGACAAATTACCAGTCCAAGCAAGACCCATAATAATTGTTTCGAGCCCAGATCAGGAATTGGCCCTACTTTAGGGGGAATATCAGGCCCCAACCTGGTCATCATGACTACACCCAGTCCACTCAGCAGGGCTACCAGGGGGAGCAGGACCTGATCAGCTTTGCGAAAGAAAATATTCAGGATGATATGTGCGACCAGAACGGCGGCGATAAAACCCAGGATAGGGATCAGGCCATCCAGAATGGGAAAGTTGCGCAGGTTATTGACCGTAGTGGTGTCGTTGCTGGATCTGATGATGAGCAGTTGCGACATCAAGAGCAGCAGGATCAACCCTGGAAGGACCAGCAGTCCCAGCTCTTTCCAGCGGTAGCGTCGGAGCACTCCTGATGTTTGTTGAGCCATTTGTGCCATGTATAAAAAACCTCTCAATAACTAGAAGCAGGAGTCGGTGCTTAATAAAGAAGTCGGATCAATTAAGGGAAGGCAACCAGAGCGGTTGCCTGTAGTTGAATTAATTATTGCGTGAGCTTGAACTGGATATAGCCGACGCGCACGATATCACCGGGGCGCGCGGGTACAGCTTCGCGAGCTGGCTGACTATTGACATACGTGCCGTTGACGCTGCCGGCATCCTGGATATACCATACGCCATTGCGGAACCACAGTCGCGAATGCTCCGACGAGATAAAGTTATCAGAAATTTGAATCGTATTAGTTGGACCACGCCCGATGGTGGTATTCTGATCCAGGTCAAAACGCATCCCCGGCTGTACTACCGTACTGGGGCCGCTATCTACCACGATCAGGTGGCCAAGGACGGCCTGTCGCCCCCCATCGGGGATGTCCCCCATGGCGGCCGTTTTGCGTAGATCGCGGGTAATCGCGATCACCACCTGCATCAAGAAAAGATAGAGCAGGACGATAAACAGGAGACGCAATATGAGTAAGAATACTGGTAGTTGCATAGGGCGAAGATCTCACCTTCTCTCGAAGTAAAAATCATAGCTGCCTATGGTGAACTGATCACCATTGCGCAGAATATGTTGGCGCATATGTGGCGTATTATTGATTGTAATTCCATTTGTACTGCCAAGATCAAAGATGGCAAAATGCCCATCCGGTTGATATTTAATTTGTGCATGATAGCGAGAGACGCGCTTGTCCTCAACAATGATATCATTGCTGAGTTGACGGCCGATATTGACCAGCGGCTTCTCGATGCGATAGGTCTGCTGACCTGCCTGCGGCAGACGGATCGTGAGCCAGGCCTGCGGCATAGGCGGCGCCTGGGGAGGGGTAGGTGGGACGGTGGGGGCAAGCCCTCCTGAATTGCCTTGATAGGCATAGCCCTGGTGGCCGGCTCCAGACCCTCTACCTTGTACACCATGGTTGGCCCCACTGCCCACGCCATCGATGCCGGGTAACATCTGTCCTTGCGCGAGTTGGTCGCGTATCTGGGCTAATTGTTCGGGGCTGAGCGCCTGGGTCGCTCCCAGGCCATTCGCCTGGTCGGCCTGTTCCGTGTCGATGCGTATCATACCCGGGCGCAAAGAGGTATCAGAGTGCAGACGGATGATCGGCACCGTCTTTAAGGTATAGTGTCTGCGCCTGGCGAACTCCACCAGGTGATTCTGCCAGTCGCGAGTGAGCGCGTTCTGGCCCGGTGCTATCTGCTGATGATCTTTCATGCTTAGATAGACATCATATACATTCGGCGACAGGCGCCGCCCCTCACCTTGCAGCATCGTATTGTCGTCCATCGCGCGCTCTAATTTGCGTGTGATCTCGATCGGCTCCATCTTGGATGGGAAGAGCCGATTGAAGGGACTCTCAATAACTCGCTGCATAAATGCTTCTAATTTTGCTAATGGGTTCTGGCGAGCGTTCAATGGCTCACCCTCCTGCTTGCTAAAATCTGCCGTGTTTGTTGCACATCCATAGAAATCTGGTTTTTCAAAGCATCAATTCCTGAAAAGCGTTGTTCTCCGCGTAGGCGTTCAATGAATTCGACGCGCAGATACTTATCGTAGAGATCCATTGTTACATCTAGCAGATGTACTTCTACAAGGCGTTCTTTTCCATTAAACGTAGGACGAATACCAATATTTATCACACCATTATAGACGGTAGAAG
Source organism: Dictyobacter halimunensis (assembly GCF_036245075.1). NCBI lineage: Bacteria > Bacillati > Chloroflexota > Ktedonobacteria > Ktedonobacterales > Dictyobacteraceae > Dictyobacter > Dictyobacter halimunensis. The sequence continues at coordinate 3,961,954 of NZ_BSRI01000002.1, forward strand.
CTTCTACTGAGTCACCGCTGGCGTTGTCGTAAACTGTAACTCCTACTGCATATACGCCGTTGGGGGGAAGAAGTTTGTGTTTTTCTGGACGAATATTGGCGGTCGGGAAGCCCAGTAGCCTGCCGCGCTCGTCTCCATGCACGACTATGCCCCCAAGTACTAATGGGTGACCCAGCAACACGTTCGCCTCGGCGATCTGACCCTCACTGACTAAATTCCTGATACGGGTACTGCTGATGCGCGCCTGGCTATCTGTCTCCAGGCTTAATGCACGTACTTCTATACCGTGCTCCTGACCATATTGTTCAAGGAACTCGACATTGCCCATGCGCTTATGACCCAGGCTAAAGTCCGCGCCAACGATCAGTCCTCGTATAGTAAAACGGCTGCACAGGTTGTCCATGAAATCCTGGGCCGAGAGCGCCGCCACCTCGGGCGTAAAGTGCACGATGATCGAGTCCGCCACCTTGCCATATTCACGGGCCAGGGAGAGTTTTTCTTCCAGGGTCGTGAGATATAAAATATTCATGTTTGGGCGCACCACCATCAATGTATGGGGCGCGAAGGTGACCATAACTGGCGTACACTGCAGCTTCTCCGCCATGGCGCGCAGCTCGTGTAAGAGTCGCTGATGTCCAAGGTGGATGCCATCAAAATTGCCAATCGTGATCGCGATTGGTGTGTTTTCTGATAGGGTTGTCTGGTATTCAGTCATTTTTGTAGAGGCCCTCTTCTATTCTTGCCTTGCTTTGCCTTGCCTTGGAGGTACCTGTTCCTTGTTATTCTTTCGTTTATAGTACCACAGCCGGTGCATACCCGCAATAAAAGTAGGATAATGCAGGACTGTGCTGTTTGGGGCCGCTTGCTGCGGCCCCAAACAGCACAGTCCTGCTTCTTTGTTGGGGTTCGCCGCCTGCGGCGGCGGGGAGGGAGAGAGAAAGAAGTGCTGGGGGACACCCCCAGACCCCCGGCAGGAGGGCTGGCCGCCCTCCGGCACCACCCGCTTTTGGGAGGGAAAGCCGAAGGGGGCGATGAATCGTAGGTGCCAGGCTTGCCCTGGCTTGGAGCCCCGTGACCCGGTACCCAGGCGGCCACGCTCCAATAAACACGCGGCTGGTGCCCGAGAAAGGTTGGAAAGAATGAACTTGCCCTGGCTTGGAGCCCCGCGACACGGTACCCAGGCGGCCACGCTCCAATAAATACGTGGCCTTCCTTTTTATTTTAAAGGAGGACTTTTTTGGGTTTCCATTGGTGGGTGGTGGGGTCCCAGGTGGCGATGGCGAGGAACTGGTTGGTGTGGGCGTAGACGCGTGCGAGGCTGGCCTGCTCGGCGTCGACGGCGTTGGGATAGTTGAAGGCGTTGCCGTGCGTTACGCGTTGCGTCTGGGCTTCGTCCAGATACAGGGCGGGATAGCTCTGGAGGGCGAAGTCGGCGGGGAAGAGGTGTTGCTGCAGGGTTCCCTGCTCCTGGGCCTCGGCGAGCTGTTCTAGCGTGATGCTGTCGGCCAGTACGAAAGGACCACTGCGGGTGCGTACCAGGCCGGTCAGGTAGGCGCCACAGCCCAGGTATTCGCCCAGGTCATAGGCCAGGGAGCGGATATAGGTACCCTTGCTGCATTCGATCGACAGCGTGAGGTGTGGGTTGTCACAGGATAGGATGGTGAGGGACTGGATTTCGACGCTGCGCGCCTCCATCGTGATCTCCTCCCCGGCTCGCGCCAGCTTGTAGGCTGGCTGCCCCTGGATCTTGATGGCGGAATAGCGTGGCGGCATTTGTTGTTGAGCTCCCAGAAAATGGGGGAGCACGGCCTCGATCTGATCGCGTGTGAGCCCAGAGGTATCGGCCGTGCGCAGCACGACGCCTTCGGCATCGTAAGTATCGGTGACGGTGCCGAAGGTGATGATGGCCTGGTACGCCTTGCCGCTCTCGCTCAGGTATTCCGCGACCCGGGTGCCCTGACCGACGCAGATCGGGAGGACGCCGCTGGCTTCGGGGTCCAGAGTGCCGGTGTGCCCGACACGTTTTTGCTTGAGCAGCCTGCGCACCTTCGCCACCACGTCGTGTGATGTCATATGCAGGGCTTTATGGATGTTCAGAATTCCGTCCACTACGCTCTATCACTCCGCTTTCTGTTACTGGTTGAGGACCTTGTGTGGTAGTCGATCCGTTTCGCGCATCTCGCGCTCGATCTCGGCGATTACCAGGGGAATGGCCTCCTGGATGGGGAGAGCGATAGTCGCCCCCGCCGCCCGGGGATGTCCGCCGCCGCCCAGGCGCATACAGACCGCCGCCACGTTGTATGGCTCGTTGCTGCGCAGGCTGACGCGGGTAACGGTCGGATCGCCATAGTTTTTGAAAAACGCGGCCACCTCTACACCCTCGATGTCGCGCAGCATGCCGGAGGCGTTGGTATCCATATCGTCCGTCGCTCCCGTCGCCGCCAGGGTCTCATCCGTAGCGAAGGACCAGATCACGCGTCCGTCGGCGGAGGCCTGGATATTATTGATGGCGGCGGCCGTGAAGCGCATCTGAGCCAGAGGATGGGTGCGGAAAATAGGTTTCACGATCGGTTCTGGACTGGCCCCCGCTGCGAGCAGGACGGCGCCTACCATCATGGTACGGGCGCTGGTGCTGGGATACTGGAATGAGCCCGTATCGGTAATAAGGCCGGTGAGCAGGCAGACGGCCGCATCCTTTGTTAGTGTCAGGCCGGCCTGTTGCTGGAAGAGCACGATCAATTCGGTAGTTGAGGCCGCGCCCGGCTCGATAATGTTGACCTGTCCACAGCCGATGCTGCTGATATGGTGGTCGATATTGAGGATTGTCGCCTGATCCAGGAAGGCTTTGTGCCGCTCGTAGAGCGCGCCATAGCGGCTCAGCTCACCGGCATCCAGCGCGATCACCAGGTCAAAGCGCTCATCACCCAGGCTGTTCTGTAGCTCCTCCACACCCGGTAAAAACTTGAATGAGTGTGGGGCCGGATCGGCACAGGCGGGCACACAGACCTTACCCTGCTGGCGCAGGATGTGGGCGAAACCAAGAATGGCGCCCAGGCAGTCCCCATCGGGATGCTCGTGGGCGAGCAAGGCGATGCGTTGTGCCCGCCCAATCAAGCGTATGGCCTGTTCCACCTGGGTTGGTGAGAGTTGTTTTGCCAGCGCTGACGTATCTAGAGAAAAGGATTCGTTCATTCACCCTCTTTTACGTTGGTTGGTTCACCAACGTTGTTCTGCTCTGTATTTGCCTTCTCACGATCCTCTTGCTCAACCTGGTTGATCAGACTCAGGATGCGTGCGCCCTCTTCGATCGAGGTGTCCAGTTTAAAGGATAGCTCGGGCATGTAGCGCAAGGTGAGTCGCGACGCCATCTCGTGGCGTAGGAAACCACTGGCATTCTTCAAACCCTGCATGGTGGCCTTCTGATCTTCGGGCGTTCCCATTACGCTGACGAATACTTTGGCGTGACGCAGATCGCCACTGACCTCGACGCGTGTAATGCTGGCGAAACCCACTCTGGGATCTTTGAGGCGGGTGCGAATCAGCTCGCTGAGGTCCGCCGTCATCAGCTCGCCCAATTTTTCCTGCCTATGTGTATTCGGCATACTCTTTCCCCTTAACAGCATTGAAGTGGCCACCTATCCCTTTATGAGACGGGTGACCACTTCAAATTGCGTTATTTATGCTCCTGGTGTCACACGTTCCTGTGAGAATGCCTCGATTATATCACCAACTTCATATCCGTTGAAATCTTCGAGGAGGATACCGCATTCGTATCCAGTAAGCACTTCACGTACATCATCTTTACCACGGCGTAGCGAGGCCACTTTCCCGTCAAAGACCTTCTCGCCTTTACGCATCAGACGCACCTGTGAGCCACGGGTGATACGACCATCCGTGACGCGGCAGCCCGCGATGATGGTCTTACCGGCCTTAAAGGTCTGCATGATTTCGGCATGTCCGTCGATCACTTCGCGGTAGGTTGGCTCAAGCATACCAACCAGGGCGGCCTGGATGTCCTCAATCAGCTTATAGATGATGTTGTAGTAGCGAATATCAACGCCTTCACGCTGGGCCTCACGGGCGCCTGCGCCGTCTGCCTTCACGTTAAAGCCGATGATAATCGCGCCTGAAGCGGCGGCCAGGTGGACGTCGGTCTCACTGATATTACCAATGCCCTCGCGGATCAGGCGTACCTTCAGGTTTTCTTCGCTCAGCTTCGACAGGGCGCCCTTGATGGCCTCCAGTGAGCCCTGTACATCACTCTTGATGACCACGTTGAGCTCTTTGACCGTGCCTTCCTGCATCTGCATGTAGAGCGTATCCAGGCTGACCTGGCCCAGAGGCATCGCCTCGTCCTCGCGCTTCTCCGCTTCGCTCTCGGCTTGCTGCTTGGCGGTGCGCTCATCTGGCGCGACCTCCAGACGATCACCTGCGTTTGGCACTTCTGGTAGACCCAGGATGCTGACAGGTGTGCTGGGGGTAGCCTTCTGGATGCGCTTGCCACGGTCGTTGAACATAGCGCGTACCTTACCGGAGATCGAGCCGACCACGATATTGTCGCCCATCTTCAGGGTACCCTGCTGGACCAGTACGGTGGCAATGGCGCCACTGTTCTTTTCCAGGCGGGCCTCGATGATGACGCCGGTCGCCAGGCGATTCGGATTGGCCTTGATGTCCTGTACCTCGGCCACCAGCAAGATGTAGTCGAGGAGTTCATCGATGCCTTCGCCGCGCCGCGCGGATATCGGCACACAGACGATGTCACCACCATATTCCTCGATGACCAGACCGATCTCGGCCAGCTGCTGCTTGACGCGATCGGGATTGGCGTTGGCTTTATCTATTTTGTTGAGGGCGATAATGATCGGCACCTTCGCCGCGCGCGCATGGTCGATGGCTTCGCGGGTCTGTGGCATCACGCCGTCGTCAGCGGCCACCACAATGATGGCGATATGTGTGACCTGGGCACCGCGTGCGCGCATGGCCGTAAAGGCTTCGTGACCCGGAGTATCCAGGAAGGTGATCTTCTTGCCGTTGACCTCAACCTGGTACGCGCCAATGTGCTGGGTGATACCACCCGCCTCACCGGCGGCTACCTTGGTCTTTCTGATCATGTCCAGCAGTGACGTCTTACCATGGTCAACGTGACCCATGATCGTGACCACGGGTGGAATGGTGACCATGTTCTCGTCATCGCGCGTGGCCAGCATGGCTTCGTTGGCCGAGAGCGGACGCTCGCTGCGAACCGCGGGGCTCTCGGTCGCCGCCGCCGGGCTGGGCTCGAATCCCAGGTCGGTCGCGACCAGGGCTGCTTTGTCATAATCAACCACCTGGTTAATGCTGGCAAAGATGGCATGCTTGTTAATGAGATCACGAATGATCTCGATCGGTGAGACGCTCAGCATCTCGGCCAGGTCTTTGACCACGATCTGCGGTGGCAGAGAGACGGGTCCGGTCGGTTTTTCCTTCACAGGTGCCGCCGGACGACGCTCCTGCGTACGCTGGGCCGTCGGACGCCCATTGTTGGGGCGACGATTGTTATTGCCACCTGGTCGGTTATTGCCGCCTGGGCGGTTAGTGTTGGGGCGGGATGGGCCTCCCGGTGTGCGTTGCGGGGCCGCATTCTCGCGGGCACGCTCTCGCTCACGATCCCTGTCGCGGTCTCTATCTCTGTCCCGCTCACGCTCTGGTGGACGTGGCGCGACGGCCGCGTTATTCATCGGAGGGCGTGGACCACCGGCGTTACCGCCACGATAAGGTGGGCGATTGCCGCCGGGGCCGGCGGGACGTGCTGGCCCGGAACCGGCGGGTCGAGGACCATTGCCTGGACCACCATACTGGCGTGGTCCTGGTGCTTGCGAGTTTGGATTGCGATTGTAGCCACCGGGGCGTGGCCCTCCCTGACCACCAGCGTTGTTGGGTCGATGGCCCTGGTTATATGTTGATGGGCGCGGCGACTGCTGATGTTGCTGGTCGGCTCCATCGTGTTGTTGTGTTGTTGTGGCATTAGGATTTGGCGTGGTACGACGTCGAGGCGCGGGCCTGGTCTCCTGGTCCTGGCTGCCTGTTGCCTGGTTTTCTGGTTTGGGGCGAGCGGCTGGTCTTGGCTTCTGGGCTGTAGGTTTGTTCTGTGCCTGCTCTGTGCCCTCTGGAAGTTCTGATATATCTCTCATGAAGAAGACTCCCTTTCTTAATCAGATGTTGCGCCATAAGTGGCGGCGGAATCTCTCTTCACAGCCATAAAAAAGGTCTGTCCCCTGTTCCTGATAAACAGGAAAAAAGGCGACAGATCCTCGTTGGTGCAGTGCCAGGCGAATAAGCAGTCTGCGCTCTCTGACGTAGAGGCAGCTATGGTTTATATAATCATAGCTAATTGCTCCGCAAACATTCGCTTACAGCTGCCCTGTATACGAGGGGCTGTGTCTCTTTCAAGAGTAGAGAAAAAACGAAACATTGTTCAATCCTCATCTAACCCGTAGATCAGATGCCAGTATTGAAAACTCTATCTCCCCAACGGAGATAGTGACAATAATACATACCAGTTCTCAGTATAGCTTACTGAATAGATCATTGCAATATCATGCCGCTTGCTTAAAAGCTGAGTTTAGCCAATTTGTCGCGTGAATTTATGAATTGGTCTCAACTGCCTTCTTGCGGCTGGCTGGTACTTTTATGGCCCTGGCCTCAGATGGTCGGGGGTCATCTGGTGGCAGGGTCGCCATGTAATCTTCCAGGGCGGCCCGATCTTCAGCCGAGATCGCGGTTTCGAATACCTGTTCGAGGCGGTGCTCTTTGAATGCTTTCTGCCAGCAGGATAGCCTGGCGCAGAGATAGGCTCCACGCCCCGACTTTTTGCCGGTGGCATCGATGAGCACCTGGCCCTCGGGAGTACGAACGACACGCAATAGTTCGCGCTTCGGCTTGTTTTCTCGGCAGGCGATACACGTACGCAATGGCAGATGCTTCTGACGTTGAGGTTGTTTTTTAGCTGCTTTCACGCTACGCTTCCTCCTCCCTTAATCTCGATCGTACTCATTATATCCTGAATGGCTATGGCGGCTACCGCGCTCACGTCCTCCACGCCGCGAGTTGTTGTCTCGCTCGTGACGACCTCCGGAGCGTTCTGAACGTTCACGGCGGCCATAGGAACCGCCAGATGACGTTTCCGCCATCTCGCTGACGGGCTGCTCCTCGAATACCTCACCTTCAGCCGGCTTGGTGACGTCCACACGCCAGCCGGTTAGCTTGGCCGCCAGGCGGGCGTTTTGTCCATCTTTACCAATTGCCAGTGAAAGTTGTTTCTCCGCTACAGTAACCAGTGCCGTGTGATCCTCTTCGCGTAGCTCAACCTTCAATGGTTTGACCGGGCTCAAAGAATTGGCGACAAAGGTAGCTGGATCAGGACTCCACTGGATGATATCAATTTTCTCGTCGTGGAGTTCGCGTACAATATTATTGATGCGCGAACCGCGCACACCCACGCAGGATCCGATAGGATCGAGCCCTTCCTGGCGCGCGACTACGGCCACCTTTGAACGGCTACCGGGTTCGCGGGCGATGGCTTTGATCTCCACGGTCCCTTCGTAGATCTCTGGCACTTCAGATTCGAACAGGCGCCTGACGAGATCGCGATGGGTGCGTGAGACCAGAATCTGCAACATGCGACCCTGCACGCGGCGCACATCATAGACCAGCACGCGTAGGCGCTGACCTACTTTATTGTGCTCGGTTGCAACCTCTTCGCTGGGTGGCATAAACCCCTCAACTTTATCGACCTGGTCCAGGTCAAAGTCCAACAGCCAGCCACGGACAGGATCTTTACGGGTCAGGGTGCCCAGGCGGATTTCACCCACCCAGTTCTTAATCTGGTCGTAGAGGTGTTCGTGTTCCGCTTCGCGGATACGCTGTAAAATGACCTGTTTGGCCGTCTGTGTCGGGATGCGTGCGAAGATAAACGATGAGTCAACATCCACAAATTGCCCGAGAGCCGCGTTCGGAATGAGACGCTGTGCTTCTGCCAGAGAGATCTCTTCGTTGGGGTCTTTCACCTGGGTCACCACTTTTTTTGATGCCCATACGTGCACCTCCCCGTTTTTATCCACTTCGATGCGAACGTTCTCGCCACCGCCGAAGCTTTTACGGTAAGCTGCTAATAGGGCAGTGGCTACGGTCTCCATTACCACTTCGCGGGGTAGTCCCTTTTCGGCAATTAGTTGTGCGATAGCCGCCTGAAATTCGCTCCTCATATGCCTGCTCCTCCCGCTGGCGCCCGGTAATAACTACATCATTTTTTCGAGTGCAAAAGAAAAAAGTCTCTGGCAAACAGAAAAGTGGGGCCTGCCCACTTTTCTTTAAATGTTTACTCAATTCTGTTGCTATTATATCACGGAATTTGCTGTATGTAAATGAGATTACAAGCTCGCAACATCCCTGGAGATAAGCGTGAATGACTATTATAGCATTTTTTTTGCACTTGTTGTTTGGAGCACGAGAGCAGTAGATTGTTCTGTTCAGGCTTTGTGCTTTTTGCTCCTCGTGGTGTTAGCGAACGTGGGCACCTCCGCACGAGTGTCCGCTACGCGGCCGCACATGTTTTGTGTGGTGGTGCAGCCGGGCGCATCTGCGCCTGGCTGCACCACCACACAAAAAACTGTAGAGCATCGCAGGTGCGAAAGCTGACGAAATAAATTACCCTTGGATGAGATGGCTCAGGGTGTTGTGCGTAGACCGGTCCAGTAGAGGGCCGGTTTCAATACATCATTGATATGTTCTACACTGTGCTGATAGGTCTTGGTTACCGCCCAGCGTAGCGTGACCTCTCCCCATACGGTGGCTCGCCTGTCTTCCCATATGTCCGCGTCGATCTCCTGGAGCAACGCTATCTGTATTGTGCGCTGTGTTTGAAAATGCTTGAGCGCCGCCTGAATATCGGGCTGCTGCAACCAGGCTTCCTCTTCGTCCTGTGTCAGGGTCTCAAACGCCGCATAGCGTTCGATCAAAACATCGTCCTGCCTGGCATATAGGGCGCGGTCGGTCAGCCATAGCCGCATATTGGGAAGCACCACCTTCTCCTCTTGAAAGCGCAGGTGGAAGATTATGCGGGCCACCGACCAACTCTCAGGCCGATGGGGTGGGACGCTGTTGAGCTTCTCGACTGCTATCTGCTGCGTCGCCCAGATGAAGTCGTTGCAGCTATGCTGTAATAGCCGGGTAAAATGCTGTACATAATCCATAACATTTTTTCCTATAGTTTATTTCGTCGTGCCGCTCAGGTTATAGCGTGCCGTATACCGGCGACAACCTACCGATATGATAAAACATTTGCATAAGGTTATCCTGGGTCGTATATGCTATACTTCTATATAGACATATGAGCCCCGAATAAGGGCTAGCATTGAGCGTAATTAAAGGAGTCTGGTATGGCTGTGTCTCATGTCATTGAAGACGAACGGGCACTTATTGATGCAATTCGCGAAATTGCTCAGGAGCGTGTCGCTCCCCGTGCCGCAGAAATAGATCATAGCGGCGAATTTCCCTGGGATATGAAAGAGCTGCTGGCTCAACAGGATATCCTGGCGATGCCCTTCCCCACGGAATACGGCGGCATCGGGGCCAGTGAACTGGCGATTGTGATGGCGATCGAGGAGCTTTCTCGCTGCTGCGCCACAACGGGACTGCTGCTGGCCGTGCAGCAGCTTGGTAGCCTCCCCATCTTGCTCTTTGGCAATGAGCAGCAGAAACAGAAGTATTTTCCTCGCCTGGCCTCAGGTGAGTGGATGGCGGCCTTTGGCCTGACCGAGGCCGGTTCCGGTTCGGATGCGGCCGCTATGACGACGACCGCGGTTCGTAAAGGCGATACCTATATTTTGAATGGCGCCAAGCGCTTTATTACCAACGGCGGACTGGCCCAGGTGAACTCAGTCTTCGCCCAGACCGATCCTTCCAAGGGTACACGTGGTATCAGCGCCTTTATCGTTGAGAAGGATTTCCCGGGCTTCTCGGTGGGGCGCATCGAGGACAAGATGGGCATCAAGGGGTCCCAGACCGCGGAACTGATCTTCGATAATTGCGAGATTCCGGCCGAAAACCTGCTGGGTCGCGAGGGTGACGGCTTTAAGCTGGCCATGATGACGTTGGATCGTACCCGCCCGGGCATCGGGGCGCAGGCCGTGGGTATCGCCCAGGGAGCCCTCGACCTGGCGGTCTCCTACTCTAAGCAGCGTGTACAGTTCGGCAAGCCGATTGCCGAGAATCAGGGTATCCAGTTTATGCTGGCTGATATGGCGACGAGCGTTGAGGCGGCCCGCCTGATGGTCTATAACGCGGCAGAGATGATCGATCGCGGCGACAAGAACTTCAACAAGTACTCGGCCATGGCCAAGATGTTTGCCTCCGACGCCGCCATGTCGGTCACCAACGACGCCATTCAGGTGCTCGGTGGCTACGGGTACATGAAGGAGTATCCTGCGGAACGCATGATGCGCGATGCCAAGATCACGCAGATCTATGAGGGCACCAATCAGATTCAGCGTCTGGTTATCGCGCGCGCGCTCCTAATGGAGCAATAAATAGTGCGCCTGCGGCGCCCAATATAGTGAATTATAGAGGTGGGCAGCAGTGAGGCAGGTGCATTCGCGCCTGCCCCACTGCCGCCCACCTCTATAATTAAGAAGTAAGCGAATCACCTGTATATGCTTTTGTAGGTGTGGAGGAGTGGTAAGAAGCGCATCAGCGCCTTCCGCCACTACTGTCCACCTCTACAATTAAGAAGTAAGCGAATCACCTGTATATGCTTTTGTAGGTGTGGAGGAGTTGGTAGGAATGCGCGGACGCGCATTCCTACCAACTCCTCCACACCTACAAAATTAACGAGTGGGGGCGCCCCGCGCTCCCCAGGCTGGCTATGGATCGCATGTGATGGATGTATGTATCTTTATAGGCCTGCAGGCCTCCGGCAAGAGCACCTTTTTTCGCGAACGCTTCGCCGCGACGCATGATTATGTGAGCAAGGATCTGTTGCGCAATAATCGGCGTCCGGGACGTCGACAATTGCAACTGGTTGAGGAGGCGCTGCAGGCTGGCCATTCGGTGGTCATCGATAATACCAATCCCGCTGCCGAGGATAGGGCTGATCTGATCGCGCTGGGCCATCGCTATCATGCCAGGGTCATCGGCTATTTCTTTCCTCCCGATGTGAAGCGTAGCCTGCGCTGGAATGATCAGCGCACAGGGAAAGCGCATGTCCCTCGTATTGGCATTTTCTCCGTCCTCAAAAAAATGACCCCCCCCTTATACAAAGGAGGGGTTCGATCAGCTCTATCGCGTGCAGGCGCGGGAAGACTTTCATTTTGACGTATCCCCCTGGGAGCCTGATGCCGCTGAAGAAGCCAGGTAGTTTCCCGGTTAAACATGGTGGATCAGTACCTTGTCGATGCGCCGCCCATCCATATCAACAATCTCAAACAAAAAGTCATCAATGGTCACGCTATCGCCAACTTTCGGGATGCGCCCCATCTGGGTCAGCAGGAGGCCGGCCAGGGTATGGTAGTTGTAGTGCTCCTCCTCGTCCTTCTCCGGCATCCCTATCTTCTTGCGCACCACTTCGTGATCGGTCATGGCATCCACCAGCCAGCTGCCGTCCTCACGCTGTATCATGGCGCTATCCTCGGGCTGGTCATATTCATCATGAATCTCGCCCACCAGTTCTTCCAGCACATCCTCTAATGTCACCAGGCCGGTAATCTGGCTATACTCATCGATGACCAGGGCGATATGGATGCCTTTGCCGCGAAACGTCTTCAGCAGATCGTCTACGTGCTGAAACTCAGAGATAAAAAAGGCCGGCCGAGCCAGGGTGCGGATATTCACCTCCTCATCCTGCTTGTTGTCCGCGCGTGAGCGCAGCAGATCTTTGGCGTAGAGGACGCCGACCACGTTATCCAACGATTCCTCATATACCGGCAGGCGCGTATAGCCGGAGCTCATGAATTTCTCGATGACCTCGTGGAAAGGGGTATGGACCTCAATGGCTACGATCTCTGTGCGCGGCATCATTACACTGCTCACGGTACGGTCGGTAAAGCGGAAGACGCGATTGATAAATTCTTCTTCTCCTGATTCGACCGTTCCACTGACAGTACCTTCGCGGGCCAGGTAGACAATATCCTCTTCCGTCACGATCTCTTTTGTGCTTTTATATTGTCCCAGCAAGCGCAGAATCAGGTTGACCGAGAGTGTAAGCAAGGCGACAATAGGAGCCGCAATTTTAGATAGGCGAACCATAAAAGGTGATACGGCCACGGCGAGTTTTTCGGCCGACTGCAGGGCCAGGCGTTTAGGGGCCAGTTCTCCTATCACCAGCGAAAAATAGGTAATGAATAGAACAACAATGAACAGAGCCAGTGAGCTTGCGTAAGGTTTGAGAGCAGGAAAGGTGGCGATCCATTGCGAGAGCGGCTCACTGATGCTGGCGCCGCCGAACACCGAGGCCAGGGTACTGATCAAGGTCATACCGATCTGCACCGTTGCCAGGAAACGATCCGGATTTTCTGATAGCTGCAGCGCCTGCTTGGCGCTCTTTTTTCCAGAGTCAGCCTGCTGCTGTAGACGACTGCGTCGCGCTGAGACGATCGCAATTTCGGAAGCCGCGAAAAAGCTGTTGGCCAGAATAAGGGCAAAAATAATGATTACCTCAAAGCTGGGGATACCGCTCATCTTTTCTTTACCTTTAACTTCTATTTTTTGGTATATCTATCAGTTATCACAAAAATATGTTCCCAGTGTACATCGAAAACAAGACTTGTAAAGTACGGGATAGTTATAATACGACTCAGCGGTTGATAGGGTGTCTTACTTTCGTCCTATAGGGATATGTACGCGCCCCCGTACAGGCGCCCGCCGGCGCACCCGATGCACCTACACATTAATGACTTCTGTACGCCGCGGGCGCGAAAACGCCGGCGGGCCGCAGGTGATGATCATGAGGATTCGGATGGAAAATGGCGGGTAAAAGAAGGAATGTCTTCTTGTTATAGATATATCTATATGATGCTTGACAATATTTAATGTTAACTATACTATGCAAAAATGGTAAATAAATAAAAAGAGAGGGAGAGGTGCTATGCCCTGGTTTAAGAAAAAGACGGGTAACGAGGACACTTCATCATCTGCTACAGATGTATTGAAGAGGCGACTCCAGAATGATCAGACCATATACATGCTCCCAAAGGATTTCCGGGAAGTGAACCGTTTGGACTTTCAGCACTACCTGCTACGGCAAGCTATGTCCGGCAATTATCTTGCCCCTCTTGAACAACCATCGACGATTCTGGATGTAGGATGTGGAACAGGTCGTTGGATGCTGGAGATAGCGCAGCAGTTTACACATGCACAGGTTACAGGCGTGGATATTTCACCTCTATCCAGCTCGACCATCGTTTTCCCTCCCAATTGTCGCTTTCAACAGTGCGATATTACCAGAGGATTGCCATTTCCTCCTCGCTCATTCGACTATGTCCATCAGCGTTTTCTGGTCTTTGCTCTTCCGCTTCACCTCTGGCCGTCTGTTATCCGGGACCTCAAGCGTATAACCCGACCGGGTCAATGGATTGAATTGACGGACGCCGATCTCAGCCATAACAATCCGGGACCTGAAACCAGCAGAATACTTAGCTGGATCGACCAGGCGGGCAAAAAGCGGGGATTAGATATCGCCATTGGAAGCAAGCTGGGAACGCTCATGGAGATGGAGGGGGTGGCGAATGTGAAGGTACAAAAACTAACGATCCCGATGGGCGACTGGGGTGGGCGTATCAGCAAATTCTTGATGAAAGACTTCTATGGAGCGGCGATGACGATCAAACCGCTTGTTCTTGCCTCTACCGGGGTAGCCTCGGAGGAGTATGATCGCACATTGAACGCCTGGATTCGCGAGTGCGACGAATACCATACCAGCTGCGACTTCTACGTCGCCTATGGCCAGAGCCAATGGCTATAGACGAAGAGCAGACCGGATACAAAAGACCTCCGGCCTGCTCTTCATTCGTTCTTATCTCTGTTACTTTGTCTCGATCGCGCGAGCGATAATCTCAGAGATATCTTCAACCTTCATTTTCTCTTCGGCCTCAACCCCTTTGACGCCATCCTCAAACATGGTGATGCAGAAAGGACAGCCGGCGGCCAGCACCTCGGCATTGGTCTCCAGGGCCTCATTGACACGCGTCTGGTTGACGCGCTTGCCGACCTTCTCTTCCATCCAAACACGACCGCCACCACCACCGCAGCAGAAGCTCTTGTTGCGGTTGCGTCCCATCTCGGTGATCCCGTTGCTGTTCAAGACGGTCAGGACGCGTCTTGGCTCGTCGTAGGTGTCGTTGTAGCGACCGACGTAGCAGGGATCGTGATAGGTCAGCTTGCGCTTATCGAAGCCCTTCAGCAGCTTCAGCTTCTCATTCTCCATCAACGAGTCGATGAAGACCGTGTGGTGGACGACCTCGTAGTTGCCGCCCAACTGCGGATACTCATTCTTGATGGTGTTGAAGCAGTGCGGACAGGCGGTGATGATCGTGCGGTGCTTGTCGTTGAGCGCGTTGGCAGTCGCGACCGCTGTCGCGGCCTCGTGCTGCTCTTTATCGCCCTCTCCATCGCTGACCGGCTTGGTATTAAAGCCATAGCCATTGAGGGTTTCAATGTTCTGCATGGCCTGCATCTGCCAGAGATACTCATTGCCGATGCGGCGCGCGGGATCGCCGGTGCAGGTCTCCTCGGGTCCCAGGATGGCGAAGTCGATGTTGGCGGCCTTGAGAACTTTGGCCACCGAGGTCGCTACCTGCTGGTTGCGGCGATCAAACGATCCCATGCAGCCGACCCAGTAGAGCACTTCAGCGTCAGGATTCTCGGCCAGCAGGGGAATCTCCAGGCTGGCGGCCCACTCGGCGCGCTTGTCGTTGCTGATCTCCCATGGGTTGCCATTGCGCTCGATGTTGTTGAACAGCGAGGTAACCTCCTGCGGGAACTCACTCTCCTCCATTACCAGCGAGCGGCGCATATCGACGATCTTCGGCACATGCTCGATCGAGACCGGGCAGATCTCCATGCAGGCCATACAGGTAGTGCAGGACCACAGGGCCTCCTGCGAGATGATGCCTCCCACCATCGGCTCGTGATGGGCCTCTTTCTCTTCCGGCGTTTTGTCGGCCTTGATGCCGGCCACGCCCAGCTTGTTGTAGATCGAGTTCTCGCCCAGGATCTCGTCGCTGCGTACGAACAGCGCCTCTTTGACGCCCAGGATGATCTCTTTGGGATAGAGTGGTTTGCCGGTGTTTAAAGCCGGGCAGACCGTGTTACAGCGTCCGCACTCGGTACAGGCATAGCCATCGAGGAGCTGTTTCCAGGTGAACTGCTCGACCTTGGAGACGCCGTAATCCTCGCGGTCCTCCAGATTTTCGATCAGCGGCAGTTCTCCCTTGGGCTTGTAGCTGCGGAAGAACACATTGAACGGGGTGGCCATCAGATGCAGGTGTTTGGAGCGCGGCAGGTAGATCAGGAAGCCCAGCACCGTCAGGATGTGCAGCCACCAGAAGGTACGGTACGCAGCGATGTCCGTGCCCTTCCCAAGCGGGGTGAACAGGGGTGCGAAGAAGGCGCCGATGGGGGTCCAGGCCGCGCCACTGCTGGCGGCATACTCAAAGGCTTCCACCAGCGCCAGGGTCACGATAACCAGAAGGATCAGGCCGAGAATAATAAAGCCGTCCCAGGGACCGTGCAGCGAGCTGCTGAGCTGTTTAGGACGCACGATGCCACGGCGAATCGCGAAGACGACCAGCGCGAACAGGACCAGTACAACAAATACATCCAGGACGATAGCGAAGACGCGATTATCGCCCAGGAAGGGGATGGAGCCATTAAACGCTCCCAGGATCAGATTCAACAGGCCAAACTGTATTAAGATAAAGCCCCAGAACGTAAAGAAGTGCGCTATACCAGGGATGGGATCGCGCAGTACACCGCTTTGTCCAAGCACGACCTTAAAGAAGGCGCCGACCCGATCTCCCATATGATCGGTCCGATTCTCGGGACGAGCTTTTTGCAGCAGGGTAATCAGCTTACCTACCCGTACCCCAAAGAGGGCGAGGGCCGCCACAAAAAGGATGACAAAGAGTATGGTACCGAGCCATCCCCCGGTTGGCGAAATTGCAGGGGGAGTCATATGTGAACCTCCGTTGGTTAGGGCGAACTCTATGCCCTGTTTGGGGATGCGTATCTCTGTCTATGGATGCACGTGGGGAAAGCGCCCGCAGGGGGCGCACCTACGCGCATCCACGATCTGCCTGCTTGCTCAGGCTTTTCGACTTTTGATCTCGTTGGTGAGCTGCGGCAGGATGGTGACGGCGTCACCGATCACACCCAGGTCAGCGACCGAAAAGATGGGCGCGTGCTCATCTTTATTGATCGCCACAATATACTTTGATCCCTTCATGCCTGCCAGGTGTTGGATGGCTCCGCTGATGCCAGCCGCGATGTAGAGCGTTGGCTTCACGGTCTTGCCGGTCTGACCGACCTGGTAGCTATATGGCAGCCAGCCTGCATCGACGATGGCACGGGTCGCCCCCGGTGCTCCATTGAGGATTTCGGCCAGTTCCTCTACGTAATGGAAGTTCTCCGCTTTGCCCAGGCCACGACCGCCGCTGACAACTACAGCCGCGTCTTCGAGGGCTGGTCCCTCACTCTTGACCTCAATGGTTTCCAGCACCTTGATGGTCTGTGCCTGCGCGCTGACGCTTGCGTTGATGGTTTCAATTTCAGCGCTGCGTCCACTATACTGCTCGACCGAAAATGCCTTTGGCCGTGTCAGGACAATGCCGGGGCGCTGCTGCGTTAGCGTGGCGGTTACGACGGTCTCGCCGCCCCAGGGAACGGTCACCTTCACGCCGTCATCCGCGAGTGCTAGATCGGTGGCGTCGGTGAGCAGGCCCATATTGCTGCGAATACTCAGGCGCGCGGCGATGTCGCGCAGATCATAAGTTGTCGGAAGCAGGATCAACGTTGGTTGATGCTGCTGGATGAGCTGGCTAAGCGTCTCGACCGCGGGCAGGGTCAGATAATTATCGTAGACGGCGTCAGCATGCACATAGACTTTTTCCGCGCCATATTCGCCCAGTGTAGGAGCGACCTCGGCGGCGGCGCTACCCAGTACCACAGCCTCCGCGCGACCCAGTTTGGCGGCTTTTCCCAGTACTTCCAGTGACGAACGGACCGGAGCGCCGCTCTCCAGCTCTACCAGAACCCAAATAGTATTTGCCATCTTCTACCTCCTAGAGTAACTGGTAACGCTGCAGAAATTCCGCGATCTGCTGAGCTGCGTTGCCATCGTCTTTGATGATTTGACCGGCGGCGCGCGCCTCGGCGCTCCCAACGGTCAGCACTTGCTCACGTGCTCCGGCCTCACCAACCTGTGAAGCATCGATGCCAAGGTCGGACAGGCTCATCTGGGTGTAGGGTTTCTTTTTCGCTCCCATAATACCCTTCATGGTCGGATAGATGGCCTCAAAGGAGCCACTGGCGATGGTAACCACCGCGGGCAGAGAGCTTTCGACGGTCTGATAGCCTTTGGGGATAACGCGTTTGATCACAGCCTTCTGCCCTTCGATATTGACTTCACGCGCGAAGGTCAGCTGTGGAATGCCCAGGAACTCAGCGATGGCGCCGGGCACCATGCCGGTATAGCCGTCGGTGCTTTCCGTGGAGCAGAAAACAAGGTCCGCGCCCTCTTTTTTCAGGACGGAGGCCAGTACGCGGGCGGTACCCACCGCGTCCGAACCGGCCAGGGCGGGATCGGTCACCAGGATGGCGCGATCAGCTCCCATCGCCAGTGCTCTGCGCATGGCCTCCTGGGCGCTGGCCGGACCCATGCTCACCGCGACCAGTTCGCTATTGCCAACCTTGTCGCGCAATTTGATCGCCGCGGAAATAGTGCTTTCATCGCCAGGATCTAAGACAAGAGAAACACCAGTACGTACAAGACGTTTGGTAGTGGGGTCAAGTTTAGGAACAGTAGTATTGGGATCAGGTACCTGTTTTATACAGACAAACATCTTCATTGTATATTGCCTCGTCTTCTAGTGTGGTGGACGTAGGATATAAGAGAAACCACGTTGTTTCCCAAGCTCTCTTATTGTACCTGTCAAAAAAATAAGGTGTCAATATAACTGGCTAACAGATCTGATGTATCAAGGGAGAGGACAACGCCATGGGTGCGAACACACCCATGGCGTTGTCCTCTCCCTTGATACATCCTCAAGATAGAAGACGTTTGCTGTCGCGCTGCATGATGGGATAAGATAAGGTGGTTGCGGAAAGTTGAAAACAAGTAGTTCGTTGATGGAGGACATATGCAGACGAGACATTTCGGCAATACCGATATGGAGATTACGACGCTGGGCCTGGGGACCTTTGCTCTGGGTGGTGAGGGCTGGCCGGCCGCCTGGGGCCCACAGGATGATGATGCATCCGTTGCCACCATCCATCGTGCCCTTGAACAGGGGATGAACTGGATCGATACCGCCGCCGTCTATGGCTTTGGTCACGCGGAAGAGATCGTGGCGCGCGCCCTGAAGGGCCGTAGCGAGCGTCCATTTATTTTCACCAAGTGCTCGCGCCGTCCGACACCGGATGGCAAGATTGTGGGTACCCTGAAGGCCGCTTCGATCCGCGAGGAGGTTGAGGATAGCCTGCGCCGCCTGCAGGTCGACGTAATCGATCTCTATCAGATCCACTGGCCCAATCCAGATGAGGATATCGAGGAGGGCTGGACCACTATGGCCGAGCTCAAGGCCGCGGGCAAGGTGCGCCATATCGGTGTCTCCAACTTTAACGTCAATCAACTGGAGCGCGCCTATAAGATCGCCCCGGTCAGCTCATTGCAGCCGCCCTATTCGCTGCTGCGACGCGATATCGAGAAAGACGTGTTGGACTTCTGCCTGCAGCACAATATCGGCGTGATCGTCTATTCGCCGATGGCCTCCGGCCTGCTCACTGGTAAGTGGAATGTGCAGCGCGTCCAGAACCTGCCTGATACTGACTGGCGCAAGCGCAGTGCTGACTACCAGGAGCCGCGCCTCTATCGTAACCTCGCGCTGGCAAAGTTGCTGCAGACAATTGGTCATGTCCATGGTCGCTCGGCTGGTGAGGTGGCGATCGCCTGGACCCTGCGCCATCCTGCCGTGACCGCTGCCATAGTCGGTGGTCGCCATCCGGGCCAGGTCGATGAGATTATTGGAGCCGGCGATTTCCGCCTCAGTGAGCAAGAGATCGCTCAGATCGAGGACTTTGTCCAGACCCATCCGTAAATTGAAAAAAATTGGGAAAAACATGGCCGTGGAGCACTGTCTTATGGTTCCACGGCCTTTTTCTGCGCAAATGTATGTGTGGGGCTATTTGTTGGCGCGGGGACTTTTACGCGCCAGGAAGCTGCCCACGACCATGACAAAGCCCGCGATGAAGAGAGGACCGCTGATACTGATGCTGTGCATGGCAAATAGCAGCAGCAGGCTG
Source organism: Dictyobacter halimunensis (assembly GCF_036245075.1). NCBI lineage: Bacteria > Bacillati > Chloroflexota > Ktedonobacteria > Ktedonobacterales > Dictyobacteraceae > Dictyobacter > Dictyobacter halimunensis. Next base: position 3,981,505 of record NZ_BSRI01000002.1, read on the forward strand.
AGAATTTCAATCAGGATTCCACCGACCAGCAGGATCGTAACCGCCAGTGAGGAGCTTTCAAACGTTCCCCGTACCTGCTCCCGTGTATAGACCGCTTTGTCTGGCTCCTGCATGACCTGCGTCTGCCCTGTTGTTGTTGATGCTGGCTGTTCCGCCCCTGCCTCGCTATTTTGAGCCGTTAAGTCTGGCCTGGCCGTCGTGTCGTTTGCCAGTCGCAGGGTTTCGTAGAGAAATTCACTTTTCTGCTGCGCCGTCCGGATATAGACGTCGCGCTTTCCATCGCTCACCACGATCTCGCGGAAGACGGGTTCGTAATTTTTTTTGCGCCACGTGACCGTGCGCAGGTCGGCCAGGTTCAGCGCATCGAAGAAGACGCGTTCGCGCGGGAAGCTGCGATAGTAGTAGCCGATCACGCGCTGATTGGTAACGATAATATCGCATGCCGTGCTATGGTTACTCTGGCCACCATCCCAGATCGCGGGCAGGGCCAGGATCGGGTCTTCTCCCGGCTGCATCCGGGCCTGTAAACCCTTCAGGCGCTGAAAAATTTTAGCTGCTGCGGTCGTATTTATATTCGGCATGCCTTCGTGAAAACCTTTCTCTCGTTCTGTACAAGATTATAGCATGCATACCCCTAAACGCAATCAGAAATCTTGTCTGGAAGCGCTATCACCAATCGTTGTTGTCTTGCAATTTGTTTAATGTAAAAGGAGCTTATCAAAGTATGGTAACGATTCGACCGGCCACGCTACAGGATGTTGAAGGGCTGGCGCGCGTCCATGTGGATACCTGGCGTACCACCTATCGTGGCTTAATACCCGCTGATTATCTGGCCGGATTAACCTACGAGCCGCGCCTGCGTATGTGGACGCAGATCCTGAATCGCGCGGCTGAGCACAACTTCGTGTTTGTCGCTGTTGGTGAAGCGGGCCAGGTGGTGGGATTTATTAGCGGGGGACCCGAAAGGTCCAACCACGCCGTCTATAAGGGTGAACTCTATGCCATTTATATTCTTGCTGATCAGCAGGGACAGGGTATCGGCCGAGAGCTGGTGCGTGTGCTGTCCCGCAGTCTCATCCAGGCAGGTTTTTCTAGCATGCTGGTGTGGGTGCTGGATGGCAATCCCGCGCAGCACTTTTACCTGCGCCTGGGTGGCCAATACATTGCCTCCAAGCCAGAGCAGATCGGAGGGGCCGAACTGACAGAGCTGGCATATGGCTGGCCTGACCTCCACACCCTGCTTTGATCCAGGGCAAAAGCGAACTGCAGATATCCAGAGCAGCACTATCTGTTTGATATATTGGCATCATGAGCAGTAAGGATCGAAATTTTCGTATAGTTTTACTGTTGATTTTGTTCGCATGAAACAAAGCTCCTAGAATATCAGTGTCTACATAGGTGCTGGACAAGATAAACTGTTCTACCAGGAACAATATGTTTGATATTGAGGAAAAACTCTATGATGCCTGATTTACTCGCGGCTCGTGCCCAGATGGGTACTTCGCTGGCTTTCCATATCATTTTTTCGGTGCTGGGTGTGGGTGTGCCCCTGCTGCTCTGTATTTCAGAGGGCCTGGCTTTGCGCACAAAAAATCCCGTGTGGATGATGTTGACGCGGCGCTGGGCCAGGGCGGCAGCGATCCTGTTCGCCATTGGTGCCGTTTCCGGCACCATCCTTTCCTTTGAACTTGGCTTGCTCTGGCCCACCTATACGCGCTTCGCGGGAGCTGTGGTTGGCTTACCCTTCTTACTGGAGGGCTTCGCCTTCTTTACAGAAGCGATCTTTCTGGGCCTCTATCTCTATGGCTGGGACCGCCTTTCGGCCCGGGCGCACTGGCTCTGCTCATTCCCGATCTGGATCAGCGGTATGGCCTCGGCCTGGTTTATCGTCAGCGCCAACTCCTGGATGAATACGCCGGCGGGCTTTGTAATCAAAAATGGCAAGGTGGTTGATATCAATCCTCTCCAGGCCATCTTTAATCCCAGCACTCCGTTTGAAACAGTGCATATGATTCTGGCTAGTTATGTCGCGACCGGATTCGGTGTGGCCGCTGTATATGCCGTTGCCTATCTACGTGGCAAGCGCGAGGAATATTACCGCAAGGGCCTGATGCTGGCTATGCTGCTGGCGCTGGTGGCGATCCCGCTGCAGATCGTCAGCGGAGATTTCAATGCGCGCTTCCTATCGGTCTATCAGCCGACCAAGTTCGCGGCCATGGAGGGGATCTTCAGGACGCAGAGCGGTGCTCCCATCTCAATTGGTGGCCTGGCTGATCCCAATACCGGCAAGGTGGAGTACGCGTTAGAGATTCCCTATGGCCTGAGCATTCTGGCCGACTATAACCCTCATGCTACCATCAAGGGACTCGATCAGTATCCGCGTGAGGATTGGCCGAACTCAACGATCGTGCATACCTCATTTGATGGCATGGTGGGGAGCGGCTTCTTCGCGCTGCTGGTGGCCGTCGTGTTCTGGGCCCTGTTCCTGTTAAAGAAGCGTCTGCCAACGTATAAATGGCTGCTGTGGGGCGTCTTCCTGGCGGGCCCGCTCTCGTTTCTGGCCGTTGAGCTAGGCTGGATGGTTACGGAGATCGGGCGCCAGCCGTGGACCATCTATGGGTATCTGCGTACAAAGGATGCTGTAACCACGGCCCCTCTCTTGAATGTCAGCTTTTTGATCTTCTCGCTCATTTATGTGCTGCTGGCCGTGGCCTTGATCTGGTTGCTCCTAAAGGTGGCCCGTCGTCCATTGCCGCAGGTAACCCTTTCCGAGCAAGGCTACGATGTGAAGGAGCCGGAGATAGAAAAGGTTGGTGTTTAAATGGATGTAGCTTTAATTGCGCTGGTCGTGCTCTGGTGGGCCTTGATCGTCTATGCCGCGCTGGGTGGAGCGGACTTTGGCGCCGGCGTCTGGGACCTGTTTGCCGTGGGGAAAATGGCCAGAAAACAGCATGGTCTGATTAATCATGCGCTGGGTCCCGTCTGGGAAGCCAACCACGTCTGGCTGATCTTCTTGATTGTAGGACTGTTTAACGTGTTTCCTGGCGCGTTCTATGCCCTTTCAATTGCCCTGTTTTTCCCGTTTACCATTATTCTGATCGGCATCGTGTTGCGTGGAGCGGCCTTCGTGTATCGCTATTATGCCCTGGATGAGACTGGTTTATTCGCGCGCGCCTGGAGCCGTGTATTCAGTGTGACCAGCGTGATTACGCCTTTCTTCCTTGGTGTGGCGGCCGCTGGTGTGGCCAGCGGCAAACTGATCGCTCCCGATGGTGTGCCGAGGGCCACGTACCTGGCAGGTATGCTTACGCCGTTTGCCGTTGTCATTGGGGCGATGGCCGTGGCGCTCTGCGCGAGCGTGGCGGCCGTTTACCTGGTAGTTGAGGCGCGCGATACCGAGCACGACGAGGCGTTGACTGAGTCCTATCGCACCAAGGCGTTGATCACGGGCGCGATAACAGCTGTGCTGGGCGCACTTGGCCTGCTGCTCTCGATCTCAGAGGCACCAATTATCTGGCAGGGCATGCTGGCGCGAGCCATTCCCATTGTCGTCGCCACCATGCTGATTGGTCTGGGGACCGCCGTGGCGCTGTATCGCCGCTCCTACCGTATCGCCCGCGTTCTGATCATCGCGGAGACGGCGTTCCTGCTGGGCTCCTGGGGCCTCTCGCAATATCCCTATATCATTCCGACGCGCTACACCATCGCCAACTCGGCCAATGATCCCACGGTGATTACCACCCTCATCATTGGCATCGTCTGCGGTCTGGTGATCCTGCTGCCATCGTTGTACTACCTCTTCTCAGTCTTTAAACTGCCCTATCCCATTCCCGGCCTGCGCCGCCCCGAACAGGCCAGACAAACACAGGCGCGCCGAAATAACGAGATGATCATCAATAAGTAGCGAAGTATCAGATACGAGAAAAGGGACCTCAACATTATTGGAGATCCCTTTTCTCGTATCTGACGATCATCACCTGCGGTGCTCAAGAGTCCATGATCATCACCTGCGGCGCTCAAGAGTCCATTATGAGTTGGTGGATCGGGTGCGCGGAGGCGCACCCGATCCACCAACTCATAAAAAACAGCGCGTCCGCGAAGCGGACGCGTGTGCGGGTATAGCCCCCGTACCCCCAGGGTGACGAGAGCTATACCCACTAGCTACATCCCTTGTGAAAGGATGTAACTAGTGGGTATGAGGTCGCAGGATCTTATGGAAGACGCCGAAGAGCAAAAATGTGGGAGGCCACTGGCCTACAAAGATGCTCCAATCGCGTTTGTTGGACATAAACAAGATGGCGGAAGCGATAATGGAACCCAGAGCCGCCCAATACCATACCTCTTCTGGCACCTCATCTGTAATACGGAAGTATTGCTCCTGTACATTCTGCGTAGCGTCTTTTGTATCGTTCATGGAATGATTACCCTTTCTATGTGTTTAACCATCATATAGATCATCACAATGATGTATCCACATATCAGACGGTCCCTCACTAGAAAGTGGGTAATCATAATTTTACTATATTTATGATATGCTCTGTTATTTTATATAAATGCGTAACTATTCACCTGCTATAAACTGTACAGCTATACTATGGGATCTAAGAAGCCACAATCACGTATATGAAGAAACTCTGCAGTTATTCTTTAATTGCTATCTTTATGTCTAAAGGCACATAAAGATAGCTTACCCCGACTATCTCGCGACCGCCAGGCTTTACTTATTTCATCAACTCCGCTGCTACCGAGTCCGGAATGACCAGCACATCCTGTCCATAGCGGGTAATTTGCTGTGCGGTAAAGGTCGGATACTGCCTGCTAATCATTTGACGCAGCCCACCGCTGAGCTCATAACCTACCACCTGGATCGCCTGTGGTAGCTCAATATTGAAAAGCACGTTTCCAAGATTTCCTACCACGGTACCACCTTCGCTCAGCACACGATAGCTCAGAATGTCTTTTCCCTTAAACGCTGAACTCAAGGCTGGATTATCCTGCTCCTTAATTAAGGCATCTTCCTTTGTCAGTGTCAGGGCATCCTGACCAATACCCTGTATCGATGACAGCGACAGGGAATGATGGCTGAACATACCGTTTTTGATGATAAAACCTATCACATTATGGCTCTGTGGATCGAGATAGAAATCTTCGACCATACCCACTTTTTTCCCCAGATCGATTGTCACGGCGGTCAGCCCTTTAATCTCTGACCATTTCCTTGTTCCCGATGTGTGTTGCATAGTATCTATTAATCCTCTCTCTAATGACTGCCTGCGCTCCTTAACTGGATACAGCCGCCGCTACCTCTAGCATAAAGTATCTATCTGTTAAACGGAACAACCCCACCATTCCGCTAATAAGATTAACATCAAGTTTTTATGTGCGTGCGGGTGGCGTCGCACCGCGACGCCACCCGCACGCACATAAAAACTTTCCTTCGCCTTACCATTTTTGATATACTTATGAAGTTATCTATAGATCATGACTCTATATTGCGAGAGAAGAAACCATGAGAGACGCTCAAACTTTCTCCCGGCGGACCACGCAGCCCGTTGCCTGGAAAACCTGGGTTAAAACTAGCCGACCCTTTACGCTGACCGCGACGTTAAGTCCGGTGCTGGTAGGGACGGCCCTGGCCGCCTATGAAGGAACCTTTCACCTCGGAACCTTTCTGGCCACGTTTTTTTCCTGCCTGTTTCTGCAGATAGGCACTAACTACTTTAATGAATACTTTGATTACCGCTATGGATTGGACCATGCTGGTTCGCTGGGCGCAATGACCGTGATCTTCAAGCAAGAAATGACGGCGGGCCAGGTCCTTGGAGGCGGTATCTTCTGCTTCGTGATGGCGGCCCTGCTGGGTGTGCTCCTCATGTTTGTCGTGGGACCCGAAATTATCCTTTTTGGACTGGCTGGCATCCTGATCGCCTACTTTTATAGCGCGAAACCGTTCAAGTTTTCCAGCCGTGGCCTGGGCGATGTGATGGTCTTCCTGGCCATGGGCGTATTGATGACCTGGGGCTCTTACTATGTCCAGATCCACCACTGGTCGTGGAGCGCCCTGGCCGCCAGCGTGCCGGTCGGCCTGCTGGCTGTCTCCATCCTGAACATGAACAACGTACGCGACTATCAGGATGACCTGGCCGTCAACAAAAAAACGCTGCCCGTCCGCTTCGGACTGACCTTTGGCCGGCGCTTCCATGCCGCATTGCTGTTTGGTAGCTATGTGTTGACCACGATCTTTGTTATCGTCCACCTGCTCCCCTGGGCCAGCCTGCTGGTCTGGCTGACCTTTCCGCTGGCCTATCTCAACGTGCGCGCCGTGCTCGGAGCGACCGAACGCAAGGCCTTTATTGTCGGCATCAAAAAGACCTCCATGCTGCACCTGGTCTTCGGATTGGTTCTTGCCCTCTCCCTCCTGCTTGCCATCCTGTTTTAATAGTTTTCGCCAGATCAAAGAAGGGGCTCCGGGTGTGTTTATCCGGAGCCCCTTCTTTGATCTGATGAGGATTAGCGCTGTACCGATCTGGGATGGATCAGCGGGTATAAATTTATATCCCAGCCCATACCAAAGGCGCGCGGCATAAAGATACGGGATGTCTCACTGTTCCACATGGTATGGTGTATGCGCTCCCAGGTCGGGAAGCGCAGGTCATAGGGCATACCCAGCACCCTGCCCTGCCAGGACCGTTCCTCTGCCGGGCGACTCAGTTGATCGACGATCGCCACTCCTAGTAAGGCGCCGGTGGCGAGGCCAAATAGCCTTCCAATCAGGCGCTGTCTCTTTTTGCTCTGCTTCCTTGAGCTCACAGTCTGTCGTTCCTTTCTTTTCTCATAGAGAAAAATTATATGCTACTCCTAGATACGGACCTCCTTTTTTCAGGTTGTGATTTTGTGCTGTGTTGTAGGAACTGGTGCAATGCCATAGGTGGGTGCATTCACACCCACCTATGGCATTGCACCAGTTCCTACAACCCTTATGCTGGCAAAGAGGCCGGAAGCGGGCAGATTGGATGGTGTACAATAGGGTGAGAACGTTTGCTGTTTTAGTCTTTTATAGTTATGTGTAGTATTGACGATGAATAGGGGATGATACTGTGAAGTCTGAGTTATTAGCACATTACGTTGCCGGTGAGTGGTTGAAATCCAACGAAGATCAATGGAGTGATGACCTCAATCCTTCTGATACTACCCAGGTGCTGGCCCGTGTTCCTCAAGGACCTTCGGGCGTGGTTGAGCGAGCGACTGAAGCGGCCCATGATGCCTTCGCTGGCTGGCGAGCTTTGTCCGGACCCGCGCGCTCTGAGATCCTGTATCGCGCCGCCAATGCGCTGGCCGAGCGTCGGCAGGAGATCGGGACTGTGGTGGCGCAAGAAGTTGGCAAGCCATTGGGCGAGGCGCTGGGTGAGGCGGATCGGGGTGTCGCGATCCTGCGCTACTTCGCCTCAGAGTCTGTGCATCCCAATGGACAGGTGATCCCGGCCCAGCTGGCTGGTAGCCTGCAGTTTACGCTGCGTCAGCCTCTTGGCCCGGTGGCGGTGATCTCGCCCTGGAACTTCCCTGTGGCTATCCCGCTGTGGAAGATCGCCCCGGCCCTGGCCTACGGCAATACCGTCGTGTGGAAGCCCGCCGAGGTCGCCTCGTTGACGGCGGTACGCCTGGCTGAGGTGTTCGCCAGCGCCGGCCTGCCGTCCGGCGTGCTGAATCTGGTACTGGGCAAAGGCTCCTCGCTGGGCAATACCCTGATCTCGCAGGAGGCCATTCGCGGCATCACCTTTACGGGATCGGATAGCGTGGGTATGGGGATCGCCGAGGTGGCGGCCCGCCGCAACGTCAAGTACCAGCTGGAGATGGGTGGGAAGAACGCCGCCATCGTCCTTGGCGATGCCGACATGAAGCAGGCTGCCAAACTGGTCGCGGCCGGCGCTATGCGCTTTGCCGGACAGAAGTGTACGGCCACCAGCCGCGTAATCGTGACCAACGATATCGCCGACAGCTTCGTGGATCTCCTCAAGCAAGAGATTCAGGCTCTGCCGCTGCAGCCCGCTACCGAGTCCAGCAGCGCGGTTGGTCCCCTGATCACCCAGGACTCGCTGGAGAAGGTGGCATCCTATGCCCAGAAGAGCACGCAGAGCGGACGTGTCGTGCTGGGTGGCAACTACGCCAGGAGCGGTGCATTGAAGAATGGCTACTTCTTTGAGCCAACGCTGGTCGTTGATGTGCCGCCCGACGCGCCTGTGGCCCAGGAAGAGGTGTTTGGCCCGCTGCTGGTCGTTGAACTGGCTCATAGCATCGACGAAGCCATCGCCATCGCCAACAACACCAAATATGGTCTGAGCGTCTCTCTGTTCACCCACGACATCAACGCCTCGTTGGAATACATCAACGCCATCGAATGCGGCATGGTCCGTGTAAATGGAGACACCACCGGAGTTGATCCCCACGCCCCCTTCGGCGGCATGCACAACTCCAGCTCGCACTCCCGCGAACAGGGAACCGCCGCCATCGACTTCTTCACCGAAATCAAAACCATCCAGGTCAACCGAGCCGGATAGCTGCCGCAGGCGGCAAAAGGAGCGGGGTGCAGGGGCGGCAGCCCCTGACTGGGGCTTGGGGCTGTGCCCCAACTTTCCCCTCTCCCCACGCCGCCGCAGGCAGCAAAAAAGGTAATATAAAAAACCATTTTAATGCAGATTGACAACAATCTGCATTTCTGTTATGCTTCGCATATTCTATAGTTATAGCCTGCCGCAGGCCCAACGAGCCTCGCAGAGAGAAAGGAGCGTGCCACATGAAGAATGCCACTTTCTTTTTCATGCATCACGACTCCAGGCTGGCCATAACTATGCGCGAACGCGGCGAACAATAATCCTGCCGCTCAACCCCACACATACTTCTGGCCATCTCTTGTGAGGATGGCTTTTTTCATGTCAACTCATGTCAAAAGAGAGCCGTCAGCGTGATGCTGGCGGCTCTCTTTTTGATTCTCATCTTGTATTGGCTCATCAGAGAGAGAGGTGCCCAATGGGAACAGTTGCGATTTTTCATGTAGACAAATTTTTAACCGATGATCTTCAATACACAAAAAGGAGTCTCCGTTGTCTAAGAGAAAAATGGTACGCGCTATCGAGGAACAGGAAGAATGGGAAGCGTTGATGGCGCTTGATGAGCAGGGAATGGATCCCCTGCAGTCTACACTGGACAGTTTTTTTACCGATGGCTGGATTACTGACATTTTACACGAGGTGAAGAGCGGCAAAGAGGCCACCGTCTATTGCTGCCGCGCCCACCCATCCCGAGGCGTGCCGTACCTGGCAGCGAAGGTCTATCGCTCGCGCAACAAGCGCGGCTTTAAAAATGATGCCGTCTACCAGGAGGGACGCGCGATCACCGATCGGCGTGTGAGCCGGGCCGTCAAGAATAAGTCGGCGGCCGGGCGCGAGATGCAATTTAGTATGTGGGTGAGCCACGAGTTCGATACGTTGACACGTCTACATGCCGCCGGCGCGGCGGTGCCACAGCCGCTGGCCCGCACCAGCCATGCATTGCTGATGGAATACCTGGGAGAGGAGGAGAGGCCGGCCTTCGCGTTGCAAGGCGTTACCCTGGAGCCGGACGAGGTCTATCCTGCCTTCGAGCTGCTGATGGACAACATTCAGCTCTTACTGGCCAACGACGTTATCCACGGCGACCTGTCGGGCTATAACATCATGTACTGGCAGGGGAAAGTCACCATTATTGATTTTCCGCAGGCCGTTGATCCGCGCTTCAACTCTCATGCCCTTTCCCTGCTGACCCGCGACATCGACAACGTGTGTAAGTATATGGCCCGCTACGGCTTGAAGCGCGATTCAGCGCAGATCGCCAATCGGCTCTGGCAGCGCTTCAGAAACGCCACGCTGTAAATCCTCTCTGATCAATGTTGATGCCCTGCTGAGATGTTGCCGGTGGATGGTGCGGTCGCGACCGCACCATCCACCGGCTTGTTTTTCTTTGCCCACTTTGCTACAAGCGGCCATCATGGGCATATAATAATGGAAAAATGTTCGCATGTACTTGATGGTAGTGCTACAGGTGTGATGGAAAGGTTATCTGGAGCTTATGAAAGCGGTAATGATTACGGAACCCGGTGAGGCGCATGTGACCGAGCTGGATCGGCCAGCGCCCGGACCCGGTGAGGTGCTGGTGCGTTCGCGGGTGATTGGTCTCTCTGAGAGCGATGTGGAGCTTTTTCAGGGCAAGAGAGCGCGGGGCTACTCCCACTATCCCATCGTCCCCGGCCACGAACTGGCAGGTGAGGTGGTAGCCGTGGGTGAGGGGGTCTCCAATGTCGCGCCGGGGGCTAAGGTGGCGGTTGAGAGCATCTACGCCTGTGATATCTGCCGCAACTGCCGCGAGGGCAAGACCAACCTGTGCGAGTCTGGCTACCGTGAGCTTGGTTTTACTCGTCCCGGTGGACTGGGGGAGTATCTGGTAGTCTCGGCCCGTCAGCTACACGTGCTGCCTGATGACGTCTCGCTAGAGGAAGCGGCTCTGCTAGGATCAGTCGCCGTGGTAGCGCACGCCTTCTTACGCGCCCGGCCATGCCCCGGTGACGTGGTGGTTATCGTGGGTGATGGACCTACCAGCCTGCTGGCTGTCCAGCTGGCGCGGCTGTATAGTCCGGCGGTTATCGCGGTGTTGGGCTTTCGCGCCGAGCGGCTGCAGATGGCGGAACGCTATGGCGCGACCCATACCATCAATATGAGCCAGGAAGATACGCAGTCCCTTATCCAATCTCTATCCGGTGGGCGTGGAGCGGACCTGGTGTTTGAGGGGACCGGGCATGTGCAGGCGATTGAGGAGGCCCTTTCCATCGTCAAGCGCGGTGGGACGGTACTGTTGACTGGATTGGAGGCCTCGATCGCGCCTCTGAGCTTTACTACCGATCTCTTCGTTTTAAATCAGATCAGCGTCTATGGCGTCTTCGGTGCCAGCACGGCCGCCTGGACCTACGCCGTTCAGCTCTTCCTCAATGGCTCGCTGCGCCTGGCCGATCTGATAACCCACCGCTTCTCATTGGATGAATTTGAAGACGCTGTGGATGCCCTTATCTTGCGGCATAGCCGGGCGACAAAGGTTATAATTAGCCATGAGTAAAGAATAGATACACCTTGGTGAATGTGAAAGGATCAGAACTTATGGAAGAGACGCGTCGTTTTCTGACTAGCCTGGGACTGCCTGCTGGCGATGCCTATGATCTGCCGACCAGCACGAAGCGTTTCCCAGATGGCGCCCAGTACCGGCTTGAGATTCCCAGTACCGAGAGCGGTCCCGCGTTGGCCGCGATTATCGAGGAGGCCAAGCGCTACGAGCTGACCATTCATCGCATCTCTCAAGGGAGTGGGGTGATGTTGATGACCGATGCGGAGATTCTGGAGATGGCGCGCCTGGCTATCTCGCAACAGATGGAGATCAGCCTCTTTGCCCGTCCCAACGCTGCCTGGGATACCGGTGCTATGGCCGTCGCCAGCGGCGGGAAGACCGTTGCGCCCCGCCTGCGTGGGCAGGAGCAACTGGTGCACTGTCTAGAGGATGTGCGCCGGGCGGCCGCGCTGGGCATACGCAGCGTGCTGCTGGCCGACGACGGCGCGCTCTGGGTGGCCAATGAGATGCGCCAGCAGGGTTTGTTGCCACCCGATATGCAGTTTAAGATCAGCGTAATGATGGCCTCGGCCAATCCCGCCTCTATTCGCCTGCTCGAAAAGTTGGGTGCTGATACCTTCAATATCCCCACCGATCTGAGCTTGCCGCAGATCGCCGCTATCCGCCAGGCGGTGGATATCCCGCTGGATATCTATGTCGAGGCGCCCGATGACCTGGGTGGCTTTGTGCGCCTGTATGAGATTCCCGAGCTGATCAGGATCGCGGCCCCCGTCTACATTAAATTTGGCCTGCGCAACGCGCCCAATATCTATCCTACGGGCACCCACCTGGCATCTACCGCGCTGGCCCTTACGCGTGAGCGCGTGCGCCGGGCCCGATTGGGAATGGATATTATCAAGCGCTATTATCCTGATGCGGTGATGTCTCAGCCCGGCGCCAGCGGGCTGGCCATCCCGCATAACCTTTAAATGTCGGCCGGCCGTTCAACCATGATGGCTGATTGGTTTGCCCATCTATTATGGAACGTTAGGATGGCCTGTTGCTCTTGTGTGGTGCAGCCGATGAGGAACTTGATCTCACTATCGCGTTTGGTAAGATCAACTGTGATAAGGATGGCGCTGATCCGCCTTTCTGACTGGCTGCCCAGCCAGGCATCGATCCCATCTCCGTCACCAGAGATTGTGCCGCTGAGATACCCATAATCTAAGGGATAAATAACATCCGGGTAACGGGGGTGGGCCGAGCCTCTAGGACGATCGATGTTGATCGTGCTGGTTTCAACCAGGGTGGTTAGTAGCTGCCAGAATGCTTCATCGTGCATTTTCTTCTAATGCTCGACAAAATTGTTCTGGATCAATCCCGCCAGGGCTGCGATGGCCCTCTGTTCGTCGTCGCCCTCGGCGGTAATCTCAATTTCGGCATCCTTTCCGGCACTGACACTGAGCACACGCACCAGGCTCTTGGCATCCACCGTTTTCCCATTGTAGGCAACGCTGATCTTACTGTTAAATTGCCTGGCTAGCTTGACAAACTGGGCGGCCGGCCGCGCGTGGAGTCCTACCTCACTCTGGATGCGTACGGTGTTTTGCTGCATAACTACTATCCTCAATCTGGTCCTGGCGGGAACGGTATTATTGTATTAATGTATATCAATGGCTTAGCTTTTTGTCAATGGGTACCAATGGCGGTCTGACCGTAGCCCTCTTTCCAATGAGTATGCAGCCTGGCTACTTCTTCGGGTGGTAGTGGGGCAGGTGTGCCCAGCTGTTTGGCCAGACTGTAGACGCGGGCGGTATCCTCCAGCGCGTGGGCGATCGAGAAGGTCAGGGCCAGATTGACGCCCACCACCATGGCGCCATGGTTGCCCCAGATGACGGCCGATCTCTCTCCCAGCGTCCGCCCTACCAATTCGGCGAAGGCCTGCGTCCCCGATTCCTGATAGGGCACGATCGGCACCTCTCCGCCCAGGCAGGCGGCAGATTCCTGCAGGATCATCGGGATCGGCTGATAGACAACGCCAAAGGCCGAGGTATAGAGCGCATGCGTATGCATGACGCAATTGATGTCCCGCCGTAGACGTAAAATATGGGTGTGAAGCGGCGTCTCGACCGATGGTTTCCACTTCCCCTCTATGATATTACCCTCCACATCAACCACAGCAATATCTTCGGCGGTGAGCATCTGGTAATCCGCTCCGCTGGGAGTGATGCATATCAATCCGCTCTCCGTGTCGCGTGCGCTGAGATTGCCCTGGGTCGCGCGTACCAGCTGGCTCTCGTACATCTTTCTGGCATAATGAGCTACTTGCGTGCGCAAATCGTTTAACAGCATCTACTAAAACCTCCTTCATTGGAAGTTTACCACGTTTCTTGACATAATAGTCCATGTTACACAGCTATTACGACTATTTCCTTTTCTGCGTTCGTTTCCGCTTAGCCTCTACCAGGCGCGAGGCGGTTGAGGAGTTGGCTGATGCCGATTGTCCGGCTTGCTTCGTCTGCGTTGGCGGCTTGCTCGTCGGCGGAGCCGTATCGGGCGCGGTTTTCACCGGTGTTTGTGCCCTCGGTGGTGGCGGCATGGCCGCCTGGCTGGTTCGGGATGTGACCGGTGGCGTGGCCTGGCTGCGCTGCCTTTCGCGTTTGGCCCGGATCGAGCTCAGGGAGGCTACGCTGGGCTTCTTCTCGGCTGGCGTGGCCGTGGCCGTCGCTGGCTGCGTGCTGGTTTCTGCTCTGGCGCGTCCCCTGAGCCAGTGGTATCCCTCGACGATAAAGTCAAAGTTGGCCAGGCGCCGGGCGGCGATATCGACTGGTAGGAGCAGGGCGGCCAGGATCAGGAGCCAGAATGCCAGCGGCACCGAGGCCGATGTCGGTATCAGGCTCTGGGTAAAGGCCGACTCTGTATCATTGGGATTCAGGAGGGTGCCGCCACCGGCCTGGGCCAGCAGCTGCAGGAAGCGGGTATCAGTCCCCTGATTATGGTACTCGGGCGAATAGGGGACCACCATGCCGGTGGTGGCGGTCAGGCGGCTCTCCTTCTTGTTGGCCCCCTGCCAGGTTACCTGCAGCAGATATCCTCCTACCTGTTCGGCCGGAAAACTGCCTTCCCAGCGCTCGGGCGCGGTCGGCTGCAGATTGATATTTTGCTGTGAGAGATCAGGTCCAATGATGTGCACCTGGACCTGCTGTTGACCGCCCTCGGCGGTCGTGCCCGGTGGCAGATCGACCGTCAACTGCCCCTGTCCATTGTTGACCTTGCCATTGATGGTCATGCCTCCATCATTGGCGGCCGGCAGAGTCCAGGTGACGACATTGGCCCACCACTTCGGGGCATCGCTCCAGCTGAGCCAGTTTTTGGTCCATAGCCCCAGGGCGTCGCTGGTCCAGGCCGCCACGCGCCCCAGGCCATACTGCCATACCGCCAGTACCGGATCATCCAGGTGGCTGACCAGCACCATCTGGGCGGCCGGCTTGGGCGTGGTGGCCACATAGCCGTTCAGGGTTGGCAGGCCGGTGATCCCGGTCAGGATCGGATGACTGCCGACCACGGCTGGATTGAAGCTCTCATTGATCAGCGAACGGCGCGCGGCGCGCTGTGTCTCTTTCAACAATATCTGGGGGATAATGTTGGGATTGTCGGCGCGGTAGAAGCGTCCCTTGCCCCACTGGGCGATATTCTGCATGGTGGCCAGATCTTCATTGCTCAGGGCGTTGGTCTCAACCGTCGAGACGGTGATGTTCTCGCTGGCCAGCTTCGTGACCTGTGGCGCGTAGTTATCGTAGGCGTCCCCATCGCCCAGCAGGATGATATGTTTGATCTTGGCATCCGTGTGCAGCAGCTCCTGTTCCGCGTTGGCGAAATCGGGATTATAGCTGGGAGGATCGACCGGATTAATGTTGTCGATGGCCTTGTCGATCGATTTTTTATCGGTGACGTGCTGCATCTTGATGCTCAGGGTGCCGTAGCCTCCCGAGATCCCCACCTGGTCGCGCGGTGTGAGCAGTCCTACCACCCCTTTGGCGGCCTCTTTCGAGATATTGATCTGCACCTGCTCTTCCAGGCTCTCGACGATCAGTACGACCGCGATGCTGGGCGTCTCTTTATGCTGCGGAATATCCATGCTGACCGGCAACACCTGCTCCAGCGGCGTATCGGTATAGCCTCCTACGCCGTAGCTGTTCTGGCCGCCGCTCACCACCAGTCCATGCCCCAGGTCGCGTACAAAGGACTGCAGGATCTGCATGCGGGTATTGCCAAGCGCGATGGCGGGCACATCGGCCAGGATGACGCTGCTGTAGGGCACTAATCCATCCAGTGTGGTTGGGATGTCGCCGGGGGTAGCTACCGAGACGTCGATATGGGTCGCCTGCAGGGCCGCCACGATGTTACGCCCGCTCCCCGGCTGCCCCTCAATAACGAGTATCTTTGGCGGCCCCTGCACATTGACAAAGGCGGCCGCCTCATCGTTTTGGGTAATCGAGTCCCTGGGCGCCTCCAGCGTAATGCGGAAGGTATGGAAGCCGACCGTTGGCGACTGCATGTCGATGCTCAAATCTTGCTCGCCTGCTGAAAGGGGAACCTTCTGCTGAGAGATGATTGTTGAGTCCAGGTAGATGCGGGCAGTCGCCTGCTGGGCGACGCTGCTATAGATCCTGGCGTGCAGCTTGAAATGCTCGCCGGTATGCAGGTTGGTGGGCGCGTCAAAGCTATCGACCCTGACGTCGTCGCTATTGACAGTTGGCAGGGCGACGATGTCGAGCCGGATGCCCTGCTGCTGTAAGAGCTGGGCCTCCTGTTGCGCGTCCTCTAGATTTTGCTGGCCATCGCTGAGCAGGACGATGTGGCGCTGGCTATTGGATGGCAGGATGGCCGCCGCCAGGCGCAGACCGGCCGCCAGGTCGGTATAGTTGGTGTCTGGCGTCGATTCAAAGTGTGAGAAGTCGATAGTCGCCGATTGGATCGACTGTTCCACCAGGGCATTGCGTCCGACGGCCACGATGCCCACCTGGTCATCGGCGCGCTTATGCCTGACGGCTGAGCCGATCCACTGCTCGATAAAGGTGCGCTGTGGACCTGTGCTGGCCGAGATGTCGCCGACGAAGACGGTGGCCTGGCGCGAGACCGGCATCGCCCACGCGGTTCCCGCCAGGGCCAGGATGACACAGCTGAACAGGAGCAGACGCGCCGCCAGGATCAGTCCACGTTGCCGCCTGGGATACGGAAGCGACATGCGTTTCCAGGTCAGATAGACCAGGATACCGATGGGTATGAAGAGTAAGAGTAGCAGTGGCTGCTCAAATGTTAACACGGCGCTCCCCTTTCGTTGACCTGGTCAGCTTGGTGCGCAGGCGTTTCCTGAATTTTTTGCTTTGACGCCGGGTACGGTTCCAGCTGGCCTGTACCTGTTCCTGCATCGAGGCCAGCCATGGATAGCGCGCGATACGCTGATTGGGTTTGCCGCGCATAGTCGTGCGTGGCGTTCTGCTCGCGGACTGGCTGCTCTGCTGTGGCTGATAGTTGCGGCTGAAGAGCCACCATTCGGCGCAGAGTATCAATAGGAGCAGAGCGGCGATCCACGGCCAGATCTCTCTGAGCTGGCGCGAGATAGTGTTTTTATTGCCGGCCACATTGGTGCTATGGGCGACCGGGATGGTTTTGGCCGGGGCCAGCTGTGATTGATTGGGATTGAACAGGTTGACGGTAAAGGTCCCATTGAGCACCTGCCCATGCACGCGCTGGCTGACCTGGTAGATACCCACGGAATTGGTGCGCGCGTAGGGCGTCACAGGGAAGGGCGGTCCCACCGTGACGGCCTGTTGATCCGGTCCGGTGACCGTTACCTGGTCCGCGCCTGGCCACGTCTGTACATTGACGGCTGTGCCCGGAGTCACCTGTCCGTTCCCGGCCACCGGCGAGGGCAGGAACCAGTTGACCATGTTATAGATCAGGATCGGGAAGGATGGCTGCAGTGGCAGATCGGTGTCGTGCAGGTCGAAGCCGAAGACCGCGATGCGGCGGTTGTTGTTCTCGCCCGCCAGCAGCAACGGCGTCTCGGGCGTATTGATGATGCTCTGAGCCCACAGCGCGGGCTTGAGCGGATGGCTGGCGCGCATGGTATGGATGCTGCTCAGATCAACATCGCTGAGCAGGTTCTGCGGATCGTTGCCGGTGCTGATATGGGTGACGGCGGCGATCGGACCCGATGAGCCAAACGAGTAGTTGTGCGCGGGCGGATTCACGTAGAGGATGTTGCCCGCAGGCTCTTTAGGAGGTGTGTAGCCATCAAAGATCGTCAGGTCATATGTGCCGACGTTGGCCGTGTATTTTGACGGATCGATGGTGTAGAGGGTGACGTTGGATTGCAGCCGTAGTGCCGTCTGCAGGTACATATTGCCTTTGGAGACCAGCAGCACGCGGCCATGCATGGAACTTCCCACCAGGGACCAGGCTTCGTGATCGGTGGTCATCGCATCCTGCGAGAGCAGGCGCGCGTGCAGCAGATTGGTGCGCGCCGGCAGGGGTCCCCACTCGATAGCTCCACTGCCCCCCGCGTTCAGGGTCACCGTTTTGACGCCAAAGAGCTTTCCGTCGGTGTAGAGCTCGACCGGGACCGAGCGCTTATCATGGCTGTAGTTGCTGACCTGGGCAAAGGCGATCAGGCTTCCCTGCAAGGAGCGTGAGGAGAGGGCCAGTAATGCCACGTTGGGCGCGTCGCCGCCGATCGACATGTAGCGGACCGGAAATGACGAGTCCAGCGTCTGATCGCTGTTCATGACGTGACCATCTCCCACAACCATGATCTGCGCGTTCTCCTGACCCGCCGCCAGCGAGCTGGCCAGCGAGATGGCCTGCTGCAGATCGGCGTCCTGGTTGGTGACGCGCGCGTGTTGCAGGGCGTTTGTCAGCTGCGTCTTGTCCTGTGAGTTGGCGATCAGCACCTGCGGGGTACGCGCCATCGAGATCAGCGAAAGGTGGTCGTTGGGTCCCAGGGCATCTATGAAGCCGCTGATGGTATCTTTGGCCTTTTCAAAGCGGCTGGGGGCCACGTCGGTGGCCTGCATACTGGCGGATGACTGCAGGATCACAATGGTATTGCCACTGACGGGACTGCTCATAAAGATAGCCGGGCGCACCAGGACCAGTACGATGATGATCGCCGCCAGCAGCTGCAGCAGCAGTAGTGGTGTGATGCGCAGGCGCTGCCATGGACGACTTGCCTGCAGATCTTGCATCGCCTGCTGCCATAACAGTGTGCTGCCAACGATCCTTTCCTGGCGTTTGGGGCGCATAAAATAGAGCAGCAGGATCACTGGTATGATGGCGCTGAAGGCAAGGGCAGCAGGAACAAGTATGCTCATGACGCTATCTTTCTGTGATTATCGAACCAGTTCTACCTGTCGCAACAGGCGCTGCACAACATCTACGATATCGGTATCACTGGCGATCAGGGTATAGGTGCCCATATAGGTATGGGCGAAGGCCGCCAGCTCCTCTGTGAAGCGGGCCAGGCGGTCGCGATACGCCTGCAAGATGTGCGAGGAGGCGCTGACCTCGACGCTCTGGGTCCCCTCGCTATCGCGCAGCCGCCAGTCTCCCTGTATCTGCGGGTCTAGCTCGTCGGGCGAGAGGATCTGTAACAGGGCCACCTCCTGCCGCAGTTGGCGCACTGCCCGCACCCCGGTCTGATAGCCCTGCGACGTGAGAAAATCCGAGATTACAATGGTCAGACCGGGAGTCGTGACCACGCGGCCGATATCGTAGAGCGCGCGATTGAGATCGGTTGTTCCTGAGCGCGGCAGCTTCTGCAGGAACTCGCCCACACTCCAGATGGCGTTTTTGCCACCACTGATGCGCCGATATGAAACCAGGCGATCGGTCAGGGCGCCCAGGATCACGCTATCCTCGCACTTGAGGGCGATGTAAGCAAGCGCGGCCGCGACCGCCATGCCCAGTCCCGCTTTCTCCGGCGTGCCATGATACATCGAATCCGAGCAATCGAGCAGGATGGTGACGGTAATGTTCTCTTCGGCCTCAAAGACGCGCAGGAAGAGCCGTTCCAGGCGCGCGAAGGCCCGCCAGTCGATGCGGCGGAAGTCATCGCCGGGCGAATAGCGCCGATAGTCGGCGAACTCCATTGATGATCCGGCCAGCGGCGAGCGTCGGCGCCCCTGCCGGCCCGTTGCCATCGGACGACGTGTGAGTAGCGAGATATTATCCAGGCGCTGGAGCACACTGGCGTCCAGCGGAAAACGCGCTTTCTCGGTATCTGCCATGTGTCGTCTTTCTTCTAGTTATCTGCATCTAGCTCGCTGATAATAGCCTCGATTAACTGCTCGGTGGTAATATTGTCGGCCAGGCCATCGAAGTTGAGCACGATCCGATGGCGCAGGGCCGGATAGGCGACCGCTTTGATGTCTTCCAGCGAGACGTTGTAGCGACCTTCCAATAGCGCGCGTACCTTGCCCGTCATGATCAATGCCTGCAGGCCGCGCGGACTCCCGCCGTAGCGCACATACTGGCGCACCTTTTCTGGCGCGCCCTCCTGATCGGGGTGGGTGGCTAGCAGCATGCGCACCGCGTATTCCTTGACGTGCGTGGCGATGGGGACCGCGCGGGCGACCGCGATCATGCGCGCCAGTTCTTCGCCCGAGGTGACCTTCTGGGCCTGCGGGGTCTCTGTGCCGACCGTGGTATCGATGATGCGCATCAAGTCTTCCGCCTTAGGAAAGTTGACCATGATCTTCAGCATAAAGCGGTCGAGCTGTGCCTCTGGCAGCGTGTAGGTCCCCTCCATCTCCAACGGATTCTGCGTGGCCAGCACAAAGAAGGGCTGGGGCAGGGGACGCGTGCGATCGCCCACGCTGACGGTGCGCTCCTGCATCCCTTCCAGCAGGGCCGACTGCGTCTTTGGCGTGGCGCGGTTGATCTCGTCGGCCAGCACGATGTTGGCGAAGATGGGACCCGGCTGGAATGAGAAGGCGCGCCTGCCACCGGTTGAGCCATCCCCTTGTTCCGAGACGATGTTGGTGCCCACGATATCGGCGGGCATCAGATCTGGCGTGAACTGGATGCGGGCGAATTTGAGCGAGAGGGTATCGGACAGCGTGCGCACCAGCAGGGTTTTGCCGAGTCCAGGCACGCCCTCAAGTAAGACGTGCCCTCCCGCCAGCATGGCCAGCAGCAGTTCGCGAATAACGTGTTCCTGCCCCACCACGATGCGGCAGAGCTCCTGTTCCAGTTTATTGGTTACGGCGATGAACTGTTCGATATTCTCTTCGCTGGGTTCAGCGGAAGAGATTGTGGGCTCCCGTGTCGCGACCTCAAAGGTGTGCGGCTCGGGTCGAAATTGCGTATCATCGTATGGATTGAACGTGCTATCACTTGCGTTTGCCATGGTATTACTGCTGCCCTTCTAATGTGTTGAAGTAATCATGGACCAGGTCCTTCTGGCTTGGCGCGACATTACTGTTGTCGATGGCGTCGTGCGCTTTCTGGTTATACTGTTCAATGACCTTTGAGTAGGGGACATCCGAGCCAGGCTGAACGACGCCGTTGTTATTATCAGCGCTCTGTGTACTTGAGCCCTGGCCGTTCTGGCCCTGCACATACACAGGCTCATCCTTGTGCGCGCCAGAGCCATTGCTATTGCCACCACCGGCTCCTCCCTGTCCCTGACCCTGCTGACCCTGGCCTTGACTTCCCTGACCCTGGCTTCCTTGACCCTGCTGTCCCTGACCCCGGCCCTGCTGACCCTGGCCCTGTTGACCTTGCTGTCCTTGCCCCTGCTGGTTTTGTCCCTGCTGGCCCTGGCCCTGACCCTGCTGGTTTTGCCCCTGCTGGCCCTGGCCCTGACCCTGCTGGTTTTGTCCCTGCTGGCCCTGGCCTTGTTGATTCTGCCCCTGATCTTGACCCTGCTGCGCCTGTCCAGTTGTATTGTCTGTGGCTGATGCCAGGTTGTTGGCGGCGTTCTGCAGACCCTGCGAGGCCTTATTGATCGCGTTCTCGCCGGCCTGGTCAGCGCTGGTCTGGTTGCTGGCTGATTCCACGGCTTTGGCGGCATCTGAGATCTCGCTGCTGCTGCCGTCGGCCATCGATTTCGCCATCTGATGCAGGGCCGAGCTTAAAGCGGGATCTTTGTTCGCCTGGTTGGCGGCTTTCTCCAGATCCTGGGCCATCTGCTTGCGCTGCTCAGGTGATGCCTTGCTGGCCTGGTTGGCGAGATTCTGTAAGGCCTGGGCCAGGCTCTTGCTATCGTTGGAGTTTAAAGCCTGTCCGGCGGCGCGTGTATTGGCATTGGAGCTATTGTTGAGCGCGTCGGCGGCCGAGGAGCGGGCCTGCGTTTTGTTGCTGGACTGTGGGTTGCGCAGTTGATCCAGTTTGGCCTGCGCCTCTGAAAGCGCCTGCTGGGCATCGTTGGGATTCTTAGCCTGCTGCAATTTGCTTTCCAGATCGTGGAGGATCTGGTCGATCTTTTGCTTCTCGTCCTTAGAGATGCCTGGCTGCTGAGCGGTGATCTGCCGGAGCTTTTCAATGCTGGTCACCTGCTTGGTGATCTGCGCCTGCAAAGCGGCCTGTTGTTTGAGGACGGCCGTCATGGGATTGGGGACCAGTATCAGCGTGGTCAATAAGAGTAAGAGCACGACCAGGGTGACGGTGGTGGCCCTGTTCAGGCGCAACGCGATACTTTTGGCAGGCGTATGGGCGCGCAGTTGTTTAAGGGCATCGCGCCTCTGCAGTCCGGCCAGGGCCGATGCCTGGTCGCGCAGCTCCCACGCGGTCCCTACACGGTCATGTAGAGACAGGCGCTCATCCACCATGTGGGCCGTGCTGGTATTGGTGGGGCGGAACCAGAGTGCCAGGGCGATGCCCAGCACCGGTAGGGCGATGCCGATCCCCAGCGCCCAATAGGGAGCCGACGCCCAGGGGAGCAGGCGAGAGATCAATAGGATCAGGCCCGCCATAAATAAACCGATCAGCAGGCCGCGTACGCCCCAGAAGAGAATTCTTTGGGTCCAGATGCGTCTACGCCAGGGCCGCAGCGCGGCGCTGAGGTTCGCCTGCGCCTGCGCTCCCCCGCTGTTCGCCCGGGTATGTGACGGTATAAAGGTTGCCATAATACATCCTTTCCCTTGTCTCATCAGATGGACGGATGCCTGTTTTCATCTATATATACCTGTATTCTATCTCATCACGCTGTCGCTGACGCTTTTGTTTCGTTTCCTGATGTCTCGATGTTGTTCTTGCGTAGCCGCAACTGTAAACGCTGCCAGGCCTGCGGTTTCACCAGCCAGAGACTCAGGGCAATCAAAATGAGGGCGGCGATAACGCTGTAAATACTGTATATCTGCCAGGCAACAAAATTGAACGGGCCAATGTTAATGCTATTGTTGGTGTTTATCGCACCATAGTTGAACGTGCTAAACATCGCCACCACCGGATGGCATAGCAGATAGAGCGGCATCTTGCTTGTCCTGAGCGGGATGATAATGGCATAGAGGACAGGCAAGCCCAACCAGAGCAAGAGCAGGACATAGGAGAGCGCGGTCGAGATCGCGGGTCGCGCCACCAGGGTTGAGCAGAAGATTCCCAGGCTGGCGGCCAGCACCGCCGTCAGAACAAATACCAGGAGCGCGGCCAACGCCTGTGTCGGTGAGACGCCCCCGAAGAAAAAGACCAGACTGAAGATAGGGATGGAGGCCGCAATCAGTATCAGCGCGTTGAGCAGGCCAGCCAGCAGCTTACCTGTAACGAGCGAGGTCGAGGACAGGCGTGAACAGAGCAAGAGATCGAAGGTCTGGCGCTCTTTTTCGCCGTTGACGGCCGTCGACGTAAAGGCGGGCGTAATAAAGATGATCAGAAAGAGCTGCACGGTCAGCAGGATGCTGTAGAGCCCCAGTCCGATGTTGGCCCAGTTGTTGCCGTAGGCCGCGCTACTGCTGCTAACGCTGATATAGAACCAGCCCAGCAGACCGAGCAGTAAGATGTATGAGACGACCAGCCAGATCGTGCGTTCGCGCCTCATGCGCAGGCGCATCTCTTTGATCAATAGTGCCATGAAGGTCATGCCTGGCTGCCCCTTTCTGTAATATGCATAAAGACTTCTTCGAGTCGTCCACCACCCGAACGAGGAGCAAAAGAGACAACCGGATAACCCTGGGCGATGAGGGCGGCCAGAATATGGTGCAGCGTCTCATCATCACCACTAAATTCTGCTTGAATCAATCTGTCTTCGTTGGTCGTGATGTTGTGGATATCGGCCACGTTTTCCAGGTGCGCGACGACGTCGTCGATCCGCGTGTTGTCGAGCAGTCGGATCTCTATCTGGCGCGCGCCACCCAGTTGATGGGTGACCCGCTCGACGTCCCCGGCTATGACCAGCTGCCCGTTCTGGATGATGGCGATATCGGTGCACATCTCAGCCAGTTCGAGGAGGATGTGGGAGCTGATCAGAATCGTCTTGCCCATCCCCTGAAGCGTGCGCACCAATTCGCGCAACTCGACGCGCGCCCGTGGATCCAGTCCAGAGGCTGGCTCGTCCAGCAGCAGGATGTCTGGATCGTGGACGAGCGCCCGTGCCAGGCACAGCCGCTGTTTCATACCGCGTGAGAGAGTCTCAACCATGGCCTCTCGTTTGGACGAGAGCTCGACCAACTCTAAGAGGTCCGTCACGATGCCCGCGCGTTTCTGCCGTGGTATGCCGTGAATGCCGGCATAAAACTCCAGGTATTCCGCGGAGGTCAGGTCGGGATAGACACCGAAGAAGTCCGGCATATAACCAACCTTGCGCTGGATGATAGAGGGGGTGCGCGTCACCTCCTGTTCCTCGATCCAGACCTGCCCCGAGCTCGGAGTGAGCAGGGCCGCCAGAATGCGCAGCAGGGTGGTTTTGCCGGCCCCATTAGGACCAATGAGCCCATAGATGGTGCCACGCGGGATCTCCAGACTGATATCGCGTAAAGCATGGGTATTGTGATACCGTTTCGAGACGTTTTGAATTTTGATAATCGCTTCGGTTGTCGGTGCCGTTGTGGATGGTACCACCATGTTCTGCATTAGCTATCCCTCTCTACTGTGCGACCGTCCCCTGCAGGGTTAAGGTTGGTTTATCAAAGACCGCATTGGTATCACGGTTGCTTAGATGCAGCAATATACGCCCTCCCGTGCCGATATAGGCTTGCGCGGATTTAACCGTACAGGTAAATTCACTGAAGGATACACTGTCCCAGTTGCCCGTCTGCCAGTTATAGAGATATGCCTGTAGATGATTGATATTCGTGGCTGCACCAACCGTCTGGCCGGTATTTCTTGTTGGCGAGAGCGACGATGTGAAGGTCAGCGAACTATTCTCCAATTTGGATATATTGGGCACGGTATACTCCAGCGTCATATTGCTCGACACCATTGCATACGTCCCCAATGACACTTCCTGGATGTTGCCAGGGGCGTTCTGTTGAATATGGACGATCTGACTGTTGATGATGCCAGACGGGATCTGCACGGCTCCGGTGAACTTGACGTCCAGGGGTGCCTGTACTATGGTCTCCTGTGAACCGCTGGGTGTCTGACCGTTGACCGTGATATCTCCGTTGATGGAGGATGTGTCCTGGGGCCAGCCGATAACGGTCGCGGTGGCGCCCGCCAGGGTCAGTGGATCACGATCGCTGCTACTGGTGCCGTTGAGGATCTGTTTGGTAATCACTCCACTGGCATTACCAGCCGTCGGGAAGGTTTGATGGTAGCAGGTGGTGTTGTCGCAGAAGCCCCCGCTGAGCGCCTCCAGCAAGAGTGCGTGACGGTGTGGGGCATCCATGGCCTGGTTGTTGCTGGTGTTGTACGCGGAATAATAGCCCCCATTGGGATTGGTGGCCATCCCGCGACTGCTGGCGATCTGATCCGCGATCGTCGTGGCATTACTTGCGTTCTGGGCGTTGGAGGCGTTGCTGCCCAGGTTGAGCTGGACCTGCGTGGTACTGTTCGGCTTGATGTCGCCCAGTGATACATAGCCGTTGCCCATCACCACAAACGCATCGGTCAATGTATACGGAAGCGTGCTGGTGACTGTGCCGCTCAGGATATTCTGCTGCAGCTGAAGCTGTGAGGTGATGCCGCCGCTGGTATGCATATCGTGCTGGGCGATCAGGGTGCGCGTGGTCCAGATATCGACGCCCTGCAGATCAACATTGGTGCCATCGCTGCCCACGGTATAGATCGACTGCTGATTGCTCGAGGTGCCGCGATAGGCAGGATCTACATATCCATTTTGGTCCGCCGGTTGCACCAGGCTGACCCCTGGCATGTGCACCTGGAAGTCCCCCTGGCTGGGAACAAAAACGCCCAGGAAGGTGGTGGCATGTCCACTGGAGCCGCTTTTATCGGGCGCGTTCAGCTGGATGAGCGTAATACTGCTATTGACGATGGCTGATCCCTTTTGCTGCAGGGCCAGCCCATAACTGAGCAAGGTAAAGATGGCGATGGTCGCCAGCACGATGCGCCAGCTCCAGTCGCGTCTCTTGAAGGCACGTATCAAGATCAAGCGGAGCGGACCCAGGATGATGACATAGCTTAGCAGGAGGACCAGGATGAGCCAGATCGATGGATAGGCATTCGGGAAGAAGCTCTGCAGCAGCGAGATCAGTGTCACATAGGGCATATTAATGTTTGACCCTGATATAGGGGTATTGCCTGTATTGGCCGTGTTCATCAAGACCCGGTCCCCTATGGAGCGCGTCAGGAGATCGGCCCAGAGCTGATGGGTATTTTGCCAGCTGGCCAGTGGCTCGATGGTGGGATCATAGGCCAGATAATAGACGTCCCCTTGCCCCTGAATCTGCTGCACAATTACTGGTGTGCGATCCGACGAGAGCAGTGTCGTGGTATGCGGGGCCGCCTGGCCCGTGCTGATAGCGACCTGTGCCTTCATGTTCTCGTTGTTGGGTTGATTATTTGAGGCCACGGTATTCACCGGCAGAAGCGGCCTGTTAGCTGGGATGTTGCCGGTTCCCTTGATGCTGACCGGTACCAAACTCGCCGGCAATGCGCCCAGGGTGCGCTTCCATTCAGGACCACCGGTGACGATAAGGTCTCCCCCCTGATACACCCAGTTCTGCAGCGCCGCCAGCTGTGCCTGGCTTAAAGATCCAGTGGTGAAGTTGTCCACCACGATCACATTGAAATTTTTGAGCAGCGCGGCCTGGTCTGGCATGCTGGCCGCGGTCAGGCCTTTGGTTTGTCCCGACGTTGCCAGCAGATTAGAAAGGGCCAGGTTGAGCTGGCCAAAGTTATTGGGTGTATCTGATAGGATGCCGACCAGCGTGAGGTTGCTGCCGTTATTGGGCGTCAGGGCTACGTGGGAAACGATGTGACCACCTGTATCCAATAAGTTGACCGCGACCTCGCTGTTGGCACCCTGCGCGCTTAAATTCAGCGGCACGGATAGCGTGATCTGCTTCTTAGCCCCCGGTGGGAGATCGACGTTTACTTGATAGCTATTGGTACTGGTGCTTGAATTCGGCCCGGCAAGTGATGTGGAGGGGATATTGATAGCGACCTTGCCCGTAAAATCGCTCCCGGTGTTGCTCAGGTTAACTTGAACGGGGACCCAGTTACCGTCCTGGTACATGCCATCGAAGCCCAGGCTGGCTTTTGTAATGGTTGGACCACTGGCCGTAAGGTGTTGTGGATGGGCCAGTGCCGATGGAGAAAAGAGCACAAAAAAGAGAAATAAGGTAAGGTAACCAGCGATATAGAAAGCGTTGCGTACCATGCGTTGAGGACGCATGTGTAAAATGAGCATATCCCTGAGCCTCTCTTATGAATATCATCACAGAAATCACGTCGCATATTTGAAAACATATATCTTCTCAATAGAGCGAAAGGTGGAAAATCTCCAGGGTATGGTACTGTTAATACATTAGACGTTCGAAAAGGGCGTTCTGTTGCATGGAATGCGGTGCGCTGAGGCGCTCAATAGGGCCTTTGCGCGGATTGGCGTGGCATGTCGCATCAATCCGCTCACTGTTGTTTTATCTATCGGCGTTTGAACGGCGCAAATAAAGGTTCTCTTTCCAGCGAATGCTTGATATAGGATAACAGAAAATCCTGAGAAATGCTACGGTAGCAGCTTTCGCATGTGCTCTCCTACAGTCTCTATGGGGTGCGTGGCATCCTGTCGCCGCCACGCCTTCAGCATCGGCTGTCCGGCCTGATTCTCCTGGATCCACTCGCGGGCAAAGCTGCCGTCCTGGATATCCTTGAGTGCCTGGCGCATGTTGCCGCGCGTATGCTCATCTATAATGCGTGGCCCCGTCCGGTAGTCCCCGAATTCGGCGGTATCGCTGATCGAGTTATGCATAAAGTGGATGCCACCTTTATAGAGGAGGTCGGCGATCAGCTTTACCTCCTGTAGGCAGCAGGTATAGGCCACTTCCGGCTGGTAGCCCGCCTCTACCAGGGTCTCAAACGCGGTGCGGATCAGGGAGGTGAGCCCGCCGCACAGGACCACCTGTTCCGCGAAGAGGTCGGTCTCGGTCTCCTCGGCGAGCGTGGTTTGAATCACGCCGGCTCGTGTGCAGCCCAGCGCGCGGGCATAGGACAGGGTGAGGTCGCGCGCCCGGCCGGTGACGTCCTGGTAGACGGTCCAGAGGGCCGGAATCCCCGATCCCTGGCTGTACATGTGCCGCAGCTGCGCGCCGGGACCATTGGGCGCGACCATGGCTACATCGATCGTCTCATCCGGCACGACCTGTCTGTACTGCAGACTGAAGCCATGCGCGATCAGCAGCAGTTTGCCCGGGGCAAGTCCTGGCTGGATGCTCTGCGTATAGACCTGCCCCTGAATCTGATCCGGCACCAGCAGCATGATTACCTCGGCCTGTGCTGCTGCCTCATGTGGCAGTAGCGGCGACCAGCCATCCTGTCGCGCTCTCTCGCGGCTCTTACTCTCAGCTGGCAGCCCGATCAACACATCGCAGCCGCTATCGCGCAGGTTCAGGGCGTGCGCGTGCCCCTGGCTCCCATAGCCGATAATCGCCACCCGCTTCTGCCGGATAAGCTCCAGGTCCGCATCCGCGTCATATAAAATAGTTGTCATCCTTTTTTCCCTTCTTCGCTGACTAATCATCAGCGAGTGTCAGGCTTTCCTCTTACCGGAGGTTTGAGCGCCCCCGCACAGGCGTCCGCATGCGCGCGGCCGCCCTGTTGCACCAACATACAGTGAACTGCTGAGAGCCGTAGGCGTGAAAGCCATGAGCGTAAGCTGGTGTCCATCATATGCTGGTGCAGCTGGCGCTATACGCGCCAGCTGCACCAGCATATTTAAAATAGGGGCGACCGCCTGTGCAGGGGCGCTTACGCGCCAGCTTAATCTTCTGGTTCTGCTGACTGCTCGATAAATTGACTTTTCAGGGTGCGGGCGACCTCTTTATGGGTATGATAGGTTTCGCTATCAGCGGGGAATGTGCCCGCCTGCACATCCGCGCTATATTGCTTGAGCGCGGACGTGGCAATCTCCGCCAGCTGCGCGTACTGGCGCACAAATTTGGGCAGATGATTGGTGGTCAGACCCAAAACGTCATGGAAGACCAGCACCTGTCCGTCACAATGGGGACCGGCACCGATGCCGATGGTTGGAATGTCGATCTCCTGCGTGATGATCTGCGCCAGCACATCAGGTATTCCTTCCAGAACCAGCGCGAAGACGCCCGCCTCGGCCAACGCTCTGGCATCTTTGAGCAGCTCGTGCGCGGCCTCAAGCTCTTTGCCTTGCACCTTGTAGCCTCCCATGGCATGTACGGACTGAGGCGTCAGACCCAGGTGACCCATGACAGGGATCTCGGCGGCCAGCAGAGCCTCGATCATTGGCAGCCTCTTGCGTCCACCTTCCAGCTTGACCGCTTCGGCCTCTCCCTCGCGTACCAGGCGACCGGCGTTGCGGATCGTCTCTTCAATTGAAATATGGTAGCTGAGCCAGGGCATATCCGTCACGATCAGGGCGCGCGGCTGCGCCTGTGCTACGGCGGCGCTGTGGTGGACCATAATATCAACGGTGGCGGCCAGCGTATCCGGCTTGCCCAGCACGGTGGTGGTGACGGAATCGCCAACCAGAATCATATCGATCCCCGCCTCGTCGACAATGCGGGCCATGGGGGCATCGTAGGCGGTAACCATCGTCAGTTTCATTGCGTGTTTGCGAGCTTTAATGGCGGGAACTGTAACTTTATCGCGCATGGTTGTTCTTTCTCTAAATAGATGAATGCTTATGGGTTGGCGCGAGATACCTGGTCGCCAATCAGGCCGGTATCCCACCTGCCATCAGTATGTAGCACAAAATTATCGATCAGGCGTGTCTTGCCTATGCGCACAGCGATCAGCACGAGGGCGGGAGGGCGTAGCGTCTGCAGTGGCAGGAAGGTGCTATAGTCACGTATTTCGATGTATTCCAGCCGGATATTCGGCATGCTGTCAACCACCGTGCGGGCCGCCCCGCTAATGGCCTGAACATCGGTCAGGCGTTGAAGATCAAAGGCAGCCATGGCGGCTGAGAGGGCGCGGTAGAGCACGCATGCGCTGGCTCGTTCGCTGGCGGTCAGATAGCTATTGCGGCTGCTCATGGCGAGTCCATCAGCTTCGCGGATCGTGGGCAGGGTCTGCATGGTGATCGGCAGGTTGAGATCCTCAATCATACGCCGGATGACCACGACCTGCTGGGCATCTTTTTGGCCGAAATAGACGCGCTGTGGTTGCACGATCAGAAATAACTTGAGCACGACAGTGGCGACCCCCCGGAAGTGCCCTGGACGTATGGCCCCCTCACCCTGCTCGACCAGCGGACCCTCCGGAGTCACGTACGTCGTAAATCCGGAGGGATATATCTCATCTACGGTGGGGATAAAGACCACATCGACCCCCAGATTTGAGAGCAGCTGGAGGTCATGCTCGATGTCGCGTGGATAGCTGGCAAGATCTTCGTGCTGCCCAAACTGGGTCGGATTGATGAAGATGCTGACCACCACGTGTTCATT
This sequence comes from Dictyobacter halimunensis, assembly GCF_036245075.1. Classification (NCBI taxonomy): domain Bacteria; kingdom Bacillati; phylum Chloroflexota; class Ktedonobacteria; order Ktedonobacterales; family Dictyobacteraceae; genus Dictyobacter; species Dictyobacter halimunensis. Next base: position 4,011,666 of record NZ_BSRI01000002.1, read on the forward strand.
TTCGGCCCGTGCGTGCTCAACCAGTGAGAGGTGGCCCTTGTGAAGATAGCCCATGGTTGGCACCAGGCCAACCGAACCTGTCCACTGTTCGTGTTCATGCCTCATTGCTTGAACGGTGCGGACGATGTGCATATTCGCGAAATTCCTCCTGGCAAATAGTGGGTTATTGTGGGAAGACCTGGACGCCTTCTGGCCCACCGATAATGATTTGGCTGACCATATGAATGAAGAGGCCGGTCTCAACCACCCCGACGATGTTATGAAGCTGTGCGTCCAGCTGTACCGGATCGCTGATACCCTGCGGGAAGGTGCAGTCAAGAATGTAATTATGATTGTCGGTGATAAAGGGTATGTTGTTGTTTTGCCTGATCTGTACTTGTGCTCCCAGGCGGGAGATCTGCAGTGAGATCGGGGTCTTCGCCAGCGGAATGATCTCTACCGGCAGAGGATAGCGATGCCCCAGCTGCGTCACTTTTTTGGACGGATCGGCGATAACCACAAAACGGCGCGCCGCCGAAGCCAGGATCTTCTCGCGCAGCAGCGCGCCACCGGCCCCTTTGATCAGGCGCAACTGTGGATCGATCTCATCGGCCCCATCGATATAAATATCCAGCTCGGGATGGTCATCCAGGTCAGTCATAGGAATGTTCAGGTTGTTCGCCAGCTCATAAGTGGCCAGGGAACTGGCCACCGCCCCCTTGATCTGTAAGCCCTGCTGGATGCGCTGCGCCAGTGCCTGCACCAGGTAGGCCGCGGTCGAGCCGGTCCCCAATCCCACGACCATTCCCTCTTCTATGAGCTCGGCGGCCGCGCTACCCGCTCGCTGTTTCCAAGTATCCTGTGGACTCATTGGTGCTGTCATGCTTGAACTCGCTCCTTCACTATCGAGTGCCGGTGCCCGTAGTTGCGCGAATTGGGTACAACGAAAGTACTAATAAAACGCCTTTTTCGCGGCGGGTACCGCTTGCTGTGTCGAGTATAGCACGTTCTATAAAGAGCCTACAAATGTGCCGCCGGAGGTGCGTGGTACCTGATGCTACGTATCTTGCCATCGCTACAAGGTCGTGATACACTCTTCGAGTAATTACAGAATTTCGCCGGAAACGTCCCGCTCCTTTATCAGGAAGGACGAGTGCATTCCGTTAGATGTTTGTTGAGAAACTGTCGTTCGGATTGTAATCATATACAAAGCGACAAATATAGAGGCATGAGACCAGAGCTATGCTGCGAAAAAGCATACTACTATTTTGCCCGGACCTCCTTAATCAGGAATAGTTAAAAAGAGTGTGGGCTTTTCTCATACCTGCTACACAACATTGTTGTAAGAATGTGTCTTACTCTCATGTTCATCGCCTATGGCCTGCATGAGGTTTCGCACCTGTGGTGCTCAGAAGTCAGTTTTGTGTTAGTGCATGGGGTGCGCGAAAGCGCACCCCATGCACTAACACAAAAAAACAGCGCGGCTGCACAGCGGACGCGCGTGTGGGGCCGCTCATGCGCCTCCACGGTGACGGGGGTAAGACCCATCCGATGAAGACCGAAGCTTTTTCTTTGGCTGTTCGATGCAGGAGCTGATGACTCGGTCTACTCTGATGGGGGTGGAACAGCCGAATCTGTTTCAGGTGGTAGAAATAATGTCTGATGTCTGTCGCATTATTGTAGTTGCGAGTGATGACGCGCTGAACCAGAGTGTAGTCAGTTCTCTGCGCAAGGATGGCTATATTGTGCAGGGGGTCATGAGTGGAGCGGATGCGGTGCGGGCCCTCTGGTCGGAAGAGTATGAAGTCGTCATTTGTGATGTGAAGACGCCCGGCGTCAATGGCTTCGAACTGCTGCAATGGCTGCGCGCCTATCGTCCCAACGTACGTATGATTATGCTGGGTGAGGCCGACGCGACCTCATCGCGCATGCAAGCCCTGGAGAGCGGCGCGGTCAGCTATTTTGAGAAGCCATTGGATCTGCGCTTGCTAAAAGAAGAGCTGCGCCGGCTGCTCCAGCCAACCGGCTTTTCGGCCAGCCTGGATTCGTTTGATCTGTTAGATGTCATCCAGATGGTCAATATGAGTCGCAAGAGTATTACGCTCCTGGTAAACACCGGGCTAGAGGAGCGCGGCATCCTGCGTTTCCAGAATGGTGAATTGATCTGGGCGGAATATGGGGTGCTGCGCGCGGAAGAAGCGTTTTTCGCGCTGGCCGCGCACAAAAATGGGACCGTTATCCACCAGCCATGGAATGAGCAGATAACCTCTAATGTGACGCAGCCCCTCTCGCGGCTGATTTTTCAGGCTTTACAGTATCGCACAAAGTATGCCGATCGCCAGCAGTATAGCGGTGAGATCGAGCGCGTTCAGGAGGCCCCCGCGGCGTCATCTTTCACCGACATCGATGATACCCCCTTTATGGTGCTGACCGAATCCCCAGCGTACGCACCTGTATTTGAGGCCAGCGCCAACAACACAGACCTGTGGGAGGAGAGCACCAGCGTTCCACCTGCTGAGGTACCCACAGAAAAAGAGTGGTGGGAGAGCACCAGTCGCCGTCCTAGCGTGAAACCCGAGCAGGCCAGCGCCTCGCAGCTGAATGACGCTATGTCCGCCCCCACCATGGCTATGAACGGGCAAGAGCTGATGGATATGCTCAAGAAGATGAACGAGCGCTCGCGCGCCCAGGCGGCTCCTGTTCCTGAACAGAATAGCGAACTTCCCGGCTGGCTGATGGATCAACCAACCTCTTCGCAGCGTGCCATTCCTGAGCCAGCCGCCGATATGTCGTCGTCGGCCGCGTATCCAGTCCCGTTCACGCCAGACATGGCGTCCCCAGCGGAACAGTGGCCGGCGGATCGTACGCTGCCAGGGACCACTGAACAGTTCGCATCCGACCAGTTCAGTGGCTTCCAGGAGACGGAAGTTCTGCGTCCCTCGCACAGCGTCTGGGACTCTGTGGGGCATACGACCTCGGTGAATCTCGGTAGTTCATCTGCGGCGAGACGCTGGTCCGATAGCGGCGCTTTAGCCGTCCCTGCCGCGGATGAGGGAAACCAGCAGCAGCTCTCTTCAGGTACGCTGCACACCCAGCAGGCGGCCCGGCGTAATTATGCCGCCCTGGTCTCGGCCCTGCAGACGCTGGGCTATTCCGTGCCCGGCTTTATCGCCGCCATTGTCGCGACCATCGATGGACAACCCATCGCCCAGGTCGCCATTGATGATATGGATGTCACCAGCCTCTGCCGCCATTGCAGCGCCATCCAGCAGGGTGTGCTGCAGGCCGTCTCCGAGCAGGACGGGGGAGGGGCATACGAGCATACCGTGGTGACCAGTGGAGGAAGGCAGATCTTCATGCACATGGTTGGCACGGATCAACGCATCTTTCAAGTATTAATTACCACGCGCGAGGCCGAGTCCGCGCAGTGCATTCAATTAATGACCAACGTAGAAGAGACCCTTAGCACAGCCTTACAATAAATACAAAGCGAGAAAGACATTTCCCATGAATGACAAGCAGATCGAAAACAAAGAAGAGGCCCCGAATAAAGGTTATTCCTTTATTGTCGGCATGTTCATTGCGCTGGCGATTATCATTGTATTCGTGTTTCTTTTCCCCAGGTAGACCGGAGATTCGCGTTCACACGGCGCTCATAGATTTTTATGTAAAAGCAGGTTGCGACCCACGTATTTGCGCGAGTCGCAACCTGTATATGTGAGCATTGAGTTGCTAGTGATTGCTTGCGAGGTGGCGCTGGAAGAACTCTACCAGGCGCTGCTCCAGGTATTTGAGGTGGGCGGGGTTGCGTGGCATATGGCGCGCCTCAGGGAAGATCATCAGCTCGTACTCTCCTCCGCTGCTCGCCATGGCTTCGAGCAGTCGCATGCTGTGGCGGGCATGCACATTTTCGTCTACCAGTCCGTGGACCAGCAGGAGCTTGCCGCCCAACTTGTCGGCCTCAGTCAGCACCGAACTGGTGGCGTAGCCGCTGGCGTTGCTGCTCGGCTGGCCCATATAGCGCTCGGTGTAGTGGGTGTCATAGCCCTCCCAGAAGGTGACCGGCGCGCCGGCGATGCCCGCTTTGAAGACCTCGGGTGCCCGTTCCAGCGCGCGGCAGGTCATGTAGCCGCCGTAGCTCCAGCCGTAGATGCCGACGCGTTTACCATCGACATAGGGTCGGCTGCTCAGGAAGCGAACTCCCTCGACCTGGTCATCAACTTCGAGCTGCCCCATATTGTGCACGATCGCACCCTCGAAGGCCAGTCCGCGATTGGCGCTGCCCCGGTTGTCGACCTTGAGCACGACGAAGCCCTGCTGTGCCAGGTATTGTGCGCGCATGTCCACGGTAAGGGACCACGTGCTGGTCACGGTCTGCGCGTGAGGGCCCCCATAGACCGCTACCACCAGCGGCCGGGGCTGTCCAGCAGCGCGGACCTGCTCCGAAGCATAGATCGCTGCGTAGAGCTCTGCGCCATCTTTGGTGCGGAAGCTGGTGAACTCTGGCACGAGGAGTCCGAGCGCTGCCGGTGTAACCTTCGCGTTCTCGAACAGCACCGCCTGTTCCGTGCCATCTTCCAGGCTGCTCAGCGTCAGCCTGGGTGGCTGCTGGGGACTGTTCCAGGTGTCGACGAAGAAGCGGTGATTGGGCGAGATGACCGCGCTGTGCCAGCCGGCTTCCTGCGTCAGACGCCGTGGGGAGCCTCCGTCGAGCGAGACGACATAGATGTGCCGTTCCAGCGGACTCTCCTGGGTGCTCTGGAAGTAGACGAGCCGCCGCTCTTCATCGACCGACACCTCGCCGGTCACCATCCACTGACCCTCGGTCAGCGCCCGTATCTCGCGGCCGTCACGGTCGTGGAGATAGAGATGGCGAAAGCCGGTTCGTTCACCTGACCACACGAATTCGCCCGAGCGCAGGAAGCGCAGATCGTTGTGGAGATTGAGCCAGGGCTCTCCCCGTTCCTCGATCAGCGTCGTCGCTGCGCCACTCCGGGCATCAAAAGCGACCAGCCGCTGCGTCTGCTGATCGCGCGACTCGATCAACGCCGTTAGAACGCCATCGGGTCGCCAGGCTACGCGTGCCAGGTAGATATCCTCGTTGGACCCCAGCTCCATCCACGTAACGTCTTTTGGGTTTCCCTCAGCTGACACCACACCCAGTCGCACGATCACATTGCGGGCGCCCGCGAAGGGATAGTGGTGCTCCTCCACGGCCGGCTGTTCCGTTCCCTGGTGTACGATGGGATAGCGGGGGATATGGCGGCTATCGACGCGCACGAACGCCAGACGTGCTCCGTCTGGACTCCACCAGTAGCCCTCGGCGCGATCCATCTCCTCCTGCGCGATATATTCCGCCAGGCCATTGGTTATGCCGTCCGTTGCCCCGCTGGTGAGCGTTCGCGGCTGTCCTGCTCCATCAGTCGTGATAACGTGAAGCTCGCCCGAGCGCACAAAGGCCACCTCTGATCCATCTGGACTGAGCCGCGCGTCGAGGGCTCCCTCGCTGTTCGCCAGCGGGGTCAGCTCCTGCTCGCCGCGCGCGCTATAGAGCCGTCCATCAAAGGGGATCAGCAGGACCCGTGGCTTTCCCTCAGTCCCACCGGCGAACTGATAGCTGGTGACGCCCGATTCGCGCTGGCGGCTGCGTTCGCGCCGCAGCTCCTCCTCCAGGGAGAACTGTCCGGCAGAGTTTTGGGGGCCACCGGATAGATGCGTGAGCTGCCTGCGCTCACCGCTGTTCAGATCATAGCTCCATAGTTCTTGAGCCAGCGAACCAGCGCCTACCTGTCGATAAATAATCTGCTGCCCATCGGGGGTAAACGTGACGCCGGTTGGCGCATCCATGCCCGGACGGGGATAGCGTGCCACATCCTCCAGCAATAACTGACCATCCGCCATAATATGCCTGCTTTCTAAAATGTTTCTATCTAATACATGTGATAACCTTTGCCAATCACATAATTCTATCTTTATAGGATACGACAAAAAAACCGCCGGTGCTGGCGAGCTTGCCTGTTAGCACCGGCGGGCATTGTCGTTCTGTTTGCTACATATCGGAGTTTTGCGAGGCTTCCAGGATCTTTTTCAGGTAGTCTAGATCCATGTCCCGCTCGGTCGAGGGTTCTTCGGCGGGCGTAGCCCCATTTTTGGCTGGATGCGGATGCGTCTCCTGGTCGATGAGCGGTCTGAACTGGACGAGGTCGTCAGGGGACCCGTGCGGGGTGGACGCTGCTCGCTGGCGTGCGGTTGCGAGTTTGCTTGTTGTTTCTGTTTCAGGCTATCGAGCTGCTGCTCGATGGCCTGCTCGGCGCTCAACGCCGCGATCTGGGCGTCGAGATCACGCTTGTCAAGATCGGCCATCGCCATGGCCTGCGCCTGACTATTCAGCTGAGCCTCGCGCGCCTTGCGGTTCGCCTGCAGATCTGTTTTGCCTGTTTTCTGCAGAGCTTCATAGACGCGTTGCTGAATCAAGGCATTGCGTTTGCGCGTCGCCAGTAATTCGATCGTCGTATCCGCCTCGGTGATCTTCTCATCTAACTTGCTCAGCACGCCGCGCAGGGTAGCGACGAACTGCTCCTGTTCCTTCTTTTGTTGCTGGTAGCGCTGAACAAGCTTATTCTGCTCATTGTACTGCGTCAATGCCTGGCGAGCCAGGGCATCGTTGCCATGTTGTACCGCCTGCTCCGCTTTCTTCATCCAGCTGTCGACTTCGGTTTTGCGCGCCTGAATCCGTTTTTGTAGAACATGTCCCTCCGCGATAGCCTTGGCAACCTCAGTCTTCACTTGTACCAGCTGGTTACGCATATCGATCTGCAGTTGTCGCAAGGACTTTTCGGGGTCATCGGATTTTTCCGCTACCGCGTCAAGATTGGCCCCTAGCAAAGTAAGTACACGTTCCAACAGATTCATAGGCCCACTCCATTATTCATATTATCGACCGCGCATCGTAGGTTCGGCCCTTGCGGCCGATTTTCCTCGCCTTTTTACTCAATATCACATATTTATGTATTCCCGCCTACGGCGGGGAAGGGGATAGGAGAGAATTTTTGGGGACTTGATCATGCTCCCAGCATGCTCGCCCAAACCCCGGCAGGAGGGGCTGGCCGCCCCTCCTGCACCTCCCTGCTTTTTGATAGGGAGCCGAGGAGGCCATGTTGCTACATGGGCCTCCCCTGGTTCTTTATTTCATCATTGGGGCGGTTGGTTGCCGCCCCGATGCGAAATGCTACTAATAAGTGGTACTAATTTTTGCCGGGGGCAGACTCAACTGCGCCGGTGCCGTTGGAGCGTGCGTTGCTCTCAGGGGCGTTGGCGCCGTCCTCGGTGCGTAGCGCGGGTACGTTGTTCATCAGGTCACCGATGCGGGTGCCGCTCAGCAACTCGAAGAGGGCCGGTACCTGGGCGACCATATTCATGATATCACCTGTCAGTCGGCTGGCACCAACGCCGTTGTTGTTGCCATCACCGCCGGTGGAGACGATGGTGACTTTATCAACTTTACCGAGAGGCTCGGCGATGGCACGTACGATCTCAGGCATGCCGGTGAGCAGTTTATCCAGTACCGCGGCCTGGTTGTACTCATGGAAGGCAGCTGCTTTGACTTTCATCGCGTCAGCTTCCGCTTCACCTTTGGCACGGATAACTTCAGCTTCGGCGAGACCACGGGCACGGATGACTTCAGCTTCGGCGAGACCACGGGCGCGGTTGGCATCGGCTTCACCAAGACCACGGGCCTTGGATGCATCCGCTTGACCTTGCGCTTCCAGGATCAGACGCTGTCTCTCAGCTTCGGCGACCGTCTCGACGCGGCGGCGCTCGGCCTCGGCGGCTTTCTGGATGGTGGCTTGCAGTTCCAGCTCACGGCGCTGAATTTCAGCCTGCTGCACTTTGATCTGGGCGTTCTTCTCGACCTCGGTCACACGTACGGCCTCAGCTATAACCTGCTGCTGCGTTACGTTGGACTGAATGTCGTAGGCTTTGTCGGCGCTGGCCTGCTGCTTCTTGACTTCAGCATCGAAGGAGGCTTTTTTCAGGGAGAGGTTTCTCTGTGATTCCGCCTGCAGGGCCAGTGATTCGGCCTCGGCTTTCACACGCTCTTGATCGGCCAGGGCACGGGCGACGGCCGACTCACGGGAAGCATTGGCCTGCTGGATCTGCGTATCGCGCTGCGCCAGGGCGGCGGCGATATCGGCCTGTTTGCGGATCTGCGCGATCTGCGGACGACCCATATTGACGATATAATCGTTTTCGTCGCGCACATCTTTAATGGTGAAGGAGATAACTTCCAGCCCCATCTTCTGCATATCTGGTGTGACGGTGCGCAGCATCTTGCCACCCACGCTCTCAGGATCTTTCACCAGGTCCTCAACGGTCAGCTGACCGACAATTCCACGCAGGTGGCCTTCCATGACCAGGCGGATCAGGTTCTCGCGATCCTCCTGCGTTTTGTTCAGGAACTGCTCGGCGGCGGTGCGAATGCTCTCATCATCCGAGCGCACCTTAATCTGGGTGACGGCCTCGACGTTGACTGCCACACCCTGGGTGGTGTAGAGGGCCTGCCGTGGAGCGACATCAAAGGACATCAATTCGAGCGAGAACTCCTGGGCGCGATTGAACAGAGGAATAACCAGTTTGGCTCCCCCTGTGATCACATGTGTGCCCCCTTGACCATAGACGATCAGTGCCTGGTTGGGGCCAACCTTGCGCAGCAGGGCGCCCCATACGCGCACAAAGATGACGACGATGAGCAGAAAGGCAACGATACCAATGCCAACGAGGGCGAAGAGACTCATAATGATTTACTCCTTTTTTGTATCATTACGCATAATATATTCAGAGTCATTTTTATTGGGTTCCTCAAGAAGTGCGCGTAGGGTAGCCATGTCGTCGTCTTCGGGCTGCAGCAAGCTTGCCGAATCCTCCTGGTTTACAAAGTGGTCCCAGGTATCAACCTCGGCGATGCCGTGCTGATAATTGACCACCACCACCTCCTGATCGCGCTCCAGCCGACGATTATCGATGCTGCGTGCCGGAATGCTCTTACGCATGCCGCCAGGAGAAATGTAGAGGATCTCGCCCAGCCCATTTTTTTGAATGGTAATGCTGACCTTGCCCAGCAAGCCTGTGCGGTCGGCTACGTCCTGTACGGTGGCCGCTTCGCTGCCACCCAGCAAACGTGAAAACATCGTTAAGAAGAGGGCCGCTACAACGATTCCGCTTACGCAGGCGATTGCCAGGATGATGGCCATGCCAAAGTCGGTATTTGTATGCAAGGCATAGCCAAAGAAGCCAAAGCCAATCAAGAAAAGTACAATACTGGTTGGATTGATGATGCTAAAGAGTGAAAAATGGCCTTCCCCGCTGTTCGCGTGGTGGGGATGCTGGGCACCACTATGGCCTGTTGGTGAATGACCTTCAATATGGACGTGATGGGCATGGCCGCCACCGTCCTGACCGTGATGACCCAGGTTGCCGAACAGTGCTGTAACGAGCAGGTAAAGGATGCCAATGAGAAAACAGCTGATGAACAAGAGTGAAAGTTGATCAGTTGCGATCATAGCGCTGCTCCTTCAATACTGGAGATACGATGGCGTATGCTCTTCGCTGCTCAACATGTTCGATGATGTTGATGATGCTGATGAGTATACCGCACGTCCCTGACATCCATGCTAGCGAGAGGCAGGGGAGTGCAGGGGACGCCCCGATAAATGCCAGGACAGGAAATAGCGTATCGGCGAAATAGCTAGCCATGACGAGTAGCACCGCGCCACTGATCAAGCACAGTGAAACCAGTATTGGATGACGTTGTAGGAGCGGATGCCGATCTTGCCAATGTTTGCCAGAGCCAACATGACTGTACAGCTCAAATTGTCGCGGCGCCATTGCCTCTCCTCTTTGTCTTTCGCTGGCACATTGCCTGCTGAGCAATGTGTATGAAAACTCTCATCAATGTCTCCACAAGTATGCCTGAACCCTTTGCCGGGGTTACTCACTATCTTGTCTTGATCCCATATACTATAGACGGGGTAAATGCGAGAAAATACAATCGGAGTTATTCAGTCTCCTCTTGCATATCCAGGGCATCGATAATCGCTTCGAGCTCTTCAATTGAGAGCTCCATAAAGGTGCGGAAGACCGCCAGGTAACGCCTTGGCTCTTCAACTTCCGCGAGCATCTGTAATAACTCGCTCAGGATGGGTTCGCGGCGCCATTCGGCCGCGTTGGCTATCAGCCATGTTCCCAGTCGATCACTCTCCTGACCGACCTCGGTAAGCAGATCGGTGCTGTAATCCGGCGGATCACTGACCAGATAGCCTGGATGAACTTTAAAGAAGCGTGCCAGCAGATCCCGGCTCGATGCCGTCAGATGGAGTCGTTTTGAGCTCTCAAGCTGTGAGAGATAGGCCTGACTGATGCTCACCCCTAGCTCCTGTTGCATTGTTTTCACAACTTCCATTTGCGTCATCGGGCGATTAAACCCTCTCAATTCGCCTTCTACTTCACGTAAATGTTTAATCTTCTCCGCTAGATTCATGCTTACCTCATAACTATTTGCTATAGCAAGTATAGCTAGATGCTATGTTATTGTCAAGAGAAAAAGAGGCTTTTTTGTAACCTGATCAGAATAGATGGATACCGCCCCCAATAAGAGAGATTAGCCACGTAACGTGCACGGACTAACCTCTCTTATTATAGCTGTCGCGGAGGGATCTGTATGCATGGCTAGGCTAGAATAGCCAGTTGAGCCATGTAGGTCCTATATTGCTGGCTTCTGTGGCTAGGCCTGTGTGATGGTGCCGGTGGCGCTATCGATATGGATGGTGACCGGTGTGAGCGGCGTCTCTGCGGGTCCCATGACGGGGTTGGCCTGTTGCGCGGGATCAAATTCGGCGCCATGGCAGGGGCAGACGAGGAGGTGCTGCTGTGGATCATAGTCTACCTGGCAGCCGGCGTGCGTGCAGCGCAGGTCATAGGCGACAAACTTGCCGCTGGGCAGGTGAATCAGCATACCGGCCTCGCCGCTACCGTTGATGGTAAATGGCACACCGCTATTATTGGGGACCGCGTTGACCTGGGCGATCTTGTTTCCTGTGGGAGCGCTGGTGGTGGTAGCTGTCGGCGTACCCTGGTCCCCGTCGTCGCCCTGGTTAGAAGTTGATGGTTGCGTGGCGATGGCCGTTGGCTGTTGCGTAATGGGCGGTGTGGCTTCCGACCGTGTGTTTACAATACGCGCCGCCATGGCGACGGCCGCCAGTGCAAAGGCACCCACGCCCCCGGTGATCAGTCCCATGAGAAAACCACGGCGGCTACGTCTTGCCTGCTGGATAGTTGCTCTCCTGGACATCTGCTTTTGGTGCGTGTTTACAGGTTGAGCTACTGGCTCTGCTAGCGACCTGGTTCCTATTATTAACATAGCGATTCGGGTGAGCGCTGATGGCGGTTGCTGCAGGTTGGTTGAGCGCGACGCGGGCGCGAACAGGTTTTCATCGATGGTTGGCAGTCCGGTATGGGATGGCCCTTTGAGCATAAGGGTTAACCAGGCGAAGACAAATACAATATCGGAGCCAAAGAAGTAGGGATAGACGCGCCAGGTTGCCGAGAGGAAAAATACCAGGCTCAGCAGCACGCCAAAGAAGGCGGCTGGGCGCAGGAGCAGACCAAGCAGGGTCCCCACACCGATGGCGATCTCTCCAAAGGCGACTAAAAAGCCGAAGAGCTGGGCGTGAGGAACAGCTACATGGAGTAAGAAGTCTTTTAATGGCGATGCAGTAGCATATCCTGCCAGCTGCTTACCAATATAGCCGGCCTTTGTGGGATCAAAAAACTGTGGATCGGCCAGTTTCTGTATACCTGCATACACGAATGTAACGCCAAGAAACAGGCGTAATGGCAGCAAGATCCAATCCGGAGATGGTGCTATCGCGGGTCTTTTTTCTTGCATAAGGGTGATTGCTTCCTCTTTTTTTGAACATGTCTGAAAGCTGGACGTTTCGCCCCTGCGGCGCTCACTTGATTTTATAGGGGTGGATGCAACATAACAGGTGGCGGCAGCGGACGCCCAAGCATGGGCGTCCAAATTATCTTATTTATAAAACGTCAACATGATAGCACGATTAAAGATGAGTGTGATTTTGTGGGGAAGAAAAGTAGATGCACAAAAATAATGAGGCTTGCACATGCGAACAAGCCTCGTCTGAAGTGATGTAGAGCCTGTGACTCACTCTAGCATTTCACATGACAACAGTATAAGCGCGAAAATTCAAGAAACTATCACAGATTTGTAAATTTTCTTTAGGGTTTCTCTCATGGCTTATTGGGATTTAAATGCAATGTTCCTTCCGCCTGCGCTTCTATCTCTTCGCGCCGATAAAGCATGGGATGCGTCTGCCCGCTGCGCCAGAGGGCGATAAAGTCATCATAGTGTTTGCTGCCGGGCTGTCCCGACTGGCCTGGTGCGTGGATTGAGCTCGAGCGCGAGAACTGATCCAGGTCGACGATCTGACGGTATGAAGGGACCACCATCACGTTTTCGGGATCGGTGATGATGGAGGAGCCGACATTGACGGTATCGCTATCACCGCCGACCGAGAAGGGTCCGCGATTGAAGAAGCTCTCCACCGCCTTTACCGCTCCCAGCGGATGCGTGTACTTCATCTTATGGATCGCCCCGTACTGCCAGCGCAGAATATTGCTGCCCAGCCTGTCCCGCAACTCTTCCAGCGTGGCCTCAAAGGCGCGCTCCAGCGCGACCGACCACGTTTTGGGTCCATTGGGGATGACCGAGTCGCTAAACCAGTCGGCTGGCTGCTCGCGCAACAGACGCAGTAGCAGGGGTCTATTACGACCGGCATAGCCGTTCAATGTTCCCAACGCGTTCAGGCTTTTGCCCAGGTACTGGTGGATGAGCTCCTCATCATCGCCCAGCAGCGCGTCCAGCACCAATCGCTCCAGCTTGCGGATAAAGGTAGTGTAGAGGCTGGCCCCGATGCTGGTGGTGTTCAATTGATAATCCCAGGTCTGCAGGATCTCGTGGGCCGCGCGCTTGAGCGCCGTGTTGGCCTCTAACTGAAGCATATAGGGGACCACCTCGGTGGCCGGGATGCAGTAGTAATCATTCTGGATGCGCGACATATCTTCGACCGTAAGCTTCTGCTTTTCGGTCAGCATCTGCTGGATGCGCTGGGCGCGATAGCCGTTGAGCCATTCATGGGTGATGTAGTAGGGATAGTTGTCGTCGATGACCCGGTTGTTGGCGGTAACCAGGTAGTGCTGCTCTGGATTGTATACCTGGGGCAGTTCCTCGAAGGCGATGCGACCAGTCCACTCGTACTCGCCTGTCCAGCCGGGCATCGGTACCAATGCCAATCCCTGGGCGCGAATGGGGATATAGCCCGCCATGACATAGCCAATGTTGCCTTCGCGATCGGCATAGACGAAGTTCTGCGCCGGTACATCCCAATCGCGCAGCGCGTTTTGAAACTCTTGCCAGTTGCTGGCGCGATTCAGGTTGCGGATCGCCGAGAGCAAGGTACCGGATTCCAGTCCGGTCCAGCGCAGTGCCAGCGGGAGTTCGTTGGTCTGTCCCTCGCTGGTTTGAGGCTGCGAGATGGCGGGGATATGGGTCACGATGGGGCCGTGGCGTGTGACACGCACCTCTTCAACTACGGGCATATCCTGCCCTTTGACCTTGATCTCCTCACGAATGATCTCGGCCTCTTCCCACTGGCCCGCGAACTCGTACTGCCGTGGATTTTCCGGATTAAACTTCTCAACGTATAGATCCTGTACATCCGATATCGCGTTGGTGACGCCCCAGGCGATCTGCTGGTTGTGACCGATGATGATGCCGGGCGCGCCTGGGAAGGTGGCACCGGTGACGTCCAGATCCTTTGAGACCAGGTGACATTCAAACCAGATCGATGGCGCGGCCTGTCCCAGGTGTGGATCGTTGCAGAGCAGGGGGGCGCCGCTCTCGGTCATGCTGCCATCTACCACCCAGTTGTTGCTGCCGCCCATCACACTGAATCCGCTCAGGGTCTGAATTTGCTGATACTGTTCGAGCAGGCCCAGGTTGATGCCCTGATACGAGATGCCCGGTGGCAAGATCAGTGGATGTTCAGGATCATAGCCCGGCTCTAATTTTGCCGCGCGCTCGACGCCAACTTTTTCGACGATGCGCGCGCGAATCAGTTCGGTCTCCCAGTTGCCACCCAGAGTCCATCCCTGGACCTTACCCCACTGGAGGGTATGCGCAGGCTGCCAGGGTTCGGGGCGATAATTGAGCAGGCGAAACTCTACCGGGAGCTTATTCTGGTTGCGCCGTATAAAGCTATTGACCCCGCTGGCATAGGCCTCCAGCACGCGCAGGTCCGCTTCTGGCAGAGACTCCACGTCGGCCACCGCGGCCCGGTGCATGCCCAGGCGTCGGCAGAAGCGATCGGCCTCCAGCGTTACCTCGCCAAATATCTCTGACAGGCGGCCAGATCCCAATCGTCGATGCAGATCCATCTGCCAGAGGCGATCCTGCGCATGGATATAGCCCTGCGCGAAATAGAGATCATCATCGTTGTTGGCGTAGATATGGGGGACCCCATATTGGTCTGTAATGATCTCTACCGGATCATGCAGTCCCGCAATCTGGATGGTGCCACTGGTTGAGGGGAGCTGGCGATGGGTCAGGAGTGAATAGAAACCATTGACAAAACCACCCAGCTCACCGGTCTTGTTCAGGTTTTTGCGCCACCAGGATGCCATGAATTGCCCTCCTTGCTATTGGATCGCGTCATCGTCGTAGGTGCGCCCCTTGCGGGCGCTTCTTGTTATTGGATCGCGTCATTATCGTCGTAGGTGCATCTCCGTGGGGCGAGGGTGGAAGCGCCCGCAAGGGGCGCACCTACGACGATTGATGATGTATCTTTTTGAGCAATTATACCAATTGTGTGCCCTGTGGGGTGTCGCGCACCTCGAAGCCCATGCTCTTCAGCTGGTCGCGCAGGCGATCCGATTCTTTCCAGTTGCGGGCAGATCGGGCCGCGTCGCGCTGGCGAACCAGCTCCTGCGCCTCGTCACTGACGGTTACAGGCGCTTTGGGGGCCACTTTATCCAATTGTAGACCCAGAACCCGGTCAAAGTCCAGTATCAGGTGGCGCCGCTCGGCGGGCGCGATCTTGTTGGTGCGTGCCGCCTCGCGGGTGATGCTGATCGCCACCGGCAGGTCCATGTCGTTGTTGATGGCTTCGTGGAACGCCTCGCGCGTGCGCTGCGCTTCCTCCGACCAGCTGGCGGGCGCCTCTTCTACCGGTAGCTCGGCGATATCGGCGCGCAGATTGTTCAGGGCGTTCTGGGCGGCATTGATCGAGTCATCGGTAAAGTTGAGCTTCGAGCGATAGTGGGCCGTCAGCAGCAGATAGCGATAAGCCATCGGCTCGATGCCGCGCTCCTTCAACGAGCTCAGCAGCAAGACGTTGCCGACCGAACGCGACATCTTGCTATTGCCGAAGTCCAGGAACTCGTTGTGTACCCAGTACTGCACCGGACGCTTGCCGGTCGCGCCCTGGCTCTGCGCAATCTCGTCTTCATGATGCGGGAAGACCAGGTCGATGCCGCCGGTGTGGATATCAAACTGTTCGCCCAGGTAGCGGGTGGCCATGGCTGAGCACTCGATGTGCCAGCCAGGGAAGCCGACGCCCCAGGGACTCTCCCAGTTCATCTGGCGCGTGGCGTCGCCATGCTTCCAGAGTGCGAAATCCTCCGCGTTCTGCTTATCTTCCGCCACCTCCATCTGCACGCGTCCATGACCACCGGCGCGCAGATTCTCGACCGTGTTGCCCGACAGCTCGCCATAGTCTGCAAAGCGGCTGACCGCGTAGTAGACATTGCCATCGCTGACATAGGCCAGTCCCTTCTCGATCAGCCTATTGGTTATCTCGATCATCTCGGGGATGTGTTCGGTGGCCTTTGGCACGATCTGCGGCGGTAGGATGTTCATCTCGTCGCTGTCGCGCAGGTATTGCTGCGTGTAGTGGGCCGCGATCTCATAGGCCGAGCGCCCGGTCGTACGCGCCTCGTGCTCCAGTTTATCCTCGCCGCCACGGACATCGTCATCCTCGTGCAGGTGGCCAACATCGGTGATGTTGCGCACCAGCGTGACCTCGTAGCCGTTGTACTCTAAGATGCGGCGCAGCCAGTCGGTGGTGGTAAACGAGCGCAGGTTGCCGATGTGAATATCTTTATAGACGGTGGGGCCGCAGTTATAGATGCCCACCTTTGGGGCGTGCAATGGTTTGAATAGTTCTTTGGTACGCGTCAATGTATTGTACAGGTAAACTGGTTTGCTTGCTTGCGTTGACATGAGCAAATCTCCTCTATCCGTAGGTGCGCCCCTCGCGGGCGCTTGTTTGTGTGCATGTGCGCGTGTGCGCGTGTGTATATGCTTGCTCTATTGTATCAGTCCGTTATGGTACGAGGTAGCAGCTCAGACAGAAGACGTGTGGGGGAAGTGAATCATAATGGTCGTTGGAGAACACGCCAAATTACGTTCATAGAGGGCTGAGCTACTCCTAAAAGCTGCCTCTATGAACGCACAGACAGGTGCAATTGTGCATTCTGACGTTCACGAATCTCTCCAACATATCAGGTTTTCCTGCATTATTTTGGTATCATTATACCATACAAATTCAACCACGCCAACGCCACCGGATGGCGGCGTTGGCGTGGTTGAGGCGGAAAGCGCACGCGAGGTGCGCACCTATGGGCACGCACGCCACGCCAACGCCATAGGTGCGCACCTCGCGTGCGCTTTATGAAACGCCGACCGCCTCGGCGTTGGGCAGCCGGATGGCGAAGTAGACGGCCTGCTGGTGATGGGTGATCATGGCGGCCGTCGACTGCTCGGGGACTAGCTGGTAGGCCTCGGTCAGGGTGACTCCGATGCTCTGTTCGACGGGGAGCAGCTTGAAGAGCTTCTCGTGGTCGGCCAGGTCCGGGATGGCGGGATAGCCCCAGCTGTAGCGGCGGCCACGGGCCTCGTCGGTCAGGCCGAGCTCCTGGCGCACCACGCGATTGGTGTATTCGGCCAGCCCCTCGGCCATCTCAACGGCCAGCCCATGCAGGAAGTAGGCCTCGGAATACTCTCCTTTGTCCTGCAGTGCCTGGATGGCCTCACTGGCCTCATGTCCCATGGTGACGACCTGTAGAGGGAGCACATCTACCTTGCCGCTCTCCACCGAGGCGAAGTAGTCCGCCATGCATAGGCGGTCATGCTCTGTCTGGCGGCGGAAGACGAAGCGCGTCACCTCGCGCAACTGGCCGTCCCGCTGGAACTGTTCTGGATCATAGACGATCAGTTCGTTGCCGCTGGACTGGCAGGGATAATACCCGTAGACCACTTTCGGCTGCAGGTAGCGTTGCTGGCGCGCCTCGCGCAGCATGCGATCCAGACGGGGCTCAAAGTCCTGCTTCACCAGGCGGTTAAACTCCTCGCCATGCGATTTGCCGCCCCAGTGCAGGCGATACAGCGTCTTGTAATCCATACAGGCCGCGATATCTTCCAGGCCGATGCGTTCAAGGATGCGCGGTCCCCAGAATGGCGGCGTGGGAATCGAGGCCGCCGGCTGCACGCTGCTGGATGGCGTTGTGCTTACCTCCTGTTTGACCGGCGCCGCCTCGGCGCTCTTCGCGTTCTTCTTCAGGCGTTCGTTCAATGCCTCATCCTGGATGCGCTGCACAAACTGCTTCTTCTCCGTTATGGTATTGGTCAGCTTATCGACGATATCCAGTCCCTCAAAGGCGTCGCGGGCATAGAAGACGCCCGGCTCATAGGGTGTGGGAACCGAGTCGACCTTCTGGTCATCCACAAAGAGGATACGGCGTCCAAAGGAACGGTTGATGGCGGCGCCACCGATGATGACCGGGAAGGACAGCTCGCGCTTGTGCAGCTCTTTGACGCACAGCGGCATCTGCTTCGAGGTGCTAACCAGCAGGGCCGAGAGGCCGATCACGTCCGCCTTGACCTCCATAGCCTTTTCCAGGATCGTATTCAGCGGCACCTGCTTGCCCAGGTCGTAGACGGTATAGCCGTTGTTGCTGAGGATGGTGTTGACCAGGTTCTTGCCGATATCGTGTACGTCGCCATAGACCGTGGCCAGCACGACTTTGCCCTTGGTGTAGCCCTCCTGCTTCTCCAGGTAGTTTTCCAGGTGCGCCACCGAACGCTTCATTACCTCGGCCGATTGCAGCACGAACGGCAAGATCAGTTCGCCGGCGCCGAAGCGGTCACCTACATCTTTCATGGCGGGCAGCAGTACCGTATTGAGCACGTTGACGGCCGCGTCGTTGTTGTTGACCTGCATGCTGGCGGCGCGCTCGGCCACCACCTGGTCGATCAAGGGTTCGATCCCTTCTTTGCGGCGATGCAGGATCTGCCAGTGGATGCGCTCGGCGACCTCCATGCCTTCGGTGGGATCAACCTTATCGCTGTCGTCGCTCTTCTGTGGACCATGCTGCTCAAAGTAGTTGATGTAGCGCGGCAGCGCATCGGGCCGGTTAAAGATCAGGTCGTCGGCCAGCTGGCGCTGCTCATCGTCGATCTCCGCGTACGGCTTGATGTGGGAGGGATTGACGATCGCCATATCCAGTCCCGCTCGTACCGCGTGATAGAGGAAGACGCTATTGAGCACCGCGCGCGCGTGCATCTTCAGACCAAAGGAGCCGTTGCTGACGCCCAGGATCGTCATCACGCCCGGCAACTCGGCCTTGATGCGCTTGATCGCCTCCAGCGTCTCGATGGCCGCCGTCTGCAGCTCCTCCTGTCCCGTAGTGATCGGGAAGGTCAGGGGATCAAAGACCAGCGCGTTGGGCGAGAGCCCGTACTCATTGACGCAGATATCATAGATCTTATGAGCGATCTCGACCTTGCGCTCGATTGTCTTGCCCATGCCGATCTCATCAATAGTCATCGCGATCACCGCCGAGCCGTGTTCCAGCGCCAGCGGCAGTACGTTTTCGATTTTCTGACGTCCCATCTCCATATTGATAGAGTTGATCAGGACGCGTCCGGGGGCGATCTCAAGGGCCGCCTTGATTACGTCGGCCTCGGTACTATCGATGACCAGCGGAGCTTCATTACCCATGGAAAGTTTTTTGACCAGGGTCGCCATCTGGATATCTTCATCGGTGCGCTCGGTCAGGGCCACCTGGACGTCTAAGACATGGGCGCCACCCTCGACCTGCTCGCGACCAATGGCCAGCAGAGTATCATAATCATCGGCCAGCAGCGCCTGTTTGGCTTTGCGGCTGCCGGTGGCGTTGACGCGCTCACCCACGATCAGGGGAGGCGGATCCTGCTGCATCGAGGTGGAGCGAATGCCACTTGAAAGGAAAGGAGGGATGATCTCCCGGAAGTTCTTCTGCGCGATATTGTTATCCGCGATCGGTCGTGGCTGGCGTGGCGCGTTGCGACAGGCTTTGACGATAGCTTGCAGATGCTCATGGCTGCTGCCGCAGC
Source organism: Dictyobacter halimunensis (assembly GCF_036245075.1). NCBI lineage: Bacteria > Bacillati > Chloroflexota > Ktedonobacteria > Ktedonobacterales > Dictyobacteraceae > Dictyobacter > Dictyobacter halimunensis. The sequence goes on from NZ_BSRI01000002.1 coordinate 4,031,152, forward strand.
AGCCGCCGATGATATTCACCCCGAACTCGGTCACAAATTCGTAGAGCGCCTTCGCCATCGGTTCGGGCTCCATCGGGTAGACGGCCTGTCCATTTACGTTCAGTGGGATGCCAGCGTTGGGAATGGTCGAAATGGGCAGAGGACAGTTCTCGGCCAGGAAGCGTACGGGCTCGCGCATGTGTTCGGGACCCGTCGAGCAGTTGAGGCCGACGATATCCACGCGCAGGGAGACCAGTGTCGTCATCACCGCCGCGATATCGGTTCCCAGCAGCATGCGGCCGCTGGTATCCAGTGAGACCTGGGCCTGGATCGGCACCTGCCGGTCCGCGTCTTTCATGGCCTGGCGCAGACCGGTGATGGCCGCGCGTACCTCCAGAATGTCCTGGCTGGTCTCGATCAAGAAGACGTCCACGCCGCCCTCCAGCAGACTCTTGCCCTGCTCGCGGAAGAGCGCCACCAGCTGCTGATAGGTGATATTGCTTAGCAGAGGATCGTCGGAGGAAGGAAGCATGCCGGTGGGGCCAACCGAGCCCGCTACGAAGCGCGGCTGCTCGGGCGTGCTAAAGCGATCCGCCACCTTGCGCGCCAGCTGCGCCGCCGCCAGGTTGATCTCATGCGTCAGGTGGCCCAGCCCATACTCATCCAGCTTCAAACGGCTGGCGGTAAACGAATCCGTCTCAATAACGTCGCAGCCCGCCTCCATAAAGCCCGTATGGATCTCCTCGATGACATTGGGCTTTGTCAGCACAAGGTATTCATTGCAGCCTTCGGTCGCTTCGCCACCATAATCTTCGGCGGTCAGTTGATAGCGTTGAATATTTGTGCCCATCGCTCCATCATAGATCAAAATACGCTGGGCCAGTGTATCGAGAAATCGGCTCATTCTTCCCTCCGAACTTCTGGGTAAGCTATATATGATACATATATAAAATACGTTTTTGCTGGAATCAGGCGCCCTCGCGCATACATGAGATGGAGATAACCACCCCCGGCGCTCTTGACCGTAAAACCCAGGCACCAGGTTTTGTGCATGATGACCCCGCACGTACAACCTGGAGGGGTAGCTGAATAGCAGACGAGTGCTTCTGGTTGGGGCCTGCTATAAAATTAGCTGGATATGATCTTCCTCGGTCTATAGGTGTCATGGTGTATTATAGCATGAGCCGTGTAGCAATAGGGAGGTTCAACTTATACACAGAGTCCATATTTTTGTAGCCCGCTGTATGCATTCTATTGCATAGCTATGAAAAGCCTGGATCTCAACTATCATCGAGATCGTGAATAGTAGAGTAACGATTGTATGAATTGGTTACGGATTTTTGATGGAGGGTTGGCACATGGCACAACGTTTTATGCTCGGGATCGAGGAGGAGTTTCAACTGGTCGATGCAAAGACCGGCAAGCTGGCCTCGCGCGCCCAGAGTATCCTCGATAAAGGGGCTCCCATCTTCGAAGAGCAGATCAAGCCGGAGATGCTGCAATCTGTGCTGGAATTTGTCTCGCCCGTTCTGCCGGATATTGGTGCGGCGCGCATGGAGCTGTATACCTCGCGTGCGCTGCTGGCGCGCATCCTGCAAAAAGAGAACCTGGCGTTGATCAGCGCTGGTACCCACCCTAGCTCCTCCTGGCATGAGCAGAAACCAACTCCCCACGAACGCTATATGGAGCTGGAGGAGGAATATCAGGACGTGGCTCGCTCGATCCTGATCTTTGGCCTGCACGTCCATGTCTCTGTGGATTCGAAGGAGCAGGCGATCCAGGTCATGAACCAGGTACGTACCTGGCTGCCCCATATCCTGGCGCTTTCATCGAACTCGCCCTTCTGGAATGGGCGCATGACCGGCATTAAATCCTATCGTTCCGTCGTTTGGAAGCGTTTCCCGCGTAGTGGTACGCCCGACATCTTTGAGAACCTTGAACACTTTGATCGCTTCGTCAACGACCTGGTCGAGATGGAATGCATCGACAACGGCAAGAAGATCTGGTGGGATATCCGCCCCCATCCGTTTTTCGACACCATCGAGTTTCGCATCAGCGACATGCCGGCGACGATCGAAGATACGCTGGCCCTGGCCGCGCTCTGCCAGGCTCTGATTGCCAAGCTGGTCAAGATGAATGAAAAGGGTGAAAAGGTCCCCATCCTCTCGCGTGACTACATCGATGAGAACAAGTGGCGCGCCATGCGCTATGGCCTGGACGCCGAGGTGGTCGACTTCACTAACAAGCGCAGGGCCAGCATGCGCGACTCCTTCCGCGAACTGCTAGACCTCGTTGATGACGTCGTCGATGAACTGGGCAGCCGCCGCGAGATGGACTATATTCGTGCCCTGTTGGATGATCCACGTGGCACCGGGGCCGATCGTCAGATGGAGGCCTTCCGGCAAACCAACGATCCCGACAAGGTCAGCCACTTTCTTATGGAGCAGACTATGCAGGGCGTACAGCTGGACGACGCCATGCTCTACGACAAATTCATCCGCTTCAAACCCTACGAAGCCTCCATTTAAGGCCGTTGATAATGCCCCGGCAGCCTCGAAAGGCGCCGGGGCATATGCGCCATAACCCCATACACATGCGCGGCATCCCGTAGGTGCCAGGCTTGCCCTGGCTTGTCGCGAAGCGACCCTGTACCCGGGCACACGCGCCCCTAAAAATCGGAGAGCTGGGCGATCGCCGCGCTGAAGCGCGTCAGCTCCTCCTGTGTATTGTAATAGTGCACGGAGGCGCGCACCATCGTCGTCAGACCACGAGCCTCCAGATCCAGCCGCGTCGAGCTTTGCACGGCTACCGACACATTGATCTGCTGTTGCGCCAGCTGCTGCTTGATCTCCTCCGGCTCGACCCCCTCGACCGTAAAGGTGACGATCCCGCACTGCGTAATGCCGCGATCGCGCACAATGACGCCGGGAATGGGGCTGAGCTGCGTGCGCAGGTTATAGCCAAGCTCCTTGACGCGCCGCCAGATGTTGTCGACACCCCAGTCGAGCGCGTAATCTATGGCCCGCGCCAGACCGATCTTGCCCGCGTAGTTGGTCTCCCAGTTCTCGAAGCGGCGCGCGTCCGAGCGCATCTCATAGTGGTCCTTGCTTACCCAGGTGGCCGCATGTAGATCAAGGAAGACCGGTTCAAGCTGCTCGATCAGCTCGCGCCGCACATATAGAAAGCCGGTGCCACGCGGACCGCGCAGGTACTTGCGGCCCGTTGTAGATAGCATGTCGCAGCCGATCTTCTGCACGTCGATCGGCATCTGTCCCACTGATTGACAGGCGTCAACCAGGTACAGGATGCCTGCCTTGCGCGCCACCTTGCCGATCTCGGTCACCGGATTGACCAGTCCGCCGCTGGTTGGTACATGGGTGATCGAGATCAGCTTCACCCGCTCGTCCAGCATATTGCGCAGCGCCTCGACCGAAACCTGCCCATATTGATCGTCTGGAATCGCCTCAACCACGGCCCCGGTCTTGCGCGCCACCTGCAGATACGCGATATAGTTGCTGGCATATTCCGCCATCGAAGTCAAAATACGATCACCGGCTTTAAATGGGATAGCATAGAAGGCGGCATCCCAGGCGCGGGTCGCGTTCTCCACAAAGGCGATCTCATCGCGCGTACAATTGATCAAGGTCGCCGCGGCATCGTACGCATGCTCCAGCACCTCCTGCTGCCGCTCAACCGCCTCATAGCCACCGATCTGCGCCTCCAACTGCAGATGCGCAACCGTCGCTTCCAGTACCGGTTGCGGCATCAACGACGAACCTGCATTATTCAGATGCAGGACATGCTGGCTTCCCGGCGTCTCCAGCCGCGCCCGCTCGACATCAAATAAAGGCATAGCCCACTCCTCATTTTTACTTGCTATTGTAGCAGACTAGCCGCTCCATGAAACCAGCCAATTCCCTTGTTATATCGACATCTATCTATTCGTATAGCCATGAAATAAAGATAGCTTCTATACTATAGAAACGGTTCGAGCACACGCCCGAACCGTTTAGGAGTTCTGAGAAGGGGAGTTAATTAGTGGGGATGACGACACGGCCCTGGCCGGTGGGTGGCAGGTTGGGTCCGGCGCCCACATAGCGCACGGCGGTGCCGATGGCGGTCACCTCCATCCACTCGTTGTTGTGCATGAATTCAACCTTGATATCCGCGCCGATTACGCCATCCGCGCCCAACTGGTCGGCCTCAAACTGCATGCGACTGAGCGCCAGTTCACGGGCCTGGTACATCAGCTCGGAATATTCTTTGAGCTCGCCCTGAAAATTGCCTTTGATGCCAACCAGCCAGTTGCGCACCGCGCCCATCGAATAGATACAGTTGCCGATCACCAATCCCATGGGCTGGAAACCTTTGTCGACCACCAGCCAGAACTCCTGTCCGCTGAGGTCGGAGGTGAAGGCGCGCCCACGATAACCCGGCTTCACTTCCATGGCATGACGAGGTCCATTCATGCTCAGTTCTCTCGCTTTCTCTAAAAACAATCCATCCGCGCTCTTCCAGCAAAGAGTTGCAGCGGTGCATTTTTCATGCTCATAGTGTACCATGTATCAATCGCTATGTTAGAATAAACGCACGTAGTATCGATATTTCCAATAGGAGTTTTATGAAGACTTATAATCTCTGCCTGCTTGGTTTTGGCAACGTGGGGCGCGCGCTATTGATCTTGCTGCAGGAGAAGGCCGCTGAGCTGCGCGAACGTTATCAGATCGAGTGGCGTCTCACCGGGGTGGCGACCCGGCGCCTGGGCTGGCTGGCCAATCCAGACGGACTCGACGTGTCCGCTTTGCTGGCCGGGCAGTTTGAACAGCTACCGACAGTTGCCTCTGGTGATGATGTGCGAGACTGGCTGTCCGCCGCCAGGGCCGATGTGCTGTTTGAATTGACCTCGTTGAATGTTGACACAGGCCAGCCCGCTATTGAGCATATCAGGGCCGCGTTGGAGCATGGCGCCCACGCAATTACGGCCAATAAGGGGACTGTGGTGCATGGCTATCACGAACTACAGGCGCTGGCGCAACGACAACGGCGCAGCTTCCTGTTTGAGGCTACCGTCATGGGTGGCGCACCTATCTTCTCACTCTTTGCCAGCAGCCTGCCGGCCTCCAATATCAATCGCTTCCGTGGCGTAGTTAACTCGACCAGCAACGTCATCCTCGAAGAGATTGAGCGGGGGAAGAGCCTGGAGCAAGCGATTCAGACCGCGCAGGAACTGGGGATCGCCGAGACCGATCCTTCGGCCGACATTGATGGCTGGGACGCCGCCGTCAAGGTGAGCGCGATCGCGACGGTGTTGATGGATACTCCTACGCCGCTGGCGAAAATAGAGGTGGAGGGAATTCGCCACCTGGATGCGGAACAGGTGCGGGCCGCGCGCGCCGCCGGTACGCCGTATAAGCTGGTGGCCCAGATCGAGAAGGTGGAAGAGGGGATCAGGGCTTCTGTGAAGCCGCAACGCCTGTCTCCACCCGATCCGCTGGCCGCGGTAACGGGTGGTTCTATGCTGGCCCACTTTGAGCTCGATACCCTGCCAGGCCTGACGATCACACTGGATGTACCAGACTATGGTCCCGCCGGACCCCTGGGCCCGGCGGTCACCGCCTATGACGTGCTGGCCGATTTTATTCGCGCCGTTCAATCAGAACAGCGCGGTTGAACGATGTTTCAGGTCAGGGCAGGCCGACGACGCGCAGGCCCTGTGGATGCTCAACCACGAAGCGATACTCGATAGTAAACTCTCCGTTGGCTGGTAGAACCTGTTCCCAGGTGAGCAGTTCCAGCCGGGTGCGCTCGGCTGGCTGAGGCGTGATGCTCTGCACCCTGACCTTGATGCGCTCATGCTGCGGCACCGGGATATGATCTTTAATCACTACCTTGCGGGGTGCCGTCGCGTAGTTATGGACGTTGATGCGATAGGCGTACGTGCTGCGCCGGATATCGCCCTGCAGCAGGTTTCCTTTGTCAACTGAGCGCTCGATCGGCTCGCGCTTGATCTTCAGGCTATCATCGATACCCAGGAAGATCTTGAACTCCTCGCGTGCCGCTGTGAAGTCCAGTTTGGTGGTGCCGACGTATTCGGCGTCCAGGAAGATGCTGGCCTGACCGTCCAGCAGGATGCGCTCGGTAGAGTTGACGACGGTCGCGCGCATATGGGCGTTGGTCTCCAGGGCTGGCGCGCTGACGTAGTCAAACTCACAGGGCAGATCGTCGCGGGCGATCGTCGTCTTGTGCGGCGAATTGTCGGACGGGATATCGACCGAGCGACCGACGCGGAAGACCAGCGCGGTCCCGCTGCGCTCGACGGTGGCGGTCGCGATCTCCGCCTCGACTGGCGCCGGGGCAGGTGGCTCTATCTCATCCTCTTCCAGGGCGAAGCTCCCACCTGGGGCTGCCACCCGCGATCGCAGCATACCCGTAGGATGGGCACCATACGCGGTGGCGGACATAGGCGCCGCCATGGGAACGGCCATAGGACGTGGTGGTGGTGGGTTGTATTCCTTGAGATACCAGGGCTGCAGTTCTGGCAGGATCGCTGCCTGGCTGGGGCGGGCCGTCGACAGCGCCAGCTCTACGTGTTCCCAGTTCTCGCCGGTAGATTGCTGTACCATGCCAATATAGGTGAGCTCGACCGTGCCCCTGGTCTGTTGCCCATCGATATGCACACGAATATCGTATTGTGGATACCAGGAAGCGTTGCGCACCAGGTAGGAGATCTCCAGTTCCAGTTCGCCGGCGCTGGCCAGTTCAACTGTGATCAGGGCCGCCTGGCGATCGCTGGAGATCTCATCGCCCTGGCGCTGATAATACTCCCGCTGCCGAGCATCAATTTGGGATTGAACCTGCTGGATCTGGGTCTGTAGCTGCAGCGCGGCCTCGGCATCCTGGGTGGCCTGGGCCGACATAAAGCTAAAGAAATCTGAGCAATCCTGCGGCTTCATCTGTCCCTGGGCCAGTCCGCGCGCGAAATCGCGGGATTGCTCGCCGAGCGCGCGCAGCCACTGACGCCGATCATTGAGCGCCTCCTGCCGGGCCTGCAGCAGCTTCTGCTGATGCTGCAGCGCATCCAACTCTGTTTGGATGCGTGCCAGGTCCTCCTCAGGTGGCTGGGGATAGAAAGCGGTGGTAATATCAACATTAAGGATACGCGTTCCCTGAGGTCCATGGCCGGAGGCGCGCAGTGAGTCCCGCAAAAATTGAGGTAGATTGTTGACGCGGACCTCGTGCTCGCCGGCTTCAAGCGTAACCTTGCCCTTGCGCGTCACCAGCGCGCGATCCGCGTAAACCGTGACAGCCGTAATGGGAGCAGTAATGTCTGTCATGTGATATATAATTCCTTCCAATATATGATGGAATCGGGCCTCAACCATAGGCCCTTATTGCAGGCAAAGAAATAGGAATTGGATGTGTCTCATGTACTGATAATGTACACTATGAAGTACGTCAGTTGCCAGAAAAAGTTCAGCCAACAACCATCCTATTTGGCCGTTTTCTCGTCTTTATTCTACTTGTGCCGTATGAATTTGCTGATTGCTGTCCAATATAGTACCACCTTTTGACAGTGCGTAAAGAATGCGGTAATGTACGGATGTTCAATGCGACTTGATTGTACCCTGTGTTATGCCGAGGTGTGTATTTTATGGCGACCCTGAGCCCGGCCCGCAAGCAATATCTAGAATTCAAGCAACAGTTTCCCGATGCGATCTTGATGTATCAGGTGGGCGATTTTTTTGAGACGTTTGATGAAGACGCCTATATTACCGCGCGTGAACTCCAGATTGTGCGTACGACGCGCACCTATAGCCGGGGCAAGGAGCGCGTTCCCCTGGCTGGCATCCCCAAGCATGCCCTGGAGAACTATGTGGGCAAGTTGATCCACCGGGGCTATAAAGTGGTGGTCTGCGAGCAGGTGGGGGAGGTTAGCAAGGGACGCGACGTGGTGGAGCGGGCCGTTACGCGCATCCTGACCGCCGGTACCCTGTCAGAACCTAACCTCTTGCCGGTACGCCAGAACAATTACCTGGTTGCCATCTCCACGGGACGAGTGCAGACCGCGCTGGCCGCCGTGGATGTCAGTACCGGCGAATTTATGGTGACCTGGTTTGCCCCGGATGATCTGCCGGTGGCCCTGGATGCGGAGCTGCAGAGGCTGGCCCCGGTTGAGTGTCTGTTGGTCGAGGGGACCCATAAAGAGGATTATCAGTTCCCCGCCAACAACGTGACCATCACCCATTGCCCACCATATTTTTACCAGGAGGAGGCCGCCTATCAGCGCCTCTGCCGCCAGTTCGGTGTGCAATCCCTGGAATCATATGGCTGCGAGGGCCAGCCGCAGGCTATCGCGGCGGCCGGCGCCATCGTAGCCTACCTGGAAAAGATGAACGGTTCGCTGCTCTCGCTGCTGACCGCCCTGCATTCATATAGTACAAATCAGTTTATGGTATTGGACGCCCATACCCAGCGCAATCTTGAGCTGCTGCAGGGGACGCGCAGCGGCACGCTGCAGGGGAGCCTGCTGGCGGTGCTGGATCGTACAATTACCCCGATGGGGGCGCGCCTCCTGCGCCGTACGCTTACGCAGCCGCTGCTGGATCTGAATATCCTGAATGGACGGCTGGAGAGCATTGAGGAGCTGTATGAGAGCCCGGCCATTCGCACGCGCTTCACCATGTCCCTGCAGGAGCTGGGCGATCTTGAGCGCGTCTCGGGCAGGATCAGGCAGGGGACGGCCGTGCGTAACGAGGTGCTGGGTCTGCGCGACTATCTGGCCGAGTTGCCGACGCTGCGCGATCTCTTACAGAGCTGCGAATCCAACCTGCTGCTAGAGATCGCCGAAGACCTCGATCCATGTCCCCAGGTGCGTGATTTGATCAACCAGGCGCTGCTGCGGCCCGACGAGGAGGGTGATGAGGGTGATGAGGGGCGCATGATTCGTCCCGGCTATCATGCCGAGCTAGATGAGCTGTTTAACTCGATTCGCGACTCGCGCCGCTGGATGATCTCACTGGAGGCGCGCGAGCGCCAGCGCACTGGCATCAAGGCCCTCAAGGTGGGCTTCAATAAGGTCTTTGGCTACTATATCGAAGTCAGCAATGCTAACCTCAAGCTGGTTCCCTCCGACTATATGCGCAAGCAGACGCTGGTCAACGCCGAGCGTTTTATCACACCCGAGTTGAAGGAGCACGAGGCGCTGATCCTGAGCGCCGTTGAGCGTATCGAGGAGATGGAGCGCAGCATCTACGCCGATGTGTTGCGCCAGATCGCTTTCTACTATCCCCAGTTGATGGGCAGCGCAGCCGCCGTGGCCCGCATCGATGTCCTGTTGAGTCTGTCCGAGGTGGCGGCCCACCAGGGCTATGTGCGACCAGTATTGGAGCAGGGGCGGTGCCTGCAGATCGTGGGCGGTCGCCATCCGGTGGTGGAGTATACGCTGAACGGCGATGTCTTTATCCCCAACGACACCAACCTGGAGGCGGCGAGCGCCGAACGTATCGTGTTACTGACGGGACCCAACATGGCCGGCAAATCGACCTATCTGCGCCAGGTGGCGCTGATTACCCTGCTGGCCCAGATCGGCAGCTTTGTGCCCGCGCGCAAGGCGCAGATCGGCCTGGTGGACCGCATCTTTACCCGCGTGGGTGCCGAGGATGACATCGCCTCCGGCAAGAGTACCTTTATGGTCGAGATGGAGGAGACGGCGACCATCCTACACCACGCCACCAGCCATAGCCTGATCATTCTGGACGAGATCGGGCGCGGTACCAGCACCTATGATGGACTGGCTATCGCGCGCGCCGTGGTAGAGCACCTTCATGACGAGGTTCAGGCTCGCACCCTGTTCGCGACCCACTATCATGAGCTGGCGGCCCTGTCCGCGCAACTAGGACACCTGCACGTTTATACGGTTGCCATCAATGAGGACGACCCCAATGGCATCGTCTTCTTGCATCGCGTGGTGCCCGGCTGCGCCGAGCGCAGCTTTGGTGTGCACGTGGCGAAACTGGCCGGCATGCCGCCTTCGATCGTAAAGCGCGCCGAAACGGTGCTCTCTCAACTCGAGACCAATCAGGCTGCTACTATAGTGCCAGATCAGCGGTCATCAACGCGGGCCGACCGCGTGGCCGAGTCTAATGGCTACTATCATCCTCAGAGCGAGTCCAACCGAGCGGAACCTGCGCCTGCCCTGTACTGGCAGACCGAGGCGGCTCGTGGGATCGCTGAAGCGGTGGAGCGCGGTGAGCGCGCGCCGTCGCTCGACGATATCGATGTCCAGGCGATTACCCCTCTGGATGCCCTGAATCTTTTATCTTTCTTACAACGACACAAAAAGAATGCAATGTATTGATGAGCCAGCTATTTGAGTTTATGATCCAACGGCCAGAATTCGTACGCACGGCCCTGCATGAGCTGCCGCCAGCCGTTGCCGAGCGCATCGCCGCCGGCGAGGTAATCGAGCGACCGGTGTCTGTGGTGAAAGAACTGGTCGAGAACGCATTGGACGCGGGCGCTCAGGATATTCGCGTCGAGGTGCGCGGTGGCGGACTGCGCCTGATCCGCGTCAGCGACGATGGCTATGGCATCCCGGCTGAGGATCTGGCGGCGGTCTGTGAGCGCCATACTACCAGCAAGCTGACCGCCTTTGAGGACCTGGAGCGTCTGCATACGCTCGGCTTCCGTGGGGAGGCCCTGGCCAGCATCGCGACCATCGCGGAGGTCACCATTCAGAGCCGCGCCTGGGAGACGGAGCAGGAGGAGGGAGAGGAGCAGCCGGCTTACTGGTATACCTGGCGCGGCGGGCTGGTGCAGGGTCATGGCCGCAAGGCGCGTCCTCACGGCACCACCGTCACCGTCACCGATCTGTTCTATAACGTGCCGGCACGGCTCAGCTACACCAGGGCGGCCCGCACCGAGAACGGCCATATCGTCCAGCTGCTTCGCCGCTACGCGGTCGGCTATCCCTCTGTGCGCTTCAACCTGGCCCTGGACGAGCATACAGCTATCCAGACCAGCGGCAGCGGCAGCCTGGCCACCACCCTGACCGAGCTCTATCATATCTCACTGGAAGAGATGCTGCAGGAGATAGACGTCAGCGATGGAGAGCACTACCGGTTGAGGGGCTACCTGGGTAACCGGGTGCTGGCGCAGGGGAGCCGCCAGTATATAACCCTGTTTATCAACGGACGCTGGGTGCAGTCCCGTGTCCTGCAAGACGCGCTGGAGGAAGGATATCGCAGCCTGCTTCCCAAAGGCAAGCATCCCTTGCTGGTGCTGGCGTTGGAGGTGCCGCCCGATGAGGTGGATGTCAATATCCATCCCGCCAAGACCGAGGTCCACCTACTGCAGGAGGCAAAGATCAAAGAGGCGGTGACACAGACCATCAAAGGACTGCTGGAGCGCAGTCCGGTGGTGCCGGAGGCCGTGCAATTTCCCGGACCCGTGCTGGCGACGCAGCGGCGTTTGCCAGGACCCCGGCGCCGGGGTCTGCATGTCGCCGAAAGCTCTGAGGGCTATCGCGCCGAAATCGCCGAGCCGGGCACGGCGGAGGTGATCGTCAGCCTGCGTCCCCTGGCACAGCTACAGCAGGCCGTGATCCTGGCCGAAGCTCCTGATGGCAGCCTCTACCTGGTCGATCAGCACCGCGCCCACGAGCGCGTCATCTACGAGCACCTGCGCAGCACCTATAGCGGCGTCAGGCCCGAAGAAGAAGAGATCCACTCTCATCTGCTGCTGGAGCCGGTGATCATCGAAATGAAGCGCTACGAGGCTGAACTGCTGGAGCAGCGCCTGCCCATGCTGCGCGGCCTGGGCATCGAATGCGAACGCTTCGGCGGGCGTAGCTTTCTGGTCCGCTCGGTCCCGGCCAGCGAGGGGAGCGAGCAACTGGCTGCCCACCTGCAGGAACTGGCCGAACTGGCCGCCGAAGATAGCACCGACTGGGAGGACCATCTCTTGATCGGGCTTGCCTGCCGCTCCGCCCTCAAGCGCGGCCGAGAACTGGGTCCAGGCGAGCAGCGTACCCTGCTCAAAAATCTCGCCACCGTATCCGCTCCCGCCGTCTGTCCCCACGGCAGCCCCATCCTCCTCCACTACAGCCGTAACTTCCTGATCAACAAATTCGACTGGTAATCCTGTTTCATGAGGGCGATGGTGCACCTGTGGATGTCCTATTTTTAGGAGTTGGTGCCACAGCACAGATGGGTGCGGCTGCACCCATCTATGCTGTGGCACCAACTCCTAAAAAATAACAGGTGAGCGCCGTAGGCGCGTAGAGTCAGGGGCCGCAGGCGCGAATCCTACAATTCCTCAATAGCGCACCATGCGCACCAACCCTTCGGCAATGATCAGGAAGACGAGGTCCAGGACCAGCAGGACCGATAGGGCGAAGTCGATGCGCGAAGAGATAAAGGTGGCGACCGCCAGTAGATCATTGAAGCGTTGCGCGTACCAGACGGCGATCACAAAGAGGGTCGCCAGCGCCGCCAGCGTCAACACGAACCAGCGGGCGCCGTGCCAGTCCTGGTGACTGGGCCATAGTTCGGAGGTCACTGAAAGGATCAGGTAGGGGGCGAAGATCAGGGTCCACAGCGGCCAGCCCGCACGAATGATCTGCCATTGCTGATGGGCGACATCGAAGGGGATATCCCAGATCGTATAGCCGGTGGTAACCCAGTAGAGAAACATAAAGGCTGCGGTACCACCAAAGAGGGGGGCCACGCCGCTAAAGCCATCACCGACATAGCTCATGAAGCGTCCCTGCGGGCGCACGTACTGTACCTCTCCCAGTTGCAGGGATTGCGGCCCATTGCGCCGGACGACGCGTCCATTCCCCACGCGCTGTCCCATAGGTCTGATGCGGAAGAGGGTCACACTGGTAATGCGAAATCCGAACGGCGCGAAGAGCAGCACGACCAGCGCGTGACTGAGCTCATGCACAATGACGCCCGGCGCATTGAGCCAGAACCAGATCAGCAGACCTTTTTCGCGCATAGTGCGATAGCCAAATTCATCGACGCGCCGGCGCAGCGCCTTGCGCGTCATGCGTAACAAGATAAAGAGAACAAAAACTCCGGCAATAATGAGCCAGGGTTGATATGGAGCAATCTGCTCCATAAGTTTGGTCTCTGGTGTCATTTCTCTCCAATCCTTACTTCTGCTCGCTTTATCTCAATCGATATTGTATACGTATTTTTTCCCTCAATCAACATTTCCTCTACCTGGTACTGTGGTCAGAGGTGTTTCCTCACGTTCCACTAGCTGTTCTTGTTGCGCTATGGATACAGTCGGATGCCTCCGTTCGTAGTAAACGCTCCAGATGCCGAAAATTAGTATACTACCCGAAAGTAGATACAGCACACGATCAATATGCAGGGAGGTGTCGGAGAGTATACCAATGATCAGGATGACTGGAATGGAGCACGCATTATACAGTACAAGCTGCAGGGCCAGCACGCGGCCCTTGATCCACTCTGGTGTCAGCTCCTGCATCGCTGTCTGGGCCGGGATGTTCACGAAGTCCAGGGCGACCCCGGCAACAAACATGCAGCCGGCCATAGCGACCAGCAGCCAGGGATCTTTATTCCAGTGCTGGGGCTCCAGCCAGCGCGCGAAGACCGTTGAGAGCGGCAAGAGCAGGGTCGCGATGGTCAGGCCAACATTGCCGATTAAGATCGTGCGCAGCTTCCCCAGGTGGCGCGTGATCCTGGGCATCAAGACCGAGCCCAGCACCAATCCAATGCCGGCCGGCGCGAATACCAACGCCATCAAATTCGCGTTCATATTGAGCAGATCCGTCACAATTGGCGTCGCGATCTGCCCGATTACCAGGATCAGGATGCCCACAAACGAGAGCTGCACGACCGCCAGCAGCAGGGACCGCCGCTTGTGAATAAAGTGCCAGCCCTCCTTCATCTCGTTCTGCATCCGGCGTACGATGCTGATGGTCTCGGCGGCCAGGTCTGGAACAGGCTCGGTTTGTGTATCGCCTCGGTGTGTGAAGCTGGCGTGTGGAATCGATACGATCAGTGCCGCGCAGATTAAATAGAGGATGGTAATGATGGCGTAGAGCTGAATGAACGCGTCGATCGGGACGTTGAACAATGTGAATGTGGGCAGTAGCGCGATGGCCAGCGGGGCCATCAGCACGTAGCCGATCGCCTGCGAGAGCATGAACGTGATGTTAAACAGCGAGAGCGCCGGCATCAATTCATCCTCATCCACCAGCATCGGAATGGCCGAGCCTTCAGCCGGCGTAAAAAACTGGCCGATGGCCGAAACGATAAAGGTCAATAAGTAGATGGGGACAAGTACGCTGCTCCGATGGGCCAGGAGCACAAATGCAAATATCAGCGTGACGATGGCTCGCAGACAGTTGCTGGTCCAGAGCACGCGCCGCTTGTCCAGGCGGTCCACAAAGACGCCAGCGGGCGCCCCGAAGAGCACCGCGGGGACGCTAAAGCAGATGATCGCCAGGCCGATCATGATGGTGGAATGGGGGACGATACTGTTGATCAGCATAATCAAAGCGTAATTCGTCGCGTTGAGAATGGTCATGGAGATAAGCTGAGCCAGCCAGAGTCGCAGGAAGTTCCTCTTCTTGAGAAGAGTGAGAAAACCCTTGTTCGATTGGGCTATTGCCATTATGCCTTATCCTTGTACGTTATACGAAAATAAATCCTTTTTATGTATAACGTTGAGTATACAGGGATGTGGCAAGAGGGCGCAAGGGGCGGGGCACCCCGCGCTGTTTCTTCGTATGTTATTCTTCATCAAAAAAATCGACTTCGGAGGATGCCAGGCGGGGGAGCACCTGTTTGACGCGGCGCTCAACCTCTGAACGCGGTAAGAGGATGCGCCGTCCACACTTTTCGCAGCGCAGTCCGATATCAGCTCCCAGCCGCACTACCTCCCAATCGAAGCTGCCGCAGGGATGTTTTTTGCGGAGCCGCAAGCGTTCTCCGATCGCAAATTGCATTGGTGCCATGAATATCTAGCTTTCTGTTTGATGTTGATAGAGGTGGTGGGACCGGATATACGCCTCAACCTCTGCTGGTACCTGGTACTTGATGGGGCGGTTTTCTACTATACGCTGCCGCAGGTTGGTGGATGAGATGTCCAGTTGCGGTGCGGCCACCAGGCACACCTTTTGGAGCAGTCCAGGCAAGCGGGCCTCCAGCTGTTGATTATACGCCTCATCTTCCTGATAGCCTGGACGATGGACCACCACCAGGCGCTGCAACTGCTCCAGGATCTCAGCCGGCTTATACCAGGTAGGGAAGTCTTCCAGGCTATCCCAGCCAATGACGAAGAACAGATCCGTCTCCTGTCCCCACTGTTTTTTGAGCAGGTGTAACGTATCTACCAGGTAGGAAGGTCCTGACCGATCAATCTCAACACGTGAGACGCTGAAATGGGGATTTGAGGCCGCCGCCATCTCAACCATGGCCAGGCGGTCTCTTACTGGCGCTGTGGTGCGGTTCATTTTATGTGGAGGTTCGCCGGCGGGGATAAAAACCATCTCGTTGAGATTGAGCGCGTAGCGTACCTCCTCAGCCACAATTAAATGGGCAAGGTGAATGGGATCGAACGTTCCTCCCATTAAACCAATTGATCGCGTACTCACCCCTGGCTGCTCCCCCTTCTGCGAATGATCATTTTCTTCTTCCCCGGATTTTATCATATCCGAGTTCATGTGGAAAGAAGTTGTTTTGTGTGTTGGTGCGCCCCTGTCGCACCAACACACAAAACAACTTCTTAGATTGGTTCCTTGACGCTGATATCGGAGTTGGGGAAGAGGTTGTGCAGTTCATAAACGACGGTGGAGATATCGATCACCTGGCCTGTAGCGACCCAGAAGCGTATCTGCAGCGAAACCTTTTCGCCTTCATAGCTATTGACCATCACCGTCGGATCTGGCTTGGGCATGACCTCCTGATAGTTCTTGAGCAGTAGCAGGATCTTGCTGCTGGTCTCATCGCGGTCAAAATCCGCCTGCGGCATCGTCAGCATTAGCAGTGAGCGCCGCTCACCAAAGTGGGTATTATTGATGACCGCGTTGCTGAAGATAAAGAGATTGGGGACGCTGACCTCTTCGCCGCTGGTCAGACGTAGCCGCGTGGCGCGCAACTGAATATCTTCCACCTTGCCGATATACGTGATCATGCCCGAGGTGATATTGATCTGATCCCCGATATAAAACGGCCGCTCGACCAGGATGTAGAAACCGGCCACCAGGTTTTTCAGGATATCCTGGAAGGCCACGGTGAGTGTTACCGTGAAGGCACTCAACACCGCCACCGGGATACCGATCGGCACATTCCAGACAGTCAGGATGAAGAAGCCTGTAATGGAGAGGATCACGATATAGAGGACGCGCGCGAACAGGGTGCGCATATTGATATCGACCCGGCTGGCCCCCAGGCTGCGCGTCATCATAGCGCGCAGCGTTCTGGCCACGCCATTGCCCAGCACCAGAATGAGTAAGGTCTCAACCAGGTTCCAGGAGGTATCGATCGCTAGAGCGGGCCTGGAAAAGAAGTTCTCCGTCAGGGTAGAGAGAACAAATGAGGCGTTAAAGATCGCCACCGCGCCCGTAACACCCAGCAGCGTTGGAATGACCACCACCGCGACGCCCAGCGTCTGGATAATCCAGTTATCCAGCACGGTCTTATGCAGGCGCCGCACCAGCAGACGCCTGAGCAGGAGACCAAGGCCGAAAGCCGCGAGGATAGTCGCAATACCAATGCCAAGCTGAAAGGCATAATTCATTTGTTGGGTAACATCAGGAGTTATTGCAATACTATTTAAGACAAGCTGCATACACGACACGGAAACCAACCCTCATCAAACTTCTGGAAAAATAACTTCTGAAAATCTTTTTTATAATCGGCAATCTATTCTTAGCCGCATTATATCATAGCTATTTTTCCGCAGTCTCTCCGCATGCGTTTAGTACTGCCGCCAACAGCACCGGTGTACATGTTCTCCAGCAGATAGAATCGTATCGACCACCAGTACCAGGAGGGATATCTGATGGTGACTTGCGGGATTATTCTTGAAGGTCAACGGTATTGTTGGCCTGGAAACGATGATAATCCTCCATAATTTGTTTGAGAATATGCATGTGGCCCATGCTGTTTGCATATGAGGTACTACTATATTTCCAACTGATTTTTACCATTTGCGTATGTCCATTTCTATCGCAAATGTGGAGTTGAACTCCAGCCAATGTTGGCTGAGGTTTGATTGACTTGATACGGCTATATTCGATTATGGTAGTTTTGGATTTATGTATATCGCTCCAATGCTTATACTGGATAAATCCATTGGGTAGCGACACCAGCAACATGTCCCGATCATGTTTTTCAAATTTCCAGACTCCCCTGGAGCCAGCGTATGTTGCAAGTACAGTGCACACTATCGTAAGCACTATTAGTATGGGATATGTGGTAAACATAGGCCAGGGACTTGATTGGATCAAAGTTGTCTGATGTGTAAGCATGATGATGAGTGCGGATGCTATAGTGCAATAAACAGGCATGCATATTGCATAAATGCAACCTAACAGTATAAACGACACAGGTGAGATCGGTGGTGGCTGCCAGACTGACCAATCAGCAGGTACATTTCCTTGCCTGATGTGGCTACTGATTTCTTCTACTGATATGCTCAATACGTCCCCCATAATTTAAACTATCAAGAAATTGATACACAGTCGATGCATCCCTGAACGTGTTCGCTATCCTCTTTTTAGATATGCTCAATGCTCGGAAGAGTCCGATCTACACCTTGAACTATTCTATCCTGTTTTAATTGCTCAGTAAATAGCATATAATCGGTGTCAGCATCTCATCATGCGAATAGATTAATTATGAGGAAGTAACATTGCTATGCCACGGGAAAAAAAAGGGAACCTGCTCCTTTCTCTGATTGTGCTTTGCAGCCTTTGTGTAGTGATTGTGGCCCTTATTTTTCACCAGCTTGTGCTGCTTTTCTCTCTGACATTTACTCTGTGGAGTATTCTAATATTCCTATGGGGGGTTCCGCTTATCTTTGCGGGCGGCAAAGAAGTACTCGCCGCTCGTAAACATGGGGAGAAAGTTCCCTGGCAGTCAAATAGATATCTGGTCAGAGGGTTAACTTATATTTTCCCCTGGGTGATAATGTACATTGCATCTAGTGGATTTATAAGCGAAAATCTTTTGAGAGATAAGAATGGAATGTTCTTTGAAATTATTGAATATGTCGTGGCATTTATTGTTATCTTTCCTCTGCTTATTTTGCTGATCATATTCTTCATTGCCACGATACGCTATATACTGACAACGCCTCATCCCTACGCCAAATACATCCAGGATGCCTTTACCGAGGAGTAATTGCGGCCTGAAGCTGGCAAGATAATTACCCGGTACAAAACATGCCCGCAGGAAGGCGGGCATGTTTTGTACCGGGTAATTATCTATTTAAGCACCTCAACCATAGCCGCGGACTCGGTTTGTTCTTGCATGTTTTTAGTGCGTTTGGGAACGAAGAACATGGCGAGCATAGCCAGCAGTCCCAGGATGCCGGCGACCAGGAAGCTCTGGTGCATGGCCAGCAGGGAGCTTTGCTGCTGCAGTTGCGCGCCCCGAACACCCTGCGCGGACAGCGTATCCATATAGTACATACTGCGCGCCTGTACGATGCTGGAGAGGATGGCTACTCCCATTGGGGCCGCTACGGCGCGCAGCACTGTGATCAGGGTCGAGCCATTAGAGACCTCCTGGTGCTCCTCTTTATCTATGCGCGACATGGCGGCCACCGGGATCTGCTGGCTCAGGCCGAAGGAACTGCCGAGCAAGACCAGAATCCCAATGATGATCCAGATCGGTGTCTGCAGGGCCAGCGTCATCATCAGCGCCGCCGTTCCACCCAGGATGATCAGACCTACGATGACTACCGAGCGCGGTCCGATGCGGTCGGAGAGCCTGCCCGCCACTGGTAAGATGACGATCACCGCCAGCGCCTGCCCCATCTGGATCAGGCCGGCGTTCAGGGCCGTTTCACCATGCAGATTTTGCAGATAGATGGGAATGAGGAAGAGCAGTCCAAACATGATGAAGCTGCTGAAGACCAGGGCGATGGTGCTGAATGCAAAGGTACGATCATGGAAACGCCGGAGATTGAGCAGCGGGATCTGCCCCCGCTTCAGCGTGCGTAGTTCGATGATGATAAAAGTGAAGATGATGAATATGCCAGCCAGGAACAGCACGATATTTTTGAGGCTGCTATCGCCACTGGTAATGGCCGAGATCGCGTAGAGCAGGGTGACGCTGCCAAGAACCGCCGTGAAGAAACCGGGCAGATCGAAGCGCGTGCGCAGCTGCGATGGCGTGTGGCGCAGCACTTTTTGCGCCACCGTGATGGCGATGATGCCCAGGGGAATATTGATAAAGAAGGCCCACTGCCAGCCGAATGTGCTGACCAGGTAGCCGCCCAGAGCGGGACCGATGACCGGCGCGAACTGCATCGGAATACCGATGACGCTGGTGGCCACACCTCGCTCGTGCGGCGCGAAGGCCTGATACTGTAACGTCATGACAAGCGGCAAAAGAATCCCTCCGCCAATGCCCTGGATCAGACGAAAAAGAATCAACGTGGGCAGGTTCCAGGCGAAGCCACACAGGATGGAGCCGAGCAGAAAGGCCACCAGCGTCCACACATAGGCGCGCTTGGCGCCGAATTTAGAGGCCAGGTACGGTGCGGTCGGGATGACCGCAGCCTGTGTGATCATATAGATCGTCACCACCCACTGCACGTCGTGAATGCTGGCTCCGAAGTCGTGCTGCATTTTCGGAACCGCCACGTTGACGATCGTAGCGTCCATCAGGCTCATCAGCATGCCGAGAGAGACGGCGATAGCCACCAGCCACTTATCGGCGAGATATATTTTTGAACGAGTAGTACCAGACATATGTTTCCTTCCCCTTACTCTCTCGGGTCGCGCTATCTTGCAGGGACGATGGTATAGTTTTCATGCCGAGGCACGAACGACAACTGAAAGTTGATTGGCCGACAGTGGTATGGGTTCCTGTCCCTCAATGGCTGCCAGGATAGTGTCGACCAGCTTCTCCATTGATTGGTTATGGTCAAAGCGAATAGTGGTCAGTGGCGGCTGACTGAACTGAGCCAGGGGAATGTCATCGCAACCAATGACGGCCACCGCCTCCGGCACCTGAACGTCCATGTCGGTTAAAGCCGCCAGTACAGCGAAGGCAACCTCGTCGTTGTAGCAGCAAATGCCGGCCGGCCCAGCGATCCTGGCCAATATACCCCGCATGGCTGTTTGTGCGGCCGCACGACTGAGTGGTATGGTCTGTGCTATGGGGGAATGCAGGCCATATTTTCCACATGCCTGACGCACTCCTTCCAGGCGACCCTGTGCCAGCCATTGCACATCCAGCCTCTCGGGGGCCGCAAAGACAATGCTTCTCAAGCCTCTTCGCACAAAATGATCCACCTGCGTTCTGCCGACGCACTGCCGATTTATCTCGCCGGCCATCGTTGCGATTACCGGTACATTGAACTGCTGCAGAAATGCAGCCGCCGTCGCGTCGTTCTCATCCACATACGAGAGGATGGCCCTTGGCGTCAGGTGAAAGGCCGGATGGGCTTTGCCGGTCATGCTCAGCTCGCCAACGTGCCAGATCAGGGTGAAACCGTGCTCCGAGAGCCTTGTGCCCAGCACCTTTAATGTGCGTGCCAGGTCTGGATCAACCTGTTCGAAAGGAAGCACCGCCAGCACCAGGTCGCTCTGTCCCTTGCTCAGCGTGCGCGCCGGGCTAAAAGGACTGTACCCCAGTTCCTGCACCGCCTTCAGAACGCGCTCACGCGTCTCCGGAGGAATGCTCTGGCGCGGATCATTATTGAGCACATAGCTGACCGTGGCCCGCGAGACACCGCTCGCCCGCGCCACATCGACACTCGTCACGCGCCGCGCTCCCTTTTCTGCCATTTCCTACTCCTCAGCCAATACTTTTATCTAAACTATATATCACTTACACGTGTAAGTCAACCCATCTGACCCCTACAGATATTGATGCATACGGGTATAATTCATATTTTTGCAGAGAGAAAGGCAAGGAGAAAAACGAAAATACCCCTTGTTGCCTGCAACGATACATCTTGATAAACCGTCAAATCGGCTCTGTACAATAGAGAGCAAGGGTGATATTTTTCTCATCTGCGGGTAGAGGATAGAGGGGATTGTGCGCGAGAACGTTGATGAAATTACGCTGCGCCTGAACTCGATACAGGATCTGTTTAGCGTGCCCCAGCCAGATCCTTTTGTGGAGACGGTGCGTTTTGTGCCGGCCATCGATATCGTGAAGAGCCGGTGCGAACTGCCTGGACCCTGGCGCAAGCGGCGTACACGAATCGTGATCTATTTGCCGGCGCGCCATATCGAGGCGGATCTGGCACGCAAGACGCGGGCCGCGATCCAGCGCTATTGCACCTTCCAGATCTGGCAAAACCGCAATTCTGCCGTGGTCTTGAAGCAGGATGCGTTACGGGCCTTGATTATTGGTATCCTGTTTATGGCCAGTGGCCTGTTCTTGCTCGGTAACGTCAATGCCCTGCCCACCGTCCTCGCCACGTTCTTGAGCGATGGCTTCAATGTCGCTTTCTGGGTCATCCTGTGGCGTCCCGTCGATTTTTTCCTCTTTGATCTCTCGGCGTTCTGGCGCGAGGGCCGCGTCTACAAGCAGATCATGAAGGCCGAGGTCGTTCTCCGCCCCGAGGAGCAGCCTGCATCCCACGCTGATGCTGCCTTGCCCGAGACGAGCTAGCTATGCTGTGTGGGGGCCAGGACGTAGGAGCTCATAGAGCGATGTCGCGGGCCGCTGGCGATAGTACGCGGCCAGTTCTGCCGCGCTGATCGCCTCTGCGGTATCGCGCAGGCCGCAGCTGTGAGCAAGCAGGCCGATGACATCTTCCGCCGTGTAGTTGCTGGCTTGCAGGGGAGCCAGACCAGCGCTCTGGACGCGCTTGGAGAGCTTCTGCCCCTGTTCGTTGCGGATGAGGGGGACGTGGGCGAAGGTAGGAACGGAAAAGTCGAGCAGTTGATAGAGGACGATCTGGCGCGCGGTCGAGGAGAGCAGATCAGCCCCGCGCACGATCTGGTTGAGGTGCATCAGGGCGTCATCCACCACGACCGCCAGCTGATAGGCAAAGATGCCATCGGCCCGGCGCAGGATAAAATCACCGACCGCCTGCTGTACCTGCTGCTGCTGTGGACCCAGCACGAGATCGGTGAAGGTGATGGTGGTATCGTTGGGGACGCGCAGGCGCAGCGAGGGACGCCGTCCCTGCCGTTCGTACTGGCGCCTTTGCCTCTCGCTTAACTGGCGGCAGGTGCCCGGATAGCGTGCCCCCCCATCAACTCCGGCGGGCAGGTGCGCGGCCGCCTGCTGGATCTCCGCCCGGCTGCAATAGCAGGGATAGACCAGTCCCGCGTCCTGCAGACGTTGCAGATACCGCTGATAGATCCCCAATCGCTCATTCTGGATGTAGGGGGCATAGGGACCGCCCTCGGGCCCCTCATCCCAGTCCAGTCCCAGCCAGTGTAGATCTTGAAGCATCTGCTCCGTGGCGCGCGGCTGCATGCGCGGCTGATCCAGGTCTTCGATGCGCAGGATAAACTCGCCTCCGGCGCCACGGGCGAAGAGCCAGGCCAGCAGCGCGGTGCGCAGATTGCCCATGTGCAACGTACCGGTGGGACTGGGCGCGTAGCGTCCTCGTACAATCTCAGTCATTAGCTGATGTGACATAGCTCCGACCAGGGGCAGGCGCTGTGCGGGTCTCCCTGGCTGGCGGGATAAACATCAAAGTTTGCCAGCAGGCGCACCAGCGTGCACAGGGGCAGACCGACCACGTTTAAATAGCAGCCAGCGATGCGTTCGGTTGGCTGGAAGCTGGCGCTTTGAATTCCATATGCCCCGGCCTTGTCCATGGGATCGCCAGTCGCGATATAGGCGTCGATCTCTTCATCCGTGTAGGGACGCATCAGGACCGGTGTGTTGCAGCTATCACCCTGCATGCGCAGCTGACCATCGACCATCGTGCTGACCACCACACCGGTGACGACGCGATGCCAGCGTCCGCGCAGAGAGCGCAGCAGGCTGCGGGCGTGTTCCTCGTCGCGTGGCTTGCCCAGTTCATGGTCATCCAGGATGACCGTGGTATCGGATGTGATGACCAGGTGATTGGCTGCTTCTGGCCGGGTGAACATCATCAGAGCCTTGTGGGTCGCGGTCCATGTGCCCAGCCCATCGGCCGGTCCCTGGTAGTGGGCCTGAGCGGCATCCTCATCGCCGGGAGCGACGCTGACGATATATGGCAGTCCAAGTTTGGCCAGAATCTGTCGCCTGCGGGGCGAGGCGGAGGCTAGCAGTAAAGGCAACTGTGTTGTTGTCATAGGGTTGTGCGCTCCAATACGGCTACATTCTCGATGTGGGCGGTCTGTGGGAACATGTCCAGCGGCTGCACCGAGCGCAGGTGATAGGCCTGGCTCACATTGCACAAAATATTGAGGTCGCGGGCCAGGGTCGATGGATCGCACGAGACATAGACGATGCGCGCCACCGGATTCTGAATCAATGCATCCAACACAGTTGATTGGCAGCCGGCGCGTGGTGGATCGATGACGAAGCCGTCGATCTGCGCCGAGAGGCCCGGCAGCATATCCTCGACCTTGCCCTTGATGATCTCGACGTGCTCGACATCGCGCATGTTCCACTGTGCGTCTTTAATGGCGCTGGCGGACTCCTCGATGGCGATCACCTTGCCCACGTGGGGGGCCAGCAGGGCAGCGAACGTTCCCACACCGCAATAGGCATCGACCACCGTCATCTGGCGAATCTTCTCCTCGGGCTGGTCGGCCAGCAGGCCATCCAGTACCATGCGGGCCATCTTCTCCGCCTGGGTGGTATTGGTCTGGAAGAACGAACTGGGTCGAATGCGGAAGCTCTGTCCGCCCAGCACCTCTTCCATCGTCTCTGCCTGGATCTCGATGCCCTGTTCTGCCATCTGCTGACGCACCTCTTCGCTCTGCGCCGGCTGGATCAGCATCTGGTTATTGGCGGTCGCGCAGCGGATCAGAACCTGCGGACGTGGATTGACGTGCTGGTTGACTACCTTGAGGGCCCGGTTGATCTGCCCATGGGCGATGGGACACTCGGCGAGTGGTAGCACGCGATGCGAGCCGCGCGCCGTCAGGCCGGCCTGTCCCTCGCGGTTGACGGAGAAGCGCATATGGTTGCGATAGTGCCAGGGATCATCGCAGGCCACGGTATCCAGCAGCGGAGGATCGGTGAACTGTCCAACTTCATGTAAGAGCTGGCGTACAACCTCACGCTTCCACCCCAGCTGTGCCGTGTAGCGCATATGCTGGATCTGGCAGCCTCCGCAGGTGCCGAAGACCGGGCAGGGAGCCTGGATGCGTAAGGGAGATGTTTCGTGGAGCTCGGTGATCCAGACCCGTGGTGGCCGCTGTTTCCAGTGGCGGCGTTTGCGGCCGGGTCTGGGCGTTGGCGGTGCCTCGACGGCGATCGTCACGCGCTCGCCGGGAAGTCCCGCCGGTACCTGGAGCAGGCGAGTGTGAACGTCGCCTGCCTCATTCTGTTCGCTGATTTCAGCTGTGGCATGCCCATCACGGGAGAGCGCGCCCAGCTCGACGGTATAATAGGTGATTGTGCGTTCTTCTTGAATCTGTGTCATTTCTTCTTTGCTTTGCGACTTTTGGATTTGTTCGGGCCCTGTGGTCCACGACGCTGTTTGTATTCTGCATTGTAGCGCGCGCGCGCCTCCTGTAGGAACTCGTCATCGCTATCCAGGCTTTCACCCTTGCTGAGATAGCGATCGGCGCTACGGAAGTCGCCACTCTGCATATAAATCAGCGCTATTGTAGCATACAGGTCAGCGGCATCGGGATTGTTGTCCAGTCCCTCACGGGCGACATCGAGCGCCTTTTTGGCGTTGTCCTGCACCAGGTAGATGCTGGCCAGTTCGGTATAGGCCTCCGTCAGTTCGGGTGCCAGCTCAATGCTGCGCTGCAGAGCTGCGCTGGCCTCTTTAAAGCGCTCCATCTGGTGCTGGATGTAGCCGATACGATACCAGACCTGGGCATCATCCGGTGTCAGACGGGAGAGCTCATTGAAGTGTTTCAGGGCCTCTTCGTTGTCCTCGCGCTGCATCGCGATCTCGGCCAGCCCCATCGCCACATCAACGGCATCCTCTTGTGTCAAAGGACCCTTCTGGGCCTCGCGCAGGTGTGCTTCTGCTTCATCCAGCTTCTCTTCGTGCTGGATGAGAATGGTAGCCAGCAAGACATGGTTGGCCGGGGTATCCGATACCTGCAGCGCCTCGCGGATGGTTGGCTCGACCATGGCATCGAAGCGTTCCTCTTCCTCATGATCATCATTGTTGTGGAAGCGGGCCGCGATGGCATGGTAGCTATAGGCGAGGTTGCGCAATGCTTCGCCACGGCTCTCTGGCAGCTTTTCAGCCATCAACTGGGCGTAGCAAGCCGCGCGCTCAACATCGGCGATGCCACCAGACAGGTCAAATGCCTCTCTGAAGATCTCCTCGTTTTCCTGCGGGGCTTTGGCGATGAGCGCATCATGGTGGTGCAGGAGCTGAACAATCAGGCGAATCATCGAGCTCATATTGCCAAGCGTGCTGGCCAAAAGCTGCATCTCGCCCAGGTCCTCTTCCTCCTCATCTTCGTCCTCCTCCAAATCCTCGTCTTCGTCCTCCTCCTCTTCTTCTAAATCCTCTTCTGCCTCTTCGAGCTCCTCAGTCTCGTCTTCGATATCCTGGCTAATCTCCTCGATCTCACTGCTGAGGTCAGTGATGCTCTGCTGAAGCTCTTCTAGCGAAAGCTCATTTAACCTGGCGCCCTCGTTGGTGAAATCGTGGATGCGCCACTCCTCATCTTCAAAGATGACGGTATAGCGTGTCCAGAACCAGCCTCGGCCGGTCTCTTTAAAGGAAATGGTCGGCTGGGGACATTCTGGCACGGCGAGTGTTGGTTCTGGAGTCAACCGGATGGACCAGCCGACATCGACCTGGGCGATATCGGGTCCCAATTCATCTTCAACGGGCTCGATAAAAGAGATCTGCAGGTCATCGGGTCGCACCTTTTCGGCCCAGGACTGGCGACGTGCCACCCAGTCTGCCTCCGAGAGGCCCTCGCGCAAGGGGCTTTCCTTTGAAAGGTAGCCAACGACCTCGTCGTAGTGTTGATTGCCCCATTCCTGCAAAAATTCGGTCACCGTATCCAGGTGCTCGGGCGCCCCCATCAGGCCCTCGGCCTGTCCAAAGAGGGACTGGAGCTCGGACATGAATGAATCTTCCTCGGGCTCATCGCTCTGGGTAAAGTTCTCAATGGTCTCAGTGAGTGTTGGACCCGCTGGTATGGTCCACTCGGCATAGACGTCTTCATTTTCGAGTTGAATCAGGCGTCGGCGAGCCTCTTTGCGGATCTCTTTATTGTTGCTCAGCGCGTTGATCGCCTGGATAATATCGGCGGAGGCCGTTGTTTTTATGGTACCCAGGGTCTTGAGAAGGGCGATCTGGACATTTTCTGGCTGGCTTGTAAATGGTTCTAGCAGCGCTTTGGCCTCGGCTAGGTCTTCGCTGGCGTTTAAGGCGCGCGCAATCTGTTCGAATTGCTGTAGGAGCGCCACATCCCCCTCGGGTCCTTTATTTTGTTTATCCTGGTCAGTCATAATGAATTATCGTCCTTTCCTTATTCTTGATCAGGCATCACGCTACACGCGTTTGCGCATACTGGCGATTTGCTGGCGCACCGCTGGAATGAAGTCTGATTCAGGGTCAATGCGTTCAGCTTCTTCAAGGTGCCGCTGTGCCTGGCGCCGATCACCTTTCTCTGCCAATACAGAGGCCAGTAATGCATGCAGGTAAGCCGTTTCTGGATATTGACGTAGTGCCCCCTCTAATAGCATCTGGGCTTTGTTAGCATCAGAGCGTTGCATGTAAATCGCTGTGAGTTCACTATAGATGCGAATATCAGTCGGGTTTTCCGCCAGGGCCTTCTGGTAATACGATTCAGCCTCATCAAGTCGATCTAGCAAGCGGTTGGCAAAGCCCAGGCTAAACCAGACGCCAGGGTATTGTGGTTGTATGTCAGCGACGCGCCGGAAGTGTGATACGGCTTCTTCAGGCTGCTGCTGACGCATAGCCACATTGCCTAGCCCGGCCTCAATCGAGGCTTCAAGCGCGGGCTCTGGCTTCCCCTTGGAGAGCAATTCCAGGCTCTTCATGAATTCCTCGCGTGCGTCATCATTGCGATCCAGGCTTATCAAGAGCTCGCCCAGCAGTGAATGACTGGTGGCGCTGTTATCTACAACGACCGATTCACGTAAATTCTCCTCGGCCCGCTGCAGCAGATGCTGGTGACGATCCTTGAACTCGGGACTGTCAAAGCGGAAGGCCAGTTCAGCTAGAGTTGCCCCCAGCCGGCGCAGGGTGTCGGCCTTGTTGTTAGGAAAGCGCTGTGCCATGCGCTCAAGATACACCATCATCCGTTCAGGATTGCCTGTGAGGACCGAGCAGCTATATGCATCCTCAGTAGCATTATAATCCAGGGGCAATTGCGCGATCAGCGCGTCGTGGAAATGCAGCATCTGACCCAGACGCCATGACATCTCCTCCATAAATGTTTCGGGATCTCTGTCCTGCTGCTTGAGCGCCTGGTCGATGACCTCTTCATACTCTTTAATGCGCTGCTGCAGCTGATCGATGGCCACACCCTGTAAAGCGACCCCTTCATCCTTTATCAGCTGGATGCGCCACGCATTGCCCTCTCGGGTCAGCGTATACGTATTCCAGAACCAGTGCCGCCCGGTCTCTTTATTGACGGCCGTGCCCATGGGCATCTCTTTGATGGTGCCGCCGAGAGGAGTCTCCAGCAGTTCAAGGGACCAGCCGATCTCTAGCAGCTTGCTTGTGGTGCCGCGCTGACTGGCCGTCGCGCCCGGAAGCCAGATGGCGCTTTGTGGTTGCTCTCGTTCGTGAATAAAGCTGAGCTCCATGCGCGTTGGATGCGCCTCATCGAACCAGGCACGATGCTGCTCGATCCACTCATCGCGTGCCAGGTTATCGCGCACCGGACTGTTGTTGGTGAGCAGGTCGTAGGCCAGGCCGTAGTCTCCGAACGACCAGGCGCCAATAAAGTTGGCCGCCACCTCCTGCGGCTCCATATCGGGCGCGATCAGGGTCTGACTTGTGTCATCGTTGGCCTCAGTTGCCTGCAGAATCATCTTGTTGACCAGCGGCTGCTGTGCCCGGTAGTCGGGGTTAGGCTGGGTGCCGCGCCAGGCATTGATGTCCAGCGCCTCTTCAATCAAGCGCTTCGCCTCACTCAGTGAGCAGGGGACCAACTCTACCTCGGCCGGTACTTTTTGCAAGTTCTTGAGGTGCTCATCGATATGGCGCCTGGTACCGGTCTCGGTAAAGAAGTCCTTCACCCCATCATTCCAGAAATCCAGCAGGAAGCTGAGCACACGCGCTTCGCCGTACTCATAGCCCTGCTCCCAGCACAGCGTTACCTGCATCTCGCCCTGTTCGCGTGAGCGGGTGACGAAACCCTTCCAGAAGCGTGGCGGATTGGAAACGTTGAGCTGGACCGCCGCCGTCTGGCTGACCGGGGCGCTCCAATGAGGGGTAACCTTTGATGATTCCAGGCGTAGCAGGCCACGACGTGCCTCTTTGCGGACCTCTTTGTTGGGGCTTACCGCGTTGATGGCGACCAGGATGTCGGCGCCGTCGACCCGATTGGTTCTGGCCAGGGACTTTACCAGTGCCAGCTGCGCGGCCTCAGATAGGGCGAAGATCTCTGCGAGGGCAGTCTCTACCTGAGCTTGATCTTTACTCTCATGCAGCCGGGTAGCGATGGTTGGATACTGTTGCTGTATGTTT
Organism: Dictyobacter halimunensis; assembly: GCF_036245075.1. Lineage (NCBI taxonomy): Bacteria > Bacillati > Chloroflexota > Ktedonobacteria > Ktedonobacterales > Dictyobacteraceae > Dictyobacter > Dictyobacter halimunensis. Next base: position 4,060,120 of record NZ_BSRI01000002.1, read on the forward strand.
TCAACCTGTTCAGTTTCCTCGGATGTGAGCTGAACATCGGTATTTTTTTTGGCGGACATGGTGCTCTTTACTCCTCACTACGACTCACTATCCTGTCGATTGTACCACGAAGCAGGAGAAGAGTCGAGACGAGCGAATCGGAGTGAGGTATGTGAGCGCCCCCGTACGGGCGTCCGCTGTGCGGCCGCATCTATTATGTATATTGGTGCGTGGGGTGCGCATCTGCGCACCCCACGCACCAATATACATAATACCTTTGAGCACCGCAGGTGCTAAAACACATACAGGCTACAGGCGATGATCGTGAGAGCTAGACCCATTCTTAGTATTGAATACTAACTAACTATACCTGCGCCGTTGAACGTACCTGCCCGGTCTGTTTGCGTGCGCGCAGGTAGTCGAAGGCGTATTGCCGTGCTGGCTTCGCCTGTGCCGAGAACAGGATGAAGGCCGGAAAGGCGACACAATAAAAGTACGACGACAGGCTACGCCAGGCCAGGAAGAGCGGCAGTACCGCCAGGAGCATCGCGGCCTCGGGACGGCTGCGGCAGATGCGCCAGTACCAGGCGATGGTCATTACCATTCCTCCTAATTCGAGGGCTGTGTAGACCCAGGTAGGGAAGTAGGGGATCAGGTGAGATGTGCTCAGGCTGATCAGGCCAACGCCCATCGGGAACATCGGATCAGCAATCGGAGCCATCACGCCCGCGAACCATGAGTGGTAGTCCCACATGATAAAGGGCAGGTTGATCGCCAGGCCAATGCCACCCGCGATCGCCATGCGATAGCACGCCTCCCTCCATCCATAGTGCTGAATGGCCATAATCAGATAGAAGGGGATGAAGTACCATGCAATCTGCTTGGTCGCCAGAGCCAGCCCGAAGAAGATGGCCGATATCCAGCGCTGGTCGCGCTTGAGCCAGGAAACCATCAGCAGCAGCGTATAGAAAATGTCCAGGTTGCCGCCGATCGTCGATGCCCACATCGGCACATTGGCGATGGCCAGCAAGATCACCCAGGGGCGTAACGCTGGATTCACCGCCCGCCAGGCCAGGATAACGATCATCAGGTAGGAGAGCATATACAGCGGCAGCACGTTGTAATTCTGAAACAGTGCGAAGGGCACCAGCGTCAGAAATGAGAGCGCGGGATAGCTCACCTTAGCCTCGAACTCAGGGACATCGCCAGACTTGAGCGATGTATTTAAAATGGATTGCAATTCTGACATGCTTGGGTAATCCAGGCGATTGGTGAATTGCCCCTGTCGTAATGGTGTCGTCCAGTTCGGGCTGATATCAAATTGCCGGAAGAGCTCCGGAATATTGGATTCGCTATAGGGATTGCGTCCCTGGACCAGTAAGATGGCAGCATTGGTATCCAGAGAAGTACCATCGTTTGAGAACTGGGGTGCCGAAAAGCACTCGACGACGCCACGCCCAAGCTGGAACATGCCGGCGAGGGTGACCAGAAACGTCAGAATCAGCACGACCCGTTGCCAGGTACGCACCGGACGATGCCCTGGCTTCTCCAACTTCTCCTCCACCTGTTTGGGGGTTGGACGCAACGCCATCCACAGAGCCCAGAAACTACCCAGTAGCAGGAAGAAAGGGATTAGCGCGTTGAACTCTGCTATATGCGGGATTTCATTTGAGGCTTGAAACAGGATGGCGACAGCGATCCATGTAGCTCGTCGTTGCAGTTCTATGATGGGACGCTGTGCATACGATGTATCTTCCGAAAGAAAGTATTGCATCCATCTGTATTGAAAAAGGTGTTTATTATTTTTTAAGTGAGTGGTCTGTTCTACTACTACAGATCGCTGTACCATATCCTCGCGCTTTGCCCCATGCATAACGCGTGCAAATTTAGTTATTCATACAGTGCACGACTAAATGATAAGTTGGGGGTGCTGCGCTTTTACCTCCCATCGAAGTACCGAGAAAACAAGCAGTGCATACCGTCCGACTATAACCATAATTATAGACCTGTTCTCTCGATCCACATCTTAGAACGAAGGGAAGCGGATATCCGTCACAACTTGTGGTAGGCAGTTATCGACCTTGAGGAAATATTGAGCTTTCCTTGATCTTTTATGCCCGTATACCTTTAAATTTATAGTGACAAACGATAATACAACTCTCGATGCTGTAACTCGAAACCCAGATTTTCATACAGACGGATCGCGGACGTGTTTTGATCCCAGACGTGCAGATCGATGGCGTGCAGTTTTAACTCGTCGCGTCCATAGGCGATAGTGTGCTCAATGACGTTACGGGCGTAGCCTTTGCCACGGTGATCGGGGTGAATGATGACGCGCTTCACATAACCAATAGCCTGCACTGCATCTTGAGGAGGAATCATCAACTCTGCTTTTCCTACTACCTCACCCTCTACCTCCACCAGAAAAATGATGGTGTGTTCATGCGTCGAAGGGTCAACCGAGCCAAAGTACTTATGCATCTCGCGGTGAATGTGGCGCGTAGGTGATGCACTGAAGCTGTCGAGATGATCGATGTGGACGATATCTTCGGGTGTGGCGATGCGGATGACCAACGTCTTTGTTGGTAATTGATCTGTCATATATGTGTATCCTGGTCTCTAGCAGTTATCTGCTTACGAATGCCGTTTTCTAGGCAACCTCAAAATAGCGACCAATGCTGCAAGGGAACAGCCAAGAATCATGATCGCGTAAACAATACTCTCGCCATCTTTAGTCGATGCTGTAAGGGTGTCGCGGAGCATAAAAACGCCCCAGATAAAGAATCCAATAAAGACAGCAAACAATAGAATTGTGCTGGTGTATTTTTTGCTCATGGAATATATCCCTTGATAGATTCAAGTCAGACAAACAGGTGTTGTCTGCTGTATGATTCAAATTATAGCATACATGTGTTATCTATGCTGATAAACAGGACCGTTGTGGTAGGTGCGGGGCTTGCCCGGGCTGCCGCCCCTGCACCCCGCTTCTTGAACATCGATGGGCGTGACCCCGTAGGTGCGCCCCTTGCGAGCGCTTGCCGCGAAGCGGCCCGTACCCGTGCGCCCCCGTTTCACCAACGGTACCACCTTCCCTCTCAAAGGCGTTTGCGTTCCCCGGTTATTTGAGGGCTTGCCAGACGAGGCGGTGGATGACGGCGCGGAAGCGTCCCCAGTAGGCCCAGCGACCCGCGATCTGTTCGCTGTATTGATCGCCGAGGTGTTCGAGGTGTTCCGCTAATGTCGGGAGCTCCTCGGGTGTGATTTCGCGGAATTCACCTACCTGTTCGTCTTCGTCTATGGCGCCCAGGGTACCATCCAGTTCATCTAAGAGGAAGGCGAAGGTGTAGAAGGCGGGTGCCTGGTCGGTGTCTTCCAGGTGGTAGGTGGCGACGGCCAGGAAGCGTTTGACTTCGACCTGCAGGCCGGTCTCCTCCTGAGTCTCGCGCAGCAGCGCGTCGAAGATGTATTCTCCGTGGTTAATGCCGCCGGTGAGCAGTCGATACGCTCCTTTGGGATAGAAGGTCTTGATCATGGTGAGCAGCCGGCCATTCTTGCGCCGGATGACCATGCAGACCTCGCCGTAGCGGTCCGTTTTGCTCAACGGGTCGAAGCTTTCATGGATCTGTAGTTCGGCGGATTGTACGATAGGCTGGCCATAGCGTTGAACGAGCTGTGCCAGTTCGTCCTGAATGGTCTGGGGTAACGTTGAAAACATTGAAGAACTCCACTATTTCTCTGGCGATTTAGCGCTGACTGATGAGCCGCTGCGCCACCATTATACCATGCTCTAGCGCCAGATGCAGCCGTCCGCCGACGAAGGCGTCGCCGCTAAAGGCCAGCCGTTGTGGCAGTGTCAGGGCGTTCAATTGGTCGCCATCCGCTTTTTGAGACGGTAAGGCGTAGCGCCAGCGCTGGAGATCGGTGAAGATCGGGGTCGGTAGCTCTTCCTGAATCAACTGGGATACCAGTTGCGCCGCCTGTCGGATGCACTCTCCCTCCTCGATCTCCATGTGCGCGAGACTATACTCGGGCGCCATCTGCGCGATCAGCATGCCCGCTCCTGGTGGAACGCGTTCGGCCGCCTTCTCGTGCTCCCAGGCCAGCCACGAGATAGGATGTTTCTTATCTGTGTTGACCAGGGCATAGTAGGGGCGCGTCTGCGGCCGCGGTTGATAGCCCAGCATGATCGAGAGCAATGGATTATAGCGGACTGGGGCGAGCCGCTGTACGATGGTCTGTTTGAGCTCTGTTTTAAGCTGACTGTTCTGGATGAGTTTCGTCGCCTGGGGAGCGGGCAGTGTAATAAAGAGAAAGTCGAAGCCCGCGTAGTCATAGCCCGCGCTATCGTAGAGCCGCCAGCCATCTGCTTCCTGCTGTACATTGGTGATGCGCGTCTCAAACTGAATCGAGAGTCCTTGCGCCATTTTTTTGGGGAGCGTCGTCAGGCCGCCGCGATAATTCAGCTTTTGTTCGGCGTTCTGCTTTTCGTCCCCCGGCTGAATCTGTCCCTGGCCGTCAAAGATCCAGACGGGTTTCTCGATGTCGATGAGATCGGGTGTGCGAAAGCGTTCAGTAATCCAGGCCAGGCTGGTTGGCGTCCCCTCTTTAATATACTGGGCGCCGTGATCGTAAATAAAGCCCGCGTTTTTGCGGGTGGCCGCGCGTCCTCCGACGCCACGGCTCTTCTCAAAGAGCGTCACTGTATATCCGGCGTCCTGGAGTGAGTGGGCTGCGCCCAGCCCGCTCATGCCAGCCCCTAGAATGGCTACCGATGGCATAATTGATCCTCTGGCGCGAATCGCGCCTGTTTAGCGTTCGATTGACTCCCTGGCCTGTTCTGATCTGCCCTTTTGGCGCAGCCAGTTGGCCTTCCACATGTCGGACCGGCCCAGCATCTCTTCAGCGCTCTTCATGGCGATATCGGTGACGTTACCGCCCATAATATGGGCGATCTCGCGCACTCGTTGCTCGGGCCGTAGCTCGTTGACAATCGTCATGGTGCGGTTATCAAAGATTTGCTTATTCACATTGTAGTGGGTGTCGGCAAACGCGGCAATCTGTGGCAGGTGGGTGACGCAGATGATCTGGTGGTTGCTCGTCAACTGCCAGAGCTTCTCGCCCACCACCTGGCCGCTGCGACCGCTGATACCGGCGTCAATCTCGTCAAAGATCAGGGTTGGCGTGGCATCGGCGTCGGCCAGAATCGTCTTCAGCGCCAGCATTAAACGCGATGTCTCACCGCCGGAAGCGATCTTGGTCAGCGGCTTGAATGGCTCACCTGGATTGGGGGCGATCAGGAACTGAACCCGGTCGACGCCGGTGAGATCGCAGGCATAGTATTGCTCTTCCTGACCATTGAGTGTGACCGGAACGCCATGTCCATCGGGCGTCTGGATAATTTCGACCTGGAAGCGGGCGCGGCGCATGTTCAGATCATTGAGCTGCTCTTCCATGGCCAGGGAGAGGGATTGGGCGACCTCTGAGCGCCGCTCCGACAGCGCCTGCGCCAGGGCGCCGATCTCGCGGCGGAACTGGCCATCCTGTCGCTTCAGCTTGATAATCAGTTCATCGCGATTGTCGATCGTCTCAAGCTCCGCCTGGTCATCGGCCATATGCTGCAGGATCTCCTCAATGGTATCGCCATATTTGCGCTTCAGCTTGGCGATCTGGTCCAGGCGCTCTTCCACGTCGGCCAGTCGATTGGGATCGTCCTCGATATCCGCCTCGTAGCTACTGATGGACGTTGCCACGTCCTCCAGCTGGTAGATGGCCCCGGCCAACGCCTCCTCATACTCCTCCATGGTTTTGTCCAGCCGTACCAGCTCGCTTAATGAGCGCTGAGCCTGGCGGATCTGGTCGAGGGCGGCCTGGAAGCCATCTCCCCCCATCTCTGATCCCTGGATAGAGCCATAGATGTGCGAACACAGTTCGCGCAGGCGCTCGGCGTTGTTGAGGATCTTGCGCTCCTCCTCCAGTTCCTCTACCTCACCGGGACGCAGGCTGGCCTTCTCGATCTCCTCAATCTCGAAGCGCAAAAATTCCGCCCGGCGCTCCTGCTCGCGGATATTCTGTTGCAGCGATATCAATTTTTTGCGCGCGTTGCGCCACTCGCTAACCTTCTCGGCCAGTTGTTCTCGTAGCGGTAGCGTCTCGGCGTAGCGATCCAGGAAATTAATATGCTGATCGGGCCGCAGCAGGCTGATGTTCTCGCTCTGCCCGTGGATATCTACCAGCCAGCTGGCGACCTGCTGCAAAATATGTAAGGAGAGCGCACGCCCATTGATGCGGGCAACAGTACGTCCGGAACGGAAAATATCGCGGGTCAGGATCAACTGCCCATCTTCGGGATAGAGGTCGTACTCCTGTAAGAGCGAGGACAGGGCGACCAGGGCATCAGCGCTCTGCGCGGCGGCCCCGTTCCCATTGGTGGTGCCTCGCTCGGTCTGCTCTATCAGGGTGAGCAGGGGCGAGCCATTGGTGGCGGTGGCCTCTGCGTCCTCTTCAAATGGAAGCCAATCGGTGGGAGGCTGTGGCAGTGCACCGACCGAGAATACCCCCTCGACGGTCGCACGATCACAACCAGCGCGGACAAACTCGGCGCCGATCTTCCCACCAAGTAATGCATTGACTGCATCAATGATGATTGACTTACCCGCGCCTGTCTCGCCGGTGAACACGTTAAAATTACGGTTCAGGCGAATCTGCAGGCGGTCAATAATGGCGAAATCTTTAATCGTTAACTCAAGTAGCATGATTTAATCGTTAACTCAATGTGCGTGATTTGTATCGTTAGCCGTCAGGTTATCGTTTTTCAGCTTCGCGTTGATAATTTGATAAAAGTACGTTGGCGGTCGGCGCCTGAGAAACCTGGTGGTATGCTGGCTCTTGCGGACCCTGATGATCGCGCCGTCCTTGATCTCTCGATTGAGTTGACCATCGGCCGAGAATACGCCATTCTGTGAGCCGGTAAATATCTGTAGCTTGATGGTTGCCTCTGGTTGGATAATGAGCGACCGGTCGGATGCGAGGTGGGCGGCAATCGGCGTCAGGACCATGCTCTGTACCTGTGGATGGAGCAGGGGCCCTCCCACCGCCATATTATAGGCTGTGGAGCCTGTGGCGGTCGAAATAATGATGCCGTCTGCGTAACTCGTATTATAGTAGTAATCATCCACCCAGACGCAGACCTGTACGACGCGTGGCCAGGTGCCGCGAGCAATCACAATGTCGTTGAGCGCCAGGAACTCCTCACGCTGACCATCTTGCTCCAGGACCGCTTGCAGCATTGCGCGTTCATCTACCCAGACGGAACTGTCGCCGTTGAGATAATAGCTCAGGTCACTCGCTATGTCGTCTGGTTCCATCTCGGTCAGGAAGCCGACCCGTCCAAAGTTGACGCCGACAATCGGCGTGCCCGTACTCGCGCACATGCGGGCCGCATGTACGATCGTACCATCACCTCCCAGGACCAGTATCAGGTCAACGTCTTTGAATGAATCCTGGTCATAGGCAACGTCTGACTCAAGGCCTTCTTGATGGATATCGATGGCACGGACCGAATGGCCCTGTTTCTGCAGGGTTTCTACAAGTTGGGCTGCGAATTTGGACGAAGCTTGCTTACGTCCCTGGTAGAAAATCGCGATCGTCTTCACTAAAAAATCTCCAATTGGCAAGTGAGGGCGAACACGATGTGCCGCCCTTACATGTTTAGCCTCAGTAATGTTACGCCATGGGGCGTGTATTGTCAACTAGGTCCTTAGTATGAATGTTCTTATTTTTCCTGTTGGGCTCGTATGTGTTGAAGTTTTTCTTCCGCGAACCAGAGCACTTCTTCTTTAGAATGAACCTCGCCTTCTGCTTGCGCTTCCGCAATGGCTTCCAGAAGCTGCCCGATCAGTGGGCCTGGCTGAAGTTGGAAGTGCCGGATGAGCTCTTCGGATTGAATCAGGCGCGGCGGCAAGATCTGCTCACGTTCGCGAATGTAGCGCGTCAGCAGCGTGCGCACCGTGGCCAGGTGGCGCTGCCAGTGAATGGTCAGTGGCTCGGGTCCTCGCATAGCCAGGTGATCTGCCAGCGAGACCAGGGCCACGTAGATGCCGTTGGGTCCCATGTCGACGAAATAGCGCCGAATGGCCCTGGGGGTCACCGTGGTGCTGCTTAGCTGTCCCGGTCGCATGTGGTGTGCTACCACCTGCTGAATCAGCCTTTTGTCCTGCGTACTGATGCCCAGGCGCTGTGTAATCTGCTGCGCCAGGGGCACCCCTGCCTGTGGATGGTGATAGAACGTAATATTCCCCGCCTCATCCACTACCCGCGTGATCGGCTTGCCGATATCATGCAGCAGCGCCGCTACCTTCAGCGGCGGAGACAGCAACCTGGCGAACGAGAAGATCCCCTGCTGCTCCGCCTCCTGTAGCAGTTGCTGGAGCTCTAGCAGGTCGTCGTGTTCTCCCACATTGAGCGCCGAGCGTCGCACCTCTTCGGGGGGCCGCTGCAGGAGCGTGCCCAGCTTCTCCAGCATCCCTACCGCGGCGAGAGAATGTCCGAAGACATCCCAGTGGTGCAGGTCGGGCTGGGTCATACCGCGCGCGGGCTCCAGTTCTGGTATCAGAACGGTGAGCAGGTGATGGGTGTCCAGAAAGAGTAGATGCTCATAGGATCCCTCGGGCCGCAGCAGGGCATAGAGCTCTTCATGAATGCGTTCGCGCGCCACCTGCGGGAGCAAGGAGGCATCGCGAGCTATATAGCGCGCTGTCTCTGGTTCTATCGTCAGCTGATATTGCCGGGCGAAGCGCATCGCGCGCAGCAGGCGCAAAGGATCTTGCTTGAAGACCGCCTCGGTTGTGGCGCGCAACGTATGCGTCGCGATATCTTGTAGTCCCTGGTGAGGATCGATGGCGGCTTCAGATAGGGAGGCACGTAGTGCTTCCGGTGACGTGGATTGCTCAATGAGCGCGATTACCCTCGTAAAAGGGGCGGCCAGCGCATTGATGGTAAAATCCCGTTTCGCCAGGTCTTCCCAAATGTCAGGCCCCTGTAGTGGCGAGATGTCCAGCGTCAGCTCTTGCTGTTCGTGTTTGACGATGACGCGGCTGGCCTTCTCATGCATATGCGCGTAGAAGCCACCCAGGTGATCTGCCAGCCGACGAGCCAGGTCCGGGATATTGCCGGACGTGGCGATATCCCAATCTACACAGGGCCTTTGCAACAGGAGGTTGCGCATTGAGCCTCCTACCAGGTAGACCGGTCGTTCATACTCTTTCAGTAGCTGGCAGCTTTGTCGCAATGCCTGCAAGACCCATGCGGCGCGGGCCTGTTCTTTTTCTGTCATACCCTGCTCACCAGAATATATAGGTAGAGATAAGTCAATTTTTATCTGCGATCTCTGCATTATAGTATCACCCCTGTCTACCTGTGTGACTGGCGGGAATGTTTATGCGCGTGCGATAGCTTGTCATTCCTGATAGTCCCATGTATAGTAAGAATATGCTCAGTCAGCAGCGAGCTGGCTTATGGTAATCGATGTGGGCGGCAGGTAGCTGGAGAGGGGGTGCAGCTAACGAGAAAAGATAGCTGGTTCATGGTTACCAGAGCCGGGGAAACTATGAGAAAGAGGGGAGCAACAAGCGGCTGGTCGGCCCTTGTTCGCTGGGTACGTTCCATGAGTGGAAGTCAAAATTACGGGGTGTTGCGTGTAGTGCGTGTGCTCTTGCCCGCCGATCCTGCCGGACACCCGGATACACATCCTCGTGGTCTGTTTCCAGAAGAGCGTCTGGTCTATGTGCTGACGTCTCGCGAGACGACTATCGGGCGCGCCTTGAGCAATGATTTGATCTTAATGGACCCCAGTGTATCCCGTGAGCATGCACGCCTGATCTTTGACGGGGAGAACTGGTCTATTCATAATATAACGGAACAGAATATCTTGCACGTCAATGGGCATGAGGTGACCGCCGGGGCGCGGCATGCGCTGAAATCCCAGGATTTTCTGGTGTTGGGCAATACCATGCTGCAGTTGATCGCTCCTAAAGGTGATCAAGATGTTTCTATCGCTTCCGTAGTTGACGACGAGGAGGCTGGTGAGTTACCGCTCCCAACGCCGTCTCAGATCAGCGATGAGGCTGTGAAGTTTCCTGTTTCATCCACGACTCCACATCCCCGTGTTTTTTCACGGCTGCCGCTGCTGCCTCCCATCAAAAAGACGCCGGCGACAAATGGCAAAAGACACGAGGCGCATACAATCTCTCCCGAGACCGCAAACCTGAAGGACCATCAGACGGTTATGGATCTGGATGCGCGCGCATGGGCGGAGGAAGGCAAACTGCTCGGGAGTAGCATTACCTTGCAGTTTGCCTTTCCCAGGGTACTAAAAAAAACGCTGCGCTGGACCATTGGTGGCCTGCTGCTGCTGGCGCTCTTGCTGAGCGCGCTGGCCGCCATTATTTTAAATAACCTGCTGGGGATCGTCTCGCTGGTGCAGGAGAGCCCTGTCAATATCTTATCGGTACTGACGATTCCGATTGTGGCCGCGCTGGGCATTAATCTGCTGGTCAATTTCATTGATCGCTATGAGCGCGAGCCCTGGTTCTTACGCCTGGCCGCCTTCCTCTGGGGAGCCATCATCGCCATTCCGCCGACCACCTTTATCGAGGGGAGTATCGATAGCTGGCGGAGCGCCATCCTGGGTCCGCAGGCGGGCCGGGCCCTGCATGCGCTATTTTCTGCCCTCAATGCCGGTATTACGGAAGAGACCGTCAAAGGACTCGGCCTGCTGCTGCTCTTTTTTGTATTGCGCGACGAATTCGATAACGTGACCGATGGTATTGTCTACGGTGCTTTGATTGGCGCTGGTTTTGCTATGGTCGAAAATATCTTTTACTTCGCCGGCAATCCCAAGGCCTTCCTCTTTTTGCTGATCGGGCGCATCGTATTGGGATGGCTGAGCCACTCCACCTTTACCATCTGCCTGGGCATCGCCCTGGGATATATGCGGCACACGCAGATACGCTGGCGGCAGATCATGATACCCATCATCGGCTATTTTATTGCTGTGGGATTGCATACCGCGTTCGACTTTATCAACTTTTTCGCCAATGCGCTGGTCCTGTCCTCGCCGGATAATTCAAATATTGTTATGTTTTCGCTCTTTGCCAGTATCGGCGACTACATCCTGCCCTTTATCGCCCAGATGGTGATCATCTATTGCCTGATTAAGTCCCTGGCCCATGAGGCCGCCATTATTCGAGAGTTTCTGGCCTCGGAAGTGAGCAACGGGATCGTGACGGTCGACGAGTACGCCATGCTGCAGCATTCGTTTCTGCGTACCCGCATTGAGCGCGGCATCTTATTTCGCCAGGGTTTTAAGCAGTGGATGCGTGTGAAGGCTTTGTATCAGACGGAGATCGGTCTGGCCTTTCGCAAGTGGCACGTCAGTATGGGCGATAAGCCCAAATTGGGCTATATCCAGCCAGAGGATGCCTATCGGCAGCGCATTCAACGCCTGCGTCAGGATATTATTCTGGCTGAAGTCCCAAACTATAAGCTATAAAGAATCGCACCGACTATAGTACATATATAGCTACACTACCCCGCTGATGTGGTAGAGTATACATGTGATTAACAAATGAGTTCCAGGTGTGACTGCGTCAATGGAGAGCAGCCTTGACACCTCTTCATAGCGCATGCTAGCATGAGCGCAAGCGCACCTTAATACAGAAAAGGATGGGTGATTATGGAACTGGAGCGGGCCAACCTGCTACAGATCTATCGTTTTATGCGCCTCACCCGTGCCATGGAAGACCGCATTCGAACCCTGTTTTTACAGGGGCGTATCGTAGGTGGTGTTTACACGGCACAGGGGCACGAGGCCACAACCGTCGGGGCAGCAATGACGCTTCGCGATGGGGACTGCATTGTTCCGCAGCATAGAGATCTAGGTATGCACCTTGTACGGGGAGTCTCTCCTCGCAGTACGATGTGCCAGTGGCTAGCTCGCGGCAATTCCCCCACCTTAGGTCGTGATGGTCAGATGCATATTGGTGATATGCACCAGGGTATTGTCCCCATGATCAGCATGCTCGGAGAGTCACTCCCCGTGGCATGCGGGGTCGCTCTGACCATGAAGATGCGAAAACGTTCAACAATCGTCCTCGCCTCCTGTGGCGATGGCGCAACCAATACCGGCTCCTTTCATGAAGCGCTCAACTTTGCCGCGGTGCAAAAGTTGCCGATTGTCTTTGTGATTGAGAATAATGGGTATGCCTATTCGACCCCTACCTCAAAGCAATTTGCCATTCAGAACCTTTCCGACCGCGCGCTCGCCTATGGCATGCCCGGTCAAAGCGTCGATGGCAATGATGTGCTGGCCGTCATAGAGGCCGTCGGGCACGCTGTTGCCCGCGCCCGCAACGGTCAGGGTCCCGCGCTGGTTGAATGTAAAACGTTCCGCGTGCGCGGCCATTCAGAGGCGGATAAGGCCGATTACGTCCCCGATGATGTACGCGCCGAGTGGCTCAAGAAAGATCCTATTCAGCGCTTCGAGCACTATCTATTCCAGGAAGAAATCTTAACAGAAGCCGCGCGTAGCCAGATGGATGCGCAGATCAAATCTATAGTTGATGATGCGGTACGCTTTGCCGAGCAGAGTCCCGCGCCAGATGAAACAACGGTTGCGCACTATGTCTATGCTCCCGATGGATCAATAGCAATGGTTGGTGATCCGGGTGCGCTGGATACCCGCTATATCAACGCGTACGACAGTCGTACGGGCCAGCCGTTTCACATCGTGCAAAAGGCAGAGGAGGCCGCTGGACGACGATGAGTGATAGAAAAGTAACCTACCTGGAGGCTATTAGCCAGGCCATTCGCGAGGAGATGTTGCGCGACGACGCCGTCTTCCTCCTGGGGGAGGATGTGGGGTCATACGGTGGAGCATTCAAAGTCAGTGCCGGCCTACTGTCGGAGTTCGGCGCCGATCGCGTGATCGATACCCCGATGTCCGAGGCGGCCATTATCGGGTCTGCCGTTGGTTCAGCGCTGATGGGCATGCGTCCCATCGCTGAAATGCAGTTCATCGATTTTATTACCTGCGGCTTCGACCAGATCATCAATATGGCGTCGAAGATGTACTGGCGCGTGGGTATGCCGGTTCCTATGGTGGTGCGCGGACCCTCCGGCGGCGGCACCAAAGGGGGACCATTCCACTCCACCAGCCCCGAAGCCTGGTTCTTTCACGCGCCGGGCATCAAAGTCGTCGTCCCTTCCACCACCTATGATGCGAAGGGTCTGCTCAAGGCCGCCATTCGCGACAACAATCCCGTCCTCTATCTGGAGCACAAGTTGCTCTATCGTCTGCCCGAACTGCGCGAAGAACTGCCGAGCGAGGATTACGTCGTGCCGCTGGGCAAAGCCATCGTGCGCCGCGAAGGCGAAGACATGACCATCCTGACCTATGGCGCGATGGTTCACCAGTGCCTGAAGGCCGCGCAAAAGCTGGAAGAGGACGATGATCTGGAAGTCGAGGTTCTGGACTTACGCAGCCTGGCACCATTGGACCGTGAGGCGATCACGGAGTCGGTAAAACGCACCAATAAGGTGCTGATCGTCCATGAGGATACCCTGACGGGCGGGATCGGCGCCGAACTCTCGGCCATCCTGGCGCAGGATCTGTTTGAATACCTGGACGGTCCTATTACACGCGTGGCCGCCCCAGATGCGCCGTTCCCATATGCGCCGGCGCTAGAGGCCGCCTATCTGCCAAACGCTGACAAGATTCTTTCGGCCGCCAGAGAACTGGCCGCGTACTAAACGTGTTATATAGAGGTCATATATATGATCGGCTATTTCATAGAGATCTTACAAATCTATCATCATAGAGGGGATGAAAGGGTGTACTTATTATGCCAACACCAGTAAAAATGCCGCGCCTGGGCGAATCGGTGGCGGAAGGAACCATCGGCTCCTGGCTAAAACAGGTTGGAGATACCATCGAGCGCGATGAAGCGATCGCCGAGGTGATTACCGATAAAATTAATGCTGAATTGCCATCTCCGGTAGCCGGACGGCTGGTCAAGATCCTGGTCCAGGTCGATGAGACGGTGCCTGTGGGGACCGACATCGCCATGATTGAAGAGAGCGCCGATGTGCCAGCGGACAGCGGCACGTCCGGACCCGATGCCGCTCCGGTGGAGAGCGTGCGCGAGGCCGATACCCCGTTGCCCGAGTCGTCGCAGCCCGTGGGCCTGCCGAGCAATGGCACGCGCGTGAAGCAGCAGCGCGAAGATGAGGAGCGTCAGCGTATCTCTCCGCTGGCCCGTCGCCTGGCGCAGGAGCACGGCATCAACTTGAACGATATCGCCGGAACCGGCGCTGGTGGCCGCGTGCGCAAAGAGGATATCCTGGCCTTTGTGGAGCAACGACAAAAGGTAGCGACTCCCGCCGCTGCCGCGTATGCCCCGTCCGCTCCTGCCGCTTTTGCCGCCCCCGTTGCCCCGCAACCCGCCCGTGTAGAGGTTGCGCAGCCCACGTCGGAGCAACTGACCGAGGCCGGCGACGAGGTGGTCTCACCCAGCCGCATGCGCCTGGCGATCGCCGAGCATATGGTGCGCAGCAAGCGCACCTCGCCGCACGCCACCACCGTGGTCGAGATCGACATGACCAATATCGCGAAGTGGCTGGCCAAAAATAAAGAAGAGTTCAAACGCCGCGAAGGCTACGGCATCAGCTTTGTTCCATTTGTGATGAAGGCCGTCTGCGAAGGCATTCGCAAGTATCCAATCATCAACTCCACCTGGACGCCCGATAACAAGATCATTATCAAGCGCCACATCAACCTCGGCATGGCCGTCTCGACCGACACAGGACTGGTCGTCCCGACGATTTATGACGCCGACCAGTATACGCTGGCAGCGCTCGCGAAGCAGGTTAACGCCCTGGCTCAGCGCGCGCGGGCCAACAAGCTGACCGTTCAGGATATGCAGAACAGCACCTTCGTAGTGAATAATCCTGGCGTATTTGGTACAATTATATCTATGCCTATTATCAATCAACCACATGCGGCCATTCTCAGTATGGATGCCGTCGTGAAACGGCCGGTGGTAATTGAAGATGACGCTATCGCTGTGCGTTCGATGATGTTTATGTCGATGTCATTTGACCACCGCATCCTGGATGGAGCGGGCGCCGGCGGCTTCCTGCAGGCCGTGCGTACCAAACTGCAAAGCTATGGACGCGACATCGATGTGTATTAGTACGTCCCTTGGGACGTACCTATAATAGAGTAACATAGCATCTTGTCTGCGGGGAGATGCAGGAGGGGCGAGCATGCCGGGAGCATGCTCAAGTCCCCACAAACCTCTTCCTTATTCCCCGCCGAAGGCGGGAAGACAAGATGCCAGCCAGTTGCAGAACTAAAACAAGGAAAATTTCCATGACGACCATTATCCCGGAGCGCCGGCCTGAATGGCTACGCGTACGAGCTCCCAAGGGAGAAAACTACCAACAACTCAAGCAACTGATGCGCGGTCAGTCGCTGCATACCGTCTGTGAAGAGGCACGCTGCCCCAATATCGGCGAGTGCTGGGGACACAAGACCGCCACCTTTATGATCCTGGGCCGCGTCTGTACCCGTAGCTGTGGCTTCTGTGCCGTTGAGACGGGGCGTCCAATGGGTCTGGACTGGGAAGAGCCGAAGCGCGTGGCGGAGGCTGCGAAGGAGATGGGGCTGCGCCACGCCGTGGTGACCTCGGTCAATCGCGATGAGTTGAAGGATGGCGGCGCGGCGGTCTTCGCTTCAACCATTCGCTGGATCCGCCGGCTCAATCCCGAGTGCAAAGTTGAGGTATTGACCCCCGACTTTAAGGGCTCGGCCGACGCCTTGCGTGTGGTGATGGATGCGAAACCCGATATTTACAACCACAACGTCGAGACGATTCCCAGGCTCTACAAGCGTGTGCGCCCCCAGGCTGTCTATCAGCGCTCGCTGCAGGTGCTGAAGATGGCCAAAGAGATGTACCCTGGCACACGTACCAAGTCCGGCTTTATGCTCGGTCTGGGCGAGAGCTGGGATGAGATCCTTGAGGTGATGCGCGATATGCGTGAGTATGACGTCGATATCCTGACCATCGGCCAGTACCTGCGCCCATCGTTCCAGCACCTGCCGATTCAGCGCTACGTACCACTGGAAGAGTTCGCCGCGTTGAAGGCCGAGGGCAAGAAGCTGGGCTTCCGTCACGTGGAATCGGGACCCTTTGTGCGCAGCTCGTATCATGCCCATGAACAGGCCGATGGAGCGACGCAAGAGTAATCGAGGAGTAAGCAAGGAGCAATCATGGCATCGAAAGCAAGCATAAACTCCGTTGAACTGGCTTATGAAGACCATGGCATTGGCGTCCCGTTGATCTTCCTGCATGCGTTTCCGCTCAACCGGCACATGTGGGACAACCAGCTTGGAAGCCTGCTGGACGAGCAGCGCTATCGCCTGGTGGCGCCGGACTGGCGCGGCTTCGGTGAGAGCAGCCTGTATGGGAACCTCTCGACTATGGAGATGTTCGCTGATGATCTGGCCGGCCTGATGGATCACCTGGGGATGCAGCAGGCGGTGCTCTGCGGACTCTCAATGGGTGGCTATGCTGCTTTCGCTTTCTTGCGCAAATATCCTCAGCGGGTGGGCGGCCTGGTCCTGGCCGACACCCGTCCCGGCGCGGATACCGAGGAGGCGCGGGCCAATCGCGAGAATCTGGCCCGCACGGCCGAACAGCAGGGAACGGATGCCATCGCCGATCTGCAGATTCCGCGCCTCCTTTCAGAGCATACGCTCACCCATCACCCCGCCGTAGAGGCACAGGTGCGCAAGCTGATCGCGACTGCCAATCCGCTGGGTATTGCCGCCGCCTCACGTGGTATGGCCCTGCGCGCCGACAGCAGCGATCTCCTGAGCACCATCAACTGTCCCACGCTGGTGCTGGCTGGCGAGCACGATGCCCTGACGCCGCCCGATGTGGCGCGTGAGTATGCCAGCCAGATCAAGGGAGCCCGTTTCGCGGTCATTCCCCATGCTGGCCATCTCTCAAACCTCGAACAGCCCGAGGCATTTCAGACCGTACTGCAAGATTTCTTGCGCAGTGCCCTATAAGGTTCTTGCAAACGCAGCATAGAGTTAACCCGAGTCGGTGATCCCCTGGCTTTCACAGAGAGGGAAACATGGTACAGCAGCCATCGCTTCAGCATCCGGTGGTACTGGTGGTAGACGATAATCCTGCCATTCGCGACATGGTCTCCTGGGCCCTGGAGTTAGATGGTTATGAGCCGGCCGAGGCCGCCGAAGGCCAGGAGGCTCTCGACTGGCTGCATAACGCGGCCCGCGAAGGCCGCTATCCCGCCGTCATTTTACTGGACCTGGCCATGCCCGGCATGGATGGTCTCACCTTTTTAGCCCGCCTGCAGGAATATCGTGAGCTCTACTCCTCATCGTTTCCCGGCCCATCCGTCGTCGTCATCACCGCCAACATCGCCGCCTCCGAAGTCGAGAAGCTGGGAGTAGAGCGCGTCATCATCAAGCCCTTCCACGTCCGTGACCTGCTGGATGCCGTGCGTATGCTCACCTGTTAACTGCCTTCCCGGTGTCACCTTTGGTGGAACGGGGTCGCGGAGCTCCAAGCCGGGGCAAGCCAGGCACCTACGGCGACGATTCATTAAATAAAAAGATGGTGGCGTGTGGTTGTGCGGCGGGTACCCGCCGCACAACCACACGCCACCATCTTTTTATACACGGGCGGCCGCGTATGCGGACGCCCGTGCGCTGGCGCTCAACTCCCCCATAAAAAAAGAGCAAATCATTAGCTTCTCTTGAGACTTCCTTGAACTCTTCCTGTTACAATTTCCGCAGATAGAGAAAAAACCATACAGTTCTATGTATTTTTATGATAGACGCACCATCACTTATTCATAGTGAATCACACATAAACGCATAGAGGAGACGTTAAACATGGATATGCATGAACAGCCCACTGAACCGTGGCGGAGGGCTGATCCCGGTCAGAATGTGAATATGCCCGGACCCCCACCAGCATTCGCGACCTCTGTGCCAGGAACCGGAGGGGCGACGCCCACGCCAAAGCGCCTGTCGCGCCGGGCTCTCTTTTCAGGACTGGCCGGCGCGGGCGCCGCCGTAGCCATTGGCGGCGTTGCCCTGGCTGAATGGCAGCATACGCAACAGACTGGTGCCGGCTCACAATCCACGGCTGGCTCTGGCGCAAATGCGCAGATCGGTCACCTGTTGCGCCGCGCCGGCTTTGGCGTTACCCTGAACGACCTGGCTACCTATACCCCGCTGGGATTTCAGGGCGCGGTGGACCGCCTGTTGAACTATCAGCAGGTCTCCGATCAGCCGCTGGAGCAACAGTTGACTGCGGCGAATCTGAACCTGGCGAAGCCGCAGAGTCAGCAGCAATGGTGGTTGCTACGCATGGCTGGTACCCAGCGACCGCTGTTGGAAAAGATGACCCTCTTCTGGCATGGCGTTTTGACCAGCAGCTTTCAAAAAGTCGGCGGTCCAAATGCCTATATGCGCATGATCGTGCAGAACAAGTTCTTGCGCGACCACGCCTTCGATACCTTCGACAATCTGCTGCTGGGCATTACCAGTGATCCCGCCATGCTGTTCTACCTGGATCTGACCAAGAGCCGCAAGAACGCGCCCAACGAGAATTTCGCGCGCGAATTGATGGAATTGTTTACGCTCGGCCTGGGTCACTATACGCAGCAGGATGTGTTTGAGGGAGCGGCCGCCCTGACAGGCTGGCACGTACGCCCGGGCGCCCAGCCAGCGCGCTACTCTCCGGCCGACCATACCACGCGCGAGCTGGTCTTCCTGGGACAAAA
This sequence comes from Dictyobacter halimunensis, assembly GCF_036245075.1. Taxonomy (NCBI): domain Bacteria; kingdom Bacillati; phylum Chloroflexota; class Ktedonobacteria; order Ktedonobacterales; family Dictyobacteraceae; genus Dictyobacter; species Dictyobacter halimunensis. Next base: position 4,078,978 of record NZ_BSRI01000002.1, read on the forward strand.
AGGGAACCTCGACTATAAGGATGTTGTCAGGATACTCGCCAGCCATCCGGCTACCCCCTGGTTTATCTGCCGCAAGCTCTTTACCTTTTTCGCCTACGAAAATCCGAGCAACGCTGATCTGCAGCCTCTGGTGGATACTTACGTCAAGAGCAACCACAGCATGCAGGCGGTCATGAAGACGCTGCTGCTCTCACCACAGTTTAGCTCACCCAAAGCGTATCGCGCGCGTATGAAATCGCCGACCGAGTTTCTGGTTGGCTCGTACCGGGCGCTGGACGCGAAGACCAGTGGCGTGGAACTGCCTGCCCTGCTTTCCCAACTGGGGCAGACCCTGCTTGCGCCACCCAATGTCGCGGGCTGGCCGGGCGATAAAGTCAGCTCACTCTGGCTCAATGGCGGCACCTGGATGACACGTCTCAACTACATCAATACGCTGATCGGCGGTGGACGCTATCGCGGCACCGTCTACAAGCCGCTGGATTTCCAGTCTATTGTCGATACCCGGCACATCGATACGCCCGAGAAGTTCGTGGACCACTTTTCCGCTTTCTTGCTGGATGGCACGCTGGATAATGAGCGCAAGGGTCAGCTGGTGGACTACTTCAATACCCCTGATCCACGTTCACGCAAAGGACACATCACGCTGAGCGGCGGAAAGAGCTATCCGGTCAGTAAGGTACGGGGAACACTATATCTGTTGCTGGCAGCGCCAGAATATCAGCTCAATTAGAATGCATAAATAGATACACATGCAGGAACGCAGCCTGACGGCGGGCCTATAGCTTGCCTGCCAGGGTCAGGAAGGAAAAAGGATATGAAACTTTCGCGTCGCGCACTGATCAAGGATGGCATGCTGGTGGTCTCCGCTGGTATGGTCATGCCGGCCATTTTTAGCCGTGGCGTCGCCTCGGCTAAATCGCTTCAGATGGATGGTGCCCGCACCGCCATGGCGGGCAACGACCACACGTTGATCGTAGTTCAGATGGCGGGCGGCAACGACGGCCTGAATACCGTTGTCCCCTATACCGACGCCACATACCATAAGATGCGTCCCACATTGGGGCTGGCTGAAGACAAGGTTTTGCACCTGGACGATCGCCTGGGGCTGCATCCCAACCTGGCGCCGCTCAAAAGCCTGTGGGACCAGGGTCATCTCGCCGTCGTCGAGGGCGTCGGCTATCCCAATCAAAGCCTCTCGCACTTTCAGGCGATGGATATCTGGCAGACTTTAGACCTGAATGGCAACGGCAGCGAGGGCTGGCTGGGAAAACTGGTGGCCGGCCTGGTTGATAAAGATGGGCATCCCTTCCAGGCCATGGATATCGGGACCCAGACGGCGCAGGCACTCTCCTCAATCACCACGCCGGTCCCGACGCTGACCAGTCCACAGGCCTATCGTCTTAACACGGACCCTACCGAGCCCGATGGAGGCAACGCGCGTCTGCAGGCGCTGCTCAAGCTCTATAATACCTATCCGCGCTCATCGCCGTACGCCGCGCTCTTAGACACGACCGCACTTAATGCGCACGAAGGGGGACGCCAGCTGCTGCAGGCTCAGTCCGCCTATCACCCGGCCGTCACTTATCCCCAGGGTCCATTCGCCGCCGGCCTGAAGACGCTGGCCGAAGCCATCGTGCAGGGACTTGGCCTGCGCGTGGGCTATGTGACGCTGGGCGGATTCGACACCCACGCCAACCAGGTCACGACCCATGAGACCCTGTTAAAGACCCTGGCCGAAGGACTGTCCGCGTTCTATACCGACCTGGATAAGCATGGCAAAGCCGATAACGTCGTGGTCATGACCTGGTCAGAGTTTGGGCGACGCGTCGAAGAAAATGGTAGCCAGGGGACAGACCATGGCACAGCCGCCCCTCTCTTCGTGCTGGGCAAGTCGATTCACCAGGGCGTCTATGGCGAGCCACCCGACCTCAAAAACCTGGACCAGGTAGGCAACCTGAAATATACCGTCGATTTCCGTTCCGTCTACGCGACCATGCTGGATCGCTGGATGGGCGCCTCCTCCAAAGATGTCCTGGGCGGCTCCTTCGGCTCCCAAAACTTCTTGCCACAGCTCTGATCCGTTTAGACAAAGAGACAAGCGTGTGCCAGGGTTCGCAGGGTCAGGACCGACCCTGCGAATCCTGGCACACGCTTGTCTCTTTGTCTACTTGAGATTTCTGTAGATTTGTGATAAATAGAAGGGATGGATCGTGAGCGTATCTCCCTGCCACTTTTTTGTTTTGGCGAATCTAGCCTTTCTTGAGAAGCAACGACAATTATTTTTAGAGGAAATGTAAAAGGTAAAGATGGATGAGTATGAGCAAGTTTAGCAAGGAATATGTGACACAGACCAATGTGTCAAATGAAGTTGTAGATCTTACCAATTGTGACCGTGAGCCAATTCATATTCCGGGATCTATTCAACCTCATGGCATCCTGATGGTTCTGAGTGTACCCGCCCTGCATATTATCCAGATCAGCAACAACGCTGAGGCGTTGCTGGGTATCGCGTCAGAGAACCTGCTGGAGCAGCCTATTGCCCAGCTTCTCCCATCCGACCAGCTAGAGCAGCTCACGGCCAGCCTGCAGTCAGATGAGATTGAGGAGGTAAACCCGCTGCTGCTGACGCTACAGAACAGCGAAGGCCAGGAGCTGCGCTTCGATGGAGTCGTGCATCGTGTCGATGATCAGGAAAAAGATCTGTTGCTGCTCGAACTGGAGCCAGCCCCTGAAGAAAAACGCGCCTCCGTTCCGAATTTCTATCAGATTATGCGCACATCGGCCGCGGTCCTGCAGCGAGCCGCTAATCTCCTGGATATGTGCCAGGCCTCGGCCGAGGCTGTACGTAGATTGACCGGTTTTGATCGTGTGATGATCTATCGCTTCCATGCAGACTGGCATGGTGAAGTCATCGCGGAAGCGCGCACTGAAGACCTGGAAGCATATCTGGGGCTACACTACCCGGCTTCAGATATTCCCGCCCAGGCGCGTGAGCTGTATCGCCACAACTGGTTACGCCTGATCGCCGACGTCTCCTATCAACCGGCGCCACTGATCCCGGCGGCCAATCCGGTTACCGGGGGACCCATCAACCTGGGCTCTTCGGTGCTGCGCAGCGTCTCACCGATGCATATCATGTACCTGAAAAATATGGGTGTGGCCTCCTCCATGTCTATCTCGATCAAGAAAAATGATCAGCTGTGGGGGTTAATCTCCTGTCACCACAACTCGCCCCGTTTCGTGCCCTTCACGGTGCGCGCGGCCTGCGAGTTCCTCGGTCAATCGCTCTCGCTGCAGATCGCGGCCCGTGAAGATATTGATGACTACGCCTATGAGATGCATGTAAAGAACATCCAGGCTTCATTGCTGGACCATATACGTGGCGATCAGAGTGCCTTTGAACAGCTATTGCAGCATCCCGAAGAATTGCTGAGCCTGACGAATGCGCAGGGGGGCGCCGTCTGTTTTAACGATCGCTATATGCCCATTGGCCAGGCGCCGGAGGCCGCCGATGGCATGCGTATCGTTGCCTGGCTCAAAGAGCATGTGCAAAACGATGTGTTTGTGACCAATACATTCTCCGATCACTGGAATGACGCAGAACAACTGCAGGGCATGGTGAGCGGCCTCCTGGCCATCTCGATCTCACCCTTGCAGGGCAGCTATGTGCTCTGGTTCCGGCCAGAAGTTGTGCAGCAGGTAACCTGGGGTGGTGATCCGCACAAACCGGTCGAAGTGCAGCCGGACGGCAGCGCCATCTTATATCCGCGTACCTCTTTTGCCGCCTGGAGTGAAACGGTCCACTTTCAGTCCCAGGCCTGGAAAGCCTGCGAGGTAGATGCGGCGCGCGGCTTCAGAAGCGCTTTGGTGGACCGCGCACTGCACGATCTATTGGTACAGCGTTCCGAGGAACTGGCCGGACTCAACAAGCAGCTGGCGGATAGCAATCAAGAGCTCGATTCTTTTGCCTACATCGTTTCGCATGACCTGAAAGAGCCCTTGCGTGGCATCAATAATTACGTGAACATTTTGAAAACAGATTTTGCCGATAGCTTGAATGAAGAAGGATTGAGCCGCCTGGACACCCTGTTGCGCCTCTCGCATCGGCTCGATTCCTTGATCGATTCTCTGCTGCACTACTCACGTGTGGGACGTGTCGATCTGGCCTTTGCCGAGACCAATCTCAACGAGGTGCTTGATACCTCTCTGGAGTTGTTGCGTGCCAGAATTGAAGAGGAGGGTGTTGAGATCCGCGTGCCGCGTCCCCTGCCAACGGTCTGGTGTGATCGTGCCCGCGTCGGCGAAATCTTTACCAATTTAATCACCAACGCCATGAAGTATAATGATAAGGCAGAGAAATGGATCGAAATAGGATATCAGCAGCCTGAAAATTCAAGACAAGCACTGATCTTTTATGTACGCGACAATGGCATCGGTATTCGTGACAAGTATTTTAACTCGATCTTCCACATCTTTAAGCGTTTGCATGGTCGGGAAAAATTTGGAGGAGGCACGGGTGCTGGTTTGACAATCGTTAAACGTATTATAGAGCGTCATGGAGGTGAGATCTGGCCGGAGTCTACATTTGGAGAAGGTACGACGTTCTATTTTACTCTGCAGGAAGGCTAGCTACGCATGCAGCGAATGATTGACCGTTCCGATTATCCAATACTGATTGTAGAGGATAATGACGAAGACTTTGAAGTAATCCAATGGGCATTAAAAAAGTTATCGATCACCACTCCCATCTATCGTTGCGATGATGGGGATGACGCCCTGGACTTTCTTCACCATACCGGACAATATGCCCAGAAAGAAAATTCGCCCCGCCCCGCGCTCATTTTGCTCGATCTGAATCTGACCCTTATGAACGGACAGGAAGTGCTCACTCGTATCAAGCACGATGATGCGCTGAAAATGATTCCCGTTATTATCTGGACTACATCGGCCGATCCCAAAGATATCGAGATTTGTTTCAGGCAGGGTGCCAACAGCTATATCCTTAAACCGATGACTTTTGATAAACTATTAGGTGCTGTCGATTTGCTCAACCAGTACTGGTTCGGAGTGGTAAAGCTTCCTGAGATAACAGAGATGTGAGTATGGCGGAGAAGAACCCTACAATTTGTATTATTGATGATAATCCGGACGATCGGGAGAATTTTCGGCGCTACCTTTTGCAGGATCCCCTCTATCGCTATCAATGCTATGAGGAGGAAACGGGTGAGGACGGACTGCTCCTGTGCAAGAAAATTCAGCCCGATTGCATTCTGCTCGACTACAAACTGCCTGATATTGATGGGCTGGAATTTTTAGCGGAACTGGCGGACCCCTCCGGTTCCGTTCCCTTTGCGGTCATTATACTGGCCGGCCTGGGCGATGAGGGGATCGCCCTGCAGGCGATGAAGAGCGGGGCCCAGGACTACCTGGTGAAGGATGAGATGACGCCGGGCAACCTGTTTCGCGCCATCCACCATGCGATCGAGCGCACAACGATGCGACGCGCCCTGGAGAAGCACCAGCAGGACCTGGAGCAGAAAAACCAGGAGATCCAGGCCTTCGCCTATGCGCTGGCCCACGATCTGCGCGCCCCTTTGCGGGCTATTACCGGCTTCTCGCAGATCGTTGAGCAGGATTACCATGATGCGCTGGACGATAGCGGACGCCATTATGTCGAAAATATTGTGCATGCCTGCGCGCAGATGGATCGTCTGATCGATGATCTTTTAAATTATACGCGCATCGAGCATCGGGCGCTCCGCTATAAGCCTGTGGCCTTGAACTATTTACTGCAGCAGATCGTGAAAGGTATGGAGACGCGTCTCACAGAGACCGGAGCAACCATCACTCTGGCGGAGGATATCCCCACCATTTATGGGGATAGTACCCTGATCAACCAGGTCTTCGTCAACTTGCTGGATAATGCCCTGGTGTATCATAAGCCGGACGAACTGGCACAGGTCACCGTTAGCTGGCGCGAGGATGGCGATTTTATTGTTGTCAGGCTGGCCGATAATGGTATCGGTATCGCGCCTAAGTTTTACGAGAAAATCTTTAATATTTTTCAACGCTTACACAGTGAAGAGATTTATCCCGGTACCGGCATCGGCCTGGCCATCGTGAAAAAGGCGATCGATCTGTCGGGTGGATTTGTATGGGTCGAATCTACTCCAGGTGTAGGAAGTAATTTTTTTGTAAAGCTGCCTAAGTACAAAGTATAAATATGGGTCTGGTATGTGTCCATGGTATAGGCAATTTGTTTATAGTGAAACTGATTAGGTTACATAAGAGTAATACTGTTATATTTAAATGGGTATAGCTCTTATCCCACTGTAGAGGTTGTCTGTGGTACGTGTGAGTATGTAGGATGCCATATTATTTGGATGAGCGAAGCCGTTTCGGCCGTGATGTGAGTTGGATGCGCGCGGCGTTTACGATTGCTTTAGAGTATGTTGGAGTGAGCTTGTGAGGTTCCTGATTGTCGATGATAGTAAGCCTGATCGTGAGTTAGTGATCAGGCGCCTGAAAAAAGAATTTCCAGATGTTGAATATGTAGAGGCATCGCATTTGGACGAGCTGGAAGACGCGATGGCCAGCGATGACTTTGATATTGTGCTCACCGATTATCAATTAAACTGGACGAATGGCCTGAATATCCTGAATAGGGTCAAGCAGCAATATCCTGGCGTCCCAGTCCTGATGGTCACCGGTACCGGCAGCGAAGAGATCGCGGTAGAGGGCCTGCGCTCGGGTCTGAGTAACTATATTCTCAAGAGCCATCTGGATCAGCTCCCGCAGGCTGTGCATGAGGGCCTGGAGAAGGCACGCTTGCAGAAGCAATATAATGAAGCCATCCTGCAGATCCGCCATTCTGAAGAACGCTATCGCGAAATTTTTGAACAGGGTCTGACCGGTATCTTTGTTTGTACCCCCGAGGGAACACTGCTTACCTGCAATACAGCATTCGCGCGTATCCTGGGCTTCGCCTCTGAACATGACGCTTTGCAGACCGATATTCACGCTCTCTATCCAACATCCAAGGATTACGAGGCCTTTCTTGCGCGTTTAGCCAAAGAGAAGCGCTTAGAATACTACGAAGTTGAGATGGTACGCCACGATGGCGCGCCGGTCTACGTGGTTGAAAATGTTGTGGGCAGCTTTGATGAAGATGGCAGATTGACTGAGATCAAGGGTTATATTTTTGACACCACGGAACGGCGTAAACTGGCGGACCAACTTCAGCAGGCCCAGCGGTTGGAGAGCGTTGGTCTGCTGGTCAGTGGTATCGCCCATGACTTCAATAATATGCTGGGAGGCATCCTTGGCTACGCCAGCCGTGGTCTTAACCGTGTCACCCCGAGCCATCCCCTCTACGACAATTTAAGCCACATTCATGAAATTGGCACGCGGGCCGCGAAGATGACCCATCAATTGCTGGCCTTTTCACGCCGGCAGGTTCTGGAGCCAACCGACGTCAACCTGAACTACGTGGTTGAGAATCTTTTGAGCCTGGTTGGCAAGATACTGGCCGACCAGATTGAAATCGAGTTCATTCCCGATCCCAATCTCAAAACGGTGCACGTCGACTATGCGCAGATCGAGCAGGTGCTGATGAATCTGTGTGTCAACGCCCACGATGCCATGCCAGATGGGGGAAGGCTTACCATCAGGACCAGCAACGTACCCTACGAGGAGGCCTACCGCAAGAGCCGCGGCCAGTTGGCGGAGGCGCAGTATGTCCTGCTTACTGTGCAGGATAGTGGTATTGGCATGGATGAGCAGACGCAGTCGCATATCTTTGAGCCTTTTTTCACCACTAAAGAGACCGGGAAGGGGACAGGCCTGGGCCTATCCATGGTGCATGGTATTATTGGTCAACACAACGGATATATCGCGGTTGAGAGCACGCCGGGAAGGGGAACCTGCTTCTCCATCTACCTGCCAACCATTGAGGTGCCCGCGACCGAGCCAGATTTCTATAAAAATACGCTGGCGGTCAGCCAGGAGTCGGTGCGTGGTGGAGACGAAAACATCCTGGTGGTTGAGGACGATCCCGATCTGCGCTGCCTGATAGAAGAGGCGCTGACAGAGTATGGCTATACCGTGGTGAGCGCCGCCGATGGATCTGAGGGGCTCAAGCTTTTTGAGCGGCGTGACCCGGTTTTCTCGCTGGTCGTTTCGGATCTCGTTACCCCTAAAATGAAGGGGAAAGAGCTTTACGACAACATCCACCTGTTGAGCGAGCAGACAAAATTTCTCTTTATCAGCGGCTACCAGGCGAACCAGATCAGCCAGAACTTTGTGTTGGATAAAGGGTTTGCCTTCCTGCAGAAGCCGTTTGACCTGGATGAACTGGCCACCCGCGTACGCGAGATCCTCGGCTAACGTGTGGGCGTGCGTATGCACGCCCCTCATCTGGCTACTAATCTTCTTCCTGTGTGGCGCCGACGCGTTCGATGCGGCTTTGGACCTCAAAAAGGGTCTCGATGCGTGGCGTCTGTTGCTGATTGCTCTCCTGCAGGCTGTTCTGGATCAGGTTATCGATTTCCAGGTAATACTCGACCAGGAGCCGTTCCCCGACGGTAGTATGGTTGACGCACTCCTCCAGCATGCTCTCCGCCTCTTCATACGTTGCCAGGGACTCCTGCGCGCTCTGAAAGGCATTCTGGGCGCTCTGGAGCCGTTCCATCTGCTCCTGGTAGGCCCGGCGCCGCAGGGGCTCGCTCCCGGCGTTTGACTGCAATTCTTGTAGGGTCAGGGCCGCCCTCCCCATATCAACATGGGTCTCGTCCTCTCGACGCTTCAACCAGGCGCGTACGGCATGCAGACGAACGAGCGGATTGGCATCTTCAGGTAAGCGTAAATTATCATCAGAGAGCAGTTCGTCGCTCCCGACCTCTTCTGGCTGCTGAGAAAGTTCTTCGTCAAAATCCATCCTGGTGCTTCTTTCCTTTTTCTGACGCTAACGGTTGTTTTCTGTATGGTAGCATAGCCTGGCAAGCAACAAAAACAGGGATACCATGCGTACGCGCAGATATCCCTGTGAATGGAGAGCCTGTAGATGGATTAGCTCAGCGCCTCCTGTCCTAGTTCCTGTCCTTCAATCGGGGCCGCTTCCTCCTCATAATCAGACGGCCGCGTCCGGTCGCTGCCATTTCCCAGTCCGATGGCTTTGAAGATGGGCGTCAGAATGACGGCCAGCAACAGATTGAGTATGAGTACGGCGACCGCGATATAGATGGGAATGCCAAAGACGGCCATGGTGGGTTTATTGCCTGCCATGATAAACATGGTGGTGCCCGCGATCATGGCCGCGGCCCAGCCGATCAACAGGGCCCAACGATTAAACCAGTGGGTGTAGAGTCCCAGGAAGACGGCGGGTAGAGTCTGCAAGATCCAGATGCCTCCCAGCAACTGGAAATAGACTACCTGGGCAGGATTGATGGCGACGATGAAGATCAATGCACCAAACTTCAGCACCAGGGATGCGAGTTTGGCCGCCTGCGACTCTTGCCTATCGGTAGCATCGGGTCGGAAGTATTCCTTGTAGATGTTACGCGTAAACAGGTTGGCCGCCGCGATAGACATGACGGCCGCCGGCACCAGGGCACCAATCGAGAGGGCGGCGAACGTAAAGCCGGCGAACCAGGAAGGGAAGATCGCGTTGATCAGGGCCGGTACGGCGCTATTGTTGCCGAAGCCACCGAACGGCTTGATCTTTTCCGCGATGGCCATATATCCCAGCAGGGCCAGGAAGCCCAGCATCAGTGAATAGATGGGCAGCAATGCGGCGTTCCGCTTGACCACTTTTGTGTTGCTACTGCTGAGCACGCCGGTGAGCGAATGGGGATACAGGAAGAGCGCCAGCGCCGAGCCGAGTGCCAGAGTAGAATAGGCGATCGCCTGATTGGCAGGGATGATATCTGAGAAGGTCTTTGGACTCGCCAGCGCCTTCTGGTGCGCGGCGTCGAAGATGGGGCCAAAGCCGTGGAAGTGCGTCGGGATAATCGCGATAATGGCGAACAGGACGATGAAGATCATGACGTCTTTCACCAGCGCGATCATCGCGGGCGCACGCAGTCCGCTGGTATAGGTGTAGGCGGCCAGGATCACAAAGGCGATCAAGAGCGGAATATCGACCTGGAAACCCAGGATCGGGAGTGTGATCGGGATGCCCATCGCGGCCAGCGAGATCTGGATCCCATACATCTGCAGGGCGATATATGGCATGGTAGCCAGGATGCCTGTGAAGGCTACCGCCAGCGCCAGTCCCCGGCTATCGAAGCGATCCTTGACGAAATCGGACGCGGTCACATAGCCGCGCTGCTTACAAACAGTCCAGAACCTGGGCATCAGGATAAAAACAAGTGGATAAACCAGTACCGTGTAGGGAACGGCGAAAAAGCCCGATACCGCGCCAACGCCGTACATGGCGGCCGGAATGGCGATAAACGTATACGCGGTATACAGGTCTCCGCCCAGCAAGAACCAGGTGATAACCGTGCCGAAACGCCGACCTGCTAATCCCCATTCATGCAGCAGATCCAGGTCTCCTCGTCGCCAGCGCGCGGCGACAAAACCCAGGACCGTCACAACAATGAAGAAAAAAATAAAAACGGCGACAGCGGTTGCGTCAAATTTCATAAACGCATGCTCCCTTCTTTGAAGGCACTACATGTTAGCCATCTTCAGCGATTGACGATCTTACGCGCCCATGAAATAGACTATGGCGGTAATGATAGATGTAATGATGATCCAGAGCATTTGATACCAGTAGAAAAAGGGCATACCTAAAAACGATGGCTGCAGCGAGTTGTAGAAGGACGGTATGAGTAAGAAGATAAAGGGGATAATTAAGAGAAGCAGGAGCCAGCGACGTCTCTTGCTGGCAGGGCGAGTTACCATATGTGTGCTCCTTTGCGGTATCCATGGAAAACTGGCCATAACAGTATCTGCCGTCGGGCAAATCGATTAACTCTACGGCTTATGTTAATCCTAAGGTATTTACATCCAATTGTCAATCGAATCGCGGCGGCACCACAGGTGCTTTCACACCTACGGTGCTCACGAGCCTAGTTGCTGCATAGCAGCCCCAGGCCATGCTGCGCGGCCTTATGCGTGATAGCCAGCAGGCTCTCGGCATGTTCGGGCAAGATCTCATCAATCATGTGGAATGCCCGTTCTTCGGTGGAGGATTGGCATAGGAACGCATAGCTGGCCCGGGCCTCTTCGGTGTTGGGAGCCTGGACGTAGCGTAAGCAGCGCGAGAACTGCCAGACCTCACGTGGCGTCAGGTAGCCCACAAAATCCTCATAGGGCTCGCCCGTCCTATAGCCAAACGGCAGGAGCCTGCGGCCGCAGGCTAGCAATTCAAATAGCGCCATCGATCGTATGGAGACGGAGGCCAGCCATCCGCGCAGATGCAGGGTCGCTGGATGACGCCCGATCTCCGTACCGTGCATCTCAGGTGTCTCACCATCCTCTCCCTCTTCCTCTGTGGCTGGCACAGTATTGTCCTCCTCCAACGATTGCTGATGTATCTGCCGCGCCAGCTCATGGAGGCCCGCCGATTGTAGTAGCGAGACGATGTCGCCGTGGCTTTGTTCCTGCTGCTGATAGAGCTCTGGAACCACCGTAGGAGGGGTATGGAGAAGGGGAAAATGAAAGCAGGCGAGGCAATGTTCAGCTACCGTGGCTCCCCACACAGCACGCAGAGCGTCGGTATTCTGATAGAGCTGTGGTGGATGCCTGTGTACATAGCTGTCGCTAAGCTCGGTGAATTCCTCTGCGCTACAGAGCACCTCGTATTCCCGGCGCGTATGAGACCCCTGTGGCAACTGCTGGACAAATGCTTGTGCGCGTGACCAGGTGCGTAGCGGCTGCATAGCCGGTGGCAGAAATTGCTCTTCTCGAAAACAGCGTGTCTGTGTATAGAGGGGATAGATCAGAGAGTCATCCCCTTGTGTGAGCCAGAGCTTAAAAGCAGGCATGACACGTTGAGCATATGTTTCCCAGTTAAAACCATAGACGCGCACCGTCATAACACCCTCTTCCACGTAACCACACAGTATCATTGTTTTTTCTTATTCTTATCGTACCCACATTTGCCGGAAAATCCAAATGTGATAGTCCTGGAGTACTTTAAGACAAGAAGGGAGCATGCACGTCTTGCATGCTCCCTTCTTGTCTTAAAGCGCCTCTTCTGAACCAGGTGTCTCCGAGCTTGGGAGCGCGTACAGGCCCATCTGGGCCTGGCGCATAATCGTTTCCAGGACCGGATCATCCTGAATGCTGGGCGCGATGAGCGGTGAAAACGCCTGGGACTCCTCTGCTGGAGTGGGGAGCATTTGATTGTTAGCCGGGCCGTTGTTATCCTGCGGTAAGACCTGTGATAGATCAAAGTTGTCTAGCGGCAATGGACGCATATCGCTCGTACTGATAGGATTGTGCTGGGCCGGTTCCGTGACCAGCTTAGGGAGCGGAGCGGTTATGGGTTTAAGGTCGCTGGGCGTATACGCCTCGCTTTCCGGCTGTAGCTTACCGCCGAAGGCGGCGGGGGTTGCAGGTAATAGATCTGGTTGCAGACCGGTAGGCATCGTAACGGTTGGTTGCGATCCACTGGCAAACGCAGATGGCGATGTCGGCGTGATCACCGCTCTATTGGCATGCGCGGGCATCGATATGGGAGGCCCGGCAGGCGACATCGGTAAAACGTCAGGCATCGATGCAGCGACGAAGGCGGCCTGCTGCTCCATAACTGGCGCCGGCATCTGTGCCGGGATGGGCGTGGCAAATGGCGAGTTAGCACTCCGCTGATTAAACCAGTCCGGCCGTCCCGTCGCGCGCAAAGGTACCCGGGCATACGCGAGTTGTTGAGCGCCTGGTTTGCGCAAGAACATAAAGCACGTCAGACCACCGATCAGCAACAGTAAGACGGAGCCGATAGCTACCGGAACGATCGTTGTGCCAATGCTACTCCCCTCCTGCTTGCCTTGATTGCTAATGCTGTTGTTCGTGCTGGTCGAAGTGGCCACCGTTGGCGTAGCCTCCACTGGTAGTGTTGGCGTGGCGGTCGCCCTGGGTGTCGCTTTAGCCCTGGGGGTAGGAGAGGGAACCGGAGTCGACCCTCCTGGGAAAAAGCCGCCGCCATTGGAAGGTGGCAGGCCGGGCGCCGTCACCGTTGGAACACCCGGTGGGATTGGTTGCGGGGTAGGCTGTGGCGCGGGCACGGGTGTGGGTGCTGGTGGTGGCGCGGGTGTTGGTGTGGGCGCCGGTGCCGGTGGCTGCGTAGGGACCGGGGTAGGCGTATCAACAGGGACAGGAGTAATTGTAGGGACCAGCGTAGGCGGTACTATCGTAGGCGTGTCAGTAGCTAGCAGCGTAGGCGTGTCTCCAGCGATGGCTGCGGTCGATGTGGACATCGCTGGCGCGTTAACCTGGGCCGCGTGGGCATGAGTCGCCACAATAGCTATATTTATACCTATGAAGAAAGCAAAAATGCCATAAATGATTGCGGCTTTGTACCTTGTCAGGACGTTTTTCTTCATGTTTTCGTTCACCCCGGAAGATTTGTTCCTGTCTATCGAGCTTGCCTCTCCTCTCTGGCGCCCTCTTGACGGAGTGGAGCGATAAGGAGCTTTTTATTGATAAATCATTGATCGAGTCAAGTGTAGATGCACTCGACATCTGCCGTCAAGCGGTCAGAAAAATGTACTATTATATGTCAATTCTTCATAGGTCGATTCGTCGCATTTACGCGTGCCTGGCTCGAAAAAGCAGTTTGATCATCAATCTGCTTTATATTGATTTTTTATTTGTCCCACTGTCTTCATATATGTCAGCGTATTTTATTGTGTAACACAAATACATTTTTGACGTACTATTATGTAGTAGATTACTGCACGTTTAGCCGCCCACCTGGAGAAGGAGTACCACTATGCTGCTCATCAATGGCACGGCTACTTTGCGCTGTAAAAACTTTCTGCGCCAGGCGCTTGCCCAGAAGCTGGAACGCTATGGACATACGCCTGCCCCTTACATTTTTGAAGCTACCTCGCGCGAGAATCTAGCATACAGGTTATATGCTATTGAGTCCGCTATCTCGGATACGCTGTCATTGTGGTGTGATCAAGAGACGTGTACACATACCCTGCGCCTGATTGGCCTTGTACAGGCGCTTGGGCGGCAGTCAGGTCTGCTCGATACGGATCTTGTTATTCTGCGGCTCTCGGCGCTCTTGCATGATATTGGTAAGGTCGCGATCCCGAGAGAGATCTTGCAGAAGCAGGGGCCATTGAATGAAGAGGAGTGGAGGCTGATCCGCCTGCACCCTCAGATAGGGTGGGAGATACTGGAGGGGAATGGTGAGCTTTTTGAACATATCGCTCCCATCGTTGTCGCGCATCATGAAGCATGGGATGGTAGCGGCTATCCGTTTGGATTGAGTGGTGAGACCATCCCATATTTCGCTCGTATCCTTACTGTTGCTGATTCCTATGACGCAATGGTTTCATGCAGAGTATACGGAAAGCCGCTGCCTATATTGAGTGCATGTCAGGAATTAGTAAATTGTGCCGGTCATCAATATGATCCTCAAATTGTAGGTGCTTTTCTTGAAATGCTAATAGGTGAAAGAAGTATACAACTACATTCGTGTTTTTCTTCTAGGCGAAATCTCGCAATAGGTGAACTTGAACAGGTTGGCGCAGAGTACGCAAAGCTTTTACTTCAATCTGTCGGATACGCTCGCGTGTCAGCTTGAAGTAGGCACTGAGCTCTTCCAGGGTATGGCAATAGCCATCCTGCAACCCATAGCGTAACTCGATGACCTGCCTTTCTCTCTGGCTCAGGGTTTCCAGGGCATGAGAGATGTGGTCGCGTAATACCTGGTGGGTAACGATATCCGCCGGGGCGGCCGCGTGCGGGTCCTCAATGATATCGGCCAGGTGATACTGCTCATCGTCGCTTAGTGGTGCATCCAATGATATGGGGGCCTCAGCCATGCTCTGTAGCTCAACCACCTTCTCTTTGGAGAGATGGATGGCGCGCGCGATCTCCTCTGGGAATGGATCACGCCCGAGCTCTTGATAGAGCTGGCGTGTAATTCTCTTCATCTTATAGATGAGCTCAACGACGTGTACCGGAATATGGATGGTGCGTGTATGCTCTGCCACGGCCCGGCTGATCGCCTGGCGGATCCACCAGGTGGCGTAGGTGCTGAAGCGAAACCCGCGTACCGGGTCGAACTTTTGCGCGGCCCTGATCAGGCCCAGATTCCCTTCTTGAATGAGGTCAAGCAATGAAACCCCATGATTATTGTAGCGTTTCGCGATGCTCACCACGAGACGCAGATTGGCCTCTACCAGTTGTTGCTGTGCTCGTATATCTCCGGTGATAACACGTCTTGCCAGCTGCATCTCTTGCTCAGCCGACAGGAGCGGATAGCGGCCGATCTCAGCCAGGTATTGTCTGATGGCGTTTTCGGCCTCCATATCGCCGCCATCTACTTCCTCTTCTTCTTCTTCCTCTTCCAGGTAATCCTCTGTATCCTCATACCGTAATTCTACATAGTTAGAAGCATTGGTTCCTTTTCTATTGCTGCTTTCTTTCTTACTAACGGTGGTCCTTGATGGATGTTCTTCATTGAGTAGAGCTGTATAATATGCTGGATCCCCTTCCTGGGCTGATGTGGTTCTTCTCCTTTTTCTGTGGGCAGTAGTTTTCGAATGAGTTGCAGTCCCCCTTTCTATCTGATGCGTTGAGATGTCTGCCCTTCCAGGGGTGATATATTCCTGAAATTCTGTTGCCTCCACCTCAACTGCCTGTACTGGATTGGTTGTGGCTACCATATACCTACTCCTCCTTATACCTCAAATCCCATTCCACAATTTGGTAACCGGAGACCTGTGATGACTGATCGCATCGATCACAGATCCGTAATTTTTTAACATCCTACGGATCGCTACAGGCGTAGAATCCTAAAAATTTTTACGGATTTATTCCCCCTATATATTGCTTGTGCAAGATATGTGCCAATATAGAGGTGTAGGGATGTATAGACCCATCAGCTGGCTTTAGCAGCCAGCTGATGGGTGGTACCCCTTAAATGTTGCCGTTTCGGCATTGCGGCAACTGGAAATTTTTCCCAGTTGCTGTGTATTTTTCCACACTCTATTACATGCCAACCTTATACACTGTTGTGAAAGCGTGTCTGACCATCGCACGCGCGGCCGCGCTAGTTTTATATATTAGTGCAACAGGGGCGCATCCGCGCCCCTGTTGCACTAATATATAATGGGCTATTGAGCACCGCAGGTGCGAAAACACAGGCAGGCCAACGAGCGAAAAAATTCGCGTCGACCGTTTATTTGCATGATGGGGTGGATGGGATGGGAGAAAGGAGTAAAAATTATCTAAAGGCCGTTTTTCCTCAATTGTAATTTAGGAAGCAATGGATATGGTGAAGTCTGTCTATCCAGTCAATAAAGAAGTACATGCATATGGTGGTCATTTTTTAGTAGGAGAATATAGTCCGGCTCGCCGATCCCCGCCTCTGCCTGTTATCCCGGCTCGTGCTTCCGCGCGTCATGCCGCTGTGACGAAGGTTCGCCCGCGCTATCCACGCTGGATGTCTGAGCTGGTGCAAGAAGATGTGACGCGTATGCCGACGGTGCAAGAAGATGTGACGCGTATGCCGACGGTGCAAGAAGATGTGACGCGTATGCCGACGGTGCCGCAGCCAGAGACGATCTGGCAGTTTGAGACGCCGCGCTACGCGGCTGAGAGCAGCGTGGCCTCATTAACGCTGGCCGTTACCGATACCAGCCTGGTAGCCAGGCCAGCTATCTCACGGGCACCCACGATACCGCGGCAGAAAAGTGTCCGGCCTGCCGCTGGGCGCGATACTTCTATTGTGGCGCGTCTGCGCGAGCACCATATCGATGATATCGATACCGTACCACCGTTATTGTCATCTCCCGTCATGCTACACGAGCCAGGGGCGTCTATTCGCCATCCCATCGAAGGCATACGCTGGTGGCTAATCCAGCCGGGACGCCTGGAATTCCTCCTCTGGTTGGGTGGTACTATTGTATTGATTGGACTGACCGTGGTCTTTGTTCTTTTCATCCTCTCCAGCCTCGGCTATCTGGCGGTGCCCTAAAGCAGGTCATAAGGGTGTGGTGTCAACATGAGTGCGGCTACAGCCGTGCTGACACCACACCTTAAAAAAGTCTCCTGGCCATCTACACCAACGCGCCACACCTGCCTTCGTCATGGGATGCATAACCCCTTGAAGCAAGTAGGATGTTCAAAGCGTTTTTTGTCATAGGGCAAAAAGAAAAATATTGTCCAGTGAAGTCACTTTACGCCATGATCTCTTCTATACATATGTGGGGTGTAATCTCGACGCCTTGGGGCCAACGTGATACAATTTCTTGCATTAGTGCTCGCCCGGGAAGGGTGTGCTTATTACTCCCACAAAAGGAGAGCGAACGCTTATGCCAAGAGGACGCAAGGGGTCTCCTCAAGAGAGTGTGGACAGTATTTTACTGGCAATAAGTCGGCGTGAAGATATTGATCCCAATACAATGTCCCATTACCTCGATCGCCTGGATGAAGAATGGGCGGAAGGGGCGCGGGAAAAGGTACTGCATCTGCTGAGAAGTAATGATGCCCTGGCTCAGGCCGCGGCGTTGCGCATTCTCTCAGAGTTATCGACCGACTTTGATCTGGAGGGACTCGAGGATTTTGTAACTGATCCTACCGTAAGTGATCTGGCAAAGCTTTCTCTTTCTCCTATCCTCAAAGAACTGGGTTCAGAGATGGCCGATGAGGGCATTATTGAATACCTCAACGATCCAGCCGGGGCAATTCGGCAGATGCAGATGCGTTTGCTTGAGCTGGTTGGCCAGAATGAGATGGGTGTTGAGACTATCCTGGAGGATGTGGTTTCGATGCCGGTTGAGCGCCGCTTCGCGTTTATTAACTGGCTGGGGAACAGCAATGATCCTCGTGCCGCCAATCTGCTGGTCCCTTTACTGGAAAATCAAACAGGTAAGGTCGTGATGGCCGTCATCGATGCCCTGGAGCAACTGGGGCCGATCTCCATCAACCAGACGATCCCTGCCTTGAATCATCTGATCGCGACCAGTTCTAATCGACAACTGAAGCAGCAGGCCAGGACCGTGCTGGGGCGCCTGACCATGCAGTCTATGCTCGGCTCTGAAGATGCCGCTATGATGGAGGCGCGCCAACAACAGTATCCTCCGTATCAGGCGCGTGTCAGCTCGATCGATGGCTCCGGCACGCAATTGATTATGCTTTCGTGGCAGCGGCCAGACGGGTTGATCAAGGGCGTCAACATTTTGTATCACGATCAAAAAGGCATCAAAGATTGCTATGGTCTGGATGAAATGGATAGCGAGCAGTGGGATAACCTGGTCGAGGATCTGGATGAGCAGGGTTTCAGTAGCTTTACTGTCTCGTTTGACTACGCACGCGCCGTCGTTTTGGAGGCACGGGCGTTGAACCGGCGGACCCGTACCCGGCTGCCGATCGCCTATTCTATCTGGCGTCCATTGACTGAAGCGGGTCTGCGGGACAAAAAAGCCCAGGCCAGCCTTCCGGCTACGCACCTGGAGCCGATGGAATTCAATGCTGAGACCGTTGCCCTGGCGCGCCATGCCGATGAGCTCTATCGCTTAAAGGAATTTTCGTCCTGGTTATACGAGCCTGTCGAGCGTATTGAGCCCTTCATCAGTCGCTACTGGACCGCTCAGAACGCCTTTCCGGCTTCTACTGGCGGCCGCCGGAAAAGTAAATTGAAGGTGCAGGAGCAGCAGAGTCTGCTGGAAGAACTGGTGGATGACGCCGAGGTCGCGCTGATCGATGATAAGTGGCGCGCCACCTACGCGGCACGCTTGCTGCGTCAGGCCGCCCTGCTGCAGCACGTCGGACAGACCGAATCTGTACCTCTGATGCGGGCGACGGCAACCCTGCTGGCGCCAGAGTCGAACGTCGCTTTGCGTGAGCAGGCCTTTCCCAGCATGCTCCTGCACGTATCTATTGAGCAGGGGCCGCTCCGCTTGATGGTTGAGTCTCTGCGCAGTGGTAGCCTCAGTTCTTTCCCGGTTGAGTTTTTTCAACAGGATTAAACAGGGCTCAAACTTTTTCCTGCCGAGAAAGTTTGAGCCCCGATCGGGTGTGTCACGCGGGTGTATTTACCCGCCGGGTCAGGCCTGGCTCGGCACCAACTGCTGCGTTTTTAAGAGCGCCCTGGCCGCCAGCTCACCGCTATGCATCGCCCCCTGGATGCTGCTCGATTGTGTATATTCTCCCGCCAGGTAGAGTCCCTCGACATCGGTCTGATTGTCTGGCAGCGTATCAAAGATGCCCGGCGCCTGTTGAAACTGCGCGAACGGCAGGCGATACACCGCCAGGAGCTGCCAGTGGCTAAGATCATGGTTGGGGAACCAGCTGGCCAGCTCGGTCCGGCTTCGCTCGGCTACATTCTCGTCGTCTTCAGACGGATTTCCCAGCACCGTTACGGAGAGCAGGTGTTTGCGCGGTGGCGCGTAGGTAGGTGCGATATTGCTGAGCAGCACGGCGTTATTGACGTACGCATGTGGGTCCGCGTTCAGCAGGATCTTGCGCTGGTTGTACAGGCGTTCGTCGCCCGCGAAATACAGGCAGACGGCGCTGACAGGCTGATCGGGCAATTTTTTGTGGGTAAATTTCTCCGCCACCGGACTTGAGGTGGCCATCACCACGGTGTCGGCCTTGATCTCTTCCCCATTGACCAGGCGTACACCCTGGACCCGCCCATCGCTGAGCAGAAGTTCGCCTACGCGCGCACTGCAGCGGATCGATCCCCTGGGCAGTCCGGACGCGAGCTGCTCTGGAATACGCTGGATACCTTCCGCTGGAATGATGATATCGCCGCTGGCCAGCATTTTAAAAGTAAACTGGAACATGCGGGCGCTGGTCTGGAGCTCGCGTTCCAGGAAGATGCCACCGTAGAATGGGCGGAAAAAGTTGTCGATGATTTTATCTGAAAACCCTTGCTGGCGCAGGTATTCCTCGGTTGTCAGGTCTTTCCCGTCCTTCTCCAGCGCGCCTGCGAAGATTTCCTCGACTGACGCCCGCTGCAACTGCAGGCTCAGCTTCATTGTGCGCAGCTTATCAGCCGCTGAAATGAGCGGATTGATCATGCTTGAGAAGACGTGGGATGGCTCGCGCCGTGGATCGGTAATCTCACGCTGCTTCCCGTTCTTGACCAGTATGGCGCCGGGATTAAACTTGCGCTGCTTTAATGTATTGTAATTGAGATGACGCGCCGCGGCCTCGTACGCCGTGAATAATACCTGGAATCCGCGATCCAGGCGATAGCCGTCTTCATGATAGTCGGTTCTTACGCGTCCTCCGACCTGGTCCGCGGCCTCCAAAACGAGTACTTCTTGACCTGCCTCCGCCAGTACCCTGGCGCATGTTAAACCCGCCAGGCCGGCGCCGACGATAATAATCATACCTGTTACCTGCTCCTTACCATAAGGGATTGATCACCAGGCCGGTGATCAGCTTTGGATAGAGGTACGTAGATTTCTGTGGCATGCGATCATCTGCCAGCGCCACGTCTCGTACCTGGCGAAAAGGAATACCATTGAGTAAAATGATGGCCTGAGCCTCTTTATTGTTCAATGCCTGTAGCGCGTGCTGCGTATCATGTATATAGCGGATGTTTTTTCCGGCCGCCACATCTTCAGCGGTGATATGGAGTAGCGTCTCCAGGATCAAATGCTGCACCATGGCGACATCCAGGGCATTCCATGCCTCTGAGTGGCCGCTCTCACCCATCAATTGTCGTCCCTGCTCATTGATGGTGAGCAGTAATGCCTGGTCCGCGGTCTTTACCAGTAGTGCCGGTTGCTGGCTCCCCACCTGTGCCAGTTCGGCCAGCAGCGTGTTGTCATCTGTGGCTGCTACCTGTTTGACAGCGAAATAGCGTGAGAGCTGCGCTGCTGTCAGTTGCTGTACCTGTTCTGCTGTAAGATCGAACAGCACGCGGTGAGTGGGTAACACCAGCATGCCCGGATCATCGACGTCGATCAGCGCCATCAGCATGAAGTTCGCGCCATCCTGTGGATGCAGCCCTCCTCGCTGTTGATTGAGCTCATCGCGATAGCTTAATGCCGTGGTATAGCGATGGTGTCCATCCGCGATGTAGAGTTGGCGCGGCGCGAAAAGTCCTGCAGCAGCCGCACATGCTCTGGATCTGTGATGGGCTGCAGGAGATGATCCTCTCCGTTCTCATCGACGAAGCGAATCTCTGGCTGCTCGGCATAGGCTGATAGCAGCCGACGGATACGGCCCTGTGGATCATCATACATGCACATGATCGGACTAAAGTTGGTTGAGCAGGCGCGCAGCAACTGCAGACGGTCCTCTTTATCTTTGGTGCGTGTATGCTCGTGCGGCAGGATGACCTGTGCATCCCACGGCTCCAGGCGGACCCGCGCTAGCAGGCTGGTACGGCTATAGCTTTGCCCCGCATAGGTAAAATGTTGTTGATAGAGGTAATAGCAGGCCTGCGTCTCCTGTTGCAGGACGCCTTCCAGGCGCCACTCGGCCAGCGTCCTGGCCGCCCGGGTGTAGACATTGTTCAGCCCGCTATCAGTAGGATACGTTTTTCCCAGCTCCAGGCGAATAATATTATATGGATTGTTTTGATAATAGCCTGCCTGAGCCTCTGGCGTGATGACATCGAATGGTGGTGTGACGGTCCCCACCAGGTCACCAACTTTTTCTTGCGCATAGCGAAATCCACGTAGTGGTTGAACATCTGCCATACAATAGTTCTCCAATCCCTATTTTCCCCATCTTGCTGAGCATAGACTGCCAAAGTTGGTGGAATACATTCTATGGAAAGCCAGTCACAAAACCGGCTTTTCGTTTTCTTCTCTTGATTGCTGGTAAAGGATGATCTGTGCTCATTGTATCATTTTTGAATAGAGTGGGTTTGAGCGGTGGGACCACCCAGGACCGGTTAAGATATCTGGCACCTTTTGTATCCACAAGTCCTAGTTTACGCCCATCAAATTGACCCACTTTGATACAAAGTGTAAATTCATTTATGCGGATAGAAACACATCCCTTTATCGCGTTACTGGTTCTGGATCTTGACTAGCTATTTTGGGAGGGGGGAAAGGGATAGTGGTAAAAATGGACCGATCACTACGATGTGTACATATATACATCCTTGGCGCCAGATTTACTTGTGATAGGCGCTGGTGTGAGACATATGCCGTTTGTTGCGCATAGCTTGTAGTTTGGAGAGAGTTAGATGCAAACACTATCGGAAGAACAACTGGTTGGCCATGTTCTGGGGCAGTACCGAATAGAAAGACTGGTCGGTAAGGGACGTTTAAATATCGTATATCTAGCACGGCATCAGGGAGCGCAACGTGTTGATGCCCTGGCACTCTACCCGCTGCCCGCGCATTTTTCGAATGAGGCGCGCACCTTTTTTCCTGCAGCGCTTCCATAAGGAAGCGACGTTAATTACGTCATTGAAGCATCCGCATATTTTGCCTGTCTACGAGCATGGCGAGATTCTGGGCTATCCATACCTGATTACGCCGTATACCACGAATGGTTCTCTGGCGGACATTATTCGGCACCAGGGGCGTTGTGAACATACATTTGTGACCACCATCCTTGATCAGATCGTGGATGGTCTGTCGTATGCCCATGGAAAAGGCTTTGTCCATGGCACATTAAAGCCTTCAAATATCGTTATCCATGATGATGAGAATATTCAGGTCGCTGGTTTTGGTTTGATGCACATCTTACAGCGTGCGGGGGTGGATCCCAAGCCCATGCAGTATGCCCATCTTTTGAGCATCGCCGAGACCTTTCTGGCGGCGCCCGAATATGTGGCGCCCGAGATCGTCCAAGGGCAGGCGGTGGATCAGCGCTCGGATGTTTATGCGCTGGGCTGTATTTTGTATGAGATGCTCAGCGGTCGTCCTCCATTTACCGGCAACAATCCACTTGAAGTGGCCCAGATGCATACAAAGCAGGCATTTCCGCCACTGCGCAAGCTCTGCCCCGAGGTGCCGGTTGCCCTGGCCTCGGTCGTCGGCCAGGCTTTGGCACGTGACCCAGAGGTTCGCTTCCAGAATGTGCGCGAGTTAGGTGAGGCTTTTACCCAGGCCTCGATCGGCGCCACCCAGACGCTGCCATCCGTACATATGAATCAGATCGCCAAGGCCGCGCCCGGCGCTCCCCTGCCTCCCGCGCGCAGTGGCTCCACCGGCGGCTGGCAATTGGTTCCTCCCATCGTTACCAGTCAAGTGCCCGCGCTGAAACCAACGACGACGGGACTGCTAGCTTCGAGCGATCGACACAACACATCTCCCCAGGGGACCGCGAAGGGCACGCGGCCCGTGGAGTCGGGTTCGGCCAGCGCCCTGGTTCAGCCGACGCTACCTCCCATTGTTCCCCAGGAAAAGAAGGCTTCCCCGGCGGCCGCGCAGCGCCGGCAGTCCGCCCCGGCGCCCATGCAGCGCCAGCAGGTCCAGGATGATATCGTCCAACTGCCTGCCCAGGATGATATTGTGCAGCTGCCCGGCCAGGGTGTGACGCTGTCAGGCAACCACGCCTCCGAGGCTGATCTGGTAAAGGCCTATGAGTGGTGGTCTCCAGCGGAGCCATTGCAGGCGGCCCCACAGGCATTTGCCAATCAGGTGAAAGAGAAGGCACCAGCGCCAGCTGAGCCAGCCTCTGCGCGTATGCCTGATACCGATAGCCTGGATTGGGGTCTGGATATGCCACGACCCCTGCAGAGCCAGAAGAAGCGCAAAGCGACAGGGTCCCTGGGTCAGCCCGCCCGCAAGGTGAAGCGCCGCCGTGTGATCGCGATGATCTCTGGTGGTGTCGTTGCGGCCGCTGGCATCGGGGTGGCGTTTAACCTTGGAAAATTGGAGATGGCTTTGGGTATGCCGCAGACCGCGCTGCAGCAGACGACAAAAACCGGGCAGACCGCCACCAAACCGGCGCAGACGCAGCAGAAGCAGAATAAACCTGTCTCCAGTGGCCAGAAACAGAATCCGCCCGCGAATAATCCGCCAAAACCAGCTATGCCAGGCCATACCGGAACGGTCATCGGATCGAAAAATCTGCCCGCCAACAGCGCGGCCGCGTTTAACAATCCTGGTGACCAGCAGGCTAGCCTGCTGGTGCACCTGGCCGGTGGTACCTTCGCGGCCTACGAGAGGGCCTGTACCCATGTTGGGGTCGCGGTAAACTACAATCCGGTGACCAGGATGTTGGAGTGTCCCGCGCACGGCGCTGTCTTTGATCCAGCTAACAATGGAGCGGTTGTGAAGGGTCCTGCAGATACCCCGTTGCCACCCGTCAAGATCGCCGTTAACGGCGATGGTACGATTACCGCCATCTAATGTACAGGCACAGAGAGGAGGCAGGCCGCTCGTGGCCTGCCTCCTCTCTGTGCCTGTACATTAGATGGCTCTATTCTTGAGGTCGGCCCAGGAGGCGCTCGACTTCTTCAAGTATTTCGTTCACATCCAGGTCTGACTCGTCGAACTGCTGTATATCGTCATCAGCCATCTCGGTTACTTGTGTCTGTATCGCCGGCAGGGTCACATCAATATCGCCAGGTGCTTGCGCGAAGAACTCATTTTCGCAGTCTTGCAGCGCCTCCTGGGCGGATTGGTTGCCGTAGATAATGCGGGGAAGCAGGTTATGGTAGATTGAAACAGTTTGCATCAAAGCACTAAAAGCCAGGCGAAACTGTTCAAACGGAATGCCTTTGTCCGCCAGCGGGATACTCTCTTCCAGGCGCACCTCGCCATCGGTGAGATCGATGCCGAATTTTCCCAGCGCGATGCGATAATTGACGGCAAGTAATGCTTCGAGACACTCCAGCCGATTTTGTTCGGTGATGATATCAATCTGCGGCACAATGAGCATCAGCTTACTGGCATTTCCACTATGGTGAATACCTACAATCATCTGCCAGCGTCCATGTTCGTCATGGAATGCCAGTTCAATTGTATTCTGAGAACGATTGACCTGTGAAATCTTGAGTCCTAATCGTTTCAGATATTCAGCCACGTGGAGGATGCTAAAGCTATTTGTCATGAAGCTCTCCTTGCTAGTGAAGATGAATAAGGCTTACCAGCCTGGCCAGTTTGTTATTGTGAAATATTTGCTCAAGTATAGCATATGCCAGAAGTTGAAAACAATTTTATAGGAGTAATCGCCCCTGTCAGGAACCCGCATGTCCTCTGCCTTTGGTCGCCTCCGCCACCAGGATAGACAGGCCCATGTCCTCGACAAAAGTATGGCGCGATCACAACAATGTTACCCTTGCTGTACAAAGCTCGTATATGCGATTGTATTGAGTGAAAACATATCTGGATTTGTTTGGAGTGGCATTGGTGTTATGTAGAGGGGGGCACCTTCATATCTGTATGCCCCCCGTTGCCACCAGACCACCTATACTTATACCGGTAATCCCTGACGCTATATATAATAGAGGAGCAAGCATGCTATGGCAGATGTAACACAGCAATCACCGAAACACGATCTTGATGCTTTGAGCTTTGACGAGCGAATGCAACTAGGGGCGGAGAACGCTTTGCGCTGTATGGCGGTTGGCGAACAGGATCGCGTGTTTATCCTGACCGATTTCGCGCGCCAGCATATTGCTCAGCGCGTGGCTGCGGCTGCCCTGGCACGACACGCTGATGTAACCGTCCGTTTCCTTGAGCATTATGGTGAGCGTCCATTGACCTCTTTCCCCGATACCCTGCGCAATGATTTTCTGGCCGCGCGCCCGACCGTTTCCTACTATATCGCGACCGCGCAGCGCGGTGAGATCGCCTTCCGTATCCCGCTGCTCCCTTTCCTGGTCAATGAACTGAAGGTGCGCCATGGTCATATGATCGGCATCGACGACACTTTGATGACCGATGGCATGTGCGCTGATTACGACGAGGTCTTTACCATTACCAATCGTATCTATGAACTGGTGAAGAACGCGCGCACGATTCATGTGACCTCTGAAAAGGGCAGTGATGTGACGGCGACCTTCCATCCCGAGTGGAAATGGGTCCCCTGTCATGGTCGCTATGATAAGCAGGGAGCCTGGGGCAATCTACCCGAGGGTGAGGTTTTTACCGCCCCCGCCACCGTCGATGGCGTGCTGGTCTGTGATGTACTGGGCGACTTCTTCTCTGAGAAATATGGTGTGCTGGAGCAGCCGCTGACCCTCACTGTTAAAGATGGGTATATTACCAGCGTCGAGAGCGAAAACAAGGCCCTGGCGCAAGAGGTACACGACTACCTGTTCTCGGTCCCCAATGGGAACCGGGCCGGCGAGTTCGCCATCGGCACCCTGACCAGCCTGAAGCGTTTGGTGGGCAATCTGCTGCAGGATGAAAAGCTGCCAGGCTTACACGTCGCCTTTGGCAATCCATATCCAGAGTTCACTGGCGCCGACTGGGACTCCACGGTGCATGTGGATGTGATTCCAACTGGGTGCACGATCGAGGTGGATGGGCGCCTCATCATGCGCGATGGACAATTTGTGTTGTAGACATGCGCATTGAGGACGCCTGTGTTCCCACGATCACAGTGATCAAGAAGCCAGACATGCTTCCATGTGTTGGTGCATCGGGGCGCTCAAACTCGCCAGCAAAAGGAGTGTTTGACGCTCTCACAGCACACACCTGTGATAGGTGGAACAGGACATTTTATGGATATCGGCGTGGAAAGTTGACACTAGATAAAGAGTCTGATTACAATTGTTTATAGTTCCTATATGTACTAGAGCTTTCATGCACAGTATCTCAACGAAGAGCCAGAGAGGAGCTTCAGCGTGACTGCAAGTAGGGGGCAACATCTGATTGGGAAGATGTTAGGCTCGTGCGTGCTAGAAAAATTGCTTGGTTACGGTGGCTCGAGTGCTGTGTTCCTGGCGCAACAGCAGAACCCCACGCGGAAGGTGGCGGTGAAAGTCTTCCTCCCACGGGCCAGCATGGATATACGGATGCAGCGCGACTTTTATCGCCGCTTCTTGCGCGAAGCTGAAGCGGTCAGTAAATTGGAGCATGCGAATATCCTGCCGATCTATTCGTACGGTGAGCAGGATGGCCTTCCCTATATTGTTATGCCTTATATGCCAGGAGGGACGCTGGCGGAATATATGTCAAAGCGGGGGCCACTGTCGTTGCAGGAGGCCCGGTGGTATCTGGAACAGCTGGCGGCCGCCTTAGATTTCGCGCACCAGCATGGCTGCGTTCATTGTGATGTAAAGCCCGCCAACATTCTGCTGGACAGCGATGGACACGTTATCCTCTCCGACTTTGGTATCGCCCGCGTTACCCGCCCGGCATCGGACCCGGTTGAGGCGACCGATGTAAAGCATTCTGAGGCCTTGCTGGGTACACCGGACTATATTTCACCAGAGCAGGCCCTTGGACGTCACCTGGATGGCCGCTCAGATATTTATTCGCTGGGCGTGACCCTCTTTTTCGTTCTGTCCAAGCGGCTCCCTTTCCGGGCTGATTCGACGATCGCGCTGGCTTTGCTCCATGTCCATGAGCCCCCTCCATCGCTGGCCTTAATCAGGGCTGATATCACGCCATTGCTGGATCGAGTGGTGCGTAAGGCGCTGGCGAAAGATCCTGATGATCGCTTTCAGACCGCGCAAGAGTTAAGCCGCGCCTTCTCGGCTGCGGTGGCGATCGGTGAGTCACGCTCGACCACTACACGTCCGCCCGAACTGGCCTTCCTTGACGATGAAAAGTATCTGGCGGGTCCGGAAGCGCACCCATTACCGCCCACCCCCAGACCCATTGTTCGCGTCAAGCCGACCTGGGTCAGGGAATGGTCGGCCACCCGTCTCAAGCGTGGGATACTGATCCTGATGGCGCTGATAATTATCATTGCGACCACCGGTTTCAGTATCAAATTGATGAATGGCGCGCCCAGTCGCAATCAATCCGCGCCCACGACCATAGCCGCCAGAACCACGGTCACCCCGACTCCGCCGCCTATGCCAACCAATCCTTTCGCGCTACCGGGCAACTGGCCCCAGGGGACCAATGCCTTTTTTGATCAGGAGCATCGGTACCATATTATCAATACGCAGGCGGAAAATGCGATGCCCGCGCCTTTCCAGGATTACCAGGTGCAGGATTTCAAGCTATCGGTCAAGATGCTTGAGGCGACCAGTAAGAAGGAGGGCCCCGACTTTCAGGGCGTTATCTTCCGTGTCGCCCCCGACCAGTCGTTTTTCTATCTCTTTGAGGTCTCGCCACGAGATAACCAGGAATGTGTCTTCTCGCGTTTCTCTAGCAGCGATCCCCACCAGGTCTGGTATACCATCAAAAACAGAAGAAGCGCGGCGCTCAAGAGTGGCACCGGCGAGAGCAATACCATCACCGTTGAGGCCCGTGGAAATACCTTTTCCTTCTCAATTAATGGTGTGCCATGGCTGGATCAGCCGCTTGCCGATCCTTCCGCGAGAGGGGTGAAACCGGGGCAGATCGGTGTATATGTGGAGAATCAGGGGGAAGAAGTTATCTTTTCAGACCTTACCGTTGGCGCCCTCAAGTAGGCCTTTAGGATGATGCGCATCCATTATAATCTATGAGAGAAGTGGGGCTTTAAGGCAATTGACATCACTTGTACAACCCTCTATACTGAAGTTGGCTTAAAATAGAAATTCGCCCCTATGTACCTGTACAGGTACGTAGTGTGTCGGGAGGAGGATGTCTAGAACCAATGACTTATGTAATTACCCAGCCATGTATTGGCGTTAAAGATGCATCCTGTGTTGATGTCTGCCCGGTAGATTGCATTCATCCATCGTCTGGCGAGCCCGAGTTCGAGACGTCTGAGCAACTCTTTATCAATCCGGATGAGTGTATCGATTGTGGAGCATGCGAGCCAGCCTGTCCGGTAACGGCCATCTTCGAGGAATCGGCGGTTCCAGAAGAGTGGAAGAGCTATATCAAGGTGAATGCCGACTTCTTTACAGGTCAATAATCCGGGATTAGAGATCTTTCAATTTTCAAGGGGTAAGTCTTCGCTTGTCCTGTTGTGGGAATGCAGACTTACCCCTTTGCTTTATCGAACCTTTTTTCTTTTTCGCAATGTGATATAATACATGTGCTGCGCTTTACTTTGCATGCACACAACTTCTTTCTTATGGAGTGAACCTCTTATGCCAATTACCCGACGAAGACGTGCTAATCCACCTGAGCAACCAGAGCAGACAAATCCTGTTACTGAGCAACCAACAGAACAAGTTGTTGATAACGAAGCTACCAAGCGTGCGCCTGAAGCCTCGAAAGAGGAAGAGGGGCAGCCAGCCGCCGCCGAGGCAACTCCTGCCCGTCCCGAGAATAATCCACCTGCGCCTGCGTATCCGTCGTCCTTTGTCATGGCCCAGCCGCCCGCGACGCCGGTATTGAATAATGAGCAGCGCGCCGAGAGCTCCGAGGCGCCATCAACGCCGCAGCAGCGACCAGAGCGTGCTCCACGCGCCGATCGCGCGGAGCGTCATGAGCGTCATGAGTATACGCCATCAATCGAGGGTGGTCGACGTACCTCGCGTGGCGAATTGTTCCGTCGTCCGCCGCAAGTACCGACTCCTGCGCCTGTGCAGCAGCAGCCACCGGCCAGCGCGGCCCCATTGCAGCCACCTTCCCATGAAATCAGTTTGCCGCTGGGCAACCTGCTACACCTGGCCTACAATCCAGGCTATACGGGCTCGGACGAAGCTCGCAGCGCGCTCTTGCAAAAGCTCGCCAATGAAAGTAAGGCCGGCGGTCGTGCTCGTTGCTGGAGCTGTGGCTCCCTGGCGATCGTCTATGATCGTTGGAATACGCGCAGCAAAACCTTTGGCGAGGTTGGGATCGCGTTTTGTGAGATTTGCGGTGTATGGAGCGTCATGTAATCGTTTGACGATTGCATGATAGCTCCTCCTTTGCAGAGCAGCATGGATGAGATCGATCTGGTGATGTGGCAGCGGCGTTCTATTTGGGTTTGACCGGTCCAGGTACCCCCACAATGCAGGGGACGGGCCGCCTTGCTCTGCCATATAACTATTTCCTGTAGATATTGAGTAGTGTACACAGTCGACTGGATGGGATGATAGAGGTGGTGTAACCACGGTAGGTTGCGGCTTAGAGGGATGATCGTTGCTTGAGCTACCTGCAACCATGACCTGAAGTCACGCGTATATATGTCTAGAAAAAGACTCTGCCCGCAGTGGCAGCTTTTGCACATAGATCTGGTCAGTTGACTGGTGTTTCAGACTGAGGTTCACTATGTTTAATCCACGTAACAATTATCCCTACGGGAATAATCCTTATAACAACCGCTCCCGGGGCAACCAGTTTGGTTCGAGCTATCAGTATCAGACGCTGCCGTATGGCTACCAGGGGGCCGCTACCCCGAGCGGTTTGATCGGTAAGGTCATGGGCCTGCTGGCCTTTTCGTTCATCTTTGCCACCCTGGGCACGCTGGTCGGCTTCATGATGGGCCTGACCTTTAACGGCTACTGGATAGTAGCTATCGCCGGCTTTGTGGTGCTAATCGCGTTGAATATCCTGATTCAGAAGCCGGGCATCAACCTGTTCCTGCTCTATCTCTTTACGTTCCTGGAGGGTCTGGCCCTGGGGCCGCTGGTGGGCGCCTACTTGAGCGCGGGCCTGGGGAACATCCTGGGGCAGGCGTTTGTGATTACGGCCCTGACCTCACTGGGCCTGGGATTGTACGCCTGGACCACCAAGCGTGACTTCTCACGTATAGGGGACTACCTCTTTTTTGGATTGATCCTCCTAATTGTGACCGGGTTAATAGGCATTTTTTTCCATAGTACCCTGTTTTCACTTGTGATATCCTTCTTTGGTGTCGCGATCTTCTCAGGGTATGTCCTGTTTTATGTACAGCGTGCCAAGTATATGGCCGATACGCTGCCGAACGCGATCGGCTTGACGGTCTCGATTTTTATCACGGTGTTGAACCTGTTTCTCTACATCTTGCAGATCCTCTCGATCATGCGCGGCGACAACCGGCGTTAGCACCGGCCCCGGCATGAGGGAGGCGATGCTTTTTGGCGTGAGAGGATTGAGCGGAATAAACCTGTTTCCGTTTGTGTTCTCTACTGTAGTGAAAGAAAAATGACAAGTGTTACTTGTACCTGATGGTAGAGATCAGGATAGATTTATTGAAAGTGAGTGAGAAGTACTATGGAAAATGCCAATCTGTTTCATGTCGGTGACCAGGATTTTGAGGCGAAGGTGTTGAAATCCTCAACCCCGACGATCGTTGATTTCTGGGCTGCCTGGTGCGGTCCCTGTCGCAACATCGCTCCTGTATTTGAGCGCTTGAGCACCGAATACCAGGGCAAACTGCAGTTCGCGAAAATGGACATCGATGAGCATGGCTTGACCCCCTCACGCCTCGGCATTCAGGCTATCCCAACGCTGATGATTTTCAAAGATGGCCAGGCTATCGGTCGCCTCGTCGGTCCCAATCCCAGCCGCTTGAAAAATGAAATTGATCGCGTTTTAGCCGAAAATGGCATTCAAGTCGCCTAAAAATTAAAGATATGACCTGGTATATGCTCGAATTTACCAGGTCATATTTCGTGTTTATTCAAATTTATTCTCGTAACCCCTCGACTCTCTCCTCATTTTGTGATATATTCTTCCCATAATGTTACATATCCAAAAATTTGTTGTATGGACATAAGGGGAACCGTATATGCCAATTTTAGAGCGCTCAAATCCTCTACCGCTTTACTATCAATTAAAAGAAGTGTTGAAGCAGCAGATTCGTGCGGGCCACCTCGCTCCTCATACCGCGATACCCTCTGAACCGGAACTGGTGACGCAGTATCACGTGAGTCGCGCGACCGTACGACAGGCTCTGACCGAACTCGTTCATGAAGGCCTTTTGTATCGCCAGCATGGGCGTGGTACGTTCGTATGTGAGCCGCGTGTGCAACAACAAACCATTAGCGAACTAACAAGCCTTTCTGAAGAATTACGTCGTCGGGGGAAGCGTCCGGGTGGAATGCTATTTGTCAGTGAATTGGTACGTGGCTCACAGACTGTACGCGAACAACTTCGTTTAACCGATGAAGAACAGGTAATTCGCCTGGAACGCTTGCGCACCGCTGATGATCAGCCGATCGCCTATGAGGTTGATTATCTGCCCTATCCACGCGCCGCGGGGGTCTACCAGCGCGCCAAGGAGACAGCTGAGGGATCACTCTATAACCTGATGGCTTCTGAAGGGCTGCAGCCGTATATCGCGGAACAGTCGCTCAAGGCCGACACGGCTTCTGATCGTGAGGCGGAGTTACTGCGTGTCTCTCGGGAGGAATCAGGCCTGCGCCTGTTCTGCACCGCCTTTGATGAGACGGGGGCACCAATCGAGTATACCGAGTCTTTTTTCCCGGCGAGTTTGTATGAATTTCGCTTAACCTTGCGTGTTACAAAGTAGAAACGCGGAATGTTTCGCGTCTTTAAGATAAGCTGACCTGCTCGGATGCTCTTAAAGGCGCGTTCATTATGCCTCCAGGCGTAGTGTAGCGGTGTTGCTACTGCTTTATTTTTGCGGGAAGCAAAGAAAGGGTGGGGCGTGCTATACTACGCAGGGATTTATCAGTATTCCTATCAACAGTACAATGTGTAGTATAGAGGAAAGTAGGCCACGTATGAGTAACATGCAAGATGAACCGAATACGAACCCGAACGCAAATGCGAATCCGCCAGGCGGTAGTGTTCCTATGCATTTTGTGAAGCGGAGCGACCTGGCGCGTGATGAGCAGTCATGGACCGATCGGGGCAATACCGCGGCCCAGGCTGGCGATTACGAGGCCGCGGCCGAGGCGTTCGTGCAGGCGGTTGAGGCCAGCCCCGAGAATGCTCGCGCTCGCTATAACCTGGCGCTGGCACAGCAGTACCTGGGAGACGTCGAGACGGCGATTGCTGGCTATCGGCGCGCGATCGATCTGGATCCACAGTTGATCGATGCTTATATTAACCTGGGCAACCTGTATGGTGAACTGGGTTTATATGAGGAGTCGCTGGAGACCTTCCAGCAGGCGATCGAGTTAGATCCAGAAAATGACGAGCTCTATTTGAGCGTTGGCGACGCGTATCGCACCCAGAATTTGTATCAGGATGCCATCCAGGCTTATCGCCAGACGTTGATGCTTAATCCAGAGAATACGTCCGCCAGCAATAATCTGCTCGATGTGCGCGAACGCGTCAATGATCAGTGGCGCCGCGTGATGGATCAGGAGCATAGGATCGATGAGAACCCTACCGATCCCGCCCGCTATGCGGAACTGTCGAGCATCTACCTGGATATGCGTCGCTATGATGATGCCCTGTCGACCGCCAATCAGATCCTGACTCTTGATCCTGAGGGACGCGTCGGCTATGATGCGCTGGCCGCCATCTATGAGCAGATGGGTGAGCGCGACCAGGCGGCTGAGATCTATCGTCAGATCGTCACGATTGATCCAGAAGATGCCGAGGCCTGGGAGCACCTGGGTACCTGGCGCTCGCTTCAGGGCAATAATGAAGAGTCGATCGAGGCGTACAATCGCGCCCTACAGCTTGATCCCCAGCGCGTCTCGACGCGCTTTAGCATAGCCGAAACCTATTTAGAGATGGAGCGCTATGATGAAGCACTGGCTATCTATCAGGGTCTGGTTGAGAATGCTGATCGTGGCGAGCTACAGTTGGATGACCTGGCCGCGGCCTATGCTGGCCTGGCCGAGACATACAACTCCCTGGGTCGTTACGAAGAGGCCATCCAGACCGCTCAGAAGCTGCTAGACCGCTCTGATGAAGATCCTGAGGGGTATTACCAGCTAGCAACGGCCTATGACGCCCTGGGGCGCTATGACGAGGCGATTGAGAACTATCAAAACGCCATTGAGAGTGATCCGCTGAACGCCGACTACTATAATGACCTGGCCGATACATTGCGCGAGGTGAAGCGCTATGATGAGGCCCTGGATATCGTGCAGCAGGCGATCTCAATGGACCCTTCTATGATTCTGGCCTACGAGACGATGGCGCAGATCTATGAGGCCACCGGTCGCTCTGATGAAGCCGCCCAGGCTATGAGCCAGGCTAATGCCCTGCGCTCAGTTTCTGAATAGCCCACGTCCCATCGTTTTATCGCATCCACCATAACTGGTATCTTGCATATAATGCACGATGCCAGTTTTTTGTTTTGCGCCTGCCCGCTATGCCTGTTTCTGTTCGATGGCGTCGGCAAACTCCAGGAAATCGTTCAGGTTGTGTTGTAGGTAGTCATAGAGTAGATCGTGGTTGAGTCTCTCTGGATCGTGCACCAGCGTGTCGCGCAAATTGATCAGGACCTCTAGCCGATAGGAGAGGGGACGAGGGATCAACTGCTGGGCCGCGATGATACTGAGAAACTCGTGATAACCTTCCGCGCGCCGCAGACCAAAACTGGCGATCAACGTGCCGCATGTCGATAGGCAGGCTTCGATGGCTAGCTGCAGATAACGCTCTGCCAGCGCGTAAAGATGATAATCGGCGGTAAAAGCCTCGCGCGGATGTTGCCCCAGTTCCTGCAGGATGGGGACGGCCATGCGTATCTGTTGTAGCGAATGGTGCACCAGCTCTTTATCGATCGGCAGCATCTGCCCATACAGACGGCGCTCGAGAGCCTGGTTCTGGATATCGTCAAACTTCTTAAAGTCCAGGTAATCCATTACGGCCCGCGTCTCAAAGGTGACGCGCTGCTTCTCATTGCGGCTGAACAGGATCTGCCCATAGCGGATGACCTGGAGCTTGAGCAGCAGGGAGGCCTGATTTAAGATGACCACGTCGATCGTGTCGGACTCCAGCCGCCGGGTTAGCTCACTGAGAAAGTACAGCTGGTAATCCAGAAACTGGTCGGCCTTAATCTGATCCATTAACAGGACCGCGATGTCAACATCGCTGAGCTGACCAAAGGTGGCGCGATTGGAGAGCGAGCCGGCGAGGTAGGCGGCGTTGACGGGGTTCTGTGCAAAAAACTGATTCAGGCGGGATTGTTTTTCGAATAAGTTCATGAACGACCTCCGAGTAAACCTGGACCTGTCCCAGATCGTTGGTTAGCTCGTGCGAGGGAGCGCACTTATCAGCAATAATACTCGCTTATTTAGAAGTATACCATAAAAAAGCGTGTAGGTTATCGCTTCATGAACTCATTGTGCGTGCGGCATGCATTGAGGGTAGATAGGGCTGCCTAGCCTTCTACCCATTCTTCTCCATTGGTGGCAACCTCTTTTTTCCAGATGGGGACGGTGCTCTTGAGCGTGTCGATCAGGTAGCGACACGCTTCGAAGGCTTCGCCGCGATGAGGGGTGGCGACGGCGATGATGACGCTGGCCTCGCCGATCTCCAGGCGTCCAAAGCGATGGGCGATCGCCACGCGATCGATGGGCCAGCGCTTTCTGGCCTCCTCAATGATCGCCGCGATCTGCTGCTGCGCCATCTCCTCGTAGACATCATATTCCAGGTAGCGCACCTGTTTGCCACGGGCGTTGTCGCGTACAACCCCCTCAAAGATGACGATCCCGCCGACGCTGGGATGGCTGATCGCGGCCACCAGAGCGTCTCGATTGAGCGGCTCGCGTGTCAATTGAATGATGGGTTCCACTAGCATCCTCCTCCTGTGGGCGGAATAAAGACCAGCTCATCTCCTTCGTGGAGGAGTGTCTCCGGCGAGACATAGCGCCGATTGAGCGCGCTGACCGAGCGATCCATCACCGGCTGTAGCCGTGGCTCGCGCTCAAGCAACAGTGCCCGCACATTGGCCACCGTCGCGTTATCATCCACGGTCAACCACTCTTCGTTTTGACCGACAATCTCACGTAATGAAGCAAAATAGCGAACTCTAATTTTCATGCTCTGAGTATAGCACAAACGGCAAGCGCGGTGCGCTACAGGATAGATATTGTGCCTGTTATGGTATAATTGCGACTAAGTATAGTCGTGATTGTCGGGTGTGGTTGAAAGGGATGTGCTTATTTTATAGCATGTCTTTTTCTTTTTCTCATAGCCAGGATCCTGAAATGAAATGTAAATTTTATGTCCCTATATATCTCATATGCCTTTTTGCGTTCGTTGTCCAGCGTTGTATGGTTGTTCTCTGCCTTTCTTGGGCGAGAGATCGGGCAGTTGCGCCTGGGAGAGCTGCAGAACCAGCACAAGAGAGTGCCGGAGAAAGCGGGTGATGCTGTATAAGCAGGTGTCAGTGACGAATCTTCTTCTTGAATGGTTCACTTGCGAGTCCAGCGTTGTCAGCACGAGCGACTCGACCTCATCTTCCTCAAAAGCCCAGGCAAAATGCAGCTGCTTCTATTGCTTCTTGCTGGTACAGTATGAATAAATAGTAGTGGCGCAATATTGCAGTTGCCTAGCTGTAGAGTCTGTAGAACGTGGGTGATTGTTTTAGGTATGATGCGATTGTAATTGGCGCGGGTCCCAATGGTCTGGCGGCGGTGGAGCTGGCGCAGGCGGGACAACATGTGCTGGTGGTGGAGGCGAAGGAGACCATTGGCGGGGGGATCGCGTTCGAAGGAGCTGACGTTGCCGGGCTTTGTGCATGACGTGTGCCCGGCCGTTTATCCACTGGCGATCGCTTCGCCGTTTTTTCAGCCTTTGCCGCTGGAGCGGTTTGGCATGAAGTGGCTGCAGCCCGGCCGCCACCGACGCTGGCCGAGCTGCGCAACGCTGATATGAGGCCGTAGTTATGCCGCGCTATACAATGATTGGCTTCTTCTTCTGTAGCGCATCCATCACCTGTTGAGGCAGGTTGAGATCACCCTGTACCAATGCTGGCGGCGTAACCGCCATCCACTGGTTGAGAGAAAAATCAGCATAGCGATCTGTTTTAAATATTTCCAGAAAGCGTAATGTCGTTTTGCCCGTATTCTCGACATAGTGCCCCATATTCGCCGCCACGTAACCGACATCACCGGCCTGGTAGTCGAACGTAGCGGCTGTGCCCGCCCCCGCAAAGACCGTCATACGTCCATTACCCTCAATATAGTACTGCCATTCATCGGCATTCGGGTGCCAGTGCATTTCACGCAAACCACCAGGCTCAACCTCCACCAACGCGGCTGCGATCGTTTTTGAGACATTGAATTTGCTTGAGTCGACGACTCTCACTCTACCATGCGCTTTGCCTGACGTTGGTGGCTGAGCCATCATATGATAGGTGAAGCTCTGTGGAGATTGCCCGTAAGGATCTGAGACTGGAGTCGATGAGGTGGGAACCTGGCCGGGATAAATCCAGCGTGAGGATGGGGGCGCGAGGTTCGCGAAATTGCTTTCCGGTACTCCAAAGTTTTTCGCTAGCACTGATTTCGGCGTGTGCGCGAACCAGTCGCTAAGCATGAAGGTTGAGCCCGCGGAGAAATGACCATCATCAAAGACCAGTAGGAATTCACAACCTCCCTGAAGACCCTGAATCGAGTGCGGAAAACCAGCCGGGAAGTACCAGAGATCGCCGACTCCAACAGTATCGACGAAATTACGCCCCTGAGGATCCAGACAGGTTACCTGCGCCCTTCCATTGAGCATAAAGGCCCATTCGGCTTCCACGTGCCAGTGCAACTCGCGGATTGCCCCCTCTTTCAGGCGCATAGTTACCCCTGCTACATCCGTTGAGACGGGTAGCTCTGTTATCGTCACCTGGCGAGCCCAGCCACCATTGGCGAGCCGATTATGGGCGTTGCTAAACGAAAATTTGAGATTCGGCATAATGCCCGCATCGGTCGTAGGGGGAGCCATGCTATCAAGATTCATCTCATCAAGCACCACGTTGCGGGGTCCGGGATCGGTCGCGCCAAGATTGCCCACAATGGGCTCTGGTACTGGATCTATAGTGGCGGTCGTCGATGCGGCATGAGCAACAGCAGGGACATTGGTTACACTGGCAACAGCTCCCGCAGCCGCCAGGGTTTGAATTATTTTGCGTCTCGTCGTATCCATAATATCCTCTCTGCCTGGTACCTTATAAATAAAAGTTTCTCATAGCGAGCCATTCATTGCAGGTCTCAGCTTTGTAAAATAATGAGTAAAAGCCATTAGTGATTCGGCTCTATCACATCTGCTTCTGTGAAAAAGCTCTTCTCTTAGAGAGTGTATTCGCACGCCAGCCGTTTCGCATCTGTGAAACAACTGCATTTCCTCCATGTGTGGAAGAAGATACGTAGGTAAAATAACGTATAAGGTATCTCATAGGTGGTATGCGACGCACCAATGGGGGACCGGATCTATTCTCCACAATTCAGTCGTTAGCAGGATCTATTGCTTATCATTAGTCGCGTGTGGATAAATATTAGTAGTAGTTTGAAACTGGCTGTTGAAGATCTGTAGAGTCTGTAGAACGTGGGTGATTGTTTCATGTATGATGCGATTGTAATTGGTTCGGGTCCAAATGGTCTGGCGGCGGCGGTGGAGCTGGCGCGGGCGGGACAACATGTGCTGGTGGTGGAGGCGAAGGAGACCATTGGCGGGGGATCGCGTTCGAAGGAGCTGACGTTGCCGGGCTTTGTGCATGACGTGTGCTCGGCCGTCCATCCACTGGGAATTGCTTCGCCGTTTTTTCAGTCTCTGCCGCTGGAGCGATTTGGCCTGGAGTGGATGCAGCCCGAGATTCCCCTGGCCCATCCTCTGGATGATGGCTCGGCCATGCTGCTACAGCGTTCGGTAGACGAGACGGCCGCCACCCTGGGCGTGGATGAGGGAGCCTACCGCAAGCTGATGCATCCATATGTCGAGCACTGGCCGCTGATCGTGAACGCCTTCCTGGGTCCATTGCGTGTAAAGCCCCTGCTCCATCCATTGGCGCTCGTCCCCTTTGGATTGGCCGCCCTGTCTTCGGCGCGGCTGTTGACACAATCGCTGTTTAAAGAGACACGCGCGCGTACCATGCTGGCCGGTATCTGCGCCCATTCTATGCTGCCGATGGAGCGCTTGACCAGCGCGGCGGCGGGCCTGCTGCTGGGAACGGCCGGGCACGCCGTTGGCTGGCCGGTGCCTCGCGGCGGCTCGCAGAGCATCGTGGATGCGCTGGCTGGCTACCTGCGTTCTCTGGGAGGGGAGATCCAGACGGGCCGCGAGGTGCGGCATATCGATGAGCTGCCTCCGGCCAGGGCGTATCTCTTTGATGTGACGCCGCGCCAGCTGCTGGCCCTGGCAGGTAATCGCCTGCCCGACAACTATAAGCGGCGTCTACGGCGTTATCGTTATGGGCCGGGCTCCTTTAAGATTGACCTGGCGCTGGATGGTCCGATCCCCTGGAAGGCTCAAGGGTGTCTGCAGGCCGGGACCGTTCACCTGGGCGGCTCTTTTGCTGAGATAGCCGAGTCCGAGCGGCAGGTGTGGCGTGGTCAGCACGCGGAGCGACCCTATGTGCTGGTAGCTCAGCAAAGCCTGGTCGACGCCAGCCGCGCACCACAGGGCAAGCATACGGCCTGGGCCTACTGCCACGTTCCCAGCGGCTCAACCTTTGACATGACCGATCGCATCGAGGAGCAGATAGAGCGCTTCGCTCCGGGCTTTCGTGATCGCATCCTGGCGCGTTACGTCTCGAATCCCGCCGCGCTGGAGCAGTACAACCCCAACTATATCGGGGGAGACATCAATGGTGGCGTGCAGGACATCTGGCAGCTGTTTACACGTCCGACCATACGCCTTGATCCCTATACAACTCCCGCCCCCGACATTTTTCTTTGCTCCTCGTCGACACCGCCCGGTGGGGGCGTACACGGCATGTGTGGCTACTTCGCGGCCCGTGCCGCTTTGAAAAAGACATTAATGGTCGATAAACATAAATAATAAGTGGGCCGCTGTTGTACAGCAAAGCGTTGCCGCAACTGTTTGTCTTGTCGCCATACATCTGCTTTTTACAGTCAGCCGATTTTGCTGTATACTCCATTTAAGGCCCATTTGCTATAAGGAAACGCCTGGTGGAGACCGGGGCGTAACAATAAAAAGGGAGATAACCGACAGATGGATGCTAATGCGCTGGCAGCGGCGAATTTTGAACTGCTGAGGAATAATCCTTATCCGGGAAGAGGTCTGGTGATCGGCCGCTCTTCCGTGGAAGATGCCTGGTTGATGATTTATTGGATCATGGGGCGCAGTGCTTCGAGTCGCAATCGTCGCTTTGTGGCCGCGGGGACTACGTTGCGCACCGAGCCGATCGATACGCGTCAGATGGAGAATCCTGAACTCTTGATCTATGATGCGATGCTTGAACTGTCCAGTATCTACCTGGTCAGCAATGGCGATCAGACGCGCACTATTTATGATGCATTGCTGGCTGGCAACTCGTTTGATGCGGCGCTCGAAAAGCGGGAGCGTGAGCCGGATGCTCCCCACTATACGCCTCGCATCAGTGGCATGCTGGACCTGCAGACCTTTCCCGGCCGGATCACGCTGAGCATCTTGAAGGCCAGTCAGGCTAATCCCGCCAACACCGATCGCTTTACCTACCGTCCTGGAAAACTGCCTCGCGGCTTCGGTATGGGATTGACCACGTATCGCGGCGACGGCAATCCGCTGCCCAGTTTTAGCGGCGATCCACTGCTGTTGCCGTGCGCGGGCAAGGCTGAAGCGGTGCTGGATACCTATTGGAACGCCCTGAACGCGGATAATCGTGTCGCTATCGCGGTCAAGCAGATCCCTGTTCAAGAGGGGACTAGCCGCCTGCTGGTGCGTAATCGGTTTACTGCCCAGTAGTGAGAATGTGTCTGATGATTATGGTGTCGGTGCGACAGGCGCGCATTTGCGCGCCTGTCGCACCGACACCATAATGACTCCTGAGCGCCGCAGGTGCGAAAGCTCAAGCTTGCTTATTTCTTCGCCAGCTGGAATGCCAGTTCGGTCAGGGTGCGCACACCTACGCCGGTGCCACCTTTTTCCTGGTAGGGTTTGGGACTATCGACGTAGCTGGTGCCGGCGATATCGAGGTGCGCCCATTTCGCGTTCCCTACGAAATGCTCCAGGATCTTCGCGGCCGTGACTGAGCCCGCCTCGCGACCGCCGGTCTGCTTGATGTCGGCGATCTCGCTTCTGATCAACTCGCCATATTCCTCGTCCAGGGGCATCGGCCAGTATTTTTCACCAGCGGCGCGGCCGGCGGTAATGATGGCCTGCGTTAGCTGCTCATCATTGCTGAAGAAGCCGGTTATGGGATGTCCCAGGGCGACCACCATGGCGCCGGTTAGCGTGGCCAGGTCCAGGATGGGGGATAGGCCTTCCTGTGTGGCCAGGGAGAGGGCGTCGGCCAGGATCATGCGACCTTCGGCATCGGTGTTGACGATCTCGATTGTCTTGCCGTTCATGATACGGACGATGTCGCCCGGCACATATGAACTGCCGCTGGGCATGTTGTCGCAGGTTGGCACGAAGGCTGTGACATTGATGGTGGGTTTGAGACGGCCAATAGCCAGCATGGCGCCCAGAACGGCTGCGGCCCCACCCATATCGCCCTTCATGGCGTCCATATTGGCGCCGGGTTTGAGCGAGATACCGCCGGTATCGAAGGTGACACCTTTACCTACCAGCGCCATCCCCTTGTCGCCCTCGGCACCACCGCGGTAGCGCAGGATGACGAAGCGCGGTGGATTCACGCTACCTTTGGAGACCGCCAGCAATCCACCCATCCCCATCTCTTGAATCTTCTCTTTTTCGAAGATCTCGCATTCCAGCCCCACTTCCTTTGCCATGGCGCTGGCGCGATTGGCCAGTTCAATAGGGGTCAGCACGCAGGGAGGCTCATTGATCAGGCTGCGGGCGAAGTTGGTACCCTCGGCCATGGCCTGTGCCTGCCGGATGGCCTGCTCTAACCCGCTTTTTTGCTCCTGTGTGGATGCCAGAATGACCTGGTTGACGCTGCTGGTGTTCTCTTTGCTCTGATAGGCGCGGAACGTATAGAGTCCCAGCAGCGCGCCTTCAATGGCGGCCTGAGCCTCTTCCTCGACGCCAAATTTATTGGTGGTCAGTCCTCCAGCGACCGCGATCGTTCGCGCGCCCGTCTTCTGCAGGTGACGGGCCGCGATGGCGGTCGCCTTGCGTACCGACTGGTTATTCAGTTTGTCCAGCGATCCCAGGCCCACCACTATGACCCGTTTGGCGGCCAGCTTATCGCCGGGATGCAGGGTGAGTAGCTCGCCGGCTCCGCCTTTAAATTCTCCATCTGCGCTCCGCTCGGCGATGAGCCCGGACAGGACGGTGTCGACTGCGGCCGCCGCGGTCGATAATTCGATCCCCGAGTCAGACACTTTGCGTGCCGCACTAACAATCAAAGCATCACAGGCAATCCTGCTTAGTTCCTGCGTTGTCAGATTGATCTCCATACGTGCAATTCTCCTTCGAACGTACTATAGCAGCTGATGGTGTGATGCCATCGCTGTTTTTAGCACCGATCCGGTTGCCACCAGACCAGATACTGGCTGGTTCATGAGAACGGCTAAACCTGATCGATGAGCGATACTCTATGTGATCTCTCTTCAGTATGGCACATCGTTCAACGAGAGAACAAGCCTGCTTCATGCCGATCGATGGAGGAGGCGCTCAACCACTTCCAGCAGCTGGCGCGGCTTAAATGGTTTGGTCAGATATTCTGTGCAGCCAATCTGCCTGGCGGCCTCACCTTCATCGTTGAGCGCGAACGCCGTTACGGCCACGATAGGCACCTGTTGCATGCCGGGGCGCGCGCGGATGAGCTGTGTGGTCTGATAGCCGTCCAGGACCGGCATTGAGAGATCGGTGAGCACCAGGTCGACGCGTTCCCGATCCAACATCTCCAGGGCATCGCGTCCGTTGGAGGCCGAGATGCAGCGATAGCCGCGGGTCGACAGGACGCGCTCGATCAGGAGGCGGTTGGACACCTCGTTCTCAATGACCATGATGGTTGGTTGATATGCGTTCTGTTTTGATGTATTCATGTCGTTTCTCATATATTCTTGATTATGACTTCGGATGGTTCGGCAATCGGTAGTGTAAACGAAAAGGTGGACCCCTCCCCTGGTATGCTTTCTACCGCGATCTCTCCACCCTGCAGTTCAATCAGCTTTTTCGCGATGGTGAGGCCCAGCCCTGTTCCACCGAAGCGCCTGGTGGTGCTGCCATCGGCCTGGCGAAAGGCTTCGAAGATGTAGCCGAGGGCTGCGGGCGAAATACCGATACCTGTGTCGGTAACGGCGATCTGCACCATGTCCTGCTGCTTCAGGTAATGGCAATGAATGGTCACCCCACCTTTCTCGGTAAACTTGATGGCATTGGAAACCAGGTTGATGACGACCTGGCGCAGGCGGTGACCATCGGCCAGCACCTGCGGGATGCCGCTATCGATCCCCAGACGCAGATAGAGCTCTTTATTGTTGGCCAGTGGCTTCAATTGCTCGATAACCTGGGATAGGCTGGACGCCAGTTTCAGCGGCTCTGATTTTATCTCGATGCGATCGGCTTCGATTTTTGAGAGATCGAGCATATCATCGACGAGGTGCGAGAGGTCCTCGGCCCGGTCGACCATGAATTGAATATGCTGTTCCTGTTCCTCAGTGAGCGTCCCATCCACAAAGCCTTCCAGGATGAGTGCGCCATAGCTGATGATACTATGCAGTGGTGTGCGCAGCTCATGGGTGACGTTGGCCAGAAATTGAGATTTCAAATGGTTGGCGCGTTCAAGAGCCGCGTTCTTATCTTTGACTTCCGCGAATAAGAGTGC
The DNA here is from genome assembly GCF_036245075.1 of Dictyobacter halimunensis. Classification (NCBI taxonomy): domain Bacteria; kingdom Bacillati; phylum Chloroflexota; class Ktedonobacteria; order Ktedonobacterales; family Dictyobacteraceae; genus Dictyobacter; species Dictyobacter halimunensis. The sequence continues at coordinate 4,122,805 of NZ_BSRI01000002.1, forward strand.
GTTTTCGATGGCCATCGACGTTTGCAGGGCTGCTGTACTGAGTAAGAAGGTATCACGGCTGCTGATCGGGTGTGATTCTTCAGTATAAAGTATAAATGCACCGATTGCCTGGTCCTGCAATAGCAGGGGGACCGCGATGGCGGAGCAGTAGCCAGCCTCTAAGGCCAGGCGCGCCCAGCGCTCCTGCTTTTTCTGATAGATGGTGGTGATGTCTTCGCCGTAAACGATCTTCTGCCGCTGGATCGCCATGCGCGCCAGCGTCATATCCAGTTCGTGCAGGGCGTGGTTGGGGATGCGCGATGTCCTGATGGTGCCTCCTGTTGTTGGCGCACCGGCGCGGATGGCGGTCCGTTTCGCGCTGGGTGTTAGAGACTGTGGATTGGGGATGGCGGCCATCTTGCTGGTTACGGCCATCGTAATATCGTTATTGGGATCGGTATAGACGCTGACCGTACTTGGGACGGTCTGGACCTCTAGCTGTGGTGGCTCCTCGGGCGCCTCCGACCACTGTGCTACCGCCCAGGGGGCGATGCTTTCGCGTCCATAGAGTAGTAGTGATACGTGCTCGACATGCATGATACTCCCCATGCGAGCTACAAACTCGCCCAGTAGCTGTTCCAGGTTTAAGGTAGACATCAAGGCATCGCTCATGACCAGCAGATTGTGCGTCTGATCGATCAGGGCCTGGCTTTCATTGTAGAGCGATTCGTTGAGGAGCTGGAAGGACTGGGCCAGCATGGGCAATTCGTTCGCGCGTGGTAGCTCTAACTGTACGCCTGTATTCTGCGTTACCAGAATCTGGGCGTGCGCCTGCAGACGACGGAGCGGCCGGATCAGCAGAACGCTGGTGAAAAAAGAGAAGAGAAAGATGCCCAGCGAAAATACAAACAGGCCGGTCCCCACTATTAAGAGCATTGAGCGCCTGGGATGAGTGCTCAGGTTATAGAGTGGCTCAATCGTGCTCAGCGTGAGATCGGGTGTGCCGGCTATCTGTTGTGCCAGGTGTATGCTACGGCCCTGTACCAGGTATGACTCGTGGCTCTCCACGACATGTGGCTCATCATGCTGGCACATCTGCTGCTGCGTCTCATTCTTCAGCCTGGTAGACTGCGCCAGGTCTAAGGCGGTCGCCCCCACAAACTGGTTCTGCACACAGGCGAGTAGCCTGGTATCGGCCCGCTGGCTGAGGTCCTGCATAAACTGACCATCGATAGCTTGCGTGGCAACCATGATCCCGCCGGCATAAGTTGGCGTTGGACGTGCTAATAGCAGGAGCCATTGTGGGTTGGATGACACAGCAGGAGTGGGCACGGACAGTGGCTGGAGTAATAGGATAGTCTGCCCCTGTCTGGCCGGGGCAACCAGTTGCTGCTGCGCGCTGGTTAAGGGGAGGGCTGCGGGAGCCAGCCCATGGCCCTGCTTATCGAGGATATCTAATGAATACAGCGCGTTACTGATAGTATACTGGTTAAGCAATGTACGGACAGCGCTTCCCCCGTTCGCCGTGGGTGAGCGTGCCAGCGCCGCCGTCATCTGCCTATCCTGTGCTATCTTATTGGCCGTCTGGATGAAATCCCTGGCATGGCCCTGATATGCTGCCTGTATGCCGGAAAGATGTGATTGCGCGTCCCTCTTGGCCTGGTATTCTGAATAGAACCTGAACATGCCCCAGGAAATAATGGAAAAGAGGAGCATACAAAGCAAGAGCGTCAACGTCGCAACAATTATCAGTTTTCCACCCAGTGATCGTACTGTGAATTGCATGCGACCCTTCCTACCTACCTATGGTAAAAGCAAGGGGAAGACGGGGTGCCAGCTCGTCTTCCCCTTACAACGCGTCTGCTTCTGGCGCGACGCGAAACTCCAGGAGGTGCGCGTGCGAACCCCATGGGGAAAAGGTTGCACGTAAATCTTAGATGTCCGCTACAAGCTGCTCGTCGAGGTGGGTTGCTTGCCTACGCACATCCCGCCATCCATCCCAAGCCTATGTATTATAACGTATAATCTTATTCAAAGTAAACAGGTTTAGCACCACTTTGCGGAATTTTTACGATTACTTTATGTAATGCACCGGACATTTTTTCTTGCTCCTATTTCAGTACCCCCAAAATATGCATTATGTACACTTCCCTCAATTCAGATATGGTTATAATGAGGTATATACATCACCCATCTATCATAGGTGGCGGGCATGCCCCGGCTGGCATGCGTTTTCGCACCTGCGGTGCCCAAATATATTTGTGTGTTGGTGCATCGGGGGCGCATCCGCGCCCCCGATGCACCAACACACAAAAAAACATGTGGCGCGGTATCAGAAACGAAGATCGCCGTAGGTGCTGGGCTTGTCCCAGCTTTGCTGCAAAGCGGCCCGTGCCCGGGCGCCCACGTTCCACCAACGATACCATCTCCCCTCTCAAAGAGGCGTCAGCATGTTATGTTGAATGTATTGGGGCTTGCCCCAGCTTTGCCGCGCAGCGGCCCCGCTCCCTCATGGTCCCTCGGTGCCGGCTTTTCAAGCGGTTCTTATGGGTGCCTGGGCCAGTTGTAACGAAGGAGAAGCAGGCGAATGCCGTTGGTTAGCAGGATAAGGAGTAGAATGATGGCGATCTGCAGACCGAGGAGGTTGCGCCTGGGATAGTGGTTGAACAGCGGTTGGAAGGAGAAGGGAGAGGAGGAGTCTGAGGATGTACGCGTGCTATTATCTACGTTCAGCCGTTTTGGGAAAGCGTTTCTGGTTGGCTGGGAGAGTGGGGTATATTGTATCCAGCTATTGTATGAGTCCGGGGCCTGTTGTTTGCCTTCACTTGTGAACGGGCCTGCCGTGGCCAGTATCTTGTCGCGCAGATCAGGCGTAGGAGTGACCCGTGGCAGCTGGGCCAGCAAAGCATCGAAGCGGCGATAGTCGGCCAGGACGCTGGCACATTGGGGGCAAGACGAAAGATGGGCATCTACGTACTGGCGCTCATTCGCTGTGAGCTGATCGTCAAGGTAGGCACTGAGCAAATCCCTGACCTGCTCACAGTTCATTTCGTGCCTCCTCCTTGTTCCAGGGACCGATAGTGCTCTCGAAACGACTGACGTGCGCGCGAGAGATACATTTTGACGCCGCTCTCAGCAATGTTCAGGGTGTGGGCAATCTCGCTATAGGAGAACCCCTCCTGAGTATATAATAACAGGGCCGCCCTATACTGCTGGGGCATGCGGCGTAGTGCCGCACGTACCATTTCAGTGGTGCCATAGATCTCTTGCGGATCCGCGCTCTCCACATCAGCTGGCTCGTGGTCGAGATCTTGCCAGGGTAACCAGGCAATCAGTTTGCGACGACGCAACGCATCATATGCCGTATTGGTGGCAATACGGTAGAGCCAGGCCGACAACTTCAAGTTCGCATCCATCTTTGGCAGGGCACGAAAAGCCTTCAGGAAGGTATCCTGTGTCAGGTCATCGGCCTGTTCACGATCCCCTACCAGGTGATAGACGTAGTTGTAAATAGGTGTCTTGTATTCGTCGTAAATTTGTTCAAAGGACCAGGAGTTCTCCCTGGTTTCCACCCGGACCATGCGCTACAATCCCTTCGATAGCTACTGTGTTCCCTTGTCCGTTCCATGCAAGAGGATGAGTAGCTGTCTCCAGGCCATGTAGTACGGTAGGCCGACACTGCGCGCAAGCGTGTATAGCTATGGCGCGTGTGGAAACGCTTTTCCCTTCTGTCTAGTGGAACGGACAACTAACGCTATCAGTAACATGATAAAGTAGTCATGCATACTTGCTGTTGAGTGTTGTATCGTTTATCATGGTAGCATACTCTGGTGGATTTACCGCAATCATTCACTTATGGGTTAGTACTATTGGGTGCATAAAACGCAGTTTGCGTTACCCCTTCGTTACATATCGGGGGATTATGCCCAAAACGTCTTGCCATCCTTTTGCCTGGTGAGACCAGGAGGAGGCCTTAATTCCCATGGACGACAGTTTCTTTCATTCACAGGTGCGGACCGTGTGGTGGGAGGAGGAGGCAGATGGGCGCGCGCAGATTGCCCTGCTGGATCAATCGCTGCTGCCACAGCAGGTGGTCATCATGCATCTTCAGCATGAGCAGCAGGTAGCCGATGCGATCGCCAGTTTAAAGGTGAGGGGTGCCCCGGCTATTGGTGTGACGGCCGCCTTTGGTGTTGCTCTGGCCGCTGCCAGGCTCCTGGCTGAGCGCCAGGCTGGTCAGCGCGAGCTTACCCAGTCCGAGCTCAGCGAGCACGTGTACGAGGTCGGTCAGCTCCTATGCCGTACGCGACCCACGGCCGTAAACCTCTTCTGGGCTACTGAGCGTATGCAACGCTGTATGCAGCGTGCCGCCCGAAGATCCATGCCGGTTCAGCAGCTTGTAGACCTCTTGCAAGAAGAGGCGCAGGCCATCGCCGCTGAAGATGTGCAGGCGTGCTGGCAGATGGGTATGTATGGAGCTGAATTGATTGCTGATGGTGATACACTATTGACGCATTGTAATGCCGGTGCCCTGGCCGCGACAGGCATCGGGACCGCGCTGGCCCCGATATACGTGGCGGCCCGCAGCGGGAAGAACCTGCATGTCCTGGTTGACGAAACGCGACCTGTTCTTCAGGGCGCGCGCTTAACGGCCTGGGAGTTACAGCAGGAGGGTATTCCGCTGACGCTGATCACCGATAACATGGCGGGCCACTTTATGCGTCAGGGGAACATTCGCTCTATTTTCGTGGGGGCCGATCGCATCGCCGCCAATGGTGACGTGGCCAACAAGATTGGCACGTATAGCCTGGCGGTGCTGGCGCACGCCCACCAGATTCCGCTGTATGTGGTGGCTCCTTGCTCCACCATCGATCTCTCGCTTCCCTCGGGAGATCAGATTCCCATAGAGCAACGCAAGCCCGAGGAAGTAACGACATTGTATGGGACCCCGATCGCTCCCGCTGGTGTCGCGGTGGCCAACCCTGCATTTGATGTCACGCCCCATCCCTATATTTCTGCTATTATTACAGAAAAAGGGATCGTGCGACCTCCGTATCGCGAAAACTTGAGGGAGCTGGATACGGAGCTCTAGCTTTTGGGAAGGTAAGTTTAAGATGGATACAGATGTCGTGCAAGTTGCAGCCCAATACGCGGAAGAGGTTATGGGCGGCGAAGGCTTTCGCTATGTGAGCGCTGTGGTCGCTAATTGTAAACTGCTGGCTTTTGAATTGGAGTCGCAGGAAGAGCAGGCCTTTGCCATAGACACTGATGCACTGATTATTGCTGGCTATCTTCATGATATTTCAACGGTGACCCATGGTTTCCAGGATCACCAGGTGAAATCGTCCGAGATGGCGGTCGAGTTTCTGCGCCAGCATGAGGCACCGGACGCACTGGTGCAGCATGTCGAGCAGGCTATCTTGACCCATACTACGGCGGTTGCACCTGATCAGCGCGCTGAAGAGGTGACCGAGGGCAATATCCTCTACGACGCGGATAAGCTGGGCCGCTTGAGCGGACTGGCTGTGATTACCTCGCTCATCGAGTTTGGGGCTCGCTATCCCAATCGCGCGGTTACCGGTGAGGTGCTGGCCGCCATCTTGCGCCACGTCGAGGAGCGTTTTATTGAGCTGTACCAATCTTTGCATACCGCTCCAGCTCGCGACATGGCTCGCACCAAATTTAACAATACCCTGTCTTTTCTGGATGGAGTCATTGAGCATTTGAGCGACGCCACCCCGATTTAAGGCAAAAAAATGAAACTTTTTGAGTGCCAACCCTCTCTTATTTACGAGACAATTTTTATGGAGGCGAAACTTGCCTATTCTAGTTGTGGGCTCAGTGGCCCTGGATACAGTAGAAACACCCTTTAACAGGATGGATGGCGTCCTGGGTGGAGCCGCATCATATTTCACGACCGCCGCATCTATTTATGATCAGGTCAACCTGGTGGGGATTGTAGGGAGTGACTTTCCGCGTGAACACCTCGACTTCTGGCGTAATCGCTCGGTTAATCTCGATGGCCTCCAGATTCAGGAGGGGCAGACCTTCCACTGGCATGGGCGCTATCACATGGATATGAATACGCGCGATACCCTCGATACCCAGCTGGGCGTCTTTGGCGATTTCCATCCCGTGGTGCCCGAGTCTTACACACAGAGTCCGCTGGTCTTCCTGGCCAATATTCAGCCGGAACTGCAACTGGAGGTGCTGCAGCAGATGCCACACGCCCAGCTCACCGTGCTGGATACCATGGAGCTGTGGATCAATACCGCGCGCGATCAGTTAACCGAGGTGATCAAGCAGGTTGATGTGCTCTTGATGAGCGAGGAAGAGGTCAGGCAATACACCAACCAGTCCAGCATTCTGGCGGCGGTCCGGCACTTCTTTACCCTGGGCCTCAAATACGTGGTGGTGAAGCTCGGTAGCTATGGCGCCCTGCTCTTTGGCGCCGATGGCACCTATTTTAGCGCGCCTTCATATCCCCTCGAAGAAGTGGCTGATCCTACGGGCGCCGGCGACTCCTTCGCGGGTGGTTTCCTGGGCTACCTTTCAACCGTTCAGGCAGATGCCTCCGGAAGCTTCGCTATCGATGATATCAAGCGCGCGGTCGTGCACGGAAATATCATCGGCTCTTTTGCCTGCGCCGATTTCGGCATCGGTGGTTTAACAGGTTTAACCATGGATGATATCGTGAAGCGCTACGGCGAACTGGTGCGCTACTCACATTTCGATCCGAACTGGACTCCCCAGGGAGCTCATTAGCGCTTCCAATGCGGGAGGTGCAGGAGGGCGGCTAGCCCTCCTGCCGGGGTGTGGGGTGTCCCCACACCCCGGCAGGGAGAAACCTGCACCCCCGGTTTTGGGAACTTTTTCAAAAGTTCGGGATGACTCATAGGCTTTTTGTAAGCTATAGTTGCGCATGGAGAAATGTTGTAGAATAATCGGGAACGTTCCCCGGAATGTTTCCCACTGCTTGTACAATCGTACGTCAGTACAGAAGGAATTTGATAGATACAATGACAACTTCAACACGTGGAGATGTAAAAGATCTCTCCCTGGCCCCTCGCGGTAAAGACCGTATCGAGTGGGCTGCGAAAGATATGCCTGTCCTGCGCCTCATCCGTGAGCGCTTCGCTAAGGAGCAGCCACTCAAAGGCGTGCGTATGTCGGGCTGTTTGCATATTACAACCGAGACCGCCAACCTGGCCATTACCCTGAAGGCCGGCGGCGCCGACCTGGTGCTGTGCGCCTCCAATCCTCTTTCGACGCAGGATGATGTGGCCGCCGCGCTGGTGAGCGAGTATGGTATCCCAACCTATGCCATCAAAGGCGAGGATGAGAAGACCTACTACAGCCACATCAACTCGGTGCTCGACCACAATCCTCAGATGACGATGGATGATGGTTGTGACCTGGTTTCAACCCTGCATACCACTCGCACAGACCTGATCCCCAACATCATCGGTGGCATGGAAGAGACCACCACCGGCGTGATCCGCCTGCACAGCATGGAGAAGCAGGGTGTCCTGCGCTTCCCGGTTCTGGCGGTTAATGACTCTGACACCAAGCATTTATTTGATAATCGCTATGGAACAGGTCAGAGCACGCTGGACGCGATTATTCGCTCGACCAATGTCCTGCTGGCTGGTCGCACCATCGTGGTCTTCGGCTATGGCTGGTGTGGTCGTGGTGTGGCCTCCCGTGCCCATGGCCACGGCGCCAACGTGATCGTCTGCGAAGTCGATCCTACCCGTGCCCTGGAGGCCGTCATGGATGGCTATCGCGTCATGCCCGGTGTAGAGGCTGCCGCCCTGGGTGATGTCTTCATTACCGTGACCGGCGACATCAACGTGATCGACCAGGCTCACATGGAGAAGATGAAAGACGGCGCCCTGATCGCCAACTCTGGCCATTTCAATGACGAGATTAACATTCCGGCTCTGGAGAAGTTGGCCACTGGCAAGCGTCGCGTGCGCGACTTTGTCGATGAGTACACCTATGCCGATGGTCGCCATGTGCACTTGCTGGCCGAGGGCCGCCTGGTCAACCTGTCCGCCGCCGAAGGCCATCCCGCCAGCGTGATGGATATGAGCTTCGCCAACCAGGCCCTGGGTTCAGAGTTCATGCTCAACCATGCCAAAGAGTTGAAGCCCCAGGTCTACACCCTGCCACAGGATCTCGATAAAGAGATCGCGCGCCTCAAACTGCATGCCATGGGCATCAAGTTTGATACGCTCACCGAAGAGCAGGAGAAGTACCTCAACTCATGGGAGTCCGGCACCTAAGCCATCTTTCATGTGGTTCCGGATAGCAGGCTGGCGGCATAGTATCGCGCCAGCCGCTATCCTTCGCTTCTCCTTCTCATCATGCATCAATGTACTTGATCCATGCATGCTGATAGCGCTTGCATAGATTTGACAGCTAGCATATCTGTAGCGTACAATTATAAGCAATGTTAAGCGCATAGGTGGTGTTAAACCCCTGCTACATGGACAAATAAATACATGAGTGTAATCACTCTCATCAAGAGAGGTGGAGGGAAACGGCCCGATGAAGCCCGGCAACCCGCCTGTTTTCACTAATAAACAGGAAGGGTGCCAATTCCGGCGGTCTATGCTATGCCGCAAGATGAGGGGAATGTGCAATAGCCACACCCCTGAGAAAAAGGGGTTTTTTTATGCCTGAGCCCCACATATACTTCTCACTTCACCTTCAGCATAGAATAAAAGTAATTAATATGGCCATACATATGCATGTGTCACCAATTTTTTTCGAGAAAGGAATGGCCCATTCATGACAAGTTTCATGCATGATCCTAAAACATTTTTTACCAGCGAGTCGGTGACTGAAGGTCATCCAGATAAACTCTGTGATCAAATTTCGGACGCGATTCTGGATGCGATTCTGGCGCAGGACCCTATGGCTCGTGTGGCCTGTGAGACGGCTACAACGACAGGCCTGGTTCTGGTTGCAGGTGAAATTTCAACGTCAGCCTGGGTCGATATGTCGGCGGTCGTGCGCCAGACTATCGAGCAGGTCGGCTATATCAATGCCGATTATGGTTTCGACTATCGCACCTGTGGTGTTACTACCTCTATTGGCAAGCAGTCGCCCGATATCGATATGGGCGTCAGCCATTCCCTGGAGAGCAAAGGCGACAAGGTCGTGCGGTTGACCGACGACGAGCTAGAGCGCATCGGCGCTGGCGACCAGGGTATGATGATCGGCTTTGCCTGTAACGAGACCCCCGAATTGATGCCGATGCCGATCAGCCTGGCCCACAAATTGACGCGCCAGCTCTCGCAGGTACGCCGCAAATCCTGGAGCGGCCAGGGCCCGATGACATATTTACGTCCCGATGGTAAGGCACAGGTTACGGTACAGTATGAGCATGGCGCACCAACCCGCGTCGATACGATCGTGATCTCTACCCAGCACGCCGACTATGTGGATCGCGAGCAGATCCGCCAGGATGTGATCGAGTATATTATTAAGCCCGTTATCCCCGCGCATCTGCTGGATAAAGACACCAAGTTCTATGTCAATCCTACCGGTCGCTTTGTTACCGGCGGTCCCATGGGCGATGCCGGCCTGACTGGCCGTAAGATTATTGTCGATACCTATGGCGGCATGGCTCGCCATGGTGGTGGCGCCTTCAGTGGTAAAGACGCGACCAAGGTTGACCGTTCGGCTGCCTACGCGGCTCGCCATATCGCGAAGAACATCGTGGCCGCCGGACTGGCGGATCGCATTGAGCTGCAGATCGCTTATGCCATCGGCGTGGCGCGTCCGCTCTCGCTGTTCGTTGAGACCTTCGGCACCGGCAAGGTTTCGGATGAAGAGATCATTCGCCTGATCAATGAGCACTTTGATCTGCGCCCGGCGGGCATTATCCAGGCACTGGACCTGCGCCGCCCCATCTACCAGCCGACCGCTGCCTTCGGTCACTTCGGCCGCACCGACATCGATCTGCCCTGGGAGGCTCTGGATAAAGTCCCCATGCTGCGCAAAGGCGTCGGCGCCAGCGCCGAAACCAGCGAAGCAGTCTCTCAGTAATCTTCAATAGTTGAGATAAAAAAATGGTGATGGGGGGTGTACGCCTCCTATCACCATTTTTTTATCTCAACTATATTTTCCCTCTCGCTATTTCTGGTCTGCATCTACTATAATGTGTGATGTACAGATTACCTGTACCTATCACAACTTATATGCATAGTGCAGAAAGGATCACCTCGAGATGGACTTTTCACTCAATGAAGAGCAGATGGCCATTCGTCAGACATGCAGGGAATTCGCTGAACAAGAAATCAAGCCCATTGCTGAAGAAATAGATGCCACTGGTTCGTTCCCCTACGCGCTGATTCGCCAGATGGGCGAGCTTGGTCTGCTAGGATTGCCTTTCCCCGAAGAATATGGCGGGGCCGGAGCGGATTTTCTTTCGTATTGTCTGGCTATTGAGGAGATTTCACGCGGAGACGTTTCCATCGGGATTACCATGGAGGCCCATACATCCCTGGGCGCGACACCGTTTTTTCTCTTTGGCTCACAACAACAGAAAGAGCAGTACCTGACTCCGCTGGCCCGTGGCGAGCGATTGTGGGCGTTTGGCTTGACCGAGCCTGAGGCCGGCTCCGATTCCGGTGGCACACAGACGCGCGCCGTGCTGCAGGATGGCTGCTGGCATATTAACGGCTCCAAGACCTTCATCACCAATGCGGGTACCGATATGACCGGCGGTGTTACGATCACCGCCGTGACTGGCCATACCCCAAAGGGGCGTCCAGAGATCACCAATCTTATCGTGCCAAAGGAGACACCCGGTTACATCATTGGCAAACCATACAAGAAGATGGGTTGGAAAGCTTCGGATACACGTCCGCTGGCCTTTGAGGATTGCCAGGTGCCGGAGGGGAACATCCTGGGACATCCTGGAGACGGTTTTAAGCAGTTTCTGCGCATCCTGGATGGTGGGCGAGTAGCCATTGCTGCCCTCTCGGTTGGACTGGCCCAGGCGTGTCTTGATGAGGCTCTGAGCTACGCCAGACAGCGCAGGCAGTTTGGCCAGTCGATCAGCAAGTTCCAGGCCATCCAGTTCAAGCTGGCCGATATGGATATGGAGATAGAACTGGCGCGCCTGATGTATTATAAGGCCGCCTGGCTGCATATGCAGGGAAAGCCCTATACCCGTGAGGCTTCGATGGCCAAACTGTTCGCCTCCGAAACCGCCAAGCGCGCCGCCGACCAGGCGGTCCAGATCCATGGGGGCTATGGTTACATGGACGAGTACCCGGTCTCGCGCTACTGGCGCAGCGTCAAGATCAACGAGATTGGAGAGGGCACCAGCGAGGTGCAGCGCATGCTGATCGCTAAACAGCTCGGCTGCTAAGTCTGGACTACATCAACCAAAGGAGCCCGGAACTGACATCAGTTCCGGGCTCCTTTGGTTGATGATTACTTCGGCCATTTCAGCGTTGTGAACGTTATGTTCGACTCCGTTGTCGGATCGCTGTTGTTGGGATCGGGTGCCACGTATTTGGTCCAGATCACGGTCGTGCCGCTTACCGATATCAGCGCGGTACTGTTTCGATCAATGGTATTGATCCCATTGACCATTACCCTGGCCCTGGTATCGTACATCTTGAAGTCTTTGGTAATGCTGTTTTGCCAGATCAAGAATGATCCGCCGCTCTGCAATCCCGTTAGTACCTCGCTGTCACTGATATTGGTTGTGACCGGGGTGGCTCCGTCGGGCGTGAAGGCTAGCAGCTTGCCGGGCGTCTCCATATCGATCTGCGGCGTAATCACAGTTGGATCGATCTCGCCTGGATTGGCCAGCAGATTGGAGAGATTCTGCTGGGTCGGTGTGGCGGTCGCCTGCGCTGTCGCGCTGACGGTCGGCGTCACTGTGCTCGTCACTGTTGGCGTTACTCCCGCCGTGGATGTCGCCGCGGCGGTGGCGTTGGCCGTTACGTTCTCATTTGTCGTTAAGAAGAAGAGTGTGCCAGTGACAATCTGCGGACGAAACGAAGTGCCGTCATCGCGGTAAAGATAGGTCTGGGTCTCGGGATGATCAATCCAGCGTCCCGTCTTAGATGGGGCCGCCTGCACCGTCTGCTGGGTCCAGATATTGCTGTTGAGTTTGTGATCTGGTGTCTGCCATTCGTCGGACCAGTAGATACTACGGCCATCGCTGGACGCGGTGGGCGAGTTCAGCACATGCTGATCCTGCGCTCTGGCCATCTCGGTCGACTTATCCAGCGCGTTCTGCGAGAACTGATAGTTGAGCAGGTGCGATGTACCCTTGCTATCGATCAGAGCCACCAGCGCGTGGTCCGTATAGAAGCTGATCCCTTGAATGGGTGTGTTTACCCAGTCGGCAACGGCCGAGCTATTAAACGTATCTGTACGCAGGGTCAATGGTTTAGCGAAGTCTGCCGTGCCGTCTTGCGGGGTCTGCTGATTCTGGGTAGTGGCATCCTGGCCGATATAAAGCGCCTTCAGACTCCAGGAGCCCGCCAATTTCCCCGACTGGTTGTCCGACTGTGCGGTCGCCGTGTGCGACTGTTTGCCAGCAGGATGTTTGGGCGCCTCCATCTGCAACCACAGCAGCCAGTTATCGTTGCTGCCCAGGATGAGCAGCGGTTGCGTGGTCGAGGTCGCCAGCAATGGAGAGCTTTGATGGGTGGCGTTGGAATCGCCCGTTGTGTTGAGCTTCTCCAGCATCCAGTTCGAGCCATCCTCATTATAGGCCGAGTAGTAAATAGCATTGCCGCTGGCCACGCTGCTGGCAACATGAGGGTAGCTGCTCTGGGTAGATATGGGGTTTGTATCGGCTTGGGCGATCTCTGAATGCGAGATACTGACCTGGTTGGATGGGATTACCCCTGGCTGCCCCTGATTTGCCAGCATGAGCAGCGATACCAGGCCTCCGAGCATCACAACCACCAGGAATGAGGCTGCCAGGCCAATAATGGCGATATGCTGGGTTGAGCGCGACCGGCGTGGTCGCGTGACCGGCAGCACTGGTAGTGGACCTGTGGTGGCGGTCGAAAACGCGGCCAGTGAATCAGCATGTGCTGGCTGTTTGGCGAGATCCTTAAGATAGGGTGCCAGAAATACTGGTGTCGGTGTTGATGAAGCTGAAGCTGGCGTGCGCTGTAAGAAGCGCACATGTTCAGCCGCCAACGCCTGCATCAGCTTCTGATGGGCATCGGGATCTGGCTCGATCGCTGGCATGGAACGGATGCGCTCTCCAACTAGCTGGTATTGAGCGTATGCGTCTTTGCATTCTGCACAATGCGCCAGGTGATCTTCTAATTCAGCCGTCTCCGTCGGATTTTGTTTTTGTTCACGATATATGGCGAGCATTGCCCGCGCCTGACGACAGTTCAATCTTCACCGACCTCTTTTTGATACAATCCAATAAAACGTTCTCTTGCCCGCATTAAACGCATCTTCACTGCGGAAGGACTGATACTTAGTACTTCGGCAATTTCCGCGCAAGATAAACCGTCATTTTCATAAAGCCAGAGGCACACTGAATATTTTTGTGGCAGTTGTTGAAAAATGCGCTCAACAATCTCTCGATCTGCTACCCGACTCTCAAAGCGTCCGCCATCGTATCCATTACGTTCATACATCGAGTTGACTGAACTGGAACGCGCCTCGACAGGATGCTCCTCATTGTTATTAAAACCATCTCCCGAAGTCCCGCCGGAATCTGATACCATACCCGCCCCGATCCCTCGATCCTCATTAAACAATGAGAGTGGTAGCCAGGAAATCAAGCGTCGTCGCCGCAGGGAATCTGTTGTCGTGTTGGCCGCTATCCGATACAGCCATGCCGATAATGCCCCCGGCTGGACGACCGTTCCTCCTAAAAGTGCTTTGTAGGCTTTTACGAATACATCTTGAGCAAGATCATACGCCTGTTCTCTATTGCCTATCAGATGATAAATGAAGTTGGTAATGGGCACCTGAAACCGGGTAAAGATAGCCTCGAAATCAGCGACATTTACCTGCTCGGGAGGTGCTTCCTGTTCTTCTGGTTGAGATTGTGCCTCGGAAGCGTCAAGCGCTTCGAGGTCAGCCTCCTCCACACCATCTTCATTCTCTGGCATAGGAATAGTCGAATGGCTTTGCTGTTCATCATTGGATGAACCCAATTTGCTATTCGCATTGTAGAAACGTATAGAGGTATCCATCGGTTACATCGGCCTTATATAATGCAGATTTTTACATACTTCTAAGGGAGCGTACAGGTATTTTGTTAGCATACCAGAGCATAACGACGTATGCTATGAGCTAATAGACATTTCCTATTATTCCAGGAAAGAAGTACACGGCTCCCCAAAAGGATACAATTTCTCGCCATTGGGTACATGATCGCCCCCGCACGGGCGTCCGCTGCGCGGCCGCACTGGTTTTTTGTGTTGTGGGATGGGGGCGCAAATGCGCCCCCATCCCACAACACAAACTGACTCCTGGTCATCGCCAGCGGCCTGCCTGAAGTCGTGCACCTACGGTGCTCACGAATTCGCTGTGATGTGGTGCATCGGGCGCGCATCTGCGCCCCCATCCCACAACTAGCTCCTAATCATCGCCGTCCACCTGCCTGAGATTGCGCCCCTACGGTGCTCACGAGTCCTTTGTGATGTGATGCATCAGGTGCGCATCTGTGCCTCTATCCCACAACACAAACTGCTTCCTGGTCATCGTCTGCGGCCTGCCTGAGATTGCGCCCCTACGGTGCTCACAGATCCGTTGTGATGTGATGCATCAAGGGCGCATCCGCGCCCCTATACCCAAACCGGCTCTTGATCATCGCCGGCGCCTGTCTGAGATTGAGCATCTACGGTGCCCACAAGTCCGTGGTGCATCGGGTGCGCATCCGCGCACCCGATGCACCACATCACAAAATTAATGCGGCCGCGCAGCGGACGCGCAAGTGGGAGCGCTCACATGCCCCCAGGTGACGGGAGTAAGACCCATTCTGAGAGGTCGTTGGTTCCAATTGTTTAACAGCAAGCTTCTAATGAAAGCCTATAGTAAAGAGTTGACCTGCACTCTTGCGGTATTGAAATGTGCTGTCTGCAAGATTTTCAAAGCTCGCTAAAACGAGCACTATAGGAGACAGTATATCATATTTCCCCTGAGATTGATGCGGCTTCTGCATCTTTTGTTGGATATGTGGCAGACTGAAAGAATACTAAGCATTTTCTCAGTTTCTGGCTGCTGTTTTTGGTGCGTGCCTGACTCTCATGATTATCGCCTACAGCCTGCCTGAGATTTTACACCTGCGATGCTCACGAGTCATTTGTATGGTGGCGCGGCAGGGGCGCATCTGTGCCCCTGCCGCGCCACCATACAAAACCAACGTGGCCGCGCAGCGGACGCCCGTGCGGGGGCGCTTACATGCCCCATGTGCCTTACTCTCGTCACATGGGGGCATGTAAGCGGAAATTATCACTTGCTATTGAGCTCTAATTTTGCTACTATGAGGGCATGGGAAGCCTTCAGACACAGACACCTGGCTGGAATATTATCGGCCATGAACATGCAGTGGATCGCCTGCGCCGAACGCTGGACGCGCAGCAGGTGCGCCATGCCTATTTATTTGCTGGTCCCGCCCACATCGGGAAGAGCCTGCTGGCCCTGCGCTTCGCGCAGGCGCTTTTGTGTACCGGCGGCCCCGATCCCACTGTCTCTCCTTCGGTGCCGTGTAACACCTGTCTCTCCTGCCGAAAAGTACTACATGGCAATCACCCGGATGTCCATGTCATCAGTAGGGCCGCTGACAAGCAGGCCATTCTGATTGAACAGGTGCGCGCCCTGCAGTCGGATGCCTCGCGTCGTACCCTGGAGGGTCGGCGTAACGTCTTCATCATCGAGAATGCGCAGGATATGAATATCCAGGCGGCCAACTGTATTTTAAAGACGCTTGAGGAGCCAGAGAAGGATGTAGTCTTGCTACTCACCGTTCCAGATCCAGGACTACTCTTGCCCACGATTATCTCACGCGTCCAGCAGGTGACGATGCAGCTTCTGACCTTACAGCAGATCAAGCAGGCTCTGCAGCAGCACTGGGAGGTAGATGAAGAGGACGCGACCCTGGTCGCCGCGCTGGCCGCTGGCCGCCTGGGCTGGGCCATAGAGGCCGTTGAGGATGAGGAGCTGCTGGATGAGCGCAAGGCCCAGCTAGAAGCGCTGACGAAGCTGCCGACCGTGTCGAAGGTGCAGCGCTTTGACTTCGTGCAGCGCCTGGGAACCGACTCTGAGAAGCTGCGTCACGTGCTTGAGTTGTGGTTGCTGTGGTGGCGTGATATGGTATTGGCAGCAAATGGTTGCCTTGACCTTACCGTGAACGTGGATATGCGCGATCTCTTGAAGGCGCAGTCGGTGAAGGTCGGGACAATCGAGGCCGAGCGTATGGTCCGCGCCATCCTGCAGACTCAGGAGTCTCTGGACCAGAATGTGAATGCGCGGGTGGCCCTCGAAGTGCTGATGCTGGACACGCCAATGATCAAAGCGTAAGTTCAGCCTCGTCTTTCTGCGTATCTATGCCCCGGCTGGCTTTTGGTCTTTCGATTTTCCTTAATTTGTTTGATCGCACACTTCATCGCCATTCATGGAAGAGGTTATGCTATGCGCAGCGATTTTCAACATGTGCTGGTTCGACGCGAGTCCGGCGTGCTGACGATTGTCATGAATCGTCCCCAGGTCCTCAATGCCATCAATGATCTAATGGTGCAGGAGCTGATTGAGATTGTAGAAGAGACCGCGCGGGATGAAGAGATCCGGTGCGTGGTGCTGACCGGCGCGGGACGCGCCTTTGGAGCTGGTCAGGACCTCTCTGTATTTGCCTCCACCCCAGCTGATGAGTATGGTTCGGCGGTTCGCGAACATCTACAGGCCTATCATCATTTGATCATGGGTATACAGCAGCTCCCGCAACCTGTGATCGCCGCCATCCACGGTGTCGCCACCGGTGTCTCCCTCAATATCGCCCTGGCCTGCGACCTGCGGATCGCGGCTGGCGATGCCCGCATCTCGGAGGCGTTCGCCCGGATCGGCCTGGTGCCCGATGGTGGTGGTGCCTATTTCCTGACCCGCTTACTGGGTTCGGCGAAGGCGTTAGAGCTATCGCTGCTGGCCGAAGAGATCAGCGGCGTCGAGGCTGAGCGCATCGGACTGGTCAATGAGTGCGTGCCGCTGCCCGAACTGGAGGAGGCTGTTACCGCAATGGCCCGGCGCCTGGCCGCTGGTCCGACGCGCACCTATGGTCTGATCAAGCAGCTCTTCCAATCCTCGCAGGATCAAGACCTGGCGACCGTGCTACAATTAGAGGGTGAATTTCAATCCAGGGCAGTGAAGACTGCCGATCATCGTGAGGGCGTTCAGGCTTTTCGGCAGAAACGACCTCCCAGATATAGCGGGAAATAGCAAATCGTGCGTATCGATACACTTACTTCTTATAATAGCCAGATGCAGGGCAGAGAGCGGCGCGAATGGTTCCGTCAGCATGCCCCGCAACACCTCAAAAATTGTGCCACTTTTGTTTCGAAGGGCCTGATGCTGCGGGATGGGAGCACCTCTCGCAGTAGCCTGGTGTTGGGCGCGGGCGCCTGTACCGAGGTGCCGCTCTCAGATATCGGCCGCTCCTCCGAGGAGGTGGTGCTGGCCGATCTGGATCTGAACTCCATGCAGCGTGGCCGCGATGAATTGTTGGCCGCCTCGCTGCGCAAGCGGGTCCGCTTTGTGCAGTGTGACCTCACCGGTGGCGTCAGCAGCAACCTGACACGTCTGCTGCGCCGCGAGGATTGGAAGGCCCTGGCCGCCCAGGGCAGCCAGGCTTTCTTCGATGCCGCCGCTAGCTGCCTCGAACAGTGTCCCGTCCCCGATCCACCCGAGATCTATACCCTGCGCCCGGGTGACTTTGGCCTCGTTGTCAGCTCGATCGTGCTCACACAGCTGTTCAGCTATCCATTACTGGATATTCTTGACCGCGCCCAGCAGGCCGCCCCTGATCTGCTGCTGGACCAGGAGCGCCATCGCCGCTATCAGGACGCGGCCCAGTCCTTCAGGGTTCGCATCATTAACGCGCATCTCCATCATATACGCGCGCTGCTCGACCTGGGTGGTGTGGCCGTCCTGTTGACCGACATTCGTGGCTTCGCCTTCGACGTCTACGGCACCGACCACGACGCCACCCACCGCCGCACCATCCCCCTGGTCCCACGCGTCCTGCCCGACCTGATCCGCGACGTCTTCGATGTCACCGAAGAATCCCAATGGGAATGGCTCACCGACCTGCCCGACAAAGAGCGCCCCGGCCGTGGCTACGAGATCGCCGGCTACATCCTCCAACCTAAATAACGCAAAAGGACAAATAAGCTCATTTTTGTATCCTTGACACATTTTTGCAGGTCAGGTATACTGCTTGTACAATACAATAACAGTCGTTACGAGGGACGAAGACATGGTGCGCTGAGCGCCAGCGAGTCGGAGGCGGTGAGAGTCCGGCACTTCAGTCAGCACGTGGAATGCCCCCCTCTGATCCTCTTATAGCGGGATCGCGACGCGGGACGAACACAACCGCAGGTTGTAAGTAATTCTGGCCGGAGGCCCTCCGTTATCCAGGGGCAGGACATCGAATACATTTTTCTTGAACATGCTATTCATGCTTTGTGTGGGTGAGTGTGTGATGCATTCCGTGTCTGATGAGAGGGAAAGCACATATCCAACGTGGCTTCCAATACAGGTGGTACCACGGGTTTTGATACAAGAACTATCAGCCCGCCCTGAGTTAAATACAACTCGGGGCGGGCTTTTTGTTTGTCTCTCTTTTCTGACGCCCTATGTGTCGTTGTAATGGTCGGCTCACCATGTGCGTGAGCCCTGCCGTAGACGTTTCTATCGTTGGTAAAGCAAGGAGTAAACAAAATGATGATGCACAGCAATGAGATTCGCCGCACCTTTCTAGACTACTTTCAGCAGAAACAGCATACATGCCTGTCTAGCAGTCCGCTTGTCTTGTCATCAGATAAAAGCCTGCTATTCGTGAACTCGGGGATGGTGCCCTTTAAAAATGTGTTTCTGGGATTGGAGCAGTCACCGTATGCGCGCGTGTGTAGTAGCCAGAAGTGCCTGCGCGTCTCGGGCAAGCACAATGATCTGGAAGAGGTAGGGCGTTCACCACGCCACCATACCTTTTTTGAGATGTTGGGGAACTTCTCGTTTGGCGATTACTTTAAACAGGATGCGATCCACTACGCGTGGGAACTGTTGACGCAGGTGTTTCATCTCCCGATTGAACGCCTCTGGATCTCTGTTTATCAGGACGACGAGGAGGCGGCGCGCATCTGGGAGGATGTAGGCGTGCGGCGTGAGCGTATCCTGCCGTTTGGCGATAAGGATAACTTCTGGTCGATGGGTGAGACTGGCCCCTGCGGTCCCAGCTCAGAGATTCACTATTATCTCGGCTCAGATCCGAGCATGCAACATCCAGAGGGCGTCAACTCTGATGATGATGATTATATGGAACTCTGGAACCTGGTCTTCATGCAATACAATCGCGATGAGCAGGGAAGATTGACGCCGCTTTCAGCGTTCTCTGTCGATACCGGCATGGGCCTGGAACGCCTGGCGACGGTGCTCCAGGGCGTTAAGAACGACTACGAGACTGATCTGTTCATACCCATCTTGGGACGCCTGCTGGAGCTTAATCACCGCGATGACGCGCATTATCAGCAACATCGCCACGCGTACAATGCGATCGCGGATCACAGCCGGGCGCTGGCATTCTTGATCGCGGAACATATCATTCCTGGTAATGGCGGTCGCGACTATGTCTTGCGACTCCTGATCCGGCGCGCGGCGTATCTGGGACGCACCCTGGGCCTGGAGCAGCCGTTTCTAGCGCCGGTTGCGCAGGTCTGTGTCGACATTCTTGGTGAACAGTACCCTGAGCTGCGCCAGGTACGTACTGATATCGATGGTATTCTCACCACGGAAGAAAAGCGCTTTCAACGTACTTTGAGCCGTGGCCTGCGCTACCTGGACGAGTCTTGCCAGCGTCTAACCCAATCTGGTCTGCGCACGCTGCCCGGTCCCGAAGCGTTCAAGCTGTATGATACCTTTGGTTTCCCATTTGACCTGACCCAGAAAATCCTGACTGAACGCGGCCTGGATGTCAGCGTACAGGACTACGAAGAGGAACGCATCAAGCAACAGCAACGCTCACGCCAGCACGCCCTCTTCAAAGCATAATACATCTCTGATTTCGCCTCCCTCCCAACCGTAGGTGGGGAATCGGCCGCGAGGCCAAATTCAAGGTGGGGAGGTGCAGGAGGGGCGTTCAGCCCCTCCTGCCGGGGGCGTGGGGGTGTCCCCCACAAATTCCTCCTCCCCCTCTCCCCGCCGTAGGCGGGGGATACAAAAGGGCATGTTACCCCCGGTAAAAAAGGAAAAGGCCACACTGGCGCTTTTCTTTTTGCTCACGAAAAGCCATAATAATGATATGATCTGGTTTCAAGCCGAATCAATATGTAAGCTAAAGAAGAAACACCGCAAAAAGACGCACTGCGATAAGCTTGATTTTGCGCTTTTATGCGGGTAATATAGAAGAAAGATTGTACATGGATGCGGATTTATTACTGTATTGTTCTATATCTTGCCTGATATGTTAAAAATTGTGATGGAAGGTTACTATGATTTCACGTTATGAGCAGGTAGATAGGCGGCGGGTGATTATCGCACGGGTAGCGGTTATCGCGCTTTTCTTTAGTAATGGAACGATCATCGCGAGCTGGGCGGCGCGTATTCCGGCCGTCCAGGCAAAACTGCAGTTGCCACCTGGACAATTTGGCCTTGCCTTGCTCGGAGCCGCCGTGGGTGCCCTGATAGCCATGAATGTCGCCGGTCGCATCTCGATCCGCTTTGGTAGTGCTTTGATTACGACTTTGTCGGCTATTGGCCTGTTTATTACCCTACCGTTGCTGGCGGCGGCCCCCAGTCTGATCGCGTTGAGCGCGGGCCTGGTCTTTCTGGGCGGCTTTAATGGCGCCATGGATGTGACCATGAATCTGCAAGGAGCTGCGGTTGAGCAGCAGTATGGAAAGCCAATCTTTAATTCTTTTCACGCCTTCTACAGCGTGGGTGCCCTGGCAGGAGCTTTTGTCGGCAGTATTTTCGCGTCCTACAACATCGATCCCCTGATCCATTTTAGCGCGGTTGCTCTGCTCGCCGCGATCACGGTGCTGGCTGCCTCTCGCTTCCTGCTATCTTCATCTCCTGTGGCGAAGCCGGTTGAAGAGGGGACAGCGGGCAAGAAGAAAGCTCCATTGTTTGTGCGACCATCGCGTACCCTGCTGGCTCTGGGTACCATTGCTTTCTGTGCTTTGATCAGTGAAGGGGCTATCTCGGACTGGAGCGCCCTCTATCTCAACGGTACGGTCCATTCAGGTGCCGGCCTGGCGGCCGCTGGCTTTGCTGTCTTCTCGCTATGCATGGCCATCGGCCGTGGTGTGGGCGACATCTTCGCCGCCCGCTTTGGGCCGGCCGTACTCGTCTGCCTGGGTGGCATGATGGCGGCGGTCGGGTTGGGGGTGGGCCTGCTCTTCCCCTGGACCTGGATCGTGGTTGTAGGCCTGGGCCTGGTGGGCCTGGGACTAGCGGTCCTGTTCCCGCTGGTCTTGAGTGCCGCCAGCCGCAGCTCCAGTGGACCCGCGGAGACCTCGCTGGCGACCGTCTCCACCTGCGGCTATGTAGGATTCCTGGTGGGGCCGCCCGTGATTGGTTTCCTGGCTAATAGCTTTAGCCTGCGCATCGGCCTGTGCTTTGTGGTATTCCTCTGCCTGATCACCTTCTTATTGGGCAGGGCAGTCGGGAACGGCCCCGCCAGCAAAGAAACCGTAGTGGGTGCCGAAGAAGCCGTCCCCTCATATCCCGAAAAAGTGTAATGCAACGTTAATCGGGGCCGCGATCATCATCGTCGTTGTCGTCGTCGTAGGTTCGGCCCTTGCGGCCGATTTTCTCTCCCCGCACGGCAACGCCCACATCGTGGGTTCGGCCCTTGCGGCCGATTTTCTCTCCCCGCACACCCATGTCCACCAAATGCGAGAGGGAGAAATCGGCCGCAAGGGCCGAACCTATTAATGGTGGAAGAGGCGCACGCCGGTGAAGGCCATGACCATGCCATAGTCGTCGCAGGCCTCGATGACAAGGTCGTCGCGCAGAGAGCCGCCGGGCTGGGCCACGTACTTCACGCCATACATGGCGCCGCAATCGATACTATCGCGGAAGGGGAAGAACGCGTCTGATCCCAGGGCCACGCCGCTGAGGGTCTTGAGCCACTCCTGCTTCTCTTCCGGCGTCAGACGCTGTGGGACCTTCTCGAAGTTCTCTTTCCACTGTTCGAGCTCGATCGGCGTCACGTCGTCGCGCAGGTAGAGATCGATGGCGTTGACGCGGTCCTGGCGTTTGGTCCCCGCCTTCCAGCGCAGTTCGGCGATGCGTGGATGCAGGCGCAGATACCAGATGGCGGCCTTCGAGCCGGCCAGGCGCGTACACTGGATGCGCGACTGCTGCCCGGCTCCGATGCCGATGCACTGTCCATCGACCGCGAAGCAGACCGAGTTCGATTGCGTATATTTGAGCGCGATCAGTGAGATCAGCAGATCTCGTTGGGCTTCCCCGGTCAGCTCCTTGTTTTTGGTGGGGATGTCTTTGAACCACTCTGGACTGGCGAGGGTGGTATTGCGCTTCTGCTCGAAAGTAACGCCGAAGACCTCGCGCTGCTCAAACTCGGCCGGCTCATAGTTGGGATCCATCTGTAGCACGATATAGCGGCCCTTCTGCTTTTTGCGCAGAATCTCCAGGGCCTCTGGCTCATAGCCGGGGGCGATCACACCATCGGAGACCTCGCGGTTGAGCAGGCGTGCGGTCGGAACATCCACTACGTCGCTGAGGGCGGCCCAGTCGCCGAATGACGACAGGCGATCGGCTCCGCGCGCGCGAGCATAGGCACTGGCCAGCGGCGACAACTCCAGGTCATCCACATCGTAGGCTTTTTTCAGCTGGTCGCTCAGAGGCAGGCCGACCGCTGCTCCGGCGGGACTGACATGCTTGAAGGAGGCCGCGGCCGGCAGCTGCAGCACCGTCTTCAACTCCTTGACCAGCTGCCAGGAGTTCAACGCGTCCAGCAGGTTGATATAGCCCGGTGCGCCATTAAGGACGGTAAAGGGCAGATCACCGCTCTTCATAAAGACGCGTGCCGGCTTCTGATGCGGATTACAACCATATCGTAAACTCAGTTCGTTCTGTATGTTCTCTGTCATGATGGCTCTGCTTTTCCTCTGCATGGTCGGCTATCGCTTACCATGCCATAGTAGCGATAGCCGGATGAACGATTGCTTAGTTGGCGGTAGCCGTTGCTACTTCTGCCTGTACGAGATCGAGGTTGAGCTCTGGATAGAGCTGGTGGCGGGCCAGCAAGTTCTGCACGCGCTGCTGCGCATCGGCCAGGATCTGCTCATCCAGAATATATTTGGTCAGGCTCTTCTTGCCGCTGGCGGTTTTGGCGGCCGTGACGTTGCCGAGCACCAGCTTGATGATGCTGGCGATCTCGCGCATCTCCGCTGGTCCCATGCCCAGCGTCGTCGTCGCCGGCGTCCCAATGCGCAGGCCACTGGTATACCAGGGTCCGTTGGCATCGAAGGGGAGCGAATTGCGGTTCAGCGTAATATTGCACTCGCGCAGCACCGACTCGGCCTGGCGACCGGTCAGACCAAAGGTTTTAGCCACATCGATCAGCAGCAGATGATTATCGGTCCCGCCGGTCAGCACATTGAGCCCCTCTTCTACACACGCTGCGGCCAGCGCCTGTGAGTTCTCAACGATTTTATGGGCATAGGTCTGGAACTCAGGCCTGGAGGCTTCGTGGAAGGCAATGGCCTTCGCCGCCATCACGTGTGGCAGCGGACCACCCAGCATGGCGGGACAGCCCTTGTTGACCCACTCGGCGAACTCCTCTTTACAGAGGACCAGGCCGCCGCGTGGACCACGCAGCGTCTTATGGGTGGTCGAGGTTACCACGTGCGCGTGTGGAACCGGGTCGAACTCGCCCGTGAAGACCTTGCCGGCCACCAGGCCCGCGAAGTGGGCCATATCCACCATCAGCACGGCCCCTACCTCATCTGCCAGCTCGCGCATACGGGCAAAGTTCAACTTGCGCGGATAGGCGCTGTATCCAGCCAGCAGGATCAGGGGTTTGACCTCATGCAACTGCTGGCGCAGTTGATCCAGATCAATCAGGCCGCTGTGTGGGTCGACCGAATAGGTATAGACGTCGAAAAGGTGGCTGGAGATGTTATGGCGATAGCCATGGGTGAGATGACCGCCGGAATAATAATCCAGGGAAAGGAGACGCTGGTTGTGAACCGCCGCGCGCACCTTGTTCCAATCCTCACGCGAGAGCTTGGATGGATCTTCCTGACCCAGCTCGGCCAGTACCGGTTTCTGCGCTTTGGCTGAGAGGATCGCCAGGAAGGCCACCAGATTCGCGTCGGCGCCTGAATGTGGCTGCACATAGGCGTAGTCGGCCCCGAAGAGCTGTTGCGCCAGCCGGGCCGCCTCCGACTCGATGGCATCGACATTATCGCAGCCCGCGTAGAAACGGTGGTTGGGATACCCCTCGGCATACTTATCGGTTAGCAGGTTGCCCATGGTCAGTTGCGTAGCGAGCGAGCTATAATTCTCGCTGGCGATCATCTTCAAATTGCTGCGCTGATCCTGCAACTCCTGAATGATGCTGGCAGCGATCGTCGGCGAAACACTGTTGACCTGGTCCAGGGAGGCATAAAAGGCCGCAGCAGCAGAATCGGGGGATTGACCATCCAGGCTATTGAGATAGCGAACCAGCAGGGACTGTGTGGGAGTGTGTGTAGACATCGTCGGTACTCCTTTGCTGTCAATATTCCAAAAACGTCCGCGAACGCTTTTTTCGTATATCCAGCCCAGGCGAGCGACTGTTGTATTTTTATTTCTCCTGACTTCCTCGTGGTTATCCACTACTCTATCGCCAGTTGCCAGAAGAATACAATTTTCAATCTCCTGAAAGATGATCCTGACGTACCACCTTCCATACTTATAAGTATAACAGCCCTCCGAACACAGTCAAGTGGGCATGCTCTTTTTCTTTTTAACCAGTTGTTGGTGTGGTGGTGTATTGGGGGCGCATCTGCGCCCCCAATACACCACCACACCAACAAAACCAGTGCGGCCGCGTAGCGGACGCCCGTATGGGGGCAAGCATGTTCGCCAACACAAAGAGAGTAAGACACATCTTTTAGAACTTATGGATCAGTTTGTGAGGGGAGGCGGTCAGGAAACGTAATGTTAATGGAATATGTTGCATCCTGGCTTACCTCTATAGGTAACAAGGTGATAACAACATACAACATATATATTTGCAATGTGAGAGCCGTTAAGGATTAGTATGATAGATATAGAGCATTCGTTAGATCAGTTTATCGCTGATCTAAACAGCGAGGATGATGTTGTGCAGCTTCCTACAAATGGGGAACGAAGGGAAAACGAATGTGAGCGTGCAATAGGGTCACTGGCAGCAGCGCTCAATAGTGACATAGCCTCTGATCAGCTTGCTTCCGAAACGTATATCAATGATGATCGTTTGCCAGATATCTTGATTGGATTATATCATCCGCGGCGTCAGCATCGTCTGGAGACGATCTACGCGCTGGCGGAATTGAGAGATGCACGGGCAATCAAGCCCTTGATCTCTTTATTTGAGGACGAAGGCGGCGAGGTCAGTCTGGCCGCAGCCCACGCTGTGGCCACGTTTGGTAGCGTTGCCATGGAGCCGTTGCTGGCCGCCCTTGCCAGTAAGTCGGTGGATCAGCGCTATTGCGCGGCCGAGGCACTGGGGGAGCTTGGCGATAAGCGAGCCGTGGTTGCGCTACTGATCGCGACCAGGGATGAAGAACCGACGGTTCGCGCCCAGGCTGCCGAGGCATTGGGCAAGCTCGGAGATTATCGGGCGGTAGAGCCCTTGATCGCGATGCTACACGATGACTATACAGACGCGCGCTGCAAGGCGGCCGAAGCCCTGGGACTGCTCTGCGACGCCCGCGCGGTCACACCGCTGCTGCTGGCCCTCAATGATAAAAAGGAGCGCGTGCGCATTGAAGCCATCCACTCCCTGGCTCTACTGGGAGATCGTGTCGTGGTCGCGCCTCTGCTGGCGTTGCTTTCTGATTCCCTCTACTATGAGCGCATCGAGATCATTGAGGCCCTGGGCGCCCTGAATGATGAGCAGGCCATCGAGCCGCTGCTGCAAAGGGCGCTACATGACAAAGAGAAGCGTGTGCGCCAGGAGTCTGTCGCTGCCCTCGGCCATGTGGGAGATGAGCGGGTCATTGAGCCACTCAAGGTGGCGTTGACCACCACCAGCGACAGCTTTCTGCGTTCATACATGATTAAAACCCTGGGCATGCTTGGCTGTCGCTATGTCGAACATATTTCCTGTCTGCTGGTGGCGCTGCTGCCCTGGTTATCCGATACCAGTCAGGGACTCTCGTACTATGTACGTGCGGCGGCGGCTACCGCGCTGGGCCGCTTTGGTGATATACGCGCCCTGGAGCCTCTGCTGGCCCGGCTGGATGACGAGAATTACTATGTGCGTGCGCACGCGGCCCGCGCCCTGGTGGATATTCCCGACTGCCGCATCATTCCCCCCTTGATTCGCACACTGTCTGATGCGCACCCCAGCGTACGGGCCATGGGGGCTGAGGCGCTGGGCAAGTGTGGCGATAGGCGCGCCATAGACCCATTATCTGAACTGCTCAAAGATGAAAACGGGGTCGTGCGAGCACACGCCGTCGAAGCGCTAGGCTTTCTCGGGACCGTCCAGACGCTCCCCTTACTCATCTCGTTGCAGTCCGATAACACCCTTGTGGCGACGAACAAACCAGATTGGCAGTGTCGCACGGTGAAGGATGTTGTCAGCGAAGCCATCGAACGCATCACGATGCGCGGCGCACTCTCATAGAGAGTAGCAGACAATCCTCTTGCATAATGATACCCCCGGCGCGTATTCGCGCCGGGGGTATCATTATGCAAGAGGATTGTTCAGTTTTTTTTAATTTTTGCTGCCCACCAGTTGTGTTTCAGTGCTGACGGAGGGTTGCTGCTCCGCTTGCTCCTGAGCCTGCTTGCGCTCATGTTGGCCGCGCAGATAGAAGATCACGGCCAGTAAAACGATGATGCCCAGTGCCGTGAGTTGGGTCGCCTCGTACGGTAGACGCGCCACCTTTGAGACCTGGATCACACTATCCGTTGGGAAGAGCATGAAGAAGACCGCCAGCGCCGCGTATGCGGTGGTCAGGACCGTGACCAGCCAGGCGCCGACCATGCCGCCGGGCACGCGATATGGTCGCTTGACCCGCGGATATTTATAGCGCAGCACCAGGTAGGCCGGATAAATGAGCAGGTAGGAGAGCGTGTTGATCGAGACGGTGAAGCCAAGCACCAGGGCAAACAGAGATTGCGTGGAGCCATCACCGAACGCGGTGATCAAGACGGTCCCCACCATGGCAATGGTGGCGATGAGGCCGCAGAGCAGCGTGGTGATGATCGGCGTCCCATAGCGCGCGCTGAATCGTCCCAGGACCGCTGGCGCGGCATGATCCAGTGCCGCAATCGCATAGGTGCGGTTGCCGCCTCCCATCCATGTCGCTCCGCTGGAGGCCATGGTGATAAGAATCGCCGGCACCAGAATGATTTTGAGCAGCATCATTAGCGGCGCGGGGAGCACCACAAATACATTGCTAATCGCCTGCAGGAAGCCGCTTGAGTTGGCTATCTGCTCCTTGTTAAGCGCCAGGAGGATGACCGCGATCGGGATCGTGTAGGCTACCAGGGCCACGCTTCCGGCTCCCAGCAACGAACGTGGCACGTCGCGTTGAGGATTCTTCATCTCATCGCCAGCGCCGTTCTGCACCTCGAAACCGGTCCATTTAAAGATCAGCAGGGGGAGTATGCCGCTGACGATCAGACTCCAATCGCCCGTCGGCAAAAAGTCCCCTAGCTGTAGATGCGATCCCTGCGCGTGCCCCTCGAATAGAAGAGCTAACGCCAGGATAACGAACAATCCCAGCAGGGCCAGTTTCAGGATTGAGCCAACGATCGAGAGCCATCTGCCGGTGCGCATCGGCAGTAGCACACAGACCACCGTTCCCCAGATAAATGCCAGCGAGATCGCGATCGTGATCAGGGTATCCGAGACCTTGTTGCCTCCGAAGAGCATATTGATATCGCCAAACCAGAACAGCTTGATGGAGGTGATGACCGTGACAAACATGGTGCCACCGATCCAGAGCGGATTTGAGATCCAGTAGAACATCGAGGTCAGGGCCGCGTAGAAGCGTCCAAATGCCAGTCGGCTCCATTCATATACGCCACCCTCCTGGGGAAAAGCGCTCCCCAGTTCGGCGGTCAGCAGACCATAGGGCAGCAGAAACGTCACGGCAGAAAAAAGCATCCAGAACAGCGCCTGCCCCCCGTAAGAAGAGACGGCCCCCAGGGTATCGATGCCGAGGATGGCCGCAATGGTATAAAAGAGCATATCGACAAAGTGAAAATCACGCCTGATCTTCTTCTTTTCTTCCATCATCATAGTAGAAGATTGATTATTATCCAAAACGAACTCCTGTATGTAAATAGGCATAAAGGGATATTAGATGATTAATAGAAAATGCAGAATGGCTGTTGAAGTAATTCGCATCCACCCACATGTGCACAGCAACGTGCCCACCACCAGATACCTGAACGTTAGATATCCTGAGGTAATAACTCTATAAGCATATCATCGTGTATAAACATATGTCAAAGAAACTATTTGGATTTATCCAGTGGAACCCAAAGGGAAGGGGTGGAGCCGCGACTGCGGCTCCACCCCTTCCCTTTGGGTCTTTATTCCTATGCCTGGGCGGCGGGTAGGTCGGCTACCTCTGCCAACGTGGCATCGAGAATCTGGGTCGCCTCGTCGATGTCGGCGGTGGTCAGGATCAGGGGCGGAATCATGCGCAGCGTTTGTGGATTGGTGCTGTTGAGGAGGAGTCCATGCTCCATCGCTTTCTGCACAATCACGGGTCCCAGACCGTGTTTGACGTTGACCGCGCGCATCAGGCCGATGCCTCGCGGGCTATCGATGAAGGGATACTTCGCGCCCAACTGCTCCAGTTTCTCCTTCCAATACTCGCCCATTCTGGTGGCGTTGTCAAGGAGATTCTGCTCGGTGATCGTTTTGATGGTGGCGATGCCGGCGGCACAGGCAATAGGATTGCCGCCGAATGTCGTGCCATGGTCGCCCGGCACGAATATATCTGTACGTGGATCCGTCAGCATGGCGCCGATCGGCACGCCGCCGGCCAGCCCTTTGGCCAGAGTGACGATATCGGGACGCACATAGTGCTGCCAACTGAAGAACTTGCCGGTGCGACCCGATCCAGCCTGGACCTCGTCGCAGATGAGCACCAGGTTCTGCTCATCACACCAGTCGCGCAGACCCTGCATGAACTCCTGGCTGGCTGGCCAGATGCCGCCTTCTCCCTGAACCGCCTCAACCAGAATGGCGGCGGTCTTATCGCTGGTCGCCTTTTTTACCGCTTCCAGATCGTTAAATGGCACCTGTTTAAAGCCATCGGGCAGGGGAGCCCAGGTGGCCTGGTAAGAGGGCTGGCCGGTCGCGGCGGTCGTCGCCATCGTACGGCCATGGAAGCTATTCTCCATGCTGATGATCTCGTAGGCGCCATTGCGATGCAGGCGACCATACTTACGAGCCAACTTAAAGGCACCTTCGTTCGCCTCGGCACCACTATTTGAAAAGAACGAGCGCATCCCATCGCTCTGAATGCCGAGCAATTCTGCCAGCTCGATCTGCCGTACATTGTAATAGAGGTTAGAAACGTGTACGAGCTGCGTCACCTGTTGCTGAACCGCCTCGACAACAGCGGGATGACAATGGCCCAGAACATTGACCGCAATACCTGCCACAAAATCGAGATAGCTCTTGCCCTCGCTATCCCATACACGCGTGCCTTCTCCACGTACGAGCGTGATGGGGTGGCGTTTAAACGTTCCCTGATAATATTTCTGCTCAAGGGAGACCCAGTCGCGTTGGTTCAGCTCTGTTGTTGTCATAGAGACCGCTCCTCTTCATCCAAGATATTGTTGATTACTGGTATTCTGTATAGATTGCTCAGGCATCAAATAGATAAAACGGTACGTGAAAAAACTGATATGCTTGTATGTGTAGCGAGCATAGGGAACAGAACACCCTGCCATACAATGAAAAAAAAGTTCCTGGAAAACTCCGGCTCCCAGATGTATATCGCCTGCAAAGGGAACGAAGAACCTGGAACTTTTGCTGTACTCTTCTCATTGTACAATGATGTGATCCATACGGACAACCCCCTGAGGCATGGGCTCTCCACTGATCAATTGGGTGCGGCTAGGCCCAGCCTAGAAATGTAAGCATGATTGAGATGGTATCGATCAGTCCATGGGCGATGACGCATGGCCAGAGATTGCGTTTATAGAGCAGGTAGAGCAGCCCGGATAGAAAGCCGTAGCTCCCGGTCAGCAGGACGCCTGCCAGGCCTTGATAGGCATGTGCCGATCCAAAGATAATGGCCTGACCGAAGAGCGCGATGGTCCAGCCGCCGCCCTCTCCTCCAAAGAGATCGGCGATGCGATTAAAGAGATAGCCGCGATAGATCAGCTCTTCCCCAAAGGCGACCGTGCTCCAGATATTGATAAGAGTGGTAAATAATTGTGTCGGATCGCCCCGTACGCTATTGAAAACCGCGGTATCTGGCGACGTGTGGATGAGAGAGGTGATGATGGGACTCACAACCAGGGTGCTGAGTCCAAATAATACCAGTCCACCTA
Source organism: Dictyobacter halimunensis (assembly GCF_036245075.1). Taxonomy (NCBI): domain Bacteria; kingdom Bacillati; phylum Chloroflexota; class Ktedonobacteria; order Ktedonobacterales; family Dictyobacteraceae; genus Dictyobacter; species Dictyobacter halimunensis. Next base: position 4,153,756 of record NZ_BSRI01000002.1, read on the forward strand.
TCAGGCCGTAAAGGATGGTGGAACGCCACTGGCGCGGCGTGCGCAGCCCCATCTGGCTCCAACTGCTGCCGCGCAGCCAGAGCAGCGCCATAATAACCAGGAAGATGGTCATAAAGCTGACCAGGCCAAAAGACGTGCTGGCAATGTTGAGGAGAACAATGCCCAGAACCTCGATGGCGATCAAGATCTTATTGTCGCGCAACAGGGTAATGCTGCGACCACGGCGCGAATTGATTGAAACATAGGTGGGAGCGCGTCCGGGTTGTGAGGTAATAGAGATCGGCGTCTGCGCGCTTTCATCGTTGCTCTCCAGAGAGAAGATGTTCCCTTCGGGATCTTTGCCATCGCAGATCAGCTGACCAGTCTCAGGCGAGCGAATATCGCTCACCTCGATATCCTTCTCCAGCAGTAGCGTGCGGCTCTGGCGCAGATCGGCCACGCGAAAGACGAGCTTGGGCGCCTTCTCGCTCGTGCCCTCCTCTTCCCTGGTGGCATGTAAAACCAGCATACAGGTGCCTGTATACATTTTCACATCATAGAAATCCCGGTAATCCTGCACGCCCTCTGGCTCATAGACCTGAAGCCCCAGCATCTCGTGATAGAACGCAACCTGCAGATTCATATCATGGACCGGTAGAATAATTTCTACCAGCTCTCCCATGCCCATATTGACCATGAGCTTTTTCCCTTCGGCTGTAGAAATAAATGGTATATATATTTTGAGAGGGAATGCAGAACCAGTGCTTCGCACTGGTTCTGCATTCCCTCTCAAAATATACGAGCACCGCAGGTGCGAAAACCCGTGCCATCATGCGCTAAGAAAAACGTTTGACGCCTTTCTTAGCGCGATGTGTTTTTGTCGTTGCCATATGGTGGCTGCAGCTGCGGCGGTAAAGGATAGGATGACTTTGGTGCAGGCAATCCTTTCTCCTCGCCACGGTTGGCGTGATAGCCGTCATAGATGACGGTCTCAATCATCTCGCCCTCATCCTGAGTCTCCTCAGACACCGGTTGATTGAACAGGGACTCAAAGAGCGGACCTTCGAGCGTCTCCTCTTTGATCAGGCGTTCGCTGATCATGATCAGGCGACTCTTGTTTTGCATCAGGATGTTGTAGGCCCTATCAAAGGCTTCCTGAATGATGCGGCGAATCTCCTCATCGATCTCGCGGGCCGTCTGTTCGCTATAGTTGCGCTGCTCACCAAAGTCGCGCCCCAGGAATACCAGCTCGTCTTTATGGCCGAGCGCCATGGGGCCGATGCGACTGCTCATTCCATATTCGGTCACCATTGAGCGCGCGATCTTGGTGACGCGTTCAATGTCATTAGATGCGCCGGTAGTGACTTCGCCGAAGATGATCAGCTCGGCCACGTGGCCGCCCAGGGCATAGGCCAGCATATCCTCGAACTGCGGCTTGCTCCACAGGTAGCGGTCCTCGGTTGGTAGCAGCATGGTGAAGCCGCCCGCCTGTCCACGCGCAACGATGGAGACCTTGTGGACCGGATCGGTATTGCGCAGCATACGCGCGACGAGGGCGTGTCCGACCTCGTGATAGGCTGTGATAGATTTCTCGCGCTCACTGATGATGCGGCTCTTGCGTGCCGGACCAGCGACCACGCGATCGATGGCCTCCTCAAGCTCGCTCATCCCGATTTTACGCTTATTGCGGCGCGCGGCCAGGATGGCGGCCTCGTTCAAAAGATTCGCCACGTCCGCGCCTGAGAAGCCCGGCGTCTGTTTGGCCAGCACTTCCAGGGATATATCTGGCTCCAGTGGCTTGCCCTTCGCGTGCACCTGCAGGATCGCGATGCGCCCACGAATATCTGGACGATCCAGCACAACCTGCCGATCAAAGCGCCCCGGTCGTAGCAGCGCCGGGTCAAGTACATCTGGTCGGTTGGTGGCGGCGATTACGATCACGTTGGTATTGGTATCAAAGCCATCCATCTCGACCAGAATCTGGTTGAGCGTCTGCTCGCGCTCATCGTGCGAGCCGCCCAGACCCGCGCCGCGCTGGCGCCCTACGGCGTCGATCTCATCGACAAAGACGATACAGGGACTGTTGCGCTTCGCCTGCTCGAACAGATCGCGCACGCGGCTGGCGCCCACACCGACAAACATCTCGACAAACTCGGAACCACTGATGTTGAAAAATGGTACACCGGCCTCACCAGCGACGGCTCGTGAGATCAGCGTTTTACCGGTTCCAGGTGGTCCAACCAGCAGCAAGCCTTTAGGGATACGCGCACCCAGGGCGGCGAACTTCTCGGGAAACTTCAAGAATTCAACGATCTCCTGAAGCTCTTGTTTGGCCTCTTCAACACCAGCCACATCGGCAAAGGTGACCGAGGGTTTATTGCCCATGAAGATGCGCGCGCGGCTCTTACCAAACGACATGGCCTGATTATTGCTTCCCTGAGCCTGGCGGAACATCAGAAGAAGGATTATGCCCAGCAAGATGAAAGGGATAAAGCCTGCGATGGTACCAAGCCAGCCCCAGATAGGACTGGGAGACTCAAACTGAAGTTTGAGTACCTCTGGATTGGCGTAATCGATATTGTTCTCTTTGAGCACCCGCGTGATGTCAAAGTTGCTGTCAATGGTCGCTGCTTCCTGTGGAGCATTCGCTGTTTGTCCCCTGACCAGCGTGATTCTTCCGTCGGTCACCGTCAGCGTGTCTAGCTGCTGCTTTCCAACATCCTGCTTTACATCACTGAGGATGGTAGACGCCGGCACCGATTTCACGTAACTCTGTGGCCGAAAGATAAAGACAATGATCAGAACGGCGATTGGCAAGATCAGGAGCCAGAAAACGCTCGTTCTGAGCCATTTTCCATTAGTTAACATGGGGGCTCCTCTCTAAGAATGAGCATGCACAAGTAATACCAGCAAGAGATGCATTATTTGTATTGATGCTAGCTGGCATCGCATTTGGTACTCGTGTGTGTCTTATTATAGCACACCTGGTCTTAAGTCTCCTGCAAAGCATTATAAAAAAAGTCGTTGATATGATACTATGTTTAGCTCAACAAATGCTTGTAAAATGAACTACTCTGTGTAGTATAGTAAATTTGCGTTTTGTACATGGTGATGTAGCAAAGAAGTACAGGTGTCCTTTTTTCTTATAGCTTATTATTATCAATGCGCGCATCGCCGAGTGGACGCGCCAGCACCAGTCCCCACACGGCCTGTGCGCCAGCCGCGAAAAGGGGAGCCGCGCAGGCTTCCAACGTCGCACCTGTTGTGCAAACATCATCAATAATAAGAATTCTACGCTTAAATAATGATTGGGTTGTATCTTGCGGGGTATAACTGAAGGCGCCCTGTAAATTTTTTCGTCTCTGCCGCGCGGTTAATGTCACCTGGGCGGGCGCATTATGCAAGCGCTGAAGCCGAGTGGTATACATGGGGAGTCGTAGCAAATGTGCACACGATTCTGCCAATAGTTGAGATTGATTATAGCCACGCTGTTGTTGCTTCTCTGGATGGAGTGGGACGGGAATGATAATATCTGCCTGCAGCCCATAGTGCTGATAGGCCCGCGCCAGCAGGCATCCCAGTGGTTCAGCCAGGCGCCGGTTGCCCTGGTATTTCAGGGCACGAATACACGAGCGCAGCGGCTCCTGATAGCCGCCAACCGCCCGCACGCCGCTCAACTGTAGCGGCTGATGCTGGCAGCGCGCGCACAGTATGCCGCCATTACCAGGCGGCAGACCACAGCCATAGCACAGCGGCGGCCTGAACCACGAAACAGTCGCGGCACAACGCGCGCACAGCACATCCCCACTGGCCTTACACCGCACGCACTGCGGCGGAAACAACAGATCCAATGCCCGCTGTATCACATCACCCCACACAGCCCCTCCTCACCTTCTATCCTTCTCTAATAAATAGATGCATTAAAAAAGGTAGAAAGGCGGAAAAAAAGAAGAGGAACAGGCCTGCTGTGGCAGGCCTGTTCCTCTTCTTTTTTTCCGCCCCCTAACTTTCGTCGGCGGATTTGCGCATGGTGGGGAAGAGGATGACGTCGCGGATCGATTCCTGGTCGGAGAAGAGCATGGCCAGGCGGTCGATGCCCAGGCCGACGCCGCTGGTGGGAGGCATTCCCACCTCCAGGGCCTCCAGGAAATCTTCATCCAATACCTGGGCCTCCTCGTCTCCCTGGGCGCGCTGGCGTGCTTGATCTTCAAAGCGGGCCCGCTGATCGAGTGGATCGTTGAGCTCAGTATAGGCGTTCCCGCACTCCAGGCCGCCGATGAAGGGCTGGAAGCGCTCGACCATTCCCGGCAGCGTGCGATGTTTCTTGGTCAGAGGCGAAACATCTTCGGGATAGTCGATCAGGAAGAGGGGTTGGCGCAGTTCCGCATGGCCCTGGCGGAACATGGCGCTCTTTAGATCCTCAATCAGCCGCCCATAGCCCAGTCTGGGATCAACCTCAAAATTTCTGGCCCTCATCTCCGCCGCCAGGCTTTCGCGATCTGGATACTTCTGCACGTCTATGCCTGTAAACTGGTGGATGACCTCTAATAAGGAATAGCGCTTCCAGGGGGGCGTCAGGTCAAGCTCGGTCTCCTGGTACGTGATGCGGGTCGATCCCTTCACCTGTTGGGCGATGAAGGCCAGCATGTTTTCGACCAGTGTCATCGTGTCGTTATAATCGGCATAGGCCATGTAGAACTCGATCAGGGTGAACTCTGGATTATGGTTGCGGTCGATGCCCTCGTTGCGGAAGCTACGGCCAATCTCATAGACGCGCTCAAAGCCGCCAACGAGCAGGCGCTTATGATAGAGCTCGATCGCGATGCGCAGAAACAGGTCCCGATCCAGCGTATTGTGATGGGTAGTAAATGGCCGGGCATTGGCGCCACCATAGATGGGTTGTAGGATGGGGGTCTCGACCTCGATGAACTGCTCGTTGTCGAGAAACTGGCGCATCGCCGTAATCAGGCGGCTACGTGTGATAAAGATATTCTTGATCTCATCCCCATTGGCGATCAAGTCCAGGTAGCGCTTGCGCTGCCGCGTATCCCGGTCCTCCAGGCCATGGTATTTTTCTGGCAGTGGACGCAGTCCTTTTGAGAGGACGCGCAGCGATTGTACATGCAAGGTCTTTTCGCCCGTGCGTGTATAGAACAGGAAGCCATGCACCTGGACGAAGTCCCCCAGGTCAAGCAGCTTCAGCAGTTGATAGGTCTCCTTGCCGACATCGTTCACGCGAATATATATCTGGATGCGGCCCGTGCCATCCTCAATCTGAGCGAATGATGCCTTCCCCATTTCACGCAGTAACCGCACTCGCCCAACCAGCGTATAGGAGCCATCGGGTCCGGCATGAGCATCAAAGTCCTTAAGCACATCCCCAATGGTATGTGTGCGCTCAACTGCGTGGGGATAAGGATTGATGCCCTGATCACGCAGGGCCTGTAAGTGTTGGATGCGTATATCTCGCTCTTCAGTCATCGTAAGCTCAACCTTCTTCAAAATGTACTTGCATGGATGCAAAAATCTGTGCTGCTTGCTGGCGCCTGTAGCTGTATTGTAGCATTGTTTTCGGGGTCTAGATAGCAGAATTATTTCATGGTATCGGCGCGACACAACAGGTGGGTGCATCCGCACCCACCTGTTGTGTCGCGCCGATACCATGAAATATTGTGAGCACCACAGGTGCGTAGCGTCAGGGGCCGAAGGCGCGCATCTAAGGCTTTTCGAGGCACAGCAATAAAAAAGACCTGCAAGCCATCGCAGGATGCTTTGCAGGTCGTATCTGGTATCTGGCGTGGCGCGCTATGTGGCGCTACTCAATGGAGGTGATGGTGTATTCTTTCACGCCACCGGGAGTGGAGACAATGACAAGGTCACCGGATTTATGCCCGATTAGTGCTTTGCCGACGGGTGACTCGTTAGAAATACGGCCTGCGCTGGGCTCTGCTTCGAATGCCCCAACCAGTTTGTAGCAATAGGTGCGGCCGTTGCTGGTTTCCAGGTGGACAGTTGAGCCGAGAGAAACGACGTCACTATGTATATTATCAATCAGTTGTGCGCGGGCCAGCATCTCTTCGAGTTCTACGATCCGGCCTTCAAGCTGGGCATACTGGCTTTTGGCCTCTTCATAGGCGGCATTATCGATGACATCGCCAGATTCTTTGGCATCATGAAGATACTGAGCAATTTCGGCACGTTTGACGGTGCGTAAAAATTCAAGCTGATGAGCCGCACGCTGCAATCCGTCATTGGTGAGGAAAATTTCTTGTGACTCCATGTTTTGCATCCTCTCGTTTGTATGGCGGAGGGGGACCTCCGACTTATCTCGTACATCTCTCCAGTATTGTGGGAAGAGGGATGATCGTGGGTGTTATTCGATATCTCCCCAGGTAATACTGATACATTCACCGGAATGACTGCGGAGTAACAGTTCTCCCTGATCATTCACGTCCTCAGCTACGCCGCTGAGTAGTTTCGATCCCTGGTGTACCTGTATCGTACGACCCAGGGTCGAAAGTTGATTGCGCCATTGCTCTCGTATCAAGCGAGAGATGGGACCATTTACATAGGCTTGCGCTTCTCGTTGTAAGGCAAGATAGCGTGTTTCAATCTGATAAAGCAGGCGGGCAATAAACATTTCGCGGCTCACTACATGGCCACTTGATTCCTCAAGGGTGGTAGCTCTTTTCAGCAGCTCTGCATCGGCCTGTTGTAGCGAAGGTTGTTCCGCACTTAAATGCGAGATATGCCCGTTAGCATTGACGCCTATGCCCATGATAGCAACGAGCCGACCCATCTGATCATGACTGGTCTCAATGAGAATACCAGCGACTTTACGTTCACCAATCAGGATATCGTTGGGCCACTTGATCGTTGCCTGGATATTACAAATATCGGCGATGGTATCGACGACCGCCAGTGAAGCGATCATTACCAGCTGATATGGTGGGAATAATGGTCGAAGCACCGTAGATGACAACACGTTCAGGCCAGCTACATCCACCCAACGCCGCCCCTGCCTGCCCTTGCCAGCCGTCTGACTATCGGTGAGTACTACTACCCCTTCCTCTGATCCTTCTCGGGCCAGTTTCATAGCCTGAGAGTTGGTTGAATCTACCGTCGGTGAGTATACAATATGGTTGCCGGTGCCAAGTAGCTCGGTCTTTAACTGATGCCGAATATCTGCGACATCTAAAGATCTGGATGTTGTGGTTTCAAATTCGTCCAAGCTCTATCACTTCTATCTACAAGAATGTATTCCCAAAAGAGCATCAGAATAGCGTAATTGGAAGATAGCACGCACTGTTAAGCTCTATAATAGGAATAGAGCACATAGGTTGGGTGTGCTTTTGTGTTGTATGCGCTTTTAAAATAAGGTGCCTGATATAAAAGCGTTTGGCGTGCCCGTTTGGTCTGGATGAGCTTGCTCGGATTTACAAAAATCCCAGAGCAAGGGCAAATCAGTCTTTTCGCCAATGCTCTGGGAGGTGCTGCACAGACAGGTGGAATACTCTACCTGCCAGTATCTGTTCTTTTAACCTCCACCTGGCTTTAGCCGGGTGTGCGAGATGGCAAGCTAACTAGCAGCTCATTCCTCTCGTCTGGAAGGTGTGAGATCTAACACTGCTGCCTGTGCAGCTAATACTATCAATCATTACACACCACCTCCTTTCGATGACGATATTGTACCATCGAGATTTAATTGTTGTCAAGCTTTATCTTAAAACTCATTCGGAGCATAGAGGCGATCAATACGCACAAGTGGCCCCTCATGAGGCTTCATGCTCTACCATAGTATGTGAAGATCGTGTGAAAATGGATCACTTTTTACGTATCTATTCCTGTAGTAAATGTTTTTCTGGCTGCCCGGCGCAGGCGCGAGATAAGACGAATGGATGACGTTTTTATGATTGACACTACAAAGTGGCACAGCCAGATGACCATATGCTATACTAGTGTAAGTAACAGATAAGAGGCTAGTGTGGTTGTAAGATGATGGTGTCTCTGTTACGAACGCACTCCATGCCGTCATTGTATCACTGTTGATCTGTTTTCAGGGCAGCGCAATCGGCATTTTTCCTCGCGGTTCTGGCCCAGTTATGCCGACATCTGCGTCTGCTTACTAGTGAACATTTTGGATCTAGTTAGCGGTGAAAATCGTGATGACTATGAGTACTGAAACTGGCAACTGCATAAACAGCACTATCTGTTTTCATTTTCTTCCGGTTGTGGGTGGTGGACGGTTCATCTGAACTCATTTGAAAAGAGATAGCTGTCTGTGTTCCGACCAATGATTGCGCCGGCACTTCACGCTTATTCGTCTGACTAACCGACTGATAATCAAACCCGGATGAGTTACTATCCAGGTAACTTGTGCTCAACGGTAGAGCCGGAGCGGTTGGTCAGCTGAGTAGACGTATGGTGTTTGCATAATTGGTTGGTAAAGTAGTAGAAGCGAAGGAAGGAGGACTTTTTATGCAGCAATATATGGATCTGCTTGTCGATGCCCTCCTGGATGAGGGTTTTACTGTAGAGGAAGCACAACGACTCATTCAACTTCAGCAGGAGTATGAGGAACGCAAGGCAACTGAAGAGACGAATCACCATCGTTTCGTACGTTGGATGGTAGAACATGGGCGGTTTAGTGAATGGTAGTGGGGACCGATAATAGCGTGAAAAGTGATCTTGCGACGCTCTTCGCGGATGTTGTACAATGAATTTAGTGGAGCTGATGGGACGGCGTGGCATTGCTACGCCGTCCTTATATTTCCGATAACAGCCGGGTGACCAGGCTGGTTACCTGAATTACAAGGGAGGCCTCTATGAAAGCGGTTGTAATGGCCGGAGGGGAAGGGTCGAGGCTACGACCATTGACGATTCGACGGCCAAAGCCAATGGTTCCTATCGTAGGCAAACCTGTGATGGAACACATACTTAACCTGTTGAAGCGCCATGGCATCACCGAGGTCGTCGTCACGGTTCAATATCTGGCGAATAGCATTGAAGACTACTTTGGCAATGGTTCACAGCTGGGAATGCGTATTACCTATTCCCGCGAAGATGTGCCTCTGGGTACAGCGGGTAGCGTGAAGAATGCCGAAGACCAATTAACCGAGCCTTTCCTCGTAATTAGTGGGGATGCCCTTACTGATTATGATTTGACTGAAGTGATCAAATACCATAACGAGAAAAAATCACTCGCGACCCTCCTTCTGGCTCATGTGCATAATCCTCTGGAATATGGCGTTATCATTACCAATGAGGATGGCCATATCACGCAGTTTTTGGAGAAGCCAAGCTGGGGCGAGGTGTTTAGCGATACTATTAATACAGGCATCTACGTGCTCGATCCCAAAATTTTTTCCTACTTTGAGCGCGATAAGCAGTTTGACTTCAGCCAGGAACTTTTCCCGATGATGTTGAAGCAGGGCGATCCCATCTATGGCTATGTGGCTCCTGAGGGCTACTGGTGCGATGTGGGTAACCTGAGCGAGTATATGCGCGCCAACGCCGATATGCTGCAGCATAACGTCAATCTGGAGATTCCCGCCAAACATATCGGCAACAACATCTGGTGCGAAGAGGGCGCGGAGATCGATCCGGACGCACAGCTCTATGGTCCAGTCTACCTGGGTCGCGACTGTAAGGTGCGCGCGGGCGCGATTATCCATGGCCCGAGCATGATCGGCAGCTATTCGATCGTTGATGAACGTGCCCAGGTGGATCGCAGTATCGTCTGGAATAATTCGTATATCGGAGATCGCGCGGAGCTGCGTGGGGCGATCGTTGGTTCGTCCTCAAATATCAAGAGTAAATCCGTGATGTTTGAGGGATCGGTGATCGGTGATAATTCTATTATCCAGGATGGCGCGATCATCCAGCCGAACGTGAAAATCTGGCCGGATAAAGAGATTGAAGCTGGCGCGGTGGTCAATACCAGTATTATCTGGGGATCACAGGGTCGGCGTGGCCTCTTTAGCCGCTACGGTGTGACCGGGCTGGTGAATGTGGATCTGACGCCTGAGTTCGCGACCAAACTGGGCGCGGCCTACGGCGGTATCCTGCCGAAAGGCTCGGTGGTCTGCCTCAATCGCGATACCCATCGTACTTCGCGCATGATCAAACGTGGCATCAATGCCGGTCTGCCATCAGCGGGTATCGATGTACACGATATCAATCAGGTCCCCTTGCCGGTGGCGCGCTACTTTATCCGCACGACCGAGGCGGTCGGTGGCGTACATGTGAGTATGTCTCCGGTTGATCAGCGGGTCGTGGAAATTAAAATTTTTGATCAAAATGGCCTTGATATCAATAAGACAACTGAACGTAAGATTGAAAATTTATACTTCCGCGAGGATTTCCGCCGCGTCTACCTGGATGAGATTGGCGCGATCGACGTTTTGAGCAATACCGACGTGGTTGGCCATTACCTTGAGGGCTTCAATAAGGTGGTGGACCACGAGGTGGTGCGCAGGCGCAAGTATCAGCTGGTGGTTGACTACGCCCATGGTAGTACCGTCGACATGCTGTCAAACATTCTCAATAATCTGGGTTGTGAGGTTATTGTGCTCAACTCGGGTGTAGAAGAGGCCAGGACCTCCCGTACACCTGACGAGTTTAATAAGGATATGCAGCGACTGGCGACCATTAGCTCGGCCCTCAATATGGATCTGGGCATTCGTATTGATCCCAGCGGCGAGCGCATCTCGGTTGTGGATGATCGCGGTCGCATCCTGGACGGGATGAAGATCCTGTCCGTGATGACCAGTCTGTTTCTGCGTCAGCATCGCAATGGTACGGTGGCCGCTCCGGTGACCGCTCCCAGCGCGCTCCAGCATATCGCTGATCGCTACGAGGGCACCATCCAGCAGACCAAGGTTCTGCCCCACGCCCTGATGACGGCCGCCGGTCGCGAGGGGGTCGTGCTGGTAGGCGATGGCAGTGGTCAGTTCGCCTTCCCGGAAATGCATCCGGCCTTTGATGGCATGCTGGCGATCGCCAAGTTGCTGGAACTGCTGGCGACCTTTAACATGCGCCTCTCCGAGGTGGTTGACGACCTGCCTGCCTACTACATGAGCAGTGCCCGCGTCACCTGTCCCTGGGAGCATAAAGGAAAAGTGATGCGCATCCTCAGTGAGCAGTATCGAGAGCGACGTGCCAAGCCGATCGATGGTATCAAGATCGACCTGGGCAAGGAATGGGTGCTGGTTCTGCCGGACGCGGATGCCCCGTTCTTCCATGTGTTCGCCGAGTCGGTCTCCAATGAGCAGGCGCAGGCGCTGGCAGAAAAATATGCCCGCGTGGTCAGTGGCTTGCAACAATAACTTTCGCACCCGCGCACAGGCGGGCGACCGCACAGGTTTTTGTGAGGGTGCGGCAGAGGCGTATTCGCGCCTCTGCCGCACCCTCATACTATTTTGTTTATGCTCGCGTGAGCGTGGCTTCGGCCACCAGCCTGACGGGAACAGGTTCAGCCGTGGGACGTTGGGGCTGCGCCTCCTTGCCCGAAAGCAGGCGAGCAACCGCCAGGCGTACCCCTTCTGATAGGCTGACCTGCGGCTGCCAGCCCAGAATGTGCCCGGCGCGCGTGTTGTCCAGGATCACCGAAGATGCTTTCAGATAGGGACCGCCAAGGTAGGTGGGTTCGATAGCGCTTTCTACCACCGCGGCCGCCATATGATAGAGCCGGTTGAGCGAATACCCATGCCCTGAACTGAGATGCATAGTAGTGTTTTTTGTGCGTGTGAGATTTTTTATCATAAGTAGATGAGCCCGCATGATATCATCTATAAAGATGTGATCTCGCAGTTCGTTTCCAGTCCCATAGATAATTGAGCGCTGCCGCTTCATGAGCATCTGAATAAAGTAGCTCAGTGGATGATTGGCGCGTGGACTGCTGCTCTCCCCATAGATGTCGGCGTAGCGCACGATGGTATGGGTGAGACCATATTGCTGGCTATAATAGCGCACATACCACTCGCCGGCGACTTTACTGATGTCGTGCGCGCTGCGTGGGTAGAGCGCGTGCTCTTCATTGAGTGGCAATTGATCGGGATCGACCGGTCCATACATGCTGTTTCCGCCGGAGGCAAAGACAAAATGTGTGACCGAGGCACTGACACAGCTATCCAGAACATTGATTAATCCTCTCACGTGGACATCTGCGTCCCTCAGGGCGTGTTCAGCCGTTCCTGGTTCGTGCTGTTGAGCTGCATGGTGGCTCATAATATCCGGACGTTCACTCTGCAATAGCTGCCGCAAGTTGCTATCGCGGACATCGATCTGATAGAAACGGGCGCGTGGATCGATGGTCTGTCGTGAACCTGCCGTGAGGCTGTCGATGACGAAAACGTCATGCCCTGCGTCCAGATATGCTCTTGCTAACTGGCTCCCTACGAAGCCCGCTCCACCGGTGATAGCTATTTTCATACGGGGCCTCTCCATATAGTTATTGTTCTTTGTTTTTTGGTTGATATGATGCGCTTGAGAGGCTGCTGTGCGTGCAGGCGGTTTCTTTGTCCCCGTTTCCCATGAAGCTGGCAGATATGGCACAAACTGCTGAAGCGTGGACGCGCGAGACGCACAGCGATGAGAGGAATCTCTCACTATACCTCTCTTCTTTCAGTGTATGCGTGGATCCTATCGGTGTCTGCGCATCCGTCGTTTATCATCGTAGGATTGCATGTTGATGTTTATAGTCTGTATATATAGGGAAAAAACCCGTAGCCGCTGATGGTGAGCCTGCCGCTATCAGCAGGCATGGAGCGTTACGGGTTGAAAGTATGTGGTTAGCTTCGTGCGAAGTAGATGAGCATGCATCAGGCTTCTGGCAATTCTCCACCAAGGAGCGTGTCCAGCGTTGAACGCTTCACACGATATGCCTGGCGCTTTCCTCGATGGGGAAGTGTGATCGCTTCCAGCGCTCCACTTTTGATCCAGCGGCGTACCGTGGTATCGTCGACCCGTAAACGGCGGGCCACCTCGCGCACGGTTAACAACTCCTCTTTTTTCTCCTCTGCCATCTTCTGCTCTCCTGCACCGGCCCGGTGCCTCTCCATAACGACATTACTCTGCGGCATAGAATCCTCTTTGTTCTTTATTATGATGAACAGATGTAACACTTTCATAAAGACTGTTCGTACCACAGGGGGTGCAGCTATGTGGATCTGGCCCGGATCTGTGGTTATACGTCTTATGTGTCTGTTCGAGGATGAGCCATCTACCACACCACCTGCCAGTTGACTATACTATACATCTCGGCCTAAACATATTAAAATACAGCAAAGGCAAATGCCACCCGGTGTGAAAGGTCCATCTGATTTCCGCGTTTGACGCCGCAAATTGGAATAAGATAGATAGAGAATTGAGGGAATGAGAAAGAAGTGGCCACCGAGATGAAACGTAAAAAACTAGTCTTAATAGATGGGCATGCGATTATTCACCGTGCCTTCCACGCGGTACCTGAGGACCTTTCGACCAGCGCCGGGGAGCCGGTCAATGCGACCTTTGGCTTTACCTCGATGTTGATGAAGGCTCTGCTGGAGGAGCGGCCCGATTATATCGCCGTGACCTTTGATCGCTCGGCTCCGACCTTCCGCCACCTGGAATATATACCCTATAAGGCCCACCGCCCGGCCCTGCCTGATAATATGAAGCCGCAGTTCGCGCGCATCCGGGAAGTGGTGGAGTCGTTTGGCATCGAGATTTATGAAAAAGATGGCTTTGAGGCGGATGATATCCTGGGCACGCTATCGGTGCAGGCGAACAAGCTAGGTGTGGATACCATTATTTATACCGGTGACATGGATACCCTGCAACTGGTCAATGAGCATGTGCTGGTAAAGGTCGCCAAGCGCGGCATTACCGATGTCACCGAATACAATGAGCACGAGGTACAGGTGCGCTACGGCTTTGATCCGCTGAAGCTGCCTGACTTTAAGGGTCTGGTGGGCGATAAATCGGATAATATTCCGGGCGTGCCGGGTATCGGTGAGAAGACGGCCAGTCGCCTGATCGGCGAATATGGCGATCTGGAGGGGATCCTGGCGCACCTGGATGCCCTGAAGCCGAAGGAGCAGAAGCTTATCGGTGCCGCGACGGAACAGGCCCGGCAGAGTAAGTACCTGGCCACCATCGTGCTGGACGCACCGGTGCAGATGGAGTTAGAGGCCTGTCGCATGACCGATGTCGATGGCGAGAAGGTGATCACGCTCTTCCGCCAGCTCGAGTTCCGTAGCCTGATCGAGCGGGCGCTGTCACTCTTTCAGCAGCTGGGCGTGACCGTTTCGGAGTCCCATACCTCTGTTGCTCCAGCGACGGCCGCCTCCTCCGCTGAACTGCCGAGCACCGACGGTACTGAGCTAGCTCCGGGTGAAGATCCCCGTCTGGCGGCCCCTATGGGCGTCGTGCCTATCTTACTGCCACCTTTGCCACCGGGCGAAGAGACCGCGGTTGAGCCCGATGTGCTGGTTCCGCTCAATGCCCGGTCTGGCGCTGGTGATGGTGTTACGAACGCGCCCGCTGCCGTGGCGGTCGCCACCAGAGAAGAATCTCCCGCCCAGCTGAGCCTATTCGAGGTGGAGGCGCCGCATGAAGAGGTGGTGCATAAGCTACGCCTGCCGGGTATGCCGAGCCCCTCCAGTGCACTGTTCGCCGATCGTGAGGGCGCCAAACAGACCAGCACGATGATCGTGAACAGCGAGGAGGGACTGCGGGTCCTCGTGAAGAGTCTGACCGATGCGGGCCGTTTCGCCATCGATACCGAGACCTCTTCCAACGAGCCGCGCCATGCCGATCTGGTGGGTATCTCGCTTTCAATGGCGCCCGGGGAGGCATACTATATCCCTGTGGGCCATACCAGGACCCCCGATGGACAGGAGCCCGATACGCAGCTACCACTTGCCTATGTGCTGGAGAAGATGGAGCCAGTGCTGGAGAATGAGCAGGTGTTGAAGTATATGCACAATGCCAAGTACGACCTGGCGATCTTTCTGCGCTACGGCATCGATGTTAAGGGTCTGGCCTTCGATTGTATGCTGGGCGCCTACCTGGCTGAGCCCGGACGACGCGGAGTGGGACTCAAGGACCAGGCCTTTCAGCGCCTGGGCGTCGTGATGACCCCGATCAGCGAGTTGATCGGTACGGCCAGCAAGATGATTAGCATGGCCCAGGTCCCTATCCGCAAGGCCGCCGATTACGCCGGGGCCGACGCCGATATGACGCTGCGCCTGGTTGAGCCGATTCAAGAAGAGCTGCAGCAGCATGGACTGATGGATATGTATCAGCGCATCGAGCTCCCGCTGATCAACGTCTTGATGCAGATGGAGCTGTATGGTGTGGCCCTCGATGAGCCCTTCCTGCGCGAGTTCGGGAAGACGCTGGAGGATCAGCTGGCCGAGATGGAGAAGGCCATCTATGAGCAGGTTGGCCATCGCTTCAACATCAACTCGACCAAACAGCTGGCGGATGTGCTTTTTGTTGAGCTACAGCTTCCCTCCGGCAAGAAGACCAAGACCGGCTATTCGGTCAGCGCCGATGTGATTGAGAACCTGCGCGGTAAGCACGCGGTTGTGGATTATCTGTTGGAGTATCGCCAGCTGAGCAAGCTCAAGTCAACCTACATCGATGGTCTGCTCACGCTAATGGAGCCCCATAGTGGACGCGTCCATACCTCGTTCAACCAGACGATCGCCTCCAGCGGTCGCCTGTCATCCAGCAATCCGAATCTGCAGAATATCCCTGTCCGCACTGAGCTCGGACGCCAGATCCGGCGCGCCTTTATCGCCGATCCCAGCTATGTTCTGTTGACCGCCGACTACTCGCAGTTTGAGCTGCGTATCCTGGCCCATATCACGCACGAGCCACGCCTGGTTGAAGCCTTCAGCAATAATGAAGACATCCATACCATTACCGCCTCGACCCTGTTCTCGGTACCGGTCGAAAGCGTGACCAAAGACCAGCGCCGCCTGGCCAAAACGGTGGTCTATGCCGTGCTCTATGGACAGTCCGCCTATGGCCTGGCCAACGTGACCGGCATGTCTACCCCTGAGGCGGCCGAGTTTATCAAGCACTACCACGAGATCTTCCCCAACGTGAAGGTGTATGTAGATAGCACGCTGCAGCAGGCCAGGACGCAGGGCTACGTGAATACCCTGTATGGACGCAAGCGTTTCTTCCCCGATATGCATGCCCTCTCGCACACGGAGCGCCAGGCGCTGGAGCGTGAGGCCATCAACATGCCGATCCAGGGCACCAACGCCGACCTGATCAAGATCGCCATGATCCGTTTGCATCATGCCCTCAAGGAGAAGAAGATGAAGACGCGCATGATCCTGCAGGTGCACGACGAACTGGTCTTCGAGGTCCCGGTTGAAGAGCTTGAGCGCGCCCGCAAATTGATCCGTTCAATGATGGAGGGCGTCGCCGATCTCGACGTGCCAATCACCGTAGAGATGAAGATGGGTAAAAACTGGTACGAGGCCGAGCCCATGGATTAAGCCGTGCATGCGGCGAAGAGATGCAACAGAGCAGGGACGCCTTGCAAGGCGTCCCTGCTCTGTTGCATCTCTTCGCCGCATGCGTTGTCGCACCTGTGTGGCTCAACAACCTTTTATATATGTGTGCAATAGGGGCTGCATCCGCGCCCCTATTGCACACATATATAAAACTAGTGCGGCCGCGCACGCGGACGCCCGTGCGGAGGCGATCACGTTCGCCAACAAAAAACAAGATCCATTCAGATGAGTCTTATGATTCCACTCGCGTGAGCGAGGAAACATGGTATAACATAGAGAGGAATAGAGAGGAGATTATTCGTGCGCTTATCAAACCTGATTAATAGTTTACCTCCATATCATTTTGCCAATGCGAAACAAAAGATTGCCGACCGGCGGGCGGCCGGGGTGGATGTGATCTCGCTGTCGATGGGCGATCCGGATCTTCCGGCGCCACCGGCCGTGGTCGAGCGGTTGTGCGCCGCCATGCAGAATGGTGAGAACCATCGCTATCCAGAGTATCGCGGCATGCGCGCCCTGCACGAAGCGATCGCCGAGTGGTTCGAGAACCGCTTCGGGGTCCAGTTGACCCCTGAGCAGGATATCCTGCCCCTGTTGGGATCCAAAGAGGGCCTGGCCTACGCGGCGACGGCGGTGCTCAATGCTGGCGATATCGCGCTGACACCCAATCCCTACTATCCGGTCTATATTTCAGGTGCGACCACGCTGGGAGCCGAGCCATACCTGCTGCCGTTGCGCGAGGAGCAGCACTTCCTGCCCGACCTGGATAGCATCCCGGAGTCCGTGCTGTCGCGCGCGCGTGTGCTCTGGCTTAACTACCCCAACAATCCAACGGCGGCCTGTGCCGATCGCGCCTTTTTTGAGCACGCAGTCGAGTTCGCCCGGCGCCATGACATCGTAATTATCCATGATATGGCCTATGCAGAGGTCTATTTTGATGATTTTCGGCCGATGAGTATATTACAAGTACCGGGCGCGCGCGATGTGGCGGTCGAATTGCATTCATTAAGTAAGACCTATAATATGGCCGGCTTCCGCATCGGGATGCTGGTGGGCAATCCTGATCTGGTGGATGCGGTGGGACGCCTCAAGAGCAACATTGATAGTGGTATCTTCCGACCGGTGCAGTACGCGGCCATCGAAGCGTTGCGCCTGCCATCGTCCTGGCTGGCCGAGCGCAACGTCATCTATCAGCGCAGACGCGACCTCCTGGTAGAGGGCTGTAACGCGCTGGGCATGCGGGCGGAGAAGACGCGGGCCGGATTGTATGTCTGGGCCCATGTGCCCCAGGGCTATACCTCGCGCGACTTTACCAGCTGGCTCTTTGATCAGGCCGGCGTCTTTATCACCCCTGGCACCAATTTCGGTTCAGCTGGCGAGGGATATGTGCGCATCTCGATGACCGAGCGCGAGGAACGCATCCAGGAGGCCCTGCGGCGCATGCAGGAAGTTCTGCGGAAAGCATAAAATAAAGAAGAATGACCGGGCGGCACCTCATCGGGGATGCCTCCTTTGTCGTCTACTATAGACCGGCATGCCAACAATTTAACAGCGTGTGCTGATGACAGTCAATGTGTGTGGTATGTATCTCGTCCTTACATATATTGTTAGAATCAGTGTGTCGTCAATGATAAGAGGATATGGATTATGATCTTGAAGCAAGATGCATCTCTATTTGATCATTCGCCTGCCAATCCCTGGCACATTCAGGTCGGTTCAGAGATCTGTGACGATGTTCAATCCGGACTTGATCATGAGTGGCTGGTTACTAATGGCCTGGGTGGTTATGCGTCTGGTTCTCTTGTCGGGGCTACAACGCGTTGTTATCATGGTCTGCTCGTAGCTGCCCTGCAACCTCCGGTCAAGCGTACTGTGCTGGTGGCGAAGTTTGACGAGGTTGCGACCCTTCATACAGGCGAAAGAATTGAGCTTGGCGTGAATGAGTATGTGCCGGGGACGATCGCCCCTGAGGGCTATCGAGCGTTGCGGTCAGTTTCCCTGGATGGGGATATCGTGTGTTTCTCTTACGCGCTGACTGAAACCCTGACTCTGGAAAAGCGCATCTGGATGGAATATGGGGAGAATACAACCTATGTTCAGTATCTGCTGCATGGCTCCTTTGACGAGGAGGGAGAGAAGAGCGGCGACGAGGATGATCCGGCGGTTTTGACGCTGGAGGTCGCGCCGTTCTGTCTTTCGCGCGATTACCATAGCGTGACGACGGGCGCCGAGGATTGGCGTTTCCTGGTTGAAGATCAGGGCCATCGCTGCCGCATTCGCGCCTATGCGGAGGCGCCCGCTTATCATATCATCGCCAATCCATCCGCGACCTTTACGCCCGGCGGGGTCTGGTACTGGCATATCTGGCATCGCCAGGATCAGAAACGGGGCCTGCCCGGCCAGGAAGATGTGTATATGCCGGGCACGTTTCGTTTGACCCTGGTGCCTGGCATGCATACGACGATGGTGTTGATGGCCGAGACCGAGACAAGTTGCTCCTGGGGCTATGGCGGCCGGCGTCATGAGACGCTGGTGGAGCAGGCCCTGATGCGCCATCGGCGTCGCGTACAACAACTCCTCGCGGTGGCGAATCACTCCGGCCATCAGTTGCCCGAGCAGGATCCCCTCTTCGCGCGCCTCGTCCTGGCGGCCGACCAGTTTATCGTGGCCCGGCCCGATTACACGCGCTCATCCGATACGTCTGGAGCGTTGCGCCTATCGCCTGATCGCAAGACCATTATCGCCGGCTATCCATGGTTCACCGACTGGGGGCGCGATAGCATGATCTCTCTGCCGGGCCTGCTGCTGTGTACCGGACGTTACGGTGAGGCGCGCGGCTTGCTCAAAGCGTTTACCTCGTTTATGCATAATGGGTTGATCCCTAATCGTTTCCCCGATGATGGCCAGAACCCCGCGTATAATACCGCCGATGCCACCCTGTGGATGTTCCGTGCGTTGGATTACTACTTCACAACGACCGGAGATTGGTCCCTTATCAAGGAACTCTTTCCGAAGTTGTGTGAGGTTATTCAATGGCACGTAACAGGTACCGATTATGGTATTAAGATGGATGAGTCCGATGGTTTGCTCCAGGCCGGCGTTCCCGGTCTGCAACTGACCTGGATGGACGCCAAGGTTGGGGATTGGGTGGTGACGCCGCGCTCTGGCAAGCCCGTCGAGATTAACGCGCTCTGGTACTATGCGCTGACCACGATGGAGTCATGGGCTGTGCGACTCTCGACCGATGCCGCCCAGTATGGGCACCTGCGCGCGCTGGTGCGCCAGCACTTCGTCAGGCGCTTCTGGTATGAGGAGGGCGGCTATCTCTATGATGTCGTTGATGTTGAGGGCGTGGCTGGTAGCAATGATCCTTCTCTGCGTCCAAACCAACTCCTGGCCGCCTCGCTGACCCGCGATCTATTATCGGAGCAGCAGGTGAGCAGGATGCTTGAGCAGGTCACGCAACACTTGCTGACCCCGGTCGGTCTGCGCTCGTTGAGTCCAGATGATCCCGCTTACCAGGGCCATTTCGCCGGCGATCAGCGACAGCGTGATAGCGCGTATCATCAAGGGGCCGTCTGGCAATGGTTGCTGGGACCCTATGTAGACGTGCATCTGCAGGTGCATAACGATCCCGCCGCGCTCCGGCCGCTGTTACTACCGTTCGCGCAGCAACTCAGATCAACCTGTCTGGGAACGATCAGCGAACTGGCCGAGCCAGAACCGCCATTTAGCGACGGAGGTTGCTTCGCGCAGGCGTGGAGCGTGGCTGAAATTTTGCGCTGCTGGCTACTTGTGCGCGATTCTGGCCACTGATTTCATCTTATTCTAATGAAACCATTTTAGACTAATGTGCGTTGCATTGATTGCCTGTTTTCTACTGGAGTCGTAGAACAGTAATCAATGCACTGCATTTTTTAGGCCCATAATAGATGAGAGATGCCTCATGAGAATTCTGGTGGTTGAGGACGACCCACGGTTGGGTCCCAGCTTGAAAAAAGGCCTGGAAGGCAATCACTACGCCGTTGACCTGATGCCCAATGGTGAAGACGCGCTGCTGGCCGCCCTGGCTACAGCCTACGATCTGGTCGTGCTGGATATCCTGTTGCCCGGCCTCAATGGCTTCGAAGTCTGCCGGCGCCTGCGTGAGAAGAAGCGCACCATGCCCATCCTGCTGCTGACAGCCCTGGGGGAGGTAGATCATCGCGTCAAAGGCCTGGATCTCGGGGCTGATGACTACCTGGTCAAGCCCTTCGCCTTTAGCGAACTTGAAGCCCGTGTGCGCGCGCTGCTCAGGCGCAAGGGCCCCACCAAAACTCCAGTATTGCGCTTTATGGACATCACTCTTGACACCCGTACCCACGAGGTCTATCGGGGTGACCGCTTGATTATATTAGGGAGTAAGGAGTATGCTTTACTTGAATTCTTTATGCGTCACCCGCATCAGGTTTTAAGCCGTACCATGATAGCTGAGCACGTATGGGATAGCGACACCGAGCACCTGTCAAACGTTATTGATGTGTACATACGTTATCTACGCCGTAAGTTGTGTGAGCTGAATGAGCCAGACGTCATCGTTACAGTCCGTGGCGCGGGTTACCAGCTAAAGGAACCACCGGTATGATCAGGCAGTTGCGATATCTATCACCACCCGGTTTGCGTATGCAATTAACACTCTGGTATACAATTGTCTCTGTGCTCCTCATGCTTGTCTTCTGCCTGGCGTTCTACTCTACCTTGCAACAGATCCTCTTCAATAGCTTTGATTCTACCCTCCAGCAGCGTGCTCAGCATGTAGCCGAGGGTGTCGGTGTAGATAATGGCAAGCTTTACGTAGACGATATGTCCCAGGAGATCCCGGAACTGGATGCCCCCGCCGCTTTGATCGATCCATATAACTCTTCCGATGAAAATGACAACAACCCATCCGGACCTCCGTACTACAGCCAGTCTTCTCGTCACGATCTTGTCCTGGTGCGTGTTTTAGACCGGCAGGGCCATGAGATCTATTCCTCGGGCTCCTCTGGTGATCTGCTCCTACCGGAAGACAGCGTGTTGCAGCCATTGGCGGGAAAACCGTGGCGCGCAACCATGAACGACGTGAATGATCAATCGATCCGTATCTACAGTACGATGCTGGTCGATGGAGACACCGTCATCGGCGTGGTTCAGGTCGGCCAATCGCTGGAGACCCTGAACCGTTCGCTGGATCGTATTGTGCTGGTGCTTTTCCTGCTCATGCTCCTCTCGCTGGCCATGTGTTCACTGGGCAGCTACTGGCTCTCGGGCCGGGCGTTCCGCTCGATCCAGCGCCTGGCCAGAACGGCCCGTGAGATCAATGCCAACGATTTAAATCAGCGCGTGCTGGTTCCGGCCGCTAAAGATGAGGTGCGTGATCTCTCCATTATTTTCAATCAGATGATCGCGCGTCTGGAGCGTGCCTTTGTCCAACAGCGCCGCCTGGTCGCCGACGCCTCGCATGAACTGCGTACTCCGGTTGCGGTAATCCGCAATGTGACCGAAGTCGCCCTTTCACAACTCTCCAGCCCCGACGAGTACAAGCATGTATTGACCGAGGTCAATGAGGAGTCTGAGCACCTTGGACATTTAATCAATGACATGCTGATCCTGGCCCGGGCCGATGAAGGGCAGATCCACCTGGACTGTGAGCCTGTACGCCTGGATCTGCTGACGCGCGACGTGGTCGATAGCCTTGAAATGCTGGCCCAGGAGCGCCAGATGAGCCTGTACACCCGGACCTTAATGCCCGCTACCGTGTTGGGGGACGCGGCTCGCCTGATACAGGTTATCATGAGCCTGGTCGACAACGCCCTTAATTATAGTAACCCGGGCGGTAAAATCTCCCTATCCGTAGAAGTGCGCGACACCTACGCCTACTTGCATGTATCGGACACCGGTATCGGCATCGAAGCTAAAGATATCGAGCACATTTTTGAACGCTTCTACCGCGCCGACCCCGCCCGCTCCAAATCCGTCAGCGGCACAGGCCTGGGTCTCTCCATCGTAGAATGGGTCGTCCACGCCCACAAAGGCGCCATCGAGGTCAGGAGCATCCCTGGTCGCGGCTCCACCTTCACCATCATCCTACCCTGCATATGTGCCTAAACATAGAGTGGCAACGTGCGATAACGATTCGGGGGCTACTGCACCCGAATCGTTATCGCGCTGATATTCCCTTCGCCGCCGGCGGTGTTGGCGGCCTCTACCAGCAGGGTGGCCATCTGCTGGGGATCCTCCACCATTTCTATAATCTTGCGGATACGCTCGTCGGGGAGCATATGCCAGAGCCCATCGGTACAGAGCAAGATAACATCATCAGGCTCGACCTTACATTGAATAGTATCGATGTTTACGCTATAGTTCTGGCCGAGATAGCGATAGTGCTGGTTGCGCTTGGGACTCCTGGCCACCTCATCAGGATCCAGCAGGTTGGCGTCTACCAGGCTGGCGGCGATCGTATGGTCCCTGGTGAGGCAGCGTAGGCCTTTCCGGGGAGTGTAGTGGTAGGCGCGGCTATCGCCCACACTGGCAACGTACAGGTTCCGCTTGTACATGAGAGCGATGGTCAGCGTACTGGCCATGGTGGCGTCGTAGTCCGCGTTGCAATGATAGATGACCTGGTTGGCCTGCCTGGTCGCGTCTCGTATCCATTGCTCCAGAATCGCTTCGCCGGGGGGCGTTGATCGATGCGATGTGTGGTTTCCTGCCTGACCGCCTGTGACCGGCGTATGATAGCTATATGGCGCGGAATTGGTGGTTGGTGTGCTCAGGAGAGGCAGGAGAATGTCGGCCAGCGTCTCGGTCGCCAGGCGACTGGCCTCATGCCCCTTTGCCTGGGCTCCCCGGGTACCGCGCAGCCCGTCGGCGACGGCGAAAAGACCGAAGGGGCGGGGTGGTGGTGATAGATTAATGCACAGACCCTGGACGATGAGCAGCGTATCCTCGTTGCTCGGTGCCTGGTGTCCAATATCGCTCAGATAGCCAACCTGGCAGACCTCGTGCACCAGCGGCGACGTATCGCTCAGGCTATGACCGCAGTAGCGGCAAAACCGTGAGGTATGCCGATTTTCACGTCCACACTGGCCGCAGGGATTTTCGGGAATGATCATGCGCACAATCACGTTATCGTCATTGCCCGCGAGCATGGTCGATGCCATGTTATCCATGGCGATGGTGGGCTCCGACCAGATGCCGGGCTGTGCCAGTACATCATTGAGTGCGTCGGCGAACGCTTTCCCACTGGGGTAGCGCTCTCCGGGATCGGTGGCGATCGCTTTCAGAATGATCAGGTCCGCTTCCGGCGGCAACATAGAATTCAAGCTGCTGGGATCAGGCAGCGATGGCGCGTGGTTTTTGATGACGGCCTGAAATGGCAGCAGCCCGGTAAACATCTGGTAGGCCACCACGCCCATGGCGTAGATATCGCTGGCCGGTTCGGCCTTGCCCTGCTCCTGTTCGGGGGCGGTATAGTGCTCGGTTCCCAGCGCCCATCCACGCTGTGTCAGCGGTTTCTCCTGCTGCATCGCCCGGGCGATACCGAAGTCCGCCACCATCAGTCTCTGATCATCCTGGTGGATCAAAAGATTCGACGGCTTGAGATCGCGATGTACGATCTGCTGTGGATGCCGATGAATGGCGTCGATCGCCGACGCCAGATCATTGACGTAGCGGCGTGCCAGGTCTATGGGGAGTGGAGTTTCAGACTTCAGGAGCATCTTCAGCGTGCCACCGGTGATCAGATCCATCGCGATATAGAGCAAGGGACCATCCTGACCAAAGTTCAGCACCGACACGATGTTGGGATGATGGATCTGGTGAGCGTAGCGCGCTTCACGCCGAAAACGCTCAATGGCCGTATCAACATCCAGTATATTGGGGGAGAGCGTCAATACTTTCAGAGCAATCTGAAGGCCTTCAAAGGTATCGCTGGCTCGATAGACCGCACCCATCCCACCAAGACCAACCAGCGTCTCAATACGGTAGCGTCCCGCGACCAGCGCTTCTGGCAAGAGACACTTACAATACGGATTGCTACATTGCGTTGTTCCTGGTGCGTAAACAGCCTGGCAGCGAGGATTTGGGCAAGACGGCATACTTTTTCTCTCGGTAATCGTTATCAAGTGACAGCAGATTCAGGTGCTCGTGCGCTCTTTTCAGTTTAGTTGAATGGCCGGGCCCTGTCAATACAAGCGAGCTATTGACAAGGCTATTTAAAGTTGCGCTCAGCGGGGTCAAGGGGCGGCGAGCCCCTTGCGGGGTGCGGGCGAGCATGCCGGGGCATGATCAGTCCCCGCTCTCTTCTCCTTCCTTACCGCCGCCGAAGGCGGCAAAAAATACTTTTAAATGACCCTAGCCATGTCCCGGGTAAAGTTGCCGATAACTATGGACAGCGCTATAATCTGAATGGTCGTGGAAGATTTCATGCCCCAGATAGACACTGATTGACGCACTCAAAGGATAAAAAGATATCATGCTACAAACGTTACCGTTGGTTCTCTTTATAGTCATGGCCGAGGTTGCAATTGGCGCGGTAAGCGTCCTGGTTTTTCTTGATTGGCGTAACGAGGTCAAGCGTGGTTTCCTGGTCTCGTATGCTCTTATTTATCTCGTGCTGGCCGGTTTAACCTACTGGCTCCAGCAGAGTTTTGCGACGCCAGCATTGCTTAACACCTACCCTCAACTCGACAAGGCCTGGACCGGCTATCAGTCGCTTCCATTGTTGCTTTTCTTCCTCTTACTCATTCCTTATAGCTTTTTTCTCTTGTTGGATAAAACCGCTGGCGTACAGGATAAGGCAACTACTCCTAAAGATGGGGAAGCACTGCCGGAGGCGCCACGGAAAAAGACCGCGGCCCGAGCCCTGCGCCTTGCCAGCGGCGTCGCGACTGTTATTGCCGGACTTATCACCCTTTTTGTTACGGCGATGATCTTTCGTCCCCTGGCCGCCGGGAGTATCGGTGGCTTCTTTACCGTTGCTGGCTTCTTCGCGGCCGCCTTCGCTCTGGGTGGCGTGTTGACAGCTATGTGGCTTGGACACTGGTACCTGGTGACCCCTGCGCTCTCCGAGCGCCCCTTACAATTTTCGACCACCCTGGTCCTGGTAGCGGTGGTGGCCCAGGTCATCTTCTTTGCCATCGGTGGACCAAGCTCAACCTACGCGAACAAGGCCCACACCAGCGCACCTGCGGTAACCGCGCAGGCCACGCCGGTCCCGTCCAATCAGGTTAAGCCAGCGGATGCTCCGGTCATGGCCCCCTTGAGCCCGGATGCGATCAGCTGGATTCGCGTCCTCGTTGGCTACATTATGCCTCTCGTCCTGGGTGGACTGGCCTGGAAACTCATTCGCGACCGCTCCTTCCAATCCGCCACCGGCATGCTCTATCTCGTCGTCGTCTGCTCCCTCGCCGGCGAAATCATGGCTCGCGGCCTCTTCGTCGGCGGTCTCTAAAAACACAAAAAGCAGATCAGGTGCAGTGCACCTGATCTGCTTTTTGTGTTTGCAGCCTCAATAATTAGTGAGTGTTGTCCGGAGGGTGCAAAGCACCCTCCGGACAACACTCACTAATTATTACTTTGCTTTTTCGCGTTCCTGGAGTTCGCGGCGGAGGATCTTGCCGGAGGCGGTTTTGGGGATGGCGTCGATGAACTCGACGAGGCGCAGCCGTTTATAACCGGCCAGCTTGCCGTTGGCGAAGTTCAAGACGTCTTCTTCCGTGATGGTCGCGCCTGGTTTTTTGACGATGATGCCTTTGATTAGCTCACCGGCTTCGTCATCGGGGACGCCGATGACCGCTGCATCCAGGATGGTGGGATGTTCGAGCAGTAGGGCTTCGATCTCAGCTGGCGCGACGCCGAAGCCGTGGTACTTGATCATCTCTTTTTTGCGGTCCACGATATAGGTATAGCCGTCTTCATCTATGTAAGCGATGTCCCCGGTATACAGCCAGCCATCTCTCAGCGCCTGGGCCGTCGCTTCAGGCGCCTTCCAGTAGCCTTGCATGATCTGTGGGCCTTTAATGATGAGCTCGCCCTGCTCACCCTGCGGCAGTTCGCGTGTCCCGGTCTCTACGTCTACGATTTTGCACTCGGTATTGTGGGTGGGTAGACCGACACTCCCCAGCCGCACCAGTGATATATCGCGTGGCTGTGAATGGGTCAGCGGAGACGCTTCCGTTAGACCGTAGCCCTGTACGACGCGCCCGGGTATCTTCTCTTGTAGTCTGCGGGCCGGGTCCGTTGGCATGGGGGCGGCGCCCGAGAAGATGTATTTGATGCTCTTCATTTTGCCCAGGTCCACCGGAGCGTTGGCCAGTCCCAGAATGATGGGTGGGACGGCGAAATAGTAGGTCACCTGGTACTTTTCACATAGCTCCAATGATTCGAGCAGATCGAAGCGCTCCATCATGATCTGTGTGCCACCGCAGGCCAGGAAACTGCCGGTGAGCATGACACCATAAATATGATAGAAGGGGAGGAAGAGCAGTGCCGCATCCGTCGGGTTGATGCCCTGCGCATTCGTAAATTGCAGGTTGTTGCTCACCAGGTTGCGGTGGGTTAGCATGGTCCCTTTGGGCAGGCCTGTGGTGCCGGATGAATAGGGAAGGGCCAGCAAGTCGTCACCCGTGACGTCGACGTGCGGTGGAGCTTTGGGTGATGATTGGCTCAGGAGCTGTCCAAACGCGATGGAGTTGGGTAGCGTTTCCGGTGGACGGGCTCCGGTCACAATGATGTGCTGTAGATTAGGGAATTCTTTCTGGTTCAAGGCCAGGGCTAACGTCGGTACCAGTTCCCTCTGTATCAGGATCGCCTTCGCTTCGGAGTTCTCCAGCTGATAACTGATCTCGCGTTCTTTATAAGAAGGATTCATCGGGCTTACGACCACGCCGATTGAGGCGGCCGCTATAAAGGTGACGATATATTCCGGCCGATTGGTGGTAAACAGGCAGACATGGTCGCCTTTTCGCAGCCCTAGTTCGTACAAACCATTAGCGATACTATTTACCATGGAGACGGTTTCGCGATAGGTAAAGCTCAGGTTGTGATACACGATGGCCAGGCGATCAGGATTGCTCTCGGCGGCTTTGCGCAGGAGATGGTCGTAAGGGATGTCTGGGATATCTAGCGGGGGACGGAAAAGTTCGGGTGCAAACAATTTATTTGCCATGCCAGGCGTCCTTTCTGTATAAACTCGACTATGAGCAGCAGAAAAATTCTACAGGACTGTGGGTTTGCTTGCATTAGAGCGATCGGCTTGCATATGCCAGTTTGCTTGTATATTGTAGCTATATTTTAGCATACCCTTGTTTCTCGGGAAGGTCAAGCTTTGACCGGGATAAAAATAATATCTGGAGGACAGCGCTGTGAGTGGATTGCAGTGGTTCGATAGGCGTTTTTTACCACCATTGCTGGCACCGGTTCAGCTTACTATTTACGATCTACGCGGTGCTTCACGTGATGAATATGTTACCGCTACGGTGGCGGCCGGCATTATTAATCGTTCTCAGGTCAGCATCTATTTGATTACCAGCGACGACGATGCATTCTGGCTTGAGCAGGCCTTTACCTCTGTTCCTCAGGTGCGCGGCCCGGAACACGGTTCGTCCGCGCTGATAGATCTGCTGAAGACGTACCGCTCAGCCTTCACCGGATTGCTGATCTACGATCCGGCGTTGCCGGATACGATTAACGTCGCTACGACGATGGCCGGTCTGCAAGATGCCCTCGTCGCATCTCCCGCGCTGGCTGAACGGCTGCAGGTTGTCTGCGACCTGCCCGTGCTGAACGATTTGCGCACCTATGGCTGGCGTACGCGCCTGCAGGCTTATCAATGGGCGCGGCAACATCTGCAGCCCCGTTGCTCACGGCATGTGCTGGCGGGTCTGGATCCGGGCGCCTTCTGTGGTCTGCGCTCGTTTCTGGTTGCCAGCCGGGCCTTTGTCTACTGGCTGGATTCGCGCCGCTATCTGGCCGCCGCTGGCGATGGCCAGGGCTCTGAACGCGGTCTGTTGCGTCAGCTGCTGGCCTTCTATGCCCCCGGTGCTGTACATATGGGATGGGTGATCCACGAGCAGAGCGCCGTGGCGATGACCTCGGCGGCGGGAATCGCGGTGGTGGCATCGGACTATGTGCTGAACCTGGAAGTGTGGATGGCGTTGCCGGCGGCGCGGATACCCGTTCCCCCGGCAACTACCCGTCATATCGAGCGCCGTGAAAAGATCTACCTGTCCTTTACCATGAGCGATGGTGATAACCTGCAATATTGTCAGCATCGTCTGCGTGCGCTCTGGCAGGATCCCGCCCGGGGCACTATTCCGCTGGGATGGACATTTCCGCCCTTGCTGACGCGGGCCGCTCCAGCCTTAGCCGCCTATTATACGGGCAGCGCGACCCCGCTGGATGAACTGGTGGCTGGCCCCAGCGGCCTTGGCTATATCTATCCTTCTCGCTGGCCCCGTCACCTGCTTAGTCCATTCCTGCAGCAGACCGGCGCCCTGATGCGATCCCTGGATATGACCATCCTCGATGTGCTGGATGTGGATGCCGTGTATCGCACCGGCTTGCCGCTGGTGGCGGCCTTTAGCCTGCAGGGTATGCAACTGAGGGATCACCGGGTGCAGCATCAGTTCGCCCGCGAACTGGCTCCCTATGGGGTCAGCAATGTCTTCAGCGGCGCGGGCTTTACGGGCAATGTTGCCCGCTGGCAACAGGTCGGCGACCTGACTATCTATCATCACCTTGGATTTACCGATAGCGTTGAGCGCACCGTCAGGCTGATCCGGTTCGCGTCCACGCTGTTCCGGCGCCGCCCCCTCTTCCTGAGCATCTACCTGATTGCCTGGACGATGACTCCCTCTATGGTCGGAGAAGTGATGGCGCAACTGGGAGAAGAATATGAAGTGGTGTTGCCCGGCACCCTCTTCTCCCTGCTAAGAACGCAACAGAGACCTTGATGGAAGGAATGCTATTCTGCTCCTACTTTTTGGCGCCGGGCTTTATAACAGCCATAGAGTCGGTTGGCTGGCTCTCATCTATTGATGGGGTCGTCGGGATGTCTGACCGCTTATTCTCTGGTTGAGCGACCTGGCTGCTGACTGCGGCATGGTCTGCATTCAGGTGGTGGGAGTCCCATTCGAGTGAGACTTTGACGTTGGCATGGTGATTGTCCGGCACCAGCATGACCATCAACTGGTTGGCTTCGAGGGCGAACTCCAGGCCAAACTCGATCTGGGTCCTGCTGGCGTCGACCTTTTTCACCGTATCCGTAATGGAATCGGCAATATTTTCAATCGTCTCTGTTAAGACCTCAAATGAGGGGGTCTCGTAGCTGTAGTCGATGTGTTCATTGCCCTCAAGGGCGCGTGCTAAAACCCTGAGCGATGCTCCATTTTTTAAGCGTGTTTCAACCACGCGCGTCTCAATCTCCATTCATTTACCCCTTCCTTGTACTCATCCGTTATTTTTTGATGGAACGTTTATTGACACTATTCCATGTATGCTAACATGAGTAATAGGGCAGATCAATTTTATGAGGATTTTTGGTAATGAGGCTGTCGGACTATAGTGCTAGCGTAAGGGGCAAAATGCAACAAAAAAGAGACATAGAGTTGGGGCAATGAAGCCACCCCTCAATGTCTCTGAACCTGTTCGCTTTATTTTCGGATGGTCGGTTTTTTTACGTTTATGTCGAGCCTGGTCATCTCGGCCTCTTCTGCATCACCTTCGAGCTCGGCTTCATCTTCATAATACTCATCCTCAAGGTTCTGGTCGACCCAATGAGCTACGCGTGCATCGCGTTTATATGGACGACGCGCCTCTCCTTCCGTGCCACGACGGAATGTGTCGCGCCTATTTATCGAGTTCTTGTCACGTAGTTTTCCTCTCATGCTTTCACCTCCTCTCTGGCGAGGTAGGAATTTACCTGTGCTGATGCATCCATATATGCTGGATTACACACCTGAAATCTCTCCCGGGCAGCTAGAGTAATGCTGCTTTTTGGTTGATGTAATACTACAATGCGATAGGGCATAGCTATCGTGCTGCGTACCATAGTGCTTTCTCTATCAATGAAGTATGTATGTTGACAACATGAGGAATGGTGTTGCATTGTGAGGAACGCTGAGGATAAGAGTAGGTGCTCGGGCAGATCCGAGTCACAACAGCTTTGCGCATAGGTTATGCATTCTTGTGTGTGGTCGGAAGAGTTCTCGCAATTCGCTCACATTTTTCTGCGATTATCTGTCTATTCTGCATAGAACTCACCTCCTAAAAGTATGTACGATCTCACATCCACTATATACCGACTATGAAACGTCTACTAACTGCTAATGAGTGTACTTGGCAGGGGCATAATTGTCAAGCGATTTTCGCTCACATTTTGGACTCTGAGGCTAATTAGCCGGATCTGGCTATCGTGGCGGTATTTCCAGGGACTTCTGTCTTATCAGCATATGGACGTGCGACCCATAAAAAAAGCGGAACCCTGCCGTCTGGCAAAGTTCCGCTGAAATATGCTGAATACGCAGGCGCGCTAGCGTTGATAGTTGCCCGCCTGGGTCAGGAAAATTTTGAGGAGGCCGCGTGAGATAACAAAGAAGAGACCTAACTCCACGATAATCATGGTAATCCACACCCAGACCAATTGCGCTTCTTTGACGTTGTTGGTGCCGATGGCGTTGATAGAATTATAGAGAAGTGGAATTAAAATCACCAGGGGGATAATCAACAGGGCCGCGCAGCAGGCAATGACGGCCACTGGCAGCACGATGCGCCACAATCCTGAGTCGCGTAAGTTTTCAGTCTTCGCTGTACCATAGGCCTGTCGGTGTTCGCTGCCCGCTCTCTCCGGTGAGGCCGCACTTGCTTGCGCTGACATGTGTTGCGATGCTGTATTTTTCGCTGGCTCCTTCGTGGAGCTTAAGGTTTGTTCATCCATATGGTATCTCCTGAAGAACATGTATTAGAACTACGTCCCTCAGTATACCATATGGTGAACCGCTGCTCATAACAATTGCTGGCAATCTTTGCATGGCGTGAAACTGTTTAGAGATATTTATCGATCTGTTGGAAGAGTTGTTTGCGTACGATTACGACGATAGCCGGTATCACGATGGCGCCCACAACCCATTTAGCGACTAATTTCTTCATGAATATTCTCCTCTACCTGTATTCTGTGCTTAATAATCAATTGTATATCGGTGCATGGAGCGCGCATCCGCGCACTCCATGCACCGATATACAAAACCAGTGCGTCCGCTACGCGGCCGCACGTGTGGGTACTCCCACACCTAGTCCCTTTTCATTGTCATTGGGCGGTTGGCTGTCTGATCCACATAGGCGTTGGGCGGTACCTCGCGTCCTGGTTGCTCGGCAACTGGACGCACCGATGGTCGCTCACGATTGCCTTCTGCCGCCCCGGGCAGGTGTTTGAGCAATGGCTCGATAATGTCCATGGGAAGCGGGAAGATGATGGTTGAGTTTTTCTCAACGGCGATCTCCGTCAACGTCTGTAGATAGCGCAACTGGAGTGCGCTAGGCTGTGAACCGATGACGCTGGCCGCCTGGGCCAGTTGTGTGGAGGCCTGCAGCTCACCTTCGGCATGGATGATCTTGGCGCGTTTCTCGCGCTCCGCCTCCGCCTGCTTGGCCATCGCACGCTGCATGGTAGGTGGCAATTCGATATCTTTCACCTCTACCGCCGTGACCTTGACGCCCCAGCGCTCTGTATACTCATCGATGATGGTCTGCAGATTCTGGTTGATGCGATCGCGGTGGGCCAGCAGCTCATCGAGGTCAGATTGACCCAGCACGTTACGCAACGTCGTCTGCCCGATCTGCATGGTGGCATCTATAAAGTTTACCACTTTGGTTACCGCGTCCTCGGGATTGACTACGTAGAAGTAGACTACGGCTGTCACGCGGATGGTGACGTTGTCGCGTGTGATGATCTCCTGCGGTGGAACCTGCATCGTTACGATACGCAGGTCCACTTTCATCATGCGTGTAATCATCGGCGGCACCCAGAAGACGCCCAGTCCCTTTGCTCCACGGAGCCCGCCTAGAATGAAGATGACGCCGCGTTCATACGACTGTACGACGCGTAAGCCTGGCAGTACGAAAAAGAATAGGATCAATGCCAGGACAATGAGTATTATGATAAGCGCCATAATGTATCTCCTTCGGTTTTCGTGAGAATGGAAATCCTAGCTCTACAATGAGAGACGCTAAATGGTGAGCATCATAAAAGCTGCTGACGACGAAAATATTCCGTTTAAAGTGCTTGACAATCTGAGGCACTAATGCTATATTTATCTCCGTTAGCAAATAGGGCGCTTAGCTCAGGGGGAGAGCGCTTCGTTCACACCGAAGAGGCCACTGGTTCGATCCCAGTAGCGCCCACCCTATTCTCCCAAAAAGCATATTTCCACATCTCTGTACTTATACGATCACCCCCCCGTTGTAGTTGTCGTTTAGTTCCATCAATTTTTATGCGTCCCAACCTATTGAGAGATGTTCATTACTTGCATATGTCAAAAGATTTTGCGATTCAACGCCAAAAATTAATAGACCAGTTACAACAAAATGGTATCAGCGATGAGCGTGTCCTGCGGGCTATCTCCGAAGTGCCGCGTGAAATGTTTATCGATTCATCGTTCCAGACTATGGCCTATGCCAATCAAGCGTTGCCACTGGTGCTGGGCCAGACGATTTCACAGCCATTGATGGTGGCGATCATGACGCAGGCGCTGCGGCTGAGCGGAAGCGAGAAGGTGTTGGAGATCGGTACCGGTTCGGGTTACCAGACCTCTATCCTGGCTCGGCTCTGCCAGCACGTCTACAGCGTCGAGCGCTATCCCCAGCTCTCCGACCAGGCGGATGCTCGCATGGATCGGCTCGGTTGCGCCAATGTCTCTCTCCTGATTGGCGATGGCTCTATCGGCTGGGTCGATCATGCCCCCTATGACCGCATCCTGGTGACGGCCGCCGCCCCGCATGTTCCTTCGCAACTGCTGGAGCAGCTGGATATGGATGGCTTCCTGGTGGTGCCGGTTGGTGACCAGGCTCAACAGGAGCTGCAGGTGATTCAGCGTACGCATTGGGGTATGCAAACCCATTCACTCGGTCGCTGCGTCTTTGTTCCCCTCATCGGCGAAGATGCCTGGCGGTAACGCCATATCTTTTCTCAATGTGTTTTTATGTTTTGCTGCACTGCGTGGCGCAAAAAGCGCCACGCAGTGCAGCAAAACATAAAAACACAGCGCGGCCGCGCATGCGGACGCCCGAAAGGGGGCGATCAAGCTCACTGATAAGAGGAGTGCCTGTGGTTTTGGCACCCCTCTCAAGATCTATTTTGGCTGTACAATTGCGTGATGATGAATTGTTGCTTTATAATAAGAGTAATGAAAGGTGTTCTCTGGAAGCCAATTGCTGCTGTGGAGGGATTTGCATGCCAGGTTTTTTAGCCAGTATTCACGTTACTAATGTTTTAGGGTTAGTAATATTCCTGGTGCTTTGGATTGTCCTCGGTGAGTTGACCCATGTGTTAGTGTTGTTGGGACGGCATGAGCCGCTGGTCGGCTGGGCTGTCGGCCCCTGTGGACTTACCCTGATGGTTTTACGCGAGCCCTCTCTCCTCTCCCTCTGGCTTGATGTCCTGGTGCCTGCCGTTGTGTCTGGTTGTGTGCTCTCAATTGGCCTCTTTACGTCTCTGAGCCCGATTACCTTTCCACACCATTATCTTCTCAAGTTTATCATCCTTGCCTGTGGGGTGGTGTTGACCAGCGCGGCCGACCTGGTGAACGCGCTGCGCGATCTACGCTATCCACTCTGGGGTGAGGCACGCATTCTGCGCACGATGCAGTTTCTGCGCTCCAACTGGTCGAAGATCCATTTTACCTCGTTTGGACACTCCTATCTGCGTACCCATTTCGGCTCGAATCCTGCTGAGCTCTTGCAGATGCTCTCGCTATAACGTCGTATTACCTGTGGGGGCCGCCTCTGACTGCTCGTCGGACGGTGGAACCATCGGCAGCGTGACGTGGAAGGTGCTGCCGGTCCCCTGATTGTTTTCCAGCCAGATCTGACCGCCATGGCGGTCGATAATCGCTTTGGCTACATACAGCCCGAGCCCGATACCCGCGTAGTGCTGGCTGGAGGTGTTGTGAATGCGATAGAAGCGCTCAAAGATATGCTCAAAGTGCTCGGGATTGACGCCGATGCCCTGGTCTTTGATGCTGATGTGATACTGTGACGGCTGCTTGTACAGGCGTACGATGACCTGTCCGCCGTGAGGTGAATACTTGACTGCGTTATCCAGAATATTGCCGATGACCTGTTCGATGCGCGCTCGGTCCGCGACCACGCTGGCCTCGCGATCGGTTGTTTCAAGGATCAGGCTGTGCTGCTCGGCGCTGGCCTGTACCGAACGTACGAGCTCCCCCAGGACGGCCGGCAGATCAAAGGTCTCATAGTGCAGATGGATCTGTCCCCATTGGACCTGTGAGAGGTCCAGCAGGTCGTTGACCAGGCGTTCCAGGTGTTCGGTCTGGCTTTGAATGATGCTCAGACTACGCAGGTCCTGACTTTCAGGGCTATCGATGACGGCCCCTTCGGTACTGCTGCGTAGCTTGCGCAGGCGCCGTTCTACACGGCGTACCAGGTGCTGGGTATACCCTTTAATGGCGGTCAGCGGGGTGCGCAGTTCGTGCGAGACCACCGAGACAAAGTCATCCTTTAACTTTTCCACCTGCTTGCTGGAGGTGACGTCGTTGACGACCGCGACGACGCCAACCGGTCGCGTGGCGAACTCGCTGGCATCATGCAGTGGCGCGGCGCTGATATTGAGCGTCAATGGTACGCGATCATCTTCCTGCCCGGCAACTAATTCTTGATTTTTGACGGTATGGCCGCTGAGCGCCTGGTGAATAATATCGGCCAGCCGCGGCAGCCAGGGAACGCTGCTGGTCTCGGCCAGCTGGCGCAGGGGGACGCCCGGCGTAAACTCGGTCTGGGCCTGGGCCAGCAATTGTTCCGCCGAGGTATTGAGCGAGGTAATCGCGCCCTTGGCATCCGTAATGAGCAGTCCCTCGGCCATGCTGCCAATAATCAGTTCCAGGCGCATGCGCTCCAGCTCAGCTTCACGCCAGAGGGCATTTTCGCGCTCGCGTAGGCGAACATTGTCCAATGCGACCGCCGCATAATCGGCGATCATGGTGGTGAGCTGCAATAGATCGGCGTCAAAGGTGCCCGGCTTCTCGTCAAAGAGGCTGAGCATGCCGATGATGCGGTTCTCGACGGTAAGGGGTATATTGAGACCCGAGCCGATGGTGGTGCTGGATATCTCGCCCTGCTTACGGCGTTGCGCCAGTTCGTCGGGGGCATCAAAGTAGGCGGAGCGCGCCAGCTGCTCGGGGGTAATGGCTGGAAAGTTCAGCGCATTGGCGGCACTGGCAATGCGCTGAATCATCGCTTCTAAAAAGGACCCATTGAGCGGATAACAAGGAATGATGAAGAGGTCTATCGGGTCACCGGTTAGAAGAATACAACAGGCTGAAAAACTGTAGAGATCTTGTAGGGCGGCCAGCAGAGCACGATGAACTTGAAAGCGGTCGAAGGCGGCAACAAATTGTTTGCCAATCCTATTGAGATATTCCATCTCTTGTTTAAGTGCACTCAAGCGATCGGCGCTCTGCATGTTTGGAGAGCGATATGGGGTATCTGCGGCTTGTAAGTCAGATTGTACACTGCTCTCCATGCGGCCCCCTTACTGCAATTGTCTTAATTGATGTGTTACTTCGTCATGAAGGGGTGGAACGATCAGGTCACCGGTAAGTTCACGCAATCCCGCGAAGCACTCATCTAATAAAGCATTGAGTCCCTCTATGAGTTCGTATGCAGCAATGCCACCAAGTTGTTCATGAAAAACTGATGGGATAATATCGGTATAAGGACGATTAACTAAACAACTCAGAAATGGATAATTGTCCTGGATGCGCCTGGCCGCACCCTGTACAAGAGCACGAGTGGTTGCCCTCCCCAGGTAGGGGGCGACTCGCTCATCAATCAACCCAATGACTTTCAGGTACGCCTCTGTAACTTGCTCACGGGAGACGGAAGAGGAGTTGTCATGTATGGGTAACACTGGTCCCTCCCTTCGCTTGCTAGTAATGTTCTCCGTTGTTTATTATAGCATAGTCACCTATATATTGTAAGTGTATAGTACCTACATAAGAACCAAGTTTTATGTATACATGCGGTTCTATCGTTTTACACGTATTGTGTGCAAGTATGTTTCACTTTTGAGGTAGAGTTTGTAACTGCGCACTAACACAGCAATAAAAGCCGCTGCGGCTTTTGTGCCTGTATTTTACCAAATAAAAAAATTGCACGTTCCGCCTGGTAGGCGGAACGTGCAATTTTTTTCGAGCTTTACTGTACC
Source organism: Dictyobacter halimunensis (assembly GCF_036245075.1). Taxonomy (NCBI): domain Bacteria; kingdom Bacillati; phylum Chloroflexota; class Ktedonobacteria; order Ktedonobacterales; family Dictyobacteraceae; genus Dictyobacter; species Dictyobacter halimunensis. Next base: position 4,190,707 of record NZ_BSRI01000002.1, read on the forward strand.
AATCCGAAGATGCGTGCCAGCCAGAGGCGGAAGCCGCGCAGCTGCGGTTTCTCCTTTGAATTGTAGTCGGCGGCCATATCGATGAGGCGTTGACGACCACGCTCCTGACGTTCGCGCTCGGCTTCGGCGGCCTCTTGAATCGAGTAGCGCTCATGCTGCTCATCGATGGCGCGCGCGAAGTGCTCGGGTCGAATTGAGAAGCGCCTGGGAGGCGCCGCCGGCTGACCCTCCTGCCCGGCGCTATCCGTTGCTGTGCTGTCGCCTGCTTCAGATGCTGTCGCTGTACTTGTTTCGTTGGCTGTGGCGGTGTCGCTGCTCTCGGGCGCTTCAAGAACCGGTACGACGGACACCTGTCCCACGGTTAAGCGGGGCGCGATCCATTCGCGTAGCGCGAACAGGGCGGCGCGGCGACAGATGGCCTCGATGTCGGCTCCACTGCGTCCGGGGGTGATGCGGGCCAGTTCCTCGATCGTTACTTCAGGCGCCACGGGTCGTCCACGCAGGTGGACCGCGAAGATGGCGCGCCTCTCTTCTTCGTCCGGATATTGCAGTTCAACCGATAGGTCGAAGCGTCCAGGACGCAGCAGGGCGGGATCGATCATGTCGGGACGGTTGGTGGCCGCCAGCACGATGACGCCTTCGCGTCCCTCGATGCCATCCATCTCGGTGAGCAGCTGGGCGATGACGCGGTCTCCGACGTTGCCGTCGTTGCCGCCGCCGCGCCGGGGCGCCAGCGCATCCAGCTCATCAAAAAAGACGATACAGGGCGCGGCCTGCTTGGCGCGCTTGAAGACTTCGCGAATCCCTTTCTCTGATTCTCCAACCCACTTTGAGAGCAGCTCGGGTCCCTTGATCGAGATGAAACTGGCCTCGCACTGGTTGGCCAGGGCGCGGGCGATCAGCGTCTTACCAGATCCCGGAGGGCCCGAGAGGATAATGCCTCGCGGTGGCTCGACCCTGGCATTGGAGTAGATCTCTGGATAGCGCAGGGGCCATTCTACGCTCTCCGTGAGCATGTTTTTCGTATATTCAAGACCGCCGATGTCATCCCAGGAGGTGTCGCTGACCTCGACATAGACCTCGCGCGTGGTCGAGGGTTCGATCTCGCGCAATGCGGCCTGAAAATCGGCCATGCTGATATTGAGATTGACCAGCGTTTCGTAGGGAATATAGCCGCGCTGATAGTCGATGTAGGGCAGCACGCGGCGCAGGGCGATCATGGCGGCCTCGCGACAGAGGGCCTCCAGGTCGGCGCCGACAAAGCCAGGCGTTAGCTGGGCCAGGCGCTGCAGGTCGACGTCGTTGGCCAGGGCGGCGTCGCGGCTGTGAATCTGCAGGATCTCCATGCGGCCGCGCATATCGGGCACGCGCAGGGCGATCTCACGGTCAAAGCGGCCGGGACGGCGAATGGCGGGATCCAGGGCATTGGGCTGGTTGGTGGCGCCGATAATGACCACCTGGCCGCGTGACTCCAGTCCATCCATCAGGGCCAGCAGCTGGCCGACGATGCGGCGCTCGACCTCGCCGCCGGTTTCGGCGCGCTTGGGTGCCAGCGCGTCTATCTCATCGATAAAGATGACGCTGGGGGCTTTGCGCTGGGCCTCCTGGAAGACTGAGCGCAGTCGCGATTCGCTCTCGCCGTAAAACTTATTGATGATTTCGGGGCCATTGATGATAAAAAAGGTGGCCTTGGTCTCGGTGGCGACGACGCGGGCGATCAGTGTTTTACCTGTTCCTGGAGGACCATAGAGCAGGACGCCCTTTGGTGGTTCGACGCCCAGGCGATCGAAGACGGCGGGATACTTGAGTGGCAGCTCCAGCATTTCACGGATGCGCTGCAGCTCTTTTCCCAGTCCGCCGATATCCTCATAGCCGACATGGTGGGAGGCGCCGTTGTTGGCTCCCCTGGCCTGGGCACGCACGATGGTGCCGGCCTGTACCATGACCGCCTCCACATCATTGCCCTGTTCGGGCGTTTCTACGATGGGCAGCTCACCGGCCTTCCGCGTCTGCAGGGTATACGCTGGCGTGGCTGGATTGGTGCCGATGATCAGGAATTCGCGTGGTGCTGTGCCCGGTGTTCCAACGCGTAACAGATCACCAACTGTTACTGGCAGGCCTACCAGGTAGCGCGTGATGTATTGCAGGTCGCTCTCCTGAATGGGGGCGCCGCCGCTCAATGGCAGGATAGTGATTTTTTCGGCTGTGCTCACCCTGGCTTTGTGGACGCTAACGTGCTCTCCAAGGCCGGAGGCGCTGTTCTGACGCACCTGGCTGTCCATCTGGATCGAGCGCTGTCCACGATCAATATTCGCGCTGGGCACAACTTTGGCGGCGGTGGTGCGCGCGCCTTCAATCATGATGATGTCGCCCGCCTGGCAGCCGAGGCGTGCCATGTCAGCGGGATCGATACGCGCGGCGCCACGCCCTACCTGGAAGCCTTCGACAACCACGAACTGCATGCGTTCCGTGTCAGGATCTTTTGCGGCTTCTGGAGACGATCCGTTGGGACCGGTCGCTGTATCATCGGCAGTGTCGTTGGCGAGTTTGGTGGTTGTATGTCCCGGGGTCTGACCATCAAGCCTTGCCGTCACCTGGGTTGCTGTATCGGAATTAGAATTATGTGTATTTGTAGTGGGAGTAGTACGTGGCTCCTCCATATATAAACCCTCTCTTTTCCCCATGATGACGTCAGGGGATTGCTTGTCTCATCACAGTGGATGCAACAACATGTACGAGATAGTCACCAGAAAGTTAGATGAAATTACCTTTTGTAATGATACATTGGGACCCCGGACCTGCCTGGCGCGTCCGGGGTCCCAATGTATCATTACAGATAGCTTATCGTCTGGCATTCCAGAGGGTGGTACGCGCGTCCGCGCTGGAGGTGTGGCCGGCGTTGACGACGGTGCGGCGCAGGAAGTATCCCCCCACCAGGACCAGGGCGGAGACAAACATGCCGATGCCGCCGCGCTTCCTGGCTTTGCTGCTGGTGTCCTGTTTGTTGGTGAGCAGGAAGGTCTGAACCAGCCAGGGCAGGACGAGGCCGCTGCCAACCATAACGCCCCAGAAGGTGCGTCCCTGTTCCTTTGGCTCCGTTCCGACCAGTGCCTTGGCGGCCCGGCCAGAGGTGCGCAGGTAGGTGAACAGACTGACCATTTCGACCAGCATGTTCATCCATTCGACGCGCTCCAGCTTGTGCAGCGTTTTGGCGGGCGCGCCGATGATACGCAATATAAATGAGATCAGGGCTGTGCTGGTTGAAAAGGCCGAGGAGAAAAACAATGCTCCCAGCATGCGGCTGCGCGACCAGACAGGAACGCTGGTTGAGGCCAACAGCACCCCGGTATAGCCACCGAGGAAGACGGCGAAGAAGCTGCCAGGGATGGCCAGTAGCTTCTGTGGCAGACGTGCCAGCAGGTGCGCGCCCCACCAGTCGCCCAGGATATTGTCCCTGGCGGCCTGGATGATCGCTGTGAGTCCACTGAATAGTGAGAAGCCCAGCAGGCCCCAGACGCCCATCGACATCGGCGATTTGAACTTGAAGACACGCAGCATGTTCAGGAACTTTTCGGGCCGCCCCAGATCCTTGATCAGCAAGGGTGGACATGGCAGGAGCGCGAGCAGCGAGGCGTAGTAGCCCACGCGCGCGACCATGCGATCCTCTTTCGAGCCAAAGAGCGAGGCAATGGTGGCCAGCACATAGCTGCCTCCGGCCAGTCCTCCCATGAAGAAGTACCAGATAATCTCCCAGCTCCAGACCGGTGCCTTAAGGGAGGGATAATCATAGTAGCTCTTTTCATGTAGCTCTCGTTCTGGATCGGGCTGGTAGCCGGTGCTCAGGAGTGCCAGGGTAGCCAGCAAGCCGGGTCGTGGCGTGATGGCTGGCACACTCATGGGCGTTCCGCTGCCCGACTGCCGTTGTATGGTCAGCGCCACCTTCTCCGAGGTTCGTATGTTATCCATTGTACTCTTTCAGTCCTATTCTTTTTTAAAGAAGAAGATACTCATCAGGCCCATCAGAACTGCTACGATAATGGTTCCCAGCGATGTGGGCAGCACGTGGGTGCTGGGACGGGATGGGTTGGTCGGCAGGTTATATGTTTCTGGCTCATCCAGCAATAAAAAGAATGAGTTAAGTCCACCCTCTAGAATCTTGTCGTCCGCGCCGTAGAGTCGTGCCGAGTCCACACCATGCTTTTGCAACTCTCCTACACGCTCACGCGCATGCTGTTTGAGCGTCGCCACCTCACCAAATTGGATCGAGTTGGTGGGACAGGCCTTGGCGCAGGCGGGTGTCATCCCATCTTTGAGCCGATCGTAGCAGAGCGTGCATTTGTGGGCCTGCCCGTCCCCCCCATTATCGCGGGCAATCACGCCAAACGGACAGGCGACGACGCAGTAGCCGCAGCCGTTGCAGATGTCCTGCTGCACGTAGACCGTGTCGAACTCGGTGCGAATAATCGCGCCTGTGGGACAGGCCTCCTGGCAGGGGGCATTGGCGCAGTGCTTGCAAACATCGCTCTGCATCAGCCAGCGGTCGCTGCTGAAAAAGGGCAGCGCCGTCCCGGGTGGTGTGGCAGGTATCGCGTCCTGCGGTTCCACGGAGGGCTGGAACAGGTTCAGCTCGGGCAGCTTCCCGACCGGTTTGGCCGTCTCCGTAGCCGTGGGCTTGCGGCGTCCGATCTGCTCAATAAACTGCACGTGACGCCAGGTGGTGGCGCCCAACTGCTTTGTATTATCGTAGCTGGTGCCGGTCCAATCGGGTGCCGTGGCCGGGAGCTGATTCCACTGTTTGCAGGCGACCTCACAGGCCTTACAGCCGATGCAGAGGCTGGTGTCGGTAAAAAAGCCCAGCGCCGGCTGTTCAGGCAGTGGCGGTTCTTTTTTGAGCAGGCCAAGCAGGTGTGGTACCTGCTTAACCTCACTGGTGATGGACGAGAGAGCATCTCGTCCACGTTCTTCTATCATCTCCTGTCTTCCTTCTCGTCATGAAAGGCGTCCAGGACGCACATTACAGGTAAAGGCTTTCGCTTCTTCAATGCTGACATTCGGTTCCAGGACCGAGTGGGTCAGGTCGTTGGTGATGCTGCCCGTGCTCTTTCCCTGGAATCCCCAGTGAAAGGGGAGTCCGACCTGGTGCACCAGGCGGTCTCGTATCTGCAGGGGACGCATGCGCCGCGTGACCATAGCCTTCGCCTCGATCTCACCGCGCGGCGTGCTCAGCACCATCCATTCGCCATGCCGGATGTGTTTTTCGGTCGCCAGCTCCGGACTGATCTCCGCGAACAGCGATGGCTGGAGCGCGTTGAGCCACGGCATCCAGCGTGTCATGGGACCGCTGACGTGGTGTTCGGTCAGGCGATAGGTGGTGACGACAATCGGATAGTTGGGATCATCTATCGCCGCCAGCGGATTGTCCTTGCGGTTCTTGTGATATTTGGCGGCCGGATTGCTCTGCTGCGAGTAGAGGGCGTTATGGACTGGCGACTCGGCAGCCTCATAGTGCGTCGGCAGTGGTCCATCCTTTAAGCCGACTGGCGCGTAGAGCCAGCCCTTACCATCCGGCTTCATGATGAATGGATCGATACCCGAGATGGCATCCATACCGCTGGCATCGGGCGCGGGCCGATAGTCGGGCGCCTTGTTGACCGGAAAATCGGGCACGTCCTTACCGGTCCACTTTTTCTGTTCCGCGTCCCACCAGATATACTTCTTGCGTTCAGACCATGGCTTCCCCTCGGGGTCCGCCGAGGCTCGGTTGTAGAGGATGCGGCGATTGGCCGGCCAGGCAAATCCCCATTCGGGATTGGTCTCGCCGTCGCTGATGCGCGAGGCGGCCAGGTTCTTGCCCGGCTCGGGATAGATGCCGCTATAGATCCAGGAGCCGCAGGCCGTGCTGCCATCCGCCTTAAGGGCGGTAAAGGCTGGGACATGCGGCGCGTCGTGGAGTGTATAGCTTTTCAGCGTGCCATCGTTGTTTTTCTGACTGACGTAGAAGCCATTGATCTCTTTGAGCACCAGTTCGGCGTCTGGTTCATCGGTCAGGCGCGAACCGGGTTCGGGCTCCGTCATCTCGTAGTCCCAGGTCAGGGCCTGAAGCGGCCGGTCTCTGGGATCATTGCTATCGGCATAGAGCGCCTTGAGACGCTTGCCCAGGTCGTAGATGAACCAGAGATCTGAGCGGGCATCGCCCGGGGGATCAACCGCTTTATCGCGCCACTGCACCAGGCGCTGGGTGTTGGTGAAGCTGCCCTCTTTTTCGGTCGAGGCGGCGGCTGGCATCAGGAAGACCTCGGTCTTGATCTGTTTGGGATCTCCATGGTCCGGTCCCTTGTACCAGAAGGCGGCCGATTCTACTTCGTACAGGTCGCGTACGACCATCCAGTCGAGCTGGGCCAGGGCCTTGCGCTGCATGCGTGAGTTGGTACTGCCCGCGGCCGGATTCTGTCCCAGCAGGAAGTAGCCTTTGACCTTGCCGTCGAGCATGTTGTAGCTGGTATTGATGTGGGAGTGGTCGCCAATGATCTTCGGCAGCCAGTGATAGCCCCAGTCGTTCTCGTTGGTGGCCTCATCCCCATACCAGGCTTTGAGCAGACTGACGATGTATGAAGGCATGTTTGACCACCAGCCCAGCTTCATGCCGGCGGTATCGATGTATTCCGCCAGCGTCTGCTGGGTGCGCTTATGCACATGTTTATCTTTACGCTCGCCCCAGGTGGTCGCCGTCGGATTGTGCTGTGCCTCCGGTCTTTGCGAGAGCATCTCGGCTGGCTGCGGCATGTAGCCCGCCAGCAGGTCATACAGGGTCGGCACGTCGGTTGAGCCCTGGATCGAGGCGTGTCCGCGCAAGGCCATGATTCCACCACCGGGTCGCCCGATGTTGCCGAGCAGGAGCTGGATGATAGCGCCGGCGCGAATGATCTGCACTCCCTTGGATTGCTGCGTCCAGCCTACGGCGTAGCACAGTGCCCCCGTTCGCTCGCGACCGGAGTTCTCGACCAGCGTCTTTACGACGCTGAGCCACATGTTCGCCGGGACCCCGCATTCCGCCTCGACCATCTCTGGCGTGTAGCGTGAGTAGTGCCGCCGCATAATCTGTAGGACGCAGCGTGGATGCTGCAGCGTCGGATCGGTCAGTGGCCGGTCGTTTTTGTCGCGCTGATAGTCCCAGCTGCTCTGATCATCATAGGTCTGCGTCTCCTGATCATAGCCCGAGAAGAGACCATCGAGATCCTCGGTGTCTTTGAAGTCCTCGCGCACCAGCATAGCCGCGTTCGTATAGTTGACCACGTAGTCATGAAAGTACGCGTTGTTTTCGAGCAGATAATGGATGATGGCGCCCAGAAAGACGATATCTGAGCCCGCGCGCGTTGGCACATAGAGATTGGCCAGCGCCGATGTGCGTGAGTAGTGGGGATCGACATGGATGATCTTTGCGCCACGCTCCCTGGCCTTTACCACATTGGCAAAAGCGACCGGATGGGCTTCAGCCATGTTGCTGCCCATGATCAGAATGCAATCGCTATTGACGAGATCCTGTGGAAATGACGTGGCTCCGCCGCGTCCTACCGTTGTACCCAGACCGGGCACTGTAGAACTGTGTCATATGCGGGCCTGGTTCTCAATCGATACGATGCCCAGCCCGGCGTTGAAGAGCTTCTTAATAACATAATTTTCTTCAACGTCCAGCGTGGCTCCACCTAAAGAGGCCATAGCCAGCGTATGATTGACTTCGCGCCCATCTTCCAGGCGCTCGACGAACGTCTCATCGCGCGTCTTTTTTACGCGCTGCGCGATCTGTTCCATCGCCCACTCCTGGGACTTCACCTCCCAGTGGTCGCTGTAGGGCGCGCGATAGAGCACCTGCGTCAGGCGGCTCGGGTTGACGGTGTACTGGAAGGTGGCCGATCCCTTAGGGCAGAGCGTCCCATGGTTGATGAAGCTATCGGGATTACCCTCGATATCGATCACCTGGCCGTTCTTAACATAGACATTGAGGCTACAACCAACGGCGCAATAGGGGCAGACACTGTGTACGACCTTCGCTCCTCGGATGCGGGGCGCCTTCTCCCGACTCTCCTTGCTCAATGGCTGGACCTTTGAGCCGACCTCCATCATCCTTGATAGAATATCTGGATTCGCCTGTTCTTGCATAGTCATATCCTCTCCCTAAATACAAAGCAAATGATATATGACATTTGAAATAATCTATTTTGTGGTGGCGCACGCGGGGCTGCCCACGCTGCTTACATCTTATCAGCGGCCTGTCTGAGCGCCCGCACCTGTAGCGCTCACAAATCCGCTGTGTTGGTATCTGTAGCGCTCACAAATCCATTGTGTTGGTGTCTGTGGTGTGCGGAAGCGCACCACAGACACCAACCAAAAAAACAGTGCGGCCGCGCAGCGGACGCGCGTGTGAGGCGCCCATCTGCCCCCAGAGCGACGAAAGTAACACACCCTCTCCTCTTATTATTGATGTAATTGTATCACGTTCCCGGGTAACTCAGCGGTTAATAGCGGCTATACAACATGGCTAGTACTATTTTCATAGATCAGAAGTAGGTATATGCATACTGAAAATGTGTTGGAGCAGCTTGAACAACCTCATACCTTAGTACTAATTCTAATTTTTCTAAGCATTCTTATCTTATCCTTATCTTGCTAAACCTTTTCTTATGCGTTATACTAGCCTCAAGGTAACGGTATGAAGAGAAAACAAACACCACGAGACGAATTGACATAAAATGGTGGTAAATTAAGATAGTAGGCATGGTAGTAAGTCATCAGTAGAAAACTATAGAAGGGTCTAATGTTAGCGCATGGAAATGCCTCCAAAGGAAAAAAGAGAAACCCCTAAATCAGAGACGCATAGCTCAAATCCAAAGACAACACGTAAGCGTAGCTTTATGGCTCGCTATGGTCTTCCTATTGCTCTGATTGTGATGGGTCTGCTGCTCCTGGGAATTGTGGGAGTAAAATACATTAACGTCTCTTTAGGTGGAACAACAGTACAAGAGAAGCCGATTAGCAACGTTTTGAATATGGCGGATCAGCATCAACTGAAATCGGTAGTTCTCAATGGAAATGATGTCACAGCGACTAGCGTAACAGGCCAGCAGTACCATGCGGTTAAAGAAGAAGGTCAGTCGGTTACTGAGGTATTTAGGAAAGATGGTGCTGTAGTCAGCATCGATAACAATCAACAGGGCCAGTGGTTGCAGGGCGTGGGCGGGCTGCTGCTTGTCTTACTTGTGGTTGGTCTGACCTTTGCTTTTATACGTCGCAGTGGTCTGGGCGGTCAGGCAATGCCTTTCGTTCGCTCAAAGGCCAAACGTTTTTCTGAGTCCCGTCCTTCGGTCTTATTTAAAGATGTGGCGGGCGTCGAAGAAGCCAAAGTTGAGCTGCAGGAGATTGTTGAGTTTCTCAAGCAGCCCGAGCGTTTTATTTCTATGGGAGCGCGCACCCCGAAAGGTGTGCTGCTGGTTGGAGCCCCAGGCACTGGTAAGACCCTGATCTCACGTGCCGTCGCCGGTGAGGCTGGCGTCTCTTTCTATAGCGTGAGCGGCTCCGAATTCGTGGAGATGTTTGTTGGTGTTGGCGCGGCTCGTGTCCGTGATCTCTTCAAAGAGGCTAAAGATCACTCGCCGTGCATTATCTTCATCGACGAGATCGACGCCGTTGGTCGCCAGCGTACCAACTCTGGCAATGGCGGCAACGACGAGCGCGAGCAGACCTTGAACCAGTTGCTGGTTGAGATGGATGGTTTCGATAAGCAGACCAATATTGTGGTGATCGCCGCTACCAACCGTCCAGATGTGCTGGATCCCGCACTGCTGCGTCCGGGTCGTTTCGACCGTACTGTTACGCTGGATAATCCCGACATTCGTGGCCGCGAGGCGATCCTTGAGGTACACGCCGCGGGCAAACCATTTGAAGATGGCGTTACCCTGACCGAGCTGGCTCGCCAGACCGCTGGCTTCTCGGGCGCTGACCTGGCGAACCTTTTGAACGAGGCCGCTTTGCTGGCCGCGCGTAAAGACCAGCCTAAAATCGGTAAGTTTGAGCTGGAAGAGGCGATCTTGCGTGTGATGGCTGGACCTGAGCGCAAGAGCCGCATGATCACGGAAGCGGAGAAGGCCATTATCGCCTATCACGAGGTTGGTCACGCCATCGTGATGCGTTCAATGCCCAATTCCGATCCGGTGCAGAAGGTCTCGGCTATCGCCCGTGGTAAGGCCCTGGGTATTACGGTACAGTCACCTTCTGAGGATCGCTATCTGATGCGCCGCTCCGAACTGCTCTCAAAGATGGCGGGAGCCATGGGCGGGCGCGCGGCAGAAGAGATCGTCTTTGGCGACATCACGACCGGTGCCAGCCAGGATATCGAGTACGTTACCAATATCGCGCGCCGCATGGTATGTGAGTTTGGTATGTCTCCTCTGGGCAATGTCATGATCAAGGCTGAGTCCGACGGCGGCAGCATGCTAAGCGCCGACCTGGCTGCGCGCATCGACAAAGAGATCTCAGTCCTCATCGACCAGGCATATGCCACCGCTCTGTCGATCCTGCGCGAGAAACAGGAGAAGCTGTCGCTGATCTCCGAGCACCTGATCCTTGTGGAGACGATCGACGGTGATGAACTGGATAGGATGCTCTTCGCGGCATGACCAGAACGTTCATCGCCCTCGAAATGAATGAACATATGCAGCGCCATCTGAGTGGATTTATCCACCGGATGGCGCCTGCGCTTCCAGGACTGCGCTGGGTTGATCCGCGTGGCATCCACCTTACCCTGGCTTTTTTGGGTGAGCTGGATAGCGAGCAACTGTCCCTGGCCTTTGAAGCCACACAGCTGGCGGCCCAGAGCGCCCGCGCCTTCTCTTATAGCCTGGCTCGTCCCGGCATCTTTGGCACCCCGCGCCAGCCACGTGTCCTCTGGATGGGCATTGAGGAGCCTTCTGGTGCCCTGCAGTATCTGTACCGTCAACTGCAGAGCGAACTGGTCCAGCGTGGTTTTACAGGGGAATCACGACCGTTTTCGCCTCACCTGACGCTGGCCCGCGCCAAAGCACCCCTCAATCCAACCGAGCAAGCCGCCCTACAAAAAATCCTGGCTCCCCACTACAAAGCGGGCTCAACGCGGCCCTACCCCGCCACCTACATCCACGTCATGAAAAGCGAACTCTCACGCACCGGCGCAACGTACACTGCTCTGCAAGAATACTCCCTATAATCAGGCATGAAAAAGGGGATGGCGCCACTGCGCTATCCCCTTTTTTCATGCCTGATTGTGTTGCCCTGCCGGGCAGAGCACAAAAACTTGTAGTGTTGCTCTGCCGGGCAGAGCACAAAAATCGTGGCGTTGCCCTGCCGAGCAGAGCACAAAAATCGTGGCGTTGCCCTGCCGAGCAGAGCACAAAAATCGTGGCGTTGCCCTGCCGAGCAGAGCACAAAAATCGTGGTGTTGTTGCACATGGTCGGCATCGCCGACCATGTGCAACAACACCACACAAAAAACAAAAAGGCTGGTTGTTGCCGCAGGCAACAACCAGCCTTTTTGTTTATATCTTATTATTCCTATTTGGAGCTATGTCCATCTAGTATAACATAGAAGTCACTTTATAAGCAAGCCTCTGAACGTCAAATATATGTGATAAACGTACATAACCCGCCAGGGTGACGTGTATGCTTTCTCCAAATATGCGAAAAAGGGCACCAATTGGCTTGACAACAATTACCGGGTGATGTATCCTCGAAAACAACAAAGAGATATTGCAGAATGATCTGGCAAAGTTGCTATTGGTGTATCTGTAAGTACACAAATTACTCCAAAAAATTATATTCATTTGTACCGCATGCTTTGGTGGAAACAGGAGAGAAAACGATGGTAATGTCATATGGAATGGAGATAGCAATGAATGCTAATCAACGTCCCTCTCGACATATGCCCTTTTTCATGCCTGCCCAAAGTATGGGTGCATGCGGTATGGCTGCAAGCGCAAACGCCACAACTACTATCTTGAAAACCGACGTAATCACGTCGGTTTCTTTGTTTGTGCTTATTCCCTTATTGCTTCTCGTTGCCCCTGTTATAGGGCTTGTGGTTCTTATTAGCCTCCTTATTAGCCTCCTCCTTATGGGCCTTACCGGACTCATAGGGCTTGAGAGTCTGGTAGGGCGAATTGTACAGCTAGCCACAAGAAGTGCACAGGGAGATTAAACGGGAGCAAAGGCGCCACCCAATCCAAAGAAGGTATCCTCACAAGGACCTCCCAGCATGGGAGGTTCTTTTTTTATCGTTAAATTTTTTCAGGAGGAATTATGGCAATCGCTGCAAAGGATATTCAGAAGACTGGTACGACGTATCAAGTAGATCAGCGTGAGAATGAAGCTCGTGAATTAACCGGCAGTGAAATCATCTGTGAGACGTTGATCCGCGAGGGCGTCGATTTGATGTATGGCTATCCGGGTGGCGCCATTATGCCGTTCTATGATGCGATTACATCCTATCCTGCTCTGCATCACGTGCTGGTGCGCCATGAGCAGGCGGCGGGGCACGCGGCCGATGGCTATGCACGCGCCACCGGTAAGGTAGGTGTATGCGTGGCGACCAGTGGTCCCGGAGCGACCAACCTGGTAACGGGCCTGGCGACCGCTTTTATGGACTCTGTGCCGATGATCGCGATTACCGGCCAGGTGGCGAGTAACTTTATTGGTCGTGATGCCTTTCAAGAGACCGATATCCTGGGCGTGACGCAGCCCATCACCAAGCATAATTTCCTGGTGCGCAACGTTGGGGAACTAGCTTCGGTAATGCATGACGCCTTCCGCATCGCCCGCAGTGGCCGTCCGGGTCCTGTGCTGGTTGATGTGCCGAAGGATGTGCAGTTTGCCCGCACCAGCTATCGCCCATCCGACCACATGACGTCGGACGAATATCTGAGTAAGAGCGTGGCACAGTGCGAGCCCCCTTCTGAATATCTTCTGTCCCAGGCCGCCGAACTGATCGCCCGTTCCAGCCGGCCAGTAATCATGGCGGGACATGGCGTCATTCTCTCAAACGCCTACGCCGAGCTGAAAGCGTTCGCTGAGAAGGCATCCATTCCGGTTATCACCACCCTGCTGGGCTTGAGCGCGTTCTCCGATACGCATCCACTGCATATCGGCATGCCGGGCATGCATGGACCGGCCCACACCAATCACGCCATCGGCGCCTCCGATCTGATCATCGGCGTGGGCCTGCGCTTTGATGATCGCGTGACCGGTGATGTCACGAAGTTCGCTCCCAATGCTCAGCTCATCCATATCGATATTGATGCGTCAGAGATGCAAAAAGTAAAGGTGGCGACGGTCCCCATGGTGGCCGATGCCCGCGTGGCCCTGGCGGCTCTGACCGAGGCGATCGAGACTGGCGATCACCGCGACTGGCTGGGGGAGATCCGTTCGTGGGAGACGGCCAACGATGAGCGCGGCCGGCAGATCGTGCGTGACGAAGAGCTCCCCGATCCTGTCAGCATCCTGAGTACGATCCATAAGGTAACCGATGGTGAGGCAATTGTAGTCTCCGATGTGGGTCAGCACCAGATGTGGACCGCCCGCTTCTATCAGTGGACCCGGCAGAACAGTCATATCACTTCTGGTGGACTGGGAACCATGGGATTCGCGCTGCCGGCGGCAATGGGAGTCAAGATGGGCATGCCCGACGCACCGGTCTGGGCGGTCGCTGGCGATGGTGGTATCCAGATGAATATCCAGGAACTGGCAACCCTGCAGCAAGAGGGGATCTCCGTCAAAGTGGCGATTATGAATAATGGCTACCTTGGCATGGTGCGTCAGTGGCAGCAGTTCTTCCATTCACGCAACTATTCTGAGACGCCGATGAGCGGACCCGACCACGTAAAGCTGGCTGATGCCTACGGCCTGAAGGGGATCCGGGTGAAGCGCCGCGAGGATGTTGAGCCCGCCATTCGTGAAGCCATGGAGACCCCGGGTAGCGTGGTGGTCGAATTTATTATCGAGCCGGAGGCGAACGTGTATCCCATGGTTGCTCCTGGTAAGGCAATCACTGAAATGATCGAGGAGACGGCACAGGAGAACACGAAACATGAGTAATACCGCTACGACTACCACCCCTCGGGCGCATCATTCGAATGCTCCCCAGGGGACCGAGAAGACCCATACCCTGATTATCCTGGTTCAGGATCGGCCGGGATCTGTTGATCGCGTGGTTGGCGTGCTGCGCCGGCGCCGCTCGATGCTGCAGTCCCTGTCGATCGCGCCCGGTACTCAGAGCGAGATGTTTCGCATCACGGCTCAGGTGAAGGACGCGGAGGTCGTGGTTGATCATCTGGTGGCCCAGATCCAGAAAGTGGTTGATGTGCAGCAAGTGGCCAACGTGAGCCCAGCGCAGGCCATTACCCGCGAACTGGCCGTCATCCAGGTTGAGACGGCCAACGCCGATAGCAACGCGATCATCTCCACGGGGGAGCCATTTGGCGCCGTGGTCATTGATGCGACGCCCGAGGCGGTTACCCTTGAAGTGACCGGCGATGCGGCAAAGATCGCCGAGGCGCTGGCGGCTTTCCAGCAGTATGGTATCCGCGACGTTGCCCGTTCGGGCCCGGTCGCCCTGGCGCGCGACGCCGCTACGAAATAGCCATGGATTCTGGCCCCGGCACCGGGGCCACGTCATTTTCAATTTGATACATATTAAGGAGTGAAGTACTCATGCCAAATATTTATTATGACTCAGACGCCAACCTTGACCTTATTCAGCAGAAGCGCATCGCTATCATCGGCTATGGTAGCCAGGGCCACGCCCACGCCTTAAACCTCAAGGACAATGGCTGTGACGTGGTGGTCGGCCTGCCAGCGAGCAGCAAGAGCCGCGCCAAAGCCGAGGCCCATGGTCTGCGCGTCCTGACACCGGCCGATGCCGCCCAGCAGGCCGATGTGATCATGATCCTGATTCCCGACGAGACCCATCGTGAGGTCTTCGAGCGCGACATCCGCCCCGGACTAGCACCGGGCAAGATGCTGATGGTTGCCCACGGCTTTAGCCTGCATTTCTCACAGATCGTGCCGCCACCCGATATCGATGTCGCCATGGTGGCCCCAAAGAGTCCTGGCCACATGGTGCGCCGTGTGTTCGAAGAGGGCGCTGGCGTCCCGGCACTCTGGGCCGTCTTCCAGGATGCGACTGGCCAGGCTGAGGCCCTGACTCTCTCGTATGCGCGCGGCATCGGCTGTACCCGCGCGGGCGTACTGCGTACCACCTTCGCCGAGGAGACCGAGACCGATCTGTTCGGCGAGCAGGCTGTACTCTGCGGCGGCGTCTCCGCCCTGATCCAGGCCGGCTTTGAGACGCTGGTCAGCGCCGGCTACCAGCCAGAGGTCGCCTATTTCGAGTGCCTGCACGAGATGAAGCTGATCGTGGACCTGATGTATCAGGGCGGCATCAGCTATATGCGCTACTCCATCAGCAATACCGCTGAATATGGGGATTACGTGACCGGCCCGCGCATCGTCAACGACGAGACACGTGCCGAGATGCGCCAGATCCTGCGCGAGATTCAGAATGGCACCTTCGCCAAAAACTTCATCCTTGAGAATCAGGCCGGCCGCCCCGGCTTCCAGGCCATGCGACGCGCCCATGCCGCCCACCAGATTGAAAAGGTTGGCCACGAACTGCGCGCCATGATGCCCTGGCTGAACTCAAAGCAATCAGAAAAAGCTGAGTCAACAAAATAACGGATGAGGCCATAGCGCCTCATCTGGAGCATGGTTATAAGGAGGGAACAAACCATGGGAGATCCTGCAGTCGTTAAAATTTTTGACACCACCCTGCGCGATGGCGAACAGTCACCTGGCGCCACCCTGACTGCGACTGAAAAGCTTCAAGTAGCTCAACAACTTGCTCGTTTGAATGTTGATATTATTGAAGCGGGTTTTCCAGCGGCCTCCCCGGGCGATCTTGCTGCCGTCAAAGCAATCGCGCACTCGGTACGCGGCGTCTCTATCGCTGCCCTTGCGCGTGCGCATAAAAGCGACATCGACGCGGCTTGGGAGGCTATCTGTGACGCTGAATCACCTATGATCCATGTGTTCCTTGCCACCTCCGATATCCATCTCCAACATAAGCTCGGTATCAGCCGTGAGGAGGCCCTGAAGCGCGTGCGCACCATGGTCGCATACGCGCGCAGCCTCTGTCCGACCGTCGAGTTCTCGGCCGAGGACGCCACGCGTAGCGACCGTGATTTCCTCTGCCAGATCTTCGAGGCCGCCATTGCGTCTGGAGCCACCACGGTGAACGTTCCCGACACCGTTGGCTACACGTTCCCCAACGAGTACGAGGCGCTCTTCCGCATGCTGCGCGACCGCGTGCCGGGCATGGAGCAGGTTACCTTGAGTGCTCACTGTCACGATGATCTCGGTATGGCCACCGCCAACACTCTGGCCGCCATCAAAGGAGGGGCGCGCCAGGTCGAGGTCACCGTCAACGGAGTAGGTGAGCGCGCCGGAAACACCGCCCTGGAGGAGGTCGTCATGGCGTTGCGCACCCGTCCCGACACCTTTGGCTCGGTAGATACGAACATCAACGCGCAAGAACTGCTCGCCACCAGCCAGATGGTCAGCCAGCTCACCGGCATCCTGGTCCAGCCCAACAAAGCCATCGTCGGCATGAACGCCTTCGCGCACGAAGCGGGCATTCACCAGGACGGCATGCTCAAGAACCGCATGACCTACGAGATCATGACGCCGCAATCCGTTGGCTGGAACGACACCAACCTGATCCTGGGCAAGCACTCCGGTCGTCACGGACTCGATGCGCGCCTGCGCAAGCTGGGCTACAAGCTCGACGCCGAGCAGTTGCAATCCGCCTACAGTCGCTTCGTCGCCCTGGCCGACCAGAAAAAGCTCATCACCGACGCCGACCTGTCCTACATCGTCGAAAGCGGACAAGAAACGCCCGCCGCCGTCTAACGCCAACACGAACCCATGCGGACACATCCAACCCCTTAAGTGGGAAGGTGTGAGCATGATTCCTTCGGTGGAAGGTACGCGCTCGGGGACGTGGTCGCTTCGCGACAAGCCGGGGCGAGCCCGGCGCCCAAAGCGGGGTGCAGGGGCGGCAGCCCCTGACTGGGGGACCGGGGGCTGTGCCCCCGGCTTCTCTTCTTTTATCTCTCGCCGCCCGAAGGGCGGCTACAATGGGGTCACAGGGGCTTTGCCCCTATCCCATCAATTACTTTTGTCCTTTAGCTAGCTCGAACATAGCAGAACATGATAGAATAAGCTAACGAAAGAAAGGATGAACCATGCATTCATCATCAGAAAGGCAGGTAGCCGGCGATGGCACTGGTATTACCTGTTTCGGTTACAGTCTTAACCCCAGCAACATCCGCTAATTTAGGGCCTGGCTTCGATAGCCTGGGCCTGGCGTTACAGCTTTACAATCGTTTTGAGGTTGAAGAGTGGGGAAGCGATCCCGATCATCCACGTATTGAAGTACTTGGAGCGCTTGGCGAAGGCCTACCAACTGGACCGGACAATATGTTCTTCCAGACTTTTGTGCTGTTCCTCAAACGCCTGCAAGTACCCATCCCATCCGTTCGTATTCGCATGACAATCAATATCCCTCACGGGTGTGGTCTCGGAAGTAGCGCGACCGCTGTCGTTGGCGGCCTGATGGCGGCCAATGAATGGGTGCGCCCGCTCGGGCTGGCTGTTCCTAAAGAAGAACTCCTGGAGATGGCCGTTGAGGCGGAGGCAGGCAATCACCCGGACAACGTAGCTCCGGCACTGCTCGGCGGACTGGTCGCGACGACCCATGTCGATGGCAAAATTCACGCCATCAAGACCCGGTTCCCCAATTCGCTGCGGGCCGTGATCTTTACTCCTTCATTTCCCATGGATACCGTCGCGGGCCGCAAACTTTTGCCGGCGAACTATCCAAAGGCGGACGTGACGTTTAATACCGGACGGGTTGCTTTGCTCTTAACCGCTTTGCAGACGGGGCGCTACGAGTTGATCGGCGAAGCCATGCAGGATCGGCTCCATCAGCCCTATCGCCAGGTCCTTTTCCCCGCTATGCCTGAGATCATCAATGCTGCTGTCGCTGCGGGCGCACATGGTGCATGCCTTTCTGGGGGCGGTTCATCCCTTATCGCACTTGCCAGTTCACATTTTCACGAGATCTTGCGCGCGATGCAAAATACTGCTCGCGCCGCTGACGTGGAGGGGACCGGCATGATTTTACGTGCGGACCAAAACGGGGCGCGGGTTCTCAATACACCTCGTAGTCGCATACGAAAGGAAGTTAGTGCGCGTTATGGCGATCAATTCTACTGGTCTCCAGCCAGACCGGGAAGCGGGCGATAATCAATCTCGTTCGCTTACGACTCTTGCTGCCGATGCGGTTGAAGCTCTGTCTTCAACCTCTCTGCGTTGTCTCGAGTGTTCTGCCCTTTATCCCGCTATCGAGATGGGTCAGCCACCACGCTATCGCTGTGATTGTGGTGGTGTGCTGGATGTTGAGACCGAGTTCAAGCTCCCTCAGCAGTCCGCACAGTCTGACGCGGACGCTGATTCAAGGCTCTATGACTTTGACTCGGAACTGGATCGCGGCTCTCCTTCCGCCGGCTCGGCCTGGCGCCAGTTGTTCGATGAGCGTGCCGCTAATCCTCCCATCTGGTCGATTAGCTCTGATAAGATGCTGCTCGATGGTAGCGGCGTCTGGCGCTATCGCGAGCTGATCTTGCCTGCGCCAGAACGTTTTGTGGTGACCCGGCCAGAGGGCAACACCGGTCTGTATCCGGTTGGCATCGAAAATTGCGGTGTTGGTCGTGTCGGCCATCGTCAGATCGGCGCATACGCGGGCCTGGAGCGCTTCTTTCTCAAGCACGAGGGTGAAAATCCCACGGGCAGCTTTAAGGATCGCGGCATGACGGTCGGGGTGACCATGGCCAATCTCATGGGCGCCAAAGCCGTGGCCTGCGCCTCAACCGGCAATACCTCGGCCTCTCTGGCCTCGTACGCGGCCCAGTCCGGCCTGGAGGGCATCGTCTTTTTGCCGGCGGGCAACGTCTCGGCCGGCAAGCTAGCTCAGTCCCTCGCCTATGGTGCCCGCACCGTGCAGATCGAGGGCGATTTTGATGATGCCATGACCCTGGTTGAGCAGGTGTGCAATGAACTGGGTATCTATCTGCTGAACTCGCTCAATCCTTTCCGCGTGGAGGGGCAGAAGGCGATCGGCTTTGAGATTCTGCAGCAGCTGGACTGGCAGGCCCCGGACTGGCTGGTACTGCCGGCTGGCAACCTGGGCAATACCTCTGCCATCGGCAAGGCATTTCGCCAGGCGTATGAGCTGTCCTTGATCAGCCACATGCCGCGCATCGCCTCTATCCAGGCGGCGGGCGCCAATCCCTTCTATAAGAGCTTTACCCAGGGCTTTGCTAAACGCGAAAAGATGCAGGCTGACACCGTGGCGACCGCGATCCGCATCGGCAATCCGGTGAGCTATAGCCGCGCGCGCCGCGTGATCGAAGAGAGCGATGGCCTGGTCGAGCAGGTGACGGACGAAGAGATTCTGGCCGCCAAAGCGGTCATCGACCGCGCCGGCATCGGCTGTGAGCCGGCATCGGCCGCGACCCTGGCCGGGGTGCGCAAACTGGTTGCTCGTGGCGTTATCAAGCGCGACGAACAGGTCGTGGGCGTGCTTACCGGCAATCTGCTTAAAGACAGTAAGACGGGGATCCCTCAGCATGTGGGTGGGGCCACGGTCAAAGCGACTATGGAAGCTGTCAGGAGTGTATTGGCGTAATGAAGCTGGATACCCGTGACAACGTTTCAGTGGATGCTGTAGACAGGCCATCTACCCCTCTGCGCCGATCATTGGGAGCGCTGCTTGGCTCCTGGGAGGTCTATCTTCTCCTCCTGGTGGCGGCGCTCCTGCGCCTCTATCATATCAATACCACCGAGTTCGATGGTGATCAGGCGGATATCTTTTATATGGCTCACAACGCAGTGAGCCAGGGACATTTAGTGGCAACCAGTAATGTAGCTTCAATTAAGATATTTAATCCTCCGGCTATTATCTATGCTTTAATGATACCCGCAGCGGTCAGCGCCAATCCGGTCTGGGGCTCGGTGCTCACCGCCCTGCTGGCGATTGCCTCTGTCTTTTTGACCTATCTCTTGATGCGCCGGTATTACGGTCGTCTGGCTGCTACCCTGGCCTCCTTTTTATACGCGACGGCCTCGGTCCCTATCTTCTACTCGCGCTTTATGTGGAACCAGAATATGCTGTTGTTCTTTGTTCCGCTTCTGATCTGGTTCTTATATCGTGGAGCGGTGGCGCGCCGGACCTTCTGGCTCTTCCCATCGGTCGTTCTGATCGGTCTGCTGGTCCAGTTTCATGCCTCCAGTATTGTGCTGGTGGTGCCGCTTCTGGTTGCCCTGGTGCTGGCGCCGCGCCGCACCGTGCGCTGGTACGATTTTGTTTTAAGCGTTCTCGGTATATTTTTTATCTACGCACCCTATATCGTCTGGCTCTTTCAAACACATTTTCAAGATATCTTTACCGTCCTGCATACCGCAAAGGGAGAGACGCTGATCGATGCGCAGGCCTTGCTATTCTATCTGCAATTTTTAGGTCCCTTACCTGCTCCTTATACCAACAATCTATCGCTCCTCTCTCCTTATATGACGGCTTTTGCGTGGCTGCAACCACTGGTGGTACTGCTGGTGATCGCCGGTGCCGTTCTGGCCGCTGTGCTGGCCGTGAAGTCGCGCCGTTCTGAAGCAGAGGTTGAGCCCCGGCCAGGGTTTATCACCGGGATCGCTCGCTGGTGGCATGATCTGCGCCAGTCTCCTTTGCGCTGTGGTCTGCTTATTCTTTTGACCTGGCAGATTGTTCCACTCCTCTATCTGACGCGCCACGATATCGTCCTGCACCTGCATTACTTTATTATGTTTATGCCAGGACCCTTTATGCTGGTCGGTTTCTTCCTGGCTCGTGCGTTTGACTGGCTGCATGCGCGTCTGAACAGCGTGCAGGTTGCACGTATCGTTTTCCTGACCATTTGCGGTCTGCTGGTCTGCGCCCAGTTTCTGCTCTCTGCAGGTTATGTCTATGATGCCTCGCATGGTCGCTATGTCGATACAACCTGGGCTGGTCAGTATTACAACGATCTTACCTCGCTGCAGAATGTAATGCGGCAGGCGGATCAACTGGCTCAGCAGCGACACCTCAACCATGTCTATGTGAGCGTGGACCAGGGAACCCGGGCTGCGTTCCTCTATCTAGCGGGACAGATGAAGACACCGACCACGGTGGTTGACGATTCGTGCCTGGTGCTTCCCGGCATCCAGAGCGGCGCGGCCATTCTGTTGACGGCTCCCCATAGCCATCGCCTGGATCTGGTAACGGCCTATGCGCATGCTTCCCGCATCGCTACCGCCGCGCATCCTGGGGGACCTCCCTTCAACCTGTATGTGCTGCGGCCCGGCTCATCGGCGGGGCAAGGTCAGAATAATTCAACTGAAGAATTGAAATTCATGGATCTGAAGCCATTTAATAATGGGCAACGGAACGTGCTGGCGTCTCGCTGGCAGATGTTGCGCTCGGCCCCGGCGGGCTATCGCACCAGCTATAACTACACCTTCACGAATGGCGTCGCGGGTACGGGTGTCGCCCCCGCCAGCCATGCCTGTTCGGTGAGCGCGCTGCGCTCCGGTGATCAGCTGATCGTGCCAATGGGTGATCCCGCGCAGCCGCCTACAAAGATGCAGGTTACCGCCTATACAACCCTACCGACGATTCTCTCGTATAACTTTTTAGGAGCCATCCCACTCCAGCTCGACACATTTCGTCTCTATGATACGCCTAAAAAAGTGTTGCGATCACAGAGTGGTCTGGATTACATACCTGTTACCTTTGCCAAAAAATCGTGATGCACAGGTCTGACCACCGGGCCCAGACCTTTTAAAAGGAGGGAGCAGTCCAGCTGGATGCTTCCTCCTTTTATGTGTAGTAGGTGTCGGGCTTGCCCCGACTTTGCCGCGAAGCGGCCAACTCCCGGGCGCGACCGTTCCACTAACGATGACATCGTTCCCTGCGAACGCCGATCTGCGCGATGCCCGTGCTCTATCACTGGTAACCGGTCCGCCTGACTGCTACAATGTACATATATGAATCCATATAGGCTAAAAGAGGATCTGATGTGAACAAGATCAAGCGTTTTCGATTTTCTATTCCAGCCTGGAACATGCCCTCGGATCCAGTGAAAGCCGTCTGGTGGTTCCTCTACTGGCTCTTGCAACTGCTCGTGCAGTTTTTCTGGCTCCCCATTATTCTGATGATGATCTACGAAACGTATAGCAATAGCCTTGTTGGCGGTGTTTTCAATGGTATCGTCAGCGGGATATTGACGCTGTTCGTGGGTTTGATCGTCTGGGCCGTGCTCTATGGAGCCCTGGTCATCGTCAAGATTAGCACCGGCATCTCACAGGCTGTCTCAGGCATGAAGCGCATGCAGCAGCAGCAAGAAGAGTTCTTGCGCCAGGCCTATTCGCCGTTGATGGGCAGCAATCGCCCCGAACGTGAAGAGCGCGTGGTTGAGGGAACCATTACCGACCTGGAAGAAGAGAGGCAGAAACGCCGCCGCGAGCAGTAGGTCCCCGGCGAGAGTGCTCTAGAGAGCACTCTCGGAATTGGCGGCCCGCCAGGCCTGCCAGGCCTCGTCTCTGGCTTTAGGTACATATGAGAAGAGGAGGGAGCCCTCTCCTTCAATGCGGTACGCACCCAGATCAGCTGGCAGCACCAGTGTCTGGCCGCGGCTGAGCGTCTCTGTTTGTGCGAACTGCTCACCGTAAGCAACACGTATCTCCGCCCCCAGTGAGGTGAGAATGATGCAACTCTTCTCGGTCGCCCCCTCGCGCACGCCACCTTTCAGGTTTAGCTCGCGCGTCAAGAAATATTTGCAGGCGACCAGGCAGCGCTCGTCGTACTCCGTCGTGCTAGCGAGGGTGACGGGATGCATTTTGATCTGCCGCGAGGCCTCATAGTGCGAGACATCCAGGGAGCGGTCGATATGCAGCTCGCGTGGCTTGCCAGAGGCTGTAAGACGACCATAGTCATACATACGATAGGTGACGTCAGAGTACTCCTGCAGTTCATAGAGCAGGATGCCGCCGCCGATGGCATGGACCGTTCCGGCGGGCACAAAGACCACGTCGCCCGCTGCGACCGGTTCTGCGTGCATCAGTTCTTCCAGTTGCACCCCTTCAATGGCCTGCCTGACCGCGGCGGGATCGGTCGCAGCCTTAAAGCCGTGGACGATGCTCGCCCCCGGTTCAGCGCTTAAAATATACCAGAACTCGGTCTTGCCCAGTTTTCCACCCTCAAATTCGTTGGCGTATTCATCCTTGGGATGGACCTGTACGGATAGCTGGGCATTGGCGTCAATGAATTTAGCTAGCAGCGGGAAGCGCTGACCAAAGATGGCTGTGGCTTGCTCCCCAAGCAGGGAGGTGCCCAGTTCGGCGACAACGGCTCCCAGTGTCTGACCCTCATACTCCCCATTCTGAACCAGGTTACTGACCTCTGTCTCCCATGATTCACCGATTAAAATTTCATTGGCTGGTAACGTTTTCCAGCTATCTTGTTCCAGACGGCGCCCGCCCCAGATGGTTTCGTGCAGCGACGACCGCAGGCGGATCGGATAGATGTGTGACAAAATACAACTCCTAACGATAACGGTGATAAAAATAGGCTGAGCTACTCGGCCAGCAAGACACCTTCAACCATGCGGCGCAGCTTATCGCGCATTACAATACCTGTAATACGATAAACCTCGTGCCCATTCTTAAAGAAAACGAGCGTAGGGATACCCTCGACCTTCCATTGCCTGGTCAGGTCTTCCTGCCCGGTGACATCCAGTCTGGTAAAAACGACACGGCCTTGATACCCTTTGCTGATCGCTGCGATTTCTGGCTCTTGTATCTTGCAGGCATTGCTCTGTTCCGCCGAGAAATTGACGACCACCAGTTGGGACGCTTGCAGTACCTTTTCAGCAAAAGTGTCCGGTGTTACCTCATTATAATTCTCTGCCATGCTATCCTCTTGTAGTCAATAATAAATGCACTTTTGCTTCTCAAAGTATCACCCTATGCGGGCGTATGTCAAGCGAGCGCATCCACTCTTCTCTCGCACCGCCTGCGGCGGAGAGGAGAAAAGATGAGGGTGGGGAGACCCCACACCCCCCAAGGGGCTAGCCGCCCCTTGACCCCGCAAAGCGTACCCCCGCGCGAGAGGGCTAGCCGCCTCTTGACTTCACAGAGCGTTTCCCAGATGGGAGGTGCAGGAGGGCGACTAGCCCTCCTGCCGGGGTGTGGGGTGTCCCCACAAAATCTCTTTTTTCTCTCTCGCGCCGCAGGCGGCGCGAGAGAGAGGGCCTTGCACCCTTTTGCAAGAAAAGGTTATGATGCTTTCATTATGGCTGGGCTGTCAAGAGGTCCTCTGCATCTTCTATCAGGTAGCGATACCCTTGCTCAGTCAAAAACAGTTGCCGGTTGGCGGAAAAATCCTGGTCGCGTGTATCGCGAGTGACGATGGTATAGAAGTACGCACTTCCTCCATCACCCTTTGGACGCAGGATGCGGCCCAGGCGCTGGGCCTCTTCCTGCCGTGAGCCAAAGGTGCCTGATACCTGGATGGCGACATTGGCGTCCGGTAGGTCGATGGCGAAGTTGGCGACTTTACTGACCACCAGCCGTTTGATCTCACCGCGTCGAAATTGCTCATAGAGCTTTTCGCGCTGGGTGGTGGCCGTACGCCCTGTGAGCAGGGGAGCCTGTAGTTCTTCCGCCAGGATTTTGAGCTGATCCAGGTATTGACCTATGATCAGCACCTGGTCATCCGCGTGCCGGTCAACCAGGTGGCGGACAATCTCTAGCTTGGTCGGATTTTCGGCGGCGATGCGATACTTCTCGCGCGTCTCAGCCATGGCATACGTGAGCTGATCGTCCTCGGTGGGAAAGCCCACGCGGATCTCATGGCACTCTGCGGTGGCGATCCACCCTTGCTGCTCCAGCTCGCGCCACGGCACATCATATTTCTTGGGGCCGATCAGACTGAAGACGTCCGCCTCGCATCCATCTTCTCGCACCAGCGTGGCTGTCAGACCCAGGCGACGCCGGGCCTGAATCTCGGCCGTAAAGCGGAAGACCGGCGCCGGGAGCAGGTGCACCTCGTCGTAGATGATGAGCCCCCAGTCATAGTTGGTGAAGAGCGAGAAGTGGGGATAGGTAGTGGGTCCTACATCGTTTGCATCGCCCACCTCGTTGCGCCGGTAGGTCAGAATCTGATAGGTGCTGACCGTGATGGGCGCGATCTCTTTGCGCTCACCGGTATACTCGCCAACCATTTCGGGCGGTAGATCTGTCTTATCCAGAATCTCATGTATCCACTGGCGGACCGCGACGGTATTGGGGGTAAGGATCAGGGTGGCTCGCTGCAGGGTGGCGATGGCGGTCAGGCCGACGATCGTCTTTCCAGCTCCACAGGGCAGAACTACCACACCGCTCCCCCCGCTGGGCGCTCCCCCGGCATGAAAGGCCGAGACCGCCGCCTGCTGATAGTGGCGGGGTTCAAATTCTTTGCCCTGCTGCGTCAGCGTGCGTAAGTTGATCGGGAGGGGAGAACCCTCGGTATAGCCAGCCAGATCCTCGGCCGGAAAGCCAATATGGATCAGCGCCTGCTTGACATGTCCGCGCCTGGCGCTATCGATCTGCAGCGTGTTGCGATTGACCTGCCGCACGATATACGGCTGCATTTTTTTGTGGTTAATGATCTCGGTCATCAAGGCATAATCATCTGAGTACAGCAGGAGATCATCCCCTTCGCGCACCAGCTTGACGCGTCCATAGCGGTGGATATAGGTCTGTATCTCGGTCATAATATTGGTGGGCAAGGGATATTTGCTGTAATCTGTGAGCAGGCCGACGATGGTGTTCGCATCCATGCCGCCAGCCGCGGCATTCCAGAGCGACAATGGCGTTAAGCGATAGGTATGAATATGTTCGGGCGACTTCTCAAGTTCGGCAAACTGCGCCAGAGCATCGCGCGCCTCTTCATGCTGAGGATGGTCAACTTCTAATAAAATACTGCGATCACTTTGAACAATAATGGGGTTGGCTGGATTCATTATATTCCTCTTCTTCCAACTTCTGATATCGATCTCATGCGAATCTCGTTTAGACCCCCGGCATGCTCGCCCATGTTTTGAGATATTTTAAGATAGCCTGCACGGCCGGCTGCTCATAGCCGCGCATCAAATGCCTGGCTCCGACAATGACTTTGATCCCCTTGGGGCCGGCCTGCTGCTCAACAAATGGCTCCAGCTTATAAAGCGGACAGATTTCGTCGAACTCACCGGTGACAAATAATTTGGGGCGCTCAAACTGGCGTGGAAAACCGCTGGTGGCACGGAACAGGGGCAGGCTAATCGCCACAATCGTACGTATACGCATATCGAAGGGAGCGTAGAGCATCGTTGTATAGGCACCAAAGCCATGCCCTACCACGCACAGCTTGGCGGGATTGACGCCCGGAAATGTCAGCGCCGCATCGATGGCGCCGGCTAAATCAAGTGGCTCAAGGCGCCCGTCTGTCTGCTGACCCTGACTACGGCCCACTCCGCGAAAATTGAACCGGAGCACGATCATGCCTTCCTCAGCCAGTTGTTTGGCCAGGGCGACGTTCAAGGTGTCATTCATATCGCTACTGGCCGGTTGAGGATGGCAGATAATCACGATGGGGGCATGCTCAGCCTTGAGAGGAGCATGCACAACGCCCTCGAGAAGAAAGGCCGGCTGGCCCTTGCTATGAAAGGTAATGGGTCGTTCCGCTTGTACCGACAAGGTCATCGCTTATCCTTTGTTCTGTTCAGCCTTTGTATGGGCGAAGATGTACGGGCTTCTTACTGCCGTTAATTGCATGCCTTCTATCTAAATATTATCTCAGTCAGACTCAAGCGTCAACATTCCCGTACAATTTATAACACCCTTGAGGGACCTGAAAAAAACTCTGTAATAATTGACCAACAATTTATCTCATGAAAAGCCATCATCAATCGTCTCTATTAATAGAAATACTCGTGCCCCCTTCGTGGGGCCTGACTCTCGTCATAGTAGGGTACGTGAACGCCCCCACATAGGCGGCCGCTGCGCGGCCGCGTTGGTGTTGTGTGTTGGTGCGTGGGGTGCGCATTCGCGCACCCCACGCACCAACACACAACAGACTGTTGAGCACCGCATGTGCGAAAACGCAGGCAGGTCGCAATGCTGCACATGAGAAGCGGGGATGCAAGGGGCGGCGAGCCCCTTGACTGGGGGCGCGGGGGCTGTGCCCCCGACACTTCTTCTCTCTCCTGCCGCCCGAAGGGCGGCAAAAAAGGGGGTAAGGGGGCTCTGCCCACCTAAAAGTCACAGTATTGTGAGATTTTTGCAATTTATGACGAAAAGCTTTGATTTGTTAAACAAAACCTTTGCATGTCGCCCGAAGGATGTTATACTAACTATGACATATGTATACTTACTTTTGGTACTGTAAGTACGATATGTACATTAGGAGACAGTCGATTATCACTATTTGCCCATGCCAGGCATTGCGCTACACTGTCTTCACTGTTGGCTCAATGCCCCCACTCCCCTATTGAATGGGCCTGTATCAGGAGGTGACTTTGTCATTTGATACGCATAACGCGTATTTTACGATACTTATACACTGATGGCTCAATAACAATTTATGTGTTCTTTCGATGTATCATAAACGTTGATGCAATGTATTTAACATAAGTAGTTTACTGTGCTACGGTGGTGTACCTATAGTTCTCGATCGGACCAGTGGTATTCTGGCTCACGGCAAAACCGTAGGTGTATGGATGATTTCATTCGTATTACATGGATAACGTGAGTCTTCTAAGGTATACACGGTGTATATAGTGAAATGTAGAGGTAGGAGCATATATGTTCAGCATTCTAGTCGTCGAAGGTGAAGGAGTCATCACACAATTAGTCAGGGAGCAATTTGGGGGCGAGGGATATCAAGCTGTTGTGGTTAGAAACGGCGAAGATGCTGTACAGTTTGCTATGCGTGAGATGCCAGGCCTTATCATTCTAGATGTAGAACTTCGGGGTATCGATGGCTATCAGGTCATCCAGCAGTTGCGTGACCATCCCAAGTGCATGCACATTCCTATCATTATGGTGAGTGCGCATTCATCGTTGGTAGATAAGGTCCGGGCATATGAACTGGGTGTTGATAGCTATATTACCAAGCCTTGCTGCTCGGATGAATTGCTTGCCCATATTCGCCGACAGCTGCGGCGCGTACAGCAAACCACTCTATCACCTCTTACACGCCTCCCTGGTGGCCTGCAACTTGAACGGGCCATCGATTATAAATTGCGTGGCTCCGACCCCTGGAGTGTCCTCTATCTCGACCTGGATAATTTTAAAGCATTTAATGACGCCTATGGCTTTGTGACTGGCAATGATATGATTCTGCTGGTTGGCCATATCTGTCAGCGTGTCGTGTATGAATATGGCAACGCTGATGATTTTGTAGGGCATGTCGGTGGGGATGATTTTGTTATCGTCACAACTCCGGATCGCGAGAAGATACTGTGCCGCCACATTCTGGCGCGTTATAAACAGGAGAGCATGTCGTTTTACCACCCTGAAGACATCGAGCGTGGCTCGATCAATGGCGTTGATCGCTCTGGTCATCCATATCAGTTTCCGCTGGTCTCTCTCTCCATCGGCGTGGTCAGCGATCAGCTCAGGTGTTCGCACTCGATGAATGAGGTGAGCACGCTTACGGCTGAAGCCAAACGCCTGGCCAAGCAATCCTCCAATAACGTTTCGCGCGTTTCTCCGCAGTGGGGTGTTCCTACCCAGGTGTCGCATACACCGGCGAGCTTTAATCTGGTTGGCAACGTTGGACGGAACCTTTTTCACTTTTCTGAAGAAGATGTGCTGGCAAAATTTAAATAAACAGGGTAAGTGCTCGCTATTTCGTATTTTGTGATGGGGTGGTCGTGATGGGTTGCTTCTTTGTGCTATGCTGAAATATATTCATTTTTTTCATTGCCAGGTGTTGGAAGGTTACCGTGTATGTCTACGAGTCGTGACTATCATGAGCTCTCGTCCGAGAGCCATGATGAATTATATGAGCAGGAACGTGAGGCGCAACGCCTCTCTATTCGTGAAAATGCCAAGCATGTGATGCGTGAGAGCGGTTTAGCCGAGATGTTGCAGAGCATTAACAAGAATCTTCTCAAGGGGCGAGGGCACTTTGAGGAGTATGATTCGATGGTGCTCTTTCGCTGGGGAACGCACTCGACGCGTCGCCATATGTGGATTGAAGTACGCGGGAGCTCGATTCTTTTCCGCCTGCACCCCCACCGTAAATGCGCCTCGGCCGCGCCTGTGTGCGATGGCGAGTATCATACCCTGACGGGCGCGATGTGGTCAGATCGGGAGTTTTTGAAGGCCGAGCTAAAGAAATACTATGATCGCCCGGTGGCCGAAACGTCGGCCGACTAACCTGCCCTCGCCTGCATGTGTTTTCGCACCTACGGTGCTCAGATAACTTGTTTTATGTTGGTGTCGCCGGGGCGCATCTGCGCCCCGGCGACACCAACATAAAACAAGTTATCTGCTGCTTATAGCATCTCTAGCGAGAGCACATTGATGGGTGCTCCCTTCTCAACGGTCCTTTTGACTCGTCGATAGATGTCGTGCGCATAGAAATTCTCGCGTTCCATCTCGTTGGCCCAGCTAAAAAAACCAAAGAGCAGCGAGCTTTGTCGCGCGAATACCTCCTGGTAACCGGCGGTACGCGCGACGGTAGCCAATCTATGGGCGGTTGGTGTATCATTGATGCCCCGAGCGAAGAAGGCAAAGGTAAGATGCATCTGGAGCTCCGGCTGATAGAGTCCCGCCAGCCATTGCTTCTGAACCTGCTCAATCCTTTGTGGATCAAGCGTCATAATATGGATCGAGGCAATTTGAGCTGGGGCAGTTGGCCGACTATAGCCCCAGAGGTAGGAGAGCAACCACTGCTCGGGCTGGGAGGCCAAAAGATTGGTGGCCGTCAACAGCAGCTTTTTGGGTGAATGGCGTTCCTGGGCCTTGAGCCAGCTTTGTTCATCATCCCATGTCGTCAGGAGCAGATAGACGATGCCATTGCTGCGCCCGCGATACAGTCGGGTAGAGATGAGTCCTGGTGCGCTGCGCAGCGTGTTTGCTATTGAGCGTATGTGTGCCCGCGCTTCTGTATCTTTTCCGGGCAGGACATGAGCTAGCGTAACAACTAATAACTCCATACTGTGCTGCAAAATGATGCCTCAACTTTTCGTATGAGCGTTAGAACGCAGACTAGGATAGCATAGTGATTCATATGGCGCAATAGGATTATCGCTTATGCTTTTTCGCTTGACTGTAGGGATAGCGAGGATGCGTGAATAATTATCCCTGGTGTGATATAGAACGTGTCCATGCGTAGAACATCAAATGTGTTCCAGGTAAAGGATAAATGTATGGATATCTCTGCCTTTGGCGAGTTTGAGCTTGTCGCGCGACTGACCGCCGGCCTGGCCGTTTCAACCGCCGGCGATATTGGCGTGGGAGACGATTGTGCCCTGCTAGACCTGGGGCGCGGAGACTTGCTGCTGGCGACCTGTGATAGCCAGGTCGAGGGGGTGCATTTTTCTCTAGGATCCTCTCCATCAGAGCATATTGGACGAAAGGCGCTGGCGATTAACTTGAGCGATATCGCCGCGATGGGCGGAACGCCCCGCTACGCGCTGATCTCTCTGTTGCTTCCCTCCCACCTGTCCATCGAAGTCCTGGATGGCATTTATGCTGGATTGCGGGCGCAGGCGCAGCGCTTCGATACCGCTATCGTTGGCGGTAATATCTCCAGCACCGGCGGCTCTCCTCAACTGGTGATCGACATTACGCTGCTAGGTACTGTTGAGCGCGGCCATGCTCTGTTGCGCAGTGGCGCCCATGCTGGCGATCTCATCTGCGTTACAGGTTCTTTAGGCGACTCTGCGGCCGGCCTGCAAACGTTTCTGCATACCACAACCGATGTGTCGCCACAGGACCTGCAGACGTTGCGAGAGCGCCATACCGCGCCTGAGCCTCGCGTTCGCGAGGGTCAACTGCTTGGCGCTTTGGGAGGAGGGAAGGTCACGGCGATGCTGGATATCAGCGATGGCCTGAGCGGTGATCTCACCCATCTCTGCGAGCGCAGCGGCTGCGGCGCGCGTGTAGACCTGGCGGCGATCCCGCTCTCCGCGCCACTGTTGCGCGTAGCACGCTCTCTCCAGCACGATCCCCTGGACTGGGCGCTGCACGGCGGCGAGGACTACGAACTCCTCTTTACCCTGCGACCCTCCGCCCTGGACGAGGTGCGCTCTGCCATTCAACAGCAAAGCGGAACGCCACTCACCGTCATCGGCGAGATCCAACCTCCCACCGCTGGCCTGACCCTCTCCCACCCCGACGGACATACCGAACCCCTCCACCCCCACAGCTGGGACCACCTCAACCACCCATCGCCGTAGGTGCGCCCCTTGAATGAAAAAGCCCACAGTACGTGCGGGGCTTGCCCCCGCTTTGCTTCCTCACCACTTATCGATGCAGGCTTCTGCTGATGAAGAACATCTTTCTTGTTGCTCTTTCGAGTGGGAAGGACAAAAGCGGGGGCAAGCCCCGCACGTACTGTGGGCTTTTCTCGTTTTATACACCACATTCTTTT
The DNA here is from genome assembly GCF_036245075.1 of Dictyobacter halimunensis. Taxonomy (NCBI): domain Bacteria; kingdom Bacillati; phylum Chloroflexota; class Ktedonobacteria; order Ktedonobacterales; family Dictyobacteraceae; genus Dictyobacter; species Dictyobacter halimunensis. The sequence goes on from NZ_BSRI01000002.1 coordinate 4,222,541, forward strand.
ATTTATTTCGAGCGCCAGGGCGCTCGAGTCAGGGCCACAGGCGCGAACCATCAGTATTATAAGAGCGCGCGCTCAGCGCGAAAACGAGCGCAGCGCCAGCGTCACCTGCTCCTCCAGCGAGAGCGCACGATCCTGCGGCAGCTTGGCCAGCGCCGCCTGCGCCTCCGCATTGGTATAACCAAGCCCCATCAAAGCTTCGAGCGCCTCGGCTTTAATATTGCCCGCCACCGGCGCGGCGCCATTCCCAGCCAGCCCCGCCAGCGATGGCAGCTTACCCTTGAGCTCAAGGATCAGGTGGGCCGCCAGTTTCTTGCCCACGCCTTTGGCCAGTCCCAGGCGCTGTTGGTCCTCGTCCGCGATGGCCTTGTAGAACGCTGTGGCATCCATGACCGAGAGGATGGCCAGGGCCACCCTGGGCCCGACCCCGCTGACACCGATCAATTGCTCAAAGGCATCGCGGTCCGTGTCGGTCGTGAAGCCATACAGCGAGATGCCATCCTCGCGCATATGGAAATGGGTGGAGAGCGATACCTCCATGCCTGGCTCATTCAGGCGCTGTTGGGTGGAAGATGGCACGAAAACCCGTACTCCAAAGCCCCCCACCCGGATAATGGCGTAATCGACACCCGTAGCTTCAAGGGTGCCATGAATGCTGGTTATCATCTCCCCAACGGTACCTCTTCTGTGTTATTGATGCTTGTTTTATTCGCGCCCGCGAGAAGCGCCCGCAAGGGGCGCACCTACGTATATGTGGCGGGAAGAGAAGCGCCCGCGAGGGGCGCATTATGGATCATGAGCGATTGTAGCGTAAGAGATTGGCCGCGTAGGTTGCTGTATTCAAGTGGCAGATGGCGACCGCGGCGGCGTCTGCGGCGTCATCTGGTTTCGGTATTGCGGTTAACTTGAGCAATATACGTACCATCTCTCCTACCTGATTCTTATCAGCACCCCCATAACCGGTAACGGCTTGCTTGATCTGTTTGGGGGTATATTCAGCTACGGAGAGACCACCATTGGCCAGGGCAAGCATCGCAACCCCACGCGCCTGGCCTACGGTCATCGCAGTGCGCGCGTTCTTCGCGAAAAAAAGCTCCTCCATCGCCGCTTCTTGCGGTTTGTAGGTCACAATCAGCTTGCTCAGGCCCTCGTAAATAATTTGCAGGCGCTGGGCCAGCGGCATCTTGGCGGGGGTCGTGATGACATCGCATGCCAGCATGCTCAGTTCACTTCCCCGCGCCATCACCACCGAGTACCCAACGATTGCTGTTCCTGGATCAATGCCGAGCGCGATACGCGCATCTGAAGGTGGAGGCGGCATGAGATCTTTTTCCATCTGCCACATTCCCTTCTGGCATTAGCGACTGTCGCGCAAACGTTTATGCGTTGTATGAAGCCGCGAATGCTTCTGGGAAATCTGCGTTGGTGTAGACATTCTGCACGTCGTCGAGATCTTCCAGTCTCTCAATCAGGCGAATGGCCTGGTGAGCCGTCTTTTCTTCATCTAGCTCAATGCGGGTCTTGGGGACCAGCGTGCTTTCGGCTTTGAGCACTGTATAGTTATGCGCTTCCAGTTCATGCTGTACTTTATCAAGCACATCGTGGGCGGGATCAGTGTAGATGATCAGGGTTTCGTCCCCCGGCTGGGCTGGCTCGACGTCGTCGGCGCCAAAGTCAATAGCCTCCAGCGACAACTCATCGGCGTCTTTCCCGTTTAGCTCGACCTCGATGACCCCTTTGTTCTCAAAGAGCCAGTCGACGCAGCCATTTTCACCCATGTTGCCTGCGTTGCGGTTAAAGGCGTTGCGTACCTCGGCGACGGTACGGTTGCGATTCTCAGTTAGCGTCTGTACGAGGATCGCCGTACCACCAGGACCATATCCTTCGTAGGTGATCTCTTCGAGGTTGTTGCCCTCTCCGCCACCCAGTGCACGCTTGATGTTGCGCTCGATATTATCCAATGGCATATTGGCATCACGTGCCCGCTGTACGGCCATGCGCAGGCGGAAGTTCGCATTCGTGTCGCCACTGTTCCCTTCACGTACCGCTACAACGATCTCACGTCCTAGCCGAGTGAACAATTGGCCTCGGCGTGCGTCATTGACGCCTTTTGAACGGCGAATCTGTGCCCACTTTGAATGTCCTGACATATCGTTGCTCCCCTAGTCTAATCAGACGGTTCTCTGTATAAAATATGCGTTGTGCATAAATTACGTCTTGCTGTTTTGCTGTGAATAGCTGTCGGGCCTATTTTAACACGAATAGGTATAGAGCGTCGAGAGGGTCGCTTTTAAACCTTTCTTCGCCTGCCTGTGATTATATACCGGCCTGCCGTAAGTATCCTCCGGCTATCACATCAGCTATGATTTTCACTGCGAACATTCCAATAATACCATATTCGCGGTGGCCTCTATGAAAAGCTGTGCTTTTTGCATTGACGAGCATTTATGCTAAAATAAACACAACATTACTACACTCCCAAAGCGGGAGGTGCAGGAGGGCGGCGAGCTTTCCTGCCGGGGTGTGGGCGAGCATGCTGGGGGCATGCTCAAGTCCCCACAAAGCTTCTTTTTCTCTCTATTCTCCTCTCGCGCCGCCTGCAGCGGCGCGAGAGGAGAATAGAGAGAAGGAGTTGTTACCCTATTTTTGTACAACACAGCGGCTTACAATGCGTACATAGATACAGAAGGGTTGAGTGGTTGAGGTGAAGGAGCGACGTATGGGTAGCGCTGCAAAAGGGGTTCGACAGGGGCTGGGCCGCACTGGTGAGCGTCTGGCGGCCGAACGGCTGCAGCAGTCGGGCTACGTTATTCTGGAGCGCAATTTTCGTTGCTGCTATGGTGAGATAGATCTGGTGGCCGAGCATGAGTCCGACCTGGTATTTATCGAGGTCAAGACGCGCCGTGGACTTTCCCGTGGTTTGCCGGAAGAGGCGGTCAACCAGCGTAAACAGCAAAAAATTATCCAGGTAGGTCACTATTACCTGTTTATCACAAATGCCGATCCGGCGCGTTCGTGGCGTGTGGACGTTGTGGCCGTTCAGCTCAGCGCGACCGGACGCCTGGAAGAGATTCGCATCTACCAGCACGCATTTGATGAATAAATTTCAGATCAATGCATACAATGGAGGCAATATTATAATGAGTGATTTTATCTCGTCAGCCAAAAATTTCGTTAATTCGGCTGTCAGTCGCACGAGCTGGGAGGCTCAAAAGCAGTTGCGCGTACGTAATAAGCAGAGCGAGATCGATAAGCTGCTGGAGCAGCGCCAGCATCTGATGGACGAGCTCGGCCAGGTGGCGATGAATCTCTATCAGCAGGGATCACTCACCGATTCGCAGCTTTCGCGCCTCTGCGCCAGTATCTTTGAGCTGGATCACGATCTGCGTGCGCGCGAGACGCAGCTGCAGGATGCCAAAAACGAGGCCTATCCCGCCGATCAGTTCGCTCCTGGCCCCACCATGAACTATGCGCCTCCGTCGCCGAACACGCAGACCCCGCCTCCCAACGCCGGCCCGAGCAACGCCAGCTATGGTCAGCCGCAGCCGACACCCAATCCCGGCCCGAGCAACAATGCCAGCTACAGTCAGCCGCAACCGGGAACCAGCGCCGGGACCGATCGCTGCCCCCAGTGCGGCAATCCTCTGCGTCCCAACGCCCTTTATTGCCGCAGCTGCGGCGCCAAGCTCCGCTAATCATCTCCACCACGCGAGGATAATCTGCCCTACCACAAGCAAGGCAGATTATCCCCATCAAAGTTCCTTGTATGCTATAATGTTACTCACTATTCCCTCCTTGTGTTCGAGGTATCTGCATTCTTTGTCCCGGAGGGTATTGGATGGGGATAGATATTCTGGTGCCGCGCGTGCGGGACCATTAGCGTATTTGTAGGGAGGCTTCCAGTGCGTGATGAGGGGCGCGATACAGCAATGTCGGCTCAGGATGGGATCTGTTCCCTCGAGGTGGTCAGCCAGCGGGCAAGTCAGACACAGCGTTTAGGCGCGGCCCTGGGGGCGTTGCTGCGGGCGGGCGATCTGATTCTGCTGGATGGGCAGCTCGGCGCGGGCAAGACGACCCTTACCCAGGGCCTGGCCCGGGGGATGCAGGTGACGACCGTGGTGAATAGTCCAACCTTTACGCTGCTGAAAGAGTATCAGGGCGTAGCGGCATCGCAGGGCAATCAGCCTCTGACCCTCTATCACTTTGATCTCTATCGACTGGAAGATCCCGATGAGATCGTTGATCTCGGCTTTGAAGATTACTTTTATGGCTCGGGCGTGTGTGTGGTCGAGTGGGCGGGCAACGCAGAAGAACTGTGGCCCGCGGAACGATTGGATATTCGCCTGAGCTCTGTCGATGAAACCAGGCGCCGCTTGCTGTTTGTGGCATCGGGTGCGCGCTATTGCGAACTGCTCCGGCAGTTTCAGAAGAATATGTATGCTATTACTCGCTCTTGATACTTCAACTCGCTATGCGAGCGTGGCCTTGTGCTCAGAAAACGAGTTGTTGAGTGAATATACCTGGTTCTCGGAGAATAACCATAGCGTAGATTTGTTGGATCGTATTCAGCGTATGATGGCGCAGCGGCAACTCTCCCTGAAACAGCTTGATGCGATCGGGGTGGCGCTGGGACCCGGCTCGTTTAACGGCGTGCGCGTGGCTCTGTCCTCGGCCAAGGCTCTGGCATTTTCGCTCCAGAAGCCCTTGCTTGGCATTGGTACGCTGGATGTGCTCGCGGCGCAGCAGCAGTTCTGGCGTGGACCCATCTGCTCGGTGCTGGAGGCCGGTCGCTCTGAGCTCTATGCCGGCTGTTACTTTTCCACCGAGACCCGGATGGTGGATGGTGAGGTGAGCTATCGTCTGCAGCAGGTCGGCGACTATCAGTTAGCTACGCCGCAGGCGCTGGTGGATTTTCTCCATACTCAACTGGCGAACTGGCCGGTTGCGCTATCGGCGCCAGTGCTTTTCTGTGGCGAAATGAAGGCCGCGTCTCGACAGGCTTTGCACCAGGGGATGGCGGAGCAGGGCGTGTTGAGGGGATCGCTCGCATCGACGAGATCTGCGTCTGTGCTGGCCCAACTGGCTTGGCAACGTCTACAGGATGGTCAGGCAGATGATCCACTCGTGCTGGAACCTCTTTATTTACGGCGTCCATCCATTACAAAGAGTACCCGCAAGCAGCCTTTGCTTGGCGGCTCTTTCCTACGATCGACTGATCATGATACAACAGAAAGGGAACAGGGTGCGTTACGCCATTGATAGAATGACGATGTCGGACGTGCCTCGCGTGATTGAGATCGAGCGTCTGGCATATCCTTCGACGTGGCCTCCGAGTGCCTATCGCAAGGAATTACAGGATAATCGCTGGGCGCACTACATCGTATTACGCGATAAGCATATCCTTGAAGAGCAGAGCACGGTCTTCGCTGAACCAGAGAAGTTGCGAAAGGCGCGTCCTTTTCCGCTTTCACTTTTACCCAGCAGGCCTGCCGTCACCTCGCCTTCGCCTGGCCTGGCTTCGATCCTGGGTTTTGCTGGTCTGTGGCTGATGGTTGATGAGGCTCATATTACCACCATCGCGATGCATCCAAACGCGCGCGGACAGGGCCTGGGCGAATTCTTATTGGTGAGCTTGATTGATATTTCCTATAATATAGGTGCAAAATGGGTGACATTGGAGGTGCGGGTCTCCAATTATACGGCCCAGAACCTCTATCGCAAATATGGTTTTCGGGAAGCGGGTGTGCGTCACCGCTATTATAGCGATAATCAAGAAGATGCTTTAATTATGTGGACCGATGAGATCAACTCTACGAGCTATAAACAAAAATTTTTAGAATTGAAGGCGGCGTTATTGCAAAAGTTAGAGACAAATTGAGCGCTTGTGGAGCGCGTTTTGTCTCCTGGTAACGGCTGCAGTGTTGGGGATGGAATCTATGCTTGTACTTGGTATTGAGAGCTCATGTGATGAGACCGGGGCCGCGCTCGTGCGGGATGGCCGTTATCTGCTTTCCAATGTGGTGGCTTCGCAAATTGAGATTCATAATCGCTACGGCGGTGTGGTCCCCGAGGTGGCCTCGCGTCAGCAGATCGCGGCGATTATCCCTGTGGTGGAGACCGCGCTGGCGCAGGCGTCATGCTCCTGGGAGGACGTGGACGCGATCGCGGCTACCTATGGTCCGGGCCTGGCCGGTTCTCTGCTGGTTGGCCTGACGGTCGGCAAGACGTTGTCGCTGGCCCGTGAACTGCCATTTCTGGGTGTCAATCACCTGGAAGCCCACCTCTACGCGAACTGGTTGCGTCCGCAGGCCGAGACGGCCACCGCCGCTCCGCTTCCACAGCAGGAGTGGCGCTACCAATCGGGCGACCCTCTCTTTCCACTGATCTGCCTGGTGATTTCGGGCGCGCATAGCGAGATCGTGCTGGTGCGCGATCATGGTGACTACGAGTTGCTGGGGCGCACGCGCGATGACGCGGCCGGCGAGGCCCTTGATAAGGTCTCGCGTGTCCTGGGCCTCGGCTATCCCGGTGGACCCGCCATCCAGCGCATGGCGCAGCAGGCGGAAGATGCGTATGCGCAACAAAAGAAATCTATCAAGAAGGCGCGCAGCGTCTATCGTTTGCCGCGGGCATGGCTGCGTGGCACCTATGACTTTAGCTTCAGTGGAGTTAAGACGGCGATGCTGCACCTGGCCGAAGGGGCCACGGATGCCGCCCGCACACACGAAGATGGGAAGCCTTCTACCCAGTACACACGTTATACTCGTATGGGGGAACAGGCAGCGCAAGCAGGAGCCCCTGATGTTGCCCTGCTGGCGTCAGGCTTTCAAGAGGCTATCGTCGATGTACTGGCTACCAAGACGCGCATGGCCGCTCAAGAACACCAGGTCAAGCAGGTTATCCTGGCCGGCGGGGTCGCTGCCAATCTCAGCCTGCGAGCCCGGATGCTTCAGGAGCTCCAGCCGCTGGGCATCCGTTTGAGCTATCCTCCGATTGAATTTTGTACCGATAATGCCGCAATGATTGCGAGCGCAGCCTTTTTCCACTTGAGTTTGGGTGAGCATCACGGAATGGATCTGGATGTTCAACCTGGATTAAGCCTGCCATTCAGAAAGTGAGTTCGTATGCCAAAGTCAAAATCTTATGCACTGGGAATCGATCTGGGGGGCACAAAGACCCTCGCCGCGGTGATTGATCTTTCCGATGGGAGCGTCGTGGCTTCCGCGCGCAAGCGTACACGCGCCGAGCGCGGTCAGGATTTTGTCTCGCAACGTACCATTGAGCTGGCGACCGCTGCGATAACCGCCGCCAAACTCCCCGAAGATACCGAGTTGCTGGCCATTGGTGTGGGAGCAGCCGGCCAGATTGATCGTAAGGCAGGCGTGGTGTTGGACGCACCCAATCTAGGTGTGCGCAACATGCCGCTGGGCGATATTTTAAATAAGCGTTTTAACTTGCCTGTATTCGTGGGTAACGATGTTGAGGTGGCCGCCATGGGCGAGAGCCTGTATGGCTCTGGTCGTGGCTACAATAACTTTGTCTGCATCTTCGTTGGTACCGGCATCGGCTCCGGCATCGTGCAGAACGGTCGCATGTATACCGGTCTGACCGGCACCGCTGGCGAGGTCGGACATATGACTATTCAGGCCGGTGGCCGTATCTGTGGCTGTGGTTCGCTTGGCTGCCTGGAGGCGTATGCATCCCGTACCGCTATCACCAAAGCCATCCTGGCCGAGATGCACCATGGACGCCCGTCGATGCTGTCCGACGAGGCTCTGGGGCAATTAAAAGAGGGCGATACCATTATCCGCTCCGGTATCATCGCCAACGCCATAGAGCAAAAAGATGAATTGGTGATGGAGATCGTGACTGATGCCGCCAACTACCTGGGCTACGGTATCGCTTCGGTGATGAATTTCTATAATCCAGACTGCATTATCCTGGGCGGTGGCGTGATTGAGGCCGTTGACCTGCTGTTTGAGACCGCGGTGGCGCGCGCCCGCAAAGTGGCGCTTTCCGCTTCGGCCAAACGCACGCCGATCGTGCGTGCCAAACTGGGCGACTTCTCTGGTGTCGCGGGAGCCGCGGCGCTGGGCGCTCTCTCCACAGGCTACGTCGTGAACGCTAAATCATAAGTTGTGTGTATCTGCCACGCAAACTGGCAGATACGGGCGAAGAAAGCAGGGAATTGCATGGATCACATTGAAGTGCGTGCTGTGCATGTCAGCGATGCTGTTGCTCTGCATGAGCTGGATTTTGACTTTGAAACGGACCGCATTTACACGTTGCAGGTGCGCAATCGGCTCATCCACAACCACGTGAATGCGGAGGAAGATGGCAGGGTGGCATTCGCCTTTGAACTGGTGGAAACGGCCGTCGATCCTCCCCTCTACAAAAATTTTCACGACGGTGAGAAATCGCTGGGGAAGATCAAGGACCTGCTCCGACTGACAGAAGGTGGTTTTGTCGCCCTGACCGATGGCAAGATGGCCGGAGGCATCTTCCTGACGGTCGAGGACCATAGTTCGGTGGCTCGCATTCAGAGCCTGATCGTGGGCCGCCAGTTCCAGCGCTACGGCATCGGTTCGCTTCTTCTCAGCTGCGCCTCTGATTGGGCGCGCAAGCAGAAATGCTGGGCCCTTGTGCTGGAAACCCAGAACACCAACTACCCGGCCATCCAGTTTTATCTACGCAACGGTCTGGAGATCTGGAGCATCAATCGGCACTTCTATCCGCCCGGTGACCTCTCCCACGAAGTAGCCATCTTCATGGGCAAGCGCCTCTCGTGCGCCACCGAAACATCGTCCCCGTCGTCATCGTCCCCGTCGTCGTCGTAGGTGCCGGGCTTGCCCCGGCTTCGGGCTTGCCCCGGCTTCGGGCTTGCCCTGGCTTGGATCGAAGCGACCCCGTTCCTGGCCGGTTCGGCATCTTCTTGAATGAAATTCTTATGATACATCCACGTAGGAGGCAATGTATGGCAATTGAAGATGTAAAACGATATTTTCAGCAATGGGGCGTTGAGGACCGGATACAGGAGTTTGACGTGTCCAGCGCCACGGTGGAACAGGCGGCGGCAGCTCTGCACTGCGAGGGGAAAAGGATCGCCAAGACCCTCTCATTCCTGGTAGAGGGCAAGGCGATTTTAATTGTCGCGGCCGGCGATGCCAGGATAGACAATCAAAAGTACAAAGCATATTTCCATACCAAAGCGGCCATGCTCTCACCAACCGATGTCTTTGAGCTGGTGGGACATCCCGTAGGTGGCGTCTGCCCCTTTGGCGTCAAGGACGGCGTTGACGTCTACCTGGATGCATCATTAAAAAGATTTCAAACCGTGTTCCCCGCCTGCGGCAGCAACAACAGCGCCATCGAACTCACTCTCCCCGAACTAGAGAAATATTCCCACTATCGCGCCTGGGTAGATCTCTGTAAAGGATGGGAGTAGAAGAAGCGGGACTGCCAGGGGCGCATCGCCCCTGGCAGTCCCGCTTCTTCTACTATATTATTTTTCGGCGGCGATGGGCTCTTCAATTTTGGGGAAGAGGGGAGCGGGCTTCGGCAGCGTCGTCCCCGCGGGAATCTCTACCGCCTGCCAGGGCTGCGCGCTGACATCCCCTTCAAAGCCAAGGTAGCCATGCAGCTTCTGCGATGAGAAGGGCAGGTAGGGACAGAAGAGCAGGCGCAGACCACTGATGATCTGCAGCATGACATAAATGGTAGTCCCTGCGGCCTCACGATCCACTTTAATCTGTTTCCATGGTGCCTGTTCATCCAGGTAGCGATTGGCGGCGCGTGCCACGTTCATGGCCGTGTTCAATCCCTCTTTGAAGTGGCACTGGGAGATGTTCTTGCCGACCAGCTCGAAGCCACGTTCAAGCTCGGCCAGGATCTCTTTGTCGGCCGCGCGCAACGGCTGTGGCTGTGGCAGTACCCCGCCAAACTTGCTCTGCAAGAAGGTCAGCGTACGATGCACAACGTTGCCGTAGGTGGCGACCAGCTCATCGTTGTTGCGACGGATCATCTCATCAAAGGTGAAGTCGCTGTCGCGCCCCTCTGGCGCCGTGGCCGAGAGATAGTAGCGCAGCATATCGGCCCCATACTTATCCAGCACATCTTTGGTCCAGATTACGTTGCCGCGGCTACTGGACGCCTTGGCGCCGCTCATGGTCATGAACTCATTGGCGGGCACATCGTATGGCAGCACGCGGTTGCCATAGCCCAGCAGCATGGCGGGCCAGATGATGGTATGGAAAGGAATGTTATCCTTGCCGATAAAGTAGTACGACCTGACCTCGGTATCGGAGAGGCCGGGGATCCACCAGTTTTTCCAGGCTTCCGGCGCGCCACGCTTCTCGGCCCACTCGACGGAGGCGGAGAAGTAGCCAATCACGGCATCAAACCAGACGTAGATGCGCTTATCCTCATAGCCTTCCAGCGGAATTGGCACACCCCAGTCCAGGTCGCGAGTGATGGCACGCGCGCGCAGCCCTTCCTTCAGCCAGTTCATGGCGAAGGCCAGCGTATTGGGCCGCCAGTACCCCTTGTTTTCCGATAGCCATGCCTGCAACGGTTCCTGTAGCTTGGGTAGATCCAGGAAGAAGTGCTCGGTCATGCGCATCTCGAGCTTGCTATCTTTGCTGCCGCACAGACGGCACTTCGCGTCGATGAGATCCACCGGATCAAGCGTGTGTCCACAATTATCGCACTGGTCGCCACGCGCACCGGTATAGCCGCAGAGGGGACAGGTCCCTTCGACATAGCGGTCCGGTAGGAAGCGGCGATCGGTCGGACAGTAGGCGGACTGCATGCTGTCTTTAAAGATATAGCCCTTATCGTAGAGCGTCAGAAAGAAGTCTTGCGTGATGCGATAGTGATTGGCCGTCCCGGTCTCTGTATAGAGATCCCACGACATGCCCAGCCGGTCCCAGACCTCGCAGATCTGGCGGTGGTAGTTGGCCACAAAATCGCGTGGGCTGATGCCCAGACGCTCAGATTCAACGAGGATAGGGGTGCCGTGCTCATCACTGCCCGAGACCATCAGAACCTTGTTTCCTGCCATACGGTGATAGCGCGCAAAGGTATCAGCGGGTAGGTATGCCCCGGCAACCTGCCCGACGTGGGTTGAGGTTTTTGCGTACGGCCAGGCTACGCAGACAAGTATATGTTCGTTCATATGTAATATATATTCTCCCTTTTTGCTTGAAGGATTGTGTTGTGTGCGGGGAGGGGTTTTCTATTCAACCTTCTGCGTATCTCATTGACGTTGACAGAGAAAAACAGGAGATGAACCACGGGTTATTATAGCAAGTGTGACCGGGGAGTACAAGCACTCATTTCCTGACTGGTCCCTGTACCCTCCAGTCCTCCACCCTACATCCCTATGTATCGCGCATAGACCGAGCGGGCTACCTGCTCGTCATCGGTCCCCTTGATAATCGCCCGCGCATCCGGGAACACGGTCAGCTCATAGCTGTCGACCTGAAAACGCAGCAGATATGCGTTGTAGTTGACCGTGCCGATAGCTTTCAGACGTTCAGCCAGCGCCGCGAAATCCAGGGACCCATGCGTCGTATTGCGGACCTGCACGGCGTTGCGTCCACATAGACTGGTGCTGGCCTGCCCACGAGCCTCCAGGAACGTAAAATTATGCGCCCCGCAGGCTGGACAGTCTGGCTGTCGAGGAAGCTCGATGCGCTCAAATGTATTTTCCCACAGATCCATCCAGGTCATGTCGCGACAGATCTTATCGCTACCCAGCAGGATCTTTAACGCTTCGGTCGAGGCGATGCCGGTGATCGCACCTACGATACCATTCAAGACGCCTGCCGTGTCGCAGGTGGGTGTGCTACCGGGTGGGGGAAGCTCTGGAAACGCGCAGCGCAGACAGGCGGTCTGACCAGGTAGAATATTCATCGTCACCCCGTAGGCCGCGATCACACCGCTATATATCCAGGGTTTTTGATACTTGACGCAGGCATCATTGATAATGTAGCGCGTCTCAAAGTTATCGGTCGCGTCCAGAATCAGATCTGACTCCTGCACCAGTGCCTCAATGCCATCGGCGGTAATATCGTCCACCAGCGCCTCAACTTCAACCTCGCTATTGATGCGGGCCAGTCGCTGCCGGGCGGCGATCGCCTTTGGGATATGTTGTGCTACATCATCCTCATCAAAAAGGATCTGCCGTTGTAAATTATTCGTCTCAATATAATCGCGATCGGCGATCACCAGGTGTCCTACGCCGGCGCGGCAGAGGTTATTGGCCAGCACCGTTCCCAGGGCGCCACAGCCAATAATTGTCACCTTTGCCTTCACCAGCTGCTCCTGTCCCGCCTTCCCAATTGGACCAAACAACGTCTGCCGCGAATAGCGATCAAGCATCGTATCTCCCCTTTTTTCTACAGATAGCCATCTACTGTATTGTAGCACGGGCCACAATCTATCCCGAGATAGGTATGGTGGAGTATGGGCTGAGCGCCGGGCGCTCAGCCCATACTCCACATAGATATAAGTGATGTGAGCCGGGCGCCGGGCGCTCAGCCCATAACTACACCATACTTATAAGTGATGTGGGCCGGGCGCTCAGCCCGGCCCACATCACTTATATATCACCCAGGAGGGCGCGCAGCGCCCTCCTGCTCAAATCGCATCTCTGCAATTTCCCGGCTTAAGCCGGGAAATTGCCGCTAATCCTCTGTTTGTAGGACAGAATATGGTGGAAGTTGGCAGCAGGTCGTAACTGTGTTACAATGCGTGAAGTGCGATACTCTTTTTCTGGAAATCTGTAACCAGTACATTGTGCGACTCTTTGCGAGGGGCCGGCCATATGAGCAGCGTGAATGCAATCAAAAAGGTATTGGTTATCGACGACAACCCCACCATTGTGGAGCTCATCAAATACGCGGTGAATCTCCAGGGCTCGTACCAGGTTGTCGTTGCATACGACGGAGTCCAGGGGCTTGAGCGTGTCTTCACAGAGCAACCTGACTGCGTCATCATCGATGTCAAAATGCCCAGAATGGATGGGTATCAGTTAGTGCGCTGTTTGCGTGGCGACTCACGCACTGCAAATATTCCGTTGATCATTTTAAGTGCCATGACCCGCGAAGAGGATCATATGACCGGTCTGCTTTCGGGTGCTGACGAGTATCTCACAAAGCCTTTTAAACCAACCGCCCTGAACGCAGCCATTGAGAATGTGCTTCGCCTGACTCCCGCTGAGCGCCAGCGCCGCACCGACTCTCTGGTGCAATCACAGTCCGAGCGCGATTAACCTCTGATCAGCATGGCATTCTGATCGGTCTTAAAAGCCTACTCAGACCTGCGTTTCTATGTTTAAATCTATTGAATTGTTGCCCATCTATCGTTTTCTGGTCGGTACCAGTACATCTACAGGCTTTTTTCTGGTATGTTTATTTTTATTTATTAGGAAAGCGCTAGCGCGCGTGTGAGCTACAGGCATTGCGTAGATTACATATTCTTTTTGTGGATAGTGATCCACACATACACGATAAAATCAAGCAAGCGCTGGGTGGCGAATTTACTGTACAGTGCGCCGGATCTATTGCTGAGGCGAAGCAGCGCCTCTCCGTATCTCAGCCCGACATCGTGATCTCAGAGGTAGTGGTTGGGGAGGAGAGTGGCCTGGATCTTTGTCGCTACGTGCGCGGTAATCCTTTACTTCGGCACCTGCCGATCATGTTGTTAACCTCTATGGCTACCCTGCACGACAAAGTGGAGGGTTTTCAGGCGGGCACAGATGACTATGTCGTGAAACCGTTTGACACCTATCATCTGGTAGCCCGCATCAAATTACTGGCAAGAATCAAGCGTCTAGAGCGGCGTACCACCGTCTAGACGCTTTCTTTTTCTATAGGATCATTTAAAAGTCTTTTTTGTCGCCCTTCGGGCGGCGGGGGAGGAGAGAGAATTTGGGGGCACAGCCCCCAAACCCCCAGTCAAGGGGCTGGTCGCCCCTTGCATCCCCACTGCACCAATATATTTAGAACACGGGCGGCACGTGAGCACCATCGCAAGAAAGCTTATACATGCCACAAGCTAAGACACACTTTATGTTATTGGAGCAGTGAGGGCATTGGGGGCGCGGATGCCCCCCCAATGCCCTCACTGCTCCAATAACATAAAACACGGGCGGCCGCGCAAGCGGCCGCCCGTGCGGGGGCGTGAGCGCCCCCAGTAAAAAGTTTGTCTGACAAACCCCTACCCTGGGAAGTGACAGGCAGCGTAGTGGTTGGACTGCTTCTCCTCCAGCGGCGGGATGACCTCGCGGCAGATCGCCTGCGCCTTCCAGCAGCGTGGATGGAAGTTACAGCCACTGGGCGGGTTGACCGGGCTGGGAACATCACCCTCCAGGATGATACGCTTGCGGCGCAACTCTACCTCAGGATCGGGCACCGGGATGGCTGACAGCAGGGCCTGGGTGTATGGATGCAACGGCGTCTCATACAGGTTTTCACTCTTCGCCAGCTCAACCACGCGGCCCAGGTACATTACAGCGACGCGATCGCTGATATGCTTCACCACCGACAGATTGTGGGCCACGAACAGATAGGTCAGGCCGAACTTCCCTTGCAGATCCTGCAGCAGGTTCAGCACCTGAGCCTGAATCGAGACGTCCAGGGCCGAGACCGGCTCGTCGGCTACCACAAAGGAGGGATGCAGAGCCAGGGCGCGCGCGATACCGATACGCTGACGCTGACCACCGCTGAACTCGTGGGCGAAGCGGTTGACGTAGTAAGGATTCAGACCTACCGTCTCCATCAGGTGGCCCACTTCCTCCTGAATCGCCTTCGCGTTGCCGCGATTAAAGTTTTGCAGTGGCTCTGAAATAATCTGGCCAATCGTGTAACGGGGATCCAGGGAGCTATAAGGATCCTGGAACACCATCTGCATATCCGCGCGCTTGCGACGAATATCGTTGGACGAAAGTTTGGTCAACTCCACCCCATCCAGTTTGACCGTGCCGGCGGTCGGCTTGATCAACTGCAAGATGGCCCGGCCGGTGGTCGATTTACCACAGCCGCTTTCTCCTACCAGACCCAGAGTTTCGCCACGACGGATGAAGAGGTCAACGCCATCGACCGCTTTTACCTGTGCCACCGTGCGTCCGAGCAGGCCACCTTTGACTGGAAAATGGACCTTGAGTCCTTTAACATCAACGAGTGTGGTTCCTGTCGCCTGGGGCGTTTGAACTTCTTGTGCCATAGTGTACCTCTTATATTAGTTTGGATAGAAGCAAGCTGCAGTCTGTTCGCCACGACCGACGAGCTGGAGCTCTGGTCGCTCCTGACGACAGCGAGCCTGTACTTTGGGACAACGAGCAGCGTATGGGCACCCCTGGGGGACGTTGATCATGTCGGGTGGCTGACCAGCGATCGGGGTAAGCCTTGAGCCACGTACGTCGTCGACGCGTGGAATCGATTGTAGAAGGCCTACAGTATAGGGATGGGCGGGCGTCTCAAAGATCTGTTTGACCGGGGCCGATTCTACGACATGGCCAGCATACATAACATTTACATACTGACATGTACCGGCGACTACACCCAGATCGTGGGTAATCATCATGACGGCGGTGCCAAACTCTTGCGAGAGACCCTTCATCAGCTCAAGCACCTGAGCCTGAATGGTCACGTCGAGCGCGGTCGTTGGCTCGTCCGCGATCAACAGCTGCGGATTACAGGCCAGGGCGATCGCGATCATCACGCGTTGGCGCATGCCGCCACTAAATTCGTGGGGATAGTTCTTTGCACGTCTCTTGGCATCGGGGATGCGCACCAGGTCAAGCATCTCGACAGCGCGGCGCCATGCCTGGTCATTGTTGACATCTTTGCGGTGCCGCTTTACCGTCTCGGCGATCTGATAGCCGACGGTAAAGACCGGGTTTAGCGAGGTCATAGGATCCTGGAAGATCATCGAAATTTTGCTGCCACGCAGTTCGGTCAGCTCATCGCGGCTCTTATCCAGGATATTCTCTCCGTTGAAGAGGATCTCGCCGCCGGCGATTTTTCCAGGAGGGGACGCGATCAGGCGCATCACCGAAAGGGCCGTAACGCTCTTTCCGCTACCGCTTTCGCCTACTACGCCCAGGGTCTGGCCAGGTTTCATAATAAATGAAACATCATCAACGGCCTTGACCACGCCACCTCTTGTATAGAAGTAGGTTTTTAAATTATTGACTTCCAGCAAGTTTGCTGCCATATGTCTCTATCTCCACTTACTCTTTAGTCTTTTGAATGAGGATCGAAAGCGTCGCGCAATCCATCACCTATAAATGAGAATGATAGCACGATGATGACAAGTGTCAAGGATGGGACTAAAAGTTCCCACGGGTAGGCCGACAGGGACTGCGATGATTGTGAGATCATCAGGCCGATACTGGATCCCGGCGGCTGTACACCAAGGCCGAGATAGCTGATGCCGGCTTCACCGATGATGGTTCCTGAGATGTTGAGGGTTGAGGCAACCATCACGATACTGAACAGGTTAGGCACGATGTGGCGCCACAGGATGGTGATGTCTTTGGTACCGGCTGTTTTGGCGGCCTCGATAAATTGTTGTTCGCGCAGCTGTAACGTCTGGCCACGTACATAACGGGCCATCAGCGGCCAGGCCGTAAATGCCAGCGCCAGTGAGACTAGCAGCAGGCGCGCGTTTCCATTGGGTCCGACCACCGGAATCTTCGAGAGGTTGTCGTCTGCCCAGCCACCCAGAATACCGGCGACCAGGATGACGAAGAGCAGTCCCGGGAAGGCGAACAGCAGGTCCGCCAGGCGGGCCAGCAACTGGTCGATCCAGCCACCGTAGTAACCGGCCAGCACGCCAATAGTAATACCCAGTGTGATGTCGATGACCTCAACCGCGACCGCCAGCACAATGGAGATCAACATACCCTGCATCAGGCGCGCAAAGAGGTCACGTCCGATGCCGTCGGTCCCCAGCCAGTATTGCGCCGAGGGCAGTTCATGCGTGCGGTCCAGCTCCTGGTGATCATAGGTATGATAGACATTGGGACCGATGGTTTTGGTACTGAAGGGCCCTTTGTAGGGGCCACCAATATGCTGATAGATCGGAGGCCCAATGATGGCCAGCACGACCATAAAGATGATGATGCCCAGGCTGATCATGGCGCGTTTGTCGCGGCGGAAGCGTCTGAGCGACTCCTGGAAAGGCGTCCGTGATTTCTGCGCCTTATTGGCTGGCGTTGTCTCAGCAATGATGGCCTCTTCAGGAATGACGCCAACCTGGTCTTCAGGATGTCCCGGGAGCGTGTTTAATTCCCATTCAGGCTCTACTGTGCTAGAACTGGGAGCAACAAATCCGGGCGCATCTGTTTCGGGGTTGCGATCATGTGTGTCCATTTTTTCTCCTATGAAACCTTAATGCGTGGATCTACGGCCGTATAGAGCAAGTCTGAGATCAGGTTGCCTAATACCACTCCCGTGGCCAGGAGCACAGCTGTCGCTTGAATGACCGGATAGTCGCGCGTGTTGATGGACTGGATAG
This sequence comes from Dictyobacter halimunensis, assembly GCF_036245075.1. NCBI lineage: Bacteria > Bacillati > Chloroflexota > Ktedonobacteria > Ktedonobacterales > Dictyobacteraceae > Dictyobacter > Dictyobacter halimunensis. Next base: position 4,240,061 of record NZ_BSRI01000002.1, read on the forward strand.
TGATATAGCCAATTCCATTGATGTTAAAAACGGTCTCGGTAAAGAAGGCGCCGGTGACCAGGAAGCCGAGGGTGACTCCCAGGACGGTAATGATAGGAATCAAGGCATTGCGCATGGCGTGGCGGTAAACGACGATGCGCTCCTTCAAACCTTTGGCGCGGGCGGTGCGGATGTAGTCCTGCCGCAGTACCTCTAATGTGCTGGTGCGCGTGAGGCGCGCGAAGTAGGCCAGGCCGATCGCTGCGTATACCAGAATAGGACCGAGTTTATACTGAATATCCGAGGGTGAATACTGCCAGGTATTGCCCCAGCCTGCGACTGGCCAGTCGAACCCGATTGTTCCATGGAGATAGACGATCAGTACCTGGAAGAGCGAGGCCAGGATAAAGGATGGCACCGAAAACAGAAAGATCGCCAGCACCATGGTGACAGTGTCGATCCAGGTGCCGGCTTTAAGGGCCGCTAAAATACCCAGAGGGATACCGATGATGATCTGGACGATCAGGCCCCACAGGCCCAGCTCAAGCGATGTTGGCACCCCATCTTTTAAGATATCCCAGACCGGGCGGTTGGCCGTCTGGAAGGATGTTCCCAGATCACCATGTAAGAGCCGAACGATATAGTTAAAATACTGTACAAGTACGGGTAAGTCGAGTCCATATTGGTGCTTGAGGCGTGCATACTGCACCGGATTAAAGTGGTTCCCGAGCATTTCTTGAATGGGATCCCCCGGTGCGGCATATCCGATGATGAACGTGATAAACGTCACGCCCAAGAGCACAAAGATAAGGCCTATGAGCCTTTTGAGAAGAAACTGAGCCATCTTGAACCTTCTACTCCCTTGTCAAACAGAGGGTAACAATGGTCGTGCGCATGAAACGATGCAATGTAGGTAACAGTAGACAGCAGCGAACACTGGACTGAGTTACGATACGATTGTTGTTGCACGCCAAATGTTTCTTGTCGTTTCCCTTCGGGAAAACGTAAGGGACGGATGCTCGTGTATATATACTACTGTTGCCCCGTAGTCTATCTACTCGAGGCACCTTTCGGTAGATATCTATTGATATATGTTGACAACAGATGATCGATACATGAGCTGATTTTTTGCTATTTTATGCGAGGGCGTTATTATTGTCAAGGTAATTGGCTATGCTATGTTCAGTTGGCCTGCCCCTGATGGTAAGTATGTATACCCTACAACAAATTCTGCGTATATTTGTTCGTTCACAAGCTGCATCGCCATTTCACCGCACTGTGTAACCATGAGATCAGGGATAATGAGCGGTCTCCCACTCATTATCCCTGACTACTGTGGAAAGCTAGATTGCCATCGCTTCCCCAGCCCTACCACAGCAGCGTTGCTTGCTTAGTGGTTGGCAATATAGACCTTCGACCATGCGAATGGCGGGGTCGAGTCACCAGCATTGAAGACACGGCCCACGACGTAGCTCTTCAGCACGCGGGAACGAGCCAGCTGGAAGATTGGCAACCAGGCAACATCGTTGACCAGGGTCTGCTCGGCCTGGTTGTAGGCCTGCATGCGCTTGGTGTTATCCTGCTCGGTGTCGGCAGCAGTCAGAGCTTTCTGCACCTGAACCTGGGTGGCCGAATCAGCCGACTTGTTCTGGCCCCAGTTGGTCTGGTTGTTGGGGGAACCAGAGGTGAACTGGAGGGTCAGGAAGTCCTGTGGATCAGGATAGTCCGCGCCCCAGCCGGTCTGGAACATCTGGATGGTTGCTTTACCAACGTTCTGAGGCAGAGAAGCACTCAGGGTCTCGAAGTCGGTTGGGATCGTTTTGACGGTGACGCCCAGGACGTCTTTCCACTGCTGAGCAGCGACGGCCATCTCTTTGTCGGTGTCGGGGCTACCACTGGCATACTGGAATTTGATGGCAGGAATGGCGGCCGCGTTGGCGTATCCCTCTTCCTTCAGACCCTGCTGGAACAGCTGCTTGGCCATCGTTGGATTGCCGGCCGTGCTGGTTGTGCCATCGGGCCCTTTGAGGTCCGGGTTGTAGCCAGGCATACCGCTTGGAACGATATGGTTGGTCGGAGTGTGGACGCCCTTGTAGACGACTTTGACCATCTCGTCTTTGTTGAGCGCCAGCTCGAAGGCCTTACGGATGTTGATGTTGTCGAAGGGCTTGCTCAGGTAGTTCAGTCCATAGTAGAAGATGGAGAGAACCGGTACCTTGTGGTACTCTTTGCTGCTCTGGACTTCATTCAGGAAGTCGGTTGGAACAGCGGCCTGGTCGACCTGGCCATTTTTGTAGGCCTGGTAGGTCGTGGTGGAATCTTTGTAGAAGTTGCTGACTACTTTGATGCTTGGCACGCCATTAGCATAATTGCTGTTGGGCACAAAGACAATGCGCTTACCATGGGTGTATTCCTGAACTTTGAACGGACCAGAGCCGCCGCCCTCTGTCAGGTGGTCGGTGAAGTTTTTGTTGCCGTATTTGTCGATCAGCTTCTTCTCAACCACAAATGCGGTCGAATAGGTCAGCGTGGCCAGGAAGTAACCGGCAGGCTGGTTGATCTTGATCACAACGGTCTGTGGATCAGGGTTCATCAAGCTGTCGCCGATGAGGGTTTTCACTTTGCCAGCCAGCATTTTGTCTGAGTCTTTGATCAGGTTCAAATAGCTAGGAGAAGCTGGCGAATTGAGATCGGGCAGCAGTGCGCGGTTGATACTGTAGACAACGTCCTCCGATGTCAACGGGGTGCCGTCGCTAAACTTCAGATTTGGTTTCAGTTTGAAGGTCCAGGTTAAACCGCCGTCAGAAGATGTCCAGGATTGTGCCAGTTCAGGAACAACCTTCTGGTCGTTATCCAGGGTAACCAGGCCAGTGAAGACCATGCCGATGGCCTGCAAAGATGTCTGGGTGGTTGCCATTGCAGGGTCAAAGGTTTTAATGTCCGCAATGCCGGAAAGGGGCCAGTTAAATACCTGCTTGTCTGCCGGTGCTTTGCCACCGTTGCTGGTGGTGCCGGTCGTGGAGCCGCTGCCGCCGCCACAAGCACTCAGCACAGTTGCCATCAGGACCAGCATGGTAGCGATGATCCCTAAGGCCGATTTCTTTTTCGATCGCATGAAGACTTCTCCTTCAGTCAGGAATAAAGGTGATTGATTTTGAAAGTCGTCGTTCCGCCTGCCCATCGTGAATAGATGCATATAGAGATTGCAAGATTGTGCTTGATGGTATGTGCGAGACGCCTTCTTCCATTTTCATGGAGTGCTTTTCATTCTACTTTTGAAAAGTGGTACTTCCATGATCATGCATACATTAACCATTCACAGGGCCATTGTGAGAGCCAGTATAGAAAAGGCGGCTATCTCAATGGTGTAAATATCTGTGTTTATTGGTTCTCGTATAATAATTACGTCAGGTCCTGGGTAAATCTCACACAAATTCATTGATTAAAATGGAGAAAAGGAAAACTGCTTGTATCTTGTATGAAGAGTAATCAATGCACGCTCGCTTAGACGCGCCTGTAGCCTGCCTCCGTGCCTTCGGTATCTGACGCTTCGCGTCTGCGTAACTCGCAAAATATATGATGAGGTGTCTGGCAAAAAACGCGCAACTGCGTGTTTTTTGCCAGACACCTCATCAAAACAACCATGGGATTGCTCCGGCGAGCCAGGGCAATTTTATTGGACGCGATAAATGTTGGCCCAGTCGTCGGGCGGGATGTTGTTCTGGGCGTTGTCGGTGATGCCGATAATGTTAGGGTTGCGCAAGAAGGTCTGGGTGACCTGCTCCATCGGCAACCAGGCAACGTCGTTGATGAGCTGTTGCTCGGCTTGCTGATAGCTTTGCAGCCGTTCGCTGTCGTTGTGGTTGGCGTCGGCCTCTACCAGTTGTTGCTGCACCTGTTGCTGGTGCGCCGCGGTGGTACTGCTGTTCTGGCCGTAGTTACAATTGTTGTTGACGACGCCCCTGGCGAACTGCTGGGATAACCAGTCCTGCGGATCAGGATATTCATCGACCCAGGCCAGTCCCCACATCTGAATGCCGTTGGCATTGCCGGTGGCGCCGGTTACCTTGTCGAGCAGCGTATTGTAATCGACGGGATTGACGGTGACCTGAACTTTGAGGACTTTCTGCCAGTCCTGGATCATGGCCTTTACTTCTTGATCAAAGCTATCCACCCCTGAAACATAGGTGAGCTGAATCGGTGGTAGCGCGCTCACAGAACTTATCTTCTCCTCCTGCAATCCTTGCTGCAAGAGTGCCTGGGCCTTTTGCGGATTCCCTTTCAGACTTTCGGTCCCATCGGGTCCGGTAACGTGGGGATTGCTGCCGGGCAGGCCGGTCGGTACGATATGGTTGGTGGCGATAACGGTGCCCTGCCAGATATCGTTGGCGATGGCCTCTTTGTCGATGGACAGCGCGAAGGCCTGGCGAATGTGAATGTTATCAAATGGTTTGGCCAGGTAGTTCATGGTGTAGTAGTTGATCCAGAGCTGGGGAACCTGGTGATAGTCTTTGCGCTTCTTATCATTGGCCAGCGTGTTGAGCGGTACCCCCGTCATATCCAGCTGGTTGTTCATATATGCCTGGTAGGCTTCCTGGGCGGTATGATAGAAGATATAGGAGACCTTCTGGAGCTGTGGCGCCGGATCGTAATAATGGGTGTTGGGCACAAAATCGATGCGCGAACGATGGGTATAGGTCGCTACTTTAAATGGACCTGCGCCGCCACCTTCGTTGAGATGATCTGTAAATCCTGCCTGGTATTTGCCGATCAACTTCTTCTCCACGACATAAGAGCAGGGATAGGTCAGCATGGAGAGGAAGTAGGCCGACTGTTTGTTGGTGACGATGACTACGGTCTGCGCATCTGGCGTCATGATGCTGTCGTTCAGTAGCGTTGAGATGCGTCCAGCCAGTAGCTGATCGGAATCCTTGATCAGCCGTAAATAGATAGGCGCGACCGTCGATCTGGTCTCCGGCTGCAGGGCGCGATTGAGACTGTAGGCGACGTCGGCTGAGGTAAGGGGCGTGCCATCGCTAAAGGTCAGGTGCGGTTTTAATTTAAAGGTCCAGGTGACGCCATCGCTTTCCAGGTGCCAGGACTGTGCCAGCTGCGCATGTACCTGTAGCTTGTCGTCGCTCTGCACCAGTCCGGTGTACAGCATTTGAACGGCCTGTATAGAGGTGGGATCATGGGCCAGGGCAGGGTCGAGTGTGTCAAAGTCGGTTACACCTACCATGGGCGCGGTATAAGTCTGCCGGTTGCGTGCTACCTTCGTTGGTTTCCTGGTTGTTGTGTCGTTGCCACCGCCAAATGGATTGCTACAGGCCGATAAGATCAATGAGACCAGGCAGGCGGCCAGCAAGAGGATATAAAGAGAATGGTGCCTGCGTGTATGATAAGCTAAATGTTTCATCGGCATGAAAAGCCTTCTCTTTACAGAGTGTAAATTACAAATCACAAAAATCAGTGGTGCAACGCGGGTGCCCGGCATCCGCGTTGCACCACTGAATAACAGAATTTTTGGGCGCGGATGCGCCCTTATGCCAGGAAGAAGGCGTTGCTTCCCCGGTGCTCTGGGAAGCAACGCCTTCTTCTCTACGCCAGTTGTGAAGCAAGCGAGTCGCGTTTGCCCAATGCGGCGGCACGCAGCGCGATATGCAGATAGCTATCGATTTTGGTGCCGGCCAGTTCTTTGGGCCAGTTGATAAATTCTTCGCCCGCGGCCTGTACAATCTGCAGCGAATGTCCCTGGTCGAGCGTGGTGTCGTTCAACGCAGCCACCAGGCTGATCGTTCCAAAGAGCGCCCGTGCATTGTGCCCCAGGTTGAGATAGCGCTGGGCGGTATGGAGGGCTCCGCGCAGATCTTTGTCTTTGAGTTGCGCTTCGAGGGTTTCCAGCTGGCTGATGGCGATCAGGCCACCACCGGTTGCGGTGGTGGTAGCCGGGGTGGTCGGCTGGCCAGCTACTTGTGCCTGCGTCGTCACTTCTTTATACAGGGCATTGATATAGGCCGCGGAAGTGAAGACCATGTTATACACTTCTTCATCCTGGACCTGGCTGAACACGTTGCGAACCGCTGAAGCAAACAGCAGACCGTGTGAGACGCGGATGAAGAGGTCGCGATCTTCGTCGCTAACCTTCTGTATAATCTCGGCCGCGGCCAGCGCGATAACCGATGCGACCGCGCGCGGGGAGGCCTGGCCTGGGATGATGGCATCGTAAACGTTCTGGCACACCTCGGCGGTCTCCGCGTTGCTGAGCAGAACCTGCTGCAGCGGCAGGGCGTTGGCGTTTTTCGGGGCCGCCAGCCGTGTGCGCACGCTGGCCAGGCTGTGCTTCTGGGTATCCGCGATAAACTCGCGTACGGTCTGCATCCAGGCCGCCTCAGGTTTGTTGGGCTGCAGGGGCAGGTGCGGCGCGAGCCAGTGGAGCAGTTCGGGCACGTATTCACCCCATTCGACCGCGTCCAACAGCTGGAAGCCGCGCGCGGTATACATCAGGGGATGTCCACCATTGGCGAAGGTGGTCGAAACCGCCTCGTAGGCGCGCACCTGAAGCGTGCGGTAATCGGCACCGGTTCCATATAATCCGAGCAGGATGCGCTCGGCCAGCAGGGCGTCGTTCTGCTGAATGGCCTCATTCATGACCTGGTTGACGCTCTTGCCTTGATCAAGAAACGCGCTCGGGAAGAGGGGTTGTGGCTCCTCATAGCTGGCGTTTCGACCGTTGCGAATCGCCGGCGCGGCGGTGATTAGCGCGCGCATGAATAACGGCAGCGCGCGTATCTGCGGTGGAACCTCGGTATCTAACGGCGCTGGACGCGCGCGTAGAAAGCGAGCCAGCATTGTCGCCGCCGCGATGGTAATACTGACATGCCCCTCTGGATCACCTTTGGTGGCCATCATACCGATGCGACCGAGTAAGACATCGGCGTTACGTTCTTGTTCTAATAAGCTTCGGGCGCTGGAAATAATGCGTGCCTCATCTCCATTGACCACCGCATCAATCAGCGTTGAGAGATCCACTCTCAGTTCTACTGCAGCCATATATGACTCCTACATATGTAAGTACGTATTTATAAGAACATGCATAGTTGCTATTCTTTGAGTTCGCGAATAGCATTTTCTATGCCGGGAATTTCTGCGTATTCTTCATCCAGTAATTTGTACGCGCGGCTCAGATAGAGCTCCGCCAATTTAGCTCCACGTTCGGTGGGCGAGATCGCGGCCTTCACAATTTCGGAGCCACGATATTTGTCTGGTAACAGACGAGCCAGGCGCTCTATGCGCCGCTGCGTGTCCTGCAGGAGAGCTTTGTCCTGCCCCTCCAGCGCGTAGCGTGCCATACCGACCAGTTTCCCTACCTCTGCCAGTTTCTGCCGTTCAGACAATGTTTGCAACAAGAGCTCTTCAGCATCCAGTTCGCCCGCAGGAGTCGCTTCAGGAATGGCCGCTTCCGCTGGCTTTCTGTTGATCTGCGCTGCTTGAGAAATATAGTTAGCATATAACTGGGCATATTCCTGGCTACACATGGTGGCCATCTGCATACGCTCGACCTCTTCGGATGAAGTTGATCCGATATCACAGAGATCGTCGGAGCGGCGTTCCGCCAGCTCTTCCAGTTGTTCGAGGCTCATTCCTTCTTCTAGCATGGGGGGAATGGGCATGCCAGCGATATTCTCCGCGCCCTGCAATTCTTCCGAGGGAATCTGGGCGGCGAAGAGCGGAGGTAGGTACTTCGCGATCGACATGGGTATTGGCGGTACGAGACAATAGGTGCTATAGACAATCCGTGAGTTGCTTCTACTTCTCGCTATGAAAATAGCATGCCCCCTGGGGGCTTGTGGATTTCCACGTAAGAATTGTATACCCATAACGAAGTGTCCCTTCAACTTTCAGGGTCGGGGCGAGCTCGATGAACCCGCCCCGGCCTGGTTGTGTGTGTTCTTTCACAGGTTTTGCTTGCCGCTACCTGTGTTCTGCTTTTGTCTGCCTTAGAAGGAATGTGTTTCTCGTGTTGTCACCCTCTGGGGGCATTGACACGCCTTCTAGTATATCATCGATAGCAATATTTCTGCCTTATTATAAACTACGACGCAGCAGAGCCAGGCGTTTGACGAGATCGGTGTTGATCTGAATGTCTTCGCCTGAAAGTTCCTCCCCTCCTACCGGAATCGCTTCTTCATAGGCTTGCAGGAGGTTTTTGAGCTCCTGGGCGCCGGCGATGCGCGCGAAGTTCTGCAGTAGTGTGAGCGCCTGGCTATCGTTGTGCTGGCGCAGGTCAGTCATGGCCGTTTCCGCGTACTGCTCGGCATATTGGCGCAGGAATGTGCCCCATCTTTCGGGAGACTTGATGCTGTTCATGACACGTTCAACCTGGATAATCGCTTTACCCTGCTCGTCGCGGGCGCGTTCGAGATCTTTGCGCAGCAGGAAGATGGAGCCGCGCGCGAAGCGCGTGTCGGCAACGCCCAGCGGACGCCGTTGATGGTGATAGTGCTGCAGGGCCTGTTCAAAATCGTTGAGGGCGCTATCCATCTCCTCTCTTGAGCGATAGGTGAGTCCCCGCGTGAGCAGGGCATCGGCCTCATTCGTCTGATCGTCGGCCTGCTTGAAGCGTACCATGGCGGCTTCACAGTCCTCCAGCGCCTCATCCCAGTGTTGTTGTCCGATGTGGACCTGGGCGACTCCGAGGACGGCCAGCCCATCGCCATCGGTATTTTCAAGCACCTGGTACTGGCGACCGGCGGCATAGAAGGTCTCCAGCGCGGCATCCAGCTCTCCTCGCGATAGCCGTGCCTGAGCCTGTCCCAGTAAGGCTTCCACGGCGATTTCTGGCTGCTGCAGACCCTCCGCTTGATTGTGGGCGCTGCTGTAAAGTGCCTCGGCCGCGTTAAAATCTCCTTCTGCCAGGCGCAATTGACCGCGCACTGCCAGAATTTCGGGGAGCAGCTGGCCGACCAGGACGTTGTTGTTGGCCGCCGCCTCAGCCGTCTCCAGATGGTGATCGGCCTCTTTCATGTCACCGCCGAGAATGTCCAGGCGCGCCTGCGCGATTTCGATCGCGGCTATGGCCGGGATGCCGATGGCGCTATCAATTTTTTCAGCCTGGTCGTGGGCATCGCTGAGAATGCTTTTGGCCCGGGCAAGCTCGCCTTGTTGCTTATTCGCATAGGCCAGTCCCAGCAGTGCCCGGCTTGCTACCTGCAGATTGTCGAGGGTATGGGCCTGCTTGAGCCCGTCTTCCAGCGTCTTGCGCGCCCGGCTCAAGAAGCCCCGCTGATACTGGATCAATCCCAGTCCGACGGTGGTCTCGGCCTGTCCCAGGCGATACGCTACGGCCTGGAAGGTGCGCAGGGAGCGCTCCATGATCGAGTTGGCGTAGGAGAGCTGACCACGACGCAGATTGATTTCGCCCAGAATGCGACCCGCGCTGGCGGTACCCAGCGCATTGTGCTGATCGCTATACGTTTGCAGCGCGGATTGGGCTGCGATCAATGCCTGGTCAACCTGGGATTGAATGAGGTTGATCTCCGCCAGTCCGAGATTGGCGTCGGCCTGCCCTAATTCATATTCGATCAGACCCGCGCGGTTGAGGGCGTCGGCCAGCACAGCGGTTGCCTCATCCAGGCGTTCCTGATCGATATAGATGCGTCCTAATCCTACCTGCGCGTCAACGATCCCATAATTGTCACCGGTCTGCTGATAAATTTCCAGTGCTCGTTTATAGGCCGACTCGGCCTCGCCAAACTGACGGCGCAGGCGTTGAATATCGGCCAGACTGCGGCTGGCATCGGCCTCATTGGTCGTCTCACTCGCTTCTTTAAAGAAGCGAATCGCATCCTGGTAGTGGTCTGTCGCATAGCTCATATTGGCGCGCTGCAGCTCAATGTGACCCATTGCCAGTTCCACATTGCCCAGACCCTTGCTGTTCTGCTGCTTGCGATAGATCTGTTGCGCGTTCTGATAAGCATCTTGCGCGCGGTCCAGGTGTGCCAGGCGCCGCTCCACGTGCCCCATTGAAAGCGCGCTGGAGGCCATCAGCAAGGGACGATCGGCCTCCTGATAGTGTTTGAGTGCGCGCTGATAGCTATTGACCGCCTGCTCCAGCGCGTTATTCTGTTCCTGGATATCAGCGATCATCGCCCGGCAGTCACCTGCCTGCTTGAAATCCCCGCTCAGGCGAAAACGGATCTCCGCATCCCCGAATGCCTCGGCCGCCTGATCTAATTTTCCATCGTTGTACGCATTAAAGCCAGCCTGCAAACGATTCTCTGCCTGCTGACGATCCTTTTCTTTTTTCTCATTTTCTGATGTTGTCATAAAGATGTATTCCTCTCACCCATACCAGGTTGAGCGTTCGTGTTGTGATTGCATCAAGTACTTGCTCCATTGTATATTCCGCGACTTTCTAAAGTCAAAAACTCACTCAAAACCTCAAGGTTTTCAGGGGCTGTGCCCCTGGGCCCCCTGATGCCGCCCTGCGGGCGGCTGGGAAGGGGGAAAGTTGGGGGCACAGCCCCCAAACCCCCAGTCAAGGGGCTGGTCGCCCCTTGCATCCCCACTTGTTGTTGGGAAGGCAAAAAACTGGATGACCCATCACTCCCAGTCAAGGGCGACCAGCCCCTTGCATCCCCACTTGTTGTTGGAAGGGCAAAAAACTGGATGACCCATCACTCCCAGTCAAGGGCGACCAGCCCCTTGCATCCCCACTTGTTGTTGGAAGGGCAAAAAACTGGATGACCCATCACTCCCAGTCAAGGGCGACCAGCCCCTTGCATCCCCACTTGTTGTTGGAAGGGCAAAAAACTGGATGATCCATCACTCCCAGTCAAGGGGCTGGTCGCCTCTTGTATTCCCACTTGTTGTTGGGAGGGCAAAAAACTGGATGACCCATTACCCTCTGTCCAAGGGGCTCGCAGCCCTTCGCATCCCTGCTTATCTGCGGGATGGCGAGGGACCGGGTGATCCGTGCCAAAAAGGCTGGGGGCAGGTCGCCCCTTGCCAAAAAGGCTGGGGGCAGGTCGCCCCTTGCATCCCTGCTTGCTGTTGGAAGGGCAAAAAACTGGATGACCTGTCACCCCTGGTCAAAGGGCGACCTGCCCTTTGTATCCTTGCCGGTCTGCTGTAGACCAGCAGAGTAGACGCTTCATGTCAAAAAGATGGGTGCCGGGGCGCCAGCCCCGGCACCCATCCTTCCCTCCAGGTGCTGCCGTAGGCAGCACCTGCAAGCAACCGGAGTTTCCTACCAAAAAATAAAGACAGGAGAGCTCGATAATGCTATAATGGCAGAGAATGTTATAGCAATAGCTATATGCATATGCTTTTGCATTGACCGCTGTTTGTGCTGTGATTTTCAGCCACATCATTGAGGAAGATCCTCACAAAACAGCCGGATGTTAGTATTTTTGAAAGGCAGTTCTTTCTTATGTATGAAGACGCTCTTGCACGTGTAGACCTTTTCTCCGCCTTAGATAAAAAGGAACTTCAGGCCCTTGCGAAAAGTTGCCAGGAACGCTCGTACAATGCCGGAGCGACCCTTATTGCTCAGGGAGATAGCGGGGTTGGACTTTACATTATTACAAGCGGAAATGTGCGTATCACGAAGTCCAAGGAGGCAGGAACTGAGGAGACGTTAGGCGCCCTGGGCGCGGGCAATGTGCTGGGTGAGATGTCACTGCTGGATGATTTACCTCGCTCGGCTACCGTTACCGCCGTTGACGATGTAAAAGCTTTGCTGCTCCCCGTCTGGGAGTTCCGTACCTTCCTGCGCAACCATCCGGATGTCGCCCTCAAACTGCTGTCCGTTTTGAGTCGCCGTCTGCGCAAAGCTGAAAATACGCACGTGGAATAATCGCAACTAGAAGAGTATTCCAGCCCGGGCTGGAATGCTCTTTTGTTATCCTGCCCTGGCTGGCGCGGACTATTCACCTGCTGCGACTACACATCTCCAGGTGAGTATGTCTTGGCGTCACTATCTTCTATAAATTGGTGGAGACTGTTGGCGTCAGGCTTTTCTCGATTGAGCAGCTTCTGAATCTCCTCAAACATCGTTTCGACATCTCCAAAGGATCGGTAGACGCTGGCAAAGCGAATATAGGCGATCTTGTCCATCCGTCGGAGGTGCTCCATAACCAACTCTCCAATGACATTGCTAGGAACCTCTTGTTTGCCGAAGCGATAGAGCTCCTGCTCAATCTCCTCAACCGCCTTCTCGATTTCACCCGCCGGTAATGGACGCTTCTCACAGGCTTTGCGAATGCCAACATAGAGTTTCTGGCGGTCAAAAGCCTCGCGCCGCTGGTCCTGTTTAATAACCATCAGGGAAAACTTTTCGACCCGCTCATAGGTGCTGAAGCGACCCTTGCAATGTTCGCATTCGCGCCGCCTGTGAATGGCGTCTCCAATATCTCGGGAATCTTTGACCCGCGACTCTGTGCCTCCACAAAAAGGACATTTCATCTGAGCCCCAAATCTTTGCTATGAATATAAGTTAGGAACATTCTATCATCTTTTTCAATCGTGCGGATACCCCTGCCTGCCTTCAGGTAGGGGGAAGGAAGCACTCCTCCTTTTTAATGCAGCTCTTCAAGAATGTTCCCAAAGGGGAGGCGCAGGCTGTTTTTGCGTTTACATACGTGCGGCCGTTGTATATTCCTCAGATTTGATGGCCCGGGCCGACTTTTTGGGCTTCGCCGCTTTTGCTGCCGCCGGCTTCTGCCCATGGGGGGAGCGCACTTTTCCTATATACCCCGAACGTAAGCGTGAACCCTGGCGCCAATAAGCATACCAGTAAGGCCCGTGCCCCTGGGTGTTGCGACATGTGCTGCATGATGCCTTCCCACATTTACGATACTGTAGCTGATAGGTAATATGCTGGTTGCTAGGTATCTCTGTCATAAACCCGTACCCTTCCACAAATCTATACATGTCAACGCGACCTTAAAAGATACTGATATGATACCATCATTGTATGAACATTTTGTGAATTTAATACAACAAAGAATGAAACAATGTTAATAATATGGCGTATTCCATCTGTGCAAATGTACTTTTGTATAACACCTTTTTCATATGCAAAGAACGGTAACGGGGTACTTATTTTGCGGTATAGGGGTTCATTCGTGAAAAATTTGTTACCTTTATGTTGTCCGCACCCCTCTTGCCGCCCGCAGGGCGGCAAGGGGAGGAGAAAGCGTTGGGGGCACAGCCCCAAACCCCGTAGGTGCCGGGCTTGCCCCGCCTTGCTTGTCCCCCAAGCGGAAAGCTCACTCAAAGCGACCAGGAACGGTCGCATGCGATGCATCGCATTCTGTTTGCTGCTTTTTCGAGCGGCGAGCAAGCAAGCCGGGGCAAGCCCCGCACGTACTGCTTCTCTTTCTCTTTGTACATTCCCTTAAGTTGAATGTATTGGGGCTTGCCCCGGCTTGGGCTCGCCGCTTGATCATGCCCCCAGCATGCTCGCTTGCATCCCCGCATAGAGCATTGGGAGCACAGTCCTCAACTCCCATAGGTGCTGGGCTTGTCTCTGCTTGGGCATACTCGCTTGCATCCCTGGATGGAGCATCGGGGGCGCGCCAGCGCCCCCGATGCTCCATCCCAAAAAACCAGTGCGGCCGCGCATGCGGACGCCCGTGCGAAGGCGCTCACGTCCACTAGGAAAAAGTGTGTCTGACACCCCAACACCTTTTGAAATGGGTGATATAATGGTGTCTGTACCCGCTTTTTTAGCGAAGAGTCATTGCTTTGTTCGTTACGTTGTGTTGTTGGATTGGAAAGAGAGCGAACTATGCAAGTTATTATCAAGAGCAAACAGATGCAGGTCACACCTCAATTACGTCAGCGAATTGAGCGCAAGGTACAACGCCTTGCACGCTGGCTTAATGATGACTCGCGCGTAGAGGTAACTGTCGCCGAAGAGCAGACGCGCAGCGCCAACGATCGTTACTGTGTCAACCTTGCACTGACTGGCAACTCACGCACAATTCACAGTGAGGTAAGTGCCTTAAGCGCCAGTGCCGCCCTCGATATGGTGCTCGATAAAGTTGTCGCGCAACTTGGCCGTTACAAGGATCGACAGACCCGGCGGCGGCAACATGCAACCCCTATCAAGATCCTTTCTCTCTCTCGTGCCGGTGTCCTCTCATCGTTGGATGAATATGAGGATACGGAGATGACAGCCCCGGTCATGGAGGACGAGCATAATGAGGAAATCTGGTCCAAAGTGCTGGAGATTCGCCGTTTACCCACACAGCCTATGACTGATGATGAAGTAATTGAGCAGATGGAGAAAAGCGGGAACTCGTTCTATCCTTTCTTTAATGAAGAAACCAATAGCGTCAATGTGATGTACAAGCTGGAGACCGGTGGGTACGGATTGCTGGTGCCAGCCCAGGAATAACAGGCATGACTCGCTAATCGCTGAAAAAGCTTTTGTTTGAATGTGAAGACGCCGCCAACGCGCTCTATGCGTTTGGCGGCGTCTTTATATGGAAGTTAAGCGACTGTGATTTCAAACTGCCAGGGCTGGGCCGGGATCTCTTCAAACTGGCCCAGTGGATCGGCGGCACGAATGATCAAGGTACGTGCTTCAGATGAGGGTAGGGGTCGGAAGCGTGCGCTCCCCTGATAGACGGCGTTGTTGGGTCCGCTGGCCAGGTCGGGGCGCGCCAGAATCATGCCGCCGCGATCTCCGGTCCATTGGGTACCTGTGTTGTCTTTCAGAAAGAAGATGATGCGCGGCACAAAGGCGAAGCCGGCCGTAAATGGTGGTCGAATCCAGAGATATTGAAGCTCAAAAAAATCTTGATAATACAGCATGCGATGCAGGATCAGGGTCATCCCTTGTTGCTTCTGCTCGATTTCCAGGGTGACTGTGCGTACGGGTTCGCGCACGCCTGTGTTTTCGCTCCGCTCGCTTCCCAGTGACGGTGCCGCGACGACGATCGGGGGACGCGAAGCCAGCTCCAGCGCTGCGGTCGAAAATGGCGTTGGGTCACGGAGAATATCGTTACACAGTTGCAAACAATCGTCGCAGATGTAGGCAGCTCCAGGGCCGGCGATCATACGTCGTACTTCGGACGTGTGGCGGCCACAGAATGAGCAGCGAGCCATTGATCGATCAAAACTCATAGCATATTCCCCATCAGTTAAACCAGTGTGCTAGTGTTTGTGGGCGCGCAATACTGTCGCAGCCTCACTATACAATCCCAGTCGCTCAAGTATAGAGGCGTGTGCCTCCCATTCTAACGAATCTTCCAGTGGTGTCAGTAATGGTGACAGATTTGTTTTTTGTAATTCTAACACAGTTGAACCATTTTCAGAGGCCACACTCGTATGATTGCCATTGAGTGGTTGAGGCTCTACATCGGCCTGTTCGGCGTATTTACGCTGTAACGCCAGTTCAATTAAGTAATCAGCAAAATGAGGATTTTTTGGTAATAATGAGCCATGAAGATAGGTTCCATAGGCGTTGCGGTAGATGGCGCCTTCGGTCTGATCTTCGGCGTTATTCCCATACCCTTTGAGTACTTTTCCCAGGGGACTGGCCGTGCCAAGATAGGTGCGCCCCCCATGGTTTTCAAAGCCTACCAGTGTCTGTCCATTCCAGCTCAGGGCGATATCGCCGATGCAGCGAGCGACCTGTGGACCCTTGTGCTCGGTCCAGGCATCGAAGACTCCCAGCCCACGCATATCAGGACCCTCGGCGGGACGGTAATAGTGGGCGAGCAGTTGGAAGCCGCCACACACCGCCAGCACGGGCATGTCATCTTCGATGGCCGCCCATAGGCCGATGCCCTTCATTTCATAGAGATCTTGCGCGACGGGCGCCTGTTCTCTATCCTGTCCGCCACCAATAAATAGCATATCATATTCATCTGGTGCCAATGCATCTCCCACCCCCAATCCTACCACACGTAGCTCGATGCCCCGCAACTGACAGCGACGGCGCAGAGTTAAAATGTTGCCTCGATCTCCGTAGAGATTTAATTGGTCCGGATATAAATGGCCCAGGGTCAGTGTGAGTGGCTGTATTCGATATTCTGCCATACTTTTAAGCATCTCTTCCTTCCCAATAATGTGGGGTAAAACCGCGCTGTTCCAATTCATGATGCACTTCCAGTAACCCTGTATACGTCGGTACCACGAAGAGAGTTTCGCCGGCAGGGGTTTGTTGTAATGCGCTATCTAATGCGTTCTTGATGCCATAGAGGCGCTCGTCTATGACCTCAGACTGTTGTTGCCCTTCATTTATTCCCTGATTCTTTTTCAGACGTCTGGAACGGGTCGTTTGCGTATTTTTCTGCGCTTTTAAACGGGTGGTCGAGACGATCGTCATGGCGTTTTCGTTGATGCCTGCGTATTTGAGGCGCAGCGCCAGGTCCAGCGCGCGGGTGCCACTGATGACCAGCGTGCGGGTCTGCCCCACGGCTCGTTCAAAATCTACATCCCAGATCCAGGAAATATCCTGCCCATCGGCGATGTTATCATTGAGGATGAAGAGGAGATGACGTGCCGTGCCGTCATTAAAGAGGGTACGCAGTACCTCATTGAAGCCGGTAGGATTTTTCGCCAGCAGCAGGCGCATGGTTTTGCCATCGGCCTGGATGCGCTCGCCGCGTCCGAAAACGGGCTTTGATTGCTCGATGCCGCTGATAATGGGCTCCCAGGGTGTGCCCAGAGCCAGGGATGCTGTGCTGGCGGCCAGCGCGTTATAAATATTATAGAATCCCGGCAGGGGGACGATGATCTCGCGCTTCTGGTCGCCCGCCTCAATCTGCAGGCGGATGCGATCAAAAGTATCGACCTGGACGTGGGTCACGCGCACATCGGGCCGTGGTCTCTGTTTGCCGCATTGTGGACAATGATAATGGCCCATGTGGCTGTAAAAGTGGAGATCATATTCGTATTCGTGTCCGCAGCGCGAGCAGACGCGGGCATCCATGACCTGGTGACGGTCGGCTTCATCTTCGCCTTCGCCCGTCTCAAGCGTTGTCTCGATCCCGTAGTAGAGGCAGCGACCCGGAAAGCCGTCGCCGAGCTGAGCGATGGTGGGATCGTCGGCATTTAATACCAGCGTGGTGGTTGCTGGCAGCAGGGCGATCGCTTGCTTCCACTTGCTGATGACGCTATCGACCTCGCCATAGCGATCAAGCTGGTCGCGGAAGAGATTGGTAAAAACGAGGACGCGGGGAGGAATCGAGCCCACTAGTTGTGGTAGTGCGGCTTCATCTACTTCTAAGATAGAGATGGCCTGGCCAGCCCGGCGTAGATGACCATTGGGTTGGGCGCGAATCACCAGTGAACTGGCGACGCCGCCGACCAGGTTGGAGCCCTCGCGGTTGCGCCAGACGCGTAAGCCGTCATCACGCAAGATGGCCGCGATGAAGCTGCTGGTGGTGGTCTTGCCGTTCGTCCCGGTTATCATAACGCTGCCATGCTCAAGCTCGGTAGCCAGATGCTCTACGATATCGGGGTAGACGCGTTGCGCGACAACGCCCACGATACTGGTACCGCCTCCGAGATGCAGGCGGCGACTGATGGCTCCGGCGGTGCGCCCTGCCATCACCGCGACGCCAGCGCGCACCGCATGCTGACGCCGCGTCCCACGCGGCTTCCTCGTACTCTCTTTCTTTTCAAGTGGGGGAAGTGACGCGGTCTCCATCAAGCTTTCTCGCGGTTGCTGATCGCTTTCAGACGATACTGGCTGAGATGGTTGTTCTTTTCGCATGCTGTTCCTCCGCATCGGCGCTTCTGCTTCTATCCTGTATAGTAGATGAATGCAGCATAGCATGCAAGCCCGGTGGGGTCAAGTGTATGGTAAAGATATTAAAGATAGAAACTATTACCCCTTGTCAAAGTTATGATAATGAGATATGTACTAATAAAAACGAACTATTGCCATGTATGGTATGCTTCAAAAGAAATTTTTGATGCATCCTTTCTGTGAGAGAACTTGACTCTCATTTCATTGCCTGCGGCACGCCTGCGCTTTCGCGCCTATGGCATTTACGAATTCATAGTGTGTTAGTGCAACAAGGGCGCATCAGCGCCCTTGTTGCACTAACACACAAAACCAGCGCGGCCGCGTAGCGGACGCGCGTGCGGGGACTATCACGCGCCTCGAAGGTGACGAGAGTCAGACGCATTCTTTGCCTGGGATAAGAACTCGCACGTCACGCTCGAAGCAGGGTTCTGGTACAGTGTTCCTGGCGATATGTCAAAAACAGGTTGTGGATACGTAGGTTGGGAGGTCTGGTAAAAAGAGCTACTCTTCGTTCTGTAGGGGGAAAAAGCGGGGTGCAGGGGCGGCAGCCCCTGACGGAGCGCGAGGTGCCCTCGCAGCCCTCCCCCACCTCCCTTTGGCAGGGCGGAGAACCAAAGAGCTACGGATAAAGCGTTTGATTAGATGTAATATAGGATAGAATACCTACTTGTCAGGCTATGCTATTCTATCCTTTAAGACGAACACTCATAAAAATATGCGGGTTTTGTTCAGTAACGAAGGTCAGGTAACAACTCCATGGCGAAAAAATTGGTAATTGTCGAGTCACCGGCCAAAGCAAAAACTATCGAGAAGTTTCTTGGTCGTGATTTTGAGGTCCGTGCGTCCATGGGCCATATTATTGATCTGCCCAAAAAAGGGCTCGGGGTAAACACACGCAAAGATTTTGCTCCTAAATATGAGATTATTGAGAAAAAAGATAAGTTGATCGATGAGCTGAAGGCGGCATCTAAGCGCGCCGATGAAGTGTACCTGGCCCCTGACCCGGACCGTGAAGGTGAATTTATCGCCTGGTCACTTAAAAATATCCTGGAATTGCAGAATCCTCGCCGCGCTGTGTTCAATGAGATTACCAAGCGTGCGGTCCAGGATGCGATTCGCAAACCTCGGCAGATCAACGAAGACCTCTTTAACGCTCAACAGGCTCGCCGGGTGCTCGATCGCCTGGTTGGCTATAAAATCAGCCCTTTGCTCTGGCGCCGTATCCAGTCAGGGACCAGCGCGGGCCGCGTGCAGTCGGTTGCTTTGCGCGTGATCTGTGATCGCGAGGCGGAGATTCGCGCCTTTGAGCCCGAGGAATACTGGAGCATCGTGGCGACCCTGAGTAAGCAGAAACAGTCGGAACGCTTTGAGGCGGCCTTGATCTCTCGCCTGAAAGATGTCGATGCGCTCAACGGCGACGAGGTGTCCGGCGATACCGAGGAGCCAGCCACGGCCGAGACCAATGGGTCAAATGGCTCCAAACAGACAACAAAGGCGGGTCGGGGCCGCATCAAGATCTCTTCCAAAGAAGAGGCCGACACGATCCTGAAGGATCTGCAGGATGCGACCTATAGCGTACTGAAATACGATGAGCGCGAGCAGCGTCGCCAGCCACCATTGCCGTATACGACCAGTACCCTGCAGCAGGATGCCTCATTGCGGCTCTACTTTAAGCCGAAGAAGACGATGAGCCTGGCGCAGCAACTGTACGAAGGTATGGAACTGGGCGCGCGCGGCCACCAGGGTTTGATCACCTATATGCGTACCGACTCGACGCGTATATCGGAGGAGGCGCAGGGCAAAGTCAAAGAACATATTGCCCAGAATTTTGGCGATCCCTACGTGGGCCAGGGTCGGATCGGTAAATCGAAGGCGACGACGCAAGATGCGCACGAAGCCATTCGCCCGACCGATGTGTCTTTGACGCCACAGATTGTGAAGTCGCACCTGTCTGCGGACCAGTTTAAGCTATACAATCTGGTCTGGCGCCGCTTCGTGGCTAGCTTTATGACGCCCGCTGTCTTTGATACGGTGCGCGCCGATATCGTGGCCCGGCAATATGTGTTCCGCGCCAGCGGCTCGAACCTGAAGTTTCCGGGCTTCTATGCCGTCTGGTCCCGTGAAGAAGATGAGAAATTGTTGCCGGTAATGAAGGTCAATGAAGAGTTGACCTGCTATGGTCTGAAACCGGATCAGCATTTTACGCAGCCGCCACCCCGCTATTCCGAGGCCAGCTTGATCAAAGAGCTGGAAGAACTGGGCATTGGTCGCCCAAGTACCTATGTGCCGATCATCAGCACGATTCAGGATCGCGGCTACGTGGACCAGGAGCAGCGGCGCTTTGTGCCAACCTGGCTGGGCGAGACCATCAATGAGGTGATGAATAAACACTTCCCGGATATCGTGGATACCGGCTTTACCGCCGATATGGAGCGCAAGCTGGATGACGTTGAGGATGGCAAGCGTTCCTGGATCGAGTTCCTGAGCACATTCTATGGCGCCTTTAAGTCAACGATGGAAAAGGCTGAGGCGGAGATGAACCGGGTGCAGAAGCCCGTGGAAGAGACAGATGAGCAGTGCCCGGAGTGTGGCCGTAACCTGGTTATCCGTACCGGCCGCTTTGGTCGCTTCATCTCTTGCTCTGGTTTTCCTGAGTGTAGCTATCGTCGCTCGGTGGTTAATAAGACCGGCGCGCTCTGCCCACAGTGTGGTGGAGACCTCGTTGAGCGTAAGACTCGTCAGAAGAAGCGCATCTTCTATGGTTGCGGCAACTATCCAACCTGCAACTTCGCCATCTGGGAACGTCCGATCCCTGATCTGTGTCCGAACTGCGGCGGCCTGATGGTGGTGCCAAAGGGGAGCCAGGATCCGGTCTGCTATAACGAGGTGGTGCTGGTACAGCGCGGCAATGAGGAGACTCCGCCCCAGGATGGCGCCGCCGCGACGTCCGCTGGCACGGGCCGTAAAAAGGCCGCCTCTACGGCGAAAAAGAAGACGGCCGCTACAGCGAAGAAAGCCACGACCACTAAACGCGCCACCGCTACGCGTAAGAAGGCGGCCGACGCCTCTGAAGACGGTACCGAAAAGGTGGCCTCTACCCGCAAAACCACGCGGCGGGCGACAACCAGTACCAGCAAGGGCACAACAAAGGCAACAACAAAGACACCGGCACGCCGGTCAACTACGGCTGCGAAGGCCGCAGGAACAGCAACGGGGAGAACGAAGGCGACCAAATAAATTGAAAGCAGAACGGTGAGCGGAAACTTGTGATATAATCGGAAAATAATTTACTCTCTCTCAAATCCCAAAACAAGGGGAGTTCTGCTTATTATGGAGGATTACATGCCGCATGCAGTGACGCTGATCCCCGGCGATGGAACTGGGCCAGAAATTGCTGAGGCGACCTGCCGCGTACTGGAGGCCACTGGCATACAGTTCAGTTGGGATGTCCAGCCGGCAGGGGTGGAGACTCTGGCGAAACAAGGGACTGTCTTGCCAGAGGAGGTGATAGAGTCAATCAAGCGCACCAGGGTGGGGATCAAGGGCCCCATTACGACTCCTGTGGGGAAGGGTCAGCGTAGCGCCAATGTGACACTACGCAAAAGGCTTGACCTCTATGCCAATCTGCGCCCCGCCAAAACATATCAAGGCCTTCGCTCCCGTTATGAAAATATTGACCTGGTCATTGTACGTGAAAATACTGAGGACCTCTATGCCGGTATTGAATTTCAACGCAATACCCCTGAATACGAAGAGTTGCTGGAATTCATTGGCCGTACAACCGGGCATCGTATCGATCCCGATTCAGCGATGAGCGTCAAGTATATCTCCGTGGCCGCTACCAGGCGTATTGTGAAGTTTGCTTTCGAATATGCACGGGCCAATAAGCGCCGTAAAGTGACCGCCGTGCATAAGGCAAATATTATGCGCCTCTCCGATGGACTCTTTTTGTCGACCGCCCATGAAGTCGCCAGGGAATATCCCGATATTCAATATGAGGACCGCATTGTTGACAACATGTGCATGCAACTGGTCCAGAAGCCAGAACTCTATGATGTCCTCGTCCTTCCCAATCTTTATGGCGATATTATTTCCGATTTATCCGCTGGCTTGATCGGTGGCCTGGGCGTGGCTCCAGGCGCCAATATCGGCAGTGATTACGCGGTCTTTGAGCCGGTACATGGTAGTGCCCCTAAATATGCCGGCCAGAATAAAGTAAATCCAATGGCGATGATGTTTTCCGGTGTCATGATGCTCCGCCATCTGGAAGAGAGAGAAGCCGCTCACCGCCTGGAGCAGGCTTTAATGCAGGTGCTGGCCGAAGGGAAGTCTGTGACCTACGACTTGAAGCCGCGCCCCGATGATCCGACCGCCGTTGGTACATCGCAGGTTGCCGATGCCGTCATCGAGCGCCTCCATAATATGTAGTTTCAGAAAGTATGTGATGTGTGGCATCTGGCAATACCTGCACTGGTGCGTATGGCTGGCCTGAAATCACCCCTTTTACTAACTATATAAAAACTAGAGCGTAGCGCCTCATTCAAAAATAAGATTTGTGATGTGTGGCAATTCATGCGCGACAGCGCATGAATTGCCACACATCACAAATCTTAAAAAAACAATATCTGGGTGCTTTAGCGCCCCACGCTGGTTGCGCCAGCCAGTGCAGAACCTAGTTCTGCACCACCCCTTTGCGCCATTTGTGGCGGGCCTGGATATAGCGTACGGTACCCGAGTGGGAGCGCATCATGATAGATGATGTGCGGGCGCCCCAGCCAAAGTACTGAACACCATCGAGCAGTTCACCACTGGTGATGCCGGTGGCGGCGAAGCTGACATCGTTCCCGCTCACCAGGTCATCTGTCCGGTAGACACGGTCCATATCGATGCCGTCGGCTTTGAAGCGCTTGCGCTCCTCCTCAGTTCGTGGCCAGATCTTACACTGGATCTCGCCGCCCAGGCACTTCAAGGCGGCGGCGGCCAGCACGGCCTCTGGCGCTCCACCAATGCCCAGCATAATATCGATGCCGCGATAATCTTCCATGGCGGCCAGGATGGCGGCGGCTACGTCACCGTCGGTGATCAGGCGGATGCGGGCTCCGGCCTCGCGTACCTGGCGAATGATATCCTGGTGACGAGGACGATCCAGAATGACGGCGGTTAGATCGTCGATGCGCGACTGGCGTGCGCGTGCGATGCGATCCAGGTTGACCGTGATCGGAGCGTTGATGTCGATGACATTCTTCATCCCTGGTCCCACGGCTATCTTCTCCATGTAGTAGACGCCGGGAGGGGCCGAGTACATGCTGCCGCGCTCGGCTGTGGCGATAACGGCCAGGGCCCCTGGTAAGCCAAGTGCCAGCAGGCGCGTGCCGTCGACAGGATCTACCGCTACGTCTACCTCTGGCTTGCTCCCGTTGCCGATCTCTTCACCGATATATAGCATCGGGGCTTCGTCTTTCTCTCCCTCACCAATCACCACCACACCGTGCATATCTACCCCATCGACCGCGTGACGCATGGCATCTACCGCGGCCTGGTCGACCATCTCTTTATTGCCTTTGCCCATCCAACGACCGGCGCTCAACGCGGCTGCCTCGGTCACACGAATGAGCTCCATCCCCAGGTTGCGCTCTATTGTGCGCGAGGGTTCAAAACGTTCCTCTTCTGTCGACATAGTTAAATCCTTTGTTTTTCTTTCTTATATTTGTACGTACCGTGGGCGAGTGCGGCAATGCTCTGCCTGCATGATCGCCTGTAACTGTGCAACGGCGTCTGAGAGTCGCCCCTGGCGATTCACAATGGTATACTCGTAGTGCTCTTGTTGCGCTAGCTCGTGCTGTGCGTCGAGAAGTCGGCGCTGGCGCTCTTCCTCGGTCTCGGTCTGGCGATTGGTCAGGCGCTCGACAAGCTCTTCTATGGAGCCAGGAACGAGGAAAATGTAGATCGCTCCGGGCACCCTCTGCCGCACTGTCGCGGCGCCCTGTACATCAATTTTGAGCAGGACATCACGTCCCTGTTGCAAATTATCGACGATCTGACGTATGGGTTGCCCATACCAGTTGCCATGCACCTGCGCGTACTCAATGAGTTCATTCTGTTCAATCATGCCCTTGAATTGTTCATGACTGACAAAATAATAAGGATTGCCCTCACTCTCACCAGGGCGTGGCGCGCGCGTTGTCACCGATGCAACCACGTGAAAATCAGCCCCTTTTTCTTTCAGGGCGTTGATTACGCTGTCCTTGCCGGTACCAGATGGGGCCGAAAGGACAAAGAGCAATCCCGGCCTTTTAGTGCCTGCTTGATTTAGCTGTGATGATAGCGATTGAGTCTCAAGTTGCATGCTTTTCTTCCTGCAGTTGCTCAAATAGAGAGAGGATTGGTGTACGAACAAACATCTCTTTGTTATACTTTATCTTATATTTGCGAGCACAATGACAAAGAAAAGCCACCTGGCTCTTATTGTGTTGAGCCTACGCGTGCTTGCACTACTATTGTACAACACTGATGGGTATCCTGAAAGTCGTTTTCTCTCAAGGATGTGTCAGGAAGCCTGGCAAGAAGAAAGCGGGGTGCAGGGGCGGTAGTCCCTGCCAGGGACTGGGGTGTCCCCAGCCATTCACCTCTCTTTGTACCCGCCGTAGGCGGGTTGGGAAGTAGATAGGAATTTACTATGTATATAGATGCTATGACGCTGGCCAATGTGGCGGATGAGTGGCGCAAGCTGCTGGTGGGCGCGCGTATCGATACGATTATTCAGCCAACCGAGCACGCGGTGGCCCTGCAATGCTATGCTCCGGGCGCTGAGGGCGAGGGCGGTAGGAATCGCTGGATCTATCTTTCCGCCCATCCGCAGCTTGCCCGTGCCCATATTACGGCCTTGAAGCCGCAGAGGATCGCCAGTGAGCCGCCGGCCTTTGTGATGCTGCTGCGCAAGCACCTGGAGGGCGCGCGTATCGAGTCGATCGAGCAGCCGCGCTGGGAGCGCGTGGTTGAGATCGTGGCCGGCTATCGCAGGAGTCCCGATAGTGAGGAGCGCGTGCGCTTCCGTTTGATCATTGAGGCGATGGGACGGCTCAGTAATATTATCTTTTGCGATGAGCGGGGCATGATCCTGGGCAGTCTGAAGCGGGTTGGCTCGGACGTCAATCGCTATCGCGAGGTGGCGGCCGGCCTGCCGTATGTGCCCCCACCACCACAGCAGCGTACGCTGGCTGGCCAGCAGCTCCCTCGTCTGGAGCCAACCAGTGTGACGGCGGCCCAGTTGTCTATCTGCGCCGCTGACGAGACGACCCGGGAGGAGCAGCCGCAGACTAAAAAGCGCAGGCGGACCCCTGAGGAGCCGAAGTTGTGGCAGTTGTTGTCCCACCATGTTCTGGGCTGCAGTCCCTTACTGGCCCGTGAGGCGGTGTTTCGCGCCACCGAGAATGCTGAAACGACGGTGGCGCAGGCCGATCAGGCGGCCTGGGAAGAACTGGCCTGGAATGTCAGCGACCTGACGAGCGCCTACGATAGCCATCGCTGGCATCCCCAGCTGGTCGAGCGCCAGATGACGGCCGATGAGCAGCAGCAGTCGTTCGCGGCGGCGGGCGAGGATCGTTATCTTCCTCTGGCCTTCGCTTCCTACGTGCTTGAACAGTACGCCGCCCTTCCTGATGCGCGCGTGCGTGAGTCGCCATCCATCAATGTCTTGCTGGATGAGTACTTCGCCCGTTCCGAGTGGCGCGATGCCGTCGATACCCTGCGCGCCCCGCTGCGCAAGATCCTGCAGAACAATATCGATCGCTGCAGGCGCAAGGCTGATCTGTTACAGAAAGAGATGGATAATTCGGCCGAGGCCGCGCGCTATCGTCTGTTCGGCGATCTGCTCCTGGCCTATCAGCAGGAGGTGGAGCAGGGTCCGACCAGCGTGGAGCTGGAGAATTACTTTGAGCAGACCCCCTCAGGGGGAGTCGCAGAAGGTGACGGTGCCGCTGGATCCGCGCTTTGATGCGGTGGGGAACTCGAATCGCTACTTCAATAAATACCATAAGCTCCGGCGCGCGCTTGAGCTGGTCCCTGCTCAGATCGAGCAGAACGATACCGAGCTGGCGACGCTTGAGCAGTTTATGGCTGATCTTAAGCTGGCCGAGAATGCCGCCGAGGTCGCTCATGTGAAGGCCGAGGTGCAGGCGGCGGGCTATATCCGTGGTAAGGCCCTGGTGGATAAAAAGGCCCTCAAGGCGGCGAAGAAGGGCAAGGGCGGCAAGGCGGCGAAGGGCAAGCCGACCGCTCCCGGTGGTGGTGTGCCTCTGCACTTCCAGAGCCGTGAGGGCTTTACCCTGCTGGTCGGCAAGAATAGCCGCCAGAATGAGGAGGTGACGTTCCGCCAGGCGACCTCCAACGATATGTGGCTCCATGCGCGCGGCGTTGCCGGTGCCCATGTGATCATCAAGGCTGCCGGTCGCGAGATTCCGCGCGGCACGATCGATCAGGCGGCCAGTCTGGCAGCCTATTATAGCGAGGCGCGTGGCAGCACCAGCGCGCCCGTCGATTATACGCTGCAGCGCCACGTGCGCCATATGAAAGGTGGCGGACCCGGCATGGTGATCTATGAGCGCGAGCACACGATCTACATTGAGCCGGATAAGGCGCTGACACTACTTAAAGGATAGATCTGCGCTCAGATACCAGCCCGCGCTCACGCGATGAGCCGATGCCCATCTCTTCGCGGTATTTCGCTACGGTCCTGCGGGCCAGCGGCATGCCGCGTTCGGTCAGGATATGCGCCAGCTCCTCATCGCTGAGCCTGTGGCATGGATTTTCCGCCTGGATGAGTTCACGTAACATGTCTTTGATGCGCATTGAGCCATCGAAGAAGTCGGCGATTGGGATCAATCTGCCATTGGGAAGCAGGGCATACTTGTTGGCGGTTGCCCTGCTCACAGTGCCTTCATCAAGATTCAGCATGGAGGCGACTTCGGCCCTGGTTAATGGATAGAGATAGAAGAGTGCTCCCTTTTCGAGAAAATCCTTGCGCAGGCTGACGACAAGTTCCGCGACCTGTCTCAGGGTTCGCCAGCGCCGGCGGATGCAGTCCACGAAAAATTTGGCGCGGTCGCGATTCTGGTACATATACTTTTGTATATCGGTATTGCTTTCACCTCCGGCCTGCTCACCCGAGCCCACGTAGGGCGGATCGATGTGGAAATTGTACCGCTTTTCTTCCATCAGCTCGACCTCAAAGCCATTTTCTGCTTTGCGGATGATAATGTCGGGGTGGATGTATGAGGTGCTACTGCCCAGCGGGGTGTCGTTGTTGACCGAATTGTAAATATAGCTGGGATAGGGATGAAGCATGGTGCCGATGTAGTCGCTGGCGCGTCTCACCTCAGCTTCAGGGACTTTGAGCTTGCGCGCTATCTCCGCGAACTGGTTGTGTGTCAGCTGTTCGAGGTAGCGATCGATCAATATTCCGGCCAGTGGAGGGGGCTCTTGCTGCTCGCTCAGAGCCGTCAGCTGCAGCAGCAGACACTCGCGCAGGTTGCGAGCGCCAAAGCCGACCGGCTCCAGAGTCTGGAGCTGACCAAGCACGTATGTAACTCGCTTGAGCGGCACCCGTAGATGCCGGGCAATCTCCTCGGCGGGGATATCCAGGTAGCCCCGGCTGTCCAGGTTCCCCACCAGCTGTTCGGCGATCGGGGCATCTTCGGGGGGGATCAGCGCCTCCAACTGGTGCAGCAGGTTCTCCACCAGCGTCTCACTGGTTGGAATACGGGCCATCGGATCATATGCATCATCGTTGTCGGCTTCGTTAAAGCCATAGTTATCGCTATCATAGAAGAAGAGTTGCTGTTCCCACGGTGAGTCAGCAGAAATAGTGTGACGAGGTGTCTCGGGTGTAAATGCCATCTGTGGGGTATTCTGGGTGATGCGGCCACAGACTGTACAGGTTGGCCCATAGAGAGGTGTGGAGCAGAACTGGCAGATGCGCTGTTCCGTTACCTGAAGAGCGGGATTCTCTGTTTGCTCCTGATTAATAGTGCGCTCTAGCTCATCTGCTGAGAGATGGAGTATCGTACTCGATGTCACGAGCCGAGCGCTTATCCTAACATTCTGATCGGTTCTTGGCGTTTGTTCCAATCGCATACACGTACCCTACCTATCCCCTGTTCGCGCCTCAGAATTAAGATGTTATACCGTTTTCTATCCTAAATCCAGCCACGGCTCACAAGCGCGCCACGTGCCGCTTCTTGCTCGGCCGTTTGTTTGTTACGGCCCTGTCCGCGACCGGCTACACGATCTCCTAACATGACCTCAACGGTGAATTCCCGATTGTGCGATGGCCCTTCCTGACCGACGAGCCGATATGAAGGGGTAATCCCCTCGTGGGCCTGCGCCAGTTCCTGGAAGAGCGATTTATTATCTTTAAACAGGCGTTTGGTGACAATAGTATGTGCCAGAGGGTCCAGACGTGGCAGCAGAAACTGCCGTGTCACCTCCAGTCCCTGGTCCAGATAGATTGCGCCCAGCACCGCTTCAAAGGCGGAGGCCTGCACTCGCTGTCCCCCACCGGTATGTTGTTCCCCCTTCCCCATCAACAAAAACGCGCCCAGATTGATCTCGCGCGCGAAGTTTGCCAGCGTTTCCGTCCTCACCAGTACCGCGCGGACATCGGTCAACTCTCCCTCGCTCAACTCGGGAAAGGTGCGATAGAGGAAATCAGCACTGATCAACGCCAGAATTGAATCGCCCAAAAACTCCAGGCGCTCGTTGGAGCTTTGCCCCACCCCTGGCGTCTCATAGATATATGAGCGATGCGTGAGAGCTAATTTCAGGAGCTGCTCATCCTGAAACTTTATCCCTATAATCTCTTCTAATTGTTCGTGCATGACTGTACCTCTACTGTTAGATTGGACCACCCCGATGTGCCCGGCACCATACCCCAGAGTTTAGCGCCGCAAGTATTAACCATATATCTGTTTCGTTTATCGCCGTCATTGTAACGCGTTTTGGATGGAACCGCAACGCTCCTGTGTAGGAATATTCGGCTGTCTAAGTATGCATAGAATCTATTCGATCACCAATAGCATCAGTGATCGAATGATGATGATCTACCTGCTAGACTGTTCTCTTCAGATATGATACTCTATGCTATGGGTTTGAGGAAGACTGGTAATCGCGGATCAGCGATCCGAGGAAAGTCCGAACTCCGCAGAGCAGGATGCTGGCTAACGGCCAGTGAGGGTGACCTCAAGGAAAGTGCAACAGAAACATACCGCCTGTGTATTCGGGTAAGGGTGAAATGGTGAGGTAAGAGCTCACCAGCAGCCAGGTGACTGGTTGGCTGGGCAAACCCCATCTGGAGCAAGACCAAGCAGAGGGGACTGATCTTTTTGATCAGGCAGGTTGCTCGCCTGTTAACCTTCGGGTTGGTCGCTTGAGGCGGTGGGCAACCATCGTCCTAGATAGATGATTACCGCCCGCCCGGGTGTAAATCTGGGAGGGTACAAAATTCGGCTTATGGCTTCCTCAAACCCTCCCAGACCCCCTCTATCTATACTTTATACAAACGCATTAATCTTTGATGCGATTATGCTCAATTAACCAGCGTACAAAATCCAGGCGACGACTCTCCTGCAGTATTTCACGGTATTCGACTTGCTCGGTAACGTGTTCTTTCATATGAACGAGTTGCGCAGCTTCGATTTCTGAAAATCCCATGCCCAATAGACTTTGAAAATCATCACCTTTAACTATAGAATGTTCTTGCATAACGACCGCTCCCTCTAGCATCAAACTGGGTAAACAACATACATTGGGCTATGCTGGAGACTTATTGCAAGCTGCGTGATACGTAGATGCATGCATCGGGCCTCTCTGTATATATAACGTATTCCTGGTCGGGATTATTTCTCGTGCTACGAACATTTGTACAAAAGAGATTTTTATAAAAAAGAAGGTGTCACCCACAGAATGCATATCCGTGATCTATATCTGCGATGGATACCTGTGATGATAGAAACAACGATCGATGGGAGAAAAGGATAACACTTTTTTTATCGTATTTTATCCCCCAACTGCTTTCCCATTAAAAAGAGCTTCATCGCCCGCTCCGTTGCCTGACTCGTCAATAGTGAGGCATGTTTCATTGCATAGACTAACGGCATCGGTCCAGAGGGTAATACTGTAATCGCATCAATACCGAGGTCGTAAATACGCGTATAGTTCTCTCCTAATCCACCCGCCACTGCCAGCACGGGTAGCTGATGCGTTTTGGCCAGCCCCGCAACGGCCCCGACGCTCTTCCCATAGGCCGTTTGCTCATCGAGCTGACCCTCGGCCGTAATCACCATGTCGGCGTTTTTCATATATTCGTCAATACGCAACACTTCTAGCATGATCTGAGCCCCAGGCCGCAGGGAAGCATGCAGGAAGGCCAGCATACCGGCTCCCAGTCCACCGGCGGCTCCGGCGCCAGGTGTCTCGCGGACCTCCTTTTTGAGGTCGCGCTGGATAATGTGCGCGTAATGGTGCAGGGCGGCATCCAGTTCCTTTATCATTTCCGGGGTCGCGCCTTTCTGGGGACCATAGATGGCTGAGGCGCCTGTTGGACCACATAGGGGATTGGTTACGTCGCAGGCGATGTCGAAGCTGCATTCTTTGATGCGCGGATCAAGCTGACTGATGTCGATCTGTTCCAAGCTGGCCAGCGCGGCTCCTCCCGGCGGTAGATTATCTCCGCTGGCGTCCAGCAACCTGGCGCCCAGCGCCTGAGCCATGCCGGCCCCTCCATCGTTGGTGGCGCTACCACCAATGCCCAGAATAAAGTGCCGGCTCCCCTGATCCAGGGCCGCCTTGATCAGCTCACCCACTCCATATGTGGTCGCGATCAACGGATTGCGTCGTTCGGGAGCTACCAGCGGCAGACCTGAGCTGGCCGCCATCTCGATCACGGCCGTCTGACCATCACCCGTCACGCCATAGAACGCCTCTACCGGCTCCCCCAGGGGACCGGTGACCGTCCGTGTATGCATCTGCCCATGGGTGGCATCGATCAACGCCTGCACCGTCCCCTCGCCACCGTCGGCGATCGGAATAATCGTCAGTTCAGCCTCCGGAAAGACCTCGCGAACTCCCTTCGCGATGGCCGCTCCTGTCTCGGCGGCCGTCAGGCTCCCCTTCAATGACTGCGGGGCAATCAGAACACGCATACCAGCACTTCCTTTCTTCCTGCATATTGATTGGTTTATCTGCATTATACCAAATATCCCTGTGCGCAACGGCCCTCTCAAATCCATTTTGTGTCGGTGTATAGGGTACGCATCTGCTCCCCATGCACCAACATAAAAAACCAGGGCGTCCGCTACGCGGCCGCGCGTGCGAAGGCGATCAGGAGCCGCCAGGGTGACGAAAGGAAAGCCGAACGGGGTGCCATTCATGTTTTTGCCAAAAGATAAGATAACAAAACCGGAGTGCCCCCGCAAACCGTAACGCTCCCGCAAACCGCAACGCTCCCGCAAACCGCAACGCTCCCGCAAACCGCAACGCCCATGTAGGGTCGACCTTCAACGGTCGACCGGGCTGCCAGCACCAGCGACGGCAGCCTCCGTACCACCACGACACCGCTTCCCTTGCCTTCCACGGCCGCCCACGTGGTACCCACACGCCAACGTTGCGCAGGCGTACCCAAAAGCGAACGTTTCCCCTCTGGTACCACGTGGGGCGAGATGGTTTCCATGAGAAGCCGAACCGGCCGGGGACGTGGCCCGCAATCGCTGTCGCTCGCGAGCCGGTCGACCGTTGAAGGTCGACCCTACATGGGCGTTTCTCGTTGGTGGGGCGTTTCGTGTTTCTTTGCGCCTTCTCTTTTTGCAAAAACATGAATGACACCCAGCCGAACGTGCATGTTTGCACGTTCGGCTTTCCTGCTCTATACTAAATAACAGGGTTATTTATGTTGCTATCCAGGTATTTTTGTGGAGTCTTTCTATGTTGAATGGTCTATCTCTTTCCTGGTCCTGGAGTCCAGGTGGTCTGCTCTGTTTGGTTGTGCTGGCGCTCCTATATCTGTTGCGCCTGCGTCAGGTTTTTCGTTTGCACCAGAAAGATCCACAGGCGTCTACCGTCAGTAAGATCCGTATCGCCTCTTTCTTTTGTGGTCTGCTGCTGTTCGCGGCCCTCTTCTTCTCTCCGGTCCAGACCATTGGTCGCACGCAGTTATTTCTGATCCATATGGCCGAGGTTGTAACCCTGACCACCTTCTGCGCGCCTCTGCTGCTGGGTGGCTGTTCGGAGGTGGTCCTGCGTCCCATACTGGATATCCCCGTTGTCAGTACAGTGGTACGCTTTTTGACCAATCCGGTCGTTGCCTCGGTGATTTTTAACGCGACCTTTTTGCTCTGGCATGCTCCTAAGATCTACAATGCCTCTACCCCTAATGTCGCGCTTTACAATACCATGATGCTGTCTATCTTTCTGACCTCGCTACTCAACTGGTGGCCGATTATCGGTTCCCTTTCCGAGCTCAAGAAGCATGGCTATCCCCTGCAGATGCTCTATGTGATCTTAGATGGTCAGCCGCTGGATATCTTTGCCTTTGTGCTGGTCTATAGCGGAGTTCCGCTCTATCACTACCATATCCCAACGCAGATCGGCGTGAATGCCTTTGGCGACCAGGCCGCGGCCGGCGCCCTGCTGCTGCTGCCGGGACTGGTTGACCTGGGGGTGCTGTCGCCGCTGTTTATTAGCTGGATGGGTCAGCTGGAGCATAAGACGCGGGCCGCTGATCAGCGTCGCCTGGAGGAGGCCATGGAGTATGAGGAAGAAGAAGAGGATGTCGAGATAGAGGCGCGCTGATTTGTTGCGTGACCTTTTCCAACTGGCTGGTAGCCGGAGCTACCAGCCGCAGCGTAGCTGGAGCGCCTGCCGCAGCCGTCGCTCGTATTCCCGGCGCGGTATCTCGGTGACGCCCAGCGTGATCAGATGCGGGGTCGTAAACTGGGTATCGTGTAGGATGTAGCCATGGCGCTGTAAGTGCTGCGTCAAGGCTACCAGGCAGACCTTGGAGGCGTCGCGGGCGCGTGAAAACATGCTTTCACCCATGAATGCGCCGCCCAGCGCGACCCCGTACAGCCCCCCGACCAGCCTGCCTTCCTGCCATGCCTCGATGCTATGGGCCAGTCCACATCGATGCAGATAGACATATGTTTTGATAAATTCTTTGTTGATCCAGGTCTCTTCGCGTTGCGCGCAGCCGTGCATAACCTCCTCAAAGGCGCTGTCGGTGCGAATGGTGTAGATGCGCTTGCGAATGGTGGCCCGCAGTGAATGTGAGACATGCAGGTTCTGATGCTCCAGGATGGCGCGCGGGTCTGGCGCGTACCAGTCGACTTTTCCCTCTTCGTCCGCCATGGGGAAGATCCCCTGGGCGTAGGCCTGGACGACCAGCTCAGGGTCCAGTGCTTCCGGCACCACGTGTCTCATCGCTTCATGTTTTTCCGTTCCCATATCCTTCTCTCATGCCCTCTCGTTTGTTTCCGCCTATCTGCCCGGCCCTATATCCTTGCTGGCACGGCTGAAATACCTGAGATAGCCGGCCAGGCGTGGATTCATTCCTTTAAGCAATTCGATATCCGGTTGGGTCAGTGGTTTGATCCACCAGAGCAGCCCCAGACATAAAATAATAAACAGGCAGCCCGAGATGCCCAACAGGATGCGATCTTTGGGATGCCAGAGCAGGCAGGGGAGCGCCGCCAGTATCAGGGCCAGCATAAAGCGACCGGTGAAGACCAGGACTTCGCGCCGCTGCCCGGATGGGATCTGTGGCGCGATCCATATCAGTAGCAGAATCCCCGCCACCGTTTTGGCCACCCCGTCCGCGATTAGCGCGCCTGCCGCCCCGAAGATGGGAATGCAGAGGATGCCAACGCCGATGACTATCAGGAGGCCCAGCCACTGGCTGGCTACGACCTGCCTGGGTTTGCCGAGCACGTAGAGGCCAGACTGGTGGATGGTTGTGCCGAGCAGGCGCACCAGCAGGTTAAAAAATAAGAAGATGGTCAGCAGGGGCCAGACCGGATCATACTTGCTGCCGTAGAGGACGTTGGTGATGTTGGCCGCGTTAAAGAGACAGAAGACTAGCACCGGTGCGGCCAGCAGCGTCTCAACCTTGATCAGCGCCTGCCAGGTCTGCCCGAATCTCTGGTGGTTGTGGCCGGTAAAGGCCGCCGCCAGCGCCGAGCCACCTACGCCCGTCAGGCCTGAGACCAGCAGCAGGTTGGCGGCATCCGCCAGCTGGAATGAGAGGTTGAAGTAGCCGATGTTCTCTACCGAAATCAGGAAGACGCCCAGCAGGATGATTGAGATCTGCTTGAAGAGCGCGCCGGTGGCCAGATTAGTGAGCCAGGCCGAAATGCCGATCTGCCAGATGTTCTTCAGGGGTAGCCTGTGATGCGGGGCCCCCTTGAGCAGAAACGGCGCTAGCCAGCAGACAAAGGCCAGCGCGTTCAGCAGCGCCACCAGCGCCTGCAGCCAGAGGATACCATCTATACCCCAGCCCAGCGTGAGCAAGATAAATCCCGCCAGCAGCAGTGCCCCCTGCGTGATGCTGCCAATGACCAGTACAATGTGCATGCGCATGCGGGCCGCGCACAGGGCGCTGAAGAGATTGCTGATGCCGGTGCCAAAGACATAGAGCGCGATCGGGATGCTAAATCGGCTCAAGAGCGGACTCTGCAATGTGCTGGCGACGGTCGCGCTGCCAGGGATAGGTATCAGCGCGATACCCGTGGCCAGCAGTGGGAAGCCAAAAAGAATCAAGGCGATCGTCATAAAGAGAATGAGCAGGCGTATTGCCAGCAGATAGCGGGCTAGCTGACTGGCCACTCCGGATCCAAACTCTGACAGCAGTCGCGGCACAAACGTTACGGTGGCGTCTTCGATGCCCAGCGCCACTATATAGATAATGGTATTAATCGTGGTCTGGATAATAGCATAGACGCCGTACTCGCCGGTGGTGACCGCGCGTGTAATCAGCACAGTAAAGAGAAAGGAAGAGAGAAAGAACCAGAGGCTATAGATCTGGTTAATTACATAACTATTAGGGGCGCGCTTCAATAATCGCCGGGCTTCGCTATCTCCCTGCGACGCTTTATCAGATGGCTGTTGTATCATCGCGGTTTATTTCCATGTAAATACGCTTTCAGAGATTACTATTTTATCTCATTTTAAACAAAAACCTTGCTAACCAGCCAATTGCTCCTAGCCCCGCGAAGAGTTCCAGCAGGCTGACGTTGGCTGTAATATGGTCGCTTGATACCACATAAAAGGCGCCAACTTTAAATGTCGCGGCCACCAGGAAGATACCCAGGCCCAGCCAGGCCGGTAGGGTGGCCAGGAGCAGCGCCTTCTGCCAGCGCTGGCAGCTAAAGCCGATTACGGTTGGCAGCAGATAGAGCAAGAGCGTAATCATCGGCGCGATGCTGGCGGGATAAGGACCGTTGAGGGCCGCGTTGGCGGAAAGTGGGATCAGCCGTGTCCATAGCTGTGCGGGGACCAGGGCGCTGGCGACCAGCAGCGTCTCCAGTCCCACCGTGGTGTAGAGCCCCACCTGGCGGTAATTCAGGTTGCGATAGTTCAGGTTGCGGTAATTCAGGGCTTTCTGTTGTAAGAGACGAAGGTGAAGCATTGGCGTCCTTTCTATTTGCTGCCAGGAATGGGCAACAGGCCCATTTGATACTTCATCAATAAGATGCGCCGTACGGACGCATCGATGCGTGACTGTGGGATCTCTCCTTTGTTCAGCGCCTGCTTGATGCCATTGATCATCTGTGCTACATCATTGGGACTCGACGCGCCCATGATGATATCCGATCCAGCCTCGATAGCCAGGACCGCCGCCTGGTCAGGGGTGTAGTAGGCGGTGATGCCCGCCATGGTCAGGCTATCCGTCATGATCACCCCCTGAAAGCCCATTTCGTCGCGCAGGATGCCCGTGATCAGTTTCGATGAGAGGGACGAGGGTTGGCTGGGATCAATCGCGGGTACGATTTCATGGGTGACCATGATGGCGTGTACCTGTCCCCGCTGAATCATGGTGCGATAGGGCGCCCAGTCGATCGTTTCCAGCTCGCTTTTTGAGCGTTGAATACTCGGCAGTCCCACGTGCGGATCGACCGTTGCATCACCAAGGCCGGGAAAGTGTTTGAGCGTGCCTACAACCTGGTGGCTCTGCTGTAAACCCTCTAAATAGGCCTCCGCCATGCGCGAGACTACCTGGGGCGTGGTTCCAAAGGTGCGCATGTCTTGATGTAGCTCGGAGTAGTTCGAGCTGTCGACATCTACTACCGGAGCCAGATTGAGCGTGATCCCGTAGGACGCGAGGTCCTGCGCATCCTGTTGTCCGGCTGCGTGAACCGTCTGTGGATTGTTGCTGGCGCCCAGCGTGGCGGCCGAAGGACGCGGTCCGTCCAGTTGCTGCAGGCGATCAACGGTCCCTCCCTCCTGGTCTATGGCCATGCTGACCGGTAGATCGGTTGCACTACTATGGATCTCTTGCGTCAAGGACTTGAATTGATTTTTGTCGATGATGTTGCCGTTGGCGGAAAAGAGTAGTACCGATCCGACCTGGTATTGGCTGAGCATGGTGGAGAGCTGCTGGCTGTAGTTCGCGCCCACAAATTGCACCATCATCATCTGGCCCAGCTTCTGATCCAGTGATAACTTGCTGGTAATGAGATCGATATAGGCCTCCGGCGTCAGGGGCGCCTGCGCCGTCGCATGTGGCTGATGGATGGCGCGGTGGTTCAGCCCCGTGAGAATATCTCGCGAGTCCTGCGCTGTCGTACTGGTGGTTTCGGATGGATAGAGTACACTGGCCCAGCCCTGTGCTCCGATGAATTGTGGCTGACCAAGATCAGTTGCCCGCCAGACCAGCAATGCCAGCAAGCACATAATACCGGCTATCTTTAGCCGATCAGAATGCTTCAATCTGCCCGCTGTGCCCACTAATCCATGTAGTGATATTGAAGATTGTGATGTGTTATATTCATCAATATTGGCTGAATTTACATCTTTTTCTGCGTCAATAGTAGTATGTTGTTGTGACGTGTCGGTTGATGGATGCGAGGTATGGGTGGCTTCGATATGGGATTGCGCGTCAGCTAGTTGCGTCGTCTCAGCTAGTTCGCCGCTTTGATCGGCCGAAGAGCTATGTTTCTGCGCTGCCAAGGGAGCATCTGGCTCCATACAAGACCCCCTTAAAGAAAAGCATTATACAGATTGTCGTATAAAAATGGCAGAAAAACTCGTAAGAGCCTATAATATTGTACGCCCTACATGATGAGCTCTAAAGATATAATCATCCATAAAGTTGCACCAACCCCTAAAAGTAAAGCACATATCACACCAAAAGGCCAGTTGTTTATCCCGGGAGTGCAGAACGGGGTGATCACCCCGTTCTGCACTCCCGGGATAAACCTTCCTGTGTGTTGGTGCGATCAAGGCGCGCATGCGCGCCTTGATCGCACCAACACACAGAACGAGTGTGGCCGCCGAAGGCGGATGCCCGAGTGCCCCAACACATCCTTTGTGTTTCAGCAGGGATGCAAGCGAGCATGCCGGGGGCCCTAAGCTGGGGCAAGCCCAGCACCTACGGGGTCTGGGGTCTGTGCTCCCAGGCTCCTCTTCTCCTCCTCACCGCCTTCGGCGGCGAGGAGGAGTGTGCCCTTTCATCCTATTGCTTGTTGGGATGGATCGTCTGCGATATACTGTTTTTGTTATGCATATAAAAAGAGATCCGGGGTATCATAAATGAAACAAATACAAAATACTATTTCCCTGGGCACAAGCGGAGGACGGCATACCTCTCTCGCACCTCGTCGTGTGCTTCTCTGCTTTCTGATCGGGCTGGGCATCACCTGCCTGGTGACCCTACTTCTTGTTTTTGGGATACTCTTTCCTTTCCATTTGTTGGCTGAACTACCTTTTATTCTTATTATTGCTCTCCTTGAATTGTGTATATTTACCGGGCTGGTCCTGTTATTGGCACGACCGCTGGCTATTATCCGTTATCTGCGCGCGGCGCATGAATCCCAGAAAAAGTACCATGATTTATACACGCCTCTGACGGCCCTGGCGAATATACGCCAGACGAGCGATCTGAGCCGGGCTCAGGATCAAGACGGCGCGGTGCAGCGCGATGAGCAGGTCTCCATTTTGCACCTGGTTGAGAATCAGCGTTCGCATCTGCTGATCCTGGGCGTGCCCGGTGCCGGTAAAACGATGGCCCTGCGCGTCTATCAGTATATCTCGACTCAGAAGACGATGGGTCTGGCCTTGAGCCGGGGCAAGATTCCCGTCTATGTGCCGATGAAAAATTACAGTCTGTTTTTGAAGCAGCAGCAACTGGATGTATCTCCTCCCGCAGACGTGGAGGATGAGCGCGCCGATACTCCCCCTGCTTCACTGCTTTCTTACATTACGCAAAGCGATCTACCTGGGATGCGTTTTCTCCGTCCTTATCTGCCCGCGTTGTTTACGCAGGGACGGCTCCTCTTGTTGTGCGATGGTCTCAATGAGGTGGATAGCAACTACCTGACTCAGGTGAGCCATGAATTGGCCGAGGTGATGAGCCAGGATCAGAATCGCCTGGTCATGACCTGCCGTGAGGTGGACTATCGCGAGCAGGTTGAGTTTTCGCGCCTGGTTGAGGAGGGACACGCGGCCCGCGTGCTGGTCTATCCTCTCTTGCCAGAGCAGGTGGAGGAGTTCGTCGCCCGCTATATCGAGCAGTCAGATGTGCCGTGGCAACATAGCGCCGACCAGATTATGACCGTGATTGATCGTAGCCGTCTGCGCTACCACTGCACCAATCCGATGATGCTATTTACCCTGATGGGTATTATCGATAAGATCGGTGTGGATCGTGGCAAGCAGGTGGATACGCGCGGACGCCTGTTGCGTGAGTCGGTGCAGCAACTGCTGGAGCAGGAGATTGAGAAGTGGGGTAGTGGCGCGCCAGCCGCGCAGGACGTGGTGCGTTTCCTGAGCGAAGTGGCCTGCGCGGCCCGCTGGGCCCAGGATCGCAACGCTATCCAACTCTCCCTTACTCAGCTAGGAAGCTCTCATGCATCCCACAACTTTGATGAGGTACGCGATGAGCTCAGATTCTGGTTGGATGAGCATCCCGCGCAGGGACCCTTTACGACCGGCGAGCGGCCCCAGTTTGATGCCTACGATGACCTTTCGCAGTTGATCCAGTTTGCCCAGAGGGCCGGCCTGATCGAGATCAGCTCGGACGGTGTGTTGAGTTTCCGCCATGAGTTGATCGCCGAGTACCTGGTGGCTGAATATTTCGCCGCCTGCGCTCCCCGCCCTCTCCCACCGTTGCAGATTCGCGAAGATCTGCTGGAAGATGTTGGCCGCTGGAGCGAGCCGGTCGCCATCTGGGCTGGCCTGCTGGATAATCCCCTGGAACTGGCCGAGTGTTTTGGTCTGCTGGGCGTCAGCAATAAAGCCTATGTGTTGCAAGCCCTGACGCTGGGGCTGATCTGTGTCGGTGTGTTGTGGACGCCGCCGCAGGCGGAGATCCAGCACCGCGTGGTGCTGCCCGCGGGCATCGAGGAGTCCCTCGCGGTGGCTGTACGCAATAAGGCCGCGCGCGAAGAGTTGGCTCTGATCTTTACCCAGTGCGCTGAAGAGGGGGGACAGGAGGTCTACCGTTCCCTGCTGCCGCTGATTACGACCGATGGCATCGATGATCTGTTGACTCTGCTGGATCGCAATGTGGTGCCGAACCTGCTCTTTGCCCAATTGCAGGATGCCGTGGA
Organism: Dictyobacter halimunensis; assembly: GCF_036245075.1. Lineage (NCBI taxonomy): Bacteria > Bacillati > Chloroflexota > Ktedonobacteria > Ktedonobacterales > Dictyobacteraceae > Dictyobacter > Dictyobacter halimunensis. Next base: position 4,279,622 of record NZ_BSRI01000002.1, read on the forward strand.
TGATATGGCTTACGAGCAGCAGGTGAAGCGCATCGTACGTGTGCTGGGCCGCTTTGGCGAGCAGGTGGTGCCACGGGCGGCCGAGCTGAGCCTCCCGGCTCCTGATCGCTCGCTGCGCCTGCGCTCTGCGGCCGTCAATACGCTGGGCTGGACCAATGAGAGCGGCGCGGTTGAGCCGCTGATCGAGCGTCTGCGCGATAGTGACCTGTTTATCGCCCAGCGCGCCACCAACGCGTTGATCCGCCTGGGTCCGCAACTCATTTTAAACCGCGCCTTACTGGAATTAGAGAACCGCAATCCCGGACCCTTCCAGCCGCGCGTCCACCAGGCGTTGCTGACGATCCTTGATCGCTTTTTGGATGATCAGGATGGGGCGCGCTACCAGGTGACGCTGGTGCAATATCAGCATATCATTGAGCATGTGGTGCCCATGCTGTCGTCGCAGTACCAGGCCGAGCCGGAGACACAGCAGGTGGCGCGCGAATTTATCGTCAAGCAGGGGAAGAGCGGATCGCTGCCCGATGGCGCCCGTGAGCGGCGCTGGGAGAAGGCGATCGACGCGCTGCTCGCCCTCCTGTCATCCCAGGACACCCGTGCGGTTCAGAACATGATCCTGGCATTGCAGGAGATTGGCTCCCCCGCCGTCCCGCGCCTGATCGAGCGCCTGAACAATCCATCCGATGTGGTGCGTGTACGCGTGGTGCAGATTTTGAGTGAGGCGCGTGACTTCCGCGCGCTCGATCCTCTGCTGCGCCTGCTGGCGGACCCGCAGCAGTCTGTGCGGCAGCAGGTGGCGCATGCCCTGCAGGTCTATGCCCCCGAGAGTATTCCGGGTCTGATTGAACGCATCCTGACCGATGCCGACGATGTGATCGCCGATCGCGCCTCGACTATCCTGGAATCGATCGGTGAGCCCGCGGTTGACCCTATCATCGAGGCCCTCTCAACCGCCGTCTCGGGACGTACGCGCTTTCTGGTTCAGATCCTGGAGCATCTGCGCGACGCGCGCGCTGTTCCCGCGCTGATTCAACTGCTCAATCAGCCCCGACTGGATCAGCTGGTGACTATTGCTATTATTCGCGCCCTCTGCCAGTTCTCGGATGTACGCGTGGTGACGCCACTGCTGAAGCTGCTCTCTGTGAGCAACACGATGGTCTATGAGGCGGCCATCCAGGCCTTGAGCCAGCTGGGCCTGGTAGCTTTCCCCGGCCTGGTTGAGGCGCTGGATACCACTAATGAGACGGTCGCCACCCCGCGTGTGCGCCGAGCGTTGATGATGATGGAGCCATTCCCCGGTGAGCAGTTGATCGATGTGCTAGAGCAGCGGCGCAGCGTTGCCCAGGCCGAGCAGGTGGTGCTGGTCCTGCGCGATAAGGGGAAGGATGCCGCGCCTATCCTGGTGGAGAACCTGCTGCATCGCGATGAGTCGGTGCGTGAATATGTGCATATGGCGCTGGAGCAGATGCCCGGTCAGACCGTTGTGCCCGCCCTGCTGGATGGGTTATATCAGCCGTCCAGGCGCAACGTGGTCAGCGCCCTGCTGCTGAAGTATCCTCAGGAGGCGATACCACCCCTGGTCAGCCTGCTTGGCGAGCACGAGCGTGGTCCCCTGGTGGCTGATCTGCTGCCGCGTTATGGCCTGCCCGTGCTCCGTCCCCTGGTGAATGGCTTGAACGATCAGCGGAACGCCGCCCGCGAGGCGGCCCAGCGCGTGATCATTTCTCTGGTGCGCCAGCGTCAGGGCCAGGAGCAGCAGCGTGCCTTGCTTGAGGTGCTGCGGCTCTTCCATCCAACGCTGCCGCCATATGCTCGTGAGACGCTGCTGGATCTGCTGACCGAGAAGATGGCGGATATCAGTATGCCCGCCCTGTTAGATGGCCTGGAGGATGCGCGTCTGATTGAGGATGTGGCCGAGGCCTTTGTGCGCCTGGCCCGCAAGCCGGCGCGCCATGACGAGGTGCTTGACCAACTGGTGCGCGCGCTCTTTAATGATGATCGTCGCCAGGGAGCGGAGATCGCCCTGATCCGTAATGGTGCCCCGTCCGTCACGCGGGTGGGAGACCTGATCATCAATCCTGATGCAGCTGTAGCCCGCTCGGCCCAGTTTATCCTCAGCGAGATCGGTGTGCCGGCCCTTTCCTTTATCTGGACCGCCCAGAGCGATCGCAATAATCCGGCCAGGCGCGAAGCGGCCATGGCGGTGTTCCGTGGCATGCCCCCCGAGGTGATTAAGGACGAATTGGTCACCCTGCTGGTCAGCGATAATCGCGATGACATCTCCATGGCTGTCTCGCTGCTGCTGGCACGCATCCATGAAGAGGCCCGGCTACCCTATGAGGAACACGTAATGGTGCCCGAACTGATCGAGTTCGTCCAGACCAGCACCATTCAAGAGACCAACCTGCGCGTGATGGCCTTGCTGCTATTGCTGGGCGAGCAGGCTATTATCGATCACCTGGTGCAGGCGCTGATCGATAATCCCCAGCAGACCCGCCAACTGGCCTATCTGTTCCTGTTGCTCGGCCCCAAAACGCAGCACCTGCTGCTCGATGTGTTCGACGACGGCGACTCACCGGCCGCCCTGCGCGCCGAGGTAGCCTCTGTGCTCAGCATGACCATCGCGCCCGAAGACGTCAAGGATTATGTCTACAACATCGATCGATATGGGATCGCCAATCGTCGCCCCGGTTCCCCATATCCCGAAGAGTTGGCGGTCGCCCTGCGCGCCCTGGGCGGCCTGCTCGTCAGTGGACAATGGGACGTAGGCAAGCTCCAGGAACTACGCGAAAATAAGTCGGATGAAGGCGCCCTGCGCGAGGTCGCCAACGTCTTGTTGGGCTGGCGCTACGAGCCGCAGCTCTTCAAGCTGCAGCAAGATATCGAGCACCAGCGCGACACCTTCAAAAAAGAGTTGCTGGCCTCGACCATGAAAATGGCCGAGCAGCAGAAGCGCATCAGCGACCTCGAAGAGGACCTGGAGAAGTTCAACGACAAGCAAGGAGAGCATGAAGATGAGCTCAAGAAGATACAGCGCGAAAAAGAAAGCCTCAAATCCACGGTTGATCAACTAACCAAAGAGCGCAACCGCCTGCGCCACGAGCTGGAAGAGGTCGAAGAGGAAAAGAACGACCTCGCGCAGCGCCACCAGGCCATCCAGCGCCAGCTCCCCAAAGGACCAACCAGCGGCAGCAGCGGCAGCCAATCCCAACGCCTCCGCTAAGTTAGAGCGTTCTATTCGTGATGTGATTGTGCATCAGGTGCGCTCAGCGCACCCGATGCACAATCACATCACGAATAGAACGCCCATATTCCTATGAACAGGGAGAAATAAAAAATGGGCGCTGAGCGCTACTCCTTGCAGCGCACGCTGCCAAGCGGGCACATGAGCGAAGTCTGGCTGGCCTACGACCAGCAGGAGGCCCGCCAGGTCGTCGTCAAAATTATGAAGGTCTACGAGGGCGATCCCTACCGCAACCAGAAAACGGCCGAGCGCTTCGCGCGCGAGATCGCCATCCTGCAGGACCTGGACCATCCACAGATCCTGCCGCTGCTGGACTCCGGTCATATGCTCTATAAGCGCCACAACGTACCCTACCTGGTGTCGCCCTATATCCCTGAGGGCTCATTGGCCACGTTGATGAATCGGCGCCCCCCGTGGCAGTTCTGGTCGTTGCGCCAGGTGGCGGATACTGTCATGCAGGCGGCGAACTGCCTGTGGTATCTGCACTGCCACCAGCCGCAGATCGTGCACGAGGATATCAAGCCGGGAAACTTTCTCTATCGTTCAGTCAACACGGCCGAGCGTGCCGTCTTTCTCTATCTCTTTGACTTCGGCATCTCGCGCTACAAGCACCAATCCTTTGAAATGGCTAGCGAGGTGGTGGGCACCCCGGCGTTTATGGCTCCGGAACAGATTGAGCAGCACGTTCACTGTGCCTCCGATCAATATGCCCTGGCCGTGATGGCCTGCGTGCTGCTGACCGGTCAGTTCCCGGTTCAGGTCGATGAGCAGGATCGCCAATACTATCTGGAGGCCCACCTGTATACCCCTCCACAACCTCCCAGCGCCCTGCTGCCCGAAAGGCTGCGGTCGGAGCAGATAGATAATGTCTTTCTGCGCGCCCTGGAGAAGAATCCTGAGCGCCGTTTCCCGACCGTGCTGGCGTTCGCCGAAGCGTTGCGCCATGCTATCTCTGCCTATGGTGAGGATAAGACCGAGCCGGATCCAGTCCCCATCGTTCCCGGCCCGCGTTTCTCGCCCGCCTTCGACGCATCCGATAGCCAGGATCAGCGTGTGCTGGACGAGCCGTTGCCGATCAAGCCTCCCAAAGCGATCGCGCCAGATCGCCCCGATGGAATGCTGCTCGCGCCATTACCGGTGCGGGGACCGCTACGTGTGCCGCTCCCTGCGCGTCCCAAGGCGCTGAGCTGGTCCCCCGATGGCGCGGCCCTGGCCTGCGTGCTCTATGGCGCTATCTATATCTACCGGCCGGGTCATGATCTGCAAGTGGTGACGACCCTCAACGCGGGGCGTGCCAGCGTGGTGAGCTGGTCAGCCGATAGCCGGGTACTGGCGGTGGCCGGTGATCGCCAGGTCTGTTTCTGGGATGTGGATCAGGCCGCTTCATTACCCTACGCACTGCAGCTGACCGTCAGCACGCCGCTGGGCATGGATTGGTCCCGGCAGGAGCAACTGGCGCTCTGGCTCGATACCACGATCTGGATCTACCATCTCCCGCGCGAACGCCTGCGGCAGTCGCGTCCCCTGGCGCCCCAGCATATCTCGACCGGAGGGATGCGCTGCGATAACGCGGGTACTCTGTTCTGGTCGCCCGATGGCACGCTCCTGGCCAGTGGGTCTAGCCACGGCGAAGTGGTTTGCCGGCCGGTAGGTGGTAAGCAGCTCGCCTGGCAGGTGGCCAACCTGGGCCAGAAAATTCAATGCCTGACGTGGTCAAGCGATGGCTCGCTGCTGGCCGTGGCGACCCAGGATCGTCGCGTGCTGGGCTGGGATGTACAAACGCAAAGCGAGGCCGTCCATTGGGAGAGGCTGCCCGCCCTGCCACGCCTGCTCACCATCTCGCGCCAGGGCCATATCACGCTGGCCTCCAGCGAGAAGCGGCTGTTAATCGGTTTCGCCCACACCGCGCATCCCTCACTGTCAGCGCCGGGACAACTCCTGGCCGCCTGGTCGCCCGGCAAAAATGAGCTAGCCACCCTGGATGACCAGGAGGCCAGCGTCCTCAACATCTGGTCCAGCCCTGCCTGAGGCTTACCTGGGCCGGCGTTAAAAAAGGTTTCATATTGTATCCCGGCATCTTGCTGTTGCGTATACCAGATATATCCAATAAGTCAAAAAGAACCAAAAACATTTTTTGTTGAAATAGCTTGGAGGGCATTCTATGAGCTCACATACTGAAGATAAAAGCGATAAGAAACTCCTTAGCGATAAAATCAAAGATATCCGCATGGCGATGATGACGACCGTTGATCCCGATGGGACACTGCACAGTCGCCCCATGGCGAGCCAGGACTTCAAGGCGTTAGAATTTGACGGGGATCTCTGGTTTATGACCTACGCCAGCTCGCACAAAGTTACAGAGGTGCAGCAGCATCAGCAGGTCAACCTGAGTTACAGCAAGCCGGGCGATAATCTGTATGTCTCGGTTACCGGGACCGCGCAGCTCGTGCGGGATCGCCAGAAGATCAAGGACCTCTGGAACCCAATCTATAAGACCTGGTTTCCCAATGGTGAAGACGATCCCGATATCGCGCTGCTGAAGGTCCACGTAAATAGCGCCGAGTACTGGGATGCGCCATCCGGCAAGATGGGCTTTCTGTCTATCATCACCAAAGGCCTGGCCTCGCATGGCGAAAAGCCGGCCGGTGAAGATGTAAAGCTCGACATCCATTAAGAGCTTTGTGTATACAAAAAGAGAGGTGCCGCAAAGGCACCTCCATAGGCGTCAAGTTAAGCAGAAAAAGTCGAGCTAGGCAAAAAATACTCCTGTGAGACGATGAAGGTTGTGAAACACACATCACCCACAGGAGTTTTCTTATGGAAAGTATAGCATCACTGAGCCAAGCGTTGCGGACCCTCTTTTTTGAAGATGCTACTCGCTTGGCGAAAGAGCAAAAAGTCATCAAGCGGCAGCGCTGTTTTTCTGCCACAAATCTCCTCCTCGTGCTGGTCCTGGGATGGTTTCAGCATCCACTGGCTGGTCCGAGTCAACTGGCACGCTTTGCTCACACCGCCGGCGTCAGCGTCAGTAAACAAGCTATTGTGGGGCGATTGAGCTTTCAAACAGCTTCCTGGCTTCGCAGTGTGTTGGAACAGGCAGTCTCAACACTGATCCTGGTTGCTCCTCTGACGCAAGGACTCCTAGCGCGCTTCCCCGCCGTCATTTTGGAAGATGCCTCTAGTGTACAATTGCCAGATGCGCTGGCATTCCTGTGGAAGGGATGTGGAGGCAGTGGCTCGGCCTCTTCGGTCAAGCTTGGGGTACGCTGGGATCTGCGTTCGGGGCAATTGCGGGGACCGCTGTTGCAAGATGGCAAAAGCCATGAAACGCACAATCCTGTGCACGCCCTTGCCCTTCCGGTCGGAGGCGTGTGGGTGGCCGATGCAGCCTATTACAGCTTACGCTATCTGCGTCAGTTGGCCCAGAGAGGCATCTTTTTTGTCATTCGTCCGCGTGGCGATCTGGCGGTCTCGACCCCTGATGGGAAACGTTTGCCCTTAGCGAGGTATCTGAGCCAGCAAACGGGAAAGGTCATTGATCTGTCCGTTCGTCTTGGTTCCATCCCGGCTTTGTGGTTACCGGCTCGTTTGGTGGCGTTGCCCGTGGCTCCCGAGGTCGCAGAGCAACGACGAGCGCATTTGGTAGAAAAGGCCAAAAACCAGGGACACACTCCCTCAGCTGAAGCGCTCGCTCTGGCTCCCTGGAATCTGCTCGTGACCACGATTCCGGCGACAGTGCTGCAAGCACAGGAAGTTCTGCTTCTGTATCGAGCGCGATGGCAGGTGGAGTTACTCTTCAAACTCTGGAAAAGCCATGGACAGGTGGATCAATGGAGCAGTGCCAATCCGCAGCAGATCTTATGTGAGTTCTATGCAAAGCTTCTTGCCATGCTGGTACAACATTGGGTCCTCATGGAGAGTTGTTGGGATGATCCTCATCGCAGTTGGATGCTCTCGGCAGATCTGTTGCGTGATCAGGTCTCCCTCTTCCTTCAAGGACTCCGAGGGCGGCTCCCTTTGGAGTACGTCTTGCAACTCATTCACGAGGCCCTGGCTGCTAGTGCTTCTATCCCAGCACGAACAACGCGCCCCAGCACTTCCCATCAGCTTCTTGATGGGGAGTATTGGGGCTTAACTTGACGCCTATGGAGGTGCCGCAAAGGCACCTCTCTTTTTTGTATTTTTTATTCGTGGCGCTCAGGGCGGCTGATGATCCTGGCGTGGCGCTGGAAACGCAGGTAGGACCAGCTCCACTGCATCAGTACGATCAGGCGATTTTCGTAGCCGATCAGGTAGATGATATGCACGAGCAGCCAGAGTATCCAGGCCAGGAAGCCGGAGAAGCGGACCTTGCCTATGTACGCGACCGCGAAGGCGCGCCCCACCGTTGCCATATAACCTTTGTTGCGGTAGTGGAACGGGGCTCCTGACTGTTTGTTGGCGAGCCGCCGCTCGATGACTGACGCCACATATCGTCCCTGCTGCATGGCTACCGGCGCGATGCCCGGCAGCGGCTTCCCATCCTGCATGAGGGTGGCCGTATCCCCCAGTACAAATATCTCTGCATGTCCCGGTACCGTCAGGTCGGATAACACCTTGATGCGCCCGGCCCGATCGGTCTCGGCACCCAGCCATTGGCCCGCCGCCGAGGCCTGCACGCCCGCCGTCCAGATTATGGTGTTGGCGGGGATCCATTCACCTCCGGCGATAACCCCATCGGTCGTAATCTCTTCCACTGGCGTGCTGAGCCGTAGATCTACCCCCAGCTTTTGGAGCTCATGACGGGCTTTTTTCGACAGCGAGCGCGGAAAGGAACCGAGGATCTGCGGCATGGCCTCAATCAAAAGAATATGAATCCTGGCGGGATCGATGTGGCGAAACTCGGGAAGCAGCGACTTGTAGGCCAGTTCGGCGATGGCACCAGCCAGCTCAACCCCGGTTGGGCCCGCGCCAACGACCGCGAAGGTCAACAACTTCTGGACGCGCTCAGGATCAGTTTCGACCTCCGCCTGCTCGAATGCCAGCAGCAGCTTGCGGCGTATCTCCCGCGCATTGTCCAGGTTTTTTAAGCCGGGTGCCAGTGGCTGCCACTCCTCTGTATGTCCGAAGTAGTTTTCATGGGCGCCGGTGGCGATAATTAAATAATCGTAGCTGATGCTGCCGTCCCGCATCAGGACGCGCTTCTGCGCTACGTCGATGCCCGTGACTTCGGACATGATGACCACGGTGTTCTTCTGCTCACGCAGAACATGACGGATCGGCGTGCTGATATCGGCGGGCGAGAGCGCCGCCGTCGCCACCTGGTAGAGCAAAGGCTGGAAGAGATGGTGGTTGGTGCGATCGATTACCGTCAGTTGCACATCCGGCAGCTTCTTCCCCAAAGCCAGCGCCGCCTGCAGTCCTCCAAAGCCAGCCCCGATAATAACAATATGCGTCTCATTTGTTGCTGTATCCTGCTGACGTACCATCGTGGAAATTACCTTTCATGGATACGTTTTCGCTGCCGAATTAAAAACGAGCACGGAAGCGAAGGCTCCAAAAGGAATGCCAATCGTAGGTGCTCCCCTTGCGGGCGCTTGCCGCGAAGCGGCCCGTACCCGGGCGCGCACGTTCCACCCAAAGGTGACATCTTTCCCAGCGAAGGATGAACCAATGGATGGGCGATATTATCATTTGACACGTTTGAGGTCGTTGGAATGGGACACGTTGGAGTGCTTGAATTGCTGCCAGCGCGTCTGCAACTGCTGGAAGTTGTCGTCAATCTTGTGGCGCGGCAGCACCACCTGCGTGGTCTGGCCCTCACCGATCAGGTCAGACAGCTCAGTGTAGATCTGGCAATGGATGTAGACGCGGTTCTTTTCGGCTCTGGCCTGATCGGCTATGAACCGCACGCGCATGCCGGGCAGAGCAGAAGCGATGTGAAGTACGCTTACCTCGTGCCCAATCGCTTCTTCATCCCTCTCCAGAAACGGCAGCAGCAGCTTGCGTCCTACCAGCTCCATGTGCTTCGTCATCCAGTAGGTGGCGTAGACGGGATGGACGGCGCCCAGTTCCTCGAACTGGACCGTCATCTCGTCTGTTACCGTGATCTCAAACACTGTCTGCTGATCGGGTGGTATCGGCAGCATCGCTCCCCTTCTCTCTGCCTGTGGGCGGACTAGCGCATGTGCAGCAGCAGGCGCTGCGGCTGCTCGAGCAGTTCGATCAGGGTGTTCAGGAAACGCATAGCCAGCTCGCCGTCGATCAGGCGATGGTCGGCGGTAAACGACAGCGGCAGTACCGGCCGTACCTCGATGTGATCGTCCACGACCCAGGGACGTTTGGTGATGCGCCCCAGGCCCAGGATGCCAGCTTCACCGGGATTGATGATCGGCGTGGTGAAGAAGCCGCCGACGGTGCCGTAGTTGCTGATAGTGAAGGTGCTGCCGCGTAGCTCCTCCAGCTTCAGCTTCTGCTCGCGCCCGCTATCGGCCAGGCGTGTGATCTCGCGGGCGATCTCCAGCAGCGTCAGTTGGTCCGCGTGGCGCAGCACAGGTACCAGCAGGCCGTCGCTGGTGGCGGTGGCGATGCCGATGTGATAGTAGTGCTTGAGCACGATCTCCTGCGTCCCCTCATCGATGGTCGCGTTGATCATTGGATATTGCTGCAGTGTCTGCACGAGGGCCTTGATGATCATGGGGAGATACGAGAGCTTGATGCCCTCTGCCTCGGCCAGTGGCAGCAGACTTTTTCGCAGCGCGACCAGGCCCGTCGCGTCGACCTCGATCAGCGATGAGACCTGGGGAATCGTGCTGACCGAGCGTACCATGTTTTCGGCGATGCGCCGTCGCAGGCCGCGCAGGGGTATGCGTTCCTCCTCCTGTGGCTCTTCCTCGATCTTTGTCTTTGCTGGCATTGCAGTCTGCCGGGCTGCTGTTGTGGCGATCTGTGCGATCGCTGGCTGTGCCGGGGCGTTCATATGCGCGATCGCCTGCTGTACATCCTCTGTGCGCACGCGGCCCGCATGGCCTGTACCGCTGATGGTGGCAATGTCGATGCCAAACTCTTTCGCCATGCGCCGCGCCACCGGCGTCGCCAGCACGCGTCGCGGATATGCCGCCGGGGCCGCATCTCTCTCTTTATGCACGCCATTGCTCAGGTTGGTCTTGATGGCGGGCAGGATGGTCTGGTGCGTCACCGCGTTGGCCGCCGAGGAGACCAGGAGCGTTCGGGCGGCTGGCCGCTTCTCTTCTGCCTCCTCCAGGGTCAGCAGGACGGTTTTGACCGCTACAACTTCGCCCTCGGAGACCGACAGTTCGACGATCGTGCCCGCTACCGGTGAGGGTAGTTCGACGACCGCCTTGTCGGTCTGCACGGCCACGACGGCCTGGTCCTGTGTCACCTGGTCCCCTGGCTTGACGAGCCATTGGACTATCTCTGCTTCAGTGATCCCTTCCCCCAGATCTGGAAGATGAAATGGCACTATCATACATGCACTCCTCAAGAGCCCGTTGTTGACCAGCACGCGAACGACGCTGGGCAGACAGGCGCTGCTATACCGTCATCGAGGCTCTTGCTGCCTGGATAATGCGGGTGGCGCTGGGCACGTGGTAATCCTCTAAAATAACGGGCGAGACGACGTCGTAGCCGGTGATGCGCATGACCGGGGCCTCTAGCCAGAAGAGCGCCTTCTCGTTGATGGTGGCGACGATCTCCGCGCCCACGCCGGCCGACTTTGGCGCCTCGTGCACGACAATGGCCCGTCCCGTCTTTTCGACCGAGCGGACAATGGTCTCGCTATCGAGCGGCGCGAGGGTGCGCAGATCGATGATCTCGGCCGAGATCCCTTCGTCTGCCAATAGTTCTGCCGCCTCCAGCGCGGTGGCGACCATGGCGCTCCAGGCGACGATGGTGATGTCGGTCCCTTCACGCGCGATGGTGGCCTTGCCCAGCGGGACCGTGTAGTGTCCATCAGGCACATCCTGGCGTCCGGCACGGTAGCCGCGCAGGGGCTCAAGAAAGACGACCGGATCTGGATCGCTGATGGCCGCCAGCAGCATGCCTTTGGCGTCGTAAGGGGTGGCCGGGGCCACAACCTTCAAACCGGGAGCGTGGACGAAGTGGGCCTCCAGGGCGTCACCGTGCAGTTCAAAGGCGCGCACACCACCGCCGAAGGGGGCACGCACGACCAGGGGACAGGTGAAGCGTCCACGCGAACGGGCACGGATGCGCGCCGCCTGCAGCAGCAGCTGGGCGAAGGATTGCATCGAGAAGCCCAGAAATTGAATCTCGGCGATCGGCAATAGACCATAGGTTGCCAATCCGATGGCGGTCCCGACGATGCCGGCCTCGGCCAGGGGGGTATCCACTACGCGCTCCTCACCATAGCGCTCGATCAGTCCATCTGTGGCGCGGAAGACGCCGCCGTTGCGCCCGACATCTTCGCCCATCACCATTACCCGCTCATCCTCTCCCATGGCCACATTCAGGGCATCGTTAATGGCCTCAATCAGGTTACGCTGAGTCATGGGAAGGTGACTCCTTTCTGCGATTGCCTGAGCGATTCCAGCATCTCCTGTCGTTGCTGCTCCAGAATGGGGGTCGGCTGGGCGTAGACCTGCTCAAACATGCTTTCAGGAGGTGGAATAGGCTCGGTCAGGGCGGTGGTGACGCTGCGCGCGATATATTCACGCAGCTCCTCTTCCAGTGCCCCCTGCTTGTCGGCATCCCACAGATTTAGATGCTCCAGGCAGACGCGCAGACGTGTGATGGGATCGCGCTGATCCTTCCACTCAGTCAACTCGCCGGCCGGCTGATAGCGCTGAGGATCATCGGCGGTGGAGTGGGGGCCAAAGCGGTAGGTGACGGCCTCGATAAAGGTCGGACCTTCGCCGTTGCGCGCCCGCTCAAGCGCCGCCCGCGTTTCGCGGTACATGGCCAGCACATCGTTGCCGTCAACCAGCTTGCCGGGCATGCCATAGGCGACAGCCTTCTGCGCGATAGTCTCGCTGGCCGTCTGCCTTGAGCGCGGGATCGAGATCGCCCAGCCATTATTCTGACTGATCAATACAACCGGCGCCTTAAATACGGCGGCGAAGTTCATTCCTTCGTGGAACGCACCCTCTGAGGTAGCACCGTCGCCAAATAGTGTCAGGGCGGCCGTCTTGGCCCGGCGCAGCTTCATACCCCAGGCTACGCCAACGGCATGTGGAATCTGTTCGGCGATGCCGATCTGCTGTCCAAATACATTGACGCCCGGAGGAACCAGGCCGGCTTTGGGATGACCACGGAAGAAGAGGGGAACGTGTTCGGCCGGCAGGCCATGTACAATGCAGGCCAGCCCATCGCGATACGAGCCGAACAACCAATCATCCTTTTTAAGCGCCAGCGTGCTTCCGACCTGGGCCGCCTCCTGGCCCGCGACCGGAGCGTAGGTGCAGAGCCGTCCCTGCCGCTGTAGATTAATCAACCGCGTATCAAAGAGGCGGCCAAAGCTCATCCAGCGATACATCTCGAGCAGCAGTTCCTCTGACTCTTCGATATGCATCCCCGGTTGCAGAGATCCATCGGGCGCCAACACGCTGATAGGCTCCGGTGGCCGAATATCATGCTCATGAAGTGTACTAGTCATGTGTCTCTTCTCGCACTTACTCATCTTTGTAATTATCGTCAGGGTGCCGCTCCGCTGCGGCAGGCGCCGGCGTTCGCATCCCCAGCTTCTGACTCCCCCTGAAACAGAGGTTTCCTATAGCTACTGTTGGATGTGCCCGCGCCTGTCTGACTTCATAGACTGCCATGTACGTATGATTTGCTGAGACTCAGAATAGATCGTTAAACAATCTCTGTAAATGCGATCGTGACGCTGTCTGGCGTCGCGAAATTAACGAGATCGGCGTTGGTCGCCTGCCCCTCGGGGGAGCTCAGGCCGGCCTTGCGCTCTTCTTTGCTGTTAAAATAGAGGGTTGCCATCAGATAGTAGGGGGCATCCTTGCCGGTGAAGCGGCTAACCTCGACCTTCTGCAGACCCGGTATCTTTTTGACCAGGGGGATATGGGTATCAAAGTAATGCTGCTCGAACTTCTCGCGGTCCGCCGGTTCCTTATAGAGCGCGATCATAGTGACTGCCATTGTCATCATTCTCCTTAATAGCGCTTGCCACCGCCGAAGCTGGTGGCCCTTCTTACCTTTACATTACCGTTGTGTTAGCGTAGATTGATCCAGGCTGTTTTGACCTGTGTATAGGCATCCAGTACCGCGTGCCCCATTTCGCGACCATAACCACTCTGTTTATAGCCTCCAAAGGGAGCGGCGGCATCGAACTGATTATAGGTATTGACCCAGATGACACCCGCCTTGAGGGCGGCGACCATCTTGTGCGCCTTCTTGATGTCGTTGGTCCAGACCCCGGCGGCCAATCCATATTCCGACTGGTTGGCGCGGGCTGCGATCTCTTCGGCCTCTTCAAACGGCATGGCCACCACGACCGGACCAAAGATCTCTTCGCGCGCGATGGTCATCTGGTCCGCTACCCCGTCGAAGACGGTCGGCTGTACAAAGTAGCCCTCCGCCAGTTCGTCACCCGCCCGGTTGCCGCCGGTAGCGACGCGCGCCCCTTCCTGCTTGCCTGTGGCGATATAATTCGTCACGCGCTCCAACTGCTGCTGAGAGACCACCGGACCCATGTCGGTGCCAGGATCAATGCCGGGACCTAGCTTCATTTTACTACTCATGGTGGTCAGGTTGCCAAGCACCTCATCATAGACCGACTTATGCACAAACAGGCGGCTACCAGCGGTGCAGACCTGTCCCTGGTTGAAGAAGATGGCGTTGAGGGCGCCACGCACGGCATACTTCAGATCAGCATCGGGGAAAATAATGTTGGGTGACTTGCCGCCCAGTTCCAGCGTCACCTTTTTCAGATTGCCGGCACTGGCCTGCACGATCTTCTTGCCCACCTCAGTTGAGCCCGTAAAGGCGATCTTATCGACGTCTGGATGGGCCGCCAGGGCCGCTCCGGCCGTCTCGCCGAATCCGGGTACGATATTGACTACACCCTCGGGGAAGCCCGCCTCGCAGATCAGCTCGCCGAGGCGCAGGGCCGTCAGCGGGGTCTGTTCTGCCGGTTTCAGGACCACGGTATTGCCGCAGGCCAGGGCCGGCGCCAGCTTCCAGGCCGCCATCTGCAATGGGAAGTTCCAGGGGATGATCTGTCCCACCACTCCCAGCGGCTCGCGTAGGGTATACGTAAACATATTGGGGACCGAGACTGGAATCGTTTCGCCCTCGATTTTGGTGGCCCAGCCCGCGAAATAGCGGAAGTGCTCGACGGTCAGCGGCACATCGGCCGCCCGTGAATACTTGATGGGCTTGCCATTGTCCAGGGTCTCCAGCTCTGCCAGCTCTTCGGCGTTGCGTTCAATTAAATCAGCCAGCTTCAAAAGAAGATGCGCGCGCTTGGCGGGCGTCATTTTGGGCCAGGCTCCCTGTTCAAAGGCCCGTCGCGCCGCTGCGACCGCCCGATCTATATCTTCAGCCTCGCCCTCGGCCACCCTGGCCAGCACCTGCCCGGTGGAAGGATTGATCGTATCAAACGTCTTGCCACTGGCCGCCTCAACCCACTGTCCCCCGATCAGCATCTTCATCGATTGCTGCTGTAAAAATGCGGTCTGCCTTTTCTCTGTTGCGTGTTCGACCATGTCGCCAACTCCTCCTAACATTTTTACCACATGGTAAAAATATATCTAACGTCCTGCTAAAAGTCAATGCTTGTCCCCGCGCAATCTACTCTATGGTAAAATAGAGATACTCTACACCAGATAAAAAACAACGGGAAGCATGGCATTATGAAACAGAATCAGCCCGATCCAATCTCCCAGCCAAAGACTCGTCGAAAAGACAGCGAGAACGAAGGCGGTAAACGAACACGCTTGACGCAGAAGGCCATCGTCGAGACGGCGGCTGAGCTTTTCGCCCAGCGCGGCTTCGGCGCCACCAGCTTGAACGATATCGCTGATGCCCTGGGCGTCACCAAGGTCGCTCTCTACTACCACGTCAAAAACAAAGAGGAGATCCTGCGCCTCGTCTACCTGACCGTTCTCAACATCGCCGAAGAGCCCCTGCGCCGCATCGTCGAATCCGACCTCAGGCCGCGCGAAAAGCTCCAGCAGGCCATCGAGCACCACATCGCCATCACCGCCAACGCCTCGCCGGCCGTCACTGTCTTCTACCGCGAGCAGGCCCACCTCACCGGACCTTTCGCCCGTGAAATCGCCCTGCGCGAAAAAGACTACGAACGCTACTTTGAACAGATCATCACAGAAGGCATCGCCGCCCACGCCTTCAAACCCGACTTCGACTCCAAAATCGTCACCTTCGGCCTCTTAGGAATGTGCCACTGGCTCTCCCACTGGTACCAACCTTCCGGCCGCTACACCCCCCAACAGATCGCCACCATGTTCATCTCCCTCACCGAAAACGGCCTCCTCACCCCATAAAATCGGCCGCGAGGGCCAAATCCATGGGCGTGCATTTCCGTGTGTGGAGGGAAATCGGCCGCAAGGGCCGAACCTACGTTGTATTCATTCTTTTTACATGAGAAACGTGGAGGTGCACCAGGGGCATCAGAAGGAGCATGCCCCACCTTATTTTCCTTTTGAGGAGCGTGCGCATGCACCAGGGGCGCTAGCCCCTGGTGCATGCGCACGCTCCTCAAAAACTCCGGTGCCGCCGTCAGGCGGCACCGCAAATGATGGGCACAATGCCCCCATTTTCAAGTCAATGTGTGGGGTGCAGTTATTTTACCGATCGGTAAAATAACTGCACCCCACACATTGACTTTTACCGCATTCTCTTTTATATTTTTACCATACGGTAAAAATATGTTTGAGATATTCCATATAAACACACACCATACCAATATGGCTCTGTTGATAGTGAGAGCCGGATAAGAGAGGTAGTGAACATGACTCAGGAACAAGAAGACGCACGGGTAGCAGAATTTCGCGCCTACCTCGCGGCAGGAGGCAAAGTTGAAGCGACCGACTGGATGCCAGACGGCTATCGGCAGTCGTTGATCCGCTTCATCGAGATGCACGCCAATTCTGAGCTGATGGGTGCCCTTCCTGAGCGTGATTGGATTATGCGTGCCCCCACCATTCATCGCAAGCTGGCGCTGACCGCGAAGATCCAGGACGAAGTGGGGCATGCCGAGCTGCTGTATCGCCTGGTTGAAGACCTGGGCAAGCCGCGCAGCGCCTGCCTGGACGATCTGATCGCGGGCAAGGGCAAGTTCCATAATACCTTCCACTACACCACCAAATCGTGGGCCGATGTGGGTATCATCGCCTGGCTGGTGGACGCGGCCGCCATCGTCTCGCAGCACGCGCTGCGCGATAGCAGCTACGCGCCCTACGCGCGCACGATGCAGAAGATCTGCTGGGAAGAATCCTTCCATATGATGCATGGCCGCGACATGGTGATCACCATGATGAACGGGACCGACGGCCAGCGTGCGATGGCCCAGGAGGCCCTTGAGCGCTGGTGGCCGGCACTGATGGTCTTCCACGGACCCAACACCCCGGCCGAAAAAGATAAAGACCTGCAGTGGCGCATCAAAGCCAAGACTAACGAGGATCTGCGCCAGGAGTTCTTAAACGTCCAGGTGCCGCGCCTGCGCGAGGTGGGCCTGGTCATTCCAGATCCCGAGTTGCGCTACGACGCGGGGCAGGGGCGCTGGCTCTATAGCGAGCCCCGCTGGGACGATCTGCGCGCCATCGCCCGCAATCAGGGACCGGCCTCGGCTGAGCGCATCGGCTTCCGCCGCCTCTCCTACGAGGAGAGCCAGTGGGTGCGCGACGCGATGCAGCGCCAGCAGGCCGCGGCCAGTATCGCATAATACGTGACAGAGGTGGATCCCAATGACGGATAATACAGCCCATGCTTCGCTCTCCGCTCTGACCAACGCGGTCGATGAGGGCGAGGTTTTTGAGATTTTCCAGCAGGCGCCGCGCGAGCATATCCCGCGTCATGGCGGCAACCTGCGAGCCGCCGATAGTGAGCTGGCCATCCATTACGCCAGGGAGTTTTATGGTCGCAGGCAGGAAAGCCAGAAAATCTGGATCATTCCCCGTACCAGTCTGCTTGAGATCTGCTATGATCCGGCGGCTCCCATTGATCCACAGCCGGCCGCGATCAGCGCGCAGGCCGGGTTGTTTGTCGTATTCGCGCAGAGGCAGGCGGGGAAGCCGCTGCTCTGGCTGCAGAACCTGACCGCCGGTAGTCAGCAGGATGCGCGAGCGCAGGCGCTGGCCCTGCTCCAGGACAATGAGGGCGCCTATCTGCGTCTCTGGCTCTGTCCCCTCAGCGCCATTACGGTGCTGGATAATCCCGATCTGTTGCAGCCTCCGCTCGATCGCTCGTATCGACGGCTCGATGGCTATGATATTCGTGAAAAACTACACATTGCCCGTCAGCGTGTCAGGGCGCAAGAAGAGAGGCAGCACTGATGAAATTCACCGATGCATCGATGGTCCCGCCCGACCTAAAGCAGCCACTGAGCAATTTCTTGTTGTCCCTGGCGGACGACGAATTTATCCTGGGTTACTGGGATTCTGAGTGGACCGGCGTGGCTCCCACGCTGGAGGAGGATGTGGCCTGTAGCTCGATCGCGCAGGATGAGATCGGCCACGCCCGGCTGTTCTACCAGGAGGTAGCGGCTCTGACCGGTTCAACTCCCGATCAGGTGGCTTACGATCGCTCACTCAGCGAGTATCGGCAGATGCAGCTGGTGGAGCGCCGCCGTGGTAACTGGGCCTTCACCTGCGCCCGGCGTTTCTTCTACGAGACCTCCGACCAGGTGCGCCTGGCCAGCCTGACCACCTCAACCTATCGGCCACTGGTCGAGGCTATCGGCAAGATTGAGCGCGAAGAGGTCTATCACCAGATGCACAGCATCGCCTGGCTGAATCGCCTGGCGAACGGGACCCCCACCGCTTACAAGCTATTGACCGAGTCCCTGCAGCAGCTCTGGCCGGATGCATTGGGCATCTTTGAACCGTTCGAAAACGAGGATATCCTGTTGGGGGTCGGTATCCTGCCCGTTCCGTCCTCCGAACTGGAGCAGCGCTGGCTGGGCGAAGTCGTACCGGTATTTGAGCGTCTGCAACTACCGCTGCCGATCAAGAAAGAATCTTCAAGCGAGGATGGTGCTCCGGCCATTTATCGTCCTACTATCGCGGCGCGTACGGGTGGTCGACATGGGCAGCATGGCGCCGATTTTACCGACCTGTGGGACCAGATGACGATGGTTTCGCGCATGGAGCCCGGGGCGATCTGGTAGCCCTGCTGGGAAAGATTGGAAGGACGCATGTCTGAGACGATAACGCACACAAATGACGGTTCTCTGGGTGAGCAGCAGGTATGGGACGCCTTGCAGATGGTGCCAGATCCCGAGCTGCCCGCTATCTCGGTGGTCGATATGGGCATTATCCGACGCATCGACATCGATGAAGCCAGTTCATCGATTCGCGTTGTGATTACGCCCACCTTCTCCGGCTGTCCCGCCTTAAGCCAGATCCAGGCGTCGATCGCGGAAAAATTGCGTTCCCTGGCAAAGGATGTTGAGGTCTCGGTTACCATGCAGCAGCCCTGGACCAGCGATATGCTGAGCGAGTCGGCCCGCCAGAAGCTGAACAAGGTTGGCATTGCCCCTCCTCCGCACGTGGGGCGTGGTCCTCTGCTGCCCATGCTTATGCAGCAGCCCCTGACCTGTCCCCACTGTGGCTCACAGCAGACCATGCTCGAGAATCCCTTTGGTCCCACGCCCTGTCGTGCCATCGCCTATTGCCAGCACTGCCACCAGCCCTTTGAGCAATTTAAACCGATCTAGTCGACCTGGACGGTGCGGACACCCGTGCGAGGCGCTCATGAGTCAATTTTGTATTGGTGCGTGGGGTGCGCATTCGCGCACCCCACGCACCAATACAAAAACCAGTGCGGCCACGTAGCGGACGCGCGTGTGGGGGTGCTTACGTACCCTCAGGAGTTTGGCGTATTGGAAGCTCGACTCTGCCCCAACTTATGCTGGGCATAATCTCCATATCCACCTCCTATCGTGGTACCTGAAGGAACCTTACCCCAGAAGAGGCGATAGGTAAGGATGAAGTAGACGCTGGCCAGCATGATGCCGATAATCCACCAGACCAGACCGACTGCCTGGCCGTATGCCGAAGCGGACGCGTTATGGATCGTCAGGCTGTTGGCCCGAGTGGTGGCCGGTAGCATATAGGGATACAGGCTGGCGGCTGTGCTGGCGAGCATCCCGATAATGAAGGCGCAGGAAGAGAAAAAGGCCAGCCGATCACGCCCTCTAAACAATCCCAATCCAATGCCTGCCCAGCCGATGAGCGCGATAAGCGGGAAGATCACGATCCAGTAGCGGCTCCCAAAGTTCTCACTGATCAAGGGCTGAACGATAATTGTGACCACAGTGACTACGATGGCCATGACGATACTGATGAGCCATGTGGCCTTCGCGATCCGGCGTGCCCGCTGTTGCAGCATGCTCTCCGTTTTGACTGCGATGAAGGTGGCTCCGTGAGTGGTCAGGACCACCAGCGCGAACAGGCCGATAAGGACCGTATACCAGTCCAGGATGCCGGTAACGGCGCTAAAGGGATTAAAATCAGTCCATAGCGCCTCAAAAAACACCCCATGGGCGTCCATCGGCACCCCGCGAATAACATTCCCCATGGCTGCGCCAAAGAAGATGGCCAGCAACGCGCTCCCGATAAAGAATCCGCCATCCCAGAAGGCGACCCAGACCGGATTTGAGATGTGCGAGCGAAGCTCGATAGCGACACCACGCACAATCAGGAGCCAGAGCACAATGATTAATGGCAGGTAGAAGCCACTAAAGCTGGAAGCATACAGGATGGGGAACGAAAAGAAGAGCGTACCGCCCGCGGCGATCAGCCAGACTTCATTGCCGTCCCAAACAGGGCCGATCGCGCGCAGCACCTGTTCCCGCTCAGACTCAGTGCGCGCCGCGAATAGATGAATCACGCCCGCGCCCAGATCGAAGCCATCCAGCAGGATATACATCGTGAGCATAAAGGCAATTAGGATAAACCAGAGTGTCTGCATAATCTATTTCTCTCCTTGCCACTTAAGCTTTGTTGATCAATCCCTGGGGTTGAGGCGTGTCGGACGGCTCATCACCTTCGTCAACCATCGCCACATGTCCTGGCCCGCGTCCAGTCTCATAGACCACCAGCACCACGTAGAGAATACCCAGCAGCAGATAGATGCCGGCAAAGCCCAGCAGGGTGAACAGGATATTGCCGTCGCCAACCTGAGGCGATGAGCCCTGTGCCGTGTGTAAGAGACCGTAGACGATCCAGGGTTGCCGGCCAAGCTCAGTAGTAAACCAGCCCGCTATATTGGCGATAAATGGAAATGGCAGGGCCAGGAAGAGAATCCAGTGCATCCAGCGTGAGCGAAACAACATTTTACGCCAGAGAAGCAGTACCGCCAGGGCCATAATTGCGATAAAGATTGTGCCCAGGCCAACCATGATATGGTAGCTATAGTAGAGCAGAGCCACAGAATCGGGACGCTGATCGGCTGGGAAGGTATTGAGCCCGCGCACCTGAGCCGTCCAGTGGCGATACGTAAGCACACTCAACGCATTGGGTACTACCAGTGGATTATCCAATGTGCCTCTGCCCGCGTCTGGCTGTCCGATGATGACGATGCCGGCACCATTCTCGGTCTGGAACAGGCCCTCCATCGCCGCCAGCTTTGCGGGTTGGCTGTCTGTTACCTGCCTACCTTCGGCATCACCGGTGGGGAAGATTTGAATCGCGGTTGCGATCAATCCAACGATTACGCCGACAGTAACAAAGATGCGCGCGTACTCTTCATGCTTTCTGACCAGCAGATAATACGCGCCCACACCTGCCATCGCGAATGCTCCGGTTACCACCGCTGCGCTCATCGTATGCGAATATTGCGCGAGGATCCAGGGATTGAACAGGACGGCCCAGTAGTTCGATATCGTCAGGTGATTCCCTGTGATGGTATAGCCCACTGGATGCTGCATCCAGGCGTTGGAGGCGATAATAAAGCCGCCCGATGCCCAGGTACCCAGCCAGACCATGAAGGCTGAGAACCAGTGCATCTTTTGGCCGAAAGCCTGTTCCCCAAACAGGAAGATACCCAGAAAGGCCGATTCTATAAAGAATGCGAAAGCGCCCTCCATCGCCAGCGTTTGCCCGATGATATCTCCGGCGTACATGGAGAAGCGCGACCAGTTCGTGCCGAACTGGAACTCCATGGGGATACCTGTCACCACACCCATAATAAAGGTGATGGCGAAGATACGGGCCCAGAAGCGTGCACTGATGTTCAGTCGCTCATCCTTGCGCCACAGATAGAGCGTTTTGAGAATGAGCATGAGCAGTGCCAGGCCCATGGTCAACTGTGGAAAGAGATAGTGGAAGCCTATGGTAAAGGCGAATTGGGCCCGCGATAGATACGTTGCCAGTACATCATTCATAGAAAACAAACTCCAGTGAGATAGGTTGACTACCCCGATATCAAAAATGTAGCATATTGCTTACACGTAACATTGCCAATAACATTAGTGTATGGTTTCTACCAGATTAAAGATGCCATTTTGCATCTCATACATCCGCCAGTAGAGTCCCTTGTCCGCCAGTAGTTCCTGGTGCGTCCCCTGTTCGCGGATACGGCCATGTTCAAGCACCACGATCTGGTCCATGCGTTCCATAGAGATAAGGCGATGGGTAATCAGCAGCGTCGTTTTATCTGCCATTAACGTATCGAGCGTATCGAGTAATCCGCGCTCCGTTAATGGATCGAGATTCGCCGTCGCCTCATCGAGAATCAGAATGGGAGCGTTTTTAAGCAATGTGCGCGCAATGGCGATGCGCTGTTGCTCCCCGCCCGAGAGCCGTAGCCCCTGCTCACCGATCCAGGTGTTCAGGCCATCTGGCAGCCGGGCGATCGTTTCTGAGAGCTGGGCCTGTTCGATTACCTTCTCCAACTCCCCTTCGCTGGCCTCTGGACGAGCCAGCAGCAGATTCTGACGAATGGTCTCGTTGAACAGATAGGTGTCCTGGGTCATCACGCCCGTCTGGCCGCGCAGATCGGCCAGTGAGCAGGCGCGAACATCCTGCCCATTGAGTTTGAGGACACCGCTGGTCGGGTCCCAGAAACGTAAGATGAGCTTGACCAGCGTGCTTTTGCCCGACCCGCTGGGTCCAACAATAGCGACACGACCGCCCGAGCGAATACGTAGATTGATATTGCGCAGAATCTCTTCACCGCCCGGTTGATAGGCAAACGACACATCCTCGAATTCCAGTGCGTATGTGCCGGAGGCGGGGATCTGCGCAGGCTCCTGGCTATCAACAATGGCGGGCGGTGTGTCAACGATCTGAAACAGTTTCTCTCCGGCCGCCAGGGAATGTCCCAGGAACTGAAAGGCTTGGCCTAAGGGTTGGATAGCTTCGAAGCTGGCCAGCAGGAAAAATACCAGGAAGGCCAGGTAAACACCATCAATGGTGTTCCGCAGAATGGGAGGTGTCACCAGGATGAGCACTGTCCAGATCGCCATATTCATCAGCAGATCCAGCAATGCCTGTTGCATACCGGCAATCATCGCCATGCGCCGTTGTATCGTTGCCAGCGTGTGATTCAGACCGGCGATGAGCTGTTGATGGGAGGCAGCGCGTCCGAAGGCGAGCAGGTCTTGCATTCCCTGGATGCCATCGATGATCTGTATATGCAGATCGGCGCGTGCCTGGAGCTGTCGCTTCCCCAGCGCCCTTGACAGCAGCGCGGCCAGTAGCGGCACTCCCAGCCCGGCTAGCAGCAGGAATACCAGCGCGGTCCAGGCCAGGGTGATCTGAAACAGCGAGAAGACCCAGAATGTGAGCAGCGTTACCAGGACGGCGACGACAAGCGGCTCGATGATCCGCAGATAGAGGTTCTGTAGCTCTTCAATATCACCGACGAGGTGCGAGAGCATCTCTCCACTGCGATAGGCCTGTATCTGCGCGGGGGCCAGCGGTTCGATACGTTGGTAGAACCATACGCGCAGGCGACCCAACAGTTGAAGCGTCACCTTGTGGGAAACAACGCGACCCATGTAGCGCGCGCCCGCGCGTCCAACGCCCGTGAAACGGACGATATAGATCGGGATGGTGAGAAAGGCGATGAGGGGAACAATCGCCGCGGCCGATATGAGATAGCCCGACATTGCCAGCAGACCGATATTGCACAGCGCCGTCAGGAATCCCAGCCCGATGGCGAGCAAGATCTGCTTGCGAAACGGTTTGAGATATGAAAGCAGGCGCAGAAATAGTCTCATGCGTAGGCCTCCTTCGTTTCGTTCCCCTGTACGAGCCTGGCATACTGTCCGTTACGCGCCAGCAGCTGTTGAGGTGTGCCACATTCCATAAGCTCGCCGTGCGCGAGGACCGCGATCTGTTTGGCCTGTTTGATGGTATTGTAGCGATGCGCGATGACCAGAACGGTACGCTGCTGCATCAGGCGCGCGATGGCCTGTTGAATCAGTACCTCGCTGATGGGGTCCAGACTCGATGTTGGTTCATCAAGGATGAGCAGGGGCGCATCTTTGAGAAAGGCGCGTGCGATGGCGAGCCGCTGTATCTGTCCCGCGCTAAGGCGGCTTCCTCGTTCTCCTACAATCGTGTTATAGCCATCCGGTAGCTGATCAATAAATTCGCTGGCGCCGGCCTGTTCAGCGGCATGCATCACCTCTTGCGCGCTGGCGGAGGGGCGCCCCAGGCGAATGTTGTCCATGATGGTGGTATCGAAGAGGTAAGGACGCTGCGGCACCAGGGCCACGTATTCACGCCACATTTCAACGGGAAGCTCGCTAATTGGTATCCCATTGATCGCGATGCAGCCGCCATCGCTATCCATAAAGCGCAGCAACAGATGGACGAGCGTGCTCTTTCCTGAACCACTGCTACCGATAAGCGCGGTGCAGGTATTGGCCTCCATGCGCAGCGTCACGCCATGTAGAGCCGGTCTTGAACTCTGGGGATAGGTGTACGAAATATTGGTCAGTTCAAGCGTCAATTGTTCACGCGGTTTATTCTGATGCTCTGTGATAGTAAATGTTGTTTTGGCTGTTGGGACCGTCGTGTGTAATAGCTCGCTTATGCGCTGGGCCGCCGCTTTGCCCTCGATCGCCGCATGGCGGTGCGCGCCCAGATCCCGTAAAGGACGGTAGAATTCGGGGACCAGCAGTAAGATCAGGAAGGCATCGGCGAACGGGATGCTGTGATTCAGCAAGCGAATGCCAAGCGCGACCGCGATCAACGCGATCGCCAGCGCCGTCATAAATTCGAGCACCAGGCCAGAGATAAAAGCGATACGCAATACTTTCATAGTTGTATGCTCGAACCGCTGGCTGATCCTGGAGATGCGCTTGTTGGCCTCCTCGCTATGCCAAAAGATCTTCAGCGTAGGGAGCCCCTGGATCGAGTCCAGGAAGTGCGCGCTCATATGGGTCAGGGCCCTCCATTGTTTTTGTGTGCGTTTTTCTGTATAGGTCCCGATCATATACATCATGAGCACAATAATGGGCGCCGTCACCATCAGGAGCAGCGCGCTGATCCAATCAATGGGCAGTAGATAGATGAAGATCAGCAAGGGGATGCAAACGCTGAGCACCGTCTGCGGAAGGTACTGACTGATATATGCATCCAGCCGCTCGATCCCATCACTCAGCGTTGCCAGCAGCTCTCCCGTACGCGCATTTGAGCGCAGCGCCGGCCCCAGCGCCATCAGATGCGCGAAGAGGTAGTTCCGCAGAGCCACTTTGGCCCGTAGTGCGCTTTCCTGTGCGCTCACTTCACGCAACCAGGTCAACGCTGATCGTACAACGAGCATGATGAGCAGGAGAGACAGGGGAAATACCTGCTGAGACAGCCCTTGCCTTTTCATAAAGACTGCATTTACGATGCTGCTGAGCAGGGAGAGTTGCACGATCATGACCACCGTCCAGGCCAACCCAAGCACCACCGTCAAAATAAGGAATATCCGGCTACTTTTGCTGTAGCGAAGAAGTTCTCTATTCATATGTTCTTACTATTCAGAGTGCATGTATTTATACGCACCTGTTTACCTACCTTGCCACAAAGAGTTGATGTACAGGTTCATGAATATATCAGGGAGTATCTCATCCCTATAAAGGGATAAAACACTCCCTGACAGCCAGTGTGATATGGATGTTTTAGCTCCTCTCAAACCAGGTGGATGAATTGAACACCAGACTCTCTGCGTAGTACTATCTTTAACTATATGTTACACGTAAGTGTATGCCAGGTGGTTACATATTATTGGCTCTGACAAGCGGGGATGCGCCTTCAGCGAATAATGGCTGGAGTTCTTTTCGCAGGCAACGCGCCGAGGGCATCTGTGCCTGTTATTAGCGTGCTTAAGAAACGCGTTTATGCCTGTCCGAACGGTGTGTTGAGAATGCATCAGGTATTAAAATTTCCATGATATAATAAAAGCCGAAGAAAAACCCACAACGATGCGGGAAGGAGCAGTCTATGTTGCAGGAGGCCGTTATTCTTTCGGCTGTACGTACCCCGATTGGACGCTACAATGGGGTCCTCAAAGATGTGCGCCCCGATGATCTCGGGGCCCTTGTCATTCGTGAAGCGATCGCGTGCGCCACTATTTCGCCTGAGGAGATCGAGGATGTGGTGATGGGATGCGCCAATCAGGCCGGTGAAGATAATCGAAACGTCGCCCGTATGTCTCTCTTGCTGGCCGGTCTGCCGGTGACGGTGGCGGGACAGACCGTGAACCGGCTGTGTGGCTCTGGCCTGCAGGCGGTCAACGATGCCTCCCAGGCTATCTGGAGCGAGCAAGGGGAACTGTTTGTAGCCGGGGGAGTCGAGAGCATGAGCCGCGCCCCTTTTGTGATGGGCAAGGCCGAGACCGCCTTTCCGCGCGGCAACCTGACCATGTACGATACGACTATCGGCTGGCGCTTCACCAATCCCCGTCTGGCCGAGATGCATTATCCCTATAGCATGGGCGAGACGGCCGAAAACGTGGCCAGCAAGTATCATATCGAGCGCGCCGAGCAGGACGAGTTCGCGCTGCGCAGCCAGCAGAGCGCCGTTGCCGCCATGAATGAGGGCCGCTTCGCCGATGAACTGGTCAATGTGGTGGTACCGCAGAAGAAGGGCGAGCCCATCACCGTATCGCGCGACGAGCATCCACGGGCCGATACCTCGCTGGCCGCGCTCAGCAAGCTCAGGCCGGCCTTCAAAAAGGATGGTGGCACGGTAACCGCCGGCAACTCCGCTGGTATCAACGATGGCGCCGCCGCCCTGGTACTCTCTTCCCAGAGCTACGCCAGCGCGCACGGACTCCAGCCGTTGGCGCGTATCGTCACCACGGCCGTCGCCGGTGTCGATCCCGCCTACATGGGCCTGGGACCCATCCCGGCCGCGCGCAAAGCCCTCAAGCGAGCCGGGCTGAGCATAGATGATATGGATCTTATTGAGCTGAACGAGGCGTTTGCTGCGCAGTCTTTACAATGTATGCGTGAGCTAGAAATTCCAGTTGACAAACTCAATGTGAATGGAGGCGCCATCGCCCTGGGACATCCCCTGGGCGCTTCCGGGGCGCGCATCCTGACCACCCTGCTGCACGAACTGCGCCGCCGTCAGGGCCGCTATGGCCTGGCCTGCATGTGTATCGGCGTCGGCCAGGGCATCGCCACCATCATTGAACGTTTGTAATTGCGCCTGCCATGGCGCGCTGGAGATATGTGAACCAGGAGGAGTTTATCTATGGTTATCACGCAACATCAGGAAGCGGGACTGCTGACCCTGACGCTCAATCGCCCCGATGCGCTCAACGCCATCACCACCGAGCTACTCGTCGAACTGGGACACGCCCTTGAGAAGGCGCAGGACCCGGCTGTACGCACCGTTTTACTGACCGGCGCCGGCCGCGCCTTTTCCGTAGGACAGGATCTCAAAGAGGTCCAGGTGCGACAGGAATCCTTTAAAGACCATCTGCGCCACTATAACCGCGTCATCAAGCTGCTGCAGCAGTTGGAAAAGCCGGTGCTGGCCGCTATCAATGGCGCCGCCGCCGGCGCTGGTTTCTCGCTGACCCTGGCCTGCGACCTGCGCCTGGCCTCCGAGGGCTCCTTTGTGACGGCCGCCTTCAGTCGCATCGGACTGGTGCCCGACAGTGGCATGAGTTATTTCTTGCCACGCATCATCGGCTGGAGCAAGGCCTTCGACATGCTGACCTTTTCTCCACGCATCACCGCCGAAGAGGCGTTCGAGATGGGCATCGTTGACCGCATCTTCC
Organism: Dictyobacter halimunensis; assembly: GCF_036245075.1. Classification (NCBI taxonomy): domain Bacteria; kingdom Bacillati; phylum Chloroflexota; class Ktedonobacteria; order Ktedonobacterales; family Dictyobacteraceae; genus Dictyobacter; species Dictyobacter halimunensis. The sequence continues at coordinate 4,307,244 of NZ_BSRI01000002.1, forward strand.
CTGACGACACTTTCCAGGAGCAGGTGCGCGCCTTCGCCATGGATCTGGCGCAAGGACCCACCCTGGCCATTGGCCTGACCAAACAACTCCTGCGCCGCAGCGGTAGCGCCTCCCTGGACGAGATGCTCGATCTCGAAGCCGAAATGCAAGACCGCGCCGGCCAGAGCCAGGACCACCAGGAAGGCCTCAAGGCGTTTATGGAAAAGCGGGGGACCCGCTTTTCCGGCCTCTAGGTCCGCTCCCCCGCACGCGCGTCCGCTACGCGGCCGCTTGTTTTTAAATTAAGTGTGGTTGCATTTTTGTGTTTTGCCTGCGCCTAGGCGCAGGCAAAACACAAAAATGCAACCACACTTAATTTAACTTATGAGCGCCGAAGGCGCGAATCAAAGGCATTAAGCAGCGATCTAAAAAAAGATGGGGCATGTACCACAGGTGCATGCCCCATCTTTTTTAGATCGCTGCCTGCGATTCTCTTGCCTGGACGGCGCTGTCTACGGTGCCGCCGGTGGTGAACTGGCTGTTGTACAGGTCGGCGTAGAAGCCGTTTCTGGCCAGCAGTTGTTCGTGCGTGCCCTGTTCGATGATGCTGCCGTGATTCATGACCAGGATCAGGTCGGCATCCCGAATGGTTGAGAGCCGGTGGGCGATTACGAAGCTGGTGCGACCCTGCATCAGTTCGCTCATGGCTTTCTGAATGTAGATCTCGGTTCGGGTATCGACGCTACTGGTGGCCTCGTCCAGGATCAGGATGGACGGATTGGCCAGGATCGCGCGGGCAATGGTCAGCAGCTGCTTCTGGCCCTGCGAGATGTTGGTGGCCTCCTCGTTCAGGACTGTATCATAGCTCTCAGGGAGCGTGCGGATAAAGTGGTCCGCGTGCGCTGCCTTCGCTGCCTGGATGATTTCCTGTTCCGTGGCCCCCTCGCGACCATAGCCGATGTTATCACGGATCGTGCCGTTGAAGAGCCAGGTATCCTGCAGTACCATGCCGAACATGCTGCGCAGATTGCCGCGCTTCAGCTCGGTGATATCGACGCCATCGACCATGATCCGGCCACCGTTGAGCTCATAGAAGCGCATCAACAGATTGACCAGCGTGGTCTTACCGGCGCCCGTCGGACCCACAATGGCGATCGTCTGGCCGGGTTTGACATCGATGTTCATATCTTCCATCAAGGGCACATCAGGCTTGTAACCGAACTGCACATGATCGAAGGTCACCTCGCCCATCGGCTCGGCGATAACTTTGACGTCGACCGCCTCCGGTATCTCTTCCTCCTCATCCAGCAGCTCGAAGACGCGCTCGGCCGAAGCGATGGTCGATTGAATGATGTTGGCGATATTGGCCAGCTGCGTGATCGGCATCGTGAACTGGCGCGAATACTGGATAAAGGCCTGGATATCACCGAGCTGGATCGTTCGCTGTGTAACCAGCACGCCGCCGATGACGGCAACAAACACATATCCCAGGTTGCCGATGAACATCATCAGCGGCATGATCGTACCGGAGATAAATTGTGCTCGCCATCCCGATTCATACAGGCTCTCATTTAATTTGTCGAATTCATCGATCGAGCGCCGCTCAAAGCCGAAGGCCTTCACGATCTTGTGCCCGGTATACATCTCTTCCACGTGCCCGTTTAGTACGCCCAGCGCGCGCTGCTGCCCCACAAAGTGTTTCTGCGAGCGCTTGGCTACGCCGATGGTAACGACCAGGCTGAGCGGAATCGTGATCAGCGTGACCAGCGTAAGCAGTGGACTGATCGTCAGCATCATGACGATGACGCCGACAATGGTGACCACCGAGGTGATCAACTGCGTCAGGCTTTGCTGCAGCGTGCTGCTGATATTATCCATATCGTTGACGGCCCGGCTCAGGATCTCTCCATGGGTGCGGGAGTCAAAGAATCTCAGCGGCAGGCGCGACAGCTTCTCTTCAACCTGCTTGCGCAGGTCATAGACCGTCCTCTGTGCCACGCTGGCCATAATATACTGCTGGATATAGTTGAAGACCGAACTGATGATATAGAGAATGGCCAATGTTATCAGGATCTGCTTGATGGCGCCGAAATCGACGCCCGCGCCCGGTACGCCCCGGTACTTGGCCAGCAGACCTTCAAACAGCTTGGTCGTTGCCTGGCCCAGAATCTTCGGACTGACGATATTGAAGATCGTGCTGATGATCGCGGCGATAAAGACCGCTGTCAGCGCGACTTTATGCGGCATCAGATAGCCGGTCAGGCGTTTGAGGGTTCCTTTAAAATCTTTGGCCTTCTCGACGGGCATACCCATGCCCATGCCGGGGCGACCACCGGGACCCATGCCCATGCCTCCCTGCGGTTGAGGCCGTCTGCGTGTCTCGCTCATGCGATTTCCTCCAACGAGAGCTGCGAGGATACGATTTCACGATATACCGTGTTGGTATCCATGAGTTCGCGATGATTGCCGATACCGACAATTTTCCCCTCATCCAATACGATAATGCGATCGGCGTCCATCACGGTGCTCACGCGCTGAGCCACAATGAACACAGTCGAGGTACGGGTCTCATCTTTGAGAGCCGCCCGCAAGCGGGCATCGGTTTTAAAGTCGAGCGCCGAGAAGCTGTCGTCAAAAATGTAGATCTCGGGCCTTCTCACCAGGGCGCGCGCGATCGAGAGGCGCTGCTTCTGTCCACCAGAAACGTTGTTGCCACCCTGAGCGATGATCGAATCAAAACCGTCCTTCATGCCAGAGATGAATTCGGTCGCCTGCGCGATGCGCGCGGCATACTCAACCTCTTCATCAGTGGCATCCTCTTTGCCATAGCGAATGTTCTCTTTAATGGTGCCCGAGAAGAGGACCGCCTTCTGGGGCACAAAGCCGATCTTGGAGCGCAGATGTTCCTGCGCCATCTCACGGATATCCACGCCGTCGATCAGAATGCTGCCCTCGTCAATATCGTAGAAGCGGGGCATCAGTCCAACCAGCGTTGACTTGCCAGCTCCGGTACCACCGATAATGGCGGTCACCTCGCCTGGGTTGGCCTGGAAGGATGCGTCATCGACCGCCGGCTGCTCCGCGCCAGGATAGCTGAAGGTGACATGGCTGAACTCGACATAGCCGCGCTTGCTCTGCGCCAGCCTGGTGTTGGCTGCGTCCACGATCTCAGGCTCGATCTCCAGCACCTCATTGATGCGCGCCGCCGAAGCGGATGCACGTGGTAGCATCACAAACATCATCGACACCATCAGCAATGAGAACATAATCTGCATCGCGTACTGCAGAAAGGCGATCAGCGAGCCAACCTGCATGTCGCCATTGTTAATGCGAATACTGCCGAACCAGAAGATGGCGATGGTGGTAAAGTTCATTAGCAGCATCATGACCGGCATCAGGGCCGCGATGGTGCGGTTGACCTTAATTGCGGTGTCGGTGAGATCCTCGTTCGCCACGTCGAAGCGCTGGATCTCGTGTTCGGTGCGATCAAATGCGCGGATTACACGTACACCTGTCAGGCCTTCATCCAGGATCAGGTTGATCTTATCGATCTTGGTCTGCATGATCTTGAACAGCGGGATCGCTCGACCGGTGATGATCAGGATGGTGATGATAATGATCGGAAGCGAGACCACGAATATCCAGGAGAGCTGCACGTCCTGGGATAAGGCCATGATAATGCCGCCGATGCACATCATTGGTGCGCTGATCATCATGCGCAACATGATGATTAATACCTGCTGTACCTGCGTGGTGTCATTGGTGGTGCGCGTGATCAGGGAGGCGGTGCCCACCTTATCAAATTCGTGCAGCGAGAACTGCTCCACGCGATTAAAGATCTTTGCGCGTATAATCTGACCAAAGCCGACAGCGGTCTTGGACGAGAAGTAGCTGGCGATGATGGTACATATCGCTCCACCGATCGCGATCAATAGCATGAAGCCGCCGACGCGCAAGATATAGTTGTTATCCCCTTTCACAATGCCCGTATCCACGATATCCGCCATCAGGGTGGGCAGATAGAGATCGGAAAGCGACTGCAAAAGGACAAGGACCAGAACTATCGCTACATACCATCGATAGGGCTTTAAAAACCTGAATAATTTGATCATGCTTCCTTGTCTCCGTGCCGACAGGCCATTGACCTATCTGGCTCTCGTTCGTTGAAGTATATATATACTTTCGTTAACAGTTCGGCGAGCTGCTCGCTTTGCTCTTCACCGAGGTAGTCGATCAGGCCATTGATCGAAGCAAAGAACGCTTCCGAGGCCCTGCTGGTCACCAGCTCACCCTTCGCCGTCAGCGCGACACCAACGGCGCGTCTATCTAACGGATCATTTTCTCTTTCAATTAACCCATCGGCCTCCAGTCCCTTGAGCAACTGGGTTATGGTTGGAGATGTAACATGGAGCATCCTGCTGAGTTCTGATACCTTCATCTTATGAGACGTCAGTTTCACCTGTCTTTTAATACATAACAGCAGTTTTATCTCGCTGGGTTTGCATCCTTCGATAGTGCTTTGATGCCAATCTGCTTTATCGAATTGCATAAAGGCGCGCAAAAGCCGCTGTGCTTTTGCCTCATCCTGTACGGGCATTTGCGCCCTCCTTTAGATAGGTTGGCAAATATTTTTGCAACTAATTAGTTTGGTAACCTAATTATATCCGAGCCATTATTATTCTGTCAATCATTTTTTCACTGAATTTTCTAAGAGTGTCAGACACACTTTTTATAGGTGTTGGTACGACACAACGGGTGGGAGCGTGCGCTCCCACCCGTTGTGTCGTACCAGATGTGTATTGTTAGATGCGCTCGAGGGCGATTACGGGGATCAGACGGGTCGTTTTCTGCTGGTATTCAGCGAACCCTGGATTTATACTGGACTGGGTGCTGTACAGGCGATCGCGCTCCTCACCGGTCACCTCGGTGGCTTTAACTTTTACGGTCTCAGTGCCGACCTCGACGGTGGCCTCTGGATTCGCCTTCAGGTTGTGATACCAGTCGGGATTAGTGGGGGCGCCAGCTTTAGAGGCAAAGATAACCATGCGCTCACCTTCCGGTAGATAGACCAGAGGGGTCGTGCGCTGCTGGCCACTCTTCGCGCCGGTCGAGGTTAGCAGCAGCATGTGGGCGCCCTCAAAGGGTCCACCGACCTTGCCGCCATTGCTGCGGAACTCATTAATAATCTGACTGTTCCAATCATTCGCCATAAAAAAACTCCTTTAGAATTATGTAAATATGCCCACAATAGAGCAATGTGCTTCCTCTCGTCAGGAAATCCGTTTATGATAACGCCAGCGCTCTATCGTTCTATTCCAGCAAAAACAAGCGATCCGGCACTTCTGACATCACAGTTTCATGTGAGTTAGTGCGATAGGGGCGCAAATGCGCCCCTATCGCACTAACTCACATAACGAAGGCGTCCGCGCATGCGGACGCCCGTGCGGGGGCACGCACATGCCCCGGAAAAAGTGTGTCTGACACCCTCACCTCTTTTTGGGCGGATGGACGACCAGCAGGGGAAGTTTGGTGTTGTTGAGGACGCGTTCAGCCACGCTGCCGGCGGCCCAGCGTGCTATGCCGCTTCGGCCATGGGTTGCCAGGGCGAGCAGGGCATATGCAGATGGCCCCTGCATGACGGGTACCCCTCCTTCAACCTCGCGGATGATGGTCTGGGCAATATCGCTTCCCATGCTCACAGACCAGGTGACGCGTACACCCAGTTGCGCGGCCGCCTCTCTGTTTAGACGCTCGCTGAGCTCTTTCAGATAGCTGGTGGCCTCGTCGTAGAGGAACTGCTGGATATCGAGCTTGTGGATTCTGCGGAAGATCTCTATCCGCTCGGCTTCCATCGCTTTTACGATGCGCAGCAGGTGTACCTCTCGTTGCCGTACATTCCCACAGGCGGCCGCCACGTAGAGCGTGGGCCGCAGTACCCTTTCCGCCATCTCTGAGCCATCGAGCGCGACGCAGAATTTGAGATCGCCGCTGGCGGTTCCGCAGGGCAATGAGTAGTTTTCACGCTGTATCAGTACCGGGGCGGTGCTATCGTGCACCATCTTCTGGGCTACACTGCCCAACATCCATTGCTTATAGCCTGTGTAACCATGACTTGTCATCACCACCAGGTCGATCGCATCCCTGCCTATCATTTCTAAGAGCATGGTAGCGACGTCGCCGGCATGGACCTCGATGGCTGTATCCAGGCGTTCCAGTTCCCGGGCGCCATATATGCGCTGTAGATATTCACGCGCCTCCTTCTCCTGTATCTCACGGATCTCGTTGGTTAACGCGGCCGCCTGGATCGAGGAGGCGCCGACCGTTTCAAATACATCGACAATTCTGGTGAGTATAATGGCGCTGTTATACGTGCGGGCGATATGGGCGGCAAGCGGCAATGCTTGTTCAGCGCGTGCTGATCCATCCAATGGAACAAGGATTCGCTTAAACATGGGAAGCCTCGCTTTCGAAACGTGTGCCCCTGGCATCCCTGCCAGAGAGTAGTGGCTGTAATTGCCGATAACCCATAGCTGGTACAGGCACCTACCTGTACCAGCTATGCACCAGGTGATTGATCATGGTGGCGCTATGTTATGCTAGCGTGAGCTAGTTGCCTCTTTGACTTTGATTGGCACCTGTTTCGCTTTGGCTTCTTCGACCTTGGGAACCTTGAGCGTCAACACTCCTTGCTCATACGAGGCCTGGATCTTGTCAGCATTGATATGGGTCGGCAATGCGATGGTGCGCTCGACTTCGTTGACATAGCGCTCACGCCTGATATAGTTCTCTTTTTCTTTCTGCTCTTTTTGCTCTCTCTTGCTGGCATGAATGCGAATTACGTTGTCTTCGGCGGTAACCTCAATCTCATCGGGTTTGAAGCCGGCGATGGAGGCCTCTATCACGAATTGCTTTTTGTCGTCCGTCTCGTACACATCAAGAGGAAGCATGCGGGGCGCCCCCATCTCAAAGCGTGGTGTGACGAAGCTCTCCTCAAACAAACGGCTCATCGCCTCACGCAGGGGCATCAGGGCATCTAATGGATCGCGGGGTGCTAACATTTCATAGCTCCTTTTGTGCTTGCAGCTTTTACTTGCAGTGCTTCTCTGGGAAGCTTCTGGTGAATATCTTTATTCATGGGATCGGATACGAGACGTCTGTTTTATGGCCGATCAGGAACTCGGCCGCGCGGGAAAGGTATGTATATGTCTGACTGATATGCTATACATATCCCTATACGTCTCTAATAGTAGTGTCGGAATATTTCATTTGCGTCACAGGGGGGGCTCGGGAATCACAGATAGATCACTAAAGTAATCATATCCGTACATGCGTCCGGGCTGGTTGCAGCTCGCCTTATCTAAAGGCAACCTGGCGATATTCTCCCTTTTCGCTCTCCTGCTGATCTTTTACGCACAGCTCCGCCCAGGGCAGGGCTTCCAGACGCCTGGCTGGAATAGGTTGACCACAGACGCGGCAGAGCCCATAGGTGCCTTCATCGATACGTTTAAGCGCGCTTTTAATGGTGCGGGCCAGCTTCAGGTCTTTATCGAGCATGGCTTCGGCCAGTTCGGTATCTGATACGCGCGTCGCGGCTTCTTCCAGATCCTCTTCCGCGAGTTCCATATTCGCCTTACCGCGTAATTCTTCGATCCGCTTTTGCAAGTCTAGCAGTTTGTTTTCTAGCAAGGTACGCCGGGCTTTTATATTACTTGACAGCATATCTGGTCCTCCTCATCCACCTCACTGTGGATGTTATCTCACATTGTTTTTGAGATAGGAATAACTGTTTCAGCGCAACACAAAGATATGCGTTGAAACAGTGGAATGCGTTGCTATCCCTTACATATAGTCCCCGGCAGGCACAAATGTATCACCAGGCGGCCTGTGTTTCTCTCAAATGCATCACAAAGTCCGGTGATATTGTGGGCAACACATAGCAAATCTTCTTTGTATTTCTTTTATTTGGAACCGGCTGTGCCTGCCTCGCGACTTCTGTGATCTCTCTGAGAGGGTGAGTGGCTGTTTGAGAAAGAAATGAGAGGCGCGAGCGGTATTTTATGGGTTGTAGATGGAATGATCAAGGATGAGCTAGAGTTTCTCTCGCGAGGGAGTGTCTGGATGCTCCCTCTTGTAATTGGAAGGGAGCGCTGTACTATGCCGGGCTCTTTGCGTATCGGAAAAATCGCGGGCATCGATATTGCCTTTCATGTAAGCTGGCTGATTATCGCGGTGCTTTTGAGCTGGTCTCTGGCGACGGGCTGGTTTGGGGTACGCTATCCAGGCTGGTCCACGGGAGCCTACTGGAGTGTCAGCGTGCTGGCTACGCTCTTGCTCTTCCTGTCAGTCTTTTTGCATGAGCTGGCGCATGCCCTGGTGGCGCGCGCGCGTGGCCTGCAGGTAAAGAGTATTACGCTGTTCCTCTTTGGGGGGGTCTCCAACATTGAGCAGGAGCCGGCGGCGCCAGATGTCGAGTTCCAGATGGCGCTGGTAGGACCCCTGACGAGCCTGGCGCTGGGCGGGCTGTCCTGGCTACTGGCGCTGGCCATCGGTCACAATGGCTCTCCCCTGAGCGCGATCTTTGAGTACCTGGCGCTGGCCAATCTGTTGCTGGGTGTCTTTAACCTGATTCCTGGCTTTCCGCTGGATGGAGGCCGCGTGCTGCACTCGATCATCTGGAAGATACGCGGCAATGTACGCTCCGCCACCCGCGTGGCGACCGGGGTAGGACAGTTTATCGCCTACGTCTTTATCTTTATCGGACTGTGGATCTTTTTCCGAGGATATGTGCTGGACGGTCTGTGGATCGGCTTTATCGGTTGGTTCTTGCTGAGCGGAGCGACCGCCGCCAGCGCGCAGGGTATGTTGGAGGGGATGTTCAAAGGCGTTCGCGTGGACGATGTGATGAATCACAGCCCTGCGACCGTTCCGGCTAATATCTCCCTGCAAAAGCTGGTCGATGACTATTTGCTGCCGTATGGCTGGCGCAGCGCCTTTGTGCTGCAAGGGGACCAGCTGGCCGGCCTGATCGCGCTCAGCGATATCCGCCACGTGCCGCGCGAGCAGTGGTCTCAGACCCCGGTCGGTTTTGTGATGGTCCCTCTGACTCGTTTGCACACGATCAACGCGGGACAGAGCCTCAACGACGTGCTGCCGCTGATGGTCGGTCGCGACCTGAACCAGCTGCCGGTGGTCTCCGAAGGCCATCTCCAGGGATCGATCAGCCGTGAGAACATTATGCACTTTATCGAGATCAAGCGCAGCCTGGGCCTGGACTCGTAGGCTCGGTTGCGCTTGCCGCGATTAGAAATCCGCCTGAGCTTGCGCGAAGATGGCGACGCGTGGATGCACCAGGCGCTCAAAATCAGCATACTTGATGCTCATGGTGTCGGTGTAGGTGCCTACCGGGAACGTAATGGAATCTTCGGCGGCCAGGCTGGTGTCTACATAGACCGGTATGCCATAGAGGTTGCCGAAGGGAGGCATGGTGCCGACTTCGCAGTCGGGGAAGGCCAGTTCAAACTCGTCTTCATGGGCCAGGCGCACATTTCCTGTCCCCGTAATGGCCCGTACTTTGCCCATGTCAACATAGTATGCCGCCGGCAAGACAAAGCACATCATCTGGTCATTTACCTGTAAGATGACCGTCTTGGCCGTCTTCTTGCTAGATATGTGTTCGCTCTCAGCGATCGTCCGAGCGCTAAACGTGCGTGGATGCTGCTGCTCCTGAAATGGTACCTGGTTTTGCTGGAGATACGTCTCCATCTTCTCTTTGCACTGCTGCATATCAAACCTCCTCGGAGATTGGCTGTTCTTGTTTATGTTGGTGATGGGGCAACCTTTTCTCGTGGTGTGGCCGCATTGACCAGGAAAAGCGCTGCGGCTCGGTGTACAGCGCTTCTCTGATCAATGCGTTATGCTACCGCGGGACTGTTATGCCGATGCGCTCGCGCAGCAGCTCCTTGGCCCGTGCCGCTCTCTTGCATTCCTCTAGCTGTGCGTCATGGAAGAACTGTGCTAGCTGATGATCACCAGCTCTTTCTGCATCCTTGCGGAAGTTCTCATATTTCCATGATCCTTCAAGCATGTGGTAGAGTACACTAATCAGGTCATAGTGCTCATTACATGTGGATGTGATCTCTTCTGCCTTCATGATGGTGTCCTCCTTTTGGATGTTCAAGAGCTTCTTGCTGTCGGGCCGCTCTTTTCGCCAGCTAACAGCTTTCCTGCTTAGAACCATAGCCCGCATATCTCTCACTGATATCTCCTGGTGTACGCGCATATCTCAAAACCATCACAAAAGCGTGGCATCCCAGCCATTGCTACCGGACCTGTTTGCCCATCCCGCTCAGTTGTTCAGCGCGCCGGGAATGCTGCGGTGGCCTGACGACCAGCAGTGATATTCGTGCCCTGGATAGGATGCGCTCGGTAACGCTACCGGTGAGCCAGCGCTGCAGGCCGCTACGGCCATGCGTGGCCAGGGCGATCAACTGGCAGCCAGGATGGTCTGTTGCTGCCGCGCCGCGTTCAGCGGTGTTGATCATTTGCGTGGCTACGTCCAGATTGTGGCACAGGGCAGTGCTGATCTCTATCGGGAGCGGTCCGAACCTGCCATCCCTTATCTGCTGTTCAATGGATTGGAGATAGGCCATAGCTCGTGGCGTCTCTTGCTTGAGCGCCCGGGAGACGCTATCTTCCTGTCCATATTCAAATGATGAAGGGAGATGAATGACCGAGGTAAGCTGGAGCGCGCCTGTGGCTGGAGCCGAAAGGGCCATGCTGAGATTGCCCGCCGGGACGATGGCCGTTTCGGCCAGTTCAGAGCCGTCCAGGGCTACCATGATGCGCACGGTTGAAGGCTGTGGCGCGCGTAGCTGTTGTTGCAAAGGATCATCTTCCTGTAGTACAAGCACCGGTGCGGGCGCGGTGCGCGTGATTTTCTGGGCGACGCTGCCCATGCTCCAGCGCTTTAATCCGGCGCGACCATGGCTGCACATCACAATCAGGTCGATGGCATAGGCTTCGGCGGCCAGGAGAATCTGTTCCGCCGGAAGACCGATGCGCGCCAGGGTGATGATCTCCAGGCCCGCTACTTCCTGGCTACGCGCGATGTTCTGTAGATAGAGCTTCTCCATATCTATGAGCAGATGTTCGCGGGGTAGCGTCGCTAACCCCATCTCATCTATGGGATTGATCGATTCGAGCAATATCAGCGTGCTGTTGTACAGGCGTGCGATGCGTGCGGCTACCGGTAGTGCATGTTCGGCCCGCGCCGATCCATCCAGAGGAACCAGAATGTGCTTAAACATAGTTCTTATCTCTTTATGCTCCCTGCCATGACCATCCATAACTCTCGATGGAGATATATGTCGCCTGGCTGATCGTCTGTTTTCACCTGTCCCGCCCGGCATTGTCCGGTGGGGCGGGACGGTGTTTTATCTGGACGCTCTACATGGTGGCAGATGGTCGGCTAGAAGATGATCGGTACATCGACAGTCTGGCGCTGTGCCTTCTCATGCTCTGCCTCCTGCGGCTTTCTGGCGTGTACGACCAGCAGCGGCCTCTGGGCGGCGTCGAGTACCTCTTCTGTGAAACTGCCGAGCAGGAGATGCTGGAAGCCGTGGCGTCCATGCGTGGTCATGGCGATGATGTCACAGCCCGTGAAGCCGGGGACGTCACCAATGCACGTGCTCTCTTCGAGGATGCGTTTGGTGACATCCTCGATATCCACATAGGCCACCACCGAGGTCGTAATCGTCAGCTGCAGCGACATCAGGGGACCCGTGTCTATCCGTTGCTTGATGACCTTGAGGTAGTCTTCGGCCTCGATCTGGTATTCTTTGTTGATGCGCTCCATCTGCTCCTTTGTCTGGTGTCCATAAGGCAGCAGGCGCTGGACGATCCGCGTCAGGTGGAGGGCGCCATGGTTGGGATGTGCCAGGGCGGCGCCCAGTAGCGCGGCCGGCGTGATAGCTTCTTCGGCCAGAGAGGAACCATCGAGGGCGACCAGGATGCGTGGTGCGTGCTGAAAGCTTAGCGGCTGGTTGTGGGACCTGTTCACCACCAGTACCGGAACGGGGCTGTGGCGCACCAGTTGTTGCGCGGTGCTGCCCATGATCCAGCGGGTCAGGCCGGTTTCGCCATGGCTACGCATGACGATCAGATCCACCCCTTGCTGCAGGGCGTAGTCGACGATGGTGCTGGTGGCACCGCCTAGCAGGACATCCGTCTGCACATTCAGCATATCGATATGCGCGCGTGCGACCGCCTGCTCCATATAGCTACGCGCGCTGGTAAAGGCCGCCTCGCGCATCGGCTCGGTGATGTCTGTCAGCGGTACCGGGTAGATGGGTACGCAACTGGAGGGTGGGACCACGCGGAGCAGCCGCAATTCGGCTTTGCTGCTCCGTGCGATCTGCGCCGCCAGTGGGAGCGCCGCCTCCGCCAGCGGGGAGCCATCCAGCGGAACCAGAATTTTGTTGAAGTAGGCTGTGCCGGTCCGGGTATTCATCGCTTTCTCCTTTCTTATAACAATTATTGCTGCTTATGCATAATGACCGTGATATATCGCTCAGATAGTGCGCCCTGGGGAGCCGATCTTTTCCTCCACCGTACTGTTGAGCAATACAGGCAGCCTGCGTTGTAACGCCTCCAGATTGGCACGCTGGGAACTGGCTGTCGACAGGGTGATGTGCCTGACCAGTGGCTCCTGCTCTGGATCAAAGGCTTCCCAGTGCGCCACCTGGCTATCATAAAGCTCGGGACGCCCATCGGAAGCATCGGCTGTCCCTTTCGTGTCTGATCCGGCGCTGATGCGTTCGCGCCAGCGCTGCTCAAGGCGCTGCAGCGTCAGCTCACGTGGACACGTACATTCGATAAAGATGACGCTGGCCCCATGCTGGACCGCGGCCTGGGCGATCTCCTGGCGGTCGGCGCGCCGTGCATAGGTGCCATCCATCACCACCGAATAGCCCTGTTGGAGATAGGTCTGGGCCCGCTCGTTCAGTGCCGCGTAGGTCCGCCGCGTCCAGGCGGGATCATAGATTCCGGCGTCAAACGCTTCCGCCTGTGGTTGGGCCGCAGGCAGGTGGGTCAGTTGCTTGCGGACGCTGTCGGTTGAGAGTAGCGCGCAGGCATATTCATCCTGTATCTGCCGCGCGATGGTGCTTTTGCCGCTTCCCATCACTCCGCCGACAATAACCAGGTACGGCCGTGAGGTGCACCGGCTATAGCGCAGCGCCAGCTTGAAGAGCTCGCTGGCCTCTACCTGCGCTCTGGCGCACTGCTCTGGACCAACCTCTGGATCGTCGAGCAGGAAGGAGATAACTTTGCCGCGTACGCAGGCCCGATAGCAGGCGTAGAATGGGAGCAGACTGATCAATGAGCTATCGCGGGTCTCCGCTATATAGCGCGTCAGGAAGGCGTATGCCAGGTCGGGACGCCGGGCAAAGTCCAGCTCCATATACAGGAAGGCGACCTCGCTGGCCACGTCACCATAGCGGATGCGCTCGTTGAACTCGATGCGGTCCAACAGAATGATGCGCGGGAGCGTATCCCAGTACTCTTCCGGTAGTACATAGATGTGCTGCAGGCGCAGATCGCCATGGCAATCGCGGATAGCATCATGCAGGAAGCGTCGCCTGAACAGTTCCTTATCATGTTTCAGACAGTGGTAGACGTAGTGCTGCAGGGCTGTATACGTCTTGCGCGACAGGGTGCGGCCGCAGTAGGGACGCATCTGCCGGAAGTTCTCATCCCAGTTCTCTTGAATGACCTGTATGCTGCCCGCTCTGGCGATCGTGTCGCTGGTTGGCGTGCGGCGATGAAATTGTGCCACCACCTGAGCGACCTCTCCCATCAGCTCGGGCGTCACCTTGCCCGCCTCTAGCAACGCGTGCAGCGTGGCGCTTTCGGGCAGACGACGCATGACAACCGCATAGTCGACAAGCGTTCCGGCCGCGTTGAGCAGGGGGCCGGGGGCCGGTTCGTCGCCCGGCGGATAGGTCTCCCCAAAACAGAGGGCCTCATCCGGCTTCTCGATCACCGGGGCGACACCCAGGTAGACGCCCGGCGCCAGCTCGCTGTTCAAGCGCACCTCTAGCTGGCAGAAGTGACGGCGCTGCTCGATGGTTGAGTAGTCGAAGAAGCCAAAGTCGCGTGGCTTCTTTAGCTTATATACCTTATCAGGTGTGATGATGACCGCCGAGGCGTGTGTCTGGATCAGATACGGATCTTCTCCCGTCTCATAAACAAAAGGAAAGGCCTGCCGTTTGAGGAGCGACTGAACCATAGACGCGAACGCGTACTCAGCAACCTTGTGGGCGGAACGATGGATCGGCATAACATTTTCCTTTCATTCCTGTACATGTACCCCCATTCCCGCTTAGCTGGACGCAGACTGCTTTTCGGCGGCGGCATGTACGATCAGGACCGGCTGCCTGGCTGTATCGAGGACGCGTTCGCTGATGCTGCCGAGCGCCCAGTGTTCCAGTCCACTGCGGCCATGGGTCGTCAGGGCGAGCAGATCAATCTGCGCTGCCTCCGGCATATGGGCCGCCTGCACGGTCGGGTCTTTGGCGACCTCAACCAGGGTGTGCGCGATATCCTCGTGGATCAGTACGGAGGTGGTGATGCGCAGATTGTGGTAGGCCAGGCTGCTCTCCATGAGCTTCTTTTTGATCTCTTCCAGGTAGCACTGCGTCTCGGTGATAATGCGTTTCTGCGCCTCCTCAATGGCCTGGTGGGCTGGCGTCATATGGCCGTGCCGGGCCGGAAATGGCAGCACCTCAACCAGGTGGAGCGTGGTTGGTTCGGGGACCGACAGGGCGACACCAAGCTGGATGGCGGGTTCCAGGGAGGCCTCGGAAAGCGTAGAGCCATCCAGGGCGACCATGATATCTAGCGATTGTGGCCGCGTGGTATAGATGCGGCTACATCTGTCATCGCTCTCATGCAACACCAGCAGTGGAATGGTACTGGTGCGCGTCAGCTTGTATGCCACGCTCCCCAGCGCCCAGCGCTTCAGACCGGTGTAGCCATGGCTGCAGAGGATGATCAGGTCCGCCTGGGCATTCTTCCCAATCTCAAGAATCGTCCCGGCCATGTCGGTCGCGATGGTGGTCTGTATGGCGACCTCGATGCCGACCAGAGCGTCAGACATAGCGATCTGGCGTAGATTGCTGCGGGCCAGCTCGACCTCCTCTTCCGCGATCTGGTTATCGAGCTCCATAGGAGTGGCCAGGACGCGTGGATAGCGAGTATATTCGATGGTTGGATAGACGATGCGTATCAGGAGCAACGATGCACCTGTGGATCTCGCTATGCGCGCCGCGACGGGTAGGGCGGTCTTTGCTCGTTCAGAGCCATCCAGCGGCACTAAGATTTTTTGAAACATCACGCATCTCCTTCTGTCAGATCGGGGAAGAGCGGTTCCCGGATATTTCTGGTCATTTGCTTCTACAGAAACAGTAAACCCTTGATCTCTCGAACATGTCACCGCAAACTCGCCAACCTCTCAAAACCATCACAATACCCAGGCGGGAGGTGCAGGAAGGTTGATGCTGTGTGAGCTCTCAGAGAGAGAGCTCACACAGACTTTTTATACATTGGCGCATCGGGGGCGCATTCGCGCCCCCGATGCGCCCCCGATGCGCCAATGTATAAAACGAGTGCGGCCGCGCAGCGGACGCCCGTGCGGGGGCGCTCACGTGCCCCACTACGACGCAAGTATGGCACTTTCTCTCGGCGCCGCAGGCGGGAAAAATTACACCCCTTTTCGTACATGAATGGCGTTAACGCGCAACGCGTTAAAGATAACAAGCACATCAATCCCTTCTTGCAGGATCGCCCCGGCGGCGGGCGGAATATAGCCCAGGGCAGCAAAAACCATGGCCAGGCCGCTCAACCCCATGCCGATCCAGATGCCCTGAAGGGCGATGCGCATCACCCGGCGACCCAGGAAGACGGCGGTATCTACGCGCATGATGTTATTAGAGAGCAGGACGGTGTCGGCGGCGCTGGCGGCGGCGGTGAGCCCCTGTGTCCCCATCGCCATCCCCACGGTCGCCGTTGCCAGGACTGGGGCGTCGTTGATACCATCGCCGACCATCAAGGCTTTATGTCCCTTGTCCTCCAGGTCGCGCACCACGCGTACCTTGTCTTCCGGCAGGCACTGCGCGACGACGCAGTCTATGCGGGCTAACTGCCCCACCTGTTGGGCCACCGCCTCGCTATCGCCGGTCAGCAGGACAGTCTGCGCGATGCCCTCGCGTTTGAGGGCGGGACAGAGCTGCTGGATCTCTGGCCGGGGCACATCTTCCATCACGATGAGCGCCTGGATGCGCCCATTGATCGCCACAAAGCTACAGATCTGGCCCAGGGCTCGCCTGCGCTCCCTCTCTTCCATGAAATAGGTCGGCAGTGGAATGTCCAGCATGCGCATATAAGTGCGATTGCCCACGGCGACTGTGAGCGGCTCTCCTATGGGAGAAGATGCGCCGGCGATGGTGGCGCACACGCCTTTGCCAAAGGTCTCTTCAAAGTTGCTGCTGGTATACAGGGGAATCTGCTGTTGCTGGCTGGCGCTGACGATGGCGCTGGCCAGGATGTGGGTCGAGAGCTGCTCAACCGAGGCTGCGTAGGCCAGGATCTCTCGTTCTGTGTATGGCGTCTCCCGCTGATCCTCGGGGAGCAGCAGAACGGTGGAGACTTCGGGCATGCCCAGCGTCAGCGTACCGGTCTTATCGAAGACCGCCACGTTGACCTCTCCCAACTGTTCGATGGCCGCGCCGCTCTTGACGATGATGCCGTTGCGTGCCGCGATGTTGATGCCTGACATAATAGCGATCGGGGTGGCCAGAATCAGGGGACATGGGGTGGCCACCACCAGGACGGCCAGAGCGTAGACCTGGTTTCCGGATGTGAGCCAGGCGGCGCTGGCGAGCACGAGCGTGAGCAGCGTGAAGACGATGCTGTAGCGGTCGGCCAGGCGATGAATCGGCGCTTTGTGTTCCTGCGCCTCGGCCACCAGCTTGACGATCTGGGCGTATTTACTTTCGGCACTGGGCTTGCTGGCCCGCACCTCCAGGATGCCGTCCAGGTTGACACTGCCCGATAGCAGTCCCATGCCCACCTGCTTACGCACCGGCAGTGGCTCTCCGGTTATGTCGGCCTGGCTGACATTGGAGGCTCCCTTCACGATGATGCCGTCGACCGGCACCAGTTCTCCCGGCTTGATCACGATCGTCATGTCCGGCTCGATCGTCTCTACTGGCACATCTATCAGCTGTTTGTCCTGCCAGACGTGGGTGGTACGCGGCGCCCGTTCGGCCAGGGCCGAGAGCGAACTGCGGGCGCGCCTGAGCGCGAAGGCCTCCAGCGCCTCGCCCCCTGATAGCATCAGGACGATGATGGCTCCCGCCAGGTATTCTTGCAGCCAGAGCGAACCCACAATGGCGATGGCCGCGATCACATCGATGCTAAACTCCCGGTGCCAGAGCCGGCTGATCGTCTCCCACAGCAGCGGGATGCCTCCCCAGATGATGATGCCCAGCAGTGTCCAATTGGCAAGGTCGCCGCGACGCGCCAGCCAGAAGACAAGGCTGACAAGCAATAGGAAGATGGCACCGGCTGGGATCGGATAGCGCTTTAAGAGCGACCAGCCTCGCTGATACCAGGGGGCCTGCTCGCCCTTTATCTCCCGCTGTGTCTCCAATGGCTCGATTGGCTTTTGGGTTATATCGGATGCTGCTACCTGTGTGCGTTCCTTATGGTTTGTCATGGCGTCACCTTTTCGCCTCCGATTGCTCGCCTCCGATTTATCCATCATGGGTAAATCGGAGGCGAGCTCCGAACCTATGGAGGGGTTATTGCACGGGTTGGGCTTTGATGGGGGTGGCTGGTTGTAGGGGGCGCATGATGAGTAGCGGGAGCTTGGTGCGGTTGAGCACGCGCTCGGCGATGCTGCCGAATATCCAGCGATCGATATTGTTGCGGCCATGGGTGGTCATGGCCAGGAGCTGGCAGGTGGGATACTGATTGGCCCCGCCGTTTTCCGCGTACTGGATGATCTCTTGCGCGATATCGGCCCCACTCTTCAGGTTGCCGATGATCTCGATATTTTCGTAGGCCCTGGCCGCCGGTTCCAGGCGTTTCACAACCTCTTGCAGGTATTGCTGTGCCTGCTGACGTATGAGATCCTGGAGATTGAGATGGTAGATCTCCTCAAAGGCTTCTTCATCGGATAGATTTAATGGCTCGATCACGCGGAGCAGGTGGATCTCGGCGCGATGGCCTGCGCCGCAGGCCGATGCGATCGCCATGGCGGGTTCGATGACGGCCTCCGCCTGCTCTGATCCGTCAAGGGCGATGCAGACGCGAAAGATCGGCTGTCCTTCTGCATCTACCGCGAGCGGTAGGGGATGCTCTGCGCGTTGAATCAGGACCGGGGCGGGGCAGGCGCGGGCGATCTTCTGCGCTACACTGCCCAGTACCCAGTGCTTCAGACCCGTGTAGCCATGGCTGCAGAGAACCACCAGGTCGATATTTCGCCGGGCCACGGCTTCGAGGATGGCTGATGATGCATCGCCGACATAGACGCTTGTCATAGTTGAAATGTGCTCCAATGGTGCCGAATTTTTGATATGATTCAGGTAGTTTTTTGCTCCCTGCTCTTCAAGTTGCTGGACTCGTTCCATCATGCCGATGGTCTGCATGCTATAAATGCTCATCAGTTCTACGCTGCGCATCAGGTGGATCGTGCTGTGATTGGCACGCGCGATGTGCGCCGCCAGCGTGATCGCCTGCTCCGATCGAGATGAACCATCCAGCGGAACCAGAATATCTTTAAACATGACGTATCCTCCTTCCTGGGTGGGCGGGCCCGATGCTCGCCCGTCCTGCTTCCCCTACCTACCTACTGAGCATCACTGACAAGCGCCTCTGGCTCTGCCCGGTGGAGATGTGTCTCCTGTTCGACTATGGCGGCGGGACGCACAATCAACATCGGCAGGTGGGTCCCGATGCGTACCCGCTCGGTGGTGCTGCCCAGGTACCAGAGGGGATGGCCGGTCATGCCATGGGTCGACATAGCGATCAGGTCGCAGCCTCCAGCGATGCCGCTGTTTTCGACTCCCTCGCCGTTTTCCGCGACACGAATGATGGAGTCGGCGGCGTCCTTGCTGACGGTGACCGACCAGGTAACGGGAATCTGCTGCTGCGAGATAAAGGGCGCGACCTCTCCCTGCCTGATTCTGGCCGTTATGTCCTTCAGGTAGTGTCTGGCTGTCAGGAGCTCGTTGGTGGTGTCAATGGTGCGTACCAGGTGGATAGCGCGGTTGACGGACGCGGCCAGCGCGTGAATGAGCTCGGCCGCCGGTTCAATGGCGGAGGCGGCGTAGTCGGAGCCATCCAGCGGCACCAGTACGCGCAACGGCTGCGTTGGATCTGGATGGGGACCAAGCGGCAGGGCGCTGTGACCACGCAACAGCAGGACCGGTACCTCGGCATAGCGGGTGACTTTTTCGGCCACGCTCCCCATCATCCAGCGTGTTAGTTCGCTGTAGCCATGCGAATTGAGCAGGATAATATCCGCTTTCTGCTTCTGCGCGTTGACCAGGATCGTCGCCGTTTCGTTCCCGGTGGGTACCTGGATCTCGGTTGGGATACCCTGGAACTCCTCTTTCTTCGCTAGCCTGACCAGGTATTGTTCGGCCTCGAATCTGGCATTGGCCGGGAGCTCTTGCGCCAGGCTGGCCTGCGAAGGCCAGTTGAGATTGACGACGCGCAGCAAGATGATGGTTCCCGAATAGGCCCGAGCCAGTCGCAGCGCGATCGGAACCGTGCGCTCAGCCTGGTGCGATCCATCCAATGGAAGAAGAATACGTCTGAACATTGTGTCGCTCCTATGCCTGAGGTGATAGACAGGCAGATCGTGTTACCACGGCGCGTACGCGCCACCCACTATTAACTTATGCCCAGGTAGCCCTGACCGACCAGCAGATTGCTACTGGCAATAATGGTCTGTTCTCTTGCGGGCTGTTTCCGCGTCAGCCAGCGTCTGCCATCGCCAATGTGTGGTGGAATCTTGCCGTGGCAATGGATGGTACAGAGTGGCTTCTGCTGAGAGACATCGGGCAGATAAATAGCGCACTCGTCATAATCGATAATTAACACGGCATCCGTCTGCAACCATTGTGGCGCGAACATCGAAAGTATCTCTACAACCTCGGGCGCTTTCCAACCTGCCAGTGGGAGCCCCTGCGACTCGATGATATCCGCGTTGATGTCCACAATGTGGTTGGGATAGCGGTTTTCCAGTGCATAAAGGCAGATCTGTAATGTGTCATATAGATGCATTGAAGTCCTCCTCCCTGCATGCATTGCGGGCCATATGTGATGGCCCCAAACTACCTTACCCCGGCATCGCGGTCCCTACGAAAATGTATCGGAATTTCTATGCTTACCATAGCGCAATGACCTCTCAAATTGCTCTCATGCTCAGGCCTTGTCTCACATTAAGATCACAATTCATGACGTGCCTGAGTCGGTGCGATATTCAAGTATTGCTTTGTGGCGCACAGCTATATATGGTCTGGTGAGGCAAGCAAAAAATGAGGTTTTACTCTGATTTGTGACTGGATTGTGATGAGCTACGACGCGGGTGAGATCATCCGGTGATGCGCCAGACGTATCCTAAACACAAAATCGGCGTGTGCCACTTTTCTGACTATTGAATCTGATTTGAGAGAATGTGTCTTGCGCTCATACGCATCGCCTGCGGTTTGTATGAGGTTTCGCACCTGCGTGGCTCCTGAGTCTGTTGTATGGTGGTGCGTCGGGTGCGCAGATGCGCACCCGACGCACCACCATACAACACCAGCGCGGCTGCGCAGCGGACGCGCGTGCGGGGGCGGTCACGGGCCACCAGGGTGACGGGAGTAAGACTCATTTAGAGAGGCGTCAGGGCATATGAAAACAGCCATTCAGGCACCCGCGCAGGTGCCAGCATCCGAGGCATCAGATGAACTGTTGCGTTTATCCTTACCGCAAATATTTGCTCGCCTGCAGACAGATGAACATGGCTTAAGCGATGCCGAGGCCGCCCGCCGCTTAGAGCGCTATGGCCTCAATGAGCCGGTGGCGACCGTGAAAAATACCTTGCTCGCCCAGTTTCTGCGCCTCTTTCTTAATCCACTGGTCCTGATCCTGCTCTTCGCCAGCGGCATCTCTATTGTGCTGGGGGAGACCGTTGACGCGACCATCATCATCGCCATCGTAATGCTTAGCAATACCCTGAATTTCGCCCAGACCTATCGCTCTCAGCGGATCGTGGAGCGGCTGCGGGCCGAAGTAGCGCCTACAGCTACCGTGCTTCGTAATGGGAACTGGCGGAATGTGCCGCGTCAGCAACTGGTGCCAGGGGACGTCATCCGCCTGCGCGCCGGAGATCTGGTCCCCGCAGATGCTCGTCTGATCGAGGTGAAGGATCTCCATGTGCAGCAGGCGGCGCTCACTGGTGAGTCGCTTCCAGTTGAGAAGCAGCTTGATGGCGACGCGGCCGCGCCCAATAACCTGGCTGAGATCCAGAACGGCGTCTTTCTGGGCACCTCTATCGTCAGTGGTAGCGGGCAGGCGGTGATCGTGGCTACGGGGTCCCATACCTCTTTTGGGGATATCGCGGCCCACCTCGTGCAACGGGCTCCGGAGACGGAGTTTGAGCGCGGCATCCGTCACTTTGGCCTGCTGATTATGCAGACCGTCTTCTTTCTGGTGATCTTTATCGTTATGGTGGGTCTGATCGGCAGGCATCCACCCTTTGAGACCGTGCTCTTTGCTATCGCGCTGGCTGTTGGGCTTACACCCGAATTTCTGCCTATGATCACCACGGTTACCCTGGGGCAAGGGGCCATGCGCATGGCGAAGCGCAAGGTGATCGTCAAGCGGCTGGAAGCGATCCAGAACTTCGGCAGCATCGATATCCTGTGCAGCGATAAGACCGGGACCATCACCAGCGGCGAGACTCACCTGCAGTCGGCGCTGGGACTCGACGAGCGGCCTTCGCCGCGTGTATTTTTGCTGGGCTACCTGAATAGCTCCTATGAAACCGGTTTTAAGAGTCCACTGGATGCGGCCATCCTGGCCGAACCAACCCCCGATGTGCAGGGCTATCGCAAGCTGGACGAGATCCCCTTTGATTTTGAGCGTCGCCTGCTCTCGATCGTGGTGCAGCACGAGGACCAGGCGCTGCTCATCACCAAGGGCGCGCCCGAGAGCGTGCTGGCGCACTGTACGACCTATGAGCTCGCTGGTGAGCAGCATCCGCTGGATGGTCCGGGTGGGGAGCAGTATAACGCGGCGACCGAGATCTATCGCCGGTTAAGCGAGCAGGGATACCGCCTGCTGGCTGTAGCCCATCGCACCCTGCCCGTGCGCCCCTGCTACAGTACGGCCGATGAGCAGCAACTGGTTCTGCAGGGCTTCCTGGTCTTCGCCGATCCGGTAAAGGAGGACGTGGCGCAGGTCCTGCAGGATCTCCGGCGTGACGGCGTGCAGGTAAAGATTATCTCGGGCGACAACGAACTGGTGACGCGCCACGTCTGCCAGCGGGTGAGACTGGCGAGCCCGCGCGTCGTCCTGGGTCAGGAGATTGAACGTATGACGGATACCGCGCTGGTCCAGGTGGTGGAGCAGGTGAATATCTTCGCCCGCGTCTCTCCCGTCCAGAAGAACAGGATCATCCAGGCGCTCAAGATCCGCAAGCATGTGGTGGGCTATATGGGCGATGGCATCAATGATGCCCCCTCGCTGCACACCGCCGATGTCGGTATCTCGGTGGCCTCGGCCGTCGATGTGGCCCGTGATGCCGCATCGATCATCCTGCTTGAGCAGAGCCTGCAGGTACTGCACCAGGGCATCCTGGAAGGGCGTAAGGCCTTCGGCAACGTCATCAAATACCTCTTGATGGGCACCAGCTCCAACTTCGGCAATATGTTTAGCATGGCCGGCGCTTACGTCTTCTTGCCCTTCCTGCCCATGCTGGCGACGCAGATCCTGCTCAACAACTTCCTCTATGATTTCGCCCAGATCACCATCCCGACCGACAATGTTGACGCGGCCTATGTGAAGAAGCCGCAGCACTGGGATATCGGCCTGATCCGCCGCTTTATGATCTTTATCGGTCCCATCAGCTCGATCTTTGATTTCCTGACCTTTTTCCTGATGCTGCGTGTCTTTCAGGCCGGCGAAGCGCTCTTCCACACCGGCTGGTTCGTAGAATCGCTGGCCACGCAGACCCTGGTCATCTTTATTATTCGTACCGTAGGCAATCCATTCCGCAGTCGGCCTAGCATCCCACTGACCATAACCACAATTGGAGTCGTGCTGATCGGGGCTATCCTCCCCTTTACCCCTCTGGGCAGCCCACTCGGATTCACTCCGCTGCCGCCCCTCTACTTCTTCTTCCTGGGCTTGATGGTCGCAGTCTACCTGTTCCTCGTCCAACTGGTCAAAGGCTGGTTGATGAGGAATCTCGCTAACCACGCTGTGCGTACTAAGTGAGAGAACTGAATGTTCCGCCTATTTTTGAGAAGGAAGATTATCGTTATGCCGCAGACACCGCATGTGGAGAAGCATTTTACCTCGGGCGAACTGGTGCGTGATATTGTGATCGGCATGTCCGACGGACTGACGGTTCCATTCGCGCTGGCCGCTGGTCTGTCGGGGGCCGTCAGCTCGACGACGATTGTCGTGACGGCTGGCCTGGCGGAGATCGCCGCTGGTTCGATCGCTATGGGGTTGGGTGGCTATCTAGCCGCCAGGAGCGACTCGGAACACTATAGCAGCGAACGCCGCCGCGAACAACTGGAGGTCAAGGAAAAGACCGACGCCGAAAAAGCAGAGGTTAGCGATATCTTTCAGCAGTATGGTCTGACCGCCGAGCAGAGCGCGCCGCTGGTCGAGGCACTGAGTCAGAAGCCAGACGCCTGGATAGATTTCATGATGCGTTTCGAGCTTGGCCTGGAGGAGCCCGATCCTAAGCGCGCCTTTAGCAGCGCCATCACAATCGCCCTTTCCTACATCGTCGGCGGCCTGATACCACTGAGTCCCTATATCTTGCTTCCAGTAGCCAGAACGGCCCTGCTGACCTCGATCGTCGTGACCCTGCTGGCCCTGCTCATCTTTGGATATATCAAGGGACGTTTCACCGGCACAAATCCGCTGCGCAGCGGCATCCAGACCGCCCTGATCGGAGGTCTGGCTGCGGCCGTCGCCTTCTTCATCGCCCGCCTGGTCTAAAGCTGTATCGTCCTGCTTCATAAGTTAATGTGGAGGTATGTTGTTGCGTCATGCCCGCGCTCAGCGCGGGCATGACGCAACAACATACCTCCACATTAACTCCTTTGAGCGCCGAAGGCACGAATCTTAGGCGTCAGCCACATCCAGCAGCGGCAGTGCAACAAAGAAAGTCGTCCCCTCCCCTTCCTGGGATTGGAACCAGATATTGCCGCCCTGGCGCTCGATCAACTCGCGGCAGAGGTATAGCCCCAACCCTGTCCCGCAGATACCGTGGGCCTGCGCGTTGGTGGCGCGGACGAAGCGTCCAAAGATCTGCGCCTGCTGGCAGGCCGGGATGCCGATGCCCTGGTCTTTGATCTTTACGAGCACCTGTCGGCTCTCGGCCTGCTTCTCCAGGGTGATCTGGATCGGTCCCCCGCCGGGGCTGTATTTGATGGCATTGGTGAGCAGGTTGGTGAATACCTGTTCGGTGCGCACAACGTCGATTGAGACGATGAGGAATGGGTCCTGCGCGGTAATGATCAACTGGTGGTCGGGGGCTATGGGCTGATGGCGCTGGGTGACGCGCTTCACCAGCGAAATCAGGTCGGTCACCTCTTCCACCAGTTCCAGCCGTCCCGCCTGCAGACGCGTGACGTCCAACATATCGTTGGTGAGCGTAACCAGGCGCCGGGTGGCCTGGTCGATATGCTGCAGCGATTCACTCTGCTCCTCCGTCAGCATCGGGGGGTGCTGGCGCCCCATCTGTCTCTGGAAGAGCTCGACGAAGCCCTGCAGCACAGCCAGCGGATTACGCAACTCGTGGGCCACGATGCTGATGAATTCATCCTTCAGTTTCTCGGCCTCTTTCATGGTTGAGCCATCCTGTTGTGCCACCATGGTGACCGGGGTGATATCGTGCCAGACGACGATGGCGCCGCTGATAGTCGTGGTAGCCGGTGTACTTCTGCTGGTGTGCCGCCGGGTATGCTGTGTGACGTATGCTTGCTGATACAGAGGGGATGCGTTGACGAGATACTCGCATTGTTCAGAGCACTCATTGATGGCGGTAACGGATATATCCTGCTGGCGATGGCCGCGCAGCGCCTGGCGCGCGGGCGCGTAGAGCAGCGCCTGCAGCACCTGCCGCCCCTGTGGGGATTGCTCTAGCCGGCTGCGCAGCATATAGGCCGGCCTATTTTCGCGCACGATGCTCTGCATTGGATCAAGCCACGTCACTCCATCATGAATGCTTTGGAAGATAACATTCAATAATTGCAATGATGTCTGCTCATCGTGTTCATTGAGCAGTGCCGCGCCGCCCTGATTAAGCGCGGCAAGCTGTTTGTCTGCGCTGAGATGTGGATGCATCGCTTACCCAGATTTTTATATGAACATATTTGAACTATCATGAATCATCCTTTATCATAGAAGCAAAAAGACAATCTTGCAAGGGCTGTTCTGGCCCGGTTGCTGTGTTCAAGGTGGATATGGGAGGAAGTGACAATCATGACGATCAAGAAGTATACCGTTCTGGTGGCCGATGATGACCCGCAGCTCTTGCGCCTGGTGATGCGCAGCCTGGAACTGGAAGGCTTCCATGTCCTCAACGCCCACGATGGAGAGGAGGCGCTGGCCATGATCGAGGCCAATCCTCCTGAC
This sequence comes from Dictyobacter halimunensis, assembly GCF_036245075.1. Classification (NCBI taxonomy): domain Bacteria; kingdom Bacillati; phylum Chloroflexota; class Ktedonobacteria; order Ktedonobacterales; family Dictyobacteraceae; genus Dictyobacter; species Dictyobacter halimunensis. The sequence goes on from NZ_BSRI01000002.1 coordinate 4,333,155, forward strand.
CTGGTACTACTCGATGTAATGATGCCGCACATGGATGGCTTTACCGCCTGTCAGAAGATACGGGAGTTCTCGCAGGTGCCGATCATCATCATTACAGCGCGCGGGCGCGATAGCGATAAGGTGCGGGGCCTGAACCTGGGGGCTGACGACTATCTGACCAAGCCCTTTAGCATTGAAGAACTGGTGGCGCGGGTGCGGGCCGTCTTGCGGCGCTCGCAGTTTGTGGCGCAGGAACAGATGCTGGCGACCCGCTCAAAGCTTACCATTGGCGCCATCGAGATCGATTTCGAGCAGCGCCTGGTGATGGTGCATGGCGCAGAGGTGGTCCTGACACCGACCGAGTATCGTATCCTGGCCTACCTGATGCAGAACGCGGGTCGCATCCTGACCCAGGACCTCTTGCTGGAGCACATCTGGGGACCGGAATACATGGGAGAGAGCCATATGTTGCAGGTCAGCATCAACCGCTTGCGCCGCAAGATCGAGCCTGATCCTTCCCACCCCACCTACATCCACACAAAAATCGGCGTCGGCTACCAGTTCGCGGCCCACCCCAAACTTCCATAGCGGGGATGCAAGGGATGGCCAGCCCCAAAGCCGAGGCAAGCCCGGCACCTACGTAGGATCGGAGGCACTCAAGAAGGTATCTGTGATCTGGTTGTGCCACCAGGCCGGGTTTTGAGAAGTATCTGTGATGAGCAGGCGCTATCTTACAGATAGCAAAAGAATTCCATTCAAAACCCTCTCTCGATGAAGAGGCGAAAGGAGCCCGGCTATGTTGGGGCATATTCTTGTACCGTTAGATGGTTCACACCGTGATGAGCAGATTCTACCCATGGTTGCGCGCCTGGCTCGCGCGGCGCATGCCAGGGTCACCCTGATCACGATTATCGCGTTGCCTTCCGAATATTACGCGTATCCAATGTGGTCTGGACCCGTACCGGCCAACATGGTCGAACGCGACGAGCAGGAGGCGGAGGAGCACCTGAAGCATCTGAAGCAGAGCGAGATGCTGCGCGACCTGGAGGTCAATACCTCGGTCTTCTCTGGTTTCCCGGTGCAGGAATTGGAGGACGCGATCGAACGTGAGCACGTTGACCTGGTGATGATGTGTAGCCATGGTGATGTTGGCTTCAAACGCCTGGTGCTCGGAAGCGTGGCGCAGCAGATGGTGCGACATAGCAATGTGCCGGTGCTGATCTTAAAGGAGCAGCGGCAGGGCCAGTCCATGCTCGGCAAGGGGATGCCATTCCAATTTACCGTGGCGCTTGATGGCTCACCCGGCGCGGAGTCGGTCTTGAAGATCGCCGCCACCTTAAGCGCGCTGCTCTCGGCTCCCGAGCCCGGAAAGCTGCATCTACTACGCGTGGTACAGCCCATCTATGCCGTCGCTCCCCATGGCAACGAGACTGTTTCGCAGGCCAACGTCAAAGCCTTAGAAGAGGCGGAAGCCTATCTGAATGATGTGACAAAGCGAATCCTGCTGCACATGGTGCCCGATACACTGCTCGACATAACTATGTCGGTACGTACCGACGAGGATGTGGCCACCGCCCTCATGCAGGTAGCGCGCGAGGACGAAGTGCGCATGATGGGACCCTCCGGCGGCATCGCCCTGGCCACGCATGGCCGGCATGGCATTCCGCGCTGGCTCCTGGGCAGTGTCACCGAGCACGTCCTGGGACACGCCTCCTTCCCCCTGCTGATCGTCCGCCAGGAGATCGCCGAGTCCCGAGAAGCAGATCACGGCGACCAGGCCCAACGCCACGAGCACGCATATCACCCCTTCGCCATGTTTTAACAAGTTTTTAGAGTGATGCAACCCGAGCTCATTCGCGCCCCGGTTGCATCACTCTAAAATAATTATAATGGTGTACCACCATTATAATTACCAGTGCGTCCACGTGCGCGGACGCCCGTGCGGGGCGGCCACCCACGCCGGGAAAAGTAAATACAACCCTTTCTTTACGGTTGAAAAATGTGAGATATGTCTGAAAAACAACGTAATAAAAAAAAGATGACCTGTGTGTCTCACATTTTTCAACCGGCCCCCCCGAAAAGCGCGGCATGCTTAACGAACTCTTTTTCTGCCTGATCAGAAAAAATCAAAATTTGCCAACAAAAGTCCTTGATTTTTTTCTCTTTCATCGGTATACTTAAATGTAATCGATACCGGAATCGATTACGAAACCGCTTTGGTCTGATTATTGATATTTTTTCGCATTTGCCTTCTCTTTCTGTCTGTTCATCATACAGAAAGTAGCGCGAGTAGGATTGGCATTGCCGCCCATCCATGAGGATACGTTATTTATGGCAAGGAAGCGTACGATTGATGATATTGCCCGTCTGGCGGGCGTATCGAAAACCACGGTGTCGCGCGTGCTCAATAACAAGCCCGATGTCGATCCAAATACACGCGAGCGCATTCTCCGCATTGTCAAAGAGGAAGGGTTTGTGCCGAGTGCCACAGCTGCTGGTTTAGCCGGGGGGCGAAGCCATCTGCTGGGTGTTCTGGTTCCTTCATTTACCTGGCCGATGATCCCTGATATCGTGTGTGGCATTGCCGAGACGATCGGAAATACCGCCTACGAATTGGTATTGTACAGCCTCAATGATAAGACGCGTGAAAATGGTGAGGGCGATATTATTGACCATATCCTATCGACAAACCTTGTGGCGGGTATCCTGGCGGTTTTGCCGGGTCAGTCGTCAAAGTTTGTGATCCGTTTACATCAACATGGCTTCCCCGTGGTATTAATTGATGATCAGGATGATCCTCCCCTGGTTCCCTGGATCGGTGCCGATAACCAGTGTGGCGCCTATGATGCGGTAAAGCATCTGCTGGCCCTCGGTCATCGCCGCATCGCGCATATTCAGGGTCCCATGAAATACGTATGCTCACGCGAACGCTACGAGGGTTATTGCCAGGCTTTGCGCGAACATGGCATTCCCGTTGATCCAGCTCTTGTCGTCGAAGGTGCCTTTGATACCGTCTCCGGACGAGATGCTGCCCAGACCTTTCTCTCCCTGCCCGAAGATCAGCGACCCACGGCCATCTTTGCTGGTAGCGACCTGATGGCCTATGGTGTGCTGGCCTTCGCGGAAGAGCAGGGGATCGACATACCGGGCCAGCTGGCGCTGGTGGGATTTGATGCCATCGGCTCTTCTGCCCTGGTTCGGCCTGCCCTGACTACGGTCAAGCAGCCGTTCGAGGAGATGGGCCAGCGAGGAATCGAGGTGTTGCTCTCCATCATCGAGCACTCGGATCAGCAGCGCATGAATGTCCGCCCTGGCTATACCAGGGACTTTATGAGCCCATCCCGTGCGCGTGTTGATGAGCCAGCAAACGCCCCTCCTTTACGTATCCAGCTGGCGACGAGCCTGGTTGTACGCGCCTCTTGTGGCATGCAACAAAGATCCCCATTCTCATCGATAAAATCGATTTCCCGCTAATGTTAGGAACGCTACATATTCTTAGTCTGTACGTGCCCGCTTGTGCAGGAAATTCGAGCACTATGCCGCTTTTGCGGCACAACTACATAGAGATAGGATCGATCGAAAGGAGGAAATGGAAAGTCAGGCTTTTCCTATAAATGGTTTCTTTCACTTAAAAGGATTTATTGTGTTTTCTATTGCCGGGAGGTTTTGATGACACCGCAATCTCTGACAATGTCGTATAAGAGGAAGGACGGGAAAAGGGCGTGGCTATTGTCGCTCTTGCTCGTTCTTGGTGCTTTACTGGCTGCCTGTGGCGGCGCTAATGGTAATGGTAATGGCTCTACTCAGGGTTCTTCATCACATAACTATTTGACCATCCAGACGGGCCCCAATGGAGATTTTACCCGTAACTTTGGACCCTACGCGCCCAATGCCAATCCGGGCACCCAGGGTATGGTCTATGAGACCCTGTTGTATGTCAATGGCTTTAGCAATAAGGTGACGCCCTGGCTAGCCACCGATTATAAGTTCTCCAGCGACAATAAGACCCTGACCTTCACCCTGCGCCAGAACGTTAAATGGTCCGATGGCAAACCCTTCACTTCGGCCGACGTGGCTTTCACGCTCAATCTGCTCAAAAAGTATCCAGCCGCCGATAGCAATGGTCTCTGGAACTACTTCAATAGCGTGACGGCGCCCGATGATCACACAGTAGTGATTAGCATGAAGAAGGTGTACACTCCCATCCTGTGGAATGTGGGCGGCACCACCTATATCGTGCCCGAGCACCTGTGGCAGAGCGTGGGTGACCCATCCAAGTATACCAATCCCAATCCTGTTGGTACCGGTCCATTCGTGCTGAAGAATTTCTCTTCTCAGCTGGTCGACTACACCAAGAATACCAGCTACTGGCAGGCTGGATTGCCCAAGGTTGGTGAGCTGCGCTATCCGTCCTACAACTCCAACCAGTCGTTGGAGCTGGATATGGACAAAGGTGAGCTCGACTGGGTGAGCCTGTTTACCCCGAACCTGCAGAAGGGGTACGTTGATCGCGATCCTACGCACAACAAATACTGGTTCCCACCCAATAACGCGGTCTCTCTGATCATGAACCTGAGCAAGGCCCCGTTCAACAATGTCAATGTCCGCAAGGCGATCAGTATCGCCCTCGACCGCGACCAGATGTCCAAGGTGGCTGAGAGTAACTTCGAAGCCGTCGCCAGCCCGACTGGTCTGCTGCTGCCCGCGCAGAAAGATTTCCTGGCCGCTGATTACCAGAACACAACCTGGCAGGCCCCCGACGTGGCCCAGGCGACCAAGCTGATGGAGAGCGCCGGCTACAAAAAAGGCTCGGACGGCATCTATGTTGGCCCTGATGGTAAGAAGCTCTCTTTCAACATCAACGTGGTAACCGGTTGGAGCGACTGGGTCACGATCTGTCAGATGGTCAATAGCCAGCTGAAGGCGATCGGTATCCAGGCTAATGTGACCGCGCTTGCTTATAATTCCTATATCAGCGCGTTGAACCTGGGTAGCTTCGACATGAGTATTGGTAGCTTCAGCTCCGGCCCGACCCCGTTCTATACCTTCAACAGCATGCTCAGCAAGTCGCACACTGCTCCAATTGGACAGCAGGCGGCCTCCAACTTCGAGCGCTGGATGGACCCGGCGACTGATAAACTGTTGGATCAGTATGCCTCGACCACCGATACCAATGCCCAGAAGCAGGCCATTCAGGGATTGGAGAAGATCATGGTTGAGCAGGTTCCGGTGATTACCCTGGTCAATGGTGCCGCCTGGAACGAGTACAGCACTAAGAACTTCACCGGCTGGCCAACGGTGGACAATCCTTACGCGGTACCACCTCCCTGGCAGCATCCGGATGATGAGCAGGTGGTGCTCCACCTGACCCCGGCCAAGTAACGTGTCCCGGATGCGTCAATAGGTTTTCCTGCGAGAGCTCCTATGCATGTAATCTTCATAGGAGCTCTCTGCTATCGCGTCAATTGACGCATGTGGTTGACTAGCAAGGAGTTCATGGATGCGTCACCTCTTACGCCGCATCGGCTTTTACCTGATCGCCTTATGGGGATCGCTTACGCTTAACTTCTTTATCCCCCGCCTGGCGCCGGGTGATCCGGCGCAGATCTTTATTGCGCGTTTCCAGGGTCGCATCAGGCCGGAGGCGCTGCACGCGCTGCAGCTGCAGTTCGGGGTCTCCAACGATCCTTTGTGGGTGCAATACTTTCAGTATCTCAATAGCCTGTTGCATGGCAACCTGGGCCTCTCCATTACGTATTATCCCACCCCGGTGGCTGAAGCGATCGGACAGGAGCTGCCCTGGACGCTGGTGCTGGTGACGATCTCGCTGCTCATCAGCTTTGGCCTGGGTACGCTGCTGGGTGTTGTCATCGCCTGGCGCCGCAATTCCTTTCTGGATAGTCTGTTGCCACCATTAATGACCTTTATCAGTGCCATCCCCTATTTCTGTATGGCCTTGATCATGCTCTATATCTTCGGCTTTACCCTCAACCTGTTCCCGTTGAATGGTGGCTATGATCGTTTCCTGAGCCCCGATGGCTCACCCGAGTTTATCAGCAGTGTGATCCAGCATGCCATCTTGCCCGCGATCACCTTTGTGGTGGCCAGTATCGCCGGCTGGATGCTGGGCATGCGCAACTCGATGATCACCACCCTCTCAGAGGACTATGTGTTGATGGCGCAGGCCAAAGGACTGGCCACACGCCGTGTGATGATGAATTACGCCGCTCGCAACGCGATCCTGCCCAGTATTACCGGCTTCGCTATCGCCCTGGGTGGTGTGGTCGCCGGTCAGCTGTTTTTGGAGATCATCTTTTCCTATCCTGGCATCGGCTACGCGCTCTTTCAGGCGGTGCAGAACTCAGACTACGCTTTGATGCAGGGGATCTTCCTGATTATTACGGTGGCGGTGCTGGTAGCCAATTTCCTGGTCGATCTGACTTATGTGGTGCTTGATCCACGCGTCCGGCAAGAAAGGGGATAAGCTCAATGAGTTCGACGAACTCCGGCGCACACAATACGCCGCCCAATAACAGTTTAACCACCGTGGTTTCTTCCACGACCGCCATGAACGCGGGTGGCACTGCCTCTGCCGGCGTGGCTGGTATGACCGCGCCCCCGGCGGTGGGTGGACGTATGCGCGATTTCTGGCGCATGATCACGCTCAATCGCAAAGTGGGCATCGGCGTGCTGATGCTGGTCATTTTCTTGCTGATTGCTATCTTTGGCCCACTCTTTATCCATCAGGACCCCAACACGTTGAACGCGGGCCCGGTGCTGTCGCCGCCCACGTCACAGTTCTGGTTTGGCACCACACAGACGGGTCAGAACATCTTCACCCAGACCATCGTCAGTACGCGTTCGTCCATCTTCTGGGGCTTTGTCACGGCCCTATTGATTATGGCCGTCTCGACCACGATAGGCCTGGTCTCCGGCTACTTCGGTGGCACAGTCGATGATGTCCTCTCGATCATCATTAATGTGTTCCTGGTCATCCCCGGTCTGCCGCTGGCAATCGTGCTGGCCGCCTTCTTCCCCAAAGGTGACCTGACCGTGGCGCTGGTGCTGGCGCTGACCAGCTGGTCGTGGAACGCGCGCGTCATCCGCGCCCAGACCATGTCGATGCGTAGCCGCGACTTCGTGCAGGCGGCGCAATCGAGCGGCGAGGGGACGCTGCATATCATCTTTTCCGAGATCCTGCCCAACGAGATCGCTATTGTGATGTCGGGCTTCATCGGTACGGTGGTGTATGTCATCCTGGCGGCCTCGGGCCTGCAGTTCCTGGGCCTGGGTAGTGTAACCGGCTTGAGCTGGGGCGCCATGCTGTACTGGGTCAATAACAACGACGCGATCCTGCAGGGCGCTTACTGGTGGTTTATCCCGCCTACATTATGTATCGCGCTGGTAGGGACCGCGCTGTCCCTGATCAACTTCGGGGTCGATGAGATCGCCAATCCACGCCTGCGCAAAGAGGCGAAACCGAAGGCGAGCAAAGCGAAGAAGGAGGCGGTGGCGTAATGGCTGAACAACGTGTAGCCGATGATTTGTTGTTGGACGTACGCAACGTCTGTGTTGATTATTATGCGGCCAATGGGGCTGTGCATGCGGTGCGCGACGTCAATCTGACGTTGCGGCGCGGCGAGATCCTGGGGTTGGCCGGCGAGAGCGGCTGTGGTAAGTCGACGCTGGCCTTCGCCATTGCGCGCCTGCTGCGTCCCCCGGCTGAGATTATCAGGGGAGAGGTGCTCTACTATCCCCGCCCTCATGCCGATCGCAAAGGGAGCATGGCGCAGAACCGGCGCGGTCGTAACAGCCCGCAGGAGGATGTCATCGATATCCTGAGCCTGAGCCCCTCTCAGCTGCGCCAATTCCGCTGGAATGAGCTGTCGGTGGTCTTCCAGAGCGCCATGAACGCTCTCAATCCGGTGATGACGGTGGGAACGCAGATCATCGATGCCATCAAGGCTCATCGACCCGACATGGGACCCGACGCCTGCCGCAAGCGCGCGCTGGAACTGCTGGATCTGGTTGGCATCGCCGGGGACCGCATTCGTAGCTATCCCCATGAGCTCAGCGGTGGCATGCGCCAGCGCGCCGTGATCGCTATCGCCCTGGCGCTCAACCCAGAAGTCATTATTATGGATGAGCCGACGACGGCGCTCGACGTGGTGGTGCAGCGCGAGATCCTGGAGCTGATCAGCAACCTGTGTAAGGAGTTCAATACGGCGCTGATCTTCATCACCCACGACCTCTCGCTGCTGCTGGAGCTCTCGGATCGTCTGGCCATCATGTATGCCGGCAAGATGATCGAGAAGGCGAGCAGCGAGGATGTGTATAAGCATCCCCGCCATCCCTACAGCTATGGGCTGCTCAATTCGTTCCCGACCCTGCATGGTCCTCGCCGCAAGATGGTGGGCATCCCGGGTTCGCCGCCCGACCTGCGTGTGGTCTCCGCCGGCTGTCCGTTCGCCGCGCGCTGCCCGATGGTGTTTGAGCCCTGTCACACGGTGACGCCCGAGCTGGCACCGGCGACGAGCGACAACCAGGAGCAGCTGGCGGCCTGCCATCTCTATAATCCAACCTATTCCCAGAAGTTACCCGGCGCGCAGGATTTCGCGAAAGGCTATGAGGCGCTGGCAGAAAGGAGCCTGGTTTAATGAGTACGTCTCCCTCTGTTGAGAATCAGACCAACGTGGAGCTGCCAGCTCCGGTACTGGAGGCGGTCCACCTGCGCAAAGAGTTTCCGGTGCGCGGCAAGATGTTTGGCCCCTCGCTGGCGGTGCACGCGGTGGAGGATGCCACGGTGACGCTGCGACCGGGACGCGCGACGGCGCTGGTGGGGGAAAGCGGTAGCGGCAAGACGACGGTGGCGCGCATGCTGGCGCGCATCTACAATCCAACCTCGGGGACGATCAAGTTCCGGGGGAGCCGGTCGCGCTCTCCAAGAGCACCTCGGCGCTGCGGGCCTATCGCCGCCACGTGCAGCTGATCTTCCAGGATCCCTTTAGCTCACTCAACCCGGTGCACAATATCCGCTATCACCTGGCGCGTCCGCTGCAGATCTTCGGGCATGCGCGCGGCGAGCGGGAGGTGACCGAACAGGTGCTGGCCCTGCTGCGACGCGTTAGCCTGAGCCCTGCCGAGCAGTTTATCGAGAAGTATCCGCACCAGCTCAGTGGTGGACAGCGGCAGCGCGTGGCGATCGCCCGCGCGCTGGCGGTGCAGCCGGAGGTGCTGCTGGCCGATGAGCCGGTCTCGATGCTCGACGTCTCGATCCGTCTGGACATCCTCAACCTGCTGCTGCGGCTCAAGGATGAAGAGAAGCTGGCCTTCCTGTTCATTACGCACGATATCGCCAGCGCGCGCTACTTCGCCGAGGATACGCTGGTGATGTACGCGGGACAGACGGTCGAGGGTGGTCCCAGCGATGAGATCATTCAGGAGCCGAAGCATCCCTATACCCAGCTGCTGCTGTCGGCGGCGCCCGACCCCGAGCGCATCCAGGCTGGTGCCGGAAGCAAAGAGCTGACGGCGCGTGGAGAGATCCCCAGCCTGATTACGCCACCCACGGGCTGCCGCTTCCATCCACGCTGCCCTCACGCCATGCCGGTCTGTAAGGAGCGCTTCCCCGGTCGCACCAACCTGGGCAATGGTCACTGGACCAACTGCTACCTCTACGGCGCCGGTGACGAGTCACCAAAGACTGATACCTCTGTGGCCCAGGGGGCCGATTAATCTTAGACGATAGGCAATAAAAAGGCGCGTCAGATTTTATCCTGACGCGCCTTTTTATTGCCTATCGGTTATGAGTGCGAGTCGATGGCTTGCGGAGCCTGGCCCGTCGCTGCCAGCGAATCCATCACCATGGCCGGTGGGACGATCAGCACGGGGAGCTGCGTTTCATGGGTAATGCGCTCCACGATATGATTCCCCAGGTGCAGACATTGCTGGTACTGTCCAAAGCGCGAGGAGATAGCTAGCAGGTGGAATTGTGGCTTGTGCTCTTCACCGTCATAGCTGCCGGCCTCTTTCAGTAGTTCGTGCGCGTAGTCGGTGCCGACCAGGGTCGATTCGCTCATGCAGGCGCTGCTCACGACCTCCATCGACTCCTCATCAATATCCTCAAACTCGTGTACATGCTTGATCTGCTGCTCTTTGATGACCTTCATCAGTTCGAGCAGGCCGCCCTGAGCACCGGACTGCTCGGTGGCGTAGGGCGAGATGACCCGCGCCAGGCGGATGATCGGTTGGTTGGTGGCAGCCAGGCCAGCTACCAGCGCGAGGGAGCTTTTCACCACGGGGCCGGCCTGGGAGATATCGTCAACTCCTAGTAGGATGCAGATAGGATGGCCCGCTGGTATATATGGGATGATTGGTAGCGGCCCGTGTTCGTGGATCAGAAAGACCGGTACCGGTGAATGCATCGCCACGCGTTCGGCCACGCTGCCCGGCAGCAGATGCTTCAGGCCGGTATGGTGTTTGCGGCTCATGAGGATCAGGTCGCAGTGGTGCAGTCGGACCTGCTCTACCAGTTCGGGCGCGACCTGGCCCCAGCAGACCTGCAGCTCCACATCGATGCCGTCGAGCAGTGGCGTGGTGGCGACGGTGGTCAGATAATCGAGCGCTTTCTGCTTTTCGGTTTCAACCAGGCTGTTCAAGGCGTCCGTTTTCAGAATAGCTTTTCCATTGAAGTTGGTTCCCAGTGTAATGACATGGACGAGAATTAATGATCCCTGCGCGGTACGGGCGAGGCGGGCCGCGATGGGAAGCGCGTGCTCGGTCGCCGGTGATCCATCAAGAGGAACTAATATGCGGCTAAACATGTTCAAGCTCCTTCCCAAGCATTAAGCTTTTATGAACGCTTTTTTGTATACGTGGTACGGGCCCTGCTTCCAAAGCCACGAACAAGCAGAAGAATTTTCTACCCTACCTGCATTGTACATACTGTACTTCTACTCCCTCACAGCTATGTCACAGCAGCCGGGGCTATCTCTCAGTGCGATCACAAAAGAGGGCGCTATAGTAGCGTTGTTTCTGTGATCTCTTTGAGATGCCGGTTCGCGGGCACGAGACTACCCTGTGATCATGAGGCGATATCTTCCTGGTATATGAGCAGATGTTGAAAAGCAGAAAGTGATGCGATGTCTTATGGAACATACTGAGGCAATGCTGGATGGGAACGAGGCCGCCTCCGCCGTCGCTTATGCCGTGAGCGATGTGGTAGCTATCTATCCGATTACGCCATCCACTCCTATGGGTGAGGCCGCCGATGCCTGGTCGGCGCAGGAGAAACCCAATCTGTGGGGCAGCGTGCCGCTGGTGGTTGAGATGCAGTCCGAGGGCGGGGTGGCGGGCGTGCTGCATGGAGCCCTGCAAACCGGGGCGCTGGCAAGCACCTTTACCGCGTCGCAGGGCCTGTTATTGATGATCCCGAATATGTACAAGATCGCTGGTGAGCTGACGCCGACGGTCTTTCACGTGGCGGCCCGCTCACTGGCCGCGCAGGGGCTCTCGATCTTTGGCGACCACTCCGACGTGATGGCGGTGCGCGCGACGGGTTTCGCCATGCTGGCATCCAACTCGGTGCAGGAGGCGCAGGACCTGGCGTTGATAGCCCATGCGGCAACACTCAAGGCGCGCATCCCCTTTGTGCATTTCTTTGATGGCTTCCGCACCTCGCACGAGATCGATAAGATTATGCTGCTGGAATGGGACGAGATCCGTGCCATGATCGATGATACATTGGTACATGAGCACCGAGCCAGGGCGCTCTCGCCCGACCACCCTGTCATTCGCGGTACGGCCCAGAATCCCGATGTGTATTTCCAGGCCCGCGAGACGGTCAATCCTTTCTACCAGCGCTGTCCCGAAATCGTGCAGCAGAGCATGGATGCGTTCGCGGCCCTGACCGGCAGGCGCTACCACCTGTTTGACTATGTGGGCGCGCCTGACGCCGAGCGCGTCATCGTCATGATGGGATCGGGCGCCGAGACGGCCGAGCAGACCGCTAAGTACCTGGCGGCGCGTGGCGAGAAGGTCGGCGTGCTCAAGGTCCACCTGTATCGTCCCTTCGCGGTGGATGCCTTTGTGCGTGCCCTGCCCACGAGTGTCAGGACCCTGGCCGTGCTCGATCGCACCAAGGAGCCAGGCAGCGCGGGCGAGCCGCTCTACCTGGATGTGGTGACCGCCCTCAACGAATCCTGGGATAACGCGCGCCCCGCTCCACGCGTGATCGGTGGTCGCTATGGGCTCTCATCCAAAGAGTTTACCCCGGCCATGGTCAAGGGCATCTATGATCATCTGCTGGCCGAACGGCCGAAGAAGCATTTCACTATCGGCATCAACGACGACGTGACCCATAGCAGCCTGCCGTATGATCCGGCTTTCGCCATTGAGGGCGAGGACATCGTGCAGTGTGTCTTCTGGGGACTGGGATCGGACGGCACGGTGGGCGCGAATAAGAACTCGATCAAGATGATCGGTGAGGAGACGGCGAACTACGCGCAGGGCTACTTTGTCTATGACTCAAAAAAGTCCGGCTCGGTCACCATCTCCCATCTGCGCTTCGGGCCGCGCGCTTTTTCGGCCCCCTACCTGATCGACGCGGGCCAGGCCAACCTGGTCGCCTGCCACCAGTTCGCGCAGCTTGAGCGCTTCGATGTATTGAAATATGCGCGCGAGGGCGCCGTCTTCCTGCTCAACAGTCCATATGGTCCCGAGGAGGTGTGGGGACACCTGCCCGTCGAGGTGCGACAGGTGATTCGCCAGAAGCGGCTACGCTTCTACGTTATCGATGCCTTTCAGGTGGCGCGTCGCGTGGGGATGGGGGGACGCATCAATACCGTAATGCAGACCTGCTTCTTCGCCATCAGCGGCATCATGCCGACCGAACAGGCGATCGCCCAGATCAAGCAGAGCATCAAGAAGACCTATAGCAAGCGCGGGGAGGCGGTGGTCAGGCAGAACTACCAGGCCGTCGATGATACGCTGGCCGGACTCTACCAGGTGACGGTTCCTGAGGAGGCCGAAGTGTCTCTTGGGCGTGAAGATGGGCAGACTGCCGTGGCGGTACACGCACGAGCGCCCATCGCCCTGCCGATGCTGCATAGAAGGGCTCCCGTGGCGGCCGAGGCGCCGACCTTCGTGCGCGACGTGCTCGGTCCTATGCTTGTCGGGGAAGGCGATACAGTGCCGGTCAGCGCTCTCCCCTGTGACGGCAGCTATCCAGTGGGCACGGCCCGCTGGGAGAAGCGCAACATCGCGCAGGAGATCCCGGCCTGGGACCCCGACATCTGCATCCAGTGCGGCAAGTGCGTCATGGTCTGTCCGCACGCGGTGATCCGCGCCAAAGTCTATGACCCCGCCGAGCTGCGCGATGTGCCGGAGACATTCCAGACCACGCCGGCCCGCTTCAAAGAGTTTCCCGATATGAGCTATACGCTCCAGGTGGCGCCCGAGGATTGTACCGGGTGCGGCCTGTGCGTCGAGGCCTGCCCCGTTAAAGATAAGCGCCAGGTTGGACGCAAGGCGATCAATATGGTGCCGCAGGCGCCGCTGCGCGAGAGCGAGCGGAAGAACTGGGACTACTTCTTGCGCCTGCCCGAGGCTGATACATCGCAGCTGAACCTGGCGGCGATCAAAAACGCCGAGCTGCTGGAGCCGCTGTTCGAGTTCTCGGGCGCCTGCTCGGGCTGTGGTGAGACGCCCTACATCAAGCTGGTCTCTCAGCTCTTTGGCGATCACTTGCTGGTCGCCAATGCGACCGGTTGCTCCTCCATCTACGGCGGCAACCTGCCCACTACCCCCTGGAGCGCCAATGCCGAGGGCCGTGGTCCCGCCTGGTCGAACTCGCTCTTCGAGGATAACGCCGAGTTTGGACTGGGGATGCGCCTGTCGCTGGATCAGCAGCAGGAGCAGGCCCGCGCCCTCTTGCAGCGCTGTGCTCCCCTGGTCGGCGAGGAACTGGCGCAGTCCATCCTGCTGGCCGATCAAGGACATGAGATAGGACTGCGGGCGCAGCGCGAGCGCGTCCAGCTGCTCAAGCAGCATCTGAGCAGCGGAGCGGTCGCCGAGGATCAACAGTGTCAGCAGCTGTTGTCGCTGGCCGATGCGCTGGTGCGCAAGACGGTCTGGATCATCGGCGGTGATGGCTGGGCCTATGACATCGGCTATGGTGGGCTGGACCACGTGCTGGCCTCGGGCCGCAACGTCAATATCCTGGTGCTGGATACCGAGGTCTATTCCAACACGGGCGGCCAGGCATCGAAGGCCACGCCAAGGGCCGCCGTGGCCAAGTTCGCCGCTAAGGGCAAGGCGCTGCCTAAGAAGGACCTGGGCTTGCTGGCTATGGCCTATGGACACGTCTATGTGGCCCACGTCGCCATGGGCGCCAACGATCAGCAGACGCTGCACGCCATTGAGGAGGCGGACGCCTATGATGGTCCCTCCCTGATCATCGCCTATAGCCACTGTATCGCGCACGGCATCGATATGCGCAAGGGGTTGGAACAGCAGAAGCTGGCCGTGCAGACCGGCTACTGGCCGCTGTACCGCTACAATCCCGCTCTGATGGAGCAGGGCAAGGACCCGTTGATTATGGATGCCAGGGAGGCCACGCTCCCGCTGTCGCGCTTTATGTACAATGAGACGCGTTTCCGCATGCTCGTGCAGAGCGACGAGGAACGGGCGGCCGAGCTGCTGCACCTGGCCGAAGAAGATGTCAGGACCAGTCAGGCCCGCTACTATCATGCGGCGGATGGCCATGATGGTCACCAGGAAGGAGAGAAAACGCTATGACAATGCCCGATCTGCGAACGACCTATCTGGGCCTGCCGCTGCAGAATCCCCTGGTCGCCTCGGCCTCACCGCTTTCCAGAAAGCTCAGTACGGCGCGCCAGCTTGAGGATGCTGGCGCCGCCGCCATCGTTATGTATTCCCTGTTCGAGGAGCAGATTACCTACGAGAGCCACCAGCTCGACCACTACCTCAATCATGGCACCGACACCTACGCTGAGGCCCTGAGCTACTTTCCCGATCTTGAGCACTACAACATTGGACCCGATCGCTACCTGGAGCATCTCTCGCGCCTCAAGACGGCTCTCTCCATCCCTGTCATCGGTAGCCTGAACGGCGTCTCGTCCGGTGGCTGGATCGAGTATGCGCGCCTGATCGAGCAGGCCGGGGCCGATGCCCTGGAACTGAACATCTACTACCTGCCCACCGATCTGTCTCTGAGCAGCTCCGAGGTGGAGGACACCTATGTACGCCTCGTGCGCGACATCCGCGCCATGGTCCAACTGCCCATCGCTGTCAAGCTCAGTCCATACTTCACCGCGCTGCCCCAGTTCGCGCGCCGCCTGGTTGAGGCGGGCGCCAACGGCCTGGTGCTGTTCAACCGCTTCTACCAGCCAGACCTGGATCTGGAGAACCTGCAGGTCGTGCCCAATCTGGAGCTGAGTAGCTCGCATGAGCTGCGGCTGCCCCTGCGCTGGATCGCCCTGCTCTATGGCCGCATCCAGACCGATTTCGCCCTGACCAGCGGCGTGCACAGCGCGCAGGACGTTCTCAAGGCTATGATGGCAGGGGCCAACGTCGCCATGATGGCCTCGACGCTGCTGGCCAACGGCATCGAGCAGCTCACACGCATCCGCACGGACATGCAATGGTGGATGGACGAGCACGAATACCCCTCGCTCGACCTGATGCGCGGCAGCATGAGCCAGCAGGCCGTGGCCGAGCCCGCCGCCTTCGAGCGTGCCAACTACCTGCGCGTCCTCGATTCCTTTATCCGGGCCTGAATATAATCGGAGGCGAGCTCCGAACCTATGGAGGTGGGATGGGGATGTCGAATATATGGATGTATGGTTTTATGGTGTGTGGAGGATTGTGGAAATGGAGAAAGGTGTTCTATGGCCCTGCGCTATCGAATATGCCTGTGGTGGCTGGCCGTCCAGCTCGCGCTGGTGGGGGTCTTGATGTGGCCGGGCGATCTTACGGCCCACGCACGACAGCAGCCTCCCGCTCGGGAGTTTGTTGTGATCCCTGTTCATCTGAAGAGTATTACGGTTACGGCCCTCAAACTGGATGTGGGAACGTATGGGAAACGCCAGCAGATCCCGGTGTTTAAGGCTACATTTGATATCGTCCTGAAGAATCCCCTGCTGATCCGAGCTCTTCAACCTTCAGCTCCTGCGAACCTGAAGGCGCTGCCATTGAAAGGGACCAAAGTCGATGTCATCGACGTCCGGGCTGGCGTTGCCACGTTTCAGAAGTTGTCCGCCACCGCCTCTGGTCCCTTTGGCTTTGAGGCGAAAGCGTCGTCTCTGCAGTTAAGCGATGCCGTGGCGCAGGTGCCACTTACACCTGCGCAGGTGGCCGCGCTGGCAAAGTTGAAGCCCCTCGTCCCCAAAGGAGGCATTCAACCCTGAATCTGGGTTTTCCTCTCCTCTTTCCGGGGAGCGTGATCGCCCCCGCACGGGCGTCCGCATGCGCGGCCGCCCTATTTTTTATATGGAGCATCGGGTGCGCATCCGCGCACCCGATGCTCCATATAAAAAAGACCCGTGAGCACCGCAGGTGCTCACGGGTCTTCTGCCACTACTTTTTGGCTGGTACTAATTTCTTGGTTTCTTGTTTGTAGACATCGGCGCTGCTGGTATGGAAGACCAGCTGGCTGGCC
The DNA here is from genome assembly GCF_036245075.1 of Dictyobacter halimunensis. NCBI lineage: Bacteria > Bacillati > Chloroflexota > Ktedonobacteria > Ktedonobacterales > Dictyobacteraceae > Dictyobacter > Dictyobacter halimunensis. Next base: position 4,349,812 of record NZ_BSRI01000002.1, read on the forward strand.
TGGCTGGGGGCTCCTACCTGGTTCAGGGTTAGCGTATCGTTGCTGTCATTGATCTTGCCCGATAGGGTCGTGGCCTGTCCATTGATAGTTACAACTACATAGATATCGTGGTTATCACGACTGTAGAGTCCGCTGGCGGGTGCGGTCAGGGATTGTGGCGCTCCATTGGCATAGGCCGCGAGCTGCAGTTGACCCTTCAATTCGCCATTATTATTGCTCCAGTGCAGATAGTACAGGATTTTGTTGGCGCTACCCGATCCGGCCGGGGGCGTCACGCTTGAGAGCCAGTCAGTGGGCGGATCTTTGGGGCGGTTGACAAAGAACAGCAGCGTGGCCAGCAGGGCTACCAGCACTATCGCGCTGATCACGCCAATCAGCACGCCCTTCTTTATAAAAATACCTGAGCGCGCCGGTTGCGTGGTCGCGTCGTCTTCCTCTAGATCCTCATCCTCATCTTCGTCTGCCTGATCAGCTACTGCCGCGTCCTCAGTGGACCCCTCGGCGGCGGTCGGCGACTCAGAGAATGGCATTGGCTGTGGTGTCGCCTCCTCATTGGCGCTCTCATGGGTAGCAGGCTGTTCGGCGACCTCTTCATGTGAAGCCGTCTCAGAAGGAAGGGTAGGGTAGTCATTTCCTTCCGCCGGGGAGGTTGAATCGGGGGTAGTGGTTGGTTGCTCTGCTGCATCCTCGTGTGAGACTGTCTCGGATGTGGGCACTGTTTGTTCAGATGTGTGGTCGCCGGACTGGAGCGCTGTCTTCTTCTCTGGTTCCTCTCCCAATGGAGGCTGAGGAGGTACATTCATAAAAATGATCGATCCTTTCGTCTGGGTGACATATCATTTGATCAAATACTATCGCCCATATGAGCAAAAGCGAATGATAATACTTGTCTAATTAAGCGTAAAAACTAATAGCTAATGTGAATAGCGTAGTATTCCCATTAGCTAAATCCATCTTGTGCATCTTAGCAGAGATAGAGATCAATGTCTAGCCATCGTGTCGCGCTGATCACTCTGTTATGGATAGCAGTACAACCGCCGTGCATTAGCACGGCGGTTGTACTGCTATCCATAACAGAGTGATCAGGTTCGGACGTCTTTGCGTTTCAGGAAGATGCCGATGATGATGGCAAGGACGATGGTAATCAGCCCCAGGCTGACCCACGATAGTACCAGGCGATGGAGCGCATCGGTCTGGTTGTAGATGGAGAAGAGGGTGCTATGATAGGTGGGGTCATCTCCGAAGAGCTTATCGCCACCGGTTGTATCGGAGTGCAGGCCGATGGATGATCCCAGTGCGGCCATCGCCCAGCGTGTGGGGAAGACGGTGGCCATGATCTGGGTGACCCAGTCTTTGAGCGGGATGATCGCTCCCGAAAAGATGACCTGCGGCAGCAAAATGATCGGAACCAGGCTGATGGCTCGATCGTTGTTGGGCGCGATTGCCGAGATCGTCAGGCCGATCATCAAACCGGCCAGCGAGGTCAGGCTGAGCGTGATATAGGTCTCCAATATGGGTGAGAGGAAGACGCCCTGCTTGAGTGGCTCACCGATCTCAACTACCAGCGTCAGGATGGCGCTCTGGAAGAGACACAGCATGCCGAGCACGACGATCTTGGAGAACATGTAAGGCAGGATGCCCAGGTTGACGGTGCGCTCGCGCCGGTAGATGGCGGCCTCTTTAACGATTTCACGCGCGCCATTGATGCAGCCGAAGAGGACCGTTGCGAAGGCCATGATGAACAGCACCTTTTGCGCGTCGGTGCCGGGTCCCTGGATCAGAAATGATTGCAGGGCCTGGGCCACGCTGCCCTTCTGCTGCACAAAGGCGTGCGCGGTGGCGTCTGTTTTTAAGAAGTTGACGACCTGTTGGCAATCGATGAGGTCGGTGGTGCGGGCCTGTGGCAACGCCAGCGGACCCGAGGAGGTGAGGACCTGCGTTCGGCACTGCGTCAATTTGTTGGCGTCAAAGACCCCGGCGCCAACCTCGAAGCGTACCATCAGCACCAGCATGATGGCGATAACGGGCGCCTGTAGCAGCAGGATGAGCAGGTTGCCGACGTCGTTTTTCAGCAATTCCAGATAGCGTGACGAGAGCAGCGTAAACTGCATCCAGCCCTGGCCCCTGCGTTTCGAGCGCTGCTTCTTGCCGCGTGGCTGCGCGGTAGCCCCCGTCTGTTGCGCCGGCGCCTTCTGCTCGCTCAACGGCCCGACTACATAGCGTTGATAATCCGCCGAGTTGCGGAAGCGCTCCTCCGCCCTTTGTGGAATATCCGGCTGATCCTTTGTTGGCTCCAGCGCGCTGTAGATTTCACTGAAGTCGGTCTTCTCAAAGAAGGTCTTGGCCTCATTGGGTGGACCAAAGTAGGCGAGCCGCCCGCCCTGCGCCAGAAAGCAGACGTAGTCGCAGCTGTTGATATTGTTGGTCGCGTGCGTCACCAGTACAATGGTGCGGCCGCGATCGGCCAAGCGGCGCAACAGCGTCATCATCTTGCGATCCAGACCCGGGTCCAGCCCCGAAGTCGGTTCATCCAGGAAGAAGACGCCCGGATTGGCCAGCAGTTCGAGCGCGATCGAGACGCGTTTGCGCTGACCGCCTGAGAGCTTGTTGACCAGCAGATGGCGGCGCTCCGTCATCTCTACATCTTCAAGCACCTCGTTGATGCGCCAGGCAATCTGCTCCTTCGTAAAATCGCCTGGCAGACGCAGCTTCGCCGCGTAGTAGAGCGCTCGCTCGACGGTCAGTTCGCGGTGCACGATGTCATCCTGGGGCACGTAGCCTAGCTGCGTATTGAATGCGGCCAGGTTACGATAGTAGTCGACCTCGTTATAGAGCACCGTCCCCTCTTGCGCGGGACGCAACCCGTTCAGCGCGTCCATCAAGGTGGACTTGCCCGCGCCCGATCCTCCGACCAGTGCCACAAATTTGCGTGGCGGAATTGCCAGTGAGATGTCATTGAGCAGGACAATGTTATTGTTGCCAGATTTCTTCAGGTGCAGCGCCTCGATGCGAATATGATTACTCTCATCGTAGGGTCGCAGTTCGGTTCCTGTATAGACCAATCGGTAGGGGCCGATGCGGATCTCGTCACCGGTGCGCAGCAGCTTATGGCTAACCTGCTCCCCATTGACGTATACATGGTTGGTGCTGTTCTGGTCCAGCAGCCGATAGCCGTCCGCAACCTTCTCCACCAGGGCATGATGAGCCGATACCTGTGGATGATTGAGTACAACCATATTATCGGGCGTGCGCCCGATCGTTAATGTTCCCTCTTGTAGAACGATCGGGGCCATCTGCGGCAGATTTTCTGGTGGCGCTTCCGTGCCCGTATCGAACATCAACGTTACCAGCGTTCCATGCTCGTCGCCGATGCGGAAGATATCGCCGGCCCGCAACTGGTGGCGGAACGTCTGGTCCCCTGGAATATGCTGGCCCTGGTACCACAATCCATTCAGCGTCTTCCCGCGCCTGGGATGAGGATGGACCAGGAAGAATTGATCCCCGTCGCGTACGACCTGGGCGTGCCATGACGAGACGATGGGCGTATCAATGACGATCTCGTTCGAGGGGTCGCGCCCGATATTGTTTACCTGCTGTGTTAGCTGCGCCACCTGGCGCTCGCTTCTAGTATTGCTGCTGATCAGCAGTGAAGGCACGTTCGTGGTCGAGAGATGCGCCATCACCGTCGAATCGGGTGCATTGGGAATCTGCGCCAGCCCCGCCCACTGTGCCCGATTGTGCGCCACATCCGTCTGTTTTAGCATAGGGTGACTGGCGGATGGCTGTAGTGGCTGCGATGAGACCGGCGGCTGCGATGGGACCGGCGGTTGTGGTGGCTGGGATGGCGGTGGCGAAACCGGCGGTGGTCCCGGATAATTCATATCGGGTGTGTTACCGACCACGGGCGCGCCCTGCTGTGCTTCAGGATGGCGCAAAAGAAAGACAAAGCTGACCTCTGAGCCAAGCTTGATTACATCATTATGGTGTAGCTGCGCATGAGCTGCCTGCTGCTCATTGTGCGCGATGGTATTGCCCTGCGAAACGTTTTCAACCCCCCACATATCACCAAGCCAGCTTATGCGCACATGGTATCTGGAAATGCCGGGGTCAGGCACAATAATATCGTTCTGCTTCTCCCGGCCGAGCGTCACCACGGGCTTCTGCAGAAAGAAGGTCTTTCCACTCAGTGGCCCATTTAGAAAGCGCACGGCCGCTTCGGCAAAAGGCTTTTGTACTGCTTCCAACAGTATTACTCCTGGCATAAAATACTAGTAGTCTGCCAACATATACATCTTAGCATAACTCATGCTTTATGAACGCGCCCATAGCGTATATTTGGGCTTTACATTTTATAAAGAGTGTTTGACTGCCGTTATCGTGGGGGTACGCGATAGCTCCCACACGCGCGTCCGCTGCGCGGCCGCGCTGGTTGTGGATTGGTGCATCGGGGGCGCGGATGCGCCCCCGATGCACCAATCCACAACGGACTCGTGAGTACCGCAGGTGATGATTATGAGAATCAGTCACATTCATAGTAGGAAGGGAGGAGAATAGCGGCCGCGGCCGCTGTTCTCCTCCCTTCCTACTACAAAAACAGCGTGGAGGGCGTGCCAGCGAGCTCCACGAAGAAAGCGTTCCCCATTATTTTGTGTATGTTGCAGAAAATATGCTGTGGCATATTTTCTGCAACATACACATGAGTCACCTTTTAGCTTGGACATTCGTGTATCTCATGATTGTGCTTGCGAGAGAGCATGCCATTGTGTGGCATAGAAAGATAGGATCAAGGAGCGTTTCCATGAAAGCGGTTGTCTGGCGTGGTGAGAGAGAATTGAATATCGAGTCGGTCGAGGATGCGCGTATCGAGGCGCCGACCGATGTGTTGATGCGTATAACATCCTCGGCTATCTGTGGGACCGATCTGCATATTTATGAGGGTCGCATGGGCGATTTTAATGGCAATGTGATCGGGCATGAGCCTTTGGGTGTGGTTGAAGAGGTTGGGCCGGCGGTCGTCTCAATCAAGAAGGGGGACCGGGTGGTGGTGCCGACACATATCTGTTGTGGTTTTTGCTATAACTGTGTGCGCGGCGATAGCGCGTCCTGCCTGATCACCCATCCCGGAGCTGCAGGGGCGGCTTATGGCTATCCTGGCATGGGACCGTACAAAGGGACGCAGACCGAGCTTGTACGCGTTCCGTTCGCAGACGCCAATTGCCTGCGTCTGCCTGGCGAGCCCGGTGATGACTGGGAACACGATTTTGTGTTGCTCGCCGATGCCTTTCCGAGTGGCTACCATGCGACCGAACTGGCGCATGTTTCAACTGGCGATAGCGTGGCCATCTTTGGCGCCGGCGCGATTGGTCTGCTGGCCGCTTACTGCGCGCTCTTTCGCGGGGCGAGCGAGGTCTACATGGTAGATTATATCCCCGAGCGTCTCAAGAAGGCTGAGGAGCTGGGCGCCATCCCGATCGATTTTCGCGTTGGTGATCCGGTTGAGCAGATTAGAGAGATGCACGGCCGCCAGCGCAAGAGCGCAGGTCCTACCTGGCGTGGTGAGGATATCATGGGTGGCGTTGATTGTGGCATCGATGCGATTGGCTTTCAGGCGCGTGATCGCGCCAATCCAGATCGCGAGAAGCCCAACCAGGTGATCGAGGATCTGTCACGCCTCATCAATCCCAATGGTCGCCTGGGTATCATTGGTGTGTTCGTCCCCAATGACACGCGCCCCGTTGGCGAGATTGAAAAGCAGGGCAACCTGGTTGTGCCCTGGCAGACGCTGTTCAAGAACAACATCTCTATCGGCATGGGACGCGATCACGACGAGCGCTACAATACACAGCTGCGCGATATGATCATCGCGGGTCGCCTCAAACCGGGCCGTATCGTCTCGCATCGACTGCCCCTCTCGCAGGCACCCTCGGCTTTCCAGCAATTCGATGCGCGCGCCAACGGTTATATTAAGGTTATTCTTGATCCACACCAATAAAGCATCCCATGGGTTAGCCATGTTTAGAGCTGTCTGCGGGCAATGAAAGGTTGTGATAAACATGAATGCATTCAACCGCTCCAATGAGACGTCTGTTGTACCACAGCCGATGCGGGATGGTATGGGAGGAACCGATCCAGGGCCGCGCAATGTCACCCTGGATCGGCAGAATCCCGATGTGCTGACACCACCTGAGACCGACTCGGGGACGGTCCCCAACCTTAAATTCCCTTTTGCTATGGCCCATAATCGGCTGCAAGAGGGTGGTTGGGCGCGACAGGTCACCAGGCGCGAACTGCCGATCTCCACCACGCTGGCGGGCGTCAACATGCGCCTGAATCCCGGTGCTATTCGTGAGCTGCACTGGCATAAAGAGGCCGAGTGGGCGTATATGCTTGATGGTCATGCGCGCATCAGTGCCGTGGACCAGGATGGGCGAAATTTTCTGGCAGATGTCGGAGTGGGAGATCTCTGGAACTTTCCCGCCGGTATCCCGCACTCGATCCAGGGATTGGAGGATGGCTGTGAGTTCCTGCTCGTTTTCGATGATGGCGACTTTTCAGAGGATTCCACCTTCTTGATATCGGACTGGTTCGCGCATACGCCGAAGTCGGTACTGGCCAGGAACTTCGGGGTCGCCAAGAGCGATTTCGCCTCCATCCCGGAACACGAGCTCTACATCTTTCCGGACAAGGTGCCGGGTCCGCTGGCCGATGATCAGGTGCCCAATCCGCAGGGGTCACCCGCGCACTCGTTCGCCTATCGCCTGCACGCTCAGGAACCGATCAAGATGGATGGCGGCACGGTGCGTATCGTAGACTCTACGAACTTCCCGGCCGCGTCCACCATCGCCGCGGCGCTGGTTGAGATAGAGCCAGGAGGCATGCGTGAGCTCCACTGGCATCCCAACGCCGATGAATGGCAATACTACATCGCGGGCAGTGGTCGCATGAGCGTCTTCGCTTCCGAGGGTAAATCGCGCACCTTCGACTACCAGGCCGGGGATGTGGGCTATGTCCCGTTCGCCATGGGGCACTACATTGAAAATACAGGGGATACCACGTTGCGCTTTCTGGAGATGTTTAAAAGCGATCACTATGCCGATGTCTCGCTGAAGCAGTGGATGGCGTTAACGCCGCCCGAACTGGTGCGGGCTCATCTGCATCTTAATCAGAACGTAATGGGCTCCCTCTCCAAAGAAAAGAAGCCGATCACGCGCTAAATAAAAAAGAGAGGGCGCAGCGTGCGCCGCGCCCTCTCTTTTTAAATGTACTACCGCTCAACCAGTTCGACAGGGGAGACTGCGAATTCCTGCAGCCTGTCATCTATGCGAGCTCGGATAATGACCTTGTCCATTTCCTGGCGCACAACAACGCCTGGAACGGGCAGTAAGCGTAGAGCGGTGCGAGAGTGCCAGAGTACCAGATCCTGGTTCTGAAATTTCATTTCTTCTAGTTGATTGATTGCCATCGCACATTTCCTATATGTTTATTACTAGTTGTGTCGGGAGGCCTGAGCGTCCCTTCCTCTCGTACACCAATGGATACCCTCGATAACGGTCCCTCGTTAATCCTCTGGAAACTATAAATGTTTAAGTGCTTATTAAAGGGTCTACTGTCTGTAAGAACTAACTGATGCAACCGCCACCGTAGCATTAATGATGCCGTAGTGGTGAGCCTCGCGTAGCAGAGATATGTTTTTCTACCGAGGCGCGTTGTAACTATGAGTCGATTTTACCAGAAAACCACACCCCCGGATGCTCATATCTTTTGCTTATAGTACTTTTTGGCCTCGCTCTCTCTTCCACCAAGGATACAGGCCGTTCCAGCGCTCCTACATCCAGGTATCTGAAAGCCGCAAGCTTCGCGCCTGCGGCGCTCAATTGTTTTTGAGGGACTGGTGCAACACCCCGGGTCGGGGTGTTGCACCAGTCCCTCAAAAACAATGATATGACATAGCCATTTTGGTTGCTTTATTGAGAGACCCTACTTGTTTGTCAGTACGACGGTCTGGCCGTGGCCTGGATTGCTTTCGTGGTGCAGACGATCGAGGGCCGTAACGTAGTAGGTGTACGTCTTGCCGGACTGCGCGGTGGTATCGGTGAACGTTTGCATGGTTGCGTCGATGGCCGTGCGGTGTACGGTCGCCAGCATGTACTGCGCGTTGTTAAAGTCACCACGGTTGTGCTGGACGCGCCCATCGAAGCGATACACCACGTAATACGTAGCGTTGCTGTGAAGAGGCGTGTACCAGGTCAGCTGCACGCCATTGGCCTGAGCGCTGGCCTGCTTGAGGTTGACCGGTTGCGGCGCGTGACCTCCCAGCCATGGCATTATCGGCACCAGTGCGGGATAGCGGTAGATGTCGTTCTTCAGCCGGTCCGTGAAGCCCAGCGGATTGGCCGTGAGATCCTTCATACTGAAGAAGATGCTCCCCTTCACCGCGCTATACTGCAGATTCAGCTTCAACTGGTTCGGCATCTCCTCGGGATTGGCCCATGCCTGGTTATTGTTGTTGATCTTGTATGTGGCCTGCCCGATATAGAGCTGAACGTGGCTCCCTTTGACCTCATTGGACCACCAGGGAACCAGGATGTCGTAGGCCGCCGGGGCGAAGCCGATGTTCCAGTAGATCTGCGGCGCGATATAGTCTAGCCAGTTATTCTTGATCCACGTGCGCGTATCAGCATACAGATCATCATAATCGCTGACCCCCGCTGTGGTGGCCGATCCGGTTGGATCAACCGAATTATTGCGCCAGACCCCAAAGGGGCTGACCCCGAACTTCACATAGGGCTTCACCTCTTTGATCTGCCGCGAGAGCTCCTGAATCAGTTTGTTGATGTTGTCGCGACGCCAGTCCGCCTTATTGGCGAATTGTGCCGCCCCGTAGCGTTGATAGGTGGCGTTATCCGGAAAGTCCTGCCCGGCGATGGGATAGGGATAGAAATAGTCGTCGAAGTGCACGCCATCGATATCGTAGTTGCGTACCGCCTCCAGAATGCTCTGGATGATGAACTCCCTGGCCGCCGGAATGCCCGGATCAAAATAGAGCCCGCTACCATACTTCACTACCCAATCGGGATGCAGGCGCGCCGGATTGTTGGGAGCCAGTTTCGTCACATCTGTCTGCAGGCTGACGCGATATGGATTAAACCATGCGTGAAATTCCAGGTTGCGCTTATGCGCTTCGGACAGCATAAAGGCCAGCGGATCATAGCCAGGATCCTTACCCTGCACGCCCGTGAGATACTGGGACCAGGGCACATATTTGGATGGATAGAAGGCATCCATGGTTGGCCTGACCTGTACAAAGACCGCGTTCATGTGCAACGCCTGCAATTGGTCCAGCTGGTTGATAAACTGCTGCTTCTGTGTTTCAATAGGCAGCCCCGGCTTCGACGGCCAGTCAACATTGGTCACCGTAGCGATCCAGGCACCACGTAGCTGGCGCTTGGGATATTGCGTCGTCTGCGGCGCCGCCCCTCCGCGCGGCGTAGTCACCGCCGCCTGTGCGGATAACGTACCCTGCATTATAAACAGCGCCACAAGGGTACAGGCCAGCATGAAGGCCGAGATCCATCTCATGCCTCCGCGAAATAAGGTCATATACTACCCCTCACGTTTCTACAATGAAATACTGCTCTAACGACAGCTATGGATACAGTATATACAAATTTCTAGATAAATAAAAGACTACATATCTATACCAGTGTGTAAAATTGCTACCAAAGATATAGTACAGAACACAAATCGACAAAACAATACAGAATTGTAAATATAGAGAGCGCCCCCATCCTTCCCCCATTCGATCATGTATCAAGAGACGAACATTCTTTGTTGGCCGGGGCTTTGACAATTATCTGTACTCTCTATATAATTAACTGTATGGTTAATGATTCATCAGAACGACTCAATACCATTTTTTTCGCGCTCGCCGATCCTACGCGTCGAGCCATTTTGGAGCGCCTGGCGCGGGGAGAAGCTTCTGGAACGGAGCTGGCGCGGCCATTCTCAATCTCGGTGCCGGCCATCTCCAAGCACCTGCGTATGCTCGAGAGCGCCAACCTTATCCTGCATAGGAAGGATGGAAGGACGCATCTCTTTCGCCTCGCGGCCGGTCCCATGGGAGAAGCTGCCGCCTGGCTTGATCACTATCGACAACTCTGGGAAGAGCAGTTCGACTCGCTCGAAACCTATCTACTAACCACATCGGAAGAGGAGCAAGACGCTGATGATCCCTCCAGTCCCCGATGATGCCACCACCCTCGTGCTTCGCCGTGTGTTCAAGGCCACGCGCGCGCGCGTCTTTCGCGCCTGGATCGAGCCCGAGGCGCTGCAGCGCTGGTTTCGACCACGGGGATTGCACATGACCGTCAGCCGGCTCGATACGTGGGAGGGGGGAGCTTTCCGTTTCGATGTCGAGAACGGCGTCTCCATCACCGGCACCTATCTACATGTCCTGCCACCTCAGCGGCTCTCCTTTACCTGGTCAGACGCGTCTGTACAGGGCCAGGAGACTATCGTCACGCTCGATTTTTTTGATCTTGGCACTTCGACCGAAGTTGTTCTTACCCATGAGAGGCTGACTACACAGGAGATGCGCGCGCTCTTCAGCGGAGGCTGGCCGTCTCTGTTCGACACGCTCGCACAGGTCATCTCTGGTCCACAAGACATCTAACGCGCCGTACTCCTGACCTTCTTGACATTGCTATCCTCTTACTATATACTTAACCTATAGGTTAATTGAATGCGTAAAAATATGAGATATCTGACTGGAAAGGATCGCATATCGTCATGGAGAAGACGAATCTGTGTAGTCGTGCACTAGAGAAAGACCTCTATATTAAAGCCACCACTGATCGTGTTTTTCGGGCCCTGATAGATAAAGAAGACCTTGAGCACTGGTTCCTGAAGCATGCAGAAGTTGAAATGCATCCTGGAGGGACGATACACTTTGTCTGGGGAACAGGCACGGTCAATCACGGCACAATCCTCCTTTTGGAGCCACCCCGTCGCCTCAGCTATACCTGGGAGTCCCTCTCACCCAGTCCCACCATCATCACCTTTGATCTCCATCCGGTCTACAATGGTACCCACCTCCACCTCAGCCACACCGGCATCGGTGAGGGCCCCGACTGGGACAACTTCTATGACACCAGAAACAAGGGCTGGGACGTCCACCTTAGCTACCTCGTTGCCTGGCTCGAAACCGGCCAGCAACGTATCTGGTAAAACCACCTCACCCCTCCATCCTTGCATGAATGTTCTATGCTAGAGGGGACTCAATGGCTTGGAGTTCTGACGGAAAAACCCGCCGCAAGCCACTGGGTTTTGAACCCAGGTGCTCAGGCGGGTTTGCCCAGGCTTTAGCCCTTGCTTGTTGCATGACCCCGCCCATGTGTTGTAAAATAGAACATATATTCGAGTAATCGGGTCATTCGCACCTCTGAAAGCTGTGTGCTTGCAGTTCTTTTCTTGCATATCCAAGGACTGCGCTCTCGCCATCGCGGTGCGGTGAAGTGGGTACCACGTTTCTGAACGGTCCTTCTACCGATGGGAAAGGAGATCAGGCCATGGCTACTGCAACGACGGCCCTCAAGCAAGTGATCAGCGGTCGCGCTGACTGTACGGCCTGGTTTACGGCGAATCAGGCGTTGTTTAACCGAGTGGTGGCCTTTTATTTTGGCGTGATCAATGCCCATGAAGGGGTGCTCAATCTCTCCAATCAAGAGGCCCTCACCGCCCTGGAAAAGCTGACGCATGCCACCACCGCCAACCCTGATCCCATCATGCCTTTGCACGAGATTGGCCACACCATTCCGGCTTTGTTTCGGCGTGCCGCCATCAATGCCGCTCTCGGTTCGGCGCGTTCCTTCTTTACCCATCTCTCCAAATGGAAGGCGCGCAAAGCCAAGGCGGAAGCCAAAGGCAAAAAATGCGGGGATCGCCCTCCTGTGCCTCCACGCACCTGGAACAAGTCTGTGCTTTTTTATACGGGACAGTGGAAGGAACGGACGAACACCTGCATTGTGCTCAAAGTATGGACGGGCTCTTGCTGGAGTTGGGTCAAGATACGCACCCTGGGACGGGAGGTGCCTGAAGGCTACACATTGGGGAGCCCTTCATTGATTCGCAAAGGGGATCGCTGGTGGCTGCACACGCCCCTTGAGAAAACGTTCAAGGGACCAGTCAACGTGGCCCATCAGTTGAGCGAGCCTTCGACCAAACTGTGTTCCATTGATCTCAATCTCGGCGAAAATCTCGCCGTCTGTACCATCCAAACTGCCGAAGGTACGGTCCTTTCCACGAAATTCCTCAAAGGTGGCAAAGAAGTGCACGACTTTAGGAAGAGGCAGCTTGGCACAATTGCACGCAACCGCAACATGACTGGCCTGATCGCTCAGGGTGAGCAGGATAATGCGGCCCGCTGGCAAAAGATCAGCCATCGCGATGACGACCTGGCCCATCAGATCAGTGCTCGTATTGTCCAGTTTGCGCGAGAGCAGGGCGCTAGTATCCTGGTCTTTGAACATCTGGGTCATCTGAAACCCCAGCAGGGGAAATATAGCCGCCGAGGCAATAGCAAACGGGCTTTCTGGATGAAAGGGCGCATGTTCCGCTACAGCAAGTACAAAGCCTGGAACGCTGGCATCGTGACCAGCCGAGTGAATCCGCGCCATACCAGCCGAGAATGTGCCCGGTGCCATGAACCGGTGGCCCGCTACAGTCAGGGGCAAGCCGAGGAAGGCTACACGATGGGGGCACCACTGGTCTTCTGTGCGAAATGCGGCATGCGGGGCAATGCCGATCGCAATGCCGCCATCGTGATTGGGCAGCGTCTGCTCCAACGACAGGGGAAAAAGCCTTCCCTTTCTCATGACGCACATGAGGAGGCTGCGCAAGCAGCAGGTGTGGGCATCTGCCAAGAAGCCGGAGGGGACGAGGAACCATCTATTCCTCCACCCGGGCATGCAGGTCTCCAGTGGCATGGCACCGCCAAAGAGGAAGGGCGCTGGATGGAAGTGCCTTCCTCATCTATTCCTGTTCAATTACGGCTTTTCAGCGAGTAGTCTCTAGCAGACACATACTCAGAAGGCCGCGGACCCAGGAGTGGAAGAAGCTGCCGTCCTTTTAGGGCGTGCGGAGTGTCACATGCAAAGGAGGGTTGAGCATGGAGTTGTCGGTTGAGCAGTATCAGGAATTGTATCGGATATTGCGCCAGTATCCGCTGGAGGTTTCGCACCTGGAGCTTCTCCAATACCATGGGCGCGCGGTGGCGCGTGTGGAGACGCCGGATGCGCCGTATGTTTTGCGCGTCAGCTATCCGCTGACCAGGGTTGAGCGCGTGCGGGAAGAACTGGATTGGCTGCAGGCTTTGCGGCACGACACTGATCTGATCGTGCCGTCGCCTGTGGCCAATAAGCAGGGGGAGTTCATCACTTCCTGGGGGGTGGACGAAGGAGAGCCGCTTCAATACTGCCTGCTGTTCAACTGGGTGGAGGGCGATTCTGTACGTGACTCGCTTTCGACGGAAACGGCGACGGCCGTTGGCGTGGTACTGGCTCGCCTGCATCGGCATGCGCAGGCATATACGGCTGCACGCGCTACTGCATTCGTGGGGCCGCGCTATGACTTCAACTGGCTGCTGGGTCCTGCTTCCTGGTGGGCGGATGGACATGCCATCAGCGATCTGGGGAGCGACACCTATCGGCGTCTGCAGCCCGCCATTGCTCTCGCTGGTGAAGCCATGTCGCGACTGGGTGAGGGTTCCCAACACTTTGGTATTATCCATAGCGATCTCCACTTCGACAATATCCTGCTACAGAACGATCGCTGCGCCCTCATCGATTTTGATGATTGCGCGCTTGGCTACTACTTGTATGATCTTGCCATCACAGAACAGGCGTTCCGCTATCACTACGACCACACCCCTATCCTGGCCGCCTTTCATGAAGGCTACTGTCGCGAGCGCGGCATCCCGCTCGCCTCCCTCCGTGATATCGATGCTTTTATGATCGCCGTCGACGTAGGGTTTCTCGCCTGGATCCTGCGCACCGATGAGGTTGAGGCGCGCGAACTCTTGTTGCCACAGGTTCCCGAGCACATAGAGCATATCCTCGCCTGCGCTGAGCGAGCGAAACAGTCTTCTTGAACCGGATAGGTAAGCAATGTTACGTTGTTTGTGGGAGTGATCGGGCGACGACGTCGAGGAGGTCCACGATGTCGAACGGTTTCATGAGGTAGATGTCAAGGCCCATTGTGCTGGCCCTCTTTTCGACCTGGGGATCGGCGGTCAGGAGGATAACCGGTATGTCGAGATGGCGCCCCTGCTGCCGCAGGACTTTGATGAATTCATAGCCGTTCATGCGCGGCATCATCAGGTCGAGGATGATCAGGTCAAGAGTGCTGGCTGTGAGCAGGTCTAATGCCTTTATCCCATCCGAGGCCATCATTACCTCATAGCCTTCTGTTTCAAGGATGATCTGCAGGCATTCCTGGATGCCTTCATCATCATCTATTACCAGGATGCGTCTCTTCATTCCGTCTGTTCTCCATGTTGCTGGTCTTCGGTGGGTAGCGAGATCAGGAACGTTGTCCCCTGCCCCTCCCGGCTCGTAACAGTAATGCTCCCTCCATGGGCTTGCAGGATATTCTGGCATAGGTACAAGCCCAGTCCCACTCCAGAAAAGTGCCGTGAAGAGGCATTAGAGGCTCGGAAGAAAGGGGTAAACACCTGGGGGAGCTCCTGAATCGCGGCCCCCATCGAGAGTCCAACGTTTAGAATATATGCCCCTTTTAACTCACTACCGAGAATTCCTTCGTTCAGATGTCCCAGACTGGCAATGAGCCGTCGCATAAACAGATCGCGGTCCAGGGCGATGGGAGTACTAAAAAGCTCAGGACTTATCTTAATTCATCTATACTGCTTGCTCCTCTCTCAAATGAGGTTAGCCAGACAAATATAAAAGGTCCCTTCCCTGGGGAGTATCTATCCCGATACATATAGATTGCCCCATTATATATCCAATGGGTTGGAGATGCTAGCAATAGAGTTTGTCGCCTGAGCTTATCTTCTTTGTGGAAAGACGTGAGCACCCCCACACGCGCGTCCGCTGCGCTTTTGTGTATTGGTGCATGCGCCCCGCATGCACCAATACACAACGGATTCGTGAGCACCGTAGGAGCGAAAGTGCAGGTATGCCGCAGGAGATGAGCATGAGTGTCAGACACATTCTGAGGGTTGACCCGTCGTGGCTAATCGAAAAGGTGATATGCTAAAGATACGTAAGGTCAGCATTGTTCCGTTATTCCAGTTGAGAAGAGATGTAACGCTGAGAGAAAGAAAGAGAGACATGCGATGGAAGTATTTGACGCCGTGCGCACGGTCCTGGCGGTGCGCCAGTTTCAGGATAAGCCGGTCCCGGAAGAAGTTGTTCGTCAGATCATTGAGGCAGGGCACCTGACCGCCAGCAGTATGAATGGGCAGCCCTGGCACTTCATTGTGGTTGAAAACAAGGAGACGCTGCGCCAGATGGCGCCACTCGCCCAGACGGGTCCCTATATCGCGCAGGCCCCCCTGGCGATCGTTGTCGCTATGGAGCACAGCCCGTTCGGAGTCTCTGATGCCAGCCGGGCCATTCAATCCATGATTCTGACGGCCTGGGCCCAGGGTGTGGGCTCAAACTGGGTGGGCTTTAGTAATCTCCAGCAGATTAATTCCCTGCTGGGTGTTCCTGACAGGATCGATATCCTGGCCGTTCTTCCGTTTGGCTACCCGGTCCAGGCCACCGGCAAGGGCCAGAAGAAAAGAAAGCCATTGGGTGAGGTTGCTCACCGTGAGCGATGGGACCAGCCATTCGCGTAGGTGAGCCTTTGCCTCACGATACTGTATCTTGCAGCTATAGAGCAGCTTACGGCGTGTCCTGGATGAACTGATGGATGACGTGAGCCAGTTTCTCCGGCTGGTCGAGAGGGATGAGCGTAAAGCTGTCGGCGATCTCCACCAGTCGCGCCTGCGGCAGGAGCGCGGCCAGCCGCTTTCCGTTCGCGGGGGGTATCATGCGATCCTCCGGTGTCCAGACAACGAGCGCCGGACGCTTAAAAGAGCTCAGACTTTTGGTTGCGGCCAGCAGGTCAGCTTTGCTGGAGTGGCGCAGATATTTCAGGAGATCGCGCCTGACCTCCTTCTGGCTGAAGAGTGGACGCAACCACGCGTCGGTGATCTCATGTGGAATCGGCCGCTTGGTCATCGGCCCAAGGGCTATCGGCAGGCGGCGCATGGCGCGGATCCGCAGGGGTTGAACAACCATGGCGTTCAGCCCGCCGGGAATCTTTGCCGCCAATGAGATTGTGTGACCCGGTAGACCGGATGGAATGTTCTCGAAGGCTTCACAAGAAGTGATCACCAGCCGTGCTAGCCTCTCTGGATGCTCACCGGCCGTGGCCAGAAAAGCTCCCAGGTCGTTGCCGACCAGGGTGACCTCGCGCAGGTCCAGAGCCTCTAAAAACTCGGCTTGCAGTCGCGCGAGCCCCAGGAGCGAGAGGTCGGCGTCGGCCCGCATCGGCAGCCGATGCCCACCAACGGGCAGCGTCGGCACGATACAACGATAGGTGGCGTGTAATTCACGTACGACGTGACGCCACTCTGAACCATCCATCAAGAGCCCATGCAGCAGCACGACAACGGGACCGCTGCCACCTGTATCTTCATACTCTATAGTCCCGGCTGAAAGTTCAATCTTTTGCATATGCTTATCTTCTCCATGCTCATTTTGTGATCTGATCTTCTTGTGAGGTCGGACCGCATTTTTTCCTCTTGTTGTGATATACCTTACGGGATATACTATCCCTTGTCCAACACTTATTCTTGACTTATTAACACCCACACCATACATAATCAGGGACGGGCGCATAACCCGCCGTTCTCACCCTGTATAAGAGAGGTCTACATGGAGCTGCGTCACCTGCGCTATTTTGTCGCAGTCGCCGAGGAGTTGCACTTCGCCCGTGCAGCTGAGCGCTTACATATGGCCCAACAACCTCTGAGCTTTCAGATCAAGCAGCTAGAAGAAGAACTGGGGGTGACGCTTTTTCGGCGCACGACGCGTCGGGTCGAGTTGACCGAGGCTGGCCGCGCCTTGCTGGCGCAGGTCTACGTCGCGCTCGATCACCTGCGCCTGGGCATTGAGACGGCAAGGAGTCTGGAGCGAGGGGAGACGGGATCATTGGTGATTGGCTACGCGAGCATGGCCCTCTACAACCTGGTGCCTCTGGCCGTGCATCACTTTCGGGAGCGCTTCCCCGCTGTGCAGGTTACGTTGCGGGAGCTATGCTCCCCCGAACTGGAAGAGCATATCCTGGAGGGGACCTTCGATGTTGGCCTTGCCATACAGGGGATGTATGAACCGGGGTTGATCTATGAGACCGTGCTGCGCGAACAGGCCACGGTCGCTATCCCCAAACACCATCCTCTGGCAAAAAGGAAACAGGTACCGCTGCGCGCCCTGGCCGCCGAGCCGTTTGTGATGTATGAGCGCGCGCAACGGTCGTTGATCCACGATCAGATCATGGCGCTATGTGGGGGCGCCGGTTTTCGCCCCAACGTCGTCCAGGAGGCCGCATCCGAGCAGGCGGTGATCGGATTGGTGGCGGCGGGTGTGGGGGTTGCGCTGGTCTCGACCTGCATGAGCGGACTGCGCACGGAAGAGGTAGCTTATCGGCCACTTACCGACCCGGAGACGCCGGTTGAATACGCCGTCGTTTGGAAAGGGGAGCATCCATCGCCGCTCGTCAAGGCATTTCTCAATATTGCCAGGGAGGTCTCGCAACACGCTGGCTCCCACATTGAGAGCTGACGAAGCCGGTGTTGTTCTTGCTCTGACTATTTTTTTCGATCCCCCTGGCTGTCCTGGCTACCTCTAGTCGCTCAGCAGACCCCGTACGTAGGCCGCCTGCCCGGCGTGTTGCAGGTCATCGGTAATCACACTGATCAGCCGCACCCCCAGGGTCACGGGTGGATTCCAGTTGCTATCGACGATTCTATCGTAGTCCTCATCCTTTAAACCCTGAAGATAAGCGATGGTGGCCTCGTGGACCGCGTCGTAGTAACCGAGCAGCAGGCCGGCGTCTACCTGTACGGCGCCAACCTCTTTGCTGCTATGACCATAGCCGGTGTCGTCGTTGGCGAATGGCAATGAGAAGCGCTGCGCCCAGCCCGTATGCCAGACCTGTTTCTGCTGCGCGACGCCCGCGATATGATCGTCCTGGATGCGCGTCAGGTGCCACACGAGCCACCCGATCGAGTTAGCCGACGGGGTAGGGCGGAACGCTAAATCATCTTTCCCCAGACCCCTGACCACCTGGTGAACAACCTCTTTTATGCGCCCGAACGCATCGATGAGCAATGTATCTGCGACCATTGTTTCCTCCATTACTATGTTCGTTCTCCATATATTACGGCGTTCCATATGATTTTGGTAACAATGCAATCAGCAATGAGTTAGACGAATGGGATGTTATCCAGGAGATCATCGCCAGGGAGGGGGGCTACTTGCAAGAGTAGCTGTTGTCCAGTCAGGGAAAGATGACGTGGAAAGGACTGCCCATGCCGTCTGAAGATATCATTCTCTATAGGGCAGAATGGATAGATTTTGTTTGGTAGCAGCTGTGTCCGCGGATCATTTAAAGATGCGTATCCGAGGAGCGAAAGATAGATATTCAGAGTGAAATGTTCTATAATTGCGGCCGTCACCTCATGACGGGCACCCGGCTTAGAGCTCGGCGCGAGTGGCTTGCCCAGGTACCAGTAAATGACGTCTTCGATATTATCATGAATCAAATTATACTCAACTTGTCTCGCCCCGTACTCATTGCGCACTATCGAGCCCGAAGCGTCAATCAACAGATTTCCTGTGATCACAGGGCCGACACAACGTACGTATTTGCCATCCGGCACCTCCAGATATAAGCCGATGGAAAGTATCCAATGTACTTGCTCGAACCAGAGTGGTTGCTCCTCGGGGAGATCCATGAATTCTCGGGTAAAGAAGTAGGCGTCTGAGGTTGAGGGTAGTTGTAAAGAGACGTACTGCACCCCCCACGCCAATTCCTGACGATCCCACCTTTTTCCTTTTTCAGTTTCGCTATCATAGATAAAATCTGGTGCCTGCATATACAAAAAACATCTCTGATACACCGGCGATAGATTGAGCTCTAATGAATGATCCCTCTCCTGCCACAAAAATGCTCTGTCTACATCTTGCATATCAATACATGCCACATCGCGCAGGCCGTCTCGAAAATAGCATGGAATTTCTGGAGAAAGCAACACCTTCTGTGCCATGGTGAGTGCGTCAAGCGTGTGAGGTGGATATGGATAAAGCAGGTTTAGTGATGAGGATAGCTTCTGAAATACGGGCTGCGTTTTAAGTCGTGTTTTTGCGCTCATGTATAATGTCCCTTCCCTTTCTACAACCAACCAGATCATACATTGATCTCTATTAAAGCATATCAACTATCGAATGCGCAATTATCTACATCAAAGGTACTAGATGTATGGTTGAGGTGGAAGGGCTATTGCCTCTATCGTCGAAAAGGATTGTAGCGGAAAAGAAATAAGAGCGAGCATTAATATTTATTAATTGCAAAAAAGGCGTAGAAATATGTATTTTCATGTGCCTGTAGCAAAATGAAGGGGCGAGAATATGTGGAGGCTGGTCTGGAGATCTGGAGATGTTCTACGGTGATATGCGCTGGTCTGGTTGGGATAATGACCTGGCATCTCTCCTGGGAGGCTGCTTTGAGAGGGCTATCCCGCATCCACGAGACAGCCTTCTTAATATTACATTACGCGCCCGCGAGACGGGCAACTACTGGTGCCAGGACTTCCATGTAGTCGGCATCGAGCACAAAATACGAGATGCCAAATTGCTCACGCAGTTGTTGGATGCGCTCAACGATCTGCTCGATGCTGCCAACAAACATATATGGGTTGGCCAGGAGTTGTTCTGCCGTTGCTCCAGGTCGTCCTCGCTCGCGAATATACTCTTCAGCCGCTTGCTGCCGATCCTGCGTGACGATGACGCGATTAATGAGAAGATTCAACTCTAGCGATTCAAAGCGTTCCCCGGCGGCCTGCCGCACCCATTCTACCTTTTGCGCCAGGGCGGCCTCGGTATATTCAGAGGCGTCTACCGTTCCGCTATCATTCACTTTCAGATGCAGACTGACGGTATCGGCTTCTCGACCCGCCAGTGTCAGGAGTCTTTTGCCGCCACCACCTATGAGAATGGGAGGATGAGGACGCTGTAGCGGCTTGGGAAAGGCTTTCAGATCGGCCACCGTATAATGGGTGCCCGCGAAGGTGACCGTTTCCTCGGTGAAAAACTGCTTGATGACATTCAGAGCTTCTTCCAGCCTGTTGATACGCACGCCTGCTCGATCAAAGGGGAGGCCGGCCTGCTCGTATTCGGGCCGATGCCAGCCCGCGCCCATGCCAATTTCGAAGCGGCCACCGGAGAGCAGATCGAGCGTCGCGACCTCCTTGGCCAGCAGCGCCGGGTGGCGAAAATCATTGTCGAATACAAAGGTGCCGACGCGCAGCGTCTTTGTCGCGTCCGCCGCGGCCATCAGAGCGACAAGAGGAGGAAACTCATTGACAAAGTGATCTGCCAGCAGAAATGTCGCATAGCCTAGATCCTCGACTTTACGTACCAGAGAGATCCACTGCTCACGCGAAGGGGCGCTCTCTGTGATGACACCAAAACGGAATGGTCGCATATTCGGCATATATCTTCTCCTACTGTTTTTTCCTGATGACCTTTATCATATCACTATTTCTACTGAGCAAAAATCTGCTGTGCTTTGATGCGCAGGCTAGATTGAAGGATTCTAAACACTTACTGCTAAGAATTCTGATATTGACAGCGGGTGTATCATGCGCAATGATAAAATGGAATTACCAGAGAACCCCCCTTACACGGCCGTTCGTAGTGTCGTCGAACGTACAGTCGCTTGTAGCAGCCTCCTTTTGTGCAGTCTATACCGTTGACCACGACTGTAGAGATGATTGAAAATATTGAACCTCATCTCTATTGTTCAGAAATGAGCTCTGTACCGCATGGAAAATGAACGCATAATGCATCATGAGCATCATTCTAGCTCTGGGCCGGGTTACGCCTCACCCGAAGATGCCATGAAAGCTGCCCCAGAAAAAGTGCTTTACAGCATCGCTCTCTATGTAGGAACAGGGATCGAGGAGCCTGATTACCTGGCCACAGTTGATGTTGACGCCACATCCCCCACATACTCCCAGGTGATTCATCGCACACCAATGCCCAACGTTGGTGACGAACTGCATCACTTTGGCTGGAATGCTTGTAGCTCATGTTACGCGGACGAACGCCGATCACGCGGTTTTCTGATCGTTCCAGGAATGTTGTCCAGCAGAATTCATATTCTGGATATCTCTGATGAACGGGCACCAAAACTGCATAAGGTGATCGAACCCGAAGAGCTTAAGCAGAAAACGAACCTCACCGCTCCCCATACCGTTCACTGTCTTGCTGATGGTAACGTTATGATCTCGATGCTTGGTGACAATAATGGCAATGGTCCTGGCGGTTTCCTTCTGCTCGACGAGCAGTTCAATATTGCAGGCCGTTGGGAACACAATGCTAATGGCATGCGCTTCGGTTATGACTACTGGTATCAGCCACGCCACAATATGATGGTGAGTAGTGGATGGGCCGCTCCTAATACGTTCAGGAAAGGTTTCAATCTGGAAGATGTGGCTGCGGATAAATATGGTCACCATCTGTACTTCTGGGATTGGGAGAAGCATGACATTATCCAAAGTGTCGATCTGGGCGAAGAAGGGTTGATACCGCTCGAAGTACGCTTCCAGCATAACCCTGATAGCACGCATGGTTTTGTTGGAGCGGCGCTTAGTAGCAACATCTGGCATTGGAATAAGCCCGATGAGAAGTGGCAGCTTGAAAAGGTCATTGATATCCCTTCAATTGAAGTAGAGGGTCAGCCTGCTCCAGTACCATCTCTGATCACCGATTTTCTGATCTCGATGGATGACAGGTATCTCTATCTCTCGAACTGGCTTCATGGCGATATTCGCCAGTATGATATCAGCGATCCTTCTCATCCAAGACTGAGCGGACAAGTCTGGTGTGGTGGCCTGACCGGAAAAGCTGTTAGCGTTCAAGATCATAAGCTCACCGGTGGCCCACAGATGCTTCAGCTCAGCCTTGATGGCAAGCGGCTGTACGTTACCAACTCGCTCTACAGTTCGTGGGATAACCAGTTCTACCCCGATATTGTCAGAGCAGGGTCGTATCTTCTGCAAATAGATTGCGATACGGAGCACGGTGGCTTGAAGATCAACGAGAACTTCTATGTTGATTTCGGCACAGAACCTGCTGGCCCGGCACGAGCCCACGAGATGCGTTATCCTGGTGGCGACTGCACCTCCGATATCTGGATATAGTTTCCGGCGTATTGAGCACCCCTTCTCGCTTCTGCCAGAAAGGCGGATCGGTTCGAGCGGAAGATCTGCGGTTTGTGATGCCAGTGAAGAAAAAAAGGAAAGCATCAATGGACCACATCCTTCGCATGCTCTCAGCTATGTGGTGGCTGCGGTGCGGTAGAACTCGGACGCCGTGACTGTGGCGGGGACGCCGAGTTCGGCGGCGACCGTGGTGATCGCGGTGGCGCCGACGGCGAGATCGGCCTGTCCATCGGTGGTGAAATGCGGTGCGATGAACGTTTCGTAGTGGGTCCAGGTTTCGTCAACGGTGTGTTGGCCGAGGAATGTCTGGAGGTGCCGCACCGTGGTGTCGGGTTCGTTGTGGATCATCTGCAAGGCGCGCCGGTGGGCTCGTACGACGGCCTGGACCGCGGGGTCGTCCGGGTGAATGTAGGTGGGGTCAACGGCCACGCCGACGGTTGGGATCTGGAAGTGGTCGCCGACCCAGGCCAGCACCTGCCAGCCGTGCTCGGCGGCTATCGCTTCCGGCGCCATGGTGCTGCCGACCAGGGCGGCGTCGATCCTGCCGTCGTGCAGCCAGCGCAGGTCCATGCCGTAGTCGCCGGGCGCGCGGACGATGGTGTGGATGTCGCGGTCCGGGTCGAGGCCCGCCTGGCGCAGCACGATCCGGGCGAAGCATCCGGGTGCCGTGTGAGGAGCGTGTATGGCCAGACGTCGTCCGGCCAGGTCGGCCAGGGAGGTCAGGCCGGGACGAGCGAGGAACCAGAACAGCGGGCGGTGGGTGTTGACATTGAGTGCGACCCAGGGGATGCCATTGGTCAGTCGGGACAGCAGTGTCCGGCCGAGCCCGATGGTGGCTCCGTGGCGCAGCCGCTCGTCGTTCCAGGAGCAGCCGTCGCGCAGAGCGACGTGCACGCCCTCGTCGGCGTAGTAGTCGTGCTGGTCGGCGATGTAGGCGACCAGTTCCTCGTGCAGTCCCCGCCCGACATAGGCGAGATCGATCGTGTACATGAGCATTCTCCCTTTCCCTAGTACATGGACATCCCGCCGTTGACCGCGGCCGTGGTACCGGTCATGAAGGCGTTGTCCTCGCTGGCATAGAAGGCGACCACCTGGGCGACGTCGCCCGGATGTGCCAGGCGGCCCAGAGGGGTAGCGGCCACCTGCCGCTGCTTCTGTTTCTCGTCGAGTACATGCGCCATGCGCGTGTCCTCCACCGGGCCGGGCTCGACGACGTTGACTGTGATGCCTCGCGGACCCAGTTCCAGGGCGAGGTAGCGGGCGAACTGAGTTAGTGCGGCCTTGGCCGTGCCCAGCGCGATCATTCCCTCCCGCGGCTGGCGGCTGAGACCGGTACCGAGATAGATGATGCGTCCCCACCCCTGTTCTGTCATGGCGGGTAGGACGGCTTTAGTGACCGTGAATGCCGCACGCATCTCATCATCGATCTTGCTGCCCAGTTCTTCCCACGTCATGTCCCGAAACGGCTTGATCACATACGGGGTGAGCGCGTTGTGTACAAGCACGTCGATGCCGCCCCATGCCTTATGGACCTGCTCGATCATGTTCCCGACCGCCCCCGCCACGCGCACGTCGGCCTGTACAGTCATCGCCTGGCCGCCAGCGGCTTTGATACTGACTACGACCTCCTCGGCTGCCGTGCCGCTGTGGAGATAGTTGACCACCACGCGCATCCCTCGCGCGGCTAGAAGGCGTGCGGTGGTCGCGCCGATTCCGCTGCTGGCCCCTGTCACCAATACCACTCTGCCGGTTGTCTCAGTCATGCTCCCACCTCCTATAGCTCGGGATTTGTTCTGATACGCTCCCCTCACTATAGACTCTCCTCCCGGCTTGAGCAAGCTCGTCTTCCACTTTTCAGCGCGACCCGAGGACGGGGAAGATGACTATAACGGCGTTCGCCGTTATCATCGCAGTTGATGCGCATGCCACGCGCGTCAACTGCTCAGGGCAGCCCGCAGGAGCGGAAGGATCACCGTAAAGGTCGAGCCTTTCCCAACCGCGCTGTCCACAGTGATGGTTCCTCCATGATGTTTGACGATCTCGGCTGCGATGTACAACCCCATGCCCAGGCCAGGGATGGCTTGCTGCCCCAGATCTGTAACCCGATAAAAGCGCTCAAAAACCCTCTCGATCTGTTCGCGAGGAATCCCCAGACCATGATCGCGGACATGGACCATGACCGCATCTTTGGATCGAGCGAGGTCAATCTCAACTGCCTCGGCGTTGGGAGAATACTTGATAGCATTGCTGATCAGGTTGGTGAAGACCTGCCCAAGTCGGTCTCGATCCCCGATTACGCTGGCCTGCACGCTCCCGCTGATCAGGATGGTACGGCCTGGATGGAGGTGGCGGATGGGGGCGGTGACCTCCCGCAACAGTTCGTTGAGGTCCACCGGCTCCCGCCGATACTCGAGTTTCCCTGCTTGCATCCTGGAGACATCCAGTAACTCTGTGATCAGGCGCTCCAGTTGATTGACGGGTCCCTCCACCCTGGTAAGCGCGGTAACCGCCTCGTGCTGGGAGTGCTTTTCGAGTCGTTTGCGCACCAGTTGGACCTGCAGCTTAACCGCTGTGAGCGGGGTCTTCAATTCATGGCTCGCCATGCTAATAAAGTCATCTTTGCGCTGCTCCAGTTCCTTGCGCGCAGAATTATCCAGCATAAAGGCGACCATCTGGCGTGGCTGCTCCTGGAAGATGACGCCGCCCACCAGCACGGGTAGACGGCTGCCATCCTGACACACCAGTTCGGTCTCAAAGGCTGTATGCTGCCCACTCTCTTTGAGCTCTCGAATCGAGCGCTCAAAGAGCGGTGCCTGTTCCCGGGGGACAATGTTTCTTCGGCTCAACGTTCCGCTCTGCACCTGCTCTCGGGTATAACCGGTCATGCGAAGAAACGCCTCATTGGCGTCCGCGAGCACCTCTCCTTCCATCTCGACAGAGGTAATCCCGATAATACTGGAGTTGATCAGGGCGCGGATACGCTCCTGACTCAGGCGTAAGGCCTCCTCTGTTCGTTTCTGGTCTTCGATATCGGTGCAGGTGCCAAACCACTTGACGACCTGACCGCCTTCATCGCGCATTGGCATGGCACGCGTTAAGAACCAGCGATACTCTCCATTCTGGCCATTTCTGAGCCGCTCTTCATGTTCATATAAGGTTCCCCTGTCCAGGGCATGCTGCCAGAGAGCCTGGCTTTCCGCACGGTCATCAGGGTGGATAAACTGAAGATGAGCCCAGCGGTCGCTTTGGAGATGCTCAAGCGTCAATCCGGTGTAGTCACGCCAGCGCTGATTCATGTAGTCATGCATGCCGTCGGATCGTGTCACCCATACCTGCTGTGGCACAGTCTCGGCGAGGACGCGAAAGCTCTCCTCGCTGTCTTTGAGCTGCCGCTCAGCTTGCTTGCGCTCATCAGCATGCCTGATGAGCGCTTTACGTCGTGGGAGTGTGAGATGCTTGATCTGTTTTTCATTCAACATCACGCAGTAGCTATTCCTTTCATGTGGCCCCATCCCTGTCAGGAAGATTGCATCCCTGCTTGATATTTTGAAACACAGCATTGATAGATGTGAGAAGACGCGCATGCCTTACGGGTTTACCTTTGAGGTGCAGAACGGCTAAGCCAGTCCTCGAAACGCGTCGGGACGATTCGCGCGTTATCGCCTGGAATGAGGGAGTAATCCTCCAGCTCTGAGCCGTAGAAGCGTGCATGGACGTCTGTGATCACCTGACGTGTGTCTTTATTCGCGCTCAAGAAGCGGCGCACAAGTTCATCGAGATGCATCTTTTCGGGGCCAGCCACTTCAATGGTGCCATTGATAGGCTTCTCGAGTGCGACGTCGGCCAATGTAGCCGCGACGTCATCCGACCAGATCGGCTGTATAAATGCAGGCGACAGGCGAATGGTTTGTCCATCGCTGGCCTCCTGGGCGATGCCGCCGACGAACTCGAAGAACTGCGTTGCGCGCAGGATGGTATAGGGCACCTTTGAAGCTTTGATCAGGTTTTCCTGGGCCACCTTCGCCCGGTAGTAGCCATTCTCGGGAAGACGGTCAGTGCCGACCACCGACAGTGCAATATGATGTCCCACACCAGCGGCCGCTTCTGCTGCCAGGAGATTGCGACCTGATGTCTCAAAGAACTCTAACACTGCCTTGTCCTCCCACGAAGGCGCGTTCGCCACGTCGACGACTACTTGAGCACCGCTAAGCGCCTGTGCTAATCCCTCACCAGTGATGGTGTTGACACCTGTGCTGGGTGACGCAGCCACGGCCTGGTGACCACGCTCACGAAGCTTGTTTACAAGCTTTTTTCCGATGAGGCCGCTGCCGCCAATAACCACAATCTTCATATTGAATCTCCTTCTTCGTAGCCCGTAAGTTGGGCCTGTGATGTCTAAACATATATTCTGGTGCGCGTTGAAAAGCTCTGGATAAGCACTTTACAGGATGTCCAGAAGTCATCAATACCCTTGCTACCAATCAAAGGCTGGCCAGTTCGATGGGCATATCCTTGTAGAATACGTATGCATTGATGTGCACCCACCTTCTCAGCAATCTCTATACATAAGAAGTCTTGCAATCAGCATTGGTTCTGACCTTTGCAAGAAGCATAGTCTAGAAAGGGAGCCCCTTCAAGGGTCATTTTTGCAAATTTCATGGTATCATTTACCGGAGCTTCCTTTTTACTTATGGCAAAAAGATGGCAAGCAATGCAAAACACAGCAGATCTTGCCCTTCAGGAAGAGTTACCCAATTCCCTCCACAATAGCTCGGCCCTGTGGATTTGCCACGCTCCATTCCGTCGCAATCAAGCGGCGACCGGTGAGCTCTTGCGATGCGTCCGAGGCGAGAAACACCGCCGGATCCTGCATGATCTCCGGTTGGAGCATACGCGCCTTGACATTCGCTGGAGCCGTAGCGGGGACCATACCGGTATTGGTCGCGCCACCCGGCAGCAGGACGTTGACACGGATGCGTGCCTCGCTCAGCTCTTGTGCCCAGATGGCTGATGAAGACTCCAGCGCTGCCTTCGAGGGTCCATAGGGAGAAAAATTGCGCCGTTTCATCCCCTCGTAGTCCATACTGATGTTGATGATGCTCCCTTCGTGCTGCTGCTTCAGCAGGTGTGTGACAACTGCACGAGCCATATAAAATGGTCCATTGACATTCGTGTCTATGATCATATGCCAGGCTGCAGGCTCTGCTTCCCAAAAGCGCGTGGGCTCTGTCAGAAAAGAAGCATTGACATACTTCATGCCTCGAGCTGCGTTATTGACCAGGATATCGACGTGCCCAAACCGTTGGATGGTCTGCTCTACGACCTGTTCACATGCCTCTGGATTGGTTACATCGGCCAACAGTGCCAACACACGTTCAGGCCCATGCTGCTTCGCGAGTTGGTCGATTTCGGCCTGTTCATGCGCTGCCGTTATGGTCACCGAGGCCCCTTCTTGTAAGTATGCCTCCGCGATCGCTCGTCCGATACCTCGCCCCGCTCCGGTCACGATCGCCACCTTTCCATCAAGCTTTTCCATTTCGTTTCTCCTTTTCTAATTCTCGATGAACCTGACCGTCTCGTCGAGCGGTGCCCGGTCCAGACGGGTGTAACCCACCGTGACGTCCTCGAACCCGATCGATATGCCGCAGAAGAGGATGAGTTCACTCGGAGGGGATATGATCTCCGCGACGGTCTTGTGATACTTCGCCCACGCCATCTGCGTACAACTGTGAAGCCCTTCGGCGCGGAGCAGCAGCATGATGGTCTGCAGATACATGCCGACGTCGGACCATTGGGGCGGACCCATGTCGCGGTCGATGTAGCAGAACAGGGCGACGGGCGCGCCGAAACAGTCCCAGTTCGCGGCCGCGGCCCTCTGGCGCGCCTCCCAGTCTTCGCGCGCGATATCGAGTGCGCCGTAACGCTGCTTACCGAAGGCGGATCGGCGCTCGTCGTACGGGGACTTCAGTGAGGGTGGGTACATCTCGTACTCCGGCTCGTCCCAGGGGCCACCGGCGGCTACACGCTCGCCCGCTCGCTTTTTAAGCTCGGCCAGCGGCGCGCCAGTCAGCACGTAGGCGTGCCACGGCTGGAGATTCGATCCAGATGGCGACCAGGCCGCTGCGGACAGCACGCGCTCCAATACCTCCTTCGGGATAGGCCTGTCTGTGAAACTGCGCACTGCCCGTCGGCTCCTGACAGCTTCATAGACGTCCAAGATCTCCTGCCTTCCTAAAAGTCGCGTTCGCCACGTCGACGACCACCTGAGGGCTAACAAACGCTTGAGCTAATCCCTCACCAGCGATAGTGTTGATATCTGTGCCAGGTGATGCTGCCATGATCTGAGGGCCACGTTCACGAAGCTTGTTTACAGGCTTTGTTCCGATGAGTCCATTTCCACCAATAATCACAATCCTCATACTAAACCTCCTCCGTGGATATTATCGACGCCTCTGTTATCAATCAAAGGTTCGCCAGCAGGAAGCATAGTCTAGAAGGAGAGCCCCTTCAAGGGTCATTTTTGCAAATTTCATGGTATCATTTGCTGGAGGCTTTCTTTTCAATCATGGCAAAAAGACGACAGGCACTGCAAAACACAGCGGATCTTGCCCTCAATCGCACACTCACGATGCCATTGCATCGCCAACTGTATGATCGATTGCGTCATGCCATCCTCAGTGGTCAGTTGCAGCCAGGTCAGCTCCTCCCATCAACACGGGCTCTGGCAAGCGAATTAGGTGTCTCTCTGAATACAGTGAACAATGCCTATGAGCAGCTCTATGCTGAAGGCTATATCGAAAGAAAGGTCGGACAGGGGACCAGGGTGGCGTACGACCTTCCTGAGACCTTTTTCCTTCCCAAAGAGGCTCCCCAGAGAAACGCCGCTCCCGATGAGAGCACACACGCCACTCTCTACCTGTCTCACCTGGGAGAGGATTTAACGCGTCAGGCACCTGAGTCATCTATCCAGACCTATCGTCGACCGACTCCCCCGCGTGCTTTTCGCACGGGTACTCCCGAGCTGCGTGCCTTCCCTTTTCAACAGTGGAACCAGATCGCGGCTCACTGCGCACGATCTATGCTTAGAAATATGGCCAATTATCAGGAGATCGCGGGTTATTATCCGCTACGTGAAGCGATCGCCATCCATGCGAGTATTACACGAGGTGTGCATTGCCAGGCGGAGCAGGTCATTATTGTGCCAGGAGCGCAGGTGGCATTAGATATGGCGGCTCGTCTCCTCCTGAACCCAGGTGATCTTGCCTGGATAGAAGATCCGGGCTATCTAGGAGCACAGCGAGCTTTCCTCAACGCGGGCGCGCAACTGGCTCCTATCCCTGTGACACTGGAAGGGATCGATGTTGAAGTTGGACGAAAGCAGTATCCACAGGGACGGCTGGCCTATGTCACTCCATCGCATCAATTCCCTTCGGGCATCACCATGCATCTGTCGCAACGCGTCGCTCTGTTGCAATGGGCGAAGCAAGCCAATGCCTGGATTCTTGAAGATGATTATGACAGCGATTATCGCTTCAGTGGCCGACCACTTGATGCCTTACAGGGGCTTGATCTCGCCGGGCGCGTCATCTACATTGGCACGTTCAGCAAAGTTCTTTTCCCGGCGCTTCGTATCGGCTATCTGATCGTTCCTCCCCAACTCGTCTCCCCTTTTCTCTCCCTCTGTAGTTATACCCATATTCATGTGCCTATTCTCGACCAGTTGACCCTGGAAGCCTGGATGACCAAAGGGTATTTGCTGCGCCATATCCGCCGGATGCGCGACCTCTATGCTGCCAGAAGGGAGCTCCTCATCGAGTCGTTGCAGCAGGAACTCGGGGGCGGCATAGAGGTGCAGCCTCCCCAGGCCGGTTTACATCTTACGGGCTGGCTTGCGCCGGGTCTTGATGATCAGCAGATTACACAACAAGCGGCAAGCTGCGGGCTCGAAATCATCCCCCTGTCGGCGTTGACACGTGGTTCACCTCAGCGAGGAGGGCTTGTCCTTGGCTATGGAGCTGTCAATGAGCAGGAGATTCAGGCTGGCGTTCGCCAACTGGTGAGTGTTTTCCCCTCATAGCTCACCGCTTTTGCGCACTTGACTCTTCCATTGCTTGATGGCACACTTACAATGAAGAGGCTCGTAGCAAGTCATAGGAATAACGACCTGTTATGTGTGTTTTTTTTATGCGTGCGCCTGGAATATATACTATTCGTGCCTGCGACCCCTGACGATCCACATCGTAGCTCTCCAAACGGTTAATGTGTCGATTGATGACATGACATAAGCACCACTCCCATCATGAAGCGTCTATCACTATGAGACGAAAGGATCGCAGCATGAAGCGCAACCGGAGGATCATCTCGACGATTGAGGATTTTGTGCAACGCACGCCGATTCTAGATACCCATGAACATTTGATTGAGGAAACGCGACGGCTGGCCGGACCTCACGCGGATGATCCTCTCTATCCTTGCAATGATTGGTCCTACCTCTATCATCACTATAGCAGCCAGGATCTCTGTAGCGTTGGTTTCTCCCGAGAACAGGCCAGGCGGTTCTTCGATCCGCAGGTCAGTCCTAAGGATAAGTGGCAGATCTTCGAGCCTTATTATCGATCCACATGGAATACGGCTTACTTCCAGGCAGTCGAGCATACTGTGCGTCTGCTCTTCCAGGAAGAGAGGATTCACAAGGGGAATGTAGAGCGTATCAGTGAGAAGATGCGCGCCCAGACGCGTAAAGGGTTCTATGCCCATATCTTGCATGGTGTCGCTAACATTGAGTCGTGCCAGGTCAATTCGTTGGAGCATATGTTGTGCGAGACCGAGTATCCTGACCTGCTCTTGCAAGATATGTCGATCAATGGGTTCTGCACCGGGTTTGGCCATCAGCATAT
The DNA here is from genome assembly GCF_036245075.1 of Dictyobacter halimunensis. NCBI lineage: Bacteria > Bacillati > Chloroflexota > Ktedonobacteria > Ktedonobacterales > Dictyobacteraceae > Dictyobacter > Dictyobacter halimunensis. The sequence goes on from NZ_BSRI01000002.1 coordinate 4,381,222, forward strand.
CGCCAGGGCCAGAGCCACTACGATCAAGGATTGGTATGACCTCATTGATCAGAACTTTGAACACTATGGCCCGCGTGCTATCGCGGTAAAAACCCAGGCGGCCTACTGGCGCGACCTCTCTTTTGAGCGCGTCACCGCTGAGGAGGCTGAGCCACTTTTCGCCCGCTTCGCCAGAGACCAGCACGCGCTAACCGCTGCGGAACACAAAGCATTGCAAGACCATTTTTTTCGCTACTGCGTCCAGAAAGCGATTGAGTACAATCTGCCAATCAAGTTGCATTGCGGCTACCTGGCCGAGAATAACATGATGCCGCTGGAAAGACTCAAACGCATCGCTGCCGATCTCTGCCCGCTGTTGCAAGACTATCCACAGGCCAGATTCATTTTGATGCACATTGGCTATCCCTATCAGGATGAGTTTATTGCTCTTGCCAAGCATTACAGCAATGTCTATCTGGATATGTGTTGGGCCTGGCTCATCAACCCGCAGGCTTCTATGCGCTTCCTCAAAGAAGCATTACTGGCCGTCCCTGCTGCCAAGCTGCTGGGGTTTGGCGGCGACTACTATCCAGTTGAGCCCATCGTCGGACACGCCTACATTGCGCGCCAGGGTATCGCTCAGGCGCTCTCCGAGCTGGTACTCGAAGGCTGGCTCAGCGAGAAGCGTGCCTTACGTGTCGCACGCTATATCATGCGCGACAATGCTCTACGTGTGTTCGACTATGAACGTGTCCAGAAAGCCTGGCAACAGAACGTATAGCCCTGTCTGACAACCACATAGAAAAGGGAAGATTGGAAAGAGCGGGAGGAATGGGCTTCTGAGATAGACGCGCCAGCCCATTCCTACCAGCAGGGCTCAAACTCTGGGAGGCGAGAAGGCGCCACTGTTTGCCTTACGCATGGCTTCCAGTGTTTCGTCCATTGAGAAGAGCCGGGTTACTTCGTTCATCTTCATGATACCCGACGCTTTCACGGCCAGGCTGACGGCGGACGCGGTGAGATCATCGGGTGCCTCGAGCAGTGCTATGCCATCGTAGGCTCCCAGAGTGTAATAGAGACCAAGCAGCTTGCCCCCCAGCCGTTGGACCAGTTCCTGGCTGGGAGTACTGCGGTCCTGTGGTTTTTGCAGTAGAGTTGCCCAGGTTTCGGGTGTGTAGGTAAATTGCACCAGGTACGTTGCCATAGGAGATATATCCCTTCTCCAGGAGTGTTATCCTGGATGATCACGTCAATCTCACATGAGGAAAATCGTCGCCTCACATTTTTAGTGTAAAGCATTCTGTAACCCCCTGACTTCAGTCATGGGGATAGAAGGGGAGTTCCTTTTAAGGCGGCTCGGGAGGAGGGGTAACACGAATTTTGACAATATATAGCTCCTTGCTGTATACTATTATCATGGCAGAGCTAAAGTACAAATCCAATCGCAATGTTTGCTACTCGTGCAAGTACCACGTGGTATGGTGTCCAAAGTATCGGCGTCAAGTGCTTGTCGAACCAATAGAGAGCCGATTACAAGAAATCATGCACCAGGTCTGTCAGGAGTGCAACGCAGAAATACTCAGTCAGGAGATCATGCCAGATCATGTTCATCTGCTTGTTGAATGTGACCCGCAATTTGGTATTCATCGACTAGTGAAGATGCTCAAAGGACGATCATCCCATCTCTTGCGCCAGGAGTTTCCGCTCTTAAAGAAGAAGCTCCCAACGCTGTGGACGCATTCCTATTTTGTCTCAACGGTGGGTGGAGCGCCTCTCTCCGTCATCAAGCAGTACATAGAGAACCAGAAACATGTCTAAAGAGAAGAAACAGACACCATCGAAAAAGACCCGCAAGCAGAAGAGTCCTCGTCTTCGCAACAAGGCATTCAAATTTCGCATCTACCCAACCGAGAAACAGGTAGGGAAATTGGAATGGACCCTGCGCAGATGCAAGGAACTCTATAACGCTGCTTTGCAAGAGAGGCGTGACGCCTACACGATGTGCGGTCTATCTGTTTCTTACTACACACAGAATAAGCAACTTCCTGAAATCAAAGAGATACGGGAAGAATATCGAGCTATCCATAGTCAGGTCCTGCAAGATGTGCTCACACGTGTTGATAAGGCCATGGACCACTTTTTCAGAAGAGTCACGAATGGAGAGAAACCAGGATACCCACGGTTTAAATCTGGAGATCGCTACGACTCGTTCACCTATACACAAAGCGGGTTTGAAATCATCAACGGGAAGGTGAACCTCTCGAAGATAGGGTGGATCAAGATCAAACTCCATCGCGAGATCGTTGGCAGCATCAAGACGTGCACCATCGAACGGGAGGCAGGTCAGTGGTATGTTGTTTTGAGCACTGAATATGCATGTGATCCCTCCATGGCTTTTCATCCCACCACCAAAGAAACAGGGGTTGATCTCGGGATTCACTCCTTTGCGGCTCTTTCAGATGGAACCTTCATCGAGAACCCTCGCTTGTACCGCAACGAAGAGGAGAAGATCCAGGCGGCTCACAGGAAGATTGCACGCCGAAAGAGAGGAAGCCACCGGAGGAACCGTGCCAAGCAGGAACTTGCTCGTCTCTATCGGAACGTACGCAACAAGAGAAGAGATTTTCTCCACAAGCAGTCAAGGAAACTGGTCAATGAGCATGCGGTTCTGGTGTTCGAAGATCTGCACGTGGACAATATGACCAGGCGTCCTCAACCCAAGCGGGACGAAAACAGAACGTATGTCCCAAACGGAGCCGCCGCCAAAGGTGGCTTAAACAAGAGCATCTTGGACGCAGGATGGAGTGCATTTGTTGCTCTCTGTACCAGCAAAGCGGAAGAAGCTGGCTGTACAGTGGTGAAAGTGGCACCCCATGATACCTCCCAAGTGTGCTCAGCATGCGGGTGTGTGGTGAAGAAGGACTTGCGTGTCCGATGGCACTCCTGTCCGCATTGTGGTTGCCAACTGGATCGAGACCACAATGCGGCAATCAACATCCTCGCCTGCTACCAGAAACAGAAATTGAATGGGCAGGAAGTGTCCCACAGTTCTCCCACGTGAGAGAGCTGTAGAAGCCCCTGCATTTATGCATGGGGTGCTTCACTGTAAAGCACGTATCCAAGCTGCAATTTATCGTTTTTCAATGTGTAGGTTTCAAGGCGGGCAAAACTTGATGCTCCAGCCAGTCTTGCGCTGTCATCCAGAGGATGCGCACCCCAAAATAACCGAGCGCGAGGCCACACAACGCATTGATCCAGCGAAACAGGGCCGGGTGAATCCAGCGGCGTCCCCAACGGATCAGAGCACTGATCCCGATGCACCAGAGCACGGCACCCAGGAAGAAACCGGCAAAGAAGCCCGCAAACTGCCAGCCTGCCATCCCCGAGGCGGCCACACTGCTTCCCAGGCCTGACCAGAACGCGAGCCCCACAGGATTCGCCAGTCCAAACACCACACCTGTTGCAAAATGCCCTCGTGTGGTGGATGTGTTTCCTTGAGATGTATGCTGGCGGGTAAAAACTTCGCAGAGGGCTAGCCATGCCAGACGGAGCAAGAAGCAGCCACCCGTAATCCCAAGCACAATCTGTATCGCCAGATAGCGCGTCAGCAGCGTCACCCCGGTCAATGCGAGGATCGCCCACAACGAGTCCCCAATCAGCGAACCTGTCTCAACCAGCAGCGTTGAACGTGCACCCCAGGAGACCCCTCGGCGTATTGCTTCTGTATTCACCGCGCCCGGCGCGGCGGCGTACGCGATCCCAAGCCCGATAGCCATAATGATCGTAGAGAATGAAAGCATCTTTTTTCCTTGTTTGTCTCAGACGGCAGTTTTATGTTTCAATAGTAAAAGAAAAGTGGACAGGAGTCGAGAGCCACTTTGAGCGAAATGAAGGGAACCACTCTGTATGGACAAACGGACAACGAGTAAAATAATGCCCGAACTCAATCTGCCCTTGACCCTGGTACGCAATGGGCAGAAGCCGCTGTACCGCCAACTCTATGAGCAGTTGCGCGCGGCGATTCTGAACGGTTCGCTGGCCCCGGGTGTTCGCCTTCCGTCGAGCAGAGCTCTGGCTGAGGAATTAGGTATTGCCCGCAATAGTGTGGTCTCGGTCTACGAAGAGTTGTTGAGCGAGGGGTATCTCGTGAGCCAGCACGGATCGGGCACCTCTGTCAGCAGTGAACTCCCATCCCTTCCGAAGCTGGAAAAAGCTGTGGAGAGGAAGATCCCACGCTGGCTAATGCAGGAGGAGCCAGTTATCAGTGAGGCAGAGCTTCCTCTCCCTGCGCTACCTGGTCAGATTGATTTCCGCCTGGGCGTAACGAGCACGGCGCTCTGGCCACAGCAGGCCTGGCAGGCAATCTGGCGTGAGGTCAGCCGGCAGCAGTTGCCGGGAGACTATGGTGATCCCGGTGGTGAGGGCGCGCTGCGGACGGCCATTGCAAGCTATGTTGGTCGCGCCCGTGGGGTGGCTTGCCAGCCCGAAGATGTAATTATTGTGGCCGGGACGGTGCAGGCGCTGGATCTGATCGCGCGCGCGACATTGGGGATGCACGATGCGGTGGCCATGGAGGAGCCAGGGTATCCATTGGCGCGAGCAGTCTTCCAGAGCAGGCAGGTTCAGGTCGTGCCTGTTCCGGTGGATACCGACGGCCTGCGCGTGGAGATGCTGCCGTGTGGTGCCACTGCGCCCACGCTGGTCTATGTAACGCCCTCTCATCAGTATCCGCTGGGCACGCGACTCTCGATCGCGCGTCGTCTCACCTTGCTGGAGTGGGCCAGGGAGCATGAGAGCCTGGTGATTGAGGATGATTATGATAGCGAGTTCCGCTTTGGCGCCCAGCCGCTGCCCGCGCTGGCCAGCCTGGATGATCTCAGTAGAGTGGCCTATATCGGATCGTTTTCCAAAGTGCTGACCCCGGCTCTGCGCGCCGGCTATCTCATAGCTCCCCCGTTATTACGCGAGCGCATCACACGGCTCAAGCTGTTGAGCGATATTCATCTCTCATGGCCGCTGCAGCAAGGACTTGCGCTATTTCTTCAGTCGCGGAACCTGGAACGCTACATCCAACGCCTGCGTCAGCACTATGCTGAAAAACGAGCAACGTTGCTCCAGGCACTGGCACCTGTCGCCGGTCTGGTTGAGATGCAAGGGCTGGACGCGGGACTCCATGCCTGCCTGGAACTGAAAGGAGATGATGTGCATGAGGCAGAGATTGTCGCGCGGAGCTATCAGCGGGGCGTGGTTGTGTATGCCCTGCATCACTACTATCTGGGGTTGCCCGACAAGAAGGGCCTCCTCTTAGGCTATGGCGGCCTGGAGGAAGCGCAGATAATGGAAGGCGCAAAAAAGCTCGCGGCAGTGATACGACAAACCGATAAAGAGAAGAAATAAGCAACATGTCATCGAACTCTGAGCTCATCAAGTAAGCAGATGCAAACAAATAACGAAGAGATGAGTAGCCACGCCCTCATCTCTTCGTTGCATCATGATAGAGGTGCCTCTTCCTCTTCTCGAATATGGCAGGGCAGGCTCAGAGCCTCGAATTGCTGTTCACCAATCTGCCGATTTCCCACGTTCGCGCGTAATGCGTGGTCGAAGCACGTGTGGGTTGATGAATGCTCCTCGTGACCTCAGGGATGTCATCAGCCTTCTGACACCGATCCGGTTGTAACCGCTCCTGCGCGCTTGTAATTCACGATAATGATGCCATTTGGGGAGATCTGGCTCTCCGTCACCTGGAACGCCGCTGGAATGGTGCCATCGACAAACAAGCGTTTGCCACTGCCCAATGTTAGCGGGTAGATCTTGAGCCAGAACTCATCGACCAGGTCATGTTTCATCAGCGTCTGAACGAGATTTGCACTTCCGTACACGTGCAGATTCGGCCCTTCCTGCTGCTTGAGTTGGCTGACTTTTTCCGCGATGTCTCCGCCTAAAAACACGGAAGGCTGCCATTCGCTCCCAGTTATGGTATTCGAGGCGACGTATTTGGTGGCTGTACTGGCGCCCGGCCATATGTCGACATGCTTCGGCCAGAAGGGTTCCCAAATTTCAAAGGTTTTGCGCCCTAGCAACAGATCAAACGGCATACTCATCTGCTTATTCATGACGCCTCCAAGAACCTCGTCGGAATATGGAGCTTGCCACCCGCCATACGTGAAGCCACCACTGGTATCTTCTTCTGGCGCACCTCCGGCTTGTATGACACCATCAAGGGTGACGAATTCGAGTACAATCACTTTTCTCATTCCTCTGTTCCTCCAATATCTGGCGACCTTTGGTGCTGATCGCGTGTGTTCATCGATATTTTTTTCTTTTCGCTCCCTCTTGCATTCGGCATAACTGATGGAGAGCGTAAATGTTCTTGCACGTTGCGCGTCTATCTATTCTATTGGCGGAGCAAGAAAAAAACTTCTTGGATCTTGCTCACATACTCGGCCCACCTCTTGCCTGGGAAAGATGCACCAGTCGAGCTGAGAGGTACAGTCGGTTTTTGCGCACCGCGCAGGCGGCAGATGGGATCTGGCAACAGCCTTGAGGGCCACGAGATCACTCTTGCTTTCAAATATACTCTATGTTATATTCAATCTGTTGAAACGCCGTTTCTTCAAGCAAAAAGGAGCAATGTAAATGAAATACACCCCTCTTTTCATGTTGTGTGCCGCATCTGCGAACAGCCCGGTACTGCTCTTTTAATAAGGCATCTTACCGCTTCTCGTTATCATAAGGACACGGATACCTATCCTCCCTTGTGCCACGCCATGCTCCATGCAGAATCACTTCAGCATAGACACCCCTGGGTGATATATGTCATTCATGTCCAGGCATGAATGACGCCGGTACACACTTCTCGACCCCCAACAAGCAATCGCAACATCGCATAGCAGAGATCAATCTATGTGCTTTGGTGTGTTATGTCTTTATCCGCTACAAACTTGAAGGAAGAAAATATGAATCAGCATAGCGTAACAGGCGAAATTAAAACAGAGATTACAGCCAGTGATAGAGCCAACATAGCCAGGTTAATCGAGGATTATCGCCTGTATGAAGGGGTGGACTTCCTTGTTCCCCTGGAAGAGATGCTCGCTCCATCAGAAAACAAACCAGCACCGTTACTCCATTATCAGGGTGATACCCTCACCGGCTTCGCCTACCTCCAACATCTTCGACCTGACGCAGAGATCGAGATCTACGGTATGGTCCATCCGGATCACCGGCGTAAAGGTGTAGGGACGACTTTATTTGAGGCCGCGAAGGCTGTCTGGCGACAGAGAGGAGCTAGTGACCTGCTGCTGGTTTGTGATGGCGCCTTATCCTCCGGCAAAGCGTTCGCCTCCGCACACAGGGGAGCATACCGTTTTTCAGAACATCGCATGGTGCTTGATCCAACCAGCATCAAGCGTCCCCAACTGTCACAAGGGCAACAGGTACAACTCAGGCGCGCAGAAGGTACCGACGTTCCCATCCTCGCCCATCTCGTTTCACAGGCATTTGACTCATCTGAAGAGGAGATGGAAAATTGGATCACAGAATCTATTTCAGCAGACAACCAACGCTTTTACATCGGCCTGCTTGATGGGTTGCCAATTGGATCACTCAGAACGGTCAGCTTTGGTGATCTGACTGATATCGTGACCTTTGGCGTCCTCCCTCTCTATCGTGGACAGGGGTACGGTCGGCAAATGCTCGTGGCAATCGTTGACCTGCTGCTTGAAGAACAGTGGCCTGGCATCGCCCTGGATGTAGAGACAAAGAACGCTAATGCCCTCGGACTCTATGAATCTTGCGGCTTCCGTAAGATCAGAACATGTGATTATTACCAGGTACCCGAAGGGGAACTCGCTCGTTCATAGGCTGATACGAGCAGAACAGGAACGAGAGTTCTTCACCATCGTATGTTTGATGAATGTATATAGATATGGATAATGCATATGAAATACAAAGCCGTTCTCTTCGATTTGGACGACACACTCTTAAAAACAGCGGTTATCAAGTGGGCTCATCATAAGGCGGTCGCGAAGCAGTTCTATGATATCGATCTGACCGACGACGTTCTGGCAAAGCATTGGGGGATGCCATTTGAACCGATGATAGCCATTTTGTATCAAGGGGCTGATACTCCCGAAAACATGCTCAAGGCGAACGTGTCACTGGAAGATCAATTTCTCAAAGAGGTCCAGGAAGATGGGCTCGCGACCGTCAATGCCTTATTGGATGCAGGTGTTGAAGTTGGTGTGATCACCTCTACTCTCGGCTCGAGAGCGCGAAACGATTTGATGCGCCTGGGTTTCCCCATCGACCAGTTTTTTCTTCTGCAGGGGGCAGACGACGAACCCGTCCATAAGCCCGATCCTGGAGTCTTTGAGAAAGCACTCAAACTGCTCAGCGAAAAAGGGATCGCTCGTCAAGAGGTACTCTACATTGGCGATGCGTTGATGGATTACTATGCTTCACGAGATGCAGGTATGGGATTTATAGGGGTCACAACTGGATTTGTGGCGCAGGGACAATTTGAGCGGGAAGGAGCGCAAGCCTGTTCCTCTTTAGCTGAAATAGTGCGTGCTCTACAAGCCTGGCGGTAGACGTCATCTCAGCATAACAATGAGCATGTGCTATCGGTCACACTTCCACCTTCCAATCTGTCATTTGAGTATGTACCTCTGATGAAATATGGTGCGCGAAAGGGAACAGCATATGCTAACGAGCGGGAGTCAACCGGGCGACGGTGAGGAACAAAACAGAACGATGTGGGCAGGGTATGCAGCTCTCGGATGGGTCATTGTTTTTCTTGTGTTTCATGTATATTGGGCGTTTGGGGGCCGGTTTGGCTTAGGAGATGCAAGCGCCCCGCTCCCCGCCTTCCCACACAGTGTGGGGGCATGGCTCTTCACTATCATCGTGTTTGGAATGTTTGTGTTGGGAATCATTGTTCCCCTGGCTATCGTTCAATCCTGGGAGTCCGTCTTCCCCCGCTGGATGTTTCTTACTGCCTGCTGGATTGGTTCTATCGTGTTGATAGTGCGGGCCGTGGCGTCGATGATAGACGATTTTTCTCGCTTGACAGGCATCCTGCCAAATGGCCTTACCGGAATGACGTACGCCCAGATCACGGGCGATAGCCAGGTTTCAGCATATACGCTGTGGTCGGGCCGAGGCATCGACGTCTATTTCCTCCTCGGTGGCATCCTGTACGGCATAGTGGCATGGCGTTACGGACAACAAAAACGTCGCGCGAAAAGCTCCTCGCTTGATCGCTGACTGCTCCTCGACAGCATCAATCTTGCACCCATTGAATTGAATATTCGATACCTGAGTGCCTTAAAGCCCAGGACCAGCTTTATCAAAGCGCGCCGTAAAACCCCTGGCTTCAACCATGAGGATAGAAGGCGCGTTCCTTTTGGTGGCGCGATGGGGGATGGTGCTGTTGAATTTTTACACAGTATAGGTTACCATGTAAAGCATGAGTACACAGAAACGCGCCTACAAATTCAGATGCTACCCGACCGACGAGCAAAAACAGATGCTTGCTCGGACGTTTGGCTGTGTACGCTTTACCTACAACTGGGCCTTACGCCTCAAAACGGATGCCTTTTACAAAGAACACACGCGTCTGTCCTACAAAGACCTTTCTTCGATGCTCACTGAGCTCAAAAAACAGGAGGACTATCGCTGGCTGAATGAGGTATCCAGTGTTCCCGTCCAACAGGCATTGCGCCACCTCGACAAGGCATTCATCAATTTCTTTGAGGGTCGCGGCAAGTATCCGACCTTTAAAAAGAAACGGATGTGGATATATCTTCGCATCCCTCACGCTCGACGTACGCCAGTGGACGTGTCCAGAATGTGACGTGCATCATGAGCGAGATATGAATGCGGCAAAAAATATAAGGTCCGTGGGGCTCACGGTCCTCAATGCCTGTGGAGAGGCCGTCAGACCGGGGGCGGTGAAAACCACCCCCGGCAAGTCTCAGCGAAGCAGGAAACCCCGCAAGTGATTGTGGGAATCCCCCGGCGAGAGCCGTGGGGAGGATGTCAAAACCTGGGTAAAATACAATCCATATGATACACTGTCACAATGGATAAAGCTGATCATATACACAGTATTGTTGTACCTGAGCGAGTTCGGCTGAGGGCCGAGCAATCAAGCCCCCAGGCAAGACAGTGGCTTAAAGATCTCCCTGGCCTTATTGCCGACCTTGAGCAAGAATGGGAAATTCGCATTGGCCAACCGCTTTCCGGAGGATCTTCGGCATACGTCGCGCCAGTAAAAACCGCAGGCGGAAATGCAGTCATAAAGATAGCTATGCCGATACCTGACGGCTTTCAGCATGAGATAGACACTATTATCCGTGCGAATGGTCACGGCTATGTTCGCGTGTTAAAGTTTGACTACGAGCGACGCGCCTTGCTTCTAGAGCAGCTCGGACTATCCATGCAGGATAGTAAATTGGAACCCAGGCAGGCAATAAGATTGCTGTGCAAGATACTGAAACAAGCATGGCTTGTACCATCTGGCGCGGATCAGACTATTGATGCTTTGGAGTACAAAGCGTGGACGTTGGCTCAGCTCATAAGCGAGCTATGGGTCAAACTTGAACGGCCATGCCCTGAGAAAATTGTCTCTCAGGCCCTGGAGTTTGCGTGCCGGCGCATGGATGCTTTTGACCGCGAACGATGCGTCGTCGTACATGGAGACCCCCATCCAGCGAACGCTCTTCAGGTACTTGCCCCACGTACTGGAGCTGAGTCGGGCTATGTTTTTGTTGATCCGGAGGGCTTCCTCTGCGAGCCAGAATATGATCTTGGGGTGGTCCTGCGGGACTGGAATGAGGAATTGCTTGCAGCCGCCGATCCTATGGCGTTAGCCCACGAATATTGCGAGCTACTCGCCAAAGAATCTGGCCTCGATCAAGCCGCTATTTGGGAATGGGGCTTTATCGAGCGTGTCTCAACTGGTTTATATATTTATGCCTACGGCTCAAATGAGCTTGGGCAGCCATTTTTCAAAACAGCACAACGCTTGCTGGGGTAGTGCTGTGTAAAAAGAACCTACTCCTGGTCGCCGACGACGCCTTCTCACCACTATTCTCATTCCTGAATTTGGGAGGGAAGAAAGGCCAAAAAACGATGAGAACTAACCCAAACACATGTTTGTCTGAACGAACGTTTTCGCGGAGAACCCTGAAAGGATGCGAAGCATGACGAACCAGGGGTTGATTGGCAAGCCGATGGTGAAAACCTTCAGTTGGCCGCTGCGGGACGTGAGCACGTGAACTTCCTCTTCCTGGAGAACGCCAATCACGTTCTCAAGCAAGAGCTGCGGCCCCGGTCAGAGTTGGTGCAGGCCGAAGTGACGGCGAGCTACAATGGCCCCAATACCCATTTGGATCCACAGGCTCTGGCCAGCCTTCTGGGGTGGCTGGCTGTCCACGCCTGACCAGGTTATACACTGTAGGAGAACGGTCGTTTGTGACCCTCTGTTTTTATCTGTATGTGCAAAACACTTTACCTGCACACAAGCATATCGAAGGAGCATGAGATGCGTATTGTAACTACTGAAGGGATCGCCCACCATCGTATTGTGGAAACCAAGGGACAGGTCTTTGGCGTGGTGGTGCGCAGCCGGGGCCTGGGGGGCAACATCATGGCGGGTCTGCGCTCCCTGGTGGGCGGCGAGATCAAGGAATACACCGAACTGCTGGAAGATGCGCGCCGACACGCGATTGATCGCATGGTCCAAAACGCGACCGCCATGGGGGCAAATGCAGTTGTGCGCATGCAATTTGATTCCTCTGAAGTGGGCAGTACGATGAGCGAGATCGTGGCCTATGGCACAGCGGTTGTGATTGAGCCGGAGAGGGAGGGAGCGTGATACTGCGGTGGGTGATCATTGGGTATGGGCTGCTCTACCTCATTGGTGCGGCTGTGTTGCTGTTCCTGGTCCATACCAGCATCTTTCTGGTTGTGTATCTGGGAGTCAATGGGTTCATCCTGGTGAGCGCCATGCTTTTTGAGCGCAGGCGATATCGCTCGCGGGTAGATCGAACGCAGGGCGACTTCCAGCCCACCGGCGAGCGATTCGTTGATCCCACGTCCCATCGGCTTCTGGAAGTGTTTTACAATTCCGCAACGGGTGAACGCGAGTATCGCGAGGTGACGAAGTAACTCATTGCCTACATCAAAACGTTATAGGGAATGAGAAACGCTTTTCTCTGAGGAGAAGGAATGGATTGATATCGATCAGTTGTTCTTTTTACCACTTTAGAGGGAATGGGAAAGACCATGAAGCTGAATACCAGTGTGGACAAAAAGCAACGAGCCAGGCAGCTTGCTGACCTTCTTCATCAAACGGGGGAGGATCACCATATCGCATTTAAAGCAACCGACGGTGCTGATCCTGATTGGTCGATCTGGTACGCTGATCATTTGCGAGAAAAAGGGATTGAGACGTTGCTTGATGCGAAACTGCTAAAAAGCGATTTAATTTATCTGCTTGTTCTGGCCGATAAAAAACAGATGAGTGAAGCCCCTGGGTCACGTTGGGAACAGTTCTACGCCGATTTTTTTGTCAATCGCTATATCCATTCCTAGGGCTCCCCATCGGAGTTTATTGCTACTGGCCTATTCTCCTGCGTCTTCTTCTCCTGTTCGGACGAATCTTGTTCCTTCTCCGTCTGGACGGACAGGGCATCATGATGTCGCTTCCAGTAAGACCAGTATGCCACGAGGATTGTCTGGATGAAGCCTGCTGCCGATCCAGCAAACAATGCTCCTATAACTCCAAAGAGCTGATTCCCTGCGACCAGAGCAGCGATCATAATGATCGGATTGATACCGATGGCCCGGCCAATAATGCGCGGTGAGAGAACCTCTCCTTCTAGCAACTGGAGAGCACCTACAAGGGCCAGGGCCAGTAGTGCCGTCACCCACCCCTGCGTAAGAGCGATGAGGACAACCGATATGGCAGTGATATAGAAGCCAATCACTGGAATAAACTCCAACACAAATGCCAGCGCACATAGTAGGAAGACATATGGCACACCTATGAAGAACAGACCAATACGTAATCGTGCTCCTGCCGGTCCAGCCCTGCTTTGAGCTTTGCCTCCAACTGCCTGATCCGGTGCTGTTTTAGTACTTCGATGGTGAAGGGTGGGAGGACGATGCTCCTTCGCCCCCTCTCCGTCTTTGGCTCGGCCTCCTCGAATCCCTTGCCCGGAAGCTTGCTCGGGATCCTCGAAAGGATGCGGCGCACCTGCAGCACGCCCCGGTTCATGTCAATATCCTGCCACTTGAGTCCGAGGAGTTCTCCTCGGCGCATGCCTGTCGCCAGGGCAAGAATGAACAGCGCCTCCTGCCGGTGTCCGTGGGCCACGGCCAGGAACTGGTGGATCTGCTGCATCGTGAGCGGCTGAATCTCAAAGCGCTTCCGCCTGGGTGGCGATACGAGGTCGCACGTATTGCGTCCGATCAGATTCCAGCGGACGGCTGTTTCCAGGGCTCTGTGCAGGACATTGTGAAAGCAAATGACGGTGGTGTTCGAAAGACCCTCCTCCAGTTTCTTCTTGTAAAATGATTGGATATGTTGCGGCGAGAGCTTTTGGAACTGGTGATGTCCAATCCCTGGCACGAGATGAAGCCGTACAATCTCCTCATATCGCTCGTACGTTCGCGAGCGGATGCTCTGCTTGTGCACGTCCTCTAGCCAGTGGGTGAGAAACTGTCCAACCTTTTGCTGTGGACCCGTCACGAGCATGCCTTTCTGCTGCTCGTACAGGGCGACCTTCAGCTTTTCCTGGACTTCCTTCCGCGTTTTCTCGTAGAGGAACTTGCTCTTTCCACCTTCAACGGAGATCTCTGCAGTCCAGCGGCCATCTTTTCTCTTATAAATGGACCCTTCACCTCGTCCGCTTTTTACAACCATAGGGGCACTCCTTTATTATCAAGTGCCCGACTATCCATCTAGCAGACACCTGTATCGTACCATATTGAGCTTGCTCATGAAAGAAGAGGCGTACCTTTGGAGAAAAAATGAGCGATAAGCAATTACATTCACGTGTATCTATTCATATAGTCAAAAAACGGGCGCTATTACTTCTACCGGGTTGCCGGGCCGATGCTGATAGAGCATATACATTTCTGGAAGCACGTGTGGCTGCGCAGTATCCTGAAGCCGGGTTCCCAGAAAATAGGACACTTACAGAGATGCGTTTTCCTGTTCTTTAATCCACTTCTGAAGAGAGTCGATGGAGATGCGAACGGATCTCCCAAAGCGAATGACTGGAGGCCCTTGCTGCTGTGCAAGCAGCACATAGAGCTTGGCGCGAGAGATGCCGAGACTGCGAGCCGCCTGTGGAACGGTGAGGAGCAGTGGCTGGATATTGTGTTCATTTTTCTGCTGCATTGCTGTGATCCTTTCGTAGCTATGGTGATCGTACCGTGCCTTTCATACTGTTTTTTCCTCAATCAAGGAATGCTACCTCCTCCGATCATACTGCTCCGGGGCTGATAGCACTGGTGCAGCAGGCAGGTGAAGGGAGGAGTAGCGAAGGAGCAGAAGAAAATCTCCACCATAGTTGCACATAATAATTCCCTAAATATGGCTGGCACATCAAACATCCAGTAACTCTGCTGGCATGTACTTTTATAACTCTTGAATTCACTTATTGCCTGGCTCGCATGGAACTTGTACGATGTAAGAGGTCCATATGGATTGACGTCTCTTTCTTATTAACAGGAAGAGTGCACAGATTTTTATCTCCTTTTACAAGTACTGGAGGGCATTATGGCAAATCCTCATCATCTCTCTCTTCTTCTGCAGGGTAAAGATGCCTGGAATCATTGGAGGGAGCAGCATCCGGAGGTTCAGCCTGACCTTAGTGAAGCAAACCTAAGGAGAACTGACTTGAGTGGATTTGATTTTCACGGAACAAACTTCCGAAACGTTGATTTAAGCTATGCCAATTTGACAGAGGTAAATCTGCAAGATGCACTGCTTCCTTCTGCCCAACTACGGGGAGCGAACTTATCTGAAGGCAATGTGCAACGAGCCGATTTCTATGGTGCTGATCTCAGCCAAGCGTATCTTGGAGATGGAGTTGATGCGATGCTTCGTAGCGTAGATGCTCATGATGCTGACTTCAGCAATGCCACTCTCAGTCAAGCGAATTTGTGCGGAATCGATCTCTCTCGAGCTAAGCTCAAAAATGCTAATTTAGATGGAGCGGATTTACGTCATGCGAATTTGCATGAAGCCTACCTCGAAGCCGCCGATTTCAGAAGAACGAATTTACGTTGGGTGCGAATGCAGCAAGCAATGGCAAACAGTGTGAATCTCAGTGGAGCAGATCTGACACATGCCGATCTTCGTGGTTCCAATCTGAGCTCTACAGGCTTTAATGGTGCCGATCTGACGCACGCTGATGTTCGAGCCTCTGTTCTCATTGGAGCAGACTTGAGTGGTGCCGATCTGAGTGGAACCAACCTGGAAGATGCAAACCTGGAGGGAGTAGATTTGAGCCGCGTCGTGTACCACGATATCTCGTTAGAGACGTTTTTTCCGGAATAATTCCGCCAACACATTGAGAAACACGCTTGTACGTAATCTTTCCAGGCAACTATCGTTCATTTTCAAAATGGCACCATTATTACAACGCAATTTGGCCCTTGTAGAAGGGCCATTACGATGGTATATTCTCTTCAAGCGGGAGGGCAAGAGGCCTTGCCCCATACGTGCTAACGTAAGAGGCATGCCTATCCCAATCCTCACCAACCAGAATCCACTATGTACCAGAAAATTGAAAAGGAATGGAATCTATGTATCAACGCATTAACTACGGAAAAGTTGCCCCGGAAGCCGTCAATGCAATATCGACACTTGACGATTATGTAGAGATGAGTGAACTAGAACCCGCGCTACAAGAACTCGTACGTCTACGTGCCTCACAAATCAACGGATGCGTACTCTGTGTCGACATGCATACACGAGCGTTGAAAAAACACGCGGTGAGCGAACGCAAAATCCATTCCGTTGTTGTCTGGCACGAGTCACCCTTCTTCAACGAGCGTGAACGTGCCGCACTGGCATGGGCAGAAGCGGTTACCCTGATCTCCGAAGGACACGTACCCGATGATGTCTATGAGCAGACACGTCAACATTTCAGCGAAAAAGAACTTGTAGACCTGACTTTTCTCCTGGCCGACATTAATGCCTGGAATCGGATCGCCCTCAGTTTCCGTCAGCTACCGGATGCATAAGCCAGCAGTTCTCACGCCTCTAAGAGAACCTGCCAGGAAGAGCAACAAGAATCATTCTCACAGCAGATAATGGTTCTTGCTGTTCCTGGGCATCTGCATGCTATTGCTCGTGAGGCTCTCGAACCAGGTACCTCTACACGCGCGGAGGCAGAGAAACTGCCTGGCTCTGAGTTCCAGTTACTGTTTACCAAATCAGATCATACGCACTTTTCCTGATTAAATCTGATCAAAGGAGAAAAAATGAGCTATACCATAGTCAGCAAAGATGAACTTCATCGATATGGCAATACCTATGAGTTTCAGGGATATCAGCATGGAGACGCAAGCGTTGCTTTTATCTGGGTGGATATGCCACCAGGGAGCGGTCCACGGCTGCATCAACATCCCTACAAAGAGATCTTCGTTATCCAGGAAGGTGAGGCTATCTTTACCGTTGGCTCAGAGACGATAAGCGCAAAGGCAGGACACATCGTGATTGTCCCCGAGGACACCCCCCACAAGTTTATCAATTCTGGCGAGGGACCCCTGAGGCAGATTGATATCCATCAAAGCCCAAAATTCATCACGCAATGGCTTGAAGACTGAAACTGGTTACAAGCGAGCTGCCTGTGCTATTTACCATCGACTGTCAGTTCCGCAACGAGCGTTGGAAAGGCTAATCGGCACCTTTTAGGGTTGGCTGCGGGCTCCCCCTTCATCTATGGAACACGATACGCTGCAAACGTCATCTCAGCATAACAATGGGCATGTGCTATCGGTCACACTTCCACCTTCCAATCTGTCATATGAGTATGTAGCTCTAATGAAATATTGTGCACGAAAGAAGAGAACGGCATATGGTAAAGACCTGGAGTCAACCGAGCGACAGTGAGGAACAAAACAGAACGGTGTGGGCAGGGTATGCATCTCTCGGGTGGGTCATTATCTTTCTTGGTTTTCATGTATATTGGGCGTTTGGAGGCCGGTTTGGCTTAGGGGATGCAATAGCCCCGCTGCCTGCCTTTCCTCACAGTGTGGGGGCATGGCTCTTCACTATCATCGTGTTCGCAATGTTTGTGTTGGGAATCATTGTTCCCCTGGCTATCGTTCAATCCTGGGGGCCTGGCTTACCCCGCTGGATGCTCCTTATTGCCTGCTGGATTGGTTCTATCGTGTTGATAGTGCGGGCCGTGGCGTCGATGATAGATGATTTTTCTCGTTTGACAGGCATCCTGCCAAATGGCCTTACCGGAATGACGTACGCCCAGATCACGGGTGATAGCCAAATTTCAGCCTATACGCTGTGGTCGGGTCGAGGCATCGATGTCTATTTTCTCCTCGGTGGCATCCTGTACGGCATAGCGGCATGGAATTACGCACAACAAAAACGTCGCACGAAAAGATTCTCGCTTGATCTCTGACCGCCCCTGCGACAGTGCCTACCCATAACAGCGATTGAGCTTTATCTTATGTGTGCCCAAAAACTGCCTTGACAGAAAAGGGCTTCAGCCCTCGCCATTCCGTTTTTTCTGGAGGCGAAAAGAATTGATCAGCAGTACCTTGAGAAATGAATAACGTACGTTACCGCGTTTCCCATTGTTTCAGCTCTTTCAACGTGCGAAGGCACGGGTATCCAATCCACGGCTAACGAGTCACGTCACCGACCGAATAGCGCCAAGGAAAAGTCTCCGATCTGGTGGGTACGTTCCCCAGGAATGAGCCTCGAAAGAGGCGGGCGTTGGGTCTCTCCCTTCTCGAAAGGCATGAGAGCAGTAACGTGCCGAGCACCGCGCAAGAGAAACTATGCATGGATGCATCCTCTCAGCTTTTCCTCCACCACTATGATGTGCGTCGAGCCGTAGCTACGCTCCATTTCTCAGCACAGCGCGTACAAAAGAGAGGCGAAAGATGCCGCGCGACTTCAATCGCGGCGAAGTGTCAATTTTGGACCATCATAGCTCTAATCAAGAACATGGAGAAAGAAACAAGAATATGGAGAAAAAAATCGGAAGCGAAGCATTAATCCCAAATCCAGCGCTTGAATCCTTCAAGGTGTTAGTGGGGCAATGGCAAACCACTGGGTCTCATCCCTACCTTCCCGGGATAACCTTGCATGGCCGTACAACTTTTGATTGGCTTGCTGGCGGCGCGTTCTTGATCATGCACACAGAGATTGACCACCCTCTTTTTCCTGACGGGGTTGCGATTTTTGGCAGCGATGATGTGGCGAAAACCTATTTTCAGCTTACCTTTGATGAACGTGGCATCTCCAGAAAATACGACATGACCATGACAGGAAATCAGCTCAAGTGGTGGCGTGATGAACCCAGTTTTTCTCAGCGAGTCACCATGACCATAGAAGACAACAGCAACAAGATGGAAAGCCAGGGTGAAATGTCACGAGAGGGAGCAGCCTGGGAGGAGGACCTGGCACTGACATACGTGCGAGTAAGATAACTCATTTTTTCTCTTCATATAAATATCTTATGAGTAGTAAGGTAGGGAAAAGAAGCGCCTGGTCGAGGGAAACTTTCGACCAGGTGTTTTTCTGCGCAAGGGTACTGCTTAAGTGCAGTGTACCTGCAGTAAAACAGGACATGAAGCGATCTCATTTACACTTTTCAGCGAAAAGAAGCGAACATGAGACAAACTATTTTGCTGTGAATTTACAAATGCCGAGTACCATGAACTGTTCCAGAGGTGGCTTCTCAAGCAACTAATGGTTGTGCTGCTCAACATTCAGAGCAAGTTCCCATCCTTCAGTTCAAAAACTGTCAGCCCTTCAGTGAATTTGCCACAAGACAGAATGATGCTCAGCCTTTTGCTGGACAAGTCCATGGAAATGGTGTACTTGTACATGTGATTGGTGTACGCTTCGCCTGGGTACGTAGATAGAGTTTGCTTTGGAATTTATGTATTTGGTTGCCAATTATCGGGAGGCGGCGTAAAGTCGTCGCCAATTGTAAAACATGATGAGTTGCCTCCATCGGGAACAAGGTCTACATCTGTTTTAACGCCCCTGTAGCTGGTCAGCCGGAAGACCTGGACACTTATCCCTTTGCTTTGCAGCTCGTTTTGCCGCTCAATGGCTTTTTGCGCACCCTGATTGGTGAGCTTGATGGCATAGCATTCATTGGGCTTGCCAATATTCCTGCGCAGAATCTTGAAATCTTCCTTGAGGACCAGGCCCGCTGCTTGCAACGTGATTTGAGTCTTTTCAGACGTCCCTCTAGTATATGGCATGGTTCACTCTTTCTTCGATAATGGATTCAGTTTTAGAATCTTTCTTTAATGATGATGCGTTAAATTCCACACCGTTTCTCGTTATTGTGCAGATCTGAAGAGTATTGTCAGCCAGGGGCAAATTCAGGTCCTTTCTAATGTGCTTGTTTGAGACTGCTCTGGGCGCGCCTCTGGAGATAGCGCGCGATGCGTTCTATGATCTCCTGAGGGATGGCCTCTACTTCCTGGGGGAGCAGGTTGCCTTTGGCGATCTGGCACTGCAGGCAGGCAGGCACGACGTTGCCGACCCAGGTGGCGCCACCCTTGCTCACGGGGACAAAATGGTCGAGGCTCTCAAAGGGACCTTTGCAGAAGGCGCAGCGCCATTTGTAGTGGCGCAAGGTTTCGGCCCACTCGCCGAGCTGCAAGCGGCAGGGGCGGTTCCTGATATAGGACGCCTCTTTATGCCGCTCGATGCGATAGCTCTCGGCATAGAGCCGGTCGCGACACTGCATCTTACAGGCGGTGTCGCTCTGTCCCCAGATGATGACCTTGTTGCAGACCCAGCAGCGTTTCTCGATGTAAACCATGGTGCCCTTTTCCCTCACGCTATGAGCAACATGCAGGCAACGAGATCACGTTCGTCTCGTTGCCTGGGAGTGACCTGTGCCCGCGCATCAATACCCACACAGCGAACGGTAGATTTCCAGTGCCCGCTTCCTATCTCCCTCAGCCTGGCCTTCAGCCTGCTTCCAGAGTGGATAGCGATCTTTCATGCAGCGGGCGCAGGGCCGATAGCCTGCCGTGATGGCCGTCAGCTCGTCGGCGAAAAAGACGCGATGCTGGACATACTGACCCTTGGCGATGGCATTATTGGCGCTCGGACAATCGAAGCGGCCATATATTCTGCCTGGTTTATAACCCCCAAACGTCCCTTTCTGCTCGCTCTGATATGGTTTCCCATTGGTTCCGATCAATGTATACATCTTCATATGTTTTTTACCTTTCATCTTTCTCAAATGTCGATCCGTAATTGTTACTCTGCCGATGAGCTCTCTAACCTCTTCAGGCCTCTTTGGCTTGGATAGCGATGACGGTGGACCCCCGCAACCTTGTCGCACAGAAGGATGCGGACTTACGGTGGAGTCCGCTCCTCCATGAGAGTTGGTGGGTCGATGCGCTGGTTGATGACGTGGCAGACGCGCGGGTTGCGCAGGCAGTCGGTGTCGGCGTTGACGATGTCGAAGACGCCTGGTCCAATGTGGGCTTTGGGACAGAGCAGGGTGCGCCGATCTGGTCGGGTACCGGCGGCGTTGCGGGTGTCGAGCGTGAGGAAGGTGCCCTGGCAGACTGGTTGGGCACGCTCGGGTAGCTGTTCGGCGGCCATGTCGAGGATGGCGCGCAGCCGTTGCTGGAGCTGTGGAACGGGAAGTGTGGGCTCGATGTGGTAGAGGTGGATCTGCTGCTCGCTGGCCGCCGGTCGGTAGGGTCCCGCTTTCTGCCGGATGGTGCGCGTGATCTGCTGCTGCCCTTTGGGTTCGGGCAGGCGTGGGAAGAAGAGGGCGCCGGTATGCGCCCCCAGCAGGGCAATGTCGCCCAGCATCTTCTTGATCGGGCTGTGCGTGTTGGCGGGGTCGCTGCCGCTGAGGTAGTATTTGGCGTCGAGGATAACTGGTGGTTCGCGCCAGATGTTTTCTCCCCGGTATTCGACGACGAGTGGCTCGGCTCGTTCGATGCTGTAGTCGGGGCGCGAGGCGGGTGCGTGCTCCCAGGTGGGTTCGTAGCTGGTCGAGGTGTCCAGCTGGCGGTTGTAGAGCAGGCGGAAGCGGCGTCCCTGCCAGCTGAAGGTGCACTGCAGCAGGTCGGTGGCGATGGTCATATCCTGGGGCTGCACGGCCCCCTCGGCGTGGAGCAGGTGGATGAGTTCTAAGGCGATCCACAGCTCGTAGAGCCAGGCGGTCGTTTTTTCGTCTGAACGGGTCGAGCTCAGCGCCAGGGCCTGTTCGGTAGTAGCGCGACCGATGAGTACGCGCGAGAAGCGCCGCCACCAGTGAATGAGATCACGGTATGGGCTGGGACCCGGCTTGAGGCTGCTGGCGACCTGTTGGACCAGTGTGGGGATGGTGACGTGGCGGGCCTGCTCCTTGAGCTGACGGGCATAGCTACTGGCCAGCTCGCGCTGCGCCCGCTCGTCGGCGCTGCTAAAGAATTGTCGCTCCAGACTGTTGAGCTCTTCATCCTCAAAATGGATATTCATGGCTAGCTGGAGCTCCTGGCGTAGCTGGAGCGTAATGGCCACCGCCAGCACGTTTTCGGGTGTCTCCATATCGCGCTGGCGCACCCGTGTCAGCAGTTGCAGGGGAGGCTGCCCCGGCCACTGCTGCTGTGCGCGGGCCAGCGTCCGTGTCCAGTCTACATTCCCTCTGGTCGGAGCCTCCTCAAGCAAGCGCTTATGCGTTGTCTTCAAACTCAGCTGACGCCGGATGCGTGGCAAGATGTCATCCAGCAGCTCATTGCTAAAGAACTGGAGCTTGATATAGTGGTCGTATTGCTGAAGCAGTGGCATCTGCGGCAGCTGGCTGGCGGCCGAAAAAAGGCGAAATTGCTGGCGAAAGAGCGCCGTATCATGCTGCAAGAGCAGCCGCATGACCCGGCGCTGTAATTGCTGCGACCACGCCTGTACCAACGTCTCATCGCGCTGTAGAACCATCGTATCCCCCATTCAATAGAGCTATCCACCATCCCGATCCTTCCAATTATTAGAGGCCTCGCTCGGCTTTAAATGAGCGCAGGCGGCGCGTGAATTGCGGCAATGGATCGGTCTCGTATTGAAGATGGAATAGCTCGGCCAGGATGGTCGCTGTCACCTCTGGCCGGTCCTGGTTGGAGATCTGCTCGACCCGGGCATCGGTTAACACCTGTTGCCCCGCTTCATCATAGATACCGGCCAGCGAAAGCAGCTGTCCATAGAGGCGCTGCGGCATGCTATTGAGCCCATCCAGTAGCTTGCCGTATGCTGCGGGAAAGTTATCCGCTGGCGTGGTTAGATAGAGCAGCAGGGCCTCGATCTCGTCGGGCAGCAGGACCTGGAGCTGGTCGGCGATGGTATCGCACAGGGCCGCGTCCAGTGCCTGTCCAATCCATTGCTCGCGCGTGCTGTAGCCTTGCAGCACGCCCGCGATCAGCATGTGGCGCACCAGGCTGATCGCCTGCGCCGTGCCCAGCTGGCGATAGATACGAATCACCTCGAAGACGCGCCACGCCGCCTCGAAGGCTGAGCGGAACGCGTTCTGCTCCTCATCCCACACGATAGAATAGCTGCCATCGGGCTCTGCGCTGACCGCGAGGTTGTTCCAGTTGACGCTCTCAGCGCTCGCTTCAATGCTGTCGCTGAGATGCGCCACCTTTGTCAGCGCTTTATAGAGCACGATACCTTGCTCGGCTTTGCGCTGGGCCCGTGTCGGCGGCAGGATCTCGACGAAGGAGAAGCGCCGCTTCAAGGCTTCGCTGATCTGATTGAGGTAGCTACGATCGAAGCTATTCAATGTGCCGATGATGCGAAAGTCCTTGGGGATGGGCAGTTCTGCGCTGCCGTTTTCGATGGCGACGCGCAGCACGTCGTTGCCGCCCAGGGCCGTGAGCGCGTCGCCAAGGGCGAGATCGATGGGGGCGCGATTGAACTCGTCGATGACCAGCCACTGACCACGGAAGGTGGCTATTCTGTTGCGATCGAGTCCGCTATGCGCTTTCAGGCGTGCGCGCAGTGGGCTCAAGGTGCTCCATTCCTCAAAGCGCTCGCCCTGGAAAGACCAGTTGTCGAGGATGGTTGAGGTGAGGTGCCCATATTGGATGCTATAGCTGATGGTGCCGTTCTGGCTACGTGGCGCGATGCCGCTGATCAGCGTGCGCGCGCTCCAATCATCGGTCGCCGTCACCAGGCGCGTGGTGTAGGCGGTCTCCGTCACATAGGCGGCACTGGCTGTCGCGTCCGGATCGGCGGTGCTGACGCCCTCGTCCGGACTGGCCTGACTTTGCCAGAGCAATTCGGGAATGATGCGTGCCAACTCTGTCTTGCCGGTTCCAGGAGGTCCGGTCAGGATCACGTGTCCCGCTAGCAGCGCGTGGTAGATGCGCCTGACCAGCGCTTCATCGATGAGGATGTGCTTTTGTACTTCTTGAATGAGGTGCGTCAGCAGTGGCTCCGGCGTGGGTTTTAAGGGCATGTGCTCGATCAGCAGCGTCTCTGCCGTTGGCGCCGCGCTACCGGCCGTATTGGTCTGATGCTCCAGCGTCGTATAGAGTTCAGGTGGATCTTTCACGACTCCCGGTTGACCTGTTTTTCCGCTTAAGAGATCGCTATTATCAGGATCTTTGATAACCGTATCGGAGGTCAGGGTTTTAAATTGACCGGCGACCCAGAGCAAAAAGGCTTCATCCCAATACTCAAATTGCTTGAGCTGTGGTGCTTTCTGGCTGAGTTCATCCAGTAATGCGACTACTTTTCGATGCTCGTCCGCTTTTTTAACTTCAATCGTATTGGCACTGAGCATGGATGGTGGTAATGGCGACACTAATCTGGCTTGGACCAGGGTATAGATACCTTTACGCTGAGTTTCATAATAGATGCACGTTGGATTGGTTGGATCCAGCCAGCGCGCAAAGAGCGACATAATAAAGGCGCTATGGGATGGCGGGATAATCATACCACTACTTTTCCCTTCCCTGCGTAGTCGCTCCCTTTCTTGTAGTAAGAAGTTATAGAATGCTTCTATATGCGGACCCAGCGTAGCGCCGGTGAGTCCTTTCAGGCTGTTGCGGAAATGGATCTCAGCATTATTATTGGTCTCATTATAGTATTTGCTAAATTTATTGAGCTGCATCATAAACCCGGAGCCGTTGGCTCCCCAATATTCATGGTTGTGGAGGATGCTATTAATCTGTGCCAGCAGCGTTTTCAATGATATCTTTGCTTGCACAAAGCTTTGTACTGCCGCCTGTAATTCTGGCAGGCTGGCATTGCGCGTCCTGGTCCTTTGCTCTCTATGCTCAAGATATTTATGATCAGCTAAATATGCTGCGACGATTTCAGATAATGTTGTTACCATGCGTTATCTTCTTTTCTATTTTCGGTAATCTTCTTGAAGAAGGCCAGGTTGTCGCGCTCGACGGTGTTGATGATGACGGAGCGGTCGAGGTAGCGATTGCCTTTCTCGCACGAGGTTTCGGGGATGAACATGCAGGCGTGGCAGGCAGCTCCGTGTAGGGTGTTGTCTTCAAGGGTGACGTGCTCGGCGCACAGCGGATCGGAGGCGCAGTATTCCATGTCGTCGAGGACGCCGCCGATGTGGTAGCCCATCTCTTTGCCCTGGCTGACGAGCCCGCCCAGCGTGCCTTCACTGTCGGAGGCGGCGGTGTAGAGCAGGATCCCAGCCATCGGACCCCCTTCGTCGTCGGCGTCCTGCGAGTAGATGCGTTCGCGGATGCTTGCGGCGGCATAGCCGCAGTGCAGGGTCAGTTGCCGGATCAAGGCGTGGGCGAAGCTGTGCAGCAGCACGTAGCGGATGTTGGGATAGTTGGCGGCGCTGTCGGGCATATTGCGTGCCTCGCGCCAGCGCTTGTGCGCCTCGAAGAAGGTCCCGTTGTGCTCCTGGATCGCCAGCCGGTTGAGCCAGTCTCGAATGGCCTCTTCGCGGAACTGGATGAAGATGCCTTCGCCGCGCACCTCGGTGGCGGGCAGCCATTCGGGGGAGCGGCGCGAGAGCTGCATGATGTGGTCTTTGGGCAGCTCCTCCTCCTCGGCGAAGTCGCTGAGCGATTCAATGCGTGTGAAGCCGGTGAGGGCCATCACCTCGCGCAGCCGCTCGACCAGCACGACCTGCTGGATCACCTGCTCGTAGCCGGCGGGCGTCTCAGCGGGCATGATCTCAAAGTCGTCGGTGTGCGGCGCGTTGGCCGGATCGATCAAGATGCGCCACTCGGGCAGCTTGAGGTCTCTGGGACGCACGATGGCGTCGGAGCTTTGCTGCTGTTTCCTTTCGATGCCCTGCCAGATCGTCTCAGGACTGTAGCTGCCCAGCTGCTGCTGGATCTGCGGGATGAGCATGAAGGTTTTGAGCAGCTCGATGCTGCTGGCCGCCTGCAGGATGCTCCAGTTGTGCTCGATCAGTTCCGCCAGCGGGTCTTCGCCCTCGGGGAGCGAGAGCGAGGTGTAGCCAAGGGGGAACCAGGTGTTGGAGGCTGAGAGCAGCGTGGTTTTGGCCTGGGAGCCGCATTTTTTCTTCGCGTAGCGGCGCAGGTGGGGGCTGCGCCCGCTGCACGTCGGGATGTAGTTTTTCTCATCCTCGGTGTTGTCGGCCAGGGCCTGCGACATGGGACGCCGTTGGCCGCAGGTGCGGCACTCGATGATGATGTCGGATGCCTCGCCCGAGACGCCACGCTCGGTCATGTAGAGGGCGGACTTGCAGGGACGGGCGCCGTGGATGAAGTGGTGCCAGGGGAAGTCGTCGAGATGGCCCGCTTCGCAGGCGATGAGGAAGCGCGAAGGGACGACCATCGGCTTCTTGCCCTTGGGGCAGTTGATGTGGCGGTAGCTGGTGCGGTCGGGATGGAAGTCGTTGGCCTGCAGCTCGAAGTAGCCGTCATCGATGGAGGCGAGCAGGCGGCAGGAGGGACAGACCATCCAGCGCGGGAAGGCGGCGACCGGCACGCCGATGTACTGAGGCGTCTTGCCGGTCTTCTCGGCGGCCGAGGGGGTCAGCAGGCGCTTGACCTGCGGCCCCATCACGGATTGAATGGCCTCCAGCAGGCGTGGCTCAATGATCTCTTCCGATTTGTACGTGTCCCAGTCGTCGATGCCCATGATCAGGGTCGACATGTGAGGCAGATCCACGATGGCGCCGACGCCATAGGAGAGGATCAGCTGGCTGGGACGTAGTTCTCCGACGGGATGCTTCTTGATGAATGATGTGGGCATTAGTGTGTCTCCTCCGACGTATCTTCCTCTGTGTCGAGATCATTGGGGTCGCCCAGCTTGCGCTCGTCGATCAAGAGCTGGACGGCTGGCTCGACGTTGCGCATCGAGTTCAGGCAGGTGAAGGGTTCCCATTTGCCGCGCTGCGGCTCTTTGAGCAGGTTGAGCATGCCGTTTTTAGCTTGCTTGTAGTTGAGCGTGGCGTGCGTGTTGGCCTGCTTAAGCCAGAAGCTCTTGAGGTTTTGCAGATCGTGCTGGACGCGTTCGCTGGATTCGATGGCTACCTCGTAGGCGCGCTGGCTGATGACCTGGATGGCCTGCTCGATTAAGGCTGGATCGGCGCCGATCTCGCCGGCGGCGTCGTTCTTGTTGAAGCGCTGGTCGTTCAGGCGGATGAGGCTGACGAGTAGCGCGGCCAGCCCGCGATCCAGGGCGCGCGGCGCGAAGGGCGTGACCGAGAGGGCCTCGACGTGCTGGTAGAAGGTGGCGTGATACTGCTCGAACTGCTCGTAGTGCGAGAGATCGCGCGGTCGCGCCCAGTTATAGACGGTGCAGACCAGTCCGGGGGCATTACGGCCGACGCGGCTGGTGGCCTGGATATACTCTGAGGTCGTCTTGGGCTGGCCGGTGACGACCATCAGGCCGAGGCGCTTGACGTCGACGCCGACCGAGATCATGTTGGTGGCCAGCAGGACGTCGATCGGTTTGGGTCCGCCTTCGATGCCGAACTGCTGCTCCAGGCTGCTCAGCACGTCGGGGATGTCCACCGAGCTGACGCGCGAGGTGAGCTCCTGCACCTTGGGACGCGAGCGGTTGGCCAGTCCGCGCTGCTCCATACGCCAGATGCGGTTGCTAACGTCGTCGTCGACGAGGTGGCGCATGCCGCCCAGCTCGCTCATCGAGTTGAAGTAGCCGACCAGCGTCATCCAGGGATCGGCGTGCGCTCCGTATTTGGTGTAGAGTACCTGCGCGCCGGCCAGCAGCGAGAGGTAGACGCGGATCTGCGCCGCCTTCATGCGGCGTCCGTTGGCGCAGATGCCCAGGTAGCGGCGTCCGGGCGCGTCGGGACCCGGCTTGCGCTGGCGCGAGAAGAAGTTGTCCTCGACGTCCAGGCCCTGCGGCGGGAAGATGTTGACGCTGCGCATGAAGAGTGCCTCGATCTGCAGCCCGGCCTGTCGGATGGTGGCGGTGGCCGCGATGACCTTGGGGCGCACCCGCTGTCCCTTGACCTCCCAGCTGGCCAGGTGATCGACCGCCGTCTCGTAGAGTCCGACCAGGGTGCCCAGGGGACCCGATATCAGGTGCAGCTCGTCCTGGATGATCAGGTCGGGTGGGCGCAGCGGCGCGTGGGCATACGAGTGGGCCAGTTGGTGCTTACCTACCGGGCGATGCTTGTCGCTGTCCTTGATCTCGGGCGAGCGGAAGCCGTGGCGCTCGCAGCGCTGATCGACCTGCCCGAAGAGCATCTGCGTCTCGCCCTTCCAGGGCAGCTGCGCGAACTTGTCGACGGTGGCGATCAGCAGGGCCGGCAGCAGACGGTAGATCTCTTCGTCGACCACCAGCACCGGGATGCCCTCGTCGCTGGATTTGGCACGACTGAAGGGGCAGGAGCCGAAGGGATCGCTGCAGTAGGTGAGGGTGCGGCCGCGCCCCTTTTCGTAGCTCTCGACCGTGATGTCCTGGCCGGTCTCGATCTGCTGTCCGCACCAGGGGCAGTGGGTGATCTGGCGTGGGTTGCCGCTGCCGCCTCCGCCGTACTTGCTGGCCTCGCGGGCCTGATTGATGGCCTCGGCCGCCTCGTCGGTGGTGTTGGGCGTCGATTTCTGCCCCACCCACAGTCCCAGGCGGAACGGGGTCTGGCCCCAGGTGGACGGCGCGCCCCGGCGGATAATCTCGCAGGCGCAGATCAGGGCGGCGGCGCGTTGGAACTGCTGCAGCGTCAGCAGGCGCAGGGTGTAGCGCATGATGACGGCCACACCGTCCTCGCCGGAGCGCCCCTCGACCACGCCCTGCAGCCGGCGGATGCCCAGCGTGTAGGCGGTCAGGCCCAGGTAGGCCTCGGTCTTGCCGCCGCCGGTCGGGAACCACAGCAGGTCGGCCAGCGCCTCTTTGCCCGCCCGGCGATCCTCGTGCGTGGGATCGGTCAGGGCCGGGATGTTGAGCAGGATGAAGGCCAGCTGGAAGGGGCGCCAGCTACGGTTGTGCGGCAGGTCGATGTCGGTCAGCTGCTTGCCGCTCTGGCTGCGCTTCTCCTCGGCCAGCAGGGTATGGATGCGCTGCAGCCACATGGCGCGGTTCATAAAGCTAAAGGTGCTGGCCGCCTGCGGGTCGGTGCTGACCAGGTCGATGCCCTGCTGGATGCGCCGCAGGGTGCGGCGGCAGTTGGTGATGGCGCTGTGCGCCGCCTCCTGGTAGGGCTGCAGGTCCTCGCGGGGATCGCTGATGCGCCGCTCCTGCTGATCGATCCAGTCGCTGTAGGTGCTGAGCAGGGGACGTAGCAGGTCGGGCAGTTCGGACACCCCGGCCTGGGCCAGCGTGCGCATATCCAGGCAGAGCCCGGCCAGCCCCGGCAGGTCGCGCTCCGTGGGGGCTTCGGTGCGCGGCACCTCGTAGCCGGGGATAATGCGCGTGGTCAGCCGGTAGGCGCTGGTCGAATCTTCGGCCAGCGTCTCGGCGTGGACGCTGACGCCGTGGCCGATGGCGAAGCCTACCTGCTTGCGGTAGAGCATGGCCAGCGCCTTATCCTCCTCCTTATAGATCTTCTGCAGCTCGGATGGGCGGCGGCGGAAGATCGGCCCGCCACTGGGGGCGGCCACGCTCATCTCGGGCTGGAAGAGATAGAACGAGTCGCTCGTCTTCTTGGAGAGGATGCGCTGCCCGTTGACCAGGAAGAGTGTCACGATCCAGAAGTTGGCCGAGCGGCGCACCAGTCCCTTAAGGTAGACCTCGGGCTGCTCATCTGGTTCCGGCTCGATGCGCTCGATGGCGCCGGCGCGCAGCTGAATCGTCAGCGGCTGGCCGCCGCGCGGCACGCGCTTCCAGATCTGCGTCGAGCGCGACCTCCCCTCGGGCTTGACCTGGCTCTCGGCCTTGATATACTGCCCCCAGCGTGCTGTGACCTGGATGTGCGTCGTCTGGTGATCGACGCAGAAGCTCATGCCGATCGACGAGGGACTCAGGCTGGTTTTCTGCGAGGCATCGGTATCCGGCTCGCCGTGCTCCTCGACGCCGCTCTCGATCGTGCCCTGGCTGTCCAGTTCCTCCGCCGGGGCGGCCTTCTCGTTAGGGGCCAGAATCCCCACCAGGTAGCGGTCATGCACGCGGAACTCGTCGACCTCCTCCTCTTCGCCGCCAGCCGGACCCAGCAGGTCGCGCAGCAGCAAATCCTCTAGCTCATTGCGCAGCTCATACGGCGTCGGCACCCGTCCCTGTAGGATCGCTCCTCCCAGCTCTGGCTGGTTCACCTTGCCCGTGGTCACGCTCGTTACCTTCTTCGTCATCTCAACCTCATCCTCACTCTTTATCTCTTCATCTTCAACAACAACAACCTCATCCTCCGGCAACCACAGCTCCGGCCGACTCGTCGCGTGCGGCGTCGGCGGAATCTCCAGCGGCTTCCCGATCACCGTCGCCTCCCGATCATCGCCCGCCAGCTTAAAGGCCGCCACCACGATCGGTGCCAGCGCGTCCGACAGCGTCTCGGCTCCCAGTTGCTCCACATGGTCGGAAGGGTCCAACCCCTTCAACAGCGGCACCAATTGTGCCGGGCTAACCGTCGGCTCGACATCACGCCAATCCAAACGAATAGAGCCATCACGCAACAATTTATTTAAACGCGCCAGCTCACCCGGCGCCGCCAACTCTCTCCCCAAACGGATCGTATCCAAAATGCCATCCTTATTCTTTCAATCCTCGAACGGTAAAACGAAAAGGGACTACAGTACGTGCGGGGCTTGCCCCCGCTTTTGCCCTTCCCGCTCGGCAAAGCAACAAGAAAGACGTTCTGCATCATCCTGAACCTGCATGAATGAGCGGCGAGGAAGGAAGCGGGGGCAAGCCCCGCACGTACTGTGGTCTTTTCTCTTCATGCATTTCTTAAATTTGAATGTATTGGCCTTTGCAGCTGATTTTTCTTTTATCGTGCAATATCGTTGGTATGCATCGGTCATCGAGATCATATTTTCCGCGTTAAATTCCAATATTGGGGATCGAAACCATCGAGCAGGGGCGTGGTGGCACCCTGGGGGATGATGACGATCAGGGCGCGCATGGCGCGGGTCATGCCGACGAAGAGCGTGCGGCGCTCGCCGGCGAGGTGCTCGGCGCGCTGCTCGTCGCTGGCGTCGGCCGGGATGATCGGGTAGTTGGTCGGCGTGAAGCCAGCCAGGGCCACGATCGGGAACTCCAGTCCTTTGGATGATTTGAGGGTGATGACCTTGATGCCGGGCCGGCTCAGGTCGAGCTCGCGGCCGGACATGTAGGTGGCTTCGAGTCCCTGGTTCTCCAGGGCGATGGCCAGGCTGCGGCCGGCGTTTTCGTTGGGACAGAGCACGGCGCACGAGCCGATGGGCAGGCGCAGGCTGCGACTGGCCTGCTTGAAATAGGTTGTCAGCAGCTTTGCTTCGTGGCCGACGGTGGCGACCAGGCGCGCGTCGGGCGTGGGTCCGCTGTTGATGTACTGTGGCTCGCTCACCTCGGGTTCGAGGGCGCCGTAGCTCAGGTAGGATTGCGCGGCCTCGCCGATCTCGGCGGTCGAGCGGTAGTTGGCTTTGAGGATGCAGGTGCGGCCCTGGAAGCGCAGGCTCTCGTGGACCTCGGACCAGGAGAAGCCGCCGCCGTAGATCGATTGGTTGGCGTCGGCGGTGATGAAGAGCCGGTTAGGGGCTTTGCAGTAGGCCACCAGCACGCGCAGGGCGGTCGGATCGAGGTCCTGCGCCTCGTCGATGACGACGGCGTCGTACTGCTGCAGTGCGGTCTGGGGAGCGAGCAGGCGGGCGGCGCGCAGGCGGCGCAGCGCGAAGGTCTCGATCCCCTGCTCCTCCATCAGCCCTCGCCAGTGCTCGTAGACCTTCCAGACCGCCGCGCGCTGGGTGGCGTTCAGGCGCAGCTTGCGTCCGCTGCGCGAGGCCTTGACGTATGCTTCCTGGCCGTCGAGCTGGCGCGCGACGATTACCTTCTCGATCTCTTCCATCAGGTAGTCAACGCCCATGCGCTGCAGAATCTGCTGCTGGGCCTGTTGCTGCAGCTGGTTGCCGTTGAAGGTGACCTCGCCGATGGCCCGCGTCAGCAGCTTCTTTGGCTGCTCGCCGCTCTCGATCTGGTAGGGGTTCTCCTGCCGCTGGGTGCGCAAGAACTTGTGGATAACACTATCGGCGGTTGCCACCTCGACATAGATATGTTTGGGGCCGAGCAGCTGCTTGAGGAGCTGCTGCGACGAGCGGATCAGGGCGTTGGTGTAGGTGGTGAACAGGATCCTCGGTTGAGCCTGCCCGCTGGCCCGCAGCTGGTCGAGCAGCGAGCGGATGCGGTAGAGCGCCACCGTGCTCTTGCCGGTGCCGGGTCCGCCCTTGACCAGGGTGGGGCCGGTGACGCCCATCGACCACGAGGCGTAGCGCTCCTGCTCGGGCGAGAGCTTGAGCAGGAAGGATAGTAGTTCGCCCTCCTTGTAGCGCAGCAGGTCCTCAGTATCCGACAGGACCAGGTTGGGCTGCTGGATGACCTGCTCCATGGGGGGATCGAACATGTGGCCGTCGATGCGCAGCAGGATTTCGTCGGGGACGCCGGGACAGGAGAGCAGCCGGTCCTGGTCCCGCACACGCAGCAGGCGGATATGATACTGATCGGGGACGCGTAGCCGCTTGAGCAACTCGACCGTGATCGGCTCCGGCAGAGGTTTGGAGCTGATGGCGCTGTCAAAGGCGTGATCCCAGTCGACGCGCGGCGAGTTGCTGGTGGTTGCGTCGCCATGCTCGACATCCAGCGCGGCCAGCACATCGGACGATGGTGGGGCCTCGGGGGCCACCGTATCACTATAGGTGTCGTCATCGCGATCATCCATCTTATAGATGCAGATCACATCCTGCTGGAAGGTATAGAAGATGCGGTAATCGCCGGAGCGGATACGATAGGGGCGGCCCGGCATATGGGTCAGCTGCTTCTTCAACTTGCCGTCCGGCAGTGGATTCTGCTCCAGCATTTCCACCTTGTCGCGTACCTGCTTCACCTCTTTGGAGGGCAGCTTGAGCAGATAATCCAGAAAGGCCGGCTTCATCAAGAGTTCCCACTTCTTACTCATCGCGCACAAGCATCCTTTCTTGTTACAGCTCGAACAGCCGGCCCTGCCCCGGCTGATCCTCTTCGTCATCGCCGCCGGACCGCCGCCCGTCGCTGGCATCCTTACCCGTACCATGCTTGCCGGTGCGGCCCTGTCGGTCCTCGGCATCCTTAGCCAGCAGCTTCTTGCCCTTGGCCGTCGGCTTGCCATTCTCATCCACCAGCCCGGCCGCCACCTCCTCCGCGTGCCGCTGATGGTTCAGCAGCAGCAGCCGATCCAGCACCTCCTGCCGCGCCGCCTCGCTGATCGTATAGCGCAGCCCCTGCTTCGTCTCATGAAACCCATGCTCCAGCTTCAGGTCATCCCACCCATACGCCCGCGCCACCTCCTCATCCATCTCCCTATGCATCTCACGCAGCCTCACGATATCCTCTGCGTGCTCCCTGGGATCATGCATACGGTTGTATATTTTTGTAAGCCCCTCTTGCCGAGCTTGCATAATGGATTGGCGATGATGGTTGTAACAATCGCCAATACTATCAAGATTGCCTATGCTTGACGGGAATGGAAAAGTTTCAAAACAATCTGTAGGCGCATATTGTAATCGCGTTTCTAATGTACCAGAGAAGTATCTAGCCCAAATCTCATGAATGTTACTGCTTAATATACATAAGTATCTATACTGATCGAAAGGGAAAACAACAAGTTTATTCATAAAAACCTGATTAGTTGGAACAAAGCAAAAAGATAAATGTTTGGTGAATATAGAACAAACTAATACCTGTTCCATATCGGCAATTGTCGAGTAGAGATTCGAACATTTTTCTGCATATTGCCACCACCTTTCTCTATAAATTTTGCGATTACTTGTACTTCTTTGTGGTTTGACTTTTTCCTCTACTGTTTTAAAGCAGTCAGGATATAAAGCTGCCTTTTCTAAGGACCAATCATGAAAGTTAATAATCCAACGACTGGCTGTTTGGTTTGGATGAGTGTTTAGATCCTCTCCATTAAGGTAAGGAAAGAGTATATTCTTATAGCGAGTATCTTTCTCAATATATACTTGTGCTTCCTCAGGTTCTACGACGAAACCTAGTCCTAAGACAACAGAACCCTGGAAAGATTTATTTAAATTAACAATAAGTTTATAAGGCTTACCCTGCACATTTCCTTGAACCGTGAGGAAAGAGGTAATACTATTTACAATCTTATTATTTAAGATATATGCTCCTTGCCAGTTGCCCTTTCTTAACCAAACATAAGCAACTTCCAATGCAGCTTCACCAGGCCATGTTTGGCTTGGTATTGCGCGGGGAATTGTCCAACCAGAAGATATTATCTGGTCAAGCCCGACTTCTCGTGTATCTCCCTGTGCAATAGTATTTGTGGCAAGGAGTGCACCCATTCCGTTTTGTCGCGCGAGCATTGTTACCCTTAGGAAGAAATATGCGCATAAATCAGCGTGGCCTGTTACATTATTTGCCAAATACTTTAGGAGATAATTTCGATAATCTGTACCTAGAGTTCCTGTAATCTTTTTTCCTCCCTGAAATGGTGGATTCCCAACAATTGCTGCAAAGCCTGCATCATCATCTCTATTTATGAACACTTCAGGGAACTCTAGATGCCAGTGGAATGGACGACGGCCTTTTAATAAGTCGTCTACCTCTTTTCGTATTTTATTAAATGCCTCTCTCTTATTGGCCCATTCTTTGGCAGTTGGCTGATGATAAATGGCCTGCTCGTAAGCTTTTGCCAGAACTGAATATTCAAAAGCTAGGGTATCCTGCATAGCTTGTTGGCGTCTGGGATCACTCAGTGTGACACCTATTAGTAAATCTGCTCCAAGGTTAAGAATCGCAGTCGTATCCTCGGCCTTTTTCAGATTTCGCTCTTTTTCCTCAATATCACTAATATCAATATTTGGTGTGTTGATGATTTGTTTACGCAGCGATTTGGCGATATCTAGATTGCGTCTGACCTGATTACCAACGCTCCAAGAAGATTTACCGATCTCGCCAGATTTTGCATCTAGCGACCAGTTGGAAAGTTGGCGATCACTGATTCCTAATAAAGAATCACCACAACGCAAGGCGTGATCAAGAAATGTGAATGGTCTACCTTTAGCAAGTGTAATCAGCCACATTGAAAGTTTGGCCATCTCAACAGCCATTGGATTTTTGTCGACACCATAAATACAGCGCTCACTCACTAGACGACGAGCCATCATTAAGCGTTCTTCTCGATCAAGCGGGATAAGCTCTTCGCTGGCTCCCCCCTGCGAGAGTTGCCCACTGGGTGTTTTTTGAGGGATGGCCAGCACCCTATTGCTGTTGAGCTCGCGGTCGGTCTTTTCCCAGGCCTGAACCAGCTTCTCGGAGAGGTAGCGGCAGGTCTGCACCAGGAAGGCGCCGGAGCCCATGGCGATGTCGCAGACGGTCAGGCTGAGGATCTCTTCGGCTGTGCGCAGCTGCCACTGCTCCTCGGGCCAGCCCTCGGCGGGTCCGATATAGACCAGGGGATCAAGGGCGTGCCGCACGATCGGTTCGGTCAGGCTCCTGGGCGTGTAGTGGGTGCCGGTCGAGCGGCGGTCGCTGCCGTGGGTCATGTAGACCGAGCCGGCCGTGATGATGGTGTAGTTCTGGAAGGTATCTTTGCGCAGCAGTCCGGCGTAGGGCAGCACGCGCTGGAAGATCTCGTGCTGGTTGTCGCAGGCCTCCATCAGGCGGCTGCGATCCTGCTGCTTCTCCAGCCGCAGCTCCAGTGCCTTCTTCAGCGCCGGCTCGCCGCGTCCCGTCACCTCCTTGAGGTAGGCCAGCAGCGCCTGCTCACCCTTGCCTGCCCGTTGTTCCAGCTCATCCAGCGCCACCTCTGGTTCGGACTTATCGCTGCCCTGCAGTCCCAGGATCGTGGCCTGGGCGCGCTTGACGGTATGGTCGAGCAGCCCCTCATAGACGTGGCCGATCTGCTCGATATCCAGGCCCCGGAACGAGAGGCGGCGCGGCTCAACCACGCCTCCCACCCTCACCTGCAGATATTGCAGGGCGTTGAGCAGGTAGAGCACGGTACGATTATCGATGCGCAGCGGATTGGCCGGCGTCTCGCGCCAGCTGCTCCCTGTTGCCCGGCCCTCCAGGAAGGGGAATCGATCGGGATCAAACAGGCGGCCACCATAGGCGGGCAGCTGCAGATCATGGTGGTGCAGTCCGCCATAGACGATGCGGAAGATGGCCAGCAGGCGGCTCCACGCATCGTAGCGCAGGCCTAGCACCTCCTCGCCCTGCTGGTCGGCCTGCTCGCGCAGCTGCTGGTGCAGCGTCGAGGCCGCGTAGTTGTGGTCATAGATCGGATCTTCCAGCAGCAGCAGCTTGCGCTCTTCGGCCGAGAGCAGGAAGACCAGACGCATCATCACCGTCAGCGCCGCCTCATACAGCTGCGTCTCCGGCACATCCCTGAGCAGCTCGCGACCGCTATCCTTATCGATGCGATCCAGCGTCTGCACCAGCACCTCGACGGCGCGGCGCACCTGGTCGCCCAGCTGCGTCGTCACCTCCTGCTGCTTGCTGGCGCTCTCCGCCAGCAGCGCCTCGATCGTCTTGCTCGCCTCGACATTAAAGAAGCGCCGCATGCCCAGCAGGCTATGGAAGGCGCGCAGCGTCACCTTCTCCTCCAGCCACAGCGAGGCGTACCAGGAATAGTAGCCGGTCGTCTCCCCGGCCGGGGCATCCACCAGCATCCAATGCTCTCCATTGGTCAGCAGGCCCAGGCGGATATCGTTCTTGCGCAGCAGCTCCATCATGCGCGTCTCCGGATAGGCGTTCCAGGCCTTGCCCGGCACCGGCCTGCGCAGATTCTGATTCTTGGGATAGAGCTGGACCAGCAGGCGCGGCTTCGGCTCATGGGGCGACTTGATGGCCAGCGTCGGGCGCAGCGTCTCGCCGTATTCCTTCATCTCCAGGCTCAGCGAGGCCGGCAGCTGCTGCCCCTCCAGGATCGCGGAGGGGTGCATATCCAGCAGTTCCTCCAGCACGAAGCGCAGCCACTGATGGTGGATGGCCGGGTCGGGGCGCGACCCCTCCTGGTTATCGGCCCACTCCTCATAGGCCAGGCGCAGGCGGCGGCGCATCTCGGCCTCCTCATCCTTCGCATCCAGGCCATGGGGGAAGGCATCCTGCAGCACCGGCAGGCTCAGGAAGGGGCCAGAGACTTCAATCAGGGACAGCCAGTCGGCATGATGGCGGGTAATCGACTGTTGAGCAACCATCGTGGATGAATCCTTTCAAGGGTGCGCCGTAGGGCGGGAGGGCGCGGCATACGCTTGATGCGCGCGCCCTCCCGTCCGGTGCGGCGCTCCTAGCGTGCCAGATGGGCAGGCACGACATATGTCACGGCGACAGGAAATATTCTGGGTTTGGGATCGGCGAAGCGCTGCTGGATGCGCGCGGTCTCCTGCTCGATCTCGCTATCGATCTGCTGCAGGCGAGCCTCCAGGGCCGAGATGTCCCGGTTGAACTGCTGGCGCTCCTCCTGCGAGAAGCCCGACAGCTCAAGCTGCACCACCTCCGGCTGCTCCAGCTCCTTGCTGATATTCTCCTTCAGCTCAGTCAGGATCGCCGTGATGTCGGCCTGCTCCTTGGCGGCGCGATCGGCCATCTTCTTCTGCAGGCTCTTTGTGCGCTCGCCCATGCGGTTCTCCAGAGCGCGGATCAGCGGCTGTCGATGTACGTCCCACTGGGAGGCCAGCCGTTGCTGCACCGCCGGGGAGACCTCGCGCTGCTGCAGCGCATCCTGGATCATCTTCAGCTGGCCCTCGTTCATCGGCACGAAGCGGCCCTCGCGCAGATAGCCACCGGCGGCGATGACCTCCTCGTGCAGGCGCTGATTGTCGCCGCCCAGCACCAGCAGACGCGCGTGGGCGATTACCGCTGGCACATCCATCGTGATCGAAGGCACCGTGCGCGCCGTCACGCGCTGCAGCTTGCTCTGCTCGCCGCTGGCCCACACCTCCGCGCGCAGCAGGCGCAGCGACATCGTCACCAGCCGATGGTTCAGGTGGGCCAGCACCACATCATCGCGCCCCTGCGCCAGCGTATGATCGAACACGATCGGCCGCTTCACATGCGTATGGGGATGCTCAAGCCCCTCGGTACACCTGGCCCAGCTCCCGGTCAGCTCGGGCACATCGAAGACCTCGATCGGGGGATGGTGGCCGTGTGGATCTTCCAGCGTACGCGCCTGCAGTGCAGGCTGTTTCGCCAGTTCCAGGGCGGTCTCAACCACCGCCTGGATATGTTCCGGCGTCAGGCCCAGCTCGCGCTTGCCCTCCTGCAGCTGCTCATAGAGCTGGCGGATATGCGCCTCCAGCCGTTCACGCTGCCGGCGCTGGAAGGCCAGGAAGCGCTTCGAGGGCGCCTTCGCCTCCGCCTTGCCGGTATCCAGCTGCCGTCGCCGCCCCAGCATCGCCTCCTCCACCTGCGTCGCGATCACCGGCCCCACGCTCCCCAGGTCCTCGCGGATATACTCGATCTTGCGCACCGCCTGCATCAGGAAATCCAGATCGTCGTCCAGCTGCTGGCGCTCCCGCGTCGCCATCGACTGCTGCTCATAGCGGCTGCTCACAAAATGATAGATATTCACCTCCGGCGCCCGCTGTCCGTGGCGATCGACGCGGCCATTGCGCTGCTCCAGTCGATTGGGGTTCCAGGGGATCTCATAGTGGATCAGCTTCGAGCAGTGGTTCTGTAGATCGATACCCTCCGATGCGGCGTCCGTGGCCAGCAGGATGCGCACCGACGAATCATCCGGGTCAGCCTGGAAGGCCGCCTTGACCTCCTCACGCGCCTTCGTATCCATGCCACCATAGAGCAGCTGCAGGCGGCGCTCGCCATCGGGACCCGCCTCGGCGAAGCCCTCGCGCGCCAGCAGATCATAGAGCCAGTTCTGCGTCGCCCGGTACTCGGTAAAGATAATCACGCGCTCACGCGACCACTGTCCTCCCGGTCGGATCACGCGGAACAGCCAATCGATCAGCTCCTGCGCCTTGCTATCAGGGCGGCGCCGCGCCTCCTCCGCCCAGCGCCGCAGCCGCTTCAGCAGCGCCTGCTCATGATCTGTCGGCTCATGGAAGAGCGGGGCCGCCGTCGTCAGCGCCTCCGACGTCACCTCATCCAGGTAGGCATCGTCATCGCTCTCCTCCTCGATCTTCTCCACCCGGCTGCGCAGAATCCCCTCGCTCGGCTGCTTCGTCACCGCCGTATGGCGCTGCCGCTCACCCAGCGACTGCTCATGCTTCTCCAGCGTCAGGCAGAAGGCCTCCGGCGAAGAGAAGAGCCGCTTCTTCAGCAGCATGAACACGAACTCAGAGGCATAGCGTTCAACACTATCCTGTGCCTCACGGATGCGCGCCGCGCTGTATTCCTGCAGCAGCTGGTGCGCCTCCCGCTCCTGCGGCGTATAGGCCACCGGCAGCGGCGTAATCTGACGCTGCGCGAAGCGCGCCGAACCATCCCAACGCTTCGGCAGCTCCGACTTCAGGCGTCGGATCATCACCGCCTGCAGCTGCTCGGGATCAGGCTCCACCCCGCGCGCGAAGCGCTGATTGTCCAGCAGCTCCAGCAGCGCCGTAAAGCTCTCTCGGTAGCCATTGTGCGGGGTCGCCGACAGGAACAGCTTATGCTCAAAATGCGGAGCCAGGCGCCGGATCGCCGCCGTACGCTGCGAATCCGTCGCGTACTTCCCCTGGCTCGAAGGCGCGATATTATGCGCCTCATCCAGGATCAGCAGATCGAAGCGGCGTGGATAGAGCGGCTCGCCCGCAGCCGGCAACGCCTCCGTAAACAGGCGCAGCGGCCGCTCGCGCTTCAAGAAATCGATCGAGGTAATCAGGCGCGGAAAATGCTTCCACGGATTCACATGCAGCCCCCGCTCACGGCGCAGCGAGCGCATCAGCTCGCTATCCACGATGCGGAACTCCAGCCCAAACTTATCGCGCATCTGGTCGCGCCACTGCACCTGCAGCGCTGCCGGACAGACAATCAAGATCTTGCGCGCCCGGTGGCGGATAATCAGCTCCTGCGCCACCAATCCCGCCTCAATCGTCTTCCCCAGACCCACATCGTCCGCGATCAACAGATTCGCCCGTGGCATCTGGATCGCCCGTGCCACCGGGTCCAGCTGATAATCCTCAAGATCGATCCCGCTCAAAAAGGGAGCCTGGATCGCCTTCACATCCGCGCTCGAAGCCGCGCCCCAGCGCACCGCGTGCAAAAAAGTATCCAACCGCTCAGGCGTATCAAAGCGCACCGGCTGTGGCAGCGGAGTCTTCTCAATCGCAGCCGCCCCCGGCTCCACCTCCCAGATCACCTGCAGCTCCTCACCCAGCCCATCATCCTCCACCGAAGAAAGCGTCACCAGATGCTGCTTATACAAAGACTTCACGGAGGCATCATGTGTAGCAAGCGTACTCACCACATTATCGACAACCACATACCGACGTTGCCTGACATTGACCAGCTGACCAACTTCAGGGAGAGAGGCCACAGAATCCAAGGATGAGCTCCTGACTAGTTCAACACTGAACATCGCATAAAAAATATAGCGCATACATAGAAATAAAATAACAAAAAAGCACAGACTTCCTCAACGGCACAATTGAATATAGAGCACGGAACCCACTTCACTATCTCTTAGAGGGTCATAGTGAATGAACACATACCGCTAGCCTGGCAGTCCCTACTAGAAAAGAGGAAGATTTCCGTAGCAGAACTGTTTAATGTTCTTCAAGGCTATCGTAAATTATACCTGGATTTCTCTCAAAATACCAGAGTTTAGACGAATCACCTACAAATGCGAGTATTCGTGCTCATCCCAACGTAGCCTCAACTCCTTATGGTAGAGCATGAATAGACAAAAGACGACCAGATAAAGAATGAGCTATGCTGACATATTTAAGGGAACCAAAGCAGCTTTATAGGGCCCCGCCATGCCATGGGTAACTCATTTTATAACACCTTATCCAGGAACTTTACGACATCGCTGAGTTCGGAAATGCGATGCCCTCCTTTAGAAGGGAGGCATTCCAGTGGGTCGTATAATAGCGAGATGGCTCCCACGGACAAAGCCATTGATTCATCCGCATCCGGACTGTCTCCCACATGGATACATTGCGCGGGTTCTAGCTTACAAGCCTGCGAGAACATGCGAAAAATCGCAGGATCTGGTTTTCGGACCCCTACGATGTGCGAATCAAGCACCATTTCGAAATAGGAAAGGATATTGAGATCCTGCAAAATCTGGCGCAGGTTTCCATCCCAGTTGGATATTACACCAAGACGAATACCGCGTTGACGCAAGCAATCCAATGTGATAATGGTTTCAGGATCAAGAACCCACGTCTCTGGTAGCTGGTTCCAAACCTCATGTATAGCTTGAGCTAATTCTCTGAGATTCCCTTGAACGCCAGCAGCCTGAAGCCCAACTATATGGTAATTTAGCCACCATTCCAGGTGCTTGCTTGGCCCCTTATAGCGCTCTTGAAAAAAGCGTTCACAGGCGACAGCAGCCAGCTTTGCTGCATCAGGTGCTAACGGCGGAATGCCAATTTGTTCACACAAGTATGCGAAACGCCTCGTCTTATGCACCCAGAGGTGTATAAGGGTGTCTCCCGCATCAAAAGTGACAGCTTTAATTCTGGGCAACATGTCTACTCCTTAGATCTATAAGGATCATCAATGTCCTTCTCCGTTGCTGGCCGAATCGTAGATTTCGTCATTGTTCATCACCTTCCGGATGACAACCCTGTTTAGAACTAATAAATCAGAGGCCCAGCAAGGTCATGACACCAGTCATGACCTTTCCGTGGGTAACGCGACAGCCGCAGAAGAATGGCGGAAAACTATTCTTCAGATGGATGCTCAAGGCCAAAATGGTGCGCAAAGAAGCGCTCGGATTGGGCCAGTCCTTCCTGGGTGAACGCGATAGATTTTGCTTTATTTCTGGGATTGTCAATCCATCCCTTCTCGTAGAGTCTATTGAGGACATCCCAGTCAAATCCTTTCCAGGCGCGGTAGGAATCATGGAGCGTCAATTGCAGTAGGGCGAGAACCACTTCGTCTATTTTGTCCTGGTTGTAGGTATCCATGGGTGTGACTCCTCTCATCTTGAACTTATGGTGAGAACGTAGATACGTTCATGCCAATGCCATCAAGAGTGGCAGTAATTTCGACTTGTGTTGATGCCGTTCTAGCAGATCCGCGAGGTAGATGTGCCATGTGTCATCTTGTCCTAACAGGTGATAGGCTGTACGCGCTTTCGCGAGCCAGTTTGCTGCGGCCTGATAGTAGGATGCTTTGGCTCCGTTCATAATATGTTCGGCTTGCTGGCGGCACGCCTTGACAACCCATTCCAGAACGGTCTGCTCTTTGAGTGCGGCGTCCACGACCAGTGTCACCAGCGTGTGCCGTCTATCCGTTTGCAGCACAGCAATGGCATCCTCAAAAAGATGCTCGTGCAAAAAGATCTGCAGTAAGTCGTGCGCATCGGTGGTAGAAGGAGCCTGGCGCGCACTATCCAGGAGCCTGACACGGTATTCGGGCCATTGGGTTCCGGCGATACGGGCGAGGGAGAGATAGTGCTTCAGCGTAGGCTCACCTTGAAAGGCCACCTCGCCTGCTTTTATCGCTTGCGTCTGCTCTCCCATGCGCCAGGATTGATCACGCAGCCAGACGGCAAGTGGGACGTGGGCGCCATCAAGGGTGATGCCAAGATTGGCGATCTGAAGACTTGCTGATTGCGCGCCATGTGTCCACAACGCCTGAGCTACTGCCAGCGCATCCTCGGCTGTTGTCAGATGGTGCTGTCCATAGGCGATCGCTTCCGGGATCTGTCCCTGTCGCACAAGCATGGTCACATACGCTCTGGTCTGGTCTTCTGCTTTGGCCAGATACAGATATTCCTGAAACTTCTCCTGTTGTTCCAACACGGTGAGGCGAGCCTGTGTGAG
Source organism: Dictyobacter halimunensis (assembly GCF_036245075.1). NCBI lineage: Bacteria > Bacillati > Chloroflexota > Ktedonobacteria > Ktedonobacterales > Dictyobacteraceae > Dictyobacter > Dictyobacter halimunensis. Next base: position 4,423,909 of record NZ_BSRI01000002.1, read on the forward strand.
CAGAGGCGCATAGGCAGGAATCTCGCCTTCCCAGGCTCGCTGTTGGAGCGCTATCCCTTGTAAAATACGTTGGAGGGGACCATAATCCCAGCCTTCACGAAGAGCAGCCTGTAGAACCGCAAATGCTTCGTGTATGCTCTGCCAGTCAGTAAGTCGTGCCTGCCAGATCGTTATCTGTTTCGCCCAACGTTTGCGCTCGGTAGCTGTGAGATCAACCTGGAGCACCGTCTCGGTCCACACCCTGGTGAGATCCTGAAAGAAAGCGCTCACCTCACCATGGATATCGTTGAGATGCATCCATTGCTCGGTCAAGACATCAGTGACAGCCTTGAGCGTCAGGAGCGCCTGCTTCTGTTCATGTACTTGTAACTGTATGGACGCAAATGTTACGAATTGCCAGATCTCATTGAGCACCGCATGAGTTTGACGGGTTGCCTCTTGTGGATGCAGGCGATACTGGTGGCGAATCAGTGCACGAATATGTTGGCGTATCGCCTTCGGTTCAAGTGGTATCGTTGTGTGTGCAGAAGGAGGCACCAGATCTTCTCTCCTTACCTGGTAGCGTTCTTTATGGGTGCAACAATATGCTCTGTTGCTGCCTCAATGATCCCCTGGCGTTTCTGTTCTTCCATTCCTTTTATCTCTGATGCTCATTGTACCACCTCCATGAACGGGATGACACGCCTGGGCATTGGAAGCTCGCGGTGCTCATCAATACTGCGAGAAATTGTGTCAAACGGGTCATGCACAAATATGAGAAAGGATCCTTACGTCCTCTCTATGCTCGATCTGGCTCGTATGTGAGTACCACAACACCAGAGCCGAATGTTTGCGATTGAACAAGCTTGAATTCTTTTTGCTGGCTCTCACCATGGAAAAGCCGCTTCCCGTTTCCTACGACAATGGGGAAGACCATGAGACGGTATTCATCAATGAGATCCTCTTGCATGAGCGAGTGAATGAGCTCAACGCTCCCAAAGATCAATAGGTCCTGACCAGACTCCTGTTTCAATCTGGTCACTTCCTCTATAACGTTGTCCTTGATCAGGGTGGCATTCCACTCAGCTTTCTGTAACGTTGTGGTTGGAACATACTTGGACATACTGTTTATTCTTTCGCCATATGCACCAGTAGCACCAGGCCAGGCGGCTGCAAGTTCCTGATAGGTGATGCGCCCCAGAAGGAGTGCAGCGCTGGCAAAAAGCTCATCGAATTTATATTTTTGTGATTCTTCACTCCGAAATTGAACAGTCCACATCTGTGGATTTTCAACAACACCATCCATCGCTATGAGCATCGAAGCAACTATTTTTCTCATATTTTTCTCCTGAAAAGGAATGTCGCAGGAATTTACTTGCAATTTGCAAGTGTTCGCAACAAGCTATTCTCACGGAGCCAATCAAAAACGGGAAAGCTATTGTAGATAGTATTGGGAGGAAAATTGACTCGATATTTCCACGTATTCATTACCTGACCTGGCCTGCAGGCGAACATGATGGCGTTCTGGCTATCGGTGTTTAGTTGGGTTAGGCGAAGGGACTACATCTTGTTCCTGTTTAAAAACTCAATGCTTCTCTGTTCCCTCCCTATACCGCATGATCAACTTGGAAGCATATAGCTTATTGACTTTTAAGTGCCTCAATATCATACGCCAGACGTCGGGAAAGATCAGACAATCAAAGGTCGTTTAACGACCTCATCGTTTCAGCTGAACCTGAAAGCCCGCGTGATACGTTCCTTCGAGCACTGCCTCATTATTGATGAGAAACCACGTATCCTGCAAGAAACTGGCTCGCCACAGTCACCAATCTCTTAACTTCATATAGTATCATTGAATTCCTTGAGAGCATGAGCCAGGGCGTTCCCATCATGGTAGCGCTTTTCCGGCTCCTTTTCCAGGCAACGCAGAATGATATTCTCCAGGTCACGAGGAATATGCGGATTGAACTGGCTGGGAGGAGGCGGGGCATCTTGCATATGCTGTCTCGTGACCTCTACCGGTGTCTCCCCATCGAACGGGGCACGGCCGGTCAGCATCATATACATCACGACGCCCAGCGCATACACATCGGCCGCCGGACTGACGATTTCATTCCGGGCCTGTTCAGGGGCGCAGTACGAAACCATACCTATCGCCATTTCGGTAGGAATCACATCCTCTGTGTGTCTATCTTGAGATAGATCACTGGCGAGACTAAAATCGATGATCTTAATACTGCCATCACGACCTATCATAATCTCTTGTGGTTTAACCCCTCGATGCACAATGTTGCGACGGTGGGCAGCGCCTAGACCAAGTGCAACATCATGAGCGATACGAGTAACCCGATCTACAGGGAGCACACCTCGTGAGCGTAGATAGCGACCTAGATCCGCACCTTCGATCAGTTCCATGACCAGAAAATAATTACCATCGTTCTGGACATAGTCAAGGGCCTGTACAATATTTGGATGTCGTAATGACAGGGTGATCTTTGCTTCCCGCTGGAAATAGGCCAAATAGGATGGGTCTGTCATGTAGACTTCCCGCAGCACTTTCATCGCGACAACACGATCCATGAGGAGATCGCGCCCCTGATAAATCCTAGCCATGCCACCACGGCCAATTGGGTCAAGAATCTGGTATCGATCACCCCAAAATCCGATTTGTGTCTTGATCATTTGCCCCTCTCGCTGTCTGTAAAGTTGGATCTAGCACTCATGTTGAAGAGATCATTGGTTGTCTGGCAGTCGCTTGAGCACATAAAGGAATACTCTCAGGCTCTTTTTACTGACGAGTTTGTCAGAAGGATGTTTCTGGAATGAGTATAGCAGAGATGGATATTTATCCACAAGCATTTACTCGTAGTTCAAACTGGAATATTTGCATTATGACATATTGCATGCATATTAGTGTGGCTCTTATGCCGTAGTTAACCGCTATATCCGTCACTGCTAACCGTTATATTTGATCAAATGCAATAACGATGGCAGCAGAGAAAACTGAAGAAAGTTTTATCTGTACCGTCGCTTTTCGTTTGTATCCATTTTCTATGGTTCGCGAGTAGCTTTCATAGTCATTCAGGACTGTAATCATAGGAGGCAAGTAATTCCTTTCGGACATTTCTTCAGACATCCTTCGGACATTTCTTCGGACATTCTTTTGCCATCTATCCGATGGCAAACAACTCACCGATCAGTGAGGAACCAGGTTTGATGCAGATCGAGATCCACACCCCAATACTGTTGCAGGAGAAGTTCGAGCGGATCATGCTCTTCATATGAAAATCCTCTCGCGCAAAAAACATGAGCGTGAAAAAGTTAAAGGCAGAGTAGTTAATTAATGGGTGCGCTGTTGTGTAGAGCATATCCATAAAATGGATAACGTATGGTTGGGCCAGAGAGTAGAGCACCGCTCCGCGATCACATCTGAAGCTATGAACAAGCGCGTCGCTTGAGGGTCATATATGAATGCACGCTGGTTTAGCTTGGACATGCGTTCATGCTTCTTTTTATGATGGAGAGCATGCAGCATCGTTGTGTTGTTTTGGTGTGAATATGCCCAAGATTCTAGCGCCTATGCAATCTTCGGTAGAAAAGAGAATACCCTATGCTTTTGTATCTTCATCCCACGCGGCGCGAGGCTATCACGGCCAGTGGAACGGCGCTCACCCGTTGGTTGCTTATCACCAATCCTGCAACCATGCTGGCTCAGGTTTCTACGGCACCAGCTATCTTCTTTGAACACATGTATGACCAAGGTGCCCGGATACACACCTATGGAGGGATTACTCGCACTCCAGATGGAAAATTGTTTGCGCTGCAACAGCTTTGGCCGTCAGATTCTTATCCCCAAAACCCCTGTGTGATCGAATGGCGTCGTTGGGACGATCTTTTGCCAGCCCGAACTGCCATCGTCCCAAATACGGGATGCCCGATTACGAGTATGGATTGCTCCTTCGATAGCCGCTGGCTGGTCATGGATGAGGATCTTCTGTACTATTTGAGTATTATTCACAGGTTAAACAGTACAAGGAGTAAGAACTGTGGCTAATAAAGAGCATGTCTCTCTCTTTTTCAACTTGAAGAAGTGGGTCGATTGGCGTCGATCGCATCCAGATATTGTGCCAGACCTGAGCACCATGGAATTTGACGATGATTTCATTCCCGCTGACGTCCATCATGTCAATTTTAGCTGGACGCAATGGAAAAACATCAATTTGTGCGGTCACGATTTTTGGGGATGCCAGTTCTCATATGCTGTATTTCGTCACTGCTCCATGGTTGAAGCCTCTTTTGAAGGGGCCGATCTCCGCCATGCCGACTTTTGTTTTATAGGTTGTGATGGGGCCAATCTGTCTCATGCGAATGCTCAGGAGGCGTTCTTCATCAATGCCAGAGCCAGTGATACATGTTGTACTGGGGCTAATCTAGCGCACGCTACGTTGAGAAATGCACATTTTAATTCTGCAGATTTACGCTATGCAAATTTACGAAACGTTGAAGCCAGTCGCAGCATGTTTGTTTGTGCCAATGTTCGCGGGGCCGATCTTACCGGAAGCGATTTTCGCTATGCGGATCTTCGCGGAGCAAATCTGTTGGAAACGCTGAGCGGTAATGATCTCACGGGGATGAAGTTACGCGGGGCGATCTTTGGTGATGCATTTGTAACGACTGATTTGCAAGGCGCACATCTTCGAGGGGCTGATCTGCAAGATGTGGATTTGACAGGCGTAGATCTGCAGCATGCCGATCTGAGTGGAGCGGATCTACGAGGTGCAACGTTTTACCATACCCAGGTGGCTGATACGCTGTTTGAAGATGCGCTTCTCGATCAAGAAGCATTGCTCTTTCATGACGGAATGCTCAGTTTGCATGAACTGCTAGAGAACAGGCAGGATTCTGAAGATAACTCTTGATGAAGGTGTGTATAAAGCAACGCAGCACAGCAAATGCGTGTGGCAAGCGTAGCATGATTGGCGCGGAAGATTCCAAGCACCTTATAACGACGGCGACGTTTGATCGCTCGACCTCCTTGAGAAGCAATGCTTATGTGAGAAGTTCACCATCAGTGAGAGGTCAGGTTTGTTTCAGGTCGAGATCAAAGCTCCAGTAACGTTGCAGGAGTGGTTCGAGTGCATTATGTTCTTCGTCGGAAAATCCTCCCGCACAGAAAGACGAGAGCGTGAAAAAATCAGAGACAGGATAGTCAATCAATGGGCGCGCCGTTGTATCGAGCACATCCATAAAGTCGATAACGTATGGTTGGGTTAGAGCGTAGAGCACTGCTCCTTTGTCCCACCCGCAGTCATGAGCAAGCGCGTTGCTCAGGAAGGGAAAACAAACGCAGATATCTTTTTCGCGCAACGGAAGCTGGCGCAACGCTTGCAGAAAGGCAGCTACATCGTCTCCACAATACCAGAGAGTTTCAGCATGCTGTTCTTTTCCGTCTATGACATCCCTGGTGAGCCGTAGCATTGACTCTGGTGCATTTGGGATGATGTGCTGAGAGGCTTGTACGAGCGTGCCTTCACGCGCGGCCTGGTCATATGCCTCTCCCCTCGCTTCATTTTGCGCGTTCCCGACAAAGATGGCTGCGGGCGAGCAGATATGCTGTTCCTTCAATAATGCGAGCATGAGTGACGCTATCTCTTCTGCTGTGAGCTTGTTCTTCGACGGTGATGTTGCCAAAAAGAATGTGAGCGCAGCCATATGTCCTCCTGAAAAAATATTAGTAGCCTGAGGAGCGAGTTCAGGCCTATATGATCCCATTTCTCTCTCTTTTTATTCTGAGGATGAAAAATGGTTGCTCCTCAATCAGCATTTTGCAGTGTGCTACACACGCGCGCATACTCTTCATCGATCCAGAAGAGATTCTTGCTGAGTGTGAGTGCTTGCTCAAAATCATTGCGAGCCTGGCTATTGTCGCCCTGGTGAAAAGAGATGAGTCCACGCACCGCGTACGCATCAGCACTTTGTGTATCTTGTGCTAATGCTCGCTCGCAATTGGCAAGGGCCTGCTCGAAGTTACCTTGCAGGCAATACACGCGCGCTCGATAGGCGTAGACAATCGGATGAGCGTCATCGATGCGCAAGGCTTGTTCGCAATCTTCCAGCGCTGACGAGAAATCGCCTTGTTCCGCGTAGATCCAGGCTCGATTGAGGTAGAGATAAATAGATGCATTTGGATTTATGCTGAGAGCCTGATTGTAGTCCACAAACGCCTGTTCATGTTGTTTCAGAGCATAATAGACCCAGCCACGGTTATTGAGTGCCTCGGTATTCTCAGGCTTCCATGTAAGTAGCTGGTTATAGACTTCCAGTGCTTCAGGATACTTTTTCCACGCAATAAAAACCAGCCCTCGTCCCAACCATGCGCGTACATTTTGCGCCTCTTTTTCCAGAACCTGGGCAAACGCTTCTAGCGCTGCATCATATGCGTTCAAGTGATAGAAAGTGAATCCACAATGATTCAATGCATGGATGTTATTCGCATCAAGGGCAAGAACCTGCTTAAAAGCCTCCAATGCCTGCTCATAGTTCTTCATCGCATAGTGAGTGATGCCGCGATTGATATGGGCCTGCGTCCAACGTGGACTGAGCTTGATGGCCTGCTCAAAGTCAGACAGGGCCTTGGCGTAATCTTGCAGCGTATAGTAAGCCCAGCCACGATTATTGTACGCTGACACATATTGATCGGGAGGTGGGGACTGTCGTTGTGACGTGGCGTGAGGTAGCGGGAAACGAGTTCAATCATCTGGCTGTACGCCTGGATACTCTTCTCGTTCTCCTTTAACGCGAAATAGACGTGCCCAAGGCCAAAATGAATACGGGGATGATGGTCTGAGATCTTCAGCGCCTGCTGGAAATCGGCCAGCGCGAGTTTATATTCTCGCCGATTATCGTATATGAAGCCGCGCTCAATATAAGCGGCAAGCATGTGTGGTTGGAGCTCTAAGGCCTGCGTGAAATCTGACAGTGCTTGTGGCTTCTTCAAAAGATTGTGGGCGCGTCCACGATTGAAATAAGCTTCCGCGTCCTGTGGATTACGTTCTATCGATTTGTTGTAGAACGTGATGAGTTCTTGATGTTTATTCAAATCCCAGTAGGTTTTCTCAAGGCCATTGCGAGCATTGGTCAGCTTGGCATCTAATGCTGATGCCTGCTCAAAGTCAGCGAGTGCCAGTTTATGTTCTTTCATTGCGCGGTACGTCCAGCCGCGATTGTTATAAATGCGTGCATCATCTGGTTTCAGGTTCAGCGCCTGCGCAAAATCTTCCAGGGCTTTTTCGTATGCTTTGAGCATGTGATACGACCAGCCACGATTAAGATAAGCCATCGCATCCTGTGGATTGAGTTCTATCGTCTGGTGATAAGCTTCAACCGATTGCTGATACTCTTTGAGGTCAAAAAATGTGCGTCCTTGTTGAAAATACACTGCCTGTTGTTTGGGATCTATGTCTAATGCTTGTGTGAACGATGCCAGTGCTTTTTCATACTCTTTTTGTGCATAGTAGGTATGACCAAGATTGATATAGGCTTTCGCAAAGCGAGGGCTGAGCGTAATAGCGCGTTGATAGTCGTTTATGGCCTGCTGATAATTTCCCAGGTGATAGTGGGTCCAGCCGCGATTGTTATGAGCTGTTACATCGGTGGGATCGCAGGCAATAGCTCGATCGTAATTAGAGATTGCTTGCTGATAATGTTTGAGATCGTGGTAGGCCAGGCCCCTGTTGGAGAGTGCTTGTACATAGCGAGGATCAATCTCAATGGCGCGGTCGTAGTTTCCAATTGCTTTGGTGTACTCATGGAGCCTGTAATAGGCCAGCCCTCGTACTGAATAGGCCCAGGAAAAATCCGGTTTCGCTTCCAATGCACGATCACAGGCGGCTATGACCTCTGGATAGCGTTTAGCATGCAAATGGATGGATGCTTCGCCTACCCACATCCTGGCAGTCTTTTGTATGCCTTCGGGGATAGGGAAGAAATCGATGGTTTTCTTGCATGCCTGCTCCAGTGCCTGAGCAAACTCCAGCACACTGCTAAAACGGTTGGCGGGCCACCTATCCAGTGCCTTACAGATGACCTGTTCCACTTCTGGAGAGATATCGGGTACTTTTGTGCTGAGCAACGGAGGGGGCGCAGACGTGTTTCGGAGAGCCATCATCCTGGAAGTACCTTGAAAAGGATATTCGCCACAAATCCAGGTATAAACCGTCACCGCGAGCGCATACTGATCGCTGGCAGGGCGAGGTTGCCCAAAGAATTGCTCAGGGGCCATATGGTTGAGCGTTCCTGCGAAGCGCAGAGGATCTTCAGGATCGATGTGCCCATCAGGTGCGAGTGTCGCCAGGCCAAAATCGCTGAGCAGAATTTCGCCGTTATTTCCCAGCAACATATTGTCCGGTTTGACATCGCGATGCATGATACCCCGGTCATGGGCATACTGGAGCGCCTCGGCAATTTGTCGTGTATACGAAGCGATGCTGACAAAGGGAAATGTTACGCCCAGCGGATAGCGTTTGCCCAACGATCCGTTTTCAGCATACTCGAACACAACGAAAGGTGTTGTCTGCTCGACTCCATAATCGAAGAGATGCACGATATTGGGATGGTCTAACTGACTGAGGACGCGTGCCTCGCGCTGGAAGGCAGTGATAAACCGTTCCTGTGTCAGGCTGGCGTGCAGCAACTTGAGCGCCACCTGGGTGCCCCGTCCAACATGCTCGGCCAGGTAGACTTCGCCAAAGCCGCCTTTTCCGATCCTCTTCTTGAGTCGATAATCCCCGAATTGTTGTCCTGAACGATCTGGCACTTTCTCGTACCCCCGACCGAGCAATAATTTAACCGTACTGGGTTGCTTGCTCGATTTATATTGTAGAGTATGGCCATATCTCCGTCAAGAAAAAAGATAAGGTATGACCGCTTCCGACGCGCTTTGATGGTGGGATGGACATTTCTGTCCCTTTTTATGCGTGATCCGCCTGCAATCTGCCGTCCACACGCGCCAGTTCACCTCCTGACGTTATCCTCTAGCACTATACAACGGCTCATAATATTTTCAGCCATCCGTTGTATAAAAGATGGTGTATAATAAACACAAAATATATAACGGAGCGATCTATTTTCTGCTATCCGTTGTATACATATCTGATGGAAAGGGAATGATACCAGGTGAGTAGGCAGCAGAAATCGATCATGGACGCGAGGTTAGCAGCGCGCCTCCAACAGAAAAAGGCCATCATAGATGGATATCGGCCGCTACCAGCCGGGACCGTTGCCAGGCTCCATGAAGATTTGAAGGTCATGTTGACCCACCACAGTACGGCCATTGAAGGGAACACTCTGACCCTGAACGAGACAGCCATGGTGATTGAGTACGGAATGACCGTTGGTGGTCATTCTCTCAGGGAGTATAAAGAGACGGAGAACCATGCCCGCGCCTATGAGTATGTCGTGTCTCTGGTCGCTGGCAGTCAGGAGCCGATCACGCAGGAAACCATCTTAACCCTGCACCAGCAGGTGATGAGTGGCATCCTTGACGAAGCTCAGACGGGAACATGGCGTACGGTCCCGGTCTCTATACGAGGAAGCAACATGACTCCTCCACCAGCCCGCAATGTCCCCCGGCTGATGCGCGAGTGGGAGCAGTGGGTCAACGGGAAGCAGGGCCAGCAGTACGACCCCGTCACACGTGCTGCCATCGCTCATCACGGCTTTGAAGCGGTTCATCCATTTCCTGATGGAAACGGCAGAGTTGGTCGTCTCCTGCTCAATCTCATGTTGATGCGTGAGGGCTACCCGCCTGCCCTTGTGTTGAAAGATTGGCGTGTACGCTATATCCATGCGCTTGATACTGGCAACACTGGCAACTATGGCCCGCTGGTGAATATGATAGGCCAGGCTGTTGAAGCGAGCCTTGACCTCTATGTAGAGGCATGCGCTACCATCCCTGCAACCGAAGAGGAGGATACCTTGCCTCTTCCAGCGTTAGCGCGGGAGTTTGGATACGACCCAGAGGCTTTGAGTTGGGCTGCCCGTTATGGTCGCTTAGAGGCACGCAAGCAGGGGCGTAACTGGTACGCAACCCGCGCTGCCGTGGCCGCGTATCAGCGCCATGCCCAGGAGTACCGCCGACAGCACGGGCGTGCTCAGGATGAAGAGGAAGCATGACTCAGCTGATTTAAAGCGACCAGCCGATGTGATCTCCCACGAGAGAGCATGCTAACCTGAAGCCACCATTGACCCAATTGCCTTCATCGTCGCGAGCGGTGGTTCGCATTTCACTGGGGCCGGAGAGCCATGATCCTCCCCGCGATACAACATATTCCTCTGGCATATGTGGGTCTTCGCGCCCATCCCAGGGATCATAGGGATACGCACGGTAGAGTGAACTCGTCCATTCGGAAACATTGCCAGCCAGGTCTTCTATTCCATAAGGACTCGCCCCTCCCGGGTGCGTGCCAATTGGGCCGCCCCCCCAGATCCCCCTCTGTCCCCATCGTGATTGGACACGTTCTGGATCCCATGCATTTCCCCACGGGTAGCGACGGGTATCGGTCCCTTTCGCTGCCCTTTCCCACTCTGCTTCGGTTGGCAGGCGCCACGACTGCCCGGTCAGAGCAGCTAACCACTGCGTATACCGATAGGCTTCGACCCAGTTTTTGAGCGCTCTCACGGGGAAATCTGGATGTGCTTGTTGCTCTTCCCACGTCAAGATGGTGGGCTGATGGAAGCCTGGACCTGTTTCACCAGGTGCATAGGCAAACACTTGCGGTTCGGGGACGCTTACCGCACCCGCATCCACAGCACATTGATACTCTGCCACCGTTACCGGATACTTTGCCAGGAAGAATTCCTGAACCATTATCTGATGTTGAGGCCGCTCATCAGAGAGGCTCTCGAGGTCCGTTGCCGGATTGCTCCCCAGCAGAAAAGACCCTCCGGGAATCAGTACAAGGGGACGCAAAATGACTTTCACCCCCTGGATATGTTGTATTTCATAGCCTAAACTGAGCAACCGCTCTTCGCTCATCTTTCACCAATCCTTTGGCATGAGAGCCTCACTTTCAGGGCTTTCCCACCGAAATTGAAGGGATCAGCCCCTTTCCGGTGGGAGCATTGGAGAAAGTCAGCTTTCAGACTCGCCCATAGCGCCGCAAAATGGCCAGCGTTTCATCGAGTGGAAGCGCTTCTGCTCGGTGGTTATCCCGCCCACTCTGGGTGTGCGCGGCACACAATGCGTTAAGGACAGCTTCTTCGGTAGCTTCAACCACCGCGGTAAAAAGCCGATCGATGGTTGGATGCTGTTCGTTGAGCACTTCCACGTGATGGATGAGCGGAGTCTCGTCGTGGGGAATGCGGTTCGCAGTCGAAAACGCAATGGCCAGATCGCCGCTGCCGTGACCTCCGGTCGTGCCCGTGCGCGCGAGACCAAGCGGGACGCGTCGGGTCAGGCGGCCAAGTTGGCGCGAGTTGAGCGGCGCATCGGTCGCCAGGATGACGATGACCGATCCTTGCTCCCGCTGCATCTCTTGCACTTCCCGTTTGTGGCGCAACTCTTCAAGCTCACGTCCAACAGGGACGCCGCCGATGAGGAGATCGCCTCGCCGCCCAAAGTTCGCCAGCACCAGCGCCCCGAGAGTATACCTTCCCTGGTCAGATGTGAGGCGGCGTGAGGCTGTGCCAATGCCTCCAGCAAACCCATAGGTTGTCATGCCGGTCCCCGCTCCAACAGTTCCCTCGACCACTGGCATGGCAGAAGCGTCTGTCAGCGCGGCGCGTACATCTTGCTCTGTCACATGCCGGCCACCGATGTCGTTAAGAAAGCCATCGTTGCATTCGCAGATGACTGGATTGACGGTACCCGTGGTGACGCCGATCTCTGGGCTCTGTTCGACCATCCAGGCAACAAGCGCGTCAGCGACCTTGCCGACATTCAGCGTATTCGTCAGCAGAATGGGCGTCTCCAACAAACCCAACTCGGCGATTTGTACCAGGCCGATCGTTTTGCCAAAGCCATTGAAGATGGTCGCCGCCGCTGGCACTTTGAGCCTGAAAAGGTTTCCCCCATGCGGCAAAATGGCAGTGATACCCGTACGCACTGGCCCCATGCCTCGAACCAGCGCTCCCTCTCCTCGCACCAGGCTGACATGACCGACGAGCACGCCTGCGACATCAACGAGACTGTTGGTTGGCCCTGGTAGGAGTTCGCCCAGGATAATCCCTCTACCAGTGGGTGGAGGATAGCGCTAGTCGTAGAGAGGCACAAGAGAAGCTGAAAGCGCTCATCCAGGTGTGTTTAGTGGAAGAAACCGCTTTTCAGTCTCTCAGTATTCATGTAGAGCAGGTACATTGGGGTCAGCTCACTGAATTTTTCTGTGAGTGTTATTATCGGAAGCGTTTTCGACAAGCACTCCCAAGCGTGCCCTCAGAAGCATTATGGGCACAACTCTCTGAGACAAGGAGACTAGGACCATTATCAGTGCATCCACAACAGGATAAAGCTATTCGATATTCTGTTCGTGCGAAATTAGTTCCTTTGGAGCAGAAATTGTTCGCTCATGGTGGAATAGCGATGGATAATAGATATGAGCCAGATGTAGCGCTACTGGTGCAGTATGGACACATTATCGAGGGGACTGTAGAGCTAGTGCCTGGAAAATCTCGCCAATGCCATTATAATACGGCTCAACTGTGGAATCAGCACAAAGATACGCTGGCCATCGTCACTGGCTATGTCCTGTTTTCAGAGGAAAATCGACAATGGATACAACACAGTTGGTTGATACGTAAACATCCGACTGCTGAGCAACCTCGTATTATCGAAACCACACTAGCGTGCATCAAATATTTTGGCGTCATTCTCAACGAGGAGCAGGCTCATGTCTTTGCTAAAAGAGAGCTGCACCTATGAATATGTCCGGTATTGCATCTTTTTGATTAATTCTGATGGTTGTATGACTGAAGAAATTGTGCCAATCTAGTGTGCAGCTTGCGACTCTGTATATGCTGGTCCAATTGTTTGGTCAGATTGTGCATAGCAGTCTGAATACTTGGAGATGGTTCCTCGATGTTCTCATTGTACGAACTGGTGAAGAAGCGCCTGGCTTGCTTTCAGGATCTGAAGGCGAGCCTCTTCATGCGAGATGGTTGCTTGTCCATCGCCATCTTGTTGCCCATAATCCCCAAAGAAGGAGTGAGTCCCTCCCGAAATTTCGATATATTGTGTCTGTTCCGGTAAATTTGACCTGGACCTGGTGACCTGCTCCGGAGCGATCACGGCATCATGTGTCCCATAGATTAGCGTCACCGCAAGCTCCTCCCGATTGGAAAGGTCACAGCCGGGAAACGTACCATACAACAGTAATCCTCTCACGTTCTTATGCGTTACCACGAACTCACAAGCCATACCACCTCCCATCGAGTGACCTCCCAGAACCCAGGTTTGGATTTCCGGATACGCTGAGATGAGCGTGGCTGCACGGTTTCTCGCAAAGATAGCCAGATCCAGTGGCATTTTGGGGAGAAACGTTGCGTATCCCCATTTGGCTATCTCATGCAGAAAGACGGCATATGCTTCAGACTCCACTCTCGCTCCTGGATAGAAAATCAGGCCCACGGATGCCCCCTCACGCGGGAGAAATGCAATCTGTTCCTCGGTGGTTATCACATTCACTTTGCTGCTATTCTGTAAGGCTGAAAGGGCGAATTGATTGGCACGATACGGGTGGAATGAGGCCACGAGGGCCATATCTTCTTCCGAGAGATGCATTTCTTCCCTTTTTGTCGTATGCTGATTCATTTATTTGGTTTACTCCGCTAACTCTAAAATAATCCCCTCTGGACCACGAACGTAGCATAACGTATACATGCTTTCATAGTCTTAGAACTCGCTAAAGATTTCCACCCCTCTTTTTTCAGTTTGGCAACAATCGCTTCGACAATCAATGTAATATGCCGAATATCCAGGGTATTTGCAAAAGAATGTTGGATACCTCTTCCATCTGACGACGTATAAAATTTGATGAGTTCTCTATATGCCTGACCATCAAGTGTGCCATGTAATTCTATTTAATCATCAGAATTTATCTATTGTTGTTGATCTGTATTCTTACCCATAGTATAATACTTAAATAAATGTATCTAAGATGTAAAAAGGACACAGTATTGAAAGTCGGCATCATACTTTCTCAAGGGTGGAAGAAAGACTATACTAATCCGGTAGGGGCAAAGAGTGGATATATATAATGCTGATATAGATAAAGAAGGAAAGATACAATGGGTGCGCGCAATGAGCAGGGTGACTCTCCACTCACACTTTTCTATTCCTATGCCGATGAAGATGAAGAGTTACGTAAGGAGCTAGAAAAACACCTGAGTCTGTTAGAACGACAGGGAATGATTGCAGGATGGCATCATCACAAGATGATACCAGGAGCCAATAGAAGCCAGGCCAACAACGAACAGTTCTCTTCGGCACAGATCATTCTCTTGTTGATTAGCCCGGACTTTCTAGCTCTAGACGCTTCTTACACTGAGATGCAACAAGCCTTACAACGCGATGATGCTGGTGTGGCGCATGTCATTCCACTCCTCTTGCGTCCGGTTGATTGGGAGCAGGCTCCCTTTACCCACTTGCAAGTCCTTCCCAGCAATGCCAAACCAGTCACGATGTGGAAGAATATCGATCTCGCTTTTGTCGATATTGCCAGGGGCATTCGTTCTGTCATTGAACAGTGGCACACATCTCCCGACCATGTATGGCACCACGTACCACAATCTAGGACCCCGGCGCCTCTTTATCCATTTCTATTTCTCTCTTCTGCGCTCAAGGATCTTCCCATACTCGATAACCTCAAAACTGATCTACAAGAGCACGGCATAACAGCATGGACCGCACATACAGCTAGTTCTGAGGAAGAAGAAATGCGTGAGGCGATCCGTAATGCATCTGGAGTGATCGTCGTTGTTTCGTCCTATACACGGAGCTCTCTATCAGTTAAGCGCGAACTCCACATTGCGGAGATGTATCAACGCCCTATCTACCTGTTCTGGACCTGGGGAGACCATTTGATGGACGTCCTGCCTGCCAATCTGCATGGTTTGCCGTTCTTTGATGCTAGAGGGAAACGTTATCCACAGGCGCTTCAAGAGCTGCTCCACATGCTTGACAAGCAAACTTCATCTTCCTTATTGCAAGATCACCATATAGAACAAACTGTTCGCTCTCTTGCTGCTCTTCGTAATCCTTATAAGGGATTGCTGGCGTTCCGTGCTGAGGATGCCCGTGATTTCTTCGGTCGAGATCGTTTGATTGATGAGCTTTTGGAGAAGGTCCGGCAACTACGTACAATGGATCTACAGGATCAAGCTGCCTCACGCCTGCTTACGGTCCTGGGACCAAGTGGGTCAGGCAAATCCAGTGTTGTCATGGCGGGCTTGATCCCCAAACTCAAGCAAGCGACTTTTCCAGAAAATGAGCACTGGATCGTTCTGGACCCCATGAGTCCAGGAAAATTTCCCATTGAGGCGTTGATAATAGCGCTCAGCCCGCTCTTTCCAGAACGTAGCTTCAAGAGTATTCGTGAAGATCTGGAAGACGATTCAGCGCGAGGGTTGCATTTGTTACTTACAACGAGCGCGAAGCCATCCAGTGTGAACGTTCTACTTGTCATTGATCAATTTGAGGAACTTTTTACGCAAACCGCTTCAGAAGGTGAACGACGGCAGTTTCTGGAGCTCTTACTTACTGCCACCAGTGAAATGCACGGTCCATTAGTAGCAGTACTCACCTTACGAGCTGATTTCTATGATCGCCCATTACAGTACTCAGAATTAGGGCGTCTCATCCAACATCATCAGGCGATCGTCTTTCCAATGGAAACTCCAGACCTGCGCAGAGCCATCGAGCAACCAGCTCAGCTCCCCGATGTTCAGCTTAGTTTCCAGGAGGACCTGATCGGAGATTTACTATTCGACGTGCAGGGTCAGACGGGAACACTACCACTTTTGCAATTTACGCTCGACCAGCTTTTTCAGCACAACCAGGGACGGTTACTCACGCGACAGGCCTATCAAAAGATCGGGGGAGTCAAAGGAGCGCTCGCCAAACATGCGGAATCCACATATCAATCTTTACCCACTGCAGCCCACCAACTGCTGGCGCGCGCCCTCTTCTTACGACTGCTCAATCCCGGAACGGTAGAAGAAGACGCCACGAAGCGGCGTATTCCCCGTGATGAATTGACAATTATTGATACGGAAGAGATGGTCAAACTTACAGATGTAACCAATGCTTTTATAAAAGCGCGCCTCCTCACTGCCAATACAGTAGCTGGTGTGTCCACCATCGAAGTGAGTCATGAAGCCGTGATCCAGGCATGGCATCGTCTGAAGGACTGGCTCCATGAGGCACGAGAAGATATCCGATTACAGCAAATGATTAGCGCAGATGTAGCAGAATGGAAACGGCATGGAGAGCCCACAGATTGGCTCTACCGGGGCGCCCAACTAACGGAGGCGCTCGCATGGAGAAAGGCTAATCTCCCAAGCATTGATGAAGATCGCTTCTTACAAGCCAGTATTGAAGAGAGTCAACGGGTCCAACAGATGGAGCGTCAGCGACGCCAGCGCTACACGAGGCGCATGGTATTAATTGGTCTGACAGGTATCGCAGGCATGGCCGGAACAGCTGGTATTGTTCGAACATTTCTTGGAAATCCACCACCCGCTTCGCCGAAAAAGCTTCCTTATGTCTATGCCGGGCATAAGTCCTTTGTGTATAGTGTTGCCTGGTCTCCTGATAGCGAACGCATCGCTTCAGCCAGTGCGGATGGGACAGTAAAGGTGTGGGATGCTGGCAGTGGTAATAATTCCTTGCTACTCACCTATACAGGCCACACCTCTTCTGTCCAAAGTGCTGTCTGGTCTCCCGATGGTAAGCACATTGCTTCAGGAGGGTTTGACGGGACCCTGCAGGTCTGGGATGCTGTTACCGGCCATCTTCTATTGAACTACAAGGGCCACAACTCCTACATAGAGGGTATCGCCTGGTCCCCCGATGGTAGGCGCATCGCTTCTGCCAGTGGCGATCACACAGTACAGATCTGTGATACTAGCGATGGGCATCTCCAACTCACATATAAAGGCCATACCGATATCGTAGCTGGCGTGGCCTGGTCTCCTGATAGCAAACACATCGCCTCAGCTGGATATGACAACACTGTGCAGGTCTGGGATGCCAGCAGTGGCAGTCCTTTGCGCGTCTATCATGGCCATCATAGCACTGTAAATAAGAGCATCTGGTCTCCTGATGGGAAACGTATCGCCTCGGCCAGTAATGATGGAACCGTGCGCATCTGGGATGCCAATAGCGGCAACCTCCAGCTCACCTATCAACGTCATACTAATGCTATATATAGTGTTGCCTGGTCTCCTGATGGCAAACGCATTGTCTCGGCTAGCCATGATGAAACCGTGCAGATGTGGAACACCAATAGTGGCAGCCTCCTGCTTACCTATCAAGGTCACACTGGTGCTGTATGTAGTGTTGACTGGTCTCCCGATGGCAAACGCATTGCCTCAGGAGGATATGATAAAACCGTGCAGATGTGGAATGCCAGCAGCAGTAACAGCTTGCTATTACTGACCTATAGGGGCCATGCTAACGCTGTGTATAGTGTTGCCTGGTCTCCTGATAGTAAGCGTATTGCCTCAGGGGGAGCTGATAAGACGGTACAGATGTGGGATGCCAGCAATGGTCACCTCTTGCTCACTTATACGCATCATACCGACATGATAGAGAGTATCACCTGGTCTCCTGATGGCAAGCATATTGCCTCGGGCGATGGCAGCGGGAGCGCGCAGGTGTGGGATGCCAGTAGCGGTCACCTGTCATTCAGCCATACGAACCCTGATGTCGTAATATGGAGCGTGGCTTGGTCTCCGGACGGCACGCGTATCGCCTCGGCTTGCGGCAAAACGGTAGAGGTACGAAGTGCCAGCAGTGGTAAGCTGTTGCTTACCTATAAAGGCCACACCGTTACTGTAGGCAGTGTAGCCTGGTCTCCTGATAGCAAATATATTGCCTCGGGTGGTGATGAAGCAACAGTACACGTGTGGGATGCCACCAGCGGGAATCGCCTTCTTATCTGCCGCGGATATACCTCCTTTGTTGGCAGTGTCACGTACCTGGTAGCAACTATCACCTGGTCTCCTGATGGCAAGAAAATCGCCTCAGGCGGGCTTGCCAGAATTGTGCAGGTGTGGGATGCTCACAATGGACAACTTTTGCGTTCATATAAAGGTCATACATCCGACATAACGAGTGTCGTGTGGTCTCCCGATGGTAGACACATCGCCTCGGCTGGTTATGACTACACCGTACAGGTGTGGGATGCCAGTACCGGCAGCCTCCGGTTTACCTATCATGGCCATACTGATGCGGTAACTAGTATTGCCTGGTCTCCCGATGGGAAACGTATCGCTTCAGCGGGACGCGATACAACGGTGCAGGTGTGGGATATCAGCCAACTGAAATAACATAGTAAGGTCAAGTGGGTAGACATATAGCGCCTTGATCTGTTTTCCAGTTCCGGTTCTGTGTGCCTCCCACTCTAAATTGAAGCGCTTTTCGTCCTTTGACAAAGGTGACTACCTGCATGCCCAAAACCCGCGTGACAGGTCGATGAGCATCTCTGTTCCTGGACTATTCCAGTAGAGGAATCGCTATGTGCAGTTGAGTACTTTCTAGATGGAGGAAGAATGGTTCCTTGGGTCCACTGGTGTGAGCGGTAATGAGCTCTTCTTGCTTTGTAGGAGAGAGAGGCAAGGCTGCTTGCTGGGGAGCCGCTGCGCAGGTATACATCTATCGATGAAACGCACAGCTGGGTTCATGATTCGTGGTTCTCCATGGATTGTTCATTCTCGCTCTCCCGCGATTCTGTCAATCGGCTTCCGGGGCCTTCCTGGACACGCTCTAAGGATGGCGTATATAAAGATGCAAAGTAATCAAGCAAAAGCCGATGGATAAAGATATAGCCGCCTCCTACCTTCCGTAGCAGAATATGTTCAGTGGCATAATCTAGAAAGCGTGAGTATCGCCAGGGTATACGCTCAACCCGCCAGAGGAACCACCGTAGGACGATGTGTTGAATACCTGCAGTGCCACCGTTTGATAACCCGATAGAGAATCCTGTGGCTAGCCCGGTTACCATCCCGGTGATCAGCCCGAAGACTATCCCCACGAGCATCGATGAGGTATCTAAACCGTTAAGCCATCCAATGATCAGCCCATTCACTAACCCGGCTACCAGCCCGACAACCAGCCCAACTAGAATACTATTTCGTGTAGAATACCGCATTCCCTGATTGGGTCTTGTGAAAATCTGCTTATCGAGGCGGTCATTCGACAGTCCTCCGAGGAGCAGACTTATGAAGTCAAATATAACCCCACTTATGATACTACTAACCACCCCGTGGATTAATCCCGCGCCTAGCCCGATGGCCGTTCCAAATGCTAACCCTGTAGCTAATGTAACTATTATTATCTGTCTCCATGACTCATTCTTTACGATTTTTTGCCATATAGCTACTCTTAACCAACTCAGTATCTCAACTGACTTTACTTCTTTATTTACGTGATGGTTAAACCCAATAACAAGTCCACCGACTAGTCCGCAGATCAGTATCACGATCGGGATCAGCATGGGGTCGTTGGTCGGTACAATCAACAATGCTAGAATCGGCAAACTGATCAGCCCAACAACTAGCGCGCTGACTAATCCAATCAAAAATCTATTGCGTACAGAGCCCCTTCTGTCTTGACTCAGGACAGGATGTAGCTGTTTCGCCTGTGTTTCATAAAGCAATATGCTGACTGCTTTATCTACCAATCCGATAATAAATCCACCGAACCACCCAAGGATCCACCCGTAGGCCAACCCATCTACCAGCCCAAAGGCCCATCCTATCGGTAGCCCAAAGACCAAACCAATGATTAACCCACCAAGTATCATACTGCGTATGGATCCCGTTTTCGTTAATATTTGCCACACATTATGCCATGACCAGATGATTACCTCGGCAGGTTTGATCTCTCTCTCGATTTGTTGCGTGAGTCCGACAATTAACCCGGTGGTTGGCCCGGCAACCAATCCATTGATCAATGCGGTATGCGGGTTCAGTCTAAAGACCAACCAGGCGATTAGCGCCATGAGCAACCCGCTGATAAGCCCCGCAAGTAATCCTATACCTACAGTACTCGTCCTCACTACCACCCGATAGAAATGGGGAATCTGTTGATGCTCATCGAACCAATCCGGTTGCATGCGCTCAAGATAGAACTCCGTCAGATTATGCCGGGCTAATTGATGAGCGAGCCAGGCTAATCTGTGGATGGCTTGCTTTTGAGGATAGCGTACGCCGAAATTCCGGCGTTGTAACATTCGCTTGATATAAGCCTTAAATACCTGTTGCCTCGTTCTGGGAACCCCCGCCACTTGTATCTCTTGATGTGACTTACCGGCGTAGGCTAATGTCAGGATACTTAGCATCAATGGCGACCTTGCCATTTCTTGTAACTCAGGATCATTCCGTATCACCATGCGTACTGCTTCCATAGGTTTCCCTGCTCTAGAGAGATATGTTTCGATTTGGTCTTCTGTCAGCGATTGTATAACAACAGCAGTATGTAATTGTACTCGCTGTATCTGCGAGAGGTAGTCTGCTTTGCGGCTACAGATCACCATAGGTACCAGACCATGCTCATGCCGGTACGTATTGATGGCCTCAATGCATGTGGCACGATGCACCTGTGTAACCTCATCTAATCCATCGAGTAATAAAAGCAATTGATCGGCTTCTATCCATTGCTGTGCCAGTTTTCGTGGGACTTGATATTTGCTGTTCAGTTCTTCAATCAGCCAATGAGCAAGAGGAGGCCGTTTGACGCTCCATGAGGTGAGGTTGAAAATTACCGGAATGGGGTGCATTGTATCCTGATCGGCACGATCAAGCAAATCAC
Organism: Dictyobacter halimunensis; assembly: GCF_036245075.1. Classification (NCBI taxonomy): domain Bacteria; kingdom Bacillati; phylum Chloroflexota; class Ktedonobacteria; order Ktedonobacterales; family Dictyobacteraceae; genus Dictyobacter; species Dictyobacter halimunensis. Next base: position 4,444,913 of record NZ_BSRI01000002.1, read on the forward strand.
GAGCTAGCTCTAGAAGCAATGTCGTTTTCCCCGCACCAGGTTCTCCCAGGACCAGGAGTTCTCCTCCTGCTTCATCATAGAGATGTGTTAAGCGCGTCCCTGGGGGTAAAGCATGTGCTGTGGGTTGATCCGAAGATTGCACGATGAGTTCCCAGGGATGAGCGACTGCATCTGGTTGCTCATGTAGCCCTAGTTCTATCATAGCGGCTCCATGCAGTGAGTGTTCAAGGACATTTGTGATCCAGTAGGCACGGACCTTTGCCAGCATTCTGCTACGATTGCGTTTCTGCTGCATCTCACTGAGAGAGGGAGACGCAATCATATTGATATCATGACCCGCATTATATTGTTGATGTACTTGCTGATAACGTTGGTCAAACTTTGTCATGAGAATAGCTTCTGCACGGCTTCAATAGCCCCTACAAGGGCTGTCACGAGTCCACTTGCTGCTGCCACTTCCTCAATCAGAGATTTTGCTGTCGTGAGGTGATTAAGAAGAGTCTTTTTATCGGGATCTGGTTTCCTGGCTTGTTGAACTGCCTTCGTCAACTGATAGTGAACATCTGTCGCTTGTTCCTCTTCGATGGTTCCCGCCTGTTGTGCTTGAGCGACTTTCCCTTTCAGCTGTTCAAGCTGCATAATAAGGTCCTCTGAGTTCTGGACCTGTCCGAAATTGATGTCACGCCCAGCATTGTATTGTTGGGTGACGTGCTGCCCTCGCTGGTCAAATTGAGCCAAAATATGTTCCTGCCTTCTTCAAAATTCATGCTTCTCATTCACGAAGCCATTGATTGCGCGTCGATTTTGCCAGATGTTCCTGGTAGGATACCGCCATAGTCCATGCAAGCAGGGATGAACGGAGTTTTATATGGCTGTATTTTGTTCCGGTAATATACTCATATACGATAATGATCAGAATAGACTACAAAGGCGATATTCACCATTTATATTCTATCATAGTAAACGCCCGAAGGTAAGTTTTTGAGGAAATGATTTTTATATGCGTACTTACTTAGAGTGTGTCGTAAGAGCACTAAAGAGCCGATAGGAAATAGAAAGGAGTTCAAAACGTCACAAGAAAGGATCAACCTTGATGAGTTCTCAATCGTACCGAAAACTGTATCCAAGCGATCTGACTGATGAGCAAAATGAGCAGTTTGTCGAACAACCCTAATGGAGTTATCATGCCCCATCAGGGAAGCGAAGAGATAAGCCAGGCGAATACGATAGGCTTCCGACACCAGACGAAAGAGAGCTCCATTGGCATCGAAGCGCCAGGGTAGTTGCAGAGGTAGAACACGGAGTTGAGCGATACGATCCTGGTATAATAGTTCACTTGCTTTACCATTAGCATCCTTAAAGATAATTTCTGCGCCAATATCAGCATGAGGGGTAACGCTGATAATAGTGACCATCCCATTCCCCGGTAGAAGACCTTGTAAGGCAACTCCGGCTTTAAGATCCTCAAGTAGAGCCACTAGTATAAACCTCTTTCCAGGACGGGCCAGTGAGAGAATATATAATTAGGAGTATATAGATGCATAAAGCAATTGAGATATAAAGAGTTAGAACCTGTATAATACTATAATTTCTGGTATAAATTATAAAAAATTAATTGAGTCATAGAATAATATAAAATATTATTAATGTGTTTTCAATCTGTTTTTGGAAGAGAAAAATAATTGTGGGTTATTAATACATAGCAGTATAAAATGCCTTACTAGAACAATGCCCACTTGAAGTTCAATGGGATATTAATAAAATACACCACACCTTTAGAAGCTAAAGTTGATGGTGTGGGATAACGAAGTCAATGGGTTTGTTGGTTAAGAGATGTGGCTGCTCTTGTTTATTTGAGGCTGCTTTTTTTGTGGATTTTGGGTTGCTGTACAGTTGATGTACAGAGACGGTTGCTACATAAAATAAAAACCCCTCAGGCGGCTGTACATACGGCCTGAAGGGTCATCCTTAAAAAGGGGGGTGCCGGTGGAGAGATTCGAACCCTGTCCGTGTTTTTCACCCGTCCCAACTGGCTCTACAACTGGCTTTACGTATTCTCTTTTGCATTCTTGATGGGCTCCTGACAGGAGATCTGACAGGAAACCCCGTTTACTGCTGTAGCGCGTCATTGATCTTGTTCATTGCCTCCTCTTGCATCGTCGGGAGCACGTGCGAATAGATATCCATCGTGATGCTGATCTGGCTATGCCCCAGGATCTCCTGGACGATCTTCGGATGCACCTTCATGCCGAGCAGCATCGTCGCCGAACTGTGCCGGAGATCATGGAAGCGGATATGGGGCAATCCGGCCTCGACCAGCAAGGACTTGAGCACCGCGAGGACGTCCCGCGTCGGGTTGAGATGCGTCCCGATCGACGTACAGAACACGTAATCATGTTCCTGCCAGTCCAGGCCCGCCTTGAGCTTTGCCTCCAACTGTCTGATCCGGTGCTGCTTCAGCACCTCGATGGTAAAGGGTGGGAGGACGATGCTCCTTCGCCCCCTCTCCGTCTTTGGCTCGGCCTCCTCGAATCCCTTGCCTGGAAGCTTGCTCGGGATCCTCGAAAGGATGCGGCGCACCTGCAGCACGCCCCGGTTCATGTCGATATCCTGCCACTTGAGTCCAAGAAGTTCTCCCCGGCGCATGCCCGTCGCCAGGGCAAGAATGAACAGCGCCTCCTGCCGGTGTCCGTGGGCCACGGCCAGGAACTGGTGGATCTGCTGCATCGTGAGCGGCTGAATCTCAAAGCGCTTTCGCCTGGGTGGAGACACGAGGTCGCACGTGTTGCGTCCGATCAGATTCCAGCGGACGGCGGTTTCCAGGGCTTTGTGCAGGACATTGTGAAAGCTAATGACGGTAGTGTTTGAAAGACCCTCCTCCAGTTTCTTCTTGTAAAATGATTGGATATGTTGCGGCGAGAGCTTTTGGAGCTGGTGATGTCCGATTCCTGGCACCAGGTGCAACCGTACAATCTCCTCGTATCGCTCATACGTCCGAGAGCGGATGCTCTGCTTGTGTACGTCCTCTAGCCAGTGGGTGAGAAATTGCCCGACCTTTTGCTGGGGACCCGTGACGAGCATGCCTTTTTGCTGCTCGTACAGGGCGACCTTCAGCTTTTCCTGGACTTCCTTCCGCGTTTTCCCGTAGAGGAACTTGCTCTTTCCGCCTTCAACGGAGATCTCGGCAGTCCAGCGGCCATCTTTTCTCTGGTAAATGGACCCTTCACCTCGTCCGCGTTTTGCAACCATGGGGCACTCCTTCTCATATCAAGTGCCCGACTATCCAACTAGCAGACACCTGTATCGTACCATATTGAGCTTGCTCATGAAAGAAGAGGCGTACCTTTGGAGAAAAAATGAGTGATAAGCAATTACATTCACGTATGTCTATTCGTATAGTCAAAAAAACATAGCACTATTACTTCTACAGGGTTGCTAGGCCGATGCTGATAGAGCATATCTATTCCTGGAAGCATGTGTGGCTGCGCAGTATTCTGAAGCCAGCCTCCCAGAAAACACGACACTTACAGAGATACGTTTTCCTGTTCTTTAATCCATTTCTGAAGAGAGTCGACGGAGATGCGTACGGATCTCCCAAAACGAATGACCGGAGGCCCTTGCTGCTGTGCGAGCAGCAAATAGAGTTTGGCACGAGAGATGCCGAGACTCCGAGCCGCCTGTGGAACGGTGAGGAGCAGTGGCTGGATATTGTGTTCATGTTCCTGCTGCATTGCTGTGGTCCTTTCACGGCTATGGTGATCGTGCAGTATCTTTCAGGATGTTTGCTCCTCTATCGAGGAACTCGATCTGCTTCGATCATACCGCTCTGGGTCTGATAGCACTGGCGCAGCAGGCAGGTAGGGGAAGGCATAGCGGAGGAGTAGGTAGAAAAAATTGCCTTGTACGAAAATTGATATTTCTGTATACTTGAAATGCGAAGGAAAAATAGGCGTGCAGATAGTACGACAAATCCAGAACACGTGAAACGGTTGAAAAAGATGTGTGGTTGTGGAATGAGTAGAGATCTGTAACTCTTTTGGCTAATTGGGATTCTCTGCCCCTCTACTCAAAATAGAGGAGAGCTGAGAAAAAAGGCCACTTGATTGTACTGGCGCGAGGCATCGAGGATAATAGATGAGAAAAACAATCGAAGAAAGCTCATATCCATGATTATTCTGATTAATGGCTCGTTTGCGTCCGGGAAGACTACGACGGCAGAACTGCTTGTTCAACATCTTTACCATAGCATGCTTTATGATCCTGAGATAGTAGGGGCTGGACTAGCCGCTATCGTCAAACCCATCGAAACCGTTACTGACTTTCAAGATCTGACCGCGTGGCGTCCCCTGGTGGTAGAAACAGCACGTGTGCTCAAGCAGGTGTACGGACGAACGTTAATCATTCCCATGACCTTGTGGCATCGCCCCTACTTTGAGGAGATTACTGATGGCCTTCGCCAGATTGATCCCCACTTCTACCATTTCTGTCTCACTGCACGCAAAGAAACGCTCCTCAGCCGTCTGGCACAACGTCAGCAGGAACACACCGAGCAAGCGCTTATCTGGATTCAGGAGCGGTTTGACCGGTGTTTGGCTGCCTTTGCCTCCCCTGGGTATGCTGTGCAGATTCCCACGGATGAAAAGCGTCCAGAAGAGATCGTAGAAGAGATTCTTACCCAGATCAACTCCTCGTTTCTTTAGCATCTCGCCGGTTACAGGGTACAGTAGATCTCCTGTTAAAGGTGCATGCGATTGAGCATCTAGAGGGATACGGCCATTTGGGGTTAGGTGGGTTCATATTAAAAATCTCGCACCGCTATCTATAGATCAAGTCTATTATTTCAATCTGATCTATAGATAGCGGTGCGAGATTTTCGGATATTTGACAATCATTAGGGTCGTTATGGGTTTTCTGTGAACTTAACAGCTTCCCATTTTGGGAGATTTGCTCATGGAGATGGTGTACGTGTACATGGTATGTTTTATTGCTCAATCGTCGAGCACACGGCTGGCTGCTCGTGCAACTGAGTTTGACGTTTTGGGGGTGTACGCCATTCCAGCTATCTGCTGCTTATCGCCCACGTTTGTCGCGTGCTGCTGCGGTGAGACGGTTGGTATCCAGGCAGCGATGGGTTGGCCCTGGCGCAGTTTGTGCCATTCGATCAACAAACGACGGGTCGCCTCGGCTCGGCTGAGCCCTCCCCATTCGTGACGATAGGCATCAAGTGCCTGTAGCGCCTCATGATCTTTGGGTAGGCTGGTGCTCCAATACACCTCATCTGAATTTCGCATTTAATGCATCTCCCAGCGATCTTCATCAAGTGCCTGTGCAAGGTCTGCATAGCCACAGATGTTTGCATCTTGTGGTTCTGGGATAGTGATGATGTGACAGTCCTGCAGGGTTGCGCGAACAATCTTTTCGAAGTAGTATGCGCCCCCACCACCAAGATAAATGGTATCGAATTGTGACCCTGGTGGCGCTTCTTCAACATTCCAGGCTCCGGCAAGAAATGACGAGAGCGGCCGTGCCAGTCGTTGGATGGATTGCTCAATCGTGGTTGTGATATGCTCAGCGGCCAGATGTCCGTTCGCTGTCTTGATGGGAGGATATGGCTGCTGATGCGCATATGCCTGAAGGAGGGCATGTGCTTTCTCGGTGGTGATTTTACGACGATGCTCTAATCCCATCTGTTGGAGATCTTCTACCAATTGTCCCACCCCAAATTGATCACCTTTACAGAGACGCCCTATCAGGCGCTGCCCAGAAGCTGCGATCAGGTCGGTTGTTCGCTCGCCGATATCGATAACTGCCTGTTCACTTGTTTCATCACCATAATGGATGAGAATCCCTTGTCCTTCCATAGCGACATATCCACACCGGACAATGACTTCTCGTTCCCGTCCATTAAAGGTAACATGGTACGTTTGCGAAAGAGCGTGACGAACGAGTTGCCGTCGTTCCCGATTATAGAGACTGACCGGGAGAGCTGTGACCAGGCGAAGTTCAAAGCAGCGTTCAGGAATAAGGATACAGGCCAAACAGAGGAGCAACATCTGCGCATGATCTGACCAATAGCGTCGCTCATCATTGAAGGCATTGTCACGGTAGGTGCCGTGAGCAAGCAGATTGCCGAGAAAGTAGGTCCGATCCTGCCAGGACAGGACATAATCTCCTGGTTGGAGGATGGAGGAGAGTGTAGCATCAGTATCCCCACTTTTGAGCAGGAGTGAAATGTCCCCATCGGCAAGAAAGCTTGGAAGCGTGACAAGATCCTGGCCCATGGGAAGGCCGTCAACGGGGATAACTTTGAGGCCAGAGATGCCAGATCCAACCTCAAAGCCTGCATAGTAGCGTGGATAGGAAGACGATTGCATGTGTGCGTCCTTTCTCACATTATCTGCACTCATGGAAGTGCGTGATGAAATCGATGTTCTGGCGTGCTCTAACTGTTCGTGTGTGTAGATGCTATGTCTTTGCCGAATAACACTGTTCGTACTGAATACATCAGGACATTTTGTGTTTCTACTCTACCTTCTGTACCGGGGGAGCGAAGGGGTAGGGTGGCGTAGGGTAGGGGCAGGTAGGAAGAAAAAAGATGCCTTTGCAACGGAATGGCTTGGATGCGTGTCGCAAGGGGCTGTCGAAGGCTACGCCCATTGGTTGAAGCTCATCAAGCGGCAAGCGTATGGGAAGGCAAGCTTTCAAACCCTGCGTAAGCGAGCCCTGTGCTGTGCCTGACTGCTTGTCAGAGAAACCGGTGTCGTTTTTCGTGCGACGATGGAGGAACAATCCGTTGACAAATCTTCACCATTCACGTACGCTGCTCCGAAGCAGATCTCTTTTCTCCAGACCGATGTTGAAAGGTAGGAAAAGTTCATGACCCATCTCTATCTCATCCGCCACGGCGACTATATTGGGGAGGCCCATGGCAAATTGGTTGATCACGGCCTCTCGCCGCTCGGAGTGAAGCAAGCTGAGTTGCTGTGCGATCGCCTGGCTGCGACCGGTGAGATCCAGGCGGATGTGTTGATCAGCAGCACGCTGCCGCGTGCACAACACACGGCTGAAATTATCGCGCCCGCACTGGGTCTGCCTGTGGCGTCAGATCCCGAATTTGAAGAGTGGCGCAATGAGGATGGCAGCTTGAGTGAAGAGCAATTTCTTACCATGTGGAAAGAGGTGCCACGCGAACAGCGTCCGTATTTTCGCTGGCTGCCCACTGGCGAGAATTGGGTGGAATTCAATCTGCGTGCCACCTCAGCACTCCAGCGTGTGATGCACGAATACGCGGAGAAGACGATTGTCCTGGTCTGCCATGGCGGGATTGTCCAGGCCAGTTTCACCTATTTCTTTGGCATGACTATCCACCATCTGCAACGCGCTGACATTGATACGGACTATACCGCGATCACGCATTGGCAGGTATTTGCACGAGAAGTGGGGTGGCAGCCCAACTTTCTGCTCGAACGCTACAATGATCGGCATCACCTGGAGGGGGTCGATCTGTCTGTATCTGCTGAAAAACGTGATCCTGGCTGGGATGGACGCGCTTCACAGTAGCGGCGGGTTCGGCTCCTGTCTTGTTCTCTCCAACAGGAGCCTCTCCAAAGTGCTTGCGGGAGGCATGGGCGCGCTTCATCAAAAGATCGTGAGAAACCCCATCTCCTGGGTTGATTACCGACCTTACCAGCGTCTGACAGCGCGAATGGAAAAGCCTCCAGGGCGAAAATCTGGTGCCAACCTTTCACGTAATGGACAATCATTACAACCTGTAGATAGATCCACTACGATCACTTTATAATGATTGCCTCTTCTGGCTGCTTTGATCACTTTGTACAATCATACAAAATGATCCGATATGGCCTGCCAGTTTTCTTCATACTTTTTTATCGCTCACTTCATGACACGATATTGTATGTTCTGTAACCGGCCACTATGGCATGAGGGAGTCAAAGGCTTCCTTGCCAGAGCCAGCATTCATTGGGTACACTTGTCGTATGAATGAGCAGTTCAGGCGCTGGAATCTAGAGACAACAGAGATCTGGCAGATCACGCACTCCACACTCCATTGGTGGCAAGAGCAAGGCCGCCCTCTCGTTGGTGCATTCATCGAGGGATCGGTTGCCCAGCATGGAAAACTTTTGCCAGGCAGCGACATCGATTTGTGTATTGTCACTCCCGACGACCCCGATCCGGCATGGTTTGAGGAGCGCGTTGTTAGCCCGTACACGATAGAAATTTACCCCCTCGCGCAAAGGACATTCGATGACTTGGATTGGGTTCTGGCACAACCAGCCCTTCCATTTAATCTCTGCGAAGGAATCGTGCTCTCTGATCCTCTTCATCTGATTGCGAACGTGCAAGCTCGTCTCACTCCTCAGCTGTGTCTGCAACCGTTTCGGCACAAGCGGCTTGCGACCTGTTTCGGACAGGCTCAAGTTGCGTATCGCCAGGCTCGTGTGGCGCTGGAAGCTTCCAATCTCGCGCAGGCCCGATTGCAGATCACGATCGGGTTATGGAATACGATTGGAATGGTTTGTGCCTTCCTGTGCCGGTGTTCAACCACCCGACGTGGTTTTGTCCTCCTCTGGCAGTGCGCCTCGCAGTGGCAACGACCAGATGTGATCGAGCAGGCCAAACAAGCGTTGGGAGGGACGCAGCTAACCTGGCAAGAGGTAGAGGCGCTTACGGATCAGGCAGCAGAGATGAAAGAGCGTGCTCGTGAGAGTATTCTCTCGCTGAGGGATAGTGCAGAGGCGATGCAGGCGGCTTGGCCGCTGTTATGTACTGTCGTATGGGAGGGATCGGCAGCTCACCGAGCCCCTCAAGCGCAGCAACAGGTGCTCACTGCACTGCATTACGAGACGCCAACACAGATTGCACAACGTTATCGGGCTGCAAGTGAGCTGACGCAGTCTGTGTGGGATATTATTTCACCTCTTCCTCCAACTTCTTGAGAAAGATGTTCAGCCTTTTGCCGTACACGTCCATGGAAATGGTGTACGTGTACACCTTTCATGTGTACATGTCGCTCGGGTACAGAGATATCCTGTCTTTGTACAGCAAAAGGCGTACGATGTACCGAACAACCCCGTACGGCCTGGCTGTGAAGTGAGAAACGGGCCGACAAGCATCATTATGAGAAACATGTGCCCTTATGACATCATGTTTTCTGCAGTGATTAACGTCGCAGAGATGTTTTCTACGCCTTTCTACGCCTCCCTACCTACCTGTTGCCCCTGGAGTCTCCCACCTGGTTTGATACGCTCACAGTGTAACTATCTGGCTGATTACTCCTTCTTTTCTTGTGGAGTAGGCCATACATAGGAGCAAGCTGTACAACTGCTACAGCTCTACGAGTGGAGTTTCCCGTCCACCTTGGTGCGCAATTCGCTCCTGCTTTTATCTGTGTTCTGCGCGGAGAAAAGAGTGTGTTGAGCTGGCTTTGGCAGAGAAACAGGGATCAGGAGGTTGCTGTACTGACAACACGATGCATCTCTTCACATACCTGTATGTGAGGGCCAGGGTGCACCTGATCAGTTTCACCTCCAACCTTTTTCAATCGTTTCCTGTAGTGTGTTTCCCTATAGTATTGATATTCGCTGTGCTTCTCTACCGCTCAGGAGAGGAGCGATGGTCCTCCATTTTTGTGGATATAAACAGCTTCGCTGCCAGATGAAGTGTTTCGGGGCACCCGCATACGGCACCTGAGTGATGGCAAGACCTCGCAGAATTCCTTACCCTGACCATTGTCCTCGTGGTGTGAAACCGTGTACCTGGCGTGGGTATAGTAACCATTGTAGTGAAAGGAGTCGAGCTAATGGGAAGTCGACCCAGCATCATCTATGAAACGCAGCTGCTCCTGGATAGTTTGATGGCGATCGGCCAGAGCCGCTATCAGGCCAAGCAAGAACTGCGCCGACGCATGCCTGAGCAGAGTTGGGCCGTGGTAACGGAGCAGATCTATTCCTATGGGACGCGTAAGACCTATCAGCAGCAGACCTATGCATTTGTCAATTGGGCACGGTCTAACCATGGCATCAAGCGGTTGGCGCAGCTCTATGAACGACTGGATGAACTGGCCTGCTGTTACCTGAAGGAGCAGATTGCGGCCCAAAAGAGTCCCTATACACTGACGACGCAGCGATCGGCATTACGCAAGGTGTTTGGCAATCACCATTTGGCGGCTGAGGTGGTGCTTCCATCGCGTGCCCAAAAAAGCATCACCCGTTCGCGTGGACCGGTCAAGCAAGATGCGCACTTTCAACCGGCGCATTGGCCTGATCTTGTCCTGTTCGCACGTGCAACCGGCTTGCGGCGCGCTGAACTGAGCGATCTCCTCGTCAAGGAGGTGCACTGCACAGAATCTAGTGTGATCGAGGTCTCTGTCAGAAATGGGAAAGGCGGCAAAGCGAGAACGGTGCCGGTTCTTGCCGACTACGCCGATGTGATCAAGGCCATGGTCCAGGGGAGAGATCCGAATGAGCACGTCTTTGAGCACATTCCCAAGGCGATGGATGTCCAGAGCTATCGGCGCGCGTCAGCACAGCAACGCTACCTGTCCCATGCCCCCGATCGCATGTTACCTCCAGCAAGCAGGCGGCTCAAGGCAACGGACTATGACATCGTAGCAACGCATCAGGTCTCGCGTGCCCTGGGCCATGAGCGTACGGATGTGGTGTTGAACCACTATCTCCGATGAGCCTCGTGTTTTCGTATTCTGTTAGCTGGCAGTGAGATGACCAGGAACCGTGATGTCGCCAATGGTGAAACCCTCGGGGCATGGAGTGAAGAAATGCTGGGCGAGATGGGATCGCTGATCGAGCCAGTGCTTTGCCAGCCGAGCGGCATGGCGTTTATCGCGTGCATAGACAAAGCAGTATTCATCGAGCAGGTGAGCCTGTTCTGGTTCTGGCGTGTGGTGAGGCTCGGCAGGACTGGCTCGGATAATCCAGAGAAATTGATAGTCGTCCCAGGTGATGATATCGACCTGGTCAAGGGAAAGCTGTTGATGCGTGTCGTGTGAGAGTGCCTCCAGGATCTGTTCCGCATGCACTCGATGAATGGGCTTGCGCAGGAGTGCATGATAGACAATGGAGGGTCCAACTCCTGCGCGCCGTGCCAGTGTAGGAATATCAAATGAGTGGAGCATCCGTATCTGCTCCAGCGTTTTTCTGTGTTCCGTGCTCTCCATGAATAGTGCTCCTGGCCTTTCTCTGCCATCGCGATATCGATCCATCGCGGTTATTTCTGTCCATAGGCGATATAGAATGCGTGGGTGGTATGGCAGAACTCCCATTCCTGGGGAAGATCTGCCAGGATGGCATCAAAGTTGTCCGGATCGACGTCTCCAACGGCGCAGTAAAAGTTCTTGAGTCCCTGGAAGGCAGCGTACATATCCCTGGCATACAGGTCTCCTTCTTTACCACCCCAGGTCCCCACGGGAAGCTGAAACGTCCTGGTTCGGATATGGCGCATGTCCACGCGAGCGAGTAAGTCGCCCAGGTAGGGCATCAGGCTCACATCAATGCCTTTCCTGATGCTGGCGATCTGCCCCCAATTAAGAAAGGTCTGCATGGAGGCTCCTACCTGCTGATAGCTATTGCCCGCTTCGGCCAGCTCGATATACCCCCCTGGTTTGGTGACCCGAACAAGCTCGTGCAGCACATCTGGCCAGCGGACCGATGGGATCGCGCTGACGAGGAGCCGTTGATGGACGAAGTCGAACTGGTTGTCAGGGAAGGGGAGAGCCTGCAGGACGTTTCCTTGGACGAAGTGATAGTTGCCAGGTGGAGGCAGGCCCACTCCCTGCGGCAGTTCGAGATCGAGACCGTAAACCTGGGCCTGGGGAAAGAGCCGCGCGATGTCATGTGCCCATTTCGCCGTCCCTGTTCCGACATCGAGAATCCGCTCAACAGTGGGTTCGATCGGGGCGTGATAGTGGCCACCCAGGATTTTATGGAGCGTATAGTGTTGGAATGCGAGTCGTTCCTCCTCGCGTTCATCTTTGGGTAAGGCATAGGGAACATCCACGCGATGACGACGGCCTCGCATAAAGGAGACCGGACAGCTGGGAACGGATGGGCAACTGGGTCGGTATGTCAGCTTCTCTCTAGTCAAAAACGAAAAGACGCTCATGATTCTCATCCTTTTTGCAAGCTACAAGAGCATTTCACGTATGGTCGAAACAGGTGTTGACCGGGTCTATAATGAGCGTGAATCCTGTTCATGGGTGGTGTGCATCACACTGGCCGGGATGTCGTTTCCTCAAGCGTAATGGAGGCATCACCTGGAACGGCATCCAGCGAGTGTGCAATAAGTGCGATGGCGTGGTCTCCGACATGGGTGCGCAATTCCTGGTGAAGCTGTTCTATCCGCTCCATCTTTGCGCTTATGAACTGGTGCTGCGCTGTACCAGCGGCGATCCCGGAGAGGCCGCGCGTAGCGGCTACATATTCATCCTGGATACGTGCAAGCAGACGAGCAACATCACTAGAATTGTGCTGCATAGTGTTTCCTCCTGATTGGTATTGTTCTCACCTGAAGATATCTCTGTGTGGTGAAAATAGACATGACATCCTATCCACATTTCGTTATTACAAGGAATGCAGTTGATATATATGGTTCTATAACAGGTATGTTGTGTTAGAGGATGGTCGCGTCGGCGGTTTTTACGTTCGCATTTTTTCTTTCCTCCTTGAAACATACTAGAGACATACTGCCGTTGATATGTGCTCCTTCCTAGAGTTTGTTAAATGGCTGATGACTGTCATGGAAACCAGCGATCTCTGGACTTGTTTTTATATATCGTGCTTATTAAAAAATTTGGCTGTACATGTATGTTCAATATCCGATGTTCAATAGTATGAGTTTAGCATTACGCGCGTAGTTTCGTCAACCTAGCCCTCAGAATACAATGAGCAAAAACTATGGGAGCACATATGAAACCGCGATTGAAGGTAAAGGAACTTGCTTTGGCTAAGGGATATAACATGTCAAGCCTCTCAAGAAAAGCTGATGTAAGTTTTAGAACGATCAAGAGATATTTTAGAAATCCGTTAGATCCTGCGACAACGGACACATTAGGAAGAGTCGCGCAAGCCTTAGAGGTTGAAATTGGCGATTTGATAGAACTGGTTCCTGATGATTATCAGGAAAAGGAATCTGAAGGAGAAGAGTAGCTTGCTTCCGCGCGTTTCCTCTGGCTTGCTTTTCTGCAGTAGCCTCAAATTTATGGCTGATGATGCTATGAACCCCTGCCATCTGAAAATCAGTCATTATGTGCTGGAGGATTTCGCATTTCCTCTCAATTTGACGCAGTAATGTTGCAACTTCACTTGTCATAACCCTCTCTTTCTCATTAGATTGCTCAGGAATAAGGATACCTTGATTAAAGCCCGGATCACATGTCATTTTTATGACAAAAGATGCCACTCATAAGATAGTATGTTCTATGTTATAATTCATGGTGAAATTTACATTGTGAGGAGGAGCGTGGGGCATGCATGCAGCAAAGGCGAAGAAGCCGAACAAACAACTCCGTTTGCAGCGAGAGTTGCGTGGTTGGTCCCAGAAAAAGGTCGGACTGGAAATTGATACCAGTAAGGACATGATCAGTCGTTGGGAAACAGGAGAGAGAAGTCCAAGTCCGTACTATCAGGCAAAGCTATGCGCTCTTTTTGACCTCTCGGCAGAAGAATTAGGATTCATTGATCCCTCAAAGCAAGAAAATATACCCTTTGCACACGTTGAGCACTCATTTTTGATGCCAGATGTTGACACGCAGGATGCCTTTTCATGTATCTCACAGGCTGTTTCGCACGGTATCATAACTGCAGTGAAAGAGCTAGAAGAGGGTAGACACATGGATGCACGACGACGGCAATTTATGCAGCAGGCATTGGGAGCGACTGTGGCTTCTTCTCTCATCCCTGACACTGATCTTCTTGCAAGATTGGTCAGAGCGTTAAAGAAACCCGTTGGGGTCGATATGTCACTGCTGGCGCATCTTGAGTTGATCACCAAAAAGAATCGACAACGGTTCATCCGCTCCCAAAAGTCGGCGCTCCTTTTACACGATGTATCCAGACACTTAGAAATCATTACGCAGCTGTTGGAGTCGTCCCCTCCAGCACATGCCAATCATTTGCTGTGCCGGCTCGCAGCTGAAACCAGCCAGCTTATCGGTGATGTGTTATTTAACGCCGGGAACAATGTTGAAGCTGAGCGCTATTATAATGTTGCGTTGAAGGCATCGGAAGAATGCAATCAAGCGGTGCTCCACGCCGTTATCCTTGGCCGAAAGAGTTTTATCCCTCTCTATGGAGGTGATGCTGAGACCGCACTCCCGCTGTTGCAAGAGGCACGTATACAAGCAGCAGGCACAGCGGCAGATGTAGTGACCGCCTGGTTGTGGGCCGTCGAGGCAGAAGTCCAGGCTCGCCTGAAAAAGGCAGATGACTGTTTGCGGGCGTTACACCAATCCGAGCGATTGATAGAACGAGGGCAATCGGGTGATGTTTCCTACACCTTTGCTGATCCATTGTATTCCCCATTTACGCAATCGCACCTGCTTGGATATAAGGGGGCGTGTTATGTACGCTTGCAACAGCCGCGTAAAGCACAGAGATTTTTGCAAGAACGGCTCGCATCTATGGATGAAACGCGTATCCATAAGAAATCGATTACGCTTGTTGACCTGGCAACAACCTTTGTTCAGATGGACGAAGTGGAAGCAGCGTGCAAGCATGCTGAACAGGCCTTGACGATCCTTGAGCAAACGCGATCTGCGCGAGTCTTCCAACGCGTCCTCGCGTATCGCCATCAGCTCGAACGTCGGAAGGATACTACCCAGGTGAAAAACCTGGATGTGCGCATAGAAAATGTCTTGCCCTCTATCCAATTTCAGGGAGCGTTATGAATACATCTGATCAGCCTTCTGTTCGTGTGCTCTATGTGATTGCTTGTGGGAGTTCATCGGCATTTCTGACCCCGGATTTGGTACGATGTGCTCAATCAACTGGATGGACTGTGTGTGTCATTACAACACCCTCTGGCAGAAACTTTATTGATATTCCAGTACTCGAACAACTCACAGGATACCCTGTACGAAGTGAGTATAAAAAGCCAGAAGAGCCAGATGTGCTCCCGCGAGCAGACGCCATTATCGTGTTTCCGGCTACCTTTAACACCATCAATAAATGGGCGCTAGGGATTAGCGATACACTGGCCGTAGGTTTGCTCAGCGAGTATACGGGTTTGAATAAACCGATCGTGGCTGTCCCCTGTTTTAAAACGGGTGGCGGGTTGGATACCAATCCCGCCTTCAAGAGAAGTCTGCGCTTACTTCGAAAATATAAAATCCATGTCCTGTATGAGCCTCAGCTTTACCCTCCTAAGAATCGCGTTCCACCAGAGATTATCCTCGCGACGTTGAATGATGTCATCTATGAAAAGGCCCATAACAAACAATAGTAATAAATCTCTGGTTTGCGTATCAAAGGATACTACGAATTCTGTGAATGAAATACTGTCTCAAAATGTCATTTTTTTCGATCGAGATGTGTATATAAAACCTCACATAATCTCTTCGTTGAAGATTTTGTTGGCGAATAGTATCAACATCAATAATCAACGCGACATTAGAATACTCCTTACGTGTGCCAAATAGGGTGTAAAGCAAGACGCGTAAAATGAGATTGGCGTGTCTTTGCCTCGCGGTGTCGATGTCAACATTGTGCCGATTCGTACGAGATTAATGGCAACAGCGGTTACGACGCGTTGCACTGTGTCCTTTGCAATCCATCATAGCGCGAGCGGCGTAACTTCTGGATTCGCACTACTTTTGAGATTGTTTTCTCAACGCCAGTTCGTGCCTGATACGCTTGCCGAAACGCTGGAACCTCTTGTTCTTGCCGTCGCGTTTGTAAAGCTTCGTGAGTTCCTTGGGGCGCAGATGCAGCGCCCGACCAGTTGTCATGGAGCGCGTATAATCCAGCGCACCGGACAGGAGGTACAAGTCGCTGTCGCGAAGACAATTTTCATGCGTTCACCTGTCTGGCTCAGGCGAGCACTGCTGTGCTCTTGACAAAAAACTATAGAAGTGATACCAAAAACACTGCTTCTAAGGGATAATTCTATTGATATTTATTACTTGTAAGAAACGAGGCCTTGCATCTCACGTAAACACAAGGCCATCCTAGTTCTCCCTACTAAGGTTCATGTCCTGATACATCACTCTAATTCTTGGCTTCTTGTAGAAGTATATTTAATAAGTCATCTACGCGTCTGTCTCGCTCTTGGCTCTTCTCAAGGCTCTGCCCAAACCAGGAGTTAATTTCATCTCGCAA
Source organism: Dictyobacter halimunensis (assembly GCF_036245075.1). NCBI lineage: Bacteria > Bacillati > Chloroflexota > Ktedonobacteria > Ktedonobacterales > Dictyobacteraceae > Dictyobacter > Dictyobacter halimunensis. The sequence goes on from NZ_BSRI01000002.1 coordinate 4,461,262, forward strand.
TCCTCGCCAAGTTGCACTTTTGGGAACGTCTTTCTCCTTGAGATATGAAGCAAGCATCCAGGTTAGTGCAAACCCAAAAGGATCACGGCGTTGGTCTTCGTAAGCGAGGTAATAAAGAAGGTAGCGGAGAATATTATAGATTTCAGTGTCAACCTGGGTACCATGCTGCAGGACTCGCCCATTATCAAGAAAGTGGCGCATACGTCGAAAGAGGATATCGTGAATCCTGATGCTCTGATTATCTTTGCTCCAAAGATCTGGCAGCTGATAAATTTCCTTAAGCAACTCAATTGCTTGCTGTAGTGCGGGATCTTCGGCATTGACGTTATATTTTGCACGAAGCGGCCCTATATTGATCAACTGGTCATCTACACCTGGAGAGACCTCCAGGTAAACTTGTGCGGTAAGGTTATGACGATAGGGCAATGATCTCTTTTGCAATGGACGTGGCTTTCCTTTTTCATCGTGCAATGGATCTTTTGTGCCTTTAATTGACGAATTACATGTGTGGCAGATCGGAATCAGATTGTACGGATGGCAAGAGAAGTGAGGATAGGCCTCTTTGGGAAAGTAGTGATCAAGAATGCTATATTTTTTCTTTTGCCCCTCAGTATAGTAACGTGCTTGGTCACAAATGGCACAAATTTCCAAACCTTTGTTTTCATTTATGAAGAGGTCGAGCAGTTCCTGCCGCCCAAATGGTTGGGCTTTAGGATCACTAAAGATTTCTTCGGGAAGCTTTGCATCCCCGCCTGCATACATTTTGTAAAAGTAGAGAAAAAATTCACTGGCTCTTTGTTGCCATTTAGGAGCATCTTGTTTTTTACAGGCTTGAATCTTCTTTTCCTCTACAAAAAAGCTTTGCACAATAATTTGCCCGCTATTGTCGTGCTCTAAGAGCATATCTATCTCTTTTCGAATGCGTTCAAACCAATCTGTACGGAACTTCTGCACCTGCTTACTTACTTTCTTTTGCTGAAACGCCGTTGCAAAGTCAGTTAGTAGTGTATTCCTTAGTGAAGCATTTGAAGCAAAGTACCAATCAGCAATTACTTTGCCTCGTCCAGCAAAGGTGCCGCTATACTCATCAAGATAGGTAGCGCAGGTTTCTAGACCAATGTTACCTTTTGGTGTCAGAGAGGCATAAAGGAGCAAATCTATTTGAAGCAAGACAACTTCCCGTAGCCGCTGATAAGTGGTAGGTGGCAAATTCAAGCTGTGCAGTATACTCATGGTTCTAATCTCGCTTCGTTTCTTGAAGGCTGGCTATTTTGTTCATCTTCCAATGCGTATATCTCTCGACGTATCAAGAATCTTAGAGGTCCTGGGCCGACATTTTGTTGGAGTCGTTGTAGCTGTTCAATTTTCTCCTGTGTGGTTGTGGTAAGCAACCGGATACGCCTAATTTCTCCCTGGATGTATGAGATACTTTGTGCTCCTGTCGCACTCTCTGCTCCAAATATGTGAACGATGATATCGCTAGGATCAGTTCCCAACGTTCTCAGATTAGGGGGAGCAGCATATTCAGTGAATATGCCATTGCGTTTCATAACCCAAATATTGGTGTTATAAACATCGCTCAAGGTGATGCTAGAGTGAGTTGTCATGATGACATGGCTGTACTGGTCCTGGAGAAATTTGTTGAGCATACTTACAAGTTGGCGTTTCCAATAATCATTGAAGTGTACTTCTGGCTCATCAAGCAATATGAGTGCTTCGTTTTCTCTTAAGAGCGAGAGGGCACAAAGACGTCCAAGAAAGCTGACTTCGCCATCACTAAACCATTCGAGCATGTGTAAGGGTGCTCGTTCAGGTGGCAATAATGTTTTTTCTTCTCGTTCTTCGTCTGTCCTATAATCTCGTTCTAAGAAAAGGTTAACCTCGCTGAGGATGGCTTCCTTTCCATCATGAGGGATAGTAAGCTGATTAAGCCAGCGAAAGAAACGCAATGCGTTTCCTTGGAGGCTTACAAGTTGTTGGATAATTTCCTGGCGTAGACGACGGCTGTGCTCATCATAAAGATGGAAAACAAGTAAAACATCATTGCCCTGTTTAACAGCATATGTAGCCATAGTAATCATTCTTTGTATCAAGGATTTGTCATCTGGCGCGATATTTTCACTAATGAGGTGAATTTTTAGTGAGAAGCTTCTCAGAGCAGTTATTTTGATTTCCTTAAGAGCATCATTGAGTAAAGAAGAAGGGTGATTACGGGTATCGCCTGAAGTTTGCGGCGATATATCTATTGTTTCTGGGATATACAGGTCGATGAGAAGCCCACAAAGGATGATAAGCGGAAGCTGGTTATACTGGATAAAGAGAAAAGCATCTTCAATGTTCTTATTTTGTTCAACTATTGACTGGACTAGCATGGGTTCGCTTCTCTGGCTATGTTCCAGCTGGTACCATTCACGCAATTGACGTCCAAAGTCTGGCGCATTGATATTGGGCGGTGACTCTGTTGGATCGTCTTCTTCTACGCTTGTTTGAGCTGAGGGTAGAAGCCAGCCTCCTTCGCTACCACTGGTGAAAGCGACAATTGCATCAGGAAGGTATTTTTCGTCAATTTTATCACTGGGTCCATCGAAAAGGAAAACTTGCTGATCATCTTCAACATGAAGATAGAAGCGTTGTGTAAGACTTCCAGTCTGGTTAGTGATTGTGACGGTAATGGGATGCTGTGGATCTTTGTTTAGCCGATAGATGATAGAAAATTTGAAAGGCGGCGAGTCATTACTTCGACTAAGATGCTGGAAAAGATCCGCCAATAAATGGAGCAGTGTTGATTTGCCTGTTCCATTAACACCGACAATAAGGTCTAGACGATAAGGAGTATCGTGCGTAGATGATTCTGGCCGTAGATCACCTATAGGCATAGTAAGGTCATGAAGTACCTTATAGTGTTGGATCCAAAGATGGAGTATACGCATTATGTTTATGTCTTTCTCATTTAGTCTGTTGGAAATACTATTTTGCTATCCTTCTGCTCCCACGCGTGCTCGATATCCCTGGCAGTAATGCGGCGGTAATATGTTTTAGGGACGGTGTTCTGATCAGGCAAAATATTTACTCGAATAATCAGGCCTAAGCGCTCGAAGAGTGTAAGTGACGAGAAGATTTCGGGGACTGCTACATTATTTTCAAGTGCATCGATGAGCTGGGTGGATGTAAACGGTGCTGCATAGTTCTCGGTACTGAAGCGCAGTTTGATAGCGGCCCAAACTGTATGCTGTACATTTCCAAAACTCCAGGTTGGTTCAGTAATATTGACAATCTGTGGAATTTCGAACGGCTGATCCTGTTCAGACTGTGAAGGGGGTGGTGCATCGGATTCTCCTTCATCAGTTATAACTGATTCGGGCTGTGCTAGTGGGAAAGAGGAAGAAAACCTGTCGTCTTTGTTGTCAGGTATATATTGTTGGAAATAATTCTCTGGCAATAAGTTATCGTTATGTGCGCTTATTTCTGATATTGGTACTGTAATACCAATACAACGCCCATCGGGTGTGATAGCTATCATTTGGTCGGGATCACCTTGTTGGAAGATCATTTGTGTACGAGGAGGGGGCCAATTTGAATGTGGAAGCGGGATGTGTAAGGATTGATTCTCGCTGATCATGATGTGTAAAGTAGGTTGAGAACCTATTTTTTCATATTGGATGATTCGAATGCCTGTATTTCGTTGTGATTTAATGATGCATCCAACATACTCATCATTTGCATGGACAAAGTGATATGAAATAGGCTGCGCTGGATTATCTATGTGCTGTAGGATATCTTCACGGCCAGTCATTTGAGCAGCTGTCTCTATAAGCGGGAAGTCGTTGAATGCTGGGCCATAATCTGGCGATTGTGTGAGATCGCGTTTCATTCCAGGCTCATAGCCATCCTTTTGTGCTTGAAAGAACCAAACTGTATCACGTGGTTGCTTATTAATGAGCAGTATATATGCGGTTTCTTCTGTGAAAGGATTAAGAGCATCCGCATTCAATTGGATGACCGCCTGAACTTCCCTATCCTCTATAAGAGACCTCCTTACAAACTGGGATTTACTTGAAGCGCGTGTAACAGTACTTGTTGATACAATCAATGCGCCTTTACCCTGGGCAGAAAGCTTCCTCTGCAGCAGATAAGTAAAAATATTGTCGCTGTCTAATGAGAACTCACCTTTCCTGCCTTGGCTTTTGGCTCGTCTCATTTCTTGAAGAAGTTCCTGAAATTGCGATACTTCTATACTGACGTCCAGCGGTGGAGAGATTGCGATACGATCAAATGTATCCCGCTCTAACTCTCCACCAGGACCACATAGACGAACGCTATCGCCGATGTGGATTTTTACATGCGTAGCAGCTACCTGATGAAGTAAAAGATTGGCAAGGGCAATGCGAGCCCAATTTGGCGAGATTTCTACTCCAACAGTTTTCCCTTTTTGTGTGTTACTTCTTCGCGTTGAACGCCCTTGATTACTGCGTTTATCTTGGTACCGTTGAATCAGAAAACCACCACTGCCACAGGCAAAATCGGCAAAACTATGTTGTGGTTTGATCTGAAGGAGATTGATCATAAATTCAACGATATGTCTGGGGGTTGGATAACTTCCTTCTTCACGAGAACGAGATGTATAGAACAATACATGAGTATTGAATAGCTCAGCAATACCCTCTTCTATGCTCTGGCTGCTCATCTGCTGAGCCGCAAACCGGAGCCGACTTGTAAGCCATTCATCATCGGGGTTATAGCGTACTTTGGGTTTTTGAGGTCGTTCCACATCAAAAGGCCAAGTAATGTCTGCAATAAGCAATGTTGCAATATACTCAATGATTGCCAGATCGTTGCCAACATTAGCTCGCCGCAATCTTTCCCAGATTTCGTCCAGTATCGGGCGCACTTCCGCCATATATAGCCTGGCTTTCTTTATATATTCTTATATTTAAGATAAGTAAACGCTCATCTCGTAGCACAGCAGTATAGTTAATTGCAAGTTATTATATATAATATGGATAAAAACGTCTATAATCAATCCTGCCTCAACAATTTCCAAGAAGCTTTGCTCTCGTTTCTGGCATTCTTCCCGCCCCAAACTCTACAATTTAAGTAATGATTGGTTAATAAGATTAAGACCAGAAAAATGGAATTGTATTACTTGCATATCTGATACTATCCAATTATACTTATGTAACAGGAGATCGATACGCTTTAAGTTTGCAGAAATAACGCTCTATTTTGTCTATGCCTTTATGTTTAGTGTCTCTCTACTCATTATTTTCAGTAAGTTGTCTGTCTATTTTCTTTATGAATAATAAATAGGAAGTGGGGCCTCCAATCGTTACCAGCACTCAAACCTCCACTCGCCTCCCCCGTGTCGGGCAGAAAGTATTTTTGCGCAATCGGCCAGCATCGGTTCGAGCAGTAATCCCACATGAACATAGAGATGGAATGCTGCACGAGGTGCAGGTTGATTATCTTGATAACTGGTCCTACCCTGATAGCGATACTGTGATTTGGGAATTGGAAAGTGTCAAGCGAGTTCTGGACCGTCTAGCGATCCCTCGTGTTGATGAGTTCCCTCCTGACGATCCCAAGCTTCTTCAGGCATTCCTCTCAGCATATCAGTGGAGCGCGGTAAATCGCCTGGCTGCGAGTTCCAACGACGAAGCAAACAAAAATGAGTTGCGCCTCATCTCTTCCTGGCAGAGCGCCGTTCAGGTTGAAGATTATCAGCTCTACCCTGTGATTAAGTCTCTATTGATGCCCCGCATCTCGCTTCTGCTGGCCGATGATGTAGGTTTGGGCAAGACGATTGAGACGGGGTTAATTCTATCCGAACTATTTGCACGTCGCCGTATTCGTCGTGCTTTGATTATCTGTCCTGCCTCTCTACAACTGCAATGGCGCGATGAAATGCGAGAGAAGTTTTATCTCGATTTTACGATTGTGGACCGCGATGAGACCTTTAAGTTGCAACGCGAACTGGGTGTAGACAGTAATCCCTGGGCCTCATATCCGCGCATTATTACATCGATGGACTATTTACGCCAGGGAGACGTGCTGGCTTCCTTTAAAGCTGCAACAGAGAACCTGGTCCGTAATTTCGACGCTTTGCTTCCCTGGCAGATGCTAGTCGTTGATGAGGTACATAATCTCTCCCCTGCTCGTTTCGGGGATGATAGTGATCGCAGTAGTATGCTGCGGCAGCTTTCTCCATATTTTGAACATCGCATTTTCCTCTCAGCAACACCTCATAATGGATATACGAGCTCTTTTACTGGCCTATTAGAGTTGCTGGATCCTGTGCGGTTTCAGCAGCGCCCTTATCTTGATGATGCAGATCGGCCACAGATCCAAACTGTTATGGTACGTCGCCTGAAACGTGATTTTGACGAGATGGGAGAGACTGATCGCTTCTCCCATCGAACGGTGCAACGTTTAGGGATTCAATTGTATCCACAGGAACAAGCTCTATTTGCTGCACTACGTGAATACCGCAATGCCTTATCATCTGTGTTGCGTGCACGTAGCCCCCGTGAGAGACACCTCGGCAGCTTTTTGATTAAGCTACTGACAAAGCGATTGCTATCAGGCTCCTATGCTTTTGCCCGCACATGGTGGAGTCACGTTGAAGGACTCGAAGATATTGCTGAGAGTCAGGATGAGGCGGTGACGGCAACGGCCGTGTCGCGTGCAGAAACAGTGATGACTGATGATGAAGAACGAGGCCTGCGTGAGGAAGATGCGACTCGTCAGACAGGTGCCTGGCTGCGGCGCTATGCCAGTTATTTGACCCAGGAACGCCGTGCTGTGAGTGAGTGCCTGGAGAGCCTCGGTTGGAGTTCGCAGGTGATTCAAAACCTTATCCGGGATGAGAAGTCTCTACGAGAAATCGCATTACCTGCTGATGCTCGTTGGGAGAGTTTATGGAGTTGGATACAGTCTTATCTGATGCAGGATTCCCATTTGCGTAAAGATGAGCGTCTGATTATTTTCACCGAATATAAGCATTCTCTCGACTACCTTATGGAACGCCTCCGACGAGAGGGGTTATGGGATGGGGTGGAGGATAGCAATTCTCCTGTCGCGTGTCTCTACGGTGGGGCTGGCAGCCAACTACGGGAACGAGTAAAAGGGGCGTTCAATACAGAGGAGCATCCGCTTCGTATTTTGGTGGGAACTGATGCGGTCTCTGAAGGTATCAGTTTACAACGTCACTGCCGCTACGTCATTCATCAAGAAATCCCCTGGAATCCGATGCGCCTTGAACAGCGTAATGGTCGCGTCGATCGACATGGCCAGGAGAGGGATGTCTTTGTCTTTCACTTTGGTAGTGATGATGAAGACGATCTGAAGTTTATGCAATCAGTTGTTGCCAAGGTAGATACGGCACGTGATGATCTGGGCAGTGTGGGACAGGTCATTGATGCAACGGTTGAAGAATATTTTACGCAGGGTCTATCTCAAGCATCGGAAGTGCTGAATGAACGTGTAAATGACACCCTGGCAGTGGCCCAGGATCGTAAAGATATGCAGTCTCGGGACTACGGTGGCCGTGAGGATTATGAGCAGGCGATGAATAAGCTCTATCAGACAGAGATGGAAATGCATCTTTCGCCTGAAAATGTAGCACAGGTATTGGCCTGGGTGGTTGAGCGTGAAGGTGGAGATCTCAAGCCTGTTCCGGGAGATGAAAAAGCATATCGTCTGACGGTGCCGAAGAGTTGGAAGAAACTAGTTGATGAGACCATTATGCAGGAAGAAGGGCATGTCCACCGTCTTCCTAAGCTCGTATTTGATCCGAGCTATTTCGAGGTTACAGAACATTCTCGCAGGATTTTTAAACCGCGTAAGGATGCTGTGCTGATTCGTCTGGGGCATCCTTTGATGCATAGAGCACTTGGTTCCCTGCGGCGTCACCTATGGGACGACAAAGGCGTGTATCGCTGGACCGTTCAGGGAGCGGAGCTGCCAGTGGGACTCAATGAAGCGCTAATCTTGCATATGCAAATAGAGATCACCAATGAATTTCGCGAAGTGGTACACCAGGAGATTGTGCCGGTAGGATTTACGGTTCGTGGCTCACATTTGATCTCAATGGACAACAATTTGCGCCAACAAATACAATCGTGCTCACATCATCCTTTTAGCGACACCACTTTTGACCAGCAGATTGATCATGTACGTGAGCATTGGGATGATCATCTGACGATATTGCGGAGTCTGATTCAGACGATGCGTACCCAATACCAACAGGATTTCACCGTGCGCATGCAAACACGCCTTAAAGAAGAGCGTCAGCGTGAAGAGAAGCGTTTTGCATCGCGCCTGCGTGAGCTTGAGCGCCTCCAACAAACGCAGCATATCGAAACACTCAAAAGAGAATGGAATGTATCCATTTCAGAGAAGGTACGCCTGGAGCAGGAAAATCAACAGCTCAGTTTCTTGCCTGAGGTAGAGATTACACGGCAGCAAGAACTTATTACACAAAATCACAAAATCAAAGCACTGGAATTTGACATGGAGCAGGCCCTGCAACATTTTAAGCAGCTACAATACGCAATCACGCTAGAAAAAGAGCGTGTGATCACAAAAATGCTGCCCAAGAGATATACCCTGGCGACTGTGGACGTTCAGCCATTGACGATTGAGTATCTGGTTCGCTCAACTGGAAAGGAACAGTGATAATATGCCAATAATGGCGACTGAAAAGCATGCATGGTGGTCTGATCTGCGTCATAATGGGATGCTTGTTGCACCTGCTCTGCTTGATGAATACTTTCCCGCTGGACCTGTTGAGCCAAGTCAATATCGCTATCAGAGACTACGTGAACGCTATACGATTTTTGATACCTGGTGGCGTAAAGAAGGATACGCCCGTGAGGGCTCACATCAGCCATTATATGATTGGCTTGATGGTGTGTTAGATATTTTTCTAGGGCATGAGGGTAAGCGCTGGCAAAAAGGAAACCATGTCTCCGCCACCTGGAAGCATACGACGTTTCAGGGAAGTACTCTTGCGCCTTCACGCGTGCTCTTCCTCGATATGTATAAGCAAGAAACAGCACAGTTGTTTGTTTGGGTTGAGCAGACGAGGCAGATCGGAATGGGCCAGGGCCGTACTGCATATGGGAAACTGCTGGAACTGTTGCGGGCTAAAAATGTAAAGCTGGGCCTGTTGACAAATGGTCGTCAGTTCCGCCTTTGCTATGCTGGGCAGGATTACGATTCCTGGGTGGAATGGGACGCTGATGCCTGGTTCGCGGAAGGTGAGTTGCGTCGCCAGCTCTATGGTTTTTACACTTTGCTCGGTTCCGCCGGAATGCAACCTACAGCCAGTAGTAAGGATGGCCGTTTTCCATTACTGGATGCGGCAGAAGCTTCTCGCTCACGCCAAGGCGAGCTATCGACGGTATTGGGTGAGCAGGTGCGCGAAGCGGTTGAGTTGTTGCTAAATGAACTGAATCGTGCTGCTCAGGAACATGGAGATATTCTCAAAGATGTTCGTCTAGCTCCTTCTGGGGAGGAGTTACCACAACGCCGTCTTCTGGAGGCCCTTTATCAGGCTGCAGTGCGCATAATTATGCGCCTGGTAATTATCTTCTTTGCCGAGGCGCGTGATCTTTTGCCGCGCTCATTGCCGATGTATCACGATGCCTATGGCCTGGAGGGACTCTATGAGCAATTGAACCGGGCTGTACAGTACGAAGGGCGCAAAACGTTAGAAGAGCGCGAAAGTGCCTGGGCCCGCCTATTGAGTCTTTTCCACGTCATTTATAATGGATCAGCGATTTCAATTCTACCAGTACAGACTTATGGTGGTCTGCTGTTCCGTCCCGGTGATCTCACGAGTTCTGATGCGATTCTGAGGGCAGTTGCGCTTTTTGAATCGCTGGAACATCTCTCAATTATGGATTCCACAGTTCTCCGCCTGCTCGAACTGCTCAAACGTGGCAAGGTCAGGATTAAACAGGGGCGTACGAGTCGCCTAGTCCCAGGCCCGGTGGACTTTTCAGAGTTAAGGACCGAGTATATCGGTCTGATGTATCAGGGCTTACTTGATTTCCATCTGCACATGGCTGATCAGCCGATGATCTTTCTTAATCTCGGCCAGGAACCAGTTCTGCCATTGAATGTGCTAGAGCAGATGCCCAATCAACAGCGCAAGGATTTATTAAAGAAGTTGAGCGCAGAGAGGAGTAGTGGCCCTGCTGTCTCAGATGAGGAAGACGAAGGAAAGAATGAAGAGCAGGATGTGACCGATGAGACCTTTCCTGATGAGACCGTAGCTGAAGATGAGGAGGTACTTGAGGATGAGGCGGGTAGTGTGCTTGAGAATGCAATCGTCGAGGACGAAGACACACTCTATGCGCGTGCGATGACCTGGGCCGAGCAGACGGTAGAGATTGTTGGTATGGTCAAGAAGCCACGGGGAAAGCAAAAAGGGGGCGATTCTCCCTATCAGCAAGAGCGTGTGAAGGCTGCGAAAAAGCTGATTAAACGCACACTCAATGTCAATGAATTCTATCTAATTCGACGTGGTGGCACTCGTAAGGGATCGGGAACCTTCTATACGCGACCGCAACTGTCCGTTCCGATTGCCTGGCGGACTTTGGAACCGCTGGCCTATATGGATGGCGAGGATGGAAAACGTATTCCCCGCAGGCCGGAGGAGATTCTCTCGGTAAAGGTTTGTGATCCTGCCTGCGGCTCAGCCTCCTTTTTAGTGGCGGCCTTGCACTATCTGACCAATGCCCTTTATGACTCGTTGGTTTATTACTATCAGATCGATGAGTTACCAGAGCCAGAGCAAGGGCGTATAATCCGTACCATGCCTTATGGTAAGCCGTCCAGAGCGTTGGTTCATGAAGAGTTGCTCCCTATCACCCCGAAGTATACGAACTTTGAGACGCGCACCAAGGCTAGTTTGCGCCGTCACATTGTGGAGCATTGTATCTACGGAGTCGATCTCTCGCCGCTTGCCGTTGAACTGGCTCGCATGAGTTTATGGATCGAAACATTGGACTATAAGCTGCCTTTCACTTTTCTAGATCATAAAATCAAAGTTGGCAATGCGCTTGTTGGTACATGGTTTGATACTTTCCGTGAATATCCGATCATGGCCTGGATGCGTGAAGGAGGCGATACCGGCCACAGAAATGGAGTCCATTATAAACAGGAAGAATGGACAAGAGCAATTAAAGAGGAACGCAATGAGGTCATCAAACCAGCATTGATTCGGCAAATTGAGTCAAGTGGTCAACAGTTGTTGCTCTTCGAGGAAGACCGCCAAGTAACACCAGAAAATCTGTATTCTGAGATTACCTTTGAGATGGAACAGATTCACTTGTTACCAGTTGAGTCGGCCGACGAGCGCGAGGAACGTTACCAGGAATTACAGCAGCGCTCAGGATATCAAGAGCTAAAATTGGCGTTTGATTGCTGGTGCGCTATCTGGTTCTGGCCCGCTGATAAACTGGGTGAAGTGCCTACTCCTGCCAATTTATATCAATTACCAACAGAAACTAGACAACAAGTGAAGCAACTAGCTGAAGAACACCATTTTTTTCACTGGGAACTAGAGTTTCCTGATGTGTTTGCGCGTGATGGGCATGGTTTCGATGCTATTCTAGCGAATCCCCCTTGGGATATTATTACAAGAGCACAATCTTTGGAGTTTTTTACAAATTATGATCCCCTTTATCGTACTTATGGAAGACAAGAAGCATTAAATGCCCAAAAGCGTCTTTTTTTGGACAATTCCGTTATTGAAAGAGAATGGCTACTATATCAAGCGTATTCAAAATGTATAACTAATTGGGCGAAATATGCTGGGTCGCCCTTTGGTGATCCAGAAATTGATGCAACGAATTCTTTTTCTCTTAAAACTGGGAGGAAAGGAAATTTGTTGCATCATCAGTGGAGACAGCGGCGCAAAATCGTTTCTGGCTATTCAGATCGTAATCATCCTTTTCGCTACCAGGTTGTAGTAGCTCTCAATACGTATAAGATGTTTCTGGAGTTATCTCACCATATACTTAAGCAAAAAGGACAATTGGGAACACTAGTCCCATCGGGTATTTATACTGATCAAGGATCAAAAGCATTAAGAGTGTTGTTTTTGGATAAATGCGATTGGAAATGGCTTTTTGGTTTTATCAATTGGCAACGCATTTTTGATATAGACAGTCGATTTAAGTTTGTAGTAGTTCTCTTAGAAAAAGGAGGAAAGACCCAATCGCTAAAAGTTGTATTTAACCGCGCTAATATAGCAGATTTGGAGCAAACTACTGTTTTAGAATTAGAATTTCCACGTAAACAGATAGAGCAATTTAGTCCAAAATCGCTAATAATTGTCGAACCACAAACTGAACGTGATCTTAATGTACTGGAAAAATTATATGCCAATGCAGTGCTCCTCGATGATCAAAATGAGCAATCTTGGCAGCTTCAATACTCTAGAGAGTTGAATATGACTGATGATTCAGCTCTTTTCCCTCCTTTACCAAGGTGGCTTAATGATGGTTATCGATCAGATAACTATGGCCGATGGCTTGATTCCAAGGGAAATATTGCTCTCCCTCTATACGAGGGTCGTATGATTGGTGCTTTTGATCCAAGTGAAAAAGGTTGGGTAAGTGGCAAAGGTCGTACTGCTGTTTGGCGAAAAATACCTATGGATAAAAAAATTATCGAGCCTCAGTATCTTTTATCACAGGAGACATACACAGGACGTGTAGGCGTTTCTAAAGGCAATAAGATTAGCTTTATGCGCGTATCATCGGCCACGAATACTCGTTCTATGTATGCAACATTCGTTCACAACATTCCTTGTGTTTATACGGCTCCTACCTTGCTTCCTGCGAAAAATGATGCTCTCGCAGTTCTTTTTGTTGTTTCTTGTCTTAATTCCTTTGCTTATGATTATATGTTACGTTGTCGTTTTGGTGGCCTCGATTTAAGCTATTTCGTTATCGCCGAAACACCTCTCATCCCACCGGTGCGCATACAACCCACTATTTGCGCACAACTGGCGGCACGGCTGAACTTCATCGTGCCATCGTTTGCCCCACAGTGGCTTGAGGTGCGCCAAGCATACCCTCAGCTTGGACAGCAGCACTGGCGTCAACTTTGGGCCATCACGTCACATGAACGGTTACGTCTACGCTGTATGCTGGATGCCATCATTGCAGAACTATATGGATTGGATTATGATGACTTCGCCTGGATTCTACGTGACGATTTGACAAATCCAAAGGGTTTCTGGCGTGTAGATAAAGAGAAGCCCAAAGAGCTGCGCCATACAACACTGGCTCTGGCAGCATTTGCTCGTCTAAAAGAGGTTGGTTTAGATGCATTCCAGCTAGAGGACTGGCAGTTCCCACCCGAGGTCGCAACACAACTCGGCCCACGTTTCACTTCCTGGCAAAAAGAAGGGACAGTCGAGGAAAGTTGGCAGGAGTGTGAAATGCATGCCCACAAGGTGAAAGAACTACTTCCAATGCCGCCAGCATATGAAGTCTCAACAGAAGCCGAAACCGGTAATCATAAAATGAGTAAAACGAATGGCAAGCAAAATAGTAGGACTATGTGGGCTGATGATCGGCCTCAACAATTGAGCATGCTGGAGCCAGACCATCAACAACTCAGCTTCTTTGATATACAGGAGGAATGATATCTTGCTTGTTTGTGTGGACAAATAGCAAGCATTGTATTCGTTTAGCTAATAGCAGAGTACAACATAGACAACGATTAATAGATGTTGGAGGTGGTGGATATGTGGAAAGGGTTTGAAAGGATGCAACCAATGACGATGACGACCATCAACCCTGTCTATTTTGCTAGTCAGGTCAACAAGCAATTTCTGGATTATCAGTTGACAGCATTCCCTTTGACTGATCCCGATCTGGCAACACAGGCACGAACTTTGTTACGTGGTGAGATGGGACGCTCACCATTGATTCAAGGCCCCTATGTCTCGCTGAGTAAGGCGTTTGAGCAAGGACGTGACTTGCGCGATCTGGCCCGGGAAGGATTAGCACACCCAGCACTTCCCGGTCTGACAACTTATCCATCTCTTTTCGCCCATCAAGATGAGGCGTATCGCCAGGTCAAGGATGAGAAGCATTGCCTGATTGCTACTGGTACTGGTTCGGGTAAAACAGAATCATTTCTCTATCCAATTCTGGATCACTGCCTCCACTTGCGTGATGACCATGCTCCTGAAGGAATCGTTGCTGTTCTTGTCTATCCAATGAACGCGCTGGCGCTAGACCAACTAGGGCGCTTACGGCAAATGCTCGTTGGTTCCGGTATCTCCTTTGGTATGTATGTGGGTACTACAGCTGCCAGCCAGGGTGAGGTACGTGATATCGTTCGCTTGAAAGAAGGGGACGGGCGCGCAGCTTACGAGAAGAAAATGCGTGATAGAAAACACGAACATCTAATCATCTCGCCATACGAAGAGCGCTTGACTGAGCAAGATATGGTTACCAGTCCCCCACGCATTCTCCTTACCAATATCAATCAGCTTGAATTATTGCTCACGCGTGGTAAAGATCTCGGCTTATTTGTCGATGCACCGCTCAAGTACCTGGTATTTGATGAAGCACATACCTATACTGGCGCCATCGGTGCAGAAGTTTCCTGCCTGATTCGGCGGTTGCGAGCATTTTGTAGTAAGAGCGCTGATGATGTCATCTGTATTGGCACCTCAGCTACTGTAACAGATCTGAACTCTGAAGATGGTGAGGAAGCGGCTTATCAGTTTGCACATCGTTTCTTTGGAGTGGATCCCAAACGTGTTGCCTTGGTGCGTGAACACTATCAGCAAACGATTTTCCCATCTCGCCGTCATATCCCTCAACCACCGCAAGACAGTATCGCACTGCTTGATACCATCTTACAGGCATTAGAGCATGAGCGAATAGAGCAACTACGGGAAGCCGTCAAAATACTGACTGGCAGATCATTCCCTGAAGAGATGGAACCCTTCTGGCCTGAAGCACTCTATGAACATCTCAAACATAGTGAGTATATCTATGCACTCTTTCAGCACCTGGATCAGCCATTGTATCTCCAGGAGGCTGCTCAGCGTATCCAACTGCATCTGGGCCGTAAAACACTGGTTGTCAATGAGCAGACACACGGTGAGCTTTTATGTTATCTAGCCTTGGGTGCGGCCGCTGAAAAGGATGGTAGTCCGCTCCTACGCCCAAAAGTTCACTACTTTCTCAAGGGCTTGGAAGGTGCAGTTCTGGCCTTTGCACGTGAATCACATGAGTCAGGCCAGGATTTCCGTGCGAAATTGCATCTCTCGCTGGCCGAAGCCATGCAACGTGAGGGAATTGAGCCAGCGGCCTGTCCTACATTGTTGGTCTGCCAGAACTGCGGTCAGCACTATCTTGAAGGGCACTATCGCGAGTTTCTATTTGAGAATGGCAAGTTGTATGGCGGTTTGCTGGAAGGTGACAATACCATCTGGCCACTGGCTGATGATAGTGAAGGTGGTCAACGCGTACTCTTCACCAATCGTTTCGCTTCAGAAATAGATGCCGATGATGATCTGGCGTCCCAGCGTCTGGATAAGCGGCGGCGCCAACTCTATTTCTGCCATTATTGTGGGACACTGCATCTTGAGCAGGGTAATTGTCAGGCACCGATGTGTAAACGACAGGGACCTCTTGTGCCTATCTGGATCATTCAACTGAGCGAGCGAGGAAAGCTCCAGGTGTGTCCAAGTTGCGGACAGCGCAGCAACAATGTTGGAGAGCGGGTAATAGAACCGATCAAACCCTTGCGCGCCATTACCGTTGCCGATGTGCATATTCTGGCCCAGAACATGGTAAACGCATTGGAAGGCCCGCAACAAAAGCTCATCGTCTTTAGTGATAACCGTCAGGACGCGGCTTTCCAGGCGGGATGGATGCAAGACCACGCGCGTCGTTATCGTCTGCGCCACCTGATCTATGACTTCCTACGAGAACGATCTGATCCTAGTTCGATTACCGACATTCGAGAGTACCTGCTATCCCGCTTTCACCTGGACCGCTCGCTTGCGCGCGTGCTGGCGCCAGAGGTCTTTAGTGGTCGAGCTGACGAAGCTTACGGAAAAGCACTGGACCAGCAGCTCAGTTATTATCTCCATATTATGCTGATGCGTGAATGGACTACCAGTTTTAAGCAGCGTGACAGTCTGGAGACCTGGGGAAAAGCGCGTGTTGTATATTACAACGTCAGTGCCGATCATCCCTGGATACAAGAGTGGGCGCAACGTCTGCATCTTCCAGCCATAGAGCTGGCTGAGGGCATATCCTCCCTACTGGATGCCTATCGTCGTAATCGTCTCTTTTATGACAGTAACGCGCCTATTTTTAGTCGCTACTGGCGTGAGGGAGATGACGAGGTGCAGCGCGGCTATCTTCCATTCTTTGATTTTCCCCCCAAGGGCTTAAAATTCCGACGTGAAGAAGGGGACCGGGAAATCTATGTTGTCCAGTTTCAATCAGAGCGTGGCCAGACCCTGACACAGAACTATATCAGCAAGTGGAATCTTCCACTCAAGCAGCGTGAGCCGTTTATGGAGGCGTTCTGGTCATTTCTCATTGATGGGGTTAGTGTCCTTAAACCAGTCGAATTAATCGGAGCACGACAGCGCGTTCTGCCGGGATCAAATGGAGTATTCCAGCTTGCTTCAACTCAGGTCGGTTTTCAAATTCAGCATGAACGCTATCGATGTAATGTATGTCAGCGAGTGCACACGCGTATAGGACCTAACGCAGCCTGCACAGCTATGCATTGTAAGGGAACATTGCAGCGCGAGGAACCACCAGTTGACGATTATAACGTCGCGATGCTGGATATGCCTTTCTCCATGCTTACTGCGCAGGAACATTCCGCCCAAGTGCCTCCAAAAGACCGCGAAAAGATCGAGGAAGAATTTAAAAAGGCGGATGGTAGGTACAATTGCCTGGTCGCTACCCCAACCTTAGAGATGGGCGTTGATATCGGTGCACTCGATATGGTGTTGTTACGCAACGTTCCCCCCAAACCATCAAACTACTGGCAGCGCGCGGGACGTGCTGGGCGTCGTCACCGTATGGCGGTAGTCTATACATACTGTCGGCGTAGCAACCATGACTCCTACTTCTTTGAAGATCCTGCGCGTATGCTCAGTGGACGAATAGAGACGCCGCGCTTTAATCTGCATAATGAAGTCATGTTGCGAAAACATGTGCATGCTGCGGTATTATCCGAACTCTTGCGCCTCTCCCACCACCCGAGTTCGATATATCGATTGAATGATGCTGAAGTCCAGGCTATCCAATCCGCCCGGGAGCAGGCTTTCCCGAACTATATTGCAACCTACCTGTTTGAGGATGGCAATGCATATCGCCAGCAGCCATACCAGGTGACAGAACTAGCAGCAATTATCGAGCGACACCTACCGCATCTTTTACAGACGGTACAATCTATCTTTGCTCACTATTGGCCTGCAGCAGATCAATATGTCGTAAGAACCGAGACGCTGGAGTTGTACATTCGCCAACTGCCAGAACGTTTGCAAGAGGTTATTGAGCGTTTGCACAATCGTCTGCTCTGGGCAATCAACGTTCAAGAACGTTTATTAAGCGCGCAGCTGCGTGGACTATTAGAACCCGACGAGGATCGCATGTTGGCACGCTGTAAACGCTATCTTCATCAGCTAGCACAGCATGACATCAACACGTATGCCCTTTCAGTACTTGCTGTAGAAGGATTTCTGCCAGGATATGGTACATACGAGACAGGTATCAAAGCTTTTGCAAGCCGGACGAATCTAGGAGCAGAACGGAAACGGGATTTTGAGCTTACCCGTATTCCCATGATGGCTCTGCGCGAATATGTGCCTGGTAACCTTATCTATGCCAATGGTGGCCGT
Organism: Dictyobacter halimunensis; assembly: GCF_036245075.1. Classification (NCBI taxonomy): domain Bacteria; kingdom Bacillati; phylum Chloroflexota; class Ktedonobacteria; order Ktedonobacterales; family Dictyobacteraceae; genus Dictyobacter; species Dictyobacter halimunensis. Next base: position 4,479,170 of record NZ_BSRI01000002.1, read on the forward strand.
TTCAAAGTTGCGCTGTACCATTTCCCAATCGGAGAGCGTCAAAGCGAAATGGAGCGTTACCGGGTAAATATTGAGCAGGAGCGCATCAGAGAAGTAGGAAGTGATACCACAGATGGCCAGTATAACACTGGCAGCTTGAATGCTTTGCTGACTGGACTGCCGATCTGTGATGTTGATCTCTCGTATATTTCACGTATCAGCGATGAAGAGGCTAACCGATTCCAACTGCCTGTCGCAGCATTAGGTTATCTCAAGCAAACGCATCGTGGTGGCTATGTCTATACCCTCGATAAACGGGAACTTCAACATCGTTTTGGACAACACATACGATTAGTCAATGTTGGACCTGCAGATAGAGCCAGGCGGGGAGAGTTAGGGTATCCCATCTGTACAGTGTGTGGTGCAGTGCGTTCTCCATATGCCTCGGATCGCGAACTAGAGCACTTTCTCAAAATCCATAAAGAGCGTTGTGGACGAGAACCAGAGAATATAGCATTGACCACAGATAGTCATGTTGATGGCGTGCTCTTCCAGGGTTTGCAAGATCGAGAGGCTGCGGTCAACTTTGGAGAAGCTGTGCGTATCGGGGCTGCCCAGGTACTGGAGATGGAGAGCCAGGATCTGCAACTCCTCTTGCTCCCTCAATCCGATGGAAGCTATCATCTCTTTCTCTACGATCCCATGCCCGGTGGTTCAGGACTGCTCCAGCAGTTGCTGGATCAATGGGATCCTATCCTTGAGAGCGGGACTCATAGCCTGAGTAACTGCGAATCGCACTGCAAAAAGAGCTGCTACAACTGCATGCGCACATATCGCAATGTTTTCTATCATGATTTGCTGGATCGATATGTTGCCATACAACAATTGCAAAAATATCGAGGTGATCTCAAACAAGAACGTGAATTGCCACCACTCCAAGAAAACGCAACAAATGGCAACACGCAACCCACCAATCGAGGAGAGCAAGCATTAGCAGAGATGATACTTCAGGCAGGTTTACCAGGCTTCGAGCATCAACACCGTATTGATCTAGGCAAACCTCTCGGAGCCACAGTACCAGATCTCTTCTTTGATGATCCGGTTAGTGGCATGCAACTCGCAATCTACCTCGATGGACTTTCCAAAGGCATACATGGCAACGATAAGCGGCAACAAATGGACCGCATGATTCGGGAGAGCCTGGAGATGGAAGGTGTTGATGTACTTGAGATTGCTGCTTCGGATCTGGATGATCCCGAAGCAATGAAACGGCACCTCAAGCGTATTAGCATGAAGCTCCGCAGGCGATAAACGTTACCATTATCTCCTTAGTGCTTCGAATAGATCTCATCCAATTTAAATATACCAAATACAGGATTTAACTCTTACTTAAATATTATTAAGGGGTTATGACTATGTTTGAAAAAGCGAAGCATCTCAAACCTGATGCTCTTATTGATAAAGCCTTGGCACTATATAAACTTGGGCTTTATGATGAGGTTATTATTGTATATACGCAGGCAATTCAAATCAATAGCAAACTATCCAGAGCTTATCATGGACGTGCGTTAGCACACTTAGCCCTTGGAAATTATGAAGCCGCAATTGAAGATTGTTCTCAAGCTATAACATATAATAATATGGAACATAAATTATACATTACAAAAGGTAATATTTATTTCGCACTCCATCGATACGGAGAGGCAGGGAATGCGTATAATGCAGCGATTAGATTAGATTCTAAAAACATTGGTGTAAGTGTCAATAAAGGGAGAGAACTTATAGAAGAGGGGGAAGAACTCTTTGAGCTTCGGAAATATGATGAAGCATTTTTAGCTTATGATCATGCCCTATTTTTCCACTTAATTGATGTAGAAAAGAAACGTGTTAATGCAATAAAGGGAAATATCATGGCAGAAAAAGGCAAAGAGCTTTTTGAACTTAAAAATTATAAAGCGTCTAGTGTTGCTTTTTGGCGAGCTATTGAATGTAACCCTTCTATCCAAAACATCTATGCCGAGAAAGGGCAGTTTTTATTGAATGAAGCAAACACTTTTGTTAAACAAGGAAATCATCGAAAATCTCTTGAAGTTTATAATAATATAATATCTTTTGGATATGAATTGAAAAAAGCTTTTATATCTATTATGGAATTAGAAATCGCTGTTAATGATATAGAAGAGATCCTCAATTCATATAATATTATAAAAAGCATTTATGGCAATTGTTGTCAACTAGAAACTGAGGGCGACTCTTTAGTAGAAGCTTTTATTCAAGCTGTTGAACGTGGATGCAAATTAATAGACGCTTATAATACTTTTATCCAGGCTGTTTTACGCAAAGGCAATAACTATTTTAAACAAGAGTCATATGAAGAGGCACTTAATATATATAACATATCTCTATCTATCTGTAAGGATACCAAAAGTATTCTAAGTAAACAACACGAACATACTAACTACTGTTTATTAAAAGGGAAAATTCTTACTGCTATTGGAGATGCTCTCTTTGCCCGCGGGCACTATAAAAATGCTAATTCAACCTACAAACAAGCATCTTCATTATATAGGGATATCGCTTCCTCATATAAGTTCACAAGATTATTTGATATCGCAAGTGAAAAGATTGAATCTCTGAAAGAGAAGTCTGAAAAGTGTCTTGAGTGTTTAAAAAGCGCTCATAAAATAATGGCTAAGTCAAATACAGGCGAAGAACTGGGGCTCGACTATTCCGGAATAATGCCTGATGCATATGAGAGCACAGAAAAAGTAGATTCCAGTTTTGAAGAGGAAATAAGCGATCCTGATGACTATGACGAAAATTATAATCAATATTCTCATTTAGACTTGGGAGACGAGGTTGACAAATATAATGAACGCTTAGGATAGGCCTGGGAAATGTTATTCTATTATAGAAAGAGTGGAATTCAATAAATGTCTAATACTCAGTTCATCGAATGGGTAAGATCATTTAATTCAAATGTATTGCAAAACGAAGATGATGTCGAAACAAAATTTATCTTACCGCTCTTTAAGCATCTAGGTTACCCCGATAATCATCGTCGCGGGAAGTATTCCATCCAGGGTTATCAGCCTGGAAAAAATAAAATAGGAAGAAAGCCTGAAATTGATCAGATCTATTTTTCCACAGAAGAAAAAAATAAACAAGACAAAGAGACGTCTCTGATTCTTATTGAGGCAAAGGAACCACGAGAGAAGAACCTGACAGATGCTATACATCAGGCTGAGTTTTACGGGCATTTTCTCGAACCTCTCCTTCTTTTCATTACAAATGGACAACACATCCATGTTCTTAAACGGCACCGTTTTCGTGATAATGAGCAGGTGTTTAACTTTTCTGTCCAGGAGCTTTGGAATGACTCAATAGCAAATGATTTTTATAATCAACTTCATTACGAATATATCAAACATTTAAAATTAGAGACTATAGATGTTCTTACTCATAAGCTTTCTATAGACTTGCTCAATGCATATAAGCGCTATCCGGATTTGCAAAATCAACTCGTCAAAGGAGATTTTACCCCACAGACACGTGAAGACCGAAACAGTTTTGTCTTTATCCGACCGACGGTGGCCATAACATGTACATTACCGATAGCTTTTGAAGAGGGAAATTGCTCCATAGAATTTAGTAACATCATGCTAAGGGGGCTTACCTGTTATCTTTCACATAAAGATATCCTTATGCTCTTCTCGCCAGGTCTAGGAACCCCTCCCGCTCAAGGAGAGAGACGTTTTCTACGCCAGACTGAAGGTAATTGGTTTGAAGCCAGGTTAGGCCAAACAACAGTTCTCCTCTCAGAAAGAGAGGCAAGTGAGTTATGTGATGCTATTGATGGTGTTTTTCAAAGATATAAAGCGAATATAGTAAAGGCTGCAAATATCTTAGAAATTCATGAATACTCAACGGTTTCTATACAGAATATGATTGGGTTTCCTTTATTTGCAGTGGATCGCTGGCTATGGAATTTGATGAAGCTCTTCACTGAACTGTTTTTGTATTCTCCAAAGAAGTCACCAGGATATCTCTTTTCCTCGTCCGGGATGGAGATACAAATATGCAACAAAGCACGACGTGACCACACACTTATCTGGCCTAGAGTTGATACAACGGATACCTCTCCATCGGGAAATAGCGGCATTCAAATCCTATATGTTGATCCAATAACCTACCACCATACAATCTATCACGATAGCTGGGAGAACACAAAAGATCAATCAGAAGAACCCTCTTTTGAGCAAGTAGGTCCTTTGGGTATATGGACAGCAAAATATACAGAAAAGTGGCTACTCAGACAATTTATTCCAGTCATCTTCGACACCTTTCTCCACCAATCTCATCATTCAGAAAGCATCCTTAAGCCATTACAGACTATTCTCCCACCAGCTATTTGGGCACGCTACAAAAAAAGTGGTCTAACGGCAGAACAAATAAAAACTACTATGGAAAGTGCAATTCATGATTATCATAAAGAGATATACTCACCAGATGAACATAAGTACGTATCAGCTGATCCATTTCGGGATAACTATATTCCGTTTGAAAGCATAAAGAGCCCAAAAGAGCTTGCACCCTATATAGCTTGCATAGAGACAATGTTCACAAATCATCATGCTCAACTAAACACTATTCTATCGAACATCCTGCAGCCCTATTATGCTTCATTGGCTCAGATAATACGACGTGAGGAACCAAATCCATTAGGTACAGAGTACATGAAGTCAAAATTGCGTTATGTTCAAAGGCTAAGACAAGCAAAGAATATTGAGGAGCAACCCAACGATTTATTAACCCACGAAAAGATCCTGGACTATCTCGATCAACAGGTTATTCTAATTAACCACATGGATTACGAAGATAAAAGAGTTGCGGCCATGCTTTCACGCATCTTATCAGTAGCCCTTAAAGAGGGGGTATTTGATCTCCAGCAAAAGCACCTCAACACATTAATAGAAGCATTCAAACCATTGTATGAGCAATATTGCTTTGAGGCACAATTTGTAGAAAACCTCTTTTATGAAGAATGAATTATTCTAAACAAAAAATCATACCGAGGAAAGAAAAAATTCCCTTAGCACTTCAGCGTGATGTTTTAAACGTTATGTCAGTTTTTTCAAGGGTTTCTTAGACAACTTTGCTTGTTAGCTTATTCAAGAAAACCCACTATTAGAGTTTTCTATTAATAATGAGCGTAATGATAGTAATTTTTTATTTATATATTTATTGGAGCCTGCAAATTATTTGCTAGAAAGGTTTACCATGACCATTGAACTTATACAGGAGAATAATTCGTTAGAAACAACTTTGGTAGAAAGATTTCATATTAATACCGGTTTCCATGATGGACAACGTGACATTATTGAACGGCTTATTCAAGGTAAGCGTGTTCTTGCCATTCAGCGTACAGGCTGGGGGAAATCACTTTGCTATCAGATGGCTAGCCTTTACTACTCGGGCCTTACAATTGTTTTTTCACCCCTCAAAGCTCTTATGCGAGACCAGTGCTTGCGGTGCACGAAAAATTATGGTATCCCAGCCGAAATTGTTAGTTCTGACTTTAGTGAAGAGCAAAATACTGCAGTGCTTCTTAAAGCAATAAATAAGCATATAAAAATTCTGTTCATTTCGCCTGAGCGCTTAGACAACCTTAACTGGCAAAAACATGTTACCGAAATGAGTATCAGCATGGTAGTTATTGATGAAGCCCATTGTATATCTACATGGGGACATGATTTTCGTCCTAGCTACCGTCGAATCTCTAATTTATTGCGTTTCCTTCCTGAAAACACACCGGTACTTGCTCTTACTGCTACCGCGAACAAAAGAGTTGAAGAGGATATTCTGTTCCAGGTCGGAGACAATACGGAAGTTATACGTGGTACTATGAAGCGCCCAAATTTAAGCTTAGAGGTGGTTTCCCTTAATGGAAATCAAACTAAACTAGACTACTTAGGAGCGATTCTTCCCCAACTGCCAGGAACTGGTATTGTTTATACTGCAACTAGAAAAGATGCGGCATTAGTGGCTTCTTTTCTACGACATAAAGGCATCGATTCTCGGTACTATCATGCAGGATTAGATAATAATGTAAGGCAGGAAATAGAACTTGAATTGTACCAAAACCAGCGTAAAGTTTTTTGCTCAACAAGTGCGCTTGGCATGGGTATAGATAAATCAGATTTACGTTTTGTTATACATTATCATTTTCCCTCATCTCCTATATACTATTATCAGGAAATTGGTCGAGCAGGACGTGATGGAGAATCGTCCCATTGCATCCTGCTTTATGACCAAAAGGATATAGAGATACAAGAGCACCTAATACACATTGCAAAATCAAAAGAGCAGCACTATGATATGGTGCTTACTGCCATACGGCAATCTTTAGTACAGGGCTTAAGAGAAAGGGATATTCTTTTAAAGGTGCCTATCCCCTCTCAAAATGCGCTAAGGAAAATATTATCTGATTTACAGGATCAAGAGCTTGTCGAACAGAAAAATGGTTATTATAAAGCAACACCCCAATTAAAGCAGGTAAACTTCTCGTATGATGATGCCGCACTACAGCATAAGTCACAAGAGCTACAAGAGATGATAAACTACGCTAACATAAATACATGTTATATGAATTTCTTGTCAAAATACTTAGGAGATTTAGAAAATGATCCATGTGGAAATTGTAGCCACTGCACAGGAGTAACATTGCCATTTGTAGCGCCCCTTGCCGGTATGCAACAGGATATCTTTGAAGAGAAATTTTTACCTCCCATTGAGAAACGAAGTAATCAAATTGCTCAGCATGAGGCTGGTTACTCTCTAGCCTACTACCAGAACAGTAAAATTGGGTCTCTCGTTCACCGCAGCAAATATAAAAACGGCGGTCCGTTCCCCGATGAGCTTGTACAGCGGGCGGTGGAAGTCATACGTGAACAATATCCATTGCATCTTATTGACATAATCACAAGTATTCCTCCCACAAAAAGCGGAGACCTTGTGGAGACGTTTGCCAAAAGCATAGCAGACATGTTATCTATAACATATGTTCGTGCTTTAAGAAAAGCCCGGGAGACAAGAGAGCAAAAGGAGTTCGTTAATAAAGTCCAAAAAGAACGTAATATCAAGAATGCATTCGTCGTATCCACACCACAGCTAGTGATTGGGCGTACGCTCTTACTTGTAGACGATATCTATGATTCTGGATACACCATACAAACAGCTGCGCAGGAACTAAGAAAAACAGGGGCATTAGCCGTGTATCCATTCACGATTACACGTACATCTCATTCGGATGATCAATAAAGGAGAACCATATATGAACGCAAGAGAGCAAGCATGCTGGCTTGCATTAGTCTTTGAAAGCAGATTGTCAATACGTACGATTAATGACATTCTAGTCATCTGGTGCAAACAGCTAAAGCGAACGCTAGGAGATTTGTTTGCTGCTGATTCGCGAGAATGGCGAGATTCTTGCCATCTGAAAGATGATTTCATCAAAAAACTCGAACGTGCAAAAGAGAAATTGGTAGCGCAAGCATTTCTAGTCGAACAATTGCAACACGCAGGTATCTCGATGATGACAGTGCTAGATGAACACTATCCCAAATCTTTGAAATTAGCTCTTGATCGTACTCATATACCTCCAATACTCTTTTATGCCGGTGATGTAGACATTTTAAAATATCCAACTGCCGCTATTATCGGATCACGTAACGCGAGCGAAACTAGTCTGAATTTCACAAAGACGATCTCCCAATATCTAGCTAGCAATAATGTAAATGTGATTAGCGGTTACGCTCGTGGCGTGGATCGTGCGGCATATGAAGGCGCAATAATAACACAAGGGTATACAACGGTTGTATTACCTCAAGGCATTCGTAAATTGAGTCAGGCACAACTACGTAGCCTGCAGCCAAAAATTGAATCTGAAAAGGTTCTATTGTTAAGCCAATTTCATCCCGATGCTCCTTGGATGGTAAGCCGTGCAATGGAACGCAACAAAGTGGTTACTGGTTTAGCTCAAGTGGTCGTAGTAGCTGAGTCAGATACGAAAGGTGGCACATGGGACGGTGCAATTGGCGCGCTTAAACAAAAGCGTCTGTTGTTCGTGAGACAGTCAAATGACGAAGATACATTACCAGGCAACAAGTTGCTATTAGCGAGAGGCGGAAAATCACTGTGCTGGCCAACCACGAATGTCAACGATACATTTGCCCCACTGTTTGAAACAATCCAATCCTTACATCAATACCAACGTGACGCAGCACCACCTCCCAGTCAACTTCCACTCATGACTATCGATCAGGAGTAGACCAATGAGCTTGCCGCTTTAGAGAAAGCTGACGACTTCAGCACAAATATACATAGTCAAGGCAAGCTCATGCTTAAATCTTCCCAAAGGAAAGATGTGAACAATTATCTATTTCATAGATGCCAGTCCTGGATTTATGAAAAGGAGCCAAAAATCACATCTCCTTTCCACTACCCTCCGAATGGATAAAGAAACCACATTGCAAATGGTAAAATCATCTCTTACTATATCCAGTCATATTGCACCGATATCGAACCATTTGTGAACTAGCTCCAAAGTGTTTGGCTATTTCCCTCCGCGTCATATTGCGCTGAAATGCCCAGTCGAGTCCTCTAGCCGTAATCTGCAGGCATCCACCTAGATATTCAGCCGCTTTTTCATCTGCTGTGCGGTACTCACGTACGGGGATGGTTCCCGATACCTGATGGAACCGAATTGGCTGATGGCCAAGCAACAGATGAGCCAGTTCATGCATTACATCCGACTCATGCCGTGTAGTTGCATGGGTTGGGTTGTAGATGACTATATGTTTACCCTGGCTTACAGGCAAGGTTATCGCTGACCAAGCAGACTCTTCTTCTAGCAAACGTTGGAGTATTTGTGCCTCTATCCCAGGAATTTCTGTTGGACTGAACACAGGGATTTCCAGATGCTGGGCTAAACGTTGAGATGGCAGAGGATCGTACGCATACAAACCCAACTCTCTCCGCCAGCGCACACCCTCATTCTCACACCAATCTCTTAAACTTCTCTCCAAACCTCTCATCTACTCTTGCCCTAATTTTCCCTCAGTTGCAGCTTTATACGCTGCCTTCATCAGTTTTGCCAGGGCATCCGCAGTCTCAGGGGCCAATTCTCGGTCTGCACGAAGATATCCTTCAATACGATCAATAGTACTCGCTTCATTTTCTTGCCGATCATCCGTTTCTTTAATAAACTCCTCTGAGGAAACTTGCAGCCAATCACAGATGCGCAGAAAGGTATCCATGTCGGGCACTTTCCCATTCTCGATGCGAGATAATGTTGAGGGACTTACCTCTCCTATTTCCTGGGCAACTTCTCGTAACCCCCGATTACCACGCTTGGTCTTGACCCGAGCCGCTAGATATTGCGTGTCTAAGACTTTTGCCATTGCTTTCCCCTATTTAGCCTGTATTCTTTAGGAAACACTGTTTCATACATTGCACAATCGGCAAAAATACTGTATACTCTTCTCTAATGTTTCATATAAGAAACATTGTACCATCGCTAGTACAAATGATCAAGTACGAAAGAAGGGATTAGTGTATGGCGCGACCGTTACCAGAGAAAGTCTTCCCCTATCTGGCCATCGGCTTGGCAAAATACGTTGAGAGCAAGCAGAAATACCCGTATCCGGATGAACTGTTCTATGCTTTGAATCAACTCTCGCTGGCTATGCTTGGAACGTATCCTGGTACAATCGCAGATCTATTCGAGCTTTTCGAGAAACCACTTGAACAGTGGTGGCCAGGCGCGCCACTGACCGGGATTGACCCGCGTTTTGAATTGCTTTACAACAACGAATTGGACGAGCAAGTAGTGGAGTTTTTGTTGGAATACCAACTTCCTGAAAAAGCCACTCTCCGAGATGTGCAAATTATCATCGATAATCAACTCATGTTAAACATCCTGAACACGGCTAGAAGTGCTTATGCAACTGATCCCGTTGGTGCGAGTGAGGAGTATGTCGCGATCAGGCAGTATGTAATCACCCACCCCTGGACGAGCAGCGAACAGCTTCGTCGACAATTTCGCAGTTTGCGGCATATCAAGATTCAGGATGTTGGAGCTCTGTATCAAGAAAGTCGCTCACTCCAATCGACGCTGCTCTACCAGAGGCCTGGCATATCCGAAGTTTGTTACTGGAATTGTCCGACATGCGGTCCCCTCTATCAACGCCACAACCGGCTTGGGAGCCTCAAACCAAACGCCTGCCTCGGACGCTGCCCTGGTCCACAGGGCTGGCAAAACCTTGACCCAATGAACTATCCACTGGTTCTCAGGCGTGGTATCCACCTGCGAACCATGATCCCAGGTACAGCTGAAATGCAGCTTTATCAATGGCTCACACAAGGCGCCCAATCAATTACTCCTGCACTGCAACAAGTCATTTTATGGCCCGGTGTTGATTGCTATGATCTACAGCTTAGATTCCGGCACTCTGCCCAAACAGAGGAAACCTGGGCCATAGATGTCAAAGACTACAAAGATCCCTTCGCATTAGGGAAACATATTGCTCAAGATAAGCGGTACTTCAATGAAAAGGTACTGGAATGGCAACGATGGTATTATGTCTACCCATCCTACCGGGAATATCAGCGGAGTGATTACCGCGCATGTGCACTGCGTGTTGCCGGGCAATTGCCTTCGAATGTTGATATTCTCAGTGAAAAACAGTTCAAGGCTATGGTGACAGCCTGAGCTCTTCAGGCTCCAGGAGGTACAGATGTACGATAGAAGTCAGTGGTATACGTCCCTTGTTCAAATACTCAAAGACCAGGATCAAGGTGGTGCTCTGAAAGGCAATTATGTCCTTCTTCTCCAAGTGGAACTCGGCCTGCGGCTCCTTGAGCGGCTTGGCCTGCTCGATGAACCAATTACAGTCCTCTGGGTGCTTTTGAGTGGGTTGCCCATTCCTGATCCCCGGCTTAACGCCTTTGATCAACTACAACGACACATGATCGCTAATGCACGCATTCTCCTGCCATTTTCTGGAAGATCCAACTGGGAACATGCCCTCAGAGAATATGCATCGCTCCCGCAGATCTGGCGCTGCTATAACGTATGGCCAGAAGATCTTGAAAAACAAATGATCTTGCGAGAACTTCAACCTCCGGAGGAACGCCTTCTCGCATATGATGCGGTTCTTGAGAGCACATTGCCATTCGCGCAGAGAACAATCAAGCCAGCTACAGCGGCAACTTTTTTCTTTGATGCCATAACTAGGCAAGGGAAGCAAGTCGTTCAAGTAGACATTCCTGAAGACATCGCAGAGCTGGCCGCGACGGGCATTCCCTGGTTTATCCATCCTCGTATCCGATCTGGACTGAAGTATTCATATGATGACTTTTGCTCTATCGCTGTCGATATAGACTTGCTACGACAAAAACGCGGAATGCAGAACGCTCTAGGATCGCAAACAAGCTGGACTAATTTAGTTGAGAACCTGATCGGATATCGCGCCATTCAACCCGACGGGAGTCTCTCCGACAAAAATACTGTTCCTCTAATATTAGACGGTCACGCCTATGTAGTAGGTGCTGTTGCTGCGGGCAAATCGACCATCGCTAAGTTGCTCCTAGCCGATACGGCTTTGCATCCGGAGAAAGATTTACGTATCACGCTGGTAGTTGGTGATACCATGTCTGCACTGAACCTCGCTGATGATTTCAACAGCTTCTTCTGTCAGCGAGGAGAAAATCCGGTGGCAGTCCCCTTAATCGGGCGTTCAACGCGTGATATCCATCTGCAACGCCTGCACCGCTCCAGCAAATTCCGACCTGACCATTGGGGACTGCGCTGGCTCAATACAGCCTGTCCTTTGCAGGCGCTCGCCACTGATCAACCCAATCCGGTTATTCCAGGGCAAGAACCCTGTGAAGCGCTGTACAAATTACCGAAGAAAGAGGGTCAACGGAAAACATACTTTTCCTGCCCTCTCTTCTCTGTTTGTCCGAGCAAACAGTTGTATCGCGATATGCCAGCAGCGCGCATCTGGATTACCACGCCAGGTGCATTAGGGGCTGCCAGTCTACCATCACAGATCGAGCAGCGAAAAATTCACCTGACCGAGATTGTCTATGAACAGTCGGATCTGGTCATCTTTGATGAAGCGGATACAGTACAGGAATGGTTTGACAATCTTTTCGCTGGAGAGGTGCTCCTGACGAAAACCGATGGTAGTGGTCTGCTAGACGTCGAGGACGTAGAAACAGCTCAGGCATGGGTACCTCGACGGACACAACCTGCTCCTACACGCCGTTGGGTGGTGGCAGAACGACATTCTTTGGCCTCCATTTCCAACATCCTCAGCAATCTGACAGATACACAACAAGGCGAACTTTTGCGGCACTGGATTGGGCGCAATTTCTTTACGTCGCTCACACTGGCATATAAACTGGTCTGGCGTCTGCTTGATCTTCCTGAACGAGATTCCGACGAGTACCAGCAACTGGATCAGATCGAAGCGAATAAAAAAGTTCTACGCATTGTACGCTACTTTGACAGACTTAGTCAGTATGATCCGCTTACACTGGCAAGACCTAAGGGGAATGTGCAAGTCAACCAAGTCTATCGCTTGGCACTAATTATGCGTACCCTGATCGCGGCTGGCGACAGCGCTCACAACGCTGCGGTAAGCGATGAGTGTAAGGCCTGGATTCTGGACTTTATCCCGAATATTGAGCAAACGCTTGCAAAATTAGCGCAACGCCAAGCAACCTGGAAGGCACAGGCCAATCAGCAAAAAAATCGCAACCAGAAACCACCAGATGACCTAGATACCTTCGCGCTACGGTTGGAGTTCGTCCTTAGTGTCATGATTCTGGATCGAAACATCCCGGTCGTCTTCTATGAATGGTACAACAAACCTGAGAATATGATCACCGATCTTAACGAACACTCACTTGAACGCTCGCCAAGTAATTTAGCTGACATTCTGCCTGTCCCGCCGACCGGTCGCATGTTTGGCACATATTACTCAAAAGATTTGGAAATCGGCCAAGAAGAGCAAATAAACGGTTCAACTCCGTCTGGTCTCTCTGTCTTTGGCTATCCCAATGTTGGACGCTGGTATATTATGTACTTTCACAAGCTATTCACCGACCTCGACGGAAGGCGCGGCCCCAATGTGCTAGCTCTCTCAGGCACCTCTTGGCTGCCACATTCTTCACGCTGGCACATCGACACCCCTCCACAGGGGATACTCAATCCGTCACCAGAAGCTCAACAAGCAATCGAGCAAAGTAAATTCTTCTATAGCCCACAATATATCAGCAACAAGAATGGCTTGGAGCCAATCCGCATATCAGGCAAGACAGAAAAACTTGTACCGATCAAAAATATGTTACGGGCCCTGGCTAGTGATCAGAACAGCCAGAGCGCTTCTCTGAAGAGCGAATTAGAACGGCTACGAGAACTGGGGCAACAAGAACCTCAATACTGGCAAGATCGAGAGCGATTGCTCCTGGTTGTCAATTCATATGAACAAGCAAAATGGGCATTCCAGGAGCTCAGGCAAAACGAGCTGTGGCAAACAGCGCCTCCTGGAGAAGTCCGCTATCTGGATCGAACGGAAGCTGGTATAGATGAAGTACAAACAGAAGATACAACTTATCGCAGTGACATCGAAGATTTCGCCCAAACCAATGGGAAAATCCTTATTGCTCCACTGCAAGCTATTGGGCGAGGTTACAATATTCTCAATCGGAATGGCAAAGCGGCTTTCGGAGCCATTTACTTTCTAACACGCCCGATGCCTTACCCCGCAGACACACAATCACTGGCGCGCGAACTGAATCGTCGCACTTTGGACTGGTGCAAAGACCCGCAGTTCAAAGCCTGGCAAGAGCAGGAGCTTATTGGGAAAGCACTCCATCTGCGCAGTGAAGCCAGTGAGTACTGGCGCAGGGCCGAACTGCGCAGTTATTACTCAAGGCTCAAACACGAAGATGAGAAAAAAGATACAACCTACAGTGAACGCTTCGATCTTGCTGCAACTACAGCTGGCCATATTATTCAAGCTTGCGGGCGACTCCTGCGTGGTGGGGTTCCTTTCCATGCCTATTTTATGGATGCTGCCTGGGGACCAAAAAGCGCAGAAGACCGTACTCGAACGGAGACAGCCGATACAAGCCTGTTAACTGCCGTGATCGAAGTCTTGCAGGAATACATTGAAAAAGACATTGGACGGGCGCTCTACGAATCAATCGTAAATGCACTGGTAGATATCCAAGGCTTTAATCCTGAATATTAAATAGAAAGCGGAGTATCCATGGACACTTTTTCTCAAATCGTACCGATGCGTTTTCGTATTGATGAGGCGCATCTCCGCAATTTGGCGGTCTCATTCTCAAAATTCGCTTATGAGCAAGATTGCCTGGATTTTCTTGAATGTATGAAGCGGCTTTCATCTCGTGACCATCCCGAAAATCCCCCTTATCGGCGGCTTAATACGGTGCTTACTGCACTAGCGCCAACATTAGCGCATCCATTTATAGTTGTTCGCAATGTGGATACCCAACAATCTGAAAGGCAAATGTTAGTTGTCGGGGCAGATGTAACACGTCGTCCTAAACCAGAACAGATGAGTGATTTGCTCTATGAGTGGGGAAACCAATGGGGGCAGAATAGCTTTGCTAAGGTAATCAACGGTGCAGGGAAAGATGCCCATCAGCGGTTGCTAGATCGTTTACAAGAGCCAGCACAACAATGGCAGGAAATAGACGCAGCCTCACTTTTCCTCAATCTTGACGCAGGTACGCGAGCGGGGTACCGCGCTATTCCCAGCGTGCTGGGCTCTCTTCTGGCGGGAAAACAATCTCGCATCAATGGAAGAATCGTCACCTGGCGTTTAGCACAGGATGGTGATGCTGGATTAGCCGTCATTAGCAATCCATTCCGGGCCGAGTTTGAGGATGAACATCCCATTACACATGTGAAAGAGATAAAAACTGGAACATTCGCCTATAAGCTTGAATTTCGCTTACAAACGCAGGTGGGTAGCCCCCATCGTTGGTTACATCTCTACGTGCGATGTAGTCGCTACGTTGACCGGCATCTGAGAGACGCCAATTGGAATCGCGATGTCAGTGTTAAAGTTGGCATAAACCAGCCTCGTTTAAGCGGATGGGGCTGGTCGCCAGCATTAGTCACCCTACCGCTTACCGGCGGCGTAACCAATCCTCGCTGGCAGGATGATCCAGCGCAACTCCTTTCAGCAATAAAAGCACGTGATCTGGTTGCTCCAGACTCGCTCTTACAAGCACCACCTGACTACCGGGTAGCTAGTTCACGCAGCATGTATGATGAATACTTTGTACTCCATGCCGAAGGTCTCAAGCCCAAACATAAAGTAAAAACCGGCTTCGATTTCGCAGAGCTGCGGGAGGTTGCTAACACAGTTAGCGACATATTAGGTCTCGAACTGTCGGCCGGCCAAACGTTGGTTGCTGATATACCAATCAGGCAAATGTACCGACCTCAGCTTCCTTTAATGATGTATGGTAGGGGAGAACTTGAGGAAAAAAAGTTTGTGAAAAAGCAGCCGCAAGCCTCTGATGAAGCAAGAGAACATCAAAATCGATTGGAGCGGCAAAAGCTCATCTTATCTGCTCTTCGACGTGCAGCAAATAACCAGCGCATCAGCATTGTTCTTTGCTGTAGTGATACAATCTCTCAAAAAATCCTAGAACAGGAAATTCGCCGAGACTTATTCATGGAAATGGATGAACCATGGCCAGAACATATCAAGCTGATTATTCCTCCCACTCCCATCCCTGATACCTTATTAGCCCCACTGGATCAAGGCCAGCTCAATCCACTTGATCACTATAAAAAATTCCCTATACGATCCGATCGCCAAAAATACCTGGCAGAGTGGAAAGCACAGATGCGCGCAGCTTTTCGTGAAAAGACGCGCGCATGGGAAAACTATCTGAACAGGTTGTTACCAGCTGAATCGGGCTGTGTCTTAGCGTTGATCGGACTGCATAAGCTTGATCCCAAGAAAACATATCCCGACCAGCACATTAAAGGTGCTGTCCGCCGAGCATGCAACGAACTCGGGTGGGCATCGCAGATGCTCTTTCTTCCCCTTAAGCTCGATAAAAAAGGAGTGACAACGGAAAGCAAGGCCCGAGCCCACAATAGCGTCGTTGATCTCATTTATCGCCAGACAAGTCTGGTCTATGATCGGCCATACGGTCTCTATCTGAAAGCAGGGATACCACAAGAGCAGGCCGAGCATCTACATGTGATCGCTCTGTTCAAACTGCGTAAATATGAGCCAAGAATGGATTATCCAATGGCAGTACGCCTTTGTCCCGATGGAACATTCCAGGCTCTCTTGCCCCATAAGCCTCAGCAATGGTTGCCTTTCATGGAAGCACGCCAAGAATTAGGCAAAATACTCATGCGAGGAAAAAGAAAGGATATCTATCTGGAGAAAGATGCTCAGGCACACTTTGCTGCCCAGGTCTTCACCAAACCGTACAATGAGCCAACTCTTGTCCTATTCGAAGCCCAAGATTGGCGGAACCGCGGTGTACTACCTCAGTTCGCAAACGGCAAAACGGCGCTGAAAGATCAACTCGATCTGACCCATGTGAAAACATTTGAGCGAGTCTATCATCAAAGAGATTTCCCTAACCTGCGTATTATTCGTATACGCACTCTTGGTTCTGGTGAAACCCCCCAATACTTTGCTATTCAGGAAGATGATGAAGGGATAAAAGAGGATAAAGATCTGGGCCATCTGACTGGCTTTATCGATACGCAGGTTGAAAGCGAGTTCTTCCACTATCTCTCGGTTGGGCGCCTGCCAACGACCGCCGCTAAAGAACAGCGGGGAAAACCCGGTCTCTATAAAACTGATGAGGGAGGGGGAATCGCTTTTAAACATCAGACTATTGTCGAATTTGTTCCCTTTTTCTTGCAGGAAAAGGACAATCCTCAAGCCTGGTGTCACATTCCCCATTTTCTGCGCATTTCGCCAGGATGGGACGGCGGTAATATTATTCTTCCTTATCCTATGCATTTGGCAAAATGCATGATTGAGGATCAGCTCTGCATCCTTGATGGTGGATTGAACGAGGAAGAGGTTTAAAACCCTCTTCCTTGCTGATATGCCTTGTAGATAACAAACAAATAATTATATAACTTAGTATAGTATAATCCCTCCCAAGGAGAGAAAGGAAAGAAAAAAGCTTGTCACTGTAGATGCATTAGATGATAATGCAATATATAGGGCAACACTTCAACAAGAGCAGTTTATCATTACTATTACCAAGTAAGTTCCTCAACGAGCTAAGAAATCAAACCAGGCTATTGTCTCATTGAATGGTGGAGCGTGAATCGAACGCTTTCCGAACAAAAATAGTGGACGATCAGTTTAGCTTATGCCATTGACTTGAGCCAGCCAATCCCTTTGACAAGCGAGTTCCAGTGAATATTGATGAGATAAATAAAACGGAAATTCAACAAACAGTTACTTAGCGACTAAAATTTTTTGACAGTTATCACAGATAACAGCTTCTGCTCGTTGCAATTCTTGAATTTTTTGGTCGGATAAGCCAACATAACATGCAGGACAAATTTTCCCTGTATAGAAAAAAATAACAGGAAATTTCCCACGTTGACGTTCAACCTTATATTTACTCCAAATTTTATTGGTCGATGGTTCCTTTTCGTACTTCTCTTTAGCTTGTTTATATAAGTCAGATCGCTCTGTGCTTAACGCTCTATCAGCTTCTTGCAATTTAAGCAGACAGGACCAACGTTTTTCAACCTGCTTCCCTAGATGGCTAGAAGCTACCTCAAATATACTGAAGATATGTCTCTCTACCTGTACTTGTATATCTTGAAGCCCTCTCGTGTCACAGCTTTTTTCCCATTGAGCAAGTATAGACCTTGGGTCCGTACGTACTAAATTCTGAGCTTGGTTTTTCAATTGTAAGAAATACTCTCTTCGATTTTCCCCATAAGGGGTGATTGCTCCTATACAAAGAAGCAATGGCCCTTGTATAGAGATCATACGCACCAAATCTCTGGCGATAGATGTTTTATTTAGTTGAATAAGAAAATCAATAAAATGTTCTAATAGCCTTTCACGCCCCTCGATAGAACTGTCTTTGACCTCAATACAAACGCATGCTATGGTTCCTAGACCTATTTTTAGCCGAGCGACAAACTCGTTATCAACTGCAAAGGCTAGGGATTGCAGTGTTCTTGATAGATTGCAGAGGTAACGATCTACTTCTCGCAATATACCTTTAAATGCCTTCCGGCGCTGCTGTGTATACCGTTGAATGCTCTCTTCTTGATTCTCTATATTCGAATTTATGGGTAGTTCTGCATTAGGGCGAGTTAAGAGCATTCTTAATAAATCAAAATTGTAGACGTTCGTGTCTGACTTTAAAATTGATCTGGCTGTATTTCTCACAAGATCTAGATTAGAAGAGAAGGCAAACACTTCACGATACTGCCTCATTTTAATATGTCGCTCTTTAACATTAGACATGTTTATTGAAGGAAGTTCATTATCTGGTGTGATTGCCAAATAGTCTTGCACAGCTTGCTCCAACCAAATTGCTATGCTATTAGGTAGCTCTAGAAAGTTATTGGTTGCAATACGTTCAATCCAAGTACTCTGTTTGCTTGTGGCAACGCTGGCATTAAGAGCTGTATAATTAATTACCCAGGCGTGTGTTTTACAAAAATCCTCATTTGCAATTGCTTCTAAAGTAATCCTTTGTGGAACTTTCTGCAGTGCTCTGGTAATCTCATGTCGGTCGCCACAGTAAATACTTTCACCAGTGTCTGTAGTCAGTGTTGCATCCTCTACATTGAGATTATCTTGCTCACTCCATTTGACAGTAAGAATGCCATCCTTAAAAGTTGCTTCTTCGATAAACAAAATGGATGAGAATTCTGAAGAGCTAGTTGTCCAATCCCTTCCCGTATGTGGAAACGCTTCTACGTCATTGATAGGTCTAAAATCTAGAACTTCATCTAAATAATTGTTGCTTGTAGCGACATTCTCTTCAATGAAGAGAAGATATTCCAGATTTCCTCCTTCTGCAACGTTTCTCATGAGTGCTGCCTGTGTGCAGTTGGCAGAACCTAATGCCACACTTGAGGTATGTGCGTTCCTAAATTGGTATGCTTTTGCATGCAAGCGGCGCTTACTATAGAGAAAGCGTGGATGGATATGCGGATTAGCGTGCATAGTTTCTGATAAAGGTGTATCAGGACCATCTTGTGGCAAATCCAGCACAATCGTTTGAGCCTGAACCCCTTTAGCTAAGTGTTTCAATGCTTGTGCATCTAAAAAAGGTGTAATAACTCGTATCTCATCGGCAAATTGCACTTTTTCAATCAATTGATTAAGTAGAGGGCGGTGACGACTGGACATCATTGTAATATTTGATGGCGAATAGATAACTGTCGGAGGCTTAATATGCTGCCATACATAATATAAACAAGGGGGGACCATTAGCGAAATGTCATCGTGTATTTGTTGTAATGCTTGCGTGTGGGATGGATTCATGCTTACAAGTTTTGCGGTAACTTCAGTCTGGTCATTGTAGCCAGCCATTGTCAGATTATGTGACCCAATATATGCCGTAATTCTGTCATGTTTTTGCAACCAGAGAAGTTTCGCATGTTGAATCCCTCCTCTTGGTAAATGTACGGGGGCAAGGATATATTCACGTCCGCACAATCCAGAAGGAATACCATTCTCAAGACTTTCTTGATATCCTCTATAATCGATGAGAATACCAATACGAGATATCCCCATACGCCTTAAACGGGGTAAAATCATCGATTCAAAAAATCTTAAATTGATAGTATATGTGAGAAATAATGCCGTATCGTAAAATTCTCTTTTTTTAAGTTCATTTAACAATATGATATTATTCATTGGTGGTCATGGTCCCAATCTATACAACATTGACGTCCAGTTGGCGTGAGTTCAAAAGCGCTAGTGGACGATTTTTTGGCAAGACCTAGTTGTAAGGCCCAACTCAGCGCAACATCTAGGCGTGTAGAACCATCAGCCAGAGCAATCTGGGTATCAAAAGCTCTATCACGTATTCTCCATTTACCAGCATCAAAATCAACAATCAACGAATCTGGATTTCCATCGCTCATCTTGCGAAGTGAAATAGAGAAATGCTCCATAAGAGATTTTTCAGCGATTTCTGACCACATCTCACAGGCTTTATGTTTTTGCCCTACTTTTAGAGTCTCGTTTGAAAAAGGAATAGGGTTTGCTGACCACAATCGCCCAAGGAAAGAACTATGATGCGCTTCTTGATCTCTTTTAGTTGTATACAATGCAAAGAGAATGCATAGCAGGTAATCCCGAGGTTGTTCACTCTTAGACAACTCTTTAAGCCTATCTCTGTTGTTGTAGATATTTTCTTCTATTTCTTGCCACAATGATTCAACTGTTTCATTTTCCTGTGTTTCATCATCTTGTTGACCTAGATAAAACCGCCGCATTTGATCAGTAAACTCATCAGCGTCTAGCCCGAAGTATTTTTGCTTTAATATCTCAATGGATTTTTGAAAAACGCCTGTCCATCCTCGTTCAAAAAAAGTTCGAGCGGCCACCCAGCGCCAGGCTATCATTTCATCATTAAGAACAGGATGTCGATTAACCATCGCTACATGACTATCTAGAAGATTGACTAATGTAAGATAATTGCCAAGAGGTTGACCTTGACTATGATTGATCAACTCCAAAACAAAACGCCAAGCAAGAGAGCGGTAGGATGTGGTATGCTTTATCATCTCATTATCGGATGCAAAGGGCGAAGAGAGCTGTAGTGGCCGTCCTTGAGCAAACAAAACACGTATTAATTCTGCTTGTTCCGGACTATTATCAGGAATAGAGCACAGACAAAAAGCTTCATCAATTTTCCCAATATCTCCACGGTCAATATACTTTGGTAAAACTCCTTCTTTTAGTTCTGAACTAAATGATCCTGCTTGCTCTATGTCCCATGCCTTTCCAAGGCTAATAGCATCTTCAAATAAAGGATCAGTGGACTCTGATGTATCAAAAATATGAAGATTGCCAAGAGTGCCACGATAAATACTGTGGGCAAGCTTTTGTACCTCAGTTTTGAGTTCGATTTTTCTATCCTGACTCTGAAGTTGTACCTTCATTGTCTGAACCCCCACAATACCAGATGGCGCTCCACCACTTTGCAAATGATGATGAATAGAACAAATAGCCACAAGAGCTTCAAAACGATGAAAGTATTCGTCAAAAGTTAACTGTTGCTCAAGTCTTATCTGTTCTTCCTCTGTTTTAGCTGCTTTCATACGATAAAATCTGGCTGCTGTAAGGAGGGAAATATAACGAAGGCGTTGAGTTACAGTTGACATACCCGGTAATAGTAACGCCTGGAAATTTGTACTTGCTTGCTGTACACCAGATGGATCAATGTGTGTTCTAGCACTAACAATAGGACCGGTCCAGCCAATCATATTAGCTGACATAATATTAATGCCTTTTCCATTTCTGCTGTGGTACCACAAATAAACACCTAAAATATAAAAGCTATTTTTACACATAAACATAATTCATGCAATACTATATAGATTGTAACATTATATTCAATGCGAAGGGTGAGTCTTGCGAATGGCATTGAGCTGATTAAATGGGGTCAGAAAAACTTGAGATGATTCGGTTGTGTAGAACCAGGTTTACTTTGTTTTCATGGAGCGGGCAAGAGCACCATCGCTCTCTATCGCGTGCGCGCGCTCATCATCGAACTGCGCAAGCAGGGACGCGACGACATCCGCATCCTCTTCACCGCCTACACCAATGCCCTCATCAACTCCTCGATCCAGTTGCTTGAGTAATTGCTGGGTGAAGACAGGCCCTTCGTCGAGGTGCTGACCTCCGGCCGGGTCGTTATCAAGCTCCTAAGCCAAGCCGGTAGTGCTACCTACATCCTTGGCGATAGCGAGATCAACACCCTGCTGCGGCAGGCTATCCAGCAGACCCGCTTCGATGACAGCGAGCAGCAGCAGAGCCAGCGGCAGGCCATCGAGCAGATGAGCCTGGACTACTTGCTGCAGAAGATCAACCAGGTGATCGTTGCCCGGCAGATCCACATGCTCAAAGACTACCTGACCGCAGCCAGACCGGGCCGCAAGCTTCCCCTCCGAGGCCTCCAGAGCCGTGCTGTCTGGGGCGTCTTCGAGACCTTGCAGCAAAGTCTGTCGCGGCAGAGCAAGATCACCTGGTGCCAGACAAGAGCCATGGCTGATGTCTATGTTGCGCAGGGAGCCTATACCCAGTTCTACAACGCCGTGATTGTCGACGAGGCTCAGGATCTCGATCCCAGCGCCCTTCGCCTGTTGGTTCACCTCTGCAAGCAGTCCAATCACCTCTTCATTACCGCCGACGCCAACCAGTCCATTTACAGTAGCGACTTCAACTGGATCGGCGTCTACCAGGATCTCAAATTCCATGGTCGTACCGCCATCCTGGACGCCAACTACCGCTCCACCCGCGAAATTGGTGAGGCGGCCCAGCGTTGCCTCGCCGGGGGAGTGCTCGATACTGATACCGAAGAGTGCTTCTATATCAACAACGACTCCAGCCATTATGCACCGCATCCGGGATCAGCACTAGCAGCTCCAACTGCTCGTCAGCTTCTTCCGCCAAGCCCGCAGCGCTTATCGCATGAGTTCTGGCGCTTACTCCGTCCTCTGCTCCACTATCAAAGCCACCCCCGCCATCAGCCGAAGCACTCAGCCAGCAAGGCTTGGAAGCCACGTTTATGACCCGGCCAGGAACTCGACCTCAAGCACTCCTGCATCAAAGTCATCATGCCCGCTTCGCCAAAGGCTTGAAGCTCCCGATCGTTGCCCTCACCGGCTTCCTAGACAGTACCTGGCACATAACTATGCCCCACACCTTTAGCTAAGAGAAACGCGAAGAAAACCTCTCATTTGAGCGCCGCACCCCGTTCGTCGGTATGACCCGCGACATGCGTGTCCTCCGTGTCTTTACTACCGAAAATAGCACCCCACCCCTCACGCAAGGCTTCGACAAGTAATACTGGAACAAGTATAGCCAGAAGGTCGTACTGCTTTTATCAGGAAGAATATGATAAAATAATAAGCAGTAGAGGTATATATGGCTAATATTGATGCCACAGTATAAGGAGATCATATATGGTAGATTCCAATCAATCTTCTGAAATTATTATACAGCAAAGTCATGATACACAATTGCAAGTATTCGAGCAAGATTTGTTGCGATTTCTTATTCAGCAAAATCTGCCCACGCAATCTATTCTTGTTCCTGTTCGCGAAAGAGTACGCGTTTTTAATAACTTGGACGCAGCAATAGAATTATTACCAGAGGATAAAAAACGAAGGTCTATTTACATATCGAAATTTGTGGCCGCCGTAGCTTCTGGATTATTTGACGCTGCTCTGAATTACCTGTGGGATGAAACGATCACTGAGCTAAGGCAGAGAGTTGCCCAATATGACCTCTCATATTTTTATGATATGGCAGTAAGGAATGATAAACGTAAGAGCCTTAATAGTATAGATGATCTTGTGAGCATAGACGACAGTGAATTAATTCGAGGTGCTAAGGAAATTGGCTTGATCAATGATATAGGTTATAGGCACCTTGATTATATAAGATCTATGCGAAATTGGGCGAGTGCTGCTCATCCCAATCAAAATGAACTCAGTGGCCTGCAGCTCGTGACTTGGCTTGAAACTTGTGTGCAGCAAGTAATTTTATTACCTACATCTAATGTTGTTGCAAATATTAAGCGGCTTCTACATAATGTTAAAAATAATGATATCTCTGATATGGAAGCCAGAGAAATAGGAGCGTTCTTTCTCAATCTTTCTCAGGAACAAGTAAATAATTTAGTCGCGGGTTTTTTGGAATATATACACGTTCAGATACTACTTCTACTACGCGGCAGAATATCCATCGACTGTTACCCCTACTCTGGGGTCGTGTAGGAGAAGAGACTCGCCAACAATTAGGAACACGATATGGTAAGTTGACTGCTGACAATGATCCAAATGCTAGGTTCGCACGCCAGTTTTTAGAATTAGTTTCTGCGACACCTTATATACCCGATGCGCTGAGAGCTGCAGAATTAGAGACAGCCTTAGATAATTTGCTCAGTGCACATAGGTCTTGGGGTAATTTTTACAATGAACCTTCCTTTGCAAGACAAGTACAAAGACTAGTGGGTAAAGATGGCAAAATACCGACATTAATTGAAAAGAAATATGTTTATGGAGTTGTGGAAGTCTTTTTAACGAATGGCAAGGGTATTACTCGTGATGCTCAGCCTGTATATCTTTATTTATTGAATCTTTTTGATTCAAAACAAGCTTTCATCGCGACGATGGCTATTTTTGATGACTATATTTCTAGTAAGTTGCAACTGCCTTTATGTAGAGAAAAATATAGAGAGTTGCTGGAACTTATGAAGATTAAAATATCGATGCCTGCGCTACGGGAATTAATTGATGATATTGAACAATCTAAAGAACCTATTCAAGATCTGAAGGGATCTCCTCAATTTAAGCAACGAGCGAATAACGTCGTAAAGATTTTGGATTTGAACATTAAACTCTAAAACCTTGGCTGGACAAATATACATCTACTTTTCGGTGTATTAAGAGCCAAATAAAAAGTAGGATTTCATATACTAAAATAGCATATTAATGCTGTTTTAGTATATAGCTTATGTGTTGATAGTATAAGGAGTCAGATTGGAAAAAATAGCAAACACTACTTTAATTCAATATTTGATTTAGATGAGTTAAACCAGCAAAATATTCATAATTATCAGCAGGTAAAAAGAGATAAGCTAAAATTTGATATTCCGGATCCAATTTGCTCTTTGGTCTTCAATCTTTTATTACCGACTTCAAATAGTGCTATTTACGATCCTACTTGTGGTAATGGTAATTTACTCTTGAGGCTGCGAAAAAACTTCGATGCTATGCATACTGGAACTAATGTTGTTGCTCCTAGTTTGTATGGAGAAGAGGTTGATCAGGTCCTGGTGGCATGGGCTCTTTCAAATATGAATCAGCATGGTTATGAAAATGTGAGGATAATCAAAAATGATGCCTTATTGAGGCCTGGTTTTGTTGAAAACAACCAGATGTTGCAATTTGATTATGTTGTGGCTAGTCCTCTATGGAATCAAAAAGGATACAGCAGGAACGACTATTGTAATGACAATTGGAATCGCTTTCGTTATGGTATACCTCATAAATCTTTTGCAGATTTAGGTTGGCTTCAACATGTACTTGCGTCGCTAAATCACAATGGTAAAGCTGTGGTAATGTTAGATCGAGGTGTGCTTTCACGCGGTTCAAATGCAGGTAATAAAAATAATGTAGAGTTAACAATTCGCTCTCAATTTCTTCAAGAAGATAAAATAGAATGCGTTATCTTGTTACCTTATAAAAAGCAGCCTTGTGCTTTGACTATTTTAGATAATAATAAAATAACAGAAAAAAAAGGCTGGGTATTTTTTATAAATGCCCTCATAGATTCATTAGATATAGATCACCTAAGATCCTCAAGTCAATATTTCCAGAACATTGAAAATGCTTACCATAAATTTGAAGAGAAAGAGGGATTTTGTCGAGTAGTGAAGCATACGGAAATTAGCCATAAGCGTAGTAATATTGATCCGTATATATATATCGCGTATGAGAGCAAAAGGGCCATATGTTTGCCTGCTCTAGCTACTGAATTGGGAAAAAAAGATCAAGACAACGTTTACAGGATGTTTTCTTATGGTATCTACGAAGAACCACGCCAGGATACTATAATAGGATCGCTTCCGCAAAGCTGGCGAGTCCTAAAAATTAAAGAAATTGCATTGGATTTGGGTAGTGGGAACCCCCAACGGAAAGTTAGCGATTCTGATTATATTTGCAAAGAGTGGGTCCAGATACTAGATTTAAATGATGACTTGGTGTCTCAAACAGTGAAAATGTCTAAATACTCCAGCCAAATGCCTATTCTTGACAGAATTAGACCTAAACATACTGTAATGATTGCTAAATCGGGAAGTGCGGGCAAAGTAGGTATTTTAGATATGCCTGCCACAACAAATACGGCAATTTTCTGTATTGTAACAGATAAAGAAATCATAGATCCTTATTATCTTTTGTATTATTTAAAAAGCGGAAAAAATATTTGGTCACATATCGCATTTGGTACTCGAGATGGAGCTAGCCTAACAAACGAACTTATTGCAGAGCTATATATTCCTATACCATCCTTAAGAGAACAGAAATCTATTGTTTATAGATTAAAAAGCAATGGCTCCAAGGCTGAGCATTAATGAGGCGCAATTATATCTTTATTGCGCCTCATTAATGCTCAGTATAAAAATATGTCTGAATATGGCTAGTATATATTTTTACCTAACAAGAGATCATTTAACCCCATATCTGTTTCTGTAGTTATGTCTCCTACTCCATGAGCACTTTCTATCTTAAGTTTTTGGTTAGGTGTATTCCCCATTAGTTGTTTGAGGAAACAAAGATGAAGTTGCATTCCAGTGCTTTCCCAAGCATGAAGGAGATAAAATGGATAAACATCTAAAACCTCATAGTTTTTACTAATTAGAATAACATGCTGAGTTTCCGCTAGGAGAGGAGTTTCTAATTCTTCTGTTTGTGATTGAAACAACGGATTATTACCCATCATTGAAGTAATGCTGTGTATATATCTCTTCTTTGCGATGGACATTTGCATGATTTGAATTAATTTGTAATCCTTGAGAAAATCAAGAGATTTGACCAGAGTATCTAATTTAGGGCGAAATGTCTCAATCTGTCGCTGGCACCAGGGTTCTGATACGTTTGTATGCCCATAAATATTGCGAACTTTATTATGAATATTTTGACAAATGCCGAAGTCAAGGGCTACTAGTTCTGGAATAAATAAATGTATATCTGGATTCTTCCTTGCTAATTTTAATATATAAAAAATTACTTCTAGCCTTTTATCAATGGAGAAGCTTAAAAGACTTGTATTAATTTTGGTTATCAGTTCCGTGTCGGATATTTTTGCGGACTGTAGCTGATCTGCAACTAAGATATTATGAATATAGTAAACTATGGTTTCGGATAAGTTTATTAGCTCCTTTAGGCGGGCTGAGGACGATAGGTTAACCGAATTTTCCAAGGAGCTAAAAGCCCTTGCAATAGGAAAAGGTAAAAGGGTCTTTGTATTTTCCTTCCAAGAAGTCTTTGTATTTTCATTAATCGCTTGCTTAGCTCTATTAATATCCTTCTTGTCTGGAGTTTGTGCAGTTGTAGTTTGGTTGAGTGTACTAGCAAAATCATTATAAAAATTTGTAACCAAATTTTCTCGATACTGATAAATATACTTTTTGATGTCATCAATAATTTTTTGTTGTTTGGCTAATGAAGGTATATATACCTTAATTTCACCAAGATTAGCACTTGATAAAACAGGTATTACACTTCCGCTAATATGCCGCTTAATTTGCATCTGTATTTGAATGGATTGAAGACAGTGGTAAAGATACTCAGGTAAAATTTTAGTCCCGTCTTCGATGCGTAAACGTCTGATAGATGTATCTACACAAACTCCACTTCCAGGTATATTTTTATCTAAAAGTGCAACTTTACCTACTGTACCTGCAACGGTTACTAAAAGGTCATTCATCTGGCTATAGCTGCGGCTTCTAATTGCTGTAGATGGATGGAGCGTTTTAGCACTATACAAATTGATGGTTCCATTTGAGTCTATGTTTCCCACTTGAAGAAAAGGGATGCCATATGGTGAGAAATCCTCTTTCGAAAATCTCTCACCGCTATGAATGCTAACAATTTTATTAAGGGGAGTCTCCAAAAAAATATTAGGGTCTGGAACTACATAATTTGTGTATTTTGGATCATAATATTGCGCATCTAGGCGAAGACTAGTGAGTCGGGAACGTTCGATGGTAAATATTGATCCTAACGTTTTGGGAAATTGCTTGGTTTCGTAATTGCTTATATGAAGCGCTAAATCTTCCAGCCGAATAGTATTAGTTTTATTGATTCGTACCATTTTTATGTTTTCACGAGGATGTTTTTCTGCTGTAATGAATAGTATACTTGCTTGAGTGCTAGTGCCCTGAGCCCAACCTGATGGTAACTCTATAATGGTTTGCAATCCAGCCTCTTGCAAGATAAAATTTCGCATTGATTGTTGCGAATGGTTTGAGAGCAAACCAGTGGGGACAATGATGGCTAATCTCCCATGATCATTGAGACGATTAATGCTCCATTTTAACCAAAATTCTTCATTAGGCTCACTTGACCCTCCAGGTTCTTGATCTAAGGATGCGCCAAATGTAGGTCCGCACACGATTACATCGTAAGTTTGTTGTAATTTGTCTAATTCTTCTGGTGCTGGATTACTTTTAATGAAGTCAGGTGTGGTTCCCGTTAAGCTATTTATCATAGGCAAAACAATATTAGGATCTAAGTTGATGTCTAAGACAGTTTCATGTTTGGCTGGTTTAGTTAGATCTATTAGAAAAGAGAGAACACTTTGTGGCACAAGAAAATATTGATTGTTAATGGACATAACGCCTCCAAGATTTACTACTAACTCTTATTCTTTGTTTATTGACAAAGGTATGTAAGGAGAACTTTAAAAGCCTTATGATATCATCTTGATTTGCATTTAATACAATATAACACTTATTAGGCTGATTTGCACCATATTATACAGGAAAGGAAATTATCATTAAAAAATTGGAATATGAAAAGTGCCTGGGTTTGGCATGCTAAAGCAGTACATGCTTTTTCGTTTCAACCGTAATCCACTCACATTAGATAATATCTATGAAAATTCCGATAAGCTGCTGCATCTGATTAGGCAGCATATCCCACTGCAATATGAATGATAACATGCCTTATCCGGTGCACGCTTTCTGATGGGAGAGGATTGCCTGCAGCGCAATCGACGATGGTGAGAAGTGTTTGGCTCAGCTGGCTGGCGTGTAAACTCCTCACTGGTATAGCCTCTCTACTGGTGGCCCAGTAATCTTCTTTTCTGTATGCTGCTCTGCTATCTATACCCCAGTCTAGCACTGGAACAGTGCCTGCTGAAAACATACTCCCCCTCGCTGTTTCTGTTGTTATGCCACATCTACACCGCGCTTGCCCCACCTTTGCCCCCTGCCGTTTTGTATGCTTCTCGGGGAGCATCATGCTGAGAGATGCCGAAAAGGGAGATTGTGTCCTGACGCTCAGTGGGGAGGATCTGGACGATCAGTGCCACCAGCGCAGATAGTCCAGATCCCTGAAAAGGACGAGAAAAAGAAGCATAGAGCGAGCAAGGGAGTCGTATGCAGCAGAACACATTGCGTTCAAGCGGAGATCCCCGGCCAGAGATGGTGCAGGCGTTAGAGAGGGCGATCGAGTTATCCGTAGGAAGAAAACCGTATACTCTTGTCGATGGGCGGTTGATCTACGAGCAGCACCGTCGCTATCGCTATACCTTTACCCTGGAGTCGTCGTGGGATCTGCCCGACGGTACGGACTTTCAATTGCAGAGTGCGGATTTCGACCACCTGCTCGTGGAATTGTCGAACACCAAGGACGATCGTGTCACGATCACGACCACACAGCGCTTGCCGGATCGCACGCTCTCCTGTGCACGCTTGGTGATCGAACGTGCGTATCTCCTACGCAAGATGAAAGAAGTATTGGCCCAACTCCATGCCTCTACGGGCCTCGGCCTCAAGCTCTTCGGTTACCGTGATTGCATCGAGGAGATCGCTGCATCCTCTCTCATTGATGTGATCAGCGATGTGTTTGTTCCTGACGATGCGCAGCGCCTGGCGATCCAGCGTGCGCTGGGAAGTGAGGTACAGATGATCCTGGGTCCTGGTGGAACCGGGAAAACCGACGTGCTGGCTGCCATTGCCATGCTGCATGCTGTTTTGTATAGGCGTCGAGTCCTGATTGCCTCACACACCAATATCGCGATTGATAATGCGATTATCCGCCTGTCCGCCTTCTTTCGCAAGCATGGAATGGGTTTCTTTCTTAATGAACAAAACTTGGTCCGTGCGGGCAGTCCCCATCTGGCCGAACTGGAGACGGATGCGTACCGCCATGTCACCCTCTCCTTGATCGTCAATGATGCGATAGAGCAGCAACGTGACGAAATTGCCCGACTGGAACGCAGGCGCAAAAAGATGCTCTCCGATATCGTCACCCATGAGGAAGCATTGCCCGAACAGACCCGTGCCTGGAACCAGCGCCAGAAGGAGATTATTCAGCAGCGGAAACGGGTCCAGAGGGAACTGGAAGACCTGGAAGCAGAAGAACAGCGCCGCCAGATTCCCATTGTGGAACGGCTTTCAGCGTTGGAACAATGTGATACCGAGGCCATCGAGGCCATGAAGGCTGCGGACATGTCTTATGAGGTTGATGAAGTGCAGCTTGAGCTTTTGCAGAAGCGCTATGACAAGCAGCTGCCATTCTATGAGGAGGCCTGGAAAGAGCTTATACGGTTGCGTGAGTACCCGCCTGTTGCACGCTTTTTCGTCCAGCTCTTCACTGGCGTGTGGGAAAAACCGCTGGAAGCCAGTGTCCAGGATCTTGCTGCCCCGCTGTGCACCCTGCAAGACCAGATGGACCCTCTACAGAAGCGGCTTGCCAAAGCCGCACAGGCCTATGAGCAGGCAGAGAAACTGCACAACAAGCTCCAGGTCTCAATTACCCTCTGGACCGGAAAGCGTGATACCCAACCGACATCGTATCTGCAAGAAAAGGCGGCTCTTGCCAGGGAACTGAAGGACCTGGAGCATGAACTTGAAACGGGCAATGCGCACCTTGCGGCGCTGGAGCAGGAGCTGGTCAAGGCTCGGCAGAAGCGCGATGTGATCGAAGATGGGCTGGCCCATCTCGATCAGCATGCTGAGGTGGCCAAACGAGAGGTGGCGCGCTTCGTGCTGGAATCGGCACAGGTGGTAGGGACGACCCTGACTGGTTTGTACCTTAATTCGACGCTACTCAATCAGCAGTGGGATGTGGTCATTATTGATGAGGGTTCCATGGCCCCTCCTCCGGCCGTAATGATTGCAGCCCAGTGTGCACGCGACCACGTGATTGTTGTCGGTGACCCGTTGCAACTCGCCCCAGTCTGCAAAATCAGGGATCCCAACGTTCCACGCTGGCAACATGATCAGGACCTGGTCCAGCGCTGGCTGGGACGTGATGTCTTCTACCATGGTGGCTACACCCTGCAGCAGGCCGGATCTGGGACGCATCACTGTGTTCTCCTGCCCTATCAGAGCCGGATGCACAGCGACATTTGTGATCTGGTGCGCGGTCTGGTGTACCAGGGATTACTTAAAGATCGCCATCCCGCTACGCCACGCCCGATGTTTGGGCCGGAGCCAGATCATCCAGTGGTGCTCTACGATACAGGAGGCAATGAACGGGCTCTGGCGCTCAAGCCGGACAGCGGCCGTTCGCGCTACAACCCCTATCACGCTGGCGTGGCGATCAAACTGGCGGGACGCGCCCTGGCCGATATACCCGACAAGAGGCCGGAATGCATCGGGATCGTGACCCCTTATGCGGCTCAGCGAGACTATATCAAGGAGCTGATCCGGGGAACGGTACTGGAAACCTGCGCGCGAGTCGGAACCGTTCACGCCTTTCAGGGCCTTGAGTTCGATGTGCTCATTTTCGATACCGTGGAGTCGCCGGGGATCCGGATCTCCCGCTTTACCAGCGATCGATGGGGAACGGATGCCATGCGCCTGTTCAATGTGGCGGTGACCCGCGCCAGGCACAAGCTCCTGATCGTAGCGAACATGGCATATATTCGCCGGGAGCCTGCATCCCACCTCTTGCCGCAGATGATGGAGCTGGCATGTCAGAAGAAATGCGTGCCCGCGGAAGCCCTGGAGGCGTAGGCGCTTTGTGCCTGCTTTGCGCCGTCAGAAACTGTGTGTTGGGATACATATCCAACGCCCCCTGGTCCTGAGCACGCAAGCAATATGCACGCCTGGCGAGAAAGCCATCCTGAGGCCAGCGAAGGAGATGTGGCACGCATTTCGTCACCAGATTGGTTCGCTGGCCGGGTTGCTGGCGCAGGATTTACCTGATCCTCTCCGCCGCATTTCCGCTGGAGATAAGGGTTTGAGCGTTGCCGGCTTCATCGAAAGTGAAGTGGATCTTTTCGCCGTAGGTGCCGCCGGGATTGCCGCTAATAACAGTAAAGCTACCATCTGTATTGGGAGACAGTCGTTCCACGAATTCCAGGGGCATGCCGGCGGTGGGATCGTAGCGCAGAAGGCTCTGGCCGATGTGGGCAATCTGATTGTCCCCCCAGATGTTGCGATAGGTGCCGACGAAGCGCTCGGGATGCTCGACGGCATGCTCGACTTTGGCGAGTTCGTCGTAGTCTACGATATATTTGTCGATGACCGATAGGGCACCGTTGACCAGGGTGAGCGCGGGGCCGTCGATGGCGTTGGTCAGCACGACCATGCCGATCTGACGGTGAGGATCAAAGGCAAAGCGGCTGATGAAGCCCTGGAAGGCGCCTCCGTGACCATAGACCCGCCAGTCTTTGACTTTCCAGGAGGCAAAGCCAACGCACTGGTCGTCTACGACGCCTTCACCCATCCACTGAATCCGCCGCATCTCGCGCTTACTCTCTTCGCTGAGCAAGGTCGTGTCGCCGGGGAACTGGGCCTGCATATAGCGCAGAAGATCGGGCACAGTGGAGAGAAAGCCGGTCGCCGAGGCCATGACGCCAGTGCTGATCTGAGGAAAGCGCTCACGAGGCTGACCGGGAATATCGCGACTGTACCCCACGGCCAGCGCGTGCTCGGCTTTGGAATGGAGATCGGGGGCGGTATGGCGCAGACCCAGCGGCTCGATAACGTGTTTGGTCACATACTCGTTGTACGCCTCGCCGCTTACCGCTTCGATAACTTGTCCGACGATGGTATAGCCAATGTTGGAATATTTCCACTGGGTCGCAGGATCAAAGACCATCGCTCCATCAGAGATATGTTGCTGGATGACAGACAGTTCGGGGAATTCTAGCGAGACCCACTGGCCAGCCTCACCGTCACGGTCCAGGCCGGAGGTATGCGAAAGCAACTGACGCAGGGTGATAGAGGTTACGCGGGGATCGTGAGGGCTGGTGAACCATGGGACATAGGTGCTGACGGGACATCCAGGTTCAGCTTGCCCCGCTCAGCCAGCTGCATAGCGGCGATGGCACTAAACGTCTTCGAAAACGAAGCAATCCGGTACCCTGTCTCTTTGCGGGTAGGAATACGCTCTTCAAGATTCGCATATCCATACGTCTGCTGCAACATAATCTGGTTTTTATACACAATTCCTACGGATACGCCAGGAATGCGGCCCATTTCTGTTTTGTAGGCTAGCCAGCGGTCAATGAAGCTGGCCGCATCGGTAATGGCTTTGTGGGTGCTCATGCAGAATCCCCCTGTGAAGCTGAAAATTGATGTGCTTCTATTCTACGATGAGCGCGCGTGCAGCGTCAAACCGGGCATGTAGATCTCAGCATCTTATGAGAGAAAAATGAGCAGAATTACCTCGTTATGGGAACCTGAATCGTGTGTTTCTTGAGGATGCGATCAGATCGGCAAACTGCCTGGCAAAGACCTCGAAGGTTTTCGGTGGATGCGCGCGGTCAGCGACTGAAAAGAGCACGTGGCGGAAGCAATGGCTGTAGAGACCCGATGGGCAGAGATAGTCATGGAAGATACGCGCAACAGTACCAGGATCGTTTTGGAAGACGCCACACCCCCAGGCACCGAGTACGAGCGCATCGCACTGGTGAGCCGCAGCCAGAGCAAGGATTTTACTGGCGCGCTCGGTGAGGGTGGGTACAATGTGCAGGCGATGATCTGGCTCGTTCTGTTGTACGGCCCCTGCATTGGGCGCCGGGCTGGTGATGAAATCAACGACATACGGCTGACTCAACCACTGACCGGCATCATCACGGAACACGGGGCACGACGGGCTGTAAATCATGCGGTCAGAATAGAGGCAGGTATCCTGAGCCCGATGAAAGGCGTAATGCTCCGGGCATTGGAGCAAGCTGAAATAGAGGGCAGAACTGCGGGCCAGGCTCTCTTCCTGTGCCCGCGCTCCGCGTAAAAAACCACCACCAGGGTTCCTGGCCGAGGCAAAGTTCAAGACGCCAATGCGCCGATACTGCTGGCTGGCAACCAGTCGGGCACATCCCTGCAGCGTCGTTTCATTTACGACGGCGAACGAGGTGGCTTGCTGGCTGATCGGTTGAGCCAGGACGTGCTCACGTAGACGCGCCAGGTCTTCGGGATCATACGACTGTGTGCCACTCAGGCAAGTGGCAAGCAGACCTGTGAGATCGACGGTGTTACCCTCTG
Organism: Dictyobacter halimunensis; assembly: GCF_036245075.1. Taxonomy (NCBI): domain Bacteria; kingdom Bacillati; phylum Chloroflexota; class Ktedonobacteria; order Ktedonobacterales; family Dictyobacteraceae; genus Dictyobacter; species Dictyobacter halimunensis. The sequence continues at coordinate 4,513,688 of NZ_BSRI01000002.1, forward strand.
GGGCTGTGTACTGACCTTGTTTGAGCGCAGCCATCGTTCCCTGGGCAATCGCTTTGGCGTCCATGATATCTTTCTCCGTGCGTGTATGCTCGTGTGATTTTCAACAATCAAGGGCTACCAAAAATGGTATAACGAGGCCTCAAGCCGTGTCAATGGGGAAAATCAGCGATGCACCCGCTGGAGTTCCGTACTGGCGCATCTTTGCTACACGCTTCCCATACCTCTGAGCGCGATCGAATGCGTGTTTTCCTATCCACTGGGCTGCTACGATCAACAATATAGCCAGGCCATTGTATTGCCACCTAATGAGATAAGCAGTGAGAGCAATTCAGACACCTCAATGACCAGATCAAAATGACTACTCATAGATTGTCATAGGCGCACCTCCTGGAGTGACTAAAGAGGACGCGAGCAGGTATGTTGTATCCCATGTGTTACTGGTTTGAGGGTGCGATTTGAGAAGACTCATCTTCAGCCGTAGAACTTTATATGATAGGCCAACATTGCCTCATTTAAAGGAGTGGATGGATACTATGAAAGTGTTCCTCAATGTGCTCAAAGTTTTTGGTTGGATAGGTGCCTGCATGTTTGTGGCTCCCGGAATGATTGTGTTTGTTTGGGCGCTTATGATAGGTAATTATCATCAATATCTGATTGGCAGGACCTGGGCTTCGGTCGGTGCACTGCTTGGGATGCCGTATTACTTTATCCAGCCGTTTAGAAGAATGAGACACCAGCCTTTAAAAAAGATAAGGCACCACAAGGTGCATCCCTCCTTTAGGAAGAAGAAACAGTAGAAATGTGAAGCTATGGCAGCAAGAGTAGATCAAGCATTACCTAGCGGCTAGCGCCTCTCCCTTTTGTGGCCCTGCTATACACTCATGCCCCGGTTCCTGGCTGGCTGAGGAGCGTTTTGACGTCCGTTTAGTGGATCGGCGTGGTGGCTGTGAAAACGATAGTGTTGAATGATGTTCGATCAGCCATAGGCCAGTTAAATGTACCCTGAGCAATCATGTTGTTGAGGATATTGCTGTTTACGTGACAAAATATCGGAAAGGCTATAAATCCGCCACATTTGACGCATAAATTTACCAGTTAATTGAGCCTGGTTAGAATGTTGTTTTTGTTTTCTCTGACGCACATCTTCGCCCGAAATGGAATTTAGCCCATAAACTTGCCCAAAGTTTTCATCTCCTAGATAGCTCGGATTTTCATTTACGAACCCACGTTTCACTCCTCAATCTGGTGGAGAATTGCGTCAATGCAACGAGAAAATGCGTCACTACCTTGTTTTTGGTTCCAAAGTTGAGTATGCTCTCAGCAGAGGTATCCAGCACGCTATGGGGAAATGATCGCATGAGAAAGAGCAGTGGGTGAAGACCTTTGCCTTCGAGTGGTGGTGTGATCGGCTCTTTTAGTAATCATATTTACAGGCAACGCCAACTGGCATGTATGGACCCGAGAAGGCCGGGCCGTGCTTCGCCGTTACTACGACTGCATGAATGAAGGTGGGCCATTGCCATGACCGGAATCGAAGTTTCGACCCCTCCCCCTCCCTTGCCACGCTGGTTTGGACCGAGAGCCAGCCCCGATGATTCGGCCGTCTCGGCCCTGATCGACCGCGTCGCGCGGGGGGCAGGGTGGGCAGACATCGGCGGTTCGTTCAATCTCAACGTGCGCATAGACGCTGAGCCGCTGGTTGTCCTCCGGATTCATAGGCCGTGGGTAACGCGCGGCCGAGTGGCTGGACTGCGACGCCTGCGCGAGCGGCTCCAGCGCACCCAAGTCCGAGTCGCTCGGCCGATTCGGATATTCGGCTCCGACCTCGTGAGGGTCGCTGATCGTTGGGCTGAACTTGAGGAGTTCATCGATCACGTACAGCCGCCGGCGACCCAAGACTCCTACGTCCGCCTATTCGAGGAGCTCGGACGTCTTCACGCGGCGCTCAAAGCAGTCTGGGAGCCCAGTCTGCCCGAACCTCTCGACGACCACAGGACATTCGGCCAACTGCGTTACTCAATCGGCTTCACACGCCGCCGGCTCGGACCCAGTAGCGAGCCGGTCGTGCGTCGGATGCGCCAACTGACTGGCGAGCTGTCCAGGCTTCGGAAGGATGTCGAACTGCCATTCGCGCCGATTCATGGTGACTACCGCTTGGGCAACGCGGTCGAACTGTCAGACGGCTCATGGATCACCCTGGACCTGGATTTTGTGAGGGTCAGGGAGCGGTTGTACGACATCGCGGGCGCTCTGAGCCTGATTCGCGACCTTCCCGGCATCGCCACCAGCCTGAATCCCGGTGCACAGAGTGGCGAATGGCTCGAGCCGCGACTACTGCTCGACGCCTATGAGCGCACCGCTCCGGAACCCCTGACTCCCGACGAGCACCGTTGGCTTCCCGGGGCTCTGGCCCTTGTACCCTTGCACTGGGCTGCCACCGCCGGACTCGTAGGAGCCGGCGTCGAGGAGGCGGAGAGCGCAATGACCGCCGCCGAGGCCTGGTGGTCGCGCCGCTCTGAGCTGTCGTCGTAGTCCAGCGGCTGCGCGACAAGATGTCTTTGATCTATTGCTGCCGCGACAATCCAGCGGTACATGGGGAAAGAAACCTGAAGCATCGATTGCAATCACCAGACCTTCTCCAGTGATCTGGATATGTTCGACGTGCATCCCTTCCGGTAGAGAAAGCAGAGATAGTTCTTCCATCATGAACTCTCTGATGAGCACGGGTTCCCTCGCGGCTATCGCCAGGGCAAGAAACGCTTCTTCGGCTATCAGTCAGGGGATCTGGTCCGTGCCGTTGTGCCGAAAGGAGCCAGGCGGGGAACGCATGTGGGACGGATTGCTGTCAAAGCCAGTGGCTACTTCACCATTCAGACCAACGCAAGCAAGGTGCCGGAGGTGGCTCATCGCTATTGTCACCTTCAGCAGCGAGCTGATGGCTATATCTATAGCTTTGGGGTGAGGTTGTTCCCACCCCCAACCAGCCCGAAAGGAGCGCCAGTTTCCTCCCCTGCCTAAAAGGCAGAGGTTCCCACTGGCAGTATATTTCATGGATTGAGAACCCCATAGGCACGTTTATTGAGGAGAATGAATAGCGATGAGGGATGATAGAAAAACGCGCAAGCTCCCACCAAAAGGGCAAGTGAAACTGAGCACGAAACAAATTATGCAGATGGTGGCAAAGAAACATCCAAAAATTATTGAATACCTGGGAACCCATTAATAAAGAAGTATCGAGCTGCCTCAACCAGGGGCAGGCTCTTTTTTTGCGCCTGGATGAATTGTGGTGAAAACCACCCGTTTTAACTCCAGGATTTACACCCAAAGAAGAAACAAGGAGTGTTCGTTGAAGAAACGAGTTCCAAAATTTCAAGAAGGCATGCGCCTTATGCGTCATAGCGACCCGCAATTGCAGGAAGATGGCTTTCATCTCCTACTTCCCTATGCTCACGAATATACGCAACAATTGATAGATTCGTTTCGTCAGGAGGCTGATTCCGGCCTGCGTCATTGGCTCTTAGAACTCCTCTCTGCAGCCAAGGATCCTGAAGCTCTTCCTATTTTTCTCGAATACCTCCATAGTGATGAGTCTGGATTGAAGAGCGAGGCCATCCGTGGATTGAAAATCCTAAATACGAAAGAGGCTCGTCGAGCCTTGTGGGAAGCAGAAGCCTAATGGAGTCCTAGCGGATGAGCAAGACTTACTTTGTCAGGCGCATGAGGTATCTGCTTTCGCAATACATCAAACCTGGCTTGTCCATACGCTTGCCTTTTTAAGACTGGAGCACCTCTTACCAGCTTCAGCAACTCTTGTTCTTTCTGATCAGGTAGGTGAGCAATCACATTCTCGTGTACACGCTTTATCATTTGCCATGTTTCTGTTTGATGGCAAGGATTGCATCGAACCTTTCGTTATTCGCCTGCCATGATGCGTTGACGCAGTGCATTCGTAATCTCGTCAACTTTGCCGATCGCAGAAGCCATCATCTTAGCACTTTCTGATCTAACACAGATACAATGCGGCAACAACTTTAGAGCGAGGATAGGCCTGGTTTCGTGGGGAGCTTCACTATATTGCCTTCAGTCAGCCAGGATGCAACGTATAGAATACAGAAGTAATATAATAGTAAAGAGGACTCAGCATGCAAGGAAAGCGAGAGTTGAAAATTTATATAATGGGTTCCATAGGGCACTTTTTCATTGCCGTCGGTTTTATGATTCTGGCATTTACATATATAAGAGTGCCTGTTGTTGGGCCTCTTATATGCATAGGCGCTGGATTGTTTGCTATCGGATTCTTGGTGATGCTCCTCTCTGGTTACTTGAAGGCCAGAAATGGGAAACAGTCCAGCTAGCGTTGTTCGCGCGGTTTCGTCATGGCAAGCGTCTCAACCTTTTCTGGTCCTGCGAAGCCGTTTGTCTTCGGACAAGTGAGACGGTTTAACTTTCTTCTTCGTCGTCAAATACCAGGCCTCTATACCACGCTGCAACTTCGATGTGTCCATCGATGCTGACCAGGTCGATGGTGTCATCTGGTCCATAGTGGCGGTAGTGCCAGGCCCTGGGATTGTTGGGGTTTTGTTCATTGCGCTGCCAGACCTCGACATACTGAGCAAACTGGCTGGCCAGAACGATTTCCTGGATGGTTTCCTGGCTCTGATACGCTTTAAATTTCGCACCGCGATCTTTGGTTTCGGTGCCTGGAGAAAGCACCTCCACGACAACGCGGGGCGATGCTATCAGTGTGTTGTCCGATCTGCTATCCGCCGCGTCACAAGAGATGGTGACATCTGGATAGACAAAATGAGGTTTCCCCTTTTTCTTCTGGGCAAGAAATACCTGTACATCTGCCCCGAAGACGGTACAGGCATGCGATCGAAGGTGTGTGTCTAAAGCGAGTCGTGTATTATACGCGATCCGATCATGCGCGACGCTTCCACCGCTCATCATGTACGCGATACCATCGATGTATTCGTATTTGCGGTCAGGATAGAGGTGCTCAAGTTCGTGATATTGCTCCTCGGCCATCTTTGTACCAGGACGATGCCACAGAGGCGGTGTCGGCTTGTTGTGGGAATCTGGCGCCATTGTTCTCCTTTTCCAGCACAAAGGCTTTGCTATTCTCTTCTGAATCGAAACGCTTCTCACGTATAGCATATCTTATCTGGCCCAGGAATTGTCAGGGCGTGGGAGGCAAGATGAAAAGATGCACATCACAGAATTGTGTAGCTTCGTATACCAGGTGAGTATTAATAAAGAGAAGTAGAGAGAAACCATGCAAAAGCCTCGAACTTTGACAGCTGCTCTTCCCCTGTTTGCTGCTGTAAGTTTCTTCATTGCTACCATTTTTTTCATTGTAAGGCTCATTACAGGTAATAGCCAACTTACTTCCATGGGATATGTTTTCTTAGTGACTGGTTTCATTATTTACTTTGTCTGGTATCTTCTTGAAAAGAAGCGAAAGATGTGAAAATATGATGGGGATGCGATAATCCCAACATTGTTCGTGGCTAGCGTCTCCACTTTTGTGGCCTTGCTATGCCATTCATGCCTCGGCTCCTGGATGGTTGAGGGGCGTTTCGGCGTACGTTCCCCGGGCCGTTGTGGTGTTTGTGAAAACGATAGTGTTGAATGATTGATCAGCTATAGGCAAGTCAATATTGCCTTGAGCAACTATGCTGTTGGGGCTATTGTTGTTTATGTGGCGAAAAAGGTGCAACGTTCCATATTCATTCTTGATGTTAATCGGGCCGCATGTGCGTTATATTAATGAGTATCTATTTATTGATTATGCGTATGAGAGGGGATCTGTGCTATGTCTGCCGATGCTGCGCGCCCGGTCGAGATGTTTATTTCGTATGCCCACGAGGATGAGGCGTTCGCGAGGAGGCTGCTGAATCATTTGAGCGCGCTGCGGCGGCAGGGGGTGGTGTCGAGCTGGTACGATCGCGATATCAGTGCGGGCGAGGAGTGGGTGGCGAGCATCGCAGAGCAGCTGGGCCGGGCGACGATTATTGTGCTGCTGGTGAGCGCTGACTTTCTGGCTTCGGATTATTGCTATGGCGTGGAGGTGCAGCGGGCGATGGAGCGCGCGCTGCGCAAGGAGGCGTGCGTGGTCCCGGTGATCGTACGGCCCTGCGATTGGAAGGGGACGTCGTTCGATAGTCTGCAGGCGCTGCCACGCGATGCGAGGCCGATCAGTACATGGGATGATGAGGATGAGGCGTTCCTGGCGGTGATTACGGGGATACGCGAGGTGCTGCGTAGGCTGCAGGATGATCCGGTCTACCAGGCTCGGCTGAGCCGCGAGGCGCCAGCGCGGGCGGTGGTTGAGAATATCCCCTACGCACGCAATCCGCTGTTTACGGGCCGCGCGGTGGTGCTGGCGGATCTGCATGCGACGCTGCACCGGGAGAGTGCGGTGGCGCTGACCCAGACGATCAGCGGGCTGGGCGGCATCGGCAAGACGCAGACGGCTCTGGAGTATGCCTATCGCTATCGTGAGGAGTATACGCATATCCTGTGGATCACGGCCGATTCGCTGCAGTCGGTGCGCTCGGGCCTGGCAGCCGTCAGCCTGCTGCTCAAGCTGCCGCTGGGTCCGGAGCAGGAGTAGGCCGTGATTATCGAGGCGGTCAAGCGTTGGCTGCAGCAGCACGATGGCTGGCTGCTGATCCTGGATAATGTGGAGTCGCTATCCGACCTTGAGGGCGTACCACCGGTCAGGGCGCGGGGGCATACGCTGATCACGACGCGCTCGCAGGCCTTTGGCAACAGGGCGCGCCACATCGACCTGGAGACCATGCCAACGGAGGAAGGCGCGTTGCTGCTGCTGCGCCGCGCCAATGTACTGGACATGAGCGAGGACTCACTGGTGGGTGCGTCGGAGGCGGATCAGGCGCTGGCCAGGGAGATCGCGCGGGATCTGGGCGGCCTGCCGCTGGCGCTCGACCAGGCCGGCGCCTATATCGAAGAGACGCAATGCGGCCTGCAAGGCTACCTGGACCTGTATCGACGGCGCAACGCAGATCTGCTGCGGGAACGCGGGGAGGCCGAGGAGGAGTATCCAGAGACGGTAGCCACGACCTGGTCGCTCTCCTTTGAGAAGGTACGGCAGGCCAGCGCCGTCGCCAGTGACTTTCTGACGGTATGCGCGCTGCTCGACCCGGATGCCATCCCCCGGACGCTGTTTGAGCGGGGCGCGCAGGCGCTGGGACCCGAACTGATGCAGTTGCAGGGAGACGAGCTGGCCTTTAATGCCATGATGCGCCATCTGCTGCGCTACTCGCTGCTGCGCCGTAACCCCAACCAGACGCTCACTATCCACCGCCTGGTCCAGATCGTGCTGCAGAGCAGGATGAGCCAACAGGAACGACAGCTGTGGTCCGAGCGCGTCATCAAGGCCCTGGCCCTCAGCCTGCCACCAGCCAATTATGAGCAGGATCACTGGTCCCAGTGTCTGGAATATGTTCCCCAGGTCCAATGCGCCCTGGAACTGGTCGAGCAGCAGCAATTCTCCTTCATTGAAGTGGCACAACTCCTCCGCTGGCTCGGCAAGGTAAAGTATGAGCAGGCACGCTATCAGGAAGTTGAGCCTTCCTTGCAGAGAGCACTCACTCTCAGTGAACAGATTGTCGGGTTTGAGCATCCGCTAGTTGCAACGATCTTGAATGATCTGGCTGAACTCTACCGTGAGCAAGCAAAATATCAGGCCGCCGAGCTGCTCTATCTGCAAGCGTTGCAGATTCGTGAGAAGGTCTTAGGGGAAAGTGATCCCGATACGGCGACGAGTCTGAATAATCTGGCAGTATTATATAAGGATCAAGGAAGATATGGGGAGGCGGAGCCATTATATGAACGGGCGCTGCAGATTCTGGAAGAGGTGTTGGGAGGGCAGCATCCCAATACAGCGACGAGTCTGAATAATCTGGCAGTATTATATCAGGATCAGGGACGATATGAGGAGGCGGAGCCATTGTTGATGCGAGCATTGCAGATCTGTGAGGAGGTGTTGGGAGGGCAGCATCCCAATACGGCGATGAGTGTGGGGAATCTGGCAAGATGGTATCAGGATCAGGGACGATATGAGGAGGCGGAGCCATTGTTGAGGCGAGCATTGCAGGTTCTAGAAGAGGTGTTGGGAGGGCAGCATCCCGATACGGCGACGAGCCTGAATAAGCTGGCATTATTGTATAAGGAGCAGGGGCGATTGCAAGCAGCGCTTCCTCTTTATAAGAAGGCATTAGCAATTCAAGAACATGTGTGGGGGGAGCAGCATCCTGATATCGCTACTAGCTTGAATAATCTGGCGACGCTTTATGCTCAGCGGAATTTATATTCGCTGGCGTTACCATTGCTGAAAAGATCACTGGCTATTTGTGAACAGGTGTTGGGTGCGGAACATCCCGATACACAGCGGGTGCGGGAAAATTATGAGGAGTTGCGGACGCGGATACGACCAGCCAGTGGGGGACGTAAGAAAAAGAAGCGGTAGATTGCGCGGCTGGTGGATCACGTAGGCGAGCTATGGCTGGCAGTATATGTGGCGCGCCTATCGGCGCTGGTCCCTGGCGATCGTTGCGTTTCCGTGCAGGGGGAGATGGTTGAGTACATGAGAATAGACCTGGTGATATTGGTGATTCTACAGGCTTATATCTATATAAATAAATAATGAGAAGATGCTTTTATTGGGGCACCTTCTATGTTCTTATGTTGTGGACGGATGTATTCGGGTGAGAGGGCTGTGACAGTGTTAGATGTCGCAAGGTTGTCATAGCTGTCCAGGGATGGGATGTGGTGGGGTGGCGGTGGTTTTCACCTGCATGGGTCAGGGGATACGCTAGAAGGCCGCGAGGCGGAAGGAAGAAGGCATGGACCAGTGCCTTGTCGAGGCGCTCTCTGTGCATGTTTATTGTAGGTCAGGAGTGATGTATGCCGTACAGGAATGTGACGTATCGGGTGGTGGATGGGGAGCGCATTCGGGGGAGCTGGCGCCATGTCTTTATCCACAATGGGACGTATTTTTTGAGCGATTTGAAGGTGTATGCTGATGGGATGATCGATTGCTGGGGGCTGGTGAACTTTGAGACGTTTCGCCAGCAGGTGGCGTCGGGATGGGTGGCGACGAGCTTTCCCCAGGGCGCGGATGCTCATGCTCATGATCTGGTAATGTGGCGCTTCGACGAGCCGTATACGATGATCACCCCGGAGGGTCTGATCGCGGAGGTGGCCGATGAGATCGAGTACCTGGCCGGGCGTCCGACGCTGGAGCAGCGCTGCCTGGCCGCGCTCGATCGCTACGTCGAGGCGCCGGATGTTGAGCGTCTAGAGGCGCTGCGAGCGGCGTACCTGGCTGTGCCCGAGCATCAGCGCCGCTTTCTGCTCCACGACCAGGATGCCAAAGACTGGCCGCTGCGCACGATTCTGACTTCGGTCGGCGAGTCTGTTTCTGTGATGCCCGATGGCACGCCCGAAGATCCTGTTGAGGAGGCTGACCATGAGGGCGCCATGGAGTACTTTCGCAGGCGTAGGGAGGAGGATCAGCGCTGGCGAGCCGCTGAAGAGCTATGGCAAAATGACTCGGTCACAGCCAGTCCATCGGTGGTGCGTTTTCAAGCCCCGAGGGGTGAAGCACTGTATCTGGCCAATGACTATCCAGCCCCCATCACCCTCGCTGGACGCACGTACGCGACGGTTCAGCACGCCTACTGGGCTATGGCCACCACCGACGCAGAGGCGCGTGAGCGCATCATCTACGCCCAGACGGCCCAGGAGGCGCAGCAGATCGGTCAGCAGGCCCCGTTGCGCCCCGACTGGAACGTCGTGCGCCTCTCGGTCATGACGCGCCTGGTGCGCGCCAAATTCCAGCAGCATCCCGACCTGGCTGCACAGCTCATCGCCACCGGCGACGGCCGCCTCGTCAACAGCCAGGAGCGCAGCCGCTACTGGGGCTTTCTCGGCCAGGGACGCAACTGGCTCGGCCGCATCCTCGAACTCGTGCGTTCCGAACTCGTCGAGCAGGCCAGTTCGTGATGGCACAGGGGCAGCGACGGGTGGTGCAGAATAAGGCAACCCCAACAAACGAACGGGCATGCAAGCACGTATAAGAAACAAATGCGCACGCATACATTGAAAGAGCGAAAAATGAAAAGATCAGAAATTCATCTGATATATTATATGGCTTGTATGTTTCTGTTCTTTATGCCTGGTTTTATCCTTCTTATCACCAATCCTATGGGTCCCTTGAGTCGCATGGCCAGCACAATGATGTTTTTGGGCTTGTTGGCGCTGTCCTGGGAGCCGTTGCATTCCACTCCAAGCGCAACAGATAATAATGCACCAGGGAGCGTGACCTTTTGTAATCTCAATGTTACTATGACCAATGAGGCGAGAAAGTTTATACATTTGATTACTGTGTTCAACCCTGCTTTAATTTGAAAAAGCAGTACAATAGAGGAGATGTTTCTTGAATGCTGGATGAAGTGCTTTTACTGCAACTAGGTCAAGTCCGTCAAACCTGGGCAAAAGGTCAATTGAAGGAGGCGTATGATCGTTATGAAGTCCTCCTTGAGGAGTATCCAGAACATCCAACGATTTTACGTGAGTATGGTCATGCGCTTTTCATGGAGTATGGTGACCTAGAGAAGTCAGCTCTGCTTTTGGAGCGAGCGTTAGAGCAGGAACCGGATTCGATTATTACACTACAATGTCTCTGTTTACTGTACTCCTGGGGGTATGGACATGGATATGCGGCGGCAGGGCCACTGTATCGTCGACTGATCGCTCTAGCGCCTACTGATAAACAGATTTGTGTTAATGCATACCTGGGTATTGGAACAATGCGTGGCGCGCCTGGTTGTTCGTTGAATCCTCAGGAAAGTAGAGATGCTTTTCAAATGGCTACAGAGATTGATCCAGAGTATGTGAATGCCTGGCTCAATCTGACCACACTTTGTTGTGAATTGCGAGATTGGCCCGCTGCACAAATAGCAGCAACACGAGCAGAGGCGCTTTGCCGCCAGCAAGGACACTCAACTTCTTACGCGCAAAAACTGCTTGATCATATTAATAGGCAAGAGCCTCTAAAAAATCGGAGCTATTATAATGGTACATATTTAAATTTTCGTTGGCCAAATATACCTCTTGAATAAATAGATAAACAAAATGCCGGAGGAAAAGAGAACAGTGGGGATTATGATCATAACATGTAGAAAGCGATCTATTTGCTGTTTGGGCAACCAGACAAGGTCAATTACCCGACTCGTATGTCCCTGTAAATAGCGGCCGTGGCCCCGTAGGGCGGTTTGTTTTTCTCGACGCCCGTGGAACGTATCAGGAGTCCGGCAAGGTTATGGCTGGCGGTATGACCTTGCCGTGGGCGACGCGACAGCCGCAGTAGCATGGCGGAAAACTATTCTTCAGATGGATGCTCAAGGCCAAAATGGTGTGCAAAGAAGCGCTCGGATTGGGCCAGTCCTTCCTGGGTGAACTCGACAGATTTTGCTTTATTCCTGGGATTTTCAATCCATCCCTTCTCGTGGAGTCGATTGAGAACGTCCCAATCAAATCCTTTCCAGGCGCGGTAGGAATCATGGAGCGTCAGTTGCAGGAGGGCAAGGACCACTTCGTCTATTTTGTCCTGGTTGTAGGTATCCATGGGTGTGACTCCTCTCAACTTGAACTTATGGCGTGAACGTATCTACGTTCATGCTAATGCCTTCAAAAGTGGCAGTAATTTCGACTTGTATTGATGCCGTTCTATCAGGCTGGTGAGGTAGATGTGCCATACGTCATCTTGTCCTAAGAGGTGATAGGTGGTACGTGCTTTCGTGAGCCAGTTGGCTGCGGCCTGATAGTAGGAGGCTTTGGCTCCGTTCATAATATATTCGGCTTGATGGCGGCACTCTTGGACGACCCATTCCAGGACGGTCTGCTCTTTGAGTGCGGCGTCTACGATTAGTGTCGCCAGCGTGTGCCGCCTATCCGTTTGCAGCACCGCGATGGCATCCTCAAAAAGATGCTCGTGCAAAAAGATCTGGATTAAGTCGCGCGCATCGGTGGTAGAAGGAGCCTGCCGCGCACTTTCCAGGAGCCTGACACGGTACTCGGACCAGTGGGTTCCGGCGATACGGGCGAGGGAAAGATAGTGCTTCAGCGTCGGCTCCCCCTGAAAGACCACCTCTCCTGCTTTCATCGCTTGCGCCTGCTCTCCCATGCGCCAGGATTGATCACGTAGCCAGATGGCAAGTGGGATGTGGTTGCCATCAAGGGTGATGCCAGGATCGGCGATCTGAAGAGTTGCTGATTGCGCGCCATGCGCCCACAACGCCTGAGCCACGGCTAGCGCGTCATCGGCCGTTGTCAGATGGTGCTGCCCATAGGAGATCGCTTCAGAGATCTGCCCCTGTCGCACAAGCATGGTTACATACGCTCGGGTCTGACCTTCTGCTTTGGCCAGATAGAGGTATTCCTGAAACTTTTCCTGTTGATCCAGCACGGTGAGGCGAGCCTGGGTGAGCAGGGGTGCATAGGCAGGAATCTCGCCTTCCCAGGCTCGCTGTTGGAGATCTATGCCCTGTAAAATGCGTTGGAGGGGACCATCATCCCAGCCTTCGCGAAGGGCAGCCTGCGGAATCGCAAAAGCTTCCCGTATGCTCTGCCAGTTGGCAAGTCGTGTCTGCCAGATCGTTATCTGTTTCGCCCAACGTTTGCGTTCGCTCGCTGTCAGATCAACCTGGAGTACCGTCTCGGTCCACACCATGGTGAGATCCTGAAAGAAAGCGCTCACCTCACCATGGATATCGTTGAGATGCATCCACTGTTCAGTCAAGACATCCGTGACAGCCTTGAGCGTCAGGAGTGCCTGCTTCTGTTCATGGGTTTGTACCTGTATGGACCCAAATGTTACGAATTGCCAGATCTCATTGAGCACCGCATGGGTTTGACGGGTTACCTCGCGTGGATGCAGGCGATACTGGTGGCGAATCAGTGCGCGAATGTGCTGGCGTATCGCCTTTGGCTCAAGTGGTATCGTTGTGTGTGCAGAAGGAGGCACCGGATCTTTTCTCCTTACCTGGTCGCGCCCTTTATGGCAGCAGCAATATGTTCTGTTGCTCTCTCAATGATCCCCTGGCGTTTCTGTTCTTCCATTTCTTTTGCCTCTGATGCTTATTGTACCACCTACATGAACTGGATGATACGCCTGGGCATCGCAAGCTCGCAGTACTCATCAGTACCGGGAGAAATCGTGCCAAGGCTTCCTTCCTCGCTCTCGTCGATCAACTGTTGACTGTAAGGGATGCCTCTTGTGCAAGCTGTTGAAATGTATATGCTCGCTGCAATGACCCCACAATATCAAAAGGCCCTTTGGGGATATCCTGGAGACGCTGAGTAAAATCTTGAGGAGTATGCTGTTTTCTCCTGCTAAAAAACGTTGAGGTACTCTATACTACTCTGGGCACTAGGCTCTACTGGATCAGAAGGATGATTCTGGAATGAGTATAGCAGAGTTGAATGTTTATCCACAAGCATTTGCTCACGTTTTAAACTGAAATGTTTGTACTAGTAATATTTCGTGCGTACAATGTTGTTCTTATCGCCATAGTTAACCGCCATATCCGTTACAGCTAACCGCCATGTCCGATCAAATGCGATAAGATGACCGCAACCGCAACAGAATAGAGAGCTATCTACACTATCACTTTTTCGCTTGTAGCCATTCTCTATGGTGCGTGAGTGGTTTCTCTTGGTCATTCAGGACTGTAATCATAGGGGCACAGATAATTCCTTTCGGACATTTCTTCGGACATTTCTTCGGACATTTCTTCGGACACCCCCTATGAGAGACCTTGTAAGTATGCTAGAATTGGCCTACATGAGGGTATAATAGCGTGGAATGGAGGCATTATGGGTAAGCTGAGTGATACGGAACTCAGGAGGCTTGTGAAGGGCGGCGAGACAAATACGGTTGAGCTCAAATTAGCGGCTCCTCGTGCCGTTGATCTGGCGGAACGACTGTGTGGAATGGCCAATGCCAAAGGAGGGGTTGTGATTATCGGGGTGGAAGATGCGACGCGCAAGGTGGTAGGAGTTCCCGACGAGCGGATTGGGGAAACCATGGATGTTATTTTACGCGCCGCCCGTCAGGTGATCAAGCCAGAGCTAGTACTTGATCCACCCGAGCCGGAAGTCTATGAGTTAGCGGGGAAGAAACTGCTTGTGGCCACTATCACCCCAACCGCCGGACCCGTTTACCAGGCGGGCGGCATTTTTGGATACGGCAGGGAACGCAGACCAGGGCATTAAATATGGTCGAGTTGTCAGAGATGATTTATGACCGGGGTTTGCGCGATTGGGAACTGGAACCTGCCTTCAACGCAACCATGGAAGATCTCGATTCGGAACGGGTACGGGCATTTCTTGCCAGGCGAACGAACTCAGGTCGGCATCCGAGCCGTTTCAAGGATACAGAGCGTGTCTTGATCGGAATGCGGTGCGCTGTAAAGGTTGGTGAGTCTGTTGTTCCGACGAATGCGGGCATGCTCTTCTTTGGCCGGAGTCCACAAGATCATGTTCCTCAGAGTGAGGTGACGTGCGTCCTGTTTCGGGAGACCGTTGGGGCCAGCCGCTATGCCGATCGCAAGGTTGCCACAGGGACACTCCAGGAGATTATAGATACCACAGAAGCATTTCTCAACCGTTATATTGCAGTCGGGGCACGTATTGAAGGGTGGAAGCGGATTGATATCCCGGAGTATTCGATCGAAGTGCTTCGCGAGGCCGTCATTAATGCCGTTGTCCACCGGGATTACAGCCGGCGCGGCGAGATGGTTCGTGTCTTTTATTATCCTGATCGAGTTGAGGTCCATAGCCCTGGCCTCTTGCTACCCGGGATAACAGTTGAGCAGATGCAGCGAGGCGAGGTGCAGTCGAAGCTGCGGAACCCCGTCATTGCGGATCTATTGAGGAGTATCCCCGGCTACATGGAGCAAATCGGCAGCGGAGTTAGATTTATGATCGATGAGACGAAGCGATTAGGACTTCCCACCCCGCATTTTCGCGAGATGAATGAAGTGATCGTGACGTTCCAAAAGGCACCCGCTTTGCGCACTCCTGAGCCTCAAATGCCATATCAAGGAGAAACGCTCTGGGGCGAACAACAGGAAGTTTCCCCGGAAATCGTGGTGCAAGATCGCCGCGCTGAACAGGTTGAGAAGCGGTTGATCCAAGCGTTGAGCTATGTTCAAGAGCACGGATTTATCACGAATGGGATCTATCGGCAACTGACCGGTGTTACTGATAGAACGGCCCACAGGGATCTGGAACGATTGGTTGAACGCGGAAGGTTAAAAGGCAGCGGTCAAAGAGCTGCGCGGCGATATGTCCTGGCGTAGAGACAGGAAAGTCTTCTTGGGGAAAAAAGCGTTGTCCACTTGAGAAATAGATGGTAGTGCGCAAAAGGGCCGGGTGCCAGTGCAGATTGTAACTGCTTGCCGCAATAAATGAGTAGTATAAGTATAGCATCATGGATGTCATTTATATATTTTTGAAGGGATTCATGCCATGGAAACTACTCTTGCTGTGCCTTTGTTGAGATCTCAAATTGATGTGGCAAATAGGCTGCACCAGCAGTTACGGCAATGGAAGGATATAGATCAAGCACTTGAAACTTTGCACACGCACTTTCCTGGATTCGACATGGACTCAACTCTGTTAAAGGTTGTTGCTGTGAATCAACTGTATGGGACGCGGCTCTATATGGTGGTTCCGATGGCCAGGCATGTCACTGAGGTTATGAGTACATCAGATGAGCTAGAGGATACTGAACTCGTCGAGCAGATCGCCGCGTTTGCAGGCCACAAACATCTCAGTTTTGCCTCCAAATTTGCTCATTTTTTCATCCATATGGAACGTTTCCCTATCTATGATGCCTTTGCGAGAAACATGGTTGCCCACCATCTAGGAACACATGTGCGAACTGTTGGAACAACGTCACCGTATAAGGCTTTTGTTGACAACATAGAGCAATTAAAGCAGCGTGCCGCATTATCGTGTTCAAATAAAGAACTCGACCGTTATTTGTGGCTGGCTGGCCTTTATCGTCTGTGGAAGAGATATCAGAATAAGTATGAGGAGAATACGAATGAAAAGAAAAAACTGAGGATGAATGCAGAGGTTGAAGCTCTCTTCAATGACTTCTCATCAGTGAATGCGGCAGAGCTAGCTCAATTGTATCCCTGGTATCCAGAGAAATGATATGCAATCAGGGATATTTCATGTAAGATGCGGATATGAATATCAATGAAATTCGTGCTGATTATGACAGCAGGTCGATTACAGTCTACCAGGCTTATGGGAAGGCTATCGCCTTGCCAGCGATACGGCACAATCGCTTTGTGCCCCCGTTTTCGATGCACCGCATGACCTGGATCAAACCCTCATTTTTATGGCTCATGGAGCGCAGCAACTGGGGACGCAAACCTGGCCAGGAAATGATTCTGGCCATTCGCATGACACGGCAGGGTTGGGAGGAGGCGCTCTCTCAGGCTGTATTGACCACGTACGATCCATCGGCCTACCGCAGTTATGACGAGTGGGCCACGCAATTTGAGCAGGCACGCGTTCACGTGCAATGGGATCCCGAACGCACGCTGCGGGGCAAAACCCTTCCCATTAACAGCATTCAAGTCGGTCTGAGCCGCCATATTATCGAGCAGTACGTTAATGAGTGGACTGTAGAGATTCGAGACGCAACTCCACTGGTGCGAAAGATCTATGCGCTTTTGCAAGAGGGTAAGGAAGCGAAAGCGAAGACCTTGCTACCTGGAGAACGTGTGTATCCAGTGCCTCCAATCCTTGCCCGGCGCATTGGTATAAAGTAGCACAAGTTGTGATGTCAAATGATCCATGTCATAGGAGGGTGCTGCAAGAGATATGTATACTTGCCGCTTTATGCAAACTATTGAAGGTGCAGCCTTGAGGCTCGATGCTCTGCCTCTCGGAGACGTCCCACGTGGGCTCGGAACTCCATCGCTCTATTGCCTGGTGGGTGAGGATGATGTGCCCGTGATGAGGATCGACGTGTACGGCGATCCAGGCGCATTCACCGAGGCACAGATCTGGCACAACTGGGTGATTATCGGCTTTGCTGACCGGGTTCATTTCGTCTCCCTTGAGACGCGACAACACCAGTCTCATCCCTTGAGCGGCTACTTTGGGCATCTCTATCCGCTGCAAGATCGACTCCTTGTCGCTTCAGCTTCCGATCTGTTGTGCTTTGATGCGCAGGCTCAACTGCAGTGGATCTCAGAACATCTTGGAATTGATGGTGTCGTTATTACGCGTGTTGAAGACACCATTATCTATGGAGAAGGCGAGTGGGATCCACCAGGGGGATGGCGACCATTTCAACTGGCACTCTGCACCGGACATATCCTTACAGAAGAATAATTCCATGGGCGCATATGTATGAGGAGAGCGTAATTGTTATGAGGATTCAGTCTGAAGATCATCGGCACTGCATTCAATTGAAGTTTCAAGAAGTGAATATGCTCTACTATCCAAGCGTGCGTGCCCAGATCGAAGCCAGCGCGTATGATTTCTCGGCCAGCATGCATTCCGTCTGGTTTAGTCTAGATGAAATGCACGTCTTCCTCACGGATTTAGTGCGTCTAAAACAGCAGCGTGCAGAGACAACCGTATTAGCCGGCATGAGTCCGAGTGAAGCGGTTCTTTCCATCCAGAAAATCGATCGAGTCGGCCATATGATCGCCAAAATCGACCTTACACGCACCCTCCCTTCTGTCTCCTGGAACATTGAACAACATCTCAGTATTGCTTTTGAGATCGATGTGTCCTTGCTCCCTTCGCTGATCAGATCTTTTGAGCGGCTGATTCCAAAGGATGAGAACGAGCAGTAAGCATAGTGCAGATGAATGAACGCTGTTTTGGCCTGGGCATGCGTTTATGCTTTTTATGATGAGGAGTATGCAGCATTGTTGTGCTGTGAAGACTCTGCATCTTTGTTTAAAAAGGAAGTAAATCCTGAGTCAGGTAGTGCCGTTGTTCTTGTGATAAAAATGGATGTTGCTCTAATCCCGGGAAGCCGCCCCATTGTAGAATGCATAACCGCAAATAATTGACGAACGTAAGCTGGTGCGGTTCTCCTAGAAACAGCGTATCGATGGCTTGACATGGAAGGAGTACATCATAGGTTCCCCCACCGCTATAGCCATATTTGTGGAAGCAGTCGCCGGCGAGCAGCAAGCGGGGATCTTCCTGCCAGCTTTCACCAGACACTGTGACTTGTATGAGCGCAATGTCTAGGGGACAAATACACAGTGGATCTAATAAATACCCATCTTTGGGGTCCATGGAGGAAAATGCGCCGACCAAATCAATGGTTCCGACTTCTCGATAAAAGAAGCGCAGTGAGAGGGGCAGCGATCCAGTGAGGTGATCCAGCAACGTGATTTGCTCGTGCGCATTCTGTGCTGGAGGTTGGAAGAGAGGTTGTTCCTTTTCGTATGCTTCTTGCTCTTGTTGCGTAGTGAATGCTCTACTTAACCCTTTGTGATGCACATATCCAATCTCGGGAAGGCGTTGAAGAAGCGTCTCGATATTGAAGCGTACCCGTTGCATCATGGAACGCATGACGGCCGATGCATCTTCATAGAGCGATGGATCGCGGATACGATCGTGCATGGCAAGCAAGGTGTCATAGACCTCTTGATGATGACCCCGTTGGTAGTGTTCATAAAAATGTAGCATAGGTGATATCCTTGATCCTAGTACAGTAAAGTGACGAAATGAATGACCTCTGATTATATATAACTCCACATATCATATATTGTATCTTAAGTATGGCTGAGCAGGCGTTTGCTTATCGTGCGTACGAACTGAGAACGCTGTGTTTGATGTAACGCTGTTTCGTCGTGAACCTGCTCAGTACTCTAGAACCCATGTGATTTTCGATAGAAAAGAGAACACCTATGCTTTTGTATCTTCATCCTACGCGGCGTGAGGCTATCACGGCTAGCGGAACGACGCTCACCCGCTGGTCGCTTACCACCAACCCATCCACAATCCTGACCCGGGTTTCTACGGACCCGTCGCCTATCTTCGAATACATGTATAACCAAAGTGGCCGGCTTGTCGAGCACGGTGGGATTACCCGCTCACCCGATGGTGAACTGTTCGCGTTACAGCAACCCACGCCGCCTGATTCTCGTCCTCCAGATCCTTCTGTAATCGAATGGCGCCGTTTGGATGATCTCTTACCAGCCCGAACAGCTACCGTTCCAGGCACGGGATGCCCGATTATGAGCATGGATTGCTCCCTCGATAGCCGCTGGCTGGTCATGGACAATGATGAAGATATTTTTCTTCTTGATTGGCACACCGGTGAGGTGATCAGTCGCCACTTCTCTGGCGGCTATGCAACCAGCGGTCTTGCCTTTGACCCCACGTCTACCTTTGTCGCAGGATTATCTTTTTCTGATGGTGGAGGGTGTTTGAAACTCTGGCGACTCGATCCTGCGGAACGATTTGTTGCACGACCGGTCAGAGAGGACTGGCTCTCACACACGTTTGTGCCGCAGGATGTTGTGAGTGGAAACATGGGGTTGACTCTGATGCATGAGGATCTAGACCGAACAAACATTACCTGGACGGATCGGGATCTCGCAGACACGGCATGCCTCACAACATTTAGCTCGGATAGCCGCACCGTGGTGTTTGCTCTCACATCCGCCTACAGCAAATGTGGCATGGAACTAGTGGCTTATGATGTACCGTCTGGTAGGCGCCGATGGTGTACACGCAGCGAAGAGGAGCACTGGGGAAGAGGTGTCTTCGCCCCTGATGGCCGTAGCTTGATAGTTCCTATGGAGGAAAACCAACTCTTCGTCTATCGCGTTGAGGACGGCACATTGATCCAGCGCCTGCCCATAGCACTCGATGAAGCCGTCCAGGCGCTGGCGTTTGATCACGATGGCCGGACGCTCTGGTTGGCCTCAGAAGGGGAGCTGGTTCAGTATTCAGGTTATACTCATGAGGAAGTGCTCTACCAATAAGGATATTCCTATTCTTTTCGGATTTCTGGTTTTATTGGAGCTTATTCAGAGGCCGGGCCTTACAAGTTCATGTTCATCAATTTCATATAAACCTTGTCATGGGTAACTCATTGCCTACATCATAACGTTATAGGGAATGAGGAGCGAGAAGGAATGGATTGATGTTGATCAGTTGTTCTTTTACCACTATAGAGGAAATGGGCAATGACTATGAAGATGAATACCAGTGTGGACAAAAAACAACGAGCCAGGCAACTTGCGGATCTTCTTCATCAAACGGGAGAAGATCACCATATCGCATTCAAAGCAACTGATGGCGCCGATCCTGATTGGTCGATTTGGTACGCTGATCATTTGCGCGAAAAGGGGATTGAGACGTTGCTCGATGCGAAATTGCTGAAAAGCGATTTGATTTATCTGCTTGTTCTAGCCGATAAAAAACAGATGAGTGAAGCTCCCGGGGCACGTTGGGAACAGTTTTATGCTGATTTTTTTGTCAATCGTTATATTCATGATTGACGTTCCCCAGCGATAGAACATCGCTTGGTCGGGCATGGAGACGTGCCCTGTTAGCCCTGCCATCATAAATGCAACCCAGGGTCAAAACGAGAGCTTTTGCGTTCATTGCGGCGTTTGACCTGCTAGCGGATGAGAGGCTGTTCTTCTCATTGGATGAGACCTGCATCATTCAGAGCTAGCGGAAGCAGATGTTCGGCATTCAGGGTCTGCGTCCAATACGTGAGTTGTGCGATATCCAGTTGTGTTCCCTGGACTTTCATCACGCCAAGCACATCGTTCCATTCCGCGTCATTAATCATTCCATCGGAACTGCTGGAGAGTTCTTTGGAGCAGCGGGCCAACTTCCATGCCACCATTTCAAGAGCTGAAGCCACGGGCAATGGGGCATAACGCTCATCAATCAACAGGGGCACAACCCTGGCCTGCATGGCCTCGTCAAATCCGGGAGCATGAGGAATAATTACATCGATGTTCATGAGCGTGTCCAGATGGATCAAGGACAGAGAGTTCTCCCCGTAAAGTATCTGAGCAATTTCCTCTCGCTCCACAAGATACTGATCCTGGAGAGTCGCGAGTGCTGCGCCCACCGAATGGACATTGTTTCCCTGTCGGATGAGCACCAGATCAATGTCAGACGCACTCTGCTGCATCCCATGGATCGAGCTAGCGATGGAGCCGCCGATGTAGGAGGAGATACCTACCTCGTGGAGCGCTTGTATCACTGGGAGAAGCGCCGCTGTTAAGTCCACGGGTTGTTCCTGCCACTGAGGTCGAGTGGCAAGTGCGTCTTGTACACGTTGACCGATGCGCTGACCATAGCCAATGGTGATGGCACGGATCGCTTCCACCTGTCTGTCTTGCTCAGGATCGCGTCCACTCAGCATCCGTTGCGAGAGAGATTGCACTAGGCGGAAACGCCTGGAGACAGGGGCCTGACGAATCCGCTCAATTAGAGTGTGCTCGGCTTCAAAGCTCGTATCTGGCGATTGCGTTCGCATCTGCGTTTCTCCTTCTTCATAAGAGTGTCTTCCTTGCTCTTTCTCGTGTCAATACAAATGATCACTAGTAGACATTCCTCTTAAGCCACTGAATTAGGAGATGACATCCCTTTGAGCCAGTATATTCCCATCGAATCTGTGTTGCTTGTTCTGGCAGCCGAAGAGAGCGAGACGTGTCGACGAGCAATCAAGGTGCTCAGTTATTTCGATGTTTCTGTCCCAGTAGAGAGGTTATTGTCGTACCTCGATAATGAGAATGTTGAACTCGCAGGTCTTATCGCAAAGCAAGGACGGCAGGAGGGGAATAGATATTCTCGTCGCCAATCTTCGCACGCGCTTTCGCGTCGATCATGCTTTTGCAACTCTGGGAGCATTAAGCGAACGAGCGCCAGCAGAGCTTTTGCTGCTCGAACTCCATACGAGCGACACATCCGTGCGCCAGGGTGTGGCAGTAACTTTCTACGAAACCCACCCTGAACTACTTCCACAACTCGTGCCAGAGCTTGTCGAAATGCTTTGTACCGGAAAGGTGAGACCTCCACTACAGGACATCCTGGTCGCGCAGGTTCTGGCTCGCTACGCAACTCACATTCGACTTTGCTTACGTGGTTTGATCAAGCCCTGGACATTTCCCATTGGGAAGTTCGCATGTGGGCTTATTGTTGGGTTGAGCCAGATGTCACCACATATTCCAATGCCAACTATTAAGAAGTTCCGAAGCCTGCTTGATGACCCTGAATCAGCAAGTTTGCCAGGCCGCGTTCATGCACTTGAAGCTATTGCGTTACGCACCGCTACGGATGAGCATCGATGGTAAGCCGCAGGTTGCGAATGGTACAGAAAGTGAGGCGTTGAAAAACTTTCTGTAGGGATCCAGAAACTAAAGGTAAGGATTAGATGATACCACTGCCTCAGAAGCATTAAGCGTAAAATCAAAATTGTATGAGTAGTACGACTCCCATCTTTTGGGTTTCCAACAAGATGCCAAAGGGAATCCTGCTGGATCAAGCCATTGTATCTTATTTTCTACTATTACAGGTATAACTTTCCATATCTTCGTAGGCACTCTTTCAAAGTTCCTTAGTAACTCAACTTGTATATATGCAGGAGGCTTATTAGATCCGATTGACCGGCTTGTCTTAAAGTGATTATCAGCCCAATTCCTAATGAATGATGCGTTTAAAATTTCATTAGGATCTGCGTGGGGTGGATTGTTATAATACTCTTCGGCAGCTTCTTCTGCATCTTTACGTGTGATTTTAATGTTTTTTGCAAGTAAATATGCAGCGACAGGATCTAATGTTCCCCAAGTAATAAGTTCTTTCATCCAAAAGACAATCCACGGTAATTGTAAAAGCGGCCAATCCTGTAAGGAGGACTCTAGAGTGATACCTTTATGTATTTCATCCCATGCTAGAGATATAATGCTACCTAATCCCCAATTGAATTTATATAAAAAATTATGATATACATAGTCATACCAACGAGAAATATCTGATGGCGTTTTGGGTCCAATACCCGCATTAGGATCAAGCCACCAGCGTAAGATATCCTCCCAAGGAGCCTCCGTATTCCCAAATGTTGCGTTTTTTAGCTCAAATTTAGACAATGTACCTAAAAGGTCTACAATTGTTTGAATATAGTTAAAGCATCTATTCTTATCTTTTTCTTTCCACCAAAGAGAATATTCTTCTCCTTTTTTCAGCTCTTCTTCAACTTTGGGATAAAGTTCTAATAGTTCATTACCTGAACGTGGAGGTAAACTTGTACGATACAAACGCCGACGTTGTGCTGCATCAGGGTAAATAGTTGTTTCTATTGATTTACCACGGCGAATAAAGATTTCTTCTAAAATTCTCTCTTCATGTGCAGCATAATATGCATAGCTGCGCTGCCAAATTTGACGAAGCCGATTTTCTAATTCAGAAGCGACAAGTGGTTCGTTTTCTATTTGCTCAAACTCAGTAATAACAGAGAGTAATATGCTATCTAAAGTATCTACTGCCTCTACTGCTGAAAGCCCGGTATTTTCATCTAGGTTTTTGGGTGTATGTAATGGTGTTACTTTTTCAAGCCACTCAAAAAACTGTACCTGATTATTGTAGGCGAAATATTGATCCCATTGCTCTTTTAGGTATTGAAGTAGTTGAGCTAATGGACTTATGGCACCCGTTTCTTTGTCAGTAGATTCTATAGAGCCTTTTATTTGCTCAATTAAATTTTCGTATCGATCCCTAATTTTAGCTATATCGAAAATCTCCCACGCATCATGCCCTCGTTCATTCTCTAGAACTACCAGCGTTCTGCCTTCTGTACTTACTCCTGGCCTACCTGCTCTGCCCACTAAGTTAGTGAATTCACGTGCATCCATGATTTTTCCGGAACGGAGTATGGTTGGAACAAGAACCGTTTCAAAAGGAAGATTTACTCCTTCTGATAGAGTTGAAGTAGCCAAAACGATATGTACTATATCTGTCTGGATTGCCTGTACCAGCGAACGAGCCATTAGCCCCGGCATTTTCCCATGGTGAACTACTATACCTTTTTCAAGTAGTTTATATTCATGTGACTCTTTGCCAAAATAATCTTCACAGGAGCGTAAGCATTTTTGCCAAATTTCCACTTTACTTTCTTCTTGTGGAGGGAGAAAGAACGGTTGTATTTTTTCATTCACCCAGGTTGATTCTAGTAAAGTAAGGAAATCTTGTGCATAGCTATTAATATTTTGAGTTACGGAAATAAGTACAGCGCCACGCTGATCTTGATGATATTGAGCCGCAAATTGCATGGCTGCCCATAATGAATAAGGACGAAGACGCTTTTCTGGCCCTCGATTTGTTGACTCCCATGCAGCAATAGAAGGGCAGGAGTCAAAAGGATTGATAATGAAAGGCGTTTCAGACGAATGACCTTCTTTAAACTGTAAATTTTCTCCATCAAGGAGGTCATAATGAATAGAGAAAGTTTTGTCGGAGTGGACTTCGAGGCGTCCAATTAATTGACGGGTACTTCTATATAAGGTTTCTGCTGGTTCCGCATCAATTTTCCCTGTTACCCAATTAGCGAGTATATTTTGCATTTTTGCCGTGACCGCTGATAGTGCAATTACTCTTCCATTGCTTTGAGACAAATATGTAAATAACCGTGTACCCAGTGACTCTAGACGTAGAGATCGACTTTCCGCTTTCCTTAGATCCATCATAGTGTCATTAAATTGGATTGAATGTGCCTCATCAATAACAACTAGTGATAAACGTTTAAGAAGTATAGAGCCTAGAAACCTCATTAGAGCTTCTGCTTTCTCATAAGTACAAATTAGTACAGTTTGTACATCTGATGTTAGCCATGCATCAGTTGGCCCCCAATCAGTTCCTCCATAAAGGCCTGTTATACTTATTGGAGGTTCATTAAGGTTGCGTAAAACACGAGAGAGATTTGCTTCTACTTCTGCTGCAAGTGCTCGTGAAGGTACTAAATATAGGGCCAGGGGAGCCGGTTTGTTTATAAAAAAATCTTCTGTGTTTGAAGGAGTATTTAGAAATAGACTTTTTAGTATTGCTAGTTCTGCAACTCTTGTTTTCCCTGACCCAGTTGGTGTACAGAGAACAAAGGACTCATTTCCACTTAATCTTTTTATGCCTACTATTTGAGAAGGCCAAGCTAACATTTTGCTTTGTTGAAAGCATTGATGCAAATAACGCTCAAGCGCTTTTTGGCCTGTCTCGTTTATTTCTGGTAAAAGGGTCTTTATATGACTACGTAGAGAGTTATTTACATAGACACTTGCAACCTCAGAACATAATTTTGCAAGGAGCCAAGAATAAGAATCATCACCATTAGTAAGCAAGTTTCCCATTGCTGAGATTTTTTTTAAAGCATTTTGTAATCGGGCATTTTCTCCCCAGCGCATTTCCGCATATAAAACCCCTAAAGCACTAATGGTTTCTTTAACAAATCGTTGTTGTAGCTTGAGTGAAAGTTGGCTGGCATCTTCCCATGGTAAATGACCTTGCTCACTTGAAATAAGATGTTGCTCCCAATAATGGATAATTTGTTCAAGTAATAGAGGGAAATCTGCTTTTAACAAAAAATAAAGAATAAGTGACTGATTACTATTTATTGGTTCTTTACCAAGTAGTCCACTGGACAATGCTGGATAGCCAGCGAGTTGATATGAAGCAGCTGCAAGAAGATTGAGCGGTAATTCATCCAACTGTATTTGCGGATGAGATAACCATTCTAATAATGCGCCGGCTCGTCGTACACTGTCACGCCAGTGCTCGTCACCTGCATCTCTTTCTATAAAAGCAGCTTCCAGAAGGCTTATTGCGTCGTTTAGTCGTTCAGTAGCCTCTTCTCTTTGCCAACTTGATAATCCTGGCTGGTTGGCTCGCAGTCGTGTATATTGGCTGTATAGTTTTGCAAACGATGGCGGAAGGTTAGTGCCTGCAAAACTTTCTCTTAGTTTTCTTGCTAACTCAATAATATCGTCGGCTGAAAGAGTCATATGTTTAGTCCTTTAAAGCATATTCAATAGAAATTTCAGTTTTAATAATGTTCTTTCTTTCATACACTTTTTGAATCAACTCTCTAACCGCCGGTAAATGGATTTCTACAGTTTCTAATCTTCTTTGTGCTTTATATTTTTCGTGTGGCTTGCTTTTTGAAAGCCAAGCAGTACGTGTTTTTGACGCTGGACTTTTACTACAGATATAGCTTACCATATCACAACGTTCTGGTTCATAATTACAATTTTCAGGCAATTTTTTACGCAGAAAAAGTGATAGTTTTTGGAGTGCAAGAACCCATTGCTTGCTCTCAGCATCCTCTCTTTTCTTCAAAACCTCAATAATACGGGGTATGTCTACGGGAACAGAAATGCTTACACTGTCATGAGCGTTACCAACAAGATTGGTTTTATTTCCTCCAGTTGTGCACTTAGCTTCACAATACAGATACCTAATTATTTGCCCTTCACTATCGAGTTGAAAAGCAAGACAGTCATCACCTGTTCTCCCTGGAATTTTTTTCGCACTCGTTCCTGTTTGATGGATTCTTTCTAGTTCTTGAAATGCAACAATATGATAACGGAATAAAAACAATGGAACTTTCCAGCTATTTTCATCAAAAGGTGAAAAATGCTCAGCAATAAGTCCTGCAAATATCTCTCCAAAGTAGCCTTGTAAGGCCTCTATATGGAGGAGTTCTGGATATCCCTCTGTCGGATCGAACGAAGGAGGGGCTTCTAAAGGATCAAGGTTATTTTCAAGAAAAGCTTCACGGAGATATATCCTCGCGTCTTCATGAGCAGCGTGCACATATGAGGCCAATTCCTCAAGGAAGTCATCCCGTTTATTTGGGTGTTCGGTAATTAAACGATGCCTATATTTTTTGTCGTTAGACCACTTACTTACATCATTTTTTAGCCAAGGAGAAAACTTATTTTGTGTAATCATTCTTTCTCATCCTACCAAAAACAGAACATTTTTCAATGTTTCAATGCCTTAGAGTTTGTTGTGTATCTGCTTTACTGAGAGAGGCTCAAGTCACAATTAAAGATAAATATGAGAATGTAATAAACTGGTATATCTGTAAAGTTAATCTGTTGATGTTTAATTGGCCGTAAATTTAATATATCATTATTCAATGTTTTTTTAATTAATGAATGTTATTCATGTGAAATGGAGTATGTCCTTCATTAAGAATCATCCCCTAACAATAATGTAAGCAATTTTAACATAGTAGGGCTTTTGATGTAATTCCTTGAGATACTTAATACTGACTTTCCTTCGGAAATTAGAGAACATCAGAAACTTACTATTTATATCTTCCCCTCTTAGTACTTAATATATTAGATTATGCAAGTGCTTTTGTCTATCCTTAAATCACAATGGGTATAGCTATACTAAACGGCAAAAGGGAAAAGGAGGTATGAAAATGATGCATCGCTTGGCATGAGGTACAGACTCATCAAATGGTGGACGAGCTTAGTAAAATAGAGAAAATTGAGTACAAAAGCACAAAGCTTATACTAGGAACAGGTATATGAATAAGGCAGGACAAAAAGATATTTTTAATATCTTTCATGATGGAAGCTTTCAGAACTTTTGTCCAGTAGGCAATGATCGTAAGTTTGATGTTGATATTGAATATCTGGTTCAAGTAGTCAATCCCCACTATACATTTTCAAAGGAATAATGAAAAATTGTCAGCAGCTTGTGCTCGGTATATGGGATGTGGGAGAGACAGAAGGCATCGCTACGATCAATGATTTTGCAGATGATCTGGAAATCTCAAGTGCTGATATTGATTCTAGAGCGTTAATCAAAAGGATTGAGCCTCAAACTGCTGTGTTTCGGTAAAGATGGGTTCACCCTCACGCGGGAGATAGCCACAGTGAGTAAACCAGCTCCGAGCGTCTTGGTCCGTAATTTCCTCCAGCGCCAGGGCAATCGCTTCCTGCAACGCCTCTGGCGTACGAGCACCGATGTGTCGTAAGCAGGTCTTGAGTTTGGAAAACGCCTGCTCAATGGGTGAGAGATCGGGCGAATAGGAAGGCAAGAACACCAGATGGCATCCTTTGGCTTCAATCGCATCACGGACCCGCGTCCCATGATGGGTATTGAGATTATCCAGCACCACCGTCTGTCCCGGCTGCAAACTGGGAGCTAGAACCTGTTCGATGTACGTCTCAAACGCGCAGGTATCTGCCGCTCCCTCCAGCATCAGTGCTTCCCCCATCCCGGTCAGAGAGAGCGAGGCGATCAAGGTCGTATTGGCTCCTGTGTTGCGAGGAACCTTGCCAACGGCTCGCGTTCCTCGTGGAGAACGGGCATACAGCGGAGTCAGAGCGATGTGCGTCCCGCATTCATCGACAAAGATCCACTGGTCGTGTAGTTCTCGCCTGGCTTGCACACGCCAGGCTGCTCGCGCCTCCTCATCCCGCTCGGCGGCCACCAACGTCTTTTTTTTCGAGTCCAGCCCAGGCTGGTGATGGCGCGGCCCATCGCCGCGGCACTCACTTGCTGCCCGTGCGTCTCTTCCCAGATCTGGCACTGTTGCTCCAGCGTCGCCTCCCGGTGGGCTTCCAACTGGCTCCAGAGGTCTGCCCGTAAGGCATCTCCTTTCGTTGCTGGGCGACCTGGAATGGGTTTGGGGGCCAGCACTCCGGTCTCTCGCTGTTGTTTCGCATAGCGTTTGATGGTGGCGCGAGAAACGCCAAAGAGATGGGCAATTTCT
This sequence comes from Dictyobacter halimunensis, assembly GCF_036245075.1. Taxonomy (NCBI): domain Bacteria; kingdom Bacillati; phylum Chloroflexota; class Ktedonobacteria; order Ktedonobacterales; family Dictyobacteraceae; genus Dictyobacter; species Dictyobacter halimunensis. Next base: position 4,542,516 of record NZ_BSRI01000002.1, read on the forward strand.
TCGCGCGGGCGGCCTTCTTCGACGGCGCGCACCACTCGTTCTCTGAGATCTGTTGAATAGGCTTTCATGTATCCAGTCTACTCTTCGGCTCAAAGCTTATGCGTACCGCTCTAGGGGCAAAGTTCATGTTGTCTGTAATGACTTTTCACGTTGCCTTGGTACATTTCTATACGTTCAAAGCGAGGCTTTCCTGATCTTTGATGAAATGGTAAAGCCATGACTGTTGCTGAATTGACAACTGTGTGTTGGAAATATTAGGAAGGTTGAATCATATTACATGCCTGCTTTCTGTCTGCTAGCTGGTAGCGGGCTGTGTTCTTACCTTAATTTACGCACGTCTCACGCTCCGAATCCTGACAGGAGAGTTGACAGGAAAAGGGGGAGACGACCAGGGATTTTCGTGGAAACCAGTAGAGTTTGGGAGGGGATTTGAGCACAGGATAGACCTCGATGGACTCCAGAAGCGGGGTTATGCCGGTGGAGAGATTCGAACCCTCAACCCTTGCGGGACTTGTTTTTGAGACAAGCGCGTATACCGTTCCGCCACACCGGCTTGTGTTGACGGAATGTATAATACCGCATCTATATGCGGAAGTCAATAGTTTTTTTGGTTTTTTGGCACGAGATTGGCGATCCGTGGGCTGGTTCTTTTTTGCTATGGTCACGGGCTGGCGGTGGTACTATCTCGTGTGTTTTTGCGTTCCCTGGCTTTATTGGTGTGTATTATTATAGATGAATGGATGGTTATGGCAGAGTTTTCCGGGTGCGGCGCATGGGCGGTTTGGCTGACGTTATACGCGGCCTGACGGCAGGGAGGTATGTGCGGCATATACTACTCTTGCGCATTGGGAAAAAGTTCTGTTATACTTTCCAATATCATTTGAGTGAATAGCAGAGATGGTTGTTTTCTCTACTTTTGTGAGCTGCGGCGGAGCTTTGTAGTTCGAGCCTGGCTTTGTTTCAAGACTTTATTTAGCTATGGCGCGGAGGAATTTCATGCTTGATAATATGACCCCGAACTCTCCAACGTTGTCTCAGCCCGCCGGTAAGTCGCTGGCGTCTCTGGATGCCGATATCATTATTAAGAATGCGCCGGATCCAATCTTTATTTCGGATCTTGAGGGTAAGATTCTGTCGGCCAATGACGCGGTCTATGAGTTGTTGGGCTTCCGCAATGATGAGGTTCTGGAGCAGTCGCTGTCGCGCTTCATTAGCGCTGATGAGACGCGTGAGTTCCTGGCGGCCCTCAAGGAGGTCATTGAGCGTGGATCAACCAGAAATGCGCGCTTGAATCCGCGGACGGCCTCCAATGAGGTGATCCCGACGACGCTCAATGCGTCGGCGTTGCGCGATACCGATGGCAAGGCGATTGGCGCCATCGGCATCTTGCGCGATATGCGTGAGCTGGATAAGGCACGGGCCCTGGCGGATAGCCTGATTAAGAATGCGCCGGATCCGATCTTTGTGTCGGACCTGGAGGGCAAGATTCTGTCGGCCAATGACGCGGTCTATGAGTTGCTGGGTTTCCGTCCCGATGAGGTTCTGGAGCAGTCGCTGTCACGCTTTATTAGCGCCGAGGAGACGCGTGAGTTTCTGGCGGCCCTCAAAGAGGTGATCGAGCGTGGGACGACGCGTAATGCGCGGCTGAATCCGCGGACGGCTTCCAATGAGGTGATCCCGACGACGCTCAATGCGTCAGCGCTGCGCGATACCGATGGAAAGGTGATCGGTGCCATCGGTATCCTGCGCGATATGCGGGCATACGAGAAGATTCTGCAGGATCTGCAGGAGTCGAAGGCTGAGCTGCAGGAGAAGATCCTGGACCTGGAGAAGTTTGAGGAAGTGGTGGTGGGGCGTGAGCTGAAGATGATCGCGCTGGAAAAAGAGATTGAGAATCTGCGGCGCGAGTTGGAAAAGGCGCGAGGTCAGAGTAAATGGACGTAGCGTTTTCGCATACGCCAGCCCTTTCTGATCATCAAGAGCTGAGCTTTGAACAGTTGAGCGAGGCTTATCAGCGTCTTTTGGAGGAGAATGCCGCTCTTGAGCTGCGGCTCGTGAAGAGCGAGGAGCGGCGTCGCGCCTTTATGCATATTTTGAGCGATCTGAATATGGTGAATCGTAAGCTGAACGATCAGCGGAAGGCGATGATCCATATTCTGGCCGATTATGAGCATGATCGCAGTCGCCTGGCGAAACAGACGGAGCGTCTGCATAATTCGCGCCGGGCTTTGATGCATATTCTGCAGGATGCCCATCAGTCGAATCTGCGCCTGGAGAATAGCCGCAAGGCGATGATCCATATTATGAGCGATCTCAAGGAGACGTCGGAAGAGGTGCAGCGGCGTGAGCTGGAGCTGCGTGAGAAGCAGGAGCAGCTGGTCCAGGCGGGCAAGCTGGCGACCCTGGGCGAGCTGACAACGGGGGTGGCGCACGAGCTGAATAACCCTTTGAATAATATTGGTTTGTTCGTGGGCAATGCTATCGATCTGATTGAGTTGGGTATGGCGGATACCGATCCTGAGCGTATCTTGCAGGAGCTGCATAGTACGATGCAGCAGGTGCGTAAGGCGACGGAGATTATCTCCCACCTGCGTACTTTTGGGCGCGCCGCTTCTGTGAGTCGTGAGCCGGTGATGATCACCGAGGTGATTGAGAATTCGATCTCTCTGATGCAGGAGCAGTTGCGCCTGCGCCAGATTGAGATCAATATTCAGTTTCCTCCGAGTGACGTGGTGGTGATTGGCAATGCGATCCAGTTGGAGCAGGTGTTTATAAATCTGTTGACCAATGCACGCGATGCTCTTACCGATATACCGCGTAAGATGATTACCATTACCTGTACGCTGGATGAGCAGTGGGTCGATATTACCGTCAGTGATACTGGTCCTGGCATCGCGGAAGGTCTGGAGCAGCGTATCTTTGATCCGTTCTTTACGACGAAGGATGTCGGTGCTGGTACAGGTCTGGGACTATCTATTACATATGGCATTATCAAAGAGCATCAGGGGACAATCCTGGTTGAGAACCATCCGGGCTCGGGGGCTACATTTCTGATTCAATTGCCACTACATATAAGTGAGATGTTAGGTGAGTGATTTGCTGTTATGACTGAAGCCTATATTCTTCTTGTCGATGATGATACAGCTTTGCTGCAGGCGCTGCCCCAGGCGCTGTACCTGCGCATGCCGGGGTCAAAGGTCGATACAGCTGATACGGCGATCAAGGCGCTGGAACTTTTGAAGGCCAACGACTACGATGCGATTGTCAGTGATATCAAGATGCCCGGCATGGATGGCCTGGCGCTTCTTTCAAGAATACAGGGAATCCGGCCTGAGACGCCGACTCTTTTGATTACTGGTCACGGAGATCATAGTCTGGCTATCCAGGCGTTGCGTGGTGGGGCGTACGATTTTATCCAGAAACCGATTGATCGCGAGTATTTTGTGGCCGCCCTGCGCCGCGCTACGCAGTCGCGGCACCTTCGTCGACAGGTCTACGCGCAGCAGCAGGCTTTAGAGCAGCACGCTAAATCACTTGAAATGACCGTTCTGGAGCGGACACGTGAGCTGATCGAAGCTAACGCGGTGAAAGATGAGTTCATTAACCTCGCGTCACATGAGCTGAAGACGCCCCTCTCAAGCCTGAAGGGGATGGCGCAGTTGCTGCATCGCCGCCTGATCCGCGCCAGTTCGCCCGAAGTCGCCAGCCTGGTGAGTATGGAGAACTCTATTCGACGCATCGAGGTGCTGGTCAACGATCTCCTGAATATCTCTTCCCTGGAGACCGGGCTATTTGATCTGCATTATCAGTGCTGCCGTGTTGTTGAGTTTACACAGCGCTTGGTCGATGAATATGTTGCGGGCGTGAACCCTCATCCGACGATCAGTACCCATTTCCCCGACGAGGATTTTGAGGCGGAGATAGATGTAGAGCGATTGGGGCAGGTGGTGATTAATCTGCTCTCGAATGCGCGTAAGTATGCTGTGACCGGCTCGCCGATCGATGTGACCCTGACGCGGCAGGAACAGACCTATACCCTCAGCGTTAGTGATACCGGATCGGGTATCCCACCGGAGATGCTTCCCTTTATCTTTGAGCGCTTTTATCGCGTGCCTGGTGTCGAGGTGCAGACCGGTTCTAGCGTGGGATTCGGGCTGGGATTGTACATTTCGCGCCAGATCGTTGAGCGTCATGGTGGGCGTATCGAAGTGGAGAGCACCCCGGGTAAAGGGAGTGTGTTTTCTCTGGTGTTGCCTTTGCCGGCGTCTCCGACTTCGTCCGATGCGAGCGTTGAAGATGCTTCGGTACAATCCTCCTGATCTTTTTTCGCACTCAACATGTGCTTGTTATGCCTGATTTTCGTGCCTTCGGCCCCTGACGCTACGCGCCTACGGCGCTCAAAAAATTATTTAGGTGAGCAGCAGTTCGGGCAGGCACCACCGCATTGCGGTGGTGCCTGCCCGAACTGCTGCTCACCTAAATAAAAACAGGCTTTTCGATTGATGAAGGCGCAAGGAAACGAACGCAGCAAAAGAGATGGCATTCGTAGGTGCCAGGCTTGCCCTGGCTTGGCCGCACAGCGGCCCCGTGCCCGAGCGCAATGCTCCCCTGCGAGCGTTGCGCCAATAGGTCATCCACGCTCGATGCGACCGTTATGCAGTTGCCATTTTTCCCCCTGGAAGCGTTGGATGAACCAGCGGTCGTGGGAGATGACGATGATGGGACCCTGGAAGCGCAGCAGCGCGGCTTCGAAGGCTTCAAGCACGTCGAGGCTGATGTAGTTGGTGGGCTCGTCCAGCAGTAGCACGTTGGGTTGCGCCGCCAGCAGACAGGCTAGCTCCAACTTGCGTTTCTGGCCTACGCTGAGCTGCTCGACCTTTTTGTGCATGTCCTCCAGGCGAAAGAAGCCGTATCCCAGCAGGCGCCCGATAAACTCTCCTTCAAATCCGACCTGTTCGTAGCGGTAGGTTTCGATGATCGTCTTCTCGGGATCCAGTGAGCCGGGCTCCTGGGCCAGGTAGCCGATGCGCGCGCCCTCTACGATGTGCCGGGTACCACTGTCCGGTTGCTCATCACCGTTGATGAGCCTGAGCAGCGTCGTTTTTCCGGTTCCATTGGGACTCGTGAGCATGATGCGCGTCTGCGGCGTGATGGTCAGGTCGAGCCGGTCAAAGAGTCTGCGCTCGCCAAAGCTTTTGCTGATCTGTTCCAGGCGTACGATGACCTGGGATTGGATAGGCTCGCTCTGGAACTGCGAGTTTACCTGTAGCAGTTCGGGTGGCTTTGGAATGGGATCCTCTTCGATGCGCTCAAGCTGCATCTGGGCGGCCCGTACGTTGCGGGCGACGGCGCTCTGTACGTTCTGACTAAAGAAGTACTTCGCGTATTTGTCGTTGTCCCGTGTCGGACGGTTGCCGTGTCCTACCTGCCGGCCGTGGACGCGGATCCGCTTCTGTAGCTCTTTGATCTCTTCCTGCTGCTGTTCATAAGACTCCTCCCAGCGCCTGCGCTCGGCCTGCTTGGCCTCAACATAGGCATCATAGTTGCCGGTATACGTGCGTAACTGATGGCTATGCTCATCAATTTCAAAGATCATGTTGACGGTCTTATTCAGGAACTGGCGGTCATGAGAGACCATGACGACGGCTCCCTGGTAGGTGGAGATGTAGTTCTCCAGCCATTCCATGCTGGCGAAGTCCAGGTGGTTGGTGGGCTCGTCCAGCAGCAGGATCTCTGGTGAGCTCAAAAGCAGGGTGGCCAGTCCTACGCGCGCCCTTTCTCCACCAGAGAGCGTTTCGACGGCTCGTTCGCGCTCAATATAGGTCAGGTGCAGACCCTCCATGATCATGTCTATCTTATAGTCAAGTTCGTAGCCGCCACGGTCCTGGAAGCGTGTCGATAGCGCGGCGTATTCTTCCATCAGGGAAGGGAGCCGATCCTGGTTGGCGCTGGCCATTGCGGCCTCTACGCTGTGCATCTGCTCTTCCATGAGCTTGAGATTGCCGACCGAGGCCATGATCAAATCCTGGATGCTCTGCCCATAGAAATCTGGTGTGGTCTGGGGCAGGTAGCCGAACTCGCTGTCCGGCGCATAGCTGATTGTTCCACTGTCGAACTCCTCCTGCCCGACGAGCAGGCGCAGCAGAGTCGATTTGCCGACGCCATTGGGACCTACGATGCCGATGCGCTCGGCCGCGTTCACAACAAATGATAGCGAGTCTAAAACGGTCTGCACACCGTAGGATTTGCTGAGTTCTTTGCAGGTTAATAACATAAAGTGTGAGCACCTCACTTCTGCCGCTGGAATAGCGAGAGGGAAGCGTAGACGCACCTCTCGGGCTGAAGAAGAAAGCAATTGCTCATGTGGTTCGCGACACAGCAGTCATTTCGAGGTGCACTTTGGCGGCAGTCAGAAGCTTGATAGCGCAAAAGCATACAAGTATGCAACCGGATGAAAGAGGCGATGGATACATGAGCACTTGAGGCTGATAGCAAAGAACGTCAGGAGTGGCAAAAGTTGATGTAATGGAATGGAAATGCAGCCCGACGAAATGCTACCAGAGGTGTAGTATGCTCATGTTACACGTAGGAATCTCCTTGAGGAATTTAATACATATCAATTGTACACGATATTCCTTCCCAAATCAACCCCACCCCCCAAAGGGTGTCATTCACGTTATTGCAAAAAGAGCAGGCAACAAGAAACCCGAAACGCCCCCGAAAACCGGAACGGCCGTGTAGGGTCGACCTTCAACGGTCGACCGGCCCGCGAGCGACAGCGATTGCGAGCCACGTCCCCGGCCGGTTCGGCTTCTCGTGGATAACATCTCGCCCCACGTGGTACCCCAGGAGAAACGTTCGCGTTTGGGGTACGCGTGCGCAACGTTCACGTTCGGGCACCACGCGGGCCAGCGTGGATACTATGAGAAGCGGTGTCGTGGGGGTACGTGGACTGCTGTCGCTGGCGCTGGCAGCCCGGTCGACCATTGAAGGTCGACCCTACACGGCCGTTCCGGTTTTCGGGTTTCTTGTTGCCTGCTCTTTTTGCAATAATATGATGCGCACTTCTTCCCAATTTCATGAAACACATAGGTTCGGACCTCGCGCCTGATTATCCTCCCGGCGAGGCCCGATCATGTGTGTTATGAGGTGGGGCGGGTGGCGACGATGTCGTTTTGGGCGGCCCATTGATTGAGGTCCTGCCGCTGGATGGCGGCGGCCATCAGGTCGGGAAACAGTTCGGGCGTGCAGGCGAAGGCCGGAATCCCCATCTGGGCCAGGGCAGCGGCGTTGCTCTTGTCGTAGATGGGGGCTCCCTGGTCGCTCAGGGCGAGCAGGCAGACGACCTGGACTCCGGAGCCGACCAGCTCGGCGGCGCGGCGCAGCATGCGTTGTTTGTCTCCTCCCTCGTAGAGGTCGGTGATCAGGACCAGGATGGTCTGGGCGGGCCGGGTGATGACCTGCTGGCAGTAGGCCAGGGCGCGGTTGATGTCGGTGCCTCCTCCCAGTTGCGTGCCAAACAGTAGATCAACAGGGTCCTGCAGGTCATCGGTCAGGTCGACGACCGAGGTGTCGAAGACGATCATGCGGGTGCTGACGGCCTTGAGGGTGGCCAGTACGGCTCCGAAGATGCTGGAGTAGACGACCGAGGCGGCCATAGAGCCGCTCTGGTCCACGCACAGCACGATGTCGCGCAGCGAGGAGCGCTTATGACCATGCCCCACCAGACGTTCGGCGATGACCGTCTTCTTCTCGGGCAGGTAGTTTTTGAGATTGAGGCGGATGGTGCGGTCCCAGTCGATCTCGTTCTGGCGCGGCCGATAGCTGCGGGTGGCGCGGTTCAGGCTGCCGCGCACGGCCTGCAGTAAGGGATTGGCCAGCTTGCGCTCCAGTTCGTTGACGACCTTGCGCACTACCATGCGCGCCGTGTCTTTTGTCTTCTCGGGAATGACGCGGTTCAGCGAGAGCAGGGTGGCGACCAGGTGGACGTCGGCTTCGACCTGTTCCAGCATTTCTGGCTCTAGCAGCATCTGCTGGAGATTGAGCCGTTCCAGGGCGTCCTGCTGCATGATGCGCACGGTCGAAGTTGGGAAGTAGCTGCGGATATCGCCCAGCCAGCGGGCGACGCGCGGGGTCGATGCTCCCAGTCCACCTGAGCGATCATCGGATTCGTCCGCGCCATACAGCGCCTCCAGAGCCTGGTCCATGGTGAGATCGCCGCCTTCCAGCAGACTATCGATGCCCTGCCCCTGGTCTCTCTGATCGGCGTCTTGCTTGCCCAGCACGAGCCGCCAGCGGCGCAGTCGTTCTTTTTCGTCAATTGCCATTTTTTACCCCCAATAGTTGTGCCAGTATCGGTAAGACGTGGGCTGCGTGCTCCTGATCGATCTCCACCTCTCCATGCCGTGTACCATGCGCGGTCGCTGCCTGCGGCGATCGATGCAGCTGCTGGACCTTCTCTCCCATCTGCCGGCGTTCGGGTCCTTGGAAGTTGGCGAAGGCGCGCCGCAGAATGGGGAGGAGCTGAATAAAGGTATCGGCGTTGAGTGCGCTGAGCCATTGATCGAGCGCGTGCCAGAGCTGATCCTGGTGCAGCAGCAGCAGTCCGCTGCCGCGCACGACCCCTTCGATCCAGGCGGCGGCCTGCGTCACCGGGACGGCCGGGGAGAGTGCCAGCTGAATGAGGTCCCGCATCTCTTCTTCGCCCAGCGCTTGCTGATCCAGCAGCAGGCGGCAGCTGCGACCGCGTATCAGCCCGTGGATGTTGTCGTGCCCGGCCAGGCTTCTCAGGCATTGCAGCCATTCCTGTCGCTGGTCGGGACGATCCAGCAGCTGGACGCTGTCCTGTACGTGGTCGATGCTGTTGAGCATCGCCTGGGCGGCGTCATCATCCAGCGCGAAGCAGGCGCCTGGCAGGCCGATCAGGCTGCGCTCAAACAGGCCGTCGATGATCGGCAGGATGCGTTCAGCCCTGGTCTGGCGCACGTCGCTGTAGCGGGCGACGCGCGCCAGCGGCGGCAGCGCGTCCATCAGGTGGCGTACGTCGGTCGAGATGGCCGCCCGCTCTTGCAGAATTGAGAGCAACTGGTCGATGGCGTCGGGCAGATCAGCCAGGATGACGTGTTGAAGCAGTTCGGTCAGCTCTGGCAGCTCCTTTGACTTTCTGGCCGCGTCGATGACGTAGCTGGTGGCGGCGCTCGCGATGGTGTTGCCCCATACGTTGGCCTCGATGATGGCGACGGCGAAGCTGACCTTCCATTGCAGCTGCCAGTGCTCGTGAAACGTGCCCGATTTGCCCCTGACCGCGACCTGCTTGCCCCAGGGAAGCGAGAGCAGCTGCAGGCGGTGGAGCAGCTGGCTGCGCGCACGGTCGTTCTCTTTGCGCAGATCAAGCTCCAGCTTTGTCTTTTCGATGGATGGTTTGAGCCGCAGGCGCTGCTGCCAGTTCTCCAGATCGCGCTGTAAGGGGACGGTTGGAGCCTCGCCGGGAACGTCTCCCATCTTGTCGCCGATCTCCAGCTGTTCTCGGATCAGCTGCATGGGAGCCATGTCGCCGTGGCAGAGCACGGTCAGGATGGCTTCGTTGTGTTCGGCCAGCCCTGGCTGGGTGAGATCGCGCATGGCGGCCAGTGTGTCGGTCAGGCGTACGGCCTCTATGACGCTGGCCGATGAGGCATCCAGTCCTTGTTCGCGCAGCAGGTGGGCAGCCCTGGTAACCCAGCGCGTGGTCAGCTGATCGCGGGCCGACCACAGATGGGCGTACCAGCCGGGCGCGTCCATGCCAGCTCCATAGCCGCTGCGCGACGAGAGCCGCGAGTAGGTCCAGGGGATCCAGGTGGCCGTGGTCTTGACCTGTAGCAGTCCCTTGAGCGTCTCTTCGTCTTCTTTAGCGGGACCCGGATCGGTCAGGACCGGGGCGTGCCAGGCGCCGCAGACGATGGCGATGCGCTGAAATTGCTCCTTCTGGGCGGCCCGGATGGTCTGGCGCATGTATGCCTCGCGCTGCGCCTCCTCTTCTTTGGGCGGTCTGGCGTCCGCGCGCAGCGCCGTCATGGCCTCCAGGATGCCAGCGAACAGGTCAACGACGTTGTGTCGCTGTTCGATCTGGCGCTCCCACCACAGCTCGTGATCGGTGTAGCCGGCGGCCTGCGCCAGCAGCGTCAATGGATCTTCCTCCAGCAGCGTCTGCTCGTCCTTCTCGGGTGCTACCACTAGTGGCGATGCTGCCCTGCTTGAGCGCCTTTTTAACCCGGCCACGCGTGGTGGGCGCGGCTGGCTCAAGCTCTTCGCCTTGCTCTCCCTCCTGAACGCGGGCGAGCTGGATGGACTGTGGCAAATCCATGAAGCGAGCCGGGATGCGGGCCTTCTGAGCATACTTGAGCGCCTGCCATTCGGGCGAGAACTGGGTAAAGGGATAGTAGACGGCCTTTTTCGGCTGCTCTGGCGCATAGATGAGCAGGGCAACCGGCGGCTTCATCTTCGGTTGCTCCATCAGTGGCAGCACCGCCTGCGCGTCGGGCGGACCCTCGATCAGCAGGATATCTGGCTTGAGCTTCTCCAGGGCGGCGCGCAAGCTGCGCGCGCACCCCGGACCATGATGGCGAATGCCAAAGACATGTATCTCACCCATTTAGAGCACCTCATTGCACGCACGATAGAGATCTTTCCATCCTTCACGCTCCTTGACCACGGTCTGCAGGTATTCCAGCCAGACCACGCGGTCCTGCACGGGATCTTTGACGATGGCGCCCGTCAGACCGGCGGCCAGGTCGCCAGCGTGCAGCTCACCGTCCCCGTAATAGCCGGCCATGGCCAGTCCGCTGTTGATGACTGAGATCGCTTCGGCGGTTGAAAGGGTGCCGCTGGGCGATTTGATCTTTGTTTTGCCATCGACGGTGAGGCCCGAGCGTAGCTCACGGAAGACGGTCACCACGCGGCGAATCTCTTCCAGCGCGGGCTTCTCGGCGGGCAGTTCCAGCGCCCTGCCCAGGCTGGCTACGCGGCGATCGACGATCTCGATCTCCTCATCGATCGTGTTCGGCAGCGGCAGAATCACGGTATTGAAGCGGCGCATCAGCGCGCTGGAGAGCTCGTTGACGCCCTTGTCGCGGTTGTTGGCGGTGGCGATGACGTTGAAGCCCTTTTTAGCCTGCACCTCAGTGTTCAGCTCGGGCACCGGCAGCGTTTTTTCGGACAGGATGGTGATCAGGGTATCCTGGACCTCGCTGGCGATACGTGTCAATTCTTCGATGCGGGCGATCTTGCCATCCTTCATGGCCTGCATCATGGGACTGACGACCAGCGCCGCCTCCGATGGCCCCTCAACCAGCAGGCGGGCGTAGTTCCAGCCGTAGCGGATGGCGTTCTCATCAGTGCCGGCCGTACCCTGGATCAGCAGGGTGGAATCACCGGCGATGGCGGCGGCCAGGTGTTCGCTCACCCACGATTTGGCGGTGCCGGGCAGACCGTAGAGGAGCAGGGCGCGATCAGTGGCCAGCGTGGCGATGGCGATCTCCATCAGGCGTGCGTTGCCGACGTACTTCGGCGAGATGACGAATCCGTTGTCGAGTTTGCCGCCCATCAGGTAGAGGCGTACCGCCCAGGGCGAGAGCTGCCAGTTGGGTGGACGCTGCCGGCTATCGACCTTGCTCAGCTCGGCCAGCTCCTCGGCGAACTGCTGTTCGGCGTGCTGTCGCAGGACGGCTTCGATCGTTGTCTCAACGGCTGTGGTGGTGCTGCTCTGGCTTGTCGTCATCTTATACAATCTCCTCTAAAATCTGCTTACGTCGTTCAATAAGTTCAATAAAAGTGGCTACCTGTCTTTTTTGCTCCTGGGCGTACCAGGAGGTATCGTTCTCATCGATCTCCCATGGCTGCAGCGCGTCCTGCAGGCAGTCTGGATGGAGCGCGCTGGCGACCCTGGGCAGGCCTACGTTCCAGTAGTAATGCTGCTGGCTGGTGGTGTTGGGATCTTTATAATATGCGCGCAACACCTGTAAGATGTGCCGGCTAAACTCCTGGCTCCATGGCGCGGGCAACATCTCTGTAGCGGCTTCCCAGCTGTATTTATCCTGCAAGAGCGGTGCTACCAGCGCTTCGGCGACCGACTGAGGAAGCTCGGCCAGCATTTCTTGGCACTGGCTGGTGTTAGGCCGCTGCCCGCTCGGCAGGGCTAATAGGTGTTGTAACAGTGGCTGATACCAGGCCAGGGAGTGATGGCGCCGGGCGGCGAACCGGAGTTGCTGGATCAGCATCTGCCCATAGGTGTCGCTTTTATCCTGGGATACTTTCTGCCTGTTCGCGGCCAGGGCATCAATTATCTCTTGCGGCGAAAGTCCCAGGTGTGCTTCCCAGTGCTCCAGGATAGTCCTGCTAAAGGCTGTCTGCAGCCAGTTCTCCGGCTTTAATAGCTCGGAGTAGCGCGTACCCAGTGCTAGCGCCTCTTTGCTGGCATCATCGAGCTGCTCTGGTACGTTGATGGTGAGCTGATTCTGCTTGCGAGCCGCATCGTAGCTGATGAACTGATCGGCGGCGACCAGGAAGCGCCGGGTCAATGGTGATTCCGGCAGTAGTAAAATCAGCTCCGCGGCCTGCTCGCGTACGCCCTCGCTGCGATCGAGCAGCGCCTGCTCCAGAAAGCCATGATCGTCGAGCGAGAGTTCGCTGCGCATCTGCGTTAGAAAGGCCGAGCGCATCTCGGCTTTCTCCTGCTTCCAGACCTGCTGCACCCATTCGCGTGCGCGGGCGGGATCTTGCTGCCTTATCTGCTGTAAGACCTGCTGGCGCTGCTGCGGCGTTCCCTCCTGCCAGATGGTTTCGAGGTCTGCTTCTGGCTGCTGTCCCTGTTGTGTAATCCAGCCCCAGTCGGACTCGAACTGGCTCAGCCAGCGGCCGCGCTCGCCCAGCAGTGGCACTATTGCTTCTCTGAACTCGCGATGGCTCGTGGCATAGCTGATGTACTGCGGCAAGACCTCGTGCGGCAACCGCTGTCGCAACTGTTGCAGACGTTGCAGGGCTTCAGGCAGCAGGCCGTTGTGCGGCTGCTGGAAGAGCCCCTCGATCAGCTGCGCGACGCGCATGGAGCAGGTCGGTAGGGTATCTGGTGTGGCGATAGGTAGGAGAGCCGGCGCCTCAGGCGCGACCCTGCCGGCCTGGGTGTAGATGGCCTTGGCTGCGGCGGCCAGCAGAAAAGATCGTTCGCCCTCTGCGGCAGGAAGCTGTTGCGTCAAGGAATCGACCGCGTCGCCGGTCGTTGGAATGCGCGCGCCCACCTGGGCGGTCCCGACCACGGCCGTCTTTAAAAATGCGTCCATAATATCCTGCTTCCTATAGTAAGTGATAGCTATGGTCGATCAAGGCACCGAGCGGCATGAGCGCCTCACCGTTCCACTCAGCGGCCAGGTCAAGCGGGTGACCGCCAGAGAGCGCCAGCAGTTTCCAGTGCTCGTCCTGTCTGCGCGCCAGGGGAAGGGCCTGACCCTGCTGATCGCTTAGCCACCAGCTCTTGTTCTCCTGATCATAAACGGGCAGGCTATCCTGGATCAAGCAGAGAAAGCGCTCCTGCCAGGGATTGCGACCGAGCTGCCGCGCTACGCCATCCTGGAAAGCGGCGAAGCTGGCGACTCCGGGGAGACGCTCCTGAATGGGCAGGCTGATGCCGTGGCGCTGGGCGAAGAGGGCGCGCTGCGGTACCACTCCAGGCCAGTAGACCAGTTCGGCCTGCTGATGGGTGCCCAGCGGATAATTCTCGCCAAATGGCGCGCCCATGTAGGAGAATTGCAGGACGAAGGTCGACTGGCTGCTGGCGGTGCCATACAGCCAGGTGCGCTGGGCGCGGCCGCGCTCGACGTTTTCGCGCGTCTGCCCCAGGAACAGCCAGTCATCGCTGATGTGGCTGCCCCGCTCGAGCACCTCCGGTTCTTTCAGCGCCCAGCCGACCAGCTGGCGAACGTTCTCTTGCATCTCCGCGCTCAGACGCTCCTGGTGCTGATAGGCTTCGCTCAGCAGTGCCAGCTTGCCCATCTGTGCCAGCAGCTTACTGGTCCAGTCCTTTGAGGCGTTGGGGATGGCGGCCAGGGCGCGGACGCGCGTCGCCAGTCCGGACGCCTGGGCGTCGACCATCTGCGCCGCCTGTTCCTCCCAGAAGGAGTTTGGCTGCGCCTCCAGGCTGCCCAGGCCGTTGCGGATCAGATCGTTGAGCCAGAGATCAAGCTGGTTGATGCCCTGCTGAACCTTCTCCTCGCGTTTCTCTATCGTTTTTTTTTGTTTGGCTGCATCTGGCGGCTGAGCGGCGCTGGTTGAGCGTGTCTCCTGGCGCTTCTGCTGGGCTTCGCGCTTGCTTAACCAGCTGCTCACCCATTCGACTGGCTCGCTCTCTGGCAGGGCTGTGGGGACCGAGGCGGCCAGAAAGAGGAGGCCGAGGCTATGTTTACAGGGAAGCTTGCGACTAGGACAGCTGCACTGGGTGGTGAATGTTGAGCGCTCGACGCGCACCTGGTAGAGGCTGCTCCCCTGGCATTCCCCCCAGATCGCCTGTCCGTTGTGCCCCAGGTTGCTCCAGAATTTCTCCAACGCGAGCTTCTTGCCTGCTTTGGCCGCGCTGGCATCGGGTGCCATCTGGCTGACCTGGTCGGTGGTGATGTGTAATTCCACGAGTGCGATTCCCCCGAAGAAGTTTTTTTTGTTCTACCATTATATTCTTTTCATGCCCTACCATTGCGGAAAGTCGTGCCGCGTAGAACTATGCTCCTGACTGAAACTTGCGCCCCTACTTCGTACGTGTGAGTTGTAGGACTTACCATGACGTGCACGGCTGATTTTCCAGCTCGATCCGTCGCCCTGACGCAGCGTGGCAGGGATGGATGCGTTTTTCTGATTTAGGAATGGAGGCACATATGGGTGCTCATCATGAGCAAGAATATACACGTAATCGTAGTGAGCAGGCTGAAGAATTGAATAGCGAGGCCCGTGATAAGGGCACAACGCCAGAAAAAATTCAGAAACAGTCACCTGCCATATCATCGGAGGGGGCCGTTCCGGGTCAGAAGCCAGACCACAAGCTGGTAGATGGCTACGCGATGACCCAGGGTGGTGAGACCGCGCAGCCCCAGCGCAATGAGAGTGAGGGCTACGATCCCACGCATAGCGGGGTACGTCGTTCACCCAATAAGCCGGGCGCGCCGACCGAAACTCCGGGCCGTGACGAAGGGACCGCCTGGTCTTCTCAGGAGCAGATGGGTAGCTTGAAAGATACCTATGACGAGAAGAATCCCGCTGAATAACCTGCCTGGTCTGGTGGTTGGTAGGGTTGAAAGTGTTGATATCAGTATGCAGAGCAGAAAGGCGTGAGGTATGCAAGAGAAAGCTAAGATTCAACACATACCGGTAAAAGTTTATCGCACAGCTGATCGTTTAATGGTTGCCGCTCCGATGCCTGGTCTGCAGCCAGAAGATATAACGGCCCAGGTGTCTGAGAATGGACACCTGATTATTGAGGGCGAGTTGCGCGGTATGCTCAAGGATCTCAAGGAATTGCTGGTGGACGAGTGGAGTGTAGGTGGCTATTATCGCGATATCGAACTGCCCGACAAGGTGGACGGGGTGCACGCCAACGCCAACTATGGCAACGGCGTTCTGGTAATCGCCTTCCCCTTAAGCGAGCAGATACAACCCGTAACGCTCAAACTGCAAAAGACGGCCACCGATCGCGGCGGTCGCAGTGGCAACGCCGGCCACACCTTCTAAATTTAATAACGTTTGTGAGGTGGTAGTGTGACACCAGGGAGGGGTGCATTCGCACCCCTCCCTGGTGTCACACTACCACCTCACAAACTTAAGGGATGCAGAGCCTCCTGACTGGGGGCGTGGGGGCTGTGCCCCCACCATCTCCCCCTCCCCGCCCGCAGGGCGGCACATTGAAGAAGTGAAGATATAGGCTGGATTGTGGCCACAATCCAGCCTATATCTTCACTTCTTCCTTTATGTAACAGGTTAAGAAAAGAGGGTACCGGTAAAGTTTTCTTAAGCCCGTATCAAACCACTGTTCATTTTAATTATTATATGTTTCAATATAAGAATAATAAGAGGATCGTTACAGACACGTAACGATTAACATGTATGAACATTGTTAATGACTGAGTGTGGTTTCGTGTATTGCTAATGAATGAGTGTGGTTTCGTGTTATGTCGGAATTCGTATTTTCATTGTATAGGTTTTATATCGCATAATAAATGAGGTGAGTGTGTGTTAACCCAACATGCTGTAGCACTTGAAGAAATACCTCCGCCGGTTCTGACTCCCTGCTACACATCGACGGTCAGTTCAATGAGCCTGCTGGAGTTGGTGCGGTTCTGTAAACAAGAGATGGTTAATTACTGCCGTGGTGAGGTCGGAGATGATTGCTATGCCCTGGAGATCTTCCGACGCGCTATGAAGTTACATGATGCGCAGGCCTGGGACGCGTTGCAGCAATGTTTTTCAGGGATCGTCCATACCTGGATGCGCCGCCACTCCAAGCGTGAGCGCGCCTATGCCCTCGATAGCGAAGAGAACTATGTCGCGCAGGCGTTTACACGTTTCTGGCAGGCTAGCGTTAATAATTCCGAACTTAAATTTACGTCGTTGGCCTCGGCCTTGAACTATTTGCGCGCCAGCTTGAATGGCGCCATTATGGATACGTTACGCGTATATACGCATCCAAATGAGATCCCGTTACCGGATGCAAGTGATCCGGTCTATAATTATGAACTGGCCGCCGAAGAGCCAGAAGATTTTGAAGAGCTGTGGTTTGTGGTGCGGTCTCTCCTGAGTGGCGAGCGCGAGATCCGGCTGGCCTATTTACATTTTCATTGCGGGCTCAAGGCACGCGAGATTATCCAGTTCTGCCCCGACGAGTTCAACGATGTGCAAGAAGTCTATCGTTTGCGCCATAACATTTTTAAGCGCCTGACGCGCCACGCCGACCAGATTCGCTGGCGCCTGAGTTGTATCGCCTGAGTGGATATGGTATCATAGCCAGAGATAGAATTCATTATTTGATCCAACTGGTGATGGAGCTCACCCGGTCAATGTTTGTATCGCGTTGACCAAACTGCAGAGAAGCTGATGGCTCCTGATGATGCAACGTAATAAGAGCCGCATCATCAGGAGTTTTTGTGTATTTAGCGATCTCAAAAGTAGGTAAAACAGGCTGTATGAATGTACCTTTTCTCGTGCAACTGGTAGGTATTGGGTGCGCAGGTGCTGTGGGAGCTGTCGCGCGTTACATGCTGGGATACATGATCACCCGGCGCGCCGGCTCTACGTTTCCCTTTGGAACGCTTGTCATTAATGTGAGTGGCTCGTTTTTTATTGGTCTCGTATTTGCGCTGACCGCCCGACACGTGGTGAGCCCCGCCGTTCAACTGATCCTGGCCACCGGTTTCCTGGGTGGCTATACCACCTTTAGCACTATGTCCTGGGAAGGGGTGCAGCTGGCTCGTGGTGGCAGGATATGGGCCAGCGCGTTGTACCTGGGGGAAAATGTGGTTCTGGGTATGCTGGCCGTATCCCTGGGCATCGCTGCAGGATGGTGGCTCTAAATGGGAAAAAAGCACCTGAATATATTGGGACTCGTGATTGTCTTTTGTGGTGGGTTTCTCGGCACGATCGCGCGCTATCTTCTCAGCCATGATATTCAGACCAGTCTGGGCAACAACTGGCCCTACGACATCCTGCTGATCAACATCACTGGCGCCTTTGCCTTGTCCCTGATCTCCACGCTGGCTGATGCCTCGCTCTACATCAGTCCGGCGCGCCGCCTCTTCCTCAACGTCGGCTTTATGGGCGCCTACACCACCTTCAGCAGCCTGGCTCTGGGCGACTTCACCCTCCTGAGCGGCGAGAAGGCCCTGCTGGCCCTGCTTTACCTGCTCTGCAGCATCATTGGAGGCATCATCGCCGTCGTACTCGGCCAGATCCTTGGCCTGCGTATCGTCCAGCGTCACACTCCCGCCACCGCCAGGCTCCCCGAATTAGAGGACATCACCCACAACGAAGTCCTCGAAGAAGAACGTTTATCCCCCCCATCATCACCCCCCTCTCCGTAGGTGCCGGACTCGCCCCAATACATTCAATGTAAGATCACGCAAAATGAGCAAAGACCACAGTACGTGCGGGGCTTGCCCCCGCTTGCTTGCTCCCCAAAAGAAAAGGTTCCTTGAATGCGACCAGGTACGGTTGCATGCGAAGCATAGCATCATACTCGTTGCTTATTCGAGCGGCGAGGAAACAAGCGGGGGCAAGCCCCGCACGTACTCTCCTCTCTTTTCTTGTTGCTTGCTCTAAAATTGAATGTTATTGGGGCTCACCCCGGCTTTCCGTACCCGTGCGTGTACATTTCATGAAACACGTGACCGTTACCAGAGCATTGGGCAAGGTGATCGTTTTTGGCGTACAATCATAAAAACGACACTCTGTTTGGTAAAGGAGCATTGTATGCAAACCCTGCTTGGTATCGATCTCGGTACAACCGGTGTTAAAGCTGCCCTCTTCGCGGCCGAGGATGGGCGCGTCATCGCTGATGCCTTCATTGAGTATCCATTATTTCACCCCCACCCTGGCTGGGCGGAGCAGAATCCCGCTGAGTGGTGGGAGGCCACCATCTCCGCCATTCGTCTGTGCCTGCGGGCCGGTGCTAGCAAGGGCGCGGCGGCCGAGGATGTGCGTGGACTCGGCCTGTCGGGCCAGATGCATGGCGTGGTCCTGCTGGACGAGCAGCAGCAGGTGTTGCGCCCCTGCATCATCTGGGCGGACCAGCGCAGCGACGATCAGTGTCGCTGGATTACCGAGAAGGTGGGGGCCGCTCAACTGATTGAATATGTGAGCAACCCGGCCCTGACAGGATTTTCGGCCCCCAAATTGCTGTGGGTGCGTGATAATGAGCCAGAGATCTTCGCGCGGGCCCGGACTATGCTGTTGCCAAAGGATTATATTCGCTATCGTCTGACCGGCGTGCTGGCGATGGAGATCTCGGACGCGGCCGGCACCTGCCTGTTGGACGTGAAGCATGGGGCGTGGTCGCAGGAGGTACTGGCCGCCCTTGAGCTTGATCCCTCGCTCCTCCCTCCGGTGGTGCCGGCCGACGCGGCCAGCGGAACCATTACGGCCGAGGTGGCCAACCAGACCGGTCTGCTGGCTGGCGTGCCGGTGGCGGGTGGTGGTGCCGATAACGCCTGTGGAGCCGTCGGCAATGGCGTGGTTGAGCCCGGACTGGCCCTGGTATCGGTCGGCACCAGCGGCATCGTGCTGGCCCATTCCAGTTCTCCGCAGGTAGATACCTCGGGCCCCGTTCCGCGCGTGCACACCTTTAACCATGCCGTCCCCAATGCCTGGTATCTGATGGGCGTCACGCAGGGCGCGGGACTCTCGCTGCGCTGGGTGCGCGACAACATCGGCCTGCCCGAGCGGGCGCTGGAGCGCTGGACCGGGATCGATCCCTATGAGCTCCTGTCGAAGGAGGCTGAAGGCGTTCCCGCCGGTAGCGAGGGCCTGGTCTTCTTGCCCTACCTGCAGGGTGAGCGCACACCCCATCTAGACGCGTATGCCCGCGGCGGCTGGATCGGCCTGACCGCCAGCCACGATCGTCGCCACCTGGTTCGTTCGGTGCTGGAGGGTGTGGCCTTTAGCCTGAAGGACTGCTATGCCAT
The DNA here is from genome assembly GCF_036245075.1 of Dictyobacter halimunensis. Lineage (NCBI taxonomy): Bacteria > Bacillati > Chloroflexota > Ktedonobacteria > Ktedonobacterales > Dictyobacteraceae > Dictyobacter > Dictyobacter halimunensis. The sequence continues at coordinate 4,562,201 of NZ_BSRI01000002.1, forward strand.
TATCCGCGAGCAGGGCCTGCAGCTTAACCAGGTGCGTGCCACCGGTGGCGGCGCCAAGAGTCCCCTCTGGCGCCAGATTATCGCTGATGTTCTGGGCGTCGAACTGGTCGTCACCAACTCCTCTGAGGGACCCGCCTTTGGCGCGGCCCTGCTGGCTGGAGTCGCCGGCGGCGTCTACTCCTCGGTACAGGAAGCCTGCGCCCAGACCGTACGCGTGGTACAGCGTACCGCTCCCGACGCCGCGACCTCTCCTGCTTATGAGCAGGCCTACGAGATCTACAAAGCCCTCTATCCAGCTCTCAAGCCCATTATCAGCCGTCCCCTTTAACCTCTCCTATACGCAATAAGGAAGCAGGAGCTGCTCGCAGAGCAGTTCCTGCTTCCTTATTGCGGCTTCACCACCGTTTTATAGTAGTCGCAGAGGTCGGTGATGGGGCAGCGGTTGCAGCGGGGATGCTCGTAGACGCAGACCCGCTGGCCGTGGCGCAGCAGGGCTTTGTGGAAGTTGTAGATGCTGCGCGCGTCCTGCGGTAGCAGGGCCTGGAGCAGGGTATGGGCGGCGTCGGCCGTAACCTTCTTGCCGATCAGCCCCAGGCGACCGGAGACGCGGTGGACGTGGACATCGACCGGCAGCAGCGGCAGGCGACAGGAGAAAAGCAGGACGCAGGCCGTCGTCTTGGGTCCCACCCCCTCGAAGCGGTTGAGCCAGGCAGCTCCCTCCTCAACCGGCAGGTCGCGTAGGAAGTTGAGATCGAGGTTGCCCCGTTCCTCTGTAATCTGGCGCATGATCGTTTGCAGGCGCGGGGCCTTGACCTCGGGCCAGTTGACGTTGGCGATGGCGTCCTGCACCTTTTCGGTGGGGGCATCGCGCACCGCCTCCCAGGAACCAAACGTCTTCAATAAACTATCGTAGGCCGCGGCCGTCTGCTCATCTTTGGTGCGATGCGACAGGATGATATCGACCAGCATGCTCATTGGATCTTTCTTTGACCATTCGGAGACGCCGTATGCCTCGGTCAGCCGCTGGCTGACCTCCAGCGCCTTTGCCGAGAGCGCCACGATATCCGGTGAGGGATAGCCATAGTCCGCCCCATTGCGCGCCGTTCGTGCAGGTTGTTTTACCATATTCCCATCCTTCTACTACACATGTCTGGAATCAGGTGCTGTTACCTGTATACACGGATCGGCAGGGGTAAGACGTTCCAGGGTAGCGCCGGGGAAGCGCCCGCGCGGGGCGCTTCATGCTAGCTGGAAGGCGTTGATCTCATTGTTGGCGATGATCACCCAGCCGTTGGCTACGTATGGACGGCTCATCCTGTCGGCATGCAATTTCAGCGGCGGCTGTATCAGCTTGCCGTTGTGGATATCGAATATGTAGAGCTCGGCGCTTCTGGTGGTGAGATAGAGAAGACCATCAACCACCAATGGGGTCGCGTCCGCTTCGTTTTTGAGATAGACGTTCCAGATCTGCTTGCCGCTAGCCAGCTCGACGGCGGACATTTTGGTGCGGGCCGTGCTGTTGCCAAAGACGCCCTGGGTGGTGAAATAGGCGATGCCGTTGGAGATTTCGATCTCATCGACGATCGCGTTTTCCAGCGGAATCGACCAGTAGGTCTCGCCGGTCTGCATGTCCAGCGCGTAGAGCTGCTCGTTGTAGGCACAGATACAGACGACATGTTCATCGAAGGGGACAGCAGCGTGGACCCGGCCTACATCGGCGTAGCTGGCCAGCTTCAGGCCGCGTTCGGCGTCGACCGCGTAGCAGTGTCCCCGCCCGGTGGCGATGTAGACGACGTTGTTGGCGATCAGTGGCCGTCCCTGCTGCGGCGCTTTGAGCGTCACGTTCCAGTATTGCTGCCCGGTGGCCGCGTTGAGCGCATAGACGGCGTGCCGGGAGTAGGCATAGACGATGTCGTTGGAGACGATGGGGGTGGCCTTGAGGTTGTCCTCGGTCTCGACGGTCCAGTAGAGCTCGCCTGTGTCGGCATCGAGGGCTGAGACCTTGCCTCCGTCTTCGATGTTGCCCGATGCGAAGTAGATCAGACCCTCGGAGACGACCGGGGCCTCGAAGATGCCGTATTGTGTTTTGTACGACCACAGGTGCTCGCCGGTTGAGAGGTCGAGGGCGCGCAGGTGGCGTGGACTCATGGTATGCAGGCTGGCTCCATTGTACGTGCCCGCGTAGACGATGCCGTTGGCTACCGTGGGCTCCGAATAGTAGACCTGGTTGAGCCCGCTGGTGGTGTTCCAGATGGGACGCAGCTGGCTGCCCGCGCGAGTCGCATGTTGCGAGGTCTGCGTTGAGGCGCGCTTCTTCAAAAACGCTGGCGGCGTCACCGGTTCGTTGCGCCTCCCGTGCCTGCCCTCGGCCGCCGTGGGATCGGTCTCGATAAAGCCGCGCTCCCCACGCTGCGTCTGCCGCGCTATCGGTTCCCTTGAGCTTGTGATCACCTCCCCTGGCTGATCCTGGGGCGCTGGTGCCTTGGCCTGCTGGGATTTTCTGGGCGCGCTGGCGTCAGTTGCATCGATCAGAGCCTGAATGAAATCGGAGACACTCTCATAGCGGTCGTCGCGCTCCTTCGCCAGTGCCTTGAGAACGGCTATTTCAATGCCCTCGGGGATGTCCGGATTAAGCTCACGCGGCTCGATAGGGGCCTCATAAATATGCTTGTAGCCGATGGTATAGGGATCGTCGGCCATGAAGATCTGCTGTCCGGTAAATATCTCGTAGGCGATGCAGCCGAGCGCGTACTGATCGCTTTTCTTGCTGATCTTGCCTTTGAACTGCTCCGGCGACATATAGGCCGGCGTGCCGATCTCATCGACGCGGCGCGTCTTTTGGATCTGCAGGGCGATCCCGAAATCGGCCAGCAGGGCATCGCCCCGCGCGTTAAAGAGGATGTTAGCCGGCTTCAGGTCCCGGTGCACCACATCCATATCATGCGCATGCTGGAGGCCACGTCCGATCTGCTGTAAGATGCGTACGGCCTCATCCGTATCTATCGGCTGGCCATTGAGCCCATCCAGGCGATCCCTCAGTGAGCCGCCGGGCGCGTATTCAGCTACAAAGAATGGATATCCCTCATATAAGTTAGCATCCAATACCTGCATAATATTGGGATGAGTCAATTCGTCTAGTATCACAGCCTCCTGGAAGAAACGATCAAATTCTTCTTGCGAGTTCAATGCTGTATTGAGCACTTTGATCGCTACTGGTGGCTTCTGTGATAGGAGGAAGTGCTTGCCCAGATACACACTTCCGAAGGCTCCCTGCCCCAATGATTCCACAAGAATATAACTGGCTAATTGCTTTCCTAATAATTCGTCCTTCACCATACGCATCCTTTGCACCGCGAAACTAACTGCTAATGTTGAATAGAATTATATACGATTTATCTTATATAAAGAAGAGTATCATAATTAGAGGGGCCGCAACACCATTGTTCAGAAGGTGTGATATGGCGGGGAGGGCGCTGCAGATGACGCTAGCGCGTGCCAGCTGAAAAAACATCAGCTTAAAGATCCACCGGCATAATCCATCGAAAGATGGATGTTCAGTTATAGTTGCGCTCATTATACTATGCTCGACACTATCATCCGCTCCTCATTGACGAGCAGCTTAGCTGGCCTTTTTCCAGGTAAACAGTGGTTGGTACGGCGTCGGATTATGATACATGAAAAAAAGCTATGGGACTGGCTGGTTTCATTCCTATGACGGGGGAGGTATTCTATGCAGAAAGCTACCGCTCCTCATTCGACGAAGAAGTTATCCGTCTACTTCATTACCAGCGTTGCCGCTTTAGGAGGTCTGCTTTTCGGTTATGACACGGGTGTCATCTCTGGCGCGCAGCTCTTCCTCGTAAAGACGTTTTCGCTCAATCCTCAGCAGCAGGAGCTAGCCGTTAGCGCCGTTCTCATCGGTGCTATCATCGGCGCGATTGTTGCTGGGAAGGTAAATGATGCCTTTGGACGTAAGAGAACACTTCTGCTACTGGCTGTTATCTTCACGCTAGGTGCGCTCCTGACAGCCGTCTCGCCGAATTACACGCTCTTTCTTATCTTCCGAGCCATCGTCGGCCTCGGTATTGGTGCGGCCGCCAGTGTCGTACCCGTCTACATCTCGGAAATGGCGCCGTTCCAGATGCGTGGTAAGCTGGTTACATTCAACCAGCTGGCCATCACGATCGGCATCGCAGTCTCCTACTGGGTGGATCTGGCCTTTGCCCATGCTGGCATGGGTTGGCCTCCTATGTTCGCGACGGCCGCCATCCCTGGTCTCCTGCTCTTTCTCGGCATGTTGATGAGCCCGGAGACGCCGCGCTGGTATGCCAGTCGGGGACGCTGGGTCGAGGCTCGCCAGGTGTTGGAACGTATTGAAGGAGCCGACCCCGAGTTTGAGATCGCGGAGATCCATACCTCTCTGAGCGTTGAGCAGCATCAGGGGCGCATTCGCGATCTGTTCACGCCGGGCGTGCGCATGGCCTTGCTGGTTGGTGTCGGGCTGGCGGTATTCCAGCAGTTCGTGGGTATCAATACCGTGATCTACTACGCGCCAACCATTTTCCAGTCGGCCGGTGTGTCTTCAGCCAGTAGCGCGATCCTGGCTACCAGCGTGGTCGGTGTGGTCAATGTGCTGGCTACCATCGTTGCCCTGCTGTTGCTCGATAAGGCTGGTCGACGTGTTCTACTGATCTCAGGCTGCATCGGCATGATCATTGGCCTGGCCCTGCTGGGCGCCATCTTCGCGACCGGGGCGGGCAACGCGGGTCTGCTGACCCTGCTGGCGTTGATGATCTATATCATCTCCTTCGCCATCAGCATGGGCCCCGTCTTCTGGCTGATGAGCGCCGAGGTCTTCCCGACCTCTGTGCGTGGTGCCGGCGCCAGTGTCTGTTCGTTCTCCAACTGGGTCGCGAACTTCATAGTCAGCGTCACTTTCTTGAGCCTGATTGGAGGCATTGGAACCGCCCACACCTTCTGGCTCTACGCCGTCATTGGCGTTGCCGCCCTGATCTTCTGCTGGTACCTGGTGCCCGAGACCAAAGGCAAGACGCTGGAGCAGATCGAGGCTTACTGGAACAATGGACGTCGCTGGATCAAACCCTCTACGCTCTCCAAGGCCAGACTCAAGCCCACACCGTAACCTTTGTGAAATTTCTACAGAAGCAGGGGTTGCCGTCCAACCAATCAGTGAGGACGGCAACCCCTTTTCGCTCCTGATCTGTTCCTTTTTTTATGCCATAACCCCGAATGCTGTGCAGAGTATCCAAAAACGTCATTGACGACGGCGCGCCTTGCTTCCTATACTGGTATCGTGAGCAAATAACCCTCGCGGACCCCTTTCCGGCTGCCAACAGGGTTCGCCTGCTATTATCGTGCGGCTACGTTTCTCCTCGGAGCACAATGAAGTGTTGAGTCGCACATGCTCACCTCTTCCCTCAAATCATTCCTGAAGAAAGTGACGAGCGCCCTGGTTGCTCACGCCATTGGCGTGAGCAACCAGGGCGCTCGTCACTTTCTTCTTCTTCGTGCCGCCACAGGCGGCACGAAATCTCCCCTTGACCATATTTTAGCAATATGGTAATATATTTTTAGCCTACTAAAAAATTATTTTTGGAGGAGAAGGAAATTGCAGAAGCCTATTCAGGAGCTTGCTCCACGCATCAGCGATTGCCTCAAGCTTATCTATAGTATGCAAGAGCACAATCAAAAGGTCTCAACTTCCGCGGTGAGCGAGAGGCTGCGCGTGAGCGATGCGACCGCGACAATGATGTTTAAAGACTTCGCCGCCGCTGGCTGGGTCGAGCACGTCCCCTATCATGGTGTGCGCCTGACTCCCCTTGGCGAGCAGAAGGCGATAGAGGTTATTCGCCATCACCGGTTGCTCGAACTGTATCTGGCGCGCGAACTGGGCTATAGCTGGGATAAAGTTCATGAAGAGGCTGACCGGCTGGAGCACGTCATTTCTGAAGAGTTCGAAGCCAGGCTCGACCAGCTGCTGGGCTACCCCACCATCGATCCCCACGGCGACCCCATCCCCAGCAAAGACGGGGTGATCGCGGTACGCCGGGGCATCAAGCTTTCCCAGATGGAGGAGGGGCAGTGCGCGCAGATCTTGCGCGTCAGCGATCAGGATCCCGAAAAGTTGTGCTACCTGGGCAGCATGGGCCTCTATCCTGAATCCCGCGTTCAGTTGCTCGCGCGCGCGCCCTTCGGGGGTCCACTGCAGATCCGGGTTGGTGAGGAAGGGGCTCAGGTCGATCATATGCTGGGGGCTGAACTGGCGGAGCATATTATTGTCTCGGCTTCATAGCGCGTCTCACATATCTAAACCTGGCCGTATACACATTAAGACGTATTACTATGCCAGGCAGGTACCGCTCGCTGTCCTTAAATAATAGTATGTGACATATATTGTAGATGAGGAAGTCTCGTATGGCATTATTAACAAAATCACGTAGCAAAGTGGAATATGAGGCACCTGTACATCTGCGTCTCCTCTGTGCGGGGAAGCGTTTGTGGACCGGTAATAACCGCCTGGGTCTGGGTGCGCAAGAGATTCTGAAGGCGCTGGGCCCTGGTTTTTTGGTCAGTGTTGGATATATGGACCCCGGTAACTGGGGGACGAACCTGGCCGCGGGCGCTGGCTTTGGCTATCAATTGCTGTGGGTGATCCTGTTCAGCAATATCATCGCTATCTTCCTGCAAATTGCCTCATCTAAACTGGGGATCGCGACCGGCAAGGATCTCGCTCAACTTGCGCGAGAGTATTTCCCTCGTCCGGTTGTCATGGCCTTCGGCGTTACGGCTGTACTTGCCATCATGGCCACCGACCTGGCAGAGATCCTGGGTGGCGCCCTGGGCTTTCAGATTCTCTTTGGCATCCCTCTGGTCGTCGGCTCGATCATGACCGCCATCATTGTGATGGCCCTGCTCGGCTTGAGTCGCTGGGGCTTTCGCAAGGTCGAGTATATTATCATTGGCTTTGTCTCGGTTATCGGATTAGCGTATGTCTATGAAACGGCCTTGCTGCACCCGAACTGGGGGAGCGCGGCGTTTCATGTAGTTGTACCGCAATTATCTTCTGGCAGTATTATGGTTGCCGTTGGTATCCTTGGTGCGACGGTGATGCCGCACAATGTGTTTCTGCATTCCTACCTTTCTCATCAGCGCCTCAGTGGTCCTGAGGCCCCGCTGGCCGAGCGACGGCAGGTGTTGCGCCTGTCGAAGATCGATACCATCGCCGCGCTCAACGTCGCCTTCTTTGTCAATGCCGCCATGCTGGTGGTGGCGGGTGCCGTCTTCTATCATCATGTCAATGCTGATAATCTGGACCTGTCGACCGCCTATGTCTCGCTGATCCCGGTGCTGGGTACCCTCGCCGCTATCGCCTTCGGCATTGGACTGCTGGCGTCGGGCCTCTCGTCCTCTATGACCGGAACGCTAGCTGGACAGGTCGTCCTGCAGGGATTTTTCCAACGCTCGATCCCGGTCTGGGTCTGGCGTACCATTACGCTGATTCCGGCCCTGATTGTCGCGGCGCTGGGCATCCCGACGGTCCAGGTGCTGGTGATCAGCCAGGTCGCCCTGAGCCTGCAGTTGCCTTTCACCATTGTCGCGGTGATTGCGCTCTCCCGCCGCCAGGATCTGATGGGCAAATTTACCGATACGCGTGCCCTGTCCATCATGCATATCCTGCTGGCGCTGCTGATTACCGGCCTTAACGTCTGGCTCATCTACAGCTACCTGCCCCTCTAATCATGGGTATGGTGACACTGTCGGGTGGTCGCGATCGCCCGACAATGTTACCATACGCCCATAGCCACACATGTCATACTCGACCATGGTATTTACCGGTCGAGTATGCTAATATTTTGCTAACCTGGCATAACGAATCAGCAAGAATGTCCAGGGAGGCAATCACCCTGGGTGCGAATATAAGGGGTGCAGGAGGGCTCGCCGCCATCCTGCACCTCCCGCTTGGGGAGCGTAGAGGGCTAACCCTCTGCTTAAATTAACGCCTATGGGGTAAGTCCCTGGTCAGCGATATTTTCATATAAGGAGAGACTTTTTGGCAACTCACGAGAAAAGATATGTGATCATCGGCAATGGCGTTGCCGGCACAACAGCCGCAGAAACCCTGCGCAAAAACGATCCCAACTGCAATATTCATCTGCTCACCAATGAGCGCTATCCGCTGTACAACCGCGTGTCGCTGCCACGTTTCTTGCAGGGTGTGCTGCCAGAACAGAAAGTCATGATCCGCGACTTCGCCTGGCATGAGCAGCGCAACATCCAGTTGATTACCGAGGTCCTGGTCTCGAATGTCAATACCGAGGAGCGCGTGGTCCGTACCGAGGATGGGCGCGAGTTCCCCTATGACGCCTTACTAGTCGCTAGCGGCGGCTGGGCCAATCCTCTCAATGTCCCTGGTGCGAGCGATACCAAACATATTTACAACTTTGTTACCCTCGACGATACCAAAACCATTGTTGAGCGCATGCTGGAGTCACGTACCGCGCTGGCCTATGGCGGCAGCTTTATCGCCTATGAGCTCTGTGACGGCTTCGCCATGCGCAAGCTGAATACCACCTGGCTGATGCGTGGTCCCTACTGGCTGCGCAACTCGCTGGATACCGATGGCGGCGAGGTCGTGGATAACATCGCCAAAAAGTTCGGCGTTGAGGTCATCCACGGCGACGAGATCGATTCGGTCGTTCCTTCCAATGGCGTACCGAGCTACGTCAAGACCAAGAAGGGGCGTGAGATCCAGGCCGACATGATCGGTGTGGGCCTGGGCATTACACTCAATACGCAGATTCTGGAGGGCTCACCCATCGAAGTCAATGGCGGCGTGGTCGTCAACGAGTACCTGGAGACCAATATCCCCGGCGTCTACGCGGCCGGTGACGTGGCGAACTTCTACGACTCCACCATTAAGCGCCACCATACCATGGGCACCTGGGATAACGCCAAATCCCATGGGCAGGTCGCGGCCACCAACATGGCTGGTGGCAAGCAGGCCTACGTGGACATCCCGACCTATACCAGCCCCTTGTTCGACGTCAATATCGCCGTCGTTGGGAGCGCCGAGTCCAACAATCCCGAGATGGAGACCGTCGCCCTGCGCGAGCCGGGCGAGAAAGGCAACGAGAACTATCGCCGCCTCTTCTTCCAGGAGAACAAGCTGGTCGGCGTCCTGATGATTGGTAGCCCTAAGGGACGCAAGAAGCTGATCGATGTCGTGAAGAACCAGCAGCCCTTCGCCACCGCCGCCGAGCGCGAAGCCCTCCTCACCCTCAAATAAAGAAAAGGCTTCATGAAAAAGTTGTGGGGCGGCATGTGCGCAGTGCGCACATGCCGCCCCACAACTTTTTCATGAAGTTAGAGAAGAGAGATCTGAGAGCGCTCCTTCCCGTTATATATGGTGGTGCAAGAAGAGCGCTCCTTCCCGTTATATATGGTGGTGAGGAGAGAGCGCCCCTCACACCACCATATACAACCCGCCGGGTGCTACGCACCCGGCCAGGCATAAAAAAGAATTCCAAATAATATCCGAATATGTTTATTAATGTATATATGTGCTATCTTTGAGGCTGTTACTTGACTGTTTGCAGCTTTTCAGCTAACGTAAAGTGCGATAAGAGCTAGTTAGTAGGAGATGCTCCGTGGCGACAGTATGTACCCATTGTGGGACGGAAATACCGCGAGATGATGTGCGGTTTTGCAATCATTGCGGCGCCCCCATTCCTGATCATCCATTACATTCTGATGCGCGCATGGCGGCCGGAGAGAATGCACCTGACAAGATCAACGATGCACTGGAATCATCATCGTCATTGCCAGAGCAGGTGGCCCGGCAACCATTCGCCCCATCGAATCGGGCTGCCGAGGCGGCCAACGCGAAGAAAGTTGATAATTCCAATGTGACGCCCTGGCTGGGCATTCAGGGATATGATGCTCCTGCGCCACCTCCCCGACCAGAGTCGCGTGTTACTACCAGAGAAGAACAGCCTGCCGCTGGACCTTCTACCGGCAGCGGTGAGAAGGCGCCCGCGCAGCGCTCGTCCCGGCCCGCTCCGGCCCGGCCCATCGATAATGGGGCCGCCGGTGGCAATGCCGGTGCGCGCCGCTCCGGACAGGGGGCCCGGTTTGGACGCGGGCGGGGGAACCCGGATCAGTCTCCGACCAGCTTTACCTGGCCTGAGCCGATGACGCATGTCATCGCGGGACGCGAGGATGCCAGTAATTCCCAGGATGAGCCAAAGGATGCTTTTCCAGTCCTGCCTACGACGCCCCCACCTGCTCGTGAGTTGCATACAAAGTTCTGGGACAACGTTGAGGAGGCACCAACCGTAACCGACGTGCCCGCTCCTTCGGCCTCTGAGCCTTCCTCCGACTCGCCTGCCGCTGCTCAAGCGCGCTCGCAGTCGCGGGAAACAGAGATTGAAGATCTGCCGACGAGCACCTTCTCTCTGGCAGACGTTGAAGAAGAAGATCCAACCTCAACGACACTGACCCATTTGCCGACTACGTCCCTGGCCGCGGTGCCTTCGTCCGTGCAGCCGCAGAGCCGGCAGCAGAGGCAGGACGAGGCTACCCCATCCAGGGAGCCGGCCGCTGATGAGCATATCGATCAGATGCCAACCGCGCAGTGGCAAAAGCCGGACCTGGTGAAGGGGCAGACGCCATCGAGCCCCGGCAGGGGAAATTCGCTGTCCGGCCTGACTTCCTCTGTTTCCCAGGATCAACAGCCTGCGGCCGTGGCATCGGTCCAGCCGCCGGTTGCCGCTGCTGTTGCGGAACCCGTTGGGCAGGAACGCCCGGCGTCACCACCCTCATTCGCGCCAGCGCGGCCAGAGAAGGCGAAAAAGCGCCTGACCCTCATCGCTATTGCGGCTGTCGTTCTGGTCTGCCTGCTGGCTCTGGGAGGCTGGTTCTTCGAGTCTCATTCTTCCACGTCCGTTCAGGCCACCCGGCCAGTGCAGTCGGTGACGAATGATCCCCTTGGCGTATCCCTGGAGTATCCTACGGGATGGAAGAGTAGCCTCGCGGGCACAACTCTGAAGCTGGCCGATAGTAGCAATACCGCCCAGATCACGATTGCCAGATCTGCGTCCGGCACTACCGATGCCGCTAAATACCTGCAGCAGCAGGCGACGAAGCTGGGTATGACCAATGCGAAGCCCGGCGGCACCGTCACCTTTGCCGGGACCAACTGGAAGCAGATCCAGGGCGACTTTCAGGTCTCGGGCGCCAGCTATACAGGTACCATTTATGCCGGTATGCATAATAATCAGCTCTACACCTGGACACAGGTGGCCCCCAAGAATGTGGCGCAGGATGAGGAGAGTCTGGTGTTCGCACCCGCTCGCTCAAGCCTGCAGTTCCGCTAAAGTCAGCATTAACAGGCCGGACAAAAAGAGATTGCGCCGAGATGCGCAATCTCTTTTTGTCCGGCCTTTTCTTATAGGTCTCTGCGCCAATGAGAGACGCCGCACAACGTTTGGGACTGCTTGTATGGTATAATGACACTCGGCCCGACTCGCGCGGGCTGATTATCCTATATGGCTGTTACAGGTATATTAGAGCGGGACTCTATTTGTATGCATGCGTAATCCGTCGCGTCTCGGCAGCGATATACCTTTGGAATAAAGTTTTGCTCACCGGCATAGGATCTTTGCAACGCATCAATTTGGAGAAAGGAGCGCGTAGCAGCATCACTACTACGCCACATGGACAAGCACATGGACGATATTCATTTCGAACGCCATTTTCGCACGCCCCACTCAGAAGGTTATTACATTATGCAGGGTAACAACCTGCAGAGCAATAACCGCCTGGGAACCGTTGACATACACTTTACCACGACCGCGGTGCATGGCACCCTTATTTTGGAGCGTGAACTGGAAGAGTCGGATCTGACAAAGCTGATCGAGCAGATTGATGAGGATCTGGTGCTTTCTGCCGATATGCCGCGTGACGACTTCCTGGTCAGCGTCTACGTCGGTAAAGATGTTGGTTTCTACAGCGATGAGTATTTCGCTGAAGAAAATAATGAGTCTCTCGACTTTGACGAGGACGACGACTCTCTTTAATGCCAGCGTGGGGGCGCTGACGCCCCCAATCTTATTTATCGAAGGGGTGTCTGGGGCGCGCAGAGCGCGCCCCAGACACCCCTTCGATTCATGCGATCCCCGTAGGTGCCGGGCTTGCCCCAGCTTTGCCGCGAAGCGGCATTGTACCCGAGCGTTAATCTTCCAGAAGCCCGCGGCGCATGGCGTATTTGACGAGTTCGGCGCGGCTGTGGAGGTTGAGCTTGTCCATGATGTGGGTGCGGTGCGTGTCGACGGTTTTGGGACTGATGATCAGGCGTTCGGCGATCTGGTTATTGGTATGGCCTTCGGCGACCAGCTTGAGGATCTCGCGTTCGCGTTCGGTCAGGCTGCTGTAGCTGTCGCGCTCTTCGCCGGTGCGTACGCGTTGCAGATAGTCTCCGACGACGACCGATTGGGCGGTGGGGGAGAGATAGAATTGCCCGCTTTTAATGACGTGAATGGCGGTGATCAGTTCGGTGTCGGCCGCCTCTTTGAGCATGTAGCCGGCCGCCCCGGCGCGCAGGGCCTGGAAGACGTATTCATCATGCTCATGCATCGTCAGGACCAGGATTCTGATGTCGGGCAGCAGGCGCCTGATCTGTTTGGTGGCTTCGATGCCGTTGATGTCGGGCATCGTAATATCCATCAGGATGACGTCCGGCTGGAGGCGTTGCGCCTCCTGAATTGCCTGACGACCATCCTGCGCCTCGCCCACGACCTCCATATCGGGCTGAGCGTTCAGCATCATTTTCAGGCCCGCGCGTAAGATAGTATGGTCATCGGCCAAGAGTATCCGTATCTTCATGTTTTTATTTCATCCCTAATGGTGCTTCTATGGCATTGTGCGTCAACAGTCAACATTGTCGATCCAACCGCTCAGGTCGCGACGGCCACGTTAGAGGATGCGAGCTGGATGGGGATGTGGGCGCGAATCACAGTGCCCTGTCCGGGATGCGATTCGATATCCAGTGAGCCATCGAGCAGTTGCGCCCGCTCAAACATGCCGACCAGTCCCCAGCCGCGCTCCTGGCCGAGGGTGGGTTTTGTCTTCAACTTCTCGACGTCAAAGCCTTCGCCATTATCGGAGATCGTGACATCGATGGCGTCGTCCCCTTCGCGTAAAATGACGCTTACCTTGCGCGCATGCGCGTGACGGGCCACGTTGGTGAGCGCCTCCTGTACGATGCGATAGAGGACCGTTTCGGTCTCGGAGGTCAGGCGGTCCTTCATGCCGGTGGTCTGGAAATCAACATCGATATCGGTCTTCTGCTGATACTCTTTGATATACCAGCGCAGCGCGGGCATCAGCCCGAGGTCGTCCAGCGCGCTGGGACGGAGATCGATGCTCAGGCTGCGAATGGCGCGCAGGGTCTGGTGGGCCAGCTGGCGCGTCTCCGTGATGCGTTCGCGCGCCTCGGGCGATGTAATGGATTCCTCCAGGACAGCAAGGCTGATCAGCAAGGAGGTCAACACCTGCGAAGTCTCATCGTGGAGCTCGCGCGCTACGCGTTTGCGCTCCTCTTCCTGCGCGTTAATGATCTGCGCCGCCCGCTGGCGGTTCGCCTCATCGATGGCCTCAAGCATCATATTGAAGGTGCGCGCCAGCTGATCGGCCTGTGGATCTGTCCCCGTCAGCGGGGCGCGCAGCGTCCGTTCGCCTTCCTGCACCCTGTTCATCACCTTTCCCAGGTCTAGCAGAGGACGGAACGCGAACTGCAGCAAAACAAAGTTGAGCGCAATGCTGACCAGCCAGCCAACGGCCACAAAGATGATCAGAGGCACATAGGAAAATGTATTGAGCCTCGTCGCCAGCCACGTACCGCCGGTTGCCCCCGCGAAAATAATCGCGCTATTGGCCAGCAGCACACGGTAGAAAACGGGCAATTCGTTCAGGGCCCCCAGCAGCCTATGGCTGCGAGGCGTTTTATTCTCATGTATTTGAGCGTCAGACATCGCGAAAATCTCTTTATATGCACAAATTTGGAAGGTGTAATGATATCTATAGTAATTGTATCGGTTATTCTAACCGACGTCAAACCAGCTCTGCCTCTGCCGCACTCGCCGCCTGCGGCGGCAGAGAATTAAAAAAGAGAGGAGTGATGGTGGGGCGCCTAGCCCCACCATCACTCCTCTCTTTTTTAGACAGAGGGTTAGGCATGCAAAGTCAGGGTGTTGGATGACCCTTGTATCCCCCTCTGCAAAAGGCGGGAGGTGCAGGAGGGGCGCCTAGCCCCTCCTGCCGGGGTTTGGGGTGTCCCCAACTTGCAAAGATTTCATAATTTTGCTGCCCCGCGCTAGCGCGGGGCAGCAAAATTATGAAATCAGGTACACCCCATGAAAAAATCAGGTGCATACCTGATGCCTGAGCCTCACAGGCACTGTATCTTAGGTTTATATGTCTAATGGAAGGATTGAGACGCTTGGGAAAATAATCCGTTTCTCTTCCATCTCGTATAGACAATCCATTATAATCTATGGTGAAGAGGGCAAAAGTTCTAACTTTATCTCAGCAACATGCCGTCGTCGCTCGACTTGTGAAACATACTGTGGAGAAAGAGAAATGCTCGGTATGCTCGGACGGCTGACAGGCAATGTCGACTAGAGGGGGTACCAGTGTTGAGGTACGTATGCTATAATCAGCGACACATTACAAGAAGAACTTTTGCGATGATATCTTTCCAACCTGATCAAGCCTAGCACCTTTTTTGGGCTTGATTCTTTTGAGGAGGCACAGTGAGCTCTACCAATAAAAGCTTGCTCGACGCGGCCACGCAGAAGATCGTCGAGAGCCAGGTCTGGCGTTCCATCTTCCGGCACGGCTATCCAGATACTCCATTGAACCAGTCTCTGGTCATGATGAGTAACGTATTTTTACATCTTCATCCGGTGAAAGTTAGCCGGCAGGCGATGAAGATCACGTACACCTGGTGTATGGGCGGCATCTCATTTTTCTTATTCTTGCTGCTAACGATTACCGGCGTTTTCCTTATGTTCTATTATGTACCTGATACAAATGTTGCCTATCAGAATATTAATCAATTAAGTAGCGCTGTTTCCTTTGGTCATCTTGTGCGCAATATGCACCGTTGGGCAGCCCACTTGATGGTTGTATCGGTGACGTTGCACATGATTCGTGTCTTTTATCATGGTGCATATAAGCCACCCCGAGAGTTCAACTGGGTGGTTGGTGTGCTGCTATTCTTTGTTACTCTGTTCTTGAGTTTTACCGGTTACCTGTTGCCATGGGACCAGATCGCTATCTGGGCTATCACGGTCGGTACTAACCTGGCTCCGTATACGCCGTTGCTGGGCAACCCCGTATATAAAGTGTTGGTAGGTGGCGGTGCCGTTGGTCAGGCTACGTTGATCCGCTTCTATGTTGGTCACGTCATCCTGTTGCCATTGGCCGGTGCTATCCTGATGGCGGTCCACTTCTGGCGTATTCGTAAAGATGGTGGTGAGGCTGGTCCTCCTCCTCCTTCACGTCGAGAGTTGGAAGCCCGTGCCGAGCGCGACCAGACGCTGTCTGGCGTGCGTGGATAAAGAGCCAGGCCGTAGGATGACCCTACGGTGTCATGCATGCATGAGAGGATACCTCTATGTCGATTGAACAGAAAGAACCACCAAAGGTACAACAGCAGGTGTCGACGCCGGCGGCACAACGCCGCTACCGTACCCTGGCGGTGGTGAAACAGGAGGCGATTACACGTGTAGAGAAGCCACTCGAAGATTCGGTCTTCGTGTGGCCCCACCTGCTCGTACGTGAGTTCTTTGCAGCGACCGCCTTGATGGTGATGGTTACGCTGCTCTCATTGGTTATCGACGCTCCTTTGCAGGAACCGGCGACTCCTAATACAACGCCAAACCCGGCGAAAGCCCCCTGGTACTTCCTGGGCTTGCAGGAACTGCTGCACTACTTCCCGCCAACCACGGCTGGTGTGCTGGTACCAGGTTTTACGCTGGCTGCCCTGGCAATTCTGCCATATGTAGACCGTAATCCGAGCCGCGCTTATGCTGATCGTAAGGTTGCAATTGTAACATTTACTATGTTTGTTGTTTTCTGGGCGGTGATTACGTTGGCCGGTAGCTTCTTCCGTGGCCCCGGCTGGCTCTGGGTGTGGCCGTGGCAGCATGTCTACTTTGATCTATAGGCTGAGGAAAGAGGATTTCTGACTTATGAGTATTGATACACCTCCCATTTCACCGCAGCAGTATGAAGTGCTGCACGGTGGTGGTGCAGAAGCTGCTGAGATTGCGAAGCAGCGTATCTCACGCCGACGTTTCCTTCGCCGGTCCATGCTGGCTGTCTGGGGTGTTTCTGCCACCTCCGCGGTTGCCGGAGCTCTATTCTATATGTATCCCAACCTGTCGGGTGGCTTCGGCTCAACCCTGACGGTAGGTAAGGTGAGCGAGTTCAAGGCGTCGAAACCTTCTGAGTTTAAACTGGAGCAGCAGGGCGTCTACCATCGTCCGGTGGCTCGTACCTATATCATTCACCTTGATCCATCGACGCAGTTCTTGCTGAAAGGCGGCGATTTAAGCAGTCAGCTCTCTTCGGAGAACGTGGTGAAGGATAAGGACGGCTCCTACTGGATCGCGCTCTATCAGAAGTGTGTGCATCTTGGCTGTACCGTGCCGTTCCGTGATAACTGTGATAGCTTCAAGTGCCCTTGTCATGGTTCGCACTACAACGTCACCGGTGAGTACCTGGATGGTCCGGCTCCGCGTAGCCTCGATCGTTTCCAGGTGTCGATCCAGGGTGAGGATGTCGTGGTTAATACCGGTGTCATCAATTCAAACGTTGCGCACCCTGATGTCACAACGAGATTGGTCGCGGCCCCTACTGTGGATTGTTCCTTATAAGGTGCCGTTTGGTATTCTGACTCGCGTCAAATATGCATTCGTAAAACCAATACATCACAAGCAAGCTGTCTCTACTGGTCGCGATTCGCATATCGGAAGAGGCAGTCTGCTTCTGCAAGACAAGAAATTCGCGCTGAGAACACCTTGAGGTTAGCGCCCTCATGGGCGAGGGACCGATAGGCTGCATATCAAAAGGTGTGTATTATGGGAAATTTAGTACAAGCTGTGGTGGGTATCATCATTCTGCTGGTAGTCGTCGGCGGCTTGCTGTATATATTCTACTCGAGGACAAACGCGGTAGAGAAGACGGGCTTTGGCTCGATCATCATGCTGGGCCTCGTCGCCCTGATGATCCCGGTCTTCTGGATTGTTGAGGGTGGAAATCAGGTACAGGCTACCACCAATCAGCAGAACCTGGCCATTCAGCGTGGCATGCAGACGTACGCGACGAACTGTACGCTCAACTGTTATGCCATTGTGAACAATAAGGTGCAGAACGCGACCTATAACGGTTATGAGATGAGCTACTTCAGCTCCCAGACTGACGATAATCTTCGCCGTATTATTAGCGCTGGCATTTATAATCCTAAGGCCGTGAATCAGCCCGCCAATCCCAACGCTATCCCGAAGGCTGATACCTATGGTGGTGCGTTGCTGAGCAATGATATCGATTATTTGATGGCTTTTATCCGCTCGACTGATCCAAAAATCATGAGACGAACGGTCTTAATGGTCTGCCAGACTACCTGCAGGCCAACAATACGACCCTCTATAATGCCGCGGTAACCTACGGCAAGGAAGGTCAGTTTGGTGCATCTCAGGACATGAGCAATCAGTCCAGTATTACGCTGAACATCGTTGATCCTGGCACCAATGGCGTGACCTGCCAGAGCCAGTCGGGCTGCTTTACGCCGATCAATGTCAAGGTCAAAGTTGGCACCAAGATTACGTGGGTCAACAAATCCAAGCTTGCGCACACGATTGTCGCTGTTCAGGGTCAGGATATCGCGCAGCCGAAGGCGGCCAGCCAGATCTTTGACTCCAAGAAGCAGATCGCGTCCGGCGATTCGTTTACGTATACAGTTACTGATGCTGCCTACAATTTCAATTCCGATACGCATCGCGTGCTGTACTACTGTTCGATCCACCCGGATATGGTGGCACAGCTCGTTATAACGAAGTAACTGTTGAGATCGCGTCCCGGCCGGGACGCGATCCCGTTCCAGATTCTGATCGCTGCTCATGCCGGTTCGCTGGATAATTATGATGAACGGCATGTCGAAAGGAATTGCGATTCATGCAACAAGCAACACAAAAACGTGAATTGCCGGAACGAATGTCGTGGGCGCGTGCAATGATTTTTGCCATTGGCTTTTTCTTGCTAGCCGCGATCCTCGTTGGGCAAATTCCGGGTTATGTTTATAATGCGATGACGGCATCGAGCCTGGTGGAGTTCGAGCGGGGCACGTTCAGCCTCGGTCTGATCTGCCTGGCCTGCTTTGCTGTGATCATGGTCATTGAGTTCCTGTTTGATCCCAAACCGGTGATCTCTCCAGTTCTGATGGCGGGCGTCGGTGCTATTATTACGATCGTTGGCCTGGCGATAACCGTCGCGGTCTCCGTGACCGGTTACCAGTCGTTCCCGAGCGCGACCACGAGTATTGCTCCCCTGCTGGGCGGCAAGTTCCTCTGGTTCCAGCCGAACGCGATCGACCTGATCGCGGTGGGCCTGATCATTCTGTTCGTCGGCCTGGCCACCGTCTTCTACAGTGTGCTGGCGATGGGCGAGAGGCGTAATCCAGATCGACGAGACCTGGGTACGACTCCGGCGATCCGCATTATGCTGATCATCTCCAGCCTGCTGCTGATTTTCTTTGTCTATTGTTACAACTACAATCCATTGCCGGCCAGCGTTCAGTCGGTTGTGCTTAACATCGTTCTCGGTGTCTCGGTATTTCTGGCCCTGGGTGCCTTCGCGCTGCGCCTGCACTATCTGATGCGCCCGGCGCGTAAGAACACCATGGCGGGTCTCTACGCGGTTGGCGCGCTGGGTCTGGCTCAGACCGGTGCCCTCCTGCTTGTGTTCTGGCTGGTAGCCTATCCTTTGCTGACGTTTCTTCATCCATTGCCAGTACTGGGACCCTACCTGACCAACTGCACACGCGCGAGTGTCATTCCTGGTAGCTGCTCTTTCTCGCAGGATGCCGGCTATATCATCGATGCTGTGATTACCTCCAGCTTCTTTGGTGCGATGCTGGCCGCGATCTGGGCCTGGAAGTCCAATCGTAACATGGTGGTTGTCGGTGGCGTAGTGATTACGGCTGTGATCGCTCTGACCGCCCTGGTGATGCACACCTCGGCCACTGCTCTGCCAACGGCCATGATGCTGTGCGCCGCCATCCTGATCGTGGCGACCGTCTGGAGCATGGCTGCCCGCCGTGAGTTCGCCGTGGTTGGTGAGAGCAACCTGGGCTGCCTGGGCCAGTGGCTGGTCGTGGGCACCTGTCTGTTCATCTATCTGTCCGCGTTCGCCTTCTTCTCGATGGCCAACTTCGCGGCGGAAGAGACGCCACCAAACATCCCGAACCCCATCAATACCGCTGGCGCCACAGATTCGTTTGTGATGTTCGCGCTGTTCGCGGTGCTGGGCGCGATCCAGTTCTTCTTCCTGGCTCGCAATCGCTACCGCGTCTAACCCACGCAACCCTGTCCCAAAAGAAGAAAAAGAGGAGGGCCGATCAACACGATCGGCTCTCCTCTTTTTTTCCTGTTCAACTTGCCATTACTATAGCATATATTTCATCGCTATTTTCAATAGATTTTTGCGATATTTCATCGCAGCATCAATTTACAGGCGAACGACGGATATGATGTCTATTCCTGCTCGTATATATATGACTTGCTTGCAGATTATTCTGTCGTGGTTATATTCTTTATCATGAGCAGGTTGACTTTTCCATGCGATTTATTTACTATTGCGAATAGAACCGCGTTTTTCGCTCTGGCAACAGGATGTCCTTAAGGAAGAGTACTTGCTTTTAGTTGATTTCAAGGAGGAAATGATGCTCATGAGGCAGAATAAGGCAAACGTTCACCGTATATTGGGCAAAGGCGCGCTTATTGGATCATTAGTCGTGTGTCTCGCGTCGCTATTTGCCGTGGCATATACAACATCGGCCTATGCGAAGCAGAATATGACCACCCACCATTATGGCGGGAAAAACTTTGCGGGCTGGGATACGGTCGTTGGCGATGGTATCTATGCCGCACCCGGCGAAGCCCCCGTTTCCACCAGTGACATTGAGACCGATAATTTGCCAGATTACAGTCTCCTGCAGGCCAACATCCAGAGACGTGTGATCATGGCTCACAACATTACCTACAAGAAGATCATTGATAGCCAGGCGTTGACGGCGGCTCACGAGGTGGGTTATACATTTCGGCTACCATATCTTCCCTCTACAAGCAATACCAGCGAAAATGCTCAGACGCTTGAAGGCGGCCTGTTTGTGTGGGACGGCGCTAACACCCGGCTTGATTATGGCGCGGCCTTTCAATGGCGGCTCAATCCCTGGGCGCCAGATTTTGGTAAGCTCTATGCCTGGCAGGCCAATGCCGATGCGGGCCACTGGGCAGAGATTGGTTACCTCAAACCTGACACCGCGTGGCACCACCTGGAGATCCGGCTCGATATCCAGGCGCGGCAGGCTATCTTGAATGTTGATAATATCCAGGATACGTCCGCCTTTTCAAGCGTTACCAAGCCCGCTGATTGGGGAACCGAGGTCGCGGCGCGTTTGCAGGCAGAAATTATCAGCATTGATCCTCGACCGAGCAACCAGATTCGTGCTTTGCATCAAGGAGAATTCAAGAACTGGCACTGGAACTGGCTTGCTCAATAAGTATGCTAGCGTTCCCCACTCGGCAGCGACACGGCGTGCATGCACGCCGTGTCGCTGCTAACTCGCGCCCGGATGCGCCTGGTTTCTATTCTACATAGCGACCCGGATGCGGCGTGAAGCTTTCAGCGATAGCTGTCCCGCGATGAGGCCGACGCCGAGGGCTATGATCATCACTACAGTCGAGCCGAGCCAGTCAGGTTTGATGACCATGAGCGCGACCGCCCCCAGAGCCATGATCGCTGGGAGTAGTGTATAGGCTTGCAGCACTGGATCTATCGTCAGCTTGCGCAGGGAGGCGGGCACCGGTCCATCCTGCGCATCTTCCATGGCTCTCTGAATGGCCTTCATGCGCGGACCGTTGATTACCGGGCTCAGTATGCCCAGAATGACCAGTATGCCCAGCGAGAGGTCGATCCAGGCCTGATTCCAGCCCCACGTGGTGAGAGCCATGAAGAGACCGCTGGCGAGAATCAAGATGGCCGAGATGGGGAGCACCGTCCCAATCACATGGCTGATAGCCATCCACTCACGCATCTGCGTCGTTGTTTGCGCGCCGCGCAGCCGCGCTACGATTATGAGCTCCAGACTCATAGCGATAAACAGGCCGAGAACACCAATGATATGGAGAAGTAGTGCATAGGGATACAGTTCCATGATCAATTATTTCCTTTTCTTTTTTACCTAAGTTTGTTAAATGACCTTTGGTAACTAATAGGCAAAAACATATGCCATGCGATCCTGGGAATGAGACTTTACGACGAAGCTATCTTCTCTCTGAGGAGGTACCCGGCGCGGATGTCGGGGCTGCGTGTTCCCAGGCTAGCAGACTATCCTGAATCGACTGCTCAAGCAGGTGCATGGCCTCGCTCTGGCCTCCGATGATGCGGTCCGCCATCGTTAGCGTTACCAATCCATGGGCGGTGCTCCATACGATATTTACCTTTTCGGCCAGGTGATCCTGCGGCCAGCTGCGAGATTCGAACACCCGCCGAATCACGTCGACCACCACATTTTCACAAACAGCGCTTTCTGGCAAAAATCCATTCTGGTGTAATGTCGCTATGGCGACATTACACCAGAATGGATTTTTGCCAGAAAAATAGCCTATTTTGTGGCACGAAGCGCCTCCTACATACGTGTAAACAATGTAGGGAAATATGATTTTATATTTATGAAGAGCGAGAATACTATGCAAAATTTAGTAAATACAAATATAGCGCATTACACTATCGTTCGGCATCTCGCCAAAGGGGGGATGTCCGATATCTACCTGGCGCGTGATACCCATACCGATCAGGAGGTGGCGCTGAAACTGGTTCCTACGAATAACCAGGAGCATTGCCAGCGCTTTCAGCAGGAGGTGCGCGCCGCGGCCTCTCTGAGCCATGATCATATTCTGCCAGCCCTGGACCATGGCGAGTTCGATTCCTGGTGCTACCTGGTGATGCCCTACGTTTCTAACGGTACCCTGCGTGATCTGACGGAAGCGGGTCCCCTTAGCCTGGAGGAGACGGGCACATATTTGCATCAAATTTCATCCGCTCTGTACTACGCTCATCAGCATGGCATCATTCATCGCGATATCAAGCCGTCAAATATACTGATGCGCGACCGGGATTTTGCGTACCTGGCAGATTTCGGACTGGTTAAGAATACCCGCAGTGTGGCCGAGAGCCTGACCGAGACCGGCTTTTTAATCGGGACCGCTGCCTATATGGCGCCCGAACTGGCCGAGGCGGACGCGACCTATCTCAGCGATATTTACTCGCTGGGGATTATTCTCTTTCAGATGCTGACCGGCGATGTGCCGTTCAAGGGCTCAACCCCGGTTGGAACCTTTATGCAGCATCTCTCTAAGCAGCCAACACGTCCTTCTCAGATCAACTCCCAGGTGCCGGCAGAATTGGACGCGGTGGTTCTCCGTACGTTGGCGAAGGAACCGACGCGCCGCTATCAGTCGGTGCAGGCTCTTGATCAGGCTTATCAAGAGGCGCTGGCTGCCTATGCGCGACGCTGCGCGGACAGCCAAAGAACAACGCAGCGCGTCGGCGTCCTGCTCCATAAACGCCCCCGCAGTGTGGTAGCGGCGGCCGCCGCGCTGGCGGCTATGGCCACGCTCTCGCTGGGCGCGTCGGCGCACGTGTTTTATAATGCGTATACCATACCCGATGCCTCTGTTGCTAACAGCATTGTTCAGCAAACTAATGGCACCTCTCCAATCCTTGATCAGGCGCTCTATATGGGCAACAACCTCGGGAAACCGTTTCTCCCGAGGCCGACCGCCACGCCGACTCCCGCGCCCGTCATGCCGACTCCCCCGCCGATTACGCCAGCTAACACGGCGGCTCCTATTATGCCAGCCAAAACGGCGGTTCCCGTTACTACCACTCCGGCCCCGGTAGCCAATCCGGCCACCAGCCACGCTAGTGCTAAGTCCCACGGCCATGAGAAGGCAAAAAAGGATGGCTCCGATCACCATGAGAAGGTAAAAAAGGATGTTCCCGATTACCATGAGAAGGTAAAAAAGGATGTTCCCGATTACCATGGTGGCGATAATAGCAAGGGTCCTGAAAAGCACAATGGCGGCGACCATGGCAAGAGCCACGGCGGCAAAGAATAAAAAGTGAGTCGGGTAAAGCATGCTTTCACCCGACTCACTTTTTATTTGTCGATGATCACGGCCGTCCCCCGGTCATCGGGAGTAGGGGATAGCCACCGTAACCACCACCTTCTGTGCCGCCATGGGCATGGATCGCTTCGTTGTCGTTCTGATGTTCATTACTGGCCTGTCGTTTTCTTTTTCCTGGGAATTAGATGCGGAGCAGCATTTTGCCGGTGGAGGCGCGCGATTCCAGGAGGCGGTGGGCTTCGCTGGCCTGTTCCAGAGGGAAGATAGTGGTGATATCGATCTTGATATGGTCGTGGGCGACCAGGTCGAGCGCCTGGCGCGCCGTGGTGGCTACCAGTTGTGGGGCCACAGCACTTAACCTGCCGAGGCTATAGCCCATGACCGCCTTGCTCTCAAGTAAGAGCGCGCCCGGTGTAGCCGGCAGGGCTTGCGGTCTGCCCTGGGGATCGTTGGCGTTGCCGAAGATAACGAGCCGCCCAAACGGTGCCAGGATCGAGAGGCTCTGGCTGCGAATTGGCTCTCCAATGGCTTCAAGTACGATATCAACCCCGCGCCCTGAGGTAAGCGCGCGCGTCTCCTCAAGGAAGTTCTCATAGAAGATCACGTGGTCGTAGCCAGATGATCTGGCGTAGTCTGCTTTCTCGCTGCTGCTCACGGTACCAATAACCTGTCCTGCTTCCAGGTAGCGCGCCATCTGGACCGCGATGGACCCTACACCACCGGCGGCGGCATGAACGAGCACCGTATCACCCCGTCGCATGCGCGCGACATTGACGAGCAGATCATAGGCCGTGGGAACTATGGTGGGAAAGGCCGCCGCCGTCGCCAGGTCGATCTCCTTATCCGACGCGTCCAGGGGAAAGGTCAGGACCGCTTGGGCCAGGGCGATCTCCGCGTAGCCACCACTCTCCGTAAAGGCGGCTACAGGCTGTCCGACGCGCAGCTCTTCGACTCCTGCGCCAAGCTCCTGGATGTATCCAGATACATCCAGGCCAGTCACAAACGGCGGCTGCTCGCTGTGTCGTCCGCCACGCCGCGCCATCGTTTCCGCGTAGTTTACGCCCGCGTAAGATACCTTGATCGCCACCTGTCCCGGTCCCGGCTTAGGGGTTGGAACATCACGTACCTTCAATACTTCTGGCCCACCAAACTCAGTCACAACGCTTGCTCGCATCCCTGTACTCCTTTTTTATGACTATCATCTCTTTATCTCGCTCGAAGAGAACAATACAACTCTGATATCAGGAAGTATAGAGAAGTTACTTCTATCTTGTAAGGAGGTACCAGAAAGTGGTATAGTTACCGCATGGTAACCAGAAAGAAGCCTGTTGAACCAACTATTCACCCGGACTGTCGGACGCGACGCGGGCTGGAATTGATCGCGGACCAGTGGACAATGCTCGTTGTGGTGGCCCTCCAGGAGGAGACCCTGCGCTTCAGCGATCTGCACGCGCATATTGAAGGCATCTCCAAGAAGATGTTGACGCAGACGCTGCGCAAATTAGAGCGTAACGGCCTGGTGAAGCGCGTCATCTACCCGGTCATCCCGCCCATGGTCGAATACTCCCTGACGCCTCTGGGCCGGACGTTGATCGATCCGATCTGGGCGCTACGTGCATGGTCTGAAAGCTACATCGAAGAGGTCGAGCAGGCGCGCACAACCTACGACCAGCAGGATAAAAGCCTCCTTCAGGATCAGATCATCGCCCTCGTCCGCGACCGCGCCCCTCGTAGGTTCGGGCCTTGCGCCCGATTTCCCCATCTCGTCCGAAAACGTTCCCATATGTTCGGGCCTTTGCGCCCGATTTCCCCTTCGCTTCTCGAAAACGTTCCCATATGTTCGGGCTTCGCGTCCGATTAAGCCCGGCGGCCGGCGGTGCTTTCGCGTACGATGAGTTGGAAGGGCGCTTGCGTCTGGCGCGGGGGACCGCTGTAGGTCTCTTCGATGCGGTCGAGCAGGAAGGAGACGGCGAGGTCGCCGATCTGCTGTTTGTTGGGGGCAATCGTGGAGAGGGAGGGGACCGAGAAGGGGCTCTCTTTGATATCGTCAAAGCCGATCACAGCGACATCCTCGGGTATGCGGTAGCCCCCCTCGTAGAGCGCGCGCATGGCGCCCAGTGCCAGCAGGTCGTTGAAGCAGAAGACCGCGTCGGGCGGCGTCTCCAGCTCCATCAGCTGGTGCATGGCCCGAATGCCGTCGATGCGATCATATTCAACCGAGCGAATTACCAGGTCTGGATTCCACTCCATGCCAGCCTCGATCAAGGCTTCCCGATAGCCCTGCAGGCGCAGGCGGGCGGTGTCCCCGGCGCTGACCTCCTGCGCGCCGATGGCCGCGATCCGTTTGCGCCCCAGGCTGATCAGGTGCTGAGTGGCCAGTTTGGCCGCCGCCACGTTATCGATGACCACGTGATCATAGGGGACGTTGAACAGGCGCTCGCCCAGCAGCACCAGCGGAACATTGACGCGCCGCTTCTGCAGATCCTCTGCCTCCAGAGCTAGCGGACTGAGGATGACGCCGTCGATCAGGTGCGGATACATGCCGTTGATGACCAGTGTCTCCTTTGATCGCTCTCCATCCGTAGAATCAATAAGTACCGTATATGAGCGCGCGGTAGCCGCGTTGATGACGGCCTTGCCGATATCAGAGAAATAGGGATTGGTCAGAAAGGGGATCGCCAGCGCCAGAATACTGACACGGCCCTTGCGTAGATAGCGCGCGGGGAGATTCGGCTGATAATTGAGCTCCGCCAGAGCCTTGTTGACACGTTGCCGCATCTCAGGTGTGACATGCTCATATCCATGCACGACATTCGATACCGTCTTGATCGAGACACCGGCCCTTTGTGCCACGTCCTTTAATGTCACTCCCACGCCTCTCTCTCCTTTTTGAGACTTCTTCCTGAGTTTATAAGGAAGAATGTAGCATAGCCGTGCTCAACTGTCAAATTTTCCTTTTCACGTTCGCTGGCAAGAAGGAATTCAAACATTTACGGAAAAATTAAGCAGCCGGAATATTGACTTTTTTCATACCCTCGTGTTATAGTGTTTACAACGTTGTAAACACTATAACATGAACCGCGATAATCAAAGATACGACAGATAGACATGCTGCGAAGCATAGCCCTGATAGGATAGGATGTGGAGATCTTTTCCTGGCAGGTTGTTTGTCTGGCGTTATCTTTTCCTTCAGGAACCTCTCACCGTCATTTTTCATTTATGGTGGGTTGGCGACATGCTGATCGATATAATGACATGTTGTCATGTACTGATGGGCTTTATCGCATGTAAAGTGGCCAGGCTCAACGCAGAGTTTGTATGGTATTTATTGGAGGACAGGATATGTCTTACGGGTCAAAGAGGATGATGGGTGTGTCTGCACTCATGTTGACCATTCTTACGGTTGTGCTGTCCGCGTGTGGCGGTTCCACAGGATCGACCAGTAACACGGGGCAGAGCGGCAGCAATTGTTCAAACGTACAGCTTACCTTCTGGAATGCTTTGAGCGGCCCTGACGGCCCGGTGGTCCAGCAGCTGGTAACGCAGTACAATTCATCTCATCCCGATAGTAAAGTAAAGATGAGCATCATTCCGTTGAACAATTTCGCGACCAAGCTGGATACGGCTGCGGCATCCAAAACCCTGCCCGACGTGGCGATCATTAATGAAGACCAGATCGCGACGCAGGCGTTCCGCAACGTGATTTCCCCGATTGATGATGTGATGCCGAAGATCGGCTATAGCGCTAACGATTTCCCAGCCCGCGCCTGGTCTCAGGACGAAGTGGCCGGCAAACGCTATGGCATTCCTCTGTTCATCAATACTATGACGATGTTCTACAATGCCGATCTGCTGAAGCAGGCTGGCCTCAGCAATCCCCCTACGAACGATGCTGAGTTCCAGAAAGCGGCCGCCGCGATGAATACGGGTGGCAAGCATGGCTTCCAGATTACCACCGGTTTCCCGGTGCAGCAGATCTTCCAGCAGCTCTTGCATCAGTTTGGCGGCAGCGAGTTCAATGCCGACAATACACAGGCGACCTGGAATAGCCCCGCTGGCCTTAAGGCACTGCAGTGGATGAAGAATGCGCAGGCTAAATACTCGCAGCCCAAACTGCCAGTTGATGCCGATGTAAACTCCTTCAAAGCTGGTAGCGCCGGTATGATCTGGAATGGTATCTGGCAGGACACCAATGTGACTGGCGATGCCGTTGAGTTCAAGGGCGAGGCGGCGGCGACCCCGCAGATCGGCACGCAGCCTGCAACCTGGGCTGGTATGGGTTCACTGACCATCCCAAGCAGCAATACATCGAGCTGCACCCGTTCGGCGGCGGCGACCTTCATTAAGTACGTAGTCGACAACTCGGCCAAGATGGCTCAGGGCGGTGACCTGCCCGCGTACCGCAAGGCACGCAACGATGCCTCCGTCCAGAACATTCCTTTGATGAAGGCGGTCTCTCCATCGGCTGAGAACCCTGTCTTCCCACCTTCGGTGCCGGGTATCTCCGATGCCTTTACCCCGCTGGGCAATGCGGTCGGCGCGGTGATGGCGGGCACGAGCCAGGATCTGCAGAAGTCCCTGGATACTTCGGTTAACCAGGCCAACCAGATCCTGAAGCAGAACCAGCAGAAGTACGGATCCACACCGAAGAAGTAACCAGTCTTCAGAGGGTGTGTGTCGGTGCGCTGCTGAGCATTCGGCCAGGCTTGTGCATCATAAACGAGAAGTAGAGTAGATACGTACGTTTCTGTATCACGTCCAGACTTGCCCTTCCATGTGCGGGTCGGGGCGTGATATAGCTTCTATTCGGAGAGACTGCATCAATGTCGAGCGTAATACAGCCACAACAAGTGGCGGATGATACCACTGTCCGAAGAGGGGGGGCGCGCAAGTTTCGGCTTACCCCATACCTGTTTATCTTGCCGCATTTTATCTTCTTCGTCATGTTTATCGGTTATCCATTCTTTAATGGACTCTATCTTAGTCTGTTTCGCTATGATTATCTGCAGCCGGCGACCAATGCTTTCGTGGGCCTGCAGAACTATCTGGATCTCTTTACGCAGGGGAGCGTGACCTTCCAGAATTTCTGGAACTCGCTGTGGAATACGGTCCAGTTCGTGGTCTATAGTGTGCCACTGCTGGTGGTCCTTCCGCTGCTGCTGGCCCTGTTGCTTAATGCCAAGATTCCGGGCGTGACCGTCTTCCGTACGATCTACTTCGCTCCGTGGGTGCTCTCGGTCTCTGTGGTGGGTCTGCTGTGGTGGTGGATCTTCCAGAGCGCGGGCGGCCTGGTCAATACCTACCTGACCATGTGGAATCTGCCGGCGCCGGAATGGCTGTCGACGCTGCCGTGGGCCTGGGTCTCTATCGTGATCGCGACTATCTGGTGGACGATGGGCTTCAATATGATCATTCTGCTGGCGGCCCTGCAGGGTATCCCGACTGAACTGTATGAGGCGGGCAGCGTGGATGGGGCCAATAAATGGAATATGTTCTGGAGCCTGACACTCCCTATGCTGCGACCGATCCTGCTCTTTATCGTGATTACGTCGATCATTGCCTCATTCAATCTGTTCGGGCAGCCGTTTATTATGACCCAGGGTGGTCCCGCTCTGCCTTCGGGCAGCGGCGCGACGACGCCGGTGATGTATGAAATCTACAATGAGGGTATCGTGCGTCATTTCGTGGGTAGTGCCGCGGCCATGTCTTTAGTCGTCGCCGTTATCATGATTGTGATCTCTTATGGGAACTTCCGCCTTTTCCGGGAGCGTTCATAAGCGATCCTTTGGTGAAAGCATTGCAAGAATAGAAGGAGTGTATTGAGAATGGCAACGACGGCCAATTCACGCGCGAAGAGCCAGCGCCCTGGCGCGGATATGCGACGCCAACGTCAGATAAACACCATCTGGCAGCGCACCTTGATCTATATCGTATTAATCTTTATCGCGCTGCTGATCATCCTGCCCCTGCTGTGGATGCTCTCGACATCCTTGAAGCCCAAGGCGGAATGGTTCCTGCAGCAGATCTATTGGATCCCGAAACGCTTTACCTGGAAGAACTATACCGATCTCTTTAACAATCCCGATACGCCGATCGGCCGCTGGTTCGTGAATAGCCTGGGGATCGCCGCTGTCAGCACCGTGCTGACGCTGTTCCTGGATGCGCTGGCCGCCTATGCCTATGCGCGGCTGGAGTTCGTGGGGCGCAAGACGCTCTTTACCATCTTGCTGGCGACGCTGTTTATGCCCGGCCTGATGTTTTTGATCCCAAACTTTTTGACCATCTATAACCTGGGACTGCTCAATAGCTACGCGGGCGTGATCCTGCCTGGACTGGCCGGCGTCTTTGGCGTCTTTTTCTTGAGCCAGTTCTTCCAGTCGATCCCGAAAGAGCTGGAGGAGGCGGCGCAGATCGATGGCG
Organism: Dictyobacter halimunensis; assembly: GCF_036245075.1. Taxonomy (NCBI): domain Bacteria; kingdom Bacillati; phylum Chloroflexota; class Ktedonobacteria; order Ktedonobacterales; family Dictyobacteraceae; genus Dictyobacter; species Dictyobacter halimunensis. The sequence continues at coordinate 4,592,113 of NZ_BSRI01000002.1, forward strand.
CCACTACCTTCCAGACCTTTTATCAGATCGTGCTGCCGCTGTCGAAGCCGGCTCTGGCGACTCTGGCTGTGATTACCTTCCTGGCCAGCTGGAACGATTTCCTGTGGCCGCTGCTGGTGTTGCAGGACCCCAATATGTATACGCTTCCTCCCGGCCTGAGTACCCTGCAGAGCTCGTATGTAACGCTGTATGGACCAACCATGGCGGCGGCTGTGATCGTGGCGATTCCGGTGTTGATCATCTATGTCGCCTTGCAGCGCTTTATCGTCCAGAGTGTGGCCAATACGGGCTTGAAAGGTTAAGAGATGATCTCTTCACTGCTTCGTTCTTACAGTAAGAGCGTCAAATCAAGTCAGGTGAATCAAATCAGGTTGTGGCTGGGATCTCTGCTCCTGCCTGTGGTGTTGCTGTTTATCACCACAGGCTGCGCGCAGCAGGGGCAGCAGACTCCGGCAAAGAATAAGGCAGGAACTATGCAGCAACAGACCTTCCAGAATCCGGTGATCGATAGCGATTTCCCGGATCCTGGTATTATCCAGGATGGCAATTATTACTATTCATACGCGACCAACGCGGCGGGCAAGAATATACAGGTGGCTCGCTCCAGCGATCTGGTGCATTGGGAGATGTTGTCCGATGCGCTGCCGGCGCTGCCATCCTGGGCTGTGCAGGGCGGCTCCTACGTCTGGGCACCAGATGTGATCAAGATCGGCAATCAGTATGTGATGTACTATACACTGCGCGATTCGCAGACCAATGTGCAGTGCGTGAGCGTGGCGGTCAGCGATAAGCCTGATGGTAAGTTCAAGGATAGTAGCACGAAGCCGTTTATCTGCCAGCCCGATCAGGGTGGGACCATCGACCCGTCCCCTTTCCGCGATGGCGATAAGCTCTACCTCTATTTCAAAAATGACGGCAATAGCATCGGCCTGACCACCTATATCTGGGTGCAGGAGCTGTCGGCCGATGGCCTGAGCCTCATCGGTAAGCCGGCTCAGCTGATCCACAACGATCAGAACTGGGAGGGTAACCTGGTGGAGGCTCCCAACATGTTCAAGCACAACGGGAAATACTACCTCTTCTTCTCCGCCAATAGCTACGCCGACGAGTCCTACGCCGTCGGTTACGCCCTCTGCCAGAGTCCGACCGGACCCTGCCAGCCGGCGGCCGAGAATCCCGTTCTGGCCAGCCAGATGAAGAAGTCCCCCTTCGTCATCGGCCCCGGTGGACAGACCCTGTTCCAGCTTGGCGATCAGACCTGGATCATCTATCACGCCTGGAATACCAATGCGGATGGATCGCGTGGCGATAGCCGCTGTATGTGGCTCGACCGCGTTACCTGGCAGGACGATAAGCCTCATATCCAGGGTCCAACAACGCAGCCTCAGCCCGTTCCTTCTGTAAAGGGATCGCAAGGTGAACTGGCCCGTTAGGCCGATAGAAAGAGCGAGGTATTTTCTGGTGGAGCGTGTGATGTCTGTACAGCAGCAGGAGGCATTGTGTAACCCTTTCTGGTCAAAGGGCTTTGCCGATCCATTTGTATTGAAGGTGCGGGGACGCTACTATGCGTACGCTACCGAGGGCGAGGCCCATCCGGCGGAGCATTCCCGTGTCTTCCCTATTCTGACCAGCAGCGATATGGTGTCCTGGCGCGAGGTGGGCAAGGCCATGGCGCACCTGGGATCCCCACATTTCTTCTACTGGGCGCCCGAAGTGACCGAGCATAACGGCCAGTTCTATATGTACTATGCGGTACATACGGAGGAGTTCGCGGGCGGCATTCGCGTCGCCGTCGCCGATCGGCCCGAGGGTCCCTTCATCGATAGCGGCCACGAGTTGACGAAGGATCTTGTGCCCTGGGCCATTGATCCGCATGTCTTTAAAGATGACGATGGGCAGTGGTATCTCTACATGACCATCGAGTATGTTGATGCCGCGTCTGGCCTGGTCGGTAGCGGCAACGCCGTCGCTCGCCTGCGCGATCCCTTTACCCTGCAGGAACCGTTGACGCGCGTGACGCGTCCTACGCAGCCCTGGCAACTGTTTGAGCAGCGGCGCGCCTCCAAGGGTGGCCTCGACTGGTACACGGTGGAGGGGCCGGCCGTGCTGCGCCAGCGCGGACGCTACTATCAGATGTATTCCGGCGGCTGCTACTACCGGGACAACTACGCTATCAGCTACGCGGTGTCCGATACCCCCATGGGACCTGATGGGTTACACGACACCTCCTGGCAGGACTGGTCGGGGCGGCAGGGAGATCCCCGCCTCGTGCATGGCGATGCGTCGCTGATCGGTCCCGGCCACAACTCGGTGGTGCTGGCGCCAAACAACGCCGATTACTACATCGCCTATCACGCCACCCAGTCGGGCATGAAAGTGCGCCAACCGTGCCTGGATCGCCTCTTTTTCCATGGCGATGAACTGTGGACCCCGGCCCCGATCCACACGCCGCAGGCGGCCCCCGCCATGCCGCGCCTGCGCGATCTCTTTGATGCCCCCGAACTCCAGCCAGCCTGGCGGCAACTGTCCGGCCACTGGACTATTTCGGCCGATGAGGAAGCGGTGGCGCAGAGCGACGAGCGCGCGCAACCTGCTGAACTGCGCCAGCAGGTGCAACTCGGCAGCGATTGGCTGCTTGAAATCAACCTCAAACACCTGGGCGGCTCCGGTGGCTATGGTGTGTTGCTGCGCGGCGATGATAGCGATAGCCCGCTTCAAATCCTTCTTACCGCCGATAGGCAGCTTGTTTGTATAGATACAGCCAGCGGCGCCAGCCAGTCCTGGCCCTTGCCGGAAGACATCCTGCTTGAGTGCTGGCATCAGCTTCTGCTCTCGCTGTCCAGCTCCGTGCTCGACATTCGCTTCGACGGCCGACCAGCCATCGAGACCATCCTGTCCCGGCCGGTCCACAGCTTCGCCCTGACGACCGACGCCTGTTCGGCCGCCTTCAGCGGCATCAGCCTGACCGACCACTTCCGCGACGAGTTCCTCAATCCAGACCACGCGCCAGTTCTGCTGGGCTGGTCCGGTGTTCTCGCGGACTGGCAGGTCCGTGACGACGCGCTGCACCAGACCAGCGCTGCGAACGGCACCCACGTCATTTATAAAGGCTCTCGCTACACGCAGTTTGAATGCGGTGCTACCATGAAGTTGGAGCAGGGAAGTGGCGAGAACGGGGAAGGTACCATCGGCCTTGCATTGCAGGCCGAGGAGGGGGAGCCGATCATTATCTGGCTCCAGCAGGAAGCCACAGGCGCCACCTTGAGGCTCAAGGGAGTACGGGAAGAGAGCGCGCAGACGCTGCCCAACGTCGACCTCCATGGCTGGCATACCCTGCGCCTGGAAGTTCGGCCCGACCGGGCTCACGTTTTCCTCGATGGGCCTGAAATCGCCGAATTTCCTATATCCGAGGGAGCCCGCCGCATCGGCCTCGCTACTAGCCATGCCGCCGCATCGTTCATCGGCGTCTGGCAAACCAACCAATCATCGTAGGTGTCGGACTTGCCCCAATACGTTCAACGTAAGGAAATGCAGAAATAGAAAGAGAAGCAGTACGTGCGGGGCTTGCCCCCGCTTCCTTGCTCGCCGCTCAAAACAGCAACGGAAATGATGCGATGCATCGCATGCAACTGTTCCTGGGCGCTTTGAAGGAGCTTTTCTTTGTGGGAAGCAAGCAAGCGGGGGCAAGCCCCGCACGTACTGTGGTTTTTTCTCTTTCTGCATTTCCTTACGTTGAACGTATTATGGCAAGTCCGATACCCACAGGGGGCGTTTGGTTGAAATGAGGGAGAACGTGTCGATGAAAAAGGTTACCGCGGCTATTCTTGTGTTGGATGGGAAAATTCTGATCGCCAGGCGACAAGAGGGCGATGTGCTGGAGCACAAATGGGAGTTTCCCGGCGGCAAAATTGAACCTGGCGAGACGCCGGAGCAATGTCTCAAGCGTGAAATGATGGAGGAGTTCGGCGTCGAGGTCGAGATAGGCAATTTTTTCTGCTCGACGGTCTACCGCTATCAACATATCGAGATTGAGCTGCTGGCCTATCATACGGCGTACCTGGCGGGCGAATTTCAGCTCAATGTCCATGCCGAGATACGATGGATCGCTCCCGGCGATCTTAAGCACTACGATTTTTCCGCCGCCGACATTCCTATCGCCCATCAGTTATATGAGAAACTCAATACACCACATCGCTCCTAAATGCCTTGAGAGAGCTTGAGCGTTCGTGTGGTGCCAGCGGAGCCGGCGGTCCTCCATAACTTTTTAGAGCTTTTCAACGTGTTTGCTAATAGAGAAATATATCGTAATAGAATATTTTACCTTATTCGCTATGGCAATGGAGGAAATGTTGGAAACGCTATTGAAACTGTGGACTGGCTATCTGGCATCAGGGGTGGAAGGGATAGCTGGACTACTTATTGCCATTGCCGCCCTGCAGGCGACCGTTCGCGCTCTGCTCCTCTTTTTGGGTAGGGGAAAGGGAACCAATCAGCAGCAGGAGCCACAGACGGAGAATATTCGTCTGCGCCTGGGTCGCTGGCTGGCTCTGGCCCTCGAATTTGAGCTGGGCGCTGATATCCTGCGTACCGCTATCGCGCCGACCTGGAACGAGATCGGCCAGCTGGCCGCCATCGCTGCCATTCGTACCCTGCTCAACTACTTCCTGCAGCAGGAGATCGATCGCGCGGCCCGCCGTCAGCCCGACACGTCTCTGCAGCCACACACGCCGCGCTCCGGATCAACAGAAGAAGCAGCTCCCACCGCTACCAGGAGGAGCATCACCAATGCTCTTCAATAGCTTTTTTAACTTTACTACCTGGGCCACGCTCATCGAGTTCGCGGGCGCGCTGCTGATCATCGCGTATATCCTTGCTTCCCTGTTTGTGTTGCTGCGTACCCGCGATATTACGCGCGCCCGCCTGGTGGTCGCTGATGGCGTGATTACCGGCCTCAGTTTCAAACTCGCCGGTACCCTGCTCAAGACCATCGACCTACGCAGCTGGCAACAGATTCTGATGTTCGCGGTCATCTTTGCCCTGCGCACCCTCCTGAAACGCTTCTTTACCTGGGAACGCGCGCGCCTGCAACGTCAGGAATCTCAGCTCTAAATCCATGCCGGACTAAGGGTTACGGGAACGCCCATTCATGCTCCACGTGGAGCATGAATGGGCGTTCCTTTGAGACTTGCTTAAAGCGTACTATTTGTGCTTTTTATTGTTGTTATCTTTGTCAAACTCGATCGAGCCGAACAGACCATGTGCCTCGTCCGCGATTCCGGCGGCAAAGAACAAGGTGTTCCGTGGACCCGCCAGTTCATCGTTTCCGAAGGCCAGGCCCCACAGTCCATTGATGACAATGGGTGAGCCGAACTTATTATTCAGTGATCCGAGGAACGTGCCCGTCATGGGATTGAACGCGTTGATATGACCGTCGCCAAAATTGCCTACCAGCAGAGCATTGCTGAACGGGCCGAAATCCTTTGGTGCCAGAGTCATTCCCCAGGGCGAATTGAGCACGCCATGCGCGATCAGGCGCTGCAGCAAAATTCCATTCGGGCTGAAGACATCAACGAAGCCATTGCCCGGACCCGCTACATCGTCGTGCTTTTCTGCATTCTGCAGGGCAAAGCTAACAAAGATCTTACCATTAATGTTCTGGATACCAAAGGGAGCGAAGCACTGGGTAGTGTTGGGGAGACATGTATTCGCTATCACTGGATCGGTGAAGGATTTGACCAGGTTAAATTGTCCATCGAACATCTCAACGGTGCCAAAGCGGAAATTGGCGGCGTAGAGAAAGTCCCTGCCCGCGGAATTACGCCCGATGGCCAGTCCTTTATAGACGGCCCCCAGGCCAACCTTTGAACGATCTACCTTAAGAATGGCATGGGTGAGATCCACATTGGGATTCCAACCGGAGATGGTGCCGTCTTCGGTGGCGAAAATGAATTTGCTGGGACGCGATCTCCCATTGGCAGAGATGACAAAATCATCTGTATTGTTGAAGACATTGCCTGTTGGGGTCGCGGTTGTTCCAGACGGGCTGCCTGACGGTGGCGGGATAGTAATCACGAGCGGATTACCTACCGGGAAGGCTTTTCCGTTTCCCAGATAAGATGTCGCGACGCCGGTGCCATTGTCCGAAACGATCCACGGACCCTTAGGACTATGCGAGATGCCCCAGGAGTTGACCAGGTTGGGATCAAGAAAGCGGGCGACACCCGCGATATCAGAAACCAGGTTGGTCTGTTGATAAAAGCCTCGATTAGATGGGCCGCCTGTGGCATGCGTAGGCGATACATATAATGCCCCGCTTACCATCACCGCTCCTATCAGAGCGATAAGCACGAATCGTAAAGATGTACTGTACCCCTTCGGAAAGAAAGAGAAACGCATCGAAAGCCTCACTTTCCACAATTCACTCTAGTGCTAGATCGAGTGCATTCTTTCTGACACATTGAGAAGTTTCTTTCACAATCTGAAATCTCATCTGAAAATTTGATCAGTTGTAAGTGTAATAATCTTAAATTAGTGGAAAAGTGGCATATATATATTCTGAGATGCATGATTGACACTTGATGGCTTGTTCGTTAAGGCGATTGTTGTGTACAATTAACCCAACAATGCCTGGTGTGAGGCGATTATGCGATTATGAGTAAAATTGACCCTATCTATGTCTCATGAGGCAGGCAAATGACCGCGCTCGAAGACGAGTGCATATCCGCATCGAGAGAAGGAGCAGATCATGGAGTTTTCGTTTCCCTCTGGATTTTTCTGGGGTATGGCCACGGCGGCCCACCAGGTGGAAGGCGGTAACGTCTACAACGATAACTGGGTACTGGAGCACGTGCCCGGGACTTCCTATGCCGAGTCGTCGGGCGATGCCTGCGACCACTATCATCTCTATGGCGAGGACATTGCCCGGCTGGCCGAGCTGGGCTTCAATCTCTATCGTTTCTCGCTAGAGTGGGCGCGCATCGAGCCGGAGGAGGGGGAGTTCTCCCTGGCTCAGCTCGAACATTATCGGCGCGTGCTGGCCGCCTGCCATGAGCATGGCGTCACCCCGATGGTGACCTTCCATCACTTTACCTCGCCGCGCTGGCTGGCCGCGCAGGGCGGTTGGGAGGGACAGCGGACCCCGGAGCGCTTCGCCCGCTTCTGCGAGCGGGCAATGGCTCATCTGGGTGATCTGATCCCCCAGGCTTGCACGATCAACGAGGTCAATATCGGACCGCTCATTTCATCTATTGTTCCGAACTTTGCCTCAACGCGTACACAGCCCTGGTACGAGGAGGCGGCACGTCGCGTCGGTAGCGATGCCGCGCACTTCGCTCCATTTCTATTTGCCGATGTTTCACATGGTCGCGAGATCATTATGGCGGCTCATCACCGAGCTGTAGAGGCCATCAAAGCCGAGCGAGGCGACTGCCAGGTCGGCCTGACGCTGGCGATGCAGGACATCCAGGCCGGACCCGGTGGGGAGGAGATGGCCGCACACATGCGCCATGAATTGCAGGATGTCTATCTACAGGGGACGCAAGGCGACGACTTTATCGGGGTGCAGACCTACTCGCGCCAGCGCTTCGGTCCACAGGGTCCGCTCCCGGCGGAAGAAGGGGTTGAGCTGACGCAGTCCGCATACGAGTTCTGGCCCGAGGCGCTGACGGCGACGATCCGCTACGCCAGCCAAGCGACGGGCCTGCCCGTGATCGTGACGGAGAACGGCATCGCCACCGAGGACGATACGCGGCGCATCGCCTATGTCGAACGCGCGCTGCGGGGCGTGGCCGACTGCCTGCGCGAGGGCATCGACGTGCGCGGCTACACCTACTGGTCGGCCCTCGACAACTTTGAGTGGCAATCAGGCTTTGCTCCAAAGTTTGGCCTGATCGCCGTTGATCGCCAGACGCAGCAGCGCACCGTCAAACCCAGCGCCCGCTGGCTCGGCCAGGTCGCTCAGGCCAACCGCCTCCCACAATAAAGAAGGTTGTAAGCGCAAAGCAGGGAGTTGCAGGAAGGGCGGCGAGCTTCTCCTGCAACTCCCCTTCCCCATTACCTCAACAAATAAAATGGGGGATTGCGCATCGAATTTTAGCTCTTCTTAAAAACTCATTCTGAGAAAGATGATGTTTTTTTTATTATAAGCACAAAGAACCTTTGAAATTCGCCTAATAACACAACAATTAAATGCTATTGAAAAACGAATATTGCACTTCTAGTGTTGAAATAATTTGCTGCATGTGTTACTATTGGAAAATACTTTGAAGGAGCAAATATAACATTTTCTGAGGATCTACTACCTGTTTCTTTACGATCTCTCTACTGTTCGCTAGAGAGAAGATACAAGGAGGTTACATAAAATGCTCAGGATGCAGGCACCTCGTCAACTTCTCCTCAGACTGGCAGCGTTTGTTCTGGCATTGCTCAGTCTCCTCTTTTTTGCTTTTCCTGCTCAAGCCAGTGGTGCAAGCTTCACAACATTTGAGCTTTCAAATACTCCGGGAACCGTCTGTCCGGGCGGCACAAATTGTACGAATAATGCCTCGGAGCCGCAGATCCGATCCGATCCTGCCGGACACTTCTTTGCCTCCTCAGAAAATGGTTTAGGCTCGGGTACCGAGGCATGGAGCTCTTTCGACAGTGGGCTTCACTACACGGCCCTTACTTCACCCAATGCAGTATCAAAAGGTTCGCCTGTGGCGCCTGGTGGTGGTGATACTGATGTAGCTACCGCGCCGGTGAAAAATGCGGCAGGTATGTACAACGTCTATGTCGCGAGCTTAAACCTGGCTAATATCGATGTGAGTACATCTAAGGATGCGGGGAAGTCGTGGACGTTGAATCCGACCAGCGCCTCTGTACCCGGTGATGACCGCGAGTGGATCGCCGCCGATGGGGCCTCCAAAGTTTGTATCTCGTATCATGATGTGTCTACTAATAACATTGATGTCAATTGTAGCTACAACGCGGGAACAGCCTTTACCCAGCTTGGTGAGGCCTTTGATGTCAACCATGCCTTCCTGGCGCAGAACAATGAGATTGGTAATCTGGTGATTGATCCCAAGACTCATTTCATCTACCAGACCTTTAGCGGCATCGCCAACGCTGGCGAGGTGTCATGTAGTCAGGCGGGCTCTTGTGGCTACCATGTAGTCTGGGTGGCTGTCTCCACGGATGGAGGCAAAACGTTTACCGATCATATGGTCTATAACAATCCTGATAAGACGGTTAGCTATGGGCATCAGTTCGTCAATATGAGCGTCGACCGTGCGGGCAATGTCTACTCGGTCTACAGCGACAATCACAACGTTTCCTATAGTTTCTCGACTAACCATGGCACAATCTGGTCTGCTCCTGTCGTGGTTAACGCTGCCCCGTCCAATACGGCCATTGAGCCCTGGAGCGTCGCGAATAAAGCTGGCAAGATTGATATTGTGTGGTATGGCACCTCCTATTATGACGGAACAACGCCGCCGGATAGCTATCCTTCGAGCGCGGCCTGGTATGTCTACTTTGCTCAGAATGTGAGCGCGACAACTGCGGGCAGCGCCTTCACCCAGAATCAGGCGACGCCTATCGTTCACTATGGCGGTGTCTGTGAGGGAGGCATCAGTTGTACCGGCAATCGGGATCTCTATGATGATTTTGGGGTCGCGGTCAATCCCACCAATGGTATGGCCTCGATCGTCTACAGTGATGACCAGTACACCAATGACGCCAATAATCCACCCCAGGCGGGCTGTACAGCGTCGACGTCGAACTCAAGCAAGTGTGATCACACGTCGATTGCGACGGAGACCGCAGGGACAGGTATCTAGCCGGTAGTCGTTCCTATCCACGGACGGTATGGTATGCTTGCTCCCCCATCCTTCAGCCGGAGGATGGGGGAGCAATCTTTATTTGTTCGATATCACGCGGGCGCTCGCCGCGAGGCGGCCCATCCCCTGATGACTCCATGTTGGGCAAGCCCGACAGCGATGACGTTTCACGTTCTTTACAGGGCAAACGCGGAGTCCGCGAAGATTGTTCGCAGGGCCGTCAATAGGCGCTCGACGTCGGCGGGACTGTTGTAGCCCTGGATCGAGATGCGGATGAAGCGCTGACCGTTCCAGACCATCACCGGGATCTCGATGCGCCACTGCTCGCGCAGCTGACGCTGCAGAGATGCCGCATCGCCATCGGGCAACTGTACGGAGCACATCTGCCCCAACCAGCTATCGGGGCAGATCGGTCTGATTCCCGTTAAATTGACGATCTGCTGGCGCGCGGATGCCGCCAGTTCGTGACACGCAACCCGCACTGCGTCCCAATCATGCTCGCGCTGGAACGCGATAGCGGCGGGGACGCTCAGATAAGCCGAGGGATCATCGGTGCCGAGCCAGCCGAAATAGTCCTGGAACCGTGAAGGACCCGGCGCCAGGCTCTCCCATCCCCAACTAACGACGAGCGGCTGCAAGAGCTCCTGCCGCTCGGGATGCGCATAGAGGAACGCGGCCCCCTTGGGCGCGCAGAGCCATTTATGGCAATTGCCGATATAGAAGTCCGCGCCGATCTCTTCGAGATTGAGCGGGATCTGCCCGGGAGCGTGCGCCCCGTCGACGACCGTGATGATGCCCGCCTCGCGTGCCCGCTGGCAGATCTTCGCCACCGGAAAGATCAGCGCCGTGGGTGAGGTGATATGACTGATGAAGATCACCTTTGTGCGCGGCGTCACGCCTCGCCACAGGTGCTCGATCATCTCCTCCTCGCTTTCAATGGGAAGCGGAATTGGTTGGTTGATGTAGTGCATCCCACGCTGCGTACAGAGAAACTTCCAGGTACGGTCCGACGCCCCGTACTCATGATTCGTCGCCAGTACTTCATCACCAGGCCCCAGCGCGAGCGAGCGCGCCACGATATTTACCCCGACCGTCGTGTTGTGCACAAATACAAGATGATCGGCCTGCGTTCCCAGATAAGTGGCCAGTGGTGCGCGCGCCTCATCCAGCAACCCATGAATGCGGCGCCCCAAAACTCAACGGGATCCGACTCCAACTCCCGCTGCCATCGTTGATAGCTATCAAAAACCGGCCTGGGACACGCCCCAAAGCTGCCATGATTCAAAAACGTAATATCCGGACGCACCTGAAACTGCTCTGCCGCCACTGGTAGTTCGACAACGCTCATAAAGAAGATCCCTTTCGTTCTCTGCTTCCCCTCTCGCCAGACTGAACATGAGAAAGGATAATGAATAATAATTATGTAAACAATACTTCATTATTGGACATTCCGAGCCTGGTACTGATTAAAGTAGGCATGCCAGGGATGAATATGCGGCTCAAAGACCCGCGCCTGCACCGCGGGATCTTGAAAGACCAGTTCCCGCGCCTGCGCTTCGTCGGATGTGTCGAGAATGCCCAGCCCGCCCTGGTTGTCCAGGAAAAAACCACCCATAAGAAGCTGCTTGCTGATAAAGCGCTGCTTCATATATCGGCCATGCTCACGAAAAAAGGGCTGCTCGGTGACGGCTTTCTCTTCTATCCAGGCCGGCCCATGTGTATAGATCACGACGAACATTATCGCATCTCCTTTTCAAAACACTGTTGTACCAGCTGGTATAAAGCGCCGAGATCCTCGCCCTCGATGGGTGGAATGATGTGCTGGCTGCCAACGTAGATGCTGTAGAGTACCCTGGCGAACTGCCGGGCGGAGAGGTGATCGGCCCCGCTGTCAGCGACCAACTCTTCCAGATACTCCAGGCGCTGCTGATCGATGCGCTGCTGGTGCATCCGCACCTGTTCATCCTGTAACGCCCAGGCGCGCAGGGCAACATCGAGCCGGGGAGGCTGTAGGCTCGCTCGTATCACCCGCGCCAGCTTTTCTGACGGGGCAGCCTCCTTTTCGGCCCATTGAATAATGCGCAGCGTCCCCTCTTCGGCCCAGAACTCCAGCAACCGCTCCTTAAAATCCTGATAATTGGCGAAGTGATGGTAAAAGGACCCTTTGGTCACCCCCAGACGATTGGTCAGGGACTCAATCGTGAGAGCTTCGGCCCCCGCCTCTTCAAGCAAGGTAAGTCCTTCCTCCAACCACCTGCGCCTGGTGAGAAGCGCCATGATTCATTCCTCCTTTATTCACTACATTTCTCTTTTTCAAAGCATACCATACGGTATGGTATGCTTACAAGAGGCAACGATTTACCTGGGAATGGGGCCGTTACGCTCCAGGCCAGGGCTTGCCCCCAATATGTTCAGCGTAAGAAAATGCATGAAGAGAAAAGACCACAGTACGTGCGGGGCTTGCCCCCGCTTTTGTCCTTCCTGCTCGGAGAAGCAAAAGAAAGATGCTCTGCATCAGCAAAATCTTGCATTGATGAGCGGCGAGTAAACAAGCGGGGGCAAGCCCCGCACGTACTTTGTCTCTTTCCTTGTTGCTTGCTCTCAAGTTGAACGTATTGAGGGCAAGCCTGGCATCTATGGCGGCGATCATCTTTCTTTGGGGCAAAAGGTGAAATTTTACCATTTGAGGAGCGACGATCTTTATTGCAGCGACGCACTTTTTTCTGTTACACTGAATGCGGCGTTAGGGTCGGATCATGATATTTCCAGCTGCACTTGTAGTTGTGCAGAGAGAAGGAGGCGATGATGCTCACTGTTGATCTTATTCGCCGGGGTGCGCGTCAGCATGCTGAGCGCCGGGCGGTGCTTTTCGGCGATCAGATGCTGACGTTTCGAGATGTGGATGATATTTCTAATCGCTTCGCGCACGCGTTGATCAATGCCGGGCTGGACAGGGGCGTGAAGATCGCGCTGCTGGTGAACAATGGCCTCTATAGCATTCCCCTGGACTTTGCCTGCGTGAAGGCTGGGCTGAACCGGGTGCCACTGAACTCACGTCTGTCGCTGCGCGAACATCAGCATATGCTTGCCGAGACGGGCGCCCAACTGCTGGTCTATGGTCCGGATCTGGCGGTGCGCGCGGGTGAACTGAAGCAGCAACTGCCACAGTTGAAACTGCTCAGCCTGGGTGGCGGCGGCTCCGACGATGCCGATCTGCTCGATCTGGCGCGCACGGCTGATTCCACCGATCCCAATCTGCCCATCGAGCCGGATGATGTGCTGTTAACGCTCTATACCTCGGGCACGACGGGCACGCTGAAGGCGGCCCAGCACACGCAGCGCAGCTACGCGGCGATCTGTGCTAATATCCTGGCCAATCTGCTGACCGTCGAACGGGACGATGTGATGCTGCACGCCGCCTCGCTGATCCACGCCAGCGGGACCTTTGTGCTGCCGTTCTGGCTTCATGGCGCGGCGTCCGCGGTGCTGGCGCGCTTCGAGCCAAACGAGTTTCTGGCCAGCATCGCGCGCTGGAAAGTGACCAAGATTAACCTGGTTCCCACCATGCTGACGATGCTCTTCTCGCTGCCGGGCATCGAGCAGGTCGATGTCTCCTCGCTCAACGCGGTAATCTATGGCGCCTCGCCTATGCCTCTGCCGGTCATTCAGCGCGGGCTGCAGCTCTGGGGACCCATCTTTACGCAGTACTATGGCCAGACCGAGGTGCCGCTGTGCATCAGCGTCCTGCGCAAAGAAGACCATGTGGGACCGGGCGCGGAGGAGCGCCTTTTGTCCTGCGGGCAGCCGGTGGTCGAGGCAGAGGTGCGGCTGATCGATCAGGAGGGCAGAAATGTGGCTGTGGGTGAGCCGGGCGAGATCGTTGTGCGCGCGCCATTTGAGATGGCCGGCTACTTCAACGCGCCAGATCTGAACGCAGAGACGTTCCTGCCGGCTGGCTGGATTCGCACACGCGACATCGGCCGCTTCGACGAGCAGGGCTACCTCTACCTGGTTGATCGCACCTCGGATATGATCGTCTCGGGCGGCTATAATGTTTATCCTCGCGAGGTCGAGGATGCCCTGCTGGCGCACCCGGCGGTGCAGGAATGCGCGGTAGTTGGCGCGCCGGATGAGCGCTGGGTTGAGACGGTCGTGGCCTTCGTCGTGCTCAAGCCGGGTGCGCGGGCGACTGAGGAAGAATTGATCAGCAGTGCCCGCCAGCGGCTGGCGTCCTACAAAGCCCCTAGATCGGTGCGCTTTATCGAGCAGGTTCCCAAAAGCGCCGTCGGTAAGGTCTTGCGACGCGCGCTACGCGATCCGCTCTGGCAGGGCTACAAACGTTCGATTTAAACGACGCAGCTACACGAGAGGAGGAACGCGATTATGTCAGTGCGGGTTGAACGCGAGGGACCGATCACCACGGTGATCCTGAGCCGGCCGGAGGTGCGCAACGCCGTCGATCGCCAGACGGCGCAGGAACTGGCCGATGCCTTCCGTGCCTTCGATGCCGATCCCTTCGCGCTGGTCGGTGTGTTGGTAGGCGATCACGGCCAGTTCTGTGCTGGCGCGGACCTCAAAGCCTTCGCGGCCGGCGAGGGTAATCGAGTCGAGCCCGACGGCGACGGTCCCATGGGTCCCAGCCGCATGCTGCTGAGCAAGCCCGTCATCGCCGCCATCAGCGGCTACGCCGTGGCCGGTGGACTGGAACTGGCGCTGTGGTGCGACCTGCGCGTCATGGAAGAGGACGCCGTGCTGGGCGTCTTCTGCCGCCGCTGGGGCGTTCCCTTAATCGATGGCGGCACCATCCGCCTGCCGCGCCTGATCGGCCTCAGCCGCGCCCTGGATCTGATCCTGACCGGCCGAGCCGTTGGAGCGCAGGAGGCGCTGTCCATGGGACTGGCCAACCGCGTCGTCCCGCACGGCCAGGCGCGCCAGGTCGCCGAAGAACTGGCCGGCCAGATCAGCCGCTTCCCCCAGGCCTGCATGCGCAGCGACCGTCTTTCCGCCTACGAACAATTCGATCTGAGCTTCCAGGAAGCGCTGGCGAACGAGTTCCAACACGGGTTGAGCGTACTTCAAGCGGAAGGAGCCACCGGCGCGCAAAAGTTCGCTGGCGGCGCGGGCAGGCACGGCAGCTTTATCATCGATGATGATCCAGATGCCGGGCAGCACAACCATTGAACGTCGAAGAGATGCTCCTGAACCAGCGCGGCCAGGAGCATCTCTTCGACGCTAAGATTAAGGGAAGAGCTTCAGGTGGGCGATGATAGTATAGCTCACGCTAGCAGACTGGCAATATGCTCAGGAGCAAAGAATTCAGCAGCCGGTACCGAGCCTTGCAGGACACCAAGATAACGAGTTGACTCTTCCGGGTCAGCCGCAATAGCGCTCAATAGCGTTTGCGTATCAGGTGGCAGTGGTGCTAGCCTGGCAAACTGCATGGTGGACTGATATTGTGGCAGGCGACTTTCATTGCGTTCCTTCTCATACGCTGCCAGTGTTTCCTCCATTGTCGTCTCTCCGGACAGGCCACGCATAAGTGCTTTTGCCAGCATATCAGCATCTTCCAGCGCATCAGCAATACCCTGAGCCAGGATGGGATCTTTATGATAGCCAGCGTCACCCACCAGTGCCCAGCCCGGACCATACGGCTTATGGAAGAAATTGGGAACGTGCCCGGTACCGATGAAACGGCCCACTTGCTTTTCTGGACGCACCTGCGTAGCCAGCTCTGGTATCTGGTCAATGAGTTCGTAGTAATGGGTAGCTACATCGGTGCGGATACGCGCGAATTCTTCGGTCGGCCACTGAGCGCCAACCAGCAACAGATTATCATTCGTGGGAACTGTTACTGTGAAATGATGAGGACGGATATAGGCCTTCACTCCAGAAACAATGGTGGTATCACGAAAGAAACTATAGTAGCCGCAGGTCAGGGTCGGAGCTATATGATATGCTTCTGGTTTGACAGTGCGAGCAACAAACGAGTGTACACCATCGGCCCCGATGACAATTCGTGCTTTCTCAGTCACGCTTGTTTCCTGTTCTGTACGGGCGCGAATGCCAGTAATATACCCATCTTCGTTCATCAATAATTCTTGCACGGTGGTATTATCGCGGAACTCCGCTCCGGCTTCCACCGCCGCCGCTACCAGAAGAGGATCCAGCAAATAGCGCCGTGGCGCGCAGGAAAAATCGATCCCATCAACCGGATAAAATCCGGCCTTCAACTCCATCGGACCCAGGTCAAACGTTGCCGACCGTAGTTGTGGGCAATCGGTCGCTAATACATCATCCAATATGCCCCAACGCTTCAGCAAAGCCAGACCTCGCGGATGGGTGTATAAGCCAGACATGATATCAGCCGGAAAACGAGCTTTATCAACGAGTAGTACGCGGTAACCCCGGCGAGCCAGCAACATCGCCAGCGGTGCCCCAGCACAACGAGCACCAACAATAATCGCGTCATACATAGAGGTTGTCTCTCCTTTTCTTTCCAGCGCGATGCAGTAAGAACCCCCTCATCAATAAAAAGTGAATGTTGAAATAGGAACAGCAAATAATGGCAGAGCATGAACATCATACCCATCCCCCCATTTTTACTCATGCCCATCTAAATTGATTTTGCTACTCCGATGTATCAACGTGTGCCAGACATTTTTTGGTCCATAAAAATGTAAGGAGGTATCTTATGCTTATATTCATTCCTGTAACCTGTATATGCTTTCGCGCCTCCAGCGCTGGGTGTCATTCATGTTATTGTAAAAAGAGAAGGTGGCAAGAAACACGAAACGCCCGTGTAGGGTCGACCTTCAACGGTCGACCGGGCCGCTTGCGGCCCCCGTACCCAGCCGGTTCGGCTTCTCGTGGAAAACATCTCGCCCCACGTGGTACCCGGTAAGCAACGTTCGCTTTTGGGTACGCCTGCGCGACGTTGCGGGTGGGGACGACGTGGGTTGCCGTCGCTGGCGCTGGCGGCCCGGTCGACCGTTGAAGGTCGACCCTACAGTGTTGTACGCCTTGCTCATCAATACGGCGTGTGCTACACTGGCTGCTGTTGGGTTGGGTGCAAAAAGCGGAGGAAAACGTACAGTAGAAAGCGTCCATGCCAAAACGATCACTCTACATCCTCGCCTGGTCCACGGAGCACCAGCGTTATGAGCTCTCTCGCGGAGGAAGCCTCCAGCGATGCTTTGCCTTGCATGACGAGCAGCCCTGGCTGGACTGGCTCGGTGAGCAGACCTCCTTTGCTTTTCACGGGCAGCGTGGGCATCTGAGCGTGGTCAGGGAGGGACGGGCGCGCGGCGGGGGATACTGGTATGCGTATGGCACCCCGCAGGGTGGCTCCCGCAAACATTATCTTGGCCCGACGCCGAAGGTGACGCTGGCACGCCTGGAAGAGGCGGCTGGTTCCCACACGAGCCTTCCTCCAGCGCCGTCGCGCCAGCCTCTTGCGCTGCCCGTGCTCGCCTCCAAGCTCTCGCCTCCACGGCTCCCGGCGACGCTGGTTGAGCGTGTCGATCTGCAAGCGCGTCTGGAGCAGGCGCTGGCCCTCCCGTTGACCCTGCTCTCCTCTTCTGGTGGCTGGGGGAAAACGACCCTGCTCTCCGCGTGGGCGCGGCGTTCATCTCATGTGATTGCCTGGCTCTCGCTCGATGAGATGGATAGCATCCCTGTTCGCTTCTGGAGCGCCGTGATTGCGGCACTGCGTACCCCCCATGCCGGGATCGGCGCGACGGCGCTGGCCCTGCTGTACGCGCCGCAGCCCGTGCATCTTTCGCTCATCTTGACCTCCTTGCTCAATGACGTGGCTACCCTGGAAGGGACCACGGTGCTGGTGCTGGATGACTACCATCTGATCACAGATGCCGCCATCCATGAGTCCCTGCTGTATGTCCTTGAGCATCTGCCCACCAATCTGCGCCTGCTGCTCTCGACCAGGGTTGATCCCCCTCTTCCGCTCGCCCGCCTGCGCATGCGCGGGCAGATGAGCGAGATCCGCGACCAGGATCTGAGCTTTCGAGCCGACGACGCCCGGCATTTCCTGCTGCAACGCATGGAACTGCCCCTGGCGGAGACGGAGGTCACAATCCTGGAGCAGCGTACCGAGGGGCTGGATCGCGGGTCTACAGCTCGCGGCGTTGGCGCTGCGCCAGAGCACGGACCACGCCGCCTTTGTGCAGACCTTCGGCGGCAGCCATCGCTATGTGCTGGACTATTTTCAGGATGATATCCTGGCTCATCTGCCGCCAGCCGCGCAGGATTTCCTGCTCCAGACCGCCATCCTCTCGCGCTTACATGCCCCGCTCTGCCAGGCCGTGACCGGCGAGACGGCCAGCCAGGAGCTTCTAGAGGGTCTAGAGCGCGAGAATCTCTTTCTTGTTCCCCTGGATGAAGAGCGGCGCTGGTACCGCCTGCACGAACTGTTTCGCCAGACCCTGCTGGCGCGCCTCACCATGAGCCATCCCGAGCGGGTCCCCGTCCTGCATCTGCGCGCTGCCCACTGGTACGGGGCGCAGGGAACGCTGCGCGAAGCCCTCGCCCATGCACTCGCCGCTGAGGACTTCGCCTATGCCGCCCATCTGATGGAGCGTGCCGCCGCCGAGGCATGGACCATGGGAGAAGCGCGCACCGTCCACGCGTGGATCGCGCTGCTGCCGGACGAAGTCTTGCGCGCCCATATGCCTTTTGCGCTCGTCGCGGCCCTGCGCCTGCTGCACACCCTCTTTGGAGCTTCGGATGAGCAGCAACGAAGCGCGGTCGGACCCACGATCGACCGGGTAGAGCGTTTGCTGAGTGAAGCGGACCTCACCACAGCGGAGCATGAACGCCTGCGCAGGCGCGTGCGCCTCTTTCACCTGTGGAGCGCGGCCAGCCGGGCCATCGGGCTCCGCGATATGACGCGCCTTCAGCAGTGCTGCCAGGAGATGCTGCCGCTGGCCGGGGAAGACGAGATCATCTGGCAGATGGCGCCGCTGTTTGTCAATGTTATCCTGTGCATGAATACGCTGGAGGCATGTGATGATCTCAAAGCGGCCCTGCTGGCCGCGAGTCAACAGGCGGAAGAGACGCAACAACGCTATGAATGGCTGCGCATCAGGCAGTGGCTGGCGCTGATCCTCTGGGAAGCAGGAGATCTACACCAGGCCGAACAGGAGTGCCGCCAACTCCTCGCGCTGCTCGAACGGGAGGGCACGCAGCACACCTCCATTGAAGGTTATCTCTTCCTCACCCTGGCCCGCATCTGCTGGTCCGGCAATCGCTGCGAAGAGGCGCATTCCCACCTCGCCAGCGCGCTCCGCCTCGCCCAGGACTGGCAGTATATGGCCCTGCTTGCGGAATGCGTCGAGTGCGAGGTGGTGTTCGCCATCGACCAGGGCAGACTCGACGAGGCGGAGCAGGCGCTGCATACGCTGCGGCACCTGGCACAGCAGGGCGGGATCGCTATTCGTCTCCCCCAGGTCGAAAGTGTCCAGCTGCGGCTCTGGTTAGCGCAGGGAAACCTCGCGGCGGCGCAGGACTGGGCCGCTCAGACCCGTTTTGATCAGGACGGTTCCTGGGAAACCTCCCTCTCGCTGGCCCGACTTCAACTGGCGCAGCACGCCTATGTGGCAGCCAACTCCATACTGACGCGTCTGTTGAGCAGTGCTGAACGGGGCCGACGCCGCGAGCGGGTCGCGCAGACACTGGCGCTCCAGGTGCTTGCTCTCGCGAGCCTGAAGGAGCGCGAGCAGGCCCGGCAGCTCGCGCTGCGCCTGCTCCAGGTAGCGAAACCGGTTGGTCTGATCCGTGTTTTCCTGAACGCCGGCGAACCTATGCGCCGCACACTGCAGCAGCTCCACGCCACACGCGCAACCGAGACCACGCTCCCTGCCGACCTCTCTGGTCATCTCACACTCCTGTTGGAGGCTTTTGAGCAAGAGGAGAGGCGGCACCATCTCTCGGCGCCGCCTCTGACCCGGCACAGAGAAGCCAGCCTTTCGCCTGATGCCGCGCCCGCCCGGCCGACCCTTCATGAACCGCTCAGCTCTCAGGAACAGCGCGTGTTGCGCCTGCTCGTCGCCGGCCAGACCTATGCCGAAATAGCCCACGAGCTGATCGTTTCCCCCAACACGATCAAAACCCAGGTGAGCAGCATCTATCGCAAGCTGGGTGTCAGCCGCCGCGCCGAAGCCAGTCTCGTTGCCCAGCAGCTCCACCTGCTCTAACCTCTATATTCTTCGTCCTCTTTCTGAGAGATGTTCTCCTACCACCATGGTTGTGTACAACCGCGATGCACCCAACACCAGGGAGCCAATCACCCGTTTAATCACCAAATCAGGTGAAGGCAGGCGCCAGCTTCTCCAGCTATACTTCTTTGCGTGAGGTAGATCACCACCAGTCAGGAGGAACAAGGATGCACGTGCAGATCAGCGTGAAAGGGCATCTGGCCCTGCGCTGGCAGGAATGGTTTGGCGGACTCCAGATCGCGCATCTGGAGGATGGCACATCGCTCCTCAGCGGAACCCTGCCAGACCAGGCCGCACTCTATGGGGTGCTCTGGCAACTCTGTGACCAGGGGATCGCGTTGCTCGCGTTCACGAGCAGCCATTGAGGCGCACATCAATATTTCCAGCTCAAAGACTGAAAAAGGAGATAGATGCATGGCAACGTATGCTGTAGCTCGCTTATGGGATGTCGTAATGGGACCGCAGATTGTCCAGTACTTAGAAGAGATCGATGCGACACTCGCCCCATTCCAGGGCCACTTCCTGGTTCATGGCGGAGGGTTCGAGAAGCTTGAAGGAGATTGGACGGGAGACCTGATCATTATCGAGTTCCCGAATCGGCAACACGCTCAGGCCTGGTACAACTCAGAAGCCTACCAAAAAATCCTTCCCTTCCGCCTATCCAATACAAAGGGGGAAGTGATTCTGATCGACACCGTACCCGGTGATCATAAAGCCACAGATATTCTCGGATGAGTAAGAGGAGAGTAAGCCACTCTCTCAAAGAAAGAAGAGGAAGAAAAGATGCCATATATTCACACCAGCGATTCCACCCAGCTCTATTACCGCGAATGGGGCACAGGTGCCCCCTTACTCTTCGTCAGCGCCTGGGCCTTTAGCGGCGCCATGTGGGAGTACCAGATGCTCCACCTCTCCGAACGCGGACTGCGCTGTATCGCCTTTGATCGTCGTGGGCATGGCCGCTCGGATGATCCCGGACGTGGCTTTAACATCGATCGCCTGTCCGATGACCTGGCGGAAGTGATCGAGCAGCTCGATCTGCGTGATCTGACCCTGGTCGGCAACTCGATGGGCTGCGGTGAGATCGTCCACTATCTCGCGCGCCACGGCACCAGCCGCGTCGCCCGCGTCGCGCTCACGAGCGGTATCACCCCAGGCACGCTCAAATCGGCGGAGAACCCGCAGGGACTTCCGAAGGAGGCCTCCGAGTTCGCTATCTCGATGATGCAGCAGGACCGTCCGCTGTACATGACGGATGGTGCCATCAAATACTTCAACCTGGGATCGACGTGGCCGGCGCCGCCACTGCTCTCCTCAGAGATGGTGCAATGGGCGATCCGGCTCATCCTTGAGTGCTCACCCAAAGCCAGCATCGAGTGCTTCCGTGTCTCCGCGCAGACCAATTTCCTGCCCGATCTGCCCGCCTGTACCGTGCCCACGCTGGTTCTGCACGGCGAGGCCGATCAGATCGCTCCCCTGGACTTGTGTGCCCGCAGGACCGTCCAGGGCATTGCCGGCAGCGAACTAAAAACCTATCCCGGTGGCGGCCACGGCATGTTCCTCACCCACAAAGAGCGCCTCAACGAGGACCTGCTAACCTTTATTCAAGGCTAGCAGGTCACAGATCCCTCTGAAAATATAGCTTATACTCTTTCCCATAAGCTCTACGTGCTTGGCGAGCTCAAAAAGAAGCTCAACAGTTGGTGCATCGGAGGCTCATTCGAGCCTCCGATGCACCAACAAATAAAACGCAGCAGGCATCCGCATGCAGATGCCTGCGCGGGGCGCTCATGCGCCCCGGAAAAAAGCGTGTCTGACACTCCCTTAGGTGCCAGGAAGCGAGATTGGCTGAAGTGAGGTGTTTTCCCAGCCGTTGGTACAAGTAAAAAAGTCCTGGCGAGAAACTCCTAACTGAGTGAATAGATCATCCATGACTGCCTGGGCAGGATACAGGGCCGGATTAATGGGGTGTTCGTAGCCGGGTACACCGTTCCAGCTTGTGTCACCTTTTGAATTGCCTGGCGTATGGATGATATACAGATTGCCCACATAGCTCCCTGAAGGAGGTGGGGAAGCCCAATAGGCATACGCTGGTGCGCCTACATCGGTTTCCTGATATTCAACAAAGAGGACAGGTTTCGTCGCCGGGTAGTTCCTCCACTCGCTGACGACGTAGCTTTGAGGAATCAGCGTCCGGTAGAAGCCAATTTTCGTCTGGTTGTGGATTTTTTCTACCAGTTGTTGTTGATCTGATGGCAGCCAGGTCCAGATCGTTTGAGCCAGGCGCGCCACAATGGAAAGGAGGAGCCCATCTTGTAATATCCTCTCCGTTTGCCTCCCATTTAAGTTTACGAGAGATTGATACACACTGATAATATTGGCCTGAATGCCTGCTGAGTTTGGCGGCGCGGGTTGATTAGAGGTAGCAGCCCCGGACGCGAGTGCCCCAAACAGATCTGACCCCACGAGCAAGGCCATCTGCCCTATTCTTCCCTCAGGTATAACACTTGCTACACCCAGGGCGTCACCCATAATTGTCAGCAAGATGTCAGACCAGGAGTTATCGGATGGAGGGGTCGAGGAAATATCTTGTAGTTTGCTGACGACATCGTTCAAATCTCCTGTTTGCTCTATTTGCAAGGCGTTGAGGAGGGTACCCGTTCGCTGATACAATGTCTGCACCTGGCCGGCTGCCTGTAGTTCTCGCGCCAGGATAGATTTTGTTGCGTCCCAGTCCTCCTGCGTATAATTGGGAGCATTTGGCGGCCTCTGAAGATCATTAAGTTTACCAGGCGAGAGGGAATCCTGGAGACTTAGATTGACATAGCGCGCGCGAATATTTCCCTGACTTGCGGAGTCCAGCTGGCTGCTGATGTATTCGTAAGCTGCCTGTTGCGCAGGTGTAAATTGGGGGAAAGGAGTTATTGGCAGTGTTAGCAGTTGTTGCAGGCTCTCCGGTGTGATCCATCTGGCCCCCACGACTGTAGCCAGGTGTGCGCCTGGCCCCAGGTCGCCAGAGTTCCCACTACCCTCATCCAATCCCCAATATGCAGCTAACCCGGAGACGTTTTCTGTCGGGGGATAAAGCATATCCGCCTGGATCTTCTGGGCTGTGCGTGCTTCTTGCCACAGCGCAATATTACGCAAGTTGCCACTGAAAAAGCGCTCTCCACCGGCTCCTCGTGCTCCGATCGCCCACGCTCCCTGCACCGCGACCGCTCCGGTGGAGTCTGTATTCCTGGCTACTTCCTGCCCATTACGATAGAGTATCCACTGAGTGCCATCATAGACACCGCTGAGGTGAACCCAGCGCCCCAGGTCGGAGAGGGGCATGGGGAAAACGGCTACATGGTCTGCGCCGTTCCAGGAGCCCACCTGGTACTGCCCATTGGCGATCCGTAGAAAGACTTCTCCCGCGGGATTGAGCGCATAGCCGTGCGCGATGATATTGCGTATGCCGTCGTTGGCGGCTGGCTTCAGCCATGCCTGCAGCGTGATCGGGCCGGTGAACTGCAGATCGCTGGGATTTCCAGTATCAGTGCTGGAACTCCTAAGATCAACGAACGCGCCTGTCCCATCGAAGTTGAGTGATACATCGTAGTTCAGGCTGGTGACAAAGGTAGGCCACACCGTGGGGACCTCGGACCAGGTGAATACGATACGTTGTTGCTTCAGCGGGCTTCCCGCTGGTAATTGCACACGCAGCACAAGGTCAGGAAGGTTGCTATTCGCGCGATTGAGCCGAGCCGTAAAGAAGTGCCCCGGCAGCACTGCCAGCTGGTAGGGACCCGCAACCTGCGCGCCAGCGGTTGTTGCCTGAGCCGCCCTGCGACCTTGAATGCTGAAGAGTGTACAGGTAAATGTGTTAGAGTCTCCTGCTGGGATTACTTGTTGTATTGCGAACGTGCCATCTGGTAGCGTAGGGTCGGGTTGAAGACGATAAGAGACCTCGTAGTGTGGGGCCTGAAACAGTACTGGCATATTCATGAGAGAAGTATTGTAGTGCCATCCAGTGATACCAATGGCTGCGCGTGCGAGCAGCTCGGCCTGCCCATCGCCATCGATATCGGCCGCCTGTATGGTTGAGTAGTATTGCGGGTTACTCCAACCGCCTGTATCATTCAGCCCGAGGGTATCGCTTTGCAAGTTGTTCCACGTGCTCGTTGCGAGATTAAATGCATAAGCAAGTAATCCTCCGCTCCCGCGTACAAGCAGCTCGGCCTGCCCATCAGCGTTGATATCGGCCAGTCGGAAGGTTCTGTAGTATTGTGGTAGGCCCCAACCAGCGCTATCGGTCATCCCGAGATCTCCCGCGTTCAGGTCATACCAATACTTATGCGTGACATCAAAGGCATAGGTGAATAGTCCAAAGGGCCCCCGGAAGATCAGCTCATCTCGCCCATCGGCATTGATATCGGCCAATTGGAACGTTTCATAGTATTGTGGCTGATTCCATCCATTAGCATCTTCTGTTCCTGGAATGGGGGCATCGAGATCTTGCCATTTGTTATTGGAGAGATTAAAGGCGAAGGTGCGCAGACCCGCCGCGCTGCGCACAAGCAACTCGGCCTGCCCATCTCCGTTAATATCGGCCAGTCGGAAGGTTCTGTAGTATTGTGGCTGGTTCCATCCCCCAGCATCGGTCAGGCCGAGAGCACCAGCATTTAAGTCATACCAATACTTACGCGTAACATCAAAGGCGTAGGTGAATAGTCCAAAGGGCCCCCGGAAAATCAGTTCATCTCGCCCATCGGCGTTGATATCGGCCAATTGGAACGTTTCATAGTACTGTGGCTGGTTCCATCCGTTGGCATCTTCTGTTCCTGGAATGGGGGCATTGAGGTCCTGCCATTGTTTGTTTGTTCGATTAAAAGCGAAGGTGCGCAGACCCGCCGCGCCACGCACAAGGAGCTCAGCCTGCCCATCGCCGTCAATATCGGCGACCCGCAGTGTTCTATAATATTGTGGCTGATTCCATCCCCCAGTGTCAGTGAGCCCGAGCGTACCAGCCTGTAAGTCCTGCCATTGCCTGCTTGCAGGATTGTACGCATATGTGCGCAAGCCGGCGCTGCCACGAATCATAAGCTCTACTTGCCCATCTCCATTGATATCGGCCAGCCGCAACGTCTCATAGTACTGTGGCTGATTCCAACCAGCCGCATCGCTTAGCCCAAGGTTACCAGCTTGCACGTCTTGCCACTGGCTCCCCATAGAAGTAGGCATAATGAGATTCCTTTCATAGCAAAATAGAAGAACATCAAACTTTACAACCATCAAATAACGCCGCAAGAACTGGTAATAAATGCCATATGCATGTTTTTTCAGCTAATCAGCCGATCAAATTTGCAATGAGGAGTACTACCGTATTGTTGCAGAAATTGATCCCCTTAAATTAAGAGGATACATGATACGACCTGGATTATCAATAAATTTGACATGAAATTTTTGGGTTTACGAGTATAAAGATTCTTTGGGGTAGTAGCAAATACTATGGAGAGTGAGCAGCTTTTTGGTTGGCATGAGGAGGGAAAGAGCTGGGCCTGCCCTTCCATGCGTGAGCATGTCCAGCTCTTTCGGGAGCGTGTTTTAGCGCGCTACGAGGCCGCGCCATCCTCCAAAGCGATCTGGATCGAAGGTGCTCAGATCCAGGTCGAAGGGGGTGACGTGCCGCTGTATCTGTTCGGCTATGATGTGCCCGACTAACGGCCCTGCTAAGATCCCGTCTCTGTACAGGCCACCGGCGAGCCACAGCCCATCGGTGCTCTTGCTCGGCCCGATGAGGGGCAGGTCATCGCGTGAACCCGGGCGTATGCCCGCCCAGGAGCGTTCGAAGCGCGCGGACCCCAGAGCAGGAGTGAGCTTCTGCACCGTTCCCGTCAGGCTCGCGATTCCTTCCACGGTGACCGCTTTGTCGAATATCCCGCGCTCTATGGTCGACCCCACGCAGATCGAGCCATCGGCCTTGGGGACGATGCAGCCCATGCCGGAATAATAAATGGTGTGGCGCAGGTGCTGGTGGGGTAAAGGGCTCAGGGCCATCATCTGCCCCTTCACAGGGAAAACAGGAGCTTGATCTGGCTGAGAATGCCATGCGGATGTCCATGCTCCCGCGGCGAGCACCACCGCTGCGGCTGCTATAGGTCCCTGATCCGTTTCTATCCCCACGACCTTATTTTCACGCACAATCATCTTCCCAACCGTTCTCCCCTCGAAGATGCGCGCTCCATGCCTGCTTGCGGCTTGCGCAAAGGCCTGCGTCAGCTTTGGGGACTGCACGTTGTGTTCCCGTGGTGAAATAAGCGCGCCCTGTACCCGGTCTGATAGGAGCGGCTCCGCCTTTAGAGCCTCTTCACGATCCAGCCACCGCAGGCCTGGCAGCACATCTTTATAGATATTCTCTACCTTCTGCCATTTCGTGGCTGCCTCATCATCAAAGGCCAAACGCAGTGTCGGAGTGTGCGAATATCCGATGTGGGTATCCGAGAATTGCTGTATTTCTTGCTCTACCTGCTCATGAAACTGCAAAGCTGTAAGGTAGAACCGCTCAAGTGGTTGAGCGGGATCAGTATTTTCTCCTCCCAGAGGGGCCAGCATACCCGCAGCTGCCCGCGAGGCCTCTTCCGCCACAGACCCCTTATCAAGCAAGGCCACGGCTATCCCGGCCCTGGCCAGATAGTATGCAGTTGCACAGCCTACAATCCCCGCGCCAACAATGGCAACATCATATTTCTCACTTGCCATGTCTTCCTCCTTTTATACTCGCTTGACGCAGCGTCGAAAATACAGGTGGCATCTACGCTTCCAACTCGATCATTGATTAGTCGTGGTACTGCTAGATAACACTATTAGCGATCCACCAGCCACAGGAGATGGTTATGGCGTTGGTGTTGGAAGTAGTGTTGAAATGTTTGTACCATCTTTCACTTTTGAGCAAATGTAGCTGCCCACCAAATTTAGCAAGCCGCTATCTCGCACGATATAATGCAACGAGGCTCCCTTGCTTTGTATATCGCCTTCACATAACTCGTTGCCTTGAGGTGCTTCACTCATATGATAGAGCATTTTGCTTTGTGAACTAACAACTTCATCACAGGCATGGTTAGCGGCTATTCCTGATAGCGTAACATTGGCGGCGGCTCCGCTCACGCCAATTGTACAGGTAGTGGATATGGGAAGTATGAGATCACCATATGCTAAATATGAGTATGCACAATAGCAGATGATAAGTATTGCACATGCGCTACCAAAGATGAGCACTTTGTTTGGAGGTCTATACACGTTCTAAACCCTTCCTCTTAGAATCTTTGATTTCTCTTGCACGTAATTTACAGACAATACTGTGTAACAATCTGTCCATAGGTCGATTGGCCATCATCGCCGAGTAAGAGGCACCGTCCATGCAGATACTCTGCTTCCGGCTGACCGCAAGAAACATGCATCCCACTTGAGGCCGGACTGCTATCATTACATGACATCGAATCGGTTTCTACTTGTTGCCATGCGCTTCTGGCTTCATTTCCGTTTGCGTATACCCATAATCCAAAGTGCCATGTGTCTGCACACTGTTGTGGAGATTCAAAGGGACAGCCGCCCCATTGGACGGAACTGCGGGCATATACGTTGATGAAGTAATTATCATGCGACCAATCCCATATGGTGTCATTGGTCGATTCTATAAACATATGCTGGTCTTGCTCTTGCATGTGTTTCACAATATCCATGGCCGTATAATCATTGTTTGGTGCAGGTATAACCGCCGTGGTGGGAGTGGCAGACGTGACCGCCGTGGTGGGAGTGGCAGATGTAACTGGAGTAGGCGTGTTTTTCACATGGTTAAGGGCCGTTGCTGTTGGATGTATTTTCTGCTGTGGAATTGCTGCCACATTTTGGTGAGAGGCAACAGGTGGCAGGATAAAGAAGAGAGCGGTCGCTCCAACTATACATCCAATCAAAAACATGCAAACTTCAGATAAATAACGTCGATGAAGAGGCACTCTCTTTGTGTGGCCTGGAGCGGATGGGTGAACCGCGATAGCATACGGATTACTATAATAATGCTCCTCGTTTTCTGGCAAACCTTCATAGGGATCAGGTGCTACAGATAAAGTAGGATCAAGCTTTGGATATTGGGTCTCATTCTCCTGGTTATGGTTATCCATACTTTGCTATTCTCTTTCTAAAAAGCGTAATATCCTGCACTCAATCAATTGGGGCTATTTCCGCATCCAGCTGTATTGTTCATGACATAACCACGCCAGTACCAGGGATTTCTACCAGACATATAGCCAGTATTGGATTGCTCGAAAATGAAGACGGTGGCATTCGGCTCTGTTTGTAGCGTTCCCGGTGTATTTGGTTCTTGTGTTGTTCCAACGATATACATCGTACGAGCGTTGTGTATCACAATCCAGGGAGGCAATCCTTGTGAATTATAGTTGTTATTGCAGGTATAGCCTTTTTGTGCTGCCGTAATGACGGGATATTGAATGAGAAAACCTAGACTACCACTAACCAGTTGATCATGTGTATCTTTCCAATTTCCAGAACCTCCATCAGTATATAGGGCAAGGGCTTGAAAATTATTGGTATCAGTTGCTTTACTGATGGTATCGTACTGTTTCGCAGACATCGCTTCTGCGAACCCCTTGATATAAGTGTCAAAATCAGGCGATTGCGTTGCTTGTACAGCATCTAGTGTAGGTGTTGGTGCCATCATCGTCACAGGCGCTGTAGGAGTAGAAGAAATAGCTGTGCTTTTCTCCTGGCTTAAAACTGTCGCAGTTGAAGGTATGTTCTGTTGCCGGGCTGCCATTGTATTTGGGTGTGCATTAACTGGCGGTAATAATGGCCTGATAATATAAAGGATAGTAGCCCCAATCATGCATCCGATTAAGAATGCGCAAAAGCCCGAAAAATAACGATTATTCAGGTATGTTTTTCTGGCGTTCCGACTGGGAGGAGGTGGAGGAATTGGAATAACATGCAGGTTATCATAATAATCCTCTCCTTTTTCTGTTGCATCTTTAACTAATGGACCTGCATTGGAGTCAGATGCCGCTGCTAATGTCGGGTCGAGCTTTGGATGGCTTACTGCTTCTTTTTGATTATAAACATCCATGGTCAATCATTCTCTTTCCTAAAGAATGTAGTAAAACGAGCACTTTTGTATCCATAATACTTATAAATTGAATAGCTAATTAATAATACACCAGGGGAAATTATACATCTTGCAACATTGCAAAACAACTATGACGCCATATTTCTCAAGAAGACTTTCCAGGTGAATCGCCCCAGGGTAAAGCAGATGATTGCTAATCCCAAACGTAATCGAAGCAAATCAATTTAAGATCCTCTCGTCTAAGCTGAATGCGCTTGCCGCTGTCCTGTTTCTTCTCAGGGTTGCTTTGTTGATGATGGGGGCGAAGTGGCTGACGACCTTCGCGCGCTCTTTGACCTCGGTGCCGCTATCCATGCGGCGGATGGTCGGCTCTCCAGCGCTGGTGCGCCAGTTCTTACCCTCCTCATCCTGAGCGCACAGATTGCGGTAGAGGTAGCGCGCCGTGTCCTTGTAGTAGGTGAAGATGAGCACCTTGCGCCCATTGAGTTCGCCGGCCAGCAGCTCTTTGAGCTGGGCCAGCTTGGCGTCGCTCTCGCGAGTCTAAGCACAACAAAATATTACTTATATGGATTTTATCGATACCAAAATTAAAAGAGGCTAATATTGTTTTTATGGTGGGAAAAGCCCAACATGCAATTGGCGTTATTGTCAAGCATAGGTGTCCGACTTGCCCCAACCTACCTTCAATTTAATCATTATTGTTATTATTTATAATAAATTTAACATAATGTTGAATTTGTGTAAAAATTCACTTAATATAACCGGGTTAGTATTCCCTTTGTACTCCTGCCTCCATATACTGATATATGTTGAATAAGCCAGACATGTATTTATATATGCAGGTATGTGGTTTTTGTGCATCTATACACAAATCACTGCAATGGATCATACCTCTGCCATCCGGGCTTCATCGACCTGCCGCTACTATATTAGCAGCAAGACGAGCACGCATTTTGTGCTTGCGATGCCAGGATGAAGAGGAATTGAGCCACTGTGACGTGAAACGCAACTGTCGTTTTCATAGCAGGAAAGTTATGTATATGCAAAAACAGATAAGGGGTTGGTCGCATCTGCTCAATGTGGTACACGGACACCGCAGAGTAACGGCCATCACCGCTATTCTTCTAGTCGCTCTGGCTGCGGTACCTTCAACTATCTTTGCCGCTCAGCAGGGCTCTCCCTCAAACGTGCCGGGGACACACGATGGTCGCACGCAATTGATCAATAATTGGACCGTGACACCGGCAGGGCGGCAGACCGATCTGGGTGATCTGCCGTTGAACTCTGTGCTTTCCCCTGATGGTCGCTATCTGCTGGTTTCCAATAGCGGCGCTGGCGTCCAATCACTGCAAGTCATTGAGACAAAAAGCAATACAGTTATCCAGAGCATTCCTTATGATGTCCCTCATAGTGTCTTTGTCGGTCTGGCCTATAGTCAGGATGGCAAAAAGGTGTATGCCTCGGGCGGTGGTGAGGATGTCATTCATACGTTTGATGCCGCCGCGTCTGGTAAACTGACCGCTACCGGCGATATCAGCATTGGTACGAAACAGAGTAATCCCTTTCCAACCGGGTTAAGCGTGAGCCGGGACGGCACAAAGCTGTATGTGGCCAACAACCTTGCCAATACGGTCGCCGTGGTTGATACGCAGACCCGCCAGGTAACGCAATCCATCAAGATTGGATCGTATCCCTATACCACACTGATGAGCAAAGATGGCAAGACCATCTATGCCTCAAACTGGGGCGATGCGACAATCTCAATCATCAATGCCGCCACCAATGCGGTTACCGCTACTGTTCCGGTGGGACAGCACCCCACTGCTATGGCGCTTTCTCCTGATGGCACACGTCTGTATGTTACAGATGCCAATAGTGATGCCGTTTCTGTCGTTAATACAGACGACGCGAAAGAGGCCGAGCGCATTTCTGTCTCTCCTTATAAGGGTGCGCCTCTGAGTAGTAGTCCGCAGGGACTGGCAATCAGCCCCAATGGACAATTTTTGTATGTCGTTGATGCCGGTAACAACGAGGTGGCCGTAATTGAGCGGCACGGGGACAGGCATAGCGTTATCGGTCGCATTCCGACGGCCTGGTATCCTACCTCGGTGAGCTTCAATCCGACAAGCAATATGCTCTTAGTAACCAATGGCAAAGGCCTGGGTGCCGGACCCAACGATAAGCCGGGTACCGATCCCAATCCTACACGTCGCAATGCTCCTGTTGTCAACGGGGTTACAGGCTACAATGATGGATACTGTAACTGCAGCTTCGACCAGTATTCTGGCAGCATGATTGTTGGCACACTCTCCAGTATTGCACTTCCCGGTCGTGGTCAGCTGGCGGTATATACGGACCAGGTTGCGCGCAACGATCGTGAGCAGGGCAATAATGAGGCTGAGAATGAAGCCAATGGCAACAACCCTATCCCACTGCATGGTCAGAAATCACCGATCAAGCATGTCATTTATATCATTAAAGAGAATCGCACCTACGACCAGGTCTTTGGCGATATGCCGTCTGGCAATGGTGATCCCAACCTGACGCTGTTCCCAAAGAACAATACACCCAATCTGCATGCCCTGGCCAATCGTTTTGGTCTGCTCGACAATTTCTATGCTGATGCAGAGGTCAGTGCCGATGGGCATAACTGGGCGACCTCCGCCAATGCCACTGACTATAATGAGAAGATGTGGCCGCAGAACTATTCGCCCGGTCCTGGCCGCAATCGTCCTTACGATTTTGAGGGTGATAGCAAGATCAACCTGTCGCCGGGAGGCTATCTCTGGGATTCTGCTGCCCAGGCGGGCATTAGTTACCGCGACTACGGTGAGTTTTATAAGTTCAGTTCGGCGGCCCCTCATCTGATCCCGGCCGATCAGGCAAGCTCATGCCCTGGACCGATCGCCCACTCCTATACCGGTGTAACTATCCCGGCAGGCCAGGTACTCTGCTTCCCCGCGGGCTCGGTGAACCCGCAGACGACCCCGAACCTGGTGGGCCACTTTGATCCCAAATACAGAACGTTCGATAGCAACTATCGCGAGTCCGATCGTGTCGCCGAATGGCAGCGCGAGTTTAACCAGTTTGTCTCTAACGACAATCTGCCACAGTTAGAGTTTCTGCGCCTGCCCAATGATCACACTCAGGGCACCACGCCTGGAAAGCTCACGCCGCAGGCCGCGGTGGCTGAGAATGATAACGCCGTGGGACAGGTCATCGATACTCTCAGCCATAGCAAATACTGGGGTTCAACGGCCGTCTTTGTTACCGAAGACGATGCCCAGAACGGACCCGACCACGTAGATGCGCATCGTACCGAGTCGCTGGCCATCAGCCCCTATACGTCGCGCACGCAATCTGCAACCGATCATACGCTCTATGATACGGCCGCGATGGTTCGCACCATGGAGCTGATCCTTGGCCTGCATCCGTTGAGCCAGTATGATGCTAACGCCGTACCCATGTGGCGTTCATTTACCAATAAGCCAAACCTGGCGCCCTATACGGCGCTCCCCGAATCCATCCCGGTCACCCAGACGAATAGCACGACCGCCTATGGAGCTCAGGACTCGGCCAAGATGAACTTCGCCCAGGAGGACGAAATCCCCATGGATCAGTTAAATCAGATCCTGTGGCACTCGGTCAAGGGGGCGAATGCGCCCTATCCAACCCTCTCCAATTCATTGGGGAGCAATAATGTCCCGGCAGCCTCGCGTGATAGTGATGGCTAAAACCCCTTCTCTACACTGAATTTCAGAGATAGTATCAGGAGAGCAGCCAGGGAACGGAGATGTCACATCCGTTCCCTGGCTGCTGTTTTTCCTGACCTTCATTCAAGGTTAGCTGTCTACAGGTTCGAGTCATTGATCAACTGGATCAGTTCCTCATGAATATGGCTATTGCTATAGATGAAGAGTGGCTTGCTCGTATTGTGCGTGATGGTCGTGATCTTATTGTCAGCAGGTGAGGGGTATATAAACGGCTCTGCTGCCAGTCCCCTTAAAGCCAGGACAATAGTTCACTTAGATTGTCAATGATGAGTTGTGGCCTGATATGACCCCTGGCAAAGCATTCCATAGCCGGGTACTCGTCCTCACCAATGCGCTGTGCTAAAGATGCCGCGAGACCTTCTTTCTTGAAGAGGTCCATTTGACGCTGGTTATATTCAGCCACGGAAATGCCCTCGTTCGCCTCCATATGCGCCTGAATTTCAGCATAGTTTTGGGGCTTCCAGACGGCAAAGATGCCAAGCTGTTGTGAACCGGCAACATCAGCAATCAGGGAGTCTCCGACCATCATTGTCGTCTTCACGTCGGCGTTGCAGGCGTTCAGCGCGTGTAAGAAGATGTCAGGATTGGGTTTACGGATGTGCAGATCAGCTGAAATGGCCATCTTGCCATAATCGAGATAGGTAAGTAACCCCATGCGCTGAAGATCTTCCCGAAACGGTACACCGCCCCAATAGCGGTTTGTAACGATACCCATCTGGAAGCCACGCGTCTGTAGTTTTTGTAATGTAGATATGGTATCCGCAAATAAGCGACGCGATCGCGCGATATTTACCTGTAACGCATCAAAAATAGCCTGTCCTAATGCCGGATCGGCGTTCTGCCAGCCTGAAGCATGTAAAACCTGCTGAACCATGGTAGATCCGAGAGGCTCAATGTAGGGATCTTTTTCAATCTCAATCTTAAACTGTTTCAACAGCATGTCTCGCAGCAATCTGCCCGCCTCGCTGTCATTTTCGCTTAGCAGGGGACTGGATTGCTGAGTCTGCCGAAGTATATCGATGGCCCGTTGATTCGCCTCTCTTTCCAGCTGACTTAGATCGCGTTCATCGCGATACCAGAGCGTGTGGCCCAGGTCAAAGAGTAAGCATTGGAACGTGCGATCAATGGTTATGCTATTTTGTCCCACGAACATTTCCTCCACATTTAGGGTTTAGTATTTTTCCCTTCACCTTGCCCGCGTAGCGGGCGAACAACCCACAAACGGAGTTTAGCAAAGTACTGGTATTGACAACCCAAGCATAGAACAGAGCATTTAACTGCAGGTTATATCGAGATTAAATTAGTATAAATTTGTTACAATTAACATATGTTACAAATAAACTCTGTACTCTAATTACACCGACAATGACAGATTTCGGTTGACCCAGACAGACGAATCACACCGGATTTTGAGCTCCCACGGACCCGCTTATCTTTCGTTTCCATATATATATCTTCCTGTAAGAATGGCTTAGAAGTGATGATTTTCATCACGGTCAAGCAGGAAATTTTTATCTCGCATGACGGTTTTTTACAGAGAATATGGCGAGAAAGCCCCGTCCATTCATGGCTGATTCTTACCTTAATCACCCTGGATGGCAGAGCTCGGAAAGTTGCGGATGATCTCTCTTTCCCCAACGGTATGGTGATAACGCCTGATAACGCAACACTGATTGTCTCAGAATCCTTCACGGGTCGGCTTCTTGCATTTGATATCGCCTCAGATGGCAGTCTCTCCAATCCGCATGTCCCTCGTCTGGTTCATCTTCTGCCTGTTTGAAGTGTTTGGTGAGATTGCGGGCCCGTGTTTCATAGTGTTCGCGCAGGTGCTGGACTACTTCCTGCGAGACTTCATCGGGATCAGGCGAGAAACTCGGCAAGCGGGAAAGAGTGATGATTACGGGATGGGACCAGATAGTTCTGCCGGTGAGCTGTGAACAGGACCGAGTTAATGCCTGCGTGATGGGAGCGCGGTGCGACGGAGAGGATCTGATCGGGATAGTGGCCGTCCATCGCGAGCCGAACGCGATTGAAGATTGCAATCGTCGGCTGGAAGATGTCGCTGCGCAGGATGACGGCCATGTCATTCTGCTCCAGTCGGACCGGACCAAAGCCAGGAGGTGCTGGTCACTCGGGAACGTCTTGGCCTCCTGGACTGCATATACCTTCTGTTTTTGTTTCTGAGACGTTGCCAGGTCAATCGGCATATAATCCGGGTAGTGTGTTCCAGCCTTGAAAAAAAGATTTTTCTAAACTGGGGATATAGTGCTGGAAATAAGGAAGTCCCCAGGCTACCAGGATGTCTACTCCCGTGGAAACAGTAGGTGGAAATTGCTGTTCGAGATTCTGTAGAACGGACTCCAAATGTTGCTGCGCCTCCTGCAAAGCCTTCGCATTCGCCGGGACGTTTAATGTCGAGCGATGATATGGTTGTGGAGAGGATGGACCACAACTGGAATCGTATCAGAGCCACTGCCGCTTAAACCTGAACTATTAACATTGACGATGCGAGTACTGGGGACGATATACTGTTCTTGCGGTAAAGGTTGGCCGTCCGCGAAAGCAACCTGCTGGGGCTTTTTAGCAAGATTGTCGATGAACTCATAGAAGACGCCGGCAGATGCCAGGGCCACGCTGAGGGTGCGTCCCGTCCCTACAAGAAACTCTCGTCGACTCAATTCCTGGCAGGGTTCTTCCGCGGATATGTTTTCGTCACTTTTTTGCATACAATGACCTTGCTACCTGGTAATGGGATCCTTCTCTTTCATCTGCGAATCTCTAGCACAATTGGGATGGAGTGAGGATAGAACTGCTATTCATTTTTATCCCTCTTACTGACGTTGGCTGCTGTTTGGCCAAAGAAGTAGCCCAGGAGGACAAGAAAGCCATCATTGAGGATCTGTGGTGTTACCACATGGGTAAAGGTTGTGACTATCAAACAAATGACAATAATAAAGAGTAATAAGGCTCCTAGAATCGTTGAGATAGACTCTTTTGCCAGCAAAGATTGCCGTATTGCCCATTGCTCTTTGAAAACTTCTCTCTCTGCCATTTTCTTATCGATGTCGTCTTGTGCTTTTTTCCTTTCCTGCTCCAACTGTAGGATAATTTCTTGTGATTTGGAGTTAGAATCAATCAACATTGAAATTTGATTTTTTAATTCATCTTGCGTTTCATCCCTGGCATTAGAAACTATTTTTACAAGCTGATTTTCAGAGGATTTAGTTCTTAGATGATCCATTACAATTGCCTTAAGCCTGAGGAGGATTACACGAATCTCAGTATTCCCAATGGGAGGAGTTGTATCGCTATTAAGCCTGATCAATAAATCCAGTGTTTCTGATCTTTTTTCAAGCTCTTCAAAAGATTGTCCTCCCAGGCTATCCTCATTAAGACCCAATTTCGCTAAAACTTTATAAAATGGGTGCAACATAGCTGCGGATAGTGCTTTTCTTCCGCCATCGCTTGATTTGTTTATTGTGGTAATGATATCCATTACATCACCTACATATACTTTATCTATTGAATCATACATTTGCTTTTTACCTATCCTCCTATTTGTATCATGGTATAAACCCATACTTAATTAAAATGTATCGACTCCCTTTTTTTAAAAGATTAATTTTTCCAAGATCTTATATGATATATGTTACCTTTTTGATGGAAAAATATATCGTAAACCTGCCCGACCAGCCTCTCAAAGAGTAAAAATTTTGGTAGTCAATTGGCAGCAATCTGTACCGATTACAACAGATTTTAGCCGATCCAGACAGACGAATCACGGCGGATTTTGCGCTCCCACAGATCCGCTTACCTTACGCCCGACCATGCCAACATGCTATAATGGGGTACATTTCGTGAGTGGGAGGGAACTTGTATGCAGTCCGAACAACCCCTCAAGGTTCTGATCCTTGCGGCTGAGATTGAGCCGTTCGTCAAGGTGGGAGGCATGGCGGAGATCGTGGGCGCCCTGCCCAAGGCCCTGCAGGCCCTGGGACATGATGTGCGTCTGATCATGCCACGCTACCGCCAGGTTGATGAGCAGCATTTTCAGCTATCGACAATCCTTGATTCGATCTCGGTGCCCATGGGCAACTTTAAGATCTCCGCCAGCGTGCGGGAGGCGGAGATCGGCAATCATATCCCTGTTTATATGATTGACGCCCCCCGGTACTTTGATCGTGAAAATATTTACGGCTATACAGATGATGGTGAGCGATTTATTTTATTCTGCCGGGCCGCCCTGGAGGCGGTTCGCTCTTTAGACTGGTCGCCCGATATTGTCCATTGTAACGATTGGCATACTGGCATTGTGCCAAACTGGCTCCATACCATCTATCGCTCTGATGACTTTTTTGAGCATACCGCTTCGGTCTATACGATCCATAATCTGGCGTATCAGGGGATCTTTGGTTATCGGCTGCTTGAGGTGGCGGGCGTGGCTGCCAACGGTTTTGTCTATCCTCAGATCGCGGAACTGGCGAATGTGGTCGATATCATGGGGCGTGGCATCCTCTTCGCCGACGCGGTGACGAC
This sequence comes from Dictyobacter halimunensis, assembly GCF_036245075.1. Taxonomy (NCBI): domain Bacteria; kingdom Bacillati; phylum Chloroflexota; class Ktedonobacteria; order Ktedonobacterales; family Dictyobacteraceae; genus Dictyobacter; species Dictyobacter halimunensis. Next base: position 4,629,587 of record NZ_BSRI01000002.1, read on the forward strand.
GGTGAGCGAGCGTTACGCGCAGGAGATCCTGACGCCGACCTTTGGTGAGAAGCTGGACCATATGCTGCGCTCGCGCCGCGATCGATTGTTCGGCATCCTCAACGGCGTGGATTATCAGGAGAATAATCCAACCAACAATACCTTTATCCATGCGCCGTACGATGCTGATTCTCTGGAGAAGCGGTCCGAGAACAAGGCGGTCCTGCAGGAGCAGGCGCACCTGCCGGTCAGGCCGGATGTGCCCTTGCTGGCCATGATCTCGCGCCTGGCCGATCAGAAGGGCTTCGACCTGCTGGCGCAGATCATCCATCCCTTGCTGGCTCAGGGGGTGCAGTTCGTCCTGCTGGGCGTCGGCGACCAGCACTACCATGAGATGTTCCAGAAGTTGGCCGCCAGCTATCCCGACCAGGTCGCGATCTTCCTGACCTTTAATACCGAGCTGGCGCAGCGCATCTACGCGGGCAGTGATATGCTGCTGATGCCCTCGCGCTTCGAGCCCTGCGGCACCAACCAGATGTACGCCATGCGCTACGGCTGCGTGCCCATCGTGCGTCACGTCGGCGGTCTGGCCGACACTGTGCAGGAGTACAATCCGCATGGCAGCGGGGGCAATGGCTTCGTCTTCCAAAACTACGACGCCTGGGAGTTCTTCGCCGCCATCGTACGCGCCCTCGCCCTCTATCCCTTCAAAGACATCTGGCGCACCCTGCAGATGCGCGGCATGGCCGCCGACCACTCCTGGCATGCCTCCGCCCTGCGCTACGTAGAAGTCTACCGCAACGCCCTCGAATACCACAAAACCGGCAAATAAAACTCACGATGCGATGAGCTCCCGCGACGCCATGTGTCGCGGGAGCTCATCGCATCACGAGCCTTCTGGCTTTTGATGTGATGGTTGCGCGCTGCCAGTATCTTTGAGAAAACAGACCGCTAGGATGGCCAGCAGGCAGAAGACGAAGATGGCCAGGAAGCCATGCTGCAGAGCCAGGGTAAGCGTGGTCTTTGTTTTCTGACCTGAACTGGCGAGCGATTGGCTGAAGACTATCCCGACGATGGCTACTCCCAGCACCGAGCCAAGCTGCCCGAGGTAGCGCACGACGGCGCTGCCCACACCTAGCTGGTTCTGCGGCAGGATATTCTGAACGGCCAGGTAGAGCACGGAGAAGATCGAGCCGATGCCCAGCCCCGCCATCAGCATAAAGATGATCGCCGTCCAGAGGGTTGTCGCGGGTGTCATCCTCATCAGGAAGAAGACGCCAAGGGTCATGAGTAGCGTTCCTGCCAGAACGATGGCCTGGTAGCGTTTGCGGATCGCGATCAGCCAGCCGGCCAGGGTTGCTCCAATCGTGATGGAGATGAGGAAAGGTGAGAGGCTGACGCCCGAGTCGGTGGCCGATATGCCCAGTACTTCTTGTAAGAAGAGAGGTAGATAGATCGACAGGCCGAGCAGGATCATGTAGACCAGCAGGGACAGCAGGGTATCGGCCGCGAAGATGGCGTTGCGGAAGAGACGCAGGGGAAGGATCGGTTCGCTCGCGTGGCCTTCAACCCATAAGAAGAAGAGCAGGCCGATGATCGCTGTCGCCAGTATGCCGGCTACTTGTGGCGAGGTCCAGGCATAGGTGCGATCGCTCCCCCAGCTCAGTCCCAGCAGCAGACATGTCGTAGCTACTCCACACAGGAGCGCGCCGCTGACATCGATGTTGCGCAGGACCGACCGCCCGTTCGATTGCAGACTGCGCTCGGAGATATCAGCGGGCAAGATGATGAGTAGCGTGGTGATGGCGATGAGGCCGAGCGGTATGTTCAGGTAAAAAATCCAGCGCCAGCGCGTGCCCTCGGTGACCAGCGAGGCCAGCAAGGGACCGTGATCAGTGACCAAGCCACCCAGTCCAGGACCCAGTAAGTTGGCAAGCGCGTAGACGATATTGACGCTGGCCTGCCATTTCGCACGCTCCTGTGCCGGAAAGATGTCGCCAATTAATGTCGCTACCAAGGTGATGCCGATGCCGGACCCCAATCCCTGCAGCGCGCGAAAGGCGATCAGCTGATCCATATCCTGAGCGGCTCCGCACAAGAGAGATCCCAGCAGAAAAACGCCGGCCCCTCCCAGCAGAAACCATTTGCGCCCAAACTGATCCGAAAATTTCCCGGCGATCGGAATGGTAATGGTCGATGTGAGCAGGTAGGCCGTTGCCACCCAGCTATAGCGATCCGTCCCCTGAAACTGGCGAATGATCTGTGGCAGCGCCGGACCAACCATCGTATTATCGAGCGCCTCCAGAAAGAGGGTAGCGAGCAGGGCCACAAGAACGCCAGATAATACCAGCCCATGCAAGCGGCGCCCTTGTCCTACAGTAGATGTCATGACCTTCATAGCGATTGGATCCCTCCTGTATATGCCCATGTAACTGCTGCGCATACAAGCAATCTATATACTTCTGCTTTGTGTTTTTTTCGTTGAAATATTTCGAAATCGATTGCGATAAATTTTCGACATAATGAAAATAACACACGAAAAAACGGTTGTCAAGGACCGACCATAAGAAACGTCCATCGCAGGTTTGGACCTTGCGTCCCACTACCTTCAACTTTAGAGCAAGTAACAAGAAAAGAAACGAGAGTACGTGCGGGGCTTGCCCCCGCTTGTTTCCTCGTCGCTCGAAAAAGCAACCAACAGGATGCGGGGCATCACATGCAACTGTTCTTGATCGCCTTGAAGGTGCTTTTCCTTTTGGGAGTAAGCAAGCGGGGCAAGCCCCGCACGTACTGTGGCCCTTGCGCCCGATTTCCCTTCCACTGAAGAATTGACAATACCACGGCCACGGCGCTACACTTGATTAAACTTATCGAAATGGTTATCGAAAAAGCAGGTGAAAAATGACGCAACCTTCAGCCAAATCTCCCATGACGATGGCGCAGATTGCGGCCGCCACCGGTGTTTCGGTGGCGACGGTCTCGAAGGTGATCAATCAGCGCTCGGATGTGGCACCGGCGACCCGCGAACGTGTGGAGAAGGCGCTGGCGGAGCAGGGTTATATCCTCAATCGGGCCGCCCGCTCGTTGCGGCAGGGGCACAGCGGACAGATCGATTTTCTGGTCGGGCAAGAGCTGAACAGCTATTATGCCTTTGAGATTTTGCGTGGCGTTGAGGAGGCGTTACTGACCACTGATGTACGTGTGGTGCTGGCCTCAACCCATGCTCATCGGGAGCGGGAACAGCAATGGAGGCAGCGCCTCTCCGCAGGCGCGATCGACGGAGCGGTGCTGGTACTGGCCGATAAACGTTCCTTCTATCTGCAGGAATTGCATCGGCGTAGCATCCCTTCTGTCGTGGTGGATCCTTTCGGCGAACTGGGGCCGCAGGATCTTTCGGTGAGCGCGACAAACTGGGCCGGGGGAAAGCTGGCAACCGAGTATCTGCTCTCGCTGGGACACCGCCGCATAGCTGCGTTGATGGGCGAGCCTGCTCATCCCTGTACCCAGGATCGGCTGGCGGGCTATCGCCATGCCCTGCAGATGGCGGACGTCCCCGTGGACCCTTCCCTGACGCGTTTCGCCGATTTTCATGTTGAACAGGCCCACCAGGAGATGGCGCAGCTGCTAGCACTGCCGGAACTGCCAACCGCCGTCTTTGTCGGCAACGATGAGCAATGTATGGGGGTATACAGGGCGCTGGCCGAACGCGGCCTCACCGTTCCTCACGACATGAGCGTACTGGGGTTTGACGACATGCCCTACGCGCAATGGATGACGCCAGCCTTGACCACCATCCACCAGCCCCTGCTGGAAATGGGCCGCGTAGCCACCAAAATGGTACTACGCCTCATCGCCGATGAACCGGTCGAAACCGTTCGCGTTGAACTGGCGACCCCCCTGGTCGCCCGCCTATCCTGCGCCCCCCGCCGAAGGCGTAAGGGATTCAGGATTCTCCCCGCCGGGTGAATAGGGATGTCCCCGCAACCCGGCGCGACCACGCTCCCCCAACCCGACCACGCCCCCGTAGGGTCGACCTTCAACGGTCGACCGGGCCGCCAGCGCCAGCGACGGCGGCCCCGTACCCCCACAACAACGCCCCACACACGAACCCAAACGAACGCGCCCCCTCCATAACGTTTCTTGTTTAGCGAACACCCATAAACAGAGAAGAACTTACGGCAATTCTGCCGTATATGCTATACTTGGAAGAAAGAAAGACCCCTCGAAGTTGCGCGGCGGATAACAATGTTGTATATCCGCCATATGTCATTGCAATGAGGCAGGCAGAGCGAGAATACCATGCCCGGTACAGCACCACATTACAGACGTTGGTATTCAACTGATAGAGAGATGGAGTAAGAAAGCAATGACCATTCAGGAAAGAAAGGCGATCCCAGTACCCCAGGTAGAGGCGAGAACCCCCGTTCCCCGGCAAAATTTGCGCGTTCCCGGTCCCACTCCCGTCCCTCCCGATGTATTGGAAGCCCAGGCCGCCCCTATGATCAATCACCGTGGCCCCGAGTTCTCGGCTATCATGAAGCGGGTGACGCCACGCTTAGAATATTTCTTCCAGACCCGTTCGCGCGTCCTTACTTATCCGGCCTCCGGTACGGGCGGTCAGGAGTGCGCCGTCGTTAACGTCTTCTCGCCCGGCGACCACGTGGTATCTATCATCATCGGTAACTTTGGCACGCGGCTGGCGAAGATCGCGGAGGCCTACGGTGTCAAGGTGTCGCGCATCGAGTTCGCCTGGGGCGAGGTCGCCGATCCCGCCGTGGTCGAGGCGCGTCTGAAAGAGCTGGCTCCCTACAAGGGCGTGATGATGACGCACAACGAGACCTCGACCGGCGTCACCAATGATATTCAGACGCTGGCCGCGCTGGTGCGCCGCCTGAGCCCCGATGCCCTGGTGGTTGTTGACGCGGTGAGCTCGTTGAGCAGCCTGCCGCTGGAGATGGACCCCTGGGACCTGGATGTTGTGTTTACCGGTTCGCAGAAGGGATGGATGATCCCTCCCGGCATTATGATGATCGCGGCCAGCGAGCGCGCCTGGCAGGCCCATAAGACCTCGAAGATGCCCCGCTTCTACTGGGATTGGAGCTCGACGTTGAAGTCGCTGGAGAGCACCTGGCAGCATCCGTCGACTCCTCCGGTCTCGCTCTTCTATGCGCTGGATGTGGCGCTGGAGAAGATGCTGGACGAGGGGCGCGAGGCCATCTTCGCGCGTCACGTGAAGGCCGGCGATTATGTACGTGGGCGGGCGCAGGCCATGGGACTCGAACTGCTGGCCAAGGATGAGCGCTACGCCTCCAATACCGTAACAGCTATCAGGGCGCCCGAGGGCATCGAGACCAAGGCGCTGCTCAAGAAGTTGCACGACCAGGATCAGATTGTGCTGGCCGATGGACAGGATCATATGAAAGGCAAGATGTTCCGTATTGGTCACCTGGGCTACTTCACGGACGCTGATCTGCAGCAGGCCATGGATGCGGTCGAAAGGCATCTCAAGGAGCTGGGCTACCGGGCGTAGATCACGCCAGACCCGGCAACAAGCAAGAGGAGAAGAGAGCAATGGCTGAAGATGTCACCCATCCTGAAAATATCAAGGTACTGATTACGGATCGCATCGCGCGCGAAGGCGTCAACTTCCTGCGCGAGCAGCTGCCCGAGGCCCAGGTCGATGAGCGGCCCGGACTGAGTCCCGATCAGCTGAAGGCGATCATCGACGAGTATAGCGCTCTGGTGGTGCGCAGCGAGACGCAGGTCACCGACGAGGTTCTGTCGGCCGGCACGCGCCTGAAGATCGTCGGCCGCGCCGGCGTGGGCGTCGATAACATCGATACCAACTCCGCCACGCGCCACGGCATCATCGTCGTCAATTCGCCGACCGGCAACATCATGGCGGCGGCTGAGCACACCATCGCCATGCTGATGGCGCTGGCCCGCCACGTGCCGGCGGCCGACGCCAGCATGAAGGCCAACAAGTGGGAGAAGAGCCGCTTCCTGGGCATCGAGGTGCGCAACAAGACGCTGGGCGTCATCGGACTGGGCAAGGTCGGTATGGCCGTGGCCCGGCGCGCCCAGGGCCTGGAGATGAATATCATCGCCTTCGATCCCTTTGTCTCGCCCGAGCAGGCGCGCAAGTCTAACGTAAGCATGATGAGCCTGGAAGAGGTGCTGCGCCAGGCGGACTTCGTGACCCTGCATACCTCGTTGACCAGCGGCCCCAGTGGGACGCGTGGTCTGATCGGCGAGCCCGAGCTGCGCATGATGAAGCCGGGCGCGCGCTTGATCAACTGCGCGCGCGGTGGACTGATCGACGAGGAGGCGCTACTAAAGGTGCTGGATGAAAAGCATATCGCCGGGGCGGCGCTGGACGTCTTCAGTCAGGAGCCGATCCGCGACAACGCCTTGCTACAGCGGCTGGTGGCGCACGAACAGATCATCGCCACCCCGCACCTGGGCGCCTCCACCGAAGAGGCACAGGTCGGCGTCGCCACCGATGTCGCCGAGCAGATCGTCTCGGTGCTGCGCGGCGGCTTCCCACGCGCGGCCGTCAACGCCCCGCTGATCCTGCCTGAGACCCTGAAGATCCTGCAGCCTTATATGACGCTGATCGAGAAGATGGGACGCCTGTACACGCAGCTGCAGCCTGAGCCGCTGCGCAAGATCGAGCTGACCTATAGCGGCGAGATCGCCAGCTACGATCTGCGTCCGCTGCAGGCCGCGCTGGTCAAGGGACTGCTCGAATCGGTCTCGGAGGCGCACGTCAACATGATCAACGCGCAGGTGCTGGCCAAAGAGTGGGGCATCGAGATCGTCGAGCAGAAATCGACTACCCCGGCCGAGTTCGCCAACCAGGTCACGCTACGCGTGGTCAGCGATGGTCGCGCCGGTGGCGAGAACAATCCTGAAAACTTCGTCAACGTGCTCAGCGGCACCGTCATGCACGACGAGCCACGCATCGTTCAGGTCGGCCCCTACTGGACCGAGTTCGCGCCGGAGGGTCCCATCCTCTTCTGCCGCAACATCGACCAGCCGGGTATGATCGGCATCGTCGGCACCGTACTAGGCAAGGCCAGCGTCAATATCCGCCACATGGATGTGGGACCTAGCGTACGCCGTGCCCGCGCCTACGACGCCAAACGTCCCGCCGACTCCGCCCTCATGGTCATCCTCGTCGACAACCCCATCCCCGAATGGGCCCTCGACGAAATCAGCCAGGCCGGCAATATCTTCGGGGTCAAGATGGTCAATTTATAAACGCACCACGGCGTCCCATATACGAGAACGCCCCCCATCACACGTATATGTGTGATAGGGGGCGTCCATGCGGTGAAGCGGTAAGCGGGTCGAGAGTTATCTACGTAGGTTCGGCCCTTGTGGCCGATTATCGCCGGCCCCCGAACCGTCCAATATAGCCGGAACGTAATGTGTGCGATCCGCGAACCGTCAAGCGGCGCGGTAGCGGCGTCGACGACCGCCAAAGCCACCTGTGAGCAGGTGCCAGATGGCGATCAGGATGATGGCGCCGATCAGGGCGCGAATAATCGGGACGCCGAAGAGGTAGATGTCTCCTACACCGGAGATGGTGATGACGTTGGTCATCAACCACGCGCCGATGACTCCGACGATAATCGCGCCGATAATGCCGAACGGGACACGCCAGCCTACGATCATTTCCGCAACGACGCCGACGATGGCGGCAATAATGATGTACAGAATGACGTTCATACCAAAGGACCACACGTTATGACCGATTGTGATGGTTACCCCATCTGCAAGAACTAACATGGTACACTCCTTTGCATCTTTTTTTCGTTCTCGATAAGTCCGGAAACTAATGTATGTATGAAAATACCAGCAAGGCGATGAAATAGGATAAAACTAATGGTTATGCCATACACAGATATGCTCATCACTTTCTATACGTTCTAACCCTGCTATAAAGTTTCGAAAATGCTGTGTTCGCTCTGTAAGTCTGTAGAAATAGCTGAAATGGCTGAAAAGGACTATGGCTGACGTTGAATTTATGGGAAACGCTGTACAATATACAACATAAGACCTGACAACTACGTAGCTTCTTATTGATGACCTCTTTCTGTCTGAACTGTGACGTTATGAAAATAGATAAAGGATGCCCATTTATGGATACGGCGACTTCCTCTAAGCTTAAGCAGCGGCGCCTGGCGCGACCAACCGCCGCGCAGGCTCGTTTCGCGTTTATTATTCTATTAATTATAAATATTCTCAATTATACGGATCGTTCTATCCTGGCGGCGGTACAGGTTACTATTCAACATGAATTTCACCTGACTGATGTGGAATTGGGATTGCTGAACTCTTCGTTCCTGTTTATCTATGGATTGGCGACGCTACCGATCGGCATCTGGGCGGATCGCGGTATTCGTAAGAATATCGTCGCGGCCTGCGTGGGGATCTGGAGCGTGGCGACGGCGTTGAGCGGCCTGACCCACAACTTTATTCAGCTCTTTCTGACACGCTCAATCCTGGGGATCGGTGAGGCTGGCTATGCGCCGGCATCGGTGTCGCTGATCGGCGACTATTTCAATAAAGAGCGGCGCGGCTTCATGCTCTCGGTCTGGTCGGTCGGCAACCTGATCGGGACCGCCCTGGGACTGATCATGGGTGGTATTCTGGCGGAGGCGTTGGGGTGGCGCTGGGTCTTCTATATCGTTGGCCTGCCGGGCCTGCTGGCTGCCTTCTTTATCTGGCGCTCGGTCGAGCCGAGGCGCGGCGCCTTTGATATTGAGGGTGAAGACGAGGATGGCGATGAGGCGGCCGCCGCCCACGGCAGCATCGGCGGCAACATCCTGCAGGTTGTGCGGCAGCTCTCGAAGACGCCCACCTACTGGGTACTGGTCGCCGCCTTCATCTGCAGCTTCTTTATCGTCGGGGCCGCGCTCTCCTGGATCCCGACCTTCCTGCACCGCGAGTTTCAACTGAGCGTGGCGAAGGCTGGCTCTATCTCGGGTGGCGTGCTGGCTGGTGGCAGCCTCGTCGGTACCCTGATCGGCGGCTGGCTGGCGGACTTCCTGCAGCGACGACTGCCGCAGGGGCGTATGATCATCACCGCCGTAGCCTTCCTGGTCGGTGCGCCCCTGACCTGGATCGCGATGAATATGAAATCTCTACCTGCCTTCATCGCTGTCTTCTCCCTGGCGATTATCTGCCTGAGCCTCTGCCTGGGTCCGATTCAGGCCATCATCCAGGATATTACGGTCCCCAATATTCGCTCCACGGCGGTCGGCCTGGCGCTTTTACTGGGACACCTGCTGGGTGACGCGGCCTCGCCGTTGATCGTGGGCGCCATCAGCGATAAAACGCACTCGCTCGGTTTTGCGCTGCAGATCACAGGCCCCACCTGTCTGTTTCTGGCTGGCCTGATCTGTCTCATCGGCGTCAAAACGGTGGCGGGCGATATTCAGCGGGCGCATCGGCGTATCAACCGGCGCGGCGGAGGGGTATCCACAAGGTAATAGAAGAAGCCGCCTACTTACGTAGGCGGCTTGCTTTTTTTGAAGCGGGTTACGGGGATCGAACCCGTGATCTCAACTTTGGGAAAGTTGCATGTTAGCCACTACACCAAACCCGCGCTGTCATTGTTACTGACAAGACGAATTATAGCCGATCGAGGGTATGTTGTCAAGCTTTTTTATTGCTGAATTTGTGTCATGGACAGAAAACGCGTCAACTATGGTATGATTAAAATAAAAAGCAACGAAACTCTTCTTCAGGCGTATACTGTACGTACCATAAATCAGGCTCGAAATTATCAACACTTATCGATGTCAGGAGGATGCTATGGGGCTTTTTTCTCGCCTCGCCAACCTGTTCCAGATCCGGGCCAGCGCCGCCCTCGACAAGGCTGAAGATCCCGGGCAGGTGATGGATTATTCCTACAATAAGCAGTTGGAGCAGTTGCAGCAGCTCAGACGCTCGGTCGCCGATGTGGTCACCCAGGAGAAACGTTTAGAATTGCAGCAGTCGCAGCTGCAGGAGAAGTTGAACAAGCTCGATTCCCAGGCTCAGCTGGCGTTGCGTGCCAACCGGGAGGACCTGGCGCGCATGGCGCTGCAGCGCAAAGAGGTCCTGATCGTGCAGTTGAATGGCTACGAGCAGCAGATCGCGCAGCTCAAGGCCCAGGAAGAGAAGCTGATTACGATGGAGCGGACCGTCTCTGCGCGTATCGAGACGTTCCGTACGCAGAAGGAGATGGTGAAGGCGCAGTATAGCGCGGCACAGGCACAGGTGAAGATCAACGAGGCGGTCACCGGCATCTCGCAGGAGATGACCGAGATGAACCTGGCCATGCAGCGTGCCCAGAACAAAGTTCTGGACATGCAGGCACGTGCCAACGCTATGGACACCCTGATCGAGCAGGGCACGCTTGGTGAGCAGGGGCTCCTCGGCGCCGGCAGCGGCGATACGCTTGACCGCGAACTGCAACAGATTGCCGCCGAGCAAAATGTGGAGTCACAATTGCAGGCCTTAAAGCAACAGCTGCAGCTCGAAGGTCCAGATGCTCAATACAAACAAATTAAAGGGCCAGCTACTGAAATGTAGTCTAGCCCTTCTTCTGTTCCTTTTCCTTACGCGCCTTGTCTTTATAGTACGATTTTGGCTTTGGACGACGCTCGGTATCTATGTAGGCTGCGGGAGCGGCATCTTCGCGCGCCGCGATCTCGGCATCGTCGCGCTCGCTGATCAACTCCTGTAGATCATTGTAGACGTTGTAGTTATCCAATGTTTCAGGCATGCGCAACATGTGACGCAGCACCTGTACCTGAGAGATACTCGTGCGGTCATTTCTAGCAGCCTCTGCCTTTTTCAACAGTTTCTCTACCAGGTCCATGCTATCATCATGCGCCCCAATACCCTCGAGCCGCTCTCTCACCACCAATAACTGCTCATATAAGTTCATTTCGACACTCCTCATAAATGGCAGGTCTCAAAAATCTTTTAAAGTTATGGTAACATAGAGCATAAAACCCGTCAAATAAAATGGACCAACGGTCGCCTTTTCTTTTCTTTTGGTGCCGCCTGCGGCGGCGCGAGAGAGGGGGAGGAATGACTATTGGGGGACACCCCAAATCCCCGGCAGGAGGGCTAGCCGCCCTCCTGCACTACCCGCTTTTGTGGTGCCTGCGGCGACATGAGGAGGAGAAGAGACTATTGGGGGTGTCCCCCAAACCTCCGGCAGGAGGGCGGCTAGCCGCCCTCCTGCACTACCCGCTTTATCGGGGGACGAAGACGCCGACGGCGTTTTCGTGCGCGGCGTCTTCCGTTTCGTTGTGTTCTACGGCCTCGACGGAGACGAGGTTGGTGTAGAAGGTGCTGCCCCCGTTGAAGTCGGCCAGGCGGTCCGAGGTGGTCCAGTTGACGTTGCGCCGGTCGGGGCTGAACTTTGGCCACCAGACGGTGGTGGTCGCCAGAACGCCAGGGCGCACATCCTCTGAGACGTCAGCTACGAGGTGGCACCAGCCGCGTTCGTTGCCAACCTTGACCATCTGCCCGTTGCGAATGCCGCGTACCTTTGCATCCTCTGGATTGATGCGCAGGGTGGGCGTGCGCTCCTTGGAGATCAGCGTCGGCTGATTGGCGAAGGTTGAGCTAACAAAGTGGTGGGCCGCCGGATTGAGCAGGGGCAGCAGCTCGTCCTTGCCTGCGATCTGCGCCGTCGCAGGGCGTGTCTCGACCTCGGGCACCCAGTCGGGCACTGGATCATAGCCTTTGGCCAGCGCCTGCTCGGAATAGAATTCGACCTTCTGTGAGGGCGTGCGGAACACGCCATCCTGGAATGGTACCCGCTCGTTTTCGGGGATGGTCAGTGGGATCGAACCTTCCGCCTTCAGGCGTTCTAGCGTGATGCCCTGCAGGGTGGGCTGTTTGCCGGCGGTCGCCGCCAGCACCTCTGCGATCACGGACTCGGCGTCCTGCTGCAGCCACGGTTCCTCGAAACCCATGGCCGCCGCCAGCGCGCGCATGACGTCCCAGTTGCTGCGCGCCTCGCCCTGTGGCTCGATGGCGGGCGTATTATACTGCAGGGACAGGTGCCCGTACGGTTTGTGCAGGTCCACCTGCTCCAGCTGGCTGGTCGCCGGCAGGATAATATCGGCGTAGCGCGCCGTGTCGGTCTCGAACAGATCGTGAACCACCGTGAAGAGATCCTCGCGCAGCAGTCCCTCAATCACCTTGCCCGAGTTGGGCGTGGAGGCCGCCGGATTGCCATTGTAGACGTAGAGCGAGTAGACCGGGGGATCGGCCTCGCCAGTCAGGACGGCGCCCAGACGGTTCATGTTCAGGCTACGTGTGGGCGGGGGACAGCTCTCCTCGTGCGCATGCCCAAGGGCCGCCTTATCCCACTTCAGCCAGTCGCTGGTACTGTACATCAGGCCACCGCCGCGTACGCCGTATTGTCCCACCACGGCCGGCAGGCTGACCAGGGTGCGTACCGTCTGACCACCATTGGTATGCCGGTTGATGCCATCTGAGATGCGCAGCATGGCCGGTTTCGTCGTGGCATAGGCGCGGGCAAGCTCCACGATCGTCTCGCGGGCCAGCCCCGTGATAGCAGCCCCGCGCTCGGGCGGATACTGCATGATGCGTTCGCGCAGCTGTTCCCAGCCGACGGTATGCTGCTCGATCCACGCCTCATCGTGCAGACCCTCGCTCACCATCACATGCATCATCGACAGGGCCAGGGCCGCGTCCGTACCAGGCAACGGCTGGATATGCTGATCCGCCGAGCGAGCGGTCAATGTGCGAATGGGATCGATCACCACGATGCGCGCGCCCTTGCGCTGCGCCTCGCGAAGGAAGGGGACCACGTGGGGCGCCGTGCTGGCGGGATTACTGCCCCAGATCAGGATCAACTTGCTGTGCACCACGTCCTCAGGCGAGGGGGCCAGGCGTCCACCGATGGTCAGCATCACAGCATCTTCGGCGGCATAGCCACAGATCGCGCGCACCAGCTGGCTGGCGCCCAGGCGATTCCAGAAGCGGGCATCGGTCACGCCGCCCTGCACCAGGCCCAGCGTCCCCGCGTAGCTATAGGGTAAAATACAATCAGCGCCATGCTGCGCGCTGATCTGCCGCCAGCGCTCGGAGATCTCCGCCAGCGCCTCATCCCAGGAAATACGCGTAAACTGACCGCTCCCCTTGGGACCGCTGCGGCGCAAAGGATACAGCACCCGCTCCGGGTGATAGACGCGCTCCAGGTAGCGATTGACCTTGGCACACAGCCAGCCGCGCGTCACCGGATGATTTGATCGCCCCCGCACGCTCACCGCGCGCCCATTCTCATCCACATGCGTCTCCAACGCGCACGTATCAGGGCAATCATGAGGACAGGCCCCATAAACCACGCGCAGACCGCGCTCCCCCTTCTCTCTCTCTCCAGATACTCTCACCGACATACTCTCTTTCATACGTTCGGACCTCGTGTCCGATTATCTCTCGGCTCTCGAAAATGTCCCCATCATGCGTCGGACCTCGCGTCCGATTAGATTAATCCTCCCACGTGCCCTCGCCGGTCAACCAATCCAGTATAGCATCGGGCATCAAAGAGGCGGCGGCATGGCGCTGCGAGCTGCGTGGCAGGCTATGCAAGACGGTTGAGCCGTACTCTTTGGAGGTGATGCGTCGGTCGAAGAGGACCACCGCGTTGCGCCTGCCGTCTCCCCACATGAAGCGGTTGATGGCCCGATTGACCCTTAGGGTAGCGATCGGCACGGCCAGCTGGCGCAGCTGGTCGGCATAGTGTTCGGCCCGCGCCGCCATTGGCGGATCGTTTAGCACCGGCATGGGCAGGCGGGAAATAAACAGGCAGGCTGGCGAACGCACGATCTCGTCGGCATGATCCCAGAAGCTGCCCGTCCCCAGAATCACCACCCGCTCCTGCGACTGGAAGACCTGCCACAGCTGGCGTGGCGAGCCATCGGCCCCCTGTCCCAGCACGAGGATGTTGCGCGCCTCAAGGATAGGTTTGATCGCGGTATAGGTGCTGCGCAACGCGGCATGCGATGTGAAGAGGGCCACCACCTGCCCTTCAAGGGCTGTGGCCAGGTTCACCAGCGTGTCGTCCAGGTGGCGCTGATACTGGGGAGCATTGGGCTCCGGCACATCGTTTGGCAGATACAGCAGCGTCTGCTCCTGGTGCTCAGTGACTGCCGAGCAGACGGCCACGGAATCCTGGTCGAGCCCCAGGCGCTGGCGCGCGAAGGAGAATGTGCCATCCACCGAAAAGGCCGTGCCGGCGAAGATCGTGCTGGCTCGCTCCTTGAGCAGCAGTTGCCTCAGCATGCTGGATGTATGTATGAGCTGCGAATAGAGGATCGGCGCGGGCTCGATAGAGATCGCGCTGGAGCCGGGCTCGGCGACCTTTCTGTTCGCGTGCTGCTGAGCCGCCGTGGGAGGAGTCGGCGGCATGCGCAGCCAGTAGACAGAATCCCCTTCTTCCAGAGATGTGGCCCGCTTCACCATCTGTAGTTGCTCGGTCAGCTGATAGGCGGCTGCCACCAGCTCGGATGCCACCGACGTATCCTCGCCGCTCCCCTGATCCTGGCGGCGGCGATTGTTCTGCCGGGCCAGAATGCGCCGCTCACCATCATTGGCCAGGTCGATGACCGAGCGCAGACGCTGCTCCACCTGTTGCCACGCCTGCTCCACCTCGTTCCACGCGCCCAATTGGCGTATATGGTTTGTTAGCCGCAACGGCTGATCTGGTCGCTGTTCATAACCTCGCGCTTGCCCTCGACCCTTGTCGCGTCCATGCTGCTGGACGGACTCATCGACCAGGCTGCTAAAGGCCAGAAAGAGGCGCCCCACGGCCATGCGTGCCTGGCGCAACGTCTGAAACCACTGCAGCAGCCGCTGGTCCAGTTCGGACTTGGGCACGGTCGGCGTGGTGGATAAGCCGCCGGGACCATTATCGCGCAGCGAGGGCGCCGCCAGGGCCAGCAGACCCTGATAGCGTCCATCGGCCAGCTCGGCACCGATGGTATTGAGGACCCGCAGCACCTGCAGCTGATCGAACTCTGTGCCGCCCCAGCGGATATTCTCTTCCTCAATCAGATCGGCATCCAGTATCAGGCGCCGATCAATCTCGGCCAGCAGCGGCTGCCGCAATGAGAGATCATCAAACAGGCCGGCATGCGTCGTCACCACGATGCGGGCGGCCCGCACGCGCTCCTCAGCCAGGCTCACAAAGCAATATCCCTTGCTGCGATAGGTACAGCGCTGATACGTTTTCTCGAAGCGCTCATCGACCGATCGCCTCTGCTCGAAGCTGGATGAGATGCGATCCCAGGCCGTAATCTCTTGCTGCAGCAGTGTCAGCTCGCTGCGATCGCCCTGCAGCGTCTCATGAGTCCACAGGCGCAGCTTGGCCAGTCCACGCGCCTGCTCGGCCGTCAGCTCTCCGCTGGTACGCCGCATGGCGGCCCCGAACCAGCGATGGGTACATAGATAGCCCCCATGCTCCGCCAGGTAGGCCACCGAATGGTCGGACCTCATCTTTTGTTGCAGCAGGGGCAATGTCGTATCGATCAGGCGCCGCGCGCTCTGCTGATTGGCGCAGGCAATGACCAGCCGGCGTGGACCATTCGTTTCAGTATTGGGGTCGGTGGAAGGAGGGGTATCTAGCCACTCCAGTGCCGCGAGCAGGGCCGCCGTATAGTCATGGCCGCCCAGCGTCAGTTCCAGCAGCAGCGGCTCACGCTGCTCCAGCGAGCTAAGAATAGCCTGGCGCGCAACCTCGTTGCCGCGCACGGCCGGAGTCTCAACGGGCACATCGGCAACTGGCAGCGCGTCAGCGGCGGGCGACTCCTCGGCGTCCTGCGGGCGTCCAATTGCGAACGAGAGCACACGTGGATCCATGCCCAGCTGAGAGGCGAAGCGATCGCCCAGGCTGCCACGCGAGAGCCTGCCGACCACGCCATCGCGCTCCTGCCGATCGCGCACCTCCTGGCGAAAAAAGTGCAGCAGCGGCCATGAACGCGGCGCATCCAGATTGGCCAGGTCGTTCAGCACATCCAGGTCCACCGCCTGCAGGCGTTGATGCAGAGCGTTAAAGACCTCCATCGCCAGCACGGTATCGACCATCGCGCGGTGCCGATCGTGCGGCACACGTACCCCCAGCGCCTCGGCCACCTGCCCCAGGTTATAGCTGACCAGCGACGGCAGCAGTACAGTTGCCAGTTCAAAAGTATCGATAAGCGGATTAGTACGCGCTATGCCGCGCATGCGCAAAAAGCCGGCATCAAACGGGATGCTATGCCCGACAATAGGGAGATCGCCAAGGAAGTACTGCAATTTGTTTGCCACAGCGGAAAAAGGAGGGGCGCCAGCAAGGTGCTCTGGCTTGATGCCGGTCAGGCGTTGTACGCGATAGGGAATCGAACGGCCGGGGGCCACAAAAGTCTCTAATGTATCGATTATTTCGGTCCCCTGAAATTTGACGGCGGCAATCTCAAGAATAGTATCTTGCTCGGGATGTAAGCCAGTCGTTTCTAGATCAAGGGCAACACGAATGGCAGATCGTTTCGCCATAGATTATCGGTCCTCATCTCTCTCGGCTACTTTCAATAAATATCATCCCCGGCACTATGTAGGAGAGGAAGGGGATGGCGGCCAGTGTTCGAGCAAGGCTCGGGCTTTTAATGCGGCCCGCCCACGATGGCTGATGCTATTTTTGTGCTCTGGCTCGATTTCGGCGGTCGTCTTCCCCAATTCTGGAACCAGAAAGATCGGATCATAGCCAAAGCCATTGCTACCACGAGGGGGGTCAGTGATCAGACCTTCGATCGACCCTTCAACACTCTGATGATAGCCCGAAGGTTCGGCGATGGTAATCACACATTTAAAGCGAGCGGTCCGCTTCTCCGGTGGTACACCGCGTAAGCGATCGAAGAGAATAGGGAAGCGTTTCTCGTAGGGGGTATCTACGCCAGCAAAACGTGCTGAATAAACGCCTGGAGCCCCGCCCAGTGCATCGATTTCCAAACCAGAGTCATCAGCGAGAGAGAGTGTCCCCGAAGCACGTGCGTATGCCAGGGCTTTTAATTCTGCGTTTTCTTGAAAAGTTGTTCCGGTCTCCTCAACATCAAAATCGATATGAACATCGTTGAGCGAAAGCAATTCATACGGTAGATTCGCGAAGATTGCTCGATACTCTTCCAACTTATGACGATTTGTGGTTGCTACCAATAGGGCGCGCATATAAGACTCCAAACTAGGCGGAACCGAAACATTGCCACCATTCTACCATAAGACGGTAGAGTTGTCGAGAAAAAAAGAGGGTGTGAGGATGTGGGATGCACGCCCGGCGTGCATCCCACATCCTCACACCGTAACGACGAAACACCGTAGGCGAGGATGCTGGGGGCATCCTCAACCGGGCTTGCCCCGGCTTGTCGCGAAGCGACCCCGTACCCTCACGATCAAGCTCCTCGTGGTATTTTTCACGCATTCTTGCGAAGCATAGAAAAATTGCAAAAAAATGCTTGACATAGTACTGGTTTACATGTATAATCCGCAGTGTTAAGAGAAACGCGGCACATAAGCCTGCTTCTCATAACAAACAATACCCAGCCGATGTAGCTCAGGGGTAGAGCAACGCTTTCGTAAAGCGTCGGTCGTCGGTTCAATTCCGACCATCGGCTCTTTTTTATGTTTAAGGCCAGTATAAAGCCACTTTTGAAGCGGCTTTATACTGGCCTTATTTTTCTCTCTATTGTGCTGGCGGCTGGCCTTAGGAGGTCAGGGAGCGGAGGAGGTAGGCGGTGAACTCGCGATGCTGCTCCTCGTCGACCATGCGTAGATCTCTCATCAGTGTGAGCAGGGTCAGGATCTGGCCGGCGATCAGGGCGTCGGTAACGACGGTGCGTACACTTTCATCCTGGATGTTAAGGGTAGCGTCCGTGGCGGTGGTGCGATGCACGAGCATGTGGTTGACCGATGATTGAAAATCACCAGAGATCTTGTCGCGCAAATCTTCTATAGCTTGTTGATACGTTCTATCCTGCATTGATCTTTCCTCCAGATCACATTTCGCATATATATAATGCTATCTATCTATCTTATCTCCAATAACGATATATTAAAAATGCAGTAACGATAAAAGCAGGTGGCAATTGGTTGAAGCGATGAGCCTGTGAATAGTATAACAAGTAGCCGCGCTGCTATATTAGTCGATCGTGGCACTTGATATTCCCATGATATTCATATTGAGAAGCTCATTGCTAGCTTACCTTTATTAAAGGCAAGCTAGCAAAAATTGGCTATGCAAGGCATGCCCTGATCCCCATATTACTATTTCAGTAACGGAAAATGTATGTTTGCAGGATGCCTCAACCTTCTATAGCGGGTACTTTTTAGTTTTGATGGTGCTGGCGACCTCTTATTATATCTTAGATCGATATGCTTTTATGGCAGGATTGAAGGATATGGCTTCTTGGGGCTCTTTATAATGACGACGAGTGTACAAATGACATCGCTTTTACGCGTATATATGTACTCTCAATGAGAATAAGACAGTCAAAGAGATTGTCCAGATAAAGAAAACAATGCCGAAAGGAAAGTTTTATGGCTACTACATCTGTACGTGAGGAAGTTCGTGGACAAGCTGGCAAAGCAGGCCCTATCGAAGCTATGCCGCTTATTTTAGCCACTCTGATGTCTCGCCGCGAGGAGCGTGATGAGAACGATGGCATCCAGCATCCACTATTGCTGGCGACCTTGCTGGCGCGCCGTGCCGAGAAGGACGTGGAAAGTGGTATCCCGAATCCACTGTTGCTGGCGACCTTGCTGGCCCGTCGTGGTGAGAAAAGCGAAGAGGGTGGCATCAACCCGATTGTGCTGATGACCTTGCTGGCCCGTCGTGGTGAGAAAAGCGAAGAGGGTGGCATCAACCCGATTGTGCTGATGACCTTGCTGGCCCGTCGTGGTGAGAAAAGCGAAGAGGGTGGCATCAACCCGATTGTGCTGGCGACCTTGCTGGCCCGCCGTGGTGAGAAAGGCGAAGAGGGTGAAGAGGGCTTCGGCATCAACCCGATTGTGCTGGCTGCGCTGATGGCTCGCCGCCGCGAGCATAGAGGAGGCGGCATCCTCCCGGTCGTGCTGGCTGCTTTGATGGCGCGCCGCCGTGGTGAAAAGGAAGAGGGCGAAGAGGGCTTCGGCATCAATCCAGTTGTGCTGGCCACCCTGATGGGCCGCCGTGAGGAGCACGAGGAAGAGGGCTTCGGCATTAATCCAGTTGTGCTGGCCACCTTGATGGGCCGTCGTGAGGAGCGCGAGAAGCAGAACGTCTAGTGTCACGTGGTACCCCGGGGGAGCGGCGTCCTGTCTCTCAGGAAGCAGTGCGCCCCCTCGCGGGCGTCCGCTGGTGCCCTTTTTATTTGTGGTGTAGAAAATCGCGCACCCTCAGAGATGATGAAAGGGAAGCATAATCGTGAAAAATAATCCCGGACAATCGGCCAGTCAGAGCACCATAGATCCGATAGTCGAAGCACTTATCAAAGAGCTGATTGGAGGTGCTTCCTATCAAAAATCTTCATCGCGCGGTGAGGATAAGATCACGGCGGTCCTGGCGGAAGCCTATATGGCCTCCTTGAAACCTTCGGAACAGGCTCAGGGGGCGCCGGGGACATCGTTGGAAACGATCGTCCTTGCCGAGGCGCTGGCCCCCGCGCTGGCGGAAGCGCTCGCCCCGGTCCTGGCGGAAGAACTGGCTCCCGCGCTGGTGAAGGCTCTGGCGAAAATGCCAGATATCCTGGAAAGCAAGCAGGGATCCAGCTCCAAAAGAGGTTCTGACAAACAAGAAACTGATTAATGCTGTGGACGCGCCCCTCGCGGGCGCCTGTTTCTTTTCCGTACGCATCCCCGCCTCTCAATGATGGCTACTTGAGATCGAACAGGGGGCAGCGCTGGCGAAATTCTGCGACCAGTTTGTCTACCTTCAGAATGGGCCTGTGCATTGCGGAAGGCGTTGAGACATTGAGGGTTAAGATCTTGCTGTTGATGCGGCGCAGGGCCTCGTCGTATTCAGTGGCGGCCTTCTCTACGGAGGCATTGAAGCGGCGCTTCTCGCTTTCAAAGGGAGCCAGCCTGCGCGCGGTCAGGCGCTGATGTTGCGAGATCAGGTACTGAATCTTTTTTGTGGCCCGGTCCAGGTCGGCGTCGATCTGCTTCTGCAGCTCGATCTCTAAGGGCACAAAGCCATTATCCTTCAGGAGTTTGTTGGCCATGCTGTGTTCATCCCTGGATGACATATCCAGCTGAAGTGGCTTCCCCATCCCCTTCAGATTGTCAAAGTCCCCGCGTTCCTGCGCCTGGCGGATCATTTCTTCTACATAGTCTCCCATGCGTCGTCCGCGATAGGTGTGGCGCTGCTGCTCCTCCGTATCTACATCGGGTTGCTCTGCTTTCTTGCGCCAATCGACAAATTTCATGCAGCACTCTCATTCCTTATATAGAGACGTCTTTATTCCTTTCTTTCTCTATCTATTATAACGCGTTTGATGGCGCTGCGGGCAACCTCATAGGCGGCGGATAGTGGAATATCGTGCGCCTTTGCCACGCGCTGGCACTCCTCGTACTCGGGCGCGGCCTGGATCAGCTGGCCGCCCAGGCGCTTGACCTTGACCAGCATTGGGCCCAGCTCGGTGTCGATGCGCACCTGTTCACGCTGCGCCTTGAGACGGCGAATGTGCTGTATCCTGACGCCGAGCGTAGTCGTTTCGCGCAGCAGGAGCAGGGCCAGCGGCTCTCCGAGATCGGGTGCGCACATCACGGTCAGCAAGGTGGCGGGACGATTCTTCTTCATCTGAATCGGGGTATAGGTGACATCCAGCGCACCGGCACTGAAGAGCCGTTCCATCAGACCACCCAGCAGCTCGCCGGTCATTGTATCAAGATGCGTCTCGATCACGGCCACCCAATCGCTGTCGGCTGGCTGCCCGGCTACTGTTCCACTGGAGGCTGGTTCGCCACCGGTCGACGCTGGCTGACCAAAACACATGCGTAGCGCTCCGGGCCAGTTGTGTCCGGTCGCCCCCAGACCATAGGTGGTCTGTTCAATAGACATGGTGGGAGGATCGAAGCGCGCGTGGGCCGCCAGTATGGCGGCGGCGGTTGGCGTCACCAGCTCTCCCGGCAGGACGCTGGCTTGCCAGAGCGCCGGCGACCCTCGTAGCATCTCCAGCGTCACCGGCGAGAGTACGGGCACGAGTTGCTGTTCCTTCTCCACCACCCCGCTGGTGAGGGGCAGGGGAGAAGCAAAGACGCCGCCAGGAGCCAGTTCCCGCAGACCCGCCAATACGGCCAGCATCTCATGCAGCGTAGAGGACGGCACGCGAATGGCCTCAACAGGGACTCCTGCGACGGCCGCCTCAGCCTCCACCAGGCCGTGCAGACAGTCCAGCACCTCATCGCGTAGCCGCCCAGCCTGTAAACGGCCCTCCCATTCAGACAGAGAATACCGCGCCTCGCTCTCCCCGTTCTTTATAAAGATCCGAGTCCCCTGCCCCAGTGCTTTGACGGATTCGAACTGGTATGCCTCGGCTCCAGGGGACACCCGCGCCACCGCTTCCCTCAGGCTGTCCAGCGGCAGACCGGCATCCAGCAGCGCGCTCAACAGCAGATCGCCGCTCACCCCCATTGAGCAATCGATATAAGCAATGGTATTCATGAAAATCCATCCCTTCTGGTTTAAAACGGGCAAAGACCACCGTAGGTTCGGCCCTCGTGGCCGATTTTTCCTCCCCCCACGAAAACGCCCGCCGTAGGTTCGGCCCTTGTGGCCGATTTTTCCTCGCCTTTGGTGGACATGGAATGTGCGTGGAGAGGAAATCGGCCGCGAGGGCCGAACCTACGGCTATGGAGGTCAGACGCGTTTTGGTCATGCGCATTCATACATAGAATGTATCATACATTCCCCCGTCCGCACAGTTCGTTTATATCTGCCTGTAGCTTGCTTATAGCCGGTGAATACGTGACGCGGTTCTGCTCGTGAGCGAGGCTGGCCGAAAGGGTATGGATCGCGTCATGCAGGCGATTGCGCACGGTACGGTCGGAAATCCCCAATTCCCGTGCCGCGTCCTTTTCTGTCTTGTCGGCCCAGTAGATCAACAGGACCACGGACCGCAGGCGTTCAGGGAGTCGGCTGACAACCTCGATCACTACGCTGGAATCGATTGAGCGCAGCATTAGATAAGCTTGCTCGTCTTCAATATCCAGGGGGTTATGCATATAGTCAATACATGGGGACACATGATCCAGGCTCAGCAGCAGGCGGCGGGGAATGCGGCGCCCCTTCTCGACGTGGGCTGTGCTGAGCCGTCCCTCGCGTAGCATAAACGAGCGATAGACATGCATGCGTTCATAGCGCACACAGTGGATAAAGTTTTCTTCCCAGAAGTGGCGTAGGGGATCGAAGATGGCTTTTAAAATTGCTTCATTTAAATCTGAGCATAAATCTAAGCCCATATTCCACTGTTCATCCCATCCCAACCCATAGCATTTCTGCACCACGCCACTGGCCCACAACTCGTTTTTCGCCAGCGTGCTTGCCATGATTACCTCCGCGATACGCCGGCTCCCCATGTGATCCTGATGGCGACGAGCGAAACGCAAAGATTTAACCAGCACTTCGCGCGGCAACTCCGCCCGCTCGACGACGCGCCAGAATTCTAATGAGTCATACACGGGCAGTTCATTGAATGTCTTGATGATATGCAGGCGCCGCTGCTCAATATCAATACTATACTTTTTACGGGATGCCCCCACTACTTCCACCTTATTTTCCTCAAACTATTTACACATAAAAAAAGAATGTATTGCACATCCATTCCTATAAAAATCTCGTGTGCGCTACTATATACCAGAGCCATAAAAAACGTCAATATCTATTAGCACACTTAATCCCTCTCATATACAGTACCTGAAGTTTCTCCAAAAGCGGAAATGAAATAAAGATATTTTTCTAGCGCTCCAACGAGAAAGCGGAAGGGATGGGAAGGCATCTACGCCTTCCCATCCCTTCCGCTTTCTCGTTGGAGTAAATCCTTCTTATTCGTCGGCGGCCTGGACGCGGTGGAGCTTGACAAAGTTGGTGCGCGCCCGGCTGGCCACGGGCAGCCCTCCCATGATGACCACGTATTCGCCTTGCTGGACCAGCTGGTCTTCGATGAGGCGGTGTTCAACGACCTCGATCAGCTCTTCGGTGGTGCCCGTCATCTCGATGCAGTGCGAGCTGACACCCCAGCAGAGGGCGAGCTGGCGCCGTACCCTTTCCGAGGGGGTGTAGGCCAGGATGGGAACGCGGGGACGGTCCTTGGAGATCAGGTGGGCCGTGTTGCCGGTGCGGGTGAAGACGACGATGGCCTTGACGCTCACTTCCTCGGAGAGGGCGCGCGCGGCATGGCTGACGGCCCGCGCCTGCGTGAGCCGCTGGTGTTTAGGTTGCTGCGCCGTGCGGTTGCCCGTCTCGGTTTCGAGGGCGATGCGCACCATCATCTCGACCGCTTCAATTGGATAGGCCCCGGTGGCCGTTTCGGCGCTCAGCATGACCAGGTCGGTTTTGTCCAGTACGGCGTTTGAGACATCGTTGACCTCAGCCCTGGTGGGGCGTGGATTGGTGATCATCGATTCTAACATCTGCGTGGCGGTAATCACCGGCAGACCCAGCTCGTTGCACCTGGCGATGATATGCTTCTGGATCATAGGAACCTTTTCGGGGGCCATCTCGACGCCCAGGTCGCCGCGCGCGATCATGACGCCATCGGTCACCTCAAGGATCTCATCCAGGCGGGCGATAGCCTCTGGCTTCTCAAGCTTGGCAATCAGCGGGATCGGCAAGGGATGCTTCTTATAGTTATCATTCTGTTGTAACTGAAGTTCGTGGATAAATCTTTTGGCCTCAAGGATGTCCTCCGGCTTGCGTACAAAGCTGAGGGCGACATAATCCACGTCGTGCTCGATGCCAAAGCGCAGATCCTCACGATCCTTCTCGGTCATGGCGGGCGCGCTGACCGCGACTCCTGGCAGATTGATACCCTTATGTTCTCCCAGCGGACCCCCATGCACCACCTGGCAGCGCACATCGGTAGCGTTTTTGTCCAGCACGCGCAGCTCCAGCAGACCATCGTTGAGCAGGATACGGTCACCCGGCTGTACGTCACCGGGGAGCTGCTGATAAGTGGTAGATATAATCTTTGCTGTTCCCGGCACATCGCGGCTGGTAATAGTGACCTCCGCGTTATCGACCAGCATAACGGGTTTCTTATCCTGTAGCGAGCCGGTGCGGATTTTAGGTCCCTGCAAATCCTGTAAAATAGCGATTGGGCAACGCAAGCGGTTAGAAACGGAGCGTATCCGTTCGATGACGACGGCATGTTCCTGATGTGTACCATGTGAGAAATTGAGTCGTGCCACATTCATACCGGCCTGCATCAACTCCTCTAGCCGCTCCTCACTATTGGTGGCTGGTCCTATGGTACAGACAATCTTAGTTCTACGCATGTTATCAACTATCCTTTTTTTTGCTTTTTTGTCCCTTCTGGGCGTCCATTGAGATCACCAGTGATAGCCTTGCGATGCTTTCCATATTGAGCGTTCCTCATCGAACATTTCAGCCATTCTGCCAGCATTATAGCACTCCTGACGGCTGGACAACATGTCTATGTGGGAGGTGCAGGAGGGCGGTGAGCCCTCCTGCCGGGGTTTCAGGGGAGTCCCCTGGCCCTCTCTTCTCTTTCCCGCGCCGCCGTAGGCGAGAGGTGCAGGAGGCGGCGAGCCCTCCTGCCGGGGTTTCAGGGGGAGCCCCCTGGCCTTCTCCTTTCTTTCCCGCGCCGCCGTAGGCGAGAGGTGCAGGAGGCGGCGAGCCCTCCTGCCGGGGTTTGGGGTGTCCCCAACCTCCCTTTCCCTCTCCTCTTCCCCGCCGAAGGCGGGGAAAGCCCCAGGGCCGCAGGCACAAAAATCAGGCGCAACACGCAACATTGACAATTCCGCGGCAGCGTGCTATTCTAATCAAGCCGTAATTTAGAGCCACTATTATGTGCTGTGAAAACGTGGCGCTGCTGAAAATACAGCCCCCTTTGTGTGGGGCAGAGGTGGAATTAATAAAGCATGACTGTCAAAATTCGCTTAAAACGTACGGGGATGAAGAAAGCCCCAAGCTATCGTGTTGTGATCGCTGATGCACGCTCCCCCCGTGATGGCCGTATTATCGAGAATATCGGTTGGTACAACCCACGCGTCGAGCCTTCCGCCATCAACATCAACGAAGAAAAAGCTCTCAGCTGGTTGAAAAACGGTGCGCAACCCACAGAGTCCGTTACTCTGCTCCTCAAGCGCGCTGGCATCCTTGACCGTTTCACACAAGAGAAGGCCGCTGCTAAAGCTGCTCCCGCTGCTGAATAAAGAGCGTCCTGCTTACTGGCACCGGCCAGGTTGTATCTGAAGTAAGGATACTATATGCGGAAACTGATTGAGTATGTAGCTCAGTCATTGGTGGACGATCCTTCCGCCGTTCAGGTGCGTGAAGTTCGCAACGATCGTAACGCGCTCGTGCTCGAGTTGCACGTGGGGGCCGATGACTTTGGTAAAGTAATTGGTCGCCAGGGGCGTGTCGCCAAAGCGATGCGTACACTGCTACGCGCGGGCGGCACCCGTGAAGGTCGTCATACCTCACTTGAGATTCAATAACCAGAGTTTTTCTCAGGCTGGTCAGACAGAAATAGAGCTACGTGCTATGCAAAACACGACAGAATGGGCTACTATCGGAAAAATAGTGGCCCCTTTTGGTATTCGGGGTGAGGTGAAGGTCTTCCCACTCAGCGATGTACCCGATCGCTTTGTGTCGCTGGAGACCGTCTATCTGGCGCCCGACCACCATCGCCTCTCCATTGTCGGGGTGCGCCCCCACAAGGGAGATATGCTGCTACTCAAATTTAAGGGTATCGATGACGCTAACGCTGCCGAGAAGCTGCGTCAACGCGATATTGTGATTCCTCTCTCCGAACTGGCCAAATTGCCGCCCGATTCATACTATCAGCATGATATCCTCGGCCTGCGCGTCCTGCGCATGAGCGGTGAGGAGGTCGGTGTGATTACCGACATCTGGACCACGGGGGGAAACGATGTTTACGTCATCAAGGGAACGCAGGGTCAGCAGATTTTGATCCCGGCCATCAAAGAGGTCATCAAACAGATTGACCTGATCAGGCAGGTGATGTATATTGATCCTATGAAGGGGTTGTTGGATGATGAGGCGGTGATAGATGATCCTAATCAAGAAGAGATCGAATAACCAGGCAAATGTACCATCTGTACGGATAAGGGGCCAATGGAGGCCGTCGGGGATCGCATCTTGTGGTCCTTATTCTACAAACGACGCGGTGAAACAAAAAAGAACGTTTAGTCGTGTTTGTAACTGGTACCTTGTGTTTCTACTGTTGTTGCGTTGATTGTATAACACGCCGCAGTATATCCTGTAGGGGGAGGAAATTTATGTCCGACCACATGCCGACTCTTGCTGATGTTTGTAGTGCCATTGCCGAAGGAAGACTGACCGCCGCCTCTGATGGCTCTACCTATCAGGTTAATGCGTTTGAGTTGCGTCGTCACTTCAATAAACGTTACTCCCTTCCCGCTATTTCTTTCCTGGAAAACATGCTCTCGCCCGCTCATTCCGATTCCTGCGACTCCACCAATCTCGACCTCTGCAGCTTTGGCCGCTAGAGGCCTTTTTTGTGGTGCCGCCGACGGCGGCACCACAAAATAGAGAAGACCAGGGGAGACCCCTGGACCCCCACAGGGGCTAGCCGCCCCTGTGAACCCCGCAGAACCTGTGCAGGGCACCACACGCAAAATAGAGAAGGCCAGGGGAGGTCAGGGGCCTTACAGGGGCTGGCTGTCCCTGTGAACCCCGCAGAACCTGCTGTGTGGTGAATTTTCAAAAGCTGTTTTGAGATGAGAATGAGAAAAGTTGCGCAGTTGGATGCGAACGACTATAATATGACTTGAATTTCAGCGGGTCGATTTAACCAGCGACCTGTTGATCGATATTATCATAAAGATTTGCTCGACCCGGCATATTTCTGATTTTTAATAGAAGAGATGTGTCTCACGGCCGCCTGCAATAAACAGCATAGGAATATGCTCTATGCGGTCTTGAAGGAAAGGTATGGTATGGAGCCACTTAATTCAGACTATGAAGTTGTTGTTCGTGAACCGAACCCCCGTGCGCGTTTTAACTGGCTATATGTTTTCCCGATTCTGGGGGGACTGTGGCTGCTCTATTTACTCCTGGCGGCCGTCTTCCAGTTTCCGGTAACTGGCGCTGTCGATCCCGTCATGGCATTTATGCTGGTGATGTTTTTTGTGATGGCTGGCCTGCTGTTCTGGGCCCTGGCCCCCAGAAATCGCCACTAAACCGGGTTCCCACGCTTCCAAAATGAGGCATACACCCTTCGCAAAAGATCGTGTATGTCTCATTTCATTCGTTCCGCTCTAGAATCACTTTATCTGTTCTATAACCAGCTCCGCTTCCTCTGCTAGAAAATCCACCTCCACCCCCGCGCAAGCAGATATTCTGAAACTATTGGTCCGCGCCCAATCGTGTTAAAAGGTGTTGTGGTCGCTATAGGCAGACCCTTCACAAAGCTGTTTGACAGCGTGCATAATAAAAACTGACAGGACCGTTTCAGCGTGTGCTCGCGGCCTTGTTGTCACTCTATACATTGATATCAGGTAACCGATATTTCGGCCTTTGGCATCGCGCAAGCTTTTCACCGCTTGCTTACCAGCTACCTGCATATGCAAGTAAACCGGGATGTAAAGTGTACGATGCTCGTATAGTGAGGAGTACTTATGACAACTGCAGAAACGACTTCCCAGGTGCAACAATGGACAAATCTTGCCCAGCAATTACGTGTTGATAGTATCCGTTCGACGACTGCGGCAGGTTCTGGACATCCTACTTCGTCGATGTCAGCGGCCGATCTGATGTCGGTCTTGATGTTGAGCCACCTGCACTACGATTACGGGGATCCGAAGAATCCTGCGAACGATCATTTTATCCTGTCCAAGGGACACGCGGCTCCGCTGCTGTATTCGATGCTTAAGGCGGGTGGGGCGATTGAAGATGAAGAACTGTTGACGCTGCGCAAGTTTGGCAGCCGCCTGGCCGGCCATCCCACCCCTGAGCTTCCATGGGTGGACGTGGCGACCGGTTCTCTGGGACAGGGCCTGCCGGTCTCGGTCGGTATCGCGGCCGTGGGCAAGTACCTGGATAAGCTCCCTTACAAGGTCTGGGTCCTGCTGGGCGATAGTGAGATGGCTGAAGGTTCTAATTATGAAGCCTTCCACCTGGCCGAGCATTACAAGCTGAATAACCTGATCGCGATTATCGACTGTAACCGTCTGGGTCAGCGTGGTGAGACCGAGCTAGGCTGGAACACCGAGGCCTACGCGGCCCGCGCCCGTGGCTTTGGTTGGAACGCCATCGTCATTGATGGCCACAACTACGAGGAGATCGACCAGGCTTATCGCCAGGCTGCCGAGGCCACTGATCATCCGACCGTCATCGTCGCCAAGACCATCAAGGGGAAAGGCGTCTCCTTCCTGGCCGATAAAGATGGCTGGCATGGTAAGGCATTGAGCGCCGAGCAGGCCGAGCAGGCCATCGACGAATTGAAGCCAGCCGCGCGCAGTATGGTCTATCCTGTACAGAAGCCCGCGCCCGCCAAACCAGCCCCACTGGGAGAGAAAAAGCCCCTTGAGCTACCACGCTACGAGCTTGGTTCGACTGAGGCGACGCGTAAAGCCTACGGTGATGCGCTGGTCGCGCTCGGTGCCGCCAATCCCGAGGTGGTCGTAATGGATGGTGAGGTCAGCAACTCCACCTACGCCAACGAGTTCACCAAGGCCTATCCCGATCGCTACTTCGAGCAGTATATCGCGGAGCAGCAGATGGTGGCCTTTGCAGTTGGTACCCAGGTGCGTGAGAAGGTTCCCTTCGCTTCGAGCTTCGCGGCTTTCCTGTCGCGTGCCTATGACTTTATCCGCATGGCCGCTGTCTCACAGGCCAACATCCGCCTCTCTGGCTCACACGCCGGAGTCTCGATCGGTGAGGATGGACCTTCGCAGATGGCCCTGGAAGACCTGGCGATGATGCGCGCGATCTGGAATAGCACGGTGCTCTATCCCAGCGATGCCAACCAGACGGCTAAGCTGGTCGCGGAGATGGCTGACCACGGTGGCATCTCCTACATCCGCACGACACGTGAGAAGACGCCCGTCATCTATGGTCCTGATGAGACCTTCCCCATCGGTGGTAGTAAGGTCGTGCGCCAGTCGGATAAAGACCAGGTGACTGTGGTGGCGGCAGGTATCACGCTGCATGAGGCTCTGGAAGCTTACGAACAGCTCAAGAGCGATGGCATCAATATCCGTGTCATCGATGCCTACTCGGTGAAGCCCATCGACGATGAGACCCTGCTAGCGGCCGCTGCTGAGGCTGGAGGTAAGATCATCACGGTCGAGGATCACTGGCCCGAGGGTGGTCTAGGTGAGGCTGTGCTGGAAGCGTTCGCGCAGGCCGCTGTTCCTATGCCTCAGGTCATTAAAATGGCCGTTGAGTCGATGCCAAGCTCCGGCAAGCCCGCCCAGTTGCTCGAAGCCGCCGGCATCAGTACCCACGACATCGTCCAGGCCGTCAAAACCCTGGTTCGTGGCGCAAAATAAAATTATTCGTAGATAAACGAGTATAAGAATATGAAGCGTAGCAGGTGCGCATATGCACACCTGCTACGCTTCATATTCTTACACTCGTTTATCTCATACCTACAAATATCCCACTCTTGAAACTGAACTACAGCGCCTCGCGTGTCCCTAGCAGATTAGTTAACATTTTTCTATCTTTATAGCAGCGAGGGGGTATCTATGTCTAATAAAACTGCTTCCTTTCTTATCAATCCGCGGGCAGGCGAGAATACGGCGAAGTTGTCGGATATTCTGGCTGTGCTGGCGGCGGGTGGATACAAAACTACGATCGCCTTAAAAGAGTACGGCAAGCATATTATGGCTATGTCGCGCGAGGTGACGCTGGGCAAGAAGAGTGATGTGGTTATTGCCTATGGCGGCGATGGCACGCTGAATCAGGCCGTCAATGGTGTGATGAGCGTGAAAGGCAAGCGACCGACCGTGGCGCTGATCCCCGGTGGGACCGCGAATGTGTGGGCCGGCGAGATTGGTATTCCAACCGATCCTGTGAAGGCCGCATTGGCCCTTCTCAATAGCGAGACGCGCAAGGTGGATGTGGGGCGTATCTCGTTACGCTCGATCGCTTTTCCGGGCGACGATAAGCCCTCGATTTCACTCTCTAAAGCTGGTAAAAAGGCTACTGAGGAGAGCGGGGAGGTGCGCCACCATTTCCTGCTGATGGCGGGCATCGGCCTGGACGCGGCCATTATGAGCGGCGTCTCCAAGCCATTGAAGTACCAGATCGGACCTTTCGCCGTTGCTGCGTCAGCTGCTAAAGAACTGCCTACGCAGCACCCTTTCCCGGTTGAGATCCTGGTTGGTGAGGGGAACGATTCGCTCTGGCGGGGTGAGGCAATCCAGATCGTGCTGGGCAATACGCGCCGCTACGCCAAGGTTGAGCGTATTACGCCGGATGCCTATGTAGATGATGGAGCCATCGATGTCTGCGTGATTACATCTGGCAATGCATTGACGACCATGCAACAACTGTCGTCGCTGCTGCTGCGCCAGAAGCCGGACAACACGACCGCCGAGTACTTCAAGGGCGCCCATCTGCGCATCAGAGTACCAGCCAGCGCCCCCTTACAGGTAGATGGCAGCTCGATCAAGCTCAAAGATTATCTGAGCTCCAGCGACTGGGAGAAATTGGCGCATTTAAATAAGGAGGCCCTGGACCAGGTCTATATCACCTATCAGATCGATACGCTGCCTCAGGCCCTGCCGGTCGCTATTCCCAGGACGTATGATGAGGAGCTGTTCGAGCACACCTACCATCCGGCTGATAAAGATCGTGTTGACCATCAAGAATCAGATCCGGCCCCGACCCAGAGGGTCAGGCATGGCCTCTTCAGTCGCCATCGTAAAGATGATGCAAAGGCCGTCGATACCTCCGCCCAGAAGCATACAACCGCGGTAGAGACGCTAACGGAGTCAGAGCTGCATAGCGACGATGATAAATCCGAGCAAGAGATGGAGCACGTCAAGGAACTGAGCAAAGAGCTGCCTGATGTGATGGATGCCCTGGCCTCCCATGGACGCAAGGTAGCCGTCTACGGTAAAGCACCCAACGCCTCGGCGCCCAACACCTATGTGATCGCCGGAGAGGTCCAGAAGAGATCAGGTCAGTCCGATCCAGGCGCGGTAGTCGTGAACGAGAAGACCACCATCTTCGACCGCCAGGGGCGTCGCATCTCCAACATCGAGGCCGCCATGCGCGACCTGGCCGAGGGCGCGGTGATCATCGTCGATGGCAAGTGCAGCAAACGTAACGTAGTCCAGGCCAAACGCTTGGTGCTACCATAAGACCACTCCTTTTTATTGTTGATCCCTTTCCGCGTTTACCATACATAGGATCAACCATAAATCTCGTCTGAGAATCCTGCGGCCCGCCTGCGCTTTCACACCTATGTACGGTGCTCGCAAGTCAGTATTATGGTGGTGCATCGGAGGCGCATCCGCGCCTCCGATGCACCACCATAATACAAAATCACTGCGGAAGGCAGATGTTTTACGCTAGCGATGTTGCACGATCATAAGTGAGTTAGTGCGACAGGGGCGCATTCGCGCCCCTGTCGCACTAACTCAAAAAAACCAGTGCGGCCGCGCACGCGGACGTCCGTGCGGGGGCGCTCACGCTCCACCAACGCGAGAAGCGTGGGGCGCTTGCGCTTCTCAGACCTATAGGGCTGAAAGGAGCTTATTCACGCCTATGCGCTACCATCTACGAGAACACGCCTGGGGCCTGACCGACACCTTTACTGTACGCGACGACGCCGGAAATGCTGTCTTTGAGATCCATGGCAAATTCTTCCACGTGGGCGATAACCTGGTGATGCGAGACCTCTATAGCGGCCAGCAGCTGGTCCAGATCAAGCAAAGACTGATCTCCCTGCGGCCCAGCTATGATATTTTCCGCAATGGTGAGCACTGGGCCAACGTGCATGAGCAGTTCCGCTTCTTTGGCGAGCGCTTCAAGGTCCAGGGCGACAATGGTATGGTCTTTCATATCGATGGCGATCTCTGGGCCTGGAACTTCGCGATCAGTGACGACGCCGGCAACCTGCTGGGGCGCGTCGGTCGTGAATTTTCGCTGTTCCACGAGAGCTACGGCGTCGATGTCGCCAACGGCGTGGATGCCCCCTTCATCATCGCCCTCGCCGTCGTACTCGAAATGGTAAAGGACCATCAAGAAGATCATTAATACGAGTAGAGTATGTGGCGGCCCCGACGCGAGAGCGTCGGGGCCGCCACATACTCTACTCGTATTAATGATCTTGTCTCAGCTTGCCAGCGAGGGTTTGTTGCTGGTCGGTTTTGTTTCATTTTTATGGACGAGCGTACCGGTCCAGGGGGTACCGAGCAGCGGGAGCAGGTAGCGGTCGATACCGTAGTAGCCGCCGATCCTCCAGGCCAGGACCAGGAACAGGGCCAGCGTACCGATCACAGGGTTGATGCTCACAGCGCCTGCCAGCATGAAGTTCAGGTTCATGAAGACTCCGAAGAAGGCCGCGATACCGGTCAGGGCACCGAAGATCAGGCCGAGGCCGACCAGGATCTCACCAAAGGTGACGGCATAGGCGAAGACCGCCGCGTTCGGCAGGGCCACGTTCTGCAGGAAGGCCGCGTACCAGCCCTGTACCGCCGGATGGGCTCCCGTAGCCTGGGCCAGCGCGCCCGCCACAAAGCCCTTCATGGCCGCGCCATCATGTCCACTGAACACCCAGGGACCACCCTTGGCCACCTCTCCAAATGAGCCGATGGCGATTGAATGACCGGTCAGCTTCTCGAAGCCAGCGGTAATCCACTCATACCCAACATACAGGCGAACGATAAGCCACAGCCATGCCATCCGTGTATCGGCAAACAGGAAGCGAGCAATCGGAGGCTCTGAAATCTGTGTGGCTGTGCGTGGTTGAATTGCTTGAAACTGACGCATGATCGAATCTCCTTTTCGAAACATCGATATGATTAAATCTTGATGATAGCGTGCTACAAAACTCTTTTTCTTTGCTTGAGCCATCCAGGAAGAACCTCGCTCCCTTGCCACCCACTCTTTTCTTTCCTGTTCTCTCTGTATCTCTCACATCCATAGAATAAGCCCTTCCCCTCTCATAAAGATCACAAAAACGAAGGAAGAGATCACCGTGACTTCACAATGCGGATCTCGCATTGTGAAGTCACGGTGATCTCTTCCTTCGTGCCCGAATGCCATATATTTCGCGCCTGCGGCGCTCATGTATTTTTCCAGAGGGTGATGCAACGGGTGGGTGCGTCCTCACCCACCCATTGCATCACCCTCTGGAAAAAATGGGGCTTGACCGTAGGTGCTGGGCTTGCCCCAGCTTTGTCGCGCAGCGACCTGTGCCCGGCCGGTTCGATACCTTGTGAATGATCCCTCGCTCTACGCGCTTTCCAAATAGGGCAGCTCCCTGGATCTCATAGATGGTATTTAACGACCAGCTTCTGTAGCCAGCTGCTCTGTTTGTCGGAGGGGACAAAGTTGTTCTTGCGCAGGCGCTTGGTCATGTCGGCGATGAACTTGCGCTCCTGCTGCGTGACGCGCCCACTGTCGGGATCGATCGTATCCACGTAGGCCTGGAGCTGCTGTACCTGCTTGCGGATAGTGTTGATCTGAGAGCTTGAGAGGCCGCTGCGCGCTTCGGGAGTCTGGGAGCTTTGCCAGTGCTCGAAGCCATCTTTGTTGTTGTTCCAGGCGCCAAGGCCCGCCAGGTAGTCGGCGCGCTCGTTCTGCTCGTGTCCGGCGTGTCCGCGTACCCAGATGAATTTTGGCTTCGCCTTGCGATAGCTGAGCATCTGGCGATAGATCTCCCACAGATCGGGATTGGCCTTCATCTGATAGACGCCGGTGGCGACCTTGATGGTATACTCGCTATCGCTGTAGATTGTCAGTGGAAGCGTGGGGGGCGCGATCGAAAGGACGGCCAGGACCGCCGAGATCTCGGCGCGATTGTTAGTGGTAGTGGGCGACTTGGGAATGTGCCCGTAGCACTCCACGCACGGAGCCTGCCGGGGAAGCTGCTCTCCGACCGCGTCGACGGCCGCCCACAGCAGGGCGCTCCATCCGGCCGGTCCGCCGGGATTTTTGATGCACGCCCCATCGGTATAGGCGATCACCCCGCTCTTATCCAGACCCGGCAGCCCGGACCGTACATCTATATCGAGAACAGCTTTAAGGATCGAACTCCACTCTAACGAGGCTTGAATTTCGCTCACGCCAAAACAACCTTTCCTGGTATTGATCGATATCACATGTATGGTGCAGTTTAACACAGACCCCTCCTCATCGTCACCATCTCGCCCGCCATCACCGTAGGTTCGGCCCTCGCGGCCGATTTCTCCTCCCCGCATGAAAATGCATCCCACATATGCAATATCTGTTTCCGGTCCCGCGCGTTCGGCGGATATTATTGTGCGTGGAGAGGAAATCGGCCGCGAGGGCCAATACGTTTAACTTGAGAGCAAGCAACAAGAGAAACGACCAGAGTACGTGCGGGGCTTGCCCCCGCTTGTTTCCTCGCCGCTCGACAAAGCAACCAATAGGATGCGGTGCATCCTATGCAACCGTCCTTGATCGCTTTGAGGGGCCTTTCCGTTTGGGATGCAAAGAAGCGGGGGCAAGCCCCGCACGTACTGTGTTCTTCTCTCGTTTTGCACGATCTTCAATTGAACGTATTGGCCGCGAGGGCCGAACCTACGGAGGGATCGTGTATGGGGGAACACAATATCAGTCGCTTATGGTAGAATTGTGTTGGGTTTGTTTATGTGTATCACTCCCCGCTTGTTGGGATGGGATACACGCAGCAACAATAGAGATCAGGTATTTTCGATGAATACTATGCAAGTCGTACATCTATGCGCCATGGCAGGATTGGGGGAGCCGCTGGAGGAACCTCAGGCGGTTACCGGCGGGCTGCTGCATCGCGTGTGGCGGCTCAAGACCAGCACCGGCACGTTCGCGCTGAAGCAGTTAAACGCGGCGCTCTTACAGCGGCCGGGCGTTCACCATGCCTATCGCTTATCTGAAAAGATCGCCGGTGAGATGGCGGCGCGGGGCATCCCGGCCGTGGCGGCGCTGGCGCATGACGCGGGCGATGTCCTCTACGAGCTGGATGATATGACCTTGCTTGTCTATAAATGGGTCGATGGCGCGGTGCTATCGACTGAAGGCGTGACGCTTGAGCAGGTGCGCCAGGTCGGAGCCCTGCTGGCGCGCATGCATGCCCTGAACCTGCGTCTCCCCGAAGTGCCGCCCCTTGAGTGGACGCACTTTGAGGACGAGGACTGGGACATCCTGACCTTTCAGGCCTCTGATCTCAATCTTGCCTGGGCCAATCCGGTGCGCTCGGTCCTGCCGCGCCTGCTCGAATGGACCCGCGCCTATGAAGAGGCCGGCAAGGTGTTGAGCCAGCATATGCTGGTGAGCCATACCCATTGCGATCCCTCCAACGTCATCTGGAGCGATCCCAGGACCCCCTGGCTGATCGACTGGGAGGCGGCTGGACTGGTGAATCCGACCATGGAACTGGTGGGGACCGCCCTGACCTGGAGTGGCCTGCTCACGGGTGAGGGCGATAAGGAACGTTTCACCGTCCTGTTGACAGCCTATTGTGACGCCGGCGGGACAATCGTCAGCTCCGGCCAGGACGCCATCAATGGCTACATGGGCACCATGCTTGGCTGGCTGCTCTTTAACATGCGTTGCACGCTGGGCGAATCTGTGGCCTCAGATGAAGAACAGCTCATCGGCCTCCGTGAGACGACCAGCACGCTGGCTAGCTTGCGTATTCTGGCGACCCACGCACCCACCTGGGCCGCCCTGCTCGACGCCTGTCACTAGCCTGCCCTCTTATTTCAATATAATAGAAGAAATGCCGTTTTTCATTGTACCGTCAAAGGGAAAAAATCCATGACCACGACTAAAGCGCGTACAGAGCCGGTAGCGGGCGACGCACAGCCAGCTACCACCGAAACCCTGGAACGAAATCCAGGGATGCCCCTGGACCTGGGGTGGGTCGGTCGCGTACACATCAATCGCAGCGCGATCGAACGGCGTGCGGCCACCCTGCCGGCGCGCCGCACCGTGAAAAAAGAATGGCAGGCCGCCTGGCTGCTGCGGGCCATTACCTGCCTGGATCTGACGACGTTGTCGGGCGACGATACCCCCGGCAATGTACGACGCCTGTGTGCCAAGGCGCGCCAGCCGGTGCGACCGGAGATCCTGCAGGCACTGGGCTTCGACAGCCTGCACGTCGGGGCGGTCTGCGTCTATCACCAGTTTGTCGAGACGGCCGTCGAGGCCCTGAGCGGCAGCGATATTCCGGTGGCCGCCGTCTCGACCGGCTTCCCGGCCGGCCTCAATCCGTTTGAGCAGAAGCTGCAGGAGATCGCGGCCTCCGTGGCGGCCGGTGCCCGCGAGATCGATATCGTGATCTCGCGCCATCATGTGCTGACCGGCAACTGGCAGGCGCTGTATGACGAGGTCAGGGCGTTCCGCGAGGCCTGCGGCGAGGCCCACCTGAAGACGATCCTGGCCACCCACGAGCTGGCGACCCTGCGCAACGTCGGCATGGCCAGTCTGGTCTGCATGATGGCCGGGGCTGATTTTATCAAGACCTCGACCGGGAAAGAGCCGGTCAACGCGACGCTGCCGGTTGGCCTGGTGATGGTGCGCGCCATTCGCGATTACTATGAGCAGACCGGTTATAAGGTAGGCTTTAAGCCGGCCGGTGGCATCCGCGCCGCCAAAGCCTCGCTGGACTGGTTGGCCCTGATTAAAGAAGAGCTGGGCAACGAGTGGCTGAACAACAATCTATTTCGCTTCGGCGCCAGCGGCCTGCTATCCGACATCGAGCGCCAGCTAGCCCACTTCGTCAGTGGTCAATATGCCGCCGCTTATGAAAATCCGATGGTCTAGTCTGGGAAGGTGATGTTAATGAGTATCATGGAAATTTTTGAGACGATGGAGTACGGCCCGGCCCCGGAGGCCTCTTCTCTCGCACTGGCCTGGATAAAAGAGCATGAGCCGTTCCAGCTGTTCATTAATAATGAGTGGACCGCGCCCGCCGCTGAAACCTATTTTGAGAGCAGCAATCCCGCCACCGGTAAGGGACTGACAAAGGTCGCCGCCGCCGATAAGGCCGATGTAGACAAGGCGGTGGCCGCCGCCCGCAAGGCGTTTACCTCGTGGAGCAAGACGCCGGGACACGTGCGCGCCCGCTATCTCTACGCTATCGCGCGCCACATTCAGAAGCACGCGCGCCTGCTGGCGGTGCTGGAGTCGCTGGACAATGGCAAGACCATTCGCGAGACGCGCGATCTCGATATCCCGCTGGTGGCCCGCCACTTCTATTATCACGCCGGCTGGGCCCAGTTGATGGAGAGCGAGCTACCCGGCTATCAGCCGGTCGGCGTGGTGGGGCAGATCATCCCCTGGAACTTCCCGCTGCTGATGCTGGCCTGGAAGATCGCGCCCGCGCTGGCCATGGGCAATACCGTGGTGCTGAAGCCGGCCCGCTATACCTCGCTGACCGCTTTGAAGTTCGCAGAGATCATGCAGGAGGTCGGGCTGCCGGCGGGCGTGGTCAACATCGTCACCGGCGAGGCCTCCAAGGCCGGCGACGCGCTGGTCAACCATCCCGACATCGATAAGATCGCCTTTACCGGCTCGACCGACGTTGGCCGCAGCATCCGCAAAGCCACGGCGGGTAGCGGCAAGAAGCTCTCGCTTGAGCTGGGCGGCAAATCGCCCTTCATCGTCTTTGACGACGCCGACCTGGATAGCGTCGTCGAGGGTGTGGTCGACGCCATCTGGTTCAATCAGGGCCAGGTCTGTTGCGCCGGCTCGCGCCTGCTGGTGCAGGAGAACATCGCCGAGCGCCTGGTCAAGAAGCTGCGCGCGCGCATGGAGAACCTGCGCATCGGCGATCCCCTGGACAAGACCATGGATATCGGCGCTATCGTCTCGCCGGGACAGCGACAGGAGATCCAGAACCTGGTCGATATCGGCGTTAAAGAGGGGGCGCAGCTGTGGCAGCCGTCTACGGCCTGTCCGACTGATGGCTCGTTCTTCCCTCCGACCCTGTTTACCAACGTGGCACCCGCCTCGACACTGGCTCAGGTAGAGATCTTTGGTCCGGTGCTGGTCACCATCACCTTTAGAACCCCCGCGGAAGCGGTTGAGATCGCCAACAATACCCGTTACGGGCTCGCGGCCAGTATCTGGAGCGACAACATCAATCTGGCCCTGGATATCGCTCCTAAGTTGAAAGCGGGGAGCGTCTGGATAAATAGTACCAATCTGTTTGACGCGGCCTGCGGTTTTGGCGGTTATCGCGAGAGCGGCTATGGTCGCGAGGGCGGCAAAGAGGGACTCTATGAGTATGTGAAGCCTGCCTGGCTCGCCGCGCACCACGGCCGTTCCGGCGGCGCGAAGGCGGCCGCGCACTCCGCAGAGCAGCTGGCGGCCAGCAACGGCAACGGCGCGGTCCACACGGATGCGCTGGAGGAGTTCTCGGTCACCGATGCGCAGGATGGCTATGGTTTCCCACCCATCGATCGCACGCCCAAACTGTTCATCGGTGGCAAGCAGGCGCGGCCGGACTCCGGCTATAGCCTGACGATCACGGGTCCCAGCGGGCGCGTGCTGGGTGAGGTCGGCGAGGGCAATCGCAAAGATATCCGCAATGCCGTGGAGGCCGCGCACAAGGCCAGCGGCTGGGGCGGCGCCTCCGCGCACAATCGCGCCCAGATCCTCTACTATATCGCCGAGAACCTGGGCACGCGCGAGGCCGAGTTCGCGCGCCGCATCGCCGAGCAGACCGGTCGTAGCTATGCCGACGCGCTCAACGAGGTGCAGACCAGCCTGTCGCGCCTCTTCAGCTACGCGGCCTGGACCGATAAGTTCGAGGGGAGCGTACATCTGCCGCCGCTGCGCGGTGCCGTGCTGGCCATGAAGGAGCCCATCGGCGTCATCGGCCTGGCCTGTCCAGACGACTATCCGCTGCTCGGCTTCGTTTCGCTGGTCGCCCCGGCCATCGCCATGGGCAATACCGTGGTGGCTATCCCTTCGTCGCGCGCGCCCCTCAGCGCCACCGACTGCTATCAGATCTTCGAGACCTCCGATGTGCCGGCCGGCGTTATCAACATCGTCACCGGCGAGCGCGAGACCCTCAGCAAGGTCCTGGCCGAGCACCACGACGTCAACTCCATGTGGTACTTCGGCAGCGCCGAGGGTTCGAAAGCCGTCGAACTGGCCTCGATCAGCAACATGAAGCGCACCTGGGTCAACTGCGGTCGTGGCCGCAACTGGCTCGATCGCGTCCAGGGTGAGGGCGAAGAGTTCCTGCGCGAAGCCACCCAGGTCAAAAACATCTGGGTCCCCTACGGCGAATAAAAAAGTACCCCTCGTGGCGCCGTTAGCTGGCGCCACGGGGCAATACATTCAACTTTAGAGCAAGCAACAAGACGTTCATGTCTGGTGATACCACCCGGCATGAAAATGTTCATTTTCAGAGGAGAAAAGAGACCACAGTAGGTGCGGGGCTTGCCCCCGCTTGCATGCTCGCCGCTCGAACAAGCAACGAGCATGATGCGATGCATCGCACGCAATCGTTCCTGATCGCTTTGAAGAAGCTTTTACTCTTGGGAAGGAAGCAAGCGGGGGCAAGCCCCGCACCTACTGTGGTCGTTTCTCGTTTTGCATTTCCTTA
This sequence comes from Dictyobacter halimunensis, assembly GCF_036245075.1. Taxonomy (NCBI): domain Bacteria; kingdom Bacillati; phylum Chloroflexota; class Ktedonobacteria; order Ktedonobacterales; family Dictyobacteraceae; genus Dictyobacter; species Dictyobacter halimunensis. The sequence goes on from NZ_BSRI01000002.1 coordinate 4,669,579, forward strand.
AATTGAACGTATTGGTGCCATGGGGCCTTTTCGCACCTGGGCTACAACAGACCGAGCTCCCTGGCTTTGAGGGCTGCCTGCGTCCGGTCGCGCACACCCAGCTTGCCCAGGATGTTGCTGAGATGGTTTTTGACGGTGCCGCCCGCGATGTAGAGGGTCTCGCTGATCTCGCGATTAGACGCCCCGCGCGCCAGCAAGGTCAGGATCTCTCGTTCGCGCTCGGTCAACTGCTCCATGTCTCCCCCACCGATCGACGTCGGAGCGGCGGGCTCGCTGGGCATCGAGGAGAACGTAGCGATAACTTTACTGGCAACATCGGGATGCAGGAGGACCTGCCCCTGGGCGACCACGTGGATGGCCGTGGCGAGCTGCTCGGCGGTGATGTCCTTGAGCACGTAACCCAGCGCCCCCGCTTGCAGGCCCGCCTGGATCAGCTCTCGATCATCAAATGTTGTCAGGATGATGATGCGGATCTCGGGCCAGCGCTCTTTGAAGGCGCGGGTAGCAGCTATGCCATCCATGCGTGGCATACGCACGTCCATCAGCACCACATCGGGGACCAGACCCCTGGCCTGAAGGTGTTCGGCTGTAGCCAGTGCCTCCACTCCATCACCCGCCATGCCAACCACCTCCAGGTTCGGCTCCAGCTCGATCAGCTTGCGAAAACCCTCGCACAGCAGGCGCTGATCATCCACAATCATCACACGCAGATGCTCTGCCATGTCTATCCCTCCACTCTCATTGCGTGTGCGCGTATGGCCCTACCTTCCTCCCGCATTTTGCGCGGGATCACCACTTCAACGCGCCAGCCGTGCCCCCGATCGGGTCCGGCCCGCAGGGTTCCATTTAGCAGCGCGACACGCTCACGCATCCCTGGCAGACCGAAGCCAGACGCCTCATGTTCGCGATAAGGTGAGGTCCCTTTCCCGTTATCCAGTATGGTCAGCTCCACCTGGTCGTCGCCCGTGGATAGGTGCAGCAGGACCTTTGTTGCCTGCGCATGTTTGCGAATATTGGTGAGTGCTTCCTGCGCACAGCGGTAGAGTGCCAGGCTCAGTTCCGGATGCAGCGGGTGAGTCGCCTCTTCCAGATCGAGCGAGATCCGGGTCTGATGGCTGGTCGCTTCAAATTCCGCCACTAGCCTGCGCAGCTGCTCCTGCAATGAACCACTCTCGGTTTCGTCGGGTCGCAGCGCCTCAACGGAGTGACGTACGTCCGTCAGGCAGGACTTCGCTACCTGCCGCGCCAGGAGCAACTCCTCACGCAGACGGGGATCGCCGCGTGCTTCGAGCTGAGTCGCCGTTTCCAGCTGGACCGCGAGCAGCGTCAGCGCGTGGCCCAGCGTGTCGTGGATCTCGCGAGCGATGCGGTTGCGTTCGCGAATGACCGAAAGCTCCTCTACCTGGTCACTATACTCCTGTAGTTGCGCATGGGCCGCCTCCAGCTCGCTGATTGTCGCTGTGCAGCCACAGGTGGCGCCAAACGAGATCAGCAGGATCATCTGACCTCCGAGATCCCACTGTTGGAAGATGAGAGTGATCGCGAGGCTAGTGCCCACGCAGAGGGCGGCCGCCGCGATTAAAGCGAACGTGCGTGGTCGACCCGCCATCAGTATACAAGCAGTGGTTGTCGGCAGGATCGGTAGCCAGTAGATATCGTCTCTGCTCGGCAAAGGGATGAGCAGGGAGGCACAGGCCAGGCAGAACAGGGCGAGCCACCAGAACGGATGCGAACGTTGTCTCCCGCTATGGTAGATCAGGAGCCAGGGGATATAGATCCCTGTGAGCAAAAGCAGGCCGAGCGGATTGAAGCGCTCTAGAACGAGACCAAAGATATAGCCTATCCCGACGACGCAATAGGCGGCCCATTGCGTGAACCAGCCTAATGGCATGTGTTTTGGGTGTATATGTGGCGCGCTCTTATAAATCATGCATCCGTCCGTCAATGGTAGCTAACTTGCATAAAGTTATGCTTATTTTTTTCGAGTATACCTCATTGGCTTTCTTGTGTGCCAGTGTCTGCGGTCACGGATGCAGGTGGGGGAGCATGACCTTAGCCATAGTAGCCGACTTTCAAAATAGGTCCACGTTCGTGACTGTTGGGGCATGTGTCGTCCGACGCATTCCGGCTATACTCGGCACCAGAAAGATTGATTACTCACCGTGGCCTGTCCATCCGGTGCAACAGAATAGTGAACTACACTGAAGAGAAAGAAAGGGACATACTTATGCCTACTGCCGGTCTGGATGCAGAACTCCTGCATCATTCACAGAGCCAGACGACGTTTCGCAGCGTGAAACTGCTCGTCGGCTGCTATCTCGCTATCAGCGTGCTTACCCTCCTGGCGGCTATTGTATTGCGCAATAATCCTGCTATCGTGACTCCCGCCGTCTGGATTCGTGGCATCATTGTCGTTGCCAGCGCCTCGCTCACGGCCTCCTTTACCGCCCAGATGGCTCGTGGCTCCAGGCGCGGCTATCTTCGACTGCGCATCGTCTCCGCCATCATGCTGATCGCCGTCGTTGTTATCATCGTGCTTCCCGGCACCTTCCCGCTCTGGATGAAGATCGAACAGGGAGTCTGTGGACTGCTTCTGCTCGGTGTCGTCGTGCTCGTCAACGGCCGGCATCTGCGTTCGACCTTCGCGCGTCGCTAAAGCAAGCGCCATCATATCAAAAGGCCCTGGGGAGAAGGATTTCTCCCCAGGGCCTTTTGATATGACTGTTTAACGGCCGACGACGGAGCGGAGCTCCTGTACGACCTGTTCGAGCTGTTCGGCGGCATCGGTAGCGGACGACGCGCCGGACTGCAATTGTTCGGTTACCTGGGTGGCCACTTTCAGTGCGGTGGCTAGCTTCTGGTTGCTGGCATGCTGGTAATCCAGAGCACTGACCAGGTAGTTAGCCGAGCGCGTGATCTCATCCAGTGCCTGTTCCACCTGGGCCGGATTCATCTGGTTGCGGTGCTGCCGAATGAGCTGCGTGGTGTTATTGAGTTTATCCGAGGCGACCTTGGCGGCCTCGGTATAGTACTGCACCGATTGCAACCCGACCTGCGAGGAATCCACCACCCAGACCTGCTCACCGGCGGCATCCTGCTGGCTCTGGGCCAGGATGCTCAGCGCCTGGCTGTTGCCGCGCAGGCTCTCAACGGCGCGCTCGATCGGACGCGAGATACCGAAGCCGGCGAACGCGCCGCCGATGGCGACGATCAGGGCTGCCAATCCGGCCAGCCAGTAGATGGTCGTTACCTGCTGATTGGCGATGTTGGTGACGCTATTGACCGGGCTGAGCACAAAATATTGCCAGGGGACGGTGATGGCTGTCCGGCGCGCCACCTCAAAGTCTTCCTGCTGACCCTGCGGGCGGGCGGTAAAGATTTCGGATGCGTGATTGTTTCCAATGTGGCTACCCAGCGCCGGATCATAAGGGCCGTTGATCTGCGATTGGTCGCCGTAGCGTTGCTGGTTGAGGATCTGCTGCTGGGTATCTGTGGTGAGCGGCTTGATGCTGGTAAACAGTCGGTTGGGATTGGTGTCGGCGATGCGCACCCCGCTCTCGTCGGTGATAAAGGCGTAGCTGCCCTGACCATGAACATTCAGGTCCTTTTTGACGATCTCATTCCAGATATAGTCCATTTTTAGCGTGGCGCGCATGAAACCCAGAACCTGGTGAGGATTGGCATCTGGTATGGCCGTCGGAAAAATAGGAGCGTAAATATCAACGGTCGCAACCTTTGTGCCGGGATCATAGAACACTGGCGAAATAAATTCTTTGCCCGCCTGAATGTCTTTTAACTGTTGGGGTGTCGCATAGGCATTGCCACGTTTGGGCGTTCCGTTAGGATAGGATTGAATCAAGTCGCCCTTTGTATTAAAGAGCGCCCAGTGACTATAGTCCTTGCTGCGGCTCTGCCCCGCTTGTAAAGCAAACGTGGAGTGCAATAGTCCGTCTTTATATATCGCCGGCGGCGTGGTCTCTGGCGAAAGCGCCATAAAGGCCTGAACGCTGGGCACCTGGGCGAGTGCCACCGCATCCAGTTTGCGTTCATTAAAATAGGTATCGATCAGCTGCACGCGCGTCTGCGAATCGCTGGTCATGGCGTCGTTGGCCTGGTTGAGCAACGTTGGCCGCGTCTGCGTTATGATGAACAGAACTACCAGCAGCAGCGGGATGATCGCGGCGAACACGTAGCCGATCGAGATGCGCAGAGGTAGTGGAAATCCTCCTCGTCTTTTAGTTTGTTTATGTGTTTGAACCATATTTCTTATTGATCCTTTGTTTTAGTGCGGTTAGCGAACAATTCCAATGCGTTCCAGGTCATACAGAAGTTGTTGAACCTCTCCTGGTTGACGACCTGTCAGGCGAATAAGCTCCATAACGGATCGACTTCCGTCGATGAGTAGATACAACTGACGGTGATGACGTGAAAGGTTGGCCTGGGCCAATCTTCTCAAGCCTTCTTCAGGGGTGCAGGCGCGTTGGGGTCCGCTTTGGCTGGCCTGGATAGAGGGGATAGGCGTGGGCATAGATGGCAAGGCGGGCATGGGCCCTGTGCTGGGTCGCCGCCGGGAATCATGTGGCAAGGGAGATGACACCGATGGACGAATAGCAGGTAAGGATGGATTGGTGCTTGCCGATGATGAAATCTGCAGATTCTCCATCGGGCCCGTGGCTCTATCGATATCATTTACAAAGATAAAGCGACACGGTCCCCAGGTTTTGAGCCAATCCATGGCGGCTTGCCCTTCAAGTTGCCCACATTGAGCTGAGATGATGCGGCCCTGTAAAAAAGTGATCTCTCCCCACTCCCTCTGTGGCTCGTCCCCTCGTTCAATGGAGAGCTGTCCTGTTTTGCGCCCAAGTTGGAGAACTTGAATTACATTCATTAATTGATCTGTCGCGATACCGCGTCGTGATGCCATGAGCGTCTTGCTCCGTCTCTAAGCAGGTTAAACCCTTAAGTTTTCTCTATTGCAGATTGTATAAGCATAGCATAAAGAACGGAAAGTGTGATCATTTTTGCCTTTTAATGAACTGAATCGCCTATTAAACAGGACCATTTTCCTTTCGTTACTGAGTAATATAAGTCCTAAGTGATAGTTGCGGCATTGCCTGTTTTTTGTTTTTCTGAGGTATGATCAGTGGGTGGCTATAGACCCTTAAACATGCGATAATAAATCAAAACGTTGTTGAGGTCTATTTGTGGTCTACCAGAAGCATGCAGCCGTAGTTGTCCAGTACTGTGCTCTTGAACGCGTGCAGCAGTTTGAAAGTAGGGAGCTATAATCTTTGATGGAGTCTCACAACCCCTCTCAGCCGCCTGGGTCTGGGCGCGATATGAGAGGAACTGGTGACAGCGCACCACCCACGGAGCTACTTTCGATTAACGAATTGGCTCGCCGTTGCTCGGAGGAGACCAATAAGTTCCTGAAGCAGAACGTTTCCAATGAGCGTTATTGCCTTGAATTATTTCGCCGTGCTATTATCAATCGCGACGAGGGGGCGTGGAGCTATATCTATCAACAGTATGCGCCCCTGGTCCTGACCTGGGTGACACAGCACCAGAGCGCCGCCCCGATCCTGGGACAGGATGGGGGAGCGCCGCTGGTCAATGCCGCCTTTGCCAAGTTCGCGCAGGCGCTGACCCCGCTCAAAATTGCCAATTTTGAATCGTTGGCGGCTATATTAAAATATATGAAGATGTGTGTGCATAGCGTGGTGGCGGATGAGGTGCGGGTGCGGCAGGCGCGCCAGTATGAAGATACACTGGATTCCATCGAGCATGAGCCGGCCAGTGATGATCCGGCCGAGGATGTGGTCTCCAGCCTCGCGGCGCAGCATCTGTGGCAGATTATCCTGGAAGAGGTGCGTGGTGAAGATGAGCGCATCCTGATCTATGAGGCCTACGTTCATGGCATGAAGCCAGGCGAGATCAGCGCGCAGCATCCACGGCACTTCGCTTCGGTTGATGATGTGTACCGCATTAAGCGCAACGTTTTGGAGCGCCTGCGCCGCAATCGGCGCCTGCAGGCCCTCTTCCGGCGCTAGCTATTTCCCATCCCTGCACGTTGGTATGGCGAGAAATCTCGCATGATGGGTCCGAAAAGCATGAATGGGCTCGTTTATTTTGATGAAGGAGTAGACCCAGGGTCTTCTTTCCAGGCTTTCAGCTTTGTAGAGTGAATGTGCCTGCGGTGTGGCTATCGTATGGCTATATTGTATGCGCGGACGCCATCTCTACCGTTCTACCTGTATACGGACGATCCCGCTGGGGGAGGGAGAAATGTGCTGAACCTGTAGCCTATGTTGATATAGAGGAAACGCTGATGGAGTGTCGTGAACCAGGTGCGATCAGCAATGAAGAGCTCATTGCCTACCTTGAGGGCGAACATGTGCGGCCCGCTGTGGTAGAGCACCTTGCGCGCTGTCAAAAATGTTCGTCCCAGCTGGCAAGCTATCGTCGTATGGAACGTCGACTGAGCCAGAAGCTGTATCGCTGGGACTGCCCGTCTAATCAGGTTCTGGGTGATTTTGCCCTGGGTCTGGTCGATGGGGATCATGCCGTCGCTATTCAGGCGCACCTACGCATGTGCGTGCTCTGCTCGGCTGAAATGGTGACGCTGACAAATTTTCTGGCCGCCGATCCGCTGCCTGTGGCCGTTGGTCGCGTGGGTAGCCCGGTGGTGTCTCGCCATGCCTCACGGCCGCTGCAGGATATCAAGCGTACGCTGGGGCAGGTGCGTGAGCAGACGGCGGAGGGGGCGCGGCGTATCGTTGCCCTGCTGCTGCCTCCCCAGCCAGGATTCGCCTTCCAGCGTAGCCTGGCCGAGCCAGGGTTAGCCTGGCCGCGCGACTACCAGGCTGAGGATGTCCATATATCCCTGCAGCTTGAGAGCAGCCCCAGGCAGCGCGGCGCTTTGCAGTTGATCGGCCTGGTCACGCGCCAGGGCAGCGCGATCAATGCCCTGCAGGGCACGGCCGCGCAACTGATGACCGCCGAGGGAGTCGTCCAGACGCAGCACATCGATGAGTTAGGCAACGTTATCTTTCCCGCCTTGCAGCCCACTACGTATACCATTGAACTCCAGTTGCCTGAGGGTGTCGTAGTCATCGATCAACTCCCGGTACAAGAGGCGCGCTAGATAGAGAACCTGGCAAAACCATGACCCCTCAAGATCTTGTGGCGGCGCTGGTCGGCATGAACGAGGAGCAGGGGAGGCAGCTGTTGCTGGCCCACCTGCCCTTTTTCAGTACGCCGGCCCTCGATCGCCTGGTGTATGGGCTCAAAAAAGAGGCCGATCGCAGCTGGAATGCCGACGTGGAGCGCTCTTTGACGCTCTCGGGCTACCTGGTGTTGATCGGCGACTTCACGAAGAGCACCTATTATCATGCCCTGGGATTGATGGCGCGCGGAGATGCGCTGCGCCGCCTGGCACGCAATCAGGAGTCGCTGCCGTTTTTTGATGCCGCCGGCGAGGAGTTTCTGTCGATCGGCGATGAGGTGAGTTGGGCGCGTACGCGCTTTGGCCGCATCAATGCCTGCCTGGGCCTCAACCGCACCACCGAGGCGATCCAGGATGCCGAGAAGGCGCGCACGATCTTTATGCGCCATGGCAAGCTGCTGCGCGCGGGCCAGATCGATGCCAACGCGGCCATCATTAACTTCGAGCTTGGCCGCTATGAGCAGGCCCTGCACCTGTTTGATCGCGCCATCGAGACCTACCTGCTGCATGACGAGAATGTCGATCTTTACCTGGCCCGCGCCCAGGGTAACAAGGCGCTGACCCTGGCGGCGCAGGGCAAGTTTCGCGAGGCCGTGGCCCTGCATGAGCAGGCGCGAGCCACCTTTGATCGCTATGGCGAGCGCGAAGAGATCTCGGTGGCCCGCGAGGAGCTGAATATCGCTGATATCTACGCGGCCCAGGGCCACTATAGCCAGGCACTACGCCTCTACAATCAGAGCCGCGAGCGCTTCCAGCGTCACAAGATCATTTTCGCCGCCTACGAGGTAGCGCAGCAGATGTGCCTGTGCCTGGTGCGCCTCAATCGTGCCCAGGAGGCCTACGAGCTGGCCAGTGAGACCATCGATTACTTCCGTTCCTCGCCCTCCCAGCGCCATAACCTGGCGCGCTCCCTGATGCATAAGGCCGCCGCCACCATTCTGCTGGATGATATACGCTCCTCTGAAGAGATGCTGCGCGAGGCCAGCAGCCTGCTGGAAGAGGGCGGCTTCCATCGCCTGGCGGTCCTGGCCCGTCTGCAGCGCGCCGAGCTCTACTTCGCCGATCAGCAGGTCGAGGCCAGTGCGCGCGAGGTCGAGCACGTGGCCGACATCTTTGCTGAGCAGGAGGACCTGCCCCGGCTGGCCCAGGCGATCTTGCTGCAGGGTCGCATCGCCGACGCGCGCGGCGACATTCCGATCGCCCAGGACCTCTGCTCGCAGGCGCTGGACATCGCCCAGGGGCAGGGCCTGCTTGAGCTGCAGTATCGCTGCTTCGATCTGCTGGGTCAGCTGGCCGAGCGTCGCGATGATCTCGAGGGGGCCGCCAGCTACTATGACCAGTCTATCCAGGGCATCGACGAGGTGCAGAGCCGTCTCGTGCTGGATGAGCGCACCAGCTTCCTGGAGAATAAGCGCGATATCTATCAGCGCGCCATTATTCTGGCCCTGCGCCGTGGCCAGGTCGAGCAGGCCCTGACCTACGTCGAGAAGGCCAAGTCGCGCGTGCTGGGCGACTATCTGCGTCACAATATCGATATCCGCGTGCGACCTGATGACCGCATGAGCGAGGATATTCTGGATGCCCTGGTCAAGGCGCGCGAGGAGCATGCCTGGTTCAGCTCGATCGTCTACCATACCGAGGATGAGTCCAACTTGAGCGATACGGCCGTCATGCGCATCCGCGCGGTCGATCCCGCTACGGCCCGGCAGGAGATGCAGCGGCGCGAACGGCGCATTGAGCAGCTCTTTGAACAGATCCAGCTGCGTTCGGCGGGTTCGCTGGTCCCACGTTCCCATGCCGATTGGAAGTATCCAGGCATGGCCGAGCTGGGCCAGAAGCTGGCCCCCGGCGCGCATCTGCTCGAATATTATCTCTCGGACCGCGACCTCTACATCTTTCACCTGACCTCCTCCGGCATGACCGTGCGTACCGTTCTGGACGCCGTGGTCCAGCTGGAACGGCTCTATTCCCTCTGGCGTACGAATCTGGACCTCTCGGGTCGCGTGGCCAACACCGCCGATCAGGCCCAGGCCTTTCTGAGTCTGCAGAGCAATAGCCTGGGACTGCTCAAGCGCTTCTATGAGCTGCTTCTGACACCAGTGGCGGATCTTCTGCGCGGCTGCCGTCATCTGACGATCGTCCCTTATGGCATGCTGCACTTCGTCCCCTTCCACTGCCTCTACGACGGGCAGCGCTTTGTGATCGAGAAGGCCGAGATCTCCTACCTGCCCTCCACCACGCTGATGGATATTTGTCGTCGCCGTGGCCAATCAGTGCTGGAGCGCCACATCCCCCTCCAGCAATCGCTGGTCATGGGGCTCTCCGACAGTGGACGCCTGGAGTACGCGATCCAGGAGGCGCGCACGGTGGCGCGGCAGCTCCAGGTGCACTGCGCGCTCAACCAGGAGGCCACGTCGGCCCTGCTCTGGCAGCGCGGCCCCCTCAGTCCCATCGTCCATATCGCCGCCCACGGCCTCTTCCGCCTGGATGCTCCCAACTTCTCCCACATCCAGCTGGCCGATCGCCAGCTCAGCACCATCGAGGTCTTCAACCTCAACCTCTCTCAATGCTCGCTGCTCGTCCTTAGCGCCTGCGAGACCGGCCGCGCCGTCGTTGGCGGCGTCGACGAAGTCATCGGCCTCGGTCGTGGCTTTCTTTATGCCGGGGCCGCCTCCATCCTTCCCACCCTCTGGAAGGTCGACGACGCCAGCAGCGCCGACCTGATGGCCCACTTCTACCAGGCCCTGCTGGGAGGTGCCAGCAAAGCCACCGCTCTGGCCTATGCCCAGCGCGTCTTTATCGCCCAGGCCCGCGCCACCTCCGCCCACGCCTACCGCACCCACCCCTACTTCTGGGCCGCCTTCCACCTCATCGGCGACGCCGGCCCCCTCCTCCCCGCCTGAAATTGCCGGGGAAATCGGGCACGGCCCGAACCTATGAGCTGGGGGATGGGGTGCCATTCATGTTGTTGCAAAAAGAGAAGGCGACAAGCAACACGAAACGCCCCACCAACGAGAACCGCCCACGTGGGGTCGATCTTCAACGGTCGACCGGCCCGCGAGCGCCAGCGATTGCGGGCCACGTTCCCCCACGATACCACTTCCCCTGCCTTCCACGCTGGGAAACGTGGTTCCCACACGTGAACGTTGCGCAGGCGTTCCTAAAAGCCAACGTTCCTCCTGGGGTACCACGTGGGGCGAGATGGTTCCCACGAGAAGCCGAACCGGCCGGGGACGGGGGCCGCCGTCGCTGGCGCTGACAGCCCGGTCGACCGTTGAAGGTCGACCCTACACGGGGATGTTTGCGCTTTTCCACGTTGCTTTGATGCTGTACAATGGATGGGTTATGCGACATTATGTGAATTGGGTAAGGATACCTGCCAATGTTATTGACGATTTCTACTACCTACCAGCCCGCGACGGAGCTGGGTTATCTGCTGCATAAGAATCCTACACGGCTGCAGACGTTTGATTTGAATTTTGGTCGGGCCCACGTTTTCTATCCGGAGGCGAGTGAGCAGCGCTGTACCGCTGCTCTGCTGCTCGATGTTGACGCTGTCCAGCTTGTGCGTGGTAAGGGCAATGCCGGCTCTTCACTGGATCAGTATGTGAATGATCGCCCTTATGTGGCCTCGTCCTTCCTTAGCGTGGCGCTGGCCGATGTGTTCGGGACCGCTCTCAACGGACGCTGTAAGCAGCGTCCCGAGCTGGTTGTGACCCCGCTACCGCTGCAGGCGCAGATCGCGGTAATCCCCTGTCCGGAGGGAGAGGAGTGGCTGCGGCGACTGTTTGAGCCGCTAGGCTATAGCGTGGAGGCGGTGCAGCATCCCCTGGATGAGCTGCATCCCGAGTGGGGGATGAGTTCCTACTTTACGCTGACGCTGCGCGCCGAGTGCCGTCTGAGCGAGCTGCTGACCCACCTCTATGTGTTGATCCCGGTGCTGGATAACAGCAAGCACTACTGGATCGGTGATGATGAGGTCAACAAGCTGCTGACACGCGGACAGGGCTGGCTGGAGAAGCATCCCGAGCGGCGGCGCATCGCCTATAACTATCTGCGCCACAAGAAGAGTCTGACGCGCGATGCCTTGTCACGCCTGATTCCTGAGGAGGCCGAAGTTGAGGCCACTGATCTTGAGGCCACCGACGAACAGGTGAGCGAGGAGGACACGTCCACGGAGGCGCAGTCCGCCGCAGCTGAAGCGGCGCGGGCGACACAGGAAAAGAAGGAGAAGCGCAAGAGCCTACATGAGCAGCGCCTGCAGGCCGCGCTAGAGGCGGTGAGGCAGCGGGGAGCGAAGCGCGTGCTCGATCTGGGCTGCGGCGAGGGCCGTTTGCTCAGGATGCTGCTGCAGGAGAAGAGCATTGAGCATATCCTGGGCCTGGACGTCTCATATCGCGCCCTGGAACTGGCCCAGAAGCGTCTGCATCTGGATAGGATGCCGGAGCGACAGCGCGAGCGTCTGACGCTGGTGCATGGTGCCCTGACCTACCGCGACCAGCGCCTGGAAGGCTACGACGCCGCCTGCGTGATCGAGGTGATCGAACATATGGATCAGCCCCGGCTGCGCTCCTTTGAGCGCGTGCTGTTCGAGTTTGCCCATCCCGAGACGGTGGTGATTACCACGCCCAACGCCGAGTACAACGTCAAATTTGAGACGCTGGACGCGGGCACCTTTCGCCACCAGGATCATCGCTTCGAGTGGACGCGTGAGCAGTTTCAAAACTGGTCGCGGCAGCTGGCCGAGCGCTTTGGCTATCAGGTGCAGTTCTCTCCCATTGGACCCGAGGATGCCGAGGTTGGCGCCCCCTCGCAGATGGGCATCTTCTCACGTCACCAGTCACTAACACAGTAGGTCCGAGGTTTATATCGATGAAGATTACTATTCCGGAATTCGCGCTGGTGGTGTTGATTGGCCCCTCCGGTTCGGGCAAGTCTACCTTTGCGCGTACCCACTTCAAGCCGACCGAGATCCTGTCGTCCGACTATTGCCGTGGTCTTGTCTCCGACGATGAGAACGACCAGGCGGCGACCAGAGATGCCTTTGAGGTGCTGCACTTTATCGCCGCCAAACGCCTGGCCGCCGGTAAATTAACGGTTATTGATGCCACCAATGTTCAGGCAGAGGCGCGCAAGGCTCTGCTGACCCTGGCCCGGCAATATCACTGCCTGGTATTCACGATCGTCTTTAACCTGCCGGAGAGCGTCTGTCATGAGCGCAATCGTCAGCGCGCCGACCGGCAGTTTGGTCCCCATGTGGTTCGCCTGCAGTCGGCGCAGATGCGCAAGTCGCTGCGCACCCTGAAGACCGAGGGCTTCCCGCAGGTCGTGGTCCTCTCGTCGCCGGAGCAGGTGGCCGAGGTCGAGATCGAGCGCCAGCGGCTGTGGAACAATCTGAAGCACGAGCATGGTCCCTTTGATATCATCGGCGATGTGCACGGTTGCTTCGATGAGTTGTGCCTGCTGTTACAACGGCTCGGCTACGTGGTGGAGCAGCATAATGATGGAGAGGAGCCGCGCTTCCAGGTGACGCATCCCGAGGGTCGCAAGGTGATCTTCCTGGGTGACCTGGTCGATCGCGGGCCCGCTACGCCGGCCGTCCTGCGCCTGGTGATGGATATGGTTGCTTCTGGTAGCGCCTTCTGTGTGCCCGGCAACCACGATGCCAAGCTGCTGCGCAAGCTGAAGGGCAGGGATGTCTCGCTCAAGCACGGCATCGTCGAGACGCTGCAGCAGCTTGAGTTGGAATCCCCGGAATTCAAGCAGCGCGTGCTGGCGTTCATCGATAAGCTGATCAGCCACTACGTGTTGGACGATGGGAAGCTGGTGGTGGCCCACGCGGGACTGCCGGAGGCCATGCAGGGGCGTGGCTCGCGGGCGGTGCGCGAGTTTACGCTCTACGGCGAGACCACCGGGGAGACCGACGAGTTCGGCCTGCCAATCCGCTATAACTGGGCCGCCGACTATCGCGGTCGTTCCATGGTGGTCTATGGCCATACGCCGGTTCCCGAGCCGACGTGGCTCAACAACACCATCAACATCGACACCGGCTGCGTCTTCGGCGGTCGGCTGACCGCCCTGCAATATCCCGAGAAAGAACTGGTCTCGGTGGCGGCGTTACACACCTATTGTGAGCCGGTGCGTCCACTGACACCCGTGGCGGCGCCCGAGCTCTCCCTGCAGCAGCAGCACGATGATCTACTGGATGTGCAGGATGTGAGCGGCAAGCGCCTGCTGGAGACGCGCCTGCAGGCGAAACTGACGATCCGCGAGGAGAACTCCATCGCCGCCCTGGAGGTTATGAGCCGCTTCGCCGCCAATCCTCGCTGGTTGATCTACCTGCCGCCGACCATGTCGCCGAGCGAGACCAGTCAGCAGCCGGGCTTCCTGGAATATCCGGAGGAGGCTTTTGCCTACTATCGTCGCCAGGGCGTCGAGCGCGTGGTGTGCGAGGAGAAACACATGGGCTCGCGCGCCATCGTCGTGGTCTGCCGCGATGAGCAGGTCGCGCGCCAGCGTTTCGGCGTCATCAACGAGGGCATCGGCATCTGCTATACCCGTACCGGCCGCCACTTCTTCGACGACGATCAGCTAGAGGCGGCCTTGCTGGGACGCGTCCAGGCCGCCCTGAACGCTAGCGGTTTCTGGGAACGGCTCGAAACGGATTGGGTCTGCCTGGACTGTGAGCTGCTGCCGTGGTCCGTCAAGGCGCAGTCACTGGTCTTAAAGCAGTATGCCGCCGTGGGGTCCGCGTCGCGCTACGCTCTGGAATCGTCCATGGCCGCGCTCGAACAGGCTCAGGAGCATGGCATAGAGGTCGATCAGTTACTGGGTACCTATCAGCGGAAGCAGCAACTGGCCGGGCGCTACGTCAATGCCTACCGCCAGTATTGCTGGCCCGTCAATAGCCTGGATGATCTCAAGCTGGCCCCGTTCCATATCCTGGCCACGCAGGGAGCCGTCCACATCGACAGGAACCACGCCTGGCACATGGAAACGCTGGCCGAGGTCTGTCGCGCCGATCCGCAACTGCTGCTGGCCACGCCCTACCGCGTCATCGATGTCAACGATCCCGCCAGCGTCGAGCAGGGCATCGACTGGTGGAGCCAGCTCACCTCGCGTGGTGGAGAGGGCATGGTCGTCAAGCCCTATGATTTTATCGTTTCGGGATCACGTGGCCTGCTGCAGCCGGCCATAAAGTGTCGTGGACCTGAGTACCTGCGCATCATCTACGGCCTGGAGTACGACGTGCCCGAGAACCTGAGCCGCCTGCGCTCGCGTGGCCTCGGTGCTAAGCGCTCGCTCGCCCTGCGCGAATTCGCCCTCGGCATCGAAGCGCTTGAACGCTTCGTCCGTGGCGAACCCCTGCGCCGCGTCCACGAATGCGTCTTCGGCGTCCTCGCCCTCGAAAGCGAGCCCGTCGATCCCCGCCTCTAACCCTTGATATAATATGGACCACCGATCATCTATGCGACGATCGGTGGTACACTTCTTTTGCGGTAAAATGGGGGTATTATTGACGTTCGGATGAAAGGGATATCTATGCGCCTGGTTTTGTTGGAGATGGAACTGGCAGTGTGCCGCCTGGGACCCGAAGAAGAGGTGCCCATCTGGGCCGTGCGGCGGACCGGCTTCTTTTCGCTTACCGCGACCGAGGATGAGCTGTCGCTGGTCTGCGTGGCCGACGCCGTTCCAGAGGGTGTGCGCTGCGAACGTGGCTGGCGCGCATTGAAAGTAATAGGACCTTTGGACTTCTCGCTGGTTGGTATTTTGGCCTCCCTGTCTGACACGCTGGCGCGGGCGCAGGTCTCCATTTTCGCCGTTTCTACCTTTGATACCGACTATATCCTGTTCAAAGAGGCGCAACTGGCACAGGCCAGCACCGCGTTGCGGCAAGGTGGTCATGAGCTCATTCGTTTCTAATGCGACTTTTGCTGAAATATCTTGTTTTGTACTGTAGAGCATTGTATCTATTTAAGCTTATCTGTACGTACTCTAAGCAGATGTTTATTCATTAATATAAAATGCAACGAGGATGACAATGTCTACAACTGCTAATCCCCAGGGCATACAGCGGCCAACGGCCCAGCGAACCGCGGGCGGTGAAGACCGGCAGAACGCGAGGAGGCGTTATGCAATCCAGTTTGCCGTCTGGTGCATCGGACTTATCGTTTTCCTGATTACCTGTGTCATTGTCCATGGGCATCCCAAACCATATTCCTTCGATCTATCGATCACCCAGACGGTGCAGGGATTTCATGTGCCGGACTATATCAACGCGATCTTCACCTTTCCCAGTACATTGAATAATCCCGTTCCTTCGGAGGTCGCGCTGGGCCTCTGGCTGGCGTTCATGCTGATTATGGCCTTGATCACCCGCCTGCGTGGCAGATCGCCCCTGACCTGGCTGCAATCGGTAGTCTTCCTGGTGGTGACCGTGATGAGTTCCGCTGGCCTGAACGTGCTGGCTGACGACCTGGTGGCCCGCCCGCGGCCAAATCCCCATACCGAGCCGATCCATGTGATGGGGCCGATCGTGCCTTTCCCGACCTACCCTTCAGGACATACGGAGCACGACGTGGCCTACTATGGCTTCCTGCTTTACCTGAGCTTTACCAAACCGGTGCGCGAGTGGCGCTATCGCTGGTTTTTGCTGCCTCTGCAGATCTACGCGGTCTACGACATTCTGATGATCGGGTATTCTCGTATCCTGGAAGGTGATCACTGGTTCACCGACGTCATGGGCGGCTATCTCGAAGGAACGGTCTATCTGTTCTTCTTCATTTTCCTCTACCGCTGGACCACTACCTGGCTGGCCAAATGGCGCGAAGAGAGACAGGCCAAGAAGGCGGCCGCCCATGCATGATGAATGATACAAAAAATGCGTGCTCAGCACGCATTTTTTGTATCATTCATCATATTTTCCGTCTTAGCGTGGTGTCAGGTGGCGAGAGAGCAAGAAGGAGCCGATATTGGTGATGTTCTCGATCTCGCCTCCATCCAGCAGATTGACGATGCGCTTGATGACTGTACGGCGCGGCTGACCGGTGGTAGTGGGCACGGTAAAGCCGATCACGCGTGTATACTCGGGCTCGCGCTCGCTACGAATCGCCTCCGCCATCATCTCCAGCAGTTCCGCGATATCTAATCCCAGCGCCCGAGCCAGGCTCTCCAGCACCTTGGCCGAGGGATACTTCTGCCCACGCTCAATCTCTCCTACATAGATCTCTGAGAGGCCAGCTTTCTCTCCCAACTCTTTAATTGTCAGATTGCGATACTGGCGTTCCTGGCGTACGACGCGCCCCAGTGTTTCCTGTAAATCAGCCATCGTTCATCCCCTCATGGTATTCACCAGATAATTGTTGTTCTTTATTATATATGTTTTCAGGGTCCACTGTATAATTTTCACCTATGCTGAGAGCATTGCTCCAAAAACTCACATGCTAACAGCATAGCTATACCCTATCAAGATAGGCCATGCGCCTGCTATATTCAAGATAAATAAATCGTCGTCACCGTCGTCGTGGATGCTGGGTTCGCCCCTAAAGGCGTTAACTAAGCCGAGGAATGACCCTCTGCGCTCCCCAGGCGGGAGGTGCAGGAGGGCGGTGAGCCCTCCTGCCGGGGTTTGGGGTGTCCCCAAATCTCTTTCTCTCTTTTTACGCGCCGCCGCAGGCGGCGCGAGAGGAGAAAGGAACAAAAAAGAGGAGAATAAGGATTATGTTTTTTTCACCACAACCGTTTGCACCGAAGTTAGCAGATCATGAGGTACGCTCATACTTACCAATTCCAACCGTCTATGATGCCGCGCCCGCTAAACAGGCGCAGTGGGAATACCACCTGCTCGCCATCAATACCCGTGAGGATGCGCTGGCGGATGCCGAGCAGCTCAACGAACTGGGGAAAGACGGCTGGATCCTGGTCAATATCCTGGATGAGCGGACCTCGGGGAAGGGTTCCCACGTCTATTATTACTTTGTGCGCCAGAATTTGAATGCTTAACTTATCAAGATGAGTTAGAAGGAGAAGATAGATATGATGGCTTCCAGTGTACTGGTTCCAACCGTTTTAGAGAATACCGGACGCGGTGAGCGCGCCTACGACATCTATTCGCGCCTGCTCAAAGAGCGCATCATCATGGTCAACGGGGCCGTTGAGGATACTATGGCTAATCTGATCGTGGCCCAGCTTCTGTTCCTGGCATCCGAGAGCTCGGAGCGCGAGATCAACATGTATATCAGCTCGCCCGGCGGCGTCATTTCCGCCGGACTGGCTATCTACGATACGATGCGCTCGCTGCCCTGCCCGGTCGCTACGACCTGCGTCGGCTACGCG
Source organism: Dictyobacter halimunensis (assembly GCF_036245075.1). Taxonomy (NCBI): domain Bacteria; kingdom Bacillati; phylum Chloroflexota; class Ktedonobacteria; order Ktedonobacterales; family Dictyobacteraceae; genus Dictyobacter; species Dictyobacter halimunensis. The sequence continues at coordinate 4,687,139 of NZ_BSRI01000002.1, forward strand.
GCCAGCTTCGGCACCATCCTGCTGCTGGCCGGTGATAAGGGCCGGCGTCGCTCGCTACCCCATGCTCGCATCCACATGCACCAGCCCCTGATCCAGGGTGGTATCGGTGGCCAGGCGACCGACATCGACATCCATGCCCGCGAGATCCTCTACACCCGTGATGTCATGAACGGCATTATCCAGAAGCACACAGGACAACCTCTGGAGCGCATCCGCCACGACACCGAGCGTGACTACTTCATGAGTGCCGAAGAGGCCGTCGAATACGGCATCATCGACGAAGTCCTGCCCCTGGCCGAAAAAGAGGGATAATTTATATGAAATGGGAGGTGCGAAACCTGCGTGCTCAGCACGCAGGTTTCGCACCTCCCATTTCATATATTATTTGATTATAAATGCCCCCGTAGGTTCGACCCTTGCGGTCAAAAATCCCCTTTTTTCCGAAGAAACTCTGTATGTATCTATTGTGAGCAAGATCAAAGAAGTTTTTTCTGCCCTGAGACCATATACTGGTTTTGCATATAAATGGTCACAATTAAAAATAGAGAACAGGCATGAGGAGGAACATAGAAGCATGGGTACAGTTTATTCAAAAGACGGCACCGCGATCGCGTTTGATCGTTCAGGTGAGGGGACGCCGCTGATCCTGGTCGATGGCGCCATGTGCTACCGTGGATTCGGGCCTATGGGCGACCTGGTTCCGAAGCTGGCGCCACACTTTACGGTCTTTAGCTACGATCGCCGTGGCCGAGGCGAGAGCGGCGATACGCTTCCCTATGCGGTCGAGCGTGAGATTGAGGACCTCGATGCCCTCATTCAGGAGGCTGGCGGATCGGCCTTTGTCTATGGTATCTCTTCGGGCGCGGCGCTGTCCCTGGCCGCGACCGCCAGTGGACTCGTTATCAAGAAGCTGGCCCTATATGAGCCGCCCTTCAACCTTGATGAGGGTACGCGTGCGCAATCGTTGGCGAGCCTGGCGCAGCTCAGACGCTTGAGCGCCGAGGACCGCCGGGGTGAGATGGTCGAGGCCTTTATGACGCAGGTTGGTCTCCCGGCCGAGGCTATCAGCCAGATGCGCAACGCTCCGTCATGGCCAATGATGGAGGCGCTCGCTCCTACACTGGCATACGACCTCACCATCCTGGGCGATGGCTCGTTGCCGCGTGGGCGGGCCTCATCCATCTCGATCCCCACGCTTGTGATGGCTGGCGGCGCAGGCTGGCCGTGGATGCTCGATAGCACGCAAGAGCTCGCCAGCGCTATCCCCAACGCCCAATACCGCGTTCTGGAGGGCCAGACGCACGAGGTCGCCGCAGACGCCATCGCACCTGCCCTTATCGAATTCTTTATCCATACCGTGCTATAACGCATCCCGTAGGTTCGGCCGCAAGGGCCAATACTTTCAACTTTAGCGCAAGCAACAAGAAAAATGACCACAGTACGTGCGGGGCTTGCCCCCGCTTTTGTCCTTCCCGCTCGAAAAAGCAACATGAAAGGTGTCCCGCATCAGCAGAAGCCTTCATTGATGAGCTCCAAGGAAGCAAAGCGGGGGCAAGCCCCGCACGTACTGTGGTCGTTTCTCTTTTTGCATTTTCTTACGTTGAAAGTATTGGCCCTTGCGGCCGATTTTCCTCGTCCCACGATAATGCGCCCGTAGATTCGGCCCTTGCGGCCGATTTTTCTACAACGGTTGAATGTGGATGCTGTCGATGGTGAGCGATTGGGCGGCGGTCGGCGTGGCCCCGAAGCGTAGCACGCCGCGTGGCGTGGCGACGGCGTACTGGTTGTCGAGCCAGGCCACAAAGCCCAGGGGACGCGTGGGTGGCTGCGGCGCGCGCAGCACCAGGTTGTCGTCGACCCAGAAGCGCGCCTCGCCGGCGCGCCATTCCAGGCTATAGCTGTGCCATTCTGTGATGTCGGTCTCGATCAGCGCCTCACGAGCCCCGCTCAGCCTCTGCAGCCAGCGGGCGGCAGGGGCGCTATCCTGGCTCACGCGACCCCAGCCGGTGGCCAGGGCGGTAGGTAGCGTCGCTAGCAGGGCGCCAGGTCGCATGCTGTGGATGACCTGGGCCTTCCAGCCCCAGCCGGGCACACCTGGGACCAGGGCCATGTTCGAGGGCGGGGCGGCATAAAAGAACCAGACCGCCTCCGGCAGCATGAGCACATCGCCGCGTACCGAGAAGGGATAGTTCCAGAAGCCGAAGCCGGCTGTGCCGCGTAGCACCGTCATATCATCCGCGCCGGTGGTCGCGCCTGCGGCCGGATGGGATGCGCGGGCCCGCACCTCCATACGCAGGGGTGGACGCCAGGGAAATTGCGCGCGCGCCAGTTTCCCATAGTCATCGATCTGGGCGTCGGCATAGTCCCCGGCCGGATTTTCTGGCAGGAGCATCTGTAGCGTTGCCGTCTCAAGTTGAAGTTTGCCTGTGCCGATGCAGGTCTGCGTCCAGTGGGAATGAATGCCCTGCTCGAAGTTGTCGCTAAAAGCTGCCTGTAGCGTTGCTCTACCCTCTACTAACTATCTACTATCTGTGTATCCTGCTTCCTGCACGTTTAATTCAGGTTGTTGGTTTCTACGTCCAGGGATATGACCTTACGAGCTGGTATTTGCAGGAGCTCTTCCTCTAATCGCTGCCAGACCAGCATGTCCGCCTGCTGGTTATTGACCGGCTTATTCCTGGTTGCGGCCCGCAGCATAGTCTCCGCCACCATCTGGCGGAAGTGCGAGAAATATTCTTTCTGCTGCCGATGGGAGGGCATGACGCAGAGCGCGATCTCTTCAGGCGCGTAGAAATCCTCGGGTTCAAAGGCCAGCGCCACCAGGTCTGCGTACTGCTGGACCAGGTCTGTGCGCGACTGCGATAGAAAGTAGTCAATCTGCGTGCTGGACACGAGCAGAACACCGGCGATCTTACCGGCGTACAGGATGGGATAGATGGCCGTGCTCTTCTCGTGCTCGACGCGCGACGCCGGCATCAGATTATGTTCTTTATCCAGGTTCTGGATGATGCCCGGTCGGCAGAGCGTCACCACGTTCCCGGCCAGAGACTCGGCCCCCAGGAACATCGCGTTCTGCTCGAGGTTGCCCACCCAGGGGGGCGTTCCCAGTCCAACGCTTTCACGCAGGCTGCGCACCTTCTTGTATGGGCCCGAGGGTGGCATGCAGCGCACTACCCAGATTGACATACCATGGCGCTCAGGATCGAGCTGTCCTATCGCCTGTTGCAAGATCAGATGTGAGGTTGACCAGAAGCGTAAATTCTCGGTTGTAGATGCACGCGCCACCAGTACGCGGGCATAGAATTCGGCGGGAATGGTTTTCAGGGTAACTTCTTGTGGCGCAGCCACGATCTCGGCGACGCCCCGCTCTTCTTTTACCAGCTGACGCATCTGTTCCTGGTAGCGTTGTGGTAACGCGTTAATCAACTGGCGCAAGTTCTGTGGACGGGGATCAGACTCCCCACCGACCCAGCGCGTAAATGTGATAGGCGTAACGTTCAGCGTATCGATGAGATGCTGCTTTTCTTTCGGGTCGCTGATAATTTGTCCTAATAATTCGCGCCACGTCCGTGCTTCTTGCATATTTTTACCCTAATCGCTGAATTCGACATGAAAAGCGCCTACTTGAAACCATGATACCAGCTAACAACTATGACGTCAACAGTAAAAAGTTATATTGGCATAAAAAAAGTCTTAAGGCGTAATCAAGAGTCATAAGGGGAAAGAGTCAGCAAAAAAGCGCGCTTTTTTGCTGACTCTTTCCCCTTATGACTCTTTTATTTGGGGGGATTCTGGTTATAATCCTGGGAGGCTTTTGGCCCAGGCTGGTGACGAACGAACGGGTGATCGGCGTTTCGCTATCGCGTCCCTGGTGGGATCCTTTCCCTTTGTCATTTTTGCTGGGGATGATGCTGGCGGTGAGGCTTAAGAGCGGCGCGACGACCTCGGGCAGGGCTCCGTTGAGGCGCGCAGCGAGCTGGGCCGGGAGCGTGATGATGACATGGCGACTCCCCCTGCGGGCACCGCGTACGATATACTGGGCGGCCCTCTGGGCGCTGATCGAGAAGCCCGGCAGGGTGTCCAGTAGCGTGAAAAGCGTGTACTCGGTGCGATGCTCATCACCCTTCATAACGGTGTTGATGTGCGATCCCGTGCGCATCAGGCCGGGAATGACGGTGGTTACGCGTATCCCATCCCTGGCCAGCTCGCTCTGCAGGCCTTCGGAGAAGCCGACGGCGGCGAACTTGGCGCTGGAGTAGGGTAGTAGATGGGGGACGCTGACCTTGCCGCCGATCGAGGTGATGTTGACGATGCGACCGCTCTTGCGCTCACGCATCTGTGGCAGGACGGCCATCGTCATATTGTAGATACCCCAGAACATGATGTTCATGGCATCCTCAAAATCTTTGCGCGTCAACGTCTGCAGGGGACCCGCGCTGATGATGCCGGCATTGTTGACCAGGATGTCGATGCCGCCAAAGTGGGTGGTGGCCTGCTCGACCGTGCGCTCCACCTCCTGTGGCTGCGTTACGTCACAGGGGAATACCATAACCTGGGCCCCCATCTGCTCCAGTTTTACCTGCGCGCGCTGCATCTCATCCTCGTCGCGGGAGCAGAGCACCAGCTTCGCGCCCGCGCGGGCAAACTCCCCCGCGATCGCCAGCCCCAGGCCGCGCGATCCGCCCGTAATCAACACCACTTTTCCCTTTAGATCTATCTCCTGCTGGCGCTGCAGCACCTGGCTCACAATTCCGACCCCGGCCAGCGCGGCCAGCACCTTCCATCTCGTGCGTAGTATACCCATGATGTTATACAGCCAATCCCTTCTTCTCTTCTGCCTCGTATCCAAACGTGCAAACTCACCATCAAAACTATAGGTTTGTTATGTACACGATTGACCCGCCCAATTGGCCGCCATAATTAACCATCAACCCGAAACGGAGAGGGGCATGCATACCACCGGCATGCATGCCCCTCCGGCCGACTCCGCCCCCCATCGTAGGTTCGGGCCTTGCGCCCGATTACCCCTCCACGCACGTCAACGCCCACATAGGTTCGGACCCTGCGCCCGATTACCCCCTCGGTTTGATCTCGCGCAACAACGTGGTGATCAAGATGGCCAGCAGGGCGACGATCAACAGAGGGCCGGTGATGACGCGGATCGAGGCCAGGGCGGCCACGTTGTTGATCAGCAGCAGAACGGCCAGCAGAACCAGGACGCCGATGAGGATGACCATGTCGCCGACGATGAAGTTGTAGACGGCTTTGATGATGTTCATATGTATCCCTTCCTACTTGTGCTCCAGCGCCGGAGGAACCATCGCGGCCGAGGTTGAGCGCTGCTGTTTGGTCTGTTTGAGCCAGGCGATCAGGCCCAGCGTCGTGAGCAGATAGAGGGCCGCCAGGATGATCAGGAAGGCGTCCGAGAAGAGCCATTCAACGCCCAGCCCCTCTCCGGTCCAGAAGGTGCCGAAGGTGGTGAGCATGATGCCAACTACGAATTTGAGCGTGTTCTCAGGGATTCTGGTCAGCGGTGCGCGTACCAGGGCCCCCAGCAGGATGACCAGCATGCCGGCCACGGCCGCGCCGACGGCCGCCATGCTGATGCCGCAGCTCTGCGAGCAGGTCGGGGTGATGGCGCTGCTGCCGAAGGTGATGACGATAAAGGCGACCTCCAGACCTTCGAGCAGGACCGCTTTATAGGAGAGGGCCAGGCCAAAGGGATGGACGCGCGGCGATACGGTCTCGCCTCGCGCGCGGACCTCGGCCATCGTCTCTTCAAAGATGGCCTCTTCGTCGTGCAGCGCTTTAAGTCCGCTGTAGCGCAGGATGGCCTTCTTGAGCCACTTGAGGCCGAAAAGGACCAGCAAGACGCCGATCACGAGGCGCAGGATGGCGAGTGGAACAAACTGAACGAGGGCGACGCCAAAGGTGGCGATGATAAGGGCGAGGGTCGCGGCGGCGGCTAAGGCGCCCAGCAGCGAACTGCGCCAGTTAATGGTGACGCCGACCACAAGCACAATGGTGAAGGCTTCTACAAACTCAACGGCCGAAGCGAGAAAGGCTCCTGAAATAGCGGCCCATTGCATGCATATGCTCCTGTTCTAGCGAGGGTGTGCATTGCTAGCGGTTAAATAAGAAAATAGATCATGAAAACCCTTCTGTCGATAAGGATTCCCATGACCTATTGTAACACATCATATGCATCTATCGGTTTTAATTTTTAATCGCGACCATCTGCAGCCAGGTGCGAGGGATCTCGGTGAGTCCGAGCTCTTCTCCGGCCTGGTAGACGGCGACTTCCAGGGCTTTTGCAGCCAGGGGCAGCGCCACGCCAGGCAGGGCACCCTCGATGAAGAGCCAGTACTGACCCAGATCGCGCCAGCCATCCAGCGAGATGATGGCGTCGTTCTGTTCTGTCTCGACGTTGGCGAAACCGCTCTGCTTGAGATCCTGGATATACTCATCTCTGGTCATCCATTGCATCGCCATCGCTTTCGCGTCGCGTGAGAGACGAGCCTCTGGATGCTCTTTTTTCAGCCAGCCCACGGCGCGGCGCGTCCACAGACGGTAGAAGCGTTCGGTGCCAGGGACATAAGTGCCCTCGTAGAAGGCGCTATTGCAGCCAAAAATACCTTTGGGGGCGAGGATGGAGGATACCTGTTTGAAGGCCGCCAGTTTGTCGGGTACCAGGTGGATGGCGTTGCAGAAGAAGGCCGCGTCAACGTTCTGGACGATGTGTGGCAGGTCTTCGGCCTCTCCCTGCAGGAAGTTCGCCGGGATGGGGAGTCCTGATTCCTCCATGCCCTTTTGCGCGCGCCGCAACGCCTCCGCCGATGGATCAACGCCCACCAGCTTGATGTTGCTCACGCGCCCCTGCTTGACGAGTTCTTCCGCGATGAGACGGGTGACCGCGCCGGTTCCACATGCCATGTCCACAATCGTCAGCGTTTCGCCTTCCGCTTGTGGCTTGAGATGGGCGAGCGTCTGCTTTACCAGCGCGCGGTTCACCTCGGTATAGAATGCATGGGCTGCGAACGGCTCGAACGTATATAAATTAGTCTCATCAGTTTCAATAAGTCCCATAATAAATGAAGCCTCCTTAACCAAACTGTTTGTTAAAGATTAGATCAAATTTAGTGGCAACTTGTTTCACTGATATGCGAAATTGTTCGAGCAACGTTGAACCTCCTGACCTACATGTGCATCGACATGCCGCCATCGACCGCAATCACCTGCCCGGTGATATAGCCGGCCTCCGGCGAACACAGGAACGCGGCGGCGGTAGCCACTTCATCGGTGGTGCCGAAGCGGCCCAGCGGCGTGTTGTCCAGCATATATTTGCGCTGCGGCTCGGTGACGATGGATGTCAGCTCCGTTGGCACAAAGCCAGGGGCCAGTGCGTTGGCGGTCACATTGCGGCTCGCCATCTCGCGGGCTGTACTCAACGTCAAAGAGATAATCGCGGCCTTGGAGGCGCCATAGTTGGCCTGTCCGGCCGGACCCATCAGGCCCGCCACCGACGCGATGTTCACGATGCGTCCCCAGCGTGCCTTCATCATGCCGCGCAAAGCTGTTTTGGTACATAGGAATGCCGCGCGCAAATTCGTATTCATCACATATTCAAAATCGGCCAATGACATCTGCAGGATTAGCTTATCACGTGTCGTACCTGCGTTATTGACGAGAATCGTCACTGGACCCAGAGCTCCGGTCGCTTCTGCGAAGAGCCGGGCCACATCTTCTTCCTTGCTGACATCAGCCTGGACCGCGATACATCGCCTTCCCAACTCCTCGATACTGGCCTTGGCCTGCGCAGCCGCCTCAGCGTTACTGCGATAATTGATGACTATATCCGCGCCCATCTGCGCCAGTCGCTGGGCGATAGCGCGACCGATACCCTGGCTGCTCCCGGTAATCAGGGCAACTTTGCCCGTTAGTGGAAGAGGATGTTCATTTGACATACATTTGTTCCTTCAATCGAAATAGTTTTTATGGCTACCTGGCTTGTTGTAGTATAGCATAGAGCCTCTAGCCCATTCCAATTGTCCCCCGCCGCAGGCGGGGAAGGGGAGGAAGGAAGACTGGGGGACACCCCCAGACCCCCGGCAGGAGGGCTATGCGCCCTCCTGCACCTCCTGCCGGAGAGTGGAGAGGAAGGAAGACCGGGGGACACCCCCAGACCCCCAGCAGGAGGGCTGCCCGCCCTCCTGCACCTCCCGCTTGAGAGTCGGGAAAGAAGGGATTGGTGGGGGACACCCCGGCAGGAGAGCCAGGCGCCCTCCTGCACCTCCCGCCTAAAGAAGGCCGCCTCAATATAAAGAACGCATGCGGAAAAGAAGGCTCCAAATAAAACGCCCTCGTAGGTTCGGCCCTTGCGGCCGATTTTCGCTTCACGCCCACCCATGCCCCTCGTAGGTTCGGCCCTTGCGGCCGATTTTCTAAACGCGAGAACCACGGAAACGAATGTGAGGGGCATGTTCATGCCGGGGGAGAAATCGGCCGCAAGGGCCGAACCTACCATTCACAATGATTTTTCCCCTTTGCATCCCGGTCATCTGGCGGTCGCGTTCCCCGAAACACGTTTCGTTTGATTGATACGAAACAGGAGCGCATCCCGGTGCCGGGATGCGCTCCTGTGGAGGTATTAAATTGTGGTGCGTGGGACCCGTGGTAGCGTGATGTCGATGCCGGGGTCGAGCCGGGTGTAACGATCGATGATGGCGCCGCGAATCTGTTCGTTGGTCAGGTTGCGCGCCTGTAGGAGCGAGGCTCCGGTGAGCCGGGTGTCGTAGAGGTCGGTGACCAGCAGGTTGGCCCCGCTGAGGTCGGCGTTCGTGAGATCGGCGTGCGTGAGGTTGGCCGCCGATAGGTCGGCGTGGGTGAGCCGGGCGTCGCGCAGGCAGGCGCCGGTCAGATCCGCCATGAAGAGATTGGCGTGCGACAGGTCGGCGTTGCGCAGATCCGCGTAGCGCAGGTAGCGATACGAGAGATCATGGCTGGCGAGGTTGGCACCTTGAAAGCTGCGCGGTAACTGATGGATGTCCGCCGCCTCCGATACCGCTGGCTTTTGGGCGGAAGCGGTGTGTCCTCCAGGCGTGGCAGGTGAGCGAGCTCGTAGGTGACGCGCTCCGTGACCTGGATGCTGCGCCGACGATCCTCGAAGTGCATACGATCGATATGGGCGGTCAGGCGCTGCTCCATGGCGATCATGTCCTTTTCGACCCGCTCCTCCCATCGTTTCCGACGTACCCCCTGGGCCTTTTCCCAGGCCTGTAATTGACTGAGTAGCCGCTCGATGCCCCGCCGTTGCGACCGGGCAACCGAGATGGCCAGGCCGATAATAATGATCCAGCAGCAGATAATGCTGCCGGGAATAATGATTTCACTCATCCTTCACATCCCCCAACGTTTTCTATTTCGTAGAACGTGAATCGGTGCATCAGAGTAACTAAAAGAGCCGAAATAGATTGTATTTTAATACATGTACCATACGCATGATGCTTAATTTGCGAGGACGCATGCACCACGCCCCAGGTCACACCCGTCTGTATAGCCCCTGAAGGCAAAAAGATATATAATAGCGCTACACAGTATATAGGTGGTGTGGTGTGGTCAGCCGTGCGCATGCAGCGCACGGCTGACCACACCACACCACCTATAAGAGATGACAACATTCCTATAGGAGCCTTCTATGTCGCAATATAATCATCCATCCCCAACCTCTTTTTTTCCTGGATGAGGAGAAGCGCACACTGTATCTTTCGTGGACCGACGAGCACGAGAGCGTCCACGATTGGGAGCAGCTGCGCTGGGCCTGCCCCTGCGCCTGGTGCGCCGGTGAGGGCGGGCAGCCGGGCGTGCTGGCCAGCAAGAAGAGCCTGAGTCGCGAAGAGACGACCCTGGTCAATATCGAGCCGGTCGGTCGCTATGGCCTGACCCCGGTCTGGGAAGATGGCCATAAGACGGGTATCTATACCTACGAGAAATTGCGCGCCATGTGCGAATGCGATGAATGTAGGAAGAAAAGGCCGTAACAAGCATAAGCTGTTAGCATTCAATCCCCACATCGTTTTAGCTAGTGAAAAGAAGGTAGTGTAAGTAAAACTCTCTAGAGTATTCTGGCACTCGAAATGGCTAACTGAGTGAGACGATGGAGGATTGATTGATATGAGTACACGTGGGCGTTCGCGCCTGTTGACTTCGCGCTGGCTCTTGCGTATCTTTTTTGCCCTGGTCGTCAGTGGGTTGCTGGTGCTGGCGTTCTTCGCCAGCAATGCCATGTCGCACTAGCATTGCTGCTCTACTCTATGGCGATAGATATACATACAGTAATGGGGCCGCGGCGATACAAAGCAGGTGTGCTACTCCTGACCTGTTTGTATCGCCGCTGAAGTGACTACGAGGAGCGCATCTCCTGAAGCACCTTTCTGATGTCGACCAGGGCCCGCTCTATGTGCTCGGCCTCGATGCCCGCGTGGGTGACGGCGCGAATATGTTTTTCGCCCATGCGACCCAGCAGAACGCCGTGCTCACGCACCTTGCTGAGGAAGAGGTCGATCTCGCTATCGGAGAACGGCTGCTCCCCATGTTGGAGCGAGAAGAGCAGGATGTTCGTCACCACCTGGTCCGGTTGAATCTGGACATGGGGGATGTCCGCCAGGCCATACGCCAGGCGCTCGCAGTTCTCATGATCCTCCGCCAACCGATCCACCATCTGCTCCAGCGCCACGATGCCGGCGGCGGCCAGCACCCCCGCCTGCCGCATTCCTCCACCCAGTACCTTGCGCATGCGCCGCGCGCGACGAATGAAGTCCGCCTCGCCCACCAGTAGCGAGCCCACTGGCGCGCTCAGTCCCTTGGAGAGACAGAACATCATCGAGTCGACGCTAGCCGCCAGCGTGCTCACCGGTACCTTCAACGCGGTGGCCGCGTTGAAGACGCGCGCGCCATCCATATGCACCGCGACGCCGCGATCATGGGCCAGCGTGGTGATCGACTCTATCTGCTCCACCCCCAGTACGGTGCCGCCGCAGCGGTTATGCGAATTCTCGATACAGACCAGGGCGGTGGACGCCGTGTGTTCGTCGCTCTCATCGGCGATGCCGTGTGCGACCGCGTCAATATCAAGCATGCCATCGGGATGGGTGGGCACGACATACATAGGCGATCCGCCGAGGGTGGAGGCGCCGCCGGCCTCATAGCGGTAGATGTGCGATTGATCGCCGACGATGACCGCCTGTCCTCGGCCCGCATGGGTCAGGAGGGCGATGGCGTTGCCCATGGTGCCGCTGGGCACGAAGAGCGCGGCCTCCTTGCCGGTGCTGTGCGCGGCCATCTCCTGCAAACGATTGATGGTGGGATCTTCACTGTACACATCGTCTCCCACCTCGGCCCGGTACATAGCCTCGCGCATCGCCTCCGTCGGCTGGGTTACAGTATCACTACGCAGATCAATATATCTATCATCAATACTCATAAAATATTTCTGCCTTTCCATAGATGCATACTATATTCTTTTCTCGCATCTTCAGTATAGCCTATGCAGGCAAAGCCATGTTTTAGGAGTTGGTGCAATACCACGGGTGGGTGCATTCGCGCCCACCCGTGGTATTGCACCAACTCCTAAAACATTTATATTTATACATCTTTGCTCTCTTTATTATTAAAGAGAGCGATGTGTTATGCAGGCCGCCTGTGCCTGGAAGGAATTGGGGGATATGTCGACGACGAGACACCTACCGCAGGACGCACCTGCTAATGAAAACGATATCAAATGGAAGCGACGGCGGGACATTCCTGTGGCGATCCTGGCCTGGATCGGCGTGGTGGCGGTGGTGCTGTGGGGTGCGGCCCACATAGTACGGGCCCTGCTCCTCCTGATTATCGCAGCCCTGCTGGCCTATGCGCTGATGCCAGGCGTGAAGTGGCTGCAGCGCTTTATTCCGCGCCCCTTCGCCATTGTAAGCATCTGCCTGATCACTCTGGCGTGCCTGAGCCTGCTGCTCTACTTCGTGACCAGCACCGCCGTGCATCAGTTTACCTCGCTGGCGCGTTCGCTGGCCTTTGTGCTGGCACCGCGCCATGGAACCACATCTCCGCTGGAGCACTTTCTGCAGTCCTTCGGTATTACGCAGCAGCAGATCATCGCGGCTCGCCAGCAGTTGATCGCGCGCGGGGAGAACCTGGCCAGCAGCGCCCTGCCCCTGATTACCAGCATTCTGGATGTTCTACTCGACACGGTGGTGGTGGCGGTCATCACCATCTATTTCCTCATCGATGGCCCCCGGATCAATCGCTGGTGCCGCCACAATCTGCCTGACAAGGCGCGACCGGATTTTCTGATCGACACCCTGCAGCGCGTGGTGGGCGGCTACATTCGCGGCCAGTTGATCCTGGCTACCCTGATCGGCCTGCTGGTTGGCATCGGCATGGCGCTGTTCCGCGTGCCATACGCTCTGCTGCTCGGCGTGCTGGCCTTCATTCTGGAGTTCATCCCCATTCTCGGCACCCTCATCTCGGGCGCCATCTGCACCCTGATCGCCCTGACGCAGGGTATCTGGATCGCGGTCGGCGTGCTGATCTACTTTATCATAGTACACATCCTTGAAGGCGACATCGTCGGTCCCCGCATCGTTGGCGAGGCCATCGGCCTGCATCCCATCGTCTCGATCGCCGCCGTCATCGCCGGATCGCAGCTCTTCGGCATCTGGGGCGCCCTGCTGGCCTCCCCCATCGCGGGCGTATTGCAGGCCCTGCTCATCACCGTCTGGCTCGAATGGCGGCACACCCACCCCGAACAGTTCGGCCGCCAGCGCGCAAGATCCTCTCCCCAGGATGATGGACCCCTTGACGACGGCGATCAACCTCAAAGATAGCCGCTACCGTGATTGATGCTCATCTGAATTGGCCCGCCGCGCCGTGTTTGTCTGCCCAGCAGTCATTGTTTGCTGCTCCGCCTCAGGCGTGTGGCTATATCTCATTACCAGGTACACCAGAAATCCCAGCACAATAAAGAACAAAGGAATCAGACTATACGCCAGGTATGCCTCTAATAACATCGCGCTTCCTCCCATATATATGGCGCCGGCAACCACCGGGTACATTCATCGCATTCTATATACACGTTTCTGACCGATACACGTTTCTGACCGCCTCCCGGTCAACCAAATCCCTCCCAACTTTTCCGTTTAGCAGTATGCAAAACGAGAAACGACCACAGTACGTGCGTGGCTTGCCCCCGCTTTTGTCCCTCCCGCTCGAAAAAGCGACAATAAATATTTTTTGCATCAATATAAACCAGCATTAACGAGCGGCAAGCAAGAAAGCGGGGGCAAGCCCCGCACGTACTGCATTTTTATTTATTGTCCATGTCAGAGGTGGTGTGGGCGAATGGGATGGTGGAGGCGCGTTTGACGATGGTGGTCGGGAATGTTTCCTGGACGGTTGTGTCCTGGTGTTGCAGAAGGGCCAGGATCTTCTGGGCGCCGGCCCGACCCAGCTCGCGCAGGGAGATATTGGCGGTGGTGAGCGCTGGCGTGACCATGCGCGCCATGGGGAGGTTGCCGAAGCCACAGATGGAGATGTCCTCGGGCAGGCGCCAGCCGTGCTGATGCAGGCCATACATCAGGCCAAAGGCGGTCTCGTCGTTACAGGCGAAGACGGCGCTGGGCCGCTTCTCGCGTGGCAGCTGGTCCAGCATGGCGGCCGCCCGCTCGCCGCCGGCCTGGGCGAAGTTGCCGGGGAACAGCAACGTATCATCGGGCGTGATGCCGGAATCGGTCAGGGCCTGGCGATAGCCCTGCAGGCGCTGATTGGCGACCGTCACATTGGCGGGCCCGGTCACAAAGGCGATGCGTGTATGTCCCAGTTCGAGCAGGTATCTGGTCAGTTCGTATGCGCCGCCGAGGTTGTCGGGCTGGATCGAGGGCGCCTGGAGATTGTGGGGCGATAACATGACGATGGCCGCGCCCCTGCGCTGGATCTTTTCGATCATGTCATCGATCTCAAGCTGCTCGGGGACGCTGGTCTCATCGGAGCCGCTACCGGTGAAGATAATGCCATCGGCCCGATAGTCCTGCAGCGTCTGCAGATACGAGAGCTCGCGGATCGGGTCGCGCTCGGTGTTGCAGATGATGGTGAGATAGCCGTGGCTGTTGGCGACCTCCTCGACCCCGCGCGCCACCTGCGCGAAATAAGGATCGGCGTTATCTCCTACCAGGACCGCGATCAGCTTGCTGCGCTGCGCTTTAAGGCTACGCGCCAGCGAGTTGGGAACATAGCGCAGCTCTCTGGCGGCAAGCAATACTTTCTCGCGCGTCCCCTCGCTGACAGGATAGGTCGAGCCACTCATGACCCGGCTGGCCGTGGCAACGGAAACCCCCGCTTTCTTCGCCACATCAACGATAGAAGGTGATTCTGAGGTCATCTATTTTTTCTCACCCATATACAAGCTATTCAATCAACAGAAACTGAAAAGCGCCCAATCTTCTCGCACTTTAACAAAAATTCTATCCCCTGTCAATTTTCGAGGCTCCTGTCCTGCTATACCGCAAATACCTGCGGGCAGAAGTGCGGTGAAACCCTCCTTCACGACTGACCGGTAAATGCTCTACAAGTAGAGATGAGACGTGCTATAATGGGCCTTTGTATCCACTGCGCTGGCGAAGAGCGGCGTGTTCTTATAAAGAAAACGAATCGAGGTGTTTCTATGCAGCTCCAGATCCATATAGGTCAGAAGATTGGTGATTACCGCATCGTGGATGAGATCGCCAGAGGGGTGTACGCGTACGTCTACAAGGCGGTCCACAGCTTTCTGTCGCAGCGTCCGGTGGCCCTCAAGATTCTACACACTACCTTTGTCGATCCCGGCGCCGAGCAAGATATACTCCATCAGGAAGCCCAGATCCTGGAGCAGCTGCGCCATCCCCATATTTTATCCATGATCGACTTTGGTACCCACGAGGGCGCGCCCTATATCGTCAAGGAGTACGCGCCGGGCGGATCGTTGCGCGATCACCTGCGCCATCCCCTGCCCCTGTCGCAGGCGCTGGCTCTGTTGGATCAGGTCGGCGAGGGCCTGCAGTTCGCCCACACCCACAGCGTCGTGCACTGCGATCTGAAGCCGGAGAACATCTTATTTAACGCCGACGACCATGCTCTGATCTCGGACTTCGATATCGCGCGCGTCCTGAAATCGGTGAAGACGTCGGGCCACGGCATCGGGGGCACCCCATCCTACATGGCACCCGAGCAGTTCCAGGGCAAGGTGAGCTATGCCAGTGACCAGTATGCGTTGGCATGCATGGCCTATGAGATGCTGACCGGCCAGCGTCCCTTCGCAGGCAACGACGTCGCCACCCTGATGCAGAAGCATCTCCACGAAGAGCCCGTGCCGCCCTCCCAGTTGACCAGGGGGCTGCCCCATTCCGTAGATCAGGCCATCCTGCGCGGCCTGTCGAAAAAGCCCGCCGATCGCTTCAAGGACGTGGCCGCCTTCATCAAAGCACTCGACACCCACCATCAGCACTCCTCCGAGGTGACCACCGCCGACTGGCCCGTCCCCGCCGTCGCACCCCGGCGTGGCAAGCGCCTGATCCTGCGCGCCCCCGGCACCCCCAGAAGCGCCAGAAAGACTCCCGTCGACGATAGCGTCTTCTACGAAGAAACCGTCCCCATGAACGCCGAAGCCACCCTGGCCGACCTCGCGCCCGCGACCGCTCCACGCAAGCGCCGCGCCACCAGCAAAACCTCCACCACCAAAAAAGTCACACCCCGTACCAAAACCACAAAAGCCGTGGAGAAGAGTGCCACCACCAAAAAAGCTCCGGCCCGCGCCAAAACCGAAAAAGCCGAGAGTAAGAGTACCGCGAAAAAAGCTCCGGTTCATGCGAAAACCGAAAAGGCCGAGAGCAAGACCCCTATCAAGAAAGCACCTGCACGCTCTAAAGCTGAAAAGCCCGCCACCAAAAAAGCCCCCGTTCATGCCAAAGGCGAAAAAGCCGAGAGCAAAACCTCTGCCAAAAAAGCCCCTACGCGCGCCAAAACCTCCACCAAAAACACACCACCTCGTAGGTTCGGCCCTTGCGGCCGATTTCTCCTCCCCGCATGGATATGCATCTCACATGCGTTTTCGTGCGTGGAGAGGAAATCGGCCGCAAGGGCCGAACCTACGATTTTCGTTTCCGATGCCGTTACATTGAAGCTTATGGGGCGCAAGGCCCGAACATGTGTGTCCGCTTTTTTATGGATGAGGCGTTATGGAAACGAGATATTTTCTTTGCCCACACAAAGATGAGAAGGAGCTGTCAAAGTGTATGGAGCAACAGGTATCAGATAGCGATGGGGAACTGGCATTGATTGAGCGGGCCACTCATGGAGATGCCGAGGCTTTTCGCTATCTGGTGGTTTTGTATGAGGGCCGGCTGATTGCCTATCTGACACAGATGCTGGGGGGCGATAGGGAGAATGCCCGTGATGTCGCGCAGGAAACATTTATCGCCGTCTATCAAACCCTCCCACATTGGAAGCCGTTGGATTATGTGAACACCGAAGAGTCCGGTCCTCCGGGAAAAGAGGCCCGCTTGCTGGCACCGTGGCTCTACCGGATCGCGACCAATCGCGCGCTTTCCCTGTTGCGCAAGCAGGATGTGCGTCGGCGGATGCATGGTCCGGCTGTTAACCGCTCCGAAAACAGGGAGGTGCCATTTGAACACGGCGCGCAGCAGCCCTCATTTGAGGATAGCTCGATCGCGCGCGAAATGCTGCGCGCCGCGCTCAGTACGCTGGATGAGGACGACGCGGCCTGCCTGGTGCTGCACTACGTCAGCGGGGAGCGCTATGGCGAGATCGCGGCCCGTCTCGGCATGAGCAGCGAGGCCGTGCGCAAGCGGGTGTCGCGCGCGCTGATCGCTCTGCGCAAGGCGTACAGGTTGTTGGATACGGAGGTGTGCTAATGAGTGATATGCAGGCTCTAACCCATGATGAGGCCAATGCCCTTCTGGGTGATTACGTTTCCGCCGAACTCAGCGAGCACATGAGATCCCGTGTTGAACTACACGTACGCAGCTGCCCACGTTGCCAGCAAGATATTGCTGAGATTGAACACGTCCGCCGTCTGATGGCGACCCTGAGGGATGGCGCGCCGCCGACCACCGCATCTTCTCTGGCTGATGCTGTGCTGACAGGACTCGACCAGCCGTCGGCGTTGCAATCTACCGCCTTTCAATTGTTGCCAGCAGAAAATAATCAGCAGAATGACAAAAATGCTTCACCTCCCCGTCCGCTTTTTGGGGATTCAGGCGTTATGGATACAGAAATCGCGCACAGGGAAGATGCGCGCGATCAATACAATAGTACAAAAGATTATGGTCTGAAAAATGTATCTGATCCAAATGCCAATGCTCAAAAAAGGATGCCTGCTATGCAACAACACATTTATGTAAAACGCCAGACAAACACTTCTCTCTGGATCACGCTGGTGGCGGTCGTGGTGGTGGCCGTTATCGTTGGTAGCTTCTTTAGCTTACGCTCGCTACTGGTCAGCCACAACAACAACAATCCGCGGCCTCCACACTACCCGGTTCCCGCCGCGACCGCGACCGCGTCGCCAACCGCTCCTGCGACCCCAACGCCGTCGCCGACTGCCACCAACGTCACGCAACCGGTGCCGCCGACGCGGACAGATTGCCCGGCCCCTAACACAGCGCGTGCTATGGTGACGGCTCCCCTGGCTCAGGGTCCACATCCGCAGATCGTCTATGTTGCCGATTCGAATAGCATCATGCGCTACGATACCGTTTCGCACCAGAGCAGTGAGATTTACGCTGTTCCCAGCCCATATATAGTTAGATCCAGTTTCCTGTCGTCTGATGGACAATGGGTATTGTTCTCGCTGTTCGATACTACGAAGCCTGGCGACACTGCGTATGTCGAATTGCGTATGGCGCGCGTCGATGGGCAGGGGGCACAGACGCTCTTTTGTGGTGAACTGGCCAACCTCACCTGGTCGCCCGGTAAAAAGTGGATCGCCTTTGACGATCCTATTCAGGCCGTTGGTGTAGCCGATACGATCCACCTGATCAACACCACAACCGGGCAGTATCTGGACGCGGTAGATATTCCTCAGCAGAATACCCCTCCTGGATACAATCCACGCCCCTCGTTCTGGGGTTCGCCCACACAGCTGTACCTGTCGGATGGGCTTGGTTCAGTCCCCTCCCATACCTATCTGTTTGATCTCGACAATGGCACACATCAGGACCTCAGCGCATTGCCTCTGGTCAGTACACAGCAGTATGTACAGGGACGTGCTGATGGCTCAAACATCTACCTGCTTGCGTCCTCCTGTTCGGGGGCGGAATGTGGTACTAATCAGGCAGGCATGTCAGAGATCGAACGCCTCTCGACCGACTGGAAGTCGCCACAGGTGTTGTTTAAGAAGCCGCAACTGCTCCTGAACGACTTCAGCGTAGGTGGTACAAATCTGCTGGTGATCGCCAGCAATCCCGCGGCGAGTACACGTGAACTGTGGCTGGTGAAGACCGATGGCGGCGGCACAATCCGGCTTGCCGGCGCACAGGGCAACTGGAATTCAAATCCCAATTTCATGAATGTTGCCAATGGTACGGTGGCTACCTCCGCTGACGGCAGTATGTTCGTGGTCTCTAACTGGCCCTCAGCTTCGGGGACCACTCCTGAGATCGTCTATGGATCATCCAAAGCGGGTGGTACCCTGACGGCGGTCCCCCAGACCAGCGGTACCTACCAGTATGCTCTGGGTTGGACCTCTCTGTAGATCGTATTGCTGGGATTGCCCACAACAAAGCAGGGGACACAGCCGCTACTGGCTGTGTCCCCTGCTTGTTTGCTTTCTAGGCGGGGTCGATCAGGCGACCCATGATGCTGTAGACGATCAGGATGACCAGGCTGATGACGATGTTGATCAGCACGATCAGGCCGATCTCGGGGAAGAGGCGCCACCCCCTGGCGTTGTAGATGATGAAGCCAACCACGGCGGCCATGGCGATCGCCGCCAGCAGGCAGGCGCGGATCGATGAGCCAATGCTAGGGAACTTGCGGCGGCGCAGCATGCTGAGCCCGGCGATCAGTCCGGCGATGCCGTAGAAGGCCATCGGGAACCACCAGGCGTGATACTGCGGCCCAAAGTTGACGTTATGGAACAGGGTATTCGTCAGCGTGTCATTGCCGCGGTACATGAAGTCGGCGACCATCGCTCCGCCAGCACCCACCAGGATGCCCACGATCGGACCAAACGAGGCCCCGAAGAAGAGCGGCAGCACCAGCAGGATTGGGATGCTGCGGCCATAGATGATCGGCCGGAAGCTATGCAGGAAGCAGAACAGGACGATGCCGACGACGGTAGCCAGGATCGGCCACTTCCAGGCGTTCAGCGGTCCCAGCCACTCGGCCATCGATTCCCTCTCCCTGGGTTCATCCGCGTAGGAGGGACGCGGCGCTGGACGCTCGTCGCGCTCGGGCGCGCTATACGATTGTTGCGGACGATACTGTTGCTGCTGCAGCACCGGTGGCTCCTGCCGATACGGTGCCTGATTGCCATAGCCTCCCTGCGGTCCCCGGTGCTGCTGCTGATAGCCCTGCTGCGGCCCATTGTTATAGCCACCGGGATGATTGGGTTGCTGCTGCGGAGGTCGCTGCATCGGTGGATACTGCTGCTGGGGGGGCCGCTGCTGCGCATTACCCTGCATCGGCGGACGCGGCCCATTCTGGGGTCCACCCTGAGGGGAATTGTTGCTGTGCAGAAACATCTTTTGCTGCCCAGGCTGGTTTTGCTGCTGCTGTTGCTGTTGTGGATACGCAGTATTGGGCTGCTGGGGCTGCGGCATGCTGGTCTGCATCTCTGTGCGATCCGAATGCATCGTCGGCGCCTGCCCCTGGTTCCCCAACTGATTGCCGATATTCTCCCGTCCGCTTGCAGCCATGCCGCTATTCTGTTGTTGCTGCTGGGTAGTATAGGGATTATTCGTATTGCTGGCCGGGCCGTCCTGCCGGGTCCCCATCTGCTGCGTGCCATACGTGTTATTGGCCTGGCTATTCTGCTGCTGCTGAGTGGCATAGGGATTATTTGTATTGTTGGGCTGGCTGCCCCCACCTGGATTGAAGGGCTGCGACATCAGTCCCGTAAAAGGGACCGGTGGAACGCCGCCCGCATTTGGCGCCTGTGGCGGTGCCTGCGTACCCGATTGCATGGCGACCGTGCTGTATGGATTTGGCGGTATGCCCGCGCCCTGTACCAGACCGGTCGGATTGGATTGGGCCGCCTGCGCCAGCGCGCTGGCGAATGCTTTGACGCTCTCGAAGCGCTTCTTGGGATCTTTGTCGAGGGCCTGCATGACCACGCGCTCGACTTCAGGCGCGATCTGTGGCAGCTTCTCTCGGATGGGAGGCGGGGACGCGAACATATGCTGCGTGCACATCTCGGTGAACGAGCCGTGGAAGGGCCGATCGCCGGTGAGCCACTCGTAGACGACGACGGCCAGTGAATACTGGTCGCTGGCCGGCCTGGGCTTACCCTGGATCTGCTCGGGCGACATATAGGCCACCGTGCCGATCACATCCTGCGTTCCCTGGTAGCGCGAGCTCTGCGCCACCAGCGCGATCCCGAAATCGCTCAGCAGGATCTCGTTGCGCCTGCCAACCAGCATGTTCTCCGGCTTCACATCGCGGTGAATGATATGCTCATCGTGGGCATACTGGAGCGCGTCCGCCACCTGGGTCACGTAGGGAACGACGGTCGCCAGGGGCAGCGCCACGCCACGCGTATGCCGCTGGCGCAGCGTCCCATTGGGAGCATAGTCCATCACCAGATAGGGCGTCTCACCCTCGATACCAAAATCTAGCACACGCACAATATTGGGGTGTGATAGACGTGCAATCGTCTGTGCCTCTTTTAAGAAACTATCTGAATCGTCCGAACCAGAGAGTCGTGCCTGTAAGATCTTAATGGCAGCCTGTGACTTCAGGTAGAGGTGCTCCCCCAGATAGACCTCGGCGAAGCCGCCCTGGCCCAGCAGTTGCACTAGCGTATAGTTTCCCAGTCGCTGCCCTATGCGATCCGCCATCCTTGCTCCTTTTTTCTGCGCTTGTCAGCCCGCAGACGTATTTCCTGGCCCAATTGTAAAGAAATGAAGCAAGTACGTCAAGCTTTTACCTCATACATGGCCGCTCCGGACCCTCACCCCGCTTTGTGTCCGCCCCCGTAGGTGCCGGGCCCGCCCCAGCTTGGAGCGCCGCGACCTCGTGCAAATACCTGAAACTGAGTGCGTGTAACCCCGGCAAATACGTTATACTATGCCCATCATTCACAAAAAGGAGTATGCCTCATGCATACAAAGATTACCTCATTTAGCGAAGCTGATATTGAAGAGGCTTCTGAATTGCTTGCCCGCCGCCACCAGGGCGACCGTATTCACGAACCTGCTCTCCCTGAGCGTTTTAGCCGTCCGTCCGAAGCTCGTCTTGAGCTTGAACAAACCTGGAAAGCGTCAACTGTCAACGGTATGAGTGCAGGTGGTGTAGTGGCCCGGCAGGACGGAAAAATGGTCGGCTATCTGATTGGTGTGCCGAAGATTAATGAGATGTGGGGCCGCAGCGTCTGGGTTGAATATGCCGGACATGCTCTTGATCGCTCCTATAGCGCGGAACTCTACCGTGATCTCTACGCAGCCCTCTCCCCGACCTGGGTTGCCCTGGGATGCCTCTACCACGTTACCAATATCCCTGCCTCAGATCAGGCTGCTATCGATGCCTGGTTTAATCTCAGCTTTGGTAAAGAGCATGTCTATGGCCTGCGTGAAACGGCGCCAGCTTCCTCGTTTGATGTTCCTATTGATCCGACGCTGGAGATTCGCCGTGCCAGCCCTGCCGACCTGGACATCTCTTCGCAGCTGGATGATGTGATCTCATTGCATCAATCTCGCTCACCCGTCTACTCAATAGTCACGCCCTATGATAGAGAAGAGGTCCGGCAGGAGACGCTGGAACAGCTTGAAAATCCAGAATGGAAGACATGGCTCGCCCTGCGCAATGGGCAGCTCGTCAGCACTCAGGTCTACTTACCTGCTCAACCGCCGCGTGGCATCGGCAACATGGTGCTCCCAGAAAAATGCAGCTTCCTGGGATTTGCCGCGACGCGAGAAGAGGAGCAGGGACAGGGTATAGGCCGCATCCTGACAGCCCACGGCCTGGCTGATGATTATGCCACTGGCTACGCTTTCTGCTTCACTGACTGGCGTGCCACCAATCTGCTCTCCTCGCGCATGTGGATGCGCCAGGGATGGCGACCGATTGCATACCGTCTGACACGTCGCCTTGATGAACGCGTACTCTGGAGCCATGCCAAAGCCTCTCCAGCTCCCTGGCTCGATAAAAGATTTGCCAATGAGTAGAGCATTGCTGATTAGCGTTCTGAAACTACCGGTCGGAAAAGAATCGCGGAACACTCATAAATGGCCGCAATGGCCGCCCTGAACTTCGCCCCGTTTTCGTGTCCGCGTAAGAAACATGTTTTCTCTAAGCAACCATGCATAGATGCTTCTCTTGACATTTGCATTAATAGCCGTCTATACTTACTTTTGATCGCGATCACCCGGCGCGAATTGAAATCGCGCATTCATGTAAACGTTTTCACAGCTTCGTAGCATGATTTTACCTTCAGTTGGATAGCGGCCAATGCTAATCCAGAAGATCGTCAACGGATCATATCTGTAGAAAGGAATCTAGATACATGGCTGAAAGCAAGAACACAGACCAGCAGGTAGCTCGACATGAAAAGCGTGGAGTGACGAGGAGACAGCTCCTGGTGCAGGGGACGGCTGCGGCGGTGGCGGGATCGGGGTTGCTGATGTTCGCTAAGCCCGCCTTCGCCGATACACGATTCCAGGCGAATACTACTGCAGCGGCGAAGCAACTGACGAAAGGCAGCGCTGGTACCTATATGATTGCGCGCGAGAATGGGCCCGGTCCCCTCAACTATACGGATACGCGGTGGGGGCTCAATGGCGCGGACCTGGGCCATATGTTTATGCATCACGACAAGATGTATATGGTATTTGGCGATGGCTTTGGCGGCCCGAACGCGGACCCCTTTTTCTCGCAACCGCATGGTGATTGGCGTAGTAATACCATGGCCTGGATCGATCGACCACAGTCTCCACAGAACGGACTTGTCTTCAGCGGGATGATCACCGATAGACCCGGGCACGCCAAAGAATTACTCTCTTCACAAAAAATACCAGGGGTTGAAAATACGGTCATCCCGACATATGGTGTATCAGTTGTTGATCGCATGTTTTTACATTACATGTCCGTACGTGAGTGGGGTGCGCCGGGTCATTGGACTTTGAATTATGCGGGCCTGGCTTACTCGGACGATGAGGGCCAGAACTGGACCAAAGATATGAGTGCAACCTGGCCTGGAGACAGTAATTTTGGGCAGGTTGCCATTGTCGAGCATGAGGAGTACCTCTATTTCTTTGGTATCCCAGGTGGCAGATATGGAGGGGTTCAGCTTGCCCGTGTGCGACCGCAATCGATTCTCGATCTGGCGGCTTATCAGTACTGGAATGGTAGCTCCTGGCTGACCAACAATCTCGCGGCCGCGGCGACAATTGTTCCCGCTCCGGTCGGAGAGCTCTCCGTGCGCTGGAACTCCTACTACAAAAAATGGATCATGATGTATCTGAACGATCCACAGTACCGGATCGTCTTGCGCACGGCTGATAATCTGACGGGACCCTGGAGTCCGGAGCAGGTAATTGTGACCGGCCAGCAATATCCACAGCTCTATGCTCCCTATATCACGCCCCTCTGGAACAATGGGCCTGATGTCTTTTTCACCATGTCGATGTATGGTCCCTATAGCGTCTATTTGATGCATACCACCGTACAGAGTCTCGGCAAGTAGAGATTCTATTGTGTGAGGAAGAGCCATCTATGCTGCGGATCTCCACGGCGCATGTGCCGTGGAGATCTCTTTTGTTCTATTCTGAAAACCTGTGCCATCTGATAATCCGGTTGTTCATCCCGTTAGCTTGCTTTGACTTCTCCGCTGGCGAGCTGGTTCTGGATCAGTTGGGCGTAGTAGCTATTTCTCTGTAAGAGCTGCTGGTGGGTGCCCTGCTCGATCAGGCGGCCGTCGTCGAGGACGAGGATCTGATCGGCGTTGCGGATGGTGCTCAGGCGGTGGGCGATGATGATCTGGGTGCAGGGGAGAGCGCGCAGGTTGTGTTCGACATGCTGCTCGGTGACCACGTCGAGGGCGCTGGTGGCCTCGTCCAGCAGCAGAATCGCCGGTTGGCTGGCCAGGGCGCGGGCTAGCGCCAGCCGCTGCCGCTGTCCACCCGAGAGGGCGCTGCCGCCCTCGGAGACAAATGTCTCGTAGCCCATGGGCATCTTCTGAATGTCCTCGTGCAGATCGGCCAGCCGCGCGGCCTGCATTACGGCCTCCATGCTGATGTCGGGCGCGTTAAAGGCGATATTCTGGCGGATCGTGCCACTGAAGACGCTGGCGTCCTGCATGACCACGCCGAACTGGGCGCGCACCGCCTGGTAGCTCAGGAAGCGCAGCGGGATGCCGTCGTAGCCGATCTCTCCCTGATCGGGGATGATGAGTCCCAGCAGCAGCTTGCCGAGGGTGCTCTTGCCCGAGCCGGTGCGGCCGACGATGGCGATCTTCTGCCGGGGCTGTACGTTCAGCGAGATGTCTTTGAGGATGTGGGAGGCATTCGCGTCGTAGCGAAAGCTGACATGGTCGAGGCTGACGCGTCCGCTCAGTCGTGGCGGCTGCTGCACGGCCTGGATGTTCTGTTCTGGTCGGGCGTCGAGTACGTCAGCGATGCGTTCAAGGTGTGAATTGACCAGCTGGATCTGTTGGGCGCTGCGCACCAGGGATGAGAGCGGCGACAGCACGTAGGCGCCCAGCGTGCTTAATCCCACCATTGCGCCCAGCAGCAGGTGGTGGCTCATGACCTGCTGGGCGCCCAGCCATAGCAGCGCCAGCGGAGCCAGGGCCTGCAGACTGACCAGGCAGGTCGCGATGGCCGAGCTGAAGTAGGTGCGTCGGATCGAGATGTTGAGCTGGCCGACGAAGAGATTCGACCACTGCTCGAAGGCGCGCTGTTCGGCGCCGGCGGCCTTGATGCTGCCAATGCCGGTGAGCATCTCGCCCACGTAACCCTGCAATCTGCCCGCGCTCTCTAGATCCTGACGCGCGAGCGTGCGCATCCGTCGGTTGGTACACAGCAATAGCAGGACCTGGAGTAGGCCGACCCCCAGCACGGCGGCGCCAAACAGCGTGGAGTAGCAGAACAGGATGACGAGCGAGATGATGATGGTGCAGCTATCCAGGCAGGTCGAAATCAACTGGTTGCTGACGATCTCGCGCACCGAGGCGTTGCTGCTGACGCGGGCCAGGATATCGCCACTGCTGCGCTTCTGGAAGAAGCTGTGGGGGAGCGAGAGCATGTGCTCAAAGAAGTTGGGCAGCATCGTCAGGTCGATGCGCGTCTGCAGGTATGTCAGCAGGATCGTGCGCAGCAGCGAGGTGATAAACTCGGCGATCACGACGACGATGGCCGCCGCGCCCAGCAGGAGTAGCAGGCTCACCTGTCCCTGGGGGATGACCGCGTCGATGACGAAACCGGTGGCCAGCGGCAGGGCCAGTCCCAAACCCTGTAAGAGCAGGGTCGCGGCGGCGATCTGCAGCAGGATGATGGGCGCGCGGCGCACATATTGTTTCGCGTAGCTGTATAGAGTGATTCGTGAGCTCGCGGTGTGGCGCACAAATTGTGTTCCCGGCTCCAGCATAATGACGACGCCGGTAAAGTTCTCCTCGAATTCCGCGCTGGAGACGCGCCGGCGCCCCAAAGCTGGATCGACGATGTCGACGCTGCGCGGACCCCAGCGCTCGACGATCACGAAATGGTTGAACTGCCAGTGGACGATGGCCGGTAGCGAGACCGAGCGGAAATCGTTATCACGCAGCGAGATGGGCCTGACGCGCAATCCGTACTGGCGGGCGGTCTTCACGATCTCTAGCGCCGAGAGGCCATCGCGTCCCACGCTGGCCTGATCGCTGATCTCGGCGCTGCTGGTCTTGCGGCCATGATAGCACAGAATCATGGCCAGGCAGGCGGCCCCGCACTCGACGGCGTTCATCTGCAGCAGCACCGGCACCCGGCGCCGTAGCATCCTATGGCACAGTCCCGCCATGACCAGCCACAGCACCTGGAAGCATCTCACCATGGGCGCGGGCCGCCCGGAGTGCTCATCCTGCGGAGCTTGCGCCACCACCTCACGATTGTCATTGCCAATGACCTGCATATGATTCATATAGTATTACCTCCCGGCAGATGGTGCCAGCGTTGTATAGATTAGCAGACCGACCAGGGTGAGCTGGAATAACAGGATCCAGAGCCAGAGCAATAATAGCGGCGACACAAAACGTGGTAGGACATCTTTCTCTCTCTTCTGAACATAATGTTGGATGGCTTGCTGCCGGAAGATAGGTCGACGCTGATGCATCATTACAACGTTCCTTTCTGCATAACTCGTATGTATAGCAAAGCTCTTTTTATAGCTCCATTTTTTATGTTGATCAGTACCTATTCAGGCATTCGCTATATGCTTTTAAAATAATAGAGGTGTATGGAGACATCCCTGTCAAAGAAATCTCCATACACCTGGTTGTCATACAGCTACATTGCACTCTTTATGAAGAACATCTCTCTATGCTTTTGCGCGCTTTTTAGAAGTCGTCATCGCCACCAAAGTCGTCATCGTCGCCCCAGCCACCACCGTAGCCGTAGCCGTAGCCGTAGCCGTAGCCGTAGCCGTAGCCGTAGCCGTAGCCATAGCCATGGCGATGGCCATGCCCATGGTGTCTGTGGTGACCACCATTGACCGATTGCAGTTCCTCTTCATTCAACTCGACATTATTTTGTACTGGCTCTACAGAATTGCGCTGCTGCTCATCGTTGCGTACGTTAGATGTGGAAAAAATGTTGTTAAGCTTCATCGTGTTGTTCCTTTCATTTGCATTTACATTGCACCCTTTGTGAAGGACATCTCTCTATGCTTTTGCGCGCTTTTTAGAAGTCGTCATCGTCACCAAAGTCGTCATCGTCGCCCCAGCCACCGCCCCAGCCCCAACCGTAACCATAGCCATGACCATGGCGATGATGGCGATGGTGGCGGAAGTGCCTGTGGTAACCGCCATTGACTGATTGCAGTTCCTCTTCATTCAACTCGACATTATTTTGTACCGGCTCTACAGAATTGAGCTCCTGTTCATCGTTGCGTACGTTGGATGTGGAGAAAATGTTGTTAAGCTTCATCTGGTTGTTCCTTTCATTTGCATTGATTGATGCATTGAACCTGTTCACTAGAAGTTGCAAAATGTTGACGCCTAAAAATGGACATCTTTACGTATGCGGACATCTACTAGTCGTCGTAGTCATCGTAATCAAAGTGGCGACGCGAGGACCGGCGCTTGATGACCACGATCTTTTCAAATGAGCGCCTGCTACCGTAGCCATCATCAAAATCATCATCGTAATCACCCCAACCACCCCACCCCCCGCTGATGCCCGCCAGCTCCTGCTCGTTCAATTCGATCATCCCCAGTGGCTCGACGGCGCTACTCTCTGCGTTATTCTTGTTCAGCATGGTGTTTTCCCTTTCTGCTTTAGCCTTGTTACCCCTGCACATGCTCTACTTCCGAACGGGATAGTCATGTATGCAGGCGGTCTACACTCATTGGTTGACTTTATTGTGTTGTTCATGTACTGAAGGAGACATTCTCAATTGAGAAGTATCTTATGTGAGTAGTTTAGTCGGAAGCAAGCGAGTTAACAATGTTCCACTTCACAATTACACTGTGAAACTATGCACTATTAATAAATTGACCTGTTTGTAACATATATAATCAAGTAGATGGGGTTTGGATGCGCACGCTTCACGCCTGTGCACAATCCCTTCAAATTTAAGAGATGAGATATGAAGCGGGATGACAAAATTTGTGGTCGCGCCGATAATTATGTATAGGAGGATGTATGTGGTGCTTTGAATCCTATGCGGGAGTGGTGAGACTATGATATGGCGAGTTGTTCAGCGTATCCCTGTGCGTCGGTTGCTTGTGTGGCTGTTGGCGCTGATCGCCCTGCCACCACTTCTGATGAGCTTTATCCTGGTACTGGTCGATAGCATCAGGAAGCATACACGTTCGCAGGGACACTTCTTGAGCCTGCGCAATGAGGCGCCGGTCCACATGGGGGAGACCGAGGTGCAGTTCTATACCTATGGCAACGATCTGTACCGGGCCATGCTGGAGGCGATTCGACACGCGCGGCAGCGCATCCTGTTTGAGACCTTTATCTGGAAGGATGATACGATTGGCGATCACTTTAAGCAGGCGTTGACCGAGGCGGCCCGGCGCGGCGTTGAGGTCTACATTATCTATGACCTGTTCGCCAATCTGGTCGTTTCTCGCTCCTTCTTTCAATTCGACCCGGCCATCCAGGTCCTGCCCTATCCACTCTTCTCCTTCCCATTCAGGCTCTTCCAGCTCAAGACCTATGCCCGTGATCATCGCAAGTTGCTGATCGTCGATAGCCAGATCGGCTTCATTGGAGGTTACAACATTGGGGACTCCTATGCGCGGCACTGGCGCGATACCCATGCGTGCCTGGTCGGTCCGGGCGCGCGCGAAATCGAAAATGTCTTCATCGACTTCTGGAACGAGCACAAAAAGAAGCAACAGCCTGAACTGCCCGATGTAAAGAAGCGCGACTGGAGCCATAACCTGGCCATCCAGCGCAACGATCCCATGCTTTTGATGTTTCCGATCCGTTCGATGTATCTTGAGGCCATCGATCGTGCCCAGAGTAGCTTCTATCTCACCACTGCCTACTTTATTCCTGATCGGGGCATCCTGTATGCCCTGATCAAAGCGGTCAAGCGGGGTGTCGATGTGCGCATCCTGGTGCCGGCGGTCTCCAATCATATCATCGCTGACTGGCTCTCCCACGGCTTTTATACCCATTGTCTCAAGCACGGCATTCGCGTGTTGCTCTACGCAGATGCTATGATACATGCGAAGACGGCCACCGCCGACGGCCAGTGGTCCACCGTGG
Source organism: Dictyobacter halimunensis (assembly GCF_036245075.1). NCBI lineage: Bacteria > Bacillati > Chloroflexota > Ktedonobacteria > Ktedonobacterales > Dictyobacteraceae > Dictyobacter > Dictyobacter halimunensis. The sequence goes on from NZ_BSRI01000002.1 coordinate 4,716,310, forward strand.
GGACCGCCAACCTGGACCGCCTGAGCATGGTGGGCAACTTCGAGGTCAACGTCGAGTTTTATAATCAGGACGCGGCCAGAGAGATGGAGAAGATCTTTGAGTATGACGCGGCTCGCTCCCATGAGCTGACGCTGCAGCAGTGGAGCCGGCGTCCCATCTACTGGAAGATTGGCGAGTATATGCTCTATCTGCTGCGCCCGCTCTTCTAGCAACAACCCATTATATGGTGGTGCACCCGGAGCGCATCCGCGCCCCTGTTGCACCACCATATAAAACCAGCGCGTCCGCTACGCGGACGCGCGTGCGGGGCGCGCACGTGCCCCCAACATGACGGAAATCAAACACATTCCTATAATAGGGATTACCCTTCTTTCTGGGTAGGCTTCCCTTTGCCTGACGTGATAAGACTGAATAAACTGTCGTTAATATAAAAGCTCCATGCATCTGAGCAATCACCGTAGCAGGCGAAGACGGGTGTCAGGCCGATATGGGTGAAATGCAGCTCGGTTCTATCCCCCTTCTTGCCTATCTCAAAGACGATGTCAGTACCTGTCCACTCGTCCGACTTTTTAACGAATGCCAGCTGGCTGTCCACGACATGCCAGACGATTTTCTCCCCCGGTACCAGTTGAGTGATCTTCTGGATGCTGCGGTGCTGATCCTCGTGGCTGACCGTAAACTCGGCGCCGAGGGTGTCAGTGCTCCCATCCATTTCTTCTGACCACCATCTACGAACGTTGTTGACGGCTGCAAAGACTTCTTCCGGCGTCTGGTCTACTGTAAACGAAGTGGTGTAATGCTGCTCACTCATTTGGCGAGCCTGGCTGACAATGTCTTCTATAGGATTTGGATGCCCTTTACCCGTAGCGATGAGGTCGCGCAAACTGCCGGTTATGTACGAACCCCAGGCGTTCGAGCAAACGTTGTAGCATTCATACTCAGGCACGAGGCCGATATGCGTAAAGTGAACTTCTGTTTTGTCATCCTTCCTGGCGATGTCAAAGACAATGTCTGTCCCGGTCCACTCGCTCTTGTCCTTCACAAAGTTAAAGTAGTTGTCTGCAACGTGCCAGACAACTTTCTTCTCAGGCACAAATTCGGTGATCTTCATCGTAGAACGGTGAACATCCTGGTAGTGGTACGTAAACTCAGCTCCGAGCCTGTCGGTATCCCCTTCAACTTCCTGTGACCACCACCCACGGACATTGTTGATAGCATTGAAGACCTCTCCCGGCATCTGATCTACCAAAAAGGTTGCGGTGTAATGTTGCTGGTCAAGTGCGTTCACTTGTGTTCCTTTCTTTCCTTTTTTTCTCAAAGGATTCGGAATAGCCTGTCAGTAGGATAGATCCACTTGCGTTTTGCAAGTATACGCGGAGTATACCTTTGAATGCCGTGGTAAACTATGCTAAATCATCTCAAAGAGTTGTCTGATCGTCTCAAAAGAGACGGCAGCTGGAGAAAACCATGGATGTGTTCACCGATGTTCTGAATGCGCTCGAACTAAAAGGGCGGATCGCCGCGCGTAATGCGCTTGTTCCTCCCTGGCGCTACAATTTTGCCGCCAGCCAGGATATGATCTTCCACCTGCTCAGCTCTGGTGGTGGTTCCCTTTTTATAGAAGGAGACTCCACGCCGCTGCGCATCGAGGGTGGGGGCGTGCTGCTTTTTCCCTTTGGTAACGCCCACTCGATCTGTGATAAACCCACATCACCCCTGACCAACATCGTACAGGTGACGTATTCCACGCAAGGTGAGTACCGGACTACCCCGGATATAGACGAGGGATCAAAGATGATTGTGCTCTGTGGCGCATTTCGCCTGGAGCGCCCCGGAGCGTTTCCTTTGTTGCATAGCTTGCCAAAAGTCATCCATATCCCTGCTGAGCAAGGTAACATGGCGCCTGGCTTCAGCGAGATTGTGCGTTTGATTATGCGCGAGGCAGCTGCGCCCCGATTGGGTACGGAGGTGATGCTCAGGCGCTTAACCGAACTCCTTTTTATTCAAATCATTCGCATCTGGGTTGAACAGCAAGCGGGAGTCTCAAAAGGATGGTTAGCGGCGCTCCATGATCAGTCTATCAGTGCCGCTCTGGGTTTGATCCATCAAGCGCCTGAACATGGATGGACGGTGGAGGAACTGGCGGCGGCGGTAGCCCTCTCCCGCCCGGTTTTCTCCGCCCGCTTCACCCATCTTGTGGGGGAACCACCCATCAAGTATCTGACCCGCTGGCGCATGCACAAAGCGATCGGCCTGCTCAAAAATGATGTTGAGGTGGAAAAGATCGCCGAGCTTCTAGGCTATGAGTCAGGAGTGGCGTTTCGCAAAGCCTTCAAGCGAGAGATCGGCATGCCTCCAGCCAGGTATCGGAAGCTTGGGGTAAGCAGCTTCCGCGACGTAGTAAATAGTGTGAGCTGATTATTATTGATGATTATTACTGAAAGGAACGGAATCCGATGAACGATACATTGGTGACGCGTGCTTTTAAGCTGGCGGCCGAGTTGCACGCGGGACAGACGCGTAAGGCTTCGCTGGTCCCCAATACTCCTTACCTGGGTCACCTGATGGAGGTGGCGGGCATAGTGATGTCCAGCGGTGCGCCCGAGGTGGCGGTGGCGGCGGCCCTGCTACACGACGCGATCGAGGATCAGGGAGCCGGAACTCGTACACTGATCATGGAGCAGTTGGGAGATGAGGTGCTGCGCCTGGTCGAGGAATGCACAGAGCCTGGTACCGGTGGTCCCACCAAAGCCCCCTGGCGCGAACGCAAAGAGGGATATCTACAGCAGGTCCATACAGCCTCTCCCTATGCCCTGCTGATCAAGTGCGCGGACAAGCTGCACAACGCACGCGACCTGCGCAAACAGGTCTGGTTCGAGGGCGCGCGCGCCTATACAGCCTTCAGCACCGGCAAGGACGACAAGCTCTGGTTCTACAACGCCTTCGTGCGGGCCGCGCGCCAGCGCCTCGCCACACTGCAATACCAGCAGCCCTCAGAAGAGCCCCTGCTTCAATCTATCACCTACCTCCTCGACGAACTCCAGACCGTCCTCCACGACCTCGACCACACCCCATCGCCCTCGTAGGTTCGGCCCTTGCGGCCGATTATGCGCCTCCTCCACGCAAATATTCGGCCCGCGCGGCCGATTTTCTCTTCACGCACGTCAACGTTTGTCGGGCGCGGAGTGTCATATTGGGTGATCATTACGTGCTTAAGGCATATATGTTGCGGACAGGGTTAATCGGGAGCAAGGCCAGAAGCTACGGCATTGGGATAATTGGGGGGTCATGGGAGAGTACAAAATGTGAACTATGTTATATACTTATTATGGAGGATAATTTTTCAGGCTGTCGCATCCTGTGCGTAATTCTCAAAGATGAAGGATCGGCGCAGGCTGTCACAGCGTTTTTTCAACTGATTGTTCCCGGGTGCTAACTGAGTAGGGCCGTTGCTGATGTGACGCATCATTGTCTTGTCTTGTCATGATCGCCGGGCCGATGAAGGTCTATGGGTTACCGGGCCAGCGTTGAGGCTGGTACCGAACCGGGTGAGCTTCGCGCCCGTGCTGATCCTTATTTCTAAGGAAGTGTGCAGATGACGACAGTTGTACTGCTTGGAACATTGGATACCAAGGGACTGGAGTATGCCTATGCGCGCGATTGCATTCAGGCAGCTCAATGTAAGGTGATGTTGATGGACGCGGGCAGCAAGGGAGTGCCACAGATCCAGCCCGATATTTCAAGGGAGGTGGTCGCGCGCGCCGCCCATATCGACATCGCTCAACTCGAACACGCCGATCAGGCGACGGCCATCAGGACGATGGCGCAGGGCGCGACCTCGCTGGTAGTTGAACTATTTGCGCGTGGGCGCCTGCATGGCATCATGACCATCGGTGGCGGCGGCGGATCCACGCTGGCTGCCTGCGCCATGAAGGCCCTGCCCCTGGGTGTGCCAAAGCTCCTGGTCTCCACGCTGGCGGCCGGTGATGTGCGGCCATTTGTGGGCGCGATGGACATCTCGATCATGTACTCGGTGGCGGATATCACCGGCATCAATAGCGTGACGGAACGCATTCTGTGCAATGCGGCGGCGGCCATCGCCTCCATGGCCCAGGCTTACGATCACTTTGAGCTCTCTGCCCGGGCCCGCCTGCATCCTTACCTCACGCATCCACCTAAAGACATCATCTCAGCCTCATCACTGCCCTCATAAACATGTCCGTGTGGTGCTTCCGACCTCGTCACATATGCGGCGAGGTCAGGTTTTTATGACGTTTGAATGGCCTCGAGGTGGATCTCGATGCGAGTCTCATTTCCTATAGCTGCGATGCCGTCAATTAAACGGCGATTGAAGACCATGCCGAAATCGCGGCGATCAATGGTGGTGACGCCGGCCAGCCCGATGCGCCATGCCTCGGTCAGAGGATCGCGGTTGGTGCCGGTATAGGTGACCTGGAAGGTAATCGGCCGCGTGACCCCGTGCATGGAGAAGTTACCGTCGACCAGGCAATGGTTCTGGTCAACCAGCCGTACCCGCGTGCTATCAAATAGCATATAGGGATTCTTGATGACATCGAGAAAATCGGCCGAGCGCAGATGGGCGTCGCGCTGGGTCGAACCGGTATAGATGCTGTCGGCCTTGACCTGGGCCTGAATGGTTGTTCTCTCCGGCTGCTGGGTATCTAAATCGATGATGCCATGCATATCAGAAAAGCGTCCCTTCACCACGCTAATCTTCAAATGCTGAACGGTAAACTCTACCAGACTATGCAGGGGATCAATGGTAAATATCATGTCATGCTCTCCTAAACCTTTTTTCTCGCGATAGAGGCAGTCGAACCGCCTCTGATGCTGATGGGGTATAGTAGGTAGATGTTTATTTGTTCCTATATGAGTAATAATTTTACCACTGGTAGTTAGAATTGGTGTAAGAGCATAACATATTGTATATGTGTATAAATCTCAAAGCACAGCAGCCTGGCAGTACAACCAATGTACCGCCGGACTGCTGTGCTTTCTATAAACTGTGCTATTATCATATATCAATATGAGATAGCCAGTGGTGTTCCTATGGGGCACATCATAGGTGCCGGGTTCACCCCGGTTTTGCTTCGCATTTTCAGACACTTCCCGAGAAAAGTGTCGTATTCTGCGTGGCTCGTGCAACATATATGGAAGGAGCAGGAAAGGAGACGCGTATGCTGGGGGACGAACAATTTAACCTCTTTCTTTTGCAGCAGCAGCCGGCGCTGAGGCGGCTGTGCGTGTACATGACCAGAACCGAAGATGTGGTGGACGATCTGCTGCAGACGATCCTGCTGGAGGCATGGGAGCATCGGCACTCCGTCCGTGATGAGCGCGCGCTGCCGCAGTGGCTTTCCGCTATCGCGCGCAATGTGTGCAGGATGTGGCTGCGCCACAAGGTTCTGCGCCAGGAGCGCGCGCCCCTGCTGGACCTATCCGAGGCGCTGGACGAACCAGGAGGGATGGCGTTGGAGGAGGAAATTGAGCAGCGCGAACTGGCACGCCTGCTCGATCGCGCTCTGGGACGCCTGCCTGTCGAGACGCGTGCGCTGCTGATCGCTCACCTCATCGAGGGACGATCCGCCAGCGAAAGCGCCCTCAGATTGGGCATTCCCGTGCGTACGGTGGAGAAGCGCCTGGAGCGTGGTAAGAGCGCCTTTCGCCATCTACTGCAGACCGACTTCTACGCTGACCTGACCCCTTATATCCTTCCCATGCGGCAGGGAGGACCCTGGGAGACGACGCGGCTCTACTGTCCTCACTGCGGGCAGCACTTCCTGCGCTCACGTTTCTCAATGGGATTACTGCAGTTCGACTGCCCCGCCTGCGCCTCCGTAGAAGGACCCTACATCACGATGTTCCCCACTGTCGGCGTGCGCGGCTATCAACGCCTGCTGCAAGCGATGATGAAGACGCTGGAACGGCGTTACGCCGACTCGCTGGCGCATGCGAGCTATCCATGTCCCGGTTGCGGACGCACTACACCGCTGCAGCGCGGTCATGAAGAACTGTTGCTCCGTTGCCCTCACTGCCACACCATCAACCAGAACTCCCTGCCCTTTCTCGCTCTCGCGCTCCAGCCGGGACGTCAGTTCTGGCAGGAGCAGCGGCGCATCTGCCTCTTGCCGCGTAGCGAACTGGAGGTCGCCGGGCGGCCGGCACTGCGCGTGGCCTATCAGGCCGTGTCCAGCCAGGCCACGCACGAGGTCTTCTTTGCGCGCGACACCTTTGAAATACTCTCAATTCAATCGACGAAAGGTTGACCATAGGATGCATACAACGACGCGCTGGCACATTACGCCCTCACTCGTCTTCGACATGTTCTGCTGGATCAATATCCTGACCGGCGATCCCTTCTATGTGCGCTATTATTCACAGGACTATGAAGCGTTTCAGGAACGCCTGACGCCCGAGGTCCAGGAGGCGCTGCGGCGCCTCAAGACCACGGTCAAGGATGAGGGCCAGCAGATTATCTCGGCGCTGCTCTGCCTCTATTTCTCCGCCACTGCCGACCAGACGCTCGATGATGTACTGCGTACCCTCGCTGATAGCGACCAGATGTATCACAATCTGCGGCGCACCCCTTACTACCAGCAGGAGCGCTGGGCGCTCTATACGGCGGCGCGTCCAGATCTGACCACTATCGTGCGCTTCCTGCAGGATACTGACTTTGAGGGCTACTGGCGCGGCAGCATCCTGCCACGCATCGAACAGCGCGTGCGTGAGCTACAAGAGGAACTGGGGCGCTTTAATATCGTGGTTGAGGACGAAGCCGTGCTGGGCGCATCCCTGCCCTCGGATGAACTGACCGTCTATGTGCTCTACTACGTTCGGCCGCACGGCATCAGGGTGATCGGGACGCGCTTTATTACCGACGTCAGCTATCCCGCCGCGACTGTAGCCAGGATCGCGGTCCACGAGATGTTCCATCCTCCCTTTGATGAACATAGCCCTGATTTCCAGGACTGCCTCGCGTCCCTGCGCACAGATCCCTTCCTTGCGCGCACATTTGAAGGGCGCAATCCCGATTATGGCTACAACACCTTCAAAGGCTTTATCGAGGAGAGCTGCGTGCGGGCGCTGGAGCAGTTGGTTACCGAGAAGCTCGGCATCGCGCGCTGCGAAGCAAGTAAACGCTGGCGCGACGAGGACGAGGGCATGCACGTCTTCGCCGCCTGCATCTATGCCTCCATGCGGCGGGAAGCCTACAATACCCGAGGGGAAACCTTCCAGCAGTTCCTGCTGCGCATGGTCCGTTCAACCTTGCGTCCCGGCACCCTCGAACAAACCTACACCACCTCCATGTCCCCATCGCCATCATCATCATCGCCCTCATCGTAGGTGCGCCTCTTGCGGGCGCTTGCCGCGAAGCGGCCCCACGCCCCGATTTAAAGGATCATGATGGATTGGACGAGGTTGGTGCCGAAGTGGTAGCCGATCTCGTGGTAGTCGTGGATCGACCATAGCGCCAGCTCGCAGCGCTTGCCGATCTCCAGGCTGCCGACCTGGTCCTGCAGCGCCAGGGCGCGGGCGCCGTTGATGGTGGTGGCGCTGAGCGCCTCCTCCAGGCTCATGCCCATGGCGGACATGGCCAGACCGAGCATCATCTGCATGTTTTCGCTGTACGAGGTGCCAGGATTAAAGTCGGTGGCCAGGGCGACCGTCAGGCCGTGGTCGAGCAGGCGGCGGGCAGATGGATAGGGGCTGCGCAGCGTATAGGAGCAGCCAGGAAGCAGCGTGGCGACCACGCCGGCGGCGCGCATGGCCTCCAGTTCGGCGTCGCTGGCGTAGTCCAGGTGGTCCGCCGAGACGGCCTCCAGTTCGGCGGCCAGCTGGCTGCCACCGGAAGGACTGAGCTGGTCGGCGTGGACCTTGAGCTGGTAGCCCAGCTCTTTGGCGCGCGTCAGGATGCGCCGGCACTCCTCCAGCGAGAAGGCCTCGCGCTCGCAGTAGACGTCGCAGAAGCGCGCCATCTCGGCGAAGGCGGGCAGCATCTCCTCGACCACCAGATCGACGTAGGCCGCGCGCTGATCGCGGTACTCGGGTGGCACGCTATGGGCGCCCAGAAACGTCGGTACGGCTCGGATGTGCTCGTGGGGCAGAGAGGGACTACAGTTCAGGTCGTTGATGATGCGCAGGCAGCGCTCCTCGGCCTCCATGTTCAGGCCGTAGCCGGTCTTGATCTCGACAGTCGTGGTTCCATGGGTGCGCAGCGAGTCCAGCCTCTTGAGGGCCAGGTCCATCAGCACCTCCGCGCTGGCGGTGCGCGTCGCGTTCATAGTGGTTAGAATGCCGCGTCCCTGTCGCAGCAACTCACCGTATCCGACGCCCTGCCGGCGCAGGTGAAACTCCTCAGCCCGGTCGCCTGCGAATACCAGGTGCGTATGCGAATCCACGAAACCCGGCGTAACCACGCATCCATAAGCATCCACCACATTCACCGGCTGCTGATCGGTACAGACCTGCATGGCATCGACCTCGTGATCCGGGCCGATCCAGCTGATGACGCCATCATTATCAACGACGATGGCCGCGTTGGACAATACCTGTAATGGACCGTTGGCGCCATCGATGGGCGTCTGTGCCATGCTGACCAACTGGCCGATATTGCGTACGATGGCTCTGACCTGGAGCTGCTGTTGTTCCACTTCGCGTATCTCCTTCGATATTTTTAAGCCGGGGCAAGCCCGGTTTAAGCCGGGGCAAGCCCGGTTTAAGCCGGGGCAAGCCCGGCACCTACGGTGGGTTTCGTTTGGCGTTCCGTCGTTATTCGATTTCGGCTATCTGGCCGGATTGGATGAGCTGGACGAGCGTTTCGATGTCGCCGGAGAGTACGCGGTCGTTGGTCAGGGTCTCGACGTGGGCGCGCACCAGCTCGCGGGCGCGCTGCACGCCGGCGCCGGGCAGCAGCGGCAGACGGAAATCAAGCAGCTGCGCCGCGCACAACAGTTCGATCGCCAGCACCTGCTGCGTCTGCTCGATGACGCGGCGCAGCTTGTGGGCGCTGGTCACGCCCATGCTGACAAAGTCTTCCATGCCGGCCGAGGTCGGGATTGAGTCGATGCTGGCCGGGTGGGCCATGACCTTGATCTCGTTGACCAGCGAGGCGGCCACGTACTGCGCGATCATCAGGCCCGAGTGCAGGCCGGGATGCGGTGTGAGGAAGAGGGTGGTCTCTGCACCCTTTTCCTCCCAGTCGTGGGGACCGATGACGTTGTAGACGCGGCGCTCGGAGAAGCTAGCCAGCTGGGCCAGGGCGATGGCCAGCATGTCCAGGGCCAGCGCCAGCGGCTGCCCGTGGAAGTTGCCCCCGCTGAGCACGTCGCCCTCGTCGGGAAAAATAAGCGGATTATCGGTGACGGCGTGCAGCTCACGCTCGAAGATGGTGGCGCAGTACTCGATGGCGTCTCGCACGGCCCCCAGGACCTGTGGGGCGCAGCGCAGCGTGTAGGGATCCTGCACGCGGGCACAGTTCTGGTGACTGGCGTTGATCGCGCTCTCACGTACCAGCTGCCGCAGCCGTTGCGCGCTCACGACCTGCCCCGCCTGTCCCCGGCGGTGGTGGATGCGCTCGTCCAGCGGCACGTGGCTGCCCAGCAGTCCTTCCAGGCTCATGGCGCAGGCCACCTCGGCGCTGCGCAGCGCCACCCGCGCATCGACGATGGCCAGCACGGCGATGGCCTCCATCAGGTGCGTACCGTTGATCAGGGCCAGTCCCTCTTTGGTGTGTAGCCCGACCGGCTTGAGTCCCGCCTGTTCCAGCGCCTGGGCGCCCCACATCTTTTTGCCCTGATAGATGGTCTCACCCTCGCCGATCAGAGTCAGGGCCAGGTGCGCCAGCGGTGCCAGGTCACCACTGGCTCCCACCGAGCCGCGCGACGGGATCAGCGGACAGATGCCCGCGTTGAGCATGTCCGCCAGTGTCTGCACGATCTCTACATGCACGCCGGAATGGCCACGCGCCAGGCTGGCGGCAAGCAGCAGCATCATGGCGCGCGTCACCTCTTCGGGGAGCGGTTCGCCGACGCCCGCCGCGTGGCTGCGAATCAGATTATACTGTAGCTCGACCTGCTGATCGGAGGAGATACGCATTTTGCTGAGATGTCCAAAGCCTGTGGTGATGCCATAGACCTTCTTGCTATCGTCCACGGCCAGCCGATCGATGACCATGCGGGCGGTCCGGATTCTCTCCAGCGCCTCCTCGCCGATGGTGACTGGCGCGTGCAGTCTTGCTACCGCCACCACATCGGCAAAGCTCAATGCCTGTCCGTTAATAATGACCCGTGTGGGCACTTCCAGATGATGATCTGCGCTCAAAGCTTTGTCCTTTCTGACGACATATGTCAGACTCTTTCTCGCCGTTGAGAAGGTATTGTGTTCGCCGTCATGGGGGCGCTGACGCCCCCAATCATTTTTATTTAAGGTGTCTCTGGCAACACCTGCGCAGCAGGTGTTGCCAGAGACACCACACATTCTTTTTTTTACTACAGGCACGCCGCTTCGTAGGTGCCAGGCTTGCCCTGGCTTGGAGCGCCGCGACCCCGTGCCCGGGCGCTTTTTTACCTATTTTGTTCGCGCATGGGAATCTTCATATTATATTGTTGCGCGTGTGTCAATGCTTCTTCGTAGCCGGCGTCGACGTGGCGGATGACGCCCATGCCGGGGTCGTTGCTGAGGACGCGGGCGAGCCGCTCCGCCGCCTCGGGAGTGCCGTCCGCCACGGTGACCTGCCCGGCGTGCATGGAGTAGCCGATGCCGACGCCGCCTCCATGGTGTAGCGAGACCCAGGTGGCGCCTGATGCGGTGTTGACCAGGGCATTGAGCAGCGGCCAGTCGGCGATGGCGTCGCTGCCGTCCTTCATGCCCTCGGTCTCGCGGTACGGCGAGGCCACCGAGCCGCTATCCAGGTGGTCACGGCCGATCACGATCGGCGCCTTGACGATGCCTTTGGCTACCAGCTCATTGAAGGCCAGTCCGGCGCGGTCGCGCTCGCCGTAGCCCAGCCAGCAGATGCGGGCGGGTAGACCCTGGAACTGGATCCTCTGCCGCGCCAGCGTCAACCAGCGCTTGAGGTGCTCGTCCTCGGGAAACAGTTCTAGCAGCGCCTCGTCGGTGCGATAGATGTCTTCGGGATCGCCTGAGAGCGCCACCCAGCGGAAGGGACCCCTGCCGCGACAGAAGAGCGAGCGGATATAGGCGGGGACGAAGCCGGGGAAGTCCATGGCGTGCGTCTCGCCGGCCTCCAGGGCCTGTCCGCGCAGGTTGTTGCCGTAGTCAAACACGATGGAGCCGCTCTTCTGCATGTCTAGCATGGCGCGCACGTGGGTGACCATCGATTCTTTGGCGCGGCGGATGTACTCCTGGGGATCGCGCTGGCGCAGCTGCGCGGCCTCCTCCAGCGTCAGCCAGGCGGGGATATAGCCATTGAGGGCGTCGTGGGCCGAGGTCTGGTCGGTCACCATGTCTGGGATGATGTTGCGGCGTACCAGCTCCGGATGGATCTCGGCTGCGTTGCCCAGCAGACCGATAGAGAGCGGCCTGCCAGCAGCGCATGCCTCACGCACCATCGTCAGCGCCTCGTCCAGCGTGTAGGCGATCGTGTCGCAGTAGCCGGTCGCCACGCGCCGCTGGATGTGCGACTCATCGACCTCGACGGCCAGGCAGACCCCCTCGTTCATGGTCACGGCCAGCGGCTGGGCGCCGCCCATGCCACCCAGGCCGGCGGTCAGCACAAATTTCCCCTTCAACGTCGAGCCGAAATGTTGGCGCGCCGCCTCTGCGAACGTCTCAAAGGTCCCCTGCACAATGCCCTGTGAGCCGATGTAGATCCAGGACCCGGCGGTCATCTGCCCGTACATCGTCAGGCCCAGCGCCTCCAGGCGCCTGAACTCATCCCAGTTGCCCCAGTGCGGCACCAGGTTCGAGTTGGCGATCAGCACGCGCGGCGCATTGGTGTGCGTGCGCAGGATGCCGACCGGCTTGCCCGACTGCACAAGCAGGGTCTCATCGTTCTCCAACTGTTTGAGCGAGCGGATGATCGCCTCGTATGCCTCCCACGAGCGCGCGGCCCGACCCGAGCCCCCGTAGACCACCAGGTCCTCCGGTCGCTCCGCCACATCGGGGTCCAGGTTATTCATCAGCATACGCATGGCCGCCTCTTGCTGCCAGCCCTTACAACTCAACGTTGTCCCGCGCGGCGCGCGGATCTGCGTTTTCTGTACCATGTTTCGGTCTCCCTTTCACCGTTGAAACAATGCGTCATCTTCCCGTTGAAATAATACGTCACCCTGCCGCCGTAGGTGCCGGGCTCGCCCCGGCTTGCCGTGCCCCATGTCCCCACGCCCATTTTCATGCCGACCAGACGCGCCGGCCTTGCACCCATGTCTGCTGGACGACCTGGGGCGCGGAGGCCCCAAAGCACAGCACGTCCGGCAGATCTTCTGGCGTCCAGCCGTCTAGCACGGGCGCCTTGAGGTCGATAGCTATAAAATCGGCCGCCATGCCGGGCGCGATCAGGCCGCTCTGCAATCCGAGGGCCTGTGCGCCCGAGCGCGTGCCATACGTCAACAACAGGGGGCCGGGCGCGCCCATCTCGTCGGGGATCAGTACGCGCCGGCGCTGGTAGCGCATGCGTGCCGAGTATTCAGCCCAGCGCAGCTCTTCAAATGGATCTAGACGTGTATTGCTGTCGGAGCCGATGGTGAGGGGAATATTGGCCTGGACCAACTCCGCGTAGGGGGCGATGCCATCGCCCAGGTCGCCCTCGGTGGTCGGACAGACACAGACTGTTGTCCCCGACTCGGCCAGCAGGGCGATCTCGTGCTCATCGGCGTGCGTGGCGTGCACCACCGTCGTCAGGGGACCCAGGACCGAGCTGCGCCGCAGCAGCTCGACTGGCCAGCAGCCCTCGGCCTCCAGGCACTGCTCGATCTCGGCCCACTGCTCATCAGCATGGATATGAAATGGGAGCTGGTATTGCCGGCTGTATTCAGCGATGGCCTCAAGCCAGTCGGGTGGCACGGCGCGCACCGAATGGGGCGCCACCCCGCAGGGAATCCCACTGAGACGCAGAGCCTCGGCACGTTCAAGATAGGCGACCAGCGAGGCGTCGCAGAAGCGGCGCTGCTCGGCCGAAGGAGGCTGCTGAAAGTCACCGCGCGCATAGGCCGTCAGCAGCAGCACCACGCGGATGCCCGTGTCGCGTCCCGCCTGCACCACCGCCTCGGCCAGCGCGTTGGGGTGTGAGTAGGGTTTCCCATCGGGCCGATGATGCACATAGTGGAACTCTCCCACGCTCGTATAGCCGGCCGCCAGCATCTCGCCATACACCTGTCGGCTGATCTCGTAGATCGACTCGGGGGTCAGCCGCTGCGCCTGCGCGTACATCGCGTTGCGCCACGTCCAGAACGTATCGTGGGCCGAGAGCCGTCGCTGCGTATGCCCGCGCAGCCCCCGCTGAAAAGCATGGCTATGCGTATTGACAAACCCCGGCAGCAGAGCCATCCCCGGCAACTCCTCTGTCACCTCCACCCCTTCTTCCCGCTCCACAACCTCTACAATCATCCCCTCATCCGAGACCCGCACCACCTGGTTCGCCAGCAACCCTTGAGGTGTATAGACATAATCAGGAGCCAGACCCTTCATAGCACAACTCCGCACTCGTATCTATCTATCCTGAATTCCACTCAGTGAAAATAACTATCATTCACTGAAAATGTACCACGAAGAAAAACCCCCTGTCAACCACATATCCCCCCTCATAAGTTCGGACCTCGCGTCCGATTATCTCCTCGCCCCTCGACCAGGCCTCTGGCCTGTGGCGCTTTTGTGGAGCCTGATTTGACGCCGCGAGGCGCATATGCTATATTGCCGGGGCTGCCATCTTCTTTTTCACTGAATGAAAATCACGCACAATTAAATTGCACACAATTAAATTGTGTCAGGCAAATCGGGCCAAAAAATAATATATACCTACTGGCACGGGTGGTGTCATCCAGCGTTGACCCATCCGGCATAGGCGACGCGACGTATGACACCAACACAATCACGAAGGAGTACGTCTTGAAAGAAGCCCCGGACACGACTCAGGCCGTTGGGCCGGTCGAGCGAGCTCTTCATCTCCTTATCTGTTTTCAGACGCATGGCGATGGTCTGTCCCTGACCGAGTTGGCGAAGATGACCAATCTGTCGCCAGCGACGGCGACCCGGCTGCTGCGCGTGTTGGAGCGCTACGCCTTTATCCGCCGTGGACCTGATCGCCTCTATCGTCTGGGCCCGCAGGTGATGCAGCTGGGCTTGGCCGCGCTGCAGGACATGTCGCTGTACGAGATGGCCCGTCCCCATCTGCGCCAGCTGGCCGACGAGACCGGCGAGAGTGCCCACCTGGGCGTCCTGCTGGGAGAGGACAGCGTGCTCTACGTCGACCAGGTCTCCAGCCGCCAGGCCGTGCAGGCCGGCATGTGGGTCGGCAGAACCGTGCCGGTCAGCAACACCGCCATCGGATCCGCCATCCAGGGCCGCGTCGATCGCAGCGGCTACGTCGCCCGCCGCGATGCCGTCGAGCCCGACGTCTCCTCGGTGGCCGCGCCCATCTACGACCAGGGCGCTCAGGTGGTTGGCGCCATCAACGTCATCGGCCCCAGCTATCGCCTCTCCGACGAGCAGCTCGCCCACATTGGCACCCTCGTCGCCGACCACGCCCGCCAGATCTCCCTCGCCCTCGGATCTCCCTTCTCCGCATCGCCGTTGGGTCGGCCCTATGGTGGTTCATAAAAATTCAGCCAGCTTTGATTTGTGGAAAAGATTGAAGATTAGAGCGTTACCAGCGCCGACCGAGTGTATCCTGTAGATGTTGGCGGGTAGCAGCCTCGAATGCGGCTGGATACTGTAAACCGTTGGCCTCCATCAGGCGACGTGCACGTGGTAAGAAGATGCGAGCATATGCCATGCGACCCTGTATTATAGATTCTATGGTTGGCTCCAGTGCGGGTACGCTATTCAGCGTTGCTCGTTGCTCCTCGTTCAGATGAATAGCGACGTGTCGTTTTCCGGTAACGGCACGGTCAATACCATTCTCCATCAGCAACAGGCTGATGAGCATGCTATGTATGGCCAGTTGCCCCTCCATGCCAATGGGCACATCATCGCGCTCGACCACAATCGGCAGCATGCCCAGGAGACGAATGAACTCCTCGACAATGTAGGCGAGTTGCTTTAAGGGCTGTTTCTGGGCAGAAGCGGTGAGATGAATTTGCCGGGCCGTATTATCCTTATCGAATAACAACTGTGCCGCTTCAAGCGTGCGCGGCTTTGTATCACTTGCCGCTTGAATAACAAGATCGAAGCGTAGGTAATCCGCTGTGATGGCGCTGATGATAGCTTCCTCTGGCGGCCTCGGCCAGCGCCGCTTCCATACTGTAAGAGCGACGAGGTCAACGAGCTCTTGCCACCACTGTTCAATGGTTAAGAAGGCATCCGCCTTGACGGCTACACGTAAGTCGACATCGCTCTGCGCGTCCGCTGATCCGGTCGCCAGGCTGCCGGTGAGCCAGATAGCAAGCACGCGTTCGTCGCTGCTCAGTGCTTTTGCTGCTCGTTGCGCGAACGCGGCCAGTTCAGCGACTCTCTCTTCGGCGGTTACTCTGGATTGTGACATCTTATCAATCCTTTCATCTTATTGTTCGTACTACTGCTCGCTTTTCGCGTTTATGACCAAATCTCTCAACCGGATTGAGCGTTTCCCTATAACCACATGTCCTGCTATAATCAAAGGGCTTTTATCCTTTAAGCTGCTTGAATGGCTGGCCCTTCCTCGCGCTCACAGTCACAGGAGGTGTGTTATGGGAAATACAGACACTATGCATGATATAACAATATCACCCCTTTCGTTTGTGTATTTCCTAAAAAAGGAGTTTTCCTGTGGTTGAATATACGCTGATCGAGCGTGAGCCCGGCGCGCTTCAGCAGCCGATTTCCCTGGAGCAGATCCAGACCATGTGCCGACGGGCGTTTGGGGAGGAGCGGTCGCTGCTCTCCGTGAAGGAGCTGGGTGGCGGGGGACACAACAATACCTACCGTGTGCAGCTGGCGGATATGGAGCCGGTGATCCTGCGCGTCTCTCCTGAGCGCGGACCTCACCTGGCGCACTACGAGATCGACTTGATGCGCAACGAGCAGTATTCTCAACCTTTCCTGGCGCCGATCGCTCAGCTGCTTCCCAGGACTCTGATGATTGATTTTACCCAGCAGCTGCTCGGGCGCGATTATATGTTTCAGACCTTCATGCAGGGCGAGCTGTGGTCGGATATCGAGAACGAGCTGACCATGGAGGAGGACCTGGCCCTCTACCGGCAGCTGGGCGAGATCGCTCGCGTTATTCACGACGTCGAGGGCGAAACATTTGGTCAGCCCGCGCCGGGCCACACATTCGACAGCTGGAGCGCCCAGGTGTTCCACACCCTGGAGCATACTATCAAGGATATCGATGCGGCCCGGTTGGATGCCAGCGATATGCGCGCCCTGCTTGCGATGGCGCGCGACCACCAGTCACTGCTCGATGAGGTGCGCCGTCCCCGCCTGCTACACGGCGATCTCTGGACCTTCAACTTGCTGGTCAGACGCGGCAACGAGAATCAAACGCCTACCATCAGTGCCGTCCTCGACTCCGATCGCTGCTGGTGGGGCGATCCCCTGGCTGACTGGACGATATTCCTGCTGCGCATCAAGGGTACCGAGAGCCTCGACCCCAAAGTCGTCGCCGGCACGCGGGCCTTCTGGCAAACATATTCTGATAGAGGAGTGGAGCCATCCGATCACAGCTCCCAGTTCCGCCTCCACGTCTACTACGGCATGAGCTTTGGCGCCGCCCGCCTCGAACTTCATCGCCGCCCCAACCACGACCTGGTCAGGCAGACCTACCTGCGCCTACAGGAGATCCTAGAGTTCTTGCACTCCCTCATATAAATAAAGCGCACTGAAGTTCGGGCGTAATCCTATGAATTGAAGGCAATATTTTCAACCCGAATTAATGCAAAATGGAGCAAGTTACATGATGACAGGGGCAAACGATTGGCAGGCCCACCTGCCTTCTTCTTTAAGGGATTTGTTGGAGGAGGCAAACTGGGAGGCTGATGAACTGGGATGCTCCGGCAATGCTATCTATCGCGTGGGGCCGCGCTACCTGAAGATCGCCCCGTATCAACGCGTGCCCTTCCTGGGACAGAGCGCGCTTGAGGCGGAGGCCGTGCGCCTGCGCTGGCTGCACGGCCTCCTGCCGGTGCCGCATGTCCATTACTACGCGCACGACGATCAATACGAGTTCCTTTTGATATCGGAGATCGCTGGCCTTGTGTCCTGCGACCAGACCTTCAGCGATCGCGTACCCGAGGTGCTGCGCTTGTTGGCCCAGGGGCTGCGGATGCTGCATGATGTAGATGCCAGCGGTTGCCCCTTTGACTGTACGATCGCTACCAGGATGGAGCAGGCACGGCAGTACGTTGAGCAGAATCTGATTGATCCATCTGAGTTTAACCGCGAGTTTCAGGGGATGAGCGTCCGAGACGTATACGAACTGGCGCTCAGGCTGCGCCCACAGCATGAAAAGATCGTGTTGACACATGGCGATTACTGCCTCCCCAACATTCTGCTGGATCGCCAGCTTGAGCGCGTCACTGGTTTTATCGATTGGGGGCGTGCCGGCCTCGCTGATCCCTATCAAGACCTGGCGCTGGCCGCGCGAAGCCTGACTCTGAATTTTGGCGAACAATGGGTGCCACTGCTGTTTGAGGCGTATGGACTCCCCGATCCCGATCAGGATACCTTGCGCTATTACCGGGCGATGGATGAGCTCACGTTCACGCGGGCATAATTCATTGTGTCGCCAAAAGACAAGACAACGAGAAACCCGAAACACCCCTTGAAAAAAGGAACGCCCTGTAGGGACGACCTTCAACGGTCGTCCGGGCTGCCAGTGCCAGCGACGGCAGCCCACGTACCCCTCCGCCCCCGCTTCTCATGTCTTACACGCTCGCCCACGTGGTACCAGCACGTCAACGCCCCACACGCGTACCCAAAAGATGTCCTCCATGAGGGACCGAACCGGCAGGGTACGGGGCCGCAAGCGGCCCGGACGGCCGTTGAAGGTCGTCCCTACGATTACGTTTCGTGTTGGAGGGAATTTGTCCCGCGTACTTATTTTGATATGTTGCCGCCGACGAGCAGGCACCAGAAGTCCAGGTCGGTGATATCTTTCTGTGGGAGATGGTGTATCTGCTGGAAGCGATGAATGGCCGCCATGGTCTGTGGACCCATTTCGCCATCGACGGATACTTTGGGGACCAGGTGCAGTGGCTGCAGGCATTCTTGCAGGGCCGCGACCTGGCTGCCACGGCTGGCGGGGTCCGAGGGGACGATCAACTGGTCCCAGGTGGCGCTATTGACAACTCCATCATCTGGTAGCCCCTTGCTTTTCTGAAAGGTTTCCACCGCGTGCTGCGTTGCCGGACCAAAGGCGCCGTCTACATCCGCCGGGCCGAGGTCGTATTGGCGCGACCGGAGCATGTATTGTACCACCCGCGTCAGCTGGTTGTGATGACTGATATCATACTTTACGGTCGGCCAATGGCGCGGAGAGGCTGGCTGTGCATTGCCCTGCGTGAGCCAGACGACGGTGCCACCGGTGAGCGCGAGCGCACCCAGGGCGATGCCTCCGGCTACCAGTATGCGCCTGCGCGGCAGCGTACGCCGTTTAGCGATCGCGGGCTCGGACTGGTTGCCAGGTTCTTCAACGGGTGCCTCTGTCGGACTTTCGGCTGTGGTTGCCGCGAGGGAACGCGGCTCCCCTCCCACCGGGGAAGGGTTCTCCTCTACTGGATCGAGCGCGTACCCTAGCTCGTCGGGCCGCATCTCGAAGGTCTCACAGAGCCGGCTCAACTGCTGTGGCTGCGGACGCGACACGCCGTTTTCCCAACGACTGATCGTCTCTTTGGCGACGCCGATGTGCTCCGCGAGATCCCCTTGCGACCAGGTACGCATCCTGCGCGCCTGGCGCAACAACTGATTCGCGCGTGTAGCTGATGTGGCGGGTTTGCTGCTGCCTTTTTGTTGACCATTCTGCCTCTCGCTGACTTGTCCAGATCCCTCCTGCTTATTTCCCGTCACCAGTAACCCTCCTTTACATGTAACTGTCGTCTCTCCTATAAAAGTATCTGTATCAATATAACTGGAAAAAACATCAAGATGGGGTATATGTCTCCTTTTATTTCACCAATACTATACTTCAACCCCTTTTAATTTGTAAAGTATTCAGTTTCCATCTGCGAATGAACCTCTGGCATAAAAAGCGCATCTTATTGTTTATGATGCGTAAAAGCTGGCCGCTACATCGCTGTCGTTGCCATCTCGGACGTTGTCACGGCATGTTTTTGTGCAATAACATATATTCGTCAACGATTTGTCATCAAAACGACAATGATTTGTCATTCTCCTGGTGGCGTGTCTCTGTTATTGTTGATGAGGTAGTGAGCCAGCGCGCTCTGTTTTATCACTGTGAGGAGAGAACGCTGGCCCTTGTCTGGCATCTGTGTGGCACCAATTGTGTCCGCTTTTGCTGCTCTGAGCATATATACTTTTATGTCAATCAATGAACCCGGCTACATGCGAGAATTGGAGTATGCATATCATGAAAAATCCAGGGCGTGGAAAAAAGAAGATCGGTTCGCCACTCGATACTCCCGAGGATACTACCTCCGAGCGCGCACAGACCGGACGCGGAACGTTGCCTCCGTATGGGGTTACGCTGTTGGGAACGTGCGCATCCAGTAAAAATGTTTGTTGGAAAGCCTTGCCCGCTACGAGGAAGGTACGGAGGCGGTGGAAACAAAATGAATCGCGTTGACCGTTTGACGGCTATTCTTTTATTGCTGCAGGGCGGCAAGCGGAGCGCGGGCGATCTCGCGCGCCATTTTGAGGTGTCGCGGCGCACGATTCAGCGTGATATCGATGCTTTATGCGAGATGGGGATACCGGTCGCGGCCGATCTGGGTGTTGCCGGTGGCTATAGCCTGCCGCCTGATTATTCGTTGCCACCACTGGCCCTGACCCTGCATGAGGCCCTCCTGTTGCGCATGGCTCTCAGCAGCATCTCCCAGCTGGGCGAGATGCCCTTCAAGCGCGAGCGTGAGACGCTGCTGGCCAAGGTGCAGACCCTGCTGCCCCGGCGGGAGAGGACGCACCTGGATCAGGTCGCGCAGACGCTGTCGCTCGATGTGCCGTCGCGGCCCTATCAGACCCCGTTCCTTGAGCATCTGCTGGAATGCGCCACCCGCGAGCGCTGGGTGATGGCGGAGTATCGCTCGGAGAAGGGAACCTCGTGGCAGACGCTGCTGCCGCTGCGCCTGCGCACCAGCGCCGGTCTGTGGTATTGCGAGGCGTATTCGTTTGAACGCGGTGAGACGCGTGTCTATCGCGTTGATCGCTTCTTAAGCGTGCGCGCGACCGCCCCGCCGCAGATGGAGCAGCCGCCCGAGCCGATTCGCCATACCGATCCCTCCTTCCCCGAGGTGCGCATCCATCTGACGGCGCGCGGCGTCATGAAGTTGGAGCGCGTGGAGCACCTGGCCTCGCGCCTCCAAATGCAGGAGAATGGCGAGGGCTTGCTGTGCATGCATCTACGTCCAGCCGATTATGACTGGCTGGTCGGTGTGTTGCTGGGTATGGGGACCGACGCGCAGGTGCTTGAGCCCGCCGAGTTGCGTCTGCAACTGCAGCAGGCGGCCCGCGCGCTTGTAGACCACTGCGCCCAATGATGACATGCGCCCCCCACGCGGCTTCCACGTTTTTTACCGTGCGTGGGACGTTGTTTGACCGAGCTCTATGCGACGATCGGCGCGGGTGGCGATGTCCTGGTCATGCGTCACCATGATCAGCGTCTGGTTGTAGCGTTCGCGCAGATCCTGAAGCACCTGCAATATTTCATTGCCGGTGGCGGGATCAAGGTTGCCGGTGGGCTCATCGGCCAACAGTACCGGTGGCCGGTTAATCAAGGCGCGGGCGATGGCGACGCGCTGCTGCTCCCCGCCCGACATGCGCGCCGGGACGTGCCCGGTGCGCTCGCCCAGTCCGACCTGCTCTAGCAGATCACGCGCGCGCTGCTTGAGATCGAAGTCGAGCTTTTTGCGGTAGGGAAGCAGGGGCGCCATCACATTCTCCAGCGCGCTCATGCCGGGTAGCAGGTAGAAGAGCTGAAAGACGAAGCCGACCTTCGTGCGGCGAAAATCGGCGGCCGCCACACCGCGCAGCTGATGTACCGCGACCTCGTCGAGCCAGATCTCGCCGCTGTCAGGCGCGTCAAGCGCCCCCAGCAGCGTTAGCAGGGTCGTCTTGCCCGACCCCGACGGCCCCGTGATAGCCACAAACTCGCCGAGCCGCGCCGACAGGTCAACCCGCCGCAGCACATCGATCCTCCCCTGCGGCGTCTTATACGCCTTACTAACCCCCCGCGCCCTCACAACAGACTGCTCCTCCCTCTCCTGGCTGTTTGCTGACTGTTGTCGTATTTCTTCCATTTTCTCTCCCATTTCTTTGAATATCTTTTATTCTCATAATCATCACCTGCGGCCTGCATAAGATTTCGCATCGACGGTGCTCAAGAGTCAATTTTGTGTTGGCGCATCACTCACTACCCTATAGCACCCAGCACCTCATAAAGCGTTGGCGCATCACTACCCTATAGCGTTCAGCACCTCAGTATATTAGTTCATCGGGTGCGCATTCGCGCACCCGATGAACTAATATATAAAACTAGCGCGGCCGCGCAGCGGACGCGCGTGCGGGGGCGCCCACGAGCCCCCACCAGTAAAAAGTGTGTTTGACACCACCCCTCTTATTGGAGGAGCTCCCAGCTTGGCAGGGGCCGGAACTGGCGCGCGATGGCCACCAGCTCCGATATGGGGAGCTGGCTCATCACCTGGCAGGTCATCCCCTCCTGGAACCAGCGCAGCGTATGGTGCCCCTGCTCATCCTGGAAGAGCTGCCCCTGGACGGCGCCGATGGTGATCGGTTGCGCGCTGCTGGCCGGAAAGAGCAGGTTCCCCGGCTGCTCATAAACAAGGAGCTCCTGCTCCAGGATGCGGTAGTCGGCGCTAAATACCATGAAGAGACGCGGATCCGTGCTATCGGCGATCAGACCCGCTTTGAGCGCCTCTGCCCCGGCTGGCAGTAAGCGGGGCAGCAGGGGACGCTTGCCGGTAGTCTTGAGCGCCACCAGGGCCACGGATGAGATGTTTACCTGCTCAAAGCTGCTGGACGCCTGCCAGACATCGCGCCCCGCCTGTAGCGTCTGAGCCGATAGCTGGCTGCCAAGCGGACAGGCCCCGCTGACGCCAACGAAGAGCAGAAAGAGCGCCACCACCATCAGGCATCTATGTAGCAGCGAGCGGCGCCAGGCCTGCCTGTGCAGCCTGTTCGCGTGCAGCTGGAGCGGTTCCGGCCACGGCTGCCTCTCCTGCTGCTTCCGATAGTCTGATATGCTCAGCGGGGACAGCGCCTGAGTGAGCTTGCCAGCGACCCGCAGCAGTTCGTCGTCATCCTCGTCCGGCGCCTGCTGTCCGCTGGCGATGGCGT
The DNA here is from genome assembly GCF_036245075.1 of Dictyobacter halimunensis. NCBI lineage: Bacteria > Bacillati > Chloroflexota > Ktedonobacteria > Ktedonobacterales > Dictyobacteraceae > Dictyobacter > Dictyobacter halimunensis. The sequence goes on from NZ_BSRI01000002.1 coordinate 4,738,954, forward strand.
CGAGCCGCTGCCACCACCGCTCGTCAAAATTATGTTCAGGTTCGTTCATGGAGCGTCTCCTTCGCTGGTGAGGGCGTCGCGCAGCTTGCCCAGCGTACGGTGGAGCAGGGAGCCGACCGTACCAACCGGCACACCGAGCACACGCGCGATCTGCCGGTTGGTCAGGTGGGCTACAAACTTCAGACCGATAATCTCGCGTTCGCGCTCCGAGAGGCGCGCCACCTGCGCCAGCAGCAGACGCTGCTCCTCCCGCGCCAGCGCGCTCGCCTCCGGTGAATGGACCCGTGGCTGTTCCATAAAGGCCAGCTCATCCAGCGAGACCTCCGGCCGCGAACGCCGAAAGGCATCCGTGACGCAGTTGCGCGCGATGCGAAAGAGCCACGCCGCCGTCGCGTCCGGCTCTCTGAGCTCCGCGAGATGGGTCAGCGCCCGCTCAAAAACCATCGACGTAATATCCTCCGCGCTCTCGCCTGCCCCCGTATGGAAGCGCACATAGCTCAGCACCCGTTGATAATATTCTTGATAGAGCCGATCAAAAAAGACGTATTGATCCTTATTCATGTATGGGCCGAGTCCATCCCATTCCGGCGATCCTCATTTCTTGAAACGAAACGTTAACCCCCCGTACGTGTCGCGCTTGCCCCGACTTACCGCGAAGCGGCCCCGTACCCGGCCGCCCATGTTCCCCCAACGATACTACCTCCTCAACACGGGCGCTCTCATTAACACGGGCGCTCTCATTCGGCGCGCAGAATCTCCGTGATCGGCAGCCGCTTCGCCTGCCGCATGGCGGGAATGGTAGCCAACGTCCCCAGGATGCCCATGACGATCAGGACGGCCAGCGCGATCAGCGGCGTCGGCACAATCCTTTGCGTCGCGTGCTGCTGGACGAGAATCCACAGCGCCACGACGGCACCCGGAATGGAGCCGCAGACGATGAGCGCCAGCCCCTCCTGCATGAACATCCGCTGCACCAGTCCGGGACGCCAGCCGACCGCCTGCAGCAGCCCGATCTCCTGGCGGCGCTCGCGCACCTGCAGCAGCAGCAGGTTGGCCACGCTCAAGAAGGTGAACACGAGCGCGAAGACGACTCCTGCAATCTGCGGCAACTGCGTCTGGATCAGCACGGTGTCTCCCAGAATGGTCCCCTGCAGCGATTGGCGGAAGGCGACCAGCCCATTGAGCATGATGATGAGCAGCAGCGCGGTGAAGAAGGCGCTGGCCATGGCGATCAGGGCGCGCATGCGCATGCGTGCCAGGTTGGTGAGCGCCAGCGAGAGCAGCGGTGACAGCCACGACCACGCGCGTGTCTGCCTCTCCCTATCCGCCCGCCCGCTTGCCTGTGCACCCGCGCCAGCGCGCAGCGCCTGCGCCGGTCGCACGCTCCAGATGTAGCCGAGGGGATAGATGACGCTGAGCAGGGCCAGCAGCAGGATCACCGGCAGTGTCCAGATCACCACGGGCAGCAGTGGTGGCATCTGTAACAGAACCGCCAGCAGCAGGGCGACGCCGATACCACAGATGCCACCAACCAGCGCCAGCAGCAGCACCTGCCCGAGAAACATGCGGATCGGTTGCCAGGGTCGCCATCCCAAAGCGCTCAGGACGGCGAACTCGCGCTGTTGCGCGCTGGCCAGGGCGCTGAAGTTGACGATCAGATAACCCAGGCAGACCAGCAGGATGGCGGCCAGGAAGAGCAGGCGCGTGCTCCCCAACTGCGAGATGTAGAGCACGGCGGCTCCAATGTAGATCCAGGAATCCCTGACCCAGCCGATGGGGGCGATCTCGCGTGTCGAGCCGTTCTGCCCCGCGTGTAGCCCCGGCAGATAGACCAGCGTGGGCTGCGGCGAGGAGCCCAGCGTCACGAAGACCTGCAGCCCCGTCTGCTGGCGAATCTCCTGTGCCACCTGTGCTACCTTGCACCAACTGGCCTCGCTGGCGCTGCCCACGCCGGCCACGCGCACGCGGATCACACTGATGTTCTTGTCGCCCATGATCTTTTGCGCAGCCGCCATCGTCGTCAGCGCCACCGGCGGCTGCAGCATAAAGCCCGCCGGATTGGTGGTCGGCTGCAGATCTTTCGCCGCCACCGGCTTACCTTGCGCATCATATTGTAGCTGCGCCGGCTGCGCCGCGTACGACGTCTCCGGTAGCCAGTTCAAAGGATTGCCAAACTGCGCCGCGATCGAGGGACTGGTAAACTGACCCACAAAGTTCGTTTCATAATTGGCTTTGATGTACATGGGCGCTTGCTGGCTGTCATTTACATGCAGCGGTGTCAGATCGCGAAAGGCCACGTCAGGCCCCTGTTGGGTGGAAGGGACCGTTTCAGGTGCGCCGTTTTGCTGGCCCTGCAGGCTTTTCGGTAGAGCAGGGGGATGCTGTGTCGTGCTGGGAATCAATGTATAGGCTGATCCACCCTGCCCGTCGGGTGCGGGAACGGATTGATAGGTCAGGCCGGAGGGTTGAGAAAGAAATGTCATGGAATTATCACCCCCCAGATTATCTATCGGCTGCCAGGAGCGCGAGTTCCATTGCAGCGCCGGTAGATAGCCCTGCTTGAGCACGCCCGGCAGGCTATTCTGTAGCGTCGGCGCCTCTGTAGAGACTATTTGCTGCTGGTTGGGAAGATGGGTCAGGTAGCTAGCTCCGCCGCGATCGATGACCTGCTGTAGATCGATATCCTGCCCCGTCAGGCGTTTGAAAGATACCTGTAGCTTGAGCTGTCCCGGCAGGCGCTGTTGCAGCAGGAGCGGAACCCCGTACCTGGGTATATTGGTAACGGGTGTAACGGACATACTTCCATTTGGCGCGAGGGTATCCTGCTCGCTAAGCATGCGACCGTTGGCGATATGCTGGTCGAGATGGACCAGCTGGTTCTCTGCATTGGGATCGATCGCTGTCAGCAGAAATGGGCCGGTATTGACGCTGGTGAATGTTTGCGGTCCACCACCCCCATTAAATCCACACGAGCTATCCGTGACCTGGATATGCTGTTTGTCCAGCGCCGACGAGAGCGCTTGATGAGAAGATAGCCTCTGGCGAAGACTGTCGATAGTATCGCAGGAGGGTGGTAGATAATAGAGTGAACGCTGCTGCCGCTCGGTCAACGTCTGTATGCCATTGGATGCGGTCAGTGTCCAGTCGGCCTCATAGTAGCCGCCCGGCAGCCGTTCGGTGGAAAAGGCCACGTCCGGCGGCGGGATATTGACATAGCCCAGGTATGAGATGGGCGCGGCCACCTCGACCCCTGAAATCTTTTTGATCTGCTGGTATTGCTGCATGCTGATGCCGCCGCCGTAGCCAGCCATAAAGTCGGCCGGCACCGTCTTGCTCGCTGGTGGCTTCGCCTGTGGTGGCAGCACTACCAGATCATAGGTCGGTCGCCAGTTCTGACTGATGATATCGTTGGCCCGGATCACCGTGCTCTGGGTGGTCGCCGTCAACAGGATCAGCGTGCACGCCGCCAGAAAGAAGCCGCCTCCGGCCAGCAGCGTCGTGCCGCGCCTCCTGTGCAGCATCGCCAGAAGTACCTGCCACATCTTGATCTCCTTCTCAATCTCTTCTCGCTATATATAGACGCGAAAGTCCGAAAAGTATTGCGCCCTTCCCTGCGTAATTTTGTCTTCCCTCTATTCCTGTGGTAAGATTTCCTTAAGAAGAGTGTCAGACTGATGTGCGTGATAGCCCCCGTACGGGCGGCCGCTACGCGGCCGTTTTGTTTGTATGTTGGTGCAACCGGGGCGCACCCGCGCCCCGGTTGCACCAACATACAAACAAGGTTTTAGCCCTTGCGTACTTGAGGATTACTTATATGTTGATGCATCAGGTACGCATCTGCGCCCCGGTTGTACCAATATACAAACAAAGTTTTAGCCCTTGCGTACTTGAGGATTACTTATATGTTGATGCATCGGGGGCGCATTCGCGCCCCCGATGCATCAACATATAAATTCAATGCGGCCGCGCAGCGGCGCTCACGCTCGCTAATATAAGGTTATATATCTGTTTATTTCTCCATGTTGATCGTGTATAAAAAGAACCAATGAGAAGAGATAATTAATAGCAGAGATACTATAAAGGAGTTATATACACAATGGATGGCGCGTCGAAGAAGATTGAGGAGAACGCAGAGCTTTCGCTAACGTCGGCGACAAAGCTAGAATATGCGGGTGTGCAGATGGTGCGCGCGACCACGGAGGACGAGATCACCACCCTTGAGAATATCTGGTCCGCCTCCCAGGATGCTGACGAGGCGGCCTTCAAGCCGGATGAGGGCTGGTGGTCGCTCCACGATTGGGCGACCGAAAGCTGGCTGCTGGTCAAGGATGAGGTGCCTGTCGGCGTGGCCGCTATCCATATCACCCAGGAGAAAGAGGTGGCGGAGGCCCGACTGGCCCTGTTGCCCGAGTATCGGCAGCCCGTGCTGACGCTGCTGATGATAGATCATGTGCTCTTAATCGTGCAGTCAAAGCTGAAGACGCGGCTGCGTATCGTGTCTTCGGGCAACACAGACTGGACCGGCAACGCCTTGCGGGAGCGCGACTTCTCGTTGTTGCGCTCAATTCATATGATGCTGCGCCCATTACCGCCCACGCCTCTGCCGGTACGCGCTGTCGAAGGTATCCGCGTACGCTCGCTGCATCCCGGCGAGGAGCAGGCGGCGCTGGACGCCCTCAATCGCGCCTGGGCCGATACCTGGAACTTCCGCCCCATCACCATGGAGATGCTGCTCTCCGATCTCAATGGGAAGCTGGATAACTTCTTTGTGGCCGTTGAAGAGAATGATGACAATCATATCGTGGGAACGGTCCACGCGCTGTTCGACCGCGAAGGCCACAACCCCGATGGTCAGCCTTCCGCCTGGATCTCCAATCTCACCACCGACCCCTCCCAGCGTGGTCGCGGCCTGGGACGCCTGATGCTGACGATCGGCCTGAACTACCTCATTGAGCAGGGGGCCGGCTCCGCTACCCTCGGCGTCGATGGCGGCGCCATAGCGCCCGTCTCCCTCTACCGCTCCGTCGGCTTCGAGGCCATCCGCACCATCCAGATCTGGGACCTCGATCTCACCACCACGCTCACCGCATAACCCACCCGGCGGACCCCATCATACGCCGGGGTCCGCCCCCAACACCCTTCCACCTCTCCTCATCATATGTCGGGCCACCCCGATTACCCACGCCCCCCATCATAGGTTCGGAGCTCGCCTCCGATTAATTCTCCACCACACCACCAACGCGCCCACGGCCAGACACGGCAATATATACATCAATGGGTTGGTCGTCGGTCGTGCGGGTGTCGGCGGAGGCGCCAGCGTGGGCGGATAGAGTCCGGTGATGATGAAGTGGGGCGCTCCGCCGACGTGGATGCTGGCGATACTGCGGCGCGCGGGAATGTCCAGCATCATGACGTCACCGCCAGACAGGGCGACAAAGCCTAGCTGACCGTCGTTGGTGATGGCGACCGATGCGGGAACACCGCTCAGAGGGATGATCTGCACCGGTTCGCGCGGCTGCCCACGCGTGTCGGCGTCCACTGGCGTGAGTACATCGAGCTGATGGTGTTGTAGATCGGGGACGTAGACCTGCCCGGTGGTGTCATCGTAATCCATGGGACCAAACTGGCCTCCCCGCAGCAGCGTGCGCAGGACGCGCCTGCTGTTGAGATCAATCGCGATCACGCTCCCCTGGCGCGTGGTAATATATGCGCTGAATCCTCCAGGAATGCTGATGTTGCGCGGCCCCTCCTCGATGCGCAGCGTGCCCAGCAGGTGGCCGGTCTCCTCGAAGACCGTCAGGGTCGTGTCGCCACAGATCCAGAGCTGGCCGGGCGTGCCAGGATTCGCGCTGTCCGTTGTGTTCGCGGCCACCGCCATCCCATACACTGCCTCGTGCGTCTGAAAAGTGCGTTTGACGGCGCAGGTCTGGGGATTGAGGGCGCGCACGCCACTATCGTCTTGCCCCGCCGCGTATAGAGTGCTGGCATCCAGGCTCAATGCCAGCCGCTCTGGCCGCCCCGGCAGCCTCGCCACGCAGCGCGCTCGTCCCGTGCTGGCATCGATGCTGCTGACGCGCCCCAGTTCCGGCTGAGCCAGGTAGAGCGACCGACCATCGGGACTCAGCAGCACCATCTGAGGTCCCCCGCCCTCTGTCAGCGTGCGCCTTACACGCTGATCGGCGATATCGATCATGCTCACACCCGCGCCCCCACCCGCCACGTAGGCCAGCTGAGGCGCTCCACCATCCGCCCGCACCGACGCCGAACCCACCCCTATTTTCATCACTGCCATCAACGCCATCAGCGCTATAATCGCATACACAGAAATATCGCAACGAACGCGGTATTTCCCTCTCATTGTAGATCCTTCCCTTCCATCTGCCATACAACTTCGCGTATAAGAATTTTTTTAAGCGGTGGTGCAACTGGTGGGGGCCCTGTGCCCAATACGACCAGTTTAAGAACGTGCAAAACGAGAAAAGACCACAGTACGTGCGGGGCTTGCCCCCGCTTTTTTCCTCGCTGTTCGAAAAAGCGACAAGCATGATGCGATGGATCTCATTCGACCGTCCGCGATCGCTTTGAAGGAGCCTTTCCTTTTGGGAAGCAAGCAAGCGGGGGCAAGCTCCGCACGTACTGTGATCTCTTTTCTTGTTGCTTGCTCTAAAGTTGAAAGCATAGTAAAGTAAACTCAAAAACCAAAATTATATTAACACTCGTTTCGCCATAAAAGATATTGAATTATATCATGTAACGATCATAATATGCAAAGGTTCGTTTTATACAGATTTCTTATTCATCTCATGATTCAGCCAAAAAGAAGACATATAGGTTTGAATGTGTATATCAACCATATACAAATACATTTTTATATGGTATACTCAAATTACATCCAACACGCTAAATACATTGTAAACGTTTGTTTAGTTGCAGTCATCCTTTGTTATATAAGACGTGCATAGCCACTGCTATGCAATCCAGTAAGCTGGCAACTGTAAGTTGTTGTTTTATAGCTAAAGTATCTCCATTAAATATTCATCCTGTGTAGTGTGACTCTACACATAGGTTGCCACATGGCCAGCCTGTGTGTTACATGCGGATGAGGAGGACGACTGTGAAACAGCATGCCTCTGGTATTATTCTGGGTGTTGTTGGAGCGCTTGTGCTGGGATTCGCCATTGTGGCCTCGATCTGGCGGGGGGTAACCTCGATCGATGGTCTTGGCTATGAACCAGGGGTGCTGCGAGCCTCTAAAACGGGGGTGCACGCGGCGACTATCTCCCTCTCCACGTTCCCCGATAGCTACGTCTGCCACCGGGGGGTGAGCGCGGAACAGCTTGAATGGGTGAGCTATTGTCCGTCGACGACCCTTGAGGTGCCCGCCAATAGCCTGGTTACCGTCGTCATCGATAATTACGATGGCGCGACCACGCTGGTCAATAGCTATTTCCGGCAGGTGCAGGGCACGGTCGGCGGGGTCGAACTGGTGAATAACAAGCCGATGAGCCAGGTGAGCGTGGACCATGTCTCGCATACCTTCACGCTGCAATCGACGCCCGAGACGAACAATCCTCTGTTCGTGAGCGTGCCGATCGTGGCGGTGGCCGACGATGCCCCCAACGTGGTGACGATCGCGGGCAACCAGTATCCCAAGCCCAATGTGATCTCGTTCCAGTTCCGTACGGGACCGGCGGGCAGCTATGTCTGGCACTGCTACGATCCCTGCGGAGAGGATCGCGAGCCCCCATATGGCTTTACTGGCCCCATGTCTACCACCGGATTTATGGCCGGTACGCTGACGGTGACAAATTATTAGTGGGAGGGGAGAGATAGATGTCTGAGGAGAATGTCGAGAGGATCACCGAGGGAATGCGGCCCGTGCACGGGGAGGCACGCCACCTGCGCCGCGCGCTCACCATCTGGGCGCTGCTCTCCATCATCGGGACCGTAGCCGTCATCTTCCTGGTCCCGTTGCTGCTGCCTGTGGCCGCGGACGACTTTGACGCGGCCGATAATGGGACGCTGGTCATTTTTACAGCTCTGGCCGTGCCGGTGGCGCTCTTCGTGTTTGTCTTTCTGGGCTATAGCCTGCTGGCCTTCCGGGTCAGGGAGCGGCCGACCGAGGTGGGAGCGCCACTGCATCCGACGCCCGCCTTGCAGTTCGGCTGGCTCTGCGTGACCGGACTGCTGTGCCTCTTCCTGGTGATCTGGGGCCTGCTAGCTTCGTATCAGCGCACGGTGGCGGCGCCATCGAATACGCTGGTCATCCAGGTAACAGGTCAACAGTGGCTATGGAACTTCAGCTATCCACAGTATAGCGCCTCCACACAGGGGCAGGTAATCAAACTGCCGGTGAACCGTCCCGTGGAGTTCCAGGTTAGCTCGAAGGATGTGCTGCACGGCTTCGCCATTCGCGCCCTGGGGATACGCGTGGATGCCAATCCGGGCCAGGTGACCTCGACTCCGGCCGTGGCGCCGACGCGCATCGGGCATTATAGTGTGGCCTGTGTGGAGCTGTGCGGACTCTATCACTCGTATATGTGGTCGGCGGTTGATGTGGTGAGCGATTCAGACTTTAATGCCTGGATCGTCAGTCAGGGGGGACATGTATGACTGAAGTTAAACGCGTGAATCTGTTGCAGAGGCTGTTTCCCAGCGTGCTCTCTGGCATCCTGCTGGGCGTGCCGGCGGCCGTAGGCGCGGCGTTGCTGGTGGCTATCTGGTATCCAGAAAATTACGATGCGCAGGTGGTGGCCGCCTATAGCGCCTGGACACTCTTCTTCTTTGTCGGTATCGGCGCCTTTAATGGAGTGGCGCGCTGGGGCTTCGCGCGTCGCGACGCCACGCCGGCCGAGGAACTGTACCTGGCGGGCAAGGGCCAGGGTTTCTGGCGCTACTTCCGCTATACCACCGACCATAAGGTGGTGGGAATGCAGTACCTGTTCACGGTGTTGATCATGTTCTTCCTGGGTTCGATGGGCGCCTTCCTGATCCGCCTGGAGCAGTCGCGGCCGGGGGCGGTCTTCCTGAATCCCTCTACCTACAACACCATCGTTGGCATGCATGGCATCCTGATGATCGCCGCCACCGTCGTCATGATCAGCGGCCCCTTTGGCAACTTTGTGCTGCCGATCATGATCGGGGCCCGCGACATGGCCTTTCCCAGGCTGAACGCGTTGAGCTACTGGCTGCTCTTCGCGGCCATCCCGGTCTTCTTCTCGACCATGCTCCTCGGCGGCTTCCCAACCGGCTGGACCGGCTATGCGCCGCTCTCGGTGCAGGAGTTGACGCCGGGCATGGATGCCTACTGTTTTACCATCATCCTCTTCGCCATCTCGACCACGGTGGCGGCCCTCAACATCGTGACGACCGTGCTGGTCTTCCGCGCCCGTGGCATGACCTGGGGACGCCTGCCGATCTTTGTGTGGGGCGTCCTGCTCTCGGTCGTGCTGGGTCTGACGGCCTTCCCATCCTTCTTGATGTCGCAGGTGATGGTGGTGATGGATCGCGTCTTCCAGACCTCGTTCTTCGTGGCGTCCTTCGGCGGCAGCAACTGGCTCTACGAGCACATGTTCTGGTTTATGGGGCATCCAGAGGTCTATGTGATCGCGCTGCCGGCGATGGCCGTGGCGGCCGAGGTCACCTCGGTCTTTACGCGCAAGCCGGTCTTTGGCTATCGCATGATGATCGGCAGCCTGGCGGGCATCAGCGTGCTCAGCGTCCTGGTGTGGGGACACCACCTCTACACCAGTGGCTCGGCCGGCGCCCTCAACAGCCCCTACATGCTCGATACCGAGCTGATCTCGGTCCCGACCGGCGTGTTTTTCCTGGGCATTATCGGGACGCTGTGGCGCGGCAAGATCTGGATGGCGGTGCCGCTGCTCTTCGTCGCCGGCATGCTGGTCAACTTTGTGATCGGTGGCGTGACCGGCATCTACCTGGCCGATCTGCCGACTGATGAGATCTTGCACGGCGGTATGTTCGTGACGGCCCACTTCCACTTTACGCTGGTCGGCAGCATGGTCTTTGGCTTCTTCGCGGGCCTCTACTACTGGTTCCCTAAGATGCTGGGGCGCCGCCTCAATCCCGTGCTGGGCCGGCTCCACTTCTGGCTCTTTGAGATCGGCTTCCTGGGGACGTTCCTGTCGCTGTTCTACGCGGGACTGCAGGGGGAGCCGCGCTGGTCGGCCAATGTGGCGCCGCCCTATGCCGTGCCCAACCTGGTTGCCAGCCTGTTCGCCATCCTGATCGCGGCCTCCGTGTTCATTCTGGTCTGCAACGTGGTGATGACGCTGCTGGTCGGCGAGCGCGCGCAGGCCAACGAGTGGGGCGCCCGGACCCTGGAGTGGATGGTGCCTACGCCGGTGCCGCTGGAGAACTTTGAGCACCTGCCCGAGGTGAAGGATCTGCCCTATGATTATGCCTCCCCGGCCCCGGTGGCGGTGGAGATGCCAGCCGTCCTCCCTAGCACGCCGCGCGACTACCACCTGCCCGCGTCGCTGACGGATGGCGACAGGACCGAGACCACCCTGGAATCACCGCTGGAGAATTGAGTGCGTGCGCTGAAAGGAGATATGCATATGGATACGTCGCTGGAGCAGATGCACGACATTGATCAGCATGCCCGCTCGCTGCGGGCCAGAGCGGCCGTGCTGCTGCTGATTCTATCGGATGCGCTGTCGGTCGTCGCCATTATGGCCGCCGGTGGCTACCTGAGCGCGCTCAACACCCTGAACCAGTATCGGCTAGCGAGCGAGCGCCCCCCGGCTTTCTGGCCCGGACTGCTGCTGACCATAGGACTGTTGCTGAGCGGCCTGTCCTACTACGCCTGGGAGCGTTCCATGCTCAAATTCGAGGGTCACGGCCGGCACCTCTTCCTCTTGCTGGCCCTGTTCCTGATGATGCTAGCCCTGGCCGGCCAGATCTGGATCGGTGTTACCCTGGGATATGCGCAGCCCTTCGACGCCTACGTGAGCCTCGTGCTGCTGTTCACATGGTACGCGGCGATCCACCTCCTGCTGGCGGTCATCGTTGGCCTGCTCGTGCTCGGTCGCGTGCTGCACGGACGCATGGCCGACGCGGTCTACCTCGTCAGCGCCACCGGCTACTGGTGGTACTACACCGTCGCGGCGGGTCTGGTCATGTGGCTATTCATCACCCTCTTGCGGTGACGCTGTGGGAGTCACAAGCTGAGGCAAGCCCTAATGCATTCAACTTGAGAGCAAGCGACAAGAAACATTACCAGAGTACGTGCGGGGCTTGCCCCCGCTTCCTTCCTCGCCGCTCGAAAAAGCAATAAGAATAATGTGGTGCATCCATACAACCGTTTCTGGTCGCTTTGAATAGGCCTTTCCTCTTGGAGAACAAGCAAGCGGGGGCAAGCCCCGCACGTACTCTGGTCATCTTTATTCTTAAAGGCATGGAGGTGGTGTATGTTGTGGCTGGATAGGGATGGGTGGCCGGTGCCGCCGGTGGTGCTGTTGATCTGCGTGGTGGGGGAGATGCTGTATCTGCGCGGCTGGTTGGTGGTGGCCCGGCGTGAGGGGGCGCGGGGACATGGCTGGCTGTGGCGTGGGTTCTGCTTCGTGGGCGCTATCCTGGTGTTTTTGCTGGCGGCCAGCAGCTTTATCGATGAGCTGTCTGAGCGGCTGTTCTGGGTGCATATGGTGCAGCATCTGCTGTTGCTGGTGGTGATGGCGCCGTTGCTGGTGGCTTCGGCTCCGCTGCTGCCGATGTGGTGGGGCCTGCCGCGATTGGCTCGATCATGGCTGCGGAGCGTAGCCTCCGGGCGCGGCGGGCGCCTCTGCGCACGCCTGGGACGTTGGCTGCGCCGGCCCACGATGTCGTGTGGACTGCTGCTGGTCGGCATCTGGATCTGGCACTGGCCACCGCTCTATGACCTGGCGCTGTCGAAGGATCTTATTCACGATTGGGGCGAGCACCTGAGCTTTAACGCTGTCAGCTTCGTGTTCTGGTCGCAGGTGATCCCCTCGCCTCCGCTGCGTGCTCGCGCGAGCTCGCTGGGACAACTGGGCTGCATCGGGTTCGCCATCGCGCAGAACCTCGCGCTGGCTGTCCTGCTCGGCTTCGCGCCCCACTCCATCTACGGAGCCTACGCGCATCGCGTGGCGTGGCCGGGCTCGCTCTCGCCTCTGCAGGACCAGCAATTTGGAGCCGGCATTATGTGGACCTTCGGCGACGTGCCGTTTGCTCTCGCCTTCAGCATCCTCCTGCAACGCTGGCTCCTTCTCCACACCAGCGACACTTCCTCCATATGTTCGGACCTCGCGTCCGATTTTCCCTCGATGCACGATAACGTCCCCGATCGGCGGCATGGCGTCGTTGGTGGAGCATTCGCGCCTGGGAACGGGGCCGCTGCGCGGCAAGCGCCCGCAAGGGGCGCACGTACGGTGACGGCGGTAGCATGTGTGGCAGTGGTGGTGTTCGGCTTGCTGTGGGGGAGCCGGACCTTGCTGGCGGCGCGCGGTCAGGCGGCGCGACCGCCGGCGACGAGTACGGCCATCGGCGGCTTCCCGATGGCCGGAAAGAGTGTGCCGGATTTTACCCTGCTCAACCAGTTCAATCAACCGGTCAAGCTCTCAGCGTTGCGTGGACACGAGATCGTGCTGGCCTTTATCGACGCGCGCTGCACCACGCTCTGTCCACTGACCGCCGAGATTATGTATAACGCGAAGGCTCGTCTGAAGCCGCAAGAGGCCGATAGGGTCGTGCTGCTGGCCGTCAACGCCAATCCGGACGCCACCAGCGTTACCGAGATCCAGTCCTGGTCGATCAAGCATGGGATGCTGCACCAGTGGCAGTTCTTGACCGGCAGCGCGCGGCAACTGCAGGCCATCTACCACCAGTACAACGTCTACGACCAGGTTGGGTCCGACAACGCGGTGGTGCATGATCCCACTATATTCATCATTGATGCCACCGGGCGTTCGCGCCTCTACTACGAAACGCTCTCCTCCAGTCTTACGGCGGATTTGCGTAGCGAGGAGGATGGCTTGCTGGCCGGAATGCGGCGCTGGCTGCCTTAGCACCGTTCGAACGAGGATCGTAGGTGCGGGGCTTGCCCCCGCTTTGCCGCGCAGCGGCCCCGTACCCGGGTGCGAGCGTTCCACCAACGATACCATCTTCCCTCTCAAAGGTATGCCAGCATGTTATGTTGAACGTATTGTAAGCGGGTCCGGCACATACGGGAGGTTTTGCATTATGAAATTATTACACCGAAGATCATGGACAAAGGTTGGGGCTCCTACCGATCTCAGCATCGTTTCTGGGATGCGGGGTGGTGCATTGGAGGTTCAGATTGCGGGAACACGGCGTGCATCGGGTGACAGGGGGACGCTGTTGGCGGCGTATATCAATCTGATGAAGCCACATGTGACGGTGCTGCTGCTGGGCGTGACCGTGGCGGCGATGGTGATCGCGCGTGGAGGAAGCCTGCCCGCTGCGGGACTGATCGCGGCGACGCTGCTGGGCGGCGCCCTGGCGGCTGGGAGCGCCAACTGCATCAATTGCTATCTCGATCGCGACATTGATCTGTTGATGGGGCGCACGCGCCGCCGCACGCTGCCCTCGGGACGCATCCGGCCGCGCCAGGCGCTGCTGTTTGGGATCGTGCTGGGCGTGGTCTCCTTTGTGATCCTGACCATCTTTGTCAACCTGCTCAGCGCCTTGCTGGCCGGTTCGGCCATCCTCTTCTATGTGCTCGTCTATACCATGTGGCTCAAGCGCACGACGCCGCAGAATATCGTGATCGGAGGCGCCGCCGGCGCGGTCCCCGTGCTGGTCGGCTGGGCGGCCGTCACCAACAGCCTCTCGCTGACGGCCATCCTCCTCTTCGCCATCATCTTTTTCTGGACCCCGCCCCACTTCTGGGCGCTGTCGCTGCTGATCCACAAAGATTACGCGCGGGCGCGCATCCCGATGCTGCCCGTCGTCAGGGGCCGGCGCGAGACGCGCCGGCAGATCGGCCTCTATACGCTGCTGCTGGTGGGCATCACCCTGCTGCCGTGGCTGCTGCACGGCCTGGGGAACCTCTATCTCCTGGGCGCTCTGCTGCTGGACGCGATTCTGGTCTACATGGCGCTGCGCCTGCTGCTGGATCGCACAAAGCGCTGGGCGCGCACGCTTTTCTGGTACTCAAACTGCTACCTGGCCCTGCTCTTTGCCGCGATGGTGCTTGATCGTGTGTTGCGCTAAACCAGGAATACATCCATAGTGAAGAAAGGAGTGGAATGTTTTATGTCACAACCTGAGAAGGCTACCACAGATCAGGCCACGCCCCCCTCGAGATCGTTTCTTGCACGCCTGCGCCGGCGCGGCGTGCTTCCCATCGTTTTGCTGGTCGGCGGCAACCTCGCGCTGCTTGCGCTGCTGATCATACAACTGCTAACGCCGTTCGCCCCTGCGCAGCCTGGGACCAGCGGCCGCCCGGTCAGCGACGGCGACTTTGCCAGTCCGCTGCTCGGCAGGCCCGCGCCAGATTTCACCCTGACGCTGCTCGCCAGCCACGACACGTCTGCCGCGGACGCTTCTCAATCCATGCTGCGGCTGTCCGATTATAAAGGAAGGCCGATCATCCTCAACTTCTGGTCCTCCTGGTGCACACCTTGCAACGACGAAGCCGCCTTCCTGCAGCGCTCGTGGCCCACGCTCAACGCGCGCGGCATCGCCCTGCTCGGCATCGACGGCCACGAGAAGCGCGACGCCGCCCTCGCCTTCATAAGGCGCTATAACATCACCTATCCCAACGCGCAGGACACCCTCAGCTCATCAACCACTATCGACTATAACGTCGCCGGCCTGCCAGCCACCATCTTTATTAACCGCCACGGTACCGTCGTGGCCCATTGGATCGCGCCGCTCAACGCCCACGGCCTCCAATCCGAAATGGCCCGCCTCGACGCCCGTTGATGGAAGTTTGGGGCTCGTAATGCCGGGCTTGCCGTTGACACATTCAAATTTAGAACATGCATAAAGGAAAATGAAGAAAGTACGTGCGGGGCTTGCCCCCGCTTACTTCCTCGCCGCTCGAAAAAGCAACAAGAGCGATGCATTGTATGCAACCGTCCCTGATCGCTTTGAAGGTACCTTTTCTGGTGACAAGCAAGCAAGCGGGGGCAAGCCCCGCACGTACTGTAGTCTTTTCTCTTCATACATATTCTATGGTTGAACGTATTAGAGCTCGTCCCGGTGCGACTCCTGAGCTCTCATGCCCTGTATCTGTGATGCAACAACAAACCGGGATGGCATAGCTGCCATCCCGGTCGTGAGTGCCTGAGTCTGTGCTGTGGGTATTACTGAACGTTCAACGCGACATCGTCCACGTAGATGTTGGTGACGAGCGAAGAGTCCGTGGTGCCCAGGAAGTAGACCTGAACGCTCTGACCTTTGTAGCTCGACAGGGACGATGTTACATCAAAGCTGTACTGTGTCCAACCATGGGTGTTCGCGTTACACTGCTTCTGAGGAGTTGCGATGGTCGTACCGGACGATGTGCGCAAGCGAGCGTAGAAGTAGTCATAGCAGGTGCTACCACTCTCACTGGTGCTGATGTATGTCCAGTAGGTCAGGGTAATCTTGGTTGCCGTTGATGGGATGCTGACGGTCTGGTAGATCGCGTCGCTACAATTGTTGTAGCCACAGAGGTAGGCGCTATGCGTGCCGCTGTGCGGATTGCTGGTGTCGACGATCTCGTAGCCGCCGGTCGAGCTTTCCACCCAGGGGCTCGAACCACTCTCGAAGCCACCATTGGTGATCTTATTACCGCCGCCACCACCGCTGGAACCAACCGAGACGGTTACGGATGTGCTGTGGCTGGCGCTACCCTCGGTGCCGGTGACGGTAACCGTGTAGGTGCCGGAAGCAACAGTTGAGCCAACCGAGACGGTCAGGGTCGAAGAACCGCCGGCCGTAACAGAGGTTGGGGACAACGAGGCTGTCGGGCCGGAAGGAGATACGGAGGCCGTCAGGCTAACGGTGGCAGCGGAACCGCTGGCGACCGCTGTGCTGATGGTCGAGGTGCCGTTGCTGCCAGCGTTGATCGACAGGCTGCTTGGATTGGCGCTGATCGAGAAGTCGTTGCCACCGCCGCCGCTGCCACCAACGATGCTGTGCGAGATATCGCAGCGGTTGGTGTCATTGGACCAGGTGGACTGCATCGCGTAGGTACCGTTGCCCATGGTAACGTTGGCGGAAGCACCCTGACCGGAGCTGATCCAGGCGCACTCGTCAGCGTTTTCCTGACCGCTGGAGGCGGTCCAACCACCGGCAGGATTCTGGTCGGTGATGGTCTCGGCATACTCGTGGCCTTCAACCATGGTGTAGCCATCGTCGGGGCCGTTAGAGTTCACGAAGTTCTGGCCGCAGCTGGACCCCTGGTCCATCACATACGGCATGTTGGTGAAGGCGATATCACCATAGGGAGAAGACACTGCGCCACCGCTCAGAGTGCTGTCACCGTTGTAGTCGTGCCAGGCGCAGAAGCCACCGGTCTTGTAGTTGTCCGGATTGGCGCCCGTTGGCGACAGGATGACATACTGCGCGTAGCGGTTGGCCGACGAAGAGGTGTTGCCGAAGTGAGCAGCTGCGTTAACCGCCTCAGTGCCGATCTGGTGACCGCTGGCCGCGCTCGGGGAAGCAGCGGAATTGTCATACCAGACGCCGGAGAGCGCGCCATTGGTCGGATAACCGACGTGCGCGGCAGTAGAGGGGCAGGTGCTGGCACCAGTGGCGACACCGGAGCCATCACAATACTGAGTCATGACACCGGACCACAGCTCGTTGCCTGTGCCCAGGCCCTTGAACATCTTCTGCAGCAGGGGAGCGCCACTCTTAGGATCATTCGAGAAGGTCAGGTTGCCACCGCTATCGGTGCTCTGCGTGCCCCACTGAGTGCCCCAGAAGACTAAATAAACTTTTTCATGACCACTGGTGACGCCGATGCCGTCGATACCACCACCATAACCAAGCGTGTTGCCGGTGACGGCCGGGTGTGTCTGGCTATAGGCCTTCATCTTGTTGTTCTGTGCAATAGTAGGGACCGCGCCGTGACGATAGCTGTGTTGATACGCCGGCGAATAGGGATTAACGCCAGCCGCATTGTCAGCGCTTGAGGTTGCCGCGAAGGCAGTTGCCTGTGACAGCGCCGTCAACAACAGCATAAATACCGTCAGAGAGAAAAATTGCATCGCTCGTTTCCGCACAAATAAACTCCTTTTTTTAAGGCAATAGAAACGTTTCTCTAGTGGCGGACATATTCAAAAAATTATAGGTAAGATGGTTGGCACTCAATTACGCCCATCTTTACATGTAAGTATATAATCAATGGCTTGCCGATCACTTCAGTTCAAATTACATAATATTTTCACTTAAAGCGTAAGATTACAAAGAATTGGTAACATATTGTATAAGATTTTTCGCGAGGAAGCGGTGATACACAGGGAAGCGTTCATATATAGTTGATTCTATGGTTAGAAGCTCGCCCGCAATTATTGCATCTTATGCCCGTAGGTCGTAAGGCCGCCTTCAATTAAAACTCGCCTCCGATTTTTCTCCTTCCTTTCTCCTCCCATAGAGGAAAAATACCCGGGTGCGAGCACCGAATCTATGCCCCTGACTTACATAAGACGGCAAGCGAAAATTTGTTGGTTTATATAAGGTGCAACAGGTGCGCATTTGCGCACCTGTTGCACCTTATATAAACCAAACCGTAGGTGCGCCCCTTGCGGGCGCTTGTCGCGAAGCGGCCCCGTGCCCGGGCGCTCACCTAATCCCAAAGGAGGATTGAGGGGAGTTGGTCGGGGGCGGTCATGCGCAGGAGCGTATAGCCCAGGCCGGCGGTCCCCTGGAAGAAGCCAAAGTGCTTGACCTGGCGCGGCAGGAGGGGATCCAGGGAGAAGCGGCCGGCTTTTTCCGCCCTTTGTACGATTTGCCACGTGGCCTGCTCGGCGGCCAGCGCCAGTTCGGGTCTGCGCAGATAATGGGCGGCTGCCAGCAGGATATCGAGGCGCCCCATGTTGCCGCAGCAGAGCTGGTCGAGTCCGCGCACGCCTTCATCCAGCGTGCGACGCAGGGCGATTTCTATGTCGGCGCGCACCTGCTCGGTGTCGAGCGCGGCCAGCCCTCCTACGCGTGCCAATCCGATGCCGGGCGCGCCATGGCACCAGGCGACACGGTAATCCAATGGATCGTCCGAGCGCAGGTCGGGCCAGTTGTTGATCTGGGACTGGAAGGTGCTGTCTTCGTAGGCGATGCCCTCGCTGGCCGCCTCCAGGTAGGCGCTATCTCCAGTGACGCCATACAGGCGCAGCAGCGCGTAGGTGATGCCGGCAGCCCCGTGTGAGAAGCCGGTCAGGTGCTTGCCGTTGAAGCCGGGCCAGCTTTTGTATCCCGCAGGACTCATGGTGCGCGCTGCCAGCAGCCGCTGTCCGCAGGCGATGGCCTTCTGTAACAGTTCGGGGTCGGGCGCGACCTGGTAGAGGGCCAGTAGTACCAGCAGCGTGCCGGCTGCCCCGGCAAAGGTATCCAGCGCCTGGTCGTGCTCAATGCGTTCAAAGGTGATCAGGTCTACCGCCTGCCGGGCCTCTCGCAGCAGCGCGGGCTCGTCCAGCCACTGGCCGATGTACATCATACTATATATAATCGAGCCCAGTCCGGCGGCCGCCCCAATGCCCAGTTTCAAGAGCAGTTCTTTTCCATATGTACGTAGAGCCTGGCGCAGGTTCTGCAGCGCTCCCAGGGCCAGGTCGCGATAGCCGCTGCCACCGGTCACTTTTTCGACCGCCGCCAGAAAGAGGGCCACGCCGCATGACCCTGAATAGAGGTCGCTAGCGATCATCTGCAGCTGGTAGCGCTGGAAGCTGAACATATACTGAGGGACGATCCAACAGACGCTGCCATCGGTAGCGCGAATGGCGTGTTGCTCGATCTCCCGGGCCAGCGACAGGGCACTGGCCAGAAAGCCCTCTTTTCTCGCGGCTCTGTCCTCCTCCTCCCTTATCTCCCGGTCGCTCACGTCGCTGACAGGACTGTCGGGGAGCGCATCACGGGCTATCAGTGAATAGAGCGAACCAGCAATAAAGCTGGTCTGGAGCTCAAGGTCGGCCTCGCAGAGCGACTGGATTCTGGCGCTGACCAGCTCGAAGGACGGTTCGCGGAAACAGTCTTCTATGCGTGTTCCATCGGGAAGCAGCAGGGCGGCGCTATCGGCCGAGGTAGCGAAGAAGGGGATGTCTATCTGCTGGAGCTGCTGCTTCTCGCTGGCCAGCACGGGCCACCAGCGCGATCGCTGACGATTCTCCAGGGGCACATCCGTAGATGGCAGGACCGCCAGCGCCAGCGATTCCATGTGGATGCTGTGATCGGCTCCGTCGTGGAGATACTGTGGCTCCAGCAGCTGGTACGTCAGCGTTCCATAGACCTGCGTATTGCGATAGATCAGGCGCAGACGCTGCTGCTTGAGTCCATGCAGGGGGCTATCGGGAGCGAGCAGGGCCGCGCGCTGCCGGAGCAGGAAGCGATAGCATTGCTCAAAGCCTGTGATCACATCTGTAATGTGCTCTTCCACGCGCAGGCTGACACCCTCCTGAGCCAGGTACTCGGCCGATGGACCGATGGTGAACGTTCTCTCCTCCATCGTCATGCGGTCCGTATTGATATATTCCCAGCGCAGATCTTTGCTTTCATAGATCAGCTCATCGGGACCACGCAGGCCGCTGATGTCGTAGACCTGCTCTTCGTCGCTGTCGATCTGCCAGCCGGGTAGCATGCTGGTATGCAGGACGGATTCCATGATCATTTCGTGGGCCAGCATCTGCGCCTGGGCGCCATCATTAATGCTCTCCACCCTGGCGCGGTGCTGCATCAGCGCCTCCGCGTCGATCAGGACCGGATATTCGCCGTGTACGATCATATTCTCATGATGGCAGTCGGCCCCGACCAGGCTATAGACCAGGCACAGCAGCATCCCCGCACGTTGATAGTAGCGCCGGGCCGCCTCTTCATCTTTACAGCGCAGCTTTTCAACATACTCGCTCCAACCATATTCTCCCCGATCCAGTACGGTTAGCACTTTAAATGCAAGTGGGAGCTCCCTGTCGTTGCACCATTGTAGTAACTGGTTGAAGGCCGCCTCGATCCCCATCTGCTTCGGCTTGTAGATAAGCTTCAATCCATTGTCGAAGGTCAGGGCTAGCACGCTGCGCCGGCCTTTGTGAGGATCGGAGAGTCCCGCCTGGATGCCAGTGACCTGTCGCAGGGGATCGCTGGCGAATGTCTGCTCGATCAGCGACCAGTCGTCTGCCAGCCGCCGGAGAAATTCTGTCTGGGACTCGACCCACAGGTCCGTGATCACGGCCAGGATGCGGCCCAGCACGGGATAGGTCTGAAAGAATGGCAGCAGGCCATCGGCCAGCATCTGCTCGATGAATTCACTGTAGATCTCCCGCGAGTCGTCCTGCTGCAGATCCATGAGCAAGCGGCTCAGTGAAGACGTGCGCCGGGCGCGCAGGATCGAAAACTCGAGGTGGAATGTCTTGAGCGAGCAGAACGAGAGGTTGCGCAGCAGTTCACGCTCCAGTTCTGCATGGGCGCTGTCGTTGAGCAGATCGTAACAGTCGCCTGCTTGTGCCCGCAAACGCTGGCGGGCGTTGAGGATGAATGGCAGCAGCAGTTCTTCAAAGGCCAGGGGAAGGTCCGCGACCAGGCAGCGCGCGCCCTCCTGCCGCAAGTGTTCCGCGCTGGTGGCTCTTCGCAGAACTTCCTCCAGGGTATGCACCCACGCGGGCAGCTGCGCGTCTTCCGCCAGCCGGACGGTGCCAAGCATTCTCCGCACCTCCACGCTATCCAGGTTATCCCACTCCAGGCGCAGCTTGAATACCTCCCAGTCGCCTTTGGCGACGATCTGGCACCAGCGCTTGAGGCGTGCCTCGGCCGCCTCGGCATTTTCCGTACCCTCATCAGGAATAAAGCTACCCTGCAGCCGCTCTTCAAGCGAGCTGGCCGCCGCGACGATCTCTCGTAGCGCCGTGTGTGTCGGTGACAGTGTTTGCATGGACCCTTCCCCTCGGGATACGCCGCGGGAGCATCGGCTCCCGCTACCTCTTATTCCTATAACTATAAATCTCGATAGCCGGGGCGGGGACCGAAGACGTCGCCGCCGCCGATCTGGCCAGCATTGCCGCTACCACCATTGATCTCGGTGAGCTGCGCGTCGTCCAGCTCGACTTCCGCAACCTGGCTGGCGGGGAGCACAACGCGCAGGGTATGATGGCGATCCTCCTCCACGTGCACTACCGCGCTGGCCGGGAAGGTAACCCCGAACGCCTGCTCAATAGCGGCTCTGGGATCATGGAGCAGCTGGCGGCGGAACGCCTGATCGCTCTCCGCGCGGGCAATAATACGGGTTTCCAAGGAATGTTTGTTGGTCATCTTTCTCAACCCTTTCTCTAATAGAGGTGCAGGTTCAAACTCGCTAAAAAACTGACTATGAGCAGCCACAGCCTTTTTGGAATGATTTTAATGTCTGGGCTGTGGTGAATCCACAGGTGCAGCAGTTGCTGATGTCTGGCCTGCTAGGGGGCATGCCGCCGACCGCGGAGGCGAGTTCCTCATCGGACAGCTCGTGTGCGCCGCGCTGCTGGGTCGCCGGGATGGTCAAATGGATATCATTGGGTGATTCTTCGTGGATATGGATGCGGGTGTTGGCCGGGACATCGACGCCGAAGGCTTCTTTCAATGCTCGTTTGGGATCGCTGAGCAGGCGCTGGCGGAAGGCGGGATCGCGCATCGCCTTATCAACAATGCGCTGGTCCGCTTGATTGTGTTGTGACATTTTTTCCCCTCTCATGCTTCTAAATCATATGCTTTACAACCTTGTAGTGGGGCAGGATGTGGTTGGTCCAAGAACTGGAGATTAGCAGCCACAACCTTTTTGGACCGATGTAAACGATTGAGCGGTGCTCATTCCGCATGTGCAACACTTGCTGTTGCGGTCAGGATCGCTGGAGCGCATGCCGCCGACCGCCGAGGCCAGCTCTGCATCGGAGAGATCGCGCGAGCTGCGCTGCTGGGCTGCCGGGATGATCATATGGATTTCAGAGGGTGAGGCCTCGTGGACATGGATGTTGGCGCCAGCCGGGACATCGATGTCGAAGGCCTCCTTCAATGCTCGTTTGGGATCGCTGAGCAGGCGCTGGCGGAAGGCGGGATCGCGCATCACCTTATCAACAATGCGCTGGTCCGCTTGATCGTGTTGTGACATAGTTGTCTCCTCTCATATCTCTCGGACTCCCGGGTCCGAGCCTATAACGGGAATGTGGATGGGCCGGGGCAGGTCGGACTTGTTGACTGCGACCCCGGCGGGCACGTTATCGAATACCAGGGGCGTCGGGCGCGTGGTCCGCGCCCCCGGCAGGAATGCTTTCATATATCACAGATCAATCAATTGGATCCTGTTACGCGTGCGCTGGCCAGACATGAACGGTGTGGTCGGCGCTGGCTGAGGCGATATACTGGCTGTCCGGCGACCAGGTGACGGCGTAGACATAGTCGGTATGTTTGCTGTAGGTGAAGGCGTTACTTCCGGTGGTGGCATCCCATACCTGCACGGTCTTGTCGTAGCTGGCGCTGGCGATGCGCTTGCCATCGGGCGACCAGGCCACGCTGGCGACGCTCCCCTTATGACCGCTGTACATCAGCAGTTTCTTGCCGGTGGTGGCATCCCACACATAGGCCATCTGGTCATCGCCGCCGGAGACGATCTTGCTGCCATCGGGCGACCAGGCCAGGGTATAGACGCGATAGCTGTGTCCCTTGAAGGTCGTTATCTGTTTGCCCGTGGTGGCGTCCCACACCTGGACCGTCCCATCGAAGCTGCTCGATGCCAGCTTCTTGCCATCGGGGGACCAGGCTACGCCGGTGACGGTATCTTTATGGCCTGTGTAGGTGAGGATGTGTTCACCGGTCATGGCGTCCCAGACCTGGACGGTCTTATCGTAGCTGGCGCTGGCGATGCGCTTGCCATCGGGGGACCAGGCGATCGAGACCACGGCATCTTTGTGTCCCTTGTAGTTTGAGATGCGCTGCTTGCCATCGACCTTGATCACGTCGATGTCCTGGCTATTGCCGCCGCAGGCGATATATTTGCTATCGGGCGACCAGGCGACCGCGTTCATCACCGTGTAGCCGCTGAAGGTCATCACGTTTTTGCCGCTGACGGCGTCCCAGACCTGCGCGGAGTCGTCGCCGAGTCCACCGGAGGAGGCGATCTGCTTGCCATCGGGCGACCATTTGACCTGCCAGACGACCGAGTTATGCCCCTTGTACGTGTATGGTTGAATGTTGAGCGTGGGCGCCGCTGGCGTGGGATGCGATGTGGTGGTGGAATTGGACGTGCTGCCGCTCTTCCCATTCAAACGTGGCAGCACGAAGAGGCCCACGCCACCGATGATCACGGCCAGCGCGACCAGCACGCCGACGATGCCGACCACCGCATTGCCTTTGCCGCGCGGTGGTCGATTGGGCGCACCTGCCATGCCCCCCGCAGGGGGAACGGGCGGCCTGCCCATCGGATTGCTATATGCTCCCTGGGGCGCGGCGTAGGGAGCCGGTGGCGTGTTGCTGGCATACCCTCCATACTGGCCCTGGCTTTGCTGGCCCGGCGCGCCACCGGCGACCGGTTGTGGTGCCTCGTAGCGCTGGCCACAATTATGGCAAAACACCTCTTGCGGCGCCAGACTCGTCCCACATGTGGGGCAGATGCGGCTGGATACCTGTTGCATCGGGTCGTCCTTTCCTGTCTGATCATAAAGAATACATTGAGTGCGTGATAAAAAATCAGATTGTATGCGTTGCCAATCCCAATTGGCGTGCTAGCCTGGATTGAACGGGAACGGCTGGGCTGGCAGCGCCATCTGCTGCCGGATAAATGCCACCTCTCCCAGCAGATAAGCGCTTTGATACCAGATGATGGAGGAGAGCCACCACCCTCTGGATCTGCAGCGCAGGAAGCGTTCCAGCCAGAGCATCTCGCTCTCTCCCAGCACGCCGGCGGCCAGGACCCGCTGAAAGTGTTCCTCCGGCACCAGCTCATCCAGGCCCTCGTCGCCCAACGACGCGACGACCAGGCGTGTCTGCGTCTCCACAGCCAGCCGGTAGGCGCGCACCGCCACCGGATCAATGGCGGTATTAAATGCCCGGCACTCCTCGCCCGTCATCAGCCCCCCCATATCGTGGCGCGCGCATCCCAGCCGTTCCACCCAGTTTCCGGCCAGCAGTACCTGAGGCCGCCCCTGCCCGAGCATGGTAATGGACACATCTTCCCAGCGCGTAACATGCCACAGCAGCCAGATCAACGAATGCTGATTCGCCCCCGGCGCCTGTCGCAGCTGGTCATCAGCAATATCCACCAGCAATAACTCATCGGCCAGCATCCGCACAACGTCATATTGCAGCAAAAAGAACGTTTGCGCGTCCATTGGCTTCCCTCTTTCCCCTACCTCTGCGTCAAAATATGCTCCCTGTTTCAATAAGATATGTTCCATCTCATCTCACCATCGCATGCCCAAAAGGCATCATTCCAAAACAATGTGATGTCTCTAGTATGCCTGCAAACCCGAATATGTTAAAATAGCATCGATGTATCAAATAGGTAGCAAGAACGTGTCACGCCGGGGATAGTGGAAAAATCTCCTGAATGCGCCCTTAATAGCGGAGGATTGCGCCATGGGTTCACAGTTGCACGGATCGTCGTCGCGTCTAAAAGTGGAGCGTGAGCTGCGCGGCTGGTCGCAGCAGTATGTCGCGGAACAGATTGGCGCGGATCGTTACTATCTTAGTCGCTGGGAGCACGGCAAGACGCTGCCCAGCCCCTACTATCGCGAGAAGCTGTGCGCGCTGTTCGGCAAAAATGCTCGCGAGCTCGGCTTTCTATCTCGTTCGGAGCAGTCCCCCGCATCCGCGAGCGAGGAGGAGGCTCCTTCTGAGACCATGGCTGTCGCGCCACCTCGGTCCGACGTGGCTATCATTGATCCCACCATTCCGCCCCTGCCGGGTCCCGCCCATGACCTGGTCGGACGCCAGGAACTGCTCGATCACCTTAAGACGCGCCTGCGCGCCGGCTCGCCCTCAACGATGATGGCGTTGAGCGGCCTGCCCGGTGTGGGCAAGACGGCTCTGGCGACCGCGCTGGCGCACGATGAAGAGGTACGCGCCTTCTTCCAGGGTGGCATCCTCTGGGCCGCCGTGGGCAGGCAGCCGGACGTGCCGGGCATCCTGAGCCGCTGGGGAACGCTGCTCGGTATCTCTTCCATCGAGGCGGCAGGCCTGACTACTCTCAGCGCCTGGACGCAGGCCATACGTACGGCCATCGGCACGCGACATGTATTAATAATTATCGATGATGCGTGGGCGCTGGAGGACGTGGTCGCCTTCCAGATTGGCGGCACCGGCTGCGCCTACCTGGTGACGACGCGCTTCCCCCAGCTGGCCTCGCATGCCGCCGCCGACGATGCCCTGGTGGTGCCAGAGCTGTCCAGCGCCGATAGCATGATCCTGCTGGAACGACTGGTACCGCTGGTGGTGAGCAGCGAGCAGGCGGCTGCCGGAGAGATCGCGCAGCTGGTGGGAGGTCTGCCGCTGGCCCTGCTGCTCACGGGCAATTTTTTGCGCGTCCAGACCTATAACCGGCAGCCGCGTCGCGTGCGCCAGGCCATCGAGCGCCTGCGTACGGCCGAGATGCGCCTGCACCTGCGGGAGGCACAGCCCCTCTCCCAGCGCTCGCCGAGCCTGGTTGACGTCCCCGCCATCTCGCTGCACACCCTGATCGCCGTCAGCGATCAGCAACTTGACCAGGAGGCGCGCGCGGCCCTGTACGCCCTCTCCGTCTTCCCGCCCAAGCCCAATACCTTCAGTGAAGAAGCAGCCCTGGCCGTGTGCGGCTGTTCCGTGGACATCCTGGATGCTCTCAGCGATGCGGGTCTGCTGGAAAGCTACGCCCCCGATCGCTACGCGCTGCATCAGACCATCGCCGACTACGCCAGCCTGCAGCGCGGCGATCCCGCTCCCGTCGCGCTGCTGATCCACTACATGACCGACTATGTGCATGCCAATGAGGAGGACTATCCCCGCCTGGAACTGGAGAGCGCGAATGTGCTGACCGCCTTGCGCCTGGCCGACGAGCACGGACAGTCGGCCGACCTGGTGGCCGCCGGTAATATCTTCGCCGCCTTTCTCTCTGTTCGCGGCGCCTATACGGAAGCGATCAGTCTGCTCGAGCGCGTGCGACGGGCGGCCTCTGACCTGGGGGACCAGCAAGGATTGGGGACCGCGCTCTCCCAGCTTGGTGAGATTGAGATGAGTCAGGGCGAGTATCAACGGGCCTACGATCACCTCCAGGAAGGGTTGACGCTGACCAGCTCCCGGCACGATCCAATGCTCAGTAGCCAGCTGCTACGCATGCTGGGCTGTGTCGAGAGCTATCAAGGCGCATACCACGAGGCGGAGTCCCATCTGCGGCAAGCCCTGGAGCTGGCCCGCCAGACCGGAAACGAGGAACTGCAGTCCCTCGTTCTGCGCAGCTCAGGTGCCGTTGCCAACGACCTGGGGAAAGTCGCCGAGGGGGAACGCCTGTTGCGAGAGGGATTAACGCTGGCACGCCGCATCGGCAAGCCTGAGCAGATCTGCCCCCTGCTGGTCAACCTCAACCAGGTTACCATGATGCGCGGCCGCTTCGCTGAGGCCGATAAGCTGGCGCGCGAAGCCCTGGACATCGCGATACAGATCAATTACCTGCCCGCGCAGTGCCTGCTCTACTCGCATATGGGCGTGGCGGCCATGGAGCAGGGTCAATACGAACAGGCGCGCGCAGCGCTGCTGCAGGGATTGGCGCTGGCTCGCCAGCTTGAGCATCCCGAATACCTGATCGGCTTGCTCTGTAACCTGGGGCGATTGATGTGGAAGCAGGGTGACATATCCATGGCCGAAACGTATCTCCAGGAGGCCCAGACAAAGGCCCGCACTATCGAGTTCCCCTGGCTACAGGCCGGGGTTCTCTACGAATGGGGCGAGCTCTACCTCCAGCAGCAACGCCTGCAAGAGGCGCGGGCCGCGCTCGACGAATCATATCGCCTCAGCGCCCCCGACTCGCCGGAAGGCGCTGCCCTGGCCCGCTATGTACAGTCCCGCGTCGCCGCCGCCCTCAACGACCCAGACCTGGCGCGCCGCTACGGGGCCGAAAGCCTCGCCCTGCTCCAATCCATGGAGGAACACTACCGCACCGCCGAGGTCCAGCAGTGGCTCGCCATGCTCGCCTAGCTCACGCGAAACACCTGCAGCGCGAAGCCAGCGAACAATGAGTAATGTATTCCCACCCTGACATTATAGTCCTGGGCATTATAGGTCGCGAGGAAGCGGCTATCGGGGGACCAGGATAATTGGATTGGGGCTCTCGGGGCCTGGTATGTGAATAATGCCGTTCCGGTGCTGGCATCCCAGAACTGGATGGTTGAGGTGAGCCCTCCTTTGTCGCTGGATAAGCCATCAACGATATTGCCCGCCGCCAGAAAGCGTCCATCGGGCGACCAGGCAAAGCTTGTGAGCATACCAGTAACTCCCTGGCAGGTGAAGAGCTTTTGCCCCGTGTGGGCATCATAGATCTGCACGCTCTTCTCTCCCGAAAGTTCATTGTAGATTCGCAGCGCCAGGCGCGCCCCATCGTTGGACCAGGCCAGAAATTGATCGTGCTGGTCAGGTAAGTTGAAAGTTCCTCCTAGCCCCCGGATATCAGAAGCTACCATAAACTGTTGAATAAGCTTGCCCGTTTGCGCGTTTAGCATGTGCATTTTTGACTTACCCGCCATAATCTGCCATAGCAATAGCGTCTTCCCATCAGGAGACCACTGCTGTAATATAGCGTTAGTGGTGTAAGCTGTGGCAGCGGCAGTATATGTCCAGAGGAGCTGATCTCTGGCGACATGCCAGACCTGGATGGCTCCATCGGAACAGATCAAAGAGAGGCGCGTGCCATCAGGAGACCAGGCCATGGTTCTGACGTAAAATCTCATTTCCGGCTCTGGCCCTGGACGCAGCGCCTGAACCGGCCAGGATGTGAGCAGTTGGTTCTGCCGTATATCCCAGACCTGTACATTCTTGCTCTGCTGTTTGCCGCTACTGCTCTCATCCTGATACTGCGCGAAATAGCTGCCTTCGGGAGACAAATCAGAGCTATCCGCGTATCCAAGTGGCGGCGATTTCCAGATCTGTTTCCCGCTCTGCAGATCCCAGGCAATCGCCCTGCGTTCATTAAGGTAACTTTGAGCTTGAGTATCTCCAAACTCAACCATATATCTGTGATCTGACGACCAGTACAACTGCCTTCTACCATAGGGAAAGGCGCTCGTCAGCGTTTTGACCCGTTCCCCGCTTATTACATTGATGATGTTGTAATTTGGGGTCTGAGTATCGACGATGAGTAGATGGCTACCATCGCGCAACCAGCGATAGGGGGATGCACTCGGGTCTCCTGGAATGCTGAGCAGCCGGTGTTTATCAACCGGCATGGTTTTTAATGCCGTAGGGTTGATATGCTGCTCCCACAGTTCCCCTAATAGCTTTAACCCGGCATAGCCGTTGAGCGCCAGTCCTGCCAGCGTTAAGCCCGCGATCAGCTTCCTTCTCTGCGCGAATCCCGGCCGAGGCTTCGCCCGCCCCTGTATCTGCTGCTTCATGCTCCTCCAGGCCCTTATTTTGCTGCCGCTTTTCTACGCAAGCGACACATATGTATTCGTAAGAGGTAATACGTTCCATCCACAGCAAAAATCACCATAGATCGAAACGTCCCTCCAACGTGAAACGCCCGTGTAGGGTCGACCTTCAACGGTCGACCGGGCCGCGAGCGCCAGCGATTGCGGCCCACGTACCCGGCCGGTTCGGCTTCCCGTGGAGAATATCTCGCCCCACGTGGTATCCCAGAGGGAACGTTCGCGTTCAGGTTCATGTGCGGAACGTTCCTCCTGGGGTACCACGCGGGGGGCGTGGAGGACATGGGAAGCGGTGTCGTGGGGGTACGTGGGCCGCAATCGCTGGCGCTCGCGGCCCGGTCGACCGTTGAAGGTCGACCCTACTTGACAAAACACAATGGTTGCCGCTACAATTGCTCTATACGTTATATGCTTTTATGTTGGACGTATCATTTTGGATGAAGGGAACGCGATGAACATGGTACAGGCAAAAGCTGCATGGCTTCTTACCTCCACTATGTTTTTTACCTCCATCGCCCATTGTCAGCCCCGTACGGGCTATCCATGGGCCGGGTGTCGCTGTCCTCTCATTCCCCCTACGCAAACTTGAACCTGTCGTAACACAGCATCTGTCAGCCAGACAGATTGAGATACAAGGGAGAGGCCCGGGTGACACCTACCGGGGCCTCTCCCTTTTTTGCTTTTGGCTGATCATTTTGTCGTTACATGAAGCGGGTCAGGTTGGTTGTTCAGGCAAAGGAGCAGGCCTATGTCGATTGTCGAGGTGAGTCATTTAGCCAAAACTTTTCGCAGCCGGGAGCGAGCCTCCGGCCTTGCTGAGAGCGTGCGCTCTTTCGTGCGGCCGCGCTACCGCTCGCGCGAGGCGGTCAGGGATATCAGCTTTGAGCTTGATGCGGGCGAGGTGCTGGCCTTTATCGGTCCCAACGGGGCCGGCAAGAGTACGACCATCAAGATGCTGACTGGCATCCTCTATCCCAGCGCCGGGAGCGTGCGCGTGCTCGGCTATACCCCCTGGCAGCAGCGGCGCCAGCTGGCCTATCATATCGCTAGCGTGTTCGGGCAGAAGTCGCAGCTCTGGTATCATCTGCCGCCGCAGGATACCTTTGATCTGCTGGCGCGCATCTACGAGCTGGATATGAATGAGTATCGCCGGCGGCGCGACTTCCTGATCGAGGTCTTCGATATCGCCGATTATATCCGCACGCCCGCTCGAAAGCTGAGCCTGGGGGAGCGCATGCGCTGCGAGCTGGCCGCCACCTTCCTGCATCGGCCGCGCATCGTCTTTCTGGATGAGCCAACCATCGGGCTGGATGTGATCGCCAGGCAGCGCATCCGCGATCTCATCGCCCGCCTGAACACCGAAGAGGGGGTCACCGTCCTGCTGACCTCCCACGACGCGGGAGACGTCGAGCAGGTCTGTCGCCGCGCCATCGTCATCAACCACGGCGAGATCATCCTCGACGAGTCGGTGGCGACCCTCAAGCGCGACTACCTCAAGGAGAAGACCATCGACCTGCAGCTGGCCGGTACGGTCGATGAATTGCTCAGCCCTGGATCGGACGAGCCTCAGCTCTCCATACCTGAGCTGCGGCACGCGGGTATCCGCGTCCTTCAGGCGCAGGAACATAGTCTGCGGCTGTCCGTCGATACGCTGCGTTGCCCCCTGGAGCCGGTGGTGGCGACTATCATGCAGCGGCAGCACATCCTGGACATGACGATCTCGGACCCACCGATGGAGACGATTATTGCCAGCATCTATGGCAGCCAGTCCCCGGCGCCGATCGCCGCCGAAAACGTAAGCTCGTTGGCAGGATAGGCAGACATACTGATGAAAGGATAAGTGTCCTATGCAGACGCAGATAGGGAAGGCTCCTGCTGGAGGTCTGTGGGCGCGCGTGGTGAGACGCGTGCGCCTCTCCAGCTTAAAATACCTGGCTATCCTGCGCGTGAGCGTGCTGAATAATCTGGCCTACATCATGGAGGTGTTCTTCCGCGCCCTGATGCTGGTGGTGCTGGTCTTTGTGCTGACCCAGCTGTGGAAGACGACCTTCGCCCTGCGCGGGGCACGCGTGCTCAGCGGCTTCACCATTGCGGACATGATCTGGTACCTGGTGGCCGCTGAGGCCATCGCCCTGAGTCTGCCCGCGCTGACCAGGCGCATCGACCAGGAGGTGCGCTCGGGACAGCTGGCCTACCTGCTGGGACGGCCGTCCAGCTATGTGCTCTACAACTACGCGCACTACCTGGGGGAACGCCTGGTGCGCCTGCTGATGAACGCCGTGGTCGGCGCGCTGCTGGCCCTGCTGATGGCTGGCCCTCCCCACTTTACCTGGCAGGGGGTGCTGGCGTGGCCGCTGGTCGCCCTGCTCGCGCTGAGCATCGACTTCGTGATGCACTTCAGCATCGGCCTGCTGGCCTTCTGGAGCGAGGAGACGCAGTCGTTCTCGCTGATCTTCAGCCGGCTGACGCTGGTGCTGGGAGGTGTGCTGGCCCCGCTGGAGATCTTCCCGCAGCCGCTGCGCAGCATCGCGCAGTCCCTGCCGTTCAGCGCCATCCTCTACGGACCCTCGCGCACGCTGGTCCATTTCGAGGCCGCTCGCCTGCTCTCGCTACTCGTACAGCAGTGTCTGACCCTGCTGGCCGTCATCGCCATTATGCTGATCATCTACCGCTTTGCCTTACGCCGCGTCAACATCAATGGAGGTTAAAGAGAGGATGCAATACCTAAAAACATGGCTCAAGCGCTGCGCGTCGGAGCTGCGGCTGATCGCGGCCTACTCGGTGGCGAACGTGCAGTCCGCGCTTGAGTATCGCTCCGCCTTTATCGTGCAGGTC
This sequence comes from Dictyobacter halimunensis, assembly GCF_036245075.1. Classification (NCBI taxonomy): domain Bacteria; kingdom Bacillati; phylum Chloroflexota; class Ktedonobacteria; order Ktedonobacterales; family Dictyobacteraceae; genus Dictyobacter; species Dictyobacter halimunensis. Next base: position 4,770,561 of record NZ_BSRI01000002.1, read on the forward strand.
GTCTCCATGGCCGCCAACGACTCGTTGTGGCTCTTCTTCTGGTGGAACTACTTCAAGCAGTTCCCGCTGGTCAACGGTTGGCAGAGCACGGATATCGTCATCTTATGGGCGATCGCCGCCGGTGGCTTCGGAGTTAGCGTCACCATCTTTGGCAACGCGCGCCAGATCCCTATGCTGATCATGAACGGAGGTCTGGACGCCTACCTGGGCATGCCGCGTTCCGTGCTGCTGCACGTCTGCATCGCGGCCACCGATCCAGCGGCCTGGGGAGATCTCCTCTTTGCCGTCGGCGCCTACCTACTGCTGGTGCGCCCCGACCCATGGAATATCGCGCTCTTCTGCCTGCTGCTGCCGCTGACCGCGCTCATCTATACATCATTCCAGGTCCTGCTTGGCTCGCTGGCCTTCTTTCTCGGCAACACCGAAGGTATGTCCCAGCAGGCCTTTAATGCCCTGATCTCGTTCAGCTCATATCCAATGGATATCTTCAACGGCGTCGTACGCGTGCTGCTCTTTACCGTGCTGCCGGCTGGCTTCATCTCGTTTGTGCCGCTGCAGCTCCTGCACCGCTTCTCGTGGTCGTTGCTGGGTGTCATGCTGGGAGCCGTCCTGATCTTCACCCTGGGCGCCGTTGCCCTCTTCCGCGCCGGGCTCCGCCGCTACGAAAGCGGCAACCTCATGGGCGCCCAAATATAACGTGACCCGTCCCCTCGGGAAGGGGACGGGTCACCATAGGTTCGGACCTCGCGTCCGATTACCCGCTCCCGATTATTTGCGCGTGCCTCGATAGGCGATAGGCCCCTCATTGACGCGCTGGAAGTAGCCAAAGAAGCTACTCATATCGCTGGCAAAGCTGATGGCAAAGGAATTCCCTTGCTGGTCGCGCCAGGAAATGTTGGCGGGCGGCGATCCAGTACCCGCGTCAACGCTAAAGCTGAGGTCAGCGGCCGTATGCCAGGAGGTAATCGCCCCCCATGAATTCTGGGTCGCGTAGGTATAGGTGGTTCCATTCTTGGCCGCCTTGTCCCCCATGGGATGGGCAAAAGCCGTTCCGCCCCTGCTCAGCAGCAGCGTCGCCATACCAGCCGTACCCGTTCTCATAAGAAAGTCGCGCCGGGCGCGCATCATCCTTTTGCTTTTCATCACATCTCCTTTTTTCGTCATTTGATAGACGAAATGATTTCAAGATCTATAGCTCACATTAAGCTCTTAATATCATCTTACCGACAAAAACCAAAAATCATTATCGAAAGCTATATATTCGATGCTGTAAAATCTGTGAATTCCATCGTTTTGCTAATGAAATGTATATTTTCTATTTCTAAGGTTGGATAAAAACCGATCGCGTATGACCAAAGGGGGGATTGGCATGATCGATCTGGTCGGTCACCAGTTGGGGAATTATCGTGTGCTGCGCCGCCTGGGGCGCGGTGGATTCGCGGACGTTTATCTAGGCGAGCAGATTCATCTGAAAAATGATGCCGCCATCAAGGTGGTGCGTACGCCGTTTACGGAAGAGCAGAGCGACGCTTTTTTGCGTGAAGCACGCATCATGGCGCACCTTGAGCATCCACATATCGTGCGCGTGCTCGATTTCGCGGTCGCATCGGGTATCGCCTACCTGGTGCTTGAATATGCGCAGGGTGGTACGTTGCGAACCATATGTCCACGAGGGACCCGACTTCCCATGGATACGCTTTTGCGTGTGCTCAGGCAGGTAGTCTCGGCCCTGCAATATATCCATGACCAGGGCCTGGTGCATCGCGATATCAAGCCGGAGAATATCCTGTTGGGTTCACAGGGAGAGGTGCTGCTCAGCGATTTTGGCCTGGTGGTCTTCGCGTCCTCCATGCACCCCTATAGCACACAGGACAGTCTCGCGGCTGGCGCGGGTACCTCAGCGTACCTGGCACCCGAGCAGATGCGGGGCCGGCCGCAGCCGGAGAGCGACCAGTATTCGCTGGGGGTCGTGCTCTTTGAATGGCTGACGGGCACGTTGCCCTTTCATGGATCGCCGATCGAGGTTGCCATGCAGCATTCATTGACGCCTCCGCCAGCCTTGCGCACGCTGCGACCCGATCTCCCTCCAGCCGTCGAACAGGTGGTGATGAAGGCTCTGGCCAAGGAGCCGGGGCTACGTTTCGCCCGTGTACAGGACCTGGCGCTGGCTCTAGAGCAGGCCGTGCGTGACGTGCCTGTACCCCTTCCTTCCCAACCCATTACGACACAGCTTTCTTCCGGGACAAGTGGCAAGCATACAGAAGATCCACCTCCTACACCGGAGTTGTGTGGGAACGCCCCTGTATTTTTCACGCCTCTACTGGGGCGCGAGCAGGATGTGGAGCGCGTATGCGCCCTGCTACGGCAGCCGAACGTGCGCCTTCTGACCCTGATGGGACCGGGCGGCGTGGGAAAAACGCGCCTTGGCTTGATGGTCGCCACGCGCATGCGCGCCTCCTTTGACGACGGAGCCTGCTTCGTCTCGCTGGCCCCCATCAGCGATGCGCGGCTGGTCCTCCCTACCATCGCGCAGCAGCTGGGGGTGAAAGAGGAGGGGGAGCGACCCATCCTGGACCTGCTCATCGCCGCCCTGCGCGACCGCCATCTGCTGCTGCTGCTGGATAATATGGAACAGGTCGCGGCAGCGGGTCCGTTGCTGGTCGACTTGCTGGCCGCCTGCCCACGCCTCAAGCTCCTGATTACCAGTCGCGCCCTGCTGCACCTGGATGGTGAGCAGGCCTTTTCGGTCCAGCCACTGGCCCTGCCCAACCTGCAGCGGCTTCCGGGACAGGAAGTGCTGGCAGTGCAGGCGGCGGTGGCGCTGTTCGTGCAGCGCGCTCAGGCGCTGCAGTCTGATTTTCGTCTGACCGACGCCAACGCTCCCGCCATCGCGGAGATCTGCGTGCGCCTGGATGGCCTCCCACTGGCGATCGAACTGGCGGCCGCGCGCAGCCGTTTGCTGACCCCCCAGGCGTTACTGGCACGGCTCTCTCCGCGCCTGGCGCTCCTCACCAGAGGAGCCACGACGCTACCCGCGCGCCAGCAGACGCTACGCGGCACATTGCAGTGGAGCTATGATCTGCTAGATAGCTATGAGCAGCGCCTTTTCGGCTCTCTCTCCATCTTTGTCGGCGGTTTTACGCTGGAGGCCGCCGAGCGCGTGTGTGGCGCGCTGTTGCGCGATGAACAGGATGCGACGATCCTGGATGGCGTGGATTCGCTGCTGGAGAAGAGTTTGTTGTATCGCGTGGAGCAACCAGCAGGTGAGGTGCGTTTCTCCATGCTTGAGACGATCCGTGAATACGGCCTGGAATGCCTGCAGACCAGTGGGCATCTGGAGGACGCGCGGCGGGAACACGCGCTTTACTACCAGAACCTGGCGCGCGAGGCGGGAGCTGACATCAGCCGTCCCGAAAAGGGGCTCTGGCTCGACCAACTGCAGCGCGAGCGGGATAATCTGCGCTCCGTTCTGAACTGGCTGCTTGAGTGCGGCGAGGTGGAGCAGGCCCTGAACCTGTGTAATGACCTGTTCTGGTTCTGGTGGACGCGCGACTATCCAGGTGAAGGGCGCATGTTTCTGGAGCGTGGGCTCTCCATCATCGGCGACCGGCTGGACGCCGTTCGGGGCTGGGCGCTGCAGACGCTGGGCATCCTGGTCAGCAATCAGGGAAACTTTGCCCACGCCGTGGAGCTCTGGCAGGCCAGTCTGGCCCTGTTCGAGCAGATAGATGGCACGCTGGGCAGCGGTTGGGCGCTTAGCAATATCGGCATCGCCACCATGTATCAGGGACAATATGCCGAGGCGCGGCAGATCCTGGAGAAAAGCCTGGCCCTGTTTCGCCAGCTGGACGCGCGCAGAGAGCGCAGCCCCGCGCAGATAGGATCTTTACCGGTCTCGGGCGGCGTTGCCTTTACCCTTCATCGCCTCGCCTCTATCGCCAATCTGCAGGGAGAGTATGCCCGCGCCAGCACACTCGCCGCGGAGAGCCTGGCGTTCTTCAGGACAACCGGAGATAGCCTTCGTATCTCCCCCATTCTGGAGATCCTGGCCGTGGCGGCCATCAACCTGGGCGAATATAGCCGCGCCCGGGCATTTCTGGATGAGAAGCTCGCCCTTGACCGTGAGAACGGTGTCAAGCGCATCATCGGCATTACGCTCATGCTACAGGGTCAACTGGCCGTTCTGCAGGGCGAGATTGATCGGGCGTATGACCTGCTGGCTGAGAGTATCGCCATCTTGAGAGAGATTGCATCGAACTGGCGACCGTCCCAGGATAACCTGGCCGAGGCGCTCTCCTTCTCTGCCCGTGTCGTCGAGCGCCAGGGAGATCCAGTCCGGGCACGAACCCTGCACGGGGAGAGCGTGGAGGCGGCGCGACATCTGTCCACCCCTCACATCCTCGCCTTCAGTCTGGAAGGGCTGGCCGCAATCGTAGCATCCCAGGGCAATCCCGCCTGGGCGGCCCGCCTCTGGGGTGCGGCCGAGGCCCTGCGCGCGAGCAGGGGAACACCCCTGCCTGCCGCCTGGCGATCCGACCATGAACACGCCATCGCCATTGCCCGTGCCACCCTTCCCGAACAGAACTTCTCCTACCTCTTATCCACGGGACGAACCCTCCCATTGGAGCAGGTCCTCTCAGACCAGCAACCCGTATTGCCGCCCCCGGACGAGCAGAAAACCGCCATCAAAGCGCCCTCCGCCTCATCCCCTGGTGGCCTCACCCCACGCGAGATGGATGTACTGCGCTTGCTGGCTCGCGGCCTCACCAGCGCCCAGATCGGCGAACAGCTGACCATCAGCCAGGTCACGGTCAACGCCCACATACGCTCCATCTACAACAAGCTCGACCTCAGCACCCGCAGCGCCGCCACCCGCTACGCCATCGAGCACCACCTCCTATAGGTTCGGCCCTCGCGTCTAATACTTCCAATTTAAGATCATGCAAAACGAGAAAAGGCCCCAGTACGTGCGGGGCTTGCCCCCGCTTGTTTGCTTCCCAAAAGAAAAGGCCCCTTCAAAGCGACCAGGAACGGTTGCATAGGATGCATCGCATCCTATTGGTTGCTTTTTCGAGCGGCGAGGAAACAAGCGGGGGCAAGCCCCGCACGTACTCTCACCTCTTTTCTTGCTGCTTGCTCTAAAGTTGAAGGTATTGGACCTCGCGTCTGGTTTCCTCTCCACGCACAAAAAAGGACCCGCCACCGTGCGCCGGGCAAGCGGTGGCGGGTCCTTTCTGGGCCGTGACGTTGCTATTTTTTGATGCCGTGGACGGTGGTGACCGACGTGGCGGGTACCCATGCTTCGCGATGGTTGTAGTTGATCTCATACCAGAGGTTGGTGGTGCCATCCTCGTTGGTGGTGATAACGGACGCGAAGATGGAGTTGTTCGGCGCGTATCCGATGACGGTGGCGCCGGTCGCCGGCTTGCCGTAGATCGGCACGTCCTTGCCATCGTTCGATGTCAGGGTCACCGGCGTGCCGTGCCCCTTCACGACCGCGTCGGGCGGCACAGCCAGCCAGGCCAGGTGCGCGTGCTGCACGATGCTGGACGGATTGCTATGCGCCTGGTCCGACTCGCCATACCAGATCTCGTACATCATGTTGCCAGTGCCGGCTGGGTCTTTGACTTTGGCGAGATAGTAGTAGCTCATGTTGCTCTCGACGTTGTTGGTCTCGTCCGTGACGTCGGTCGGGTCGACAAGCTGTGGAATCAGGCCTGATTTGGTGCTGGGACCATTATACAGGTAGAAGAAATTGAAGTTGGCCGGGGTCTCGGTCCCATTGCCACCCAGCGGGCGCGCCGCTGTTTTGGGCTGAAGGCTGATGATATGCGAATCGGTCGGACCATCCGCGAAGGGGATACCCTGCTTGTGGACGAGATTCAGGTAGTAGGTCCAAAGCCAGTAGGGACCTGGATCGACGTGGTTGGTGGTCAGAATCGGCGATGGCACCGTGCCGTGCGATACCACGTGCTCGTGATCCAGAGGGATGTCGAACTTGTTCAGCAGGTAGGCGGTGAGCTTGGCCGAACCCAGGTACTGGGCCGCGTTATACCACAGGTAGCCGGTCGCGTCCCAGCCAATGTGCTCGATGCCGATCGAGTGCTGATTATACCAGTAGTTGCCTACCTGGTAGCCCACGTCCTTATCATGCAAGAACTGGTAGACCGTCCCATCGGTATCCACCACGTAATGGATGCTGACGCCGCTATTGGGATCCTGGAACACGTTGAACGTGCCCTCCAGCGATTCCTCGGTGTCATGGATGACCACATAGTTGACCGTCAGATCATCTGGTCGATTGGCGTCCTCATAGGTGCAGTGGGGATAGCCAGCGGGCACGATATTGCAGTCGAAGGTATTGGGGTCGACGATACAATCGACCGCGCCCGGATAGTCGACATTGCCGTCGTTTTTACAGCCCGGCGCCGGAGTGATGGCCTTCACCGGGGCGGCCGTCGAAGTATTGGGCTGCACATGTTGTGGCGCGAGCGTAACGGTCTCACCGCTGTCCGTGGGCGCGCTAAAGCCGCTATTGAGCAACTTGTAGAGCGCGTCGGCATACATGATGGCCGTCGTGTGCGTCTCAGAATGGCTATATTGCGCGACCTCACCATACCAGTCCGCCAGCTTCGTGGGCTCCGTATGGCTGGGAGAGAGCTTGATCGCCTCATCCTTCAGCACGGCCGCGCCGCCGCGAATGTTCAGGGTGATATCGTTCTTCAGTTGATCGGTCGACACCCCCAGCTTTTGAGCGGCCAGGGTCAGCGTATCGGCCCGCTTATTCTGCATCAGGTGCATACAGCCGAAGCCATGGTCCAGGCTCGGCTTGCCCTGATGGTTGCTCAGGCGGCCCTCCATATAGCAGAGCCCCTTCAGCACTTCCGCCGGCACGCCGGTCTCCTTGGAAGCCTGCGCGATCGCATCATTAACGGTTGCATTCCCCTTAGAGGCCGCAGTAGCCGCGTATGCGCTGCTGCTCATCAGCCCGATAGCGGTGGAACATAATAAACAGAGAAGTGAGGGAATTAGCACGAAATACTTGAAATACAAAGATCGCGGAGATTTTTGCATCCGTGCAAAACCTTTCATTGATAGGTTCAAGCACACGTTTAATGTATGCATGAACAAATAACAATAGAAATGCCATGATCATGATTCTTTCATACAAAAAAAGATCACAGTATCGAAAAGTAGAATGCCCGACTCATACATATTAGTATAAAGAAGCATCAACAATATGTCAACCAAAAACCAAAAATGAATAAATACATTCATGAACCGTAGGTGCGCCCCTTGCGGGCGCTTGCTGCTGTAGGTGCCGGGCTTGCCCCGGCTTATCGCCAAGCGACCCTGTTTCCCTCGCGCTCGGTCCCTTTCGGATCACGAGGGAAACAGGGTCGCTTGATAGCTCCAATCGGGCGAGAAAGCTGAACCTGTTTATACGGTGCCGGCGGCGCCAACCGAGGTGAAGCTCAGCGTGCCGCCGTTGCTCTCCTGGTGATTCACGTCGCCGAAGAAGGACTGCCAGGAGCCGTTGGCGAAGCGGATCGTGTGCCAGAGGTCCTTGTTCAGCCCTACTGCCGTCACCTGAAGCTCATCGGCCACGTTGGCGCAGTCGACATCCGAGAAGCGTAGCAGCTTGCCGTTGCTCTCCTGATCATTGACGTTGCCGAAGGAGGACTGCCAGGAGCCGCTGGCGAAGCGGATGGTATGCCAGAGGACGCCTTTCTCATCGGTTGCCGTCACATGCAGATTCCCATTGATGGCGGCGCATCCTACCGATGTGAAGCGTAGCGTTTTGCCGTTGCTCTCCTGGTCATTGACGTTGCCGAAGGAGGATTGCCAGGAGCCATTGGCGAAGCGGATCGTGTGCCAGATGGTGCCGTCTCTATTGATCGCGCACACATGCAGATTTTCGCCGACGGTGGCGCAATCGACATCCGTGAAGTGCAGCAGCCGGCCATTGCTCTCCTGATCATTGACGTTACCAAATGAGGGTTGCCAGGTGCCATTGGCGAAGCGGATCGTATGCCAGATGGTGCCAAACCTGGCCAGGGTCGTTACGTGCAATTTACTGCTTGCAGTGCCGGCGCAGCTCACATCGCTGAAGCGCAGCAGCCGGCCATTGCTCTCCTGGTCATTGACGTTGCCAAACGCGGGCTGCCAGGAGCCGTTAGCCAGGCGGATGGTATGCCAGATGATCCCATCACGCCCCACCGCCGCCACATGCAGGCTGTCAAGGACGCCCCCGCAATCGACATCGGCGAAGCGCAGCAGCCGGCCATTGCTCTCCTGATCATTGACGTTGCCAAACTCGGGCTGCCAGGAGCCACCGGGAAAACGAATAGTATGGTAGATCCTGCCATCGGTTCCCAGGCCACAGGTCTGCAGGCGCGTCGTACCTATGGCGCGTTCCGTCATCTCCCAACGGGCTTCTTCTCTCTCCTCCCAGCACGGTATCTTAGGGGTCACGGCGGCCTCGGCGACTGGCAAGCGACCATCGAGCAGGTGCAATCCCACCACGCTCGCCCCTAGCACTAGACCCTGTGTGAAAAGGGCCCGACGACCAATTGAACCAGCCATCGTACCATTCGAGCCGCGTTGCTCTTCGCGTTTCCCCAAAGAAGTTTTCTCCGATGAAACCATAGACACGTTCCTCCTCACTTCTCTCACGGAGATGTTTATCTTTACATAAAAATGGGTCTTATCCTCTTACAGTTTACCCATGCCGCAAAATAAAGCTTGTGCACGGTAGCGGAAGTAGATAAACAATGTCATGACCTCTACTATGCGCGACCCATGTAGTGACAGCTAGCCCGCTTCGCAACTGGATTGATCGACCCTATGAGGAACATAATTTTGACAGGAGAACCCGCCGCAAGCCACTGGGTTTTGAACCCAGGTGGTCAGGCGGGGTTGCCCAGGCTTTAGCCCTTGCTTGTTGCACGCCCCCTCCCAGGTGGTGTAGAATAGAACACATATTCAAGTAATCGAGTCATTCACACCTCTGAAAGCCGCGTGCTTGCAGTTCTTTTCTTGCATATCCAAGGACTGCGCTCTCGCCATCGCGGTACGGTGAAGTAGGTACTACGTTTCTGAACGGCCCTTCTACCGGTGGGAAAGGAGATCAGGCTATGGCTACTGCAACGACGACCCTCAAGCAAGTGCTCAGCGGTCACGCTGACCGTACGGCCTGGTTTACGGCGACTCAGGCGTTGTTTAACCGAGTGGTGGCCTTTTATTTTGGTGTAATCAATGCCCATGATGGGGTGCTTGAGCTCTCCAACCAAGAGGCCCTCACCGCCCTGGAAAAGCTGACGCATGCCACCACCGCCAACCCTGATCCCATCATGCCTTTGCACGAGATTGCCTACCCCATTCCGGCGTTGTTTCGGCGTGCTGCCATCAATGCCGCTCTCGGTTCGGCGCGTTCCTTCTTTACCCATCTCTCCAAATGGAAGGCGCGCAAAGCCAAGGCGGAAGCCAAAGGCAAAAAATGCGGGGATCGCCCCCCTGTGCCTCCACGCACCTGGAACAAGTCTGTGCTTTTTTATACGGGACAGTGGAAGGAACGGACGGACACCTGCATTGTGCTCAAAGTATGGACGGGCTCTTGTTGGAGTTGGGTCAAGATACACACCCTGGGGCGGGAGGTGCCTGAAGGCTCTACCCTGGGGAGCCCTTCATTGATTCGCAAAGGGGATCGCTGGTGGCTGCACACGCCCCTTGAGAAAACGTTCAAGGGTCCAGCCAACGTGGCCCATCAGTTGAGCGGGCCGGCGACCAAACTGTGCTCCATTGATCTCAATCTCGGCGAAAACCTCGCCGTCTGTACCATCCAAACTGCCGAAGGTACGGTCCTTTCCACGAAATTCCTCAAAGGTGGCAAAGAAGTGCACGACTTTAGGAAGAGGCAGCTTGGCACAATTGCACGCAACCGCAACATGACTGGCCTGATCGCTCAGGGTGAGCAGGATAATGCGGCCCGCTGGCAAAAGATCAGCCATCGCGATGACGACCTGGCCCATCAGATCAGTGCTCGTATTGTCCAGTTTGCGCGAGAGCAGGGCGCCAGTATCCTGGTCTTTGAACATCTGGGTCATCTGAAACCCCAGCAGGGGAAATACAGCCGCCGAGGCAATAGCAAACGGGCTTTCTGGATGAAAGGGCGCATGTTCCGCTACAGCAAGTACAAAGCCTGGAACGCTGGCATCGTGACGAGCCGGGTGAATCCGCGCCATACGAGCCGAGAATGTGCCTGGTGCCATGAACTGGTGGCCCGCTACAGTCAGGGGCAAGCCGAGGAAGGCTACACGATGGGGGCACCACTGGTCTTCTGTGCGAAATGCGGCATGCGGGGCAATGCCGATCGCAATGCCGCCATCGTGATTGGGCAGCGTCTGCTCCAACGACAGGGGAAAAAGCCTTCCCCTTCTCATGAAGCGCATGAGGAAGCTGCGCAAGCAGCAGGTGTGGGCATCTGCCAGGAAGCCGGAGGGGACGAGGAACCATCTATTCCTCCATCTGGGCATGCAGGTCTCCAGTGGCATGGCACCGCCAAAGAGGAAGGGCGCTGGATGGAAGCGCCGTCCTCATCTATTCCTGTTCAATTACGGCTTTTCAGCGAGTAGCCTCTAGCAGACACATACTCAGAAGGCCGCGGACCCAGGAGTGGAAGAAGCTGCCGCCCTTCTAGGGCGTGCGGAGTGTCACAGAATGGAGTGGCAACGTCACTCGACGGAAGTAGCCCGAAAACCCGTGGAGATAGGTGGGGTGTTATAACCTGTTGATCATAGCGCTTATATAGATCGAGCGAGAGGAGAACGCTGATGTCAGAAGTCAGGGACGCTAACGTATCGCTAGAGGGGGCTCACCGGGATCGCATGAGTCAGCAAGAGGCGCTTGCACTGTGCGACGCGCTTCCGAGCGTCGATATCGAGACCCTGACGGGCCTCTGGCGTGGTAGCGAGGTCTCGACCAACCATCCCATGGATGGGCTACTGGCGGCGTGTGGCTGGTACGGAAAAGAATTTATCGATCGTGATAATGTCCATCCGCTGCTGTTCGCGGATCGGCGCGGAGAGCTCTTCGCCATCGATCCCCAGCGGCTCCCATTGTCCATGGGACTCAAATTGCGCTTCTTTCTGCGTACCCCACTAACGCACCGAGCCGTGTTGCTGCTACGTATCCTCTTACAGACCCGGCGCACCCGAGCCCGCGTACGCATGCTCGAGTATCGCGGCAAGCTCAGCGCCACCATGATCTACGACAACCTCCCCATCTACGACACCTTCCGCCTCATCGACCACAACACCCTCCTCGGTATCATGGACTACAAAGGTATGGAGCAACCCTTCTTCTTCAAGCTCCGCCGCGTTTGAGCGTGCCAAACACCTCTTGCTGGTGGGCGTGAGCGCCCCCTCGGCCGCACTGGTATTATGAGATGTGCAACAGGGGCGCGAATGCACCCCTGTTGCACATCTCATAATAGATCTATTTAACACATCCTTTCGACTGAGATTTCGTTTGACTTTACATAAAACCTTACCAAAAATAATTGGAACTCAAAAAGTACTATGCTCTCTTGTTTTATGTATGATAATATAGCAAACTAAGAAGAGCGTATAAAAACCTATTTGATGATCAAACGATAGAAGCGCGAAGCTTTGTAGTGTGAGGAGTGACTGTGTATGGGTAGCAAGCGTCCATCTCCTTTAGAAGACAAAAATGGCCAGAATGGCGATAATGGGAATACTAATTGGTTTCCCCCATCTGATCAGCAGGCTCAGTCGACCAGTTCGATGAAGGCACTGCGCGTATGGTATGGGATCGCGACCCCCTCTGAAGTGACGGTGAAGCCTTCCTTTGCTACCCAGGATAAGCAGCGTCGCCTGCGGCTTGCCAGCGTGATTCTGCTGCTCATGCTGGTGGTTCTATTTGCCTTTATTCGTCTGGCGCTCTTGAGCCATAATCCACTGCTCTTCCCCATTATCCTGGCGGGCATCGCTATCTGCTTGTTGACGATCGTCCTCAATCGCCGCGGGCATGTGACCGCGGTCGGCATACTGAGCGTTATCACCGTCAACGCCGCCATCATGCTCAACCTGCTGAGCGCGCCATCTGGCCTGCTGACCATGAACGGCTTCCTCACCTTTGACCTCCTCGTCTTCTCAGAGTTGCTCGCGGTCTCCCTGCTTCCGCCGAGTAGTGTCTTTGTGGTGGCGGCCCTCAACATCGGCTGTATCTGCGCGGACCTCTACCTGCAGCCGCATGCTCCTGACCTTGCGCACCTATGGGCCATTGAATCATACACCTTGCTGGTGCGTCCCATCGCCCTGCAGGTAGTTGTCGCTGTTGTCACTTTCTTGTGGGTGCGCGGCGCCCTGCGCGCCCTCAGGCGCGTTGACCGCATCGAAGAGGTTGAGCGCCTGCAGCTTGCCCTGGCCGAACAGAAGCGCGACCTGGAGGTGGGCATCCGGCAGATCCAGCAGGCCCTGACCGAGGCCGCCAACGGCAACTTCACCGTACGCGCCCCGCTGGCGCAGGAGAACGTCCTCTGGACCGTCGCCTCCTCGCTTAATACCCTGCTGGCGCGCCTGCAGCGCTCCAATCAATCCGAATATGAGCTCCAGCGCATCCGCAGCGAAGTGCAGCGCCTGATCAACAGCATCAACGAAGCCGAGGCCCGGCGTGCGCCGCTGCGCCTCTCGCCCACCGGCACCCTGCTCGACCCGCTCCTCAAGAAGCTGGTAGCTCGCCAACCCATCCAGCTCGCCTCCGATCCCGACCGCCCGGCACGCACATAGTCCCCCACCGTAGGTGCCGGGCTTGCTCCGGCTTATCGCGAAATGACCCCTTAATGTACACGTGATGAAGAATAGAGTGTTTTTTGTTTCAAATTGCGGAGGCAGATGGCATGCATATTCAGTTGATAGAGGTGCCCTATGATTCGGGGTGGCGTGGGATTCGCATGGGCGCTGGCCCTGGATATTTTGTGGAGCATGGGGTGGTTGAGAAACTGCGGGCCGCTGGGCACGTGGTCGAGCTTGAATGCATCGAGGCGCAGCGCCTCTTCCTGGCGGAGAACTATACGGCCTTTGAATTGAATCGTCAACTGGCCACACACGTGCGTGCGGCCAGAGAACGGGGTGCTATGCCGCTGGTCCTGGCGGGCAACTGCAATAGCGCGCTGGGGATTCTTGGTGGCTGTGAGGCGGCGCAGGCCGGTGTGATCTGGTTCGATGCTCACGGTGATTTCAATACCCCCGAGACCACTACCGGAGGCTTTCTAGATGGTATGGGCCTGGCGATCGCCACGGGACGCTGCTGGTCGCCCCTGGCGCGGAGCATTTCCGGCTTTACTCCCGTTCCTGATGAGCGCGTTCTCCTGGTTGGGGTACGCCAGCTCGATGATGGGGAGCAGGAACTGCTGGTGCGGTCACGCATCACGCTGCTCAAGGGAGAGCGCATCCGCGCGCTGGGAATTTCCGGGAGCCTTGAGCCGGCCCTGGATGGGCTACGCGCCCATGTCCAGCACGTGTATCTGCATATCGATCTCGATGTCCTCGACACCAGCATCGGGCGCGCTAACTCCTACGCCGAGCCCGGTGGTTTGCTGATCGAGGAGATGAAACAGGCCATCACGCTTATCGCTCGGCGCTTCGATATCGCGGCCGTCGCCTTCACCTCCTACGATCCCTCTGGCGATCCCGCTGGCCACATCTTTCGCGCCGGTATTCAGATCATGGAGCATGTTCTCACTGCGGTGTCGTAATCGCGGGAGTATGCACTTTCGATTGTCAATCGAGGGCGCGCAGCGAGGGGACGAACAGGCCGCCGAGCGCGCTGAGCGCCATCAACAGGCCCGCCCCGAGGAAGAGGACCTGCACCCCGGCGCTGGCGGCGATGTAGCCCGAGAGCGATTGCGAGAGCGGCACGAAGCCGACGCTGGCCAGCATGAAGAAGCTCATTACCCGACCCAGCAGCCCCCTGCTGACGTGTTCCTGGATTAGCGACAGGAAGACCACGAGAAGGATGCCGTTCAGGAAGGCGACAACCGCGAGGCAGAGCATGGCGAGCAGCAGGGGCGCGAAGGCCACCCCTATCATGATCGGACCCTCGATGAACTGGAGCAGGCAGAAGAAGCGTCCCCGCCGCTGGCTGGGATTTCTGAAGAGCGGCACGAGTATGCCGATGATCTCGCCGGCGGCAAAGCTCCAGATCAGCAGGCTATAGCCGCTGGCACCGATGTGCAGCACGTCTCGTGCCAGCAGCGGCAGACCGATGGCGCTTGGTCCGATGGCCGCGATGGCGGCGCAGGAATCGATCAGCAGCAGCGAGAGCAGCCATGGCGTGCGGCCGAGATAGGCAAAGCCCTGCAGCGCGTCCTGGAAGACCGACGACGACTCGCTCCTTTCCACGCGCCCCAGCGGCGCCATCATCCAGGTGACGAAGACCGCCACCGCGAATGAGAGCGAGTTCAGGGCGAAGGCCAGCGCCGGACCGCTGTGCGCCACGATCAGACCCGCCGGTACCGCGCCCAGGAAGTTGCCTACCTGGTTCAGCATCTGCATCAGGGCGTTGCCGCCGCTCAGCGCCTCAGATGGTAGCAGGTGCGGGGTGATGCTGCCGGCCGCCGGATTAAAGATGCCAGTAGCCAGGCTGTATACGATGAGTAGCAGGCCCAGTAGCCAGAGTGGCAATACTCCCATCAGCGCCAGCAGCGCGATCGCGCCCGACATCACCATGCGCGTGGCATCCGCCCAGAACATGACGGTGCGCGCATCGAGCCGATCGGTAATCACACCTCCGGCCAGCGTGATCAGAGCTTGTGGCACGCTGATGGCCATCAGCATCAGCGCCAGGTCGAGCGGCGAACCGTGCCGCTGCAGGACCAGCCAGATCAGGGCCACGCTCTGGAATGGTAGGCCCAGCGCCGAGATGGCCTGCCCGATCCACAGCAGGCGAAAGTCGCGATAGCGGAAGGGCTGAAAACCTTGCTTGAGTCCCTGAAACATTATTCTTCTTTTCCTTCCGCCGTCTCTTTGCCTGGCTCAGGCAACGTATGTAGGAGATAGGCCAGCGCCACAAAATGTTCGCGGCTCGCACGCTCGGGATCCTGCATAGCCTGATATATCTCCTCACGAAGCGCGTCCAGGTGGTTCTGGATGCGCTCCAGCCGCTCCGTCGAGACGCGGATGGGCTCATAGGCAAAGGAGAGCTGTGGCAGATGATAATCGAAGTGCCGGTTGGCCTGCATAAATTCCTGGCGCACCACCTCAAGCGTCTTCGCCGTCAGACCTTCCGCGTTGGCGGCCGCTCCCGTCTGACTTCCCAGGCGAATGACCCGCGCTACCGCCCGGTAATACTTCTCGATCACGCCCCCCTTTGGCTGCTCCGAAACGATCTCTATCAGACCAGCCGTCAGCAACTCGCGCACATGAAAGTACAGCCGTGGCGGCGTCACCTCGAACCTCGTCGCCATCTGCTTATTGGTATAGGGCGCATCCGTCAGCAGATTCACAATGCGCTGCCGCATCGGGTGCGCCAGCGCCCGCACCTGCTCCGGCGTCTCAAGGATAAGCTCATCTCGCATCACTCCTCCCTCTCATTGATTAAATTTTTATTTAATTGATAAGTAATAATTTAATCAATGAATCGAAGTTTGTCAATACAAGCAACCATCGCTCGCCGTAGGTACCAGGGTTCCCCTGATAAAAGTCACAAATAACAAATATATTTGACATTTCTGTTATTTGTGTTATTATGTACAAGAGGAAGATCACTCCAGATCAGAAAACTGGAACGTTTTGTCAAGAAGCTGGCTCTCACTGTTTGGGGCGAAGAAAAATATCTCCAGAAAAATTGAAGAAAGGTATTTCGTATGAATAAGGATGAGCAGTTGCTGTATGCAGACCACATCAGGCATTTTTATACCCTGCGGTACGGTTTTCCTCGCATGGTTGGTCGGCTGCTCGGCTATCTCTTGGTCTGTGTTCCCGAGAAGCAATCAATGAACGAGCTTGCTGATGCGCTCATGGCGAGCCGCAGTGCCATTGTTGGTGCGGTCCAGACGCTGGAGAATTACCACCTGGTCAATCGAAACCGCGCGGCCGGTCAACGAAGCGACTCAATCAGTCTCAATGCAGCTGGTCTTGAGGGGAAAGGATTTGACGTGACAGTCTACCAGGAGCAGGCTGCTCTGTTCCGAGAAGGACTGAATGCTTTGAAGGATGAGGGGCAAGATCCGCGCATCGCTCTGTTAGAAGAAGCCGCCGCACTTGCTGAATTCCTGGCCGAGCAAATACCTGCCCTCCATAAAGAATGGCGTAAGCAGCGTGACGCGCTCCGGCGTAATCGCGAGCTTTGAAACGAGCAAAGATATTATTCTATAAAGGGACGATCATGCTGAAAAAGAAGTCAAAAAAAGCCATGGGCGTTGAGGAATACGTCCTGATCAATGGAATTCATCAGTATTTGCTTCATTCTGGGACCACCGATGAAAATCCAGTCCTGTTGTTTTTGCACGGTGGCCCTGGAAGTGCAGCGTCTCTGTTTGCACATGCTTTTCAAGACAACTGGGAAGAGCTGTTTACGGTGATTCATTGGGACCAGCGTGGGACGGGAAAAACGCTGATGAAGAATCCAGAGAGCTATCCAACTGTTGATGTGCTCCTCCAGGATTTGCTAGAAGTTGTTCACTACCTCAAGAGCAGATATCACAAACCGAAGATTGTGCTCCTTGGCCATTCCTGGGGAAGCGTATTGGGGAGCCTTTTTATCAAAAGCCATCCAGAAGAGGTTGCGTATTATATTGGTGTAGGACAAATGATTAATAAACGGGCAAGTGAGCGCCTCAGCTATGCAAAAGTAAAGGAGGCCATTGTCCAGGCAAACGATCAGAGCGCTCTGAAAAAGCTTGAAGCTCTCGGTGATTATCCCGGAGAGCAGTTAGATACGCAATGGCTCAAGAAATCGCTCCAACTCCGCAAGCTGCAAGGAAAATATCATCTCACGATGAAGTCGCATGTCTCCCCGTTGAAAACCCTTGTGACCAGCCCTCTTTTTCACTTCTCCGACCTCTCTGCATTGATAAAGGGGAATAAGGCCAACAAAGAACTGATGACCTTTTTAGGGCGATTTGATTTACATGCAGATCTGGCAGAATACACAGTTCCTCTCTATTACATTGTCGGCGAACAAGACTGGCAGACGCCCGTTGCTCTTACGCAAGACTATGTTCAAAGTATTAATGCCCCCGAGAAAAAGATCTACATTATCCCAAATGCTGGACATATGGCTATGATTGACCAGCCGGTCTTGTTTCTAAACGTCCTCAGAGATATTAAAAACAGACAAGAGAACGGGAAAGGAACAGAACCGGCCGGCCTTTAGCGGCCGAAGAAGCGCTGGGTGAAGGTGGCGACGAAGCTCACCTCGATAAAGAGGCCGATGATCCCTTCGTAGGCAGAGATGGCCGTTTCGGGGTTGGCCAGCGAGTAGGTGCCGGGGAGGAAGCCGCGACCGTGAAACGAGGTAATACTGAAGATGAGCGCTTCGTGATTGGAGAGCCCGCCCGTGGCATGATAGACGATGGCGAAGGCGAAGATGGTGACGAGATAGATGGCCAGGCTGCGCTCCGGCTTGTAGCCATAGCCGGCCAACAGATCGAGGAACCAGGAGAAGAGGTACGAGGCGCCCGCGTGCAGCCTACCCCACATATCAAGGAGCCGCCGCCTGATACCCGTGTGCCCCGCCTCTTCCTCGGAGAAGATGCTGGTGCCCCAGACCATGTAGCGCAGGAGGACCACGCGCTGCAAGACCAGAGCGCGATAGGCGAAGGGCATGGCTTCGTCACTCATCCCCTGTGAGCGCATGGCGTGGGCCAGCTGGCGGTTGGCGCGGGCGGCGCCCTGATAACGATCCAGGTGCCGCTGCTTCTCTTTGACGCTCTTCTTGCTGTCCGCGCGGATCAAGAAGGTCCGGGCCAGCGCTTCATCGCCCAGGCGCGGCATGCGGAGCCAGTTGACCAGCGAAAGATTACAATCGTTCCAATGGATATCCGCCAGCAGCGCGCACCCCCAGTGTGCATCATAGAGCGTAACCTTTTCGAGCAGCGTCGCGCTATCGAAATGGACATAACGTAGATCTGCCCCTGGAAGTCTGGCCTTACGTAGATAGGCTCCTTCCAGGTGGGCATACATCAGGTTGGCCTTCTCAAGATGTGCGCCGCGCAGATACGACTCCTCTAAACGGGCCTGGAAGAGTATCGCCTGCTCCAGATTGGTGAAGCGTAGCGAGGCATTTTGCAGACAGGCGCCGCGCAGCAGCGCCCCCTCAAGGTGCGCCTCGCTGAGGTTGGCATGTTCCAGGTGGATGATTGCCTGCTCCCGCTGCTCATTCGTGGTCGCGACCCACTCCGGCTGGGTCAACCCACCCCTCAGACAGGCCAGGGGCAGGCCGCGCAGATCAACGCGCCGCAGGTCGGACCCGCGCAGATCAAGTCCCTGCCGTTGACGCTGGTCCGGCTCACTCCAGACTACCGGGCCGCGCCCCTGCTCATGGTTGATAAGCAGCCATTCGACATCGGCGCGTGTAAGCCTGATATCTTTAAATGGATAGATGCCCTGCTGAACGTCGGCCACAATAGCCAGGCGCTGCCGCAGAAACTCCTGACGTGCTATGTCAATCTCCGCCTCCCGACTCCACGCGGGAGTCACAGGAGGCAACTGAGTCCTTTCAAGTGATTGTTCCTGCTGATTCATTCTGAAATCCATCCATTCTAAGCAGAAGAAACGCGCCATTGACCTGGCTTTATTGTCATACTTCTATCTATGGCTATCATAATATATACTCAGCAGCAACGTCTAGCTGTGTTTGTTATGGCGTTGCGTTTACATCGATGGTTTGTTGATTGCTTGCTGTCTTCATGAGCGAGTGTGCGGGAGTGCGGTAGCCGAGCAGATTGAGGATGGGCGAGGTGATCATGGTGGTGACCAGGGCCATCAGGACCAGGATGGCGAACATGGTGGAGGAGAGGATGCCCATCTCGTAACCGACGTTGAGCACGATCAATTCGACCAATCCGCGCGTATTCATCAAGAAACCCAGAACGAGCGAATCTCGCCACGTTTCACCCATCAGGCGCACCGAAAACGTGCCGCCGCAGATCTTGCCGAAGCAGGCGATAAAAATGGTCAGGCCGCAGATCAGCCAGATGCCAGGGGATTGCAGCAGCCCCAGCTGCGTGCGCAGTCCACTTATGACGAAGAAGATGGGTAGGAAGAGCAGGTTGTTGAGCTTATCCATATCGTGGAGCTCTTTGCTCAGCGCGCCCGTGCGCGGCATGATAACCCCGGCGATAAAGGCGCCAAAGACGGGATGGATACCGATAGCGTTGGTGATGAACGCTGCCAGCAGCAGCATTGTCAGGCTGATCGCGATCTGTAGCGGCTGCGAAGAGATGACCGTCACGAGCCAGCGCAACAGTGGACGCACGCCCAGCAGCATTGCCGCGATAAACAAAATCGTCTCCCCGACTGTGATGACCGCCGTGGAGAGCAGCTGCGCGTGAGAGGTGGAGGCGATAATCGCCAGCAGGCACCAGGCGACGACATCACCGGCGGAGGCACAGGTGAGGGCGAGCAGGCCGATTCTGGAGTGCAGCATGTCTTTTTCCGCCAGCAGCCGGGCCAGCACAGGGAATGCCGTGATCGACATCGCGGTCCCTACCAGCAGCGAGAAGGTCAGCAAGCTAGTATGCAGTCCCGCGAACGCCGGATAGAGCCACCAGCCCAGCAGGGCGCCGAGCACAAAGGGCAGCAGCATACTATTCAGCGACGCCATGGCTACCGTGCGGCTCTGGCGCAACATCTGCTCGGTATCCAGGTGCGCTCCCAGGGCGAACATATACAGGATCAGCCCGATGTCACCAAGCACCTGCAGCGTGGACAACGAACTCGCCGGAAAGAGCTGTGACTGCAGACCGGGAAAGAACAATCCTAAGAGCGACGGACCCAATGCCAGCCCGGCCAAAATTTCACCGATGACCCATTGCTGACCAATCAGACGACAGAGGAAGCCCGCGACCTGCACCGCGACCAGAATCACGATCAGCTCCATAAGAATCTGCCCTGTGAGCATGAAGCGAATCCTTTCCTTTTCAACGCATCAGACGCCATCATGTAAGATCATCTATCTGTACGTTGAACCCCGCTCTTTTTCCGCCATCGTGTTGGTTGTTCTTTCTTTAACGCCGTATGAATAGTGCCCTTCTCCCATTTTTTTTGCCATGAGCCATTCTTCCTCAGGAGTCAGTTTTCTTTATCTTGTGAGGCTCCCGGACGTGTTGGAGGACAACTAGAGCCGCTGGCTCAACTGCCTGAGCCGGATCATTGCCTACCATGGCGGCTAATCCCCTGAGGAGTTCCGGGTCCGTGAACGGCACTGCATTTACCACCACTGAAAGCTCTGTCCCATCGGCTCGATGGACGCTCTCCTGCTCGTTGAAGATTGACTTACCACCGCGCAGCGCCCGTATAGTAGTTATGTGCTCTGCGGGCACAATCTGACCCCGCCCATCGCAAATCTGAATGGCATGGCTCTCTAGAAAATCCAATAGGGGTTGTCCTATAGACGATTGGGTCCCCCATATCTGAGTTACCTCCTGATTGACCAGCACCAGGCGCGCCTCTCTCCCCTGCGCCAGGTAGACGCCACTGGGTAAGGCATCCAGCAGATGGCGCAAGAACGCCAGGCGTGCCTCGACTTGCCGCTCGGCGGTCCGGCGCTCGGTAATGTCTTCCATGGCCAGCAGGATGTGATGGTTGCCTGTAGCAGGTGGCGCTTCGAGCTGAAGGCGCCTGGCGTTGAGCAGCAGTATTTTATGACCGACCTTGGGGAAGGTATACTCGACTTCAAAATCCTGGAAGGAGCGGTTGGCGGTCACGATCTCTGCTAAGAGGGTGGAGAGCTGCGGGATATCCCACTGCCCATGGCCCAGCTGGATGAAGAAGTGTTCCTCGGTCTCGGTAGGAGCCACCTGGAAGAGTTGATAGAACGCCTGATTGGCTTGCTCCACCCGCAGATCTGCTGTGAGTACCACCAGGGGCGCGCGGGCGGTTTCCACAATAGCTTCGGCATACTCCTGGGCCGCTTTAAGTTGTTCATGACGCGCTGAGAGCTCTTGATTGGTGGTCGAGAGCTCTTCGTTTGTGGCCCGCAGCTCTTCCTGAGAGGCTTCCAGTTCTTCGTTGAGGCTACGCAGTTCCTCGTTGCTCGCCCGAATCTCCTCATTGGCGCTCTGTAACTCTTCCATCGCGGCCTCATGCTCTTCCGCGGTGGCGCGCATCTCGATGTTGAGGGTTGAGAGCTCATGTTCTAGCTCCGCAATGCGCCTGTGAGCCTTATCGCGACCGGCTTTCCGCTCGACTGGCGAGGCGGAGGAAGGCTGAGTTGTGGCCTCGGGCGGCATCGGTTCTCGGGCTTGCTCTTCGAAGAGCACCAGGCAGTATTGCCCCACCGGTGAACCTTTGAGTGGAATGGCAGTGACGCGCACGGAACGGGTGACCCCCAGGGCAGAGCAACGCAGGTCTTCACGGATGACAATGCGTTGCTCCGCGCGGGCAGCGTGTATCGCTTCGCGTAGTCCCTGAGCGAGGCCGGTGCGTGCCAGCTTGAGCAGGTGGAGATTGACACGGCCTACGGCCAGTTGTAGATAGGGGCTGGTCTCTCCACGTACCTGTATCACCTGCTGATCGGGATCAATGACCACGCTGGCAGGAGCATAGTTGGCCAGTATCAGGCGATCGGCCTCCTGTAAGATTTCGTTTACCGGCTCGGATTCTTTTGGCATCATCGGGACTCCTTCTTTCTGCGGACTCTCGTTTGCTGGCTCAGGTTCTTTTAATATTGCTATCGGGCTTCTTTCTTTCTGGATGGGGGCTGGCCTTCCACTCATGGCAAAAGGCAGCAGTGGATTGACGCCAGTGGCCTGTTTGCGATACAGAGGTATACTGCGCTCTACCCGGCGAAATAAGCGTGTGAGTGGTTCAATGCTTTCGGCGTTTCCCAACAGGAGAAAACCCTCCGGCGTGAGTGAATAATGAAAGGCCTGCAGGATCTGCCGCTGGGCGGGGGCCTGCAGGAAGATGAGCACATTGCGGCAGCTGATCAGATGCACATGGGTGAACGGCGGATCGCGCAGTAGATCGTGGGGCGCAAAGATACAGTGCTCGCGTAGTGATGGGTCGATGCGGTAGATCGAGCGCTGTTCATCTAACGGTGTAAAGTAGCGCGATCTCCACTCAGGTTCCATCTGTTCCAGGGCGCTGACCGCGTAGATGCCGGCGCGGGCCGTGTCTAACGCTCTGGCATTGATATCGGTGGCGAAAATCTGGAAAGGGTGCGCTAGCTTGTGTTGCTGCTGGAACTCGTGCAGGCTGATGGCTATGCTATAGGCTTCCTCTCCTGTTGAGCAGCCGGGCACCCAGATGCGTAGCGGCCCCTCACCCTGGTGCCGTTTCAAGAGGGCGGGCCATACCAGGCGTGGGAGGGCATCAAAGACTTCGGGATTGCGAAAGAATTCGGTGACCCCGATCCAGATCGATTGGGTGAGCCGCTCGACCTCCTCGAGATGCTCCCGCAAGTAGGTGCTATAGGCTGACAGTTGGGTAAAGTGCAACAGCGCCATGCGGTTCTCCATGCGCCTTTTGAGCGTACCGGGTTTATAGGCAAGAAAGTCGATGTGGCCGCGTTGGCTGAGCAGGTGCTGAATGCTGCTGAAGCTGGTCTCCTCCGTGATAGGGACCTCCGGCTGGCTCTGAGGAGGGTGTGTTATGAGCTCGGTCAGGGTGTGGGCGATCTCCTCGGGAGAGAGGACGTGGTCGACGTAGCCTGCCTCGATGGCGCTCTGGGGCATCTGTGAGAAGGAGGCGGTGGTGGGGTCTTGAGCGAAGGTGGCCCCACCCGCGGCGCGAATCATCCGTAGACCCGCGGTGCCGTCCGATCCCATTCCCGAGAGCAGCACGCCCGCCGCTTGCGCTCCTCGCGCATGAGAGAGTGAGGTGAACATGTGATCAATGGTCCTCAGCCAGCCGTTTGTCCGGCTATACGGGACGAGATGGAAATGGTTATCTTCCAGGGTCAGTTCGGCGTTGGAAGGGCAGACATAGACGTGGTCCGCTTCGACTGCCATCCCCTCCTCAATCTGCCGAGCGGGAAGGTGAGTCGCGTGAGCGAGCACGTCGGCTAAGAGACTGGGGACCTTGGGATCTAAGTGTTGCAGTACTATATAGGCCAGGCCCGTCGGATTTGGTAGATGCGAGAGCAGCAGGATAAGTGGTTCCAGGCCCCCGGCAGACGCTCCGATACCCACGACAGGACAGCTGTCTGTAACGGGCCGGTTGGTCTGTTCCTCGACGACTTCCATTATCCTGCTCGCTTTCTCTTCATGCCGCATACAAAGCGGGAAACTAACCCCCTTGATCATCTGTCAACTTCTGCGCTGCCAGCCTGGGTGCAACATGGCGTGCTTTGAAACTGGCACTCAAAGGTGGTTTGGGGGCCAATCTATTGCTCCCCGCTTTACGATAACATTCTCGTCAACCAGAGGAAGTGGGATCGTGTGAGGAAGGGATATTGAATGCCCCCTTCGAGGCGGCACTCAGGATTTCGTGCAGGCGGCAGGGATGCAGGGGCATCTCGCGGATGCGGATGTGCCAGGGCGAGAGCGCGTCGTCAAGGGCGGAGGCGAAGAGGGCCGCCACCGGGATGGTGCCGGCCTCGCCGACCCCTTTGATGCCCAGTGGGTTGAGTGGTGAGGGCGTCTCGATATGCTCGACGGTAATGTCGGGGATCTCGGCGGCCGTCGGGATGAGGTAGTCCATGAAGGTGGCGCTGAGCGGTTGCGCCGCCTCATCGAAGACGAGGCGTTCGAAGAAGGCGCCGCCGATGCCTTGCGCCACGCCTCCATGCACCTGTCCCTCGACGACCAGCGGATTGATCAGCCGGCCGCAGTCGTGGACGGCGACATACTTGACGAACGAGACCATGGCGGTGCGCGGATCAACCTCGATGATCGCCCCGTGCACGCCGCTGGCGAAGCTGCCATGCGGGGGACTATAGAAGCCGTCGGCCTCCAGACCGGGGCCGTCGCGCTCGGATGGCAGGGCGGGTCCCGGCCGGGCGGCGGCCAGGTTCATCGCCGCCAGCGTGCGCGCGCTCTCGCCATAGGTGTAGCGCAGGGGATTGGCCTTGATGGCCAGCTGCCCCAGCGTCAGCGCGCGCTGCGGGGTCCCTTTGACAAAGACCTTGCCGTCCGCCAGCTCGATATCTTCGGGCGAGGCCTCAAGCAGCTCGGCGGCCAGCGTCCGCACCTTTTCGCGTACCTTGAGCGCCGCCAGGTGGACCGCCAAGCCGGCGACGGTAGCGGCCCGACTGGCGAAGGTGCCGACGCCCCAGTAGAAGGCCTGCGAATCCCCCTCCGTCACCAGCACATCCCCTGGCTCGATCCCCAGTTGCTCGGCCACGATCTGCGCGAAGACCGTCTGGTGGCTCTGCCCCTGCGACGTGACGCCGGTGGAGACGAAGACGCGACCATCGCTCTCGACGCGCACGTGCGCTCCCTCATATGGCCCGATCGACGTCCCCTCAACGTAGTAGCCGACGCCGAGCCCCAGGTAGCGTCCCTGTGAACGTGCCTGTGCCTGCCGCGCCGCGAAGCCGTCGTAATCGAGCAGCTCCTTCAGCTTATCCAGCGCGGCCTGGTAGTTGCCGCTGTCGTAGCGCGTGGGTCCGCCGTCCTGGTAGACCAGGCCGACGTCCCAGGGAAACTCCTCGGGCCGGATAAAGTTGCGCGAGCGCACCTCCAGCCGGTCCAGCCCCAGTTCGCGGGCGATGCCATCCATGATGCGCTCCATCACGAAGACCGCGTGGGGACGCCCGGCGCCACGGTAAGGGCTCACCGGGACCTTGTTGGTATAGAATGCGCGGCAATCGCTGGCGTAGTGCTTGAGCCGATAAGGCCCTGGCAACGAGCAGGCGGTAATAATGGGAACCATGATGCCGTAGGGCGTGTAGGCGCCGGCGTCGTGCTGGAAGACATCGCGTACGGCGAGCAGCTCCCCCTGGTCATCGAAGGCGTACTCCACCTCGTGCAGCTGCCCGCGCTCCTGGTTGGTCGAGATAAAGTTCTCGCGCCGATCCTCGATCCACTTGACGGGCCGGCCTAGCCGCATGGTTGCCAGCGGAGCCAGCACCTCCTCGGGATAGAAGAGCATGATCTTAGGACCAAAGCCGCCACCGACATCGGGGGCGATCACGCGCACCTTGTGCTCTGGCAGGTGGAAGATGGCGGCCAGCCCGTTGCGTAGCGGGATCGGCGCCTGCGTCGAGATCCAGCACGTCAGCATCTGTTCATAGCGATCCCAGCGCGCCACGATGCCGCGACACTCCATCGGCATGGCCGCGCCGCGCTCCATCTCGAACGTCTCGCGCCTTACATGGGGCGCGCTGGCGATTACCTCATCCGGACGACCAACACACTGTACCAGGTGGGCCGCCAGATTGCCCGGAACATCCTCGTGCACGAGTGGGGCGTCGGGGGCCGAAGCCACCGCCAGGTTATGCACGGCGGGCAGCGGCTCATACTCCACATCGATCAGGCCCAGCGCGTCCTCGGCCAGGTAGCGGCTCTCCGCCACCACAAAGGCGACGGCCTCCCCCACGTAGCGCACCTCGCGCGGAGCCAGGGGGAGCTGTGTGCGCGGCTTCGTCAGCGCCTCGTGCGGGATCAGCAGCGGCGACGGCTCCAGCACCTCGCCCAGATCAGCGGCGGTCAGCACCATGTGCACGCCCGGCAGAGCGCGGGCCGCCTGCGTATTGATGCTCTCAATCTTCGCCCGCGCGTAGGGGCTGCGCAGCACCGCCGCGTGTAGCATCTCCGGCAGATCGATATCATCGACATAGGTTCCCTGCCCCCGCAGCAGGCGCGGATCTTCATTGCGCCGCACAGGAGCGCCAAACCAACGCGTCGCCATACCTTACCCCTTCCCTTTGAATAACGCATCATCGTGTGCCGGGCTTGCCCCGGCTTGGAGCCGAAGGCGACCCCGTCCCCGGGCGTTCACATTCCCCTTTACATACCCCCATCCGTAGGTGCCGGGCTTGCCCCGGCTTGGAGCCGAAGGCGACCCCGTTCCCGGGCACTCACGTTCCATCAACGCGAGAGCGTATCATCTGCCATGTACGCCGCCGCGAGTTTGACCGCCGCCACGATATTCTGATAGCCAGTGCAGCGACAGAGGTTCCCGGCCAGCCCATGCCGGATCTCTTCGTCCGTGGGCGTGGGATGTTCACTTAGCAGCGCCTGCACCGAAACGATGATGCCGGGTGTGCAGAAGCCGCACTGCAGGGCGTGCTTCTCTTGAAACGCCCGCTGAATCGGATGCAGCGGTTCCTGTGGTCCGGCGAAGCCCTCGATTGTCGTCAACTCCATCCCATCAGCCTGCACCGCCAGCATCAGGCAGGAGCGCACCGGCTCTCCCTCGAGAAGAACCGTACAACAGCCGCAGACGCCATGCTCGCAGCCGACATGTGTTCCCGTCAGATGCAGCTCATGGCGCAGAAAATCCGACAGCAGCAGTCGTGCCGGCACCCGCCGCTCGTAGCGCCGACCATTCACCCTCACCCCCACCGAAAATGTCTCTTCCTCCATACATTCGGACCTCGCGTCCGATTTTCTCTCCATGTCCGATCACCTCCCCCGTAGGTTCGACCCTTGCGGTCGATTTTCTCTCCACGTCCGATCACGCCCCCCGTAGGTTCGACCCTTGCGGTCGATTTTCTCTCCACGTCCGATCACGCCCCCGTAGGTTCGACCCTTGCGGTCGATTTCTCCTCGCTTTACGAAAACGCCCCTTATATTCCGGGGAGGGAATCGTGCGGGAAGAGGTAATCGACCGCAAGGGTCGAACCTACGGTTTGTGCCACGCGGTGCTCAAGGCGCGCCTGGTCGCCTCGGCCACCAGGGCGCGCCGATAGGTCGTTGTGGCGTGGATATCGTTAAATTCGCCATCGACCAGACTTTCAGCCATGCGGGCGGCCGCCTGTAGCGTCGCCTCGTCCAGCGTCGTGCCGGCCAGCATGCGCTCGATCTCGTGGCCGCGCACAGGGGTGGGGGCGATGCCAAAATAGCTGATGCGCGCCGACTGGCACGTTCTCTGAGGAGCCGGGATCACGACCGCGATGGCGCCCGCCAGCGCGTAGTCGCCGGCCCGGCGCGCGAACTCGACACAGGACCAGCCGGCCTGTGGTGTCAGCCAGGGGAATCTGACCTCTGTGATGATCTCTCCAGCTTCCAACGCTGTTGTGAGGTGATCAGTAAAGAGGTGCCCGGCCCCGATGACTCGCTCGCCGGATCTGCTGCGCGCCACCACCTCACCATCCAGGCAGAGCAGCAGTGCCGGCAGCTCTGCTGCCGGATCTGCATGGGCGATACTGCCAGCGATGGTGCCACGATTGCGGATCTGCATATGCCCGATCTTTTGAATGACCTCTACCAGCAGGGGATGTCGCCGCCTGACGATCTCTGATCGCTCAACGCTGCGCTGACGTGTAATGGCTCCGATTGCCAGGTAGTCCTTCCTGCCCTCAATGTAATCCAGTCCGGCGACGCGATTGATATCTACCAGGTATTGTGGAGAGGACAGGCGCATATTCAGGATTGGGATCAGGCTCTGGCCGCCCGCTAATACCTTCGCATCCGGACCGCTTTGCTCCAACAATGCCAGCGCTTCGTCCAGAACAGTGGGCGCGCGGTACTGAAAAGGCGCAGGTTTCATGTCGGGTCCTCCAGAAACTGTAGCCGACTCGCCAGTATATCCGCCATGGGCGCAACCCACGCCAGCACTTGCTCATCCGCCATAGCCGCGCCCACGCACTGCAGGCCAAGGGGCAGGTTATTGGCCGCCAGTCCCGCCGGTACCGTAATCGCGGGCAGCCCCGCATAGGTCCAGGGCAGGTTCATCAGTGGGCTACCCGTCGAGTCCAATCCCTCGGGGGCCGGACCCGGCGTGGCCGGGGTGACCCAGAGATCGATGCCTGTCTGTTTCATAAGAGTTTCTAGCACCTCACGCAGTTTCGCACGCCCCTCGCGTCCTCGCATGAGCTCTTCGTCACCCACCGTCTGCCCTTCGCGAATTGCGGCCACGGTTCGTGGTCGATAGAGTGCTTCATATCGTGCGAACCACGGGGCGTGCACGCGAGCCATCTCCGCGAACACCATACGCATATGCTGCCGATTGATCCTCTCGATATCAGGAAAAAGAGGTACACGGCGAACGCGATAGCCCGCCTCCTTTAGGAGTGTGAGTTGCTCTTCGAAAGCAGCCAGGACTTCAGCGGAGGCCTGGGTAAGATAGGGTCCATCAGAGAGGGGTACACCCAGGACAGGCAAAGACTCAATGTTATTCTTACTGCGCCAGTCGCGGCATAGCAGCGGCGCGACGTAGGAGCAATCCGCCACATTCTGCGTGAAATAGCCCACATGCTCCACGGAGTCCGCGCAGCGCACCAGCCCATCGATGGGGATACGGCCATAGGTTGGTTTGAAGCCGACGATACCACAGAAGGCTGCCGGGCGAATCGTCGAGCCGATCACCTGCGTCCCCAGAGCCAGCGAACACATTCCCGCCGCCACCGCCGCCACCGAGCCGCTGCTAGAACCGCCGGGCGTATGGTTCAGATTATGTGGATTGCGCGTCTCCCCCGGCTCAAAATAGGCGAATTCCGTAGTCACCGTCTTGCCCAGGATACAGGCCCCGGCCGCCCTGAGCGCGCGAACGCAAGATGCCTCAGTCCCCGCGAACAGTTCCGCCGGCAGACGCGATCCCGCCCGTGTCGCAAACCCATCGACCCGAAAAGTATCCTTAACCCCGACCGGGATACAATACAGTGGCGGACGGCTGGCGGGATCAGGATAACGCCGCTGTAGCGCGGCCACCTCCGCCTGTAAGCGACCACGGCGATCCTCCTCCGGCAGCAGTGCATGCACCTGTGGATCGACCGTATCGATCCAGGCGCACAGGGTATCAATATATGCCACCGCGTCCATCTGACCGCCGCCAAGCGCGGTCGCGGTCTCCATCAACGATGCCGAATGAATCACGGGCTCACCTCCTCTTCGCTCCTACATCTAGCATACAAAGAAGCAAAAATGCATATATAACCACAAGAAATAAATAAAGAGATGATATGATAATAAGGATAACACACAAATCGGCCATAAGGAACATGATCGTAGGTGCGCCCCTGGTGGGCGCTTGTCGCGAAGCGACCTCGTGCCCGGGCGCCCAAGTTCCACCAACGACGCCACGTTGCCCTATGTGCCGGGTCCGCTCCGTGCGGGAGGAGGATAGAAGATGATGCCACCGGTTGACCTGAGCAACATGCGCGTGCTCGATCTTTCGCAGAACTGGGATATGCACACACCGGGTTTCGCCACCTATGAGGGGCCCACCATCAAATGGATTAAGCGCGTCGCCTTCGACAAAGTCGGTGGGCAGCATATCTCCTCCACGCTCCACGTGGGGACGCACCTCGACGCGCCGCTCCACTTCATCACCAATGGACAGGACATCGGCAGCATTCCGCTGGACAAGCTAGTCGGTCCCGCCGTCGTCGTTGACCTGGAATCGCTCGGCATCGGCGACTACGATATCTATACCTCCGAGCATTTCGAGCAGTGGGAGCGCAAGACGGGCCAGCGCATCCAGCCCAACGACATCGTGGTCGTCCACACCGGCTACCACAAATACTATCCCAGCAACTGGTACGGCGACAGCCAGCCCGACGAGACGCGCTACTTCATCAAGCATCCCGGTCCGACGCGCGAGTTTGTCAACTGGGTCCTGGAGCGCAAGATCTCCTGGTTCGCCATCGACGCCGGCTCGATGGACCATCCCATGAACACCGTCATCCGCAAAGTGCGCCCCGACCTGGCGGCCAAATGTGCCCAAAAGCTGGGCCGACCCCTGGAAGAGATCTGGCCCGACGGCGACCTGCAACTCATGCACTACGACATGTTTCCCCACGGCGTCTTCCACGTCGAGAACGCCGGCGGCATGATCGACGAAGTCCTCGACCAGCGCGTCTGGATCGGCTGCTTCCCCTGGAAATTCAACGGTGGCGAGGCCGCCTTCTGTCGCCTCGTCGCCTTCGTCAACAATCAGCAATAAGCACATCTGCAACGCCCATCTGGTTTTTAGGAGTTGGTGTAACACAGGGAATGCACCCATTCCCTGTGTTACACCAACTCCTAAAAACAGGGCGGCCGCGTATGCGGACGCACACCTCCTCTGATAAAAGAAAGCGGATTGACAGGGAAGCACTCTTTCCATATAATACGTGCGACGTTATAACGTCGCACGTATTATATAAAGGAGGCTGAGGCGTGGCCGGGATCAACCTGGGGAGGTTTTCAGATCCTCCCATCCTTATTCTTGCCAGCCTGGCGAGCGGAGCCAGGCATGGATATGCCATCATGGAGGACATCGAGGCCTTCGCCGGCGTGAAGCTGGGGCCTGGCACTCTGTATGGCGCGATCGCCAGGTTGGAGGAGGCGAACCTGATCGAGGCGCTGCCAGCCGAGGAGCGCAGGCGTCCCTATCGGTTGACGGCCGCTGGCAACGCCTTCCTGCGCGAGCAGCTCTCACACATGGAGACGTTCGCCACCATGGGGCTGCGGAGGCTGGCGGGCATATGAATCACAACGCATTATTGCTACATCTCTATCCCCGCGTCTGGCGCGATCGTTACGCTGAGGAGATGCTGGAGGTGCTGGAGGCCCGTCCACTTTCAATGAAAGATGTGCTGAATGTGATCTTCGGGGCATGTGATGCGCACCTGCATCCTTTCTGGGGCACTAAAGGGATGCCGCCGCACGAAAAGCTTCTAACCATGCTGCGCGCGTTACGGCAATCCCTGATCATGATCTTCTCCGCCTATATCGGTTTTGTCGTCGGCGGCCTCATCTTCGCAAAGATGACGGAAGATACTGTAGACGCGACCATACGCCTCTCCGCCCTGGCGGGCGCATCCTACTGGATCGTCTTCTTTGGCTCCATAATCGCCCTGGCAGCCATCGTGATGGGAGGAGTGCCAATCGCCCTTGCCATCGTCAAAAACGCCATCACGCTCAGAAAGAAAGGTCCGCTGCTTCTGTTGCTGGTTCCCGGCCTGGCTTTCTTTGCTCTGCTCTTGATCCTGCGTTTGAACTTCGCTGCCATGCCCGGTCCCGCTTCCCTCTCTGGTTTCTCTGCATTCTTTTTGCTGGAAGCCATCATCAGTACCGCCGCCGTATGCATGGCCGTCAAACGCAGCCAGATCAAAGCGAGTACCCTGCGTTTCGCGACCATCCCCTTTCTGATCGCGATTATCACCATGCTGCTGATGTGCTGCGCCACCATCTGCTGGGGTATCAGCCTGTACAGCACCGATCCAGCGCTCTTTATCGACCAGTACAGTTTCATGCACGCCAATAGCCTGCTGCTATGGTTGGTAGTGGTCGGCGTGATGGCGATATCCACTGTCATCGCTCTTATCGCCGGGGTGCGTGGAGCCCGCGCGTTCGCCAGGCTCAATGATACCTCTGCCCTCGGC
This sequence comes from Dictyobacter halimunensis, assembly GCF_036245075.1. Lineage (NCBI taxonomy): Bacteria > Bacillati > Chloroflexota > Ktedonobacteria > Ktedonobacterales > Dictyobacteraceae > Dictyobacter > Dictyobacter halimunensis. The sequence continues at coordinate 4,802,220 of NZ_BSRI01000002.1, forward strand.
GCCATCGAATTCAGACAATAGGATATGTATCAGACCAAAATCCTGTTTGGTTGGGGATGGAGAAAGGCCATGCGCGGCCTGCCCTCTGTTGTCATCCATGACACTGGGAGAGCGGGCTACGCGCATGGCCCCCTTCCTTCGCCCGGAGGCGAAGCGGGCATGCAGGCGATCTACGGGGCCGTATAGGAATACGTACTCGTGTCGTACTGCAGTCCGTTCTGCTGGTAGGTGAAGGAGTACTGGAGGGTCTGGCCGGAGCCGAGGCCGCTGACATTGTACTCCCAGTGTGCTGTACTGTTGTTGTATGTCATATAGACATTTTGCTGCACCTGGCCGGGGACGACATAGTGCAGGATGACGTAGCCAGCCGTCCAGCCGCAGGGCTGGAACCAGGGGACCGTCGTGGAGCCTGATCTGGCGGCTCCTTGCACGAAGTTTGTGCCGGAGGTGCAGCCAGACGTCGGCGTGGATGTGGGCGTTGGCGTGGGTGTGTTCGGCGTGGGTGTGGGCGTCGGACCTCCTCCGGAGCCGCTGGTCGTATAGACATGCACATAGTCAACCAGCATTGGGACACCAGAGGCGGTCGCGCCGCTCGGATTGCCGGGCCAGCTGCCGCCCATGGCGATGTTCAAGATGATAAAGAAGCTATGGTCAACGGCGTTGGCCCAGGTGGTGGGGTCCATCCCCGGATTATTCGAGGCGACATGCCAGAACTCGACGCCGTCGAGATACCAGCGGATCTCCTCAGGGGAGGTGCTGCGATCAACCTCGACACGATAGGTGTGGAAGCCCGCCTGGCAGGTAGTGCCGGTGCAGGGGGTGTTGCCGCCCAGGCCGTTGTATTCATTACAGGGACCGCCGGGAGCGACGCCACAGTGTAGCGTGCCGTATTCTACGTTGGTACCGTTGACGTTCTCCATCCCATCGATCTCGCCAGCCATGGGCCAGTTGGTGTAGTTACCACGGAACGATGAGCCCAGCATCCAGAACGCGGGCCAGTAGCCCTGGGCCGCCGCACCCGTTACATTGGGCATCTGAAGCGAGGCCTCAACCGCCATCTTGCCTCCCACCGGAGCTGCGAAGGAGGAATTCTGTGTCTCGATACGACCGGATGTCCAGTTGCCATTGCTATCACGGATCGGCTTGATCGCCAGGTGTCCATTGCCGTCCAGATAGACGTTGTTGGTGCTGTTGGTCATCGTCTCAACCTCGCCGGTCCCCCAGTTGCCAGCTCCGCCTGGATAGCTGGTCCCCAGGTCATAGAGCCAGTTGGAAGAACTGGGAGGAGTGTTGGCTGAGCCATTGAAATCATCGCCCCAGACAAGATTCCAGGAGGCCGCCTGGGCGCTGGGCACACGATTGAAGAGTGCGTAGCTGGACAAAACCAGGATCAGCACAGCTGTAAAAAGAAGTGAGAAACGCCGAAGGGAAATCCTTCCCACTGTGGGATGAGCAGCATCTGCTCCTCTCTTCCTAGAGAACATAAGACTCATCTACTCCTTTCAATCCTTTGAAAGTATGACAGTACAAAAGGTCATCAGTAAGTGCATACCACTTACGCTACATGGTAAGTATGCAATATCTGTTTGCGCTCCCAGAACATCAAATCCATTTGATGGTAGAAAAAACGTAACACAGAAACCGGTTTCTGTCAAGGATAGAGCGAATCTTGTATCTAAAAAAGTTATTCGAGACGTACGAACAGTTTGTCAAGAAACGCTTGCTTGCTGTGGGGCGATGTGTTATATTTGATGTGGAAATAAAACATGAACATGTCTGGAGACCACGAGCAGGGGAAAAATATGCCATGCTAATTGATGGAGATAGATAGAAGGGTTCACCAGGAAACGACAAGCACAGGGAAGGAAAAGATAACGTGAGTGATTCCAATGAACTTTGGACTGGCTTTGCCGGCGACTATGATCGGGCGCGCCCGACACCGCCACCGGCCTTACTCGATCTGTTGACGCAGCTGGTTGGGATGCCGCAGCCCGCCCTGGTAGTAGATCTGGGCAGTGGAACCGGTCTGTCCACCGCGATCTGGGGTGAGCGGGCTGAGAAAGTGATTGGGATCGAACCCAATGCCGACATGCGTATCCAGGCTGTCCGTAAAGCCGAGGGCCATCCTTACGCCGCACATATCGAGTATCGAGAGGGATTGGCTAATCAGACCGGCCTGCCTTCAGGATGTGCCGATATCGTTACCGCTGCCCAGGCGTTTCATTGGATGGAACCGGCTTCGACCATGGCCGAGATCACGCGTATCCTGCGACCTGGAGGGCTGTTCGCCGCCTACGATTATGACTGGCCCCCGGCGCTCAACTGGGAGCTTGAGCAGGTGTACCAGGAAATTGATCGCCGCTTCGACGAACTTCTAGAGGAGCGTGGACTTGTCGAGGATCTCCCGAGATGGCCGAAGGAGACCCATCTTGATCGCATGCGTGACAGTGGCCACTTCCGCTTCACCCGCGAGCTCTTTCTTCATCACATCGAGCAAGGGGACGCGGCTCGCTTCCTTGAGATGATTCGGACCAATGCCTACAACTACCAGTTCAAGCTGAAAACCATCACCGAACAAGAGATCGGCTTTGATCGCCTTGAGCGGGCGGCGTTCCAGTCTCTCGGAACCAATCCCGTTCCCTGGTATTTTAGTTATCGCGTCCTTATCGGCATCAAATGAGTGCGATGATTAGAAGCCATCGTCGTGGCCGATTTTCTCCTCCCCGCATGAATATGCATCTCACATTTGTTTCCCTGACCCTCGCGTTTGGTGGACATGGCGGTGCGTGGAGGAGAAATCGGCCGCAAGGGCCGAAACTACTGGCTTATACGAGGGGTTTGCGCAGATACGTGACCATCTCTGTTTCGATCCCCTGCTGGCCATTTTTATCATGGTACTCCCACTGAATGAGGAACTCTCCACCTCCCCAATCAACATAGCCCATCTTTGTATACAGCCGCTTTGCGTCAGGGTTATCGGTACTGCCGACCTCCAACCCGATGTGAGTGCAGCCTCTCGCCTTTGCCAGCCGTTCGGCCTCCTGAATGATCGCCGTCGCCACGCCCCTTCGCTGGTACCTGCCCAACGTAGCCCCCGCCTCCAGATAGGCGCTATTGGTGATATCGATCGCGTCCATGACCGCCGCATCATGCGGACCGCTCCACAGCAACAAGAAATGCCCGACCGGCGTCTGGTCATGCCACGCGATCAAATAAATCCCATCTCCTCTCTGCTGCTTCTCGTATCTGCGATAATGATCTCTTGACAGCGAATCGGGATCAAACGTGCTCTCAAGCAGATCCAATTGCGTCGCCTCGGCCGGCCTGATCTCTATTCGGAAAGATTGCTCATCCATAATGCTGCCGATCCTCTCATAATATATCTTCAATACATTTATATCATGCGCCCAACCCGTTCCATGTAGAGGCACACATCTATTAAGAAACGCGAAACCTAAAGCACTCGACTCGATTTGCACCTCAAAGTAACTGCAGAGTGATGGGAGTTACGAGTAGCCAGGAGAGCAAACCATTCTTCTGTCACAAGAAGGCAAGCAGTTTTTCTCATCAAGAGTGAGCCAGAACTACTGTGTAGAGCATTTACCATGCACCTCTCCGTTGGACGGTTGTTGAACTACGCAAACAAGAAAGAAGGTCGATACCTATCTCTAGCCTTCATACGCATCCGTCTCAGTGGCATCTTCGCAGGAGATACATGTTGTTCTGTACGAGCTAAAGGGAAGAAATCATGGAAAACCAGGAAATTCGGGCCGCTCTGGATCGGCACTGGGCCGCCTCCGCGGCTGGTGACAGTGAAACGGAACATGAGATCTATCACGATGACGTTCTCGTTGAGTATCCTCAGTCGGGCGAGCGAATCCGCGGCCGCCACAACATTCAAGCCCTTCGTGGACACCACCCGGCGAAGCTGGGTTTCACCATCCAGCGCATCCTTGGCAGTGGTGATCTCTGGATTACCGAGTACGTGCTCAGCTACAATGAGCAGCCAACGCAAACAGTGAGCATCATGGAGTTTCGCGAAGGCAAAGTTGCCCACGAGACACAATACTTTGCTGATCCGTTTGAGCCACCTGCCTGGCGGGCTCAGTGGGTCGAGCATCAGGAGCAATAGTTCAGTTACAGATCGAAAGGTCTCTTGTGAAGAATGGAGGAATGAGTTTCCATAGGTGCCAGGGCAAGCCCCAATACGTTCAATTTAAGATCGTGCAAAACGAGAAAAAACCCCAGTACGTGCGGGGCTTGCCCCCGCTTTGTTTGCTTCCCAAAAGGAAACGCTCCTTCCGGCTGCTTGTTCGAGCGGCGAAGAAGCAAGCGGGGGCAAGCCCCGCACGTACTCTCACCATTTTTCTTGCTGCTTGCTCTAAAGTTGAACGTATTAGGGGCAAGCCCGGCACCTACGGCGATGAGGATGGCATCATGGCGACCGTCTGCATGTGTTCCGTCACCACGGCCTGGGCGGCGGCGGTAGCTTCGCGCATGAGGTCGAGCCAGTCCTGGCCGCGCTGGCGCACATCGGGTGTGGGGCCGACGCGCTGCCCCCAGGCGGCGATGGCCGTGAGAAAGGCCGTGCGCACCTCGGTGTTGACGTTGATCTTGGCGACACCCAGCGAGATGGCGCGCTGGATGCTCTCTTTGCCCAGGCCGCTGGCGCCGTGCAGGATCAAGGGCACATCAACCTGGGAGGCGATCCGTGATAGCAGTTCAAAGTCGAGTGGTGGGGGATTAGGGGTGAAGCCGTGGACGTTGCCGATCGCCACCGCCAGCATGGAGGCTCCGGTCGCTTCGACGAAGGTGCGCGCCTGTTCGGGATCGGTGAGCGAGGCCCTGACCGCCTCGATGGTGACGCCATCTTCGGTCCCCGCCAGGTAGCCCAGCTCGGCCTCGATTGTCGCGCCATACGATGAGGCCAGCGCGGCGGCCTGCCGCGTCAGGAGGATATTTTCCTCGAACGAGAGGTGCGAGCCATCAGCCAGGGCCGAGGAGCAGCCCCAGGCCAGGCACTGCTCGATCATGCCTATGTTCGCACAGTGGTCCAGGTGGACCGCGACGGGAACGCCCGCGTTTTGCGCCGCTAGCACGGTCGCCTTGACCAGCGGTTCCCTTCCGTTCTTCACGGAGGCGACCCCCAGCTGCAGGATCACCGGCTGCTTCAGCTGCTCGGCGGCCCCCAGGATGGCCTGCGTCAATTCCAGACTGTAGGTGTTGAAGGCTCCGATGGCGACGCCATGCCGGCGCGCCTCTGTGACTAGTTCCAGCGTTTTTGCTAGCATGGCTGCTTACTCTTCCTTAGATATGGATAATGCCTGCACCACTTCTTTGAGGGTTTCGGGCGTGCCAACGTTGCCGGGAAAGACGATATAGGGAACACCGGCGAAGCGCGCCTGAGGTCCCTTCTCCAGACGCCAGACCGGGATGCCGGGGACGATCTGGCCGAGCACGTGGGCGCGCTCCGCTCCCAGTCCGTGCCGGGCTACGTCGTGGCTGGTGATACCGCCTTTGGCGACGATGAAGCGCGGCCGCTGCCGCACGGCCTGCACCACCTCTATGAGTGCCCGCGAGACGCGCCGTCCCAGTGCCAGAAAATCTGCGCTGTCTGCTCCGGTCTGGAGCGCGCGGCTGGTAAAGACGACGGGCGTTACGCCGGACTGGATGAGCTCGTCGGCGCGTCGAGCGAGGGCGGCACTGATCGCGTGTGCCTCCTCTTCGCTTTGGATGACGCGCTCAACGGGAAGCTCGATTCCCTCTACCGAGGGCAGCGTGAGCAGCGTTTCTAGCTGCGCCGTGCTGGCCGGCACATAGGAGCCGACGATAACCAGACCGCCGTTGGTCGTGGGCTTCTCCCCCACGATCTCGCGTGGCTGCAAGAGTGGACGCGTGGCGACCGCGCCGCGCAGGCGCACAAAGCTGGCGGCCGTGCGATAGGCGAAGTTCTTCCCGCTGGCCTCGGCCAGCATAACTCCGGCGGCGACCACCGCCAGATCACCATAGCCAGCCGCGTTGACCACAATGGGCAGGCCGCCCGTGACGGCGCGCAGCCGCTCCGCCACCGCCTCTGGTCCGCCCTCGCGTATCAGCTTCAGGTCCAGACTGATGACCTGCTCCGCGCGCCAGTATCCCTTACTCTTCTCCTCGATCCAGGCCGGCAGATACGCCGTCCTATAGCCGAAGGCGCTATCCCGTGCGTAGGGCGTCTCATGCGCCGGCTGCAGTGTATCCGAGGTAGCCGTCGGCGTCGCCACATAATGTGTATCCCCGATCGTATAGCGCCCCCCCTCAAAAAAACCCAGCACCACGAGATGCCCATCGTAGGTTCGACCCTTGCGGTCGATTTCCCCTCCCTCTACGATTCCCTCGCCGTAGGTTCGATTCTTGCGGTCGATTTCCCCTCGGCCCATGCCACGTTCAAGCGCGAAGATCTCGGCCGGATAATGGCCGCGCAGGGTGGAGTCGCTGCGGCTGGCGACCACAAACTCTTTACCGGTACGCCGCGAGGCCGCCAGCAGTTGTCGTGCGAGCGTCTCATTTAGTTCGGCCGCCTCCTGTTCGGGCAGGCTGCGCGAGTTCGTCAGCAGATAGAAGAGCCGCTGCTCGCGTCCCAACGTCTCCGTGAGCAGCTCCTCGTCCCAGGCGGTGAGCAACTCTACATCCGAGACCGTTTGAGTCCCTGTGGGATCATCGTCGATGACGACGAGCACGCGCTGGCTCTCGGCCTTCAGGCGCTCAATGAGCGGGAAGAGCGCGGACTCATCGGGCTGCGGTGGCAGGTGGGCTGTTAATTCGGTGAGTGTTACCATAGCTGTCCGCCTTAGTGCATGTGCATGCCGCCGTTGATGTCCAGCGTCACCCCGGTTAAATACGAGCTTTCATCGGACGCCAGGAAGAGGATGCACTTCACGATATCATCGACGTTGGCGATACGCCCCATCAGCGTGCCCTGGCCCAGTTCGGCCTTGCGCTGTTCCGTCAGCAGGTCGCCGGCGATGTCGGTGTCGACCATCGAGGGAGCCACGCAGTTGACGCGAATGCCGCGCGGCGTCAGTTCGCGTGCAATGGCCTTGGTAAAGCCCATGATGCCGGCCTTGGCCGCGCTGTAGTGCGAGGAGCCGAAGACCCCGCCGCCGCGCTGACCCGAGACTGACGACATCGAGACGATCGTTCCACCGCCGCGCTGCAGCATCGCGGGCACGGCCACCTGCGTGGTCAGAAAGGTCCCCTTCAGATTCACATCCAGCACCAGGTCGTACTCGTCTTCGCTGATGTCGAGAAAGGTTGTCGGACGCGTCAGGCCCGCCACATTGACGAGAATATCCAGGCCGCCAAAGCGATTGGTGAGGGAGCGGACCACGCGCCGCATAGCGTCCTTATCGCGTACATCGGCCACCTCTCCCATCGCCGGTCCGATCGCCTGTAGCTCCTCTGTGACCCGCTGCACGTTCTCGGGGACCACGTCTGTGATCACGATGCTGGCCCCCTCTTTGGCCAGTGCCAGCGCCGTCGCACGTCCGATGCCGCGTTGCGAGCCCGCGCCCGTAATCAATGCGACCTTATTGGTAAATCTATCCTGCATGGTGTTCCCTCCCTATGATTTGCTTGTGATCTCTTCCATCAGTCTGACCAGGATGGAATCGTCCAGGTTGTCCCATCCCTTCGCGTGGGCCATTTTATACAGCTGGTGCGCGACGCCGCCGAGCAGCAGGGGATGGCCCATGTCGTTGGCGGTCTCCATCACGAAGCCGAGATCCTTGACCAGGATCTTGAGCGCGCTCTTGGGCGGCGTGAACTGCTCGCTGACCATGCGCTGCCCCCGGTCGGCAAAGATCCAGCTATTACCCGCGCTTTTGGTGATGATCTCGTGGAGCATGGCCCGGTCTAATCCGGCGCGTTCACCAAAGACCAGGGCTTCGGCGGCGATCGCATTATGCACGCAGACCATTAGCTGGTTGATCATCTTGACGGCCTGCCCATCTCCGGCCTTCTGTCCCACATGATACACATTTGATCCCAGCGTCTGCAGGACCGGCTGGCAGCGCTCCACGACCTCGCTCGGACCCCCCACCATGATGCTCAGCGCACCATTGATCGCCCCTACCTCGCCCCCGCTCACCGGCGCATCCACGTATGAGATCCCGCGCTCGCGCAAGCGTGCCGCCGCACTCTGCACCATGGCGACGCTCATAGTGCTCATGCCCATTACGATCGCGCCCTCTTTCAGCTCTTGCACGGCCTGTCCCGGCTCGAAGAGGATGGCGGAGAACTGCGCGTCATCGACCACCATCGTAATCAAAATATCGCTGGCGGCGGCCACCGTCCGCACGTCCCCCACCGAACGCGCCCCCTCGGCCACCAGCGCGGCCACCGGCGCCGGATTTACATCGTATATAGTACAGAAATAGCCTGCCTTTAACAGGTTGCGTGCCATCGGCTGCCCCATCACGCCCACGCCAATAAAGCCGATGCGCGGTTTCTCGTTCTCTCCCATCAAAGCCTCCTTACTCTGTGCTCTTGCATCCATCGCGATGCCCTGCAACAAACGGTGTCGCGCTTCTGGATGCAGGAAGTATCATGCGTAGGTGATACTGAATTCTTCACCTATCATACAATACATCTCCTTATCCGTGCAGCGTTCTGGAAGAAAACGATTTCTAAAGAGGTGATATTTGTGAGAGTAGGCCATGCTTATGCATAGCAGCTCGCCTGTCTGCGACAGCCTCAAAATCCAATTTTCTGGAACAGGGATGCGATAAAGGAAACAATAAAAGGGAAGGCGAGAGGTAAAAGAACTGGGATGACGATGGTTGCGACTACGCTACTTAGCGTACGAGTTTTCAGGGGCCAGACTGGAAATGAATTGTAGATCAGGTCATAGCGTTTTTTGAGCGTTTCCAGATGCTGCACTTCAGCCTCGATACCTTGCGTATCCTGCGTTTTCGCGGACAGAGACCGCATGAGTGCCTGCTGGTATTCAATTGCCAGGGGGTGTAACTCTTCATCACGCGCTTTTACCATCATCCGATGAGGAAAGAGCAACCAACCTATGAGGAGTGCGGGGATCAGCAAGATATAGATAGCAACGAGTAGAACTACTTCTGGGAAGGTAAGCGAGCCCACGTTACGCGCAAGTATCATTATGATTAACAGGATTACCACCCAGAGCATGATGCTGACACAGAACCAGAGAAGAGGTTCAAAGCCATGGAGCCTGTCGGAGCTATCAGGGTGTGCCGGTTTGACCTGCAGCTTGAAAAGATAAAAGAGACGATTCACAAAAATCAACGCCAGTACCAGTCGTATCACACTCATCCCGGTCGCAAACATCAAGGGGATATAGATCACAATCACGATGCCGCGTACCATTAATGGTAGCAGTTCATGTCGATTGGGTAATTCACGCAGAAATAATCTCAGGAGCGCGTACAGGATGATGATGATCATAAGTATAACCGGCCACCAGTTATTATCTATCCAGTAGACCAATCGTTGTTTGAAGCGGACATATGCATCTTTATCGGCTGCATCTTTACGATACTCGCCAATCATGCCATCCATATAGAATATATTAAAGGTTTTTGCAATAGTATTGGGAAGGCTGGTGTAGATAAAAAAGAGGGAGGGGAAAAGGAGAAAGGTCTGAATGATAATACTCGAAATTGTACCAGGATTCTGTCCTGATGGAAATTTGTTTCCCCATAACAACCACCACAGCAGATAGATGAATCCTGGCGGAAACAGCGCGCCAAAGCTTATCCAGAGATCGCTTAGATGTAGCCTATCCTTGAGCAGAAACAGTAGTGGGTCATGAAGGTAGATCTGCCGCGCAGATAGTGTTGTGGTATCTGGTATTGTCTGTGTGCTCTCTATGAGTGGTGGTACCCCGTTTGCTTCCATGCGATTACCCCAGAAATATGTATTAGCCCGACGTGCCTGTTGTATTATAACGATCGAGAATCCTTTCTGTCCATCCCATAGGAGCAACAAAGGTCAGGCTCTGTTGCTCTCACTTGCATATTCCAGCACGACCGTCTTCTTGAAGTGGAGGCCGAGCCGTTCCGCCTCGGCCTCGATCCCTTTGCGGATCGCGGCGGTGGCCGGGGAGAACATATTTACCTTGACGATGGTGTGTGAGCGTCGGACGGTAGAGCTCCAGATTCCCTGGATGGAGCCGTTGACCAGGATGACCGCGAAGGTCCAGCCCTGCAGATTGAAAACTTTGCGCTTGTGGGCTTGCGCGAGCAAGGCTTCGCAATCGCGCGGTGCCCCGATCGTGTAGGCATCGAATAAGGGGAGCAGGTGGATCTGCTCTGCGGGCTCAATGCTTTGCATGAGCGGCAGGGTCTCACGCAGGGCGAAGGCTCGCCATCCTTCGATCTCGACTTCTACTAGCTCTGCTGACAGCGACTGGAAGGTCTTTTTGGCGCTGGTTTTCCCGGCTCCCCACCAGAAGGCAAAATCGTTTGAGGTCGCCGGTCCATACGCCCGCAGGTAGCGCCGGGCAATCTCCTGCAGCGCCAGCTGTGGCTCGATGGGTTGCCACGCACCCATCCACCCCCTGGGATTCATGAAGGTGACCGTCTTCCCCTGGCCGGGTCCGAAACAGAGATCCCCACGATAGGCTGATGGCTTCAAAGGAGTTCCCCAGCTCGAAGAGAGGATCAGGTCGCGCAGGTGGGCCATCCCCGTATGCTTGACGACCGCGTCAGCCAGTTGCAGTCGCGTCAGTGGCCCCTGCTCCAAAACGTGCGGGATCGCCAGGAGAAAGGCTTCCTGCTGCGTGCTTGAGAGGCCGAACTCAGCGAAATAATTCGACCAGCTTTCAGTATGCTGCCAGTCGCGGGCCGCTATATAGAGGGGGAGTTCACTGGTGGTAAGCAGGTGGATGGTGCCACGCATGGCCCAGGTCTTTACCAGGGTATGGTTCTGCCAGAGGGCCGCCTGGACATCGCGGGGAGAGCATCTTTCCACGCGGGTACACACCGCTAGCTCGGCGGCCGACATCACCTGTGCCTGAATCCCAGCCGGGCGCGTCACAGCCTGCATGAAGTTCCGCGCGGAGAAACGCGGGGAGAGGCCGTGTTGTGCCAGGCGCCAGGCATGCACCTGGTGCCATTGCAGTGCAGTCATCTTCATTCCTTTCTATGTGGGGGTATATATGTACAGGACCCGCGAGCCTCAGCTAGCAGCTTCTTCCTTCGCCCACGGAACCCAATCGAGTGCCTCACCCGAGATGCCATGCTGACCGAGAAAAAGGCTCAGCTGGGCCGTGTGTTCCTGTACGTGGCGCAGAGTGAGGAGCTGCCATTCCAGGTAGCTCATGCTCCGTTCCTTCATCCAGGGATAGGAGATGACCTGGCGCGCCTGTTCGTCTGAAAGCTGGAGCAGTCGTGTGCGGCACTTCTGGCGCGTCTTCGTTAGATAGGCGTGCAGCTCCTCCTTGCTATAGGGCCGTTCGGGCAGCGCATCTACTGAATCTATATCCCCCTGGGCAAATGGAGCCGGGGGAGTAAAATCCTCCTCGGGGACGCCTGAGAGATACAGGTCGAAAAAGATAAGCGTATGAAAGGTGACATACCAGAACTCCGCGAACTGCGGTGGAAACCCCTCTGGTGGTGGACCGCTCCAGAGGCGCTCGCTCCACAGCGCATCGGGGCAGGCCAGCAGGGCGTTCTCCAGCATATCGACGGCCGCCCCAAACTGCCTCCACAGAGCAGTGTAGAACATTGTGTTTATTGGTTGTTCAGCCATGACGTTGCCTCCTTTTTCTCTTCTTTTCTCACAGACTACCACCAAAAGCGGTAAAACTATGCCCTAATAGCGCGCGTTGTGCCCAAAACCGCCTCTCCCCCATTTTAAATTAGCGGCGATTTAGCGCCACAGAGCGGACACGCGTGCCGCCTCGTGCCGGCTCTGCTCGCGGCCAATGTTGGCGGCGATCTCTCGCAAGGAGGGGTCGAGCGCGTTGCCACCGACAGTGGCCAGGGCTGCCTTCATCTCTTCGCCGGGCATAATCACTTCTATCTGTGCTCCCTGGCGCTTCACACGCTCGATCTGCTCATCCAGGCTTTCGATCGTCGCGAATGGAGGATTATCAGGCTGCAGCACCAGAATCTTGTCGAAGCCCGCGGCCAGGTCCAGGTTGGTCATCGAGTAGCAGCCGCCATCGATGTAGCGATGCTGATTGATCGTGGTTGGCGGCCACACATAGGGTACCGCGCTGCTCGCCATCACCGCGTCGACCAGCTCAACCCCGGAGTCGCGCCTGAAAACCGCCCGCTCGCCGCTGAAGGCGTCAACCGCCACGATCGCCAGCGGGCTCTGCGGCCAGCGCTGCACCGGCAGGCGCGAAACGACCACCTCCCGGCGCTGGGACTCAGGCGGCGTTGGCGCGGCCAGCGACAGGGTACCGATGCGCTGCATGATCTCCTCGCTGCTTCCTCCCTCCTGGAAGGCGCGTGCGCAATCCGCGATCATCTTCTGGAAGTCCGCCTGCGGCGCCAGCTCATGAGCCTGTAGCGCCGGATCAACCTGCCGCTGGAAGAGTTCCTCCATTAATAGGCCGCTGGTGATCTGCGCCGCCACATTGGCGCCTGCCGACGTTCCCACGAACAGATCAGCGTCGCGCACATCGATCCCAGCTTCCGCCAGCCCCACAATAATCCCGGTCTCCCAGGCGATGCCCGCCACACCACCGCCGCCGAGTACTACTGCATACGTTGTCATGGTTATATTCCCTCATTATGTCTGGAGCTAGAAAAAAAATAGAACAATGTGCCTTTATTGAACCATGTACGGAGCTGGCAGAACATGGTACTAGTACATTCTGGGCGCCTGCTTCGGCTTATAGACTTTCAGACTTTATTTATATACACGATTGATAAATTGGGCCAAATTGACTAATTTTAAGGTGAAATATGGGAAATCGGCGTCAATCATGGGAATCGACGATTCGTTGCCCGACAATACAGCTCCCCATCTCGTGTCCTTTGACTGAGCATTGTAAATGAAGTTTCTCTGGCTCAGGCTGACCGTGGTCGCAAACTACATACAGCGAGCCTGAGCCACTCTCGCACTCGCCAGCTTAGCCTCGTTCGATCGCGCGCTCAACTGCGCTGGGTAGGCGCGTCTCAAAGTCCAGGATGCCAACCCAATCTGGATGAATGAAGATGCGCGTCATGCGAGGATAGATGCGGGCCGATTCAGTGAGGAATGCCTGTGCGTCTTCCTCGCTCATCGTCCGGCGGGCATTGGCGACGTACTCCGGGGCAAGGCCCTCAACGGTGTCAGTATGCACCGTCCCACGAATTTGGAGGATCTTAGGAGGCGAGGCGTCATGCTCGATGCTTACCGTAACCTTTGCGCCATTCTTGAGCACTTTCGTCTTGGGGGCGTCTGTGGCTGTCGCCATCACGATTTCCTGCCCATTCCAATAGAAACCGATTGGCACAACACGGGGCGTGCCGTCGTGCCAGTTGTAGGCCAGATGGGCAAGGCTCTTCGATTGCAATAATTGCTGGGCAACCGGATCTTGAAGCAGGCCAACGTCTCCTTGCTTAGTAGACATCACTTTCTCCTTCTCTTACAGATCATATTCTTCTTGCAATTTACAAGTAGGTATACCCTCTTATTCCAACAGCGTGAGGGACAATCGGCAATGCTGGGCATCGTTCAATTTTATATCATGCACAAAGAGGAAGAGAAGCAGTGCGTGCTCGCCCGCACGCACTGCTTCTCTTCCTCTTCGTGCATTTCCTTGAGTTGAAGATGTTGAGGGCAAGCCTGGCAGCTACGGGGTTTTTACGCCGCCATATCCGTTGCCCAGCTTTTCGGAGGCGACCTGGGCGAAGTTGAGCACCGCCACCAGCGAGACGCCGCCGAGGATGTTGCCGATGAGCGTCGGAATCATAAAGCCACCCAGGTAGGTGAGCCAGGAGATGATCCCTTTGTTGACCAGGTAGAGCACATCTACGGACCCCGCGATGATGTGGGCGAAGCCGCCAAGCGCGACCACGTAGGTGATCAGGATAATCACGTGCAGCCGCGTATTACCTGAATTGGGCAGCAGCCAGACCATCAACGCGATCAGCCAGCCGGCGAAAATGCCGCGTAGCACGACCAGTCCAAAGCCACCACGCAGCGAGTGCATGGAGACCTGCGCGAAGGCGTGCTGAATCGCCGGCGTGAATATCTCCGTATGGGAGATCACCCAGGCGAAGATCAGCGCGCCACAGAGATTGGCCAGCAGCACGATCGCCCACAGGCGGGCGACGCGCAAGATCATGCGCCGATTGAAGTGCGCCAGCAAAGGCAGAATCGCCGTCAGGGTGTTTTCAGTAAAGAGTTGCTGCCGCCCCAGTACGACGATCAAGAAGCCGACGCAATATCCAAAGTTCTCCAGCAACGGAGCCCAGGGGGCGTTGGGTGGCAGACAGGCGTGAATAAGTCCCTGCGTTACCAGTGAGAAGCCCATCGATAATCCCGCTCCCAGTCCCGAGAGGGCCAGGGCGGCGGGCGAACGCCTTAGCTCGCGCTCGCCCTCCTCGCGAATCGTTTCGTGGACCACGACCGCGCTCATGCGGCTTCGCTTCACCACCTCTTTGCGCTCGCCAGTATTTAAAGATGGTACGGCAGGTGACGATACTGCCACCAGTTCTGGCTCAGATGCCGTTCTATCAACTTCAGCCGGCTCATTCGCCAGCGTAATCTGCTGTTCATCCTCCATAGAAACCTCCCTACAATCATGTATTTCATGCGCGGTGAGCAAGACCATAATGCCTTGCATTCACCCCTGAGAATAAACCTGTCTGGTGTTGTACGTATGAAAAAGTGAAAACGTGACGCTCTTTTCCATATTCCCAGACCGAGTACTATGCTACCTGGTGGCGAACCTTAAATACATGAGGTGGGGCGAAGGGAACTGCGCAGATTATAGCGATGGGCAGTCTTCCATGTCGCAGTCAATAGCTGGAACTGGCGCGCTCTTCTCTGCTACCTGACCACTGTTTGGTATGCTCATGCTCTGCGGAGCGAGGCTCTCGCCTGCTGTGCCCGATTGAGCGATCTCGCGGCGTGTTCTGATGAAGAACCATGCACAGACCAATCCGAGCACGAGAACTCCCCCGGCGACCACAAAGGCAAGGTGCATCCCTGAGAGGAACGTTTGCGGGTTCCCTACCAGCGTTCCCAGGATCGCGACGCCTATGACGCCTCCAACCTGCCGGCTTACATTGAGCATGCCCGATGCGATCCCCGATTGGGCTTTCGGCGCATGCGACATGGCGGATTCGGTCATTGTCGGTAAGACCAGGGCCAGGCCGCCTCCCAGAATGGCTGTCAGGCAGGCAAGCAGCACGTAGCTGGTTCGATTGTCGATGATCACGAATCCAAAGCAGCCCAGCGCGGCCAGGAGCAGTCCAAGGACCATCACGCGTTTTACTCCCATGCTGGCCATCAGCCGGCCGGAGAACGATGTGGCCAGGAGAGAACAGCCAAATGAGGGCAGGAGCGCCAATCCCGTAAGTGAGGGTGAATAGTGTTTCACCTGCTGCAGGAACAGACTGACGACGAACAGGAAGCCCATAAATGTAAAGGTCTGGCAAACGGCAACAATATTGGTGGCCGAGAACGTCCGCTCCTGAAACAGCTTCAATGGCAGCATAGGATGGCTGGTTGTCTTTTCTCTGACCAGCAATAAGAGGAAGGAGAGGATGCTTCCTGTATATGCCGCGATAATCAGTGGTGAGGAGCCTCCCAGGCTGCCGCCTTCAATCAAGGCAAACGTCAGCATTCCCAGGGCAAGGATGCTTGCGCATTGTCCCGGAAGATCGAGGCTTCGGCTTCCCTCTGGCTTTGACGGAGCAATAGAGCGTGAGGTGAGCAGAAAGCCGATGATGCCGATCGGCAGGTTGATCAGAAAGATGCTGCGCCACCCAAATGTGTTGACCAGCACACCTCCCAGCAAAGGACCTGCCAGGGCTCCGATGCTGGCGACCGCCGCCCAGATGCCAATCGCCTGCGCCCGTTTTTGTGGGTCGGTGTAAATCGTATTTAAGAGGGCGAGCGAATTGGGGACCAGCAGGGCGGCGCCAAGACCCTGCAGGGCACGCGCAATCTGCAAGACGAGCAGCGAGGGGGCAAGGCTACACAGCGTTGACGCCAGCGTGAAGAGGGCGAAGCCGATCAGAAAGATGGTTTTGCGCCCCCTTCTGTCGCCGAGGGCTCCTCCGGTTAGCAGCAGACTGGCGAAAACGAGGGCATAACCGTCCACAATCCATTGCAGCCCGGTCACGTTCGCATTCAAGTGCTCTTTGATATCCACCAATGCAACGTTTACGATGGTGACATCAAGAATCGTCATGAAATATCCAAGGCAGAGGGCCAGGAGTGGCATCATCGACCGGTTTTTTGTCTGTTGAGGTAATGTTGTATTCATTCGTTCCTCTTTAAAGGATAATGGGCCGCGGGTGCCGGGCTTGCCCTGGCTTGGAGCCCGCGAAGCGCGGCGACCCCGTGTCCGGGCGCTTATCTTCCCCTCAAACACGTTATTGGAAGGTGATGCCTTTGGGGAGCATAGGCGTCTGGGCACGGGGTCGCTTCGCGACAAAGCTGGGGCAAGCCCAGCACCTACTGGGCGCCGACGACCGGGTGCGGTACGTAGGGCTCTTCGAGGTAGGTGACCTCTTCCTGGGTCAGGTTGATGGATAGCGCTGCGACAGCCTCTTCCAGGTGCGTGACCTTTGTGGCTCCGACGATTGGGGCCGTTACGGGCTGTTTCTGCAGCAGCCAGGCCAGGGCGATGCGCACGCGCGGCACCCCGTGCTTTTCCGCGATCTCCGCCACCCGCTTGACGATGTGCTGATCGGTATCGGCGGTGGCGTCGTACTTGCTCTTGGCGACCTGGTCGGTTTCGGAGCGCAGCGTGCTTTCCGACGACCAGTCGCGCGTCAATCTGCCGCCTGCGAGTGGGCTGTATGGGATCACGCCGATCTTCTCTTCACGGCACAGCGGCATCATCTCGCGCTCCTCTTCACGGTAGATGAGGTTCAGGTGATTCTGCATCGAGACGAAGCGGGTCCAGCCATGCTTCTCGGCGGCGTTCAGCGCCTTCAGGAACTGCCAGGCGAACATGGCGGAGGCGCCGATATAGCGGGCCTTGCCGGACTTGACCACGTCGTGCAGCGCCTCCATCGTTTCCTCGATGGGAGTCTGATAGTCCCAGCGATGGATCTGGTAGAGGTCCACGTAGTCCGTGCCCAGCCGCTGCAGACTCTTGTCGATCTCGCTCAGGATCGCTTTGCGCGAGAGACCGGCGCCATTGGGGCCGTCGTGCATCTTGCCGTGTACCTTGGTGGCGATCACGATCTCGTCCCTGTTCGCGAAGTCCTTCAACGCGCGTCCCACGATCTCCTCGCTCCTGCCGATGGAGTAGACGTTGGCGGTATCGAAGAAGTTGATCCCCATCTCAAGGGCCTTCTTGATGACCGGGCGGCTGTTTTCCTCGTCGAGCACCCATTTGTGCGTCCAGCGCTCGGCGTCTCCGAATCCCATGCAGCCCAGGCAGATGCGCGACACGTCCATGCCTGTGTGGCCCAGTTTCGTATATTCCATGTAAGCTTCCTTTCTTCTCATTTCTCTACGCGGATGGTACCAGTTTCAGTGTGGTTGTATGCGCCTGCGGGGCGATCATCGGATCGACATACGTGGCGCTGTATCGTTTGTATTTCGATCGATAGGCGGCGTCGATCTGCTGATTGAGCGTCTTGTCTCCGCTGGCCTGCTCAAACGCCACGTTCTTTGTTACGCCGCCAGCAGAGATGCGTCCCTCGGGTCGCCGCTGCGTATGGCGGAACCAGGCGGTTTCGGGACCCCGATACGCCCGCACGTACAGGTCATCGCCGACGCGCACGACCCAGATCGTGACGGGCTTGCGCGGCGTGCCGTCCTGCTTGAGTGTCGTGAGCTGCAGTTCATCCGCGGCTCCGACCCTTTCAATTTCATTCTGTGTCCAGCCAGCCATTGTAACATCTCCTTCATGTTGTATTGATTTATGACTGATCTGCTTAAACGGTTCCCACTTTGATCAGCGACTTGATGGCGCGGCGCTCGTCCATGGCCGCGTAGGCTTCCGCGATGCCATCGAGGCCGGTCGTGAAGTCGAAGACGCGTCCGGGATTGATGCGGCCCTCTAGCACGTCGCCAAGCAGTTCGGGGATGTAGGCGCGTGCCGGTGCCGGACCACCATGGATGCCAACATTGCGATAGAAGATCGTCGGCACCGGGATCTCGACGCCGTGGGGGACGCCGACGTAGCCAACGATTGAGCCGGGGCGCGCGATGGTCAGCGCCGTCTGCATGGACTGGTTTGTCCCGACACATTCCATGGCCGCGTCGACGCCGACACCGTTGGTTAGCTGCATGACCGCCTCGTTGGCCTCTTTACCGCGCTCGGTGATGATGTCCGTGGCGCCGAATTCGCGTGCCAGCTGCTGACGCGCCGGGTTGCGGCTCAGAGCGATGATGCGCCCGGCACCCAGGCGTTTGGCCGCGATAATAGCGCTGAGGCCGACCGCCCCATCACCGACGACGGCGACGGTATTACCCGGCTTCACCTCCGCGCTGACGGCCGCGTGGTGTCCTGTGCTCATAACATCGGAGAGCGCGAGCAGCGAGGCCAGAGTGGCGTCCGAATGACCAGAACCGGGTACCTTCACCAGTGTACCGTCCGCCAGCGGCACGCGTACCGCCTCGCCCTGTCCACCATCGATGCCGTTCACACCCCAGACGCCACCGGCCACGCAGGCCGAGGTGATCCCCACCTGGCAGTGCGGGCAGGTGCCGTCGTTGTATAAGAATGGCGCGATAACCAGGTCGCCCTTCGCGATGGCGTGCACGTCCTTCCCAACCTCTTCCACCACGCCGATAAACTCATGGCCGATCGGGGTATCCCTCTTATAGTCAGTCTCCCCGCGATAGTACCAGAGGTCGGAACCGCAGACGCAGGCCAGCACGACGCGCACAACCGCGTCGGTCGGCTCTTTAATGCTCGGGTCCGGTCGTTCGGCGATCTCAATCGCGCCTTTCCCTTTGAATAGTGCAGCTTTCATACATCCTCCATGTTTTTTTTATTAGAAGCGGTCGATAAACAATATTTCAGTTACATACCCTTGCCATATCATCAGCTCATCCTGTCCTACATTCTGGCGGGTGATCTTTTGTATGTGCGTGAGGCGCCGATATCCATGTATTCGGCGCGCTCGATTGCGTGGAGCGGATACGATCAGCCCTGGTACTGTTCGTCGCTGACGTGCTCCATCCAGTCGACGGCCTTGCCGTTGAGGCGTTCCTGGAGGGCGATGTGCGTCATGGCCATGGTTGGCGAGGCGCCGTGCCAGTGTTTCTCGCCCGGCTCGAACCAGACCACGTCTCCCGGCCGAATCTCCTCGATCGGACCACCCTCGCGTTGGACGCGGCCAAAGCCATACGTCACGATCAAGGTCTGCCCCAGCGGATGAGTGTGCCACGCCGTGCGGGCGCCGGGCTCGAAGGTGACGCTGGCGCCAGCTATGCGTGCTGGATCAGGCGCCTCCATCAGGGGATCGATGCGTACCGTGCCGGTAAAATACTCGGCCGGTCCTTTGCCGGAAGGCCGCGAGCCGTTTCTTTTAATATTCATGTGCTATATCCCTCCTTATTGAAATTGCGAATCAGTTTTGCATGCTGCATTGTACTTTTTTGCATGCCGCAAACATGCCAGACACGAATGGCCTACAAAAAAGTAACCGGTGAACGTGCTCCAACACGCTCCGCAGATGTGATACTCGTATGTTTCTTACTCTCTGAGAGGTATTATAGACGCCTTTACGCGCAGGGTGATAGAATGATTGCGGAAAATGATTGTCTGATTCTGCAAATCTTCCAGATGAGCGAGAGAAAAACGAGAGCGGAGGTTGCTATGGAATTGATAATTCACCAGCCGGCGGAGCGCGAGGCACAGCGGGCCCAGGCCAATCGTGAAGAACTGGCTGAGCGCATCGGTCGGGCTATCCACGAAAATGGGACCCTCCAGCCGCTGCCGGGACAGGGGCTGTATCTATCTCGCCGCTCCTCGCCTCTGGAGCGCGTCCATAGCGTGGTCGAGCCTTCTGTGGCTGTGATCGCGCAGGGCAGCAAGGAGGTTCTGGTGGGGGAGAGCCGCTACCGCTATGATTCCTCGCGCTACCTCCTCACCACGCTCGAACTGCCCCGTGTCAGCCAGATCCTCGAAGCCTCGCCCGAGCGACCCTATCTCAGTCTGCGCCTGGAACTGCCTCCCACTCTGGTCAGCGCGGTCATGATGGAGGCCGGTCATGCCTCGCTGAGGGATCACGCCGAGGTCAGGGCCATCGACGTCAGCCCGTTGCATGGCGACCTGCTCGACGCCTTCGTGCGCCTCGTCCGTTTGCTGGATTCCCCGACCGAAGCACAGGTCTTGCTACCGCTGATCACGCGGGAGATTGTCTACCGTCTCCTGATGGGAGAGCAGGGCGCCCGACTGCGCCACCTGGCGATGGAGGGAGGCTACACGCCCCACATCGCGACGGCGGTCAGACGACTGCGCCAGGGCTTCGACCAGCCCCTGAGCATCGAACTACTGGCGCGGGAACTGGGCATGAGCGTTTCGAGCCTGCAGCACCAGTTCAAGGCCGTCACGGCCATGAGCCCCTTGCAATTCCAGAAGCGGCTACGCTTGCAGGAGGCGCGCCGCCTCATGCTGAGCGAAGACCTCGACGCGGCCAGCGCCGCCTATCGTGTAGGCTACCAGGATGCCTCCCACTTCAACCGCGAATACAAAAGCCTCTTCGGCGTCCCTCCCATGCGCGATGTGCAACGGCTGCGCGAAGCTACCGGGGCAAGCGTCGGCTGACGAGTCGAAAAGCTCATCTGATACTCACTGTCTTATTTTATTCTGATCGACGTGCTTTTTGTCTGACGAAAGGTGAAAGGCCCGATGGCACAAGACAAAACACAGCTGCGAACCACGTTTGACCAGGATGCCCTGCTGTATGACCAGGCCCGCCCAGGCTATCCTGAAGCCCTTTTTGACGATATTGTGACGCTCTCAGCCCTCCCTCCGGATGGGCGCCTGCTCGAAATTGGTTGCGGCACAGGGCAGGCAACGCTTCCACTGGCACAGCGGGGCTATCACATACTCAGCATAGAGCTTGGGGCCAATATGGCCGCCCTCGCCCGCCGTAATCTGGCGGCGTATCCTCGCGTCAGCATACACACAGAGGCGTTTGAAGATTGGCAATTGGAGGAGGAAGCGTTTGATCTCGCGTTTTCCGCTACCGCTTTTCATTGGATCGATCCCGCCATCTCCTATCAGAAAACAGCGCGGGCCCTTAAGCCATCTGGCTCTATCGCCTTGTTCTGGCATGTGCATGTCCAGAGTGAGGCTTCGCAAGGCTTTTTTGAGGAGGTACAGCAGATCTATCAGCCACTGGTCCCTGAACAGGAGGAGAAATATGGCCCGCTACTGTGGCCGCACGAGGTCCAGGAACCTGTCAAGGCAGAAATAGAGCAGACGGGTCTCTTTCGAGATGTGACAGTACGCCGCTATCACTGGGATGCCAGCTATGACGCGGCCAGCTATCTGCGCCTGCTGGACACCTATTCCAACCACAGGATATTAGAGAAGGACCGCCATGACCGCCTCTTTGACAAGATCGCTGATTTGATCAATAGCCGCTACCATGGGCGCATCACCAAGGGATACCTTGCTATCCTGTACGTGGCGCGGCGGAAATGATAAGGGAACAACCTTGCCAGAGTGGATGTTTTGCAGGTAAACTTCTAATCTAAATAATGCTATTTTCCGCATTGAGAGAAGGACGGAACAGATTTCTAACGCCGGATGCATCCAACGAAGGAGGGATTTTCGTCATATGCAACCAGACAACAACACACCTCACTACGATAAGGCTGATCTACATCGTCCACATGTGCAGGTTTCGCTCGACCTGGCAACCATTGATGAGGCTCTTCACATGGCAAAGATCGCGGTCGATGCCGGAGTAGATTGGCTGGAGGCGGGTACACCACTCATCATGTCTGAAGGTCTACATGCCATACGCGCTCTACACGAGCAGTTCCCAGATGTTCCCATCATAGCTGATCTGAAGACGATGGATGGCGGCTATGGCGCCGTCGCGAAGGTGGCGCAGGCGGGCGCTTCCTGGAGCGTAGTAATGGGAGTCGCGCATCCGGCGACCATCGCAGCGGCCGTGGCGGCGGGACGCGATTATGGTATTGGCGTCATGGGCGATGTGATGGTCGCCCCCGATAAAGCGGCGAAGGCGCGCCAGCTACAGGATCTCGGTATCGATGTGATTAGCCTGCATACCGGCTATGACGAGCGGCACGCCATTACGCAGGCCAGCCCATGGGACGACCTGGCGGCGGTCGTGGCGGCGGTCGATATACCGGTCCAGGCCGTCGGAGGGCTACAGATAGCCGACTTCCCCAGGTTAGTGGCGGCCGGAGCCCCCCTGCTGGTCGTTGGCGCGCCGCTGGTCATCGGCAATGAAATCGCTCATCCCGGTGAAACCCGCGATGAACACCTGGCGCGCATCCTCTCCGATGTGGTTCGCGCCGTCAAACAGAACCACCCGTCATCGTAGGTTCGGCCCTTGCGGCCGATTTCCTCTCCACGCACACCCATGTTCACCAAACGCGAGGACCACGGGAACGCATGTGAGATGCATGTTCATGCGGCGAGGAGAAATCGGCCGGAAGGGCCGAACCTACGCTTCACGATAAATTTTCCCCCTTTGTGCTCTTAAATTGAAGGTATTGCCCCTTGCAGGCGCTTGCCGCGAAGCGGCCCCGTACCCGAGTGCATACGATGATCTTTAAGGAATGCATTCCTTAAAGATACACAATCACCCGGCCGGTCTCTACCGTTACGGGATATGTTTCGATCTGCGGATCCTCTTCTTCTTCTTCGACCTCTACTTTGTAGGCTTTGACGCGGTATCTATGCGGGTTGAAGATAGATTTGCCGTTCGTGAGATCAAACTCCCAGCCGTGCCATGGGCAGCGCACGATCTCCCCTTCACGGCCATACTGGTACTCTCCGGGTGGCGCGGGCAAGGTCATGCCGGTTACCTTGCCCGCGCAAAGCGGGGCCCCCTGATGGGGGCAGCTATTTCTGAGGGCGTAATATGTGCCATCCACGTTGAAAACGCCGATGGAGCGCCCCTCTAATGTCACTATGATGCGCTTGCCGGGCGGCAGATCAGCCACCGCACCGACCACATGCTTTCCCATTACGCTACCTCTCGTTTACAGCTTGTAGAACTCGCGTGCATTCTCGTGGAAGATACGGCGGTGCAGAGACTCGGGCAGCCTGGGAAAGGCGCGCCGGGGAGAGTCAAAATCCCAATGTGGATAGTCGCTGGCAAACATGAGAATATGCTCGGCGTCCATCATCTCAAGCATCTGCAACAAATGCTGATCGTTATCTGGTCGCTCCAATGGCTGTGACGAAAGGCGCACATGCTCCCTGAGATAGTCGCTGGGTCGCTGTTTTAACCAGGGAACCTCATAGCGCAGCGCCTTATACTCCTGGTCCAGCCGCCACATGAGACCGGGCAACCAGGAGACGCCGCCCTCCACCAGCACGATCTTGAAATCCGGAAATCGCTCAAAGACGCCTTCCGTGATGAAGCTTACCAGGTGGGCCTGAAAGCCAAGCGATAGACAGGTGTGCCATTCAATGTAGTGCGTTGGATAGCCCGGCGAAGGCTGAACGTTGATGCCCATGCCATCGGTACCAGGATGAATGGCGAAGGGCAGACCATGTTTCGCGCATGCTTCGTAGATGGGATAGTATTGGCGCTGGCCAAATGGAGCGCGGGCGCCGGAATCGGTCATCACCTGCACGAAATGAGGATGCCCGGCCCAGCGTTCGATTTCTCGCGCCGCCGCCTGCGGATCCTGGTGGGCCACAGTGATCGAGCCTTTGAATGTCCCCTGCTGGTTGTACTTATCCAGCCACGTCTCCGCCAGCCAGTCGTTATAGGCGGCCGCGATGGCGGTGCCGAAGTCCGGGTCGGGATGCAGATTGCAGAAGGCCCTCGGCAGCAGGACCGCATACTCAATGCCAAATTCATGTATAAGCTGCTCGCGCAAAAACTCTGGATCTGATCCCGTTGGCCCTCCACCGGGCGGGACCGCATCCAGGCGCGCTCCATGGACCGGATTATCATAGAATCCCCGGCCACCTCCTCGATACCTATCTCGCCAGGGCTGCTTCATATGGGCGCGAATCTCGTCTATCGATTTCGGATAGGGATGCACATCGCAATCGATAATGCCTAATCTGCTCTTCTTACTACTGATGTCCTGTTCGACTTGCACATTCATGCTACTGACCCCTCATTTCAGAAAATAAGCAGTACCACCTCATCAACTGGAAGACAGCATTGAGGTTTTCAAAACGAGAAAATGAAGCCTTTTGACGCTCCATAGACATATTGACATTTTAACACATGGGGCTTGCGTATGACGTAACGTCATGGGTTAAACTCGTATGTGCCGGGCTCGCCCCGGCCTGCATCGGCGCCGGTCTTGCCCCGGCTTGCATCTGGAAAGGAATATCCATTGAAACTACATATGATTGATGTCGAGTCTATCTATCGACGTTTGCTCAACTGTGCCAGCGCGCAGGAGCGCGAGGCCATTTACCAGCAGGAACTGCTGGCCCCGTTTGCAGGTATGGCGCGCATTTATGGTGGCGGTGACGATCTCCTGGCCTGGGCGAAGATGTGGACCTTCTATACACCGGAAGATTTCGATGGCGAGCAGCGTCCCATCATAGAAGAGATGGTCAGGCGCCTGACCGATGAGGGAGCCTGGCAACGGTCTGTGGCCGCGCTTGAACGCGGTATAGCCTCCTTCGCCCCTTACGCTGATCGTATTGCGCTGGACACCATCAACTGTGCCGTGGTGCTCACGAAGCACAATAGTGCTATGCCTGGTCGAGGCTATGCCGGATTTGGCGGTATCCCTGGCTATATTATGGTCTCGCTCAGCCTCGTCGACGACTATACCTTGCCGCGTGTCGGGCCAGCATCGGTTCACGAGCTCAACCACAACGTCCGTTTCAAGATCGTGCCCTTCCTGCCCATGCAGGTCACGGTCGCCGATTACATCATCGCCGAAGGTCTGGCGGAAGCGTTCGCTGCCGAGCTCTTCGGCGAGGAACTGGTCGGCTATTATGTCACCGATTTCAACGAGGAGGAACTGACCACAGCCAGACGCGTCATCGGCGGCGCGCTTGACATGAGCGGCTTCGATGCGGTGCGTGGCTACATCTTTGGCGATAGCATTACCTCAGCCTGGGGAGGACCCAAAGCTGGCGTGCCCGATTTCGCCGGTTACGCCATCGGCTATCGTGTTGTCCGGCAATATCTCCAGCGCACAGGGGGATCCGTCGCCGAAGCCACTTTCCTTCCCTCACGCGAGATTATCGCCGAGTCCGGCTTTTTCGAATAGGAAGCGAAAAGAACAGAGAAGAACCCTGGGTGGGCGACATTTGATCGCCCACCCAGGGTTCTTCTAATTGTTGAGTATTCCAGGAGAAAGTGTATAAGAGGTTTATTGTGTTGTATGTAGCCACAAGCGTAAATGTATACTAGTTATATAGTCCTGTATTTTGGTGAATCATTTGACTCACCATGAAACTTTTGATAAGGTTTATAAGTACAAATATAGCAATTGATGTATGTAGCACTTCCTTGCATTCAGCGTGCTGAGAAGTGCAAACAGGGTGCTGAGAAGTGCAAATTCATAGGCACCTGCATACGGATAAGTACCATGTAACAGTGTTAAGATGGAAGGGTAATTCTTATCGTGTTTCGTGATCGTAATCACAAAGTCACTACCGTAGTTCAAAATAGTGCGGCTCAAGTAGGGAAGCTATATATTTCCATCGGTGCTCTTAGAAATGGAAAAAAGAGTTCGGGTTCGACGCGCCTTCTACAAAGGCGAAGCATGGCCTATGCTGGCATCGCACTGATGCTCGTCGCGGTTATCTTTGGGGCCGCCATGGCTGTATTCCCATCCGGAATAAGCCAGGCATTTCAAGCGAGCAAGTCATCTGAGCCACCAAAGAGTAAGGTTCCCCCAAAGCAGAGTCATGCAATTCCGCATGCTGCGATTGCCGCGATTACAACTCAAGCTAAATTAGGTCGGGACCATGTGTCCTCTGCCGCCAATGTGAAGAAAGCTCAAGCGGCGGTTCCAAAGCGAGTGCCGGCCCCGGCCCCAACGCAGGCACCAGTTCCAACGCAGGCGCCGGTTCAAGCGCAGGCACCAGTTCCAACGCCGATGCCGGTCCCAACGCAAGCGCCGGTTCAGGCGCAGGCACCAGTTCCAACGCAGGCGCAGGCACCGGTTCCAACGCAGGCGCCGGTTGCGTACACAAATGTTGCCGGGAATGCTGATACTTCGGGTCGCTTCTCTGCCGGCCAGTGTACCTTCTGGGCGAACGTCCACTATCATGCATTGAGCGGATGGTGGGTTGAGTGGCTGGGTAATGGGTCTGAATGGGTTGGTGGAGCGGCATCCAATGGCTGGATTACCTCGTCTGAGCCGAATCCAAATGGGCCTTCGATCATTGTGCTGCAGCCTTATACCCAGGGTGCCAGCGCCTATGGGCACGTTGGCGTGGTCGAGTCGGGGGTGAGTGCGGCCAGCGCGAATGCGAATGGCGTAAGTGCCAGCAATATGAACTGGAATGGTGGTGTAGGCGTGGTGAGCTACTGGACATTCCATCCCGGTGCTGGCGTTACTTTTATCTGGCATGCATAGATGTCTGTTGATGTAGCGTTTAAAGATCGACGAGCTCTCTTTATCTGAGTGTTCTGCTTTCCAAAGGATATGTGGATTGCTCTTGCTCGTCTGAGACAAACACGCGACCGGGCGGCTTCAAACGAAGCCGCCCGGTCGCGTGTTTGTCTTCCATGAGAAACCAAAGAAGCTCATGCGGAGAGGAGATCCAGGCCCGGGCAAGGCTGAGGTTCTGCTTCTTTTCATTTCTTCTTGTTTTTGAAGATGTAGAAGAGGTTTGTTGTGCTATATATAAACACAAGCGTAAAAGTGTACTAGTTATATAGTACTGTATTTTGGTGAGTCATTTGACTCACCATGGAGCTATTGATTAAAGTTTGTAAATGTAGGTATGACTATTGTTATGCTTCGTATATGGTTCTTCTTGCATTTAGAGTACTGTGAATACACACTCGTAGTTATCTGAATGCGGATAAGTATCATTTGTGTAAGATGGAAGGGTAATTTGTACCATGTTTGAAGATTGTAATCGTAAAGTCACTACCGAAGTTCAAAATAGTGCTGTTCATCCTGAAAATGGAAAAAAGAGTTCAGGTTCGATGCGCCTTCTACAAGGGCGAAGCATGGTCTATGCTGGCATCGTGCTGATGCTCATTGTTGTTGCCGCTGGAGTTTTGGCCGTTATTCCATCAGGAATGAGCCTGGCATTTCAAGCGAGCAATTCCTCTGTGTCGCCAAAGAGTAAGGATGCTCCAAAGCAGAGTTATGCGCCCCTGATTGACGGGCATGCCGCGATTGCAGCTCAGACTAAATCAGGTCGGAACCATGTGTCCTCGGCCGCCAGTATAACAGGGGCTCAAGCGACGGCCCCGGGAGAGGTACCCTCCTCTACGCAGGAGGCAGTTTCCACGCAGGCACCGATTGCACCCGCGCAGGCGTCAATGTCAACGCAGGCACCGGTTGTGTACACGACTGTCGCCGGGAATGCTGATACTTCGTGGCGTTTCTCTTACGGCCAGTGCACCTCCTGGGCGAACAACTATTATCATTGGTTGACCGGATGGTGGGTTCCGTGGTTGGGTAATGCAAATGAGTGGGTTGGTGGAGCGGTGTACAATGGTTGGGTCACCTCGTCTGAGCCGAATCCATACGGTCCTTCGATTATCGTGCTGCAGCCTTATACCCAGGGTGCCAGTGCCTATGGGCACGTTGGCGTGGTCGGGTACGGTGTGAGCGCGGCCAGCGCGAATGCGTATGGCGTGAGTGTCAGCAATATGAACTGGAATGGTGGTGTAGGCGTGGTAAGCTACTGGACATTCCATCCCGGTGCTGGCGTTACTTTTATCTGGCATAGATAGATATATGTCGATGCAAATTTTAAAGAGTTAGAGTGTTAGAGAGCTTTTCCAAAAGCCAGACACGCTCCCGGGCGGCTTCCAATCAAAGCCGCCCGGGAGCGTGTCTGTGTGTATCAGCCTGTCTCAAGGTAAACCCCTTCGCAAAACAATGCTTACACGCGCCGAGATCGCCGCCCGAGGCGCCTATGAGGGCATCAATAGCGCGATTGCCCCTGATGCTCTTGCCCATACACTGGCCAGCTTCAGACAGGTGACGGCCGACGAGCCCGTGTAATGGCTCGCGTAGAAGATGTGTGCAGCGTCTTTCAGACCCTCTATATAGATCAGCAGCCTCAGGCCGGGCGCGATTGGCGCAGTCCGGCGATGAGCAGCCCGACCATGCGGCGGGCATCGTAGCGCGGATCGTTGCCGGCGCCCACGCAGAGGTTGCCGATGCCATACATCAGTTCAAGGGCATCGATGTCAGCGCGAATTTCGCCTGCATCAATAGCGGCGGAGAGCAGCCGGGCACAAACGGGAACGAGTCGATCAAGGAAGTAACTATGCAGCGCATCGAAGCCGCCGCCGGGCTGCAGGACCGCAGCGAGTCCATGCTTGGTAACCAGGAAATCAACGAAGAGGTTGATCCACTGACCGAGTGCGGCGTGCGGTGAGTCAGCCTGCGCCAGCAGGACCGGACCAGCCTCGGCGCAGGCCTCAACCTGGTGGCGGTACACAGCGACAACGAGATCCGCTCGCGTCGGGAAGTGACGATAGATTGTTCCCATCCCAACTCCTGCCTCGGCCGCGATGTCGCGCACCGGCGCCTCAACACCGGACCTGACGAACACGGCGGCGGCGGCATCGAGCAACGCTTGCTCGTTGCGCTGCGCATCGGCCCGCTTCGGCCGCGCTGCTTTCTGCCGGGCCGCTTGCTCCACTCCCTCATCTCTGATGGTCATCTCTTCATTTCCTTCCTCACATACATGGCACCTTGACAAACGGAACGCCGTTCCGTATAATATGAATCGGAGCAACGCTCCATTTTACTAGGATGCTATATCATCATATCACAAAGGAAAATCTTTCTATGAACAACAAATCAGACATGGCGCTTACAGATCCAGACGTGACCATGGGCGCGCCTGCCCCGGTTGTCTCGGTGAAGCCGGTAGTGCTATCGGCTCCAGACCGTGGTGAGGATCTGCAGGTGCGCGTGTCCATGCCCGTGACCGGTCGCCAATTGCCTGTTATTCTCTTCTCGCACGGCTTTGGCGGGTCATTGGATAGCTACGCACCGTTGGTTGATTTCTGGGCCGCTCACGGCTTTGTAGTGATTCAGCCCACCCATCTCGACTCAAGGACGCTGAACATTCCCTCCGATGATCCCCGCACGCCCCGCATCTGGCGCTTCCGCGTCGAGGATTTGCAGCGCATCCTCAATCAGCTTGACCATATCGAGGCTGCCGTTCCCGGTCTCAGCGGGCGCCTCGATCGAAGCCGCATCGCGGTGGCCGGACACTCCTGGGGCGCCCAGACAGTGGGCATGCTGATGGGCGCGCGTGTCCTTGATGCCGAGGGTGGAAAGGGAGAGGACATGTCCGACGCGCGCGTCAAAGCCGGTGTGCTGCTGGCTGCGGCTGGCCAGGGAGGATCTGACCTGACTCCGTTCGCGGCCGAGCACTTCCCGTTTATGAACCCGAGCTTCGCGGAGATGACCACGTCGGCCCTGGTAGTCGCGGGAGATCACGACCAGTCCCTGCTGTCTGTGCGCGGACCGGACTGGTTTACCGATCCCTACTTTTTGAGCCCAGGTGGCAAGAGCCTGCTCACCCTGTTTGGGGCGGAACACTCGCTTGGCGGAATCACCGGATACAACGTCACGGAAACGACGGACGAGAATCCCGCACGAGTTGCCCTGATTCAGCGGCTCACCTGGGCCTACCTGCGCAGCGCGCTCTATCCCGAAGATCCTGCCTGGTCCGCAGCATGTGCCGCCTTGATGGAAACCCCCAATCCACTGGGCCGCATCGAATCCCAGTAATGTCCTAAGAGAGTGTCTGATGCTCATGATCATCGCCTGCAGCACGCCTGAGCTTTCGCACCTATGGTGCTCACAAATCCATGGGGTGTGTTGGCGTAACAGGGGCGCATTCGCGCCCCTGTTGCGCCAACACACAAAACCAGTGCGGCCGCGTAGCGGACGCGCGTGCGGGGGCGCTCACGGGCCCCCAGGGTGACGAGAGTCAGACACACTCCCATTGGGGAGACTTAATAGAATGCAATAGTTAAACTTGCTTATGTAATTGAATTATGCTAGGTTGGTTATATCTATAGTTACAAGTATTGTGCTTTTTTTGTATGGGACGGTAGTTAGTGCGGGAGCACGGCGAAGCTTGCTCCTGGAAACGAGCGACTCCTGGAAACAAGTGAAAGGAGAACATGAAATGGCCCAATATGCAATGCCTCAAGATCAGAACGTCGGTACGACTGGCACTGATGTTGTCACACGTGACGCGAGGCTGGCTATCCCCAATATGCAAGCATTTGCATTTACGACCATCATCTGGGGCGCTGTTTTCGCTGGTTTTCTCATTCGTCCTTTAGCTACTGGCCTTGGATTACTCGCGGTTGTGTCCTTTTTCGGAGGCATCGCTCTGTTTCTGGGTGGCATGCACCAGTCGACCCGGGAGAATCCTGAAATGGGAACGTTTTTTGAATCCTATGGGGTGTTTCTCATTTCATTGGGCGCGCTGGTTGCTCCAACGTTTGGTATTTCCTCCGCTCTTGGGAGTCATCTGAACGTTGCGGTGGGCTTCCTGTTCCTCACATGGACGGTGTTTACCATTCTCTACATGCTGACGGCAATGGGCACAAACCCAGTCTGGCTTGGCGCTCTAGGTCTGCTGGCTCTCGCATCCCTTGGAGTTACCCTTGGACTCCTGATCAACGTCCCCATACTCACATTGATTGGAGGATGGATCGCCATCGCCTCGGGCCTGGTAGCCTGGTACGGGATGCTGTCTCGCTTACTGGAGGCGGGTCACTCCAGGCTTGAACTGCCACGCGGTGGTTTCCATCACGCGCCGAATATCCGCTGACAAAGATTCCCTACCACGTGTAGCGCAAGAGCAGAAGGTGCACGTAAGAATACGCACCTTCTGCTCTTGCGCTATTATGGTCTCTACCTGACGGAGATGTAAGCAAACGCATGCGCGCTGCCGGGGATGGGTGCTCTCGCCTACCCGTGAACGTATCACACCCGCTTTTTATATGCCCTCATCGCAAAGATATAGGCCACCAGCAGAATACCGATGCACCAGGCAAGAGCGATCCATATATTCTGAGACACCGGCTGATTAGCCAGTAAGGCACGGATGGCATCCACGATCGCGGTCACCGGCTGGTTTTCGGCAAAGACCCTGACCACAAAAGGCATCGACCGGGTTGGCACAAACGCGGAGCTGATAAAAGGCAGGAAGATGATCGGATAAGAAAATGCGGTTGCGCCGTCTGTCGATTTCGCGGTCAGCCCTGGAATGACCGCGATCCAGGTTAATGCCAGCGTAAACAACGCCAGGATGCCGATGACGGTCAGCCATGATAGGATGCCCGCCGATGAACGAAAGCCCATAATCAATGCAACGAGAATAATAACGACCACCGAGATCGCGTTGGAGACCAGCGAGGTCAGGACGTGGCCCCACAGCATGGTGGAAGGAGCTATCGGCATGGAGCGAAAGCGCTCAATGATCCCTTTTTGCACATCGTTAAACAAACGGTACGCCGTATAGGATATCCCACTCGCGATGGCGATCAGCAAGATTCCAGGCAACAGGTAATTGACATAGTTAGCTGTCCCGCTTTGGATGGCGCCCCCGAACACATACACGAACAGCAGCATAAAGGCGATAGGCATGATAGTGACCGTGATGATGGTATCCATGCTGCGGAAGATATGGCGCATGGAACGACCAAGCATCACACTCATATCGATGAAAAAGTGCTTCCTTACCGTTTCCATCTATTTTTCCTTCTCTTTACCAACGATGGCCAGGAATATCTCCTCTAATGTTGGTTGTTTTTCAACATACTCCACCTCAGCAGGTGGAAACAGCTTTTTGAGATCCGCCAGCGTGCCGCTGGCGATAATCCTCCCCTCATGGAGAATGGCAATGTGGTCCGCGAGCTGTTCCGCCTCTTCCAGGTACTGCGTGGTCAAGAAGACGGTAATGCCGCTATCAGCCAGCTCCTTTACAATCTTCCACACCTCAAGGCGCGCCTCGGGATCAAGGCCGGTGGTTGGCTCGTCAAGGAAGATGATCTTTGGTGTTCCCACCAGGCTCATGGCGAGATCGAGCCTGCGGCGCATGCCGCCTGAATACGTCGACACCTTGCGGTTCGCGGCAGCGGTTAAACCGAAGCGTGTCAGCAAATCGTCGGCCACCTGGCGCGCATCTTTGAGGTGTCGGAGCCGGGCAATCATAATCAGATTTTCGCGCCCGGTCAAAATCTCATCCACGGCGGCGAACTGTCCGGTCAGGCTGATGGATTGCCGCACATTGTCTGGCTTTGACGCCACATCAAATCCGTTCACGCTGGCGGCGCCGCCGTCCTGTTTGAGCAGCGTGGTGAGGATTTTGATAATCGTTGTCTTGCCGGCGCCGTTGGAGCCGAGCAGGGCGAAGATACTGCCCTGCTCCACGGTGAAATTCACACCCTTTAAGACATTCAAATTCTTGTATGATTTCTTGATATCTGTGACCTGAATGGCAGTATTTGGCATACGCACCTCCTTATGCGAGAACCGTCACCTTGGAGACATCTGCTCCCAGGCCCTTGAGCGCGGCATACGTGAGCTTATCCATACTTGCGCCGTCAAAGTGAATGGATTGCATGGCACGTTTTCCGCTCGACCAGAGAGACACCAGGCGGAACGACACCTGTTTGAGGGTCGCGCCCTGAAACGACACATCTTTAAGTGCCGTCTGGTCAAACTTGACGCCGATAAAGGTCTGTCCATCAAAGCGCAGACCACGCAGGTCTGAATATTTGAAGTCCACGCCGAGAAAAGTACAGCGTTCAAAGGTAGTTTTTCTCAGGTCGGTCATCGTCAATTTAACATCGGTCAGCGTGCTTCCGATGAATTGTGTTCCCTTCAGCCCCGACGCGCTGAAGTTGGTGCGCACCAGGATGGCCTCACGGAAGTTCGCATTCACCAGATCAAGGGCGGAGAAGTCGCAATCGGTCAGATTGGCGCCCGTAAAATTGGCGTCACGCACGTCACTGCCCCGAAACGAGCTCCCGGTCAGGTCCGAACCCGTAAAGTCAGAACCGCGCAACGCGCTCGCTTGAAAATTTCCTTTCTGGGCGGTCACGCCCGCGAAGTCGCTCCCCGGCAGGTTGCTCGCGCTCAAGTTGATGGCTACCTGCCGTTCCAGCTCGTGGGAGAGGTTGGCGACCTCCTGGACGGTCTGCTCAATATCGCCGATGCTCTCAATGGTCATGCGCAGGGCTGTTTCATCATCCTTGCCCTCCGCCTTAAGTTCACGGAAGCGTTCCTGCAGATCGGAGAGCAGGTCCGCCTTTAATTCGCTCGCGCTTTTGACCCCATCGTAGGGGGCAAAGACGCCGTTGACATAGTTGGTCAATTGCTCATTCATATCATCACATTTCCTTTACAAGAGGTTCTCTAGCACGCGCTTGGCGTACTCCCAGTTGCTTTTATTGCGCTCGTACGTCGCTTTCCCTTTTTCCGTAATCCGGAAGTATTTCCTCCTACCGCCTTGCGATTCATCGCCCCAATACCACTCGATATCGCCGTCGACCTCAAGCCGCCGGACGCTCGAGTACATGGTGGCTTCCTTTAATTCATATTCACCACCCGAGCGCTCAGCAATCAGCTTGACAATCTCGTAGCCGTAGCGGTCAGCCTCCGATAAGAGCCGTAAAATCATCGTATCGGTATGTCCGCGTAGCAGGTCGGAGGTAAGTTTGTTCTCACTCATATTCATCACCTCGTAGTTAGAGTATACGTTATATTACTGTGTCTGTCAAGGTACTATTTCGATTTTAATACTTTGTTTGGTGAACCACATTTTCACAAAAATCTACATGCACCCGCATGTAGATCAATTATTGACTTTTGGAGAAATATACGGTTATACTAAATTGTGATCGGTCACATTTATCCAAAGGCGCAGCTATATAGAAATCAGGTAATTCGCAAGGGGGATAAGGCGAGTTGTAAGCCGGTAGACATGTTGTCCATTTGTCGTGTTTATATATGCGTACCTTTCTATGTTGGTGGAGCCGTGTGGGCGCACGCACGGCCCGCCTCAGGAGCACGAGGATGTGCTGAGTTAAAGGGCAGCACCAGCTCCTCCTTCTTAGTGTCGTCAAAAGGATTTGTCCGAGCAAACCATGGAGGGCTATGTATGAGATGTCCATTTATAAGTCGTCCAACGCGTCTATGGATTCAGATCGGGGTTGTGCTCATTGCTCTGCTCATCGGGGGCGCTAGTTATGGAAGCGCCCAGGCTGCGGGAGCACATGAGCGCGCCACTCCCGCCAATGCTGGCGCGAACAATCCAACTGCTACGCTTCCACATGGGCTGGATCTGGGTCGCCAGGCTCTGCCTGCTAATGATGGTTGGGCATCCGCCGATGGGGGGACTAGCGGCGGTTCAACCGCGACCCTTGATCATGTCTATACCGTGACCAATCGCGAACAACTGGTGCAGGCGCTGAGCAATGGCGGTACCGCGCCAAAGATTATCTATATCAAAGGTGTGATCAACGGGAACGAGGATGATCAGGGGAAGCCGCTAACTTGCAATGACTACATCACCGGTGGGTATTCCCTTGATGCGTATCTGAAAGCCTACGATCCCGCTGTATGGGGGCGTACAAGCGTGCCGAGTGGTCCCCTTGAGGATGCGCGCAAAGCGTCTCAGGCCAATCAGGCCAAACGTGTCGTGATCTCCATTCCGTCGAACACAACGATCGTAGGGGATGCCAGTGGCGCTCAGGTGATCGGCGCGAACTTTATGGTCAGTGGCGTGGACAATGTCATTGTGCGCAATATCCAGTTCCAGAATGCCTTCGATTGCTTCCCACAGTGGGACCCCACCGATGGCGCGACCGGGAACTGGAATTCCGCGTACGACAATCTATCTATCCTTGGCGCAACGCATGTCTGGGTCGATCATGACTCCTTTACCGATGGATCCTATCCCGATAGTCAGGCACCCTATTACTATGGACGCATCTATGAGCAGCATGATGGCGAGTGCGACATCACGAAAGGGGCCGACCTTGTCACCGTCTCCTGGAATCGTCTGACGAACCACGATAAGACCATGCTCATCGGTTCTACCGATAGCCCGAAGTATGATGTGGGAAAACTTCGTGTGACCGTTCACCATAACGCATTCGAGAATACCATTCAGCGTTTGCCGCGTGTCCGTTATGGTCAGGTGCATGTCTATGACAACTACTACAATGAGGCGGCCAATCCCGAATTCCTCTACGCGCTAGGCGTGGGGTTCTCATCCCATATCTATGCGCAGAACAACTATTATGTACTCCCGTCTGGCTATCCGGTTGGCAATGTGATTGGCGTGTATAAAGGGACGACCATTCATACCGCCGGGGATCTTGTCAATGGGAAGCCGGTAGATCTGCTGGCGGCCTATAACGCGGCCAACGACCCTGATCTCACCAATGATACCAGTTGGACGCCGATGTACCATCTCGCCATCGATCCGACTGCCGCGGTGCCCGGTCTTGTCCAGAGCTTTGCCGGGTCCGGTCGCCTGATCACCGTGGACGCCAGAGGGAAAGGGGATTTCACCACCGTGCAGGCGGCCATTGATTCAGTTCCCCTGAACAATGCGCAGAACGTGATCATTGCCATCAAAGCCGGTACCTATCGTGAAGTCATTAATATTCCCTCCACCAAACCGTATATCACGCTCCTTGGGGGCACTACGCGACCCGAAGATACCGTGATCGCCTTTGATAACTGGTCCGGGAGCCCCGCACCAAATGGTGGAACGCTGGGCACCTCCGGGAGTGCGACCGCTACGTTGAGTGGCCACGATTTTGTGGCGCGTAACATTACCTTCGCCAACACCTTTAATCCCGCGTCACATCCAGAGACCAATCAGCATCAGGCGGTGGCTGTGAAGACGGCGGCTGATCGGATGATCTTTGATCATGATCGCTTCCTGGGCAATCAGGACACGCTGTATGTGAACTCACCCAGCACGACGAGTATCGCTCGTCAACTGTTCACCAACAGCTACGTCGAGGGGACCATAGATTTTATCTTTGGCCGGGCAACCGCTGTCTTTGATCGGGATACGATCTTTATCAAGAACACGTCGGGCACCGGACCGAAGATGACCGCAGCCGCAACGCCGTCGGCGCAGCAGTATGGTTTCCTGGTGGATCGCAGCACCGTCAGGTCGGATGCCCCTGCGGGAAGTTCCTTTCTCGGGCGACCGTGGCCCGCGACGCCGGATGCCCGAGCGCAGGTAACGGTGCGTAATACCTGGTTGGCTGCCGCAATTTCATCGTCCCCCTGGCAAAGTTGGACGAGTCCACCGGTCTATTGGCGTACAGTACGCTATGCCGAATATGACAACCGGGGTCCCGGCGCAAAAGTCAATGCCAATCGTCCCCAGTTGACGCCCGCTCAGGCCGCGCAACAGACGCCGCTCACCTACTTGCTGGGTCAGGATAACTGGACGCCGGACGGCTGGCACTGACCTGATCCTCGTCTCTTGCGGGTTGACGCTTCCGACGTAGGCGCACCCCGGCCGCCGGGCATAGCAGACCCGGCGGCCCTGGCGGATCATGCCCGCGTTCCGAACCTACATTATTGCCTTTCTTGATACATGATCGAATGGGGCGCTATGAAGATGTACGAGACCCTATCATACGGCGCTCTCCCCAGTTGAGGCGCGGGCCGAAATCCGATGCTGCACCGGTCGCGCGTATGATCCTCGCGTAGCTGAAGCCTTTCTCACTTTTTGCTCAT
Organism: Dictyobacter halimunensis; assembly: GCF_036245075.1. Lineage (NCBI taxonomy): Bacteria > Bacillati > Chloroflexota > Ktedonobacteria > Ktedonobacterales > Dictyobacteraceae > Dictyobacter > Dictyobacter halimunensis. Next base: position 4,839,447 of record NZ_BSRI01000002.1, read on the forward strand.
GCCATGATCAGGATGCATCCGTTCATCCAATACGCCCTGTATGTTCCCCAATCACAAAATGGTGATGTTACCTATAGCGGTGGCTGTTGACTTAGTGCTTGCTTTAGCCCCTATATCTCTGTAGTACATCTGCACTGGTTGACAGGATCACCCCATCCGTGGTTGCATTCTCTTGTACTACACAACTGTAGCGTAGTACAAGAGAATGCAACCACGGATGGGAAATGTATGCGGATAAAGAATATTGATATAGTAGCCATAGCTTATGTTATCGCAATAGAGGGCCTGCTAGAGCTGACAACGCCTCTCATCGTTTTTTCATTATTAGGAAATCGTGGACCATTCATGGAGCACGTGCGGACGTTTAGTAAACGGACTGTCAATCCAGTGGTGATGAGGTTCGCGGGGTCCGCTCATAGTTCCTTTGCGGTCGTGCGTCATGTTGGGCGGCGCAGTGGGCGAGCGTATGCGACTCCACTGCTGCTCGTGCCGGTCGCGGATGGTTTTGTGATCGAGCTGACGTATGGATTCGCCGTGGATTGGTATCGCAATGTCGTGGCGGCGGGACACTGTACTATCCTCTGGCATGGGCGCGAATACGAATGCGATGCGTTTGAGGTGAGTGAGGCCGACATGGGACTGCAAGCCTTTCCCGCTATCTTAAGACTTCCACTGCGCATGCTGGGTGCGCGCGATTTTGTGAAGATGAAGGTTCTGCCAGAGCATTAAGATCAGACCTGGCCGCTTGCAACGCGTGAGCAGCCAGGAGGCCACCGCCACCAGGCATTTCAATGTCCAGCAGCGCTACGTCCGGCGGGAGATCTGTTCAATCTCAGAGAGTTCCTGAGCACAGCGGGTGGGATCTTCGGCCAGCAAACTCCTGGCAAGTTCGCTTTTGAGGGTGATAACCGAGAGGGATTGCCCAGGCAGATCATGCAAATCTCGTGCCAGACGGAGACGTTCTTCTTCCACTTTCAGGCGTGAACATAGTACTCTTTTGCCAATATCCATCTTTAAAAGGCTGAAATATATAGAAAGGTCTATATAATTAAACTGCACATTTTCAACTGTGAATATGCAGTCGACGATAAGAGTTATGAGGAAATTGTATGCGGATAGCGTTCAGTCAGGGAGAACAATTCATCGGCCAGACCCTTGGTCCTTATAAATTAGAGAGTCTTGTCGGGCAAGGACAATGGAACGCTGTCTACCAGGCTCAACAGCAAACGCATAGCCGTAGCGTCCTTTTGACCCTTTTTTTCCTTCCGGAGACGTACTCAGCAAGTGCACGCAAACGCTTTATAGATCGGCTTTATCGAGAAGGGGCGATACTGGTCAAGTTAGACCATCCATATATTTTTCCGTTGCTTGATGTAGGCGATCACGATGGCTATACATATGCAGTTACACCCTTGATTACAGGTACTTCACTTGCCCACGTATTAAATCATCAAGGCTATTTCTCTCCCGAACAGGTCCTAGAGGTGGTGAAACCGCTGACGGAAGCCTTGAACTATGCCCATGGAACAGGTGTGACTCATGGCGCGATAAGCGCTGCCAATGTGATTTTCGATGCAGACAAACAGGTACGCCTGGCGCGCTTTGGATTCAACCGGCTCGGTAGAATACAGGGTATTGAAATGGCGCTCTCTCCTTATCCACATCTCTTAAGTATCACGAGTACGCCACTGCCTGGAATCGAATATTTTGCGCCAGAGGTTATCCAGGGCGCTCTGGCTAATCCACTCGCCGATATCTATGCTACCGGCTTGCTTCTTTTTGAGCTTTTAACCGGCGAGCTTCCTTTTAAAAAGGTCAATTCACTGGATGATGTACAGCAACGGGTACAGTTTGATGTACCTGCTCCCTCCAGTCTGCGACCAGGAATATCGCCGCATATCGATCTTGTAATACAACAAGCAACAAAGCGTGATCCCGCTCAACGCATCCAAACAGCTGATCAGTTGGCCAGAGCATTTGAGAAGGCCCTTTATACCCCTATCACTCATCCTACACTACAGTCAGACCAACAAACCGTGGCTCAAAATAATGATGGTACGCTTGACTGGGTAAATCAGGAACTATCTATGCAGACGGATGCCGCGGCGTCCGCAGCATTCGCCGAGGGGATCACTGCCAGTTCGATTAAGACGCCACGAATTCAACAAACTGCTAAGCCTGTTAAGAGCCGCCGTCAGGTACTAGCGCTACTGGCGACCGGTGGCGTAGCTACCGCGGCAGTATTGGGACTTGGGAGCGTCGGAATGGCCTATATGTTTCGCCCTCAACCATCACCATCTTCACCGACAGTACATGTAAAGCATCCCACCGCTACCACACCTGCAATCAGCAATACTCCGGAACCAACAAAAGTAGTCAAAAAAGACGTTATGCCTACTCCGCAAACCATTCCTCAGGCACAACCAACGACTGCTCCACTCCAGGTAACGCAACCAACGGTGCCTACCGCTCCTCCCACGCCAGCCCCTACCGCTCCTCCCACGCCAGTCCCTACTGGTACAGTGATTGGATCAACCAGCATGGCCATCAATACAGCCGCGCAATTTGCCAACCCTGCAAATGGAGATGCTAGCACCTTGATTCATCTACCAGGCGGCAATTTTGTGGCCTATGAAACTGCATGTACGCATAAAAGAGTGCCAGTGTATTATGATAGCGGCTCGCATACCCTGGTATGCCCTGCCCATGGTGCCATATTCGATCCTGCCCAGGGAGGTGAAGCCATCCGCGGCCCTGCTACAAGGGCTTTAAGTACTGTCACTATTCACATCAATGCAGATGGCACGATCGCAACGGGCTAACATTTTCACAAAGAAGTGAATTATTCTCTGTTACTTCCTCGTTTTAAGATATCTCTGTCTCCTGTGGATTGACACTGCCGACGTGGGCACACTGCGCGTAGAGCGGGCACTGGCCGCACTTTGGCTTTTGGGCGTGACAGATCTGGCGCCCGTGGCGGATCATACCGACGTGCAGGCCGTAGACCCAGTCGGGCGGCGCGATCTTCGCAAACACGGTGTGGGCCTTGTCCGCACTCACTTTGGGACCAATTAAGCCTAGCCGCTTGCTGACACGATGGACATGGGTGTCTACGCATACCTCCAGTCGGGGGGTCTTCACATCGCCCCCAGGATATCGTCAACGCCCTCCAGAGGCTGCTTTAGCATGATGTGGTTTTTCCTGGGCAAAAGAGGGAAGGAACATCGGATGAGAACGATCGACAGGTAAGGGGCAGCTGAGAGTGTCTTTGCAAAGTCTTCCTGCCATTATGACTTGTTCAGTTCACGGGTGAGACACGGCCAGCAAAAGCTGTCACAGTTTATACGAGAGTCACTTGACGAACTCAAAGCTGTGCTCTGATTGTAAATCATTTGATTGAATGGGCGAAACGTGGTGGGTTGCGGCACAGCCTTCTTCTAAGATCGTGCCTGAATCGCCTGTTCTGCTCAGTTAGATGCCATTTTGACGAGAAAGAAAAACATATTTTTCAAGGCTTCTACCTACTAAGAACAGATTGAAGCATAAGAGACTGAAGTACTTTATTTATTTAGGTGTGATGATAGGCGAGATGAGCAGTTTCTGCTAATTATATACTAATGCAAGGTGAAAGACGTTCTAGCAAATGACATGTTTTGTTATCTCATTTTAAAAGGCCAGATGTCGACCGCAGCATAATAGCTTGTACGTTCTGCTGGTCATTGGTAAGCCGATTATTGAGCGCACCGCAGCTTGCGTGGCTCCCATAATCATGAGAAATGAGCACATGTGCAGTGACCAGGAGTTTTCCTGAATTTCGTCTTAAGCGTAGCTACTATGCGGTTAAGGAGCATGTCCATGCCATTTTCTTGCCGACCTTCAAAGAAAAACGTTGTGCTATCGTCGTCTCACCCTTTTATGAGCCGGAGAACACTCTTCAGGCACCTTGGCGGAGCGGCTGCTGCGACAGCTCTTGCTTCTAGTTTAGAGTCCTTCACTTCGGTGAGAAGTGCGTTGGCGTCAGGAGGACAGCCACAAAATACCTCTACAAACACTGAGAGCGCTTCCGGGAGATCATCGGGAATCAATGTGGTTCTCGTGCATGGTGCGTTTGTCGATGCCTCCAGTTGGAGCGGTGTCACGCCCATATTACAGCAGGCAGGACATCACGCCCTGGCGGTACAGATACCGCTTACGTCGCTAGCGGATGATATCGACGTGACACGCCAGGCTCTCGCTTCCGTCTCCGGTCCCGTGGTCCTTGTTGGACATTCCTATGGAGGTGCAGTGATTACCGGAGCTGGAAACGCCTCGAACGTTGTCAGCCTCGTATATATAGCGGCCCATGCACCTGCAGAAGGTGAATCGCCCGCTGAGCTCAGTGGGCGCTATCCTACAACGCCCGGAGCGCAACACTTTGTCTCATCCTATCGTCAGGGTTTTATATGGCTTGATCCACCATACTTTCCGCCAACGTTTGTTGCAGACATTGATCTTGCTAAGGCACATGTCCTTGCGGTTTCTCAGAAACCGATCAAGCCGTCTTGCTTCACAGGCAAATCGGGTCCAGCTGCCTGGCAACGTCTGCCTTCGTGGTATGCTGTATCGCTCTATGATCAGACGATCGACCCCAATCTTGAACGATGGTTGGCCAGGCGTATGCATGCAACGACCATAGAAATTCCATCAAGCCATGCCTCACCTGTGTCACATCCAGTTGATGTTGCCCAACTGATCTTACAGGCCGTCCAGGTTGGGAAGAAGAGATAAAGACCTTTGACGTTGCGTAAAGCCATACATGTTTAGGATGTTAAGGAGTATTCTCCTAAGATATCCCCGTCTCTTGCGGGTTAACGCTGCCGAGGTGGGCGCACTGTGCGTAGAGCGGGCACTCGCCGCACTTTGGCTTTTGAGTATGGCATATCTGGCGCCCGTGGCGGATCATACCGACGTGCAGACCATAGACCCAATCGGGCGGCGCGATTTTCGCAAACACGGTGTGGGCCTGGTCGGCGTCGACCTTTGGGCCGATCAGGCCTAGACGCTTGCTGACCCGCCATACATGGGTGTCTACACACACCTCCAGTTGGGGGTTCTTCACATCGTCTCCATAATATCGTCAATGCTCTCCAGAGGCTGATTAAGATTGGTTTGTAATTTTATTGTGGTTATGATGATCCACTAGGAGATGCCTTGCTCCAGATTGGCAAAGTAGTCCATGACAAACTGGCGGAAGGTCAGGGCAGCTTGAGAGAGATAATGCTTCTCCTGCCATGCGAGGCCAAGAGTACGCTTACAGGTGGGATTTGTTAGATGAATGCATGATAAGAGTTGCTCATTGGCCTGTTTCTTCATCATAGCAGGCGTAAACCCCACACCAAGTCCAGCTTTGACGAATTCATAGAGCATCGCAGGCTCATCTATTTCGTAAGAAATGGAAAGAGTAATGCCTGCTTGCTGACAAAATGTATCGATCAGGTCGCGCAGACCACTGCCAACTTTTTCAATCACCACGGCTTCGCGGGCGACTTCGCGCAAAGGGATATGCTTCTGTCCGACAAGTCGATGTGTGCTGGGGACGACCAGGAGAATTTCATCGGTCAGCAAGGGTCTCCATTTGATGCCAGACCTGGCGAGCGGAGTGGATAAGAAGCAGAAATCATAAGCACCCGTTTCGAGTTGCTGTGGTATTTCAGCAAGTGGGCATTGGGATAAGCGAAAGTGAATGGAAGGGTGTAAGACCTGGAAGCGGTGTAACAGGTCCGGAATCCAGGGGAGGGAAGCCGCAATCAGCGAAACCACTCCTTGTTCGAGCCCGGCCATATCTCGGACTTTGCGCTGCCCCTCTTCCAATTCATAAAACATAGCCTCAATGTGCTCAAGGAACGCTTTACCGAACTGATTGAGTTGAAGAGATCTTTCTTGCCGATCAAAAAGGGGAACCCCTATCTCTTTCTCCAGACGGCGAATCGTTTTACTGAGCGAAGGCTGAGCAATGAAGAGCTCCTCAGCCGCTTTCGTCATGTGCTCTCTGCGTGCCACCACGCGGAAATAGCGTAATTGAAGCAGGTCTATTGGCTCTCTCCCTTCACAACGATAGCTTCGGGTCTATGGATCCATGCTTCATTATGTCTTGTTTCTCTCTCTCTCGTCAAGATATGATGGAAAGGTCGTTTCAGCAGGTGTTCATCTCTTTTCATAAGATGCGCACTCTATCTGAAACACTTTTTTACGCTCAAGTATGTACTGCCAAAAAATATTACTGATAAAGGAGATAGCATGTCAAACATACAAAATCGTCATATTCTTGTCCTGGGAGCCACTGGTCAGCAGGGAGGTGCCGTAGCGCGTCATTTACTGGCCGCTGGCTGGAAGGTCCGTGCGCTTGTACGCGATCTCAATAAAGACGCTGCACAGGATCTCAAACGTCAGGGGGTCGAACTTGTTCAAGGAGATCTCAATCAGCTCGTATCCCTTCGTACCGCGATGGCGAACGTCTACGGCGTTTTTTGTGCCCTTTCATCCACTGAGGCAGGTGTTGAGGTTGAGGAACGTCAAGGAAAGGCTGTCGCCGATGTTGCGAAAGAGGCAGGTGTCTCCCACTTTGTGTATAGTTCGGTAGGAGGAGCAGAACGCGAGAGCGGTATCCCTCACTTCGAGAGCAAATGGCACGTGGAAAACTATCTCCATGAACGTGGTTTACCCGTCACTATTCTCCGTCCCGCTTTTTTTATGGACAACTTTCGCTCCTTTGTTTCAGAGGAAGCAGACAAGACATTGAGCATCAAGATAGCTCTGAGACCAGAGACGGTGTTACAGATGATCGCTGTTGATGATATTGGCGCCTTTGCCGCCCTGGCTTTCGAGCAGAAGACGGCGTTCCTTGATAAAGAGATCGAAATCGCAGGCGATGAACTCACACCTGTCCAGATCACCGAGGTCTTCCAGCGTGTTTTGGGCAAACCTCTGCGCTTTATTGAAGTGCCGGTAGAACAAATGCTCCGAGTTAATTTTGATAACGGGAAGATGTTTGCCTGGTTCAATGAGGCCGGGTATCGGGCCGACATCGCGACCCTGCGTCAGCTTTATCCACCATTGAAGACGCTGGAGATGTGGCTGAAAGACTCCAACGCCTTTCCCCTCCCGGCATAAGTCTGCCATCCCCCAGGTGTTTTCTTCAGGAAAAGCAACATGCGTATGTCAACCATGCGCGCCATACAAGTTCATGTCTATGGCGATGTCATTCAGATCCGTCATTGCGTCGTGTTCAGGTCCGTGCATTTTTTTTGAACAAATGTTTGCTTCCATATATGGAGCGAAAGGAGAAGTCAGATGACAGAGAATGCTATTCGTCCGATTATTCAGGAATTCGAGCAGGGAGAGAGAACGTTTCTTTCTCAGACCTGGTACCAGGTGTGGAAAACGACGGGAGAGACGACCAATGGGGTGGTGGATACCTGGTTTGAAGTGATTCCACCACAGATGGGACCACCGGAGCATAAGCATGCCCAGTTCGATGAGTGTTTCTGGATTGTAAAAGGAACGTTTCTGATCAAAGTCGCAGAGCACACCGTAAAAGCCACTGAGGGCGCATGGATCTTCGTTCCTCGGGGGATGGCCCATGCCTTCTGCAATATAGGGACGGAAGATGGCCAGATGCTCATCGAGGCGCTGCCAGCAGGGAGGATGCGTCCGTACTTTGAGGAAGTCGGTGCTGTCTTAATGTCTGAGCCAGTCGACCAACAAGCGCTCCGTCGCGTCGGTGAGCGCTATGGGATCATCGAGGTTGGGCCGCCTCTGCAAGGAGAAACAGAGTGAAAGATCGGTTAGGCAAAGTCGGGAAGCTCATACTCTTCAGAGGCATAATAATAGCCGGTTGAGGGTAAAAAGTTGGGAGCGACGGCATAAAATGACCAGGGATGGTCATGCCAGAATTGTTGGACAAGCGGCTGCTCAAGCGGCCAGCTTTGGCGCGTAAACACCTCCCAGAAGAAGTCTCGGAGGATCTCCTGGGCACGTTGCTCGCTGACCTGTTTCTGGTATGGACTGTCTGCGCTTGTGAGCATCCAATGGAGTCGTTCAGCGAGGCTCTGCTCGTCCATTGGAGTCAGTATCAATTGCAATGGCTCTAGCACCGGGTTCCCTGACGGAAATAGCTGAACAGGTTCCCCATCGATAAAATCCCATGTTGAATAGGAGAGTAGCTCACGGAGTCGATCAACTTCGAGAAACATGTCACGAAATAATGGACTCTGTAAGAACTGCTTGAGGATCTCCTGAGTATTGCTGCTTGTAATGATCTGCTCTGAACGCACCTTGAAGAGCATGGTATTGCTCTTCAAGGTGGCGTCGATAGCCCTCAGCAAAATAGTTGTTGCAGGTTGCAGAATATCTTGCAAGAGCGATTGCATTGCCTGTTATCTCTTTCTTCTACAGTGCCTCAGCGGTTGGTCAACCGCTGAGGCACTGATCGCTTTGTTTAGGAATGCATGTGAAAGCTATTTTTGAAACAGATACAACCCAAATCCCAGCGTGTCACGCCCCCAGCGCAGGTAGACATCGCGCCAGGAGTGAAGCTGCGCGATAAGAGCTGGCAGGTCAGGGTCATCAGGCTGGCGGTAGGCAAAGCGCTCATGCATCCGGAGCCACTCGAAGCGGTCCCATTCGTCTTCATTACAGACACAGGCATACATCGGCACGAGGCCGAGGGAAACTCCTGTCGCCACATTGTCTGCGTGCGTTTGGAACTCGTCGCTCGTCGTCTCTAAAGCAGTCAGGTACTCTTGAGACGGTTCCTGCTTCCAGTAGCCATCTCCCATCAGCACATATCCACCCGGACGGACGTAGTGTGCTAGACGCTCCAGCGTTGGTCGAAAACCGCCATAGATATGGCAGGCTCCCAGACAACTCGCCAGGTCAAATGCATCCGGTTCGGACTCGAACGTCTTTGCGTCACACGCTCGGAGTTCCGAGTTTGCCGGTAGGAATACGTTTAGCAGCTTGTTCTAGCGCTTCCTGAACATAGGATGAATCAAACTCCAGCCCCAGTGCTTTGACCTGGTAGCGCTCGACGAGGCGGATAGGCAACTCAGCCCTTCCTGAGCCGATATCGAGAACGATTGCCTGATCACTGAGACCGAGGAGTTCGATGACCGCCTCTATTTTCTCCACACTGAAAGGGTTATTGTAGGGCAAACCTTGATGAGAAATGGTTCCGTATTTCAGTTGATTCAAAGGATGGTTCCTTTCACACGTGAATTCTTTGAACGATTGTACTCCAGGGCATGATGTATTTCCTGGTCTGTCATGCGTCGCCAGGAAAATCTACCCGTGGGGGAGCAAAAAATGAGTGAGCAGGCGCGCAACAGACCTGCTCATCGACAGCATTTCTCCAGGCAGGGCCAATCGGTGCGTTTCCGTCACCCGGAGAATTATTGCCTCGTCAATGCGCGGAGAACATCATTCATACAGAACCATTCCTCCTTCCATACTATGCAACAATACGGAGAAAGCCACTGACAAGCGTGTTATGTCAGGTAGCTGAGTCAGTATAGCACAAGCCTGATCCACAGAACAATAGGCCGCATGCATTCGTAGCCTGGGACCTGAGTAGTTACCAAAATCTTCCTTAATATGGAGGCTAGCGATTATTGATTTTGCTTTGCTTGTAATGAGTAGAATTCCCATTAAGAAATCTCAGTCTCCTGCGGGTTGACGCTGCCAACGTAGGCGCACTGCACGGAAAGGGGGCACTGACCGCACTTTGGCTTTTGGGAGTGGCACACCTGCCGACCGTGACGGATCATGCCGACGTGCAGGCCGTAAACCCAGTCGGGCGGCGCGATCTTCGCAAACACTGTGTGGGCCTGGTCGGCGGTGACCTTCGGGCCGATCAGGCCTAGACGCTTGCTGACCCGCCATACATGGGTGTCTACACGAACCTCCAGTTGAGGGTTCTTCACATCGTCTCCAGGATATTGTCAACGCCCTCCAGAGGCTGGTTAATATAGGTTGATATCTGTTATGCTAGTGTAAGTACTTAGCATTCTTTATCTTCTATGTGTTGTTGTGAGCCATCTCAGATTTTTCGATGTTAGAGGGATGGCTCATATAACACAAGGGAGAGAAATTCTCGTTTTTGGTAATATTTTTATGTAAGAAAGGTAGCGCTTTCTATTTCGATTGGCGTAAGATCTGTCTCCCGTAAACCATATTTATTAACTCGCGAAACATATATTCTATCCACGTGCGTGCATCTTTGCATTCAGCAGCTTTCTCAAAAAGATCTAAGAATTGCAACCGCAACTTCGATGGGCTCAATAATAAACCATCACGTGCGAAAAACCAGGGTTTTTGTGCAATCAGGTCACCGACCTTTTCGCTGGGCTCATGTGTGCGCACCTGCAAGCAAAACTCCTCGGATGCTCCTTGCGTCTCCAGAAACTCATCCACTGCATCGGGATAGTAGATATTCAAGCGAGACAAAAACACCTGGATCATATGATTGATCTGAACATCTCCGCTTTTGAAAAACACCTCCAGAGCCTCCAGGGCTGCATGTGGCTCTTGCCTATCAATTCCTACATACGGTAAATCCGTACTAAGCATGATCTCAAAGTATTTGAGATTACGCTGGGAAAGCGCTGCTAGAATAGGCGCTTCTAGCCAGGCGGTTCTGACTATTCCTGTTCTTCTATATTGATGGAGAATATAAGGTGCTGTAGATAGTATTTGTGGAGCTTCAGAGCTACGGCTATGGTGCTTTTCGGGATGGCGCGTGTAGCATTCTCGGGCGATCTCGGTGGTATACACGAAAAAGTCAAACATCTCATCATTTGTTGGATCGCGATCTAAAACATCAGGAGCCACATGATTAATCATAGCCACATAAGGGTAGGATGCAACATCGCTTTTCGCGGCTTCAAAGAGCTGTTTGAGAAAGGGCAAAAAGCTATGAGGGGCGGCACATGCATGTGCTGTAAGCCCCAGCGTGACAGTCAGCATTACCAGGACATTGTCAATCTTAAGCGCGGCAAGGTAATCCTGCTCCATCTGCTCTCTGGAATAGTCCCCATCTATATCCAGGTAGTGAATCAGATTTCTATAAAGGGCCTTTGTTTCTTCCTCAAGCTTAAAAAAAGACTCAAGGACCGGATAGCTCACCATATTGTAGGTAGGCAACTCACGAATCAGGTGGAAAGCAACAGTAATGGCGGAGGAGATAATCTGCTCACGGACGAAGTTTCGGGTGACGTTCTTCCATGGACTGCTGCTCTCGTGAATCCGAAACAATCTGGCAATCATCGCATGCCAGATGTCGTGTAATCTGCTGAGAATCACTGTATTCTGATAGTGGTCGAAGAAGATGACTACCGACAGGACAACCACTGACTCACAAGCCATCAAATGTGGAACCAGACCATTCATGGCCATCTTCGCCAGGTATTCAATGATCTCAAATCCCGCTGCTTGATCGCGCTGCCAGAGGTAGTAAGTATAGCGTGCAGCCACCGCCCTCACATCCGAATCTGCTTGTAGTGCTGCAGTTTGCAGAACCCATCTCAACTTCAACTGGCTGGCAACCTCGATGGCGATTTTTCGAGCATTGCGTGTCCGGAGATCGGCTCCCTCCGTAGATTTTTTCACCATCTGCCGAATCTTCTGTATCCCGCCGGTTTTTTCTTCCTGAGGGAGCAGATACCTCAGAATATTTTCAACTTGCTCAAGATCACCAGTCCCGAGGTTGATGAGCACATTGACCATCATTTCTTTGACATGTTGCTTTGTCGTGTGGCACAGCTTCACAAATGTCTCAACGTCTGACTTCCTGGCCTCCTCTGTTAGCGCGTTTCTGACTGCTCCCCACAGAAATGGTTTGCTGGTGGTTCCCTTCTTGCTGTTTACCTCATCAATCAAGTCGAGGAAAAAGGTGTATTGATCAGTCTGAGCTTTACAAAGGCTTGCGAGTCTCTTACCCGCGAAGTACTCATAGAATCGTTCATATTTGAATGCGATTTTTTGTTCACGCCCCTGCTCTTGAAGCACAAGAATGTCGGCATCCAACAGGGCACGAAACGACTGATTCAACTGGTCGTTGTAGATCAATTCATAGAGTGCGCCACCAGCCGCATCAAGCTCGGCCTCGGAGACCGCATTGCTGTAGTCGTTCTCTCTCACCATCAGCGAGACCAGCTGTTGTTCTAAAAACCGTTGCTCCTTTCTATCCAGGACGGTATGGATATATTGTTCGATCAGGGTAGCAACGGTCACATGCTCGGGAATAGCTTGTTCGCGGTAAGTCTTTGCGAGTAATCGCAACTGCAGCGGATCTCGCAATGCCTCCCGTAATTGATATGACAATGCCCGATAGGGCGTTTTGAGTTTGAATTCCTGCTCATATTTGCTATAAGCCTCAGAGAGTTCCTGTTGGGTAAACGGGTCCATCTGCGCGGAGTAACTGAACGATTCTAATTCTACGATCGCTGTTTCATTGACCGGATCTCGATAATAGAGTGCCTCGGCGAGTTTTACTCCCCGCTTGATCTCTTTCCATGTCTCGGGACGAGAGCTCAGCACAACCTTGAGCCACTGCCAGGAGTTTTTTTGGACAAGTTCATCGAGTTGGCGCAACAATTTTGCGGCATCTGGATTCTCATTCACGGCATCTACACACAAAATGATCTGTCGATCGTTGATACCATCGATCTTAGAGATTTCTTGCCAGACCTGTGGTATAGGTTGCTGAAGGTAATCGCTAAAATCCTGGCTGATAATGTCCGTGAGTGTGGAAGAGCTCACAGGCAGGTTCGCCCCATCATACATGAGTACACAGACATCCTGTCGTATCTGTTGCAGTTCCTCGGCGAAAGCAAGCAGAAAGTTGCTCTTACCTACCCCCGACTTACCTACCAGGACAAAACCACGTTTCCTCGGATCTGCTAAGAAGGTCTGTATGTGTTGTTGGACTGTGTCACGCTGGAGATAGAGTTTGTGATGATACTTGCTTTGTACAGTTGCCATCCGTCCAGCGGTAATCTTCTCGCAAATATCGTGCAATTCTTCCCATGTCAGCTGTTCAGCTTTCTGACGTTCTTGCCTGGTGTTTTCTATGGCGTCCAGTATCAAATAGACGAAATCCTTGAAATACTTCTCATCGAGGTAGCTTTGAGCCGGGGCAGGCACTAAATATTTCAATCGATGCTCAACCCAGCGATCAAATACTCCTATATTTATTGATTCGATGGCATCGCCCAAAAAGGCCAGTAGTGGATGGAGGGAGAGAAAATCTTCTGTAGCGGTTCGTAAGTAGAACTGCCCATTGGTCAGAGCTGTATATTGAGGCAAAGATCTCTGACTCTTCTGAACCTGTATGCCTTTGTGCAATTCGAAGGTATAGGACTGCTCGTCCTGAGCAAGTACAAGGATGAAGTCATACTGACCAATGAAGGAGAGCGCCTTCAGGATTTTACGCAGGTGTTCATGTAACTCCTGGGCTAACATTTGCCAATAGGCATTGTCTCGTGACCGTTGCTCCAACAGGAGATCCTGGGTTGCTTTGGTCAGCCGGTTGAAGGGCGCTTTTACTTCAGTTCGTTCTCTATGAGGGTAAGTTAAGGTATCCCAGTAGAAATCATACAGTTCTGGCATGAAGATAAGATCGCGATTATCTTTGTAGGTTCGCAAGGTGGCAAAGAAAATCTTTTCCCAGGCATCTGACGTTAAGTGAGAAAAATTTTGCTCCAGGAGTTTGTCTAAATAAGTATCACTCAACAGAAGATCGCGGTCGTGAAAAAGATATTGACTTACGAGATTGATGGTTAAGGCATGAAGCACAAGGTTGTAGATATGTAATTGCAGCGTAACCTGTTCCTGTGGTTCTTGTGTCTCGAGCAGACGATGATAATTAACTGCGATGAACGAAGGCATATGTGTTAAAGTAAATACTTCAAAGTTGGTTTCTTCCACTAGCCTATCTCCCGAACAGCTTAAATTCTGGTAATAAAAAATAGATAGAACTACATTTGATGGTGGTCCAGCCAGAATATGTTGCGAAAACTCAGGTTTCACTACACAAAAGGGTGCATTCCGCTTTCGAAAAAATGAACTCCCGTTGCGGTAATGCGCGGTCTACGAAGGATCCGTGTCATTATCTGGTTTTGTTTTGTAACGATATAGCCTTTATCTTCTAAATCAGTCACATCGGACTGGATCTCATGCCATGGTTTACCTATGAGATGAGCCAGATCTTCTCCATCGAACGTTGGATCAGAGCGTTTCTCGTAGAGAATCTGAAGAATCCTCTCTTTAATGGAAGGAGTAGGCACTTGATCCTCTATATTTAGTAATGACCTCGCCTGTTTCTCCTTGATTTTATCAATCACTTTGCGGATGCCCCTGGCGATATCCAGAAATGCTTCATCATAATTGGGCCATGTAATCACAGGCTGTGCATTTTTAGGCAAGACCGGAAGATTGCTGAACAGGGCTGCTTGCCAATCGACAGGGCGCAGGATAACCGGAATGACATAGGCCTCTCCAGCTTTATGTCTCTGCATGGCACGTGGTATTTCTCTTTCGTAAATATCGGCTGATGACAGAGAATCTGGACTAACAAGCAATAAGATGACATGCGCCGCATCAATCATGGCTTGAATCTCCTTTTCCCACTCCACACCCGGGCTAATATCACTCTCATCGTGGATTTTAAGCCGATACTGCCGTATTAACGGCCTGAGGTGCTTATTGAGTTCGCTTTGTAATTTTTTATCTTCAGATGCATAACAGTAGTAAATATTGATGCTATTTGTTGCTTCTGCAGTCATCAGTTAGTTTCCAATCGAATGAGCGTGGCTACTGGATGGTCGCAAAACGTATTATTTCATCTACAGGAGCGGTGCAGGAGATCGTTCAGCATAGTAATCGGATATGAGAACGCCATCTTCCAGCGTTCACGAGTAGCATTTTTTTTGCTCTTGAAAGGACAGTAATTGCTAAAGGAGATTCTGTTATCGACATCTTCTTTTCTCATACAATAGGGACTAGATGCCCAATTTTTAATTTAGTATATATAATCGGTCATATGATGTCAAAGCTGTGCTCACGCGTCAGGGAGAACTGGTTGTGATCCATAGTGTCTGGTTAAGATATCCCCGTTTCCTGAGGGTTGACGCTGCCGACATAGGCGCACTGCGCGTAGAGGGGGCACTCTCCGCACTTTGGCCGCTGGGCGTGGCAGATCTGGCGGCCATGACGGATCAGGCCGACGTGGAGGCCATAGACCCAGTCGGGTGGCGTGATTTTGGCGAAGACGACATGAGCCTGGTCTGCATTCACCTTAGGGCCGATCAGGCCTAGACGTTTGCTGACCCGCCATACATGGGTGTCTACACACACCTCCAGTTGGGGAGTCTTCACATCGTCTCCAAGATATCGTCAACGCTCTCCACAGGCTGGTTAAGATAGGTTTGTAGTGTGGCTACCTCCGATCACGGCCATCGCTCGACATGAACATGTCTCCCCAAAATTTCACGCATATAGCATGCCTACCCCAATGTCGAGGTTCCTACTCGTGAGAAAGTCGAGATTTCACAAGAGGATATGTTGAGTATCATCGGTGGAGGAAAGAGGGCGGATTGTTACCATTAAAGGGACAGCGGATAGAGAAAACCGCTGGAACCCCTGACCCAAACGGTTCTCTGTCAGGGCCACGAACACAAGCAGAAACAGGGAAAGGAGGCGCGATTTCTTCCCCGACTGAAAGCGGGGAAGGAGAGCCAATGTAACGATGATGCAAGAGAATCAAAGCGAAGTAGCGCAGCTCCTGCGCCAAATCGAAGCGGAGTACAGCGCAGCGAAGCGGGGATTAACGGGCCTGTGCACAGGAGGGTCGAAACACAGCTTCATCACCGCCCGGATGGAGAATATAGGGGGGCACTATGGACGCCTCGCGCAGCTGGTTGGCGAGGGGAGAGCAATGCGCCTCGTCCTCGAAGCCTCGGAGCGACAGGTGTAAAAACGTTCTCCCCGAAGCGGCAAATGTGCCATGCCACGGTGCCCGATCCGTACATATCCCCGGCACCGTGGCATGGCACGTGTGGGTTCATCAACATCGCATCCATGAGCGACAACAGCTATGGCGGCTTGTCCTCCTTTCTCTAAAAGGGATTTGGAGCAGTTCGCTCACCCCGACGCTTCCGCTTTTACCCCGATTTTCGGGAATAGTGCGTTAAGGGATTTTTCCGGAAATGGAGGACGATCAGCATGTACCACCCCGAAAAGGTTTCATCGGAGGTTCCTGACCGTGCGCGAGAACGCCATTTGACCGTGCGCGAACTGCCCAGTCACGAGCGACCGAGAGAACGTCTGCACCACTTTGGAGCACAGGCACTCTCCACCGTAGAACTGCTCGCGATCATCCTGCGCACGGGCAGTAAAAAGGGGAGTGTCCTTGAACTGTCCAACCGGATCCTTACCAAGTACGGTGGGCTGAGTGGCCTTATGCGGTCCGACCTCGGCGAGCTCTGCCATGAGTACGGGCTCGGAGAGGCCAAGGCCGCGCAGGTAATGGCCGCACTCGAGATCGGAAGGAGGCTGAGCATGTTGCGGCCAGACGAACGCTACCGCATCAGATCCTCGACTGACGCGGCAAACCTGGTCATGCTAGAGATGGCATATTTAGACCACGAGCAACTGCGCATCCTGCTTTTGGACACGAAAAACCAGGTCGTGGGGAACATCAGTCAGTATCACGGGACGGTCAACAGCTCTGTCTTGCGTGCCGCCGAGATTTTTCGTCCCGCCATCATCCGCAACTGCCCGGGTATTATCCTCTGCCACAACCACCCGAGCGGCGACCCTACCCCTTCCCGGGAAGACATCGACAGCACGGAGCAGATTGTCGCGGCCGGACGCATCCTCGATATAGAACTGGTCGATCACATCATTATCGGCGACCAGCGCTTTGTCAGCCTGAAAGAGTATTTGAGGTGGGGGTAGCCCGCGAGAGGGCGTGCTGGCACCTGCTCTGCAGTTGGCATTCCTGGCAACGCGGCCGCCTGGCTTTGCACACAAGCGCCCCGAAATCCAGGACCGCCCAGTTGACCTGTAGGCTGCGCTCTCCGCTGACTAAATGTCGGGCAAGCTGATTAAGCGAGCGATCGCGGCCCACTCCAGCGTCCTCGGGCCGCTCGAAGAAGCGATCTAGAAGTCGGGCCATATTCACATCGAGGAGAGGTTCGTCTTGTCCATATACCACGGCCAGCAGGGCACTGGCAGTGTAGGGGCCGACTCCCCGCAGGCCCTCGAGCTCTGCGCGCGAGCGGGGAATGCCCCCTTCGTGCTCTTTGAGCGACTGCGCAAGGCGTTGGAATGCCTGTGCCTTTTGCCGCCAGAGCCCCAGCGGCCTCAGCGCGCGCTCCAGATCTTCCAGGGGCGCTTGCGCGAGGGTCTCCCATGAAGGATAGCGCTCTATGAGTCCGGGGTAGACCCGTGCGACACCGGTGGCGGTCGTGCGCTGCAACAGGATTTCTGCGATGGCGACCTCGTAAGGCGCTCTACCGTGATCGCGCCACGGGAAGGAACGCCCCTTACCCCCGAACCAGGAGAGAAGCTGCCCGCGCAGCCAGGAGAGGCGCTCTGCCACCTCCGGTGCGTGCACATAGGTTTCTTCTGTTTTTTTCATCAATCCGACTCCTTCCTGACAACCAGCTGCAGATCACCTGGTGTGCCGATCCCTAACGAGTGTGCTCTAACGGGCGTCCCGGACACGAGGGAAACGATCTGCGCCCGTACCAGGGGTTTCTTCACCACCCGCTGGGCGCCCGATACGCGGGCTCGCACGCCACGCAGGATCCCATCGCGGCTGCCGAGGAGGGCAATAGGAACCACCGAACGGAAGCTGGGTTCTTCCCTCAGATACTTCAGCACGCCAATACTACCCATCCCGGGGAGATCCATGCTCAGGAAGAGCAGGTCGGCGGGACCGTAGTGGTGGAGAAAGCACAGCGCCTCCGCAGGATCTCCGAAGCTGGTGACCCGGTGGCCCTCTCGGCTGATGATTACCTCGAGGATCTTACGCGAAGTGACCGAAGTGTCCAACACCATGACCCGCAATTGTCGTCCCATAGTTCCCCTCCCGTGCCCGCTTTTCTCCCTCACCCCGGGCCTCCACAACCACGATAACATGCCCCCCTCATCATTTACCCGTGATCATTCACCGTGAGGCAAGGCCATCTCACTGCATCCTCACGGTATTGGATGGGAAGGGCCGTGGGCCGCGCTGAGGCGGGTGGATGATCACCATTTCCATCCTTCTGTGGCCCGGGAAGAATAGGCAGGGAGGGGATGGCGAAAGGGGACCTTTTCACGGATTGCTCACGAAACATCCCGACATCCTCATAGCGGAACTGGCCCCTCTGCTATACTTTGGGGGGAGCGGTATTGGGGGAGATGAATGAACCCACTCCTCACTCCTTAGAGTGGCAGATTTCTCATGGGCCACCGAGATCCGGATAGAGCAGGAGGATATATGCGGATAGTACATGATGCTGACGAGTTCAGACGCGCGGAGTACCCGCCGGTACGGATCACCACGCTCGGTGAGTTCACGCTCGAGCGGCTTATACCCGCTCCTTCGCACGAGGGGGAGGGCCCTCCTCGTTACGTGCGCGTGGCGCGAAGCGAGTGGGGGAACCGCGGACCGGCAATGGCTCTGCTGAAGGTGTTGCTCTGCAGTCCACAGCGTCGGTCACCCCGCAGCGAAATCATCAAGGCAATTTGGCCGGACTATGAGGCGATCAACGCCGCACACGCGCTCGACTCGGCCGCCTCCGTACTCCGCAGGCATATTTTGCATCACGGGGAGATCGGGGAAATGCTCATCACCTTACGCGGAGGAGGCGAAACGCTCTTCAAGCTGCCCGATCAAAACCGCCTCTGGGTTGATGCTGACGCGTTCCTCTCTCAAGCATCGAAAGCGATGCGGGCCGAGCACCAGGGGCGGAACCCGATCCCCCTGCTAGAGGATGCGCTGGCCCTTGCCAGAGGGGAATTCCTCGAGGACGACCTGTATGCCGAATGGGCTCAGGGCCGCAGACATACGATCAACGGGGCGAGGCACCGCGCGCTCTTTAAGCTGGTAGATCTCTACCTGAAGGGAGGGCAGGCCTCCCTAGCAGAAGAGTGGCTCTTCGCAGTCCTCGAGGAGGATCCGACCGACGAAGATGCCCTGTGCAGGCTGATGGCCCTCCTGGCGCAACAGGGGAGAAGGCGAGAGGCCCTCCAACTCTATCAGTACACCAAGGACCTGCTCCTGGAAGAACATGTTGCGCCTGCCGACTACACGCGTGATGTCGCGCGCCGCATCAAGCAGGGCCTCGCCCTGCGTGAGCAGAGGGAGCGCTATACCGCCTCGGGGGGACAGGTTCCCCTTTCTCTGGTGAGGAATGGAGAACCGCGGTGGAAAAGAGAATTCAGTAGTTCCCAAACGCGGAGGGGAAATGCGCCGCATAGTGGCGAGGTAAGGTATATACCTCTGATTGGCAGCAGGCAAGGTGTGCAGAGCGGCAGCTAATGTGTACTCGGGGGTCGCTTTAACGAAATCGCCTATCTCCGGTTCGCAGGGATTGGTGAAGCCTCACAACTCATATGTAGTAAAAGTGTAGAAGGCATTCTGTCATCGCACAAGAGATGGGATATGATCTCGTGGAATGGCAGAATGCCACCATTCCAATTAAGAAATCTCTGTCTCCTGTGGATTGACGCTGCCGACGTAGGCACACTGCGCGTAGAGCGGACACTGGCCGCACTTTGGTTTTTGGGAGTGGCACACTTGCCGGCCGTGACGGATCATGCCGACGTGCAGGCCGTAAACCCAGTCGGGCGGCGCGATCTTCGCAAACACGGTGTGGGCCTGGTCGGCGCTGACCTTCGGACCAATCAGGCCTAGACGCTTGCTGACACGATGGACATGGGTGTCAACTGGCATGATCGCACGATTCATATCGAAGAGCATGACGCAGGCAGCGGTTTTGGGTCCCACGCCGGGAAGGGTGCGCAGGTAGCGCCAGGCCTCTTCGGGCGAGCGCTTTTCGATCTCGCCGTAGAGATATTCAGGGAGGGATTTGTTGCCACCGCTCTCTTTTTGCTGGGTTGTCAGTGTATTCAACACGTCCTGGATGCGCTGCGCTTTGACGTTGGCGAGGCCGCCGCAGCGGATCGCCTCGGCCAGCATGTGCGTGGGGACGTCGCGTACCTCCTCCCAGCTCGGGAATGCCTGGATGAGCTGGCGATAGGCGCGGCCCGAGTTGATATCGGAGGTGTGCTGCGAGAGGATGGTGCCGACCAGCCCACCCATAGGATCGTAATCAGGATCATTATGCATCTCACCATAGGTGTCGATGAGCAGTTCGTAAACGCTGGTCAGATGGAGGCTGGGGATGATCGATGTCGCTGTCATGGCTCTTTCCTGTTTCTACCTGTCTATATGCTTGCTTGCCTGGAGGCATGCCGATATGTCTTTCTTATATATATCAGGACGATTCAGCCAGATAAAGCAGGTGCATGTTTTGTGTCTCTGGGACTATTTTGTCAGGCATGCTTTGGGTCGCGGCGGAAGTCAGGAGGCGGGGCGAGACATTACCACGAAGGGCTGGTCACCTTCACTGAATTGGAAGTTGGTGAGCACATAATCCCAGCCCAGCCTTTCATAGAAGCGGCGCGCGCCTGTGTTGCTGACCTCGGTTGAGAGGAGGGTGCGCGGACAGGGCTGGTTCCGCAATAGTGTCTGGTGGAGGGCGTGGCCAACGCCCCGGCTGCGATACTCATGTAGCACCGCCAGCTCAACGAGCACCCAGGCATCCTGGAGCGCGGGATGCTCACCGCCCAGGCGCGTGGCGACGCGATCGTGCCACCAGTTTCCAGCCTGCGAGCGGTGACCAAATCCCATACCGATTACCCTGTTCTGGACCAACGCGACCTGTCCGCGAAAATCAGGATATGTTGCGTAACGGGCGACGAAGGCGCGAACCTTTTCCAGATCACCCGGCCAGGTCGCGAGGTAGACCTGGACGGCATCCTCCAGGTAAGGAGATGGTGCGGTAAATGATGCCAGCGTGATAGCGCTCGGATCCTGGAATGCGTTTTCCATATTTTTTCTCCAGATCTTATGTTGTGGGTGATAGATAGTAAATGCCTGGATTGTTGGTTATATAGAACAAATATACGTGTAGTGCAGTATATCATTATTCAAGAAGTGGCGGCTATGAGAGAGGGTAGGACAGGAGGAGGAATACCATGCTGGTTTCTTTCTCCTGTCATGTTCTAGCTGCGAGGGTTAAGCGAATGTTTAGATAAACTCGCGGCGCAGGTTGCCGCCGACGGCGACGCACCAGGTGTTGAGATCGACGCTGCCCAGGGGCAGGATGAAGTGCATCAGTTGGAGCTTGCGCACGGCTTTGATGGTGGCCTGATCGAAGGTGCCGTTGACCACCACATCGTAGCCGTTGCGCTTGAGCAGGCTCTGCAGGGCGTTTACGGGCGCGCCACTGCTACCATAATGCAGGGGCGTAACCAGCGCTTCCCAGGTCTGGTTGTTGACGTGGCCATCGACTGGAATCTGGTGGTCGGCCTGGAACTGGCGCACGACCGTGTCGGTGTCGGCATCGAAGTAACTGCTGACGTTGAGGGTATAGCCTTTGTTGTTCAGCAGCTGCTGGATGGTCTGGACCACGATACCGCTGGTGAGTTTGCGCTGATCGGGCCAGGTGCGCTCAGGGATGCTCTGGAGCTGCTTCAGGCGCCAGGCGACGCGCCGGCGGAACGCGGGCAGCATCGAGTAGAATTTGATGCCGGGACAGTCGGTGTCCCTGAAGTCCCAGTGGCCGAAAATATTGTTGGCGTTGAGGTCATATTGTTGGCAGATGTACACGCATAGATCTTCGAGCGAGTCCAGCAGCGCGTCGGGCGGCGTCTCGGTAAAATAGGTGCCCTCGTTCTCAATGCCGATGGCCTCGGAGTTCATGCCGGGACAGTGCGCGCTGACGATGTGCTCGTTGCCGTTCTGTAGAGCCTCCAGGCTGCGATGGCGTCCCTCCAGAATATAGCCGCCACGGGTCACCGTGAAGTGCTGACCCGTATCGATCCAGCCGTTGGTGTCCATGTGCAGATCCTGGATCTCGTGCGCCAGCTTGTATGCCTGCTGCAGCGAGTAGTCGGTCGTGTTGGGGAATTCGGTGTGGTGGATGATGATCTCTTTACTCTTGATGTTGAGCACCGTCACCGGCTGGGAGGGTGGACGAGCGCCCCAGGTATCGCAGCCGATAATCGAAGGCGTCCCGTGGATCGCCGCATGGGCCGCTTTGGGATCGTGTACCAGGCTCCAGACCTCGGTCCCGCCCATCGCTATCGCGGTGGCGACACCAACACCAAGCTTGAGCACTGTGCGTCGCTTCACACCTTCGTTGTGTGATCCATCAGCGGCTACTACATCCTTGTCCATGCTACAGAGTTCCTTTCCGATATGCCATGAAATAGTAGTTGGTAGACCTCTATCTAAATGTATAGTGGTCTATATAACTTAAAGTATATACTAACGAATGTGTATATACAAGCTATTCGAGATGCAAATGGACAAAGAGAAAATAGGAGATAAAAGTTTGAAAAGAGATTGCCACGCGTGGTAACCTCTTTTCAAACTTTTATTTACTGGTCGGTCGGCATGGTGGCGTGTCGGACGCGGCGGTTGAGGGTAGTGGCTACGGCCAGCAAGACCAGCCAGGCACCGAGCAGGAGGGCGCTCCCCTTTGCTCCCAGGGATTGAATGAGCAGGCCGCTGGCGATGGCGCCGATCGATTGGGCCCCCTGGATGATCATCTGGACCGTGCTGCTCATGCGACCACGCATGGCGTCGGGCGTACTCATCAGGCGGTAGGTGTCGAGCGAGATGTTGTAGATGGGAGCCACCAGCTCTTCGGCGGCTGCGATAAAGAACATGGCGAGCGCGTTGGGCGCGACCGCGTAGAGCGGGAACATCAGGGCTTCGAGCCAGAGCATGCTGATGGCGATCTTGCCGAAGGGGAGGCGTCTGCGTATCCAGTTGCTGGCCAAGTTGCCGCTGAGCGCCCCGATGGCCGCCCCGGTGAAGATGAAGCCGATGCCACTGGCCGTGGTATGCAGCTGCTGCGCCAGGACCACGATGACCAGGTAGCCAGCTCCATAGCGCAGGCTGTCGGCCCCGTTGATGATGGTGAGGAAGCGTATCAGTGGCTGCCGCCAGAGCCAGGAGAAGCCTTCACCGATCGTTTTGGTCAGGGATTGGCGCGCACCTGTTTGTTCGCCCTGGAAGTTGCCGTGAATGAAGCCCAGCGAGAGCGCGGAGACGCCAAAGGAGACGGCGTTGGCCAGGAAGGGAAAAACCTTGCCTATGCTGTAGAGGGCGCCGCCCAGCAGCGAGCCAAAGGTGCGAATGCAGGTATAGGCGGCCTGCGATTGCGCGAGCGCGGCCGGCAGTTGATCGCGCGTGACCACATTGGGGAGCGCGGCCGTATTGGCAACGCTGAAGAGGGTCCCCAGGATGCCCGCGCCGATCACCACCAGATAGATTTGCAGCATGCTTAAGGCATGAAGCCAGAAGGCCACCGGTATGGTCAGCGTCAGCAGCATGCGCCCCGTATCGCAGACCAGCATGGTCCGCTTGCGATCCCAGCGGTCTACGAGCGCGCCCGCCAACGGGCTAACCACGAGGAAGGAGATGGTGTTCAGGCCGAGGACAATACCTGTCTGCACGGTCGATCTCGTCAGTGCCAGCACCAGCAGCGGTAGCGCGATAAACTGTTGCTGATTGCCGGCATAAGAAACGATCTGACCGCTCTGCAGGAGGAGATAGCTGGGATTGCGCCAGAGCGATGGCGGCGTATCGGTGTTATTGTGACGTGTATCAGAGATCATGGGTTGAAAAGCTCCATTCTCAATTATCTTTGGTGAGACGACATATAAAAAAGCCGTGAGCGATGCATACGTATCCGCAGCCCGGCGGCCTCCTGTCTCTGAAAATGGACGCAAAAAAGCCGTGGGCGCGATCGATATGTATCACCCACGGCTCGTCGATTTGACGTTCGGCTACGTTAGATCAGGCTTCGTATCAGAATCTGATCCCAAAAAAGGCATGGTAAGGCCCTGGGCGACACGAAGCGCTTTAACAATGCTTCCGCGAGTATAGAAGTTCCACCCTCGGGTGAACTTTGCCGTCGCACCAGCCATCTCGTTCCTTTCCTCATGCTCTAAAATCTAAGCCATTTAAGATAGTTGCTCACTTAAAATAACATCATCATTATCTGATGTCAACCTATTATGTTTGGAATATCTTGATTGACGCTTCAATACATTCAACATAACGAACGCAACAATAAAAGGGCCGAACCTACGATGGGTGATCGATTTTAGGCGCGCCAATCGTATTCCATGCGGCGCGCAGTCCACGCGGCAGCTTCGCGACCGTACAGGCGTTCCACTACATGCAGGCTCATGTCGATGCCGGCTGAAATGCCTGCGGAAGTGATGATGCGCCCCTCGTCAACCACGCGTACGTCATCGAGGATTGAAATCTGGGGATAGGTGTCGCGCATCCATTGGATGCTGCCCCAGTGGGTAGTGGCGCGGTGTTCGCTCAGCAGGCCGCCCTCGGCCAGCAGAAAGGCGCCCGTGCAGACGCTGGTCGTCAGTTGCGTGCGCTGATCCTGCTGCTTGATCCAATCGACCAGGCGCTGGTTGTGCATCTCTTTGCGCGTTCCCTGTCCACCCGGAACGACCAGGATATCCAGTGGGGGATGGTGTTCGATGGTGGCATGAGGCTTGACCAGCAGGTCGCCCCGGCAGGTGACGATGTCGTCCGTCTCTGCGATGGTGACGGCCCGGAAGAGTTGCTGCGCATCGCTGTGTTGACCAGCCAGCCTCGCCACCGAGAAAACCTCAAAGGGACCACAGAAGTCCAATACCTCGACCTCATTAAAAATAAGGATGCCCACCGTTAATACTGATGTTTGACTCATCTCGCTATCCTTCACAATTTATTGATGATGTTCTTATCCTTAAAATAGCACATTTTGACGCGTAATACATGTCTCCCACGTATGAAGACTCCCTCGCCCATAACTGCCTGCCTGGGGCACCCGCTGCGATAGTGGTAAGATGAGATAGATTTTTATGATGTGCAAATGATAGATCACGGAGAACAGTATGCTTAAAAAACCACTGCTTGATGCCGCGGCCCCCTGGCGCCAGCGGTTTCATGCCGCTGTATTGTTTGGCGCCCATGTGGCGCGGGAGAATGTGGCGCGGGGAATTGTGATCACGAATAAAGTAAAGCATATTTTTCAGATATTTGCCTGGGACGTAGCTACGAATGAGCTTACGCAGCTGACGCATCGACCAGCGGGCCTGTTTCAGGTGGTGCTTTCTACTGATGGGAAGTACCTGTATTATCTGGATGATCAGGCGGGAAATGAGACGGGGCATGTGGTGCGCATCCCCTACGAAGGTGGGGACCCGGTTGATCTGACGCCGGACCTGCCGCCATACGTGGTATCGCAGGAGTCTGATCTCTACGGATTGACGATCAGTGGATCGAGTGGCGTGCTGGGCGGGGTGGTGGCGCATTCGAACGCCTTCCACTTGTATTGCATTGACGTGAGAAATGAAACCACCACTGGGGAGCCGCGTTTGCTGTACAGCAACTCCCGGCTGGCTATCAGTCCCGTACTCTCGTACGATGGAGACGTCGCCGTCCTGGCTGTTACGGAGCATACAGGAAAGCTCCAGTATACGCTTAAGGCCTTTGACGTCAGCAGCGGCGAGTGCCTGGGGGAGTTAGAGGATGGTGCGGATGCCAGCCTGGACCTGTTTGCTGCTTCACCGCTGGCCGGAGATGTACGTGTGCTGGCGACCAGCGATCGTAGCGGGCATATGCGTCCGCTGCTCTGGAATCCCCGCACCGGAGAGCGTCATCAACTATTGCTGGATGATGTAGAGGGCGACATCAAGCCGTTGGACTGGTCCGCGGATGGAAAGCGGCTCCTGCTCTGCCAGTTCAAAAGCGCGGTGCAGCATCTCTATATCTATGACCTGGAAGGTGGAGAGATGCGTGCGCTCCAGCATCCGAGCGGCACGTACACGAAGATGCAGTTTGGACCCGATGATAGCATCATAGCCACCTGGCAGAATGCAACGCAGGCGACCAGTATCGTTGAGCTAGATGGGGAGACCGGAAATCTGAGACGCACGCTGATCCCGTCTGATGCCGTTCCGGCAGGGCGCCCCTGGCGATCGTTTACCTTCCCGTCCACCGATGGACAAGAGATCCAGGGCTGGCTCTGTGTTCCAGAGGGCGAGGGGCCGTTTCCCACCATCCTGGAAACGCATGGTGGACCTCAGACCGTCACCGTTGAGCGCTTCGATGCCGTGTGCCAGGCCTGGGTGGACCATGGCTTTGCCTTTGCCTCGATTAATTATCGTGGTTCGACCACCTTTGGCAAGCAGTTTGCCGAGCAGATCTGGGGCAATCCAGGCGATCTAGAGGTTGAGGATATGGTCGCAGCTCGCCAGTGGCTGGTCGACCAGGGCATTGCTCTGCCTGATCAGGTGCTGCTGACTGGCCGATCGTATGGAGGCTATCTTACCCTGATGGCGCTGGGAAAGTATCCAGCTCTCTGGGCCGCAGGAATGGGCGGCATCGCCGTCACCGATCGTTTGTTACAATATGAATACTCATCGGATAAGCATAAAGGCTTTATCGCGAGCCTCTTTGGGGGCACTCCTGACGAAAAGCTGGAGCAATACAGGAAAAGCTCACCCAGCACCTACGCCTCGCGTGTAACCGCTCCTGTTCAGCTCTTCCAGGGACGTAACGATACGCGCTGTCCCGCGCGCCAGATAGAGGTCTATGAAGAAATGCTGCGCGCACGCGGCAAGCAGATCGAGGTTATCTGGTTTGACTCGGGCCACGGCTTTACCTCGGCGGACGATCGCGTCACATCGCAAGAGCGCATGTTACGCTTTGCGTATAAGATATTGGACTGAACAGGCAGGTTTTTCAAAAAATACTCTATAAATTTCCAGGGCCAGACCGCCATACCTGAGCAAACTTATGTACTTTTAGTCGGAGATGATCTGGCTTGACTTTAAGTTGGAGTAATGCATAGACTTATAAGAAGGGTGAAATACATCAGGCCAGGAGATAGATTGTAAATGAAGCAGTTCGATCAAAGATCCAGCCATAAAAAGCAGAAGGATGAGCCTGCGATTCTAGCGAATGACGAGCCCAATTTTCACTGGGATGATGGGCGGCTGCGCGTCTCCAATGTTGCATATATGTTGCCCAAAGATCTGGGGGAGATCCAGCGGCTCGATTTTCAACATTATTTGTTGCGTTACGCCTTCAAGGGAAACCACCTGGCGCCCGTCAAGCAGCCACAGAATATTCTGGATGTCGCGTGTGGGACAGGGCGCTGGATGTATGAGATGGCCCAGACGTTTCCCCAGGCCAGCCTCGTCGGGATCGATATGGTGACGCCCCAGTCCCTTAAGTCGAACCTGAACTTTCCCAGGCAATGCATGTTCAAGCAGGGGAATGTCGCACAGGGACTCCCTTTTGTGCACGACTCGTTTGACTTTGTGCATCAGCGATTGCTGATCCTGGGTCTGCAGGCTACGGCGTGGCCGCCTTTGCTACAGAACCTGATTCGCGTCACCCGGCCGGGCGGTTGGATCGAACTGGTCGAATCAGACCTGATCTGTCGCCGTCTGGGGCCCCAGACGGCGCGTTTAGGGCAATGGGTACACGAGATATCGGTGCGCAGAGGCGTCGATCCTTCGTATCCACAGCGGCTGGGTCTGCAGATGCAGCAGATGGGCCTGGTCAATGTCTCGATGCAGAAGGTCTCAATCCCGCTGGGGCGCTGGGGTGGCCACATAGGCAGCATGATGCTGCAGGATATGATGGCCGTCATCAAAGCCACCCGTTCCCTGGTAAGCGCGTACGCCGGCATCTCGCCCGAAGAGTACGACCGCATGACCGGGACGATCTTCAAAGAGTTCGAACAATACCGCAGCTACTCTAATTTTTACGTCGCCTACGGGCAGCGGCCCACATCATAAATGTATCCCTCCGGGGGCACGTGAGTGCCCCTGCACGGGCGTCCGCTGCGCGGCCGCACTGGTTTTGTGTAGTGGTGCAACAGGGGCGCATCCGCGCCCTGTTGCACCACTACACAATGGCCTGATGAGTAAGGTATAAAGCGGGGGAGGTGCAGAGGGGCGGCGAGCCCCTCCTGCCGGGGTTTGGGGTGTCCCCAATACCATCAACCCCATAAAGCGGGGAGGTGCAGGAGGGGCGGTGAGCCCCTCCTGCCGGGGTTTGGGATGTCCCCAATACCATCAACCCCATAAAGCGGGGAGGTGCAGGAGGGGCGGTGAGCCCCTCCTGCCGGGGTTTGGGGTGTCCCCATACCACTAACACCATAACATCCGCAGTGGGCGGATGTTATGGTGTTGGTGGTTGGTATTTTATTTCGGCCTCGAGATCATCGACGAACTGGCGGGCGCTGCGGCCGGAGCGTCCAGCGTGCTGCCTCTCCCATTGGAGCGCGCGCGCCTGCAACTCCTCGTCCGCGATGGTTAGCTGGCGCTGCTGGACCAGGGAACGTACGATGTGCAGATACTGTAGCTGATCAGGCGTGAAGAAGCTGATGCGCAGCCCGAAGCGATGGGCCAGCGACTGCTTCTCGTCCATGGTGTCGCGCCAGTTGACGTCCTCGGTCGGCTTGCCGCGCTCCCCAAAGTTTTCTTTGACCAGGTTCATGCGGTTCGAGGTGGCGCAGATCAGCACGTTCGCCGGTCGCGCCTCGGCGGTCCCCTCCAGCAATACTTTCAGATTCTTATAGCTGGTATCGTGCTCCTCAAACGAGAGGTCATCGATGAAGAGCAGGTAGTGGGGGGCCCGGCCACGCAGGGCGGCCACGACCTGTGGCAGATCACTGGTATACTCCTTGCCCACCTCGAGCAGGCACAGACCTTGATCGGCGTAGGTATTGGCGATGGCCTTGATGGTCGAGGATTTGCCGGTTCCCGGCGGTCCATATAAGAGCATGTTGTGCGCGGGGAGCCCGGCCAGGAAGCGCTCGACATTGGCTACGATGCGCGCTTGCTGCCGCTCATGTCCGATTAAGCCACTCAGCCGTATCAGATCGGGATGCTGGATGCCGCTGATCACCTTGCCGGTGCCGTCCCAGCGCAACACATGGTAGCGCGCCAGCTTGCCGGTGCCATAGCGAGACCAGTAGCGCTCCAGTGGTCCTACCAGTTCTTCCCAGTTGGGACACGCCGCGATCGTCTGGATCAGCTCTTGGCGCGCCTGCTGCTGATCGATCTCGGTTGGCGGCTGGAGGTGCTGCCAGGGGACCCAGGCCTCATCTAGCGCCGGCATGGCCGGGGCCACTAGCGCGCGCGTCTGTTCCCAGATAAATTGGGCATCCAGTCGAAAGAGGCGCTGCAGGGCGCGCAGGTCCCGCTGCGCCTGGGCGCGTAGCGCGGGCGAGATATGTGGACTCCCATGGGCCTCGACTGTGGCACTCCACAGATTGCTATCATCGATCAGGCGATGAATAAGGTAGGCCTGCCACGCATCCGTCAGCGGCGAGCCACCATCCTGGTGGAGGGATCCCAGCAATTGATAAAAAGCCCCGCTGTACGCCTCGGCCGCCGCCACCGGATCTGGCTTGCTCGCCTGTAACTCCTGGAGCAGGCGCATCACCGCCAGTCCCGCCTCATGAGCCAGGATGCCGCGCAACAGCGTTATGCCATACACACTATGCCATGCCAGCCGGATCTCTTCCGCCGGCACCAGTACACTATCGTGTCGGATATATCCCTGTTCTTGAATCTCTGTTGTCATAAAACGAAGGTCGTCCTTTACCATGGAGCAGTGAGTGAAATGTCTTTTGAGGAGTATAGCACATAGTTGCTAGCAGGCGGGAATAAATATGAAGCAAGAACCATAAATCTGTGTATTTCACTGTAGTCATATCGTTGTTAAATCTAAGTAAATTTTACTGTGACGGAGAAAAATCACCAAAAAAACTGGCCTTTTCAGGAAAAATATATTGTAATATTGTTATGCAAAGATGTATAGTATTATAGCTTCAATAGTTAAGAATAAAACCATCTAATTGTATCGTTCGTTGTTCATTGATCTCATGGTTTTGCTGGGGTGGAGGGTTGTCGGGTGTTTTTTTTCCTTATCCTATATCATTTCTGCTTACAACTAAACATAATAAATGAAACGCATCTACTGTCAGGAGAGAACTGTATGGAATCAGCAGATAATACTTCTTCTGGCCACGCGTGGGCCGCGCAATCCCAGGCAGATAATCTAAGTGAAGAGGATGCGGAGAAGACGCAGGAAGTGCCTGCTATCAGGCAGCGCAAATATCCATCGGCGCCATTTGTGTCTTCGACCACCACTGCTCATGAAGAGCAGACTGCTGCAACCGATGTCGATTCCGAGCCTACACTGATATTGGATAAAGCGTCTATCAGTGCCGGGAATCGTGATACTACTTCTGAAGATGGGGGGCAGGGGTCTATAGAAGAGCACGGCCCCCGTTTTGATACCCCCCCATCCTGTATGTACCCGGTCGTATCCGGCCTGTTACCTATAAATATAAAGAAAAGAAATCTCGTAGGAAAGAGGCTCCCGTATATATGACACAACGATCATGGGCTATTACGGCGCGGCGACGTCGCGCGCGGCCGCAGCGTGTGGCGTTCCCGCTGGCGGTGGCCGTTATTCTGCTCCTGGGTGGTGGGGGAGCGTTCTACTATCTGGGTCTCTATTCAGGCCATGCCGCCGGCGGTAGCAAGCCCGCATTGACCACCCATGCTACGACGACCACCCGCGCCCGTGTCCTTACCGCGCCAGCCTTGCAGCTGCTGCCCGTTCAGGGCGGAGCCGTCGCCGCCTCTCAGAAGCTCGGTGACGGCTCCATGCAGACCGTTTATCTAGATACGAATAGCCACGTGCAGCAATTGAGTAGTAAGGATGGTATTAGCTGGCAGCAGAATGATCTTACCCTGGCCACTCGCGCCGCTGTGAGCAATGGCAAGGCGCTAACCACCTATAGCTGGAACCAGGCCGACCGGCAGCAGATCGCGTTTATCGATGTGCTGGGCCATATCCATGTCCTCTGGTCCGGCGCCGATGATCACTGGCAGGTGCTGGACGTGACCCAGCGCGCGCAGGCTCCCCTGGCCGACGGAGTTATCCTGGTTGGCTATACCGCGCTCGCGGACGGTTCGCAGCATATCGTCTATATTGATCAGCAGAAGCATATTCAAATGTTGTCGAGTACGGATGGCCTCCAGTGGCAAACGACCGACCTGACAAAATCTACCGATGCGCCGCTGTCCAATGGGATCGCGCTCTCGGCCTTTAGCTGGTCAAAGGATGACAGCGAGCATATCACATATGTCGACAAGAGCCGGCACGTGCAGGAGCTCTATTCCACGGCCGCTGGCAAGTGGCAGGATAGCGACCTGACGCAATCCGCTGGAGCGCCGCTGGCCAACGGCAACGTCGTCGTGGCCTACGAATGGCACATCGCGGGCAGCATCCATATCGACTATATCGATGGTCGCCATAACATCCAGGAGCTCTCGCGCACGGCCGTGAATGCATGGTCTGTCAGCGATCTCACCACCGTCACCAATCGTCCCCTGGCCGCCGGCAAATCGCTGTCCGCCTACGACTGGGTGCAGGGAAACATGCGCGTCGTGGTCTATGTCGATGAGAACAAGCATGTGCAGGAGCTGGCCCTGCCGCCATTCGATCGCTGGCAAGGAAACGACCTGACACAGCAGGCTGTGATCCCGCTGGCCAGCGATAGCGGCCTGGTAGGTATGGACTGGTCCGGCACCAAACAGGTCGTATTTGTGGATGCAACGAATCGTGTCCACGAACTGACTGGATTTCCCGGCGGCCGCTGGAAGATGTCGAACTGGTAGCGGTCCATAGGTGGTCAGACACAGGGGGTGAAGCGGTCCCATGTTGCATGGGGCCGCCTCATCCCTATTCTGCTAAAACTTCTTTGCTATGCAGTCATCGCTGCCGTAGTGACATTGTGACTGTAAATGCCAACGAAGACCCAGAGGCGCACATCGGGAAGCCCAAAGATGTAGTACGGCTCCGTTTTCTCGCGGGCTAACGGAAATCGTACAGTGACAGTGCTGAATGGGGTATCATAATGCTGCCGCAACAACGTAATCGCTTCGTCCAGACCTGTTGGTAGCGGGAGGTTGATTACTTGATCTTCCACGAACGGCCCTTGAATGTACTCGATCTCACCAAAGTGATCATCCTGGAATGGGAGCTTTATCGTACTATTTGGAATTGTGGCCGGATTATTAAACACAAACAGCCATTGATTGACATCCTGAGCTACTATTCCACGGCCATTTTGCGGTGTTCCCTGCGCTTCATAGAACTGCGCCTGTGGATAGCTTGCCAGCACTATGCGATTGGCTGCCGTGAGTATACATAGAAACGCGCCTTCTTTGATTTTCCAGCTTGCATGTTTGGGAGTGTGGTATGTTGCCATGGTGGTGGGTGTATGGGTGGCGGCGAAACCAGGAACCGATAGCATGAAGAGGAGCGCGCATGCCCCCAGTAAACTGGTTGCGACTTTGGATAGATAAGCCATTGTGCATTTTTCCTATCTTTTTTTCCATACTGAAAAACATATGTAGGTCTATAACAGTATTGGTTATGGTAGAAACTCCATCATACATAACAAGTCGGTTTTCAAGCAGAGTTTATTTAAGAAATGCTTTTGATCTTGCTGTAAGCACAGCATCGGTTACATAATTGAAGCAGATGAACATCACTCTATTTTGAGGAATCGTAGTTATGAACTATCGAGCTAGCCGTATCGAGCAGAACCCCCTCGATTATTTTTTGCAGTCTAAAGCCGAGGGACCATTTCTGCAAGTGGCCGACGTTGTTCTGCGCGAAAATAAGGATCCCAAAGAGGTATTCGCGCACCTGATCCGCATCGCTACGGACAGTAAGTGGAGCCATTCCGCTATCCTCTACCTTATCAGCGATCCCTATCAGGGCTTTAACAACACCTTTCTGGTCGAGGCCAAAACCAAGGGCATCCACCTGGCTAACTGGCGCAACGAGGTTATCCCTTTCGATGAATTTACCGTGGGCATCAAGCGCCCCGTTCTGGACTGGTATGTTGAGAATCCATATGAGCAATCGCGGCACAACCCGCGCGATCCCGAGGATACCCATGGTATCGGCTATCTGCGGCATGTGCGCGGCATCGCCATCGATCAGATCACCGGCCTGTATGATCATACCACCGTCTATGAACTGGCGGCCCTCTACGCGGCTCGCGCGGCCCGCCGCCACCTCAGTGCTGTTCCTCAGGTAGCCGAGGCGGCCACGGCCGTTGCCAACCTGTTCAAAAAGTGGGACGAGAAGTCGGATTCCGCCGAATCGGTGTTGCGCTTTATCTGTAGTGGGCTGGTGCAATACAGCTTTTTCGAGGCCCTGCGCCGGCGCATCATCAATGACCTGGCGATTCCCGAGCACCGCGAGGTCGGACTGAGTAACCTGCGTAATCTCCACCGCGTCATCTACCGTGAAGATCCCATGGGGCTGGTCCCGCGCTATATCGAGCAGGTACAGAGTGGTGAACTGGACATTCGCGACAAAGTGCCCGAGGAAGTTCTGGATCTGCTCAAGACCGCCATGCCCGCCGACTTCAATAACAGCCCCAATCTGAAGTGGCACTATATCATTCTCAAAGGGGTTATCTGGCATATCACAGAGGCCGACGCGGACTATGTGCCAACCAGTCCCGAGGAGAGCGAAGTGCTAGGAATGCTGCAGGCGGAACATCGCTCCTGAAATGATGGAACAGAATGTCCCGGTCCTTGTACCGCCAAACGTGTTATGATTAGAGTGAGCGCGCATTTATTGATAAGGCGCGCGGGATCAAGCCACAGCTGGAGACCATGGAGGTCGCCACGCGGCCGTCGGGTCCTGGCATTGCTGGCATTTCTATAGATGGTTCAAAAAAGGAGTGATTCATGGCGATTCGTAAAGCAGATGCTGAATGGAATGGTGATTTGAAGAGCGGGCAGGGCAAGATGAGCCTTGGCAGCGGCGCATTTGAGGGCCAGTATTCGTTCCGCTCCCGCATGGGCGATGGCTCTGGCGGCACCAACCCCGAGGAATTGATCGCGGCCGCCCATGCCGGTTGCTACTCGATGGCTCTATCGGCCGCCCTGGCCGGTGCAGGACACGTACCGACGCGCGTCCACACCACGGCCAACGTGCACTTTAATCCGGTCGAGGGTGGTTTTGCCATCAACCCCATCGAGCTCGTCACCGAAGCGGTCGTTCCCGGCATCGACGAGGCCACCTTCCAACGCATCGCGGAAGATGCCAAGAAAAACTGCCCCGTCTCCAAAGCCCTGGCCGCCACCGACATCCGCCTGAATGCAACCCTACTAAACCAGTAGGTCGCCGGACGCGAGGCCCCTCCCATAAGTTCGGACCTCGCGTCCCCCCATAAGTTCGGACCTTGCGTCCGATTAAATTTTGCACCACCACACAACAAAAAACCACCCGTATGGGCGGGTGAGACGGCGACTTCCTATTTTCCCACGCAGTTGCCCACGCAGTATCATCGGGGAGGAAGAGCTTAACTTCCGTGTTCGGGATGGGAACGGGTGTGCCCTCTTCGCTATTGTCACCAGCTCACCTGCACATGCAAGTGGTTTTTCTGACAGAGGGAATACTACTACAGCTGTGCAGCTTTGTCAACCCCTATTTTACTTCTGGGCAAGGATCGATCTTTTTTTGACCTCCTCCGACTTTCACAAAGCCCTGGACTTCGCGAAAGCAGGATAACGAGGGCGGTTTATGTCCTCTTTTAAAGGTATACTTTGTCTAGATAAAGAAAACGAACGAACAAGCAGAGATATGAAAACAAAGGAGACATAGATGAATTACCTCATTACCGGTGCCACAGGCTCTGTTGGTAAATCCATCGTGACCCAGCTTCGTGCCCTTGGGCAGGAGGTTCGTATTGTCACTCGTGATCTAGACAAAGCCCCTGCTGGGGTAGAAGCTCTTCAGGGTGATTTTACGAAAGGGGATTTGCCCTCCAGGGCTTTTGAAGGGGTGAACCGAGTGTTCCTATTTCCTGCACAGGGAGGCGTCGATGCCTTCTTGAAGCAGGCGAAGACAGCCGGGGTGGAACAGATCGTTGTACTCTCCTCGCTGGCTGCGGCGATGGAATATGAGCGAGACAAAACGTCCATGAGTGCGCTGCATCATCTTGCCGTCGAGAAAGCGGTCATGGCCAGCGGCATTCCGTATACGTTCCTGCGCCCTGGAAGCTTTGCCAACAACCTGCTGTTTTGGGCATACTCCATCCAAACTGGAGCGACCGTCTATGAACCCTATGCCAACTCTGTCCAGGCACCGATCCATGAAGCGGATATTGCTGCCGTTGCCGTAGTTGCTCTTACGCAAGATGGACATCAGGGAAAGACGTATCCGCTGACGGGACCCCAGGCACTGACGCGGATCGAGCAACTGAATTGTATTGGAACGGCTATTGGCAAGCAGCTTCATTTTCAAGAGATTCCTGCCGATGTCTTCCAGAAGGAGATGGAGAAGTACATGCCCCTCCCTGTCATCAAGATGCTTCTGGAATATTGGTCGGATACGGTCACCATTCCCGATGTGGTGCTCCCTACCGTTGAGCAGGTAACCTCCCATAAGGCACGCACACTCGCACAGTGGGCGAAAGACCACGCATCAGATTTTTCCCCATTCGTATGAACTGAGGGGATTTGTAGGATGTTGGTTTCCCCAATCACAAAGCTTCTTTTCATAGGTTATCAGGGTAAAACCCGCGCCAAGCCCTTGGCGCGGGTTTTACCCTGATAATTTTTTCATCCCTAATTGCAAGGAAACCAGGCTTAAATTTTACAGTCGAGTTAAAATAAGTAGTAAAAGTGCTTGACAGATCCTGACAGATATGGCATAATCATCGAGCTGTCGAAACAAGACAATCACCCGCTTTGAGAGTGGATGCTCCTGTCCCTTTCGCTCCGATTGTGCCACGATAAGGTGGCTCCTCCGAGATGGCTAGTATCTCATATGTATTCTTAACAAGATGTTGTATGCATGGGAATGTCAGCCCTTTTTCGAGATGTTCGCCCTGGCTTGCCAGGCACACGACCGAGAAAAACGAGATTTCGGAGCCGCTGAAAAAGTGGTCCTAAAACCGCTTGACAAAGCACAATGAACATGCGATACTACAGCACACGAGACAAGCGAACGAAAAAACATTCATCGCCTGTCCGATCGCAAAATCTTGGTTTTGCGTTTCAGTACCTTGACAACTGAAGAGTGGAAAGCAGAACAGCAACTGGAACAACAACACACAAAGAACCAGTTCCTGTCAATTCGGAGGCTTGATGGTTTTTCCATCATCAAGTATCCATAATAATCTGCGAAACAAGCCAATGTTAATGTAACTTGGCCATGATCGCAACTTACCATGCTTTTTCACATGTCTTGCAGAGATATGTGTTTATAAAACATTGGATGGCGAGTTTGATCCTGGCTCAGGATAAACGCTGGCGGCGTGCCTAACACATGCAAGTCGAACGCCCTGTGCAAACAGGGAGTGGCGGACGGGTGAGGAACACGTGGGTCATCTACCCTGGGGTGAGGAATACCGGCGAGAAATCGCCGACAATACCGCATATGCTCTTTCGCGAGAGCAAAGCCGGAAACGGCGCCCGAGGATGAGCCTGCGCTCGATTAGTTGGTTGGTGGGGTAATGGCCTACCAAGACCGCGATCGATAGCTGGTCTGAGAGGACGATCAGCCACACTGGGATTGAGAACGGCCCAGACTCCTACGGGGGGCAGCAGTGAGGAATTTTCGTCAATGGGGGCAACCCTGAACGAGCAACGCCGCGTGCAGGATGACGGTTTTCGGATCGTAAACTGCTTTTCTCTGGGACGAGAACGGACGGTACCAGAGGAATCAGCCCCGGCTAACTACGTGCCAGCAGCCGCGGTAATACGTAGGGGGCGAGCGTTGTCCGGAGTTACTGGGCGTAAAGCGCACGCAGGCGGTCAGATTAGTCTGTAGTGACAGTCGTCGGCTCAACTGACGAAGTACTATGGAAACTGTCTGACTTGAGGGCTTCAGAGGGACACGGAATTCCGGGTGGAGTGGTGAAATGCGTAGATATCCGGAGGAACACCAAAGGCGAAGGCAGTGTCCTGGGAAGTACCTGACGCTCAGGTGCGAAAGCTAGGGGAGCGAACAGGATTAGATACCCTGGTAGTCCTAGCCGTAAACGATGACCACTAGACGTTGGGGGTATCGACCCCTTCAGTGTCGCAGTTAACACAATAAGTGGTCCGCCTGGGGAGTACGGTCGCAAGATTAAAACTCAAAGGAATTGACGGGGACCCGCACAAGCAGCGGAGCGTGTGGTTTAATTCGATGCAACGCGAAGAACCTTACCAAGGCTTGACATGGACCTGCACCAGCCGTAACGGGCTGTCCCTTCGGGGCGGGTTCACAGGTGCTGCATGGCTGTCGTCAGCTCGTGTCGTGAGATGTTGGGTTAAGTCCCGCAACGAGCGCAACCCCTGTCGTTAGTTGGATCTCTCTAGCGAAACTGCCGTTATAAGACGGAGGAAGGCGGGGATGACGTCAAGTCAGCACGGCCCTTACGCTTTGGGCGACACACACGCTACAATGGTCAGGACAAAGAGTTGCCAACCCGCGAGGGGGAGCTAATCTCGTCAAACCTGGCCTCAGTTCAGATTGGAGGCTGCAACCCGCCTCCATGAAGTTGGAGTTGCTAGTAACCGTAGGTCAGCACACTACGGTGAATACGTTCCCGGGTCTTGTACACACCGCCCGTCACACCACGAAAGTTGGCAACACTTGAAGCCGCTGGGCTAACCCATCTGGGAGGCAAGCGTCGAGGGTGGGGTCAGTGATTGGGGTGAAGTCGTAACAAGGTAGCCGTACCGGAAGGTGCGGCTGGATCACCTCCTTTCTAGGGAGCTTGAACACGCGTCTGGAGAGACTTCAGACAACAGAGCGTGTTCCACTTCCAGGTCGACCAGGACATTGGTTGGTGCGTTGCCAGAAGCGACGCTGGTTTCCACTCTTGAGCTGTTGGGGTACAGCCACCGCAACACGCAGCCATGCGCACCAGGGGGCGCAGGGGGACGGCAGTCCCCATGCCAGGGGTCTGGGGGTGTCCCCCAGGATCTTCTCCCTCTTCCGCGCGCCGCCGCAGGCGGCAAGCGTGTGGCGAGAGGCACCACAACAGTGCACTTTCACAACTGAATACAATGTATCTTCAATTTTGCTGAGCAATATGGTCAGCCAGAGTTGAAGCAGAGGATCGATTTCTCTCTTCGAGAAGAAGAGCAGAAGTCAAAGCATTCATAGTACATGATGAAGAGACGTAGAGAACAAGCTACACAGAGTACGAGGTGGATGCCTTGGCGCTAAAGACCGAAGAAGGACGCGGAGACCGGCGAAACGTTCGGGGGGAGCTGCATACAAGCGATGAACCCCGAGATTCCGAATGAGGCAACTCCTCCAGAGTGATGTCTGGAGACCGCCTGCTGAACACATAGGCAGTGACGGGGGGCAGTGGGTGAACTGAAACATCTCAGTAACCCGACGAAAAGAAATCAACCGAGATTCCCGTAGTAGTGGCGAGCGAACCGGGAGGAGCCCAAACCGATGAACCCTCGGGTCCATCGGGGTTGTAGGACCGACATCAAGCAACGACGAACTACTCGAACACGTTGGAAAGCGTGGCCAGAGCGGGTGAGAGCCCCGTAGAGGACGGTTTGTTGACGTGGGTCGGTATCCTGAGTACCACGAGACACGTGCAATCTTGTGGGAAGCTGGGGGGACCACCCTCCAAGGCTACACATCTTTAGCGACCGATAGCGAACAAGTACCGTGAGGGAAAGGTGAAAAGCACCCCGAGAGGGGGATGAAAGAGACCCTGAAACCACGTACTCACCAGCAGTCAGAGGCCACTGTTTCACGAGAAACCAAGGGCTAATGGCGTGCCTTTTGTAGAATGATCCGGCGAGTGCATCGTCGTAGCCTGGTTAACCAGCGTTAAAGCTGGGGAGCCCCAGGGCAACCGAGTCTGAACAGGGCGAATGTTGCGGCGATGCGACCCGAAACCGTGTGAGCTATCCATGAGCAGAGTGAAGCGGATGTGACAGTCCGTCGAGGCTCGCACCCACCAGTGTTGCAAAACTGGGGGATGACTTGTGGATAGGGGAGAAATTCCAATCGAACACGGAGATAGCTGGTTCTCCCCGAAATGTATTGAGGTACAGCTGTATGATACACTATCCTGGAGGTAGAGCTCTGAATGGGCTAGGGGCCTCGTGCAGGTTACCAAACCCAAGCAAACTGCGAATGCCAGGACAGCATGCATGCAAGTGAGACGGCGGGGGCTAAGCTTCGTCGTCAAAAGGGAAACAGCCCAGACCATCGGCTAAGGTCTCCAAGTATCCGCTGAGTGTAAAAGGGGGTCACAACGCCCAAACAGCCAGGATGTTGGCTTAGAAGCAGCCATCATTTAAAGAGTGCGTAATAGCTCACTGGTCGAGTGTCGTGGCACCGACAACGTATCGAGGCTCAAGCGGATTACCGAAGCCATGGAATCCATCTCAGATGGATTGGTAGGGGAGCGTTCTCAAGCCGAGAAGCCAGACCGCAAGGACTGGTGGAGCGAAGAGAAGTGAGAATGCCGGAATGAGTAGCGTCATGTCTGTGATAACCAGACACACCGAATGCCTGAGGGTTCCTGGGCACCGTCAAACGTCCCAGGGTGAGTCGGGTCCTAAGCCGAGGACGTCATAGTCGTAGGCGATGGAAAGCAGGTCAGAGATTCCTGCACCGGAGATGCTCGTTACGAGCAATGGGGGGACGCGGTAAGGAAGGTGAGCCCATCGATTGGACAGGATGGGTCTGTGCGCTGAAGTGCGAAGCCGAGGCAAATCCCGGTTTCCTGTGCATGACACGTGCAGCGAGCGGACGTTGCGTCCGCGGAAGTCATCGGCCCCTAGGCCGCCAAGAAAAGCCTCTCGCCAGAGCCATCTCCGCCCGTACCGCAAACCGACACTGGTAGGCAGGGGGAACACTCCCCAGGTGATCGAGCGACCCTCTGTTAAGGAACTCGGCAAATTGACCCCGTACCTTCGGAAGAAGGGGTGCCCTAGTAGCGATGCTCTTCGGAGTGGCGTGAGGGGGTTGCAAGAAATTGGCTCAACCGACTGTTTACCAAAAACACAGGTCTCTGCGAACGCGAAAGCGGAAGTATAGGGGCTGACTCCTGCCCAGTGCCGGAAGGTTACGAGGAGCGGTGATCGTAGCTGCGAATCTAAGCCCCGGTGAACGGCGGCCGTAACTATAACGGTCCTAAGGTAGCGAAATTCCTTGTCGGGTAAGTTCCGACCCGCACGAAAGGAGTAACGAGTTGAGCACTGTCTCGACAGAGGACTCGGCGAAATTGAAGTACCCGTGAAGATACGGGTTACCCACGACAGGACAAAAAGACCCCGTGGAGCTTTACTACACCTTGACCTCGAAACGAGGCAGAGCGTGCGTAGCATAGGTGGGAGTCGGAGAACCTACCCTTGTGGGGGTGGGGGAGACACCAATGAAATACCACTCTCGTTGTGTTTTGTTTCTCACACGTCACCGTGAGCCGGGACGTGGACAGGATCAGGCGGGTAGTTTGACTGGGGCG
Source organism: Dictyobacter halimunensis (assembly GCF_036245075.1). Classification (NCBI taxonomy): domain Bacteria; kingdom Bacillati; phylum Chloroflexota; class Ktedonobacteria; order Ktedonobacterales; family Dictyobacteraceae; genus Dictyobacter; species Dictyobacter halimunensis. Next base: position 4,880,339 of record NZ_BSRI01000002.1, read on the forward strand.
GTCGCCTCCCAAAGGGTAACGGAGGCGCCCAAAGGTTCCCTCAGGGTGGATGGACATCACCCATCAGAGTGTAAAGGCACAAGGGAGCTTGACTGCAAGACGGACAGGTCGAGCAGGGACGAAAGTCGGGCTTAGTGATCCCACATTCCCGAGTGGAAGGAGTGTGGCTCAACGGATAAAAGCTACCCCGGGGATAACAGGCTTATCTTGCCCAAGAGTTCACATCGACGGCAAGGTTTGGCACCTCGATGTCGGCTCGTCGCATCCTGGGGCTGGAGTAGGTCCCAAGGGTTGGGCTGTTCGCCCATGAAAGCGGCACGCGAGCTGGGTTCAGAACGTCGCGAGACAGTTCGGTCTCTATCCGTCGTGGGCGTAGGAGAATTGAGGGGCGTCATCTCCAGTACGAGAGGACCGAGATGGCTCGACCGCTGGTGTGCCAGTTGGCCTGCCCGGGCCAGAGCTGGATAGCTATGTCGAGAAGGGATAAGCGCTGAAAGCATCTAAGCGCGAAGCCGCACCCAAGACTTGTTCTCCCACTCTCTAGAAGAGTCAAGATCCCAGGAAGACGACCTGGTAGATAGACGACACGTGGACACCTGGTAACAGGCGCAGCGAAGTCGCCCTAATGATCGTACGGCTTGTTTCACCAACAGGTATCTTCATCGTGGCGCTGGAATGCGTGTCCTCTGCTTCAGTCTCTGGCTGACGGATGGCTCGGCAAAATTGAGGATACATTGTATGCAGTTGCAAAGATTGTGAAGACCTTACTTCTCGCAAGTAAGGTCTTTTTTTGTTGTTCTTAGAACCATAACAAAAATGTATTTTTAGAGCGGTACTTTGACGCTGCGCCGTAGCAGAAAGACAGCCCCTGGCTTGCAGTGTGCCCACATTGGCTGGTCTGGGCAAGGATTGTGCTGCAAGTATTTGAACTACCTTTGTGTTGTTGCGTGCCCCAGCTTGTTGTTCAGGATAGTCGTTACCTCGTCGCGTGTAGTGCCGAGGCGGCGCTGCTCTGGTATCTCTGCACCCAGCTCGGTCTGCTCCACCAGCCGATAGACGTTGGCGGCCCCCTGCAGCATCTGTGGCGGCAGGCCAAGGTCGCCAAAGGTCTGGGCGATCTCCTCCATCTCTCCAACCCAGCGATAGGCTTTGGGCGGCATGCCGGGTATCTGGCGCTCAAACATGCTGAGCAGGGTGGCCTGGCTCATCTTTAGCTCACCGGTGAGCGCTTCACCGATGCCTAGCGCCTGCCCGGCGGTCAGCGCCTCGGTAGCCAGAGCCGTCAGCCCCTTAGTTATGGAGGCGTAGCACATCTTGAGTCCCGACGCCTGCCCGACCCGGTCACCCAGCACGCGGATATCCAGGCCATAGTTGTTGAGCGCTGCTATCTCGGCGGCGCGCGGTCCTGACGCGTAGAGCCGCGTCCCCGAGTCTTTGCCACGCGGTGGACCACCGATGATGCCGATATCGACCACGTCAGCACCACTCTCCGTAACGATTTGGTTGATGGCCTGCATTGTGCGTGGAGAGATCGCGTTGCAGTCGGCAAATAGCGGCCTGGCGCCTGTCGCACGGACCGCCACAGCTATCCTCTCAGCCGTCGCCACCGCCCGTGCGGGCACCAGCACGGACAGCACGATATCGGCCTCCCTTACCAGCGCCTCGTCGCTCTCCACATCAACGATCCCGGCCTGGCTGGCCAGCTCCCGCGTCCGCGGACTCCGATCACGCAAACAGCTAATCACCCGCAACCCTGCCTGTCTGAGAACGCCCCCAATCGCATGTCCCATATCACCCGGACTCAGAATTCCAACCGTCTGTATATCCATGCTTGCTCATCTCCTTCCGCATGTCTAGCCTTTATTTAAGAGAGCTTCTGCCACCAGTATAACGCATCGATGGCTGCGCCAACTCATCCGCAAACGCTTCATCTATGATCATCCTACGTGCGAGCTTCGCATTCAATGGTCATCAGTATGTTAATATAATAATATACTGATTGAAGACATTTACTATTTAAAGCGTAAAAGATGCCTCTGCATTATGACGAGATGCTCTTTCGCTTGATGCCCGCCAGATAGAAAGGATCAGGATTTGTCTCCTTCATCTGAGGAGGAAAACGTTTTTCCTACACCTTTGAACCTGGATATTGCCTGGACTCCTCTGGTCCTTTTCGCTCCCTGCTTCTGCTCTTACCGCTTCAGCAGGTGGAGCTCTTTGTCGCCTACAACAGCGATGGCGGAAGCGAGGCTCTAGAAAAGCTAAGGCACGCCTTCCTCGATCGTTATTTTCCCGCTCCCTCGCGGCACATGAGCATGCCAAAGCCACTGCCTGGCTTTGCGGAACGGGCCAAACAGATCACGGGGAGTTACTGGCCAGTCACGCGTAACTACACGACCTTTGGGAAAGTGGGGGCATTGCTCTCGACAATCAATGTGCAGAGCCATGACAATGGGGAGATACGCATCCAGGGAGTGTCACCAGCGGGTCAAATTGCTGTCGAAGTCCAGCCCTGGCTCTTTCGCCAGGTCAATGGTCCGGAACTTATCGCATTTCAAACAGGGCAGAACGGGACCACCATGCTGCTCAATAGTGCGCTCGAAGCATATGCGAAGCTGGCCTGGTATGAGACGCCGCTGTTTCACCTCATGCTGCTCGCTTTCGCGTTCTTGCTCTTCCTATCAGCGTTCCTGCTCTTGCTCCTGGTCCAGAGGTTCCGCTTCCGGCGCATGGGAGCACCTCAGGAGAAGAGTGCATCCTTTCGAATCGCACGCTGGATCATGGGACTGGTGAGCGGCGTCAATATGGTGATCCTACTCTTGCTTGTATTGTTCCTCTGGTTTGTCGTCACCGTCAACATCCGACACCATCCCGGTTGTTGTGTAAAGAGTTTCCTCCCAAAGCAGGTCAATAGAAGAGATAATACAGGCATAGATTGTCTCTTTTAGTAAAAACTTCCATTTCAAACCGGAGGGAACAACTATGCCTGTGCCTAAGAAAAAGGGTATCACATCGAACAACAACCTCTTACCATCGTCGGAGCAAGCATCTCCATCATTACCAGAACAGCAAACGTTCCATGAGCATTTACGCGCATTGACGCGAAGTGCGGTGCGTGTGGTGATCGAAGAAGTCATGCGCGAAGAGCTGAAGCAGTTTCTCGGAGCGGACTGGGGAGAGAGTACGCCTGAACGTAAAGGCTATCGCAATGGAACCTACACGCGTGATCTGGCGACCTCATCTGGCCCAATTGAAGATCTTGAAGTTCCCAGAGATCGCGAAGGACACTTTCATACCCACGTCTTTGATCGCTACAATCGCTATGAACCCCGGGTGGCTGAAGGGTTAACGCAGATGTTTGTGGCTGGGGTCAGTACCCAGAAAGTAGGAGAAGTGGCCCAAACCCTGATGGGGGTTGCCCCGAGTGCCAGCGCCGTGAGCCGGCTCAATCATACACTGACGGAACAATTTGAAGCGTGGCGTGAGCGCTCTTTGCACACCCATTGGCGTATTGTGTACCTCGATGGGGTTCATTTCACGGTACGTCATGGAGACCAAACGGATTCAACCATCATTTTAACGGCCCTGGGAGTAGATCTGGAAGGAGCGAAAGAGGTACTCGCTTTACGGGTGTGCGCCGAAGAAAGCAAGGACGGATGGATGGACCTGCTTCAAGACCTGCGGACACGGGGAGCCACCCAGGTAGATCTCATCGTGACGGACGGACACGATGGGTTGCTCGCAGCCGTTTCCACCCTTTTTCCCACGACCTTGCGCCAACGCTGCGTAATCCATAAACAGCGTAATGTGATGAATGCCATTCCCAAACGGGAACGAGGTGCGATCACCACCGAGTTGACTGGGATCTGGAAGTCGTTGACGAAAGAGGAAGCGCTGACCCAATTGGCAGCTTTTCAAGGGAAATACCAGAAGCGCTATCCCGAAGCCGTGCGAAGCTTGATGGAAGATGAAGCACATCTCCTGACATTTTATGCCTTTCCGCAGGTGATGCATCGCTACATTCGCACGACCAATGCCATTGAAAGTTTTTTCAGCAATGTGCGGCAGCGAACCGACCAGATCGACTCCTTCACCACGGAAACGAGTTGTGTGACCATCGTGTGGGCAGTCATGCAAGCGATCCATTTGCCGAAGATTCCCGTCAACTAAAGACGAAATGGTGATTACGAAGGCTTGTGAGCAACCAGCCGGAGTGGGTGGGTCAGTGGGAGATGGTGTTTGTCGACCATCCTGTGTAACAGAAACACCTCAAAGAACTTTTTGTCTCGTGCGTTTTGCATGCCTGTGTTGCATGTTCCTGTTCCGCCGGAATTTGTCAGGAGGATACCGTTGGTTTCACCTCTTTGCTTGCTTACTTGCACTTTGCCTCTACACAACAATCGGCATGGTGTCCAACATCCAGGGCATCACCTTCTTTGGAGGATCGGGGCACATCTTGTTATTCGCGCTTGCCCTTGTCTCCGTGATCCTCACGGCTGTCGCTGTGATATGCGCGGCTCTGATGTGGAAACAACGAATCTGGGGTCGAGGATTGCGTTTGCATTATACCCTGGTCACCTTTGCGGCTCTGGTCTTTGTCTGGGAAGTAGCGTATTGGAACCTGCTTCGATGGCGAGCCCGCTTTGCGGCGCGTGAGACATGCAACGTTTGCCAGAGCAGGTTGCTTTTTGTTTGTTCATTGCTTTTTTCATGAGTACCTTCAACTACTCTTGATGATTCGTGCCCAATGCATGATTCGTGCCCAATGCCACGTTGATAATGACATTCTACCCCGGCGCGGCCTGACGGAGTCCCATCGAATGATGTAGTCCTCAGGCCGCGAGGCGGTCACCGGCCCTGTGCTTGAGGACCATTACGAGCCTCAGGGACGCGCTGGTTAGGAGCGCACGGCTCGTTCGTAGAAGCGGCGGTCGCTTTTCCAGCCAAAGACGATATTCTTGATGGTCATGGGCACCGACTGCTGGCCACATTGGATCGGGGTGTTGTCCTTGCGGGCGAAGGCGGTGGCCAGCCAGACGGCTCCGCCGGCGTGCCAGCGCCGGATGGTGAGGAAATCACCCCAGTTTCCCTCAAACGAGGTTCCCGGCTCATAGAGGCAGGAATTGCCCTTTCCAGGGAGGAAGTAGTCGACCCTGGGCGAGGCCAGTTTGAATTTGAGGTTGTCGAAGATAGCGATCATCGCGCCGGGAAAGTAGTCGTTGCCTCCCCCGCCGCCGCCATAGGCATCGATCAGGCCGAGATTGCCGCGTTCGTCCGTGGCGACCGCCTGGTAGGCGTGGGCCACGGTGAGTCCGTACAGGTCGTGACTGACGGCCACGCGCAGGTCCTTCTCCCGGATACCGGTGATCCTCACATAGGGGAAGGGACGCCGGGTGCCGTACTGCTGCGCCGGCCAGGTCAACCACAGGTAGTCCCCGCCGCGGGCGGCGGTCACCGCCCCGGACGTCCGGTAACTGCACCAGTTGGCGACCACATGGTCGCGACTGCCGCAATCCGCCGTCATCGCCGGGTCGTCATGCGTCATGTAACGGAACGGCGGGACGAGCCGGTCGACAGTGGTTACCCACATGGACTGCTTCGGCCAGACGAGCAGGCGCACCACCCGGCCTTCCCCGGTCCGCAGTGAGGTGGCGGCCGCGTAGGCGATATCAGTGATGCCCTGGGGAACTCGAAGCTCCTCGGTGATGTCGGTGCGGGTGATCGCATCATAGTACGCTGGGAGCCCCGCGGCCAGGTCCGCGCGCGAGATCCGCATCAGCACCACAGCCACGACGCGATAGCCCTCGTCACCAGGAGGGGGATACGTGATGAGCCGTGTGGTCAGGTATAGATAGCGGCTACCGATCACCAGGTCGTTGAAGTCGAAGTCGTTCTGGTCGTTGGCATATCCGACGTCGGATGGCCTGATGGTATAGGGACGCCAGTTGATAAAGTCCCCGCTTGGAGAAGTCGCCATCACCAGGTGTCCACCGCCGGGAATCTGGGGCTCGGTAAAGTGGATGTATTGCAGCACCCAATCCTGCAGATGGTACTGTGGATCAGCCACGGTAACCTGGTCGCAGCAGAAGTCGGGCCCGAAGATGGTGTAGGGATTTAGCCCCTGCCAGATCCGGCCGTTGTCCCGGGAGAACTCGGCATGCTTGTTGCCGGTGGCGAAGATATCCCGCCCCAACTGGTCGGTGCTGGGTTCCGCAACTGCTAACGACTTCCCAGTGGTGATCGGTACAGTGGTGTCGCGGAACAGCGTTAGCCGCCGAGGGTCTTCCGGCAGTGGGGGCGGGGTATGCTTTGGATCTGGCAGCGGTGCACCCAGCCCGGGGGACGTATCCGGTACGAGAACCTGATCCGAGTTGGGCTGCGCTCCCTCACGCAGCGGGTGCTCGGGCCGGGAGGCGTGTCCGGACACGGCTATCGGCGGCTCAATCTTGTGCCTGGTCGCTGTGCAGGCCTGGGAAGCTGCATTGGGGGCCGGCGTCGGCGTACCGGGCTGCGCGTGCACCACCATGCCAGGCTGCAGCACACCGCTGAGCGCGCGCTGCGGCTCGGGAGTGGACCGGCCTCTCTCCGCACTCCTTGAGGGAGCCGCCTGCGTGGTGGAATTTCCGGCACCGACGCTCCCCATGCTGGCGAGCAGCATCACCGCCACGGCAACCAGCCACAAGCGGGGCATGCCCCTGACTGTATCCTTTGGAATGACACAGGCGGACTCTGAAGCATGTTGCCACTGCTGTCGGAGAGCCCATGGGAAGCCAGAAACGGCCAGTCGGGCGGAAAGAACAGTTTTCAGACCATACAGAAAAATAATCCTGCACACTTTTACACAAATCCTCACGTCAAAAGAGCCCTTTCCAAAACACAACTTTTACGGTAAAAATAGGAGGGAGTTTTATGGTGATATTATACGTGTAATTACAAATTAAATTGTACCTCCTCTGCAGAATATGTAGATAGGACAAAAAGTGATATGGTTACCACATGGAAACTATGCGACTGGCGAATTAAGTGAAGGCTGACCAACTTTGCGCGAGAGGATGGGAATTTACACGGAAGGTGTTGCTTGTAATTATAATTACATAGAAATATTTTTGATGTTGTGAAAAGGATATATTGGTTAGATGAATAAAAAAGACCTTCAACCAACGCTAGAAAGCCCTTTTTTAGTCGAATGTATCCGCGAATATTATCACGTTCAGGCTATAGAGCTTCATCGTCTACCGAGTGATTCTGGGAAATATATTTTTCGGGTGGACCTGGCAGATGGAACGCGCCAGATTCTACGCGTCGTAACAGATCCCGACAAGTCCGCCTTCTTTGAGCTTGCACGCCTGCTTCAGTTCTTCGAGCAGCAGGGCTATCCGGCGGAGCGGATCATTTTGACGATCGGGCAGACGGCTACGGCGAGCGTTGAGGGTTGGCAGCTCTTGATGACGACGTTTCTTGTCGGGGCGCCCCTGGAATACACCCCCTCGGCGTTTCGTCTGCTGGGAGGCGCCGTGGGACGGCTTCACGCGCTCAAGCCAGCGCTCACCTACAATCCTCCCCGCGCGGGCATGCTGCCATCAAATGAGCTGGCCTTCGCGCAGCGACAGCTTGATGCCGTTGCCGCTCTCGTCCCACCTGTTTATATCCCACAATTTGATCTTTTAGAGGAAGCACTCTCGTCGCTTGATCGCGGCACCCATCTGCCAACGACACTCATCCACAACGACTGCCATCCCTTCAACGCTGTTATGATGGCACCAGGACATGTCTCTCTTCTAGACTGGGAAGGGTCAGGCCTGGGGCCGGCGGTCCTCGATGTCGCCTTCTTGCTATCCAACTGCGATGGCAAGGCTCCCTGGTTTCCTTTGGAGGCCGATGATCCCTTTCATCCCAATACAAGGCTACTGCACGCGGTGATAGAGGGATATTGTCAGTACTATCAGCTGACTACCGCCGAGCTCGACTACCTGGTGGATGCGATCCGTTTTCGCTCCCTCGTCTTTGGCGCCTGTAGCTTCGCGGCGGCCATCGCCCAACAACAAAACGCGGGGTTTTCCCAGTGGTGGTGGACCCGCTATCGCGCCGTCGACGAAATCGCGGATCAGGCCCGGACTCGTTTTGAGCAGCTTTTCCGCTAGCCATTTATGCCCGATGTAATGTATCTCTTTTCAACCGCTGTATCAGCTGAGTGCGCTCACTATGCGCTCAAAAAGGTCGTCCCATGGCCGAGCGGATATTGTCAGGGTGCCCACGCGTTTGGCTTCATGTTTGAGCCATTGCCCATAGAGCCAGCTTACCTGGGCACGTTTCTCTTGCGGACCGTGCTCGGGCTCGCGCTGCAAAAAATTGTGACGGAATTGTTCTTCGCTGTCTTCGTACAGGAAGATCGCCTGTACCGGGTTCCGATGCGAGCTATCTGAAAAAGCTGTAGCCAGCATGGGGAGGATGAAATCCCCTTCTAGAATAACAGGCGCTCGACTTTCAATGTGATTGGTGATCACCGCCGCTAGCGCCGGTGCCATCACCTGGCCCACGGCGATCGTGTGTTTGACAATCTCCTCTACCGGCAGGTTTCCCGCTCTGGGATGGGTACGCCAGTAGTGCAGGACAGGCTGCTCCGCGGGCGTCGTCATGCGCTCAAGCACCACCTGGAAATCATCGACTTCCGTGATCCCAATTCCGAAGTGCTGCGCCAGCCGGTAACTGACGCTGGTCTTCCCAACGCCAGAAGGACCACCGAGCAAGAGAACCTGCCATGGGCGGTGAGGAATGCCATTATTCAACGAGGATGATCTCCTATCTGTGTGGATAAATATGTGTAGCTACGCCACTTTAGTAGAGATATTTACAATCCTCTTCAAGGTAAGCATTAATTTTCTGGGTCGCGATATCGGCGATGCATGTTTGATTTTGAAGTATCTGGCTGATTGATGGTGACTCCGACATCTCCTGCCAGCCCGCTTGTTCCCAGAGCCTTGAGCGCTCGATTGCCTTTGTGCAATGGATAAACGCTTCTTCGACCTCAACGCCGATGCCGAGCAGGGGCTGCTGACCCTGGACGGTGGAGCGCGCTAAAATAGCCTCATCGCGGATCACGCAGGCCCGCCCATTGACGCGCAATGCCTCCTTTTCGCCAGGAATGAGGAAGAGCAAGCCGATGCTGCCGACCTGGATAATATTGCCGAGTGTATCGACGCGCCGATTGCCTGATCGCTCCGGGATCACGAGCGTCAAATCATCCAGAACCTGCACAAATCCTGGCGCATCGCCACGCGGAGACACATCACAATATCCAAACGAGTTCGTTGTCGCCATTAAAAGAAACGGTGATACGCTGATAAACTCCTGACATTGCTGGTCGAGGCTGGAAAGTTGCTTGTAGCGAACAACTTCGCTCGGTACCCCTACCAACTGACGTAAGGCCGCTTCAGACGTCACTATATTGGTAAATCTGGCTGGACCCATAACGTACAAACCCTCTCCTTGATTATTAAACTAACTTTTAACTATAGTACCATTAAACATTTATATAAATTTCTATTTTTATATATAAATGCCGCTATAACTCTCTATATGATCTAAAACCCAGGCGAGTAAGTACAATCATCCTATGTCCAGCCGCTTAAAACGTTACTTTTGGGGCGGGTTATAGGTCCCCATTGATAGGGCAAACATGGCGGTCACTCCAATGGGTTGTAGAGCGGAAGAGTTTACCTAGAAGACACCTGGACGTTGTATTTGAAACGATTCTGTGTGGTGGAAAATGCCCGCCTGGGCACGGGGCCGTTGCGTGGTAAGCGCCCCTTGGGGCAACATGTTCCAATTTAAGATCATGCAAAAAGAGAAACGACCACAGTACGTGCGGGGCTTGCCCCCGCTTCCTTCCTCGCTGCTCGAAACAGCAACGGAAATGATGCCATGCATCGCATGTAAACCGTCCTTGATCGCTTTGAAGGGGCCTTTCCTTTTGGGAAGCAAGCAAGCGGGGGCAAGCCCCGCACGTACTGCATCTCTTTCTATTTTCGCCTTTTCTAAAGTTGAACGTATTGCCCCCAAGGGGCATACCCACGTTTTGCGTTATTTGCGTCGACGACCCTTGATGATAAGGATGGCAAGCAGGAGCGCGAACGCGGCTACCAGGGCCGTGACCGGCCTGGGCGTCTTTTTGGTGACGCTGTCGTTGCTGGTTTTCTTATATACACCGCCGGCCGCGTAGGCGTCGTCCAGCAGCTGGACGGGATGCTTGACTTCCATGGGGAGCCCGCGCTGGCGCATGCCCATGGCGATCTGCATCATGCAGCCGGGATTGCCGGTGGCAATGATCTGAGCGCCCGTGGCCTCGACGTTGTTCATCTTGCGCTCCAGTAGCTCGTGTCCCATCTCCTGGTTGGTCAGGTTGTAGATACCGGCGCTGCCGCAGCACCAGTCCGACTCTGGCAGGTCGACTAGCTTGAGGCCGGGGATGCTCTTGAGCATCTGGCGTGGCTGCTGCTTGATCTTCTGACCGTGCAGCAGGTGGCAGGCGTCGTGATAGGCGACGGTGTGGTGGACCTCGCCCATCGGCTGCACCGGCTCGATGCTGACCAGGAATTCGCTGATGTCTTTGACTTTGTCGCTGAACGCCCGCGCTTTCTGCGCGTAGTTGGGATCGTCGCGCAGCAGGTGATCGTACTCTTTGAGCGTCGAGCCGCAACCGGCCGAGTTGATGATGATGGCGTCGCAGTTGTAGGGTGCGAACGTATCGATGTTGTGGCGGGCCAGCGCGCGTCCCTTATCCGCCTCGCCGCCGTGGACGTGTAGAGCGCCGCAACAACCCTGCTGGGGCGGCGTGATCACCTCGCAGCCGTTGGCGGCCAGCACGCGGACGGTGGCCTCGTTGATGTCATGGAAGACCTGGTCCATAATGCAGCCGCTGATGACGCCGACGCGGTAGCGCTGCTCGCCGATTGCCGGCGTGACCTCGGGTAGAGGGGAGGGAATGATGGCGCCGCCAGCGTTGTACATCAGTTCTTCCGGGATCTTGAGTTTCCCTTTGAACGGCGTGGGCAGGTTGTTGGCCACGTCTAGCAGCCCCGTTTTGTGCACGACGGTTTGCAGTCCGCTACGCTGGTAGAGCTTGAGCCCGCCAAAGACGAGCGATAGCGTCGTGCGCGAGGGGAGCATGGCGTCGAAGAAGAAGCGCCGCAGCAGGGTGGCTGAGATGCTGTTTTTGCTCCGACTGACCGTCGGCGTGGTGGTCTCGTCGTACTCGTCCCTGGCATGGACGTCCGGACCCTCCTGGGCCGCTACTTTGTTGGTGGTGAGCTGAATCTGCTCGCGCGCCGCCTCGATCAGCTTGCCGAACTGCACGCCCGATGGACAGGCCGTCTCACAGGCCCGGCAACCGACGCAGCAATACATGTGCTCGATAAAGTCGTCGGAGATATCCAGCTTGCCATCGGCGACCGCCTGCATCTGGTAGATGCGCCCCCGGGGCGAATCCATCTCCACCCCCAGGACGGAATAGGTCGGACAGGTAGGCAGACAAAATCCACAGTGGATACATTGCCGCATCAGGTCATAGGTATGCGTGTGCCGCCGCAGCGGTCCCTCGCTCGGTGGAATGAACTGCACTGTTCGTGACTGTGTATACTCTGTGCTCATGATCTTACCTGCCTCCATTGCTAGTAGTTTTTATTTTACTCGTGACGCTCCGGTCGTGGCGAGCCAGATTGATATGGTCTGCGTTGCTGCGTCCCACGCGCCGGATAGGGTCGCGTGTGCGGACCCCGTGGGCGTTCATCGCCCTGACGCTGCGTGCCACCTGGCTGGTACGTGCGCGGCCCGCGTGGTCCACCCGGCTGCTCCGTGCGCGGCCCGCGTGGTCCACCCGGCTGCTCCGTTCGCGGCCCGCGTGGTCCACCCGACTGCTCCGTTCGCGGCCCGTGTGGTCCACTCGACTGCTCCGTTCGCGTCGGCCGCGCGCCTCCCGAGCGGAACGGCCTCTCTTGCTGTGGCCCCCGTGACTGAAATGGGCGTTGCTGTGGTCCCCGGGCGTGCTCTGGTCGCCCCTGCGATCCTCGCGGCGCTGGTTGATTCCGCGTTTGCGACGGTCGGCCGGAATACTGCGGCGTTCTGACTTGCGGCAGCGGCTGGGCCGCTACTACGGTAACCTCCTGCCGATTGTGGAAGAGCTGATGCGCCTGCACGACCGCGTAGCTTCGCTTGAGTATGTTCAGTGCCTCTTTAAGATTGACAAAAGGATCAATGGCAAGGGTGGCATGGGGCAGCTTGAAGACGCTGATCATCAGACCTTCTTCCGGGTCCAGACAGGCGGCGGCTTTACTGATCAGCCGCGCCGCCTCGCGGGCGTCCATGCGCATGTCGTTGACGATCAGATCATAGTGCTGGCGGCGCTGTACAGCCTCCTCCAGATAGTCTTCGGCATAGCCACGATAGTGCGTCAGGCCCTGGCGTCCGGCCAGGCGTGGATCGAGCTTCGCTGGATCGACGGCGACCACTTCAAGCCCCGCGTCCAGTAGCAGCCGGGTCCAGCCACCGGGGGCCGCTCCCAGGTCTAACGCTTTCCCCTCTGTGGGTAGTATAACACCAAACACCTCTATTGCTTCAAGTAACTTGAACTCTGCGCGGCTGATCTGCTCATCCGTCTGGGCATAGTGGCGGGCGCCGCCGGGCCAGGTGCTGAGATTCTCCTCGGCCGTTGAGATACCGAGATAGCCCTTGTCCATGGTGGCGAGCAGCGAGACGATTACCTGTGGCTTTTTGACATCCTCGACGGCGGCGGTCTCCTCGGCCAGCGCCTCGGCCAGCGCCTTGTTGACCTGGCCGCCGCTGTAGGCGCGCTCACCCCTGCTCTTATCGGTCTGCGTCAGGCGTGTCTGCACCGCGAAGTGGACGCCGCGCTCCAATTGGGCAAAGCCCGGCAATTGCACTGTGGCCAGGGCGATCTCGCCCAGGTCGTTCTCGCTATTCTGCAGTGGCACGATGGTCTGCACCGGGGCGATGTGGCGTGCGAACACCGGCCGCGTCTTACTGGCGATTGTCACAAAGCGCGCCATGTCCTCGACGCGACAGAGCAGAATCCCGGGCGCGATCTCATCCTCCATGCTCAGGCTCGGATCCATTGTCTGTAGCTCGGCCAGTGCCGCCTCGCTAAATTCTGGTTGCGCGGTCACCAGGCATAAATTTTCAGTTGTACTCACAATCCTCCTACGTATCTCCCTGTTACAAATAATCCCTGTGGATCAAATTGTTGTTTGAGCCGTTGCATCAGATAGAAATCTGCTCGGGGTTCTCCCCATACACTCAGGCGTTGTTTCAGTCGTGTCGGGCAGCGTTCCAGGACCAGGCTGCCCTTGTATGTTTGCGCGTAACGGCGCAGCTCGGTGATCGCATCGACGACGTGGGTATCGGCTTCATGGGGACCTAACTCAACGTAGAGGATGCCGTTGCCGGCATGCGCGACGATGTTGGCAACCAGTTGTTCGCGCTGGCACGTCTCTTCAACGTGACGCAGCGTGGCCGCGACCCGCGTGATCGGGACGCTGATTTTACAGGTCAGCGCGCTCAGCATCTGCAGGCTGACCATCTGCCAGAAGCGTTCCTGGTCGTGTCCTTTCAGGTCCTGACTGAGAAACGCCTGGTGGGTCTGGGCGATCTTGTTCGTTTCGTCGATCTGGCGTGCAATGGCTATTGTACTATTTTCGTAGTCAACTGCCAATGTGTAGCCCTGTTCCGGGATCGGGAAATCGAAGAAGGGTGTGGCATCTTTGGGACTGTGCAGCGCGATCAGCTCGATGGCGCTGGGGGCCAGGGGCGATTTGAGCAGGGCCTGCGTCATCCTCATGGCATCTTCGCAGCGCGCGAAGGTAAAGAGCAGGGTGCGCTCCGCCTGTGGCAGCGGATTGAGCTTGAAGTTGGCCTCGATGATGATTCCCAGGGTTCCAAATGAGCCGATGTAGAGCTTGTTGAGATCGTAGCCGGCCACGTTCTTGACCACTTTGCCCCCGCTGCGGCTGATCTCGCCGTCGGCCTGGATGACGCGCAGCCCGATTAACTGGTCCCGGGCGGTGCCGTAGCGCAGCCGTTTGGGACCGCTGGCATTGGTGGCCAGTATCCCGCCGATCGTCGTCGCATCCCCATCGGGCGGATCGAGCGCCAGCCGCTGTCCTTTGGCGTTGAGCGCGGCCTGCAGGGTCCCCAATGTGATGCCGGCCTCTACCTGGCAGGTCAGATCGGGCACCTCGTGCTCCAGGAGGCGGTTGAGGGCCGTTGTTTCGAGCAGCACATCGATGTGCTCAGGCCGATCGCCGGTATTCATATGTGTGCCGTTGCCGCGTGGGAGCACGTGCAGATGCTGCTCATTGAGGAAGCGTACGACGCGTGCCGCCTCCTCGACCGTCTGTGGCTGGATGAGGAGGCCGGGTAAGCGATCGTCGACCGCGTAATCGAGCAATTGTCCCGGATCACATATCATCGGCGTCTGCTGAAATTGCTGCTGGACTGCTGGTACAAATGGCGCTATCTCTACCATGATCTTTCTCTCCCCATAAGATGTAAGGCGCTGCCTCTATCTATGTACTTAAAGCTAGATCTGTCGCAGTTCCACGCACCGTCCCGGTAGCGGGAAGAGCTTGCCCGGATTAAAGAGTTGCTGAGGATTCCATGCGGCGCGCACCTGCTGCATAATGCGCAGGTCCGCTTCGCTAAAGATCAGGGCCATCTCCGCCTGCTTTTCGAGACCGACCCCGTGTTCGCCGGTGATCGTGCCGCCGACCGCCGCGCAGATCTCAAGGATCTCATGGCCCGCCATGCGCACCCGCTCGACCTCGCCCTCAACCTGGCTATCGAAAAGGATCAGCGGATGCAGGTTCCCATCTCCGGCGTGAAAGACGTTGCCAACCTTCAGGTTATAGCGCTGGCAGATCTCGCTGATGCAGTTCAGCACGTACGGCAGTTGTGTGCGCGGCACCACGCCATCCTGGACGTAGAACTCGGGACTGATGCGCCCGACGGCGCCAAAGGCGTTCTTGCGCCCCGCCCACAGCAACTGGCGCTCCGCCTCGTCGGCGGCGATGCGGATCACGCGCGCGTGGTTCTTTTCGCAGATGGCCACGATCTGCGCCAGCTGATCCTCAACGCCTTCGCGCAGCCCCTCGGTCTCCATCAAGAGTACCGCTGCAGCATCCATGGGATAGCCCGCGTGCGTGTCGGCCTCGACGGCCTGCAGGATCATCTGGTCCATCATCTCGATGGCCGCCGGGATGACCCCCGAGGCGATGATCTCGGAGACGGTATTGGAGGCATCCTCCATCGTGTCGAAGACGCCGACCATCGTCTTGACCGCCTCCGCCATCGGCACGATGCGCACGATAATCTTCGTGACGATACAGAGCGTGCCCTCGGAGCCGATCAGCAGCCCGGTCAGGTCGTAGCCCGGCAGGTCACTGGTCTCGCCGCCGATCTCGACGATCTCGCCTTCGGGCGTGACGATCTCCAGTCCCACCACGTGGTTGGTCGTGACGCCATAGATCAGCGTATGGGGGCCGCCGGCGTTCTCGCCGACGTTACCGCCGATGGTGCAGGAGCGCTGGCTGCTGGGATCTGGTACGTAGGCGTAGCCATGCGGATTGAGCGCCTGGCTGAGGTGAATATTGACCACGCCCGGCTCGACGGCGGCGCACAGATTGTCATAATCTATCGACAGGATGTGATTCATGCGCGCGAAGGCGATCACGATGCCGCCGTAGATGGGGATCGCGCCGCCGCTAAGACCGGTTCCGGCGCCACGTGGCACCACCGGCACACCGTAGCGACCGGCGATCTTAACGATCCTGGCTACCTCGCTATTGCTAGAGGGCAGGACGACGATGTCTGGCCGCGCGCGCTCGATCGATGCATCATACTCATACAGGGCCACATCATACGGCGTATGGAGCACATGGGCCTTCCCCAACGTCTGCTGGAGCTCCTGCACCACAGCGGCTTTCGTGGTCTCGGACATCCTTGCGTAGAGCGGTTCGGCGTTCATTGTGGAGGTTTGTTCTACAATGCTCATCGTTCGTCTCTTTCCTTCCTTAATTGCCCCGCATCCTCGTGGATCTACCGCTACTGCCCAACGTCCAACAGTTCGCATAAAATAGACAGTGCGGCGGTGCAACTGTATGTAGCCATCGCTGGCCGGTACGATCTTATGTATAAGCAAACGTATTCAACAATGAGGATACTTCCAATACTTTGATCATACCATATCGCGGTGCTCCCCAGTTTTATGTGAGTTGTTGCCACAGGTGCGCATGTGGACGCCCGTGAGGGGGCTATCACGCACCCCAGAAAAAAGTGTGTCTGACAACACACTCTCCCTTAATTGAGCAGCCGCTGCGGCAGATACTGTTTATGGGCCATTGCCAGGTCGTCGTAGACCTTCTCGGCCTTGCTATAGGACCACACCAGCGGATTGGCGGCCAAGGCCTTGATGGCGTCCTTGCGGGTGCCCCACAGGGCGACACGCGCGGTGGCGCCTTCATACTCGGCCAGGGCGGCGATCAACCCGCGCTGGTCGAGGCTGAGCCCCCCATCCTTCTGCGTCAGTGGCGTCGCGCCACGGGCGTCAACGCGACAGGGCAGCTCCACCACGCGGTCGTCGGCCAGGAAGTTGATCGATCCGTTATTGGGCACGTTGAGCACCCACTCCTCGCCCGTGTCATTCAGGATCGAGCGCATGACGGAGAGCGCGCGGCTGCTCAGACCGAGGTCCCCCGGAAAGTTCATGATTTGTGACACGTCGGGATGGTCATTGGACGCTTCCTTCTTGTAGGTCGCGATCAGTTCAGGCATGCGCTCGATCAATTTTTCCGTTGGCGTCTGTTTGCGCTGGCGCTGATACTCCAGCACGATGTCAGGATAATAGTAATAATGCATGTAGTAGGAGGGGATCGCCCCGTACTGTGTCGCCAGACGGGCCAGCAGGACCGTGGGATAATTCTCCTCGTTTATCGTAGGATTGTTTTGTACGAAATCCTCGTACCACTTAATGGCTCCGGGTAAGATGTTTTCTCCATCGCGCCATATCGCCGTGGTCCAGTTACCATGGCTAAGACCGATCTTGCGTGGATGGATGCGCTTCTTCGATTCCGCGCCGATGCCCGCGCGTTGCAGGATCAGGTCAGTCTCAGGATAGGGATGGTCCTCCATGCCGATGACACGAATGCCGCTGGCATGCGAAATAGCCTCAGTGACGATATTGCTGGGGCTGGTATAGTTGAGCAGGAAGGCTTTGGGCGCCAGCTTCTCGATCTCGGCGGCAATGCCGGCGATGACGGGCGCCGTGCGCAGGGCGTAAAAGAAGCCACCGGCCCCAACCGTATCCTGTCCGATCAGATTGTGGCGCAGGGGCAGTTTCTCATCGATCACGCGCGCCCGCATCCCGCCAGTGCGAAACGTGATCAGCACAAAGCTGGCATCCTCGATGGCCTCTTCCTGGCTGGTCGTCTTCTCGATCTGTATGCCGGTGTTCGCCTGCTGCAGGAGCTTGCTGGCCAGCGTATACGTCAGGTTGAGCCGCTCCTCATCGATATCCATCAACGTAATCTGACAGCCACGCAGGGTATTGGGATGTTGAATCAGGTTCTGTATAAAGCCGGAACAATGCAGGCTTCCACCTCCGATAATGGCAATCTTGGCATGATGGTTGGGAGGGTCTGCATTATCTTCCAGATAATTCTGTGCTATCATCAAATGTCTCGTTTCAGGTAGCTTTGCCAGGCTATGGCACCAGTACCCCCTGGTTGTATTCTCTCGCAGGTAGCAAGATCCGCTGTCTACTCATCTATATACAGTACGCATCACGATCGACGGAAGAGACGGCGCCAGTGCCATACTACTAAAGTGAGAGCGAGCAACAGGACGGAAAGGATAATTTTTTGCGGGATGTTCCCTCCATCGGATGCTGGCGCGCTGCCTGATTCGGGCGATGGCGATACATTATTTATTGTACCAGGATGGTCTTCGGGTGTGGGGACGTGGACGTCTTTCCAATCTGCCTGGATATATGTGCCCTGGTTCGGCGGCTTCGTGGCGATCTTTGTTGGATTGCTGGCCTGGTCGCTGCCGCTCGGCTTGAGGGTAGACTTGCGCGTGCGGCTGGATGACTTTGCGCTGGGGGTTGGTGTGCTGCGGTGCACCTTTGGGGTGGCGGTCGCTTTGGGGATGCTTGCCGTTGCCGTGACCTGCGGTGGCGGTGGCACATTGCTGATACCCAGCGTGGGACTGAGGGCGACGCTCCAGTGGGAACCACCATCGCTGGTGCGGGCGTAAGATGTGCCCGGTTGTAGCGCGGGAAGCTTGACCTGGTCGAGCGCGTTCTCGCCGTTGAGCAGGCGGATCAGCGCGTTCTTGCTGATCTCTGGAGTCAGATTGGTTGGTAGGAATATAACGATGAAGCTGTGAGCCGCCATGGTGATCGGCGAAAGATAATAGGGGGTGGTGTTCGCGCCACTATCAATGCTGCCGTGTGAGAGCTGGATGGCCTGCGCCGACGTGTTATAAAGCTCGATGCGTGGAGCATTGGCGATGTCGACGACACTCGTCGATGGGGTGCAGGAGAGTGACGCTGACAGCGGGACCAGCTCGACCTCGTTGAGGACAATGGAGCCCTGTGATGAAGGGGGCTGGGAAGTCGTTCCCGGTGTTTCTGGTACGCAATCCTGGGCGTGTGCCGCCTGCAGGCCGGGCTGCAATATGGCAACAAAAGAGGCCACGCCCAAAAGTAGACAGGTAAGACAAGTCATGATCCACAACCGCACAACTCCACCCCTTTATCATAACTAGTGCATCCATCACCATGTCGTTCAATCAGAGAATGATCCTTGTTGCATCATGCCAGATTGTATATATAAACTTATTGAGAACGTGACCATGGAAAGATAAGTATTTTTTCAGAAGCGCTCTTTACCAGATATACTCGCTGCAATCGTGACTTATTGCGAGAGATATTTGAAAGGCACTTCGCGTTTGCCGGGGAATTTATCCTGCATGGCGCGGCGTACGGCTTCAACGCTGCTTTCACCGAGAGTAAAAGCGATGACGGAGCCAATAATAATGCCGCAAATGCCACCCAGCGCAATCCCTTCTAAGAACAAACGATTACGAAAAAATGTCATCGTCGCCACCTTTTCTAAAAAGAACTATTATTGTAGGTACACAACTGTTTTTGCTTCGCTCCAAAGGCGCTCAATGCGGTAGTATTCGCGTTCCTTGGGTCCGAAGATGTGTACAATAATGCTACCAAAGTCGAGGAGTACCCAGCCGGAGTCGGCGTTCCCCTCACGATGAAGGAGCTGTGCTCCCTGTTTTCCTAAATCTTCATCAATGGTATCGGCGATGGCCTGGATTTGACGTGTGTTGCTGGCGCTACAGATAACGAAGTAGTCAGCAATGACACTCACGTCTCGAATATCGAGCAAGAGAACGTCAGATGCTTTTTTGTCGTATGCGATATCCGCGGCTGCCTTTGCTTGCTGGTCGATGTCGATGTCTAACAGAACTTCCTCCACGAGTGCTTCTTATGTCGTTGCACCTCTCGGCGATGTGCCGCAAATGGTTCGTAAGAACTTGAATTCAAAAGTTGTATCCGCATTATAGCATGATCGACCACCTCTTGTTAAGAGGCAAATGACCCAGGCGAAATGCCCATTGATGATTTCCTGCCGCCGATCCTTCCTCTCTACCCGGGTGCCGGGGACCTTTTTCTACAACAGGACAGATGTCCCAGTTACGCCATCGCGGGCGATTCCCTGTAAAAGCTCTTGCGCTGTTTTGCCGCTGCGCGGATCTTGCATGGCCGGCGCGATTTCAGCCAGCGGCACCAGGACAAACGCACGCTCATGCATGCGTGGATGGGGGATAACCAGGTTCTCCTCCGTGTATACCAATGTGTCGTAGAAGAGAATATCGATGTCGACCGGTCGTGGCCCATTGCGTATCGTTTCCTGTCGTCCGAGCTGCTGCTCAATCGTTTTGGCCCGCCGCAGCAGTTCTTGTGGCGTCAGATTGGTATATCCACGGCAGACGATATTGAAAAAGCGCGGCTGATCGAGATATCCTACCGGCTCGGTTTCGTAGACGGTCGATACCTGCTGGATATCGACGAACTCGCGCAAGTGCCGCAACGCCTCTTGCAGGTGTGCCTGGCGATCTCCCAGATTAGAGCCCAGGGCAAGGTAGACATCGTGTTTCTGGGAACGTTCGGGACTCTCGCCACCCATGCTCACCAATAACCTCTCTTTATCGCGTATATTTCTCTCTATATTTGGGACGTATCGCACCCCCGGTTCGTTCCGATTTTAGGAGGGATTTCCTACGCCGCGAGCCTGCAGTTATTTCTGGAAGACGGCCAGGCGTCTGAAAACGGCCTCTGTACCATAGCGGCTATCTCCACCCACCAAAAATCCTAGCAGGCCGGTGCTGTACGTGGTATCAGTAAACGTGGAAACGATCAATTGTTGATTCATGTAGATCTGGAAGCGTGCCTGCGAGGCGACGACCATAATGGTATTGAAGGTGCCGTAGCCCGGCTGAATGGTGCCGGTATAGGTCCAGTCGATCAGGGTCAGCCAGTGGGCGGGATCATTGCCCATGGCGCGTTGGAGGCGGTAGCTGCCATAGCTATTGATCTCCAGCACATAGAAGGTCTTGCTATATGGATTGAGGCGGAAGACCAGTCCGCAGAAGTCCCCGTAGAGCATCTTCACCTGGACCGACATGACGGCGTTGGCGAAGCTCTGCTGATTGGAGTAGCACCAGGCTACGGCGTGGGCGAGGCCCGTGTGTACGTGATAGCCCTGCGGCGTGAAGTAGCACTGGCTGCCGTCGTTGATCCAGCCGCTACTCTTCCTGTTCATCTCATCGTAATAGAGGATTTTGCCGGCCCCGATGGCGCTGGTGATGCCGCTGCTGGCCTGGATGCGCGCCTGCGCGGCCAGCGTGCCCTGGAGGTGGAGATGGGCGAGCTCTGTCTGCGTTGCCTTGAGTCGGACGGTTGGCCGTGGCGTGGGATGGGGCAGGGGTGGCGCGGGCGCCGGTCGCGTCTCCCACATGAAGAACAACGGCAGGGTAATGCACAGAACCACGATCAGTGCCAGCACGACGGTATGTACGGGGCTGATGCGCTTCTTTTTTTTGAACATCTCCGAGGTGTAGGGGATAAACGATGATTTGTCCCGTTCCAGGGGGAAGAGCTGGGGCTTGGTGGATGGGATGTTGAGCTGGGTTGTGATCTGCTCGATGGCGGCCATGGTGGTATCTGTGTGCTGCTGCTGGTTGTTCTGCTCGTACGCCACCTCGTGTTCGCCGCTGAAGACGCAGGCCAGCGCCTCCTGTCCCAGGTCGCGCGTGCGCTTCTGGATCAGTGCTACCTTATAGGCCAGCGCGAACGCCTGTGCCTCCTGGAAACGATCCTCCGGCGCCTTGGCGAGCGCCTTGAGCATCACCTCTTCGATGGCCGGTGGAATCTCACTGTTGATCTGGCTGGGCGGCGCAGGCGGGGTCTGAATGTGTTTGAGCGTTACCCCTACGGGCGAATCGGCCGTGAAGGGGACGCGCCCGGTCAGCATCTGGTACAGGATGATGCCCAGCGAATAGATGTCGCTGCGGAAATCGTTGTGTCCATCGGATTGTTCGGGGGCCATATACTCGGGGGTGCCGACCATGGCTCCGGAGTGGGTCTGAAATTCGGCCTCGATCTTGGCCTTGGCCAGGCCAAAATCGACCAGGTAGGCGTGTCCGTCCAGCCGGAGCAAGATATTGGACGGCTTGACGTCGCGGTGGATGACCCCGTGCTCATGGGCGTGCTGCAGGGCTGATGCGATCTGTTCCAGGAAGCTCCCGGCCTCCTCCAGCGTTAAGCGCTCACGCTTATGTAAATAATCGCGCAGCGTGCCACCCTCTACAAAAGGCATCACCAGGTAGTACCAGGGGCGCTGCTCCCCAAAATCGTACAGAGGCAAGATATGGTCGTGTGAAAGGGCTCCCACTGCGCGCGCCTCGCGTTCAAAGCGGCGTACAAATGGCTCATCACTGCCATACAATACTTTGACGGCTACATAACGTTTGACGCGGCGATCATAGCCGAGGTAGACTTCAGACATCCCACCCTGGGCCACCCGGAACCGTAGTTCGTAGCGCCCTAACTTTGAGCCTTCTAACCCCTTCATGAATCCTCACTCCTACTTTTCCCTCATCCACCCCGTGGGTACCGGGCTCGTCCCGGCTTTCTCTCTGCTTATGCTAATCGCAACGTGGAGAGAGCATCGTATTTCTACGTGTCGCTCTCTCCCTCTTTCAATCTATTGTTTAGCGCGTGAGCCAGTAGCGCTCCAGCCGGATGGTCTCAACCGGTCGGATACTTTTGGCGTAGTTGTCGATGAGCCGGTGCATGGCTTCTCGGCTGCCAAAGTTCGAGTCGATCTGGGAGCGATACAGGTCGGCGGCCTCCAACTTCATGGGCATCATCTCCGAGATCTCGACCAGGTTGTACTCGAAGGCACCCCCCAGCTCCTGTAGCCGCTTCTCAAGGGCTCCGGGATTGCGCTGCACATAGGGGAAATCCTCGTAGAAATAGACCTTTGCGCCACGTTGAACCAGGCGATCGGCCGCCGAGCAGACGATCTGATGGTCGATATGATGGCCGACGCCCAGCGGGGCATACCAGACCGTATCGGGCAGGCGGTCACGCAGCTCGACCAGCATGTTGCCCAGTTCTCTGTCCAGCGCGCGGTCATCGGGATGTACCTCGCCGCCCATCAACTGCTCTTTGCTGGTATAGTAGCCTGGCTTGCCTCGATAGATGGCCTCCGGATAGTCGAGCCACAGGTAGTCGGCCTGCAGATAGTCGAGGGCGGCGCTATCCTCTTTGCGACGCTCCTCCATGACGCGTAGCGCGCTCTGGGCATCGCTGGCGCCCCAATCGCGAACAACCTGTAGGGCCAGTGAGCTCAGTTGCTGATCTGGCTTGGGTCCACCAGCAAAGGCCGTAATGATCAATGGACGCAGGCCGGAACTGACCTGAACGCCCAGTGTGCCGCCGCATGAGTAGACGATATCATCTAGATGTGGCGCCAGGAAAATATGCCGATAGTGTCGAGTTATATCGTTTATGCTTGTGAGTCGCAACGCTTTATCTCCTCCATACAAATGGTTTTTTTGTGGGGCTTGCCCCGGCTTCCCCGGCATGTGCCGGGCCTCTTAAGGTAAACGCACACCTTCCTCGTTGGCGTCGAGCAGGCCATCTCTGACCAGCCCTTCAACGATCTTCTGTAGCCAGTCGTGATCCTGCTCACCAAACTCTGGCTTGATCTGCGGCCCCAGAGCGGTCAGCGGAATACGCTGTCGAGCCGGCGTCGAGCGGAGTAGATCAACGATGCGTCCCCGGAAATAGCGGTTGGTGCTGGTAAAAGGTCTGGCCTGATACCCGGTCTTTTTCTCGGCGACTTTCCGTAGCTGACGGAGCACCGTCCCTGAAGGGAAGAGACTGTACTGGCTCATTTCAGCGTAGGCCGCGCATTGTTGCTGCAGGGGACAATCTCCACACAGGGGATTGCCGCTGCTACAGACGGTGGCCCCCATATCCATCAGCGCCTGGTTCCAGTTATAGGCGTGCCCCATGGGCAATACCTGCTCGGCAAGCGCTAGCATCTGGGCATCGTTCGCTTTGGGATCTGGATGTTCCAGACCGAGAAAGACGCGGTGCAGAACACGGCGAATATTGGTGTCAACGGTGGCAACCTGCTTGCGATAGGCGAAACAGGCGATGGCCCCGGCCGTGTAACGGCCGACCCCTTTCAGCTTCAATAACTCATCGATGGTATCCGGGATGCGCCCATCGTAGTCTGCCAGCACCTGGCGCGCGATTGATTGTAAGCTCACGGCGCGCCTGTTGTATCCAAGCGGCACCCAGACGGCGATGACGTCAGCGGTAGAGGCCTTTGCCAGCTCGACCAGGGTCGGAAACGCCGCCAGGAACTGCTGGTACTTGGGCAGCACACGGTCAACCTGTGTTTGCTGCAGCATGACCTCCGAAACCAGGATCGCGTATGGATCAGTGGTCTCGCGCCAGGGCAGGGGACGCTGCTCCTGCTCGTACCATGACAGTAACGCGCTCTGTACCCGCGCGAGATGTTCTGGCTCCGGTTGCGCTAGAGCAGTCTGCGGTGATGTGTGTTTACCCATGCAACCTCAAGACTTGCTCGCGTGCGTCTTTGGCTCTTGTTGGATCCGACCGTTTGAGGTGGCTTCCCGCTCCTCATTGCGCCTGCGAACACTCAGGGTAAAGAGCGTGTCACCACCCTCTTGCCAGCATTTCGCGTCGGCTGCTGGTAAGTTCTCACATTGGACCCATTCGCTGGCATCACGCAGCACATGGCCTTTGATGCACTTGGCATACGAGATGTGTTCATTTAAGTCAGGATCACCCGGCTTAACTCCGGGTGAAGCAATCTTCGGAATAAAAAATCTGCACCAGGGCACGGTTATGTACCTTCCTTATGTATTTATAATGATAAATCAGGCTTGGTATGATAAATACTACTACCGCGATTCGCGAGTGGGCCTGGTCTCACACCTGGCAGTTCTATCATTTATGTATCATAGAAGCTGTTGCTTATAGGTAACTTGTTGAATAGTGCGCTGCCGCACGTGTGGGATCAGGATCTACTCTTTGTGCTTTCCGCATTATCTGGCGGAAGCGTTGGAAAATTTCTGGTAGCTCTGCTCATTATAACGCAAATTGCGACCTTGAGTCTATAGATAAGAGCTTTTCCATTGCAGGTGCAGACTTTGTGATGTCGGGATACGCGCCCTGTCAGCGTGGTTGATGGGCCTCGCTACTGGTGAGAAGCCAGTGTCTGCCCCTCATGGTTTCTGGCAGATCAGTACCAATCTGCTTTCAATGGTGAGTGCGCTGCCGTCGAGCCCGCCGTAGTACGTGGTCAGTTCGAGCCCGGCCTGGCGCAGCATGCGGGCCAGTTCGGTGAGCGTGTAGACGCGGATGGATTGCTGGTGTTCATTGCGCCTGCCATCGGGATAGAGCAGGCTGATGCGCACGTTGTTATGGCTGCTAAACAGGTCCAGGTTGCGCTCCTCAAGCACGATCAGGCCATCGGGATAACGGATGATGCCCTGCGGGGCGCTGGTGCGGGCGACGCGGGCCTGGTGAATGGTTTCCAGCAGGAAAAAACCACCCGGCTTCAGCGCCCTGTAGACCTGCTGCAACACCTTCTGATCCTCTTCGTCGCTGTCAAAGTAGCCAAAGGAGGTAAACATATTGATGATGACATCAAATTCATTCTCGAATGGGATGGTACGCATGTCGCCCTGTAACCAGCGAATCCGCAGATCCTGCTCGGCGGTGCTGGCCCGGGCCTGCTCTAGCAGGCGCGGACTGAGATCCTGACCCGTCACCTGGCAGCCGTAGCGCGCCAGCTCCAGCGCGTGGCGGCCATAGCCGCAGCACAGATCCAGCACGCTGTTCTCCGGCTGCAGATCCAGCAACCTGATAATGTCCGCCACATCCTGCCTGGTCCTATCCGGCAACAAAAATGGTGCATAGAGGCGAACATAGTCCTCATCGAAAAACTTCTCATACCACGGCGTTTCACCCATATCCCGCTTCCTCCTCAAAATAATTGCGCTCTTGCTTACTCTTATTATTAGAATAAACGATCTAGATTCCCTTTTCCGCTCACCACCAGGAAAATGTTGGAGCGGGGATGCAAGGGGCGGCGAGCCCCTTGACTGGGGACTCCGGGGGCTGTGCCCCCGGCGCTTCTCTTTTTCTCCGCCGCCCGAAGGGCGGCAGTGCGGGGCCCAGGGGCATCGCCCCTGAAAACCCTCTACCTGAAAGGTAGACCCCCCATATATGCATGAGACCGCCAGGTAATGTATACTTTGATTGCAGGCAAAGAAGAGAATCTCACAACAGCGACCCCTTTTATCGATTAATTGAAAATCGATGCTCTTTATATCGAGGGGCCCGCTCAGGTGTTATTCATTCCCGATTGATCGTAGAACCTTCTCTTTTGCATGCAATTTGTGTTTTTTATAGAGGAGCATAAAGCGTGTTTGCTGAAGAATTTGTGGTTGTCGATGCTACATCCTCCTTATGGCATGCCGTGCGTCCATTGCTGGATCTTGCACTAAAAATAGAACAACAACAACAGGACTGGCATGGCTGGAATAAGGCATCCATCGATGCTTTTCTCCAGACGTTACCGTCCCACTGCTCTCTGATGCTGGGCGTCTGGCAGGTTGACGCCGGGCAAGAGCAAGAAACGCTCTGGCTGGGATGTGTCTGTGAAGTGCTCAACGGTGCTGTATGCTCGCTTCGTACGTTCGCCGCGTTAGATGATCCTGCTTTGCCAGCTCTGCAGGAGCTGGAGCCTGGTTTCTCCCATGCGCAGGAGTTGATACGTATTACAAAGGGGCAGGTCGCTCCCGTGGCCTGGGCCCTGTTTACAGATAAAGCCACCTGGGATGAATGGCTTTTGACCACGGACGCCTATGGGCACCCCACCGATAAAGGGGAATTGCTCGCTGCGTTGGCTCAGCAGGGACGGTGTGTGTTGCTGGGTAGCGAGGTCGCTCATCATCCTCATCATCATTAATAGGTAGGGATTGCTTTATGCAGGAATATACTACTCCATTGGTCTGGAATCCTATTCTGAGGCAGTATCTTGTAAATGCCGCCCATCGCATGAATCGTCGTGAGGGGACTAACGAGTGCCCTTTCTGTGCCGACATTACCAACGGTGTTGTTGGTCCGGATACGCAGGTCTGGCTGCATCCGAATGATTTTCCACCCTTGAAGCCACCCGTTGGCGAGGCATATGTCGTTATTTATAACCGTGATCATAACCGTAAATTTACCGAGCTGACGGTTGATGAGGTATTTGAGGTCACCAAACTGTGGCGTGATTTGTACCGGGACCTTTCGTCCCGCTACCCGACCGTCATGATTTTTGAGAATAGCGGGGCCGCCATCGGTCAGACGCAGAATCATCCTCACGGCCAGGCATACGGTGTCTCGGTGATCCCGTCCATCCTTGAGCGCGAGCTGGAGACGGTGGTGCTGGACTTCGAGTCTGGCAGTGGCTGTCCCTTCTGTCGCGTACGCGAGGAGCTGAGCGATGGGGAGCAACAGGTGACCGCCAATACCACGTGGCAGGCGTTCCTGCCTCCCTACGTGCGCTATCCCTATGAGACCCACCTCTATCCGCGCCGCCACGTGGCCAATATCGGCCTGATGGAAGATGAGGAACTGCGCGACCTGGCCGAGTTGATGTTGCAGGTTATCCGTGGCTATAATGCTCTTAATGATGGCGCGATGGCTCCGATGCCGTATCTGCTTGGTCTGCATCAGCTGGCCGATGAGCGCTTCCACTTCCACGTTGAGATCCTGGCTATTGGACGCGCCCCCGGCAAGCTCAAATATGCCGCCTCCTCTGAATCGGTGTGGGGACTATGGGCCAACGATTCAGCCCCCGTCCAGAAGGCTCAGGAGCTGCGCGCGGCGATCGATCAAGTAAAAGGAAAGTAGTAACGGATCATGGATTCAACGAAGTTGTTACCTCCGGTAAAAGAGGCTCTTGAGCAATTCCCGCGGATGTTTGATGATAAAACCGCCTACGCGGGCCCGCTGGGTGCCGCCTGGGCTCCTGGGCGGGTGAACCTGATTGGCGAGCATACGGATTATAATGGCGGCTTCGTGCTGCCGATGGCGGTCGACCGGGTGTCGGCCTTCGCCGGCCGTACGCGCCAGGATCAGACGGTGCGCCTCTGGTCGACCCACTTCAAGGAGTATGCCGAATTTTCGCTGGATGGCCTGCCGGAGAATTTCGATCAGCAGCGGGAGGGCCTGCCGGGCTGGGCCCGCTATGTGCTGGGCGTGGGTGCCGAACTGCTGCGCGCCAACGTTACCTTGAAGGGCTTTGACGCGGTGGTCAGTGGCGATGTGCCGCTGGGCGGCGGCATGAGCTCCTCGGCGGCTCTGGAGATCGCCTCGGCCGAAGCCTATGCCCTCTTTTCGGACCACGCCTTCACGATTGGTGAAAAGGATGCTACCCTGACCCCCATGGAGACCGCCGGCCTCTGTCAGCGCGCCGAACATATCGCCTCCGGCCTCAGAAGCGGCATCTTGGACCAGGCCGCCTCGTGTCTGGGACAGCCGCGCAAGGCGGTGCTGCTCGATTGCCGTTCGCTTGACTATCGCTACCTGCCGTTTGAGGATCCCAACGTGTCGGTGGTTGTTATCGATACGGGCGTGCGCCGCGAACTGGCTTCGTCCGCCTATAACGAGCGTCGCCAGCAATGCGAGGAGGCGACTGAGCGCCTGCGCGACCTGATCCTGCAGGATGACCCCGGCAACGAGCAGGCGCGTGGAATCAAAGATCTGCGCGACATCTCGCCCGAGCAGTTCGAGCGCTACAAAGATCAACTGCCCGAGGTCTTGCGCAAGCGTGCCGGCTATGTGATCGCCGAGAACGAGCGTGTCCTGCAGGTCGTGAAGCTGCTGGAGGCAGGCAAAATCGAAGAGGCGGGTAAGATCCTGTGGATCGGCCACGCGGGCCTGCGCGATGAGTACGAGGTGAGCTGCGCCGAACTGGATGCCCTGGTCGACATCGCCCATGACGTTCCCGGAGTTTTCGGCGCGCGCATGATGGGCGGCGGCTTCGGCGGCTGCACCATCAACCTGGTACGCAGCGACGCCGTTGACGCCCTGCGCCAGGCCGTCGAGCAGCACTATCCCGAGCGCACCGGCCGCCAGGCCAGCATCGACATCTGCCGCGCCGCCGCCGGCCCTGGTCACGTCGTCACGCAATAATTGTTTTTCATTTTTATATAGTAAAGCATGTAGTGTGCGAAGGCACGCTACATGCTTTACTATATAAAAATATGGGGGCGCCTGCGCTCCTCAGGCTCTCTTACGAGAGCATCTCCTCTTTTTGCTGCACCAGGTGGGGGGCCGGCTGGATATCATAAAAAATAAGTACGTACTTGCCGATCCCAATCTCGTCACCGTTTTGCAGCTGCTGCTCCTGTTCGGGAACCAGCTTTTGCCCGTTGACGAATACCCCGCTGGCGCTGCTGCGATCATGTATCCAGCATTGCCTATCTTTAACGCGAATCAGGGCATGGTGCCTTGACGTTTCCTCGTCCTGGTCCAGCAGGATATCGCTGGAGCCGGCGTGTCCCAGGCTGGTTTCATCCCTGGTGAGTGGATAGATGATCGGCTCAACAGTCTGCGGCGGCGTGATTATCAGGTAGGGATCGCTGGCCGCGACTGGCTCGGGCAGGGGTAGCAGCGGCTCTGTGTCTATGATATCCTTTTTGGGCTCCTCTTTTGGAGGAGCCTTGGGGGCCGGTGCGGTCTCTGGTTCGGGATAGGGCTGAGCCGGCTCGACAGGTTGTATTTCGGGTGGTCCGAATGGCGTGGCGTCGGGCACCGGCTGGGCGATATCGGGTTCGAATGGCCGGGGTCCCGCCGGTAGTGGTTCCGGTGATGTTTTGATCGGTTCCTGTGGTAAAGGTTCAGAGTCAGGGTCGCGCACCGGCTCGGGCGCTGGTGGTGGCTCATGAGCGGGCCGAGGCGTATCAGGCTCAATGCGACGTAGCGGCTCGGTATCGGGTTGGATTGGTTTTTGCTCGGCCCGGGTCAGCGCGCCGCTCTTCTGCCGGAAAGGACGGGCCAGTGGTAGACCGGCATCCAGGGCTTTCTGCAGGGTCTGCACAAACGCGCTGACGCTGGCGAAGCGATGACCCGGATTGGGGCTGAGGGCGCGCCGGATGGTGTTTTCCATCCCATACGTGATGTCAGTGTTGAATGGGAGCAGTGATGGGATTGTCCCCTGGCTTTTATGCATCTTGATCTCCTCGGGCGTACCTAGAAATGGGGGGCGCCCGGCCAGCCATAGGTAGAGGAGCACAGCCAGGGCATATTGGTCGCTGGCCAGTGTCGTGCGGCCTGTGAACTGTTCCGGTGCAGCCGTCATCGGGAAGAAGGTCATTGGTGGCCGCCCCATTTTGCGTACAAAGGTCCCCAGCGCGGCATCGGCGATCAGAAAAGGACTGCTGCTGGCCGTGGAGGGGTCCTGCGCGATAAGGATATTGGAAAGGGTGAGCGATCCATGGGCATACCCGATTGTGTGGAGCTGCGTCAGCGCTCCAGAGAGCTGAGCCGCATGGCCAACGGCGCGTCGCACATCCATCGGCGGACGGAACCAGTTCCGGCCCTGCTCATTGATCAGCGATCCATAGCTGGTGTAGGTGCGGGCGACGAAGAGCTGCCCGTGCCATTCCCCATAATTGAGAATCCGGGCCAGTTGAGGATACCCCAGGCTGCCCATGGCCTGCATCTCGCGAAAAAACTGGCGCCGGGCCGCGTCTGGAAGAAGCGTCCAGGGGTGAATCATTTTCAGGAGTACCGTGCGCTGCTGGCGGCTATCCTCTGCTTCGTAGCTGCTACCGGCCGCTCCATTCCCTGCGAAGCGTATGATGCGGTAGCGCTCAAACTTCTGACCTTCTTCCAGTATATGCATGCTCTACCCTCAATTTGATTTAAAAACATGTTCCATATGCATGGTATTGTACCATATCGACCTGTTTCATTGTATTAAATTGCTTTAATGGTTCCTTATCCCCTCGTCCTCATCGGCCAGGGTTGCTTATCTTCTTTAATTGTGTTAAAATCTTAATATTAACCGGTTAATATTAAGAGGTTCACATTGGAATGAATACATCTCTTGCCTATTTATTGGGTAAACTCATGTTCGAAATAGACCGCGCGGCTGATCAATTGCTGCAGACGCACGTGGGCATTTCGTACAGGCGTTTTCTCTTTCTGACTGTCCTGCAACATTGTGGCACGGTTACCCAACATGAACTGGCCGTCGCCCTGGGCTATAGCGATCCCGCCGTCAGTACGATGCTGGTCGAACTGGCCAGGGACAATTGCATCCAGACGGCAAAGAGCCCCGAGCATGGCCGCAAGCGTCTCGTGACCATTACGCCGAAGGGAAGCGAGCTCGTAGCAAGTGGGAGACAGCTATTGGATTCTCACTTTGATCAGTTGATGGAACTTGCAGATGTTGATGCACAGCATTACCGCGAACTCTCTGAACGATTGTATCAGGCTCTGATTACGAAAATGAAGAAGGAGTAAGTATGATCACCAGTTACATGAGGACAGCCCCGGCCGCTGCCAACTTCGTATTCTCGCAGGACGGCACGAAGATTAGCTATCTCACCATGGGAAGTGGGCCGGCGGTGATTGTTATCCCCGGCGTGCTCTCTACCGCATCCGACTACGTAGCGTTCGCACGCGCTCTGGCCGGGCATTTCACTGTCCACATCATCGAACGGCGCGGACGAGGCGAGAGCGGCCCACAGGGCGCGGACTACAGTATTCGCAAAGAGTGTGAGGACGTGTTCGCTTTACAGCAAAAGACCGGCGCATCATTTCTGGTTGGCCATAGCTTTGGTGGCTTCGTGGCCCTGGAAGCGGCTCGTCACAATCCCTCGTTTACCAAAATAGCGGTGTACGAACCAGGGGTGTCTATTGATGGGTCCATCCCAATGGATTGGATACCTGGTAACCAGAAGAAGCTCGCCGAGAAAAGAGAACTCGACGCCTTTGTCGAGTTCTCACTGAGCGCTGGCCCTGAGCGCGTGCGCCAGACACCACACTGGCTCATGAAACTGATGCTTCCACTTTTCCTCAGCCCTCGTGAGCTCAAACAGAGGTTGAGCTTGCTCCATGAGAGTATACGCGAGCACCAGGAAACAGCCCGGCTCGATAGCAGTTATGAAAATTACCGGGAGATAGCTGCAGGAGTCTTGCTGATGTATGGTGGGAAAAGTGATTCCTCATGGGTCCAGCTCGCCCTGGAGCGCCTCTCGGCAGTCATCCCACAATCCGAAACACAAAGGTTTCCCAGGCTCAACCACTTTGGGATCGATAAAAAGGCTCCACGTGAAGTTGCCGAGGTAGTCTGTGCCTACTTTCTGAAGTAGGAGCCGGGTTTGCCCCGGCTGTGCTCACCTGGTTTGCTATCGGCTAGATTGTGGCGCGTTGTTTTTTCGCTTTTTGTAGATGAGAAACGCGATAATTGCGACAAGCACGATCACTGCTCCCAGAATCAAGCTGATATTGCTGGCCAGGTGCTCGACCTGCCCAAAGTTGTCATGGAAGACGCGACCGGCGTAATAGCCGAGCAGACCATAGACTGTGGCCCAGATGATGCCACCGGCGGCATTATAAACGAGAAATGTTGGCCAGTGCATCCTGTTGACCCCGGCCAGGAAGGCCGCGAAGGCGCGCAAGACGGCGACGAAGCGGCCGAAGAAGACGGTTTTGTTGCCGTGCCTGGCAAAAAACTCTTCTGATCGCTGGAGACGTTCTGGTTTGAGAAACACATAGCGCCCATAGCGATGAACAAAGGCTTTTCCCCCTGTGCGCCCAACCCCATAGCCGATATTATCTCCAATGATAGCCCCGGCGGCGGCGCAAGCGATCACAATGGGCAGTGAAAGATCATGATAGACGGCGGCATAGAATGAGGCGAGCAGCAGCATCGTCTCACCTGGCACCGGCACCCCCGCGCTCTCGACCATCACCACCAGCGCCACCGCCGGATAGCCCAGCACATGCAAGAAGTTTTGTAGGAACTGTAGAATATTAAAACTGGCAAGCGTCATCCCTGGTCGCCCAAATAGATAAGCGCCAATTAAAAATGGCAGTTTTCGCATGTCATTCCCTCCTGCAAGTAATACTATGCACATACGAAAATGGATGCGTCCAGCTCTATTGACGCTGGTATGGACGATTAAAGACAACAGTCAGGTTTCATTGACAGGGTTACGCTTCTATCTTTATACTGATGGGTGATATGCTCACAAAATTTATAGAGTAAGGTCCGAACGATGATCGCATCTAGCCTGGATAAAAAAAATATTTCGATCATAGATATTGTTGTGATCCTTGTCATGGCAGGCTTGCTATATTATGGCGCTTCCTGGCAAATCTTTGCAACCAATACGGATGCAGCACGATATCAATGTTATACGCGCGCTTTCTGGCATGGCACGTCCGCGTTGAAGGATTTGCCACCGGGCCAGTGTAAATTTCTGCTCAAACCGAGCAAGCAGCTGATTCCGATTACGCACACCGAACTGGTGAAGAAGATGTCGGACCTGGGCGTGCCGTCCGGCCTGGTGCAGTTTGTGGATGACCAGTCTTCTAGCCAGCCATTCCACGCGCTGCCCTATGAATATCCCATGTTGACCCTGATCCCATTTACCCTTTCGCTGCTGGTGCCGATGCATCTTTTCCAGATCGCCTTCGCCTTTTGGATGTTGGTGGTGGCCGCCCTGGTCTATCTGGTCCTACTCAAGTGGCGTTCGCGGCGCGCGGCCCTGGTCTATGCTTTCTTGCTGGTCGTCGGTGGCTGGGGCACGATGGCGGGCCGCTACGACATTATTCCGTCCGCGCTGACCCTCTTCGCCGTGATCGGCGCCATGAAGAAGCGCTGGAACTGGGCGTTTGTCCTGCTGGCGCTGGCAGTCCTTTATAAGTTCTATCCCGTTGTTCTGCTTCCGGCGTTCCTGATCGCGCAGCAGAAGGAATCGACCCTGTCCTGGAAATCGTGGCGCCGCCTGGTCCCGCTGGCCCTCTTTGTGGTGGCCTGTGTGGTCGTGATGGGTGTCTCGCTGCTGCTCAGCGTCGAGGGGACCATCTCGCCGTTCAGCTATTTCTCGACGCGCCCGATTCAGGTGGAGTCGCTGCCCGCCTCGCTGCTGTGGCTCATCAGCATAGTTTTCTCGAAGCCTGCTCAGTACGTCTACACCTATGGTTCGCT
The DNA here is from genome assembly GCF_036245075.1 of Dictyobacter halimunensis. Classification (NCBI taxonomy): domain Bacteria; kingdom Bacillati; phylum Chloroflexota; class Ktedonobacteria; order Ktedonobacterales; family Dictyobacteraceae; genus Dictyobacter; species Dictyobacter halimunensis. The sequence continues at coordinate 4,914,247 of NZ_BSRI01000002.1, forward strand.
GAATATGCTGGCCTCGGGTGCCCGTGTGATGTCGCTGCTGGCGACGCTGGCCGAAGTCGTGGGCATCCTCTATGTCCTCTGGCTGCAGTGGCGCAGTAAGATCGACCTGGCCACCGCCAGCCTGCTTACGCTACTGGTCGTGATGGTGACCGGCAAGGTCTTCAGCCCCCAGTATCTGATCTGGGTCGTGCCCCTGGTGGCCTATGTTGGTGAGGACCGGCGCTGGTGGGTGATCTGCTGGGGCCTGATCTGTCTGTTGACCACCTGGATCTACCCTTACATCTACATCATGACGCATAACATCGAGAAGGTCCCCTATCTGTGGCCCTTCTTCCCGGCCACCACGACGCGCAACTTCCTGCTGGCTGCCTTTGTGCTGGTTGTGCTGTACATCGCCACCGTCAATCGCTCACCGAAGCCCGTCTTCGTAGACGAGCAGCCCACGCCCACCCTCGATGCGAGCCCACCGATGGCAACGACACCAGGATCGTAATTTATCTGAGAACAAAAAAGAGGAGGGGACAGGGCCTCTGCGGCCCTGTCCCCTCCTCTTTTTTGTTCTCTTCACACCATCCATTTTCCCATTACAAAGAGTAAGGTGAGGGTAGCCAGCAGTGCCGGGAAGATCCAGACCAGGGCCTGGTGCAGGCGCGGCCGCTTCGTGCTGATCATGGCCAGCGTGATAAAGGCCGGAAACATCTCCAGTACGAAGCGCTGGTTGGAGATAAAGGGATCTCGCTGTCCGATGCTCGACGAGATGAGGATGCTCAGCAGCAGCAGGGCGATCCACAGCGTATAAGTTGGGCGCAGCTTCTTGCGTCCCAGGATGGCCAGGACGATAAAGGCCACAGTCGCCGTGGTGTCAAGCAGGATGTGCACCTGGTTGAACGAGCCAAAGGGCTGGTGCACGAACAGCTCGAAGATGACCTGGATGAAGCCCTGCCAGGGCCAGCTCGTCTGGCGTCCCCAGTGCGGCTGCACCACGGCGAACATCAGTGGATTCCCGCTTACCTTCCAGCAATAGAGACAATAGAGCGCCAGCCCCAGGGGAATCAGCACGATCGGGAGCGCGCTGGCAAGCAGCCTGATCTTGCTGCTCAAAACGCTCTCACGCGCCAGCCAGAGTTCGTAGAGGTATGGCGTGGCCAGCAGGACTCCGGCGCTACGTGTCAAGGCCGCCAGCAGGCCGAAAAGGCCGGCCAGCCACCAGCGCTGTCGCCGCAGCGCCAGCAGCGTCGCGCTGCTGAGCAGCAGGAAGAGGGACTCATTGTAGGCGGCGAAAAAGAAGAAGGCGGTGGGGAAGATGCACAGATAGAGTATCGCGCGGCGCCCAACCTGCTCCCCACCGGCATCGGTAGCCAGCTGGTAGAGGACGAACAGCGCGCCCAGCAGCGCCAGGTTGCTGATCAGCATGCCCAGCGGCAGATAGCTCCAGTCTCCCAGTAGATGGCCGGGAATGGCGATCAGCAGCGAGAAGAGCGGAAAGAAGGCCAGATCATAGGGAGGCTGGTAGCCATACTGCGCGATGTGGATGTAGCGCGTGGCATCCCACTGGTTCCAGTTGTTCAAGAACGTGCTGAAGGCAACCGGCGCCCCCGAGTATTTCTCCTGCGTCAGCAAAATATAGCTGAAATATGTTACCAGGATCAGCGGCAGGCGGCTTCCCAGGAAGAGCCACAGAATATCGCGAGTTGGAGCACGTTTCATGTCAATTAACCTTATCTTCTCCCTACCGTAGGTGTCGGGCTTGCCCCGACTTTGCCGCTCAGCGGCCCCGTACCCGATCGTTTACGTTCCACCAAAGATGTCATCTTCCCAATCAAAATGACGCCGTTCAAACGACCCACCGGTTCATGATAAAGGCGATCCCCAGCACCGCCTGCAGGGTGGGAAAGAGTAGCAGCAGGGCGTGGTGCAGACGCGGCCAGCGCTTGCTCAGGATCGCCAGCGTAAAGAAGGCCGGAAACATCTCCAGCACAAAGCGCTGGTTCGATAGCAGTATATCCGGCTTCTGCGCTGGATTGAGCAGGATATAGAGTAAGAATATAACCATCCACAAACTATAACTCTTTGGCAGCTTGCGCCAGCCGGAGATGACCAGGGCGATAAAGCCCAGGGTGGCGCTCAGATCCAGCAGCAGGTGCGCCTGGTTGGAGGAGCCGAATCCCTGCTGGTGATAGAAGAAGAGCGCCCAGAAGGCCTGGAAGAGACCCATCCAGGGCCACGTGGTGTGGCGCGACCAGCTGGCCTGCACCGTGACGAAGGCCAGCGGATTACCAAAGGCGTACCAGTTGTAGCCGGCGTAGATGAGCGTTCCCAGTGGGATCAACAGGAGCGCCGTCAGGCTCACTACCACCGTGCTGCGGCGCGTCAGGATATAGGACCGCTGCTCCCAGAGCTCATAGAGATAGGGCACAACCAGCAGGATGCCGACCGAGCGTGTGAGTGAGGCCAGCATGCCCAGCAGCCCGGCCAGCCACCACCTCTGCCGCCTGAGCGCCAGGAAGGTTCCCGCCGCGAAGAGCAGGTACAGCGACTCATTGTAGGCGGCGAAGAAGAAGAATGCGGTGGGAAAGATGCACAGGTAGAGCAGGGCGCGCAGCGAGAGCTCGTGTCCCACCAGCTCAAGCGCCAGGCGGTAGATGATGAAGAGCATACCCAGCAGCGCCAGGTTGCTGATCAGCATGCCCACAAAGATATAGCTCCAGTCTCCACCGCCCAGCAGACGCGCCCCGCCAGCGATCAATACCGGCAGCAGAGGGAAGAAGGCCAGGTTATCGACTGTCTGGTAGCCATACTGCGCGATGTGCGCGTAGTTGGCCGCATCCCAGTGGTTCCACGTGCTGAACAGGGCCGCCACATTGACTGGCGTATCAGAATACTTGGCGGCCGTCAGCAAGATGTAGCCGATATAGGTAATGGCTACCAGGAGGAGCTGCGTGCCTGCGAAGAGCCAGAGTATATCTCGTGTTGGGCGCTGTTGTTGCATATGCTACGGCTTGACTTTCAGGATATAGCAATAAGTCGTATTGCCTCCCATGATGGTATGGATCACACTGGTATTGGCCGGCAATGGATAGCCGCGCTGCACCAGGTGTCTGGGCCAGACCAGGTATTGATAGCCATGGAAGGTCTGATCCCCCTTTGTCGTAAAATCTGGGGCGGTCACATCGATCTGCTGCAGTTGGAAGCGTTGATCGAGGGCCGTATTGTAGCTGAACCAGCTGGTGTCCCTGGTGTATCCGTTCAGGCTGCTACCGATCAGACCTACCTTTGCCTGCGCCGGCGCCGATGTCTCCAGCCACTGCAGAGCCTCGCGATAGGCCGGATAAGCCACCTGCATGGTAGTATCTTCGTTGTTCTGGAAGAACTCGTTGGTATAGCCCTCGGCCGCGTAGACCGTGGTCAGTCCGATCAGATGTGGGCCAATGGCTAGCAGCGCCAGGATGACGACCGGTATAATGACGGCCGGTATGCCGATCGCTGCACGACCGGTTGCGCTTTCCTCCTCGTTTGTCCGCTTCCTGCTCACCAATCGCACGATGGCTCCGATAATCATGGTCAGTCCACTGACACCGGCGATGGCCACCGATGGAGCGAGCGGCAGGTGGTAGTGGGTGCCAACGACGATATTGAGCACGCTGAACATGCCCAGCACGCTCAGTAGCCAGATGACCAGGTATGCATCACTGGCCGCTTTCTCGGTCTCCATCTGGATGGCGCGCAGGTGGAAGCGTACCAGCTGCACCAGGGCCACGATTACGAAAATGGCGGCTGGAATGGTCAGAAAGGCGCTCATCTTGGTGAAGATGATAAAGATGATAGACCAGTGGGGGACATGGGTGTAGAACTGACCGGCGATAAAGGTAGGATGCCCATTGGCGGAGTGATTCCACTCAAAGGTGAAGCTGTGGACCAGGCGGCCAATGGGATTGAGCCAGATGGCCGGATCGACCAGCAAGAAGGCGAGTGGCGCGACCAGGATGGCCGCTCCCCACCACTTCCAGGGTATGGAGGGCCGCTGTTCGGCTGGCATGATTGGACGCAGCAAGAAATAGTAATAGGCGGTAAATATGACAATACCAGGTATGACCAGGACGGCGGTGTATTTGCTGGCGGCACCCAGCCCGACTAGCAAGGCCACGACTGGAAAGAGCCAGGGGCGGCGGATGGCGTGCCACAGGGTCAGGAAGGCGATAGTCACAAACGTTGTCATGGTCATGTCCAGGTAGGCGAGGGCGCTAAAATAAGCCAGCCAGGGACTGAAGGCCAGGCTGAGCGCCGCGATCAGCGCGATGGTGCGACCGAAGGGTGCGCGCCCCAGCCAGTAAACGGCTGCCACCAGTAAGGTCCCCAGCAAGACGCTGGGTATGCGTGCCGCTAGCAACTCGCCCACGGGATGCCCCAGAATGTTGTTGAAGGCCATCGAGATCCCCATCAATACCTTGGCCAGTGGAGGATGCTCATAGTTAAAGGTGACCCATTGGCTTGAGGTAATGTTGGCGTGCGTAATCAGTGGCAGATAGACCTTGCCACCTAAAATATAGACAACCTCGTCGGTGACCACATCCAGCTGACGGGCCAGAAGCAGACGCGGTATAAACGCTACAATAGCCAGCCCGAGCAGGAAAAGGAGATCGAGCGCAGGGGTGCGGTGCGTTGCGGTCGATGCTGCTGCTGGTCCCGATGCCTGATGTGCATTATCGTCTTCAGTTGTGAGATCTAGCCTGGTATCCATAATTCCCCCGGTAAATATAGTGGGTAGGTATGTACGTGCGCGTACAAAATGCTGGAATACTTCCTGTGATCGCGGGCTAGTATATCATAACGCGGCGCTGAGCGTCGAGAATGTAGTACCGCGTGCGGTGTCAGAAAGCTGTGAGGAAGTTGTGAAAAAAGACGCCAGGCAACAAAAAGGGAACCTGTTGACAGGTTCCCATGAAGTGCATATGTTAGACGCATTCGCGTAGCGAGATGCTGTTGCTCATGCCGCGCAGCTTCATCAGCGCGACGACTTCGAGCTGGCGCACGCGTTCGCGCGAGATGCCAAGCTCTTTGCCTACTTCGAGCAGGGTGCGGCTCCTCCCATCACCGATGCCATAGCGCAGGGTGATGACGGCGCGTTCACGGGGAGTGAGGAACGCGAGCGCCCGGTGCAGCTCTTCGCCCAGCAGATGCTGTGAGGCGGTATCTGCCGGTGCCGGCGTGGTGCTATCCTCCAGTGTATCGGCCAGGGAATAACGGGCCTCTTCATCCACGGGGGCATCCAACGAGACCGGCTGCTCGATGATGCCCAGCAGGTCCGCGACTTCATTGACATCGATATTGCAGGCGGCCGCGATATCTTCTGGCAGCGGGTCCAGGCCATTTTCCTGCGAGAGCTGGGCGGCCACGCGCCGTACTTTGCGCAGGCGGGTCGAGACGTGCTCCGGCAGGTGGATCATGCGCGACTGCTCTCCGGCCGCGCGGCTTACCGCCTGGCGAATCCACCAGGTCGCGTAGGTGCCAAAGTGGCAGCCGCGTTCAGAATCAAATTTTTCCGCCGCGCGCATCAGCCCCATGTTGCCTTCCTGGATTAAATCCACCAGGGGCACACCAGTACTGGTATAGCGCCGCGCGATCGCGATCACCAGGCGCAGATTCGATTCAATCAAGATGCGGCGCGCATCCTGATCGCCGGCCGCCGCGCGGCGGGCTAACTCTATCTCTTCTTCATGCGTAATCAGACCGTGACGGCGAATATCACGTAAATAACTCTGAAAAGCATCTTCAGATCCCGAGGCACTTTTTGTCCCGGTGATCCCGCCCCCTTTACGGCGAGGAGCGGTCTCTTCTAGAACAAAAGCTTCTCCACCTTCGACCTCATCATCCTCAAGCAACTCATTCACACCCTCCTCATCCAATACCAGGTCTATCTCGCCAAGAGGCTCAGTGTTGCGCTCTATCACCGGCTGAGACTGGTCCTTCGTGGCTTTGCGCCTGGATCGGGGAGATCGGGTGGTTCGTTCTACTGTTGTAGTGCGCATGTCCCTCTGGTCTTCTCTGACAGGGTTTCCAATCACCATAATTCCACGCTCCCTTCAGGAGGAAACTTACCGACAAAATCAGCGTCGGACTCCGTATGGCCTCGTGGTTTGTACTCACAGGCAAGCGCTATACACATGGTTTGATGCATGTCTCTGTGTTGCGCGTACGTGTCCATCATTCTGTACTATCTTTAGCTCTATTTTAGAGAATCCCGTGCTCAAGTAACATCAGGTGATCACCTTAAATAGTCTCAGGTTCTGACTGTATATTCTGTTTGTCGGGCTGTGTTTTTTCGCGTACCGCGTGATTTATTTGATAAAAGATTGAGCGAGTATACTTTATTTCTAAATATGACCTCTGAGTCGAGGGGGTCTCGATATACTCAAACAATAAACAAACCAGCCCTGTAGCGGCATCAGTTAGCCGCGCATTGCGCGTAGATGGTGTTTGATTGGGGAAAACGGATGCCGCCGTTGTAGGGTGGTGTGGGGAGTAATGCCTTAGGACCGATCAGGATTCTCTTCGTCAAAGGGATCACTGACGCCATGTCCACGGTCATACATTAACTGGGTGGGATCTCCTAAGTGATCTTCATAATCTGGCCGCCTGGTCCATTCTTTGGCCTGGGCCTCATCTGAAGTCAGCTGCAGATGGATCGTATCACCCTCGATCTGCTCGATGGCGCTATAGGGGATGTAGCGATCTTGCGTAAAGATAAATCCTTTATGGACCTTAAACGAATCTTCATACACATCACCTACATGACCCAGTTTATCGTTATCGGACGAGTAGACCGACATGTGTTTATGCACGTTTTGCTGAGTAAATGATGCCATACATTACCTCTTTCTAAGCACAAAGACTTATCTATTCGCTTTCACGTCTTGCTGCGTTGGAAAGTTTCACAGAAACCTCACGAAAAACTCACAAGCCAGATTTCCGCTTTTGGTATGCTTAAAAGTATCGTTTATGTGAGCGCGTAAAACACAGTTTTTTTCGGGAGGTTGTTGGATGGCTGGTTCGCTGTTGATGCCTTTGTCTGATATTCTGCTGCCACGTAAGCGACGCTGGACCGCCAGGCATTGGCGCTGGCTGCTGATCGGGGGCGATACCCTGATCTTCTTGTTTGCTCTATCGTATGCTCTGTTTCTGGTCTCCATGAATCGGGCGTCATTTCCTATAGTTATTGATACGTCTTCGTATACCTGGAGTCCATTTTCCTGGGAGGTGCAGGGATGCCTTGCCTGGTTGATTGCTTTGCACCGAGTTCGCCCGTATGATCAGCTCTATACATGCTCAGATCGCCGGGGAATACTGTCTATGGCGTGCGCACTGGGATTGATGCTGGCATGCTGGCTACTGTTTTTGCTCCTCTCTTGCCAGGGCGACGTCTTCATTGGCCTGTCGATTCTGTTGCCGTTCGCCTGTATGCTTGTGCCCACCTTTGGCCTCTGGCGCGCCTGCTATGCTTCGCTGCGCAAGTTCGTTCTGTTTGAACCCCTGACCGTCATCGTCGGTGCCAGCACGATATCGGACACTGCCTTGAACGAGTTGTGCCAATGCGAGCTGTGCGCAATGACCGTTCTTGGCTACGTCGATGAATCGCTATGTGTTGATGATGGCCGCTTTGCGTGGCCCTTGCTGGGTGGTCGCATGGTTCTGCATGACCTGCTCGCCTCTGGCCTGGTAGATATTCTGGTGATCTCTCCCGGTTGCTATGCGGACCTGGTCTTCTACCCGATTCTGATGGAGGCGCAGACCCGGGGGGTGCAGATCGTATCTCTGGCGGATTTTTACGAGGGTATGGTGGGGAAGTGTTTTTTGCTGCAGGACTCTGACCTGTGGAAGCTGGTGAAGCGGGTCTATCACTATCGGGGATCGCTGCTCTATCGTTGCTGGCGGCGTTTGCTGGATCTCTGCTCCGGTGTGTTTGGATTGCTGCTGCTGCTCTGTGTGTTTCCTCTGCTTTCCCTGCTCATTTGCCTGGACTCTCCGGGTCCCGTATTTTATCGCCAGGAGCGCATGGGATATCGCGGCCGCAGCTTTCGCATATGGAAGTTTCGCTCGATGTGTGTGAATGCCGAAGCGCGTGGAGCGTCCTGGGCCGGCGTGAACGATAACCGTGTAACTCGTGTGGGCCGCTTCTTGCGCGCCACCCATCTGGATGAACTGCCACAGGTAATCAATATTCTGCGCGGGGAGATGAGCCTGATCGGACCGCGCCCGGAGCGTCCCATGTTTGTTTCTCAACTGGAACAGGTGTTGCCGGTGTTTCATTGCCGCCTGGAGGTGAAGCCCGGTTTGACCGGCTGGGCTCAGGTCAAGATGCCCTATGCTCGCTCATATGAGGCAGCGGCCGTGAAGCTCCAGTACGATCTCTACTATATCCAGCATCAGTCTTTTCTGCTGGATGTGTCGATTTTGCTGCAGACTGTGCTTGAGGTAGTATGGCGTTCTGGTCGCCGGGCCGAGTCGCGGATGTAAGTGTTGTGAGTGGGGGAGGATGCGATGACTTTTGGACACTATTGGATGATGTTTGTACGCCGCTGGCCATTGCTGCTGCTATGCGTATTGCTGATGGGCGTGGGAGCGCTGGTGGTCAGCCTGTGCATGACGCCTGTGTATCGTTCTAGCGTACTGTTGCAGGTCGCTATCCATTCTGGTACCAATCAAAGCGATATCAACGATCTGTTGGCGAGCAACCAGCTGGTGCAGACCGAGGCGCAGCTGGCGGTCAGCGATCCCATTGTGCGGGAGGTTGCCAGCCGCTATCCCGGCTTGACGGCCAGCCAGCTGAGCACGATGGCCTCTTCCAGCGTCAAGCTCAACACGCAGCTCTTTGAGATCACGGTTCAGGATAGCGATGCGCATCGCGCGGCCGCGCTGGCCGATGACCTGGCCCGGACGTTTATTCGTCATCAGGAGCATGATCGGCAGCAGGAGAATCAGGCATCACAGCAGCAGTTGCAGCAAGAGATCAATTCCACGCTGCGCCAGATCAATGCGCTCAAGGCTCAGCGCGCCTCGGCCGCCGCTAAAGGCCAGCCTGATACATCTTCCGAGCAGTTGACGACCCTGCAGCAGCACTACAATCAGTGGCAGTCGGCTCTGGCTCAATTGGAGCTGTCGCAGGCCCAGCGCGGTGGTTTTCTGCTGATTGTGCAGCCCGCGCAGGTGGCATCCACGCCGGTTCAGCCGGATATCGTGCTGAATACTGTGGCCGGGCTGGCCGTTGGTCTGCTGTCAGGTCTGGCTTTGATCCTACTGCTGGCCCATGTGGATCAGCACGTCCACTCGTGCGAGGAGGTGCAGCAGCTCCTGTCCTGGCCGGTGCTGGCGCTTACCTGGCTGGAGCGCACCGCTGACACACTGATCCAGCCCGGAAGCCATACGACTAATGAGGAGGCCTATCGCATCTTGCGTTCGAGCATCGGCTTTGCTGGCGTGGATAAGCCACTGCGCTCGCTGATGGTGACCAGTGCTCTTCCTGGAGAGGGGAAGAGCACGGTCGCGGCCAACCTGGCCATCTTTATGGCCCTGGCGGGGAAGCGCACCCTGCTGATCGATGCTGATCTGCTCTGTCCCACGCTGCATGAACAATTCTCCCTCCCGGCTGATAAGCCCGGATTGAGCAATGCCATTCTGGCCTGCAGCCTGCCCGATTTTCATGCTCAGCCGCCGCGTGTCTTCCACACGGTAGTCGATCCCCGCTCGATCTCATTGGATGGCTATATCCATGCGGCGGGTATTCCAAATCTACGCGTGATGTCTTCCGGCCCTCTGCCACCCAATCCCGCCGAGTTATTGGAATCGCGGGCCATGAAGCGTTTCTTCCAGGCTCTCGACTGTTGCGATGCGGAGATCATCATCTTTGATACCTCTCCTCTGCTGGGTCTTTCGGAGTCGATCGTCCTGTCGACAAAGGTGGATGGAACCATCGTGGTTGTCGACCTCAATCGTGTGCATAAGCCGCACCTGCAGCAGATGCGGTCGCGTTTTGTACAGGCTGGCTCGCGCGTCATCGGCTGTGTGGTCAATAAGTATCCCCGCCGTGGCGGTCTGCTGCCGTATTCGCTCTATGCGCGCTATCGTCCCGTGGAAAAGCTTCAGGACGATCCCGGTGCCTCTGCCACGGTTCGTCAGCCGCGCGCGGTGCCGCTGCGCTAGCCCACCGCGCCTGAATGCTCGTGTAGTGCGGCGCATGGCTGGCGAGTCCTTTGTTGTTGATGATTGTATGTCTGAACTGTGTTCTTTCTCAGGAGGTTGGATGAGTCGTTGTGTGGGGTGGCGGTCCTCTATGCTGTCCGCCGGGCGATGTAGTTCTGTGAAGTGGTTGCTGTGGGTGGTGGGGAGCTTGCCGGTCATTGGTGGTGTACTGGCCTGGCTGGGTCCCCTGGCCTCTGTCGTGGCGATGGGAATGCTCGCGCTGGGGATGATCGCCGCGCTCCGCCTGGATGCGCTGCTGATGGTCGTGCTGGTGGCGCTGCATCTCTACCTGGATTGGTACCTGGGTCTGCACCTGATAGTTCCCGTGCTGGCCGTTGCTTACCTGCTGTTATGCTACCTGCTGCGTTCCCCTCGCCATCCCTGGGCGCAGCTGCGCAGCGCGGGAATGTGGGGCGTCTTTCTTGTGTTGACGCTCTATCCCGCCTTCCGGGGCGGATCGCTGATGCTCTATGATGCCGCCTCTTTCTATCCCAGCGACATCCTGGGCGCGTTGCTGATGTACTGGCTGGGCCTGCAGGTTGGCCACGATACGGCCAGCCTGCGTCGTTTCTTCCAGCTGTTTACCTTGCTGGCTGTTGCACTGGCCCTGCATACCCTCTTCCAGAGCGTGACCGGCACGATCCTGTTCGCGTCCGCGCGGGTGGACGATTTTCTGTCGCGCACAGATGTGGCCTACTACCAACTTTTAGATAGCGATACGCACCGGGCCGGTTCGTTTTTTATCGACCCCAATTGGAATGGGGCCTTCTTCGCTATGCTGTCCTTTATCCCGCTGGGATTGTTGGTGACCGGTTCGCGCTGGTGGCAGACGTTATGCTGGTCTCTGGCGCTGTCTCTGCTCGTGCTGGCTCTGATGTGTACCTACAGTACCGGTGCCTGGCTGGCGTTTCTGTGTGGCGTGGGGGCATTTCTCTACCTGGTTGGCTCTCTGCGTCATCGCCTGCTTATCCTGTCGCTGGCAATCTGTTCGTTTGCGTTGTTGGCCTGGTTTTTTCCCGGCCAACTGGCCTTACAGCTGCAACATGCTGGTGGGGATAACGAGCTCTCGCTGCGCGTGGCGGCCTGGAGTACCGCTTTACGTGTCATCCAGGCTCATCCCTGGTTCGGGGTGGGACTCGGCCACCAGGCCTACCTGCTCGCGTCCAGCACCTATCGTGTACCCGAGCAGTTCGTGCCGCTCTCCCATCCGCATGATTCCTACCTGGAATGGGCGGCGATGGCCGGATTGCCGGTGCTCGCGCTGTTTATGCTGTTGCTGCTGCGCGTGTCAAACCAGTCCTGGACGAACTGGCGCCGCGCGAACGTATCCGACCGACCACTGCTCGGAGCTGGCCTGGCCGCCAGCATCACGCTGAGCATCAATAGCATCAGCATCAATGGCTGGACCCATTTCGCGCTGGCCCCGATGGGCTGGTTGCTGCTGGGCGCGCTGGCTTCCCCACGTCTGGGACGTCCCGTCCAACATCTTGATCGGGAGGTTGAGCAGCATGTCGATGCATAATGTATCATCGCCTCAGAGGGATGGAGAAGAGATGGAGTGGCGACTGCGAGGTGGCCTGCCGCGGCGCGCCACGCTGCTGAAGGACCCGACGACCTTATTCATCGGGGCTGCGCCTGAGGGTATCAATGATATGCCGACGGCGGCTTACCCGGTTATCCCTGACCTGACAGCCGCTGGCATCGTCGTCGATCAGCAGCCAACCTGGTTGATCCCTGCTGTGGAGGACCTTGAGCGACTGCGAGCCATGCCTGGATCTGTGGATGCCGGCGAGATGCGGTCGTTGCTGCTGCGCCTGTTTTTACGCGACTCTGGCCTCTATGCCATCGCCTCGTGCCTGTCACCGCTCTGCGCGCTGTTGCTAACGCCCTTCCTGACGCGCCACCTGTCGGCTCAGGACTACGGTATGTTGACGCTGCTGACGACGACTCTGGCGCTGTTGGGTCCCCTGGCACAACTGGGTCTGGGAGCAGCCTTTGTGCGTCTGTATCATCAGCAGGTGTCGGGCCCCTGTGAGCGTCATGCCCTGCTAACTACCCTGACTCTGCTGGTGGCGGCGTTTTCCCTGTGCGTTGCCGTGTTACTGGCTATCCTGGCTCCCGGACTCTCTCGCCTGCTCCTGCATGACGCCGATGGGGTGCCGCTGCTTCGCCTGGCGGCTCTGCAGCTGTTCCTGCAGAATATGACCATGCCCGCCTTCACCTGGTTGCGCGCTTGCGGCCGGGCGGCGCTGTTTGTCGTAGTCTCGTTGTTCAATCTGCTCCTCAATCCTGCTCTTACATTCCTGTTCGTGGGGATCTGGCAATGGGGGGATGTTGGTGTGCTACTGGCGGCCTGTGGAGGCTATGTCGGGGTGCTGCTCTGCTCGTTGTTCTTGTTCAACTCTCGGGTGCGCTGGCACATCAGCTGGCCGTTGGCTCGGCAACTGCTGATCTATGGCATGTCAACGCTGCCTGCTTCGTGCTCTGTCTGGGTACTCCAGCTGGCGGATCGCTATTTCCTGCTGGCGTTTGGAACGCTGGCGCAGACGGCCAGCTACTCGATCGCCTATACGCTGGGGAATATCCTGGGCCCGCTGGTGATTACTCCCTTTTCGCTGGCCTGGTATTCCGCCCTGCATGTCCTTGCCCGGCAGACGCGCGCCCGCGAACTGTTCGGCCTCGTCTTTCGCTGGTATTGCATCGTCCTGCTGGTGATGGCCTTCGGCGTCTCTTTGCTGGCGAATGATGTTCTGCTCCTGTTTTTTCCTCCGTCATATACGCTGGCGGCCCCGATCGTTCCACTCATCGCGCTCTCTAACGTGTTCTTCGGCCTGTTCGAATTCTTCAACCTGGGCATTGTGTTGCGGGGCAAGCTGCGCTTTAATCTGCTCTTGCTCCCCCTGGCCGCGCTCATCAACCTGGGCGGCAACTGCCTGCTTGTCCCGGCCTTTGGCAGCATGGGAGCGGCGGCCTCCACCCTGCTGGCATATGTCTTTCTGGCTCTGCTGGCCTGCATGGTCAATCAGCATCTCTATCCCATCTCGTTGGATCTCGCCTTGTACGCCGTCGGTTTGCTGCTGGGTGGCCTCTACTATGTCCTCTATCAATGGCTCCTCCCGCTGGACCAGCCGCTTTTCCACTGGCTGACCACCGCTAGCCTGATCGTTTGTTACGCACTCTCGCTATGGCTGTTAAGCCTGCTCAGCGGTTGGAAGCGGAAATAGTTTGTAGCGATATATGTCCTCATATGTGAAGTGAAAGGATGAGAAGGTATGAAGAAGCTTCGTCCCTGGAGTCGCGTCTGCATGCATCTGCTGGGACCCGCCTGTGCGAACCATCGCGTGATGAATGATGCTCGTGCCCTGCGGATAGCGGGGTATCAGGTGACCATTGTGGACGTAGTTGCCAACTGCGAGCGGCGGCGCGCCACCGAGTGGGTGGATGGAATTCAGATCCGGCATGTCTATTGCGCCAGCTGGTTCGTTCCGGTCCGCTTCAAATTGCTGTTTCTATTGAAGCTCATCATCCTGATGGTGCGCTGCTTCGTGCGCCTGCTTGGCGTGCGGGCGGATATCTATCACGCCCACGTGGAGCACACCTTTCTCGCGATGTACCTGGTGGCACGCCTGCGCAAGAAAGGGCTCATCTTCGACACGCCGGAACTGACCATGTCCGTCCCGGCGATCCAGTGCTGGCCGCGTCTGCGCCGGTTGGCTATCGCCTGTATCCGCCACATGTCGCGCTCCTGCGATAGCTATATCACTGGCTCCCCCGACTATAAGCTGCTGCTGCTCTATACCTATGGGCGCGTCCCGGTGCTGATATTGCGTCATATCCCGCCTTCTCGTGCCTGTGTTCGCAATACGCGCCTGCAGCAAAAGCTGGGTTTGCCTGAGCACATGCGCATCGCTCTCTATCAAGGCAATCTACAGTCCGATCGTGGACTGGAGGCGCTGGTATTCGCCGCTCCCTACCTGAAGCCCGATATCGTCATTGTCCTGATGGGGGACGGCTACGATGAGACGCTAGATATACTACGTGATCTTATTCAATATGATCAGCTTGAAGATCGCGTCAAGCTGCTTCCAGCGGTCCCCTATGCCGAACTGCTGGATTGGACCTCCTCGGCCGACCTGGGGCTGCTGCTGTTGCCGCCCTTCCACTCGTTGAGCATTCGTTACTGCCTGCCCAACAAATTCTTCGAGTACCTGGCGGCGGGCCTGCCGATCCTCTCATCGCGCCTGCCTGCTATCGCCGAAATGATTCACCAATACCGTGTCGGCCAAATCCTCGATGATTTCTCTCCTGTCCGCATTGCCCGAGCTATCAACACCCTGATATCCGATCGCGATCGCTGGCAGACCCTGCACGATAACGCCCTGTCCGCCGTTGCTCAGGGTCTGACCTGGGAGGAGGAATCCAAAAAATTGATCGACTTATATCAGCATATCGGCTTCAAACATACCGGTGTCTATTTCCACCTGTCGTAGGCGAAGATGCTGGGGGTATCCTCAACTAGGCTTGCCCACAATACGTTCAATTGAAGTTCATGCAAAACGAGAAAAGACCCCAGTACGTGCGGTGTTTGCCCCCGCTTGCTTGCTTATCACAAGGAAAGGCATCTTCGAAGCGATCAGGAATGGTTGCATGCAATGCATCGCATTCTTCTTGCTGTTTTTCGAGCGGAGAGGAAGCAAGCGGGGGCAAGCACCGCACGTACTGCTTCTTTTTCTCTCTGCGCATTTTATTGTGTTGAGGATATTTGAGCTTGTTCGCGCAGCGGCCCATTCCCAGGCTAATATAATATATTCATCTAGATACAGATGATAATTTGAAATATAGGTTGCTTGATGATTATGCACAAAGAACAGCCGAGCGAGTGCCTGTGCCTGCTGGCGCCTGCTCGGCTGGCATGGCTGACTGAAGAGTTGCCCCCTTTGGGTCCACAGGACGTGCTGGTGCGCACCAGCACGACGGCGATCAGTATCGGCAGCGAGTTGCCCGTGTATCGTGGGGATGCGCGCACGAGCGACGCGTTCCAGTACCCGCAGAAGATGGGCTATGAGAGCATCGGCGCAGTGGTGGCGTGCGGAGACGCGGTGCGAAGCGTGCGGCCGGGCGATCGCGTCGTGTCCTTCTATGGTCAGCAGACATACGCGGTCGTGCCGCAGGAGCGCCTCATCGTGGTCCCGCAGGGGATTTCGGATGCGCTGGCCATTCTGAGTATCCTGACCTGTGACGCCGCCAAAGGCGTGCGCAAGCTGACACTCAGGCCCGAGGAGGCGGTCCTCATCACCGGCGCGGGCGCCATCGGCCTGCTGACGCTCTTCATCCTGCGCGCCTATGGTGTATCTCAGGTTGATGTTGTTGAGCCCATGACTGAAAGACATCCTCTGGCTTGCCTGCTCGGTGCCCGGAATGTCTGGCGGCCACAGGAAGTGCCAGCTGAGACCTCCGTATATCCAGCCGCCTTCGAGTGCTCCAGCCGCGACCAGGCCTTCGCGCTCCTGCAGCAAAAAGTACAACCACAGGGACGCCTCTGCGTCACCGCCGATGGCAACATCGAGCCGCTCACGCTCATCCCCGCGTTCCACGAAAAGGAACTGCAGATCGTTGGCTCAAGCGACGGCTGGGACTATCACCAGCACGCGGCCTGGTATTTTCACACGCTACAGCAGCGCCCAACCGATCTGGAGCGTCTCTTTGAGCTCCGAATAACCCGAGACGAATTAATCTCCACCTTTCAGAAGCTGTACGATGGCATGGTTCATCCCGTTAAAATTCTCGTTTCGTACTAAAGTATGGTGAATGTTATAATTTCTATGTGCGTAAAAATGATGAAAAGCGCTTCTTCATGCAATAGGGAGCTGCAATGAAGCCTGAAGCACAATACATCATTCGCTACTGGTTTGAATGGGCCGCAGAGTGTTTCTGGAGTGTCAACGACGCGGCGCGTGAGCGTTTTGGTTACGCGATTATCCCAGAGGCTCTGCCCCTTTCCGCGCAGACTATCGAGCTCGTAAATGAACTTATATCGTGGCACGATCATGCCCTGAACTGGGAGTATCCCCCTGACCCCGGCCCCTGGCGACAGGAAGAGTGCGACCGTTTTAATCAGGCCGCCCGAAATCTTCTGGCCACCATTCGTCAGGAATTGGGGGAGCAGTTCGAGGTCATTGATGATTTTGTGGAGGAGGTAGAGGACCCGGAGCTGGACGCCTATCTGCAAGACCCCCAAGGCTTTGTCAGGCAGAAGCAGATTGATTAACGGGTGTCATCCATTTTTTGCCAAAAGACAAGGCAACAAGAAACACGAAACGTCCATCGAGAGATGAAACGCCCGCTTAAAAAACGAACGCCCACGTAGGGTCGACCTTCAACGGTCGACCGGGCTGCCAGCGACAGCGACGGCAGCCCACGTTCCCCCACGACCCCGCTTCTCGTGTCATTCACGCTGGCCCATGTCGTACCTTCACGCCAACGCTCCGCACGCGTACCCAAAAGCTACGTAGAATGTCCTCGGTGTTCTCACCTGTGATCATACCAAAAAACAGCTTGACAATACCGTTTCCACCCTGTTACCATTATTAGGTAACAATAAAAATAAAAAGGCACTGAACGAGCGGAGTAGAGAGAAACGATTCGCCAGAGAGTGGAGGTCACCGGGTGCGAGCCTCCTTCGATCACGCCTCTTGAACGTGGCTCGGAAGTCGAGTATCTGAACTGATTCCCCAGGGGATCAGCGTTAAGATGCTCCGGGGATGCCCGTTAGCGCTGTTTGAGGATAGCCGACTATGGCCGGGTTGGGCGAGTCGGTTGTCAAAACAAGGTGGTACCACGAGTTGCGTTGCCCTCGTCCTTGAGATGTGGCAACGTTTTTTGTTAGTACAAAAAAGGAGTACTACCATATGTTGCCCAACCGTTATCAGTTCCGCGATGCCGAGCCGCGGCTGGCCCGCCTGTGGGCGGATGCCAATACCTACGCCTTTGATCTAGCCGGATCAGGCCCGATCTATACCATCGACACGCCTCCTCCTACTGTTTCGGGGGCCCTCCACATTGGACACTGCTTTTCTTATACCCAGACCGACGTTATCGCGCGCTTCCAGCGTATGCGCGGCCGCCGCGTCCTCTATCCTATGGGCTTTGACGATAACGGCCTGCCAACCGAGCGCTTTGTTGAGAAGACAATCAAGCGTAAGGCGACCGAGATGGAGCGCGCCGAGTTTCTGGCGCAGTGCCGGCGTCTGACGCGGGAGACCGAGGATGGCTTTGAATCGCTGTTGCGCCGCCTGAGCCTGAGCGTCGATTGGAACTATCGCTACTCGACCTTGTCGCCCGAGGCGCAGCGCACTTCGCAGGCCTCGTTTATCCAGCTTTACCGGGCCGGTCGCGCCTATGACCAGGTCGCGCCGACGCTGTGGTGCCCCGAGTGCCAGACGGCCATCGCGCAGGCCGAACAGGATGATCAGACGCTGCCGACGCTGTTTACGACCTTTGCCTTCCATCTGCCAGACGGTCAGACCTTGCCGATCGCCACGACGCGGCCCGAGCTCCTGCCCGCCTGCGTCGCCATCTTCGTCCATCCACAGGATCAGCGCTATGCGCACCTGCTGGGCTCATCGGCGCGCATCGCCAGCGCAGCTTTTTCTCAGCAAGAGATGATCGAGGTTCCTATCCTGGCCGATGATCTGGTCGATCCCGACAAGGGGAGCGGCGCGGTCATGTGCTGTACCTTCGGCGACTCGACCGATGTTCGCTGGTGGCGCACCCATCAGCTGCCGCTGCGCGCGGCCATCGATCGCTCCGGACGCATGACGGCCCTGGCCGGTCCGCTGGCGGGACTGCCCACGGCGGCCGCCCGTAAGCTCATCTTGCAGAGCCTGGCCGAGCAGGGCTTGATCCTGCACCAGGAAACGATCGAGCACACTATCGGCATTCATGAGCGCTGCGGCACTCCCGTCGAGTACCTGCAGACGCGGCAGTGGTTCATTCGCGTCCTGGACCAGAAGGAGCGCCTGATCGAGATCGGCCGCCAGATCCGCTGGAATCCTGAATACATGCGCATCCGCTACGAGCACTGGGTCGAGAACCTGCAGTGGGACTGGTGCATCTCGCGCCAGCGTTTCCTGGGCGTTCCTTTCCCGGCCTGGACCTGTCGGGCCTGCGGGGAACTACTGCTGGCCGATCAGGATGAACTGCCGATCGATCCACGCCTGACGGCTCCCGGCCATGCCTGCCGCTGCGGCGCCACGGACTTTGAGCCCGAGATGGATGTCATGGATACCTGGGCCACCTCGTCGTGCACGCCGCTGCTCATCGGACTCTGGCTGGACGACCCTGACTGGTTCCGACAGCACTTCCCGGCCAGCCTGCGGGCGCAGGCACACGATATTATTCGCACCTGGGCTTTCTATACCATCGTTAAGGCGCTCTACCACTGCGACGCGGCCCCTTGGAAAGAGATCATGCTCTCCGGCCATGGCCTGTCGAGCGAGCGCACCAAGGTCTCGAAGTCCAAAGGCAATGGGTCGCTCGACCCGACGACGGTCATCGAGCAGGAATCGGCCGACGCCCTGCGCTACTGGGCCACCTCGGTCAAGACAGGACAGGACACGCCGTTCAGCCCCGAGTTGATCGCGACCGGTCGTCGCCTGGTCACCAAGCTGTGGAACGCCTGCCGCTTCGCCGAGGGTCGCCTGCACGACCTGGACGCCTCCACGCTGACCACCATACCGGCGGGGATGCTACCCACCGATCGCTGGCTGCTCGCGCGCCTGGCGCAGACGATCACCTTCGCCACCCGTGAGCTTGAACAGGGCGATTACGCGGCCGCGCGTATGGAGGTCGAGCGCTTATTCTGGTCTGACCTCTGCGATAACTACCTGGAGTTGGTCAAGTCGCGCCTGTATCAAGATGAAGGGGATGGGCGCCGGGCCGCGCAGTGGACGCTATACCATGCTCTGCTGGGCGTCCTCAAGCTGCTCGCGCCCTACCTGCCTTTCATCACGGAAGAGCTCTACCTGGGACTCTTCCAGCCATGGGACGGTGCCGCCTCGATCCATACCTCCGCCTGGCCCACTGCACCCGCCGACTGGCTCGATCCGCAGGCCGAGCGCGATGGTCAGCTTCTGCTTGAGATCCTGCGCTCGGTCCGTCGCCAGAAGGCCGAACACGGCATCTCCGTCGGCGGCACGCTGGAATCGCTGCGTATCATGGCCTCTGCCGCCGACCTGCCCATCCTGTATGCGGCCAGCAGCGACCTGCAGAGCGTCACCCGCGCCCGGACTATCCAGTTCATCGCCGCCTCTGAACCCGCTGCGGAGCCATTAACCCAACCTCTTGTTGAGCTTACCCTGCCTCCAATACATTCAATGTAGAGGACGTGTGAGCCAAATGGAACGAGATCGTCGCGTCGTAGGTGCCCGGCTTGCCCGGACCTGCCGCGCAGCGGCCTCGTTCCCCGGCGCGCACGGTTCCCCAAAGATGTTATCTCCTCTAATCTCTCATTGACTGATGTTGCTCTGCTTCGGATTCGGAGAGCAACGGGTCGGCATGGCGGTGAATGAGTTTCCAGCTATCTCCTTCACGACGGAATAGTTCGGTTATGCGCGGCTTGAAAGGGACTGGCTCTGGTCTGCCGCGCAGATGAGCTGTGGCGCGCTGGAAACCGACCCAATAGGCCAGGCTATCGCTCGCCGCCATATGCAGGATCTCAAGTTGCCCTTCGCTACCGCTCTCGAAACTCGTGGCATCACGTTCGTATTGTGACCAGACAGCTTCAGCCCCCTGGTAATAATCACCCGATGGCCTGAAGAAGGTGGCTGGGGAATGGCGAGCGGTGATCTCACCGAGTGGAGTGGTATCGCCATTAATATAGGCGAGTGCGGCCTCGCTACGCTGCTTCATAAATTGCTCAAAGTCGTGCTGATCGTTGTACATTATCTTTCTCCTCAGTAATCGTTTCATCACTTATCTATGGGAGAGTATAGCAAGAGAATGGCGACAACCTTATGTCATAATTCCGCGTGGTGACGAGCAATTTTTCAAGCCTCTTGCTGAACAAGCGTGCGTAACTCTTCTGGATCACATATCTCGTCGTCAGTGCCGAGGCTCAATAAGTCCCTCCGAGGCTGTTTCAATCGGGAACAAATAACCGCGAGTAAAGGACCGGATTTTTCCTGAATTCATGATAGATTGAAGGTGTTCACGATAATAGTTCTACATGCTTTATTATAAGGAGAGGGAAATCAATGAGTACTCGCACGACAACTTCAAAAATTACGATCAATGCTCCATCTGACCGAGTATGGGCGGCGCTTACCCGGCCGGAACTGGTGAAGCAGTGGCAGTATGGCACCGATCTCATTACCGACTGGCACATAGGGAGCCCGATCATCTTCCGCAATGAGTGGGAGGGCAAGGTCTTTGAGCAAAAGGGGACGGTTCTTGAGATCGAGCCAGCCCGCCTGGTGACGTACAGTCTGTTCTTTCCCCATCCAGGCATGGAGGATAAGCCGGAAAACTATTTCACCATGACCTATACATTAGATGAGGTTGATGGCCAGACGACATTGACTATCATTCAAGAAGATCCTCACCAGCAGGAGTTGCAGGAACAGACCGAGTCACAACAGGCGGCTGAAGAAAGTGAGAACAGCATCCTGGTAACCCTGAAAAAGTTGGCGGAAGGATAACTGCCTACACTAAGTCTATATAGGAATAATTGCATGCCTGGACTTTATGTTGAGCGTGAATATTTAGCAGGTATCGCCTTTATGTTTACTAGATGCTACAATTGAGGATATAGTTCACATGTGTTGCATATTATTTTTGCGAGGGTACCGAGCACTATGAAGCTATTTCTTTCTACGGATTTTGAAGGGACCAGCGGGATTGTAGCCTGGGAGCAGATCATCGAGGGCAATGCTGAATACGAGCAGGGGCGACGCCTGTTGACCAATGAGGTGAACGCAGTGATCGCGGGCGCCCAGGAGGCTGGTGCGTCCAGTTTTGTGGTCAATGATGCCCACCACGCCATGCGCAACCTTCATCCCCAGGATCTGCGGGGACGCGCCACGCTGATCACCGGCAAGCACAAGCCTATGTATATGATGGAGGGCCTCGACGAGAGCTTTGATGGCATCTGTTTTGTCAGCTATCATGGTTCGATCGGCGCCGAGCACGCCATCCTTTCGCATACCTACAATCCCGGCGCCATCTGGGAGGTGCGCATCAATGGCGAGATCGTCGGCGAGTCCGGAATCAACGCGCTGGTAGCCGCCCATTACCAGGTCCCAATCATCTTTGTCAGCGGTGATGAGGCCACCGCCAGCGAAGCCGCTACCATCGCGCCGCAGGCCGAGAAGATCATCGTCAAGCATTCGCTGGGCCGCTTCGCCGCCTCCCATCTGCATCCTGATGTTGCCTGCGAGATGCTGCAGGCGGGCGCCAGGAGCGCCGTCGAGCAGCTCTCGGCCATGCAGCTACCCGGCTTCACGCTGCCCGTGACGTTGGAGATCACTTTCCTGGTCGCCGACATGGCTGAGATGGCCTGCTGGATCCGTGGCGTCGAGCGCACCGCGTCGCGCACCGTCAAAGTAGTCAGCAGCAACCTGCTGGATCTCTACCGCACCTTCGTCACCATCGTTACGCTGACCCGCTCCTTGGTCGATCGCTAGAGGCACTGCCAGTTGGGTTCACCTGGTTATACGCACGGCTTGAGTGGGAAGTTGCCGCTCAAGCCAGAGTGTCGTCAGGCCTGAAATGGTGACCATGATTGCCAGAATCAGCCACGGCAATGCGGCGGTGACTGCATACGAAGCTGTAAAGAGGACCGGTACAAGCGCATTTGCGACTCCCCACGAAAACTCATATGTTGCCAGGTATCGCCCACGTCGGTTTGGCCCGCCCAGTTCTGCAACCAGGGCGCTTGCCGTGGGACTATATATCAACGAGGCCAATGTATGCAGAATCACAACCAATAGAAGGTAGGGAAAAAGCAGGAAGCCAGGTATACATAATGCCAGCACAAAGAGGCTGCATGAGACACACCAGGTCAGAGCGGCCATCGCCAATGCCCGGGTGCGACGATGCGGCTCTAGAACGCGTACCGTGAATGTCTGGCAACTGATTGTCAGTAGTGAGCTAGAGATCAGTAATGGACCTAGTATCCATGCGGGGGCGTGGAGGGCCTGGAAAAGGTAGATGGGAAGCGCCGTTCCTAGCATCAGGGCACATAAAGGAAAGGCGGTATTGCTGATCACGAAGATGAGAAATACACGATCTTTCAAAATGGTTTCTGCTCTTGCCGGCTTCATTTTTTCAGCGTTCTTATATCCAGGATCTGGTAGGCGTAACAAGAGGCTACCAGCCGTTAGATAACATAGTGCGCTGCATGTTATCAGGAGACGATAGATTGCTGGATCTTTCGTTGCCAGAACAAGGCCTACGAGGAAACCCCCCATCGCTATCCCCACGCTGCGGATGGCTCCTGAGAGGCCATACCATCGATCTCGTTGCGCCGGGGCAGCGATTTCGACGATGAGCACCGTTTGCGCGGCGTAAAACATTCTGGATCCGCCTGTAACCAATAAGGCCATTGTGAAAAGGCTGGGAATGGTATGAACGAAGAGGTAGCCAGACAAACCAATACATTGGATGAACTGGCTGCCAGCCACGATGTTGCGCGCCCCCAATCGATCCACGAGACTTCCTGTGAGCAAGGTCAACGGAAGTGTGCAGATAGTCGCGATGGTCAGGGTTAGGCCAATAGCTGGTAAAGAAAAGCCGGTGGCAATTTGAAAATAGAGGATGGAGAGAGGAAGATACATCCCTGATCCAAGCGCCTCGATAATCAAAACAAGCAGGAAGCCATACGTCCCTTGCGTTTCCGGAATACCAAGTCGCGTTTTCCATCGATCCATGTTTTCTCTCCTGAAAAACAAAAAAGGGGAGCAGGCGGCGTACCCTTGTAGGGTCGCTCGCCTGCTCCCTTCTCTAAATAAAAAAGTTGCTTTGCGAGTGTCTTTACTAACCTGGCTGTGCAGTATCCTTGCTGACCATGCGGTTTTTACAAGCAGAGAGGTAAGGGGAGGGACAATGCTTGTCGTATGGACATCGCACGAGATACTGAATTCTATTGTATTAATATGATAACATTTCAGGCGTGGAATCGTCTACCATCTGCTTCTATTTAAATAGCGTAAAAGCGCATACACTATACAATAATGGTATATTGTTTTCATGAAGTGCCAATTTGAGGAGAAAGAGGAAGATGGCGCTTGATGAATTGCCGCAGTTATTGAATAGTGCAATGCAATTTCCATGAACACTGGATTCCCGGTGATTTTACACCGCTCTGCCTCAGCATTCCCTAGTACAAAAGCACCATAATACCAGGCAAATACCAATTTATTGTATTCTTTTAGTTATGATGCAGAGACAAGATGAGCGTTGTGTGTCGTCGGAGACATTAAAGATGGGATTGTCAGCATGAACCTGCAGAATCTACGTGTCTTCTTGAAGGTTGCGGAGCTTGAGCATATTACGCGGGCCGCGGAGGAGTTGCATCTGACGCAGCCAGCCGTAACCAAGATCATTCAGAGCCTGGAACAGGAAGCCCACCTGGATCTGGTGGAGCGCCAGGGTCGCCGCATCGTGCTGACCCATG
This sequence comes from Dictyobacter halimunensis, assembly GCF_036245075.1. Lineage (NCBI taxonomy): Bacteria > Bacillati > Chloroflexota > Ktedonobacteria > Ktedonobacterales > Dictyobacteraceae > Dictyobacter > Dictyobacter halimunensis. The sequence goes on from NZ_BSRI01000002.1 coordinate 4,938,152, forward strand.
CCGGGCGCGTGCTGCAGTCCTATGCGCGCCAGATGTTCTCGCTTGAGCGCGAGATGGATGATGCGCTGGCCGCCCTGCGCGATGTCCATCGGGGCGAGATCAAGCTGGCGGCCAACACGACGGCGGGCGTCTATCTGTTGCCATCGATTGTGGCGCGCTTTCGCGCGCTCTATCCGCAGATTGCGCTGAATATTTCTATTTTAAATTCACAGGAGATCATTGATCATATCCTGGATTGGTCGCTGGACTTCGGTATCGTTGAGGGCGAGGTGGAGCATCTGCCCGAGAGCCTGAATGTGCGCTTCTTTACACGCGATACTCTGATCCTGGTGGCCCCTCCCAATCACCCCTGGCGCGGTCGCGACCGGGTGAGCGCGGCTGGACTGGGGGACCATGCGCTGTTGGTGCGTGAACCCGGTAGCGGTGTGCGTGATATGCTGGAACGCGAGCTGACCTGCCGCGATATCGTTCTCAAGCCGCTGTTAACCCTGACCGATAATGAAGCGATCAAGCAGATGGTGATGAATGGCGTGGGAGCGGCGGTGGTCTCGTTTCTGACGGTGCAACGCGAGCTGGCCAGCGGCGACCTGGTGCAGATCCCTCTGGCGGATATGGAATTGCGGCCTGAATTGAGTTTTATCCAGCGGCCAGAGAAGCAGCTCTCGCGTGCGGCCCAGGCCTTTTTCTCGTTCCTGTTTCCCTTGAGTGCCAGTCCATCCTGAGGTTGGCGCTCAACAATTGACTTTTGATTGTATGTGTAGGTATCATGGCTATCTTGCAGCCACCATCCTACGATAGGAGCACGAATATTTATGGAATTTTATGCACTGATTGAAGAGTGGCCTGGAGAGTGTATTATCTCTTTCCGTATGTTGCCCGGCTGTTTTTCGAAAGCATCCGCTCCCCAGCAAGCCATTCAGCAGGCTCCACAGGTGGTTGCTGATTATCTGCGCTGGCTCAAGAAGAACGATATCTTCTTTTTTGAGGATGAGATCACCTCGGTGAATGTGATGCCTAAAGAGTACCTGCGTGGTGTTAAGGCCGGGGTGCTTTTCGAGGCCGATCGGCCAGCTCCTACCGATCAGGAAATTGATAATGCTTTGAACGTGGCGGCCACCGCGCGGGCGCAGCTGATTGATCTCTACGATTCCGCTCCCCTTGAGCAGCGGGGCGTTACGCTCGCCCCTGGCACGTGGTCGTTAACACAGCAACTGCAACATGCCATGCGCATGGAATCGTACTATCTCGCCTGCTTAAACGAGCAACTGCCGCCACCACCACCTCCCGTCGAGGAAGCTGACCTGCTCAAGGCTTTCATGGAGAATGCAATGGATTACGAGATGTTGTTGCGCCAGCTGACAACCGAGCAGCGTGCGCGTGTCTACGCCCACAATGGGGAAGAGTGGACGGCGGCCAAGGTGCTGCGGCGCATGACGCAGCATCTGCGCGAACACTGTCCGGCCATGCAGGAGCTGGCGCGCCAGCTTAGCTCTCATGCGTAGCTGGCCTGGGGGCGCTGACACCCCCAATCTTTTTAATTAAATAAAGAGTGTTGTGTGAAAAATGCGCTTAAACCGTGCATCTGCACGGTTTAAGCGCATTTTTCACACAACACTCCCTACTACCGCGCCAGTCCCCAGCGCTTGCGCACCATGCGTTCGAAGGGACCAAAGATCAGGCTGTCGATGGCGACGCCGAGGATGATAATGACGAGCATGATGGCGAAGAGCTGGCCGACATCCCCGAAATCGCGTCCGCTTTCGAGCAGGGCGCCAAGGCTGACAGTGGTGTAGAGCAGTTCGGCCGCCATCAGTGAACGCCAGGCGAAGGTCCAGCCTTGCTTGAGCCCGGTCAGGATCGATGGGAGGGCGGCGGGCAGGATGACCTGCGTGGCGAGGGCGAAACCGTGCGATCCCATGTTGCGCGCCGCCTTCAGATAGACCGGTGGGGTGTTTTTGATGCCCGCGTCCACGCCCAGGGTGATCGAGAAGAGCGCGCCCATGATGACGACGAAGATCATCGCCTGCTCGTGCAGACCGAACCAGAGCAGAGCCAGTGGGATCCAGCATACACTGGGGAGCGCCTGCAGACCTAGCACCAGCGAGCCCAGCGTCTCTTCGATGTAGCGGTTGCTACTGATCAGCAGTCCCAGGATCAGTCCCAGTGCCAGCGAGAGGCCATAGCCCAGCGCCAACCGGCGCAGACTGACCAGGATGGCGGTCAGCAGGGAGCCGTCCTGCGCCAGTCCCTTCAGGCTGTCCAGGACGGTCAGAGGTCCCGGAAAGAGATAGTCCTTCCAGATGTGGGAGACCGCTAGCCCCTGCCAGAGCAGCAGGAGCAGGGCGAAGAAGGCCAGCTGCCTCAGCAGCTTGCCGAGCCACTTAAGATTGGCGCTGCGCTTTTTGTCGACACTAATGGATGAGGCTGCCAAATTCGTCCTCCTGTTCTTGCTTCTGCATCTCGCCTCGCAGGACCTCCAGGATCTCGGCGGCCTTATCGACCAGCTGGTAATCTTCCAGGCTGCGTGGCCGTGGCAGGTCGATGGGGAAGTCGCGGATAATGCGCCCTGGGCGCGGCGCGAAGACGATGACTCGATCCCCCAACGCGACCGCCTCGCGCACGTTGTGCGTGACGAACAGGACCGTCTTGCGGGTCTCGTGCCAGATGGTTTCGACCTGAGAGTGGAGCTTGTCGCGCGTGAAGGCGTCCAGGGCGCCAAAGGGCTCGTCCATCAACAGGATCTCGGGATCGATGGCCAGCGCGCGGGCAATGGCGGCTCGCTGGCGCATGCCGCCGGAGAGCTGGTGTGGATAGCTATGCTCAAATCCGCTGAGACCGACCATATTGAGATAGTGCTGGCCGACCTCCGCGCGCTGCTTGCGGGGCATGCGTGCCTGGCGCAGTCCAAACTCGACATTCTGCTGCACATTGAGCCAGGGAAAGAGGGCCGCCTCCTGGAAGAGCAGGATGCGATCGGTGCCGGTTCCCCGAATCTCTTTCTCGTTGGCGAAAATGGTCCCGCTGCTTGCCTGCTCAAGGCCCGCGATAATATTCAGCAAAGTGGACTTGCCGCAGCCGCTGGGTCCTAGAAAGCAGACGAACTCGCCCGGCTGTATGGCAAGATCAACAGGGCGCAGCGCCTCCACCATCCGTTCGCCGTCCACGAACGTCTTGCTCACACCTGCGATGCGTAATGAATTGCCACCAGCTAGTGGGGACATCTCATCCCCACTGCTAGCTGCAATAGAACTTCGTATATGGACTGTTGATTGGCTCATGCGGTCTTGATCTCCTTATGAGGCTGTAACTTTCTGTAGTCCCTTGCTGCTGAGTACGTTGTTCAATGGATCGAGAGAGAAGATCCCGGTGAGATCAGGTTTGCTATGGCCCAGGAATCCCAGGGCATAGGCGTTGTCCGCTGACTTAAACAGGGTCGAGGCCAGCGGATCGTAGGTGATGTCAAGCCGCTTGAACGAGCCGTCAAGCGCCGAGTTGGACAGGGCCTTGCCGGTTAGCTTCTTCAACTGCTCGTTGGCGGTCTTTTCAGCTTCGGGTAGATTGCTGTTGATGTATTGCACCGTCTCCACGTGGGCCTGCAGGAACTTCTGGACGATGTCGGGATGCTGGTCCAGGAAGTCTTTGCGCACGACGACCAGGGTGGTGATGAATTTGTTGTTGGGCCATGTGCTGCGCTCGTCGACAAAGATGGTTCCCTGCGCCTCGTTGACCAGGCGCGAGGCCCATGGCTCAGGGACCCAGGCGCCGTCGATCTGCCCCTGCTTGAACTCGTTGAGGATGTTGGCGTTGTCGGTAGGTAGGATCTGCACGTCCCCACCATCATCCGTCGACTTCAGGTGGTTGACCTGCAGATAGTGGCGCAGCGCGATATCCTGCGTGCCACCCTTCTGTGGCGTCGCCAGCTTCTTGTTGTGGAGGTCCTGCGCGGTCTTAATGTTGGCGCCCGGACGCACGATGAATGACGCGCCACCGCTCGATGCTCCGGCGACGATGCGCAGGGCGTCGCCATGGGTCTTAACATAGGTATTGATGGCGGGATTGGGTCCGACGTAGCCGATATCGATGTCGCCCGCGCTCAACGCCTCCATCTCGGCGGGGCCGGCGTTAAAGGTCTTGGATGCGTCCAGCGTATTGTTGCCGAGCGCCTTCGCGAACGTCCCGCGTGCTACCCCGACCAGGGCAACGGCATGCGTGATGTTGGGAAAGTACCCCAGGTGTACAGTCACAGGCGAGCTTCCCCCGCCATTCGATGAGCCCGCCGCGCTGCTGTCACCCCCACAGGCCGCCAGGGCCAGTGACAGGAGTACCAGAAACGCCAGTATGCGCGGGAAGCGCTGAGATGATGCCTTCATAAAAAACACCGCTCCTTTATCCCTATTCGGAGTAGTCATATGAATAGTTGCCAATACCGAGCTTGATTGCTAAATGTAACAAAGCTTACATTTGTGGGCATCATTGGTCACAAACATCAATAAATCTGAAACCACTGTTACGCTATTAATGAGAGCTTACATAAGTTCAAATCAGAAGTCAATTGTTTTTGTTGATTTTCTTGATGAAGTTAGTCATCAATAGGAACTTTAACCATGAGCGCTATCTTTCCCATGTATCTTTTACTCATAAAAAATGGTTATTGTTTTGATATGCCGTGGTTATGGATACATGCGTAGGTGCCGGGCTTGCCCCGGCTTTGCTAGTAGGTGCCGGGCTTGCCCCGGCTTGCTAGTAGTGGGCGTGGATCTTGCGGATGGGACAGCCTAGCATAGGCTGTATGATGGGTTGCAAGTGCTCCGCCAGGCCGCGTTCGGGCGCGCGAATCTCGATCACAAAGCGGGCGAATCCCACTGGCCACATATAGCGCAGATTGTTGAGTGACGCTACAGTGGCGCAGCAAGGCATCGTGACGTTGAGGTTGTGAAAATGGCTGCTGGTATACGCGTGGTCCATCATCGCGCTCCACCACCCGCACGAGACCGTCACTTCACATGCCGGACACTGGATGAGTTCCAGATTATTGCCAGCATCGATAAATTCAATTTCTTCACTTATCTTGACCTGAATTTCCTTCTCTGGTAGGAAAGAGGCGAGCAGGCTTTTTACCTGGTATTGAGCAACCGGAGATGGGATATATTGTGGATCAATCGGGATCAAACGCAGAAAATTCTCAGACATCTTTTTTTCCTCCCCACATCTACTTTTCTGTCAAAGACAACATCCCAATATTATTTGTGATAGCTCCCGCACGCGCGTCCGCTACGCGGCCGCCTGTGCGGGGGCGCTTATGTGCCCCCGTAAGCGTGTATAAGGCCGCCTGCCGCCGGGAGCGGCTAGAACAGCGTCGGCGTTTCCACCAGCGGACTGAGTTTGCGCGGCGTACCATCATGCTTAAAGAGATAGGGATTGAGCTCACCATCTTCGTTGGTGGGGGTGAGCCCCGCTTCATCGATAAAGCGAGAGGCGACGGCGTCGGTGCCGCGATAGCGCAGTAGCGAGCTTAGAAAGAGCTGCTTTTGTGCGCGCGTAAACGCTACATAGGCCAGGCGCCGCTCCTCGGCTATGCCGGTGATTGAGATCGGCCCATCCTCGGCCATGGTGTATGAGCGGCGGTGTGGAAAGATCCCCTCGGTCATGCCCATCACGAAGACCACCGGGCTTTCCAGTCCTTTTGATTTGTGGATCGTCATCAGGCTGACACAGTCGCGTTTATTTTTGTTGTTGTCCTCGGCCTGCTCTTTGAGCCGGGCCATAGCCTGCAGGAAGTGGCGGATCGTATGGTGCTTCTGCGCGATCTGGATCAGCTCTTCCAACTCGTCGTAGCGGGCTTCGAGCTTGACCTCTTCGTGATGCGTTGGCGCCTCAGCCTCCTCCTCGCTGTTCTCGTGGTGCTTGCTGTCGTAGTGGCGCAGATGAACATCGTAGGCGAACTGGCGAATATTCTTGATGGCCTCGGCTGGATTGTTATTAGACTTTGACCACAGGCGCTTGATCAGCCCCACCAGGTCCTTGACGCCCAGCTGGTGCTCTTTGGCGATAGTATAGGCGTGCTCCTCGCAGTACTGCAGCAGGGGACGCCCGCTGGCATGGGCGGCCAGGGTGCCGTAGAAGGTGGCGTTAAAGCGGTGCGAGGTCTTGCCGGTGCTGGCGAAGAATTCGCGCGACGGAATGTTGGCCACGACGCGAAAGGCCGTATTCTGCTCGCCAGAATGGACCGGCGTGAAGACGTCGTCCCAGCGCTGTGGATTAGGCGTGTTGCGTGCGGCCAGAAAGTCCTGCTGCACGCGGACGCCATCGATCAGAGCCAGATACGCCAGGATGTCGCGCGTGGTCTTACGCTTGAAGAAGGATGAGCCACCGGCCGCGCGGTAGGGGATGCGCTTGCGCGCCAGGGCGATCTCCAGCGAGGCCAGGTGGTGGTTGGTACGCGAGAGCACAAAGATATCTTTATACGACAGCGCCTCCTGGTGCTTCTTCCAGGTGCGCTGCAGGCGATCGATGCGCTCGGCGATCCCTTCGGCCTCCATCTCCTGGTCCTCGTAGGCCGTTACCCAGACGGGGGCGCCATCGGGCTGCGTTGAGCGCAGTATCTTCTCGAAGCCTGGCGTGATGTCGTTGTGGCTGATCAGCTTGTTGGCGGCCTCCAGGATCTGTGGCGTCGAACGATAGTTGTGCTCGATGTGATAGATCTTCCCCTTTGGATACATGGTCTTGAACGAGAGAATCGAGGCCTCGGGACTGGCCCCGCGAAACTGGTAGATGGCCTGGTCGGGATCTCCCACCACCACCACGTTCTGCTTTGGCGCGGCCAGGTATTGGATCAGCTTATACTGCGAGGGATTGGTGTCTTGCGTCTCGTCTACCTGCAGGTAGTGGTAGCGGCCCTGCCAGGACTTGCGGTACTTGGGGCTGCCCTCCAGCAGGTTGAGCGGGATATAGATCAGGTCCGAGAGGTCGTAGAGCTTCTCTTTCTTTTTGGTCTGCTCGTAATTGATGAAGAACTCCTGATAGCGGGCGGCCAGCTCGACATCGATGCTCATATCTTTGCGAAAGAAGTCGATGGAGCCGTCAGGCTGAACCATGGCTTCTTTGGCGCGATCGACGGCGGCCAGCGCGTCGGTGATCTCAACATCCCAGTTCATGCCCCGGCTGCGATTGCTGCGCCAGGGCCGGATAATATCTTCAGCCAGCCACTGGCGTGGATCGCCACTGATCAGCTTCTGGTTTAACTGTTGCGGTGTCAGTTCAAGCTTCTCGCGCAGCATCTGGTGTCCCAGACCGTGGAAGGTCACCACGCGCAGTGGCTTGATCTCTTTCAGCGTCATGCCGCGGGCGCGCAGCGCTTTGGAGGCGCGCTTCTCCATCTCATCGGCGGCGGCACGCGTGAATGTGACACAGAGAATAGACTCAGGTGTGACCCCCTCATCTGCCACCAACCGGACCAGACGCTGTACAAGAATCGACGTTTTGCCGGTCCCTGCCGCCGCAATAAAGGCTGCGGGCCCATCGGTATGGGCGATTGCGGCCGCTTGCTGGTGGTTGGCGCTGAACGACGGTGTGGCGCTTATTCGTGTTTTTGTCTTTGGTCTTGTTGCCTGAGAGGACATTCAACAACTCACTTCTCTAAGTAATTTTTTTATGATTTTGCCGAAAAGTTTCGATTTGTACTATAGCAGGTTCAATCGTCGAGAACAAGCGAATGCCCTTTTTGGCTGTACATTTGTTCTTATTGCTGTGGGCGCTGCTGCCGTACCTATCTCCACTATCTTTATTATTCACACGTTGCACGCCAATCAGGAAATTTCTAGCAGGTTTCCTTTGGAACTGATATACGCCGGCAGATAGTCGCCGCGCCGATGATGTGCCAGTCCTTTTCTGGGGCCGCTTGAGAGGGTGTATGTCTCCCCGGTGGCGACATCCTTACACTCGGCGATAATCTCATAGTACCACCTTGGTCCGCCCCCCCACAGCAGGGACCCCCTGCCTGCTGCCGCGAAAAAACCATTGCTGTCTGGTGGCTCTTGCCACGAACGGATCTGCACGATCTGGGCCATTAGCTGCGTTCCGCTCTGCCGGATACGCTGGCGCTCACTCCATCTGGCCAACGTGAGCAAGGCACAGCCTATGCTGATCAACGCCGCCAGCAGTATTAATGGCATCATACCTTTTGTCCTTTGTGCTATTTTTGCATCAGCTAAACAAGATCCATCTATCATAGGCCTATCTGTATCTACGTGTGTTGTGAGATCCAGTTCCAATTCTTTTTTTCAGTATTTAGAGATTGGTCAGGGCGTGCTTGAGAAACTGCTGGTAGCTTTCCTGGTAGGCGCGTGCTTGTTCCTGTTGGGGAATGATGCTGGTCTCGATGCCGGGGGCAACTGCTGCCGTAGCCTGGGCGTCCGGCCAGTGTCCTGCGGCTATGCCTGCCAGCAGGGCGGCGCCACGCGCCGAGGCCGAGCTGGTGTCGACCAGCTGCAGTTCTCGGTTAAGGATGTCGGCCAGCATCTGGCGCCAGGCGGGATGGACGCTGCCGCCGCCAGCCAGGCGCAGGCCGTCTCCCTCCCGCGCGCCCGGCAGCGCTTCCAGCGCCAGGCGTACGCCAAAGGCCACGCCTTCGAGGGCGGCGTGCAGCAGGTGGGGACGCTTGTGGTGCAGGCGCAGATGCAGGAAGGCGCCGCCGTGATGGTTCGCCGGCTGATGAGGCCTCTCCCTGGTAAGATCGGGCAGGAAGATCAGCCCCTCAGATCCCGGTGGTACGCTCTCCGCGCTGGCATAGGTCTCGTCCCAGCTGGCATTGAGCGTCTGCCTGACCCAGTCCAGGACCAGCCCGGCGTTCTGGACGGCCGCCATGCTATACCAGTTGGCCCCATCGGCCGCCCGGTAGAGGTGGGTGCGCAGGCTCTCGTCGGACTGGAAGCGGTTGCGCAACTGGATGATCTGCGCGCCCGTGCCAAGGGTGAGCTGAACGACACCGGGTGATAGCAGACCGGTTCCCAGGGCCGCGGCGGCCGTATCGGCGGCTCCGGTGGCGATCGGTAGCCCGGCTGGCAGTCCAAGCTCGCCTGCCGCCTGTTGCGTCAGGACGCCTGCCTGCGTGGCCGCAGGAATAATCGCAGGAAAGAGCTCGCGCCTTAATCCGAGGCTCGCGATCACCTCTTCATCCCAGCGATTGTGGGCCACATCATAGAGCAGGGTGCCCGAGGCGTCGCTGGGATCGGCGGCCGCCTGCCCGGTCAGCTGCCAGCGCAGCCAGTCTTTGGGCTGCAGGGCCCAGCGTGCCGCCTGGTAGCTTGCGCCTTCGTGCCGGGCCAGCCAGCACAGCAGCGGTCCCGCCATACCCGGCAACAGCGGATTGGCCAGGCGACGGCTGGTATCGCCGCCGAGCTGAAAATAGCGGTAGAGCTCATCTTCGGCCCGCGTATCCGCCCACAGCATGGCGGCCCGTACCGGCCGTCCCTGCTGATCGGTGGGCACCACACCATGCATCTGACCCGACAGGCCCAGAGCCCGGATGTTGGCCTGTGGAACCTGCTCGCGTACCTCGCGCACCGCCTCAACCGTGGCCCGCCACCAATCAGCCGGATCGCTCTCCGCCCATCCGCTGTGAGGGGAGCGCACCTCGTAATCCCTCTTGCTGGTACCCAGCGTCTGCCCCTGCTCATCCAGAACGAGCGCCTTTACCGAACTCGTCCCCAGATCGATGCCTAAAAATGCCATAGCTCTACCTCCTCCTCTTCAAGAAAACGTGCCGCCTGCTTTTTCGCCCAAACATGTGGCCGTCCCCGTAGGTGCGCCCCTTGCGGGAGCTTGCCGCGAAGCGGCCCCGTGCCCGGGCGTACACATTTCACCAACGATACCATCTCGCTTATCAAAGATGTGCCAGAGTGGTACGTTGAAAGTATTGGGACTCTCTGCGATGTTTTGTAGATTTCCTCTATCGATCAATTATAATATAGTTATGCATATCAGAAACTAAAAACATCGAATACATAACAATATGTTTTCTGAGTTACCCCGGTCATTATAAATGGCCTCTATCTTATGTATACATTCGCGAAAGGAAGAAGCGGAATGAATGATCGGCATGCACCCCAGATGGGGGCGATGCTCTATGCGGTAGCCAGCCAACCGGGTGCGACCACCCCGGCGCTGCGCGAGCAGGTGCGCGCCTACGCCGAGCGTCTGAGTCTGGATGCTTCGTCCGATGCCGGGGATGTGCCGCCAGAGCTTGTCGCCTATGTGCGTAAGGTCGCCTTGCATGCCTACAAGGTGCTGGATGAGGATATCCAGTCTCTGAGGCAAGGCGGCTATTCTGAGGATGCGCTATTTGAGATTACGCTGAGCGTGGCTATGGGGACCGCCCGGGCGCGCCTTGAATGTGGCTTGCACGCTCTGATGGAGGCTATCGAATGAGATTGCACCATCTTGACACATGCTTGCAGGGCGAGAACGTGTCAGACATTCAACGTGTGCTCACCTACCGATCAGAGTTTTTCGGCGTGCCCATGTCTATGCTCACCCAGGAGGTGCTGCGTGGCCCCTCCGATTGGCTGGTGGGTGAGCGCGAGCTCTTCGCCGCCTTTACCTCCTCGCTCAATCGCTGTCCCTTCTGACTTGGCTCCCACGGCGCAGTTGCGTCGACGGCCCTGGATGCTGAACTGGTAAACGCGGTGATCGCGGATTGGCGCACCGCCCCCATCAACGAGAAGCTGCGAGCTATGCTGGGCTTCCTGGAAAAATACACCCTGCGACCGTCCGAGATCGTCCCCGCAGACATGCAGCACCTGCTGGCGATTGGTATCAGCGAGCAGGCTATCCAGGATGCGCTCTATGCCAGCGCTATCTTCCAGATTATGAATCGCCTGGCCGATAGCTTTGGGGTGGACGTTCCCCCACCCGAAGTATTCGCCAGCGGCGCAGCGCGTCGGCTTGAGCGCGGTTACTACAGCTCTTGAACCATCGCCGCCGTACATCCAGTTCGCAAAGTAGCCTTCTACCTGCACCATATCCGCAGGTAGGAGGCTACTTTGCGAATAAGAAGATATATCTACCACCATGCGATAGATAGTTGGTGGAAAATATGTCTATTAGTCATACTTCCTGTTATTGTATTTTATATGTCGTGCAAAATGTGTATAATAGTGGAAACGAGTAAAGCACTTATTTTATAAGATCATAATTTTTGGTAGGAGAATATTGTATGTATGGCCAGCACATAGCGGTAGTGCCTGTAAGTGATGAGCACATACCCGCGATTGTGGAGCTTGTGCGTGCGCAGGAGCGTCGCTGGTACAGCCTGGACCCCCGACTACGTGATGTGCGCTCGACTGAACAGGTGGTAGAGATGCTCCAGCTGCACCGGAGCCAGGAGCTGCCGCCTGTGGTTGCCCTGGATGAGCAAGGTCGGCTCTGCGGATATGTTCATCCGAAGATCTGGCAACTGCATCCCAAAGACGGGCTGAGAGCCTTTTTTACGGCGCGCAATGGGCTGGCAAAGTCGCTGACGCTGCCCGATCCGGCTGATCCCAACGCTTTTCGTGTGGCGAGCGCCCTTTTTGCTACGCTGTCGCGGCTGTGGAGTGAGCAGCAGGTATACGGCGAGATGATACGCTGGCCCTGTTGCGATCCCTGGCTCTCATCGCTGGTGCGCAAGCAAGGTTTCCTGCTTGATAGCGAGCTGGCCTATCAGGCAGCCCCGCTCGCGCTGGAGTCCCGCACTTTCCCTGAAGATATTCATGCTCGCCTGGCTCGTCCCGAGGATGAGGAGGCGCTGGTCGCTTTATTTACTGAGGAACTTCTTTTTCATGAGCCCTATACACCGTTTGTGCGCATGAGCTCTTCTGTGGAGCGTGCCTTCCGAGATCGCCTGGATCTCCTGTGGTCGGGAAAGAGCGTTGAGGAGGGGGCGCCACTGGTCGTGGTGATCGAGCGGGATGCACAGATAGTGGCAATGTCTGAATGTGATCTATATATAATTGAGTCCGAGGACGATGGAGAGCCATATTTTATACGCCGTGGCCGGTATGGTCATATAAACAATATGGGGGTGCAGCAGGCCTTTCGCGGTCAGGGTGTTGGTCGCCTGCTGGTCCAGGCCAGCTTTGAAGGGCTCGCGCATCTGCGCTTAGGTGGCTATCTTTTATGGTTCAATCCCGCCAATCCGCTCTCCAGCCAGTTCTGGCCGCGTATGGGATTCAGTCCACTCTGGCGTACCTATCAGCGCCATTATTCTGAGCGCGGCGGGGTGCTATTCTGATGAGGCGCTACGCCTCCTTCTGCACGAGCTGTAGCTTGCTGTGATCGTCCTCCTGGACGATGGTCAGCCTGGCGAAGTCGGCATGTGAGGATGGCGCGTTGGCGTGCTGGATGCCGCCATAGATCGTTTCGCTGCCACGCAGGATGCGGTGCAGACTACAACTGCATGTGGGATCCTGCGCGGCGGGGCACGCCTCCAGCAGCCGGCGAATCGTCTGCATGCTTGTCAGGTCCAGCACATACCACCAGTACATGTCCCAGTCTTCATCTTCCCAGTAGTTCCAACAATCATGCGAGTATTTCTGGAGTATGCCGCTGCCACACTGCTGGCAGGCCAGCAAGAGCGTGCTGGCATAGGCGAAATTATGCCCGCTTGCTTCATGGGGGATGCCCGCGTCCCTGACATGCATCAAGAGCTCTAGCCCGCTGGCCTGGCAGGCCAGGCATGAAGTGATCGCTGCCATCTGCTCGCGTTTCCTCTCTTTGCGCTAGCTAACCACCCCTGTTGCACCTGTATATGTGCATAAACATGCATCTGTATACTAGACAACGAAATGTTGCTGAATTTAAAATCGCTCTGCGCATTGTTCGGCTGTAACAAATCAGAAATTCAAGACGTTGAAGCAATGTACGTAGTCGCCTGTGTCCTTTTTTGTCTCTCATCCTTGTCTATGAGCAGCCCACGCCGGGCCAGCTACATACTAATAAGGAGCTTTTTCTAATGAGCCATCTGTTTGTTCTTGAGTTTAACGACGAGGCATCTGCCCAGCAAGTCGTAGATACGTTAAAGCAGTTACAGCAGCAGCAACTGATCAAGCTTGATGATGCCGCTATCTATACTAAGGAGCCTAATGGCAAGCCCCGGATTCGACAACTGCATAACCTGGTGGGCGCGGGCGCGATGGGCGGCGGCTTCTGGGGTATGCTGGTTGGCCTGTTATTCCTGTCGCCCCTGCTGGGGGCCGCGATCGGAGCTGGCGCGGGTGCTCTGGCCGGAAAATTCACGGATATCGGGATCGACGATAAGTTTATCAAGGAGATTGGAGATACCGTTCAGCCGGGCCAGAGCGCCCTTTTCTTGCTGACCAGCAATGCGGTCGCCGATAAAGTGGTGCCCGCGCTGAAGAATTTCCAATTCAAGCTGTTGCGTACCTCGCTCTCCAACGAGAACGAACAGAAGCTGCGCGACATGATCAGCTCTACCACCACAACCTCCTGACACCGCGTTTGGCCCTCTCCGGAAATGGTTGGGGATGAGCCTCACAGGCGCGGTGATGTTTTGAGCGCGCAAAGGCCGGGCTGACAGGAATATATGCATACTCCTGTCAGCCCGGCCTTTCAATTGATTCCTCATCCACCGGCATTGCATCAGCCATGCCATATCAGCCTCCAAGCCCAAAATAAATCACCATGGGCTCCCCCTCTTTTGAGGATACGAAAAGCTGTTTCCCCTTGACAATATGCATGTGATTCTGTATTCTATAAACAGGTTTATGACATAAACCTGTTTATGCGTGTTGAGAACGTTGCCCTGACCGAGGAGGTCGTGATGAAAGATACGCCTTTGCGCCGCACCGAGGAGGTGCAGCGGCTGACGCAGGAGTACGCCAGCTATTCTCAGAGCCGCAATGGACTGGGAAACGTGCTGGGTGGTGTGGTTGGCCTGATTATCGTGTTGCTCAACGGTCTGGTGGGGCCCGGCTTTTGGACCGCTGTCCTTACCATCGGACTTACCTTTGGCTGGCTCGTAGGGAAAGAGATTATCCGCCACCGCGTCTATCTCTCGCTGGGTATGGCGCGCGAGCTCTGGTCGCCACGGGAACGCAAGTATCATACCTGGTCGGTGCTCTTCGTGGCGTTGATCTCCATCGGCGTCTGCGTCGTGTTTATCCTGCTTGGCGGCCCGACGAAACCACAGGGATGGCTGTACCTGTTTTTCGTGGCGCTGATGCCGTGGATCTCCTGGCGCTATCTACGCACAAGCAACGAATTTGTGGTGGGCGTGTTTCTGCTCTGCGCCTGCGCTGTGACCAGCGCCGGTGGCTCTTATGGCCTCCTCGGTTGGTGGTGGGTGGGATTGGTCGCTCTGCTCATGGTGTATGCGGGTATTGTCGAGCACCGCAGGTATGGTCGGCTGGTCGCACAACTCCAGGCGCAACGAATGGTGGATGAGTAATGACCACAAAAGATGATTCCGAGTCCGTTGTCCCCTCATCTACTGATGACATCAACAATGATCTGCAGCGGGTGTTTGAGCTCGATCGCATTATCCATGAGCCCGCCCGGTTGGTTATTCTGGCGGCCCTGAGCAAGGCGGAGGAGGTCGATTTCAAGTTTCTGCAGATGGTGACGGGCCTGACGAAGGGAAACCTGAGCCGCCAGGCCACTAACCTGGAGGAGGCGGGCTACATCGAGATCCGCAAGTACTACCGGCATAAGGTGCCGGCGACCGATTACCGCATCACCGATACGGGAAGAAGGGCGTTCGCGCGATACTGGGATCAGATGGCGGCTTTGCAGCAGCGTTTTCATGATGAAGATAGCAATCACGAGAAGGAAGAATGAGCATGAGCGAGCAGATCATTACTCGGCAGTCGCGTCCCTTTTCATTGGTGGTGTACCTGTTGATTGTGTTCGGACTTTCGTGGCCGTTTCAGATCGCCAGCGTGGTCTGGGGAGGCGAGAATTTTGCCCTCGTCTATGCGCTCAATTGTACCGCTATGATTATGGTGACCGTCGGCACCTACATCGCCGGCCGCTACGTTTTTCGGGATGGCTTCGCGGGCTCCGGCTGGAGCTGGGGCTGGCCACGCTACTACCTGGCGGTGATCGGCCTGGCTCTGCTGCTCTGGGTGGTCCCGACCTGCGTTGACCTGGCCCTGAAGACGCTTAAGCTGCCAGCGTATATCACCCCGATGCAGATTATGTGGGTGTTTGTGCTACTCTTTGGTACGCTGATTCCAGGCTTTGGCGAGGAGTTTGGCTGGCGTGGCTACATGCTGCCCCGCCTGGCCCAACGCATGAGCGCCCGCAGAGCGGTCCTGCAGCATTCAGTTATCTGGTGGTTCTGGCATCTGCCCATCTTGGTAGGCAATGCGGTGGTGGTTAGCCTGGACAGTATGAAGTCTTCTACAGGTATATCCATAGCTCTCACCGTGCTTATGATTATTCTGTTGAGCGCTATTCCGACGATACTGCATGGTGTCGTTTTTGCTTACATCTGGACACGGTATCGCAGCCTCGCGGTTTCCAGTGTCTATCACGCCTCTTATGATGGCTTGCGTGATTCGCTGACGCTGACGATTGGCCTGGGTCCCGTGGCCTCACTGTGGGCCAATCTCGTTCTGATCGTTCTGGGCATAGTCCTGCTGTGGAAGGGAAACTGGACCAGCCTCACGGTCGGCGCCGCCTCCACCGAGGTTCCCGTACCCGCCGAGGTCGCGTAATATTCGGCATCTGCACTTTCCGCTTTGAACCGGCATAACGGTATCGTAATGCTGGGGAGTCGAACGGGTTTTGAAGGAGGTTGCAGATGCCTTTGATCATTCCATGTACCGAGCGCTTTGTGTATGCATTGGAGGGATTGAACCATACCGAGCGTTCCATCGTGGTCAGGAAGATACGCCTTTTTGTGACTAATCCCTATAGCAAATCTCTCAAAGTACACCGCTATATGGCCCTGGATAATGTATGGGAATTCTATGTCGATCGACGCATGCGCGTGCTCTTTGAACGGCTGGAGGGCCAACCCCACTTGAGCGATGTTGGCTTCCATGCTATTTTAGATAAAGCCTGCCGGTATCGTTATACACTATATACCCATGCATTGTATGTAGAAGAAAATAAGTATCATTACTCGACCAGGACTGAATAGGGACGATCTGTGCCGCGGTGGGACTGGTTACGGTTATTGGGTGCGTCCATGCTGGCATCTGTGTGCGTGCCGGCATGGACGTCTCGCTGTACAATAGGATTGCTGGCTGCTGGTGGGGGAATACAATGATGTTCTTTTTTCATAGTTTTTTTACTGTTGAGCATATACAATAGAGAGGTCTATTCGGTATATTCCATCAGATGTAGTTAAGGGGCGGGATGTTTAGAAATTTACACGCGATCGAGATCGCGGAGGGCGCGCTGCTCGCTGATATCGCGGTGGCCTTTCAATTTATGGTTGCCTTTTTACCGATTGGCGCGGGCTTCTTCATATTCCTCAATATGGTCGTTTTTACGGTCCTCGTGCTGCGGCGTGGCCTGTATGTCGCGCTGATGGGCATGGTGACCGCTATCTGCCTGCTCTGCATCCTTATCGGCCCTCATGGTGCCACCTCACTGGTCACGGAAGGGCTGGCCGGCCTCTTTCTGGGCCTGACGATGAAGCATCGCTTACCCCATCTGCTGATTATCTTTCTGGGTGCGCTCTGTGGGTGTACGTACGTATTCATACTGGTTATTGGTGTAGCCTGGCTGACGGGTGTCCCATTTGATACCTATATCCGTAGTATGCACCGGGCCTATGATATGGCCATGCCTATTCTGGCGTTGGTCGCGCAGCATTTATGGCTGGGAACGTTCTGGCGGCGGCAGCTCTATCCCCTGATAGCGGCGCTGGCCCAATGGGGCTTTGCCCACTGGATGATTATGTTCTATACTCTTCTGTTCCTCTTCTTTATCCCGGCTATCCTGGTCATTTATTGGACGGCGAACTCGTTTGTGCGCCTGCTCGGCTATGATGTCCGCCCTCTCCTGGAGGGCAGGGTCGGTCGTCAGGTGCATCGTGCGCGCCGCCGCGTGATAACATTTATCCTAAAAAGAAAGGCCTGGCAGAAACGATGGAGCAGAGCAGCATGAGCACCTCCCCTTTGATCGACGTTCAGGATGTAACATATACCTATCCCGTTCAGCCGCGCAAGGTGGGTCGTGAGCAGGAGCTTCAACCAGAGCCGGCCTTGCGTGGCATCGATCTGCGCATCCAGCAGGGGGAGTACGTGGTGATTCTTGGCCACAATGGCAGTGGCAAGTCGACGCTGGCGCGCCAGTGTAACGCGCTGCTGCTGCCTGATGAGGGCCGCGTGCTGGTGGCGGGCATGGATACCCGCGATCTGTCCTGCCAGCGTACGATTCGGGAGCGCGTGGGGATGATCTTTCAGAATCCCGACAATCAGTTGATTGCGACGGTGGTGGAGGATGACGTGGCCTGGGGACTGACCGTGCGTGGATATGCCGCCTCCGAGATTCGGGCGCGGGTCGATAGCGCCCTGGAAGCGGTGGGCATCGCCCATCTGCGCCAGTTGCCTCCCCACCAGTTGTCGGGGGGACAGCGCCAGCGCCTGGCGATCGCCGGCATCCTGGCGCTGCAGCCGAGCTGTATTATCGCCGACGAGGCGACCTCGATGCTGGACCCCTTCTCGCGCCAGGAAATGGCCCGGCTGTTTGCCACCCTGCATCGCGAGCTGGGGCTGACCATCATGCAGGTAACCCATCTTCTGGAGGAGGCCGTCTATGCCGAGCGCATCGTGGTGATGGAGCAGGGCCGTGTGTTGGATGATGGGACGCCGGCGCAGATCTTCGGGGACCTGGAGCGGTTGCGCGCCCTCAAATTGATTATACCCGATCCCCTGGCGCTGGTCGCGCGCCTGCGGCAGGCCGGCTTCAACCTTGCTCCCGAGGCGGTATCGAACGAAGAGATTGCGCGGGAGATCGCCCATGCCTGATGCTATTATACAGGTCGAGCACCTTACCCATATCTACAAGACGCCCCCGCTTGAGAAGAAGGCGCTTGACGATGTCAGCCTGGAGATTAAGCGCGGAGATTGCGTGGCTCTGATCGGCTTTAACGGCTCGGGGAAGTCGACGCTGGTGCAGCACTTTAATGGCCTGCTGCGCCCGACCTCGGGCTCGCTGCGCGTCGACGGTGTCGATGTCGCAGCACCTCATGTGGACCTGCGGGCGCTGCGGCAGCGCGTGGGCATGCTCTTTCAGTTCCCTGAGTCGCAGCTGTTCGCGCCGACGGTCTACGCGGACGTCGCCTTTGGTCCCCAGCGCATGAAGCTGGGCCGCCACGAGGTCCGCGCGCGCGTGAAGGGAGCCCTGCGCAGCGTCGGCTTGCCGCCCGAAGAGTATGGCCATCGCTCGCCGTTCGCCCTCAGCGGCGGGCAGCGCAGGCGCGTCGCCCTGGCCGGCGTGCTGGCAATGTCGCCGCGCATCCTGATCCTGGACGAGCCCACCGTCGGACTCGACGGGGAGGGGCGCACGGAGTTCTATTCCCATCTGCAGAAAGTGCGCGACGAGCATGGCGTGACCATCATCCTGGTCTCGCACGACATGTCGGAGGTAGCGAGCATGGCCAGCTGGCTGTATGTTCTGCATCATGGCCGCATCGTCATGCAGGGGGAGCCGCGCCACGTCTTCGCGCGCGGCGAACAGCTGCGGGAATGGGACCTGGCTGTGCCACCGCTGCACGATCTGCTGGCCCAACTGCGCCGCCAGGGGATCGCGTTCCCCACAGACATCTCCACGGTCGATGAGGCCTTCAACTTCCTCCAGGCGCACAGACAAAAAAGCAGCTTCCAGGTTACTTGCCCGGAAGCTGAGGCAGATCAACCTCGTCGCTAGAGTCGGTCGACCTGAAAATGATTGCTGCTCGTGCGCCGCTCTATCCCAGGTGGAAGGCCACATGGCGGTGCGAACGAACTGGAACGCACCGGCCCCGTTGGCCAACGACCACAGGACGCGACAGGTGAACAGACAACAGCATCGTTCGAAAAATTCGAACATTTGTATTATACAACATACTCATTCCTATTTTCTATATTGTCTCGCGAAGCCACACCAATGCATTGACATGTCAGTACAGTAATCATAAAATGAAGCCGTATACGGGCGCCCAATCGCAGCCCGAAAAGGAGAGGGGATCATGACTGTTTCATGTCGTCTTCGTATCTTGCTCGCGCAGTTGAATCTAGAGCGGGCGCAGCAGGGGCAGTCGGCTCTCAGCCTGCGGCGCCTGGCTCAGGAGAGCGGCGTCTCTCAAAGCGTGCTCGTCTCGCTGCATACCGGGCGTAGCCAGCGTATCGATTACGCGACCATTGATCGCTTGCTCTCCTATTTCAACCTTTTCATGCCCGTCACGATCGATGATTTATTGACCTGGGAGCCAGAAGTTGAGACGAACCGGGTACATACCCTCCCGGCGGCCTTGCTTATGTGAGGCTTTTGTAGATATAGAGGAGTGACTCCACCATGGCGGTACGTGATCTAATCTATTATGGAAACCCGCTATTGCGGCAGAAGGCGAAGAAGATCCATCGCTTCGATGCCTCGTTGCCAAAGCTGGCTCAAGATATGTTTGAGACGATGCACGCCAATAACGGCGCGGGGCTGGCCGCGCCGCAGATTGCGCTGTCTATCCGCTTCTTCGTGGTCGAACTGACCGACCCGGAGACTGAGAAGCATTATAAGGTGGCGATGGCCAATCCCGAGATCGTCAAGTCCGAGGGCGAGCAGATCGGCCTGGATGGCTGCCTGAGCATTCCGGGCTACTATGGCGTCAATGTGCGGCGCGCGAACCGCGTGGTGGTCAAGGGTCAGGATGTGCGCGGCAAGCCTATGCGCATCGATGCTCAGGGCTATTTTGCCTGGGCCTTGCAGCATGAGATCGATCACCTGGACGGGATTCTCTATCTTGATCTGTTAGAGCGGCCAGAGGATCTGCGCGAGATAGATTCGAGTGAGACTGAAGAGGCGTCCGCCGCGCGTTCGTAGCGCGCTGTGTGGAAAAATTGAAAGGATGGATGTTATGCGCCCGATCCGTGGAGTGTTGCTAGATATCGATGGCGTGCTGCACGTAAGCATGCGGCCATTGCCCGGCGCCGCCGAGGCGCTGCGCTGGCTGGAGGAGCAGGGTTACGCCACCTGCTTTGTCAGCAATACGACGACAATGGCGCGCGCCACGCTGGCCCGGCAGCTGCAGCAGATCGGCCTGCCGGTCTCTGAGCAGCGCATGGTCACGGCCCCGGTGGCGGCGGCGCAATATATCCGCCAGCATTTTCCCGGCAAGCGTTGCTGGCTCCTGACCAAAGGCGATACGGCGGCTGATTTCGCGGGCATCGAGCTGGTGGAGCACGACGCCGAGGTGGTGGTGATCGGCGGCGCTGAAGAGTTGCTGACCTATGAAGCGATGAACGAGGCGTTCCGCTGCATCATGGCGGGGGCGCCCCTGCTGGCTCTGCATAAGAATATGTACTGGAAGACCAAACATGGTTTGCAACTGGATAGTGGACCCTTTGTGCGGGCGCTGGAGATCGCCAGCGGGAAAGAGGCGATTGTGCTTGGTAAGCCTACGGCCGACTTTTTTGAGCAGGCGCTGCGTGCCATCGGCTGTGTGGCCGATGAGACCGTGATGGTCGGCGATGATATCGAGAATGACGTTGGAGGAGCCCAGAAAGCCGGGCTGCGTGGCATATTTGTCTGCACCGGTAAGCACCGGGCCGACTCTCCATTGCTGAAGCACGTTCAGCCAGAGGCGATTCTGCCCGCGCTGGCCGACCTGCCACAATGGCTGCAAAAGCAGTCCTGAAGTCTTGTCGCAACTTTATTTGGGGCGACGTCTCGCGCGCCTCAGCCTTGCCTGGCGGAGTGCGCCGAAAAAAAAGCGAAGCGATGAAAAATGCGTTCGCCCAGCGGCTTGCGCGGTGTATGACCAACCACCGCCGGTGCATCGGTATTCCACACCTGCTCGTGTAGCGAGATCACCTCTCCTACCTGTTTTTGAACGGACTCCGGGAGCAGCTCAGAGACCAGCGACAGTGTAACGACGGTGGCCGCGTCAACCTCGATCCGCTTTAACGTAACATCGCTGCTGATCGCCAGATCCCGTTCCAGACTTGCCCTGGTATCATCCAACTGTTGCCGAATGCGCTCTAATTGTTGTGATTGTGTTTCTACCATAGCAAAACGCTTCCTTCTCAATCTCGAAATACCTGGTGCATCTCTTATAAAGTATACGTTTAAAAAGCGAAATTGGATAGCCTCCCCCATCCAGGTGTGCCATTCATGTTTTTACCAAAGAGCGGCAACAAAAGCCGCAACGCCCCGAAAGCCGCAACGCTCCCACCAACGAGAACCGCCCCTGTAGGGTCGACCTTCAACGGTCGACCGGGCTGCCAGCGCCAGCGACGGCAGCCCACGTGCCCTCACGACCCCGCTTCCCTTGCCTTCCACGCCCGCCCACGTGGTTCCCACACGCCAACGTTGCGCAGGCGTACCCAAAAGCGAACGTTCCTCCTAGGGTACCACGTGGGGCGAGATGTCATTCACGAGAAGCCGAACCGGCCGGGTACGTGGCCCGCAATCGCTGGCGCCCGCGGGCCTACAGGGGCGGTTCTCGTTGGTGGGGCGTTTCGTGTTCTTGTCGCCTTCTCTTTTTGCAAAAACATGAATGACTCCCCATCCAGGACCTTAAGTTTTCGCACCCGCGATGTTCACACGTCCGTTGTGTATTGGTGTATGTGGGGCGCATTAGCACCCCTGCCACACTAACCAACAGCGCGGACGCGTAGCGAACGCGCGTGTGGGGGCGCCCACACCCACGTCCTCCTTCTAGAGGTTTCAGGTGCTGGCTCGCAAGAGTATACTATTAGCGAAACGGAATAGAAGGATACACGCTACAGCTATGTTGGAAAAAATTTCTCTGGGCATCTTTTATCCTGGCACCAGCGTCATTCATCGCCTGCAGGCCCGTACCAAAGTGCTGATTATCGTCTGGCTGATTGGAACATTGCTGATCGCCAATCACCGGCAATGGCACTTTATCCCCTATATTGTGGCGATCGCGCTGATGCTTGCGGGCGTACTCGCCTCTGGTATCTCGCTGCGGGACTTTGGGAAGCGGCTCTGGTTTCTGGTGCTGATCGTTTTTTCGAGCCTGCTCATCTCAATTTTCGGCGCGGTCAGTGATGGCCGGGTGATCTGGAGCCTGGGACCCTGGCGGCTCGGCTATGCGAGCCTGCAACAGGATCTGCTGTGGCTGTGTGTCGCTTCGCTGGTGTTTTTGGGCTGGTCCTGCTGCCACCATTGCGCGGCTGGCGTAAGCGCTATTTCTGGTTACGCTTCCTCCACCGGCTGGCGTTGCTGGCCGTGCTCGGCTCCTTGCTGTTTTTCTGGCTCACTAATGGCTATGCCGCCAATCGCCCCATGCAGGTTGGGCCGCTGATTATTACTCAACAGGGGGCGTGGCTGACGGTCGTTACCTTTGTGGCCTTCTGCGTGCTCTTTGTCTCATCCACCCTGCTCACTATGACGACGCGGCCCGTCGCGCTGATCGAGGGCCTGACCCTGTTGCTCTCGCCGCTGCGCCGTCTGAAGCTACCCGTGGATGATTTCGCTCTCATGCTCCTGCTGGCCCTGCGCTTCATCCCCACCTTGCTGGAAGAGGCGGATCAGCTCATGAAAGCCCAGGCCGCGCGGGGTGCCGATATCATGCACGGAACGGCGCGCGAGCGCTTCCAGAGCCTGGCCATGTTCTTTGTGCCCCTGGTGCAGGGGGTGTTGCGCCGCGCCTCCGAGCTCGCCACCGCTCTCGACGCTCGCGGCTATCAGAGCGAGGGACCCCGCACCCTGTTGTACGAACAGCCCCTTGGCCGCCTGGACTACCTGGTCCTCGGCCTCGTCATCCTTGTCACCACCGTCCCCCTTTTCCTGCCGTAGGTGCCTGCCGGGCTTGCCCCGGCTTGCCCGTCCCTATCACGTGTCCCAATAAGAGGAATGTCTGGCACTCAGAAAGGACCAACACTATGATCGCTGTAATCTTTGAAGTCTTTCCCAGAGATGAGCGCAAGCAAGAATATCTCGATATCGCCGCGAACTTACGGCCGTACCTGGATGATATTGATGGATTTATCTCAATTGAGCGTTTTGAAAGCCTCACTAATCCTGGAAAAATTCTCTCGCTGTCATTTTGGAGAGACGAAAAGGCGATTGAGCAATGGCGTCAACTCGGTGTACATCGGGCTGCTCAGAGCAAGGGACGTCAGTCTATCTTTCAGGACTATCATCTGAGAATCGCTGGTGTCGTGCGTGATTATGGGATGTTCGATCGCGAACAGGCACCGGTAGACAGCCAGGCGTTCCATCGCTAGTGGCTGCCCATGCGTTCCCGAGGATCAGGAAAAAGATGAACTTGAGCATGATGTGTTTTTCTTAACCTTGTAATCAGCGCTCAGAAGAAATCTTCACGCTATCTCAACAAATTATCAACTGCATCTCCTTTGCCATCCTGTATCATCATGTGTGGGGAAAGCGCTACCGGAAATGCGGTCTGGGGGGGCTCATACTTTGCGCGTAGCGTGGGCATGGTGCAGTGTCTGTTCCGCTTACAGCCAACGCCTGTGAGGGAGATCTGCTTGTTTGGTGCACAGGCACAGTTCTCGCATTCACAGTTCAGAGGCAAACTCTGCGGCCAGGTCTGCCTGTCAGCAGCCTTGCTGCCAGAGCTTTCTGGCGAACAGCCTGCCAACCGGATGTTATCCATTGCAATTCTCGCAATGCGGAATCCGCTCAGGCGGATTCAAGCGGGTCCTTGTACTCCTTAAAGGACTTCGCTCTGGGGGAAGACAAAAAGGGAGGGTCTTGTGGCCCTCCCTTTTGCCGTTTTCTTTCCTATCTGATAGAATAGCTGCCATGGCAGTAAAAACACCGTTTTCGGCATCTGAATTCAAAGAGATCCTCGCGCGCTACGATCTGGGTGCGCTGCTGGATTTCGCGCCCATCGCGCATGGATCGGTACAGACGAATTTTTTCTTGCAGACTACGCAGGGCCGGTTTGTGTTCCGGTATTACGAGAATCGCTCGCCCGGCTCTGTCGCTTTCGAGAGCCACCTGCTTCAATATCTGACACAGCAGCACTATCCCTGTCCCGCCGTCTTGCTGGACAGACACGGAGCTGCACTCGGTATCTATCACGAGAAGCCGTACCTCCTGTTTACATTCGTCGATGGCGAGCACCTCGAACGACCAGACGAGCGGCAGCAGCAACAGCTTATTCAACGGGTCGCTCAATTGCAGAATATTACCAGGGACTACCAGCCAGTCAACAAGGACGAGCGTCTGAACTATACCGTTGAGAATTGCCGCGAACTGGCCCGGCAGCAGGCGCGGCGCATTGGCACCACCAACGCACATGAGAAGTTGGTGTGGTTCGAGCGCGTCCTGGCGCGACTGCAACTGCCATCCTCGTTGCCCTGTGGCATCTGCCACTGCGACTTCCACTTCTCAAACATCCTCTTCAAAGACGGTGAGTTCGCCGCCCTGCTCGACTTTGACGATGCCAACTACACCTTCCTGACCTACGATCTCGTCACCCTGATTCACCCGTTTCTCCCTACCTTTGACTGGTATAGCTGGTCCGACTTCCAACCAGGCGACCACATCCTCGACTTCAGCGCCGCCAGCCGGACCGTGCGCGAGTACGAGCGCTATCGGCCCCTGCGAGCCGACGAAAAGCAGCACCTCTTCGACATCTTCCAACTAAGCATCATGTTCGACTGCATCTGGTACTTTGAGCGCGGTCAGGTCAGCGATTTCTTCGAGAAGCGCAAAATCGACGCCCTCGATGCCCTCGGCCGAGACGCCTTTTATCGCTCTCTTTTTTAGAATATGTCTTGCTCACATGATTATCACCTGCAGACTGCATGCTTTTTCGCACCAACACACAAAACCAGTGCGGCCGCACATGCGGCCGCCTATGTGTGGGCGACCATGTCCCCCTGTATGACGAGGGTAAGATTTACTTTAATAAAAATCGGGAAAAATGCCCATTGACGGAATAGATGCATAACGGTTATCCTTCTTCCTAGAACAAAATTTCTTTTCAGATCTAAAAAGTTAGAAAAAGTAACAAATTGAGCCCGAAAAACATCATTATAGTTAAAGGGCGCTCTGATAGATGAAATTTTTGAGAAAAAAATAAAGGGAAAAGATTATGTCGCGTTTCTTCTATATGTTGCGCGAAGATGCGTATCATCCCTGGTTTCGCTTCCTCGCCTTGTTACCACTGCTTGGCGCGCTAATCATGCTTGCTGGCTGTGGCGCGAACGCAGATCAGGAGTCTACCAGTGGTGACAGCAAAACCATCAAGCCATCTCCAACCATGCTGGCTCCGGCGACTGTATTGAAGGGTGTCTTTCAGTCTATCCATATGCTCACAACCACGGACGGTTGGGCCGTAAGCCAGTCCGTGCCGGGCGCGGGCGGCTATAGCATTTTGCGTACGCGCGATGGCGGCGTCCACTGGCAGGCGATGCTGAATTGTGTCTCGACGCAGGGCCAGGGCAAGGGATTCATCGCTCCCTGCATCACCGATTTTCGTTCGGCGACCGTGGCGACCGTAACGGCTCCTCAGGTTGATGAGAAGACGCAGGTCTCTAGCTCTCACATTTACCATACCAGCGATGGCGGCATGACCTGGCAGAGCTCGACCATCCATGCACGCCCCCTGGAGACGGCAGCTGTCTTTGCGGATGGGCAGCATGGCTGGTTCCTGGGGACCGATCATTTTCCCGGACCCGATCCCGGTAGCGCCTATATCGGCGGCCAGATCGCCCTTTATCGCACTTCCGATGGTGGGCAGAACTGGCAGCGGGTCATCGGTGGTCCCTCAACCTCACAACTGCCTACGACCAGCGACGACGCCTATGGCACGGCTCCCCTGACCGCCAATGCCCGGCTGCAATTTAGCTCGTCACAGACCGGCTGGCTGGCCGGCAACACATACCATGACGTCAGCAATAGCCAGGGCTGGCTCTATGTCACCCACGACGCCGGCAGCAGCTGGAATCCCGTCACGCTCCCCGACAAGAGCGTAACCTTCTTGAGCCCGCCAACCTTCTTTGGTGAGCAACAAGGTCTGCTACTGGCTTCGGCCAATAGTTCTTCGCCTGCTACCCGCTTCTACACAACCAGCGATGGTGGCCAGAGCTGGCATTGGAATGGAGCCGCCGCGAAATTCACGTTATTGAACGATAGTGTGGTGGATCTCCAGCATGCCTGGAGCCTGGGGAATAGCGATGATCGCCTTCTCTATCTCACCTCGGATGGAGGCCAGAACTGGCAGAAGCATACTCTACCGTCGCAGTTCAACCGTTATGGACCAGCATCTTTTGTCAACGCCCAGGTCGGCTGGATGATCGCTATGCACACCAACCATATGGGTCTTCCCGAACCCGGCGGTGGTTTGCGAAAAGGAGACGTCAGCGTGCTGCTACGGACCAGCGATGGCGGTCAGAGCTGGCACGAGGTGTCGCGCTCCCAGATTTAAGGAGGGTTGCCGTTACAGCTGATCATGATTGTCCATTAAGTGGCATTAGGAAGGGCACCCTTGGTGAAAAAGCTGAGACACCGCATTATGATAGAATGAGGCGCTATATCAAATTTACAGAGAAGGACTCCTCATGATTGATACCACACGCCTCACACAAATTCTGCGTTTCCTGGAAATCATCGATCAGTTCAAGACCATTTATCGCGCCAACTATCTGAGCTCACAGAGCAGACACGAGAACGATGCCGAGCATACCTGGCATATGGCGATGTTCGCCTTACTCTTGCACAAAGAATTGAGTACAGAGGTCGATATCGAGCATACCCTCAAACTGATTTTGACGCATGACCTGGTGGAGATCTACGCGGGTGATACGCCCGCTTTTGATATCGCTGGAAATCTTGATAGAGAGGAGCGCGAGGAACGGGCGGCCCAGGCGTTATTCGCGCAGTTGCCAGAGGACCTGGGCACGCAGATCTATGACTGGTGGAGAGAGTTTGAAGCGTGCACAACACCTGAAGCCAGGTATGCGCGCGCCGTCGACAAGCTGCAGTCGTTTGCCCAGAATATATTCTCTCAGGGACGCAACTGGCGCGAGAATGGCGTCTCCGCTGAGAGAAGCCGCGTTTTAAACGGAGCCGCGCGCCAGTTTGATCCAGCCCTGACCGAGGCCTTTGAGCTGCTCTACCAGCGTGGGATCGAGGAAAATTACTACGCGTCTTTGTAGACCCTTAGATTGGATTTTCATTGGAGAGGGGCAGATTTTAAATTTTATTTACAATTACCTGTGCGTTTATTGAGATATTCCCTTTATACTTGGCTCATACAAGGAAATCCTCCCTTCCTCCACACATGCTGCGTTGCGCTATGGCAGCGCAACGCAGCACCCTGATACGAATGTGAATGGACTCCCAATTTAAGGAGATAGATTAGGCCATGGCTGATATCGCTGATGCTTCAACAGTATCGCCAATCGATACAACGTTGCCGCAGCGCAAGACGGAGAAGCCGCGTCTCTGGAACCGCGTCGCGCTGGCGGCGGTTTTATTGCTTGCGGTGTTTATGGACTTTTTTCAACTGGGCCAGAACGGGTAC
Organism: Dictyobacter halimunensis; assembly: GCF_036245075.1. Lineage (NCBI taxonomy): Bacteria > Bacillati > Chloroflexota > Ktedonobacteria > Ktedonobacterales > Dictyobacteraceae > Dictyobacter > Dictyobacter halimunensis. The sequence continues at coordinate 4,965,828 of NZ_BSRI01000002.1, forward strand.
GGGAACGCATACTATGCCGCTGGTGTGCGTAGTATGGCGGATAGCTGGCACAATTTCTTTTTCGTTTCCTTCGATCCCGGTGGTTTCGTGACGATCGATAAGCCGCCGCTGGGCTTCTGGCTGCAGACGCTGAGTACGAAGATCTTTGGCTTTACGCCGTTTAGTATCTTTTTGCCGCAGGCGTTGTGTGGCGTGCTGGCGGTCTGGCTGCTCTACGCCCTGGTGAAGCGCCACTTTGGGGCGATCGCGGGGCTGCTGGCAGGGCTGGCGCTGGCCGTTACGCCGATCAGCGTGGTGACCAATCGCAATAATACCATCGATGGCACTCTGGCCCTGGTTCTGCTGTTGGCCGCGTGGGCGGTGATCCGTGCCGCCGAAAGCGGCAAGCTGCGCTGGCTGCTGCTGAGCGCCGTGTTTGTCGGTGTCGGCTTCAATGTGAAGATGGCCGAGGCCTACCTGGTGGTGCCTGCGCTGGGACTGACCTACCTGCTGTGCGCGCCTCGTCCGCTGTGGACGCGCATCTGGCACCTGGCGCTGGCCCTGCTGGTGATGCTGCTGCTCTCCCTCTCGTGGGCCCTGGCGGTGGATCTGACCCCGGTGTCGCAGCGTCCCTACGTTGGCTCGACCCAGAATAATTCTGAGTTGAGCCTGGCCTTTGGCTACAACGGCCTGAACCGCCTGCACATTGGCGGCAATAACGGCTTTGGTGGCCGCAATCGCAACGGCAATCCGTTTAACCAGAATACGCCGCGCTCCAATACGACCGGCGGCGGGCAGAATAGTACGGCCGCTCAACAATCTCCCTTGCCTGGTGGTGGCAATAACAATGGCAACACCGGTCCTGGCAATACTGGCCCCGGTGGGGGCGGTATTGGCTTTGGGGGTAATGGTTTTGGTCGCAATGGCGGTGCTGACGGCAACGGCAATGCCGCGCGCCAGTTCGCGGGTGGCGCGGGTGGTTTCCAGACGGGGGCGGCGGGACCGTTCCGCCTCTTTAGCGCGACGCTGGGCGGTCAGATCGGCTGGCTGCTGCCGTTCGCGCTGGTGGCGATCGTGGCCCTGGCGGTGCAGCGTCGCTGGCGCCTGCAGGTAGATAATCAGCAGCTGGCGATGGTGTTGTGGGGGATGTGGCTGCTGGCAATGGCGATCTTCTTTTCGGTCGATGGCTCTTTCCACCAGTACTACATGACCGAGATGTCACCAGGACTGAGCGCCCTGGTCGGTATCGGCGTGGTGGTGATGTGGCGCGCCTATCGCGGCCACGACTGGGACGGCTGGCTGCTGCCGATCGCACTGGGACTGACGGCGGTGGCGCAGCTGTATATGCTGTCCAGCTATCCTTCCTGGTATCAGTGGCTCAGCCCCATTATCGGCGTGCTGGCCGTAGTTGGCATTGGCATCCTGGTTCTGCTGCGCCTGCCCCTGCATGTGCAGTTCGATCTGCCGCGTCCGCGCATCGCGGGTGGCGCGGTGGCGCTTGGCCTGCTGGCCTTGTTGATCGCGCCCACCATCTGGTCCGGCTACTCGGTACTCCGTAATACGGAGTCATCGGCCCCGACCTCCGGGCCCAGCGCGCAGGTTGCTTTTGCCCTGCCGGGTGGGAACAATGCGGCCCGCGCGGCCCGCAATAACCTGGGCAACGCGTTCCAGGGCGGCTTTGGTGCTGGCGGAAACGCGGACCCGGGCCTGATATCATACCTGGAGGCCCACCAGGGCAACACAAAGTTTCTGGTAGCCACGCCAAGCTCACAAACGGCCGATTCGATCATCCTGTCCACCAATAAGCCTGTGATGGCGCTGGGAGGTTTTAGTGGTGGTGATCCCATCCTGACCACCAGCGACCTGCAGAACCTGATCCACAACGGGACCGTGCGCTACTTCTGGCTCGGAGGGGCTCGCGGTGGCGGCCAGTTCAACATCAATCAGCTTCCGGAGCAATTCCGCCAGTTCTTCGCCAATGGCGCCCCTGGCGGCTTCGGTCGTCAGAATCAGGCCACCACCTGGGTCACCAGCCATTGTAGCGTCGTCCCCGCCAGCTCATGGCAATCGGGCGGCTCCACTAATAACCAGGGAACCAACCAGCTCTACGACTGCGGCACCCCGCAATCGTAATTGACATAAATCCCCTCTTCCAGACGAAAGGAGCGGCAGGCCAGCGTAGCCCCGCCACTCCTTTCTCTGTTATCCTCCTCTGGAGGCGACTGTAGGTGCCGGAATCGCTCCCCATATGCTTAACACAACGAGACGGACATGTCTCAAAAACCACAAAATACCATCAAAATCCAAACGAATCCCGAACATGAACGCCTCCGAATATGAAACGCCTCCTCCAACGCGAAAACGCCCCCGAATATGAAACGCCTCCTCCAACGCGAAAACGCCCCTGTAGGGACGACCTTCAACGGTCGTCCTGGCCGCGAGCGACAGCGATTGCGGCCAACGTCCCCCCACGACCCCGCTTCCCATGTCATTCACGCTGGCCCACGTGGTACCGGCATGCCAACCTCGCGCACGCGTACCCCAAAGCTCACCCAGGGCGAGTTCGTTATTGCCAGATCGTAGCCATCTCCCAGACGTCCAGTTGGTGCAGGATGGCCTCGCCGTCTCTGGCGAAAAGGTCCAGGCTGAGTCGCCGGGGGGCCGAATGATAGAAGCGCTCGGTCAGGCAGGCGCGAGCATCGATGAATACCTCCAATACCGAGCCATCCAGGAAGATGCGCAGTGTATGGCGACCGGGGGCGAGCGGATACTGTTCCGGCTCCTGTCTGGTGCGGCCGTTGTTGGCCTCGATGCTCAGTCCCGTTTCCCGCAGGCTGATCGAGATGCTCTCCTCGGGATAGGCGCTGTCCCGCAGGACCAGCCCGCAGCCGGTAGCTGTATGGCTATCGATGTCGAGCGTGATCTCCAGGGCGTTGGTGAATAGCTGCTCAACCACGGTCTGCTGATCTGTAATCGATCGGGGCTCGACCGTGCGCCGCCTGAGGCGCAGCTGCTCGATCTCGGGGGCCGGTTCGATGGCGAGCGTGTCCCCCGACTGCAGCGAGAGGATGCGTGGCAGCGACATGGCTCCGGCCCACCCGGCCTGCAGCAGGTCGGTGTCGTCGCGTCCCTCGCGGAGCCAGCCGAACATCAGGCGGCGTCCCTGGTCATCGCGAATGGACTGCGGGGCGTAGAAGTGCTTCCCGCCATCCAGCAAACCCTGGCTCTCCGGCGTAAAGGTCGCGTTCTGATAGGTACCGATAAAGTAATAGACCAGGCCATCGGGGATCGATGAGACGGTCAGGACATGTTTGTCGCCGAGGGGGAAGAAGTCGGGACATTCCCACATGATGCCGCTTTCGTCCTTGTTGCCGACGCATAGCGGCTGCAGGTATTCCCACTGCAACAGGTCGGGCGAGCGATAGAGCAGGGCGGCGCCACCGACACCTTTAAACCCTGAGCCGATTACCTGGTACCACATCTCGCCTTCCTGCCAGACGCAGTGGTCGCGAAACTCGACGATATCCAGCTCGGCCGGCCAGTCGGCCACGACCGGGTTGCCGGCGTATTTGTGCCACGTGCGCAGATCCTCATCCTGGCTTGTCGCGACGCAGGGAAGCTGGCGACCGTGGGCGTTGCCGCTGTAGACGATGGTCGCGGTACCTTGATTGTTGACCATGCAGCCAGACCAGCAGCCGTCCTCATCGGGTCCCCCGTCGGTGGGTGAGAGGGCGATGGGCAGATGGGTCCAGTGCAGCAGATCCGCGCTCATGGCGTGCCCCCAGTGAATCTTGCCAAACAGGGGACCATGGGGGTGATACTGATAGAAGAGGTGATAGTTGCCCTTCCACTGCACCAATCCATTGGGGTCGTTCATCCAGTTGGAGGGGGCCTGGAAGTGGTAGGCCGTACGATGGTGGTCGGTCAGATGTTTTATTTGCATGTAGCTCATCCTTGCGAAATAGATGTAAAAGATGTTAGAGATAGGGTTCGGCCGCAATCAATCCGTGATGGATGGCGAAGCGTACCAGGTGCGTGATGTCGTGCAGTCCCAGCTTGTCCATGACGTTGGCGCGGTGGGCCTGAATCGTTTTGATGCTGAGCACCAGCATATCGGCGATCTCCTGGTTGGTCTTGCCTTCTGCTACATATTTTAGTACCTCGACCTCGCGTGGCGTCAACACGTCGAGCGCGTGGCCCAGCGAGGCGTTTTTTTCACGCGCCATCGTCCTCTGATTGCTCAGCCGGGTAGGGGATTGATCGTGGGTCGAGACATAGGCTCGAATCAGGGTCTTGGCAAGGCCGGGATAGAGATAGGCTCCTCCCTGCGCCAGCGTGCGTACGGCCGTGCTCAACTCGGCGGGCGCGGCCTTCTTGACCAGGTAGCCAGCGGCGCCAATGCGCAGCGCCTGCAGAAAATATTCTTCGCTTTCATGCATGGTGAGGATGAGTACCTGGATCTCGGGGTAGAGCTTGCGGATCCGCTGGCAGGCTTCCAGTCCGTCCATCTCGGCCATGCTGATATCCATCACCACCACATCGGGCCTCTGCTCGCTGGCCTGCTCGATGGCTTCGCGGCCGGTGCGCGCTTCGCCGACGACCTGCATATCCGCCTGTGCCTCGAAGAGCAACCTGAGGCCGTGCCGGAGCAGATCGTGGTCGTCGGCCAGCAGGATGCGAATCTTCTCGCCGACCGTGTTTGTCTCGTCTGGCATAGTGCTCTTATCCCTTCCTCTCTTCCTGGCTGTCTACTGTCGACCGCTGCGGCAGCCGCGATGCTGGCAGGGGCAGCATCGCCTGCACGCTCGTTCCTTGCTGGCTGTGACTGATGATCTCCAGGGTGCCTCCCAGCGCGGTCGCCCGTTCCCGCATGCCGAGGATGCCTGTGCCAGCCTTCTTTGGACCTGCCTGATAGCCAATGCCGTCGTCCTGGATGGTGAGATAGATATGTTCCTGTTTGGGGAGCAGCGAGATCAGGACGCTCTGGGCCTGGGCGTGACGCGCCACGTTGGTCAGGCTTTCCTGGGCAATGCGGAAGAGGGCGGTCCCATAGTTGGCGGGCAGATCCTGGACCCATGGTTCGATCTGCTGTATATCCAGTTCAACCTGCAGGCGTAGCCGCTGGGCGCCATCTTCCGCCAACCAGCGAAAGGCGGCCAGCAGGCCCAGATCATCTAGCACGCTCGGGCGCAACTGCTGGGCCAGCACGCGCACGTTCTCCAGAGATAGGCGCGTCAGGTGATTGAGCTGCAGCAGCTCGCCATCCAGCTGGTTGTGGTCCTGCTTTGTGAGGCTGGTGGCCGCGAGCTCCTGAAAATGCTGGTGCAGGACCTCGGTGTGGATCAGCAGGGCCGTCAGGTTCTGCCCGGTCTCGTCGTGGAGCTCCATACCGATGCGCCTCCGCTCATTCTCCTGCGCCTGCAGGATAGCCTGCGTGCGCTCGCGCCGGGCCGCCTCCAGACGATCCATCATGCTATTAAACGCCTGTGCCAGCTCGTTGATCTCCCAGGTCTCGGCATCGACCTGGGCGCGTTCCTGCGTCTGGCCCGCCCCCACGGCCCTGATCGTTGTGAGTAGCGCGAAGAGGGGCCGGAAGCTGGCGCGCAGCAATAGGATATTGGCGAACAGCGTAAAGAGGGTGGCCAGCACGATAAAGATCGTGTCGATCAGGTAGTGATGCACCTCCAACTGATGGCTGGTAACCCAGAGCGCGGCCAGCGCCTCTCCCAGCAACATCACGCTGTTCACGAGAATGACCTTCTCGAACAGCGAGAGATGCCATCTGTTCCGTTGTTGTCGTGGGGCTTGCCCCGGCTTACCGTTGCCGGGTGCATACGTTCCCATGAACATCCCTCCTCCCCAAAAGCGTTGCTGAGATCGTTGCCTTCTTTGTAGTATAGCAGCAGCGTGCGCTGGCATCAAAGCACATTGACCTGCAATGTTTGTTGCTGCGGCGAGAAGCCTCTGGCCTGCGTTTGAATCGTGATCGCCCAGGGACCGGCCATAGACAGGTCCAGATTGACCTCATAGATGCCGTGCCCATGCGGTACAACGCGATTGTGCAGCGCCATCATGTCCATGTTCGTCATATGCGCGCTGGGAATAACCCGGGCCTCGTCGATGGGAAGCCCATCCGGATCGGTCAGCTGCAGTTTCAGCGTGGATGGGCCCCTGACCATAAACTGTTTCTGCTCCATCTGCACCTGCAAGGAGGCCGGGACATAGGGTTGATAGAGAAATGCCAGCATAATCACACAGATACAGGCCATCCCCAAAATAAGCCAGAAAAAAGGTCTGATACGCATAGCACCTCGCACCGTATTTTTTGAGGAGGTGGTGCAACGTCACAGGGCGTATTCGCGCCCTGTGACGTTGCACCACCTCCTCAAAACTATTTGAGCGCCGTAGGCGCGAAACTCATGGTTGATACCAGGAAAAAAATATGTACTACCCGCGTACAGCATAGCGTTAAAAGCGCGGCCCGTCCATAAGGATTGGGCCCTATTTTTATCCCCTAAGGTCTAGCGAGATTTATGATAGCGTTTTTCAATCTGGTATAGTAAAGGGGATAGGTAACCTTTTTCTTGTGCTATAGCATATTTCACTATGAAGTAGGTAAATTTGTTGACGGTTATTTTGTGTATGAGTAAAATGAGAACGCGTAACTGCTCTGATTATGGCCTGCTAATAAATAAGTATAAAATAGTGATGCATGCCTTAAGTTATTTCAATTGAGGAGGCAAACTTGCCCGGTGCGCGCATTTTGAAGTACCTAAAAAAGAATACCTATGGAGTAGCGGCGGCCGCAATTATCGCGTTCGCGGTCGGCTTGCGACTCACTCTGATAGCCTTACACTGGCCACCCACCAATGGCGATGAAGGCGTTATGGCCACCATGGCTTATAATATCGCGTATCATGGTGAGCATCCAACGATTTTTTATGGGCAGAATTATATGGGGGTCCTGGAGGCTTATCTGGGTGCCCTGTTTTTTCATATTTTTGGTGGCCCTTCACTGACTGCCCTGCGCCTGGGGGTTGTGTTGATGGTGGGGCTCTTTTTCGTCTGCATGTACTGGTTGACCAGCCTGCTCTTCTCGAAAAAGCTGGCGCTGGTGACGCTAGGACTGCTGAGCGTTGGCTCGATCCCGTACCTGACTCGTCAGACCATCGCTACCGGTGGCTCTTCACAAACGTTGCTCTTTGGTTCGCTCGACTTTCTCATCGCGGCATGGCTGGCCCAGACGTATCAACGGCACGCCACGGTCCGCACGCGGCTGCTGCGCCTTCCCTTCTATGGAGCGTTTGGTCTGGTGGCGGGACTGGGCATGTGGAGCGACATGATCGTAGTGCCATTTCTGGCTATGGCTGGTCTGCTGATCCTTGTTTTCTGCTGGCGTGAACTGCTGATCTGGGGCGGCTGGCTGCTGGCCGGTGTAGGCATTCTTGTTGGTTTCTTCCCATCGATCTGGTTTAGTATGAGCCGGGGCCTGAATCCTTTTGTGACCTTCTTTGGCCTGATACAGGGGACGGGATACGATCCAACGGCGTCGCTGGGAGTCTGGCACAACATCGTGGAGACTGTACAGGTGACCATTCCGACCGCGACCGGCTTCCCTTTTTGCCCGGTGATCGAGTATCCGTTCCTGGGCGATAATACACCGCGTACCCTGCGGTGCGGCATCATTCATACCACCTGGGGTGGCGGCTATCTCTTGCTGATCCTGACGGCGTTGATCTTTACCCTGCTGCTCTTGCAGTGCGTGATTCGGCACAGACAGGAGTTGACCGCCGAGGAGCGCCATCATATGCTGGTGAGCCGCATCGCGCAGCTGCTGATGGTTGGCGCCGCGATCGGCGTGATTGTCGTCTTCATTCGCAGTACCGGCCCTTTCAATCAGCCGGGCTATCATGCACGCTACTTCATTGGCCTGTTGATTATCCTGCCGGCTCTGCTTGATCCTTTGTGGAGTGCCGCCAGCAGGTTGCGTCCGCAAGCCCTCTGGCAGCGTGTGCGCACCTATTTTTGCCGCGCCGTCCTGGCCGCCGTGGCGCTTATCCTGGTCATCGGTACGCTGATCACCTTTAGCGAGGTGCCCAAAGCGCAGGCTTTCAATGGTCAGCGCAGCGACCTGGCGGCGCAACTGGAGCATCTCGGGGTAAAGCATGTGTATACGGATTACTGGACCTGCTACAGCCTGGCCTTTGCCAGCCAGGAAAGGGTTATTTGTGGCGTGATCAACCACCATCTCAACCCCTCGCACAACCGCTATCTGCCATTCTATACCGTCGTCCACCAGGATAAAGCCTCCTCGTGGATGTGCCCCAAAGATCCCAATATGACAACGTCCGAATATGACTGCCTCGACTGGCTGAATAAGCGCATGGCGAAGGAGCCGCCCGGTAAATATAAGCGCTATGACATAGACAACTATGTCCTTTACCGCTACATGCCCCAGCATTGACCCGCGTTTGCAGGCATAGGTTTTTCAGGGGCTGTGCCCCTGGCCCCCTCCTGCCACCCTACGGGCGGCGGGGAGAGAGGGAGGCTTTGGGGGCACAGCCCCCAAACCCCCTGTAGGTGCTGGGCTTGCCCCAGCTTGGGCTCGCCGCTTGATCATGCCCCCGGCATGCTCGCTTGCATCCCCGCTTATCTACTAAAAATCTATACTTGAAAGACGTCCCCATGCTCTTTTTTCGAGGTGGCGCTGCGGGAGCGCGATCGCGCTCCCGCAGCGCCACCTCGAACTATCTTCGCTGTCCGCAGGGCGGCATTCCAGCTCAACAACACAAAAAGAGCCAGCCATTCTTGTGGCAGATACATGAATAGTCCTATTTCATGGTTACATACTATGCGAGTAAGCTGTTCTGATGTATAGTGTATACAAGAAGAATTTTGTGGTATTTATGAACGCTCTCGCTTTCATTCTTATAAGAGGACCAGCCGGAGATTAACGAAAATCTCATGGTGCAACAGGGATGTTCCCCCCTTTTCCTCTTAAATACATGTTATGCTGGCTGGCGATCGGTAAAAAAGAGTGTTTTAGCTTTTGACAGGATGTCGATTGATAGTGTAAACATCGATATTTATCTATTTTAGCCCTTCCATGACCTGTCGCTGCTAAGATGCTTCCTCGATACGTTTACCGGGACGTATCAGCTGTAAGGGTGTTGTCCACTATATATGTGTGTCGTGGTGCGTGTTTTTGTTATGCCAGAAGGAAATCGTCTATGGTCCTATCGAAGCGTCTATCGCCTCCTTATCGAAGACTTACGTTGACGGCCAGGTTCTCTGGCCTGCTAGTCCTTGCTGTGGTTCTCCCTTTGATTATTACGGTTGTGGCGAGCGAGTATTCGCTGCGCCCGACGCTGATCGCGCAGGCCAGTGATCAGATGGGGACCGATGCGAGTTCTCATGCCCAGGCTATCGATGCCTTATTGATTGCCCGGTTGCAGGATTTACAGTATCTCAGCCAGTACAAGGCGATCAAGCGCTTCCTGGCGGGTGACCCCACGTATCGCGATCAGGCCTTCAACGAGATGGCCGTCGGCAATCACCTGGATCCCCACTATGGCAACTGGACCCTGTTTGATGCGACCGGGAATCTGGTGCTCTCCTATCCGGGTGCCCTGGATCGGGGGCAGGATAAGATTCCGATGCCGATGCTGGCTCGCCTGCAGAATCATAACGATTCGTTGATCTCCGATGTGCACCTGGATACACGCACGCAGATGGCGTATGTGGACATGTATACGCTGATTATGTCTGAGCAGAATAACCTGGTGGGCTTCGGGCGCGCCACTTTCTTGCTCAATGACATCTGGACGGCGGTCAACAACGAGAACAGCGCGGCCCCCGGTAGCTATGCGATGATCCTGGATGGCAACGGTGTGCGCATCGCTTATACCAATCCCGATAAGACGTTGACGACGTTTCCTGCTCCCTTGTTCAAGCCGGTTACCAGTCTTCTGCCCGTCGTTCAACAACAGGTGAAAGATGAGAATCTGTATGGCAATTCGCTGAACGCGGTGCAGACGCTGGCCGATCCCTCCCTTGCCAGCATGTTGCAGGATCATAACTGGCCGGACGCCTTTAACTTTACGCCCGCCACCAAAGCTGAGAATTACCAGGCCTACCAGGTGAAGACGCATGTTGTGCCCTGGACGTATATCGTGCTGCGACCGATGAACACCATTACCTCTGCCGCCGACCGGCAGACGGCTACCTCTATTTTTATCGCGGCGATCGTGATGGTGATCGCGGCCGTGGTCGGTATGCTGGTCGGTCGGACCGTTACGCGACCGATTCTGTCGTCGGTTAATTCGCTGGTGAGCAGCAGTGAGATGCTCAATACGCTGGCGTCGCGCGAGCAGGTTACGGCGACGGAGCAGAAGTGGATCGTGGAGTCGTCGCAGACCGCGCTGCAGTCGGTGCAGTACTATACGGAGGCGACCAGCGTGGCGGCGCGCAAACTGGATGAGATCGGCGAAGATCTCAAGCGCAACTGGAACCGGAGTGATCCCCGCCTGGCCGCCCAACGCCTGAATGAGATCCTGGGGGCCGCCCAGTATATTGAGAAGGTGTCCGCACACCAGGATAAGAGTAATCAGAGCCTGGGGACGGCGATCCGCATCGCGACCCAGGTGACGGATCAGCTGATCGCAGGCGCTACCTCGGCCAGCGAGGCGTCGAGCCAGCTGCAGGAAGTTATCAGACAGCTGCGTCAGGTTGTAGGAGGAAACGAATAATGGGAAGCGCAGTTATCAAGCGTTCGGGTCAACGGACCCTTGTGTGGTATCAACTGGCGGCCGCCCTGCTCTTCTGTGGACTGCTGCTGACCTCTTGCTCCCTCGGCGATACGGCGGGCTCGGTCAATATTCCCTCAGGCAATGGTGGCAAGGATTGTAATCGTGTGGGTGTCTTCCTGCCCGACAGGACGACCTCTGATCGCTGGGAGCATAACGACCACCCTTTGCTGGAGGCGGCGATCACAAAGGCTATCCCCGGTGTGCATTTTGATTATCATAACGCTAACGGCGATAGCGACGCCCAGCTGGCCCAGGCCACCACGGGCATGGAGAACGGGGATTGTATCCTGGTGGTGGCGGCACACGATAGTATCGCCGCCACTCCCATCGTGACCATGGCGAAGGCGCATAACATACCGGTTATCGCCTACGATCGCCTGATCCAGTCCCCGGATCTGAATTACTATATCTCTTTTGATAATATCAAAGTGGGGGCCCTGCAGGCGCAGTATATCGTCGATCATTACCAGCAGTATCGGCGCGGATTCCATACCAATATCACCATGATCAGTGGCTCTCAGACCGATACCAACGCCCTGCTGTTCAGTATCGGGGCGCACTCGGTGCTCGATCCTATGCTGGCGCAGCATACGCTCTCGATCATCAACGAGGTTTTCACGCCGGACTGGAGCAACCCGACGGCCGAGACCGAGATGGAGGCAGCGCTGGCGGACCAGAAAGATGATATCCAGGTGGCTTACGTGGCGAACGATGGTATGGCCGGCACCGCTATTCAGGCCCTCGATAACGCCGGCCTGTCCGGTAAGGTTCTGGTTACCGGTCAGGATGCGACCGTGGGCGGCCTGCGCAACATCTTGCAGGGCAAGCAGAACATGACCGTCTATAAGCCGATCGCCAAAGTCGCACAGTCGGTTGGAGACCTGGTCAAGGCCCTGCACGATGGTAAAGACGTGAAGAATCTGACGCATGGAGCGGTCACTTCTACCTATAACGGTGGTAAGATCCCTTCTATCCTGGATGAGCCAGTCTCCGTAGATATCCACAACATCTCCCAGACGGTCATCAAAGATAAGTATGTGAGTAAAAAGGATCTCTGTGCCGGCCTGCCAGCTGGCACCGGCGACTTCTGTTAGTCGTTTTTGAATAAAACACAAATGAGCGGTATTGGTGCTGAGCGCGCTTTAAGCGCGCTCAGCACCAATACCGCTCATTTGTGTTTTATTATTATTCTTCTGGCTGCTTGCGCAGGAAAACTTCGGCGGCCGGGTAGACAACCTCGATCTCGCTGAGCTCCTGGGCATGATCAATATGGTCAAAGATGCGCAGGAGAATGCCCGCCTCATCGATCTCTTCCTGGCGCTCTAGCAGGGGCCGGGTGATGCGTCGGTCATCTGAACCAGAATACACATACAGCGGACAGTGAACCTCACCTGGATTGATGACTGGCCAGGAGACCGTGGCCTGCCAGCAGGCCATCAACGCGGGTAGCGAACGTTCCTCGACCCAGCGTACGTCTTCGTGGTCCAGGCCGAGCTCCCTCAGGTTGCCGTCTTGCTGGGCCTTGTAGAGCACCTGTAGCTCCGACACGATCTGATTGATGCGCTCTTCAAAGTAGACGCGACCAAAGAAGCTGCCGGCGGCGATGGCGCGATTGACACGCTCGGAGCGCGCGGCGAGCTGCAGGGCCAGTGAGGCTCCAAAGGAGTGGCCCCAGACCATGAACTTCTTGGCCTCGCAGACGTCGGCGACCGCGGAAATGTCGTCCAGCATCTGCTCCAGGCGATAGGCTCTGGCCTCGGTTGGCTTGTCGCTTTCACCAATGCCCCGCCGATCCATCGTCACCACGCGGAAATGCTGGCTCAGGCGCTCAACATAGCCCAGCTCATGCCAGATCTGACGCGCCTCGTCAAATCCCTGCAGCAGAATCAGGAGCGGGCCTTCTCCCTGTACATCGTAGGCAATCTTTATTCCATCAGTCGCGGTAAGAAACATCCATTTTTGCTCCATTTCCACATCAAACATATGTAAATGTATCCTCTCGTAGTATATCATGAGCAACCTGCAACCACATAATTCCTCTCTTCTGTCTCGAAGGTTGACATATTATGTCGTCTTGCTCCATTTCTATGTGCTGATTTGCGTTTTATCTTTAATGCGTTTCACGTTTTTTTGGACAAAAATGGTATTTATAGTGTATACTATATACAGCGATGAACAGTATGATAGATCCGGGTTGAATCCATGCCTATGTGGAACATAGCATCGTTTCCTCTTTCATACGCCTGCTGCTTCTTTTCTTTGTTGAAGGTAGATGCTCAGAAGCATTGCCAGCTTTTTGATTTGCTGACCTCACTTCAATGCTGGGTTGTGGCTGCCATATGCGCCATTTTTATGGCCAGAAGCAGCTTTACTATCCTGTGGCATTTTTAGCCGTGACGTAGTGACTATTAGTGCAGAAGATTCGTATATTCTCATTGTGCGTTAGTGGTTTAATAATAACTATAGCGTTGCTATAGTATTTAGCAGGCAAAGCATACTTTTTTTACATAGTCTCTAGTTTAATAGTATGTAACTTTTTTACCTTGCAAATCGTGTACCTATGGGGAGCGGTTCCCATTGGATACATTGATGCGTTATGTGGGGTATAAGAATTAGCGCGAAAGGTCCAGTATGAAAATAGCACATATAGCACCGCCCTGGATTACCATCCCGCCAAAGAATTATGGTGGAACCGAGAACGTTATCTATAATATTGTTGAGGAACAGGTGGCGCAAGGCCACGATGTTACCCTGTTTGCTCCAGGTGATGCCCATACATCCGCCAAACTGGTCTCCTTTTTCCCGCATTCTTTAATCGACGCCGGGGTTCCCTGGCAGGCTCATCTCAAGGCCTTCTATCATATCTACAAATCTATCGAGTATATTAAAGAGCACCATTTTGATATTGTGCACTCCCACCTCTCGTCCAGCGCTGATATGTATACCTTTCCTTTGATGCAGCAATTGAGTACCCCACATGTGTCGACGCTGCATAGTCGCTTCCCCTTTGACCGTGTGCAGGAATGGACCGGCGATGCCGATATGTATTTTTTTGAGTGGATGCGCCAGGTGCCGATGATCGCGATCAGCGAGAACTCGCGTGCGGAGGTGAATCTGCCGCTGAACTTTGCTGGCGTGGTCCATCATGGTTTGCCGATGCAGCAGTTCAAGCCAACGGTCAGGCGGCCGGAGAATTTCCTGGTCTGGCTGGGACGCTTTGTGCCCGAGAAGGGGGCCCACCACGCGATCACGCTGGCGAAGTCCGCTGGACTGCCCTTGATCCTGGCCGGTACCATCGATCAACACGTTCAAACCTCGATCGATTATTATGATGAGATTATCAAGCCGCAGTTGAACGGTCATGACATCAAATATATTGGACCGGTCAATACCAGGGAGAAGATCGATCTGCTCAGCCGTGCCCGCGTGTTCTTGAATCCGATCGAGTGGGAAGAGCCGTTTGGCATGGTGATGATTGAGGCAATGTCGGTCGGCTGCCCCGTGATCTCGTTCGCCCGTGGGGCCGCCCCGGAGGTGGTCGCGCACGGTAAGAGCGGCTACCTGGTCGATAATCTGCAGGAGATGAGGCGCGCCATCGACCAGATCGATCAGCTTGACCGCGCCATGGTACGTGAGCACGTCGAAGAAAATTTCTCGGCCCGCGTGATGGTAGAGAAATATGTTCGTATCTATCAGCATATCCGCACCGCCCAGGTGATGAAGAGCGCTTCTATCAAGCGTCCGGTCGTGGATACCCTGGTGGCCCGCGTGCCTCATCAGTCGAAGGCTACTTCTCCGCTATTGCCTGCTGTAGAGCCTATGGCAACGCCCAACTATTCCCTCTCTTTCCTGCCTCAACAGAGCCGCGAGATCGATCCGGAAATGCTACAGTAGCCAGCGTATTCATCCACCCAGGCTGTTCCACTCGCCGCCAGTGGGCGGCGAGGGAAATGGTTGTTTTCGCTCACAGGATGGGATCGATGTCCGGCTTGATCTGCATGGCCGGGATGACAAAGTCTTTGAGGATGAAGCGGTTGGAGATCGCCTCCTGCTCAAAGGCACAGGTAGAGGCAACGACGATGTCGAGGTCGGGAATGATCCCGATCAACTGGCCCCCATAGCCAACAGCGCAGTTGGTTCTCTTCCCATGATAGTCGGGCAGAAACCAGAAGTAGCCATATTTTTCACCACGTTCTGTGCTGCTATGCCCGCGCCACGAGTCCTCGATATACTCCACCGGCAGGATGCGTTGCTCGTTCCAGACGCCCTGGTTGAGGTAGAGATGACCGAAGCGCGCCATTTCGCGCGTGGTGAGCTGCAGGCCGAAGCCGCCGATCTGATTGCCCCTGGCATCGTTGCTCCACAATCCAGCCTGCTGTGATGACCATGTTCCATAGCGGTGAGGCGCCTCGGCGCTGGCCTGGCCGTTCTTCCAGGGCTCGTGGTTGCGCTCCTCATCCTGCCAGATGCCGAGGGGATCGAAGAGATAGCGTTTGGCAAACTCGCGCAGGGGCATGCCGGTGCAGCGCGTCAGGACCAGGGCGACCAGGTGGGCCCCGATATCGTCGTACGCGTAGTGGGTTCCGGGCTCGTATTCCAGCGGGCGGTCCAGCATCTTTTCAATGGATGAGGTGTCCTCCAGAAACGTTTCGATGCCGCCCCGCGCCAGCGCGTAGCCGCTGGTCATGGTCAGCAGGTGGCGCAGCGTGATCTCCTGCTTGCTGGGATCAGGCCGGTGGGCGTGGTATTCAGGAAAAAATGAGAGCAGGGGCTGGTCGACACTCTGCAAGTACCCTTCCCGCAAGGCTATCCCGACCAGGGCCGAGGCGACGCTTTTCGTTACCGAGTTGACATTATGGTAGTGATTGGGTCCCCCACCGTGATAGTATTCCTCAAAGATGATGATGCCGGAACGCACAATTATAATGCTAAGCAAGGCCGGTGTGCGCTGAGCATATTCGTCCAGCTGTTTGAGACGTTCAATGTCGGTGCTCAGCTCATTTGGGGTGGCCGTCTTCCATGCCAGGGTCGGCCAGGAGCCTGTTACCTGCTGCTTGTCCATGCTGCTACCCTCGTCTCTAGTATCTACTAGCGGGTTCCGATAAGAAAGAGGTATTGATAAGATAAATCAAATATACCATAAATCGAATGCTCCTGGCGTGGAGAACGCAGGCATCCCCACTCAAATAAGAGTTATGCTCGTGCGGGCGCAGTAAACCTTGGTGGTGCAGCAGGGGTTCAGCCGCACCCTTGCTGCACCTATACAAAAATTGTGAAGTGCTCCGGGCGCACATAGCGCCCGGAGCACTTCATCAAGAAAACGGCGCGTCCATGAGGCGAGCCTAATGACTCTCGTACCTGTGACCATGGCGGTCATAACAATAGCGGCGGTGATGTTTCTTGTCGTAGTAGCAGCGATCCTTAGGCTTTTTGTCGTCGTACCCCTGGCCGATGCTCTGCCCGCCGATTACCTGTGCCAACTCCTGGTCGTTCAATTCAACATACTCGTCCGGCCGATCAGCAGTCTTACCATGAAACGATTTCATGCCCATCTTCCTTTCTGATTCAATGTAAACGGTTCAAGCATGGCACATGTCCTTCCATACAAGGGCACGTTTGCGCCAGACGAAAGTTACTCATACAAAGCCCCTGATGCGTCTCTAATGTAGAGGTAATGCGGAGGTAATTTTAAAAAGCTATCCAGTACAGGCTGACGTTCTCGTCCGCTTGCTGCTTGCTCATCACTTCCCTTTCCCTATGTGCCAGATGATTAGAACTATTGGTTACAGCGACATGACTAATGGCGGCATCTGATATAATAGGATGTGTTGATTGATTGTGGTGCGCGCTGGATCGGATCGCGGTGCCGCCAGAGCTAGCGGATAGAACAGTGAATTTTCCAAATCAGTAAGGATAGGCCTGCCGGATGGAGCATGTGACAGATCAGGAACAAGAGAATAAGCAACTGAGGGAGCGCATTGAGCAGCTCGAGGCGGAGCTGCAGCATGTACGCGAACGCGAGGAGCGTGGTCGCGTCCTGCTGCAAATGACGTCTGATTATGCCTATATGTACCTCTTGCTGCCGGATGGCTCTCACCGACCCATGTGGACGACCGAGGCGTTTACCTCCATTACCGGCTTTTCCCCTGAAGAGTTCGATCGGTGTGGCTGGGAGAATCTGCAGCATCCCGACGATCGTTGGATGCGTGAGTTGCGCATGGAGGCGATGCGCCAGGGGCGACAGGATACACGTGAGTGGCGCGTGATTACGCGCAGCGGCGAGATACGCTGGCTGCAGGATACCTGCTATCCGATCATGGCTCAGCACCAGAGCGATGATGACGCTGTGATTCGGGTCTATGGGATCGTGCGCGATATTACGCAGCGCAAGCAGGTGGAACTACAAAAAAATCAGATTGAGCAGCGTCTCTCTACCACCTTTGAGTCGATCGCCGACGCGGTCATTATTTATGATCATGAAGGCCGCCTGATTCAGTATAACGATGCCGCCAGGTCTTTACTGGGCTTCGATGAACATCCTGATTATACCATGCAGCCGCTACAGGAGCGCTTTCAGACCATGCGGATCACGAATGCGCACGGGCGGCCGCTGTCTATAGATGAGCTCCCACCGTCTCGCATTTTGGGGGGTGAGACGCTGCGCGGCATTACGGTCGAGGATCTGTGGATTACGACGCTGACCGGTCGCGAGTTAGTTATCAGCGTGAGCGGGGCGCCGATCTATGATGCGCAGGATGGGTTGATGGGCGCCGTGCTGGTCTGCCGCGATGTGACGGCTCGCCGCAATCAGCAGTGGCGCACCAGCAAAGCGCTGGAGACCCTGTTATCCATGTCGGAGGTCCTGGTTCGTCTCCCTGTCGTTGATGATGGGTCCGCCCGCACATCCAGGCGTGAGACCGCTGAAGAGTTGCTGCACCTGACCTGTGATCTGCTGGGCTGCCAGATGGCCTCGATCGTTGATATCGATCCCGAGAAGGGCTTGATTCGACCGATCGCCGGGGTGGGGATGCCTGATGAGCAGCGCCAGAAATTCTGGGAGACGGTCCCCTCCCTTCCGCTATCCGATTATATTCCTGACTCCGACATGGCTCGCCTGCAGCGCGGCGAGCCTGTGCTGTTGTCTCTGAACGCTGCACCCTCCAGTACGGCTCCTACCTTCGGCGTAGAGCAGGTGTTGGGCGCTCCGATCCGGCTGCGAGACCATCTGGTGGGTTTCCTCTCGATCAACTATGGGACCGCCGAGCACCACTACGCGCAACAGGATGAGTTCGGTCTGATTACGGCCATCGGGAAATTGGCCTCGCTGGCATTTGAACGCGAGCGGCTGATCGATCAGCGCTCCGCCGCCCAGGCGGCCGAAGTCGCCAGCGACCAGGCGCGGCAGCAGATGGATGCCTTCCTGGGCATGACCAATCATGAGCTGCGCAATCCACTGGCTACCATGAAGGCGAGCCTGCAGTTGATACGCCGCCAGCTGAAGCTGCTCAATAACGATACTACCTCTGTGCCCGAGGTGGCGGGCCGCATTCAGGCGTTGGTAGATCGGGCCGAACGTCAGGTCTCGGTTGAAACCCGATTGGTCAATGATCTGCTCGATGTTTCACGTATTTTAGAACATAAATTGGAGCTCAAAGTACAATTCTGCAACCTCGTTGACCTGGTATCAAGGGTAGTGGCAGATCAACTATCTCTCGCCCAGACCCGTACTATAGATATACGTTTGCCACAAGAGGATATGGTGCCAGCGGTAGTGGATATCGATCGCGTGGGACAGGTATTGACGAACTACCTCACCAATGCGATCAAATATTCTGAAGATGACAGGCCAATCGAGGTGAGCCTGAGCGTAGAGGGTGAGCAGGCCCGCGTCTCTGTAAAAGACCAGGGGCACGGCCTGACGCCGGAGGATCAGCGTCGTATCTGGGAGCGCTTTTACCAGACGCCTGATCGCCAACTCCATAGCGGCTCGGGTGGTCTTGGCCTGGGACTCTACATATGCCAGAGTATTATCCAGCAGCACTCTGGACAGGTCGGCATTGAGAGTGAGCCTGGTAAAGGATCGACTTTCTGGTTTACACTTCCTCTTGCACGTGATTAATAGCACATTTCCTGCCGGAGGGATGTGTAGAGAAGGATAACTGTGATGGCGATAGCCCATGAAAGTCCACTTTTATTTATAGAAGATAATGACGATGATTACGAAGTTGTGCTTTGGGCAATGAAGAAGCTGTCGTTATCCATCCCTATTACGCGTTGCATTGATGGTGATGAGGCGCTGGATTACCTCTATCATCGCCAGGAGTTTGCCCAACCCGGAACCTCGCCGCGCCCGGCACTTATCCTTCTGGACCTGAACCTGATCTCCGTAGATGGCCGCGATGTCCTGCAGGCAGTCAAGAGCGATCCCGAGCTGCGCATGATCCCGGTCATCATCTGGACCTCCTCCGAGGACCCCAAAGATATCGATGTGAGCTTCCAACTGGGGGCCAACAGCTACATATTGAAGCCAATGAATATGAAGCAGCTGCTGGGAGTGGTGGAGACGCTCAATAAATACTGGTTTGGTGTCGCCGTTGCCCCCGCGGGAGACACCCTGGTGCCACTGGATGAGAAGAGTGGTGCTTGAACACCCCGCTTGCGAGGCGGCAAGAAAAACGGGTCGGGCTCATCTATACAGATGAGCCCGACCCGTTTTTCTCGTTGTCTCTCTCTGCAAAAATATGATGCATATCCCTTCTTGTGAATATATTCGCAATTCTATCAATAATTATGTATAATTGTTGTAAGCGCTTCCAAGAGTTTTTCATAAGGAACAGCCCTTATGAAGTGGTAAGCGAAATAGCTTGACGAATTCAAGGAGGAAATTCGCATGAAGTCGTTGCGACTGAACGCGGCACTGGGATTGCTTGTGTTCTTGTTGATGTTGCCATTCGCGGCACCTGCTCAGGCAAAGACGGCCACATCAGTGCCGACAAAAACCATGGCAACGGATCCTGCTGCTATCAACCTTGCCCACCTCGATGCTCTGGGACAAGATGTGACTATTGGTGGCAAGCAAATGCTCATTATTCATATCTATTCGGAGTATCCCGATTACAAATGGGTGGATGCGGCAGGCGAAGGCATTGCCTGTGTGGATGATACCGCCCGGGCGGCGATCGTGTACCTGAATGATTATCAGCAAACGCATAATCAGCAGTCGCTTGAGAAGGCGAAAAAGGCGCTGACCTTTGTGATGCATATGCAGGCAAGCGATGGAGAATTCTATAATTTTATCAAGTCAGACTTCTCGATCAATACCGATGGCCCCACCAGCAAGAAGTCATTTGACTGGTGGGCGGCACGCGCCATGTGGGCTCTTGGCGATGGATACAGCGTTTTAAAGGATACCGATCCCGCGTTTGCCGGAACAGTCAAAACGAGTTTTCTGCTTGCCAATACGGCGCTGCAACGGAAAATAAATAGCCAGTACGGCGAGTACACGAGCCTCCATGGATACCGGGTGCCTGCCTGGATCGGTGGCTTCGACGCCATGTCGAATGCCTTGCTAGGGCTCACGGACTTTTATCGGTCTCAACCGTTGGATGCGGTCAAGGATTCCATGCTCAAGCTTGGCCGGGGCCTTTCCGAGTACCAATTCGGCTCCTTTACGCAGTATCCCTTTGGAGCGCACCTTGACTGGGATGGTTCCCCTACTCTCTGGCATGCCTATGGTAGCGGGCAATCGTTCGCGCTGGCTAACGCCGGCGTGCTGCTCAATCAAAAGGACTGGGTGAGATCGGCGAAACAGGAGATGGATCAATTCTTTAGCCATCTTCTGGTGACCGGGATGATTAATCAAATGGGACCGACGCCAGACAAAAATGGGCAGATCGCTTATGGTGTCAATATGCTGACGCAAGGGTTTATGGCGGTTTACCATGCCACCCATGAGCAAAAGTATGCGCAATATGCCGGCCTCGCCGCCTCCTGGCTTACGGGGAACAATGACGCCCATTTTGCCATGTATGATCCCGCCAATGGCCGTGGGTATGATGGCCTGGATGGTACCACTGGAAAAGTCAATCTGAACTCAGGTGCCGAGTCGACCATCGAAGCTTTAATGGCTTTGCAGGCGGTCCATCAAAGCGCCGCCGCCCTGAATACGGTGAACGCGAAAGCCGTAGAGCGGCACACAACCAGCATCTATGAGGCCGAAGCGTTCACGGTGTCCGCGGGCCATCCACAGATTATCACACCCGCCAGCAATTGGACCGGCGATGCCCTATACAGCGGCCAGATTGTGCAGATGTCCAATAATGATCAGCTGAAACAGGAGATCAACGTTGCACATCAGGAGAAGTACATTCTTTCCGCTGCGCTGGTCAAGCCACATACGCTATCAGGTGCGATCACGCTGAAGATAGGCATCGATGGCCATGCTGTCAGCACCGTACAGGTTCCTCGATCGCCGGATAGTGATTACCTGACCCTGATGGGGCTTGGTGGTCCCCTCTCACTTTCACGCGGGAAGCATACCCTCACGGTTACGCTTCAAACCGTCGCTAATCAGTCTCTTGTGCTAGATAACATCGTCCTCCAACCAGCCAAAGAGTACGCTGTTTTTAAACAGCCGAACGGTTCCCTTTTCACGTTAGCTCGTAACCTGTTAAAGGACTGAGATCGATTGTCTGGCATCAGCTATTCAGAAACGGTTTGACCGATGCATCCCCCTGGATAAAAATTTATTCAGGGGGATGCATCAAAATATGGGTGGCATTACGATAACCAGCGCATACAGCAAGCAACCCGCGCCGGCGCACAGACCCAGCACTTTGCCTCGCGACCACGTGCGCTCCAGCCACATGAGCAGCGTCAGCGAGGCCAGCGCCAGCAGGTTGCGCATCCCGACGCCAACCATGAGCAGCATCAGCGCCCAGTTGCAGCCCACGCACCACAGCCCGTAACGGTATCCCTGTCGCCAGGGAGACCCCCTCGTCTCCTGCTGGTGCAGGCGCGTATGCCGCAGGCAATGCCACTTGAGCGGACTCCACTGCACGAGACCCGCCAGCGCGAAGAGCAGCGCCGCGATCCACTGTGGGTGCAGATAGAGCCAGCGCCACCGCCCCACGAGCCCATGCAGCAGTGTATCTCCCACAAAGGCCGCGCAGGCGAACAGGCTCCAGCTACCGGCGTAGCCCACGATAAAGAGGACCTGCTCAGGCCAGTAACGCGCAAGATGATGGGGCAACAACAGCAAGCTATTAAACAGACCAGGGAGCATCATCGCCAGCAGCATTACCTGCCAGCTGGCCAGAAAGACCAGCCCGGCTAGCGGCCACGGCCAGTGGTTGCCCCTGATCAGATAATCGTGGTCGAGCCAGCTATTGTGGCCCGTCAAAAACGCCACCCCCAGCACTCCCCAACTTCCGGTCAGCAGCAGCCAGGGCAACAGAAACGCCCTCCACAACGCCTGCCCACCCGCCCCCTGTCCCTCTAAATAGAGATCCCGCATTGGCATCAAATCCACGGCGCCCCCTATCTCAACGCATCTCCACCCACCAACTCTACAAAGATCGCCTACAAATCGCGCCACTCCAACAGCAAGTATAAACTCGGAAAGCTATACATGTCTATTCGTATATGTACCTATTTTCCCGTACAACACGAAGCCCGTAGGTTCGGCCCTTGCGGCCGATTTTCCGTCGGTGCACGTCCATGTTGGTTGTGAAATGGCCCTTGCGGCCGATTTTCCGTCGGTGCACGTCCATGTTGGTTGTGAAATGGCCCTTGCGGCCGATTTTCCGTCGGTGCACGTCCATGTTGGTTGTGAAATGGCCCTTGCGGCCGATTTTCCGTCGGCGCACGTCCATTAAACACGTAATAATTGAAAATGCCCTCGGGTGTTTCCAATGCGTGGAGGGGAAATCGGCCGCAAGGGCCGAACCTACGGGAGGCGCATTTTTATATGAGGGAAATAAATCGGGCACAAGGTGCGATCATACATTGATAATGCCTTATTCGCCGTGTATACTTTTGGCATTCAATGATGTAGTGCCATGGTTAGAAAAGGCGAGACGATGGAAGAATTTGATGTGTTATCAACATTATTGCAGGCGCAGGAGCCCGAGCTATACAATATCCCCACGCACGCGCAGGGACCGCAGGGCGAGCTGCCTCTGACTCCGAAAATGCTGCGCGAATGGGCCAGCGGAGATCTCTTTGGCCTGACGCAGAACGTCGGCATGGGCTGGGAGCCCGCCAAGGTGGCCAATAAGCATATTTTGATGATCAGCACGCAGGGCGGCATCCGGGCCGAGGATGGGAGCCCGATCGCCCTGGGCTACCACACGGGCCACTGGGAGGTGGGACGCCTGCTGCGCGCCGCCGCCGGCGAGTTCAAGCACGCGGGCGCGGTCCCCTTCGCGGCCTATGTTAGCGATCCTTGCGATGGCCGCAGCCAGGGGACGGCTGGCATGTTTGATTCGCTGCCCTACCGCAACGATGCCTCGATGGTGATGCGCCGCTTGATTCGTTCTCTACCGACGCGTAAGGGGGTGCTGGGCGTGGCGACCTGTGATAAAGGGCTGCCCGCGACCATGATGGCGCTGGCCTCGCTGCGCCAGATGCCGGGTGTCCTGGTCCCGGGCGGCGTGACGCTGCCTCCCGAGCATGGGGAGGACGCCGGCAAGATCCAAACGATCGGCGTGCGCTATGTACACGGGGATATCTCGCTGGAGGAGGCGGCCCAGCTGGGCTGCCGGGCTTGCGCGACCCCCGGTGGCGGCTGCCAGTTTCTGGGGACGGCCGCCACGGCCCAGGTAGTGGGGGAGGCGCTCGGCATGGCGATCCCGCATTCGGCCCTGGCCCCATCCGGTGAGCCGATCTGGGAGGCCCTGGCTACCCAGTCGGCCCGAGCGCTGCTGCACCAGATACAGCTGGGCATGGGTATGCAGGATGTGATGACCGATGCCGCCGTGCGCAACGCCATGGTGGTGCATGCCGCCTTCGGTGGCTCGACCAACCTGCTGCTGCACATCCCCGCTATCGCCCATGCCGCCGGACTGCGCACCCCGACCATCTCCGATTGGCAGGAGATCAATCGCCAGGTGCCGCGCCTGGTGAGCGTGCTCCCCAATGGACCTGTCGATCATCCAACGGTGCGCGTCTTCCTGGCTGGAGGCGTACCAGAGGTCATGCTCCATCTGAGGAGCCACGGCCTGCTCGATACCAGCGTCAAGACTTGCACCGGCCATACACTGGATGAGGTGCTCAACTGGTGGGAGCAGTCGGAGCGTCGTCAGAAGGTGCGCGCACGCCTGCTGGAGGCCGATGGCGTCCAGCCTGACGATGTGATTATGACGCCGGAGCTGGCGCGTGAGCGTGGCGTGACCTCGACCGTCATGTTCCCGGTCGGCAATATCGCTCCGGAGGGCGCGGTTATCAAGTCCACAGCCATCGATCCCAGCGTGGTGGATGAGGATGGGGTCTACCGCCACACCGGGCCCGCGCGCGTCTTTACCAGCGAGCGCTCAGCTATGACCGCCATCAAGGAGAATGTTATTCAGTCCGGCGACATTATCGTCTTGATGGGCCGGGGACCAGCCGGGACCGGCATGGAGGAAACCTATCAGCTGACGGCCGCGCTCAAGTATCTGCCCTTTGGCAAGCACGTGGCCCTGGTGACCGATGCTCGCTTTTCGGGTGTCTCCACCGGTGCCTGCATTGGCCTGGTGGGACCCGAGGCCCTGACCGGCGGACCGATCGGCAAGGTGCGCGATGGCGATATCATTCAGATTATACTGGATCGCGAGAATCTGCATGGGGAGATCAATGTGATCGGCGATGGCGAGCGTACCTTCACCT
Source organism: Dictyobacter halimunensis (assembly GCF_036245075.1). Taxonomy (NCBI): domain Bacteria; kingdom Bacillati; phylum Chloroflexota; class Ktedonobacteria; order Ktedonobacterales; family Dictyobacteraceae; genus Dictyobacter; species Dictyobacter halimunensis. Next base: position 4,990,481 of record NZ_BSRI01000002.1, read on the forward strand.
CTGAAGAGGGGGCGATCCTGCTCAGGGAGCGGCCGCCACATCCCGACCTGGCTCCCGATCCACTGCTGCCGGACGACACCCGGCTGTGGGCCGCGCTGCAGGCCGCCAGCGGAGGCGTCTGGCGCGGTGCCGTCTACGATGTGGATCGCATCATCGAGGTGATCGAGGCCGGCCGTAAGGCGTTAAATATCTAACACCCTGGCTAAGGGAGGTCTCCAGGGCTTTATGCCCGATCGGGGAATGCAAACAAGGCGATGGCACGGTTTGAGCACATCAGGATCGCGCCTGAAACAAACTGTGCCACGCCTTTGTATAGAGCCAGCCGCCACGCGGTGGTCAGGCGGCCCAGATGACGATCTGGATGTTGGTGCTATTGTGCCCCGGAGACTCTACGGTGACCATAGAGCGGCCATCGGGCGACCAGGAGGCCGAGAAGATCAGCGGGTCCTGGCTGCTATAAACTCCAACCTGCGCTCCGCTGTCCGCGTCCAGGATGGTCACTTTGCCGGTTTTTGTGTCCGAGAATGGAGCAGCGAAAGGCAAGGTGTACGCCGCCAGCCTCTTCCCATCAGGCGACCAGGCGAAGCCCGAAACCTCTTTATAGGTCTTGAGTAGCTTGTGAGCGTCTACGTCCCAGATCTCCGTCGAGCTAGACGTATTGCGCGTCAGGTTATGGGTACCAGGCTGCCAGGCGATCGTCATGGATTGGGCGCCGCCCAGCACCGAAACAACCTGCTGCGTTGCCACGCTCCAGACGACAATTTTTGCATCATTCGCGTAGGATACGGCCAGGTATTTTCCATCGCTGGAAAAGGCCAGCGCGAGCCCGATGGGCGCCGCCTGCGCGCTGAAAGTGGTTTTCACCGTGCCGGTTTGCGGATCTAGCAACACGACTTTCCCCGAGTCTATATTGGATACATCGACCGCCAGAGATGCTCCATCCGGGCTCCAGGCCACGGAATAAAAGCCAAATCCTCCACCAAGCGGGACGGCACTGGAAAGGAGGGACTGATGTGTGCCAGTGCCGTGGAGGGCCGTCGGCGCCTGGTAGTTGATGGTTTTGACCACTCTACCAGTCTGGCTATCGACAATCACGATGGCCTGCAGATTGTTCAGCGCCAGGTATTTGCCCGTCGGTGACCACTGCACCTCACCGAGATCCTCCACGTCTAGAGGAACCGTCATGAGATTCTTTCCGCTGGCGACGTTCCAAATGTACAGCAGCGTCCTGGAGTTTTTGGATCTATAGCCGGCGCGGCCATACGCGTTCCATCTGGCGACCACGCGGCTGAGCTGAAGTTGGTTCCCGCCGGGGATTTTCGCGTAGAGAGTATCGTGCCAGCGGACACTGGCGTAGGCGTGGGTCTGGGCGCGCGGGTCGCGGTCGCCTTTGTTTTGCCAATACCCTGGCTGCCCTGCTGGCTGTGATTGAGGGTCAGCACCACAGCTAGTGTGCTCACTAGTAGTCCTGCTACCAGGACTGCAGCCAGCAGACCGAGGCTGCGAGACAACCTTCTGCCCGTGGACTGCTTCGCTGAACGGGGCGATTGCATCTTAAGAGTCCTTTCTTGAGAAAAACGTAGCATAGGAGCCGGATCCATCGGGCTCCGTGCCTGATTGACATCATTTTTAGCGAACTGGTGAGCCGCGATCCGCTGCCTGGCGCGCGCGAGGAAGGCCCGGTTTTGTTCGTAATCAGCCTGGTAAAAGGCCTGGAGCTCTTTGACCAGGCGCGCCGATGCGCCCTGCCCATCCTCGTTCACCGGGAAATCCCTGACGTGGCGTGTTTCCGCTTGAGCAGGCGTTGCGCCCGGTTCCAGGCGTGTTGGTTCACCTGGCTGGCGCGAGGAGAGCTGCTCAACCTGCTCATCCACGCTCTCGGGTGTGAAAAAATCGCGATTCTGTGTCATAAATGCGCCTCTTCCTGCTCCTTTTCGTAGAGCGTGCGCAAGAAATTGAGCGCGCGAGCCATGAGCGAACGCACGCTCCCCTCGCGTTTGCCCATCAATGCCGCAATCTCCGAACTGCGCAGGCCATGGGCGAAACGCAGCTGGATAGCCATCCGCTGGCCAGGAGAAAGCTGATCCAGGTAGGTCTGTAAAAGTGTGGACGTCTCTCGCTGTAGCATAATTAGCTCAGGAGAGCGTTCCTTATCGTCGATATAGTCAGCCACCAGGCTCAGATCCAGTCCGCGCCTGACCTGTGAGCGGCGATAAGCGTCCACCGCCTTGTTCCGTGTTACCCGCCATAGCCAGGACACCTGCTCTTTTTCGCTCATCCGGACAAACCTCTCCGTCTCAAGCGCGGCCACGAAGACTTCCACCAGTACATCTTCTGCGGCCTCGTGCGAGCCGGTCTGTTGACTCAAATAAGCAAAAAGCGCCGGACCATGTTGTTCATAGAGACGGCCCACCGGTGAGTCATCCGCAGCGACTTTATGTGAGAGTTCCATGTTTTTCCTCTCAGTGTTTTTGAGATCTCATCCTTTCCATCGCACAGAGATAGAAAAACGTTGCATCCCTCTCCATCTGTCTTTTTCTTTTGCTAAAAAGGGGGGGGGCATAAGCGGGGAAATGAAGAGCTTACCGGATGTTTCCCTTGCAAAAATGTGCTGCGGACGCTTATTATGACGTGTCTTTTAAATTTAACGTGATGTCACGGGAGGGAGGCTGAGGCAGAAGCGGCTCCCCTGGCCGGGCTGGCCGCTGCTCTCGACCCAGATGCGCCCTCCCATCGCCTCCATTAGCTGCTTGCATATGTAGAGTCCCAGCCCGGTCCCTCGTGTGGGGCCGCCCATGTCCCGCTTGAGGCGTACGAATTTCTCGAAGATCAGGGAGATCTCATCGGCAGGAATACCCGGCCCCTCATCCTGTATATTTATGTTTATGAATGCAGTGGGCTCGGCCTGCACGCCCTCGATGTGGATCTCTGTCCGCGTCGGGACGTATTTGAAGATGTTGGAGAACAGATTGTGCAAGACCTGGCCTAAGAATTGTGGGTCCGCCCAGACCATAAGCTGGTCGGGCATCTGCAGGTGGACGGTGTAGGCGGCGATCTCGTGAGCCTTGAGGTGCGCGAGCATCTCCTGCAGGAAGTGCCGCACGTCGATGGCTTCAGGCTTGGCGTTTGGAATATCGCTGATGATCTCGGTGGCGTCGAGCACGCGATCAACCAGGGCGGCCAGGTCCTCCTGGCTCTCGATGGCGTGTTTCATATACTGTGCACGCGTCGTCGGGTCTAGCCGCTCGCCAAAATCATTGAGGATCTCCAGGGAGCCTCCCAGCACGGTCAGAGGGGTGCGCAGCTCGTGGCTGACGTTCAGGAGAAACTGGTCCTTCAGGGCATTGATCTTGCGCTGCTGCTCGTAGGCCAGGGCGATCTGCTGCTCCTGCAGTTGGACCAGCAGTCGTTGCTGTTCGGCGGCCAGGATCTGCTGGCGCGCCATGCGCACCTGGTCGACTGCCGCGCGCAGCCAGCAGACGATGACGCCCAGTCCCAGAGAGGTGATGAAGCCGACGATGCCCCCGACTACGAAGGCCTGGTCGGGTAATAGTCCGCGCAGGAGGAGGATGTAGGTGATCTGGAACGTGAGGCCGTTGAGCACCATGGTGGCGAGCAGACCCCGGTAGCGAAACAGCCAGCAGGCGATCACAATGGGCAGAAACATGCTGACCCCATTATGGGTGGAGGGAAACAGCAGCCACAGACCGCTGATGCCGACAACATAGGAAAGGGCGGCGATGAGCAGTTGCGATCTCCATGGCAGATTCAGCCAGGCCAACGGGATCATACGCAGCCGGTGCAAGAGGATACCGATGCGCGCATAATATTTCATATATCTTCCCCTCTTATCCTAAGATCTCCTAGCATAAGAATGTCTATATGTCCCGATGATCTGCATCCTTGTGCTACAATCCCCTATAATATGCACACTGCTCAGTATACCTGCTCCATGCCAAAAGTGTCAAAGATTAACCGTATTAAATGGTATTTTTTTCTTCTATACATAGAAGCTGTAGAGTATTTGCATGGATGCGTGGAGTTGATACAATATCAGTGCAGAAGGAGGGGAGTAGAATTTATGAATCGCATGGATCGGCTGACCGCTATCGTGCTGCTGTTGCAGGGGGGACCGCGTACCGCGGGAGAACTGGCGCGGCGCTTTGAGATCTCGCGGCGTACCGTGTTTCGCGATATCGAGTCGCTGTGCGAGATGGGAGTGCCGATCGTGACTACCTCGGGCCCGCGCGGCGGCTATTCTTTGATGCCCGATTACTCGCTCTCTCCACTACAGCTGACGGTTAGCGAGTCTTTCCTGCTGCGCCTGGCCCTGAGCAGCGTGGCGCAACTGGCCGATACCCCTTTCAAGCAGGAGCGTGAGTCCCTGCTGGCCAAGATGGCGGCCGTCATGCCCGCGCGGCACGCGGACGAGGCCGAGCACCTGCTGCGCACGATCCAGCTTGATGTGCCGGAGCGCCGCTATGCGACACCGTTTATCGAGCAGTTGATCGCCGCCGCGCGGACGCGAGCATGGCTGGCGGTCGAGTATCGCTCTGGCCAGCGCACGTCGCGGCAGACGCTGCGTCCGCTGCACCTCTCTTCTTCCGGCGGCTTCTGGTATTGCCGGGCCTATTCGCACGAGCGCCAGGAAGAGCGCACCTATCGCGTGGACCGCTTTATCAGCGTCAATTCTACCGACGCCCCCGCATCCATGGCCTCCGCGCCCGCCGCAGATGCCACACCATCCCTGCCCTATGGACATCCCTCGCTGCCGGAGGTGTGCATCCGCCTGACCGCCTACGGCGCCATGATCATGGAGCGCGATCCCCACCTGGGCGACTCCATCCAGCCTGCCGAGGATGGTGGCCTGCTGCGTTTCCGCTGCCCGACCTCAGAGTATCCCTGGCTGCTGCGCACCCTGCTCAGCCTGGGTCCCGACGCCGAGGTACTGACCCCCGAGACGCTCAAAGACCAGTTGCGCGCGGCCGCGCAGGCGATCGCGCAACGCTACTCCTAATGGTGACATAAGGCTGTCACCATTACTCCTGTAAACTCTTACTATCAGCTGTTAGCGAGCTGGTCATCATCGAGTTGAAGGAGTATGAACATGGTTGAAGCCACCTACGCGCGGCAGCGCTTGCGCAATTGGCGCCAGACGCCCGAGGACCGTTTAACGGGAAGCGAGCAGGCGCCGGACTTCATTGATCGCATGGGGATCGTGACGCTCTACCCCGCCTCGCTGGAGTTTCCCAATCTCTTTTCCGCCTATATGGGCGATCCCGCTGCGAAGACCGATTCGGCCTGGGATACCCCTAGCGGCGAGATCTATACCTGGCGCTGGACGCTGGGCAGCCAGGGAGTCGCTTATTACTCGACCCTGATCCGGCGCCGTCCGACCTGGATCTCCTGGTCGCTGTTTCCGGCTATGCTGCGCCTGTGCGGTGAGCTGCGCAGCCCCCACGAGCTGTATCACGCTGGCAAGCTCTCAGCGCAGGCCTATCACATCGTCGAGGCCCTGGAGTCGGTCGATGAGCCGCTGCCAACCAGCGAGCTGCGCGAGCGGGCCGGCTTCCCACGTGGAACCGCTACGCGCAACCTCTATCTCAAAGCGGTCGAAGAGCTGGAAGCGCAGATGCTGCTGGCCAAGGTCTTCCTGGGCGACGACCACACCATGTATCACACCCTCGTCAGCCAGCGCTACGCTGGGCACGTCGCCGCCGCCGAGCGCCTGACGCAGCAGCAAGCCTTGCGTGCTTTCCTGCTCACTTACCTGCCCCACGCCGTCTACGCCGATCCAATCAGACTGGCGAAAGATCTCAAGCAGCCCCAGGACCAACTGAAAGCGGCCCTTACTGAAGTACAGAAAGAGCAGCGGTTGAGCCCAACAAGTTCAATGTGACGCTATGAGGAGAACCGGGGCGCAAGTGGGAGCAAGCCCGACACCTATGGCGATCTTCATTGCTCATAATCTGGAAAGGGATCATACAGATGACATTGATTACGACACCGTTACAACAAGCACAGGATTTTATGCTGACCAATGGCCGCTTGCTTGAGCGCCAGCTATTCAGCTATCTCTTTGGTGATGGGACGCGGGAGCTGGTCTTGCAGGCGTTGCGCGCCTATCAGAACGCGGACGGTGGCTTTGGCAATGCCCTGGAGCCTGACAAGCGCTGTCCCGACAGTCAGCCGCAAGATGTCGAGTTCGCCCTGCACGTTCTGGATGTGCTTGGCTCCCTGGACGACCCGCTGGTGCAGCGTGCCTGCGACTACCTGGACTCTATCACGACTCCCGAGGGGGGTGTCCCTTTCGCGCTTCCCAGCGTCAATGCCTATCCCCATGCCCCCTGGTGGACCTCCGATGAGAACCCACCGGCCTCGCTGAATCCCACGGCCGCTATTGTTGGACTGCTGCTGAAGCATCGAGTGCGGCATCCGTGGATCGAGCGGGCCGCGCAATTCTGCTGGCAGGCCATCGCCGCCATCGATACTACCGAATTCCATACCCTGATGCCGGTGCTACAGTTCCTTGAGCATGCACCCGAGCGTGAGCGGGCCAATCATGAGTTGCGGCGCGTGGCCGCGCGCCTCTCACAGCCAGGTGTGATCGAGCTTGATCCCCAGGCCAGCGGATACGTGCAGAAGCCCCTAAACTGGGCGCCGACGCCCGATAGCTTTTGTCGCCGCCTCTTCACTGACGAAACGATCGCCACCCATCTCGACGCCCTGGCGCGACGGCAGCAGGCAGACGGCGGCTGGCCGATCTCCTGGGATACATTAAGCCCGGCCGTAGCCTACGAATGGCGCGGTCGCGTTACCATCGAAGCCCTGAGTACCTTGCGGGCCTATCAATATAATATCTAACATTGCTCTGATCAATAGGGCAAATAAGAAGGGAATGAACTCTATGAAACCATACATTACGATGATTACATTGGGTGTAGATAACCTGGAAAGGTCGCTCGCTTTCTACCGCGATGGCCTTGGTCTGCCGACGCAGGGCATTGTCGGACAAGAATTTGAGCACGGCGCCGTCGTCTTTTTCGACCTACAGCCAGGACTGAAGCTGGCCCTCTGGCCCCGAGCCGACATCGCGCACGACACCAACCTCTCCCAGGCGCCCCACAGCCCGACCGAGCTCACCATCGGCCACAACGTAAGCAGCAAAGAAGAGGTCGAAGAGGTAATGGCGCAGGCCAGCAGAGCCGGAGCCCGCATCATCAAGCCCCCCTCCCAAACGTTCTGGGGCGGCTACTCCGGCTACTTCCAGGACCCCGACGACCACCTCTGGGAGATCGTCTGGAATCCCGACCTCCTGCCCGAATAACGGCCCTGTCTGGTCGCGCAAACAGCCGCTCCCTCAAATGGAACGTTCCCCAAATCGGAATGCCCCCAAAACACGAAATACCAACAAAAACATGAACGTATTGTAGGGTCGACCTTCAACGGTCGACCGGGCCGCGAAGCGGCCCACGTACCCGGTCGATTCGGCTTCCCCTGCCTTACACGTCGGCCCACGTGGTTCCCGCACGCCAACGTTCCGCAGGCGTACCCAAAAGCGAACGCTCCCCCTGGGGTACCACGTGGGGTGAGATGTCATCCACGGGAAGCCGAACCGGCCGGGCATGGGAGCCGCTTCGCGGCCCGGGCGACCGTTGAAGGTCGACCCTACAATACGTTCCGGTTTGGGGGGACCATTTCGATTTTGGGTGATGTTATTCTTTCTTCTGCTCCTCAAGGACCTCCAGCGCTTCGTAGAGCCAGTTCAGATAGGTCTGCTCGAAGTTGATGGCGAAGCGCGAGACGAGGCGGAAATAGATGTCCTCCTCCTCCTGGCTGGCGTAGGGATTGGGCCGGCCGCTGGCCTGCCGTGGCTGGTCACGCACCGGCAGGTGCTGGGTTGTCTGCCGATACTGCAACAGGCGCTGCTCATGCAGAGCGATGCTGGCGCGAACGTTCTCACTGACAGCATCCGGCGGTGCGAACGATCCAAACATCATCTTGAGCAATAACTCGTCGCGCAGCTGCAGAACCGCCGGTGGCTGTCCTTGCCAGGACTCTAGCGCCGCCCGCCCGGCCGATGTAATCGAATAAACCTTGCGGTCCGGTCGCGACTCCTGCTCCTCGCGCTCCATTTCCACCCATCCCAGCCCCTTCATGCGCTTCAACTCATTGTAGATCTGGCTGTGTGCCGCCGACCACATAGCCGAGAGCACGTGATCAAACAACTGCTTCAGATCATAGCCGGACAGCGGTCCCCAGTACGCGAGCAGCCCCAATACCCCATAGGTTATCGGATAGGCCTCGGGTCGATCCATAATTGCACTCTTTCCTCTTACAATTCCAAATATCGTTCCCTATGATATCACGTCATATTTCTGCTTGACAAAACTCTCCGCTCCATTCTATACTCTTTGTAGTTATATGTCTTCCAGTCATATGATTATCAAATATAAGGAGATGTGAGATGGCGCTATCGACACAGGATATGGCTATCCATATGATTGAGCGCGGGCAGGGAGCTCCCACGCTGTTTTTACACGGGGCACCCGATTCGGGGGAGATGTGGAATGGGGTTATCGAGCGTCTTGAGAAGCACTATCACTGCTATGCGCCGGACCTGCCGGGCTTTGGCCGTTCGGCGGTTCCGGCCGATTTTCGGGCCTCGTTGGACTACATGGCCGCGTTCGTAGAGCGCATGATTGAGCGTTACGGGATCGCCACGCCGCTCAACCTGGTGGTGATGGATTTCGGGGCCACCTATGGCCTGGCGTGGGCGGCGAGCCATCCACAGCAGGTGGCACACCTGGCCATCGTGGGCGGCTCGAACTTCTCGTCGCGCTACCAGTGGCATGGGACCGCCCGTCTGCTGCGCACGCCGCTGCTGGGTGATCTGGGGATGGCCATGCTCAGCCTGGCATCGCAGGAGAAGATGATGCGGCAGAACGCGCCGCTGGTCAGCCCCGAATACGTCCGTTCGGCGTATGAGCTCTCGCTGAGCAAGCCGCAGACGCGTCGCATGATGCTCAAGCTCTACCGCTCGATCGATTCCAAAGACTTTGTGGGCTGGGAGGAGCGCCTGCGCGAGCTGACCGCGCGCGTTCCCACGCTGGTCCTGTGGGGCGATAAAGATCCCTTTATTACGCCGGACTATGCCGAGAGCTTTGGCACCAGCAACGTCGAACATTTTCCAGAGAATGGACACTGGCTGCCCCTGGAGCTCCCCGGGGTCGTGGCGCGGCGCCTGAAGAGCTTCTTTGCCGTGGGTGCGCCCCTTGCGGGAGGGGAAATCGGCCGCGAGGGTTGAACCTACGGGGACTCTTTGCGATAGCGGCTACCGGAGATGCACTGCCATTTCCAGGTGCGCTCCGGAAAATCGTTCCATGGACCCTGCTCGTGAAAGATGATGGCCAGCCCCTCAGGCAGGTAGGCCCGAAAGTCGGGCGCCTGAATGGAGCTGACCAGTCGGTTGGCGATCTCCAGCGATGCCTCCTTTTCATATATTCTTCCCGCCGCCTTGCGAAAGCGGCCAATGGTGCGCACCTCGATCTCGTCCCATTCGTAGCCCTGATTAACCATTGAGCGCGTGGCGCGCACGATCTCGGCCATATTGGTGAGCTGCGGCTTGCATTCAAAGAGCGTGATTACCCCTTGCAGCACATTGATGCCCAGGTGCATGACGCTGTGGCAGGCGGGGCAGACCGTCTCCAGATTTTCCAGGCGATGATCGTCCTCGGCCCCGATATGGTTGACCTGCATGAAGCGGCGGCAGCTCAGGGCGCAGTAGACGCAGGTATAGCGGTCCCGCTCCAGGGCCTGCTGGCGAATGCGCCGCCACTGCTCGGGATCGCGCTCCTTGAACCATTCGCGCGCCGCCATTACCGATGGCCGTAAAATCTTCATCTCTCCTCCTCATCACCATACGCACAAAAAGGCGGGGCAAGCCCGGCACCTACGATGGAAAATCTTGTTGCGGCACTTGCGTGCGCTCCTGCTGGATCGCGTTGATGACCGGCTCCTTCAGCCGGAACGGCAGGGAAAGTACGTATTTCCCCAGCAATTCCATGACAATGGTGTCGGCCGGGGTGCCGTTATTGCTGGCCTGGATCGGCTTGAGCCCCTCGTCCGAATCATGGATGATATCCGCGAGCTGCATCACGGCCGCCTGCAGACGCTTGTATTCATGATCAATCTGCGCCGCTCGCTGCAGACGTGGTACCAACCGCTGCAACTCTACCTCACTGTTTTGGAGCCGCTGCAAGCGGGAGAGCAGGTTGTTCAGCGAGACGGCGACCGGCCACAGGGTAGCCCCCTCCTGTAGGGGCACGCGCGCCGCCAGGTTGCCGTTACTGGCGGCTGAATGGACCGCCATGATGTCCTGGATGCTCGTGTCCAGCACCCGCTTCTCATCGGCGATGGCGTGCTCCTGCGCCGCGATGTCGTGCTGCAGCTTGGCGATCTCTTCGGCTCGGTCGGCGCGCTGAATGGCACGCGTCGCGCTCGCCACCCACAGATAGAGTACCACCGATACAATCAGGTGAATCTGAATGGGGCGCGAGACGATGGTGAAGTAGCCGCCGCCGTGCATCATTTGGTTTAGTAAAGGGGTACGAGGCCAGTACGTCAGCACGACATACGAAAAGATGATATTCAGCAGTGCATCAGGTATGACCCAGTTTACGGGGAGCAGTGACACTACAAATACTTCAGAGAAGACCAGCATGTCAAATATTGCAATAGTTTCAGGGGCCAGGCCACCAGGACTACGCAAAATGCTGGAAAAGATACCGAGGTTCACTGATAGTGAAATTATTAATCCTACAGCGGTGACGTGCCCCCTCTGATTCAGAGGCGCGCAGATCGCTATCAGCACTAAAATACCCAGGGCAACGAATAGGATCTGGTGGTTCGGGCCGAAAACACCTATTGGGCCCACCAGGGCGAGGAGGATAAAGCCCAGCGCGAACATAATCGTGCTGGCCAGGCGTCCGCGTCGTACAACTTCGCGCTGCTCGAAGCTCGCCCCTGGCTCAGCTTGCGGCGGCGCCGTAAGGCGATACCAGGGATTGAACACTGCGTGGAGTACATTGGTAAAGAATCCACGCGGCTTTTCCGGCGCCGCCTGTATGTAGACAGGTTCGGACGCTGAATAGTTTGGACCCATCATCGTGGATATGACTCCTTTTTAAAAATAATCTACATGACACCTGATGTGTTTGCTTGCATTATACTTTTTAATAAAAGCATAATACAATGCTATAGGACGATTATAATCTTTGATGTTATACTATCTAAGAGATTAGGAGGTTACTCTAGATATGTAACCTGCTTTTTCATATAGATAAATGCACTTAATGGATGTGTTTATTTGTGATGTGGCAGATATGTAACTCGAGTATATCTTCTTGTCCGCTTTTATTTGTGCCCCGCGTAGGTTATTTCATTATGTTATTTTGGAGGCAGGGAAAAGTATGACGCCTAATGAAGGGAAGGTTCCCGAGGCTCTTCCGAGCACCGACGTAACCCCGGATGGTGATGAAGGTTCGCAGCTTTCCACTTCCGTCGCTGAGGCAAGTTCGCTCAACACCATGACCGTTATTGATGTCGACGATATGCCTGATGTCGACGATATGCCTGCGAGTACGACTGTATCACAGGAGGAACCAGACATACCGGCTGTGCAGGCCGCGCAGGATGCCCTGGTGGCCGACTCGGTCAGCACTACCGATACCGCTGTGACATATACAAATCTGGGGTGGACGTTTCGCGTCGTTTTCGCGCTGGCGAGCACGGTCGGGGGCCTTTCCAGTATCGCTATTAAACAACTCCTCCTACCGCTGCAAGTGAGCATGCTGGCACCTACCACGACCAATACGTCCTTTGCCATCGTGGCCTCGATCGGTGCGTTCGCCGGTCTGATCGTTTCTCCCTTTACGGGCGCGCTCAGCGATCGTAGCGTGGCCAAATGGGGGCCGCGCCGTGTATGGATCGTGTTTGGCCTGCTGGCAGGCGTGCTGGGTCTGATCATTATGGCCTTTGCCGCCAGCATCCCTGTGCTGCTCCTCGGTGAGATCATCGCCCAGATCGGTGTCGATACGGTGCTCTCGACGGTGGCGGCCATCATCCCGGACCAGGTGCCGTCCTCGAAGCGGGCCCTCTTCAGCGCCTTGAATGGTATGGCTCCGATCGTGGGTGGCGTGCTCGGCCTGCTGGCGGTCTCGCGCCTCACCAACACGCACGTGCCGGCGCAGGGCTACCTGGCGCTGATCATCCTTTCGGTTCTGTTTATCGCCCTGTTCCTGCTCGTCTTTCGTGACCGGCCCGGTGTGCGGCGCGAGGACGCGCCGGCGTTCCAGATGGGACCCTTCCTGGCCGGATTTGTGCGGCCGCTGGCATCTGGCGACTTCGTCTATACACTTATTTCACGCTGTCTGGTGTTCCTGAGCTTCCAGATCCTTGGCGCCTACACCCTTTTCTATTTGCGCGGTGTGCTGCATTTTACCGCTCCCCAGGCCGCGACCGGTGTGGCTAACTTCCAACTGATTTCGACCGCCTGCCTGCTGATCGGCTCGCTTATCGTGGGCAGTATCTCCGGGAAGGCCGCCGGGCGCATCAAGCCATTCGTCATCCTGGGAGCATTGCTGATGGCGATCAGTCTCGTGGTTATCGCGCTGGTCCATATCTGGACGGTCATGTTGTTTATCGCGGTGGTGTTCGGCTTCGGCTTTGGCATCTACCTGGCGGTTGATATGGCCCTGGCGATCCGTGTCCTGCCAACCACTACCAACAACGGCAAGGACCTGGCCATCATCAACACGGCCATCTTCCTTCCGCTCATTATCAGTCCTATTATTGGCGCATTCATTCTCAACCTTTCCCATAACAACTTTTCCCTGTTGTTCCTGATCGCCGCGTTCTCCAGCGTGGTCGCGGCCGGCTTAATCCTACCCATACGCAGCGTGCGTTAAAACCACATTCTGGTAGTCCGGTATACATGTGTGTTGTGTATGGTGCAGCAAAGCCACACCATACACAACACACATGTATACCACTGGCTTTTTCTTGAAGGTAAGGCGATGAGATACACAAAACAATAAGGTGAGATAAGAGAGAAGACGAAAGTGGCTGAGTATTATTTAGACATGGCGACGATGATAGGAGTTGTTCAATCACTAGGACAAACTGGTCAGATTGAGGCCGATCTGGCGGCCAGCTCGCTGCGCGGCAGGGATAATCTGCCCGCAGGTCATCTGGTTATCGGTGTGAAAGCTGGCCGTATCTATGCATGGGCTCTGCTGAGGGAGAATGGGCAGCAGATTCTGACCGGTACCGAGCAAAATGTCAGTGGCTTGTTGCGCTATTATGGCCAGCAGAGGATTCGCTGGACATTTGTACAGCAAACACATGAGCAGTCAGCCTCACTACATATAGCGCCGCCAAATTACCAGGCCTCTCCTCCGTATCAATTGCCCCGGTCCTCTTCTGCTAGCGGGAACTCGCAGCATGGGGGATCATCAGCTGGTTCCCATGGTCGAGCGCAGATTCCGTATCGCAAGCAGAATTTCGCGTCGGACGTGCTTGCGACCATGCCCCGGCAGCATAGGCTGGTCTATGCACTCGTCAACGGCGTCAATACGGTCGAACGTATCTATGAGCTTTTGCCTTCTCTGTCGCATAGTGATATCACGCGGATCCTGAAAGAGCTGCACTCTTCTAACGTCATTAGTTTCTAAATGCTAGAGAGATATTCGGATGAAGATATTGATTATTGGCGGCGGCATCAGCGGTCTGGCGGTCGCGCTGGCCCTGCATCGTACCGGCCAGGATGTGACGGTCTTTGAGCGTTCCCAGGAGATACACGAGGTGGGGGCGGGCCTGACGATCTGGCCCAACGCGATCCGCGTTCTTGAACAACTGGGATTGAGCGAGGTCATCCCGCAGATCGGTATGCCGGCGCACTATCGCACGATCCGTACCTGGCGGGGAGCGTTGCTCTCGCAGATTGAGGTCGATGCCATCGCCGGCAGCCCGCTGCGCCTGATGCACCGGGCCGACCTGCAGGGGGCGCTATTGAACGCCCTGCGCGCGGCATCTGTCCCCATAGAGCTTGGCGCGCGCTGCACCGACTTTGCGCAGGATGAAGACGGAGTGCACGCGCGGTTCGCCGATGGACGCAGCGCCGACGGCGATCTCCTGATCGGCGCGGACGGTATCCGTTCGTCCATCCGCGCGCAGCTCTTCGGGACGCCCGGCATTCACTATACGGGCTATACCTCGTGGCGCGGCATCGCCGAGGTGGATGAACGCTACATTCCACTGGGCATCTCCAGCGAAACATGGGGAGTGGGACGAAGGATCGGCCTCATTCCGCTGATGCATGGCCGCATGTACTGGTTCGCGGCCTACACCACGCCGGAGGGACAGGGCAAGGAGCAGTCGCCCGAGGAGCGCAAGCAGCAGGTGCAGTCGCTCTTCCGTGGCTGGCATGATCCCATTGATCCCATCCTGGAGGCCACGGAGGCGTCGCGCTTCATTCGCAATGACGTCTACGATATCGAGCCCCTTACCCACTGGAGCCGGGGACGCGTCGTGCTGGTCGGTGACGCGGCGCACGCCATGTCCCCCAACATGGGCCAGGGCGGCTGCCAGGCGATTGAGGACGCGCCCGTGCTCGCCGAATGCCTGCGGACCGGCTCGGACCTCCCGACGGCCCTGCGCGCCTACGAAGAGCGACGCAAGCCGCGCACCTCGCGTGTCGCCCGGCAATCGCGGCGCATCGGCCAGCTCTCGCAGGTCAACAATCCTCAGCTCTACACTGTACGCAACGTCCTGGTCAAAGCCCTGTATACACAGGCGCTATCCAAAGAACTCAAGTGGCTCCTGCAAAGCACCATTTAACTAACAATAATGAAAATCGCGCAAGATCGCTTTCCGCTTTCCCGGCGCAGACTGGTATAGAGATAAGTGACAGGGGATGGCCACCTAAACCGCGACTCGACCCCTCATTGATCGCTGTCCGCCATCCCCTTTCTCTGCGTGAGTTGGTTATTGCACCTGTGGCATCTTTCCTTCGCTGCCCGCCTCAAACAGCCGATTGAAATCGGCGGGGAGCTGGGCGCGGGCATCCTTTAATTCACCCTGCGAGACGGCTTCTTTGAGCACATCGATCACTGCCCGCGCATGAAACGTGGCCTTTTGTACATCGACCCGCTCCCGCAGGCTGACACGCTGGAAGAACTCGTGCAGGGAGAAGCGCTCTCCCTTTGCGGACCAGGTGTCTCGGAGATAGTCCCCAATCTCTGGCGGCAGTTGCGCAGCCAGGTCTTGCGCCTCGCCACCGGCCAGGCGCTCGGCCAGGGTCTCAAGTGTCGCGCGGGTCGCCCGCTCCGCCTCGCCTCGCGAGCTTAATCGTGCGCGGTGTTGTACCTGTCCCATAAATTCATCGTGTTTCATAACATCCTCCGCATCTCTGTAAACGACGATTGCTTGTTGTGTTGTTCCCCACCAGCAGATTCTGTCCCGGTAACTCTTATGGACAGAGTCGATGCTACGAACATAGGCCGCCAGGTTTTCATCGCCGTCACAGGACGAAAAAAGGTATCACAAAGACGTCACAGATGGTATCTCAGCGTCATCCAAGCTGTTCAAACGTGGAGTGAACCACGCGCGATGAGACAAAAAAATCCCTGGACCAGCGGTGTGATCCGCGATCCAGGGCGAAAAGTCGAACCGGAACTAGCAATGGTGGTGATGATGGTGGTGATGGTGGTGGTGGTGGTGGTGACAATCATAGTCATAGCAGTCATCATCGTCATGATCGCAATCGTCATAGTCATAGCAGCCGCTGCCACCGGATACAGCGCTTAACTCTTGCTCGTTGAGCTCAACTTCGCGGGCCTGCACGTTGTCACGATTGTTGTTGGAAGAGCGGAACAGTTTCATAGCTGGCATCCTTTCTTTTTCTCTCTTGTTCGTTATCTTGTCTGGCTTTGCTCTGTCGATCCCTCTCTCTGGTGAGGTCCCGACGTCTTTCTCTTATGTGCTTAGTCTACCCTGAATACAGATGAGCTGCCATGACACACATCACAAGTTCGGCGTGAACTGATCCACAAATCACGCCGGGTATAGATCTGGCTGCCAATCGATTGTTTCTGCCCTATTTCTTTCCAAATATGCCGAACGTGTCAGGTGCATACTTTTTGGCGTCGTTGAGCAATTCCTTACGCGTGAAATCATTGAGAAAACCTGTCAGCGGAAGCATATTGGTGTAGCGGCTTATCTGGACACCCATCAGGGCCCACCCATGGATAACCGCCACGTTTCGCCGCATCCCCTCCTTCACTGGAAGCCCGGAAACAGCGGGCCGGTAAAAAAGGAAGCCTTCGTATGTACGCGACGGCTGATAAAAACGGGTACCATACATGCTGTTGCCGCCATACTGGTCCGTAGCTAGCTTTTTGATGTTGCTCCAGGGAGTGTATACGGTATATCCAATGCCATACAGGGTTACACCCCTGGAAGAGGTTACCAGGCGTATGTGCCGGGCGCCGAGAAAGACTAGAATGCCGATCAGCGCGATGATGACCGCCCCTCCTATCAGCATGGCTCGCGTCGCTATATCGACGTACGACATGCGCAAAGCTGCGACGAGTAGTATTGCTCCCATGCCAATACCGAAGATAGGAATAGCCCACCACATTTTTTGTACGTTATCATTCATCTTATAGACTTTTGTTGTGACCTTGTCTGAGGGCGATTGGGTCTGGGTCATATGTTTGCTCCTTCTTCTCTGCAGCATTATGCCATACTGCTTTGCTGTGCTTTCCTTGAGTTTAGCCGCTTTTGCCCGAGAATCAGATAGCAATTCCGTATCATCTATGTATCAATATCTATATGGCAAAAAAAGAGGGTAAAACACCCCCTTTTTTTTACCTTTTTCTTACCATTCTGAGTCATACTTTTCGTATAGAGGATAGCAACCGTGCTTTCACACCCTTTGAGACATAGGACGAATGGTATTAATTTATCACTATCCTCTATACTCCTTACTCCAGCTATCCTTGAAAATGCCACCAGGGAATTGGTACCAGCATGCCCCCGTCTTGTTCCCTCCGCTTGTTTTCCTGTTCTCCCATACGCGGGCTACGCTCCCGGAGAACATTGCTACCTTCTATCCGGATCGAACGGATGCGGATCATATTTCTGCCTTCTACGCTAACATGAGGATAAATAGGTATCTAAAAATAGTAATCCTCTTACTAAAATTTAACTTATGATGTATATAGTAATTAATAGTCCATGATAGATATAAACTAATAGTAGCGTTTGTCTACATTTAGTAGTGCTTAGTGCGGGCGCAAGCTGGAAGTTTGTTGCTACAATCACATGAAAGGAGCACATGAAATGGCTCAATATGCCATGCCTCATGATCAGGACGTTAGTACCCATACAGATGTCGTCACACAGGATGCCAGGCTGGCTATCCCGAATATGCAGGCTTTTGCCTTTACGACGATCATCTGGGGCGCTGTCTTTGCTGGTTTCCTGATTCGTCCATTTTCCGCTGGCCTTGGATTGCTCGCAGTTGTTGCTTTCTTTGGTGGCCTGGCCTTATTCCTGGGTGGCATGCACGAGTCGGCCCGCGCAAATCCCGAAATGGGGACCTTCTTTGAGTCGTATGGTGTGTTTTTGCTGGCGTTAGGCGCGCTGGTCGCTCCAACGTTTGGTATTCGCGCACTGCTTGGAGTCCATCTCAATGTTGCGATTGGATTCCTGTTCCTCACCTGGACGGTCTTTAGCGCTATCTACATTGTGACGGCCCTAAGAACCAACCCGGTCTGGCTCGCTGTTTTAGGTCTGCTGTTCCTGGCGTCGCTGGGTGTAACCCTTGGCATGTTGCTTAATGTACCTGTGCTCACGGTAATCGGAGGGTGGATCGCTATCATCTCTGGATTGGTGGCCTGGTATGGCATGTTTGCGCGCATGACGGAGACCGGTCCCTCGAAGATTGAATTGCCCCGTGGTGGCTTTATGCATACGCACTAGGGTCATGTGTGGAACAACGCTGTTCCCGGCATGTTGTGATCAGGTGCCCCTCGTTCCATCAATCAAGGAACGAGGGGATATTTTTGCGCGCCGGGCTCCCTTTTAGCGGGACCAGCGAACGGGCAGGGCGGTCAGGCTCTGCGAGTTGAGGCTGAAGTGCCAGCTGATATCCTCGCGGGGAATGTCCAGTCGCAGATCGGGCACGCGCCTGAGCAAGCTGGTAAAGGCGATATCTCCCTCTACGCGGGCCAGCGGCGCGCCCAGGCAGGTATGGATGCCATGCCCAAAGGCGATGTGGCGGTTGAGCGTGCGCGCGATCTCCAGATCCTCCGGCTGCGTGAACTGGGCCTCGTCGCGATTGGCCGAGAGCAGGACCGGGATAACGACGTCTCCCTTGTTGATGTGCTGGCCGCCGAGCTCGATCTCCGCGCGGGCAAAGCGGGGACCCGCGATGGTGGCCGGTCCCTGGAAGCGCAGTAGTTCCTCGACCGCCGAGGGGACGAGACTGAGGTCGGCTTTGAGCCGCTCTAGCTGATCGGGATGGTCCAGCAGCACCAGTGTGCCGGTGGCGATCAGGTTGGAGGTCGTCTCGTGGCCGGCGAAGATCAGCAGTGTGATCATCGAGAGCAGTTCGGTCTCACTGAGCCGGTCGCCTTCTTCTTCAAGGGCGATCAGCTGGCTGATCAGATCGTCGGCGGGATGCTGGCGTTTGTCGGCCACCAGTTGCGCGGTGTAGGCTCCGAACGCCTGCATGTGCGCCACCACCCCCTCGTCGCGCTTGCCCAGCCCCAGCCCGCTCGCCAGCGCCCCGGACCACACACGGATCTGCGCGCGGTCCTCGCGCGGCACGCCGAGCATCTCAGAAATGACGTTGATCGGCAGGGGGAAGGCATAGTCCTTGACGAGATCCATCTGCCCCTGGTCCTGTACCTGGTCGAGCAGTTCGTCGGCGATCTGCTGTACGCGCGGGCGCAGCCCTTCTATGTACCTGGGCGTGAAGGCCCTGGAGATCAGCCCGCGTAGACGCCGGTGATCCGGGTCGTCGACTGTGAGCATCGAGGTGCCGGGCGTAAAAAAGGTGGGCATGCTGCTTGCATCGGCGGCGGCCATGTTTTGCCCGAAGATGCCTGCCATGCCGAGCGTGCGGGGATCGACGGTGAAGTGCTCCTGATCTTTCAGCACGCGCACCGCCTCTTCCATGCGTGTCACCATCCACGTCTGTCGATCTGATCCCATCATGGGGAACGGCAGGGGAATGACGGCCCCCATCGAGCGCATCATGGTTAGCACCGGGAATGGATTAGAGGCGTACTCGCTACCACTAAACAGATTGAACGCCGCCTGCTCTGCTCCACCCTGATCTGGTATATTCATCATGACCTTCCTCTTTTTATATACTGTCTATAGTTGCCATAACTGTCATTTTGGGATTATAATGTCATAGTGTGACAGAAGTCAAGAGGAGGGCATTGAAATGCACGACATGGCATCGACTACGGGCCAGCAGCCGCAGCCGCTGAGCTTGCGTGAGCACAAAAAACGCCAGGCGCAGGCCATCATCGAAGAGACGGCGTTGCGCCTGTTTCAGCAGCAGGGATATGAGCAGACGTCGATTCAGGATATCGCGAACGCGGTGCAGATGTCGTCGCGTACCTTCTTTCGCTATTTTGCCTCGAAGGAGGAGGTGCTCTTCACACCCATGCGTGCCATCCTGAGCGCAGGCATGAGCACGCTGCAGCAGGTGGCGCCAGGCGAGTCGCCGCACGCCGCGCTGCGCACGATCATGCTGTCGCTGGCCGAGCTGTATCAGCAGCAGCGGACCAGCTTTCTGATTCGCTACCGGGTGGCCATGCAGATCCCATCCATCGCCTCCATCTACCTCTACACACAGATGGCGGTGGAGCCCGCCATCTGCGACGCGCTCAGCTCGCGGCTGGAGTCCGCCACCGATCCCCACCGGGTTCGCTTTCTGGTAGCCATCTACATGACGGCACTGCGTGTCGCGCTGCAGGACTGGCTGGATGACGAGGTACAGGGCGATCTCATCTCCCTGCTCCACGGTTACATGGACCCTCTATCCTCAACAGATCAGTGGCAGCAGGGGGGAGAAGACCAGCAATGAAGCTTTCTCAAGTCGCGCCAGAATTACGATCAAGAGTACTCATGATGCCGCCGTTGCCGCTAGGGAGCAGCTTCGGGCGGCGTCTTATGCGAGCGTCCATCAAACGATTGGATCGTGAAAAACAGTATGAGGGAGCCCGCCTGGAAAAGCGAACTGGCGCGCTCCGCGTGTATACCCCTCAGGGTGTCTTGACGGGCGCGGCCTTGCTCTGGATTCATGGCGGCGGGATGGTGATCGGGAGCGCGGCGCAGGATGATCAGTTCTGCGCCGAGACCGCCCGCCAGCTGGGTGTGGTCGTGGTTTCTGTGGAGTATCGACTGGCGCCGGAGTTTCCTTTCCCGTCCGCCGCCGATGATTGCTACGCGGCCTGGACATGGCTCCAGCAGGCAGCGACGCACCTCCAGATCGACCGGACCCGTGTTGCCGTTGGCGGGCAAAGTGCTGGCGGTGGGCTGGCGGCCAGCCTGGTTCAGCGCATCCACGATGCCAGGGGCATCCAGCCTATCGCGCAGTGGCTCTTCTCTCCCATGCTTGACGATCGCACGGCAGCCCGCACGGAGCTCGATGCGATCAAGCACAAAATCTGGAATAATCGCCTCAATCGCATCGGCTGGCGTGCCTTTCTGGGGACCGAGCCTGGAGCGGCGTCAGTTCCTGAGTATGCCGTACCCGCCCGCCGCAACGATCTGCGCGGACTCCCGCCGACATGGATCGGCGTCGGCGATATTGAGCTCTTCTTCGATGAAGATAAAACCTACGCTGATCGGCTACAATCGGCAGGTGCCGACTCTACCCTTGAGATTGTCCCTGGTGCGCCCCACGGTTTCGAGAGCATCGCCGCCAGGACACGTCTGGCTCAAGCGTACCTGTCACACAGTCGTGAATGGCTTGGCGAAAAAATCGCTGGCTCTCCTGCCGGCGGGAAACACGAAAACACATGAACGGTGCCCCATCGTAGGTTCGGCCCTCGCGGCCGATACTTTCAACGTAAGGAAATGCAGAAATAGAAAGAGATGCAGTACGTGCGGGGCTTGCCCCCGCTTGCTTGCATCCCCAAAAGGAAAAGCTCCTTCAAAGCGACCAGGGACAGTTGCATGCGATGCATCGCATCATTTCCGTCGCTGTTTCGAGCGGCGAGCAAGCAAGCGGGGGCAAGCCCCGCACGTACGGGTATGGCGCGTAACCCTCAATGTTGTTCCGTTGGTTGTTTGAGCAGGATGATCAGCGCGATTAGCGCCAGGATGGCCATGATGATGCTGAACGCGATGCCCGCCACCTGCAATCCGAAGAGCTGCGCGGCTATGCCTACGCCGATGACGGGGATAGAGATGGCGATGTAGAGGACGACGAAGTAGCTCGATGAGATCTCGCCGCGTTGCGTGGCGGGACTCTTCGCGTTGATCGCCGCTAACCCCGCGCGTAAGCTCAGGCCCTGTCCCAGACCGGCAACGATGGCTCCGGCGACCAGCAGGGTCAGCGAACGGGCCAGCAGCCCGCCGGCGACCAGAATCAGCCCGACGATCAGTCCGATACAGGCCAGGGGCAGCGCGCGTCGCTGGGAAATGTGTTCAAGCAGCAGTTGACCACAGGTGGAGGCGGCGAAGACGGCGAAGACGATCAGGCCGGTGAGCGCGTGGTTGGTGATGTGGAGCATCTGGCTCAGGAACACAGGCGCCACCGCTGTGAAGAGACCCAATACCGCGAAGCCGGCAAAGCCGGGGATTGCCACGCGAATAAATGTCGCGCGCACCTGCTGAGGAATGCGCAGACGTTGCGGCCGCAGCCGCGCGTGTTCCTTGACCTCGATCGGTTCAGGCATGATCCAGGTGCCTATGATCGCTAATAGCAGCAGCACGATGTTGACGATGAATACGAGCCGCAGTGGCTGCACCGCGTACTGCGCGAGTATGCCGGCGAGCAGTGGTCCACAACCCAGGCCGCCCATATTGGCGCCGGCGGCGATCAATGTGGCCTGACGCTGCTTCTCCTGCGGCGCCAGGTCCACCAGCGTGGCCGTCGCGGTACCCGTAAAGATGCCCGCCGACAGCCCCGAGAGCAGACGACCCACAAACAGCAGGGGCAGACCAGTGGCGAACAGAAAGGCCAGCGCGCTGGCCACTGCCAGCAGCAGTCCTCCCAGTAGTACCCGGCGTCGCCCAATCTCGTCTGAAAGCTGACCAAACAGCAGCAGCGCCGCGATCACCCCCACGGCATAAGTGGCGTAGATCACCGTGACTATCAGGCTCGAAAAGCTAAACTCCTGCTGGTAGATCGGGTAGAGCGGCGTGGGCAGCGTCGTGCCCAGCATAGTTACCACAAAGGCGTAGGCGGCCAGCGCAAAGCCAGAGGCGCGCCCGACAGGCGCCTTCACAGCGATTTTCATTAATCTATTCCCTTTCTTCCATCATCTCCTTCCTTTTCTTTCACTGCTACTGACGCTTGCCTCCCGCGGCAAAGTTCATCACGGCCAGAAATGCCGTGATGGTACCAACAATAATCATCAGGTCAAACATACAATCCTCCTCTGAAACATGGTATCATCCTCAACCGTTTATGACACGCGATTGCGCGCCGCGTCGTAACATCTGCCAGAAGCCGTCGTAGGACAATGACGGCAGACTCCCTATTATCCCTCACTTTGCTTGCGTGTGTATACGGCGCAAAATTCTGTTCATTGTGCGCAAGAACATGGGCGCTTGTCCTTGATTTCTAAGGTACCTTTATGTCCAGAGAAAGGTGTGGAGGAAGGAGCTTCGATATTGACTGGTTAATCAACGCTGCTCTCCTTGTTGAAGATGACTATCTATGATGGAGTACCATTATGCAATTAAGCGTATGGCGTGGTGGTTTATTTGAGGGACTCAATGATTTCCTTTCTCTCTCTATTGTCTATGGGGGCTGGGGTAAGGATGCAGGTGCAAGGATGCTACCCTGCTCCTCATGGGCAATTAATTATTAGATAATAGCTGAAAAGGAAAGAATCACAGTGTCTAGGAACAAAACCGCTCTGGTAACCGGCGCTTCATCGGGAATCGGCCTTGAATTGACCAATACCTTACTTGCCCGGGGATATCAGGTTGTCGCCAACTCGCGCAGGATTACCAGCGCGCGCACCCTGCCTGCTTCTGATCACCTTGCCCTCGTTGATGGGGATATCGCCGAGCAAGAAATCGCGCAACAAGTGGTGCAGACAGCCGTCGCACGCTTTGGCAGGATTGATCTGCTGGTGAATAATGCCGGGATCTTTATCCCGAAGCCCTTTACCGACTATACCATCCAGGATTTTGATAACTTGATCCGTACGAACCTGCTTGGCTTCTTGTTTGTGACGCAGTATGCCGTTGGGCAG
Source organism: Dictyobacter halimunensis (assembly GCF_036245075.1). Taxonomy (NCBI): domain Bacteria; kingdom Bacillati; phylum Chloroflexota; class Ktedonobacteria; order Ktedonobacterales; family Dictyobacteraceae; genus Dictyobacter; species Dictyobacter halimunensis. Next base: position 5,013,997 of record NZ_BSRI01000002.1, read on the forward strand.
ATGCAAAAACAGTATTCGGGTCACATTGTAAACATTACCACCACGCTGGCCGATCAGCCTGTGGCCGGCGTTCCGGCATCCCTTCCTCTTATCACCAAGGGTGGCTTAAACGCGGCGACAAAAGCACTGGCCATAGAGTATGCGGGCGAAGGTATTCGCGTCAACGCCGTTGCGCCGGGTAACATTGATACCCCCATGCACCGCAACGATGATTATGACTTCCTGCGCGATATGCATCCGATCGCACGTATGGGGCAGGCATCTGAAATCGTAGATGCTATTATGTATCTGGATGCGGCAACCTTTGTAACTGGAGAAGTAATACACGTTGATGGAGGTGCACATGCCGGCAAATGGTGATCGAACCGGTTCGGGCAAGTATCGTGAGAGGCTGGATGCGCTTGGCATCCAGCTTCCAGCGCCCCCGACACCCCTGGGAAACTATGTGGAGACATCGCTGGTGGGGACCCTGCTCTTCACCAGTGGCATCCTCCCCTTCGTCGATGGAAAGCTGCTGTACACTGGTCGCCTGGGTTCTGACCTGACCGTGGAACAGGGACAGGAGGCGGCCCGGTGCGCGGCACTGAAGGCTCTGGCGGCGGCCAGCCATTTCCTGGGCGATGTGGATCGGATTCGGAAAGTGCTACGCGTCGGCGTAACCCTGATGACGACTGAGACATTTACGCAGCATGCAGCCGTGGCCGATGGCGCCTCGGATCTGTTCGCGCAGATCTTTGGGAAGGAACCAGGGCATACCCGGCTGGTAACCGGCGCCTATAGCCTCCCTGTTCGCACCCCGCTTGTGCTGGACGCGATCTTTGAAGTTGTTGCGTAGGTGCCGGGCTTGCCCTGGCTTGGAGCCGAAGGCGACCCCGTCCCCGGGAGCACACGTTGCTTGAAACACGATCGTTCCCAGGAAAGGTTCACAAGAAACGATGTCATCGTTGGTGGAACATGCTCGCCCGGGAGCGGGCCGCTGCGCGGCAAGTCGGGGCAAGCCCGACACCTACGGAGGCACTTTCTAAAATATGGTATATTGCTATCATTGTATGCCGAAGGGACTTATTCTTTACGACGTGTGGGATAGCACGTATTTTCTCCGAACCGGCCGAAAGGAGCGGGACCATGGAACCGTTGTCTGTGAAGGATGATTCTTTGGAAAGAATATTTGATGTTCCGCCTGAGCATATTATTCAATCGAGCAGCGGTAAGGGCTGGAATGCGCTTGATATTGCTGAAGTCATCCATCCACACGATGATTTTTCCCTGCCCGCTATCCCTCGCCATGTCCTCGTCGTCAATCTTGGCTCCCCTTCTGAGGTCCGAGAACAGCATGTTGGGCGCCAGGGACTTCTCAAGACCGGCAACCTGGTCATCATGCCTGCGGGCGCGCCGACAAGCTGGCACCTGGAGCGAGAGGAGGAAGTACGTCATCTGCATCTCTACCTCTCTCCCACACTCATCCAGAATATCGCCGCTTCGGCGGATGTCAACCCCGATCGTGTAGAACTGATTGATACCATCGGTGTTTTCGATCCGCAGATTGAGTCTATCGCGCTCTCATTACTCGCGGAGCTGCGCTCAGATGGCCTGGGTGGCAAGCTCTATGTGGAGTCCCTGGCTACCATGCTTGGTATCCACCTCCTCAGGCATCACTCTTCGCTGCAATCGCCCTCGCTCGCAACATCTGCTCATCTGGCCAGAACGACACTCAGGCCCGCCATCAACTATATCGAAGAGCACCTGGCTGAGGAGCTCTCGCTGTCAGATATCGCGGCGGTTGTGCATCTGAGCCCCTACCACTTCGCCCGCCTCTTCAAGGAGTCTACTGGCCTGCCGCCCCACCGCTATGTCATCCAGCGGCGGATTGAGCGCGCGAAACTGCTAATGACCACCACAAACTGGTCTTTTACTACCATTGCCCACGCGGTCGGCTTCTCCAATGAAAGCCACCTGGCGCTACACTTCAAGCGCCTTACCGGCCTGGCTCCCCGCGCCTACCGTTAACCGCGCAAGAATATGTCGCTCCCCCGCAAGGATATAGGCGCCTGCCCCGCCTCCCTCATGTTACCCTGGTAGGTGTCGGGCTTGCCTCCAATACCTTTAATTTGCGAGCAAGCAACAAGAAAAGAGACGAGAGTACGTGCGGGGCTTGCCCCCGCTTCTGTCCTTCCCGCTCGGAAAAGCACCAGAAAAGCGGTTTCGCATCGATGATCCGCGGCCAGGCAAAGCGGGGGCAAGCCCCGCACGTACTGTGGTCGTTTCTCGTTTTGCATGGTTTTAAATTGAGCATATTGAGGCTGGCTCCGACTTGCTGGTGAACGGTCCGCATTCAAAGGAATGGATCATATGCTGTACACAACACAGGAGGCGCGATAAGGCATGTTAATAGAACAACAGACCGCGCCTGCCCCTTTAGAGAATAGGGGGCTGCATGTTCTTGGCTTGATCGCCATCTGTTTCGGCTTCTTTATGGTTATTCTCGATACCTCGGTCGTCAACGTGGCGCTCCCGGCTATGCAGCACGATCTACATGGATCCCTTGAGGGGTTGCAATGGGTGGTCAATGGCTATACCCTGACTTTTGCCAGCTTGCTGCTCAGCGCGGGCACGTTCGGGGACCGGCTCGGACATAAGCGCGCGTTCCTTATCGGATATGTATTGTTTACTGGCGCATCACTCCTCTGTAGTCTGGCTCCCTCGCTCAATATGTTGATCGCGGCGCGCGTGCTACAAGGTGTAGGACCCGCGCTGCTGGTTCCGAGTTCGCTCTCCTTGATCACCCATGGTTTTCAGAATCCTGCTCAGCGGGCCAGAGCCGTTGGCATCTGGGCTGGTAGCTCTGGCATCGGCCTGGCGGGAGGTCCAGTCATAGGTGGAATGCTGATTGGAGCGCTAGGGTGGCGCAGCATATTCCTGTTGAACGTGCCTCTCGGTCTGCTCGCTCTCATTCTTACCATGCGTTTCGTCAGCGAGAGGCCGCGTACGACAGTGCGCAAGCGTGACCTGTGGGGACAGCTATGCGTGATCGTCGCCCTTGGCACGCTGACTTACGCGCTCATCGAGGGCCGGAGCCAGGGATGGTTCTCTACGCAGATCACCAGTATGCTTCTGCTGTGCGTAGGCGCGACGGGCCTCTTCCTGATCATCGAAATGAGGCACAGTACGCCGATGCTCCCCTTGCGCCTCTTCTCATCGGCGGCCTTTAGCATGCCTATACTGATTGGAAGCGTTCTCAACTTCGGCCTGTATGGCGTTCTGTTTGTCCTTTCGCTGTTCTTTCAAGATATCTATCATTATCCGGCCGTGCTGGCAGGGATGGCGTTGCTGCCCATCACCGTTGCTACCGGGCTCACCGCCTTGCTCTCTGGCAGGATCACCGCGCGTCTGGGCACGCGCCGACCAATGATCGCGGGGCTGGCGGCGAGCTGCCTTGGCACGCTCCTGCTCCTGTGGGGCCAGACTGACAATGCCATCCTATTGCTGGCAGCAGGAGAGATCGCTATCGGCCTTGGCTGCGGCATGACGGTCCCCGCCATGACGACGGCCATCCTGAATGCGGTTCCCAGGAGCCAGGTCGGTATCGCTTCAGCGCTGTTGAACGCGAGCCGCCAGGTGGGCGGTGTGCTCGGTGTGGCGATCCTGGGCTCCTTGCTCGGCTCCTTGAATGAACCGAGCGCGTTTCTAGCTGGTATGCGTAGCGCGCTCCTGCTTGTCGCGCTCCTGTTCCTGCTGGGCAGCGTGCTAACCTCAACTACACTGCCTTTTAAGCGTAAATAATAGAGATTGACCTGTTATTCTCTGTTGGTTGATCATCAATTGAAAAGGAGTACAAGATGAAAAATCCTGTGTCGTATCGCACCGTACAGATCGATGGCCTGTCCATTTTCTATCGCGAGGCCGGGCCGCAAGACGCCCCGATCCTGCTTCTGCTGCATGGGCTGCCATCATCTTCGCGCATGTTTGAGCCGCTCTTGTCGCGCCTGGCTGATCGCTATCACCTGATTGCCCCCGACTATCCAGGCTTCGGCCATAGCGATTGGCCCGATCACAGGCAATTCGCCTACACCTTCGACAACATCACGACCGTGATGGAGCATTTTACGGAAGCGTTGGGCCTGGATAAATACACCCTCTACATGCAGGACTATGGCGGCCCCGTAGGTTTTCGCATGGCCCTTGCCCATCCCGAGCGCGTGCAGGCGCTGATCGTCCAGGATGCCGTGGCCCACGATACCGGCCTGGGTGAAAACTGGGCCACCCGCCGTGCTTTTTGGGCCGACCGGGCAGCGCATGAAGCGGCTCTGCGCACCAATCTTCTCTCGCTGGCAACCACGCGTACCCGGCACGTGGGGAACGATCCCCAGCCTGATCGCTACGATCCTGATCTATGGACCGATGAATTCCGCTTCCTGAACCAGCCGGGACAGGCCGACATCCAGAGCGATCTCTTTTACGATTACCAGTCGAACGTCGCCTCCTACCCAAAATGGCAGCAATGGATGCGTAAAACGCAGCCCCGCCTGCTCGTTATCTGGGGCAAGTACGAGCTCTCGTTTGACGCCTCTGAACCCGAATCATACCGTCGCGACGTACCCCAGGCCGAAGTCCACATCGTCGATGGTGGTCACTTCGCGCTCGACACGGCCGCCGACGAAATTGCCCAATTGGTTAACGGTTTCCTCGTCGCTTCGGGCCTCGCGCCCGCTTCTCCCTCTCCTAGCACATCAACGTCCCCCCGTTGATGTGGGTCTCGCTCCTAAGACGTTCAATTGAAGATCGTGCAAAACGAGAAAAGATCACAGTACGTGCGGGGCTTGCCCCCGCTTTTGTCCTTCCCGCTCGAACAAGCAACAAGAAACAGAAGTCCGCATGGATAAGCGGCGAGGAAGCAAAGCGGGGGCAAGCCCCGCACGTACTGTGATCTTTTTCGTTGTTGCTTGTCCTCAAGTTGAATGTATTGGGCCTTGCGCTCGAATTGCCTTGCCGTCCAAACGGGTTGGGAACTTTTTGAGACTCCAGACCGTCTCTTGTGGTAGATACAACTGAAGCAGGAGTTTTAGAGGAGATACGAAAAATGGTATCCAGATTACAACGTTCCTTTCAGCGCAGTGGCTGGAGCACGAGGAGATGGGTGGCAACCCTGCTCTTTTGTGTGCTGATTGTCGCGGCTCTGGCCGCGTGTGGCACCGATTCTACGACGGCGCAGGGCGCTCAGAGCCCAACGCCAACCCCGACGAAAACCTCGATGAAAACCCTCCCGGCGAGCAAGTGCGGTAGCATACAGACGAATCCACGTGGTCTTCCTGTGGATACGGCCAGGGCAAAACAGTCCGCCACGTGTTTCTGGCAGGCGTATCAGAAGTGCCGGCCAGCGATGCTCGAGTTCGACCAAACCTCCGTTGATACGCTAGCCATCCACACGTTCAATGTCCGCACCGGCGACCAGCATTGCTCCGTTACTGATGCCGTGCAGCACGCGGTTCTACCCGCCAAACCCTCTGGAAGCAAAACGTATACATGTACCGCCATTAGCTCAAAGCCGGATGGACTGCACTTCTCCGCATGCGGCGACGCCGGTGACATAACCGTACCAATGTAGGCCCATAGGGTAATTAAGCAGCTATAAAACGCCGGCAGGCGGGGTGGTTAGCCCCGCCTGCCGGCGTTTTGGGGACACCCATTGGCGTCAACGTAAGGGGTGCAAGGGGCAATACCTTCAACGTTAGAGCAAGCAACAAGAAAAGAGACGAGAGTACGTGCGGGGCTTGCCCCCGCTTTCCTTCCTCGCTGCTTATCCATGCAGGCTTCTGCTGATGAAGAACGTCTTTCTTGTTGCTTGTTCGAGCGGAAAGGACAAAAGCGGGGGCAAGCCCCGCACGTACTGGGGTCGTTTCTCGTTTTGCACAATCTTAAATTGAACGTCTTGGGTGCAGGGTTCGCCCACACCAAAGATCATTGATAGCTATAGAGCACGAAAAAAGGGACCGCCACCATTGGCGATCCCTTCGTACAATGTACAGACTATGTACAATCAGTAGGATTATTAGTATGACAGAACGCATCCACCAGTGTTGCTATTGAATGCATTGCTCCACAGCGACTGAACGGGGAAGGTGCCGGTGCTCAGGCTAACGTTGGCCGAAGCGCCCTGGCCAGAGCTGATCCAGGCACATTTGTCGCCGTTCTCACTGCCGCTGCTGTCCACCCAACCGGTGCTGGGATAGATATCGCTTTCGGTCTCAGCGAACTCATGACCACCAACGATGGTGATGCCGTCGGTCAGACCCGCGCTACCCGCGTTAACGAAGTTGGCGCCGCAGCTTGAACCCGCGTCCGTGATGTAGGGCATGTTGGTATAAGCAATGTTGCCGTAGCTCGAGCTTGTCGAACTATGCCAGGCGCAGTACTGGGTGCCGAATCCGCTGGCGCTATTGTGGGTCGCGGTATTGATCACATACTGAACCGTGGTATTCGAAGATGCACTCGTGTTGCCGAAGTGCGCCGCGGCCTTGACCGCCTCGCTGGCCAACTGTGACTGAGAGGGTCTGGAAGGCGCTGTAGACGAATTGTCGTACCAGACACCCGCCTCCACACCAGCGGGATTGGTGGCATGTGTGCCGGAAGAGCCGCAGGTAACCGTGCCAGTGGCAACACCCTGACAGTACTGGGTTACCGAGTTGTTCCACTTGGAACCACCGACGCCATTAAAGAACTTCTGCTGGATGGCCGCTTCGCCAGATGGATCATTATTGTTCCACTGTGATCCCCAATAGATCAGATACACTTTGTCCGCCCCGGTTTCGACACCGTAACCACCTGTACCACCATGATAGCTCAGGTTGCTTGTCGTCCCGGCGCAGTTGTGGCAGGAAGGCTTTACCTTCATGCTGTGGATGGAGTGAAGGACATCGCCTGCAGTTGCAGCGCTAGCGGAGCCGAAAGAGCTCATAAGGCCGCTCATTGCAGCGAATGCCAGGGCCAACGTCATCGCAACGATAAAATAGGATCGTTTCATTGTTGGTCTCTCCTCTTAGGAAAAATAAAGTTGAGCGAAGTTATATTTACTCCTACTGTTTGTAAATATATTTACAAGTATAAATATGATTATTGACTCACAATTTATGGCTTTTTCTTCTGAGTTGAATTTTTATAAAGACTCAGCAAAAGTATTCCCGACGCTCAGAAGTGAAAAAATAGGCGCCTCGCTGATTGCATTTGGAGTATCTTATACCAATAGTCTTCTCTAAGTCTTATGTAAATTATTATTGCGACCCTATCATGTATCGTATTTTCCATCTGCTCTATATGCGCTTGTTCGCTATCTTTCTCTCATAGGTGAATTGTTCCTCAATCAAAAAATGGCGAATCAACTGTATAGTGCATCAATTGGCAATGCCTGATTTTTAGAAGCTTCTATATCTATATAATGTTCAACATTGCAGTTGAATGTTAAGCATGCTTATGGTATTGTTGCTATGAGATTTTTAATGTATCTGCATGCTTCGATCTATTGAGTGCCGCAGGATACAAAGTATGAAGGAGGGTTAAACTTTGCGTAAATGCTTTTTTGCGTGTCTGATTATGGCCCTACTCGTTCTGCTCACTCCTACATCAATCTTTGCGCAGCCACATGTTGCCATGGCAGGCTCTGGTGTAGGGAACATTCCGCAGGGGACGCAGACCAACGCGACCTATGCCAGGAGCGTCACGAGACATAACGTGACCAATGTATTTGCGACTACCCAACAGACCAGCTGCTATACACCGGAGGTGCCATACGGGGTGAGCGATGGCCCTAACGATGGCTACAGCGGCGAAACGGCTTGCAACGGTGCCTCGACCACGGGGGAGGACCAGGGTCCCTATTCCACCCAGGCCGGTAGCAATCCAGGCTCCCCCGCTGCAACTTCTATGCTGGTCAAAGGTCACGCGGAATCCGATATGCGCGTCGACCCGACCAATCCCAGGCACCTGATTGGTTCTTCCAAGTGGTTCGTCAGCCCGGAGGGATACAACCATCTGCTGGGCTTCTATGAGTCGTTTGATGGCGGCACGACCTGGAGCGTCCAGGGGCACATCCCCGGCTATGAGGGTTGGACCGACAATACCGATCCGATTGGGGCCTTCGACGGTTTTGGCAACTACTATGCGTTCGTGCTGGGCTATCAGTTCTTCTATAATAATAAGGATGGCTCGCATAACTTTACTGTCGGGGGCAGCCAGGAGCCCAATCCGATCGTGCCTGCTGAAGTTGTCGGCGTTAGCATCCATCCACATGGCGCGACGCGTGCCACCAGCTGGACTACGACGCACAATGCTCATCCCGATTACATCGCGACCTATGATAGTGTGGGCGGGGAGCCGGATAAGCAGTGGATCACCATCGATACCAATAAGCTGCTGCCCAATGGTGCGCCAAACCCCAACTACAATATGATCTACGCCATGTGGACACTCTTCGATGGACATTCGAGCAAGCCGTATGTCTCGACCGCCAGGGCGTTGTCGGATGGGACCCATACCGATTGGTCCGCGCCACAGTTGCTGCCGACCGTCAGCAGTACGGCGAGCGATACTTATTTATTGCCACATGTGGACCCCGCCGGAGCCGTCTATACCACCGTGACCAATTTTCCTTCGCGGCACTCTTACTGTTGCGCGACTATTTCGGTCGATAAATCGACGGACGGTGGCAAGAGCTGGCAGGCGCCTCAGGTGGTTGTGCAGAACGTGCGGATTCCGCCGGCCAGCTATGCGAATACGACCTTTCGCGATGGGATCGAGGATACCTTTGCCGTCGGCAACCATCTGTCGGCGCAGGGCTCCTATCCGCTCTACGTGGCCTGGGAGGATTACAGCGCGGGAGTAGTCAATACCATCCTGTCGGCTTCCTACGATGGTGGCGTTACCTGGAGCGTGCCGATCCAGGTCAATGATAATGCGTCTCCGGTGGACGAGTTTCAGCCCAACCTGACGGTGGCAGCCGATGGGACCGTGAGCGTCGCCTTCTATGATCGTCGCCTCAGCTGTCCCACCGCAGGCACGCCGGAAGCCACTGGCGCGGGCCTCGCCCTTGATCAGAGCAATCCCAATTATAGCGGGAGTCTGCCGCCCTATGGCGCCAGCAACTATTGTATCAATGCCAGTGTGCAGTTCTACAATGCCGCCCTGTCGCCACTGGGGAACAATATCCGGCTGACTCAACATAGCTGGGACCCGCAATTGAACGCGCCGCATTCAGATAGCGCCTCCAGTCCCGCTACGTTCATCGGTGACTACTTCGGCAATACGACCAGCGGCACGACCAATATATCGAGCTTTGTCAGTACTTACGATGATGGTACCAATCCTGCTCACCGTCAGCAGCAGGTCGTTGCCACCATCGCCATCCCCTGAGTTCACCTCGCCCGACCTTCTGTCTTTGTCGCTGGCGACGCTAGCCCGTTCTAGCAGTCGCCAGCGGCTCAAATCCCTTGCACCACACGCTCCGACTGATGTTTTCGCAGGCACACTACCAGCCAAACCCAAACGGACCAGTGCCTATGCGGAATGATATTTGACGGCTGAGAACCTTCTGTGCTAATCTTTAAGCACTAAACATCTTTTCAAACAGTTAACAACAAGGATCGTGACGCAGCCATGATGAAACCACTTCACCTCTCCCTGACCTGCCTCATACACGTCCTTGCCCACTCTGTCGGTGTGTTCGCGCCGCATGCGGCGCGAATCGAGGAGTAAGCGGAGAGGCAAGCTCTCTCCATTGTTTCCCCTGTTGGGGCCTATCCCCCCTCTTTTTCGCACTGCACCCCCTCTTGAGACACGCTTGAATCGATCTCGCATCTCAACGCGGATGTCGCGTGTGAAAGGATTTTTATGTTTCCTCGCTTTTCCAAACGCCTGCCCTCCTGGCCAGGGGCTGGCACTGCTCATCAATCGCAACTACACTCTGCTCTGGCTTGGTGGTACGATCTCGCAGATTGGCGATGTGCTGTTCACGATGATGCTCATCTTATGGGTCGGTACGCTGCTGCAGAACCAGAGTGTGGCTCCCCTTGCTGTCAGCGGCGTGGTGCTGGCTGCCGCGCTCCCGGCCCTCCTGATCGGCCCATTCGCTGGCGTGTTTGTGGACCGCTGGCCCAAACAACGGACAATGCGCATCATGGATGCGCTCCGGGCCGTGCTGGTGTGCTCCCTTTTGCCGATCAGTGGACCGCTCCCGCTGCCACTGGCCGTCAAGCTCACCATCATTTATCTCGTTGTGGCAGTCGTCAGTGCTCTGAGTCAGTTCTTCACTCCGGCGGCCAGGGCGATCCTCAAAGAAGTGGTCCCAGAAGAGCAGTTTACCCGCGCTTCGGCGCTGACCGTCGGGGCCGGCGTGTTCAGCTGGGCCATCGGGTCTACCTGTGCCGGCATCTGCTACGTCTCCCTGGGAGCCGGGTGGGCGGTTGCCTTGAATGCGGCCTCGTATGTCTGCTCCTGGGTGTTGGTCGGGCGCATGCGCGTAGCTGCGGCAGAAAGTCGCGCGTCAGCCCAACCCACATCACTGCGGCGCGTCTTGACGGAACTGCGCGAGGGATTGCGCTTCATCGGGGGCCATCTCCAGCTCCGCACTCTTCTGCTTACCGAGAGCCTGTTTTCCTTTGGATGGGGCATTGTGAGCGTCCTGGCCTTCTTCTACATCACCCAGAATATCCATGTGCCCATGAGCCTGTTTGGCCTCTTCAGCGCTGTGCCAGCCATTGGGGGCATCCTGGGGACCTTGCTCGTTGATCGTGCGGCGGCCAAAAGAGGAGCGACCAGCGTCTATGCTCGCGCTCTCCTCTTTGCTGGGGTGATGGTCGTTGCCTCAACCATACCAAATCAGGCGATCATCGACCTGGTGGGTTTCACGCTCATTGGCATCGCCACGATGCAGGCCGAGGTGCTGGTTGGACCCCTGGTCCTCCTTGCTACGCCGGAGCAGATGGTGGGCCGCGTGTTCTCTACCCTGGGAACCGTCACGACCCTGAGTTCATTCCTCGCCACGTTCCTCAGCGGGTATGTGAGCAGTACACTGCTGCAAGGGGTCGTCATCCATCTGCCCACAGACGAACTGAACGCGATTAACCTGCTGCATATCGGGGCTGGAGTTCTCATCTTTGTGGGGGGACTGCACGCCTCTCGCCAGTTCAAAAAACTTCAATAGTTTAACCACATGGACGGGAAGGCGGGCCAGCATCCAGGCACATTGTGAAGCATATCGCGCTCGATTTTGCGACAGTATGCTGCAAAATCACAAGCGGTTAATACGGAGGATGCGCCCGCTCACCTTGACATGGGCCGGAATTTGTTTATACTTAAAAAAAAGACCATTCGGTCTGATATTTTTGGTCTATAAAAAAGACCATTCGGTCTTTTTCTGCCATAGTCGTATTGATTGAAGAGAACAGGCACTGTTTGCATATAAGGAGCCACCCTATGTCACAAACCTTCTCGCTGCTCTGCGCCGAGAATGCCGTCCCGCGCAAGAGGACATTGGAGACCGCAACGGCAACGCTCTTCTTACAGGATTTCTGTACCGCGCCTTTCGTGGAGTCGCTCAGGCCGGACGCCGGTCTGCGCGCCTTTACGCATCGTCCAGAGCTCGAACACCAGCTGCTGGGGAAGATCAGCCAGCGCGCGGATAGCATCCTGACCCTGGCCTATACCAGGCAGGGGGTAATCGTCGGGCAGGTGACGCTGACGCCGGCGGACGACTATTGGCAGGGATTGGCTAACACCTATGAGATCGCTATAGAGGTGAGTGCTGGCTGGCGCAAGCTGGGCATTGCGCTGCAATTGCTCAAGCTGGTCTTTGAACTGCATTGCCTGGATGAGCTGATCATCCTCGGCATGGGGTTCAGCTGGCACTGGGATACCGATAGTCTCGGGCTGACGCGCTTCGCCTACCGGGCCGTGATCGAGCGGCTCTTCGCGCGCTACGGCTTCGCCGAATATCTCACCGCCGAACAGAATATCCGCATGGACCCGGCCAACATCTTCCTGGCGCGCATCGGTCGCCACGTCGCCGCCGCCAACCTGAGTCAGTTCTACAATCGACTCCTGCACACCGACACCCTGCTTGGCATGTAATGCCCCGCTGTTGATCGGGCCCTGAACCTGCCTATCATTTGACATTTTCCGTCCTGCTCTGCTACAGTGCTTTCAGACCGGGCAGTCTGAAACAAGGAGGCTTATATGGGTAAAGGTGAACAGACGCGAGCGATGATTCTGGCGCAGGTCGCTCCTCTCTTCAATCAGCAGGGGTACTCTGGTTCGTCCCTCTCCGACATCATGCGGCAGACGGGTCTGGAGAAGGGCGGCATCTACAATCATTTCAAGAGCAAGGAGCAGCTCGCCCTGCAGGCGTTTGACTATTCCTACGCCCTCCTCGATCAGCGCATCCGCGCGGTGCTGGCGGACAAGAAGCACGCGCTTGAGCGTCTCTATGCCCTGCTCAGCTATTTCCAGGACCTGGCGGACGACCCGCCCGTCCCCGGTGGCTGCCCCATCCTCAATACTGCCATCGAGTCGGACGACGCCGAACCGGCTCTGCGCGATCGCGCGCGCGCCGCCATGGACCAGCTACGCTCCACCTTTCGACGCATCATCTCCAAGGGCATCGAGCGCGAAGAGCTTCGCCCCGGCATCGATGTCGAGACCTGGACCAGCGCGATGATCGCCGCCCTTGAGGGCGCGGTCATGCTGAGCCGGCTCTACCAGGACACGTCACACATGAGCCGCACCGTCGCCTATCTGCGCCACTGTATCGAACGCGACCTAACCTGAAAACTCATCATTATTCTTGCTCGTTCAGTAGGATGGGGAGGGCGTAGCGATGCGATCCCGAAAGCAGATTCTTCATTTTGATGACATCAATCATAGCCATGAAGCCATGGGTTTCAGTGGACGCACAGATCTGCCTGATTTTCATATATACACCCTTGAGGAGACCTATCCCTCGACACGGAAAGTGATGCCCCCCTATACCCTGCGTTTTTATTGCCTGCTGCTCCTTGAGGAGAACTCGCAGGATGCGGTGATTGAACTGAACACCAGGCGTATGGAGGGACCCAGTAACACTATTTCTTTTCAGGCGCCGGGCCATGTATCGGCCTGGGTACGAGGAGAGGCGCAGCAGGGTTTTCTTCTCTACTTCCAGCCTGAATTTCTGAGCCGCCATGTGATTTCACCTATGGAAGAGTTCCCTTTCTTTCGCCCTACTGAGAGTAGCATGCTCCCTCTCACAGGCACGGAGAAAATAGCACTTCGAGATCATTTTTTGCGCCTGGAGCGCACTTTTAAGAACAGCCTGCATCCATATCGTGTCCCCATGTTGCAGGCTATGCTGCTGGCACTCTTGTTTGACTGCAAGGGCTTGTATGAAGACTACTGTGCGCGGCAGCCGTCTTCATCCCGCTCTCCTTCGCTATCAACACAGTTTCTGCGGTTGCTTGAGCAGCACTACCTCACCCGGCGTACCGTGCAGGCGTATGCGGACCTGTTGCATGTGACGCCAAATCACCTTAGCCATGCTATCTCTAACGAGATGGGGCGAAACGCATATGATCTGATCGTGGATCGCCTGCTCCTGGAGGCGAAGAAATTGTTATCTTATACCGACCTGAGCGTTGGTGAGGTGGCGAACTATCTGGGCTTTGAGGAGCCGACGCATTTTACGCGCCTCTTCAAACGTAAGCTCGCACTCACGCCACTTGAGTACCGTCATCAGGCTACGCGAGAGCGTGCATAGGAACGGGCTGCCGTAGAAATTGGTCATTCTTGCCTACCTTTGGGTTGCTGTGTCGCCCCGCACTTTATGTATACTTCCCTCTATATGCAGGAATTCTTTCAGAGAACGGTTCACACACAGAGGACCTGTGCGGAATTTTCCTCTGCCTATGTTAATGAGCAGCGACAGGAAGGGAAAGAAAGAACGATGGATGATAAGAAACAAACCGGTTCGCAGATTGTGTTGGTGACGGGCGCCAGTCATGGTATCGGTCTGGAGGTGTGTCGCCAGCTGGCGGGGACAGGCGTGACGGTGATCCTCACCGCCCGTGATATCGCGAAGGCCAGCGCCGCAGCCCGACCTCTGATTGAAGAGGGCCAGGATGTGCGGCCCTATGCCCTCGATGTCGCACAGGATGAGAGTGTACGCGCCCTGGCCAACGTCCTGGAGCAAGCATTCGGACGACTGGATGTGCTTGTCAACAATGCCGCCGCCTATGTCGATTGGACAGAGAAGGCGACAACTGCTGACCTGCAGGCCGCCCACGTGGTTTTAGAGACGAACCTGTTCGGGGCATGGCGTACCACGCAGATATTGTTGCCCCTTATCCGCGAGAGCCAGCATGGCAGGATCGTCAATGTATCGAGTGGAGCAGGGTCTCATGGAGATCAGCAATTTGGCCTGACAACCAATCGTGGATCGGTGGCGAGCTATGGTATCTCCAAGGCTGCGCTGAACGCGCTCACCTCAAAGTTCGCGGCGGAACTGGAGGGTACGGGTATCCTTGTCAATGCGGTCTGTCCTGGCCTGACCGCGACCGCACCGGGTATGGAGGCAATGGGTGCTGCTCCGGTTGAGAAGGGGGCATCAAGCGTCGTGTGGGCGGTGCAACTGCCCGACAACGGTCCAACCGGTGGCTTCTTCCGCTATGGGAATCCCTTGCCCTGGTAACGGTCATGCGCGAGGAGGCCGATGCACAGGGGAGACAATTCTTCAACTCGTAGGTGCAGAGCCACTCGCGCCAATCCACTCAACAACAGGAATCCTCTAATAGAACCTCTTCAGACGGCGTTCCCCATGGCATACGCTCAATGCTATCCAGCTGCGCGTTCGCATCATCAATGATACCCCAGTCGGCTCATGCGAATGCATCCCAATGCGCTAAATTGGTGCTCAGTTTTGTTAACATTCTGAGCCATTGCAGCGAATTACTGTATGTGGAGCGCACACACATGTTTCTTTCCGCCAGCGCCTCACAAAAAGGATACGCATGCCCTCTGGCTGTTAACAGGGGAAAAGCGCGCTGGCTATGCTCGTGCTCGCCGGGCACAGGTTGCCTTACCCGGTTAGTGAACTATTTATTTGCTCTCATCGGAGTCATCGCCAGGAAATAGAGTCGAAAGGTAACAACGAAGATGCAAGAAACAGACTCCCCCGCGCAGCGACAACCCTTGACCATGAGCCGGCGTAGAATGCTGGCCAGCGCCGCCCTGAGCGCCACCGGCCTCTCCGCCCTGGCGGCCTGTAGCAATACAACCAACAACAACAACACGTCGGCCTCGGGCAGTGGCGGAGGAGGAAACTTCCCCTCGCATCCCAAATGGAAATTTGTCTTTGTCAATCACGTCACCACCAACGCCTTCTTTACGCCGACGCGCTACGGGATCGAGGATGCCTGCGCTCTGCTGGGCTGCACCTACCAGTGGGTCGGTTCAGAGAGCAGTAAGGTCTCCGAGATGGTCGACGCTATGAACGCGGCCATCTCCTCCAAGGCCGATGGCATCGCGGTCGCCCTGATCGATCCAACCGCCTTCAACGCGCCGACGGAGGCGGCCCTCAGCGCGGGTATCCCCGTCCTGAGCTACAACGCTGATGTGCCGGCCAACAGCCCCAACAAGCGCCTGGCCTATATCGGGCAGGACCTCTATCAGTCTGGTCTGCAGGTGGGCGCGCACATCATTAGCCTGGTTCCCTCCGGCGAGGTGGTCGGCTTTATCGCTACCCCTGGTTCGCTCAACATTCAGCCGCGCATCGATGGTATCCACGACGCCATCAAGAACTCGGGCAAGCCGATCAACTTCAGCGAGATCGCCACGGGCGCCGCCGTCAACGATGAACTGGCCGCCGTCGAGGCCTACTACCTGGGCCACAAGAATATCAAGGGCATGTTCGCCGTCGATGGTGGCAGCACACAGAGTGTGGGTCAGATCATGGAGAAGTACAGCCTGGCCTCCAAGGGGATCCATGGCGGTGGCTACGACCTGCAGCCGATCACCCTCTCAGAAGTCAGCAAGGGGAACCTGGATTTCACGGTCGATCAGCAGCCGTACTTGCAGGGCTTCCTGCCTGTAGTGCAGCTCTTCCTGTACAAGCTGTCCGGCGGTCTCTCACAGCCCTCCTCGACCAACACAGGCCTGCTCTTTGTGACCAAAAACAACGTGCAGACCTACCTGAAGACTCAGACCCGCTTCGAGGGCAGCTCCGACAAAGAGGTCCTCGTCAAATAACCCGCCGTGCCGGGCTTACGCCTGATACGTTCAACTTGAGAGAATGTGAAAAGAGAAATGACCAGAGTACGTGCGGGGCTTGCCCCCGCTTTCTTCCTCACCGCTCGAAAAAGCAACCAACAGAATACAATGCATCTCATTCAATCGTCCGTGATCACTTTGAATGAGCTTTTCTTTGGGAAGCAAGCAAGCGGGGGCAAGCCCCGCACGTACTCTGGCCTTTTCTCTTGTTGCCTGCTAGCAACGCCCGTAAATAAAAGGTTATCGATTTAACGTAAGGAGTATCCAGTGGCTAAAGCGGATACCACGCCACAAGAGCAGACGGTGGCAGAGCAGCCGGACAGGCGCTCGCCCCTGAGCACCATCACCGATTTTCTCTTGCGTCGGCGCGAGGCCAGCATCTTTATTATCGCCGTGATCCTGCTGATCTGCTTCCAGGTCGCCAATGACAACTTCCTGACTCTGGGCAACGTCAAGACCCTGGCGGAATACACGGCGGAGACCGTGATTATAGCCGTGGGTGAGGTGCTGATCCTGATCATGGGCGAGATCGATCTCTCGGTCGGCTTTACCTACGCGCTGGCCCCTTTTATTATGTATATCGCCTATAACAATGGCCTCCCCCTCTTCGTCGGCATTATTCTGGCCTTGCTGGGTAGCGCGCTGATCGGCTTGATCAACGGGGCCGTCGTGGTCTTCTTCCGGGTGCCGTCCTTTATCGCGACGCTGGGCGCCTACTTCTACCTCAATGGCCTGACCCTGACCATCTCCAACGCCTTTCCGACCACCACGCCGGACGTGGGGACCTTCTGGAACGGCGTGCTGGGCAACAATATTTATTGGGAGAGCCTGTGGGCCGTCCTCTTTATTGTGATCCTGCAGATCGTGCTGTCGCGGACACGCTGGGGCCTGCATACCATCGCGGTCGGCAGTAACCTGGTCGGCTCGGGCGAGGTGGGCATCAACGTCAACCTGATCAAGCTGCGTAATTTTACGCTGGCATCGCTGCTGGCTGGCTTCGCCGGCATCCTGCTGGCCTTCCGCGTGACCTCCATAGATCCCTCGGCGGGCGGCGCCAATATTATGTTCGAGGCCGTCTCGGGGGCCGTTATCGGCGGGACGGCGCTGCAGGGCGGCTCCGGCACCATCATCGGTGCATTCCTGGGGACGCTGGTGCTGCAGATCCTCAAAGATGGTCTGACGCTGGTCGGCGTCAGCGCCTTCACCTTCGATATCATTCTGGGCGTCGTGATCGTCATAGCGATGATCCTCAATATCCGCCTCCAGGTCTTGCGTAGAGGAGGGAACCAGTAATGCAAGAGCAGCAGACAGCGCGCGGCGACGCGCCGGATGCCATCCGCGTCGAGGGTATCGCCAAGAGCTTTGGCCCCGTCAAGGCTCTGCGCAATATCAATCTGCGCGTCCGGCAGGGGGAGATCCTGGGGCTGGTGGGCGACAACGGCGCCGGTAAATCGACGTTGATCAAAATTATTACCGGCTATATCCAGCCGGATGCCGGTACGATCTACATTAATGGCGAGCCGACCCGCATCCGTTCGGTGGTGCAGGCGCGCTCGTTCGGCATCGAGACGGTGTATCAGGATCTGGCCCTGGTCAACGAGTTGAGCGTCTACCACAATATGTTTTTGCGCCGCGAACTGGTGCACCGGCCGCTGGGACTGCTGAACAACGGCGCGATGCGCCGGCTGGCGCGTGAGCACCTCAGCAATATCGGCATCAAGCTGCCCTCGGTCGATACGCCGATCGCCATGCTCTCGGGTGGGCAGCGCCAGGCGATCGCTATCGCGCGCGCCGTCTACTCCAACGCCCGCATCCTGCTGCTGGACGAGCCGCTGGCCGCCATGGGCGCGCGCGAAGGAGCGCAGATCCTCAACCTCCTGCGTACGCTGCGCGCGCGTGGTGATATCTCGATCATCATGATCGCGCACAACTACGCCCAGGTGCTGGAGATCTGCGATCGCGTCAATCTGCTGCAGCATGGCGAGATCACGTTCGACAGAGAGGTCGAGCCGTCCCTGCTGGAGGAACTGAATAATATCGTGATGAACGAGTACCGCCTCGGCAGCGCTCGTCCGCAGGCGTAATGGTCAATCCGTCCCGTTGGAGCACTCAACGCGCAGGGGGGTACACAGTGATGTATCAACAGCAGAGCGCAGAAAAAACGCTCGATGATTCGCCCGTTGCAACCCTCTATCAACGTCACGCGCACACGATACTGCATTACATCCATCGCTATATCGTGTCAAAGGAGGATGCCGATGACCTGGTCTTAGAGGTCTTTGTCGCCGCGCTGGACAACCAGGTCTGGATCCACTGGAGCGATGAGGAACAGCTGGCCTGGCTCCGGCGGGTCGCCTATCACAAGGTCGTCGATCATCTGCGCTGGGTGGCGCGTCGTCCATCAGTGGGTCTGGATGACGCGCTCGACACCCTCTACGAGGACGAATGCAGCTCGCCGGAGCAGATGGCGCTGCGCAACGAGGACCGCAACCGCCTGCGTGAGCACCTGGTCAAGCTCTCTGAGCTGCAGCAGGAGATCGTGCGCCTGCGCTTTGGGCACGATCTGCGTACCAAAGAGATCGCCCAGATCGTCAACACCAGTGATAACGTTGTGCGTGTGCTGCTTTCGCGCGCTCTCAATCTCTTGCGCGGTATCTATAAACAGGAGGGAGATTAGCTATGGATCGCAAGGATAGGCACTTCAACCCGAAGTCCGTCGATGAGCAGATTGAGCAGCTCAGAGATGGTGACGATCCGCAATCTCCCCCACAGGCACATGATGCCCGGCTGCTGCGCGACCTGCAGCAGCTCTATCACGAGGATGAGCACAGACTGGAGCAGATCTGGGAACGGCTCAACGTCCGCGCGCGTGAGCACGGCGACACTTCCTCATCCAATGTCGTAGATATACAGCCCTACCAGCAGAGGCGCTGGCAGGAGGAGCTGCGGCAGACCTGGGATGAGCCGGCAGCGCGCGTCGCCCCGGCGCGAGGCGGCCGACGTATGCAGCGGCTGGGCCTGCTCTGCGCCGAGCTCGTGGCGCTGCTGATCATCGGCAGCCTCTTCTTCATGCCCGCCCTGTTTAGCGTGCATCCCAGCACCGCCCCCACCCTGATCCAGAAGACGCGCGAGCGGCTCTCCACCCACGACCTCTATATGAGCACGGTCCAGGGGGTGATGAGCGTCAACAGCCAGTCGGGTCAGGTCAACTGGACCTATCCCATCCCCGATTACTCGCTGGGCCTGCCCATTAGCCCCATTGTGGGCAACAATGGGCTCGTCTACGCCCAGTCGCAGGATAGCATCTACGCCATCAATAGCGAGACGGGCGCGCTGGCCTGGAAACGCACCTTCCCCTCGCAGATCTCGCCCTATCCGACCAGCAAGGCCCGCGCCGTGCTGGTCGGAAACTCCATCTATATCTCGGTCGTCTTTATGGAGGTGGATAAGCTCGACGCCAGCACCGGCGCCATCCTCTCCAGGTACAAGCCGGACCTCAACACCAATATCGTGGGCATCGCCATTGATAACGATACCCTCTACTCCTTTGGCGCCTTCGACATGTGTGCCATCAACCTGGCCAGCAAGCAGCAGATCTGGTATAAGTCGCTCAACGAGTCGCTCGGCATCCCCCACGTCGTCGACGGCGTCATCTATACCGTCGCCTCCAGCAACGAGAACTGGCTCACCGTCGATCCGGGCAGCACCAGCTACATCGAGGCCTTTGACATCCGCAGCGGCGACGTGGTCTGGCAAACGAGCGCCATCCAGGGCAACGTCACTGATATCGCCATCGCCGACAACGTCATCTACATCGGAGCCACCAACGGCACGCTCACGGCTTACACCATGAGGACCGGAGCCGTTCGCTGGAGCAAGACGCTGGCCGGTATCGGCTTCAGCGGTGCCGCCGCCCCCCAGCTCGACGGCGGCACGCTCTACATCAGCGCCGAGGACCCTCGCATGTACTACCAGCCCATTGGCATCGTCGCCCTTGACATCGGCAACGGACGCACCAAATGGCAATACCCGGCCAGCCTCCAGGCCATGAAGCAGGCCGGCCACCTCTTCCAGCCGCCGATCGCCCAGCACGGCGTCGTCTTCGTCAACGACTCCATGCGCGGACTCAACACAACCGACATCTACGCCCTCATCGATGGCAGCGTGCTCTGGCACAAAACCATCCCCCCCACACCCTCCTTCCCTCCACCATCCCCGTAGGTGCCGGGCTTGCCCCGGCTTGGAGCTCCGCGACCCCGTACCCCGAAAAACGAGGGCGGTTCTTGTCCTCCTTTCAGAGTATACTGAGAACAGATGAAACGTTGAAGGCATACATAGATGAAAGAGGAGTACAAGATGACCATGCAGATGAAGCTCGAACTGGTTATGGTTCCCGTCACGGATGTTGATCGCGCCAAGGCTTTTTACGTCGAGAAGATCGGTTTTCATGCCGACCACGACCACCGGGTCAACGAGCACCTGCGTTTTGTGCAGTTGACCCCTCCCGGTTCGGCCTGCTCGATCGCCTTCGGTGAGGGCATTACCACCATGCAGCCCGGATCGCTGCAAGGTAATCTGCTGGTGGTCGAGGATGTGCGAGCCGTTCGCGCCGAACTGGTCAAGCGGGGCGTGGATATCAGCGAGATTGATGTGCAGGTCTGGGGGCATTTCGCCCACTTCAGCGATCCCGATGGCAATCGCTGGTCATTCCAGCAGCTTGTGTAGGTTCGGCCGCAAGGGCCAATCCTTTCAACTTTAGCGCAAGCAACAATGAAAAAAGACCCCAGTACGTGCGGGGCTTGCCCCCGCTTCCTTGCTTCCCAAAAGGAAAAGCTCCTTCAATGCGGCCAGGAACGGTTGCATGCCATGCATCGCATTCTGTTGGTTGCTTTTGCGGGCGGCGAGCAAGCAAGCAAGCGGGGGCAAGCCCCGCACGTACTGCGTCTCTTTCTCTTTCTGCATTTCCTTACGTTGAAAGGATTGGCCCTTGCGGCCGATTTCCCCTCCACGTACACCCCTGTTCCCCCAACGCGAGAACCACGGAAACGCATGCGGGATGCATACTCATGCGTGGAGAGGAAATCGGCCGCGAGGGCCGAACCTACATCTCGCTGCCTGACTTGATCTTACTGTAATGGCTGGAATAAGATAAGAAGATCCAATTCGATCAAGCTTATTGTTTTCCCACAGAGAAGATCACACCAGGAGGAACCGAGCGTGACTACGAATGAGACCCTTCAACAACGAGTCGATACACTGCTCGCCGCTATGACTCTTGAAGAGAAGGCCGGGCAACTCAGTCAATATTTCTATTTTCGCGATATGCCGGGGCAGGCCGAGCCTGTGGAGGCCGAGGTGCGTGCTGGCCGCGCGGGTAGCTTGCTGTTCGTCTCCGATCCGGCCGAGACAAACCGCCTGCAGCGTATCGCCGTCGAGGAGAGCCGCCTGGGCATTCCGCTGCTCTTTGGCTTCGACGTCATTCACGGGTTGCGAACGATCTTCCCTGTCCCGCTCGGTCTGGCCTCTTCCTGGGATCCCCAGTTGTACGAACGGGTTCAGGCTATCGCGGCCCGCGAGGCGCGCGCGGTGGGCATCCATTGGGCATTCGCGCCGATGGTTGATATTGCTCGCGATCCACGCTGGGGCCGCATCGTCGAAGGAGCTGGAGAGGACCCCTATCTTGGCGCCCAGATGGCCGCGGCCCAGGTGCGCGGCTTCCAGGGTGAGGCGATCGGCGCCCCAGACCACGTTGTGGCGGGTCCCAAGCACTTTCTCGGCTACGGGGCCGCTCTGGGCGGGCGCGACTATGACGAGGTGAACCTCTCGGAGAGCGAGCTACGCAACGTCTACCTGCCGCCCTTCGCCGCCGCGGTCCAGGAGGGTGCTGGCAACATCATGACCTCCTACGTTGGCATCAATGGCGTGCCCGGTGCCGCCGACCGCCACCTCCTCTCCGATGTACTGCGTGATGAGCTGGGCTTCGACGGCTTTGTCGTTAGCGATGCGAGTGCTGTGGTTGATCTCACCACGCATAGATTTGCCAGGGACGACCGTGATGCGGCGGCACGAGCGATCCGCGCGGGTATGGACATGGAGATGTTTCTGGGTATGCGTTTCCCTGAAGGCAGCAATCCGGTGCCCGGCGCGTGCGCGTTCGCGACCCTCCCCGAAACCGTTCGCGCGGGCGAGTTGGACGAGAGTCTGCTCGATGAGGCCGTTAGACGCGTGCTGCTCATGAAGCTGCGCCTGGGACTCTTCGAGCAGCCCTACACCAACGAGGCACAGGCGGCAACGACACTGAGCCTTCCCGAACACCGCGAGCTTGCGCGCATCGCAGCGGAACGCTCGGCGGTGCTGCTGCATAACGCAGACTCCGCGTTACCTCTCGACCGTTCGACGCTGCGCTCCATCGCGGTGATTGGACCATGGGCGGATAACAAGCCAGCCACGCTCGGCCCCTGGGTGTTTGCCCACGACCTGAACTCCACCGTCACCGTGCTGGAGGGCATGCGGCGTGTGGCGGGCGCCGATATCCAGGTTGAGCATGCCCCCGGTGTGCCAGCCCCGACGCGGCAGATCCCTTCCCCTTTCGCCGCCATGGAACAATTTCTCGGCGGAGCCTCTGCGCAGGCCGCGCCGTTCGACGAGCAGGCCGAATTCGAGCGAGCCATCGAGCTTGCCCGCGCGTCTGATGTGGCCGTGCTGGTTCTGGGTGAGGCGGCCGACATGAACGGGGAGGCCGCCTCTCGCTCGACGCTTGACCTGCCGGGCCGTCAATTGGAGCTGCTGGAAGCGGTCGCCGCCACCGGTACGCCAGTTGTCCTGGTATTGCTGAGCGGGCGACCACTCGACCTGCGCCAGGTCGCCGAACGAGCAGCGGCGATCCTTGTCGCGTGGCATCCGGGCAGCGAGGGAGGACTCGCCGTGGCGAGACTCCTCTTTGGAGAGGTGGCCCCCGGTGGGAAGCTGCCAGTCAGCTGGCCGCGCAGCGTCGGACAGGTCCCGCTTATCTATTCGCGCCTGAACTCCCATCAGCCGCACACCAGCACTATGCGCTACTGGGAAGAGGAGAGCACCCCATTGTATCCCTTCGGCTTCGGCCTGACGTACGGTGAGGTCACCTACGCCAACCTCAGCCTGGACGCCAAAGAGATTGGATTGGACGATACGCTTGAGGTGAGCGTCGAGGTGCACAACCCTTCGTCGCGCGCCGTTGAGGAGGTTGCCCAGCTCTATCTGCACCAGCGGTATGGACGTGCCGCCCGCCCGGTGCGCGAGCTCAAGGCGTTTGAGCGCGTGACGCTCGCACCCGGAGAGAGCCGCACACTCCACTTCCAGATCACGGCGGCAGAGCGACGCTACTGGAGCTCGGAGCAAGCAACTTACGTCCTCGATGCATCGACCTTCGATCTGTGGGTAGGTGGCGCTTCGACCGCTTCGTTGCACGCCGAGTTCGCCGTTCATGACCACCTTTCATAGCAGCAACTGCACAGGCGTTCCTGAACCGATCAGATCACGCCCCACCAGAAGAGACACGGATGTACATGTCGGACTCGCTCCGGCATGTACATCCGTGTCTCTTCTGCTTAGGGTGCCACTTAGAGCGCTACGCCAAATCCACGCAGGACCATCTCCAGGGCGATGATGACAAGGATGGGCAGGAAGATCATGCGCACCGTTTTGTTCTGCAGGCGCGCCAGCACTTTGGCGCCGACCAGCGCCCCGACCAGGATGCCCAGGGCGACCGGCGCGGCGATGACGGGCCGGATATCACCACGCGAGAAGTAGATGCCCGCGCTGGCCGCCGCGGTGACTCCGATCATGAAGTTCGAGGTCGTGGTGGAGACCTTCATCGGCAGGCGCATCAAGGTGTCCATGGCCAGTACCTTAAAGCTGCCGCTGCCAATGCCCAGCAGGCCAGAGATCAATCCGGCCACATACATCATGCCAAATCCATAGGGCGTGCGCGTCACTTCGTAGCTCACCTCGCCCAGATGCTGGTCGGGATAGCTGCTGTTCAGGCTGAGCAGGTTGGCCCAGTGATCATTTTTGACGCCCTGCGGCAGCTCCTCGCCGAGCTTGAAAATCAGCGGCGCAGCAGAGATGAGCAGCACGATGCCGAAGACGATGTAGAGCAGGGTGGGATTAATGAGCCCGGCGATAAAGGCCCCACAGACCGCGCCAACGGTGGTGGCGATCTCCAGAAACATGCCGACGCGCATATTGGTCATGCGATCATGTACATATGCGGCGGCCGCTCCGCTGGAGGTGGCGATGACCGAGATGATGCTGGCCCCGATCGCGTACTCAATCGGGAAGCCAAAGGCCAGGGTCAATAGGGGCACAATCAGGACGCCGCCCCCTAATCCGACCAGGGCTCCCAGTAGTCCGGCGATGATGGAACTGGCAAAGATCAGCACAATGCCGATCACGGACGGCGCCGGGGTGGCCGGTGGTGGCGTAGACGGTCCACCGGTGACAAAGATAAAGCTGACCAGCAGGATGGCGAAGACCATGCAGGTAATAATGACATATCTCAGATCATGCTCAAGCGCGAAGGCCAGAATAGATACGACCACACGTACAACCGGCGTGGCGATCAACAGCAGGAGTCCTAAGACGATAATGGACTGCGGATGAAAGCCCTGCAGCCCTGTCCAGAGCTCGCTGAGGCTGTGTGGAAAGATGTCTGTGCGCGGCCCGGTCAGGGCGCCCGGACTGGTGATGAGCAGTAGAAAGCCGATCAGAACCAGTACCGAACTGATGATGATGCCTCCCTGCAGCACCCAGCCGATAATCGTGTTCATCATATGATTGTCCTTGCGGACGGCGAGCCGATTCATATCCTTCTCCTTGGATGGGCCATATTTCTTTTCCATGCGTGTGCGTTGTCCCCTTTCACGATGCGTCCCTTCTACTTTTGCCTGGTTTAATAAATATAGGCTTATATAGGTATGTTACTATGGAATATTCATTCTTGCAATTCATGTTTTTAATGGTTATCATGAAAATATGGAATAGTTGTAACTGCCTAAACTGCAGGTGATGGAGAACATTCGATTGGGCCAGGGATCTTGACTCTCCATGCAGGCACGCTTATAATTGCTAACAGGTGGTAACATATTAACAAAATTTGTGATTGTGAGAAATTATGGGTGTTGATGAGAAAGAACGTGAACAGGCCATCCTGGATGTGACCGCTGAACTGCTGCTTCACTATGGGTACAATAAATTGACGATGAGCGATGTCGCTGATGCCGTCGGCTTGAACCGCAGGCTGGTCTATCTGTTGTTTCCTTCCAAGGATGCATTGCTGGAGGCCCTGGTGCTGCGGGAGATGAATACCTACCTGGAGATCTGGAGCCGCTACCTTGATAGTGATCCTCTGGGGGGCACGGTCGCCAGCGTCTATCGCAGTCTTCTGGCCGTCCTCAAGCCGTTACCGTTGATGACGGCGATCTATACACGTGACGAGCAGACGTTCGGCAAATATCTCTCCCGGCCGGGCAATATCTTCGCCTATTGGCCGCCTGATCCTGGTCCGACACGGGTTTTTCTCCAGGCGATGCAAGAGGTCGGAGTCGTTCGTCAGGATATCAACACGAGAGCCATGGCTTTCATCCTGGATGCTCTGTCCTCTTCCATCCTTGCCGCCCTCTCTTCTCACACTGACTCCAGCAGGCCAGATCAGCCATCTTTTGATGAACTGGTGGAAACGATGGCCGAGCTCTGCGATCGCTTGCTCACACTCCCGGATGGGGCGAACGTGGAAGCGGGGAAAGCGCTGATGCGCCGGAGAGCCGCAGAGATGCAAGCACAGTTTATCGCCGCGTTGAATAGCAGAAGAATGAACGCAGAAAGCGTGTAAGGGAGATTCCGATGACAACGGAAAAAATCACCTTCGCCAAAGAAAAAGAAACGATGCTCCTGACCCTCTATCCTCGGGCCTTGCAGAGCCAGTGGCAGAAGCCCATCCTGCGCGACCCGTGGGCGGAAGAAGCCATCCAGCATATCGATTACGATTTCAATAAGCTCTACAAGAAACGGCTCTACCGGATGATGCTCGACATCGGGTGTACGATCGTCGCCACGCGAGCCAGTACCTTCGATCTATTGACGAGCCGCTACCTGGCGGACCATCCGGACGCGACGGTGCTGCACCTGGGCTGTGGCATGGATAGCCGTGCCTTCCGCGTTGATCCGCCGGCCAGCATCGATTGGTACGATGTGGACTATCCCGATGTGATCGATCTGCGCCGCCAGCTGTATCCGCAACGGCCCGCCGTTCGCCTGATCAGCTCGCCCCTGGATAATCTGGGCTGGTTGGACGAGGTGCCAGGAGATCGACCCGTTCTGATGGTCGCGGAGGGGGTGCTCCCATACCTGACCGCCGATATGGTACAGGCGCTCCTGCACGCCATCACCCGGCATTTCCCCGAGGGACAGATGGTATTCGACGCCATGCCTTCCCTGTTTGTGAAGGCTAAAAGTGGCTCCAACGTCGGAGACACGGGCGCGACCTTCCGCTGGGCGCTCGACGACCCCCAGGACATCAAGCAGCTCGAACCGCGCCTTGAGCTGGTCAAAGAATTCCGCAC
This sequence comes from Dictyobacter halimunensis, assembly GCF_036245075.1. Lineage (NCBI taxonomy): Bacteria > Bacillati > Chloroflexota > Ktedonobacteria > Ktedonobacterales > Dictyobacteraceae > Dictyobacter > Dictyobacter halimunensis. The sequence goes on from NZ_BSRI01000002.1 coordinate 5,040,876, forward strand.
GCGCGAACTGAACGGGTTTTCCCGCTTCCCCTTATGGATACGTGCCCTCCATCGAGCGATGGAGCTCAACTCCTCCCTGCGCAGGATGGACCGCATCCTCGTCTACCGATTTTAACCCGGGCCGGGGCAAGCTCCAATCCCTTCAAATGAAGGCCGTGTAAAACGAGAAAAACAGCTGTACGTGCGGGGCTTGCCCCCGCTTGTTTGCTGCCCAAGAGGAAAGGCCCCTTCAAAGCTACCAGGGATGGTTGCATGCGATGCACCGCATCATTCCCGTTGCTTTTTTGAACAGCGAGGAATGAAAGCGGGGGCAAGCCCCGCACGTACTGTGGTCTTTTCTCGTTTTGTGTTATAATACCGGCAGGGGTTTTCTCTTGTGGATGAAAAAGAGAGCCCCTGCCGGTGCGATGTCAGGGAAGCAGCCAGAATGGAGCTCGCACCCTCATCCACCTTTATTTGTTGGAATAGAAGGAGTCTAAATGCATGGATAGCAGAAAGGGATTTCATCGCCTCTTTCGCAGGCTGCTCCTTGCTCTCGTGTTGAGCATCGCGGCCGCTTCCGCACTATTTTCGCCCTCCGCCTCCACCCACGCGGCCACCTCGTCTTCCTGGCCGCTGGTCGGTCCCGGTGCCAGGGGCGAAAATGTCTTTTCCGTCCAGTTGATGTTGCAGGCCCATGGCTACTCGTTGTCCGCCGATGGTGTCGATGGCCCGCAGACGAGCGGTGCCGTTGCCTCGTTCCAGTCCGCCCATGGTCTATCGGCCGATGGGGTGGTGGGACCGCAGACGTGGCCGGTCCTGATCGTGACGACCAGCTCAGGCAGTAGTGGCCCGGCGGTGACGGCGCTGCAGCGCCAGTTGAACGCGCACGGCGCCTCGCTGACGGTGGATGGCAGCTTTGGTCCGGCCACCGAGGCCGCGGTCAAGAATCTGCAGAGCAGCCATGGTCTCACTGTGGATGGTATCGCGGGACCGCAGACCTGGAACGCTGCTCTGATCGGGGTGAGCGGCGCGCAGGCGTATAGCTGGCCCGATGTCGGTCAGGGGGCCTCGGGTGAAAATGTCTTTTCCATCCAACTGATGCTGCAGGCCCACGGCTACTCACTGTCCGCTGATGGTAGCTTCGGCGCGCAGACGACCTCGACCGTGAAATCCTTTCAGTCCGCCCATGGTCTATCGGCCGATGGGGTGGTGGGACCGCAGACGTGGCCGGTCCTGATCGTGACGACCAGCTCGGGAAGCAGCGGACCGGCGGTGACGGCGCTGCAGCGCCAGCTGAACGCGCACGGCGCTTCGCTGACGGTAGATGGCAGCTTTGGTCCGGCCACCGTGACGGCCGTGAAGAACTATCAGAGCGGCCATGGCATCGGTGTGGATGGCGTCGCGGGACTGCAAACATGGAGCAGCCTGGTCAGCACAGCCGGTTCTCCGCCGCCACCACCGCCACCACCGCCGCCACCCGGTCAGGTCCTCTGGGGCGTGGATACCACCAGCGCGGTCAACGCGTCGTTCCTGAGCGTCGTCGGCAATAACTATGGCACCCCGCAGTTTATCGGGCGCTACATCGACGCCATCTCGTTCTCGCCGATCTCGTCCTCCGAAGCTTCGTATATCCATAGCCGGGGCATTCACATCCTGCCCATCCTTTCGGACTTCGGAGGCGATACCGGCTTGAGCAAAGGCGTCTCACGCGCCAATGATGCGCTGTCGAAGGCCAGCTCGCTGGGCATCCCCAAAGGCACCATCCTGGTGGTCGATATCGAGTCCAATTCGTCTATAGACTCGGGCTATATCCAGGGCTGGAACGACACCATCGCCGCCGCGGGCTACGTCGTTGGCTATTATGAGAATCCGCTCCCCGGCAGCAGTGGATTTAACAGCGCCTTCTGCTCGGCCATCAGCGCCGACTCGGCGGTCGCCAACTCGACCCTGTATGCCAGCGAGCCGTCGCCCGGCCGCACACCAGCGTCCAGCGCGCCCGCCTTCGGGCCGACCGGACTGCTCTGTAATGGCCAGGATCGCGGCGGCCATACTCGCATCTGGCAGTATGGCCTGCAGGGCAGCGGCTCCGTCAACATCGACACCGACGAGCTCCAGTCCTCTGTTCCACTCTGGTAACAATCGATCCGAAAAACGGGTTCCGCGCTTCCAATGCGGGAGGTGCAGGAGGGCTCGCCGCCCTCCTGCACCTCCGTTTGACGCCTGAGCTTCTAAGGTCAGCAAGAGGTCATGTCTGGCCTGTTAGCATTCAGTGAAAGAATTGTATCGACGGCCCGCTTATACCCTCCCTCGCCCTGAATACTAGCGCGCATGGTCTGTATATCTTTCTCATAGCGCGCACGATTATTGCTAATTTGCTCAACAGCATCACGCAGTTGATCGATCGCCACTTTCTCGGGATTGAGAGCGATGCCCAGGCCAAGCTTTTCAGCCATTTCTGCGTTGATCGCCTGCTCCGCGATTTGTGGAATATAGACTGCAGGCACTCCGGCCATGATGCTTTCGATGGTACTATTCATGCCACCGTGAGAGATGAAAATCGAGGCGCGCTTCAGCAGCTCTAGCTGCGGGGCATAATTGACCACCAGGAAATTCGCGGGAATGGGCCCCAGGGCGAAGGATGTCGTTTGACGACCACGCGAGAGCACGACCTGCCAGTTGGTCTGGCCAAAGGCTTTGATGCAGGTTTTGAAGATATCGGCGCGGTCGTTAAAGAGTGTGCCCAGAGCGATATAGATCAAGGGGCGATCGTCAAGAAACTCAAACGGGAAGTCTTCGTTGCTCGAACGAGATTGGATTGAGGAACCAATAAAGATGTGGCGCTCATCGAAGGTCTCGGCATACGGCTGGAACTTGTGGGGGATCATGTAGATGTTGAGTGCTTCGTTGGCTGAGAAGACAGCGTAGGGATCATCAGATGGAGGCAGGGGCACATTGAGGACCTGGCCGATTCTGGCGAATTGCGTGTATATAGCATGAATATCCAGCGATCCTGCCGCGCCCTCGCCCTCCTGGCCGGGCCAGATGTGGCTCTTATGTTGATGAATGGATTGCAGCGTGAAATGCCTGTTATGCGCATAGGTGCTACGGACGTTAATCGCTGGGATGCGCAATGCCCTGGCAAGCAGGCCGCCCCAGATGAACGAGAAATCATAGATGATGCAATTCGTCTGCTCCGCGCGCAGGCTGTCGATGATACTCTCAACGGCACGCGCTTCTTCTTCTAGCGTCATGCTGACAAAAAAGGGGAAGTCACGCCATGTGGCCCCGACCGCTTCAATGCTGTTTTTGTGGTCACTGCGCATATAGTAGTTGACTTGCTCGCCACGTGAGACCAGTTCAGCCACCAGCGGTAGTGTGGGAAGCACATGTCCGTAGGCGGGAATACTGAAAAATGCGTATTTCGCCATGCTGCATATCTCCGTTTCTCCAATGCCTGGTCCGATGTTATCTTTGAGCGGTCTTTGTGAGGGGAGGTGCGGCCAGCAGGATGGCTGGCACGCGTTCAGGTTCCGCGAGTCGCAGTAACTCGGAACCGATGCCTGCCAGCTCGGTCAGCCAGCCAGGTGTTTCGCTGCCTGATGATGCGCCATCGAGCCAACCATCGGTCTCGTCGATACTATCCAGGATGAGGCCTTTAACCCTTTCTTCGCGTATCTCCTCATGCTCGAGATAGTACAGGGAAGCAAGGCGAGAGAGGTCAGGCTGCGTCTGAGGCGAAAGTATGCTTCTTTCATCGGCCAGCATAGCGACAGCGAGCCTGTGAAAACGTTCTTCACCACTGCTGGCAGCGAGCGCGAAGAGGCTGCGAGAGCAACCGACGCTGCCATGTGACGTTCCGGCGCGCGGTTCTTCGCCCGTAGAGCTCTTCAGGGTCGGCTCACCTTTTCCCGGGCGAGCTTTCTCCAGCAGATGGTCGCCGCACATCAGAGCCATAGCCAGGATCTCCGCTTTGGGAAACGCATGATATAAGCTCAACAGGCTAAGGATACAGCCCGCTAGCTCGCGTTGAAGATCGAGCGCGCTATCTTTCTGCAACAGATCTGGCAGACGTTTCACCAGCCTGTGAGCCTCAGAGAGCAGGCTATAATCATTCCAGATAGTGCCTAGATGGGAAAGCAGGTAGATAGCAGATCCCAGGCTCTCAATGCCCACGGCTTGCTGCTGCGCCTGGAAGCGCGTATACAGCGTTACATAGGCGGATTCTACCATATCTGAATAACGTGTATTGCCGGTGATAATGCCAAGATAGCCTAGAAAAAGGATGATGCCAGTATTGCCATCATAGAGATCAGGCATCGCTGCAGTAAAGAAGCGCTGGTTTTCTGGACGTATATCGATCCAGTTGACGCCTCGCCCATCGCCTGTCGCGCTTGCACAGAGATGGTCTCCAATACGGCAGGCTGCTGCCAGCATACGCTCACGCGAAACCTCTTTTCCCGCTGCAATCTCTTGCATTGCTCGCCTCCTTGCTGTATACCTGGCACCTTCATTCGCTGTAGTGGCTTCCAATACGATTCATTATAACCAGAAGCAATGCAAAAACTATAGGTAGAACATAGTAATCTATATAATGCCAGCGCATAATACAAGCAATTTGCGCATCGAGCGCCTCGCCAGGAGAGGTATCACGCATTATCGGTGATCGTGGAATTGCTCTGCGTATGGTATCATATGCGGAGTCTGTCTATTCTGGAGATCAGGAAATTAGAGATGCAATCAACCGAAACAACATCACAGGGTGGCGGCCGCCTGCGCGGGTTCGCGCTGTTCAGCGTGCTGGCCGCCCTGATGCTTACACTCCTGCTGGAGGCCCTCGATCAGACCGTTGTGGGGACGGCGCTGCCGCGTATTATCGGCTCCCTCAACGGGTTTGATCGCTATACCTGGGTCGTCAACGCCTATATATTGGCGTCGGTCACTATGGTGCCGATCGTCGGCAAGCTCTCCGACCAGTTCGGTCGCAAGTGGTTCTTGCTGGCGGGTGCCTTCGTCTTTCTGGTAGGGTCGATCCTGTCGGGCGCGGCGCAGACCATGAATGAGCTGATCGCTTTCCGCGCGCTGCAAGGGCTGGGTGGCGGCATGGGGATCGCCCTCGTCTTTACCGTGGTGGGCGATATCTTCACGCCCGCCGAACGCGCCCGCTGGCAGGGCATCTTCGGCGTCGTCTACGGATTCTCGAACCTGGTTGGTCCCGCCATTGGTGGCTGGTTGACCGACCATGGGCCGATTCTGGGATCGCTGGTCAGCGATGCGACGCGCTGGCGCTGGGTGTTCTATATCAACGTGCCGGTGGGCCTGCTCGCGCTGCTCGCGCTGCTGGTCTATCTGCCCTCCGACATCTCACAGCGTACCAGCACGCATACGGGCTGGGCCGCCATCCGCCGCGTCGATTGGCTGGGCGCGCTGCTCGTCTCCAGTGCCACCGTGGGCCTGCTGCTGGGATTGACCTGGGGCAGTAACGCCATCTATGCCTGGAACTCTGCGCAGGTGATCGGCGTCCTGGTGGCCTCGGGTCTGCTCTATGTGCTCTTCTTTATCGTCGAGCGCCTGGCGAGCGAGCCCGTGCTGCCGCTCGACCTGTTCCGCAACCGGGTGTTTTCGATGGCCCTGCTGCTCTCGTTCCTGCAGTTGATGGTGCTGATCGGCCTCACGCTCTACCTGCCCCTCTTCCTGCAGGGCGTCCTGGGCGTATCGGCGACCAATTCGGGCGCGGCGATTACCCCGCTCACGCTCAGTACGGTCGCTGGCAGCGCCATTGCCAGTATCCTGGTCGCTCGCTTCCTGCGTTATCGGCTCGTCTCGATCGTCAGCGCGCTGATCATGACCGTTGGCCTCCTGTTGCTGACGCGCATCTCGACCACGATCAGCCTCTTTGAGATGATCATCTTCATGGTGATTACCGGCCTTGGGCTGGGACCCTTCTTCTCGGTGCTGCAGCTAGCGGCGCAGAACTCTATCCCGCGCAACCGCCTGGGCGTTGGTACGGCGGCCGTCCGCTTCGTCGGTTAGATCGGCGCGGTGCTGGGAGTGGCCATCGTCGGAACGGTAGTCAACCAGACGCTGACGAATGATATCTCGACGCGCCTCCCCGCTCACGCCGCCCAGCAGTTGACGCCGACGGGGCTCAAATACGCCACCGACCCGCAGATACTGGTCAACCAGGGTTACCGAGATAACGTGGTGCACAGTGCCCAGCGCTACGCCGTACAGGGAGCCACCGCGCACATCCCACCCGGACCCCAGCGGGCCGCGGTGACGGCCCAGGTCTCCCAGCAGGTACAGCACCTGCTCAACCAGGTCTTCGACGCGCTCAAGTTCTCGTTGACCGTGGCGATCCAGCACGGCATCGTCACCATCTTGATCTTCAGCGTCGCCATGGTTGTGGCCGCCTTCTTCCTGAAGGACGTCCCCCTCTCCAAGGCGCGCACAGCGGCCCCCAACCAGGCCGCCTCCAAACCCGAAACGTCCCCCAAACCCGAAATGTCCCCCCAAAACGGAACGTCCCCGAAATTCGAAATGCCCCCCCAACGCGAAACGTCACTGTAGGGACGACCTTCAACGGTCGTCCGGGACCGCGAGCGCCAGCGATTGCGGTCCCACGTCCCCCCACGACACCGTTTCCCCTGTCATCCACGCCGGCCCACGTGGTACCCCCACGCCAACGTTCCACATACGAACCCATAAGCACCACCTGCCCGACCCCGGTAATTTTACCGGGGTCGGTCTTTTTGTCATCCCTGACGAGATCCCGTAGTTCTACAGGCGCGTATCACCCTGATTTTTTGTAGACTTTGATTGTGAACACGATGAAGTTGAAGGAAAGGTACGGATACAGCATGGACGAGTTCAGGCGAACCTTTTTTCGCCATGAGGCGCTGGAGTTTTACCTCCAGAATAAGGAGCAGACGATTCTGCTGCGGGTGGTGGCTCCTCCGGTAATGCTGATGTTGTGGCTGCTGGCCGCGCTGGCCGTGCTGGCAATAGGCGGCGCCTGTCTCTATCGCGTGCCCGTCTACGCGGCTGGTGTGGGTGTGATTACGCAGCCCGGCGATCAGGCGCTGGTCTTTCTTCCGCTCAACTCAGTCCGTGCCGATCAACTGCGCTCGCTGCGCGCCGGCAGCCAGGTTCACTGGCGGCTGGCTACGGCGGACCAGGGGACGCTGAAGGCGGTGGTGGTGCGTGTCGAGCCGTCCGCGCTGGTGCCCGAGGAGATCCAGCGGCGCTACGCGCTCGATGACCACGCGGCCCAGCCCATTGTCTCCCCTTCCTTTGTGATACAGCTGCGGCTGGAGGGTGATTGGCGCAGCTACGCGGGAAGCCGCGTGCAGGCGCAGGTGCCGATCGATACGCAGAGCGTCATCTCGTTGTTGTCAGGTTCTAATATGGTCAGGGGTGAATAGCGCATGGTCACAGCGAAATCTTCCAGGGGGCGTCATCAGGACAAGGGCTTGCTGCGCAGGCGCGTCGAGGCGCAGAGGCAGATGGGGATCACGGAGTGCGGGGCGTCCTGCCTGGCCATGATCCTGACGTATCATGGTCGCAAGACCAGTGTGGCCGAGGTGCGCGAGCGCTGTGGGGCGGGACGCGATGGGCTGACGGCCCTGGCCCTGGTGAACGTGGCTCGCTCCTATGGATTGCGCGTGCGGGCCATCACGGTTGAAGATCACGAGTTTCGCTTCGTTCCTTTCCCGGCCATCATCCATTGGAACTTCAACCATTTTATGGTGGTTGAGCGCTGGACGCCAAAGTATGTCTCCCTGGTCGATCCCGGCTCCGGTCGCCGACAGGTGACGATGGATGAGTTCCACCAGAGCTTTACCGGGGTGGTGCTGACCTTTGAGCCCGGCGTCAACTTTCAGCGCCGCCGCAGGTCCGATCGCATCACGCTGCGCTCCTATGCCGCCGGCTATATCCGCCAGGCGCCGCTGGCCTTCCTGCAGATCCTGGGGGCGTCGCTGCTGCTGCAGCTGTTTGGCCTGGCGCTGCCGCTGGTGACGGCGATCGTCATGGATCACGTTATCCCTCAGGGGATGCAGGATCTGCTCTTCGTCATTGGTGGTGGACTGCTGGTGTTGCTGCTGGCCCAGTTTATCGTGACGCTCTTGCGCGGCTCGCTCTTGCTGTACCTGCAGGCGCGCATCGACATGCGCATGATGCTCAACTTTTTCGAGCACCTGCTGCTGCTGCCGCAGCGCTTCTTTCAGCAGCGCTCAAGCGGCGACATTCTGGCGCGCATGAATAGCAATCTCATTATTCGCGATACGATCAGCAACCAGCTCATCTCAACCGTGCTCGACGGCAGCTTTGTCCTGATTTATTTCGTCATTTTGCTCACGCAGTCCTGGTCGTTCAGCCTGCTCGTCTTGCTGATCAGCGCGCTGCAGATCGGCTTGCTGCTGGGGACGACACGTCTGATGCACGCGTTTTCGAGCCAGGAGCTGGCGGCGCAGGGGAAGGCGCAGGGCTATATGGCCGAGGCCCTGGTGGGCATGACCACGCTCAAATCCATGGGCGCGGAACACCGGGCGCTGGATCGCTGGTCCAACCTGTTTTTCGCGCAGATGAATATCTCGCTGCGGCGCAACTATCTCTCGACGCTGCTGGCCTCCGTACAGGCGCTCTTGCGCACCTGCGCACCGCTGATCCTGTTATGGTTCGGCACCTGGCAGGTCCTCAATGGCACGCTGTCGGTGGGCGTGATGCTGGCCCTCAATGCCCTGGGAGCATCGCTGCTGACGCCGCTGGCGACCCTGATGGCGAGCGGTCAGAGTCTGCAGCTCATTCATTCGCACCTGGAGCGCATCGCCGATGTGCTGGAGGCCGAGCCTGAGCAGCAGCCGGATGAGGTGGTGCTGCCGCCCGCGCTCAGCGGTCAGGTGCGCCTGGAGCATGTCTCGTTCCAGTATGACGCGCACGCTCCACGGGTCCTGCATGACCTCTGCCTGGATATCGAGGCTGGACAGCGCGTCGCGCTCGTCGGCCGCACTGGCTCGGGCAAGAGCACGCTGGGCAATCTCCTGCTGGGACTCTATCTGCCGACCGAAGGGAGCATCTTCTACGATGAGCATCCTCTGTCGACGCTGAACTACCGGGCGGTCCGCTCGCAGTTCGGGGTGGTCGTCCAGCATGTGAGTATCTTCAGTGGCACCATTCGCGACAACCTGACATTGAATAATCCCGATGTGAGTATGGAACAGGTCGTCAAAGCGGCCGAGCTGGCCGCCATCCATGACGAGATCACGCGCATGCCGATGGGCTACGAGACGTATGTGTCCGAAAACGGCAACGCGCTCTCGGGTGGGCAGTGTCAGCGCCTGGCTCTGGCCCGCGCCCTGGTCCACCAGCCCGTCCTGCTGCTGCTGGACGAGGCGACCAGCTCACTGGATGTGATTACCGAGCAAACAATTGAACAGAATCTGCGCGCCCTGAACTGCACCCAGATCATTATCGCCCATCGCCTGAGCACCATTCGCAACGCGGATGTCATCCTGGTGCTGGATGAGGGTCGCATCGTTGAACAAGGCTCGCACGAAGCATTGCTGCGACAGCAGGGCTATTACGCTCAACTGATCCAGCGGCAACTGGCCAATGGTGAGCTGGCATCATAAATCTTTCTTTCACACGGACGCACCGGACTGTATGGTGTACGCTCCAGTCACTGCATCCAGGAGGCTACACTCCCCTCTGAGTGGAAGCACTGACGAAAGGACATACGGATATACGGCCGTCGTCATAGATGGTTTAACGTTTTGCTAAGTTATTGGTCGGGGCACATGCTGTGGACCCGACAGGAAAGGATCACTACCATGAACATCGAAGAGATCGTCAAAGCCTGGAAATCCGAAGAAGAGATCGCCGACGTTAACCTGCCCGCCAATCCGGTCGGCGCGGAGCTCTCCGACGAGGAGCTGCAAGAGGTCAGCGGCGGCTTCCCCTGTCCCTTAATCTCAGCCTGCTTGAAAAGCTGGACCGGCAATCTATAAAGCCGGGCGGTACGGGAGGGGCTCACCGCCTCTCCTGCTACCCTCTCGTTTCGTCTGTCACTGTCACAGGAAAGGATCGTGTTCCATGCCGTACTTCCAGAGCGACCTTTACGATGCCCGGCCAGCAACGGGCGCTACCACCAGCCGCCAGGCAAGCGCGCTACCCATTGAGAATGCAGAGGTTCTGGCCTCTCTGGCGCGACTGACGCATGAAACTGGCGATCCTGACAAGACGCAGTGGGCGTTTATTGATGCCGCTGTTCCTTATCCTTTTGAAGAGCTGCTCGCTCCCTTCGTCGCTATCGCGCAGCAGCGCTATCAGGAGCGCGCGGGTCATGCGTACGCGCGGCTGGCCGCGCAGGCCCACCTGGCCCTGCAGCGCCATCTGCTGCAGGTGCTGACCTCGCTATCCGTGCCCACCCTGCATGCCGAGTTCGCCAGGGCGTATGCCGAGATTCGCTCCCTCCCGGCCGGCCAGCAGCTGGACGAGCGCGGCTTCTACACGCTCTTCATCGGGCAGATGTACCGGGGAGGGCTGGCCGCTGTGCTGGAACGCTATCCGGTGCTCGCCGAGCTGCTGGCTACCACGAGCAATCACTGGCTGGAGGCCAGCTGCGAATTTCTGGCGCGCCTGGACGCCGATTGGCCCTTGCTGCAGCAGACCTTTGGCACCGATCAGATCACGGGACCGGTGACGACGCTGGCGCCCGCGCTCTCTGATCCGCACAATGGACGCCGCATGGTGATGGCGCTCACCTTTGCCTCCGGCTATAAGCTGGTCTATAAGCCCAGAAATGTCGGCATGGAGGAGAGCTTCTACTATCTTCTCTCATGGTGCAACGCGCGGGGACTGGCGACCCCTTTCAAAGTGCTGACGGTTGTCAATCGGGTGCGCTATGGCTGGATGGAGTTTGTGGCCTATGAGCCGTGCCAGGATCAGCAGGCCGTTCATCGCTACTATCATCGGGCTGGTATGCTCCTGTGCCTGACCTACATGCTCGGCGGCTTCAATGGCACGCATGAACACGTCATCGCGCATGGTGAACATCCCATGCTGGTCGATGCCGGTATGCTCCTGCATGCCTATCCCTGTCCCGATCACCTGAACCAGGAGAGGCGCGAGCGCTGCTCCGACTGGGAAGCGCAGGCGTATTCTGTCTCGCACACCGGTTTTCTGGCCAACTGGCTCTCGCTGCTGAACTCCCCACGTGCCACTGACGTCAGCATGTCCGGCATCCTGTATGCGTATAAAGCAAAGAGCTCCGATGGCGCACAAAAGAGCTTATATAGCAGCTCGATCGCTTTGAAGTATGGCTCCCTCCGCTCGCGCGAGCACCTCAACGTTCCCGCGTCCGGGGATGCGCTGCCGGAGCCAGAAGTATATCAAGCAGATATTGTGGCGGGCTTCCAGCACTGCTACCTGTTCTTGCTGGCGCAGCAGGAGGCCATGCTCAGGCCGGATGGACCCCTGCTGCAATTCAAGCACCAGCCGGCGCGCTTTATCTATCGGCCGGGATGGGAGTATAGTTCCGTGCTCCCACGCCTTATCGCCCCCGAGAACCTGCGCGACGAGGGTGATCGCACCGTGCTCCTGGAGCCGCTGCGACGCGATGCTGTCCCCACCGAGTATCACATATGGGAGAAGAGCACCTCTCCCGCGTGGGACCAGGCATGCGGCCATGAGCAGCAGGCCCTCTTGCGGGGGGACATCCCCTTCTTCACGGCCTATACGGATGCGACCACCCTCACCTGTGACGACCAGGAGATCGAGTATTGCTTCCACCAGCCGGCGTTTGATTTGATGCTGGCACGCCTGCGCGCCATGAGCCAGGCCGACATGACCGGGCAGTCCGGCTACATTCAGCAGACGCTCAATACGCTGGCAATTTCGCGATCCCTGGCGAGGGAGCCGCGAAACTCTCAGCAGGAGGCAGAGCCAGCATCCCTTTCAGATGAAGCCATGGTCTCTCTGCTGAAGGAAGAGGCTCGGGGCATAGCCGAGCAGCTTGTCCAGCAGGCGATCCGCTTGCCGGATCGATCCGCTACGTGGTTGACGACGAATTTTTTGCTGCGCTCTCAACACTATCACCTGCAGCCAATGGGCTTTAGCCTCTTCGATGGTGTCTCAGGTGTCGCCCTGTTCCTGGCCGCGGCGGCCCGCGCCTTCGGGGAAGATCGTTATCGTGAGCTGGCGCTGGCGGCTGTGCGTCCCCTGCGCCAGCGCGCCCGCGACGACGCGGACCTGCTGATGAGGGAGATGGGGATCGGGGGCGGCATCGGCCTGGGTTCGGTCGTCTACGCGCTGACGAAGGCTGGCCAGTTTCTGGATGAGCCGCAACTGCTTGCTGACGCTAGCCTGTTTGCCAGCCTGATCACGCCGGAAAGCATCCACGACGAGCATGCGTTGGATATTATCGCGGGCTCCTCGGGCGCGCTGCTGGGATTGCTCACGCTGTACGAGGTCTCGCGCGAGCAGCGGATTCTGGACACGGCTATGCTGTGCGCGCGGCACCTGCTGCAAGCGCGGACCAGGGGGCAAGCGGATTGCCTGGCGTGGCCGACACTGAGAGGCGAACATAACACCGGCTTCGCCCACGGGATCGCCGGGATCGTCTATGCCCTGACCCGTCTGTACGCCGTCACAGGTGATAGCGAGCTACTGGCCGCCTCACGCGAGGCGCTGCTGTATGAAGATCGCGCGTTTGTCAGTGAAAAGGGCAACTGGCCGGATGTCATCGGAGGCGGCAAGTCAGGCATCATGTCTACCTGGTGCCATGGCGCGCCCGGCATCGGCCTGGCCCGCCTCGGCGGCCTGCCTGAGTTGGATTCCGCCCATATTCGTGCCGACATCGAGGCCGCCCTGCGCACCACACAGCGTATCCGCCTGGAACATCTCGATTTCCTGTGCTGTGGCAATCTGGGGCGCGTGGATCTCCTGTTCACCGCCTCCCGGCAGCTAGAGCGGCCCGAGCTCACGCACGCGGCGCTACACCAGACCCGGCAATTGATCGCCCGTGCCAGGTCACAGGGCCGGTTTAACCTCCATATAGCCTTCCCTGGCATCACCATTCCCAATTTCTTTCATGGCGTGTCAGGCATCGGCTACCAGTTCCTACGCCTGGCCGACCCACAAGCCTTTCCTTCTGCCCTGCTCTGGAAGTAAAGGCCTGACATCGGGCGTTTCGGTCCGAACGGGAGGTACCCATTTCTTGAGTGGAAAACATGTCGCGTATGCGGCTCTCGCCCGCCATACGGACAGGGATACAAGGGTACAGATCGCCGTCCGGCCGTGGCCATAGATCGACTGTTGTTATTGTAGTGCGTCCTGCAGCAAGTTGAAACACAATCAATCAACAGAGGGAAAGGATCACCCACATGAGCATTGAAGAGATTATCAAATCCTGGAAGTCCGAGGAGAAGCTTGAGGCTAACTCGCCAATCAACCCGGTCGGGGAAGAGCTCTCCGAAGAGGAGCTGCAAGAGGTCAGCGGCGGCTTCCCCTGCCTGATCACCTGTTACCAGGAGTGGTCATGCCACACCACATGTCTTTTCACGAAATAGCGAGCCAGGCCGGGACAAGCCCCAAAGCTGGGGCAAGCCCGGAACATACGAGAGCGAAAGAGGAGATTGAACAATCATGAATATTGAAGAGATTATCAAAGCCTGGAAATCTGAAGAGCAGACCCTCGATGACGCCATTCCCGAAAATCCTGTCGGCCGGGAGCTGTCTGAGCAGCAGCTGCAAGAGGTCACGGGAGGAATGGTCTGCGCGATTACGTGCGACGACGACTGGACGTGCTCGGTCCTCTGCTTTTTCGTACGTCAGACTGGTGTGATCTAAGCAAAGAAGGGAGGAATACCCGACATGAGCATCGAAGAGATTGTGAAGGCGTGGAAGTCCGGCGAGACGCTTGAGGATGGCGCGCCGGTGAACCCGGCCGGCACAGAGCTCTCCGACGAGGAGCTCAGCGAGATCACCGGAGGAATGCTCTGTGGTTATACCTGCTACTTTGGCTGCCACGGCAACACCTCGTGTGACGTGTCCGTACTCGTCTAATCTACACTGATCAATGGTGAGGGCGAGCGCCCTTTCTAATGCCATCTGCGTGGAGCCAGCCCTTATCTCTAGCGATAAGATCTGGCTCGCCGGGTGGTCGGTTATCCGCGACAGACAACCCTGGACCGGGAGGATAAAAATGGAACAGCAACTGACAGAAACTCTACAGCCTACACCCGCGTTATGGCAGACGCCGCGTTGGTATTACGCCCTTACCCTCAGCGAACGTATCGCGACCTTGCGGCCCGAGAACGTGATCAGCTCCCTTGAAGATGGTGGGCGCAGGGAACGGGCGGAGAAAAAGATGCGCCAGTGGAAGGAGCAGTATCCTTTCGACAAGGAGTCTTACTTCGCGGATCGCCTGGCGCAGGATGCGCTTGGTGAGCAGGAATTGCTGGCATTGCTCGCCGAACCCATCGAGGCGCTGCAGGCGCGCTCACTGTCACTGGAGCCACCTGACTGGCTGGCGCGTCTCACACAGATTTTCTCCGGAGACACCGCCGCCGCAGACATTCCCTTTTCCCTTCAGGACGCGGGCGAGAACCAGGAAGCCTATAGTCTGTTGCAGCCGTTTTCCCCCCTGCTTCAGGACGGAAGGGAGCGCCTCCAGGCGGGGATTGCAGAGCTTGTCCAGGCGCATCACGCGTTGCCATTCGATCCGCAGGCGGCCTTTGCGTTGCTCTTCCCCAATCTCGCGCAGCAGATCCTGCCTGAGGTGAAGAGGGCGCTGGTGCTTGAGTTGAACGTGGCGCGGCTGCGGGGACGCCTGCCGGGAGAGACGCCCCAGGAGCGTTTTCAGGGATACCTGCTCTTCCTGCGTCAGCGTGAAAACCTGGTGTCTTTCCTGGAGGAGTATTGTATCCTGGCCCGCCATATCCTGCAGGCCGTCGATCTCTGGGTAGCGTTTAGCCTGGAATTCTTGCGCCACCTCTGCGCGGACTGGGAGAGCATCCAGGACCTGTTCTCGCCCGACCAGCATCCCGGCCTGCTCGTCAAAGCGAGCGCCGGCGCCGGCGATACCCATCGCCAGGGACGCAGCGTGATGCTGCTGAAGTTTCAGGCGGGCCTGCAACTGGTCTATAAGCCGCGATCGCTGGCCGTTGATCGCCATTTTCAAGATCTGCTGAGCTGGCTCAATGAGCATGGACAGCGCCCCGCCTTCCGTACCCTGCGGCTGATCGATAGAGAAACATATGGGTGGACGGAGTTTGTGGTCGCCTCCGAATGTACCTCAGAGGAAGAGGTGGTACGCTTCTATGAGCGGCAGGGCGCCTACCTGGCGCTGCTCTATGCCCTCAAGGCCGTTGATTTTCACGCCGAAAACATCATCGCGGCCGGCGAAGATCCCATGCTGGTTGACCTGGAAGCTCTCTTCCATCCCGATGTCAGGGTAAAGCTGTCCATGGCTGAGCGCCCCGCTACCCGAGCGGTTGCCAGCTCTGTGATGTCTATCGCTCTGCTCCCGCAGCGTTTCTGGTCCAATGATCAGCATGAAGGGGTCGATATGAGCGGCCTGGGCAACGCTCAGGGACAGCTCAGTCCGCACGCCGTTCCTATCTGGCAGGGCGTTGGCACCGATGAGATGAAGATTATCCGTGAGCGCGTTACGCTGTCGGGCCACATGAACTGCCCCAAGCTCCATGGTCAGTATGTCCAGGCCGCCAACTACATCGGCAGCATCGTGACTGGCTTCACCTCGCTCTACCACCTGCTGTGCGAGATGCGCGAGGAGGTCCTGAACGACATCCTGACGCGCTTCGCCCACGATGAGATCCGCTTCATCGCCCGCGCGACCAGGACCTACGGCGCTTTGTCGGTGGAAAGCTTCCATCCCAATATGCTGCGCGACGCCCTGAAGCGTGAGCGCCTCTTTGACCGGCTCTGGATGGCGGTCAAGCAGCAACCCTATCTCACGCGGCTCATTCCAGCGGAGCGCGAAGATCTCCTGCAGGGCGATATTCCCCTGTTCACAACCTCTCCTGGTAGCTGTGATCTGTTTACCAGCCAGGGCCAGCGCATCCCCAACTTTTTCGATCAGCCCAGCCTGCGCATGGCCCGTGAGCGCATCCAGAGCCTGGACGAGCCGGACCTGCGGCGGCAGATCTGGATGATACAGGCCGCCTTCGCGAGCGTGGCACTACCCGCCAGCGACGCGCCGGCAGAGACGGCTCTCCCACAATCCGTGGACGCCAGCGTGGAGCATACACGCCTGGTCTCGGCCGCGCAGGCGATCGGTGATCAGCTGTGTAAGAGCGCGTTGTGGCACGAGAATGCGGCGGACTGGTATGGGTTGACGTGGGTGAAGGAGCGCGAGTGGAGGGTCGCACCCACCGGCCTGGATCTGCAGAGCGGCCTTCCTGGCATCATCCTGTTCCTGAGCTACCTGGGCACGTTCACCAGAGATCTGCGCTACATCGCGCTGGCGAAGTCGGCCGCTCAGACCCTGCGCGGGGAGCTGGAGCAGCTCAAGGCGCATCTTGACCTGGCCAGTATCGGCGGCATGGGCATCAGCAATATGCTGGGATCGTGCATCTATCTCTTCTCACACCTGGCGGTGCTCTGGCACGAGCCAGCCTGGCTGGACGAGGCCGAGGCGCTGGTCGATCTGCTCTCTGAGCATATCGAGAAGGATGATATGTTCGACATCGCGGAGGGAGCCGCCGGTTGTATCGCCAGCCTGCTCAGCCTCTACGCCGTTGCCCCTTCCTTCCGCACGCTCGCCGCCGCGATCAGCTGTGGCGATCACCTGCTCGCCAGCGCCCAGGCTATGGAACAGGGGATAACCTGGGGAACGTCGCGCCACCCTGGATTTGGACGTGGGACCACCGGCATCGCCTGGAGCCTGCTGCGCCTGGCCGCTGTGAGTGGTGAGAAACGCTTTCACGAGGCGGCGCTCGCGGCGCTGGCGTATGAACGGTCCGCGAAGCCGGGCGCGGCGGGCCTGCGCGCTATGTCGTGGAGCTATGGTGCGCCGGGTAGCGCCCTCAGTAGGATCGCGTCCCTGCCACATATCGATGACAACACGATCCGCGAGGAGATCGCGGCGGACCTACAGACAACCATCGACGCAGGCTTCGCGTACCACCACGACCATATCGGTCCCAATCACTCACTCTACCACGGCGATTGCGGCAACCTGGAGACAATATTGCTGGCGACGCGCCAGCTCGATCCCGAACCGTACCGTGAACACCTGGAGCGTCTCACCGCGCAGCTCCTGGACAGCATCGATACGCATGGATGGCGCATGGGCGTCCCCCTCAACGTCGAGACCCCCGGCTTGATGATGGGGCTATCCGGCATCGGCTACCAGCTCCTGCGCCTCGCCGAGCCAGAGCATATCCCCTCTGTGCTCACCCTGGCCCCGCCCCCTGATGGCCTTTAACGAAACAAGGTTCGGCTTCTCTTGGGGTTGATGTCATCGACGAGGAGCCGAACCGCCCGGGCATGGGGGTCGCTTCGCGACAAAGCGGGGGCAAGCCCTAATACCTTCAACTTTAGAACAGGCAACAATAAAAGAGACCAGAGTACGTGCGGGGCTTGCCCCCGCTTTCCTTCCTCGCCGCTCGAAAATGCAACAAACAGGATGCGATGCATCGCATGCAACCGTCTCTGGTCGCTTTGAAGGAGCTTTTTTTGGAGGAAGCAAGCAAGCGGGGGCAAGTCCCGCACGTACTGTGATCTTTTCTCGTTTTGCACGATCTTAAATTGGACGTATTGGCGGCTCGTCCCGGGCACGGAGGTCGCTTCGCGACAAAGCCGGGGCGAGCCCGGCACCTACGGCGATGCTTCACCTTGCGTCGGGAGCAAATGGTGTTCAAAGGCGAAGCGGGTCGCGGCGCTCCTGGATGAGACCTGTAATTTGCTGTAGATATTGGTCAGGTACCAGTTCACCGTGCGTGCACTGATCACCAGCTTTTCCGCGATCTGGATGTTTGTTAAGCCCTGGGCGACCAGCTGCAATACCTCCAGTTCGCGCTTCGTCAATTGATATGGCAGCTCGTCCGTGTGTCTTTCCGGTAGTGGAAGCGGCGGTACGTCTTCGCTGGCGGGAGGCGCGGGGGCCTCGTCGTCCCAGGGAGACAAAAAGCGCTCGATTGCTACTTTCTGGCCCTTTTGCCACATCAGCTGGAACTGTTCTTTCCCGCTGTGCTGGCGTACGCGCTCCAGCAGGTTATCGTATTCGAGGCGCTCGGCATCATTCATGTGCTTATCCGCGTCTAAGCGCAGGGAGGCCGCTCCCAGCAGCTGCGCCGAGCGTGCATATTGTGACTGCACGCAGGCCAGGTTGGCCAGGCCGATCAGATGCCAGCCGATCATGGGATTGTTATTTATCTCGTGTGCCAGCGCCAATCCTTCGTGAAAAGAGTCAAAGGCCAGGACGTAGTTCCCTTGCTGAAAGGCGATATAGCCGAGGGTGTGTAGGGCGGTACAGGTGAGCAGGGTGTACCCCAGTTCGCGGAAGGATTTGAGCCCTTGCTGTGTCAGCGTCAGGGCTTCGGCGAACTCCTCTTCATATGCCAGCAGGTAGCCGAGGTTCTGCAGCGTTGTCGCCAGCAGGTATTTGTCTTCAAGCAGCCGGGCGATGCGCAGAATCTCCTGGTTGAACGTGATCGCCTGCTTGGCAGCATTCTGCTGCATGGCCACGGCCGCCAGCAAGGAAAGAACCTTGGCGATCAATGCCTGGTCGCCGACGCGGCGCGCAATGGGCAGGCTTTCTTGCGCGCAGGTCTCCGCCTGCGGCACATCGCCGCGCGCCCAGGCGATATACCCGCGCGTGCGCAGGACATGTGCCAGCTCCCACTGCATGGAGGCGGCACGACACAGTTTCTCCGCCTCGTCCAGGATCTGAAAGGTCTTCTCACCCTCATTTTGTTTCTGCATCAGCAGACACAGACAGCATAGTGCCTGGATGCGTTCCGCCACCAGCGTATGCGAGCTGGGAAGCGCCAGCCATTCATCCACCGAGCGGCGGGCGATGTCGATGTTATTCTGGTAAAAAATCAATTCGTCCAGCCGCTGTCTGACCTGCATGCGTAGCGCCGTTTCTGCCTGACCAGCGGAGAGATCGAGCGCGGACTGCATCCATGCCCGGCTCTCTTTCCAGTAGCCGCGCAGGAACCAGAAGCGCGAGAGGGCCCGGCAGCACTGCAGCAGTGTCTCGCCCTCGTTGTGTGCGAGCAGCCACTGCAGCGCGCCCCTGAAGTTTTCATGCTCCTGCTCTAGCTTCCTCAGCCAGGGGATCTGCTGTGGTCCTTTGAGTTGGCCCTCGCCCTCTTTCGCCAGTGCCAGGTAATACTCCGCGTGCGCCTGCTGGGCCTGCTCGGTCTCCCCTTGCTTCTCCAGGCACGAGCGGCCAAACACGTGCATGGTTTCCAGCATATAGAAGCGGGGATACCCATCCTGATCCACCACCTGGTAGAGCAGGCAGTTGTCCATCAGTGCCGCCAGCATATCCAGTATATCTAGCGTGGAGCCCGCGCCGGACGACGTGCTCTGCATCACGCTCTCGACCGCATCGATGGTGCAACCATCAGTGAAGACTGAGAGGAGCCGAAACAGATATTGCTCCCGTTCCTTGAGCAGGTCATAGCTCCAATTGAGGGTATTCAGCAGCGTCTGTTGCCGTACAGGGTACGAGGAGACCCTGCTGCTTAAGAAATCCAGGCGTTGTGGCAGCTCTTTGAGCATCGTGTGCAGTGGAATGAGCTTGATGCGTGCCGCGGCCAGCTCGATTGCCAGCGGTAAACCATCCAGGCGGATACAGATGTCCGCGATTGCCCGTGCGTTTTCCTCTGTCATCTGGAAGCCAGGCAAGATCGCCTGCGCCTGGCGCAGAAAAAGCAGTACCGAGGGATAGCTAGCGATCTCTTCTGTATTCATCTGCTCACCCCGCTCTGGAACAGGGAGCGGGGCAATGGGATACTGATGTTCGCCCAGCAGATGAAGGACGCTGCGGCTGGTCACCAGCAGGCGCAGCGAGGGACAGCCGAGGAGCAGCTGCTCAAGCTCTGGAGCCGCCGCCGCCACATGCTCAAAGTTATCCAGGATCAGTAAGCACTCTTTTTGCTCAAGAAAGGTCCTCACCTGGTCAAAAAAGGAGTACTCGTCCCGACCCCTGACTTCGAGCGCGTGCGCGATATGCGAGAATACTGCCCCCGGTTCTTGAATCATAGAGAATGAGAGAAAGTAGATGCCATGCAGAAACCTACCCTTGAGCTGATGTGCCACCTGCAACGCTATGCGCGTCTTCCCAACACCCCCCGATCCCAACAGCGTCAGGAGTCGTATATCGTGTTGTTGCATCTGTACGCAAATATCATGGACCTCTTTTTCACGACCGATCAGCGAAGTCAGATACGCTGGAACCTTCCAGACGGCCTCAGAGGATTCCACATTGCGGGTGACACCCGCGCCCACGGCTTGCCGGTAAGGAGTATCTTCTGTCATGGTATCCCTTGTCTTAATTATCGGTAGAATCGAGCGTCTCAATCGACATGGAGTCAACGACAAAAAATGGCGGCCGGTTCGGTCGTATGATCTCTCCGGGATTGTAGGACTTGCTCTGGATATGGGATTGGGGATGTTGCATCGTGAGCGTAGTTATCCCTTTATTATCCTGTGTGGCGGAAACATGGGAGTTGCGATAGCTGAGTGTATCCCCGTCGATGACGAGGATCTGCTCGTTGCACACCGGACATGTATACACCGCGTCCTTGATTCCCACCTTATGAGAAGAGGTTTGTTTCTGCGACTGTGAATGAGAGAAATCTTGCGACTCTGACATCGAAATTCCCTTTCTTTCTTAAATAGAAGTATCCTTCAATATTGACGAATTATTATATATAGCTTTAAACGCGTCAAACGCTAATTTCTTGCCCATGCGTTAGAATGTGTTTTACCCCATCATTGTGGGACGCGTGGATGCCTCCACACGCGCGTCCGCACTGGTTTTGTATGTTGGTGCGGCAGGGGCGCGGCCGCGCCCCTGCCGCACCAACATACAAATTGACTTGTAAGCACCTGGGGTGCACAAAAATCTAGAATGGGAAATTCCATTATTCTGTGTCCAGGGGGAGATGAAACCAGAAGGTGGACCCTTTGCCGGGGGTACTCTCAACATCTACCGTGCCGTGGTGCTGCTCAATCAGGATCTTGCACAGATAGAGACCCAGCCCCAATCCTTTCTCGGTGCCGCTTTGGACCGGAACCTCCTTGACCTGGTGAAAGCATTGCCAGATCTTCTCTCGCGCCTCTGGCGAAAGGCCGGGCCCCTGATCTCGTACCCAGACATGGGCCATGTGGTTCCGCACGTATATTCCTGTGGTAACCGGCTGCTCCGCGCGCGAATAGCGCAGGGCATTGGTCAGGTAATTCGTGGTGACCTGTTGAATGCGGGTAGGATCGACCATGACGGGAATCGGGTTATCCTCTGCTACTTCGAACAGGAGTTGTCGATCGGGGGCGATGATGCGCAGATCCTCTACGGCTTCACGGACGATGGGGACCAGGTTGCAGCGGCGCAAGGACAGGGTGAGGGTGCCCGTGGTGATGCGGGAAATGTCGAGCAGATCATTTACCAAACGGGTCTGGATATCAACCTGCCGCACCCCTTCAAGCAGGGATTCGTGGGTGTCTGCCAGCAAAGCGGCTACCTCGGGTGTGACCTGATCGGTGCGCCTGATGAACCGCTTGAGACGCCGGTTGATCAATTGAAGCGTCCCCTTCAGGGCGGCCAGTGGAGTGCGGAGCTCATGCCCGGTGATCCCTAGAAAAATATCTTTTTGCCGTTCCGCCTCCTTGCGCGCGGTTTGATCGAGCACGAAGCACAAAAACTGTGGCGCGGCCCCTTCCCGGCGGAAGAGCGCGCGTCCGATGAGCACCGGGATGCGCCTTCCATCTTTGCCCAGATATTCTTTCTCATAGGGTCGCGCGGCCCCGGTTTGCAGGGCTTCCTCGATGGCCTCGCTGTCCCTTTGTTGCGTTTGCTCAGAGGTGATGGCGCTCCACGTGATCTGCTCGGTTTCGAGCTCAGCACGCGTATAGCCCAGGAGCGCGAGAAAGGCATCATTGGCGTCAAGGACGTTCCCCTGTTCATCGGTGGTGATCATGCCGATGATGTTTGATTCACGCAGTCGCTGGAAGCGGGCCTCGCTCTCGCGCAGCGCTTCTTCCACCTGCTTGCGCTCGCTGATGTCGTGTAGATAGATGGCGAGCCCTTCTGGTTGGGGGTAGATATGAGCCTCGACCCAGATCTTGAACACGGGATGGAAGCCCTCGAAATGCATTGTCTGTCTGTTCTGCATCGCCGCGCGGCAATGGTCTTCAAAAGGGGTGCCAAGGAGTGCAGGGACGACGTCCCACATGCATTTCCCCAGTAACTCTTCCTGCGTCTTCCCATGCAGCGCTGCCAGGCGTCGGTTCACATAGCGGTAGTGCCACTGCGCATCGAGGGAGAGAAAAGCATCCGTGATGCTCTCGAGGATGGTGTTCACCTGGTCGCTGGCTTGCTGAATCTGGGCTTCCCGCTGCTTGCGTTCGGTAACGTCGACGGTGGCGCCGATGACCTGGATCGGTTCCCCCGCCTCATTGCGGCTGACGCGCGCTTGATCGGCCAGCCAGTGGACGCTACCATCAGGCCAGACGACCCGATAGTCTTTCTTATATTCTCGCTTTCCAGCGAGTGCCTGCGTATTGATGCGGTGCGTAAGCTCGCGATCATCGGGGTGCAGCAATTTCAGAAAGACCTCGTAGCTAACGGGGGTGCCGGGCGCAAGGCCAAAGAGGGCTCGTTTCTGGTCGTTCCAGACCAGTTCGCCGGTGAGGAGATTCCAGTTCCAGGTGCCGACGCCGGAGGCCTGGAGGGCCAGCTGCACCTCTGCCTCGCCCATATCCCTCGCCGCTTCCTGTTGACCACAGACAAGGATCTCATCGAGCGCGCCAGTGGTATCGCGCACCGGGATAAAGTGCAGGCGCGTCAGAGCATAGGCATGAGCGCCCTGAAGAAGGCGGCATGTCAGTTCACGAGGTTGTCCGTTCGCCACACTTTCCGTAAATGCTTCATCCACCAGAGGATGATCGAGCGGATGAATGGCTGCCAGCCATCCCCTGTCTTGATAATATTGTCGTTCTGAAACGGTTGGCCAGCGAGAAATCGTTGATTGCATCTCTCCCGCTGTGCTCAGGACCCCGAAGACATCGAATATCTCCCGGATGAGCGCACGCAACCGTGCCGAATCCTGTTGTTTAAGAGGATAGCGAAGCTTTGCATCCATAGGTTTTTCTTCTCTGTTGTAAAGAATAGGTTTCGGGCTTCTCGCAGGTGCTATGCATGTCATCCTATCATGCAGATCGAAGGAGATCAAACACAGCAACCTGGCCGGGCGCGCGAATCCTCTTCCCGGAAGCAATGACCTCTGGAACTTGCCCTATCCATGGCGGGAAGAGCTAGAAGAGGCGCATCTGCTCTAGTCCTGCGTCTGGCTCGTCGGGCTGCCAGTTGAGGGGAGGGAGTGAGATGTGGGTGCGCACGCGCTGGTAGAGCTCAAAGGCGATGGAGGGCGAGTGTACCTCGTAGGGGCAGTGGCAAAAGGCGTAAATGGTCAGCCCCTGCTTATACCAGTCGGCGAGCTGTTTGGCCCAGTAGTCGAGCAGAGGGGCGTTGACCTGCATCTTGGGATGGCCGATGTAGCGCACGAAGGCGAAGTCGCTGGTGGTGGTGATGTGGACGGGCAGGTGGGGCTTGCGTTCGCGGGCCTGCAGCTCCTTCTGCTCCTTTGGTGTGCCGGTGCGGATGGGGCGCGTATCCATGATGACGCGGGCGGCGTTGTGGGAGCGCAGCAGCTCGTCCAGCGCGTTGGCCTGCGGTTCCTCATAGAAGTCGGGATGGCGCACCTCGACGGCTAGCTTCAGATCGGTGGGCCAGAAGTCCAGCCATGCCCGCAGCTGCTCGATCTGCGCGGGACCAAAGTGCGGCGGCAGTTGCAGGAAGATGGGTCCCAGCCGCTCCCCAAAGACGCGCATGCGCTCCACAAAGGCCAGCGTCTCGCGTTTCTGCTGCGAGAGCAGCCCCTCGTGGCTGATGCTGCGCAGCACCTTGGGACAGAAGCGGAACGTCGCGGGAGTCTCCTGCGCCCAGCGCGCCACTGTCTCGGCCGAGGGTAGGGCATAGAAGACCGTGTTTCCCTCAACGGTCGAGAGCCTTTGAGCGTAGAGACGCAGAAAATCGTTGGCCGGCGTTTTGGCGGGAAAGAAATTTCCCAGCCATTCCTTATATCCCCACATCGGGCAACCGATATAAAACATAATGCACTGTGCTCCTTCTGTCGCTATCATCCCGCGCGAGCGATGTTCCAGGTGGATCGTTCTATTGTACCAAAAAGCAGCAGGATTATGGAAACACGTAGTTATCCATTCATCATAGTCAAGAGAAGTTGAGGATCGGCCTTAACTCAGCAGTATTATAATATAACGATCGCAATGCACTGATGTCCCCCTATCAGGCAATGTTACGTATAAAGAATGTAACTAAGTAGACGCCACAGCCTGATTACCTGATCAGGGGAATTGGTTGGAAATGTAAGCGAGTTCGCAGTTTGGACATCGAGGTACGTAGCTTGAAAGAGCGGATTGATCCTTCTCAGAAGTTGAGCGCATCCAGGCCGGGCCCGCGGTGGCCGGGACATGGCAACTTCCAGTAGAAGGAGGAACAGAGCAGATGCACAACAAACAGAACCTCCCCTCTCATGAGTGGAATTTCCTTGTCTATGGTGGTGAGATGGGTGCGGTGATGCGCGCCCATGACTGGTCCGCTTCGCCGCTTGGCCCGCCAGGGGGTGGTCGCCCTGCCTGAAGTCCGCCGTTGCCCTGATGCTGCCCACCGCTGTCCAGATCGTCTTATTCTGGGGTGAAGAGTATAGTGTGCTCTATAATGACTCCTACGCGCGCGGGATTGGGAACGAGCATCCACACCTGCTAGGGCGTTCCGCGCGCGAACACTGGGGCGAGCTGTGGGATGATGCAAGGCCGTTGCTCGACAGCGTGTACGAGCGCGGCCAGACGATTTCCACCAGAGAGTGTCCTTTTTCTCCCGAGCGATCCGGTTCCCCGGAATTCGTTTCCTGCGACACGACGTATTCGCCTGTGCGGGACGAAGATGGGGCCATCGCGGGTATTTTGTGTATCATCAACGAAGCGAGAGAACGTGTTCAGTCTGAGGCCCGGCAAAGACAGGCCGAAGCCATCTTGCGCGAATCGGAAGAAAAGTACCGCACAAAAACCGATATTGAGCAATTAGAACAGCTGGAGCAGCAGAAAAATGTCTTTCTTGGCGTGGTCAGCCACGAACTGAAAACGCCCGTCACCTCGGCGCAGGCCTTCTCTGAAGTGCTTGAGCAGCGCTTCCGCAGAGCGGGTGACGAAAAAAATGCCGTCCTGCTGGGAAAGATCCGCGTCCAGATGAACAAGCTTACGCTGCTTATCAGAGATTTGCTTGATCTGTCAAGATTTGATGCTGGCAAGCTGCAATTTCACGAAGAGTCCTTTCCTTTCGACGCCCTGGTTGACGACATCATTGAAGAGGTACAGAGCACCACCACGACGCATCACATTCAAGGGGAGGGAGAAACGTCCGCGACGATCTTTGGCGACAGGGAGCACATCGGGCAGGTGCTCACCAATCTTCTCACCAACGCGGTAAAATATTCGCCCGACGCCACCAAGGTCATCGTCACCATTTCCCACACACAGCACGAGGTAATGCTTTGCGTGCAGGATTTTGGGATCGGCATCGCCAGAGACAGGCTGCCACACGTCTTTGAGCGCTTTTTCCGCGAAACGGGGGCCCAGGAAGAGACCTTCCCTGGACTCGGCCTGGGACTCTACATTGCCGCCGAATTTATCCGGCAGCAATGCGGCACCATCTGGGCGACCAGCGACAAAGGGTCCGGCTCGACCTTTTGTTTTCGCCTGCCCCTCCAGCGCGCCAGATCTGATCATCCTTGACGTCTCCAGGTTGAAGGTATTGGGCGCAAGGGCCATTTATACTCATGAGGGTACGACGTATGGGAAGTCCTTGCTCCGCTGCTGCTGGGCTACGTCCGGCTTCAGCCCTGAGGGCACGGCCGTGTTTACCACCATGGACAGCATGGCTTCGGGCGCGTTATCGGCCAGTGGGCGGCCGTTCAGGATGGCGAAGCCGTAGGTGGCGGGCGTCCCGACCATGTATGGCAGGACGTCGGGGAACAGTTGCCGGGCCACGACGTGGCCATAGCCCTGAGGATCGTCGGAGGTGCCGCTGGCCGCGACGGCGGCGGCGATGAGCTCTCCGATGTACTTGCCGTCGGCGGCAAGGTCCTCGGACGGATGCCGGGTGTTGGCGGGATGGGTAAAGTGGGTATCGTCGGGCCAGAAAATTGGCCACATCATGGGGTGTCCGGCGCGATTGATCGGTCGCCAGCCGCCGGCGTCAGTGGCGAGTTTGGTGGCGCTCCAGACGCCAATGATGGCGCCGGGACGCAGTTGCGGGTGCTGGTGGGAGACTTCCAGCACAATGGACTCGACGCTGGTGCCGGCGAAGCTGTTCTGCGCCTTCTCTGGATGCCACCCCGACAGGTCGAGGGCGGTCCCTTTTCTCACCGCCGAGTTGACCATATCGAGCAGCGATAGATCGATATAGAACGGGTCGCTGATGCGCCCCGCCCAGAGTCGCGTGTTGGGCCCGCTGGCCGTTTCTCGGGTCCGGCCCTCAAGCACCAGTTCACCGGATGCCGAGTCATCGCGCGCGTCGTGGTCGGTGAGCGCGTGTAACCGCAGAGCCTGCCGTCCGTCCGCGTCTGCTTTGTCGAAGGATACCCGGTACGTCAGGGTTTCGAAATCAGCCCTGCCGAAGTGTATCTTGAACTCGTAGCGCGCCTCCGCGTGGAAGCCTGGCTGGACATGTGGTTCGGTGATATTCGAGTTGACGTCCATGATGAACACCGTGCTGTGGCTGCCGGAAAAGACATACAGGTCATTGATAAAGAGCTGACCATTCTGGCGTGCAAGTGGCGTATCCAGATGATGGGACATGTTTTCGTTCCTCCTTTTCTAAATCACTCTGGTGACACGCCCTTTGTATCAGCGACGTTGACACAGAAAAGCGACTCCCGTAGATTCGACCCTTGCGATCGATTTCCCCTTCCTACACGATTCTGTTTCTTATACACATGAATGTTTGCCTATATTATCCTCATGCCGTTCGCGCGTTCGATGGACATGATCGTACGTGGCGTGGAGGGGAAATCGACCGCAAGGGTCGAACCTACGATATCATCGCGCATATGAGCGAAAGGTGCTTATATATGATTTGAAAAGGTTTATGGATTTTTTATAATTAATTATATCTAAAAAGGAACAAATAATTGAAGGGCTTTTCAGATATCCGTGTATTCGGTGGTGTGGAGGAAGATCATGAAGGTTATGTCTATTATCGCTATCATGGGATGGGTGTTGCTGGCATCGGTGGGGCATACGGCGGGTCGTGCTGCTCCGGGGATAGGGGACAGTCCCAGGAGTAGCCAGATGCCTGATACCCATGCGTTGATTGTCAATTCTGGTTCGACGAACACGTGTCCCTATACCATTGATGTGACGCTCAATAGCTTCGCGACGTATACCGTGTGTCAGCGTCATGGCAGCGGGACCCTGGATGTCACGAAGACGATCAGCTTTTTTGACCATGTGCTCAAGGCCAGGCCATTGGATGAGCTTCCTTATAAGCCTTGTTTGAAGCCTATCAGCTATGCCACGGTGACCGATATCAGCTATGCGCAGCAGAAGTCGCCCGATATTTCGTGTCCCAGCCACGATTCTCGCGTCACCCAACTCTACGATGATGCCGTTTCGATCCAGAATGCGCTGGGGTTTTCAACCATCAGGCGGCCACAATCTCTTCCAGTGAATACCATTCAGGTTCCTGATTCTCAGAGCATGGTGGCACCGCGTTATGGGAAACAAACAGCTCATCATTGGTTGGCGGCCGGTTCGTTGGGGAGGAAGGAACGCCCATGTAGCGGCGACCTTCAACGGTCGCCTGGGACGCGAGCGACAGCGATTGCGTCCCACACGTCCCCGGCCGGTTCGGCTCCTCGTGGATGACACCTCGCCCCACCGCTACGAGCGTTCGATGGCGTTGTAATGGTGCGTGGCGCGGGGATCGTCGGCGGAGGTGCGACCAGCCGAGACCCAGGCGTAGCGGATGATGACGCCGCCGATCAGGACCATGATGGAGGCCACGATGTTGAGCGAGCGCGGCGTCTTGCGACCCGATAACTTCCAGAACAGGCGCAGGATCAGCGGTAGCTGTACGCCGACGCCGAGCGTGCCGACGTTGAAGAGCAGACCCGTTCTGCCGCTCATCAACGGCTTTCGCAGAGTCGATCCCAGGATCGCCGGCAGCGACGAGATCAGCCCGAGCTCGGTGGTTAACGCAATCAGCTCCCCGCGCTCCAGGCGCTCCAGCTGACTCTTTTTGGCTTCGTTCTGTTTTCCCAGGGAGAGGATGAAGGTCAGGGAGGCCAGGGCGCTGGAAATGCCCGATGTCAAAAAGAGCGGACCCAGGATGTGGCGCGCGCGTGCCCAGATCGGTACGGCGGTGGCCGCCAGCAGCACGCCCGTGTACGAGGCCACAAAGAGTCCGAAGAAGCTGCCGGTCACCTCTATCACTTTAATCGGCAGGGCGCGCAGGAGACGCACCGCCAGCGGCACGGGCAGCCAGTCCAGCAGACCATCGACCGCCGCCTGGTAAACCGCCGTGGCGCCGCAGAACAGGCCGAAGAGCGACAGGCCCCAGGTCCCCAGCGACATCGCCGAGCGCAGCTTGAGCACGCGCAGCATATGGAGGAAGCGCGTTGGTTTCCCAAGATCCCAGATCAACAGGATCGGGCTGACGATCAGACCCGCAAAAGATAGGTAGCGCCCGGTGCGCACCAGCTGATGATCCTCGCGCGCGCCCAGCAGGTCGGCCAGAGTCGATACCAGGTATGAGCCGCCGGCCAGGCCACCAAAGAAGAAGTAGAGGACGATCTGCCATTTCCAATGGGCTTTGTGGATCAGTGGCACGTCGTAGTAGGTTTTGGGCGTTCCGACCCATTCGATGGCGCGGCCCGCTGTAGGGCCGCCCAGGGAGGGGTTTATTATTCTGTCTCCGTTGCCGGAGGGCTGTATTGCATTCGCTTTTATCGTATCATCCATCGTTTTTTTCTCTCTCGCATGTTTCCGCTCTTTTCTTTTAGCCTCTCGCGCCGCCTGCGGCGGCGAAGAAAAATAAAAAAAGAAGCTTTTGTGGGGACACCCCACACCCCGGCAGGAGGGCCTCGCCGGCCCTCCTGCACCACCCGCTTGATTTACCTTTTCTTCTTGCGCAGCGATAGCGCCATGCTCACGGTCATGAAGGTGGCGGCTACGAAGCTGGCCACAAAGGCTGGCACCAGGTTATCCTGGGGCAGCTTTGGCTTTTCGGGCAAGTTGTAGGTGGATGGGCGCTCGGTGAGCAGGAAGAAGGAGTTGAGGTCTCCCACCGACGTATCCTCATCGACGCCGTAGAGGTAGGCGTTGGTGACGCCGCGCTCCTGCAGTACGCCGACGCGCTCTCTGGCCTTCTCGCGTAGCTCATCCAGGTTGCCAAACTTGATCGAGTCGGTCGGGCATGCCTTGGCGCAGGCCGGTTCGATCCCTATCTTCTGCCGATCGTAGCAGAGCGTACACTTCTGGGCGACGCCCCAGTGCTCGTCCTGCTCGATCACGCCGAAGGGGCAGGAGGGCACGCAGTAGCCACAGCCATTGCAGATGTCCGGCTGCACGTAGACATCCCCGAACTCGTTGCGAATAATCGCTCCCGTCGGGCAGGCCTCCATACAGCCAGCGTTGCTGCAGTGCTTACACACATCGCTGACCATCAGCCAATCGACGCTCTTGCCCGTCTCCTGCTTCTTGACGTCGTCTTGTTCGATGAAGGCCACGTGCCGCCAGGTCTCCGACGAGAGGTGCCTGGTATTATCGTAGCTCGTCCCCCTCCACTCGAAGCCATCGGCCGGTAGCTGATTCCATTGTTTGCAGGCGACCTCGCACGCCTTACAGCCGATACACAGCGACTGATCGGTAAAAAAGCCCATTGTTGTTGCCATCTATGCACCCTCTATCCTGTGTTCAGCGAACTCGCGCGCGACGATACTGCCATCCTCACCCTGGTGAGCGCGGCGACCGGCACGCATATTACAGCTAAATGACTTGGCATCGTGCATGCTCACATTGGGATCGGCCACCAGCAGCAGCAGATCGTTGGCGACATCTCCCTTGACGACGCCCTCAAAGGCCCAGTGGAACGGCAGGATAATCTGGTGCACGGTCTGCCCCGCGACGTGCAGTGGGCGAATGCGGTCGGTGACCAGCGCGCGCGCCTCCACCTCACCGCGTTTCGTCCAGATCGTAATCCAGTCGGCGTTCTTGACCCCGTGAATCTCCGCCAGCGCGGGACTGATCTCGGCGAAGAATGAGGGCTGCAGCTCCGAGAGCCAGGGCACCTGCCGCGACATGGCGCCACTCACGTGGTGCTCGGTCAGACGATTGGTAGTGATGGCATACGGGAAGTCGGGATTGACCGGTCCGTTATCCGGATTGTCGGGCCGCCGCCAGTATTTGACGATCGGGTTGGACTGGTAGCGCGGATAGAGCATGTTGCGCACCGGGGACTCCACCGGCTCGTAGTGCGTGGGCAGCGGTCCATCGCCGATGCCGGTCGGCGTGAACAGGCGTCCGACACCCTCGGTATTCATGGTAAACGGCGAGGCGCCAGAGTGGGCTTTGAGCTCGATGCCGCCGGGATCAGCCGGCGCGTCGGGCGACTTGCCCTCGGGGAAATCAGGGATATCCACGCCGGTCCAGCGTCCCCGCGAGCCGTCCCACCAGACGTATCTCTTGCGCTCCGACCACGGCTTGCCCTCGGGATCGGCGGAGGCGCGATTGTAGAGGATATGGCGGTTGGCGGGCCAGGTAAAGCACCAGTTCAGATTGGGATACTCGCCCTTCTCGCGCCGCTTGGACAGATTATTGCCCTCCTCGGGCATGATGCCACTGAAGATCCACGCGCCACAGGCCGTTGTGCCGTCGCGGCGCAGCTCGTTAAAGCCCTTGACCACGTGCCCATCGCGCACCGTATAGCCATTGATCTCCTTGACGATATCATCCACGATCGGCTCGCGCTGGCCGCTCTCCTCGCGGCGATAGGGCCAGTTCAGATTATTGACGGGGAGATCGCGCGGCTTCGTGCTATCCTTATAGTACTCCTGCAGGCGCTCATACAGCTCGGCCATAAACCAGTTCTCGGAGCGCGCGTCGTCCGGTGGATCGACCGCTTTCTCTCGATACTGGATCAGGCGCTGCGTATTGACGAAGCTGCCCTCTTTCTCGACGTGTGAGGCCGCCGGCAAGAAGATGACCTCGGTCGGGATATTCTTTGGATCGACGCCCGGACGCTTCCAGTAGGAGGCGCTCTCGATCTCATACAGGTCGCGCACCACCAGCCAGTCCAGCTTCTCCATGGCCGCGCGATGGAAGCCCGCGTTTACCCCACCGGCGGCGGGATTTTGTCCCAGCAGGAAGAAGCCCTTCATGCCGCCGTCCTTCATATTGACGAACATGGCCAGGTCCGAGAAATCGCCCGTCACCTTGGGCAGGTAATCATAGGCCCAATCGTTCTCTTTCGTCGCCGCGTCGCCGTACCAGGCCTTCATCAGGCTCACAAAGTAGTCTGGATAGTGCTCCCACCAGCCAGCCTCATTGTAGTTATTCTCCATGTATTTCTGGTAGTCGTATTCCTCGCGCAGCGCGCTGGGCATGGTCAGGTAGCCGGGCAGCAGATTGTAGAGGGTAGGGATGTCGGTCGAGCCCTGAATGTTGGCGTGTCCGCGCAGGGCCAGCACGCCACCACCGGGCCGTCCCATATTGCCCAGCAGCAACTGCAGGATGCCCGAGGTACGGATCATCTGCACGCCCACGGTATGCTGCGTCCAGCCGACCGAATAAGCCAGGCAGGCTGTGCGCTCGCGACCCGAATTACGCGCGAACGTCTCGGCGATCTTCAAGAAGATATCCTGTGAGATTCCGCACACCTGCTCCACCATCTCTGGTGTATAGCGGGCGAAGTGGCGGCGCAGAATCTGCATCACGCAGCGAGGATTCTGCATCGAAGGATCTTTCGCCACCTGGCTGGGATGCAGCTGGGGGAAGGTGCCCTGCCCCTCCTGGCCCTCTGGCGTCACATGCTCTGACTTGGAGCCCTTGCTGGGTCCCACCGTGCTCGCATAGTCACCGGCCGGCTTACGCTGTTCCCCTTCCTCCGACATCTTATACTGCCAGCTCTTGGTGTCGTACATCAGATGCTCTTCATCCAGGCCAGAAAAGACCCCTTCCAGGTCTTCGGCGTCCCGGTAGTCGTCGCCTACCATGTACGTCGCATTGGTATATGCTTCCACATATTCTTTGAAGTACAGCTCATTTTGAAGCACATAATTGATCAGGCCGCCCATGAAGGCGATATCGGTGCCCACGCGAATGGGGGCATAGAGATCAGCGAACTGCGAGGTACGCGAGAAATGAGGATCGATGTGGATGATCTTCGCGCCCTTCTCCTTCGCCTGCACGATATGACGGAAACCGACAGGATGGCTCTCAGCGAAATTACTCCCGATGATCAGGATGCAATCGCTGTTGGGCATGTCCTGTAGACAGGTCGTAGCGGTACCACGACCAACGCTTGCGCCGAGACCCGGCACAGAGGCGCTGTGTCATATACGGGCCTGGTTCTCGATCGCCACCATGCCAAGTGAGTGGAATAGCTTGGTGATCAGATAATTCTCTTCGCTATCCAGCGTCGCTCCGCCCAGCGAGCCGATCCCCAGCGTATGGTTCAAGGTGCGCCCCTGTTCGTCCCGCTCGCGGAACGTCTCCTCGCGCGTCTCATAGGTCAGCTGCGCCACGCGAGCCATTGCCCATTCCAGTGAGCGCTCCTCCCACTCCGTCCCATACGGTCGGCGATACATCACCTTCGTGCGCCGCCGCTCATTCATCGCCAGCTGATAGCTGGCCGCCCCCTTTGGGCACAGGCAGCCACCATTGATCGGGCTATCATAATCGCCCTCGATGTCGATGACCTTATTGTCCTTCACATAGACGCGCTGCCCGCAGCCCACGGCGCAATACGGACACACGCTCTTCACCATCTTCGCCCCATCGATGCGCGGGCGAAGATTCTTGCTGCGTTCACTGAGTGGATTCGGGACAGCCCCGACATGACTCTCCAGAGTTTCAGCCACATGCTTTGGAGAGAGACGCCCAGCCATGCGACCAAAGAGCGTAGCGAAAACGGCCATATCCTCTTCCTTTCCAGGATAACTCTCCACAGAGAGAAGACACCTGCATACCGCCATCAATACAGGTGAGCAGGCCACCGCTAACAGGCGGCCCCATATAGCTGCCACGAATAGAGAGAGAAAAGGAATACAGCGGAGCCCAAATCTCCCGTCCACTACGTCTGAACCGACGACGGCAGATCTTTTGCTCATGATCTACATGAGAGTAGATCATGAGCAATAAATTACGGTGTAATGTTTTTTCAGGGCATGTAAGGGGTGCGAGCCGGTGATACCTCTCGACTGGCGGAGCGCACTTCAAAGAAGTGCACGCAGTAGAGGACTCCGATCACGATCGCGTAAATTCCGATCAGTAAGGTTACGGTAAGTATTCCAGTGGCTGGCCGCGCGGCGAGCAGTATGCCGAAGACGACCGAGGCTAACCCGGTCAGAATCAGCAACCCGGCATGTAAACCTCTCATCGGGAATAGGAATGGGGCAGTGAATTCAATAATGCCGGTCGTAATGGCCCAGGCAGCCAGCAGGAAGAGGAATGCGAGGGCGGTGATTCCAGGCCAGGCCAGCGTTACCACGCCAACCAGGACTGCCAGGATTCCCTCACAGAGATGCAAGCCCCAGCCGTGCACATCTCTGTTCTGCAATGCTGACGCTCCCGCTGCGGCTCCACTGATGATGGCAAAGATGCCGAACAGAATCACCAGGGTGGAGAGAGTCAGTCTCGGCCAGACCAGGGTGATGATGCCGAAGACAATGGCGGCAATGCCGCGAACCAGAAACATCGTACTGTAGTTCTTCATAAGCTGTTGCATGTTGGTCCTCCTTGTTGCGGATTGATGATGAAAAAACGGTAGACCAGTGCACACATGTCTTTATTACAGTTGAGGACTCATTCCCCAAACACAAAATAGTCACGACCTCCATGATACTTTTGTGACATGAGCGATGGTTGATCGTGTCCCCACGAAGTTCGAATCTACTACTCTGTCAGCCTTCAATTGATGGAAGAGTGGGGATGCAAGGGGCGGCTAGCCCCTTGACTGGGGGCTCGGGGGCTGTGCCCCCGGCAACTCCTCCCCTCTCGCCCGCGTAGCGGGCGAAATCCATCAAACGAAGTTTGACAAAGCACTACGGCGCGGGGATATTTTAGGCGTGCGCCAGGGGGAGATTGAACCAGAATGTGGCCCCTTTTCCGGGGATACTCTCAACATCTACCGTGCCGTGATGCTGCTCGATGAGGGTTTTGCACAGATAGAGGCCCAGACCCAATCCTTTCTCGGAGCCGCTTTGTAGGGGGACCTCTTTGATCTGATGAAAGCATTGCCAGATTTTTCCTTGCGCCTCTTTTGGAAGGCCGGGCCCACTATCTCGTACCCAGACATGGGCCATGTGGTCTCGCACGTATATTCCTGCGGTAACTGGTTGATCTGCAGGCGAATAGCGCAGGGCGTTGGTCAGATAATTCGTGACGACCTGTAGAATCCGGGTGGGGTCGACCATGACCGTAGCTGATATGTCCTGCGGTGGTTCGAACGAGATTTGCCGGTGAGGAGCGATGAGCCGGATATCATCTACGGCTTCACGCACAATGGGGACCAGGTCGCAGTGTTGGAGTGACAGGTTGAGCGTGCCGGCAGTGATGCGTGAAACGTCGAGCAGATCATCTACTAAACGGGCCTGGATGTCAACTTGCCGCACCCCTTCAAGTAATTGTTCCTGGATATAGGCGAAAAAAGAGGCCATTTCGGGCGTGATCTGATCCGTTCGCTTGATGAAGCGCTTAATACGCAGACTGATCAATTGCAACGTCCCCTTCAAGGCGGCCAGTGGGGTGCGGAGCTCATGTCCGGTGATGCCGAGAAAGATATCTTTTTGCCGTTCCGTCTCTTTCCTCGCAGTCAGATCGAGCACGAAGCACAGAAATTGCGGTGGCGCTCCTTCGCGGCGGAAGAGGGCACGCCCGATGAGCACCGGAATGCGCCTCCCATCTTTGCCCAGATATTCTTTCTCATAGGGTCGCGCGGCCCCGGTTTGCAGGGCTTCCTCGATGGCCTCATGGTCTCTTTGCTGCGTTTGCTCAGAGGTGATGGTGCTCCACGTGATCTGTCCCGCTTCGAGCTCAGCACGCGTGTAGCCCAGGAGCGCGAGAAAGGCATCGTTGGCTTCAAGGACATTCCCCTGTTCATCGGTGGTGGTCATGCCGATGATGTTTGATTCACGTAGTCGCTGGAGGCGGGCTTCGCTCTCGCGCAGCGCTTCTTCCGCCTGCTTACGCTCGCTAATGTCATGTATATAGATGGAGAGCCCATCAGGTTGAGGGTAGACATGAACCTCGACCCAGATCTTGAACACGGGATGAAAGCCCTCGAAATGCGTTGTCTGTCCGCTCCGCATCGCCGCGCGGTAATGGTCTTCAAAAGGGGTGCCAAAGAGTGAAGGGACGACGTCCCACATGTATTTCCCCAGTAACTCTTCCGGCGTCTTCCCATGCATCGCTGCCAGGCGTCGATTCACATAGCGGTAGTGCCACTGTGTATCGAGGGAGAGAAAGGCATCAGTAATGCTGTCGAGAATGGTGGATATCTGGTCGTTGGCCTGCTGAAGCTGCGCTTCCCGCTGTTTCCGTTCAGTAATATCGACGGTGGCGCCGATAACCTGGATTGGCTTCCCCGCCTTATTGCGTCTGATGCGTGCTTGATCAACAAGCCAGTGCACGCTCCCATCAGGCCAGATAACTCGATAATCCTTCTTATATTCTTGTTGTTCTGTGAGAGCCTGCTGATTGAGCTGATGCGTAGGTTCGCGATCGTCAGGGTGGAGTAAGTTCAGAAAAAGCTCATAGGTGATGGGTGTCCCGGGTGGAAGGCCAAAGAGGGCCCGTTTCTGGTCGGTCCAGACGAGCTCATTGGTGAGAAGATTCCAATTCCACGTACCGACGCCAGAAGCCTGTAGGGCCAGTTGTACCTCCGCCTCATCCATGCTTGTTGTCTGTTCCTGCTGATGAAGATGAGCCATCGGAACTCTCCCGGGTTAATGCTACTTGTAATCCTTTCCATCGTATCATGCGCTGTAAAGGGCTATCAAACACAGCGATCGTCGGTGCCGGTCTCACCCCGGCATAGCCGCGAACGAAGCAATGCGGCCCTCTCTACTATGTTATTCCAGGCTGAGGACGACTTTCCCTCGGACCCGTCCACCCTCGACCAATTGATGCGCTTGAGCGGCCTCTTTCAGCGGAAAGATCGCTTCAAGGTGCGTCTTTACCAGGCCCGCGTCAAAGAGCGGTGCCATCTGCGCTACTGTTCTCCCGAGGGGTGGACCGGCTTAAAACCGAACTGCTCTTCATTCAAGTGATACGCATCTGGATTGATCAGCAAGAGCCGGCTAGCAGTGGATGGCTGGCGGCATTGGGTAACCCGCCTATTGCAGCCGCGCTTGGCCTACTGCATCAATATCCCGCACGCGCATGGACGGTTGAGGATCTGGCTAGTGAGGTTGCCCTCTCGCGTTCAGCGTTTTCAGCTCGCTTTACTCAACTGGTGGGGGAGCCACCTATGAGGTATCTCACGCGTTGGCGCATGCATACAGCAACGCGCATGCTTAAAAGCGGCATAACAATGGAGACAATCGCCTCGCAGCTCGGCTATGCTTCGGAAGTTGCTTTTCGCAAAGCGTTCCGGCGAGAAATAGGCGTGCCTCCAGCGCGCTATCGGAAGACGACGTAGGTTCGACCCTTGCGGTCGATTTCGGGGGATGTTCCCAGTCGTTCTAAGATGAGAAAGGAAGACGCGAACACATGTCTGTTCGCGCACCTATGAGATGAATTTCGTCACGCTTATCCAGCATGCGTCAGATCCCCAATGGCAGGCGACTACGTTGGCTGCGGTGCCACAACTCTCCACTCAAGAAGGTGAGCAGCTTATCAGTCAGTTGCTCCAGGACGGCGACAAGGATGCGCTACAGCGCACCCGTCTCTACTTTCTGGCTGCCGCCTGTATGGATCTCATGACACCGCCTGCCAGCAGCGGGACCTCCGCCACAATAAAATACTCACGGGAGGTCCAAAGGCGTCTCAACAAGCTGCTGCCGCCGAAAAATGTTAAGGAGGCTGATGCTGCACCTGCCCATGCTCCAGAAGGTCAAGATTGGCAATATTTATCTCAACACAGACCTGCCCGGCCTGAAAGAACTGCGTGACATGCCTGGCATCGAAATCGATGACTCGCCGCATTAAGCCAGGGCTTCTCTCCGACGTGCCCTGGCTGCTTGGCTGGTGCTGTCACTTTGGCTCCCGGACCAAACGTGGAAAGGAACAGAAACCCATATCCTACGTCAATGACGTTATGTAAAGATGAGCTTTAAAGGGAGGAGCGTAATGCCACAGTATAGTACTGTTAGCAGTAAGGATACCGGGATCGTCTTTATCGATCCGCAGAATGATGTCTTGAGCGAGAAAGGTCTGGCGTGGCAGCTGGTTGGTGCCAGTGTCAGGGAAAACAAGACGATTGAGAACATGGAGCGTATCTTTCGAGCTGCAAAGGAGGGTGGGTTTGAGGTGTTTATCTCCCCCCACTACTTCTATCCGACCGACTATGGCTGGAAAATTAACGATCCCCTGGAGAAGGACGAGCTGGCTGAAAAAATGTTCGCCCGTCGTGGCGTCTTAAACCTTGAAGGATTCGCTGGATCAGGCGCTGATTGGTTGGAACGTTTTAAACCCTATATTGAGGATGGGGAGACTATCATTGCCAGTCCGCATAGAATCTGGGGTCCGCAAACCAACGACCTCGTCCTCCAACTGCGCAAGCGTGGCATCAGCAAGATCATCCTTGGTGGGATGCTGGCCAACATATGCGTAGAATCCCACCTGCGTGAGTTTCTGGAGCAAGGATTCGAGGTCGTCGTTGTTAGAGATGCAACGGCCGCCCCACGTCACCCTGAATGGGGTGATGGATATACAGCGGCCATCATCAACTATAAGTTTCTTGCGCATGCAGTACTGACAACTGATGAAGTTGTCGCCGCGATGAAGAAACCAGCAGCCGTGCTACAAAAAAGCACTTAGATCTGAGCCATTCCCCCATCGACGAAGAGCTCGATCCCATTCACAAAACTGCTGTCATCAGAGGCAAGAAACAGGATGGCTTTGGCGATTTCGTCAGGATCAGCCATGCGTCCCAGCGGTATATCTTTGGCCTTGCACACCAGTAGATTACTCTATCCGCCGATGCGTTACAATGACAGCAATTTGACAGAAAAGTGACAGTAGGTTCGACCCTTGCGGTCGATTACCCCCTCCCCGTACGACAACATGCATCCGTAGGTTCGACCCTTGCGGTCGATTATCCCTCCCCGTACGACAATGTGCATCGTATACGTGAACGATATGAGGATGGCGTGGATGAACATCGCGTTTCCGAGGAGCGTGGTCGTACGGGGAGAGGAAATCGACCACAAGGGTCGAACCTACGAGGGGCGTGGTCGGGCGTGAGGTCCGAACATATGGGGTGTGGTCGTGCGCGGAGGGGCGGGCAAGCGGCGATTGCCGCTTGCCCGCTGGGGAATGGGTTGGATCAGGAGATGGCCAGCGCAAAGACGTGCAGGGCTCCCTGGTTGAGAGACGATGGGAAGGTGATGCTGGCAACCTGCTTGCTCGTGTTGAGCGAGATGGGTGCCGAAGCGAAGATGTAGGTGCCGACGTTGTCCGTGCCGGCTCCGGCGTTGCGGTACGGGGTTTTGACCGCGACCACGTTGCCGTACGATGGCTGGGAGTTGCCGGCCCCCAGGGTCCAGTCGCTGAAGCCGAGCTGGGCGGTCTGGGTGCTGCCGTCGGTGTAGGTAATGGTGATGTTACCGACCGAGGGTCCGTTGGTGGCGCTGCCCAGGAAGGTGAGCTGCGTCGCGCCCGCTTTGGCATCCGGCGTCTGGATGGTCTGACCGGCGACCTGGACGTTGTCGTAGGCGGCGGCCGGAACGTTGGGCCAGCTGTACTGGATGCCGTTGACGGTGACCGTGGCGCCCGGCGCGTAGCCGGCGGCCGTCAGCTGCTGCTCAGAGTAACTAAAGCCGTCGCCGTCGAAGTCGGCGTTGCCCTGTCCGTCGTTGGAGATGCCGGCATTGTTGAAGAGTCCGAGCAGGTCGCCGGGTTTAGCGACCACGACCGTGAGCGCCGAGATCGGCAGTTTGGTGCCGTCGCTGGTCTGGGCGCTAAAGGGAACGCTGTAGACCCCTTCCTTCATGCTGGCGTCGGCGGCGACGGTGAAGGACTGGTTGGCGTTGCCATTGGCCGGGACCGTGAAGCTACCTGAGGCCGGGGTGACGGTGAGGCCGGATGGGGCCGTGGTGCTCCACTGGATGGTGGTGGCGTTGCCGCTGATGTCCTGTGCCGTGATGCCGCTCTGCGTCTGTGCTCCCGGCGCGACCGTGACGCGACCAGGATTGAGCGCGACCAGCGTCGGAATCGCTCCGTACTGGTACGAGGGCGGCGCGTCGTTGGGACTGCTGCCCCAGCTGGTGTTGGGCGTGCTACCGATCGTATAGTCGAGTGTACCACCGTTGGCGATAAAGGATGGTGGCAGCCAGGGCTTGGTGCTGGTCTGACCGTTCACCTTCAGGCTCTGCACATAGTAGGTGTCGGCGGTGGTGCCGGGAGCGTTGATGGTGATGGTCTGGCCGCTGGGACGATGGACGGTGATGCTCGGGAATAGCGGGCTGGCCAGGACCAGGTTGGCCGTGCCAGGGGTCTCCGGGAACATGCCCATGCTGGCCCACACATCCCAGGCCGACATGGTGCCGAGGTCGTCATTGCCTGCCATGCCGCTGGGTCCGGGGAACCAGAGCGAGTTCTCGACTTTGTGTACGATATCCTGCGTCTTGTATGGCGCGCCGGCGTAGTCGTACTCCCAGGGCGTCTCGATGGTTGGCTCATTGCCCAGGAAGGCGTACGGGGCGTTGGGGCCCGCGTTGAGCTGCGTAAAGAACGTGTCGAGGCGCTGGATCGCTTTGGCGTTGCCGCCCTCGGCGCTAAAGAGGCCCTTCAGATTGAAGGGGACCATCCAGTTGTACTGAGAGCCATCGCCCTCGACCCATCCGGTGCCGCTGGTGGGATCGTATGGGTTGGGGAAAGTGCCGTCGACGTTGCGCGGCTCCAGCAGGCCATCAGCTGGATTGAGCAGGTTCTCCCAGTCCTGGGCGCGGGTGGTGAACTTCTGGTAGTTGGCCGTATCACCAAGGGCCTGCGCGAAGGCGCCGATAGAGAAGTCCGCCGTGTTGTATTCCAGCGTCGTCGAGGCCGAACCGTAGAAGTTACAGCAGCCGTAGGTGCCGTTCTGCGGCTCGTAGCCCAGCGAGTCCAGGTAGTTGAGGCCGGGGCGCACGTTGTTGGTCTGCGTGGCCTCGTGGATCATCGCCGCCAGGGCCGCTTTGGTATCGAAGTTCTGGGCGCCGAAGGCGTAGGCGTCGGCGATGATGGCGTCGGCCGGATCGCCGTTCATCACATAGGTCTCGCCGTTGGCGGCGGCCCACTTGGGCAACTGGCCGCTCTGCGCGTAGTCATTGACCATCGACTGGATGATATCGCTGGCCTGCTGCGGCGCCAGCAATCCCAGCAGCTGCGCCTCCGAGCGGTAGATGTCCCAGCCGGAGTAGTTGGCGTACTGGGCGTGTCCCTTGGGCGCGGTATGCACCTGCCCATCGAAGCCCGCGTACTGGCCATTGACGTCAGAGAAGACGTTGGGCTGCAGCAGCGTATGGTAGAGCGCCGAGTAGAACGTCGTCTGCTGCGTCGTGGTGCCGCCGCTGACCTGGATCTCGCCCAGCTTCTGATTCCACGTCTGCTCGGCCTGGCTCAGCGTGGTATTGAAATTCCCTGTCGGATTCTCCTGGTTGACGTTCTGCTTCGCGTTGGCCACGCTGACAAAGGACAGGCCCACCTTGAGGCTGATCGACGTATTCTTGCTGGTATCGAAGGTTACAAAGGCGCCGGAGCCGGGACCCGAAACGACCGTGGTCGGCGGTTGGGATGCCGTTTTGACGTCGGCGGATGAAGCGGTTCCATTCGCCACTCTGGCCTGCGCCTGCATGAACTTCTTGACCGCCGGAGATACCGTGCTGGAGCCCTTCGCGGTTGTGCTGCCGGGCGTCACAATATCGTTGTGCCAGGTGCCGGTGGTCGCGAACGGCTGGCTGAACTGGGCGTAGAAGTAGACGTGGTAGACGTCGTTGGCGCCGCAGAAGCCGCCGCTAACCGCCGAACCGGAGATATAGTTCGATCCGATGGTGGCCTCGGCGTCAGAGTTGCCGTTGATCGATCCCGATGGATTGACCAGCATGGTCGCGGTCTTACCGGCGGGATAGGTGAAGAGGCCGGCGCCGCTATGCTGGGTCGCCGTCAACTGGACGTTCGCCCCGTTGTCCAGCTTCACCTGGTAGTAGCCGGCGTGGGCCGACTCGTTGGAGTGCGAGAAGGTTGAGACGTACTGCCCGGGATTGGTCGCCGGCGACGTCGTCACCGTCCCGATGTAGGGCATGAACGGGATGTCGCTATACACCGTACAGCCGGCGCCGCTGAGGTGCGTCAGGCTAAAGCCCTTGATCTGGTTGTTGCCGTAGTAGTAGCCGCCGGCCCAGGCCGTGGCGTTATCCGGACTAAACTGCACCATGCCGAATGGCGCGTCCGCGCCGGGGAAATCGTTGCCCACATTCCAGCCTCCCGGACCATTGGTCGATGCGCCTGTGGCCGTAAATGGATCGACCAGGCTGGCCAGATTGGTGGCCGCCGGGGCCGTGGCATGTGGGGTCGTAGCTGCCTGTACATTGCCCGGAAAGAGCAGCAGGCAGGTGGTAAATAATGCCGTAAAGACGGCGACCATCCTGGTCAATGTACGCGTTGTCGTTTGAGGATGCATGCTTGCTATTGCCTCCTTGTTCCAGCGAAGACACATGCATACCTGGAGGGGGAGCAAGGCACCGCCCGCGCGAAAATAGAGCAACACGCCGCGACCGAGCGTCGCTGAGAGGCAGAAAGAAGAGGTCTTCTGGCATCTTTTGCCATCAAATAATGGTGCTGAGGTGTCGTGTGAATTCCTCTCACAAATAACTTGCGTCCCTGCGGATATGCATCTTCCTAAAGCAGTCTCCCTGCTCTTTGACCCATCTGGCACATACCATGCTGGATGGGATAAGAACGATGAATTGAATCATCTCACCGAAGACATAGATAATAGTAACACATGCGCTCAAAGAGAATCAAGCCTCGAATAAAACACGAGATGCAATTTTACACAAATACCGTACACCGTAGGTGCCGGGCTCGCCCCCAATACGTTCAATTTTAGCGCAGGTAAAAATAAACATGACCCCAGTACGTGCGGGGCTTGCCCCCGCTTTTGTCCTTCCCGCTCGAAAAAGCAACAATAAAGACGTTCTTCATCAGCAGAAGCCTGCATCGATAAGCGGCGAGGAAGCAAGCGGGGGCAAGCCCCGCACGTACTGTGTTTTTTCTCTTGTTGCACGATCTTAAATTGAACGTATCGGCGCAATGGCCGAATTTATTGATAGAACCATTGCCAGGCGCCGCGCACGGCCTCGATGGGGACGGTGTGGGGGCCGTCGAATTCGCAGTAATGGACGTCGTAGTGTTCCTGTTGGAGCTGCGGCACAATGCGCCGGCTGCAGCGATTGATGGGGAGCACCGCGTCCCGCGTCCCGTGTGAGATGTAGATGCGGGGCGTGCCATAATGGGAGGCGGGCGCCATAAATCCAGGCGAGAAGGCGATGATATGCGTGAAGAGATCGCCGTTGGTCAGGCCAAGCGAAAGCGCGTAGGACGCCCCATCCGAGAAGCCCGCGATGCCCAGGTACGAGGTATCGACCGCGTACCACGCGAAGGCCTGTCCCAGCATGTTATCGATATAGCTCACGTCCGGACCAAACCCGCCCCGGATCACATCCCAGGTCTGGTCCCCCGAGGATGGCGCGAGCAGGATAAGGTTGGCCATATCGGCCAGGGGCAGGAATGGCTCC
This sequence comes from Dictyobacter halimunensis, assembly GCF_036245075.1. Lineage (NCBI taxonomy): Bacteria > Bacillati > Chloroflexota > Ktedonobacteria > Ktedonobacterales > Dictyobacteraceae > Dictyobacter > Dictyobacter halimunensis. The sequence goes on from NZ_BSRI01000002.1 coordinate 5,084,345, forward strand.
AGTCCGCCGCGCGCATTGCCGCCCGCGCCATGCAGCATCAGCACAAGTGGCAATGGCGTATCGGGCTGATAGGAAGGGGGGACATAGAGGATTGCGTCGTGTCCATCTTGCTGATCAAGTGTGAATAGCCCCTTAGGGGCCTCCTTCAGGGCAACCGCTGGATCGGCAGGGCGCGCTGACAGCCTGCCACGCCATGCTTTTGAACTGATATCACGAGCGGGGGACATGATCATCTCTTTTCTTGTATTTATGTATTTAAATTTAGTGTAACTTCAGAGAATATATTTAGAAAACACGTATTAGGGCCATATTCGTGACAGGTGTGATGATGGGCGCTCATAAAACGGGAAACATCTGTAGCCTGCGGCCCTACGGTCACAGGCTACAACAGAGGTTATACCTGTCGGCGCGCCTCGTCCGCGCGCTCCGCCAGTTCGCGCAGAACCTTGAAGAATTCTCGTGGTTGGCCGATGAAGAGGCCATCGGCGATCAGCGCGTTGGCCGCGGCCATGGCGGCCCCAAACGTCCGGGTTGGGCGGATGATTGAGCAAGGCGGGAACTTACGGCTTAGGAAGATCGTCGGTTCGGGCATGATCAGATTGGTCTGGAAATCCTCTCCGCCGAATGGGGGTGAGTTGAGGTCTGGAAATGTCAGGCCATTGGTGGGATCGGTCAGGGGCGCGGGCGCGAGAGGGTTATCAGCAGTAACGGCATTACCGGCCTTGTCATGCCAGGTCTGGAAATGGGCGGTCTCGGTTGGGCCGATGCTGAGCAGGATACGCAAGACCACCGGATTACTGACACGCTGGGCCAGGGATGGGTAGAGGCTGGTACCGCCCTGTTCGATGAAGCCGAAATGGAAGGCTGCCGTATTGGCGATGGCCTGTATATGCTTGGGGGGTGTCAGGTCCCCATCGTTTCGCGGGATGGCGGGGAACTGCCCGCTGAACAGATCGGGGACGGCCTGGGGGAACGTATCGCCAAAATCAGGGTTCTTCGTTGAGCTGCGATAGCGGGTCCACCAGCTGGTATCTACTGTGAGCTGCATCAGGTTGGTGAGCCGTCCAATCTGCTGCGCGCCCGTTGCCTTACTGCTCGGCAGGGTGCGGAATCTGTCCAGGTTGACCGGGGGGGCGCCATTCGCCATGAGGAAGGCGTTGATGAATCTGAAGTGGCTTATCTCGTCATCGGTGTTATCGTGGATATACTGGTCCATATCTCCGTCTAGATTTTTCAGGGCCGCGGTATAGGTGGGGTTGCCGCTGCCACCCGGGACCTCGCTGTCCTGAATGCCGCCGAGTTCATTGTATTGCTGCCACAAGTCCGTTTCGATGATCTCGGCCGCGGCCAGGAAGCGAAGAATCGCGATATCTCCCCTGTCGAGACCTTTGTGTTTCTCCTGCGCGAACGCCGGCATCCCATTTGCGAGCAGCCCCGCGCTGACAGCACCCGCGCCTCCCACTGCGAGTCCTTTACGCAGAAATGAACGACGACTGTTAAGAGTCCTTGATCGTCGCATATTGTCCGTCATGATCTCCTCCTGATGATCGTAACAATTTACGTCTTTAAAAACAAAAAGTTATACAATGTAGAATTTGACCTCCCGATACAATAGATGCCTCTCATACAATTATTATAACTTTAAAACCTAATTTTACAAAAAGAAAAAGCATTAATAGTACATTCAGTAATCTATGCTCTTTTTAATTGAAATATCTTAGGACGAACAAAAAAGAGAAAAGCATTATACTCGAGATCTTTTAGAGTGTGTTTGACTCCCGTCATCGCGGGGGCGCTCACGTGCCCCTAGGGTGACGGGAGTCAAACACACTCTTATGCCCCCGTCGAGGTGCCTCCGCCTATCCTCGCAAGGATAGGGCGTGAATTTTTATATTTTATTTGCGTATATCTATAGATAGAGATATCAGAATATAGAAATGGTAAGTAGGGATAGAGCGTATGTATCTGTCCTTTTCTCTTTTTAGAGAAGCACCATTTGAATTCAGGAAGTTGTCAGTAGTATGTCTGGAGCGCAACAAGAGAATCTGGTTGGCAGGTATCTGGGTAACTATCGGCTGGTTCAACTGCTGGGGTCCGGTGGTTTCGCCCAGGTCTACCTGGGCATTCATCGGCATCTGGAGACGCCGGCGGCGATCAAAGTCTTGCATACACAGGTCAAGGATCAGGAGGGGCAAAGCTTCTTGCAGGAGGCGCGTATGATTGCTCGTCTGCAGCATCCCCACATCGTGCGCATCCTGGAATTTAACGTCGAAGACGAGATGCCTTATCTCGTGATGCAGTATTCCGCCAATGGCACGCTGCGCCAGCGTTTTGCTGGCGAACAGGCCGTGCCGCTGGAACGCTGCCTGCCCTATCTCAAGCAGGTGGCCTCGGCGCTGCAGTACGCGCATGACCACAGGGTGATCCACCGCGACGTCAAGCCAGAGAATATGCTGCTGGATGAAAAAGGCGACGTTTTCCTCAGCGATTTTGGGATCGCGACGCAGGCGCGCAGCTCGCGTTCGGTGACGGTCTCTGAGGTGATCGGGACGGTGCGCTATATGGCGCCCGAGCAACTGCGTGGCAAGCCGCGCCCCGCCAGTGATCAGTACGCGCTGGCGATTATTGCCTATGAGTGGCTCTGCGGCCAACTGCCATTTCAGGGGAAGGAGTACCTCGCCATCGCCAGGCAGCATCTGACGGTCCCGCCCCCCTCGCTGCGTGAGCACGGCATAGCTATTCCTGTCAGCATCGAACAGGTCATCCTGACGGCGCTGGCCAAAGATCCCCATCAGCGCTATGGGCAGGTCCAGGATTTCGCGGAAGCCCTGGAGGAGGCGCTGCGGTCAGGCCGCTATCTGGCGCCGGATTCTGATCGATGGCAGCGGCGGGATCAGGCGCCATTGTTATCTTCCCGCATTGGTGTAGGAGCAGACACAACGGTTCTCTTCCCTTCTCAATCATATCGCACCGTGCCGGTCTCGCAAATGTCGCCAGAATCGCTCACAGAAGCTCCCACAGACCGGATTGCGTCCATGCCCACCAGGGGAGTTGCGCCGCTAACCGGGACGCCGCCGCCTAACACTCCCGGCAAGCGCGTCTCAAGACGTTCCATGTTGCTCGGCGCGGCCGGTCTTATAGCCCTTGGAGGCGCCGGCCTGGCATGGAGAGAACTGGCCCCCAACCTTGACGCGTCGGGGAGCCATCCCCGGCATTCCGCGCCGACCACCACATCAAGCCTCCCACAGACCACACCAGATCCCGCGCCGATCACGCCACGCGCCACCCTCCTGTATACCTATCAGTCGCAGGCCATGGCTATCTCGGCCGTTTCCTGGTCCCCTGACGGCAGATATATCGTTTCTTCATCCTCGGCCGGCACCGTCAATAAGCAAGTCCTTGAAGACAATATACAGGTCTGGGAGGCCCGGACGGGGAAGCTGTCCTGGAAAGCATCGATGGGGTCGCCCGTTATCGCCGCCGCCTGGGCTCCCGATGGCCACGCCATTGTGGTCGAGGGCGAGGTCCTTGCCGATAATGTTTTAGACCTGACGACGTTATTGAGCGTGGATACGGGCCAGGCCATCTCTCATGAGGATCATGGAACGGCGGTTGACGCGAACGGCAATAATATGATCGGCGACGCCTATTGCGTTACCTGGTCGGCCGATGGAAAGCACTTGCTGATCGGGTATCGGGGAGAGGTCGGCATCTGGACCGGGGTCGCCGATGACTGGCCCGTTCTGTACCCGGTGGGAGATAAGCAGAAGCAGATCACCTCTGTTGCCTGGTCGCCAGATGGGAAGTATATCATCGGCGGCGTCAATAGCGGCTATGTGTATCAGTGGAACGTTGGTGTTCCACTGAAGATCGCATCCACCTATCAAATGAACCTGCCCAATGTTCTAGCGGTGGCCTGCTCGTCCGACAGCCAGTATATCGCGGCGGCCAACGTAGTGGCGGTCCAGATCTGGGATAGCCAGGGAGGTCTGAACTACCAGAAGAGCTACCTGACCTATGCCGCCCCCATTGCCTGGTCGCCCGACGGCAGATATATCGCGTCCGCCCATAGCGATCCGGCGGACTTTAGCATCGCCATCTGGGACGCGCGGACCGGCAAATTGGTCAGTAAGTGCGGCGGTCATACGGCCGCGATCACCTCACTGGCCTGGTCAAAGCGGGGAGATATGCTGGCCAGTGGCAGCCAGGACAAAACGGTTCGCGTATGGCAGTTCCAGGCATAGTTCTCAAGCAGGGAAGGGAAATTTTAGCGCTGTGAATACCTATAGCGGCCAGCAGCTTGGCAATTATCGCCTGATCCGTTCTGTAGGGCGGGGAGGATTCGCGGAGGTCTATCTGGGGGTGCATCGCTACCTGGAAACACCGGTCGCCATTAAAATCCTGCGCTCAAGAAACCTGGACCGGACGATCTTTTTACAGGAGGCGCGCCTGGTCGCGCATCTGAACCACCGCCACATCGTTTCCGTGCGCGAGTTCGATATTAAGGACGATACCCCATTTCTGGTGATGGATTATGTCCAGGGTGGCACCCTGCGCCATCTCTGTCCACGGGGCACTCGTCTCCCCCTGGGGCAGGTGGTCGCTTATGTGCAGCAGATCGCCTCGGCCCTGCACTATACGCACCAGCAAGGGATCGTGCACGGCGATGTGAAGCCCGAAAACGTGTTGGTGGCGGCGGATGGTCATGTGCTGCTGAGCGATTTTGGCCTCGCCGGTATCATCAGTATGGCCGAGGCGCGGGATGGCGCTCTGGTGGGGACCGTCGATTATATGGCCCCGGAACAGTTCCAGCACCGCCTGCTGCCCGCCAGCGATCAATATGCACTGGGGATCATGGCCTACGAATGGCTGTGCGGTCGGCCGCCGTTTGAGGGTTCATACATCGAGGTGGCTGTCCAGCACGCGCTGGAACCGGCGGCATCGCTGCTGGATAGCGTCGCCGATCTGCCGGCAGGCGCCGATGAGGTGATCCTCCACGCGCTGGCCAAAGAGCCCGCAGACCGCTTTGCCAGCGTTGAAGCTTTTGCTGAGTCTCTGGAGGCGGCCGCGCTGGCCGCCCAGGGGATGGGGAAGACTCCGCAGGCAACGCCATACCGGCGGGGAACTACCGCCCTGCTAGAGTCACAGCCAGCGCCAGCCGCGCCGTCACCGCTTTCGTCAAAGCTCTTTTCACGGCGTAACTTATTCGGACTGCTGGCCGGCGTCATCATCGGGGCCGGTGCCGTCGTCACCGAGAGCATTCTGCGCGACCGGCCATCGCCGCACAATCCGGTGGTAAAGCCAGTGGTAAAGCAGACGGTGAAGCCAGCCGCGACGGCGACGCCACGCGAGGCCTTAGTGTATGTCTATCATGGTTCCCCTCATTCCGTCGATGCGCTGGCCTGGTCCCCCAATGGCCAGTATATCGCATCGGGAGGAGGCAAGCAGGAGCAGCAGCAGCAAAGGACAGATCAAACCTACCCTGTTCAGATCTGGAGAGCGGCCACCGGGCAGACGATCAGCGTATTCAATGGGCATGTAGATGTGATTTATGCGCTGGCCTGGTCTCCCGATGGCACCAGGATCGCCTCTGGTGGTACCCGCATGATGGCTACCTGGGCGGCCAATACAGGCGTTGTCATTGGCCAGTATACAGCGACGCAGGCATATTTTCAGTGTAACAATATCTTCTGGAGCTCGGATAACCAGAGCGTCATTGTAACTGATGATTATGGCAGCGTCTATAAGCTGGCGCCCACCGATCTGCAGACATTCCCTGGCGATGCAACTGTCCTCTATGGGATGCCGGTTGATAGCCATGACGATTATGTGAGCACTTCACGCTGCGCGCCTGATCAGCAATACATTTCCATGCTTGAGCGACAGGGCATTCGTGTGATCAGGATCGCGGATAAGCAGCCGCTGGCCTACTTCCAGAGATTAGCTGGAGCGCCTTTCCAGCACTCGACGTCTCCCGACACCGTCTTGAGCCTCTGGTCGCCTGACAGTACGCGCATCGCCTCTGGTGGCAATAGTAGTGGTCCGTTCTACATCTGGAAGGCTACATCTGGTGAGGTCGTGGTCGCGTTCAGCGGGGATACGGCGATCACGGCGGCCGGCTGGTCCGCCGATGGCAGATATCTCGCCTCCTCTAGCAACTCCCGGCAGCTTCAGATCTGGGATGCCGCGACCGGCAAAGTCCTGCAGCGGCACGCGCGTAAAAATACCTCTACCGTGCGCAGCATCGCCTGGTCGCCGGACGGCAAGACGATCGCCTGCGGCTGCCAGGACGGCACGGTCGAACTCTGGCGCACCCTCCTTCCGCTATAAAGGGCCTGAGCATGGTGCCGAGGATCTTTTAGGCTCTGTTGAGCGTATATACCTTATGTTATTGACGATAGCAGGAGGTTGGGGGCAGGGCCGGTAGTGAACGTGGAGCCGCTGGAGTCGCTTCTTTTCTCCTGTAGATTTAGAGGGAGGTTTTGATAATGGAAACACGCTTGCTTGGCCACAAAGGTGCGGATACGGTCCTGGATGTGGCGGCCTGGGCCAACGACCTGATTGGCAAAGAATTGCCCGGCCAGCCTGGCTATAGAGTGATCAAGGTGATTCAATTTCAACTCGTCCAACTCGACGCTGGCTACGACGCCCTGGTTCTGGTAGAGGTCCAGAATGAAGGGGAGTTCCTCAACCTCAAGGCGGCCGACGTCGAGGAGATCGTCGACATTACCGCGGCCGTGGACGAAAAAATCTAACGCACCAGCTGGAAAGACCGGTTCGCTCTGGCATAGAGCGCACCGGTCTTCGCTATTGTCAGGATGAACGCGCCATTATCTCATTCAGGTCGGAAATGATTGTTGTCCGCCCTGATATTTTTTTGCCTGTTCAAAATGGATGCCAGAGCTGGACAATATTTGTATAGGCCCCCTGTAACCCCCCCCAAAGCAATTGCTGTGCTATCAGGAGACCAGCCCAGCGCATCAACCCCTGTCACGCTGCCGTCGTAGGTGGCAGCGGTTTTCCCTGTGCTGGCATTCCAGACCTGGATGTTGCGGCCGGGCATGTCACTACTGCCTGAGGCCAGATATTTGCCGTCAGGGGACCACGCAACCAGAAACACTTTTTCCTGATGATTGCGATAGAGGAGCTGGTGTCCGCCAGTTGTCGCGTCCCAGACATAGATGGTATGGTCATAGCTGGCCGAGGCGATCCGCTTGCTGTCGGGCGACCAGGAGGCGTCATAAAAGAGCGTATGCCGATCTTTATAGCTATAGATGATTTTTCCTGTCGCCAGATTCCAGACGTTTAAGGGACCGTTGCCCTCGACCAGGAGGTGTCCATCAGGAGAAAGCGCCAGCGCAAACAGATCGTTATTGGGATCTGTCAGGCTGGTGCGTAGCTTGCCGGTGCTGGCATCCCAGATCTGGATATGGCCTTCAATATCGCCCGAGATCAGGCTTTTTCCATCGCGTGACCAGACTACTTTTGAAATCTCTATGTGGTGACCTTGATACACCAGCACTTGTTGGCCCGTCAGTGCATTCCAGATGTACACGTTATTATCTGTCTGTGCCGATGCGATCAGGGTACTGTTTGGGGACCAGGCCAGGCTGGTGGCCACTCCGGGGCGCGTCAGGATATGCTCACCGTTTTTGGCGTTCAAGACCTGGATGGTCTTCTGTTTGCTGTCGCCAGAAGCGACGATATACTGCCCATTGGGAGCGTATGCCAGCGACGCAATCCCCAGATCACCCTCGCCGTTCTGCGATGTCAGCCCCAGATAGGTGAGCATTTCACGTCCGGGTGCGGCGCTCCAGACCTGGACCAGATTACCGTCATTAGACGCGATCAATTTGCCATCGGGGGACCAGGCGGCTGTATTAATGTGATGCTGTACTTTATTGGTAGCGGTGAAGATGAAATTGCCCCTTGCCACATCTCTTATCTGTAGCGTCAGGTTATCTTTAATGATCAGCAGACGTTTGCCGTCGGGTGAGAATTGCACCATATAAGGCGCATCACCATAGCCGTTATAGGTGGCAACAAATTCGCCTGTATCGCTGTCTCGAATCGCAATTTCTGGTGTGCCGGATTGAGAAATGGTGCCCGATGCGAACTGTTTGCCATCGGGAGACCAGGCAAACGGTATTTTGGATAATGAATCCAGGGTGTACTTTTTCAGCCTTTTCGCCGCCGGGACGTTCCAGATCCGCAGGTCAGTCCAGGTTGTTTCCGCGAGGCGCTGGCTATCAGGCGCCCAGGTCAGGGTTCTTATGGATGCGTCTGCTTCGGTGATCTCGGAACTGATTTTTCCGCTGCTCGCGCTCCAGATCTCTATCGTGTGCTGAGTCGTGTCACTGCCCGCAATATACTTGCCATCAGGGGACCATACCGGGGCAACTATACCATCAACATTTCCGTCCAGGGTAAGCTTTACTTTGCTGGTGGTGGTATCCCAGATCTGAATGCTGTAAGCCTTATTCTTGTAAGCCTCTACGGCGATGTAGCGGCCGTCAGGAGACCAGGCGAAGCCATCAATTGACTTCAACGGAACCCTGTAGGCGTGCCCACCGGTCATGGCATCCCAGATGTCGAGTGTGACTCCATCGGTGGAGGCAATGCGTTTGCCATTCGGTGACCACTGTAGCTCTCTCACATTCTGCATCTGACCATCGGATGCGGGATGCTGATGCCCCTGGTAGGTAAAGAGCACCTTCCCTTCGGGGTAAGAAGCTTGCTGTGCCACAGGCGTTTGTCTGGTTGTCGGCAGATCAGGTGTTGGTACGTCGGGTGTTTGGCTTGCATCTAGCGTCGGCTGGCTCGTACAGGCCGCGAGAAGCAAAGATAGCAGGCACACCATCCATAGAAACATCCGAGAGCAAGCTCTCTTGCGCATGTGAGACCCCCTTATCTGTCTGTGAACGCTTTTATGCTGGAGCTCGTTTTCGCCATTTTATGCAAAAAGAGTATATGAGGCAGCCCCGTTTTGACTTCTGATAAAGAAACGCGAGCATCATCTTTTTTGGGGCTTTAAGTTATAAAGCAGGCATGATATGAAGTGGAAGCACTGGTAAAATCACCAATTGGAAACAGCTGAACGGACCCAATTTGAACGTGAAGAATGAGGCCTGGCCTTCATTCGTCCAGATCAAAAAGGGTCGGCCAGAGTGGACGGCCAATCGGGTGTTGTTCTGCACGAACCTGGGCCAGGTAGTCGGGCAGGGGGCTTGGGCCAAGCTCACAGGCCATAGCCGCTTCCCATGACTGGCACGTCGCCTTCCCCAGAGCTTGTGCGGACGCTGAGAGGGGATGGAATGGTAGGGTAAACAGGAGGTCCTGCGCCTGCGTTTTCAGCTTTTTTGCTATAGTCGAGACCATCGCTCGTGCCGTCTCAGCATCGCGGGCCAGGAAGAAGCGCGGGTGCGTCGGTTGGTTTTGATGGATACGGGTATAGCCAACGAGGGTGCCGGAGTGGAGATAGACGCGTGCCTGGATGGCCGGGTGCGGGCTAAGCCAATCCAGCAGATCTCGCCCGGGAAAGAGCGCCATGTCCACTCCCTGTTCCTCATGCTGCCAGAGTTCACACAGCGCTGGCACATCCTCCTCGGCTGGGCTGCGCACTTCGAGGGGCTCCTGAGAGGGTTCCTCAAGGGGCAACAGCAGGTGCGAGGAGCCATAAGCGTGCGTCTGATAGCCGAAACGCGGATAATACGTCGGGTGTCCAAGCAGAAAGCTGACAAGATATCCTTTGGAGGCAGCGATCATGTGCCCCTCATTAATCAACTGGCCACCAATTCCCTGGCCCTGATAGGCTGGCTCAACAGCAATCGGTGCAAGGTTAACAGCGGGAACGGTCGAGCCAAGCAGGCGGATCTGATGGGGTGAAAAGAGCACATGCCCGACCAGACGCCCGTCGATCTCGGCCACCAGGGAAAGTTCGGGGTCAAACGCACGGCGGCTTCGGTGCAGCGCGACAATGAGTGGCTCAGTTGTGCGGTTGCCGAAAGCGCGAGCATGCAGAGCAGCGATGTCGACGTAGTCTGTGACGTGTTCTGGTCGGATGAGGACCCTGGTGGTCGATGGCATCAGATGAGTTCCTTTACTGCTATAGTGAGAACGACTCAAGTTCCCCAGGCGATCGAGCTGCGAAGGATAACATGGATGAGTATGACGGGTTTAAGAGACACAGTAGGCCGGAAATGCAAATCGGCCGCGGGGGCCGAATTTACGGGGCCAACGAGGCATACACGGTACGCGCTGCCTCATCGACTGGCAACAGGGCCGCGACCGCCGGATAGGTTTTGCTGCTGACGGAGATCATCATGTTGCGTATGCGGATGGGGAGCAGCTCGCCACTTGTCGGCATGCGCGCAAACACCATCTTTGTCGGCGCGACCTCCTGCCGGGTGACTTCGCACGCTTCCTCCCAGTAGGTTTGGAAGTCCGGGATCTCATCACAACAGCGCTTCACGAACTGCTGATACCAGGCATCATACTGGTACAGCGCGTTCTGCTGTTTGAAGTGCCGCATGGCATACAGCACGTGTTGTCGCCACGTGGCATGTGCTTCCGCGCTGACCATGGCGTTCGCCCGAAATTTCGGATGCAGGAGAAAATGAAGTATCGTGCGCTGATGTGCTGGAATCGTATCGAGGGATGGCACCTCCATCAGGCGCAGAAAGAGCTCGTTGGCGGCATGGACCTGCAGGGTGTGCGTGACCACGATGGCTGGATAGGGCAAGGTCTCCATGGTCAGTTTCGCCTGCTCCAGTGCTTGCCGCAACGAGTCTCCTTCCCATCCTGGCTGCTCCGGCAGGTATTGCGCCGCCAGCAGGATATCGTTGCGCTCGCTGAGCCTGCATTCCAGGTAGTCGGCGATCCCCATCAGCGTTGAGCGGCTCGGCATGCGCTGGGAGCGCCCGATCAGCCAGTTTTTATAGGTCGGGCAGACTTCGTCGTTGAGCTCCTGTTGCGTAAAGCGCTTCAGCTGAGGATGGCGCCGCTCGCGATATTCCTCCTGGCGCCTCTCGCGCACCGCTTCAATGGCTGCGAGCATCTGATGGAACACCCGCGCCTGCTCTTTTGCGGACGTGTTATCCTCGTTCCGCGCAGATAGTTGTAGTGACATTTTTCCCTCATACAATCCGCTATCGAATCCAGACCAAAGGGCCGAAGGCTCAGGTGTATTTTTACTCTTGGTACAACAGTTGCATCCTTCTATACTATTCCCAGAAAGCGAATCTGCTCTTCATTTTATCACTAGAAAGAAGATTTTATTATGCGTGTTTTCGTCACGGGATCAACAGGTTTCATCGGCTCCGCTGTCGTTCGCGAACTCATCGGCGCCGGTCACCAGGTTGTCGGTCTTACGCGCTCGGACAACGGTGCCGCCTTCCTGAAGGAAGTCGGAGCCGAGGCGCGGCTCGGTACCATTGACGACCTCGACATCTTGCGCAGCGCGGCCGCCGACGCCGACGGCGTCATCCACCTGGCCTTTATGCATGACTTCACGGATTTCGCGAACTCGCTCGCCACCGACCTGCGCGCCGTCCAGGCGATGGGAGCGGGACTCGAGGGTTCCGGCAAGCCGTTTATAACTACCGCCCATCTGAACGGCGAGGCATCGGATAACGCGGTACTCGGGCTGGCTAATGTGCGATCAGTGGTCGCCACCCTCTCGCTGTCCGTGCACGGCGAGGGCGACAGGCACGGCCTGGTGCCGCAGCTGATCGACGTTGCGCGTGCGAAGGGTGTCTCTGCCTACGTCGGTGATGGGTCCAACAGTTGGTCGGGCGTCCATCGCCTCGATGTGGCGCGCATGTTCCGCCTGGCGCTGGAGTCCGCCCCGGCCGGGTCACGCATTGACGGCGTCGGCGACGAGGCGGTGCCATTCCGCGACATCGCTGGCGTCATCGGTCGCCACCTGAACCTGCCGGTGGTCAGCATTGCCCCTGAAGAGGCCGAGGCCCACTTCGGTCCTTTCCTTGCCATCGTGGCGGCGATCGACGCCCCCAGGACGAGCGCCCGGACCCGCGAACTCTTGGGATGGCAACCCACGCACCCCGCGCTGATCCCGGACATCGAACAGCACTACTTTGGCTAACAGCCGTGGCCCCGTCTCCGTACGAGGTCGCAAAGCCCAATACCTTCAATTTAAGGAAATGCACAAATAGAAAGAGAAGCAGTACGTGCGGGGCTTGCCCCCGCTTCCTTCCTCGCCGCTCGGAAAAGCAACAAGCATGATGCGATGCATCACATACAACCGTTCCTGGCCGCTTTGAAGGAGCTTTTCCTTTTAGGAAAGAAACAAAGCGGGGGCAAGCCCCGCACGTACGCTCGTCATTTTTCTTAGGGTCGGCGTACGGTGCCAGCGCCCCAGATTTCGGCAACGCGTCCGTTTTCGATGCGAAAAATCTCCATAATGAGAGGGAGAGGCTCTCCCGGCGGTGTGGGAATGCCGTGAACTGTGACCCGCAGTGCGACTTTGTCCCCTTCGGCGATAAGATCTTCGACGACGAAGCGTCTCTCTGGGAAGGTGGCAAAGGAGCTGGTCACAGCCGCTCGCGCGCGCTCAATGCCAACTTCTCCCATGGCATGCCTGATAATGTGCGGATCAAAGAGTTCGTCCAGGGTCGCGAGGTCCTGCGTGTTAATGGCTTCATAGACACGAGAAGCCAGAGCTTTGTTGTCCATTGCTGTCATGCCAGATCTCCTGTGAATGATACTTGTCGTTGCGATCGATTGCCTGTGATTGTGCATGCGCTTATTGTTGCTGCCGGCTTTCGTCCTGAAGAGCGCGTATGTTGGCGCGTAAGCGTTCGAGAACGCGCAGCGCCGCCTCTTGCTCTTCTTTAGGGATATCGGCGAGCAGCCGGGCCTGAAAGAGGCGATGTGCCATGCTCAGATCAGCAACGGTTTGCTGGCCTGAAGCCGTCAAAGAGACCAGCGTGTAGCGATTATCCTGGGGATCGAGGCGGCGGCTGAGTACCCCTTCGGACTCAAACCGCTTGACCAGGCGAGTAATCGTGGCCCCATCAACGGCTAAATGTTGCTGTAAAGCAGCATGGCTCACCTCGCCGAGCCCAGACAACAGGATCAACAGCTGCCGCCGGGGCTGACTCATACCGACATGGCGATCAAAGGCCTGCCTGGATTCAGAACAGGCAGATGCCAGCTGTTGAAAGAAGCTATCCTCAAGAACATCCATGCGTCACTTTGCCTCCAGGTCCTCTATAATTTCCGCGCTTTGCTAGAAAGCGATGCTCTATATTATTTATACCATCAACTCTTGATATTATCAAGAGTTGATGGTATAAATAATATACATTCTGGCTTTTTTTGACTTCAGAGACACGCGTATATGATATCATTGCATATTACATGCTAAAGCGATATTATATGAGAAAAAGAGCCTGTGTTGACAGGCTCATGTGCATCGCTTATAATCAAAGTGGTAAATACATGAAATAGTCGGAATACCCTCTTGAAACCCTCTAACATGTGCATGTTGCCCGTGCCAAATAATATAGGACCCTCTTTTCTGCACGGATAAAGCACAACTTCTCCGGGAAGCGATTAGGAAGGAAAAGATATGCCTGAAACATCGTCAGAAGATACGTGCTTTGATGCCATTCGGGAGCGCATCCAGCGGGAATTGGTGGAACACGGCATACCCTCTCTCAGCGTGGCCGTGGCGCGTGGATCGACCATTCTGTGGGAGGAGGGCTTCGGCTGGGCCGATCGCGAGCGTCGCATTCCGGCGACTCCCCACACGATGTATTCGCTGGCTTCGATCTCCAAGCCGATCACGACTACCGGCCTGATGATCCTCAAGGAGCGCGGGCTGCTCGATCTTGATCGCCCCATCAATGAGTATCTGGGCGATAGCAGGCTGCGGGCCCACGTGGGCAACGCCGGGGAGGCGACGGTGCGCCGCGTGGCCAACCATACTTCGGGCCTGCCGCTGCACTACCATTTTTTCTATGAGGATGAGCCGTATCTGCCGCCGTCGATGGATGAGACGATCCGGCGCTATGGGCACCTGGTGAACGCGCCCGGCGAGCACTACCAGTATTCCAACCTGGGCTACGGCATCCTTGGCGAAGTGATCGCGCGCCTCGCGGGCAAGAGCTACGCGGACTTCCTGCGCTCGGAGGTCTTTTATCCTCTCGGCATGCTGCGAGCGTCCGTCGATATCGGCCCAGGCCTGGAAGAATTTCAGGCCCAGCGCTACGATGAGGGAGGATCGCTCTATCCTTTTTATGATTGCGACCATCCAGCCGCGTCCTCTGTCTACTGTAGCGCCCATGACCTGCTGCGCTTCGGCATGTTCCATCTGAAGCAGCACCTGCCCGATCAGAAGGCGATTCTTTCGGATGCCTCTATCGATGAGATGCAGGTGTCAACAACAGCTTCGGGCGATACCGATGGCTACGGGATTGGCTGGGGTATCCACAATGGGATTCCTGATTATGTTATTGTCGGCCATGGCGGCGGTATGGGTGGGGTCAGAACCCAGTTGAACCTGATCCCCGCGTCCCAGGTGGCGGTCGTGGTCCTTTGCAATGGCGACGGTGACGCCGCCTCGGCCCTGGTTGACCAGGTTGCTGTTGATATCTTTTCGGAACTGCTGCCGGGCTATGCCGAGAACCGCGCCCGCAGCATGGAGAAGCGCGAGCCGGAACAGGATGAAAAGTCTGAGCCAGACTTCAGCCCCGATGAGCAACTGCTGGGACGGTGGAGCGGACACGTGCATACCTACGAAGGTGCTATCCCGCTGACCCTCTGGTTTAAAGAGAGCGGGGATATTCATGTCCAACTCGACAAGCAGTTGAAAACGCTGGTCAACCAGCCCCACTTCAAGGATCAGCGCCTGACCGGCGAGATGACAGGCACCATCAACACAGCGGACACGCGGCGCTATCCCCATATTCTCCATTTTGAACTCAGGCTGCGCCACGATCGCCTCACCGGATCAACGACAGCGATGACCCACGAGGCGGTAGATCAAGGATGGCGCTGTGGCCATGCCCTCAGCTTCTGGACTGAATTAAAGAAAGAAGCTTAAAAGACTCCTTTCCGGGCGCTTGCGTAGATTCGGGCCTTGCGCCCGATTTTTCGCGCGTCGAGAAAAAATCGGGCGCAAGGCCCGAATCTACGGCGATGGTGAGGTCGCCGGGGGCGGCAGGATCCGCAGGCGGCAGACGTGGCCGAGCTCGTTGAGCAGGGCCATCATCAGGCTGCCGTCGGCGGCATGGTTGGCCAGCGTCGCGCTGGCGCGCTCGTTGAGGGCGCGCAACACCAGCGTCGGCGGATACTCATCCATCTGCAGAGCGACCGGCTGGCTGGCAGCCAGCGCCAGCGCGATCTCGCCGCAGTTGCCTTTCTTATAGATCCTCTTCCTGATCTGCTGCCAGTCGGCCTGGATGTGTTCCAGCTTGAGCGGATCAGACCAGCGCTGGCGCCGCGCGGGAGGCTTTTCGATCTTGATGTGGGCCGTCTGTTGTGCCTCGGCTATGATCGGCGGCATAGTGACCATCGGCGTCTGTCTGTGTTGCCCGGCGTCCCGTGTCGGGGATACGAGCAGGATATCCTGCAGCGGTGGTAGGAGCTGAACCTGGCAGACGATGCCGATGGTCATTTCGATGGCCCAGCTGACCACGTCTTCCTCGACAAAGGGGAGTAGCGTTTGATAATAGAACTCCGTGCTTGCCCGGATGAGCAGGAGTGGGGGAGTGTGACTTTCATCCAGATCGAGCAGGGTACAGCCGTTGAGCAGGGCCGCAACCTTGGCCCCGTTGTGAACGGTCTTGATGCGTCTCTTAATATATTCCCATTCATGACGTATATAGTCTATGTTGAACTCTTGCATTTTCGATACCTTCTCTGTCCGAAATAACTTCATTGTTGAGCGCAAAAGCTTCGAGTGTGCCAGACATTATGTTAAGTTGTGCCAGGTGGTTCAGCGAACTGGATCTCAACTGGTGGGCGCCATCGCCCAGGATGAAATCCAGCCAATCGGGCGCAAGGCCCGAACTTATGTTGTTTTAGTAGATGATTACTCCGGTAAAGAGCTGGACGTGATCGTAGACCCATTGGGCGTCGCTCTTGGATAGGTTGACGCAGCCATGGGAGCCGATGTCGGCGCCCGAATCGCCGGTGGTGTCCTGGTGCGGGAACTGCGTGAGGGGACCGTATTCGGCGCGCCACCAGCTGTCATGGATATAGTAGCCGTCGCTATGATATTGCATGGCGAAGTTGATGGGAGTGTCGGGGAACCAGTACGGATCACCTTTGGGGGCGATGGACTTAAAGGTGACGTGCGTCTGGTGGCTCTCGACCCACCAGCTTCCCGGAGGCGAGGGTTTGTCGGGCTGGCCGGTAGTGACCAGCAGGGTCTTGATCAGCTTGCTATGTTCGTAGACGCGCATGGTCTGCTCGCTCAGCGAGACGACCAGGACCTGCCGATCGGTTTTGCCATAGGTCTGCATCAGCTGCAGATCGGTCTGGTGTGGCTGGTTGTTCGGCGTCTTGTCGCTGGCGTTGGCCATCATGGCCTTGAAGTTGGTGATATACATTAGGGTATTTTCGACGATCTGCTGGTAGTCGGCGAACGTCTTGGCGGTCGATAGGTCGTCTTTGATCCAGTTGCCAATGCCGGTCTTGTCGTCGTATTCAAAGCCCATCTTATACGTTTTGTTATTAAATGTGTCGTGGTAGGGATGGCTGTTTTCCCAGTTGGAGACCATCTGCTGCAGTTGTTGCTGGGTGCTCTGCTGCTCCTGCTTGATGGCCGCCAGCTTGAGGTCGCTGACATTGCTGCGAGCCGTGGCCAGCGCGCTCTGATACGTGCTGGCGCTGTGGGCGTTCTGCAATGCCTGCTGGTCGCTGCTGTATTGCTGCTCGTAGGTGGCGGTCTGACCACCATACTGCTTCATGGTATTGATCCACTGCTGCATCGTCTGCAGCTCCATCGTCCCCTGGCTTTTGATGTTGGCGCTGATAGCCGGGGTCGGAGTCGGGGTCGGGACCGTGGATGGGCCGCCGCTGCTGCTATTGCTGGTGAGACCAGGCAACTGACACCCGCTGAGGATCAGGCAGAGGGTCAGACCACACAGGAGATACGACAGCCATGTGCGCCGCACAGCGGGGGTGGATGTGCTCTGTGTCGTATGCATAGATAAAAAATCCTTTGTTTATCCTTTGTGAATCCTGGCCAGAATATTCTGGTGCAGTTTCTTGTTGCCGGCTATGACCAGCGAAAATTTGTCATTGAGCGACGTAATCGGGCGCAGTGGCTGACCTTCATGGTCGGTAACGATACCGCCGGCCTCCAAAACAATGTTGGCTGATGCAAGGAACGACTCGCCAGTGATTTCATCTCCAATATCTATATACGCATCATAGGTGCCGCTAGCAACATAGACGCTATCAATGGCCGAACTGCCGCTGCGCCGGACGACTCCCAGACGTGGACTTTCAGTCAGCAGGGCGCGTAGCGCGTCGCCGTTGCGACCGTCGAGGTTGAGGCCAGCCACGCAATCCTTGAGATTGCTGGTATGGCTCACCTGGCAGCGGCGTCCATTGCGGAACGCCCCGCCGCCCTTCTGCGCCTCGAAGACGGTTCCGGTAAACAACTCGCCGACCAGGGCCCATTGGACGTGTTCCGGCGTAACAGGCGCGTCAATGGGGAGCACCGCCAGGGCGACCGCGGCCGTCGTAATCCCTCGCTCAACGTTGGTTGACCCATCGATAGGGTCCACCACGATCCGATATTGCGGATGTTCGGTTGTGGCGAAGGTTGGACGTTCCTCGGTAATAATCTCAAAGCCCTGACCGCTCTCAGCGAGTCCGTTGATGATCAGGTCTTCCGCGTCTCTATCGAACTGCATCGTTGTATGCTTGGAAGAGTGGGAGTAGACCTGCTTGCGATCATAACGTTCCGCCTGCGTGTAGGCTCTGACCTGTCGAAAAAGTTGTTCGAGAAGTTCTAGCATTGCTATTTTTGCCTATCTGTTGTGATACATTGTAAAAAATGTGCTGACTGTATCATACCAGCATTTGTGCTCTACATGCAAAGGATGGATGAGATTTCTCCCCCTTTCGCGCCGCCTGCGGCGGCACAAGGGGAGGGGGAATGGTGGGGGACACCCCCACGCCCCCGGCAGGGAGGCCCCTGCACCCCTCGCTCCTTTTTGCCGCCTGCGGCGGTGCAAGGGGGAGGGGGGAATGGTGGGGGACACCCCCACGCCCCCCGGCAGGGAGGCCCCTGCACCCCTCGCTCCTTTTTGCCGCCTGCGGCGGTACAAGGGGAGGGGGGAATGGTGGGGGGCACCCCCACGCCCCCCGGCAGGGAGGCCCCTGCACCCCTCGCTCCTTTTTGCCGCCTGCGGCGGTGCAAGGGGGAGGGGGGAATGGTGGGGGACACCCCCACGCCCCCGGCAGGAGGGCCTCGGCGGTCCTCCTGCACCACCCGCCCCGGTTGCCGCCTGCGGCGGTGCAAGGGGGTGGGAAATGTATGGGGTATGCATTCCCGTAGGTTCGGCCCTTGCGGCCGATTTCCCCCACCACGCACGAAACGCCCCGGCGTAGGTTCGGCCCTCGCGGCCGATTTCCCCACCATGCACGAAACGCCCCGGCGTAGGTTCGGCCCTATGATATTTAACAAATAAAGCCGGCATAAAGCGGGGAGGTGCAGGAGGGGCGGCGAGCCCCTCCTGCCGGGGTTTGGGGTGCCCCCAAATCTCCTCCTCTCCCTTCCCCGCCGTAGGCGGGGAAACAAAAGGGTATGTTATACCCGGTTAAAAATTAAAAGATCATGCGGCCGATTTGCCCTCGATCCAAGACGACGTGCCGCATGGTTGTTGTTTGCTTTCGTCTTTATTCTACCCTTTTAACGCTTTGTAATGCAAAAACGTTGCGGTGGATGTGGCGCAAAAGTCGGGTGAGGGTGACTGAAATTGCTACATCGCTCTGGTCGCAGGCGAGCCAGCGGCGGCCGAGCTGTTCGGCGACGACGGGGGTGACGCCGCTACCGCAGAAGCAGTCCAGGACGAGGTCGTTTTCGTTTGAGGAGGCGAGCAGGAGGCGTTCGAGGAGGGCGACGGGCTTCTGGGTGGCGTAGCCGGTGCGTTCGGGATCTTTCTGGTGCAGGTGGCTGATGTCGCTCCAGACGTCGTCGCGCGACATGACGCTGCTCTCGGTGTAGGTGTAGGTCTTGCCGGCGGTGTGGATGGTCCAGATCGGCTGGCCGTCGGGTCCGATGCTTTTGCGCATGTGGTTGCGTTTCTCGCTGCCCCTGAGCTGTCCGACGCGCTCGGCGTGAAACTGGTAGTGGCGCGATTTGGTGTAGAGGAGGATCGTGTCGTGCTTGCGTGCGAATGACTTGGTGGCGCGTCCACCCGATTGGTAGTGCCAGATGATCTCGTTTTTGAGGCCAGCTCCCAGGTGGCGCGGACCGGTCAGGAAGATCTCGTCCAGCAGGATGCGCGCGTAATGGGTGGCACGCCAGTCGAGATGGACATAGAGACTGCCGTTGTCGGCCAGAAGTTGATGGAGGTAGTAAAATGTTTCGTAGAGCCATTGCAGATAGATATCCAGGTCGTTGTTCCAGATATCCTGATAAGAAATGCTTCCTGTTGTCAGCAGTTGCGCGCCCGTTTTAAAGGTGCGACCGGTCATAAACGGGGGATCAATGTAGATCAGGTTGACCTGGCCCTGAAACTCTGGTAGCAGCGCCGGCAGAACCAGTCCCCTGTCGGCATGGATGAGGCGATTAAACCAGCTCTCGGGCGGCGTCGCGCGTCGCTCATCACCGGGACCATAACAGGCATCCACGCTCAACGCAAGTGTCGCGGGATCGTATTCCGGTATCCTCTTTCCCTTCCAAACCAGTTCAGCCATCGACTCCCAATACCCCCTGCTTGCGTTTTCTCTGCGCTCACTGTAGCATATGACAGCCAAAATATCCACCACTTCCTCTTGATTTTCGTCGCATGATATAATGGCGATGCAGGTAGCGCAGACGCTGCAACAGGTTTGTATCGATACGTTATAGGTATCTTGCACGGGCAGCAAGCAAGCATGCGTGCTCAAAAAAGATTTGGGGATAAACATACATGTCAAATTTCTTATGGGTCTTGTTCAGTATAGTTGGATATATCGCTGGACTATACATTATGTTAAAGACAACGCCAATGTTGCTCGCACGATCGTATGATGAGGGGCTGTTTATGGCGATTGCCGCCGCCGACATCCTCGGGGCGATCCTTGCCTTTGGAGGCATCATCGTCATGCTGGCGATCTTCAACGCGAATATCTTCATCAAGATCATCGATTTTATCTTACTGATCGGTGTGATGCTGATCACGGCTCGCCTGGCCATGTTCAGCCTGCGCCCCAGGTACGCCACGCGCATCAACAAGGTCTCGCAGATCGCGGCCGGCATCTACTGCATCTGCCTCGTCGTGGCCGCCGTCTACTGCATGGTCCAACTCTTCATCTCCTGAACCACCACCCATATTCAACATCATAGAGAGGCCGCTTGCGTCACCTGTATATAGATACATGTTGATGCGAGCGGCTTTTTCTCTTTCCTCTCTTTTTGCCAAAAGACAAAGCGACAAGAAACAAGAACCTACGTGAGCATTTCCATTTTTCTTGCCGCCTTGTCTTTTGGCAAAATTATGAATGATATCCAAAATATACATATCTCTTGACAGGGGGCTTTATTGCCAGCTAAAATATGAACGTGATCATTTATGATCACGTTCATATTTTAGCTGGCGAGGGAAACTGGTGACGGAAAAAGAGCGAGGCGGGTTACGTGAGCGTAACAAGCAACAGAAATTTCAGCGTATCAAGCAGGCGGCGCAAAAGTGCTTTGAGACCAGGGGCTATGAGGCGACGCAGATGCGTGAGATTGCCGAGGAGGCGCAGGTCGGCGTGGGGACCGTGTTCCTGTATGTTCAGAACAAGCAGGAGTTGCTGGTGCTCGTCTATCTCGATGCGTTGAGCGAGACGCTCAAGGAGGCTTTCGCTTCGGTGGCGGAAGGCTGGTCTCTGCAG
The DNA here is from genome assembly GCF_036245075.1 of Dictyobacter halimunensis. Classification (NCBI taxonomy): domain Bacteria; kingdom Bacillati; phylum Chloroflexota; class Ktedonobacteria; order Ktedonobacterales; family Dictyobacteraceae; genus Dictyobacter; species Dictyobacter halimunensis. Next base: position 5,105,411 of record NZ_BSRI01000002.1, read on the forward strand.
GAGAAGCTGGTGCATATCTTTCGCCTGCTCCTGCGCTTTTATGCACGCCATCCCGAGAACTCGCAGGTCTATCTGCAGACCATCCTCTTTTTGCAGAACAAGCCTGGACAGCATCAGGACGTTGCCCGACTCAATGAATATTTCTTGCGAGAGCTGTTGAACCTGTTTGAACAGGCCCGGCGCAACAAAGAGATCCGGGCGGACCTCGACCTGCGGCTGGCGGTGCAGCTGGTGTTCGCGCTCTACTATGCCGCGCTGACCAGTTGGACCGGCAGTTTTTCACGGCTCGATGAGGCCTTACAGGCCCTTCCCGCCGCCTTTGAGTTGCTGTTTCAGGGATTCCACCCGCTTCCTTAGTAAAGAGAGGAAAAGGGGAAACATATGATCATAGCAGAAGAACGTCTGACTTCGCTTGAGGTAAGACTGGCCGATCTGGAGGTTCGGGAAGAGATTCGCTCGGTCCTCTATCTGTATTGCCGCGCGGCCGACCGTGGTGACGCGGAGCTGATGAAGTCCTGCTATCATCCCGACGGCAAGGATGACCATGCCTTCTTCAACGGCACGGGCTGGGACTTCGTGGATTATGTCCTTCCCATCCTGGCGCAGCTTGAAGTGAGCATCCATTCGCTCAGTAATCCCATCATAGAGCTGAACGGTGATCAGGCCTTTGTTGAGACGCACTGGTCGGTCATCCATCGCTTGAAACGAGACACCAAAATGACGGACGTGTGGAATCAGGGACGCTACCTGGATCTATTCGAGCGCCGGGACGGTCACTGGAAGATCCATGTTCGCCTGGCGGTTCTGGATGCTGAACGCTGGATCGACACGGCCGACATGCGGCGGCTCATACGCGACGACGATCCCTACAGATCGCTCATGGGGCAGCGCGGAAAGGGCGATCCCGTCTATCTCAAAGAGCGTATCGGTGAGTCGTTGCGCAAGGACACGGCCCTGCCAGATCTCTGGGGACCATTAAAGCGGGGATTGCTTGTCCCGCGCATCGTGCTGCACGGCCTCGGCCTTATTGCTCAGCGTTCCAGGCATTAGAATGTGTCTGACTCCCATGATCATCGCTCTGAGCACGCTGGAGATTTCGCACCTGCGCGGCTTAAAATCCCCGCATGGCTTAAAATCCCATGTGGCTTAAAATCCCATGTGGCTCAAAACCTATTTTATGATGGTGCATGGAGTGCGCGAATGGGCACTCCATGCACCAGCATAAAAAACAGTGCGGTCGCGTAGCGGACGCGCGTGTGGAGGCTATCACGTGTCTTTAGAACCAGGGAGGAGAACTATGACAACCCGGGAGCAAGATTTCCCTATCCTGATTATCGGAGCAGGCATTGGAGGCCTGGCGACGGCTCTGGCCCTCCAGCAAGCCGGCTTCGCGGTACAAATCTTTGAACGATCAAAGGAGCTGCGAGAGTTGGGGGCCGGGCTGACCCTCTGGGCGAACGCGGTTCGGGTGTTGCAGGAGCTTGGTCTGTCCGACCTGGTGCAGCAACGGATCCAGCAGTCCGCCCCCAATCAGGCTGGTTTCTACACAATGCGCGGAAAACAGCTGGTCTATCTGCCGCCACAGGTAGTTGAGGAACAGTGCGGGGGACCAACCATCGCCATCCACCGCGCGGAATTTCAGGCCGCGCTGCGGGAGCGACTCGCGCCGGACACACTGGTCCTGGACCGGCCGCTGGTCGATCTTGAACAGGACACTACGGGCGTGACCGCTTGTTTCGCGGGGGGCGAGCGCGTACGCGGCAGCCTGCTGATAGGAGCCGACGGCATTCATTCGCGGGTCCGTCAACTGCTCTTTCCCCACAGTCAACTGCGCTACGCCGGCTACACGGCCTGGAGAGGCATCGCCACGGGCGTAACGCCCCCACTGGTGGGCGAAATGTGGGGGCGCGGTAGCCGCTTCGGCATTGTTCCCCTGGAAGAGGAGCGCGTCTACTGGTTCGCGACCTGCAACGCTCCGGAAAACGCGGCGGAGAGTCCGCAAGGACGCAAGAAAGAATTGCTGGATCGGTTCAAGGGCTGGCATCCTGTTGTCAGTACGCTTATCAATGCGACGGAAGACTTGGCGATCCTGCGCAACGATCTTTTTGATCTCAAGCCGCTGACCTCCTGGAGCAAGGGACGCGTAACGCTGCTGGGGGACGCGGCGCACGCAACGACCCCGAATCTGGGCCAGGGAGCCTGCCAGGCGCTCGAAGACGCCTTGATCCTGGCCCGGACCCTGCGCCACGAGCATTCGCCTGAGAATGCATTACATATGTATCAGCAGAAGCGGCTGGCGCGCGCCAACATGGTCACCGTGAACTCGCGCCGGCTGGGCTGGGTCGCGCAATGGGAGCATCCTCTGGCCTGCTGGCTGCGCGATTCCCTGCTGGCGCTCGCTCCACAACAATTGCTGTTGAAACAGCTCAAATCTGTTGCAAGCTATACCTGGGTAAGCAATTATTCGTAGGCACCGAGCTCGCCCTCGGCAACATAAAACGTAGGTTCGGCCCTTGCGGCCGATTTCCCCTCTCCACGCACGTAAACGCATGTGAGATGCATATTTATGCGGCGAGGAGAAATCGGCCGCAAGGGCCGAACCTACGGCGATCTTCGTTTCCGGCGCCCATATGGGGCGCCGTTTTCTTCATTTACAGGAAGCGCTCGAACCATTGGATGGTGCGGCGCAGGCGGTCGATACGCTGGCGGGGCGCGCCGACGCCGGGCCAGTCCATCAGGTGGCTGGTGTCGTTGTAGCCGATCAGCTCGACGGGCTGCTTGCGCTTGCGCAGGGCGACGAAGAGCTGCTGGGATTCGCTGAAGGGACAGCGCCGGTCGTCCTCGGCGTGCAGCAGCAGCAGCGGGGTCTGGATGGCCTCGGCGTGGGTGAGCGCGGACCGCTCGTGCTGGCGCGCCCATGTATCCATGGAGAGGTTGAACCAGATGGTCTGATCGGAGAGCAGGGCGGCGCCGGGAATGTAGCTGATGCCGTTGCGGCTCACGGCTGCCCTGAAGCGCTGCGTCTGGCTGATGCTCCAGTTGGTCATGTAGCCGCCGTAGCTGAGCCCGCTGATGCCGAGCCGTTCGCCGTCGACCTGTTCCGTGGCGATGACTTGATCGACGCCGGCCATCAGGTCCTTGAAGTCGCCGCCGCCCCAGTCGTTGATGACGCGGCGCGCGAAGTCCTCGCCGTAGCCGGCGCTACCCCTGATATTTGGTGCCAGCACGGCGTAGCCGCGACCCGCCAGCACCTGGAACTCGTGGACGTAGCTATCGCCCCAGGCCAGCGAAGGACCGCCATGCGGGCACACGATCAGCGGGGCCTTGACGTTCTCTGGCAGTTGCGGCAGGTAGAGCCAGCCCTCGATCTCCAGTCCGTCGAAGCTCTTCCAGCTGATGCGTTTGGGACGCGTCAGGCGATGGCTCTGCAGGGTAGCGTCGTTGACGCGGGTCAGCTTGCGCGGCTGCTTGCCCGTGCTATCCATGCACCAGATATCGCCGGGCGTAAACCAGTCGGCGCGCACCATGGCGATCGTCTGTCCGTTCTTGCTGAGCTGCGGGCTGATGTAGCGCCCATTGCCACTGGTTAGCCGCTCGCTCGTCTGCTGGGTGAGATTGAGGCGATAGAGATGGAGCTGGCCGTGTTCCTGCACCGGCACGAGCAGGGCCTGGCTATCGGGATACCACCTGGGCGGCGTCAGATATTCCTCGCGCAGCTCGTCGATGATCCAGGATTGGCAGGTGAAGGCATCAGCTCCGGGGACCGCCAGGCGGGGTGTGCCGCCCTGCGCATCGACGATCCAGGGCATGATATTGCCCGCCTCGGTCTGGTCGGGGGTGTAGAGGTAGGCGATCTGGCGGCCATCAGGCGACCACGCGGGCATCTGGGCCAGACCCTCCTCGGGCGTCAGGCGGCGCATCTTACCCGTCGAGAGCGTCAACACCCACAGCGCCTGGCTCACGCTCAGGTCTGGATCGGCGCGGCGATTGGCGCAGAAGACGACCTCCTGCCCATCGGGTGACCAGCAGGACTGGGAGAGATCGACCGGCTCGGAAGTCAGGCGCATTGGATTGCCGTTGAGAGGGATCAGCCACAACTGCTGGTGGCGACCAAAAGTGTGTCCCTTGCCGTCCCAGCGGCTCCCCAGCCGCGTATAGACGTTCAGGATGTTCTCGGACTCAACGGCTTCGGCGACCTGGTCGTCCTGTGGCTTCCAGGTGCTATGGGCCAGCAAGATCTGGCTGTTAGGGTGCCAGCTGTATTCGCTGATCCCCTGTGGCAGGTCGCTGATCTGCTGCGCCTCGCCGCCATAGAGCGCGAGCAAATAGATCTGGGGGATGCCTGAGCGATCGCTGAGGAAGGCCAGGCTCTGCCCATCGGGCGACCAGCGCGGCGTGCTATCATGGCCGGTTCCGCTGCTCAGCTTGCGCGGCACCGCCGTCTTGCCGGACGTAATATCGACGAGCCAGATGGCGCTGTTTGTCTCCTCCGCGTCGCTCTCCATCACGGTATAGGCGATCAGGCTCCCATCCGGCGAGATCTGCGGATCGGACGCGACCTTGAGCGAGAGCAGATCCTCGATATCCATGGGAGGCACCACCGACATTGCCGCTGGCATTGGGGCCGAATGAGTCGCCGTCGCTGGCGTCTGCTCGATCGGCATCTGGATCGTACTCGCCTGCGCCTCGGCCGGAGTTTGCTCCGGCTGGCTGGCCGGCTCAACCGGCGCCGGTTGCTGCTCATCGCCCTGCTTGTCCTGCTCTGGCTGAGCAGAGGTGGGAGTGGGCTGTGCAGCAGTGGTCGCGCCGTCGCTCTCTGCTATCGGCGCGGGCTGCCCCTGCTGTCCATCTGATTGTGATCCGGTGGTCTGCGCATGTTGGGATCTCTGGGATGAAAGCTGAGTCGTCGGTTCATCATCCTGTGTCGCAGCCTGTGGTCGCTGCGTGGTTGGATCTTCGTTCTCTAACTCACTCATAACAAATCCCCTCTATATTTTGATGTGCATTTGTCGTGTAGATCTTTTTATACCAATGTATACGTGCCAGATGGAACATAGGTTTGGAAATTGTTCTGCTGAGCCATAGGATAGTTATTGAGCTTAAAGAATTAATAGAAACGTTCTCGTCTGAGAGCAATTCGTGAGCATGATGTGCTATGATACACATGATCGTTCCGTAGGTTCGGGTCGCGCATCCAATACTTTCAACTTTAGAGAATGTGAATAGAAATATGACTCCAGTACGTGCGGGGCTTGCCCCCGCTTTTGCCTGCTTGCTAAGAGGGAAGGCTCATTCAAAGCAACCTGGTACGGTTGAATGAGATGCATTGCATCATGGTCGTTGCTTTTTCGAGCGGCGAGGAAGAAAGCGGGGGCAAGCCCCGCACGTACTGGGGTCTTTGCTCTTGTTGCATGTTTTTAATTTAAATGTGTTGGGGTCTTGCGCTCGATTTCGGGCAGGGCACAGGCGATTGTTTTGCGAGCAACCAGGTGCAATGATGCGTTTTGGGAGGTGCGCCGTGATTGTCCAGGAAATTATGTCAACGAAATTAACGACGGTCGAGCCCGATGATACGCTGGCTCATGCCGCCAATCTGTTTCGTCAATATAGCTTTCATCATTTGCCGGTGACGCGCCGTATCCATCAGACCAATGGTGAGGGGGCGCGGGTGGCGCTGCTGACCTGCGAGGGTATGTTGTACGCGCAGGATATCGATCTGGCGGTGGCGGTGTCCGAGGGTGATGAGCAGGGGAAGCAGCCGTGGCAGGAGCGGCGCGTGGTCGAGGTGATGCATAGCGCCGCCATTCGTGTGACACCCACGACCAGCGTGGCGGCGGCGGCCCAGATGCTGGTTGAGCGCGGCCTCAACTGCCTGCCGGTGGTGGAATACAAGCTGGTGGATGGCGAGACGCGCACCATCCTGGTCGGCCTGCTGACGCGCAGCGACCTGCTGATCGCGCTCTCGCGGGCCATGGGTGCCTTTGAGCCGGGCATGCAGCTCGACATCGCGCTGCCCCATGGTGACATGACGCCGCTGGCGCGCACGCTCCAACTGGCGGCCGAGCTGCACGTCCACATCCGCAGCGCCCTGGCGGCCCCACAGAGCGACGGCACACTCTCCGTCGCCACCGTGCGCCTGGGCACGATCAACCCCACCCCCTTGCTGCTGCGCCTGAAACAAGAAGGCATCCAGTACACCTTTGGCGGTCCCTTGCTGGCGTCCCATTAGTAGAGCAGAGAGGCAAAGAGCTATGGCAGAGCAAAAATCTCCCAACCCGAATCATCGAGCGCGCCTCATATTTGATCCGCAGGAACTGAACTATGACTTTGGCGAGCAGCATCCCCTCAATCCCGGACGCCTGCGGGCGCTGGTCGACCTGCTGGCTTGCAGTGGACTGTGGGATGTCAATGATGAGCGCACGCGCCTGGGCCTGCGTCCCGCCTCGATCGAGGAGCTGAGCCTGGCCCATGATCCCGCCTACATCGCGGCCGTGCAGCGGCTCGGCGAGCCGGATGGCGTCGAAAGGACGCCGGAAGAGGAGGAGCAGCGGCGCGAGCTGGCGCAGCGCTACGGCTTTGGGGATAGCGATACGCCGCCGGTTCCCGGCATGCACGAGGTGTCGGCCATGATCGCCGGCGGCTCGCTGGTGGCGCTCAGCGCTATCATGGGACTGCCCGAGGGCGGCACCTTTGCCTCCGAGGAGGAGCGTCCCCTGCACGTCTTTCATCCACAAGGAGGACTGCACCACGCCTGGTCCGATCGCGCCTCGGGCTTCTGCATCTACAACGACGCGGCGGTAGCTATCGCGCACGTCCTGCGGGCCAGCGAGGCCAAGATCCTCTACATCGATTTCGACGCCCACCACGGTGACGGCGTGCAGCGCGCCTTCTACGATGATCCGCGTGTCATGACCATCTCGATCCACGAGACCGGCCGCTACCTCTTTCCCGGCAGCGGCGATGTGCTGGAGATGGGCAACGGCAGCGGACGCGGCTACTCGATCAACGTGCCGCTGGAGCCCTTCACCGAGGACGACAGCTATATCGAGACCATGGACCCCTTGCTGTCGCAGCTGGTGACGGCCTTCGCCCCCGACGTGATCGTGACCGAGCACGGCTGCGACACCCATGCCTGGGACCCGTTGACGCACCTCAATCTGACCATGCGCGGCATCGGCGCGCAGATGAAGCTGGCCCACCAGCTGGCCCACACCTACTGCAATGGACGCTGGGTGGCCCTCGGCGGTGGTGGCTACGCCCTCTACAGCGTGGTCCCGCGCGCCTGGAGCCGGCTGTGGGCCGAGATGTCTGAGCAAGACTTGCCCGAGCAGCTGCCGCAGGAATGGATCGAGCGCTGGCAGCCCCTCTGGCAGGCCGCCCTGGAGGGCGAGCAGCAGGGTCAGCAGATCATGGGCAAGCAGCCCACTCAGGAGGAGTTCCCGACCACCTTCAACGACCGGACCGAACTCTTCCCGCCGCAGCCGCGCCGCTGGGAGATCAACCACATCAACCGGCAGACCGTCGGCCTGGTGCGCCACCTGCTGATCCCATCGTCGATCCGCCAGGCCTTCCCCATCGCGCGCCACCGCTCGCCGCTGTCGGACCTCTTCGACCTGCTGCACCTCAACCGCAGCTCGACGCCCTCGCGCATCCGCACCCTGCAGACCATGCGCGGCCCCGTCCTGCTGCGCGACTTCAGTCCGCCCTCCCTCATCGATCGCCTGCGACCCGATCGCGGACTCAGCTCGTTTGCCCGCCTGCCCGAGCGCGAGCACCAGCTGCTGCTCGACATCGCCCGCAGTCCCGACTGCGCCCTCACCGTCGCCCACACCCCGGCTGGCGAGATCATCGGCCAGGTCACCATCGCCCCCGCCGACGAATGGTGGGAGGGCGTCGAAAACCTCTACGAGGTCGCCATCGAGGTCAGCTCCGACTGGCGCGGACTCGGCATCGCGCGCGAGATACTGGCCTTCGCCCTTGAGCTCGACGCCAAAGAGGACATGATCTTCTTCGCCATCGGCCTCTCCTGGCACTGGGACGCCGAAGGGCTCGGCATCTCCACCTTCCGTTACCGCGAGCTGATCAAGCACCTCTTCGGCACCCAGGGCTTCGTCGAGTACGCGACCACCGAGCCCAACGTCAGCATGGAGCCCGCCAACGTCCTCGTCGCCCGCATCGGCGACCGCGTCGATCCGCGCGTCTCCAAACAATTTCTCAACCGCCTGATCCGCTCGACCGCCTTTTCCCCGCATTGGTAACGCTTAAGGCAAGGCAACGCCGAACAAAAGATGCAACCTCAGAGGTTTGGAGCCTGTCTCCGAACCTCTTTTCTGAGCTGCTGATAGGTATACAAGCCACCTATAATCAAGGCCATGCCTGCGCAGCTATTGAGCATAGCTGTCGCATTGAGATCGATGACAAAGAGATGGATATCAACAGTATGCAACAGCGTGCTACTGAGATATCCACTCAGGAACGTCGCGAGCAGAGAACTGGCGGTCGTAGCGGTTCCGAAGGTGGAAAAGACGCGGCCGGCCATCTTTGCTGGTGTGGCGTTCAGTATCAAAGGGCCAACAACAGCCTCAGCCTCACTATCGGCGATATTGCTGAGCAACATGCCGATCAACGCAATGAGCAGCTGATGTTGTAGCGCCGTGAAAACCATGGCGATCCCGGTAACTAGCCTTGCTCTGTAGTAGATCCTCGATTGCCCTATCTTTGCCGCTGATCTATCAACCAACCAGGTCCCGAGTATGCCTCCTAGCGATGGCACCCCGTTGACAAAACCATAGAGGCTCACGGGGACATGCAAATTTTGCGTGATAAAGAAGAACGCCAGCGTGTTAATGATCCCCAGCCCAAACGCCAGCAGACTTTCTGCGCGCAAGAGCGTACGCAAGAGCAGGCTCTCTTCGATGATCTGTAGCCCTTCCCACAGATCTTTGAATACGTGGCGGATGCCCTCTTTGGGAGCAGCCAGTGACGCGGCAGGTTCCGACACACGCATGCCGCGTATGAGCTCCCAGGAGCAGATGAACGACGCCGCGTTCAGGGCAATGGCCCAGCTGGCTCCCAGACTGGCGTAGCCTATTCCCCCTAGCATTGAACCAATTGGCCAGGCGGCCATAGCAGAGCCCGTGGTCAGCGCCGAAGCCCTGGTGAGCTTCTCTTCTGGCACAATCTCTCCGAGTAGCGCTTTCGTCGCTGGATTGAAGAATTGACTCAAGCTGCTCGTAGCCGCGATCACCAGGTAGATCGCACCAAGCTTTATAGGCAAGGGCAGCGCCGCGGTACGTGCCGAAAGCACCGCTTGCGCACCTGGTTCGCTCACCAGCAACAGGGAGAGAACCAGGACGGCTCGCGTCACATCCATGACGCGCATCGTCTTTTGCTTCTGCCAGCGATCGACAAATACCCCCGCGAATGGACTGATCAGGAGGGCGGGGAGGGCGGCCGCCAGCGCTATACCGCTGATCGCCAGCGGCGCATAGCTCTGGTTACGCAGGAGTGTACCAATCCACAAAGTCAGTACAGTCATAAAAAGAATATCGCCGATAAACGAGATATTGCTTCCTACCCACAGTAACGTATAGTTGCGATTAATGAGAATAAAGCGATGGCCATATAGTGCCAGGAGCTTTTGAGAACGAAGACGCATATCTAACCCTTTCACGCGCGCAAACAGTAGCGGTAATCCATGGCTGAATAACTGTGTAGGGGAGGGCGCGCGGCGCGAAAAAGATGTGGTAGTACATCAGAAAAAGATGTGGTAGTACATCACTGGCGAAGGTAAAAAAGGGGTAGGGATGTCAGGAAAGAAAGATGAGGAACACCATCACGACCCTGGATGGTTGTGGCTCACTCGCATGGTAGTCTCTTCTCTCGTTCTTCTCTCGCTAGCGCGCCCCATGCGGCGCGGTCACACCGGGAGAATGAGCGATGACTCTGACAACAGATATCTGCTGCCGTAATAGCATCTGCTTCATATAATTCCTTGCTATTTGTTCTCTTGATCAGGTGCCTGGATACTACCATGTGCAATCGCGCTGTGTCAAGCGCTGATCAGCTTATATTGAGAGCCACTCAATTATTTATTCTTCACGCCCATCAGAAGATCTCATCTTTTTGCGCCGTAGATGGTGATAAAGGGGGAATCCCACCTGGGTGATTATCACCCCTATCATAATGGCAAGCAGGCTTTCCCATACCGGGACAGCATCAACATGTGGCCCTCCCAGCGCCGTCATGATGGATGGCATCACTGCCACCAGCGCGATAAGAAGGACGATACAAAGCAGCAACGCCACCAGTGTCCATGGTTGTGTCTCTTCCTGTTCTGTCTTCTGATGCCGAAAGAGACGCACAATGCGCGACGAAGCCAGCGCGGTTGCCTGTCCCAGCAGCAGCATCGGCAGCATCGGCCAGAAATATCCAAAGGTAACGGGTCGTCCGCTGAGATGAGCAGTGCCAAGGCCAACCAATACCAATAAACCGATATAAAGCACTATGAGCAGTGGCAATGTCAGTGGGCCGCAACCAATCTCCACGCGGCGCATCTGGAAGTTGGGATCATTCGACACATTACGTATATAGTCACGACGATAGGGATCATCTGACATACCGAAAACCTTTTTGTGTAGCGTTTGCTTTAAGAGAAAGCAAGGTGCGTATACGATTTTTCATTTAAAATCGTGAATTTAGCACATTATATCATACCATAGATTCCGTAATGGCGGCCCTCATAGGTTGGCGTATCATTCAAAATATTGCCAAACCGAAACGCCCCCGTAGGGTCGACCTTCAACGGTCGACCGGACCGCGAGCGTCAGCGATTGCGGTCCACGTACCCGGCCGGTTCGGCTTCTCGTGGATAGCATCTCGCCCCACGTGGTACCCCAGGAGGAACGTTCGCCTTCGGGTTCGTGTGCGGTCCGTTGGCGTATGGGTACGGCGTGGGCCGGCGTGTTATGACACAAGAAGCCGAACCGGCCGGGAACGTGGGCTGCCGCCGCTGGCGCTGGCAGCCCTGTGGGTGGGGAGATGCGTAGGTTGTGCCAGCCAATGTCAATATATGCTATTAATGTCTGAATTATGCCATGAATTTAGAATGAAATATATCGAAATGCAATACTTGAGCTATAAGTGCTATCTACCCTCCTATTGTTTTATACAGGATTATGCTGTAAACTCCTATGAATATCAATTGTATTAAGTTAGTTAAAAGTATATAAGGATTTATGATATGCCAAATTCTCGAACAATATGTCCAGTTTGTAAAGCAGAGAATGTTTTTAATGATGGCTTTTGTCATGTCTGCGGATCAGCTTTAACGCAGCAAGATGATATTTATGGAGCGAACAATATAGCTGGCGCCGGTCCCACGGGAGACACGCCAGTGGGACTGTTTTTGAAGGGTCGTTATCGTATCAAGCAGACGATCGGCCAGGGTGGGATGGGCTCGGTCTATAGCGCGGAAGATGAGCAGCTGGGCAGGCGCCTGGTGGCGATCAAAGAGTTGAACTATCTTCGCCTGTCGGAGCAAGAAAAGCGTGAAGCAGCCGTGCAGTTTCAGCGCGAGGCGCATCTGCTGGCAGGTCTACAACATCCTAACCTGCCGAATATCTATGATTATTTTGAGGAAAATGGGCATTGGTACCTGGTGATGAGCCTGATCACGGGCGAGACGCTGGAGTCATATCAGCAGAAAGCCCTCAATGGACGTTTGCCGGTGGGAGAGGTGGTTGGCATCGGTATTGAGCTCTCCAATGTATTGGAATATCTGCATTCGCATCAGCCGCCGATCATTTTCCGTGATCTCAAGCCCGCCAATATTATGCGCACGGCCAATGGACATCTTTACCTGATTGACTTTGGGATCGCGCGCCACTTCAAGCCCGATCAATCACGCGATACCGTCAGTTATGGCTCGGCCGGCTTCTCGCCGCCAGAGCAGTATGGCGGCGCCCAGACGAATCCGCGCTCCGACATCTACAGCCTGGGCGTGACGCTGTATGCCTTGCTCTCTGGCTACGATCCATCGCGCTCCCTGTTTAATTTACCTCCATTGGCAATGCTGGTGCCAGACGCGCCTCCCAGGCTGGTACAACTCATCAGCCAGATGGTGGAGTTCTCTGAAGAGATGCGTCCCGCCAGCGCCGCGGCTGTCCGCCATACCCTGCAAGAAATCAACGCGCCGACCGGGCAGTCGATGGCGCCACCACCCCCGCTCTCATTGCGTCCATTGGATACTCCACCACCTCCGCCCCCATTCCACCAATCGACGCAACCTGCATTCCCGGAGTATCAGCAGATGATGGCTCCCCCACCTCCAAATTCGGACTACCGGCCCTATCCCGAGAGCGCATTAGTAGGATCTGGTGGGCAACAACAAATAATGCAGCCATTCGCGGCGAAGGCTCCATCAAATTCGCCTATGCGCGTTGTTTCGAAGACTCTTGGTGTGCTGGGATGCATAGTTGGTGCTGGTTTTATCGGTATTGGCGTCCTGGGTTCTTTCACCGCGTTAGCAGAGTTTACCAATTATACTTCATTTGCCACTCAACTATGGGTTGGAGCTTTTTGTATCATAGCTGGATGGATTGTGTTGCGCATCGGATTGCTGCCATTTCGTGATCCGATGAAGATTGATGCATCTGTCGCGGGCTGGCGTCGTGTGGGTATCGAAGGCGGCATCTTCCTGGGAGGCGCTATGGGGCTGGCCGGCGTCGTCTGTACATTCTTTCTGATGTACAACTACTACCTCTTAAATCATCGCGCTGATTTGTACAGCGCCGGCGTCGGTGGTAGCATTCTTTATGTGACGAGTGGCCTGTACATCTTATTGAATTCCAGGCTGAAGCCGCCGAAGATCTCCTTCTCCCAGAACCGCCGCGAAGCGATCGCATTGACGGGCAGTCTGCTCGGCGCCAGCTTCGGAGTACCTGGCCTGCTTATGATCCTCGCGTTCGCCGGAGGAACGATGGTTCCCGGCGTGATCCTGTTGATCATCGGCGTGTTCTTGACTTTCATCACACGCATCCGCAGGCATTAGAGCCATAGAAATGCCTTCCCGACCAGTCTTTGGGAGAAGGCCGCCAGCCTGTAGATGTGAGAGGACAAAGGCGGCCTTCTCCCTGAAAATGAGATTTTATTGCTCAAATGACAATTCCGGCTCTCCGAATACCATCCTCGGTTGAGTGAGAACGTTTAGAGGTATCCCTTCTCGCGCCAGAAACGCTCTGCGGCTGGATGAAACGGAACATCGATGGGAGTCACTTGCGTATCACGGCACATCTGCTCAAGTGGCATTGGTGGTTGATCGTGACTTCCCACGCCCAGGTTCCATGGAATCCGTTGCTTGCGAGCTTCCAACGCCTCACAAAATTGCCTTATGAGCAGATCGGAGGCTTCGCGGCGGGCAAAGATAGGCCAGCCACTAAAATCTACCGCAGGGACATCCATAGGCAAACCTGGATAGAGACTCTTGCTAATCGTAGCACGCCTGAATCCTTGAGCTTCTAACTCTGTAAGGTGTTGTTCATCAATGGGGAGGAAATGCATGCCAGCATCATGCACCAGATTTCCCCAGACCATAATTCCCTCGTCAAAAATTGCGTCCAACTCCTTGTTCTGTACGCGGCCTATACGCGAGGGATCGTCAGGCATAGGCTGATCATACGACACATGCCCACCCCACGAGACGATATCCTCCAAGCTGAACCCATGATTCTTCAACACCACATCGACGAGCAAAGTGGTACACGCATCAAGAGAACCGCGTACAGATACACGCAATGGATAGCGCCGCTCACGAATCTGATCTAACGACTGCAAGCCAGATGCTTCTGTGACTGCGAAACCGAGTTGGTCATGATGCGGTAGCATAGCAATGGTAGAAACTGGAATAGGCTGGTGAAAAGCGCCCGTTCCTTTGTACGCCATCGTGAGTAATGCTGACGGATTGAGGATAGCAATATCAAGCTTCCCTTCGGCCATCTCCTGAAGGCTATCTGGATGATTCGCACCGAATAAGCGAAAAACCCCAGTTTCTCCTCCGCGACTGCGCATCTCCACACGCACCTCACGATAGGGCCAATCCTCGCAATCCATCATTTCGGAGGCTGCCTCCAAGAATATTCTAGGCCTGATCGTCAACGGTGAGATAGCAGGAACGATATGTTGAGCACACATATTCACAACTCCTTTTCTTTTATGTGCATAGGTAGTTCATCAATGCTTCTTGTAGAGAAGAGCAAAGACACGTCTATCATGTGTGATAAAATTATGCCATGGGTGCAGTACTGGAACCAGGAGTCAAAATATACTGGTATAAAAACCACCTCGATAAGGACGAAGGCGATGGATGAGCAAGAGCGGCGAGCGGCCTTAGCCCGGTTTTTGCGTACTCGTCGCGAGCGCATCTCTCCCCAGCAAGTTGGGCTACCGGTGGGCAAACGTCGCCGAACACCGGGACTGCGCCGCGAAGAGCTGGCGACGATCGCGGGTGTAGGGGAAACGTGGTACACCTGGCTAGAGCAGGGACGAGATATTACGGTCTCAGCGCCCATACTGGAAAGCCTGGCGAGTGTTTTAGAGTTAGATGCCGATGAGCGCGCGCACCTCTTTATTCTGGCGCGCAAGCAGATCCCTGCTACCCCCTTTCCTACGGAACAAGCGGTTGATCCGGCGCTGCAATTCATTCTTGAGGAGTTGGGCGTCACACCCGCTTATATACTCAATCCTCGCTCGGATTTCGTGGCCTGGAATCAGGCCGCCTGCGACGTATATACCGATTTCAGCTCACTCTCGCCCCAGAAACGCAACTTCATCTGGTTCCTTTTCACGGACCAACGCTACCGCGCTCAGCTTATTGATTGGGAGGAAGAGGCGCGGCGAGCGCTGGCTCTCTTTCGCGCCAGCACCCAGCGCTACATTGGAGAAGCATGGCTGACAAAAATCATTACTGACCTTGAGCGTGTGAGCCCCGAGTTTCGCGAATGGTGGCCGCACTACGATGTGCAGGCGGTGCATAACGAACCCAAACAGATTCGGCATCCTCTTGTCGGATTGCTGCTGATGCAGCCGACGATCTTCTATCTCGCGGACCATCCCAGTCTACGCATGGTGGTGGATACGCCTATGGCTGGAACAGACACCCTGACAAAATTGACGACCCTCGCAGCCTCTGGCTCAGAGCGGTGACGTTTAAAATCCGGCCGCAAGTGGCCAGGCGCCCTCGAGGGGCGCCGCTACAGAGGTGTTGGAACGTGGCATGATATAATAATCGCGTTTAAAATTGCTACATTTCATATGCATATATGTTTGAGATAAAGAATAAGGAAATAATTGATGAGCTCTTCTCCATCTAGTGTTGAGAACATTTCTGATACCGCCATCTGGGTCGCCCATATGCGAGCCCTGGAGAGCGAGCGAGAGGACGCGCTATTCCATGATCCCTTCGCGCGCCAGCTGAGCGGGGAGCGCGGCGACGCTATGGCTCACAATATGCGCAATGAGAAGGTGCTGGCCTGGCAGGTAGCTCTACGCACCAAAATCATCGACGAGATGCTGTTGCAGACTATTGAGCAGCATGGCTGTGATACTGTGCTGAGCCTGGCCGCCGGGCTCGATACTCGTCCCTATCGGCTTGCGTTGCCGCCCGATCTACACTGGATCGAGATAGATCTGCCCGCGATCTTCACCTACAAGAACGAGCAACTGCGGGACGAGCAGCCGGTCTGCTCCTTAGAACAGATCGACCTGGACCTGGCCAACGTCGAGGCGCGCGGCGCACTGTTCGAGCGCATCCATACGCAGTACAAACGGGTCCTGGTGCTGATGGAGGGGCTCTCCATCTACCTGACCAATGAGCAACTGGCTTCGCTGGTCTCGGACCTGCACACGTACCCCGAGTTTCGCTGGCTGCTGACCGAGAGCATCACCGGCGGCGGCCTGCGCTTTATGCGCAGGAGCTGGGACAAACAGCTCGCGAAGGGAAACGCGCCCATTCAACTGGATATCGAGGACAGTGAACTGTTTTATCAGCAGCACGGTTGGAAGACGAGCCAGACGCGACTCATGATTGACGAGGCCTACGCCAATAATCGCAAGCTCCCCTTCTTCGGTCTGATCCGCCTCGCCACGCTGGCCAATGCCGACCTGCGACGCTCCGTCTACCGCGACATCGGCGGCTTCGCGTTGTTGGAGCGTATCGATTCACCGTAGGTTCGGGCCTTGCGCCCGATTTACTCTCCACGCACGTTAATGTTCAAGAAAAATGGTGTTCTCGGTGCATATTCGTATGGTGGCAAAAAATCGGGCACAAGGCCCGAACATATGAGGTGGGGTAAATAAAAAGGATGGGAAATCACATTTCCCATCCTTTTTATTTAGCGATTTTTTGTATGACCCGAACGGATTATGGGATACGTTGTCGCTGGCCGAGGAAAAATCGGCCACGCGGACCGAACCTACGAGACGGGTTCGGCCACGCGGACGGGAGGAGCTTCCGGACGCTCTGCGGGCTTCTCTCCACGTTTGCGGGGCAGCAGGACGGTCTGGTAGCGGGCCAGGAAGTAGGAGCCGATGACGAGAATGGCCGCCAGGGACTGCGCCACCAGCGTCTCGACCGTCGGGAAGACGGCGAACCACAGTCCCATCCAGCCGGGGATCGGCAGGTTGAGAGGGGTGGTCGAGATCCAGTGGGCCAGCTGCATCTCCTGCGCCTGTTCGCCGACCATTACCAGCAGCACGGCGCCCAGCATGACGCCGGTCAGCACCAGCATCTTCTTGTAGGGGAGCCGGCGGTGTATCACGAAGGTGAGCGCGCCCACGATACCGGTCAGGGCCAGCCCGATCAGCACTCCGTAGAGGACGATCAGAGAGCCGACCTGTAGCCGCAGGGTCTGCAGGAACAGCACGACCTCGAAGCCTTCACGATAGACCGAGGCGAAGCCAAGCAAGATCAGACCAGACATCAGGCGTGATTGTGAGTGACCCTCTTCGTTCTTCTGGCTCAGCAGCTCTTTCTTGCGCTTATTGTGCATGGAGATCCAGCCAGTCCAGTAGATTTTATGGAAGAACCAGTTCATGATCACCAGCAGCACAATGATCGCTAGCAAGCCCGTCGCTGCCTGGATGTCCAGGGCCGGTAGATTATTGGAGAGTGCGCTTAAAATACCCACCACCGCGAACCACGTTAACACGACAGCGCCAAAGCCCATCGCCGAACCCATGGCGATCGGTTTCCGATAGCCCTGGTTTTTGCCCATCATACTGGCTGTAATGGCCATCAACACCAAAATACACTCCAGGCCTTCACGGAAAACGAGGATACCGGTGTTCACAATCGCGGCCTCAGGCGTAATGTGGGCAGCGGTTGGATCTGGATTGCCACTGGCTGTAATGCCTTGCCATACCAGTATTGCCGCGACCGCTATCGCGCCAATAATCAGCACAAATTTTCCCGCGAGGAGGGTGGGGCGTGCTATCGATGAAGAGATCCTCACGACATTCAAATCCTTTCTGGTCATAACCGGGGAGCGCGCTTCGTATGCACTCCCATGCAAAAAATCTTGCTCAGCATGAATATTAGGGTACCCTAATATCCGACCTCACTACTAAGATATTAGGGCACCCTAATGTTTTTGTCAAGAGGAAGATGAACTCTGAGATCAATTGTAAGCAGGCTTGCAATAAAAATTCAAGCTCTACTACAACTGGTGCAGGGTCATTTAAAAGTCTTTTCTTGCCGCCTTCGGCGGCGGTGATGTGGAAGGAGTGAGCGGGGACGCCCCGCACCCCGCAAGGGGCTAGCCGCCCCTTGACCCCGCTATACGATTGGTGGCGTGCATTTTCTATCCAGCTTGCCGCTGCTCCTCGGTCTGTGGCGCCACGGTCGATATATGGACCGCCGCTGTGGGCAGGTGGGGTTCGAGAAAGAAGGTTCCCAGGCTGGCCAGCAGGATCAGTCCGGCCGCGATCGCCCAAGGGAGAGCCGGGTGGATGCTGAAGAGGACGGTAAACATGGTCGGGGCCACGAAGAGGGCCAGTGCCCAGGAGAACTGGTAGGCCGCCAGGTAGCGGCCGCGTAGCGCCAGGGGACTGGCCTCGGCCGCCAGGGCGTTGGAGGTTGGTGCGTGAAGGGCGTCGGCAAATCCCTGGACACAGGTGGCGATGATGAGGTAGGGAATGACAATGGTCCGTGGCAGTGGAAGGGCCAGAATGTAGAGCAGGCACCACAGAGCCAGGATGAGCCCCGCGAGAATAATGATGCGCGTGCGGCGCAACGAGCTCAGATGGCGAATGAGGAACGTCTGCAGAAACGCGACTAGCGCCAGATTGATTCCCAGAGCGACCCCGGCCACCCAGATCGGAGTATGCAGGGCGTCGGCGGCATAGACCGGCAGGCCAAGACCGCTCAGACACAGGCAGAGTGCGAAGGCGGTGTTGGTAGCGATAAGCGCCAGAAAGGGCCGATCCCTCAGCACCACCCGGTAGCTTCCCTGTTGTGCATTCTTATGCTCTGCGCTGTTCTGGCGTCGCTCCACCGGTACCAGAAAATAAAGCATCATGGCCGCCAGAAAGAAGCTGATCGCGTTGATCACCACCACGCTATAGTAGCCCGTCGTCCCCAATGTCCCGATGAGCACGCCGGTCAGCGCGTTGCCGATCCCAATCCCCACCGTTTGCGAGGTTCCCAGCAGGCCGAACCAGTGATCCCGCCCTCCCGTCGCCGCTAAATCGCTCGCCAGCGAATAATAGGACGACCAGAAGATGCGCTGCCCGATATTGACCAGGGTGGCCGTCAGAATCAGTATCGTCATATTGCTGACCAGCAGGTAGCCAAGAAAGCCCACGCCCTGCAGCAGCTGCGCGAAGATTACTAGCCGCCGGGCCCCAAAGCGATCCACCAGCGTACCCGTCAGCGGCACCACCGGAAAGGTGAAGATGGTCGCGATACTCAGCGCCACGCCCACCTCGGTCAGCGGCAGCGCGGCGATCACATGGAAATACAGCAGCGAGAATGGCGCGAACAGTCCCGTCCCCAGTGCATCTATAAACACAATAAGTAAAAAACTTTTTGTCCCCTTTTGTTGAGGGATACCCAATCGTCTAACCAGCATAATAAAAATTCTTTCATCCAGAGCAAATCAGCACCACGTTAAACAGAGCATTCAAATATAACAAAATTAACCCTCTTAAGCAAGGGACAACCGAGCTGGTAGCGATGTGACATCATTTTCAATAAATGCAGAAAGCTTAATCATAGGGCGTAGTACTTTTGGTGGGGAACGAAAAAGGCTTGCTAGTAGCCCTCAGGCAGGTTTACGGAGCAAACATGGCTTGAAGGGCCAGAAAATATCGAGTATATAGATGATTGACAGCCCTGCGGTCGCAAATTGGTCTGTTACACGTCAGAGTGTATCATTTGTAGTGCGCTTCATCTCGTAGTGCATTTTCTGTAGTGCTAGTACCCTGTATATATCTTCTGATCATTTCTGTATCTCATCGCTGCATTCTTATGCATCCCGCTTGAGATCAGCCAGCGCTTTGCATGCAAGTGCTGGTAGGCACTATCGTATCTTCAGGCAGCGGTAAGCTAGCCATAGCTTACCGCTTTCCTTTTTCCGGCAGGCATCGTAGCTTAGAAATTGCTGAGAAGTGGTGGTTTCAGCCAAGAATTGGATAAGAAAACTGAGAAAAAACTGAAACCTCCTTCTTCAATTATACGTAATATAGTCATGAATGATACGAATGATAAACGGGAGATTGCACATGCAGAATGTTTCACCTGTTCGTTTTCAAGATGACGATGAGAACGATAATTTTGCTGATATTGATCGCCTCTTCTCTAAATTAGAGCATTTCGACCCTCCCGCCGACATGGTCTCGCGCATCATGGGGGCTGTCTCGAAGCTGCCGCCATATCCTCAGATGCAGGAACTGCAGCGCGAGCATCCTTTCCCTGATGCAGAGGGCATAATCGTGCGGCACGACGATAAAGAGCCATCCTAACCTGTCCTCAGAGGTTGATTGAAGTGGGGAGCGAGAGATGGAAGGGATTGATTGAGACGAGGTTCGTACTTTTGATGGAACCAGAGTTTGAGGATGTGTGGAAGAGCTGGAGAACAACCACAAAAAAGCGACAACCGCAACGATTGTCGCTATAACGCACTTATTTCACAGAGCATACCTGTAGCTTAGAGCTGTGTGCGAGATAGAGGTTTTCTTTTCTGGCGCGCACCAACTAGGCAATCTGGTCGGAAAGTTTTCCTGTTGAGACCAGCCAGCGAATGAACTCCAGGCGCCGCTTCACGATCTGGGCCTGATTCTTCTCTCTTTCGCTGTAGTCCTTACGAAGCTTGCTTAGTTGAACAACCTCATTTTCAGCAAATCCACCCTTACGCAGAATTTCACGATCTTCGTAGCGGTCCATCATATGAGCCTCCTTTGGTACTAAGAAGAATTAGTGAGCAGGTGAGATTGGCAGCATGCGTTGAATGCGCTTTAGAAGCGCCTGTAAAGGGTACGGCTTTGGCAAGTGATCCAAAGTCAGGCGCGTCTCTCCACTTTCGCGCATATACAAGCGTGCATGGCTAGCTGAACTCGACGTAATGAGAACGGGGATGGATGCCAGTGAGCGCAATGCTTGCAAGACATCCCAGCCATGAATTTCTCCTGTCAGTTCAAGATCAAGCACTACGAGATCGGGAATCGCGTGATGGAGAGTAGTGATCGCAAGCTCACCACTATGTACGGTGACGACGGTATAACCTTGTGCAGTTAATGTATCAGTTTCCAGCGTGGCGAGTGTTGGATCATCTTCAACCACCAGGATGTTGTATGTGTGTTTGGCCCCGCCCTTTTGTGGCTGGCCGGCCGTTCCACTATCCGAGAAACGTGATGGCCCTGATCGCTCATCAGCAGGCGATCCCCCCATCCCATCTGTCTGGCTGCTCTCCGATGAATCGTTCGCAGCGCTTTGGTCGTGCATACGGGCATCCTGCTTCCGCTAGCTACCATACCTTTCAACCAACCGGGCAGAACACTTCCTGCAACGCAGATTGTGTCTTCAGACTGAGATTGTCGCTGCTGCGACACCGTAGAGAAAGAATGTCCAGATGATGTGCTAACTTTCTCTATGTACAGCTTACCCGATGATGAGTGAGAATCACGTGAATATCTGAGCAGTTGTGTGAAATTTGTGTGAAAATCTTTTATTTTTGCCCCACCCTACCGGGGACGTTTTCGCTTGGGAAGGGGAAATCGGGCGCATGATATTTAACAAATAAAGCCGGCATAAAGCGGGGAGGTGCAGGAGGGGCTCGCCGCCCCTCCTGCCGGGGTTTGGAGGGCATCCTGCTTAAAATTATATATTGACATGCTTTAACCTTCTTCGTATACTGAGTTCTGTCATTTCTCCTGATCTGGTCGTCCACTGCCGGATGGCTTTTCGCTGCTGCAAGCCATTGATCAGCTCATGTGTCTCTGTTGTGTAATCCTCTTTTCCTACCTATTCTGATGTAGAAATGGATGCCGTTCATGAAAGTATTGATCACGGGTGCCCTGGGCTTTATTGGGCGTGCTCTAACCGAGTATCTTGGGCAGCGGGGGCACGAGCTGCGGCTGCTGGATATCGCTGATCCCACTGCAGTCTCGATATATAATCCACTCAAGCACGAGCGTGAGACGCGCTCCCTCAAGCTGGACTGGCCTTTTGTGCGGGGGGAGATCACCGATCCGCTCGCGGTCGCCGAGGCGATGCGGGATGTGGAGGCCGTGGTGCATCTGGGGGGCATCCCTGTGAATATCCCGGATCAGGGGGCCACTATCTTTCGCACCAATGCGCTGGGGACCTTTGTGGTGCTGGATGAGGCGCGCAAGGCCGGCGTTGCCCGCTGCATCTGCGCGTCGAGCGTGAATGCATTTGGCACCTTCTACTGGCGCCTGAGCCGCCACCCTATCCCCTATACGCGTCTGCCACTGGACGAGGAGTATCCACCGGCTCCGGAAGATCCCTATAGCCTGAGCAAGCTGGTGACCGAAGAGACGTGCGCGGCCTTCCATCGCGGCTACGGAATGACCACGGCGGCCCTACGCTTTACCTGGGTGTGGCCAGAAGAGATGTATCAGCGCGCCCGTGGTGACCTGAAGGTGACGGATCAGTGGCATGACGATCTGTTTAGCTGGCTGCATGTGCAGGATGCCGCCGAAGGCATTGAGCAGGCGCTGCTGTGTCCCGATCTGCCCGGCTACGGGGCCTATAACATGTGCGCCAGCGACACCTGCTGGCCCGAACCGACCGTCGACCTGCTGGAGCGCTTCCGCCCCGATCTCCTCCCGGCCCTGACGCGTCCGCTACAGGGGCGCGAATCACTGCTCTCCATCGATAAGGCGCGGTGCACCTTTGGCTTCTCGCCCCGCTACCGCCTCGGCGACTGACATCCACTTTCTGATCGGCGATAGGCATTTGTCCCACGCGAATGCCTGTTGCCGCGCTCCCATCCCCATGGGGAAAACCTCCATTGCCGTTCCACCTTTTCTACATCCCATTATTTTCTGATCGGACGCCTCGATTGGCTTCCCAGGCTGCTGCAGCCGTACACGCAAATGATGGCAATTTTGCCTATTTACAGCCATCGATCAGCTCTTGTAAGATAGCCGCAGATGTACATATGAATGAATGAAGCGCCAAAAGACATTCGGATTGCCTGACGGCTGGAAAGAGGTTGTTTGATGGATAAACGCGTTCAATTTGATTTTGTGATCGAATTTACCAACGGTGGCGGGGTGCAGGGGCAGGGATTCCGCCTGGATATCGAGGGTGATGATATCTCTGATCAGGAGCTGGCCGACGCCATAGTGAAGGATATGCGCCTGCTGATGGTCGGCCGCGTCTCCATCAGCAACAAACAGATTTTGACGGAGCCGCATAAGCGCGCGATCACCCAACCTCTAGCGCCCACTGCCCCACGTTATGTCGATCTGAGTCACACCATCGAGAGCGGTTTGATCACGTATAAGGGATTGCCCGCGCCGCTGATCTGTGACTACCTGAGCCGCGAAGAGTCGCGCAAGCAGTACGCGCCGGGGACCACGTTCCAGATTGGCAAGATTGAGATGGTCACCAACACCGGGACCTACCTGGACTGTCCCTTCCATCGCTATGAGGATGGCAAGGATCTTTCGCAGGTCGGCGTCGAGCGGCTGGCGGACCTGGAGGGGATAGTGGTGCGTGCCGACTACCATACGCAGATGGCGCTGGATGCCAGCTTCTTTCGCGACAAAGAGTTGCGCGGCCGCGCCGTACTGGTCCACACCGGATGGGACGCCCAAAGGAAAAGCACAAAGAGAAAGAGAATCAGTACGTGCGGGGCTTGCCCCCGCTTGCTTGCTCGCCGCTCGAAAAAGCAGCAAGCAGAATGCGATGCATCGCATGCAACCGTGCCTGGTCTCTTTGACGGAGCTTTTTCTTGTGGGAAGCAAGCAAGCGAGGGCAAGCCCCAGCACGTACTCTCGTCATTTTTCTTGTTGCCTGTACTAAAGTTGAAAGTATTAGGCGCAAAGACCGAATCGACGAGTATCTCCTTTACGTTTGCAAGGGATATGTGGGAGGTTGATGAAAGCTTTGCTCTGCTTTGGTTTTAATGTCACGCAGCGACGTTTCTATCGTCCTGGTTAATGTGTCTTTTTCTATGTGATCGTTGTTATCCAATAGCCGTGCGAGCCAGCGTGGCACCAGACGAATATTCGTCATTGATTGACACGTATAGATAATGACACACGAGCTGGTGTCTATACCCAGGCAGCGAATGGTAATCTGATCTGTGTTTTTCAACCAGGGATGGTCGAACTCAAACTGTTCCTGGATGTGATACCGTTCTGTATCGTGAACCCAGCTAGAAGTGAGCTTTCCCTCTCTTCCAAGGAAGACTATGCGGATCAAAGTTGTCTGACCTTCAGCAGGAGGATCCGCCGGCACAATACGGTCGATATATATGCGCAAATGAAGGAAGCCAAGGCGCTTATGTATGACCTGGCCCGCAACTACTGGTTTTGGGGAGAGGTCCGAGAAATATTTCTGTCCTATCGCCTTGGAATCGGCTTGCTGATGCTCAACAAGCAATGGCCATACCTGTTCAACGGGTGCATTGACAACCATTGAAATATTGATATCGTTATCGGCCATAAATCTCCTTATGTGTAACAGCTACTATGTTTAGTGCTATAATACTTCAGCAATAGAAATATTATTATCTGCGCCTTTAATGATATGAATCGGTTTGTTTTACGCATTCGTATACCATATAACGATTACATGTTACCATATAACGGTTACACGTTAAAGAACATGATCGTTGAGGAAATGTTGGAAGTGTTGTAAAGGAGGAAATATATGGCATCTGAACACGACAAGAAAAGCGCCGCCGGCCACAAAGGCGGAGAAGCTGTAAGCCATGAGCAGCATCAAAAAGCTGGACACGCCGCCCACGAGAGCGGCAAGGGGCATGAATTTGATAGCCGAGAAGCCCGCGAAGCCGGAAAGAGGGGCGGGCACGCCGCCCAGCATAAATCCTCATCCTCATCGTAGGTGTCGGGCTTGCCCCGACTTTGGAGCGAAGCGACCCCGTATCCGACCGATTCGGCTTCCCTACCACCAACCACGTTTCATCTCAAGGGAACCGTATCGTAAGGGTACGGGGTCGCTTCGCTCCAAAGTCGGGGCAAGCCCGACACCTACGACGACGGCGAGGGGTAAAGGTGGCGGCGCTTGTGGCGCGGCACGCCTTCGATGTCGGTGTTGTCGCTCCACTGGTTGATGTTGCCGATCAGGGGCTGTTCCGCGATGTGCTTGATCTCCGGATCGCTGATCTGCTCCAGCAGGGTCCGGGCGATCGTCTCGGCGTTAATGACCGGGAAGGGGCGCTCATGAAAATTTGAGGCTTTTTCCGGTAGAGCGGGACACAGCTGGAGCGCGTTCTGGCGGCGCGCCAGGATCTCGTAGGCGCGGGCCAGGGTCTGCGCGCGCTCTTGCCAGTGTCCGGCCTGCTGGACGCGCCAGAGCAGCGGCTCCAGTTCCTGTGCGCTGCTCAGCTGCCTGAAGAGCGTGCCGAACCATTTGGCGTAGGGGGCGTACTGCCGCTCCTGTAGGAAACAGAGGTTGATGATGTCGCGCACCAGTCGCGAGGCGATGATGGCTGAGCCCAGTTCGTCGCCGACACTGCCGGCACGCGGCATAAGGTGCTCTTCCTGCCCGATGCGTTGCCAGCCAGCGGCCAGCAGGTAGAGCCAGACGTCGTGTGGATACCAGGCGAAGCGTTCGCGTAGCGTCGTCAGCTCGCCTATCTCATCCTGGTAGACCGCTCCCTTGACCAGCTCGCCCAGCGCGTGCGAGGGGAAGGTCAGCCAGTCGACCGCCCGCAGTGGCTGATCCAGATCATAGTCAAGCTGGACGAGCACAAAGGTGCGTACTGTCGTCAGCATGACGCGGTGCTGAACCGGACCGCTGAACGGCCGGTTCAGCGCGCGTATCCCAAATGTTTTGGCCGGGGGAAATGAGACGGAATAGCCCGCGAACGTGGCGGGCAGGCGCTGGCTCAGTAGATCGGCGATGGCGTCTCCCAGTCCCGCGTCGTCTTCGCGTAGGAAGATGAACAGGCGCGGACCCCAATCGTGATCGACCGACATCTCGGTATCGCATCCGATCACTTCACTGCCCGGTCCGACCAGCGCGGCCGCGTAACGCAGCTCGGGATAGGTTTCAGCGAGCAGGGGGCGCACCACCTCCTGGAAGAAACGACGATTCAGCTCAAGGCCGGGCACAAATGTAGGCATAGCGCATCCTTTCGAAAAGACGTTGATGAGGTCGCTGTGCGAGAAGTCGGGGCAAGCCCGAGTTGAGGATGCCCCCGGCATCCTCGCCTACGGCGACAATTGTTGGAGTGTCTCCTGCAGCCAGCTTTGTTCGGCCTTCAAGAGGGCCAGGCGGTGGCGCATGGCGATGTCGACCCCTTTGCCAAAGCCGTGCGCCGGGGTCGCCTCATAGACCACGATCTGTTGATGGGTGCGCTGTAGATGCAGCTGGAGCGCCGCCCGCAGCTCATCGTGACTGATATGGTCCAGAAACATCAGTCCCACATCGAAGGGAGAAGTCATCGGATCGGCCTGCTCCAAAATCTCGCGCAGCAGCTCGTTGAACTTCTGCTCGCCCGCTTCCGTCAGTGTATAGACCTTCCTGACCGGTCGATGCCCCTCCTGCTCCGTTCGCTGCTCGACATAGCCCTGTTCGCACAGCCGGTCAAGGAGCGTATAGGCCGTCGAGCGCTTCATATTGATGACGCGACTCAAATTTTTCTCGATGAACTCGTTGATCTGATATCCATGCTGGCTCTGCGATTTTAGCATCCCCAGTAGGAGCAGGCTTCGTTCGTCCAACTTGCTTTTTCCCCCCGTTTTTTGTATGTATATTATAGTCGAACTTGACTATATTGGTCAAAGGTTGTATTATTACCCATAGATCATATAGTCGTACACGACTAATCGAAGTCGATTAATAAACAAGGAGAAGTTCAATGTTTATTGCTGTCAATAAAGTCGCTGTTCCAGCTGAGCGTCAGCAGGCTATGATGCAGGGTTTCCAGCATGCGATGCCCGGCATGAAGCAGTTCAAGGGTTTCCTGGGCATGGAGCTCTGGGTGGCCGATGACAACACGATTCTGGCCATCTCGCGCTGGGAATCCAAAGAGGCGCTGGAAGAGTATACCAACAACGACCTGTTCAAGCAGCATCATGGTGGCGGCCAGGGAGCGCCGGGCCAGGTCACCTATTACAACGCCACCGTTCTGTCGTAGGGAGCCGGGCTTGCCCCTAATACTTTCAGTTTAAGAACATGCAGAAATAGAAAGAGAAGCAGTACGTGCGGGGCTTGCCCCGGCTTGCTTCCTCGCTGCTCATCAATGCAGGCTTCTGTTGATGCAGAAGCATATTTCATGTTACTTGTTCGAGCCGGAAAGATCAAAGCGGGGGCAAGCCCCGCACGTACTGTGGTCTTTTTCATTGTTGCTTGTTCTCAAGTTGAAAGTATTGAGGCTTGCCCCGCAGTCCTGCCATTGCCCAACGCCTGATTCGCTACTTTACGCCCACGAAAGCTTTGACCACATCGACGCAGGCGTTTCCTGATCACCTCTCCAACGTCTTCAACAAACTGCAGGTCACTGACCGCGTCCAGGCGATTATCCGCGCCCGAGAGGCCGGGCTTGGATGAGAGGGTCGCCGCTACACTACAGGGGCGTTCGGGTTCCCTCTTGATGTCTCGCTCCGTTGTGGCTTCCTCTGGAGGCGTCATGGGCTCCCTAATTGGGAAAGGGCCGCGACGGTGAGCGCCTGGAGACCTGTCTTCAAGGAGCGCTCGCGGTCAGGGGTATAGAAGGGTGAATGCGGGCCTGGAACGTTCCCTTTTTTCTCTGCATAAAGCTCAGGATCCGTGACGCCAAGAAAGTAATAGCAAGAAGGCACGCCTGCCCCACCAGGGGCATGTCCGTAGAGTGAAAAATCTTCACTGGCGGTCACTGCGGAGATTTCTTTCACGCAATCGGCTCCAAAATATTGGGTAAGCGCGGCAGCGACCTGCCTGGTTGGTTCAGCATCGTTATAGGTCGCCTGGGAGGCTTCGACAATGGAGACCTCGGGGGGAGTGGGTGCGTTGGACGCCGCCGCTTCTGCGTGCGCCATGCGGGTGAGCGCGGAGTAGATGTGTTGAAAGACCTCATCTTTGAAGGTGCGAATACTCAGATCGAGTTCCGCCACATCGGGAATAATATTATAGCGCGTGCCGCTATTGATCGCTCCAACCGTGACGACGGCCATCTCTCCTGGCGCGATCTCGCGAGACACAATTGTTTGCAGACGCATCGTCAGAGCAGAAGCCATCACGACCGGGTCGATACTCTTTTGTGGCATTGAGCCGTGCGCACCGACGCCAAAGAGACGAATGCGCACATTATGCTCCGCCGCTAAGGTGTAGCCGGGATGATAGCTGATGGTCCCCGCAGGGGAGAACATAGTATGCTGGGCCAGGGCAACATCAGGCTTCGGGAAACGGGTAAAGAGTCCATCATCCAGCATCGCCTTTGCTCCTTGCATCGTCTCTTCACCGGGTTGCGCGACGATCATCAGCGTGCCTGCCCAGGTTTGCTTGCCCTGTGCAAGCAAGCTGGCCGTCCCCACCAGGCAACTGGTATGCACATCATGTCCGCACATATGCCCGACTGGGATCACTTCACCATTGGGGTTCTTTACCTTCACTTTGCTGGCATAAGGTAAGCCCGTTTTTTCTTCTATAGGGAGGGCATCCATATCCCCGCGTAGCATGACCGTAGGGCCTGATCCGTTGCGGAGCAGACCCACCACCCCTGTTCCACCCACGCCGCTTGTGACCTCAAAACCGGCGTCTTTGAGACGTGAAGCCACTTTGGCGGAGGTCCGAACTTCCTGCATTGAAAGCTCCGGATGCTCATGCAGATCGATATACATCTTCTCGATGTCAGGATAGATGGCGTTCAGATTATGTAAGATGGTGGATTCACGTGATTTCCGCTTCGTTGTCATCGGAGCATCTCCTGTAAGGCGAATGGCCCATCCTAGAGCGTTGGCTCTTTCCGCTCCTTCGCTAGCTAGCACGCCGCTTTGGAAGAAAACGACTCACATGGTTTTTTGTGGATGTACATTGTAAGAGTGGGGTATGCTTCAACCAACGGGCGATGATTTGGCCTGTTTGCTCAATTTGGCCCTTGGCGTAAATACACAGTGAGGAATAAGATGCACCCGGTCATCTTCAATGCGACCCTGGAAGAGATTCTCAACCTTGTTGGTACCTTTGCCTTTGCGGAATCTGGCGCCCTGCTTGCTGTCCGCAAAAACTATGATATTGTTGGCATGGCCGTGCTCGCTTTGATCACGGCAATCGGCGGAGGAGTCATACGCGATTTGATTATTGGAGCACATCCCCCCGTAGCATTCACCAATGCGAACTACTTATGGTTAGCGCTACTGGCGACAATCCTGACTTTCTTCGCACATCCACTGCTGAATCGGCTCAATGTTGCGATCCTTGTTTTTGATGCCGCAGGACTTGCTGTATTTTGTATTTCAGGTGCGATAAAGGCCCTGGCGTATGGTCTGGGGCCATTACCAGCTATTCTCCTGGGCACACTCACTGCTATAGGTGGAGGTGTCATGCGTGACATCCTGGCTCAGGACCCACCTGCCGTGTTGCGGTCTGGAAGTGAGCTTTACGCTCTTCCTGCGGCTCTCGGCGCAACGATCATTGTGATCATAGCTCACTTTGCGGTAAATGATTCGCTTACGGTTGGTCTCACTGCAGTTTTCGTGTTTGTGCTGCGCCTCCTCGCGTTACGATATCACTGGAGGGGTCCCCGACCCCGTCGTGCCAGTGATACGCGTTGAGTGTGAGGGAGAGCTCACTCTCCAATAGAACCGTAGGCTACAAGGGCGTGTCCACATCGCTCACTTGAATGCGTTGGGCGAACTCGTCCAGGGCGTGCGCGAGCCGGGTGGGCTCGTTGAACGGAAGGAGATGGGAGTTGTCCAGCCAGCTAAGAGAGAGCTCCGGATACTGGCTGGCGAGTTGTTCGCCGCCAGCGCGCCACAGCGCGTTGTTGCGCTCGGCACGCTCCCCTTTTTCTCCGGCGGTCTTCGTTGCCAGGACCATCTCGACCGGGCAATCAAGTTCGTCGTAGGCTGAAAGAAGCTGCTCGCGGCGCGTATTGACCTCGATAGTTAGGGTTGCATACGCGTCAGGAGAGAGGCGATAGCCCATGCCAACCAGGTAGAGTAGCAACGGCCCGATGCGCATCGCTGGCGTGTTGAGTCGGCGTCTTGTATCCTCAGGATCAGTCACGAGGTTGACCGGCACTGCTCCATCAATGAGAAACAGTCCTGCCACTCTTCCTGGATAGCTCGCCGCATACCAGACTGCCAGGTCCGCCCCTAGAGACCATCCGACCAGGATCGGTCGATCGAGATCCACTTTGTCCATGATGGTTTCCGCATCCGTCAGGAAGCTATCAAGGGATGTGTCATGCGAGGTGGTGGTCTTCCCATGGTTACGAAAATCAAAGGTCACGAGCCGATACTGTCCCCCGAGTTCGCGTATAATGCGCTTCCAGGCCACCTGTGTTGCCCCACCGCCGTTGAAGAACAGTAGCGGCTGCCCCTGACCGATCTCACTGACCGCGAGCTGTACTTCTCCGTTTGATACCTTGTAGTGTTTTCTCTGTGTTTTCATACGCTGGCCCCTACCTTTCTCTTATTCAAACAGACTCTGGAACAGTGCCTGCAGCCCAAAGTCAAATTCGTGATCAGGATTCCACTGCGCGATCTCCGGCAATAACGCGTGGAGCGTCGGGTAGCGCTCTGCTGGAAATTGCTGCCACACCATTGGGCCATTGGGTCCGGGCTCCAGGCCAGCCATAGACTGGGTCCCCATCTCGATCCAGGTGTGCCCAACAATAAACCCAACGAGACACTGTAACGCATAGATGGCCTCAACTCCGGTGATCTGCGCACGCTGGACCGTTGCTAGAAGATGATCCAGAGTCACCAGCGTCGCCGGGGTGCGCAGCGGACTCGTCGCCACCAGGGGGAGCACGTGTGGATGAGCGCGTAAAATGTCTCGAAAAGCATGGGCAAAAGCCCACAATTCCTCGCGTGGCGTGGCATGGGGTTGCTCGGGATATGGGTCCTGGGTGATGAGCAGCTCAATGACCCCATCAAACAAGGCCCGCTTACTCTCAACGTGGTTGTAGAGCGACATCGCCTCCACCCCGAGCATGGCTCCGAGCTTGCGCATGCTAAAGCCCTCCAGCCCCTCTTGATCGATCAACTGCAGGGCCGCCTCCAGCACCCGTTGACGGGTGAGTGTTCCACCAGATTTTGTCATTATTCCCCTCTCTGCCCTATACTTACACTGTAAGCTTACAGTGTAAGTATAGGGCAGAATGGAATGGGCGTCAAGGGGTATCTTGCGACAAAAGCGGGGGCAAGCCCCGCACGTACGGGTTGGGTGGGCGTAGCGCCGGGGCGCAGAGGGAGGCGAGCAGACAGAGGGCCGCGACCAGGGCCAGGGCGAGGCGCAGCCCGAGGCGATCTGCTGTGAAGCCGATGATGGTCGGACCGGCCAGCAGTCCGGCGTAGCCCCAGGTGGTGACCGCTGTCAGGGTGTCGCCCGACTGCGGTTCGGACAGCCGCCCGGCCGCGCTCATGACCAGCGGCAGCGGGACCGACAGTCCCACGCCGACCAGTGCCAGGCCAAGAAAGGCCGTTGGCGTCCAGGTGGACAGCAGGGCCAGTGCCAGACCGCCGGAGGCCAGCAGGCAAGCGCCACGGGCCAGCATGGCCGCGCCAAGGCGCGTCGTCAGGGCATCGCCGGCCATACGTCCCAGGGTCATGCAGACCAGGAAGGTCGCGAAGCCGGCCGCCGCCAGTCCCGCGTCCGCGTGCAGCGTCCCGGTCAGGTAGACTGCGCTCCAATCGAATAGCGCCCCTACGCTGAGCAGGGCGCAAAAAGCCATCATTCCCAGTCCTATCAGTGTGGGCGAGAGGCGCAGCGCGCGCTTCTTCGATACGCCCCGCACCGGAGCCATCGATGGCAGGAAGCGCGCGCTCCCGACGATTCCGACCCCGGTCGCGAGCGCGATGGCCAGGAAGTGCGCTTCGGGATCTACGCGCAGGGCCGCCAGCATACTGCCGAGCAGCGCGCCGACCAGGCTTCCCACACTGAAGCAGGCGTGGAACGAGTTCATGATCGGACGACCATGCGCGCGCTCGACCTCGACTCCCAGCAGATTCATGCCGACATCCATGGCGCCGCTGCCCGCGCCGAACAGGATCAGCGCCAGCACCAGTAGCGGGAGCGTGGGCGCCCACGCCATCAGGGGAAGCGAGCCGGCCATGACCAGCGCCGCCAGCGTGGTGATGAGGCCATTGTCGATGTACCTGGCGCCGCGACCAGCGGCGTTCATCGCCAGCAGGCTGCCCACGGTACAGCCCAGCAAGGCCAGTCCCAACTGGCCGGCGGGCAACGCCAGCTTCAACTGGATGCCCGGCAGACGCGCCGACAGGCTGGCCGTCATCACACCATTCAAGAAAAAGAACGCGACCACTGCCAGCCGGGGCGGGGTCAAACGCAACCGCGGCTTATCTTCTCGCCGCAAAAGAGATTTCATGTATTCATTCCTTCACATCAGGCTATATTGCAACATGCACAGGGAATTTGAGGAGGCATGCTCGCCTGAATCGTGAAGGGTGGTAGCGCCGCGAACGTTTTATGGCCAGCGCGGGATCATCTCACTAGGGCGAGATGCCTGGCGATACACGCACGACGCGCAGAATAGACTGGGGGAGAGAGGATGGAAGCCACAGGAAACGATCCGACATCATCATGTCGGACTGGAGATAAGATGAGATTGGCGGCCGGTTTCCTCCCGCATAAGCTCGGCGTGATC
Organism: Dictyobacter halimunensis; assembly: GCF_036245075.1. Lineage (NCBI taxonomy): Bacteria > Bacillati > Chloroflexota > Ktedonobacteria > Ktedonobacterales > Dictyobacteraceae > Dictyobacter > Dictyobacter halimunensis. Next base: position 5,137,936 of record NZ_BSRI01000002.1, read on the forward strand.
GCTTATGCGGGCCGGGCGCATGCGTTGAGCATGCTCTCACAAATAGTCATGAATGTTCTTTCTTCCATATTGTATATTCATCTAAATGATAATGTACCAATAGATGGTTCAGCCGTCAAGAGGCATATCAATGCCCCATGATGGGCCGATATAAACGCAAAAATAAAAGAAACAGCCGTAGATTCGGGCCTTGCGCCCGATTTACCCCTCAATTCATATTACACCTCTTAAAAATGTAATGTTCACCTATGTTATTTTCGTGTTTGGCGATTATTTTCGTGCGTGGAGGGGAAAGCGGGCGCAAGGCCCGAACCTACGGTGGGACATTTTCGTGCGTGGAGGGGAAAGCGGGCGCAAGGCCCGAACCTACGGTGGTAATGGTTGTCGGAATGGGCGTTGTCTTCTATACTTATGGCATATGATTTACGTTTGACGATTGAGGAGGGTAAGGCTAATGGACTGGTATAATGAGCCTCCACGCTGGTCGGATCGCGGCGATGTGGTGATGATTCAGTCGGGGCCGGGTACGGATTTCTGGCGCGTCACGCATAATGGCGCGGTTAACGATAATGGGCATTTTTATTATCAGCGGCAGACGGGTGATTTTCAGGCGGATGTGCGCATCAGTGGCGAGTATCGCGCGCTCTATGACCAGGCGGGCCTGATGGTGCGCCTGGATGAGTCCAATTGGGTCAAGTGCGGCATCGAGTTTGTGGATGGCCTGCAGCATGCCAGCGCGGTGGTGACGCGCGATTATTCCGACTGGTCGATTGTACGCCTGGAGAATAACCCCTCCTCGTTCTGGCTGCGCGTGCTGCGTCACGGGTCCACCATCGAGATCTCCTACGCGCTCGATGGTCGCAACTACCAGCTTTTGCGCCAGGCATATTTTTCACCCGCCGAGGCGCTGGACGTCGGCCTGATGTGCGCCGCTCCGCAGGGATCGGGTTTCTCCTGCAAATTCGAGCAATTCCGTATCCAGTAGGTGCGGGGCTTGCCCCCGCTTTGATCCTTCCCGCTCGAAAAAGCAACAAAAGACATGATTTGTATCGGCGGAAGCCAATAGAGATGAGTTGCGAGAAAGCAAAGCGGGGGCAAGCCCCGCACCTACTGTGGTCTTTGTTATTTTTGCATGTTCTTAAGTTGGGGATATGGAAGCCTGTTCTGGCTTGTTGTCAGGTGAGGCTCTTCTCGATGTCGGGTGGGGGGACGTAGTAGCCGACTCCGAGCTCGTTGCGCAGGAAGCGGGGCTGCGAGGGGTCCGGCTCCAGCTTGCGGCGCAGGTGGCGCATAAAGGTGCGCAGGTAGGTGTTTTCGCCGCTGTAGTCGGGTCCCCAGACGCGCTGCAGCAGTTCGCGATGCGTCAGGACCTTGCCGGCGTTGCGCGTGAGCTCGCAGAGCAGGTCGTATTCGGTGGGGGTGAGATGGACCTCGTTGCCGCCGGAGCGTACGTGGCGGTGGGCGAAGTCGACGACTAGCCCGTTGTCGCCGCCACAGCGGTAGAGCGGGCGTTGCCCCTCTTTAGTGCCGGAGTTGTTGCGCAGCCGCTCGGTCTCTTCGGCGCGCCTGAGCGCCACGCGCACGCGGGCCAGCAGCTCGTTGATGCTGAACGGCTTGGTCAGATAGTCGTCGGCCCCCAGGTCCAGGGCCTTGATCTTGACCGGCTCCTCGTCATGGGCGGAGAGCACGATCACCGGGGCCGGGCTCCACTCGCGGAAGCGGCGCAGGAAGCTCAGGCCATCCAGCGATGGCAGGGAGAGGTCCAGCAAGACCAGGTGCGGCTGGAAGATGGCCGCCATATCGATCGCCTGCGCGCCGTCGCGCACAGCCTGACTGTAATAGCCCCGTGCCTTGAGCTGGGCGAGCAAAAATGTGCGCATCTGGGGATCATCTTCGACGCAAAGGATGCGTATCTTTTTCTCTGTGCTTGACATCTTCTCTTACTCTCCATCGGCGAGCGCGGTCGTTGGTGGTGTGGCGTTGCGCGCGGGCCGGCGCTTCTCCTTAAAGACCGGTAGCGTGAAGGCAAAGGTCGCGCCACGTCCCGGGCTGCTGCTCACTTCAAGCTGACTACCGTGTGCTTCAATAATACCACGACTGATATAGAGTCCCAGGCCCGTGGCGGGACTCCAGCGGGTCACTTTCTGGCGGCGCGCCACTTCTGGCTGTCCTGGCCGGTCGGCCGAGGGACGATTGGCGGCCGCGAAGGTGCTGAAGCGCGTAAAGAGGGCGCTCTGCTGCTCCTGGCTGATGCCGGATCCATGATCGACCACGCTGATCCTGACGCACTGCTGTCGCTGCCTGGGACCCTTCTGGATCGATTCGACCAGCAGCTGCACGGGGTCCCCTTCGGGTGCGTAGCGGAAGGCGTTGCTGAGCAGGTTGGTGAGCACGCTCACGATCAGCTCGTAGTCACCGTGGACGGCCGGGACCTGCTCAGGCATCTGGATCCGCAGGCCGCTGCTGGCCGAGCTGATCAGCGCCTCCAGCCGCTCCTGCAGGTCTTCAATGAGCTCTGGCAGCAGGATGGGTTCGCGCGCCAGCCGCAGGGCGCCGGCCTCGACGCGCGAGGCATCCAGGAAGTGATTGATCATGCCGACCAGACGATCAACCTGCTGGTCGGCGGTCTGCAGGTAATCAAGCTGCGCCTCGGGCGTCCAGTGCAGGTCGGGTGCCAGCAGCGCGCTCAGGTGGGCGCGGATATTGGCCAGCGGCGTCTTCAGCTCGTGGGCCATCGTCGTAAAGAAGTCCTCGCGCACGCGCTCCAGCAACTTGACGCGGCTGATATCCTGCAACACCAGGATGGCGCTCTCTATGCCACCATCCAGCGCGCGCAGGGGCGCGGCATTGACCAGCAGGTAGAGAGCCTGGCCGTCGCTAGTCTGCAGGTGCAGCTCGGCCTCGCTGCTCTCTCCCTGCGTCAGCGCGATCGCCAGCGGCTGTTCCTCGTAGGGGACCAGCGTACTGGAGGGACCCAGCAGCGGGAGCGCGCGCAGCAGCCGCTCGCAGTCCTGGTCTAGGGTGCGTTGTAGGGCTTCGTCGAGATCTTCGGCTGGCGGCAGTGGCGCTCCCAGCCGCTGCAGCAGCGCAACGGCCTGGCGGTTGATGACCGAGATATGTTTGTTCTCCGCCGCCACCAGGATGACCCCGCTGGGCAGGCGTTCGAGCAGCACCTGCATGCGCGCGCTGGTAATGGCCTGAGCCTCCTGGGCCTCCTGCAGAGCCTGGTTGCGCTGCTTGAGCTCGGTGGTGCGCGCCACCACCTCGGCCTCGATGCGCTCACGGTCGGCCACCTGCTCGGTGATGTCGTGGTAGATCACGATAAAGGCGAAGATATCGCCCAGCTCATCGCGGATCGGCGTATACGATATCTGTAAGGTATAGGCGCGACCGTTGGCACCGGTCAGCTTGACCTCATCGGTCGTGCCGGCCAGGGCGCGCTGCTCCAGATCCTTGATGACGTGTTCCGGCTGCCAGGGGACCTGCCGCCAGTTCACGCGGTCGCGCCCAAAGGCCTCCTGCAGGCTCTGCCCGACCACGTTCTCGCTCCATCCCAGCAGGTCGCGCGCCGCCTGGTTGACGTCGGCGATGCGCCAGCGTGGATCAAAGATGATCACTCCATCTGGCATGGCCTGCATGATATTATCTTTCTGGCGCACGGTGCGGCTGGCGGTGCGGGCCAGGCGATCGACACGGCGGAAGACGCGCGCGTTCTGGATGGCCAGGGCCGCCTGCTGGGCGAACTGTTCGAGCAGCGCCACCTCCTCGGCGGGAAAGCCTCGGGCGCGCAGATGATAGACCTCAATGGTCCCGAAGACGACGCGCTCCGCGTTTTCGTCCTGTCCGGGTGTGAGCGGGTCGTCGGCGTGTGGCTCGAAGATAGGGACGCACAGCACGGAGCCGGGCCGATGCGGCTCGCCCTGGTGGTTGAGGTAGGGAAAGACATAGTGTGGCGCCGTGCTGGTGTTGGTGATGATGCGCGTGCGATGCTCGCGCGCCACCGTCGCCAGCAGGATGTTCTCATCTATCCGCGCCTGCCAGTTCTGCGAAACCGCGTGCAGGCCCAACTGGGCCACCACGCGCGCCGTCTGGGGTCCCTCGCTTTTTTCGAGCAGGCTCTCCTCCAGATCGGCCAGGCGCGCCTCGATGGCTGGCACCGAATTGTCGCGTAAGATGATGGCGCAGCGCTTCGAGCCAAAGGTCTCCCCCAGCACGTTCAGGATGCGTTCCAGCACCAGGGGCAGCGAGGCCGGACCCGCCAGGGCCGACGAGATGGCGTGGACCGCCTGGATATGCAGCCGGGCGCGTACCGCGTCGGTAATATCCTCCAATATAACCCGTAGGTGCCGGGCTTGCCCCGGCTTGGAGCGAAGCGACCCCGTGCCTTCATGTCCACGTTCCCCCCGTAGGTGCCGGGCTTGCCCCGGCTTGTCGTTCGCCGTGTAGCTCTCAATGGTAACGCGCCAGTAGGTGCGGCCCCGAATCTCAAGGAAGCCCTCAAAGGGCACCTCAGCCAGCTCGACGCGCTTCCCGCTGCTCGCCACCTGCCGCAGCAGCGGCTGCAGCGCCGCGTTGATCGTCTCCGGCAAGAGCTTAGCGGGGCTGCGACCCACGACATCCTGCTGTTGCAGAAGGGCGGCCAGTAACGATCGCAGATAGGGATTCACATAGCGTATGCGAAAATCACCACCGTCCAGGTCCAGCAGGGCGACCCCCACCGATAGGGTGTCCAGGGTATATTCGAGTTGTGCGCCGTATTCAGGGTCCATTTTCGCCTGTTTCTATTGCTTTTATGACTGGCTATAAATGGTAGAGTGCTCTATATATTATATAAACAATTTATCTTCAAATTGTCCACCGCTTTTGTCACCTAACGCTATTATACATCGTTTTTAAATGGCTGTCGCCGTATTCGCGGAAATTGGGCGCGGGCCCGAACCTATGGGAGGGGTCGTTTTGGGGCATGTGGTGGCCCCTGGAACATTCGGCGTGCCTGTCGGCCTGGTTTTGTGCTATAGTAGCACCAGTTTCAATCATTTGAATCATTTGGAGACGGTTTAGTCGACAGAAAAACAGTTATTGGACAATTGGGAAGCAACTCAGGACGGCTTATTGTGTCATGAACGAAACTGCCATGCGCTTCTTCCAACTCCGTCGCCGCTTGGAGGATGTTGACACATTCATCGATAACATAGTTCTTGACAACGCGAGTGATGAAGTTCAATCGGATGCTAAACTGGCTCTTGTCAGGAGTGCGGCCTATTATTTAAAAGGAATGAGGAATCATTGTACAGCAACATCCCCCGTTCTGAGGAATACCAGCATCGTCTGCTTGAGTTTATCGGGCAGGAATATGGAATAAGCGCCGCCGTACTAGCTCCCGCAAAACGCGGCTATTACGGTGAAACGTGGCGGCTGGATGCTACGAATAGCAGCTATTTTCTCAAACTGGTTTACCCCGCCGCGCCTAAAGCCGTCTATGAACGCAGCTTTTCTATAATCCAGCACCTCTGTGACCACGGCATTGACTTCATCAGCCGAATCGTAAAGACAAAAGACGGCGACCTGTCCACACGATTTGACGGCGCAATACTCGGCGTTTTCGATTGGATTGACGGTGAAAACAGAGAAACAGACGCTACAAAAATCCCGGAATATCAAATGCTAGCGAAGGTATACGCAGTTCCGTCTTGTGGCGTTCCCATTCTCCGTGAAGATTTTTCGGGCAAAAGCGCCGATACGTTCTTCGAGCAATGGAAGGCGCTGGATAACAGACAGATTCACTCACTGCTTGAGAAAAATCGCGCCAAACTGGAGCATAGAGCCAGGAGGTTGAAGTACTTTGCCGAGCTGTGCCGGGGTGACACGGCGGACTTCTTCATCACCCACGGCGATGCCGGAGGAAATCTGATGGTGAACGGTGACAGGTACTTCATCATGGATTGGGACAACCCCATCCTCGCGCCGCCGGAGCGTGACGCATGGGTCATGTGCAGCCGGGATTGGGCAAGGGACGCTTTTCATCATGCTCTGCGTCAGAACGGCATTAGACACACCCTGCGTTTGGAACAGCTGGCGTATTACTGCTATCATTTTTTCTTTTTCTATCTCACCGCATACCTCGATGGGTTCACGCAAACTGACACTGTGTGCGTGATTGAAGAATACATTGACGGCTGGATAGAGAGAAGTATTCAATACGCAGATACAAATAGTTAAAGTTAAAAATTGAGTGGACGTTTGGATGGTGTGGTGTGTTATGCGGGTTTGTGTCGGTGGATAAATTCTGCTATGATGCGGTGGAAGCATTCAGCGGCATCTGGGAGCTGAAATTTGTGGAATTGAGGTCTTGTTAATATGGATTTGCGTGGAAAACGAGTTCTGGTTATGGGACTGGGACTGCAGGGATCGGGGATGGCGTCGGCGCGCTACGCGGCCCAGCAGGGAGCGATCGTGCGTGTGACGGATATGAAGTCGCCGGAGGTGCTGGCCCCGAGCGTGCAGGCCCTGTCCGGTCTGCCGATCGAGTTTATCCTGGGGGAGCATCGGGAAGAGGATTTTCGCTGGGCCGAGATCGTCATTCGCAATCCAGGGGTGCCGTGGACGTCTCCCTATATCCGCCTGGCGCAGGAGCACGGCGCGCGCATAGAGATGGAGATCGCGCTCTTCCTACTGGCCTGTCCGGGTCGCGTGATCGGCATCACGGGCACGCGCGGCAAGACCACCACAGCCAGCCTGATCTACGAGATCCTGCGGGCCAGTGGCGCTCCCACCCTGATCGGCGGCAACGTCGCCGGCGTCGAGACGCTGTCGCTGCTGCCACAGATCACCCCCGAGACGCTGGTGGTGCTGGAGCTTTCGAGCTGGCAGTTGGAGGGGCTGGCTCCTCACAAGATCAGCCCGCAGGTCGCGGTGATGACCAATGTCTATCCCGATCACCTCAATACCTACTCGGGCATGGAGGATTACGCCGAGGCCAAGGCCAATATCTTTCGTCACCAGAAGCCCGAGGACCTGGCGATCTTCAACTACGATAATCCCTGGACGCGCCGCTTCGGTGAGGAGGCGCCGGGCCAGGCCTGGTTTACCAGCCTGGAGCGCGGCGGCAGCTTCGCCCGCCACAGCGAGCAGGTCGAGCCGTTCCGCTTCCTCGACACCCCCATGGCCGGTCGCCACAATCTGGAGAACATCCTGCTGGCCACCACCACCGCCCGCCTGCTGGGCGTCTCCGACGACGTCATCGCCGAGACCGTCCGGCGCTTCCAGGGCGTGCCGCACCGCCTGGAAGAGGTACGCGAACGCAACGGGGTACGCTACATCAACGACAGCGCCAGCACCTCGCCGGTGGCGGGCCAGGTTGCCCTGGAGGCCTTCGACGCCCCCATCGTCCTGGTCGCCGGCGGCAACACCAAGCACCTGCCGCTAGAGCAATGGCCCGAGCGCATCGTCCAGCGCTGCCGTGATGTCGTCCTGCTGGCCGGCAGCGGCACCGACGAACTTCTCCCCACCATCCAGCAAGAGGTGCAGAAACAGGGGACCACCGATCCCGTGCGCGGCGTCTTCACCGATTACCAGCAGGCGCTGGCCGCCGCCGCCGAGCTCACCCGACCCGGAGACGTCCTCCTCTTCTCCCCCGGCTTCACCAGCTTCGGCATGTTCCTCAACGAATTCGATCGCGGCGACAAATTCGTCGCCTTCGTGCGCGCCCTCCCATAAAATCGGGCACGAGGCCCAATACGTTCAATGTAAGATAGCGCAAAAACGAGAAACGACTACAGTACGTGCGGGGCTTGCCCCCGCTTTCTTGTTTCCCAAAAGGAAAGGCCCCTTCAAAGCGATTACGGACGGTTGCATGTGATGCATCGCATCCTGTTGGTTGCTTTTTCGAACAGCGAGGGACGAAGCGGGGGCAAGCCCCGCACGTACTGCGGTTTTCTCTCGTTTTTGCGCTATCTTACATTGAAGGTGTTGGGTCCGAGGCCAGAACCACAAAGATAGTTCGTCACTTCAATCTGCGGTAATCCGTGAATAATTATGCCCGCTATATTAAAGGCCAGAGACTATCTAACCATCACAAAATTTTATGCATTTGTAAATCTTTCTTTATAGAAGATGCGTAAATATAGTATGAAAGGCGTTGCGCGCTAGCTTTACCATTTCAGTCGTCGTATGGCAGAGTGGGGCGACAAAATGGTACAATATAGAGCACGTAGATATGCAATAGAACGTTCATTATCGTGAAAATCTATGAAAAAAAACTTCTCAGGTCTTGTTGAGAATGTAAGCTTGAATCGAATATTCTGTATATTCGAAAGTTACATAGTATGAGTATGTTTTATATGGTGGGTTGCACATAGGGCGCAGGTTTGTTAAACTAACGGTTGTTCGGGGTTGACGCGTTGAATAAAGTTCACCGAACGAACTTTAGACCATTAGAGTTGAGGGCAGCGCGATTACATGAGAAAACCCCAGAGGAGAGTGTGTTATGACGATGATGATGAGCAGGAAGGCCCTTGAAGAGTATGGCCTGGTCAACCTTGGCACCATCAACTGGAATCTGTCCCCCGCGGTACTGATTGAGCACGCACTGACGCGGCAGGAAGGTTTGCTGGCGGCCAATGGAGCCTTGAGCGCTACGACTGGCGTACATACCGGGCGTTCGCCAAAAGATAAGTTTATTGTCTCAAATGAAGAGTCGACCGCGCGTATCTGGTGGGGCGAGAACAACCATCCGATGACGCCGGAGACGTTTGAAATAGTGCGCAGAAGTCTGGCCGATTATTTGCAGGGACGCGACGTCTACGTGTTGGACGCTGCCGCTGGCGCGGACCCCGAATATCGCATGCCGATCCAGGTGATTACCGAGCTGGCCTGGCATAATCTGTTCGCTCGTCAATTGTTCCTCCGTGCGTCTGAGAACGACATTACCACCGATCGCCCCGGCTTTACTATCCTGTGTGTTCCCCATTTCCGTACCAATCCCCGCACCCATGGGACGCGCTCGGATGCCGCTATTATCATAGATTTTAAAGAGCGCCTGGTCCTGATCGCCGGAACCGAGTACGCCGGTGAGATGAAGAAATCGATCTTCACGGTGTTGAACTTTATCCTGCCCGCCCGGGGCGTGCTGCCCATGCACTGCTCGGCCAATGTGGGCGCCGACGGTGATGTGGCGCTGTTCTTTGGCCTCTCCGGCACCGGCAAGACCAGTCTGTCGGCCGATACCAGCCGCATGCTGGTGGGCGACGACGAGCACGGCTGGGGGGAGAACGGCGTCTTCAACTTCGAGGGCGGCTGCTACGCCAAGTGTATCAACCTGTCGCAGAAGTACGAGCCCCAGATCTGGAACGCGGCCCGCTTCGGCTCCGTGTACGAGAACGTTGTGCTCGATCCGAAGACGCGCGTCCCCGATTACGCCGATAGCTCGCTGACCGAGAATACGCGCGTGGCCTACCCGATCGATTTTATCGACAACGTCGTCCCCTCGGGGATGGCTGGCCATCCCAATGCCGTCATCTTCCTGTCGGCCGACTCCTTTGGCGTGCTGCCACCGATCTCGAAGCTGACAACCGAGCAGGCCATGTACTACTTCCTGTCGGGCTACACCAGCAAGCTGGCCGGCACCGAATCCGGCGTCACGACTCCGCAGGCGACGTTTAGTTCGTGCTTTGGCGCGGCCTTCCTGCCACGCCGTCCCGGAGAATACGCCAACCTGCTGCGCGAGCGCATCGAGAAGCATAACGTGCGCTGCTACCTGATCAACACCGGCTGGACCGGTGGACCCTACGGCGTGGGATCGCGCATCAACATCAACTACACGCGCGCCATGGTGCGGGCCGCCATCAGCGGTGAGATCGACAAGGCCGAGATGGTCACCGATCCCGTCTTTGGCTTCCAGGTCCCGACCTTCTGTCCCGACGTGCCCAGCTCGGTGCTCTCGCCGCGCGGCACCTGGGATGATCCCGAGGCCTACGACAAGCAGGCGCACAAGCTGGCCGAGCTGTTCACAAAGAATTTTGAGCAGTTTGTCGTGCCCGGCGACGACATCCGCCAGGCCGGCCCCCGCGTATCATAAACGCGGGGCCGATTTCGGCATGACGCACGGAAACGTCCCATCGTAGGTTCGGCCCTTGCGGCCGATTTCCCCTCGATGCACGAAAATGTCCGTTGAACACGAAAATTAAGATATGTAAACATGGCGTGTTTAAGGGACATGGTTGAATCGGGGAGGAAAATCGGCCGCAAGGGCCGAACCTATGCTTTCTCTTTTATTGATGCATGGTTGGTTGTTCCATCCATGATCAAGCGCAAGATGGCCTGCGCCATCTGCACCTTCGAGATCGTGATCTCCTCCTCCTGGCTCCATTGCAGGGCGGCCCCGAAGATGGACCAGCCGACGATGCGGGCGGTGGCTTGAGGCGGGACCGCTCCCCGTAGCCGTGTGTCTCCTCTTTGTTTGAGCCACGTCAAGAGGAGGTCTGTGAGCTCTTCGTGCATGGCCCGTTCGATCATGGGGACCAGGATGGACGAGGCGTGTGGATGGTGGCGATACTTCTGCTCACAGCTGTCCAGCACCGTCTGGATGAGCGCCTCCAGCGTCTCTCGGTTCCAGCGCGGCGCGGGTGGGAGCGCTTCGAGTAGCGTCTGACGGAACTGCTCGCGCACGATTGTCTCCACCAGCATATATTTGTCGGTGAAGTGAAGGTAGAAGGTTCCTCGATTGACGTTGGCCCGCTCGGTGATGTCCTGGATGCTCATAGACAGAAAGCTCTTTTCCAGGCTCCCGATGCCCCGCGCGGCCACCCCTCGCTCGTGCGCGATCTCCTTGAACGCCTGCTGTATCCCCTGGCGCGTGCGCTGGATGCGCCGATCCTCGCTCCTCTTTTGAATCTTATGGGTTGTCATGCTTATCACCGCTCCCTTTCTTGTAGGGACAGGCGTCCCATTTCTCAACAGATTCGCCCTTTTGTTCAATACTCAACAAAAATGCTGCCTTGCGCATTGCCTGTGCGCTGTCTGGACCTTAGCATGGTAGACGCGGGTTGCCACTTTGGGCAACCGCTGGATCTATTCAGCAACATGTGAAAGGACATTACATATGCAGTCATCAGCGTCTATACAGCCCTACTATACCACCGCCGTCGATGCCCTCTACGCAATAGGGAGAACCTACCTTTATGATGGAAAGATCGCTGCCGCCCGGCATCTGCTGGAGGCGTCCCTCCATCTGCTGGAAGTTGATGATGTGCCGCCGTCGCAGCGCTTCCAGCTGCTGCTGCTGTACGGGCAGGTCCTGATCGTCGATCATCTGCTCGCGCGTGGTGGTGGCGATGTTGAGCGTATCTTCGCGACCGTTGAGCAGGCCCGGCAGCTTGCTGAAGCCTCACAATCGCAGCGGGATATGGCCGATGCCCTCAGCCTGCTGGGACAGGCGCACTACTTCGCGGCCGTGCTTGGTGGAGCGATCGTGGACGATCCGCACAGCGGCCGGTACGACGAGGCTCTAGCCTATCAGGAGCAGGCCCTGCGGCTGCGAGAAAGTCTGAACGACACGCGCGGCATCAGCGAATCCCTCTTCCAGATCGGCGTCATCCATGAACGCTGGCAACGGATTGAGCGTTCCGAAGAATACTATAGCCGCGCCCGCCAGCTGGCCGAGCAGCACAACCATCCCTTTGAAAAGACCGAGCCTGCGCGCCACTTCGCCATCCACGCCCTGATGCGTGGAGAGCTGGACCTGGCGCTCGACCTGGCGCAACAGGCCCTTCATCTGCGCGAAGAGGCCGGTTTCAAGCCCTACCAGCCCCTCGACCACCTTCTGCTCCGCGACGTCTACCAGGCAAAGGGAGACCAGGCCAGTGCCCAGATCCACGCCCGGCAGGCCGCCGACCTCGCCACCTCAATGGGATATCCCACGTTGGTCTCCACCATCGGCGACACCCGCTCGCGCCTCTCATCATCATCGCCCACATCGTAGGTTCGGCCCTTGTGGCCGAGGAGGAATTGGACCTTATCATTGACTTTGGGGCGGCTGGTCTGCTATAACGACAGCTATATATGTGATGTTGAATGCATGGTTATGTAGCGATTCATGCAAATAATGGAAAGTCAGAGAAGAGAAATAATGTCTTATGATGAGCTTCGCCAGGCTGTTCATGCGGTGATGCCGACAGTTATAGATGATCTGGCTCGATTGGTACGGGTGCCATCGGTGGCGGCGCCGGGTTTCCCGCGCGAGTCGGTGCTGGAGGGGGCCCGCGTTACCAGCGATATCTTGCGCAGCGTGGGTGTGCAGGATGTGCGCCTGCTGGAGATGCCCAGCGGCTACCCGGCGATTTTCGGCGAGACCCCGGCTCCTGCTGGGATGCCGACTGTGCTGCTCTATGCCCATTATGATGTGCAGCCGGCGGGCGTGGTCGAAGAGTGGGAGACGCCACCATTTGAGCTGACGGCGCGCCCGGATGGCCGCCTCTACGGGCGTGGCGCGGCGGATGACAAGTCCGGCATCGCGGTCCACGTGGCGGCTCTGCGCAGCTTCGCCGGGCAGTTTCCGGTTGGCCTGAAGGTCCTGATCGAGGGTGAGGAGGAGTTCGGCAACAGCCTGGCGTCCTATTTGCCCGAGCAAAGGGATATGTTCCGGGCCGACGTAGTGGTGGTGGCCGACGCCGGCAACAACCACGTCGGCGAGCCTCTGCTGACCACGACGTTGCGCGGATTCGCCTCGCAGGTGGTCGAGGTGCGCACCCTGCAGGGACCCGTCCACAGCGGTGGTTTCGGGGGTCCCACGCCTGATGCCCTGGTGGCTCTGATCCGCATGATCGCCACCCTGCACGACGAGCAGGGGAATGTCGCCGTCAAAGGCATGCAGAGCCAGCCCTGGCGGGGCAGCGACATCCCTGAAGAGGAGTTCCGCCAACTGGCCGGCGTCCTGCCGGGTGTGGACATGATCGGCAGCGGTTCGATCGCCAGCCGGGTCTGCGCCAGCTACTCGATCAACGTCGTGGGACTGGACGCGCCGGCTGTGCAGGGCGCGCGCAACGCCCTGATCGACGTGGCCCGCGCCCGCATCAGCGTACGCGTCCCACCCGGCCGCAGCGGCCAGGAGGCCCTGGAACTGCTGACCGCGCACCTCAAAGCGGTCGCCCCCTGGAACGTGCAGCTTGCTTTCTCGGAGGCCGAGACCGGCGAGGGACACGCCATCGCCACCGACGGGCCCGCCTACATCGCCGCCTATAAAGCCCTGCAGTTCGCCTATGGCAAGGAGGCCGCCGAGATGGGTAGCGGCGGCTCGATCCCGCTCATCAACGCCTTCGCCGGAGTCTTCCCGGAGGCCGAGATTATCCTGTGGGGTGCCGAGGACGCCGCCGCCAACATCCACGCCCCCAACGAGAGCGTCGATCCCGTCGAGATCGAGCGTGCCGCCCTCGCCGAAGCCAGCTTCCTCGCCGAACTGGCCCGCGAACAGAAAGTGGATTAAGCCGCCAGATTTCGCAAAAAGGCCAGGCAACAAAAAACACGGAACGCCCCGTAAAACGGGAACGCCCCGTAAAACGGGAACGCCCCGTAAAAAAAGGAACGTAATCGTAGGGTCGACCTTCAACGGTCGACCGGGCTGCCAGCGCCAGCGACGGCAGCCCACGCACCCTCACGATACCGCTTCCCCTGTCTTCCACGCTCGCCCACGTGGTACCCACCCGCAACGTTGCTCAGGGGTACCCAAAAGTGAACGTTGCTTGCCGGGTACCACGTGGGGCGACGTGTCTTCCACGAGAAGCCGAACCGGCCGGGGACGTGGGCCGCAATCGCTGTCGCTCGCGGCCCGGCCGACCGTTGAAGGTCGACCCTACGTGGCGTTCCTTTCTTTCTTGAATGATTCCTTCGTGGGGGCGTGATCGTTTTATGGGCGTGTGGCGGGCGGCACTTCAAATCGGGGGCGTTTTCGATGAGGAGCTTGACGACGATGCCGAGGACGAAGAGCAACAGGTCAACCTTCGATGCCGAGCCGGCGTGCCCGCTTATATGCGATTGCGGCATCTCGTATCCTGTGGAGGCGATACAGGACCGTGCTCAGGCCAGCATAGGCGCTGGCGGATGACTCATCGAGGGCGAGCGCCTGCTGGTAGACCTCGATGGCCTCGTCCCAGCGTTCCAGGGCGACCAGGACATCGCCTATGCCGACATACGTTTCGGCGTCTGGAGCGAGCTGCCGGGCCTCCTCGAAATCCTGCAGCGCTTCTTCAAAGAGCTTTATGGCGGCCTGCGCATGACCACGACCTCTCCAGGCGGCCGCGTCATTGCTATCTATAGAATAGATTGCGTGCGTATAGGCTGCTATCGCCTGCTCAAAGTATTCATACTCCTGCGTCGATAGACCGCTGGCCGCTATCGCGCGCCTGCGCTCTGCTTCTTGCCTTTGCCTGTATTCCTCTTGCTCGCGTCTGTATGCTTCTTGTCTTTGTTTGTATGCTTCTTCCCGCGCATGATCGTACTCAAATTCTAGCGCTGGCGCTTGCGGTTCTGGTATGGACCGTTGCGTTGTTGTCTGCCTGGATGGTGTACTGGTGTAACCGGGTGAGGCCGTATCTAACGACATTGCTTTTCTACGGTGGTTGACGATACGCTCGATACCCAGGGCGATGTCGACGAAGGCGCTGTCGCGGTTGCGCCAGGTGACGACCGGCTTCTGGTTACTGGGCAGAGGCTTGAGGTGGGCGAAGGGCGCATCGGTGAAGACTACGGGCCGCAGGAGGACCGGGATGACGTGGGCTTTACCGTCCTGGTGGCGCTTGATCGCCTGCATCATTTCTTGACTGTAGCAATAGTCGGAGGCCAGAAAGTTGGCGCTGATCAACAACAGGATGATATGGGCCGTATTGAGGTGGATATTCATCTGTTGGATCGCATTCTCGCCTGCTTTGATCTCTCTGGCGTTCCAGGTGGTGATCAGGCCGCGATACTTCAGGTTGCTGAGGTGGTTTTCCAGTTGATCGCGCAGGCTCTGGTCGCGCTGGGCGTAGGAGAAGAAAACTCGCGTACTCTCCGAGGATACAAGACCTTCCTCTTCACAAGCCGCTTTGAATGCCTGGTTAAATTCCTGGATGTTGCTGAAGCGTTGCGCGGGCTCTTTGGCCAGGGCGGTCATAATGACCCATTCCAGTTCACGAGAGACTTCTGGCATCTTTGCCCGCAAAGACGCGGGATCGTCATGGATGTGTTGCTGGATGACCTCTAGCGGACTGCCTTCAAACAGGGGGTCGCCACAGATCCATTCGTAGATCATGGTGGCCAGGGCGTATTGGTCGGAGGCCGGTGTGGGCTCATCCTGAATGCGTTCCGGGGCCGCGTATAGAGCCGTTTCAAGCTGATCGAGCTTCTCTGTTCCCCCGGTGATGGCCGTCAGGCTAAAATCAGCGAGCAAGACTTTATCTTTTGTTCGCATGATATTGCCCGGCTTCAGGTTGCCGTGTATATATCCCTTCTGGTGCGCGTATTGGAGGGCCGTGGTAATCTGGTCGACATAGTCTACAAGCACGTCTATATGGATCGTGACGCCCCCTGAATATCTGGTGCGTAGCGAACCGTCAGGGGTGTATCGCTGTATAACGAACGGCCTGCCATCCTGTTGCATCCCGAAATCCAGCACCGGGACGATGTGGGGGTGCGCCAGCCTGGCTATACGTGCCGCTTCCTGTAGGAAGACCTTGCTCTCGCCCTCCGCCAATGGCGTCCGTTTGATCTTGATGATCGTCTGGCGCTGGGATCGTATATGTTCAGCCAGATAAACGTCTGCCAAAGCTCCCTGTGAGTAGTGATGGGTCAGGCGATACTGCTTTAATTGCTGCCCTACGAGGTCTGTCATTGCGAGCTCCTGAACAAGAAATTGTGCCGGTGCTCATCATTATAGCAATCCTTGCACTTATGCATTTAATAATACACTAAATATACCGGTACCCTCATCGCAGACCATGTTTATGTATGGGGCCGTTTTCGTTTGGCGGCGTGGGCCAACGCTTCAATTGAAGGGAAACCGATTCGTGAGGGCACGGGGACGCGGAGATCCAAGCGGGGCAAGCCCGAGAAGTCGGGGCAAGCCCGACACCTACGGGGGGCATTTTCGTTGTTATGGGCGCGTGGCGGGCGGCACTTCAATCGATGGCGTTTTCGATGAGGATCTTGATGAAGGTGCCGAGGACGAAGAGCACGACGCCGAGCAACAGGGCCACGGCGTAGGTGGGCGCCTCGACCGTCGTCTTCCCATTGTCCAGCGAGAGGGTGAAGCGGTAGCGCTGCTGCTGCTTCACGAAGCGTTTGACTCTCTTGAGTGCGCGATCTGGCTGCATCAAAGTAGCTCCTTTATCACGTATAAATCCATACGCGTGCAGTATACCATAATCTATGTGAAAAAGGCATTAAAAGAATCATTGTCACCTTCTTATGCGCGAAAACGCCCATAGGTTCGGGCCTTGCGCCCGATTTTCCCTCTATCACGCATATAAATATTGGTTAAACATAATCAAGATCATTATCGATATCGCGTGTTTAATGAATATATTCGAATGGGGACGGGCGCAAGGCCCAATACTTTCAACGTAAGGAAATGCGGAAAGAGAAAGAGATGCAGTACGTGCGGGGCTTGCCCCCGCTTGTTTGCTTCCCACAAGGAAAAGCTCCTTCAAAGCGACCAGGGACAGTGGCCTGCGATGCATCGCATCATTTCCGTTGCTGTTTCGAGCGGCGAGCAAGCAAGCGGGGGCAAGCCCCGCACGTACTGTGGTCTTTTTTCATTGTTGCTTGCTCTAAAGTTGAAAGTATTGGGCGCAAGGCCCGAACCTACTCTTGTGACTGCGGGCCGTTGGGTTGCCAGATCTGGACGGTGTGGTCTTCGCTGCTGGAGGCGATGGCTTTGCCGTCGGGCGACCAGGCTACGGTCGTGATGGGTGCGTGCTGTCGTTTGCTGGTGGCGAGCAGTTCGTTGCTATCGACCTGCCGCCAGCAGACCTCGCCGTTACTGTGGCCGGTGGCGAGATAGCTGCCATCGGGCGACCAGGCCAGGGCGTAGAAGTCGCTCAGGGCGGTCAAATCGCTCAGCGTGTCTCGGACCTCCAGCCGGCCGCTACTGGCGATATTCCAGCCAAAGAACTTGCCGCTGGTTCCGACCACGGCCAGGCGATTGCCGTCGGGCGACCAGCTGATGTCGCGGATCATGTGCAGGACGCGGGCATTATTGAGGATGAGGGGCGTGTCGCCGGTCTCGATGTCCCAGAGGCGGATGTCGCCGGTCGCGGTCCCGATGGCCAGATGTCTACCATCAGGCGACCAAGCCAGACTATAGACGTAGTCGGTGTCGTATGATTTGTCGAGAGTGTTGCTGCCGGTGTTCCATAGCTGGACGCTACACTTTCCTGTATCTGTGAATTTAGCGACCGCCAGATGGATGCCGTTGGGCGAGAGGGCCATGTCGTGTCCGGGCTGGGCCGGCGTGGAATTATAGGTATAGATGTGCCGTCCATTGCTGGCCTGCCAGCGCTGAACGCCTTTTGAGCCGCCCGAGATGATCTGCTTCCCGTCAGGCGTCCATAGGGCCTGGTAGAATTCGTCCCCCAGACTCTTATAGACGACTGTACTCTTGCCACTGCTGGCGTCCCTTATCTGGACTGTCTTATCACCGCTGGCGGAGACGATGCTGCGACCATCTGGCGACCAGGCGACCGAGTACACTGGACCACTATGCACATAAAGGCTGGCGCTGCCCGGTTCGAGAGGAGCCTGTCCAGGTGCTGGTTTGGCGAGGTTGCCCGGCTCGATATGATCGCTACGGTGGAGTCCGGCGTAGGTCTCGGCTCCGACCAGGGCGAACAGGCCAGCGAGGCCGGAAAGGCCGCCGATGATAAAGGTGCGTCGCGAGGGTCCACGCCGTGGTGGACGCCCGCGCTGCGTGGGAGGGAGCATCTGCTGGCCGCTCCCCGTCTGTTCCTCATATTCATCGGTGGGGACGTGGTGGATGCCGCCGCGCGGTCGTTCTTTCTGGGCGGGCAGGACCCGGTGATTGCTGTTCAGCTGCTCGGCGATCTGACTGAGCTCTTCTTTGACCACGGCTGCTGTAGAGGGTCGCCGCTGCTCATCCATCTCGGTCATCTGGAGGATGAGTGTCTCCAGCCTCTTCAGGGCCGGGTTGCCGGTCAGATGCAGGGGAACCAGGTGGAAGGGGGTCAGCGCGGGATCGTCTCCGGAGAGGCACTGGTGCAGCATCACGCCCAGGCCGTAGATGTCGGCGCGGGGCGTGGTCTGGCCCTTGCCGTACTGCTCGGGGGCCGCGTAGCCGGGCGAACCCAGCGGGATTGTATCCTTGATCTGCCCCGGCTTGAAGTGGCGCGCGATGCCAAAGTCGATCAGGTAGAGGTGACCATCGGAGACGCGCATGACGTTGGCAGGCTTGAGGTCGCGAAAGATGATCGGAGGCCGCCGCGTATGCAGGTAGTCCAGCACTGTGCATAGCTGTTGGCCGATGGCCAGCGTTTCATCCACCGAGAGGTGCCGCGAGCCGGTCTGAGGATCGACCGGGGCCTTCTCCAGATAGTCCTCCAGCGTCACGCCCTCGATGTAATCCATCACCAGGTACCAGCGGCCGCCATCACTGAAGTGATCATAGATGCGCGGCAAGTGGGGATGATTGAGGTTGGCCAGCAGCAGCGCCTCATTCCTGAAGCCTTCGATTGCCTCGGCCAACTCCTGCGCGCTCAGCCCCTTCTGCCCCATCTCCTTGATGGCTACCGGCCGATCCCCGAAACGCGTATCGGCCGCCTTGTAGACCGCGCCGAAGCCGCCCGTCCCCGCCCGATCCACGATGCGATAGCGATCGTTGAGCAGAACGTCGTCTGGCAGCAGCCGCGTCTGCACGCCTCCGGTGGCTGTCGTGGAAGTGGATGACAGCGGTTGCCCGCACTGCTGGCAAAAGGCCGCCTGCACGCCATTCTCGGCGCCGCAGGATCCACACTGTAACGTCACGCTGGCCATACATCTAACCCAATCCTTTGGTCGGCTGCATCCCCTTGCGTTCTGCCGCAGCCAGATAACCATGTTCAGCTACATGATAATGCTATTATTATGAATAGACGCCGCAATTGCCACTTATTGTAGCACAGTTCTCTCACAAAGGAGAAGCGTTCAATGAATAATCGAAACGCAGACGGTCGGATTGCCGTGTATCCGGGCAGCTTTGATCCCATCACAAATGGGCATCTGGACATCGTCAGGAGGGCCGCACGCCTGTTTGATACATTGATCATCGCCGTCTATGCCAACCCCAACAAGACGTTGCTCTTCTCGCTGGAGGAGCGCCTCGCCCTCTGTCGCGCCGTGGTTAAAAGCTCGGATTTGCCAAATGTACGGGTGGAGAGCTTCAGCGGCTTGACGGTTGATTATGTGGCTGGGCGCGGCGGGCAGGCGATTATCCGAGGATTGCGCTCCCCCAACGACTTTGAGGGCGAATTCCGGATGGGCTTGATGAATCATCGCCTGGCACCCACCATCGATACGGTCTGCCTCTTTACCAGCCAGGAGCACCTCTTCATCAGCTCATCCCGCCTGAAGGAGGTCGCCAGCCTGGGAGGACATGTCGACGGCATGCTCCCTCCCCTCGTCGTTGACGCCCTGCGGCAAAAATATCCATCGTAGGTTCGGGCCTTGCGCCCGATTTCCCGCTCCCCGTATGAAAACGTCCCATCGTAGGTTCGGGCCTTGCGCCCGATTTCCCGCTCCCCGTATGAAAACGTCAATAAAAAATGATCAAGGGATATTCGTCATTACATGCTCAATGGACGTATGCGAATGGGTAGGATAAATCGGGCGCAAGGCCCGAACCTACGTTACCGTGTTTGGGGACGCGCTCGTCTCCCAATGTCGCGTTTTCAAGCATTCTGCAAAAGGTTGAGCCGGCGAGCGCGGTTGGCGTTATTTTTAATCGCAATAGCCTTCGGATCTAGCTTTTTGTGGTCTGTGGCAACTGGACGCGCTTAAAATAGTCTTCCGCCTCGCTATGGATCGCTCCCTGCGTCTCATTAATGAGCTGTTCGGTTGCCTGCCGGGCGATCTCCATGCCCTTCTGCGCGTCCGGTTCGTGTCTGGCCTCCGCTATTTTCAGCTCCCATAGCCAGAGGAGGTGTTCAAGCGTCATCTGGGCGTGCATATAGCCTTTCCAGCTATCTTCCCAACGGAAGAAGGCACTCAGGCCGGTCAGGCCGGCGATCAGCAGGGCGATGATGGGGAGCACCGTGGTGCGCCAGGGCCCGTCAAGCGTGGCAAGAAACGGGATGCTCACGCTGAGGATGATGATCAGCGC
Source organism: Dictyobacter halimunensis (assembly GCF_036245075.1). Taxonomy (NCBI): domain Bacteria; kingdom Bacillati; phylum Chloroflexota; class Ktedonobacteria; order Ktedonobacterales; family Dictyobacteraceae; genus Dictyobacter; species Dictyobacter halimunensis. Next base: position 5,158,274 of record NZ_BSRI01000002.1, read on the forward strand.
ACTGGAGAAGCGAAAATAATATTTGGCCTGTGGCGCGTGCTGCTTATACCATTGCAATTGTCGTACCGCGTACGTTTCCTTTATATGTGTCAGCTCCTCTAGTAAAGAGATAAAACGGGCGTCGCCCTGTTGATATGGAGTTGTTTTCTGCTCTTTCTGCATCCTCTTTCCTCCTTGAAACGATAGAACCGCAGTCTTGAGAGCATTATATGCCATCTGGTCGGTGGCGCGGGAGTGGTCAGGAAACTTTTTGTTGTGTTAGCTCGTGAAGAAAGCAAATAGTGAATCATTCGTGCCTTTTAAATATATTGGCTGTATAGAGAAAGTGTGATAATGATGTCGAATTCGAATGATCAATTAAATGATAGATTAGATGAAGAGATTCGCAGGGGTAAATATGTTGAGGAGGCGCTGAAGCGCAATGCTGATATCAGTAGCCCGGTTCATGAGGTGGAGCCGCCCGCGCCCCTGACTGAGAATGATACACCGGAGAATGCCGAGGCCGAGCGGCCGGTCCAGCAGATCCAGCCGCGGGAGAACGAGCCACGAGGCGAGCAGGAGCAGCCGGCGACGGCCGTGACCGATACGGCGCAGGATGATCTGCAGGCCGCGCAGCGGCAGGATGATCAGCGTGGTCAGCGCCGCGATGGACAGATCAATCTGGGTGACCTCTCCAATCGCGATGGTTCCCAGGAGGCTCAGCGCGAGCAGGGGAGCAGTACCGGCGGCATGAATATCAGCAGCGGAACGACCGATACCGGCCGCACCAGTCCGACCCACGCGGGCGAGGCCAATTCGCGCGAGCGCGGTTCCGCCAACACCTCCGATATGGACCAGATGGGCGGCGAGCCCCCCGCCGGCGGCAGCGACCGGGCATAAACGCCGGTCCCTACTTTGGTCTGGGTGCGAAGAAGGCGTGCGACGCCGGTGACACCCAGACCAACGCGGCACAGGCCAGCATCATCATGATCATGAGCAGCTGGACAATGACGGCGTAGAGACGCTGGTTGGGAGCCAGTACCGCTGGTACGTCGGTGGGGGAGGACCACTCGTAGATGATCTCCAATATCACCAGGCCGCTTAAGATGCTGGCGACGATGCGTGCCCAATTTTTGCCTGTACGCAGCAAGAAGGCCAGGATGATAGAGGCGCTGCCAAAGATGGCGTGGGCTCCAATGACGATTAGCTGAATGGTGGCGACCGCCGCATCAATCTCGCCCTGTGAAGAGTTGGGCTGCATGGCTCTCACAGCGTTGACGACTTGCGGACGATTGATAATGAAGAGCGTGAGCACCGCCAGGCTGATCAGCGCGAACAGCAGGTAGGCGCCCGTGGTCAGATTAATTTCCAGCGGTTTCTCCTCCTTTTTCCTGTTCTCTACCGTGTCGGTTGTCGCGACCGCTACCTCGCTGGTCCGCTTCCCCTGTATCATGTTCCATGCCTGGAAAAGCAGGTAGATATTGAGCGCAGACATCAGCATGGCATTGGTGGGATGGAGCGCGGCCAGCAGGGGTACGCTTCTAGCCAGGCCCGCCAGCATTACCTCGAGCAAAGTCAGCGCGAACAGGATTGCGCTCCCGATGCTTAGCTCGCGAGGTAGCTGCGCCAGCAGTCCCACCAGCGGCAGCAGCAGGGTGAGCAGTAGCAGGCTCAGCCCTACAGCACCGTGGGCTGTCTGACCCCAGCTATCGTTTGCGAAGAGCGCCGTCCCGATCAGAAAGCCTTGCGCCAGGATTCCAAGCAGGATTAGCCCCGCCAGCGTCGCGTAGACGTACAGCGTCCAGCGCCGTTTGACCGGTGCCTGATTATAGGATATGTGCATCGCCATGTTCCTTTTCTGCTATAAGTGTCGTCTGGCTGAGATCGAGATCTAGCTGCTGGCTCTGCAACCGGGCAATCGCCTGGATCAGCCAGGTACGCTCGGCCTCCAGCAGGGCGTGCAGGTGCCCATCGATCAGCCATTGTTTGATGTCCTGGATATCCTCACCCTCCTCCGGCTGCCGGACCAGTTCCTGGGAGCGCTTCACCAGCTGCAGGCGCTCCTCCAGCACGGTTAGCGCCTCCGGCAGCGAAAGGGTGTGCAAAAAGAGCAAACTTAAATCTATCTCGGTCAACTCGCGTCCACAGGCGCGCAGCGCGTCGCTAAAGAGCGTAAAGAAGCGCCGCCGCTCACTGCGCGTTACCCCGGGCAAGCATAGGCAGATAATTTGCCACATCGTAAGATCTCCTTCTAGCGCCCATCCTCTTATTTGTTCACTATACCGGTAGCTACAGTCTAGCGTGGCGACATGACGGCAAAGTGAATCTGACACACCAATTTTGTCATCGTGCTGTCATCATGTATGCGATAATGAAGTTCAGGCTTTTGGATGCAGGTGAGCAGCTGCATAGCTGAAAACATTAGAACCAGAAGTTTATGACAGATCCATGACAAAACTGCGAACGAGAATTCATCTTCCGGTCATCTTGCGAACCTATACTTTTCATCATCACCTGTGATGGCACAGGGTCCGTCGGGGAGCAGGTGGCGGTGGCGGCAGTGACGGCGGAATAGTGATGATGAAAAGATAAAGGAGACGATATATGATGCATTGGGGATATGGCTTCTGGCCTATGATACCGGTGTTCTGGATCGGCTTTGTGGCGCTCGTCTGCTGGGGCGCTTCGCGGATGTTCGGATGGAGAAACAGGCGCGTGCCCTTTGGGATGCCGATGGGGCCGGATGCGCTGGAGATCCTGCGCCGGCGCTACGCGAGCGGCGAGATCGATGGTGCCACCTTCGATCAGATGCGCGAGCGGCTGGAGGGCTCCGCTCGCCCACGCTACTAGCGCGTCGCGACTGTCCGCTTTTCTCTCGTTTGGTTGATCTGACCGCGTCGACCCGCGGATCGACGCGGCCGGGCTGCTTTTCTCAAAATACTGATGATCGTTCTACTTGAAAATTCTATGTATGTGTATAAATGACAACATAAATAAAGCCGATGCGACGATGCTGGCGTGGCGGCAGAGCGCCATTGTCAATTGGAGTATGACTGAACGCTCCTCGTGCTATATCTGCCAGGCGCGCACGGTGGATGAGATCAGGCAGGCGCTTACCGCCGCACGCGGGCGAGGGCTGTCAGTCATTGCGCACGGCGCGGGGCATAGCTATACGGACGCGGCCCTCAATAACGGTGGCCTGCTGCTTGACCTCTCAGCTATGCGTCGTGTCCTGGCCTGGGACCCCGCGCGCGGCATCATGCGGGTGGAGCCGGGTGTGTCAATCGGAGAGGTAGCGCGTGTCGCCCTGGCGGACCGCTGGTGGCCGCCGGTCACGCCGTCCACCGCCTCGGCTACTGTTGGTGGCTGCGTGGCCATGAATGTGAACGGCAAAAATGCCTGGACGCATGGCTCCTTTGGCGAACACGTGCTGTCCCTGACCGTGCTACTGGTTGATGGACAACTGCTCACCGTCTCTCCCACGCAAGATGGTGAGCTTTTTCGCGCCCTGGTGGGCAGCGCCGGACTGCTGGGCATCATTACCTCGATCACCCTGCAGTTGCGGCGCGTCCCTTCCGACCGGGTCGAGGTGTCCGTACGGCCGGGGCGCTCGTTGCGCGAGCTTTTCCAGATCTTTGAGGACGAGCAGGCGGCCGATTACCTGGAAGCGTGGGTGGATGGCTTTGCCGCCGGACGCGAGCTGGGCCGGGGGATCGTCACGGTCAGCAATCACAGCGAGCGTGTCACCAGCGCGGGTCCCCTGGCGTTTCGCCTCCCCGAACAATCCATGCATAGATTGGCCCATTGGGGCGGCATCCTCTGCCGACCGCTGGTGGAGAGCGGTGTGCGCGGCGCGAATAGCATAATCTACCGGGGGAGCCGTTGGCCAGCTAGAACCGGGCCGCGTCAAACGCCGCTGGTGCGCGCCACCTATTATGCGCCCGCGCTATTTACGGGCTATCGTGTGCTCTTGCCCGCAGGGAGCGAGACCTTTCAGGCCTTTGTGCCAGCCACCGAGGCCGGATCCCTCTTCGCTGAAATTCTCCGCCGCTCGCAGGAGCACGGATACGTCCCCCTCTGGTGCATCATCAAGCGGCATCGCCGTGACCCCTTTCTGCTCAGCTACCAGGTAGATGGTTTCTCGCTAGAGGTCAATTATCGGCTTATTCCAGAGAGGGCGCAGGGGCTGCACCAGCTGTTGCGTGGATTGATGGAGCTGGTGATCGTGGCCGGTGGCCGCTTCTACCTGGCTAAGGACTCGCTGCTCACACACAGCCTCTATCGTCGCAGTATCGGCGATGCCGCCGTTGCGGCATTTCTCGACCTCAAACTGCACTACGATCCAGACCTGCTGCTGCAGTCGAATCTCTATCGGCGCGTCTTCCAACCATCTCTGCAACAACATGCGGAACGATGAAAATTTTTGTATACTCTGGGCATGCCTGTGCATGTACCGACTCGATCTGAGCAAAAGGAAGGTTAGGCATGGAAGAGAGAACGCGGCAAATTTCGAGCCAGACGTTACGTGTTGGTGCCGCTGAGCTGGGCAGGCACGTGACAGAGCTACGCTGGCGACGACCGCTACAGCCCCTGACGGACTCCTGGGAGCATCTGCCCATCGCTCCCCGTGGCTCGACGCTGCTGGGCATCAGCTATCGCACACCGCAGGTGGAGACGCTGGGACTGGACGCGCGCGCTACCCTGCGCGAATTGCTCGCCTATCCCTTTCAGCTTATTCGTCTGGGCGCTTACTGGATGCGCAGCGAGACGGCTCCTGACATCTTCTCCTTCGATGAACTGGACTGGCAGGTTGACGCCGCCGAACAAGCTGGTAAGCAGATTATCCTGTGTGTGGGACCGCTCAAGACTTTTAGCTATCCCGAGTTCTTTGTGCCGGAGCACCGGCTGCGCCATCCCCTGCCCGAGCATACCCTGATCAGGCCGGACGCCCATGCCGCCTTGCTGGAGGCTGCCAGCGCCTTTATGATGCGCGTCGTGGAGCGCTATCGAGCGCGCAAGGCCATCGTCGCCTGGCAACTGGAGCACGAGGCCGTTGATCCGCTGGGAGTTGAGCATAGCTGGCGCCTGGCCTTTGATTTTGTCGCCCGCGAGGTCGAGGCTCTGCGAGCGGCCGATCCGGGCCGACCGATCATGATGAACGGCTTCCTGCCGACCTCGCTGCTGGTGGGACTCTCCCAGTGGTGGCGCACGCGCGACCAGGGCGACTCGCTGGCGGTCGCGCAGCGGCTGGCCGACATCGTCGGCATCGACTACTATCCACGTCATGCCTTGCTGCCGCTTGGGGGCAGGACGCTGTACCTGGATGGCGGCCAGAGCCTCTGGTTACGGCGCAGACGCAAGCGCCTGTTCTCCTCGCTGCGCTCCCGGCGGCAGCGACTGATGATCGCCGAGGGGCAGGCCGAGCCATGGGAGAGCGTGACGACCGCGCCCAACCCACGCGGGCAGGGCATGTATAGCTGCCTGCCGGAGCAGGTTATCATCAACTACAACACCTGCCTGGGCTGGTCGCGGCCAGCGCTCCCCCTCTACGCCTACCTGTTCTGGGGCGCGGAATACTGGATGCTGCGCCAGAGGAGCGCGGACGCCAGCTATCTCCAGGCGTTCGCGCGCATCCTAGAGCGGTCCTGACCGTTCAATCGCTGAAGATCGTCATGTCGAGCTGGCGCAGCTGCTCGGGATCGGAGGCGACGTTGATCTCGCTGATCCTGCCATCTTTGAAGGTGAGGTTGATCAACAGCTGCAGATGGCCACGGGGAGCCACCACGATAGCCACGGCCCCATTGACGAGCGCCGCCTGCGCCTCGCGGGCACGTCCCGAGAACTGCTCGGCCACGGCGGCCGCGCCGCGCACCAACATGGAGGCGCCCGCGTAGTTAGAGCGGAACACGACCTCGGGATCAAGCATCGAGAGGAGCGCCTCAAAGTCGCCCGCGCGCGAGGCCGCCAGGAAGGCAGCGACGGCTTCACGCTGGCGCGTGCGCGAGGCGTCGGGGACCGCCTCGACTCCCTGCACGCGTCGGCGCGCGCGACTGGCCAGCTGCCGCGTCGCCGTGGGAGTGCGATCCACGATCGGCGCGATCTCCTCGAAGGGCATGCCAAAGATATCGTGCAGCACGAAGGCCAGGCGCTCGGCGGGATTGAGGGTCGCCAGCACCACCAGCAGCGCCCGCCCGACCGCATCGGCCAGCAGCGCCTCATCCTCTGGATCGATCCCCTCCTCGTGGCGGTCGCTCGGATCTGAGACTCGCGCGTCCAGGGACTCCTCGCGCCGCGACTCGCGCGAGCGCAGCATGTCGAGGCAGATCCGCGCCACCACCCGCGTCAGCCAGCCGCCCAGGTTCACCACCTCGCTCGTATCGGAGCGGCTAAAGTGCAGCCACGCCTCCTGCACGGCGTCGTCCGCCTCGCTCAGCGAGCCAAGCATGCGATAGGCCACCGCCCGCAGGTGGCTGCGGTACGACTCGAACTGCTGCGCCTGCCATTCGTGTGTATCCATCGGTCACATTCCTTCTTTCTGTTCCGTCATAGTGGCGACGAGGAGAGGGCGAAGCGCTGGTCATGTCTCCTCGTCTTGTTTCCGTCTATCACTCTGACGGACGAAATCCAACTAATGTGACAGAGCGTGGAGCATTGTTCGAAGAGGACGAGTGACTACATCACACGTATAGGGGCCGAACGAGGATTGTCCGGCCCCTGCAGAACTCAATGCTATATGGCATCTAACAGCTAGACACGGAACCAGCCATGGGACCAGCGCCCGCCATCAGTATTGGCATCCCACCACGTACTATACACATAGCCATCTTTGCCGACGACAAACAGATCCAGGTGGCCCTGAAAGCGCGAAACTACTGAGATGGTCATATGCTGGTTGACGGTAAAGTTATCGGGGAAATTGGGATCGGCGATGCGGAACCAGCCATGGGACCAGCGTCCGCCATCGGCATTGGCATCCCACCACGTGCTGTAGATGGCGCCATCCTTGCCAACCACGAACAGATCTAGATGCTCGGGGAAGCGCGCAATCGCAGAAACAACGGTCCCTTGATTGACGGTGAAGCCGTCGGGGAAATTAGGATCGGAGATACTGAACCAGCCGTGATCCCATTTGCCGCCGTCGGAAGCGCCATCCCACCAGGTGCTATAGATGGCGTCGTTTTTGCCGACTACGAACAGGTCCATATGCTCGGGAAAGCGTGAAACCACCGAGATGGTCGATGACTGGCTGACGGTGAAGCTGTCTGGGAAATTGGGATCGGAGATACTGAACCAGCCATGATCCCACTTGCCTCCGTCGGAAGCGCCGTCCCACCAGGTGCTATAGATGGCGTCGTTTTTGCCGATGACGAACAGATCCAGGTGATCGGAACGGCGCGAGATCGCGGTGATCGCGCTGCCCTGATTGATGGTAAAGCCGTCGGGGAAATTGGGATCGGAGATACTGAACCAGCCGTGATCCCACTTGCCGCCGTCGGAAGCGCCATCCCACCAGGTACTATAAATGGCGTCGTTTTTGCCGACCACGAATAGGTCCAGGTGCTCGGGGAAGCGCGAGACTACCGAGATGGTCGATGACTGGTTGACGGTAAAACCATCGCTGAAGTTCGCGTCACCGATGCGGAACCAGCCGTGATCCCACGTGCCATCCCACCAGGTGCTATAGACAACATCGTCTTTGCCGATGACGAATAGATCCAGATGGTTGGGGTGGCGTGCGATCGCCGAGATAACCGAACGCTGGCTGACGGTAAAGCCATCAGCAAAATTCGGGTCACTGATGCGGAACCAGCCATGATCCCAACGGCCGCTGTTGGAAGCGCCGTCCCACCAGGTGCTATAAACCGCGTCATCGTTGCCCACCGTAAACAGATCCAGGTGATTCTGCAGTCTGGCAAGAGCGCTCACCCTCGCCTGTAGAGGGAATGAGGTAAATTTGTGCTCCAGTGCGAGAAACACCCTGCGCCCAGTGGTATCCGTGCTGGTAACGCGCAGTTGGTAACCGGATGCTGGCAGGTCCAGCACGCTGCCTCCGTTCGCTCCCACCCAGCTTATCAGATATGAGTGCAGCGAGTTTCGGGCCGCATCGAATCTCACATCGTGCAGGACAAGGGCGCCTTCGGGCGGTAAATCGGGCGTCGTCGTCGAAACTGGCCTATCGACGCCGCGATCAAATGCACTCGGATGACGATATTCTATCCAGTATTGCGACTGGCCATTGGCCTGTGTCGGTAGCGTCCCAATGGTCAGTGCGATGCGCTCGGTGCGTCCCGGACCTGGTGCTCCCTGGTTGGCATTCAGGGTAATAATCGCGCCGCCCGCGTTTTGATCCATTGCGCTGGTTTCAAGCTGCTCGACATTTTTTTGATAGTCGAGCCACTTTGCGACATACAGGTAAGGGGCACAGATGCCAGGACCCGTGGTATCGTGGGTATAATTGGCGCTCAACAAAGTCAGCCTGGGATTGGCGAAGCTGCGTGCAGTATTCCCTCGGCCCATGACGCAGAAGGGGTCCGCGTACTCCTGCGGGCCTGTCGCTGTGTAGCGATCAGCATGTGGCCCGACCCCAAATGCATGCGTCATCTCATGTGCCGCCAGCTGCGGCGTAAAATCGATGGCGCCAACCAGGCTATCAGACGGCGTCGTACCACTTGTTGAAATCCCTTCATCGAGTATCCATATAAAGCGATCAAACTGCGTTACAGGAATTTTCTGCGCTGTCGCCTTGGTGCGCAGACCCTCAACCACCGCTTCCGCCCCCTTCATATCCAGCGCCTGCTTTTCGCTTGGTGTAAGCAGGTCTATTGGCCCAAACACCTGCCACGTGATGCTCTGCCGACCTCCACTCATCTGTTGAAAGTAACTTGCGACCCCATCACTATCGGAGAAGACCTGATTGAACCAGCTCACGGGCATACTTGTTCCACGCGGAACCCCAACCAGAGTCACAATACAAACACCCCAGCGCATGCCAGAACTCCTTTCGCCGCTCACCCGATACAAAACCTCTACTACTTACATGATAGCCACTTACTAAACGCGAAGATCAGGCATTTTTTAGGTGATTATCTAGCAATGGATGTCTTGTCATATAAAGGAACGTGCGCGCCCCCGCACGCGCGTCCGCATGCGGGGGCGCACTGGTTTTGTGTGTTGGTGCAGCAGGAGCGCATCCGCGCTCCTGCTGCACCAACACACAACGGATTGACGAGCACCGCAGGCGCGAAAGCTTATACAGGCCGCAGGAGATGAGCACGAAAGTCAGACACATTCTGAACAAAGGCTTGACTTGTGTGCATCTGTATGATATATATCAATTAGATATATATCTAGGAGATATAGTAATGCCAAAGGAAAACAAGAGCAGGTATGCCATGATGGGGCTTCTGAGCATCTGCCCCGGCTCGGGGTACGACATCAAGAAGTTTATGGAGAAGAGCACCAGCAACTTCTGGAGCGAGAGCTACGGCCAGATCTACCCGATGCTCAAGAAGTTGGTGGACGAGGGGTTGGCCGTCAGCCGGGCCGAGAAGCAGGAGGGCAAGCCTGATCGCTATGTCTACACCCTGACCGAGCGCGGTCGGCAAGAGCTGCAGCGCTGGCTGCTTGAGCCGGTCGAGGAGGCTCCGGAGCGTAATGAGCTGCTGTTGAAATTATTCTTCGGCCAACAAGTTGATGTCCCTGACAATATCGAGCATGTGCAGCGCTTTCGGCAGCTGAATGTCGAGCTATTGGAGAAATATCGAGGTATTGAAGCTCATCTCAAAGACATCTGTAAGGACCAGCAGGAACTGGCATACTCGCTGATCACAGTGCGTTACGGCATCCATCGCTGTCTGGCCCTGCTGAACTGGTGCGATGAAACATTGGAGACATTGCAAACACTCGTGGAGATCGACGCGGCGCGCGATTAGCGCCGCCCAGAAAGGATTTCGCTATGGCTACTGTTATTCCAGGACGTTTTACGGCCCAGGCTGATCAGCCATTCGTGGTGTTTTTGATCGGCATGCGTATCAATAAATTTCTGGCGTTTGGCAAATGGGTTCCGACTATGTTATCCATGGGGCCGATGATGAGCAGCCTCTATACGCATCCTGAGAGCGGCTTTTTAGGGGCAGAGAACTACTTCAACGCACGCGGGGCGATGCTGATTCAATACTGGCGCTCCTTCGAGGATCTGGAGCGCTTCGCCCGCTCTAAAGAGGAGCCCCACCTGCGCGCCTGGCAGCGCTTCAACAAAGCGATCGGCAGCGATGGCAGCGTCGGCATCTGGCACGAGACCTACATGGTCGAGGCCGGCAAATACGAGGCCGTCTACGGCAACATGCCCGTCTTCGGCCTGGCCGCCGCCACCCAGCACGTCCCCGCCGTCGGACGCCGCGAGACGGCGCGCCGCCGCCTTGGGGGCACAAACGAGCCCGCCGTTGTCACCCCAGCCCAACCATCATCCGACATGCCCCAATACGTTCAACTTGAGAACAAGCAAAAATAAACATGACCCCAGTACGTGCGGGGCTTGCCCCCGCTTTATTTCCTCGCTGCTTGAAAAAGCAGCAGGTATGATGCGACGCATCGCATGCAACCGTCCTTGATCGCTTTGATGGTACCTTCTTCCTTGGGAAGCATGCGGGGGCAAGCCCCGCACGTACTGGGGTCTTTTCTCGTTTTGCATGATCTTAAATTGAACGTATTGCCTCTTGCGAGCTTTGCTAATAGGTGCTATTTAGCAGTTCGTGACAGCGCCACTCGCGGAAAGCTGCGACCAGGCACTGCATTTTGGGCCACCAGTAGGACCGTTGGGAGCCGTCCGAGCCGTCCTGAACGGGCATGAGCAGCCAGAAGATCAGCCCGTGCCGGTAGTCGAGCAGCAGGTCGTCCCAGCTATAGCGATCGACGCCGTGGGCGTGCAAGCCTTCGTGATAGCGGCGCAGGATGCGTTGCTCGCGCTGGTCCTGCTGGCGTTGCTCTGAGGTCCAGAACGCCGCGCACAGGTTGGCGAGATCGTATCCCCCAATGTCAAAGGTCGGCGACTGCCAGTCCAGCAGATAGGTGGTCCCACTGGCGTCGTGCTTCGGGGTGAGGTAGTTGGCGAAGTAGGCATCGCCATGCACAAGCGTAATCTGCGCGCCGTCACGGAAGCGCGGCTCCAGGTAACGCTCCCAATACTCTGGCAATGCCTCCAGCACGCTTTCGTACAGCTCGCAGATGTCGCGAGGAATCCAATCCGGATTGTTGGTTAGCAGATTGCGCCAGGAACGCTGGCGCCGCTGATGATACAGCTCAAAGCGTTCCCGGTTACGTGACCAGTAGCCGACCTCGAACGTGTCTGTCGTCATCAACGGATGCTCCCACCAGTAGGCGTGCAGCCGTGCCAGCGTGTCAACCACCTGCTCGATGGCCTGCTGTGAGGGGACGCCATCCACGATGCTGATCTGCTGATCGCGCGTCACCGGGGGCGCATGGGTCGCCGACAGATCCTCGAACAGCAGATAGGAGTCGCCGCTATCCTCATCCCTGGCCGCCGCGTAGCAGGGGATGGTCACATCTGGATGATCTGGTAGCTGCGCCACACAGTTATAAAAGGTGACTTCATCGAAGCCGTCTTCATGCTCGTTGCGCTTGATAACGACGTGGGCTGGCGCGGCGGCGGGCGCCTCGCTGGAATAGCGCAGGACGAGGCGATGGGTCTGCGAATTAAAGGCTCCCGTATCCCTCTGCTCGAACGAGACGACCTCACCCTGTGGCAGGGCGCCGGACTGGCGCAGAACGGCCGTCAGCCACCGCGCGCTGACCTGTTCGCCGGGATCGATATAGTTGTTGGTCATGCTGGTATCCTTTCTTCACCCCTCCGAAAAACGAGAATGCCTGCGTAGCGGTGACCTTGAGGTCGCCGCTACGCAGGCATTCTCGTTTTTCGGAGGGGTCCAATCCTTTATTGCTGGGGATATGGATGCGACTGCTGACCATAAGGGGCCTGCGGCTGCGCGTAGCCTCCGTTGTTTGGCTGGCCATAAGGATTCTGCCCGTATGGAGCCTGACCATAGTTTGCGCCCGACTGAGCTTGCGGCTGACCATAGTTCATACCGGATGGGGTTGAGGGCTGACCATAGGGGTTCTGCCCGTATGGAGCCTGGCCATAATTGGCGCCCGATTGAGCCTGCGGCTGACCATAAGGAGCCTGTCCATAGTTCATACCCGACTGAGCCTGTGGCTGGCCATACGGGTTGGACGGCTGCTGCTGCTGGGCCGGGTACTGGCCGTAGGGGGCCTGATTGTAAGGATTGGATGGTTGCTGCTGCTGAGCAGGATACTGCCCATAAGCGCTGTTCGGCTGGGAGGGATAGGCTGGCTGCCCATACTGGCCCAGAGTCTGTGGCTGCCCAAAACTGGCCGTGCTAGCCTTCTTTGGAGAAGAGCCTGTTTTAAAGATTCCGATTCCAAGCAAGATAAGTCCGAGGACGAGTAGAAGGAGGCCCAGCCAGATGTTGCTGAAGCAGCAAAGTAGTCCGAGTAATGCCAGGACGGAACCTGAGACGATGCGACCAACCTTGGGGCCCAGGAAACGATAGACTAACCAGAAAACTAAACGAAACATTACGCTTTTTCCTCCACAACGCCGTATTGCAAAATAAGCAGTAACACATTTGGATGCAAAGGATGCATCTGCCATCGCGTACTTGCATCCTGTACAGTCACAATTGGTACAAAATGAAACGCAATACAAACTTACGCATAATAAGAAATCGAGGCTATAATTTTTGCATAATTATATATAAATGCAATGACCCCGCAGGTGTGTACAGTTGTGGAGTATAACAGATGTTGATTTGGCAGGCAATACAGCATAGTACTAATGCGTATTCGCATTTAAATGAATAAAGATTCATCTGCTACACCGCGTGTAAAAATATAGGCTCTCCATCCTTCCAAGGGAAGGATGGAGAGAGAGGAGTGAGAGGACTGACATGCTCCCAGCATGTCTGCCATCGCGCTCCGTTAAGGGCTGCCGCCCTTGCACCCCGCTTTCACCCTAAAGGACGGAGAGTCAAAATATACCCATCAATGCGAGGGCCGTTCTCGTCTATGTTCCTGGCAGGGGATCGATCTCCAGACCCATATGATAGGCGTCGATGAACTGGTCGCGGATGTAGAACTCGCGACTGATGCGGCCCTCGTGGACGAAGCCCATCTTTTCATAGAGGTGGATGGCCGACTGGTTGTCGACGCGCACGCGCAGATTGAGTTTGCGAATAATTCCGCTCTGCCTGGCCCAATCGATCAGGTAGGTGAGCATGCGACCGCCGATGCCCAGATTCCAGTATGTGCGCACGATGCTGATGCCAAACTCGCCCACATGGCGCACGCGCGGCCGCTTGCCGGAGCTAAAGGTCAGCGTCCCCGCGATCTCGCCCGCGATCTCGGCGACCAGGTACAGGCTGGTGGGAGTCTCCGCCACCTGTCGCAGATAGGTCCGCTCCTCCTCCTCGGTCATCCCAAATTCTCCCGGACCAAAGGTCACGTTCTCGCTCTCACCGGCGATCTGTTCCACAAAGGCCAGCAGCTCCCCGGCATCCTCCGGCCGCGCCGGCCTGAGCGTCAACTGAAGATTATCTCTGAGCTCAAAGTGCTGTACGCTCTCAAAAGTGTTGTTCTGCATGAATCACCCCTTTATATATGTAATGTGAGAGAAATTATCGCATGAGCCGTGCTCCCTGGCAACCTCGACGCCCCCACGTAGGTTCGACCCTTGCGGTCGATTTCCTCTCCACGTACGAAAACGTACGAAAACGTCCAAATACATCGAAATTCATTTTCCGGTTTTTGGTGATAATGCGGCATAGATAAAGTGGAACCCATATAACAGAAGGAGGTTAGACATTGGATACCACAACCAAACGTGACATAAAAAAACCATTTACACCGTTAAAGCAAATTCGCCTGGCAACCTACAAATATCATCAACCGGGCGCATATGCGATCACAATCTGCACACACAAGCGTCAGCCATTATTCACCATTCCAGCGTTACGCGCCATTTTGTATGAGGAATGGGAAAAGTTACCACAGCACTTTCATAGGATCGTGGCAGGCACATGCATGGTGATGCATGATCATTTCCACTGCATATTGATTCTTGAAGAGGGATATGAGCATCGCAAAAGCGCCCGCCAGATTATAGAAGGGTACAAATCTATCGTTGTGCATGCGTGGATACGCTATCTCAAAGACACGGGAGCCAATTACCCCGGTAAAATCTGGCAATACCGTTTTTATGACCATATTATCCGTGATGAAAAGGATTTCAACGCCCAGACCGCGTATATCCTGAACAATCCTGCCGTCTATGCTGCCAAACAAAAAAAGAAGCAAAAACAATAAAGGAGGAAACATAGGCTCTGCGCCTGATTTTCTCTCCCTATTCAATCACGTCCATTAAATACGTAACGATCGGAAATGTTCTCGGACGTTTTTGCGCGTGGAGGGGAAATCGGCCGCGAGGGCCGAACTACGGGGAGCGTGATCATGCGTGGAGGGGAAATCGGCCGCGAGGGCCGAACCTACGGGATGGGCATGATTGTGAAGGAGGAGAAGTGTTGACGGCGGAGGCGATTTTGTAGAGAATATTGAAACGCATTTATGCAGGCGAGTAGTCATGGATCATTGAAAGGAAGTCGATTTGTCTTCTCCATATACTTTACGACCGGTTGAGGCCGGCGATCTGCCGTTTCTGTGGGATATGCTCTATGAGGCGGCCGCCGTTGATGCGACGATGCGCGCCATCGGACGCGAGCAGGCCCTGGCCATGCCGGTGGTCCAGAAATACCTGGCCGGCTGGGGACGCGAGGGGGATAGCGGCTGGATCGCCGTCAACGAGCAGCAGCAGCCACTCGGCGCGGCCTGGTACCGACTATTTCCCGCCGAGTCGCCCGGATACGGCTTTATTTCTGAGTCCATCCCGGAGTTGACGATTGGGGTACATGAGCGCGCGCGTGGACTGGGCGTTGGCGGCGCCCTGCTGCAGGCCCTCCTGCGATCGGCGCGAGAACAGGGCTGGTCTGCGCTCAGCCTCTCCGTCGATCGTCGCAATCCGGCGCTGCGGCTCTACGAGCGTCACGGCTTCCGAGATGCGGGCGTCTCCCAGCCCCAGGATTCGTCGGTGACGCTGGTGGCCCATTTCTCCACCGAGCGCTAAAGTGCCTCTTGCTCGGCGAGTTGTTGGAGATAGCGATTCCTGCTGAGGAGGAGGTGGCGCATGTAGCGGGTGAGGAAGAGCTTCTCGGCCAGCCGGCCGAAGATGCCGAGGGGGGCGCGGAAGATAAAGGTGTCGCGCATCAGGGTGCTGCCATCGGCCTGGGGAAGGAATTCATGGACGTGGGTAATCTCCTGGAAGATGCCCCGCACCATTTCGTCCACGAAGCGCGTAGGACGCTCATAGGCGGTAATTTCCGAGGTCAGGTGCTGCTTGATCCCGAAATGCACCGCCTCCCAGGTCACGACGTCGCCCAGCTGCATCAGGCCGGAGGTCACTCCGGCGATGGCCCGCTCCTGGGTATGGCTCATAGAGCCGCTATGGGCATCGACGCTGATCGAGAGGTCGAAGCAGCGCTCAACAGGCGCCTTAATTACTGTGTCCAGATGTATTATTGCCATATTCAAATTATAGCGCGATTATTCGATTGAAAACCACTCAGGGACACGAGAGCTTGTACATGTTTTCCCACTTGATTACGCATCAAGAAAAGAGATAAACGTATCTGCCCAGTATCATTATCGGTTTGTTGATGGTTGACAAGCTCGTCTGTTCGATTTATCATATTTATATGATCAAAAAAATTTGATCGATCAAAAAGAGATGATTATATGGAAGAGACATACCTGATAGAGGACCTGGAGCAACTGCGGGCAATTTCCGATCAGTTGCGGGTGGAGATCCTGCATGTGCTGCGCGACCAGGCTATGACAACCAAGCAGCTAGGAGATCGGCTGGGGATGGCGCCGGCCAAAGTGCATTACCACGTGCGCGAGCTTGAACGTGTAGGGCTGGTGCGGCTGGTGGAGACGCGCGAGAAGGGCGGCATCCTGGAGAAGTATTATCAGCCGATCGCGCGCAGCTTCAATGTTTCGGGCAAGATCCTGCTGTCCAGTCCGCCGCACGAGGTGCTGGCATCGCTGGGTAGTATGGTGGATCAGAGCCGGGATAAATTTTTAAATCACCTCAGTCGAGCCATGGAGCGCAGAGATGACCAGACCAGCATGTTGTTGCGCTGGGTGCGCTTCCGGGCAACATATGAGGAGCAGAAGCGCGTCTACGAGCAGATCTTCGAGCTGCTGCGGCCATTTGAGGAGCGCGACGACGATGGCGAGGGGGAGGTGTTGCAGGGAATGTTTATGCTCTATCCCAACTATGATGAACATGCTGGTAGCCAGGATGAGAACCACCAGCCCGATACCGCCGGGACAACCAGAGTCGTTTCGTCGCAGGTGGTCGGGGTGGTTCATTATAGCAGGGCGGAGCTAGAGCAGCTGGTAGACGAGGGGAAGCGCCTGCGCCTCTCGGTGGTCGGCACCTGCCTCTTTGATGCGGATATTGAGCCGGAACTGGTCGGACAGGTGGTGGAGAAGCTGACGCTGGTCGGGACGATCCAGGCGACGCCGGCCGTCGCGGAGGTTTTAGAGCAAAAACGTTCGTAAGCAGCGAGCCTATTTGGACAATCTATAGAAGATAATAGAATATTGAGAGTTCCCAATTAGAAGGGAAAGCTACATGCAACATGAAGAAGGCATCTCAACCGTGCGTCAGGATGACGTGCTAAAGGCTCCATTCTGGATTAACCGTAATTTTGCTCTTCTGGCCACCGGGCAGGTAATCTCTAATATCGGCGATTTCGTATATAGCATGACCTTGATGGTTTGGGTGTTTAGTTTGACGAAGTCAGCGGGCGCGGTCAGCGGCGTCTTGCTGGCCCAGTACGTCCCGATGTTTATGTTGGGACCGCTGGCGGGCGTGTTTGTGGATCGCTGGAACCGGCGCACGGTTATGCTGGTAGCCGACGCGGTGCGTACCCTGATTGCGTTGCTGCCCCTGCTGGCTCCGAACGAGCTGCGTCTGCCGGCTATCTATGTCAGCGTCTTTCTGATCACGTCGTTTGGCCGCTTCTTCATGCCGGCTAAAAGCGGAGTGCTGCAGGCGATCGTGTCGGGAAAAGAACTGATGCAGGCCTCATCTATCAGCCAGACGCTGTCGGCGGGCGCGCTAATCATAGGACCCGCCCTCTCGGCACCGCTCTACTTCTCGGTTGGTCCTCTGGCAGCGTTGGTGGTCAATGCCGCCTCGTACCTCGTTTCGGCCCTCTGCATATTCTTCATTCGAGCGCCACGGGCCGCGCTGCATCCCTATGCCGAGCGGGAAGGCGAGGCGAGCGGCATCAGCGTCAGGAGCGTGCTGGGGGAATTGGGCGCGGGCCTGAAGTTTGTTGTCTCCTCGCGCGTGCTGCTGGCTCTGATTGTGATGATCCTGGTGGCGATGCTGGGCGCGGGCGCCCTCAACGCCCTGGACGTGGTCTTCGTCAGCAAGAATCTGCACGCAGCCCCGGCCCTGTATGGCCTGCTCAACTCGGTTGTCGGCGTGGGGATGCTGGTCGGCACCCTGCTGGCCGCGCTGCTGGCCCGGCGCATCAGCGCCACTCAACTGCTGACGGGGAGCATGTTCTTGCTGGGTGTGGGTATCTTCATCTACGCCTTGCAGACCTGGTACGTGATCGCGCTGGTGCTGGCCTTCTTCATGTTTATGCCGCAGGGTGGGCTGCAGGTGGGCTTTGGGCCGCTCTTCATGCGCAGCACGCCGCCAGAGATGATGGGCCGCGCCCAGGCGATGCTCGACGTCAGCTCATCGGGCGCCAGCCTGATCTCGATCGGCGCGGCCGGCTACCTGGGGCAATACCTGCCTATCAGCTGGATCTTCAGTGGCTCGGCCCTGCTCATCGTGCTGGCTGGCCTGTATGGCTGGTTCGCCCTCAGAGAACGGAGGACCGTTCCGCAGGTGGCCTCCTGATCTCGTCTTGTGGCTAATGACCTGCCACCATGTGAGCAACCTTTGCTCTCAAACATGAGCACTTCGCCATATGATGCGCAGGTTCGGATATGTAGCCGATTGAGGCAAAAAATGTCACTCTGGAAGATGAAGCTGCCGATATGAGGGTATGTTCTGACCTATTTTGGTGGTACCATAGTGAGAAAAGAAGCAGCAGAAAGGCAAAGAGGCAAAGACCTGACCACTCTGACCATGAGGAGAGCAAAAATGGCGAATCAACTTCGGGTGATGCTCGAAATAGGACTGAAAGGCAAGAAGGTGGTGGCCGTGGCACCGGATTGGCCCGGTCTAGAGCGTGGCGCAAAGACCGAGGAGGCCGCGATTGAACGGTTGCAATCCTATCTTCCGCGCTATGCCCAGGTGGCGAAGCTGGCTGGGATGGAGGGAGAGTTTGCAGCTCTCACCACGGTTGACATCGTTGAGCATTATCCAGGCACGGGCTCAACCGATTTCTGGGGCATCTCGTTTGCGTTCTCAAGCATCGATATGCGAGACCTATCGAGCGGAGAATTGGAACGTGAACTGACCCTGATGCAGGCGTGCTGGGCATTTTTCGACGACGTGCGTTTGCGCGTGTCGGTTCAGATGCAGAAGGGTCCGCGAGGGGGTGGACGTGATCGGGACCAGATCGTCGATCATACGATTCACGTAGAGCAAGAGTGGGCAAAGAAGGTCGGGGTGCCTATTCCTCAAGATGCGATGCTGATCGGCGAGGGTCTGCAAGCGTACCGCGACGCCTATCGCGACGCCATTCGAGCGTTCCATTCAGAGGGTAAGATGGCCCGAACCTGGCCGCTCCGGTATCTGATTCGGCACACCGCGTTTCACACGCTGGATCACGCCTGGGAGATGGAAGATAAAGACCTGACCGATGGAAAGAGCGCGTGAGTCAGAGAATGTTGAGATGAAGCCGTGATATACGATTGATGAGCCAACAGAAAGCCTATCGGCTTTTCGCCTCAAACAACCTTCCTCTCACTTAGAAAGGGAAGATTGCCGCATGCCTTCAGAGATAGTGATGGATGTCATCGTCAGCCGTGCCACGGCCATCCTGCGACGCAGCTGGAACGGGCCGTTTCATCTTGAACAGCCTGTACTGGTCAGCGATCGTGATCGCAATCAGGTGTTCCGCTGCCGGGTGCAGGGAGATGGGGCGCTCCCTGATAGCATCATCATAAAATTGATTAAAGACCCTCTTGATCCTGTGCGTGGTTTGACCGATTGGGCCAGCCTGGCCTTCCTCTCGCAGTTGGCTGGCGAGGATGCCGTTGCGCCGCGTTTTCTGGGAGGCGATGCGGATCAGCTCTTGTTCGTGATGGAAGACCTGGGGGATGAGGGGGATATTGAGCGTATCTTGCAGGAAGGTGATGCGTCGCGCGCGACGACCATGCTGTGCGCCCTGGCGCGTCAGATGGGGACTCTGCATGTGACAACGATGGGACATGAAAGCCTGTTTCAACGCATGTGCGAAGACCTCTCGCTGGCAACGGTACCAGCGCGTTTCCGGGAAGCTGAGCGCTGGCTGGAGGGTTGCCAGAAAGTCGAGCGCTGGTGTCGCGAACTGGATTATGTGCCGCCCGGCGGATTCGAGCAGGCGTGCAGGCGGATCGCTGACACCTTTGCCGATCCAGGTGATTTCCTGGCCTTTACGCATGGAGATCCCGCGCCGACCAATAATTGTCTGCGCAGCCGGGAACGGGATCGCCTGCCGGATCCAGGTCGAGGCAAGCTCGACACCTACCTGATCGATTTTGAATATGCTGGTTTTCGCCATGCGCTCTACGATCTGACGGGCTGGAACATCCTTTGCCCACTCCCTGAGGACTGCGTTCGCCTGATGAGCGAGCAACTGCGCGCGCGACTGGCGCCTGCCTGTCCGGCGGCGGGGCGTGATGAGGACTATCAATCCGCCTGGGCAGCCTTATGCAGCTACCGGGCAATGGCGCTTATCTCGTGGATGCCTCTGAGCCTGATCGCGCGCAATGAGCCGTGGGTGGGCGAATGGAGCGGGCGCGAGGCGCTGCTGGTGGCCCTGAGACGCTGGGAAGAAGCCGCGCGTGACGTTCAAGATCTGGAGGTGATGTCGCTGGTCGCCGCCCAGTTGCTTAGTCGCTGCCAGGCCCTCTGGCCCGACATCGCGGCTGATCGCATCCCGGCATGGCCAGCGTTTGCATAAATTCTCTCCATATACAGATATGCATCAAGAAAAGACACAAACGTAGGTTCGGGCCTCGCGCTCGATTTAAAATTTCACGTTTGACCACGACATTTACGTACGTGGAGGAAAAATCGGGCGCGAGGCCCGAACCTAAGGGAAGATCGCGCCGCGTTTATTTGTGTTTATGCCCCGGCGGCCTGGACGGATTTCTGTTCGATCAATTGTTCCGTGATCTGCCACAGTCGCTGGCCGGCCTGTTCGTCGTAGGAGGCTTTGGAGGAGGGGACGGCCTTGCTCTTATCAAAGTATTTGCCGCTGACGTTGGCGACGTCGGGCGAGGTGGCCAGGTAGATGGTGGTCTGCGCGCCCTTTTCGGGTGAGAGCATGACGAGCTTGCCCAGCTTGCCCAGCAGACCATTACCGAAGAAGCTGGTGCCGACCACACCCGGATGGAGCGCGTTGACGGTGACGCCGGTCCCTTCCAGGCGGTGGGCCAGTTGATAGGTAAAGAGGATCAAGGCCAGCTTGGCGGAGCCATAGACGGCCATAGGACGGTAGCCCTTCTCGCTCTGCAGGTCGTCGAAGTCGATCTTGCCCATCTTGTGGGCCGTCGAGCTCACATTGACGATGCGGGAGGGCGCGCTGGCCTTGAGCAGGTCGAGCAGCAGATTGGTTAACAGAAATGGACCAACATAGTTGGTGGCGAAGGCGCTCTCGATGCCATCGACCGATTCCTGGCGCTTATTGTACATGGCGCCGGCGTTGTTGATCAGCACGTGCAACTGTGGATAGCGGTCCTTGACCTCCTGCGCCAGCTGGCGCACCGAGGCCAGCGAAGACATGTCGGCGTTCAACAGATCTACCTGCTCGTTGCCGCTCTCCCGCTTGATCTCGGCCTGCGCCTCCTCGCCTTTTGCCCGGTTGCGGCTCACCATAATCACATGTGCGCCGCGCCGCGCCAGCTCCAGCGCCGTCACTTTGCCGATACCATTGTTGGCGCCTGTAATCAGGCACACCTTGCCCTGCATCTCTGTGCTTGCCATCTTATCGTCCTTTCGCTATACGTTTTTTTCGTATATGAGGCCAGTTCGTAGTGAATAAAGCGGGTTCCACAAAATAAAGAATAGAACTCCATCTATAATAAAGCTGATCACGCCCGCTCTATTCCATACGCGATCCCTCAAATGCAAGTTTCACAATGAAGAGCTGCCCCCGCCTCGCATTCTTGCGGGGAAAACATGCGTGTACCTTGCCTATGTGATGTAACGAATAGCACACAATGGTCGTGTTAGAAGTGTAGGCGTCATAGGACAAAAACAAACCGCTTATCTGGCCGCTGTGCAGAAATTGACGTGCATGTTATAATAAGGTTGCAGGAAGGTAAATACTTAGTAATGCGGTGTAAAGACGTTTAAGTACTACTGCGACATTATCAGGAATGATGATATGCTACTTTTAATAGGCAAAAATAATGTGATTTCCTGTTTTAGTCGCGGGAACAGGGAGATGGTTTTAGAATAACCGAGTAATTATAGAGGAGTGTGTCGCCATGAAAGTACGTGTTAGCATCCCGGTGGATCTGCGCCTGACGGAGCCAGGAGAGTTCCGCATCGATCAACAGGTATCCAGTGACCAGCAGGATGTCAGCTGGAAGAGCGTGGTACAGGTAAGTGGCGTCACAGGTGGTGAGTATGTGGTGGATTTGGAGCCGGGCATTTACCAGAAGAGTATCAGCGCCATGGGCGCGCAGCCTAGCTTCGCCAGCGCATTCCAGGTCACCCCTGACAACCACTACATCGACGAGGCCTCCCAGATCTTTAAGATTGATGAAGATGGAACCCTGGTCCAGTTGGAGCCACAGCCTTAATATCCCCTTGCTAGAAGCGTGTTACCTCTTCTAAACGTGATAGAAGAAAAGCTCTAAATTTTCTTTTTCAACTGGAGGGATGATCATGCAAAACCAAGGCAATCCACAGCAAGATGGCTTTATCGATGATACGCTGCACTCGGCGCGCCAGCAGCTAGAGGGCCATATCGGAGACGTTATCGACCAGTATGCCGGCCGCGTGCCCGGTGGTGAGCGCTTTACGCCCGAGGCCAAGCAGGCGGTCTCAAGCATCCTCGACGGCCTGCAGAGGCAACTGGAGAGCCAGGCCGCCAGCCGCATGGGTGGCCTCGGCGGCGCCTTCGGTGGTGGCAACAGCGCTCCCACTAGTGGCGGCAACGGCAACAACATCAACGATCCACAATCCGGCCAGGATGGCCTGCTTTAAACCTGTTCGCAACCATCTTCGCGGGCAGGTTCATCAACCATGTCCCGTGGAGATGGTCGCGGCGATAGAATGAGGTGGATCTATGCAGCGGAAGGACCCGATGCGGCGCACTTATCGCTTCATCTTTATTGTGGAAGGTATTCTGCTGCTGATCATGCTGTGTATGGCCATCTTCTATAGCAAGATCGGTGGTCTCGGCTACTTCGCGTATGGGATGTTTATTATATGTACCCTGCTGGTGGGTACTGTTTTCTTTGTGATCAGGCGCACGTATCAACGCATGGAGCAGCGGCGGCAACGCGCGCTGTCCGGTGATGACACCTTGTTAGCTCAGCCGCAGCCCCGGCCGGACGCCAGTGCATTGACGCTGCCAGTAAAAATCGTGCTGCGACCGCGCAAGATAATTCTGCTGGAGTTTATGGCCATCTTCTATGTGATACTGGCACTGATTGTATGCGTTCCCATTAGTCTGCTGCTCTTATCACATCACTCCTCTTCAATCACCATCAGAGCCGCAACCAGCAACGGTCAGGTGGACTTTGCCCGACCACCTATATTTTCTGCCACCGTACCCATGATAATCGGCGTAATCCTGGCCGTGCTGTTTGTGATCTGTCTAATTAGTTTCATATTTACCGTGCTGGCCTCGGAGGCCATATCGAAGCAGGCGATCACGGTTGATGAGCAGGGGATCACCACGCGTTTTATGGGCGCGGTGACGCGCATGACCTGGGACGAGGTGCTCAGCTTCGCGATGTGGGGCCGCGCAAATAACCGCTCTATGCTGTTGTTTGAGCTGACGAGCAAAGATACCGTGGCGCGCTGGTATCAGCTGAGCTATCGCCATGCCTTTTATACCTGGTTGACCGCGCTCAAGCCATCCATGCCGATCGATGAATATCGCCGTGTGATGGATGCGCTCCCCCAAGTTATCATGGCCCGCACAGGCAAGCCCCTCTACGATTTGCGCCACCAGAAGATGATCGGATAACCCAACTTCTCCGTGTATTGAGCAATCCTTTCAACTTGGGAACAGGCATAAAGAGGAAAAAGTGATAGTACGTGAGGGGCTTGCCCCCGCTTGCTTCCTCGTTGCTCGAAAAAGTAACCAGCACGATGCGATGCATCACATTCAATCGTTCCTGTTCGCTTTGAAGGAGCTTTTCCTTTTGGGGAGCGAGCAAGCGGGGGCAAGCCCCGCACGTACTGTGGTCTTTTCTCATCTTGCATGATCTTACATTGAAAGGATTGACCCGCGTGATTGCCGTTGCGAAGAGTTCGGAGTCCCTTTTTGTAACTCAACCTGCTGCCGAACGTATAGGTCCATGTAAAGTTTTTTATTTGGCGCGATACGAGCGAGAGAGCGCATGGAGGGTGAGCATGTCGCAGCAGCAATCCCATTTCGATGAGAATGGGCCGCAGGAGCCTTCGTATGCTCCTCGACGCTATTTTGAAGGCCAGGTTCCGCTTGAGGTGAACCAGGATCCGCGCGAGCAAGCTGGTGGGCCGCGTGAATATTCCTATGCCCCGGTCGGCGATGAATATACGGCGTCCTATGGGCAGGGCGAGAAGCTGACGCCTCGGCCGCCACAACGCACGCACCGCGGTCGCAACTGGATTATCGGCATTGTCATCGTGCTGGCCCTGGTCTGGGGCGCCGGCGCCTCTATGAGCAATGTTCACGGCCCGATGGATTTTCATGGCCCGATGAATATGTCTAAGGAGGGCAGAGCGCAGCCGGAGACGACCTCGTCAACCTATACCGGCAGCCAGCTGGTTCTGCGTGGCGTGCGAGGGAATGTGCATATCCATGGGGGCAGCTCGGACCAGGTGCAGGTGAATACCAGCAATGATATCAATCTCAAGGGGAGCACCGATAATGGTGTGATCACGCTGCAAGAGGCGGGCATGCCCGGCAAGCCAGGTCCTGGCGTGGGGGATGACGGCGGCAATATCGATGTGACGGTGCCAAAGGGTATGCAGATCACCGTTGATATGGCGATGGGTTCGGTGGGCGTCGATGGCGTGGCCGGCAAGCTCAATATCCAGGCCGCTGATGGCGAGATCAGCATCAACGACACGACATTGCAGGATGGCTCGAAGCTGCAGACCTTTAATGGTCCCATCCGTTTCAATGGCTCGCTCGATCCCAAGGGCAGCTATGACTTCGAGACCGCCAACGGTGATGTCAGTGTGCGCCTGCCGCAGGGCAGCGCGGCGAACGTGTCTACCAATACCGTGCATGGCGATATCAACAATCACCTCGATAGCAGCGGCAATGATCCCAACGCCGCCAATGTCACCATCAAGACGATCAGCGGCGACATCACCATCGACAATCAATAAAGAGATCAGGCCTGTCCGCTATCTCCTGGATGCCAGACGTAGGTGTTGAAGGCGCCGTATTCGCGGAATCCCAGGCGGCGATAGACCGGGTGTCCAGATGGAGAGGCTGTGAGGACGGCGACCCGGTAGCCCCGCGCCCGCGCCTCACGCGCCGCCAGCAGCGTCATGGCGGTTCCGATGCCTTGCCGCCTGTGCTCGGGTAGCGTGACGACATAATGGATCGCCGCCACGCAGCCATCGTAGAAGTTGCAGACGGTCGCCACCGGCTTCCCATCTATCAGACCGAGGTAGAACTGATTGGGGCTGTCAGGGCCGAACGGTACCCGTGCGTAGGCGCCGATGACCTGGCGTATCACCGCCTCGTGCAGGGGGAACAGCCAGACGCGAACCCACAGCTCCAACTGCGCAAGACTCTGAACCGGCAGGATGCTAAGACCTGGGACCGGTGGCACATCTTCATTCAGGTCCTGCAGCTCGATCGCCATCCCTGGCTCCTCCTCGTCATGCTCCAGACCGTGTGCCAGCAGGGCATCCGCGTAGCCCTGATAGTGCTCTGAGGGTGCCAGAAACCATTGGAACCCGCGGTTGCGTTGGGCGAAGTAATCACGCACGTGCTCAACGCTCTGCGAGAGCACGTCCAGTGGTGGCTGCATGTGAAATGCGGCCCTGACCAGTCCAGAATCCGCCCACCACACGTCCCGCTCGTGGTAGAGCTGTCCGCCGCACGCGGTACAGAGCCAGCTGCGGTAAGCGGCCAGGCTATCATCGATGATGGCCGGCATGCGTGCGGAATCGATATGTTGCAGTATATCGCTCATAGAGGTAGAAAATCCCTTTCCCTCATTTGTTTATTTATTACTTTATTTATACCATATGCCGCCCTCTTTTTTAGAATGTATCTTACGTTCATGATCATTTCCCATGGTGTGCATGCGTTTTCGCACCTGCGGTGCTCAAAAGTCTTGTATGTGTTGGTGCGGCAGGAGCGCGGATGCGCCCCTGCCGCACCAACACATACAAACGCACGCGGCCGCGTAGCGGACGCGCTTGCGGGAGTGTGCTAGATGGTGTAGATGATGACCTGGTTTGAACTGTAGAGCGAGCCCATGTCGTGCACCTGGACCCTGAAGCTTTCACGCGGCTTCAGGTCACAGAACTGGGCGGAGATGGCGATGTTGCCGCCACGCAGGGCGTTGACCATCGCCGGCTGCACGAGCAGGAAATTGACCGTATCCTGGGTGATGCCGCTGATATAGACATAATTCGCGACGAGGCGCGAAGCGAGGACACCACTGCCGAGCAGCACCACTGTCGCGCACCCGCTTAGTTGTGGTACAGTAGTGTGCAACGCGCGAATCGTGGGCTGTGGATCGGTAATGTTGAGCGCTTCCGATACCGCCTGCGCGCCGGTAGTGGCATCTGTGGCCGTGATCCGCAGGTCTGTGATCTGTGTCAGGCGATCGAATTGTCCGTGTGGATAGCAGATGCTGGTTTTTGTCTCGAAGTTGCCATCGACGCCGATCGCGACCTGCGCGGGACTAATCGTAAGCGCCGCGCTCCCGAGTGTCGCCAGTATCGCGTTTGCCGATAGGGATACCTGGGGGAGGAAAAGCCTCTGGCGGCCACCGTCGCGACCGTGCAATTGTTGGCGTCGAATTCATGATCGTATGACAGCACTTTGAGGGTGGGCGCGCTGTCCGCCCGGGCCGTACCCGTTGGGGCCGTGATTTCCAGTAGCGTTGTCAGCAGGAGCAGCAAAAGCAACGACATTAATCGATACGTGCGTGAGGTACCTGTGTGCATAAGACAGTTGTATTCCTTTCCTGTGCCAGGGGAGGAGGGCGCGAAGCGAAAGGAACGATGGCCGGCACCATCCCTCTTACCAGCTTCCTCCCCGCGTGATGTTATGCCTGACCAACAATCTTTGCTGTTATAACAGAGAAGATAAATATTGTAAAGCTATTATATGTCGATATATGATTGCATCGGACAGCAAAGGATATAGAGCTGGATTGGAGATTGGCGTGAAGGATTTGCGTATCTGCTTTATTGGAGATTCGTTCGTCAATGGAACGGGCGACCCGGCCTGCCTGGGATGGACCGGGCGCGTCTGCGCGGCTGCTATGAGCCAGGGACACGAGGTGACATACTACAACCTGGGCATTCGTCGTCAGACCAGTCTGGAGATTGCCCGGCGCTGGCGCGACGAGAGTGAGGCGCGGCTCCCGCATGGGTGTGACGGTCGGATAGTCTTCTCGTTCGGCGTCAACGATACGGTCCTGGAGAATGGGCGGCCGCGCCTGGCGCCCCTGGAGTCGCTGCGATATGCCAGGGAGACGCTGCGGGCCGCGCGCGAGCTGCGCCCAACGCTGATGGTTGGACCACCTCCCATGCCAGATGATGAGCAGAATCAGCGCATCGCCAGCCTCTCGCAGCATCTCGCCCTGCTGTGCCAGGAACTGGCCATCCCTTACCTGGACATCTTCACTCCCCTGCTTCAGATAGAGGAATGGAGGGAGGAGGCTCTCGCCAACGACGGCGCGCACCCACGCGCCGCCGGCTATAGCGCCCTGGCTCACCTGGTACAGGACTGGCCCGCCTGGCGGTCCTGGTTTGCCTGACCGCGATCGCGCCAGGCAACAGCAGGGCCGGCGACGACATTATGATGAGGCGGCTGTGCTGGCCGCGGCCGCGTTGCGCCTTTCAATGAGGATATTGTAGAGCCCTATGACCACCAGCAGTGAAAGGTCGGGCAGGGCCGCCGCCTCTGGATAGAGCGTAACGCTGGCTTTGCGCGAGAAGCTATTATTAGAGAACTGGACATAGGGGCTATCGCTGGCGGGATCGGTCCAGGCTTTCTGGTTTCCCCAGAAATTCATCTTCGACCAAGCAACCTCTCTTCCGTCCGCCAGCACCAGCGTACCGCCCGATCCCATCCATCTGCCCTGATACCTGGCAACCAGGGGACCATTCTCTCCGGCCTGGATCACAAACTTCCGGCTGGACCAGCCATCCGGCTGTATGAAAAGTGAGCCCTCCGGAACCTCGGCGGTCGCTTTTGAACGCCAGCCACTCATATCTAATGTCGCCAGTGTTGTGTTATCTGGCGCCACCAGGCTGAAGCTGTTCCTGAACGTTGCCGTAGGTACCCAGGTCAGCGATTGTCCAACCAGCTGGTTTAACGGGGAGGCCATATATCTAACTCCTTGTACTGCTTACTCATTTTTATTGATGCGTTATTGCATCTTTTAGATAGAAATCTCAAATTTGAATATGCCAATGGTAAGTCATGTTGCACTTTAAATCATACGCACGAACTCGCTCACGTGTTGCATCTCTTGATTATATATTCCGCTTGACTGCGTGCGATCGGAGACGCAGACCTCAATACATTCAAATTGAGAACATACAGAAATAGAAAGAGCTGCAGTACGTGCGGGGCTTGCCCCCGCTTCTTTCCTCGCCGTTCGAAAAAGCAACGGAAATGATGCAATGCATCGCATACAAATGTTCCCGGCCGCTTTGAAGGAGCTTTCCCTTGTGGGAAACAAATAAGCAGGGGCAAGCCCCGCACGTACTGTGGTCTTTTCTCGTTTTGCATGTTCTTAAATTAAGCGTATTGAACGTAATTCCAGCACCTACGATGGGGATATTCTCGCCATGAATCAGGCGGTCGGGGTTCCGGCCGCGATCGCCTGATCGAGCAGGCTCCAGAACTCATCGGTGCCGTGCCGCTGTATCCCCTCGTCGTCGATGGTGACCTTGCGGCAGCCGAAGTGCTCGGCTGTGACGACGACCACTGGCTGATTACCCTGCTTGAAGTTCAATACATAGTGGGGACCATAATCGAGCGTACAGGCTGAATTTTCTGGCAGCACCGGTAAAGCATAGATGGTGCTGTAGAGCTGGTTGATCAACGCTGGATCGCTGAGCGCCACGGTCTGTGAGCCTTCCTGTGGACTGGGACCCAGCGTCTGAATGACGAGGCTATCGGGTTGGGCGTGGGAAACCGGTGGTGTACAGGCGGCACATGTCGCGGCCTGGAAGGCGCAGCCGATCAGCAGTGTGAACACCAGCAGGAGGACCAGACGTGCCAGAGCAGAACCAACACTTTTGTTCATCTTCATGGACTTCCTTTCATGCAATTCATTGTTGCAAAGCTGTTAGAACACTTTACTTCTTTGAAGCTCTCCACGCCACTCAATTTAAATTATACTCATAGAATCCACTTGTGCAGAAAAATATAATTGTTTTTACGGAAACGTTTTCCCAGGTTTGATTGTATATATGGTATTTTTTGATCACTTTTTGACCAGTGGGCATTGCTTGATTGAGCGCGCTCTTGTGCTTATAATAGATGCATCTTTTACGAAAGGAATGCAGGCTATGGCAAATCAAGCTCATATTTATGCTCTAAAACAGGGGCTGGATTTCTGGAATCGGTGGCGCCAGGAGTACCAGCAGGTACCGCCGGACCTGAGCCAGGCTAACCTGAGCCAGCTGGATCTGAGCCAGTTTAATCTGAGCCGGGCTAACTTGCGATTTGCGAACCTCAGCGCCGCCAACCTTCAGAGGGCGAATCTGCGAGAGGCTAACCTGAGCCTGTCGAATCTGGCGCGCGCCAATCTCACGGATGCGTACCTGGTGGGCGCTGACATGACGGGGGCCGAGGTCGCCAATGCCAATCTGCGCGACGCCGATTTGAGGAACGCCAATTTGAAGATCACTAGATTTAGCGGCGCCGATCTGCGTGGTGCGAAGATGGCCGGCGCCATTACGGATGGCACTATTTTTGACAATGCCAGAAGGAGAAAATTCTTCTAATCATCGTTTCCCGCTCAATCGGATAGCAGTGTCGGCAGGCATTCGAGCGCGCGCTTCACTTCGGGCAGCTCGGCCACATCGGCGATGGGGAACCAGGCCAGTCCCTGTAGCAGGATGTGACCTTTGCCCACGTCTTCGGGATCATGTCCCAGCGTGGCCTCGGCTTCGGGATCGACCTCAACCAGGAAGGTGCTGGAGACGCCTTTGCTGTACCTTCCTTCAAAGAGGAAGCGGGGATTGCGGCCGCGCAGCCCGGTCTCTTCAAATAGCTCACGCAGGGCAGCCTCTTCTGGCTGCTCGCCCGGATTAAGGCCGCCGCCGGGCAAGATCCAGGATTCGCAGCCCTCTCTCCATCGGTGCAGGACTAGCAGGATCTCGCTGTTCTCGTTGCGCAGCACGACGGCGGCGGCACGCGGACGAATATTGTATACCATGATGTTTGTCCTTTTCTAGCGGTTAGAGCGGGAGAAAATCCCCTTGATAGCGGGCCAGGATGGCGCGCCGGCTGTCAGCTGGATAATCGCGTTCGTCGGGGGACAGGCTGTGCTCGCAGCGTGCGCCGTAGGCCATGGTCACGGTCATGGAGGCCGCCAGTGTGCGCCGCTCATCCGCGTTGAATGGCCGGCCACGGGCCGTCTCATAATCGGCGATAAAGGCCAGCATCTCCTCGCGCGAGGGCGAGTCGGCCACGCCGGGCATAAAGGGGATATAGGTAAATGTCATGGCGGCATGGCCGACCAGGACAGGTTCCTTATCGAGCTGCAGGCTATCCCAGTCATATATCACGTGTGCCTGCTCGCCGAGATAGCGGATGTGCTTGGTGCTCCAATCGACATGACCCAGCACCAGAGCACCGGCCCCGCTGTCCAGCGTCTTGCGCGCCTGCCGTGCCAGCGCGTCGATCCACTCCGCGCCGTGCGCCGTGGCCTCGAAATCGAAGATATTACTATGCGGCTTGCCCCACAGCACTCCCGCAGGCAGGCGATGATCAAAGAGCGCCAGGTCCAACTCTGGGAAACGCTCCCCCGGCCGGCTCAGTAGCCGCAGCTGCCAGGCCAGCAGCTCTGCCATCTTCCGGCGCCACAGCGGCTGATGGGCATCGTGATATTCGCCCAGGTCATCGAACTCCTCCACCAGCGCGATCCCATCGACCAGCGGCAGCGGTCCAAAGAGCGGCTGCGTGCACGGATAGCCCTGCTCCCGCAGATAGTGCTGCACGCGCGTCACTCCGCGCAGCCGCTCCATCGACTCATCCGGCCCCAGCAGCTTAAGCACGATGCGTCGCCCATCATGTAGCTGAAGTCCACTGACCACCCCGATGCTGACCTCGTAAAAGATAGTGCTGGCGATGCCGCTCCCCAGCTCCCGCTCACAGAACGCATTGACAAGCTCCATTATCAATCGCGGCTCCGCCGTCCCAAAGATACGCTGCAGCGGATGGGGATTATGCCAGTCCTCCAACTCCTCGGCGATACATGCCTGCAGATCCATCATTTATGCATCCTTTCATCTGATTGTTCTGCTAGTATCTCACATGCTGGCAAGATTGCTCCACCTGTGCTTTAATGTACCCAACGTGAAAACCGTAGGTTCGGCCCTTGCGGCCAATACTTTCAACGTAAGGAAATGCAGAAATAGAAAGAGATGCAGTACGTGCGGGGCTTGCCCCCGCTTGCTTGCTTCCCAAAAGGAAAAGCTCCTTCAAAGCGACCAGGGACAGTTGCCTGCGATGCATCGCATCATTTCCGTTGCTGTTTCGAGCGGCGAGGAAGTAAGCGGGGGCAAGCCCCGCACGTACTGTGGTCTTTTTTCATTGTTGCTTGCTCTAAAGTTGAAAGTATTGGCCCTTGCGGCCGATTGGAGCCCGCACAGCGTGGCGACTCCCGTGCCCGGCCGCCTACGTTCACCACATGCGTGGCCGTTCGTTTGTATTTGTAGATTGAGATGTTTAGGAAAGGATGTCCGAGATGGCATTTAATGATCAGGCTGAGATTGTGGAGCTGGTGCAGCATATGGCGGCCATTCCGGAGCGGCTGGTGCGCGCGATGAACGGCAAGACGAAGGGGCAACTCATGCAGCGGCCGGCACCCGGCGAGTGGTCGGTGCATGAGATATTTGCCCATATGCGCGCCGTCGATGATATTGTTACCACGCGCATCTATATGCTGCTGACACGCCAGGACGCGCCCCTGGTCGCCTTCGACGAGCGGCGCTGGGCCGAGGCCGCCCACTACGCCGAGCGCGACATCCACCAGTCTCTGACCCTCTTCACCCTGCGCCGCATCGAGATCGTTGCCACGCTGCGCCAGCTTTTCTTCGAGGACTGGCAGCGCCTGGGCCGCCACGAAAACTACGGCACCCAGAGCCTGATCGGCATCGTGCGCGACCTCGCCTCTCACGAAGGCGAGCACTGCTCCCAGATCGAGAAGCTGCTCGCCTGACCGCGTTCTTCGATTGAGCTGACTGGGGACATTATCACTGTGTGGGGTAGTCGATGAGCAATTGTTGCAGGCGGGGGAGGAAATGGAGCCAGCCCGCCAGGTGATCGTCGATGCGCAGCTTCTGATCCTCCCCGCTGTCGGAGTAGGGACCATGGCTCAGGGTAAGCTGTGTTCCGGACCCGGTGATCTCCAGCGGCTCGAAGCGCAGCTCTACAACCTTTTCGCCGCTCTCGGGTGTGTGATCCCATTGCCAGGTGAAGGCCAGCTTCCGCCCCGGCTCAAAGATTGTGTAGCGTCCGCGCAGGCGCCAGCCCATCTGCGGCCAGCTCAGACGATAGCTTCCTCCCACCTCCGGTTCGATCTCCGCCTGCTGCGGCCACCAGCCTACCAGCAGATCCGGCCCCGTCCAATACTTGAACACTGTCAGCGGGTCAACCGTTGGAAAATCGGTCCTCAAAAGCAATACTTCCGGCCCCGATGGCAATTGAATTATATCCATATACAACCTCACGGTGCTACTTTATCCTGATAATAAATACGTTCTCATTATAGAACATTAGTATATAACTGTTTATCAAAATAAAATAACGGAATAGCTCGCGGAGAGGGAAATCGGCCGCGAGGGCCGAACCTATTGCTTTGTCAAACTTCGTTTGATGGATTTCGCCCGCTACGCGGGCGAGAGGGGAGGAGTTGCCGGGGGCACAGCCCCCGAGCCCCCAGTCAAGGGGCTAGCCGCTTGATCATGCCCCCAGCATGCTCGCTTGCATCCCCGCTCTTCCATCAATTGAAGGTTGACAGAGTACTATGGCGTGGTTGTGCGGGGAGGGGAAATCGGCCGTGAGGGCCGAACCTACGGGGTGGGTTGGATCGACAAAAGATGCGATCAAATTTCGCATCTTTTGTCGATGTGGCGTGGCCTGATCGCGAACGATCAGGAGGCGGTGATGCTCTTCTCCATCTGGCGTAGGAAGCCGATCTGGAAGAGGACGCAGATGGCCAGGATGATCTGCGGGATGAAGAGCAGGGCGATGGTGGCGTAGGGGCCGGCGTACTGGAGCATCAGGCCGTTGACGGCGAGGCCGATCGGTTGGCTGCCGAAGGCGATCAGGCGAAAGACGGCATTGATGCGACCACGCAGATGGTCCGGCGTCAGGGCGGTGCGTACGCTGAGCTGCTGCACCATGTAGATGGGCACGATCACGAAGCCGAGCGAATTGGCTACGCCCAGCATAAAGGGATCGTGGGCGAAGGCGAAGAGCAGCCAGCTCAGCGCCCACACCCAGACCGAGCCGACGATCATGCGCGTCAGGCCGAAGGCGCGGTAGAGCGGCCCCGCCAGCAGGGCGCCGACGATGCTGCCGATGCCGCCGCTGCCCAGGATCATCCCCAGCTCGGCGTCGCTGGCGTGCATCTGCCGGGCCATCACGTCGATGATCAGCAGGTAGCCGGAGCAGGGCGCCATCAGGCCGAAGGTGAGCAGGGCCAGGAAGCGGATCAGCCGGTGATGCCAGAGCCAGTGCATCCCCTCCTTGATGTCGTGCAGGAGCGCGCCGGGCGGCGCCGCGCGCTCCTGCTGGAACTGGACGCGAATAAAACAGAGCGAGCAGACCGAGAGAGCCGTCGAGGCGGCATCGGCGATGAATGGGATGGCTCGCCCCAGGCTGAAGAGCACTGGACCCAGCGCGGGACCCAGCGTGCTGGCGCTGGAGGTGACGACCTCGTTGACGCTTAGCGCCTGGTGGAGCTGCCTGCGATCGACCACGGCGGGCAGCGCTGACGTATTAGCCAGGCTGAAGAAGATGCCCAGCGACTCATTGCAGAAGGCCACCAGCGCGATGTGGACCAGGGTCAGCCGGTTGAACAGCAGGGCCGCCGCCAGGCTGACCAGTCCCAGTGTGCTCAGGCTATCGCAAATGATCATCACCTTTTTGCGATCCCAGCGATCCACCAGCGCACCGGCCGGCAGACAGAAGAGCAGCAGCGACAGCGAACCGATGGAGGTCACCACGCCAGCGATGGCGGGCGAGTTCGTCAGCGCCAGCAGCAGCAGCGGCAGCGTTACCTGGGTCGCCTGTGTTCCGGTGAGCGAGATCCCCTGACCACCGAGCAGGGTTAGGAAGCTGGCGTTGCGCCACAGCGGCCTCGATGGCCTGTCGTCGCCGGCCTGCGGCGTATGATGTTCTGATGATTGAGAGACTGTAGACACCTGTAGATCCATCCTTTCTTGCTTGCGAGAAGCGCCATAGACATGACAATAGAGCGGAACACTTCCCGGTGGAGCAAGAGCAGCTACAGGTGGAGAGCACAAAGAAGCCGCAGGCACCCATGCAACGAGAAGTGCCCTGTGGCGAAGATGCGAAGGTCATCGATAGAGGCGTAGTAGGTGCTGGGCTTGCCCCAGCTTTGCTATCCGAGCGCGCTTTACCTGCTTTCGTGCCGCTTCAGACCAAGCGCATTCGCCTGAGCGGCCGTGGCAACATAAGGAATATAATCGTAAAGAGGCATTGTATAATCCTTTAAGGGTTTATCTACACCATATGAAGTATAGCATGCAAACGTCCTGAAAGTAAAGTTTCCTTAACGGCCTGGCAGGACTATTCAGGCCTGAAATGAGGACATATTCCAAAAGACAAGACAAGCGCCAGGGGAAAAACTGGCGCTTGTTCGGCGTATGCAACAACGTCTGTAGTGCTGCTAATCGTCTTCGTTAACCCTACCCTGGATTAGCGCGATTTGAGCACCCGCCAGGATTGTAGTAGCTGTCGTACTGCCAGGAGGCATGGGGGCAGTATCCCGACAGGTTCCCGCGACTGTTGCGCCAAAGGGCACAAATACTACAGATGTAACTCCGAATGGTATCACCTCGTTGACAGCCTCTTCAAAGCCAGTGTTCTCCCTGGCTATCGTGAAACCCCTTTGCACAATGCCAGCAACTGTAATATTGCAGGTGACGGTATCGGAAGCCTGGGTAGCACTTCCATCGTTAGCCAGGTTCGGAAATTGTATGGAGCCATTAAACGAGACTTCATAAAAGCCACGCCTGACGTTTGGCACCCTTACCACGGTTACCGGGGTGTTAGGGGCTGTGAACGTGATATTCTGGTTGCCCACATTGAAGAACAGGCGTGGAAGGTCGGAATGCTCTGGTGATTTGGGATTGGTATGCGACCGCGCCATCTGAACGGAATGGGCCATCGCGTTGGACGGCAGGGCAACAATGCTCGCCATCAAACTCAACATAAGTGCCGCAATTAGCAAATGTAGTTTTCTCATAAAAGGTATCTTCTCCTTGAATGAGGATAAACAGTTAAGTGAATCCTCTTTCAAGATAGCAGCAAGAGAAACTTATATATCCCAATTCGTATTCAAGAAAAAGTGTAGGGTGTATAAAAAATCTAAATAATTATCGTTCACGCTTTTGCCAGGCCGATCTGCTGGACTCGCTCCTGCAACTCTTGCAGGATTGGCGTGGGCTGGTAGAGCACGCATTCAACGGCGTCGCAGACTGCCAGGCACTCGGTGGGCGTCAACTTACGCAGTCGCTCAACCAGCGCGGTGGCATTCACGCGCCACTTCTGCTCGAGCTGGCCCCTGAATGGCCTACGCCACCGAGGTCCAGTGACGCTGCGGCTGTTCCAGCTGCATGCTTTGTAGATTTTTGCTCTCCATAGTAGTAGCTCCCTTTATATCGATGCAGAAAAGTAGTAATACATGAGAAGAGAGAAAGCGAATGAATTAAATAGCTACTCCTTAAATTTAAGGATTTTTCGGTCTATAGTACAAATGGCCGATAATTTAGTGATGAGAAGATTGATTTTCTATTGGCCTGATGGTATTATACGACATGCAATAACATGCATTGTATGGGAAGAAATGTGGTTTTGTCGTTTTTGGCTTTTGGCAGAGAAGTATACTTTTGATAAAAAATATCCACTTGCTGGAAAAACTCCATTTCGCTTAATCACCCCATTCATTCAGGTATGTAGATTGGTTGGGGATAGGGATGGGACAGCCGGTGCCATATTTCACGCACGCGTTGCGTGGCTGACAAGATGCGAAACGTCTTATTCTTCTTACGTTCTTAAGCTGAACCATACCACAAAATAGTACTATTCAGGCGTTATGCACGCCCAACTTGCCCATTTCATCCCCTGGTGGCTGGTTGTTAACGTGCCCGGTCGTCGTCAGACATGGTCGCCAGATCGTTGGATGCGCAGCTAACAATGTTGCGCCGGTCGCGGGCGGCAGGAGCTGTACAGGCCCATTCATACACCTGTTACATTTTCACGATACGTGAATAGAAAGGAAGAGTGTCAGCACGAGGATTGTGATCTCTAAATCGACGCCTCGGCCGACACCGCACTTCATGGAAAGCATACCATTGTCAATATTGACAGTCAAGAAAAGCAATTCATGTGTAGTGACATATCTGTCATCACAGCCTGATCTCACGCGTTGTTCTGGTTATCAACTGGGAGGAGGGTGGCTGTGATGTCGAGATGTGTCGCTGAAGAGAGCGAGGCGTTGAGCTACAATCGACCTCAGCCGGTTCCGGGCGCCAACCGGCCTGTTGAGGCGATCGATACACTGCGCTTCCTGCGCTTGATCGAGACGCTCTATCATAAAACTGGCATTACCGAATGGGGGATGGCTTTTGTGCGCTGGATCATGTTTGTGGGGGAGCATATCCGGCCCGCCACCTGTCATAAGCTGTCCGACGTGGCCG
Organism: Dictyobacter halimunensis; assembly: GCF_036245075.1. Taxonomy (NCBI): domain Bacteria; kingdom Bacillati; phylum Chloroflexota; class Ktedonobacteria; order Ktedonobacterales; family Dictyobacteraceae; genus Dictyobacter; species Dictyobacter halimunensis. The sequence goes on from NZ_BSRI01000002.1 coordinate 5,195,133, forward strand.
CGCACTTTCACCTCTCCGAACGTCAGACATGGCGTAACCTGCAGGCGCTCAAGAAGAGTGGATGGATGCATATGACCCCCTGCTTTGACGAAAATGGCAAAAAGACAAAGTATCGCTGCTATGACTGCACCCCGTTCCTCAACGCTATGGCGGCCCTGATTCGAGAACATCTCAGATCAGGGCCTCCGGAGGACGCCTGTGTCTGTCACGGTACGATCCCGGCCGTGTCATATCTGTCATCATCCTCCGCCGGCGAGCATGGGAGAGTTGCCGCTTCCCCATTAACTTCGGACAAAAATGTCCCACACGCCGATGTTCTGCATGACATAGATGTCCCGCATGCTGATGTTCTGGTGGACACATCTGTCCCAATGGCGGATGTAGCGGATGCGCTGACCGTGTCACATATGACAGCGGAAGCCATGACGGAGGACGACACGACCGGGTTGCGAGACAGATGTGTCACTGCTGACACATGCGCCCACGCCGCCTCCAAGACATGTATGACATCATGTTTCCATGCGCCGGAACGGGCCCCTGAAGCTGCTTCAAAGGCTCATGGAACAGATATGTCTGCGTCGTCTTTGAGCCCGTCTAACGCTGACCATCAGCCCGCTATGTCATGGATGTCAACTTTTTGCGCGCTTTCGAATTCGAATTCGAGTTATAAATATAATAATAATTATAATAATATTACTATCTCGAACTCGAATTCGAAAGACACGCATGCACAAGAAGCCGAAAGTGTCAGCGATTGTGTCCTTCCACCGGGCTTCTTCTCCTCCACCTCGGTCGATGGCGTGGTATGTGATCCTCACTACTGCCAGCAAGGGGAATGTTCCGCCTCAGCGACTGCCTGCCTTGCCAGAGCAAGCGAGCGGATAATCGCTGAGAGCCAGCAGGCGAGCTATGAGATGCTGGAGAGATGTGCCGCTCCAGCAGGCGAGCAGGGCTGCCGCAGCGAGGGGACGGCGAAAGACAGCCGTAAACGGCTCGGGAGCGCCAAGGCCAGGGAGCGCGAGCGCGTCAACGCCCTGCTGGCCGAGAGCCGCGCCGCCAGCGACGCGGTGCTGGGCATCCAGGCGAAGGCCACCATCCACCGCATCGCCCGCGAATTCAACGACATGGCCCTCCATGCCTCGTGCGGGCAGACCACCACGCTCTATCGCCACCTGTTGCGCATCAACGAGGTCGAGGACCAGTATACCCTGACCGATCCCGACCTGTTCTTGAGCGAAATGATGCAAACGACCTATGAGCGGCTGCGCGACATCCAGTTCAGGCGCACGGACTGTGAGCGGCGTCCCAATGGCATGCCGCTGTTCTTCACCGATCTGCGCGGGCAGGTGGTGCACCAGGTCGAACACATCCAGCAGCTGCGCCAGCAGGAGGCGCAGGCGGCATCCACCAGTCCCCAGGCGGAACAGCCGCGAGAGGGACAGCAGAACATGCCCGACTGGAAGCCTGAGCGGCCCCTGCGCAACGCCGATGATCCGCTCTCCACCGCCGATGACCATCGTCTCCGTGAATACGTGTACAGCCTCCCCCTGGACGATTCGCGTGCGCTGGTGGATCACGCGCGCCGCCTGAAGGTGGTCATGAGCGAGGAAGAGGTTGGCCAGATCCTGGCTGGGACCGCCTCAGACCATCTGTGTGATCTGATTGCGCAGGCGGTCAGGCAAGAGTTGTACTACGAGATCAAGGCCAGCTGGGTGGCGCAGCCCGGCTATGACCTGAGGTAGTTCGTGATGATGTGTGGTAGGTAGAGAGGATAATGTGAGATGACCACCCAATATGTGACCCCTATCTCTGACGCGTTCCCGCTCTGGTGCCAGAGCTTGCTGCAGCGCTCGGACTGGGTGATACTGGACACCGAAACGATTGAGTTCTGCCGGCCGCAGTGCCGAAGCTATCGCCATCGCGGTCCTTGATTGCCGAGGGCGCACGCTGTATGATCGCCTGTTCAACCCCTTCGTCCTGAGGGCGCGCGACCTGAGCGTTGTAGACCCCTATGAGCGCACCATCTTCACGGCCCGCTGGAACGAGCTGGAGGACGCGCTGGACGGGAGACTGATCATCAGCTATGGCGCGGTCTACAACTCGCAGGTTCTGGTGCGCACGGCGGCCCTGCGCCAGATCGAGATGAGCAGCTACTGCTGGCAGTGCGTCATGAGCGCCTATGCCGAGTACCGGGCCGAGCCGGGACACCACGCGCGCTCGTTTCGCTGGCAGCGACTGGCCGATGCCTGCCTGCAGTTGCGCATCAAGCGCCCAGTCCATGGCTCCCAGGCTCTGGCCGACGCCCGAGCGACCTGGCAGCTCATTCGCGCCTGCGCGCACATGTGCCCGCCCATCGAATGTTGACCCGTGCGGCTACCGGTTCGACGTATCATTCATTGTGTGCCAAAATGCGACCAGGCGACAAGAAACACGACACGTCCCCCAAAACCGAACCGCACCCCCAACCGAACCGCACCCCCAACCGAACCGCTCTCCCAAGCCGAACCGCCGTGTAGGGACGACCTTCAACGGTCGTCCGGGCCGCCAGCGCCAGCGATTGCGGCCCACGTACCCGGCCGGTTCGGCTTCTCGTGGAAAACATCTCGCCCCACGTGGTTCCACATAAGGAACGTCCGCTTTTGGGTTCGCCTGCGCAACGTTCGCGTGCGGGAGCCGCGTGTGCCTGCGTGTATGCCACGGGAAGCGGTGTCGTGGGGGTACGTGGGCTGCCGTCGCTGGCGCTGGCAGCTCGGACGACCGTTGAAGGTCGTCCCTACATGGATGTTTCGCGTTGGATGGGACGTTTCGTCTCTCGGGGGACGTGTCGTGTTTCTTGTTGCCTTGCCTTTGGGCACATAATGAATTATACTTACCGGCCCGTCAGCCTGGCTTTTCTTCGGGGATGAACTATTATAAAGAGGAGAAGCGATGCTTTTATATGGGGCATCGCTTCTCTCTTTATGTGTATATTATGAATGGTTTTTGGCCCTGATCACGTGCGGAAGGCGGCGCGCACGTTGCGGTCGGCGAACAGGTAGATGAGGATCGCGAGGGCGATAATGGTCTGTATCACTACCGAAGCGGTGATGTTGCCGGTTACCAGCGAGACGATGCCAGTGATCAGGGTGATGGCCTCTAGCACCACGGTAACCCAGAAGGCCCAGGGTTTCAGCGTCCAGAGTCCCCATGCCAGAATCAGAGAGATTATGCCCAGGACGATAGGAATTATAGCCGCTACTGTGCTGACATTCAGAAGGAAGATGCCGCCTAGAATCTCAAGCACGCCACCGATTGCTTGTAGGATCGCAATGATCGTGACCCCAACGGGTCGTTGTCGGGGGGCCAAAGTATTGTTTACCATAACATTACCCCTCTTTCAAAAAGATCAACATAAGAAAAAATACATTTATAATTATATAGATGTGTATATCTATTCTAAATTGAGTACGACTGATCTGGAGGAAAAGATTCACCCTTTAATATGACTCATCTTTATTTGTATTTTTTATAGCCTTAAGGCTTTCATATTGCTGATCGGAGCTGTGATAGAATGGGGGCTGGCAAGGTAATATCTGGCACTGGCCTCTACCGGGTTCTAAGAGGTAGCGGTTGCGTGTTCATTATTTGTGGAGGATCGTTATGTCAGGTCAGCGCGCTTCTGAGCAGTCGAAGCGGGAGCAACTTATCGCGGCTGTGCTGCGGGCGAGCCGCGAGAGCAGTACCATCGCCGTCCTTTCCCATGCCAGTATGGCCGATCGTATGGGTCTGGGGGCGACGGACGAGAAGACGCTCTCGCTGCTCGAACGCTTTGGTTCCATGACGGCGGGTGAGATCGCGTCCCAGACCGGCCTGACGACCCCTTCGGTTACTAGTCTGCTCGATCGTCTGGAGGGCAAGGGCATGGTCCGGCGCGTGCGTGATCCCCATGACCGGCGTCGCGTGATCGTGGAGCCCGACGCCGAGCGCATGGAGGAGCTCAACCGCATGTTCTATTCGCAGCAGGCGACCTTCCAGGACCTGCTGCCCGCCTATAGCGATGAGCAGCTTGAGACCATCGCGGATTTTCTGACCCGTTCCGTCCAGAGCTCCCAGGAACTTATCGCTACGCTGCGCAAAAAGGATGAGGATTAACCTCTCTCTCTCTATCTGACAAGACGGGCTTGATACTCTTGAATGGCTTCACGAGCTCCTTGCAGGTTCGTGCCGGTGCAGTCGCGATAGTAGCGGATGGCGAGCAGGCTGTAGCCGGCGCGTAGCAAGAAATCGAGCGCCAGGGGATCGGGATCGCGTTCGCCCTGCTCAAGTGGAGCGAGGTCGCTCTTCTCTATCATCTGCTCGATCTGCTGGATGACGGCCTGCGCGGCCTCGGGTCCCGTGCCGGTACAGGTGCGGAAGTAGAGCTCGGCATCCTGACGGCTGTGCGCCTGCAGCAGAAGATACATCACCATTGGATCGGCATGGGATGTGACCGCAGGCTCGGGTTCGATTGATTGATCACCATACATGGAAGTGAACTCCCTGATGGCCTGGGCGGCCTCGGGCCAGCTGGTTCCCTCTTGCTCGTGGTAGAGTGCGATGGCTCGCTGCTCCAGCACGGAGAGCAGGGACGCCTGTGGCCGCGCCAGCGTCTCGATCAGCGCCGTCTGCACCGGCCGGAAGGCCGCGACGATGCCCTGCCGCTGCTCCCGCGCCTGGCTAATCTGCTGATAGAGCAGGGGTGAGCGCTCCACCTGGATCGTCGGCATGCGATATGCCGGCCTGCCGGAGCCCGGTCGCGCATCCCCATGCCAGGTCTCATCCATCTGCTGCCTTGCCCGGCGCTGGCTGTAGCGCGACCCCAGGTAAGCAGGCGCGAAAATAAGCACGAACACAAGCAGCAACCAGATCCATAGAGTATCCATAAACCCGCATCCTCCCTGAGCGATCGATGGTAAGTTATTCTTATAGTCTATCTGTGTGCATAAAGTATCGAAGCCTCTACTACACTAGACGAGCAGACGAAGAAGATGTAATCGTTCATATGTCCATTCTTGACGGGCTGGCATACATCCTATATCCTTGAAACGGTTGAGTTTGGCCCTCAAGTTATGAAGGATTCCTTATTGAAATTGAATTGAGAGGAAGGTGGAGCATGTATCATCCGACCAGTCGTGTGCTGGCGGTGCTTGAGCTGCTGCAGGCGCGGCCGTCGATCACGGGCCCGGAGCTGGCGGAGCGTTTAGAAATGGATGTGCGCACCATTCGGCGCTACATCATGCACCTGCAGGACGTGGGGATCCCGGTCGAATCGAACATCGGCCGCCACGGCGGCTACCGGCTGCGTCCCGGCTTTAAGCTGCCGCCGCTGCTCTTCACGGAGGAGGAGGCTACGGCCATTATGCTGGGCCTGCTCGGCACGTCCTGGCTGGAGATCGGTCAGTCGGCGGTGGCCGTGGAGGGGGCGCTGGCCAAGGTGTCGCGCGTGCTGCCGCTGCGGGCCCGCGACCGTCTGCAGGCCATTTCTTCCCACCTCTTCTTCTTCTCGCCGCAGCAGGATGGCCGCCCCGATGTGTCGCTGCTGATCACCCTGAGCGAGGCGGTGGGGCAGCGGCAGCGTGTATTGCTCGATTATCGCTCGCCGCGCGATCAGAATACCCGGCGCAAGGTTGAGCCCTATGGCATCGTGGGCTGGGACGGTCGCTGGTACCTGGTTGGTTACTGCTGCCTGCGCCAGGATATGCGCACCTTCCGGCTGGATCGCATTCAACGGGCCGAGCCGCTGGATGAGCCGTTTGAGCGCGAGGAGGAGTTTGACTGCCGGGCCTATGTGGAGAAGCAGTACGCCACCGATAGGTCAGCGCGCTACCGCATCCGGGTCGAGTTCCGGACCTCGCTCTACACGCTGCAGCAGCGTATCCCTTCGACCTATGGTACGTTGACGCCCACCGCCAATGGCGTGATGTTCGAGTGTCAGTACGACCATCTTGAAGGGCAGGCGCGCTACCTGATGTCGCTCAACCTGCCGTTTGTCATTCACGAGCCGCCCGAGCTGCGCGAGACCTTCAGGCAGCTGGCCGCTCAGATGCTCCAGGTCGCCGACGCCGCGCCACCATCTGAGGTAGGCCCAGAATAAGATCGTCGTCTGGCGACTTGATCGCTGGGGGTCCCGATCCTTTCTGCTCAATATGGTATACTTGCAATAACGTTTTGTGAGCCTCAAAGTATGAGGACCGGTGATGAGTCGAGTGTCAACACGCGAACCACCATTCCTCTCGCTGGCTTCATTTGTGCTTTGCCCCCACATACACGTGGAACGAGCTGTGTCTTGTTCCCATTTTGTGGGGATGCTTCTGTTCCTTCCTCGCCTCACCAAGAAAGCACCGCCAACCATGAATACTTCTGATGCTCAGTCCAGTGACGCTCGACCAGATCGATTGCTCACCACTCTTGAACGTCTCCTCGAGATTGAGGCGATCCAGGTGAAACCTGCCTTGCAACAAGCCGCACAACTCATCAGCGAAGCATTATCTGCGGAAAAAGTCGATGTGTTTTTTCATGAGCCTGCCACACATAGTCTGTTGGCTCTTGGTTCCAATGATTCCTCGATGAGCCGGCATCAAAAAGCTCTGGCACTGGATCGGCTCCAGATTGCGAACCGAGGTCGGATCGTGGAAGTTTTCTTAACGGGAGACTCCTTCTTGAGTGGACAGCTTGACCAGGACGAAGGAGAGCTGCGTGGCATGCGTATCCCAGAGCCAGAAGGTATGGGCATTGTGTCGCAGATCGCCGCCAGTATCTCGATGCAGGGAGAACGCCGTGGAGTGCTCATGGCAGCCTGTGGAATGCACATGTTCTTTACACAGCAGGATTTGCGTTTTTGGAAGCGGCTGCCCGTTGGATTGGGATCGTGATGCATCGAGCGGAACTCGTCGAACAACAAACACGAGAAGCGGCAGAGCAAGGCCGTAGGCTCGCGGCTGAAGAATTGCTCACCATCATGGCCCACGACCTGAGAAATTACCTCACCCCCCTCAGAGCCCGGCTCGATCTGCTCAAGCGTCGTGCCCAACGCAACGCCCGCTCGGAAGATCTGCGTGATGTCCAGGTGGCTATTACGACATTGACTCGTCTGGATCGCCTCATCGGCAGTTTACTAGATATCGCACGTATTGATCAGGGTCTTTTCGTGTTAAACCTGCAACCTCTGAATCTCATGGACCTGCTCGCTGAGATGATTCCTTCCTTCAGTACGGCGGAGAAACCGATCCAGGTAGCGGGGCCGGAGGAGGTGGTTCTTCTGGCTGACCCGGATCGACTTCGCCAGGTGATCGAGAATCTCCTCGCCAATGCCGTCAAACATGCCCTGAAGCGTACCCCGGTCCTGGTTCATGTCACCAGCGAACTGCATGATGATGGATCGTGGGTCCAGCTCTCGATTCATAACCAGGGACCTCCTATCCCGGCAGATCTGCTTGCCCACCTCTTCCAGCCCTTTGTGGCTGGTTCCAGTTCTCAAGGGTTAGGATTAGGGCTCTATCTCGCTCGCAGTATTGTGCAGGCTCATCAGGGGCACCTCACCGTAGTGTCAGAAGGAACCAGCGGAACTCAATTCACCCTTTCGTTCCCGATAGAACAGGAGCGAACTGGGAGCACAGGCTCTCTTGGCCCTCCTGAAGAAAGATAAGCAAGAGAGTCTCCGTAGCCTACCTCCATCTGACGCTCCCATTGATAGTGGTATGCCCTGATTGCATTTCAGCTGTGCCTGTGATAAAAGATAGATATATTGTAATTTACAGATGGAGCGCCATGAAGACTAAAAATGAACTGCTTTCCCACCTGATAGCACTGCTGAGCGCTGTCTGTGTGGTTATTCTTGATCAATGGAGCAAGAACCAGGTAGTGGAGCACCTGAGCCCGCCAGATAGTGGACGCAGCGTCTCGCTGCTGGGCGATTATTTGTCGCTTTACTATGTACGCAACTGGAACTCGGCCATGGGTCTGCTGACCAATCCTATGCTGCTGGCCGTGCTGATCGTAGTGGCGCTGGTGGTGCTGATCTCGTTCTACTGGCGTCTCTTCCGCCGTGGACCCCTGGTCTACAAGATCCTCTTCGGCCTGATCCTTGGAGGGGCGGCCGGCAACATCCTGGACCGCTTTATCCGTGGTGGCTATGTGGTCGATTTCATCTATTTTCGCATCCCCCAGATCGGCTTTCGCTTCTATATATTTAATATAGCCGATGCCGCGATCTCGGTTGGAGTCGCTCTCCTCTTTATCCTGCTGTTCTTCTCCGACTTCCGCCGCCCCCGGCGCGAAGAGCCCGATAACGAGCAGGCAGACGTCGAGCCATCACCCACCACCTCCGGCAAACTCTCATAATGAAACACGATCCCGTAGGTTCGGCCCTTGCGGCCGATTACCTCTACACGCACAACAATGCCCGCCGAAGGCGAGATGCGCTGAGCGGGCATCGCGTGTTTAAGATGTGTTTTCGCGCGTCGAGAGGAAATCGGCCGCAAGGGCCGAACCTACGGTGACGTTTTTTCGTGGGCCTAGAATCGTGCCTCGGCGGGGTGCCCGTGCCGTTCTTCGTGCTGGGAGGGTGGGAAGAGCATCAGGTCGTTTACGGCCTGGTACCACTGACCGATGACTCTTTTTTGCTCTCGGCCCAGCGACTCGCGTTGATTGAGGGCTGACCAGCTCGCGCCCAGTCCATCCTCATTCAGAAACTGGTTGATCTTCTGACCCATCATATCATCAAGTTCATGTATGCGAGCGGACAGCTCGTCGACTCGTGCCAGCGCTTCTTCATACGTTGGTGCTTTTTTTAGCATGATGCTCCTCGATTCGTTATATCAACTGGCCGGCATATCTACCACCGCGCCAGGATGTGATATGTTTCTCGCGGTGCTGCGTCTCTGGCTGGTTTGGCTGTGCGCCTTACCGCTGACAGGCATAACTCTGGCACGCACGCAACCGTGATTATATATGATACGCAGTAGTAGCTAGTTTTGAGTACAGCTTAGAAATGAGTAGAAGAGCATGAGTGAGAACAAGCCGAAGGTGGTGGTGACCCATCGTGTTCACGATGAGGTATTGCACCTGCTTGAGCAGACGCTGCACTTCTTTACCGCGCATACCCTGGCCCGGTTGCGTCCCGGCGCGCGGCTCCCTGGTTGACGAGCAGGCCGTGGCCGAAGCCCTGGCCGCTGGAAACCTGGGTGGCTATGCCGCCGACGTCTTCGAGCTGGAGGATTGGGCGCTGCCGCAGCGGCCCCGCGCCATCCCCCAATCCCTGCTGGACGATGTGTCCCACACCTTTTTCACCCCTCACCTCGGTACGGCCGTGGACGAGGTGCGCCTGGCCATCGAGCTGGAGGCCGCCCACAACATCCTGCAGGTCTTCCAGGGTCTCACCCCACAGGGGGCCGTCAATCATCCCTCATCTCGCGTGCCGCGCAGCGGCTAGAATCCGGCCACCGATGGCCGGATGTACCGCTCGGGCGCGGAGCCCGGCAGGAAGCGCAGCAGATCGTTGATGGCCGCGTTCCACTGGTTTATCAGTTTCTGCTGCTCCCTGACCAGGGCCTCGCGGCGGTTGAGGACCGCCCAGGTTCCCCACAGGCTCTCCTGATCCAGCATCTGATCGATCTTTTGCTCCATTATGGCATCGAGCTCACGTATCCGCTGCGTGAGCTCCTCTACGCGCGCCTGCGCCTCCTCATACGTGGCTGCTTCTCCCATCATCATCTCCTGAATGTATCATAGCAACCGGTTGACCGATTTTACATCTGCCGGCCGCTAATCGGATATCGACGCTCCTTGCTAGCTGTGCATTTCTTATAGTGATAAGATTTCCTGCTCGTCAGCGTATCGCGTAGGTTTATGGCTGTCAAACTCAAGCGAGCCCGGCCCATACGGCTTCGTGTTCTTTGTGTTCGCATATTGTGGATGATATTGCAATGTTGCATCCATTGCTTTAAGATGCTCTTGCTGTATTTATATAAACTCATGCAGGAGGGTTGTCACATGAAGGGTCTGGAGCTGGCTGAGAGCTTTTTCTTTCACGCGGTCTTGCCGATCATCGAGCGGAAGTTTCCGCCGCTGGACGATCGCTACGCGGCGGGACTGCTGGGCTATGGCTCGGATGTGCTGGGGCACGACGACGAGTGGTCGCGCGATCACGAATGGGGGCCGCGCTGCATCCTCTGGTTGGACGAGCGGGACTACGCGCGTTACGCGGAGCGGCTCAATATGACGCTCAATGAGCAGTTGCCCGCCTCTTTTCGGGGCTACGCGACCCGCTTCCGCTTCGATGAGGAGGCCGGCTGCCTGGTGCCCGCTCCCTCTGAGGAGGAAGGTTTTCACCATGTGGCCATCACCACCGTCACGCGCTACCTTAAGCTGCAGTATGGCTTGACCCATCTGGAGCTCACCCCGTTCGACTGGCTCTGCATCCCCGAGCAGAAGCTGCTGGAGCTGACCCGTGGCAGGATCTTCGTTGATCCGGTGGGCGACATCACGGCCGTGCGCGAGGAGTTCGCCTATCTGCCGGATGACGTCTGGCGCTACAAGCTGTCCTACGCCTGGGAGAAGATCAAGGATTACGACGTGGTCGGCCTGTGCGCGGCGCGCGGCGATACGCTATCGGCCAGGATAATGCTCTATAAAGTGGTCGAGCACGTGGTGCGCCTGACCTTCCTGCTCAACCGCGCCTACTGTCCCGGCACCATGAAGTGGTTCTCGCGCGAGTTCTATGCTCTGCCGCGCCTCGCCGGGGAGGTAGGGCCGCGCCTGGAATCCTGCCTGGTGCTCGACGACCTGGGGCAGTCCGTCCTTCTATTGGAAGAAGCCCTCTCGCTCTTATATGAAGAGCAGCGGCGCCTTGAGATCACGCGCCCCTGCCAGCTCCTGCCGCCCTCTGCATATAGCCGAGGACAGATGAGCGTTTCATTCGCGGATGTGCAGGCCGCCCTGCGTGATTCTTTGCCGGTCGAACTGCAGGACTGTGATACTCCGGGCGCCATCGATCAATGGGTCACCAACGACGACCTGCTCCTCTTCGCCGACAACTTCCGCAAGTTCAAGTATGTCTACCAGGACAACGAGAAGATCCCCCGCAACGACGTCGGCGACCTCCTGCTATAGGTGCCGGGCTTGCCCCCAATACCTTCAACTAAGAATATGCAGGAATAAAAAGAGAAGCAGTACGTGCGGGGCTTGCTCCCGCTTGCTTGCATCCCACAGGGAACGGTACCTTCAAAGTGACCAAGAGCGGTTGCATGCGATGCATCGCATCCTGTTGGTTGCTTTTTCGAGCGGCGAGCAAGCGAGGGCAAGCCCCGCACGTACTGTGGTCGTGTTTCTTTTTGCCTGTGCTAAAGTCGAAAGTATTGAGGCGAGCCCGTTCCTGCAGCTATCGTCGCGGGCTTAGATAACGGTGCGCACCGTGCCGCCGTCGACGCGGATCGTGGCGCCGCTCACGTAATCGGCGAGCGGGCTAGCCAGGTAGGCTACTGCCGCCGCGATCTCCTCTGGCCGACCGAGGCGACCCACGTCATTGGGAGCCATAGCAAGCGTATAGTTGTGTTCGATCTCCTCCAACGTTTCGCCCCAGCCATGAGACTGGCCCATATGGGTGAGCTGCGCCCGAATCGCCTCGTTTGCAAGGATCGCGCCGGGTGCCACGACGTTTGATGTTACGCCGGTCCCTTTCAGTTCACGTGCGAGGGACACCGCAAGGTTATGGCGGGCCGCCAACGATGCGTTGTAGTGCGGCATGATCGCGATCGGTTGCTGCGATAGGCCGCCTCCGATCTGGATAACTCGCCCCCAGTGTCGCTCACGCATTTGCGCTACAAGACGCTGAATCATTCGTACGCTAGAAATCACGTTGGTGTTGTATGTCTGAGCCCAGTCCACAGCCGTCGCCTCCGTCCATGAGAGGTAGCCGATGAAGCCAGCATTGTTGACCAGAATATCAATTGGCCCGCCAGCGAGCGCCGCGGCGGCGACCGCGTCAGCCCCGTCGTCGGTGGTGAGATCACCAAGAGCGACCTCGGCTCCCCCTCCTGTGGCGCGGATCGCCTCGGCGACCGCGCTGGCCCGGCCTTCATCGCGACCGTGTACCACGATCGTAGCGCCCTCCGCGGCCAGTAGCTTCGCGATCTCCTCGCCGATGCCGGAGCTCGATCCGGTCACTAATGCCCTCTTGCCCGCCAGTCTTAAATCCATGGTGTTTTACCTTGCCTTTCACTCGACTGCCTACGGGTACTTCACCCGTAGCGTTAAGAGTATGGTATACTGAAGAGAATCCTAGAACAAGATGAGCGATAATCATAGGAATCGTACTTCTTGTTTTAATTGTTGCTTTTTGCAGATACCAGGATGAAGGAGGTTAGCATGGTCGATCAGCGGCAGCAAAAATATCGCTTGCACGAGCTGGGAGATTTTCTGCGGACGCGCAGGGCCAGGCTGACGCCTGAAGAGGTGGGACTGCCGCGAGGAAGCAGGCGCAAAACGCCTGGACTCAGACGAGCGGAAGTGGCACAGATGGTTGGTGTAAGCGTGGATTGGTACACCTGGTTGGAGCAGGGACGTCCTATCACGCCATCAACGCAGGTCTTAGAACGCCTGGTGCAGGCGTTGCGCCTGGATGCCAATGAAAGAACCCATCTCTTCCTCCTGGCCCAGCAACAACCACCGCCGACGCTGTTATTGGAACCCGAGATCGTGAGTCCAGCGCTACAACGTTTCCTTGATCAGTTTGACTCTCGTCCAGCCTTTGTGTCTGGAAGACGTTGGGATATCCTGGCCTGGAACGATGCCGGGTGCGCGATCTTTGGCGATTACCGCCACAGGACCGCCCCCCGTGAACGCAATACCATCTGGAACGTCTTCACCAATCCACAGGCCCGGCAATTCATCGTCAACTGGGAAGAAGATGCGCGCCATCTCTTAGCACAATTCCGAAGCATGTGTGGTCGTTATCCTGGAGACGCCCAACTGACGGAGTTGATCCATGATCTCATGCTCGCCAGTCCTGAATTTCGCGCCTGGTGGCCTGATCATGAAGTCCGGAGTGGACAAGAAGGGCGGAAAGCGCTCAATCATCCACAGGTGGGGCTGCTCGTGTTTGAACGCCTCACCTTTCAGGTCTTTGATACGCCGGATCTCAAAATCACTGTGTATACGCCGCTGGAGGAAGCCGACACGCCTCGCAAACTGGAGCAGCTACTGGATCAGTGGCAGCAGCACGAAGGTTGGGGACCTCATACTCCGAAAGCAGGCTCCTATCCTTCACGGGCACAACTACTAGAAGAAGACACAGCTGGATTGTGGCTGGCGCAATGTGGCCAAAAGTGGAGGGCGCCTGGGCCGCCAATAGTGATGTCATGACCTCCTATGCAAACTGGTGCGCGGCACATGGCTACGAACCAAAGAAGGCGAAAAGCTTATCTCAGGCGCTGGCCGCGCATGGCCTGGAAGTCGGTGTCCGACAATGGATCTACACAAGTCCGGGAATGCGCACAAAAATACGTGGCGTGCGAGGTCTACGCGTGCACGATTGTTATCAGACATCGAATACCGCTGGGGACAGATTACCATGATCGCTCATCAGTCCCCAGGCGTAGATTATCTTATCAAGCACGTTCTTTCTCTTTTAGCGCTGCACTGAGATTTTTCTGGCCCCATCTGTCCCCAGATTGACACCCTCTCCCGGCTGAAGCACAGGGGTTTTCTCACGCTCGATCATATAAATATAGGCTATTCGAGCGCCTTCAACGCGGCGAGCGATTGCCGGGTAGCCTCGATGGCGTGTGGATCGCCTCTCTGCTGCCTCAGGTCTAATGCCTGTTCGAAGCAGGTGCGTGCCTGTAAGTTCATGCCCTGCTCGGCATAGCAGCTGCCCTGGTGCTGGAGGATGGCGTCCTCGTATTGCTCCTGGTGATAATCCCTGGCCTTCTGTAGCGCCTGCTGGAACAGATCCTGTGCCTCGTGACGCTGGCCGAGATACTGCTGTGCTGTAGCCAGGTGCAGAAGATTGACGACCTCCAGGCGCTGATCTCCCACCAGCCGCGCCAGCGCGAACGCCTGCCCCAGCAGCGGGGCGGCCTCTTTCTCCTCACCCAGCATGGTGAGACGGTGTCCGAGGCGGCTCAAGCACTCCAGCTGACGACGTTCATCACCATCAGTGCGTGCCTGCTCCAATTCCTCATAATCCTGTTCAATCTGCTGCCTCAGCGCAGCGCGATCCCCCGGCTGGAAGCGTTGAAAAAAAGTTGTCGCTTGTCGATCCATTTTTCTGCTCCTTCATCTCAAAATATGAAGACACATGTTCCGACCTGTTTGCTGCGTCACAGTAGCTCCCGCTCTCCTCGATCGTCGATTGCTCTTATTATGTGGTACACTATAGCACATGAACACCGTCAAAATCTACCGATTACAGCACTTGCCTGCAAAGCACTATCAGCGATTGCGTGCCGCACAGCAAGAAGCGGCGCTGGTCTGGAATGTGTGCGTTGCGCTGCATCTGCAAGCGCGTATGCAGCATACGAAGTGGCCCGGACGCGATGCGTTGCAGAAAGCCACCAAGGGACGCTTTGCCCTTCATAGCCAGTCGGTTCAGATGGTCACGCATGTCTTTCTTGCCAATGTAGAGACCACCCGGCAAATTCATCAGTCGCATCCCAAAATGCGAATGCGCTATCCCTACAAAGAAAAGCAGTTCTACCCTGTCTCCTGGCCTGCACAAGCGGTATCCAGAGAAGGAAAGCGCGTGGTGTTGCCCATGGGACGCGGGCGTGACTCGTTGGTGTTGCCAGTCGAACTGCCTGAACACAGTCGGTCGGTGATACTGGTGTGGAGCAGTGGCTATGAACTGCATGTGAGCGTCGAGGTTCCACAAACCGAAGAAGCTCCCGGGAATGGCCATGCTACGGTCGACCTTGGAGAGATTCATCTTGCGGCCGTCACGACCAATACGAGTGAGGCCATCATCGTCACCGGGCGCGGCATTCGCTCGCTCAAACGAGGGCGCACCAAAGCGTTGCGCACCATCAGCAAGAAGCAGGCCCGTTGCGCTAAACACTCCCGTAGTTGGAAGAAGTTGCAACGAGCAAAAAACAAGCAATCTCGACGAGCAGAGCGCCGCATTCGTGACCAGCGTCATCAAGCCACCCACAAAGTGATCGATTTCTGTGTTGAGCACCACGTTGGGACTCTCTTCATTGGCAACCCTCATGGGGTGCGCACGAAGAACCATGGACGCCACCACAACCAGCGTATGAGCTTGTGGGAGTACGGAAAAGATATCGACTATCTGACCCACAAAGCCAAACAGGCCCACATCGAGTGCTTCACTGGCTCCGAACGAGGAACAAGTAGCCAGTGTCCTGCATGTGGGCATAAACATAAGCCGAGAAACAGGCAGTGGATCTGTAAGGCCTGTGGGTTCTCTGGACACCGCGACCTTGTTGGTTCGATCAATATGCATGCTATCACCTTTGGTGAACGGGTACCCTTTCCTCGTTCGTGTACGTATCTCCGCCCTGCGTAAACAGGAACTGGAGTAGTAGGGCAGGCACGCCCCTTGGTTGTCTCAGTCAGTCTGGGCCTCACCCACACGTTGCAGACGTGGTCTCTTCGGAGGCAGGCTACCGCTCCGACGATGCTGAGAAGCCTGTCACCCTTTAGGGGACAGGAGTGTCACCGGAAAAGCAACACACATATAACACTACTGAAGTGGCGGAAAAACATTTAGAATTCGTTGGGATTGTTTGGCCTATTGACAGTAATGGTTCAGTATGGTACATTTGGATCATGAATACACTTTATTTGCGCATTGTACGGGCTAATGTCCCTGCCTCCTTGCGAGCCTGATTGCAGAGCTTACAAGGAGGCGTGATTCAATACGAAGAGTAAGTCCACCGATGTAGTCTGAACGCATCGGTGCGTGCTGCTTTACCTTTCTCCTTACCCTCCTCTTTTGTGTGCCTGGGCCAGGCTCACCACGTTCTGGCCACCTCTCCCATCTCATCCCATCCCCATTTTTATGTTGCGCGGCACACAGGGTCCCATTTTGCCAGGCAGAGGCTGGCCAGAATCTTTGACGTTGTCAACTCATTGCATTCTGGAAGGCTGGTTTATCTCATGGCAAAACAACATCCGCATTCTCTGACCGGACAGCGTGATCGCTCCGCACTCACGAACGATTCCGCCCTAATCATCACCAGTAGAAACAATCCAAAGATCAGAGAGCTGCGTGCCCTTCTGAAGCGCTCCGAGCGCGAGAGCAGCGGGCTGGCCCTGGTTGAGGGTCTGCACCTGGCGCTGGAGGCGCTGCGGCGACCGGGTCTGGTGCGTCAGCTGCTTGTTGCTCCCGAGGCGCTGAAGGGCCAGCGGGCCTGGGATCTGTTTGAGGACTATCGGCGGCGGGGCGGCTCCTGCCTGTATGTCAGCGTCGACGTGCTGGAGTCCTTCTCATTCAAGTTCGCGCACCAGGGGATCGCCGCCGTGGTTGAGCAGCGCTGGGAGTCTCTGGAGCAGGTGAAGCTGGCGCGGGGCGATTACTGGCTGGCTCTGGAGGCTATCCAGGATCCCGGCAACTTGGGCACGATCCTGCGCACCTGTGACGCCACCGGCTGCCGTGGTGTGCTGCTGCTGGATCATACGACCGATCCCTATGACCTGGCCGCCCTGCGTGCCAGCCGGGGCGCCATCTTCACCCGGCGGCTCGTCCGTGCCTCGTTCCAGACCTTTGTGGACTGGAAGCGGCGCCACGGCTACACCGTCATCGGCACCTCCGACGCGGCGTCCGCGCATTATAAGCTGATTAGCTATCCTGAAGCGGCCATCCTGCTCATGGGTAGCGAGCGCCATGGCCTCTCTGCCGAGCAGCAGGCGGCCTGCGACCTCGTCGTCAGCATCCCTATGCGCGGCAGCAGCGACTCCCTCAACGTCTCGATCGCCGCCGCCGTCGTCCTCTACGAGGTCATCCAGGGCGACATCTATTGACCTGAACACGATGAAGCTTCTGCTCATTGTGTTCAGCTTCCCCGGTGGGCTTTCATCCTTGCAGCGTAGCACGTAGTGGCTCTAACCATCTGGCAAATGCCTGGACGTAGAACGCCGTCCAGTGATCGTGCTCGGATGGATCACAGTCGAAGGAAGCCCACCATTCGACAAAGGCCCGGTCCCCATCGATGATCGGCGTTACCCGTAGGGTTACCTCTATTCTCCCTTCTTTAACTCGACGATTTGAATGAGATTGCCATTGGTATCGTCAAAGACGGCCGTCGCTGGTCCGCCCTGGCTTAACGGTTGTTGTGTAAATGTCACCCCTAGCTTCAGCAGGCGTTCATACTCGGCCTGGATATCATCGACCGCAAACGACGTAATGGGAATCCCATCTTCCGCTAATGCTTCGCGCAAGGCTTTCATGCCAGGATAGCTGGCATTTGGCTCCAGCAGGAGCTCGGCGCCATCAGGTTCTTCAGGAGAGACCACGGTAATAAAGCGCGCGCCAGGGCCCAATTCGATGTCTCTCTTCTTTTGAAAGCCCAGTATTTCGGTGTAGAAGGTAAGAGCCTGGTCGTAGTCAGCTATAGGGATGCTCGTGATGTAAATCCTCATGGTTCCTCCTCGTTTCTCTCCATCCAACGCCGCACAATGGCGTTTAATGGTTCCCTGTTGATGTAGTGGAACTTATATCGCCCCTGGCGTTTGATCGTCACCAGATTGGCGTCCTCCAGTAGCGCCAGGTGTTGCGATATAGCCTGCCTTGTTGATGCGATCTGGTGTCGCATCAGTAAGCGCGAACACAGCTCGAACAGTGTCTGCCCATCGCGTTCAGAAAGCTCATCAAGAATCTTTCTTCTGGTCGGGTCTGCCAGCGCTTTAAAAACTAAGTCCATATTCATAGTAAGACCATATGCAAGTGAACGCTTGCATATCAAGAGTATACTGGCGGGAAAAGAAAAAAACTTCTCGAATCTTGCTCTCTTGAAAACCTGCATTCCTGAAGTCGTTCAGAGAAAAGAAGCAGTACGTGCAGGGCAAGCCCTGCACGTACTGCTTCTTTTCTCTGAACGACTTCAGGAATGTTAGCTTTCTGACACCGTGCCGGTTGTAACCGCGCCGGCACGCTCGTAATTCACGATAATGATGCCATGTGGGGAGACCTGACTCTCCGTCACCTTGAACGACGCTGGAATGGTGCCATCGACAAACAAGCGTTTTCCACTGCCCAGCGTCAGTGGGTAGATCTTGAGCCAGAACTCATCGACCAGATCATGCTTCATCAGCGTCTGAACGAGATTTGCACTTCCGTACACGTGCAGATTCGGCCCTTCCTGCTGCTTGAGCTGGCTGATTTTTTCCGCAATGTCTCCACCTAAAAATACGGAGGGCTGCCATTCGCTAGAGGTCATGGTATTCGAGGCGACGTACTTGGTCGCTGACATGACGCCGGGCCATATATCCGCATGTTGCGGCCAGTAGGGCTCCCAGATTTCAAAGGTTTTGCGCCCCAGCAACAGATCAAACGGCATACTCATCTGCTTATGTATGACGGTTCCAGCAACATTGTCGTCATAGTGAGCTACCCAACCGCCATACGCGAAGCCGCCGCTGGTATCTTCCTCTGGCCCGCCTACGGCTTGTATGACGCCATCAAGGGTGATGAATTCGAGTACAATAACTTTTCTCATAGCGTTTCCTTTTTTTCTCTTCCTCTTGCATTCGGTATGACCGATGGAGAGCATCGATGTTCTTGCACATTGCACGTATATCTATTCTATAAAGGGGGCAAGAAAAAAAACTTCTTGGATCTTGCTCACATCTTCGCTCACCGATCAGTTGCCCGAGCGCGATGTCATACCGCTGGTACAGCGAAACTGGGAAGCGTGTCCATCGCGCCATTGTCTATGCCTACTGGTGAACACATTTTCCGCCGATCGAACGTCATTTGCTTTCGATATGACCCAGGTCTTTGAGATCTGAAAATGCAGCACATGTCTCAGAGCATGATTCCAGATGCAGCTTCCGGAACTTGACTCTCATGTAACATGAGACTGTATCCTTTCAAACGTATCCCATATCGGAAGCCAGCCCAACGCGAAAATGCTCCCTACGGGGACATTTCCGGGTTATGTTAGCTGTGGGAAACGCTTCGGCTGACCCTCACTAGAAATAAACGCGTTTATTTTTCCTTGACAATTTCCCCATACTGCTCTACACTTTAAGAAAGTAAACGCGTTTATTTCTAAAAGAAGAGAGCATGAGAAAACACGAGAGAGGTGAGATGACCGAAGAGTTGGACGGGAAGCTGACCCGCAAAGGCGAACTGGCGCGCCAGCGCATTCTGGAGAGCGCGTTGCGCCTGTTCAAGGGCAGGGGCTATGAAGAAACAACGATGCGCGAAATCGCGGCGGAGGCGGGATATTCGCCAGGGCTGACCTATCGCTACTTTGCGAGTAAAGAGGAACTGGTCCTGGTGCTGTATCAAAACTTGAACGAGCAACTCGACCAGTATATACACGAGCTTTCGCCTATTTCTCTGGCCGAGCGGTTTTATCAGACTCTCAGCCAACTGCTCACATTGCTCGCGCCCCATCGCGACGTATTCAGCGCACTGTTCAGCACCACGCTCAATCCACATTCCAAAGCGGGTGTGTTTGGCGCAAGCACTGCGGGAATACGCCAGCGAGCCAGGAAGAGCTATCTGAGAGTTATTCAGAGCGCGAAGGACGCGCCGCGCGAGGCTCTGCACGAAGATCTCGCCACTGTGCTCTATGGCGCTCACATGGCCCTGGTGCTTTTCTGGCTGATCGATCAGAGCAAAAACGCGGCGCGCACCCGGCTTTTGCTTAACCTTCTCCGCGATCTACTCAAGCTCGCACAACCTGTACTCTGGCTCCCGCCGGTGAGACAAATCCTGCTTCGGCTGGCTACAATCATTGGCCCGTTGCTTGGTGATGAACGCTATGAGGACAAGGATCACTCGGGCAAGGAGGTTTCGTTGTAATACCCAATCTGGATAGCATCTTCTACGCTGCATAAGTTCAGTGTACCTGCCTGATTCTACTTTATTGGAACTTCCAGGCGTACGATGATCAGGCGTAGGTTGCCCCCAGAGATTATAAGTAGCACTACCGCTCATTCCATCATGCGCATGTCATGCTATCTACTTGCATTTGTTCATATGTATGTTGGTGCATCGCGTGCGCGATGCACCAACATACATATGAACAAATGCGGACGTGCGTGCGGGGACGCTCACGTGCCCTCAGGGTGACGGGAATAAGACCCATTCTTGAGCCTGATATTTGATAGAACCAGGGAAGGAAAATATGCGATCATGATGAAGACAGAAGGAGTTGAGGTGGGCGTCAGCAAGCAGGTTTTGCCTCTGGGTAATCCTTTTCGCTCTATTGCGGGGATTTATGACGCGATGAGTATATTGATAAGTTTTGGTCTGATTGGTATGTGGCGCAAGCGTGTAGCGCGGATGCTGGCTGTGGGGACTGGGGAAGTTGCTCTGGATTTGGGAACCGGTACAGCGGATTTTGCCATCGAGCTCACGCGCGTCTCCGCTGTCGGGGCACGCATCATTGGGATTGATCTCACGCCAGAGATGCTCGTACAGGCACGGCGGAAAGTGTACTTGCAGGGGCTTGGGACGCGGATCGAACTGCGTGTAGGCAATGGAGAGCAGCTCGATCTGCCTGACAACAGCGTGGATCTCTGCTGTTCTTCGTTTCTCGTACGTACCCTGACTGATCTGGAGCAGGGATTACAGGAGATGTGGCGAGTTGTGCGTCCTGGCGGTCGGCTCGTCTGCCTGGAGGTCAGCCACCCGCCCCAACCCATCTTGCGCGCGCTCTTCCATGGCTACTTCTACAACTGTGCGCCTCTCTTTGGTGCCTTGCTCGGCCAGAATCTCAGCGCCTACCAGTACTTCCCCCAATCTCTGCGCGCCTTTCCCGACGCTCCCCAACTCAAGGCGCTCATGGAGAAATATGGCTGGAAGGATGTCCGTTTTCACTATCTGACTGGCGGTGTCGTAGCTCTGCATATTGCTACGAAAAAGGGTAGCGCTACATAAGCTGTCGTGTCTGGTGGAAATGTACTAGGCCAGCACGACGATGATCAGGTAGAGGATATAAACGGCAACGAGCAGGCTCCCCACCAGGCGCGTGATCTTTCCGTACCAGACACATGCCAGCAGTGCCAGGTGGGCTACGATCATGATGGGCAGGGCGATCAGGCGGATCGGTGCGTCCACGGGCAGTGGGTGGATGGCGGCCGCCAGTCCAAGGGTGACGAGCAGGTTGTAGGCGAAAGAGCCGAGGATGCCCCCGATCAGGATGTCGGATTGCCGCTTGCGCGCGCTGCTTATCCCTAATGCGATCATCTCTGCACCGGTGCCGAGCGAGACGATGGTAGCCCCGATTACTCCCTGGCCCAGTCCGGCGATGCTGGCGAGGCGCAAAGCTCCCTCTACCATTGCGGGACCACCGATGGCCATCGCCGCCAGTCCGCCAATGGTAAGCAGCAGCGGCTTCCAGCGCAGGCGTCGATCTCCGGGTAGCTCTTGCTCATCGTCGTCGTCGTCATCATCGTCATGTTCGCCCATACGTTCGATCGCCGCTCGATCGGTGCGAAATAAGAAGATGGTATAGCCAGCAAAGATGATGAGCAGGCAGATCCCTGCCAGCCGGGTTGCCATACCGGACACGAGCAAGATGATGGGGATGATCGATACCACTGTGGCAATGAGGGCCTGCCGCCGTACACTGCGGTGAATGGACAGGGGCAGGATGAGGGCGCTGAGGCCCAGAGCGATCGTGGTAATGGTCACGTTGGTGCCGACGACATTGCCCACCGCGAGGGAGGGCGCGCCACGCGCGGACGCGATGGCGGCTGTCAGCATCTCCTCCGGCTCCAGTCCAGCCAGCAGCACTCCGATGACCAGCGCGCTGATCCCGAGCATCCGGGCCAGGTCGTTTGCACCGTCCATGAACCAATCGGCTCCTCTCAGCAGCAGGACCGTTCCGAGGAGCAGCAGCCCGAGGGCGAAAATAATCGGCAGCATCAGGCTTCCTCTTTCCGCGCAAGGGAAGCGCTCTCATGCAAGGCATGCAGTGCTTCCCTGATTCCGTAGTACACAATGACGAGCGATGCCAGAGGATCGGCCCACCACCAGCCAAAGAGCGCGTTGAGTACCAATCCCAGCAAGACCGCTCCGGCCAGGTAGGCATCGACCAGGGTGACGCGCCCTTCTGTCAGCAGGACCTCGTTCTGCAATTGGCGTCCGGTGAGCCGCTTGCCAAGGGCGAGCAACAGCATGGCGATGAAGGTGGCCGCGATCCAGGCGATCCCTCCGACTGAGGTGGAGGGATGTGTTCCGGTCAGGAGCGTGATCAGCAATTGCGCTATGATGTAGATGACGAGGGCGATGAAGGCGCTGCCGATCAGGCGCAGAGCCAGGTGTTCGCGCTGTTGATTGATGCCCCTGAGTTGCCAGACGACGACAACCGAGGCGAATATCTCGATCAGCGAGTCCAGCCCGAAGCCCGCCAGGGCGACCGAGCGAGCCGAGATGGCGGCGATGATGACGATGACGACACCAACGACGTTCCAGCCAAGGGTCAGATATTCAAGCCATAATCCTCGCTTGATAAGTGTAGCAGTATTCAAATAGTGTCTCCAGTCTCTATGATGGATGGGGCGAGCATGGTCGCTTGCGGATGATAGTCAGATTATTGATGGTATCCCATCCTTTGTTTTGCATGAATGTATCCGAAAAAGAAGGCTGCCGTCAAGCCCGCTGTTGAAGAACGAGAAAGGCATGCAGCTCTATGCGTAGCGTTTCTGCGCCATCGGCTTCATCGTCAGCGGTCACAAACCATCATAGAGGGCTGTGATCTGTCGGGCCTGCGCGCGAATGGATTCGCGCAGCTCCAGCGGCTCCAGAACTTCCAGCAGATTTCCCATGCCCAGGGCAATCGCCTGGGCGTGGCGTAGCGAGCTAAATGTCATCGCGATGTGATGCCATCCCTGCTCATCGGGGATCGGTTCTTCTCTCATCGAGAGCCGTACCGTTTCATCTACGCTCTCGAAGAGTTGCTGACTGCCTGCTGGCGACAGGCGCAGGCGCACAACATAGGGGGTATAGCCAGCCTCAAGGCTACGCTGCCATGTTTCCCAGTATGCCCGCACATCGAAGTCGCGCGGGCGCTGACTCCCTTCCGTTAGCAGCGTTACGGCGCGCACCCGCGAAACGCGGAAGAGCCGCACCTGACCCTCAACGGCGCCAACCAGATACCAGGCGGTGGATTTGGCCACCAACCCGTAGGGATCAATGATGCGCCGGCGCACCTGCCCATCGTGACGGCAGTAGTCCACTTCGACTTTCTGACCCAGCCAGAGCGCCTCGTTCAGCAGGGATAGAAACGGGACCGGTTCGTTTGTCCACAGCCAGCCGGTGGAATCCAGGTGGATCGAGCGCTTGACGGTATCCATATCGCCATGCCAGTGCGGCGAGAGCGCGGCTTCAAGTTTGAGCAACGCCGCCTCCAGCGCCGATCCTAACCCCAGGTCGTGCAGCGGTCCAGGTGATTGCGATGGCGCCAGCGCGCGTACCTCGGACTTTGTGAGCCCCGTCAGGCGCGTCTGATACTCTTCGATGAGCGAGTATCCTCCTCCCGTCCCGGCCTCCGCGTAGACCGGGATGCCCGCCTGGCCGAGCGCCTGCAGGTCTCGATAAATGGTCCGTTCCGCGACCTCCAGCCGTTCCGCCAGTTCGCGGGCCGTCATGCGCCCCCGTGCCTGCAGCAGCAATAAAATGGTCAGCAAACGATCAGCTCGCATCTCTTATCCCCCTCTGATTGCTCCAGATTTCCATCCAGTCTACCATTCCTTCCACTCCCTGACAAAAGATGTCAGTGAGCATCAGTTATCCTATGAGAGTTGAGTCGTTGCCCCTCTGGGGTGCAGCTACATAGTAGAGTAGGAATATATGAGTACAAACATGAAGCTAACCAGGCTGGATCTAAAAAAGGATTTGAAGCACCTCTATACCCCTCCTGTACGCGAAGTTGAGGTCGTGGAGGTGCCCGCGATGCAGTTTCTGATGCTGGATGGGATGGGCGATCCCAATACGGCACAGGAATACAAGGATGCCGTCGAGGCGCTGTATACGGTCGCCTATAGCGCGAAATTCTTGCTCAAGAAAGAGGCGGCGCTTGACTATCCCGTGATGCCGCTTGAGGGACTCTGGTGGGCCGATGGTGGCCGCGAGGCGCCCCGCGAGCACTGGCAATGGACTTTGATGATCATGCAGCCCGATTGCGTGACGGCGGCCTGCTTCGCGCAAGCACTTGGACAGGCGCGGCGCAAGAAGCCGGGCCTGCGCGCTCTAGAGAAGGTACGCCTGGAACTTTTCCCCGAGGGCAGGGCGGCCCAGGTCATGCACGTCGGCCCCTTCGCGGACGAAGGGTCAACGCTTGAGAAGCTCGACCGCTTCTTCACGGAGCACGGCCACGCCTTTCGCGGCAAACATCACGAGATCTATCTCAACGATCTACGCCGAATCGCCCCCCGACAAGATGCGTACCGTGCTCCGCCATCCCATTGCATAAGAACCATGCCGGTTTTTAAGTAATGCCTCAATCGAAGCGGTGCATCTGATCCGGCAGCTCGGCCAGGCTTGCCAGCTGCAGATCCGGCCGATACTTTTCAGGTGCTTTAGGACCAATCAACACGGTACGAGCGCCCAGCCGCGCCGCCTGGTCGATGCAGTCCGGCCGATCATCGACGATCAGCGCCTCTTCTGGCTCTATGCCAAGATCAGAGAAGACGCGTTCATAATAGCGAGGTGTGAGTTTGAACGTCTCGATCAGGTCCGGACCATACAGCTTGCCGAAGCATTCCCGCACCCCCATCCCCTCCAGATAATAGGCCAGCTCATTCGACGGCTCCCCCGACGCTGTATGCAGCGTATAGCCCTCATCGTAGAGCCGCCGAATGGCTTGCGCCGCGCCCGCAAACGCCGAGCGCACGCGCGGAATGATAAATGCGTTGGCCTGCTCGACCATCGCAATGCACTCCTCTTCCGCAGGACAGGAAATATTCAGCCGCGCGCACATCCCCTCCAACCAGTCCAGCCCATATTGACGATAGAAGCTGGCGTAATCAGACGCCGCCTCCAGCCGCCGTTGCCAGTTCTGCGCCTCAAACATCTGCTCCATCACACTCCGGTTCACCTCGGCCCACGCCTGCGCCGTCCCTCCCAGGCGTGGCGTAAAGAACTCGCCCACTAGTCGCCGCCACTGCGGTGCGCGCAGCGCATTGTCGTTCATCACCCCACCATCGTCCAGAAAAACAGTAACGCGACCCATACCTGAATCCCTCCATATGTTCGGACCTCGCGTCCGATTATCCTCTCAACGCAAGAAAACGTATCCCCATATTCAAACGCCCGCCCAACACGAAAATGCACCCCCGTATCGCACGTCCACCCAATATGAAAACGTATACCCTGTAGGCGGCCGTAGGTGCCGGGCTCGTCCTCAATACGTTCAACTTTAGAGTAGGTAAAAGGAAAAGAAACCACAGTACGTGCGGGGCTTGCCCCCGCTTTCCTTCCTCGCTGCTCGAAAAAGCAACAAACATGATACGACGCATCTTATTCAACCGTTCGTGATCGCTTTGAAGGTGCCTTTCTTTTTGGAAAGCAAGCAAGCGGGGGCAAGCCCCGCACGTACTGTGGTCTTTTCTCGTTTTGCACGAAATTAAAGTTGAACGTATTGAGGACGAGCCCGGCACCTACGGCCGCCTACGGGGTACATTTTTGTGTTATGGCAAGCAATTTTTATACCTTCTCATTTTAACGTCAAAAAATTCCGAGCCCCCTCTCCATTTAGGAAGAGCAGGTCTACAAATACAGCCTCCTTGACAGCGACGGTCTCCCATTTTATCCTATCTATAGTTATCATAAGCAAAAATGGACAGGAGATGCCTGCCCTCGCTCTATATATACGACAAGAGGTGGTATCTTTCATGGCTCGTTCTCTCTCTACATCATCAACGCCTGCTCGCCGCGATCAGGTGCGGTTGGGCATCGGTATTGAGCTGATTACCATTGGGTGGATGGTGATCGAGGCGGCGGTCGCCCTGACCACGGGCATCCTCTCACGCAGCGTTTCGCTGGAGGGTTTCGGCATCGATAGCATCATTGAGCTGATCGCCGGGGGCATCTTGCTGTGGCGCCTGCTCGTCGAGCAGCGCGGTGGATCGGAGGAGCGCGTCGAGCTGGCTGAGCGCCGGGCGTCCTGGGTGACCGCCCTGGGCCTGTTTGCCCTGGCAGCCTACATCGTGGTCGACAGCGTCTGGACCCTGCTGGCGCAGATCCATCCGGAGGCCTCCTGGTGGGGATTGGGACTCGCGCTGGCCGCCGCCATCATTATGCCGCTGCTGTGGCAGGGGAAGCTGCGCATCGCCCGGCGCATCGGTAGCGCCGCCCTCAAAGCGGACGCCGCCTGCAGCGTCACCTGCGCCTACATGTCGCTCGCTCTGCTGCTGGGCCTGCTCCTCAACCGCATCTTCGGCTGGTGGTGGGCCGATCCCCTGGCCGGACTCGCCCTCGTCTACTTTATTGTGCGCGAAGGCCGCGAAGCCTGGCACGAAGCCCGCACCGGCGAATCCTGTTCCTGCTGCTCCGACGACGAAGACGACTGCTAGCCTAGAGGCCCGCCCTCATATGCTCGGACCTCGCGCCCGATTTCTCTCGGCCGTTGGACCCTCTATGCTATAAGCATAGTTATCCCCTTTTGCTGTAGCGCGGCCATCTGCTATGGTGTCAGCATAGATAGAATTTATTGCAAGCAAGAGGAGAAACAGTCATGAAGATTGCGGCACTCTATGATATCCACGGCAACTTGCCCGCGCTGAATGCGGTACTCGCTGAGCTAGAGGAGGAGCACCCTGACCTGATCGTGGTGGGCGGCGATATCGTTTCGGGACCCATGCCTTCTCAGACATTGGAGCGTCTCGTCGCGCTCGGCGACCGCGTGCGCTTTATCCGAGGCAACGGTGATCGCGAGGTCGTTATGGCCTTCGACGGCCAGCCGTTGCGCCCCGCCATGTCAGAGGAAGGACGCGCGATCACAAGCTGGGTGGCTGGCCAGTTCACGCGCGACCAGCGCGATTTCCTGGCAGACCTCCCGGAGCAGATTACGCTCTCCATCTCCGGATTGGGTGATGTCCTGTTCTGCCACGCCACGCCGCGCAATGACGAAGAGATCTTCACCACCAACTCCCCGCAGGAGCGCCTGGCGACCATCTTCGCTGGTGTCCAGACGCCGACCGTGGTCTGCGGCCACACCCACGTCCAGTTTGATATTCCATTCGAGGGCCTGCGCATCATTAATTCTGGCAGCGTCGGCATGCCTTACGCCGACCAGCCCGGCGCCTACTGGCTCCTGCTCGATGAACAGGGACCCCACTTCCGCTCCACCCCCTACGACCTGCAGGCCGCCGCCCAAGCCATCGAAGCCAGTGGCTACCCTCAGGCCCACGAATTCGCCACCGAAAACGTCCTCACCGTCCCCACGGCCGCCGAAGCCATGGAGATCTTCGAACGCCTCGCCCACGATTGAGCGTCTCACCGCTCTAGGCTGGCGTGAACGGTTGGCCAGGGGCCAGATGCTGCACCCCGATAACGAATTGCATGATATCTGGGATCGATCCAACGACGGTTAGTTCTACAGGAGGATGCGACGATGGTCGTGGCGTGGTGCCTAAGTTTATGGCTTCACTGGCCCAGGCGGATGTGACCCAGGTCTCGTAGGGCACGAAGGTGGCCGCTCCCCGCCTGGCCGGTCGACGGCGCGCATTGCCGGTATTGATCGGGGTGACGGTAATCTGCCCGGCATAGGCCGCCACGAGCCTGTTCGCATCCACGGTCAGGACCACCTGCGGGCGGGCTTCGCAGGCGGCCCGGTGCCGATTGAGCCGCGCCGGGTCGAGCCAGAAAAAGACGCGGGCATTGATCAGAGCGTACCACTCGGATGGGGTGATGCCGATCAAGCAACTTGCCAGGGCCGCTGGTGGCATGGGCCGCTGATCTCGCAGTTGAACGCCGCCCGGTAGTTCGGTATGCGTCAGTCGCTGAAGCTTCTCCAGTCGTTCCCGGTCCTCTCCGATGATGTCCGCCTGATCCAGCAGTGTGCTGGCGCTATGCAGACCGTTCCGCTGGATCGCGGGCCAATTGGCGGCTTCAGCCATGTGGTAAATAGAGGTAAGCTGAACCATTATTTCTTTTCTGTATCTGCTTCCTTCACAGAGCTCTCAAGATGATTGTTCTTGCAGGGCAACGTCCTGTGCTTCTAGGTGCGATCGAATCTCCTGCTCATGTGTTTCTCCCCAGGTCGCGATGGCCGCGATCACCGGTTCGAGCGTCTTGCCAAAGGTGGAGAGTGTGTACTCGACTTTGGGGGGCACCACAGGATACACCTTGCGCGTAATCAATCCATCCGCTTCTAATTCGCGTAACTGCTGCGTGAGTATCTTATCGGTAATATCGGGTAACATCCTTTTAAACTGACCAAACCGCATGATCTGGTAGCGATACAATTTCCATAAAATGCGTGGCTTCCACTTGCCAGACATCAATGCCAGTCCAGCGTCGACTGGACACTGAAAGAAGCGGGCTTCTACATGTGTTCCCATACATACTTTCCTCCAGGAGAGTATCTACCTTTTTAGTGCGTTCTTGTGCTAACGATAGCGCAATGGTATTCTTGTGTCAAGCCAGCTGATTGCTAGCTATCACAGGGACGCGAGGCATCATTCGTCCTTGCCATCCTTGAAAGGATTGAGCGGAATGTCAAAAGAAACACAGACTGAAGCGCCGATAGAACTGGACACGAATGCGAGGCACGCTCCAGAGCAAGCCGAGGAGACATGGTGTCCTATTATAGAACTGCGCCAATATGTTCACCATCCGGGGAGACGCGATGAGTTCGCCACCTTATTTGATGACTATTTTATTGAGGAGCAAGAGCGCTATGGTGCGTTCATCCCCGGCCAATTTCGCGATCGCACCGACCCTGATCGCTTCGTCTGGTTGCGTGGGTTTGCCGATATGCAAACGCGACAGGCGGCGTTGCACGATTTCTACCATGTGAGTCCGCTCTGGCAGGAGTATCGGACGGCGGCCAACGACACGATCGATGATGTGAGCGACGTTTTCTTGCTCAGACCAGCACGCGTCTCCATTGGTTTTCACCTCGATCCGGCCAACCGCCCGACGAAGGACGCGCCCGAGGTGGCGAGAGGGATCATCAGCGCGACCATCTATGCTTTTGATGCAGCGGTTGATCAGCGCTTCGTGGATTTCTTTGCAAACACCATGGTGCCTCTCCTTCGTAAGGCAGGGGCGACGATTTTGGGATGCTTTGTGACCGAACCATCTGAAAACACCTATCCAGCTTTGCCCGTGCGCGAAGGGGAAAACGTCTTCGTCTGGTTCGCTTCGTTCGCGGATGAGACAGCTTTTAGCAGCTATCAGTCTGCTCTGGCACAAAGTCAAGCGTGGATCACCTCAATTGCCCCCGCCCTGCAGACGTGGGGAATTCGGCGAGAAGAAGCTTTGGAGCTGCTTCCAACAAGACGTTCGCTCTTGCGCCACCGCGCAGCAGCGCAAGAAATATAGAAGGATTTTCGAGCATGACCTTTCAATTTCCAGATGACAGCACGATCTTTGGACAGAGCGTCCGCTGGCGCGTGCATGAAGAATATCTCATATGGCTTACCACTGTGGATATGCGTGGGGTGCCTCAACCGACACCGGTCTGGTTCTGGTGGGATGAGGCGGCATCCAATTTCCTGGTCTATAGCCTGGCGAATGCCAGACGCCTGGATGTTGTGCGCCGCAATCCGCAGGTAGCGCTGCATTTTGATGGCTATGGGACCGGCTCTGGCATCATCGTGTTCACTGCCCATGCCGACATCAGTCCAGATGAAGTTCCCGCCGACCAACATCCGCAGTATCTGGCGAAATATCAGCACTGGATGACCAGCAAGTTTGGCTCGCCGGAACAGTTCGCGGCAGAGTATGCGGTGGCTCTGCGCATCACGCCAAGCAAGGTGCGAGGCTCACACTTCTAAGCTATGTGGTGAAGTGCACGAATCCCTATCGCGAGCGTCCCCTACGCCTGAGACGCTCCCCTATACATCCATAGACTCTCTAAATAGAAGGAAAAGCAGATATCTTCTTTACAAGCATGCCCGAATTCCTTGTGCCTGACAATTACCTCAATCTCTATTCTCGTTCAAGAGATCTTCTGGCAACCGAGGCCAGTCGTCGCTCTGGCCGGCCTGGTCGGCCCAGTTCTCTTTGCCGCTCCAGCTGTCGATCGCGATGGCGTAGACCGAGGTGCGCAGGAGCTCTGTGTCGGTGATCGGCCGATACTCACGACCAGGGGAGAACTGGGGAAAATACTTGTGGATCAGGCCGTCGAGGGCGTAGCGCCTCTCATCGCTATCCTCAAGGATCTGCAGGCGGCCATACACGATCACGCTGGCGTACTGGATCGAGAATTCGAGCGCGATATTCGAGGGCAGTAGGCGGCCGAACTCGCTGACCGCCAGGCAGACCTGCTGGTGCCGTTCGCTGTTGGCGCGCATCCGGCCTTTGCGATTGGAGTGGAAAAAGATTCTGTGCTGGTCTGGATCGTACCAGTACATGGTGGGATTGATAAACGGTTGCTCATCCCAGTGGGTGGCGACATAGGCCACCTGCCCCCGCAGCAGAAAGTCCCTTGTCCACTCATCATCACGGGCGTTCTGTGGGCGGCGCTGCTGATTGGCCGGCGTCTTCTCGGGGCTATAATCCTTTGGCATTTCTCCCTCTCTTATCTGTTTCGCTATCCGGGCAGCTACGCTAACTACAGCCTGCTCCCGGCCATCGTGGATAGATGAAGAACTCTATCCTACAAGACCTGTCCTCCGGATGCCAGAGCCAATTTCCGCCATCAGGCACATGCCATTCATTCTTTGAAGCCCAGCGCGTGGGGATAGCCGGAGAAGAGGAAGCGGCGAAACCAGGTGGCCATCTCGCGTGGAGTATAGGATGCTTCGCTCTCCAGCCACCATGTCAGCGTGCTGATCAGCAGGTTGGCGCTAAAGGCCAGCGCCACCTCGCGTGGCATCGCTTCCTGTCCCTTCTGCACGCCTGGCAGGCGGGTGCGCAGCCGTTCACGCTCCTCCATGACTGCCATCGTGTATTCGCGCATGCGCGTCGCGAACCACGTCGAGCCGTTCTTGCCCAGCAGCGCCCCGTACAGCCGCCTGTGCCGCGCCACGTGCTCAAAGAAGGCAACCCACGCGTCGGGCGGCTGCTCGCCATCGATATGATCAAGGCCCACACGCGGCGGGCCGATAGTGAGATTGAGCTCCTGAGCCGCCTCCTCGAAGATCTTCTCCACCAGGTCGTATTTGTCCAGGTAGTGACGATAGAAGGTGGCGCGATTGATCATGGCCCGCCGCGCCAGCTCACCGACCGTAATGCTCTCAAAGTGTTGCTCATTCAGCAGTTCAACCAGAGCCTCCCGCAGCAGCTTATGCGTGCGCCGCGCGCGCAGATTGTTGTCTGGATGCGTCATTTTTCCCTCCTGTGTCGCAGGTGCGACAGATCATCGCGTTTGTTGCTTGTGACATGTCATCGCTTGCTGCATACTCAGTATAGGCGACACAAAACGATATACACAACATCCTGTCGCACATACAACGCGAACTCGCTCCGTGTTCGGCCCTTGCGGCCGATGTGCGGCACATCACCATGTTTTATGAGGAGAACCAAAGAGATGACAACATCCACGCAACCCATTCCATGGCAGGGCATTGACCATCCGGCGCTGGCGACGCACGACCTTGATGAGACGATCCATTTCTACCGCGACGTGCTCGGCATGCAGGCGGGCGAGATCTACGAGGCCCGTGGCGGGAAGACCCGTCATTGCTTTATCAAGCCGGGCGCGACCCCGGCGCAGGGGCTGCACTTCTGGGAGATGCCGGGCGCCCAGCTACCGCCTCTACCAGAGTCTCTGGAGTGGCAGCGACCTGCGACCATCATGGCAGGTACTGTTTTTCATATAGCTTTCAGCCTGCCCAACGAGATGGCCGCGCAGGCGTTGCGTGAACGCCTGCGCCAGCACGATGCGCGCATGAGCGAGATCAGCGACCTCGGCCACCTGCGCAGCATGGTCTTCTTTGACAATAATCACCTGATGCTTGAGGCGATCTGGTCAATGGATGGCGAGCTTTAGCGTTGATGCGGCGTTCGCAGGGAACGACATCGTCTTTGGTGGGTAAGCGGGGGCAAGCCCCGATACGTTCAACGTAAGAGAATGTACAAAGAGAAAGAGAAGCAGTACGTGCGGGGCTTGCCCCGCTTCCCTGCTCGCCGCTCGAAAAAGCAGCAAGCAGAATGCGATGCACCGCATGCAACCGTTCCTGGTCGCTTTGAATAAGCTTTCCGCTTGGGGGACAAGCAAGCGGGGGCAAGCCCGAAGCCGGGGCAAGCCCGGCACCTACGATGGGACGACCTCGACCCAGGCGTCGTAGGCGGCCTGGCCGCCGGGGATGTTGGGGACGATGTCGTTGGCGTTCAGCGGGATCACCGGGGCGCCGCTGGTGACGCGGTTGACGCCGGACCAGCCGTCGCGCATCCAGACGGCGCCGGGGATGACGTCGGTGGTGACGTTGGCCTGTGCCGTGAACTGGCCGCGCTGGTTGCTGATGACGACGGTCGTGCCGCTCTCGATCTGGCGCTCTCTGGCATCTTGTGGATTGATCCATAGTTCGGGCGCTGGATTGACGCGCGCCAGCGTTGGCAGGGCCTGTCCCTCGTCGAAGAAGGAGTGGAAGGCCGTCAGCGTGCGTCCCTGGCTGAAGCGCAGGGGATATTGCGCGCCCGCCGGCGCCGTATACGTCGGCAGGGGAGGCAGGCCCACCTCCTGGGCTCGTTCGCTCCAGAACTCGATCTTCTGCGATGGCGTGTGGAACTGGTGGTCCTGGTAGGCGATGTGCGACAGGCCGTTCTTGGGCCAGTAGCCACCACGGCGGCGCATCTCCTCGACCGTCAGGGGCCGTCCATCCTCGGTCTTCTGCGCGGCCAGCACGGTGTTGAGGATCTCCTCGTCGTTCTTCCAGGGATAGATGTTGTCGATGCCGAGCTGCTCGCCCAGCTGGCGCAGGACGGTGGTCAGGGGACGGCACTCGCCCTCGGGCTGCAGCGCCTGCTCCATCAGGTAGATGTGCGTGCCCGTCTGCTTCATGCCGATCGTCTCCAGCCAGGCGGTGCCGGGCAGTACCAGGTCGGCGTAGCGCCGCGAGGTCTCGTTCATGAACAGGTCGTAGGAGACGATCAGCCGCGTGCGCTCCAGTCCGCGCGCCACGTCGTTGCTATCGGAGAACGATGAGAGCATGTTGCTGCCCATCAGCAGCAGGACGTCGAGCTGCCCGTTGACCAGCGCCTCGGCGATGCTCGTCATGTGGCTGGGGATCGCCTGCTCGGCCGGCAGTTTCTGCTTGATATCTGCCTGCACGTTGGCCAGCCCTACGCTCTCCGGTGAGGCGCCGTGGCGCTGTCCCAGGCCGCCGCCGGCGATGCCGAATTGCCCGGTCAGGGCGGGCAGGCAGGGGATGGCGCGGGCCGGCTCCCAGCCGTGCTGATGCTTGAAGATGGAACTGCCTCCGAGCACGATCATCGCCGGCTTCGCTGTGGCGTAGCGACGCGCCAACTCGCGGATGCGTTCCGGCTCGATGCTGGTGATCTCGCTGGCCCACTCCGGCGTATACTGCCGCACATGGTCGGCGAACGCCTCAAAGCCCAGCGTATGCCGCTCGACGAACTCCTGGTCGTGCAGCCCCTCCTCGATGATCACGTGCGCCAGGGCCAGGGCCAGGGCCGCGTCGCTGCCCGGCCGCAGCAGAATCACCTCGTCGGCCTGGCTGGAGACCTCCGTGCGCCGCGTATCGATCTGGACCACGTAGGCCCCGCGCTTGCGCGCCGCCACCAGCTGCGGACCCAGGTCCGGCTGACTGGCCAGGGTCGCGCCCCACAGCACGATCGTCTGCGAGTTCGCCGCCATATCCTCCTTGGTATGGGTCTTGAGCGCCCCCGTCAGGCCCAGGCCATAGCCGCCCATCGCCCAGCACACGATCGACGTATTCCAGTTCTGGAAGCCGCCGAGCATCCCAAAGCGCGTCAGCAGCGCTCCCGCCAGCGGACCCGACGTCCCGACGCCGTGGCCGCGCCACAGCCCCACCCGCTCCGGCCGCGTCTGCCGAATCGACTCCACGATCAGCGCATACGCCTCATCCCACGAACACGGCTCCCAGCGATCCTCGCCCCGCTCTCCCACCCGCCGCATCGGCTGGAGCAGTCGCTTCGGATTCTCAAAAATCTCCTTTGCCGCCCGGCCCCGCACGCACAAAAAGCCCCGGCTATCTGGATTCTCTGTATCCCCCTTCACCGAAATAACTCTATTCTCCTCCGGTGCCACCTCCACCTTCATCCCACACTGAGTTGGAACACAATTCATCGGACACATCGTCGTCACCACACGCCTGCCTACCATGGACGCGACCTCCCTCTATCTCATAATTTATATGTACATCAATTACACCACATGCTCAAGCATACCAGATCAATCATCTCCATTCAATGGAAAAATGCGGGTGCCGCGCAATCCTCATTAATCAAATTTGGAGAAATACGGGAATCAAATTTGGAGAAATACGGGTGCCCCACAACCTCCATCAATCAACTGGGAAATGCGGGTGCTGCGCGCAATCTCCATCAATCAAATTTTGCGAAATGTGGGCGCCGCGCGCAATCCTCATCAATCAACTGGGAAATGCGGGGCGCAATCTCCATCAATCAACTGGGAAATGCGGGGCGCAATCTCCATCAATCAACTGGGAAATGCGGGGCGCAATCTCCATCAATCAAATGGAAATGAGGAACGCGCAATCCTCATCAATCAATTTTGGAGAAATGTGGATGCTGCGCGTCAAGCGCAGCATCCACATTTCTCCAAAATAAAAAAGACTCGGGCGCGTCAGCGCCCGAGTCATCAACAGCCACCGCATAATTCCCATCACATGGGAATTATGCCTACAACCCTTGCCAGGCGTAGGTGGTGTCGGGTTTGGCGTCGGGAGAGTTATAGGCCAGCGTGACCAGCGTATGCGCCTTCAGCACGATGTTGTGGAAATCGCCGCTGTACGGCTTGCCATCAACATAAACCTGCCAGCCATCACCCTTATCGAGCTGATAGGGATACTGCAGGGTCGAGAAGCGCTGGCTCCACAACTGGGTGAATTGCCCCAGCGTATAGTCTTTCTGCGTTGGTGACTCGATGTGGATCACGCCGCTGGTGTCATGCGTATGCAGCCAGTAGATACAGGACTGATCGCTGGCAATGCCTATCCCCTGTGGCAGAGCCACCGGCTTCCCATCGATATAAATAGATAGATGGGCGTGAATATGATAGGCAAGCTGCTCCTGTGTGTCGCAGGATATACCATTCAACGGAGCATAAGGGCCTGAGCTAGAACTGCTGCTGGCCTGGCTACTGGAGCTACTGGCGGTTGTGCCGCCGAGGGGATGGTTGGCGAACCAGATAAAGGCGCCAACGATGACGACCACCAGTACGATCGAGCCGGTAATGATCATCTTGTTTCTACGCCTGGCTTTGAGCTGGCGCAGCCGCTCTGCTTCGCGGCGTTGTTGTTTCCCGGCGCGATCCTGCTTGACGCTCCGAGGTTGTGTCTTACTCATGCTTGTCCGTCTTTCGTAGGCAAATTAAAATACTGACATGTACTAATATTTTAAGGCGAAAAAGATCAAAAATGATCACTGTAATTGTAAAGAAATGGTAAAGTGGTCGCAAAATAGCCACTTTTCTGGTCGCACCGTGATCATCCTGGCTCTCATCGCCTTCTGCGCCAGATTCTATCAGGGCAGAAAAATGATACCACGCGGTGAGAAACGCGTATCCAAGCAATACGCACTTCTAAATATCCAGGGTGCAGAATGCTACCCTATTATTATACACTTAACTCTCTCTATCCGAAAGCTCCCTATGAGAATCGGGTACCATTCAAATTTTGCCAAAAGACAAGGTGACGTTTTGTGTTTTTATGCCATAATTTGTCATGAGGGCTTGCAATGATATATAATTTGGATGGCAAATGATTTGTGCTGCCAATTAAGGTTGAAAGTTTGAGGCATGGGTATGATGGAGAGAAATGTTGCTTCGGCGGATGCTTTGCGCAGGCTGTGCGGGACGGTGATGAAGACGGCGCGCCAGGAGCTGATGCAGCACCTGAGCGAGGCGGGCTCCGACCTGTCGCCGCACCAGTTTCTGGCGCTGATGAATGTCAGCGGACACACGCTGACGCTGGGCGAGTTGAGCCGCGCCATGGGACTCGATCCCTCGACGCTGGCGCCGACGGTCGAGGTGCTGGTGCGTAAAGGGCTGGTGCAGCGCGACCGCGACCCGCAGGATCGGCGGCGCACGCCGCTATCGGTGACCGAGGCGGGCGGCGCCCTGCTGGCGCAGGTGACGCGCCAGGATGAGCAGGGGCCGCTGCTCAACGGTTTGCAGGCGCTGGGCGAAGAGAAGTCCCACCAGCTTATTAACCTGCTGGAGGATCTGGTGGCCGCCATCCATCCCGCTTCCGAATCCGAGCCGACCCATCCCTGCCAGATGCCCGTGCATAAAGGACAATAAATAATGACGAAGTATGCTTTTTTGAATGTTCCCGCGTATGGACACGTTAATCCAACGCTGGCCGTGGCGCACGAGCTTGTCGAGCGCGGCGAGCAGGTGAGCTACTATCTGACCGAAGCGTTCCGCGCTACGATTGAGTCTACCGGCGCTACGTTCCAGCCCTACCAGATGGACGAGATGCGTCCGCCGCAGGGTCTGACGGCCAGTCCTAAGAACATCAACATATCCCATCTGCTGGGTATGCTGCTGCGCACAAGTACCATCATCCTGCCGCAGGTCTTGGAGCGGTTGCGCGTCGAGCGGCCGGACTGTATTATCTATGATTTTATGTGTCCCGCCGGCTACATGGCCGCCCAGATCCTGGGTATCCCGGCCATTAATCTGCGTCCCAGCTATGTGCCCTCGAAAGAGATGATGAGCCGTGGACCCCTGGCGCGGGCGCAGGCCTCCGGTCCCGAAATGGCCGCCCTGCAGGAGCAGTTGGACGCGCTGAGCGCCCGCTATGATCTCCCCTCTATGCGTCCGATGGATATCTGGACCCATCACGAGGAGCTGAACATCTGCTTTATCCCGCGTGCCTTTCAGCCCGGCGGGGACGTCATGGACGACAAGCGCTTCCTCTTTGTTGGCCCCTCTATCTTTATGCGCCAGGATGCGCCGGCGTTCGAGCTCAAGCGCGCCGAGGGCCAGCCCGTCCTCTACATCTCGCTGGGCACCGTCATGAACAACCGACCGGACTTCTTCCGCCTCTGCTTCGAGGCCTTCGCCGACCAGCCCTGGCACGTCGTGATGGCCCACGGCTCGCGCCTGGACCTGTCCGCGCTGGGACCCGTACCGGCCAACTTCCAGGTCGCCTCCTACTTGCCCCAGCTGGAGGTATTGCAGCAGACCAACGTCTTCATCACCCACGGCGGCATGAATAGCACCATGGAGAGCCTGTTCTACGGCGTCCCCCTGATCGTAGTGCCGCAGCAGCCCGAGCAGTTTATGACCGGTCAGCGCGTCAACGATCTGGGACTGGGCACCGCCCTCAAGACCGACGAGCTCAGTGTAGCCGTGCTGCGGCAGGCCGTCGAGCGCGTCAGCGGTGACGCCACCATCCGCGCCAACGTCGAGGCCATGCAGCAGACCGTACGCAGCAGCGGCAGCTACCGCCAGGCCGTCGACGCCATCATCCGCTTCGCCGCCACCCATCCATAGATTCGGGCCTTGCGTCCGATTTCCCCTCCACGCACGCCAAGGCCCGCCGCCGTAGATTCGTCGGCGGGCCTTGCGCCCGATTTCCCTTCCCCATCAACCCTGAAGCATAAAGAGTCACCATCCGCTGATCGGGATGGCTTTATGGTTTTTTTCGATATTCCTGCTCTCTTCCTCTTATAAGCAATGGTTTGTCTATGAATAATGTATGCATGCATCCTATAAAAAGTTCAATGTATATAAATAGCAATAAAATTAGCCATAAAAAATATATGAAGATAAGCGAGATTAATCAAACATATATTGATAATAGGATAGAAAGAACGTATACTAAGCAAATAGTCATATAAATATGCGAAAGGAGAGAAAATCCTATGTCTTCTGATCCTCCAATGCACTCCGATAGCGCCAATACGTACATTCTCGATCCTGAAAGTGTGGCTGAAATGGCTCGCTTGATTGAGCTTGATAACATGACCACAAAGAACATGGGCGACTTCTTGAATGAACTGATCGACCTGCCAGATGAAGCAAAAGTGCTCGATATCGCCTGTGGGCCTGGTGGCTGGGCTCTTGATATGGCTTTCAATTATCCAGATATGGAAGTAATCGGCATCGATATCAGCCAGACGATGGTTGCTTATGCAAATGCAAGAGCAAGCTCACAAGGCATTCGAAATGTCTCCTTTGGTGTCATGGATACGACACAGACCCTCGATTTTTCTGACCATTCGTTTGACCTGGTCAATGGGCGCTTGCTCAGCTCATTTCTACATAGGGATGTATGGATGCAGCTTCTGCAGGAATGCCGGCGCATCCTACGGCCAGGAGGGATACTGCGCATTACGGAAACCGATAACGGTGGCGTTACCAACAGCCCGGCATTCGATCAATTGAATACGCTTCTATTTCAGACCATGCACAACGCAGGATATGGATTTTCTCCCCATGGAGCGACACTTGGTATTACACCAATGCTCGAACGCTTATTTTCCCAGGCTGGCTATACCCACATTCACTCCCAGGCCCACTCGGTCAATTTTTCCAGTGACGCCGAGGCCTGGAGTAACTTCTATAAGAATGCAGAAGTTGTCTTTGATGGAGCATTGCCTCTGCTGCAGCGGGCAAATCCGAAATCTGCGGAAGAGCTCACATCCCTGTATCAGCGTATGCTCACCGAGATGCAACAACCGGATTTTTGTGGCAGGTGGTATTTACTGTCGGTGTGGGGAACAACTCCGGAGTTTGTTACTCTATCCTAGAAGCTCTACCCGCCCGGCAATATAAATAAATGCTAGCAACATAAAGGAGTTTTTTTATGGCACTTCATCAGCGTGCTGTACTTCTCTTTCTGTTGGTAATACTTATGCTATCTGGCACGGCTCTGGGGCCGCGTTCGGCACACGCGGCCACACAGGCAGGGACGTGCCAGTCATTCAATGTACCGGTTACGCTTGACAATATCCTGTCTACTCCCGTTACTATCTATGGCGAGCTCTGCAATCCTGCTGGTGGTCCGAGCCACACTGTCCAATTACTCGTCCCAGGTGGAACCTACGGACATATTTATTGGAACTTTCCTTACCAGCCCCAGAACTATTCCTACGTCCAGGCTCTCACCGCCGCGGGATACAGCACCTTTAACATCGACCGCATTGGCACAGGGAGAAGTTCGCATCCACCCATTGGCCTGTTAACCGTCTCTATGGGTACCAATGCCTATGTCGTCCATCAGGTAGTTCATGCCTTACGCAACGGAAACATCGGCAACCATTCGTTTAATCGGGTACTGTTGGTCGGTCATTCTCTCGGCTCAGTCACCTGCTGGATAGAAGCGGGCACCTACCATGACGTTGATGGAGTCATCATTACAGGGCTGCTGCATCACCTTAATGCGACAACCCTTGCTGGAGTCGTGGCCACACTTTACCCTGCAACTCTAGATCAACGTTTCGCGTATCAATTGCTCAATGTGAATTATGCAGGCTACCTGACAACGGAACCAGGAACACGAGGAAAGGACTTTTATTACGTGCCCGGCACCGATCCCAATGTTCTGCAGATCGATGAGGCGACGAAGGAGACCGCAACACCCGGAGAGTTCGCCAGCTTCGCAATACCAATTGCAGACGGGATTTCGTTACAGATCGACGTGCCCGTGCTTGTGGCGGTCGGGCAGAAAGATGCTTTGTTTTGTGGCCTTGCCGCGACAGACTGCACCAGTGCGGCCACAATTCAGCGGGCCGAAGCACCATTTTATTCACCTAAGGCCCAACTGCAGGTGGCAGCCATTCCTGAAGCAGGCCATGATATTAACCTGCATAAGACGGCTCCCCTCTGGTTAGCGACCGCCAGAGCATGGACCAGCCAGCACTTTGCCCCTTGAAGCGGCGCTATACTACCAGTCAGTTTGCGCAGAGGACTGCACTCATGAACGGGTGAAAGAAAGGGGTGTCCGCAGAAAATGACGGACACCCTTTCTTTCACCCGTTATTTTTCATCACTTTTTCAAATAGGCTGGTAGGTCAATCTTACGACGCCGTTACCAAACGTCTTTGTTTCTATCTGTTTGAGGTTGACCTTCTCCTTGAGTAATGGTGCTCCACTGCCGACAAAAACGGGATGGACATACAGAACATATTCATCAATGAGGCCAGCCTTCGCAAAACTCTGAACAAGGCTGGCACTTCCAATAATCATCATATCCCTGCCAGGCAGCTGTTTGAGTTTTTGCACCTCTTCCACAGCATGCTCTTTGACCACGCTTGCATTATTATAGGAGCCCCAGGGAGCGCTTTCCAGTGTTTTAGAAAAGACCAGTTTGGGTTTCGGATTGATATGGTCAGCTAAGAACGGTTCCTCCGCCTTTGTCTTCTCTGGCCAGTAACTAACCACGCCGTGATAGGTGACCC
Organism: Dictyobacter halimunensis; assembly: GCF_036245075.1. NCBI lineage: Bacteria > Bacillati > Chloroflexota > Ktedonobacteria > Ktedonobacterales > Dictyobacteraceae > Dictyobacter > Dictyobacter halimunensis. The sequence continues at coordinate 5,236,030 of NZ_BSRI01000002.1, forward strand.
GCCCCAATAAAAAGGTGTCTATCGACTGTTGGCCTTCACCCAATGCTTGCGCGATTTCATCCGTGTAGATCTTTTCCACCCAATCCATCTCAAGGCCAGGACCTGAAACGAAGCCATCAAGAGTCATAAACTCGACTGCAATGATCTTTCTCATGTGGATTTCTTTCTTTCCAGCGTTCTCTCCAGAACGCCGAATATACGACGATACAAGGATGTTATTCTGTCAGCTCCAGGTAAATTCGGTCATCGGCGCTCTCGCTGCCCAGAAATGCTATATCTGTTCGTCATCCACTGAGAAAAAGGTCAATGATAGTCCCTATCAGAGCCAGATGAGAATGATGCTGTCCATCCTCAATGCCCTCGATTACTCACAGGAGAGGAGCCGCTCGATTTTCTCGGCGGTCCCAGAATTGCTGCGAGGCGAGTAGATCAGGAGACGCAGATCACTGGAATCGACCGGCTGGAGCAAGAAAAAATCAAGGGTCAGTTCTCCTACCAGCGGATGATGTATGGACTTCCATCCTTCCGGCCTGTTGAGCACATCGTGACGGCTCCATAATTCCCGAAATGCTGGACTGATCCGAGAGAGCTCCGCGATCTGGACGCTCCACCAGGGATCGTTGATGAAACGACCATAGCCAGCGCGAAATTGTGCCAGGAATACTCGCGCTAATTTCTCCCATTCCTCGTTCTCTTCCTGCAACACAGGAGGCGTGAATAGTCTCCAGATCATGTTGCGCGCTCGCTCAGACTGCGTGGAGCAGTCACCAAAGACGACGCGAAAGGCGGTATTCCCCTCCACTATATTCAAGCGAGCGTCAATCACACACGCAGGGGTTGCTCCAAGCTGCTGGAGAAATTGTTGAATGCTCGGGTTGATCGGCATTGGCGCAAACGTCTCGACGGGAGGTGGCTGTCTGAGCGCCAGGAAAAATAGGTGAGTGCGTTCATCGGCATCCAGTTGTAGGACGCTTGCCAGACTTTCTAACAATTGTACGGAGACGTGAATATCTCGTCCCTGTTCAAGCCTGCTGTACCACTCGGGGGTGACTCCGGCGAGCAGGGCTACTTCCGCCCTCCGCAAGCCCGGTGTACGCCTGCGCGTCCCTCGCGGTAATCCCACCTGTTCTGGCAAGATGCGCGCGCGACGATTGCGCAGGAACGCGGCTAATTCGTGATGACGATCCAACTCCAACTGATTCATAGCCATGAAGCCTACTCCACTCAGTGCTGTGACCGGAAACAGGAACTGTTAGTTCCTGAATAAACTCGTATCTCGTTAAAACCTGTTCCCTATTATACACTCCTGATAGATGAAGTACATGGGCTCATCGTAGAATACCAGACGTCTGTTCGCTCATGAACAGTGCTCAAGAAATCGAGGAAAAGCATGAAGGCAATTGTTCTCCACGAGTACGGCCCCGCGTCGAATCTCACCTATGAAGACGTTGAAGATCCCAAACCAGCTACAGGAGAGGTGCTTGTGCGCGTCTCGGCCACCAGCATCAACCCTGCTGATTGGTTGGTACGCGCGGGCGCGGTCAAGGACATCATTCCGATAGCGTTCCCCTATATCCCCGGCTGCGACCTTGCTGGCACCGTTGTCGAGGTAGGCGGGGGCGTCACCAGTTTCAAGATCGGCGACCGCGTTATGGCGATGGCTCTGCATACCTACGCCGAACTCTGTGTTGTCAAAGCCAGCAATCTCGTCAAGATTCCTACTGGTCTGGAGATGACTACCGCGACCGCGCTGCCACTGGTCACCGTCACAGGTGATACGCTGATACGGCTTGGCGCCAACGTCCAACCCGGTCAGACCGCCCTCATCACCGGGGCGTTAGGCTCTGTCGGCCGCTCAGCGGTCTTCGCGGCAGCGCAGATCGGAGCCCGGGTCATCGCTGGCGTTCGCGGCAAGCGACTTGACGAAGCCCGGCAACTTCCCGGCGTGAGCGAGGCCATCGCCATCGATGATGACGCAGAGATTGATAAGCTCGCTCCACTCGATTGCGTCGCCGATACCGTTGGTGGGAAAATCGCTGACAGGTTGCTAGCCAGGGTCAAGGAAGGTGGCACGTATGGGTGTTTCCCCAAACAGAATCCGCAGAACGCCGCGCTTTATCCTACCGTCCACGTCAATATCGTCTTTGGGCAAGGCGATCCCGCGACCATCGCTGCGCAGATCTTGCGCTATGCAGAGGCGGTACGCGACGGCAAGTTGACGATTCCCATTGAGCGTATCATGCCGCTTGCTGATGCCGCCGAAGCTCAGGGGATCGCTGAAAAGGGCGGTGTCGCCAAGATCATCCTCAGCGCCTGAACACGAGGTTATGGAAGGAGCGTGGTAGAGTATTTATATTGAAGAAGAATGATTTTGTGAAAGGATGACGCTCTGTATGACGAATAGAGCAACCTCGGGCCAGGTGAATTGGGTGGGGGCCTGGTATGCGGCGCCCTCCCGCATGTTATCAGCCAGCTTGAGCGGCCGTACCCTGCGGCAGATTGTCCACCTGCACGCGGGTGGAACACAGCTTCGCCTGCGGCTGTCCAATCGATATGGAGATGCGCCAGTGACACTCTCATCTCTTTCTGTCGGACCGGTCCTTCAGGGTCCGGTCCTTTCCTCAGGAACGCAGGCCGTGCGGTTCGCGGGGCAGGAGAGTGTCACCCTGGCGCCAGGTCAGGATGTGGTGAGTGATCCAGTAACCTTACGGGTGGAAGCGTTTAGCGATCTGGCCATCACCTTTTTTGTGGCCGAGGGAGAATGCCTGACGGGTCACATGGGGGCGCAACAGACCTCATATGTCTCAGGAACCTCTGACGTGTCTGCCGCCCCGGCGGAAACCACGTTTCTGGTCTATCCTTTGCAGACCACGTCCTGGTGGCTGATTACAGGCATTGACGTGGTCCCATCCGCTCCACTCAATGCCGTCGTGACCTTTGGCTCTTCCACCACCGATGGGACTGGCTCAACACTGAATGCCAACCGGCGCTGGCCGGATTACCTGGCGCGCCGCCTGCGAGATGCCGGGGGGACACGCCTTATGTCGGTCTTGAATGCCGGCCTTGGTGGCAACCAGCTCACCTCTTCCGAGATCCTGGACGCCGGGGAAGCTGGCATCCCGCCGTTCTTGTTCGGAGAAGCGGGACGCACACGGCTGGCCTGGGACGTGCTCGCGCAAGCAGGGGCAACGGACCTGATTCTCCATATCGGCTCGAATGATCTGCGTTTTGGGGTGGCAGGAGCAACGCTGATTGAGACATTCCAGCAGGTGGCAAGGCAGGCTCGACAGACCTATCAACGCGTGTTTGGCACGACGATTCTGCCTGGTGGCTATCCACCTGAGCAAGTGGCGCAACGCCAGCTGGTCAATACCTGGCTGCGCGAGCAGGGGAACCAGTGGTTTGATGCCATCTTTGATCTGGCCGCGCCCCTGGCGTCCGCTGATAACGAGGCCATTATCCGCCAGGAATGCGACAGCGGAGATGGTATCCATCCCAATGATGAAGGCTATCGACGGATGGCCGCAGCCATCGATATTACCCGGCTCACAGGCAGCCCAGCGTAGGTTCGGCCCTGGCGGCCAATACACTCAATGTAAAATTATGCAAAACGAGAAACAACCATAGTACGTGCGGGACTTGCCCCCGCTTCTTTGCGTCCCAAAAGGAAAGGCCTCCTCAAAGCGATCAAGGACGGTTGCATGGGATGCACCGCACCCTGTTGGTTGCTTTTGCGAGCGGCGAGGAAACAAGCGGGGGCAAGCCCCGCACGTACTGTGGTTGTTTTTCCTGTTGCTTGCCCTAAAGTTGAACGTATTGGCCTTTGAGGCCGATTTCTGTCATAAACACACGCATGACATAGTGATGAAATTGTGCGATTATTTGAGGTGATCTCTGAGAGAGAAAAAGGAAGTGGATGCACCATGGAACGTGGCATCCTGTTTTTTGTTGCGCCCAAAAATTAGGGGATAAAGGGCTTGCGTATGACGTAACGTCATACCCTATACTCGTGGTTGAAAGGAGGTAGCATTTGGATCAACACTCACAGCAGCGGCGGCGCTATAGCACCAGTCAGTTCGCGCAGAGGGCCGCGGTAACCGCGCGTACGCTGCGCTTCTATGACAAGGTGGGCCTGCTCTCGCCCTCGCAGCACACAGAAGCGGGCCACAGGCTCTACTCGGATGATGACCTGGTCAACCTGCAGCAGATCCTGTCCCTGAAGTTTCTCGGCTTCTCCCTCGATGAGATCAAGGCGTGCCTGCAGGAGGACCCACGGCGGCTGCGAGAGACGCTGGCCGCGCAGAAGGCCATGATGCGCGAGAAGCGCAGGCAGCTGGAAACAATCATCCAGGCCATCGAGAAGGCCGAGACGCTGCTGGAGGAGGCTCCCGCCGGTTGGGATGCCCTCGTCGATGTGATCCAGGTGATGCAGATGGAACAGAGCAACAAAGATTGGGTCAACAAGTACCTGACCCCCGAACAGCAGCAGAAGATGTCCGAGCTCTCTCGGAATTCCTATAGTCAAGAAGCAGCGGCAAAGATCGCCGAGTGGAGCAAGAGCTGGACCGAGGAAGATCAGCAGCGCGCCAACCAGCAGTGGGACGCGGTCTTCAGCGAGCTGCGGCGCCTGCTGGCCGAGGGGGCCGATCCCACCGGACCCGAGGGACAGGCCCTGGCGCGCCAGCAGCAGGATCTGATCGGCCAGTTTACACGTGGCGACGCCGAGGTGTGCGCCGGCCTCCAGCAATGGTGGAAGAACCACGAACAGCTGCCCGAGCACGAGCGACCCATCAGCGCCTACAGCTATAGCCCCGAAGAGTGGGCCTTCATGCAGCAGGCCATCGACCATTACAAACAACAATCGTCGTTGTCGTCATCGTAGGTGCCGGGCTCGCCCCGGCTTGCGCAGTGACCCCGTACCTTCACGATATAGCCTCTCGTGTATGTTCAACTTGAGAGCAAGCAACAAGAAAAGAGACAAAAGTACGTGCGGGGCTTGCCCCCGCTTTGCTTCCTCGCCGCTCGCAAAAGCAACGAGCATGATGCGATGCATCGCAGGCAACCGTATCTGGTCGCTCTCAAGGAACCTTTCCTTTTGGGGGGCAAGCAAAGCGGGGGTAAGCAAAGCGGGGGCAAGCCCCGCACGTACTGCGATATTTTCTTGTTTTGCATGATATTAAGGGGCTTGCTCCCGCTTTGGAACGAGGGGCGGGATGTGGCGCAGCTTTTCGGGATTGACGATGATGTCGATCTCGCGCACCTGGCTGTCGCTGCACGAGAACACCATGGCGAGGACGGCCAGACCTTTGTCTGCCGCCTGTTGATACCACTGCTCCTGATCCAGCAGGATGGGGGACCATCTGTCATCAGGTCTCTCCTGCAGATAGGCGACCAGGCCCGGCTGACCATTGATCAGCGTCGGCTGTATCGTCGCCTTGACATGCTGCCACACCTTCTGCTGCAGGCCGAGCAGGTAGCGTGCCACGCGTTCTGACCCATACAGCGGATTGAGCGCGGCCCTGACTTTGCCGCCGCCGTCGGCGTTGAGCACGATCTCGTCTGACAGTGTGTGCAGCAGTCCGTCCATATCGCCGTTGAGGTATGCCTGCAGGAACTGCGCGAAGACCTGTTGCTGCTGCTCATGAGAGGGCGCCTGAGCCAGCTTGTCGTCGGTGGGTAGATGTCTGCGCGCCCGGTGCATGACCTGGCGGCAGTTCTCCGCGCTCTTGCCCACGATCTCCGCGATCTCCGCGTAGTCATAGTCGAAGACCTGGCGCAGCAGGAAGACCGCCCGCTCGATTGGCGACAGGCGTTCCAGCAGCAGCAGAAAGGCCATGGAGAGGGACTCGCCCAGCTCCGAGAGGGTTGATGGATCTGTGGTTTTAGTCTCGATCAGCGGCTCCGGCAGCCAGAGACCGGTGTACGTCTCGCGCTGCGCCTGTGCGGAACGGAGCCGATCGATGCAGCGGCGCGTCACCAGCGTGCAGAGGTAGGCTTTGGGATTTTCTATCTCCTCCTTCGGCTCACGCGCATACCATTGCAGGAATGCCTCCTGCACGCAGTCCTCGGCATCCATCACGCTGCCCAGCATGCGATAGGCGATGGAAAAGAGGAGCGACCTATACTGCTGGAAGATCTTTTCCTGTTGCGCGTATGATGTGTTGTCCATGAATAAAACGTCCCTCTGGCTATTATATGGCCCGTCCCTGTCCTGACCTCTGGCGGCGGGCCACATAATAGTATCACCGATCTTCTTTTCTAGCATATTATATGACGCCCAGCGATCCGGCCATAGTGCTGTCCTGGCGCCCGGCGGCATGAGTTGTGATCAACCGGACCGCGTTGCTAGCGCTGGCGAAGCTGGCGTCCGACAATCCCCCTTCCGGACCGACCCAGTCGCCGGCGACATACAGGTTGGGCAGACCAGGAACCGCCGGCCCCGGCCGTCCTGCCAGGCCACCGAGGTGGGCCTGGACCATGGCGTTGGAGACGATCATGTGTGGCAGGAAGTATTGCTGCACGACCTCCGCGCGCCAGCCGGGCTGCAGGCGATCCATCTGATCCTCCAACTCCCGCCGCGTCGTTTCCGGATCTGTGGTCTCGCCGGGTCGCAGGTATTTCATAGTATGGACCAGCGCGCCCCCCTCTGGAGCCAGCCGGGCCCAGGTGGAATGCGCCGAATAGTAGAGCGGCCGATCCAGGTCCAGGGTATAGGTGTTCCCCGGCCGTGGAAGACGGCGCAGGGCGAGGTCGAGGCAGGCGGCGCGGACCGGCAGGGCCTGCTCAGACCAGCGGCGTAGCTCCTCGTGCTTTCCATCCATCACCAGGGCGCTGGCCGTCTTCGGATCGGTCGCCAGCAGTACCGCGCCCGCCTCGTAGCTCGTGCCATCCGCCATCCGCGCCCTATATCCATCATCCGCGACCTCGATCGCCTGCACCCGTGCCCCGGTGACGATGCGCACGCCCAACTCCCGAGCCTTCTGCTCCAGACTGTCTACCAGAGTCTGCCAGCCACCGTCCAGGTACAGAACCTGCGTATGCAGCAGGAACTGCAACATCCCCGCTGAAAGCAGCTCGGGCGCGTTGCTATAAGTCGCCAGGCGCATCGTCGCCAGCACGAAGCGGCGCGTCTGCTCGTGCTTCACCCGCCGCTCAAGCCAGTCTCCCAGGCTGATATCTCTGATCTCCTCGTACTTCATTCCTTGTAAGCGCACAAGCAGGTTTAACAGCTCCATTTTAGCCGCCCACGGCAGCAGGCGCGTCGTCAGCAAGGTTGTAGCCTTCACCGGAGCCGTATAGAGCCTGTCGTCGGCAAGCACGAAGAAACCGGGACCTCCCGGCTGCGATCCGCTGTAGCTGACGCCCAGCTCGCGCAGCACCTTCGCGCCGGGTCCATGAGGATAGAAGGCATGCGCCCCCTGATTGAAGAAGAAGCCGTTCTGCTGACTGGTGCGGGCGCGCCCACCAGCGCCGCCCGCCTTCTCGAACAGCGTCACCGCGTGCCCCGCGCGTGCCAGCAGAGCCGCCGCCGACAAACCCGCCAGGCCGCCGCCAACAATGATCACCGGATGTAGAGTATCTGTATTCGTCACCATACGTTATCTGTCCTCGTTTCTCATTTCTTGTTTCATCCACACACGGGATAAGGCAGAGAAGCCATGCTCCAACCTCTTTCCTCATCCCCTGAACACGAGTCGAGATAACGCACCCATTTGTGACACTGCTCCCCATCCGAAAACGCCCCCCCGTAGGTTCGGCCCTTGCGGCCGATTTTCTCTCCCCATATATGAATGCCGGTTAAAACGTTCAATGTCAATTTTGAACATTACATGTTTGAGGGACATCGTCATGCGTGGAGGGGAAATCGGCCGCAAGGGCCGAACCTACGGGGGGGCGTTTTTGATACAAGATCGAATGGGGAGGACAAATCGGGCGCGAGGCCCGAACCTACGGTATCGCTTTTCTTGTGATATGATATGTTATGAAATACGGTTAAATATGCCTGATGTGACTGCGTTGAAAGGATTCAACTTATGAATAGGTTGCAGCGCCTGTTTTTTATGGCCGGGGCGGTCCCCAATAAGCAGAACTACATCGTGCTGGGTGTGATGATCGCCAGCTTCGCTCTGACCATCATCTTTGGCTTGCTGGCGATGAGTTACAACATCCTGCTCTGGCGCCTGCTGTTTGTAATCGTTGGTGTTCCTGGCATGACGCTGGTCCTCGGCGGCTCCTATCGCCTGATCGACTGGTCCCTCTCCACCAAACAGGAGCGCGCCCGTATCGAGAAGGATGGGGCTTCAAAGCTCGTCCGTGGTTGGCTCGACGTAGAAGCACGCAACCAGCAAAACGACCCTTCAAAAAATGACTGACTCCCCATGTAGCCTGTGATCCTCGCGATCACAGGCTACATTACTTATGCGGCCGGTTTATGCAGATCGCTTTGTGCCGTTTTATCTGGCGAGTTGATCGAGCATGGTCTTGTAGCCTTCGTCATTCTCATGGTTTATGGCGCCATCAGCAAAGTCGGTGGAGGTGCTGAGGTGTTCCCAGCGCTCGATCTCGGCCAGATTGGCCTGCTCTATCTGCCGTACATGATAGACGGCGTCTTTGCCAAGTAGGAGCCGGAAGGGCGGCTCGGGCTCGTTGACGGCGGTGATGATGGCCTGAGCCGCCCTGGCGGGATCGCCCGGCTCCTGTCCGCCGCGGGTGCGCCGGTACTCTACCATCTGCCCGATCGTCTGCTGATAGTCGGGTCCTGGTTCGCTGATGTCCATGGAGGAGCCGGCCCAATCGGTGCGGAAGCCTCCTGGCTCGATGAGCGTGACCTTGATGCCGAGCGGCGCCACTTCGCGCGTGAGCGTCTCGGAGAAGCCTTCGACGCCCCATTTCGCGACCTGGTACGCGCCCAGTCCGGGGACGCCGGTGCGGCCGCCGACCGAGGAGAACTGCACGATGTGACCGGAGCGCTGCCTGCGCAGCACCGGCAGGGCCGCGCGCGTCACATGGATGACGCCCCAGAGATTCGTTTCGATCTGCGTGCGCCAATCCGCTTCGGATGCCTCTTCGATCGACGCCACGTTGGCGTAGCCGGCGTTGTTGACGACCACATCCAGGCGGCCAAAGCTCTCAACGGCCGTCGCCACGGCCGCGCGTGCCTGCTCCGCGTCGGTGACATCCAGCGCCATCGTGCGGACCCGGTCCGGGTAGCGCTCGACGAGATCGTTGAGCTGCTCGGGCCTGCGCGCCGTGGCCAGCAGGCAATCTCCCTGTGCCAGCACGGCCTCAGCCAGGCTGCGACCAAATCCACGTGAGCTACCAGTAATCATCCATACCTTCGACATGCTATCTATCCTTTCATATAAGCAGTGACTCTTCCTTTCCTCCTCAAAAAGGAGTAGGAACCTGATATGGTAGAATTATGGAGCCGGGGAAGAGTTATAACCAGGAGTGTGGTTATCATAGGTGTGAAAGTAACAGCATAATTCCTATAGTCATTAGGAGAAGGCGGCGACGCAATGATGATAGATGAGGCACAGCGGCGGGCGCAGCTCGCTGATTTTTTGAAGACGCGGCGCGCGCGCTTGAGCCCGCAGCAGTTTGGACTGCCCGTGGTGGGTCGCAGGCGTACCCCTGGTCTGCGCCGCGATGAGGTGGCGCTGCTGGCCGGCATCGGCGTCTCCTGGTATACCTGGCTTGAACAGGGACGTCCCATTACGGTCTCGGACCAGGTGCTGGAAAGCCTGGGCCGTATCTTGCGGCTTGATGACAGCGAGCGTCGCCATCTCTACATGCTGGCGCGCGGTATGGTGCCGGTTGGAGGCGAAGAAGAGCAGCAGAGCATCGACCAGCCTCCCATCAATCTGCTGGCCGTGATGGATGCGCTGGGGAATACTCCGGCCTATATCCTGGACCGCTATCTCGATGTGGTGGCCTGGAACGCCAGTGCCGCCCGCGTCTTCGGAGATTTTGGTCAGCGGGCGCGCAGGGATCGCAATGTCGTCTGGCAGCTCTTTACCCATCCCTCGCAGCGCGCATTGTATGTGCGCTGGGAAGAGGCGGCCCGACACGCCATCATGACCTTCCGCACCATCAGCGATCAACACGCGGGCGATTCTCGCTATGAGCAGCTGATCGACGATCTGAAGCAGGCCAGCCCCGAATTCCGCCGCTGGTGGGCCCGGCACGACATCGAACTATCCTGCAGCCCCACCCACCAGAAAGAGTTCAACCATCCGCAGGTTGGACGCCTGCAGGTCCTGAGCACCACCTTAATCACCCCGGACGCCCCGGACTTCAGGCTGGTCACGTGTACGCCCTGCACGCCGGAGAGCGCGGATAAACTGGCGCAACTGGCGCGGAGCGAGGCCGCATATAGCAGAAGCTATAGCCTGATCTAGCCGATCACGCCATCCTACGAGGGCGTCCAGTGGTTGGCCCACCAGGCGGCATGAGGCATCCCGGAGGCGTGCATGACCTGGATGAAGGTCGGCAGGTCAAAGGCGATGCGATGCAGCTCTACCTGCAAGGAGTTATCGTCGCACTCGACGACAGCATATTCGGCGAAGGCTGGCTGGCGAATGTCAGCGGGAGGCGAGACACGATCCATCGCCAGTCCGATGCTGCCCGGATTGAACACCAGCAGATCTTTGAAGCGGCGAAACATCTGGATATGCGTGTGCCCTCCCACCATGAGCTCGCCTCGCGTACCCGCCAATGCCTGCTCCAGCTCTTCTTCCGACGTCGTGGGCAGGATGTGTTCCTTGTAAGACCGAGGCGATCCATGGTAGCAAACGAGCGTTTTCCCATTGGGCAAAGGATACTCGATGCCGGGCTGGAACGAGTGCAGGTAGGCGCGATCAGCGGCTGAGAGTTGCTCCGCGCACCACAGATCTATCTCCTGCCAGCGCTGCCTGCGCGTATCGGGCTGCTCCTTTGGCTCGGGCTGCAAGAGCCAGACATCCATATTCCCCATCACTACAGGACAGGCAAGCGCCCGCAGCCGGTTGATCACCTCGCGGGGTTGCGGTCCCGTCGAGGCGACATCACCAAGACAGATCACCTGGTTGATATTGCGGGATGAGAGCGCTGTCAACACAGCCTCTAGAGCCACATCGTTCCCATGGATATCAGAGATGAGAGCAATGCGCATAGACCTTTCCTTTTGGGGAAGTAAGCGGGGGCAAGCCCCGCACGTACACATGTCTTTTCTTTTTATGCCTGCTCGCCGCCAGTCGTGGCCGCGCTGGAGAGCCCTTCGAACTGCTCGAAGGCCGCGCGCAGCGAGTCCGGCAGGGGATGCGGTCGGCCGGTATGATAGTTGCACCACACCAGCACCGAGCGGCCGGTGGCGAACACACGGCTATGATCAGTGCTATCGCGAATCTCATGCTCCATAACAAAGCTTGTGCGTCCAATCTTCACCACCTTCACTCCCACCTCCGCCCGATCCGAGCGCACCAGGGGCAACAGATACGTACAGGTATTCTCCTTGACCAGCATGCCATAGTGATAGCCGCGCGGACCCGTCTTGATGCGCGGATTATGCTCTCCCTCGCCACCCTCCGCCGCATCATCCTCCTTGTCCGCCTGCGCCGGCGTCTCATCGGCGTGCCGCCACGGCCGCAGCTGATCGAAATAGAAGCTGCGCGCCTCCTCCAGATAGACAAAATAGACGGTATTATTCACATGAGCCAGGGGATCTAAATCACGAAACCGGATCTGTACCGGGTACCAGCAATGATAGGTCTCAGAGGACATGGTCTACCTTCCTTTATCCAACGTCGCTCCCATTTTCACCAGCCAGGGAACAACGAAATTGTTCTGGCTAAGCCTACCATATAATATCTATTCCCGTCGATAGCCATTTTGCGGAAAGAAATCTGCTGGTAATGTGCGCGAAATTTCGGATAGTTCTCGAATATAGAAAAAATGCTCGCTTATTCAGAATGGTTCTGCTATATTCATTTTTAAGAATAATACGACGAACAGGAGTAGCACTTCTATTCCCTCTATTACATCCGCAAACAGAGTGTTTAAGAGGTGTCAGATTGCCGATGAAACGACAAAGACTCGTCATTTTTACAATTATTATTGTACTCCTCGTGTTTGGTGCATGTGCCAATCATTATTTTCCCTATGTGGCTATGCCTATGTGGATGTCAGCAATGATACTGTTTTGGAACATGAGCCTTCAATCGATCAGGGCAAACGCTGGTGAGCCGAAACCCATACCAGATCCATACGCAGGACTGGCTACTGCCGGATATATCCTCGGCACAGTCAGTTTTTTCTTTGTCAATTTTCTCTATCTCTTCAGTCCACCATTCGCACTTGTTGGTCTTCTTTTATCCCTGTTTGGTCGCAAATCATTTACCCACAGAACACAGGCGAATTGGGGTCTTGGATTGTCCGTGATTGGGATTCTGGCACCAATTATGGTTATTGCGATCAGTATGGCACTCAGTCACTGCTCTGGTTGGCCTGCATGGGATTGTTCCATTCCCATTGGAATTGAAGAGCTTTTTGGCTGATTGCATGCTTATTTAGTGGGAATTTGCGTGAAGTTCAGAACAATTCTTGAGCTCTGGAAAATCGCTTGTCTGAAAATTGGCGCAAATTACCTACCATCCGAACCAAAAAGAGAACTCGCGCGAAATTGGCGGAACTCAGGTCCTAAAATGTCCTGAATTGCTGGTAAGCTGGTCCTATCAATGCGATATATCAGGATCTCAATGATCAGAAAGAAGGTAGATACGATGGGTACACAGATCAAGGCCGAGTTCCAGGTTCTTTCATGGCAGGAGACGCCATATGAGGAGCCGGAGCAGGGGGCGAAGCTCCTGCGCATCGCTGTGAAGAAGAGCTTTCGCGGCCCGATCGAGGCCGAGAGTAGCGCCGAGCTGTTGATGTGCCAGGGCGAGGGCAACTCGGCCGGTTATGTGGCGAGCGAGCGCGTAAGCGGCAGCATCGAGGGGCGCATGGGAACCTTCGTGATCCAGCACGGCGGGGCGCTGGTCAAGGGTCAGCCCGATTTCTCCTTTGGCTACGTCGTGCCCGGCTCGGGTACTGGTGCCTTGCAGGGCCTGCGCGGCAGCTGCGCCTTCCAGCACGACGCCAGCGGAGCCGTGTTCACGCTCGACTACTCTTTCGAATGAGTTCAGCTTCTGGCGGTGGTGAAGAAAGCCTCAATTCCGATCTGATCTTCTCTGAGAAAATGACCAGATGCTCTCTCTGAGAATGAGAGAGCATCTGGTCATGGTATTTATTGATTGCCCTGGCGTTTCCAGAGTCCTTGCGAGGGAATACGCAGAGCGCGATTAAACTTGCTCGACGCGTTTTCCCACGCGATAATCTCGGTCAGCTCAACCAGCTCATCGTCGTTATAGAACTCGCGCAGGCGCGCAAAGAATTCGTCGCTGACTTCGCGACCTGTGATGGTCATGCTATCGGCGTACTCCAGGGTGACGCGCTCGACCTCGCTATAGAGCGGGCTGGTGGCATAATCAGCCAGTGCAAGAATTTTCTCATCGGAGAGGCCCAGGTTACTGCCCACGGCAGCATTGATATCCTGTCAGAACTCGCAGCCATTAATTGAGGCCACGCGCCGATTGACCAGGGCTTGCAGCTTCTCATCGATCAGCCCCGATGTCCCCAGTCCTGTCCACATCGCGCGCACCCCGCGAAAAATCGAGGGCCGCCGCGCGTAGACCAGGTGATTGAGCAGAGGCGCGCCCCAGGTCTTTGCTTGAGACTCCAGAATTTTTTGAGTGTAGTTATCCACTTCCTCAGGATTAACACCATCTATACGTGCCATAACTAATATACCTTTCCTCGGGTATTGTGCTTTCTTATAATCATGGGTGACAAAAATGGCATGTCCTCCGCCCTGGGATACTGGCAGAGCGAACACCGAAGAGCAGGCGCTACAACATTTCTCCCATGTTTATCCTGTTGAATAAGCACATCTTATGATAGCACAAAAGCCCGCGCACGTCCTGGCGGCGGGCTTTATGCCAGTAGAGGGTCAGGCGCAAGTTAAATCCGGCATCGTTCGCTGCCTGATGAAACGGATGGGTAGGTATTGAGCACGGGCCTGTCGTAATCATATCTCTTCCAGGTACCAGTCGGGCAGCGGTTCACGGGCCGCCCGCCAGCTGGCTGGGATGGCCTGCGGACCCGTGTAGGTGGCGACGATGCCGCCGACCATGGCGCAGGTCGTATCCACGTCGCCGAGGGCGCTGGCCGTAAGCCAGAGAGCCTCTTCATAGCTGTTGAGCCGCTCGCCGGCGCACCACAGCACGAACGGCACCGTGTCCTGGGACGAGATGTTGCTGCCGTTGCCGAGCTGGCCGACCACGGCCTCCAACGATGTGCGCTCGGAGAAGTTGCGGGCCCAGCGTACCTTGCGCCGCACCTCGCTGCTGGGAATGTATGGCAGGATCATCGCCAGGAATTCGGCTCGCGTGGGCATCTGTCCCGACTGGCGCAGCTGCCAGGCACAGGCGGTCGCCACCGCCACCGCGATGGCCCCGGCGATCGCCTCGGGATGCGTGTGGGTGACGCTGGTCGCCAGTTCTGCCTGCTCGCACACGAGCGGTAGATCGTCGGCGAAGTAGGCGCCGAGCGGTGCGATGCGCATGGCCCCGCCGTTGCCGAACGAGCCCTGGCCCGCGAATTGCTGCGCGGCCGCCTCGCGCCACGGCGCACCGGCGCGGATCGCGCGCAGCAGGTAGTGCATCGACGGACCATAGCCGCGCGATCCCTCGTAGTGCTCGGCGAAGCTCGCCGCCAGCTCATCCTGCCGAATCGAGCCATAGCGGAGCAGGATCGACACGATCGACAGCGCCGTCTGCGTATCATCCGTATAGGGCCACGGCGCCGCCAGCACCCGCCGCTGCGCCAGGCGTGCCGGCACCTCATCGCGCTGCCTGAAAAACAACTCTCCAAAGGCATCCCCGACCGCCAGCCCCTCCAACGCCACCTTCGCCTGCCCCCATCGCTCTTTCTGTTCCATCGAATTCCTCCATATGTTCGGACCCCGCGCCCGATTTCCCCCTGCACGTACGTCAACGCCTCTCGTAGGTTCGGGCCTTGCGCCCGATTTTTCTTCCCCACCCGATCACGCATCTTGTACATGGAATGTTCACTTGCGTCATCCCTCGTATTCGACGGACGTGATCGTGCCCCGAGGGGAAATCGGGCGCAAGCCCCAATACCTTCAGCTTAAGATCGTGCAAAACGAGAAAAGACCGCAGTACGTGCGGGGCTTGCCCCCGCTTGTTTGCTCGCCGCTCGAAAAAGCAGCAAGAAGAATGCGATGCATCGCATGCAGCCGTTCCTGGTCGCTTTGAAGATGCTTTTCTTCTTGGGATGCAATCAAGCGGGGGCAAGCCCCGCACGTACTGCTTCTCTTTCTATTTCTGTATTTCCTTACGTTGAAAGTATTAGGCGCAAGCCCCGAACCTACGAGGGGGATTGTACCATATCCCAGAGGGCGTGGATATCGTGTTCCATCGTGCGGATGTTGCCGATGGCGACACGGATCGTGTATCTGTCGTTTACCCTGGTGTGCGAGAGGAAGAAGCGTCCGCTGGCATTGATGCGGTTCATGATGTCTTCGTTTAGCTCATCCAGTTGTTGCTCGTCATCCATACCCTGGGGGTGAAGGCGGAAGCAGACGAGGCTGAAGTGGACGGGGGCCATCAGCTCGTAGCCAGGTGTGGCGTTGATTTGCTGGGCCAGCCATTGGGCCATGCGGCAGTGCTCGCGAATGCGAGCCGCCAGTCCCTCCTGCCCGAAGTAGCGCATGATCATCCACAGCTTGAGCGAGCGGAAGCGGCGTCCCAGTGAGGTGCCATAGTCCATCAGGTTGGGGACCTCATCGTCCTGGTCCTGTGCGGTGCGTAGAAACTCGGGAACCAGGCTAAACGCCGCCTTGAGGACCTTGGGCTTGCGCGTGTAGAGCACGCTGCAATCCATGGGGGTGAAGAGCCACTTGTGCGGATTGATGACCAGAGAGTCGGCTCGCTCACAGCCGTCAAGGACCCGGCGCATCTCTGGAGCGATGGCGGCGGAGCCACCATAGGCCGCGTCGACGTGCAGCCAGAGGCCATATTTCTCGCAGATGTCGGCGATCTGTGGTACCGGATCGATGCTGCTGGTCGAGGTCGTGCCGACCGTTGCTACGACCGCGCAGGGCCGCCAACCCTCCTCGCGATCGCGCTGGATGGCCTGTTCTAGTTGTGCTGCATCCATGCGCAACTCGCCATCGGTCGCAATCTTGCATACCCCTTCCTGCCCGATGCCCAGCGTCATCGCCGCCTTGTCGGTTGCCGAATGCGCCTCCTGCGATGCATATATCCGCAGCCGGGGCACGTCAGCGCGTCCGGCCAATCCCTTCTGGCGGATCGCCAGGTCGGTGAGGGCCTCGCGGGCGGCGGCCAGCGCGTAGAGCGTACTGCTGGAGGCCGTATCGTTGATCACGCCGAACAGCGGCGCCGGCAGACCTAGAGCCTGTCGCAGCCAATCCAGCGTCACCTGCTCCAACTCGGTCGCGGCCGGCGAGGTAAGCCAGAGCATGGCGTTCACATTGAGTCCGCTGGCCAGCATCTCGCCCAGGATGCCGGGTCCCGAGCCCGTGTTGGCGAAATAGGCCAGAAAGCCGGGCGCATTCCAATGCGTAATGCCTGGCATCAGCACCCGGTCAACATCGGCCATAATGGCCTCCATCGTCTCCGGTTCCTCCGGCGGACGGATCGGTAACGCCCCACGAATCTCACCCGGTTTCACCCGCGCCAGCACTGGATACTCTTTCCCGTTGGCCAGGTAATCCGCGATCCAATCGACCATCTTATAGCCATAATGACGAAACGCTTCCGGGTCCATATCACCAAGAGCTGCCGGTTGCTGCTGTTGATCCATAACACCTCCATTGTGCCTTTTGATATATATTATACATCCGTGCTCACGCTGGGAGATGGATGCGATGGGGAGCCGAACGGGCCGGGGACGGGGCCGCTTTGCGGCGGGCGGACCTTGAGGGCTAATACGTTCAATTTTAGCGCAGGTGAAAATAGACACGACCGCAGTACGTGCGGGGCTTGCCCCCGCTTGATTGCATCCCAAAAGGAAATGCTCCTTCAAAGCGACCAGGAACGGTTGCACGCGATGCATCTCATTTTGTTTGTTGCTTTTTCGAGCGACGAGCAAGCAAGCGGGGGCGAGCCTCGCACGTACTGTGGTATTTGCTCGTTTTGCACGATCTTAAGCTGAAGGTATTGACCTCAAGGGTCGCCCGCCGCGAAGCGGCCCCCGTCCACGTTACGAGATCAGGGTTTGCGGGATCTCGCTGTTTTGGAGCAGGAAGTTTTTGAAGGCGCGGGCCGTGGCCGACAGGTTCTTGTCCTTGAGGTGCACGAGGCGCCACTGCAGGGTGATGGGGAAGCCTTCGGCGTCGAGGATGACGAGGCGGTTCGTCTCCAGCTCGATGTCGATGGCGACGCGCGAGATGAGGGCGATGCCCAGGCCGGCGGCCACGCTCTGCTTGATGGCGCTGTTGTTCCCCATCTGCATGCTGACCAGCAGGGGATAGCCGGCGTTCTGGAAGGCCTGCTCAAGGGCGTTGCGCGTGCCCGAGCCGATCTCGCGCAGCAGGAAGTGTTCGCGCGCCAGCTCGGAGAAGGGAATGCGCTTGCAGCCGGCCAGGCGGTGCGTGGGCGGTGCGATCAACACCAACTCGTTGGGGGCAAAGGGCGCCACAAAGGCCGGGATCTCGGTCGGGATTTTGCCCATAATCACCATGTCCACGCGGTTCTGGCTCAGGTCATCGACCAGGTAGCCACGATTGACCACCTCCAGCGTAATCTCGACGTTGGGATAGAGCTGGCGGAACTTGCCCAGCACGCGCGGCACCACGTACGTCCCCACGGTCGTGTCGGCGCCCACACGCAGGTGGCCATAGTGAGGATTGCGCAGCGTATCCATCGTCTCGATCGTCTCATCGATCAAGGCGAAGATCTTCTCACTATAGCGGTAGAGCTCCTCTCCGGCGGGCGTCAGGTGGGTTCTATGCCCGATCTTGTCGAAGAGCCGCACTCCCAGGGAATCTTCAAGCAGGCGTATCTGGGCCGAGACAGCTGGCTGGCTAAAATGTAGTTCGTCGGCGGCACGACTATAACTGCAATGCTTCGCCACCACCTGAAACGTCGCCAGACGGTGCAAGTTCAGTTGATGCATCGTCGCAACCTCCAGCGTAAACTTGATAAGCATATTGTTATATAGCATATAAACGGTTTTCTCATCACTGTCAAGATCCATTGAGCACTAATTCCGCCGCAATGGACTCGTTTACGGGCCACTTTTTTCTTCCTCATCATGCCGCTGTGGCTGCTTGTAAGCCTCTTTAAGTCGGCCTGCCAGGAGCGTGGAGGACCTATAAGGCTGTGGTTATAGCAGCTTGACATAACTAAAAGGTTATCAAATTCCTCACGAATTTGAAAGCTTAAGTGTAGATTTCCGGTAAATCTTAATGGTATCCTTGCTTTAGGGAACAGTCGTAGGCGAGGATGCTGGGAGCATCCTCAACCGGGCTTGCCCCGGCTTTGCGCGAGAAAGAATAAGGAGAACAACATGAACGGTCATCAGGTAGACAATCTTTCGATGGAGTGGGAGAGCGATGAACGTTGGCAGGGTGTGAAGCGTCCGTATAGCGCGGAGGATGTACTGCGGTTGCGCGGTTCGCTTCATATCGAGTACACGCTGGCGCGCCGTGGCGCCGAGCGTCTATGGTCCTTATTGAAGTCCGAGCCATACGTGGCGGCGCTGGGTGCGCTGACCGGCAATCAGGCGGTGCAGCAGGTCAAGGCGGGATTGAAGGCTATCTACCTCAGTGGCTGGCAGGTGGCGGCCGACGCCAACCAGGCGGGCCAGATGTATCCCGATCAGAGCCTGTATCCGGCCAATAGCGTGCCGATGGTGGTGCGCAAGATCAATCAGGCGCTGCAGCGGGCCGACCAGATCCAGCATAGCGAGGGTCACAGCGGCGAGATCGACTGGTTCGCGCCGATCGTGGCCGACGGCGAGGCGGGATTCGGTGGTCCCTTGAACGTGTTTGAGATGACCAAGGCTATGATCGAGGCTGGAGCGGCCGGCGTACACTTCGAGGACCAGCTGGCCTCCGAGAAGAAGTGCGGTCACATGGGCGGCAAGGTCCTGATCCCGACGCAGAGCGCCATCAAGCACCTGACCTCGGCGCGGCTGGCCGCCGATATCATGGGCGTTCCCACCATTTTGATTGCCCGCACTGATGCAAATGGGGCCAAACTGATTACCTCCGACGTCGATCCGGCTGATCAGCCGTTCCTGACCGGTGAGCGCACGCCCGAGGGCTTCTATCGCATGCGTTCGGGACTTGAGACCGCCATCGCGCGCGGCCTGGCCTACGCGCCCTACTGCGACCTGATCTGGTGCGAGACCTCCGAGCCCAATCTGCAGGAGGCGTGGCGCTTCGCCGACGCGATCCACGAGCGCTTCCCCGGCAAGCTGCTGGCCTATAACTGCTCCCCCTCCTTCAACTGGCGTCAGAAGCTGGATGAGGCCACCATTCGCACCTTCCAGCAGCAGCTGGGCGAGATGGGCTACAGGTTCCAGTTTATTACGCTGGCCGGCTTCCACGCCCTCAACTACAGCATGTTCAAGCTGGCCCGCGAGTACTCGGAGCAGGGGATGACCGCCTATTCCGCCTTGCAGCAGGCCGAGTTTGGACTGGAGGAACAGGGTTATACCGCTACGCGGCACCAGCGCGAGGTCGGCACCGGCTACTTCGACGAGGTGACGCAGGTGATCGCCGCCGGCCAGTCCTCGACCACGGCCATGGCAGAATCCACCGAGGCCGCGCAATTCTAAGCAACCAACCACGCAGAGAGATTGATGAACTTCTGAAAGGATGCACAGGCTATGATCGATGAACAGGCAAGCGTACAAACTGCACGATGGGGTGTAACGGCGCCGGAGATTCCGGTGACGATTCAGGGCACGATGACGGCGGCGTATGAGCAGATCCTTACGCCGGGTGCGCTGGACTTTATCGCGCTGCTCTCTTCGACCTTTGAACCTGAACGCCAGCGTCTGCTGCAGCGGCGCGCGCGGCGGCAGGCGGAGCTGGACGCCGGCCAGTTCCCCGACTTCCTGCCTGAGACCGCGCACATTCGCAACCGCGAATGGATCATCGCGCCCATCCCTAGCGAGCTGTGGGACCGGCGTGTCGAGATCACGGGTCCGGTTGAGCGCAAGATGATTATCAACGCCCTCAATTCGGGCGCGCAGGTCTTCATGGCGGACTTCGAGGACTCGCATTCGCCGACCTGGCACGGCACCATTCAGGGGCAGATCAATCTCTTTGACGCGGTGCGCCGCACCATCAGCTACGATGATCCCGCCACCGGCAAGCACTACAGCCTGAACGAGGAGCCGGCGGTCCTCTTCGTGCGGCCGCGCGGCTGGCACCTGGAGGATAAGCACGTGTTGATCGGCGGTCAGCCCATCTCGGCCAGCCTGTTTGACTTCGGCCTCTACTTCTACCACAACGCCCGCCAGCTGCTGGCCAACGGTAGCGCCCCCTACTTCTACCTGCCCAAGCTGGAGAGTCACCTGGAGGCGCGGCTGTGGAACGACGTCTTCTGCCTCGCCCAGCAACTGCTGGGGATTCCGCAGGGTACCATCAAGGCCACCGTGCTGATCGAGACCATCCTGGCCGCCTTCGAGATGGATGAGATCCTCTACGAGCTGCGCGAGCACTCGGCGGGACTCAACTGCGGACGCTGGGACTACATCTTCAGCGCCATCAAGAAGTTTCGCCACGTGCCCGACTTTATCCTGCCGGATCGCGCCTGCGTGACGATGCGCACCCCCTTTATGCGCGCCTACTCGTTGCTGACCATCAAGACCTGCCATCACCGCCACGCCCACGCTATCGGCGGCATGGCGGCGCAGATCCCTAACAAGCGCGACGTGCAGGCCAACGCCGAGGCCATGGCCCGCGTCCAGGCCGACAAGCGGCGCGAAGCCGTCGACGGACACGACGGCACCTGGGTGGCCCATCCCGGCCTGGTCGACCTCGCCCGCAAAGAGTTCGACGCCATCATGGGCGGTCCCCACCAGATCGAGCGCAAGCGCGAGGACGTGTATGTGACCGCCACCAACCTGCTACAGATCCCCGACGGCCGCATTACCGAGCGGGGGCTGCGCACCAACATCAGCGTCAGCCTGCAGTATCTGGAAGCGTGGCTGCGTGGCAACGGCTGCGTCCCCATCAACGGGCTGATGGAGGATGCAGCCACCGTCGAGATCTCGCGCGCCCAGCTCTGGCAGTGGGTCCACCATCCCGATGGCGTGCTCGACGACGGCCGCAAGGTCACCCGTGGCATGTTCCGCCAGCTACTGGCCGAAGAGACGCAGACGCTCCGCGAGACAATGGGCACCAACCAGTACGCCATCCGCCGCCTCGTCACCGCTGGCGCCATCCTCGACAACCTCGTCACCGCCACCGAGTTCACCGACTTCCTGACCTCGGCCGCCTACCAATACCTCGATTGACATATATCCGAGAGAGGGAGGGAAAATGTCCCCTCCCTCCAAACCCGAACCGCCCCCGTATATGGAACGTCCCCCCAACGTGAACCGCCGTGTAGGGTCGACCTTCAACGGTCGACCGGCCCGCGAGCGCCAGCGATTGCGGGCCACGTACCCGGCCGGTTCGGCTTCTCGTGGATAACATCTCGCCCCACGTGGTACCCGGCCAGGAACGTTCGCTTAAAGGTTCGTGTGCGGAACGTTCCCCTCGGGGAACCACGTTTCCCATCGTGGATGCCATGGGAAGCGGTATCGTGGGGGTACGTGGGCCGCCGTCGCTGGCGCTCGCGGCCCGGTCGACCGTTGAAGGTCGACCCTACGATTGTGTTCCCTTTTCAAGGGGCGGTTCACGTTGGGGGGGCGTTTCGGGTTGTTTGTCGATGGCTTTGAGGGCGGGATTGACCAACAGAGATATGGTGCAGGCGAGGTAGGTGATGCCAAATGCGATGATGGCCGGGATGACGCCGCTCCATTGGACGAAGAATCCGGCGACGAGGCCACCGAGCGGCATGCCGCATGTGACGCCAGCGGCCAGGGCGCCGAAGACGCGGGCGCGCATCTCGACGGGCACCAGCTCTTGTTCAGCGCCAGATAAGATGGGATTGATAGGGCCGATCAGCAGTCCGGCGGCGATATACGCTGTGATCAGGATCGGCAGTGGCAGGGCCAGGGCCAGCGGCAGGAAGCGTAGGATAGTCGAGAGCGTAAAACAGAGCCCTAGAGTGCGGCTGCGCGGCAGGCGGTGGCCGATCCAGGCGAAGAGCATAGTGCTCACGAAGGCGGCCCCGCCGAAGGCCGCCACCAACTCACCCAGGGCCAGCGGGTTGCCGAAGATCTGCCTGACGTAGACCGGCTGGATGACACCGGCCAGCCCCTGGTCCAGCAGGTTGGTAATCATGACAACGATAACAATGGACAACATGACTGGGGAGCGGCGTACGAAGACCAGCCCCTCCTTGAGCTCCCCGATGTAGCTCCCCTCCTTCTTCTCACCGGCTTTGCGCACCGGCGGTGTGTGTGGGACCGCCCAGGCCAGCAGGATGGCCGAGAAGAAGAAGGTGGCGCCATCGACCCACAGCAGGTTGGCGGTGCCGATCGCGATGATCAGCACGCCGGCCAGGGGCGCGCCGAAGAAGCCGGCCACGCGGCGCACGCCGTCGTAGAGCGAGTTGGCGCGCTCAGACGGCATCTGTGACAGCTTGATCAGATCGGGCAGCATGGCGTAGCGGGCCTCGGTGCCGGGCGTCTGCAACAGGCCGGCCAGAAAGACCAGCACCTGCAGCTCCCAGAACGACAGGCCAATGGTCATATAGCACAGCGGAATCAGGACGACCGCGATGCCGCTGGCGATGTCGGCGCCGACGCTGGTGCGCTTATAACCCAGGCGATCCATTAGCAGGCTGCCGAAGAACGACGAGATCACGATAGCCAGCGTCGCTGAGAAGGCGGTGATGCCCGCCTGGGCGGCGCTCCCTGTGGTCTGCAGGACCAGCCAGGGGATGGACAGGTTCATCAATACGTCCCCTACAAACGAGCAGACGTTGGCGATGAAGAGTGCCACGATCGGTAGCTGCCTCTTCTCTATGACCGGAGTGGGCGTCTGGAGCAGTTCCGGCGTTTGCTGACTGCTGTTCATACCTGCCCTCCGATCTGCAGGGTCTGGAAGTTTTCCAGCGAGGTCACGACCTCAACGCGCGCCGAGCTGGTGACGCTCTCATAGCTGGAGACCAGGGCACGCCCCCCCTGCGCCTCGATGAAGCGTGGGGGCAGCATGCGGACGCGCGGATGCTGGCGGCGGAACTGATTGAGTTCTGGCAGTGAGAGTGCCAGGTGTTCCAGCGAGCTATAGCAACGCGACTCGCAGTGATCACAGAAAAGATTGACGATCGGCGTCTCGCGCCGATGCATCCAGCTGGAGGCGTTGTCCGGCATGCCGAAGCGCAGCATCACCGGGCGTCCGCACGAGCAGCAGGGGACCGAGCCGGTATTCAGCGCCGTGCGATAGTAATAATTGACCCAGTTGCCCATCCGCGTCATGGCTGGCTTGTAGCCTTTGACCCCTCCGAGCAGCGTTAATCCACTATTGGTAGAGATGAAGTCGCCCGCCTCGGGACAGCAGCCGGGGCACTTCAGGTGCAGCTCCAGCTGTTCAGGCTTGAACTTTCCCAGCAGGCGATGCTGTCCACACAGATGGCACCAGAGCGAGGTGTGTTCCCAGCTATCATCCTCGACCGGCGTGTAGTTCTCGGATTCCAGCTGCAGCTCAGTAGCCAGCACCTTGCGCAGCGCCAGCCGGCCGCGCTGCAAGCGCATCGAGACCGTGTTGACGTTCATGCCCAGCAGCGTGGCGATCTCCGACAGCGACGACTCGCGCACGTAGCGCTCCAGCAGTGTCGTGCGGGTCTCCGTGGGCAGCAGGTCCAGCGCCCGGTCCAGCAGTTCCGCCATCTCCTGGCGCTCCATCTCGACCTCGACATCGAAGTCCGCTGTCAGCGTCTCGGCCAGCGAGGTCATGCCCTCCTCGTGCCGCAGCGGCAGCTCCAGCGATTGGGCCGTCTCACGCGCCTGCCGGCTCAGCCAGCGCAAGCACACATTGCGCGCGATCCCGCTCAGCCACTGCGCGAACTTCTCCGGCTCCCGCAGATCATCCAGGTGCCGCCACGCCTCCAGCAGCGTCTCCTGCACCATATCCTCGGCCACCAGCGCGTTCCCCGTGATCCGCGTGCACAGACGCAGCAGCCGTGGCCGCTCTGTTGCCAGCACAGTCTCTACATCCTGCAGCATATCTTCAAACTTCTCCATCAGCCATCGTCTCCTGATCAGCTAGTGTAGCATATGTGTTTACTTCTTTGTCGCCAAAGAGGCACGTAATTACACGCGAAAATTGACCAATTTCTATCATCTGAGGATTGACGCATTCTGGATTGATTATAGTGCATCTAATTTATGGTTAAGCTCGTGAGTAGAGTAGAGATATACAAATGACAGAGACGTTAAATGATGACGTCAAAGGCCGAAAATTGAGGAAATTTATCTAATAAGGATTCATCGAAGGAGCAGCAGCACTATGTCAGTAACACCATCTCCTACGGTAGTAGGCGTCTTCCGGGACCGATCGGTGCTTGAGCAGGCGATCGAGGCCCTGTACCGGGCTGGCTTTGCGCAGGACCAGATTCGCTATTCTGTTCCTGATAACACCTCCGGCGGCTTTCTGAATGATCTCAAGAGCCTGTTTACCGGTTCCGGCGCGTCCGGCTCGGGCGACCTGGCTAACGACCTGACCGGCATGGGCCTGACGAGCGAGCAGGCGCGCTACTATGCCAACGAATATGATAACGGCAATATCGTCATGGCCGTTCAGGCCCTCGATAATGAGCAAGAGGCCATGAACATCTTCCATCAGTTTGGCGCCTATGGCATCCACAACACCCTGCGGGAAGCGGGGGGCATGAACGAGGATGCCGGCTACGCGCAGCCGCAGACCGACGTCAACAATCCTTCGGCGGCCTACGCGCAGCAGTCAACCGACTATCAGCATCAGATGTCTCCCTACACGCAGCATCCTGAAGGCTACGCGCAGCAGCCGCAGACCTCCTCGACCTGGGGAGATGACTCCGAGCGCGACCAGCCGCTGAACGAGGAGACCAACCCGCGCCATGAGGCTGTCCCAAACGAGCAGGCAGCGGCACATGATTACGCCAGCGACAACAACAATAACTATAATGGTAACGCCCTCTACAATGATGGCAGCACATATAATAACAACGATGCCGCATATAACGATCACAACGCCACGTACGACGACAGCAATACGTATAACGACAATAATGACAATGCTGACTATACTGAACAGAATAGCGCCGTAGTTCCCTCCGGTGCTGCCGATCAGCAGAATCTTCCGGACAACATCGAGCCGGAGAGCGTGGTCGATCACCAGCAGAATCTGCCGGAGGATAATACACCCATACACGAGCCGGCCGTCAGCGATGAGCACCTGAACGCGCCCAATCACCAGGACCAGGCCGCGCAGGACTACCGGCCCCCCGCGACCGATGCCAGCGCTTCTGATGACTACAACACCGCCGACCATCAAAATTACAACGCCGCCGACCACCAGGACTACAATAACGATGAGACGACACAGCCGGTCGGTAGTGACGTTCAGCCCGGGCCATACCGCGAATACGCGGCGGACGCCCAGAATGCAGCCCCAACCTCGGCAGCCGATGCCGAGAATCGCGAGTACCCGACGACCGTTACGTATGACGAAGCGCCCGGCACACCGTCCCATGAGCAAGCTCCCCTGGACGCGCAGCCCGCGGACACATTCGAAAATGCCGCCTATCAGAATCCCGCGACGCACAACGGCGAGGTCTCAACCCCGTCCTCCAGGTACAACACCGAGCCAGATCTCAGCGCCGATCAGGGGCAGGCTACCCAGCCAGACCTCAGCGCCGACCAGCCGCAGGTCAACGAGGCCGATCAGCAGCAGTACCAGACAGCCGCGTCCACGACGGAAAATGCTCCCCTTGATCGGCAGCAGGCACCCCTGAACACAACCTCGGCTCCCGAGATCGCCAGCCAGCAGCAGGCCCAGCAGGACGCCACCACGAGCCCGGCGGATCAGACCACCACGACGTCCACCAATCCTGCCGCCCAGCGCGAAGAGAGGCTGCGCCAGCTGCAGCAGCGCCTGGAGAACGCCAAGCAACGTCTGCAGGACTCCCAGTCCCAACTGCAGGCCGCCAAAGAGCACGAATCCCAGCTGCAGAGCATGAAGCAGCAGCTCGACGCCATCGAGGCCGAGCTGGAAAAAAACGAAGCTGAGCTGCGCGAAACCCATTCACGCATCGAACAATATTATTAATCGCAGCAGCTCATCCATATCATGAGCGGGTGTGCCCCGCGCGTACCCGCTCCGTCCTTCCCATCTCGAAAGCGTCCCCCCAAATCGAAAACGTTCATCGTAGGTGCCGGGCTTGCCCCGGCTTGGAGCGAAGCGGCCCCGCCCCCGATCACGAGCGTTCCCTCCGACACGGCACCTCGCGTCGAGATGGTTGGAGGTGAATGAGCCGAACCGGCCGGGAACGGGGTCGCCTGACGGCTCCAAGCCGGGGCAAGCCCGGCACCTACGATGGGTGTTGCGCGATCAATATATATTTTGTTTCGTTGACATAAAGGTAATTGATGTGTTATCGTCATATATAACACATTTATATCAGACGATAAGGACAGATATTTTGTCGAAATATACATTATTGATGCAGCAGACGACCATCGTTGTCGGCATCATCGCCCATCCTCCCGGCGCGGCCGCTCCTGTAGCGCGCTAGCGAAGGCCGGATCATCATCTTCACGCAACCATTCGTTGAGGACACCATCAACTCTTTGTGGTGCCTTGCTCGTTTGCGACCCTCGTTCAAAGCTGGGGCAAGCCCGGCACCTACGATTCCCTTCGTTGTGCGTGCTCCGCTGCCTGTGAATGTCATCCACGCTACTGCGCATATGAAGGGAATAGCTATGCTTTATCGCTATCAAAAGTTGCGGGCGCTCTATGGGCGTCGTCTGCGCTTGATCAATCGCAATTACACGTTTTTGTGGTCGGGACAGAGCGTCTCGCTGATCGGGGATACTATCTTTGATACCGTGCTGGTGCTGTGGGTCGCTGATCTGCTGGGTCATAGCGGTCAGGCTCCGCTGGCCGTGAGCGGGATCGGACTGGCTGTGGCGCTGCCGTCGCTGCTGCTGAGCCCGTTCGCCGGTGTGCTGGTGGATCGCTGGCCGAAGCGGCGCACGATGCTGGTGATGGACGCCCTGCGCGCCTTGCTCGTTTGCTCTCTGCTGCTGGTTTCCGGTGTGTTGCCCATGTCGTTGAACTTGTCGTTGCCCATCAAACTGACGATCCTGTATGTGATCGTCGGGGGCGCCAGCTGCTGCAGCCAGTTCTTCAATCCGTCCAGCATGGCCCTGCTCGGTCTGATTGTGCCGGAGGAGCAGCGCACGCGGGCCTCGGCCCTCAGCATGGGGACCGGCATGTTCGCCTGGACGCTTGGTCCCGCTATCGCCAGCGTACTCTATGCCAGCTTCGGCATCGGCTGGGCCATCGTCTTTGACGTGGTCACCTTCGGCTGGTCATGGTGCATGATCCGGCAGATCCAGCTGCCCGCGTCGCAGCCGGAAGGGATGCCGGAGAGGCAGCCGCGCCACTTCTTCAGGGAGCTATGGGACGGGCTCGGCTTCATTCGTGATAGCGCCCTGCTCTTCCCACTGCTGCTGTCCGATGGTGTTTTCTTCTTCGGCCTGGGCATCGTCAACACGCTCTGCCTGTTCCTGGTCACCGGCAATCTGCACGTCCCCGCCAGCCTCTACGGACCCTTCTGCGCTATCCCGGCCGCCGGAGGTATCCTGGGAACCTGGCTGGTCGGCCGCTACGGCTCGAAGGTTGGCGAGATCAGGATCTACGCCTGTGGAGCCCTGGTCTCGGGAGCGGCCGTCCTCTTTGTCGGCTGGCAGAGCAATCCGCTGCTGGCCCTGCTCGGCTTCTTTATCGCCAACGTCTCCAACATGCACGCCGCCGTCGTCACCGGTCCCCTGATTCTTAAGGCCACGCCCGAAAAGCTGGTCGGGCGCATCTTCGCCGCCCGGGGCACGGTCATGACCGTCTGCTCGCTGCTGGCCACCTTCCTCAGCGGCTACCTGAGCAGCACGCTGCTGCGCTCGCTGCACCTGGATGTGGGTCGTGGTGCATCTTTGAACGCCATTAACGCACTATATATATGTGCCGGTATCATTATCATGATCGCCGGTATCTATGCCTGGTGGACCCTGGTGCGCAAAGAATAGATCAAACGCGACAACAAAAACGGGCGCGCCACCATCGTCGGGCGCGTCTGTTTCGCCGGATGTTCCCCAACCATATATACATAGGTGCCGGGCTCACCCCGGCTTAATTGGAATGAAGAATTATGTTAGAAAAGCCAGACGAACCAAAGGAGACCGCCCCCAACGCGGGCCGGCGCACCAGCACGCAGGTTACCAACCATCTGGCCAACGAGCGCACCTTTTTGGCCTGGATTCGCACCGGGCTGGCCACCATCACCATCGGCTTTGTCGTGGCCCGCTTCGGTCTCTTCCTGCGTGAACTGGGCTTCAAGAGCCAGCCCGTTCCCCTGTTTTCTCTGCATTACTCGATGCTTATCGGCGTCGCGCTCACCATGCTGGGGATCATCACCATCATCGCCGCCCTGCGCAACTTCCTGCGCGTGCGCCGCGACATCGACCGCAACGAATTTCACCCCATGGCTGGCTCGGCTATCACGCTCACCGTTGTTGCCAGCATCATCGGCCTCCTCCTGGCCATCTACCTCTTCCTCACCTCATGATCCCAAGCTCTTCCTTGCTTTGTTGAGAAACTTTTGAGCTTCAATAAAATTCTTCGTACAGTTTTTTTATCTATTCCGACCTATACTTCCAGGAGAAGCGTTGATATCAACCCATTATTAAACAGTATGTGACAATGACAATGTATGTTACCTGTCATAGAAAGAATGGTAGAGTAATGGTTGCACTTTTTGTAGCCAACGAAACGGATACCCTGGAGTGGAACGAGTCCCCTGTTCCATTAAGCGAGGTGAATCAGCTAATGATGCTGAGGGACCAGCTGCTGGTGGTGAAGCTGGGCGGCAGCACACTGGAGGCGGAACGGGCGGTATTGCGAGATATTGTGCGGCTGCATACCTGCGGCATCAAGGTAGTCCTGGTGCATGGTGGCGGCCCCTCCATTAACGAGTGCCTGACGCAGTTTCAGATCCCCGTCCAGTTTGAGCAAGGATTGCGCGTGACCGATGCCCGCACACTGAAGGTGGTGCGCATGGTCCTGTGCGGCCAGATCAACCAGGAGCTCGTCGCCATGACGGAACAGCTCGGTGGGCGCGCGGTTGGCCTCTCCGGCATGGATGACCATATGATCCACGCCCACATCGCCGATGAGCGCCTGGGATTTGTCGGGGCCGTCGACGCGGTGGATGTCAGCCTGCTTGAGCGCATCAGTAACGAGGGCTACATACCGATCGTCGCGCCGCTCGGACTGGATGAGCGCGGCCAGTGCCTCAACATCAACGCGGACCTTGCCGCGTCGCATATCGCCGCCGCCCTCAAGGCGGATCGCCTCATCTTCTTGAGCAACGTCCCCGGCATCTGCCAGCCCGATGGCTCCCTGATCACCGAGCTCGACGCGCCGCAGGCCCACGCTCTGATTGAACAGGGCGTAATCTCCGGGGGGATGCTGCCCAAGGTCAATGCCTGCCTGGATGCTGCGCGGGCCGTGTCATGTGTGCAGATAGTCGATGGGCGCAGGGATCATGCGCTGTTATATGGAATTCTCAAGAGCCAGTTCAACGGGACCCGCTTCACGCGCGCACGCTAACCGGCCTACAGGCAAAAAGGAAAGATCATGCGCATTTTAAGTATGCAGCCGAAAGGTTTTCGCTGCAGTGCAAAGAACGTTGGTATTAAGGATTCGAGCCTGGATTTTACCGTCATCACCTCCGATGTTCCCGCCGCCGCCGCGGCCATGTTTACCCGCAACCGCTTCTGCGGCCCGGCTATCCTCGTTGGTCGCGAGCACGTGAGCGATGGACGCCTGCAGGCTTTCGTCGTCAATAGCAAGAACGCCAATGTCGCCACCGGCGAGCTGGGTCTGGCCAACGTCCACGAGATCGTTGACCTGGTGGCCGAAGAGCTCTCCATCCGTCCCCAGGACATCCTGCCCTCATCGACCGGCGTCATCGGGCGCCAGTTGCCGATGGAGAAGCTGCGCCAGGGCATCTCCGGCATCGGCCAGCAGCTGTGCTATGGCCACCTGGAGCAGGCCGCGCAAGCCATCATGACCACTGACACCCATCCCAAGATGCACTGCTGTCGTGTCGGCAACGCCACGCTGGTCGGTATCGCCAAGGGCGTGGGGATGATCGAGCCTAACATGGCGACCATGCTGGCCTACTTCTGCACCGACGCCCGCATCGACGCGCAACAGCTGCGTGACTGCCTGCGCGACGCGGTCGAGCCGAGCTTTAACATGGTCAGCGTCGATTCTGATACCAGCACCAGCGATACCGTGGCCATCATGGCCAACGGCCTGGCGGGCGACGTGGACCTGGCCGAGTTCCGCCGGGCCCTGCGGGACATGTGCCTGCGCCTGGCTCGTGAGCTGGCGCGTGACGGTGAGGGCGCCACCAAACTGATCGAAGTCAGCGTCGAGCACGCCGCCAGCGTACAGCAGGCCAGGCGGGTCGCCAAATCCATCGTCAACTCGCCGCTCGTCAAAACCGCCATCTTCGGCTCCGATCCCAACTGGGGCCGCATCGCCATGGCCATCGGAAAGTGCTATGAACAGGACACAATTGT
Organism: Dictyobacter halimunensis; assembly: GCF_036245075.1. Taxonomy (NCBI): domain Bacteria; kingdom Bacillati; phylum Chloroflexota; class Ktedonobacteria; order Ktedonobacterales; family Dictyobacteraceae; genus Dictyobacter; species Dictyobacter halimunensis. The sequence continues at coordinate 5,267,065 of NZ_BSRI01000002.1, forward strand.
ACCGGAAAAGATTGATATTGCCTTTGGTTATATTCCTGTCTATCGTCGAGGTTGTGCTGTGGATGAAGGGCATCTATCTGCACTGAAAAACTACCTTGATCACGACGAGATCGTCATCCGTGTCTCCCTCGGTCTTGGAGAAGTGGGGGCCCGTGCCTGGGGCTGCGACCTCACCTACGACTACGTCAAGATCAACGGATCTTATACCTCCTGACGCCCGACGCCTGGCGGCCCCGTTTCCATCCGTTTGGACCTCGCGTCCGATTTTTGCCTCGGCCGCCGACCATGTACCCGAAACGCCGTCGCCGTCCGATTTGGGTCGGCCGACGATGACGTTTCCAGGGGGATTTCCGTGGGGGTGGGGAAATCGGATTTGCATAGATACCTCCCCGTTTTGATGAAGCGGAAAATTCTATCTGTGCAATTTTGCTGAACAAGAATGTTTTAAATTCCCAGACCCATCTGCTTGTACAAATCCTGCTGATGCTTTATCATGTATAGCTGAGATTGGTTGTATTGATAGAATTTCCCGTATGGGTTGAAATGTGAATGAGAGATGGGTATATTTCAGCATGGAGAGCTGGAGACGGGCGTTGTGGAAGCGGGCCGCTGGCGGGCCTGGCCGACGACATGGATCGGGGGCGGCCTGCTCTTGCTGGTGGCGGCGTTGACGGTGGGGCTCTACTATTTCTATCATCCCTACGCGGAGCTGACGGCCGATACGCCGAGCTACCTGGAATTCGCGCGCCAGCTGCGCGAGACGGGCAATCCGATCAACGTCTTTCGCCTGCCGATCTATCCCCTCTTTATCTTGCTGGTGACAGCGATTGCCGGGTCCACGAATCTTTTTGCCGTCAGTATCGCGCAGGGGCTGCTCTATATCCTGGCGGTGCTGGAGTTCTATCTGCTGACCTGCCTGATCTTCAGGCGTGCGTGGCTGGCCTTTGTCGTGGGTCTGCTGTTGGCCAGCAACGTGATCCTGATTTCATATAGTAAGCTGCTGATGACCGAGGGGTTCTCCCTGTGGCTATTGCTGACGATCTGCCTGTTGGCGGTGCGCATCCTGCAAGATGGCTGCTGGCGCCTGTTGAAGTGGCTGACGCTGTGCCTGGGGTTGCTGTTCTTTACGCGACCAGAGTGGGCCGCTTTTCCTGTGCTGCTCTACGCCTATCTACTGTGGATGCGCTACGGACGCGAACGGCTGCGTCCCTTGCTGCTGCGACTCGGGCTGCCGCTGGTGGTGCTCTATGTGTTGCTGGGGGGCTACGTGCTCGGCAACCTGTTCATCAACCACTATTCAGGCCTGACCTATGTGGAGAACATGAACCTGATCGGCAAGGTGATGCAGTACCAGATGCAGAACGAGGCGCCGCCACAGTATGAGTCGCTGCGCCGCGTGATCGACGACAACGTGCGGCACGCCCATCTGACGCCCTATCAGCTGGTGGCGCGCCATCCCGAGTTGGGGCGCGACAACGGCCGGCAGATGGGCGAGTTCGCCCGCGCCATCATCCTGCGCCATCCCCTTGAATTCGGGCTCAAGACCGTGCCCATGCTCTTCGCCTCGCTGACCAGCTACTATCCGGTCAGCACCCTGCCGCCGCCGCCCGGCGCCATCCAGCACGGCTGGATAGAGCAGGTCGTGAACGCGCTGCTCACTTTTCATCGTCTGCTCTACGCCTGCAACATCCTCTTCCCCTGTTGCGCCCTGCTCTGGCTGATCCTGCTCTGCTGGCCGCGTACTCGCCGTCTCCCCGCTGTACAGGGCATGGGACTGCTCTCGCTGGCTGTCCTCTTCGCCTGGACACTGACCACGCTGGGCGGCTACTTCCTGAGCGACCTCATGCGCGTCCACACCGTCTTTGATCCGCTGATCATCCTCATCGTCTGGGGCACCATCCTCGCTATCCCCACAAGGAAGGCATGGCGTATGACCGTTCCGTGACATGATCACGCCCGCCGTAGGTTCGGCCCTCGCGGCCGATTTCCCCTCCCCATACATAAGTGCCCGTTAAAAACATTCAATGACATTTTTTGAACATTATATGTTGAAGAAAGGTATCATACGCGAAGGGGAAATCGGCCGCGAGGGCCGAACCTACGAGGTGCACGATCGTGGGGGTTCTACCGTCCATTCCTGACTCAAACATTAGCTTGACAAAACGGAACGTAGTTCCATATACTATTAATCGGAGCTATGCTCCGATTAATAGTATATGGAGGAATGGCAATTGATGAACGAATCTGATATGGAGATGACGGACGTGGTCATGGGTGCGCGCGTGAGCGGACCGTGTTTCGGGATCGCGACGGCACCATCACAGGTCGGCTATGGCGATATTCTGCGGGTGTGGCGCGAGGCGGACACGATTCCGGAGATCGAGCATGCGTGGCTCTACGATCACCTGATGCCGATCTTTGGCGACCCGAACGGGCCGACCTTTGAAGGCTGGACGCTGCTCTCGGCCCTGGCTGCACAGACCGAACGACTGCGCCTCGGGCTGCTCGTGACCAGCAACCGTTTCCGGCCGCCCGCCATGCTGGCCAAGATCGCCGCGACCGTCGATATTGTCTCCGGTGGGCGGCTCGACTTTGGCATCGGCGCCGGCTCTCGACCAGGCCATCCTGTGGCCCGGCGTGAATACGAGGCACACGGTCTGCCCTTCCACGATTCCGCCCACGCGGTCGGCAGCCTCGCCGAAGCATGTACGGTCATTCGGCGCTTGTGGACCGAGGCCGAACCGTTCGATTTCGACGGCAGCTACCTCCACCTGCGCGGAGCGTTCTGCAATCCCAAACCTGTGCAGCGACCTCATCCGCCGATAATGATAGGCGGACGCTCTAGCGCGACGCTGCGCGTGGTCGCCGAGCACGCCGACCTGTGGAACTTCCCCGGCGGCGACATCGATGACGCCGTCCGCCGAGGTGCCCTGCTGGATCGCTTCTGCGCCGAAATCGGTCGCGATCCCGCCACGATCACCCGTTCCCTCGTCCTGCCGGTCTCCTACGGCCACCCCGGCACCACTCGTGACGCGATCGCTAAATCCATTGATGCTGGCTTCCCATACATCGTCCTCAGCTTATCCGCCCCATACCCCGAAAACGTCGCACGCTGGGTTGCCGACGAACTCATCAACAAATCTGCCTGAGCGGCAAAAGCATTCCCCAGCCCACGTCACGAAGAAGGTGGAGACGCGCATCGTCCCCATCTTCTTCGTGACCTGTGTGGGACAAATTGGGCGCAAGGCTCGAATCTACGATGGACATTGACATGCGTGGAGGGGAAATCGGGCGCAAGGCCCGAATCTACGATGGACATTTCTCGTTGTCTTTCGCGGTGCGAAACCCCATGCGCGCTCGGGCACGGGCAAGTGATCCCGGCCTATTGCGGGCTTTCCTCCATGCGCCAGCCGGTGGCGTGCGCCCACTCCTCGGCGGCCTCGATGACGATATCGCACAGTGGATCTTTCACGTCGTAGTAGAACTCGACGTCGTCGGGATCGCGCCGTGCCATGGCGCGTTTGATCTGTGCGTAGGCCGCTCTGGCGACCGGGTGGGCGCGCAGATAGTCGCGGAAGAGGATTGGGTAGCGCTGGTTGGGCCGTCCCAGTGCGCGTACGTGCAGATGCATGGGTCGCTGCTGTGCTGGTGGCCGGAAGTAGCGCTTCTCCCAATCCGACGCCGGACCGTGGTAGAGCGGCGGCAGATGGTCACTGGTCACCTCGGCTGCTATCGTATAGCCAGGTCCCCCCAGCGCCTCCACCAGCTGCGGCGTACACGCGAAATCCCTCACCGTCACCTGCACATCGATGATATCTTTGGCCGCCAGGCCCGGCACCGACGTCGAGCCGATGTGATCGATGCGCAGCGCCAGTTCGCCCAGGGCCGCATGCAGCGGCCGCGCCAGCGCCGCAAATTCCTCCGGCCACCTCTCATCATACTCCACAATCTCGATCATATATGAATCCCTTCCATACGTTCGGACCTCGCGTCCGATTTTCTCGCACGCTAGAACTGCACGCTCACTATCCTATGTTCGCTGATGAAGCCGGCCTTCTCGATGGCCCTCTTTGAGGCCGGGTTGGAGACCTCGCATGAGCAGATTGGCCGCCAGCCGGAGGCGTAGCAGTGCTGCTTGAGCCGCAGCAGCATGGAGCTGCCGAGGCCGCGACCGCGATAGGCCTGTGCCACGACCATGCCCAGGTCGGCGTAGGGGGGCTGCTGCTGGCTGGGGATGCACTCGCCGCTAGCCACCAGTGTCTGGTGGTCGAACAGAGCGAACAGCTCCTCGCGTCTGAGGCGTTCATTCAGGAAGCCCTCGATCCAGGCGCCCGGCCCGCTGGTGTTTTCCTTGTAGAAGAGCACCAGCGTGTCCAGGTCGTCCGGCGTGGCTCTCCTGAAGTGGTGGGGATCGCGGTCCGCTGGCGGCTCGATGCGCTGGTGGTCGCGGAACAGGTAGCTGTGCGGCGTGATGCTTGTGTGCAGATCCAGGCACAGCGAGAAGTACAGCGGCTCGATCGTGCTGGTGATGGCTCGCTGGATGCCCTGATCGGAGACGAGCCAGCGCAGGACCTCCTGTCCCCGCCCCTGGCGAGGCTCCAGCAGCTGCACGCGCAGCAGCGTCCCATCGGCGTCCAGGCAGAAAGCGCCCAGCGCCTGCTCCCCATCGTGTATCTCCCAGAACGTAGCCTGCGCAATGACCGCCTTTTCCCACATCCCGTCCGCCGGCGCCACCAGTGTGCGCAGATAGTCGCCCCGCAATTTCCGTATCGTCTCGGGCTGCTCAAGTTGTCTACATCTCAACATTGCTAATGCAAGCGCCTTTCCATACTAATCATAATCAATTCACATTCTACACCATCCATCCACGTATCTCACTTGAAATATATATAGCTTTGTGTTATAAAAATAATAGCACATAGCTATATATAGCCTATGGAAGATTTAGAATGTGTTTGTTTCTCTCCATTGTGGGGCATATGAGCGCCTCCGCACGGGCGTCCGCACCAGGTTATGTATGTTGTTGCATGAGGGACACACTCGCGTCCCTCATGCAACAACACACATATATACTATTCCGCTATGCTGGTTGGTAGGGCAGGATGCTGGCTTTTCTTTTTTTATGTAAAAGCATATGAAACCATACGATGTTGTGTGTAGCTTAGGAGGAGCGATGACCATCTACAAATCCCGACTCTATTCCCTGCTTCTTATGATCTTGCTTTGTTTTACTGGTGTGATAGCCGGCTGCGCGCAGGCGTCCGCGCCCGATAATCAGACACAGGGCCCGGTGCAGACCTGGATGCGGCAGAATGCGATCCCTCTGCAGAGTGTTGATCCCGCCAGTTCGCAGGACGATCTTGCGCCTCTGCAGAAGGCCATCGGCAATGCCACGATCGTCGGCCTGGGTGAACAGACGCATGGCACGCATGAGCTCTATCAGCTCAAGGCGCGCCTGGCCGAGTTCCTGATCAGCAACATGAACTTTCGTATCTTCGTGATGGAAAATGGCTGGGGCAAGTCGCAGCTTATCGATGCCTATATCAATGGCGGTCCCGGCCAGCTCTCAGATATTATGAAGAACGGCCTCGATGGTGCGTGGCAGACGCAGGAATATCAGGGCATGCTGACATGGATGCGGGCGTACAACGCCGATCCCGCCCATACGACCAAGATCCACTTTCGCGGCATGGATTGCCAGGGAGCGAGCCGCAACGACCTGACCGCGGTCATCAATTTCTTGCAGAAAGTTGATCCCGCCAATGCCGCCCATGTGAGAGATCTGTACCAGAGCGTGAAGCAGAAGCTCACCGATCAGCCCCAGCAGGTCTACAATCTGCTCAAAGCGCATCAACAGAACTATGAGCATAGCTCCTCGCCACAGGAGTTCGCGCTGGCACTGCAGAACGCGCGCATCGTTGTGCAGGCCATGACCTGCTTTTACGCTTCTTCAGGCAACAACACCTATTTTCTTCAGCGCGACACCTTCATGGCCGAGAACGCCTCCTGGCTCTATGACCACTCCGGCGAGAGTCAGCCTAAAATGATTGTCTGGGCGCATGACATGCATATCGCCAATAACACGAGCTATAATCTGCAAGGAGCGCTTACGGGAACCAACAACCTGGGCGCCCTGCTGCGGGCGCGCTATCAGCAGAACTACCTGGCCCTTGGCACAAACGTATATCATGGCAGCTATACCACCTACACTAATTCCTCCACCAATCCCAATTCCTATAAGCCCGTACAGACCTCCCTCGAAGCGCCGCAGGCCGGTACCTACACGGCTGCATTCGGAGGTGTCGATAAGTCTCTGTATGCCCTGGATCTGCGCCGCACTCCTGCCGGACCGGTCAGCAACTGGTTCAACAGCGCGCACGTCATGAACTATTACGGTGTTAGTGGACAGGACCTGTCTACGCCGGGACCGGTCAAGCACTGGTTCGACATCATCGTTTTTCTGCGCGACACCACGCCCTCGCACTCGCTCTTGAAATAAAAAGGTTTCAGAGGAGACACGAAGATTATTGATGCGCCCGCAAAGGGTCATACATTCAATTGAAGATCGTGCAAAACGAGAAAAGACCGCAGTACGTGCGGGGCTTGCCCCCGCTTGCTTCCTCGCCGCTCGAAAAAGCAACGAGCAGATGCGATGCATCGCATGCAATCGTTCCTGGTCTCTTTGAAGGAGCGTTTCCTTTTGGGAAGTAAACAAAGCGGGGGCAAGCCCCGCACGTACTCTTGTCATTTTTCTTATTGCTTGTTCTAAAGTTGAGCGCATTGGATGCGAGGGCCGATCCTATGATGGGGTGGGGATGACAGGGAGCTGGAAGAGGTCCACGTTGGCGCGGGCGCGCTCGCTGTGCTCGAACAGGACCATGCCGGTGATGCGTCCCTGCTCGACCACGAAGTCGCTGAGCTCGTGAAAGCCGGCCTTGCTGATGCCACGGGCGGACGCAACGTTGCCGGGGACGTAGCCGATCCAAAAGCGGTCGATCTCTGGCTCCTGCTGGACGATGGCCTGCAGCAAGCGCGGATAGATGCCGTGTCCACGCCACTCCGGCAGCGTCTTGAAATCATAGAGGTAGGCATTGCGCGGCGGTAGCTCGAATCTGAATTGGAGATCACCGATGCTGCCCGCCCGCGTTGTCAACCAGCCGTAGGCAACAGGTGTGTCGCCCAGAAATGCCAGGTAGGGCCGATCTTCTATCTCACGACGCATCTCCACTATGGCCGTGGATTGATTGGTCAAGCGCGCGATCAGCCGCACGTCATTTGAAGGGCCAGCCGAAAACGTTGGCAGAGGCGCGAGCTCGGGCAGAGGATCATCGCGCCACCAGGTTGCGAAAGTCATCGTAACAAAATCTCCTGTCAACACACCATGGGTATATATTCATTTTTTTGGGATCAATTGTATTCAATTTAATTGTGCGCAATTAAATTGCTTGCGATCTATGCGCTCCAAAAAAGAATATACCACATCCATCTTCTTTTTAAAATAAGGTCGATTGTGTTCAATTCAATTGTGCGCAATTAAATTGCTTGCGATCTATACGCTCCAAAAAAGAAGCTGCCACCCTCCATCTGGGGGCATATTTCGACGGCCCGCGTCAGATCCTGTCTTGCTGGTCACAAAAAATTGCGTTAGTCAGATAAAATTGCCTACTTGTTTTGAGCCCTTTTCTTCTGTACAGTGATGATGTGCTATTAATTACCGTTACTGAGAAAGGAAGAGATGATGACGACGAACGACATTCCAACCAATACCCCGCTGCAGGGGCAGATCGATGCCTTTATGGAACAGATGGGGGGGGCAGATTCCCGTGGGGGTGCGCGAGAAGCTGATGCTGCCCGTGCAGCAGTTGATCACGTCCGGCGCGGCCGAGGGAGCGCTCAAAGAGGGTGAGCGGGTGGAGGATTTTACGCTGCCCAACGCGCTTGGCCGTCCCGTGACGCTGTCGCACCTGCTCAAGGAGGGGCCGGTGGTGATCAACTTCTATCGTGGCTCCTGGTGTCCCTACTGCAACCTGGAGCTGCGCGCCTATCAGCAGGCGCTGCCGCAGCTACGGGCGCTGGGCGCCTCGCTGGTGGCGGTCTCGCCGCAGACGCCCGATAGCAGCCTCACCATGGCCGAGAAGAGCGGGCTGACCTTCCCGGTCCTCAGTGATGTGGGCAATCGCGTGGCGCGCCGGTTTGGCCTGGTCTTCACCATCGATGAGGCGGTCCGCGCTGCTCATCAGCAGATGGGCGCGGACCTACCGGCCTTCAATGGCGATCAATCGTGGGAGCTGCCGATTTCGGGTACTTTCCTGATTGACTGGGATGGGACGGTGCGCCTGGCCTTTGTCAATCCTGACTTCACGCGCCGTCTCGATCCAGCGGTGGTCATCGCGAAGCTTAAAGAGTTGCAAGGCGCGTAAGGTGGTCGGGGGAGCTCTGCGGTCTGGCCGGTGTCGGACCTCACGTCCAGTTGTGCGACTGACGGGTTATGACTGATCGGTTATCAGGGCGGTGGCCTCGATTTTGCGCAGGATGTCATCGAGCTGATCGGGCGTGCCGATATAGCTGATCACGCCTTTCCAGAAGGCATCCTCCAGTTCCTGGGGCATCAGGTCGTCGGCGCTAATGCGCAGGGTGTCGCTCCGCAAGATCTGCTGGGCGCAGGCCCAGGCGATCTCGTCGGGGTAGACACTCTTCGCGACCGCCGAGTTCACCGAGGTGGCGCCCCCGCGCCTGACCCAGATGCTCTGCGCCTCCACGGTGGTCAGAAATTCCATGAACTGGCGCGTGCCATTGTTGTCTTTGAAGGCCGCCATCAGGTCGGCGCTCGCGATGGCATAATTTTTGTAGCGCGGATCGATCTGGGGGAAGGGGAAGAAGCTGTAGTCCTGTCCGCTCTGGATGCCCTTGAACTGGTGCTTGATAAAGCCGGCCGTAAAATCGCCCAGGTAGTACATGTAGGCGTGAGGCGGCTTCACAAACGGCAGGTAGGAGGCATCCTGGAAATTGGTGGAGAGGATGAGCGCCGCGCCACCATTGACATAATGCTTGCCCAGCGCGACGCGGCCGAAGATTTCAAAGGCGTCCTTGATGCTGTGGTGGGTCCAGGGGATCTTATGCGTAACCCACTGGTCGTACAGATCGGGCCCGTACTTGTTGATATAGATCGCGGCGATCCAATCGGCCCCTGGCCAGCCGCTGGTGGCCCCGCTCTCTATGCCAAGCGACCAGGGATATTTGCCCTTGCTGACCAGCTGGTCGGAGAGCGCGATCATCTCGTCCCAGGTGTGGGGCACGCTGACCCCGATCTCATGAAAGGCCCGAGGACTATACCAGATGGTATCCTTGGCGTTGGCCTTGGGCAGGACCGCGTAGAGCTTGCCATCGTAAGAGGAGAAGTCGATCCAGGCCTGGGCGTAGTTCTGGCGATACTGTTTCATGTCGAAGAAGGTATCCAGGCGGATCAGCCTGTTCTGTGCCGCCAGCTGGCGGAAGTGGTTAATGCTGGGGATGCCGCTGATATCAGGTGGATTGTTGCCGCGCAGGCGCGTAGAGAGCACCGCCAGCAGGTCGCGGGTCGTCTCCAGGTTGACCTTGATGCCGGTCTTGTGGGTAAAGGCGCTGGTGATCAGCTGGAATGATTCCTGCTCTTCGCCGCTCCACTCGTTGAGGACGTTGATCGACTGCACTTTAGGGGGCGTCGCTACCGGTGGCGCTGGCTCTGGCTCGCAGCCCGCGAGCAGCGCGGCGGCGGCATCGAGGCTCAGTCCGAGGGCCATGGCCTGATAGAGAAACTGGCGCCGTGGCATAGGCACCGCCACGGCATCCGCGACCAGCTGATCCAGCTGGCGCCGCTGGCGACGATCAAAAACGAGCATGAACATTCCTCCCGGAGCATCTGGTGCTGCGCGATGTCTGTTTGACAGGTCACAGTTCGTTCTACGTTACAGTCCAGTAGACCAGATCTGCGCCGTCCGATCCCAGCTGCCCGAAGCGATCTGCTTGCCATCGGGGGACCAGGTCAGGGCATCGACCAGGTCAGTATGCCCTTCATAGATAAACGCTGTCGCGCCGCTTTTTGCGTCCCAGATTCGTACGGTGTGGTCCCAACTGCCCGAAGCGACGTACTTGCCATTGGGGGACCAGGCCAGAGCGTCGATGTCCTGGGTGTGCCCGCGATAGACCAGCAGCAGCTTCTCGATGCGCGTGCTATAGACCTGGACCTGGCTGTTGCGGCCGCCGAAGGCGATCTCTTTGCCATCGGGAGACCAGGCCAGGGCATCGACGGGATCGCTGATGGTGTATGTGTAGATCAGCCTGGTGATGCCGCTGCTGGCGTTCCAGATCATGACCTTGCTGTCCCGACCGCCCGAAGCGATCTCCGTCCCATCCGGCGACCAGGCGACCGCGTCAACGAACTCCTGGTGCCCCGTATAGACCTGGACGGTGCGGCCGGTGAAGGCCTGCCAGACCTGCACAGTGTGGTCCCAGCTGCCGGAGGCGATGAACTGCCCGTTGGGGGACCACGCCAGGCTGCTGACCTCGGAATTATGGCCGGTATAGACCTGGACGGTGCGGCCGGTGGAGGGCTGCCAGACGCGGACGGTGTGGTCCCAGCTGCCGGAGGCGATGAACTGCCCGTTGGGGGACCACGCCAGGGCGTCGACCGGCTCGCTGTGGTCCTTGTAGGTGGTGATCACCGCTCCGGTGTGCGCGTCCCAGATCATTACGCTATGGTTCCAGCTGCCCGTTGCCACGAACTGACCATCGGGCGACCAGGCGATGGCGCTCACATAATCATTTTGCAGGCGGAACGTCAGCTGAGCCGTCCCCGAGGTATGGTTGCCTGTCAGTATATTGAGCAGCCCCAGCACAAGTATGGCCACCATGCCGATCATCAGCGTAGTGCTCAGCACCATCTGGCGGCGGTTGCTCAGTTTCGTGTGCTTGTGACCGTGGCGCTGCCGCGAACCCGCGGCGGCCGGCGGTTGTGTTGGTAATGGCGGCTCCCCTTTATTTTCCCCCTCCCGCGCTTGTGGCTGCACCAGCAAACGCGGAAAGGGTTTCATGGTCGCCCGGGGCAGTGCGTTTAGCGCCTCATCCATCTGGCGATAGTTATCCCGCAGCATCCGGCAATCCTGGCACCCGGTCAGATGTTTATCCAACGCGTCCTGATCGGCCGGAGAGAGATCGCTATGCCGCAACGCCAGTTTTTCCTCCCATATCGAGCATGGTGGCTGACTATGCATCGATTCTTCTCCCCTTCGAGTGTAGCTGCATATATATAGTTTGTAGAGATTTTCTGCCACGACTCACGTATTTACTCACACAGCTTTCTTTAATATTGAGCTGCTCCGCGATTTCTGGCGGAGAGCAACCCTCAACGCAATAAAGAATCAAGCAAATGCGATATTTATAGGGAATCAGAGCCAGTGCTTCTCTCAGGAGCTCCGCGTTTTCGTAGTTGTTCTCCGGCCCCTCAACTTGCATAGAAGAATAATCATCTGAGCAGCGGTCAAAGGCAACGGTAGGCAACAGATGCTGGTGCTTCTGATAGTCATATGCCAGATTTGTGGCGATGCGATAGAGCCAGTGTTTGAAAGCGCCCGGACTGCGCAGCTGGGGTAGCGAGGACCATGCCTTATAAAATGTCTCCTGTGTGAGCTCGCTGCCTGATCCGTCGCCCCCCACCATGTTATTTAAATAGGTATTGATAGCATTGCTATAATGCCGATAAAGTACATTAAACGCCTGCTCGTCCCCCTGTTGAGCGCGCGTCACTAACCTCTCCATGTCGAATACCTGACCGCCATCTTCATTGTCGGAGCTGGATGCTCGTTCGGTCCATTGTGCCATCACTTCACTCCTTGTATCTGACCCCATCGTCTGGTGCGTATTGCCGTTCGCCCTGCAGCTGGCAACGGTGCGGGGAGAATATCGGCATGCCCTCCTGTCACATAGTTCTTGCATCCTTATATTCGCATTTATTTATAAAGACATCACAATACTCTAAAATCCGACAATCTCTGGCCCGGTTTTTGTGGATAAGTAAAGAATTGGCGCACGACATGCAGCGGGCGTTTCACTATTTGCCGTCTTCCTGCGTGTTGTATCCTTTATATAAAGCACTATTATTCAAGTTAATGAGTAGAGTTGCTAATTGTTTTTGTATAGTATGCATGCATATATGTCATTCTATTGGAGATGACATATATGCATGGCGCTGGCCTCATATGTCAGCGCAGGTACGAAAGGATGTAAGATGGCTCGTATCGAGTTCGGTTGGATGCCTCCGGTGGGGGGTGATAATCAGTCGCGGCAGGAGTTTATGAGCAACCTGCGGCGCGGCCTGGCCACGATTGCCGGTCACTTCGATTCCGTCTGGTTCCCCGATCATCTGCAGTTTGAGGATCGTCCCTTTTTGGAGGCGTGGACGACGCTCACCTACCTGGCGGCTCTGGAGCCGCGCCTGAAGGTCGGCCATATCGTGCTCTGCCAGCTCTTCCGCAATCCGGCCGTGCTGGCCAAGATGGCGGCGACCCTGCAGTATGTGAGTGAAGGCAACTTTGTGATGGGCATCGGCGCGGGCTGGCAGGAGGAGGAGTGCAAGGCGTACAACATCCCCTATCCCGGTCCGGGCCAGCGCGTGGAGGAGCTGGACGAGGCTCTGCAGATCATGAAGGCGCTCTGGCGCGAGGACCACGTGACCTTCGAGGGCAAGTATCACCGTGTCGCCAACGCCTTCTGCCAACCCAAACCCGAGCCGATCCCGCCGATCATGGTCGCCGCCTTTCAGCCCAGGATGCTGCGTGTGGTGGCCCGTCACGCCGACTGGTGGAATATCGGCTTCAGCGACCTGGAGAAGACGCGCGACCTTGTCAACAAGCTAGACGAAGCCTGCCGGGCCGTCGGCCGCGATCCCAAAACCATTCGCCGCACCGCCATGATCGGCTGCTACTGCGCGCCCGACGAACGCAAGCTCAAAGAGCTCACCGCCAAACACCGTGGACCGTTCGGGCTCGGCCTCGTCGGCACGCCCGCGCAGGTCGTCGAGCAATTCAAGCCCATTATCGACCTGGGCTTCGACTACTTCATGATCAGTGGCGGCGGCTTCCCCGATACTACCACCCTCGAAATGCTCGCCCACGAAGTCCTGCCCGCCCTCAACGCATAAATTGGAGGCGGCCCCCGATGTGCGTATTAATTGGAGGTCGCCCCCACCACCTTCTCACGCACGTTAACGTTCATCGTAGGTTCGGGCCTTGCGCCCAATACTTTCAACTTAAAGGAATGTACAAAGAAAAAGAGATGCAGTACGTGCGGGGCTTGCCCCCGCTTGCTTGCTCGCCGCTCGAAAAAGCAGCAAGCAGAATGCGATGCATCGCATGCAACCGTTCCTTGTCGCTTTGAATCAGCTTTCCTCTTGGGGGACAAGCAAGCGGGGGCAAGCCCCGCACGTACTGTGGTCTTTTCTCTTGTTGCCCGTGCTAAAGTTGAAAGTATTGGGCCTTGCGCCCGATTTTCCCTCCATGTACAATCAAGCCCTCTTATATATGAACGATATAGGGATATGCGGGTATATATCACGTATATGAGAAACGCAATCGTGTGGGAAGGGAAAATCGACCGCGAGGGTCGAACCTACAAGAGGTCGCGCTTCGTGCGCTGAAAGGAGATTGATTGTATGATGTTGAATAAATGAAGCGGGCGTAAGGGTGTAATGTATGATATTATGTGGAGTGGTTTTGCTATAGCGAATGTTGTATAAGGAGAACTCTTTGAATACCATATCGCAGGCTCCGGTTCGCCTCTATATTTTGCAACTGGCTCTTGGAGCTGAGGGGACGCCTGTGCCGGGTTATTTGATTCAGACCGGTGACGGCAAAAATATCCTGATTGATACCGGCGTGCCCCTGGATGGGTCATTCAAGCCCAATGGCGGGGAAAGCATCCGGATCTTTTCGGTGGTGGAGCAGCTGGCGGCCCTGGGCCTGACTCCTGCCGACATCGATATACTTATCTGCACGCATTTTGATCCCGATCATGCTGGCAATCACGACGCTTTCCCCTCGGCGGAACTGGTGGTACAGCGCACGCACTATGAGTTCGCGCTGGCCAGCGACTCTCCGCGCTTCAACCTGACGCGGGGGCACTGGAATCATCCATCTCTGCGCTACCGGACTGTTGGTGGAGACACCGAACTGCTGCCGGGAGTCAAGCTGATCGAGACCAGCGGACATGTCCCTGGCCACCAGGCCGTGCTGGTGCGTCTGCCCCGCACGGGTCCCATGCTGCTGGCCATCGACGCCGCAGCCCTGGAGGCGGATCTCAATCCCGAGACGCGCGAGTACGAAAATGGCGTGGACCTTGATCCCGCTCAGGCGCTGGCCAGCGCGCGCAAGCTCTTTGACCTCGTGTATCGCGAACGTGTGACGCTGACCGTCTTCGGCCACGACGAGAAACGCTGGCCCGAGCTCAAAAAGGCTCCTGCCTGCTACCTTTAGCGCGGCGTGGAAAGGAAGGCTGCTATGCCAATCTCAGCCCTGATCTTCGATCTGTTTGATGTGCTGTTCTTGCATGGAGAGCGACTGGAGCGGCGCGCGTTCGAGCATGAGCATGGTTTACCCGACGATGCCATTGAGCGCGCGATGCTCAATTCACCGCTCTTTCGCGCCGCCATCGCCGGGCACGTCCCCGAGCCCGAGCTGTGGCGGGATGTGGCCGGGCAACTCCAGCTGGGACAGGATAGCTGGTGGGTGGTGGCGCGGGCCTTCTACGCCAGCATCGTCCTTAACGCCGAGCTCGCGGCCTACATGCGCACCCTGCGTCCCACCTACCGCCTGGGCATCCTGACCAACGCCCCCTCCGATGTCCGCCCTCTCATTACCGGGCGCTTCCAGCTGGACCAGCTTGTAGACACCATCGTCATCTCCGCCGAAGAGAGAGTCCACAAGCCGCAGCCCGAGAGCTACCAGCTGGTCATGCGCCGGCTTGACGTCTCGCCCGGGCGCTGCCTCTTCATTGATGACGGCCTCCCCTATGTTACCGCCGCCCGCGACCTCGGCATGCAGGCCATCCACTTCCAGAGCAGCCAGCAGACCATCGCCGACATCCAGCACATCCTCGCCCAACCGTGACCGCCCCGGCTTATCGTGTCCACCAATGTCCAGCTTGAATCGTGTACCAGGAAAGATGTATAAGGATGTGCTCTTGCTATGATAGATGTGAAACCCTGCGACGCATGGGCTAAGAAGCTGGACGCCGCCCACCGTACGGCCCTGTCGGGCCGCGCGCTGGCCGAGCTGAAGGCCCACGTAGCGACCTGCGAGGCCTGCGCCGCCGCCCAGGCGCACTATGCGATTGAGGCGCACCAGATCCCGGACGTCGAGGTCAATGGCGCCCTGCCGGCCCCGGCTGCTCCAGGACCGCCTGCGGTGGATCACGGCCTGTTGCAGAGCCAGAAGGCGATGTGGGCCAGGCGCAAGGCGCGGCGCGCCCACCGCATACTTGAAATCGTCGCCTGCATCGGTGTCCTTGGATGCGTGCTGCTGGTCGCGCTGGCCATCCTTTTTCCATCCGCGTCCGCTCCCGTCACCCGGCCAGGCGCACAGACGACGCGCATACCCGGCGTGCCGGGCGCGATCCCCGCCGACGGCTTCACCGTCGTTGGTGATCCCACCATCAGCGTCGAGCAGATCAATAGCATCCTGGCCTACTACCACTCACCGGCCGCCGGCAAGGGACAGACCATCTACGATCTCGGCGTCCGCTACCATATCGATCCCGTGGTGGCCCTGGCCTTCTTCCACCACGAGAGCGGCTTCGGCCGCTTCGGCGAGGCCAGCCATACGCACTCGCCGGGCAACCTGCGCTGCATCTCCGATCATCCCTGCGTCGATAAGCAGAGAGGCGGCTACGCCCAGTTCGCCAGCTGGGAAGACGGCTTCGACGCCTGGTATAAGCTGATCCACGACCTGTACGTAGGGCAGTGGAAGCTCACCACCGTCAACCAGATCATCTCGAAATACGCCCCCGTCAAGAATCCGCAGGACGCCGCGCACCGCAACTACGTCACCTTCATCAACCGCGACATCGCCCTCTGGCGCAGCGGTAAGATCCACTCCTAAAGATCGGAGAGGTGGGCCAGCTTGTCGGGATTGAGGATGGCGTAGACGCGCTGGATGCGGGCGCCGTCCACGGCCAGGATGATGACCCCGTAGGGACGCTGGTCGTGGTAGCCGATGATGGCGGGCTGGCCGTTGATCTCTTCCAGGCGCATCTGTATGCCAGTGGGCAGCAGACGCATGCCACCCAGCATGCCGCGTGTCACCCGGTCGGCGCCGCGCACCGGCTTGAGGCCTGCCGGTATCTTGCCGCCGCTGTCGGCGGTAAAGACGACATCCTCGGCCAGCAGCGTCAGCAGGCCCTGCATGTCGCCGTTGAGGCTGGCGCTGAGAAACTCGCTGGTCAGGCGCTCCTGCTGTTCGCGTGAGACCTCGAAGCGCGCGCGATCCTGCTCCAGGTGCTGGTGGGCGCGGCGCAGCACCTGGCGGCAGTTGGTCTCGCTCTTCTCGACGATGGCCGCGATCTGCGCGTAGTCATAGTCGAAGACCTCGCGCAGCAGGAAAACCGCCCGCTCCAGCGGTCCCAGCTTCTGCAGCATGATCAGAAAGGCATAGGAGAGCGACTCATCCAACTGGATGCCCCGGCTCAAATCGCTGTCCGCTCCTACCTGCAGAGGCTCGGGTAGCCAGGGGCCAACGTAGACTTCGCGCTGGACCCTGGCCGAGCGTTCATAGTCGATGCATAGCCGCACCACCACTGTTGAGAGATAGGCTTTTGGCGATTGCACCGCCTGCTGATCCACCTGCAGCCAGCGCACAAAGGTCTCCTGCACCATATCTTCAGCATCGCTGACGCTGCCCAGCATGCGGTAGGCGATGGAAAAAAGCAGGATGCGGTATTGATCGAATATCTGCTCGTTTTGTTCTGGAACGGTCAAGCGGTGGACTCCAGCATACATATACACATCTCAACTATGCTATGAGTATACCACGTCAATCTCTTCAGCTTCTCCGCCCGGACGTCCATCGCGCAGCAGCAGGCGGGCGACCTGGCGCGCGCTGCCCACGCTGGCGTCGGCCAGGAAGCCCGGCCCGATCCAGTCCCCGACCAGCAGCAGGTTGTCGATGCCTGGCACCTGTGGACCCGGACGCCCGGCGTAGCCGCCGCCGGCCGCTGTCGGCAGCATCCCGAGCGCCGCGATGTGCGGCAGGAAGATGCGCTTCACCACCAGTTTGCGCCATCCCGGCTGGACCGCGTCCAGCAGCTCCTCCAGATCGCGCTCATCCTCTTTGGAGTCACCGGGGTGGACCAGATCTAGCTGCTTGAAGGCGTGGATGACGGCCCCATCACCGGGCGCGACCCGCGCGTAGAGCGATTGCGCCGTCATGAAGAGCGGCTTCGTGGCGTGCTGCACGATCGGATGAGTGGGATCGGGCAGGCAACGCAGGGCAACATCCAGGCAGGCCACGCGCGCCGGGATTAGATCTTCTATGATAGCGTGCAAGGGCGCGTACGAACCAGCGCCGACCAGCTTGAGCGCCTCCTGCGGCGTGGTCGCGATCACCACCGCCCGCGCCCGTACGCGCTCTCCATCGGCCAGCCGCACGCCCTGGACCCGACCCTGCACGTACTCCACCGCCTCGACGCGGCGATTGGTAATAATCTCGGCCCCCGCCTGTACGGTGGCCTGCCGTAGCCCCTCCACCAGCGTCTGCCAGCCTCCATCGATGTAGAGAACGGGATGCCCGAGCGCTATCTGCAGCTTCTTGATTAGCACCTCCGCGCTGACCAGTTCGAGCGCCGAGCTATACACGTTGGTGCAGGCGAACGCCAGCAAGAACTCGCGCACCCGTGGCCGATTGGTCTCCTGGAATATCCAGTCCTGTACGCTCACGCGCGCGAACCTCTCCGCCTGCAGTCCAGGCAGCCGCATGAACAGGCGTGCCAGCTCAATTTTATCACCCAATCCCAGCAGCCCCGTCTTCAGCAGCGACCCCGCGCCAGCGGGAAACTCGTGCAGCTTCCCCGCGCGTAGCACAAACACCGCCTGTGGACTATGGCCGCTATAGGGGATCTTCAGCTCCCGCAGCACCTTGTCCAGCGCGCCACCCGTATAGAGCGCGTGGATGCCCCGGTTCAGCTTAAATCCATCATAGTCCGTAGTCTCCGCCCGTCCGCCCAACTCCTTTGATTTTTCGTATAGTCTAACACCTGCGCCGCCCCTGGCCAGATAGCAGGCGGTAGCCAGGCCGGCCAGCCCGCCGCCGATGATGATAACATCTACCTGCTGCGCTTCATCCGTGTTCATTATGATAATTTTCCTCTTTCTCTCTTTATGCGCGATTCTGAAAAATTTCGCACACTAGACGGAAGAGGGCGGCTGTTTGTGACATTTGATTGCTTTTATGCTCTATAGCAAGTACGCTAACACAGCCCTGTTTTGCACTTTTCATTAAAAAGAGTTTTGCTCTATTTGTAATCGTTCGTGTTCGAGAAGATCCATGCGGAGACCTACACCGCTCTGGGCTACCACCTGATAAGAGTGGCCCCCGAAGCCCTTGCGCAGCGAGTTCAGCGTATTATACAACGGATAGAGCGTTGCTGAACTGCGCGGGCCTTTTCTAAAGGAAAAAGTAGCCCATACTCTACAGGCTTATAGTGTGGAGGGGCCAGGAACTTTCTGGAGCTCATGTGCGTCTATATAGCTGTAGAAGGGAATTCTTGCT
This sequence comes from Dictyobacter halimunensis, assembly GCF_036245075.1. Classification (NCBI taxonomy): domain Bacteria; kingdom Bacillati; phylum Chloroflexota; class Ktedonobacteria; order Ktedonobacterales; family Dictyobacteraceae; genus Dictyobacter; species Dictyobacter halimunensis. The sequence continues at coordinate 5,285,856 of NZ_BSRI01000002.1, forward strand.
AGCGCGATTCATAGCAACCAAAATGAGAGCCTGGAGTATACGTCATGGGTGATAAGCTTCCTGCAAGTTCACAGCGTAAAACCTCGGTCGTGCGCGTACGAGGTGTCTTCTTTATTGTGATCGTTGCCTGTGTGACGGTGGTCGCCGGTTGGGTGATCACCGCGCAGGGCGCGCGTCAGGCGGGATCGGCGAACAGGCCGATAAGCAATAACAGGGTGGCCAGTCACAGTACCATCCCTCAGGATGTCTATGTGGGTTATAAAGATACGGTCTACCGCCTGAGCGGACAAAACGGGTCGATTGTCTGGAAGCAGGCGCTGGTCCAGCCATCGAAGATGAATCGCATCAGTGGCAGCTCCATGCAGGTCCAGGTCATGAGCTCTAACCTGATCTGCGTGCAGCTTGAGAACACGGTGTTTGTGCTCGATAGCAGCTCTGGCAAGCAACTCTGGCAGTACGCGGTCCATTTGACCCCGGCCCAGCAGCGCGAGACGCGCGCCTATATCGGCAGTGTCGTCTTTGATCAGCAGCGGGTATACATCTATCTCGCCACTGGCGAACTGTTGGGTTTTGACATACAGAGCGGCAAGCAACTCTGGCAGGGTCCGCGCTTCCCCAACGGCGTCAGCCTCTCCGCCGCTGATGGGATGATTTATGCTAAATCGACCAACGCGCAGGGACATCCCGTGCTCTATGCCGTCGATGGCACCACGGGTAGTTTCCTCTGGCACTTCCAGCCGCAGATGTGGGGCAATACCTCATTTGATGCGCCCCTGGTGGCCGATGGCGTCGTCTATGATGCCGGCAACCCACTGTACGCCCTCGACGCCCGCACCGGCAAGCAGCTCTGGGAGCAGCCCCTGAGCGATCGAGCCAGCTTCTTTACCAATCTGCACCTGCTCAATGGCAGATTGTACGCCGATACCAGCGCGGCCGTCGCTTCGGTGGGCACGGTCGGCAAGCAGCCCACCATGCCCGCGCTGTACAGGGTGTACGCCTTTGATGTGCAGAGCGGGAAAATGCTCTGGCAGTCGCAGGCGGGCGATCGGCAATTGCTGGTCGATGCGAACGCCATCGCGGTACTTGCGAGCGCGGATAAGGTCGATAGCCAGTCGTTGCAGCTGCTTGATCCTGTGAGCGGCGCGCTCCGCTGGCAGACGACGCTGCGCACACCTGTGTGTGACTCCGAGCATCTCTGCGGGCAGCCGCCGGTGGCACACATCGCTGATGGCAAGCTGGTGCTGCTAGATAACGGCGGCCAGGCGTATGCCCTGCGCGTCCTGGATCTACAGAGTGGAAAACAGCTGTCTCAATATCCGGTCTCGCTCCCTTTCAAGGAGGGGCTTGGGGAGAGCGTATTGAGCAATGGCCGCCTGTACGTCAAGACCGGCGTCCACGGGGGTGGTCAGTATAGCTCGGGCAGCAGCAACACCTTCTGGAACTACAACCTCTACGCCATCGACCTCACCGGCGGCCAGACGGCGTGGCACTACCAGATCGGCAAGCTGCTCGAATACCAGGATCCCATCGCGCCGCTTGTGCTGGCTCCATAGCTCATATCGCGTAAACAGGGGTATATGCCGGATGGCGCTATACCCCTATATCGACCTTTCTCGTGAATATGTGCCTGGCGTTTTATGCTCTACGCCGTTCTACGGGCATCGGCGCGCCCTGTCGATACAGATCGAAGAGGACGAGGGCAAGGTGCTCGGCGAGCCGGGTCCAGAGCGTGGGATCGCCGACGTCGTTGGTCATATCCGTCACCAGCAGGCTGCTGGCGCTATCGATCACCTCACGAATGAAGTGCTCCTGCGAGAGGGCGTAGACCCTATGGCTCTTTTCCTGCCCATAGGGCGCATCGACCACGGACCACGTGTGTTTGTTCTCCCTGATGCCCAGATAACGGATATGATAATTGTGATAATCCAGGCCGCCACAGGCCGGCTGGATATGCAGGTTGTAGTGGCAGGCCGGCTGGCGTGAGTCATATTCGCGTTTTCCCACCCAGATCAATTGGTGGATGCGCAGTCCCCGGCTGATCCACAGCCACGTTGTCTGTCGATCGCTGCGTTTGGAACCGGGTTTTCGTCGTTTCAGTCTTCGGTGCACGTTTCTCGCTCCATTTCGTTGTACCCGTCGGGGTAAAGGAGCGCGCTCAACCGGTTCGGAAGGCGGGAGGGAGCGCAGACCACAGGTGGTCTTCTATGCGAAGAGCAGTTGAGAGATAGAAGAAGATTACACGTCTGCATCCCGGGTGCTTGTCCGTGCCATCGGTTGAGAGCGCATGAATCGAGAGCAGAAGAGGATACCCTGTGGGTTGATACGGATACTCCATGTGATCAGCCCATAGACATACCCGGGCTGTCAGAAGACAGCCCTCTTTCTTGCTCTGCGTCAAGCTCTAAACTGAAGGACTTACCGGTTCACCACAACCATGCGACGTGCCTTTCCTGAAACATAGTGTTTGAATGATGATCTTGAGGCAAACAGCGCACATGCCGTCTGTTTGGACGAGCGAAACTGGCCGCGTCCAGGCGTGCCTCCACAGCCTCTTTACAGCATAACATATCATAAAAAGGGTAGCAAGCTAGCGTTCGCCTCAATTATTGATCTCCGCGGTTCTGGGACAAACGGGACATGATGTTTAACTGTTCATTGGTGCCGCGCAAGCGGGCGCATTGGTTTTGTGTGGTGGTGCATCGGGTGCGCGCCCGATGCACCACCACACAAAACGACCTGTTTGCCTTTGCCTGAGTGGAACATTTTGTTTTTTGGGGACATAAATTGTGCGCAATTAAATTGTCTACAATTTAATTGCGCACGTTGTAAAGCGCATAAAATATAATTACATCCACCCCTGCGCCGCTGCCCGGTCAGTCATAAGTGTGGATGCAGGACCGGTTAAACGGGAAAGGTGAATTGGGCGGTGGCAGCGATGAGGGGCGAGCTGTCGCGCTGGTAGGTGCGCAGGCGTTGGATGTGCGCTTCGCTCCAGCCTCGGGCCTGCCGGGTCTGGGCGAGCAGGGTGGTGAGCGCCAGCCGGCGCAGGCGTTCGTCGGGCTGATTTGCCAGGGCCATCTCCAATTGGAGCAGGTTGGCGTCGGGTCTGCGGCTGAGCTGGTCGATCAGGCCTTCGGCGCTGGTGAGGGCGTCGGCGTGCAGCTGCGGTTCCAGCTGGATGATGCCCTGGATCACCTCCGGCCAGGGGAGTCCCCGGAACAGGATGGCGAGTTGCCAGGTCAGGGTCAGCGGGTCCTGGGCCAGCACGGATAGGATGCTGCGCGTCGCTGGCAGCAGGTGCTTGCGTCCGATGTGGAGGCCGTTTACAAAGGCGTCGAGGGTACTCTGCAGGGCCTGGCGATTGGGGAGCAGCTGGCGCACCGTGTCGCCGATCAGGGAGGCGTCGTTGCCGGTGTAGATGGCGAAGACGGCACGCGCGGCCGTCTTGCGCTCGTCCGGCAGCTCCGACTGCATCAGCTGGAGCAGGCGCGCGTGCAGGGCATGCTCGGGATCGCGGAACGGGAAGGCCACGCAGCGGTTCAGGGTGGCGATGCGCACCTCTGGCTCGGGGTGGGCCAGCAGGATGGTGAAGAGGTTGGTGAGCCGGTGCTGCGCCTTGAGCGACAGGCCACCGACCGGGATGTTGACCACGCCGAGGGCGGGACCGCTGTCGGACGAGTGGGCCGCCTGCGTTAGCACCTCCCAGGTCTCGTCGCGTTCAAGGTAGGGCCACAGCGCGCGCAGCAACGCCACGCGAACGTCGCGGTGCAGCTCGCGCCGCGTCAGGTTCAGCAGCTCCTGGTAGGACTCCTCGGTGGCGAGGTCGCCGATCAGGCGCACCACCTCTTTGGCCACGGTGACCTGCTGGAACGGCATGGAGCGCAGCAGGTCCAGCGCCTCATGCGCGGGCATGGCGAGCAGAATGCGGCGCAGGGCATAGATCGCCACGCGGGCGCGGTCATCGTTCATGGCCTCAAACAGGACCGGCACGCCCTGTCCCGCGTCCATCCAGCTCAGGGCGCGCAGGGTCGTGTCGCGCACCGGCTGGCGCTCATCGCTGGCGAACTGCAGCACGAGCTGAGGATCAATAGAGGGCATGGCAATCAGGCGCCGGATAGCGTTCTGCAGGGTCGAGGTCGGCTGCGCCTCGTCGCGCGTCAGGGCCAGCAGTGTCTGGGCGAAGATCTCCTGCTGCTCAGGGAGCCAGCGGTAGAAGCCATCATGCAGGTTCAGCACGATATGCGTCTGCCCGCTGGTGAACTTGCCCGCGAAGGTGCGCTGTCCCAGGTAGGGCGTCAGCAGGTCCTGGCGATGGCGGTGCAGGGACCTATAGATCGCTGAGATCACGATGTAGCTCTCGTCGCGCTGCAGCAGGCCGGGGATCAGCGCGAGTAGCTGTCTGGGCTGGTGTTCGTGCAGCAGCGCGGCACAGGAGCTGGCCACGCTCAGGCTGCGCGTCTGCTCCAGCAGGGTCGCCAAAATCTGCGCCAGTTCGTCGAAGACGCGCAGGCGGCGCCCAAAGATCAGGCCCAGCACCAGCAGGTGGTGTTCCTTCTCGCGTGCCTGCCAGGCTTGCAGCAGCGGCTGCAGCGCTGACGAGATGTGGGGGATCTCCCTGTCGGAGAGGATGCGGTCGAGCTGATAGCTGTTGACCAGCCCGCGCTCGCGGTAGACGATGGCCAGCTGCGCGGCGCACCACTCGGGATAGTATGGTAGCAGGCGGATGAGCAGGCGGCCGATGGCCTGCGCTGTGGGTTCCGACAGATCGGCGGCATCCAGGGCATCGCGGATGATCTGGGCCAGCTCGGGAAGGTGCTCCTCGCGCCAGCGTCCGTAGGGCAACGCGGCCAGCGCCAGCATCATCTCGCGTCTGACCGGGTCCTGCTCGTTGCGGCGCTGGCGCACTAGCTGCAGGGCATTGGAGATGTACGCTGCCTGGTAGCGTGTCGCCTCGATCAGCGCCTGCAGCGCCAGCGAGCGCATCTCGGCCTCCTTGGAGCGCAGCGCGCTATCCACCACCAGCCGCGTCTCATCCCAGGGTAGCAGGGCGGCGTAGCGCAGGCGCTCCATGGGACGCGTCGCCAGCGCCGGCAGCTCCAGGTGTCGGCGCGCCTCCTGCACGCGCTGCTCGGTTGGCAGGGTCGCCACCAACTGCAGATGGATTATCCCTTCGTCGTTGCGCCAGCCGCGCCCGAAGGCGCTGTAGAGGGCCAGCCGCTGCTCCGGCGTGAACCTCTCAAATATATGCGCGCTGATCGAGACTTTGCGGCGCTCCACCAGCGCCAGCAGTGTCTCCAGCTTCAGTTTATGGGCCACCGCGTTGAAGTTGCCCGAGGAGACCGCTTCGTCGGACGCCAGCACCAGATCGGCCATCTCCTGTGGCCGCTTGCGTACCAGGGGCACGATGTGTAGGCGGCCCAGCGGTGTATGCCTGATGGAGGTACGCACCAGTTCTAGCGCCAGGTCTGGCGCGGCGCTGGTCAGCGTCGGCAGCGCGGTATTGATCAGGTGGAGCAGGGGGAGATCGCGGTTCGCTGCCTGGGCGCTCTGCTGCTGCAGGTAGGCGAAGGCTAGCTCGGGATGCATGCGGATCAAACGCTGCCAGTGCGTCAGGTCAAAGCGCTCCAGCAGTTGCCCCAGGTGACGCCGCACCACTTCTGGAGAGGCAAAGGGCAGCAAGCGTCGCAGATGGTTATCCTGGCGCGCCGCCAGCGCCTCCACATAGGCATCCACGGCGGCGCGGCGTCCGCGCGTCAGCAGGCGAGCGATCAGCACCACTTTCAGGTCCAGGCCGATGCGCTCCAGCAGCTCCAGGATCTGCGCGTCGCTGCACAGCAACGGCACTAGCCCCGTCGCCACCGAGCGCACGCCGCGCGAGCGATCGAGCATGGCCTGTCGTGCCCGCTCCGCGTCGCGGTTGCCGTGGCACGACTGCACCGCCAGCACCCGCTGATAGACATCGCCCCGTCCCAACTCCTCAATCGTCTCGCGCACGCTCTCATCGCTGGCCGCCAGCCGTCCGACCTCAACCATGTGGCGCATGCGTCCCGCGTACGTCAGCACCGCGCATTCCCGTAACAATTGCTCAGGCGTCATCTTCGCTCATCTCCCTGCTTCTCTGTAGTGTTTATATATGCGATATTGTCTATTTTTGCTTATATTAATGGAGATAAGCGAAGATGTCAATCAATTATCGCTTGTGCCCGCGCAGAAGTTATGCCGTCACCATACGTAGGGTAGTAAGCGATAATGAACCCTGTGCGTGTAGTCGCTATAGCCAGTGAGCTCCTGTGTGAGCATCTGCTCCTCGTCGTGGATACGGAAGGCGAGCACGATCACGCCAGGAACGAGGACGAGCAGTCCCCACCACGAGCCGAGCGCCAGCGGGATGCCGATCATCAAGATCAGCACAAACGAATACATCGGGTGACGCACGACGCCATAGAAGCCGGTCGAGATGACCTTCTGGCCCGTCTCCACCGTAACGTTGGCGGCGGCGTACTCGTTCTGGATCACCACTACCATCGAGAGCACCAGCCCGATCGCCACCAGGGCATCTCCGACGATGGAGATGGCATCCGGCACCGGCGACCAGCCGAAGCGATAATCGAAGGCGCTAAAGACCATCACCGCCGGCAGCGACAGAAAGGCGATCGTGATGATAATCTTCTGCGCCGGTCGGCTTTCCGCCCCTGGGCCCGCGTGCATACGCCGCTTCAGCGCCTCCGGATTCTTCAGCGCCAGGTAGAGGCTAGGAATATTCGTCGAGAGGGCAAAGACAACGATAAACACCCACGCCCGCCAATAATTGAACGTCCATGCCGGCAAAAAGAGCAGCAACCCGAAGGCAATCAATCCGATCACCACCGTTGCCGCCGTCTGTAGAGTAAGCTTCATGATCTCATCTCTCGTTTCTCGCCGCGCACATCCTCCCGCGCGGCGTCTGGTTCCGGATTCACGATACGTCCCGTCGACCTTCCATGAATTAATAAAAAGACCGTCTGTCTATTATTATAATTCGCGAATGGAACCTGTCAAGATCACATGATTCGCCTCCCCAAAATACGCAACGCATCCCAAATACGAAGCGTTCCCCAACGCGAACCGCCCAACCCAAACCGAACCGCCGTGTAGGGACGACCTTCAACGGTCGTCCGGGCCGCGAGCGCCAGCGATTGCGGCCCACGTACCCGGCCGGCTCGGCTTCTCGTGAATGACATCTCGCCCCACGTGGTACCCGGCAAGGAACGTTCGCATTTGGGTTCGTGTGCGGAACGTTGGCGTGGGGGAACCACGTTTTCCATCGTGGATGCCATGGGAAGCGGTATCGTGGGGGTACGTGGGGCGCCGTCGCTGGCGCTCGCGGCCCGGACGGCCGTTGAAGGTCGTCCCTACATGGGCATTCCGTCTTGGGTTGGGCGGTTCGCGTTGGGGAACGCTTCGTGTTTGGGATGCGTTGCTTGAATCTTTTTGATTTTCTCTGCTATACTTCCCTGTAACGAGTACCACTCTGATTGAAGAAGAAGGATCTAAGAAGATTATGGCTTATACCCTGGATTTTGAGAAACCGTTGGCGGACATTGAGCGGCAGATTCAGGCGCTGCAGAAGAAGGGCGAGCGTCTGAAGCCGGAGGAGTCGCAGCAGCTTGAGAGGCTGAAGCAGCGGCTGCAGCGGACGACCGAGGAGATCTATAAGCATCTGACGCCGTGGCAGACGGTGCAGGTGGCGCGCCATCCTGGTCGGCCACACGCCATCGATTATGTGAAGCTGATGTGCGAGGAGTTCTTTGAGCTGCGCGGCGATCGCGCGTTTGGGGAGAATGCCTCGATCTTCGGTGGACCGGCGCGGTTGGATGGGCGGACGGTGATGTTTCTCTGCCAGGAGAAGGGACGCGAGATGAAGGAGCGGCGCGACCGCAACGCCGGCCAGCCGCATCCTGAGGGCTTCCGCAAGGCGCATCGTCTGATGGAGCAGGCCGAGAAGTTTAACATGCCGCTGGTCTGCCTGGTCGATACTCCAGGAGCCTCGATCGCGCTGGACGATGAGGAGCGCGGGCAGTCCCAGTCCATCGCCGCCAATCTATTCCTGATGGCGCGGCTGCGCGTGCCTATCGTCGCCGTGGTGATCGGCGAGGGTGGCAGCGGCGGAGCACTCGCCCTCAGTATCGGCGATCGCATCCTGATGCTCGAAAATAGCTACTACTCGGTGGCCTCGCCCGAGTCGGCCGCCACCATCCTGCTGCGCGACGCCAAGCACGCCGCCACCATGGCCGAGGCCATGCAGGTCAGCGCCCGCCAGCTCAAGAACCTTGGCATTATTGACGATCTGGTGCCCGAACCCCTCGGTGGCGCCCACCAGAACTATCAGGCGGCCGCCGACCTCGTCAAAGAGGCTCTGCTCACCAACCTTGAGGGGCTGAGCAAGCTCAGCGCCGAACAGCTCGTTGAGCAGCGCTACCAGAAGTACCGCTCCATCGGACCTGTTGGCACCCTCACCGCGCCGGATCCCACGCCCACCGCGTCGTCGTAGGCGAGGATGCTGGGGGCATCCTCCACCCGGGCTCGCCCCGGCTTTCGGCTCGCCCCCGCTTGCGATCCTGTATCGCCGTGCGCGATCATTCTGGGGGGTGGGCCGCGCCCGATGGCATGCGGGTGCGCAGGTGCTGGGGCAGGTTGAGAACGGCGATGCCCGGTCGGAAGAGCAGCGACGTCTTCAGGCGCAGCGCGGTCTGATTGTGTAGCGGGTATTCCCACCAGTGCGAGACGACGAACTCGGGCAGCACCACGGTCAGGACGGTCTCGGGGTGGCGTTGATGTACGACGTCGATGTAGGCCAGCAGCGGACGGATCAGCGAGCGGAACGGCGAGGCGATGATCAGCAGGTTGACGCCCTCGTCGTCGGGAATATACCGCTGCCAGCGCTGCCAGTCGGCGCGCAGCTGATTGGCGCGCTCCTCGTCGACATCGACGTGCACGGCTGTGACGTGGTCGCTGATCGAGCGCGCGTAGGCCAGGCTCTGGATCGTCGCCCGGTCCAGGCGATCGATGGGGATGATGACGCGGTGGTGGATGTCCTGCGGCCGCAGCGGCAGATCGAAGGTGCGCTCCTGCGCCACCAGGTGGTAATGATGCGCGATGCTCCGGAAGAGCCAGACCATTACCGGAATCAGGATGACCACGATCCAGGCACCCTCCATGAACTTCATAATGGCCACGATGATGGCGACCAGCGCCGTCGTCACGGCCCCCAATCCATTGATAATCATGCTGCGCCGCCAGCCCCTGTGCGTGGCGCGTCGTCGCCACCAGTGGACCACCATGCCCGACTGCGAGAGCGTAAAGGCGATAAAGACGCCGACCGCGAACAGGTTGATCAGCGCGTTGGTGTCGCCTTTGAAGACGACCAGCAGCAGTCCGGCGAGCAGGGCCAGCGCGATGATGCCCGAGCTAAAGGCCAGCCGATCGCCACGGAACGAGAACATCGAGGGCAGGAATTTGTCACGCGCCAGTAGTGAGGCCAGCCGTGGAAAGTCGGCGTAGCTCGTCTCGGCCGAGAGCGTCAGGATGCCCAGCACCGACAGCTGGAAGATCGGGAACAGGAAGACCAGCGGGCCCGCGAAGACGTCGCTGGCGATCTTGGCGATCACCGTCGGGTTGCCCGAGGGCTCGGCCTGCGTGGCGTAGGTCATGGCCAGCAGCGTAATGCCCAGGAAGAGCGCGCCCAGGATGCAGGCCATCGTGGTTAGCGTGATCGAGGCGTTGCGCGTCTCCGGCTTGCGGAAGATCGGGATACCGTTGGAGATGGCCTCGACGCCCGTCATGGCCGAACATCCCGTGGCGAACGAGCGCAGCAGGATAAAGATCGTCAGCGGCTCGATCGCCTGCACGGTCGGCACAAAATGTCCGATCAGCGGCTGATGGTTGAAGACATAGGCCCTGGTCAGCCCCACGCCGATCAGCAGGAAGGCGCTGACGATAAAGAAGTAGGTCGGCAGCGCGAAGATGGTCCCCGACTCGCGGATGCCGCGCAGATTGAGCACCGTCATGATCAGCACCAGCGCCAGGTCCATCGCGATGACGTAGGGTTGCAGCGAGGGGAAGAGCGAGATCACGTTATGCACGCCGGCCGCCACGCAGACCGCCACGTTCAACACATAGTCGATCATCAGCGCCGCTGCCGCCACCAGCCCCGGGAGCGTGCCGAGGTTCTCGCGCGCCACGATATAGGAGCCGCCGCCGTTGGGATAGGCCGGGATGGTCTGGCGGTATGAGAGCGTCACCACGACCAGCAAGGCCAGGATCACCAGGCTGATCGGCAGCGTCCAGGCCAGGGCCGCCGTGCCAGCCGCCACCAGGTTGATCAGGATTGCCTCGGTGGCGAAGGCTACCGACGAGATGGCGTCCGAGGAGAGCACGGCCAGCGCCTTGAACTTGGTCAGTCGCTCCTGGTCGGCGCGCGCCGTGGCGATCGGCACCCCGATCAGGGCCCGCTTCAGCCAGTATCCGGCCTGCTGCAGGCGCCCCTCGGGCACCTCGACCGACTCCGTCGCCTCCAGCGTCCCCTCCCGCAAACGGTGAAACGGCTGTTTAGCCGGCAGGACCATGCGCACGCGGGTATCGCCGAGCCGGCTCCCCCGACGCACCTCCATCGGGCCGGGCAAGATCACATCGAAGTCATCCGCTATCTTTGAACCGCTCTGCGGCTGGCCTGACGGCTGCTGTGCAGGCATATTGTTATCAGATTCGTGGAGCGGGCCCATCCCTTTCTCCCTCCTGAAACTGCTCTCTTTATATAGCTCTACAACATGATTCCAGCCTCCCCAACCACCCTATTATATCCATTATTGTATCGGCAACACGGCTCAGGATAGGCTAAAGATAGAGGCGCTCATGCTCAAGGAACACTAAAAATGTATCTTCATCCCGTCATCATGGGGGCACATGAGCGCTCCCAATGCACCAACACTCTCAACGTAAGGGAATGTACAAAGAGAAAGAGAAGCAGTACGTGCGGGGCTTGCCCCCGCTTGCTTGCTCGCCGCTCGAAAAAGCAGTAAGAAGAATGCGATGCATCGCAGGCAACCGTTCCTGGTCGCTTTGAATGAGCCTTTCCTCTTAAGAAGCAAGGAAGCGGGGACAAGCCCCGCACGTACTCTCGTCTTTTCTCGTTTTGTCTGCTCTGAATAAGAACAGAAGTTCTTTATTTTTCGGATTGATTGTGTTAAAATGGATCAGGTTTGTTGTATGACAAAAAAGAAGATGTTTATCGCGCGCAGGCGCATGAGAGCGAGGAGTTGGCCCGATGGAACGAGCACGATTAGGCGCTATGAATTATGATCTGCAGCTGCGGGAGGTGGTGGAGGATGACCTGCCCATCTTTTTTGAGTATCAGCTGGATGAGGAGGCCAACCATATGGCGGCCTTCACGGCAAAGGATCCCACCGACCGGGAGGCGTTTATGGCGCACTGGCGGCGCATCTTGCGCGACGAGAGCACCATCAATCGCACCATCCTGGTCGATGGGCAGGTGGCGGGCAGCGTCGCGCTCTACCGGGATGAAGAACTGGATGGACCCGAGGTCACCTACTGGATCGGCCGCCCCTATTGGGGTCGCGGCGTCGCCACCGGGGCGCTGGCGACCTTTATCTCACACGTCGTCAAGACGCGGCCGCTGTATGGCCGCGCCGCCAAAGATAATATCGGCTCGCTACGCGTGCTTGCGAAATGTGGCTTCCAGCGCATCGGCGAGGGCAAGGGCTTCGCCAACGCCCGCGGCGCCGAGACCGAAGAATATGTGCTCAAATTGCCCTCGCCGACGCTCTGATGGTGATGCGTGGACCCCGTGTTATGCGTGTACCACACCGTCGACCAGCTTATCGATGCCGGCGATATTGGTGATCAGTTCTTGAGGCACGCCATAGCGGGTGGCCAGGTATGTGACGCTGGGATAGCTGACCCAGACGTGGTTATGATCGCTTTGCCAGACCAGTACCTTGAGCGGCAGTTCGAGCGCGATCAGCGGGGAGGCGACCATCAGGGACGTCCCCGCTTTGGGATCGCCGAAGATGATCACATGGGCCTCCTGCATTTTTAGCCCGACCTGCTGGGCCTCCCAGCTATGGTTGATATGTGTGAACTGGCGTAGCCCATGGTCGCGAATGGTATCTTCCAGGCGCTCCAGCGTCTCCTCGATCTCGTAAGGGCTGGCTTTGGTGATGACACCTTCAACCGTGGCTGGCGTTTTCGCCTTAGTTAGATCACTCATGTCTGATCTCTTTCTTCAGTGCAAAACTATTGTAGTCTCAACAATATGTCCTCTTCTTCCACTATTGTATCATCCAATAAATTAACTATCTGTTGACATGCATATAGGCAGGTTGTCTGGCTCAGCGCATATATGTTATACTGCTTTTGCTCTCGTAGCATAGCAACTCAGGAAAGGAGGTAATGCGTATTATGTCAAATACACAGATGGTGCAAGTGATCTGCGTGGCCTCCAGGAGTTCGTTGCGAGATATGTGAGGGCGTCCCTCCCATCAAGGACTGTTTTAATCTAACCCGCTGTTTTGTGGCCCCTTTTCCCCCCTCAATGTAAGGACTCTATAGCGTTTCTCCTCTCGGGGTAGAACCCACCACTGGTGGCCAGGCACAAATGCCCGTTTTGAAGTCAAGAGCGATGGGAACGCATGTGTTCTGGCTTGCGTTGTTTTCGCGCATGTCCTCGATATTTGGCCTCGATCTAAACAGGAAGAGCAAGCTTGCAAGTTGATGAAATGAAAAGGATATACAATACATGAACGAAAAATTGACAGGCGGATACTACTCGTCGCCCCTGCGCCGTGGAAATACGGTTGTCAGGCCGATGGGTATATGGAGCCGAAACGTGCATGCTCTACTTCGCCATTTCGAGGCGGTTGGCTTCGCGCAGGCTCCGGTCTACATTGCTTCGGACGAAGCCGCGAAAATTGAAACGCTATCCTTTGTTGAAGGATCTCCAGGTACCTATCCACTCAACGCCCAGCAGCGATCAGATGAGTCACTGATTGACGTGGCCCGTGTCATTCGAGCGATGCATGACGCAACCGCGGGATTCGTGGCGCCTGAACCCGAAAATTGGCAGTACCGCACCACGATACCCGCCGAGATTGACTGTATAGGGCACAACGATCTTGGTCCCTACAATGTCGTGTACAATGGGGCGAAGGTCGCGGCTATCATCGACTGGGACTTCGCCGGGCCATCCAACCGCGCCTGGGACCTGTGCTACGCAGCGCATCGCTTTATTCCACTCTCGGCCCCTCGCTCTACGAAGGCATTCGGTTGGGACCCCATCCCTGATCAGGCGCGCCGCTTTCGAATGTTCACTGAAGCATATGGCGCCAGTTTGTCGCCGGAGTATTTGTTAGATCTGCTTATTGTCCGTCTCTCTTCAATCTGCGCTAATCTCGAGCAACAGATTCAGAGTGGGAACCCAAAATTTAATCGTCACCGCGATGAACGACATACTGACGGCTATCGAGAGGACATGAAGTATATTCTCGAAAACCGTGAATCGCTTTTGAGCTAACAGCTCAAGACACAAGAACATCTTTATCAAAGCGCACCGTAAAACCCCTGGCTTCAGCCATAAGGATAGAAGGCGCGTTCCTTTTGGTGGCGCGATGGGGGATGGTGCTGTTGAATTTTTACACAGTATAGGTTACAATGTAAAGCATGAGTACACAGAAACGCGCCTACAAATTCAGATGCTACCCGACCGACGAACAAAAACAGATGCTTGCTCGGACGTTTGGCTGTGTACGCTTTACCTACAACTGGGCCTTACGCCTCAAAACGGATGCCTTTTACAAAGAACACACGCGTCTGTACTACAAAGACCTTTCTTCGATGCTCACTGAGCTCAAAAAACAGGAGGACTATCGCTGGCTGAATGAGGTATCCAGTGTTCCCGTCCAACAGGCATTGCGCCACCTCGACAAGGCATTCATCAATTTCTTTGAGGGTCGCGGCAAGTATCCGACCTTTAAAAAGAAACGGAAGAAACAATCGGCGACCTACACATCGAGCGCCTTCACCTTTCGCCATGGGGTTCTCACGCTGGCGAAGATGCAAGAGCCACTCGCTATTGTGTGGTCACGCTCATTGCCAGAAGGGGTTGTTCCATCCAGTGTCACCGTCAGCAAAGACGCCGCAGACCGCTATTTCGTGAGCCTGCTGGTGCAGGAGGACATTGCTCATCTGATCCCCTGTGACACCACCATCGGCGCCGACTTGGGTTTGAAATCGTTCGTGGCGCTCTCTGATGGTGAGATGGTGGGCAATCCCCGCTTCTTTCAGCAAGATGAGGAGAAACTGGCAAAGGCCCAACGGCGACTCGCCAAGAAACAAAAGGGCTCGAAGAATCGAGAGAAGGCACGGCGCACGGTGGCCAGCATCCACGCCCGGATTGCTGACCGACGTTCTGACTTTCTTCACAAGCTCTCCACACGGCTGATCCGTGAAAACCAAACGATCTGTGTGGAGAGCCTTCAGGTGAAGAATATGGTCAAGAATCGTTCGTTAAGCAAAGCCATCTCGGATGTGGGGTGGAGTCAATTTGTGTCCCTGCTCGCATACAAAGCAGACTGGTACGGTCGAAATCTGGTGACCATTGATAAGTGGTATCCCTCCAGTAAGCGATGTTTCGATTGTGGATATATCTTCGCATCCCTCACGCTCGACGTACGCCAGTGGACGTGTCCAGAATGTGACGTGCATCATGAGCGAGATATGAATGCGGCAAAAAATATAAGGTCCGTGGGGCTCACGGTCCTCAATGCCTGTGGAGAGGCCGTCAGACCGGGGGCGGTGAAAACCAACCCCGGCAAGTCTCAGCGAAGCAGGAAACCCCGCAAGTGATTGTGGGAATCCCCCGGCTTGAGCCGTGGGGAGGATGTCAAGAAGAGGTAAATATATATGGCTGAGGGACAGGCCTCTGGAAAAATGCATGCCGACGAACTGGATATCGATGTTGCCCTGGTGCGCCGCTTGCTGGCGGCGCAGTTTCCACGTTGGGCGAGCCTGCCTCTTGAGCGCGTGCGCTCGGCTGGCACCAACAACGCGATCTATCGTATGGGTCCTGATATGTATGTGCGGCTGCCGCGCATCGTAGGAGCGACCGGGCAGATGGACAATGAGCACCGCTGGCTGCCCCGGCTCGCTCCCCAACTGCCGCTGGCGATCCCCGTACCGCTTGCGTTGGGGGAGCCGGGCGAGGGTTATCCCTGGCGCTGGTCCGTCTATCGCTGGTTGGAGGGTGAGAACGCGACCGACCAGCCCATCACCGATGAGCTCCAGGCGGCACGCGCCATGGCTGAATTTATTAGCGCCCTGCAGCGGATCGACACGCAGGGCTGGCCGCCGCCAGAGCCGCCCAGGTCCGGACGTGGTGGACCGCTCGCCCCATGTGACGAAACCGTTCGTGCCTGCATAGCCGATGTGTCCGGCATGCTTGATGCCGGGGAGCTAGGCGCGGCCTGGGAGCAAGCCTTGCGGGCGTCACAGTGGGCTGGTCCGCCCATCTGGACGCATGGGGACCTGCTGCCAGGGAATCTGCTGGTTCAGGATGGCCGTATCAGCGCCATCATCGACTTTGAAGGTCTGGGCGTGGGCGATCCCGCCTGCGATCTGGTTGTGGCCTGGACGATTCTCTCTGCGCGGAGTCGGGACATCTTCCGTGCGGCATTGGCGGTCGATGATGCGACATGGGAGCGCGGCCGTGGTTGGGCGCTCTCCATCGGACTGATCGCCTTGCCCTACTACCAGACGACCAACCCGGTCTTCGCGGCCACCGCTCGCCATATGATCGACGAGGTTCTCATTGATCACCGGCTGGCCCGCTGATACCGCCTCCCATGCGCATTGCGGTGGGATCAGGCGTGGGCGCTCTGTTCGATGATGGACATGGCACCGGCAATGCCGTTCTCAGAGGAAGTTACTGTGTGGTGGTGGGGAGAGAGATCGTGAAGGTTGATCCCTCTTCTGATATGCTTGCGACGCGGATCATGCCACCATGCTGCTTGACGATGTTATCGGCGATGTAGAGTCCGATGCCGAGACCGGAGATGCCATCGTTCTGGGAGGTGGTGACGCGATAGAAGCGTTCAAAGATGTGACGGACATGCTCGTGAGAGATCCCATCACCGTGATCGTGGATCTGGATGAGGGCGTCTGCCCCCTCGGTTGAGAGCTGGATCTCAACGCGATCGGCCTGCGGGGAGTATTTGACCGCGTTGCTCAGCAGGTTTATTAGCACCTGTTCCAGCCGCTGCCGATCTCCCGTCATCTGCCGGTTGGTGCTGCCACTGACGATAATGCGATGCGTAGGGGTGATCTCCTGAAAATTCTCCGCCATCTCGTGGACGAAGGGATCGATGGACAGCAGCTCGTTGTGGGACTCGAGGCGCCCCGTCTGGATCTTTGCGACATCGAGCAACTCTGTAATCAGCCGCTCCAGCCGATTGATCTGCCCCTCTATCTTTGCCAGCGGGGCCTGCACCTCGGGCAGATTCTTCTTGCGGGCCGTTCGTCGTAAGAGCTGCGTCTGTGCCTTGAGCGAGGTCAGGGGCGTGCGCAGCTCATGGCTCGCCATACCGATAAACTCGTCCTTGCGTTGCTCCACGGCTTTCTGCTCGGTGATGTCGGCGAAGATGACCACCGCGCTGACGATCTCTCCCTGCTCGTCGCGCACGGGGGCTGAGCTCACCTGCATTACCCCACGCGTTCCATCGCCCCGCTGATACACAATTTCTTCAGCGGATACGACCTCGCCTGTACGCAGGGAGCGCGCCATTGGCCACTCCTCAGCCTGGTATGGTCGTCCATCGGGATGAAATCCCTGGTATTTCGTATAGCCTTCAATGCTGGCTGAGGCGAGAAAGGGATGACGCAGGAGCTGTTCCATCTGCCGATTGCCCATGAGCAGTTGCCCTGTGGGGGCTTCGGCAATGATGACGCCCGAAGGCATCTGATCCAGGACCGCCCGTAGGTGTGCCCATTCTATCTGTATCTCTTCCAGCAGGCGCAGGTTTTCCAGATCGATGCGCCTGATTTCGGTGATGTCGCGGTTGGCCGCGACCATTCCCAGCACCACCCCGTTGTGATCCTTCACTGTAGAGACTGAGGCCAGGATCAGGCGCTGGCTGCCATCCCGGTGCTGCTGCAGCACTTCGCCTTCCCAGTGATCTCTGGTTGCCATTTCGTGTAAAAAGGTTTCTCTGCTACCGGTTTGAAAGGAGCCCGTCAGTATCTCTAGCGCGTTTTTCCCGATAACCTCGTCCGCCTTCCAGCCGTATATGTGTTCGGCGGCCGGATTCCAGCTGCGAATGATATAGTGCATATCGCTCACGATAAGGGCATCGGACATGCTGTAGGTGATCTGCGCCTGAAAGAGGAGCTCCTTCTCTCTCTGCTTCTGGGCTGTTGTCTCCTGATAGGAGATCACCAGACCGCCAGGGGCCGGAGAGACGCGCGTCAGATACCAGCGATTGCTGTGGGGATAGAGTGCTTCAAAGACCAGTGAGATCTGCTGCTCCATGGCCTGGTGCAGCTTGTGGTCAAAGATGGTATCGACCGCCTCTGGATATAGCTCCCAGTGATTCTTACCCAGTAGTTCACTCCGCTTTTTGCCTGCCATCTCCTCGATGCGGTGATTGACATAGAGGTAGCGCCACTCTCTATCCAGTACACTCAACCCATCACTCATATGCTCCAGAATAGCCATGAAGTGCGTTCCTTGCACCTTCAACATTTCTCGCAGGGAAGGGATGTTCTGCGATGCATCCCCATTAGAGAGCGCGTGCGTATCGTCCATTATGGCTCCTTGCTGTCAAATAGTCCTCTTATCTAAGACGTTCATCCCTGCCATTTGGTGTACAGTGTCATACTTTCTGCTGTGCCTTCCGCTTGACGCCAAAAAACCGCAGACGCTAGAAGCGCCTTTCTATGGAGCGAATTGTGTTTCGATGATGGAGATGGCGTGGGCGATGCCGTCTTCGGTGCGGATGCGCTCGCCCAGCTCGGCCGCTTTTTCGCGCATCGTCTGGTCGGAGAGTGCCTGTTCAAGCGCTCGGGTGAGGTTGTCGACGCTCAGGCGGCGGCGCGCGATGGGGCGGGGTCCCACACCCAGTTGGTGGACGCGCCTTCCCCAGAAGGGCTGGTCGGCGAAGAATGGGACGACGATCGAGGGGATGCCGGCCGCCAGGCCCGCCGCGGTTGTGCCGACGCCGCCGTGATGGACGACCGCGGCCATGCGCGGGAAGAGCCAGCTGTGGGGGACCGAGTCGGTCATGTGCACATGCGATGGCAGCTGTTCTTTGCTCAGGCCACCCCAGCCCGCGTAGAGCACGCCGCGCCGCCCCGTCCGCTCCAGGACCTGCAGCACTATGTCGGCACTCTCCTCTGGTCGGCGGCTGCTCATGCTGCCGAAGCCGACGTAGACCGGTGGTGGTCCCGCCTGCAGGAAGTTCAGCAGCTCTGTGGGCGGCTCCCATCCAGCGGGAGGCTCCAGGAACCAGTAGCCGGTAACGTGCTGCGAGGTATCCCAGTCCTCGGGACGCGGCACGACCTGTTGACTGTAGCCGTAGAGGGTGGGACGCTTCCGCCGCTCCAGCGTCGCGAAGGGTCCCCAGCACGGGGCGGCTGGCAGATGCAGGACCTGTTCACGGGCCATGCGGTCCGCCGTGCGGAACGATTGCCACATCATCTGCTGCGTCAGATGATGGGAGGGCCGATTGAGCCAGCTGGTCGCCGCCGTCTGTGGCAGCGGCGTCAGCGTGGCGGGAAAGGCGCTGGTCGGCGTAAACGGGACCAGGTAAGCCGGGATGAAGGGGATACCCAGCTTCTCCGACAGGGCCAGTCCGCTATACAGGCCACCCAGTCCGCCCAGGATGAGGTCGGAGCCCTCACAGACCAGCAAGCCCTGCCGGGCGGCCTGTATGGCCTGCTGGCGCGAAGCCTGCCCCATTCGCCTCAGCACCTTGAGCATGTGCCCTTGCTCAGCCAGCCCCTGCATCTCGCGTGCCACTGCCTCGGCGCTCCCACCCGTCGAAAAAAAGTCCAGCCCATAATCTGTGATCAGGCCGTGAAAATCGTCGGACGTCAGGAGGCGCACCGCATGCCTGGCCTCCTTGAGTCCCGCGCCCAGGGCCACATATGGCTGAACATCGCCACGACTTCCCCCGGCAATAATCGTAATCTGCATTGTCTCTCCCCTTTAATTAATTGCTCAAGCAAGCAATAAAGAACAAAAAAATTAGTGTTCCTGCCTGGTGAAGGCGCGCAGGACGGTAGCCAGCATCTCAGCGAAGCCGCCGAGATCGAGATCGGGGTCCATGATCTTCTGCAGCGCCAGGCCATCGAAGAAGGCCAGCAGTAGCGTCGCCAGCTTCTCGGGCTCAACCGTCGTCTCGCCAGGCATCTGCCTGATCGAGTCCGCGATCTCCGTGCGACCCTCCGCCAGCAGATCGCGCACCTTTGGCGCCATCAACGCGTTGTGCAATCCCAGCGCGAACAGTTCGTGCCGCAGGCGAAACCATTCCGGCTCATCTATGATCCTGTCGATTGGCAACTGCAGGGCCGCCTGGAGCCAATCCTGCTCGTCGGAGAGTGCTGATTGCGGCGGCTGCTCGGGCACCCGTGTATAACGCTCACTGACGGCCTTGAGCACTTCCACCAGCAGCTGATCCTTGCCCCCGAAGTAGTAGTGTACCAGTCCCGGAGCTGCCTCGGCGGCCTTTGAAATCTCCCTCAGCGTGGTTGCCTCGTAGCCTTTTTGCGCCAGCACCTGATAGGCGGCGGCGATGATGCGCGCCCGCGTCTCCTGAGCGTCCCGCGACGTCGTCTGATGTTTTTGATTGCTCATACAAGCAACTATACCATATCGATGCGCACCTTGTACAGAAACTGAGCAATGATGTACAATTTTGCTGAGCATATTATGATCCTATCGTTTAGATGTGCTGGAGGAGAAGATACGATGCAATGCGCTTCAGTCCTTCTCGTGGCTTTCTGGCGACCCTCCTTTTTGATAGCGCTCAAGAGCTCAGCCAACCTGATTTTGTCATTCCCCATGGTGATCCCGCTATCCCCTATGATAAGCTCGATCAGGGGTGGAACATGCTGGTTGTAGAAGACCATACATTTGTTTATGTGATTACCGGCAATTGGGAAGCAGACGATGCTCATCGCACCTGGTTCAAGGTTGAAAGGAACCTGTACTACCGCCAGTGGGAAAAGACGATTCAGCGCTGTCGCGCTTTGTGCTGTTCTGAGATATGAGCGCTTTATCAGTTGATGAACAACGTTTGTTATGGTCCACAGGATGTGAAGCGTGGCGTGATTGTTTGATGGACCGTCCGGGCTAGCTCATCAATATCAAAGGGTTTGTACACGACAGGGATATGTTGGCGTTCCACATAGTCTTCCAGGTTATCCACAGCCTGCAGGTCCGTGGAACATAAAATAAGAGGGATCGACGCCGTCGCACGGCAATTTTCCATGCTCTGCACGAACTGCCGTGCCTCCTGCTGTTTCCCGAACTGGCAATCCAGGATCACGAGGTCGGGATGGGGTGGATCGAGATCACGCACGCTGGTGGGGACGCTTTCGGTGAGGGAGACCTCGTATCCCTCGGCTTCAAGGATGTCACGGAACAGATCCAGGATCTCCCGCGAGTTGTCAATGACGAGAATATGCTGCATCATCGCTCTCCCTGCCCGGCTACAATTCTCAGGCATCGTCTTTGAGCATGCTATTTGTATATGACTACAGAGAGGAAAAAATAGTATAAATACTCGCTATGCCGGATGTCAAAAAAATACTTGTATTAATGAGACGCCTTTTCATGAAGAAGTTTAAAGAAATACAAAGAATTTCTACCTCTACAGTATAGTACGAGAAGCCCAACCAAAAGTAACGCAGCCGCAACGTATCCGTAGGTGCCCGGCTTGCCGGGCGACAAACTGGCGCATACGATGAGATGGAAGATATAATGATCAGGTAATTTATGAAAGGTAGGGGCAAAGATTGATGGAAAAGATGCCCGAGTGGCTTAACGCGACGCTTGCCTCGGACGCCAGTGAAGGTGAAGGCGTCCTCCCCCACGACATACTCCCCCTGCGGCCGGACTCGCTGATGGTGGGTCCCGCCTACGTGGCTTTGATGAGTCAGGACGATAACCTGTCCGTGCGCGAGGTGCTGGCGAACCTCCCGGCGCCGGGAACGGTCCTGGTGGTAGCCGGCGCCAGCACGTCACGTACCGCGACGATTGGCGGCCTGATGGCGCTGGAGATGCAGAATGGTGGCATCGCCGGACTGGTCACTGATGGGCTGGTACGCGACTCCCGCGAGATTCGTGAGATGGGCTTCGCGGTCTGGTGTCGCGGCGTCACGCCCACGGCGCCCAAGAAAAACGGGCCCGCCATCGTTGGCGGCACGGTCTCGATCGGCGGCAAAGTGATTCGAGATGGCGACCTGGTCATTGCCGACGACGACGGCGTCGTCATCTGGCCACAGGAGCGCATCCCGGAACTGCTCGCCAGGGCCGAAGCGCGCCTCAAGCAGGACAACGAACGCCTGGCGCGCCTGCGCATGCAGAAGCCATAAGTCATCGCTGGTTGTATTTATTGGCGAATTGACACGTTGCCCTGCAATGCCCCCCCAACGTGAACCGCTCCCCCCAACATGAACCGCCGTGTAGGGTCGACCTTCAACGGCATCTGTTGATACTAAATAGCCAAAAGGTCTCTGGATTGGGGGGAGACTTGCCAGCGTGGCAAACATCGAGGAAAATCCAAAGAAATTGTCTTCACACGTTTTCGAAAGGATCTTCCTCGTATGCCTTATCATACCGCATCTCAGCCAGAAGAGGCGAATGCCGATTCGCTCTCACAACAGATGGTTGACTGCTTGCAACGCATCATCGCCCCTCCTGATCCCCCTGCTGCTGCAGTGAGCCGCCCTCGTGGACGACCCGCGGTGCTCTCCCCCGAGCATCTGTGTCTGGCGGTCCTGCTGGCGCTGCTGCGCGGCTTGAAGAGCTATGCCTGCGTCTGGCGCCTGATCACCTGGTCGGGAGTCGGCCACTTTCCTCTCTTGCCCCATACTCGTGACGCCATCCGCAAACGCCTGTTGCACACCTCCCTCGACGTCTGGCAGCGCCTCCTTGCTGCGCGTGAGCACCGGCTTGCATGCCCAAACCCAGGCGGTAGCCCAGTGCGATCTGCTTCCCTGGGTTTCCCATATCTTCGCTCTTGATCAAACGACGCTCGATGCTGTCCAGCGGCGCATGCAGGATGTGCGCGATGAAGCCGTGGACAGTCCACGCCTGCTGGTCGGCAGACTGGCCGCCCTCTTTGATGTCCGCCGCCAGCAATGGGTCCGTATCCTCTTTCGTGAGGACGTCTTTGCCAATGAAAAACTCCTCGTCCAGGACGTGGTGCGCGGGTTGCCCGCTGGCAGCCTGCTGCTGGCCGACCTGGGCTACTTCAGCTTTCCCTGGTTTGACTGGCTGACGGACCAGGGCTTTTTCTGGCTCTCGCGGATGCGGGAGAAAACCTCCTACCAGATCCTGCACGTCTTTGTGCAACACGGCACCACGCTAGACGCCCTCATCTGGCTGGGAGCCTACCGCGCCGATCGCTGTGCCCACCGGGTGCGCCTGATCCAGTTTGAGCATCACGGCAAGCTGTACCAGTATCTGACCAACATCTGCGAACCCGATCGCTTGAGCATGAGCGAGGCCGCTCGCCTCTACGCGCGGCGCTGGGAGATCGAGCTGGCCTTCAAAGCGCTCAAATGCACGCTGGGCATTCGCGTGTGGTGGTCCTGCGATCCCCTCCTGGTGCTTCAGCAGCTCTTCGCCGCCTTCATCCTGGCTCAGGTGCTCCATGCGCTCCATGCTCAGGTGGCCTTCGCCGCCCAGGTCCCCCTCTTCGACGTGTCCTTGCCCGTGCTTGCCACCTTGCTTGCTCAGGCGCCTACGCGATCGGATGGGCAGCCCCTGATCCAGCGACTGCTCGAGGTGGGTCGGCGCCAGGGCTTGATCCGGCCCTCGCGGCGCATTGAGCCAGTCGTCCCAGCGCTGCTTCGGTCCTACGCCCCGGCCCCACCTGATCTGCCGACCATCCGCACGCCACGCTACGCCCATCGTATCCATCAGTCACGTTCGGATCGACCCGACTTTGTGCCTCGTTTTTTCACCTTCATCGTGATTTAGTATCAACAGATGCCTTCAACGGTCGACCGGGCCGCGAGCGCCAGCGATTGCGGCCCACGTATCACCACGATACCGCTTCTCGTAGTATACACGTTGGGAAACGTGGTACCCCAGGAGGAACGTTCCGCACACGAACCCAAATGCGAACGTTCCTCCTGGGGTACCACGTGGGGCGAGATGTTCTCTATGGGAAGCCGAACCGGCCGGGTACGTGGGCCGCTGTCGCTGGCGCTCGCGGCCCGGTCGACCGTTGAAGGTCGACCCTACACGGCGGTTCACGTTGGGGGGAGGGCGTTTGTGTTTGCCTTTCCGCTTTTTGGTGATGGTGTGGCATTTAAATGGTGGAAGCGTCATTATGTGTTACGTGGAAAGGGGAAATGCAATGGACTCTTCACAAAAAAAGCGGCGCAAGCGTATGCGCCTGGAGTCGTATAATTATAAGCAGCCAGGATCTTACGCGATTACCATTTGTACCAAACAGCGTAAAAACCTTTTCACCCTCCCGGCATTGCGTTCCATCCTCTATAAGGAGTGGGCTCAGCTGCCGCAGCATTATCCTGGTATTGTGGCCGGGACGTTTGTGGTGATGCATAATCATTTGCATGGTATTCTGATTCTTAAAGATGGTTTCGCGCATGAATACAGCGTCTCCCGGATCATGGGAGGCTATAAGTCGCTTGTTGCCAATGCATGGCTTTATTACTTGTATGAAACCGGTCATAAATATCCCGGTAAAATCTGGCAGTCAAGCTTTTATGATCATGTTATTCGCAATGATATCGATTTTAAGAATCAGGCGACCTATATCCGCAATAATCCCGTGGCTTATAAGGCAAAGAAACGGGCACAGAAGCATAAGCATGTATGAAAGAGAGGAGAGAAGCTGTGCCACGATGAGGTAGCGCAGCTTCTCTCCTCTCTTTGTATGGTAGAAGGAGCGTTTATGATAGGAATTTGAAGGAATCCAGGACGGGCTGGACATATTGTTTGGTGTCTTTGTCGGCGGTGGCTTTGCCGATGATGTAGTCCATCAGATAGACGACTTTACCGCGCTGGACGGCTAACACATAGATCTTCACCGGCGTTTTTTCCAGGTCCATGGTGGCTGCTTTCTGCTGCCAGGTATCCCCACCGACCTGTACCGCTTTGGGGGCTGAGGGATCTTCCTTGTAGTTGCTGCCACCGGCTTTTAGAACGATGAGCGTGGCGTCGATGGTCTTGGTGAGGTTGGCCTGTTGACCAGCGGTAGGAGCGGTCGCCACGCTACCCTGGACATATAGAAGCGCCTCCCCTATCGGACGCAATGCCCGATAGAGGAGGCGCTTCTACGCGGGAAGCAAGAAACGCGTTTATTGTGGTTTGGCCTGTGGCAGGAGATGATTATAGGTGCCGATGTTGAGGTTCCAGATATCGGCCAGGCGTGACCAGCTGAAGAGCTTCCCACTGGTCACGTTATGCAGGTGGGTATAGTACTCGGCGAGATTCTTATCTGTAATATGGTTCTGACCGGTCTGCAGCGTTTGCACATAGCCATCGGGGATCGCGCGCAGAAAGTGTCCGATTCGCCAGTGCTGCTGTATGGCCGGGAGCCGCGCCAGCAGCGGATCGCCCAGGCCGACGGTATCGAGCACGTGCTCTTTGGGTCCGTACTTGTAACCGAAGCGGCCGACGGCCAGGAGCTCATCGACCTTGTCTGGCAGCGCGTGTACGTTGGCGTACGTCGATGGAGGGTTCGAGAGGTCATCGGTGCGCGTGTAGTTCAGCAGTCCGGTGTGATCGAGGTACCAGAGCCGTTCGTCGGCCACCCCACGAGCATCGATCAGATCCCCGTGGATGGTGTCCACGTTGACGGCGTAGATGCGCGAGTTGGGCACCAGGACGCCGATCAGCAGCAGGACGGAGATCGTTGCGCTCACGAAGACGGTGTTTTCTGGCAGGTTGCGCATGAGCAGGATGATGGCGATCAGCATCGGCGGCGTCAGGAAGCGCCCGGCCATAAAGTCGCCCCCGACCTTGACGGTGTAGACCAGGTAGAGCAGCATCCCCAACAGCAGCGGCAGGCTTTTCCAGTCCCGCCGGACGAGCACGAACAGGATACCGGCGGCGATGACCAGGAAGAGCACCGGGTCAAAGGTGAAGGAACTGACCAGGTAACCTACGCCCTGGGCGAACAGCTCATTGCCTGGCACGCCTGTGTTGAGTTTGGCGTAGGCGGTATTGGGAAACAGGAAGCCGTAGTAGAACAGGGAGAACACCTCCCAGAGCAGGAAGGGGATAAACGAGAGGACCATCGCCCGCAGCGTCCGCCACGAGCGGTGCTGCCAGAAGGTCCAGGCCAGCGTTGGAAGGAAGAGCAGGACCGTATCCATGCGGTTGAGGATCATGGCGCAGCCCAGCAGCGACATCCAGAGCACGTAGCGCTTCGTGTCGTGGTGTCGGAAATAGAGCAGGGCGAACACGACGATCAGCAGGTGGGTCAGCGGATTTTCCAGCCCGCTGGTCGAGTAATCGATGAAGGCTTTGGAGGCGGTCATGGCGGCCAGGGCCACCAGGGCCATCTTCAGCGAAGGGGCCAGGCGAAAGACCAGCAGCAGCACGGCCGCCACGGTGACGGTCAGCGAAAGGATCAGGGTCGAGAAATATACGTTGCGCTCCAGCAGGTTGGCGCCGGCAAGCAGAAAGAACCACAGCGGATGCGTATAGGTCTGGACGCGTTCATCGATGTTCCAGGTCAGACCATAGCCGTGGAGCAGGTTATCGACGGTACGCAGCGAGATGTAGGCGTCGTCACTGAGCCAGGCGTCCTTGATCACGATAAACAGGAAGAGCAGAAACACGCCGAACAGGGTCCCGGTCGCATAATTGAGCGGTCTCTGGTTTTTGAGCGGTGACCGGGCGCTCTTCAAGATCTCTCTGTCTACAGGTTCTCCACGCTCATCGTGCAATACTTTTGTAGTTGTCGTCTCCAATGAATTTCCCTCATAATGTATAAGTAGATAGAAAAATAAATGAACATAGATGTATATGCGCTTTTGACGGCCCTTTGCCAGGGAAAGCTGATAGGGTGCTGGCCTTCACACGATACTGCTATTTCATCAAGCTTTACGCACTTAGCACGTTTAAAGGAAGAGAAAGATACATCAATGAGAGATATGGAAGGAATGAGTTGTGATGTACGAGTCTGAGATTCCTCTGGCAGGTGGTAATGTTTCCGATGGCGTAGTGCGCGTTGGGCAGACGACGCGGCGCGCGCAGGGACCCTGGAGTCCGGCGGTGCAGGCGCTGCTGCGGCACCTGGAGGCGCGGGGCTTCACGGGTGCGCCGCGCTTTCTGGGCGTCGATCAGCAGGGACGCGAGATCCTGTCCTATATCGAAGGGGAGATGGGACACTATCCGCTGCGCGATGCCTGGTGGTCGCAGGAGACGATGGTGGAGGTGGCCCAATTCGTGCGCCGCTATCATGACGCGGTGAGCGACTTTGTGCCGCCGCCCGACGCTCGCTGGAAGCAGGCATTCCCCGACGCGGCCGCCCACGAGATTATCTGCCACAACGATATCGCCCCCTACAATATGGTCTATCTCCACGACCATCCCCACGCCCTGATCGACTTTGACGAAGCTGGTCCGGGGCCGCGCACCTGGGACCTGGCCTATGCCGCCTACTGCTTTGTCCCGCTGGTGCATAGCGCTGATGCTGATCTGCAACGGCTGGGCCTGGCCGATCCTGAGCGGCAAGGGCGGCGCCTGCGTCTCTTCTGCGCCAGCTACGGCATCGACGTGCTTCCGGTACTGGAGATGGTCGGGCCGCGTCTGCAGCGCATGTACGACACCATCATCGAGCGCGCCGTCGACAGTCCCGCCTTCCAGAAAATGATCGAGGAGGGTCACCTCGACTTCTACCACTCCGAACTGGCGACCTATCGCCGCATCCGCTCCATTTTGGAGCGTGTGGCAAGGCAACCTCATGATATTGAAGAAGATAAAATGGGATAAAAAGTGTTGGCAGAACACGAAAATTCCTATGTGTCCGCTTTTGCCCTTTCCGGTGGTTGTTATGGATAGAAGGGTGCCCTGTACAGATACATCTTATTTTTGAAAAGGATGGCGGTAGAAATGGACATAGATCGATGCCATTGAATGCTGATGAGTTAGCTTTGGTACGGCGAACGCTGGATGGAGACCAGGATGCCTTTGGCGCGCTTATCCTGGTCTATGAGCGTCCGTTGTTGACTTATATCTATTCGATGCTGCGCGATTGGGAGGGCGCGCATGACGTGGCGCAGGAGACCTTTATCGCCGCCTATTACGCTCTGCCGCGCTGGAAGCCACCCCAGGACCGCTCGACGAAGGATGGGAAGGGATCGCGCGCCACCGCTGCGGGCGATGAATGGGGCAACGCCGATCTCCATCCGCTTGCTCCCTGGCTCTATCGTATCGCTACCAACAAGGCGTTGAACTCCCTTAAGAAGCGGGCTCATCAGCAGGCTTCCCTGTCCCAGGTTCCTGTGGGTTCCGGGACCGATGACGCCACCCCTGAAGAGCGCTATCTGGTAAGGGAGCTGTTGCGGGAAGCGCTGGGCAGCCTGTCGGAGGAGGATGCCATGTGCATTGTCCTGCGCTTCGCCTTCGACGAGCGCTACAGCGAGATCGCCCACAAGTTTCATGCCAGCGAAGAAGCCATCCGTAAGAGGATTGCCCGTGGACTGGCCGCCTTGCGTTCCAGCTATACCAGAATGGCCGAGAGGAAAGCGTTGTTATGAACCACAATGACGACCGAATAGATTCATCAATACCGGCCTCCGATGAGCATCGAGCCGTCATGGCGCTGCTCGATGCCTATGCGACGACCGAACTTGCGGAAGCCGAACGGACGCAGGTGGAGCACCATCTGACTTCATGTCAGCAGTGCCAGCAGGCATTCAACACGATTACCCGCCTGCATAGCCTGCTCAGGATGCCTGCGGGAGAGAGCGAGACGGCGACATGGCCCGCATACGGTGATGGAGCGCCGGAATATAGACGGGGCACCTCCACTCTGGCCGACAGCGTGCTTGATCGATTGGCTCACGAGGATCAGGAGCAGGCAGCGCCTCCCATCCTTTTAACAAGCGGGCAGTTGGGCCTGTATCATCCTGAGGCGGCGCGGCAGGCGAGAAGAAGTTGCAGGCGCTGGCCAGGAATGCTGGCACTCGTCGCGGCGGCCATCTGTGTCGGGGTGCTGGGTGTTTTGTGTCTTCCCATCATCAGCCAATCCATCTCAACAAGTACCTCTCCGAGGGTAATGTCACAGCCGCCGGCAGATTATTGGTACTCTCATCCGGATCAGATGGTGGCGCGGCACGGACAGGATGTGTTCGCGTTGAAGTATGGTTCTATTGTGAATGAGCTCAATTGGGCTTTCATTTACGCCTTCCGTACCTCTCAGCCCGGCATAGAGCCGCAGGTGAAGGTCACCTCAAGCCTGCCAAAGCAGCCGGGAAAAACTATCACGATTGCTGCTAGTACGCGCACGCTGGGCAGTGTGGGTGATTTTACGCTGGGGGTTCTGTATGTAAAGCTTCCAAATCGCGTTGGGCAATCGATCACTCTGCAGGGGCAGTTCCCCGACCAGAACATTCCCTGGCGTCTGACTATCATAGACCAGCTAACTGCATTGCCAGCGTCTGCTGACCAGTCTGATGGAACGCTCAGGTCTAGAGGTGGGTTTGCGATAGATCCGAAATCCTTTCCTGAGATTAGCCAGGTCTATCCAACGCTGAATTCTTATCCTCAGGATAAGAACGCTCCTGCCGATGATCAGCTGTTGGATTTTTTGGGTTTTACGCTGTCGTCTCATCCAAAGGGTGCTACGCCTCTCTATGTGCGCGTGGATTATGCCGGTAAGCCCGCATCGCTGCGGGTGACGGCGATCTCGTACGCGGAATACTTGCGGCTGGCGGGCCCGCAGCCGACGCCGACGCCGAGGCCAACGGCGGCTCCCGGCAGTACCGTTCATGTGTCCGTGGACAAGACGAGCTATGGAAGGACCGATACGATCAAGGTGACCATCCGCAGCGATTTTCCCTATGTGGTTTCTTTGGGCGTGCCCAGAACGAGCTGTGCCATGCAGGTCCAACTAGAGATGCAGGTTAACGGCGTCTGGACCCCGGTCGGGCATTGTACCCTGCCTCATCCCACCACGATGCTACAGGCTCATGGAACTACCTATGAGGTTTTGCGCCCCCAGAATGCCTTTGGCTGGCAGCAGAGCGCTACCAGCTGGCAGCCGGGGGTCTATCGTCTCACCACGGACTACAGCGATGCGCCTCGGCCTCAATACGGCGTGGGTTTTCAGAAGGTGGTTTCACCTACCTTCGTCATTCATGGGTGAGGGAGAGGAGGAATCACGTGGGCGCATGGAGGGCCGCCAGTCGAGGCACCCCTCCAATACCTTCAATGTAGTATCATGCAAAACGAGAAAATACCGCAGTACGTGCGGGGCTTGCCCCCGCTTTGCTTGCTCCCCAAAAGGAAAAGTTCCTTGAAAGCGACCAGGTACGGTTGCATGCGATGCATCGCATCATGCTCGTTGCTTTTTCGAGCGGCGAGGAAGCAAGCGGGGGCAAGCCCCGCACGTACTGCGGTATTTTCTTGTTGCTTGATCGAGCGGGAAGGACCAAAGCGGGGGCAAGCCCCGCACGTACTGTGGCCTTTTCTCTTGTTGCCCGCGCTAAAGTTGAACGTATTGGAGGCAAGCCCGGCGCCTACCGTTGCGTTATTGGTGGGGTTGTGCGTTGCGTTTGGAGCGGCATGAGGTGGTGTTGGAGGGCGTGGATGGCCTGGTCGGTGCCGCGTTCCTGGCGCAGCTGGTCGCCGAGGGCGCGGGCGCGCTGGCGCAGGCTGGGATCGGCCTGGGCGCTCTGGATGGCGCGGGCTAGCCGCAGGGAGGTGAGCCAGCGGCGACTCATCGGTGGGAGTCCGGCGCCGGCGCGGGCGACGAGGTTGCCCCAGAAACGTTGATCGGAGATGTGGTAGACGGTGAGCGAAGGGACGCCGGCGCGCAGGCTGGCGGCGACCGTGCCGGCTCCTCCGTGGTGGACGATCAGGCTCATCCGCGGGAAGAGCCAGTCGTGGGGAACGCCGTTGGTGATGTAGATGTCGCGGGTGAGGCGTTGCTCGCCCAGCGTCTCGCGGTTGGTCAGGATGATGCCGCGCTGTCCCGCTTGCTCCAGGGCTTTGATAGATAGCTCCAGCGTTCTGCTCGGTCGCTGACTGTTCATGCTGCCGAAGCCGATGTAGACCGGTGGGGGACCGGCCTGCAGGAACTCGACCAGTCCCGGCTCCGGCTGCCAGCCGGGGACCGCCTCCAGCGTCCAGAAGCCCGTGACCTGTATCTTCTCTGACCAGTCCTGCGCTTTGGGCAGTAGCAGTGGGCTGTAGCCCAGCAGGATCAGGTCGACGTGCTCGGGCAGCGTGGCGTAGAGCGATTCTTTTGGCAGCGGCGGCAACTGGTAGAGCCGCTGGCGACCGCTGTTGATGGCTGGACTGAACAGGTACCAGAAGAATTTGCCGGCCGCCAGGTGCGACTGCTCGTTGAAGGTCTTTCTGATGTGCTCGGGCCATTGCGGGAGCCAGGGCGAGGTTGGCTCGGCGAACTCCTGGGTCGGCAGCAGAGATGGCTGCAAGAAGGTCGCTACTATGCGCCGCTGCAGCTTCTCGGCCACCGAGTAGGCGATCAGGAAGCTCATGTAGCTGGAGAAGATCACGTCGGCGTCCTGGCAGGCCTGCAGGCTGCGTTGCATATAGAGATCCATGCGTGGGGTGAGATACTGGCGCAGGCGATAGGCGAACAGGAGGGCGTTGGACTGGGCGTTCAGCAGTCGCGTCCCTTCGTCGCCTTCAAACAGCTCGCGTGGCTCGTCATCGATAGGATAGAAATCGAGACCATAGCTGGCGATCAACTTCTCGAAGGTGGAGTGGGTCGCCAGGCGCACCTGGTGTCCCGCCCTGAGCAGCCCCTGACTCAGCGCCATATATGGTTGAACGTCTCCTCGCGAACCAATCGCGATAATTGTTATATGCATACGTACCTGCTTTAAAGTTTTATAGAAATAAGAGAGGTTTTCTTTCTTATCTTATTGGTGTACTTGATCGCCCCCACACGGGCGTCCGCGTGCGCGGCCGCCCTGGTTTTTTGTTGGTGCAACCGGGACGCATGCACCCCGGTTGCACGTCCATCGTAGGTTCGGGCCTTGTGCCCGATTTTCCCCCTCGCGCATGTCAATGCCCCTAAAAATGTGTTTTTGGCACATAATTGAATGGGTGAGCAAAAATCGGGCGCAAGGCCCGAACCTACGGGCCCCCGTATTTAAGAATATGGAGATTTTCGGTATTTGGTTTCATATTGGGGCCTGCTGTGACATCTGAATGATCGGCGGTGGCTGGGTCATGTGGGTGGGCGCGGGTGGGCAACCTGTCGCTGCGACGCGGCTGGTCTCGCTTAATAGCCGATCAATGTGTGCATCGTTCTGGAATTGGCGATCTGCAGGGGGTTGTCGGCCACGAAGACGCAGTCGTCGCGGTGACAGTAGTAGAGGGTATTCCAGATAGCCAGCGCGCGCTCGTGTCTGGGTTTGTCCAGCCGCTTCTGGCGCGTACGCATTAGCAAGCAGATAAGCGCGGCCCCAATGCACATAAGGGTCAGGACGAAGGTTAGCAGCAGCGTCGTCTGATTGGCCGATGATGGATCGCCGCTGGCCGTGCTATAGTTTATCCAGGTCAGGACGGCGCTGGCTGGCGTCAGGATGGCGGCGAAGGTGATCAGGAGCGCCAGCGAACAGCCATGGCGATGTTCAGGGAACGCCAGGCGCTCGCTCAGGGGCGTCTGGTAGGGGCTGCGGCTGCTCGCGAAGGGCATCCCTTCGTTGCTAGGTAAGACGCGACCACTTTTCGTATACAGTGCATACGCCTGGTTACCGGCGCTTATCGCGCTGACCTTCTGTACGGCATCGACCTGACCGCAGCGCGGGCAGCGCAGGAGTGGCGAAGACATAAAAATCCATTTCTTGTCGAAATAAAAACGCTCTGTCTGGACGCGAATAGAAAGATATAATGTTCTCAATATTATATGATACCATATATCCTCCTCTCTATTAAATAACGATGGATGAGGGTATTTTTTTTATAGTTGCAAAAAAACTGCTTCTCGTATTGTGTGGCTAGCCAACAGTTTCTGTCGCGGTAGAAGGAGAGGGAAGGCTAACAAAGAAGGTTGTTCCCTTCTCCTCTGAGGATTCCACCCACAGCCTGCCACCGTGGCGCTCCACGATCTCCTTGCTGATCGCCAGGCCCAATCCCCAGCCTTTTTTCGAGGAAGCCTGCGCGCCGGGGGCGCGGTAGAAGGGCTCGAAGATATGCTCCTGTTGTTCCTGAGGGATGTGTGAGCCGGTGTTGTGTACTTCCAGCAGCACCTGTGCCTGCTCTTGTCTTAGACATAGGCAGATGCCCGCCTCGGACGGAGAGTACTTGATGGCATTGGTGAGCAGGTTGGTCAGAACCTGTGAGAGTCGCTCACAATCAGCCTGCAGCAGCAGCGGCGATGGAGGCAGGTCCATCTCGATACGGCAGCCCGAAAGGGCGATCTGATCCTCCGCCACATTTTGGCAGAGGCGATTGAGGTCGCAGAGGGAGAGGCGCAGCGGGAGCTGCTTTGATTGGAAGCTGCTCAGGTCCAGCAGATCGTCGACCAGCGCGTGCAGCCGGCTGGTCTGCGCCTCCACCTTCTCTAATTGCCCCGGCAGAGGCGCCAGTGGCTCGGGTAACGTTTGCTGTGTGGCGAGGCGGCGCCGAGCGATTTGCACCTGTCCACGGATGGTCGTAATCGGCGTCTTCAGCTCGTGCGATGCCTGCGAGATAAACAGATCCTTTAGCTGATCCATGCGCTCCAGCTTGGCATTGCTCTCCTGCAGGGCCTGGTTGTTGATCGCCAACTCGCGTGCGCGCTTGCGTGCCTCCTTTTCCGCCGCCTGGATACGCTGGTGATCACGCTCGCGCAGCACGATCAGAAAGAGGATGAAGAGCTGCGCAATGATAAAAGGGAGGAGCGAGATAAAATTGGCCGGCCGGTAGAAGGTGAAGTTATAAATCGGGGGGATAATAAAGAAATCTAAGGCGAGCACGCTCAAGATGATAGTAAATAGTGCCGGCCCTACGCCCCACAGCAGGCCCACGATGGCGGTGGCAACAAAGCACAGCGCCCCGATGAAATAGTTATTGATATGCCAGAATGCCTCGATCGTTGGGACGATCAGTGCCAGCGCTACCAGCGGGAAGGCCATCATATAGCCCACAAGAGGGTGGCGCCACCAGCGCCGCGCGCGCCGCCGGAGTCGCCCGCTATTCGTATAGTCTTCTTCAGGGGGGCTGTGACTGTGTTGGTCGCTGTTCATGCTCTCCTCCGAAAAAAATATTCCCTTAAAAATATAGCATAATAAGTACGTATTTGTCCTCAGTTGAGATTAAGTATAGATAACTATTAGATATATTTTTAATCGTTTTACTTTTTACGTACTGAAATCACAGCAATTCAGAGTCCGGCCTTACAAACGGGCTAAGCCTCAGCAGTAGCATCTTCTCCTCATGCCAGATGAAGATGGCTGATAGGATGCAAGCGGGTATTAATGATGGATGCTGGCCGCTGGCCCGTGGGCCTCCTCCCGGTGGTGAACGCTGATCACAGCGGCGCGGCCTCCAGCGTGCTGTGGAAGCGATAGCCGACGCCCGAGAGGGTATGGAAGAAGCGGGGACCGGTCGTGTCGGGTTCGAGCTTGCGGCGCAGGTGGGCGATGTAGACGTGCAGGTAGCTGGCCTGCGCCGCCTCCTCGTTGCCCCAGATGTGCTGCAGCAGCATCTGCTGGGTCAGGATCTTGTCCTGGTTGCGCAGGAAGAACACGAGCAGCTTGTATTCGGTGGGCGTGAGCTTGACGTCCTGTGCCTTGAGCTGGACATGGTGCCGCGCCGTATCGACGCGCAGGGGACCGATCTCGAAGATGGCGGTATCGCTGATGGGGTTGATGGCCGCGCTGTGGCGCAGGGCCACGCGCACACGGGCCATGACCTCTTCGATGCCGAAGGGCTTGGCGATATAGTCGTCGGCGCCCAGGTCCAGGGCGCGCACCTTCTCCTGCTCTTTGCTGCGCACCGAGATGACGATGATCAGGGGCAGTTGCGAGCGCGCGCGCAGGTTCTTGCATACGTCCAGGCCATTCATCCCCGGCAGGCCGAGATCCAGCAGCAGCAGGTCGGGATGTTTCTGCTCTACGATGCTCAGCGCCGTCGCCCCATCGCTGGTGGTCAGCACTTCATATTTTTGCGCCACCAGGTTCCTCTGCAGGATGCGGGTAATGGCCGGCTCATCCTCAGCGATCAAAATGCGTATCTTCCTGCTCATCGGTCATTTCTCCTTCAGCATGGGACAACGGTAGGGTGAATGCGAAGATGGCGCCGCCGCCAGGTCGGGACTCGACGCGCAGCTGGCCGGTGTGGGCCTCGACGATGCCACGGCAGATGGCCAGTCCCAGCCCCATCCCGCCGGGCTGCGCTTGATCCGTGTCTGGAGCTGGCAGACGGTAGAATTTTTCAAAGATCCGCTCGCGCTCGGCGGCCGGAATTCCGGGTCCTCGATCCAGGATGCGCACGTCGAGCGTGCCCGCCGCGCTACAGAGCTCGATGGCGAGCGGCGAGCCGGTGGGCGTGTAGCTAAACGCGTTATTGAGCAGGTTGCTCAGCACCTGCTCGATCAGCACGACATCGATCTCAACCGGCGGCAGGTCAGGCGGGATCGTCAGCTGGAGCGGGCGCGCCCCCATGGCTGGTCGCAGCCGCTCTAGCACATCCCGCAGCAGCATGTCGATGGCGTACCAGCTCTTCTGTGGACGCAGCACCCCCGACTCGATGCGCGACATGTCCAGCAGATTCTCGATCAGCCCATCCAGCCAGTCGCTCTCCTGCTCGATCGCGCTGATCAAACCACCCGGCGCCAGATCCTGGTCCGTCATCCTTCGCTGCTGGCGCAGGCTGCTGGCCGCGGCCTTAATCGTCGTCAGTGGCCTGCGCAGATCATGCGAGACCGATGTCACCAGGGCCGAACGCAGCTTCTCGGTCTGCTGATAGATCTGAAGCTGCATGCGCTCCTGGCGCTCCTGTTCCTGCTGGATACTGGTGCTGGCATGCTCAAGCAGGGTGGCGAAAAAAAGGTGGGAGGCCGAGGTTGAGTGTCCGACCTCTAGCCAGAACGGCTGCTGCCTCTCCCGACCATCGATCAGCACATGCAGGCGCAGGATGGCTCGCACCTGTTGATCGACCAGCAGCGGGATCAGCTGGATGCAGCCGCGGATGGGGCGCGGCTCCTCACCGAAGATGCGCGCCAGCAGCGGCAGCGTGCGCGGGACCGGCAGCTGGTGGATCGGTTCGTGCAGCGCCAGGCTGCGTCCCTGCTCCCTTACCCAGGTCAGCGCCAGCTCCTCGTCGGGCAGCGTCACGGTCTGCTGGTGGTCCTGCGCCGGTACGGTAACCAATTGCTGTCGCGCATCGGGCAGCAGAAACGTGCAGTGCAGCAGGCCCAGCGGCTGAAAGACTTCCGCCAGATAGCACGCGAACAGGGTGAGCTGCTTCTCCAGCGTCTCCTGCCGATGCGAGGCCTGGGCCAATTGATAGAGCAGGCGCGCCTCGCGTTCCCTCTGTTGAGAATGTTCAATTTGCCTATGTAGCGCCGAGGCCAGATAGCTGGTTAGCAGGGCACTGATCAGGAAGACCAGCAGGCTCAGAATATCCTCAAACTTCGAGGCCTGGAAGCTATAGAGCGGCGGCACGAAGAAGAGGTCAAAGGCCAGGAAAGCCAGCAGCGAGGCCAGGCAGGCCGCGTAGAAGCTCTGGAAGGCAGCCAGCACCAGGATGACCAGCAGATAGAGCAGCAGCGTATCCGGCAGGTGTTGCGGCAGCCGGCAGAGGGCGATGAGCAACGTGGTCAGCGCGATGCTCGCCACCGCCAGCAAGCTCTCGCGCACAAACCCTTGCCAGGCACGCCGTTGACGCCTCAAAAACCACGGCAATGGCAACAGCTGGCTCATCAGATCTCCTTCCCTGCCTGATCGGTCGTCGGTCCTGCGGAGAGCTTCAAGCTGCGGCAAGCCCCAATACGTCCCATTTAAGATCGTGCAAAACGAGAAAAGACCACAGTACATGCGGGGCTTGCCCCCGCTTCCTTCCTTGCCGCTCGCATAAGCAACAAGCATGATGTGATGCATCGCATTCAACCGTCCTTGATCGCTTTGGGGGTACTTTTCCTTTTGGCGAGCAAGGAAGCGGGGGCAAGCCCCGCACGTACCGCGGTCATGTTTCTTCTTACATGCTTTAAAGTTGAAGATACCGGGCAGGCCCAGGTTGAGGGTGCCCCCGGCATCTGCGCCGGTGATAATGTGTCTCTCGCTTGAAGTATAGAAACTGATGCATGTGGCGTCAATAGCGCGCCGGATGCCATATGGCTACTTTAGCCATAGCGTAGCTAATCCTTTTTTACCGGGAGGTGGTGGCGTTTTGTGTATTTTGCCATATGGTCAGGCGGTTATTTATCTGCCATGAGTGGATTCTATCTACGATAAACTGGTTATTTTGTACATAAATCGGTGGTTCGCCGTAAAATTGCCTCAAAAAACGCCGTAAAAGTCTTAAAGAAGTCTTAAATTCGGGCACAATTTTCCAAAAAAGCCTCTATAAATGGATAGAAATGTGCAACTTGCACAAAAGAACCCCGGCATTATTTGAATAGATTGTCCCTAGGAACCGATAGGGGCGGGCATTTATACTTCTAGCAAGACGCATGTAAAGAAACAAATCGATGCCGAATTGTTCTCCAGGCAATGCTGCGATCCTATGCGTATATGAGCCTTATTCCCGCTCAG
Organism: Dictyobacter halimunensis; assembly: GCF_036245075.1. Taxonomy (NCBI): domain Bacteria; kingdom Bacillati; phylum Chloroflexota; class Ktedonobacteria; order Ktedonobacterales; family Dictyobacteraceae; genus Dictyobacter; species Dictyobacter halimunensis. The sequence continues at coordinate 5,323,047 of NZ_BSRI01000002.1, forward strand.
CGGCTCAATAGTTTCTTCCAGTCAGTGGTTATCGCGATATTGTAAGGCAGGGGGGCGGCGTTCCAGTCTCGCTACCGTGCAGTATGTAGCGCGGGCAGGTTTGCGCGTTTGTCCTTTTGTATGGACGGCCGCAAGGGAGCTTGTCTGGTCTTCAGACGCACTGCTTCCCTGATGTGAAGAATATGATTTGAAAGCAGCGATACATAATATAAGTTCCTGGACGTGGATTACAAGGCATCATCTATTTGTAGTGAGAAAGTGAGCGGAAACAGATGATAACAACGGAAGCTACCCCCATAGCGGTAAAGAAAGCTGTGTCCCGCAATCGGATATTCATCATTCAGCTTGTTGTGCTTCTGGGCCTGGGTGTGATCGTCGGCTATGCGTCGACCTTCTTCGCGGGCGCTTCGGCCGGCGCGTTCAACAGCAAGGCCATCAACACGGGTGATACGGCCTGGGTGCTGACCTCGGCGGCCCTGGTAATGGTCATGACGCCGGCGGTTGGCTTTTTCTATGGTGGCATGGTGACCAGCAAGAACGTGGTCAGCGTGATCAAGCAAACGCTGTTGATCCTGGCGATCGTGAGTGTGCAGTGGGTATTTCTCGGATACAGCCTGGTGTTCGGCAACGACATCGGTGGCGTGATTGGTGGCTTGAACTACGCGGGTCTGCGCGGTGTTGGTTACGCGCCCAGTGTCTACGCCCCCACCATTCCACACCTGGCCTTCATGATCTTCCAGGCCATGTTCGCCATCATCGCCCCTGCTCTGATCATTGGCTCCTTCGTTGAGCGCATCCGTTTCCGCACCCTGGTCATCTTCGTCCTGGCCTGGACCACCCTGGTCTATGATCCCATCGCCCACTGGGTCTGGGGCACCGGTGGCTGGCTCCACAACATGGGCGCCCTCGACTTCGCCGGTGGCACCGTCGTACATATCAGCGCCGGCTTCGCGGGCCTGGCCTCGGCCATCGTCATTGGCAAGCGCCGCAACATGCAGCAGGGTGAGCCCCTGGCCTCCAACAACGTCCCCTTCGTTCTGCTGGGTGCCGGACTGCTCTGGTTTGGCTGGTTCGGCTTCAACGCCGGTAGCGCCCTGGCCGCCTCGCCCCTGGCTGTGAGTGCATTCGTTGTTACCAATACAGCCGCCGCCGCTGCTGCCCTGACCTGGATGGCCCTGAGCTGGGCCGAGCATAAGAAACCCAGCGCCATGGCGACCGCGACCGGAGCTGTCTGCGGCCTGGTTGCCATCACCCCGGCCAGTGGCTTTGTCGGACCCGTCGCCAGTATCGCCATCGGTATCGGCGCTGGCGTCGTCACCTACGTCATGCTCTTCATTCGCAACAAATGGATCCGCATCGACGACACCCTGGACGTCTGGGCGGCCCACGGCATGGGCGGCGTCACCGGCGCCATCCTGACCGGACTCTTCGCCGAGAAAGCGATTAACAGCGCCGGTAACAACGGCCTGCTCTTCGGCAATCCCGGCCAACTCTGGACGCAGATCCTGGCCGTTGTGGTCACCATGGCCTACTCCTTCATCCTCACCTTCCTGCTGCTGAAGATCCTGGCTCCGCTCGGCCTGCGCGTCTCCGCCGCCGACGAAGAGAAAGGACTGGATATCGCCGTACACGGCGAGGAGGGCTATCGCCTCTAAATTCGCCATCAATGCTCCCTCGCGGGCGGATGCTTATGTAAGCATCCGCCCGCGTTTTTTGGGAGTTAAACGAACACCGTAGGTTCGGCCCTCGCGGCCGATTTCCTCTCCACGCACGTTAACACCCACCAAACGCGAGGACCACGGAAACGCATGTGAGATGCATATTCATGCGGGAGGAGAAATCGGCCGCGAGGGCCGAATCTACGGGGTGATTCACCCGAGGAGAAATCGGCCGCGAGGGCCGAATCTACGGGGTGATTCACCCGAGGAGAAATCGGCCGCGAGGGCCGAACCTACGGGGAGCGTCTGGCGATTCATCCGTGTAGAAACGTATTATATATAGCTGAATTAATCCACGGCCAGGTGGAAAATATATACGGTTGAGGATCAATACATATGAATATTTGCTCGGCCTCCGGCCTGACTATGCTGACTACGACCACGCTCGGGACCGCTCTGGGGCTGGCCGGGATCACCGGCATCAACGCCTACATGCCGCTGCTGATTCTGGCGTGCGCGCATCGTTGGTTCCATCTCTGCACGATCAATCCCCACTTCACGTTTATCGGGCAGGACTGGTTTATCATCGCCATGGCGATCCTGACCATCGCCGACCTGGTAATGGATAAGATCCTGGTCGGCAATCACCTCTGGAACGCGGTCCATACCGCCATCCGACCGATCGCTGGCGCGTTCATCGCCGCCGCCATGACTAACCAGACCGGCGTCGCGGGTTTGCCGGGCGCGCAGTCGGTCCTGCTCTCGGGGCACATGGGCGCGCTCATGGGATTGCAGCCGGGCGTTGTTGGCGCCATCAACCAGGCCGTCAACTCTGGCCTGCTGATCTTCCTGATGGCCGTGGCGGGCTTCCTGCTGGCCGGGGCCGTACATCTTACCAAGATGAGCATTCGCGGGGGCGCCGCGCTCTTCACCGCGGACCTCTCCAGCATCGCCCTTAGCATCGTCGAGGATATCATTACGGTCCTGGGTGTCGTCCTCACGCTGCTGGCGCCCGCCGTAATGTTCATCGGCGTGGTCCTGTTCGTAATCCTTTTCCTGCTGCTCTTCCGCCACATCATGCATACCGTACAGCGCATTTTCGGCCTGGCACGCTCCTGGTAGGTGCCAGGCTCGCCCCGGCCTGGGGCGCGGAGCTCCAAGTCGGGGCAAGCCCGAAAAGTCGGGGCAAGCCCGACACCTACGACGAGGGTTCTTGTTTCTCGGCTTCGGCGGTGCGCATGACCAGGGGTTGCTGATTCTGGAAGACCTCGCGTTGCAGGCTATGGGACGATGGGCTGGGTACCATCGTGACCAGGACCTGCGCATCTGTGAGGGCGATGATGCTATGGGGAACGTTCATTTCTAGCTGAAGTACCATGCCGGTCCGCAAGGTAGTTTGTGAAGCGTTAGCCGTAAATTCTATGCTGCCACAGATCGCCTGCACGATGATCTGACTGGATGTTTTATGTTCTTTCAATTGCTGTCCAGCCTTGAAGGAAAACAACACCAGGCGAGCCGCCCCGATATCTGACAGTACCTGAACAGATGGATGCTCCTCGGGCACGCTCGCTGGCTCCTTGATGCTGAAGACGATCATCTTACCCGATGCTTCCCCCGTTGCTTCCGCAACCTGCTGATGATGTTGTTCTGGTTGATGGTGTGTGCTTGTCATTATATTTACCCCATGTTGTGAATATGGAATCGTATCTCTGGTTATTTCGCCGCCGCGAAGCGGACCGCCCAGGTGTCGGGGGTAACCATCGCTGTTTGATGAGTGAACCCTAGTGCGCCGAGGACTTCGTACAGCGGCAGCGGTTCAAAGGGCGCGATAACGACGAGGATGCCGCCGGGCTGGACGGCGCCGGCCGCCTCCATGATGCGCACGAAGGGCTCGCCCCCGTTGGCCAGTTCTTCTCGCACATCCAGGACGGTTACCGATTCTGCCTTACAACGTGTTGTCTGCTGAGTCATGGTCTTTATCTCTCTTTCTTTCTCATGCTATATCGCGGCACTATGCTGTTCTTCTATCCCGTTTAACCCTCCCCGTGCGGGCCTCTCGCTGTAAAGAGGGTCAACGTGTTCATGTCTCAAATATAGATCAGGGGAGGGGCATGGTGCCGTGACAAAAGTCGCAACCTGCTCTCAAATCGCCAGATTGACAATGCCAGCTCTCTTCTGCTATCTTTTCCTTCAGATCACGCCCGTAAAGTCGGATTTGGAAGGATAGATCTTATGCCCATCGATCTTGATGTGCTACGCCACATCCCGCTCTTCGCGCAACTCAATCAGGAGGATCTGGCGCAGGTGGCGGCAATGACACAGGAACGTTCGTATGAGCGCGGCGACCTTATTTTGCTGGAAGGGGACCTGGGTGGAGCGCTGCACTATGTGCATTCAGGCCTGGTCAAAGTCTTTAAGACCTCGCCCAGTGGCAAGGAGCAGGTTCTGCGCATGATCTCAGCCGGTCACACCTTCAACGATGTGCCCGCGCTTGATGGCGGCCCCAATCCCGCCAGCGCGGCGGCTATGGAACGGAGCAACGTGTATGTTATCCGGCGCGCCGATCTGCGCACCCTGATCATGACCCGACCCGAGGTGGCCGAGGCCGTAGTACACTCGCTCACGGGCGCGCTGCGTCATCTTGTCGCGCTGGTCGAAGACCTCTCCCTGCGCCATGTCACGGCCCGCGTAGCCAAAATCCTCCTGGATCAGGAGGTCGCCTCCCAGCAGTCCAACCACTCCTATCATTTGACGCAGCAAGAGATGGCGGCACTGGCGGGTACGGCGCGTGAAGTCGTAGGCCGCTCCCTCAAAGAGCTGGAGGCAACTGGCGCCATCGAGATGCACCAGGGACGCGCCGTCGTGCTGGACCGCGAGCGCCTGCGTTTGCTCGCTACTGAATAGCCGTTTGCTTTGCTAATCTACAGTTCCCAGCCACTTTCTGGTGGCAAATCGTTTATACTGATCAGTATGCTGTACTCTGGGTATCGGGTGAGAAGTCGTGGAGGGAAGTAGATTAAATGGTGGCACTTGATCCTCAACAGGACGATGAATATATAGCCGTTCATGGCATTCCGATGACGGAGGAAGCCTTTGGGCAGCTTATTCAGGCTGAAAGTCCGTATCGCTACGAACTTATCGGCGGCATCGCTTATAACATGACCGGCTCCAGTCCCAAGCATAGCGCGCTCTCGTCGCGCATCGATCTGCTGCTCTCCGAGCAGCTGGGGAGGCGTAGACCCGGCCATACCCACCGCGATCAGTACGTGGCGATTCCTGATCGCCTCTCGGTCGTTCCTGATGTTGTGCTAACCTGGAATGGCGGCGATTGGGATGATGATGCATACGCGAAGCCCTTCAAGATTCGCTCCCCTTTGATCGTCGTTGAGGTGCTCTCGCCCAGCACAGAAGCGTACGACAGGAACGAGAAGTTCGCCCGCTACCGGCGCTGTCCCACGCTGGGAGTATACATACTGGTCAGCCAGATGGCCCGCTATGTCGAAGTGTACCGGAAAAGCAGCGGCTGGCGACAAGAAGTCTTCATAGGCATGCAGATCATCCACCTGGAGCAACTCGACCTGGAATTATCGCTGGCAGAGATTTACGACGGCATCCTCAAGGAATCTCCCTAAGCCTCCTCATAGGTATCCCAATGGTCGAGGGTCCAGTTGACCAGCGTGATCATGTCGTCGATCAGGGTCCCGCGCGGCTCGCTAGACTGCAGGAAGGTGCAGATGTTGATCAGGTCGAAGAGTTTGGTGATCTTCTTCCAGTTTGGAGGTAGCACTCCTCCATTGTCGGTGTAGCCACGCAGGCAGGCGGCCTCGAATTCCTGGGGGATGAGCCATTCGTAGCGGAATAGGTTGCCCAGGTCGAAGAGGGAGGAGCCGACGAAGGCGAACTCCCAGTCGAGGACGGCGGCGAGCTGGACGCGTCCATTCCCCTGCGGTCGGACGAGGAGGTTGGAACCACCGAAGTCGGCATGCACCAGTGAGCGGTTCGTCCCGGTCACCTGCAGCAGGTGGGCGTTCTCTCTGACCAGCTGCCACAGGCGCGCCGTGAGTTCGGGACCCAGCCAGCGCTCACCCTTGCCGGGAAAGAGGCAGGAGGATATGTATGCCTGGTATCCCTTTGGCTCGTCTACCACGATCTCTTCCGCATTATCTCCCCAGTCGTCGAGCTGCAGACCGTCGTGGAAGAAGCCCGGATGGGCAAAGGTATAGGAGCCGATCGCCGCCAGCGCCTCGCCGGCGCTGTAGCCGACCGGGGACAGGTCTGCCTGTGCCTTGCCCGCCAGAATATCCTCGACCAGCATGCCCTCGACCCAGCGCGTCACGGCATAGGGATAGCCATGGGCGCGACCCTCGGGATCGGCGTGCAGGATCTCCGCCATCGGCACACGTGCGTGCAGCAGATTGTAGAGCTCAACCTCTTTCTTGCACGCGCCGGGATCATCCTGGAACAGGCGCAGTACCAGCGGCTCTTCTCGACCCTCGGCCGTGATCTTGTACAGCGTATTGTTGCGTCCCGCGCTCAGCAGCTCGGCCGAGGCGATCGAGCCACCGGCGAGCACAGGCTGCAGCAGCTGTTCGATGGTTGTGTGATCCAATTGGAGGACGTGATGGCGCCTCCCCCAGGTATCTCTCATATATATGCTCTCCTCATATTTCTCGTTCGGGTACCGTAGGTTCGGCCCTTGCGGCCGATTTCTCCTCGCCGTCCGATTATACCTCTTACACATGTAACGTTCGCCCACCTCCCCTTCGCGTTTGGTACGTGAAGAGGAAATCGGCCGCGAGGGCCGAACCTACGGTTATCAACGAAATAACAATATTCGTGTTTTTAAATGTGTATGTCGCAATTAACGAGCTGGCTTTGGAGCGCGGTTGGAGCTTCGGCCAGCGGATTGCCATACAGGTGCAGGTGCTCGAGCGTGCTGAGCCGGGCGATCTCGACCGGGAGCGCGGTCAGGGCGTTCTGCATGACGTTGAGCGTGTGCAGGTGGTGGAGCTCGCCGAGCTGGGCGGGCAGCATGTGCAGGCAGTTGTTGGCTAATTGCAGGTCGCGCAGCTGCGTGAGTTGTCCCATCCCGTCCGGCAATTCGTATAGTCTGTTAGTGGTCAGGATGAGCTCTTCCAGCTGCTGCCAGCTGGAAACGGTGGTGGGGAGGGTGGTCAGGCGGTTGCCGTTCAGGCGCAGCATGCGCAGCTGGCTCCAGTGTCCCACGCTGGCGGGGAGAGCGGTCAGGCGATTTTTGTGTGCGTAGAGCTGCTGCAGCTCACTCCACCGTCCCACCTCCTCTGGAAGCGTTTCGAGCAGGCTGTCGCTGATGACCAGTTCACTCAGCTTGCGCCAGCCACCGACGGTCTTCGGCAGGGCCTGTAGCCGGGTGCGCATGGCCTGCAGCCTGGAGAGCCGCGACCACCGTCCCACCTCGTCTGGAAGGGAGTGCAGGGGATTGAAGGCCAGGTAGAGCACCCGCAGCTGCGTCCAGTTGCCTACCTGAGGAGGCAGGGTCTGCAGCTGGTTACGGCGCAGATCAAGCTCCTGGACGCTGCGCCACAGCCCCACGCTGGCGGGCAGCACGGGGAGTTTACAATTCTCAAGGGACAGGTAGCGCAGGCGCGGCAGCTGGCCGATGGCGCTTGCCCACTCCTCAGCGGCGACCTCTTCCTCTCCCATGTTCAGGTTGCTCAGGTAGAGGGTGCGGAGCTTCATCAGCCGGGCTATCGCGTAGGGGAAGGCGCGCGTGGAGGCCAGCAGCGTATGTAGCCGTGTCAGCTCTCCCAGGCCCTCGGGTAGCTGCTGCAGGGGATTGCCAGTCAGGGCCAGTTCTTCCAACCGGGTGAGCGAGCGCAGCTCGTCTGGCAGCGTGCGCAGGCGATTGTTCTCCAGGCGCAGCAGGCGCAGCCGTGTCAGATTGCCGATCGTCGCGGGCACGGCCTGCAGCTCATTCTGGTTGAGGTAGAGCTGTTTCAACCAGGTTAAGCGTCCCAGCTCGTCGGGCAGCCCCTGCAGACCACACTCGCGCAGCGAGAGCTGGCGCAGCTTGCGTAGCTGGCCCAGTTCTGCGGGCAGCGTCTGGAGCTGGCACTGTCCCACCGTCAACGATGTAAGCTGCTTCAGCTGCCAGAGCGTCTCGGGCAACCGGGTCCAGTAGCTGTAGCCGGATAGTGTCAGCGAGCGCAGCTTCGGCAGTCGGACCAGCGAAGACGGTAGAACCGGCACCGTCGCGCACGCCATCTGTAGTCGCTGCAGCTTGATAAGCTGCGTCAGGTCGTCTGGTAGTGTGATCGACTCGCGCCCCCACAGGCGCAGATCCTCTATATGTACTAGCTGATTGAGTTCGGCTGGAATAACAAGTGTATCGGCCGTTAAATAGAGTGTAGTGAGAAAAGATGAAGCCGCATCGAAATGGGCGATCACCTGTGTACCATCTTGTAGAAACGTCCACTGCCCATCCACTATCGGTATTTCACTATTGATTGATATACCCATCTGTCCCAACATCATCAACAGAATATTCTGGTCATTTTGAGATTGATCCATCTGCATGCGCCCTCTTTCATTGCATCTGGGGGTAGACATAAAGGGATGTTAGATTTATAGATTGAAATGGAGCATAAAAAAGCATTGTATCATTTAATCTCACCCATGCGATGAGATAGGTACTTTCGTTGGTGGTTGGGCCTGACAAAATTTGGAAAGTTTGAGGTGGAAGTGAGCGATGAATAAGACTGATCGGTTGTTAGCGATTGTGCTTGAACTGCAGCGTAGGGGGCGGCAGCGCGCCGAGGACCTGGCGCAGACCTTTGAGACCAGCAAACGCACGATCTATCGTGATATTCTGGCCCTGTGCGAGGCGGGCGTCCCCATCGTCTCCGTGCCGGGTCAGGGCTACTCGCTGATGAAGGGCTATTTCTTGCCGCCGCTCAGCTTTACGAGCGAGGAGGCGACCATGCTGCTGCTCGGCGGCAACTTCATGGCCAAAAACTTTGACGCCCAGTATCGAGCCGCCGCCGAAGCGGCCATGCGCAAGATCGAGGGCGTCCTCCCCGGGTCCCTGCGCGCCGACGTGCAGTATCTGCAGAGCAACATTCTCTTCATCGGCCCCCTCTCGGCACTTGATGACGGGGAGCAGACGACTCTGCAGCTGTTGCGCCGGGCGCTGCTCGATCGCAACACCATTCGATTCAGCTATCACAGCCGACACCGCAGCCACGAGCAGAGCGAACCCCAGACGCGCGAGGCCGATCCCTACGGCCTGGTCTATATCATGAGCGCCTGGCACCTGACCGCCTACTGCCACCTGCGCCAGGATATCCGCAACTTCCGCCTGGATCGTATGGAGGACCTGCAACTGCTGCCGCGCACCTTTGTGCGGCCCGCCAGCGTCAGTATCAGCCAGCGCGAGCGTGACCAGCAGCGCAGCATGACCGCGCGTGCCCTCTTCGATCGTGAGGTTGCCCGCTGGGTACATGAGGGACGCTCCTACTACGTCACGGACGAAGAAGAGGTCGCTGAAGGTCTGCTCGTCACGCTCAAGGTGCGCCAGGAGCGCGAGATCCTGCAATGGCTGCTCAGCTGGGGCCGCCACGTCAGGATCCTCGAACCCGCCTCGCTGCGCGACCTGCTGGCCCGGGAAGCTCAACACATGTTGCAGAACTATCAGATTGAGAATATTCCCATCAAGTGAAAATGCTGTTGCCATAATGCTGTCACAACCATGCGCTACACTACTGGTATAGACAAACGCGAGCTGCTAAAAGCAGCACAAATTGATCAAGATTCTTGAAATGATGAAACAAGGAGAAATGAACATGTCTACTATGCCAGTACTCGACTTTGTGGTTTTCTACGTCTCAGACCTTGAGGAATCGTTCAAATACTTCACCGAAGCACTGGGTTTTAAGGCCAATCCTGAGCAGAGTGGCCCTATGTTTCGCGGCCTGATCGGTAACGAGCAGAGGATCGGTTTCGGCCTCAGCCTGGTCGGCAATAACACGCCGCCCGCTGGTACTATCGAGCTCTATTTCAAGCCTGACGACATCAATGAGCTTCACACCACGCTCACTGCCCGTGGGGCCGGCACCACTCCCATCGTCCAGATGCCCTTCGGCAACATCTTCGGTGTGCAATCCCCTGACAAGCACGCCCTCGTCATGCTCCAGTCATAGATCCCGCTCCCTCCCATTGGACGCAAGGTCCGAACGTATGATGGCGAGAGGGAAGGGGGGAGCCGGCCTCTCCCACCCGAGAGGCCGGCTCCGGGCGGAAGAGTTAGAAGGTGGGGTAGGCGTTCTGGACGAGGATCTCGAATTCGGACTCGAACCAGTGGCCGGCATCGGGGGCGTTGGGGAGGGCGCCGGTCGGGACAGCCGAATTGTAGCGGCTGGTGCCATTGGGATCACACATGGTGTCGAACTGCTTGCCCTCGCTGTCCGGAGTGGTTTGGGTTTTGTCACTGGTGCCGTCGGATTCGCCGGGAGGCTTGATCCAGACGTAGGCGTCGAAGCCTGGGGCCGGGCTGGCGGTTGGCCGGGCTCCGATGCCGGCGGTCTGGTTGCACCAGTTGCCGCGATCGTAGCGCTGATCGATCTTGCTGGCGTTGACGAAGGTGTTCAGGTCGGTCGAGCTGCTGGCGCCGCCCGGCCGGCCGGGACCACCCCAACCGTTGCGGGAGGTGTCGATCAGCATGCCGATGCTGCTCGGGAAGCCCGCGGCGATAAAGGCGTTGCGCATATCGGTGTCATAGGTGGCTTCGTCGATGTACTGGTTCCACTGATAGAAACTGGCGGAGCGCACCGGATTGCCGCCGACCTGCTGGTTGGCGGTCATGTAGGGCTCGTGGGTTGGCGTATAGTTGGCCGTGTCGCTGATAAAGCCATCGACGCTATTGACGCCGGCAGTCGTCCCCTTGATCGTGTTGGAGATCAGGTCGACGGAGGGCTGGAAGTTGCTGGACCAGCCGAGCCAGCCGGAGTGTGAGATATCGATGTAGTTGTAGACGTTGGAGATGGCGTGCAGCTTGTTGAGGGCGTACTGGATGCCCTTGACGTAGGCGCCGCTCGAATTGGCCTCGGCGCACTTGGGCACGCTCAGGTTGGTCACCAGATTGGGCAGCGAGTCGGGCTCGATGACCGTGGCGATGCGCAGGTTGCTGTACCTGGACTGGCTCAGGATAGATGCGATCGGATCGATGTACTGCGACTCATAGATGGCCAGGCCGTTGTTAGAGACCGACAGCTCGCCGTTGGATGCGTAGGCCGAGCAATCGCGATCCGGCAGATCATAGATGACCAGCGTAATCACGATCGGCTGGTTGCTGGTGCTGGCCTGCTGTAGCGCCGCGTCCAGGTGCCCAGACAGCGTGCGTGTCACGCCGGTGCCACCAGTGACGGCCGCGATGCGATCGAGCCAGACGGCCGTTGAATTGTTAGCCACCTTCGTCATCTGGGTACCGAGCGTGCCGCCTTTAGTGTTGGCCGCCGTCGTCACCTCATTGGCCCAATCGGGATTGATATAACCTTTGGCCCCCGCGTAGGGATTGTCCACATGCGTTCCCGGAGGTGTTGGCGTCCCGGTCGGTGTGGGGGTAGGAGGAACAGGTGTGGGAGTGGTGCCCGGTGTGGGAGTCGGAGGAGCGGGTGTCGGAGTAGGGTTGGACGAAGAACCGTTGCATGGGTTGCCGTTCACCGCGAAATTGGTCGGAGCTGGATTGCTGCCCGACCAGCTGGCATTGAAGCCGGGATTGGCGGTCCCATTGGTGGCCACGTTCGCGTTGTAGTCCACATTGGTCACCGTCACGTTCTGCCCTGACTGCGTGAAGTTGCCGTTCCAACCCTGGCTCACCGTCTGGTTGCTACTGGCAAAGCTAAAGGTCAGCTTCCAGCTCGTCCAGGCCGATGAACTGGTATTCTGGACAACTATATTGCCGGTGAAGCCGCCGGGCCACTGGCTGGGCACGCTATACGTCACCTGACAGTACGAGGCCGCGTGCGTCACCGCCAGCGGCTGGAAGATCCCGATCAAGAGACTCCCAAGTACTAAGAGCGACAGCGCGCTGACACGCAAGAGCAGACCGCGCGGTCTACGCGTCAGCAGGACACCTCGCAGCGTGTCCCTTGAGATATGATGCATGCTTTACCCCTCCTTCAGGAAGAATATATAGAAAAATAGTCAGGAATACTCCTCTTTTCCTACGTTGATACAAGTGTAAGGCGCAGGAGCGTAATAAACAATAAATTGATGCATCAAATTATGATCAAAAAGACATCAGAAATTTATCACCCCCGGCCCGTAAGCGCATCGGATATAAAACGATCAATAAGAGCGATAACGTAGGTTCGGCCCTTGCGGCCGATTACCTCTTCCCGCACGAAAACGTCACCCCGTGGGTTCGGCCCTTGCGGCCGATTTCCCCTACACGCGCAATGATGCCCGCCGAACGTGAAGTAAACAAACATGGCATGTTTAAGGGACATAATTGGATAGGGAAGGGAAAATCGGCTGCAAGGGCCGAACCTACGTTTGTCTCTTTTATTGTTGCGTTCGTTATGTTGAATGTATTGGTCACGAGGTCCGAACCCACGGGGTGACGTTTTCGTGCGGGGAGGATTGTTCGCTTCGCTCATTGGCGTCCGTTTTTTGTTGATATAATAAGAACAGCTAATGAGGTTGACCTATTATGAAAGGATTAAGGAACCGGAATGGATTCTGAACTACTGCCTCCTACATCGACATCAGGTGATGAGCTGTATCATGCACTGGGGGAAGGGAGGGATGCCATCGGCTGGCGACCGCCTTTTATGATCAGGTGCGGGAAGATCCCATCCTCCTTGCTGTCTACTCTTCCAGCTTTGAGTGTCCCACGAAGACGCTGGCCGCCTTTTTCACCCAGTTCTTTGGCGGCCCGCGTGAATATGAGCCGCGCCGCTGGTCGTTGAGCTTGCGCGAAGCCCATCAGCGTTTCTCGATTGGGGAGCGTGAGAGGGTGGCCTGGCTGCGGGCAATGGAGCGAGCGCTGGCGGACGTGCGGATCGAGGAGTCCACCCGCGGCGCCTTACACTGGTTCTTCGCGCAATCATCCGCTTTCCTCATCAATCAGCCCGCCGGGGCGCCGGATGCGCCCATCCCTTCTCTGGAGCCGCCCAACGAGGGCCCGCAACTACGGGAGATCAGGCAGCGCTGGCAGGAACTGCGGGCGCTTGAGGAGATGATCGCCGCCCTGCGCCTGGGACGGGTTGGCGCTGTGCTGGAGAGCTTGCAGAGTCCGCTCATTGAAGCCTGTTTCAGCAGAGACCGGGCGGCATTCCTGAGCTTCCTGGCGCTGTTGCAAAGCAGTGGTCAGCCGGCCTTGCTGGATTATGCGCGCCTGGAACTGCTCAGATCGCCCGGACTGGTCGCGCAGACCTATGGTGCTGGCCGCACCCTGCTGCACGATGTAGCCGGCCAGGGGAGTCCTGGCGCGGTGGAGCTCCTGATCCAGCTGGGAGCTGATCCCAACGCGCGGGACGACCTGGAGCGCACCCCCTGTATTATGTCGGCAATGCGCTGCATGCACCCGCTGGCGCCGATGTTGTACGCGCCCTCTTTCACGGAGGAGCTCATCTCGATGCCCAGGAAAAGCTCAGGCGTTGCAGCGCGCTGCACATGGCTGCGCGCCGCGGAAACGTGCAGGTGGCGCAGGCGTTGCTAGACTGTGGGGCGGCGATCGAGGTACGCGATAAACAGGGTGATACCCCGCTGCAGCGCGCGGTCAAATGCGGGAAAACCGAGATGGTGTCCTTCCTCCTCTCACGCGGAGCTGACGCCAATGCCAGGGGCAAAGGTGGCTTGTCTCCGTGGCAGGTCGCGCGCGGGAGCGCCATGAAGCAACTGTTCGCCCCCTACACGCGGCAATCCTGAACGTTTTCGTGTAGCATGCGCATGGTATCATCGTATATAGAAATATTTAAAATGCCGCTCACGTGGGGTGGCTAATTAAAGGATTGTTTTGATTATTTATGGAGACTGAATCGACGTTGTTTCCGGGGTTGCGCCGGCCATATATCTTCGCGCACCAGGGTGGCGAGCTGCTGGCGCCGACCAATACTATGGCGGCCTTCGCGGTGGCCGACGCCATCGGAGGCATCGATTTTCTGGACGTGGACGTGCATATGACGCGGGATGGACACCTGGTGGGCATCCACGACGCCACGGTGGATCGCACCACCAACGGGCATGGTCGCGTCGATAGCTTTACGCTGGCCGAGCTGCAGGAGCTGGACGCCGGCTACCACTTCCAGGATCTGCAGGGACTGTACAGCTATCGCAGCAAGGGCGTCTACATCCCGGCGCTGGAGGAGGTGTTCCAGGCCTATGGCTCCAGATACTACCTGCACTTTGAGGTCAAGGACGCCTACCCGAAGCAGGGACCCTCACAGATCGAGGCGAAGCTGTGGGCACTGATCCAGAAATATCAGCTGGAGCGGCGCGTCATCGTCTCATCTTTCGTGGACGTGGTAGTCAGGCGCTTCCAGAGCGTCAGCGGTGGTCGCGTCATCACTGGCGCCGGCCGCTCCGAAGTCACCGGCTTTGTGCTGTCCCACAAGGCGCGCCTGCCCTGGCTCTATCGTCGTCGCTCCAGCGTGCTCTCTGTTCCAGATGAGCAGAGCGGCGTCAACCTCAAGGACCCGGTCCTGCTCCGGGGAGCACAACGCCGGGGCATGGAGTTCTACTACTGGACCATCGATGAGCCCGTCCTGATGCGCCAACTCATCGAGTTGGGAGCCGACGGCCTCTTCACCAACCGGCCTGACCTGATGAAGGACCTGCTGATCGAGATGGGTCTGCGCTGAGTGGCCGCAAGCGGCAAGGCAACCACAAGGGCCGATCTATTCAACTTTAGAGCAAGCAACAAGAAACACGACCCCAGTACGTGCGGGGCTTGCCCCCGCTTCTGCCCTCCCCGCTCGAAAAGCAACAAGAAAGGCGTCCTTCATCAGCAGAAGCTTGAATTGATGAGCACCGAGGAAGAAAGCGGGGGCAAGCCCCGCACGTACTGTGATATTTGCTTGTTTTGCACGAAATTAAATCGAAAGTTTCGACCTTGAGAGTTGCTGCTACGGGGATATGTTCATGCGAGATCTCTTATGCTTTCGCCTGTGTCAAGCGCACTTTTTGTGGTTTTGGATCTGCGATCCATTGTTGCATGAGTTTATCCGCGCGATCCGCAATGATAGGTTCTGGTGCGGCTGTCAACAGAAGGGGAGCGAATAAGGCGGGATAGACGCCGTTTCGATAGTGTGCGTGCAGCGCTCCATAGTCGGGATCGTTCATGGCCCAGACGACGCGCGCTATATTTGCCATGAGCAGAGCACCGGTGCACATCAAGCACGGCTCCAGCGTTGTATATAAAGTGCATTTCCCGCGATGAGATGGCGCCATGAGCGTTCCTCCCGCGCTGCGAAGAGCATCAACTTCCGCATGAGCGGTATAATCGCCAGAGCTGTAGACGCGGTTATGGCCTCGACTGATGATGATACCATCCGGGCCAACGACGAGCGCGCCAATCGGATAGGTTCCTTCCTGGGCTGCCTGTTCTGCTTCCTTCAGCGCCAGTTCCAGGTAGAAGCGGTCAGTTTCCATGAAGCTCTCCTTGCTATCATAGATAAAGTTCATCAATCTTTTGTTGTGTCACCATTGTATGAATGGCGGAGGACTCCAGGATTCGTGGAAGGGGCGGATATACACTTTGACCCGTGGGGAGTGTTTCATTGCTCTCGCTGTTGAACACGGGTCATGGTTTCTTCCTGGATGGGCGGATGATCGACCTGGTCATAGGCCATGCGCGCCCGCGCGACCTCCTCCAAATGCTCATATGCCCAGCTCTGGAGCATGTGTACGGGTTCGACCAGCGCTTGTCCCAGAGGCGTGAGGGAATATTCGACGACTGGAGGCACGACGGGATGGACGACGCGTTGAACCAGGCCATTGCGTTCCATCGCCCGCAAGGTCTGCGTGAGCATCTTGGTTGAAATGCCATCGATACGCTTGAGTAACTGGCTGAATCGCAACGTGCCTTCTTCCAATGCGAAGACGACCAGAGGTGTCCACTCACTGGCGATCAATTGGAGCGTACTTCGCGACAGGCAATCGGCCCGGAAAATATCAGGCTGTTGTTGTTGCTTGTTTGTTACCATGAGGTAAGTCTATCACTTTTTAGTTCCTTCTTACAAGATACAAGGTTTTCAATTATAGTAAGTACCAGTGAGAGGGTAACCTACTCATCTGAGAAACATGTATATGAAAGAGGGAATTTCCTGATGCCTAGTCCAGAAAGCTTACAGATTCGATCCGACTTATTGGCCCTCAAGGCTGCTCAAGGTGCACCAGCGCCGCTAGCGGAGCAGCGTGCTTCCTTTGAGAAGCTCGTCGAAACCTATGTGGGGCATCCTCTTCCCTTGCCAGAAGGGACTCGCGTCGAGTCCGTGGATGTCGATGGCATCCCTGCGGAATGGGTACGTCCGCAGGGCGCTGACCAGGAGCGCGTGGTGCTGTTCTTCCACGGGGGGGCGTATATGCTCGGGTCGCTCGCCTCACACCGTGAAATCGTCGCGCGCCTGAGCGCTGCGGCCGGGGTCCGTAGCTTGCAGGTTGACTATCGTCTTGCGCCTGAACATGTCTTTCCTGCCGCGCTCGATGATGCCCTGACCGCCTATAGTTGGCTTCTGGCCCATGGGACAAAACCAGAGCATATTGTGATTGCTGGCGACTCTGCGGGTGGCGGTTTGAGTCTTGCCTTGCTGCAAGTTGTGCGTGATCAACACCTTCCCATGCCAGCAGGAGTAGTCCTCCTTTCTCCCTGGACCGATCTCGCCGGCACCCTTGAGAGTCGAACGACACGCGACGCGGTCGATCCTATCTTTTCTGGGAGCGGGATTAACTATCTGGCGAACTTCTATGCTGGCACGGAAGACAAGCACAATCCACTGCTTTCACCCATCTACGCAGATCTGCATGGTTTTCCACCTCTGCTGATCGAGGTTGGAAGCGATGAAGTCCTGTTAGATGACGCTCTTCAACTCGCGGAACACGCCAGAGCAGCGCACGTTTCGGTCGAACTGACCGAGTGGGAGGGCATGTGGCACGTTTTCCAGCTCTACGCCTCTATCTCGCCCGAAGGACAGCAATCGCTTGAGAACATGGGAAGGTTTATCCGCTCCCAGACAAAATAATCTTGAGTTAATAAAGCTGGACGTTTGTTGCCGGAAAATGATGCTGGACAGAGAACAGTTTGGAAGAGATGTAACGTGCCGAAGGATTCGACAGGACTCTCATTCGCTGTCAGGCGGATCATTGAGGAAGAAGGAGCGACAAACATGGGTGAAACAGGTGAAACTCTGGCCTTCTTTACCGAAGGCTGGCAATATCATCAGAGCCAGTTGAGCGCGACCCTGGCTCGACTCACACCGGAACAGCTGGCGCTGCGGGCCGCGCCCAACCTGCGTTCAATTGGGGAACTGGCGTGCCACATCATCGCCGTGCGGGCAGGCTGGTTCCATTATAATCTGGAAGAGGGCGGCGAAGAGCTCACGATATTTGATACCTGGGGTCAACCGGACAGTCCGCCGCGCTCGGCCAGTGAGCTGGTCAGCGGATTGGAGAAGACGTGGCAGGTCATCCAGGATGTCCTGAGGCGCTATACGCTGGCAGACCTGCAATCGACGGTCCAGGATGAGTGGAAGGGGCAGGTCTACAACCTGACCCGCGGCTGGGTCATCTGGCACGTAATGGAGCACGATCTTCACCATGGCGGCGAGCTTGCCTACTCCCTTGGCATGCACGGCATCCCCGCCTGGGAGGATGGGGGCAAGAGGGATCTCGCTTGAAAGAAATCGGACGCGAGGTCCGATTTCTCTTCCCGCGGCGTCAGGCTTTGACGCCGCGGATGAAGCGGACGGTGACGGTGCCGATGACGCAGTAGACGATCGACATGCCGAAGATGACCTGGTAGCCCAGCACGGTCTGGCCGGAGCGGGTGAAGCTGTCGAGCAGGGGACCTCCGAGGACGGGCGCGATGACCTGCGAGAGCGAGAGCGCAACGTTCCAGACGCCCATGTCGCGGGCGTAGTTGCGGCGCGAGGGGAGCGTGTCGGCCACCAGGGCCCAGTCCACGCTCTGGTAGGCCCCGTAGCCCAGGCCGAAGATAGCGCCGGCGGCGAAGACCAGCGGCAGCTCATGGGTTATCACAAAGACGGTCCCTACCACGGCCATAAAGGCGCCGGAGATATAGACCAGCCGCTTGCGCCCCAGGTGGTCCGAGAGCCAGCCGGCGGCGAAGGCGCTGCCCAGGCTGGTCAGTGAGACGATGATCAGGAAGTTGGTGGTGGCCTGCTCGGGATGCGGCACGCGCACCACGTCGCGCATGTAGTATTGCAGGAAGGCCTGGATAGTATAGATGCCCAGCATCATGATCAGGCGCGTCGCCAGCACCCAGGCGAAATCAGGATCGCGGCGCGGCCGAAAGTCGAACAGGCGCAGGATACCGATGGTCAGGATGATCTCGATCACCACCTGCTCGATGTCGTTGCCGATGACGATGCCGCCCGGATGCCAGCCGTTCCACAGCGTCAGCAGCCCCAGCACCAGCGCGGCCACCGCCACCACAGAGGCGATCGTGCGCGTCGCCGGCATCTCCAGCCAGCGCAATCCCTTGATATTGAATTTCGTATAGTCTAAATTTTGTCGCTCGCGCGTGATGCTGGGGATCGGCTTTTCGCGCACGAAGAGCATGGTGATGAGGAGGAAGATGAGCAGGATCGCGATGATCATGCCGTAGGTGATCCAGAGTCCCTGCGTGTAGCGGTCCAGGGGGAGGGAGGAATCGATGAAGCGGCCGGCGACGAGGACGCCGCCGATATTGCCGCCGATGACCATCAGGCCGATGACGCCGGAGGTCAGGCCGCGCTGCTCGGGCGGCACGATGTCGGGTAGCAGCGCGTGATAGGGGGCCTGGGCCGCGTTGTTGATGAACTGTGTCAGCGCGTAGGCGATGGCCAGTGAGAGCACGTCGCGCGCCGAGGCCATCCAGCACAGCGTCGCCACCGAGCCCAGAGTGCCCAGCAAGATATAGGGGCGCCGCCGTCCAAGCATCCCCAGCCGTCCCCCCATGCGATCGCTCAGCCAGCCGAAGAGCGGATTGGCGAACAGCGAGACGAACGCGCCGGGGATCAACACAAAGGCCAGAGCCGTCCCCTTGTCCAGGTCGCCCACCATCTTGAAGACCTGGCTGGGCAGAATAATCGTACTGATGGCCGCCCACTGAAAGTTCAGCGCCAGGGCGAAGATACTGATCGCCACAATGCGCGTCCACGGGAGCCGTGGAAGTTCACCGTCTATATCGGGTAGCGCATTCTGCCCGGCTACTTCCTGCTCAATGCTATCCATGAAGCTCTCGCCTTTCCCTTACTTTTGCTGTGTTTGCCGCGTTCCTACATTCTCACACATAAACGACATGGGTTTCAATATTTGTGGACTTTTTGCTTTCAGCTCCAAACAACAAACCGGCCGCATTCCTCCCTGCCTTTGAGGCAGGGAGGAATGCGGCCGGTTTGTTGGATATAAGTTAGTTATGAGCGGAGAGGTTTACCGGCATCGCTGAGATGTTCCCGTGGAGCGTGTCCTCGACCAGTTTGAAATCCCTGGCACTTTTGGCCTCGAAGGGGGTGAGGCCATGGGGAGGCTGGGGATTGACATAGTGCAGGTAGTGGAGCGTCCCCGTTTTCTGCATGATCGATTGCGCACCCGGACGACTGCAGGTGGTTTTGCCCGTTTGGAAGCAGCGATACGAGCCATTGAGGGGACTACTCTTCCCTTCCTTGAAGCCGATGGCCGGTCCAACGGTCATATTGTCATATGTGCCTGGATAGGGCAGAATGCTAAGCAACGCCCATTGTTTATTGGTGCCGGGCTCTCGATGACAGCCCGAGCCATTTATGTTCGGCCTGCATACAAATATCGTCTCATGGTTGGCCGTATTTCCCTGCCACGCGTCAATGAAGCTAAAGGTGATCCACCTGTAGTCAGCGGATATATTCCGAGCGGCTGTGCCGTTTTGAACATGAAAATAATTGTCCCGGCCATTTGTATAAATAATCGCTATCGGCTGATTCGCCTGAATCAGCGGGGTAGGAGTGGGGGCCAGCTGGTTACTGACGAGAGACGATGCATGCTGCCGCGCCAGAATTATTACTGCGATCAATCCCATGCCAACGATAAAGCTGACCTTTAACCAGAGTGGGCGTACCTTCACCATCATCCACAACCTCCATGGGTACGATGTACCTAAAACATAAAATGCGTATTCAATAATTTAGCTTGCCTGATCCACGTTGAGAGGAAACACGCAAGTATTGTGTTCTCATTACAGTATAAGGAAATGCAGAATATATAAAATCAAATGTTGTTATCTTGTGGGGGCTCTGGATTGTTGACAGGAGCGGTTGGATATTCTACACTACTCATCAACGCCCATTATACGTGCAAATGCTGTAATAAGCTTGAATGCTCCCGTTCAAGTTATCTCTGTATCTCTATTTCCTGGAAGGAGCCATGCAATGCATGCACACGCATCTCTCAATCACTCCGAACTGTCGATTCTGCCCCGACCCGCCAGTATCGCGCGCGTAGAAGGATATTTTCAGCTGACCCGTGATACCGTGATCGTGACAGACCAGGAGACACAGGCCATCGGCACACTGCTGGCCAACGCGCTGGCGCCCGCGCTCGGTTTCGTGCCGCGCGTGCTTACAGGTGAGCAGTCCCCGCTGCCCGCTATCTCGCTGGGCATTGATCCCCAGCTGGCACAGCTGGGTCAGGAAGGGTATACGCTCACGGTCACAGCGGAGCAGGTCACGCTGCGGGCGGCGCATCGCGCTGGCGTGTTCTACGCCACGCAGACGCTCAGGCAGTTGCTCCCCGTCGAGATCTTCTCCTCAACGCCGGTTAGCCAGACCTGGAATATCCCGGCCGTCAGTATCGAGGATGCGCCTCGCTTCTCGTGGCGCGGCTGCATGCTCGACAGCGCGCGCCACTTTATCCCAACGCAAGAAGTGCTCAAGCTGATCGACGTGCTGGCCCTGCACAAAATAAATATGCTGCACCTGCATCTGACAGATGATCAGGGATGGCGCATCGAGATCAAAAAATATCCCCGGCTGACCGAGGTAGGCGCGTATCGCAAGGAGACAGTGGTCGGACACGCCCACAAGTCACAGGAATACGACGGTACAGCGCATGGCGGTTTCTACAGCCAGGAGGAGCTACGCGAGATCGTCGCCTACGCGGCTGCGCGCTTTATCACCGTTGTGCCTGAGCTCGATCTTCCCGGCCATGCCCAGGCGGCAATCGCTGCTTACCCTGAACTGGGCGTTTTGCAGGCGCCGGTCGAAGTATCGACAACGTGGGGCATCAATCCCTACCTGTTCAACCCCACTGAGGAGGTCTTTCAATTTCTCAGGGATGTCCTGAGCGAAATCATGGATATCTTCCCCAGTCCTTTCATTCATATTGGCGGCGATGAGGCCATCAAAGATCAATGGCAGGCGAGCCAGCAGGTGCAGGCGCTGATCAAAAAACTGGGCTTGAAAGATGAGGATGAGCTGCAGAGCTGGTTCCTGTCACAGCTCGGGACGTTTCTGACGCAGCATAATCGCCGCATGCTGGGATGGGATGAGATCCTCGAAGGTGGCCTGCCAGCCGGCGCCACCGTGATGTCGTGGCGAGGGATTGAAGGGGGGATCGCAGCCGCGCAGGCGCAGCACGACGTGGTCATGACCCCCAATACGTTCGTCTATCTCGACTACTACCAATCCAACGATCCCGAGGAACCGCTGGCCATTGGCGGCTACCTGCCTCTGGACAAGGTATACTCCTTCGATCCCATCCCGGCCGAGCTCACTCCCGAGCAGGCGCGCCATATTCTGGGGGCCCAGTGTAATCTCTGGTGCGAGTACGTCCCCACCACGAAGCATTTAGAGTACATGCTGTTTCCGCGCGCCATCGCGCTCTCCGAGGTCGCCTGGACGCCAAAGGAGCGCCTTGAGTTCTCCGACTTCCGCGGACGGCTGGCGGTGCATGAAGCGCGACTCGCCTCCCTGGATGTCAATTTCCGGCCAGTCGAGAAGCTAGACCAGGAGCAGACCTTCCCGGCCCGCCAGCGGTCCTGGTAGTAGATGCGCCCCTTGCGGGCGCTTCCCACCTCGGCCCCTGATAGTAGATGCGCCCCTTGCGGGCGCTTCCCACCTCGGCCCCCGCCATCTGCTGGCCCTCCCGGCGTGACCTGCACCTGCTCTGATTGGTATGGCAGGATGGACCTGTGCATGGTCGTTGCTACGGGTACGTGGCGGGGGCCAGCAGGCGGCATGCACAGGGAACGGATTGGGGCTTTTCATGTATTTGGAGTGTTTAGCTGCAAAGCCGGGGCAAGCCCGGCACCTACGGCCGCCTACAGGGGAACGTTTTCGCGTTTGAGGGACTTTCATACCTGGGCTAATGTACGAGGATAGGGAAAGGGGATGGCATATGAGAGAGGATATTCGAACGAACTTTGAGGAGAAGGTTTCCTATCTTGCCCGCCGCGTTCCAGGTATGACAGTCACGGATCACAGTGGCTTTCTGGCCGTTGACTGTGGGCTGCCCAGCGACACGTTCAATGTGCTGGTGATCAGGGATATGGCCGCGCTAACCGAGGCGCTGGCCGTGGTTGACCGCTTTAATGCTAAAGGTTTTCCGTTGGCCGTGTGGTACTGGGGGAACGATATCGCGGAGATGGATCGTGTGGAGATGGCCCGGCATGGATTGGAACACACCGAGACCCATGTTGCCATGTACGCGGATCTCTCTCAGATTCAGGCATCTCCGCTTCCAGACACCGAGTTAGAGATCACACCAGTCACGACGGCGGACGATCTGCTGTGCTTTGGAGAGGCGATCGGTGCGCTGTTCGGGAATTCCGACGAGGGTGAGCAGGTACGCGCCTACTTCCAGCGTCTCAGTGCGTATCCTCCCGAGACGTTTCCGGCCATGCGCTACTACCTTGGCAGGCTGCATGGCGAGGTCATCGCCACCAGCACGCTCTTCGTTGGCAGCCAGACAACTGGTATCTACGACATCGTGACTCACCCAGACTATCGCCGCAGGGGGTTTGGCAGCGCCATGTTTCAACATATATTGAATGAAGCAGGCCGGGACGTGCTCGGGGGAAAATGCGTGTTGCAGGCCTCGACGGACGGCCTGGACATCTATCAGAGAGCCGGCTTCAGGGCCGTCGGGCACGTCCACACCTTTGAAAACCGCCGTTCCCTCTCCAATTGATATATTGGTCTCCTCTTCATTATGTCCTCTTCCCAATCTATTTACCTTTTTTGATCTTGAAATTAGCTCCGCATTAAAGAAGCTTCCATCGCGGCCCAATGGTAGAAAGCAGGCAGACATCCCCACGGGTGTCTGCCTGCTTTCTTAGCTGGAGCAAGTCCCAATACATTCAACGTAACACTCTGGCTCACCTTTGATAGGAAGATCGCATCGTTGGTGGAACGTGCGCGCCCGGGCACAGGGCCGCTGCGCGGAAATCGGCCGCAAGGGCCGAACCTACGATTCTCGTTTCCGATGTTTATTTGATGTTGGATATCATCGCGGATCCTTCTTTACGGTCGTGCATGAGAAAAACGATGGCTGATTGATGGCGATGGCCGATGTATGTGTTTGCTGTATATCCCATCGCCCATATGCAAAGTCTAGCTTGATAGGCAGAGATTTACGCCTGTGGAACTACCGGTTTTCATGACCGGGCAAAGCTTCCTTAGAGATGGGCTACTGGTGATCTATCCCGGTAAAAATACCGGGTCGGGGGTAAGCACGCCCGCTTGTTTGCTATGTGGTTTTTATCTGCAAATGGTACGCAGGTTGTGGAATGGAGACAGGATAGACAGGATGCACTATAATTATGCAAGAGTTTTATTTTTTCTTGATACTGGCCGGCAAGAAGCCAAAGGATGAGCATGGATGTTTTAGATCTGTTTAATCTGGTTGGGAATATTATCTTCGTTGTTGCCGTTCTTATAGCCTCGATTGAGGGCCTCGGCTATGCCTTGATGCGCTATTGGAAGAAATATCGCTGGGCGGCCAACTACTATTCGGCCCTGCTGGCGCTCTGGCCATTCAGTGCCATGCTCTATGTCAATCGTTCCTGGGCCCGGCTCTGCCTGCTTGAGTTTGACCAGGCGCTGGACGATTGCGCGCGGGCCATCAAGCACAATGACCAGGTAGCGATGGCGTATAACAATCGGGCGGCGGCCTACATGGGGCTATATCGATTTAAGGACGCGTATTGGGCCGCGCAGCGCGCCATTCAGCTGGACGATAAGCTATGGGCGGCGTACTATAATCGCGGCTGTGCCCTGCACGGCTTGAAGGATTATGAAGCGGCGATTAAAGACCTGGATGTGTGTATCGAGCAGCGACCGGGCCTCACCGATCAATATTTTTGTCGCGCCACCTGTTATCTGCGCCTGCAACAATATGAGCGCGCCATTGAGGACTATACCAGCAGTATCGATTTGATGGCGCATGCCTGGAATGCCTATCATAATCGAGCATACGCATACATGGCCTTAAACGATATTGAGCGCGGCTATGCTGATATCTGTAAGAGCTGTGAACTTCATCCGGCGGAATTAATACATCATTTGTTGAAAACATGGTGTGAGCTTTGCCTTGATCCCCGGCTCACCCCTGAACAAGTGGAAGACTTCGCGGCCCTATCCGTGCTGGAGACCACACAACCTTCCAGGCGCCATTCATATCAGGGTATGCTCGCCTGGATGCGGGGAGAGTACGAGCAGGCGCTGGCGCAGTTTGAGCTCGGGATAGAGAGCGATCCATTCACCAACGAGGCCAACTACTTCTGGTCCGGCATGGCGCTGGCCGCGCTGGGACGCTATGATGAGGCGAAGAAGGCCATTGATTATGCTCTGCGGCGCAGCATGTCGCCCTTCTTTCTCAAAGCCCTGGCTCTCCTACAAGAGGAGCACAGCACGTTTGTTGAGCAATATCTGTAGCCCTTTCCTTTCCGAGGCCAATCAGTGCTCCTATATCCTCAGGTAAAAGAGGTTAGCAGGTACACCTGTTTGGTGGCTTTCATCTGCAATGGTACGTATGTTGGGAATGGGGACAAGCAGGGCAGACTGCACTATAATTATGCAAGAGTTTTATTTTTCTGGATGCTGCCTGGCAAGAGGTCAAAGGAAGAGGCATATTTAAAGCATGGACGTTACAAACCTGATGAGCCTGGTAGGCATTTTTATTCTCGTCATTGCTCTTTTTATATTCATATTAAGGCGTGTTAGTTATGCGCTGATAGTGCGTCACAGGAAATATCGCTGGGCGATTAACTACTATTCAGTTTTGCTGGTGTTCTTCCCATTCAGTGCCACGCTCTATGCCTGGCGTTCCTATGCCTGGCTGTGCCTGCGCGATTTTGAGCGCACGCTGGACGACTGCGCGCGGGCTATTAAGCGCAATGACAAGATGGCGATAGTCTATAACTATCAAGCGACGGCCTATATGGGTCTATACAAATTTCTGGACGCATACTGGGCTGCCCAGAGAGCCATCCAACTGAACAATATACTGTGGGCGGCATACTCTAATCGCGCATGTGCCCTACAAGGTTTAAAGGACTATGGGTCGGCGATTAAAGACTTCGATCTATGTATTCAGCAGCAGCCAGGTACTTCTGGATTATATTATGGTCGCGCCAACTGTTACCTGCGCCTGCAGCAATATGAGCGCGCCGTTCAGGACTATGGCAGTTGTATCAAGTTGAATGCAAATGCCTGGAACGCCTATCACAATCGAGCATACGCCTATATAGGCATAAATGACGTTGAGCATGGCTACGCTGATATCTGCAAGAGTTGTGAGCTTCATCCGTCAGGATTGATACACCGTTTGACGAAAGCATGGTTTGAACTCTGCCTGGACCCCCGGCTCACTCCTGAGCGCGTGGAAGACTTCGCCGCTTTATCTGCTCTGGAAACGCCACAAGTGTCCTGGCGCTATTCCTATCAGGGCATGCTCGCCTGGATGCGGGGAGAGTACGAGCAGGCACTGGAGCAGTTTGGTCTTAGTATAGAGAGTAGTTCATTCGATGACGAGTCCGACTACTTCTGGTCCGGCATGTCCCTGGCCGCGCTGGGACGCTATGAGGAGGCGAGGAAGGCTATCGATTATGCTTTGCAGCACAGTCTGTTACCCTTCCTTCTCAAAACTCTGACCCTCTTGCAAGAGGAGCACAGCGCGTTTGTGGAACAATATCTGTAAGCCAGCCGGTGGTGCCGGGTTCAACCAACCCGGCACCGGGACGATCAGGCTGAGAATTCACGTTCGGTTAAGTCCCAGATCACGCCGGCAGCGGCGGCGCTTCCCTGGCCTGCGGAGACAATGAGCTGCGAGGGAGCGACGACCTCGCCGGCGGCATAGACTCCCTTGACCGAGGTGCGGCCGAGGCGGTCCACGGTGAATCCCTTCATCTCATTCGTCTCACAGCCGAGCTGTTCGCCAAAGGGGGAGGCTGGATCCCAGCGCGGAGCCACCAGGCCGCCCTGCCGGGCTATGGCCTCATGGGCCGCGAACTCAACCCGTTCGAGCATGCCGTTTGTGCCGACCAGGGCCGTGATGCGCTCTTCAACGAACTGGATCTCGTGCTTGCTCAGCGCCGCCTTCTGCTCTTCAGTGAACATTGCGTGTCCATTGGTGCAGACGAGCAGGTCTCGACTCCAGTTCCAGAGGAGAGTGGCCATGTGGAAGGCGGCCGATCCTTCCTCCACAATGACGACCAGGGGCCGGTCCTTGAGTTCCCAGCCATCACAGAAGGGGCAGTTGAACAGACTAGTTCCATAGAATTTGTGAATGCCTGCTATGTCGGGCAGCGTCTCTTTCAGACCGCTGGCCAGGATGATGGTTCTGGCCAGCACGGTTGTGCCATTATCCACAATAAGTTCAAATTCATCATCATTATGCTTGTGAACCTCGTTAACACGGGCCTGCTGGATGCTGACGGAAGGATAGGCGCCGATCTCCTGGTGCGCGAGCCGTCTGAACTCGTTTGGTGACACGCCATCTCGCGTGAGGAAGCCATGGGATTCATGCGTCACGGCATTGCGCGGCCGGTTATCGTCGAAGAGCACAACGTTTCTTTTGCCCCGGCCCAGGACGAGCGCCGCGTTCAATCCGGCCGGTCCCCCGCCAATAATGGCACAGTCTAGCTTCATAAGATGATCTCCCTTTCTGATTATGGATAATATGGACTCATAAAGTCTATAATTGCGGCAAAAAAAAGATGCCTCTTTCCACGCATCCATTTACAGCGCGAGCTGATCTACGAGATGCGTCAGATTGGCCTCATTCTGCTCAACCAGGTCAACGAATTTGCGCGTTTTCAGATAATCCTCCATCTGCTGCTCCGCCTGCGCCATCACATTTTGAATGAGGCACACATGGTGCTCAGGCCCATCATCGCAGTGGAACAGCGACGCCGTCCCCTCAATCGCCTGAATGACATCCAGGAAAGAGATGTCCGCCTTGTTGCGCGTCAGCTTATAGCCCCCGTTCACGCCGGGGGCCGACTCGATCATGCCCGCCTTGACCAGCCGGGTCAAAATCTTGGACAGATAAGTGGGAGAAAGCTTCTGCAACGTTGCCAGCTGTTGAACGCCGATGGTTTTTCCCGCCGGGAGGGCCACGAAATACATCATCGTGTGCAGCGCGTAGTTGGTCGCCTGCGAATATTTCATGTTGCCCTCCCTTTTATTATAGACTCATTGAGTCCATAATAAGACATTGGGGTGGTCGTGTCAAGTCCTTTCGTGGAGAACATTTTGCCCCACGCGGTGCGTTTGGGATCGTGTGTGGTGCGTTTGCGTGTAGGAGCCGCGTGGGCCGGCGTGGAAGGCAGGGGAAGCGGTGTCGTGGGGGGACGGGGACCGCATCGCTGACGCTGGCGGTCCTACGGGGGCGTGATCGTGTTGAGGGGGACATGGTCCCGCCGGGTTGCGGTTCGTGTTGGGGGTTCGGTTCGGATGGGATGGGCGTTGACGATGCTCTCAACATTTTGTGTGACACACACGCGGTGATCGGGGGTTGTGTCGCCTGATTTTCGAGTGTATACTAGTAACCACTATAGTGGTTACTAGTGATGGAGGGTGTTATGACGACAGTTGATCTGTTGCAGCAGCTGGGCCTGAATAAGTATGAGGCGGAGGCGTATTATACGTTGCTGACGCGCGGGGCTTTGACGGGGTATGAGGTGGGGAAGTATTCGCAGGTGCCGGGTTCGCGCAGCTACGAGGTGATGGAGCGTCTGCTGGAGAAGGGGCTGGCCCTGGTGCAGCCGGGTGATCCGCCGCGCTATACGGCGCAGGATCCTCAGGCGGTGTTCGCGCGCTTCCGCGCTTCGATGGAGTCGACGCTGTCGACATTGACGACGACGCTGGCCGCGCTGGCCCGTTCCGGCAGCCTGGGAGAGTTCTGGGTGGTGCGCAACCAACGAAACATTCTGGCGCAGGCGGTGGAGCTGGTCTCGCAGGCGCGCACGAGCCTGGACCTGATCATCCCGGCTCATCCCGAGCTGGTGCGGGCCATCGAGCAGGCGCGGGCGCGCGGCTGCCGCGTCTTTCATGCTCCCACCGACGAGCAGGACGAGAATGTTGTGCTACTGCTGCGCGACGGCCGGGAGGCGCTGGTTGGCACGCTGATCCCAGCGGAGTCCTGCCAGGCCGTGCTGAGCTCAAATCAGGCCCTGTTGGAGACGCTGCATGGTTATTTCCACTACCGGCAGTCGCCCGACTGGTTGCCCGCCGAGGTGGCCGCGACGCAGCAGCAGGACGTGGCATGGCTGGATTGGGAGGCCCGCAAGCAGCGCCAACTGCGCGGTGGCGGCAGAAATCGGGTTGCCTAGTTGCTTGTGTGTCACTTATATGAGGAAAGGATGTTCCCTGAACATGTCATACGATATTCACGATAGATCCCTGGCCGAACGTGGTCAGCAGCGTATCGATTGGGCGGCGCGCCACATGCCGGTGCTGCGCCAGGTCGCCGAGGAATTCGCGGCCGAAAAGCCGTTTGAGGGCAGGCGCATCGCGGCCTCCCTACATATCACGACCGAGACCGCCGTGCTGGTCGGAGCGCTGCAGGCAGGTGGGGCCGAGGTCGCCCTCTGCGCCTCCAATCCCCTCTCGACGCATGACGATGTCTGCGCCGCCCTGGTCGAGCGCGGCATCGCGGTCTATGCCCACCACGGTGAGGACCTGGCCAGCTACCAGCGCCATATGGAGCAGACTCTGGCCATCCAGCCGCAGCTGGTGATGGACGATGGCGCCGACCTGATCGCCATCCTGCACAGCCGCCCCGAGGAGTACGAGGTGCTGGCCGGCATCGAGGAGACCACCTCGGGTGTGATGCGGGCTCGCGCCATGGCCGAGCAGCAGGTGTTGCGCTTCCCCGTGGTCGCCGTCAACGACACGCCGACCAAGCGCTACTTCGACAACCGCTATGGCACGGGCCAGAATACCATCGACGGCATCCTGCGCGCCACCAACGCCCTGCTGGCCGGCGCCACCTTCGTCGTCGCCGGCTACGGCTGGTGTGGACGCGGCATCGCCATGCGCGCCCGTGGCATGGGTGCGCGCGTCATCGTCAGCGAGATCAACGCTACGCGCGCCCTGGAGGCGATCATGGACGGCTTCCAGGTCCTGCCCATGCACGAGGCCGCGCCACTGGGGGAGATCTTCGTGACCGCCACCGGCATGGCTGGCGTGATCCGGCGCGAGCACTTCCTGCTCATGCAGGACGGCGCTATCCTGGCCAACTCCGGCCACTTCGACGTCGAGGTCGACACCGCTGGCCTGCGCGATCTCGCCACCGGCTCCGCGCAGCTGCGCGAGCACATGACCGAGTACGAACTGCCCAATGGACGTAAGCTCTACCTGCTCGGCCAGGGACGTCTGATCGGTCAAGCCGCCGCCGAGGCCAGTCCAGCTGCTATCATGGACCTCAGTTTCGCCGACCAGGCTCTCTCTACCCGTTACCTGTTCGAATCGTATCAGCAACTCGCTCCCGGTGTCTATGACGTCCCATCCGAGATCGACGAGCGCGTGGCCGCCCTCAAGCTGCGTTCCCTCGGCGTCCAGCTCGACGCCCTCACCCAGGAACAGCTCGCTTATCAACACTCCTGGCAGGTCGGCACCGCCTGATTGATCATGTGAATTATGCAAGAGAAATAATAAGAGCAAAAAATAGATGCGCCCCTTGCGGGCGCATCTACGGCGTATGGGTGGTAGTGATAATATTATTTATACAATTATTTTCTATGAAAAGCATCCTGACGTGCGATGAGGGCAACATCGGCTCGCGCAAGATCATTGAAGCCAATGGCGGGATGTTGGAAGATATCACCGAGGTCGAGGGCTGGCCGGCAAAGGTCTGTCGCTACTGGATTCAGCTTTAGGGGAGACGAGAAGGTTATGGAAAGCAATGATGCCCCAACCTGGATACGGCAGAGAATGTAATCCTGGCGCCTAACTGGCCGACGGCTTCTTTTTAAGGAGACGAATCGGCCGGGAACGGGCCGCGGAGCTCCAAGCCAGGGCAAGCCTGGGTTGAGGATGCTCCCAGCATCCTCTCCTACGACTGTGGCTCGAGGCACAAATTGAACACCTTGCACCTGCTTGTCCTTGTGCGATACGCTGGCAAACATATACCGGTTGCTTCCTTCTTTCAAAGGACTGCCGCTTCTGAGGCAGCAGCAGAAAGGGTGTTTGTTATGGTAACTGTCGCTACTGATCCCCGTGAGGCTTTGCTTGATAAGACGACCCTGGCCTTTCTCAAGAAGCTAGAGGCCCAGGGCGGGCCGCCCCTTTACACATTGACGCCTGAGCAGGCGCGCAATGTGCTCGTTTCCGTACAGCAGAGCGTAAGTGTTACCCTGCCTCCGGCTGAGATTGAGGACCGGAGGATTCCGGCTGCCCCGACGGGCGAGGTCTCCCTGCGCATCGTGCGTCCCCAGGGTGCGACCGGAACGTTGCCGGGTCTGATCTATTGCCATGGTGGTGGTTGGGTGCTTGGCGATAAGGGGACCCATGATCGCCTGGTGCGTGAGATCGCCAATGGCGTACAGGCAACGGTCGTATTTGTAGATTATGACCGTTCACCGGAGGCCATCTATCCCGTGGCGCTCGAACAGATCTATTCCGCCCTGCTGTGGACCGCCGATCATGGCGCCTCCATTGGCGTCAATCCCGCGCGCCTGGCCGTCGTTGGCGATAGCGTTGGTGGCAACATGGCGGCGGTGCTGGCTATTATGACTAAAGAGCGTCAGGGACCCAAACTGGCCTCCCAGGTGCTGATGTACCCGGTGACGGACGCGGATATGAATACCCCCTCCTATCAGTGCTATGGTGATGGCGGATTCTGGCTGTCGGCGGCCGCCATGAGATGGTTCTGGGACTGCTATGCACCCGACGTGGCTCTACGCAGGGATTACCATCTCTCGCCCCTGAAGGCGCCGCTAGAGGTCCTGCAAGGGTTGCCACCCGCCAGCGTTATCGTGGACGAGAACGACGTCCTGCGCGACGAAGGCGAGGCGTACGCGCACAGGCTCCAGCAGGCCGGCGTGCCCGTCGCGGCCGAGCGCGTCATCGGCACCATTCATGATTTCGCGCTGCTCAACCCCATCACCGACACCGCCCCGGTGCGCACCGGCATCGCGCAGGCCATCTGGGCGCTGCGCAAAGGCGGCCGCCTGACCGATCCCGCATAACTGGCACACGAACAGGTCCATGGGCATCAATGCCCATGGACCTGTTCGTGTATTCACCGGTTTTTTCGCCCCAATTCATTATCCGCATTCCACGAAAGAGATGCATTTTCGTGAAACCTTGCGCCGCTTTTTTGTGTTATAGGATGAGTAAAACAGAAAACACAGGAGGGGGGCGGCATGGACAGGAGGCACGCGCGCGAGGATGCCCGGCTGCCTGCGGATGAGGTAGAGGCCTTATATGAACGAATTGTATTGATGTATGCGCAACAATTGATCTTTTTTATCGTGCGGTGCACCAAAAATATGGCGGACGCGGAAGATATCGTACAGGATGCACTGCTCAACGCTTACCATGCCCTGGATCGCTATACGCTCTTACAGGTGCGTAGTCTGAGCATTCACTCCTGGCTCTATAAAATTACCTGGAACGTCTATCTCAACCATGTGCAGCGCACGAAACCGCCTCCCGGGGTATCGTTGAATACTCCTGAGGGCGAGCTTCTGCTGGATCTGGATGCCGATACGCATGATGAGCAGCCTGAAATCATCTTCGAGCGCTTTGAGCTGCGCGAGGAGCTGCAACAACTGGTGAACGCACTGCCAGAGTCATATCGGGTGGTAATAGATCTCTATTACTTTGGTGATCTCAGTCAACAGGAGATCGCCAACGTGTTGCAGCGTCCGCTCAACACAGTCAAGACGCAGATGCGCCGTGGCCTGCAGATGCTGCGTAAGGAACTTCAGGCTAGAGAGGGGGAGAACGTTAGATGATGGAACAGGAGTATGAACGCGAGCATCATCTACCCGCGCGCGACTGGCAGCCAATACAGCAGACGTGGAACAATATGGAGCCTACAGAGACCGGGATGATGACGCCGTTCACCGCACGTGCGCTGTCTGCCGCTGGCCTGGGGAAGGTTGCGCGTCAACTGGCTGAACATCCTGAAGAGCTCGACGCCGCCCTCAGAAATAGCGACTGGTCGGTGCGTGCGGCGGCCGTGCAGGTGTTGGGGAAGCGGGAAGCGCCGCTGGATGTCCTGTTGCAAGCTTTACACGATGAACATGGCGCTGTGCGTGCGGCGGCGGCACGCTCCCTGGCCCTCCAGGTCGAAAAAAGGGCGGACCCCGTGCCCGGCGTGACCGAGGCGCTGGTGGCCGCGTTGCGTGATCCCGAGTGGAGCGTGCGGGTCGCCGCCGCGCAAGGGCTGGGAAGATTACAGGATACAACCTCGGTAGAGCCATTGCTGTCCGTGATGCAGGATGCGCACGCGGCGGTGCGCTCGGCGTCGGTATGGGCGCTGGGCAGAATGGGCAGCCAGGCTCCAATAGAAAAGATAGAGATCGGCCTGCAGGATAGTGCATGGACGGTCAGGGAGGCAGCAATCATGGCACTGCAAGAACAAAACGAACGGGCACCCCTCTCCTCACTGTTAGAGGCGCGACTGGATGATGACGCCACCGTACGCCAGGCCGCCGAGGCGGCCCTGGACGAACGCGTCCATTACGGGCAGGGCTACTATGGTGCCGCCCATCATATTGATGAGCAGCAACAGGCAGGGCAGAAGCTCAGCCAGGACAGCGGGGCGCGGGTGCTCTCACCCTGGTTGCGCCTGCTGTTCGCGGCCTTTTCGGTCGGAGTCTTCTCTCTGCTGGTGCAGCAGCTATTCTACACCTCGTATGGCTATGCTCTGAGTCTGATGAAGCTGGCGATGCTGCTGATCATCTGTTTCGCCCTGGTGAGCATGAACCTGTTGCTGCAGCGCAAGAGCTTTAGCGCTCTGCTGCGCTTCGAGCAAGGAGGGGGAAAGCCGGCCAGTCCCTGGATGGGTGTGGCGCTGGCCATGCTTTCCATCGCCGTCTTAGCCAGTCAAGCCGGC
Source organism: Dictyobacter halimunensis (assembly GCF_036245075.1). Taxonomy (NCBI): domain Bacteria; kingdom Bacillati; phylum Chloroflexota; class Ktedonobacteria; order Ktedonobacterales; family Dictyobacteraceae; genus Dictyobacter; species Dictyobacter halimunensis. The sequence goes on from NZ_BSRI01000002.1 coordinate 5,356,442, forward strand.
ATCTTAGAATCAGGCTTTGACTATGGGGTCGGCGCTGATATCAGTACCTATCACTTTGTCATGATCTGTAGAATTATCGCGCTGGGAGTTGTCGCCATCACCATGCTCCTGATTAACCGCATCTTCCATCTTAGATGACGCTCAACGTGTCAGCGAGAGGGAAGATGGGCGTGGGAGAAGAGGGCCGGCCAGTCCTGTGCGCGTAGCAGGTGGGTGAAGCCATTTTCACCGCTTCCCGGCCAGATATGCGGCTGATAAGGAAACCAGCCGCCGAGCAGGCGCAGCCGGAAGGCTTCGAACTCGGGTTTCTGGCCGTAGCCCGAGAAGAGCGGCTCCCACCAGCGCAAGTCAGGGGAGAGCACTTGTGCCAGGCTCATACACAGGCTCACCAGGTCCGAGACACAGTCGCCCGCCGAGGCGACCTCCATATCCAGGGAGGCGGCGACCGTCCATCGCCCATCGTGCTGCGCCATGATGAGCTGATCGATCTTGAAGTCCCCCTGGGTGAAGCGGGGCGGCGTATAGGCCGAGGCAAACAGTGCTGGTAGCTGCAGTGTAAGCGCTTCGAGTTGGGCCAGGAGCGAGGGCGTCAGCTCGTCCCGGTGCAGCTGAATCCACTCATGGGTGACTTGCTGGCGCGCCCGCAGTGTCCAGGTGAAATGCTGCCAGCCCTGCTCATCTGGCGGCGTGGCGGGGCCAGCCTCATCCATCAGATAGCCTGGATAGGCGAATGCGATGGCATGCATGCGGCGCAGATAGTCGCCCACCGCGTGGAGCATCTGCGCAATCTCCTGCGGGGAAGCATCCTTAAGCAGCCCGTCCAGCAAGATGCCGGGAACCTCACGGGTCAGGACATAGGCATGCTCCAGCGGATTGCGGTCATCGAAGCCCGCCAGCACGATCTCAGGCGTGGCCAGGCCGTGTTGGGCCAGAATCTGCCAGGCGCAAACCTCGTGGCGCACCGAATAACCCGTCTGCCCTTCATCGGGAGGATACCAATCCTTGGTGTGCAGCTTGAGGTAGAAGCTCTGCTGCTGGCAGCTCAGGCGATAGGTATGGTTCTGCTCCCGCACCAGCGTCACCCGTAGTGGGCCCTGCAGGCCGAGCTGATCCATCAAGGTCTCAGCTTGTTGAGGCAATAGTGTATATCTGGAGCGCTCTGACATTCCCTTGTCCTTTACAACTCGATATTCCTAAATAAAAGCTTTCCTATTGTATCATCCCTCTGGCGTATTCTCACGCCAGCAAGTAGGAGATAAAGAACGATCACTATCGCGTAATAGAGTGTTTATATAGACGCTCTTTTGGCCTTCAGAAGAAAGAATGGGAACCTGTATGTTTTCGGCACCTTTTCATGTGCGAGCACTTGCATCACCAGAAGAATATACGGCATTCTTTTCGCTTGCGGATCAGGTTTTTTCCGCTCAATCCACGCAGGAGAACGCGCGGCGTTGGCAACAGAGGACGTTGGCTGATCCCTGCCTTCATGCAGAGCATGTGCGAGCGGCTTTCCGAGAGGACCAACTTATAGGTGGCTATCTCTTCAGTGAGCGTCTGCTTTGTATGGGAGTGGCACGTATCCCTATGGCCTGCGTCAGCGTCGTCTTTACACATCCGGCCTTCCGCAAGCAAGGTGTGGCCACAGCACTGATGCAGGACGCGATTGCCTTTGCCACAAGTCACCAGCGTTCTCTGCTGCTTTTAGATGGGATTCCCAAATTTTACTATCGCTATGGTTATACTGATGTGTTTGATCTCTCCAGCTATCAGGTAGATCGCAACGCCATTTTGGCGCAGGCCGCGGGCAATTACGCGGTGCGAACGGTGACGCCAGAGGATGCAACCCCTCTCCTTGCTCTCTATGAACGCCATTATGGTTCCTACACGGGCAGCTTTGTGCGCTCTCTTGATCAGCAACGCTACATGCTTGAGTATCAGGCTACCCGCAGACATATGGTGGCAAGCCTGGGTCCAGAAGGGGTTATGAAGGGATACCTGCTTTTATCGGCTGCCTCACATCCGCATACCGCGCTCGAATGTGTGGCAGATGATTGGGAGGCTCTGCTCTCGCTCTTACAGTACCACGCTCACTTGCACGATGGTTTGCAGGACATTCCACAAAGCTTGCATTACCGGTTGCCCCCGACTTCACCGATGGTTCGATGGATGAGGGAGCACCTGGAAGTTCCCGATACCTCTGAGTGGGAGACGGGACATGAAGAATGGTCCGTGCTCAGGCAGACCTATCACCATCGTTACGCAGGGTGTATGGCGCGTCTGGTTCATTTCCCTTCTCTGCTTGAGGCCGTGTTGCCCGAACTGCAGCGGCGCTGGCGACAAACGCTCGCTTGTTGGGAGGGCGCGATCACCTTGATAGTGGGGACAGAAGCTGTGACGCTTCACATCTCCGGGCGTCGTCTCTGGCTTAGTGCCTCGGAAGAAGCTTCGGTTCGGCTTCAGATGTCCCCACAGTCGCTGACCCAACTCGTTTTCGGATATGTTCCGATCTCCTGGGGCCTAAAAGAAAGTAACCTTGCGCTCTCTCACGAGGTGCTGGCAGCTCTGACCAATCTTTTTCCAGTCGATCATACCTGGATCCCAGGATCCGATTGGCCTTAGCGCATTTTCAAAGATAGGTGAAAGGAGCCTCGTTTCTAGTTGAGCTGGCGGATTTGTTGTGTCTCCCCTTTGAGAAGGAGTTCAGACCATGAATCAGGATATCCTCCGTGACCAGTATGTGTTCGATCATACTGTCAGCGAGCAACGAGAAAACTATCTCACGAATCAGCTGATTGCCTTTAATCAGACCCACAGCACTGCGCTTCCTGTAGAACGCGTTGGCCCTTTACAGTTGCAAATCTCGCTGCTTGATCGAACAGGGAAACTGCTCGGCGGGCTGGTCGGGAGGACGCATGCGATTCCGCAGTGGCTTGAAATCAGCATTATGTGGGTAGATGAGTCTATGCGTCGGCATGGTCTTGGTCGACGGCTCATGGAGGAAGCGGAGCGTGAGGCACGGCAGCGGGGTTGCCACTACGCCCGCGTCGCGACTGGAAACTTTCAGGCTCCGGCATTTTATCAAAAAATGGGGTATCGCCTCTACGGAAAGCTTGAGAACTGTCCGCCGGGCGAAACCGTCTTTTATTTATGGAAGAACCTTGATCAATAGGCATATTGGTGGTCTGGCTCCAATTGTCACCATACGCTACTCATCGTTATAGCCGTCTTGCTTTAGCCACTTAAAGATGGCGAAGAAGATAGATATAATCACGCATACGACCAGAATGACGATCGAGGTCGCGGTGTCGAACGGCCAGTGGGAGCCGCTGCTGGAGTAATAATGATGGGTGGTGGTGTAGTGGTAGCGGGTCCGGCTGCGGCCTGGCTTTGTACTATCATCCTGGTGTACGTGGTGGCTGGCCTGTGTTGTATGCGTGGCCGCGCTGGCGCTGTGCCGCGAGGCATCGAACGCCAGCAGGCTGCAAAAGAAGCACAGTAGCAGTAGCAGGCTCATGCCACCATGAATAAATACTGCCACAGATTGCTCTTTTTTCATTAAAGTTGTCTCTTTCTTCCTTGATCGATGTAATTTTCTTTTCGCTTTTAATGGTTTAACGCTATAAATGTATTTTTGATATCTTCTCAACACTATATTAAGTTACAAACGTATCTGGTTTTTCGATCTCAAATCAAGAAAGTTCTATTTGCGCGTTGACTTCGCGTATTTTGCTGCATACAATAATAGAATTGTGCTGATGTATCGCTAGAAGGAGACGACCTCTATGATATCGCTAGCCGTCCTTCCGTTATTTTTGATGGCCGCCTGGGCTTTGAATATCGCGCCTGGACCCGATATGCTCTACGTGATTGCGCGTAGCGCGGGCCAGGGTCAGCGTGCTGGCTTTGTTTCGGCGCTGGGTATTGCCGTCGGCAGCCTGATCCAGACGTGTATCGTCGCGCTGGGGCTGGCAAGTATCCTCGCCGCGGTCCCCCTGGCGTATAATCTCGTTAAATTCGCGGGAGCGATCTATCTGATCTATCTTGGTGTTCGTACGCTGCTCAGCCGTCAGCACTCGCTGATCGCGCCATCCGTTGAGCATATGGGACTCTGGCGCATCTTCGCGCAGGGGATCATCACTAACGTGCTGAACCCCAAGGTGGCGCTGTTCTTCCTGGCCTTCCTACCCCAGTTCACGAATCCCGCTCACGGCTCTGTTCCTCTGCAGATCATCATCCTGGGCACCATTTTCAATATCTCGGGTACCGTGGTGAACTTCCTGGTGGCCCTGTTCGCCAGCGTCCTGGGCAGATGGTTAAAGGGCCATGCCCGCGCCTCGAAGATCCTGAACTGGCTGACCGGGGGCATTTTTATTGGCCTGGGCGTGCGCCTGGCCTTCTTGCAGCGCCAGTAGAGGAGGATGGTAGATCTCTCATCATCATCGCTTTGGTGGCTTGCGAATCAACACATGACATTACCAACGCAAGGAAAGGTAAGCGTTTCCATAGCGGGATAGCTTTTGCAAGGGTGATCCTTCACCGGTGGGGAAGCCCAGTGCTTCTACGCCCAGGCCGCAGCGCGAGTTATAGGCCAGCACCCACGTTGCCGCGGCCGCGGCCGCGGCCTGCTCCTGCTTGCTGAACGGCGTGTCTCGATGCGCATCGTAGTCAGATAGGAAGCCCACAACCTCTTCTGGCGTGGGCGCGTCATCTCCGGAGCGACTACCTTCCGTATAGGCTCCGGCGGACACGCCAACCAGAACCGCCTCGGACTCCGCCAGCAGGCTGTCCCAATCGTACGCGGCGCTCACCCCCTTCTCAGTGAAGCGTAAGTTCTGGCACACCCAGTCACTATGGGCGATCGCATCCGGTTGCTTGCGAGGCATGAGTATCGTCGCAGCCTGCCCTGCGATACGGTCGAGCCACTCGAAGCCGGGTGGGGTCGTGGTGAAATCGAAGATCGAATCGTGCGGAATTGGCCAGGGGCCGCTACTGTAATTCGCCCAGGCTATTGGTGTGAGGAGGTGCGCCCGAAGCTCTGGGACGGCTCTTAAAATATGTATCTGTTCGGCAAGCGACCGGGCTATTGTACGCCTCGTCGCGGGATTATGGGCATCACCTTGCTCGCCTTGATCAAGGAGTGTTTCGAGCAGCACGACGCGGCCATCGGCCTCAACCGGACCGTCGAGCGGTAATGGGCATGGATAGTGAGCATCAGCCAGCAGTCGTTGACACGTTACCGCCGCGCCAAGTTGATCGATATCAGCTGAACGATGCACTTTAGCCACAATCTTGCTCCCGTTGGTTAGCTGCAGCCCATACACCGCGGCCAGCCGACCCGTACGAAACAACACAGCGCGCACACCCAGCGTGAGCCGGTTGCGCACGTGCTGGTCGATCCAGGCAGCGACGTCATCCGCTGTGACCTCACCAAAGACGGCTCGCTCAATTCCCTCTACAATCATGCTCATCTTGTGATCTCCTCTCTCCAGTCTCCACTATATAGTAAAGCCGCAGCGATATCAACACAGGAAGCGCTATCGAGGATATCACCCGTCCAACTTGACTTTTATGCAGATTTGATGTATATCTAAATAGATTGAAAACTAATTAGATGCGCGTTGAAATAATGGACAGGAGGTAGAGATGTCAGCGGAAGATTTTCAGATCTTGCTGCAATTTTTTAAGGTGCTGGCGGATGAGACGCGGCTCAAGCTGCTGGGGCTGCTGGCCGTGCGGGAGCAGAGCGTAGAGGAGCTGGCGGCGCAGCTACAGTTGCGGGCTCCGACCGTCTCGCATCACCTGGCGAGGTTGAAGGAGACGGGTCTGGTGGGGATGCGCGCCGATGGAAATATTCATCTGTACTGGCTTGACTCGGACGCGCTGCAGACGATGAGCAAGGGGCTGCTCTCGTCCGAGAGGATGGCTTCGCTGGTGGATGATGTCGCCGGTGATGCCTGGGAGCACAAGGTGCTGAAGGATTTCTTTGAGGGTGAGCGGCTTAAGGAGATTCCCGCCAGCCGCAAGAAGCGCTCGGTGGTGCTGAAGTGGTTCGCCACCCGCTTCGAGCCGGGGACGCGCTACACGGAGAAGCAGGTCAACGAGATCATCCAGCGCCACCACGAGGACGCCTCCTCAATCCGCCGCGAGCTCGTCGGTGAGAAGCTGATGCAGCGTGAGAACGGAAGCTACTGGCGCATCTGATGCAATAGTCGGTTAGAGCCATCCAAATTGTTGGAGCCGGCCCTTGATGTTGTTGAGCTGCTCATCCAGATACGTCCTTACCTGCTCATGTCCCTGGTGGAGGATGCGCCTGTCAAGATCAATCTGTATGCCCCAGATGTCCCAGGCGATCGTCAGATAGGGTGCGGCTTCAAGGTCGGCTGATCGAAGTGGCCGCACCGCTTGATAGCCCTGTTGAAACGCATGCCACTTTTCCTGGTGCGCCTGCCCCTGAAAGGCCCATCCTTGCAGATCGGCGGCACGCCAGCCAGGGCCTTCTTCGAAATCATAGAGCACGATTTGCCCATCGGGGGTTACGTGTAGATTATCGAGTGTGGCATCAGCGTGGATCGGCCCCCAGTCAAGGCCCTGTGCCTCTAGCCTGTTCAGCCCTGTTTTGATCATGTCGGTCACACCGCACAGAAAATCTCGTTGTTCATGTCTGCTGAGCAACGGGATAATGTGCTCTAGAGGCTTATCAATGGTGTAGTCCAGATCGAGTGGTTGTCTGTGCCAGCTGGTCTTAAAATCGTTGGATAGCTCATGCATGCTGGCGATGGCTTTGCCGAAGGCGTAGTATAGTTGTGGCGTAAATGGCGGCTCAGGCTTGCGACCAGCCGCATATTCATATAGCACAGAAAAGCGCTCATTGAACTGATGAAGGGTTTTGCCATTGCAGGGGGCAATGGCATTCGCCACCGGCAGACCCTTGTCTGCCAGGTGCTTCAACAGCGCTATCTCATAGCGTACTTCAGCTTCATTTTTCCAGCCCGCACCATAAATCTTGAGGATGTACTTCTCATCGCCGGAGAAAATTTCGTATACATCATTGGTGTACGACCTGAGCAACTGGCTACTCAAGGGATTCGTGAAGTGACCGTTTGCAAGCAGCCATGTATTGACGATTTCAGTGGGGATGCCCGCCATTATATTCTCCGTAAATCTGGTTACCAGGGACAGCACGCTTCGCAGGAATGATATAGTATGTTTACTGTTCTGGCAATATCTGCGTTACTCTGTAGTTCGGCCACCTCTCTGCACGAGGTGGCCGAGGATGTTTTTAATCGATTTGCTCGTGCAGCCAGGCGCTGATCGCGTCACACACCCGGCTGTCCGTCTCCTCATCCATCGCCATGGCGGCCTGTGGCGTGGCGAATGAGGCGGCGCGCTTGTAGAAGTGCTGCAGCTCGGGGAAGAATGCCAGCCGTGTTCGAGCGGGATCGATGGCGTGGCGCGCCTGGTAGAGTCGCTCGCCGTTGTCGGCGTGCACTCCCGAGTCATCCATGCCGCCCTGCACGATGAGTACGGGGCATTGCACCCTGGCGATCTCCTGGCAGGGATCGATCGCGTCGTAGTCGCGCATGTACTGGCGACCTTCGTGGCCCTGTGGGTTGGCGGGATCCCAGTTCTGCACAAAGAAGGCCATGGTCGGATCGGCCTTGATCTCCTCCGGGAAAGGCTGGCCGGCCCGCAGCAGCTCGAAGACGCGGATGTAGTGAGCGGCATTGACCTTGAAGGCTCCGAAGTCGATGATCTCGCCCTGCTCCTTCGCCATCTCCTGCGCTTTATGGATGAAGAGATCCATGTAGCGCAGCGCAGGCCCCGAGAGGCTGATGAGGGCGTCTATGCCCATGGTAGGCTGTTGCGCGAGCAGCATGGCGTGTACGCTGCCCTCGCTATGTCCGGCGAGCGCTAGCCCGCGCGCCTGCGGTACTAGTTCGCGCAACCGGCTGATCGCCGTCTCGGCGATGTAGCGTTGTCGCGCGAAAACGCCATCCCGTCCGACGCGTTGCTTATCCACGATCTCCGCCCCTGCCCCATCGCCGTATTTGGCGTAGCGCAGCACCGCGTGTCCCCGAGCGGCCAGTTGCCGTGCCAGGTCCGCATACATATGGGGCCGCATCGGTGTCCCTGGATAGTTGCCATCCACATCGTTGGACATCGAGCCGGGCAGCAGCAGGACGCTCCACTTTACCGCCTGCGCTGATGGCAGCGTCAGCGCGGCTGGCAGTCGATAGCCCTCCGCTTCCAACACAAAGTGCTCTTCTCTATATGATTCTTGCTCCATCAATGGATTCCTCCCTGTACAATATTTTGACTCTCATCAGCTGAGAGTGTACACTCTCCAGTAACTGGAGAATCAAGGGGTTGGCTGGCGGAGGCCAGAAGTTTGTGATGATGGGGAAGTCTGGCGCCCCCGCACGGGCGTCCGCATGTGCGGGGGCGCCACAATCTTATAGAGCATTGAGGTAAAAAATGGGTGCTGAGCACCCATTTTTTACCTCAATGCTCTATAAAACCTGTTGAGCGCCGAAGGCGCGTTTGAGGAGGGATATGAACGAGGAGCGGGAGAAGCTATATGGCATTGGGGAGGTCGCGAAGCTGACCGGTGTGCCCATTAAGACGATCCGTTATTATACCGATATTGATTTGTTACCAGCCACGGAGAGGACGGAGGCGCGCTTTCGCCTCTACTCGATGACGGCGATCTGGCGGCTGCAGCTGATCCGCGTGCTGCGCCAACTCGAGTTTAGCCTGGAGGAGATCCGGGCCATGCTGGTGGGGAATCTCTCGCCGGAGATGGCTATTGACTGGCAGCTGGAGGCGGTGGGACAGCACATCGATCAGCTGCAGCGGGTACAGCAGGTGCTCCGGCAGGCTCGTGAGGTTGGCCAGCGGCCGGGGCAATCGATCGATAGCCTTTACCAGCTCGGTTTGGCCTTGAGCGAGAATGTGTCCGAGCGGAGCCATTTTGTGACCAGCAAGCTGCACGCCCTGGTGGAGCAGGCTAATCTGCCCGCTGAATGGCGCTGCCAGCTGCTAGAACACTTTACCTGGCACTCGCCCGAGACCCTGACATCCCGGCAGATTGCCGCCTGGACCGAGGTGGTACGCCTCCTCAACGATCCCGCCTTCGCCGAGGAGGCGCTGCGCTTCAACTCGTCTTCGGAGCCTCAGGCAGGCGGCGTAATGGATATAGCTGAATATAACCGGCAGGCGCTTGAGCTGATCCAGCGGGCGCAGTCGCTCGCCGTACAGGGCGTATCCCCTGAGAGCGAAGAGGCGCAGGAACTGTTGTGGACCTGGATCAGGCTTGTCGCCGTCTCGACGCGCCGGGCTATCACGCTGGACTTTGTGCGCGAGCTCTCTGCCCGGCTTCCCAACTCGCCCAGCGACATCATGCAACGCTTCTGGACCCTGATGGCGGAGCTCAGTGGCCGCGAGGCGCCTCTATCCTATAAAGAGGGTTTTGATCTGCTGGCCTCCGCGCTGCGCTCCCTCCTCGCCCGACCCAGGGCGCTTAAAGCCGTGCTGGACGCGCCTGCGAAACAGGCAGGCCGGCCAGGCAGTTTGACGTGACGCTTTCTACGCCATATACTGCGAAGGGCGTCTACACTGGCTGCTTGCGCCAGCGTTCCAGGGAACCTGAGTCTTTTTGAAAGGCAGAGTCGCGTTTGAAAAACCGAAGAGTGCTCTGGCTGGTTGTGATCATCGTTAGTATGGTTCTGGCGCTAATCAGCCTGCCTCCCTTACACCTGTTTACTCCTGGCACGATCCAGATCAATTCAACTCCGGCGGTTGCGCCCGAGCTACGCGAATGGCATGGCGGCACAGGAGAGCTTCTGCTGGGTTCTGGTTCACAGATTGTGCTCGATCCCGCCTACGCCGGGCAGTTGCAGACGACCGCCCGGGTCTTTCAGCAGGATCTGGGCACAGAGATAAACGCGTCCCTGCCAATTGCTCTTTCCAGCAAACCGGGAAAAGGCAACTTTTTCTTTACGCTCAAAACGGCGGACGGTGGCATTGGCAACGAGGGCTATATATTGGGTATCGATGCCTCGGTGACGATTAACGCGCATACGACGAATGGTATTTTCTACGGGACGCGCAGCATTCTTCAGATGGTGCGGGCCTCTTTCAACCACATGAGCCTGCCCAAAGGCCATGCCCGCGATTATCCCCGGTACCAGGAACGTGGCTTTATGCTGGATGTCGGGCGCAAATTTGTGCCCCTTGCTGTACTGGAAGACTATATCCGGCTCATGTCCTGGTATAAATTCAATGATTTCCAACTCCACTTCAACGACAACGCGCTCGGAGCCGGCAATAAGCCTGACTGGCGGCATCAATACGCTGCCTTCCGCCTGAACAGCCCTGCCTTTCCTGGCCTGGCCGCAGCCGACGGTTCCTATACGGAACAGCAGATACAAGAATTGGAGCAGGTAGCCAGTGCGCACGCTGTCACCATTACCCCTGAAATCGATACCCCCGCTCACGATCTGGCGTTGACCCGGTATCGTCCAGACCTGGTCAGCCATCGGTATTCAAAGGAATTTCTGGATCTCAGCAATCCCGCGACCTATAGCTTTGTGAATTCGCTCTGGAACACCTTCTTGCCCTGGTTTCACTCCTCTCAAATTAACATAGGTATGGACGAATACAATTCCAGGGATGCTGACAAATATCGGCGATATATCAACACCTATGATGCTTTTCTCAAAAAGCATGGCAAGACTGCCAGAATGTGGGGCAGTTTGTCGCAAATGCCGAGCAAAATTGCCGTGAAGAACGATATCATCCTTGAAGACTGGGACAATACCTGGGCCAATTCGGTCGACATGGTAAAGAAGGGATTCAAAATCATCAATGCTAACGATCACCTGCTCTATATTGTGCCGCATGCCAGCTACTTCAACGACTTTCTCAACACGCGCCTGCTTTACGAGCGCTGGGAGCCGTACATTTTCGATCTGAACTATCCTTATCTTAATCTCCAGCCTGGCGATCCCCACCTGCTTGGGGCAACCTTCGCGGTCTGGAACGACAAATACACAATCACCAGCGTGGCTGATATTACTGCCCGCATCGAGCCCGCCTTCCCGGTTCTGGGTGCGAAAATGTGGACAGGCTCCACACCTGCCACCAGCTACGAACAATTCGAAAGCATGGTAGGCCAGATCGGCCAGGCGCCAGGCACCCATTTTTAAAAGGATAGGTTCTGGTTCTGGTATGTCTCATTCATCCCTGGCGATCTGCGGTTACGCCTGCTGGCCGCCGCACTGTGCTCCCCCTCGCGCCCAGAGACGCTTAACACTTGCTGGCCGCGTCCGCGGATGTCTGAAGCAGCGCTTCCACCTCGCGGGCGGAGCTTTCACTGAGGCGGTAGATACCCTGCAGCGCCAGCGTGTTCTTTAAGCGCCCATCGCGCAGGTGGCGCGAGAGATCGCGTTCCCGGCGCCGAGAGCGGTAGCGCAGCCGTGCGAGCAGGTCCGGAGGGATACTTAGATCGAAGCGTAGTGGGGTGCTCTCCTCACATTCCACCACCTCGCTGGTACAGGTGGGAGCGAGGGCTGCCACCTCGGGATGGGCGGCGCAATAGCGCTCGAATGGCGTCAACGCCCGACCATAACGCGATGAGCTACTATGCTGACAGGCCTCCTCTTCTGGTGCATCGAGGTGGTCAGCAAAGAGGGTGGTCAGCTGCTCGATGTAATCATCCAGTGTGAGGATGCGTCGAACGCGGGCACTGCCTACGATATAAAGCTCGCCGGAGCGAACAGCAATCGGGTAAAGCATGTCCCCCGCGCGTACGCCAGCTGAGATGAAACTGGGTTCCGAATGGTGTGGACCACCGAAGAGCAGTTCCAATCGGCGTCCCTTCCAGCCGAGTCGACGCAGCGCCGCGCAACGCTCATGGGTCCAGTAAACGGTATAGGCATCAGCCATCAAGCACCTCTCAGAAATAATGTGTGATGAGAGATCAGGCAACCTCATCTACTGGACTTCTTCTTTTTTCGCCGGTTCTGGTCGGAAATGAGTTCCATATTCGGGTTTATCGCTTCGCCCCTACTTGTCTATCGTTGTCCTCGCTCTCGATCTGCGGTAGAGCGGTCTGCTGTACCTGTTCGTGGGCGCGCTGGCGTGCTTCGATCGAGCGGCGCCAGCGATCGCCCAGGCGCATGCCGGGCTTCTCTATCACGTTGTAGGAGAGGATGCAGAAGGGGATGATGCCCACGGCGGCCCAGAGCCAGTAGAGCAGGTAGACGAGATAGTGGTTGAGGTGGGGGAAGAGCGGCTGCTGGATGTGCGCCTGGAAGAAGACGATCAGTGGCAGGTGCCAGATATAGAGGCTGAACGAGATCAGGCCCAGCCAGCGCAGCGGCCGCCAGGTAAAGGGACGCTGCAGGGCCGGGGGACCAAACAGGATGGCGAGTATACACGCCCCATAGCCGATGGCCAGCAGCATCTCGCTCAGCCAGGCAAAATAGGGCATGGCGGGATTCAGAAAAGGCCAGGCCGGAGTCCTGGGATCAGACTGAAAGTGCCAGATGGCTGAGAAGAGCAGGATGGCGAGTCCCGCGCCCCACAGCCAGGAACTCAGGCGCCGCAGCCGTTGTGCAAAAGGCTGTGCCTCGGGTCCCGGTCGGGTCGCGTAGACGTACAGCAGCGCGCACAGCATGCCGACCGCGAAATCTTCGAGATACTTGCCGGTCTGCCCATACACGAAGAAGAGCACGACATCGATGGCCGGACGCGGCAGCAGGAGGGTCGCCGTCGGATTGCCCCAGAAGTACGACCCCACCAGGCGTATGATTAGCCCACCCGCGATCACACCGCAGAGGCAGATTGTCACCGCACGCAGCCTGTGCCCGATCTGTACGCGCCGGAGCAGCAGCGCCATTCCTAACATCAGCAGTGGCAGCAGCAGATAGAACTGCCACTCGACGGCCAGCGTCCAGTAGGGACCATTGAGGACGCGAAACGTCGAGCGCGACGAATCCATAAACAGGGTCAGGAACAGCAGCAGATCGGTCCAGTGGGACGGTTGTAGATAGGATGGTGCGCTCAACGCGATCAGCAGGAAGAGCGAGACGTAGTAGGCGGGCAGGATGCGCAGCGCGCGCCGCAGGTAAAACGTACGCGCCAGCGGCCAGCGACCGCGCGTCAGCAGCGCCTTCGCGTAGGGCAAGAACAGCAGGAAGCCTGAGAGCACGAAGAACAGCGTCACCCCGGTCCCTCCGGCCGCCGCGATCGACGACGCCAGCGGATAGGCATGCCAGTCCCACAGATTATCGCCATTGGTGCGATTGATGTGGAAGATCAGCACAAACAGGATCGCGCAGCCCCGCACCCCATCCAGTGCCGTAATCGTCTTTTTCTGCTCTCCTGATCCCTGTTTCCTTGAAACCTCTTGCTGTAACGTGCTCAATGCCAGCCTGCCTCCTGATCGATAATAGTATCGGAGCCTCCATTATACACAACCAGAGGCAGGCGTGCGATGAGGGGCGTTCAGGCTAAAGCATTGATGGTGTCGATGTGCTCCTGGCAATGCTCGATACAGCCTTTTGTGCGCTCGTAGATATACTGGCCGGGCTGGAAGAAGCTGTCATCCAGCGGCTTGAGCAGTTCAACGGTGCGCTGATATGCCTGGCGCAGTATCCCGGTGAGCGTATCCAGTGACTGATCGCCGACCATAGTCACGATCATGGTGTTGATGGCGTCATTCATGACGTTCTCGCGCTCTTCATCGGTCTCCTCAAGCGGCGCCATGCCGGCCACGATATGGGGGATGCGCACCGTCGCCATGATCTCCCAGCCGGCTATGTGGGCGATGATCTCTCGTGGACCCCACTTGCCATCCCGACCGGTGAGGCCACGCCGCGCCGCCTCATTGGCGATCTCTATCGTGCGCTCATAGGCCGCCGCGAACTCCTGGATAAGCTGATCTTTCTGCATAAATCTCTCCTTTGTATGCATCTTTACATGTTCTATCACTGCAACGCTTCCTTCAGTATACCTGCGCATGCGGTCATTATCATTCCTATTTCTTATAGGGTGGTGTGGCATAGAAAAAGGCCATGGTTGACAACAACCATGGCCTTTTTCCTGATATGGTTAGCGTTCAAGCGCGGACACGAGATCGATCGTTCTGGCCGATGGGGCGGACGTCTCGATGCGCAGCTGCAGGAACTTCTTGAGTCCCAGGAAGCGTAGCATTCCCTGCAGCTGCGCGGGCAGGTCGGCGAGCACGTCGCTTGCCTCGATGATGCTCGGTTCGACGAGCGTGTATGTTACCTTGCTTTTCGTGAGCGTGCAGCGGCCGGTGGCCATCACGTTGCGACACCAGTCGGTGCCTTCCCCGTAGGGCAGTGGAATGATAAAGCGGTTCAACCGTGGCACGAAATCGGCCACCACCGGTGTGGTATAGATACTTCCGGAGCGGCGCCCCGCGTGTTGCAGCACCGCGTAGGGACTCTTGCGGCGCTCAGCGAACTTGAGGACGCGCGGATTGGTGTAGCGTTTATTGAATGCGCGCAGCCGATTAAGAAGCCGCCCGCGGTTGCTGCGGATGAGCGCGATCAGAAACGCCAGCGCCAGTATGGTTTGAATGGCGACCAGCCAGCCTCTGCTGCCGGTGGAGCGTTGTTCGACGCTCCTGGATGTTTTCATAACGGTACCTCTCTTTCCAGGACAGATTCAATATGGAGATTATCTTCCTGTTCCATTATGGCGCATCGATCATACAGAAGCATCACAATCGACCCGCTCCACTTCACAGATCGATAGATGAGCATGGCCCGTTTCCTGGAGGGTTCGCGAGGGGGTGGGATCATGTATTTTTTTCTGGCCTCTGATTGTGCCCAATTTAATTGTACGCAACTCAATTGTGTACAACCATTGTCTATTTTTTACTACTACACAGCCAAGGTAGATGTGTCTGTTGCCATGCGCATCAGTTGTGCCCAATTCAATTGCATACAATTGAATTGGGCACAACTGATCACCGATTTTAAAAACAATATGCCAGGTGCATGGCTTTTTTTTATGATTGGCGTGCAGGATCAGAGAGGGCCTGGCTTCGTGAGCGCCCGCCGAGGGGGAAGCGCTCCCAGGGATTCTCGTTGGCCGTGATCTGGTAACCATCGGGATCGGTGAAGACGAGGGTGCGCCCAAAGGGACCGTCGAAGGGCGGCGTGACGATGGTGGCGTCGGCCGCGACCAGGCGGGCGTGCAGTTCATCGACGTGGTCGCAGTCGATCCAGAGCGCGACGCCCCAGCCGGGACGAGGTGTTTCACCCAGGTCGGCGTTGGCCGCGCTGAGCCCGAAGGGGATCGTGCTGCAATCCAGCAGGACAAAGTCGGGCGTGTCGAAGCGCTCATCGACATCCATGCCTAACACCTCGGTATAAAATGCGCGTGAGGCGGAGAGATTGCGTACCTGCAGGCTGATGAAATCGGGTCCAAACAGTTTTGCCATGCGCGTGTAATCCTTTCTTTTTAAACCCGGGGAACCGGCCCCGGGGAACGATCGCTTTCTTTATACCCATAGTCTACCCGCTGGCTGTGACAGCATTATGTCAGTAGCGAACGGGATTCTTGCAGGGTAAAATATAAAATATGGTAGTAGGAGTAAATTACTTGTCGGAGGAAGGAATGAGATGGAACAGGCTATTTATCATATGCGCCCGCCGCAGATGGTAGGTGAGGTGCTCTATCCTCTCAACGCCTTGCGGCAGCTTTACCCTGATATTTACGAACGCGAACGCTTGAAATATCAGGATCATCCAAGCCGTATGACTTTGCCACAGCAAGTGATTCCTAAGCTCAATTGCCTCTGGAATGATGTGGTACAGTGTAGTCCCATTCATCCGCACCTGTTATACCTGGCGCTGCGTGAGCGTGGGCTGGCGGTGCAGCCACAGCGCGCCTTTTTTCGGATTCCGCTGCTTGCTGTTCGGGGAAGTCCCATAGCCATAGTAGATGCGTCTGGCCCCGCTGCTACTCCTTTGCGCGAGGATGATGTGTGCCTGTTTGATGAGGCTTCCTATTGTGAGCTGGACGTTGTGCCGGAGAAGGCGCTGGCGTGGTACGATCAACTGGCCCGGCGGGAGAGGCGTGGTGGGCTCTTTGCGGGAGTACCGCATGTGATGGTACAGGGACCTATATCGATTGCGCAGGCGCGTACGATATATTGGGGCGATCCCCTGTAAGCTCTTCTATGATGCTTGTTGTTTGGAAATGAGGCTTCATGCTATAGTAGCGGGCGAACCGTTAGAACGTTTTTCGCCCGCGTGGCGTTGAAAGAGGGAATGAATCTGTGTTTATCTTGCGCCGCTACACCTCCACAGACCAGTTGGCTGTGGAGCACCTGCATGTGTCCGCCCTGCAGCAGACGGGGGCCTACCTGGGGCGCGGTCCCTGGGATGATGATGTCTATGCTATCGAGGAGGTATACCTCAAGGATCAGGGAGAATTCCTGATCGGTGAAGATGACGGACGGATGGTGGCGATGGGGGCTCTGAAGCGTACGGGGCCGGGGCGGGCCGAGATCAAGCGCATGCGCATCCATCCCGATTATCAGAGGCGTGGCTACGGCCAGCTCATCCTGACAGAACTGGAGGCCCGCGCTCGTGCGCTTGGCTACCAGACCCTGCATCTCGACACTTCTATACTCCAGATTCCGGCTCAGAAGCTCTACGAAAAGAACGGCTTTCGCGAAGTCGGCCGCACCCACTATCCGCAGCATGTAGACAGGGAGACGCACCAGCTGCTTGAGGTCATCCTATACGAGAAATCCCTGAACTGACCACGATACGCGCTTGCTCTACCAGGCGCCTGTGGCGGATGGGATGCGCTTCCCCAGCCGGGGAAGCGCATCGTGCGTGGCTGCTATGCCTGCAGATAGCCACCGTCTACCACGACCAGGCTGCCGGTCATATAGCTGGCCATGCCGCTGACCAGGAAGAGAGCGGTTTTGGCGATGTCATCTGGCACACCCATGCGGCGCAGTGGTATCTTCACGCTGAACGCCTGCAGAATCTCCTGAGAGGTTGTGGGGCCGCTAGCGCCGGGCGTCTGGACGCCGCCGGGGGCGATAGCGTTGACGAGGATGTTGTGCGGACCAAACTCCAGCGCCAGCGATTTCGTCATCATGGCGACCCCGCCTTTTGAGGTGTCATAGTGCACGAGCATGCCCGCTCTTTGATCTGTGCCACCGTCGCCTGCGCGGCCTCCAGGTTAATATCGGTAATCATCACCGCCGCCCCCGCCTCGGCCAGGCGCAGCGCGATCCCCTGCCCGATCCTCATCGCTCCGCCCGTGACAATGGCGACTTTTCCATGTAGATTCAGTAGATCTGTGATGCTTTGCTGTTGCTGCTCTGTCATATAGCCTACCTTCCTTCCCTGGATAAGCATTTTGAGATGGGTGGATGAGTATGTGTCATCTCGATTACCCACACATAGTATCGCAGGAGACCAATACAGGCGGATCACAGATGGGCTGGCCGCGTCACGGCTATGTCACAGGATGCCGCTGATACTGTGGGTAGGGGTGGGCTTGAAAAAGCAACAATAATTGCGGTATGTTTTAAGCAGGCTGATATGCTCCTGAGGGGCACCAGATGCGGGGAAGAAAGGGAGTGGCGTTAATGGATGAAATTTCGATGCGGGAGGTGACGCGGGAGAACTGGCGCGCCAGCCTGGACCTGGCGGTCAGGCCGGAGCAGCAACGCTTTGTGGCCGATTATGTGCCGGTGGCGGCGATCGCGCTGGCCAAGGCCTACATCCGCCCGGGCGGACTGATCTGGGTCCCCTATGCGTTCTATGTCGAGCGCGAGATGGTCGGGTTCGTCGTGCTGGCCTATGAGCCGGGGCGGGCGGACAACTACTGGATTTTTCACTTTTTCATCGACCAGCGCTACCAGGGGCGGGGATATGGGCGGCGGGCGCTGAGCCTGCTGCTGCGCTTCGTGCGCGAGCACTATCCCTACTGCCGGGTGCTGCAGCTCACCGTCCATCCCGAGAACGTGCACGCGCAGCGCCTCTATCGCGGCGCCGGCTTTCAGCCTACCGGTGACTTCTCCGGCGGCGAACCGATCTACCGGCTCGCCCTTTCTTCCTGATGACTGTGGGTAAGGAGATGTATTTTGTCCGACTTCTATCTCAGCCGCATTCGTATCTATCCTATCAAGGCGTGCGCCGGCACAGATGTGCAGCTGGCGGGCAATATCTGCTTTCACAGGCAACCGGCGTGCTGCGCGTGGGCGATAAGGTGGAGATCATAGAGCAGCAAACGCCTTCTGTTATCCAATGACTGTTGCTGCGGACGTGCAGGTCAAGAGCGGGGTGTTTTCTTGAGAAAACACTCCGCTCCTGAAACGATGAATTTAGATGGATGCGCTGGCGACGTGATCGATCTGGTCCTCCTGGGCGGGAGGGATTATGTTGGAACTGGTAAGCAGTTTGATGGCGATCATCGACGCGCCCATCCAGCCGATCAAGGTTCCCAACCGCAAGGCGCCCGGCGCGTGAGTTCTTTCACTACCCGGTCCAGGTCTGTACCTATGGTGCTTTTCAGGAAGGTGAAGGCCTGGAGAAGGCCCTGGCCTACCTGCCCTATGCCGCCGGCATTGGCCTGGGGGACGCGTGGCTGCGCCAGTTCTACCTGCCCGTAGATGATCGTCTGCCGCCCTGGTTCACTATCAGCAGCAATGATTCGGCACGCCGTCGCGCGGCCTTTGAACGTACCATGTATGTCGCCGGCATCCTGGTCCCCAAAGACAAAAGGACGGCCAACTATAGCGCATATAGATAAGAGACTTCCTATCTATATGCGCAGCACTCTAGCCGGGGAAGTCTGCCGGGATGTTGTGGATGCCAAGGGTGAGCGAGAGCTCGCCGCCGTGGTGCAGATCATGTTCCATCACATGCCAGACGATCCAGGCGCGCGACAGGTAGACCTGTTTGCCGTCTAACTCATCGGGGAAGGTTTGTTGCATGTCGTCGGAATTCCAGCGAGCCAGGCAATCTGAGATGAGCTGCCAGGTGAGATCGAGGCCCTGGACCAGTACGGTGGTGGTTGGAATGGATGACTCCTGTCGCAGCGCAAGCTCGTTTAGCTGCAGGTACGCCCCCATCTCCTCGCCAAACTTTTCTCCCATGGTTATGATGAACCAGCCGATACGGGTACCGATGATGTGCAGGGTGTTCTCGCCGAGGGAGCGTAGGTGCGGCGCGGGGCGCAGCGCCAGCTGCTCCGCACTGAGCGATGCCACCGCCTCCTTAATGTGATCCTGGTACTCTTTCCAGGCGGAGTAGAATGTCGTCAGCGTAAAGTTGTCTTCGGCCATAGCATGTCTCCTTTGTGTGTCTTTTCCTACAGGTTAGCACGAAAAGTGGCGAGATTCCGCCCTAATAGCAATGAATTTCAGCGCCAACCATGCTCAGCAGATAAAGATCAACCAGACATTCTGGCTTCATCGCATCAAGGCCATCTCTGTTTGCATCTTCTTGAGAAGAGGCCCGCTATCCTTGGGATCGAAGGATTCAAACCCGTGAAGATCGAGATCACGTCTCAGCAGGAACAATGCGGCATGGCGCCACTGGACCAACTCAGGGGGGAGTGCTCCCTGCTTCCATTCCAGACAATAGTGGCGTAGCCCCTTTAAGGCCCCTCGCGTACTCGCTTCCGCGCATAATCCGCCTGGAGAATAGAGCCATGCGTGTATTGCCCGACCAATCTGTTGCGCTTTCGCTGGCGTGAGTGGATCTGGTGCATGTTTCGATAATTGCCCGAGCAGTTCAAACATTTCGGGATAGGATGTTAGACGTGTTTTGTACAATTCGACTGAGTAGGAGGTCTTGAGATCAATAAGCCATCTGTTTTTTTCGCGCTGTACCTGGTTCCAGGTGAAATAGCCACCAACCCCGGCAGTGGCGATTGCTACCAGCGCAGAGATGAGCGCCGTTTGCATTTCAAGAGGCATAAGTTGTTTCCTTTGCCATCATTAAAGTTTCTTCTAAAGAAGCATCGTCGCTTCCTTTTGGCCGTAAAAGAAATATTCATCCTAGTGTGTCTGACTCTCGTCATCCTGGAGGCACGTGAGCGCCCCCGCTACGCGGCCACACTGGTATGGTGTGTTGGTGCAACAGGGGCGCGAAAGCGCCCCTGTTGCACCAACACACCATAGATTTGTGAGCACCATAGGTGCGAAAGCTCAGGCGTGCTGCAGGCGATGATCATGAGCATCAGACACTCTCTGAGGCTGGAAGCACTGCAAGAGGCGCGATTTTCATTCATTGGCGAGAAGAAATGGAAGTTGTGCGCAGGCGCCACCAGCGGCGCAGGGCTACCAGTGCCCAGATGCCTTCTACAACGCCGAAGGGCCAGGTTCCCGAAAGCCATCCATAGAGAGATGATGCCGCGCAGGCCAGCGCGAATACCAGTACCCAGAGATGTGAACGATTTTCAAGCGCATAGGCGAGGAGCATAATGCTGACGGCTCCTGCGCCGAAGAGTGTTAAAGGGGCCATTGTCCATCCTTTGTATCTACCGGTGCCATGTGAGAAGAGCTTTCGTCCTTGCCTGCCTCCAGGCATTCTTCTAAGTGGCTGCATCTGCATTGCGACAGCCGCTCCAGTAAGCGTTTGGCCTCTTGCGCGCGGGCGATCATTTCCTCGACTTCCAGAAGTTTCTGTTGAGCCAGCAGGCTCCAGCGTTCGCTTGCAGGAGTCTCAGAGGAGAAGCCTGCTACCAGCACATGCATTTCCGCGATCGTAAATCCAGCCTGCCGGGCCATCTGCAAGACGCCCAGGAGATCCAATACGCCGGAATCATAGCGACGATGCCCTCCCGATACCCGCCGAGGAGCGGGGAGTAGACCCATACTTTCGTAGTAGCGGAGCGCGGAGGTTCGTATCTCTGCTCGGCGTGCCACTTCCCCGATGGAGAGCTCTTCCATGTGTTCTGCCATTTTTTTATCCTCTTGACTTCAAGTGCACTTGAAATTGTATGCTTGCACCAGCATTATATGCAAGACGATAGGAGGGTTTCTTTATGTCATTCCAACCGACGGAGCCAGTCCTGGCATGTAATATCTCTGGCATTCCTCAAGAATGTCGTCAGTCATATCAGGCTGCAGTTGAACACGTCTTTGCAAGTACGCAAGAAGTACGAGAACTTGCGACCGGGTATGCGTGGCGACTTTGTAATGAAACAGAGATTATACAATCCCTCGTAACCTTTTTGAGCTATGAAAGGATCTGTTGCCCATTCTTTCATTTTACGTTGGAGATTGAGCCAGGCCAGGGAGCAATCTGGCTCAAGATTACAGGGACAAGCGATGTGAGGGCATTCATTCAAAGTGAAGGATGGGTCGTCCCTGACAAAAAAGGGTAGCGCCATCGGCATTCCCTCTTCCTCTTTTCCTTATTCCATGCATGGAGAGTGATCAGAGGGTTGGCGGCAGGAGGTGTTCTGTTGGGCGCAGTACCATTCGCCCCAGATGGCGAGCTGGCGGATGATGGGCTCCAGGCTGCGCCCGAGCTCGGTGAGGGAGTATTCGACTTTGGGGGGGACCTGCGCGTAGATCCCGCGGCGGAGGATGCCGACCTGCTCAAGCTCGCGCAGCTGCATGGTGAGCACCTGCTGGGTAACGTCGGGGAGGAGCCGCTTGAGCTCACCGAAGCGCCGAGTCCCATCAAGAAGGTGCCAGACGATGAGCGGCTTCCATTTTCCACCTATGACCGAGAGGGTGACATCGACGGGGCAGGCGATCTCCTGTAGTTGCTTCATGTCGATCCCTTCCTATTTCTCTCTGTAGTATGAATTTTGTGACTACGTCACTAAAAATTGCGTACTTGTTTTTTACATCTCTACCATATAAATTCATTGTAACAAGTTATACCGCGTTTCGCAATCTATTAGTGTTATATTCGTATAGTCATAGGCGTTCTCGCGAGGAGACCTATAGTAGAAGGAATAAGTATTCATGAGTAGTATAGAGAAGAAGGTGGAGCCAACAGGTGGGCGCCCTGTCAATCCTGCGTTGCGCCGTCCTTTTGATGGGACTGAGACCTGGTATGAGCAGGTTTATACGCACGCGGGCGAGGATGTCAATAAGGTGCCGTGGGCGCGGCGAAATAATACGCCGCTGCTGCTGCCGTGGCTGGATGGTCAGAGTATGCGCGGGCGCAGGACGCTGGTGGTTGGCTGCGGCCTGGGAGATGACGCAGAGGCGCTGGCCGAGCGCGATCTGGCGGTAACGGCCTTTGACATCGCGCCGAGCGCCATCGACTGGTGTCGGCGGCGCTTCCCTGCGTCGACCGTCGACTACCAGGTGGCCGACCTCTTCCATCTGCCCGCCGACTTTCAGCGGGGCTTTGAATTCGTGTTTGAAGCCCTCACTATCCAGTCGATGCCGCCGCGCATGCACGCGGACGCTATGGAGGCCATCGCCGCCTGCGTCGCGCCCGGCGGCACGCTGCTGATCATCTGCTATGGTCGCCAGCCGGGCGAGCCGACCGATGGACCTCCCTGGCACCTGACGCGCGGCGAGCTGGAGCAGTTTCGCCAGCTTGGTTTGCAGGAGGTTCGCTTCGAGGAACACATGGAAGGAGGCACCCCGCTCTTCCTCGCCGAATACAGTCGCGCCGCATTGTAGCTGCGTCCCTCGCGGACGCCTGGATAGGAGATCATGATGAAAGCGATTCACAGCATATCGTTGATCGGGCGACTAGCCCTGATGGCCGCCCTGGTGCTCGGCCTCATCTTATGGATCATGCAGATAGGCGCGATCAGCGTCCACATCAGTAGCGTGCTTAATACGATACTGCGCGATATTCATCAGCTGCTGGGAGTCAGCGGCGCCATCCTTCTGATCGCTCTGGGAGTGGTGGCGATGCTCAGGCCTGGTGCACGATCGTGGGCGGCGGCCGGCATCCTCTACGCGTTTGTCTTCCCGGCCTTTGGTTTGCTGCAGGAGACGCTCTTGTTGGGCGGTCTGCACTGGCTGGTGCAGATCGTGCACCTGCTGCTGGGGATCGGCGCGATGTACCTGGCGCGTGAGATTGAACGGCGCTACCAGCGGCTCATTCAAGACGTGGAGGGCGGTATCGTTCCTGTCGCTACGGCTACACCTCCGCTGGGTAGTCAGCGGGCTACCAATTGAGAGAAAGGTAAAATAAAGAATGTTTCCTACTACAAATCTCGACCTGTTCGCGGGAATTCCAGTCGCCGATTATGAGGCGGCGCTCGCGTGGTACAAGCGGCTGCTGGGCGCGGAGCCATCATTCTTTCCGAACGACAGAGAGGCCGTGTGGGAACTGGCGGAGCATCGGTATGTGTATATTGTGCTGCGGCCAGAGCACGCTGGCCACGCTGTACATTTGAGCTTTGTCGATGACCTCGATGCGTTCGTCACACAGATAGCCGGGCGGGGAATCGACCCGGCGGAACGGGAAACCTACCCCAACGGTGTGCGCAAGGTCACGTACCGCGATCCCGACGGCAACGAGATCGCCCTCGGTGGCGCGCCACAGTAATCCCCCTTGCGTCCACGGTGGTGGTAGTGTTATCCATCTTGACTTTTATAAAGATATATCTTAAATTACTAAAAGATATATCTTTATAAAAGAAAAGGAAATAGAAATATGCACGAGCACACTGAACATCGTGAAGGGTCTGAGCACCTGGGGTATGGGAAGCATCGAGGGCATGGGGGACGAGGAAGGCATCATCATGATGAACACACGGAGCATGAGCAAGAGAGACACGCTCCGGGTGAGCGCCATCATTACTATCATCCTGGGCATGGCGATGATGATGGGCACAGGCATGGTGGTGGACGGCGCGTGCGCGTCGAGCGGGGCATGCTGCGCTACCTGCTGCTCGACGCGCTGCGACATGGTCCCAAGCATGGGTATGAGATGATCAAGTGGCTAGAAGAGCAGACCCATGGCCGCTACGCGCCCAGTCCGGGGACGGTCTATCCAACGCTGCAGCTGATGGAGGACCAGGGGTTGATTCTAGCTGAGCGGACCGAAGAGAAGAGCGTCTATCGGCTGAGCGAGTCAGGGGAAAAAGAGCTGGAGACCCAGACGGACTTTATCCAGGGGTTCTGGGAGCGCAATGGACAGCCCATCCCGCCGCCCGCGCTGCAGCTTGAGTCCGAGTTCGTCTATGAAGATTTGCAGGATCTGCAGCGCACCGTGGAGAGAGGGGTCAACCTGGCGCAGGACCAACAGCGTCTTCAACTGCTGCGTCAGTCGCTTGAGCGCTGCAAGAACGAGATTCGGGGGGTGCTCACCGGTGGCACGCTTCCCCAGCCGGGTCAGCCAGGAGGAAGGCCGCAGCACGGTCCGCGCTCTACAGGGCGCGAGCTTGAGCAGGCCATCGCGCAGCTCTTTGCCTCCGAGGACGAGGTGTTGCGTCAGACCACAGAGCGCGCCAGGGAGCGAGGCATCCCCTCGATTCAGGTCTCTCCGCTGCAGGGCAAGCTGCTGCAGGTGCTGGCAAAGGCGTGCCAGGCGCGCAAGATCCTGGAGATCGGCGCGCTGGCCGGCTATAGCGGCATCTGGCTGGCCCGGGCGCTGCCCGCCGATGGGCGGCTGGTCACGCTGGAGATCGACGAGATGCATGCCAGCGTCGTGCGCGAATCATTTCGCCTCGCGCAGGTCGATGACCGCGCCGAGGTACGCGTCGGGCCCGCGCTGGAGACGCTTCCGGGTCTCGAAGTGGAGGCACCATTCGACCTCATCTTCATTGACGCCGACAAAGAGCCCTATCCGCAGTACCTCGCCTGGGCTATCCGGCTGGCGCGTCCCGGCAGCATCATCGTCGCCGACAACTGCGTCATGGGTGGTGATGGCCTGGGCAGCGTGCAGGAATCCCCTAGCCAGTTCCTCACCGGCGCGCGCAGCTACAACCAGCGCGCCAGCAGCGATCCCGCCCTGTGCTCGATCGCCCTTCCCATCAGCAGCGGCATGACCGTCTCCGTCGTCATGGCCCCCGCGGTATAGGTTCGGACCTCGCGTCCGATTTCCGTCCCCGAGCGATTACGCCGCATTGGAACGCGAACGTTCGGGGACGGAAAAATCGGTCGCGAGATTGGAACGCGAACGTTCGGAGACGAGAAAATCGGCCGCAAGGGTCGAACGCGAACGTTCGGGATGGGAAAATCGGCCGCAAGGGTCGAACGCGAACGTTCCGGGATGGGAAAATCGACCGCAAGGGTCGAACCTACGCAATCCGATGGCTTTATCTCTTGCTGCCCACGCCGAGCAACATTTCTGCTGGAGCCACAAGGCCTTGTGGTCCCTCAAACTGGCTCAATGCCTGCCTCACTTGCTCCAATAGGTGCTGCTGTTCTTGTTGGTTGAGCTGCTCCATTACACCCGCGGTCAACCTGCTTCCCGTCGATTGCAGGAACGCATCGAGCGAAGCGTAATGGGTCTGAAAGGGAAGAGCGCGGGTGAAGACTTCGTCAAAGCCGGCTTCCGTGAGTTCCCGCTCAAAGACGCTCGGATCTGAGAGCGCGGATAGACCGGGGCGAGAAGGGTCCTCTCCTCGCGCATAGGTTGAGACAATAGCAAGCGGCAAAGAAAAGAGAGGATTTTTTTCGGGTGTTGACCAGACCAGTGCCGCAAGTTTTCCGCCCGGTTTGAGGACCCTGTGTATCTCTCTGAACGCCAGCTGGCGATTCGGGATGAGCATCAGAGCAAGGCGGGAGATGACTGCGTCGAAGGTATTGTCTGGCAGGTCAAGCTGCCGGGCATCCATGACGCGCGTGGTGATGGTGGTCAATCCTTCACGCTTCACAACCTGCGCGGCTATCTTGAGCATTTCCGCGGAGATATCGGTTGCCAGAACGGAGCCGTTCGGGCCTACTCTTTGGGCCGCCAATATGCTCTGATCTCCCGTGCCTGCCCCAATATCAAGGACGTGCTGCCCCGGTTTCAGTTCTGCGGCTTCTAGCATGTGTTGCGTCGCTGGTGCGAAAATGCGTCGCCGTCGTTCGACATCCTGCTGCCAGTGCTCGGCCACTTCAGATGAACTCCAGGAGGTAGGCTGTGACATGTGTTCTTTGTCTTTTTCTGGCATGTTTTTCCTTTCCTTTCGCATCTTGTTGGATCTCCATTGGTTACGGTGCGGGTGAAATTTCTATACCTATCATAATAAATTATCAAATGCCTGTCACGACTCAAATTTGTTTTGAACTTACGAGGGACATTGCTGTGCGTGGAAGGGAAATCGTAATTCCCCCTTGACTTAAAGCGCTTTAAGTTTTCTATACTTAAAGACATGGAAGATCTAGCAACCATTACACAGCCTGAATCATTTACGATTCAGGAATTATCAAAACAGAGCGGTTTGAGCGAGCCTACGCTGCGCTATTATGAGAAGATCGGACTCCTGCAACCGGTGCCGAGGGATCCTCGTAGCGGCCACCGGCGCTATCCCGCCCATACAGTGCGAGTCGTCAATGCGCTTTCTTGCTTGCGCGCCAGTGGCCTCTCTATAGAGGATATGCGCACCTATCTGCGCTTGCTTGAGAAGGGGCCGCAGGGGACCGCGCAACAAAAAGAGCTCTTTCAAGCCCATGTCGTAGAGCTAGAGCGCCAGATTGAGCGCTTACAGTTGAGAAAGCAGTATCTTGAGGGGAAAGTTGCTTATTGCGATGCGCTAGAGCGTGGAGATATGGAGGCCGTGCAGCGCATCATAGAAGAAAATCATCGTCTAGCAGAAAAGATTATATCAGGATAAAGGAAACATATATGGAGCTTATTAAGACGCCATTTGGCGCCAGATCAACTGCTGAAGAGATAGTAAAGGACATAAGTATGTCCGGTAAACGCGTTGTCATTACTGGTGCCTCCTCTGGCATTGGTATCGAGACGGCACAAGTACTGGCAAGCATCGGGGCTGATGTCACGCTGGCCGTACGTAATATGGAGGCTGGTAGGCGTGTCGCCAATGACATCAGCGCGACAACGGGCAATTCGCGGGTCCATGTCAAGGCCCTCGACTTAAGCGATCTGGATTCTGTTGCCGCCTTTGTGCAAGACTGGCATGGTCCTTTACACGTACTGGTGAACAATGCCGGGATCATGGCTGTGCCGCAGTTGGAGCTGACGCCGCGAGGACATGAGATGCAGTTCGCGACCAACTTTCTCGGCCACTTCGCGCTCACAGTAGGCTTGCATGACTCTCTCGCGGCCGCCTCTGGCGCTCGTATCGTATCGGTGAGCTCGAATGCGCATCAGTTTTCACCGGTTATCTTCGACGACGTGGACTACCAGATCCGGCCCTACGATCCCTGGTCCGCTTACGGACAATCCAAAACGGCCTGTATCCTGCTGGCGGTAGCAGCCACGCGGCGCTGGTCACATCAGGGCATCTACGCCAACGCCCTTAATCCCGGTGCCATTGCGACCAATCTGCAAAAGTATACCGGTGGCCTGAAGACGCCAGTTGAGAAGCGCAAGACGCCAGCGCAGGGAGCCGCGACATCCGTATTGCTGGCGACCTCGCCTCTGCTGGAGGAGATCGGTGGACGCTATTTCGAAGACTGCAACGAGTCGCCCATGTTGCGTGAGAAGCCAGCGATGTTCGGTGGTGGGGTTGCCCCGTGGGCACTCGATGCTGACAACGCCGAGCGCCTGTGGGAGGTATCCCTGCGCATGCTCACTGCCATAAGCGCTTGATGTTTTTATCTGCCAGCCCTGTTCTCAATCTTGATGAGATAAAATGGTGGGTATGTAGCTTCGTTCATTTTAATGCCAGTAAGTCAGGAGATTTACTGGCTCAACAACACCTTTGTATGGAAAGGGAACTCGTTTCATGGTAGAAGAACAATCAGAGCGGCAGGCACAGCTGGCCAGTGTACTTCCAGCGCTCTCACTTCCTCCTGGCATTCAACTGCGCTGCTGGACCGACGCGGATATGCCGGCTGTTCAGCGACTCGTTGATCAGCAGGGGTGGCCAACCCATCATACCCTGGAAGAGGTGCTTGGTGGATGGCGTCATGCATGGCCCACCCTTGTCGCCACGCACGATGAGCGGGTGGTGGGATATGTGCAGGCGTTAACGGATGGGTATATCACCATGCATATCACGGATCTGCTCGTTGACCCTGCCTACCGGGGACAGGGGATCGGCCGCCTGTTGTTGCAGGCCTGCCACCTCCTCTATCCACGGGTCCAGATCAACCTGGTCGCGGAAAAAGAGGCGATCCCCTTCTATAAGGCGGTTGGCTACCAATACGTGGGCGAGAGCTACGGCTTTCATAAACGCTTCTGGTGAAGACAGGAAAGATGCTTTAGTCGATTGAATGGCGTGTGAAGTTAGCCTTCAAGTTGGTCGGCCAGGAAGCCGGCGACCTTTTTTACCACCTCTGGTTGGAGAGGGAAATCTATGCCGGCGGCCTGGAACAGGTCCGATAGGCGCCGCGTTCCTCCTAGCGCGAGTGCTTCGCGATAGGCCTGCCAGGTGGCGCGCTGGTCGATGCTGGCTTTCTGATAGATCTGCAGGGCGCCCATGTGGGCCAGGGCATACTCGAGCATATAGAATGGCTGGGAGAAGATGCGTCCATCCTGCTGCCAGCCGTGGGCGCATGCATGTTTGTGCTGGCTCCAATCCACATCCGGCTCGAATTGATAGAGTAGTTCCATCCATTTGGCGTCGAGCTGCGTGGCGTCCACCGTTGCGGGCGCCTCGCTGTAGAGCCAGTGCTGAAACATGTCAAAGCGCGCGATATAGGGGAGCCAGCGCAGCACCTCGTGCAAGAGAAATGCCGGCAGGCGTTTCCGCTCCGAGACTGGATAGAAGCCGCCCTGATCCTGAAAGAGGAACGGGAGGGCCAGGTAGGTCATGCTGATGGCTGCGAACTCGGCGAAATCATCGGGGTACTCGCATTGCCAGGTGAGGTCCTGGTGCGTGTAGGTCAGCAGGTCGTGCCAGGCGTGTCCGCATTCGTGCATGAGCAGCAGCACATCCTCGTCGCTGCCATTGGAGAAGACACGCACACAGGGGAGCTTTGAGACCGGGAAGAACCACTCTTCGCTGCCGGGCAGCTTGCCGGGGCGGGCATCCAGGTCTAAAAAGCCCATGCCGCGCATGCGCTCAAACATCGCGCCCATCTCCGCATCCAGCTGTGAGAAGACCCGCGCCATGGCGGCTTCAAGATCGGCTGTGCTCTGAAAGGGTGAGGGGCGGATCAGCTCCATTGGTGCCTGATCGACCTCCCAGGGCTGGCGCTGCCGTCCCGGTCGGTGGGATTGCTGCCAGGAGGTTTTCAGTGGCATGATGGATGCTGCCAGCGTCTGGTGGAAGGCCAGGGCCTCATCGGGCGTGTAATCGGAACGGTTCAACTGCTGCCAGCGGTAGAGCGTATAGGAGGGGAAGCCGGCCTGCTGAGCCTGCTGGCGGCGTTTAGAGAGCATGGCCAGAAAGATCTCATCGATCTGACCGCGTGCCTGGCGCCAGCATTCCTGCTGGATGCGCCAGCGCTCCTCAGGGGAGCTTTGGGGTGGCGTGGCTTCCTCGCACTGGCGGTCAATGGCGTTGCGCGCCAGCAGATAGCGGTCCATCAGATCGGCAAGTTCGCGTTCCAGGGGCGCGTTTTCCGCCTGGTAGGCGGAGGCCGCCTGCCGGAAGCGGTGGATCATCTCTGCGTATTCCGGGGCGGGCTCCCAGGTCATCTCGCGCAGTAGCTTCGCCTGCAATGCGTGGCTGGCCTCCTGAAACGGCGTAAAGATCTCGTCTATAAAGCGCTGGTAGGCGTGGCGGGCGCTCTCATCCTCGATATTGCGCGAGCGGGCGCGCTTGAAGCCCGCGCGTATCTCCCATACATGCTTCTCAAGCTCGCTGCCCTGATGGAGCCAGTCAGAGAGATTGCTCGGTGTCAGCGTTTCATTCAGGAGTGCCTGGTAATGGGGCTCGAAATCCTGCCAGTGCTTTGGGGCAAAGTTTGCTGGTAAATGCATCGATCTGCCTCCTGCTTTCTTTGAACATGCCTGGTGCGTAGAGTATCGTATGTTTAAAGAAAGGAAATTATGGTGAATTTAGCTCTATTTATATTTGCGATTCGCTATGAGAAGCACAATGCCACTGCCGACACATCCCAAACAAAGCAAGACTGAGAAAGATATTATGTATCTTGCTCCTGATGCATGCGCTTCAGTACCTAGAAGTACGAAAAACGCTAAAAAGCCGATAACGAATAACAAAATTGGTAAGTTCCGCTTCATGAATTTTTTTGTCCTCCTCTGACCTGCGTGATCCATCACGGGTGCATCCTTTGCACGTTATTGCTTCGTTGGCCAAGCTTTCATATATCGCATGTTATGGTAGATTGTGCCGGATATTTGCTTCGTGTCTACCATAACTCAGGAGGGCTGGGATCGTCAAGGAGTGCGGATCACCTTGTTGGCGTATGACACGTTACAACCGTAGGTTCGGGCCTTGCGCCCGATTTCCCCCCCTCATATGAACATGTCCATTAAACACGCAAGGCTCAAAAATATCATCGATCGTTTGAGTGGGCATTGGTGTACGTGGAGGGGGAATCGGGCGCAAGGACCAATACATTCAACATGCCACGCTGGCGCCCCTTTGAGAGGGGAGATGGTACCGTTGGTGGAAGGTGCGCGCCCGGGCACGGGGCCGCTTCGCAGCCAAGCGGGGGCAAGCCCCGCACCTACGGGGGTGGCGTTGCCGTGAGTGGAGGGGAAATCGGACGCGAGGTCCGAACATATGGGGAGAGCCTGCCGCGTGATCGTGCGGCAGGCTCTCTTGCGAGCTTCTCTATTAGAGAAGGGGGACGGGTTATTGGACGAGAATGGCGCCGTAGTGGCCCTGGACGGAGACGGTGACCTGTCCGTTCTGGACGGTGTAGACCTGGCCGCTGACCTTGTCGGTGAGCTGGCTGCCGTCGGTGACGCTGAGCTGGTAGACCGGGATGGTCTCGCTGTGCGTGGTGCTGTCGTTGTTAAGCACGACGGCGATGCGGTTGTTCTGGTCCATACGTCCAAATGAATAGATCTTGTTGGTGTCGTCGGTAGCCAGGGTGATGAACGAGCCGGTGCGCAGGGCAGAATAGCTGTTGCGGATCGAGATCAGCTTCTGGAAGAGGGCGACGGCCGAGTTGCTGGTGCTGCCCTGGCTCCAATCGAAGGTGCGACGATCATCGGGATCGGCGCCGCCCTGCATGCCGTACTCGTCGCCATAGTAGATGGTCGGCAGGCCGACATAGGTCATCTGCATGAAGGCGGCCAGGTAGGTCTTCCAGATATCGCCGCCGGCGCGCTGGCCGAAGCGGGTGATGTCGTGGCTCGACAGGAAGTTGGGCATCACCTCCTGTACAGGCGTGGGATAGTTGGCGCGCGTGCCGTGCAGCCAGCTATCGAGCTGCGACACCCCGATCGAGGCGGCATTGCCGTTGTAGTCTTTGCCGGTGATCCACTCGGAGACCGGCTGGGTAAAGCCATCGTAGTTGGTGGCGCTATCCCACTGCGAAGGGCTACCGTTGGTCCAGGAATTGGCGTTGCCCCAGTACTCGCCGAAGATCAGGGCGTTGGAGTTGGCGCTCTTGACACCATTGCGAAACTCCTGCCAGATCTGGTGGTTGGTGGAGTCACTGCCATTGTTGCCGCCGGCGTCGGCGTACTGGGCCGCGTCGAGCCGCCAGCCATCCACGCCATACTGGCGAATCCAGTACTGCGCGATCGAGCTGGTCGAACCATAGATGGCGTTGCGCACCGCCGAGCCGCTGGCGCCGTAGTCCAGTTTAGGCAGGCTGGTATAGCCGAGGAAGGTCGAATACTGGTTGGGCCACTGCTGGAAGGTATAGTAGTGGTAGTACGGGCTGCTCTGGCTCTGGTAGGCGCCGGTCACGCCGGGATAGGTATTGTACTCATTGAACCACTGATCCCAGGTCCCGGTATGGTTGAACACGCCATCGAGCACCACGTGACCGGCCGGTCCGTTAGAACTGCTGTGGATGTCGCTGACCAGCTGGCTGAAGGCCGAGTTGCCACCCAGCGCGGGATCGACGTTATTGTAGTCCTGGGTATCGTACTTGTGGTTGGAGGGCGAGGTAAAGATAGGATTGAGATAGATGGAGTTGGCGCCCAGCGTTTTCTTGATGTAGCTCAGCTTCTGATCGACCCCCTGCAGATCGCCACCGAAGAAGACCGTGCTATTGGAATAGCCGCTATCGGCGACCGGGCTGGCGCCCCAGGCTTTGTGCTCGGTCGGATAGCCCAGGTAGCTATACTGATTGGTCTGCACATCGTTGCTGGTACTGCCGTTGTAGAAGCGATCGGGGAAGATCTGGTACATCACGGTATTTTTGGCCCACTGCGGCGTCGAAAAGTTCGGCAGCACATAGAAATCGCTGCTCGACGGCTCGCTAGAGGAGGGTCCGGCCGCGTTATACCAGGCCGTGGCCGTGCCATCGTTGATCTGGAAGCGATAGTACTTGATCGAACAGCTGGCCGGGATCGTCCCTTTCCAGATGTCGAAGCGCTGCGTCGCGTCCGTATTGGAGAAGCTCATCGCCACCCAGTGGAAGCTGCTATCGGCCGTATCGTAGTACTTGATGTTGGCGCTGGTAGCATCGTAGTGGAAGGTACGCAGCGAGAGCGTAATCGCCGTTGAGCACGTCGGCTCAAGCGCACTATCGTACAGGGGACCCTGGTCGCTAAATAGGCCATTCCACTCAACGTTATTGTCGTGTGAACTGGCAAGGACAACGTGAGGCTGTACTGACTGTACAAGAAAATAGAGGAGACAACAGGCGAGGAGAGAATAGACGACTTTCTTAGCCATTTCAGGATTCCTCCTAGTTCATGACGTGCAATCCGTTGAACGTCATCTTCATACATATTAATAATAATACATGCATGGTTGAGGAATCAATGGTTTATCGGCAAACGATTACCATTGGCGTAAAAAAATGCCTTTGATGATGTCCCAATGCGAGATGCTTGCCGGATGGTTAAGGAAATGCAAGAAGAGAAGCAGTATGTGTGGGCGAGCATGCTTCCAGCATGCTCGCCCACACATACTGCTTCTCTTCTTACCAAGCGGGTTTAGACGAATTCTGTGGTGGCCTGTGTATGCTCAAAGCAGAGGTTGACCGACCGCTGCGTCGTACGTGTGCGATGAATGATGCCGGCGGGGATGGTGAAGATCTCGTAGGGGTGCAGCGTCACGGCCTCGTGTTCCTTGAATTCGATGATCAGTTCGCCTTCGAGAACCAGAAACAACTCATCTGCATCGGGATGACGATGCCAGGGGTATGTTCCTGTCATCACCGCGAGATGCATGCAACTCTCATCGACTTCGTTGACGATAAAATTTTGATAATCGTCGGTGATGCGCTGGTAAAGATCTTTGAGGTTGATACGCTGAAAGGATGGATATGTTGACATCTATGTCCTCCATTTGGATTTCATCCATGATATTTAAGAGATATCAGGTTGAGTGTATGATTGCAGGCAAATGAGCCTGATTACTATTTTATGTGTTTTTGCGTGAACAATCAAACTGGTTTTAGTCGTTGGCGAACTGGGATACGAGGGCGTGCAGGCGGGCGGGCTGCTCGATCTGTGGGAGGTGGCCGGCCTCGGTGATGAGCTCAAAGCGGGCGTGAGGGAACGATTGGGCGTAGGCACGGCCATAGTCAGGGGTGACGACGCGATCGCTCTCGCCCCAGATGACCAGCACCGGTAGATCCACGTGTCCCAGGCGGCTTCTCAACCGCGGATCGGCCATGCCCAGTTCCTGGTCGTAGACTTTGAGCGCCCGAAAGTTGCCGGCCCTGATGGCGGCTTGCTCGGGGCTCATGGTGGTCGAGGCAGTTGGGAGGGCGGCCGGATTGTGGAAGCTGAGCGCCGCTATCTCATCAGGAGATAGTGTGAACACGTCAGCGATCTGCTGACCGTCGACCTGGATGCCGACCGCGTCGATGAGGACAATGCCGCTCAGGCGCGAGGCGTCGCGTAGGGCCATCTCGGCGGCGATCCAGCCGCCCATCGAGGATCCAATGACGATGACGTCGCGCAGGTCGAGCCGCGCCAGCAGTTCAAGATAGGTCAGGGCGAGATCACCGATGCTGGCGAAGTGGTCGGGTCGTGGCTCGTTCTCAAAGCCGGGGTGCGTCGGCACGAGCACATGCGCGTGTTCGGACAGTGGATGCGCCAGGCCCATCACGGTCTGTGGTCCGCCGCCACCATGCAAGACGAGCATGGCGCGACCATTGCCGCGCTCGTCGACGCGCACGGTCAGGTCATTGGCGAAGGACTCTCGACGGGTTGTGAATGGTGAAAAGGATGTATTCATGTTGTTAAACCTTTCTGTGTAACCTGTTGGTATCTCTGGTTTGGAAGGTGCGTCGTTGGTGAAACATGCGCGCCCGGGTACGGGGCCGCCTCGCGGCAATACATTCAATTGAAGAACGTGCAAAACGGGAAAAGACCCCAGTACGTGCGGGGCTTGCCCCCGCTTGCTTGCTCCCCACGAGGAAAAGCCCCTTCAAAGCGACCAGGAACGGTAGCATGGGATGCATAGCATCCTGTTGTTTGCTCTTTCGAGCGGCGAGGAAGGAAGCGGGGGCAAGCCCCGCACGTACTGCTTCTCTTCTTTATCTTCATGCATTTGATCAAATTGAACGTATTCCGCGAGGGGGCGTTGAGGGTGCCCCCGGCATCCTCGCCTACGGCCGGGGTTGCTCTGTATCTCAACCAATCTTTATGTAAATAATATGATGTAAACATATTAACACAATATCCTTATATAAGCAAGTTTATATAAGGATATTGTTGAAGTTGAAGGAAAATTGTCTCTTTTATAAGGAAAGGGGTCCCGACTCGTCGTTGAGTCGGGACCCCTGGTGGAAGGCGCGCCCGTGGGGGCGCGTTTGCGTCGTGAGTATCGCGGTGTCTGTGGGCCACGCTAGAGGTCGAGGCGCCAGGCGCCGCGACCATGGGTGGCGGCGTAGAGCACGCGACCGGAATTCGAGATCGTCAGGCTATAGACGGCGACGACCGGGAGTCCTTTGGCCGCCGGGCGCCAGTGGTTGTGGCCGGATTTGAGGCGGCCGACACCAAAGTCGGTGGCGATATACAGGTCACCGGTGACGCTATCGTAGGCAACGCCTGTGATAGGCTGATCGCCCAGGTCATAGCTGATATCCTTCCACGTCGCGGTCTTCGTGGTTGGATTGTAGTGGACGTCGAAGACGTGTCCCGGCGTCGTTGGTGTATAGGCGTTGTAACCGGAATAGGTTACATAGGCATGATACTTGTCCTTGGGATCGACGGCGATGCCGCTGATGAAGCGCGTCGGCTGCGCCGGGGTATCCAGGCGCGTGAAGGCCACATCTTTGGCTGCCGCATTGGCGTTCAGCGAGATGAAGAGGCGGCCACGGCGGGTCGCGGTCCACATCGTCTGGCTGTCGCTGGGCGCGCGGGTAATCGCCACCACGTAGCTACCAGACTTATCGGTGCCATAGGTGGAGTTCACCAGGTTATTGCCCAGTGGCACCCAGTCGCCGCAGGTCGCTGCGAAGTCGCCGGTGTACTCGTTACAGTGCTGATCCATGTACGCCTGCGGGCCACCACTGTCCTGGGTGCGCCAGACATGTTCCAGACCCGCAAACATCGTCTGGCTGACTTTGGGATCGCCGATCAGTGGTATGTAGAAGGAGGCACCCTCTCCGCTGTTTGCCAGTGGATCACCGAACCAATCCCAGCCCGAGGGATCATTCTTCTTAAAGTTGACGTCACCCTGTGGGCCATAGTAGGTATGCATGCGAATGTTGGGATTGCCAGCGTCGATCACCGTCTGACCACCATCGCCGCCGACATTCTGAATCCAGGTCGCCGGATCGGAGGTCGAATTGAAGGTACCGTTATCCTGCGTGCCGCCGATCACATCGTGTTTAGGATCCTGAGGATTGACGGTCAGGCTCTGGAACTGGATCGTGGCCAGACCCTGGTTCATGCTAAAGATGCGCGTCGGGATGGCCTTGAGCCACATCTGGCAGTCGACCAGGTTGGGACCGGTCAGGCCACGGGTGGCGCACTCGCTGCTGGTATCCGCGAACTGGCCGCTGGTGCGAACCAGGCCGCCATCGGAGCCCAGGAAGGCGATATCGGGATTATTGGGATCGAACGCGATCGCGTGCTGGTCCGGGTGCATGCCCAGTGGTGGCGACTGGGTATCATCGGTCATATCGGTGAAGCTCACGCCGGCGTTGGTTGAACGCTGTACCGCGCGACCATTAGAGGGCGCGCCGGTCGGGGTGATCTCGCCATACTGCATCTGACCGCCGATCCAGACGTCATTGGGGCGTCCCGGAGGTGAGGCGACCGGCATATCATAGGAACACTGGCCGCTACAATAGTCGTAGGAAGAGAAGCCCGGTGTACCTTTTGTCGGATTCGACAGCTTGATCCAGCCGGGATTGCTGGTGCCGTTGGTCAGCGTCGCCGCCGGAACGTTGGCGTCATCGACGCGATAGAAATCGGCCGGCGCATTGCCGGTATCGCCGACATAGATGCGCAGCTTCTGACCCATCGGAGCCAGCGAGAACTCGGTGCGTGCAGACAGGCTATTGGCTACCGTGCCACCGCCAGCTGAAGCGAAGACCTGCTCGAACGAGCCATTGGCCGAGCGATAGACGCCATAATCAAAGACCGAGAAGTAGACCTGTGGTCCAACGCCGGCCGGCAGGCCAGTGCTGTTGAACTGGATCTTGCTTACGCCGCCACGGAAGAAGTCGCTGCCATTGGGGCTATTGGGATCGACCACATCCGACTCTTTGCTGAAGACCAGCGAGAAGGTGCGACCGCCGTCCTTCGACTCGTACAGACCAATTTTGGGAGCGCCGGGCGGTGAATAGCGACCACCGTTAGATGACGACGAGCCATGGCGAGCCACGTCGGTGCCGATGTAGATGTGCTTCGCGTTGGTCGGATCGACCGCTACCGAGCCGATCGAGCGATCCTTGGCGGCCGGGAAGCTGCCCGGAACCAGTTGCCAGTGATCGCCGAAGTCGGTAGACTTGTACAGGCCCACGCCAGCCTCAGAATCGCTGGAGCCATTCTCCTCGCCCGTACCGACATAGATCGTACGGCCACTGTGATCATTGGGATCCAGGGCCAGCGAGCCGATGGCGTTGGAGCGAATGCCATTATTGACCGACTTCCAGGTCGGCTTGGCCGCCAGCGCGTTATCCGTGCGCCAGACGCCGCCGCCGGCCGCGCCCAGCCAGACGTGACAGACCGTGGCATTACAATCGTTAGCCACCACGATCGCCGTCACGCGACCCGAGACCGCCGTCGGGCGGCCCGTGTAGGTCGCCTGGCTCACTGCCTCGGGGTCCGAGGGGCCCGCGAACTGCCAGCCCCGATTGGCGCGGCTCTGCGAGTCGCCGGTTGGAATTGGATGGGACGCCAGGGCCTGGTTCGCGTTATAAGCGTTGTTGGCCTGCGTCGCATCGATAAACTGATGAGGATAGGCACGATCATCGTACGCCTGCTGTGCCAGCGCGGCCGCATCGGTCCCCGGCTGCTCATTATCATCGTACTGAGAATCGTCATGATTAGTATACAGAAAATGGTTAAAGTTCGGCTGAATAGGGTAGGCAGCCGCCGAAGGAATGAGAAAGGCCGAGATCCCCAGCATGGCCACAGCGCAAATGCCAAAGATACTATACCGGCGTAATAGAGAGGAACGCATCATGCGAAACATAACCTCCGTCTCTTCGTCTCCGAAACTACGGTTTGAATATGGAGGGGGATAGATAGATAGACATCGTGCCGCGCGCTGACATATGGTTAAATAACCACCCTTATCTGATACTTCTGCTCTGACTAACCCAGCCAGCCAGGCAGACAGGTCAATTACATTGATGATTGTCTATTTAGGTCTGAACCGAAACACTAACTAACATGATTACAAGCTTATGTACGCATGTCAGCTTATAACCTATAAACGAACGATCCACGAAAGCTCTTCATAGAATGACCGATGCTATCCCCCGATGCATCGATTGGCAAGAGAAGCGCGACAGCAAAATGGAAAGGGTGCCTCTGGCACAAAGCACCGTAAATACTCACGCGTCTCTAAGCATACCCTGCCAATTCAGAAAAGTCAATATAATCGCGAATTGTCAATAGAATGTTCCTACCCTAAATTATGCGTTGTTATGTATAATTCATTGCCTTCGCGCCTTTTTTGACATGCAAAAAACATTTTATAGGGGTACGTGAGCATTCCCGCAGGTGCGTCCGCTACGCGGCCGCGCTGGTTTTTTATATTGGTGCATGGGGCGCATCTGTGCCCCATGCACCAATATAAAAATGAAATGTGAGATGTAGATTCGGCCCTCGCGGCCGATTTTTCTCGCTCCACAACGATGCATCGCGGGTGTGGAGGTGCGTGGATATGTGTTTTATGTGATGGTGAAGGTGGGGGAGGTGGCCTGTTGGCCGCCGCCGACGGTGTCGGGATCGTAGGTGGTGGTGTAGGTGATGCTGACTCGGTAGGTGCCGGGCTGCCAGCGGGGGACGCTATGGAGAACGCCGAAGGCGTTCTGGGGCTGGATGGTCTGGTTCAGGTTGCCGTTGGCGGTTAGCTGCCGGGTGGGCGTCGCTGATATGTGGACGCAGCGTCCGACGGGGGTCCAGCTGCCGTTGACGAGCATCTGCAACTGGGCGAGGGTGCAGCTGGTTCTGGGGGTGGTGAGATAGATGGTCTGGCCCAGACCATTGCTGATGGTGACGCTGATGGCGTCCGTGCGTGAGTAGCTGGCCTGATTGACGGTGACCTGGAGGCCGCCAGGGTTGGGATTGGGGTTGCCGGGTGTCGGGGTTGGTCCCGGTTGTGGATTTGGTTGCGGCGTTGGCGTCGGCTCGGCCGGGATCTTGCGATGCGGCGGCCGCACACGGGGGACGGGAGTCGGCGTCGGCTTTGTGGTTGGGTGCTGAGGAGGCTGCTGCGAAGCCTTTTGATCATCCTGGCTCGCGTTGCCACAGGCGGCCAGCATGCTCAGGCAGAGCACGATCATAACGGAAATGATGACGGAACGTTTGTTTATCATGACGACATCCTCCTTCTTCTATAAAGAAGACGAACAAGAGCATATAAAAGTTCCCGCAGGGGAACTTTTATGAGAAAATGTCTGCGAGCTGTGCGTGGCGTGTCTGCGACCCCTGACTCTACGCGCCTTCGACGCTCAATTGATTTTTTAGGAGGTGGTGCAATGTCAGGGGGTGCATTTGCACCACCTCCTAAAAAATGGGGCGGCTGCGTATGCGGACGCCCGAGCGGGGGCGCTCAAGCGTGCCAGTAAGAAGTGTGCCTGGCACACTCTTAGATTCGGCGCAGGCGGGTGAAGATGGCGAGGAGCAGGGCGGCGGCCAGGCCGGCCGTTATCAGGCCAAAGACGATGCGGGCGTCCAGGGCGACCAGCAGGAGACCGCCCAGGGCC
This sequence comes from Dictyobacter halimunensis, assembly GCF_036245075.1. Taxonomy (NCBI): domain Bacteria; kingdom Bacillati; phylum Chloroflexota; class Ktedonobacteria; order Ktedonobacterales; family Dictyobacteraceae; genus Dictyobacter; species Dictyobacter halimunensis. Next base: position 5,395,941 of record NZ_BSRI01000002.1, read on the forward strand.
GATCCGAGCGGCTCGCTGCCATAGGTGAGGTTGCGAAAGGCGCTATTGACGCGTCCCTGCAGGGCATCGGGCGTCTGGCGCAGGCGGTAGGCGACCACCGTTACGCCGTAGGGCGGCCAGCTAAAGCTGAACAGGAACTTGCCGATCAGCAGCGATCCGGGCCAGGACGAGAGAGCCAGCAGCAGCGCAGCGCCGATCCAGATGATCAGCGCTGCGCACAGGATCTGCCCGCCGCGCAGGCGTGCGTGCAGCCAGGGGGCGAGCAGGCCGCCCAGAATGCCTCCCACGCCGCCAACGCTGAAGATCAGGCCGACGAACTGGACGCTCAGATGCAGCTGGCTCTGGGCCCGGATGATCAGCGCCAGTTCCAGCGGGCTGAGCAGGAAATTGACCAGCGCCGTCAGCAGGGCCAGCAGGCGCAGCGCGCGGTGTCGCCACAGGAAGCGCAGCCCCTCGGCGATCCCGTGATAGAGTCGGCGCGGCGTTTCCTGGTCCGCGCGCGCCACCTGGAACGAGGCGCGCACGCGCAGCAGCGAGAGTCCCGAGAGCAGGTACGAGACGCTATCGACCAGGTAGCCGATGATAGCGCCTACCTGTACCACCGGAGCCAGGCCGATAATAAACGCTCCCAGGCCGGGACCGAGCAGCGTACCCGTGTACTCGATGGTGGTATCCAGCGCGTAGGCGCGCGGCAGCTGGTGCGGCGCCACCACGTGGGGCAGCGCCGAGATCTGTGCCAGGCTAAAGAGCACATAGGCGCTCCCCTCGAACAGGGCCACCAGGTAGAGCTGGAGCAGCGTCAGGTGTCCCAGCGCGAAGGCCAGCGGCACCGAGCCCAGCGCCAGCCAGCGCAGCAGGTCGCAGCAGATCATCGTACGCTTGCGATCCCAGCGATCGATTAGCGCGCCGGCTGGCAGGCTGATCAGCAGATAGGGCAGCTGACGCACGGCCGCGAACAATCCCGCCTGGGCCGGCGAATGTGTCAGCGCCAGTATCAGCAGCGGCAGCGCCAGTCCCGAGACATTGGTGCCCAGGATCGAGATGAGCTGCCCGCTCCAGAGCAGCATGAAATCAACATTGCGCCACAGCGGCCGGACGGTCTGCGTGGCCGGCCCCTCTTCTGGCGACGTAGAGATGCGATCCATGAGAAGACGTTTCCTTCCAAACAAAGCTTTTCGTATCACTGAGAAAAAGTTTCGCTGGATGGAAGCGGGAGGGGAACGAGCACGAGAAATAACGCCCGCATGGTGTAGCGCGCGTCTAGCGTATGTATGCCGGCATGTGATAGTGTGAGCCGGCCAGAACCAGAAGATGCTACCTTATAGAGGTATGGTCCAAAGTGAGCTCCTGATGGTGATGTGATGAGTAACTGCTTACAAGCATGCCACAAAGGGGTCCCGCTGTCAAACAAACGCGGCTGCGCGCGGTTTCGTGGATCGGATAGGAGAGATAACGGTTGGTGCACGCTAAAACGTGGTATGATGAAGAGGCTTGCGGTGAAGCGAAGCTATGGTTGTCAGCGTATTAGTAGAAGAGTAGAAAGAGGAACGCACAGTAGCGAGGAGCGCAATTAAAAACGTATAATAGTGCACATCGCAGTTAAAGGATGGATACCATGTTCCAGCGTTGGCCAAACGAAAATATTTTGATCGTCTTTGGAGGTGTTGCCCTGGCCATATACATCATGGGCCGTATTATGCCAGGGATCGCAGGACTGTATTCCTTTTTTACCAGCGAATGCCTGTTTAGCCTGGTTGGTATCTGTGCCGTCGTTTTGGGTTGTGCTGGCCTCTATAGCACCTGGAGGCGTGGCTACTAACCACGCCTGAGCGGTATCGTGCCTTAACCATCTGCCCGGCTCGCCAGCGACTTTGCCATCAAGATATCGGGTTTGCCGATGCCATTGGCGTCGGGGATGACGCCGATGATGGTGTAGCCAAGCCTCTGATAGAACTCATAGGGATGGTGCCGCAGGTTCTGGATGCGCGCGACATGGGTATAGACGTCGGGAAAGAGATTGACCCCAGAGAGCGTCGTCTGTCCACTATCATCATCGGTCCCCAGCGTTATCGTCAGACCGCCGCGCTCCCGCACCAGCTTCTCCAGATCATTGACCAGCGCCCGCCCGATCCCCTGTCCCTGATATCCCACGTGTACCACCAGCGGATGCAGCTCCCACACATGGCCGTCGTACTGGCTAATGCCGCCGATCCATCCCAGAACCGTTCCTTCCTCGTCGCGTGCCACGCGGCTCAGGCGATCGGGCGCCAGCGACTCCTCTACCTCGGCCAGCGCCGAAGGCATATCCGGCCACGGATGGGGTGAGTGGTCGCGAAACCCCGCCACCAGCAGTGCTGCCGCCTGCCTCACGTCGTCCGTATCTCCGGCCACCAGATCCATAATACGCATCGCAAAATCCTTTCGCAGTCGTTTTTTTGCTCAAGCGTCACCGTCTACCATATTATATATTTTGGGGCATTGTATGGCACACAATTGAATTGCGCGCAATTCAATTGTGTGCCATACAATGCCCCAAAAAAAAGAACATCTCTCCTCCAGGTGCGTTCCCCTTTTTAAATGAATGTGCGCACTCGGCGAGGGAAGCCGGGGGCAAGCCCGGCACCTACGGGAGGGTAAGGCGAGGGAAGCCGGGGCAAGCCCGGCACCTACGGGAGGGTAAGGCGAGGGAAGCCGGGGCAAGCCCGGCACCTACGGGGGGGTTGGATGGTGGCGGGCGCGGTAGCGGCGGACGCGCATGATGTTGGCGCACGGACCTTCGCACCAGCGGCGGCTGGCGGTGCTGCTCTCGTCGTAGTAGGTCCAGAGGCAGTCGGGATTCTCGCATTGTTTGATGCGGAAGGGATCACGCTCGGCCAGCGTATGGGCGAATGAGGCGGCGATCTCGCCATAGACCCAGGACCAGTCGCGTCGGCAGGGAAGTTGCTGCAGCTGTATGAGCTGTTCATCGCGGGACACGAGCAGACGTGTGGGGGCCTGTTCAAGGTAGACATTCAGGGCTGCCAGCTCATCCTGTTCCGGCAGACGCTTTTCCAGCAGGGGATGAATGACGAGCTGGATCAGCGCACGCAGCCGCTGCAGTCCGGCGATTGTTTCGTCCGTCGCCTGCTCCATACCCTCGATGCCCCAATGCTCAAGCAGCTGCTCAAGCATGCCGGGCCGCAGCAGACGGTCCTCGTGCCGTCCGCTACCACGATAATCATGCCAGTCTGTATTGACCAGATCGAGCCAGATCATTTCCCTCACAGCGCGCTCCTTTCGCTTCTGTGCTCAACAGTCCATTCTTTTGCTTCCATGCTCAACAGTCCATTCTTTTGCTTCCATGCTCAACAATCCATTCTTTTGCTTCCATGCTCAACAATCCATTCTTTTGCTTCCATGCTCAACAATCCATTTTTATGTTGGGGCCTGGGGAGGCGCGGATGCGCCTCCCCAGGCCCCAACATAAAAAAACGGTGCGGCCGCGTAGCGGACGCGCGCGTGGGAGCGCATACCCACACCAGTAAAAAGCGTGTTTGACACACTCCTACTTTATCATAAGTAATGCCCATAATGCAATTTTGGGTGTTACTTATGCTCAATGCGGGTCGTTGTAATGGTAAGATAGGGCATTTGGGAATTACAAGCTACGTATTTCAGGTTTGAATCGAAGGAGACCGATGCATGTCCGAAACGGTGTACGTGGATAATAATCGTGAGGCGGCGGGGGAAGTGACTTTTGGGTTTAAGGGCGCGCTGGCGGGTGCGCGGCAGGCGTGGCCCCTCGCTGTTGGAGGGTGCGCTGATGGGCTGGTCTTTGGTGTGCTGGCACATCAGAGCCATCAGAGCCTGTTGGAGGTGTTTTTGATGAGCGCGCTCGTCTATGCTGGCTCCGCTCAACTGCTGGTGTTGCACCTCTGGAGCCTGCCGCCGGTGTTTTGGCCCATCGTATTGACCACCTTACTGGTGAACCTGCGCATGGTCCTGATGGGGATGACGCTTTCGCCCTGGTGGAGACGGCTGCCACCGCTGAAAGCCTATGGCACGCTCTTTTTTCTCTCTGATGAGACCTGGGCATTGACGATGGGGGAGTTCGCGCGTGAGCGGAGGGACGCGGCCTTTCTGCTGGGCAGCGGACTGCTCATGTTTGTCGGCTGGATCGGTTCGACGCTGCTGGGATGCTGGCTCGGTGGTGGTATCGCCGATCCGGCAGCCTGGGGTCTGGACTTCGCGTTTACGGCGGTCTTCCTCACGCTGCTGCTAGGCATGTGGAAAGGGAAGGCCGACATCCTGCCCTGGCTGGTGAGCGCTGTGGTGGCGGTCGTGGCCGCGCGGCTGATTCCCGGCAACTGGTATATCTTGCTAGGCGCGCTGTGTGGCAGCGTAGTAGGAGCGATGCGCCATGCAGACTAACCTGAGTGCGCTGCTCACGATCCTGGGCATGGCTGCGGTTACCTACCTGACGCGCGTCGCCGGCGTCTGGCTCATGAGCCGCGTGGAGCTTTCCGGATGGCTCAGGTCCTGGATGAATGTTCTGCCGGGCACCATTCTGGTCGCGCTGATCGCGCCGGCTATCTTCAACACGGGCGTGCCCGAGATCGGAGCGTCGCTGGCAACCGTCCTGACGTTCGTCCGCACGCGCAACATGCTCCTCTCGCTCATCATCGGGATCGGAGCCGTGGTTGGCTTGCGCCTGCTCCTGGCTCATCTTGCGTGAAAAGGGTGCTGATAGGGTGCTGATAAAGAAGAAAGGCTTATATACTATGCGTCTCAAGGTGCGGGCGGGACAGCTCTGGCGCTCCCCCGACTTTTTGAAGTTATGGGCCGGCGAGACCGTCTCGCTGTTGGGCTCCCAGGTCACGAACCTGGCGCTGCCGCTGCTGGTTATTCTGACGTTGCGCGCGACGGCCCTGCAGGTGACGTTGCTCAACGCCGTCCTCTGGGCGCCCTATCTCTGTTTTCCGCTGTTCGCCGGATGGTGGGTAGACCGTCATCGTCGCCGACCGCTGCTGATTATTGCTGATCTCTGTCGCGCCGTTTTGCTGGGACTGCTGCCGCTCGCCGCCGCTCTGCATCTGCTGCGCATCGAGCTGGTCTACCTGGTGGCCCTGCTGGTTGGCCTGTTCACCGTGATCTTCGACCTGGCGTATAAAGCGTATCTGCCCGCTATCCTGGGGCGCGAGCACCTGGTAGAGGGAAACAGCAAGCTGCAGCTGAGCAGCTCGGTGGCCCAGATCGGCGGGCCGGGTCTGGGCGGCCTGCTGGTTCAGCTCCTGACGGCGCCCTTCGCCCTCCTGTTTGACGCCTGCTCCTTTCTCGTCTCAGCGCTGGGTGTCCTGCTCATTCGCCAGCGTGAGGAGGCTCCTGCGTCTACGCGGACAGCCGGTTCTATGTGGAGGCAGATCGGGGCGGGCTTGCAGCTGACCTTTCACAATCCCTATCTGCGCCTGCTGGCCCTGGCGGCCATGACATATAACCTGTTTAGCCAGGTCATGATGGCGCTCTTCGTCGTCTACGCCACTCGTGAGCTGCAGATCGCGCCGGCCCTGCTGGGAACCATCATCGCCGCCGGAAGCATCGGGGCCCTGGGAGGCTCGCTGCTGGCTGGTCCTCTCGCGCGACGCGTTGGTCTGGGTCCAGCGCTCATTTATACGGGTCTTATTGAGTGCCTGCCCCTCATCCTGCTCCCCCTGGCTGCCGGACCCCAGTTACTCAAAATCCTCCTGCTCATGGCGGCCTTTATATTCAACGGGGTCGGGCTCTCGTGCGGCAACATCTACTATCCAAGCCTACGGCAGGCGCTGGCCCCCCGCGAATTTTTAGGGCGCGTCACCGCCAGCTATAGCTGGTTATCACTAGGCGCTGTCCCGCTGGGCGCGCTGCTGGCGGGCGGACTACAGGGGTGGATCGGGCTGAGGGGCACGCTGTTGTGCGGCGCCGTCGGGACATTGCTCAGCGTGATCTGGCTGTGCGATGCGCGCCTGCGCAAGCTGCGTACCCTCCCCCAACAGGTCAGCTTCATCGACTCCGAGCGCGAAAAGTAGCCGGGGCAAGCCCTGATACCTCCAACACAACACGCCGGACCCCTTTAAGAAAGGGGTCCGGCGTGTTGTGTTGGAGGTGTGCGTCCGGGAACGGGGCCGCTACGCGGCAAAGCCGGGGCAAACCCAGCACTTACGGTCCCCGTCTGATAGACGGCGACCCCTTTTCGCGATACAATAATACCGGTTATAATGGTCCAGCTAGCGAACGGCGGGCTCATCTTTTTATTTTATCGTTCGAATCTCTCATTTCTAGCCCCGTTTTGGGTGCGTTATTCATCTCATAATAGAGAAAGAGATAGCCAGGAAGATATGGATGCGAGCTGGAGATGCTTGTGACGCTGAAGTAAAGAAGTTACAATGAGGAGATAGTCTGGAGCTATGGGGGGTGGGATTGACGATATACCTGGTATTTGAATGTGGCGATATGAGCAGGCATAGAAGCGCCACATAACGCGCGCGCAGAGCAGGCGGTACAGCAGAGGAGTAATGTTATGGATGATATATCGGCTGACATGATCTATCTGGATGATCAGGATCATACATTTGCGAATGGCGGCAAAGTAGGCCAGCTGATGCGCGCGTATGACTGGGCTTCATCTCCGGTGGGGGCGGTGGAGGACTGGCCGCAGAGCCTGCGTACAGCGGTCAGCATCTGCCTGGCGTCGCAGTTTCCGATGCTTATCTGGTGGGGGCCGGAGTATGTGATGCTCTACAACGACGCGTACGCGGTCATCCTTGGCGAGAAACATCCTCACGCGCTGGGACGGCCAGGCTTCAACTACTGGTCGGAGATCTGGGACGTCATCGGGCCGATGTTAGAGGGGGTCATGAATGACGGGAAAGCCACGTGGTCCGAGAACCTGCCCTTGCTGATCAAGCGCAGCAGCTTCATGGAAGAATCATACTTCACTTTTTCGTATAGCCCCATTCGTGATGAAGATGGCAACATTGCGGGTATCTTTACGGCGGTGACCGAGACGACGGCGCAGGTGGTGGGGGAGCGTCGCATGCGTGGTCTGCGCGCCCTGGCCGCCAGCACAGCTGAGGCACGCACCCTGCAGGATGTGTGTGAGATGGCCGCCCATACATTGCTTGAATATCCTGATGATGTGCCATTCTCTCTGCTCTATCTGCTCTCACCCGACGACGGGACGCAGGCGCGGCTGGTCGCCGCGAGCCACTGGCCCAAAGACATGCGGGCTCTGATTGAAGAATGCGAAATTATAGATGAGGAGCACGCGCTGTGGCCATTTTCCCGGGTTATGCAGCTGCAGGAAGCGCTGTTGCTGGACGATGTCGCGGAGCGTTTGCAGGGTATCAATGGGGATGGAAGGCTGGAAGATGCTGGCTTGCCAGGCAAGGCGCTGGTGCTGCCGGTAGCGCAGGCTGGCCAGGCGGAACCATATGGCTTTTTGATCGCGGGCATCAACCCACACCAGATATTTGATGATGACTATCGCGGCTTCCTGACATTGCTGGCCGGCCAGGTCGCCACCGCCTGCGCGGCGGCGCGCGCCTACCAGGACGCGCAGGAGCGTGCTGAGGCGCTGGCTGAGCTTGATCGTGCCAAGACCACCTTCTTCCATAATATCAGCCACGAGTTCAGAACGCCGCTGACGCTGGCACTGGGTCCACTGGAGACCGTGCTGGCGGACCGCTCCCATCCACTGACCGAGGAGCAGCGTACGCACCTGGAGATGGTGCGCCGCAACGAGCTGCGCCAGCTCAAGCTGGTGAATACGCTGCTGGACTTCTCGCGCATCGAGGCCGGTCGCATCGAAGCCCTCTATATGCCGACCGACCTGGCGCAGCTGACCCGCGACCTGGTCAGTTCATTTCGATCGGCCATCGAGAAGGCGCACCTGTGGCTGCAGGTGGATTGCGAGCCGCTGCCCGAGCCGATCTATGTGGATCGCGAGATGTGGGAGAAGATCGTCCTCAACCTGGTCTCGAATGCCTTCAAATATACCTTGAGCGGCGGCATCCACGTCTCCTTGCGCCTGGAGGGCGCAGACGCCGTGCTGGCGGTTCAGGACAGCGGCATCGGCATATCGCCTGAGGATCAGGTGCATCTCTTCGAGCGTTTCTACCGCGTGCGTCAGGTCCAGGCGCGCACCCAGGAAGGATCGGGCATCGGCCTTTCGCTGGTGCAGGAACTGGTGCGCCTGCACGGAGGGACCATCTCTGTCGCGAGCCAGCCGGGCGTTGGCAGCACCTTCACCATTCGCATCCCGCGTGGCTACGCCCACCTGCCACCTGATCGCATAGAGTTGGAACACGCGCTGCCCCCCTCCGCGGTGGGCGCACTCCCCTACGTCGAGGAGGTCCTGCGCTGGCTACCCGAGGAGCACAGGCGGCCAGCTGAGATCGCGCCCTCGCTCTCGACCGGCGCGCTGGTCTCGACGCGCCTGCCTGTCAATGATCGCGAGGGCCGAAAGCCCAGGCTGCTGGTCGTAGATGATAACGCCGACATGCGCGACTACCTGGACCATCTTTTCTCCCCTTCCTATAGTGTGTACCTGGCCTCGAATGGTTTTGAGGCCCTGGAGGTAGCCAGGGCCGAGCAGCTGGATATGATTATCAGCGACGTCATGATGCCCGGCATGGATGGTTTCACCCTGCTATCCACCCTGCGCGGCGACCTGGCCACGCACAACATTCCATTCCTGCTGCTCTCGGCCCGCGCGGGCGAGGAGGCCACCCTGGAAGGACTGCTGTCGGGAGCCGATGATTATCTGACCAAGCCTTTTTCTGCCCGCGAACTTCTTGCCCGTGTGCAGGCACGGCTCGAAATCGCCCGCCTGCAGCGCGAGGCCGAAAGCGCGCGCCAGCGCCTGCACGATCTGTTCATGCAGGCCCCCGCCGTCATCGCCGTCTTAAACGGTCCCACGCATGTCTTCACCCTGGCCAATGCCGGCTACGCGGAGATCGTTGGACGCGCCGGCGAGGACCTGCTCGGCAAGCCGATCCGAGACGCACTGCCAGAACTGAACGGGCAGGGCTTCATAAAGCTGCTGGACCAGGTCTATCGCACTGGAGAGCCCTTCTACGGTAACGAGATGCTGGTGCGCCTTGACCGCCAGGGCAATGGAGAGCTGGAGGACGTGTACTTTAACTTTGTCTACCAGGCCGCATACGACGCCACGGGCAGCATCGATGGCATCCTCGTTCACGCGGTCGATGTCACCGAGCAGGTGCGAGCGCGCAAGCGGGTCGAGACCCTGCTGGTGGCGCTGGAGGAGGCCGACCGGCGCAAGGACGAGTTCCTGCACATGGTCAGCCACGAGCTGCGCACCCCGATTACCGCCATCAAGGGAAACATTCAGCTCTCCCAGCGGCGCCTGAAGCGGCTCGCGACGGATCTGCAGCAGTCGACGCCGCCCTCGATCGACGAACTGCGGCAGATGCACGCCCTGCTGACGCAGTTGCTGGAGCGGGCGGCCCGCCAGATCGAGACGCAGAAGCGCCTGATCAACGATCTGCTGGATGTCTCGCGTATCCAATCGGGCAAGCTTGATCTCTCCCTGCAAACATGCAACCTGGTCGAGGTCGTCAGGGAGGTCGTGCTAGATCAGCGTTCCGGCACCCCTCATCGTCAGATTGAGCTGCAGGTCGAGCCCGGCCTGGAAGCGCTGGCGGTGATGGCGGACCCGGGGCGCATCGGGCAGGTGATCAACAACTACCTGACCAACGCCATCAAATACGCGCCAGCCGATAAAGAAATTACCGTCGGCATCGAGGTCGACGAACAGGAGAGGCAGGCGCGCGTCTGGGTACGCGATCGCGGACCCGGCCTCAATCCCCAGCAGCAGCGGCAGATCTGGGAGCGCTTCTACCAGGATCCCGACATCCCCGTCCAGGCTGGCAGCGGGCAGGGCATGGGTCTGGGCCTGCACATCTGCCAGACGATCATCAACTTGCACCATGGTCAGGTTGGCGTGGAGAGCGAACCCGGTCAGGGATCGACCTTCTGGTTCACCCTCCCCCTGCTCGAATCCTGATCCCGATAAAAAAGCCTGGGGGCGTGGCGCCCCCAGGCTGGCCTCCAGCCGGCAAACGCGGGCTTGCGGCTCAAGGCCGCGCCCCTATGGCGACCCCCAGAAGGACCAGGGGGTGGGAGGAATGCCGCCAGTGAGCCTCTGCTGACTCTTTCTTGCTTTGACCGCCGAATCTGGAAATCGGCGCCAGTGGCAGCTGTTGTTCTTTCCTTCTGTCCGGAAATAGTGGATAATAGGGGCAGAGATAAAGATGAGCTATGCATCTTCTGTGTCGAATACAGACAAGACTGGTGGAGAGAACAATTTATGAAGGTGACCGTGTGTGAATTTCCGGATGACCGCAAGGCGTTCGAGGGAGTCTGGGAAGAATTTGTCGTCTATGTCCGCGAGCAGCGGAGCGAGCTGGTGCTGCTGCCGGAGCTGCCGTTTTCCGCCTGGTTCGCCAGGACGCCGGAGTTCGACGCCGAGGCCTGGCAGCGGGCGCAGCGCGAGCATGATGCGGGGATGGGCTCGCTGTCCGCGCTGTCCCCGGCAACTGTGCTAGGGACCCGCCTGGTAACCGAAGAGGGGCGGCACTTCAATCGTGGCTTCTGCTGGACGCCGGCTGCGGGTTACCAGGGGGTGCACGATAAATATTATTTCCCCAATGAAGAGGACTTCTACGAGCGCAACTGGTTTGATCGCAACCGGCGCGACTTCTCGCTGGTCCGGCCGGGAGGCGATCTGTCGATCGGCTTCCTGATCTGTACCGAAGTGATGTTTAGTGAGTGGGCCAGGTATTATGGCCGGCAGGGGGCCAATATCATCGCTGTGCCGCGGGCCTCAAGCCTGAACTACGAACGCTGGATCGTCGCCCTGCGCATGGCCGCCATCGCCTCCGGCGCGTTTGTGATCTCCTCCAATCGTGTCGATGAGCACCTGTTTCTTGGACGTGGAGTGATCGTCGATCCCGAGGGAGAGGTGCTGACCGTAACCTCGCGGCAGGAGCCTTTTATCACGCTGGATATCGATCTGCAGGCGAGCGCGCGGGCGAAGCAGACCTATCCACGCGATGTCTGGGAGTAGCCACACGCTATAGAGTTTATGGAAGGAGCCTGGTACTGGTTGTGAGATGGCAAGCATGGAAGAAGCGTCTGTGGCTGCCCGGTGTGCTGGCCTTGCTGTGCCTGCTGACGCTGGCCCTGTTGCTGTACACCGGAACAATCTGGCCCAATACGTTATTCGTATCGGACTACGGCGTGCGCGGCATTGATGTATCGAGCTATCAGGGGCGGATCGATTGGGAGAGCGTGGCCCGCTCGGGCCAGTGCTCGTTTGTCTTTATCAAGGCGACCGAGGGCCGCAGCTACAAGGACGCCTATTTTCAGGCCAACTGGCGCGGCACCAGGGAGCAGGGACTGCTGCGTGGCGCTTACCATTTCTATACCGACTATCGCACCGGCGGCGAGCAGGCCAACAACTTTATCAGCATGGTGCCCAAAGAGGCTGGCATGTTGCCGCCGGTGCTGGACCTGGAGGTTTCGGGCGCCGACCATAGCAGCATGTTGCGCGAGCTTAAGACCTTCCTGGGACGCTTGCGGCAATACTACGGCATCCGACCGATTATTTATACCGATCGCAGCCGCTACGCAGAATACATCGAGGGCAACTTTGACGATTACACTATCTGGATCCGCGACGTCTACACTCCCGTGCAATGGAGTAGTGTCCAGCGTTGGACCTTCTGGCAATACAACAGCCGTGGTCACGTCACGGGTATCCCTGGTTATGTCGACCTGAACGTCTTCTCGGGGAAGCGCCAACAGCTCGATGATATTGCCATAGAGTAATATACAGTGTGGCAGGTGCGCTTCCGCGCACCTGCCACACTGTATATTACTCTATGGGCGGCCGCGTAGCGCCCCTTAAGAAATTTTTTCATGGGGGGCTTCTTGAGCGGGAGGCGGCTGGCGCCACTCCTCCTCATCGGAGGCGCTGATCGGCTTCCCTTTGAGGAAGCGCACGATATCTTCGCGGTTCCAGAGCGAGAGCTCCAGGTTGTTGTGTGGTGGAAAGTAGTGTCCGACGGTAATGAGCATGTTGGCGCTCTCCCAGATATGCTTATTTTTAACCAGCGCGGTCAGCACATCTTTCTGCGTATCGGAGAGGTTATCGATGGTTGTGCCCTTGTTGAGGGTGCGCCCCTCCAGGGCCAGGTAGAGCAGGTTATCGACCAGGACCACGCTGCTCAGCGCGTCACAGTGGGGGAGGGCTTTGATCAGGGTAGGGATGACCAGGGGAGCGACCGAGAAGCCGATGGCGCAGAAGGCCCGGCTGATGGTGGCGTCCATGTTGACCTCGGTAAAGGGGAGGGTGGCGAACTTCGCCTTGACCTCGGGTGGCTGCTCATAGCTCTCAAGCAGAATGCGCACCACCTGCCGTGGCGTATCTTCCTCCGCCAGCAGCGCGTAGGCCAGGGCCGCCGCGATCGCCAACACCGGCTTCTTCTGCTTCTTGAGCAGGTGCATAAAGTAATCGTGCGTCTCCTTAATGGCCGGCATCAGTCGTCCCAGCGTCATCATCATAGAGGCGCGCACCGACTGCTTATCCTCCTGTTTCAGGCGATCCTTGAGGGCCGGGATCACCTCATCGGCGTGTGAGCGGCAGCATGAGAGCGTCCAGGCTGCCATCGCGCGCAGCCGTGGCTGATCGGCGTGCAGCAGGCTCAGGTAGGTCGGGTAGCCCGCGCTCACCGCCTCCTTTGCCTCCCTGACCCATCTGAGCTCCCTGGCCAGCCTGGCCTGGAACTCTGGCGTATTGCGCTCCTCCGGGCGGCGATAATGGACGTCCAGGTAGGACGAGCCATGGGCTATCGAGACCAGCAACTGGAGCAACTGAATCTTATGCACCACCTGATCTTCATCTAGCAGCTCGCAAAGGAAAGGAACAATCGAGGCTGTCGAGCTATACACCGTCCCCTGGTGATAGACGCTGCTCCCCAGGTGGCTGTACGCCTGCTGGCGAACCTCCTTATTGGGGGAGGCCAGATCCCTGATCCACCCTGGTACCTCGCTGGCATCTCCATAGGCATGCTGGAGCTGCTGCCAGGGGATCGTATCCAGTGTTTCTAACATTTACTACCTGCTCTTCTCTCAAAACGGTTGAGAGCACCACCCTATGTACCTACATACGGAACATAATCAGTATACGTAGCAGTATGCATATGTGTGTATATGCGTAGTACATTTCATAGACAGACCCATCTCATAGGATATGCGATATGCTACTTATTTTACCCTATCGTGCAAGACCCTATCTTCTGGGAAATGTGTATGTAAAACCCTTCCATATTATCGTTTTTCAATTCATTGTCTCTATATACTAAAGCTGAAATACCGTAGTGTACGCCATGGATATGGTTTTCTATTTATATGTTTGTTTGTCGTACAGGCGGTCATATTCTTGTCGGGTCAACAGTTTTTATCATAAGGAGATGATCGGTGCATGATACAGACACCTACTAAACCACCAGGTCCAGCACCTGATGAAGCAACTGAACAGATAGTCTCTATGAACGAAGCGCCGGTACGGCGAAGCAAGTGGCGCAATCCCAGGAATGCCATCTGGATCTCCCTGATCCTTCTTGGAGTCCTTCTGATCGGCATCCTATTCGGGCCGCTGCATTGGGCGGCGGGCTTCCAGGGGAACCTGGCATCGAGAGGGATGACGGCGGCACCGGTCAGCGCGACAGGATTTTTGCAGGCGCCGGTGTATAATCTGAACTTCAGCACCCAGATTGGTGGCCTGGTCAGCGCCATCAACGTGAATCTGGGCCAGCATGTTGTGCCCAACCAGGTGTTGGCTCACCTGGGATACAATAATTACGCTGAACTGGTGAACGAATCCCAGGTCGCCGTCGATGCGGCTCGTAATACACTTATTGCCTCCCGGGCGCGCGTTAATATCTCGATCGCGAACAGGCACTTCCTTGTTGTGCTGTCGCAGGATACGCTAAGGGCGGAACAAAACAATCGCCAGGCATTGAGACGACAAGCGCAGGCGAATATCCACTTTGCCCAGGTAACGTTAGAGAGAGATGAGGAGACGCTCGAGGCAGTGATGAGAAGCTCTGATGCCGCGATCAGGTCGGCCAGGCAGACCGAGATCAATGCCATCGCCGCCTGCCAGGCGGCGGCCACAAGCGCGTCATCGTCCTCCAATGACGATAGCGGCTCCTCATCGAACAACCAGAGTTCGGCGAGTAGCACGGAAGCCTCGTGCATTCAGGCGGCCCAGGACGCATTTCACGCGGCGGTGGCATCCGCGACCCAGGCGGTAGTAACGGCGCGGGGGACGGTGGCCAAAGACCGGGCGGCACTCCAGCAGGCGCGGGCCAACGCTGACGTCAACCTGACCAACGTAGAGGGCCTTATCGTCGAGGCCGCCGACAACATCGACGTAGCCAGGACCAATCCTGAAGTCGAAACCGCCCTTCGCGACCTGGGGAATGACGAATTTACCTATCGCACCGCGCTGGCGACGTTGCTTGTCAACCAAAAGCTGTTGTCGCTGACGGCGCTTTGCGCACCCCATCCAGGAGTGGTGACCGCGGTAATTGGTACCGTGGGCGGCGTGCCGGGCGCGGTCACCAACCTGGTCCCCGCTGGCGGCGTGGAGATCCAAAGTGTTCATGGTGGTCTTACCTTTATCCAGATCACGGATGCCAGCAACGTGAACCGCGTTCTCACCTTTGTGGATGAGACCGATATCCCGAAAATTCACCAGGGGCAGGGCGTCACCTTTACTGTGAAGGCCTTTGGCACCCACCAGTTCACGGGTCATGTGATCACGATGGCGCCCAACGGCATCGGCTATCCCGGCAGCCCGACGAGCATCAAATACCAGGTCATTGTGGCGATCGATGGGGATAGCGCTGGATCCTACAGTCTTCTTACTGGGATGACGGCGAACGTCTCCTTCAACAGCTGATCGGTTGTATGAGAGAGTGTCAAACATGCCTCACAACGATGCACGTTTGACATTCCAATAGTGCGGCTACCAGGTAGTAGGCAGCTTTTTTTATAGCAGGTTTTTGTAGAAGTAGATGGTGCCGTCGAGGGTGCCGAAGGCGCTGATGGCGTAGCCAGGGATGCGGCCGGCCTCGATATAGCCCATCCTGCGGTAGAGCTGTTCGGCGGCGTCGCCCTCGCGCGTATCGAGCACGAGCAGGGTGCGGCCGTGGGCGCGGGCCGCCTCTTCTACTGCCTGCATCAGGGTGTGGCCAATGCCGCGGCGGCGCTGCGAGGGGAAGACAAACAGCTTCTGCACCTCCGCCCGGTGTCGGCCATTGGGCTTCATGGCCAGCGCCAGCTGGACCGAGCCCAGCAACTGACCATCGGCATCTTTTGCTATCAGCAGCACCTGCGAATGGTCGGCGACCTCCTGTAGCGTCGCCTGCCAGTAGCGCCGGGCCTCCTCCTCCGCCAGGGGTGGCAGGAAGCCGACCGAAGCGCCGCCGTTTACGGTTGCCTGCAGCAGACGAATGAGGTCCGGCAGCAGCCGTTTCCCATCCTCGGGTTTTATAGCCTCGATTGATACTGTGTCCATGTAAGCGCAAACCTCTTCCACTGTTGAATTTGTGCTTATCCTAGCAAAGGTTGGCCTGCCTGACAATAGACCGATCAACATTCATGGTAATAATTGACGTTGCTCGCCAGGGAGTGATACATAGATCGCGATGGAATGAGTTGTGGACGCGCAAGGTATACTTGAATAAGAACAGATTCGCGTTGTTTTAGGTGCGGGAACGTACTATATAGATAGATGCATATCGTGTATGCTATACGTCCGCTATGGGTAGCTGGTTGTGCTGCTGGCGGGTTGGAAGCTGGATGAAGGAGCCGCTCTCTATGCTAGTGAAAGAAGTTGATGCCGGGCGTGGGGTCGCGCCATGGGTCAGGCCGTTAGTGAGTTCGGCGCTCGGGCTGGGCGCGGTGGTGGCGGGCGCGGGCGCGCTCTACCAGGCGCTGGCCCAGGCGAGGGATCAGCGACGCTATCCCCCTCCGGGCAGGCTGGTCGATGTGGGAGGGCATAGGCTGCATTACCTGGATATGGGTATGGGGGGGCCGACCGTGGTGCTGGACTCGGGTCTGGGCTGTTCGATGCTCGACTGGTGCTATATCCAGCCGGAGGTGGCGCGCTTCACGCGTGTGTGTGCCTATGATCGTGCCGGCTATGGCTGGAGCGAGCCAGGACCAAAGCCGCGCAGCGCCCGGCGTATCGTGGATGAGCTCTTGACCATGCTCAGGCGCGGCGGCATCCCGGGTCCCTACGTGCTGGTGGGACACTCGCTGGGTGGCCTGCACATGCAGCTCTTCGCCCGTTTGCATCCTGAACTGGTGGCCGGGCTCGTCCTGGTTGATGCTTCGCCGTTTGACCAGCGCCAGCACGTACCCAGACCGGCCCGCGCCAGGTGGCTGCAGCAGCAGCTCCGCTGGCAGCTCTTCTGCTGGAGCAGTCCCCTGCTGGCCCGGCTTGGTATGGTGCGCCTTCAGAAGCGGCTGCAGCGTCCCAAAACGGGACCCATGCGCTATCCGGCCGCCGTCCAGCCGATCGCCGAGGCGCAGCGGCTACGCTCCCGCGCCTTCGACTGGACATTTGGTGAGGCCAGGGCCATCGAGCGCAGCGAAGAAGAGGTGCGAACCGCCCCCGCCTTTCCGCCTGTGCCCCTGATCGTGCTGGCCGCCGAAAACAGCTCCAGCGGTGCCATCCAACAGCTCTGGCTGCAGCTGCAGAGCGAGCAGGCGCTGCTCTCGCCCGAGAGCAGCCTGCGCATCGTCAAGCAGAGCGGCCACTTCATCCAGATCGACCAGCCGGCCAGCGTCATCCAGGCTATCCGCGACATCGTATCGTCGATATCCTCACAAACCTCCTCGTCGCCGTCGCGCGGGGGCGCGGGTGTCTAATCGGCGGTGAGCATGACGATATTGCCATCGGGATCATTGATCATGGCGAAGTAGGCGTTGATAGCCTCTGAGAAGTTGGGCGCCTGGTAGCTGTGATGGCCGAGCCCGGTGAGTTCGGTGTATTTCGACTCGACGACCGCGCGATCTTTGACATAGAATTCAAGGATCACGCCCTGGGCGTGCTGGCGGTCCAGCGGGATCATGCTATTGAGGAAGAAGGTGATGTCGCCCTTCATCTTCACCTGGACGTGCGGCCCCCCTGGCTGTCCTCAGGGAGCGCCAGGCCGAGCCGGCGATAGAAGGCCAGCGACTTTTCCATGTCACGAGGAAGCAGACCAACCATATAGAGATCGAGTGCCATTGTGCGGTTCCTTTCCTATCTGGCGATGCGCGCCTGCATCGCGGTACGCGTTATCATGTATGTGTCTATGATAGCGGAAAGGAAGGGGCACAATCTTGCACATCTGTGCGTTTCTGTCATAAACGTGCGCGAGTGGCGTAGTGCTGGCGAAAGGCGCGCGGCGTCATGCCGAGGTAGCGCTTGAAGACGCGGGTCAGGTGGCTCTGATTGGAGAAGCCGCATGCCAGCGCGACCTGGGCCAGCGGCATCTCGCTTTTCTCGCACAGGTGGCGCGCCTGCTCGACCTGCTGTCGCAGCACGAACTGATGCGGACTCTCCCCGGTGGACTGGCGGAAGAGGCGCGCGAAGTGATAGGGGCTGAATCCTACCTGCCGGGCCAGTGCCTCCAGCGAAAGCTCCTGGTCGAGGTGGGCCCGAACGTAGTCGCGCACGCGTCCCACCTGCCGCTCCGTCAATCCCTGCGTGGGCTCCTTGATCGTCCTGGGCGCCGACGTTGTATAGTGGCGCAGGAGGTGCACGGCCAGCAATTGGGCCGCCGTCTGCGCGTAGATGTTCCCGGTTGGCGAGTCCTGTTCCAACTCCTGCCAGAGTGTCAGACAGATCTGCGTCAGCAGTGGATCTTTAAAACCCGAGTGTGCCAGCAGCGATAGTTGCGCGAGATCGCCGCCCGCTACCTCCTCGGCGGTGCGCGCCAGCAGCTGCGGGCTCAGCTGCAGATGAAAGGTCCGTGTCGGTGCCGAGGAGAGCCCCTGCCAGCGCACCTCATGGGCTATGTCCGTCGCCGGCTGCAGGATAAGTTCTCCCTGGTGAATATACTGCGACCTCCAGGGACCGTTGATTGGACGCTGCTCCATGTGCATAGTTCCCCCGGAAAAAAGGACCAGCGACATATCCGGTATACCCTGTGCCATCCAGCCATCCAGCAGCGTAGGCTCATGGAAGGCCTGCGCCGCCAGCCCATCCCAGCCGGCCTGCTCGCTTGAAAGGTAGAGCAACGGCGCGGTCAGCCGATCATAGTCTATTGTTTGTAGAGGGCTATGCTCAATCATCGTGACACCCATATCTTTTTAAACAGGAAACAGGGCAATATCTTCTTCTGAAGAGTATAGCATATGCGATCTTCCGGCGCGTCCGGACGGTATAATCGAAATTCGATGGGATGAGAAGGCCACAATTTAATTGTGCACAATTAAATTGTGGCCTTCTCATCCCGTTTTTTTTATAACATATGGGGTGTGTGGACGTGCGTGGAGGGGAAATCGACTGCAATGGCCAATACTTTCAACTTTAGAGCAAGCAACAATGAAAAAAGACCACAGTACGTGCGGGGCTTGCCCCCGCTTGCTTGCTCGCCGCTCGAAACAGCAACGGAAATGATGCGATGCATCGCAGGCAACTGTCCCTGGTCGCTTTGAAGGAGCTTTTCCTTTTGGGAAGCAAGCAAGCGGGGGCAAGCCCCGCACGTACTGCACCTCTTTCTCTTTCTGCATTTCCTTATGCTGAAAGTATTGACCGCAAGGGCCGAACCTACGGGGGAGACGTGATCATACGTGGAGAGGGTATACATGTGCATTTTTGTATAGGTAGAAGGAGCATAATAAATATATGCAGAATTTGTTTATTTGGCGCGACAGCTTCGCTACTATAGGGTAAATGCGGTGATATGTTCCCATCCAGAGCGCGATATGGGGTGAAGCTGGTAGCAATCAGATCAGTGGTATGGCCTGTGGTTATGTGGATATGGAAATATCCAGGAGGAGGAATGATGCGTAAAACTTTGTTTCGCATGTTGCTTGGAGTGTTTATCATTGGAGGGATCATGATGACCTCCCTGGCTGCTCCACATGCATTTACCTCATCGCACGTCTCAAATTCAATTCCGGGTTGCGCAGATTGGGATTACAGTTGCGGCTACATTAAGGGTTTTGCCGCCGGGCGAACCGCGGCGCTGAGTGGGCTCTGCACTAATTCCTTTAGCGCGCCGCAAACCCAGACGGCCAGTGAGCGTGGTTATAGGGACGCCTTCTCTTACTATTGTCAAGCTTAATAAAGATCAGACGAAAATGCCTCGGGGGTGGGGAGCTCGCGCTCCCCACTCCCTTTGTTTATATTGGAGCACCAGCGCCAGTAGCGATATGGCGAACAATGCAAGAATATGTCACATTTTCGCATCCTGTTTTGTCTTCTTTGCGGAAGGGATGGTGGGGGAGGAGGAAAAAGGAGTGCAGTAATCATCAAATGTGTACGCAGAAGAATGATGAAAGGATAGTGACATATGTTGGATACACAATCGACGCGCCGGCCTGTTCCGTTGACCATGGCGACCGGTCCAGACGGCTATCAACCGGGCCAGCAGGAGGCGCCGGTCGTTCTAACGACGATGAAGGACATGCTGCAGTGGGCGCAGAACTGGGCCCGTTCAAAGTCCGTCTGGCCATTTATGTATGCCCTGGCCTGCTGTGGCATCGAGATGATGGCCGCCGCCTCGGCACCACAGCACGACCTGGCTCGCTTCGGGTCCGAGGTATTCCGCGCCAGCCCTCGGCAGGCGGACCTGATGATCGTGGCCGGGACTCTTTCGGTCAAGATGGCACCCCGGCTCAGGCTGCTGTGGGAGCAGATGCCCGATCCCAAATGGGTGCTCAGCATGGGACAGTGCGCCAACTCCGGCGGCGAGTTCTACGATAGCTACTACACGGTGCAGGGCGTGGACAGCGTGGTCCCCGTTGATGTCTATGTGCCTGGCTGCCCGCCCCGGCCCGAGGCGCTGATCGAGGGCATTCTCAAGCTGCGCGAGAAGATCGAGAAGCAAGGCTTGAATATCCAGGCTCCAATCTCACGATGATGAGAATGGAGGTTGTTGGACCAACTGGTGCTGCATGAAGGCCAGTTTATCGGGATTGAGGACGCTGCGCAGGCCGACGATGTGGTCGCCGTCCTGCTCAAGTGAGAGGATCGAATGGAGTTGCGAGGCGCTGCGCGTGATGAGGGCCGGGGCGCCATTAACCTCCTCGATGGAGAGCTGGTGGTCCGCCGGCACCTTACGCATGAGCGCGATGAACAGCTTCGCCACGATCTCTCGACCAGTGACCGGTAGCAGGCTGGCGTGGACCTTGCCGCCACCATCGGCCCAGGCGGTGACGTCATCGGCCAGCAGTTCCTTTAACGCGGCCATGTTGCCGGACTGGCAGGCGGCGATAAAGGAATTTAGCAGCTGGCGATGAGACTCCGGAGTGGAGCTGACGCGGTGGCGCTTCTCGCCAACGTGCTTTTTGGCCCGGTGGAAGAGCTGGCGGCAGTTCTCCGGACTCTTCTCGATGATGTCGGCGATCTCATTGAAGGAGTAGTCGAATACCTCGTGGAGCAGGAAGACGGCGCGCTCGGGCGGGGTCAGGGATTCCAGCAGGACGAGAAAGGCCAGCGAAATCGACTCCTGCTGCTCAACCTTCGTCTCCGGCGCCTCCTCGATCGGCGCCGAGGTCAGCACCGGCTCGGGCAGCCAGATCCCCACGTACTCCTCGCGCTGCACGCGCGCGGACTTTAGATAGTTGAGGCAGAGGTTGACGACGATGGTGGTAAGAAACGATTTCGTGGAATGGATTAAGGCTGTATCCGCCTGCTGGTAGCGCAGATAGGCGTCCTGCACAATATCTTCAGCCTGGCTCGCACTCCCGGTCATGCGATACGCGATCGAGAACAGGAGCGGGCGGTACTCCTGAAAAGCATCGACGAGGGTATTCACAAAGCTCCTCCTTGCTAATGTATAGACCTATCATAATCGAGCGACGGCTAATCTACAAGTTTTCCGCGTTTTTGCAAATGATGTCACATCTCTACCTACTCAGTTGTCCCCTGTATAGAAGCGCCCGGAGAGTGTGCCGGGGCGAGAATGCAGCATATATATAAGTACAAGGGAGAAAGATAGAGATGAACATTTTTGTGACTGGCGCGACGAAGGTTTTAGGTCAACCGGTAGTACGGATGTTAATTAAGGCCGGCCATAAGGTGTATGCCTTGAGCCGTTCGGGGGGGAATGACGCCATCATACGGGAGCTGGGGGCCGAGCCGGTGCGTGTGGATCTGTTTGACGCGGCCGCGCTAACGAAGGCGCTGCGCCAGATCAGGGCCGAGGCGGTGGTGCACCTGGCAACGAAGATTCCGCCCACGGCGCGCATGGGGAAGGCGGCCTCGTGGCAGGAGAACGACCACATCCGCCGCGACGGCATGCGTGCCCTGGTAGAGGCCGCTCTGGCCAGCGACGTGCACACCGTGGTCTATCCCAGCTTCTATTATGTCTATCCCGATAGCGGTGAGCGCTGGATCGATGCCGCCTCGACGCCGGTGCAGTCCCATGTGACGCAGCAGGCGACCATCGATGCGGAGGCCGAGGTGGCCCGCTTCGCGAGTGATGGCGGAGGGCGGCGCGGCATCTCGCTGCGCATGGGCAATCTCTACGGACCCGGCGTGCCATCGGCGCTGGAGCAGCTGCAGATGGCACGCAAGGGGATGGCCATGCTGCCGGGTCCTGGAGACGCGTATCTCTCCTACATCTGGCTGGATGATGCCGCTCGCGCCATCGTGGTCGCGCTGAGCGAGGCCCCATCGGGTGTGTATGACATTGTCGATGACGAGCCCGTCACGCGTGACGAGTTCGCGGCCGCCCTGGCGCGCAGCGTCGGCAAGAAGCGCCTGTTTCGCGTCCCTAACGGCATGATCAAGATGCTCTCGGGGGTGTCGGCCGACCTGATTACGCGCAGCCAGCGCGTCTCCAACCAGCGCTTCCGCCAGGCGACCAACTGGCGGCCCACCGTGTCGACGGTCAAGCAGGGGTGGTCCTTGATCGCCGATCCCTCGATGGCGACGGCGTAGGAGAGGATGCCAGGGGATGTTATCGGCCACGAGAGACGGTGTCGTGCGGGAACGGGGGCCGTAATCGCTGTCGCTCGCGGCCGGGCGACCGTTGAAGGTCGCCGCTACACGGGCGTTCCTTTTTTAAGGGGACGTTTCGTTGAATGGGGGTATTTTTGGGTACTTGACTTATGGGGGGCTTTGGATTACTATTGTGTTCACAATGAAATATTTGTCGTTTCATCGCGTTTTTATTGGTGAATTGTACGGTTTCGTTCATTGAACGCGGTGAACGGCAGGTGTGGTGCATGATCCTGTGGAGCCTGACTCGATGGATGTGAGGCATGGCTCGGTGAAAAAGGAGTTTGTGAGCATGAAGCAACGGCGCCATATTGGGAGCATGTTCTGTGTGCTTGTCTGTGGATTGGCTTTGCTGGGGGCGAGCCTGTTCACGCAGACGGCATCGGTACATGCCGATCCAGCTCTATTTTATGGATTTGAGGATGGTACGGATGGCTTTACGGCACCCAGCTGGCTGGGCGCGAACGCGGGTCAGCCGACGCAGAGTTCCGCCCAGCATTCTGAAGGGGCCAATAGCCTGGCCTTGCCGGTGAACTTTAGCGGCGGTAGCTGGGACCAGGCGGGGGTGGATAAGGTATTTGACAATTATAATCCGGTCGATCTTACTCCCTACTCAGCGATCACCTATGATGTCTACGCGCCGGTCGCCAATATCTCGACCGACCTGGTCTTTAATGATCCCTGGCTGCAGCCGGCCAGTCCGAAGCCGCTGAAGATTGGCTGGAACACGGTCACCTTCGATATTAGCCCGACCAGCCAGGACTTTGTGAACGCGGGCAACTACTTTACGACCGCCAAAGAGTTTCTGTTGCGCGCCATCGGGCAGGGCGCCACCTATAGTGGTCCCGTCTACTTTGATAACGTGCGCTTCGTGCCGACCACGCATCCCGTGATTCGCACGCTGGCGCCGACGGCCGACGCGGCCCTCTCGACGGCGCAGGGGCAGAGCTACACGATTCAGGCCAGGGTCACGCCTTCGATTGGACGCCAGATCAGCAGCGTTACGTTTCAGACGGCCACGCAGTCGGGGACGCTGACCTTCGATAGCGCCAACGATATCTACACCGGTAGTTGGGACCTGTGGAAGGAGGGCGATGGCCTCAAGACGCTGACGATCAGCGCCACCGATTCGACGGGGGCCACCTCGACCAGCCAGACGGGCGTGCTGGTGCAGAATAGCCAGCTGCAGGTGCACCTCACCAGTCCCACCTTCGACCAGCAGCTGAAGGGAACGGTCACCGTCAGCGCCCAGGTCAAGGCTGATTCTCGCTTCGCCCTGAAATCTGTGACCTTGCAGGCCGGGGGGAATGAGGCGCCCATGACAGCCGGCGCCTCCGGCGTCTACAGCGCCCAGCTCAATACGCGTGACCTGCAGGATGGGGTGCAGACCCTCAAGGTGGTAGCCCACGACGCCCAATTCACGGTCAGCGACCTGGTGGATGTGCTGGTCGAGAATCACGCCCGCCCGGCCACGATCGTGCGTGCCAGCAAGACGCAGTTCGCCGATGGCTACACGCGGTTCCGCTATGTCGGCTGGAACGAATATGATCTCTTCACGCGTACCGACCAGACCGTCGCCCACAACGAGCAGACCAGCGAGGGCAACATCGTGATCAAGGGGACGGTGATCCCCTGGAAGCAGCAGATCGACCGCCAGATGATGGAGGCCGAGCGCAACGCACTGACCGTGCTGCGCACCTGGGCCTTTGACAGCAGCGCCGACTCCAACGCTTTCGAGACGGGTCCCAACCAGTTCAATGAGGCCACCTTCCAGAAGCTGGACTATATCATGGACAGCGCCCAGCGTCACCACATGCGTGTCATCCTGACTATGGACAACTACTGGGGTGATTACGGCGGCATCGCGCAGGAGAGCAAGTGGCTGGGCCTGGCCAACAAGCTGCAGTTCTTCACCGATCCGCAGGCTAAAACGTTCTACCAGCAGTACGTGTCGCACCTGGTCAACCGCGTCAACACCGTCAACGGAGTCGCCTACAAGAACGATCCCACCGTCTTTGCCTGGGAGCTGATGAACGAGCCGCGCATAGATTGTAGCGACGATCCGACGCCGACGCATCAATACTGTGATCCCAGCGGCAACACCCTGCGTGGCTGGGTGGACACGATGAGCAAGTACATTAAGAGCCTGGACCCGCAGCACATGGTAGCTGGCGGCTTCGAAGGACACAGCTTCGTGCCGACCGGTCCCAACGGCCAGGGCATCCAGTGGGGTGGAACACAGGAGGGGAACGGCAACTCCCCGATCATGGCGCAGAACGTGCCCGGCATCGACTTCTTCACCTTCCATCCCTATCCCAACGCCTCCTGGGCCCATCTGACGCTTGATCAGACGAAGCAGCTCATCACTGGCATCACCCGGGCGGGCCTGCAGGCCGGTAAGCCCGTCGTGATGGAGGAGTACGGCGTCGACCGCGCCCAGCCTGTCTACGACCAGTCCGGCAAGCAGATCCAGCCAGCCGATCCCGCCTATGGCGCCACCCGCGTCATGTGGTATAAAGCGATGCTGGACACCTTCTACGGGGCCGGAGGAGCGGGCAGCAACATCTGGCAGCTCGCTGATTGGTCCGACAACAACTATAACGTCAACCCCTATCTGCCGCAGGCCGACGCCCAGCGCGACGCGCCCCTGATAGCTGTCCTGGCCCAAGAGGCCCGGCAGCTGGCGGAAGACTAGCTAGCGATCAAAGAGCAGGAGATCCCGGCGGCGCGTCAGGCGCATACTGGGGTCTCCTTTTTTCATGGGAAGTGAGCAAGATTCGAGAAGTCAGGTTGAGCTTGACGGGGTATAATGAAGATCGTCGGAGAGCGCCGGACAGACAAGCGATATCAAAGAAATGGTCATCAGGGATCAACGGAAAGGATAGAAGAAATATGTTTACGAAGATTGGCACCATTACTGTGGGTGTGAGCGATCAGGATAAATCGCGTGATTTTTATGTCAATAAGCTTGGTTTTGAGGTGATACAGGATCAGCCGATGAGCGAGAATGAGCGCTGGCTTGAGATCGGGTTGCCGGGCTCGCAGACGCATCTGATGCTGGGATTGCGTGGTCAGAGTGCGGGCAATAGCACGGGGATGACCGGATTTGTGCTGCATGCCGATAATATGGAGGAGACGTGCGCCACCCTCAAGGAGCGCGGGGTGAGGCTGACCGTGGAGCCCAGCGCGGAGCCCTGGGGCAAGTGGGCACAGTTCGCTGATCCCGACGACAATGAATTTGGGATCTGGGCGCCACCCGCGTAGGTGTCGTACGTGGACGGGGGCCGCAATCGCTGGCGCTCGCGGCCGGGCGACCGTTGAAGGTCGCCCCTACACGTGCGTTCCTCGTTGAGGGGACGTTTCATTTTGGATGGGGCGTTCCTCGTTGGGGGAACGTCCCCCAACGAGGAACGTTCCCGTTATATGTCGGTTTTTTCGGGTTCAGGCGCTTCTTCTCTTAAGGAAGGAGAGCCAGGGACGCAGGATGGGGATGACGTGGGTGGGCTGCATGGCCTGGATGTGATCGAGGCCGTCCAGGATGCGTACGTCCCAGCCGAGGCTTTCCAGGTGGGAGCGTTCGCGGATGATGGGGCTTGCTATGTCCACCAGTGTATTGTCCCAGCGGATGTCGTACTGGATCTTGTCCGTTGAACCCGCGAAGCAGAGGCGGGGGCAACGGAGGTGCTCCTGGGCGGCCCGGTCGTCGAAGTGCTGGAGCGCCTGGTAGAGGGTGAGGAACTGCCGCGTCTGATCCAATGCGAGTCCCACCTCGGACCATTCCGATTCCTCGGGCGCCTGGGAACTGCGGGCGCCGCTGGTCATCTCGTAGGTCGCGTTGGTGACGGTGAGCATCTCTTTGTAAGGACCGTCCAGGGGCGGGAAGCCACCCATGACCAGTGCCGATAGGCGGTCGGTGCGTATGGCGAGCTGGAGTCCCAGCACCGCCAGCCAGGAGTAGCCATAGTAGGCAAAGCGCTGGGCGCCCGCCGCGTCGGCTATGGCGAGGAGATCGCAGGCCGCGTTGTCCGGCGTCAGGGTGGTCGTCTGCGGCGTACGCATGACATGGCCCTCAAAGTCAAAGGCCACCACGCGAACAATATCGCTCAATCCTCTGATCAACGACTGGCCCAGGGCCGGATCGGTTCCATACTGGCGCATCTGCTCGGCCAGGGGCCCCTCAGCCGGTTGTGGCTTGACCGGCAGCAGCAGGTCAGGTCCCTGTCCATAAACCTCGATAGTAATCGTGCTTCCATCGTGCAATCTTGCTTCGGGCATGTGAATTTCCTCCATCATATGCTCTCAAACTCATTTCAGCGAGATGCATGCATGCATAGGGGATGATTCACGCTGGCCAGGCGGTTTAGAATCATCCATATCTCTACTCTACAACACTCATGTCCAATTGGAGGGTTTGCGATGTGGAAGCAAAGCAGACAGAAAAGGGAGCATCACCCTTTTCTGATCCTGGCCGAAACTGGAGGAAAAGGACGATGCTCCCGGTGGAAGCGAAAATAGACGCTTCTCTGCTGAGAAGGAAATCAGTACCTGCAAGAAAAAATACGCGTGTTGTATGCCTGGCAACATTGGAGCCTGCGCCCGGGTTTATGGCGTTCTTAAGGGGTTTATATGCGACCCCTTAAGAACGTTTTTCTGCTCCATCATGACGCAAGGGTCAATGTTGCGGGCGATGCTCGCTGTGCGTGATTAGTCGCCGTCGCTGCCGCCGTGACCGTAACCGTAGCCGTTGCCGCCGTGGTTCCACCAGCCGTTGTGGTTCCACCAGCCACCACCGTAGCCCCAACCGCCCGGATGCCACCAGCCACCGCCGTAGCCGTAGCCATAACCATAGCCCCAGCCTCCGGGGAAGTCACCATGTCGCAAACCGTGCGCGCCGGAGACCTGCTCCAGATCGCTGTCAGTCAGTTCGATCGCGTCGAGGTTCATCTTATCTTGCATGTAACTGTCCTTTCGCTTTGCGCAGGCAAAGCTTATAAACTTACTGGTGGCAGACGCTGCATGGAGAGTTCCTGTCAATGGGTGCCAGCGCCTGTTGTTCTCACCAGATTTTCATATGATTTATTCTGTTTTTGTAGTTTAAGCATGCTTAAATTGTTTTATTGTCTGGTACCTACCTATATTATAAAAAGCCATCCAAATCCCCTGTGGAGCTCAACAGCCCATAGTATGATGGTGCACCAGGGGCGTAGATGCGCCCCTGGTGCACCATCATACAAAACCAGTGCGGCCGCGTAGCGAACACGTGCCCCCTGAGTAATGAGAGCCAGATCCATTCTTAAGGGGTTTGCGCGGGACCCCTTCAGAACGTTTTGCAGTGTTAAATCACCGCGAAAGGGTCGATGTTTCGAGCGATAGTGGTCGTGTGCAATTAACCTTAACGGATAAAACCGTAGCCATAGCCCCAGAAACCGGGATAGAAGAAACGCGGATAGCCATAATTGTAAAATGGGAATGGGTATGAGAATGGGAATGGGTAAAAATCATGCTGCATACCCGCTGCGCCGGAGATCTGTTCCAGGTCGCTATCGGTCAGTTCAATCTCGTCGAGGGCCTGAGAGGAACTGTCGCTGGTAAGAGCGTCGAGGTTCACCTTAGCTTGCATGTAACTGTCCTTTCGCTTTGCATCAGGCAAAGCTCACAAACCTGCTGATGCCAGGCGCTTCCTGTTGAGGGACTGCCCTCAAGCGATGACGCCTGCTGTTTCACATCAGTAGTTTTTGCTTGATAACACAGTTGAATTTTTGTTTAGCTTGCTAAACCTTTCTTTTCCAAGGTACCTATATATATTATAAGGGCTCTTAAAAATAATTTTTACATGTTTTATATGTAAAAAACCCTTATTGTTGAACATGAGCGCATCCGCACGGGCGGCCGCGTGCGCGGCCGCACTGATTTTAGATAGTGCATCGGGTGCGCATTCGCGCACCCGATGCACTATGTGGTAGAAGCCTGTTAGCGTATCGGATGCACTACGTGGCAGAAGCCTGTGGCGCACCCGATGTACTATGTGGTAGAAGCCTGTTAGCGCATCCGGAGCACCATTTGGTAGAAGCCTGTTGGGGTACCTGATGCACTATGTGGTAGAAGCCTGTTAGCGTATCGGATGCACTATGTGTTTAGAGAGTGTCTGACTCTCATGATCATTGCCTGCGGCACACCTGAGCTTTTGCATCTCTGGTGCTCACAAATCCATGGTGTGTTGGTGCAGCAGGGGCGCATCCGCGCCCCTGCTGCACCAACATACAAAACCAGTGCGGCCGCGTAGCGGACGCGTGTGCGGGGGCGCGCAGATACCCCCACAATGACGAAAGTAAGACACGTTAAAGCCTGTTAGGTATGTGAGCGCCTGCGTCCAGGTGTTCGCATGGCGGCTGTAGTGGTTATAGAGATAATATGATTGTTGATGGGGAGATTGAGTTGGAGAGGAAGATGGATCTTGTGGCACAGAAAGAGGGAGCATCGCTCCTGCTCACTGGTTGTGGCCAGTGGTAAGGGGTGATGCTCCTGGTGGAAGCGAAAATAGACGCTTCTCTGCTGAGAAGGAAATCAGTACCTGCAAGAAAAAATAAGATTGGGAGTATCCATGATGGGCGGCAGGGCGATGTTTGGCCCTGTAGCGTTCTTAAAGGGCTTGCGCAGGCCCCTTAAGAACATTTCGAACTCTGTCACAGCGAATGGTCAATGTTGCTAACTGTGTAGAACCAGGTGATTAGCAGCCGTGACCGTAACCGTAGCCATAGCCGTAGCCGTAGCCATAACCGTAGCCATAGCCCCAGCCCTGGAATCGCTCATGCTCCCAACCATACGCGCCATTGACCTGTTGCAGGTCGTTGTCGGTCAGTTCAAGCATGTCGGTGGTCTCTTCCATCTGAGAAAGTTCATCGCTGGTGAGAGCGTCGAGATTCATCTTATCTTGCATGTAACAGTCCTTTCGCTTTGCCGGGAGGCAAAGGCTACAAACTAGCTGGTGCCAGACGTTTCCTGTTGAGGTCCTATCAGCTTGAGATCCTGGTAACAGGTGAGCTCCTGTCGTCTGCACCAGGAGTTGCTGTTTGATTTCCCTGTTTTTTGAATTGACGTTGGATTGCTTGCATGTTTAAACATGTTTTCATGTACGGTACCTATTTATATTATAAAAAAGCCTACAAATGAAAAGAATATGCCATACACATTTTAAAGTTTATTGAGATGTATTCAAATGTTAAATAGATTTATCGTATATTTGAAGTCACAAAGCTTGTTGAGTATGAACCTGCCCGTTATCGGAGGAGACCTAAAATAAAGGCCATTCATCCCCTCGTGCTTGTAAGGGATGAATGGCCCTTTTCACTTAATGATCAGGAGCTAGATAGAAGCAGCATAGGGTTATTCGATCTCATCGCCGAAATCGTGACCCCAGCCCCAGCCCCAGCCCCAGCCGTTGCCCCATTTGAAGTCATCACCGTGGCCCCAGCCCCAGCCCCAGTGACCCCAGCCATAGCCATAGCCATAGCCATTGCCGCCCCATTTGAAGAAGCCACCGGTAACGTGTTGCAACTCGGTGTCAGCAAGTTCACGCGTCTCGGTCAACTCGGTGATCTCCTCTGTTACAGTTTTAGTCTTTTCTTGCATATCGCTATCCTTTCGCTTTGCCTGATAGAGAGGCCACAACTTCCTGGTATCAGGATTTCCTTTTTCAAGCCCCTGTTGACGATTGCCGCAGTGATTAACAACGCCATTGTTCTTAATATGCCAGCTGTCGTTTCTCGATTACTCCGCATGTTAAGGCATATTCTTTCGCTGATACCTACATTTATTATAAAAATACATCAAACAAGCGACCTGCAAAATATGAAATGACAATGGAAAATATATACATAGTTAAAAAAACAGTAAACAACGTGAAGGAAAAGATAGTTTGCCGTCTCCGGGTGGTGAGAAAAGAATACTTGAGATATGAATGTTCTGTTGTAGAAGGAAGGCATACAATGCGAACAATGACCCTTGATGTCAAGGAAGATGAGAGGTATCAGCTCACGCAGGACGCCCATTTGCAGGCCGTTGAGAGCGCTGTTCGGGTTATGCGCGCCCACCTCCACGATTTTCTGACCCTATCGGATATTGCTGACGCTGCCTGTCTCAGTCCTTTTCACTTTAACCGTGTTTTTCGCCGCCTGGTCGGTATTCCGCCTGGTGAATACCTGGCCGCGCTGCGGTTGCAAGAGGCCCGGCACCTTCTGTTGTCCACCCCCCTCAGCGTTACTGATATCTGCTTCGAGGTAGGCTATAACAGTCCCGGCTCTTTCACGACCCGTTTCACGCAGCTGGTTGGTTTCTCTCCCCGTCTCTTACGCCGCCGGGCGCAGGAGTTCATCCCGCCCACACTGGATGAAAGCGCGCGCCAGCGCAGTCGGCCCGAGCAGTGGCCGCTCAAAAACACGTTCAGCGGCCAGGTAAGCGCGCCTCCTGCTTTTCAGGGCATCATCAACATCGGACTGTTTGTCCGTCCGATTCCCCAGGGGGCGCCCGTCTGCTGTACACGCCTGACGGGTCCTGGCACCTATCGTCTGAGCGGGGTTCCCGATGGTATCTATTACATGCTGGCCGCCGCCTTCCCGTTGAATTCAGATCCCCAATCATACCTGCTGCCTGGAGAGAGGATGCTGGTGCACAAGCCCGAGGGGCCGCTCGTCATCATCAATGGACATATTTCTGGTGAGCGCAACGTCACGTTGCGCCCACAGCGGCTGACCGATCCGCCGCTGGTGATGGAGCTTCCCCTGCGCCAGCGCGCGGCTTTGTAGGGGGAAATCGGACGCGAGGTGCGTGATCGCGGGGGGACGCGAGGTCCGAACATATGTCAGGGGCGCTCCGAGCGGGAGGCGATGAGGATGCCGGCGAGGGCGATGGCGGCGCTGACGATGAAGGCCCAGCGGAAGCCGCCGATGAGGGCGGCGGTATCCGTGCCGCCGGCGCTCTTGAGTATAGTTGTAGTGGTGGCGGCGATGATGTCGAGGATGGCGAGCCCCAACACGGTCCCGAGCTGCGCAGCTGTATTGAGCAGACCGGCTACCAGTCCCTGTTCCGAGTCGTCGATGCGGGCCATGCCGGCGCTGGTCGCTGCCACCGAGCCGACGCCGAGGCCGAAGCCGAGCACGATGAAGCCGGGTAGCAGGGCATGCAGATAGCCATCACCGACCGAGAGCGTTGTCAGCAGGAGCATGGAGAGCAGCAGGGCGCCCATGCCGATCACCATGCTGCGGCGCGTGCCCAGACGGGTCGTCAGGCGGGCGCCGATCACGGAGCAGACGGCGATGCATAGGCTCTCTGGCAGGAAGGCCAGTCCGGTGAGGAACGGTGACGCGCCAACGATCTGCTGCAGGTAGAGGGTGGCGAAGAATGAGGGCGGACTGGTCATAAAGGTGAGCAGGAGCGAGATCAGGATCGACACGGTCAGGGTGCGGCGGCGGAAGATGGCGAAGGGGACCAGCGGATCGTGGACGCGCCGCTCGATGAGCACGAAGGCCAGCAGGAACGCCAGCGCGAGCGCCAGGGCCAGCAGCGTCAGTGGCGCGCCGATCCCCATCGATTGCATCTGCGTCAGGCCAAAGATCAACGCGGCCAGTCCCACCGTTCCGGTCAGCGCCCCGGCGATATCCAGCCGGGCCGCACCAGGAGCGCGGCTCTCGCGCAAGATAAACGGCGACAGGGCGGCGCCGAAGATCCCGAGTGGTACATTGATGAAGAAGACCCAGGGCCAGCCCGGCCCGCTGGTCAGCAGGCCGCCCAGCAGCAGGCCCGACACACCGCCCAGAGGCGCGGCGGCCCCCCACCATCCCAGGGCGCGATTGCGCTCGTCACCGGCGGGAAAGATCGAGGTCAACTGCGCCAGCGCCGAGGGAGAGATGCAAGCCGCGCCAAGGCCCTGCAGGGCGCGGGCCGCGATCAGCCAGGCCTCTGAACGCGCCAGCCCGCAGCCGAGCGAGGCGAAGGAGAAGAGCAGCAGTCCAGCGATGAAGAAGCGGCGGCGGCCAATGAGATCGGCGGCACGACCGGCCAGCATGAGCAGGCCACCAAAGAGCAGCACATACGCGGTAATGATCCATTGCAGGTCGGTCTGAGAGATCGCGAACTGGCGTTGGATGGCGGGCAGCGCGATTACGATCACCTGGACATCGAGCACGACCATGAACTGAGCCACGCACAGGAGGACCAGGGCGAGCCAGCGCGAAGAAGGGTTAGTTGAGGGAGATTCGTTTGTGTGCTGTTTTTCCGGTGAAGCGGGGATGAAGCGTGGCATGCGTGTAACCTCCTTCTGTCGTATAGTTGTTCCCGCAGGGACGCAAGAACAGCCAGAACATCCAGAGGGGCGCATCTCTGTACACGGTGAAAGCTATGAAATCTCCAGCACAAACGTGTGTGCCCCACCCAGAGCCATAGCGAACGATCATTACAAATATTTGTTCTAATTATACCATATAGATGGGCATAAAGGCAAGCCCCGCGCGGAGAGAGTACAATTCAAAATGTTGCATGCAAGAAGAAGAGAGAATATGCCCCCAACATGAAACACACCCGTACCCTCGCCCCACGCGGTGCTTTTGGGTACGTGTGTGGTACGTTCGCGTGCAGGTACTACGTGGGCGAGCGTGTAAGACAGGAGAAGCGGTGTCGTGGGGGGACGTGGGCTGCCGTCGCTGGCGCTGGCAGCCCGGACGACCGTTGAAGGTCGTCCCTACAGGGGCGTATCGCGTTGGGGGGGCGTATCGCGTTGGGGGGGCGTATCGCGTTGGGGAGCGTTTCATGTTCGGGGGGCGTTTCATGTTCGGGGGGCGTTTCGTTTCTCGATGGAGGTTTCTTGTTCCTTGTCGCCTTGTCATTTTGCAACAAAATGAATTGATACCCGCGAAGCGAAATGAAGGTAAGCATAAGTGATCCCGTTGTGGGGTATGAATTTTCTCCAAATTGCGAAAATGTATCTCAGGAGGCGGCATAGAATTGCTGCCTTCCGGCTGGCAATACACACGTGTTATGGCAAGCGGTTTTTCCGTTAGATATTCTTTGCCGCACAGGCTTGTGAGTTCAAGCGCTGGTGCAGCTGTGGTAGAAACCAGCCGTGGTCGGCTATCAGCGGGGGAACTTCATGAGGGATGGTGGCCCAGAAGAAGTCGAAGAGAATTGGTCCCTGCTCGTCGTGGCTGGAAGGGTGTTCTTCGGCGTGCCGCCATCTGGCTTGCACGGGTTTCGGATAGATCAGGTGGTAGAAATAGCGGCGGTGGATCTCGTTGTTGCCGAAGTCGGACATATCGCGCTCATGGATGCCGAGCAGGCGGTCCAGTAGTAGTCCGCTAAGGCCGGTTTCCTCGAATGCTTCTCGCAGTACGCCAGACTCAGGCTGCTCGCCGGGCTCCAGTGTTCCCGCCGGAACCTGGATGCCTGCTTCCGGTATAAAGGTATGCGCGAACAGCAGCAGGCGCTGCTGATGGGTGATGTAGGCAAAGACCTTCTGTTTGATTGGTAGCATGTTGCCCTCTATTCTATACGCGAAGAATGCCGCTTCAGAGCAGCCTGCGTGCGGCATCCTGATTATGTCACCTTATAGAAGACGCATGAAACCGCTATTTTTAGTGCGCGAAGTCGAGGTTGGTTGGTTGGTTGGAGGGTGGTGGACTGGTTGGTGGGGTATCGGCTTCGACGATGGTGAACTGGATATCGCTAATCCAGACCTGGCCGGGACCCTGCAGCAGGATGCCGAAGGCGAGCTTGCTGCACTCCTGTGGCACGTCGAGCACGATGTCGTAGCGCCGCCAGTCGATCGTGCCGGTGATGGGCCGCTTCTGCATATTGTCGAAGGCCAGCATCCGCTGTTGGGGACCATCGGCGCGCAGCCATAATCCGGCCCAATCTTCGACATCCTCCGTCCTCACCAGGGCCGAATAGCGCAGGCGCTTCCCACAATATTCGCCGGCGGTAAAGCTCTGCATCAGCGTGCCAAAGCCCTCGCTCCAGGTCTCCTTTGAGCGCAGGTAGCCACTGTTCTTGCCATCCCCCTGTTCCTCAACGCCGGACTCATAGGACTCCGCGTGATCGCCGGAGAGCAGCCAGCCGGGGGCAGCCTCTGATTTGCGCGCCTGCCCCTGCTGGCCGGAGGAAGCGCTGTCCCAGCCTCCCTTTAGCAAGGCCTCCTGCTCCATCTCCGTCCAGCGCTGGCGCAGGGCGGGATTCCTCTCGATCTCGCGCATGATCGCGTTTGACAGCAAGCCTGCGGCATAAGAGGCTGAACTGCTACCATCTAGCAGGGCACACAGATCGAGCGCCTTGCGCAGTCGTGGACTGAGCGTAACATAGATGCGGTTCTGGGTATTCATGATAGCTCCTTTCACTATATAGCATCTATATAGCAACAATATAGCATTACTTACGTGCATTTTTCAAGTGTTGGAGCATAGAATGAGGAAGATGAATTGGATTACGCATCTATAGAAGAGGTGATAATCAGGCAGAGCAGATCGGGCGAGATGCGGAATCTCGTCTAAATGTCTTTTTTGTGCGTATGTGCAAAGGAGAGAAGGTGAGAGCATGAGCAAGGATGACCAGCAGTATATACAGCAAATGACAGCTGCCCATAGTTATGGAGTAGGCTGGGCAACAAGGTCTTCTACATTAAATATATTCTTTTATATTTTTATATTTAACCTGGTTATTTCACTGCCAGACGCGATTCAGCAGCATGATATGAAGCATATATGGATAAATGTAATTTTACTCTTTGTGATCTTTGTGCTGGGAGTTCTTTTCTGGCGTTTCAGTATCAGGGAGCTGAAGGTGATCGTTGCTGATGAAGGGATGATCTATACAGCTGAAAGATACACGGTGTATACGCCGTGGGAGAATATCTTGAGGGCCACGCTCTCGCCTTATGGTGGATTGCCGGCGCTGCAGTTGCGCACGTCTGCTGAAGATTTGCCGATTGAGCAGGGCATCGGAGAGCGGCGCGCCGCCATCAAGATGCGCATCCGCAGTAAGCGACCTATGAAGATCCAGAGCCGCTACGAGGTCTACAACTATATTCCATTGACCAATAATAGAGAGGATGGGCTCTGGCAGGATGTGCGGCGGCACCTGCCCGATCTGGAGATGAATCTTCCCGCCGCACAACCCGTGAAGCAATCGTCCTCGACGCGCATATTTTAAGATAATACAACCGTAGGTTCGACCCTTGCGGTCGATTTTGTTCCCCATCCGATTATGAGACACGTGATCGTGCGTGGAGGGGAAATCGACCGCGAGGATCATATTTTCAACGTAAGGAAATGCAGAAAGAGAAAGAGAAGCAGTACGTGCGGAGCTTGCCCCCGCTTGTTTGTCTGCCAATCGAGAATGCAGCAAAAACACGATTATGTGCCTTCGTCCATCCAGCTTGATCGCTCGAATGGTGCCGGTTTTTCTGGGAAGCAAGCAAGCGGGAGCAAGCCCCGCACGTACTGTGGTCTTTTCTCTTTTTACACGATTTTACGTTGAAGGTATCGGGCGCGAGGCTCCATTTTATGATTGGCCCACGTGGCTCTGCCAGGCTTGGGAGAGGCTGGGGTCGATGTAGACGAGCGAATACATGGGCTCCTCGTCCTGTTCGCTGTCGACTTGCTGGAAGCCGAGGGCCGGTTTCTGGAGGTCATTGGTGAAGCGATAGAGTAGATCGATCGGGCCCGAGGGCTGATTGGATGCGTCCGTGAATATTTCTTCTTGCCTGACCTCGTGTTCTATTAAAGGTGCCGACTCCGCGATATCCTGCTGGTTCGACACGAATGTACGAATGGTTGAATGCTTATAGCGGTCCTGGTGAATTTGATTTGACATAGCAAAACTCCTTGTGTAGTGCTGATAACCCTGTCTGTACTACGCATCAACGCCAGGCGATGGATACCATAGGCACTCGCCCGCGAGGGTGGCGCGGACGAATCGGTAGAGGGTTCTTAAAACAGCATGGGTACGCGTGTCAGGAAGGCGCAGGTGATACAATAAGGCATCATATTGATACATTCATACAAAAGATTGTTTGCTTTATAAAAGGAATTGAAAGATCTGAAAATAGCTGAGGAGTGTGTAAGTTTTACATATGGAAGTTTTTATGGTACGACACGGAGAAATGGGCCGTACATCGAGCAATGATTTTTTGACGGCCCGTGGTGAGAAGCAGGCGCTGGCGACCGGACGCTATTTTTCCCAGCTGCCTGTGACCGCGATCATCAGTAGTCCCCTGGTGCGGGCGCTGGGGACGGCCCACGAGATCGCGCGCGCCTGTGAGGACATGCCGGTCGAGGTCTGGCCGGAGCTGCGCGAGGGCCTCTTCAGGGAGATGATTGGCTATGGGGCCGAGGAACTGCGTCCCCGTTTTCCGCTGGCCTGTTTTCCTAAGGAGATGGAGGCCGAAAGCCTTCTCTATCTGGCCGACACCAAGGAGAGTCTGCGGGAGCGCAGCCAGCAGATAGTGCGGCGGCTGGAGAGCAGTTTTGGTCCCAACGACTACGTCGTCCTGGTGGCGCACGGCGGGCTCATCTCCTACGTATTTCATGCTCTTTTACGCATGCCCGCTGACACTTTTAGCTTCTTCAAGACCAACTTCGCCTCTATCAGCCAGGTTAGCCTGATTCCCCCCGAGATGCGCCAGGAGTATCCGCCCATCTATCCCGAGCGTAGCGTCGATGTCGTCACCGTTGGCGACACATCTCATCTGGTCGGAATCGAATGAGTTATGTTCAGAGAATATGGCCATGAGCCTTTTAATATCATCGTTGTCCATGGTGGTCCTGGGGCCGTTGGTACGGTTGCGCCGGTTGCTCGTAAGCTGGGGGAGAACAGAGGCGTACTGGAGCCGCTGCAGACCGTTTACACTTTGGAAGGGCAGATTGAAGAGTTACGGCAGATTGTTGTAGAAAACGCCGCCACGCCCGCTATCTTTATCGGCCATTCGTGGGGAGCGTGGCTCTGCGCGTTGGTCGCCGCTGCCTATCCTGATCTGGCGCGCAAGCTGATCCTGGTCGGTAGCGGTCCGTTTGAAGACAGATATGTGCCCCGGATCGAAGAAAACCGGCTCAATCGGCTGGGACAGCAAGAGCGCGAGGAGTTCCTGCGGATCGCCGCCATACTCAACGCATCGGCCGTACCTCCAGAGGGAGCGGACGCGACCCTGCAGCGTCTTGGTGAGCTGGCCACCAGAGCTGATAGCTATGATCTTATCGAGATCCCGAATGATACCACGGACCTGCCTGGCCTGGTTGATCCTGGCAAGATGTACCAGGGAGTCTGGCCAGCAGCTGCTGAGCTACGCTCGACAGGAGAACTGTTGAGGCGTGTCGGTACCATCAGGTGCCCCGTTGTTGCTATCCACGGTGACTGTGATCCCCATCCCATCGACGGGGTACAGCAGCCGCTGATCCCCATCCTGCAAGACTTCCGCATGGTCATCCTCGATAGATGCGGCCATACTCCATGGGAAGAGAGACATGCCCGAGATATATTTTATGCCATACTCCAACAGGAAATAGATAGAGACCCAACGTAAACAGCCATCGAGAACGTGGGGCCCAGGGCGGCGTTGCCTGACGATTCCAGGCCAGGGCAAGCCTGGAATGATCTGCAGGTGAGGTTTACCAATTGAAAAGATATTCCTGCTTGTAGGTGCTTGACAATGGCTGGCTTTTCGTTTAATATGCCCATAGTGGGTATAGTTATTGTGAAAGTAAGCGACGAGAGGGGATTACCAGGATGGGTTCAGATAGAGAGGTGCCGGAGGTCAGATTGCCGTTGACGCCGGCTGTGTTTCACATCTTACTGGCGCTGGCCGATGGTGAACGCCATGGGTATAGTATCATGCAGGAGATCGCGGCGCAGACCCAGGGGAAGTTGCGCATCGGTCCAACCACGCTCTATCGATCGATTAAACGTATGCTGGAAGATGGTCTGATCGAGGAGACTGATGAACGGCCCGATCCAGCCCTGGATGATGAGCGGCGGCGTTACTATCGATTGACAGAATTGGGATTGCAGGTGGTGCGAGCCGAGGTGCAGCGGCTGGCGCTGGCGGTGGAGGTGGCGCGCCAGAAGCCCTTGCTGGGCGATGCCGCGCTCAAACCGATGTTTGGGGGTGCGTAAAGATTATGACACGAGTTGTAGGAAAATCGTCGGCTATCCAGCCCTGGATTGTACAGATCACGCTGTGCTTGTATCGTTGGGTGTTGTGTCTGGGACCGGAAGCGTTTCGCCGGGAATACGAGGCTGAAATGATGCATACATTACGCCAATACTGTCAGGATGAGTACGCGCGGCGCGGCGGTCCTGGTGTGCTGCGCCTGTGGCCAACGCTGTTTCTGCGTGCCATCGCCGACATGGTGGCCGAGCAGTTTTCCCCGCCAGGAGGGGGAGCCATCATGCGTCGCGCGACGATCCTGACCTATGGTGCCTTTGTACTCTTTGTCATCGGCTATCTCACGCTGATGCGCGTCAGCGATCCGGCGGCGCCGTTCAATGCCGTCGCCCAGGCGCATCCGCAGGTTGGGATCGCCTACCATGCCATCTCGATCAGCATAGAGGTCGCCGTCCTGGCCATGTTGGTGGGTAGTGGGCTGGTACTCTATAGCATCGTCACATCCGCCCGAGCCAGTGGCGTCAATCCGATCAAGCTATTCATACCCACGAAGCGGCACATGGGCATGTTGATCGCGGGCACACTGCTGAGCGCGTTCTGTCTGACGCTCTGCATCGTAGGGTTTGGATTTATCGCTGTGGGTCCGCCCCATATCGCTGGTCAGCCTCTGTGGATGGCCTTGCTGGCAGTCCTGATCGCTGTCTTCCTGGGATCGGCGTTGTGCACCTTTATGATCCT
This sequence comes from Dictyobacter halimunensis, assembly GCF_036245075.1. Lineage (NCBI taxonomy): Bacteria > Bacillati > Chloroflexota > Ktedonobacteria > Ktedonobacterales > Dictyobacteraceae > Dictyobacter > Dictyobacter halimunensis. The sequence continues at coordinate 5,435,093 of NZ_BSRI01000002.1, forward strand.
GCTGCTCAGCCTACTGATCGCGCTGGCCGTCGCGCGCAGCGACATAGGCCCGCGCATCTTCCGCCTCGTGCGCATCTGTATGGTCGGCACGCTCCTTGGGATGGGCGTCTCCTTCGTCGCCACGCTGTGCTGGATCGCCTTGCTCTGGAGTAGCGCGCCCCAATTCACCGCCAGCGATGCCGGCCTGGGCATGGGCAACCTCACCTGGGTGATTCTGGCGCTCGGGGCTATGCTCGTAGCGCTGTACCTGGACATCGCCGCCTGCCGTCAGAGTTTAAAGGTGCATCCTCCGCTGCTGCCGCAGCGCTAAGCAAGCTGGCTGGATGGCGCGCACAACAAGAAACGCCCCCTCGAAGGGGGCGTGGTCCTGACGGATGTTTGCTTGTTATATGGTGCGGATAGTGGTTACCTGGTCGGAACTTCAACCTGCTCGTCCAGCAGTTCGCCAACGGGGGTGGTAGTGGTTGGTGTTGGTCGGTAGACGAAGCGCTTCGAGATGAAGAAGTTGTAGATGAAAACGACGATGATACCGATCGGGTTGGCGATATACTCGTTCACATGGAGTCCATAGACGAGCACCAGGCCGATGGCAAAGGTAAGCAACAGGGCAGACAGGCTGGTGACCTGGGCCTTCAACGCGCGCCGCACCCAGTGCCAGCCATGGAGGCGCTGTTCGCCGTAGGTATAGATCTGATTGAGCAAGAAATTGATAGTCGTGCTGACTTCAAACGCGCAGGCTGAAGCTAGAGCATAGAGCAGATTCACCGACGAATGGTAACCGAACAAAGAAAAATTGACGGTCAGGTGGAAGACGCTCAATAGATGCTGAAAGATGAAGAGCGCCACAACGTTGACCGGTATACCGATGCCGCCCACCAACCCATAGCGAACGATGCGCATATTGAATAGTCGTTTTATCAATGCAACCATATATACTATATATTCCTTATATACAATTGAGACAAGCTATACGCTCATCCTACCATGTCAGGATGTATCGCGCAAGAAAGATCACCATTTTGTCTCTGTCTTGTCTATATCAACGATACGGCGAAGCCGCAGGCCACATTACCGAGAGTTTCCAGGTGCTTTATACCTGGTTCTTACTGTCACGTATTGACCGCACCCAGGTGTCTACCATGGTGGCATCGGCGCGATAGAGGGAATGGGTGGGCGCGCCCAGCACGCGCTCGATCGCCTCCATGTAGGCGGCGTGGGTCGAGATGATCTCTTCGACGATAGGCTGCTCATCGGTTTCATGTTCTAATGAGAGTAGCAGTCGGGCGTGGGTATTGGTCATGCCTTGCAGCAGAGAGAGGATGACCTCACCGGCCTTTTCGGAGTGGTTGAGGGAGAAGCTTCCCTCCCGAATGCCCTGCTGGACGATCTCGTTAAGCAGCGGCGCGCGCTGCGCGAGCACCGCCTCATCTACTTTCAGGCGCACGACGGCATTATCATCGGTGTACCAGACACGCAGCAGCTGGATAATATCGGCTTTATTGGCGCTGCGCAGGCGATCCAGGGTATCGAAGAAGCCCTGCAGCTTTTCGATGGCGCTCAGATGGGGATCATGGAAGATGGGGAGGAGTGGTTTCTCCGATTCTTGCCTGATATGGTCGATGATGGCATCCAGGAGCGCCCGACGTGAATCGAAGTAGTGGTGGAAGGCTCCGCTGGAAATTTTCACATAGTCCAGGACATCCTGGATCGACATCTGCTCGTATCCCTTGGTGAACACCAGGCGACGGGCGGCCTGGAGAATCTCTCCACGCCTGGCTGCGAACTCTTCAGGTTTAACGGTGCGGGCCATTGCTTCTCCTTGAATAATAAATGGATGGTCTTTTTATGAATTATTATCTGCCGGTTGCTTTTTTGTCAATAGGGGGAGAGCGCCGGGTCGGCGTTTAAGGGTGTCTGCAAGCCAGCGAATCTGCCTTCGGTCCCTGACGATACGCGCCTGCGGCGCTCACCAGATTTTAATTTAAGAAGACGGTGCTGGAAACAACGCAGGGCGCGCCCTGCGTTGTTTCCAGCACCGTCTTCTTAAAGAGTAGATGTGAAAAGGCGTGAATGCGGCGGCTTTAGGCTGAGCGAGCCAACTGACTTGCACGCATCATGGTATTCCTTTTATGTATAGACTATGCCTGTCTTAGTTCCAGATGCCAACGATCTGTCGGCTGTAGCGGCGTTCCCCGGCCTCTTTGACCAGAAAATCGGCTACGTCGGCGGGTGAGATGATCTTGAAGCCGCCGGGAAAGCAGTCCGGGGCCATCTTATAGCTGGCCGTGTGACGACCATCGCGGATGTATGGGCAACCGGCCAGCACCCAATCCACAGCCGCCTGTTGGACTAGCGCGTAGGCTGTATCATGATCGCGTACCGCGTGGCGGATCGGTGAGCGGCGCAGCAGGGCCACAGTAATAGAGCCACCCGGACCACAGGTAGGCATCTCCGCTACCCCGGTAATGCCCAGGTAGCGTCCAATGGAAAGCTGCTCGATGGCTGCCAGAGCGGCCCGCACGCTATCAGTCACCACCGTAGACGGCTTAAAGACATCGCCGCCAACCACATTGATCAGGGCATCGAACGTTTCGGACGAGAGATGATCGATCCAGGCCTGCGGCCGCTGGATATCACCCTCGACCACGGTCAGATTGGGGGATGACACCTGTATTTTGCTCTGGTTGCGCGCGATGGCCGTGATCTGGTGATCGGCGGCCAGCGCATACTCGATGATGTGCGACCCCACGCGTCCCGTCGCACCAAGAAGAAGAATTCGCATTATTTTTGCTCCTGACTGAACCTGATGAGAGGCTATTCAGGCATCGCCCCTCCTGCTATAATAGATACTAGCAGTTTAAAAGTTAGACGTCAAGTATAAAAATAGACTGAGAGTATAGATTGGCAAAATCATTTCGTGAGCGGCAGCGCGAGCTACGGGAGGATGTGATCCTTGACACGGCCTACCAGCTGCTGTTAGAGCAGGGATATCAGAGGATGAATATGGACGAGCTGGCGGCGCGTGTGGGGGTAGCGAAAATGACGATCTACCAGCATTTTTCCTCCAAGGAGGCCCTGGTCATCGGGGTCATCGTGCGCGGCATGAAGATGATTGAGGAGGAGCTGACGCCGGACTTCGCCTCGACGGCGCCGGCGCTGGAGCGGCTTGAGGCCATCCTGACAAAGAGTTTGGAGCGCCGTTCAAGCATGAGGCGCGTCAACGTCGAGCTGGCGCCGGCCGCCGTCACACAGAATCCAGCCTACCAGGCCCAGCGGGACCGCCTCGCCGAGCAATGGTCCCGGCTGATCGAGCAGGCCAAAGTCGAGGGCTCTGTTGACCGGACGCTTTCCACGCCGGTCCTGGTGCGCCTGCTCTTCAACGCCTTCCAGACCGACTTCGACGATCTTCTGCACGCGGGCGTCATCAGCGCCGACGAACTGGCCCACACCCTGATCGCCGTAGCCATCAAGGGCATGCGGCCCTGAGGAGCGAGTGTTTTGTTTTTGGGGCGTTTGGCTGCACGCAATTTGATTGTGCGCAATTTAATTGTGTGTGACCAAACGCCCCAAAAAACAAAAAGATCTGGTGGGTGCGTTGGGGGAGCGTGCGTGCCCGGTGAGGGGGTCGCTGCGCTCCAAGCCGGGGCAAGCCCGGCACCTATGGAGATGGGGATGGGGGGTGGATGATCCAGGCACTGATGTCGTTGATGACCTCGGGGACGACGTGGCTGGCGATGGTGTAGGCGGCGGGTGTGGCTTTGTGGCCGGGCTCGGAGGGCATGAAGAGGTGATGGAGGTTGGGGTAGGTTTTGAAGGTGACATTGGCGCGCCGGCCGAGCGCCTGTTGCCAGATGTGCAGGTCCGCCTGCGTTACCTGGTAGTCGTTTTCGGCCTGCAGGATCAGGAGTGGCGGGGGGAGCTGGCGGGCGACCTCTTCCGGATGGTAGCCGCGCAGGTCGAGCCAGTAGGCGGCCGAGACGTTGAGGGGCAGATCCGTAGTAGGGGTGGCAGGGGTAAGTCCGGGATCTTTGACGCGGGCCACCTTTCTGGCCAGTTCCTCCAGGTGCTGTTGCTGCTCCGGCGTTTGCTGGCTCAGTGAGGCGATATAGGTCATCTGATCCAGTATTATGTCCTCAAGCGGGCGCGCCGAACCGGCCATGATGATGGCGCCGCGCACCGTGGAGGCCTCCGGCGCGCTCATGATGCGCGGCAGCAGGTAGCCACCCAGGCTATGGCCAAGGATGAAGATCTGCCCATGATCGATCTCGGGGCGCGTGCGCAGCAGATCGAGTGCCAGCAAGGCGTCCTCGATGACCTCCTGGCGCACCGTAAACGTAGAGATCAGCGGGGCGATCTGCGCGGCATGGGCTTTCGTGCGCTTGTCGTAGCGCAGGACCGCGATACCGTTGGAGGCCAGTCCCCAGGCCAGGTCACGGAACGGCTTGTTGGGCGGGATCGTCTCATCGCGATCGTTGGGGCCAGAGCCATGCACCAGCACAACGGCCGGGAAGGGTCCTGTGCCGGTGGGTAGCGTCAGCGTGCCGGGCAGGGCCCACTCGTCCGAGCCGACCAGGACCTCGTGCTCTGTAAAGCGATCGACGATGGCGTACGCGGGCGCCTCGTACTGCAGATTGGCCTGCTGCTCAACCGTCCCCGCGGGCGTCGCCGTCAGGCTGATAATCTGTTGCTGCGGATTGAAGGCCAGGTTGATATCGAACGAGGTTTGCGCGAACGCACAGGACACCACCTCCACATTCGCCTGCGGTGTCTGCACCGTGTGAACGGACAGCTGGCTCTGGAACGCGCCCAGTTGTTGCTCCAGCGTTCGCCAGGTGGTTGCCAGTTGGCCCTCGTACATAAACGGTTTGAGCGACTCCGCCATCATCGCCTCTACCTGCGCGAATTGCCCCTGTGCCAGCAACGCAACGACGCGTTGAGCCAGCTCGCTGTTCGTCATTTCCATAACATGCCCCTTTATTATCTTCTTTACAGGCTAGATAGAGCAGATACCAGAAAATATCCATCAACTGGTACTATAGCATTTTTTCAGGAAGAGATTAAGGGATGCCAGAGTGGCCCAGGTCAAATAATGTCAAGGGCGCGTAGTAGTCTATAATAGATGATGATCGTTGCGATGCATGCAGTAAAGATAGAGCGTGAAGGAGCAAGAGATTGTGCATGAAATTCCAGATATTGTGCCATTGAGAAAAGAGGACGCAGAGGTGGCGGGCGAGATCCTTGAGCAGGCGTTTGCCGCTGATCCCTTGAACGTCTATACTGTGCCAGACCCGGGCAGGCGCCAGGAGGTGTTTCGCTGGTTATTTACGCAACTGGTGCGTGGCGGCGACGCGGTGTATGTTACCAGCGGCCCTCCGAGGGGTGTAGCGGTATGGATCGCGCCGCAGACGTCTGGGGATGCCGTGGAAAGCGAGAGCGACCGGGAGCAGATGGAGCATGTCTTTGGTCCTGATGCCTATCGACGCTTTGTCTGTGCATTTGAGTATTTTGAGTCCAATCACCGACGGCTGATGAGGGGTTCGCACTGGTATTTGCAACTGCTGGGTGTCGAGCCGCGCTGGCAGGGTCAGGGGATTGGCGGTGCCCTGATAGCGCCCGTGCTACAGGAGGCCGATCACCAGGGCCTGCCCTGCTATCTGGAGACCTTTGTCGCCGGCAACGTCCTCTTCTATCAGCGCCATGGCTTCCAGGTCGTGGACGCAAGTCGAGAGCCAGTTAGCCAGGTCCCATGCTGGTCCATGCGGCGCGAACCACGATAGCATACTGGTTGAGAAGCCCTGGATTGTCCGGATGGACAGGTGGAGTCTGTGCGAATGAACAGTGTATTGTCGCCGTTTTGGAAATATAGTCAGGGGACAAGAAGTTCCTTACGCGGAATTCCTATAGTCTAAATACAAATCGAGAAGAGCGAGGTGTATAGTGAGTAAATTTACAGAGGCGGAGCTGGCGTACCTGAAGTCGCAGAAGCTGGGAAGGCTGGGGACCGTCAACAAGCGCGGTGAGCCGCAGGTAGCGGCGGTTGGCTTCCGCTATAATGAGGAACTGGACAGCATTGATATCGGTGGCTACAACATGGAGACATCGCAGAAGTATCGCAACGTCGCCCGCAATGGGCTGGCATCCTTCCTGGTCGATGACGTTCTGCCGCCATGGAAGACACGCAGCCTGGAGATCCGTGGACGCGCCGAGGCTGTTCCTGACGGCAATCCTGTCGGGCCAGCGGGCGTGAGTTCTGCCCTTATACGTATCACCCCCACGCGCATCATCTTCTGGGATGCAAGCGTTGAGCCACAGGTCGGCTCACGGCGCGATGTCTAGTCGGGCGAAGTAACCGATAACGATTAGATATATGGTTGGGATACGGCGCCAGCGGAATCAGCGGGACGCGTCTGTATCACATTTGAGCCAGCGCCAGATGATCCAGAGATCCAGCAGCGCGAAAGGGATCATGGTGACGAGCCCGATGGGAGAGCCCAGGTAGCGATTGGTTACTGAGAAGCTGGCGAAGCTGAAGGAGGTGTAGGTATTGAGGACGGCATGCGCGAGCACGCCAGGCCAGATGCTGCTGGAGCCTGTACGCAGCCAGGTCAGGAAGATGCTATAGAAGGTAATGACTACGGTCCAGGCCGGGATGCTGAGCCAGGGGAGGGCCGCGCCAAAGCCATGATCATCGAGCAGGATGGTTGGGATATGCCATAGACCCCAGATGACGCCGATTAGCAACGCGGCCCGTGTTTGTCCCAGGGGTAGCAGGCGCGGCAGCAGATATCCCCGCCAGCCCAACTCCTCGCCAAAGGTCACGATCATGACCAGTCCCACGACAACCATGGGCAGAGCGGCCAGGATACCCGCCAGTATGGCGGGTGACAGATGGAGCTGACGCATCGTATCGGGAAGGATCCAGCGCTGCCATCCCAGCAGCAGGGAGAGGCACAGGCCCACAGCCAACACCAGCAGGGGGACCAGGTATGCCGCCAGGTACCAGCGCCATGTTCCGCGCTGGTCACGGCTGGCCAGGCGCAGGCCGGCGTCCGCGAAACCCTCGCGGCGCAGCCAGCGTACCAGGAGGCATGAGACGGCGGGACCATACATCGCCACATCCCCTCGCGCCTCGCCGGGTATCCCCAGCAGATAGAGGCCGAGCCAGGCGGCCCAACTCAACAGAAATGTTCCCAGCAGATACCAGAGCACGCCACCCCAATCGACCCGTTCGGTATGCTGAGATATCCCCGCTTTAGCTGTTTTTAGCGACCTCTCCATTCCCCGGTCTTTCAAGAATGCTATCCACACCCATGCGAATTATATCCAATCGTATCGATATAAATAATAAACGCGGCAGGGCGCTAAAATCAAACGCTGGATACTGGTTTTTTGCATTGACGTGCACTGCAAGCTGGGGCGTGATCACACTTTCCGGGTTATGATTGCAAAGTGGCGCGCAGAGGTGTTATTCATGTTGTTGCCAAAAGAGCAGGCAACAAAAACCGGAACGCCCCCGAAAACCGAAACGCCTGTGTAGGGTCGACCTTCAACGGTCGACCGGGCCGCTTGCGGCCCACGTCCCCGGCCAGTTCGGCTTCTCGTGGAAACCATCTCGCCCCACGTGGTACCCGAGGAGGAACGTTCGCTTTTGGGTGGGGTACCACGTGGGCCGGCGTGGAAGGCAGGGGAAGCGGTGTCGTGGGGGCACGTGGGCTGCCGTCGCTGGCACTGGCAGCCCGGTCGACCGTTGAAGGTCGACCCTACATGGGTGTTCCTTTTTGTAAGGGATGTTTGGTGTTTCTTGTTGCCTGCTCTTTTGGCAACAACGTGAATGACACCCGGCGCGCAGGTATACATTGACTATTATATTTTATGCAGCCAGTGCTTAATGTTTCTCTGATATTATGCCTGAAGCTGCTGATCGACGAGCCGGGTAGCCACGGGTTTGAGCTGAAGCGTAGGACCTGTGGCGCCAAAGATGGGGACGGAAGCCAGGGCGCCATTGATCAGGAGTACTAATTGGTCGGAGAGCTGTTCAGGATCACGGGCACCGGCCTGCTGGCTTAACTGCAGGAGGCGCTCCCGAAGGGCCTGCTTCTGGGCGACCGCCAGGCGATGGGCTGCGTGCTCCTGGTCAGAAAACTCGGCCAGCGCATTCAGGAAGGTGCAGCCGCGATAGCCGGGTTCCATCATTCTGGCGACGACAGTATCCACAAACGCCAGCAACTGCTCCCGAGGGGAACCCTCGTGCTGCTGTAGCGCTTCATCATACTGCTGCCAGTAGGCCTGCTCTTTCTCGTTTAGATAGGCCGCGATCAGGTCGTCTTTGGTAGGAAAATGGCGATAGAGGGTGGCTTTCCCCACGCCCGATTGCTCAACGATGGTATCGACACCGATAGCGCGAATGCCCTGGTGATAGAACAGATCAGCCGCCACATCCAGTATACGCTGGCGGGCAGACGATGATGCCGCAGACATTTTTTCTCCTCCCTTGACACGAGACAGAACTGTCTTGTACCATATTTGCATGCGAGACAGAACTGTTCTGTATCGTGTTATGAGTATAGCACTGATGTGTGTGGTCGACAAGTGTGTATGAACTTTGTATGACTCGATGCCAGGCTGAAGGGCGAGAGGATTCAAACAGACCATCACGAAGGCGAGAAAAAGGAGTAATAAGGATGTTTAGCTTTGTAAAAGGCCTCCCCGGACAGCCGAGACGGCGGGCTGAGAATGGCGTAGCCGGCTATCAACACGCCTTGAGCTGGTTTACAGGCTGGGCCGCTTTTGTCTTTGCTACCCTGCTGGGTTTTGCCAGGCTATCCTATGGGCAGTTGTTGCCCGCTCTGAAGGCGGATCTGCATGCCAGCTATAACACGCTGAGCGTGGTGGCGACCTTAAACTTTGCTGGTTACCTGCTGGGGACGCTGGCGTTGCCGTGGCTGCTGGCGCGCGTCAAACAGCAGCAGCGGCTGAATCTACTGGCCCTGTTGGGCACACAGATCACGATGATTGGTGCCGCCTTGAGTGCCAATAGCTGGCAGTTGGGCGTATGGCGGTTGACGAACGGGGTATGTGCCGCCGTCGCTACCGTGCTGACGATGACGCTCTCGCTGGAATGCATCTATCCACATGAACGTGGGCAGGCCTCAGGCATGATCTGGATGGGTGGCGCCCTGGGACTGATGCTTTCCGGTCTGATTGCTCCCCCGATTATTCTGGCCGGGACCGCGCCTGGTTGGCGATTAGTGTGGCTGATCATGGGAGGAGCGGGCATCCTGGCGGCGCTGGGCTTCTTTAATGTGAGACGCAGGCAGTTTGACATTCATATAGTCGAGAATGATGCCAGCAGTGTTTCTCTGAGTGGAGAACGGGCCTCTACGTGGTTGGCCTTGAGGCCGCTCTTTCTGCCTCGGCGCCTGCTCTGGCTTTCACTCACATTCTTTGGCTTTGGTGGTGGCTACATTACCTACTTTACATTTTTTATTTCGTTGCTGAACCAGCAGGGGGTGCCAACGCTGTATGCTGGCTTTGTATGGGCGGCTATTGGCCTGGCTGCCGCCGCGAGCGCCTGGATCTGGGGTCGCCTGCTTGATCGCAGGCCGACAGGTTTCACGCTGGCGCTGCCACTGGGATTGGGGATGCTGGGGTCGCTGGCCGTCCTGACGAATACGCCGGTGATAGAATACGCAGGCGCGGCCCTGGTTGGTCTCACGGCCCTGCTGGGTCCTCCACTGATGATCACGGTTTTGCTCAAGCGAGCAGTGCCGGATGGGGTGTATGCCGTCAGCTATAGCACGCTCACGGCTCTCTTCGCCAGTGGTCAGATTCTGGGACCATTGCTGGGCGGCCTCATCATTGGGTGGCTTGGACTGCAGGCTGGCATTGCTAGCAGCGCTCTGCTGCTCGGGCTTGCCGCGCTCTGCGCCTGTGGCTATGGGTGGGTGCAGCGCGGCAGGTAGAGCGAAACGGATAGGATGCATATACTTGACGCTCACGCCTGGCATTTCTATAATTGCTATACTAATCTGTATGAGTTGAGCTGTCCGGGGGTGTCGGAATGTATGAATTGATTGTGCTATCGCTGTTGATGCGTTTTCCACTGCATGGGTATTTACTCGCGCAGATCGCCAATGACATGATCGGGCCATGGGCAAAGATCAGCAACGGCACGCTCTACCCATTGCTGAACCGTCTGGAGCGGTCTGGCCTGATCGAGCGCGCCGGCGAGGTGGCATCCCCCGGCAATGAACAGGGCGAACAGCAGGCGCGCACCTTCCGGATCACCGAGGCCGGGCGCAAGCGCTTCCACCAGGTCATGCTAGACACCTCTTCCAACATCGGGGATTATCAGCGCATCTTTCATCTCAAGATGCCCTATCTGGATCTGCTGCCGGTGCGCGAGCGGCTACACCTGCTGAACCACTACCTGAACTACTGCCAGGCCTGCGTTCTGCATCTGCAGACCCACGCCGCCAGCCTGCTGCATGAGATCGGAGATGAGCAGGCCACCTTCCGCGACCTGGCCCTGGGTTCCATGCGGCAGCGCGAACAGCTTTGGCAGGCTGAGATCGAGTGGGTCAGGCAGTTGCGCGCGCAGGTGGCCGAGTAGAGCGAGTTCTGCGCTTCGCCACATGTTTAGATGAGCGAGCCCCGCGATAGCATGCGCCCTCTGATGTCTCCTGTCAGGATTTACGCTATTCTGGACGCTTTGCCTGCTGCTGGTGAGCAGCAATAACTAACATACACAGTGTTTTCTTGTCGTTTTATGCTCTTTGTATTAAAATGGTCCTGTTATGTATGATAGTGGCCGGGCGTATGTTTTGAGATTGAGGGTGGGAATGAGCACATGTTGACTTTATTTTATTCTCCTCATGCCAGGAGTGTGGATAATGAGCTCAGGCGCGGATCGGGATTTGCCGACGTGCCGCTGTCGGTGGCGGGCCGCACGCTGGCGGCTGAGTTGGGGCGCCATTACGCGTCAGAAAAGCTGGACGCGGTATTCTGTTCGGATCTGCAGCGGGCGGCGGTGACCTCGGCGATCGCCTTTGGGCGGCGTGGGGTGCCGATTGTGCTGGATGCGCGGCTGCGCGAGTGCGACTATGGTGAGATGACGCAGTATCCGATTGACCAGATCGATGAGGGGTTCAATCGCTATATCGTCAAGCCTTTTCCAGACGGCGAGAGCGTGATGATGGTGGTGCAGCGTGTGGGCGCCTTCTTGCGCGAGGTGATGCGCGAGTACGATGGAAAAACGGTGGTGGTGATCGGGCATCGCGCCACCAAATATGGACTGGCCTACTGGTGCGGCGACATCGCGTTGGAGACGCTGGTACGGTCACCCTGGGAGTGGCGCGACGTGCCCATCTGGCGCTACGAGGTGCACGCCCCGCAGCTGGAACGCGACGTGGTCGTGCACGCGGTTTGATTGGCTGCAAAGGGTGATACGTTCAATTTAAAAGCATAAACATAAGGGGGAATGTAGGACCTTACGGCCGGTTTCTCTTCCTTTTTGGTGGACGTGGGTGTGCGTGGAGGGGAAATCGGCCGCGAGGGGCGCACCTATGGTGAGGATGGTGCGGGTTCGTGGGGGGCGAACATCTTTTGTTTGAGGAATGGGAGCGCGTTGCAGGCGCGGAACCATGCGCGAACCATGCCGCGTTCGAGGCGGCTATCGGCCGTCGCGCGCCTCGTGTTGGCCAGCGTTTCGCGAACCGCGTCGAAGCCGTGTTTGATCATGCCCGCCTCGTAGTCGTGGATGGCGGGCAGCAGTTGCGCCTCCCCGCGCTGCACAGCCGATAGCGCGCGGGCCAGCGAGCTCGCGTCGCGCAACGCCATGTTGGCGCCCAGTCCACCTATTGGAGTCATGTTGTGCAGGGCGTCCCCCAGCACGGTTACGCGCGAGCTCTCCCAGGGTCCAATGGGGACAGACGCTTTCAGTCTGATAGGGGCCACCGTGGCGGGGTCCGCGTCGGCGACCAGGCGGCGCAGATCGGGATGCCAATCGTTGATCATCTGCAGCACCAGCTTCTGCAGTGGTGGGCCGCTCAGTGCTTCCGCGCTCGCCGGATAGGCATTTACGTTGGCGGCAAACCCCCACAACACATAGTTGCTGGTATCGGCGAAGAGCAGCTCGGGGTCGAGTCCAGCGGCCCGCAGATTGGAGCTCAGCTCACTCAAATCTTCGCGGGACGCGTAGGTATGGTCGAAGACGGCGTTGAACAGAAAGTATTTCTGTGGGGGGATGACGATATTCATGCGCGTCTGGATGGGACGGGGGAGCCAGGCCCGCGCCTCAGGCGTTAGCATCAGCTTGCCGCCAACGGCCAGTGCATTGGTCTCGACGCGGCGGGCCTGGGGTAGGTACTGCTTGCAGACCCTGGAGTTGGCGCCATCCGCCCCCACCAGCACATCGCCTGTGGCTGTGCTGCCATCGCTAAAGACGGCCGTTACCTTGCCTTCCGGCTGCAGCTCGTAGCGCTCAAAGGTCTTATCGAAGTGCACCACATCCTCCAGGCCGGCCAGCAGCAGGTGGCGCAGCGCGATGCGGCTCACTGGATACTGCCCCTCGACCGGATCGGTGTTCTGCCCCGTCATGCGTGCCTCTGAAATCACCAGCAGATCCTTCAACTGTTCCGTGATAAAGCCAAAGCCAGCGCTCGATTGACCGGCCGTCGCCCGAAAAGCATCCCACAGCACCGGGGGCAGGCATTCGTGCAGGGCGCGGCTCCCCACCGCATTGATATGGATGCGGTAGCCTTGCAGCCAATCGATTGATGAGGGATTGCGTTCATAGACCGCCACGCTGACACCGGCGCCCTTTAAACCCTGGGCCAGGCAGAGACCACCGATCCCGCCACCAATAACAATGATATGCAACGACGAGGATGACATGACTATGCTCCCTTCCTTTATGCTATGTCTGTTAGTATGTCTAATAGACATAGCATAGCTAATTATGTTGCCTTTGTCAATGCTGGATGTGTTTTTCCTGTAAAGTTTTCAGGAGAAGTTGGCACAAAAAGCGCGCGTTGAACAGGCGCTTTTTGTGCCAACTTCTCCTGAAAATTAGCTATCTTGCCAGGAAGCTAGAAACGGTCTAGAATAGGCTCAAACATATCTAGCATAGAGGTAGGTAGTGGTATGACCAAAGTGAGCGGCTTCGTTGAGTGGTTGCCGGAGCAACGTATCGCCGAGCTACAATGGCTGGACGAGATTCGACGAACCTTTGAGAGTTATGGATTCTGTTCGATCGAGACCCCTTCAGTGGAGGAGCTCGATGCGCTGTTAGCCAAGGGCGAAACGGATAAAGAGATCTACGTCATCAAGCGGCTGCAGGGTGAAGGTGATAAGAGCGAGGCGCGGCTGGGACTGCATTACGACCTGACGGTTCCCCTGGCACGATACGTGGCCGAGCACTATAATGACCTGGTATTCCCGTTCAAGCGCTACCAGATCCAGCGCGTCTGGCGCGGCGAGCGGCCGCAGGAGGGACGCTACCGCGAGTTCTATCAGTGTGATATCGACGTTATCAACAACAATAGCGTTCCGCAGCACTTTGATGCCGAGATGCCGGTGATCGTGTATGAGATCTTCAGGCGCCTGGGCGTGCAGAACTTTCAGATGCACATCAATAATCGCAAGGTGCTGCAGGGATACTTCGAGGGCCTGGGCATCGAGGACACCATTCCGGTCCTGCGCATCGTCGACAAGCTGGACAAGATTGGCCATGATGGTGTGCTCAAGCAGCTGCAGGAACAGCTCGGCATGCAGCCAGAGCTGGCGGAGCGCTGTCTGGCCATAGGCAAGATCTGCACATCCGATCTCTCGTTTGTCGAGCGTGTGCGGGACCTGGGCGTCAAATCCGAGCTGCTCGATCAGGGGCTGGAAGAGCTGCGCTTCGTCATGAGCGAGCTGAGCCACCTGCCCGAGGGTGTTATGCTGGCCGACCTCTCGATCGCCCGCGGCCTCGACTACTATACCGGCACCGTCTACGAAGGCAAACTGGTGGACTTTCCCGCCTTCGGTACCGTCTGCTCAGGTGGGCGCTACGACGACCTGACCGGCTCGTTTATCAATCGCAAGCTGCCCGGCGTTGGTATCTCGATTGGCCTGACGCGCCTCTTCGCCAAGCTGCTGACCGAAAAGAAGATCCAGGTCGGACCAAAGAGTCCCACGCAAGTGCTGGTCATCTTCCCATCTGACGAGCGGCGCGCCGAAGCGGTGCAGGCCGCCAGCGCGCTACGCGAGCGTGGCCTCAACGTCGAGATGTATCCGACGGCGATCAAGCAGGCACAGCAGCTGCGTTACGCCTCGCGCAAGGGTATCCCCTACGTCTGGTTCCTGCCCTATGAAGACAAGGGGCACGAGGTCAAGAACCTGCTGACCGGCGAGCAAGGGACGGCCGATCTGGCCACGTGGCAGCCGTCCGAAGCGTAAGGGCACGGAAAGCCGGGGCAAGCCAAGCCGGGGCAAGCCCGGCACCTACGACGACGACGACGATGGGCGGGCGGTGTTGATCCAGGCGAGCAGGGGATGGCGCCGCGGTTGGTAATCGGGGGACCACTGGGCGGCCAGCTCGTCAAAGAGCAGGCTGCTCTGCTGGACGCTGTCGAGGATGCCCGTGGCGCTGAAGGGGTGTGGTGGCTCGGCATCCAGCCGAGTGATGAATGTGTTGCCCTGGCCACCTGCGCGATGGTGGCTAGTGCCGGTCGCTTGATCCCGCAGCATCATCGCCAGCACACAGGTATCCTGGATCATCTCCAGCGCCAGATGGCTGGCGATCAGCAGATCTCCGCGCATTACTTTGCTGGTCGTGAGCATCCCCTTGAACCAGAAATCGTTGCACATCTGCTCAAACTGCTCGCGCGTCGTCTCTGGCACCGGCAGGGGTCTCAGGATGGTCCTGTCCAGCGCCTCGTCCACCAGAGGCGAGCGCGAAAAGAGCACTTGCAGCGCCTCGCTGTGTGGGGGATGGGCCAGCAAGGCCGACTCCTGCATAAACGCGCAATCGAAGCGCCTGAAATCAGTCAGGCAGACGCGTGCGGTATTCGTATAGTCATTAGATGATTGGTTGAATGTGTAGACCGTACCCAGTGGGGCCAGCCAGTCGAGGGTGGGGAAGAACTCGGCCAGTGTGCCGTCGGCGACGATCACAGTCAGATCGACATCGCTCCATGTATCCGGTTGGATGGTGGGGTTGGCGCAGGAGCCCTTCAGCAGCAGGGCTCGGACCGTGGCATGTCCCTCGAACAGGGTCGTCAGATCCTGGATCGCCTGGGCTTGCCAGGGGCCGTTCTGGATCTTCATGGTTGTGCTCCTTATTTTACTCAAGCATACTCCTTTTCATCAGCTTTGCCAATGATCTTTCCTATTGCCGTATCAAGTGGTATGCTATGGGAATAATGGAATCGATCCGGGTGTTTATATAAGTGTATGACATCACAAGAATTGGATCGCTTCTGTGGGAAATGGTTTCTCAGAGCAACAATGAGTCGAGGATGTCCACACAGGAGTAAATAAGCATGAGATTATATGTTGGGGGACTCCCCTATCAAACCACCGAGCAGGAACTTGTAGACATTTTTTCGCAGGCTGGACACGTTGTTGAGGCCGCAGTGATCACCGATCGTGAGACGGGACGCAGCAAGGGTTTTGGCTTTGTCGAGATGGCGTCCAATGAAGATGGGCAGTATGCTATTGAGCGCCTGAACGGAACGATGATGGGAAATCGTACCATCACCGTCAATGAGGCGCGCGAACGACAGTCGTCGGGGAACCGGGGCGGTTATCAGCGCCGAGAGCGCTACTCGGACAACAACTACCGCGGCGGACGCTACTAGGTCGCGTCATGTGAAAGCATGACATGGCAAACAGCCAGAAATTGAATGCAGAGGGTCAGCATTGTGCTGACCCTCTTTTTTTGTGTCTGCTCGTTATGCTTTTTATCTGCCCTCGGAGAAGCGACGGATGCGCTCGTTGAGAAATGGAGAGAAGTGATCTCGATAGCGTTCCTGGACATCTCGTCGTTGCCAATCGTTGCCTGTGATCACCTGAAACTCCTCTTCCATCATGATCGTCTCGCCAATGCGAACCACGATTTCACCTTCACGGATCGGCTGGCGAGCAACCATTCCCATCCCCTGAATCGATGAAGGGTGGACCTTGACACGATGATCATACCAGGTGGTAGGAAGATAGTTATTTGAAGGCATGGTTTCTTTTTCTCCTGATCTGTGTCGTATAGTACCTCACACATTTTTACACCATTGATAGTAGATGCTCGGTATCACAAGAGATCAGGAGGTGCTCGCGCTCTTTGCGCGAGTGGGGCAAGTTATATAGGATGTGGTTGAAAATGAATACGCTCTCGTCGGGCCATCTTTTCCTCAAGAACATTTGGAGCCAGCTATGTTCTGTCTCTTTGAGAGAGCATACGCTCTTTTCTCTCCAAAAACAACTCTGCTCGCCAAAATGAGTGCCATTCATGTTGTTGCCAAAAGAGCAGGCAACAAAAACCGGAACGCCCCGAAAACCGGAACGCCCCGAAAACCGGAACGCCCCGAAAACCGGAATGCCCCGAAAACCGGAACGCCCATGTAGGGTCGACCTTCAACGGTCGACCGGGCTGCCAGCGCCAGCGACGGCAGCCCACGTGCCCTCACGACACCGCTTCCCCCTGTCTTCCAAGCCGGCAAACGTGGTACCCACCCGCAACGTTGCGAGGCGTACCCAAAAGTGAACGTTGCTTGCCGGGTACCACGTGGGGCGACGTGTTTTCCACGAGAAGCCGAACCGGCCGGGGATGTGGGCCGCAAGCGGCCCGGTCGACCGTTGAAGGTCAACCCTACACGGGCGTTTCGTGTTTCTTGTCACTTGCTCTTTTGAGAAGCAAGTCTTACCTGGCGAGTTGTGGCAACAGGGTAAATGCGCCCACCAGCAGCAATCCGGCTCCCTAGTCGTAGCGGGCGAAAGGCGCTATATTTATGAGGTTATCTTTTGTATGGGAAGCTCGATCAAAAATGTGACTCCTTCCCCTGGTGGAGATTTGACCATGATACTGCCCCCATATTGTTCAATATACGCCTTGCTTATCGTCAGGCCCAGGCCCCGCCCACTTTGATAGGTTCTTTCGGCGGTGGGGGTACGGTAGAAGGGCTCAAAAATGTGCTCTTGCTGCTCGGCTGAGAGTTCAGCACCCTCATTATGTACATAAATGCAGGCATTATTGGCGTCTGCGTGAACACAAACACAGATGGGTGTAGATAAGGAGGCATACCTGTCAGCATTGTCAATGATATTAGTGAGAGCGGAATGGAAACGTTCTTTATTCGCCTGTACTATAACTGGCTCATGTGGAAGCTCCAGCTTGAAGCCCCGGCCTGAGAGCTGGTGTTGCTGCATAGTAAGTTCTGTACAAATGTCGCTCACGTTACAGGGGCTCAATGTGGGTGGATTTATTTCTTCTTGCACGTGGTATAGCTCGATAAGATCTTCAACAAGTGCATGTAGCCCTTGTGCACGCTTCTCAATATGCTCAAAATGAGCAAGGCAGGTAGCGCTCTCGGAGGGAAGAGGTCGGGCTCGCTCCAGGCGCCGCAGCGCCAGTTGTGTTTCGCCCAGGATGGTAGTAAGAGGTGTACGCAATTCATGTGCCGCGCGCATAAAAAACATGTATTCCTGACGTTGCGTGCGTGTTAGCTCCCTATTCAAGGCTGATAGATCGCGCAGTGCTGCGCGAAGCTCCTTTGTGACCGCTACCGTGCGCCGATACTGCCTTGTATTAGACGCAGCAAGCAACGTAATCACCATTTGGACGAAGAAGAAAGGACCCAGTAAGTGGATATCTTTCCAGATATTGTGCGCGAATAGACGCTGATCTGGTATTATTATGTAATAGAGCGTAAAGAGTGCCAGAGTCATTGAGAGCAGAGCCGGACCAATACCCCACAAAAAGCACGACATGAGGGTTAGTATACAGAACGGAATCCAGATCAGTAATGGTTCATCTATAAACAACGCTGCCAGGGTCATAAAGCCAACCCATACAGGGCTGAGCAGATAGCCCACCAAATGAGAACGCCACCAGGGAAGGGAAAGATTTATTGTTTCTGGAGATGATGGATATTCACTCTGGTCTATCGCACCCAATGAATAACGTTGAACTGCCCGATGGAATTGTCTCATAATCACGCTCTTTTCACCGATGAAGCAAGCTGTACCGTATTTTGCTCGGGAGGTTGAATTTTTCTGATGGCTGTCGAGCCGCTCTCATACCATTCAAACAAGTATGCTCTGATCATACTATACCAGTCTCAGCCAAATGAATGCCCCACCACTACAGAACTGACCTCTGAGCATTCCTGGTGCGAAAGCCTGGGCATGTTTCTGTAAAAGGGGGCACGAGTACCCACGCACGGGCGGTCAACCCGGGCTATCTCGACGAAGACGTGAAACTGGTCAAGCCGCTGTAAGTTTGTACTTACTGTCTTACTAGCCGAACTCGGCACCATCGAAAAAGCTGATGCGGTAAGGGTGGATCTCGTAGCTCATGACACCGCGCTCCACACTGGGATCATGCCTCATGAGCTCATGAGCCTCCTGGTGGACACACGGGCCTGCGCCTGGGAATGGGGTCGCTGCGCGGCAAAGCTGGGGCAAGGCCAGCACCTACGGCGGGGGGGTGAGGTCGGCGATGAGGCCGAAGTGGTCGCTGGCCCAGGTGCCGTTGATTGGCTGATCGAAGATGAGTTGGCAGGAGGCGATTTTGAGGGTAGGGCCACCATGCTCGCCACAGCGTATGAAGATGTAGTCGATACGCCGGAAGGGCCAGTCCCAGTTGGCCATGGCCATTAGCGGGTTATCGGGGGTAAAGGTATGGCCTGGTTCGTTGGGATGGCTGCTTGCCCAGGCATCGCGGTAGCAGACGCTCAGGCCATTGAGCGATTGATAGCCGCTCCAGAAGCGGATGCTGGCGGCTGTGGGTTCGGCATCCATGTCGCCGGCCACTATTACGTGCAGCTTCCACTGGCGCGCGCGCTCCTCCAGAACGCGAGCGGCGGCGACCGCCTGCAATTCACGCTCATGTTCAAAGTCCAGTTGCCAGTTGGGAAAGTGGTTGACGAACAGCAGCGGTCCGACCGGGGCCGGCGCCTGAATTTCCGCGATAAGGGTGCCGCAGGGAAAATCGCCGATGCGGGCCGTCACCTGCAGGTCCAGTTCCTGTAACTCCCGCAGCGGCCAGCGACTGGCGAGCGAGATTCCCATGCCATTGGCGTGGCGGGCCCGTTGATGGACGATGTGCCACTCGGAGCCGAGCAGATCGAGGACCTGGTCGTAGCCATCGCTCTTGACCGTTTCCTGCAGCGCCAGCAGATCGGGCTGCAGCGCGCGCAGGCCCTCTTTGAGCACCGATCGACGATCGAACCACGCGCCATCGCGTCCCCAGAGATTAAGGGTAAGGACGCGTATGGCGCCGGGTCGCGGTCCCGCAAGCTGATATGTAGACATCGTGCCTTCCTTTCCTTTCAGACAAGGTACAAGCTTCGCGTGTGGCATGTCAAGTACCGGGTGCCGATAAGGATAGTATGCAGCAACGTGTTGGATTCGAGCATATGTGGGCCGCATTTCTGCTGGCCTGGGTGGCCGCCTTCAGTGACGCGATCGGTTTCCTGGTTCTGGGACAGTTAGGGGCCTCATTTATGAGCGGCAATAGTATGGCGACCGGGGTGGCTCTCGGCCGTCTGAACTGGCATGCCGCGCTGCACAGCGGCTTCCCCATTATCATATTCTTCCTGGGAAACTGGCTGGGCTTTCTGGTACGAACGCTGGCCAGGCGCTGTCGTCTGCGTTTCCCCTTTACCATCATATTCTTCCTGGAACTGGTTCTATTGCTGGGATTTCTCCTGCTTGGGAGCCGCTCTTTTTATCATGGAAGCGTGCATCCCTTTGAGTCGTGGACCTTTTATGTCTGCACGACCCTGCTGACGCTGGCGATGGGGTTGCAGACGGCGACGGTGCGGCGCGCTCAGGGTGAGTACATCAGCACCACGTTTGTGACGGGGGTGTTGAGCAATTGGGCCAAAATCCTGGCCCAATACCTGCCCTGGCTGCGCGAGCAACTGGCGCAGCGGCCGATGCCGCAGGTTGTGCGCACGCCGGTGCACCAGGCCTCGATGCGCCATTTTATCTTGTTGAGCGGCCTGTGGATAGCGTATCTGCTCGGGGCTATCTGCGGCGGTGTCCTGGAACTACACCTTGCTCTGCTGGCCCTGGTTTTTCCTATGGTCGTATTGGCGGCCCTGATTGTAATTGATCTTGTGCGGCCACTGGAGTTGGAACGCTTCTGATTGGGAAGATGACACGTTGAGGGGGCGTATGCGTCCGGGACGGGGCCGCTGCGCGGCAAGCGCCCACAAAGGCCAGTACATTCAACATAACATACTGGCGTCCCTTTGAGAGGGGAGATGGTATCGTTGGTGGAACGTGCGCGCCCGGGTACGGGGCCGCTGCGCGGCAAGCGCCCGCAAGGGGCGCACCTACGAGGAGATTATCTTTGACACACATTTGTTACAATTTCGGCATAATTTCGTGGCAGTCGAGCTCTATACTTCTGATAAATGATCGAAGCGATGGGATGGATGCGAACAAATGCGGTTTCGCGACTCTCAATAAATGCTATGTAAGAGGTATGGAATTATGCTGTCTACCATTAAAAGAACTGAACAAACTTCTCTGGCTAATACTTCAATAGTGCAATCAAAATATGGTTATGTGTTGTCTCTTGTTCGTCGGGGGGTCGTGGAGAATCCGTGGTTGATGGTAACGGGATTGTTGATGATGCTGACGCTGCTGGCGACAGGGGTAGGGCTGATCGTTGATCATCGAGTGATCACCGGGTCGCCCGCCTGGGTGAAGCCGGCGAAGTTCGCTATTTCATTCAGCGTCTACTGCTTTACGTTTGTCTGGTTGCTCTCGTTTGTACGGCGCTGGAAGAGAGTTACCAGGATCATCGCCGGCCTGACCAGTTTGGCGGCCGTGGCTGAGATGGGGCTGATTGCTTTGCAGGCCGCGCGCGGTGTCGCGAGCCACTTCAACCGGGCCACCTCCTTTGATTCGGCTGTCTATTCAACGATGGCTACCTTTGCGCTCACGCTCTGGGTGGCGGCCTTTCTCGCGGCGATCCTCTTTCTGTTCGAGCGTCGCGCGGACCGGGCCTTTATCTGGTCGGTGCGCCTGAGCCTGGTCATCGTCCTGTTTGGCATGCTGGCGGCTATCCCGATGACCTTGCCGACGGCGGCGCAACAGGCCGCCATCAAGGCCGGACACGCCATACTCGTCGGCGCGCACAGCGTAGGTGTGCCAGATGGTGGTTCGGGTCTGCCATTTCTGGGATGGAGCACGATCGGCGGCGATCTGCGCATCGCCCACTTTATTGGCCTGCACGCGCTCCAGGTGCTGCCATTGATCGGCTGGTTCCTCTCGGCGCGGCGCTTTCCACGGCTGCGCACCGGTCACCGTATCACCCTGGTCTGGACATTTAGCCTGGGCTACCTGGGCCTGACGGCCTCGCTGTTCTGGCAGGCAATGCGCGGCCAATCGCTGATCGCTCCCGACGCGCTGACGCTGCTGACCTGGGGTGGCGTTACCGGTCTAACGCTGGCGGCTACGATCGGGATTGTGCTCCATGCGCGGGCAACGGTCAAGACAATATAAGATGCATCGAACGCAATGTCCAAAGCTATGTGCCCCAGGTTATACGCCTGGGGCACATTTAGTATGTGAACTGCATTTTTGTGCGAAAAGAGAACGAGAAGGTCGCGGTCCTATATTTCTCGTTATTGTTCTTGCGTTAGCCAGGCGAGGCCGCTGCCAAGGAGGTAGAGGCTGCCGCTGGACAGCATGAGCCATGTCGGCCCGATGTCGGCCAGGGTGAGGCTGGCTATGGCCATGCCTGCCACCTGGGCGAGGGACTGCATGGCGCTGGCGGTTGCCAGCATGCGGCCGAGGACGCGGTTGGCGACGCGTTGCTGGAGCAGGGTCAGAACCTGAACTGTGACCCCGGCGGTCAGCGCGCCAAAGACCAGGTTGAGCATCAGGACGGGCAGCAGCATGTGGATGGCGGCGATGAGCATGAGCACACACCCTCCTCCGGCGAGGCAGGCTGAGACAAAGCCCGCTATTGCTCTGCGGCCGCGCCAGAGGGGCAAACGTCCCAGCAGAACGCTCATGATCCCTTCGCCGATCGCCTGAGCGGTTAGCAGCCAGCCAAAGGCCAGGGGACTCGCCGAGAGTGCCGAGCGCACAAAGACCGGGATGAGGATATTGAGCGTGCCAGCCGTATAGGCGACGATTGATCCCAGGATGAACAGGCTGTGTACATGGCGGGTGGCCGCGAGGGTCTCACGCAACCTCTGTTGCCTCTTCCCGGCGGCGGCAACTGGTAGGGCTGGAAGGTCCTCTGCTGAGTGCTGGTGAGCGGTGGACAGGAGGCAGATGCATCCCACTGAGATCAGAAAGGTGGCGGCATTGATCAGCACGATGCCGGCGGGTCCCCAGGTCAGCAGGAAGAGGGTGCTCAGGGAGGGCGCAATGATACGGACCGCGCAGTCACTTACCATGTAGAGCGCGTTTCCGGCCAGCAGCGTGGGCGGCTCGATCAACTGCGGCAGCAGTGCGCCGCGCGCCGACCAGAAGAAGGTGGCGATGGCCGACTGGATAAAGCCGACGAGGTAGATCGACCAGAGCGCGTGCGGTTGCGCGATGATGACGCCGAACAGGGCCAGAAAGAGCGTGGCGCGTGCCCCCTCGGCGACGAGCATGATGGCGCGACGCGGCCAGCGATCCACTATGGCTCCAGCCAGGGGCGCGAACAAGATGCCGGGGACCGTCGAGGCGATCAGCACCGCGCCCGTAGCGGTGGCTGAGCCGGTCTGCTCATAGACCCAGAACGTAATGGCGATAAAGAAAACGTAGTCACCAAGGATAGAGAAGGTGTGCGCAACCCACAGGAGACCAAAGTTGCGCCGGGTAAGCAGGGTAAACACGAACGACTCCTTTAACGAGCCCACCACGATGTGAAAGAGGACATGGTTTCCGCGCTCAAGGAGAAATGCGGCGAGCGGGTTACCAGGGGGGGATGTGCAAGAAAACCGGTGGGCATATAGGAGTCATCTGACCACCTCGTATATTATAGTGGGTCAAGTCAAGAGGAACGATTAGCAGGCCCACAAAAATGGATGGAAAGTCTTGACAGAAACCGGTTTCTATGGTACGTTTTTTGTGCAGGAATGGTTTTAGGGATGTTTGAACCATTTTTGGCGAGATGGGCGCGGATATAGCGAAGTCATTTATGGGTAGAGAAGCGGCCGCGAGGGTCGCACGTACGGGGATCAAAAATATTTAAAGGTGACCTCGATGGAACGAGGCGGGAGCGTTTGTGCTATGCCAGGAGAGACGCAGGGAAGGCTGACGATCCAGGATATTGCACGGCTGGCCGGTGTATCCAAGGCTACCGTATCGCGCGTCCTGAACCGCAACCCATCCGTTGATCCGCTGCTGGCCGAGCGGGTGACGAAAGTGGTGCAGGAGCACAACTTTGTGCCCAACATTACCGCCACGGTGCTGGCCGGTGGCCGCACGCAGCTGATTGGCGTGCTGGCCCCTCCCCTGAACTGGCCGGCGATGCCCGAGATCATGCGCGGCGTAGCCGAATACCTCGAAGGCTCACCCTACGAAATCGTCCTCTACTGCATCGGCAGTCAGCGCAACCATGCCGACGTGCTCAATCGCATCCTGGCCATGCGCATGATCTCTGGTCTGCTAGCGATCTTCCCCGGTGGACTGGCGTCCCAGCTGGCCACCCATTTCCAGCAGGGTCTGCCTCTGGTGATGATCGACGACCAGGAGGAGCCCGATGGCATGCCCTGGGTCGGCATCGACAATCCGACCAGCGCCTATGAGGCGACGCGCCATCTGCTGGCGTGCGGGCATACGCGCATCGCGCATATCCAGGGACCCACCAACTACCACTGCACGCTTGAGCGCTACCAGGGCTACTGCCGGGCGCTGCGCGAGGCCGGGATCGAGCCCGATCCTGACCTGCTCTTGCAGGGCAACTTCGAGCAGAGCGGCGGCCGCCACTGTGCCAGCGTACTGTTCGCGCGCGACCGCGAGCGCTGGCCGAGCGCCATCTTTATCGGCAACGACGAGATGGCCTATGGCTTTCTGGAGGTCGCGCAGGAGTTGGGAGTGAGGATTCCGGAGGACATCGCCGTCGTCGGCTTTGACGACTATGTTATCTCCGCCCACACTACGCCTCCGCTCACCACCGTGCGCCAGCCCTTCTCCAATATCGGTCGCACGGCGATCGAACTGCTCCTAACCATGATTGATCGTATGAACGAGAAGCAGCCGCCAAAGGATGGGCGGCAGACCGCAGGAGGTGTTCCGACACAGGATTTCGTCGTTGATCCACCCTGTATTCAGCTTGCGACCACTCTGGTGCAGAGGGCATCGAGCCGTCTCGTGCTTCCCGCTGCGCGCAACCAGCCTGGCAGCAACCTTTAGTGCCTCTTTATTTAGCGTAGATTTTGCTCTTCTTGTACTGGCGAACGTGAGTGCCTCCACACGCGCGTCCGCTGCGTGGCCGCATTGAATTTTGTATGTTGGTGTAGCGGGTACGCATCCGCGCACCCGCTACACCAACATACAAATGACTCTGAGCGCCGCAGGTGCAAATGTAGGTTTTTTCCAGGTAAGCGGCCAGTCCCAAAGCCGGGGCAAGCCCGGCACCTACTTTCGTCCGTGTGTGGGCGTGGCGGAAGCAACACGTGTACTTGATATACCGACATGCCCTCTTGTTGTCCTGAAGTCTTGATAAGAATGGCGCTACCGAGAAGAATGGTAGTTGACCTGAAAGGAGCGATCAATGTTGATCTTTCCACAGCGGGGAGCGTTTAGTGGTTCTCCGCAGCAGCCGCGCAGGCGGCGCATCGCCTTGCTGGCTACGGTATTTGTGGTTGCCATGCTGGGGATGGCCGCCGTGAGCCTGGCGCCGTCGGGCGCAGTGCCACAGGCCAGGGCCGCCTCCTGGAATCTTACCTGGAGCGATGACTTTAATGGGGCCGCCGGCACCGGTGTCAATACCGCCAACTGGAAATATGATACCGGCACGGGTTGGGGGACGGGCGAGATTGAGACCATGAGCAGCAGTACCAACAATGTGTATCAGGATGGCAACGGCCACCTGGTGATCAAGCCGCTGCGCGATGGCAGCGGAAACTGGACCTCCGGGCGCATCGAGACGCAGCCCTCGAACTTCGCCGCGCCTGTGGGAGGCGAGGTAGCCTTTGAGTCCTCGATCCAGCTGCCCAATGTGACGGGCGCGGCGGCCCAGGGCTACTGGCCCGCCTTCTGGTCGCTGGGCGCGCCCTTCCGCACTGGTGGCAGTTGGCCGGGCGTCGGCGAGGTTGACTTCATGGAGAGTATCAACGGCACCAACAGGGAGTATGGCACCCTGCACTGCGGCGTTGATCCCGGTGGTCCCTGCAACGAGACCACTGGACGCGGTGGCTCCACTCCCTGTACGCCCACGACCTGCCAGGCCGCGTTCCACACGTATCGCACCGAGATCGATCGCCGTAGCTCTCCCGAGCAGGTACGCTGGTACCTGGACGGCGTCGAGTTCTGGCACGTCAACTCCAACGATGCGGGCATGGACCCCACCACCTGGGCCAACGCCATCGATCACGGCTTCTTCATCATCTACGACGTCGCCATGGGCGGCGGCTGGCCCGGCAATCCCACGGCCTCCACGCAGTCGGGCGTCCCCATGGTAGTTGACTACACGCGTGTCTACACGCTCAGCGGTGGCACGCCGACACCGACGCCGACGGCGACCGCGACACCCACCTCGGGCTGCACCTCTGGTGTCTTCGCGCAGGGCGTCGTCAACAGCGGATCCAGCTCGGCGCGTCCCTGGTTCCAGCCCTGTGGCTGGACGGCTGGCTACGTCATCCTGCACTATATCGTCCCCAACCAGGTGCAGCAAAACGTCCAGATGTCGTATAACAGCGGCGCCGGACGCTGGGAGTATACCGTCAACGGTCTGAACTCGGGTCAGACGCTGCAATACTCGTTCACCTACCAGAAGGCAGGGTTGCAATACGACACCAGCTGGTATACGTGGACACACCCGTAGCGTAACGATCCGAACGTCGGGCAAGAAATCGGACGCGAGGTCCGAACATATGGGGCGGCGGGGGACCATGTGCAGAGCGCATGGTCCCCCGCCGTTGTGTTATCTATGCGTGCGGATATGTTGCCCAGCACGGACCGAGCGTAAGGCAGCACAAAGGGAGGGAATCTATGCACTTGCATCCTTCGCGTAATACCTGATATTATTCGCAAGGATCTAAGGCAGAGATTGATTTCGACTCTGGTGATCGTGGATGAGTACTGCTAAAGGAAGAGGTATCATGAATGGAGACGCCAGTGCAAATCGCCCTGGCGCTCGCTGCTCAGGCGGGCGATCAGAAGGCATTCGAGACCCTGGTGGGTGCGTATCAGCGTGAGCTGCTCGTGCATTGTTATCGCATGCTGGGCTCGTTCCATGACGCCGAAGATCTCTTGCAAGAAACCCTGCTGCGCGCCTGGGAGAAACACACGACTCTCACCAATCCGGGAGCATACCGGAGTTGGCTGTACCGTATCGCCACCAATCTCTGCCTGGATAGACTCAGGAGCGCTTCTCGACGATCCTTGCCACCAGACACCCATCCGATGAGCAATCCCAGTGATCCTGTACCGCCACGGTTGCGGGAGCCGATCTGGCTGGAGCCATTTCCCGATGATGTACTTGCCGATTGGCATAGCGATCCGCAAGACCGTGCAGAGCGCAACGAACAGACCACCCTGGCTTTTCTGATTGCACTGCAGCACTTAACGCCAACGCAGAGGGCTGTTCTGCTCTTGCGCGAGGTGCTCTCCTGGGAAGCCCGCGAAGTGGCCGAATGGCTCAATCTCTCGGTCCCCGCCGTCAATTCAGCCTTGCAGAGGGCCCGACGCGCCATGCGGCAGGGTGACGTAGCAAGCCAGGCCCCGATGGCGCCGCCGAATCTTCGCGCCCAGAAACTCCTTGAGAGCTATGTCGCGTTGTGGGAGCAAGCAGATATCCCTGGCTTCGTGGCGCTGCTGCGAGATGATGCCTGGTTTACTATGCCGCCCCTTCCCGCCTGGTTCCAGGGACGAACTGCCATCGCCACCGTGCTTGCCACCTCCATTTTTACACCTGGCAGGCAACGACGCCTGCTACCCACGCACGCCAATGGGTGTCCAGCTTTCGCGTACTACCAGCGGGAGGCTGGTGAACAGGTCTTTAAACTGATTGGACTCGTGGTGCTGGGGGTGGAGGGTGAGCAGATTGCCAGCCTCGTCGCGTTCCTGGATGTCTCTAGCCTCTCGTCATTTGCCCTTCCACCCTCGCTCGGTGAATGAGGACACAGAACGGAGGAGCACTCCGTAAGTTGTCAGCTTACGGAGTGCTCCTCCTGAAGAAAAGGTTGCCAGACACGAACCGGCATCCTATCAGGAGCGAGGTTCATAGGTGATCTTCACAATGCCATTTGAGAAGCTCTTTGCCGCAACGAACCGCAAGGCGGCGTTTTCGCCCTCGCGGAAGAACTGCCTCCCCTGCCCCGCCACGAACGGATAGATCGAAAGATCGAGCACGTCGACTAAGTGGTGCTTGAGCAACGTCTCTGCAAGAAGACCATGACCATAGAGGAGAAGGTCCCGTCCTTCCTGCTGCTTGAGCCTGGTTACTTCAGCCACCACATCGCCCCGCACAATGGTTGTATTGTTCCATTCGGCTTGTTCCAGCGTCGACGAGAACACATACTTGGGCATGGCATTGACCCTCTCGGCCCACGGGTCGGTGCGCCTTGTCCAAATCGTCGCAAAGCCCTCGTAGGTGGTCCTACCCATTAACAATGCGTCGCAGGCCAGGGCCTGGCTCAATCCGTCCCGCATATACGCCTCGTCGCGGTACTCAGCAAATCCCGCGGCAGCGGCTCCCGCGAAAATGCCATCTACCGAGACCAGAGTATATTCAATAATTTTCCGCATGATATGGTATCCTTTCCCATTCACCTTGACATGCAAGAGGAACGATTTCCTTTGCGCTCATAAGACGGCAAATTGATCCCAAACTCATCGCAAATGAACAAAATGAGGATGAGAAAGGATTGTATCTATGGTGCTAGAAGAAATGTCCGGCTTCAAGGTCGTCGATCAGTGTGGGGTGTGGCGTCTGCCATCCCAGCAGTTCGCGGGTCAGTGCGCTCGACGTGGGGTTGTCGGTGGTGAGGGCTGTTGCCAGCCAGCCGAAGTGCTCGTCTGCGTCCTCAGGAGAGATGGAGACGACCGGGATGGCGAGATGGCGGCCGATCACCTCGGCGATGGTGCGGGTTGGCATACCCTCTTCCGCGACCCCGTGCAGTATCGATCCGGCCGGTGCCTTCTCCAGCGCCAGGCGGAACAGGCGAGCGGCATCGAGCCGGTGCACAGCGGGCCAGCGGTTGGAGCCATCTCCGACGTAGCCGGAGATGCCCTTCTCACGGGCGATAGAGATCAGGACCTGCGCGAAGCCAGCTCTTGTCTGGTCGTGAACTGAGGGAGCCAGTCTGACGACCGATGAGCGCACATCGCGCTTTGCCAACGCGAGCACCGCGTTCTCCGATGTGACTCGTGGCGCGACCATTCCGGCTTCGGCCACATCCTTCTCTGTGCCGAGACGCCCCTGCGGGAGAAAGAATGTGAGCATCAATGTGCCCGAGGTGATCACGAATGGCTTGCCGGTGCCTTCGAGCGCTGCTCCGATGGCCTGGACGGCACGCAGATCTGTTCGCGCAGCACCTTCGTAGTCCGAGAAGTCGTGGTTAAAGGCAAGATGGATGACGCCGTCGGACGCGACTGCTCCGCTGCGCAGACTGTCGAGATCGTCGAGGGAGCCGCGATGCGCATCCGCGCCAGCGGCGGCAAGCGACGCGGCGGATGCCTCCGAGCGCGCCAGGCCGAGGACCTGGTGTCCCGCCTCAATCAACTCGCGAACGACGGCGGAGCCAATAAAACCGGTCGCGCCGGTAACGAAAACTTTCATGGAAAATTCCTCCAGTTGGTAGATGAGTATTTGTGGTTCAGGTCGGGTGGTCACACCACGCGTATGCCCTATCCAGGTAGTTGGCAGCTTGTCTGACGGCGGGTGCGCCTTGCACGCTTATCTAGTGATCCAGCATGCTTGCGGGGAACATTGTTCTTGACCTATCGAAAGTGTATACTGAGGAGAATCCTGGAACAAGACGAGCGATTATCATAGGAGTAAGACTCCTACATTCCCGCCACCAGGGCGGACCATTTGGAGAGGAAGAGAACGTATGCTACGTGAGCAGGAAGCCCAGCGCTTGCACGAGCTCGGCGATTTTCTGCGTACCAGAAGGGCGCGGCTCGCTCCTGAAGATGTAGGGCTGCCACGTGGAGGCAGGCGGCGAGCGCCCGGACTCAGGCGCGCAGAAGTGGCCCAACTGGCGGGCGTCAGCGTAGACTGGTATACCTGGCTGGAGCAGGGACGCTCGATCACTGTTTCGACGCAGGTCCTGGAAAGCCTGGTTCAGGCCTTGCGCCTGACTGCCAGTGAGCGAGAGCATCTCTTCTTCCTGGCTCACCAGCAGCCTCCACCGGAAAAGGACATGGAACTTGAGACGGTAAGTCCAACGTTACAGCGCTTCCTCGACAACCAGGGCCTCAGTCCAGCTTTTGTAACGGGACGACGCTGGGATGTCGTAGCCTGGAATGAAGCGGCGCGCGTCGTCCTTGGCGATTATGGACAGATGAGTACGTTGGAACGCAATTCCATCTGGCGGTTCTTCACCTTCCCCGAGCATCGGCACGTGCTGGTCGATTGGGAAGGACATGCGCGCCAGCTTCTGGCACAATTCCGTGCCACCTGTGGTCGCTATCCTGGTGATCCCTACCTGACAGAGCTGATCCAAGACCTGATGCTACGCAGCCCTGAATTTCGGGCCTGGTGGCCCGATCACGAGGTGCTCGGTGCACGAGAAGTCCATAAAGAGTACAACCATCCGCAGGCAGGCTCTCTGGTGTTTGAATATCTTTCCTTTCAGGTGCTTGACGCTCCGGATCTCAGGGTAAATGTGTATACCCCATTGGATGAAGTGGATACCCCGGCCAAAATCGCCCGGCTCATCGCCGAAGGATCGAGCGTCTCAAGGTGATGGCGGAAAGCGCCCGTGAGGGGCGCACCTACGGTGTGGGACGAGGCAGGAAGCGCCCGCAAGGGGCGCACCTACGGTGTGGGGTCTGGGTTCATGTTGAAGAGCGGCGGTCCTCCGCGGCTGTATGGGGTGGAATCGAGGACCGCCAGCCAGTCGAAATCCGCGAGGCTGTGAGATGTGAGCATGAAGTAGCCGGGGTGCTTCGTGCTGCCGGAGCGGGTGGGGAGCGAGGCTAGTTCCGAGGCTGGCAGTCCCTGACCACGATGAGTTGGGATCAGGCGCGCCGGTCCCGGTGCGGCTGTCAGCAGGTTTTCAAGCGTGCCGGTTTCAGGCTGGCCGATGCCAGTGGCCTCAGAGACGCCCACGGCTGAACCAATGACGACATAGCGCGGGCCGAACATTTCGTTGAGCTGCGCACCGGCCGGCCACCATGCGTGGACAGCGGGGCCGAATTGCATCTGGGCCTTACCGCGCCCCAGATGCGCATTCTGGGCGAAGGCCAGCACTTTACCCCGACTACGCTCGTGGGCCACGATGTAGGCAAGGTTATCCGCCATCATCATGTCACGAATGCCGAGCAGCCTGGCGATGCGTTCGTCCGATGTGCCCGCCAGTTCAGCATGATAGTTCAACAATTGCCGTGCCTCTAAGGCGTACTGCAAGGCTTCCCGGTAGCGGTCCGGACCGCTCTGTGCCACCAGTTCGGGACGGCGGATGAGCAGATCCGAAATGAGCTCCTCGGTCTCGATCCGTAGCGCTGTTGCCTCTGCTGAAAGACCGATCGACTGTGCGGGGTCTATCAGAGCGTAGGGATTCTGCCAGGTGGCGTCCTGGCCGAGCAGCGGCTCGATGCGGCTTCGATGCCGCTGCCCGCTGGCCTTATCAATCGAGGTCAGGTAATCGAGAGCAACGTGCAGCACCTGTCGCGGACTATCAGCACCGTCTACGTTGTCGGTTGGACTATCGAAGCCGTAGAAGCGGAGTTTGACAGCGTGTGTTGGATCGGCATTGTACTGGCGCATCCACTCCACCAGTTCCTGGTTCTCCTCAAGCTTGCCAAAGTTATGGCTAAAGCCGCTCTGTTGTATCTGCTCATAGGAGGCGGGGCCGCGCCCGGCGACGTATTCGTTGACGAGCTGTCCCTGGGGGAAACTGCTCTCAAGAGCGATGGCGCTGTAACCATGGGCCTGCACCAGGTACTGGAAGAGCCGGTTACGCAAGGTGAGAAAACCAGCGCCGCCGTGGAACGCTTCTCCCAGGCCAAGCAGCTCCACCTGCTCACCGGGTAAAGCCAGCATCTGATCGACGGCAGTGGCAAAGGACTGCGGATCATCGAGGGAGAACGCACGAGCCTCGCGGGCAATCCAGTCTTCGAGTGTCGCATAGGTTGGGGTGGCGTGAGTCATGAGTCGATCTCCATTCTATTCGCGTGTTTGTGGATAAGCATCCACTTCTGCGCCCTCCAGCCGTTTGCTGGAGCATACCTCTACTCTAGAACACAGATGCAAGAGTGGAGAGTGGAGATATGCTCTCGCTCAATACTGGCATGCCCTTTACACGCTGGTGAGCCAATTTATGCATGATAGAGGATGCGAGGGAAAGATCTTGAAGTCTTCATCCTCGTATAGAGGGTTTTACATGACTCTTTGAATTTCATACGTGCTTTCTTAGAATAGGTTTTACTCTCGTCAATTTGGGGAACGTGGGCGCCCCCACTCGCGCGTCCGCTACGCGGCCGCGTTGTTTTTTTAGTTGGTACATCGGGGGCGCATCCGCGCCCCCGATGTACCAACTAAAAATGGGGTGGTGAGCACAGTAGGAGCATCCGCGCCCCCGATGTACCAACTAAAAATGGGGTGGTGAGCACAGTAGGAGCATCCGCGCCCCCGATGTACCAACTAAAAATGGGGTGGTGAGCACAGTAGGAGCATCCGCGCCCCCGATGTACCAACTAAAAATGGGGTGGTGAGCACAGTAGGAGCATCCGCGCCCCCGATGTACCAACTAAAAATGGGGTGGTGAGCACAGTAGGAGTGGACCCCCGGGCCGTCCTTGAGGATCAGCCTCTCTCAAGGACGGCCCGGGCAGGATGGGCTACCAGATGTAGGGGATGAGGCGATAGCGGACGTGTGTCTTATAGTCGGCGTAGCCCTGGAGTTCTTGCTGCAGGGTGCGCTCCTCGAAGATGGCGCGGATAGCGATGCCGACGGTGAGGAGCAGGGCAGCCAGCAGGCCGAACCAGGAGCCGAGCAGCAGGGCGCTGCCGAGCAGCATGCAGAGGGCGGCCGCGTACATAGGATGGCGCACGTAGTGGTAGGGTCCGGTCGAGATCACGGTCTGGCCGCGCTCGTCCTGGATGCGCACCATGGGCGAGAGGAAGGAGTTCTCGCGGAAGGTGGCGAAGAAGAGCCAGAAGGACCAGAGCATGAGGAGCGTGCCCACGATCTGCAGCCAGAGCGGCATGTACGACCAGTGGAAGCGCACCGCGTCCAGCGGCATCAGGACCAGCCAGGCCAGAAAGGCCAGATAGAGGAAGCTCATGCCGATGCGGTCCCAGGACTTCTGTCCGGGATTTTTTGTTGCCATGCGCTCGCGCAGCAGTTCGGGGTTGTGGCGATAGAGCCAGGCGGTAAGCGCGAAGGTAAAGGCGAAGAAGAGCACGATAAAGGTCCAGCCAGCTGGCCAGGCCAGGGTACCCGCCGCCAGGAACAGCGGCACGCAAAAAAGCAGGACGAGATAGACCAGTTGGGCGGACAGCACTTTGAGATTGACCATGATGACACCACCTTTCCCTATTGCAAACAGGGCTGATGTATGATCGGATTGCTAGCCGGAATGCCGGACCCGCGACGAGACAAACCAGGCCCCGAGCGTTTCAGCATTTGTCAATATGAGCGAATTGGGAACCATGCCCAGGATACGTTCCAGGGCGGCGGTATAGGTAGCGATAGCCTCCTCGACACGCGCCATATCACCGCGCTCGGCATCGAACTCCAGCCACAGTTCACCCAGCGTATCTCCCAGGTCGGTCGCGATGGAAAGCACCAGCGAACTGAGCTGCTCTGAATATGGCACCCTGACCACGCCCTCCTTGATGCCCTGACGAATGAGCAATGAGAACAGGGGGGCCATGCGCCGCAGGCCGACCGCGCGCCACTTATGGCGTACAATAATGTTATCGTCGGCGTACCAGACACGCACGATTTCAAACAGCAGGTCCTTCTGATCGGTTTTATAGCGGTTGATGGCGTCAAAGAAATACAGGAAGCGAGCCAGGGCGGGCAGATTGGGATCCTCGACAATCGGGATCAGCCGCCGCTCCACCTCATCCAGCATGCGCTCAAGTAGTGCCTCCAGCACCTCCTGTTTTGAAGCGAAGTAGTGGTAGAAGGCCCCCTTCGAGATCTTGAGCTCGCCCACAATATCCTGGATCGTCATCTGCTCATAGCCCTGGCGATAGATCAACTGCTGAACCATGTCCAGGATGGCGTTGCGTCGCTGGGCGTATTCCTGTTCCTTGACCGTACGAACCATCAATTTTCCTTCTCTATTTAAAAACCGACCGAAGGTTTATCTTTGATATTCATAATAATAGCTCATGAATTGGTGACTGTCAATCTGATGGCTGTGTTTTTTCCGCTTTTGTTGTGTTCAGGAAGAATAGATATATATGTAAGGAATACTGAGCAAAGTTGAAGGAGAATTTGTTTGATGACAACCAGTTCGCCGCAGCCGACCGGGAAGTACGCAGCCGTTAATGGGATCAACCTGTATTACGAGGTGCATGGCACGGGGGAGCCGCTGGTCATGCTGCACGGTGGCTTTGGGACATTCGCCACGATGTACGCGGCGCTCTCGCCCGCGCTGGCGGAGACGCGGCAGGTGATCGGGGTCGATCTGTACGGGCATGGAGGCACGGTGCTGACCGAGCGTCCTATGAGCTTTGAGAGCATGGCTGACGATATCGCCGCTTTGATCACATACCTTGGATTTGAGAAGGCCGACGTCCTCGGTTTCTCGCTGGGAGGAGCCGTAGCGCTGCAGACCGCCATCCGGCATCCCGAGCGTGTCAGCCGACTGATATTGATCTCCACGCCTTGCAAGCGTGCTGGCTGGCATCCCGATATGCAGGAGGGCATGAAGTCCAACTCCGCCGCATTCTTCCGCAACACACCCATCTATGGCGCCTATGTCAGCGTGGCGCCGAAGCCAGACGACTTTGATCGCCTTGTCTCTGAGATGAATCACACGCTGGGAGAGGACTATGACTGGAGCGCGCAGGTGGCGGCATTGAAGATGCCCGTGCTGATCATCTCTGGTGACTCCGATGGAATGCCGCCCATGCACGCCGTCGAGTTTTTCAACCTGCTGGGCGGCGGTCTTAGGGACGCGGGTTGGGACGGCGCCAACATGGTCCCATCGCAGCTCGCCATTCTGCCCGGTGGCACCCATTACAACATCAACTTCCGCGTCGAC
This sequence comes from Dictyobacter halimunensis, assembly GCF_036245075.1. NCBI lineage: Bacteria > Bacillati > Chloroflexota > Ktedonobacteria > Ktedonobacterales > Dictyobacteraceae > Dictyobacter > Dictyobacter halimunensis. The sequence continues at coordinate 5,469,859 of NZ_BSRI01000002.1, forward strand.
CTGCTGCTGCCGGTGCTCACGCCATTTCTGGCGGGTGGCAAGGCGTAAATACTTTCAATGGGAACGTTCGCATTTGGGTACGTGTGTGCGACGTTGCGTGGGGGTACCATGTGGGGCGAGGTGTTACCCACGAGAAGCCGAACCGGCCGGGGACGTGGGCCGCAAAGCGGCCCGGTCGACCGTTGAAGGTCGACCCTACGATTACGTTTCTTTTTTAAGGGAACGTTTCGGGTATGGGGGCATTTCTTGTTGCGTTTCTCTTTGCAAAAATGTGAATGGCATCCCGCATCATCTGTGTATTACCTAAGGATCGGCTTTATGTGTTATACTTGCCGATGTATCGCTGCTTTAGGTAATATACAGCTTTTTTTGGGCGCAAGGAGTTTCCATGCCTCGACGTGCTTCCTATCTCCTGCTCTGGTCGGTCCAGGAACAGCGCTATACGCTCACCACTAGCAGCGCCGGGCGGGATCTGCGCGAGGATGTTGTTCCGGGTGAGGCGAGCTGGTTTGCCTGGCTGGAAGGTATCACGTCGTTCGCTTTTCGTGGTCAATCCGGTGCCCATTGTACTGTTCGCAAGGAAGCTGTGCAGGGCAATGGCTCCTACTGGTATGCCTATCGCTCTCTACAGCAGCGGACCGTGAAGCGTTACCTGGGACGGACCCGTGAGCTGTCGCTGGCACGCCTGGAACAGGTGGCGGAGAGCTTTAATGCCCTCGCGCAGCAGGCTACCGCCGCGCCAGCTGCGATTGATGAAGAGTTGCAGATGCTTCCGTCCCTGACCACACCTTTGCCACCACTCCTGCAATCCAAATTACAGCCGCCGCGTCTCTCCCAGATGCTGATTGAGCGTCCCCGACTGCATGAATGCCTGGATGGCTGGCAGGACTATAAACTTACCCAGATCGTAGCACCGGCCGGATCTGGCAAGACGACTCTGGTGAAGTCCTGGCTTGATCAGCGCGCCATCTCGCCACAGATCGCCTGGGTCTCGCTGGACGCCGGCGACAATGACCCTATCCGCTTCTGGCGCTACATCCTCACCGCCTGCCTGCCCTGGTCTGATGCCTCAAGCGGTCAGCAGGCCCTCTCGCTGCTGATGACCACCATTCAGCCCTCTTTACAGCCGGTCTCCTTAGAAAGGGTTCTGACACTCTTTCTTAATCCCATCGATCAACAGGTGCAGCACTATCTCTTGATTTTAGAGGATTACCATGTGCTGAGCACGCCACGCATCCATGAGAGTCTGGCCTTTTTGCTGGCGCACCTGCCGCAGAGGCTGCATGTGCTGCTGATATCGCGCCGGGAGCCGCCCATTGGGCTGTCTCGATTGCGCGCCAATGGCGAGCTCAATGAACTGCTGGCCGGCGAGCTGCGTTTTACCTATGAGGAGATGGAGGATTTTCTGCACCGTACGCTGCCGGTTCCGCTTGCGCCAGCGGTTCTGGAGCGGCTGGCGGCTCAACTGGACGGCTGGGCGGCGGGATTACGCCTGCTTTCGCTATCCTTACAGGGCAAGAAAACCATTGAGCAGATCGAGCCGGTGCTGGCGAACTTCCGTGGCAGCCAACCGTCGATCCACCAGTATTTTGTGGGTGAGGTATGGCAGGATCAGTCGGACGTGGTGCAGGATTTTCTGTTGCGTACCAGCCTGCTGACCCGGCTCAGTCCCTCGCTGTGCGAGGCGGTGACTGGCCGTAGCGATAGCGCGGCCTTACTGACGACGATCGAGCAGGCCAATCTCTTTCTGGAAGCGCTCGATGGCACGGGCGAGTGGTATCGCTACCATGGACTCTTCGCCGAGGCTATGCAGCATGAGGCACGGCGCCGCCTGAATGCCGCCACTATGCAAGAACTTTACTTGACGGCCAGCCACTGGTTTATGGAACATGGCCTGCTGGATGAGGCCGTTGAGGCGATGTTTCAGACCTCTGATAGCGAGCAGGTAGCACTGCTGCTTGAGCGCCACCTGAAAGTCCTGCGCTTCATCGATCCGCCCGAACTGCATACCTGGCGCCGCTGGTTTGAACGTTTGCCACAGCCGGTGCTCAAACGCCATCCCTTCCTCTGCTTTAGCTACGCGGTCGCTTTGATCTTCGGCCAGGATCGCCAGCCCCAGCCCCAACCCCCATCCACTCAGTTTGAGGAGTTCTTACAGCTAGCCGAGCAGGAGTGGCAGCGACAGCAGAATCTGGAGGGCCTGGGAGGGGTGCTGGCTATTCGTGCCCTGTTTAGCTTACAGTCGGGCAAACGCGTTCTCGCTCGCTCCTGGGCGCTGCAGGCGCTGGAGTGGCTGACGCAGGAAGACGCGCTCTGGCGCAACCTCTGCTTCATGGTCCTTGGCCTGGACGCGATCCAGCTGGGACAGGTCAAAGAGGCGGTACATGCCTTTGAGCAGGCGAGTACCTATTGGGGGAGAAGCAACAATACAGATGCCCGCGATGGCATGACGATTATGTTGGGACTGCTCTGTGTCGAGATGGGCGATTTAAAACAGGCCGCCTTTTACTATCGGCAACTGACCACTGATACCTCCCGCTCAGATCAGCATCCATTTACTCCTTTTATTCACCATGGGCTGGCTTTTCTCTATTATGAATGGAATATGCTGCATGAAGCTGCGCAACAGCTACAGCCCGGCACAGGTCAGCCTGAGTCGCCGGCTGATCTGCTGCGAGATATTCACGAGGCCATACAGGAACTGCTGCAGGCCCTGCTGCAGCATGGACGGGGAGAGACGCGGGCGGCTCTTGAGCGCCTGACAGACTATCTGCTGAACCATAAGCAGGCCATTGCTAATCCATTCTACACCTATGTCTATCAAGAGCTCATCAGCTGGATCGTGCGCCTTGCGTTGCTGCTGGGCGATTGCCCTCTGGCGCAGACGTGGCTGGATGATTTAACGCGGCATTATCAGCATACGGTCACCGCTACCGACATGCTTCTACTCGAAGCGCCGTCAGAGGCAGCCATCGTTGATCCCGCCTCAGGCTCTATTGACGAGCAGCCATGGCACGAAGACAGGCAGATAGCCCTGATTTTGCAGGAAAGCAAAGTCATGCTGGAAGCGCGTCTCTATCTGGCTCAGGGTCAGACTGAGTTGGCATTACAGATACTCAGCTCGCTGCTCGCCGCCGCCCATGAAGCAGGACGTGGACGGCATACGCTCCAGATCAGATTACTGCTGGCCCAGACTTATGTGGCGCGTAAACAGAGCGTTGAAGCTCGAGAGATGCTGCTGAGCGCGCTCAAACAGGGCTATGCCGGTGGTTATCAACGCCTGATCCTGGACGAAGGTGATCAGCTCTTCCTGCTCGTGCGCGATCTCTTACCCCAATTACTCGGACAGCCATTGCATAGCTATGCGCAATCCTTGCTGCGCGCCTTTGCCAGGAGCCGCCAGCAGGTTACCGTCACACCTATCAGCTCAACTATCTTTGAACCCCTCTCCAAACAGGAACAGAAGGTCCTGCGCCTCCTGATCACTGGTCGCTCGAATCCCGAAATCGCGCGTGAATTGATCGTCTCCGTCAATACTGTACGCACCCAGATTCAAAGTATTTATCGCAAGCTCCAGGTCAACAATCGCCAGGCTGCCAGCGCAGTCGCCCGCGAACTCAACTTACTGTAGAGTATACTTTCCATCGTATCATCCAATACCCACACCCAAAATTCACCCGGCGGCTCACGCATATGGATGATGTTTCTGCACCCGTTCGGACGCTACACTATCGCTATCAACAACGACAGAACGGTATGCATACATATGCATATTGGAAAGGTTTAAACGTATATGGTAAAAAATAATCCGGTTGTGGAGATAAAAAATGAAGAAACGGCCACAACGATGCCGATTATTACAGTGGACCGGCTGGTAAAACGCTATAAAAAAGCGGAACAGAACGCGGTTGATGGCATCTCCTTTGAGGTGCCGTCTGGAACCCTCTTTGCCTTGCTGGGTCCCAATGGCGCGGGTAAGACAACGGCGATCTCGATTCTGACAACCACGCTGGCCGCTACATCTGGAACGGTACGCATCGCGGGGTATGATCTGGCCACCCAGGCTCACCTGGTACGGCGCCAGGTCGGAATCATCTTCCAGCGTCCCAGCCTGGATCTCAATCTCACGGCCGAGGAGAATATTCGCCTGCACGCGACCCTGTATGGTCTCTATCCCTATCGACCATTTTTTCGCTGGATGCCGTCGGCTTATCGCACACAGGTGCAGGAACTGGCAAAACTGCTTGAGATCCAGGATAGTCTGTTTAAGCCGGTCAAGACTTTTTCGGGCGGCATGAAGCGCAAGTTAGAAATTGTGCGTAGTCTGCTGCATCGACCGGCTGTGCTGTTCCTGGATGAACCAACCACCGGACTTGATCCCGCCAGCCGCCGTGGTCTATGGGATTACCTGCGCCAGGTGCGCGCTGAGAATGGTACCACGGTCTTCCTGACCACACATTACCTGGAGGAGGCCGAAGGCGCGGACCAGGTCTGCATCATGAATCATGGCCGCATCATCAGCAACGGCACTCCCGAGCAGCTCAAAGCCGACCTGGCTCCCTCCACACTGACCATTGGCGCCCAGAACCGGGACCAGTTGCGTAGCGAACTGCAACATCTGGGACAGGCCTTCAAAGAAAAAGAAGATGCACTGTTTACCCTGACCATTGCCAATGAGCAGGTCCACCAGGTACTACACCAGATCCAGACGCCGCTTACACTGGTCAAAACACAATCCCTCACCCTTGAGGACGCCTACCTGCGCATCACGCAACAAGAGATGTAAGCCGCGCAACGGTCGAGCACCCGTTACGCGCCACATAAACAAATGGGAGTTATCCTTATTCATGCAAAACATAGCACAACAGTCCAGGCATGAGCAGGCTGGACGCATCAACATTACCTGGAACGCCATCTTAACTATTGCTGGACGCGACGTAACGCGCTTTGTGCGCGAGCCCATCCGTCTGATCTTTACCTTTCTGCTGCCCCTGATCCTGGTTGGAGGTTTGTCTGGACCCCTGCAAAGCAACTTCGGCCAGGCGGCGGGCTATAATCTGATGACCTTTAGCATGACCGGCCTGCTGGCGATGTCGCTCTTTCAGACCGTCATGACCGGACTCACCTCCCTGATCGAAGACCGCACCAGTGACTTCAGTCAGGAGATGTTTATCGCCCCCATCTCGCGCTACGCCATCGTCTTTGGCAAGATTATGGGCGAATCGCTGGTCGCTCTGATACAGGCCGTCGTCCTGGTTGCCCTGGGAGCCCTCGTCTTCGGCGTTCCCATCTCCCTTTTTACCCTGCTGATGATCCTGCCCGTCTCACTGATCATCTGCTTATTAGGAGGATCCTTTGGCGTTCTGCTCACCTCGCTCTTCAGCAAGCAGAGCACCGCCAACATGGTCATCCCATTCTTCATCTTCCCCCAATTCTTCCTGGCCGGCGTCTTTCTACCCGTGCGCAACCTACCCTGGTACCTGGACATCCTCTCCAAAATCCTGCCTTTACGCTATGCCGTTGATCTTGCCCGTAGCATCTTTTACGCCGGCCGCCCCGAATATAACCAGATCGTTCTGCTCAACCCGTTCATCAACCTGATCGTCATCGCCATTCTCTTTGCCATCTTCCTGATCATCGGCACTATCCTCTTTGTCCGTAGTGAACACAACCGCTAGAGCGGGTGATGGAGCAGACGCAGCGATCGTCGGCGGTCGCGGTGGTATGCCACCACGACCGCCGACGAGTCGGGGCAAGCCCGGCGACAAACAAAGCCGGGGCGAGCCCGGAAGTCGGGGCAAGCCCGACACCTACCCGATGAGGGAGACCGAGAAGTTGAGGGTGGTGCCGGTGACGCGATAGGAGGCGACGCCACCGCTGCCATGTGAGTAATGGACGTAGCGGTTGCCGGAATTCGAGGTGCCAAGGATAGCGTTGACGTGAGGCCGCACCAGCGCTCCATCAGGGATGCCGAGGGAATCGAGATCGATGGTGCGCTCCTGACCAACGGGATAGTTGTCGGTGCCACCGGCGCTGCCTGTCTCACCGGTATCAGGATTCAAATACTCGACGGAGTAGTTCATCACAAAGGCTGCACTATTGTACGTGGATATCTTCTGCACCGTCTGGGCATGGGCCGCCAGTTCACGCAGGACCTGCAGGCGCTGGCTCGACATGCGCTCGTGAGCCCCCACCGTCCCGCTTAAGAGAACCATGCAGGAAAAGCCGCATAGCAGAACGCACAGTAACTTGTAAGCTCCGTGAAAACGCATCTCTTTCTCCTTTTTACGTTAATAAATGTAGAGATGGTAGATCATCTCTACATTTATTATAAAAAGCGATGCTAATTGTTTTATTTATGTATACACACAAAACAGTTTAATGCGTGCTATTGCGGCAGATTATGCTTCCGGTTGCCGGGATGCTTGATCGCCACGGCGTACCAGCCAGGCCCGCAGCGAGGGCATATGGTCCTCGTAATGCTTGTAGGAGCAGCCGGAGAAGATCTGCCAGGGGACCCAGTCGGCGGGCATATGCTGGAAGCGCCGGGGATCATGGAAATCCTCCTCGTCCAGGTCTTGGACCTCCTGGAGGAACTGCGCGTAGATTTTTTGCTCGTCCGCCAGCACTTCCTGCAGTGAGCGAGCCTCGTTCTGCTGGTAGACGACCTCGTTGCGCTCGTCCTCCGACACCTGCCACAGTGGGGAACCCGCAAAGATGTGCGAGCGCATGACGGGCACCATCTCGTGCTCGCTCCAGGCCACGTGTGCTACCACATCCTTGACCGACCATTTGCCGGCCGCGCCCGACAGCAGCATCTCCTCCACATCGAAGCGTGCCAGCAGCGCCTCCCACTCCGCGCGCTGCTCCAGCAGTGTCGCCACAAATGTTGCTTTATCCATGCTGAAATCCATCCTTTCATGTGTGCCAACTAACAAATGACGCCTTCGATATATCTATGCCCACTTTATCACCAAAAGCGGAAATTTTGCGTCCCAATTGCGCATCGTTTGGTGAGGCGAAGGATCGTGCGCGAAGGAGGGGTAATCGGACGCGAGGTCCGAACGTACGGGGGGACGAAAGGGGGAGGGAGCGCGAAAAGCCGGTTGGTTTGCGTTTTTTGTTGTGTATAAGCTTTGCAATAAATGGGATGGAAAGGATTTCCGATCATTATGCGCCACTTGAAGGTTTTATTTTCTAGTTCTGGTCGCGTCCACGTTATTTTTTTGTTGATGGTGGTAGTTTGTGTGGCTTCGGTTTTGTTGGGGGCGAGCAGCGCGTCCGAGGCCGCGCCGGCGCGTTCGTCAGCGCCCGCCCGGGGGGAGCCGCACGCCAGTACCGTGGGGCCGCAGCATGCACAGGCGAAGGAGAAGCAGCAGATGCTGGCGCCGCGCGCCAGGTATAGCGGTACCAGCGTGGTATTTGTTCATGGTTTGAATGGGGGTGAGGGTCTGCTGGGATCAGCTCCCAACGGCAGCGGAACGATGCCGGAGTGTGATACGTATTGGAGCGATGCCGCCGGCTTTCTGGCCAACCGCTGGCAGGGTGATTTTCGGCAGATCAGCTATTATAACAGGGAGGTAAAGCCGGACGGCTCCCAGTGCGCCAGCAACGGCAACGAGGAGCGGTCTGTTAGCCACTACACGGCCGACCTGCACGATCCGCTGTATCGCGTCCACTGTGTCGGCATGGGCAACACCAATGACGGCACCAACAACGAGAGCCTCGACCACGTCAGTTGCCTGTTTGGCTGGTACCTCTATTACAATTTCGGGCAGCGCAACTGGTCGGAGATCCTGGTTGGCCATAGCATGGGTGGGCTGATCATCCGGCACACAATGGAACTGGCCGAGCAGCATATACCCTGGATGCCTCCCACCATCGGGGCAGTTACCGATGCCATTACCTTTGATACGCCCCACAATGGTGTCCTGGGGGCCTCTCTGGCCTGCGGCAACTGCACGCAGGGGCGGCAGATGAACTGGAACAGTGCTTTCATGCGTGACCTGAGCGCCAATGCCCGGCATCCCAACAGCGGCGGCACTACCGACTGGACCATTGTCGGCAGCCACTGCGATACCCTGGTCGGCAATAGCGCGCTCATGATGAACGCCAACCACAAAGTGTGGTATGAAAGCTCTTCCACCGGCTCCTGTTACAACCACGGAGGCGCCCTGCATGATCCCTCGACCGTACTGAATGCCCCGGTCAGCTACTGTGATACTGGCGATGTTTCCGGCAACACCTGTGCCTTCGACGACGGGCATGGCCAGGGACCGGGCTGGCTCTACGAAGGTGCTTATCCCCATGGGTTGCTTGAAATGTTCAACGCCCTCGCCAGTTATTCCTGGTAGGTAGGAGTGTCACCTCCATAGGTTCGGCCCTTGCGGCCAATACTTTCAACTTTAGCGCAAGCAACAAGAAAAATGACGAGAGTACGTGCGGGGCTTGCCCCCGCTTCCTTGCTTCCCAAGAAGAAAAGCATCTTCAAAGCGACCAGGAACGGTTGCATGCGATGCATCGCATTCTGTTTGTTGCTTTTTCGAGCGGCGAGCAAGCAAGCGGGGGCAAGCCCCGCACGTACTGTGGTCTTTTCTCGTTTTGCACGATCTTAAGTTGAAGGTATTGGTCCTTGCGGCCGATTTTCGCGTAGCGACCTCGTGCCAGGGCGCCCAAGTTTCCCCCAACGGCAACCACCTGCCCTGCGACCGTGGTGTCAACGCGAAAGCGCGCCACCCGTGGCACGCACGTTGCTCTGGAAAGGATCCCGTGTTGAAGGGGACGTGATTGTGCGTGGAGGGGAAATCGGACGCGAGGTCCGAACTTATGGTATACTGTAGATCTATTCTAGAGATGAAAGGAGGGTGTATATATGATGGATACGATGTTTGATGAGAAGAGGGGGGGCACATCCTTTCGGCGGTAGGTGTGGTGATTGACGACGCATGTAATGCTTCGATTTTTCCTATAGTCTTAGGTGCGCTCGTTCACCGATTCGATGCTTGCCTGTGTTTTCTCCGCTGATTGATGGATGGTTTGCGGGCTTATCCACCCCTGTGCATTTTTCCCCTCTTGATAATGATTCCGCATATGTTTTTTTTCGCAAGCAGGCAGGCAAAATTAAGAAATGAGAAGAATTGATGCAAGAACAGACACGTACATTGGCCCCTTTTTATGAGGGGTGGGATAACTATCAACGGTTGCTGGCGCAAGTGCTGACGCCGTTGACGCTGGAACAGCTTGATTTGAAGGCGGCGCCGCATCTGCGTTCGATCGGGGTGATCGCGCGACATATTATCGGTGCGCGCGCCCGCTGGCTCTATTATGTGCTGAGAGAGGAGCGCGAGGACCTGCTGGAACTGGGCAAGTGGGATGATAAGGATCAGCCCGCCCGGTCGGGCGAGGAACTGGCGCAGGGTCTGCGAGACACGTGGCAGGTGCTACATGATGGTCTGCGGCGCTGGACGATCGCTGACATGGAGGATATCCTGCGCGACTCTGATGAGGAGGCAGGACTCGAGGAGACCTTTACGCGGCAGTGGGTCATCTGGCATCTCATCGAGCACGACCTGCATCACGGCGGCGAGATCTCATTCGCCCTGGGCATGCATGGTTTGCCGGCCATCGATTTGTAAATCGGACACGAGGCCCGAACATATGGCGAGCGTGGTCGTGCGTCGAGAGGGAAATCGGACGCGAGGCCCGAACATATGTGGTTAGTCGTAGTAGGCGGGAGCGGTCTTTAGGGTTTTCCACTGCTCGCCGTCGTGGCCGAAGATGACGAGGGAGGCGTGTTCCTCTTCGGCCACGTTTAGCAGCTTGCGCGTGCTGGCGCGCAGCTGCTCCTCGTTCTCATCCAGTCGGGATGCGGAGCGTTCGGGCGTGAAGACAGACTGCATGATGACCGCGTCGATGGTCAGCAGAACGGGACCTGTGTGGGGCAGGCGCAGCAGGACCGACTGATGGCCGGTGGTATGGCCGCTTGTCTCCAGCAGTGTCAGGCCGGGGGCCAGTTCGGTATCGCCATCGACCAGGCGGTAGCGCAGGTCCGGGTGATCCCAGTGGGCGCGTGCGGGCGCGAAGCGTGGATGGCCTCGCCGCGCCATCTCATAGTGGGCGCGCTGGACGATTAGTTCCGCCTGCGTGAAGGCATCGTGGTAGCCGGCGTGATCGATGTCGAAATGGGTACAGATCAGCATGTTGATGTCATCAGGAGAGAGGCCTAGATCAGCCAGGTGGGACAATACATTCTTCTCCTGCTGCGGCGCGGGAGCTCCGGCGGGCCGGGGAACGTCGGCCGGCAAGCCACTATCGATCAAGACATGAGTTCCATCGCTCATCTCGATGAGATAGCAGCCCATCACCATCTCCAGCGTACGCCCGGCGACCGGGATGCTGGAATACGAGAGGGGAAAGAGATAGAGCTTGTGTGGCGTGGCGGTATAGGTTGTCATACGGCAAGCGAACCTTTCTGTGATTGGCATCAATCGATGCCGCGATAGCTTCAAAGGGGTTCCATAGTGCTCATAAAAGAGTATAGTCGGGTGGGGGGTGTGGAAACCGTAAAGATGATTACAGACAAGAAACGTGATTTGTGCTATGGTTGTGGTAGAGATGATGTTGGCATGGGAAGCCGGGGCAAGCCCGGCGCCTACGGTCGGAAGCGGGGGCAAGTCCCGCATGTACTGTGGCCTTCTCCCGTTTTGCACGTTCTTAAATTGAACGTCTTAGGGGCAAGCCCGGCAGCTACGGCCAGGGGGTCAAGTGATCATCCTTCATGAAAGGGACGGTATCGTAGAGGTTGAGTTGGGAGGCCGCGCTAACGTCGTCGGCGAAGCCTTTGGCGCGTAGCTCGCGGCCGCTGCCACAGTCCCAGATCAGGCTTGCGATGCGGTTCTGCGCATGGATGAAGGCACCCGCGCACACCTCGGCCTCCGGTGATTTTTCGTGGGAGAGATACGACAGGATAGCGCCCGCGCCCAGGTAGTCCTCGATGGCGAAGCGCAGCTCTCCATCCTCTGATGGCGTCTGCCAGCGCTCACCGCAGGCGATGACGGTAACGTTGAGATCATGCTGCTCAAGGAGTGTGGAGATGGCGCGGGCGCTGGCCCGCGCATTGACGAGGCCGCCCACGAAGAGATAGGGGACCTGGCGCGCATAGCGGCTGCAGGTAGCCCCATTGGGTGAGGATAGCACCACCCGCGTGCCCGGCTCGATCTGTTGAAAGGTCGAAGGGGAGAGGGAGAAGCGACCCCTGGTTGGGACCTCGTGACGGTTGACGGCGACCTCGGCACCGATGCTGCGCGCGAAGAGGGCCGGATCATCCTCGTGGATAGGATAGGGATAGATGATCCCGCCGTAATGGAGCGCGGTCACCGTGGCCGTCGCAAAGCTCAATGTATCCACTATCACCAGTATATCGCCTCGCATGGAAGCCATATGGGTACCACGGCGCCCCCAGTCAAAACGGCAACGATAGGGCTGTTGAGTATACATGATTAAAGTCCCTTTCATCAGCATGTAGCGGAACACGTGCGTATAGAAGCGTTCGCCAGTATAACATAAGGCTGTATTTTCGGGTAGTCGCTTCAGATGCCGATCTTACCGAAGATATGCTTGACAAAAGCAATTAAATAGTTGATACTGGCAAGTAGATAGTTGCTTTTGTCAAGCAAAGAGGTGAAGTATGGTACCTGAGGATATTGATGAGCGAATCGGTATTGTGCGGCATTTTAATCGGTCGTTTACGCGGCAGATAGGAGTGTTGCGTGAGGGGTTATTGCATAGTCCCTATACGTTGACGGAGGCGCGTATTTTGTTTGAGCTGGCGCATCGTGAGCAGACCACGGCCTCGCAACTGGGACGCGAGCTAGGGCTTGATCCCGGCTATCTCAGCCGCACGCTGGCGCAGCTGGAGCAGCGCGGTCTGACCGAGAAGAGGCGATCCGATAGCGATGGGCGTCAGTTCTGGTTATCGTTGACGGAGGATGGGCGTGATGCCGCGCAACTGCTTGATCAGCGCTCGCGTGACGAGGTGGCAGAGATGCTGCATGGTTTGAGCGAGGGGGAGCAGCAGCGTTTGTTGAAGTCCATGCAGGAGATCGAGGGCATCCTCACGAAGGGCTTCAAGTTTTCCGAGCCGTTTGTGCTACGTTCGCATCAGCCGGGTGATATGGGCTGGGTGACGCACCGGCACGGCGTACTGTATGCACAGGAGTATGGCTGGGACGAGCGCTTCGAGGCGCTGGTGGCCCAGATCGTGGCCGACTTTGTCAACAACTATGATCCCAACTACGAGCACTGCTGGATCGCCGAGATGCAGGGGGAGATCGTCGGCTCCGTCTTCCTGGTCCGGGGTGATGAGGGAGTGGGCAAGCTTCGATTGCTGCTGGTCGAGCCGAGAGCCCGTGGACTGGGTCTGGGCAGCCACCTGGTCGAGGCCTGTATCCGCTTCGCGCGCCAGCACGGCTACCACAAGATCCAGCTATGGACCAACAGCGTCCTGCTGGCGGCGCGGCACATCTATCAGAAGGCCGGCTTCAAACTAATCGCCGAAGAGCCGCACCACAGCTTTGGTCAGGATTTGATCGGCGAGACGTGGGAATTAATCTTGTAACAGCGAGGTATGCGGTCGCCGCGCGGGAAGCGCCCGCAAGGGGCGCACCTACGGTGATGGGAACGATGATGGTTTCACCACGCGGAACGAGAGATGGGTGGCGCCCGGGGTTTCGAGGGTGCGAATGCGTTCCAAGTGGATGGGTGTGGGGCCGAGGTGGTCGAAGAGGCGTATGCCCTCTCCCAGCAGGACGTGGGCCACGGCCATGTTGATCTCTTCGAGCAGGCCGGCCTTTAGGGCCTGTTGGACCGAACTGGCGCCATGCAGGGCGATCTGTTTCTCGCCCGCTATCTCCTGGGCCTGTTGTATGGCGCTCTCGATGCCGTCGGTGACAAAGTAAAATTGCGTCTTGCCCTTTTTCACAGGTTCACGCGCCTGTGATTGCAGAACGATCACAGGCCACTCGGGCGCCGTGCCATCGGGGAAGACCCAGCCATTATCGTTGTCGATCTGATCGAAGCTGCGGTGCCCCATAATGACCGCGCCGGTCTCATTGAGCGGATCGCCCGATACTTCGTATAGTCTATCCCAGGCATGGGAGAACCAGGCGAAGACTTCTGCGGGATCATCATTTTTGTCGGCGATGAAGCCGTCCAGGGAGACCGAAAGGCCAAACATGACTTTTCCCATTGTGTGCTCCTTTCCAGGTGTGTTTTGTGGTTGATACGGTGTTGTATGGATAGCATATACCAGGAGGGGCGAAAAAACTTCTTTGATCTTGCTGTGTTTTGCGGGTTGGGGAGAAATCGGCCGTAAAGGCCGAACCTACGGGGTGTGTTTTGCGGGTCGAGGGATGAGATTGCTACGGGTTTCCAACAGCATATACAATACCTTTGTCTTCTTGTTGTTTATCTTCGATCGTAAAACTGTTGAGTATGCATTGATACAAAAGGCGAAACACGATGGACAAAATCCAGCAACATAATAGGCAGAAGAAGCGGGGGCCCGATGGAATAGCCGCAAAGAGGTATACTCCTGAAACAATCTTTACCTCTTTACCAGATAGCACCATTGTCTGTGATCAGGAAGGGATCATACTTCGCATCAATACGGAGGCGCAGAAGCTTTTTGAAATACCTTCTGAGGACCAGGTGCGAGGAAAAAATGTTTACGCATTTCTTGAGCAGTATGGAATGTATGATGAACAACAACGACCGCTCTCCTCAAAACAATGGCTTACGTACTCCCCGATCCAGCAAGAGATAACATGCAGGCCACCAGAAACATATATGACGCTTGAGACCCCTTCCGGGCAAAGGGTCGCAGAGACAATGTCCTGCTCTTCTCTCCAGGATGAGCAAAAACAGGTCTGCGGGATGGTCATTGTCTTCCATGAGATTTCGAAGCGATATCAGCAAGCCCTTCATCTCCGACGCGTCCTCGAGGCAGTGCTGACACTGACACAAGCGATTGCCCACCTCCCTGAGCGCCTTCCTCAGCAGGTTGCTGGCACTTCAACTGATGGATCCCTTTTTTTCTCTCCCCCGGTTATCTTCGTGGCCCAGCAACTGGTACATGTGATCCGCCAGGTGGTCGGTTGTCACGGGGCGTTTCTGAAAGTGCTGCGATGGCCAGAGGGATGTGTATATTATGTCGCGGGCAGTGGTTTCACCCCTGAACAAGAAGAATCTGAACGGGCGACGGGTGGACTGATCACGCTATTCGATGTCTACGAGAAAACAGTAGTGAAGCGTCTCTTCGAGAAGAAGGAGGTCATCCTCCGTGGCGACCGCGTACGTCACCCACATGGTTACACTGATTTTTCCTCTGAGAGTCTTCTGCTGGTCCCTTTGTTTCTTGAGAAACGACTCGCTGGAGTACTCGTTATCATGAAAGCGGGGGTGACGAGTATCTATACACCGGAGGAGATTGACCTGGTGAAAGCGCTCGCAACACAAGCGCTGTTAGTGATAAAATACCTCAGCCATATATATGAGCAGGTAGAGACGCACACGAGAGAAATTGCGCTGCAGGAAATGCACCAACTAAACCAGGACTTCCTGGTCCTCGCCAGTCACGAATTGCGCACCCCTCTCACCGGAATCTTAGGCAACCTCCAGTTAGCCCAGCGCCGGCTAGAGACGCTCACACATCAGGACGCAGCCCAGGAGCAAGATGTCAGCGATTCTGTAGCGCAGGCTCAGCAACCTTTAGCCTCTGCTACACAAAGCGCCCGGCTTCAGCAGCGGATGATCAACGACATTATCGACGATGCGCGTATTCAGGCGAACCAACTTGAGCTACGGCTGAAACGCTGCAACTTGCTTGCGCTCCTCAAAACAGTTATTGGCGCACAAAAAGTGATACCCAGGCACAGGCTTGTTTTTGAAAAGAAGACAACGGCCCGGGAGGTCCCCGTTCTCGCAGATGTCGAACGGGTTACGCAGGTATTCAATACCTTTCTGACCAATGCCTTCATATATTCACCTGAGGGCACCCCTGTGACGGTACAATTAGCGGTTGAGGATGCAACCGCGCGGGTTTCGATTTACAACGAAGGAGCAGGCATCCCTTTCGAAGAGCAACAGCATCTCTGGGAGCGTTTCTACCGTACGAAGGGATATGCGGTTCAGCAAGAACTGGATTTAAGTTTAGGGTTAGGACTCTATCTTTGCCGGGCGTTTATAGAGCGTCAAGCGGGCAGCGTTGGCATGCAGAGCGAGCCGGAGCAGGGGGCGACCTTCTGGTTCACGTTGCCCATTGCCGCAAAAGAGTAGGAATGCCTTAGAGTATCTCTCTCTTGATTTCCCCGTTAGCAGAAAGATAGGGATGGTGGTCTTGAGTGACGTGGATATGAGCTGTAAAGAGGCGCTCCGGAAATTTCCGGAGCGCCTCTCGTGTTTTTTTTACGCTGAACGCTTGAGAAGTGCTAGCAGCCTTTGGCGACGCCAGCGAAGTTGTTCAGGTAGGTGTAGTAGCCCTGCTCGGCGCGCGATGGTGACTCGCGGGCGAACCAGGAATAATGTACCTCGTCCTCAGGATGGTAGTCCACTCCGTTGGGCATATGGACTGTGAAGCCGAAGCCAACGACGGGGTCGCCGGTCTCCATATCGGAGGTGCAACCATACTGTGGAGCGGTCGGGGTCAGCCAGGGATTGACCGTATTGTTGACGAACGGATCGTCATACCACTCCTGAACCTCGTGGCTCAGACCATGGATGTCCTGGGTGTAGGACATGGTATCGCCAGGGTTGGTGCGGAAGATGCCAGGTGAGCTGTAGGAAGCAAACATGTAGGTCTGCACCTGCTGCTGGCCGTTGCCATTCAGAGAAGAGAAGGCGCCGTGGTAGCCGAGCACACAGCAGTTGCTGGTATCATTGCCCTCATACAGGAAGGTGTTGTCCACCAGCAAGATAGGCAGCTCGTTGGGGGTGATATGCAGGCTATTGATCGTCTCATGCAGGCGGCTGGAGAACCAGTTATAGTCCATCAGGCCGATGCGAGCATGTGAGCGAGAGCCAACGGTGATCTGGCCCTGGTTAGCAGGAACGTTGTAGGAAACGGTCGGCATAACCGTTGGCTGCCCCAGCAGCACGTGGTAGCTTGAACCGCTCTTGCCCCACTGCGCGCGATAGATGGCATCGCCCACCTGGGTTACATCGCTGGGCTCCTTAACCGGACGCGCATTGGCTGGCGCAACTCCAGGCTGGCTGGGTGGCGCGCTAGCTGTAGCATCAGCGGCGGCGCCGATATCAGCTTTCTGGAAGACAGGCGACTGTACGGTCGCTGCTACCCTATCTGTACCATCGAGTACATTATTGGCATCGGCGGATTTAGCAAAAGTGAAGCGGACCGGGATGATCACTGTAGGAATAGTTGAGGTACTATTCGTGTTGGGGTTGGCGCCAACCATGGTATAAGGATAGGTTTTGCTATTGGTTGGATCGGTAAAGGACGACTGCCAGTAAGGGATGGTATTGGCGCGTGATGAGAAATTAGACACGCCACCATCGGTGGTGTACTTTGGCGAGCCAAGGCCGTCGTCCGCCGGGGCGGCATGGGCGTCACTGCCATGAAAATAAAAAGTACCGAAGCCGGCCCCTACCGCCGCCAGAAGTGCGATAGCGATAGCTACAAAGCGTAGAGAATGCAGGTGTTTCCTCATGAAAATAGCTCCTCATGTGTGAACCATAAACATAAATACATGTTCAATTCATTTGAATGCGGGGAAAACTTGTACAACGCAGGCACCCGCGTGTACATCCTGTATACGGTAATCTACTTGTTTTTTTTGAAGCCTTCTTTCTCCTCAGGTCTGTGAAGTGTATAACCTATATCGATATATAGACATTTGCCAATTTTACACTACCATTTCTAATAATGCAATAGTTAATTTGAGTAAATAGGACTAAAAGATTTCATATTCGGTATAAACCGAAATACAGCATCGTTCAATTGATCTATACTTAAAGTATCGCGCTGTAATCTCTTCTATTTCTGATGCAAAGGTGAGGGTGTGTCAGACACACTTCTTTTTGGGGTGTTTGATGGCTTCCGCACGCGCGGCCGCGCAGCGGCCGCGCTGGTTTCTCTGCTGCTGCGGGTGCGCATGCGCGCACCCGCAGCAGCAGAGAAAGAACTGTTGAGCGCCATGGGTGCGCCCGCAGTAGTAGAGAAAGAACTGTTGAGCGCCATGGGTGCGCCCGCAGCAGCAGAGAAAGAACTGTTGAGCGCCATGGGTGCGCCCGCAGTAGTAGAGAAAGAACTGTTGAGCGCCATGGATGCGCGTCCGCAGCAGCAGAGAAAGAACCGTTGGCGTTACGGGCGCGCCCATGCTCGTCCGCCGCAGTAGCAGAGAAAGAGCTGTTGAGCGCCATGGATGCGCCCGCAGTAGCAGAGAAAGAACTGTTGGCGCTACGGGTGCGCGCATGCGCGTTCGCAGTAGCAGAGAAAGAACTGTTGGCGCTACGGGTGCGCGCATGCGCGTTCGCAGCAGCAGCAGAGAAAGAACTGTTGGCGCTACGGGTGCGCGCATGCGCGTTCGCAGCAGCAGCAGAGAAAGAGCTGTTGAGCGCTACGGGTGCGCGCATGCGCGTTCGCAGCAGCAGCAGAGAAAGAGCTGTTGAGCGCTACGGGTGCGCCCGCAGCAGCAGAGAAAGAGCTGTTGAGCGCCATGGATGCGCCCGCAGTAGCAGAGAAAGAACTGTTGAGCGCCATGGGTGTATTTAAAGAGAGGAGAATGCGCCTCTTGAGGGAGGGGCGCATTCTAGATATGCTTATCAGGATACGGATTCTAGGATGACATGGAGGCCATTTTTGGGGCGCAGGGTGATCAGGGGGTCGGTCTGCATTTTGAAGCCGGGGGCGATGCGGAACTTGAAGCGTTGCAGCATGGTCGCCAGGAGGATGCGCATCTCCAGTTGGGCGAAGGGCATGCCGATGCACATGCGCGGCCCCGCTCCAAAGGGGATGTAGGACCAGGGAACAATGCTTTTGGCGTTTTCGGGTCGCCAGCGCTCGGGCTGAAACTCGTCGGCGGCCTCCCACAGGTCGGGGCGGCGATGGAGCGCCCATTTGCTGATCAGTACAAACGTTCCGGCAGGCAGGGTATATTCACCGAGCGAGAACTCCTCGCGCGCCCGGCGGCCAATCAGATAGGCAGGTGGATAGAGGCGCAGGGTCTCATTGATGGTCCACTCCGTATAGGGAATCCTGGAGAGATCGGTTAGCGAAGGGGCCTGGCCCTGTAGCTGCGATGTGAGCTCCTGGCAGAGCGCGGCATACTTACTCTCATTTTGAGCCAGCCCCAGCAGGTAGAAAGTCCAGGCCAGTGTATTGCTTGATGTCTCGTGTCCGGCGGCCACAAAGGTCATAATGTGGTCGCGTATCTGGGTATCCGACAGGCCCTGACCATCTTCGGTGGTGGCCAGCAGCATCGACAGGAAGTCGCCCTCATCGCCGCCCTCCTGGCGGCGTTGCGCAATCAATTGATAGATCACTTTATCAATAATGCGCTTGCCGCGCTGGCGCTTGCCATAATCTGTGAAAGGCAGATCGATGCGCAGTTTCAAGATGGTTTCCAATAGTCGTGGCTGATTTTCCAGGATATCCGTAAATGCCTGACCCAGGTTGCTGTTGCGCAGGCCCAGGTCAACATTGAACAGGCACTTCGCCACGATGCGCATCGTCAACTGTTGAAGCTCCTGGTCCAGGGCGAGCTGATCGCCGGCTTTCCAGCTATCGAGCACCTCCAGCGTATACTGTCGCATGGTATCGGCGTAGCTATCGACCCGTTTACGATGGAAGGCCGGCTGCACCAGGCGGCGCTGCTGGCGATGCGTATCGCCATCCAGGTTGAAGAGGCCATGGCCGGTAAACTCCTGCAGGCCCTGTGCGAATTCCGCGCTGGTAAAGTTGCGAGGGTTCTCGGTCAGAACATAGTGGATATGTTCCGGTTCAAACAGGACCACTGAGGGTGTATCGGTCATATAAATAGTGGCCATGGGTCCATAGGTTTGGTGGAGGGTTTGCAAGAAATGGAGTGGATCTTTGACGAAACTATGATTATTTCCCAGGACGGGTAACGGTTTGGGGCCGGGGGGTAGCGTCGGTTTGGGTTTGGTTGCGTCCATCTGCGGTTTCCTTTTCTGGCAGATACAGGTTACATAAAAAAAGGAACCTGATTGCAGTTCCTTCAAATAGCTCTCTATAGATAATAGCTGATCTGATGCTTATTTTCAATATGTTTTTTATGTGAAAGGGTAGGTAACGTGGGTAATGGGCGAGCTTATGAGATTGTGCGTATGATATTATAGTATCGGTAGCTTGTAGTGGGGAACGGTTTTAATCGGACGCGAGGTCCGAACGTATGATGAGGTGGAGGGGAAGGAGAAAAGCGGACGCGAGGTCCGAACCTATGGGGGCGTGATCGTGCGTCGAGAGGAAAGCGGACGCGAGGTCCGAACATATGAGGAGTGCGTAGTACTATGTATCAGCCACGGGTAGGCGATGCGCTTGAGGTGCTGGATACGCCGGCGATGATTGTGAATCTGACGCTGATGGAGGATAACATCAGTCGTTTGATGGAGCGGTTTCGGGTACGCAACATACAGGTGCGGCCGCATCTTAAGACGGTGAAGAGTCCTGAGCTGGCGCTGCGGTTGCTGGCAGCGGGGGCCGTTGGGGGTTGCGTGGCCAAGGTGAGCGAGGCCGAGGTGATGGCGGAGGGCGGGATCGAGGATCTGTTGATTACGACTGAGATCGTGGGCAGGCCCAAGCTGGCGCGGCTGGTGGCGCTGTTGCGGGGGCACTCGCTGATCAAGGTGGTGGTGGATAGTGTGGTGGGGGCGCGGGCGCTCGACGCGGCGGTCGGGGCCGCCGATCTGGAGGCCAACGTGCTGCTGGATCTGAATGTGGGACAGGATCGCTGCGGGGTCACGCCGGGTGAAGAGGCGCTGGAGCTGGCGCGGCAGATCGGCGAGATGGATCATCTGCAGCTGATCGGCGTGCAGGGATACGAAGGACATCTGCAGCATATCCACGATCCACAGGAGCGGCAGCGGCGCTGCCAGCGGGCTATGAAGACCTTGACCGAGACCGCCGAGCAGCTGCGTACGGCCGGCTTCCCGATCCAGATCGTGACTACCGGTGGAACGGGGACCGCCGAGTTCTGCGCCGACTTCGATGGTATCACCGAGGTGCAGCCCGGCTCATTTGTATTTATGGACACCGATTACCGCAACGCCCTGGGGCCGGTCTATTCCAACGCGCTGACCGTGTTATCAACCGTCATCAGCCGTCCCACTCCTGATCGAGCTATTATCGACGCGGGCCTCAAATCGCTCTCGATCGATAGCGGCATGGCCGAGCCAAAGGGGTGGGAGCAGCTGGTCTACGTGCCGAAGGGAGACGAGCACGGAGCACTGGTCTGGCGCGATGAGGCTGACGCGGCCCAGGAACTGCCGCTGAAGATCGGCGATCGCGTTGAGATGATCCCCAGCCATATTGATACCACCATCAACCTGCACGACACCTATTATGCCTATCGCGACGGGCGCATCGAGGCCATCTGGCCCGTCCTCGCGCGCGGAAAGGTTCAGTAGGACCGTGCCGGGTCCAGGGTGGCGCGCCACATCTCCTCAAGCGTCCTCAGGTCGTCAAGGAAGGACTCCGGGCTCTGATCGGGCTGTTGCTTGAGCTCTTCGAGCACTGCGAAGGTAAAGTCCTGGGAGCTCTGCGCCTGCCAGTCCCGCTGCAGCCGGGGGTGGACCGTAGAGCCGGTGGTGACGGCGAACTGGAAGTGGTTGCGCGCCCCCTGCAGGTTAGCGGTATGGCTGAGCAGATACTGGCCGGTTCGGCTATTCTTTATAATGTAGATGCCGCCGATGATTTCGCGCTCTTTATATGCCTGCGCAAGCTCTTTTCTGCGATTCATAGTTGATCCTTCTTCTCTCGTATTTATTCTATACTTGGCAGGCTACGCTGATCGCGTAGCCGCTCGACCTGTGGACGCAGCACACGCTTATTCTGCTGAGGATTGGCAACCGAGGGGTCGGGGAACGACTCCAGGAGGCCGTTGTCGATGGCGCGCACGATGCGCATGCGATTGGCCTGTGTATTGGAACCGAAGGCCAGCGCGGCCGCGTTGCTGATCGTAATCAACTCATCGGATGAGATCCACCAGCGCACGCGCGAAAGCAGGATACCGATATCGCTCTGCCAGAAGTTGTGCGGCAGCAGTGTTCGGCCACCCAGGGGATTGTCCAGCAGCAGATTCTGTACGCGTGCCAGGGCCTGCTCCCCTTGTTGTACCGTCTGCTCATCGGAGCGCCTGAACTCGCCGTTGGCGATGCCGATCAACAGCCACAGATCGCGCCGCAGCGGGCTCGCCTCGTCGCCCGATGACGGACGGCTTGTGATCCCCAGCGCGTCCCCCAGCGTACGGTGACGTCGCGCGATGAGAGCCGTAATCTCCTCTATTAAAGTATCGTCAAAGAGTGCCATGATAGATTCCTTTTGCTTTTGTGGGTGCTATTATATCGTAAGTAACGTTAGTTGACAAGAGAGATCGGACGCGAGCGTGGAGAGTTTGTGCTCCATTGGGGACGTTTGCTTGTGGGTTCGTGTGTGGAACGTTGGCGTGGAGGTACCACGTGGGCGAGCGTGGAAGACAGGGGAAGCGGTGTCGTGGGGGGACGTGGGCTGCCGTTGCTGTTGGTGGCAGCCCGGACGACCGTTGAAGGTCGTCCGGGCTGCTACGGGGGCGTATCGCGTTGGGGGTGTGTTCCATTTTGGGGGGTTGATTTTTTGCGTGGGTTGGTTTATAATCGTACCGTAAGGTACGATACGGAGATTGGTAACGATGGATAAGAAGATAAGTAGTCGGGCGTTGAGGACGCGGGAGCAGATTCGGGTGGCGGCGCAGCGGTTGTTTTTGGTGTCGGGGTTCGCGGGGACGAGTACGGATGCGATTATGGCGGAGGCGGGGGTGGCCTCTAAGGAGACGCTCTACCGTCACTATGCGAGCAAGGAGGAGCTGTTTGTGGATGTGCTGGAGCATATGACGCTGGAGCAGAAGCGTCCGGCAGCGGCCCTGGCGGATCTGCCTGAGCCGCGCGATATGGAGGCGTTGCGAAGGGCACTGACGATCGTGGCGCGCGCGATCCTGTCGGTGATGGTGCAGCCCGATTACCTGGCGCTGCTGCGCATGATCATGGCGGAGAGTGGACGCTTTCCGCACCTGGGACAGCTGTTTAAACAGGCGGTGCCGGAGCGTGGGCGCATGGTTATCATGGGTGTGCTGCAGCAGGCGCGGGCGTATAACGTGGTGGACGAGGTGGATATGGACGCGGTCACCCATGCCATGGTTGGCGGGTTGTTGACGTATGCCTTGCTCGACGTGTTTTTCGCGGAGGGGGAGACTGGATCGGTAGCGCTTGAGCGGGCCGACGCGGTGGTGGAGGTGATGATGCGGGCGCTGAGGGTTTGAGGGGGCGTGGTCGTGGGGGAACGGTTGTAATCGGACGCGAGGTCCGAACGTACGGGACGCGAGGTCCGAACGTATGGGATGCGAGGTGCGAAGCCTTCGGGGAAGGTGGTCGTGCGTCGAGAGGAAATCGGACGCGAGGTCCGAACATATGAAAAGGAGGAGAAGATCATGGAGACGGATGTGTTGATTGTGGGGGCGGGTCCGTGCGGGTTGACGCTGGCTCATGAGCTGTTGCGGCGCGGACTGCGGCCTCGGTTGATTGATAAGAATGTGAGGGCGGCCGAGAATACGAAGGCGCTGGGAGTGATGTCGCGTACGTTGGAACTGTTGACGCCGTCGGGGCTGGCGAAGGAGATGGTGGGGCTGGGGGTGAAGGTGCCGGCGTTTAGCATATATAGCGAGGGGCGGCAGCTGGCGCGCTTTGACTTTGCTCGCCACGTGGAGAGTGCCTATCCATATGTGCTGATGCTTCCACAACCTGCGACTGAGGCGGTGTTGACGAAGCATGTGGAGGCGCTGGGCGGTCAGATAGAGCGCGGCACCGAACTGGTCGGATTGGAGCAGAATGAGGCGGGGGTTGAGGCGCTGCTGCGACACGTTGATGGCGGCGAGGAGCGTGTTCAGGTTCGCTGGCTGATCGGCTGTGATGGGGCCCATAGCAAGGTGCGGCACCTGGTCGGGGCAACCTTTGTGGGCAAAACGTTTGAGCAGAGCTTCGCTACCGGCAACGTGCGGATGCAGTGGGACGTACCGAATAACCAGGCCTTCGCGCGTCTCAATCGCGGCAACTTTATCGCCTACTTTCCGATGCCGGATGGGCAGCATCGCTTTATCATTGCCTACAAGCCGGAGGAGGCGCCAGCGGGCGAGATCACCCTGGAAGAGATCCAGCGCGCCATCGACGCCTGTGGTCCCGAGGGAGCGCGTGCGACCGATCCTACCTGGCTGGCGCGCTACCAGATCAATCAGCGCAAGGTTGACTGCTACCTGTGGCGGCACGTGGTCCTGGTCGGTGATGCCGCGCACATCCATTCGCCCATCGGGGCGCAGGGCATGAACACGGGTATCCAGGACGCGTTCAACCTGGGCTGGAAGCTGGCCCTGGTCGCGCAGGGGAAAGCCCATGAGCGGCTGCTGGAGAGCTATGCCAGCGAACGGGCGGAGGTCGGACGTCAGTTGTTGCGCAACACCGGTCGCCTGACGGACCTGGCCCTGATGCACCAGCCGGTAGCTACCGCCACCCGTGACGCGGTCGCGCCGCATCTGACGAGGCTGGAGAAGGTGCAGCAGATTTTCACGACCAACGCCTCTGAACTAAGCATCGCCTATCCGCGCAGTCCATTAGCGATCGAAGACGGTAGTGAGAAGGCGGGGTCTGGACAGGGCGCGATCAAGGCGGGCAGCCGTGCTCCCGATGGGCAGATATGCAAAGGGCACGAGAACGTGCCCGGCAGGCTGTATGACCTTTTGAACGGTGATCGCCACGTTCTGCTGCTCTTTGGACGACGGAAAGAGGAGGTTGACGGCGAACTGCGCAGCGCGCTCGGCGGCTGGCGGGACTGGCTGGACGTTTATCATATCCTGCGTGGCCAGCCGGATGGTGCAGGGGAGGAGGGGGTATATTATAACCCGGATGATACCCTGTTTGAGCGTTACGGTATTGAAGATGAAGGGGCGGTCCTGATACGGCCTGATGGCTATGTCGCGGTGCGCGGCCGGTTTGGTGCGGAGGGGTCGTTGCGGCGTTACAGGGAGTGGGCCGGCGTGGAATGATATGGGGGAAGGTGTCGTGGGGGGACGGGGGCCAGGTTGGGGCAAGCCGCAATACGTTCAATGTAAGATCATGCAAAACGAGAAAAGACCACAGTACGTGCGAGGCTTGCCCCCGCTTGTTTGCTTCCCAAAAGGAAGTGCGCCTTCAAAGCGACCAGGAACGGTTGCATATGATGCATTGCATTCTTCCGGCTGCTTTTTCGAGCAGCGAGGAAGTAAGCGGGGGCAAGCCCCGCACGTACTGCATCTCTTTCTCTTCGCGCGTTTTCTTAAGCTGAAGGTATTGAGCTTTGGGGTGGCGGGTGATAGGGAGGTTGTGGGGTGCGTTGGCATAGAGATAAAAAAGGTGATAGACTACTTAACACAATGTCCAGCATTTATAGGGATTTTTTGGCGTTGGGCATGGTATTATTGTTGTTTATGTGCAGGTCTACACTGCCATTCGTACGAGTAGAAGACGAATAGATGTGGAGTTTTCTCTATGCGAGATTGGCGCGATGTTATTCAGCGTTGGGTGGCGCAGGAGAGTCGTATTGCGCCCCTGACCAGGCAAAAAGTGGAGTTTTGTGCCTGGACGATCTCTCCTCCTTCCTCTGATCAGTGGCCTTCCTATCTACCCGGTTGTGAGGCGCTACAGGATTTCTACCGGCTCTGTGATGGGGGATATGTTAACTGGTTCAACTGGCCCTCGCTGTCTCAACTTGTCGAGATGAATCGCAAATGGTTTGAGCTGTTGCGCGATTGGGATAAGCGCGGCGATGTGTTGCTGGCAGGGCGGCACGTGGTAATCGCTGAGGATGGTGGTGGCTGCCCTGTAGTCTGGAACGTGACGACCGACCGTGTGCGGGCGTTCCAGTTTGATGGTGGTGATTGGGAGGCTCCGCTGGGCTTCTCGGTGGATGAATTTTTGACGACCATATTTAATCCTGATGAAAAGCCAGAGCCCGACTGGTGGTATCTCTTTTTGCAGTGGCTCGACGGTCAGCTAGAAGAGGAGTAAAGCAGAGATGGGTTGCCTGCCGTCATCGCGGCAGGCAACCCATCTCTGCTTTACTCCTCTTAATAACAGAAGAAGCGTCTAGAGATCGATCCACCAGAGGGAGCAACGTATGCCTGGCTTGATGGTGTCTTTGACAGTCCATGTGCCGTTGACCTCTACGACGCGGATCGAAGGGGGATTATCGATGACGCGCAGGAGGCGGCCGCCGTTTTTAGTGATGATGCGCTCGGAGGCGGGATTCTGGTCCTCGATGGTCATCGAGATGCCGGGTAGGGCCAGTTGACGCGCCTCCCGCAGGAGTAGGGCCAGTTGACGCGTTCCATAGCCCTGTCCACGATAGGAAGGGCAGATGTTGTAGCCGGTATGCCCGTTGAACTTCTCGTATGGCTGTTCAAGGTGGGGGCGGAAGCGGATCTCTCCGATGATTATGGTACTGTCTTTGAGCAGCCAGTAGGTCTGCTGCCGGGGCAGTCCTGTGGGCAGGCCGATGCCCTGGGCCTCCTCTTCCATCTCACGCACATAGGCGGCGAAATCCTCGCGTGCCAGTCCTACATTGCTGTAGTTATAGTGCTCGCCGTGGGAGAGATGGTCATCTACCATTTCTATGAAGGCGGGGCCATAGGCGACGGCTGGTTTGACCAGTTCCAGTGTTTCTTGCGGTTGATGCATGGTGAATCCTTTCGTGTGCGTGCTTTGGATGATGGTGGTTGTGCGTATCGTACGCCAGGGGGAAATCGGACGCAAGGCCCGAACGTATGAGCGGGGATGCAAGCGAGCATGCTGGGGGCATGAATCAAGCGGCGAGCCCAAACTGGGGCAAGCCCAGCACCTACAGGGGGTTTGGGGGCTGTGCCCCCAACGCCTCTCCTCCCCCCGCCGCCCGCAGGGCGGCATAAGGGGGTCTAGGGGCACAGCCCCGGAAAACCTATACCTGTAAGGGCATATCCATTCATGCTATGAGAGATAAAATAAGCTTGCGATAACTCTTCCTCTTTATGTATACTTTTTTTGAACATTCAGGGGAACTGTGCCAATATATTCCATTTTATGGATTAAGAGGATAATAAGCTCTGAGGAGATGGAGATGCCGTCTTTTTTGTTTGTTTGTAGTGCTTGTGGTTTTGAGAATCCCAGAGGGCAGACGCGGTGTTTGAAGTGTGGTCGGTCGCTTTTGGATGAGCAAAACAGTATTGCTCCCTTTTCACCTCCTCAGGCGGTGCCCGCGTCTAAAGGAATGCTCAAACAGCGCTACCGTGTGCTATTCGTGATTGGGCAGGGGGGGATGGGGACGGTGTATCTTGGCCGGGATATGCAGCTGGGGAGCCGGCTGGTAGCGATCAAGGAGATGAGCCAGTCGTTTCTGCCGTCGGAGGAGAGGGTCCAGGCGGCGCAGAATTTCAAGCGCGAGGCGCATATTCTGGCCGGGCTGCAGCATCCGCACCTGCCCAGCATCTATGATCACTTTGAGGAGAACCAGCGCTGGTACCTGGTGATGAGCTATATCAGGGGGCAGACGCTGGAGGAGTATCTCAGCAGCCAGGGCGGGAAATTGCAGTTGGGAGAGGTGATCGAGATCGGGATCGCGCTGTGCAATGTATTGCACTATTTGCATACCCATCACCCGCCGATCATTTTTCGGGATCTCAAGCCGTCCAATATCATGCGCGCCAGCGATGGGCATATCTACCTGATCGACTTTGGGATCGCGCGCTTTTTTAAGCGCGGCCAAACAAAGGATACCACCGATCAAGGTTCGCCCGGTTACGCGGCGCCCGAGCAATATGGTGAGAAGCAGACCAGGCCCAGCGCCGATATTTACAGCCTGGGCGTCATCTTATATCAGTTGATCTCGGGCTTTGATATCACGCTGCCAATGTTTCACTTTCCGGCCCTGGACTCCCTGGTGCCGGGCGTGCCGCTAGCGCTCAAGGCGCTGATTATGCAGATGATGGATCTCAACGAAAAGGAACGGCCCCAGAGCATGGAAGAGGTGAAGCTCAGGCTGCAGAGTATCCTGGGCAAGCTGAACACACCTGTCTCGCTCTCCTCATCTCCAAGGCAGCAAGGGATCATGCCACTGGTGGCGCCGATGGTCCACAAAAAATCGAAGCGAGGACTGCTGGCAACCTCGGCAGCGATCGGGATCGCCCTGGTGCTCCTGCTGGTCTACGTTTTGCTGCTCAATGTGAATGTGTTTAATCCCAGCACACGCGTTGCGGGTCCACGCACCAGCGTCACCACTGCGACCGCGGTCGTCGTGGACGCGCATACGCCGTTAGGGGTGGTCACACTCTTTTGTAAGGCCATGAACTCAACGGCGCCCGATTTTCAAACCGCGTACGACCAGCTTTCTCGCGGGTATCAGAACAAGCATCCGTTCACAGATTTTCAAAAATATTTTCAGGGGACGAGCCGCTGCGTCGTCGCCAGTGTTCCCGATACCAGGCACCAGGCGGGATTAAACCTGACGCTGACCTGTCCACATTTTGATGGTCCACCGCCGGATGGAGATCGTCAGCCGCCGCCCCCGCCACCATCAACCGGGGGGCAGCCACCGGATGGAGGGCATCCTCCGGATGAGCCGCAGAATAAGCCGGCCAACCTGACCCTGATCAGCGAGGGGAGTAATGGTTGGAAGATCGACACTATTTATGTTGTCGATTATAATTGTCTGCCGCCCCCGCCGGGGACGCCTCCCGCCCGATGATCATGCCAGCATTTTTGGGGTATGATATGGGTTCAAAGATAAGGTAAGAAGGCAGGAGGATATGAGATGGCGCTTTCATTGGCCGATGCGGCTTTACTGATTATTGATGTGCAGCAGGGATTTGAGGATCCGTCCTGGGGCAGGCGCAACAATCCTGGGGCGGAAGAGAATATTGTGCGGCTGCTAGAGGCCTGGCGCGCGCGACACTGGCCGGTTATTCATGTGCAGCATCAATCACAGATGGCGGATTCGCCGCTCAATCCCGCGGGGCCGGGCTATGCGTTGAAGGAGGAGGTGCGGCCGCAGCCAGGTGAGACGCTGATCACCAAGCAGGTGAATAGCGCGTTTATCGGCACGCCGCTTGAGGCGCTGCTGCGCGAACGCGGGATCACGGCCCTGGTCGTGGTGGGCCTGACAACCAACCACTGTGTCGAGACCACCACGCGCATGGCGGGCAACCTGGGATTTGATACTTACCTGGTCGGTGATGCCACCGCGACGTTTGACCGCGTCGGGCCCGACGGCAAGCTGTATCGCGCCGAGGATATTTACGCCATCAGCCTGGCTAGCCTGCATGGAGAGTTCGCGCAGGTGGTGACGACCGAAGAGGTGCTGGCATCCGCCCAGGCTTGATCGCAATGTGAGGACGGCATTCACGGTAGAGAGCAGAGGTGTTATTGTGGGTGAGCGACTGGACGTGGGAGAGGACGTGCTGGCGGCCTGCTTGGATGAATATTATGGGCTGACGGCCATGGAACTGACCTTTCTTCCGGGGGGACTTGATTATGACGCGGCCGTGTATCGCGTCGTCAGCGAGCGGGGCGAGGCGTTTCTGCTCAAGATCACGGGCAGAGAGCTGTACGAGGCCAGCTATCTTGTGCCGGCATATCTCAGGGAGCAGGGTGTGGAGGCGCTGGTGGCGCCTATTGCGACCCTGGAAGGTGGATTGTGGACGCGGCTCGGTGAGCGAACCGTGGTCGTGTATCCCTTTATTGATGGGGACGCCAGCTGGAACGGTATGACGGAACAGAACTGGAGGGATGTCGGGAGCATCTTCAGGCAGATCCACCAGATCGTGCCGCCTGTGGGGGTCCAGGGGACGCTGCGCCGTGAGACCTTTGACGTGGGCGTCTATGTCGGCCGGATGCGCGCCTTTGAGGATAGGTATGTGCGCCAGAACGGTGAAGGTCGCAACGTTCCCGAACAGGTTTTGCTCGCCAGCTGGCGGGAGCAGCGAGCCACGATTCACCGCGTCATGGAAAGGTTGGAGGTATTGGGGGGGATCCTCCAGCGGCAGGCGGGTCCCCTGGTCGTTTGCCACGCCGACCTGCATCCCGCCAACCTGATCCGTGATCGCGCCGGCCATGTATTTGTCATCGACTGGGACGAAGTGATGCTGGCCCTCAGAGAGCGCGACTTCCTCTTTGTCGGGGAGCCGGAAACTGGTCCAGGCGGCTCCGACCGGCCCCCATTTTTTCAAGGATATGGTGAAGCGCGGATCGACTGGACCGCGCTCACCTATTACCGCTACGAGCGTGTCGCGCAGGACCTGATCGAGTGCGCGCAGAACGTCTTCCTCAAAGAGCATCTCTCAGAGGCGAGCAAGGAGGCGGAAGCCAGTCTGTTCCAGAGCCTGCTGGCCTCTGGCGGAGAGATCGAGGCCGCCTATGCCGCCGAGGCTCGTTTGTAGCGAGCGTGACGTGCGTCGAGGGGTTAATCGGACGCGAGGTCCGAAGCTATGGGATGCGGCGGAGGGCGACGAATGGGATTTCGCGGCTGGTTTGGGTCTGGTGCTGTTTGGCCATGGGCCATTTCTCCAACAGGCTGGCGCGTTCGGATGGATCGGTATCGCTGGCGATGGCCTGAAAGGTCTCGTTGCCGACTTCGACCGTCACCTCGGGGTGAGCCTTCAGATTGAGGTACCATGCGGGATGTTGTAGGGAGCCCATAAAGGAGGCTACTACGATCAGGCGGTCCCCATCGGCCTGATAGGCCAGCGGCGTCACGCGAGGCTCGCCGCTTTTTCTTCCTATAGTGGTAAGCAGCAACAGGTTTGCGCGCTCGTACTGTCCACTAACCTTGCCGCCATGGGCGCGGAAATCGACCACAATCTGATTGTTCCAATCCTTAACTCTTTCACTCGACCATTGACTCATTGTATCTGTCCTTTCTTATAGCTAAATGCTTGCCAGCCTACAAAGGCTTATAGATATATTTGAAGCTGACAAAACTTCTGGTACGCAAAGGCATAATCGATCTTATAACCGTCGCTGGCATTTCACCAGACTGATAGAAGAAGTATACCTTGAAACGCGGTCAGGAGCGACCCTGATTATGAGCGAGACGAATCTGTGAGGCCGCATCTGGCAGAGGCTTTTCCCGGAGGCCAGGCATAGTACGGTGGCGAGTAAGCCTTGAGGAACCATCAGATCTGATCATGGCAACCTGCACGTATAGTGCAGGTTGTTCTTTTTTGTTAGATGTAGCATTTTAGTGTTGTCAGCTTATGATTAGATGAGAAAACGACGACAGCGATTAAAATCAGGTAAGGAAATGTTCCATTTTTTTAGTAAATGGAGTGGGTGCTGATTCTGGGTAATTTGTCTTTACAGGCCGCAATCATGCTGATTGGCGTCGAATACTTGCTGAAAAATGCTGGATGTTGTGCTGTACAAGCTCTGCTGATTCTAATGTTGTGCTGGATCTGTACAGGCAGGGAAAGCGTATTGAGCTTATATGAATGTATTTTGTTGCATCGCTTCTCACTGGTCATGATGTGTGGTCAGAATGAGGAGTGGATTGAACTGGAATATTCAAGTTGCACAGTGTAAGTGACAAATGTAAAGAAGGAGCTTTCAAAATGGCAATGACAAATCCTAATTTGATGTGTGTATTCGATGAGCCTGCCCAGGCCGATGACGCGATCAATGCTCTGGAGAACGCTGGTTTTGGAGCGGACCAGATTTATTATTCCAGTCGACCCAACAACGACAATGGTTTCTTTGCCAGCCTCAGAAACCTGTTCTCTGCCAATAATGGTGATTCCAATGTTTCACACGATCTGAAGGACCTGGGTCTGACGAGTGACGAAGCTGATTATTATCAGCAGCAGCATCGCGCGGGCCATGGGATCGTGGCTGTACAGGCCAATGGACGTGATCAGGAAGCATTAAGCATTCTGCGTAGCCTTGGTGCGCATGTCTATGGTACCCAGAATACCTCGGATCAGTCTGGCACCTATGGTACGACCGACACGGAGCGTGCCGATGGCGATTATGGGGCCACCGGAGGGAACAGGACCGACACGTACCAGAACGACCAGACCTATAACAACGCTGGCGCGGGAATGGGTGCTACTCCGGATCAGCAGGATTATAGCAATGCTGGAACCGGAGCGGGTGCGTACCAGAACGATCCGGCGTATGGCAACACCGGCATTGGCGCGGGATCTGACCGAGGTCAGGCACCTTATGGCGGCGCTGGAACCGGGGCGGGCATGTATCAGAACGATCCGGCAGACGCGAACAATATGGCATCAGGAGCAGGTACCTATCAGCAACAGAACAACGATCCGGCGTATAACAATGCGGGAACGTACCAGCGGCAGAACAATGACCCGGCGTATAATAACGCGGGAACGTATCAGCAGCAGAACAATGACCCGGCGTATAATAACGCGGGAACATATCAGCAGCAGCAGAATGATCCGGCGTATAATAATGCTGGAACATATCAGCAGCAGCAGCAACAGAACGACCCGGCGTATAACAACGCTGGAACTGGAGCGGGTACCTATCAGCAGAATGAGCGGGATGCCAATACGTACGCTGATAACCGCGTGGGAAATGAAGTTGCTAGAGAGCAGCGGCGCATGGGGACGCGTGGTACTGAGAACGATGTTTCTATGGATGAGCGCGCTCGCGAGAACTACGACCCGAACCGTGACCCGAATAATAACCTGTAAGATTACGTTTTCGGCAGGAAGGTCTCTACGGTTGAGGCCGATGGAAAAGGCTCCGCATCATGATGCGGAGCCTTTTTCTTATGCGCGGCGTGATCGTGCGTCGAGAGAAAATCGGACGCGAGGTCCGAACGTATGGGGGCGGTTTCGACGGGGAGGCGGGGGCGGGAGATGCAGTCTGGTCTGACTCCCATGATTGGGGAAGTACGTGTAAAAGCCATGTGGTCGAAAACATTCTGTGAAGAATTTGTGTGAAGAAAGAAGGAGAGATAGAAGAGCATGGCTATGAATTCTGGTCCAGTCGTGGTGGGAGTTTTTCGGGAACATTCGTTGGCGGAGCAGGCGTACAATGAGCTTTTGGAGGCTGGCTGGCAGCGGGAGCAGGTGACTTTGCTGCGTCGGCATCATGAAGGGCTCTTTGCCCCGCTCAAGCAGGCATTTGGTGAGAATCACGTTCAGGAAAACATCGATGAGCTGCACAATCTGGATATTCCGGAGGATCAGCATCAAGTGTACCAGCGCGAGTTTGACGCCGGCGCCACGCTGATGGCTGTCCGGTCCCAGGGCCGCCCCCTGGAGTGCCGCGATATTCTCCACCGTTATGGGGCATATAGCGTTTTTATGTCGGTTGAACCGGGGCAGGAGCATGTGATTCCGCTGCGTAAAGAGGAGGTGCATGTTCGCAAGCAATGGGTGACCACGGGCGAGATTCGCGTCCACAAGCGGGTGATCACCGAGCAGAGGACGTTTACTATTCCGGTGACGCGCGAAGAGGTGATCATTGAGCGCCTGCCAGGGAACGCGGACCCGGCTACATCTCCCCGTTCAACTGAACAGGAGGATGGTGAGATGGCTGTGCGCGAAGACGAGGACGCGCAGGAGCAAGATGCCGTTTATAGTGAAGAGGAGGCTGAGGATGCATTGCCGGAAGGCGGAACGATTAGAATCCTCGTGCATGAAGATGAGGTTGTCTTTGACAAGCGGCCCGTTGTCGTAGAAGAGATCGTCATTCGCAAAAAGGTGCAGAGCAACAACGTCCAGATGGTCGAGCCTGTGAAGCACGAAGAGTTCTCCATCTCGCAGAGCGGAAACGCGCGTATCGTGCAGGGGGATGCCGAGGATACTCAGCAGCTCAAGCAGCGCTAGCCGATGAGTCAGGACGGCGTTATCAATGCTGGCAATGCGAGAAAGATTAACGTTTTTTATGCGGCCAAGCTCATAATAGATAAGAAAGTCGATCCGTCAATTAAAATCAGTTAAGAAAAGGTTACATTTTTTTCAGTAAATGTGACATGTGCCACTTCAGACTGATTTGTCTCGATGCGCTTGAGTCAGCACAACGTTATGCGACTGATTGCGAAAAGAAATGCCGGTTTTTGGTTCTGCAAGCTCTACTAATTCTTAGAATTGTCGTGCATCCCCGCGTAAGAAAGGATCGTATAAATTTATGTAAACGTGGTCTACTATAGAACGTCTCACGGATCACAAAATATGAGAAGGATGGGAAGCGGATAGAAGTGGAATATTGATGTAGGTAGTATTGTGTGAGTGATGAATGCAAAAGGAGTCTTCAAAATGGCGATGACAAGACCGAATCTGATGTGTGTATTCGATGAGCCTGCTCAGGCTGATGATGCGATCAATGCGCTGGAGAGCGCGGGTTTTGGGGCGGATCAGATTTATTATTCGAGTCGACCCAATACCGATAATGGTTTTTTTGCCAGTCTCAGAAACCTGTTTACCGATGATGGAGACACCAATGTTTCCCACGACCTGAAAGATCTTGGTCTGACGAACGACGAGGCTGATTATTATCAGCAGCAGCATCGCGCGGGCCATGGGATCGTGGCCGTACAAGGCAATGGACGCGAGCAGGAAGTATTAAGCATTCTGCGCAGC
Organism: Dictyobacter halimunensis; assembly: GCF_036245075.1. Lineage (NCBI taxonomy): Bacteria > Bacillati > Chloroflexota > Ktedonobacteria > Ktedonobacterales > Dictyobacteraceae > Dictyobacter > Dictyobacter halimunensis. Next base: position 5,503,743 of record NZ_BSRI01000002.1, read on the forward strand.
TATGGTGGCCAGATTTATGGCACCCAGAATGACGCGGCACAGTCCGGGACTTACAATACAAACACGGAGAGGAACGCGACGCTCGCCGATGGTGACTATGACACTGCCGGTGGGACCAGATCCGACACGTACCAGAGCGATCGGGCGTACAACAACGCCGACGCTGGCACGGGCACCTACCAGGATCAGCAGGCGTATAACAATGCTGGAACCCAGGCAGGTACCTATCAGAACAATGCGGATTATAACAATACCGATACCTATCAGAATGATCGGAACTACAGCACTACTGATAGAGGAGCTAATATGTATCAGAATGATCGTGATGCCAACACGTATGGAAATGATCGGGTTGAGAATGATGTGAATGGTGAGGAGCAGCGCCGCCTGCGTCTGCGCGAGGAGCGTCTGAACGTTGGCAAAGAGCGGGTTCAGGCCGGCGAGGTTGGGCTGCATAAGGACGTTGTCGAGGAAGAGAAGAACATCGATGTGCCGGTCTCGCATGAAGAGGTATACGTTGAGCGTCGTCCGGTAGCCGATGGCGAAGTTGACAACGACACCCCGATAGGCACCGATGAGCATATCCGCGTGCCGGTCAGCGAAGAGCAGGTCAACGCCTCGAAGGATACCGTCACCACTGGTGAGGTAGCGGTAGGCAAGCGCAACGTCCAGGAGACGCAGCGCGTCCGCGACACCGTTCGCCGTGAAGAAGCTCGCGTGGACACTGATGGCGATGTGCCTGTAGAAGATCGCACCCGCGACCAGAATCTATAATATAGATTGTTCATGCATCGCTCGCCACCACGAGCATGCATCGGCGCATAGCATACAATAAATACAGTGAAGGAAGAGGGCCCCCGCGAAGCGGAGGCCCTCTTCTTGATTGGTTGATCTTTTGTGAGGTTGTGCTGAGAGTTGCTGAGAGCTATGGTCCTTGACAATTTGCTCTCAGCATTGTATTTTATCTACAGGTGATATGGTGAATTAGTTCAGTAGGACAATGATGATGAGCCAGTTAAAGATCGACAAAGCGGAGGCATTTTCGGTACATACGCAGTTGGTAGAGCAGTTCAAGTTTCAGATCGCGCGTGGTCGGTGGGAGTTGGGGAAGCAGTTGCCGAGCGTGCGCGAGGTTGCGGTGGTGCTGGGTGTGAACTATAACACGGTACGCGGTGTCTATCAGCAGCTGGAGCGCGATGGGTATGTGGTGACGGATCAGGGGCGGGGGACGTTTGTGGCTTCGAGCCTGTCGCGATCTGAGATCGGGCAATATGGGACGTTGCTTGACCTGGTGGATGAGGCGCTAATGCAGGCGCTGGCGGCCGGAATTTCAGTAGACATGTTTGCTCGTACCGCCTATGTGCGTGCCAGATTATACGAGATCACGCCACCAGATATACGCTGCCTGTTCGCCGAATGTAATCAAGCCGACCTCGACTACTTTCTGCAATCCCTTGAACGCAATTTAGGGGTGAGGCCAGATGGATATCTACTGGACGACCTGGCCCGGCAGGGTCCCGAGTTCCTTGAAGGTTTTGATGTAATCGCGACTACCCTCTCGCATGTCGCTGAACTGCAAGCCATAGTAGGCGAGGGGCGAAGCGTGCTAGGACTAAGGATCGAGCCATCCTATGAAAAGGTCCTGAGTCAGCTATCCGTACTGCCGGCGGAGACGCCGGTCGGGCTGCTGTGTGCCACACGGGAGAGCGCCGAGAAGATGAAGCGAGCTATCCAGGGGGCGGGCCTGTCTCATCTGCGGCCCATCACCGGTGGCGTCACCCATCATGAGGAGGTAAAAGCGATCTTTGAGGCCACCAGCTATATCTACCTATCGCGGCACGGCCGGTCCCTGATCAACGAGAATGAATGGTCGGGAGGGCGCGCGGTCCAGGACTACGTGACCGAGTTTGATCCGGCGGCGCTACTCTATCTGCGCCGGAAGATAGAGGCTGTTGATGAAAGGGGTGAAGGGAGTCGATAACCATGAATGCAGCGGTGTTAAAGCGATGGGCGATATCGGCGCTGATCGCGGCCGGATGTCTGTGGGGAATGAGCTTCTTATTTGGCAAGCTGGCCTTTCATGAACTGAGCGTCTCCCAGGTAGTGCTCTATCGCTTTGCGCTGGCATCCCTGGTCCTGTTGCCGGTGGCGTTCTGGCGGTGCATCTGGCCGCGACCGCGCGACCTGCCGCTGTTCATGCTGACGGGATTTCTCACCGTAACCATGACCTTTCTCGTACAGTTTCTCGGTCTGAAGCTAACCAGTGCCAGCAATGCCGCACTGATCATCGGCCTACTGCCGCCGCTGCTGGCGCTGGCCGCCGTTATCCTCACTCACGAGCGGTTAAGCAAAGGTGGCTGGCTGGCCATCGGTTGCTCAAGTCTGGGGGCCATCCTTATTGTCGGGCAGCCTGGACGGGACAACAACTGGCTCGGAGACGGGCTCGTCTTCGTATCCCTGTTCGCCGTTGTCGGCTGGACGCTGCTGGGGAAGCGCCTCTCCCAGGCTTACACGGCGATTGTCGCCACCGCCTACAGCTTCTTATTTGGAATCCTGACGCTGCTGCCCATCTCGCTGTGGTGGGATGGGGTACCGCGGCTCGATCTCTCGCCGCAGGCGTGGCTGTCGGTACTGATCCTGGGGGTCCTCTGCTCTGCCTCTACTACGGTCCTGTGGAACTGGGGGCTGACCCGCTTTCCGGTCGCGCGGGCGGGGGTCTATCTCAACTTGGAGCCACTGGTTGGCCTGGTTTTGGGGATTAGCGTATTGCGGGAGCCGTTTGGTCCGATGGCGGTGGTAGGGGGAGGGTTGATTCTTGGGGCGGCGGTTTATCTTTCGCGGCAGGGGGTGGGCGTGTGAGTGCGGGGAGAGGGAAATTGGACGCGAGGTCCGAACATATGGGACGCGAGGTCCGAACATATGGGAGACACGCCCCGCGCCGGATGGATCCGGGCGGGGCGCTGCTGATTTTATCGTACAGGGATGTAGGGGCGCATCATTTCGTTGTCTTCGTGGTCGAGGATGTGGCAGTGCCAGACGTAGCCGGGACCGATGGTAGGATCGAAGACATAGTGATTTTCGCCGGGGTGGACGGCAGACACCGCCAGGGCGGTCGGGGCCCAGCGCATGACCAGGCGGCTCACCTGGTTAGGATAGATCTTGATGGTATCCTTCCAGCCGGCCTCGTTGGGGTCTGGGGGGATGATGGAGCCCTGCAGGTAGGGTTTAACATCCGGGTTGCCGCCGATGGCACCGCCGCTATTGGGGGTGGTGTAGGTGCGCGGAGGACCATAGCCGGGGATATAGACGCCCGGCGGGTAGGTCATGGGTCCCAGGGTGCCGTCCGGCATAACGCCCGTATAGGTGCCACCGGGGAAGAGCGAGCTATAGGCGGCGAAATAGGCATCTTTGTCGAACTGCTGGCGGTTGATCAGCTGAAACTGGATCAGGTGGATGTGGATGGGGTGGGCATCCTCGGTCAGATTGATGATCTCCCACACCTCCGTTGAGCCGGTGCGCGGGATCTCGGTCAGGTATTCAGGTTTTGGGAGCGCGATAGGCTGCGAGCCCGGAATGGGGGTCTGGGTTCCTTCGCGCAGGCCTGTCCACTTGGTATTGTTGACGAGGACCTCCAGCGGGCCGCCAAGTCCCTCGTTCTCGACCAAGATGAGCTGACGGGTCAGCGAAGGGGTGACTCCACTGGCGAGGTTGCCCTGCTGGGGATTAGCCAGGCGCACGAGCGCCGGAGGCTGATTGCGGCTGGAGCCGCGCAAGGCGGCACCGCTGGCCGGATTGTAGGTATTGTCGGGCGAGGAGAGCGACGTGCCGACGCGGAACTGCATGATCTTGCCGGTCGTCGCCGGATCGGGATCATTGCCGTCCGGGTATGGAGCGGGCGCGTCGTTGGTGAGCGTAAAGTTGCGACCATTGAGTCCGGAGAAATCGATAATAAGGTCAGCGCGCTCCGCTGGCGCGAGCAGCAAGGAGTTGGAAGACAAGGGATCGCTGCTCAGCTGAACCGGTGAATCGAGCAGGCTCCCATCGGTACCAATCTGCCAGAGCGCCGGGCCAGGGGTGCCTTGCGTGCTATCGACCATGTGCAGGCGATAGAAGCGCGCGTTAGAGCCATTGAGCAGCCGGAAGCGGTAGCGGCGCGGCTCCACATTCAGATAGGGCCAACTCTTCCCGTTAACCACGATGGTATCGCCAAAGAACTCGGGGATCCAGTACGGGTGCGCCTGAGGATTGGGTGGAGGGCCATTGAGGCCGGTAGGATTGACGGTTGGCGTCCCATCGGGAAAGAGCAACTGGCCCTGTGTATCGAACTGCCGATCCTGGATCATCAGCTCAATCTCCTGCGCGCCGGCGGGAAGTCCCAACGGATTGTTGGACTGGCCGCTATCGTACTGATCGCGCAGCAAGTAGAAGGCGGCCAGTCCGCTGAACACATTGAGGCGGGTCATCCCCAGCGCGTGATCATGCATCCAGAGCGTTGTCGCCTCCTGCGTATTGGGATACCAGTAGATGGCCGTATTGGGCGGAGTCGAGGCATACGTCGCGTACGCCTGGCCGCGCAGACCGTTGCGGGTAAACCACTGCTCGGGCCCGCCATCGAAGGCCGACGGGACCTCCGCGCCGTGGAGATGGGTTACCGTCGGATAGTAGCCCTTATAGGGATCGGTCATCATCATATTCATCTGGTTCAATGGATCGGCCCAGTGGATGGTCTGGTCGACCGTCAGTCGTGGCGCCACCTGGGAACTGGTGGATACCGGGAGATTATTGCTGTAGAGGATGGTCATGGGATAGCCACGGCCCGCCTCGATCGTGCATCCCGGATACGACGGGGGACGGTTCCCGATCGCGTAGCCCCACAGAAACGTTCCTCCGTTGAAGGGAGCTGGCAACGATGCGTACACCTGGGCCGGGAGAACCTTCTGCTGAAACTCCTGTATGGATGCGGTAAGAGACTGGCTGCTCTGCCGCTGGCCGACAAAGGTTAGTACGGGGTCCACAAACTGAGGAATACTTGATGAGGAGAGCGGGACCTGCGCGGCCTGCACGCTGGCGTCCGCCTCGGGTGTGCTCAGAAGTGCTTCCCCACCACGTGTCATAATAAGCCCTACTCCGATAACTGCTCCCAGCTTGATAAACTGTCTGCGGTTTGTCATCTTGACAATCCCTCCTTCAATGAAAGAAGCGGGTGCGCTTCCTTCATCCGCTACCACGTGTATTAACTGATCCTGTATGGTCACATCTTTCGCATCCAAGATCATCAATGTAATAGTAGACTTGGCAATTCCTCTTTTCTTTAAGCTTTTTGGGGCAAAAAGAGGGGATTTTATAGCAAGAATCGATTTCTTTACCCCTGGTAGAGAAATTAAAACAAGGGTATTCAATTCGTGATACGTTTAGGGATGTTGGGAGTATCGGGTGCGAGGACTGGATATCTCATGGGGTAGGTAACAAGATATGCTGTTTTGAAAATGGGCCAAGATCACTGTTGATCACATAGATTCGCGACAAAAGATGCCATAATTTCTCCTTTGTCTTTTTCAGCAAGCCCGACAGCCAGAAGGTGCGCAATCTCCGTCACAATCCTGCGATTCTGCTTGCGTTGGAGACAGCGGAGAACGGGCATAATGTCGTCATGATGGAAGGTGAGGCGATCTTGCCTGATGGGCAGGTTACTCCACCTATCTACTTCAGAAAATATGCCGATGGTTTCAAAGAGCTGAACTGGGAGCTGGAAGCAATTGCCCGGCAGTTCTCACAAACTGTTCGAGTCACGCCAATCAGGCTCATCCATTGGTCGTTATAAAAATCATGGTGGCCCGTGCGCGCCCCCGCACTCGCGTCCGCTACGCGGCCGCACTGTTTTTTGTGTATTGGTGCAGCAGGGGTGCGTGGAGCCCCTGCTGCACCAATACACCATGGACTGGTGAGCGCCAGAGGCGCGAAAGCTCAGGCGTGCTACATGCAATGATCATGAGAATCAACCACTGTCTAAGACCTGTCCTACACAGCAAAGTAATATTTAGCGCTCCCATAGCTTTACTGTGTACACATGGGATATATGGGGCGTTTCTATTCTTTTTGGGTTAAATATTTTCGGAAAGAATTCTAAGGCAAAAAGGAAAAATAATTAGAATTATTGATTTTTATGGGTTTGGATGCGTTTATGTTGACAATTACGGGATATAGATGTATAGTCTGTAGCGTAGTAGCTGGCCTGTAATAATGCATGAGTGAGGTCGATCGGGCTTTTGACGCTGATGTCTTCTCTCGTGTTTTGTTTCGTAAGGTGACAGGCGCTTGTTTATTCGACCTTGAAGATTGGTGCGGTGTACGTACATATAGAATCTGCGTATCAATCTTTTTATTCCGATGAAGGAGCATTGAAATATGCAGAATAGTAGTTCCCAGCGCCGGGCGCGCGCGTGTGATTTTTGTGGTGAGGGCGTGGCTCCGTTGTATCCGGTGGTTACGACTGAGGTGGCGAGTGGAGAGGAGCAGAAGCGGCTGGTGTGCCATACCTGTCGCAGCCTGGGCCACGGGCGACCGATCGTGGTGGTTGGCAAGGCGGGCGCGCGGCAGCAAGAGCCACAGACGCCGGATGATGTGGATGGTACTGAGGATGGGCAGCGGCCGAAGGCGTTGACGACCACGGCGAAGGCCCATGGGAAGCAGTCGAAGGCGCGCTAAGGCGTGGATTGGTGGAGAGGTGGTGATGGCGTTATGGGGAGACGCAACAAGGGTCGGCGGCAGCGCATCGCCGAGCAGATCGATTCAGGAGGGTCCACGGTCGGGCTGACGCAGGAGGACCTGACCTGGGGTCGCAACGTGGTAGGTGGGGAGGAAGACTACTACTGGCGGCGGTTGAGCGATGACTTCGCGCTCAAGGATATCGTGCCCGCCACGTACCTGGAACTGCACAACCAGTGCTACGAGGCCTGGAACGCCAATCCACTGGCCTCGGCGATCATCGAGATGACCACCAGCTTCGTGCTGGGCAAAGGGGTCAGCATTGAGGCTAACCACAAAAAGGTACAGCGCCTGCTGCAGCGCTTCTGGCACGATCCTGCCAACCGCATGGACGAGCGCATCTACGATCTATGCCAGGAACTGGCGCTCTACGGAGAAATCTTCATACGCTTCTTCGTCAATCCCTACGATGGCAGCGTCCGGCTGCGCCTGATCGATCCCTCGCTGATCGACCTGATCGAGACCGATCCAGAGGATGTCGAGACACCGCTGCGCTTCCACCGGCGTCCCCTCGGGCAGAACGTTTCCCAGATAGGGATCAGGGGACAGTCGATGTTGAGGGACGAGACCGTTGCGAAGGAGGAAGGAGAGTGGTTTGAGGCGGGCCGCGAGGTGGTGCAGTTCGCCATCAACAAGGTCTCCAACGCCAAGCGCGGACGCTCGGACCTGGCGACGCTGCTGCCGTGGTTAAGACGCTATAAGGACTGGCTGACCGACAGGGTCAGGATCAATAAATATAAAGGCGCCTTTCTGTGGGACGTGCAGCTCAGTGGGGCCGACAAGAAGACGATCGATAGAAAGCGCATGGAGTACAGCTATCCACCCGAGCCTGGCAGCGTCTTGCTGCACAACGAGGCCGAGAAGTGGACGGCGGTGCAGCCGGCCATCAATGCCAGCGACGCCAAAGAGGACGGGCGCGCGCTCAAGCTGATGATCGCGGTCGGTGCCGGCCTGCCGGAGCACTATCTGAGCGACGCCTCGCAGGGCAACCGGGCCACCGCCGCCGAGATGGGATTGCCCGCCCTGCTCAGATTCCAGCGGCGGCAGAAGATCCTCAAATACATCGTGCGCACTATCCTGGATCGCGTCATCGAAGAGGCGCGTCGCGTCGGCGCCCTCGGTCGGTCGGTGGACACCAGCTACGACGTGATCTTCCCCGAGATCGACTGCGCCGACCATCTGACGCTGGCCAGCGCCATGCAGTGCCTGGTCAACGCGCTCAGTGTGGCTCACCAGCAGGGCTGGGTTAGCGACGAGACCGCCATGCACATGCTCTTCCAACTGGTCGGGGTCGAGGTGGATATGCATGAAGAGCAGGCCAGGATCGAGGCGGCCCATGCCGCTCGATAACCGCAAGCGGGCGCACATCCTGGCTCTGCAGGCGCGGGCCCAGAGCGGACGACAGAAGACGGTCATCTTCGTCTACCAGAGCGGCGGCAGCTACAGCTATCAATCCGTCAACGTCATCCTGCGGCCACAGGCCAGCATCGAGCGCCAGATACCCGCCAGGGATGGGCAGGTCCCGCGCCTCGTCTACGACGCCCTGTTGCTGGCCCCGCTCAACACCTCGTTTACAGGAGTCGTCATGATCGCCGACACCACGACCGCCAGCGCCGCCGGCGTGCAGGCCGCCCGAAAATACCAGGTGGTTGAAGCGATCCCCACCGGAATTGTGCCTGGCGGCACACGCGTGTACGCCTACCTGCGCCACATCATGTGATGGGTGTAGAAATTTAAAGAGAGCAGTACGTGCGGGGCTTGCCCCCGCTTCCCTCCTCGCTGCTCGAAAATGCCCATGCAAAAAGACGAGAAGCAGTTGGATATGGACATGACCATGGTTATTGTGGCTTTTTCAATGGCGAAGCAAGCAAGCAGGGGCAAGCCCCGCACGTACTGTGGTCGTTTCTCTTCCTGCATTTTATTAAGTTGAAGATCATTAGCGTGAGGCCCGAACATATGAGGGCGGTTGCGCCGGGGAGAGAAAGGAGAAAATCGGACGTGAGGTCCGAACGTATGGAGAGAAGCGTAGTAGTTGCTCCACGGGAGGAGCAGATTCGGATTGATGGGCAGATTGTGGAGCAGGTCTCCACGGTCGGGCCGGAGGAGGGTCACGCGGTACGGGTGACCATTATTCAAGGGGGGCGGTCGAAGAATGGCTATGTGTATGATGAGGCGGCGCTGCGCCAGATCGCTCAGTTGATCGAGGGGGCGCAGGCCTACGCCGATCACGCGCGTTCGGGCGAGGAGCAGGTGAATCGCTCGGTGCGCGACGTGGTGGGCTTCTACCAGGATGCCACCTATGTGGCGCAGGGCGATGGTGGGCGCGTCGACGCCACGCTGCACATCTTCGAGGCCGCCGACTGGCTGTGGTCGATGATCAAGGAGGCCTGCGACCTGGGCCGGCCCGAGCTGATCGGGCTCTCCATCGACATCTTCGGCCAGTGGCAGCTCAACGAGGCCAGCAAGGCCAAAGAGATCACCAGCGTCGTACAGCTGAACTCGTGCGACGTCGTCACGCGGCCCAGCGCTGGAGGAAGCTTCCGCCGCATCCTCCATCACGATGATACCGACAATCACGATAATCATGACAAGGCAAACTATCACATGACATTACAAGGAGAGTATGAGCATATGACCATAACACCAGAGAAGATTGAAGAAGCTACGCAGGGCGAGACGACCGGCGAGGCTATCCAGGCACAGGCACAGACACAGCAGCAGCAGATCGAGCAGCAGCGCCGCGAGGTCGAGCGCCTGCTCAACGAGGTACATCTACAGAAGGCCAACCTGCTATTGGAGCGGCGCCTGCAGGAGAGCATCCTGCCCGAGGCCGCGCGCTCACAGGTGCGCCAGCGCCTGCAGGGGCGCCTGTTCGAGGAGCAGGAACTGGAGCACGAGATCAGTTCGGCCCAGACCCTGCTGGCTCAATTGAGCCGCGACGGGTTGATCCGGGGTCATGGCCACGAGAAGACGGCGATCAGCGGCATGGTTACGGAGGCCGAGAAGGTACAGGCCGCCTTTGACGGCATGTTTGGCCTGGATATCGATACCGGCAAGGTGGGCAACGTGCGCGGCTTCGTTAGCATCCACGAGGCGTATAGCCGCGTCACCGGCGACTCCTCGCTGCGCGCCGGCATCAGCAGCGGCAGCCACCTGGGGCCGATCCAGGTCGCCGAGAGCGCGCCCATCGGACGCGTTAGCGAGGCCGACACCACCACCGCCAGCTTCTCCTATCTGCTCGGCACCAGCATGAACAAGCGCCTGCTCAAGGACTACGAAGCCTGGCCCGCCGAATGGCAAAAATTCGTCAGCGTCATCCCCATTAAGGACTTCAAGCAGCAGACGCGCGTGCGCCTGGGCGCCTTCGGCAGCCTGCCGGTCGTGGCCGAAGACACGCCGTACAGCACCGTCACCCTGACCGACTCGGCGGCCACCTATGTCCCGCAGAAGCGCGGCAATCTTGTGACCATCTCGCGCGAGACCATCCTCAATGACGACCTGCAGGCCATCCGGCAGATCCCGACCAAGCTGGCGGTGGCCGCGGCCTACACGCTGGCCGAGTTCGTCTACTCGTTTCTGTCCACCAACCCGGTCATCTACGACACGGCCAACCTGTTCACCACGGGATCTCCGCACAACAACCTGGGGGCGGCCGCGCTCTCGACCACGGCCATGCAGAACGGCATCACCGCCATGCGCGAGCAGAGCAACTACGCCGGCAAGCGCCTCGGGCTGCGTCCCCGCTACCTGGTCGTGCCGCCCGAGTTGGAATGGACCAGCATGGTCGTCACCAAATCCGCCGGCGTCCCCGGATCGCCCAACAACGACATCAACCCGATGCTGGGCTATGTCACCCCCATCGTCGCGCCGCAGCTCAGCAGCAGCACGCAATGGTTCCTGCTCGGTGATCCACGCGAGGTTGACACCATCGAAATCGGATTTGTCGGCGGGCAGGTGAACCCCTCACTCTTCATCCAGGATCAGCCGATGGTGGGCCTCAACTTCACGCAGGATGCCATCACCTATAAGATCCGCCACGAATACGGCGGTGCCGTCGTCGATTATCGCGGCATATATCGCGGGATTTAAATGATCCCGCATGGGAAGATGGCTGCGTTGGCGGGACGTGGGCGCTCGGGTACGGGGTCGCCTTCGGCTCTAAGCCGGGGCGAGCCCGGCACGTACGGATGTTCGCGCCTGCAAGGGGGCGCCCAGGGCGGTTGCGCTGTTTGTTTTATGGAAAGGAGCATGTGATTGACGAATTTTATGAATGCGGATGGGTCGGGTCTGGTGGGTGGTTTGAATCCGGCGGGGGGCGGGCAGGCGCTGCAGGTCGATGGTGGCGGCAATCTGAAGACGGTGCCGGCCGGGAGCGCGCTGCTGGATGGTGGCGTGGGGCAGGCTTTCGCGCCGGGGGTGACGTACCTGTTCAACAATGGCGCACCCGGCAACAACAACTTTGATCGCAAGCGCGAACTGCAGGGGAAGGGTATCATCTTCAACAATATCAGCGCCGGGTCTGGCGTGGGTTCGACCAGCATCACGCTCTCATCGGTGGCCGGGCTGATCGCTGGGGCGCCCATGCTGCTGGTGGGTGGTGGATATACCGAGGTGGTGTATGTCGCCAGCGGTTATGTGCCCGGTAGCAATCCGGTCAGCCTGCAGTCGGGTATCGTCTACGCCAACCATACCGGGGCCTTCTGGGACGGCTACGCGCCGCAGGGACCGCAGCTCAACGGCCTGCTGGCCACCGGCATCGATCCCGTGGCTAGCGTGATCATCGATCCCAACGCCGGCAACTACTACCTGACGCGCGCCGCCTCGCAGGACGGCTGCTCTGGCTCCAACATCCCGCTGAGCAGTCCCGCCATCTTCAACGGCACGAGCCTCGATCGCGCCGTCGGCATCAACGGCGTTCCCAGCGTGCAGAACTGGGTGCGGCAGTTGACCCTGCAGGGACACGCCTACTGCGCGCATACAGGGCTGCAGAGCGCGGGTTCGGGCACCAACGACTATCCGCTCAGCCTGTTCAACCCGTCCGCCAGCGGCAAGAACATTCTGATCTACTCGCTGCGCGTGGCTGCCAGCGGCGGGGCCATCAACGCCCGCGTCAAGATAACCGGCAGCGATCCGGCCTATGGTAGCGCGGCCACTGTCAGCAACCAGAAGGCAGGCGGTAGCGCCAGCGCGATCGCCGCCAACTGCACGTATAGCAACACCTCGACCACCCCCACGGGACCCTTCGCGCTGGTCGATATCGGCAACGGAGCCCTGGAGCTGTTGCAGAACGAGCAGTGTATTATTCTGCCGGCCGGCAGCTCGAATGGTCTGACGCTGACCCTGGAGACCAGCGCCGCCGGCAACTATGTCAGCAGTATCAAGTACGTCGAATATTAATCCCGGGCAAGAAAGGACATTCCCACTATGTTAGATCAGCTTGAATTCGCCTTTGGCCGCTACAACGGCGGCCAGACCGCGCCCATCGGCAGCTACCTGAATCCGCGCACTCTGGCTATCCAGCAGCTGGTCGCAGATGGCGTGCTACCGCAGGACGGCACCTGGGTGCGCGTCGATCCCTCGGCCAGCCAGACGCTGGTCAACATCGCCAGCAGCGTCAACGCCGTTCTGGGCAGCAGCTACAGCGCCGCCAGCTTCCACACGCAGGTGGCCGGCGACCTGATTGGCAATCCAGGGCAGGCCAGCAACGACGCCTGATCCTGAGAGAAGAGAGAGGAGGTGCCCGATGGCCCAGGTCATCAAGCGCGCCCTGCTGACCGCCTTTAATCCCGCCAGTTATACCGCCTCGGTCCTGTTGTTGGAGGCCACCTCGACCGAGCTCACCAATGTCCCGATCGCCTTTCAGGCCGATGGGAGCAGTACGCCGCTCAACGGCTCTCTGTGCGCCGTCCTCTTCTTCGACGAGCACAACGCTAGCGACGCCGTCGTGCTGGCGGTCTACAGTACCGGCTCGCTGGTCCCCACGCCCACGCCGGGGCGCGTCACCTTTGTCCCCGGCTATCGCCAGATCAACGGTGATGTTCTGAGCGCCGGCAGCGTGTCCACCTACACGCTGAGCGGCGGTAGTTCCGGGATCCCCAACCGCGCGCTGGGTGTGCTCTACAAGGCCTACTACAGCAGCAGCACGCTTAACAGCTACGTGCAGCTCGCCCCACACGGCGCCAGCGATCTCAGCGCCTACGTCACGCTGGGCAATACCACCAGTGCCGGCGTTGCCATCAACGGCGCTGGACTGCTGGCGCTGGACGCCCAGGGGCGCATCGACGTGCGGGCTCAGGTCGGCAGCTGTACCCTCACCCTCTACACCTATGGATATGTGATATGAAGCAACAGCAAGACAATCATCCCCAGCCCGGCGGCGCCGAGCAGCGCATCGAGCACTGGGTTGGACAGCTCGAAGAGCAGACACGCGACCTGTTGGCTGGGATCGACCTCGACGAACTGAGCCAGAAGGAGCGGCTCGGCTTCGCGCTCAAGATGCTCAGCCAGATCCAGCACTTCCTGACCATCAGACAGAAGCTGGAGACGCCGCCCGCCGCCACCGGCAATGTGCAGATCTGGCTGCAGACCCTGATGCAGCAGATGCGCGGCGAGGGTCCCGACGGCGTGCATGTCGTGGACGAGACGGAAAGCAGGTCGCGCTAAGATGGTCAGAACGATCAGCGATACCCTCGCCGCCGCTGTGCGGGCCAGCACGCGCGTCCCAGTCATCGGCGTCAGCATTGAAGACCACATCCAGCACTACCAGGACTATCAGAGTCCCGGCGCCGCTGATGGCTGGCACGACGCCTGCGTGGCCGGAGATGGCAGCATCGTGCGCATCCGCCTCACGCGCGGCAGCGGCGCCTACTCACAATCCCTGCAGTGGCAGCGCATCGCCAATCCCGACAGCGTCAGCCAGTGGAGCAGCTGGAGCACGTTGGGCGGAGCCGGCGCCACCTGCTTTGAGGATGGCGGCTGCGCCATCTCCAACAACGGTGGCATCCTGCGCGCCTTCGCGCAGCAGGGGAGCGGTGGCAGCGCCCTGTGGACCTGGAGCAGCAGCGACAGCGGCCAGAGCTGGAGCGCCAGTCCGACCAGCGTGCTCACGCCGCCCGGCGGTGCCTCCATCCTGGGCATCGGCAGCGCCGGCAACAACGACGTCTTCTTCCTCTACCAGGTCAGCGGGGGCGTCGTGATCGGCTGCTCCTTCTACAGCGGAGGCAGCTGGAGCAGCCTGCGCAGCAGCAGCCTCTCGGCCATCCCCTATGGAGCTGGCCTGACGGCTTGCTGGGACGGCAGCCTCTACTGGCTCATCTTCAGCGATGGCAACACCCTGTACGAGAGCACGTACGCACCCGGCGGCAACAGCTGGCAAGGACTGCCGGCCGTCGCGCCCGCTACCGGCAACGCCATCACGCGTCGCGCGCCCCGCCTGCAGTACGATCCCACCAGCGGTCTCTATACCCTGGCCTGCATCGAGGCCGACAGCGGCCTGCTGACCGGGGCCGTCTACAGCTATCCGCGCCTGCGCCAGAGCGCCGACCTGCAGCACTGGTCCCAGGGCAGCATCGTCCACAGCATGTCGGCCCAGTACGGGGCCTGTCCGCTCGGCACCTCTAACGCCAACCTGCTCATCAGCATGTCCAGCGTCCTGAAAGCCCCTGCATACAGGCAGGACAGCCAGCACTACCTCGACTGCACCAACCGTGTGATTTTGTATAGTCTTAAAGGGCGCCTGGGCAGGCCGACCGAGCTGGAGATGGTGCTGGACGGCGGGCAAGAGGTGGTGCTCAGTCAGCCGGGGGCGACGGGGCCGATTGGGCCGAACTGCTCGCTGGTGTTGCGGGCGGGCTATCGCAGTGGGGCGGCGCCGGGTGTGCCCGAGCTGGTGAAGGTGGGGACGTACCGCATCCAGTCGATGGAGCTGGAACGGGCGGCCGGCGTAGTGCGGCTGCGCCTGCTGTGCGGTGATCTGACGCAGCAACTGGACCAGGTCAATCGCTTCCAGATGACCTATACGGCGCAGCCGCTGGGCTGGCTGCTGCGCGAGGTCTGCGCTCGCGCCGGACTGTTCGCGCTCGCGCTGCCCGCCAGCAGTCAGCTGAGCCAGAGCGTACCGCTGTTCGTGCTGCCCGTCGGTGGCAGCTATCGTCATGCCCTCGACGAGCTGTGCCACATCTACGACCTGCAGTACTTTTTGGACCAGGACGAGGTGCTGCAGTTCCAGGATCTCAGCGCGGCCACCGGCGCCAGCTGGTCCTATCAGTCAGAGATCGAGCGGCTCAGCTGGGGACAGCGCGTGCAGCGCGGCAACCATATCATCGTTACCGGCAAGCCGCCCGCAGGCGGGGCCAGCATGGCGCTCACCACCGCTGAAGTCTACGACGACCAGCAGATGCAGTGGAGCGGCCAGGAGGGCCTGATCCAGCACGTCGATCAGAAGCTGCTGACCGTGGCCCAGTGCGCCAGCAAGGCGTCTTTCCTGCTGGCGCAAGAACAGCGTGCCCGGTGGCAGCACCAGGTCCAGATTCCGTTCAATCCGGCCCACCAGCTGCTGGATGTAATCAGCATCAGTGATGCCAGCGGCGCCATTGACGGCACCGCCCGCATTGTGAGTAGCAGCTCGACTTACGAGCCACAGCAGGCCATCTACAGTACCACACTAGAACTTGAAGGAGTATAGAAAACCTATGGAATTAAGCAACTTTCCCATGAAATCGCAGCGCAGCGAAGATCCCACGCAGGCCAATCGCGAGTATGACTGTGTCGCCACCAGTATCGCCGCCTGCATCCAGTTTTTAACCGGCCAGCCCACCACGGGCAGTCAGCTGAAGAACAGCATCTATGGCGCCAGCTACATCGGCGCCACCTATGTCAGCGACTACGTGGCCGAGGCCGCCCGGCGCGGCGTCGATCTGCACACCGTCGATGGCGAGATGTCCACCCTGCTCTCCCGCATCCGCGCCGAGCTGGCCCAGGGGCACCCCGTGGTGGCCGCCGAGCTCGATCCCTATGTCAGCGCTTCCCTGGACTGGACGCATATGATCGCCTTCTATGGCTGTAGCGCCACCACCCTGACGGCGATGGACCCCTATATCGCCCAGCCCGTGACGAAGAGCGACGCCGACTGGCTCAAGGTGCTGAAATACAACGAGGTCTGGCCCATGAGCAAGCAGCCGCCCGCGCTGGTCAAGCACGTCCCGGCCGGCTGGAAGGACGACGGCACCACGTTGACCGCGCCCAACGGCAAGGTGGTCGTCAAAGGTTTTCGCGACTACATCCTCACCCACGGCTGGGACAGCGACGATCTGCCGCTGGAGAATGAGCAGGGGGTCGCGCAGCTCGAAGTCGGTAATCCCGGCCTGGGAGGCGGCACGCGGCAGCGCTTCCGCCGCACTACCCTGGAATGGAGCGCGACCCACCCCGTGTTTGAGGCATGGACCGGCCAGGAGTTGATCGCCCTCGAACAGATGGGCCGCCAGCTCACCAAGGAGCGCGACACCCTCAAAGCCCAGCTCACCGTCACGCACGCATAGGTCCGGACCTCGCGTCCGATTTGCCGTTACCCATCCATAGGTTCGGACCTCGCGTCCGATTTAATGTTACATGAATGCAAAGAGGAGAAAATGTTTATGCCCCAGAGCGAGTTGTTGACCGGTATTGTGTTGAATGCGTTTCCGTTTTTGTGCGTGGTGGCGGTGTGGTGCCTGAAGTTTTTTGAGCACCGGTTGCCGAGCAAGCAACAGGAGATGCTGGAGAAGTGTGTGCAGATGGCCGTCTCGATGGCCGAGCAGGCCTACAACGATTATGGTCCATTGGAGAAGAAGCAGGTGGCGCTACGCGCGGCTATCGAGCTGTTCAATGCCTTCCACCTGCCGGTGCCGCAGCCAGGCGCGCTCAATACGGCGCTGGAGGCCGCCGTCTTCGCGGTGCGGCAGAGCCAGGGGCCGCGCAGTCCCTACCAGGATGCACCCACGCGCGTTACCCCGGCGGTCGTGCCGGCTGCCGCGGCTGCGCCCACGGTTGCGACGGTGGCCCTGCCGGCTCCGGCGCAGGGTTAGGGTCCAGATGGCAGGAGAAACACGAGCATGCTGTTAACGGACCTCGAAAACATGGTGCGGCTGGATCTGTTTGATCCAGCTGGCCCCAACCAGCGCTGGAGCCAGGGGGATATCGATCGCGCGCTCGACCGGGCCGTCGAGCGCTACTCCGCCTACTATCCCAACATCGCGTATGTCGACATGCCCACGCAGGCCAGGCAGCGCAGCTATCCCTATCCGACCAGCTGGAATCCCGCCTATCCTGTGCTGTGGATCGAGCGCATCCTCTATCCGCTGGTCGATAGCGCGGGGAGTATGTGCTGGCCGCCGATTGAGCGCGCCTTCAGCGAGTTCTCGGCCATGTTTGACGCGGCGGGTGCTATCGGCGGCCAGCAACCGGGCTTCACGCTGCACCTGGGCAGTGCGGAGCTGCCGCAGGATGGCAGCCAGCTGATGCGCGTCTTCTACGCCACAAAGCACCAGCTGGATAGCAGCGGCTCGACCATTCCCGAGCTGCACCGCGACCTGATTGTTGCCGGGGCCTGCGCCTACGCCATGCAGGCCTACCAGGTCCCGAGCAACGACAACTTCGACTTCCAGGACGGCGCCCTGCACGACCGCCTCGATGACACGAAGATTCCAGGAGCGTGGCTGGCCGCCGCCGGGCAGCGTCTGGAGCAGTTCGAAGCCCGCCTGCAGGAGATCAAGCGGCAGAGAGATTACGCCAGCGCGGCGCGCCTCCATTGGGGCGACGTCCCGCGATATTGGAGCCGATTATGAGATAGGGAGAAATTGGGTGCAATGCCCAACCCATCCATATTAAACGCAAAGATGGAAAAAAGAAGAAACGCAGTACGTGCGGGGCTTGCCCCCGCTTCCTTCCCCATCGAAAAAGCAACAAGAACAATGGGCATGCTCGTATGAAACCGTTTCTCATCTCTTTATAGCGAACGTCTTCATGCGGCTAGGAAGGAAGCGGGGGCAAGCCCCGCACGTACTTTGGTCTTTTTTCTTTTTACATTTCCTTCTTTGAAGATATTGGAGAGAGGTCCGAACTTATGATGGATGTTTTGAATGTGGTGAATCTGGTGTTGACGGTGGGGGGGATCGTTGGAGGGCTGCTGGCGTATCGCGGGGGGATGGCGCGGACGGCCAATGAGATTCAGGAGCGCGTGATCGCGGCTCTGGAGAGCGAGCTGACGGGGATGCGGGCTAGGCTGGAGGATATGAAGGCCGAGAATACGCGGCTGAGCCTGATCATCGATACGATCTGTGTGGCGCTGCGGCGGCGCGGGATCGCGGTCTCGATCGATGGCGATATGGTGTCGATCAGCGATGATCGCGGGGCGAGCACGACGACGCGCATCCAGGAAGAGCAGGTGTTGTGATGGCGACGATCGGGGTGGATTGCGAGGTGATCCTGGATGGTACGGGCTACTTTGTGCGGCCGGGGAGCTACGAAGTGCAGCAGCCGCGCGTGCGCAAGACGAGCGTGCGCGCCGACGGCTCGCTGTCCTACGTTGATCTGGGACCCGGCAAGCGCAGCTGGCAGATGGTCGTGCTCTGCCTGAACGATCTGCTGCGCTATGATGGGCTGCCGACCGGCGTCAGCGGACAGGCCTATCGAGACGCCCTGCGCGCCAGCTACGGTGGGAGTCTCGGCGCGACCCTGACCTTTGTCGATCCTATCAATGGCAGCGTGAGCGTGCACTTTGACAACTATAGCGAGCGCATCATCGACCTGCACAGCCAGGTCAGCGCGCTGGCCGCCGGTGGGAGTCTGGCCGCCTCCTACGAGGTCACGATCGAGCTGCTGGAGGCGTAGAGGATGGAGATGGACGCAGTAGTAGAGAAGAGATTTCAGCCCGGCATCGGCTGGTTTGCGCGCCACATCCTGGGCAAGCCGCTCTATCCCTACCAGGAGCAGGTCGGCGACGCCATCCTGGCCGCCATTCGTGCCGGTCGCGGGGACACCTTTACTGTGATGTTCGCGCGCCAGATGGGCAAGAACCAGCTCAGCGCCGTGCTGGAAGCCTATCTGCTCTTCGCCTACCCGCAGGGCTCGATCGTCAAGGCCGCCCCGACCTACAAGCCGCAGATCGTCAACTCGCGCATGCGCCTGCTTAATATGCTGGAAGTCCCCATGCTGCGCGGGCGCGTCTGGAAATCCTTTGGCTACATCATCGGGCTCGCCCCCGAGCCGGCGCTGGTCGACGAGCAGGGTGGTCCCCGCATCCTCTTCTTCTCGGCCGGACCCGAATCCTCGATTGTCGGGGCCACCGCCAGCCTGCTGCTGGAGATCGACGAAGCCCAGGACGTGCAGATCGAGAAGTACGACGTTGAGCTTAAACCGATGGCCGCCACCAACAACGCCGTCACCGTGATGTATGGCACCGCCTGGAGCGACGACACGCTGCTGGCGCGTATGCGAGCGCACAACCTGGAGCGGCAGCAGCAGGACGGCATCCAGCGCCACTTCGAGTTCGACTGGCGCACGCTGGGGGCGATCAACGCGCGTTACCGCAGCTTCGTCGAGGGCGAGATGCGGCGCCTCGGCGAAGAGCACGTCTCGATCCGCACCCAGTACCGTCTGCTGCCCATCAGCGGTGCCGGCTTCCTGTTCAACGAGCTGCAGCGCCACCTGCTGCGCGGCGACCATCCCTGGCTGGCCGAGCCCGGCGATGGTGAAGAAGATGGCTACTACGTCGCCGGACTCGACGTTGGCGGCGAGGAGCGGCCCCGGCCGGGTCAGGAGCAGCAGACAAACAACAAGCGCGACAGCACCATCCTGACCATCGGCCGCGTCAGCTACAACGAGCTGGAGCTGCCCAGGATCGAGATCGTGCACCAGCAATGGTGGACCGGCTTGCGCCACGGCGACCAGTACGCTCGCGTCAGCGCTCTGCTGCTGCTGTGGAATATTCGCCGCCTGCTGGTGGATAGCAGCGGACTCGGCGAGGCCCTGGCCAGCCTGCTGTGCGATCGCTTTGGGTCCGAGCGCATCGTCGGCTACAAGTTCAGCCGTGTCAGCAAGAGCCGTCTTACGTACCAGCTACTCAGCCTCGTCAACTCCGCCCGGCTTAAACTCTATCGATCGGAGGAGGCGCCGGCGGACGTCCACGAAGAATGCTGGAAGCAGCTACGGCTGGCTCGCTACCGTGTCCCGGCCGAAGGCTGCCTCGACATGTACGTCGATCCCGCCGAAGGGCACGACGACTTCCTGATGAGCCTGGCCCTGTGCGCCGAGGCCATCCGCGACCTGCAGCCCCCGCCCATCGAGGGCGCCATCGTGCGTCCCCGGCAGCTGTACCTGGGAGATGGGAGATTTTGAAATCGGACGCGAGGTCCGAACCTATGCGCGGGGGCGCGATCATGTTGAAGGAAACGTGGGTGTTCGGGCACGGGGCCGCTTTCACCTTGCTGGTCTGGATTATCCACTGCCAATGGAGATGCTTGAAAAAGCATATGTCCTGCTCTATAAAACATATCAAACGACGGTCTACCGATGCTATTATATGATGGAAAAGCAGGGAAGCAGATAGATTCGATCGGCCCATACTTTCAGGCTTGCCTGCCACAGCGGGCAAGCCTGAAAGTATGGGCCGATCAATTACTGGTTAACCCTGGTCGTACCCGCAAAGCACCATGTGGGCTACGACGGATCAGGAATAGCGATCGGAATGGGTGGCTCTCCGTTTTCGTAGTTCGGTTGGAGGTGCGGCGAGGTTGGACGCCGTTTGATCAGGAGGACCAGCAGGGCAGCCAGCATGGCCAGCAGTCCACACAGCGGCCAGAACAGTGTGGCATTCCAGGAATAGATGATGGTGCCGAGTAGCGGCGCCAGAACCAGGCCGATACTCCAGGACATCCCTGCGGCGCCCTGATAGCGTCCCTGAATATGGGCGGGTGAGAGGTCGGCGACATAGGCGGCCGCGATGGGCCCCTGGACCATTTCGCCAAGCGTCCAGAGGATGACGGTGAATGCCAGCAGCGGAACGGTGGGCGCGAATCCGGTCAGGCCGAAGCCGAGCGCGATCAGCAGGAAGCCGAGAGCAATCATGAGCTGTTTGGAGAAGCGCTGCGTGATCATGCTGATAGGCAATTCCAGGAACACAACGGTCAGGCCGTTCAGGGAGATCAGGAGGCCATAGACCGCGCTTGAAAATCCAAACGCTTTAACTTGCAGGGCCAGTGTCGAAAGTTGCTGCATATAGACAACAGCGATGGCGGTCGAGGCCAGTAGAAAGATTAGGAAGCCATAATCCGACCACATCGATCCGCTTCTAATGACGTCTTTATGCTGGCGCGCGGTGTGCCGAGACACGTGCGCGGGCAGCGCGAAGAGCGCCAGCAGGCCGAAGATGATCGATGTTGAGGCATCGCCGACGAAGAGCCACAAGAACGAGCGGCTGGCGATAAAGCCCGCCACGGCCGCGCCCACCGTCACTCCTAGATTGATGGCCAGTCGATAGGCTGCGAAGGCGTTGACGCGCTGCTGTGTCTCAACGAGCTCGGCGATCAGCGCGCTTGAGGCTGGCCGATAGAGCTCCGTGGTCAGTCCAGCCAGCGCGACCAGCGCCACGATCAGCGGCATTGTCGTCACCTGTGACAGCAACAACATGGTCGCCGCCGAAGAAAACATCGAGAGCATAATCGTATTGCGGCGCCCCAGCCGATCTGCCAGATAGCCTCCCAGCGCGGCGGCCCCGATGCTGCCGATCCCATAGGCACTGGCCGCTATCCCGACCTGAACCGCCGTGTAGCCTCTGGCGAGCATATAGAATACCAGAAACTCACTCGCGAAACCGCCAAAACGATTGATGAACGTACCTACAAAGACGACCCAGAGTGACCGTGGAAATTTGAATGCTTTCGGCATCGCGAATCGACATCCCTATCTAAATGAGAATACGTGGAAGTTAGCAAAAGAACACTATTGTTTCCCGCCGGTACAAGTATATACACAAATACAGCATAATGCTAGAGTTTTTCGGCCTTTATTATTCTTCATACATTTTCTGTTTGGGAGCGATATGGGTATTCTCCACGAGAAGCCGAACCGGCCGGGAGCCTGGGACGCAATCGCTTCGCTCGCGTTCCAAACGACCGCGAGGGCCGTAACTATAGGGACCTTTCTTGAGGGGCCTCGCGTGGACTGGCTGGAAGAAATAGCTTCTTCCAGTCGCGCAAAAAGAGCGAGATGGCTACCGCAAAGGCCACGACCTTGGAGAGCATATTCATAGCAATCGGAAAAGGCGTGGAGGGATAGGCGAAGCCAGTCAGCGCCCAGACGGCGAAGATGAAGAACATCCCGGCTAACAGGAAGAAGGTGGATTTCGAGAGCTGCATGACCTGGGAAAAGGTGAGCAGGGCGAAGCTCAGGATCTCCACGAGAAGAAGCGGGAAAAAGTAGAGCAGCGTGTACAGGGTTGGCGGGGATGGCGGGAACGTGTGCCACATTACGATGAGATCGAAGGGTAGCTCAAAGATCAGCGGCGCCGCGATGGTGCCAACGATGGCGCTGACAATGGCAGTTCTGGCTCCACTTTTATGCGTCAAGTACAGGATGACAAAAAAGGTAATGATGGCCGAAATCATGGTGACAGGGGTAATAGGATTTTTGGACGTGAAATGTATCCCCTGCTTCACGTCAGCCAGGCCGTAGGTCACGCTGGCTATCGTAAAGGTCAGAAGCGCTAAAACAAAGCTGATAATGAGCAGCGTGCCGAGAAACATTCCCGGACCTTTCGCTGGCCTCCCTTGCCGAAAACGCACACCCACATATGTCAAAACGACTATGGCGAGTAGTAATACGCCCGCCAGGATAGAAGAGCTACTCCCCGTATAGGGGCTCCAGTTAACATCATGTGTCATCGCATTCTCCTCCTGAGAAGATGCCTGGTTTTTCCCTCACTAGCCTGGAATATTCCTTTTTGTTATATATACTATAACATATTGTAATAAAAATTTGCAAGGGACGTAGTAAATGGCAAGAAAGGGATTTTGGTGGAATGGCAGCCTCTATGAATGTACCCTCGAAGCGAGCCGAACCTACGAGGGCGTGAGAGAAGGGGAGGGGGAAATCGGATGCGAGGGCCGAACGTATGGGGGGTGGCTGGTGAGGAGGTTGGTTTTGGTGAGGAGGCTGTTGAGGAGGACGGCTGAGAGCGCGCTGGCTCCGGTGAGGAGCAGGGTGGATGGCGAGAGGGCGACGAGGCTGAGGAGGCGGCGCAGCGATGGGATGGTGAAGGCGGCCAGTAGGACGCCGAGCGAGCCGCCGACGGCTCCGAGCACGGGACGCGTCAGGTGGCCTTCGGCGCGGCCGGCCATCAGGGTCTGGGCCAGCTGGGTGGTGACGATGCTGGCGAAGGCGACCGAGCGGGCCGCCGGGAGCGAGTCGAGGCTGCGCGTGAGCAGGTAGGCGCCAAGGGAGGGGATGGCCGTGGCCAGCCCCCGGCGCAGGATCTCGTTGCGCAGCGGGGCGTCGAGGGCGGCCGTGCCCTCGCGGCGCAGCTGGGTCAGGTCGCGGTGCTCGGGCTGCTGCAGGATCACGGCCAGCGCGGGCAGCACGTCGGTGATCGCGTTGACGGCCAGGATCTGGGCCACCGTGAGAGGCATGCCGGCGCCCAGCAGACTGGCGCCCACTACCATTCCCAGTTCACCCAGGTTGCCGCCCAGCAGTAACCCCAGCGAGCGGCGCATGTTGCGCCAGAAGCTGCGCCCCTCGACGCAGGCCTGGACCAGCGTCGAGAAGTCGTCGTCGGTAATCACCACGTCCGCCGTCTGGCGCGCCACCTCGGTGCCGCTCTTGCCCATGGCGATGCCGATGTCCGCCAGCCGCAGGGCGGGCGCGTCGTTGACGCCATCGCCGGTCATCGCCACTGTATGGCCCTGACGATGCAGGCTCTCGATGATGCGCAGCTTGTCGAGCGGCGTGGCTCGCGCAATGACGGCGGCGTTTTTGATCAGCCGGTCGAGGTCGCCATTCTGCAGATCCGCGATGGTGGCCGCGTTGAGCACCTCGTCCTGTTCCCCGAGCAGTCCCGCCTCGCGCGCGATGGCGCGGGCCGTCACTGGATGATCTCCGGTAATCATCACCACGCGTACGCCAGCCTGCTGGCAATGTCGGACCGCCTCCACCACGGTCGGACGCAGCGGATCGCTGATGCCCACGAAGCCCAGGGCGGTAAGGTTCTGGGGATCATCGAGCCGTGTATCCACCGGGCCCTCGGCGACCATCAGCACGCGCAGCCCTTTTTCCGCCAGTTCCAGCGACCGGCTCTGGAGCGTGGCCCGACCAGCCGCGTCGAGCTCCCGTTGCCCATCGTCTTGCAGCGTGAAGGCGCAGCGCTCCAGGATCGTCTCCGGCGCGCCCTTGATATAGAGTCTGTCCTGAATCCTGGTGACCGAGAACGAGCGCACCGGATCGAAGGAGAGGTCCACGTCGTGTTTAAGGCTGATCTGCTCCCTCAGGCCGGCCACGATGGCCCCCTGGACGACGGCGACGTCGGTCGGATGGGCCCCCGCGCCCTGCTCATCGGGATGGGGACTGGCCAGGGCCGCCGCCAGCACCACGCGGGTCAGCTCGGGTGAGAGGTTCGGCGACAGCGTGGCCTCCTGTCGTGTATCGGCCACTGTGGTCAGCTGCAGGCGTCCCCGCGTCATCGTGCCCGTCTTGTCGGTGCAGACCACGTCGACGCGGCCGAGCGCCTCAACCGAGGAGAGGCGCCGCACCACCGCCCGGTGGCCGGCCAGCCGGTGGGCCACGCCGGTCTCGCCTACGCGCGAGAGCAATGGCAGCCCTTCAGGCACGCCAGCCAGGGCCACAGTAGCTCCGATGGCCAGGATGCCGGGGAACGACTGTCCCCAGAGCAGTCCCGACGCGATCACCACGGCGCCCCCGAGCGCCGAGACCGGCAGGAAGACCTTTAGCATCCGACTCAGGCGCGTGCCCAGCGGATTGAGCTGCTGACTCTCCTCCATCAGCGCCAGCCGGGTCGCCCCCATGCGCGTCTTGCCGCCTACCGCCACCACCACTGCGCGCGCCGTGCCGGAGAGCACGTTGCTTCCATCCAGCACGATGCGATCGCTGTCATTGCCGCCGGTCGCTACCTTCTTGACCGGGAAGGACTCGCCGGTTAGCGCGGCCTCATCCACCTCCAGATTCAGCGACTCGATGACGCGGGCGTCGGCCGCGATGCGATCCCCCGAGGCCAGCAGCAGGATATCGCCGGGCACCACCTCATCGGCAGGGATGGTCTTCTCATGATTGTCGCGCAGCACGCGGGCCTGCGACACGCCGATCTGGCGCAAGGCCTCCGCCACCTGGTTGGCCTTGCGTTCCTGCCAGACACTGATCACGGTATTGGCGACAATGGTGGTGCTGATGAGGACGACGTCGCCGATCGAGCCAAAGACGAGGGAGAGCGCCGCCCCCGCCGCCAGGATACCGGTCAGTGGGGAACGAACCTGTTCCATGACCGCCGCGCCCAGCGCATTCTTCTGCTTGAGGGATGGCACGGCGCGCTGGCGTTCAGCGGCCTGTTTCTTCGTCAGTCCCTTCCGACTGGTGCGCAGTGTCTCCAATATCTTGTCAACGTCCTGCCGTCCCCAGCGCTCTGGCTGTGGATCAGCCAGCCGCGTAATGGTCCCCTGGGTGCGCCGGCCGCCACGCAGCCTCAGCCAGCCATCAGCGATGGCCGCCAGGGAGGTCACATAGACGACGCGCGAGGCGATCCTGACCGCGGGCATCCCGCGCACGCCCCAGACCATGCCGACAATGGATGAGATAGTTGAGAGGACAACCGAGTCGCGCACGGTGGCATCGCGCCTGGCTCCTGCCTCGATGATTGCCGCCACCGCCGCCAGGTCCGGGGCCAGCAGATCCGCCCGCGCCTGAAAGCGGCTGCGATCGTCGTTCAGCCCGATCGCCAGATCGCAGGCGGCGAAGCCCGCCATCGCGGACACGTTATCCGAGACGAACGCGACCATCTCTCCCCGCTGCTGCCGTTCCGCGATGATGTCGAGGGCGGAGCCAGTTTCGATCAGGTCGATCTGAGCCCGGCGCGCCAGCGCGCGCAGCACCAACTCATCCCCCTGGGACAGCAGTGCCAGCTTGACTCCGGCGCGCTGACAGGTCGCCACCAGCACCGGAACCTCGGGGGACAGGTATGGCCGCAGCGCGAAGAGCGCCAGCGGCCGCTCTTCGCGCTCGCGCCGCAGGACCAGGATATAGTTGCCGCGCTGGCGCAGGGAGGCGGCCTCCGGCAGAGCCTGCCAATCGTCTATTGGTCCGAGGGTGTAGGTTATATCCTCGATGGTGGCGCGCGCGCTCCTGCCATCGAAGCTCCCCCCGGTGGCCGAGATCATGCGGGCGGCCCGGAAGCTAGCTCCCCATGGTGAACTGGCGGCTGCGCTAATGCCCGCCGCCAGCATCAACGCCTCAGCTGCCTCCAGGTCCTCGCTTAGCGACAGCGCATTGGTGAGTTCGAGCCGCTCGCTGAGCAGGCGCGCATTATCCAATAGCAACAACTGGGGACGGCGGATGTTCCTGCCGGGTCGCGTGCCCACCACCGTTACGCCGGCGCGCAACACATACGCATTGGCATGCAGTTCTGAGCTATCGATCCCGATCGAGGCCGTGCGCGGATTGACAAGCAAGAGGGCCGTGAATGCCTGTCCCAGTGAGCCTGTGAGCAGGCCGGTCAGGGCCGCGTAGGACAGCGAGACGGGTGCCTGGATGCGCTGATAGTGATCGTAGAGCGTCGGGGAGGGCGGCTCTCTGCGCCGTCGCGGCGTAAAGCGCTTAAACGATTTCTCGCCACTGAGCTGTACCACAAATGGGCCGCCATAGAGGCGCGCGCCCGGTGGCAGCGATGAGCCAGGATAGGCGGGCAGCGGCATGCCGTCGAGTCCAATTGCCGTGCCCGTGCCTTCAAGCACCTGCGCCTGCAGGGGTACGCACTCGTCGCTCTCCATCCGCAGATGCACGTTGGCCCGCGCGGAAGGAGCCTGGGCCACGCGTTTCTCATGGGCGCGCCAGGCCGCGCGCCGCGCCTGCACCTCCGTAAAGAGACGCAGCGACTCGGCTCCCGAGAGCGCTAGCCCGAGGGGACTGCTGGAAAGCGTCAACAGGATGATATTGGGGATAGCGAAGATCAGGTCGGCCACCGAGCGTCCAAACGTGCGGCGCATCCCGTGGCGCACAGGGGGGAAGCCCTGCAGCAGACCGATGACGCCAGCGGCATACGCGGCCGCCCCCGCGCCGGGCAGCAGTTCTTGCTGGCCGATGAAGCGCCGGACGGCCAGAAAGCTCAGGCCCAGGCCCGTGCCCAGCATGCGCGCCGCACTCTGGATCAGCGGATTAGGATCGAGCGGATAGGCCGGCCGATCATCTCCGACCATCTCGGGCAGCTCCATGTCGGCCACTTCCGCGATCAGGTCGTCCAGCTGATCCTCGTGCTCGGTAAACTCCACCAGCACACGACCGGTCAGCGGATTGGCGTGCGCGCGCACCCCCGGACGCCTCTCCAGCCGCTCCACCACCCGAATCGCCAGCTCTGGATCGCGGTCCAGCCCGCGCACCGCGATACGCGCCCGCACCATCTTTCCCACCTTCTCACGGACGACCGGAGGCGGCTCGGGCTCGGCTGGCCGGGTATTGATCTGCTCCAGGTCAAGCGCCTGGATGGCCTGCAGGAGGGACGGCTCGCTCTGAACCGTGGGATCAAAGAGCAGCAGGATATTGCCGGTGACCGGATTCGCCTGAACCCGCTCGACACCCGGCAACTGCTGCAGCTGCATCTCAACGTGGCGCCTCCCCTGTCCCGACCAGCCTGGCACATGGACGCGTACCCGGCCCGTTATGGTATGCAGCACATCAATTGTTCCCGCTACGCTCATGGCATCACCCCACCCTTCTCGTGTACATCGATCAGCCGCCCTCTGTTGCGTTTCAATAGCAGCATGGATTGGCTCAGGAAAACGACAGGCTCAATAAACAAGCGAACACTATTATACTATGGCAATTTTATAAATTTTTCCACCGGGAGCGCATATCCTGAGCTTCCATATACATATCTTCGGTATCTTCCCACAGGCGAGCCAGCGTCTTTTGCGCCTGCGCGCCGGCCTCCAGGGACCACTGTCCCAGTCGCTCCACCAGCACTTCCGCCCTCTCCATCGTCGGCGGCAACTGGCCATTGGTGGATGGCCGTTTCGTAGTCGCTGATGTGGTAGATGCGCCCACGTGGTTGGCTCCATCGCGTAGCGTCTGTGTCGCCTGCAGCAAGCGCCGCGTCGTCAGGCCGACCCAGGTGCCCAGCTGGCTGCCCGCCACGGACGCGATCTGTTCGGCCCGCAGCGCCTCATGTTCCCGCGTCTGTGTCATGCGGATTTTCCTCCTGTCTCCTTCTTTTTGGTGGCCTTGCGCTGTGGCTCGGCCGCCGCCTCGGGTTCAGCTACCTCAGCTTTTTTGGAAGGCTGAGCTGCCTCCTCTTTAACCGCGGTGGCCGCCGCTCTTCCATTGCCCGTCTGCTCGACCCCCTGGCGCATACTGCGAGCGAAGGACGTAACGACATCGCCGGCGGTAAGCACGCCGGCTATACCATACACCAGGCCTTTACGCATAGCCTTACGCGCGCGCGGCGAGCAGATAGCCGCCGTAATCGCCGCGGTCACGGCGATTTCAGGTTCCACAAAATCCGCAGGTTCCATATTCTTTCTTCCTCTTTTCTCTTTTATAGCTGCTGAGTATGGGAGAGGCCTCCATTGTCCGACGCCTATCCATCTACTTCTGTCTGGAGGAGTTATACATTGCATGCGCCTGGTTGGCAGCCCCAGCGCGGGCCCGCAAATGACCAGGAACTATGTAATATAGGAATAGTCTACAGAATGAGACAAATACGCATCTTCACCACAAGGTAGGGCAAGACTGCCGGCACTGGCTGTGTATATTGGTATATCGGCTGCGCGGCCGCGCAGCCGATATACCAATATACACAGCCAGTGCCGCTATCTAGAATCGTTAAATTAACATATAGTTAACTTAGCCTTAACAATGGGAGAGTAAAATGGCGAGTGAATGAAGCGGCTATATGTTCAAGGTTATACCTTTGAATTAACTGATAAATGACATTGAATCGCTTATCACTAGAAATGGAGCTACTGTATGATCTGGGGTATCATTTTCGAGTTTCTGATGAAGCTACTGATTGATCTGCTGACGGACCTGTTTATGAAGCTGGCGATGGCCGCGTTTTCCGCTATTCTCAATGCCATGATCGTCCAAACACGCTCCTCACAGATCAGCCTTGCTTAGTAATACTAAATAGAACGCGAGCAAGCGTTTCTTTCACTGCGCAACTCTTCCCTCTTCCCAACGAGGCTTTTTATCCCTTTTTTGGTCCCCTATCTCTCTCCTCAGGATGAATTTTGCGGGCGTATCCCACCTTCAGCGCTGTATCTTTTTTGGTCATGGATGCGTGTGGGCAGTATCTGTTTTCAATCACGCGTGGCAGAGCATTATGTTTAGCTGCCCTCTTGCTAAGCGGGAGGGATGGTGATGCTCATCTTTTGGCTGAAATATCTGGACCGGTTGAATGTCCGATGAAAGGAAAGGCAGACTATGGAGCCCGAGGATTTTGTGGAACCTGAAATTGCCGTGACCGCCGCTGTGGTTGCCGCCCTCTTCTCGCCGCGTGCGCGCAAGCTTATCCGCCAGGGTCTGGTATATGGAACAGCCGGAGTGCTGATGGCGGGCGATGCTATTAACTCCTTCGCTCGTAATGTCGGCCGCGGTTTTGCACAGACCGGGCAGGAAGCTGGCACTCGGCCGGCGACAGCTGCCAAAGGGTCAGGAGGGTAACACTGATGGGTCGTGCACCAGAAGTAGAACGGGCCGAGCAGATGCTCGACCAGGTCGGGGAACGTATCGGGGCCCTGGCGGCGCGCTCCACGCAGCGCGTGCAGCAATTTGGCACCCGGCTGCGCGCCAGGGGTGGTCCCCAGGCGAAGAAGGCGAAGACCTCCGCGCGCAAGCGGTCTGCTCGCGAGCAGCAGCCACAGCTGGAAAAGGCCGAGGTCGCGCTGGACACCATGCAAGAGCGGCTCTCGTTCGTGGCGGGCGTGACCGAGATGCAGTTGCGGCGCACCGCCTCTCGCCTCCGCGAAGGGACGGAGGATATTCTGGCCGAGGCTCAGAATATCCGTCACCATACGCCACCCAGGTGATCGTCTGCGGGCGCTTCCCGCCTACGGCCGGAGGAGAAAAGATATAAAGCGTGGAGGTGCGGCAGGGCCGGGCCTGGCCCTGCCGCACCTCCACGCTTTATATACTGACATGTCAGAGTTGAGAGAGGGCGCGGGTGATGAACCAGTGGTGGCTGGCCTGGAGCTTGCGTTCTTTATCGGGATCGGCGATCCATGTGGAGAGCTGGCCGGCCGGCCTCAGGGCGGCGCAGAGGTCCCAGACAGGGAGGTCGCTGTAGTCGATGGTCCGCAGCGCCTGGTAGCACCGTGTAAACTCTTCCATAGCCTCGCGTCCGAAGGCCCACAGGATCTCCAGACGGCTATTGGCCAGATCGCACAGGGGATCTCCCAGGGCGGCGTCCTCCCAGTCGACGATGGCGGCGAGTTGCCCATCTCGCCATAGCAGGTTGCCGGGCCAGAAGTCACCATGCAGCAATGCCGGTGGATTGCGCTGATGGGGAGGCCAGACGGCCGCCAGCGCATCCCGGATGCGGCCCTCGCTGAGCGTGTCATCGAGCGTGGCGGGCCGGGTCTGGAACCGCTCGTTCCAGGTCTGCTGCATGTTCGGCAGAAAGGCGAGGTCCAGCCGCGCGGGATCGAGCGCGTGAATACTGGCCAGGTGGGTCGCCATCTGTGGAACGAGCGCGGGAGCCTGCGCGGGCGCGAAGATCGTCTCGCCCTCGACGTACTCGATGACCACGTAGGGGCTCGCGAAGATCTCGTCCGATTGATCGAGGTAGTACGGCTCCGGTACCGCCAGGCCGGCGGCATGCAGCGCGCGCAGCAACCGAAACTCGTCGGCCGCGATGTGCGGATTGCGCCGCAGGTCGTTCGCCCCATGACGGCGCACAATCATCTTCTTTCGCTCACCCGAAGCAAGCACCGCCTCAAGCACCGTCACCTGTGCCGAGACGCCACCCTTGAGCGCGTGGCTATCCAGCAACATGGCCTCGGGATCGATCTTCTTCACTACGCAGGCAAAGGGGTTGTTCTCCTGGGAGAGGGTCATGTTTTCTTTTTTCCTTATTCTATTGTGGATAATTAAATTGTGCGCAATACAATTGTGTGCTTCGCAACCATGTTTTTTTATCATACCATCCTCCTACCACCTGCCGTGATTTTTCTTTATCTTGGTAGGGCCGGGTATTGCCGGATCAGCGTTTCCAGCGCCCAGATGATCGGCGTGACGGCGCTATAGAGGAAGATGTAGAAGGCGAGCAGGAAGATGGTGAAGAGGACAGAGAACAGCAGCAGGCTGCGTGCCTTCTGCTGATCTTTGAACACACCTAGAACGTTGCGTACCAGCCCCAGCGGGTTGGTCAGGACGTCCCAGCTATTGAAGCGCAGGAAGCGGCCGATGTAGATGCCGACGTTGGAGAGGAAGAGATAGACGATGAAGATTAGCCAGGAGACGGCCGGGGGCAGATAGAGATCCAGCATGCGGTGCACAAGCAGCAGCGAGAAGCTTCCCAGCAGTACGCCGCACAGGGCTAGCGACAGGATCACGATGGTGTCAAACCAGAAGGGGACCGTGTTGACCTCTTCTTTAAGATGATGAAATTCGGTGACCAGGTAGGTGGAATTGGGAAAGAAGACGAACCAAACACAGAGCAGTAGAATGACCAGCCACAGCTGGGTGGAACCAGCGCTCAAAAAGAAGAGCAGCGCCAGGCTGACGCAGACGATGGGAATCCAGGCCAGAAAGAGATTGAGCAGCATCGGCTTATAGAGCGGGTAGGGATAGATTCTGGCGCGTGCGAATAGCAGACAGATGGTGAGCAGGGAGAAGAGCACAACACTTCCCAGCATCGGTAGCAGCAAACCTGTGGTGATAATCAGTTCAAAATGTTGATTCATACCATAACTTTCTCTATTTACTATAGCAGAGATAAATAAAGTCAATGGCATTATAACATGCAGATGCCTAAATGGTACAGTTAATAGAGGCGGCGTGCTGTCTCTCATGACGGATGTATATGCAACACGCCATGAATTGCTTATAGTCATAAAGGCGCGGCTAGAAATGCTCTGATGGCTTGCGGCTGCTCACGATCAGGATGCTGGGGACCTCGCTCCAGACAGGTCTGTTGGAGTCAGAAAGAGATGGTCCGGGCTCGCTCATACGTACAAGCTGCAAGCCGGACGCGGTAAGTGTGTTGAGATAGGTTGAGAGCGTGCGGTGATAGGAGCCGACGCGTCCGGGAGGTCCCGGGCGTGTATCGGAGCGCCAGTGTCCCTCCTCAAAGTAGCGTCCGATGGTGCGTACCGTCCCCTCGGGTGTTTCCATTTCTCCTGAGCGAGAGGTATGGTAGCAGGGATGGAGGATGGAGAAGACAAATCAGCCGCCGGGCCGCAGGATGCGCGCGACGCTGTGGAACGTCGGGGCCAGATCCTGGATGTCCATCAGCGCCATAAAGCAGAGCACGCCGTCGAACGTGCCGACCAGCGTGTCGTCGATTTGGCGGGCGTCGGCCTGCACATACATAATGCCGCGTGGATCAGCCTCCTCATGGCGGCGCGCGATAGCCAGCAGCTTCGCGGAGAGATCGATGCCGACGACACGCCCGCCCAACTGCGCCAGGTGGCGCGCCACGCGGCCCTGGCCGCAGGCAAGGTCGCAGATACGCTGTCCCCTGACCTCCCCCAGCAATGGCGCGACCTCGGCAAAGATGGGGTTATTCCCCATCTCGGAGGTGCCGATCCACTGATCATACCACTCGGCGATATCGTCATATGTCTTCATCGCGTAGCCACCTCTCGTAGATGCATGAGAAAACAGCGGAAAGATAATGTTGAATGTTATTTTTAAAGGTATAATAGCCATGGTAACGAACAACATAAGCAATTGTCAATATATGGATAAATTCCCCGCCGTAGGTGCCGGGCACGGGGTCGCTGCGCGACAAAGTCGGGGCAAGCCCGACACCTACGGCGGGGGGAATATGATGCGGTGGGGTGAAATTCGGGTGTATCGCTGAATTTGTAACAATTCCTCCATACCATCGTAACTTGTTATGGATATGCTTCATTTCTGGGTGATGGTGGTGGGGCGTTTGTTTGGGGCGACTTAGTGTAGAATAATCAGATACATTTCTATAGAAGAGGAAGGGGATCTCTTATGGCCAGAACTATGGCTGGAAATACCGCCATGAGTCGTACTTCATCCCAGGGGCGTCTGTTGCATATGGTGGGGACGATGCGTCTGGCGCTTGGGTTGACGGCGCTGCTGGGCGCGATCGTTTTTCTGGAGGGGACGAGCTGGGATATTCAGTGGCATACCTTTTTGGGGCGCGATCGCACGTTGATACCACCGCACATATTGATGTTGAGCGGGGTGGCCATCAGCGGCGTCTCGGGCCTGGTCGCGGTTGTATTGGAGAGCGTGTGGGCGCGCCGCGACGCGCATGTAGCCCGCAGCAGTACCTCGTTCGCCAGCGTCTTTTCGGGCTCGCTGGGCGCCTACGTGGTTGGCTTCGCGGCCTTGGACGCGGCGGTGGCTTTTCCGCTGGATGCTTACTGGCACGCCCTGTATGGCATCGACGTAGCGATCTGGGCCCCCTTTCACGTGATGTTTGTGGTAGGGATGGGCGTGGTCGCGCTCGGGTCCGCCTATATGCTGGCGTCGGCCTCTAACCTGGCGGTGGCCATCCGTTCCCGGCGGGTGGCGCGCATCGGTGTGATGATCGCGCTGGCCACTGTGTTGGCTATCTTTACTTTGCTGCTGTTTGATTCGCTCTCGGAGGAGCGCACGATCAACCTTGGTTTTGCCTCCCTCAACTTCTTCCCGCTGCTGGCGGGACTGCTGACCGCCTTTGTGCTGGTGGTGGCGGCCTACGCGCTGCCCTGGCGCTGGTCGGCCACGGCGGTGGCGGGCGTCTACCTGCTGCTGGGCGCCATCATGGCTGTGTATGTGCAGCCTGCTACGGACTGGCTGGTCGGCGTAGAGCGGTTGACCTATCGCCGGGAGCAGCCCCCCACCTCCGTCGTGGCGCTGGAGTGGTTTATAGGTCCACTGCTGACGGCTATCCTGATCGACCTTGTGATGAGGCGCACCACGCGTAAACAGTGGTCTGGCGTCAAGCAGTCCCTCTTCCTGACCTTGGCCTGCGCGGTCAGCATGTTTCCGATCATGTCGATGCAGCCCGCCTTCTTTGTCCTGGTGCTGATGCTGTTAGGGGTGGGGGGTACGCTGATCTCATTTGTGCCGGGTCTGCTGGCGACCTATGTCGGGACGCGGCTGGGGCGCAACATTGGCGAATCGATATCCAATCTGGAAAGGTAGATCGAACGATGCCCAAACCACTACAATTTGTACTGCTCGGCGTGGGGGTGCTGGCCCTGCTGGCCGTGCTGGGAGAGCTCGCCTATTCCATTATCGCCACCACGCATGGCAGCACCCCGGTCAAGGTCGTCAAGGTCAACGCGGGTCCCTATCCCCTGACGGTCAACCTGTATACCTACCCGGCTCATGCCAGCTACGCGCTGCCCTTCTCGATCGAGCCGCAGCGGCCCATCGGCGGCACGCTTACCTATGATGTCTCGTCGGTGCCGGACCCGGGAGACGTGCCCGCCACCCCGGTGCGCGCCGGACTGAGCCCCGACGCGCAGGTACGCAACGGCATCCAGGGGACCGCCGAGATCACTGTCCAGGGTCTATGGAATCTGGATATTATCGTCAATGGTCCGCAAGGCCAGGGCGAGGTCAGCGTGCCGATCGAGGCCACCGCGCCCCCCGCGCTGCCCACCTGGGTCGGCTGGCTGATCGGATTGCTCCCCCTCTGTGGCCTGACCATCTTCCTGCTCATGCAGCGCGGCCGCCGCAATAAACCCGAACAGCCCACGCCGCCCGCCGCCGAAACCACTGTTTCCTCCACCTCGTCATCGTAGGTGGAGGATCTATCCCCAATGCATTCAACATAACACGCTGGCGCACCTTTGAGGGGGGAGATGGTATCGTCGGTGGAAGGTGCGTGCCCGGGGCACGGGTCGCTTCGCGACAAGCGCCCGCAAGGGGCGCACCTACGACGATTCTCTGTACATATGAATGTATAGATGGGAACCGGTTTATCGGCTGCAAACGTGTCTTCCAAGAAGGGAGTATTTGTGTGTGTCCGTTGTATGGTGGTGCATGGGGTTGGGGTGCGCCTCCGCGCACCTCACCCCATGCACCACCATACAAAACCAGCGCGGCTGCGCAGCGGACGCGCGCGTGGAGGCGCTCACGTGCCCCCCTGGGTGATGGGAGTAAGTCCTATTCTTCGCCTCCATTTTGTAAAAAGGGTATTTGTGGGTAGAATGATAGAAGGATGGGTTTGTAGGGTTCGTATACCTTTTAACGTGTCTTTCCTTACCTCAGTTATCGCGTGAGCCTGTCGGTGCAAAGGGCAAGCTCAGTGGTGGATAGGTTGAAGAGGATGTTTTTAAAAGCTAAATGCGAAGGCTGAAAGGGTGATCGATGCAACAGCAGAATAAACAGGCACAGCCTGGGAGGGCCGTCGGGACCTCTTTTGATGAGATTGGGCAGGGATTTGGCTGGTTCGAGTACATGCGGGCCAATTACCCGGTGTCCCACGATGAGAATGGCGGCTGGAATATCTTCCGCTACGATGATGTGTACCAGGTGATTAATGATCCGGTGACGTTCTCTTCAGAAGACGTGCCAAACTTTTCGCATAACGCCTTTCTGCGCGAGACGATTGTGGCCCTGGACCCACCGGTTCATCGCCGCCTGCGCTATCTGGCCAATCAAGGCTTTACAAAGGCCGCCGTAACACGCATCGCCAATAACGCGATCCCGCTGGCGCAGACATTGTTTGACCAGATGCGCGAGAAGAAGGAGGTTGAGATCGTCTCCGAGTTCACCTTCCCGTTAACGACGCGCGCGATCGCCGTCATGCTTGAGGTGCCGGAGCAGGATTGGCCCCTTGTGACCCATTGGGTCCGGGGAACGGATAAGGATACCCCGCCGAGGTCGCGTGAGGAGGCCTCGATTGAGCAAAATCGGATGGGGCAACAGATCTGTGAATACTTCAAAGATAAGCTGACCAAGCTGCGCCGCCAGCCGCATGAAGGGCTCCTCTCCGATTTAATCGCCGCCGATGTCAACGGTGATCGTCTGACCGATGACGAGATCCTGAAGTTCTGCGTCCTGCTCGTGGTGGCGGGTCAGGAGACGGTGCAGAACATGCTGAACAACGCCCTCTACTGCTTTACCCGTTTTCCCGATACGCTGGACTATGTGATGCGGCACCACGAAGCGATCCCTTCCGCACTGGAAGAGGTCCTGCGCTACCTGCCGCCGTTCTGGATCAGCGTGCGCCGCACGACCGTCGATACCGTGGTGCGCGGCCAGCACATTCCGGCCAAAGCGCTCGTTCAGGCCTGGAACGCGTCCGCCAACCGCGACCCCGAGTACTTCCCCGATCCAAATCGTTTCAATATCCTGCGTGAGCCCAACCGCCATCTCACCTTTGGTTACGGCATTCACTTTTGCGTGGGCGCCCCCGTGGCACGGTTGGAAGCGCGCATGATCTGCCAGATGCTGTTTCAGCAATTCAAAAGTATCGAGCGGGTCTCAAACGATCCCATTCCCATGGGGCCGGGGCCGCTGTACCATGTCGAATCCATGCGCCTCAGATTTGAGCCGCGCGCCTAACCTGGTTTTTAGGAGTTGGTGCGACATACCGGGTGGGTGCAGATGCACCCACCCGGTATGTCGCACCAACTCCTAAAAAAGTCTCGAAACTCCATTATCATGTAGGCGGTAAATTCATATTTTTCGGTTTCTTCCATATTTATACTGTTGACAGGGACTGGTTAGCAAATGTGGAGATGGAATAGAAGAAGGAGAAGAATGTGATGCAAGACGAAAATGTTTTTGATGCCCATGAAGAAATCTGGGATAGATATAATACGCATGACGGCTATATTAGTAGCCAGATCAATGGGTATGTACTGGATGTACAGGGGAGGAATATGGCTCCTGGCACTCCTGTCATTACCTATCCCAGACACAATCCTCCGACCGCTAACCAGAGATGGCACCTGCGCGCGCTTACCTGGTCATCATAATGCAGGTAGATGAGATCCAAACAATAGGGAAGCAGAAAATAGATCTGGTTCCAATGCCTTGATCGGTCTGAAGAGTCAGGTTGAAGGGGTGTCGCGCACCCCTTCTTTTTGCGCGCACCACCGGTGCGAGGCCACTTGACGATTACCGCCGCGATGTGCCTACATGTTTCTGTGTGTTATTGTGTATGCTGTCTTCTCTAGCCGTTCGCGGAAAATAGTCCTGCCCATTTCAGGAAAAAAATCACAGGGAGATCCTGTTCACACGAAAGGCTGAAGCGATGCGTTCTCTGACCCTGCCCGCCTCTTTGCATGGTACGCGAGAGATATTTGCCTGGTTCCAATATATGCGCGCGACTGACCCGGTGTTGTATGAGCCCACCACTAACAAGTGGCACGTCTTTGGTTATCGCGATGTCGCGCAGGTGTTGAGTGACGCGGCCAGCTTCTCATCGGCGCTGGAGCGCGGTGGGCCGATCGGGACAGCTCTGCTGGCCTCGACGATGATCGCGCAGGACCCGCCGAATCATCAGTGGCTGCGCGCTTCGGTGTCGCAGGTATGCAATGGGCAGACCCTGGTCCAGCTGGTGCCCAGGATCAGAGTGATCGCGGGGGAGTTGCTGGAGCGCGCGCGGCCGGTTGGGTACATGGATGGTATTCAAGATTTCGCCTATCCGCTGTCGATGACCGTCGTCAGCGAGCTGCTGGGTATTCCAGAGGAGCAGCGGTCGGATTTCCGGCGCTGGTCCGATGACATGTTTTTCCGCCAGCAGGAGCGCGTCGAGAGCCAGAGCGAGCAGGATGAGCCATATCAGCGGGCGCAGGCGGCCCGGCAGGCCATGAGCGAGAGTCTGCTCCAGCTGCTGCGGCAGCGGCGCCAGCATCCCCAGGACGATGTGATCAGCCGACTGGTCGAGGCGCGGGTCGATGGGAAGTGCTTGAATGAGGAGCAACTGGTGGGGATCTGTTTCCTGCTGTGGGCCTCCGGTCATGAGACGGTCGTCAACCTGCTGGGAAACGCCATCATCTGCCTGGACGACCATCCCGAGGACGCCGAGCGGCTGCGACGCGAGCCCCATCTTATGCCCGTAGCCATCGAAGAGATCCTGCGCTACAGTCCTCCGCTGCTGGGTGTGACGCGCCGCAGCACCAGGGAGGTCGTGCTGGGTGGCAAGCGCATCGCCGCCGGCCAGCACATCCGCGTCTGGATCGCCTCGGCCAATCGTGACGCCGAGATCTTTCCCCGGCCAGATCGCTTCCAGATCGAGCGCGATCCCAATCCACACCTTACCTTCGGGCAGGGCATCCACCACTGCCTGGGCGCGCCCCTGGCCAGACTGGAGGCCAGCACCGCTCTTGAGTTGCTCCTGCGGCAGTCGCCCGTCCCACGACGCGTGCGCCGGGAGCCGCTGCAGTGGGTGGAGGGCGGAAGCGTCTATGGCGTCAGGTACCTGCCACTCGCATTCTGATGGGAAACACCTAACTGTGTTTGGGAGCGCCCGGCGTCACGCGGATAGCGGTATCGTAGATGCGGCTATGACGTGAGGTCTTGCCGCGTCCGATCAGCCCGCCCAGCGCGCCGATCAGCAGACCAAGGACCATCGAGAGGGCGAAGCCACCCAGGCCCGAGATCGTCAGAGCTCCCAGCAGAAACTGGTCGGCCGTCGACGGCACCGGCTGGTTGAGGCGTTTGGCCGCGTCCTCTACCACCGCCCGGCCTATCTGGCGTACCGTATTAATATTGACCGTCGCCAGCGAGTAGGCCGCGATCAGGCTCAGCAGCGCGCTAATGACCGCAGTCCACAGGCCCGAGAAGGCACCGGTCCCCACGCGACCGGTGCTCTGCGCCGCCTTTACCCCCGCCAGGAAATAGAAGAAGAACGCGAATAAGACCCCCAGCATACTCAGTGGGAGCGTCAATGCAGGTTGATGGAGATTGGTGATCAGCAGCCCCACCACGATCTGGATAACCCCCTGTATAAGTCCAAACAGGAAGCCGTACCCCAGGGCAGGGCTGCCTTTACTTTTGACCAGTGTACCTTCGACCATAATGGCGCCTCCGTTCATATGAAGGAATTGCTCACTACCGCATGGAGCTACCCGCATCAACCAACACGGTACAAGAGGGACGGTGGTTTCACCATCTACGGAATAGTACCTTTGATGGGTGGCAAAGATTTTATACCCTCCGCTTGTTATAGCTGGTAATAGAATTGGCATTTCTTATATCCATAAAGGTCGCGGACCGCCGCGCAGACGTGCTGTTTGCTGGTATGGTCGGTGACGGGAGATAGAATTGCATCTATTGTTGATATTGGGAGTTTTGCTAAATTGACATGCTGAGGAAATTCTCGTTACAATCGATAACAAGGCAAGTAGATCGTTATATAGATGTGTTTAATTCGCCCGGCAGAGCAAAGCAGGCAACAGTGAGAGGAGTAATAGAGCACATGGATGAGACAAGAGGAAGACCTCCTGGTAGAAAAATTCATTGGCACACCTACGCGTTAAATCATCGATCGGCCTGGAGGCATCCTCTTGTTGGCTACGTGGTCGGTTTTTTACTGGCGGTTTCGGGCCTGCTGTCGGGATTGACGCACTGGCATAATAGTATGCCGGCCTTCATCCCGAGCACCTTATTAAATCTCTACATGATATGCGTAGCCTTTACCTGGGGATTTGGGCCGGCGATCTTCACGCTTGGCGCGGGTCTACTGGTCATCGATCTGCTCTATGTTGAGCCATATGCGATGTTCTTCCGGCGTGGCGATTTTTATGGCGTCGTCTTCTTTGTCTTCTTCGCGCTGGCCGGCATCATTATCGCCGCTATGGTGCAGCAGCGCGAGGCGGCCCGCGTGCAAGCGCAGCAGATGGCCGAGGAGGCCAGAGAGGCGCAGCACCGGCTCGAAAACTTTATTGGCCTGGTCAGCCACGAGCTGAAGACGCCCCTGGCGGCGACC
This sequence comes from Dictyobacter halimunensis, assembly GCF_036245075.1. Classification (NCBI taxonomy): domain Bacteria; kingdom Bacillati; phylum Chloroflexota; class Ktedonobacteria; order Ktedonobacterales; family Dictyobacteraceae; genus Dictyobacter; species Dictyobacter halimunensis. Next base: position 5,543,824 of record NZ_BSRI01000002.1, read on the forward strand.
CAGGGCACGGTCCAGCTGGCGAAGCGCAAATTGCGGCGCTACGAGACCGATCCCTTGGGACCTGAGCAGCAGGAGCGCAATAATCAGATCATCCGCTCGGTGCAGCAGGCGTTGAACAATGCCTATAGTCAGACCACGGTTCAGACGCGATTGGTCAACGATCTGCTGGACGCCTCGCGCATCCATGGGCAGAAGCTGCGCCTGATTCAGAAGCCGTGTGAGCTCAATCAGATTGTGCGCGCGGCGGTCGAAAATCAGCGCGCCATCGCCGTCAACCGCCGCATCGAGCTGGAGGAAGATCCGGATACGCGGCTGATCGTCTGCGTCGACGCCGACCGCATCGGGCAGGTCATCGCCAACTACCTCTCCAACGCCCTCAAGTACTCGCCGGCCGACCGGCCCGTCTCTGTGCGCCTGCGGCAGGACGGCGAGCGCGTCAAGGTCCTGGTGAGCGATGAGGGTCCCGGACTGCCGCCCCAGGAGCAGGAGCGCATCTGGACCCGCTTCTACCGTGTCTCCGGCATTCACAGCCAGCATAACTCGGGCGTCCCCCACGTCGGCCTGGGTGTTGGCCTGCACCTCTGCAAAGGCATCATCGAGCAGCACCACGGCGAGGTCGGCGTCGACAGCGAGCTCGGCGAGGGCTCCACCTTCTGGTTTACCCTGCCGCTGCAGGAATGCGTGCAGCCCATCTTCGAAACTGCCGTCCCCCTGTAGGTTCGGTCCTCGCGGCTGATTTCTCCTGCGCGTACGGCCACATCATGTAAAACAGGAGTTGATATGGTGGAACAGGCGGATGCAAATGCATCCGCCTGTTCCACCATATCAACTCCTGTTTTTTCTTTTGTTGAAATTGAACCCGGTCGGCATGATACTATATTTATATGTCTGATGCAGATTTAGAGAGAAGTGATTGTATAGATGAGGAATGAACGGAAGGTATAGATGACGGAAGAATGTCTTTTTTGTGCAATTGTAGCTGGAAAGGAGCCTGCCAGTGTGGTGTATCAAGATGAGGTCGTGACGGCCTTTCTGACGATTGGCCCCGTCAATCCCGGTCATCTGCTGGTCATCCCCAATCAGCACGCGGCTTACCTGGCCGACATGGATGAGGAGATCGGGGCTCATCTATTTACCATCAGCACGCGACTGGCGCGGGCGCTGCGCCAGTCGGGGCTGCGCTGCGAGGGCGTCAACCTTTTCCTCGCTGATGGAGAGGCCGCCTTCCAGGAGGTCTTTCATGTCCACATGCACGTCTTCCCACGCTTCAAAGGCGACTCCTTTACGCTTGACGCCGACTGGAGCGTCAGGCCCTCGCGCGAGGAACTCGATCGTATAGCGCGCCAGATCCGGCGTGGATGATTCCGGCCGGAGGGTTGCTGACAATGATGAGGTATGCTCAACGATAGAGAGTCAACGCATATGCGCTGATCGCGTATAGATAGTAGCGAGGGCAAATGCCAATACTTTCAACTTCAGAGCAGGCAAAAAGAAACACGGCCACAGTACGTGCGGGGCTTGCCCCCGCTTCCATCCTCGCTGCTCGGAAAAGCAACAAGCATGATGCGATGCATTGTATGCAATCGTCCCTGGTCGCTTTGAAGGAGCCTTTTCTTTTGGGGTGCAAGCAAGCGGGGGCAAGCCCCGCACGTACTCTAGTCTTTTCTCGTTTTGCACGGTCTTCAATTGAAGGGATTGGAGAGCAAACGCAGGTGCTTGACGTCAGTCAGGATGCTTAAAGAGAAGGTAGGTACTTTATGTGTGGAATCACAGGTTGGATCGATTGGGAGGAAGATGCGACCCGGCAGGGCGCAATCCTGGAAACGATGGCCGCGACGATGCGCTATCGAGGCCCCGACGCCAAAGGAATCTGGCTCACGCCACGCGTGGCCTTTGCCCACCGGCGCCTGATGGTCATCGATCCCGCCGGCGGCGCGCAGCCGATGGCGTATACCTCGGGCTCGCATACATACGCGATTACGTATAATGGAGAGATATACAACTTTCGTGAGTTGCGCGGCGAACTGGAGACGCGCGGCCATACCTTTAGCACGAAATCAGATACCGAGGTGATCCTGCATGCCTATGTGGAGTGGGGCGAGGACTTCACGCGCCGCCTGAACGGTATCTTTGCCTTCGCGCTGTGGGATGAGCAGCGGCAGCGCCTGCTGCTGGCCCGCGATCACCTGGGCGTGAAGCCGCTGTTCTACGCGCAGCGCGGCAGCGCGGTCATCTTTGGTTCCGAGCTCAAGGCCTTGCTGGCCCATCCGCGCGTGCAACCAGAGGTCGATCGCGACGGCATGGCCGACATCCTGGGAGCCGGCATTATCCACACGCCGGGCTTCGGCTACTTCCACGATGTCCACGAGGTGCGGCCGGGCTATCAACTGATCTTTGAACGCGAGCGCACCCGCGTCAACCAGTACTGGTCGCTGCGCAGCGCACTCCATCCCGATGACTTAGAGACCACCGCACAGCGCATTCGGGATCTGCTCAAAGATACCGTGAAGCGGCAACTGATCGCCGACGTCCCCGTGGTCTCGATGCTCTCGGGCGGCCTGGATTCCAGCGGGCTGACCGCGCTGGCGGCCGAAGAGTTCAGGCGCGAGGGCAGGCAGCTTGAGACCTACTCGATCGATTTTGTCGAGAGCGACGAGTATTTCACCGGCAACGATATGCGCCCCAGCCTGGACGCGCCCTGGGTGACGCGCGTGGCCGAGCACGCTATGACGCGCCACCACACGGTTACCGTCGACACCCCTGAACTGCTGGAGAACCTGCTGGTCCCGCTCTACGCCCACGATGTGCCCGCTATGGGGCAGATCGAGACCTCGCTCTACCTGATCTTCAAAGCCATGAAGGAGCAGGCGACGGTGGCCCTCTCCGGTGAATCGGCCGACGAGGTCTTCGGTGGTTATTCCTGGTACCACTACGAAGAGATTCTCGACGTCAACACCTTTCCCTGGCTCGCCATGAGGGGGCGCAGGAGGGGCTTGAGCTCGCTGCCACCGCTGCTCTCGGAAGAGGTCATGTGGCAGGCCAGCCCGTTTGAGTATATCGCGCGCCGCTACCAGGAGGCCCTGACCGAGGTGCCGCGCCTGGAGGGGGAGGATGCCGAGGAGGCCAGGCGGCGCGAGATCATGTACATGGGTCTGACACGCTGGCTGCCCCTTCTGCTTGATCGCAAGGACCGCATGAGCATGGCCGTTGGCTTCGAGGTACGCGTCCCCTTCTGCGATTACCGGCTGGTCGAATATGTCTGGAACATTCCCTGGCAGATGAAGACCGTCGACAACATCGAGAAGGGAATTCTGCGGCGTGCCCTGCAGGGCATCCTGCCCGATGATGCTCGCATGCGCCGCAAGAGCGCTTATCCCTCGTCCCAGCATCCCAGCTATATCAAGGGGATCTGTGATTGGGCGCTGCAGATCCTCAACGATCCCAATGCCGCCGTGCGTCCCTATATCAATGTCAACACCTACCGGTCCATCGCCAACAAGGATAATCCGGCGCTGCGGCAGGATTTCGCTATCGGGCTGTTTGAGCGCCTCATCCAGCTTGAGACCTGGCTCAAAGAGTACCACATCCGTTTCGTCTAATTCAGGGGCGGTGCCCCTGGCCCTGGGGCTTGAGGGCCCCCGCACGCGCGTCCGCTGCGCGGCCGCATTGGCTTTAATAGAAGGTGCAACAGGGGCGCATTCGCGCCCCTGTTGCACCTTCTATTAAAAGAGTATGGGGACGCCTGCGTTCCCCAGGCCTGGGGGATTACATCTCAAAGGGGAGGGCGAACCAGAAGGTGGAGCCCTGGCCGGGGGTGCTGTCGACGCCGAGGTCACCTCCGTGGCGCTTGATCAGGGTGTGGCAGATGTGCAGCCCCAGTCCCAGGCCCGCCCCTGAGCCGCTGCGCACGTGTATCCCTTTGGCCTGATAGAAGCGATCCCAGACATGTTTTTTTGCCTCTTCATTCAGGCCGGGACCATGATCTTCAACCCAGACGCGCACGTGGTTGGATTCCAGGTCGATGCCGACCGTGACGGGCTCTTTGGGATCAGAATATTTGATGGCGTTGGTCAGGTAATTTGAGATAACCTGCCCGATGCGATCGGGATCGGCCAGCACCAGCACGGACTCCTGGTCGGGGAGCCGCAGGTCGATCGTGCGCATAACCGCCGTCGCGCGCACGTCTTCCACGCTGGATATAGTGAGCTGCTTCAGGTCGCAGAGCTGCGGCGCCAGCTCCAGCTTGTTGGCGGCGATGCGCGAGACGTCCAGCAGATCGTTGATCAGGCGGTTCTGCATCTCGATCTGGTGGAGCGCGCGTTCGATGCGTGCTTCGGAGGATTCGATGATCTTGTACACCTTGTCTGGCAGCTGTTGCTGGCTCCTGATGATCGAGCGCAACTGGCGTCTGACCAGCTGGATATTGCCCTTGATGGCCGTTAGCGGCGTGCGCAGCTCGTGGCTCACCACCCCGATAAAGGCATCTTTCTGCTGCTCCAGCTCTTTTTGCGCCGTCAGATCTACCACATAAGCGATATACTCATCCTTGCGGTTATCCAGCATTACGCCGGCGATCAAGGCCGTTACCAGCCTGCCATCGCGGGTCAGGTATGTTTTCTCATACGGCTTATAGCTGCCGTGCTGCTTCAAATCCTCTATCGCCTGCAGAGTGGTCTGAACGTCAGCTGGAGGGGTGAAGGCTCTCCAGTGCAGGGTTCCGCTGGCAATATCGTCCTGGGTATAGCCGATGAAGGATAGGAAGGCCTGATTGGCATCCAGCAGGATACCATCCAGGCGCATGCGCACGATGCCGATCAGGTTGCTTTCGATCAGACGTCGGAAACTGGTCTCGGTTGCCTGCAGCGCCTCCTCAACCTGCTTTTGTTCCGTAATGTTATTGCTGTAGACCGAGATGCCACCATCGTTGTCCGGATACACCCGCGTCTCATACCAGCGCTGACCGGGCGGGTAGTACGCCTCAAACACGACCGGCTGCCGGGTCTCCATCGCCTTGCGATATTGTATGGCGAAGTCCTGCTGGACCGATTCCGGGTAGAGATCGAATATGGAGCGTCCCAGGATCTGCTCGCGCGGCTTCCCGGTGAGCTTCTCCACCGCGTTGTTGACATACGTGTATGTCCAATCTTTATCCAGGTGTACAAATGTATCTGGCAGGGTCTCTATGAGCTGGCTGGCCTGGTAGAGTGTCGCCTCGTTCTCCTCCTGAACCCGCTTCTGATCTGTAATATCATAGATCACTCCCATGAAGCGTAGCGGCTTCCCCTCCATGTCATAGAGGCCTCGACCCCGGCTCGTCATCCAATGCACGCTGCCATCCTGTGGCCGGATGGTGCGAAAGTTCATGTTGAACTCTGTTTGCTGTTCCAGCGTTTGCGCCACCGCCTGGTTGACCGCATCGCGGTCCTCTGGATGGAGCAGGTGCAGGAAGGAAGGATAGCTCACCTGCGCGGAGGGGGTGAGCCCGAAAAGGGCCTTGCACTCGGCAGACCAGGTCAGCTGATTGCGTACCAGGTCCCAATCCCATAGGCCTACGCCACTACTCTCCATCGCCAGTCGGTAATGTTCGGCGCCAAAGACTCGATGTTGCTGTACCTGAGACAGTTCGATGCCACAGACCAGCCATGATGTAATGGAGGAGCTATCCGCAGCCATCTGGGGGAATAGCTGCAACCGGACCAGGCTATGGGCGGCATGTGCTTTTTGTAGGCGGCACTCTATCTCATCGCGTACTCCCTGGTGGAGCGCGGCCCCCAACCAGATCTCAAAGGGCGCGCGGTCATCGGGGTGAAGCGCCGTCAGCCAGCCAAAGGTCGCGGCCTCGCCCTCCATCTGCCCCGTAAAGACGGACCAATGCCCTGCATCCTGCATGCGGCCATCAGGGGATAGGAGCCACAGTATGTCCCAGGCTGACTGAGCCAGGGATACCAACTGTTCTCCCCGGTTAGCCGTCACTTCCTCAGCCAGGCTCCTGGTTGAAGACGATGATTCATTATCCATATAGCTTTTCCATTAATACTATAATATAAAACCCCGCCAATTGGAGGTATGCTTCCCTGCAAACTCCATGCTCAATCAGACGGGAAAAGAAAAACTGGCAAGGGCCCAGTATAATAACACATACAGAAAAAAATGTGGCGAGATTGGAATCGTACCTTATCTAGTATATACGTCAGCCTCAATGGTCGCGTTTCACATAGCGGGTAAGATTCATATAAGGCTATATATAATAGATGCAGGTAGGGTCGCAGCGCGACCCTACCTGCATCTATTATATATAGCCTTATATGAATATCAAACACCCTGTTTGAGATCCGCCTGATACTCTTTGAGTAGCTTATTCACTTTGGGGTCGATGATCAGGCGGCAGTAGCCCTGATTGCGGTTGCGATCATAGTAATCATCGTGATAGGACTCGGCCGCGTAGAAGTTGGTGAAGGGTAGGATCTCGGTCACGATCGGATGTTTGTAGGTGCCAGCCGCCTCCAGTGCCTGTTTGGAGGCTTCCGCCACGCGCTTCTGCTCCTCATTGTGATAGTAGATGCCCGAGCGATACTGGGTGCCGATATCGTTGCCCTGGCGATTGAGAGTCGTTGGATCATGCATATGCCAGAAGATGTCCAGGATCTTATCAAAGGAGATGACCTCCGGATCATAGCTGATCTGGACGGCTTCGGCCGCGCCTGTGCGCCCGGTGCAGACCGCCTCGTAAGAGGGATTGGCTACCTTTGAGGCCGCGTAGCCCGACTTTACCGATTCTATACCCCGCAAGCGCTTAAAGACCGCCTCTGTACACCAGAAGCAGCCGTTCGCCAGTGTCGCCGTTTCAAGTTGTGCCATCTATCGTGCTCCATTTCTTATAGTGCTAAGAAGCCCTGAGGCTTTTCATGAGCTTATCTTGTCTTCACTAATTGAAACACCGCGCGTGAGCCGAATGTTCCCGTGCCAGAACAGGTTTATTAAATCCTTGACAACCTAGAAGTGAACGTCTATCATTATAAATGACTGACTTAGTCAGTCATAAATTGAGAAGGAGAAGCAGCGATGCCTCGAACAGCAGAGGCGAAGCAACGCCTTCGCGAAGAGCAACGTGAACATATTCTGGAGGCTGCCAAACATGTCTTTGCGAGAAAAGGTCTGGCAGCAACCGTGGATGATGTTGCCATCCATGCCGGCGTCAGTCATGGATTGGCCTATCGATACTTTGCTAACAAGGAAGCCATTTTTTTCGCGATCATCAAGCAAGCTTTGCAAGCTCCCTCTGCGGATCTGCAACGTGTGCTAGACATGCCGGGGACGCCTGGGGAACGTTTGAAATGGCTGCTTTCAGCATTTGTAGAAAGTCGGCGACATCCCGAAACTTTCCTGCTTTTGGATCAAGTTCTCAGTTCTCAGACGGTACCGAACGAGCTCCGCGAGTTAGTACGCAAGCGGAGCCAGGATTTACAAAGCGTGTTAAGGCAACTGATCATCGAGGGCCAGGAGACGTTCGAGGTAGCGGCAGGTGATCCCGATCAACTCGTAAGAGCTATTTTCGCATATGTTGATGGCATACCTAGATGGGCCCTGTATGATCCTGAACACTACCAGGAACATTTTCCTGATGCGGATATTTTTTTGCGTCTGCTTCAACCATAGTGGGCCTTGGTGCCTCTTGTTTCTTCTCTTCCAGGATACCCGAGCGCGCGTCGGAGAGGCATAGAGAGCAATGGAGATACTCTTTTGAATCGGATAAACGAAGTGAGAAAATGAAATGAGTTCAACGAAAAGCGACACTTTGCGCGTGCCTGGTGCACAGCTCGCCTACGAGGTACGCGGCTCTGGCCCCGTCCTGCTTCTGATCCATGGCGGAGGTGGTGATGCTCGCGCCTTCAACGGCATCGCCAGGTACCTTGAAAGTGGGTACACCGTGGTGACCTACGATCGCCGGGGCCTCTCCCGCAGCATGCTTGACAATCCGGAGGAAGAACAGCAAGTGGAGATGCACAGTGACGACGCCCACTACCTGCTGGCGGCGATCACATCCGAACCGGCGTATGTGTTTGGGAGCAGCGGAGGTGCAGTCGTCGGACTCGATCTGGTCGCACGCTATCCCGAACAGGTTCGTATGCTGATCGCGCACGAGCCCCCATCTCATCTATTGCCCGGACTAAAAGAGCGCCATGATACCGTCCGAGAAATTGCTCACCGTGAGGGTGCGGCTGCGGCGATGCAGCAATTCATAACGCAGATCGGTGTAACCTACGACGACCGGGAACCAGATGTCGACCTCCCGGAACCAGGAGAGCGGTCCCTTGAAAACACCATGTTCTTACTGAAGCGGGAATTTGCCATGTACGACCGCTACCGCTTCGATTTCACCATACTCAGATCCGTCTCGACTCAGACGCGGATTGTGATTGCTGCAGGATCTAGTGGACGAGCGTATGTCGGATACCAGAATGCAGTCGCAGTGGCGGACAAGCTTGGAACAACCGCTGTGGAGTTTCCCGGGCACCACGTGGGCTACGTGAGTCATCCTAAGGCCTTCGCCGCGAGATTGCAAGAGGTGCTTAGCCAGGCCCTCCCATAAAGTTTGTTTTTTAGCCTAGCGGGAGCGATGATTGGTCTGTTGGGATGGGATCGGGTCGTGGCCGGTCGTCGCGCAGGGTACGCAGGTAGAGGAAGAGGGATGGAATGAGGATGAGGCCGCATGCGACGAGGGCGGCGCGCGTATTGATCTGCGTGGCGATGAGCCCCAGCAGTGGACCCCCACCGATCTGGGCGAGGGCGTTCACCTGTTCGCGTATTGAGAGCAGGGTCGCCCGTACGCCGCTGTCGATGTGCTGGTTCATCCAGAGCTGTCCCAGGGACAGGCCGGGGGCGGTGGCGGTGGTGAAGAGGAAGAACAGCAGCAGCGCCAGCGCAAACTGCTGCGCCAGCGCGAAGCCAACGATGGTGACGACCGAGAAGCTATCGATGATCAGCAGGCCGATCACCACGGCGCGCGGGCTGTTCGTATCGAGAAAGCGGTTGACCAGGGCCAGGCCGCAGTAGTTGGTCAGCACGATGCCAACCTCGATGACGCTGAACCAGGTGACCGGGGTGAGTTCTCCCAGAGCCGGGAAGGTAAACGAGTGGATCAGATAGTAGTTCCAGAGCTGATTGAAGCCCGCGCTGAACACGCCGGCGAACACGGTGACGCCCAGCACGGTCAGCAGCACCGGTCGCAGGCGCAGCAGGCGCAGTCCGGTGAGCAAGGTATGCCGAGCTTGCTGCACTGTGGTGCGCTCCTGGCGTGGCACGGGCGTGAAGTGGCGCTCGGGCATCACGAAGGCCAGCACGATGCCCAGCGCGATAATGAGGGCACCACTGACCACCAGTGGCAGGTTGAGGCGTACATTGACCAGCAGGGCGCTCAGCGCGATGCCTGGCAGCGAAACGAGCGAGCCGATCCTGGCTGCGCGCAGGTAGATGGGTCCCACATGGTCCGCGCCAACCTCGTCGGTGATCCAGGCGGTATCGGCACCATTCATCAGCGTCGTGCCCAACCCCACGAACACCTGGGCGGCGAAGATAACGGCCAGCACCGGGAGCAGACCTTCCAGCAGATAGCCCGCCCCGATCATAAGGATGCCGAGCACCACGGTGACGCGGCGGCTATACATGTCCGATAGGATGCCGGTTGGCATCTGGAACACAAAATTCATCGACTGGCGCAGCGTCCCAATCAGCACCAGCTGCAGCGGATTGAAGCCCGCGCCCTTGATCAGGTAGACCAACTCGACCGGGAGGAATAGAGCATAGAAGAGCGACAGCGCGCCACTCAGCAGAATATAAATAGAAGAGGCATCTCGATTGCGCATCATCTTCCCATCTTACGAAGTTTCTTTTGGGTATGCTTGCTGATTGTATATTCCTCTGTTATGCTTTTTGGAAAGCATAGCGTATGCGGGCGAGAAAAACAAGTTGGGTGTGCGGGGTGGGTGTCATTCATGTTGTTGCAAAAAGAGAAGGCGACAAGAAACACGAAACGCTCCACCAACGAGAAACGCCCACGTACCCGGCCGGTTCGGCATCTCGTGGAAACCATCTCGCCCCACGTGGTTCCCGAGGAGGAACGTTCGCTTTGGGGTACGCCTGCGCAACGTTGGCGTGCGGGAACCACGTGGGCGGGCGTGGAAGGCAAGGGAAGCGGTGTCGTGGGGGCACGTGGGCTGCCGTCGCTGGCGCTGGCAGCCCGGTCGACCGTTGAAGGTCGACCCTACATGGGCATTGCGGTTTTGGGGGGATTCCGGTTTTTGGGGGCATTGCGGTTTTTGGGGGGGCCGGTTTTGGGGGCATTGCGGTTTTGTTATCTTATCTTTTTGCAAAAAACATGAATGGCACCCGTGCTGGGTGGGTGTGCTGATATGCATTGACGAGGAAAGGATTCTATGGCGAGATCGGCGATCCCTTTGTTGCGCTGGGTTGAAGGACGACAGGCGTATGAGCTCTCGCTGGCCGAGGGGGCCGCGCGCCCTGTTGGCCTGGATGATGATGGCTGGCTCTCCGCGCTGGAGGAGGCCGGTTCCTTCGCGTTTGAAGGGAGGGCGGGCCGCCTGTCGGTGATCCGGGAGCGGCGCGCTCGTGGCGCTGGTTACTGGTATGCCTACCGCTCAAGCGGACGACGCACCCGCAAGCGTTACCTGGGCCGGGCCAGCAGTGTGACACCGGCGCGCTTAGAAGAGGTGGCGGCCGCGCTTTCCCCGGCCTCCGTAACGCAGGGGGCGTCTGATGAGGAGGGGAGCGCGCCGGACCATGTTCCAGCGTCGCTGCTGCTATCGAAGATACAGCCGCCACGCTTGCCGGGTGCGCTGATCGCGCGTCCGCAGCTGTGGCAACGCCTGGACGCTGCCATGGAGCGAAAGATCGTACTGCTGGTTGCTCCGGTTGGTGCTGGCAAGACGACACTCGCTGGGCAGTGGCTTGAGCAATCTCCCGCGCGACGCCCGCTGGCCTGGGTAGCGCTGGATAGCGGGGACGACGATCTGTATCGTTTCTGGCGTCTGCTATTGACAGCCTGCCAGGCGTGGTGCCCACAGGCGACACGCGACGCACTGTCTTCCCTTGCAGGAGCCTGGCTGCCTCCTTTCGCGTCTCCATCCATTGATGAGGTCCTGACCACCTTTCTCAATGACCTGGTCCGGCAGCATATGTGCGCTGGCCTGCTCGTGCTGGACGACTATCACTGTATCAGGGATGCCCGCATTCATCAGACCTTGAGCTTCTTTCTGCAGCACCTGCCCGATCCTTTTCAGGTCTTGCTCTTAACCAGGGCCGAGCCTGACCAGCTGCCACTGCTGAGCTGGCGCGCCCGAGGCCAGATGGCTGAGCTGCATGCCAGCGAACTGCGCCTGACATCTGAAGAGACCACGACCTTTGTTCAGCAAAACTTCGTGGAGCCGCTGCCCATGGGGGCTATCGCCCAACTCGATACGATGTTGCAGGGGTGGATCGCTGGCCTGCGCCTGTTGTCCTTTACGCGGCCCGCCCGGCTGCTGGCCGAGGCTGTTGGACACACCCCCGCCACTCGGGAGGAGCAAGCGTCCGATCTGCCAGCGATCCCTTACCGACCACTGCTGGACTACCTGGTGGCAGAGGTGCTGGACACGCAGCCAGCGCCGCTGCAGCATCTTCTCCTGCAGCTAAGCGTAGTGGAGCGCCTGAACGCCTCCCTCTGCGAGGCGATGAGTGAAACGCAGGATGGATATGAGCGGCTGGAAGCAGTGGTTCGCGCCGGCCTTTTTCTGGAGGCTCTGGACGGGGCGTGGTATCGCTTTCACACCCTTTTTTTGGAGGCGCTGCGCCGCGAGGCGGCCACCCGCCTGGATGTTCGGGAGCGGCATGAACTGTTATTGAAGGCCAGTCGCTGGTATGAGCGGCATGGCCTGGTGGGCGAAGCGGTTGAGACCTCCTTGCAGGCGGCCGAATTTACGCGTGCCGCCCGGTTGATTGAGCAGATGGGAGATCAGGAGGAGCTGTCTGAGCTCTCGACGCTGCGACGCTGGCTCTCGACTATGCCGGAACCTGTGTTGCGCGCGCATCCACTGCTCTGCTGGTTGGCTGCGCTGGCCCTGCAGCTGAGCCAGGAGAATATCTCAGACGCTGAGCAGCGGCGCGTGGATAGCTTGTTGGATATGGCCGAAGCGGCCTGGCGCGAGTCCGCGCAGCAAGATCTCATCGGTCTGCTTCCTGTCTTCCACGCCATGCGTAGCTGGCGCCTGGGACAGGTTATGCCCGCGATCAACTATGCGCGGCAGGCGCTGAATCATCTACCCGCCGCCGGGCTGGAAGAGTCGCTACGAATCTTTCGCGCCATCTGCCTGTTCATGGCTGGCATCGGTGAAATGTACGAAGCACAATTCGAGGAGGCCCGCGCCGCGCTGCTGGAGGCGTACCAGATCGCCCTGCCGCGCAAAGATCAGCATTTCGCGCGCGGTATGCTTGTGCTGGTCGCCTTCTGCTGCTACCTGCTCGGAGAGCTGCGGCAGGCGCATACCTATTATCAACAACTGCTGGTCGCGACCAGAGAAAGTGGCGACCGTGAGGTTCTGGGCCAGACCTTGCTGGGACTGGCCACCATCTCCTTTGAGTGGAATCAGCTGGAGTGGTGCGAGCAGCTGGTTCGCGAGGCGCTATCTCTTGCTCCAGATGAACATGGGGATCTACACCACACCACCTGTTTGCTTCAGATCCAACTGTCGCACGCCCATGGGGATCTTGCCGCCGCCCGGCAGCAGCTCGCGGAGTTGCTGCCCCGGCTGCGGATGCATCCCGGTCTGGAGGCGCAGCAGCGCCTGCGAAACGCAGAGCTGCTGGCGGCCCGCCTGGCGCTGTCCGGTGGTGACCTGCAGTCGGTAGAGCGCCTCCTCTCCCTGCCGATCCTGCGACAGGAAGAGAAGGCTGATATTATGCGGGCACGCCTGCTCATGGCTCAAGGGCAGCCCCGCCAGGCTATCCAGCTGCTGGAACCGCTGGTAGAAACGATGCAGGGGTGGCATCCACGCAGCGAGCTGCAGATCGTACTGGCCCTGGCGTACGCGGCCAGCCAGGATGGGCGTGGGGCGCGCTACTGGCTGCAGCAAGCTCTCGCTCAGACCAGTGGCGAAGGCCTGGTCCGCCTCTTCGTGGCCGAAGGGGAGATCATGGCAGGCCTGCTGCGCCAGGTCCTGCCCGTCCTGAACGAGCCGAGCCTGCGCGCCCACACCCAGCACGTGTTGAGCTCGTTCGTGTCCCAGCCCCATGCCCGAAGCGCCCGGCAGCCCGGGCCGGCCCTGACCGCGCAGGAGATTCGCGTCCTACAATTGCTCGCCACTGGAGCAAGCAACCAGCAGATCGCCCGTGAGCTGGTGGTCTCCGTCAACACCGTAAAGGATCATCTCAAGCACATCTACCAGAAGCTCGGCGTCAGCAATCGTCTCCAGGCCACTATGGCATACGAAACGCACCATCAGCCAGAGAGATAACCTGCGATGGGCGTTTTCGTGTAGGAGAGATCTTGACGAGCGATGATCGTGGACGCTACAATAATAACTGACCGGTCAGTTATTATTGTTTTGCACAGGAAGGAGTGCGATCATGGCTCTTGAGATACCCTCGAAGCCGAGGGGGCTGTTGTACCTGGGTTTTATGGTGCCACGCTATCTGTATCGCTGGCACCTGGGCTGGCTGTTTGGACATCGTATGTTGATGATTACGCATATCGGACGCAAGAGCGGGCTGCGGCGGCAGAACGTGCTGGAGGTGGTGCGCTACGATCCGCTGACACGGGAGTGTATCGTGATGGCCGGTTACGGGGTGAAGAGCGATTGGTATCGCAACATTCAGGCTCGCCCGGCCGTGGAGGTGCAGGTTGGGCGGCAGTGCTATGTGCCGCAGCAGCGCATGCTCTCATGCGAGGAGACCTTGCGCCTGCTGGAGGAGTATCGGAGACAGCATCCCCGACTGCTGCGCGGATTGATGCGAGTTATAGGATATACTTATGATGGCACTTCCGAAGGACTGCGCGCCCTCAGCCAGAGTCTGCGCGGGGTGGCATTTCGTCCGCAGTAGTAAAGAATGAGATAGAATGTTGAGGTAGAAGGTATGTCTCCCCGTCCCGATGTGAGTGAGGAGCGCAAGCAGCAGATCCTGGAGGCGGCGATCGCGGTGTTTGCCCGGCTGGGTTTCGCTGAGAGTCGCATGGATGATATCGCCGCCCAGGCCGGGCTCTCGAAGGGGACCCTGTACCTGTACTACAAAAATAAGGACGCGCTGATCGCGGCTCTCCTGAAGTATTTCTTTACGCAGGAGATGGAGCATCTGCGCGCCTTCGTTGAGGTTGAGCGCGAGGAACCGGTGTCCGAACAGCTGCTGTTGCTCACGCGCCAGTTTTCCGTCACCATGCAGTCGATGGTCGAGCTGATGCCGATCTCCTTCGAGTTCTACTCGCTTGCCGGGCGCGACAGCGAGATCCGCCAGTTCTTGCAGGACTACTTCAGGGAGTATCGGCGCGAACTGGCGCGCCTGATCGAGCGCGGCAGCTCGCGTAGCGAGTTCCAGTCGGTCGACGCGCAGGCCACGGCGGTCACCATCGCGGCGCTGTTTGAGGGCCTGGCCTTGCTGCACTTTGTCGATACGCAGGCATTCCAGTGGGGCGCGCAGGCTGAGTCATCCATACAGCTCCTGCTGACCGGCCTGCGACCGCCTTTTTCGCCTGCATAGAAATAGCGACGCGAAACCACCCGGCAGACCACCCATCCGGAGGGGGGCTTCTCCCCTCTCGCCTGCTATAGTGAGGCCAGACACGTTAATTGTATCAAACGGGTAAGCGTAGAGCCACTGCGGCAACTGCTTACACGTCTGCCTGAAGGAGGAATTTTCATGGCCTCACTATCGCACGAGCAGGTCGCGCCACGCCGCCTGCTGTGGGTTGGACCCCTGACCATCGCCTGCGTCGTTATCGCCAACCTGTTGATTCGCGCCCTGGCGGTTGCCTTTCTGGGGGTTTCTGACAGCTTTCAATCCTTGCAGCCGCCATCGATCATCGGCAGCAGCTGCATCTTCCTCTTGCTGGCGCTGCTCATCTTCTGGCTGGTCAGCCGCTCCGCGCGGCGCCCGATCCGCCTCTTCCGCATCATCGCCCTGACCCTGCTGGTTCTCTCGCTGCTCACCCCGGTGATGGCCCTGATCGGCATCTTTCCCCTGCCCGGCATGAACATGAGCATCTTCTGGACCATGATCGCCATGCACCTCGTCTCGGGCGCCATCGCCATTGGCCTGCTCACCACCCTGACGCAACAGCAGTCTTAATAGCACGCTGTGGATGGAATAATTGATGCCCATAGCATGTTTTTATGAGTGAAGTTTAGTGATGAACCATAGCCGGGCATTATGCTTAAAGTTGAGAGATAGAGAGGATGCTCGGCTGAGAGATATATGCTGGCGCTGCTTCTGTGTGGTGTGCCGGTGTACGTTTTCGAAAGGAAGTAATGGATGTCGTCTATTATTGAAGCCACTGGCCGCAAGCCTGCCCCCGTCGCCCATCCTATCCATGAATTGATCAGCGAACGTTGGAGTCCGCGTGCTTTTGCCGATCGTCCTGTTGAAGCCGAAAAGCTGCACAGCCTGTTCGAGGCTGCGCGCTGGGCCGCCTCGACCGCCAATCTACAGCCCTGGAACTTTATCTTCGCCACCCGGGAGCATCCCGAAGAGCATGCCCGCATCCTGGAGGCGCTGAACGAAAACAACGCTAAATGGGCGCAGGCCGTGCCGGTCCTGGTGGTGGCCGTGGCCAGGTTGTACGATTTTGCCGGTAGGGAGCATAACAGTCTCTATGACCTTGGTATGGCCGTTGGCAACCTGGTGATCCAGGCCGTCTCCTCTGGGCTGGTCACGCACCAGATGGGTGGTTTCGACGTCGACAAAGCGCGCGAGCTATTGAACATCCCTGAAGGATACGTTCCGGTCGCCGTGATCGCGCTCGGTTATCCAGGTTCACCTGATAGCCTGCATCCGGCGCTGCGCGAGCGCGAACTGGCACCGCGCAGCCGCAAGAGCCTGGACGAATTCGTTTTCGAGGGTCAGTGGCGGCAGGCCGCGCCCGACGCCAACGTCTGAGCTTGATTTGCAGGGGACTGTAAGCCGGGGCAAGCCCATAAGCCGGGGCAAGCCCGGCAGTTACGAGGCGGCGTAGATGGCGCGGGTCATGGCGGCGATGGCGATCAGTCCCAGCACCAGGCCGATGGTGGCCCAGAGCTGCATGCGGCGGGCCTCTTTGCTATCGGGCTCCTTGAGACGGCGCAGGGCCGGGCGCAGCGCGCTATCGCCGACGCCCAGCAGGATGACCGCCACCACCGCTCCCACGATGACCAGCGCGCCCCATTCTCCGCGCAGGATCGCCCCGTAACCACGGGTTAGCGCAATTAAGATGGCGCCCGCCACCAGCGCCACGGTCCCTGTATAGCTCATGGTACGCAGTAGCCGCATGGTCATGCGGATCAGATGTTCGTCGGGCCATCTGCGCAGGAACGGCATGATCACCAGTACGATCATCGCGTAGCCACCGATCCACGCCACCGCGCACGTCACATGCACAAAGCGCACCAGCCACGTTAAAAGAAGCATTATTGTTCATCCTTTTATATCAAAGCAGATCTTACTCTCCTCTTACTGAGGACAAGTGCGGACGCCCGAACGGGGGCGCGCACCTCCCATTTTAAAGTGAGAGTGCAAGTCCCCACCACCAGAATTATAGTGCCCAGGGGTATGAAAGCACAAAAGCACCCCATTTGGGTGAGTCATGAGCCAGGATGCGTTATTTTTTTGAACGGTATCTCGTTTTATACATTGATGAGATACTGAAAAGGTTTGTAAGCGGGATGTACCCGAAGGAAGATTTTCCTCTATCTATCTATTCATCCAGGATGCGAGTTGGAACGTGTAAATATGAATGGGCTTGCGAGGAGGAGGCATTTTCCTCGCACGTAATATGCGCTCTCGACACAAGGATGTTACCGGGCTACATATGTATTTCCTATTTTTTCATACCCCCGCTACCTGAAATGTGCGTATTGCTATGGACTGCTGATGTAAAATGGAACATTACACGAAGCTTGTCCGGTGGATACAGCACATAGGAATTAAAGGACGACGTCAATGAGAGAACAACTGGTTAAATTAGAAGATGTCAATGCTGATCTTCTTGAACTTGTTCGTACGTCAGTGGAGATGGGTTTAGCCTCGATCGAGGGGGATGAGGATTTAATACCTGTCCTGAACATTAAGACGACGATGATCGTGCTGCAGGCCGATAGCCTGGATGAGGCGCGTCAGGCGGTGCAGAACGTGTTAGATTCGAGTGCCGTTGACCACGGGGTGCTGCTATACAATGACTACGCGACCATTGAGGGGGGTCAGCGCGCGCGCGCTGCTGGCGGAGGCGTATGAGCGCGACAAAGATATGTGCCTGCGTTTCGCGCAGTATTATCGTCCCTCGAAGCGAGCCGGATTTCTCAATCGCGCTCAGCCTCTGGAGCGCATTGGAGAATTGACATTTATGCCCGCTTGCTCAAACGATTGCGCCTGAAGCAAGTCGTTAAGGAGATGGTGTAACACAACGGGTGGGTGCATTCGCGCCCACCCGTTGTGTTACACCATCTCCTTAATAAATTTCAGGCCTCGAAGCGCAGGGTGAAGCGGAAGCGGGCATCTTCTTCATACCACATGGGGAAGTTGGTGCCCCAGACATTGTTGTAGAGGTTGACGTGGATCCCTTGCTCCATGAGGGGCTTGCGATTGGTGAAGTTGAGGAGCGAGGGCTGGCCGGGGGCCAGCAGGGGTGCATCCAGCGTCTCCAGTCCGAGATAGCCTCGTTCGTCGTTGTAGCGCACCCCCTGATCATCGACGGCGTGCAGCGTGCGATTCCCGTTGGACACGACGTCCAGCGGCGATATCCAGTTCCCCAGCTTGTGCAGGTGCCAGATGCCCTCGGGATAGATGCGGGGCTGGAATGAGAGCCAGAGCGCCTCGGGCAGGCGGTTGGCCTGCTTGTCGAACCACTGCAGCGTCATCTCGATGATGGGCTCGGCCTCGGGCAGGCGCAGTTCGAGCGAGAGGGTGCGCGGCGCCCCGTACACCTGCCAGCTCTCAGCGGGCATCTCCAGTTCCAGCAGCACATGGCTGGCGTCCTCGGCGTGACGCAGGGAGAGGTTGGACAGCCTCGGGCGCCAGCATCGATATCGATCAATGGAATGCTCAATCCCCGGCTTGGTAAAATCCTTGAATGACCAGTCAAACGTCTCTTCTTTGTTGATCACGTACTGCTGCCAGAAGCGCTCGTAGTCCTGCTGTGAGAACAGCTCATACCAGAAGCTGGCCAGCGTCTGCGGCCAGGCCGCCCATACGCGATCGTTCGAGCGCTGGCGCAGATAGGCGATGGCCCCCTGCTCGTCGAAGCCCAGCTCGAAGTGGCGCGTCTGCAGGAGCGTGGTGGGATCATCCACGCGCTGAAAGCCGGTAGGATCGGGATAGTTCGCCCGCAGGTGAGCCAGCTCCAGACGCGCCTCGCGCCCCTCCTTAGAGTCGCCCAAAGCCTGGACCGCCGCCTGGAGATAGCTGCGCTGCTCGCGCCAGGACGACTCGAATAGCTGCCATCGCTCATCATGCCGCTGTGCGCGCACGTCGGCCGGCAGATAATGGCTGTAGTCATCCAGATAGGTCTTCTCATCCAATCCCCACGTATGTTCGGGAATCTGCAGCAGCGCGTTGCTCATCCGTTGATAGGACTCATCCGTTTCGCGCAGGCGCTCCTCGCAGATCCACCGCCGACGTAGCCGGCTCAGGGCGCGGAACCCGGCCACCTTCAAGGGATCGCTGCCCACGCCATGGATCCAGGTATCACCCAGCTCGCAGCCTAACGTCGGGAACCGGGATTTAAAGGGCAGCAGCTCCAGCGCGAAGGCATCCAGCGTCGAGGCGAAGATCTCGGCCTGCGGAAAGCGCTCACGCAGGTGTTCAAAAATGCTTACCACCTGCTCGACTGTCTGCGGTCCCACATTATCCTGCGTATGGGCGAAGGCCAGCGCCAGCCGCGTACCCGGTACCAGTGTCAGCTCGCCATAGGAGCCGGGTTGATACATCACCAGCAGTTCCTGTCCGCTGCGCGCGCGCCAGTTGAAGATGGTGGGCACGTCGGGCGGAGTCGAGGCCGCGTTGACGCCCACGTGCAGGAACTGGATGTGCGCCCCGGCCAGCAAGGGAACGATCGCGCGCGTATGTCCTGGCACATCGGTCATCTTGCCCGCCACCGTTGTCTTGCCGAAGCGCCGATCCAGCTCCTGTGAGATGCTCAGACCATACTCGAACAGCGAGGTATCCAGCAGCTCGCTATGCAGCGTAAAGGGGAGTCCATGCCATGCCAGGTCTCCCCGGGCGATGGCCTCCTCAATTCGTGGGCGCTCCGACTCCGTAGCCTGTGCCAGGTATTGGGAGAGTATCCAGGAGCCGGTTGTCCAGATAAAGCCTTCCGTCCCCCCACGCTCGCGCAGCTGGCGCGCGGTCTCCAGCGCCTGGGGAAAGAACGACGTAAAGTAGCGCTGCCTGACAGTTTCAGCCAGCTCGGTAAAGCCCGCATCCAGATGGGTCTTGAAGACCACGTGGATGCGTAGCGGACTCGCAGGTTGCATGGAAAAAGGTTCTCTTTTCTAGAGGCTTGCAAATAAAGATACGTAGAAGTAAGTATACACTAAATAAAGATAAAAGTATCAATCATAAATGAAAAAAGGTGCGCATCATATTTTTGCGACAAGAAAAACGGAAATGCTCACCAACGTGAGCATTTCCGTTTTTCTTGTCGCGGTTTCTTTTGTCGTCTCCCTCTGGCTGCTAGCGAAAGCTACGCAACATCTGCTCAACATACTCTACGGAAGAGATGTTGGCAAAACGGCCCCGGCGACCGCCAAAGCTCAGATCGCCCCAGCCGCCGCCCTGATCAATGCGTTTGATAGGAGCCAGTTCATGCGGTTGGAAGGACATAATGCCGGAACGCTGTCCGGGCATCTGGGTTACCATCAGCACCCGGCGATCCGTAATCGCGTAGCGTGTGTATGGCAACGCCTTGCGCAGGGCTGCATCTCTGCTAATGCTGCGGTGACTGGAACGGCCCAATCTCCCAAATGTGATAATGGGAAAGAACAATGCCCCAATAACGAAGGCGCCCAACAAAAAGGGAAGTGAAGGGCGAGGATGAGAGAGATAGAAAATACAGAGGGGTAAGAGTATTGCTCCACAAATACCACCAATCAATGATTGGATAAGTAGCCTTTTCCACGTGTTGTTGCTAACTTGCGCGTTCGGTCCCGGGCGGTCCCACCAGCGCACCTGCTCGCCCGGCTGTAAAACGCTCCAGATCAGCGGGTCGATCTGCTGTTGCATATCAAAGCGACTCAACTTTCCATGTTGTCGATGAAGGACAGAAATCCCTGTCTGTTTGATATGACTATTTTAGCATGCAACCACTGTGAAGTTTTTCACATCACGATCTTTTATGCACGTGTATTGCTATAATAGAGTGTCTCAGGTATGTGAGGCGAACAGGCGAAGCAGGTGCTGGATGGTGAAGTGGATGTCGTCGGGAGCGGGTAGATCCAGCACGCTGGCCATCTCGATCCACTGCCCCTCAAACTCCGCCCCATGCTGGCGCTCGCCCTCGGTGTGGCAGAGGTAGATGAAATCGTGGTGGTAGTGGGTATCGATATTCTCCAGCAGGACCTGGTAGGGAACGGGCAGCAGCTCGGCGTCTCCCAGTCGCGTCCCCACGCCCTCCGGCTGGTGAATGAAGCGCACGCGATAGCCGGTCTCCTCAAAGACCTCGCGCGCCACCGCCTCGTGCGGGAACTCACCCTCGTCGATATGTCCTCCCGGCGGGAACCAGCGACCATCCGCCTTCAGAATCATCAACACCTTCTTATAGTCTTCACTCAGCACATAGGCCGTGGCCGTATAGTCGAAGCTGTGGCGTGGGCGGCCATTGCTCTGGGCGTTGATGACGCGGCGGCGGCTCTGTTCGGCCAGGATGATGCTCTGCACCTGCCGCAAGAAATCCTCAGTATCCAGCACGTAATCGATGTAGTTGCCTATAGCCGCGTCTTCCGCCTCCTGCAGCAGCGCGAGGTGCCGTACGTTATCGGGATAGTTCTTGCGCCAGCGGGCGGCTGTGCGCGCGTCGCAGAGGGCCAGCGCATCCTGTCCCGCCAGCATGGCCTGCTCGGTGCTGGCTACATCCAGCGACACCGGTTTCAGAGATGTAAGCGCCTCGAGCCAGCGCGTCTGCAGCGGCGCGTCCGCCGGGGATACGAGAAAGAGGAGGCCCCGCCTCTTGCCTTCAAACATAAAAAACATCCTTCATAGCGATTGTCTGAGAAGATAGAACGTATGCGTGCTTGTTCAGTGTAGCGCAACGCACCGATCATGGCAACCCTGGTCGCCATGATCGGTGCTTATAGCGAAATCTGGAGTCAACAAGCCAGCGGGAAGCCGGTTTGCGGACCTATTCGTGCCGGGGCACGAACCGTTTCCAATGGCCCTCGGAGACGACGTCGACGACGCCATCGACCACCTGGATGGCGGTCTGATCGTCGATCAAGTACGACGGCACCGGCATGCCGGCGGCCCATTTTTCAGCGTCGGCCATGGAATTGTCCGGCATAGAGGGGTTATCCAGGTGCGGAAACAGCGCAAAATCAACCAGTCCCAGCGTGCTATCGCCACCGGTGGGCGGCCTCCAGCGGACAAAGTCCTCTCCGATGCTGGGGGCCATTACCATGCTCCCGGCGCTCAGTCCCACATAGACCGTCTCGCGCGGGAGCTCCGGCAAGAGGTCGGCCAATCCGGATTGCCGCATCCAGTAGCACAGATACAGGGGATCGCCGCCCTCCACTAGCAAGGCGTCCGTCTCACGGACCCGCTGGTGCCAGCGCTCTTTATCGATACTGGGCAGCGCGGTGAGCTCCAGCACGCCCCACGACTTCCATCCCAGGTGGCACATGGAGACATGCCCGTCCGGGAATGGAGCGGTTTTGGTATCTCCGCTGATCAGCCGGGCGATCATGGTCGGACCATTGGTGTTGGCGTGCAGCGCGGTGGGAATGTACAGGGCGCTGCACTCGGAAATAGGTTTCCCCAGCAGATCAACCAGGGCGTTGCGAATGCTGTCGTTGGTGATACCACCCGAGGTGAGCAGAAATTTCATCATAGTTTCCTTTCCAATTCTGATCCATGCACAACATTCTACCGCCTCGGCAGGCAAAAAACTTCTCCCATCTTGCTCTGTGTCCATGCATCTATACGGGCGTCCGCTGCGCGGCCGCACCGCATAT
This sequence comes from Dictyobacter halimunensis, assembly GCF_036245075.1. Taxonomy (NCBI): domain Bacteria; kingdom Bacillati; phylum Chloroflexota; class Ktedonobacteria; order Ktedonobacterales; family Dictyobacteraceae; genus Dictyobacter; species Dictyobacter halimunensis. The sequence goes on from NZ_BSRI01000002.1 coordinate 5,566,218, forward strand.
GGTTATTGGCGCATCCGCGCTCCCGATGCGCCAATAACCATATGACCCGTGAGCGTCGCGGATAGCTTTATCGTCTCAGGTGCGAGCAATAAAAAGAGCTGATAGCAGCGTCTTTATAGAGTGGGATCGATGAATGAGTGTTTTGGGTGCCGGTCGTGATAGTCTGGCAAGAAAGGAAGCGAACAGATGCGATTCTCGATTGGAAGACGTTCTTATCGGCGGGGGAAGCCGCTGCTGGTCGGCGTGATTTTCTTTTTTGTAGGGCTAATTTTTACTATCGTGAGCGGCGCGCTCTGGTTTAGCAATCAGAGTTTTATGGCCGGCACCGTTTCAACAACCGGGCAGATCGTGTCGTGTCATTACTCTACGAGTACCGCCACAGGTAGGAGTAATTCGACCACGACCTGCCAGCCGACCATTACCTTTACCACTCAGGCGGGCCAGAAAATTATATTTACCTCTTCAGATTCATCCAGCTCGTATAATCCAGGCGACAATGTCTCGGTGAGCTACCATCCCGCGAATCCGGCCGACGCGCGCGTCAGCGATTTCGTGAGCCTCTGGCTCTTCCCGCTGAGCTTCGGTGGTATGGGGATAATCTTCTTGATCAATGGCATCTGCCTGGCCGTGATCCCCTTGCTGTTCAAACTGCTGCTGATACTGGGCATGAACAATAAGAATAATAATAGCTATGCGGGAGTGGGGCCGGGACCATACAACAATAGTTACTCGGGGGTCGAGTATAATAATAACTATTCAGGAGCCGGACAGTATAATAATAGTTATACCGAGGCTGAGCAGTATAATAGATACGTGGCCAATGAGCCGTATGGTGGATTTGCTGAGGGCGAACGGTATAATAACGTTCCGGAGGATGAGACGGCAGATAGCTATCCAGAGGAAGGAAATAGCTATCCCAGGGATGAACGATTTTAGATAAGGATGTGTATATGTCTGATTTGAGCGCCGAGCAGGTAGTCGATATCGCCATACCGGGAGGGATCCAGCTTTCCGCCGATGGGAGCCGGGTCGCGTATGTCGTGGGCACAGTCGGCAAGAAGGACGAGCACGGCGTCAGTGCGCTGTGGGTTGCCCCCGTCGATGGTTCCACGCCGCCCCGACTGTTTACCAGCGGCGAGAGCAAGGATAATAGTCCGCGCTGGTCGCCCGATGGACGCCAGCTGGCCTTTCTCTCGGATCGTGCCGAGCGGGGCACGGCCGGATTGTATGCCTTGCCGGTCGACGGTGGCGAGGCGCGGCGGCTGGGGGATAAGGAGAGCAAGCGGGCGGTGATGCAGTTCGACTGGTCGCCGGGTGGTGGGCAGATCGCCTTCAGCAGCGCCGACGAGCCGGACGAGGAGGAGGAGCGGCGCGAGAAAGAGCGCGACGACGCCAATGTCTATGGCGAGCGGCTGCAGTACGCGCGGCTGCGCCTGCTCTCGCTGGCCTCCAATGAGGTCACCACGCTGGTCAGCCAGGAGCGGCACGTGGCCGACTTTGCCTGGCATCCCCGAGGGACCGAGCTGGCGTACGTCACCTGGCAGACCCCCGAGCTGGAATCGATGGCCCACGAGCACGTCATCGAGCGCATCCCGCTGGCCGGTGGCGAGCCGCAGGTTGTCTGCCGCTGGTCCGGCATGGTCAACAGCCTCACCTGGTCCGAGGATGGCAAGGTACTCTTCTTCATCGGCTCCGCCAGCCGCAAAGCGCAGTCCTCCATGGTGGTCTACTGCGTCGATGCCGAGGGAGGCGAGCCACGGCGACTGGCCGGTGGCGAGAGCAACTGCGTCTATTATTTGTATCCTTTGCACCATCAGCAGCAGGTCGCCATCGGCGCCGTCGAAGGTCTCTCCCTCAACATGTACCGGCTGGATGGGCAGAGCGGCGAGCTGAGCCGCATCTTCCCCAGCGAGGAAGGGTCGCGACAGGGAGACTCGGCCTTTGGCGCGGCCGACGTGCGATACCTGGAGGATGGGCGCATCACCGTGGCCATGGCGCGCGGCAGCAGCGTCCAGCCCCTGGAGGTCTGGGCGGGAGCCGGCGGCGCCGGAGAATCACTGAAAGAGCTGCGGCAGCTCTCTACGCACAACGCGGAGCTGGCGGGCATCTCCTTTGTGAAGCAGGAAGCCTTCTACTGGACCGCCCCCGATGGCCTGAAGCTGGATGGCCTCTTGCTGCGGCCGGCGGACGCCGTCGAGGGCGAGCGGCTCCCCACGGTGGTCCTGGTGCATGGCGGACCATACGGAAACTGGATGGCCGGCTTCAATCTCTCCTGGGGCAACTGGGCCCAGTGGCTGGCCCTGGCGGGCTACGCCGTCCTGATGCCCAATCCCCGTGGTGGGTCCGGTCATGGCGAAGAGTTCGCCGCTGCTGCGTTGGGGAATGTAGGAGGGGCCGACTATGGCGACGTCATGGCGGCCGTCGACGCCGCCATCGAGCGCGGCATCGCCGATCCCGAGCGCCTGGGCATCGGAGGCTGGAGCCAGGGAGGGTTCATGTCGGCCTGGGCCGTCACCCAGAGCGACCGCTTCAAAGCCGCCATCATGGGTGCCGGTGTCTCCGACTGGGGCCTGATGGTGCAGACCAGCGACCTGCCCGACTTCGAGCAAGAGCTGGGTCGCACCGCTCCCTGGGATGGATTGGAGGCGCAGCGCCACCGCGAGCTGAGCCCGATCACCTTCGCCAGCCGCGTCACGACGCCTGTCCTGATCCTGCACGGCGAGAACGACGCTCGCGTACCCGTCAGCCAGGCCACCGGCTTCCACCGCGCCCTGCGCCACTACCAGGTCCCGACCGAGATGGTCCTCTATCCACGTGAGCCGCATGGTATCGGTGAGCGCGCCCACCAGCTCGACCTGCTCCGGCGTGTCCGCCGCTGGTACGACCGCTGGCTCCGCGCGTGAGGCGAGCAGGGTCAATATGTTCAACTTAAGAGCAAGCAACAAGAAATACGACCGCAGTACGTGCGGGGCTTGCCCCCGCTTTTGTCTTCTCTGCACGAAAAAAGTAACAAGAAAGGTATTCTGCATCAGCAGAAGCCTACATTGATGAGCGGCGAGGAAACAAGCGGGGGCAAGCCCCGCATGTACTGTGGTCTTTTCTCTTCATGCATGTTCTTAAGTTGAACGTATTAACCTTGAGGGCCGCCGCTACGGGGGCGTGCTCGTGTTTGGGATAGATGTTTTGAAATATGATTGGAGGTGGCGTGTATGGTGATGCGAGCGTTGATTCTTGATTTTGATGGTTTGATGATTGAGACCGAGCAGCCCGATTTTCAGTCCTGGCAGGAGATCTATGCGCAGTATGGGGTGACGCTTTCTCTGGAGATGTGGCTGCCGTTGATTGGGACGGGTAGCTCGTCGCGTGCGTTTCATCCACATGATCACCTGGAAGCGTTGCTGGGGCGTACGCTGGATCGTGCCGAGCTGCGCGCCCGGCGCAGGCGGCGCTATGCCGAACTGGTGGCCGCCCGGCCTTTGCTGCCCGGCGTAGCGGAGATTATCGCGCAGGCGCAACGGCGTGGACTGCGCCTCGCGGTGGCGTCGAGCTCGCCGAGGGAGTGGGTGATAACCCACCTGGTTCAGAGGGGGCTGGATGCTCTCTTTGAGCATATCGTGTGCGGCGATGAGGTCGCTCGGGCCAAGCCATTCCCCGATGTCTACCAGGTCGTGCTGGCGCGGCTTGGCCTGCCAGCCGATCAGGCCATGGCGTTTGAGGATTCCCCCAACGGTGTGCAGGCGGCCAAACGCGCTGGCCTCTTCTGCGTCGCCATCCCCAATCCATTAACGCAGCACCTCGCGTTTGAGCAGGCTGATCTGCGACTGCTCTCGCTGGCGGATTTCTCGCTGGCGGATTATTGTTTATGAATATCCAGGAGAAGCCAGGGTGGGGAGGATGGTTGCACCAGGAGCACTGGAGATAAGCTTATGAAATTACATGATCAACCAACACTCACCCTGTTCTGTGGCCTGCCCGGTTCAGGGAAAACAACACTCGCAAAAAAGCTTGAGCAAGCAGGTAAGGGCATTCGCATCTGTACTGACGATTGGCAGGAGCAGTTAGGAATCGATCATAGTAATGAGGAGTTTCACGAAAAGCTTCAGGCTCGACTCTATGCATTTGCCTTGACGCTCCTCCGTAACGGTCAGGATGTCATCCTGGAAGATGGCCTCTGGCAACAATCTGAACGCAGCCAAAAGCGAGCAGACGCAAAGCGATCCAACGCCCGAACAGAAATGCACTTTTTCGATGTACCTTTTGATGAAATCTGGCGCAGGCTGGAGTATAGAAATGGCACCCTGGCTCATGGCGCAGTGCCAATTACCAGGCAGGAGCTTGAGCGTTACTGGCACATATTTCAGCGTCCCGATGAGCACGAGCTAAGACTATTTGACGCCTACACCATCTACAGCTAACGGCTGGTATTACGACACCTCGGACTCGGGGAAAAGAGGTTCTGGAGGACTACGACTGACCGTTGCCGCCGACTCGACTTTCCGTAGGGTCGTGCCTGAATGATGACAAACCATCTCCCCTCCCCAGAGGTCCAAGATCAGGCAAGCAGTGGACCCCCGTTGCTTGCCTGATCTTTTTTGTGTCTGTTCATGCTGGCCGAGTAATTTATCTTTCACTCCATTGAAACACGAGATATATATAACGGCATAGCAGACAAAAAAACATTTTGTGAAATACTTCACATACATGGCCTGTGAGTAATGTTATCTTTATCTAGCGGACACTATATTCTTTTGTTTACATCAGGAGATGCAGTGGAAAGGAGAAGCTTTTTCGCCATGATCCTTCAACCCACGCAGACGTTTTCGGATGCCTATGTCCCCTCTGTGCCCGCCGAAAAACTCTCTTTTAAAACTTATGTACAAACACAGGAGAAAAACACTATGCGTTTGAAAACCCTCTTTGTTAGCCTGGGCCTCGCTCTGATGCTGGTTGGAATGCTGGCGGTCTGCGAGTCTACTCCCTCGATGGCCAGCACCTATACCCCGGTCTCGGCGTCCTATATATCGACAAATATCAATGTATCACGATCCTCCTCGTCTTCAGTTGTTGTCTCGGTGGGCGAGGTTCCATCCCATCAGGCTGTAGGGAGCACAATTACCGTGCTGACCACGACCAAGGGTATGACGTTATATGTCCATGAGTGGCAGGGGGCGAGCGGCTTTAGCTGTGATGGCACCTGCGCCAAAACCTGGCATCCTCTGCTCTATAAAGGCACAGGCACTCCGACCTCTACCACCCCACTTCCCGGCAAACTGAGTGTGGGTACCGACTATCTCGGGCGCCAGGTAGTCTTCTACCAGGGCTATCCTCTCTACACCTATGTTGGTGATAAGAAACCTGGTGACTACAATGCTCCGCTGGCTGATAACTCGCCCTGGCAGCTCGCCACCCCCAACATCCCTACTGGACTGTAGAATAGTTCTTCGCATCAAGCAGGAGCACAGTTTTCTCCTGGCACGATATCGTGCCAGGAGAAAACTGTGCCGTAGATTACCCATTGTTAGTTCTGTGTGACGCACAGCCCGATGTGTTCAAGATAGTCATGCAAGAGCACTGGTGATCGAAGGGGCGGATCACTCCCTGGAAGTACCCGGAGGCATCGACCGTTCGCTGCAGGTCATAGAGCAGTTCATGCAGAGCATCCAGACATTCTTAGATAGAGCGTAGGTGCCGGGCTTGCCCCGGCTTGTCGCGAAGCGACCCCGTACCCGGGTGCCCACGTTCCATTAACGATGATATCTTTCTTGCAAACGCTGCGCCAATGGAACGCGTGCCATCGATGGGTTCGTCCTACTCTGGGAACGGTCACGTGTTCGGGGAACGTGGGCGCCCGGGTACGGGGTCGCCTGTCGGCTCCAAGCCGGGGCAAGCCCGGCACCTACGTTGAACGTATCTCGCCTTGATTCTCATTTCCTCTTATCCCCTTATATGCATGTGCGTGTTTGAAGGGGGTGCCTCCGCGGATGCGTGCATATAAATAAAACGATCTTAATCTGTATTGCACGCATACAAAGGAATAGGGAATAAGATATGAGTTTTTTCTGTGTAGCTAGTAGCGTCATCACCGGCAGAAAAGAAAAAGCCCGGCAGGCAGGGGCGTAATCATAGTTACGCCCCTGAGCCCGTTCCCGCGCGCCAGAGGGATGGTGCCTTTTACCAGGTCACGGGTAAATTAGAAGGCCCGAACGTCAGGGTCTCATCCGCGCGCCAGGGGACTTCCTCGGGAGGCACCGCCAGGCGGATCGTTGGCAGCCGCGTGAGCAACGTTTCCCACAGCACCTGCAACTCCATGCGGGCGATCTGCTGCCCCAGACAGGCGTGGATGCCGCGTCCGAAGCTCAGCATAGGTTTGATCTCGCGATCAAAGCGAATCTCATCGGGATCGGAAAAGACGGCCGGATCATAGTTGGCGGCGATCGCCGATAGGTAAACCACCTCCCCGGCGGGGACGGTCGTCTCGCCAAACTGGACGGGCTCGCGTGTGATGCGTGGCCTGCCATGTCCGATCGGGGTGATGCGCAGGAGCTCTTCGATCGCGGTCGCCCACTGCTCGGGCTCCCTGATCTGTGCGCGTAAGCGCGTGAGCAGCTCGGGATCTTGCAGCACGATGAAGGCCGAATTGGTGAAGGTGGTGCTCACCGTCTCAAAGCCGGCGATGATCATCCCCATGGCGAAGGAATACATCTCAGACTCTTTCATCACATGATCACCCTGCTGCTGCGCGCGCACGAGCAGGCCCAGCACGTTATCGCCAGGCTCCTTCTGCGCCTGTTCGATGATCGGGGTCAGATACTGCCTCAGCTTCATGGCCTGTGCGTAGCGCTCCTGGGGGCTCGCCACCGTTGACAGGGCGATGCGCGCCGACTGGCGCAGGAATCTTTCCTCCTGCTGCGGGATGCCCAGCATCTCGCAGAGCACCGTCATCGGGGTCCGGATGGCGTAGTCCTCAAACAGGTCGGCGGGCGGCCCCGAACGCTCCATGGCATCCACCAGCGCGTGGGTTACCTCGATCACGCGCGGGCGCAGCTTGTTGGCGGCCTGCACCGTAAATGCCTGCGTGACCACGCGCCGCAGCTTATTGTGCCGGGCATCGGAGACCGAAAAGAGCGAATCGTCGCTGGAGCTTGTCCCCGTGACATCGCCCGCTTCCATGCGCGGGACCGCGCCATCCGAACGCAGGACCGGGCCGCATTTGGGATCACCAAAGGCTTTGGCGATATCCTGGTAACGCGTGGGCAGAAATGCATCGCCGCCATAGGGCATATGTACCCTGGCCACCGGGCACTCGTTGCGCAGGCGTTCATACTCTGCAGGGATGCTCAGGCTATGGGGAGCAAACGGAAATGGGTAGTTCGGGATATCTTGTTGTTCAGTTTCAACGTTCGGTGTGATAGGTTCTTGACTCATATATCCTTTCCAATCCATCGGGTCACCAGCAAATGGCTGGATGGCTGTCGGTCGGCTCTTTACTACTCTGATTCAGTTGACATCAAAAGCACGCGAGAACTTTTACTCCTCTACCTCCCGATCATCGGCGGTCAGCGTCAGCTCCGAGGTATTCTCCTCATCCTCAACGACAAAGACCTCGGCCGGGCACGCCTCGGCCGCGTACTTGACCTTCTGCAAAAGCTCCAGGGGTGGATGTTCCTGCAGGATCTCAACCGTGCCATCGCTCTCGCTCTGGGTAAAGGCCTGGCTGCAGGCCAGTACGCAAGATCCGCTGGCAATACATTTTTTGGTCAAGGCAATGACGCGCATCTCCTCAGTCCTTCCTTTCGCCGTGTCACGTTGCTGCGTGTGCACGTTCTGTTGTACGTCGTCCCCTCCTAAAAGGAATCGACGGGTGGGATAGCTGTCTCTAGTTGTCACGAGCATCTCCCTGGATTATAATGTCACCATGTGACAAAAGTCAATGAAGGAAGAAAGCACTTGAATGACATAGTGGATTCGCAGGACAGCCTGGGGCGGCAGCCGGGTCTGCGTGAACGCAAGAAACGCCTGGCGCAGGCAACGATTGAAGAGACGGCGCTGCGGCTCTTTCAGCAGCGTGGTTACGAGCAGACCTCCATCCAGGATATCGCCGACGCGGTGATGATGTCGCCGCGCACCTTTTTTCGCTACTTTGCTTCAAAGGAAGAACTGCTCTTCGCGCCCACACAGACGATTCTGGAAGAGGGCGCGAGCTATCTCCGGCATGTCGCGGCGGCGAAATCGGCGCCGGGGGCGTTGATCGAGACGCTGGAGCATCTCGCGGGTCTCTATCAGCAGCAGAAAGCGGGCTTCTTGCTGCGCTACCACATCGCCACTGTCACCCCTTCTCTAATCCCTGGATATCTCTACTCGCTGGCGGTAACAGAGCCCGCCTTCTGCGAGGCACTCGCCGCCCGGACGGGTTCGGAGGCGGGCCAGGACTATCTCCGTTTTCTGGTCGCGGTCTCCATGGCCGCGTTCCGCGCGGCGCTTACCGTATGGTTCGAGCACGACGCCAGCACTGACCTCGTTTCGCTGCTGCGTGAACACCTCGCCTACTTCTCCTCCCTCGCGCGCGAAGTCAGCTAAGTCACAGCAACGTTGTCTTGTTCGCGTACGCCGTTCCAACTGGCAGACGCATAGGGGGATGTTTTTTCTTTTTTGGCGTGTTATGCTGCGTGCAATTAAATTGTGCGCAATTAAATTGTGGTCAATTGAGGTTGCCAAAAAAAGAAACAGGTTGGGTGGGTGCGGTGCGCTGATGTTGTTGTGGGCGCAGAGTAGCATGGAAATTTGGAGCGCAAGAAGCGGATAGGTCTCTGATGGTTTATGCATTATGCTTGCTGCATGATATGTGGCGCGCCCGCACTGGTCGGGTGGCGAGGATGGGGCGTGGCGCGTGTATCGTGAACGATGGATGATGAACAGGAGCATACAGATGCATAGGGTGATTGAACCGAGTATCCTCTATTTTGGTACGCCGGTGGTCTTGATCAGTACGCGCAACGTGGATGGTTCGTTGAACCTGGCGCCGATGTCGTCGGCCTGGTGGCTCAACCAATCGTGCATGCTGGGGATGAGTGGCAGATCGATGACGGTCGAGAACCTGCTGCGCGAGCGGCAGGGCGTCCTCAACCTCCCCTCGGCGGACCTGGTGGCGGCCGTCGATCGGCTGGCTTTGACCACGGGACGCGATCCTGTGCCGGAGAGCAAGCAGAGCATCGGCTATCGCTATGAGGCCGATAAATTTGGCGTGGCCGGGCTGACGCCACGGCCGGCGGACCTGGTGAACGCGCCGCTGGTAGCTGAGTGTCCGGTGCAGTTGGAGGCGCTGGTCGAGCGGGCGCACGGCTTCGACGAGCGGAACGGGAGCATCCAGGCGATTGAGATGCGCATCGTGCGCGTCCACATCGACGAGCGGTTGCTGATCCCCGGTACTGACCACTACATCGATCCCGAAAAGTGGAATCCCTTGATCATGAGCTTCTGCGAATTTTTCGGGCTGGGTGGCAAGCTGCATCCATCTCGGCTCGAGCCCGCCTTCTACGGTGCCAGCGCGGCACGCGCCGTCGTCAGCCACAAATAGCAGCCCGCCCAGATGCCTCTTCAGGTGTATATGCAAGAGAGGTGTGTGGGCATGGCGGCGCGCGACGCTGCCATGCCCACACACCTCTCTTTGCAACGCCTTTTTATGCCCATGATTGTTGCAGGCGAGCAAAGTTTTGGAGAGCGTCTGGACTGGCGTTGGAGACAGCCCAGCAGTTCATGCCTTCTTCGCGCCAGTTGGCCAGGTGATAGCTCTGGATGGTGTCCATCTTGACGGGCATGGACCCCTGTGTGGTGGGCCAGAGAAAGAAGTTAACGTTATGCCCCTGGTACTGGTAGACGATGGCGGCCACGTTTTGCCTATCCAGGTAGTCCAGGCGACCCCCGACCAGCGTATAGCCATCGGAGCTGATATCGTAGATGTAGGGTGTGTAGTTGAGCTTGCCGTGAAACCATGACTTGATGGCATCGGGATTGGAGGAGCGAATATCCACCAGGTGGTTGGCCGTGAGTGAGCGCATATGGCTATCAAACACCTGTTGCGATAGGGCGTTTCCCCCTCCTGGCGAGGTCGTAGGGCCGCTACGCCAGATCCCGCTGAGCAGGACCGCCAGGGCCGCCACAATCAGGCATGCCGCAGCCGCAACGCCGAGTCCGCGCCACAGGGTGGTTCGGGCCATGAAGCTGGCCCGATCGCGCTGACGCTGCGATGACGACACACGCTGGCGTAACTGCGGCGGCGCGGTAAAATACAGAGAGCTACCCTTCATCGCATCGCGCAGTTCCTGATATCCATCGTAACTTTCCCGGCATGCCGCGCACGTTTCCAGGTGGCGCTCGATATCGAGGCTCTGGGCGATATCCAGCTCATTATCCAGGTAGGCATGCAAAAAGCGGTGTGCCTCTGTACAATTCATCATATTCCTTCTTCGTTCGTCTGCTGCGCGAGGTAGCGCTGCAGTTGTTTACGAGCCCGCGCCAGGCGCGACATCACTGTTCCCAGCGGGATATGCACGATCGTGCTGATATCCCGGTACGACATCTCCTCCAGCTCGCGTAAGACCATGACCTCGCGAAACTCTAACGGCAAGGCCGCCAGCGCCGCGCTGAGCTTCTGCTGATCGATGCGGCGCAGATGCAGCACTTCCGGATTAAGCACATCACTTTCTCTATCGTGTAACTCTTCATCAAATGGCACCATCTGTTCATCCAGGCGCCGCTGTCGCAGCCAGGTATAACAGGTGTTGCGTACAATGGTTAGCAACCAGACGCGGCTATCTCCACCCCGAAACCCTTGCAAAAATCTGAAGGCCCGTAAGCATGCTTCCTGCACCATATCTTGCGCATCCTGGTCATTATGGGTGAGCCAGCGCGCCAGGTTGTATGCTGCGTCCAGGTGCGGTAAGATGAGCTGCTCAAAACGTAAGCGTTGGTCATGCGGTTGCACTTACGCACCTTTTTACCTTCCACTAAAAGGGACTGATGCTAAGCAGATTTTATTCCCGTGAGAGTGGTTTACTCTCTTTGTTGTGAGGACACGTGGGCGCCCCCACACGCGCGTCCGCTGCGCGGCCGCGGTAGTTTTTTGTGTTGGTGCAACAGAGGCACATTCGCGCCTCTGTTGCACCAACACAAAATAGAGGTATGAGCGCCGCATGAACCAATGCAAAATAGAGATGTGAGCGCCGCATGAACCAATGCAAAATAGAGATGTGAGCGCCGCATGAACCAATGCAAAATAGAGATGTGAGCGCCGCATGAACCAATGCAAAATAGACTCCGTGCTCAATTCTTACTGGACTCCTTTACCATCATACACCATGTTCCGTGATTTTTCTATTTATGCTGTAGTGTTTTGATTTTTGATGTTCCGATTTGTAGTGGATAGCGGGAATAAATTTGTAAAAGAGCAGTCTGGAGAGATGAAGGAAAGAGAATGGGGGTAGATGCTAGCGTCACCATATGCATTGTTGTGCCGTGGGAGGGAGCCTGATGTCAGAGGCCGGATGTGATTGCCTGGCCTGAAGGAGAAGATTTAGATGGGTAATGTACTCTCGATAGATACGGGGGAATATAGCCAGGATTCCTCCCCCACACAAAGATTGGCGCGAGGATACGGCTTTGTAAGCGCGGGCGCCCATACCTTGATAGGGATTACCATGCTGACCCTGCTCTTTCTGACGGACGGCAGCGTCCTCATCAAGGGGATCGAGGTTGTGTTGAGCTTGTCGATGCTGGTGGCCAGCCTGCTGATGTGGAGCGAGCTGAAGCTTAAAGAACAGCAGACGCCCGGAGGGGTCCTGCTGGCGGGTGATCTGGCCCTGGCGGCGTCCTTTCTCTACCTGGGTGTGGCGATACCGGCATTTCATCAAGGCTACGTGACCCCGACGTTCGCGTTGGCCCAGTTTATCACCGTGCTGATCGGTCTGATAGCTGGTAGTGGCGCGCTGGCCCTGGCCGGCTCCCTCAAGGTCGCGCGACCACGGGGCGCGGTTAGATTTTCCGACATTGTGCGTGATGGGGTGCTGTTGATTACAGGCACCATCTTGTTTGGGATCGGGCTGTCGCAGCTCGCGCTGGCCGATCTCAAGGCGCCGCAGTGGAGCTGGATCAGCTTTCTGGGCATCACCATTCCGGGCATGCTGCTTCTGGTGGGTCGTGAAGGGGTGAAAGAACGCTGTGAGGGCGTCCGCGGATGGCGCCGGGTCCCGGCGCAACTGCTGATCGAGCTCCTGCTGATCGTGGGGCTGGCGATCATGCTGTATGGCAGCTATGCCAATCTGACGCTGGGTGCGAATGGCTACCTGGTGGGCATCAAAGGGAGCGCGGCCGGGTTCAGGTTGTGGCTGATCGCGGCGCTGCTGCTGCTGGGTGTGCGGGGAGGCTTCAAGCTGATCTTTGGGCACAGGCACGATCGTCTGTGGTACCGCGTGCTGAATAACCTGCTGTACGCCATGCTGCTGATTCCCTTCATTTATGGCGCGCGCTCCATCTTTACGGGTCAACCTCCTCTAGTGCGGATCGGCGCGGCCTGGCCGGCCGTGGTACCGATCCTGATCGCGGCCATCCTGCTGCTTGTAGTAGGGAGGGCTGTGGATCAAAAGGGTTGCGCGTGATGTACATACGCATTCAGAAATAGTGAGGCGAGAGAGTTGGCAGAAAGAAGGTGCATTATGGAGTGGGAGAACAAACCTCACCAGACATATTCGCTGATCAATGCCTATGGCGTCATCGGCGATAGCCACGCGGTCGTATTGATTGCGCCGGATGGCTCGATCGACTGGGCCAGCCTGCCGGATTTCGATAGCCCGGCCATCCTGTCCCGGTTGTTGGATGAGCGACATGGGGGATACTTTCAGATCACGCCGGCGGATGGACCGCAGCGCGGCTCGCAGTGCTATCTCCACCGCACCAACACGTTGCAAACGCGCTTTGTGCGTGCGCAAGGTGCTGTAGAACTGACTGATTTTATCCCCATGGGGACCGTGCAGGCATGGCCGCGCAAAGTCGTTACCATAAATAGGGTTAACACGCGCAGGCCTCATCGCTGTCTAGTACGTATGATCGAATGTACATATGGTAGTATGCCAGTCACCATGAACCTCAAAGTGACGCCGCACAACGCCACCGTCCCGGCCGAAGTCGTGCTCTGCCCCGATAGCATGGGCGCGTTCATTTCCGGTGGCCTGCAGCACGTGGTGCTGGCGCTGTCCGACGTGCGCGTGCGCGAGCCGTTCTCACTTGAGATCGTGCAGGATAGCGAGGAATGGCATCCCACCCTGCGGGCCCGGTTCGTATTGAGCGAGGGCGAAAGCCTGATCCTGGCGCTGGCCGTGGAGGACAGCATCCAGCTGGCGCATCAACTGTTCTGGGATGAATTGCTGCAGCGTGACTTCAACGCGGAGCTGATCCACAACTTCGGCCTTTCTGGGATCGCCTGAGCGCGGGCTTCCCACCGGCAACGGCGCTGATGGGGAGCCCGCGCGGGGCGCGTCTAGACGGTTCTCTGTTTGCGTTCTCGCATGAGCAGTGGGATCAAGGTGATCAGCACCAGCAGGCTGGCGCCCAGGCCGGGTCCGGTGACGGCGAGTCCCTGGTCACCTAGCAGGCCGATCCAGGGATTGAGCCAGATGGCGGTCAGCGAGCCGATCAAGGTGAGTCCCGAGAGGACGGTGGCCCGCGACTGATCGGGGATGCGCCGGTTGAGCTGGTGGTTGATCAAGGGATCCTGCCAGGCGGAGAAGGCGACGATGCAGGAGATCAGCAGGATGGCCTGCAGGGGTTGATGCGCTTTGGCCAGCAGGATATAGGCCAGGCCGGGGAGCCCGCACGAGATGACGAGCAGGAGACGCGTGCTGATGCGCTGCTGAAGCCAGGGCAGACGCAGCAAGAACAGAAACTGGATCGCCATAGCCAGCGCCATGGCCGGTCCCACCCAGGCCACCGGCAGGCTGGCGCGGCTGAAATAGGGCTGGTTATACCAGAAGATGGCATTGGTGAGGGCAAAGGCGGCCGAACTGAAGATCTTCATCCCGGCCAGTCCCGGCTGCTGGCGTATTGTCTTCAGCGCCAGTCTGATGATCTCCCACATGCTGGTGCGTACTGCTAGTGGTAGCTGATCATGGGCGGTGACTTCCGGTTGACCGCCGGGTTCCCGAATGTGCCAGGCGGCCAGCAGCGAACCGAGCGCGGGCAGCAGGCTCAGCGCCACCGCCAGCGCGGGACTGCGGGCACCGATCAAGCTGCTGGGAAGCAGTCCCAGAAAGAAGCCGCAGGTAGAGGCCAGGCGCAGCAGCGTAAAGGCCGCGCCCCCCAACGCGTCGCGCCGCTCGCCCGGCACGCTCTGATAGAGCAGTGCTCCCTCGCAGCCAGAGGTGCAGGCGATCGCCAGGCCACCCAGCACGTTTGAGAACGCGAACCACCAGAAGCCATGGGCGACCAGAAAGCAGAGCAGACCCAGCAGGTTGCAGCCGTGGCCCAGGATAATCATACGTCGATAGCCAAAGCGGTCCGCCCATAGGCTGGTCGGCAGGTCGGCGCACCAGATGGCGGCCGACAGGATCGATTCCATCACAAACATATCCGTGAAGTTCAATCCTCGCTCTTGCTGGAAGCGTACGATTGTTGTCGAATAAAAGATGATGTCCGCGCACAGGCGCGAGAGCAGCAGCCAGCGTACGCTGCCGATGGCCAGCACCTGCCGTGACGGCGACAGGCATCCAGAAAAACGCATGCAGAAAACTCCTTAGCTGAAGGCGTAATGCACCAAAACAAAAAAGCCAGAGAATCGCCGGACGGATCGCTCATGGCTCGTGAATGATGCGTATATGTAGTTCAGCGGACGCTTTCTAGCATGGATCGAGGCTGAAAAAGGGCAGGGCACGGCCATGGGCGATCCACCGATTAATGCAGATGCGTTGTGCCTTTGTGGACCACCGCCTGGCGGCGGGGCCGACGACCGTCTGTGCCACTCTGTTTCTCATTTCTCGTGAGCTTACCGCGATATATTTAGAGGAATTACCGCAAGTATAGCATATCCATGGCTCGGGAACAACGGCGCGCGCACGCAAGGGTGCGCATCATATTTTTGCACAGAGAAAGACAACGGGAACCTACGTCTCTCTTTTTGCAAAAAATGAATTACATCTCGCACGCGAAGAGAGAAGGGGTCAGTTGCATAAGCCGAGCAATTTGAGTTATACTGTTCGCGCATAGTAAGAACAGAAAGGAGGTGCTCAGCGATGTTGACCAATGCTTCGAGGATGAGACAGGACTGTGCACCTTGCACGCCAGTGAATTAAGTTCTGCCTCTTGAAATCCTCAATAAACCCATTTATTCCCCGTTGTGAGGGGCTGTATTGTTGCAGCCCGCCATTCTCTGCTGCCTTTTTGTGTTGCGGCAGAACAGCTTATCAAGGAGATTTTTGTGACAGAACTCAATTCACAGACTGGCTTTTTACAGGCTCATGGGGCCCCGCTGTATTATGAGGTAGCCGGCCAGGGCGAGCCGCTGCTGTTGATCCATGCCGGGATCGCCGATAGCCGCATGTGGGATGAGCAGTTCGCCGCCTTCGCGCGGCACTATCGCGTCATCCGCTACGATCAGCGCGGCTATGGACAGTCTCAATATCCCGCCATGCCGTTCGCCTATTATGATGATCCCGCCGAGCTTCTCACCTCCCTCGGCATCGAGAGCGCGCACGTCGTAGGCATCTCGTTCGGCGGCCAGGTCGCGCTTGATTTCGCGCTCTCGCATCCACAGATGGTGCGCTCGCTGGTGCTGGTCGCGCCCAGCGTGAGCGGCACGCAGCCTTCGGAGGCGGTGATACGCTTCCAGGAGGAAGAGGAGGCGTACCTGGAGCGCGACGACCTCGACGCGGCCACCGACCTGAACGTGCGCGTATGGGTGGATGGTCCCCGGCGCACGCCCGAGCAGGTCGATGCGAGCGTGCGCGAGCGTGTCCGCGTCATGCAGCGCCACGCCTTCGCTGTTCCGGTCCCCGATGGAGCCGAACTTGTGAAGCTACAGCCGCCGGCCATCGAGCGGCTGGCCGAGGTGCATGTGCCGACCCTGGTCGTGGTCGGCGACTATGATCTTCCCTACAAGCTGGAGCTGAGCCAGCAGCTCGCCAGCCAGATCGACGGCGCCCAGCTGCTGGTGATCGAGGGGGTCGCGCACATGGTCAACATGGAGCGGCCCGAGCAGTTCAACCATGCCGTCCTCTCATTTTTATCCAGGGCCACTGGCGCCGACGTTTAGTGGGCTGACGATCTTCGAGCGCCTCTTTTTGCATGATTTTCCGACGTTTCGTCGGTATTTTGGGAAATGATTGACGTATCGTCTGCTATATTCTATCGTGAGCGACAGAATGTTTGTGCTGATCGATGAAACGAGGAATATAGAATGGATGCGATTGATCGGAAGATTGTTTCTCTGTTGCGCGACAATGGGCGGCTGAGCCAGGAGACGCTGGCACAGCGCGTCCATCTGTCGCGGCCGGCGGTGCATGAACGCGTCAAGCGGCTGGAGGAGCAGGGGGTCCTTCGTGGCTACCAGGCGCTGGTCGACTGGGAGGCGCTGGGCCTGCCGATTACGGCCTTTATCTGGGTGCGCACCTCGGGGACGCAGTGCCACGAGGTCGGCCAGATCTTGATGCGCCTGGGAAACCAGGAGAGTATGGTGGAGGAGTGCCATCGCGTGACCGGCGAGTGGTGCATGTTGCTCAAGGTCAGGGTGGCCCTGCCGCTGGCGCTGCAGGAGTTGATCGACCGTATGCGGGCCGTCCCCGACGTGCAGGCAACCATGACGACGCTAGCGCTCTCGACCCTCAGCGCGCGCGAGTTGGGCGATGAGGAGGTGCTGGGATGAAGCAAAGCGTTGTGCGCACCATCCGCCTGCCACAGGCCATCGCCCTGTACGTGGCCGCTGTCATCGGCGCGGGTGTCCTGCTTCTGCCCGGACTGGCCGCGAGCACGGCCGGGCCGGCTTCGATGCTCTCCTGGATCTTTGATTGTGTGCTGGGTATCCCGCTGGCCCTGACCTTTGCCGCCCTGGCCAGCCGCTATCCCGACGCCGGCGGTGTGGCCACCTTTACCACGCGCGCCTTCGGCCCGGCGCTGGGAGCCGTGACCGGCTGGTTCTACTTTATCGCCTCGATTGTCGGGCAGATGATCGTGCCCTTGACCGGGGCCTACTATATCGCCGACGCCCTGCGTCTGGGGCGCGAGGCGACCTTTCTGATCGCCGCGGCCATCCTGATCGCCGCCATCATCCCCAATCTCTATGGCCTGCGCGTCAGCGGACGGCTGGCTCTGCTGTTGAGCGCGGGCGTCGCGCTGCTGCTGCTGAGCGCGACGCTGGTCTCTATCCCTCGCATGCGGGCCGCGCATTGGGTGCCATTTGTTCCCCATGGACTACCCGCGATCGGGCAGGCGGGCGTGCTGATCTTCTTCGCCTTCTTTGGCTGGGAGGCGATCGCCCAGCTTTCAGCCGAGTTTACCGATCCCGAACGCGACGTGCCGCGCAGCACGCTGTGGAGCGTGGTTCTGGTAACGATCCTCTACCTGGGCGTGGCCGTCGCCACTATCGGGACCGGCACCTATGGGACGGCGGCCCTCGATCGCGTCGCGGTGGCTCGACTGCTGAGCGACGCGCTGGGACTGGGCGCGGGCGCCGTCGCCGCCGTGATGGCGCTGGTGATCTCGCTGGGGACCGTCAACGCCTACGTGGCGGCCGGCTCGCGCCTGGGCTACGCGCTGGCACGCGACGGCGCCATGCCCGCCTGGCTGGCGCGGCTCGACCAGCATGGTGTCCCCCGACGCTCGCTGCTGGTGATCGGCGTGGTAGCGCTGCTCGGGCTGGCCGCGACCTATCTACTGGGTTTGAGCGCCGGTTCTCTGCTGAGCATCCCCAACTCGCTGGGCATCGCCACCTATGTGGTCGGGACCGCCGCCGGCGCCCGGCTGCTCGCAGGTCTCGCCCGCTGGCTGGCGGCCGCGAGCTGTCTGCTGTGCCTGGCCATCTTCTTCTTCGCCGGCGCCTCCATCGCTATCCCTGTACTCACTGCCGCGCTCGCCCTGCTCTATCTCTGGTGGCGTCGGCGCCGGTCTGACCACAACGCGCCGGAGGATGTGGTAGAATCATAGAAGAGCTTTTATGAAAGAATAAAAGGTATCTAAAGCAAATATGTGTGGTGGGTGCCAATCTTGAGCGCCCACGTGGAAAAGGTGGCATGATGCTTGAAGATAGCAGCCCACGTATCGCTCAATTGAAGCGTGAGCTGGAGGCCGGTAACCCCGCTGCGCTGCCCCCATTCTGGCGCGAGATTGAGGAGCAGCAAGCGCCTCTGATCGAGCCGATCCCCGACGATCCTACTGAGTGCCTGGTGACCTTTGTGTGGCGTGGCACGTCGCAGACGCGCAACGTTGTGTTGTTCGCGCGCTATGTGGCGGACGATGACATTGAGAGGCATCAGTTGGAACGGCTGGGGGAGAGCGATCTCTGGTATAAAACCTATCGATTACGTTCAGATCTGCGCTCGGTCTACCAGTTTTCCCCCGACGACTCGTTGGTGCCGTTTACGGAAGCGACCGACTACCGGGCGCGTGTCCGTGGCTTCCAACCTGATCCGCTCAACGCGCGGCGGTTTACGTTCCCCAAAGATGAAGAGGACCCGGAGGATTTCCCGCGGGTCCTGTCGTTGCTCGAACTGCCAGACGCGCCGGCCCAGCCCTGGATCATGCAGCATGATGATGTGCCCGCTGGTAAGGTAGAGTTGCAGCGTTTTCAGAGCTCTATTCTGGAGAATGAGCGCCGCGTCTGGATCTATACGCCGCCCGGCTATAGTTTGGAACATGAGCCGTATGCGTTGCTGGTTGTGTTCGATGGATATGCGTACGTCGATCTGGTTCCAACGCCAACCATTATCGATAACCTGTTGCATTCCGGAAAGATTCCGCCGCTGGTCGTGGTGTCGCCCGACAGCCTGAATCAGGAGACGCGCAACCGCGAGCTGCCCTGCTATCAGCCGCACGTCGATTTTCTGACGCGCGAGCTGCTGCCATGGGTGAGGGAGCGCTATCACGTCACCAGCGATCCCGCCCGCACCATCGTCGGCGGGTCCAGCTATGGTGGATTGGCCGCCGCCTATGCCGCCCTGCAGGCATCCGAGGTCTTCGGCAACGTGCTCTCGCAGTCCGGCTCCTACTGGTGGGGGAAGGACCATCCGGAAGATCACACTCCCGAATGGCTGGTACAACAGTTTGATCAGCGCGAACACTTGCCGCTGCGCTTCTATCAGGAGGTTGGCCTGTTTGAGCCATATGAAGCCATGGTGCTCTCCAACCGTCACCTGCGCGGCGTCCTGCAGGATAAAGGATACGATCTGTGTTATCGCGAGTTCGCCGGCGGCCATGACTACGCCTGCTGGCGCGGCTCGCTGGCCGACGGCCTGCAGTTTCTGCTACCCGCCGGCTCCTCTACATCGCATCGTTATCACGATTAGTCAGAATACATTTGTATGGAGTGGTAGGAAGCACGCTTCCTACCACTCCATACAATGACATGTCGGGCGCGTCAGCGCCCTCGCGTTGGATAAAGAGAGAGGTACTTCATGGTTATTTTAGAGCCGATGAGCGAGGCGGATTTTCAGAGCTACCTGAATTTCGCGGTGGCCGATTACGCTCAGGAGCACGTGAAGAGCGGACGCTGGTCGCAGGAAGAGTCGCTGGAGCAGTCCAGGAAACAGTATGCCGAGCTGCTGCCGAACGGCGTTGCCTCGCCCAACCAATACCTGTTCACCATCGTTGACCCGCAGCGGCAGCGAAAGGTGGGCATGCTCTGGTTCGCGGTGGAGGAGCGCGCGGGCCAGCGTAGCGCCTTTGTCTATGACGTCCGCATCGATGAGGAGTATCGCCACCAGGGCTATGGCTCGCAGGCCTTCCTCGAAATGGAGAAGAAGGTGCGCGACCTCGGCCTCAGCAAGATAGGCCTGCACGTCTTCGGCCACAACCAGCCCGCCCTGGCGATGTACCAGAAACTCGGCTATGTGGCCACCAACATCGTAATGACCAAAGAGCTTAATTAGAGATCAGGGAGAACATGGTCGTACGCGGAAAGGAAAATCGGACGCGAGGTCCGAACATATGGAGGAGTCAGATACGGTGATGGCGGAGCTGCCAGCTTTGGAGATTCTGCGGGCGTTGGGCGTTAATGGAGCGCCGGTCGCCACGCCTTTGCGGGGCGGGTTCGATATGGCGATGTGGCGGGTGGAGCACGAGGGGCAGCTATATGCGCTGCGCGTGTTTCGTCCGGATGAGCATGAGGAGTGCGAGCGTGAGCAGGCGGTGATGGAGGCCGTTCACACAGCGGGCCTGCCGGTGCCCCGCGTGCATAGGGCGGGAACATGGCAGGATCGCCCGGCGTTGTTGATAAGCTGGATAGCCGGACGAACGCTGGGAGACGAACTGCTGGCGCGGCCGTGGCGCTTGTGGTTGCTGGGTATGGCCTTTGGCCGTACGCAGGCTGCCATTAACGCGGTGGAGGCCCCCGCGCTGCTGCGCCAGCGGTCAGGATCGTGGATAAGCTGGCGCTGCGAAGGTGAAGAGGCCCTGCAGGATCGCCTGTGCCACCTCGCCGCAGGCAGGCAGGCGCTATTGCACCTGGATTATCATCCACGCAACGTCCTGACCGATGGTCGCCGCATCACCGGCGTGATCGATTGGACCAACGCGCGCGCCGGCGATCCACGGGCCGATGCAGCCCGCACCATCTCCATCCTGCGCGTCGATCCCCTGGTGCGCAGGTCGCTCATCCAATGGCTGGTCCTGAGCCTCTTCGCGCTGGCCTGGCGCGTCGGCTATCAACGCGCCGGTGGGCGCCTCAACGATATGCCCGCCTTCTATGCCTGGGCCGGCACACTGCTCCAGCGCGACCTGGCGCCGCGCTACCAGCAACAACCGCGTGAACTTGCTCCCGCTCGCCGCTGGACCAACAAATGGAAGGCCCGCGCCAAAGGAAACAAAAGAGCAACGCGCGCGTCGTAGGTGCTGGGCTTGCCCCAGCTTTGCCGCGCAGCGGCCCGTGCCCCAACGCCCACGTTCCCCCGAAGGCTCTTCGTATAGCCTTAATTGTCGAGCATCGCATAAAAGAGCAAGATAGAAGAAGTTTTGTCCTGCTTGAGGTGATAGGCTAATAATAACTTTTTGCTCATAAGTCATAATGTGTTGGTGTCACGGGGCTGCGAATGCGCCCCTGTGACACCAACACATTAGAAAACCAATCGGCCGCGCATGCGGATGCCCGTGCGGGGGGCGCTCAAGCGTGCAGTAAGATGAGCGTTTGACGCTCTTAAAGCTCATCGCATAGTCCATACACAAAGGAAGGAGTACCGGCGATGGCTGATACAAAGCAACGCGTCACCACATTTTTGATGTTCGAAGGCCGGGCTGAAGAGGCCATGAATTACTACATCTCTATCTTTGAGCAGGCGGAGATTTTGAGCATCCGGCGTTATGGTCCCGGCGAGGCGGGTGACGAGGGGAGCGTGATGCTTGCGACCTTCTCGCTGTATGGACAGGTGTTTATGTGCATCGATAGCAACGTTAAACATCAGTTTACCTTTACCCCGGCTATCTCGTTGTATGTGACCTGTATGACCGACGAGGAGATCGAGCGCTATTTTGCCCAACTCTCCCAGGGCGGGCAGGTGTTCATGCCGCTTAGTGAGTATCCTGGTATCGGCAAGTTTGGCTGGGTGGCTGACAAGTACGGTGTGTCCTGGCAGATGAACCTGGAGCAAAACGCTTGATGAAAGGGAGGCAGCAACATGTCTGATACGCAGGTTCTGTTGAGTGGGCTGGCGTTTGGCGAGTCGCCGCGCTGGCACCAGGGGCGTTTGTGGTTCTCCCATTGGGGAACGAACGAAATTATTGCCGTTGATCCGCAGGGCGAGAGCGAGGTTGTCGCCCATGTGCCGACCTCGCTCCCCTTCTGCATCGATTGGCTGCATGATGGGCGTCTGCTCGTCGTCTCGGGGCGTGAGGGGCTACTGCTGCGCCAGGAGCCTAGTGGGGAACTGGTGACGCACGCTACGCTCTCACACCTCGCTCCTATCTGGAACGAGATCGTCGTGGATGGACGCGGCAACATCTACGTCAACGGTGGCGCCTTTGATGCTCCCGGTGTGATCGCCTTGATCACGCCCGACGGCGCGGTGCGCCAGGTGGCTGACGGGCTCGCCTTCCCTAATGGCATGGCTGTGACGCCCGACAATCGGACGCTGATCGTGGCCGAGTCCCACGCCACCTGCCTCACCGCCTTCGATATCGATGCCGATGGCAATCTATCGCGACGGCGTGTCTGGGCCGACCTCGCAGGACTCGCACCCGACGGCATCTGCCTCGACGCCGAAGGTGCCATCTGGTACGCCACCGTTCCGGGCATGTGCTGTGCGCGTGTCAAAGAAGGTGGCGACGTTCTGCAGAAGATCCAGCTTGACCGGGCCTGCTTCGCCTGTATGCTCGGCGGCGAGGATAAGCGGACACTATTCATGCTGGCCGCCGAATGGCACGGCTTTGAGCACATGAGTGGTCAGGAGCGCAGTGGCCAGATTCTTATAGCCAATATGCCGGTGCCCGGAGCTGGCTGGCCATACGAATAGGCGCGAGGCCGAATTCCGTCTTACGTACACCCGTAGGTTCGGCCCTTGCGGCCGATACGTTCAACTTAGGGGAATGTACAAAGAGAAAGAGAAGCAGTACGTGCGGGGCTTGCCCCCGCTTCCTTGCTCGCCGCTCGAACAAGCAGCAAGCAGAATGCGATGCATCGCATGCAACCGTTCCTGGTCGCTTTGAATAAGCTTTCCGCTCGGGAGACAAGCAAGCGGGGGCAAGCCCCGCACGTACTGTGATCTTTCCTCTTGTTGCTCGCGCTAAAGTTGAAAGTATTGGCCCTTGCGGCCGATTTTCTCTCCACGCATATCCATGTCCCCCGTAGGTTCGGCCGCGAGGGCAGGCGTTCACGGGAGGGTGCGCAGGAAGTCGAGCACGATCTGGTTGAATTCGGTAGGCTTCTCCATGTTGGGCATGTGATGGGTGTCGGGGATCTCGATGCGCCGGGCTCCGGCGATGTCGTGGGCCAGCTTGTTGGCGCTTTTGTGCAGCTGGAAGTGGTCGTCAGCTCCCGTGATGATCAGGGTGGGGATATGGATCTCGGCCAGCCGTCCGTAGGCCGGGGGGTCCAGGTCCTGGCGTGGAGCGGGATCCAATATCCAGGCGAACGAGTATTCAGAGAGGTATTGCCGCACCCGCTGCCGCGCTTCTGGATAGGCGCGGGATGGTACCAGTGTGGGATGGGCCATCAAGCACTCGACCATCCTGGGACGGCTGCGATCCTGGACCGCCTGCTCGAATGGCATCCACTGCTGGATCAGGGTCTGCAGCTGTTCCTCGGTGAACATTACATCGTGTGGATAGCCCGAGACGGGCGAGCCAACCAGGATCAGGGCGTCCACCATTGTGGGATGCTCCAGCGTAAAATCCAGGGCGATCTCCCCGCCGAGGGAGAGGCCGAGCAGGTAGGTGCGCTGAATGCCGAGAAAGTTGAGCAGCGCGTAGAGGTCGTCCCGGTCGGCATAGGGACGCTGGGGCAGATCTGATTTGCCAAAACCGCGAATGTCATAGCGGATCACGTGGTAGCGTGCGGCCAGTACATAAAATTGATCATCCCACATGCGCCGATCCATATAACCACCGTGCAGCAGCACCAGCGGGTGTCCATGACCCAGCATCTCATAATAGATCCAGGTGCCATTGCTCTCGACGAAGCCGGTCTGTACCTCTCGCGTATTATAATCGTTCTTTGGATTCATAGCGGATCCTCGACATTTCTTGATCATTCTGCCATCTTTTGCCAGAGCATTGTGGTGCCACGTTCGAGCAACACACAATCCTTCGGTCGAGCTTTTGAGGGTTCCCCTTTGACCCGCGGAAAGGCAAGATAGCCGTCGCTGTAGATCGAATTGATCTGCTTGACAGAGGTGCCCTTCACGCGCACCACATCACCTTTGCGAAAGCCCTCCAGTTCGCTGTTGACCTGATAGCGCACCCTGCCCTGTCCTTTCCGAGGCAAATCATGGTAGTGCCGCCGCGTTCGACGCGGGCGAAAACCCACCTGGTAGAAACGGTCTTGCTGCCAGGCAATAACCTCTCCGGTGTCGTAGGTGGCAATGCAAAGAGCGTCCACATCATGGGCTTTGGGCAGGTCCAGATGTTTGCGCCAGATCGCCGTCTGGTACCCAAAGAGGGTGGTCAGGGAAATGCCTTGTTCCAGCGTTGCGTACAGATGCGCTTTCCCTTGCATGGACCGTTGCGCGATATGGTCCAAATGACCGCTCACGCCTGTCACCGACAGCGTGATCTTGCCCTCGTGCACACGGTGATGACACGACTCGCAGAGCGTGAGCAGATTGCGCAGGGTATCTTTGCCACCGTGTTGGCGAAACACGAGGTGATGCGCTTCCAAGCGCGTCTCGCGCTTGTGACAGTACTGGCATTGGTAGCCGTCACGCATCAGGCACGCGATCCGGAGGTTCTCATCCAGCCGTGTCGGGTCCTGATAGCGACTTGCTTGAAGCGTCGGATCGTTCAAACGAGCGATGTCTACCTGGACATCTTCGATCACGATGTGGGCGAGAGGCAACGGCAGGTGCTCGACCACACGGATCACCTCCTCCACATTCGTTTTGATCGACGGAGGAAGTCGCCCACTGCGACGACTGGAAGCTCGGTTGAGTATCCGCTTCGGACGATACCAACGGCGGTTTCGGCGGCTGCGCCGATGCATCCGGCGGGTTTCCATCTTCTCTTTGACGTCTTTCCTATGAACGATCTCCCCCGACAGCAGGATCTCGCCGTTGCCAACACAGGCGAAGCCCGTTATCGAACTGCCCTTATCGATCCCGACCACCACCTCCTGGACGTGCTCCTCACAGTCCCAGAGGAGTTGGATCGTGAAAGGGCTCCGGTGCTTGACACGAGCCCGGCCATCCCTGAGCAATTTACGCGCCTTGGATGGCTTGCAGGGCATCAAGCAATGGCCATTCTGATTGACCACATACACCAAACACAGCATAGCTTTAAGCTCTCCTTTCGGAAGTAAAACGCCCCTCGCGATGGTTTCTTGAGGTTTTGACACGCTGCACACATTCAGCTTTCGCCTATCCTTAATACAGCGCCACAGGGCCTGGAACTGGGACACCATTCCAGGGTGTGATTCACTCAACAAACTTCTGCTCCACGACTCGCGTGAAGCCCGCTGGTAGTTCCATGAGCCAGTGAGTCAAGGATTCGCTAGACTTTTAGCAACTATTATTCATCTCTCTACCTCATCCCTCTAAAAGTGGTTCATGTCGAGTACGCTCCTGCGTGTAAATATGTATATGCACCTATTTTGCCTGAAATCTACTAAAAATCTTCTTCTTGCTATGCAACTATCCTGCCGGTGCTGTTTACAAAACGAGCTCTAGCGCTTTTATCTCGCGCGGATCGGTATGGGATCGGATGAGGAAGCGCTGGATGATCGGGATAATGGTGCGGGCATGGATGAAGAAGGAGGCATGGTTGCCTTTGTTGAGCGCAACCAGCGTGACACGCGGAATCGAGCGCGCCATCAGCCGGGCATCCTCGAAGGGCACATCTTCATCATCGGTGCCGTGGACGATCAGCGTGGGGACCTTGACCTGTGAGAGCGGATACTGCTCGATGGCCGCGAAGTGGTGCTGATCGTTGTGGTAGCCCGCCTCGCGCAGGTGGTAGATGGTCCCAGAACAGAGCATGCCGGCCATCACATGCCCCATCGGCAGCAGACGGATGAAGGGCAGGATGCAGTAGAGGAAGAGGTCGGAGACCAGCAGATGCTCGACCCGCAGCAGCAGGTAACGTTTCCAGGCGGGCAGCAGCAGCAGGCTCTCAGCGGGACAGTAGCGCTGCACGATGGCTCCGATCATCACCAGGTTGCGGCAGCGCTCGGGATGGCGCAGGGCGAACTGGAGCGCCGAAGGGCCACCGCCCGAGAAGCCGATCACGCTGGCCTGCTTGATCCCGAGTTCGTCGAGCAGGGCCGCGTACATGTCCGCCTGTTGCTCCGGTGAGGCGCCCGAGCTCTGCGGCGTGCCCAGGTAGCCTGGACGCGACGGAGAGATCAACATACACTGCTCAGGATCGAAAAACTGCGCGAAGGCCAGCCCTTGATCGTAGCCGCCGGGCGTCCCGTGGGCGTAGATGACCGCCGCCCCCTGGCCGCTGACCTGGTACTCGACGGGCCCGGCGCTGGTGTGCACCACCAGGCCATTGCTGCGGATGCGCCGCAGCTCCTGTCGGCGCCAGGAACGATACGACTGCAGCGTCCCTACCAGCGCGGTCGCCAGCAATGTTAGCAGACCAGCCAGAAAGAAGCTATTGATGCCAGATCGCAAGAGCCCACGCGCTTTGAGAATCAACGCCCCCGGCCCGGTGGTACCAGATAGAGCCGGTGCAGCGATCAACAGAGAAAAGATACGCCCGATCACCATATCCCCCCTTCCAGGTCCTCGCTAAAGATAATATCGTTAGCAACGCTGTGCAAAAATAATGAAACGCCGCCATTGTTTGAGCCAAGAAAAACTGTACCAGATCCACCGCACGCTGGCAACAAATCGGTCCCTGAATAGCAGAAGTGGGTGATAGAAGCGCCTGTTTGTCACTATAAAGTGATTCTTGAAGAGAAAAGACGACAGTACGTGCGGGGCTTGCCCCCGCTTTTGTCCTTCCCGTTCGAAAAAGCAACGGAAATGATGCGATGCATCACATGCCACCGTTCCTGGTCGCTTTGAAGGAGCCTTTCCTTGTGGGAAGCAAGCAAGCGGGGGCAAGCCCCGCACGTACTGTCGTCTTTTTCATTGTTGCTCGCTCTAAAGTTGAAAGGATTAAGCGCAAGGAAAGCATAGCCTGGCGTAAAAACCGTCGTTAACAGCGTCTAGTAGTAGAGAATATTTCACGGTGGCTCGTATCAAAAGTTCGTATTTTTAATATGATCAGTTCGTGAAAGAGAAGATGCACGTGCAGGTACAGGATATTATGACCATTTACCCGGTCTATATTCGCGTCGGGGCAGATATGCGCAGGGCCGCTGAAATTATCAGTATCTCCGAAGTCAGTGATCTGATGGTCATAGATCATGATAGTAAATTTGTCGGAGTGCTGTCAGAAGGAGACCTTATTCGCGCGATCCTTCCTGGCTTCGACGAAGTTCTACGGGCGGGCGGAACGCTCAATGACGCCTTTAAATTTTTTGTGCAAAAAGGTCATGACCTCGTCAATCGTCCCATTGACCCACTGATTATTCACAACGCCATTACCTTGAAGAGCACCGATGACATAGCTCAGGCTGCTGTTGTCATGATAGAGAAACAGATCCGGCGCTTGCCAGTCGTGGATGATGGCAAGCTGATGGGAACAGTTTCCCGTTCTGATATTTGTCGTGCCGTAATCTATTATGCATGATACGCGGGGAGATACAGGGCCATGCCATCAGCGATACAGGTGCGATTGGTCTGTAAAAATCAACGCACCAACTCGGTTGTAGAGTATATCAGTGACCTGCCAGTAACTATCGGTCGTAGCGCCGAGATCAACACCATCGTCATCCAGGATAGGACCATTTCACGGCAGCACGCGATGTTGGAATTGGAAGAGCACCTCCTCGTTGTGCGCGATCTCAATAGTGTGAATGGGACCTTTGTGAATGACGAGCGCATTCAACAAAGAGCTCTCAAGAGTGGCGACTTGATCAGGATTGGCGCGTATCAATTTTCATGGGCGTATCTTGACCAGGGAGCGGATGCCACGGTCATTGTTGGGCACAGCCCTGAAATGAGAGAAGCCATCAGTGGCAGACTGCCTGAAGCCCGGCCGGAAGAGATGATAGCTGCGCGTAAGGTAGTGCACGCGGCAGAAGCGTACAACCGTGAGCAGGGACACGAAAATGATGGATTCCTTTCGACCGCCTATGGTTTCTTGCCGGTCGAACCTCCCCTGCTGGCGTTGCCGGCCTCGCATAGTGCCTGGGATGACATGGTAGACAGGCTACCAGAGTTGTACAGAACCTTGACCATGCGGCGGGTATTTGATCAGATGCCTCTGCTGGCGGCCACTCCCGACGCCCTTCCTGACCGCTACCTGTTGCGCGCATCCACTATGCTGGGCGTCTTCGCGCACGCCTACCAATATGTTGAAACGGATCCCCCCGGTGCGCTCCCCGCTTCTATTTTAGAACCATGGAAAGAGGTCTCCCGGCGCTTAGGAAAGCCTCTCCCCTATGTCTCCTATATCGACCTCTTTTTCTACAACTGGAAGTTACGCGACCCGGCTGGACCCCGCAGCCTGGATAATATGGACCTGCTCATACCCGCCTGGAATAATCAGGCTGAGCGCATTTTTTACCTGGTGACAACCGAGTTCGCGATGCAGCTCACACCCGCCATCAACGCGATGCTGCAGGCACAGGAAGCCGTTGTGCGGGAGGATCGCGCCGCGCTGGAAGCGGCGCTACTCGTTATCCTGGACCAGCTTCAATATGTGACGCAGGTGATTTATCCTCAAATCGATACCAATCCCTTGAGCAAAAACCATCTTGATCAGGTACTGTGGGCAAAGACCGTTGGCACATCTGGTGTCCCCATATTTGAGGGTGCGCCCAGTCCTAGCGGAACCGCGCAGCCGCATATCCACGCCCTGGACGCTTTTTTTGAGCGGCAATCATACCACACGCTGGTCGGCAAGCAGAGCGTGTATCTTAGCGGACACTTTCCCAGGCACTGGCACGAGTTTGTCGAGGCCTTGCGCGCCGTCTCTGTGCGACAGTTTGTGGAACAAAGCCAGAATAGCGCACTGAAGGGTCTGTATAACGCTGTGTTGTATGCCTATATCGGTGATAAAGGGTGGATGGGGCTGCACCGCATTAAAGCCTATGGTTTTCTTGAGGTTGCCTTTAAGGTTGGTCGCGCAGTCACCACTGGAGCCAGATTTACTGGTCTTTTCAAGGACAAAACCTGGGAAAAAATTGATGGCGAGCTCTCGGCCGTACGTGATGAACGTTATGTGGCTGGTAATCAGCAGGTCTACTTCGCGCATCCTGGCAGTGGCACGGTCACGACAGATCCCGGC
The DNA here is from genome assembly GCF_036245075.1 of Dictyobacter halimunensis. Lineage (NCBI taxonomy): Bacteria > Bacillati > Chloroflexota > Ktedonobacteria > Ktedonobacterales > Dictyobacteraceae > Dictyobacter > Dictyobacter halimunensis. Next base: position 5,595,453 of record NZ_BSRI01000002.1, read on the forward strand.
AGTGGTGCCTGGATTAGCTTTATTGAACTGGATGTTGCGGGACAGGGCGTGCACTATCAGGCGGGTGATCGCATTGGTATATTACCAGAAAACAGCGAGACACTCGTCCATAAGACGCTGCGAGCGCTGCAGGCGACGGGCGGTGAGATCGTCCACCTGACCCCTGAGTGGCAGGAGGCGATCTGTTTTCGCGCCGGCTATTCCGACGACGTAAAAGTATTGCCCCTGCGCACAATACTCACCTTTGGCAAGCTACGACCTGTCACGCGAGACATTGCCAAGCGCTTGCTGAAGATCAGCGCTTCGAGGTCCCTCAAGCGGATTATCGACGCGCGCATGGAGGACCAGTGGGAGCTGTGGGATCTCCTGAACCTGATCTATGCTGAGGGGTATGATTGCACGCGCCTCTGGAAGGCGGGTCCCTGGGATAGCGAGAACATCTGTCGCGTGGTGCCGCCAGAGGTGTTCCGTCTCTATTCCATTGCCTCCGCGATGAAGGATACCAGCGCGGGTGCCGAAAAAATCAATTTGATTGTCGGTGGGCTGGATTATCAGACCCCTCATACTCCCTATTCATATATACAGTCGCGGGCTGGAACCGCGTCCCACTTTCTCAGATATATCACCAGCGATCCTAGATTTCGGGAGAAGCAGCTTTCGCTGACCATCGTTCCCACTCCTCGTTTTCGCCTGCCCGCCGACCCCTCGCATCCGATAGCGATGTTCGCGGCCGGTTCTGGCATCGCGCCTTTTTATGGCTTTCTCCAGGCCCGAGCTGACCAGACAGAGGCGGGAGAAAACTGGCTTCTTTTCGGCACGCGAACGCCCAACGAGTTTTTTAATCGACCAGTTTTTGAGCGCCTGGAGGCTGAAGGAAAGGTCCATTTACGTATGGCCTTTTCCCGAGCCGACGTTGCGGCGCGCTTTGATCCAGCGACCGGGCAGTACAGCTTTGAAAAAGGCCGCCGTCAACGCATCGACCAGTTGATTGAAGCAGACGAGCAGGCAGCCATCCTCTGGAATTTTCTGCGTAGCGAACGCGAAGGGGGGCAAAACGGATACTTTTACGTCTGTGGAAAGACCAGCTTTGCGGTTTCCGTCATGGAAGCCCTCAAAAGAGTTATCCGGCGTTTTAGTGGCGGGTCGGAGGCGCAGGTACAGAGCTACATTCGACAATTGATCGCCGAAGGCCGGTATATGCAGGATATCTTCACCACCTATAGCGGCCATGCGCAGGAAGGGAAAACCTACAATATCTCACAGGTCGTTCTGCAGAATACTCCCGCGCGGGGATACTGGATGGTGGTAAGTGGCAAGGTGTACGATGTAAGCGATTTTATCTATCAGCATGTGGGCGGCGAGAGAATCGTTATCAATTATACCGGCATGGATGCGACCGGTGCCTATAAAGGAGTACTCCACCATACAAACTCGGAAGTAGATGCCATGCTGGGTATGTATGAGCTCGGCAATATGCGGCGCCTGCAATTCAACGATGCCTGGGGAATTGTCTTGCACGCCGATGGTCTAAAATTTATGCCGCTGGAAGACATGTTTACGACCTGGGTGCGCTACATCTACCTCGTGGTTGGCATGGAGAATGCCCTGGAAAACGACTATGACTTTGCGCGCTTATCCTCCACGGCCGGAGAAGAGCCCGGCGCGTTGACCCCGTTCAAATCACAATTTCTGATCGAAGCGCATCGTCGTTTTCTGGTGAGCTATCTGGATGGATTGATGGATGAGGACCTGCAGACGCTCTGGGTCGTCACCACTGGCTTTTGCGCCAGAGATCAGGATATTCGCTGGCTGCAGGATGAGATGACTGCTCTCAAAGCGCAGGAGAGTTATCGGCTCGTCCGAAACGCGAGTGCAGCTCTTAAATACCTGTTGTTTGGACTGAATGAGAGCGAGCAGACGCCGGAACGCTCTATCGCGTTTGCCGGGATTAACCAGCTGTGCCAGACATTCAAAGCCGAGGATAAAAGGGTCCTGTATGAAATGAAGATGGCCCTGCGGGAAGGCATCCTGGCATTTGAAGCATACGAGATGGAGGTCGTCAAAGAGGCCAGCGGGCAATTAATGGCCACATTTCACCAGGTACTGCAGGCGATCAGAGAGTATTATCAGCGATTGGCCGAGCAGCTTACCGCATCCGGGATCATCCCCGCACAGCCTGGCGACGAGCTGCACGACGAAGTCATCCCGGAAGATCGAGGCCTGCCAGGTCATGGAGGGAGTATATGATCCCGCCCGGGAAGGATCGTTAACGCCCCCTCCAACATGAAACGCCCCGCATATGAAACGTCCATTGAAAAAGGAACGCAATAGTAGGGTCGACCCTCGAGGTCGACCGGGCCACGAGCGTCAGCGATTGTGGCCCACGTACCCCCACGACATCGCTTCCCATGCCTTTCACGTCGGCCCACGTCGTTTTGGCCCGTAACGTTGCGTAGGCGTTCCTAAAAGGAAGCGTTCCTTGCCAGGTACCACGTGGGTCGAGATGTTTTCCGGGGGAAGCCGAACCGGCCGGGTACGTGGGCTGCCGTCGCTGGCGCTGGCAGCCCGGTCGACCTCGAGGGTCGACCCTACACGGGCGTTTCTTTTTTCGGGGTGTGTTTCGTCTCTTGATGGACGTTTCGTGTTTTTTGTTGCTTTGCCTTTTTGGCAAAAATGAATTATATATACCTCCTTTCATTTTCTACCTTGACATCGATTGAGTTTAGTGCTAAACTGTGGGCAGTTAATGAAAGAGGAAGGTACCAGATGCTTCGATCGGCGGTGTTTGCGTGGTTGCGATTGTCGCGCGTCTTCCAGAAGGTTGGGCGCGCGTCGGATGGGCACCTGCGGGCGTGGGGATTGAGTACGGCCCAGTTCGATATCCTGGCCCAGGTTGGCGCGGCCAAAGGGATCACGCAGCAGGAGCTGGCGGACAAACTGCTGGTCACCAAGGGGAACGTCTCGCAGCTGTTGAGCCGCATGGAGAGACAGGGATTGCTGACGCGCAGCCAGGAACGGCGCAGCAACTGCCTGAGCCTGACCGCTAAAGGGCAGGAGCTCTATGAGCGCGTCGTGCCCGCGCAGGAAGATCTGGTCGCGCGCCAGTTCCAGGGTCTCACGCCCACCGAAGTTAACCAGCTGCTGACGCTTCTGCGCAAGCTGGATCATTCGCTGGATTAATTCTCCTCTTTTTTTTGTTTGTAAGTTTAGAACTAAACCAATAAGGGGTAGTCAGTCAGTCACAGTTATTCGCAAGGGATAATGATCATGCAATTAGGTGGACTCCATCACATCAGCGCCATCACTGGCAACGTTTCGCAGAATGTCGCTTTTTACACCCAGGTGCTGGGTATGCGCCTCGTCAAGAAGACCGTCAACCAGGACGACGTATCGGCCTATCACCTGTTCTACGGCGACGAGATCGGGCATGCCGGTACTGAGCTGACCTTTTTTGATTGGCCGCAGTCGGGCCCCAATCGTCCCGGTGTGGGCACCATCTCGGCGATCATGCTGGGTGTGACCGGGCGCGAGGCGCTCGCGTGGTGGGTCAACCGCCTCGACGAGTTTGGCGTGTCGCACGATGGCATTCAGGAGCGTGGCGAGGCGAAGAAAGCCTACCTGGCATTCCGAGATCCCGAGGGGCAGCGCCTGGAGCTGGTCGACGACGAGGGGCGCATGAGCGGCAAGCCCTGGGCCAAAAGTCCCGTTCCGGCCGAGATGGGTATCCATGGATTGTACGGCGTGCGCCTGCTCGTGCGCGATGCGGCCCCAACCGTCCGGTTGCTGACCGGGACCATGGGTTTCAGTCCGGCGTACAGCTATCAGTCAGAGGAGCAGAGCCGCGTTGAGGTCTTTGAAGTTGGCCCTGGAGGTCCCGGTGCCGAGGTGCATCTGGACGTGCGCCCCACCTTGCATCGTGGCAGTCCCGGCATCGGTGGTGTGCATCACGTCGCCTTCCGCACGCCCAACAACGAAGAGCACGAGCAGTGGCGTGCCCGCATCGCCGAGGTTGTTCGCAACGTCACCCCGGTTATCGAGCGTTACTACTTCCACGCCATCTACTTCCGCGAGCCTAACGGCGTCCTCTTCGAGGTTTCGACCGACGGACCCGGTTTCACCGGCGACGAAGATCCCGAGCACCTGGGCGAGCTGCTGGCCCTGCCGCCCTTCCTGGAGCCGTATCGCAAGGAGATCGAGGCGAACCTCAAGCCTATCCGCCCCGTGACCCTCGAGTCCTCCACCAGATAGCTTGCCACCAGATACCTTCATATGTTCGGACCTCGCGTCCGATTATTCTTCCTCATTGGGAGAATAATCGGACGTATGTGTGTCTCTGACCGGGGAGATGGCATCGTTGGGGGAACGGGATTGCCCGGGGATGTGGGCCGCAAGCTACCGCGAGGAGCAATACATTCTCAAGTTGAATGTATTGCCTGCGAGGATCGCACCTACGAGGGTGCTTGCCATGCGCATGAATTGGTGGGGATGTATGCTTGAGATGCTCGTTGAATGCTTGACATGAGCGCACCACACAGGTACAGTTGGAACATATGTATTGATCACTTTATAGCTGTTTAGAAAAGAGCTGTCAATGATCTATAGATTGTATTTGGAGTCGGGTCCGCAGAAGAAGAAGACGATGGTGCATGTGGTTGATCTGCCGGGCTGCGTGGTGACGGGTCCGACGACCGATGAGGCGCTGCGGCGCACGCCTGCGGTGATCCGGCATTATAGAGAGCTGCTCAAGAAATGTGGGGTGGCGGTTGGTGCTCAGCAGGATGAGATACAGATCGAGGTGGCGCAGCATATCACCGAGGGATCGTGGCTGGGCAACGGTGATCCCGCTCTGCTGGTTCCGACGGACCTGGAGCCGCTGACGGCTGAGAAGCGCGAGCGTTATATCCAGAGCGCTGAATGTATGCGCGCGGAACTGCTGGAACTGGTGAATGGGCTGAGCGACGAGCAGTGGACGGTGCAGCCGGAGAAGGGGCGCAGCATCCGCTCGATCCTGCAGCATATCTTCGGGGCCGAGTACCAGTACATCCGGGGCTATTTTGGCAAGCTGAATGGGGTCAAGGGACCCGGCCCGGTGGAGACGATGGGGCGCGACGAGCTGCTGGCCTGGATGGCGTTCGTGCGGACGCGCGAGCTGGAGGCGATCCGCGCCTGGTCGGTAGAGGAGCAGGCGCGCCAGTCGACGCACGGTCAGCAGATCAAGACCGCCAGCAAGGTGATGCGGCGCATGCTGGAACACCAGTGGGAGCATCTGCTGGAGATCAAGGATCACGTCGGCATGTCCATCTAGCGATGATGGCTGCGAGAGATAAATAGCGACGAATTGTGACGAATCATGAGGAGGGATGATGGCGATTCTGTTCTTGCGCGATATGCCGGGGAGCGTGCGACTTGAGTCGGGGAGCGACAAGCAGCTGGTGAACAACGTGCGGCTGTCCCGGAGCTGGCAGGGAGACGTCTGTCAGCCGACGCTGACCAATCTCAATGCCAGTCCTGTGCGCGTGCGCGAGGTGGTCTTATTTCATGGTGAGCTCGATCTGCTCTCTGACTGCCCCTGGTATGGAGAAGGCTATCAGATGTTGTCGCAGACCAGTGGCAGCCTGATGATGCCGGAATCCATCGGCAGCTATAACGACTACGAGCACTACAAACTTGAGCAGCGGCCGCCATTCCTCACCGTCTATAATCTGCTGACGCTACAGCTGGTGCCCACCCGCCACTTGCTGCTGGCCTTTACATCCTGTCGCCGCTTCAACGGCCTCTTCCGCATCAATCCAGATACCTTTGAGGTGGTGCTGGACACCGAGGGTCTTACGCTGCAACCGGGGGAGAGATGGACCCTGGAGGAGTTGATGTTCACCCAGGACGAGAATCGCGATGCGCTGCTGGAACGGCTGGCGGAGCGCATCCAGCACAACCATCCACGCCTGACGTGGCCGGAGGTTCCCACCGGCTGGTGTTCCTGGTACGGTTATGGGCCCGAGGTCAGCGAGCAGAACATCCAGGCGGCTATGGGCGCGATCGGGAAAGCGTTGCCCGAGCTGAAGTACATTCAGATCGATGATGGCTATCAGCGCTACCTGGGCGATTGGCTGACGCCGGGCACGCGCTTCCCACGCGGCATCCAGGCGCTGTGCCACGAGATTCGCGACCAGGGATTCGAGCCCGCCATCTGGGTCGCCCCCTTCATCGCCGAGCGGGACTCGCAGCTGCTCAAGGAGCATCCCGACTGGTTCATCCAGGATGATAAGGACCAGCCCCTCTCGTCCGCCGCCATCTCATTTGGTGGCTGGCGCAATCCTCCCTGGTATATGCCGGACGGCACCCATCCAGGTGTGCAAGACTACCTGGAGCGCGTCTTCCGCACCATGCGCGAGGAATGGGGCTGCCACTACTTCAAGCTCGACGCTCTCACCTGGGGCGCCTTGCCGGGTGGACGACGTCACAATCAGACGGCCACGCGTGTCGAGGCCTACCGGCAGGGGATGGCTGCTGTTCTGCGGGGCGCAGGAGATGACAGCCTGCTACTGGGCTGCAACGCGCCGCTGTGGCCCTCGCTCGGAACTGTTCACGCCATGCGCGTCTCGGGGGACATTGCCCGCCGCTGGTCGACCGTGGCCACCGTCGCGCACGAAACCTTCTGGCGTAACTGGCAGCACGGTCGCCTGTGGATCAATGATCCCGACTGCGTTGTGCTGACCAATCAGAAAGGCAGCAAGCTAACGTCCGACGAGATCCAGTTTCACGCCACCGCCATCGCGGCCTCTGGCGGCATGCTGCTCTCTGGAGATCGCGTCGAGAATCTGTCGGACGAGCAGTGGAGCGTGCTGCGGCAGCTGCTGCCTCTTATAGGTCAGGCCGCCAGCTTCGACGATCTGAGTCAACGTGTCGGGCGTGTACAGGTGGATGATGGGCAACGGCTCTACCTCTTCAACTGGGATGATAGGCCGCGCGACCTGGTTGTTCCCCTGGACGGCGGCTGGCGGCTGAGTGATCTATGGAGCGGTGATGATCTTGGCAAGCATGAGGGTGCGATCACGCTTACACAGATGCCGCCCCACTCGGCCCGCCTGCTGCTGGCTACGCCTCTGGCGGATTAGAAAGCTGGGGAGCGCATGAGCGCGCTGCTGCGCAACCGCAATTATGTCCTGCTGTGGCTGGGGCAGCTCGTCTCCAGCACCGGCGACTGGGCCTTCTGGCTTACGCTGGCCTACTATACCTATGCCATCACGCACTCGATCCTGGCCTCGGGCAGCATGTTTCTGACCTCGGTCATCCCCGGCGTGCTCTTCGGCTCGCTGGTCGGCGTCTTCGTTGATCGCTGGGACCGCCGCCGTCTCATGATCACCGTCGACTGTCTGCGGGCCGTCTTGCTCCTGCCCATCCTGCTGATCCACTCGGCGCACATGCTATGGCTGCTCTACGTCATCAACTTCCTGCTCTCAAGCTGCGGCCTCTTCTTTAATCCAGCGCGCGGCGCCCTGATGCCGCAGCTCGTCTCCAACGACGAACTGCTATCCGCCAACGCCCTCGGCAGCGTCAGTACCGCCCTGCCCAACGTCATCGGACCCCTGCTGGCCGGCTTCCTGCTGCTGTTGCCGGGCGGCCTGCTCACCATCGTGATCGGCGATAGCCTGAGCTTCCTCTTCTCCGCCACCATGATATTTCTTATAGTCTCAAGTCCCTCGGAGTCTCGACCGGCACCGGTTGACTGGGTGGGGAGTTTGTGGCGCGTCATCGACCCGGGCAAGATCTGGCGTGAGTGGGTTGAAGGGCTGGCTGTTGTGCGTCGGCAGCGCATCCTCATCCGGTTGTTTGGGCTGTTCGCCATCACCTCGCTGGCGGAATGTCCGGTCCTGGTGCTGCTGACGCCGTTTACCACCAATATCCTGCATGGCAACTCCGCTGCGCTGGGCTGGCTGGTCATGGCGCGTGGCATCGGTGGACTGCTGGGCGGCCTGATCGTGGGGAGCACCCACAAGTTCGTCAGGCCCACGCTGCTCCTGCTGCTGGGAACGCTGCTGGCCGGTGGCGGCTACCTGCTCATGTTCAACGTCCCCTGGCTGCCGCTCGACCTCGCCTGCTATGGCCTCACCGGCATCTGCATCGTCCTGCTCACCGCCGGCTCCGGCACGCTGCTGGTGCAGGTCACCGAGGACCGCTATCGTGGGCGCGTGCTGGCCTCCTACGTCATGCTGGCTGAGGGGTCCCAATTGCTGGCATTGCTGCTCGTCAGCGCCAGCAGCGACCGGTTGGGCCCGCTCCCCTGGCTCGAACTTAGCGGCCTGCTCTATCTCGCCGCCACCGGTGTGGCCCTGCTGATTCGTCCTTCTCGGTTGCTATAGGTCATTTGCCACTGTACGCGTTCGCTTCGCCCTTCTATACTTGATGAGGAAAAATATATTTTCGGAAGGAACCAACCATGTCAGAATCTGTTAGCTCTCATGGGAGCGCTCCGCTTCGTTCGCCCTCTTCGCGCCCCAATAACATTATTGGCCGCGTGTTCATTTTTCTGCTGGGTCTGTTGCTGGGCATCTCACCTCTGCTTATCTCTTATGTGGTTCTGCTCTCGATCCGCGCTCTATCGCCGGTCTCCCCCAATGCTCCCTACCATGGGGCCTACGCAAACTTTGCTTTGCTGATGCTGTTTCGAGGTCTGCAGGACCTGCTTGTGCTCCTCCTCATTTTGCTTGCACCTTTGCTTGTGCACCGGAAAAGGACACGTATGCTGGGCTATGGGATGGTTGTTGGACTGCTGTATTTCATTGCGATGCCTCTCGTTTCCTATGTACAGGGTGTGGTGATGTTTGCCTTGTTTCACAATACAACCTATCCACTGTACTGGGCCTCAAGCCTTCAGAGATGGCTCAATTTATTGACATACGCCATCCTGCCCATCGTATGCTGGATTCTCACCCCTATATTTGCGCGTACTGCCCGTCATTACTGGCTGGGGTATGTTTTCGCGGTGCTCGTCGCGCTCATTTTTTTCTTTTTTCGGAGCCCTATCTACTACTGGCTCTGAAGGTTTTTGTAGAAGGAAGACCCATGGATCTTGAACAACAGATTGTAAACCAGTTTGGCCTGAGCGCTGTCATCTGCGAACCGCTCAACACGCCGACCAACGATGTGATCGCGGTCACCACGCGGACAGGTCGCTTCGCCCTCAAGATATACCATCTGCAGCGGACGCCGGATGAAGTTCAATGGGAGGTGGATCTGGTCACCCATCTCATGCGCAATGGGGCACCGGTAGCCAGGCCCGTACGCGGCAGGCATGGCTACGTGGAGGGATTGCGTGTCGACGGGAGAGATCGCGTGGCGGTCCTCTTTGAATGGGCGCCGGGTGAAAAGCCAGCTCCTACGCGGGACACCTACGCCCTGCTGGGGAAAGCGGCTGCTCGCATCCATCGGGCGGCTGACACGTTTACCTCCTCGCTGCCGCGCGAGAACTATGATGCCCATACCCTGATCGACGAACAGCTGCAGCGGATGAGCCGGCATCTGAAGGAGGCACAGCAGTGGGAGCAGGCGGTCGCGCTGGGTGAACGCCTGAAAGGGGTGATCGCCGATCCAGCCCTGGATCGCGGTGTTTGCCACATAGACCTCACGCTCGACAATGTGCATCGCCACGGCGAAGAGATAACCGTCTTCGACTTCGACAGCGCGGGCGCCTGCTGGCGCGCCATCGAACCGCATGCCATCTTATGTTCTTCGCGGACGCTCTTTGATGCCTGGCTGGACGGCTATCGCTCGCTTCGGCCTTTTGAGCGGCTCAATGAGCAGGCGGTAGCCGCATTCTGCATTATCGGGAATCTGCGCGGCGTTGCCTGGGATCTCGGCGTCGCCATCTCATCGCGCGGAGAGCCACGGCTGGGGAGCGCGGATCTTCCAGGCGTTGTCGATGCGTGGCTGGATTGGGAGCGGCAGCATCTCTGTGTTTGATGCTCTGTGCAGGGTGAACTGGCTTCCAGGCGTGTATGTGGGCTGGACAAATGTTGGCTGGTGGTGTAAAACCAGTAAGGAATATGAACGTCAAGAACCTAAACACCACGCCTGTGTCCTGCACAGCGATACAGCGAGATAGCAAGGAAGAGGAAGAGAAGAATGTCACTCAACATTGAATTGCTGAAAAAGATCGCCGAAACACCTGGTATTTCGGGACGTGAAGACCGGGTGCGCGCCCTGATCCTGGAAGAATTGCGCGCCTTGACCGACGAGGTCAGCGTTGATCGGCTGGGCAACATCATCGCCATGAAGCGAGGCAAAAGTGAGCGCCGTGTCATGCTGGCCGCGCATATGGATGAAATCGGCTTCATCGTCAAGCATATTGATAACAAGGGCTTCATTCGCATTCAGCCGGTGGGCGGCTTTGATGCCCGCGTGCTCGTCGCGCAGCGCGTCCTGGTCCACGGCTACGCGGGCCAGACCCTGCGAGGCGTCCTGATGCCATCGAGCAAGCCTATTCACCTGTTGGGCGCCGAGCAAGCCGCGGCGCTGAAGCTCGATGACCTCTTCATTGATCTCGGCCTGTCAAACGAGGAGGTGCGTGCGAACGTAGAGGTGGGCGATATGATCACCATGGATCGCACGCTGGAGGTCGTTGGCGACATGGTCGTCAGCAAGTCGCTGGATGACCGCGCCAGCCTGTTTGTGATGCTCGAAGCCCTGCGCGCCCTGCAGCACCACGAGGTCACTATTTTCGCCGTCGCTACGGTCCAGGAAGAGGTGGGCCTGCGTGGCGCCGGTACCGCCGCCTACCAGGTGCAGCCGGACGTGAGCGTGGCGCTGGACATTACGCTGGCCAATGATATTCCCGGCGGCGCCGATCAGGACGCGGTCACCCGGCTGGGCGATGGTACCGCCATCAAGGTCTTCGACTCGTCGCACATCTCCAACCACAAGCTGGTACGGCACTTCCGCGACGTGGCGAAGCAGCACAATATTCGCTATCAACTCGAGGTGCTGCCACGCGGCGGAACCGACGCGGGCGCGATGCAGCGCGTACGCGAGGGCTCCCCCACCATCACGCTCTCGACGCCCACGCGCTACGTCCATACCGTCAACGAAATGATCCAGCAGGCCGACCTGGAAGCCAGCATCAACCTGCTGGCCCGCTACCTGGAAGACGCCCACAACGGCGACTATGCTTTTTAACGGTATACAAAACGTCTCCCCTCTCATCTTCATTTGCAGATGGGAGGGGACGTATGTCGCGTACCATGACAAAAAAGAAACTATGGAAGATATGAGGAATGGTCGCAGGCCAGCGGAAGGGTGAACCAGAAGGTGGATCCATCGCCTTTGCAACTGTGCACCCCTATCTGCCCCTCATGCCGTTCAATGATCGTGTGGCAGAGATAGAGGCCCAGGCCCAGACCGCCTCCCGCGCCATATTGAACTTCGATGCCCTTCACCCGATGGAAACGCTCCCATATCTCCTGCTGTTCTTGCGCAGTGAGTCCGGGTCCCTGATCCCTTACCGAAACACGCGCGACCTGGTTCTCTTTTGTGAGCCGTATCTCTACCGGCTGATCGGGGGCGGAATACTTCAAGGCATTGGTCAGGTAATTGTTCACCACCTGCCCGATACGGTCCGCATCCACTGTGACGGCGATCATCTTCTCCGCAGGCTCATAAAGCTTGATCTTACGCTCTGTCGCGAGGTAGCGGATATCCTGCACCGCCTGGTGGACGATGTTCCTCAGATTGGCAGGGCACAGGCTCATCTCCAATCGGTCGGCGCGGATACGCGAGACATCCAGCAGATCCGAGATCATCCGGTCCTGAACAACTGCTCGTTGGACCGCCTCCTGAAGGGGCTGGCGTAAGCGTTGCTGCGTTGACCCGGTTAGATGTGGTTGCGCCTCCTGCCCAACGAGCGTCTGCATGCGGCGCAGTACCAGTTGAATGTTGCCTCGGATACCGGTCAGGGGCGTTCTGAGCTCATGACTGGCCAGACTCAGAAACGCGTCAAAGCGGTGATTGGTTTCTTGCAATGTCAGTTCGTTGGCATGTGCCTGAGCCCAGGCATGCAGCAGGTTCACGCGTTCAAGCATCAGTGCCGCCATGTGGGCCAGCGCCTTCACCAGCATGATTTCTTCCCTGGTGTAGCGTTGCTTGTGCGGGCGGTCAATGCTAATGATGCCAATGAGCTGTCCCTCGAGCAACATCGGGGCGAGCAGAAAATTGCGGATACCGTAAGAAGGACGGCGTACAAACGGCTGCGTACGCAGATCGCGAATCACTATCCGCCTGGTCCGCAACTGCTCGATGGAGGTCTCGTCAAGATAATCGAAGAGAGTCGCGTCCTGCATATCCTGTTGTATCTGCCTGGCGATGCTTTGCCGGCCGCCGCTGTTCCCGGCAAGCTGCATGCGCGCCTCAGCACCTTCGACCACCACCATACTTACCGCCGTACAATCCAACATTTGCTTGAGCACCTCACAGAGGCGCTGACCGACACCCATGAGTGTGGTAGTCGCAGTGCTTTCTTCTGTCATATGCTGATTTGTGCGCAGGGGAAGAGCAATCATCGCGTCCATCACATGAGACAACGTGTGAAAGGCCTTTCGGATGCGACGCTCCTGATTACACAACGCAGTGACGTCCCGTAAGATCGCGACGATGCTTGTGAGACATCCTTGTTGATCGAACAAAGGAGTAAGTGTTATATCGAGGTAGCACTCGCGTCCCGAGGGGAGACGCACGAGCCGATTGAGTGTGCGGTTCGTTGATCCTATTTTTCCCTTGAGCATATGTATGAGGGGGATTTGTTTCATGGAGATACGCTGTACAGTGTCATCATGAACTCGATAAAATTTATGCTCACGGGCGAGTTCCACGAAAGGCTTGCCCAGGCACTGCTCTTTAGCTCCGAACTCCAGGAGAAGGCAGGCCGCCTCATTGATCTGCAGCACCTTTCCTTCGGCATCATAAATGATGATGCCATCCATAGCCGTACAAAATACAGCATGCAGCGTACTGCCGAGCGCCGCAGCCTCTTGCTGCGACTGTTGTAAGGCCGCCTGCGTGATCTTGATCTGTTCACGAGATAGGAGCGCCGCTCGCTCTTGTTCGAGCTGTCGCTGGAAGGCGAGATCTTCTATCCAGATCCAGCTCACCCATCCTTCAAGCTGCTCCTCTTCTCTAAGAAGAGGAACACATCTCATGATCACATCCTGTTTCAGCTTCTCTAGAGTCTGCAACCGGTATCGAATGGTAAACATGGTGGCACTGGACACCGCCTCCCTCCACACACGTTGTATTTGCTCATGATTTTCAACATATACAGCCATTAGCCATCCCCATGGTCGTTCCAGCTCTTCCTGCTGCCCGGTCAAACGCGACCAGGATAAACGACTCTCAGACGCCAAAGTACTTCCATCAGCTGTCCAGTAAAATTGTAGGATGTTGCCTTTCTCCACCTGTACTGGTAGTTCCATCAGGTGTTGTCTCCTGTGATCCTAAATAGGGCATCTCTTTTTTTATACGTGCAATAAAGTATATGCAAACCTATTTAAATTCATATACAAACTACGACGATGGCTTTCATTGAATGTGGGTAATTCTTTATCCTTTTTTGGCAAGGTATGTCAGGCAGGCATGAAACAGGAGTAGCGTACAATGGGAACACACGCTGGTGCAGTAAGAGAAAGCATGCACGCCCATACATATATCATTCAGCCTGAACTCAATCTTCCTCTTGACAAATAAATTGTTTCTAATTAAAATGATTTGTATTAGGAGGATATGCACTATGGAAAGAGATCACAACGAGGAGCCGTTGGGCTTTGCGCTGGGAGCGGGTGCGCGCAAGCTGGCGAAATTTTACACCCAGGCGCTGGCGGACCATGCGCTGACGCCTTCGCAGCTCTTTCTCCTGCGCCAGCTCTGGTTCGAGGATGGGCTGCCCTCGCGTGATCTCGGGACACGTGCCCAGCTTGACGCTACCTCAACTACCTGGCTTGTCGATCAATTGGAGAAGGCTGGCCTGGTAGAGCGCAAGCGCAACGACCCTGACCGGCGCGTTGTGCGCGTCTGGCTGACCGAGAGGGGGCGCAATGCCCAGGACGAACTGGTACCGGTGCTCGCTCGCTGGGAAAACGCGCTGCATCGGGAGCTTGCCTCCTATCATTCCTCTGACGAGATCGCTACCTTTCACCGTGTGCTTACCACACTGATCAATACGCTGCCGGAAGGGGATGATCTCTGGAAACAGCTCTCAACCTCCTGGGATACCCGACTTGATCTGCTGCGTTCCCTGACTGAAGAAGAGACTGATGAGAAAGGATAACATCCGAGCATGGAGCAAACATATCCGGGCGGCCGCACACTTGAAAAAGAAGTGTTTATCAAAGCTTCGCCTGAACGTGTCTTCCGGGCATTGACCACTAGAGAAGATCTCGAACGCTGGTTTCTTGTCAAAGCCGAGCTTGATCTGTGCCCCGGTGGGACGATCAGATTCTCGTGGAGGCCGGGCTCGTTCGAAGTCGGCAAGATCCTCGTGCTTGAGCCACCCCATCGCCTCAGCTACACCTGGGAGACGTTCGGGCCTGCTCCCACCACGATCACGTTTGAATTGAGCGCGGAAAATGATGGCACCCGCCTCCACCTCACCCACACGAATATCGGCACGGGAGAGGATTGGGATCGCTACTATACCAGCGTGAACAGGGGCTGGAGCGCCCATCTCGCTGATCTGGCCAGCTGGCTCGAAACCGGCACCTGCCCACCTCCGGGGCCGAGAGGATAGGTCCGGCAGGTTTTCCATTCCCCTGTGAGAGTGCTGCTTTAGAATCTTTTAGACATCATGTATTCAAAAATTCATTGGGAGAAAAAATGGTGAATATGCAAGAATCGACAGCCGTTACAATAGCACGCGCCCATATCGATGCCTGGAGTCATCAGGATTGGGAAAAGACCAGAGAGCTGGTCGCCCCAGATGTACACGTTGCGGCCGCAACTACGCAGCCCATGCTCCCCGATGGGGAAGCTTCAGGCATCGACAACTACATGGAACGCCTGATAAAGACCGCCCCATTCATCGAACCCGGAAGCGTTCAGGTGGTCTCGGCAATTGGTGATGAAAAGAACGCACTCGTGCTGGAAACCATGAGGATCGCTCTGGGTCCAGGTGGGACGATGGTGACCATGGTGAGAGCCAGTCTCTACTTGCTCAATGAGAATAAGAAAATCATAGAAGAACGGGACGAATTCTGTGTTCTTTCACAATAAGGAAAAAGCATGCATGTACAAAAGAAAGAGGTTGGAATTCATGGTTGCTCAGGATTATCACAAAAGCATCACCACTCCTGCTTCGGCGGCAGAAGCGTTTACAAAGATTAGCGACGTTCGCACATGGTGGACTCCCAATATCAAAGGCAGTGCAAACCATCTCAACGATGTTTTCAGCATGTTCACTGAAAAGGACACGGTTACGCTGCAAGTGGTGGAAGTTGTTCCGAACAAAAAGTGGGTCTGGCTGGTAACCGATTGTCAGATGTCCTGGCTCCAAGACCCGACCGAATGGAAAAACACACGCATCGTGTTTGAAATTTCAGAAGAAGGTCAGCAAACCAGAATTGACATGACGCATGTTGGTCTGGTTCCTGAGGTGGAATGTTACAACGTCTGCGAGCCTGGCTGGGATCGCCATCTCAAAACTCTGGCCGCCTGGCTCGAAACCGGCATCGCTCCCCTGGCTCGTTAAACCCTATCCATGTACCTCCAATTGCGGGCAGTATAACAATTCAATGTCTGTGAATCCACTTTTAAAGTGGATTCACATTTGTTATTTTTGTCAATCCTCTCCCGTCTTTTTATGAAATTTACATCGCTTTGAGCAAGCTAAGAGTATAATAAATAGAGATTTTTTACATTTTTGTAGATTTTACATTAGTGATTAAAGGAGCGATGATGAGGCATCCAAAGCCCCTGCCAATCTGGGATCGCGCACAAGGGAAAATGTTTGAGGAGTGGATGGACGATTCACCCGATACCTATGAAACTATACCTCAGAAGTCTTTTTCTCAGCAATTCCGATCCAGGCTGCTGTATGCTGCTCTCATTGGTCTTTACCAGAGTACTCGTTACAGCAAGCGGCATATCGAGTCCTTTGTCCGCAAGTATCATATTGATATGAGCGAGTTTGAAGCCCGCGACTACACCTCGTACGATGATTTTTTTGTTAGAAGGTTCCGACCAGGTGTGCGTTCGTTTCCTACCTCACCAGAAGAGATGGGCGCATTTGCTGAAGCGCGTTATTTCGGCTGGGAAAAATTTTCAGCGGATCAGCAGTTCCCCGTAAAAGGACGCTCGCTGAATGCGGAGCAACTTCTGGGCAGCGCGGACCGGGCCCGCCCCTTTATGAATGGCCCTCTGATCGTGGCACGGCTCTCGCCGGTCGATTACCATCACGTTCATTACCCTGATAGCGGCCATACGCTGGAGCGCCACAAGAAGGGGCATCGCCTCTGGACGGTCACCTGGAAGGCCATGGAAAATAAAAGCGACATATACATTGTAAACGAGCGTGAAATCCACATACTGGAGACGGAAAACTTTGGCCGTTTAGCCATGGTGGAGGTGGGAGCGCTGACTGTGGGCCGCATTTCACAGGTGCATCCCGTTGAGCAGCCGTTTCAGCGCGGCGACCAGAAGTCCGTTTTTCACTTTGGCGGTTCGGCAGTCGTTCTCCTGGGTGAAC
Source organism: Dictyobacter halimunensis (assembly GCF_036245075.1). Lineage (NCBI taxonomy): Bacteria > Bacillati > Chloroflexota > Ktedonobacteria > Ktedonobacterales > Dictyobacteraceae > Dictyobacter > Dictyobacter halimunensis. Next base: position 5,612,176 of record NZ_BSRI01000002.1, read on the forward strand.
CGGGAGCCTGGCGTCCGAGCAATGACATACTGGAATATACGCAGCAAGGGGTGGAAACGCTTGTTCGTCTGGGAGACCCGATCGCAAAGCGCTGCTAGCATGGCGCTGGAGCCGTGCCTGGAGAAGATGACCGCCAGCATCGCCCCGGTTCAGGGGCGTGGCGCGGCCATCTTAATGTTTGGGGAACGCCTCAGGGGCGCTGGCCGAGGATGGCATAGAAGTTGACTTTGGCGTGCATCTGCTCGTACTCTTGCTGGGAGCGCGCGGTCGCTTCGTCGTAATCCTCGGGGCTGATATTGGCGAGCTGCGCAATAAATGAGCGCATGGCGCCTGCGATGGCGTTCATGTCGGTCAGATTCATCTGTCCCAGGCGACCGCCCCATTTCCCGACCGGGATATCGATCACGCGTCCCTGACAGGAGTGTGCGCCCGCCTGCGTCAGGAGTCCGACCAGGTTGCGTGAAATCGTGGGATCGATGCCGCGCCGGGCGCAGGCCTGCAATGCCCACTGATACAACTGCATCATGGCTGGACCGGCTGGCAGCATCTCAAGGTCGACCTCGACCAGTTCGATCCATCCACCCGGCTTCGTCACGCGCACCAGTTCGCGCAGCAGCATTGGCCACGCTGAAGCCGGCAAAGCCACGGTCAGCAGGCGCTGATGGACATAATCAAAGCTGGACGAGGGAAAGGGCAGGCCCTCCATGACGTTGGCCTGTACAAACGAGCAGTTGGCGGGAAAGGTAACCTTGCGCCTCGCGTCCTGACCGGGTATTTGCAGGTCCAGCCCACAGATCTGGGCCTGTGGAAATTCGGCGGCCATCTCCTGCGCCCAGCGACCCGTGCCGCAGGCCACATCCAGGATGCTCTGCGGCTGCTGCAGCGGCGCGAGATGGTTGCCCCGCATCGCGTAGCGCAGCATATAGTGCTGAAAGTCTAGCCGATTGACCTCGCCCAGGTCCTTGGGCAATAAATAAGGGACATTGGCGATAATGCGCCGACCGTCAACGATCTGCTCATCCAGGTCCAGCGACCGGGGAGAGATCTGGTGGGGATTGTCTTGCACAACGGTACCTTCTTTTTTATATATTGATCACCTTCTACATTTTTATTGTATTCACTCATCTTTACCCGGTCAATAATATGTGTAACTTTTCACATCATATGGCACAAATTTTACGCGATTTTTATGCTTCTCTCTGAAAATAGGAACATAAAGAGACCACTACGACCTTTACCTGGTCAGCTATTGTTGGGCTAATGACATTATTATGAGAAGAAAGGATTTTTTTATGATGGACATTTCTCGGGTTCCTTTTGAGTCGCCGTATTTTCAACTTGAGCAGGTGGCGGAGGGAGTGTATGCCGCCATCGTGCGCGGCGGCACGGGCGCGTGGGGCAACGCGGGCATCGTCGACCTGGGCGGCGAGACGCTGGTGTTCGATACCTTTTTTACGCCCCCGCCGGCACAGAGCCTGCGCGAGGCCGCCCAGACCCTGACCGGTCGACCTCCCACCTATGTGATCAACAGTCACTGTCACTCCGATCACGTGTTTGGCAACCAGGTCTTTGATGATGCCGTCATCGTGTCCACCACCAGGACATACGAGCTCATGAGCGAACGGCTCCCCGCCATGCTTGAGGAGGTCCGCGCGCATCCTCCTTCTCTGGAGGAGGCGGCCAGGGATGTACAGGACCCGCGCATGCGGCGCGATCAGGATCTGCTGATAGCCGACTACCGGGCCATGGAGGCCGCGCTCCCGACGCTTCAACTGCGGCTGCCGGATCTTACCTTTGAGCGACGCATGGTCTTTCATGGTGCCCGCTATAAGGCGGAGCTGCTCACCTTTGGTGGCGGACATACCCCGAGCGACGCCATTCTGCACCTGCCAGCGATCGCCACCGCCTTTACCGCCGACATCGTGCAGGTCGACTTCCATCCCTCTACCGATATCGCCAATCCCGACGAGTGGCTCGACATCCTTGAGCAGGTAGATAATCTGGCGCTGAAACACGTGATCCCTGGACATGGTCCTGTGGGAACGGGCGAGCATGTCAGGATCATGCGGTAGTACCTGGTTGATCTGCGTCAGCTGGTCGCGCAGGCCCGGCGGGATCACCCAACGGCCGATTATCTTGGTACCATCAAAGAGCCAGACAAGTATAGTACCTGGTCCGCCGCGCCCATCTTTTCGCAGAACCTCTCCAATATGGATCGATGGTATAGGCACAGGCAAGGTGAGGCTGAACAATAATCGGCCTCACCTTGCGCAGATTCACCCGGAGGCAGTCCTGCAGGCCGACTTTAGCGCAGGCCGCTCTTCTGAAGAGATGTTGATGCCGTCGAGGCTCTCAGGGTTGCCCGGGCGGTTACTGTGTGCAAGCGTATGAGCAGAATGGGTTCAACGATGAGGAGGAGCGTGAGCAGCGCCACATGGGGGCGCGCAAGAAGTAGAGGACCAGGGCCAGCAGCAGAGCTCCCAGCACATTGCTGATATAGCCGACCGCGAAGACGCTGCCGCGCGGCGTAATGTTGACGACCAGGTAGTTGATAAACGCGAGCAGGATAAGGGAGAAGCCGGCACTGGCGAACCACAGAGCATTGAGAGTCAAGGCACCATAGATCAGTGGGGTTAGCGCCATATGGATGATGCCTCCGAGTAACAGGATGGCAGCGATGATAAGAATGGCTTTCTTCATAATGCACCTTTCTGCATAGCTTTCCTGACTCAAAACATACGAATGCGTATGTTTTTGGACTAAAAAAATGTGTTTACTAACCGGTTATATTCAATGCCAACAAGAGCCGCTGGATCTCGGCAAAGGTGGTTGACACATTCTCGTTTCTCTCGCTCCAATCGATCCAGCCGAGATAGATAAAGTAGCACAGGCGGGCGAGCTCGCTGGCCTGCGTAAAAGGTTTGCCCATATCGCAGAGTAGTCTGGTGATATAGGCCATGCGCACCTCCTCGACGGCGGCAACGCGGCGGGCCACCGCCACATCGATGCTGGCCCAACGATGGATGGCCGCCTCCAGGCTCTTATCGGCCGAGAAGCTTACCTCGAACAGACGCAGGAAGCGCTCACGTGGAGAGTCGATCTTCTCCAGGGCATCGATGGTGTTGTGTGTGGTGCCGACCTCCCAGGCCAGCAGCAGCGCATCGAGGAACTGCGCCCGATTGGGCCAGTAATGATAGAAGCTGCCCTTGCTGATATGCAGCTCCTTCGCCAGTGCCTCAATCTTCACGCTATCGATGCCCGCAGTTGCCAGGACGCGCAGGCCCGCCTGTATCCAATCATCCCGCGTCAGTTGCACAGATGTATTTCCTCTCCACATAAGAACATACGTATGCGTATGTTCTTATGTGGAATATACCTTTCATACCCTTTTTGTCAAGAGCTGCTCTGCTGCTTCGGCGTTTTTGCCTGGAACATTATAAGGTTGAATTTACTAGGCATTGATGATGTCCGAGTTGGTTATGTCTTCCATGGTCCGCTCCTGTTCCTCTATGCATGCGTCATGGTAATACTTTTACACGATCATCATGGCGTTGTTGGGTGCCTCAGTCATTAATGTCCTCAATTTTGCCGCGGAGTTTTCCTGGGGCAGGGGCGTATAGACAACCATCTGTAGCTCGGGCTGTTCAGGCATGGGAAACACCGTGGAGTGCAGGACCAGGCGACCAACCAGGGGATGATTGATCTCGTTGAGGCCGCTGCAATCTAGCATAATGTCGTGCTCGGGCCACCATGCACGAAACTCGGGGCTATCGCCCAGCAACTCGGCGATCAGCTCGTTGAGCCACGGATCATCGGGATAGCGATCATAGATCGCGTGCAGGGAGGCCAGGCAGGCTCGTGTATCACGTTCCCAGTGGACTCGAAAGCTGCGCGAAGAGGGATGCATGAAGTGAAACCAGAGCGCGTTGCGCTCCCTTTCTGTGCGGGTGGCATACTCGCCAAAGACGCGCGTGGTGCTTTCATTCCACCCCACCACATTCACGTATTTATCGAAGAGCAGCGCCGGATAAGCAAAGCCATCCAGAATGGTTTGCGCTGTTGTGGTCGGTGTATGCTGTTCGTGGACTGGCTCATCGCGTGCTTGAAGCGGATCATGAGCCAGGAGAAACAGGTGGCGACGCTCCTGAGGGGTTAGCTGCAGGATGGAGGCCAGGCGCTCCAGTACCTGATCGGATACCTGTATATCGCGGCCCTGCTCCAGCCAGGTGTACCAGGAGACGCCCACGCCAACCAATTGGGCCAGCTCCTCCCTCCTGAGGCCGGGCGTGCGCCGTCGCTGAAAGATCGGGAGGTTAAACTGTTCTGGCTGTAGACGCGCGCGCCGATGTTGTAAGAAATCGGCCAGCCCCGCACGGCGTTTGACTCTTTCTCTCATCTATTTTCCCTTTATTCCGGCGCGAGCATGCTCACGAGGAAGCTATGACTTTCCAGACATATGATACAACACACTCCTGGTTAAAGCACAGGTTTCACCGCATACTATCCCTATATCGATTCTGGGTATGCACGTGAATTGTTTGTTACCATTGGCAGTGATCTGCCGGGAGAGTATGATGCAGCAGAGAGACAAGATGAACCAGCCATTGCACGAGCTTGCAGCGCGTACGCTGCGGGAGCGTGTAGGAGTATACATTCAGGCGGGAGATAGCGTTGAGGCGATCATCCGGATACGCGAGGCTGAACAGGCGGGTGTGAGGCAGGCCTGGATGGCGATGGGAGGGGCAGGTTTCGCTGATGTGCTGACCGTGCTGGCGGCTGCCACCGTCCAGACCAAAGAGATTATCCTGGGTACAGCGATTGTGCCTGCCTCTACGCGCCATCCACTGGTGATGGCGCAGCAGGCGCTTGCTGTGCATGATCTCGCTCCGGGACGCCTGCGCCTGGGTGTTGGCCCTGGCAATCCACTGTACCTTGAGGGCCACTATGGTTTGCGGCAGAGCGCGCCCCTGAGCTATCTCAGGGAGTATGTAGAGGTGCTGCGTGGCGTATTGTGGGAAGGAAGGATCAACTACCAGGGGAGATTTTTCCAGGTGGTGGATACCCTGCCGCGTACCGCTCCGCTGCCCCTGGTGATCTCGGCGCTGGGCCTGAAAGCGTTCCGACTGGCGGGTGAGAGCGTGGATGGGGCTCTCGCCTCGCTATGTCCCGTTCCCTATCTGCTAGAGCAGGCACTGCCGGCCTTGCGAGCCGGAGCCGAGACACGGTCACGCCCGGCTCCCCCTGTCATCGCCTGCTTGCCGGTCGCTCTCAGTACGGATGAAGCGGCGGTCAACATCGCGGTGCGGCGGTTGATACAGCAGCTGGCACTGGCAGGCGCGCACGCTCGCATGTTTGCTCAGGCTGGCTGGGCTGCTGCTGTGGATGGCGATGAGGCCGCGTTGCACGCCCTGGCGCAGGAGCTTGTGATCAGCGGCGACGAGGTGACGGTGCGTGCTCGCCTGCATGAGCTGCTGGCGCATGGTGTGGATGAGCTGCAGCTCTTGCCCATACCCATTGCCGATGAGCCCACAGAGCGGCAACGATTGCTCCGTGTGATCGGTTCTTTGTAGGTGCCTGGCGATTTTCGAGGCCGCGAGGTCGCTTGTGGAGAGCAACTTGCTCTTTTGGGTTCGTGTGTGCGACGTTGGCGCGTAGGTACCACGTTTGCCGGCGTGGAAGACACGGGAAGCGATGTCGTGGGGGAACGTGGGCCGCAATCGCTGGCGCTCGCGGCCCGGACGACCGTTGAAGGTCGTCCCTACGAAAACGCTCCATTTGAGGAACGTTTTCGTGTGTGGGACGTTCCGTTGATGGGGAACGTTTCTCGTTTATTTGCCGGGTTTGATGTTCTGGTTGACGCGGAACAGGTTGCCGGGATCGTAGGTGGCTTTGACTTGCGCCAGCCGGGCGTAGTTGTCGCGGTAGGCTGACTGTACGGTATCGGTGCCTTCGTCCATCATCATGTTGATGTAGCCTCCGCCGGCCGAGTAGGGGTGCAGGGCCATCCAGTAGTCTCTGGCCCACTGGGTCATGCGCTCATTGTTGCTCGGGTCGGGATCGACGCCGACGATGACCTCGGCGAAGCTGGCGTCGCGGTAGCTGAAGGCGGTATCGTTCGCGTCCGGTCGATGGGCCGCTCCGTTGATCGGGTAGAGGTGCATGGTCGAGTGCATCGTGGGCAGCTGTGCGCCGTACTTCATGTGTAGATCGATGGCTTTGGTGGGCAGGTTGTTGAAAAAGTCGGTTTTCCAGTACCATTGCAGATCTTTGGGATAGAGCGCGTCGAAGAGGGTCTGCAGCTTCGGCCATGGAATGGGCCCGGCGAAGTCTACCGCCGGGGGGATGGCGGTGCGAATAGGCTGCAGGGCCGCTTCGGCCTGCTCTAGTGGCCCGCTGAAGCACCAGACGATGGCGCACATCTTCTGCAGGTGGAGGTGTTCCGGGAATGGAGGCGCCGGCGGCACGGTGATAAAGGCGAACCAACCGTTGATATCCTCGGGCGCATCGGCGATGAATTCGCACCAGAACTTCATGACCTCGCTGGCCTGTTCAAAGGGCCACAGCATCGGTCCGCCATAGACCGTGCTGATGGGGTGCAGCTTGAACAGAAACGAGGTGACCACGCCGAAGTTGCCGCCGCCGCCACGGATCGCCCAGAACAGGTCGGGATGCTCGTCGGCGCTGGCCGTGACGAAGCTGCCATCGGCGAGTACCATGTCGACGCTGAGCAGATTGTCGATCGTCAGGCCGTATGTGCGCGAGAGGTAGCCGATGCCGCCACCCAGGGTCAGACCACCGACGCCGGTGCTTGAGATAAAGCCGCTGGGCGTCGCCAGTCCGAAGGGATGTGTGGCATGGTCGACATCGCCCCAGGTGCTGCCGCCCTCGACGCGAACCGTGCGCGCCATGGGATCGACGCGAATCCCCTTCATGAGTGAGAGATCGATGACCAGGCCATCATCGCAGGTGCCGAGGCCGGGTCCGTTGTGGCCGCCACCGCGCACGGCCAGCGTCAATTGCTGATCGCGCGCGAAGTTGACGGCGGCCATCACATCCGCGACATCCACACAGCGCGCGATCAGCGCGGGATGTTTATCGATCATACCATTGTAGACCTGGCGGGCCTGTTCGTAGCCGTCGTCACCGGGACGCAGCAATGGGCCACGCAATTGAGCTATCAGTTTTTGAACCTCCGCCTCCTCCAGGGTGACGGTCGTCTTATATTGTTGCATCGTCTTTTTCTCCTAGCCTGGCTGTAGCGTTTCAAACAAAGCAGGGGCAAGCCCCGCACCTATCCAACAAAGCGGGGCAAGCCCCGCACCTACGGGTCCTTGGGGGGAGCGGACTGGATGTCAACTCCTGATACAACCAGCATAGCATCGGTGGTGTTATCAGACCGTTTGATGAAGAGGGATAAAAAGGTGTTTTTGGGATACATGATAAGGTTGATCAAGAGATCCGCGTTAGTAAAGCGTTATCGCGGAGTTGTTACGGGTATTGTTCGGCTATAATCGTTCAAGTAGTAGCCGGGCGGCCTGGAGATCTGGCGTGTCAAATCCTTCGGTGAACCAGTTGTAGATGTTCTGAAGTTGGCTTCTGGCCTCGTCTGATCGCTGCTGTTTGTTCCACAGGCGCGCCAGGCTCATCGTCGCGCGCAGCTCCAGTGAACGGGCCTGCTGTGATCGCGCGATCTCGCTCGAGCACAGGAAGGCTGCTTCGACTTCGCTATTATCGGCGTGCCGCATGCGCAGCAGTTCGCCGCGCAGCCGATGGATCTCGGCGTCCCACCAGTGCTCATTATGGGCGCGCGCCCCCGCCAGCGCCTCCTCGATGGCTGCCAGTCCTTCTTCGGTACGCCCGGATTTGCCATAGACCTGCGCGAGCAGCGAGAGGTAATAGGGCAGACGCAGGCGAGCGCCGGGCGCTTTGAAGGCGTTAATCGAGTCGCGCAGATGTCTGATATGCTCCTCATCGGGCTGCTCCACGGCCAGCGCATGGTTGACCAGGATGCTAGCCCAGGTACGATAGTAGGTGGCCTGGTATTTCGTGGCGAGCGCCAGCGCATGTCTGGCCTGTTCTTTGGCGACCGCGCTGCTGGCACGCAACTGCTGCAGCAAGGCCAGATAGGCCGACACCAGAGCCTGGTCGAATGGCTGATCCAGGTCCTGCACTAGCTTGACCGCGTCGAGCCCACGGTTGAGCGCCTGCTGAGGATAGCCCAGGCACCATAGCGCATGCGACTGCCAGGCCCGTGCGTGCGCCGCGTAGTTTAATCCCTGCGACTGCTGGATATGCAGAATCTGATCCGGATCGTGTGCCGCGATGATGCTGGCGAGCTGTTCGCTGGCCTCCGCAACTCTACCCATCTGCATGTATACCCCCGCCAGCATCGTATCGACGAACAGGGGCGCCGCCGCGCCAAAAGAGCGTTGATACAGGGCATGCAACTCATCAGAGGTGTCCTGCACTTTTTCCAGCCGAGCTTGAACGACGTAGACCGATTGTAATCCATACAGCGCCTGTGCCCGTTGCGCGTCGTTGCCGACGATATCGCACAGCGCCAGGGCTCGATCGAGGACTTGTTCCAGTTCTGGTGCTGTCCAGCCCCTGGTCACCCGGTATAGTGGCGCCAGGGACAGCTGCAGGCTCAGTTCCTGCTGATCACGCTTCGCGCCAGCGGGCAGGAGGGCGAGCAGTTCCAGGCTGTGTACGAGCAGGCTGATGGCATCCTCATTCGCGTATACACGCTGCGCCACAGCCGCCGCGCGCTGGTAGCAGGGGAGCGCCTGCTCGATCATGCCCGCGCGCTCATAATGCCACGCGATCTGACCGCTGATCGCGTCGGGGTCCGCGACCGAGATGGTTTCCAGCGCCTGCACGACGCGGCGATGGAGCAGGCGGCGCTGGGGCGCACTGATCTCTGCGTACGCCACCTCACGCAGCTTATCGTGGGTAAAATCGTACGTGTTCGTGCCGTGCTCGCGTAAGATGCGTTTGTGCCACAGCTCATCCAGCGTCCGCACAGTGTCCTCGCTATCGGTGTTGCCAGCCGCTAGCAAGAGGTCGAGCGTAAATTCACGTCCAATCGTCGCGGCCAGTTCAACCAGTCGTCGAGCCGCGGGTGAGAGCTGCCAGAGGCGTCCGATGAGCACCGCGTGCACGCGAGGAGGAAGCGTTCGTGTACCCTCAAGCAGCGGCAGCATATGGGAGTGGTTGACCTCTGCTGGATCAGCCGGTGCGTTCCCCTGATTGGCCCGCACCGTTTCGACCACGAACAGCGGGTAGCCCCCGGTCTCATGGAATAAGCGTAACCCCTCCTCCACGTTCAACTCACGGCTCGTTACCTGTGAGGCTAGCTTCGCCGTCTCCGCCGCGTCCAACGGCTCAAGTGGAATCTCTGTCACATGCATGCTCGTGCGCAGATGCAGCAGGAAGGTCTGCAAGGGATGGCCGGACGGCAATTCGTCCTCGCGGGCGCAGCCAACGACGAGCAGACGCGCCCTGGGCTCGAAGCGCAGCAGAAAATGCAGCCATGCCAGCGTCTCCTGATCGCACCACTGCAGGTCATCGAGCAGCAGCAAGATTGGCTGTGGCGCGCGGAGCACGGCGCGAGCCAGGGCCTCGAAGAAGCGCAGGCGCTGTCCATACTCGGTCACCGGCTCGTAGCGCGGCAATCCCGGCTGCTCCTCTAGCAGCTCGGGCAGGAGCCGTACTAGCTCGGTCAGCCAGACCCTATCGAGCTGTCTGAGCGGCGCGCGAAGTCCTTCGCTCCTGAGCCATTCCGTCACCGGCGCCAGCGAGAGCTGGCCCTCCGCGGCATACGAGCGCGCCCTGGCGGTGCCCGCGCCCTGCTGGCCCGCCCACAGCAGGAACTCCTCGGCCAGCCGCGACTTGCCCACACCCGCCTCTCCGGTCACCAGCACAAAGTGGGGACCCTCGCTGTCGACGCGCCGCCAGGCATCGTGTAGCTGCTGCCACTCGCGCGTGCGCCCAATCAGCAGCGGAGGAGCGGTGGGCAAGGCTTGCTGAATGCTGACCTTCCTCGTTGGGGTCTGTTGTCGCAGGAGCTGCTCGTAGGCAGCGCGCGTCGCCGGATCAGGATCGATCCCCAGCTCTTGCTGTAAGGTGGTGACGCAGGTGTGGTAGACGCGCAGCGCACTGGCGCGATCGTTATTGAGCGCGAACAGCTGCATCAAGCGCCGATAGAGGCTTTCGGAGAGCGGATCGAGCGCGAGCAGGCGCTGAGCATAGTGGATGGCGGCGCGAATGTCGCCTTGCCCCTCAACGAGTTGAAGGAGTTGTTCGAGCACCCACTGATGGCGCTGGCGCAACCGTTCACGCTCAGGCACGATCCATTCATCGTAGCAGCCGGGCAGTAATTCACCGCGATACAGGGCATCCGCATGCTCAAGGGTGGCCTGGAGGGCCTGCCGGTCATCGCCCTGCGCGGCCGCCTCCGCCAGCATGAGAGCATGTTCGAACTCAGCCACATCAAGATGGAAGGGCGTCGCGGGATGCCAGTGCAGCATATGCATATCGGTGGAGAGGAAGTGATCGACCGGCGGAAATGCCTGGCGTAACTGGTGCAGCAGCTGACGCAGGTTATTGCGCGCCTGGGACTCGGTGGCGTCGGGCCAGAAGAGGAAGGACAGGTGCTGGCGCTGCTGGGGAATATCGTGGTGCAGCACGAGGTAGGCGAGCAACGATTGCAGACGCAAGGTGGCGAGGCTGGTTATCTGCTGATCGTTGTAGATCAGGTTAAAGTCGCCGAGCAATCGAAGATGAAGAACTGGCTCCATAATGATATGATCTCCCCACCCACACTGACCACTTGCGCGGGTACACAATGAAGATGAAGGCGCTACAGCTGATATTGCTACCCCAGACAGATATCGATTATGAGCATACAAGAAGGAAGGATCTTTATGGAAAGAATACATTATCTGGTTGCTGTTGACAATTCTTTGCCCGCTGTTCTGTGGCATCATTTTACATCGTAGGTGCCGGTCAACCAGGCATGAGTGTTAGAGTGAATCCCATTTCTGCTGCCACCAAACCTGGAATACTCTTTTTGCCGTTCAAGTGTTTGTTGCTTCATCGTGTACCGGCCACTCATACTCAATGCCGATCTGCTCGCAGCACCATCGTCCCCATGCGTACATCTGGCGCAGCATCGGCTCTGAGCGTCGTCCCGGCTCCGAAAGTTGATATACTTTCCGGGGCGAGCCCGGCACGGCCTGATGGTGAAGCACCCCCATATACTCTAGCTCGCGCAATTGGAGCGCGAGTACCTGTCGGCTCGCCTGTGGAAGGAGCCGCTGCACTTCACTGAAGCGTTTGGGTCCGCTAAGCAGATGATACCAGATCCAGAGCTTCCATCTGCCTCCCAGGCTCACAAGCCAATCGTACTGTGGGCCGATCTGCTCACTGTACCACTTCCCCCACGTCTCCATCTGGCACAGCAGGGGCTTCAAGCTCCATCCCAACTCCGTGAGAGCATACTCCACTCGGGGGGGCGTCTGGTCATAGACCTGGCGTTGAACGAGGCCGATCTGCTCTAACTCACGCAGCTGGATCGTAAGCATCTGCCGACTGACCTCAGGCAGCAGCCGCTGTAAGGCGCCGAAACGCCTGGTGCCGTCGAGCAAATGATACAATATCCAGAATTTCCATTTGCCTCCAAACCCATCCCCGCCAAGTGGACACACGATGGTCTTCTTCTGCCGAGACATAGGATCTGCTCCCTTGCGAAATATGTCAAATAAAATTGCGTACTTGTATGCATTTCTCTTCATCTATAGACTCATTGTAGCAAACAAGACAGGCCAGCTACAAGGCACGGCACATTTATATCCTGCTCAAACGGTTATGCAAGAGCAAGAACATTCAAAGAGGGTGAGGAACAGCATGAGCATCAGAAAAGAAATTCTGCCTGGTATGTACATAGACCCCCGCGTCGTCTCGACAGAGCAAGGTCCGGTCGAGTTCGACCTGAGTGGGGCGCGTGGGCCCGTGATCCTGTCCATTCATGGAGGCCTGGGAGGCGTTGACCAGGCCCGCTTGATGACCAACTGGTTGGATAGCGACATGGACAGGATTCTCTGCCCATCGAGACCAGGCTATCTGCGCACCCCGCTGCAAAGTGGAGAGACATTTGAGCAACAGGCTGATCTGTTCGCTGCTTTGTTGGATCATCTGCAAATAGACAGGGTCGCCGTTGTCTGCCTCTCAGCGGGTGGACCACCTGCGTATCAGTTCGCGATACGGCATCCGGATAGGGTCTGGGCGCTGGTGGCGATAGACAGTGTCAGTGGAACTTATCACCCTCCGGAAGCGGCCGGACCGCTCGCCGAGGCCATTTTTATGAGCGCCCCCGGACAGAAGTTCGTCAAGTTGATCATGGAGAAACAGCCCGGGCTCATGCTGGCGGAAACCTTCCGAGGTATTGGCTACTTCACCAAAGAGCAGAGGAAGAGACAGATCGACCACGTCCTGAACGAGCCTGAGGCGCTTGCTTTTATGAAGGCATTGCTGGACACAATGAATCCTTATGCTGAGAGGAAAAAGGGAAATGAGAACGACATGCGGCAGTTTTTGAAGCTCACCCATCTGCCGCTGGAGTCGGTCCAGTGTCCGAGCCTGATTATCCATAGCACCCATGATGCAGATGTGAAATTCTCTGATGGGGTGTACGCCTACGAACATATTCCTGGCGCCGAGCGCTACTGGATAGAAGATGGTGATCACCTCGGTTTCTGGCTCAGCCCGCATGCGTCGCGCGTCCAGGAGTGCGCCCGTGCCTTCCTGCGCAAGCATGCGCCCTCTGCATCTACTGTCAGATAGAGCAAGATGGGAGAAGTTTTTTCTTCTGGGCATGATACGATAAGATAGCCGATTAGAGACCTCTGATGGATATATTCTCTTCTCTAAAAGTGAGAAGGATATTAATTTTGTGAAAGGATATGCCCATGACAGATGCGCAGCAACCACAGCGCGCTAGCACGCGTAACACAAAATATATCAAGGCTTCGCAGGATGTGTTGTATCGAGCCTTTACCGACCCCGCAGCTCTGACGACGTGGCAGGTACCCGGAGATATGACCGGCGAGGTGCACAGCTTCGATGGCCGGGTCGGTGGAGGCTTTCAGATGTCGCTGTACTATCCGGAATCTGAAGAGAGCGCCCGTGGCAAAACGGCGGGGCGCGAAGATCGCTATACGGCGCGCTTCGTGGAACTGACGCCGCCGAGCAGGATCGCGGAGGCGATCACCTTTGACACCAGCGATCCCGCCCTGGCGGGCGAGATGATTATGGAGGTCACGCTTGAGCCAGCGGATGGTGGCACCAGCGTGACTATTGTTTTCAGAGACATCCCGCCGGGCATTCGGCCCGAGGACAATGAGCTGGGCACGCAACTCTCGCTGGAGAAGCTGGCGCGCTACGTCGAGTAGCGGGGTACAAAGGCAGAGGTCATGGGTGCGCACTTAAGAGCACGCGTGGCCTTGTTGCGCGCCCGATATACTGGTATTGTTCTTCCGAACGGACCTCCAGTTCTGGTGGTCGACTCTTCCACTCTTTCCAGGAAGGAAAGAGAAAAAACATGCAGGAAGGATTTTGCTCTGAGGATATGAATACTGAAAAGATTCTGGCGGGTGCGCGCCTGTTGTTTCGTCTCTGGTGGCCTGCGACCGTGTTTATTGTTGTGTGTACGGGCATTTTAGCGATTTTTCAGCAGGTATTGTTCTTTCTTGACCAATACAAAAATTTCTCCTTAATCGGCGTGGCGTGGCTGGCGCTCTTTATAGTGTACGTGATACTGGGTGTGGTCTTTACGCGTCTGTATGCTCGCCATATACGTGGCGTGCTGGAACCCCTGGAAAGGCGTACGCGGAGACTGATGATCTTCCTGAGCGGCAGCCCTTTTTATGCACTCAGCCTGTGGTGCCTGGCCTTGCTTTTGAGCGGCATCATTTATCCGGATGTGAACGCGTTGACGTTGTTTATTGGCCTGGTGGGCTTTGTAGGCTTCACCATGGTCTCGGTGGCCTATCTGCTGCTGCTTCACCTTTTTTTGCGGCGCCCGGTTGCTGTTGTGCGATCGTAGGTGGAGATAGCTCCGACGCGGTGCTTTTGGGGGCGTGTGCGGAACGTTGGCGTGTGGGGTACCACGTTTGCCGACGTGGAAGGCGGGGGAAGCGGTATCGTGGGGGGACGGGGGCCGCCGTCGCTGGCGCTGGCGGCCCGGTCGACCGTTGAAGGTCGACCCTACAGGGGCGTTCCTCGTTGGAGGGGCGTTCCTTTTTTGGGGGCGTGTTCGTGTTTCGGGGGTGTTTCATGTCGAGGAGGTGTTGTGGGTTCGGGGGGTGTTTTTTTGTTGTGTTTCTTCTTTGCAAACATTTGAATGGTATTGAGGGGGTTGGGTCTGGCAAATATGACAGGAGATGTCATGGATGCGGTGTTACAGTGCAAGGGATTGCGTGTAGATTGCGTTGAAATGTTTATGCATGGGAGAAAGGTATGAGGTTTGGATTGGATGTCCCGACGACGGGTGAGTATGGGGATGCGCGGGTGCTGGCGCAGCTGGCGAGGGAGGCTGAGGAGTCTGGTTGGGACGGCTTTTTTGTGTGGGATGTGTTGCCGGAAGGGCAGCCCGTCATTGATCCCTGGATCGCGCTGACCGCGATCGCTTTGCAGACCTCGCGCATCCGGATTGGTCTGCTGGTGGCGCCGCTGGCTCGTCATCGACCCTATCTCGTTGCCCAGCGGCTTGCCAATCTGGATCAGCTCTCCGGTGGTCGCGTGATCTGTACCGTGGGGCTGGGCGATGGCAGCGAGACGTTCGCGGCCTTTGGTGAGGAGGGTGATATGGCGGTGCGTGCCCGACAACTGGATGAAGGGCTGACGATTCTGCATGGATTATGGACTGAAGATCGCTTTTCTTATAGTGGTGAGCACTATCAATTGCGGGAGGTAAGCCTGCGACCCCGGCCCGTTCAGGTGCCACGCATTCCCCTGTGGGTTGCTGGTGGCTGGCCGTACCGCGCCCCGTTTCGGCGTGCCGCCCGCTGGGATGGTGTTAGCTTTAAATCCATCAACGCCAGGGAGCAGCGCTGGCTCTCTCTTGATGAGTTCCGCAGCGGCGTGGCTTATGTGCGCTCCCAGCGTACGCAATCGGGTCCGTTTGAGATCGTGATGAGTGGTGAGACGCCTCGTGATCGTCGGCAGGGCAGTGATATCGTCACGCCTTTTCGGGAGGCGGGTGCCACCTGGTGGATCGAAGAGGGTCTGGGCTGGTCCCTGGAGGAATATAGGGAACGGATCCAATATGGACCGCCGGTGTAGATGAAGGAAGCTGCTCCACTTGTAACGTGATCTATATAGGTGATAGTATATTGAGGCAAATAACTTTTTTGGGCGTTTTTGCGGAATATATTGTTTTGCCTGATATGGGTGAGGAAGGAGCCTCCATTGCAGACACGGCGTGCGGATTTAGAGGTGACGGATGGGGCGCGGGGTGAGGCGCGTTCATCGGTGGTGTTATTGCGGCTTGCTGCGGCATTCCTGGACTTTTTATGTTTGTCTGTGCTGGGGTGGATCGTCAACGCGACCTTTGGCGTGACGCGTGTCGTGGGTGGCGCGCTGCCGCCGCCGGGCTACAACGGCTGGACCTCGTATTCCACCGCGACACTGGTGGACTGGTGGTGGCTCGCCCTGATGGCCTTTGGCTACTTTTTTGTGCAGGAGGCGTTGTTCAGCACTACCCTCGGGAAGGCACAGCGGTTGTACGTGGTGCCGGACGCGGCTGAACGGACAGGGATCTGGCGCATTACGCCGTGGCAGGCCCTGCTGCGCAACCTTCTACGTCCCCTGGAGGTGCTCTCGCTTTTCTATGCGCTTGGCGTGGGCTTTCTCACGCTCGTCTGCATCGCGCAGACAAAAAAGCACCAGCGTCCGGGGGACATGCTGGCGCGTACACTCGTGGTTGACAAAAAGTTTCTGCCTGGTGAGCTGTATCGTGCTTCCCAGCATTGGTTACGCTCGGCTATCCTCGTGGTCATCCTGGCCTGTTGTCTGGTAGGCTGCGGCTTTTTCTACTATTATGGCCGTCCCCCACTGGTCATCGAGGGTCTGTACAATACACATCAGCTGTTGGGTACCAGCGTGCAGTCCTATCAACTCGGTGCTCCCACTCGTAGGGCGGATACCATCACCTATCCTGTTCACTTCAGAGCTCTTGAGCAGGGAAAGATGCGAACCTGTGATGGTCTGATAACGTTGCGCTGGTATGGCTTTGGGCAGGGATGGGTCCAAAGCGGTAGTCAATATCATTGGAATCCATAGATATTTATAAATAGATATCCTTTTGCATTTGTCTGCGGACAAAAACCATCAAGAGATGGTTGTGCCGACGAAGGGTTCGCCGTTGAGGGCTTTGGCGAGGGTGTCCAGGTGCGTTCCATTCAGGTAGTGGACCTTGAGGTTGAGGTCGGAGGCCAGTTTGGCTGCGACGGGATCAAAGGGGGCGTGTGAGCCGGGGCTCCATGTCTCTTCGATCATCGAGCGGTACTCGTGCCAGGAGAGGTGCTCGAAGGGTTGGGCGTCCTGGTGGATGCGGGGATCTTTGTCGTAGACGTAGTCGGTGTTGCTGAGCTTGAAGATGGACTGTACATGGTAGTCTTGCGCCATGATGACCGCCGGGTAGTCGGTGGACCAGCCGGGCTTCCAGCCGGCGGCGATCACCACGGGCTTCTCCGGTTTCTGGATGATGCTGTAGTCTTTGATGATGACCGGGTGGGCCAGGTCGCGGAACACGGTGCGCATCAGGTGGGCATTCAGCCGGGTGGCGTGGATGCCGAGCCAGTCCAGGTCATCGTCGGTGAGCTCATGACCCACGATGGCCTTGCCGGCATCGCGATATTGACGCGCCACCTGTCCGCCGCCGATAAAGATGAAGAAGCGCCGCTGATGCTCGGTGACCTGCTGGCGAATGAACTGCTGGAACTGTTGCAGGTACGAGGTGGCGATCCCGGTTGGTGGAACAATGAGCGAGCCGCCCAGCTTGATGATATAGGTCTCTTTATAGCTGTGATTGGCCATGAAACTTTCCCTCTTGAGCAGATATGGTGCTGATGGGAGTTTACCTGATTTTCAGCCATGAAGCAATCTTTTGCCCTAGCCATGAGGCAGCGCCGGCGGGCACCCCGATCCGCTCGGCGGGGATATCGGGCGCGATCAAGGTTGGATGCTGTTGCGCTGGTTGATGCTTCTTTCTCTGCTGGCTTTTTCTGCGCTGGCGCAGCGTTTTCTTAGTGCCTCGCCTGGACATATACATTCTCCTTACGCGTTTTCAGCGATATCTTGTTGCAAGTATTCCTCTATCCATTGCGCGACCAGGTATGCAACCTGTCTTCCTTTGAAAAATTGTTTGAAGGGAGTGCTTCCAGAGATTCCTGTGATAGTGATAGACGTTTGATCTTTAATCTGCTTTTGTAGTCGAACTATTACAATGGTTGGAGCCATTCCTCCCATGCCTATTCCCACAAACGCTTTGACTTCACCTATGCATATTTGATTCGCAGGTTTCTCTCTTGTCGCCTCTGTATTTTCTCGAGGCAGAATAGAGATGAAGGGTGCATCGGGTCCCGAGGCAAATCTGATATCCAGCAGGTAGCCCCGGTCGTTGATGATCTCGACAATAATATCCATGAGCCGATCAAAATCTGTGAACAGTGTACAGGCGATTGTAAAGAACCGTTTAGGTTGTCGCCTTACGATCTTTTCCATCAGGTATTGTAGATGTTTTCTATCCACAACTTGAGTAAAAGAAGCTACGAAGAGATCTTCATCGTCTTTAGAAATGGCTGGCAAATTTGCTTCACCCACTATTGCCCATGGATGTATCAGGCGCATCTGGTGAACCTCAATTTATCCATTAAATGCATATATAGTAATTTTGTATTGCCTTGTTTTTAGATGTGGAAGAATCCTTCCGCCGCGATTTGGCATGAGAAACCCCTTTGAGCAGATAGGGTATTGATGGGAGTTTACCTGATTTTCAGCCATGAAGCAATCTTTTGTCCTGACCAGGATATCATTCAAAATTTCACAAAAAGGGGACGCAAGAAGAAGGGGCAACGTGCCTCCGCAGGTGAGAACGTCGGAGGCGTTTCGTATTTTTGGTTGGTTTTCGTGTTTAGGAGAGGGGCATGAATTCGGCGCAGTATTTTCCGGTTTATTGGACAAGGGGTGGGTTTGCGTATTATATTGAAGGTGGCGTTTCTTGTGGTTTGTAAGTTGCTTATAGTTTATAAGTAAGCAGGAGTATATACGATGACGAAATTTCCTGAGTCGCATGAGGATCTGCTGAAGGCGGATGTGGCTATGCTGGCTACAAATGGGCGCGATGGCTATCCGCAGGTGACGGCGATCTGGTTTTTATTCGATGAGCAGGATGGCATGCTCAAGCTGTCTCTCAATACCTCGCGCCAGAAGGTGAAGAATCTGCAGGAGCATCCAGAGTGTACGCTGTTCATGCTTGATACGAAAAATCCGTATCGGACGCTGGAGGTGCGGGCGCGCGCAGAGATTCAGCCGGACACGGATTATGCGTTTGCAAAGAAGCTTGGTGCCAAATATGGCGGTGCCGATCTCAGCACCAATGATCGTCCGGGTGAGACGCGCGTTGTCGTGCTGCTGCATCCCGTCAAAGTGAATACGTGGGGAAGCTAAGCAGCGCTCCACTTTCCATGTGTCATACTTATCTCACCACACACTACGCGCCTTCGGCGCTCAATTGGTTATTATTCAGGAGGTAGCGCGACAGCAGGGATGGGGGCAAATGCCCCCATCCCTGCTGTCGCGCTACCTCCTGAATAATGGGGTGTTCGCATCGGTGGATTTTAAATAGCATTGATGCTTTTCTCATTAGACAAGAAAATAGTAATGCTATAATAAAAAGATGTAAAGTGATTAGTAGGAGTTTTTGGTTTGCAAGAGGCTAACTATTCTCAAGGATGAGCTAGATGCTAGAGCGTATTATTCATCCGTAGCTATGTTTTTTGCGTGTGACACAGCAAAGGAAAGGATACTTTGGCTATGACCACAGTAAGCAGCGTTGAACCGATCCTGAGCAATGATGAGGTGGCTCAATTTCATGAGCTTGGCTATGTTCTCGTGAAAGGTGTGCTTTCACGGGATGAGGCCGCGTATTATCACGGCCAGATTTTAAATCTGGTCCCACGTGATC
Organism: Dictyobacter halimunensis; assembly: GCF_036245075.1. Classification (NCBI taxonomy): domain Bacteria; kingdom Bacillati; phylum Chloroflexota; class Ktedonobacteria; order Ktedonobacterales; family Dictyobacteraceae; genus Dictyobacter; species Dictyobacter halimunensis. The sequence goes on from NZ_BSRI01000002.1 coordinate 5,631,422, forward strand.
TGACGCTCCCGGCTCATTGGGGCACCCACAATGGCAGGCTCAAGCCGATGAATGAAGATGGCAGCCAGACCATTGATACGCCGGAACTGTTGCCGCTGATGATCAATGAGAAACTGTATCGGGTGGTGGTTCAATTGCTGGGCTCGACGCGCCTGCGCTCGATGGATGGGTCGATCGGCATTACGTTGCGTAATGCGGGTGAAAAGAATATCCTGAGCCAGCGCATTCATCTCGATGCTTCGGTACCCAATACTGTGGACAACTTCCTGTTTACACAGCAGGAGCTGCAAATTGGGGGATGCTACTATTTTAATGATGTTGAGCCGCAGGGCGGTGGCATCCATGTTGTTCCACGTGGGCATCGACTCGTTGAGGAGAAAGCGCGGGGACAGGCAGGAGGGCGTCAACTGTATGAGAACTGGAAAAATATTACCGATTTTCCGGAAACGGTCGAAGTGACCGGAGAGGCGGGCGATTTCGCCCTGCTCCATCATCTGATGCCACACGCGGCATCGCACAACCGCCGGCCCCAGCCGCGCATCGCGCAATTTACCCGCTTCATCCGCGAGGATCATCCGCATTATCCGGCCAAACCGGCCGCGCCTGATCAATATAATCAAGCGCAACTGCGCGCAATGACCCCGCTGGGCCGTAAGCTGTTGGGTGTTGATTCCTGGTAGGAATATATCCAAAAAACGTGCGCCCATGCATGCTATGCCATGCATGGGCGCACGTTTTTTGGATATATTTGCTGGGATGGAGCATGGGCGCTCGGGCACGGGCCGTTGCGCGGCAAGCGGGGGCAAGCCCCGCACGTACTGTGGTCTTTTCTCGTTTTGCACGATCTTTCTTCGTTTTTGCAACAGGATAGATGGCATTCGCATAGAAAAATCTCTTGACGGGATGGGTTGGGTGATGGTATATTCTGATATAGAAACGGTACGGTTTAGTTTACTTCTTGGAGATGGAATATGGATATGATGGTGGAGGAGGGTGAGCGGGCGCGGGCCAAGCGGGAGCAGATTCTGGAGGGGGCGCGGCGTGTCTTTCTGCGCGAGGGATTCGCGGCGGCGAGCACGGATGCGCTGGCGAAGGAGGCGGGCGTCTCCAAGCGTACGCTGTACGCCTACTATCCGGGGAAGGAGGAACTGTTTGTGGACGTGGTGCGTAGGCTGACGATCGAGAATCCGCAGACGCGGGTGCTGGACTTTATGCGGGGTCTGCAGCCGCGCAGCTCGGAGGAGCTGCGCGAGGCGCTGCTGGCGCTGGCGCAGAAGGTACTGGGGACACTGATGCGGCCCGAGGACCAGGCGCTGATGCGCGCGATTATCGCCGATTCCCATCGCTTTCCCCAGCTGACCGAGACCCTGCGCATGACCGTGCCCGAGCGGGCCGCGGTGGAGGTTGCCCGCATGCTGGAGCGGGCGCGTGCCAATGGGGTGGCGATCCGGCAGGGCGATACGGCGATCATGACGCGGCTGTTCATGGGTTCGCTGCTCAGCTACGCCCTGTTTGATGGCCTGCTGCGTCCAGCCAGTCAGCCGCAGCTTCCTTCTACGGAGACGCTTGAGGAGATCATGAACCTATTTATGCGAGCGATTATGGAGCATGAACAAAGAGGCTGAGCCTGAAAGGAACGAACCATGGCGGAGACGACGACTGATGTACTCGTGGTGGGCGCGGGACCCACGGGGTTGACGATGGCCAACCTGTTGCAGCGTGGCGGCGTGCGGGTCAGGATCGTGGATAAGAAGGATGGTCCTACCAGGGAGACGCGCGCGGTGGTGGTACACGCGCGGACGCTGGAACTGCTGGACCGGTTGGACCTGGCCGAGCATGCTGTGGCGGCTGGTGCGCCGCTGACGAATGCTTACGCCCTTAGCCAGGGCAAGCGTTTCGGCAGGCTGTCGTTTGTCAGCGATGAAGGTGTGAGGAGCACTCCCTATCCCTTCGGCCTGATCTATGGGCAGGACCAGATGGAGCATCTGCTGATCCAGAGTCTGGCCGAGGTTGGTGGGTGCGTCGAGTGGAATACGGAGCTGCTGGGTCTGGAGCAGTCCTCGGATGGTGCGCGTGCACGCGTGCGCGCGGGTGACGGCAACGAGGAGACCATTGAGGCGCGCTGGATCATTGGCGCTGACGGCGCGCATAGCCCCGTCAGGCATGCTCTGTCATTGGGCTTCGCGGGTCGGACGTATGTGATGACCCTGTTTATAGCGGATCTGGAGATGGAATGGGATCCGGGGCCACACCAGGGTGGGATGGATCTGGAGCACAGCGGCTTCTTTTTCTTCGTGCCGATGCACGGCACGGGTCGCTTCCGTCTGTTCGGTACCCTGCCACCGGACCTGGCCGATCGCGAGAGCCTGACCGTTGATGATGTGCGGCGCGTGCTGGATACCCGAACCCACTTGCATGTCAACATCCTGAAGGCCAACTGGATCTCGGTCTATCGTACGCACCAGCGCATGACCGAGCACTTCCGCGTCGGGCGCGTCTTCCTGGTTGGCGATGCCGCCCACATCCACAGCCCCGCCGGCGGCCAGGGGATGAACACCGGGATCGGCGACGCCTATAACCTGGCCTGGAAGCTGGCCCTCGTCGTCAAGGGACAGGCCCATGAAGAGCTGCTCGACTCCTACGATGCCGAGCGCATCCCCTTCGCCCGCGCCATCCTGCGCGGCTCCGACTGGGCTTTTCAGCTGATGACCTCGACCAACCCGATCTTGCGGACGATCAAGCTGCACGTGCTGCCGCCCGTCTTCCGCTCTGTTTCATGGACGCCGCTGTTCAAGCGGCGCGTCTTCTGGCTTATCTCGCAGTTGTGGACCAGCTATCAGGATAGCCCGGCGGTCGCGCAGTCGTCGTCAAGCAAGCACGGGCCGAAGGCCGGTGATCGCGCGCCCTATGGTTTCTTCGAGGATGGGTCCGAGGCCGGCAGGAGCATCTTTGACCTGTTCAAAAACATGGATCATCATCTCTTCCTCTTTGCCGGCAGCAAGTCAGTGGATGTCCCAGGTGAGATGGGGGAGCGGTTAGAGAACCTGCTGGCCGCGTACGAGATGCCGATCCATCTGCATTGCGTATCGGCCGCCAACCGCAGCCTGCATCAGCTGTATGGAGTGAATGAGTCCATGCTGGTCCTGGTCCGGCCGGATGGGCATATCGCCTATCGCGGCCGGGCGCAGGATCTGGATGGCTTCAGGGCATATCTCGATCGATGGTTCCAATCGCGAACGAGTCAGTCATCGTCTGGCCACTTTGTAAACCAGCGCGAGGAACTGTCCGTCCCACCCATCGAGAATGAATGATTCCGAGATGTCATAGTCAACTGCTTCGGGTGCTGTGAACCAGGTCCCAGAACTCCTGCGTAACCTGGCGCATATATCCGCCGCCGATGCCAGCGCGGCCGAATGAGACGGTGGCACAGCCTGAGAATGCGGTGGCGGACGTCAGCCAGGCACCCCCCTGGGAGAATGTTACTATATCGTAGCTGTTCGCCGTCCCTTGTGTATTGCAACTGGCATCTTTGTTAGCAGGCCAGGGAGGCAGGTTAGCTGCATTATGATAGAGTTTCTGGATCACGCCCTGATCTCTGGTAGTCGTGAAAGCTGGCCCTGAACCCGATCGTATGGCGGTGGGGGCATGCTCGATCTCCAGTTTATCGGGATTGGCGGGTGCGAACTTCACGCTTGTGAGCCCTTGATTTAGTTGTTGCACGAATTGCGCGGTTGGACGTAGGAATGGAGAGGGTGGCCTTCCGAACATGCGCACCTGTGAGCAGGCACCGCTAAAAACCTGGACGTGGTAGAGGGCCTCGCCCTCGTAGAAGAAAAGGTCATCGTAGCTGGCTGCCTGATCATCACAGAGCCCGGTTGTGGATTGTGAGGAGGCGAGGAAGGTGGAGATAGTTGTGAAGAGCGCCTGAGCCTGAGCCTTTGAGGTGATCTTCGCGTAGAGTGGCATCCGCGCATCTCCCTGATAGCGTACGATTTCTACGTGATCGGGCTGCCTGACGAGAGGCGCGCCAGCGATGGCCTGATCGAGGAACGACCAGAAATTCTGGCTGGCCTGGCGCAGATCTCCTCCCCGCAAGAAGATGTCTCCACACCCTCCCTGGTCGGCGGTAATGATCTCGGCGGCTCGCGTACCCGCCCAAAATACCAGCTGATACCTGGGACCTGCGATGGCTGGACAGGGATTATCTGGCACGGGTTGAGGCGAGGCCAGCGCGGCCTTATATATCTGCTGTGCCCTCTTCTGGTCACTGACATACTGCATTTCTGGGACTGCATTGCCGGGTGCAAGCATCTTGATCTGAAGTTTAGTCAGATCGGCGCTGTTGCGCAGGGGCGCGAGCGGTAGGGGTGGTTGCTGAGCCTGGGATTGGCCGCAGGCTGTGGCGAGCAACGTACAGATGAGCGCGATCAGCGAGAGCGACAAAAGGGGCCAGCGTGCCTTCATCATGACATCTCCCTTAAGATGGTAAGCTGGAAAAAGATTTTCATCTTAGATGACGCTTTTGATCGGGCTTTTGTTGCAGCCTTCAGGGAGGGAGTCATGATATTGAAGACTCCCTGTGGCATTTCTCGCACCCCGCCTGGCTACGGAGTTGACCGGGGTATTTGTTCCGCGTAGAACTCACTGATATAGTTGTGGAAGGCGGAGATCGCGCCGAGCCGGGCCCAGCTGATCTTTGCCAGCTCGGCGCGCCTCTTTTCCACGGCCGCGATGGCCCGCTCGGTGCGGCCGGCCGTCAGCTCGTTCAGGGCTGTGTGGATGGCGGTGAAATCGTAGCCGGCGTCCCTGAGCAGGACCACCACGCGCAGGCGGCGCATCTGCTGCTCATCGTAGAGGCGATACTTGCTGCTCTTATCGCGGATAGGATGCAGCAGCCCCTGCTGCTCCCAGAAGTGGAGCGCCGAGACGCGCACCCCTACCTGTTTTGCCGCCTCTCCCACGCGCAACTGCTGTGGATGGCGCATACTGGCCAGGGAAGGAGATTGCGCGGCCAGCGTGCCCAGTGCCGCCAGCGTCTGATCGAGCTGGAGCCGCTTGTAAGCCAGGTCCGCATGGTACTCGTCGACCAGGGCCAGCGCCAGCGTCAGTTTATCCTGGTGGACCGCCTGCATGATCGCCCGCGCCTGCTGCCAGGTGTAGCCGCTGACCATGCCACGCGCCGTCTGCAGCGCGACCAGATGTTTTTTTGTGTAGAGGCGGTAGCCGCTCGGGCTGCGCTCGACGGGCGGGATAAAGCCGCTGGCTTCATAGTTGCGCACCTGCTGGACGCTGATCTGGCCCGCCTGCGCCAGGTCGGTGGTGCGCAGATAGTTATGAACCATCATATGGTGGGGTCCTCGGGTATCTAGCGAAATGTATCCAAATGTATGTAACCTATGAGCTATGTTATAGCACGTCGATTACCCCTCACGCTAGCGATAGCGCCTCTCTCTATGCCCATTTGCCTATGCGATGGTAAAGGATTTCTATGGTGCGCTAGAAATCAGAATGCTAGCCTATTCAATGTCCGGTCGTAGCGCCATATATAGACGGCGATGACGATCAGGATGATGCCGGATTTGACCAGGCCCAGGAAATCCGGGATGGTGTAGATCAGGGCCAGCACAAGCAGCGTAATGCAGACCTCGGCCAGCACGACGTTGCGCTGCTAGAGTGCTCGTCATTTTTTGCAAGGAGATAAGGCAACAAGAAATCCCGAATGCCCAGTAGGTTCGTTTTTCTGGTGCTGTTCTCTTGGCAAAAAATTGACGGCCACCCCAGCAACTACGAGAGGGGTGTGATTTTGGGGTATGCTATACTTTTTGGCGAGGTGGCATGTCAAGATGAGCAGAGGAGGGCAGGGTTTGATGCAGACTTTTTGGGGAGGGTACGCGGTTTGTGGCAGGAGCGGGGACCGTTTCTGCTGTTCGCGGCCAAGAGCGCGCTGGCGGCTGGTGGTTCGTGGGCGATTGCCTTTGCGCTGCTGGGTGTAGAGGCGGCCGCGCTGGCGGTTGTTTCATCTGTGATTGTGGTTCAGGTTACCAGCTGGCAGACGGTGCGCAAGAGTATTGAGCGCATCCTTGGTGTCCTCTTTGGCATCTTCCTGGCGGTTGGGGTCGCTCACTTTTTCGGCCTCACCTTCTGGACCATTACCCTGATCATCTTCCTGGCGCAGATTGTCGGCCTGTTGCTGCAGAAACGTGGACAATATCTCGCTACCCAGATTCCCATCAGTGCCGCGCTGGTGCTGGCCCTGGGCGCGACCGCGAATAACTATCCTCTCTTGCGTCTGCTGGGGGCTGTCGTTGGTGGACTGGTGGGGACTATCGTGAGCCTGCTGCTCTCGCCACCGGTCTATGTATCCAGGACGCAGGACGCGCTGGAAGAGCTGCTGGCCCGGCTGGCGGGGGCTCTACCCACCCTGGCCGACGCGCTGGCCGGTCGTCTGAGCGCTGACGAGATCCGTGATATCTATCCCTCGATGCGCAAAGGAGAGCAATGGGTGCGCGCCGCCGAACAGGCGTACACCCTGGGCGTGGATAGCACACGCCTCAATCCCTGGGCCCATCGCGCGCGTGGCCTGCTCGTAGACTATCCCGATATGCTGCTGGCCCTCGACCGCATGACGCGCCAGATGCGGCGCATCGGCTATATTCTCGCCACGTCCGAGCCCGCCTGGTCCGAGCTGGCCCCACAACAGTCCTGGGCCTTCGACTACGCCTCGCTGCTCAGAGATATTGGCGTGCTGCTCACCGACCTGTCTACAGACCTCTCCTCGTCCAACGACGAATCCCTCAAGCTCGATGATCTCAGAGCGCGCCTCGAAGACGCACAGTGGCGGTTGCAGAACTGGCAAGCACAGCTTGAGCGTGACGCCCAATCTGGTGAAGTACCAGCCGAGGGGCAGCGCCTCAGCACTGGCTCCATGCTGGTCATGCGCGGCGCCATCCTCACCGACCTGCGCCACATGCTGGCCGAAGTTCATGATCTTATCGACGCCGCCTACCACGATGAAACGCGATCTGTTCTTTGAGCAATGTACTTTGTAGTCAGGCGACCCGGTTGATTATGTCCCGACATGCTTGCCCGATCTCTTATGTTTCACCGAAGGTGTTTTCTTTCCCCCAATGGGTATGTGTTTGGGGGACGTGAGCACCCGGGGAGGGGGTAAGCCGGGGTGAGCCCGGCACCTATGGTGCGGGCGGATATGGATGGGAACCGATTCGGGTGTGTGGAGCGTTGCATAGAGGGGATGATCTCTTTGATGGCTGCATGTGCATTTTTCTATGAGTTTTTGGGCACAGGCAAAGAATGGATATGGTCGTGTTTTATGGCTGTGGGTGAGGCTAAAAAATATATTGACGGGCTTAAAATAATATATACTCTAGCTATACCGGTTTAACTGTCATGAAATCTACATAGTATGGGGATGGGGTAAAGGTGTTAGGGGGCTTCTCCGCTGCTGGCTCGCGATGGTCGTGCTAGATTACGAAGTATGACGATGTTCGGCATGGATATCTCTTTCGTATGCTTATTTCCATTTTTTGCAGCAGGCGGAACTCGTATCATGCATAGACGGAACACCGGTTGGATGGATGTAAGGTTGTAGGGTTTGTTCGCTGCCACGAGGAGAGCATTTAATGTCAAGAGCACATACCACACCCATACAACACCTGGCACGCTTCTTGCTGTGTTCTGCCATTATCGTCGTTGAACTGTTTGGAGTTCATGTCCCCGTTGTCAATCACGCTGTATTCCATCTTCCGGTGCGCGCCGCCTCCGCGCATACACGCGCCGTCCACGGGACCCACGATACATATGGGATCTCCTGGCCGCAGGGCCAGGCGCTGCCCCGGTTCGCCGCTCCAGAGGAACTGGACGTGGCGCGCGTCACCGATCAGCCGGGCGATCTGTGTCTGCTGCTGGCGACGCTGCAGGGACTGGTCAATCGCAACCGGCCTCAGATCTATCTTGAGGAGGGCCAGCCGGCCGAAGGCGTTGATACCTGGCTGCAAAGCCTTGGCGTTCCTTATATCGTGCATGACGATCCCTGGGAGGTGATCTATAAATACATCGCCACGGCGCGCGGCGTCATCGTCTACGATCCCAAAATCATCGATACCGTCAACGTCGCCACCACCATGGCCGGACTGTATGATGGCGTCGTGGTCAGTCCCCAGTTGTTGAAGCGGCTGACGGGCACCACCTATAACATGCCTATTCTGGCGGATCTGCGCGGCAAGTTCAGTAGCAACCTGCAGGCCGACATCTGGCAGGTAAAGAACCTCTGGCCGCTTGCCTCGCATCGTTTGCTAATCGGGCTGCTGCCCACCACGCCCAGCCGCCTGCTTGGGCACGTTACCACTTATGGCTATCTGCGCGACTACGCCGTCGCCAATCGTGCCATGGTCTTCTGGTTCTCGCTGCAGAGCCCGACCCAGGTCGGTCTGTTTCGGCAGGTGCTCGCGGATGTGAAGCCGGGCACGCCCTACCTGGGCTGGTATGACAAAGAGTTCCGTGGCGTGCGCCTGACCTCTAGCTATGGCGTCTACACCATCGCCGCCGACTACTTCTCCAACCTGACTGTTTTTTCGGGAGTGCGCGCGCCCTCGTTGATCCAGAGGATCGCCCCGACGACGCCGCTGCGCAACAAGATCTACGTTACCTTCACCATGAGCGAGGGCGATAATTTTCAGTACGTTCAGCACGCCATGCGCCGTCTGTGGGATGATCCCGAGCGCGGGCAGGTACCCCTGAACTGGTCGATCAATCCGCTGTTGTATGATGCCGCGCCCACCATCCTCAATCATTACCAGCTCACCGCCTCCGCCAATGACTACCTGGTCGCAGGCCCCTCCGGTGGTGGATACGCCTATCCCTCGAACTGGCTGTTCAGCAACCTCAACAGCTTCATGCGCCAGTCCAGCACCTACATGCGCAAGACCGGGCTGCACGTCATATTCATCCTCGACGATCGGCTTGCCATCCCCGCCTACGTCTCCAAAGCCTATAGCCAATATGCCCACACCAGCGGCATTCTCTACAACTGGTGGAATCCCATCAGCTACACCACGATCTCGACGGGAAACATGCCCGTCTCCACGCAGGTTACCGCTACCAGTCGGCAGGAGATGCTCAACGCGATTCGCCTGAGCGCCAGTCGCTGGAATAGACGCTCGCCGCTGTTCCTGTCGGCCCTGGCCATCTCCTGGAGCCTCAGCCCGACCGACATTAAATATGTGGCCGACCACCTGGGTCCCAACTATGTGGTCGTGCGGGGAGATCAATACTTCAAGCTGTTCCGCAAGGCACGTGGTCTGCCTGCCGCCCAATATTGAGCACGGTCATGGTGGCTGGGAAGCTAGTGGGTGGGATGAGGTGTTATAGGGGGATAGATAGATGTATGGCTCATAGTTTGTCAACATAGTGGCGTGGAGGCGTATTGCCATGATACGTCTCTACGTATAGAAATGAGATGAAGCATGTCTATGCAGAATGACGGTGGAGTACAGTCATCAGAATCACGCTTTGCCGTGCAGCCAGCGCGCGAGCGGGTTGGATTGGTGGTTGATGGCGCGAACGCGGCGCAGGCGGTGCAGATGATCGTGGATCATGAGAAGGCCGGCGTGCGGCAGATCTGGATGACGCAGAGTCCCATGAATCCCGATACTCTGTCGACGCTGGCCGCCGCGGCCATCCCGACCACCAGCATCAGACTTGGAACCGCGATTATCCCGACCTACCCACGGCATCCATTGACGATGGCGCTGCAGGCTCTGGCCATCAACGACCTGGCGCCCGGACGGCTGCGCCTGGGGATTGGTCCCAGCCACCGGCCGACCATCGAGGGCATGTATGGCATCCCTGTGGAGAAGCCGCTGGAGCACCTGCGCGAGTACGTCGAGATCGTGCGCGCCGGCTTGTGGCGCGGCAAGATCGAGCACCAGGGCAACTTCTTCCACGTCAACGCGACGTTGCCACGCACGGCCGAGATTCCCATTCTGATCTCAACCCTACGCGTGGGTGCCTTCCAGCTGGCTGGCGAGATCGCCGATGGCGCCCTCCCCTGGCTCTGCCCGATCCCCTATCTGCTCAAGACGGCCGTGCCGGCGCTGCGACGGTCGGCGGCCAAACATGGACGCAGCGTCCCGCCGGTCGTGGCCCACGTCCTGGTCGCCACCAGCGATGATCGCCAGGCGGTGCTGGCCGCCACGCGCAAGCAGATCGAGCGCTACGGCAAGTTGCCGTTCTACGCCAACATGTTCGCCGACGCGGGCTTCCCCGTCGGACCCGAAGGGCGCATGTCGGATGAACTGGTTGACAGCCTGGTCATCTCCGGTACGGACAAGGCCATCGCCGCCCGCTTCAACGAACTGCTCTCCAGCGGCCTCGACGAGCTCCTGGTCCTGCAGGTCCCCGTTCAAGATGTAAGCAGTGAGCGTGCTCAACTGGCCCGCCTGATCGGCCAGTTATAGACGCAAAGAAAGGGCGCGGCTCGGCTTTTCTGGAAAAGCCGAGCCGCGCCCTTTCTTTGCGTGTTAATGAGAGCTGATATAGACCTCGGGTGGCACTGCTGGTGGCAGATCGAGATTGTAGGTATGAGAGGTAAATATACCTGCGTGTTCAAGCAAGGTATCAACATTGCTACGCAATTCCCACTCAGACAGGTTCCCAACAAATGTGGGGAAGTCGACATTATTCCAGTTATACTCCTCCCCCTTTATCGTGTATAGCATAAACTCATCTGGATCATATGGGAACGCCGCCTTTAAAATATCGCCATTTTGCCATGCTGGTAACGTAGGATTGGGCTGCAATGTGTTTCCATGTTTATCTTGAATTTCTCGAAACTCTGGTAATGAGTAATAGCCGCCATCGTCATTGTACATGGGATAGGATTGCACAATGGCAAGGGATGCCTGTGGTCCATAGGCATCCCGCACTATCTTGCGGACCTTATCCCAATTGTGATACTCATGGTGCATTTCCGCCAGATGCATTACTTCTGCTGGCTTTAATATATGTTGATAGCTGTCACCTTCTTTTATGTATGCGTCTGGGAAGGAGAGAGATGGAGCTTGATCAAGTTTATCGACGCTATCCGTGCCATATTCGGCGAGGTCTGTGGCACAAAAGGAGGTGAGGGGGGATTGCTTTTGGTACATTTCATCGAAAGGCGGAAATTGAGCAAATAACGCGTCTTTGTCCCTGGCAAAATCGTACTTTTCATCGTACGGTATTATGTTGAAATTTCTATGGTGAAATATTTCCTTCGCGTTGTTTGCGTTCGGGAAGACGCCATCGCCCCAGACGAACTGGTCTTTTTTGTCGTAGATTGCTACAAAGTGGGTCCCAGGGAAGGTATCAGTAGCATTGCGGATCTCAATGGAGATAATCACTTTGTGGGCGCGATCACCACAGATGTCTGTGGCCAGGCGCTGAATCTTTTTCCAGCGTGCCAAAACTTTATGTTCGCGAGCCAGGGTGAAGATCTCTTCAGTTGTGAGTAGTCTTTCCATAAGTAAACCTCCTCAAGGTTGTTTTAATCTTCTATATGGGCATAGACAGCAGGTGGAACTACAGGCGGCTGATCAAGGTTGCAGGTGTGGGAGGTGAATATCCCCGCATAATCAAAAAAATTATTAATGTGGTAGCGTAAATCTGATGTCGACAGGCCACCAACAAATGATGGATAGTCAATGTCTGGCCGATCGTATGAAGAGCTATAAAAAGTCTGTGGCTGGATTTCACCTGGCTCATATGGAAATGAAGATTTAAAGATATCGCCGTTTTGCCAGGCGGGTAATGTCGGATCTGGCTGTAATATGTTTCCACTTCTATCCAGGACCTCTTTTAATTGTGCTAATGAATAGTAGCCGCTATCGTCATCATACATTGGGTAAGACTGGACAGTAGCGATAGAGGCTTGAGGCCCATAAGCAGCATGCACAATTTTGCGAATTTTGCCCCAATTAAGATAATCCCGATGCATTTCTGCTAGTTTCATCACCTCTGCTGGCTTGAGTGTATGTCGATGGCTGTCACCTTCTTTGATGTATGCGTTGGGAAAAGAGAGAGGTGGTGGTTGGTCAAGCCATTCAACATGATAGGTGCCATATTCAGCGAGATCTGCGGCGGAGAAGGAGGTGAGGGGGGATTGCTTTTGATAGAGAACGTCGAAGGGCGGAAATCGGGCAAATAACGCGTCTTTGTCCCTGGCAAAATTATGGTTTCCTCTATACCTGGCATCCAGGTAATCCGGGTTTTGCAAAATTTTCTGGGTTGAGATGGCAAGGGGAAAGACACCGTCGCCCCAGATAAGTTGATCTTCTTTGTCATAGATCGCCACATAATGGGTACCAGGAAATGTTTTGGTAGCGTTGCGAACTATTATTTGGGCAACAACTTTATGCGCGCGGTCGCCGCAGATGGTAGTGGCGAGCTGGTGTACCTTTTTCCATTGGTCCAATATTTTGTGTTCGCGGGCTAGGGTGTAAATCTCATCACTGGTGAGTAGTCTTTCCATAAAAAGAGCATCCTTCATGAAATATTTATTGAGCCATGCTTCTCGATAGGGGTTGCGCGGAACGATACATCCAGGGTTGGATGGGGATGTCTTTGACGCACTCTTTCAGCGTCGGGATGGTTCCCAGGTCGCGGCGGATGTGCGTTTCCAGAATGGGACGAATGGAGATCTCCCGTTGGTCGGAAGGGCGTACGAGCGTGTCGCCCAGCAGGCGCAGCAGGATGGTGATGCCCCAGGTGTTGTGCAGAATGATCTGCGCACGCTGATCGGCCAGTACGTCGCGCGTGGAGTTGAAGGCCTGATGAATGGGGAGATAATCCCGCCACGCCCCGCCGAGTTCGGCTTGAGATTGCTGGCAGTGGGCGATGCTATCATCGGTATCGTGGGCAAAGGGGCGCGCGGGCAGGTCCTCGAAGCAGTGGTGCAGAGTGGGGATGAAGCTGAAATCTTCGGTCACATGCTGCTCCAAAAGGGGACGCAGCGGCATGATCTTGTCATCGGATGCGCGTGTGATAGTGGCGCCGAGAATCTTCTCTGCGAAGAAGATACCCCAGGTATTGTGCAGAAAGAGGCGATGGCGGCTATCGGCCAGGTGCGACTTGGTATGGTCCATAAACTCGTGGACTTGCAGGTAGTCATCGGGCCGACCACCGAAGCGGCGGGCCGAACTGACAGCATGGTAGTAGGGGTGTGCCATGTCTTTCCTCCCGTTCGTGATGTACATTCATATTCCACATGAAGTCATCGAAAGAGGAAATTGACATTTTTGTTAGAGAGGTTCATTTTGACCTGTTCCAGTACACGGATAGGTGGTGAATGACCTCTCAGGAACAACGGAATAGAAAACAACGCTGTAGAATCCTGGGATTGACACTGGGGCGGTTATGTACCGGCGACGATGCCTTTGAGCTGGTCAAGGGACGCGCGGAAAAGGCGCGACAGATCTTGCTCATCAGGTTCGCTGACCCAGCGGTCAAACGATATTTTGAAAGCGATGGCTCCGACTTCGGCGGCGATATTCGCTGCAAGGTCGGGCACGCCACGGCTGCGCAGCGCGTCGGCTATGGTGGAGGTGAGTAATGTGCCCTTGAGCAGTTCGCGTTCCTGCAGTCCCGGGTTGGCGGCGATCACCGCCTGACGCTGACGGACGATTTTATGACGTCCCTGGAATACGGGAATGGTGGCTTCAAGGGCTACCATGACTGCGTCGAGCGGCGTGGCGGAGGCGGGTGCGCTGGCGATAGCATTCGTGTAGATCTCCTCTAGCCTTGCCTGACCCCCGAAAATCACCTCGCGCTTATCGGCGAAGTAGCGAAAGAATGTCCGCTCGGTGAGGCCAGCCCGTTCAGCTATCTCCGCGACCGTTGTCTGCTCAAATCCCCGTTCCTGGTACAGGTCCAGAGCGGCCTGCGCCAGTCGGCCCCTGGCGTCCGGTTCCCATCGGCTCATACGTTTAGCATCTCCTTCATGACAGTCATTGACATCACTTCAATTATACTGTAGTATAGTGATGTCAGCAACTGACATCATGTTTCGTTTTGCCTGGAGGGACCTGTAGTGGAGCGGAACAGAAAAAAATATTGAGTGCATGACCTACCTTACAACAAGGAAACAAAATGCTCTATGTACTGGAGTAAGAAGAGACATAAGGAGTATGTGATATGAGTCGAGCGATTATATATACGTCATTTGGCGGCCCCGAGGTTTTAGAACTGCAAGATATCGTGGAACCACATGCCGGTCCAGATGAGGTACGGGTACGAGTGGCCGCCACGGGCTTGAACCCGATGGATTGGAAGCTATCCTCCATCCCCGAGGTGGCTGCAAGGTTTGGCATTACGCTGCCATCAGGCTTCGGTACTGATTTCGCAGGCACCATTGATGAGGTTGGCTCCAATGTCAAGGATTTTCAGATTGGAGATCGTGTCTTTAGCGGAGCGATTGGTCGCGCCGTCGCTGACTATATTGTCGTGAATGCTTCATCACCAATGGAACCATTGCACCATACCCCCAGCGACATTTCAGACGCCATCGCAAGCGCTCTTCCGATTGCTGGACTGACCGCTGACGCGGCACTGAGCGTTATCGGTGTAAAGTCAGGTGAGACCGTGCTCATAGGCGGTGCCGCAGGTGGCGTCGGCACCTTCGCCGTACAGCTCGCAAAGCTGGCTGGTGCAACCGTTATCGGTACCGGATCAGAGGATTCATTCGACTATCTACGTAAACTAGGGGCTATTCCAGTCACCTACGGACCAGGATTGGCAGAGCGGGTTCGTCAGGTTGCCCCACATGGCGTCGACGCGGCCGCAGTGCTCGTGGGGACAGAGACCATAGATGTAGCCCTTGCGCTGGGTATTTCGCCGGCTCGCATTTCTACGATCGCGGCAGGACCGAATCCTCCAGCTGGGGTACATGCAACAGGCGGAGCACAAGCCAGTCCTGGTGCACTCGATAGCATTACCGATGCCATAAGTAGTGGTAAACTCGTTGTCCCAATCGCCGCAACGTTTCCAATAGAACGTACCCGCGAGGCTGTAACGCTTCAGCGCGGGGGGCATGTCCACGGCAAAGTTGTGATTACACTTTCCGAAAAGGACAGCTAAATTTCGACAAGGGGTCCCCATATCAACGAACCGCGCATTTCTCCTCATGCCTCAAAAGCATGAGGAGAAATGCGCGGTTCGTTGATGGGTTTGGAACGGCTATCCAATTCCTTCCACAATAGCTCTGCTCTGTGGATTGTCCGCGCTCCATGCGGTGGCGATCAGGCGGCGACCGGTGAGATCCTGGGAGGCGTCCGAGGCGAGAAACACGGCTGGGGCCTGCATGATCTCTGGTTGGAGCAGGCGCGTCTGTACATCCGCCGAGACGTCAGCGGGGACCATGCCGGTATTGGTCGCGCCACCCGGCAGCAGGACGTTGACACGGATGCGTGCCTCGCTCAGCTCCTGTGCCCAGATGGCCGAGGCGGACTCAAGCGCGGCCTTCGACGGTCCGTAGGGAGAGAAGCCGCGCCGCTTCATCGTTTCGCTGCTCACGCTGATGTTGATGATGCTCCCCTGGCGCCGCTGCTCTAGCAGACGTGTAACCACCGCGCGGGTCATATAGAATAGTCCATTGACATTGGTATCTATGACCATGCGCCAGACCGCTGGATCTATCTCCCAGAAGTGCGTGGGCTCGGTCATAAAAGAGGGGCTGACATATTTCATGCCGCGAGCGGCGTTATTGACCAGGATATCGACGTGCCCAAACTTCTGGATGGTCTGGTCCACCACCTGCTCACATGCCTCTTGACTCGTTACATCGGCGAGCAGTGGCAGCACCTGTTCGGGCCGATGCTGCTGCGCCAGTTGATCGAGTTCGGTCTGCTCGCGTCCCGCCGTGATCGTCACCGAGGCTCCTTCTCGCAGGTATGCCTCCGCGATGGCACGCCCTATTCCTCGTCCCGCCCCGGTTATAATCGCCACCTTGCCATCAAGCTTTCCCATGCTGATTTCTCCTTGTCTATCTCTGCAATGGATCATAATCTATGTGTTGTCGGTCGAGGTAGGTACGTTGCCGTCGGCAGCCAGTGTTTCGCCGAGCTGGCGTACGAGGCGTCCCCAGCCGCCGCTCATGATCCTGTATGAGAGCTGGTGCAGCGGATGTGCGGGATCGAAGCCGCTATGCTCAAGGAACAGGTGTGTCCCCTGCCCCTCTGGCTCCAGACGCCAAATGACGGTTGAGCGCAGATCGTTTTCCCCGGAGTGGTCCATCCAGCTGTAGCTGAGCGTGCGCTCGATCTCGAAGTTGAGGACCTCGCATTGGACGATGCCGCTAAAGTTTACCTGGGGCATGGGTGTGCCTTTGAAGGTGAAGCGATGACCAACTTTGAGCTGGAAATCATTGGGCATCAGCCAGCGAGCCAGCAGGTCGGGGTCGGTTAACGCGCGCCAGACGTGCGCTGGCTGATATGGAAAGAATTGATCGATGGCGATGGTAGGTGAACTAGTCATGATGGTCCTCAAACTCCTCTGCAAGTACTGTTTCCAGGTTGGTCAGGCGATCCTGCCAGAACTGTTCGTAGGGCGCCAACCACTGATGGAGCGCGTGCAGTGGCATCCCCTCCAGCCGATAGTAGCGCTGCCGCCCCCGCTTGTGCTCGCTGACCAGGCCGACCTCGCGCAGCACTTTCAGATGCTCCGAAATGCTCGGCCGCTGCATAGCGAAATGGTCCGCCAGATGTTGGACCGGTTGCTCCCCCTCATCACGGAGCAGCCGCAACAGCTCGCGCCGTGTCGGGCTAGCCAGGGCGGCAAAGACAGTGTCGATCGAATCAAGCATCCAGCCGCTCCTTCTTCTTCTGTCTTCCAGATCCGTAGGATATTCCCTACGGATAAAGCCTGCCCTCATTATACGTAGGATGTTTCCTACCTGTCAAGTGTGGAGTGTGTATGGTGGGCGGCCGCAGCCGCCCACCATACACACTCCACACTCCACACTCCCAGCCCGGCGCCGTAGGCGCCAAGGAGGAAAATTAAACAGCCCTGGCGCAAGATCACCGGAGGCATATTACTTGATTGACATATTTTTATCATGGTTATAGAAGAAAGTATTGAAAGCTCTTGACCTCAAGCGCTTGAGGTTTTCTATACTGAGGACATGAATACGATGACATCTATTCAACAGCAAGAAACATACACTATTCATGAAGTGGCTCAGAGAAGTGGATTGAGCATTCCGACCCTCAGATACTACGAGGAGATCGGGCTTGTGCCCGCTGTCCAGCGTGATGCAAGCAGTGGTCACCGACGTTATAGCGCTGACACGCTACAGGTTATAGAGTCGCTGGCGAACCTGCGTGCTGTTGGCATGAGTATTGAGGAGATGCGCACCTATCTGGTGCTTCGTGAGCGGGGCGACGAGACCGCGGTCGAAAAGCGCGAACTGTTTCGGGCACACGCCGAAGAAATGGAGAAGCAGATCGCGCGGCTGCGCATACGTCAGCGCTACCTTACGTTTAAAGTCACCTACTGGGATGCCCGGGCCCGTGGGGATATTGATGAGGCTGAGCGCATCGCCCAGGAGTATGAGAGTATCGTGAAGGATTTAAGATAACCGATAAAGGCGGCAAGCAAATGACTGAATTGATTACAACACCTTTCGGGGCGACCACAACCGCGATGGAGATCATTGAAGGGGTAGATTTACATGGCAAGCGAGCTATTGTTACAGGTGGTGCGAGCGGTATTGGGGTAGAGACGGCTCGCGCCCTGGCGCAAGCCGGTGCCGAAGTGATGCTCGCCGTCCGCAGTACCACTGCGGGCGAACGGACCGCCGAAGATATCAAGAGGACGACAGGCAATCAATATATCCGCGTTGGGGAACTCGACCTGTCAGATCTGCGCTCAGTACGAGCGTTTGTGAGGAGATGGGAGGGTTCACTCGATATCCTCGTCAACAACGCCGGTGTCATGGCCATTCCGCAGCGGGAGCTTAGTGAGCAGGGACACGAGATGCAGTTCGCCACGAACCATCTCGGCCACTTCGCGCTGGCGCTTGGTTTGCACGACGCGCTGGCCGCGACGGGTCATGCTCGTATCGTGTCGGTCAGTTCGGTGGGCCATATCAACGGCGATGTTGATTTTGATGACATCGACTTTCAGCATCGCCCCTATGACGCATGGGTTGCCTATGGACAATCCAAGACGGCCAACATCCTGTTCGCGGTAGAAGCGGCCAGGCGTTGGGCCGGTGATGGCATCGTCGCTAACGCGCTCAATCCTGGTCGTATCGCTGGCACTAACCTTGGACGCTACACGAACGCTGCACCGGTCAATCCCGCCCAATCAGGCCCGGCAAGCAGGGGAGTATCGATTAAGAATAGCGAGCAAGGCGCGGCAACCTCCGTTTTGCTGGCCGCCTCACCGCTCGTCGCGAGCGTAAGCGGCCGCTACTTTGAAGACTGTAACGAAGCCGGACCGCACCAGCCTGGTATTCGCCGAGGAGTCGCCGCGTATGCAATCGATGCTGATCGCGCCGCACGATTGTGGGAGATATCCCTGAATATGCTCAATGAAGCGTGATGGATCTGGCAGGGGGATGGTGTGCGCCCTGGCACGGGACCGCTTCGCGGCACGTGCCCGCAAGGGGCAATACTTTCAACTTAAGGGAATGTACAAAGAAAAAGAGATGCAGTACGTGCGGGGCTTGCCCCCGCTTGCTTGCTCGCCGCTCGAAAAAGCAGCAAGCAGAATGCGATGCATCGCATGCAACCGTTCCTTGTCGCTGTGAATAAGCTTTCCTCTTGGGGGACAAGCAAGCGGGGGCAAGCCCCGCACGTACTGTGGCCTTTTCTCTTGTTGCCCGTGCTAAAGTTGAAAGTATTGTCCGCAAGGGGCGCACCTATGAGGGTGATGGGCCGTTCCGGATGGGGCGCAGGCGTTTGGTGAGCCGGGTCGGGTTGCCGCCGGTGGAGAGCCAGGCGCCGAGGATGATGAACAGGAAGCCGGCGATGGTAGCGGCGTTGATCTGCTCGGAGAGCAGGGCGGTGCCGAGGATGACCGAGACGACCGGGTTAACGTAGGTGAAGACCGTGCCGCGACTGGCGCCCACCTCAGAGATGAGGGCGAAGAGCGTCAGGTAAGCGAGGGCGGTGCAGATGAGGCCGAGGATAAGCAGGCTGGCCAGAACTCCCAGTGAGGGCATGTGAGTGGGCAGGTGGGTTGCGGCCAGAGGGAGCGTCAGGATGGTGGCGCCAACGCACTCGAAGGTGACGACTCCCAGGCCTGGGAGTGAGGCGATGCCTGGCCGCTTCATCAGCAAGGCGCTGGCCGCGTAGCAGGTTGTGGCCAGCAGCACAAAGATGATCCCCAGTAGCCGCTGCTCATCGCCCGTGGCATTAAAGCCCAGCAGCAGAGCCACACCCAGCAGTCCGATCAGCAGTCCCACCAGGCGCAGGCCGCCCACGCGTTCGCTGGCGTCAAAGATCAGCGCCAGCAGCGCCACCAGTAGCGGCTCCGACGCGATAATCAGGCTGGTCAGCGAGGAAGCGATATGCTGCTCACCATAGCTAATCAAGAGGAACGGGGCCACGATCTGCATACAGGTGAGCAGCAAAAGGATGGGCCAGCGCCGGCGCAGCGGTCCCAGCACTCCTCGATGGATGGCGATTGGCAGTAGCACCAGAGATGCGATGCCCACGCGGGCAAAAACCACAAAGGCCGGATCGATCTCCAGCACGGCGATCTTGATGAAGAAATAGGGTATACCCCAGAAGATAGAGATAGCGATAAAGAGCAGCCAGCCGCGACGTGTCATAAGCTTCCTTTCTATCGATGCGTTGCGATGTTTTGATATAAGCATAACATACAGGTGCGGCCCACCGTGCGGCTCATGCTATTTCAGAGCCTGGAGTGCTGCGATAACCTCTGGATCATCGAGTGGGACCTGCTGCTGGACCCAGCTGGCGAAGCGAACATGTGCGGGATTCGTGGAGCGGAGCTGGTTGAGGAGGCATGGCTTGTAGCACGTCAGGAAATGCTGCTCAAAGCCCAGCGCGCGCTGGCAGATCGAACGCAGGCGTGCCCGTTCCTCGAGCGCCTCTGGAATGAGATACTGCCACCTATCACGGCAAAAGGTAGCGATCTCCGCCAGCAGTGGGGTCCATTCGTCCCCGATGTGCTCGCGATAGAGCCGCAGGCCAGCGCGCTTGCGTCCCACATACTGGCCAGCCTGAAAGGCTAGCAGCGCTGTCGCTGCCCAGCCGGTGGTGCGCACCAGGTTGCGCGTGCAGGGGACCTCGCGGCCATCGGCCAGCGTCACGGTTCTATTGGTATAGCCATAGAATTCGTCCGCTGGATCGGGAAAGGGCAGGGGGAGGCGCACTGGGATGGGGCGCTGGTAGACGTTGATGGTTAGCCAGTAGGCGGCATTCATGCGTTCGCGCGCCCATTCTTCAATGGGGACGATCGGGTAGAGGCTGAGCACGTCCTCTCCATAGAGGAGCCGCCCGCCCAGTTTCGCGCTGGGGTATACCCCTTCCTCCCGCAGGCTATGCTCATCGATGACGCTGATGTCGACCTCGTGCGTCCCCGCCTCGTTGCCGGCCCAGGTCTGTTTCGCCGCCTGGCGCGCGGCATCATCCGCGAAGCGACCGCGAAAGACGATCAGCAGATCGAGATCGCTGGTGGGCAGCCAGGTCTGGTCGGCGTAGCTGCCCTCGACATAGCAGGCCGCGATCCGATCCGGGAAGGTTGTTTCGTATAGTCTAATAACCTTGCGCACGACGGCATCGATGCGAGGATCGGCGAGTGATGGCCCGGGCTGCCTCTGTTCTGGCATGTTTGAGTTCCTTCTTTCCTCGGTGTCGCGAACACTGAGCCGCTGCGCGGCAAGCCCCACGAGGGGCAATACATTCAATATAACATGTCGGGGCACCTTTGAGAGGGGAGATGGTATCGTTGGGGGAACGCGCGAGCTTGGGCGAGCATGTTGGGGACATGATCAACGAGGCCGCTTTGTGGCAAAGCCGGGGCGAGCCACAATACCTTCAACTTAAAGAAATGCAAAAATAGAAAGAGAAGCAGTACGTGCGGGGCTTGCCCCCGCTTCCTTAAATGATGCGATACATCGCAACATTCTTGCTGCTTTTTCGAGCGGCGAGCAAGCAAGCGGGGGCAAGCCCCGCACGTACTGTGGTTTTTTTTCGTTTTGCATGATCTTACATTGAAAGCATTGGGGCAAGCCTGGCGCCTACGATGGTCTTTTAACGATGGTGGGGATGGCCGAGGTCGTCGGAACGGCCGGCGGCCAGGCGGGACCATTGGGCGCTGGGGCGTCCATCTGTGCGGAACTGTCCGCCGTTGTTTTTCCAGTGTTGTGGCCAGCCGGAGGGCGAGTCCTCCCAGATCTCCTGGCGGCCGTACACGGTCATATCTAGTAGCCCGTAGCTGGGGGCCATTACTTCCGAGCCACGGTCGGTGCTCCAGTAGGTCTCGAACACGCGATCGCCGTGCCGCAGGTAGCACACCAGCAGGCCGAATTCGCGTCCGGCGAGCAGGGCTTCGGCGGAATCTTGTGCCGAGTACCAGGGGACGTCCCATCCCATGAAGTCGCGGTAGCGGACGCTGGCTTCGTATGGTCCCTCGCAGAACGTGGCGTAGGTGACGTCGCGGGTGTGCAGGTAGGACAGCTCGCGTACCTGCCCGTTGAAGAAGGTGCATCCCTCACACTGATCAGCGGCTGGTTGACCATGGTGCCACATATGGAAGTAGGCGATCAATTGCCGGCGACCCTCGAAGACCTCCAGTAGCGTGATCGGTCCATGGGGGCCGATGAGTGTGGTGGTGGGGTCCACCTCTACCATCGGTAGCCGCCGGCGAGCCGCCGCGATCGCATCCCCTTCGCGGGTGTGCGCCTTCTCCCGAACCAGCAGCTCGTTCAGTTGTGCCTGCCAGCTGTCGCGGTCGACCACTGCGGGCAACGCTGCGTCTGCGCGACCGTTTCCAGGCATCACATCCCGCTGATTATCATTTTGTTTACCCGGTTGACGATCTGTAGCCATAGTTTTTTTCCTCCCCTGATACTTGAGATGATCCACGATGAGAATAGGTTTGCTTGCAATTTGCAACAAACCTATTCTACTGCCAGGGAAGGAACAAAACTTCTCCCATCTTGCTCAAATCCGCACCCCTCTCTTATCAGGGAACGGTCAGTTAATCAAGTTTTTTGGTAGGCAAGCTGACGCATGCCCCAGTTGATCTCATTGCTGGCGGTGCTGGAGATTAGTGAACCCAGCTCATCTTCCATCCGCTCGATCTGGTCTGAGGAATAGTGTTGTTGGATGAAGGGATGGCTTTTCCAGGCGGCTACGTTCAGGTAGAACATGGTGGCGGCATGGGCGCTGGTGACCGGGAGCTGGTAGACGCGGCTCAGCAGCCGCTGGACGCCGCTGGCGGCGGGTTGATAGGCGTCGAGCTGCTCGCCGATGTAGAGCTGGTTGTGCTGCTGTTTGAGCATGGCGGCCACAATTGCCAGGTAGTCGCGAAAGATCGGTTTATCGGTGTGGATCCAATCCACCTCCTCGATCAGCAGCAGGCCGCCGGGCTTGAGCTGTGTCAGCCAGCGCTCGATGGTGGCCTGGGGATCTTGCAGGTGGGTCAGCAGCATGCGGCAGAAGAGCAGATCGGCCGTTCCGGTGGGGAACGGCGTCTGCGTGACATTGTGTTGAAGGAACGAGATCTGTGTGGTTGCGTTCTGTGCGGCCAGTTCGATGAAGTGCGCGGAGCTATCGAGTCCGATGGTGTACGCGCTCTCTGTAGTTTCGGCCAGCAGGTAGGTGGTATAGCCGGGACCGCAGCCCAGGTCTAGGGCCAGTTGAGGCCGTGCATGAACGGCAGCGTGTAGAAATGCCTCGCTGGAAGGTTTGTATACCTCGGCCAGCACCTGCAGGCGCCGGGCCGCTCGATCGGTATCTCTAAACAGGTAGGACATGAACAGCTATCCTCTCTCTCTCAAAAAGGTAGGATTGATTCCCTGATCAGATTGTACAGCGATGCAATACGCCATAGCTACAGTTTTCCTCCGAGAATATATCCAATCGCGCTCTGCATCAGGTTGCCGCAATAGAGAGTTTGGTGTAGGATTTGCCAGCGATACATTATTTATCTATGGTTCACCTGCAAAAGGAGGAGATGCCGGATGCAGGAGACCAGGAGATACCGCGATGGAACTATCGACACAGGCAGAGAAGGGCAGCGTCCTACAATTGCTCTGGACACATGACGGAAGCGCTCTGGCGCCGGAGAGCCGATCGCTCTGGTCGAGCTTTACAGGGCAGGTTGAGGAAACGAAACAGCTGTGGGAATGGCTGATGGCTGTACATGCTGATGATCGTGAACGGGTAAAACGTGCGTGGAGGGAGGCGGGGTGGCGCGTCAGGACGTTTACCGTCAGCTACCGATTACGGACTGTGGAGAGGCAAGAGCAGGTCGTCACACAGCTTTGCGTTCCTTTGCTCAAGGACGCGGACCTGCTGGAAGGCTGGGTAAGCTGGGTAAGTACCGAGCGAGAACCGGCGTTCCTGGTGGAACCCTCTATCGCGCCAGAGCTGCTCTTATCCAATGGGGCAGCTACGCAAGCTCCGCTGAGCATGGTCTGCCTCTCCCTGGACCGGCATATCATCGAGGCCAACGAACGGTATTGTCAGATCGTCGGCTACCCACGCAGCGAGCTTATCGGGCGCAGACTCCACCATGTGTTACCCGCTAATCTGCGAGCGATGATCAATCTAAGCCTGTGTCAGATGCTGATGGGCAATATGCAGCATATGGTGTATGAAGTCGCCCATACACATCCCAACGGACAGTGCCTGTGGCTCAAAGTGACCGCCACTCTGGTGTGGCATTCCCAGGGCTTCCCGCTGTATTTCTTCGCCTGGATTGAGGATCTTACCCTTCAGCACCGACTCGAACAGGAACGGGTGACGCTGCTGGCGCGCGAACGGGCCGC
Source organism: Dictyobacter halimunensis (assembly GCF_036245075.1). Taxonomy (NCBI): domain Bacteria; kingdom Bacillati; phylum Chloroflexota; class Ktedonobacteria; order Ktedonobacterales; family Dictyobacteraceae; genus Dictyobacter; species Dictyobacter halimunensis. The sequence continues at coordinate 5,655,441 of NZ_BSRI01000002.1, forward strand.
GCAGACAGCCTTGCAGCACGCGCAGCAGGAGACCCTGGCGCTCGGCAGCCTGCTGCATACCGTGTTCGATGCCGCGATGGATGGCATCATCATCTATAACGCTGATGGGACGGTGTTGCGGATTAATGACGCGGCCTGTACCCTGCTGGAGTTTGAGGCGAAAGAACAGTGCGTGGGCAAAGCTTTCGCCGAACTTTTCCATGGTTACCAGATCTACCAGATCGATGGGGATACTGTACAGCCTATCCCGCCCGAGCAACTTCCCATACTTCGTATGCTGAAAGGGGAAATAGCATCAAAGACCCGCAGAACCAACCAGTTGGTACGTTTTCCTTCCGGACGAGAGCGCTACATCGACCTGACACTGACACCTTTGCATGATCACGAAGGATGCCTCACGGGTGTGGTCGTGATCTTGCGGGATGTGACTGCGCGCCACGACCAGGAGCGCCGCATCCGCCAGGCATTTCACACATTGTCCTATATGATGGAGACGATGGTTTCGTTGCCCCTGCAAGCGGATCAGACCACGACAGAGGAAGGCTTCGTCGCGGTCTCGCTCCCGGTAGTGGGTCAGCACCTCACCGACGCGCTCTGCCAGATACTCAATTGTAAGATGGTGGGCCTGGTCGCGCTGGAAGGTTCTGATGCGCGTATGCAGATGGTTGGGATCAGCGGGTTCCCGCGCGAGATCGCCGCCATGGTCCAACAAGATATGAACAGTTCCATCCTCTCCGATTATCTTGACGAGGGATGCATTGGCCGCCTGTTGGCCAATCAGGTGGTGATCTGTGACTTTGGCAAGCGATCATTTGCGCGTCCCACCTACGGGATAAGCAACTTTCTGGTCGCCCCCATGCTACTGGAGGGGCAACTGATCGGCGTCTTTGGTATTGATCGGGGACCAGAGCAGGGATATAGCAATGAAGAGATCGAGCTGGTGAAGGCGCTGGCCAACATGGCGGCGCTGGTACTCGAACGCGTGCGCCTGCTGCACGCCTGGGCGCAGACGCGGGCCAGCGAGCTGGTGCTGCACGAGTCCAATAATCGTTTCGATGCTTTCTTAAGTCTGGCCAGCCACGAGCTGAGGACTCCCCTGACCGGATTTCGCGGCTGTGTCCAGCTGGTGCTGCGGCGTATAGAGACGCTGAGCAGGCAGCAGGAGGACCCGCAGATGACGGAGACGACGCTGCACCGCCTGCGCCAGCCTCTTGAGGAAGCTGTCCAACGGGCGGTCGCCCAGGACCGCATGATCTCCGATCTGCTGGATGTCTCGCGTATCCGCGCCAACCGGCTGGAGATGATTATGCGGCCCACGAATATGTGCAAGATTGTCGATATGGCTCTGCAGGATATCCGCTACCTGGCTCCCGAGCGCACCATCGAGCTCTATACGGCGGACGAAGAGGAGATCGCGATCACCGCGGATGCTGACCGCATCGGGCAGGTGGTCAGTAATTATCTGGGCAACGCCCTGAAGTATTCCGCCCCAGATCAGCCGGTGGAGCTCTGGGTGAGCAGAGAAGGGATGCTGGTGTGCGTGGCGGTGAAGGATCACGGTCCAGGGCTCACCCCACAGGAGCAGCAGGAGGTGTGGGAGCGCTTCCACCGCGTCAAGGGCATCGAGGTCCAGTATGGCGCCGGCGGCGGTCTGGGTCTGGGCCTCTATCTCTGCCGCACGATTGTTGAATGGCACGGAGGCCAGGTGGGGGTCCACAGCATCAAAGGGGAGGGGTCCACCTTCTGGTTTACCCTTCCCCTGGCCTCCGAGGACTGATAGAGCGAGGCTAAATCGGACGCGAGGTCCGAACATATGATGATCAGGAATACATCTGGTAGACGCTGATGAGCTGGTTCTCGGGACCACTGGCACGGAACCAGCGTCCGATCCCCATATCCTGATTGGCGGTCAGGATCTCCACGCCACGGGCTTCCCAGGCCTGGCGGGCCGCATCCAGGTCATCGACCTCCAGATTCAGTTCATAGCCGCCCGCCTGGGCCGAGAATCCCTCCGGCAGGGTTGAGGCCGCCTGCAGCAGGATTGGGGTCCCTTTAACAGGGTTCAGGTAGATAAATGTCGGGGTGGAGTTTTCTGGCACCAGCTGCATGCCCAGAAAATCAACATAGAAAGCCTTTGCCTTTTCAATATCCTGCACATAGATGCCGAGCAAACCAAAGCCGTGCTGCATAATTGCTTCTCCTCTTTTTAAATGATGTTTTGGCAATGATATATGGATAGTGAGCTTGAGCACTCCCGCACGGGAGACCGCGTATGCGGTCGCCCTTGTTTTATATATGGGCTGGAGCAAAAACGCGCGTTAAACGCGCGTTTTTGCTCCAGCCCATATATAAAACTTCTGAGCACCGTAGGTGCGTAGAGTCAGGGGCCGGAGGCGCGCAACCTCGCCTTTCCTCACTAAAAGGAGTATAGCAAGAATTGCGGCAAAGAACGGTCCTGAATAAGGAAATCTTTTTGAAAATCATATTTGAAAATCATAAAGGTGGCGATGGAGAAAAGAAAGAAATACCCGCTCTTTGATGTATACCACGTTGGTGATTATGATAGGGAAAGAAAAACTTTTGTACGATCTCCTTCGTAAACAAAGGAGTAGTTACTAATTAGGTAGAAAGGTTCTATCCATGCAACAGCAAGGCCAGAGAAGAGGAGGATTCTCCCCGTTCCAGGTGCTTCCGATCGAGCAGACGCTACAGAGCTTTCAATGGTTTGATGCGATGAGGCGCAGTCAGCCGGTGTATCATGAGGAGCAGTCGAATACATGGCATATTTTTGGCTACGATGATATCCGGCAGGTGCTGACCGATACGGTTCACTTCTCGTCTGAGAACGTACCTGGCTTCTCCGAGGGAACGTTTTTGAAGGGGACCGTGGTGGCGAAGGACCCGCCGTACCATCGCAAGCTGCGCAATCTGGTCAATCAGGCTTTCACGCCGCGCGCCGTCAACCATCTCTCGGGCCGCGTAACCGAGATCGCGCAGGGTCTGCTCGACGACGTACGCGCCAATGGCAAGATGGACGTGGTCAAGGATATCGCCTTCCCGTTTCCCGCCAAGGTGATCGCCGAACTGCTCGGCGTGCCCGCCAACGACTGGGATATCTTCCGGCGCTGGGCCGGGGCGGAGGATGGTGGAGAACAGCAGCAGCAGCGACAGCAGTCCTCCCCTGAGCAGATGATGAAGGCGCGTCAGACGATGGAAAGTCAGATGTACGACTACTTCTCCCGTTTGCTGGACGAGCGGCGACGCTCGCCGCGCGAGGATCTGATCAGCAGTCTGAGCGTGGCCGAGATAGACGGTGAGCGCTTGAACGAGAACGAACTGGTCAGCTTCTGCATCCTGCTGCTAGCCGCCGGTCAAGAGACCACCAAGAACCTGATCGCCAACGCCCTGTACTGCTTTACCGAGGATCTGGATCTGCAGCAGCGCCTGCGGCAAGATCCGGCCCTGATGCCGAGCACCATCGAAGAGGTGCTGCGCTACCTGCCGCCGGTCTGGTTCACCTTCCGCCGCACGGCCAGCGACGCCGAATTTGGCGGCCAGACCATCCCCGCCAACTCCATCGTCCTGGTCTGGAACGCCTCCGGCAACCGCGATCCCGAGCAGTTTCCCAATCCGGATCACTTTGATGCCAGACGTGAACCTAACCGTCACCTCACCTTCGGCCACGGCATCCACTTCTGCATCGGAGCCCCTCTGGCCCGCCTGGAGGCGCGCATCCTGCTACCTATGATGCTTGAGCAACTGAAGGACATCAGGCGTGTCCCCGACGTGCCTATTGTCGTGCGCGCCGGCATCGTCTACGTCATCCAATCGCTGCCCATCACCTTCACCGCGTCGTAGGTGGTGCCGGGGTTGCCCTGACTTTGCCGCGTAGCGGCCTCGTGCCCGAACGTTCCGTATTCGAAGAGGAAAGCGGGCGCGAGGCTCCATATTTTCAACGTAAGGAAATGCACAAATAGAAAGAGATGCAGTACGTGCGGGGCTTGTCCCCGCTTGTTTGCTTCCCACAAGGAAAGGCTTCTCCAAAGCGATCAGGAACAGTTGCATGCGATGCATCGCATTCTGTTGGTTGCATTTTCGAGCGGCGAGCAAGCAAGCGGAGGCAAGCCCTGCACGTACTGTGGTCTTTTCTCGTCCTGAACATAACGAGCAAGATCGAAGAAGTTTTTTGCGGGTTCGCATGCTATACTCCCCCACAGAACAGGGGATACAGAGCTACCAGGTTGCATCATTGACCATTGAAAGGAATTCTGAGGATGAACGAACCTATCACAACACCCGACACTCAAGCTCAAAGCGGAGGAGTTACACCATGGGAGCAGACGCGTCAGGCACTGGAAACAGCCGATCTGTTCTGCCTCTCAACAGTGCGAGCCGACGGTCGCCCTCATGTCACGCCGCTTGTGGCCGTGTGGCACGACGATGCCATCCACTTTACCGCTACTGAGACCGCACAGAAGACGGTCAACCTGCGTGGAAACCCGCACGTCATACTGACGACCGGCGGCAACCAGAAGGGGGACCTCACCGTGGTGGTTGAGGGCGACGCCGTGCAGATCACTGATCAGGACACACTTGAACGCTTAGCCTCGGTGTGGGCGACCAAGTGGGATGGAGACTGGCCATACCAGGTGCGCAACGGTTATTTTTACCTTTACGATGAAGAGACACAACGAGTTCTCACAGATTCTAACCTCGTGTTCTCCGTTAAACCCACCAGGGCCTTCACATTCGTTATAGGTCGTAGTCAGACCCGCTACCAGTTCTGATCGCCCCTGGACTAAGCCTGTCCCCGGAAGAAGAAGAACAGAGAGAGTACCACTACTACTATCTGGAAGATGAGGATCAAGTGCAGCCGTGTGCTGAAGGGCTGTTTGATCGTCTTATGCCTGAAGTAGGCCCGTGCGGCATAGGCGGCCGGGGTGCCTCCAATAAAGGCCAGGAACAATAAGACGTTCTCTGGAACTCGGCGCGTTCCCATTTTGGCTGCACGCTTATCCTGGCCATAGATGATAAAAGTCAGGATGTTTATCACAAGCAAGTACCCAAGAAATAAATACACGTTTTCCCTCGTCTCTTTTGCAACAGACAAGCACAGCTGTGTTTGTCTTCCAGGTAGTATATAACATCCTGAATGTTGCAAGAGGCTGAGGGATCCGGGTGCCATTCATGTTTTGCAAAAGAGCAGGCGACAAGAAACACGAAATGCCTCACCAACGAGAAACGCCCACGTAGGGTCGACCCTCGAGGTCGACCGGGCTGCCAGCGCCAGCGGCGGCAGCCCACGTACCCCAAAGATCCCGCTTCCCCTGCCTTCCACGCCGGGAAACGTGGTTCTCTGAGGGGAACGTTGCGCACACGAACCAAGAAGCCAACGTTCCTCCTGGGGTACCACGTGGGGCGAGATGGTTCCCACGGGAAGCCGAACCGGCCGGGTACGTGGCCCGCAATCGCTGACGCTCGCGGGCCGGTCGACCTCGAGGGTCGACCCTACATGGGCGTTCCGGTTTGCGGGGGCGTTCCGGTTTGCGGGGGCGTTCCGGTTTGCGGGGGCGTTCCGGTTTGCGGGGGCGTTCCGGTTTGCGGGGGCGTTCCGGTTTGCGGGGGCGTTCCGGTTTGCGGGGGACGAGAAGGGGACCACGTCTACGTCTACGTAAACGTGGTCCCCGTGGGTCAAAGGGTCAAGGGCCGAAAGGGGTTTATGGTTCGGTGCCCCAGACCAGGTGACCCTGGTAGTAGGCGGTGATCTTCGGAGCCGGAGCATAGCTGAGCTGGCTGCCGTTGTAGGAATAGTCATTGGACTGATTGTAGTTGGACCAGTCGTTTTTGTTGAAGCGATCCTGGATCTCGGGGCTGGTCGCGCCGGCGGCCAGGCTGCCCGCGCCGGAGGTGAAGCCGATCTCCACATAGTAGTCGGCGTTGGTTCGGCCCGAGACCGGGACGAACTTGCCGCTGATGTTGCCGCAGCCGATGCCCGAATAGTCGCAGGTAAAGGTCTGGCTCTGGTTGCCGTCGATGGTGTACCAGTAGCGGATGGTGACGTCGCTGAGGTTGATGGCGCTCTGGCCTTTGTTGACGACCTCTACCAGCGGCCGGATACTGTTGTTGGTCGCGGTGCCACTATCGCCATCGTGATAGTTGATCTGCAGCGAGACACCGGGAACAGGTGTCGGCGTGGGCGTGGGTGGCGTTGGCGTCGGGGTCGGATTGCCCGGCGTCGGCGTCGGAGTAGGTGGTTTCGGCGTTGGCGTCGGACCCACCGGCGTGGGCGTGGGTGGAGGGCCGCCGCTGGTCAGCGAGAACTCGATCGGCGTCAGGTAGTTCTGTTTAGCCTGATTGACCGTGGTCCAGTCGTCGTTGAGGATGCCGCCCGTATCGCCGGAATCGGGATTCCAGCACCAGAAGGTCCAGTTGATGCCACCGGAGCCTTTGCCCAGGTAGTTGGTCAGGGCCGTCAACCACTGTTGGTCAGACTGCGTCTGCAGCTTGGTGCCGAACTCGCCCAGCCAGACAGGAGCGATATTCTGCCTGGCGATATAGCCCCAATGTTTGTCCCATACAGATGGCAGATTGTTGGGATAGGTGGGATCGCTAAACCAGGGTTGGTTGTAGACGCTGGCCGGATAGTCGTGGGCCGAATAGACCACGCGATTGGCCACATTTAGCTGTACCGGCTTGGTCGCCACGCCCTCCAGGTTGCCGCCCCACCAGTAGCAATCGCCGCTGGCCGCGCCACCAGCACCATAGCAGTCCACGCCCTCCACAAAGATCAGCCAGTTTGAATTGACCGATAGAATGGCGTTGCCCGCGCGCGTCGCGGCGGCCTGCCAGTCGTTAGCCGGATCGCCGCAGCCCCAGCAGGCCGGAGAGTGCGGCTCATTGTGCAGATCGGCGCCGATCACCGTTGGATTGTTGGCATAGCGCTGCGCCAGCATCTTCCAGTCCGAGAGCCAGCGCGACTCAGGATAGGCCGAGGTATACCAGAGGGCCGACTGCGCCCCCGAGTCAGGCCGATGCTGATCCAGAATAATGCGTAGTCCCTTCTGGCCCGCATAATTAATGATCTTATCCATAATCTGGATGCCGCTCAGCCCCTGCAGGTCCGGATTCTTGCTAAAATCGATCCCGTTCGGTGTACTCCCCGCGTCAAATAGCTGGTTAGAATAGGGGAGGCGGATCGTATTGTAGCCCAGGCTACTAATCTGATCGAGCATATCTTTGTAGCTGCGCGACCAGAGTCCGTGGGCAACATAATTAGAGGTCTCAAACCCGAACCAGTTGATGCCAGCGATTCTTACCGGTTGATTATTGGAATCCAGGATCTGGGCCCCATTCGTATGCCAGTATCCAGTCCCGGCAGCCTTAGCCTGATTGGCCTGAAATTGGAATACACTCACACTGATAAGCATCGCCAATGCTCCAATCATCACCAGAGCGCGACCATGTCGCCGGATGTTCAGTCTATGAACAGATGTGATGAGCATAGCTTCTCCTTTCGAAATGATCCCGCCAACTATGGCGAGAAAAGGATACACCTAATAAATACAGGATGGGCCGCACAAGGGTCAACCGAGCGCAAGCGACTGAATAAAAACTGATGATTGCTTTATCATTTTTTATTCACTTCACATAGCCCTAAAGGTATACAATGTATCTACTGAAAAAGAGGATATGGTATTGTTATAATAAATAGAAATATTGTGGTATATGTGGCGAGGGCGGCAACGCTTGAGTATAGATACAGTGACGTATTTAACTGGCACAGAGAGCATGTACTTTTTGTACAGGACGTACAATCGAGGCAACTCATATCTACGGTAGATGTCTCACCATTCCACTGGGGGGAAAGCACATGGGTACAAGTCTTTTGCGTACTGCTCGTTGTCTGCGCAACCTGACTATTAAGCAGCTTGCCGATGAAGCCCGTATCGGCTCATCGACTGTCTGGCGCGCCGAACACAACTACTCGATCAATGCTGAATCGCGTCGCCGCCTGTGCCAGTACTTTGGGATGAGCGCCAAAGAGCTTGGACTGGTTGAAGATGAGTCTCAGAGCAACCAGGAGCCTGCTCCAGAGGCCAGCGCGTCCGCCTCTCCATCGCAGTCGCTACACCTGCCCCTGCTGGTGCAGCAGAAGACGTCGCACCAGGGGCCAGAGCCGATGCCGCGAGAGCCCGAGATCGCCCAGGAGCAGCGGGCGGGCGCCTGGCTGGCCCTCAACGCCACCGAGCTCTCAACGCTGTTTGAAGCGGGCTGGACCATGGAAGAGGTGCTCAACTCGCTACGCGTCGTTTTGCGCGGCGCCCAGGGCATGCCCCCGAGCGTACGGCAGAAGATTACACGCATAGGCGATCTTGTTCCGTCATCCGACAAACATATCTCAATGGAAGAGCGCACGCGGCTGTGTACCACGTTGCAGGAGAGCGTAGCTGAAGGCTGGCAGCGCTTCCAGACCATGCGCCCGACCGAGGTGCTGGTCTCGGCCCAGGCCCAACTCTACCTGGTGCAGCAGACGCACGACCTGATCTTCCCCGAGCTGCGCTACAGTCTGTATGCCGCCCTCTACAACCTGATCGGGGCCGCCGCCTACCTGCAGGGGTCTTACGCCGCCGCGCAGCAGGCCTACACGCGGGCCCACATCGCCGCCCTGGAGGGGGCTGACATCTGGAACATGGCCCAGAACCTGAACTGGCAGGCCATTGTCGCCAACGTACGCGGCCAGTATGTGCCCGCCATCGCCAACATCGAGGCCGCCTTGCGCCTGATCGCCAATGAGCAGAGCGAAGAATACGTCCGCCTGCGCGCCCATCTACTGGCCGACTGGGCCTACAACGCCTCGCTCCTGCAGGACGCTTACCAGACTGAAGAGAAGCTGGATGCCTCATCCCAACTGCTGGAGAAGCTGGGACCCGACGAAGAGTTCGACGCCGCGCAATGGCAGCAGATGTCTGGCAGCAGTATGCTCAACCTCAAGCACTACTCACGCGCCATCAACCACCTGGAGACCGCCCTGCGGCAGCAGCCAGAGGCCTGGATTATTCGCCGCGCTCGCACGCTGGTCCCGCTGGCCGAAGCCTATGCTCGCAAGCGCGAACTCGAAGCCAGCCTGGGCGCCGCCAAAAACCTGGTCCCCTTGCTCGCAGATATCGATTCCAGCATGCTCAACCAGCGCTTCACCGAATACCAGCAGGTCCTGGTCAAGGTCTTTCCCCATGAACCGCGTGCTCAGGCCTTCATCCAGAGCGTACGTCAGCGCCCCCTGCTGCCCGGCCGACAGTGACCCATGGGGGGCGTTTAGGTGGGTGGGAGAGGAAATCGGGCGCGAGGGCCGAACCTATGGTTTTTCTACGTTGTAAAGTAGAGACTATTCGTTGCTGATCCGCTATAATAGGTCTATATTTTTTTATTCCGTATAGATGCGGGGATTCCAGAGCAAAGGAATTATTGGCTGATGAAACAGCGGATGCTGCAAGATTTTGAGCAGGCGTATAATCGCGTGCTACGTGCGGCGCAGGATGCGTTCGCGCGCGGGGTGACCCTGCCGGATGGCTGGGGCGCGTGGGAGGTGGTCGCGCATCTCGCGGCCTGGGAGGTTGAGGGATCGCAGCGCATTCCGGCTTTACTGGCCGGTGCCGGGAGCAAAGACTATGATACCACGGAGTTTAACGTCAGCGCGCTGGCACAGGCTCAGGGGCAGACATTTGAGCAGGTCGAGGCATCGTTCAGGCAGGCCCATCAGCGTCTGGTAAGCCTGTTAGATGCCCTGGATGGGCGTCATTTTAATGAGGGCGGGCTGGCTCACGAGTGGGTGCTGGCCTCGACCGACCACAACAATGAGCACGCCCAGGCTCTGGAGGATGCCGGCGCCTGACATCGCGGGATGGCAATCGGCCGCGAGAGCCAATACATTCAATTTTAGATCGTGCAAAAAAAGAAAAGATTGCAGTACGTGCGGGGCTTGCCCCCGCTTTTGTTCTTCCTGCTCGAATAAGCAACAAGAAATATGTTCTGTATCATCAGAAGCCTGCATTGATGAATGGCGAGGAAGCAAGCGGGGGCAAGCCCCGCACGTACTATGGTCGTGTTTCTTTTTGCCCGTTCTAAAGTTGAATATAGTGGGCGCGAGGGCCGAACCTACGGTGGGGCATTGCGTACGTGGAGGTGGTATGATATGTGCATGAATTCGCGATATTTGCGTACTGGAGATGTTTATGCCGTATTTCGTTCCACGGCGTACGTACTGGCCGACGACTGAGTGGCAGGTGTGCGAGCCACGGGCCGTGGGTTTTCGGTCAGATCCACTTGTGCGCATACAGGCATATATTGATGAATACCTGCCGGGATTGCATGCTTTACTGGTTGTGCGTCATGGCAAGCTAGCTTTTGAGCGCTATTATCAGGGATTTCATCAGGGGAGCTTGCATTCGATTAGCTCGGCGACGAAGAGCTTTATTGGTGCCCTGATCGGTGTGGCGCTGGCGCAGGGAAAGATTGAGAGCCTGGATCAGCATATGCTGGACTTTTTCCCGGAGATTGCCGCGCAGGAACATGACCCGCGCAAGCAGGTCATTACCCTGCGCCACCTGCTAAGCCTGCAGACTGGCTTTAGCGAAGAGTATCCTCATGAGTTCTGGCGTGAGATCTTACGCTCCGCACTTCAAAGGCCGATGGCGGAGCCGCCTGGTCAGCGTTTTTTCTACGACAATCTCAGCGTTGATATCCTGGCCGGGGTAATTGAGCGCGTGACAGGGATGCACGTAGCCGAGTTTGCCGACCAGACGCTGTTTCAAACGCTGGGGATCTGGCGCGACGAAGATACGCGCTTCGCCTGGAAGCAGGAGGGGATGGGGCCACATACCTGGCACGGAGATGCGCTATGGGATGAGAAAGACGGCTATCCCTGGAAGGTCAACGGCCAGGGCAATAGTACCGGGAGCTTCGGGGCGCACTTTACGGCGCGCGAGATGGCGAAACTGGGCTTCCTCTATCTCAATGGTGGGCAATGGGATGGAGCGCAGATCATTCCGGAGGAGTACGTGGAGGAATCCACGCGCGAGCAGAGCAGTGGTGGCCCGCCAGTCAACGCGCGCTATGGCTATCTGTGGTGGATAGAGCAGGTACATAATCTGCATGCCTTCTTCGCCTCCGGCTATGGTGGTAAATATATTTATGTTGTTCCCGCGCTTGACCTGGTTGTTGTTACCGCCGCATCGGTCGAGCAGGCACGGAAGGACAATGAGCAGCACAACAGGATTCGAGCCATGATCCCGGATTTTATCGTGCCTGCGTTGTCTGGTGAGGGGTGATTTTAATGGGACGGGGCCGGAAGTAGCAGGCGACCACGAAGGTCGCCGTTACGGGGTCGTGTCGTGTTTGCGTTGACGATCAGGGGCCATATCCGTTTGGATAGGCGGATATGGCCCGGTTTTGGATCGGTAAAGAGAGGGATCACATGGAGAGCAAGACAAAAAACAGGAAGACGCGGGAGCAGGTGGCCCGCATGGCCGAGAAGGCATTTGGCGGGACCACGCTGGCGGTCGGTGAAGACGCTGTGCGTGAGCTAAAGGAAGGCTGGTTTAACGCAGCCTATGACGTCCGGCTGTCTGATGGCAGGGAGGTCATCTTAAAGATCGCGCCGCTCAGGGATGTTGAAGTGCTGGCGTATGAGAAGAATATCATGGAGACCGAGGTGGCCTCTATGCGCCTGGTGCGTGAGAACCCGACCATCCCGGTGCCGGAGATCTATTTTTTTGACACAGACCTGGACGTGTGCGACGCCGATTATTACTTCATGGAGAAGCTGAGCGGGGACAACTACGAACATGTGAAGGCGTCTCTGGCACCGGAATTGCAGGCGCAGATCGACCAGCAGATCGGCGTGATCATCCGCGAGATCAACGGTTTTACAGGCACATATTTCGGCTATGATGGCAACAGCGACCTGCGCGGTGCGAGCTGGAAAGAGGCGTTCATCAAGATCATGGACGCGGTGTTGGCAGATGGCGCCAGGAAAGACGCGGATTTTGGTTACCCCATCGACGAGATTCGCGCGACCATCCTCAAGCACGCCCCCTCCCTGGAGGCAGTCACCACGCCGCGCCTGGTCCACTGGGATGCCTGGGATCTGAATTTCTTTGTCAAAGACGGCAAGATCAGCGGCATCCTCGATTTTGAGCGGGCGCTGTGGGCCGATCCCTTGATAGAGGCACAGTTCCGGGCGTTAGACTTGTCTGGAGGCGTCTCCGAAAGCATGCGCGGCTATGGCAAAACCACCTTCACGCACGAAGAGGATGCGCGCTGCCATCTATACACACTGCATCTCGGCCTGGTGATGAAGACGGAATGCTACTACCGAAATTATGATTCCGACTTTGCCAGCGACATGGCGAAGCAGTTAATGGTGCCGGCCATGAACTGGCTGAAGGAGAACTGACCGCCAATGGATGGTTCCGCAAGGGTTGAACGCCTGGGCACGGAGAAGATCGGGAAGCTTCTATGGGAGATGTCGTCTCAGACCACGCTGTCGCTGCTGGTCTATGCCATCTACAGCGTCACGGACACCTACTTTCTGTCGGTTGGCATCAACTCGCTGGCCGCCGCCGGGGCGTCGATCATCTCGCCGGTATTGATCGCCCTCGGCGGTGTGGCCACGACCGTTGGGGCAGGTGGCGCATCGGTGGTCTCGCGGGCGCTCGGTGAGGCGAAGACCGAGCGGGCGTCCAGGACCGTCGCCAATACCTTCCTGATCTTCTGGACCGTGGCGATCATGATCACCGTATTCGGCGCGCTGTTCATCGGGCCGATCGTCTCCATGCTAGGAGCGACGGCCAGCATCGCGCCCTATGCCATCGCATACGGCCGGATCATCTTCCTCGGCGCCATCACCAGCACCGGCTACTCCACAATCGTCCGCGCGGACGGCAATATCCGCTACTCGACGGCGATGTGGATGATCCCCGTCAGCGCCAATGTCGTCTTCTGCTGGCTATTCATCATCGTCCTGCACACCGGAGTTGCCGGGGCGGCCCTGGCAACGGTCATGGGACAGGCGATCTCGGCCGGAATGAGCTTCTATTTCTTCTTTTTCAAAAAGAACCGCTCATACCGGATCAAGGCCGCGTATTTCAAGCCGGACTGGTCAATCATGGCCGAGGTCATCATCATCGGATTTCCGTCGTTCTTCAAAAGCATTAGCGCCAGCCTGGTGGTTATCGTCACCAACAACCTGCTGAAGGTGATCGGTGGAGACAGCGCGCTGGGAGTTTTCGCCATCATCAACCGGCTCTATGCCGGGCTAAACACGCCGCAGACGGGCATCATGCAGGGGATGCAGCCGATCCTGGGCTACAACTTTGGGCAAAAGCGCCTGGGCCGGGTGCGCAAAACCATCAACTATTCGCTCGGTACAGCGATCGTATACGGGCTGATCGTCTGCGGCCTGTGCCTGCTGATTCCGGCCACGCTGATCGCCCTGCTATCAAAGGAGACCAGGATTATCACCGAAGGGCAGGTGGCCCTGCGCTTGATGTCGCTGGCCTGTCCGCTGAGCGGTGTTTCGCTGATGGTCGCCGCCTATTTTCAAGCGGTTGGCAGGGCAAAGGAAGCGCTACTGCTCACGCTCGGGGGCATCATCCTCATCAAACTGCCGGTGCTCTTGCTGGCATCCAGCCTTTTCTCTCTGACGGGGATCTGGTCTGCCGAGGCCGCCTCGGAAGGCCTGCTCTGCATCATCTCCTTATTGATGTTGAGGAGGTACCAGCATAAGAAGGCCGCTGAATACAGGCAACAAGAAAAGCGAATCCCGTAGGTTCGACCCTTGCGGTCGATTTCTCCTCGCCGCATGAACATGTATCTCACATGCGTTTCCGTGGCCCCCCGTTTGATGGGCGTTAACGTACGTGAAGGGGAAATCGACCGCAAGGGTCGAACCTACGGCATTTCGCTTTCCGATTGGGGTACAAGCCTCGCGTGCTCCCCCCGTCGGTTTAGGAGCCGTTGCGGGGGGTGAGGAGGATGTCGATGTCGTCGGTGTTGGTGGGTAGGTGGTCGATGCCGAATGGGAGCCGGATGTCGACGCTGTCGACGCCAGGCTGGGTCGCCAGGTAGGTTTTGGCGACGTCGGCGGTGGCCCCTTTGATAGGCTGGCGCAGCTTCTGGATCTGATCGTCGTTGAAGATGTAGGTCCAGGTGCCGCTTGCCTTGAGGGTAAGATAGATTACACCACCCTTGCCGGCCTCGGTGCTGTCGGGTCCTGAGACGGTGGCCTGGCCCTGGAGCTGGTAGCCCTTGCCGAGCTTTTTCTGAGCGTAGTTGTTGAGCAGGGAGAGGGCCGCATCCTGCGCGGTACTCTTCTGGTAGGCCGCCGACTGCCCCTGTGCCTTGATGGTAATCTGCACCTTGTCGGCGGTCGCGTTCACCGGAACGTTGGTGGTCACGTCGACGATCTTGTAGTCGGCCGCGCCCCCCATGACCTCGCCCGGCTTGAGCTGCTTCTGCAGATCGCTTTTGAGCTGCTGCTGCAGTTTGGCGAACAGGGTGCCTTTGGTACCATCCAGGTCGGCTTGCGAGAAGAATTGGGTGGTGGTATCGTCCACGCCTCCCGTAAAGGGTGCTGGATTGCTGGTATAGAGCGTGGGCTGGCAGCAGGTGCCGCTGATAGCGTTGGCGGCGATGTTGCCAGCCTGACCCGTCTGCACGGCGACCGCTGGCAGAAGGAGGTGTCCGGGCTGATTCGCCTTCTTTGGTGGCACGGTGGCATCCTGCGTCAGCTGAATCTGGACCCCATTGCCCGCGTTGAGGATGAGCGTCTTGGCGACCGGGATCGGATTGGGCGATGTATTCACGAACAGGACGTTGCCACGCGCCTGCTGACCCTGGGTCTTGTTGATGCCAGTGGTCGTAATGATGGTCTCGCTGCTATCCAGGGTGGTGAGCACGCGGTCAGGAATGGTGCGCGCGTTCAGATCGGTCCCCTTCACCTGCGGTGAGGCGGTCAGCAAGAACGCGTTCTCCAGGTTGCTGGATTTGGGGGTGATGCGTATGGTGGCGGTCGCGGGCGCGCCGAGCAGGGGCACGCTGGCGGGAATGATGCTGGCACCCAGCACGCGTGAGATCAAGAGCATGATCAGCAGCAGCACGGCGACCACCGCTAGCAGCAGCAGGAAGCGCCGGCGCTGCCTGGGAACATGCGTACGAACGGGCTCCTCCGTGATGCGCACCCGTTGACGACCGCGTTCGATGGCATGGGGACGCTCGGTTCTGTCCGCCCGCTCTCCGGTGATGCGCTCTTCGGCCCGACTAACCGCGACCGGCGCGGGGCTATCGGCGCCGCGGTGACGCTGATGCATAATGATGGGCTGGGGCGGATCAGCCGGTGGACGGCGCGGGTGAACCCCGTGTTTATGGGGACGCGGCTCCACAGGCGCCGCCGGGGCCGCATAGGGCGGCATCTCCTCCGGATCTAGCTGGATGGTCGACCTGAGCGCCGCGCGCGCGGGCTTGACATCTTCCGTAATGGGTTGGGGCAGCGGCTGACCTTGGACCGCGGCCAGAAAGGCCTCGCGCAGGGCCGCGATGGTCGGATAGCGATCCTCCGGCTGCTTGGCCATCGCCGTCTTCACCACCGTATCCAGCTCAACCGGAATCGAGGCATCGTGTTCGCAGGGGGACGGGATAGGAGCGTGCATCTGCATCTCGATGACGCGCACCTCATCGGGATCATTGTAGGGCAGATTGCCGGTCAGCATCTGAAATAACAGCACACCCAGGGCATAAATATCGGTCAGATGTGTCACAATCCCCATCGTTTGCTCGGGAGCCATATAGTGTGGCGTCCCCGGCACCTGCTCAAGGGGGATCGGCTTGCCGACCTGGCTGGCATCGCCCGGACGCATCGCCCGCACCAGGCCAAAGTCGGCCAGATAGGCATAGGGAGGCATATTGCGCCGCAGCTCCAACAGCACATTCGAGGATTTGATATCGCGGTGAATTAAATTATGGTCATGGGCGCACTCGACCGCGTCCAGCAGTTGTTGATAGATTGTTGACACCTCACCCAGGTCGGGGAGATGGTGGCGTAAATAACTGGTGAGCGTCCCCCCTCGATATAGGGCATCACAAGATACAGGATGCCCTGCTCGTCCCCAAACTCGATCAGCGGCAAAATATGGGGATGCTGGAGGCGAGCGACCGTCCTGGCCTCACGGGCGAAGCGCCGTCGCATATCTGGATCGGCGGCATAATCGCCCAGGATCACCTTAATCGCGACACGGCGATCGAAGGCCGTACGCTGCCGTCCTTCATAGACGGCCCCCATCCCACCGACGCGAATCCGGCGGATGATATCGTAGTTGCCGAGTTGCTTGCCCTCAAGAGACAGCATTACGCACGTTTATCCTTTCAATGAAGCAGACGAAATCAAGCCCCGCGCTGCTGAGGGTGTGGGAGTAGCATCTGGCCCGCTGACCGGAGGGGTGCCCCCTGGTGCCCCCTTGGAGCCAGGGATAGCGACCACATCAATGGTGATCTGATTTGGATCGGTTGGCATGGTCTTGCTATCGTCGCTCAACTTGATTGTCGCGCTCTTAAAGCCCTTCTGCCCATTCAAGAACGCCTGCGCATCCGCCAGCTTCTTGCCCGCCAGATTGTGGGCCAGCTGAGACTTCTGCGCGTCCCCAATCTGGTAGGCCCAGGTTCCCTGCGCGCTGACCAGCAAGAAGATATTCCCCTGCCTGCGCGTCACCTGATCTACATGGGACGTAATGTTGCCCACCAGGGCATAGCCGGAGCCGGGATCGCTGGCCGCCTTGGCCTGCAGCCGCGACTGCGCCACCTGTTGCGCGCCCTTCTGATCGTAGGCCATACCGGTACAGGTCGCCGAAACCGTGACCGTTGTCGAAGTGATATTGTGGCCCTGATCGCCGATCTCCCCTTTGTTGGTCGCCACCGATTTCGAACAGACTGGATCACCGACCAGCTGCTCATTGGCGGCCAGCTGCTTGTTGAAATCTGACTGCGCCTGCTTCGAGAGTGACGTCACCAGCGGATTGACCACCGCGTCGACATCTCCCTGCTGCACAAAGGTATAATCCTGTGGATCCTGTCCGCCTGTGAAGGTATTATTACTCACAAAGATGAAGTTATTGGCATTGCAACAATTCCCATTAAGCGTTCCCGCGCCAAGGTTTCCAATCGTGCCACCTGTAACGGCATGTGCCCTGACTGTTATTGAGCCAAAGGTGCCACTACTTGGTTGCGCAGCCGGAATTGGTGCCAGCTGATCTGTAATGATGCTTACCCCGGCTTTGGTTGGGATGACTGTGCCCGCACCGACTGTAAAAGTCTGGGTTGACCCATTCTTGAATGTCACTGTGCCGTGGGCTTTAACGGCTGGCGTCTGGGTATGACCGGTGGCGGTGACCTGGCGCATCTGCGGGTCCGGTGTGGCTGTCAGGTCGCGCAGCTTGACCTGGAGCTGCTGGGCGTTGGGATTATTGGTCACGGCCTGCATGACATAGTTGTCCGTCACCACGCGGCTATCCGGGGTGATGGTCACGGTCGCCGTCGTGCTCTGGGCAGCCTTAGGAATGATTTTTGACACCGGCTGGACAATCAGGCTTTGGAAGCCGTTAGGATCTATATAGCCGTAGGAAATCCCAAACAGCGCTAGCAAGAGGAGGAGCAGGAGTAAGAGCTGCAGCAGGCGGCTGGCGCCCCGGCGTGGACGCTGCTGGCCCGGCCGCTGTGGTGGTGGAGGACCTCCCGAAGGCGGCCGCTGCGCTGGGATGGCGCTGGTACCGCCCGCTGCGGCCGCGCTCTGCGGATGCTGGCTGGCGGCGGCCGCAGCTCCAGCTCCGGCTAGCCCGGCCGCGCCTACAGCCGCAGCGCCCATGGTTCCGGAACGCCGGCGGCCGGCGCCATGGGTAGGTGGTGGTGGCACATCTGAATCATCCAGTTCGGTTGGCACAATTACCGGTGGCTCATTGGAGCGGCCCGGCGTGCGCGTCGGGGTACGATTAACGCCTCCTGGTGTGCGCTGGTTGACGGGCTGCAGATCGATGATGCCAGGGCTGGCACCGGCCGCGGCCGCCCCCGCCTGCTGGGTCGCGTTGGGGTCTGGTCGCAGGCTCCTGGAGTTGCGGGTCGGATTATCGGCGGGCGCGTTATTCTCCGGTTCATCCTCATCCAGATCATGGGGAGGCGGGCTTAAACGGGCGGAGCGACGCATGCGCTCGGCGGCAAGACCCGCTCCGGCTCCCATAGCTGCGGCACCGGCGACGCCGGGACCGGTGGCTGGACCCAGATCGTCATCATCATCGAGCGTGCCACGATGAGGCGTCTCCGGCATACGTGGTGTCGAAGGAACCTGTGGCGAAGGCGTATTGGCGACTGGCGCGCCCGTCTGTGGATCTGCGTCTGATCCCTTAAATTTTGTGGTTGATTGTGGATCGCGTGGCGCCAGGCGACTGGCTGCGGCCCCGGCGGCCGCGCCCGCGATAGCTCCAGTGGTCGCCGCCTTGCCCCGGCCACCAAAGAAACGCCCTTTCTTCTCGGGGGCTGGCGCGGCATCCAGCGATTCGGGCACATTGCCCTCGCGCAGCGCCTGCGTATACTCCTCCAGGCTTTCATAGACGGGGAAGCCCCGCTGGCGTGCGAATTCCGCCGGCCCCTGCCCACTCGGGGAGACAAAGATCATCTCACGCTGTATCTTACTCCGCACTCTCTTTAAGTCGTCGAAATCCTGCGGACGTTGAAATGCTTTATTGGGATTGGGAAGAACTATAACAATTTGCTGGCGATTTAATTTATCCTGCGTCAGGATAGCCTGAAGCACAGTTTTGCGATCGTCGGTGGGAGCAACATAGATGACACCAATAGTTGCACTTCGAGGGTCATTCATTCCCAGCAGGTCCGTGCCGTTGCCCTGTCTCATAAGTCATCATCCCTCTATGCCATAAATTTGCGTTCCTCGCCTATGGCGTTCATTTTACACTATACCGATCATTTCGGAAAGAGAAGAATAAGTTTGCCTCTGCAAAATTACAGTATTCTCACAAATATAAAAAGCTCCGATTGGTTATTTAAGGTTTATACGATTAGCTGGAGCGTGTCGTATATTAACTGGCTTTTATTGGCCGAATGGGGGAAGGGATTATCTTTTTAATATGGTGCTCGCCGTTTACGGCCAAGCTGGGGCAAGCCCAGCACCTACGGGGGATCGGGGGCTGTGCTCCCGTCTCCTCCTCCCTTCTCCCGCCGCTCGCAGGGCGGTAATTAGTGAATAGATCAATCCTCTTTCCGATATCAGGTTTTTTAGCATAAAAGCTTTGCTATCTTATTTATCTCAAGAATAGAGCCGGTTCGTCAAGCATACAGTATCAACGGCTTATCCTCTGGCGTTGGTCGGGACCTGAATGTCCTGAATCTGTATGTTTATGCCGGCCGGATCGGTTGGTAAGGCGGTATTGTTACCCTCCTTTAAATGAATAAACACGTTGGCGATGCCAATTTGCTGTTTTAGGAATTTCTGGGCGGCGCTGATCGATTTACCGGCGACGGCCTGGAGCAACTGCTGTTTGCGCTGGGGGCTGAACTGGTAGGCCCAGGTTCCCTGCGCGCTGACCTGCAAGGCTATATTTTGTCCCTGACGGTTAATATTGGTGACTCGGGATGTGACGTTACCCACCAGGGCATAGCCGAAGCCGGGATCGCTGGTTGCCTTCTGCCGCAGTCGGCTGCTGGCGATCTGCTGCGCGCTCTTTTGATCGTAGGCCATACCGGTACAGGTCGCCGACACGGTCACGGTTGTTGAGGTAACGTTACGGCCCTGATCGCCAATCTCTCCTTTGTTGCTTGTCACTGACTTCGTGCAGGCTGGATCCTCGACCAGCTGCTCATTGGCGGCCAGCTGCTTGTTGAAATCCGACCGCGCCTGCTGCGAGAGCGACGTCACCAACGGATTGACTGCCGCGTCGACATCTCCTTGCTGCACGAAGGTATAATCTGCCGCGTCCTGTCCGCCTGTGAAGGCATCGGTATTTTTGACAAAAACAGAATTATCAGCCGTACAGCAAGTTTGATTTATTGCCAATGTGGAAATGTTGCCATTAGTTCCGATATTGACGGCATGAGCTGCCGCTGTTGTTATGCTTAGTTTGGGAGCGGTCGCTGCCTGCATAACTACCGTGTCATCGTTTGTGATTTGAATACCATTCTTCGTTGTAAAAATGGTTCCCGCTGGAACTGATTGTGTTATGAAAGCTCCATTAAGAAATGTCAACGTTCCTTTTGCCATCTTTCCGTTGGTTTTGTTGTGTCCGGTGCCGGTGATCTGGCGCATCTGTGGGTCGGGTGTAGATTTTAAGTTGCGCAGACTGATTTGAAGCTGCTGAGGATCGGGATTGGTAGGGACGTCTTGGATGATGTAGGTGTCGGTGATGGTTTTGCTGCTGGGGACGATGGTGATGGTGGGTGTTGCCGGGCCGCTAGCTCCTCCGAGGAAGGGTGAGATTCCGGTGAGGGCGTGGAGACCCGGGAAGATAGGTGTGAGCATGACTAGGAGCAGCGCGAGGATGAGCGCGGCGCTGCAGAGCAGGCCGATGGTGAACTTGCGACCACTTCTGCGATGCTGTGTGGGTGGTGTGGCCTGATCTGGACCTGTTGTGGGTTGAGCCGGCCGCCTGGTGGATGTGTGGGGTGATAGCAGGCGAATGGGCGCGGCTCCGCTACTACGTCCGCGCACAGGTGCTACTACGGGACGCTCAGCCGAGGTGTCGGGGCCGCGTGATGTGCGGCGTGGGATACGCCCACCGTTGGAATTCTTATAGCCTGTATCGGGTTGCTGCCGGGTGGGAGGGTAGGCTACTGGATCGGCGTGCGAGCGTGGCGACGTGTCTGGTCGGCTGTTGAGGAGCAGGTCGTAGCCGGAGGCGCCATCGAATGAGACGAGGGTGTCCGGGGCGGCTCCACTGTGCGCGGATGGTAACGAGGGCTGGGATGGTCGTGATGGGTAGTGAAGCGTTTGCTGTCGAGAAATGGCCTCTACGGTGCTGGCTGAGACCACCTCGTGTACCGCGTCCCAGAAGTCCAGCGCGTCGGCGTAGCGCTGGCGCGGATCTTCAGCCAGTGCTTGCAGGATGACGTCATCGAGATCGGGCGGCAGTAGCTCGAACAGTTGGCTGGGCGGGATGGGCGGTTGCATGGGCGCGCGGCTGCGCAAGTCCACCAGGGAGCGCTTGAACGGTAGCCGGCCTGTACAGAGCTGATAGAGGATCACGCCCAGCGCGAAGATATCGCTGGCCGGCTGGGCTCGTCCCTGAAGCTGCTCCGGTGCCATGTAGGGAAGCGTTCCGCCGGCCGCGAAGGTAAAGTGGGTCGCGTCCTTCTCTACCGCCAGGCCGAAATCGCTCAGCAACGCCTGCTCGCTGCCATCGGGGAGCGCGCGAAACAGAATGTTCAGCGGCTTCAGATCGCGGTGGATCACCCCCTGTGAGTGGGCGAACGAGACCGCGTGGCACACCTGCTCGAATACCGATAGCGTCTGCGCGAACGGAAACGGCGTCCCCTTGCGTAAACGCTTATGCAGGTCGCCGTTCTGCGCGTATTCCATCACGATATACGGCACGAAGATGCCCTGTGAGTGGTCAAGTAGCTCCAGGCGCGCATTGCCATAGATGCGCACCACGTGGGGATGGCGCCAGCGAGCCACCTGGGACGCCTCCTTCAAAAAGCGATCCACCGTCCGCTGATCCAGCTCCTGCGACTTGATGACCTTGACCGCCACCTCACGCTGCTCACGTTCATCCCAGGCCAGGCATACATCGGCCATCCCCCCGCTTCCCAGCACCCCATCCAGACGATAGCGCTGCCCCAGGCGTTCCAGAGCGATCCCATAGCGCAACAATTTCATCGCGAGCACCTCAAATCAACAGGCGAACAAACAGGCAGGCGGGTCTGCCACCATAAATGGTAAGAGCGTATATTGAATAACTATATATGATATAAGCAATTATTTCATTGTTATAGGAGAAAAGCAAGGAAGAGCGCATCTCTTCGTGCAAACGACACCCCAAAAACGGCGACCTCTTACCAGTACTTCCGCTTTTGTCGAACTGCTATGCATTTACATGTGGAGGAAGTTTTATGTTGATGGATAGAAGGGAATAAGTGCATAATGGGTGATTCTTTTGAGAAAAAGCGCCGGAAAAAGTTTGTGCCTCTTAAACCAGTACGTCTTGAAGGATACGATTATTGTTTGCCGGGAGCTTATGCCATTACCATATGTGCCTGGGAACATCAGTCCCTGTTTTTGCATCCTACGGTACGAGCATTATTATATAAAGAGTGGGCAAATCTTCCGCAGCGTTTCGCTAATGTTGTGCCTGGAACAATAGTTGTTATGCACAATCATATACATTGTATGCTCATACTTGAAGACGACGGTCTAAATGAGAAAAGCGTCACAGATATTATTGGTGCCTATAAATCGATTGTCGCCAATGCCTGGCTGAGCTATATCAAAGAAAATGGTAACCAGCAAAGCGCTAAATTATGGAAAACACGTTTCTATGATCATATTGTACGAGGAGCAACAGATTTTAAAAACCAGACAAATTATATAATTAATAATCCCGCTGCTTTTGAAGCCAAACAAAAAAAGCGCCAAAAAGAAAAAGAAGAATAAACACGACCCCAGTACGTGCGGGGCTTGCCCCCGCTTCATTTCTCGCCATTCGAAAACGCTCAAACAAAGCGATGAGCAACGGTTGCAGGCGAGCAGGATCATACTTTTTGTTGCGTTTTCGCAGAGGAAGGGAGGGAAGCGGGGGCAAGCCCCGCACGTACTGTTGGGTTTGGTCAGGTGATGATGTTTTGTTGGTGGAGGTAGGCGAGGGCGTGGTCGGTTTCTTCGATGGTTTTGTTGAGGATGGTGGCGATGTCTTGAGGGGTGCGGTATCCGTCGATGAGCATGTAGACGGTGCGGTAGCGATGGGGGAGCTGACGGAGCTGGTCGGGGGGGAGCTGTATTTTCTGGCGCGGGATGACCTGGTGGCGGCGTTGGGCCTCCTGGGCACGCACCTGGGCTTGCTGTTGTTGGGTGGCCTGATTGGCCTGCAGCAGCATGGCGTGGTATTCGTTGCGGGCCGCGATATTCGAGGTTTCGGGGGCGATGAGCTTCCAGGAGAGGCGCCCGAGTGGGGCCAGCATGGTTTCCCAGCGTTCACCACGCGGGGGAGCTGGAACAGAGAGGATATCAAAGGCCTGACCATCCTGAATGAGTACTTCGACGAAGCCCGGTTGTCCGTTAATCATGATGTCCGCGTGAAAGATGCCAGAGTATTTATAAGATACGGCTAGCCGCAAGAGTTCCTCGTAGCTAATATGTAACATATGGTTTAACCACCAGTTTTTCCTTTTATTTCGACTTCTACTAATGTGATGTATTTGACGAGCAAATACCACAAATGCTTGATGGATATACCATATCATATTGCCATTAGCTGTGAAACCGGCGTTTCTTTATGAAAGAATGATATTGTGTTTCAATTCATGCCAATTTGTATTTTTATATTTCATGATGTCTTAAAACTTTCATGGACTCTTAATAAATTGATATACTTGATATAGGTTGTCTTACTTTTGTATGATGTTAATGTGAGTGGCCTGGCCCGGGGTGAACATTGAAGAGGTTCCGGGCGTTATGGTGAAAGGAGCAGGTGGATGACGCAGTCGCCGTGTGCAATGGTGGCTGACAGATATGAGATGCGCAGGAGGTTGGACGCCGCCGTGTGGAGTTGTTGATAGGATTGGGGCCGCCCGACTGATCATGTAATAAGCGGCATTTCATGCATAGGTAGCGCCGCGTTGATGGCTCCAGTATGAGCTTGACGAGGGCAGCTATATATATGATAAGAGAGTTTTATTCGTTTGAAGGAGTGTGTGTGGCATGGCATACATTGAAGATGAGTTTCATCAGGTTACCAAGCAGGGGAACGGCAAGCATTTCAGTGCGTACATTCTACAGCTTGACGATGGTCATGCGGCTATCCTGCCTCGAAGTATTCAGTATCCGAAAGAAATGGAGAATGAAGATGGGTATGTACCAGGATGCAACGCCACGCTAGCCAATGCCATAAGGGACGGACGTCTTGAAGAGACCGAGGACGAGGAGCCTCTCTATCCTGGTTATGAGCCACTGCCACCTGAGCCGCCCGATTTTGTCCCGCCTCGCGATGCCATTGTGTCGACGCTCTATTTTGGGGGCAACCTGATCTCGATCCAATGGACGCGCGCCAGGGTCCAGGTCGCGAAAAAGAGGAAGCGCCATAATTTTTAGATGGTTCCTTCCTCCCTCTTGTTGTGTGGAGGCACGTTAGCGCCTCCGCACGGGCAGCCGCGTGCGCGGCCGCACTGGTTTTTTATGCTAGTGCAACCGGGGCGCATTCGCGCCCCGGTTGCACTAGCATAGATAGGTTTTTGGTGCTCTGGTTGCACTAGCATAGATAGGTTTTTGGTGCTCTGGTTGCACTAGCATACAATGGACTCGTGAGCTACGCAGGTGCGAACCCTCTGCTGTAGGTATATAATAAGGTGAAGCAGAGGGAGGAGGATCCGTGCTTTTATGTTTATAGATGAGCGTACGAAAAGGGTTTTGTTATTGATGTCGCCGGCGACCTACCGGGCTGGCGCTTTTGTCAAGGCGGCGCAACAACTGGGGCTGGAGGCGGTGATCGGGCTGGATCTGCCGCAGTCGCTGGCGGAGCTGTGGCATGTGCCGCTGGGCCTGGACTTCGCGAATATCACGATTTCGGTACAGACCATTGTGGAGCAGGCACGCAAGCAGGCGTTCGCGGCCATTCTGTCGGTAGACGATAGCGCGACCGAGCTGGCGGCCTACGCCAACCTGGAGCTGGGGTTGGCCAACAATTCCCCGCAGGCCAGCGAGGCCGCGCGCGACAAGCTGCTGATGCGTCAGCTGATGTCCGCTGGTGGCGCGCCGTGTCCCATCTTTCGCAGCTTCTGGCTGCATGAGGACCCCGAGTGGATCGCCGGGCAGGTCAGCTATCCCTGCGTGCTCAAGCCACGTCGGCTCTCCGGGAGCCGTGGAGTGATACGGGCCGACAATCCCGTTGAATTTCTGGCTGCTTTTGAACGCCTCAAGCGCCTGCTGCTCTCTGACGGAGCCTCTGAGCAAGAAACCTCTATCCTGGTCGAAGATTTCATTCCTGGCTTCGAGGTCGCCCTCGAAGGGCTGCTGACCGAAGGCCAGCTCAAGGTGCTGACCCTGTTCGACAAGCCAGATCCGCTGGATGGTCCTTTTTTGAGGAGACGATCTATGTGACGCCATCCAGGCTGACTGAGGAGACACAGCAGGCTATCGCCGAGTGTGTCTCGAAGGCCGCCGCGGCGCTGGGCCTGCGCACCGGACCCATCCATGCCGAGCTGCGCGTCAACGAGCAGGGACCCTGGATGCTGGAGATCGCCGGCCGTTCGATCGGTGGACTCTGCTCGACGATCCTGGAGTTCGGCTCGGGCATGTGCCTGGAAGAGCTGATCCTGCGCCACGCCATCGGCGAGGAGGTTGCGATGCTAGAGCGTGAAGAGCAGGCGGCTGGTGTAATGATGATCCCCATCCCGGGGGCCGGTATTCTCAAAGGGGTTCACGGTGTTGAAGAGGCGCTGGCCGTTCCGCTGATCACCGGGGTTGAGATTACCGCGAAGCTCAATAACCAGCTTATTCCTCTGCCTGAGGGGGCCAGCTATTTAGGCTTCATCTTCGCGCGCGGCGCCAGCCCGGTCGAGGTCGAGGCCGCCATCCGGCAATCCCACCAGCGGCTGAGCTTCGAGATCCGGCGCAGCATTCCCTTGTTGAATACCGGCGGCATCCGATAGGGCGCGATTACCATAGTTCGTTTTCACCCAGCTCCAGATAGATGTCGGCTCCCAGAAAGTCAGAGCGGTGCCGCCGGGCCCTGGACGAGAAGAAGCGGATCATCGTGGCCAGTCCCAGCGTATCGCTGCGGAACGGCTGCGCGCGCGTGCCGCCGACGAGGTTGGTGTGATTGGCGTGCTCCCAGCCGCCCTGATGGTAGAACGATACCAGCGGTGGTTGACAGGTGAAGACGCTCAGGTCCGCACCGCTCTGTTCAATAAAGTTGGTGGCTTCGCCGATCAGGCGCAGACCGAGTCCCTGGTGGCGATAGGAGGGGTGCGTCACCACCTCACTGAGGCCGAAGACGTGGTAGTGCTCGCCTGCATGCTCGATAGTCTTCCAGGGAACCGCCACGTGGCAGACAACGGTACGGTTTGCCAGCAGCACGAACGAAGTGGGCTGCGTCTCCCGATTATCGGGCCACGCGATCTCCTCATCACCCTTGCCCGCCAACGCCTGCGGCCACTCGCGCCGCAGCAGGGCGAGTATCTGTGCGCGCACGGTCTGCGGGCAATCTTCCTGCAGAAATTGCAGCAGGCGTAGCATCACAGGCTTTCTCCTTCTAGCAACAAGGATGCTGGCTGATCCATAGCATACCACAGGATAATTTCACCATCCTCATCCGGACCCGAACGCACGAACCGCAGGCCGGCTTTCTCCACAACCTTAACGGAAGCCTGGTTTCTGGGGTCGATAGTGGCCTCCACGCGAGGGAGATGCCAGAGCTCAAAGCAGGCCTTTAGCAGACCCTTCACAAATTCGCTAGCCAGTCCCTGGCCCCAGCAGGACTTCTTGAAGGCGTAGATAATTTCAAGGTATGGATTGCGCGCGGGCCGTGCCAGGCCGCCGAAGCCAATCATCTGCTGATCCTGGCGCGAGACAATGGCGAAGCAACCATATCCACGCATCTGATAGTTATTTTTAGATATATCAATCCAGTCGCGTGTCTGCTCGGCGGTCAGCGGCTCTCCATCGCCCATATAGCGCATGACCTCTGGATCGCTGCACAGCGCGTAGAAAGACTCGAAGTCATCGGCGCGCAGATAGCGAACGAGCAGGCGCTCAGTCTCAAAGACGATCATGTGTTGGTCCTTTCCCCGGTGGCCTCGTATCCTCGTAAACCGGCTACATAAATGCAGCCAGCTTGTCCAGTATACATGAGGCAATCTATGCTGGCAAGGGAATGTAACGTCGGCGCGTAGATTCGGACCTTGCGCCCGATTTCCTCTTCGCATTCGATCATGGCTCTTCCGCGTGTTTGGCGGGTATGGTCGCATGGAGAGGGGAAATCGGACGCGAGGTCCGAACCTATGGGGTGGGGTCGGATGTGGTGGGGGTGGTGGCGTGGGGGTCGGATGTGATGGCGTGGGCGTAGACGGCAGGGTCGACGTTGCCTCCGCTGACGATGCAGCAGACGCGCTTGCCTTTGAAGCGTTCTGGATTGGTGAGCAGGGCACCGAGGGTCAACGCGCCGGTCGGCTCGACCTTAAGATTGGCGTAGAGGAAGCAGTGCTTGAGGGCCGCCAGCGTCTGGGCGTCGGGCACCTCGATGATCTCGGCCAGGCCGTGTTGTAAGATCTCCCAGTTGATCTGCCCCAGGCTGATGGTGCGGGCGCCATCGGCGATGGTGTGGGGCTCGACCTCGTTCTTGATCAGGCGGCCGGCCTGCAGCGAGCGGGAGGCGTCATTGCCGGGTTGTGGTTCGGCGCCCACGATCTCAGTCGCCGCCTGCAGATGGTCGCGGGCCACTACGATGCCCGAGCTCAATCCACCACCTCCCACGGGCGCCACAATCGTATCAAAATGGCTGTAGGCCAGGATCTCTTTACCCAGCGTCGAATTGCCAGCTACTACGCGATAATCATCATAGGCCTGGGCCCCGAAGGCATCGGGCGACTGCTCAAGTAGCTGTGCCATGCGTCCCGCCCGGCTGACCTGGCGCACCTCGATCAGATCGGCGACGCCGCCATAGGACTGCACCGCCGCGATCTTCACCTGAGCCGACGTCGACGGCATCACCACCGTACACGTTTTGCCCAGCAACTTGCAGGCGTAGGCCACGGCCTGGCCGAAGTTACCCGAGGAGGCCGCCACGATATTCGCCTGCGGCACACTGGCCAGCAGGTTATAGGCCGCCCGAAATTTAAAGCTCCCCGTATATTGTAGCGACTCACTGGCAATCGTGATCTCACAGCCCAGTTCAGCCGATAGGCGCGGCGCCGGCACAAACAGCGTCGGACGCACAAAAGCTGGCAACGACTGCCAGACCTGCTCAACATAAGCATCAGTCAGCTCAGGAGCCGAAGGATAAGAAGCAAGCATTATAGTACCTCATTGTCTCAATGTACATACAGCCTCACTCGCATGAAGTGGGAGGCAGAGATAGCAGGAGTCTTCCCCTGACATCCCCGTTTTACAATTTTTTGATCTTTTTAGACTATAATAAACAGAGCGTGGATGCCTATGTATGGTAACCGATGGGAGCCCGATGCGCAAGTAGCCGTTGCTTGCGACGGGCGGCCTGCGCGGCCGCGCCACGAATAAGCGGCGCGAGGTCCGAACGTATGGAAGGCTCGCCAACTGGGAAATTGCTCAGGTTTTTGTGATGAATAGAGATTTTTGTGCGTATTTTCTTTAAAAATATTTAGATGAGAGGAGCAATGATGTGAAACACTTATTTAAGAGGGAAAAGGTGAGGGATAGCTTGTGTGTGCTCCGATCCGACATGTGACGGCCAGGTATATCGCTTTTCGCTATGGTGCATTGTTTGGGTTGGGGGTCGGGTGCGGGGCACTCCTGCTGGCGGCCTGTGTGCCGTGGCCAGATCTGCTGGCCTGGATGATTCTGATGGTTGTATTGTGGATGGTGGGGGCGTTTGGAGTAGGCATGCTGAGCACCAATGCCACGGCCGAGGCGACAACCGGCATGGCGGCGGGCTTCTGGGTTGGTGCGGTTGATGCCGTCATGAGCATTATGGTGATTGTCTACCTCCTCTATCGCTATCATGAACCACTTTTTAACGCGCGCCAGACCTCGATCAAGGCCTGGGGCCTCGAATTTACCATGCTCTATGGGTTGCCGCTACTGTGGTTATTTTTGACTGTGCTTGGCTCCCTGCTGGGCGCGCTCGGCGGACATAGCGCATTGCGCGGCATGCGCTTGCCAAAGGAGCAGGCATTGGCTGCTGTGCCTCCTCTCAAGGGTATGAGCATCATGAGTCTGCTCACCGGGATTATCGGCGCGATCGCCCTCATACTCTCCCTCTTTGTGACGAGCATCAACATCTGGCTTGTCTGTGCCAGCCTGTTGATCGCGTTTGCTGGTAGCGTCATCGTCATCGTAAATGAGCAACAGCATAGCTGGAAAGGCTGGGCCTATGCCGGCCTCTATTTATCTCTGCTGATCGCCCTGCTGGCCCTGTTGCGCCTGATCGTCTGGCTCCTCATATTTATGCATGTTTTGTTGGGTTTTTAATCGGACGCGAGGTCCGAACCTATGATTTGGGGTTTGTGTGGGAGGGGGGAATCGGACGTGGGGCCGCATTTATGTGTGCGTGTGGGAGGGGATGGATTGACGCTTTACATTATGATGTCGTTATATGTACGATCACCTATTCTTATTTGTCATAATCGCCTTCAACTTATTTATCAAACCGCGCCTTCTCTCCCCCTGACTTCAGCCCTGATTCTTACCCACATTTAACAAAAGGAAAAAGGAAGATGACATGAGAAGGTAATTCGGAAGGATGAGCTTATGAGAAATTCCTCGCAGACTCAACCTTGACAATCGGCAACTGAAGCCGCCTTTATTCTGCGAATGTTAAATGTGGGTAAAAGGCAGGACTTCAGCCAGGGGGAGAGAAGGCGCGTTCCTTTTGGTGGCGCGATGGGGGTATGGTACTGTTGAATTTTTACACGGTATAGGTTATAATGTAAAGCATGAGTACACAGAAACGTGCCTATAAATTCAGATGCTACCCAACCGACGAGCAAAAACAGATCCTTGCTCGGACGTTTGGCTGTGTACGATTTACCTACAACTGGGCTTTGCGCCTCAAGACGGACGCCTTTTACAAAGAACACACACGCCTGTACTACAAAGACCTTTCCTCAATGTTGACTGACTTGAAAAAGCAGGATGACTATAGCTGGTTAAATGAGGTGTCCAGTGTTCCCGTTCAACAGGCATTGCGCCATCTCGATAAGGCATTCATTACCTTCTTTGAGGGACGCGGGAAGTATCCAACGTTCAAAAAGAAGCGGAAGAAACAGGCCGCTACCTACACATCGAGCGCCTTTACCTTTCGCCATGGGGCTCTCACCCTGGCAAAGATGCAAGAACCGCTGCATATTGTGTGGTCGCGTCCCTTACCAGAGGGGGCTATCCCATCGAGTGTCACCGTCAGCAAAGATGCCGCAGATCGCTATTTCATCAGTCTCTTGATAGAAGAGGATATTGCTCATCTGATGCCCTGTGAAACCGCCATCGGTGCCGACCTAGGCTTGAAATCGTTCGTGGTGCTCTCTGATGGTGAAACTGTTGGCAACCCTCGTTTCTTTCAGCAGGATGAGAAGAAACTGGCGAAGGCCCAACGCCGCCATGCGAAAAAGAAAAAGGGATCGAAGAATCGAGAGAAGGCGCGGCGCAAGGTGGCCAGAATACACGCCCGGATTGGTGATCGGCGTTCTGACTTTCTTCAGAAGCTTTCCACACGGCTGATCCGTGAAAACCAAACGATCTGCGTGGAGAGTCTTCAGGTCAAGAATATGGTCAAGAACCCCTGCTTGAGTAAAGCGATCTCAGATGTTGGCTGGGGCCAATTTGTGTCCCTGCTGGAATACAAAGCAGACTGGTATGGTCGAAATCTTGTCAAAATTGATAAGTGGTATCCCTCCAGTAAGCGGTGTTTCGACTGTGGATATACCTTAGAATCTCTCACGCTCGATGTACGCCAGTGGACGTGTCCAGAATGTGGCGTGCATCATGACAGAGATGTGAATGCAGCAAAGAATGTGAGGTCCGTGGGGCTCACGGTCCTGAATGCCTGTGGAGAGTCCGTAAGACCGGGGGCGGTGAAAACCAACCCCGGCAAGACTCAGCGAAGCAGGAAACCCCGCAAGTGATTGTGGGAATCCCCCGGCTTGAGCCGTGGGGAGGATGTCAAAAGGAGTAAAAGAGCATGTTTGCCCTTGACGATGTCTCTCTACGCCCCCTGGAGATAGACGACCTGGACACGTTGTACGACTGGGAATACGATGTTGAACTTTCGTTGCTGGCAGGCTGGGTGCCGTTGCTGTCCAAAACCGCCTTCAGGCAGAAATTCGAGCAGCGCATCAGCGAGCCGCGCGACGATATGAAATATTTCGCCATCAACTACGAGGGTCGATTTGTTGGCTTTCTTCAACTGGCCCGCATCGACACCGATGAGAGACGTGCCGCCATCGGCATCATCATTGGTTCCAAAGAGCATTGGGGACGTGGCATCGGGAGCACGGCCCTGCGCCTTGTGCTGGATTACGCCTTCACCGTGAAGAATCTGGAGCGTGTGTACGCCGAGGTCTGGGGTAGCAACACGCGTTCCCAGCACCTGATGGAGCGCGTCGGCTTCCAGAAAGAAGGCATCCTGCGGCAGCACGAAGTTCACAACGGCGTCCGTCAGGACGTCCACTTCTATGGCATCCTCAAGCCCGAATTTTATCAGCGCTATGAAACCATCTTCAAGCTCACAGATTAAGTATGGGTCTTACTTTTGTTACCCTGGGGGTAGATGAGCGCCCCCACACGGGCGTCCGCTGCGCGGCCGCACTGGTTTTTTGAGGTGATGCCTCGGGGGCGCATCCGCGCCCCCGAGGCATCACCTCAAAAAGGACTCGTGAGCATTGTAGATGAGGCACGTCGGCGTTGCCCAGAAGTTAGCTGTGGTGGTGCATGTGGGCGCGGATGCGCCCCCAGGCGCCAACTCAAAAGGGACTCGTGAGCACTGTAGATGGGGCACATCGGCGTTGCCCAGAAGTTACTGTGGTGGTGCATGTGAGGGTGGATGTGCCCCGAGGCATCACTTCAAAAGGGACTTGTGAGCACTGTAGATGAGGCACATCGGCGTTTTTGCACCAGCGGTACGCAGAAGTTAGTTTTATGGTGGTGCAGGGGATCAACTTCAAGCCATAAGGGAGAAATTTGCCAGCGGTACGCAGAAGTTAGTTTTATGGTGGCGTATGGGGGCGCATTTGCGCCCCCATACGCCACCATAAAAAACCGGCGCGGCCGCGCAGCGGACGCGCGGGTGGGGATGAATTGACTATATCTGGCGTTGAGCGGCATGAATTCCTCGCAGGAAAATATAGATATAGAGCTATATTTACGGGCCATATTTTGATGTGCTATACTGTCGGTACGTGCGGGTTCTTTACAGCGAAACGAGGGGAGTTCTGTGGAACAGAAGCAACAACATGTACATTATGATGAATTTTCCGAGCAGTTCGTTTCTATTTTAGTTGAACAGTGGCCCGATGTGCTTTTCATTATTAATCGTCAATCGCCTCGATTGGCCAGGTTGCTCCGGACGGGGTTGCCGACCAATCTCAAGCGCCTGAATGGCGGCTGGCGTATTCAGGTCTTGACGAAGCGATTCTCGCAACGAGAGGGTCTGCAGTCGCCGCGCGACAACGAGATCGTCGCCCAGGCCATTCGGCTCTGGGCCCACACTGCCGCGCAACTGCGCCTGCCACGTATCAGTGTTGAATTTACTGTGTAGCCGTATCCCGCGCCGCCGTAAACCGTCTCAGCACACTGACGACCAGCTCATGATCTTCCTGTTGTGGCAATCCTGACACCGTTACGGTTCCGACGACCCCTACGCCGCGAATGATGAGCGGAAAAGCACCGCCATGGGCCGCGTATTCCTGAGAGGATACCAGATATTTTTCTTCCATTGTCCTGCCAGCCTGCTTGAGCGAGCGACCCACGTAGAAGGAACTATGGCCGAAGCGCTGCACCACGTTATTCTTGCGGCGAATCCACTCGCCATTGTCGATGGCGGTCCCCTCCATGGCAAAGTGGAAGAGCTGCAGCCCATGGCGGCTAATATCGATGGCCACCGGCTTGCTGCGCGTGCGTGCCTCCTTGAGCAGGGCCAGACCGAGCTCAAGCGCCATCTCATTGGAGAAGCGCGTAAATTGCAGCTCCTCTTCCTGCTGTAGCAGTTCTTTTAACAAAGTATCATCATCACTCATAATTGTGC
Source organism: Dictyobacter halimunensis (assembly GCF_036245075.1). Classification (NCBI taxonomy): domain Bacteria; kingdom Bacillati; phylum Chloroflexota; class Ktedonobacteria; order Ktedonobacterales; family Dictyobacteraceae; genus Dictyobacter; species Dictyobacter halimunensis. Next base: position 5,688,629 of record NZ_BSRI01000002.1, read on the forward strand.
TCACCTCATCTGTAGTCAAATTGCGATCGGCTTGAGTATAGCATATATCGTGCTCGGCCAAAAAAGGGCCGAGTTTTGCAACATGGAAGAGGCTTGAGCGTAAATCATATAGAGATGGAAGCAATCTCTTGAATTCTTATAGCCATTGGTGTTGCATGTTGGTTTAAGAAAGGCTTTACGAACATTTAACATGGTCGTGGTAGTGGTGAGCGGCGCTTCGTGTTATACTGGATTTGTTATTGGTAGTATTATTCACGAGCGGTAAAAGTTGTTAGAAGTGCTGCTTAATCCTGATGACCGGTGTCGCTGCGGCTCAATCCTTGCTGTTATGATGATTGTGGGGAGTCTCTTTGTCTCCCTGGCGGGTCGGGCACACGAAATTTAGTGCTATCATCAGTAGTCAGAAAAGCGTTTTATTATGAAAAATAGGAACACCAAGATGAATGGATCGGGTAATCATCGAGACAAGACGGCGACCGAGCGCTATAATGCTCTGCGCCAGAAGGGGGCTGTTACAGATGATGAGAGGCTGCTTAGCCGGCCGACACAGCCGCTGGTCAGCCCCAATCAACCCGTTCCACATGAGCGTATCAAAGAGGAGGAGCATGCCTTTGAGCGTGCGCTGAACTTTGATTATACGATGACAGACCCCTGGCGAGTGTTCCGCATTATGAGCGAGTTCGTCAATGGCTTTGATGTGCTGGCCCATATTCCTCCCTCAATCGCCATTTTTGGTTCTGCGCGTACCAGACCCGATGATCCATCTTATGCCGCCGCCACCCTGACCGCGCGTTTGCTGGCCCAGGCTGGCTTTGGCGTCATCACAGGCGGGGGACCCGGCATCATGGAGGCCGCCAACAAGGGGGCACAGGAGGGTGGAAACCTGTCAATTGGCTGCAATATCGAGCTGCCTTTTGAGCAATCATCCAATCCCTATCTGGACATCTCACTCGACTTCCGCTACTTTTTTGTGCGCAAGACGCTGTTTATGAAATATTCCAGCGCCTTTGTCATTTTCCCAGGCGGCTTCGGTACTATGGATGAGTTATTCGAAGCGCTCACGCTGATCCAGACCCAAAAAGTCAGCAATTTCCCGGTCATCCTCTATGGGTCCGCGTACTGGGGTGGGCTGATGAGCTGGCTGCGTGAAACCATGCTTGGTGTCGAGAACATCTCGCCCAAGGATCTGGATCTGCTGCTGATCTCCGATGATCCGGCCGAGATCTGCACCCTGGTTTGCGAGGCCTATCAGCATAACAGTCAGCTCGAAAAAGTTGATCGTACACGCGAGACTTCGATTCGCTAGCGCGGTGCTAGCGAGTGCATAAGCGCCCCCGCGCAGGCGGCCGCATTCGCGGCCGCCACATTTTTTCTATGCAGGTGCGACCGCTGCGCATTCGCGCAGCGGTCGCACCTGCATAGAAAAAATGGCTACTATTTCAACCATTTTCGCAGGTCATCCGTACTCCTAAATAGAAGGTTTTGTGCGCATAAGCAAGAAAGCACACTCTTTTAAGCCGGCAAGGCCACGATCCAGTAAAAGGGTATCAGGATCGAGCTGCTTGCCGTATATTATTGATAAAAGCTAAAAAGGTTTTCTTTCATGCTACTATATAACCCGGAAAACAAGGGCCGAATATTAACAATCGAGCATCCGACGGAGAGCATACCCGCCTTGATGGTGTTTTCGGGCAATGCCGGCCAGTTGTTGCGGGGCGACATTCCGACCGCCAACATTTTAAAGGCTATGCGACAGCGCGCGAAGCGCAATGGCGTGCCGTTCACCATGCATCTGCAAGAGGCGGGGGCCATGAACAGTCGCAGTGTCGGCATGACGCGGCTGCTGGAGGATGTCTTTGGCGATGAGATCGTTATTTTTCGCTACGGCACCGAAGAGACCAACGGCCAGGTGCGCGATGGGATGGACCAGTACATCGTGTCCTCACGCAACCTGGAGATCCGCTCGCGCAGCGCCATCCATCTGACAATGGTTGAGCGCAAGTTCATGCGCCGCAACCAGCGCGTAGCTTTGAACACGAGCTATGATTTGATGCTGCCGGGCGGCGAGAAGATGTACCTGGAGACGACCGGCTTCCACTATGACCTGGGTTTGACGCCGACCAGCACACAGATCAGCCGTCGGCAGGCCATCGAGACCCGGCATGGCGTCGAGAAGCTCATTCAAAAGGACCTGGGCCACCACGACGGCAAGGCGCAGATCGGATTGAAGGGCCTGGTTACCTTCAGCGGCGACGGCAATACGCGTGGCTTCATCGGGACCCGCTGGCAAACGGATCGTGTCGAATATCTGAAGCAGGGTCTGGGTGATGGGGTCAAGGAGGCCACTGCTGAGATCAACGTGACCGCCAACCTGCCGCACAGCATCCAGCAGGAATTTTTGGAGCAGAAGAACTCGTTCACCCGGCTGGCCGGACACGTCGTCAACTCGGCCATCGACGCTATCGATGTCACCACCGGCAGCAAATGGGGCGAGCGCAAGCTGGACCACCAGTTTTACCGCGACTTCGTCATCAACTCTGAGGGTCGGCTGGTCCCCCTGCACCGCTTCGACGTCATCGAGAACAACGTCTTCTACAACTTCGCCAACGCCGACCACTACTTCATCAGCACCCTCTTTGGCTATCACGCAGCCGAAGATGAACAGATGGCGGCGGATTAAGCGAGACAGCGACCAGGCTCGCTTAATCCGCCGCATTGCGGGGAGTTTTAGGGGCAGGGAAGCGCCCCCTTGCACCAAGAGATGGAAGGGCGGGAATGTGCTTATAGCGGGCGACACTCGACGGTGAAGCGACCGGATGGAAGCCAACCGGTGGACTGAACCGCGAGCCCGGCCTCGGCGGCCAGTTCTTTAAACTCGACCAGCGTGCGCTCTTTGCCACCCACCAGGACCATCATCAGCAGTTCTGGAGCGGCCTTTTCGTCCGCTGTGACGCCATTGAGGATGACGACGCGACCGTTGGCAGGCTGTGCCGCCTCGGCGCAGCGGCTCAGAATCTGCCTGGCTTCTCGATCGGGCCAATCGCTGAGTACAGACTTGAGGAGGTAGAGATCCCCGCCAGCTGGTAAGGGATCAAAGAAGCTCTGCCCGATCTTTTTGACGCGCTCACCTACGCCCACGGCCCGCAGGATATGATCCGCGCGTGCCACCGTTGTAGGGAGATCGACCAGAATGCCTTGCAAATGGGGACGAGCGCACAGGATCGATGCCAGCAACGCGCCCGTGCCGCCTCCAACATCGACCACTGTCTTGACCTCATCCCAATCCCCCTTGATCAGTACCTCAGGAGGTGGCGTGCCGTGCCCCATTGGTCCGATGAGCGAGTCAAAGCTGGCCGCGATATCGGGATGGGCATCCAGATCATCCCAGAAGGGGCGACCGAAGATCTCATGGTAGGCGGGCGCGCCGGTTCGCACCGCGCTGAGCAGGCTTCCCCAGGCATAGGCCATGCGACCGCCGAAGCCGGTTAGATCCAGCCCGATCTGTAGGGTGGGGTTGAGCAAGCCCTGCGCCGCCGCATTGAGTTCAAAGCGACCGGGGGTCGGCTCCTGAAAAATCCCCCGGCTTACCAGGTGGCGCAGCACGCGCTGCAGTGAGTCGGCGTCACAGCCAGCTTTTTGGGCCAGTTCCGCGATGGTTGTGGTGCCAGATTCTAGATGGTTGGCGATGCGTAAGGTTGCTACCACGTGGATGCACCAGGGCGTACAGAGGTCACTCAGCGCGAAGAGATCTACGCTGGCCTCTGGTGTCTTGTCTTCTGTCATCTCGTGTCTCCTTTTCAATTGCGAATGATATTTTGCATCATGCCTTGATCTCAATCGCATGCTTTCTCTAGTGCAGTGGCCTGCCTATCTCCCAGTGGTAGCCAAAGGGATCTATGAGGCGCCCTATGCGCCAGCCATGTTCCTCTGTGATCGCATAGACCTCGGTTGCCCCGGCGGAGATGGCCTGCGCAAATAGCGCGTCCGGGTCGGCAACCGTCAGGATAAGGTGGACCGAGGGGTGGTCCTCAGAACTGGAATTGGGACTGGCAGCGTGGTCCTCTTGCAGCCAGAAGTTAGCCTCTGCAATGGTCAGTTGCGCCACAGCCAGCTTGCCTGTCTCATCTTCCAAACGATAGCTCTCATTGGCTCCGAATGCCGCCTGGTAAAAGTGGAGCGCCTGTGTAGCCTGGCTGACCGATAGCCAGGGAGCGATGCTGGTCCTGATTGGGGTGGAATCAGGAGTGTCTGTATTCATCAGCGTTATTGCCTGCCTTTCTTCTCTCATTTGTTAGCATAGTGTCCATCCAGGATACTATGCTAACAAATGACGGCGCGGCTTGTCTTGTAAAAAATTTCCCCTACTCGGGCAGGGGGATATGGTTACGGTGGGGACCGCGCTGTGTCAGATAGGCCTGTGGTGTGAGGCCAGCAAACGCCTGGAAATCATGGATGAAGTGTGATTGATCGAAGTAGCCGCAGTCCAGCACCAGCTCTGTCCAGCGGACGTGGCTCGCGTTCTCAGTCAGGTGCAGCGCATGCTGAAAGCGCCGCACGCGGCAATAGACCTTCGGGGTCAGGCCAACGCTGTCCTCGAACAGGGAGATAAAGCGCCTGGGGCGTAGTCCAAGCTGGTCGGTTATCTCCGTGATTGAGCGCTGTTTGCGTCTGGACTGAAACGCGTCGAGGGCGAACATGACGGCGGCAGGTGGCACCTGCTCCCAGCTGGCTCGCGCCAGCAGAAAGCGTTCGAGGATCTCGACCATGGCAGCGCGGTTGGTGGCTGACAGCAACTGCTCACGCAGATCTGCGGTGTCGCTACCCCACAACATCGATAGCTCGACCACCTGATTGGCCAATTCGCCCGCCGGAAGCGGCAGGAATGCTCGCATCCCGCCTGGCTTGAAGCAGACGCTGATGGTGCTGACCATGGTGCTGGTGTCGATGCAGCTGAACTGTGAAAAGGCGCCGTGGAGCACGCCTCCGTGAAAGGCCTGCCAGGCCCCTGACCGCTGTCGATCGCCCACACGCATCGTATCATGTCCCAGGTTGATGATTATCGCGGCCTGTGCGTTGGGCAGACAGCGCTCCTGCCCGGCTGGCGCTAGAGTGCCGCCATCATAGAAGCAATAGCACTCGATACAGCTCGACAGGGGAGCAGAAGGCAGGAAACGGTTCAAGATAGAGCTCTCCAGTTGATCGGACGATGAAGGCCCCGGGAAGATTTGCTTCCTTCCGAGACCTTCTGCGAAGATGGATGCCAGTGTCTAATAGTAGAGTAACATTGGGTGATTAGCAATCACCGGCCGGGGTCGTAAAGGTGCCGAGATAGGTATACTTGCCATCGATACCGATCGATGGCTGCTGGCGGGCGAAGAAGGAGAAGAAGACTTCATCCTGCAGATGGTAGCCATTGACATCGAAGCCAACGCCTACCAGTGGATCGCCCACCTCAAGGATGTTGGAACAACCATACTGAGGCTCAGATGGAACGCTCCAGTTAGGCACGATATTGTTGGTGAAGGGATCGTTGTACCACTCAGAGATCTCGTGACTCAGAGCGTCGGTGTTGGCGAACAGGTTGGGATTGGTGCTGCGCAGCAGGCCGGTATCGCCGTACTCCGCGTAGGCATAGGTCTGGATCGCTGTATTGTCCGCATTGGGGATGGCGTTGTGATAGCCACCAATGCAGCAGCCACCCTGATCGGTGCCCATGGTATTGTAGCTCAGGAAGATCGGCAGGACGCGCGTTGAGATGTGATACTTCTGCATGTAGGCGACCAGCTGGACATCAATGTAGTTGATATCGACGCCCGCCACCACTTTGCCGGTGCGCGTCGTCAGCTCTTTGCCCTGGTCAGCCGGAACATTGAGCGAGAGCGTCGGGTAGCGCACAGGCGGCGCCAGCCATACATGGTACAGAGGGCTCTTTGTCGACACGCTATTCCAGAACTCGGCACGCTGAATGGCATCTCCATACTGGGTATAGCCGCTCTCGTACTTCGCGAACTGGAAGATCGGCGACTTGATGACCGCATCGGCCTTTGTCGATCCATCATAGACGGTGCCATCGGAAAGAGTGAGCTTCATCGGGATCAAGATCGTCGGGACAACGGACAGGGATGATCCTTTGGTCGGATCCTTGCCAACCATGCTGTAGGGATAGTCCTGACCCTGATAGCTGAACGACGAGGTCCAGAACGGGATGGTTGCGATCTGGTGCTTGCCGCTGGACGTGGTCGCAGCTTTGGCGGTCGCCGCGGGCTGTGTCCCCGACGTCGTGGAGGGGGCAGGCTCGCTATTCTGGATCAGGCTCTGGCTGACCTGCGATGCGGGGTGCCAGTCCATAGGTTGACCATCGACCGCGTCATTGGTTTTCGCGCTTGCCGCTGATACCGTGGCGATGAGCATCATACAGGCAAGCAAGAAAGGAATGCTCAGGCGCGCAAACGTGCGCCTGCGCGAACGGAACAGATTCCTCGACATTGTTTATCGATTCCTTTCGGCGTTTTTAAATAGTTGAATATGAAAAAAAGAGAAGATGTTGAGTTCATAGATACCCCAAAAATAGGGTAGGAACTGGCACCCATATTGATGAACTCTTACGCCTAAGTATGCCATAAATCTTGTTATAATGCTACCGTTATAGAATACTTATGTAGCTAGCGCTTTAAATTTAATTAACAAGATCCATGCGATAGGGATGCCTGCAGTTGATGTACCGTATCAAGGGAAAAAGCCAGCTTATGAACTTCCAACGCACCATGTCCTCTATTCTAGTGTGAATAGAGGACATGTTTGTTCTACTTTAGAAAGTGTTGACTTGCGACTGATTGCTATTCTGATGTTGGCAGGCTCATCAGGTAGTGGGCCACGGTCGAACCGACCAGGTACAGGTTGTCTAACGCGATGTTGTTGGTGCGGAAGCCCCTGTTGATGAATTGCTCGATCGTCTCTCCTGGGGGAGGATTATAGAAGGCGCTAGCACCCCGTAGATCCAGGTAGTGATCCAGATGGCCAAAGCGCTTCAGGGAGGTGGCCGTCGCTGCATCTTCCTGGTTATAGGTGCAGTTGTGACCCTGGTTAACGGTCAACAGGTCCATAATATGTTGAGCAAGTTGAGAGAAGAAGAGGCCTTTCCAGAGGTTATCGCCTGAGTCGGTATCGCACTGGGCGACAAAGGGCTTTTTGCCAGGCTGATCGGTATCGGTATATTTCTGACGTTCCGCAATGGCTTCAGGACTATCCTCCAACGCGAGGTTAGCGGTTAGATGATAGGCCAGCGATACCAGGCTTGGGTTGAGAGGATAGACGGACGTGCTGTCCCGGAAGGTTGTTTTAGGAGGAATATAGCCAAAGGGATCGGAGATCTGTCCGGGTAGTTGATGGAAGCCCTGATCCCAGTCAACGATCCAGTTGGCCCAGGCGGTAAAGCCCAGCGTCCCTTCCTCTTGGCCCGGAAAAGTTGAAGTTGGTGGGGTGCTGGCCGTACCAGCGGTAATAAAGTAGGTATTCTGGAAATCGAAGCGTGGATCGGCCAGGATCGCTGACATACTGGCGGCCGCGTTGGATTTATCGACTCCGGTGATGGTCAGGCAGAGTCTCTGGACATTACATTGGACCGGGTTATCGGCGCCCGGCACATTAAAGACCAATGTAAAGTTTTCGTGACTCTGCCATCGCGTCGCTTCATCTGCGAACATGGTAATAATGAATACCTTGACCTTGAAGGTGTGTTGTGGCTTATGCTTGCCTGGAATCGCTTGAGCCTGCACCAGCCCCGAAGTCAACGTGCCAAAAAGGCAGAGGCTGAGACAGACTGCGAGCATGCCTCGCCGCAGGAACTTTGTACGCATGTATACAGTAACCTTTCTACAAATATGTTATACATTTTTAGTATGCTTGAAGAGCCTCGTATCTGGTGATCGAGGATATGCTTCATTTATGCTCTATTTTTAGTATATGGGTCAATTATGTCGAGATGTGCGTATGTATGGGTGTAGATTGGGAGGAGGGAAAAATGGTGTGTTTGGGGAGACGTGGGTGACCTGGGACCGGGTCGTGGAGCTCCAAGCCGGGGCGAGCCCGGCACCTACGGCGATCTTCATTTCGTTTGGGGGGTCACCGATGTGTCCCATGGGTGATGGAGCACATCGGTGACGTGGTGTTGGGTCAGGAGGGTTTCTCCGATGGGTGGTCGGAGGAGGTAGGGGCCTGCTCCTCTAATAATGGTTCGGGCTCGGTGCCGATGCTGCCGGGTCGGCGTTTGAGGATGACGGTTGCCAGCGGGGGCAGCGTCAGGACGATTGAGCGGAGACCAGACTGCCAGGGAATGGGCTCACTCGTCATGTCTTCGGTGTTGAGCAGGTTGCTGCCACCGTAACGGGCGTCGTCGCTGTTAAGGATCTCGTAGTAGATGCCGGAGACGGGTACGCCCAGGCGGTAGCCCTGGCGCGGCACCGGCGTAAAGTTGCTGATGAAGAGCAGGGTATCCTCATCGCTGGTGCCACGGCGCTGGAACGAGATCACGCTATTATCGCTATCGTGTGGATCGATCCAGGAGAAGCCGGCGGGATCGCAGTCCAGGGCGCTCAGGGCAGGCTCGTCCTGGTAGATCTGATTGAGTTGGGAGATAAAATCGAGTAGTTGGGCATGATGGGGATCGCTGGGCGGGGCCAGCAGGTGCCAGTCCAGGCTCTCCTTGTAGTTCCACTCGGCCCACTGCCCGAATTCGCCGCCCATAAAGAGCAGCTTCTTGCCGGGATGCCCCCACATGTAGCCGTAGAAGGCGCGCAGATTGGCGAACTTCTGCCACAGATCGCCCGGCATCTTATTGATCATCGAGCCCTTGATATGCACGACCTCATCGTGCGAGAGGGGCAGCACGTAATTTTCCGAATAGGCATACATCAGCGAAAAGGTAATGTTGTTGTGGTAGTTGCGACGGTAAATAGGGTCCAGCTTCATATATTCAAGCATGTCGTGCATCCAGCCCATGTTCCACTTGTGGGTGAAGCCCAGGCCTCCAACATAGGTGGGGCGCGTCACCAGCGGCCACGCGCTCGACTCCTCGGCGATGGTGATCGCGCCGGGTATCTCGGCATAGACCGCCTCATTGAGCTGCTGCAGGAAGGTGACCGCCTCCAGATGTTCGCGACCGCCATGCTCATTGGCGATCCACTCGCCTGATGGCCGCAGGTAGTCCAGGTAGAGCATCGAGGCCACCGCATCGACACGCAGGCCATCGATATGGTACTCGCGCAGCCAGAAGAGCGCGCTGGCGATCAAGAAGTTGCGCACCTCGCTGCGGCCATAGTCAAAGACGTAGGTGCCCCACTCCTTATGCTCGCCCTTGCGTGGATCGGGATGCTCATACAGGTGTGTGCCATCGAAGTAGGCCAGGGCATGCCCATCCTTGGGGAAGTGCGAAGGGACCCAATCGAGGATCACCCCGATGCCCGCCTGGTGGACATAATCGATAAAATATTGGAGATCCTCGGGTGTGCCGAAGCGGGACGTGGGCGCGTAGTAGCCGGTACACTGGTAGCCCCAGGAGCCATCGAACGGATATTCGGTGATGGGCAGCAGCTCGATATGGGTAAAGCCGTGGGCTTTCACATAGTCAGTTAGTGCCGGAGCCAGCTCGCGGTAGGTCATAAAGCGATCCTCTTCAGCCGCGCCTGGCACATGGCGCTCAGGCACGTGGCGCCACGATCCCAGGTGCACCTCGTAGACAGACATAGGGGCGTTGAGGTCCTGCCGTTGTGTTCGCTGTTCCAGCCAGGCCGCGTCCTGCCACTGGTGGTGTTTGATATCCTGCACGATACTGGCTGTATTGGGGCGCAGCTCACTGGCAAAGGCATAGGGATCGATTTTATCGGCCGTGTAGTTGTTATGGCGCGAATAGATGGCGTACTTGTAGAGCTCGCCCTCGCGCAGGCCGGGGATAAACGTCTCCCAGACGCCCAGCTCCAGATGGCGTAGCTCCATCAGATTGGAGCTGCGATTCCAGCTATTGAAATCGCCGATTACTGAGATCGCGAGTGCATTGGGGGCCCAGACCGCGAAGTTGACGCCCTCCACGCCATCGACGACACGGGGGTGCGCTCCCATCTTCTCATACAGGCGAAAGTGCTTCCCCTGTCCAAAGAGGTAGAGATCAAACTCGCTAAAGATCGACGGGGCCTCCCCGGTCTGCGATTGATTATTGGTACCGCTGTCCGGTTGCTGCGGAAGATGTGGTGCTGACATAAAAAACGTCCTTTGTTTTCGTTATTTGTGCCAATTTGCTTCTAGCATAGCACATTCAGCCAACCATCAGGACGTGTAAAGTTGAAGGCATAAATAAGGCAGTACGTGCGGGGCTTGCCCCCGCTTGCTTGCTTCCCAAGAGGAAAGGCCCCTTCAAAGCGATCAAGGGCAAATGAATGAGATGTATTGCATCATTCTCTCAGCTTTTTCGAGTGGCGAGGAAGGAAGCGGGGGCAAGCCCCGCACGTACTGTGGTCCTTTTCCTTTATGCATGTTCTAATGTTGAATATATCGAGGTTTGCGTTCCCGAACGTATACGTTATGACGGTTTGACGGGGATGGGTGATTCGGCGAGGGCGGGTAGTTCGGTGGGTGATGGGATGCTGGCCAGGCTCATCGCCGGTATTTTGATAAATGGGAGCGCGCTGAGGGCGAAGATGGCGCCGGAGATGTCGAGCAGGACGGCGGTGCTGAACAGGCCTGCGCAGACGCTGGAGATGCCCATGCCGATCAATACCATCAGAGACAGCACCGTGTTGTAGGAGCCAAAGACGCGGCCGCGATAGCTGTCGCTGGTCGTCTTCTGCATCAGCGTCTGGGCGGTCACCATGCCCCAGACGAGGAGGGCGCCGATGATGGCCATCAGGACCAGGTCGATGGCAAAGATGGGGGTATTGATGATGATGATCAGGAACAGGCCCATGATTCCAAATGAGAGCATGATCAGGTAGCGGGGCTGCAGGCGATGGATGACCTGTTGGCTGACGACGGAGGCCAGCAGGGCGCCCACGCCCTGGGCAGCCATGATCCAACCAAGGGTGCTGGCATTGCCGTGGAGAATCTCACGCGTAAAGGCCACCAGCAGCACATCCAGAATTCCTTCTCCCACCATCATTACACCCATACCGGTAAAGATGGCGCGCAACACCGGCTCCTTGCGTACCACCCGCAGTCCATCGACCAGTTCGTGCCAGAGATTGAGCCAGAGCGCCTTTGGCGTGACCTGCGTCTCTTCGCCGCTTGGCGCAGCTGCTTGCGCCCGGACCTGGGGACGGAACGTGATCAGCAGGAGACAGAGGGCCGCGATCAGATAGGAGGAGCTATCGATGGCCACGATACTGATAATACCGAGGAAGGCGTAGAGAGCACCACCAATGGTGGGTCCCAGCAGGCGCGTCACCGCCTCGCTGAATGAATCCAGCGAGTTGGCGGCCACCAATTCCTGCGAGGAGACGATCTGTGGGATCAACGCGTTTTTAGCCGGCATAAAAAACTGCGAGATCGCCGACTCCAGCAGGGTCACTGTATAGATCAGCCAGAGCAGGGAGGGAGAGTGAACCAGTAGCAGAAGGAGCAGGATCGCGGCGCGCAGTAGATTGGTCGTGATCATCACGAGGCGGCGATCCCAGCGATCGGCGAAGACGCCACCCAGCGAGCCGAGCAGCAGGCGCGGCACCGACATCGCGATGAATGTCCCACCGGTCGCCAGAACCGAATTGGTGAGGTCGAATATATAGAATGGGAGGGCCAGCACCATCAGCCAATCCCCAAGAGTGGAGATCAGCTCACCACTCCACAGCAGGGCAAAGTTGCGGTTACGCAGAACAGAAAACATGGTTGTAGCTCCTTCTAACTGCAAGATTTTCATCATAAATGGCAATTTATGTTATCGGTTTGATCTTTATTGTTAATCATTAACAAAATATTACAATGATGTGGTATATTTTGTCAATGAAATGGTGATTTAAATTATCGACATGGTGAACATCTGCATATGGATGGTCGGTGTTTAGCGAGGTGGCTACAATAAGGAGAGGGAGATGATATGAGCTGCTATGCATGAGACCGATTAGCTGTGAGCAACGTGTAGTAAGGAGATAATAACAGGTTTTCAACATACGCTTCAGTAGGTGCTGGGCTTGCCCCAGCTTTGCCGCAAAGCGGCCCGGCCACGGGCGTAGGAAGCCAGTTGGCATGGTTGGGTTATGAACGCGGCCGGGGGCATGAAGCGTTACAGATAGATGAAGAAAGGAAGATGGGAGCCATGGCTATTGATATAGCAAAGATGAAGCAGCGTTTGGAGGAGCAGCGCCATGAGCTAGAGGAGTATCTGGTGAACCCTAGCGCTGCCTCGCCGGCGCAGGGAGACGGTGATCCTGCCGCGATCGACTACCAGGATATGGAAGACCAGGCCACCGATACGCAAGAGATGCAACAAGAGCAGGGGATCCGCTTTACACAGCAGCAGCAGCTGGATGATGTGAATGCCGCCCTCAAGCGCATCGAAGATGGTACCTATGGGCGCTGTGTTGATTGCGGGAAAGAGATCCCTCCCAGACGTTTGGAGGCCCTCCCCTGGGCGCAACGCTGCATCGAGGACGAAGAGAAGCACGACCAGATCCTGGCCAGCGAAGACGCCGTCCGTGGCAACGAGCCTACTGAGGGCACCCGTTTCTACTAGGGGCTATTTTCTAGCGCATTCGTTCCCTGAATTGCGTAGAGATGTGTAGATATGCAGAAAGATACACCTGTTCACGCCCATTGATATAATTATTCCTCTGGGCATGAATAGGTGTATCTTTTTAATTCAGAAGTAAAATACCTGATATTAAGGAATCTCGATATACTCCAAAATCATCTTGACGTGTCCCATCATGTCCACTACAATGGATACCTATCGATTCGTGAATCTTTTAGAGCATGTAGGGAAGAGTAATTTGATGGGGTATGAGATGCTGCCTTCGTTCTTGAGGCGCAGGGTGTTGGTGGCGGTAGCTCCAGATGACATGCAGGCGATCGAACTGGTCAAGGCCATGCGTGCGCTGGGTTTAACAGTAATCATTGCGGCAACTATTGGTCTGGCCTCACAGGCGGATGATGTCGCGGTCTGCGTGGTGGTGCTACATCCTGATAGGTGGCGCAGCGCTCCTTCGATCATTACCGCGATGCGCAGGAATCCACGCTTTATGATTCCTGTGCTGCAGGCTCCTATGGGCCTGCCCAGGGCCGCCTGGGCGACCGAGCCATTTTATCTGACGGAAGAGACGCTGGCCCAGACGGCGAAGGCTCTGGTGAGCATGATTCGCTGCCACCTGCAGACGGTGTCGGAGCAAGAGATCAACGCGCTCATCCAGCAGCGGGCGAGCGTACATCCCTGGCTGCGTGAGCCCGAGGCGCTGGGAAGCGCCCCCGCGCACAAAAAGAGGCCCCGCAGCAAGCTGGCCCATTATATCCAGCTCAGCTGGCCGCTGGCGTTTATCCTCTGTATCAGCTTTTTGACCTACTATTTTTTCCAGCTTTCCGTCACCACCAATACCGAGGCCACCACGCCGATGGCCACCACCTCAACCTGGCGCAACCATGCCTATTCCGCGCTCGTTCCTGGCCAGGAATGCGATCCGGGTGGTGCCGACTGGGAGATACCGGGGTATTATAAGGATGTCGCCACGCCTGACCCGGCCACGCCCACGCCTTCCTCCCCCAAAAGCGTCCCGACGCCCCATCTGGTCAGCGATAACTCGGTGGTTCCTACCTGCCTGCAAGACGGTGTGATGCTGACCCATACCAACCATTACGCGGCCTTTGCCTCAATGATCTTTACCAGCCGGGGTCTGCCGCTGCCGTCGCACTATAGCACCAGTATCACGGCCACTTCTGTCAATACCAGTAAGTCCGCCATCTTTCAACTAGGGGTGCGTGACCAGAGCGGGTCCGACATGAGCGGCATCGATTTTGGCTACGGCAACGATGCGCTACGGATCGGGACCAATGGCGCCTGGGAGGTCGTGCGCTATAACAACACGACCGGCGCGATCGAGGTGCGCTACGCCCGTGGCTTCGTCCCCGCGGCTTCCCACTATACGCTGGCGGCCGAGGCTAACGGGCCGGCCATGAGCTTTACCATTAACCGGCAGACGGTGGCCACGATTATAGATACTACCTATCCCGATAGCTACGGTATCTCCTTTGGATTGAGCGATGGCGGCATCCGGCAGCCGCCCAGTGCCCTCTTCTCCCATTTCAGCTATACGCCCCTGCCAGATCATCTGCCAAAGAAAGATGTCGAGATACGCAGTACCGCTGACGCGCAGGCTAATGCCGCCGCCGCTCAACTGCGTCAGCAAAGCTACCAGGCGGCCACGCCCGGCTTCGGCTGCGATCACGGCCAGGGACAATGGCAACCGACCGATTTGACCGGGGAAGCTGTGACCACCCATTGCCTTGCGCGGGGGCTGAGCGTTGAGCAGAAAGCGCGCGTCAAAGACATGGGGCGTGTCTCGTTCTATGGCCTCAATGGCTTCGTCTACGGTAACTATCGAGTTGGCGTCGATGTCGCCCTGAAAAGGGACAGCGACAACTGGGCCGGGCTGGGGACGCGCGTTAATCCAACGGGGTCCAGCTACACATTCCTGGTGCGCAGCGATGGCAGTTGGAAGATACAGCGCTACGACAGCGATGGGACCCCGCATCAGCTGGCCGCTGGCCGTGTCGCCCGGCGCGACACCTACAGCCTGGAGGCGCAGAGCAGCGGCGCAAGCCAGAGCTTGCGCATCAATGGAGTCCCGGTCGCCTCCGTCTCCGATCCTTTTCTGAGCACCACTGACCACATCGAGCTCAATACCCTGCCCGATGACAAGGGGGCGGCCGCCACAACCACATTCTCAAACTTTACCTTTACGCCGCTGTCATAATGAATTGTAACAAGAGCAAAGATCACAGTACGTGCGGGGCTTGCCCCCGCACGTACTGTGATCTTTGCTCTTCATGCATTTTCGAGCGGCGAGCGAGCAAGCGGGGGCAAGCCCCGCACGTACGGCGAGGGATCATTTTTTCATCCCTGGTTGTCTTCGGACGGGAGGTGGCCGTTGAAGGAAAAGACGGCGAGGGCGTCGAGGACGAAGGAGCCTTTGAGGACGACGACCTTGAGGGTATGGGGGCCGGGCGACAGGTTGGTGTGGCTAAAGACGATGGTCTGGGTGTATTTTTCGACCGAGAAGCGGGCGGTGTTAGTGGTGTGGATGCAGGAGTCGTCGATGGAGATCTCGATCTCGCCGGTATGGACTGTGGTATCGGAGATAATCTCGATGCCCACGCCGGTAAACTGGCACTGGAATGAGGCTCCGGGTGTCTCGGTGAAGTGGGCGTCGTTGTTGAAGTCGCCGGCGTGCTGGCGCGTGGTCCAGTGTCCTTCTTCATTGTAGATGATGCGGGGATCGTTGTCGTTGATCACCTCGCGTGTCAGGGTATGGTCCGCATCGTGGGGGCCGATGCGCTGCCACCACTGGTCCGCCTCCTGTGCGCGCTCGGTTTTCTGCAATAGATGGGCGTAGCGTTTGAGCAGCGAGACCTCGACGCCGGTCGTCCCACTAATCTTCTCCTGCAGGCTGATCGCCTGGCGATAGAGCTGTTCGGCGCGCTCAAGCTGCAGCTGATCCTCATAGATCTGGGCCAGGTTCCCCAGGTCGCTGGCGATGGAGATGTGCTCATCTCCATAGAGCTGGCGATCGATGTCGAGGGCGCGCTGGTATAGCTGTTGCGCTAGCCGATACTGGGTGCGTTCCCGTAGATAGTGGCCGGCCTTGTTCAAGAGCAGCGAGACCTCGGCGCCGGCCAGCTGGTAGCGATCCATGAGTTTGAGGCAGGCCTCGACCTGGGCGTAGTAGCGCTGGCAGCGCGACCAGGTCTCATGCCAGCGGGCAACGGTCACCAGCGGGAAGGCATGGTTCACCGCCTGGACCGTGCGCTGCGCGTAGGAGCGTCGCGTCTCCTCATCCATCGAATCCTGGATCACAGCCTGCACCAGGCGATGGATCGAGAGGGCGCCGCTATCGGGCTGCGTGCGGATCAGAGAATACTTGCGCAGCTCGCCGATGGCGCGGTGCAGCAGCAACGGATTCTCCTCCAGCGCGGCCAGTTCCGGATTGAAGTGCGCGATGCTCTGCTGCACGAACTCCTCGTAGATGCGATCGGGATTGAGGAATGCGCACAGATAGAGGATCTGCGAAGAGGCTGGCTGTGCCTGCTGGATACGCTCGAACGAGAGCTTCCAGGTGGTCGCCACCGAGAATTGATAATTGCTGGCGACGGTATCGAGCTCACGCAGTACATCAGCCCGATGTTCCTGAAACAGCTTCAAGTAGCTGGCCAGACCACAGCCCGTCTCCTCCAGATATGAGGCGGCCTGATTAAGGGCCAACGGCAAGTACGCCAACTCCCTGGCGATCTCATAGGCCAGCGTCAACATCGCCTCGGGGATCTGCGCCAGCGCGGTCGTCGGCGCGATCATCTGCGCGCGCCTCAGCAGGAGCTGGATACTCTCATCGGGCGACATCTCAAGCAGCTCAAATGACTGCCCCAGCGGGCCAATCACCTGGTGGCGCGTCGTAATCAAGGTGTAGCTATTGTCGGGGGGCAGCTGGAAGAAGTGCAGATCGGCCGGATTATCGACGTTATCCAGGATCAGCAGGCAGCGTGGATGCTCTTTGAACCACTGATGGAGCGCCCGTACTGTTGCCTGGCGATCCCGCGCCCCGTACTCGGGTAGAGCCAGGTGTCCGGCCAGCTCCACACAGCTCTGCAGTAGTGTCTCGGGCGAATCGGCGTTCAGCCACAGGACCGCCTGGTAGTGCTGGCGATAGCGGTAGGCATACTCAATGGCGATCTGCGTCTTGCCGATGCCGCCCAGGCCGGTAATGGCCAGCAGGCGCGATCCCGGCCCCCCCGTCTGCAGGCGCTCATGCACCTCCCCCAGCAGGAAGTCACGGCCGGTAAAGAAAGCGTTGCGCTGATAAGGCACAAACCATGGCACGGCCTCGTGCCTGGCGGCGGGACCATGCAGCAGTTGGAGCAGACCCTCCAACTCTGGCTGGCCGATCAGCAGGATCTCCGCGTAGCGCCGCAGCAGATCCTCGCTAACGCGGATATTACCATTCTCGATGCCGGACAGGTAGCCCTTGGAATATCCCAGGCGAGCGGCCATCTCGGTCAGCGAAACGCTCTTCTGCTGACGAGCCAGGCGCAGGCGCATCGAGAGCGGAAGCTCTTCCACGTGTATATCCGCGATTTGTTTATCCTTACGCCCCATGGTTGTCCCTGTCTAAGTGTTCCAAGTTCAATGATTATAAACAATGTATAGTATAGGCGATCATGCTTCAGAATACAATAAATTCCCGCCAACTATTGTGAAAAAATACCGTATATAGCGTCTTGTATTTTACAGAGGGTAATGTATAATTTGTAATGATCGTTCTTTGTTTACTAAACAATGAACCCGCTCTGAACAAACCTGCTTTGAGCCAATCCCAATAATGCCGTCGGCAGCCTTAAAGGGTGCCTCCGAGAGGTGATAATGAACTACCTGGTTTTATATATGCTGTTCTTCTGCATGTGCCTGCTGGTGAGCATGATGGTTCTGCTTAGGATGTTCTCGCATCGCTACACGCTGCAGGATCAATATATTCGCTACAAGAGTAGATTAGACTATCTAAATAAGCTATCGATTGTGGTGCTCATCATCACTGGCGTCGCCTTCTTGATGACATATCTGATCCTCAAACAGCAATTGTTCGCGCACATCAGGTTGTTTTAACGTGCTCTTGTCTATATAGCGGTTGGGATTGTCGGGACGGGGCGAGAGATAAGAAATGTTATGATGACCGGAGGAGAGCGCTATATGGACAGACATGATCAGGCGGTTATCAGTCAGATTGAGGAAGGCGTGGGGCGTGAACGATGCGAGATCGAAGTCGCCGGCGACCGGGTCGTTGGCCTGGCCGTTCGCTATGGGGAGCTGGAGGGGCTGCCGGAGAGTCTGGGCGAACTGGATGAGCTACGCTATCTGGATGTGCGCGGTAACCGGTTGGAGGCGCTCCCGACCTGGCTGGGACGGCTGCGCCACCTGCGCACCCTGATCGTCGATCGCAACCGCTTGACCGCTCTGCCGGAGAGCCTGGGTGAGCTGGAGCGATTGGAGGCGCTGCACGCGGATGGCAATCGTCTGCGCGAATTCCCACGCCAGCTCTGCAGGTTGCCAGGACTGGAGTCATTGCAGCTCTATGGCAATCAGATCCCTGTGCTGCCGCAGGAGATCGGTCAGCTGACACGGCTCACGAGTCTCAGTGTGGGCAAGAATGGGCTGAGCGAGCTGCCAGAGGTGTTGTGGCGGCTGGATCGACTGCAGGTGCTCAACGTCGCCGAAAATCAGCTCTCTACCATCTCGGAACAGATCGGCCATCTCGGCCAACTCCACACCCTCGACCTGGGCCACAACGCGCTCAGCGAGCTGCCTGAGTCCCTGGGCCAGCTCACAAAGCTTGAACACTATCTCTACCTCAGCAACAACCGTTTAACGACGGTGCGGCCCTCTCTTTTCGAGCGCCTGGACAGGCTTACCTATCTCAATCTGACCGATAATCAGCTGCGCGAGCTGCCCGACAGCATTGGACAGCTGAGCGAGCTGCGCGAGCTGCGCATCTACAACAACCTCCTGAAGAGCCTCCCCACCTCCCTTGGAAAGCTGGAAAAGCTCCAGGAATTGCACGCCATGAACAACCAACTGACCGCCTTACCGGAATCCCTGGTGGGCCTAAAGCGCCTGCGCACCCTGGACCTCAGGAATAATCAGCTGCTGGCGCTGCCGGCCGCGATTGGGCAGCTAGAGAGCCTGGTTCAGCTGGACCTACGTGCCAACAGGCTGGTCGCTCTGTCAGAACAGCTCGCCGATCTGCCACATCTCGAAAAATTAGATCTGCGCTGGCTTAAGCTGGCGACTGAGCCAGACTGGCCGGAGCGCCTGCGGCAGCGAGGGTGCAGCGTATTGAGATAGGCAAAGAGCGAACTATGCTGAAAGAAGGCATATGTAACCTTTTTAAGCCGGAATCGTGTAAAGTAAAATGGGGAGGAAAGCAGGGTGAGATCGGTGGTGGGTTGCGTCACACACGAAAACTGGCGTTCCTCGGTGCTTCGGCTTTGTTTATTTCCTCACACATGAGTGAAGCACGCTAAACTTGTCCCCATGGAATAAGGAAGGTGCTGTTGTACCTTCCTTATTGTCGTTTCCAAATTGGGTAACGACAGAAAGGACGCACTATCTGATATGAATACTTCCGAATCTCAGGATCATAATTCGCAGCCTGATCTTTTACTTACTACTCTAGAACGCTTGCTTGCTATCGATGCGATTCAGATAGAGCCTGCATTACACCAGGGCGCGCAGCTTATCGGTGAGGCGCTCTCGGTTGACAAGGTTGACGTGTTCTTTTACGACTCGACCACCCATAGTCTTGTGGCCCTGGGTTCCAATGAGTCCCCTATCAGCCGCCTGCAGCGGTCTCTGGGACTGGACCGGCTCCCTATTGTCAATCAGGGTCGTGCCGTGGAGGCGTTCGTAACGGGAAAGACAATCGCAACCGGAAACCTTGACCAGGATGAAAAGGAGCTGCTTGGCATGCGTCTCCCCGAGCCGAATGGTATGGGGCTCTTATCCCAGATCGCGACCCGTATCGAGATACAGGGGGAGCCACGTGGAGTCCTGGTAGCCGACAGTATACAGCGAGAGTACTTTAATGAACAGGATGTGCGTTTTATGGAGGCGGCCGCGCGCTGGATCGGTATGGTCATGCACCGCGCTGAAATGGCCGAGCAGCAGACCAGAGACGCGCTCCAGCAGGGGCGCAGACTGGCGGCCGAAGAACTGCTCACCATCATGGCCCATGACCTCAGAAACTACCTGACCCCGCTCAAAGCCCGGCTAGATCTGCTGTACAGGCGTGCACGTAGGGAAGGACGGGCAGAGGACATCACGGACACACAGCTAGCCTCAGCAACGCTGTCTCGCTTGAATCGCCTGATTGGGAACCTGCTCGACGTCGCCCGCCTTGATCAGGGTCTCTTTGCGCTGCAGCTGCAGCCGCTCAACTTTATGGACCTGTTGAACGATACCACACCCTCCTTTAGCTCTACAGGGAAACCGATTCAGGTTGAAGGTCTTGAGGAGGTAGTGTTGACCGGTGATCCTGATCGCCTGCGCCAGACCCTGGAGAATCTGCTGGCCAATGCCGCTACCCATGCTCCAGACCACACACCTATCCTGGTCAGGGTGGGCATGGAACAACGCGGTAGCGGCCCATGGATGATCTGCTCGATTCATAACCAGGGAACACCGATCCCGACTGATATGATCGCGCATCTCTTTCAACCCTTCGTCACCGGGAACCGCTCTCGCGGACTGGGCATCGGGCTCTACCTGGCCAGAAGTATTGTGGAGGCGCACAAAGGCGAACTGACGGTCTCATCGGAAGGCAGCATTGGAACAGAGTTTACCCTGGCTCTACCGATAAACAATGAATGAGGCGCGGGACTGCCCTGGCGAATGCTTGTCTGAAAGGGGAAGAATGCGCCCGCGAGGGGCGCATCGACGCTACAGAGGAAAAATGGTCAGGCGGTTGGCTCGGGGCGAATCTCGCCGCTCTCGATCAGGGCATACATCGGGTGGTCCGAGATGGTGAGCGGGAAGTCGACGCGACCACGGCGACGGCTGCTTTCATAGATGCCAAAGATGATCTCGGTACCGTTCAGTGCGTTGCGTGCGCACAGCTCCGACGTCTGATCGTTGACGATGGCCTCCACGATATTGGCGATGGCGCGCTCCACATAATGTGGACCGTGCAGGTTATCTTCCCCGGTATCGATATACTCCCAATCGTGGCGACCCTGGCTCGTCACGCGCAGGTGGCGATTCTCCGGCCAGTTGCCGATCTCGATGCTGCCGCTGCTGCCTAGCAGGCGAATATCGGCGCCGATCAACTCCGTGCCTGGCCCCGTACTGATCAGGCCGAAGACGCCGTTGCGGTAGCGCCAGGTGGCGATGGCCTGGTTCTCGACGTGGGCCCCGAAGACGCGCGACTCCTTGCGGTAATCGATCTGGCCCATCACCCATTCGGCGGCCTGCTCGCCGCAGTAGAGTCCGGCCATATCCAGGTAGTGCGTGCCCCAATCGTAGATATTGCCGCACGAGATCTCAATGCGCTGCAGTTCACCGATCGAGCCCGCCTGCAGAAGATCCTTCGCCTTGCGGAACGGCTGGCCAAAGCGACGCTGATGATTAAAGGTCAGGCGCACCCCGTGACGCGAGCACTCCTGTTCCATCAGGCGGGCCATGCCCCAGTTATCGCTCATCGGCTTCTCGCAATGGATCGCCTTCACACCGGCTACTGCGCAATCCAGCACCATCTGAGCATGCAGGTGAGGCCACGTACAGATGCTCACCACATCCGGCTTCGCCTCCGCCAGCATCTTCTTATAGTCTGTATAAATACCTTCTTCAGGAATGCCATTGGTGTTCGCGAAGGCGGACGCGTAATCATAGACCAGGTCGGCGCAGGCGACCAGTTCGCACTGTTCCTGCAGGGCCAGGTATCCGGCGGCATGTTCATAGGCCATGGCATAGCCAAAGGCGTCCCGGCGCTCTTTGCGCCTGCCGGTTCCGATAAAGCCAACACGTAAACGAGTCATAGTTTCTCTTCCTTCATCCTTGATCTACATGAATTTCTGTACAAAACGATATAGAGAGAATCTTACTCTTACACAATAATAGTAACATAATTTTATCTATGGGAGTCGTAGAAGTGTTTTGATTCTTGTCATCGTGTGGATACTTGAGCGCCCCCGCACGCGCGTCCGCTGCGCGGCCGCATTATTGTTGTGTGTTAGTGCCAGAGGTGCGCATCCGCGCACCTCTGGCACTAACTCACAATGGATTTGTGAGCATTGGAGGCTGGCGTTTATTGTTCAGTGGATGGCGGCGAAAATCTGGCACCAACACACAATGGATTTGTGAGCATTGGAGGCTGGCGTTTATTGTTCAGTGGATGGCGGCGAAAATCTGGCACCAACACACAATGGACTTGTGAGCACCAGATGTGCGAAAGCTCAGGCTTGCCGTAAGGCGATAATCATGAGTGTAAGATACATTTGTACATCGCGTTTTGTGGAGGGAATTGTGTGGCCTCATTGTGTTGAGGTGAGGGATACAATCCGGCCTTGGCACGGATTGTATCCCTCACTCTTCTCCTTAAACAGTTAGAAGGTTACGGGGGAGGCTGGTGAGGCCGCGTAGGATGGGGGTGCGGTTCCAGCGGAGCTGCTGGGGGTCGGCGGCCGGGTGGAGGTTGGGGAGGCGGCGCAGCAGGGTGGCGAAGGCGACCTGGCCTTCCAGGCGAGCCAGCGGGGCTCCCAGGCAGACGTGAATCCCTCGGCCAAAGGCGAGGTGCCTGTTGACCTGGCGCGCGACGTCCAGCTCCTGTGGATGGCTGAAGTGCTGGGGATCGATGTTGGCCGCCACCAGCGAGATCATGACCATCTCGCCCTTGTGGATGACCTGGTCGTGCATGGAAACGTCTTCGAGCGCCCAGCGCGGCGTGCTCAGGGTTACGGGTGCCGTGTAGCGCAGCAGTTCCTCGACCGCTGTGGGGATGAGTGAGGGGTCCTGCTGGAGCAGGCGCAGCTGCTCGGGATGCTCCAACAGCGCCAGGGTTCCGTTTCCGATCAGATTGGCGGTCGTCTCATGTCCGGCCACGATCAGCAGGAAGATGCTCGAGAGCAGCTCGGTTTCGCTGAGCGTTTCCCCGTTCTCTTCAACGCGAACCATGCCACTGATCAGGTCCTGGTCCGGATGGGCGCGCTTGCTGGTCACCAGGGTTTTGATATAGGTGATAAACTTCTCCATCGATTCCATAGCTGGTAGACCGCGGTGATTATCCTCCGACATATTGAGCATGGCCTGCGTCCAGACGCGGAACTGCGGTCGATCCTGAGCCGGAATGCCCAGCATCTCGCAGATGACGGTGATGGGGAGCGGAAAGGCGAAGTCAGCGATGAGGTCCATTTCACCACGCTCCTGTACGGCGTCCAACAGCTCATCGGTAATCTGCTGGATGCGCGGGCGCAGCTGCTCGATCATACGCGGCGTAAACACCTTCGACACCAGTCCACGCAGCCTCGTGTGGTCGGGTGGGTCCACTGACAGCATATCGCGCCGCCAGGTAATAAA
This sequence comes from Dictyobacter halimunensis, assembly GCF_036245075.1. NCBI lineage: Bacteria > Bacillati > Chloroflexota > Ktedonobacteria > Ktedonobacterales > Dictyobacteraceae > Dictyobacter > Dictyobacter halimunensis. The sequence continues at coordinate 5,711,928 of NZ_BSRI01000002.1, forward strand.
GCGGGCGACCTCTTCTTTCTCTGCGTCAGGCAGCTGTTTGTTGTACGTTGGCATGATCTTTTGGGCATCCCTGGTAAAGCGCGTGTCCTTCAGGATGGACAGCGCATCGTCGTAGCTGGTCACGATCCAGGCTCCCTGTGAGCCGAGCAGGCCATCAACGTAGATAAGCGGTGCCTGCGCGAGCAGACGCGCATAGAACGCCAGAGGATCGCGCTTCGTCTGCTGTGCCAGCAGATCATCCATGCTGATATGTGTGGTCATAGCTCTTATCCTTTCGTTTGATCGTCGCGAGTCACCGCAACAATTGGTCTCTTTCTTTGATGGAGATGATTGACAGCCGGGCATATATAATACATGCTAGGTGATATGTGACAACCTGTCTCACTCAAAGTGTAGTCCTTGATGTGGCCGGGTACAAGGAACAATATTGGAGCGATGTCAGATATGTGACAGGGAGTGAAAAATGTCTCAGAACTCAGAGGATCTACGTGTCCGGCGCACCCGCAAGCTGTTGCGCGATGCGTTGATCGAGCTAACCGAGGAGCGCGGCTTCGACTCTTTGACCGTGGGAGAGATCGCCCGGCGTGCGATGGTCAGCCGGGCCGCCTTCTATCGCTATTATCAGGACAAGTACGACCTGGTTGAAAAGATCTTTGAGGATGCCATCGAGGCCCTCACGCGCGACATCGATCCGCTGCGCCGCGATATCTTTGCCAGTCTGGATGTGATGCGGCCACCGATGTCATGGGATGACTTCTATTGGATCACGGAGGAGGCGCAGGGGCAGGCCCCGCAGCTATGGGAAAAGCTATTTGAGCACATTGAGGAATACGAGCGCCTCTACCGCGTCCTGCTAGGAAAGAAGGGGAGCCCATGGTTTGTTAACAAGATGCGCGAGTATCTGGAAGAGCGCGCCAGCGAGCGCCTGGGCGAGTTTATCACGCACATTGGCGCAACCCGGCACGCGCTGGCGAAGGGGCTGGTGCCCAGGATGATCGCCACGCAGATCGTGGATACCATTACCTGGTGGTTGGAGCAGGGCAAGCCATACTCCACCAGCCAGATCGCCACCTACTGCTTCCACCTGGTCTACGCCACCCTCAAGGAAGCGAGCAGCTGGAAATAAATCTGATCCGTTAGAGCAGTTCGCCGCGCGAGATGGTCACGGCCTGTCCGCCCAGGCGCACGCGATCGCCGTCGAGCAGCACACGCACGGTGCCGCCGCGCCGGGAAGCCTGATAGCCCGTGAGCTGTCCCCGGCCCAGGCGCTTGCTCCAGAATGGACTGAGTACGCAATGGGCCGAGCCGGTTACGGGGTCCTCATTGATGCCGACGCTGGGACAGAAGAAGCGCGAGACAAAATCGTAGCCCTGATTGCCTGAGGCTGCTGCCGTCACGATCACGCCGCGCGCCGGCAGGGTGGCCAGTTGCGCGAAGTCGGGTTGGAGGCCGCGCACTACTTCTTCAGATTCAAGCTCAACCAGGTAGTCCAGCTGGCTCTTGCCAACGTAGCGCGGCGTGACGCCCAGGCCCGAGGTCATGGCTGGCAGCAACTCTGCCTCCTGCTCGGGCTTGGCCGGGAAGTTCAACTCTATCCACTCGCCGCGCCGCCGGGCCGTCAAAAAGCCACCCCGCGTATGGAAGCGACCCTCGGCCTCAGGGGACAGGTAGCCCAGCTCCCAGAGTGTATGGGAGCTGGCCAGGGTACCGTGACCGCACAGCTCGAGCTCCACGCTGGCCGAAAACCAGCGCAGGCGATAGCCATCGTTTTCGGGATAGAGAAAGGCGGTGGCCGCCTGGTTCATCTCGCTGGCCACCTGCTGCAGCCAGCGATCCTCGCGCGGCCCATCCAGTATACAGACCACCGCCGCATTGCCGGAGAATGGCGTATGGGTAAAAGCATCAACGTGAAAGAAGCGTAGACTCATTGTGTATCCTTCCTGGCTCTGTTTTTAGGGAGTGCTTTGCTATCCTTGTGTTGGTGAACGTGATAGTCCCCGCACGCGCGTCCGCACTGGTTTTGTGTGTGGATGCATTGGGGGCGCATCCGCGCCCCCAATGCATCCACACATGATGGATTTTTGAGCCACACAGACGCAAAAATCCATCAGCGCGCCTCATGCAACAATATATAAAAACGGGTGCGGACGTGCAACGGACGCGTGTGCGTGGGCTATCACGAGCCACCAGAGTGACGAGTGTAAGACACATTCTTATCATTTATTGTAGAGTCCATAACTTTCGCCCTCAACAGCCATTTATTAGTACAGAGAGAGCCAATGTGCATGTGAGGGGGGTGTTTATTACTAAATTTTCATGTTATATGTTTTGAGATGAACATTCTGTCATTCGTCCTAATGAAAAGTATTGATAATGGGGGGATCTGAAAGGAGGAATTATGCCTGAGGGATAAGAGGAAAGAGATGTCTGGCTGATACTATGTGAATGATGATGCGAGTAAATCTCAAGAGAGAGCGTAAAGCGAAAAGGAAAGGCCTTATGGGGACGCAGCCATTAGCAAGGCTGATGTGTAATATCGAGATCGCTCCTGACAATGAGTATGATGCTGACGTGACGGTGGTGCATGAGGTTGGGCGTGAGCTGATCAGCGCGTTGCAGCAGGACGGTTACGCGGTCGCATCGGTCTATAAAGGGAATACCGGGGGGATCGCCCTTTTTTACCAGGTGGCATCGGGGAACGTACCGCTTGAGGACTGGCCGGGTGAGGCGACGGATATGCTGGAGGAGCTGAAATATCTGTTACAGACGGTCAGCCCCATCGCGCGCAAGCTCTGGGTGGCGGGGCGAAGGGCGCTCCAGGCGCCGGCCAGTCTGGGTGTTGAACTGGTGTTGGGAGATATCGAGCTGAACCTGGACCCGAGGGATATGGAGGATGAGGGAAGGATCGCGCTTCTGGCACAGACTATTCTCCAGCGCTATGCCGGTCAGCGGCTGCCCTCCTCGCAACGTATCACGCTCAACGGCAAGATAGCGCATGGCAGATCGGGACGCCGGGGGTTATAGGTGACGGAGACGGAGCGCGCCACAGGATGGGAGGAGACGCGACGGATGCATGCCGGGGGTGAACTGTGATACAATAGGCGTGCCCGGATGGACCCTATCATGTGCGCGTGACTGCCTGGCAGGCTGTGACGGTCGCGATCGCGACTGCTGGTCGACCGAGACAACCGAATTGGATGAAAGAAGGAAATTGTGCCGTTGAAACGTGCCCGTCTGTATGACGTTCTGGCCCTGTGCACGGCGATCGTGGCGATCGTGCTCGACCAATGGAGCAAGGCGCAGGTCGTCCAGAACATGACTGTAGGAAGCGAAATACCGTTTCCGATCCTGGGACACTACCTGGTTTTCAATTATATACATAATTCAGGCGCTGCCTTTGGCATGCTGTCCGGCGGCAAAGGGTCAATCGTGCTGGCCGTCCTGATCGCGGTCGCCGTCCTGGTTGTAGGTTATCTCTACTCGCGCATGCTCAACACCGGTTCCCTGGCCTATAAGCTTATATTTGGATTGATTCTGGGCGGCGCCTTTGGCAACTTGATCGATCGCCTCGTGCACAGCGGGTACGTTGTCGACTTTGTCTCATTCCGCATCCCTGAGATCAACTACTATTTCGCGATCTTCAACATTGCCGACGCCTGTATCTCAGTAGGTGTCGTCCTGTTGTTCCTCATGGTTTTGTTTGGCGGATTCAGGCAACGCCACCAGCTCGAGGGCAGCGGCAGCGCGGGCGAGATCATGAGCACAGAGCCTGTGACGAAAGAAAGGGCGGCGCTAAACAACACCACGCTGCGCACCACGGAAATTGATGAATAAAGACACAACTACACCACCACAGACAACCTGGACGATCACTGAAGAGCACGTTGGCACGCGCCTGGATCGTTTCTTAACCGCGCAGATCGACACCCTGTCCCGCGCCTCCATTCAACAACTGGTAAGCGACGGGGCCATCCTCATCAACGACAAAGCGGCCAGCAAGTCCGGCTACGCCCTGCGGCTCAACGACCGCGTGCAGGTCCAGACCCTGATCCCCTCCTCGGCCGTCAAGAACGTCGTGGCGCAGGCCATGCCCCTTGACATCGTGTACGAGGACTCCGAGCTGATAGTGATCAATAAAGCGGCGGGCATGGTCGTCCATCCAGCTCCCGGCCACTATGAGGACACCCTAGTCAACGCCCTGCTGGCCCGCTATCCCGAGCTCAAGAGCCAGGAGGAGGATCTGCGGCCGGGCATCGTACATCGGCTGGACCGCGACACCTCGGGACTCCTGCTCGTCGCCCGCAACCTGCAGACGCAGGCCGCCCTGATCGAGCAAATGAAGGCGCACCAGATTGAGAAGCGTTACCTGGCCCTGGTCGAGGGCGTCGTCTCGCTCGATCGCGGCAGCATCGATGCTCCCATCGGGCGTGACCCGCGCAACCGCCAGCAGATGACGATTACCTCCATCGACAGCAAAGATGCTGTCACCCACTTCAAGGTAAAGGAACGCTATCAACACCACACCCTGCTCTTGCTGCAGTTGGAGACCGGGCGCACCCACCAGATTCGCGTCCACCTCAAAGCGATCGGCCACCCGGTTGTGGGCGATCCCACCTATGGCACCGGCCGGATCAGATACGGCATTACCCTGCATCGTCAGTTCCTGCACGCCTATCAGCTTCGCTTCACGCATCCTACCACCGGTGCCACCATAGAACTGGAAGCACCTCTGCCGGAGGACCTGCAGAGCATCCTGGACCAGCCCGAATTTCTTTAGTGGCACGTATAGCAGGTACGTAACAGGCGCATCCCGTGCGCGGGAATATGGAAAATAGCGCAGGTGCGCAAGACGCCTCAAAATTGGGAGAAACCCGCCAATCGATTCGGCAAAACGTTGCAGACGCGTCCACAAAAACGAGAAACAGAGGCCTGGGGCGGGCTGGCGCGAGATGTATGCTTTAATCATGCGATCAGCCAGCGTGCCCGGCGTGAAAAAACTGGCGTCTGGACCTGTTCGCCGCGCCTGGGGACGAAAAGGATAAATTCGCCAGAACATAGAGTATAAATCAACACGCCCGCCTGATAATTTCAACAAAAAAACGATAGTATCTATTAAATAATTGACTTGAGGGGCTTGACTAGCAATCGTTTTTAGGGTACTACTATCGTGTCGGTAGGTTTCAAGTCGTGTAGCGCGTACTGGCTTATGTTGACCTTTTGCTGAAAGGTTAGGTTTATCCTCATGCTGATGAAGAAAGCTACCCATTGTGAAGAGGCCGGGACCACTTTCGCGGCTATCGTAGAATTAGCTGATGAAGACCTGGCGAACGTTGTTGCTGGCGCTGGCTATGCCGCAGACCTGTTTGACGAAGACGACCTGGCTTCTGGTGGGGTCCCGTATGGGCAGATTTCTGGTGGGGTCGCCTATGGTTATGGGCAAATGCACAGGCAAATGCACAGGCGTCTTCGTCGCCGGGCCGCCACTCGCCGTCTCTTGAGCCGCTCTCGTCAGAGCCGCATGTCATCAACGACGGTCTCCCCTTAACCACCAGGGCATTTATCAGATTCTTACTCCTTATCAGGATTTCTCACTAAAGAAGTTGGTTCCTCGTTCGTCTCTTTCTGGTGGACCAGAAGATCCGGCGAGGGACCGACTTCTTTGTGCCGTTCGGGGCCGTTCCCGCCACCACTTCTAGCGTATCGGACGCTGCATGTCCTTGCTACCCCTGCCGGGATAGGGTAAAACTAAAGCATTGATGAATATATTTCTATATTCATGGAATACTATTTTTAGCGGCCAGCCTGAAGAGCCGATAGACGGGATTTGTTGCCGGGCGGGAGGATTGTATGTCAGATATAAATATGCGTGTACTTTATGCGGCTGAAGACGCCTTCTGGCTGAATGTGTTTGAGGGATCGCTCAACGGACTGCAGCAGGATGGGGTGATCGCTGGCTGGGAATGTTCCGATGTCTCTACCCGGTCAGTCAGGTCTGCAGAAGGTCGCAATGATGGATGGTATCGAGAAGGAGACGAGCTGGTTTGTGTACTGATCAGTCAGCATTTTTTCGCCAGCGAGTTCAGCGATGGATTGGAGATGGAGCAGCTGCTGGAGCGACACGAAGACGGAGAGCTTGTGCTGGTCCCGATATTGCTCCACGATATTGATTGGCGGCGGACCTCTTTCTCCCTACTGCGCATGCTCGGGGAGCAGGCTCCCTATGCTGTACGCTGGTCGAGCGCGCTGCATGATTTTGTGGCGCTGCCAGAGGCTATACAGCGTGCCACCGAGCTCTATAGTGCCCATACAAAGCCAGCCATCACGACCGCGCCCGATTTCGCCAGCGCTCAGCAGATGGTACGCAAACTCCTGCTAGCCAACTGCCAGCAAGAGATGGCTGAGAAAGAAAGAGAGCGGCCAGACACCATCCAGCCGAGCGCGCAGGGCGATGAAGCAGCCTCCGCTATGAAATGAAGCCGGGAATGGGGCCGCTTCGCGGCAAAGCCGGGGCAAGCCCGGTGCCTACGGTTTGTCCGTTTTTGCACGTTTATAGCCTACATCGCATGTACCACATGTATGGAAGCGATTGGGACATATGGGTAATATTGCTTGAAATCCTGATCAGTTGCAGGTAAAATATGCGTATCTTTTGATGTTGTTTTGTGGATGTGCGGAAAGTTGAACTCCATTTATTGTATGCTGCATGCGCGCGCCAGATGCTGATAGGCTTTTTTTCTCTTTAAGGGCCAGATAGATTGACAGGAGCACGTTTGTTCAATTAAAATAGAACAAAGGTTCTGATTCGGTCGTTTGTTCTATCCCGTGGAGTAAGAAGCGCCCGGAGGGAAGTGGCGTGGTTCGATAGGATAAGCGGGATGTGTGTTTTTGATATCGAGAGGAGTACGCGCGATGCCGACTCTGGAGTCTACTGAGAGGATTGCCCCCAAAAGTATCTTACGTCATCGCCCGATAGAGGGTGGAAGCGGGAATAAGAATGCATCCGATTCCGTGGCTGGTATTGTAACTCCTGTGCCACGGGCCTCACGTCCGAGCGGAGAAGTTGTTGTGGCTGCGGAGCAGCAAGAGAGGGGAGCGATGCCCAAAGAGCCATCGCAGGAGGGTCGGCGTATGCAGGAGACAGCGGCCGGTCAGGGACACCATGGCAAAGATACGGCGACGCGGCACATGGTGTATATGGATCTGTTGCCAACGCGCGTCACGCGGGTCGAAGGGGCCCTGCGCCGGTCGGTGCGCCACCAGCCGCGTCAACTCGTCAAGGTACACACGGCGCCCGCGCGCCCTTTCTGGTTTTATCTTCTCATCGGCATGACATGCACCCTCTTACTATGGATGGTATTGAGTACAGCCGCGGGTTGGTTCTCGACCTGGATGGATGATCTGCACTATGGGCGCCCGCGCACCTTTCAGACCGATGCGCGCGTGGGCCATAACGAGCAGGGGGGCCAGCCCAGTCATTTTATCGCCATCAACCTCCATCGGCACATCGAGGTCATCGAGTTCGCCGGTGGTGATCCCGCGCAGGCCCGCATATTCATGGGGCCCGAGCTCTATCACGCCAGCGACGAACTGGTACCGGTTGAGCTCAAGTTCTCCGATCTCAATAACGACGGCAAGCCAGACATGGTCGTCCTCTATCAAGGGCAGCACCTGGTCTACATCAACGACGGCAAGAGCTTCCGTCTCTCTACCCAGGCTGAGCAGGATGGGATTGAGCAGGCGCTGCAGCGTCTGGGCTGGTAGTCTGCACAAAGCGACCGACCTGTGTAAAGACCTCCTCCCGCTCGGGTCCCACCACGATCATGTGATCGGACTTGTGAAGCCAGCGCAGAAATCTGGGCGTGGCCGCGCGCGCCCGGCGATAGAGAACATCGGCGTTGTGAGGTTTGACAGTGGAATCATTGTGGCTCTGGATGATCAGCAATGGTGTGCGTAACCTATGGAGACGACGACGGCAGTAGGTGGTCAGCGCGAATAGCTCGGCCAGGGCCGGGATGGGCAGGCGCACCATCTGCTTGATGGCCGCGACCGTATGCTGATCGGAAAAATCGATCTGCGCCTGCGGATCGCGCAGACGGGCCTGGCGCAGCGTCTCGGCCTGTACTTTGGGGTCCCTGAAATTGAGGCGCGCCAGCGGATAATACCACTTCATAAAGTAGCGCAAGAGAGGGACCGCACGTGAGGGCCAGCTATCGTAGAAACTGGTGGGAGTTGAGAGCGCCACCACACCCGCGACACGCCTGGGATGTTTAATGCCCAGCAGCAAGGCCAGAACGCCGCCCAGAGAAAAGCCGATCACGAAGACCTGCGGATAGCGAGCCAGTTGTTCCAGGCCCGCCTCGGCTGACGCCAGCCAGTGCTTGCGTCCATAGCGCAGCAGCTCTTCTGGATCGCCACTGTGGCCCGCCAGCGCCACTCCATAGACGCGAATGCCCCGGGCTGCCAGCGCCTCTCCCAGACCGATCATCTCTCGTGGCGAGCCGCTAAAACCATGGATCAGGAGACACGCGCTGGAAGCATCTTCCGGGCCAAGCAAAAAAGGAACGTTCTGTTGAGGCATTGACAAAGACCTCCTATCATACTGCCACACAGGAACTATTTCGGTGTCAGCATAGCATGCCAGGAGGTCACGTATCAAACGAAGAAGGAGGCTAGCGGGTACCGCTGCGCTGCTGCTCAGATTTCTTGCTGCGCCCTGCGGATGCATCCATGGCCGCCTGTGAAAGGACTGCACCGACTGAGAAGCCAACACGTTTGCGGGCCGGGATCGTGATCTGGGCGCCACCGCGGATGGATTTCACACGGCGGGGAGCGACATCACGCAGGTTCCAGGTGCCAAAGCCCATCAAGCGGACCTCGTAGCCCTTGGCGACGCCTTCACGAACAACCTCGGTAAAAGCATCGATAACCTTGTTTGTCTCTTTCAGATTCATTCCAGCTTTGGCAGCGATCTGATGGATCAGCTCGTCTTTGCCAACTACCACGTGATCTCTATCTGTCGAACTTGTTCTCATAAAATTTGTAACTCCTCACAAATGGTTTCGCAGAGAGAAATAGTGCCTCTGCTCATAACGTCAATGCTCTATCGCATTGTCAATGTTATCTGGCAGACTTGCTGCATAAAACAGAACAGTAACCCTGCGCATTGGCAGTCCTGTAATCAGCAATCAGGTGAGCCGCTGATGCGACTAGTTGCTGTACAGCTTTTCCGATTGAATAGCGTAGTGTTGTCTACCACTTTCACTATACAGAGTGCCACCAAATAGTTTAGGTCAGTACCGTAAAGGTTCATTCTTGCCACCTGATTCGCGCCATGCTCAATGGTGCATGCATGCCCGCGCCTCGCGTCAGCGAGCGTGGAAGAAAATCGGGCATCCTTCGTACAAGTATGGCGAAAGCGACATTAAATATGTTAACCTTAACGGTGGCAACAGATTTAGTCGTCCGAGGGCATTGCTATCAACAGTACCGAGCCCGGCTGGATCTCACAGCAGGTGCTCTTTGCGTTCGCGCAATGTAGTCGGATGACGGCTGGAAATATTTAGCAGGATTACCTGACCGCGCCCTGGTAGATGTCTATGAGGGAAGGCTGGTGGCTGCTTCATTGCAGGGCTGCACTGTGTTGTGTTGTTGTCAGATAGACTGATATAGCAGACAAGCGTAGCATGTTTTGTCGTCACCACGGCGAACGCGCATCGCCTCAACAAGAAAGAAGAGAACCGCATGAAAGTTGCCTATATCTTTAGCACAACTGGACACACCGTCAGCTACAAGCTTGGAAAGATGATCCTGCCTCAGCTTGAGGAGCATCGCCACGGGGCCGACGTGATCGGCATGTTCTTTTTCGACGACAACACCTTCGCGCTGCGCAAGGGGAATCCGCTGGGAGAGCGGCTGGGCGCCGTTGCCCGCGAGAACGGCATGTTGCTCATGCTCTGCGACCAGTGCGCCAGCGAGCGCAACCTCGCTGTGCTCCGAGAGGATGGCAAGTATGATCCCGTCGACACCGTCGAAGGGGTGCAGGTCGGGTGTTTTCCCGATCTCTACGCCGCCCTCGAAGGTAATCCTCCTGACCAGGTGATTACGCTCTAAAGAGCGGGGGTAGAAGTGCTCGCCAGCGTGGGGGCGCTGACGCCCCCAATCTTTTTTATGGAGGATGGTCAAAGATGCAACAGCCGTGCGCCGGGCGCACGGCTGTTGCATCTTTGACCATCCTCCATAAATTACTGAGCGCCGTAGGCGCGTAGTGTCATGGCCGAAGGCAGAAATGTTCCATTTCAGGCTGGTGGCTGGCGGCAGAGCGGCAGCGTGAAGAAGAACGTTGACCCTTCTCCTTCGGTGGAGTCGAACCAGATGTGGCCGCCGTGGCTCTCGATGAGCTCGCGGCACAGGTAGAGGCCGAGGCCGGTTCCGCTGATATGCATCGCTTTGACGTTGTCGGCGCGCATGAAGCGTCCAAAGATGCGCGATTGCTGATGGGTCGGAATGCCCAATCCATGATCCTGAACCGCGGTTAAAGCCTCGCTGGCTCCGGCCTCATCGCTGATGGTGACATCAATGGGACCGCCCTGGGGGCTGTACTTGATGGCGTTGGAGAGCAGGTTGGTCAGGACCTGTTCGATGCGGTCGGCATCGACGAAGGCGCATAATGTATCCAAGGAGGTATGCAGGTTGATCTTGTGAATTTGCGTGGTCATCTGGAGCCGGTCGATAACCTGGCGGGCCAGCCAGATGAGATCGACTGATTTTCGCTCAATCTTGAGGTGGCCCGCCTGCATGCGCGTCGCGTCCACCAGGTCCTCCGTAAGCTTGCTCAGTTGCCGGGTTGCCTGACGCATATCCTGGATGATTTTTTCCTGTCGTGTATCTAAAGGTTGTCCCCGGCCGCGAGCCGAGCGTGTCAGCAGCATATCCGCGCCCATAGCTACGATGGTGACCGGGGTACGCAGTTCGTGTGTCGCCAGGCTGATAAATTCATCTTTCAGTTTTTCCGTCTCCTTCAGCGTGGTTACATCCTGGTGGACAACGAGGACGATCTGCTCATCGGGTGGGCTAGCGCTAGCAAGGTGATGAGAAATACGACGGAGGTCCTCCTTATGTTCTTTGAGGGGGATGGCGCCGACCAGGATAGGAATGGTGGTGCCATCGGATCGCCGCACCACTTCCTGGAACTGGTAGATGCTCTCGCCCGTTATAATAGCCCGGTAGGTTGCTAACTGCTGTAAGGGTAGTGCCTGCCCACCAGCGCCCAGCAATTGAATGTTGTTTTCCTTCATAAACTCTGCCATGGGCTGCCCCGGTTTCATCTCGGCACCCCAGACATTGGCCGCCGTCTGATTAAAGAGCAGGATACGAGCATCGGGACCCTGAACGAGGTAAATACTGACGGGTAGCTCATCAACGATGAGCTGCAGAAAGTCAAGCTTTGCCTGCTGCTCGGCCTGGAGCTTGTGTTCGATCCTCTCCAGGCGACGGCGCTCCGTCACATCGCGATTGATCTCCAGGACCGCGATCGGTTTCGCGTTTGTATCGCGTTCAAGTACCTGCCGACTCTCAACGATGATCTGCTCACCTGTGCGGCTGGTATGGATGAGTTCACCTTCCCAATATCCTTTGGCCTCCAGAATACGTTGGATATCAGCGAGCGGGATCGGGAAGCGCGTCTGGAGCAAGGTATGGGTCACCTGCTCCATCGCCTCCTCGGCCGTCCACCCATACAGTTTTTCGGCCCCCTGATTCCAGAGCACGATGGCGCTCTGCGGGTCCCGTACGATAATGGCGTCATGGGCCAGTTCAAGCAGGCGTCCTTGCAAGTCGAGTCGATTTTTGTATGACAGCAGGCATGATTTGGGATATTTCAGCGTCTCGTACTGCATGCTTCCCCCTGGTTGATGAGCTTGTATGCTCGCACTTGCTAGCTCGCTAGAGAAAATATTGGGATATGTCTATCATATGACAAGCATGCAGTAATTGCCAGCCATGCCAGTGAGTATTGTTGGGACTACCTCCTGGCGTACAAGCGGTGAATTTTTAACCGCTCAGGTATCTATCAGGTCTACTTGAGGCAGTTGCGGACCGGTTAAGGGAATAATGCTGCTGCTATATTGGTAAACTGATCAATCTACTACGTCGGAGGTAAAAGTGCGCAGGATGCAGATGAACCGGCTTCGAGGGCAGGAGAAAAATGCACAAAATTTGTCTGGCTTTGTTAGAGCTTTGCCCTTGATTTGTTTCAAGCTTGATGGTTATGGAAGTAGTGATGCCAGGGTTGCCTGGCTCCCGTCCTGCCAGGTGGCCTGGAAGCGGGTGGGGTCGAGCTGAGTGCGCGCCAGGGACAGGGCCTGGCGGTAGGAGGATCGGTAGATGGGAGGCATGGGGGCCACGATGGTCGAGCGGATGCTGGCGGCCAGCCCCCAGCATTGGATGGCCCGCTCGGGCGCTTGCTGGGCGACCAGGACGCTGCCGTAACCCTCCAGGCCGGACGCGATCAGCTCTTTTGCTTCCAACTGTTGGAGGATGGCCAGGCTCTCCTCATAGCTGGAGCGCGCCTGTTGCCAGGAGTTGCGCGAGGCGGCGAGGCGGCCCTGCGAGATCAGGACCTCCGCGCGGCCCATGGGATCGGCGACCGCTTTGAACAGCTGACTGCTCTCATCGAGCAAGAGCGCGGCCTGCCTGTCTTTGCGCCCCATCAGGATATTGGCCTGCAGGTCGAGCGCGTGGGCGACCAGCCGTCGATTGCCGACCGCGCGGAAGAGGTTCAGGCTATCCTCGACCAGCTCCTGTGCCTTCGCCAGATTATGGTCCGACAGGAAGAGCGTGCGCGCCATGTAGTAGAGGGGATAGGCGGTGCTGTCCTGCTCGCCCAGGGAGGCGTACTCTGCCAGGTTCTCTTCCAGCAGGGCATAGGCCTTGCTGTAGCTGCCCTGCGCGATGGCTGTCTGCGCCAGGGCGATGCGCGTCGAGGCGGCCCTCCGCATATTACCACCCTCGCGATCGATGATCAGGGCCTCCTCCAGCAGGCGGCGCGCCACCTTATAAGAATTTTTCGTCAGGGCCAGGTTGCCCTGCAAGCGCAGGATAGCGGCCATCGCGCTTTTATCGCCGCTCTCACGGAACAGCAGCTGGCTCTCACGCAAAAACGCCTCCGCCTGGGGCACCTGGCTCAGCATCAACGCCAGAAAGCCCGCGCTGTGCAGAGCCTGCGCCCTGACCGTCGCCGGGACCTCCTGCTGGCTGGCCAGCGCCTGCGTCAGCAGGCTGGCTCCTTCTTCAAAGTAGCCCCGGATCTCCCAGTAGCGCATCAGCGCTACCCCGAGGCGCTGCGCCTGCTCGACGCGTGTCGGATCGGGATTGTGGTCATTGAGCAGCCAGGCACTGGCCACGCGGATATTCTCATAGCCCTGGTCGAGTTGGTCGAGCCAGAAGACCTGTTCGGCTCCCGCCAGGCGAGGCGCGATCTCCTCGCACCTGGCCACGCTATACCTGCCCAGGGCGCTCAGGGTCGCATCCATCTCACTGGTCTCCGCCAGCCGAGTCGAGCCATAGGTGCGTAGCGTACGCAACTGCCAGAAGCGCGCCTCGCCATTGCCGCCGCGCCGCTGCAGCATGCTCTTATCAACCAGGTTCTCAAGCAGCTCGTTGAGAGGGGTATCAAGCGGTCCCGCGGCCCTACAGATCTGTTCCGCCGCCTCCCGCGTAATAGCCGCCGGGCAAACTGATAATCTGCGGAACACGCGCTGTTCGGCCGGCTCAAGCAGATCATAGCTCCAATCGATGGCCTGCTGCAGTGTCCGCTGGCGCGCGGGGATGTCCTGGACCTTTCCCTGCAACTGCATGCTCTCCTGCTGCAGGTGCTCCAGGAGTTGCGCGGTCGTAAAATAGCGGCTCTGAGCCGCCGCCAGCTCGATGGCCAGTGGAATCCCATCCAGCCGGCCGCAGATGCGCAGGATGTCGGGAGCGTTCTCCGCGGTAAGCTCGAAGGCTGGCTGGAGCGCCTGCGCCCGCTGCACGAAGAGCGCGATCGCCGCCGAGTGAGAAAGGGAGGCGAGATCCGTGACCTGTTCGGGGTTCGGGAGTGGGAGCGGCTGCACCTCGAAGAGGTGCTCGGCTTGCAGGTGAAGCATCGTTCGGCTGGTCACCAGGATCTTCAGCCCTGGACAGCTGGTGAGCAGCTCGGCAACCGCCAGGCGAGCAGAGAGGACATGTTCAAAGTTATCGAGCACTAGCAGCAGCGGCTGATCCGCCAGAACCGTTTGGATCTGCTCAAGCAATGGGGTCCCCTGTTCTTCCTGTATCCCCAGCGCGCGTGCCAGTGTGGACAGCACCTCATCGCTGCTGTGAGCCTCCTCCAGTGCCACAAAGCACACCTCGTTGGCGAACCGCTCCGCCAGCGTGCCGGCTACCTGGAGGGCCAGGCGAGTCTTGCCGACGCCCGCGATGCCGATCAGGGTCAGCAGCCGCACCGCCGGGCGCAGCAGCTGCTGGCAGAGAATCTCCACCTCCTGTTCACGTCCCACAAAGGACGCCGATGGCCGGGGTAGGGGACGGAGCGAGCGGCGTGAGCCAGCGGTCGCAGGCGCAGGAAAGGTCGATGGCAGGCCGGGGATGACCAGTTGAAACAGCTGGCTCTGGCCCGGAATATCCTTGAGGTGATAAGAGCCAAGATCCTGCATGCCAACCTCATCGGGCAGATCGTTGTCCAGCAGGTCATGCGTCGCCTGCGACAGCAGCACCTGTCCGCCGTGGGCCGCGCTCATAATACGCGCCGCGTGATGGACATCCAGGCCGACGTAGCCCTCCTCGACCGCCTGCGGCTCGCCTGTGTGGATACCCATGCGCACCCGTACCGTGACATCCTCGGGCCATTGGGCCTCAGCCAGGGAATGCTGAGCGATCACGGCGGCCATAATCGCATCGCTGGCGCGCTCAAAGACCACGAAGAAGGCATCGCCCTGCGTATCCACCTCGAAGCCCTGGCTGTGGGCGAAGGCGGCGCGCATCAGGCGGCGGCACTCGCGCAGCATGTCCGCGTACTGGCGGCCCAGCTGGCGCAGCAGGCGCGTCGAGCCCTCGATATCTGTGAACAGCAGCGTTAACGTTCCAACAGGAAATTGTCGCATCATCTCTACCCGGCTCCGTCTACAGGAATGGCTGTTTTCTATCCTTTGCGCCAATAATATCACATCCATGTTGCAAGAGAAACCGGCCCTGGAACGTGCGCACCTGGGGGCGGGGGTGTCCGTCATTTTTTTGCAAAAAGAACGAAAGGCAACAAGAAAAATGAAAATGCGTCCATAGGTTCGGTCCTTGCGGCCAATACGTTCAATGTAAGATCATGCAAAACGAGAAAAGATTATAGTACGTGCGGGGCTTGCCCCCGCTTGCTTCCTTGCCGCTCATCAATGCAGGCTTCTGCTGATGCAAAACATTTTTCTTGCTGCTTGCACCTTTCACCAGGTGGTTGAGGTGAGTACGCCCGTTGAGTGCCTGGGGATCCGCAATTCGGCTGGCTATGACAAGATATACCACCAGCCTGATGGCACGACCACGACCGAGAGAACCTATCATCAAGACCTCTTTGGCATGCTCAATGCCAGCAAGGAAAGTTCCCTTGAACAATAACCGTGGATACCGTGTTTTCTCTTCGAACATGTCCGTTTCAAAGAGAACGGTGGTGTTCGGGGAGGGGTAATCGGAGGCGAGCTCCGAACCTATGGGGGCCGAAGGCGGCCCTCACGTGAATATGGACATGCTCGTCAAATGTAAGGTATGTATATTATCTTCGATGAGTTCTTTATATCTGGCGACTCGCTGAGTGAGAGAAACAATAGGAATGCTTACACTATTAGCCAGCAGTGCGTACTCCAGCGACATCAGAGCAATCGTGGTTGTGCCACAAGATCCTCTGCTTTCTGGGTTCGAGGTGGGATGCTGAAGCCATCGAGGCTCCAGCCGATGGTGATGTCTGTGGCCCGCGGGTGGTGGCTAAGATGGTCGTAGAGCTGGTGGGCGTGGCGCGTCTCGGACCAGTTGGGGACAGCCTGGGCGTAGGGGCTGTGGGATGTGCGATAGCCGTCCGTGCCGTCGCCATCGACCATGGTATCGACGACGATGCGCCGGGTGCCGCTCTCGATCAGCCACTGTCCAAACTGCTCGGTGGAGGTGTAGGGGAGGCAGGGGCTGACCGCGATCTGGGTTGGGATGTCTAATTGGCTGGCCGCACGCACCGCCTGCCAGCGCTTCTCCAGTGGAGGTCCACCTCGCAGGTTCTTGAGATAGGATTGGTCGTCGGTCTCGATGGTCATCGACAGCCAGGCGTAGGGAATCTGCTTGATCAACGGCAGGTCGCGCGCCACCAGCGGGGAGCGCGTCTGGATGAGCAGCAGATCGAGATCGGGATAGCGTGCGAAGACCTCCAGGCACTGGCGCGTGAGCTGATATGTGTTTTCGAGGGGCTGATAGGGATCGGTCGAGCTGCTCATAAAGATACGCAGCTTCTGACGCGTGGCTGGCCGCATCCTCGCCAGCGCTTCATCGAGCAACTGTGGCGCATTCGCTTTGATGTGAACCGCGCTACCCCAGGTCGCGCTTCCTCCCACGAAGGACCAGTTGGGGAGAAACTGCGCATAGCAGTACATGCCACAGGTGGTCGACCCGAAGCCACAGCCCACATAGGACGACAGGGTATGGGTATATGGATATGTCCCGCTCGCCAGAAAGCCGCCGCGCTGGGGACCAAGGATGCTCTTTGCTTCTCTAAGATGAATCTCCATGCCGATCCTCTATCTATGAATGCTTCTAGGACATATGTTCACTTTAACCGCCTGTCGAGTATATCATACGGGTCAACTCGCCCCAACCAGATGAAAATGTGGCATCAAACCGGCTTAATCTTAAAAGCTCTTTATTTGAAGATAACGTGTTTATTTGTCATGTACCAATAAAGGAGAAAACGTAGGTTCGGGCCTTGCGCCCGATTTTTATTTTCAAGCACGAATGTGTTCGAAATAAACGTTTTTATGGTACATGATCACATGAGAGCGATAAATCGGGCGCAAGGCCCGAACCTACGAGCGGACGTTTCCGTGTGGGGAGAGAGTGGGTTTTTAAGGCGAAGGGATGAAAAAATAACCTGGTGGTAGCTCTGGCTGACAAACGCAGCAAGTTTCTCCTTAGCGGCTTTGGATAATCAGCAGGTGTATATAACGAACAATAGTTCTTTACGTCTATATGTATGTATATATGTTCACTTCTGCTAAAAATATTGTTATGCTAAGCACCAAAAAGAGGGACCTTTATGCTGCATAAAGAGGCGATTGAAGTTAAAGAAAAGATTGAGGAGGCGATCGAACATGCAGGGCACTGGAACAAGTACCTGGCGATTACCACTGCCCTGATCGCGGTCCTGGCGGCCATTATAGCTTCAATGGCCGGAAACTATTCCAGCGAGGCGTTTCTGCAAAAAAACAATGCGATTTTCCTGCAAAGTAAAGTCACCGACGGCTGGTCCTACTATCAGGCCAAGAGTATCAAGTATAACCTTGCCTTAAATTTTTATGCGCAAAACCATGATCCAAAGCTCAAGACAGATATCGCGCGTTATCAAAAGGAACAGGATACCATCTCTAACGACACCAAACGCCTCGAAACTCAGGTCCAGGCGGCCAATGATCAATCGGCGCTCATGCTGGCCAGGAGCGAAAAGCTGGATCAGGCAACCCTATTCTGCCAGATTGCTATTGCCTTGTCCGCTATGAGTGCCCTGCTCAAGAGGAAATGGCTATGGGTCGGGTCCATTATCGTCGTGGGCGTGGCGCTGATCCTCTTTATCAGCGGCATCATCTCGTGACCTGATGCCTTTCGCGATCGCTTGCGCCGTACACGTATCGTGCAAGCGACCGCGAAAGAGATTGTGGATTACGCTGTGACGCGTCGCATCATGGCCTTGAGCGCTTCTATCTCGCCCATGTGGCCGCAGGTGCCGAGGAAGACGGTCTGGAGCAACTGTTGTTTGGTGCGTGGAGCGCCTGGATAGAGCGGTTCTTGCAGCAGTTCGGATGAGGGTAGGGAACGCAGGAAGGTTGAGAGCGCATCACTGGTCTGACGCAGGTATAGGAGTAGATCCTGGGCGCTCAGAGGAGGTATGGCTGCGACCTCTTGCAGGGTATAGCCTGTTACGGCGCCCAGGCCTTGCTCGCCGATGCCTTGTGGATTGTAGCCGGTGCGTTCGGCCCAGCCGCGTGTAAGCCAGAGCTCCTGCTTGGCCGGTTGCCCTTGCAGAAGGCGTGCGGTTACATCCAGCCAGCGGCCGACATGCCAGACCGTCACCCCGATCGAATTTCCTTCCGCGTCCGGCTGCCAGGCCAGTTCCTGTTCTGTGAGATTCTTTACCTCGCGGTACGCCCATTTCGACAATAGTGTAATGAGGTCGGCGTATAGTTCAACATCTTGCATTATAATCTCCCTTCATTCAGCCTAAAGGTATGGTAAGTGTGTGTACAACTCATGTTTTTCTAGTCACGCGCGTTCTTCATGAAGACCTATCAAGCATAGGGGCTGGTATGTTATAGTGTCAATATAAACTTTTTGAACGTTTCTTTCATTTCCGCTGAACGAAGGGAGGGCGTGTGGAACTACGTTACCTGGCGACCTTTCAGACGATTGTGCGCGAGGGGAGCTTTATTCGGGCGGCGGAGAGCCTCTCCTATGCGCCCTCTATGATTACGCTCCATGTGCAGCACCTGGAAGCGGAACTGGGCTTTAAGCTCTTTGTGCGGCAGGGTAAGCAGATCCAGCTCTCGACCGCCGGGCAGGCGCTTTACGAGCAGGCAGATGCCCTGCTGCAGCACGCGCGTACGCTTGAACAGACGATGAAGGAGATCGTTGCTGGCGAGGCCGGAAGCCTGCGCATGGGGGTAATTGAGCCTGCGGCCAGCGTCTATCTGATGCCCCTGCTGGCCACATTCTGTCAGCGCCACCCACAACTGCAGGTGACGCTGGAGGTGATGGGGACGCGCTTCATCTGCCAGCGTATAGCGGCGGGCCAGCTTGAGATTGGCCTCTGCTCTCCTCCTCCAGCTGATTTGGGGCTGACATTTGAGCCGCTCTTTTTTGAACCCATCGCCTTGCTGATCCCGGAGTCCCACCTGCTGGCCCAACAGGAGCAGGTAACGCCTGCCGAACTGCAGGGGCAACGCCTGCTTCTCACCGGTCAGTACTGCGCCTACAGGGAGACGATTGAGCACTTTTTCACCCCGCGTGGCCTGAGCGCGCAACCGTGTATGGAGATCAGCAGTTTTGAAGCACTCAAGTATGGGGTGAAGGCCGGCATTGGAATCGCCATCATCCCATCCAGGGTCGCCACCCCTCTCCTTGAAGGGACCGTCCTGCGACCACTGACCGACTGCGAACAACTGACCCTGCCTGTCGGCATCGTTCGCTCGCCCCAGCACTACGTCTCACGGCCCCTACTGGAAAACCTCATCGCTGACCTGCACCGACTATCTCCCTGAATTTCTTATAGTTATTAATTCATCATCTTTTTTCAATTTGAAACGCAAGAATCCGATAGTTTTTCTGTGCTGAATTCATCTTCGGTGCGATAAGCATGCAGAACCTAAGTGCGAACGAAAAGAGGCCAGCAAAAAAGGGTGGATGCAATTGCAAATGGCGCTATTTCCTATTGTTTTGTTATCCACAAATCATCTTTATACATGATTATAGTATATTATTTTATATGTTATAATTTTATTAAATTTATGCTGCTACAGCTGTTGTAGATCTATTTGCTCACATTTCTTCCAGCCATAGATGATGCAGATGAGGGAGAGGCCGAAGCAGACGGCGCTTAGCCAGAAGAAGATCCATTTGAACTGTGAGCGTGGGAAGCTCATGGCGCTCAGAGCGGCGATCCCCAGTATGATATAGAGGAAGAGTTGAATGCGTTCACCCATATACTGTTTGTGGGTTACCCTGTCAGTGTAGAGCTGGTGCCAGATGGCATATAATCGGGGATTGGCCTTTTCGACCAGGATCTTTTGATGTGAGCGCAGCGTGCTCATCATGATGCCCTGATAGGCGTTGAGGGCGGCTGTCACCAGGGCCAGAAAGCCAACGCCCACATCGAGGTAGTTGAAGTCTGGCTGCGTGAGGGACGCTGCAATTACGGTGCTGGATACCGTGACAAAGGCCAGCAAGATATGGTTTTGTAGCTGAAGCCTGGCCGTGATTTCGCGCCCGATATCCCTGTACAGGTCGTTGCTAGCGATCTCCGGCCTGCTTTGTTGCTCAGTCGTTATGCTTCTCATTCCCTCTCACTTGTGCGCGGAAAAGTTTTCGCCTCTCTGGTATATCGCCCCTCTCAGCAAGCCCGTTCTCATTTAGTATAGCCTGAAGTACCAACAACATGCTTTCTGAGCAGGTTCTGGCCCTTTGTACAGGGAATTGCTCTTCTTCTGGACAGTGAGATGGTTCTGTTTATCACCTATACTTCACTGGTGATGTGATGCCGCGTCATTTTTCATCAGCTTTCTACATCATGATCGGAATTACTGTTGAATGGATGTATTGATAGTCACCCCTGGTAAAAGCACACAGCTTTTGCTAGCCTCACGAGGTGAGTTGATAAACATTGTCACGAGACATACTTCTTTGAGAAAAGAGATATTTTATTTATGTCAATGAAATTTGGAATAGCGCTCCCCCAGGGTACACTGATGGAATTGGCAGGGATCACAGACCCGATGGAGGCCTATGAGACCATGACACAGGTCGCTTTGACTGCCGAGGAGGTGGGTTTTGATTCGCTCTGGCTCTCTGATGCTTTCTGGGCTGGCGACCCTTCTCAAAACCTGTTTGAGTGCTGGACGACGGTGGCGGCGCTCGCACGTGATACCAGGCGTGCGCGCATAGGCCAGATGGTCACCTACAGCGGGTTACGTCAACCCGCGTTGCTGGCTAAAATGGCCTCAACGGTTGATGTGATGAGCCATGGCCGGCTGACTCTAGGCATCGGATCAGGCTACCCTGGCCTTGAAGCGCAGTTTCAGGCGTATGGCTACGCTTTCCCTGATATTGCTGTTCGCTCACGGCAACTGCGCGAAGCAGTTCAGGTCTTGCTTGCTATGTGGACACAGGAGGAAGCGACCTTTGAAGGGACCTATTATCAGATTCGTGGCGCGATCAATCAGCCCAAAGGGGTACAGCGACCACATATCCCCTTGCTAATTGGAGGCAACGGTGAGCAGGTCACCCTCAAGTTGGTGGCACAGTACGGCGATGCCTGCCATGTATTTGGCGATCCAGCTACGCTGGTGCACAAGTTTGCTGTGCTCAAGCAGCACTGTGAGGAGGTTGGACGCGCATACTCCAGCATCAGGCGTATGAGCATCGCGATTTGTTCACTGGCTGATACCGATGAGCAGGCCCAGGCCCGTCTTCCAGAGACGGCCAGAGCTTTCGGTGGCGGCCTGATCGGCAGCCCCGACACTATCCGCCACATACTCACGGCGTTCGAGCAATCTGGTGTGCAGGAGCTGATTCTCCGCTTTCCCAATGCGCGTGACCTGGATGAACTGAGGCGCTTCGGGCGAGAGTTTATCGCGTAGAACCTGAGGAAAAGGAGAAAAGATGACTCTGGCAACACAAACTATGTGGGCTGCTCGCGTCTCTAACTATGGTGGATCTGAACAGCTCAAGTTCGAAAGGATAGAGCGTCCACAGCCACTGGAGGGCGAAGTGCTCCTGCGCGTCCACGCGGTGGGAGTGAACCCAATAGACTGGAAGATTCGTCAAGGCCTCCTCAAAGAGTTCATGCCGGTGACGTTTCCCTATACTCCAGGCATCGAGGTGGCGGGAGTGGTCGAGGAGATTGGCCGTGATGTGAGGGACTTCCAGATTGGAGATGCCGTCTTTGGACAATGCCAGGCCGGAGCCTATGCCGAGTATGCTGTGGTAGAGGCCTCGGTCCTTGCTCACAAACCCCAGGTACTGAGTTTTGTCGAGGCTGCTGCCGTCCCGGTTGGAGCAACGACGGCCTGGAGAGCGCTGTTTGAATATGGCAAGCTGACCTCCGATCAATGGGTGTTGATTGTCGGAGCCGCAGGTGGGGTTGGGTCATGGGCGGTCCAGTTGGCGAAATGGAAAGGGGCGCAGGTGATCGGCACGGCCTCCACGGCGAATCTCAATGTTGTGCGCTCCCTTGGTGCGGATATGGTGGTAGATTACACAACGACTGTTCTTCATAGTGTCGTTCAGCAGGTGGATCGGGTGCTCAATGCGGTCGGAGGAGAGACGCTCCTTCACTCTCTAAAAACGCTCCGACGCGGAGGAACGCTCATCTCTCTTGCCGGTCCTCCTCCACAGCAAGAAGCACAAGCATGCGGTGTTCGTGCCATGATGATCCACTCTCAACCTTCGAGCGATATCTTGCAGATGCTAGTCCGCTTGATTGATGCTGGCCATCTCAAGGCGATCGTGGGGAAGACGTTCTCGTTCAGTGAAGTGCGACTAGCTCATGAGTACAGTCGGAGTGGTCATGGATGCGGCAGGATTGTGCTAGAGATGAGCGCATGAAAAAGAGGACGTATTTGCAATAGAAGTTCCATCGGGGCCAGACCTGATGCATTGTCAAAATGTGAGCTGTGTAGAAGCGAGGTGTCATGTGAGCAAGTTTACCAGGGCAGAATTAGAGTACTTACGGTCGCAGCAGAGGGGGAGGCTGGCAACGGTTTCTCGCCGTGGGGACCCCCAGGTCAAAGCGGTCGGCTTCCGATATAACGAGGAGCTTGACACAATCGATATTGGTGGATTTGAGATGGAAAAGTCGCAGAAGTTTCGCAACATTGCCAACAATCCTAGCGTCTCCTTTTTAGTAGACGATGTCTTGCCAGATGGGAGCCCGGGCTTCATCGAGATACGGGGATATGCTCAGACTCTTGCCTCTGGCGGGCAGAACATTGATCCCACTCTCAGTCCAGCCATGATTCGTATTGCTCCCAGGCGTATTATTGCCTGGGATAGATCGGGCCGGTTCCCTTTTTCGAGCCGCATGGCCGAAAAAGATGGCGCTCACCAGTGAAATAGGATTCCACCAGACAATGAAAAGCCCGGCGGCCCTCTCCGTGAAAGGATGGCCGCCGGGCTGGCACGTTGTTGTTCGGTCGGGATGGGTTAGAGTTTCATGTCGACCCAGGTGGCGCCCTTCTGGGAGCTTTCGACGGCTTTGGTGATGAAGAGCATGCCGCGCAGGCCGTCGTAGACGGTGGGGTAACCGCCGAGGGGTTTCTCACCGGATTCGACGCGCCGGATGTCGGCGATGGCCATGCGGTAGATGTTGGCGAAGGCCTCGAAGAAGCCCTCGGGGTGTCCACCGGGCGTGCGTGCGGCCGCGCGTGCCTCCTCACTGGTGTAGGGCGCGTTGGTGCGATAGATCTGCGTCGGCTGTCCTGGCTGCTTGAAGAGGAGCGTGTTCGGCTCCATCTGGTGCCATTCGAGTCCAGCGCGCGTGCCGTAGACGCGGATGTTGAGGTTATTCTCCTCGCCGGCCGCGATCTGCGAGCAGGTCAGCAGGCCCTTGGCGCCGTTCTCCAGGCGCAGCAGCATGTTGGCGTCGTCGTCGAGCTGGCGTCCCGGCACAAACGTACTCAGGTCGGCGCTCAGCGAGGCGATCTTCTGGCCGGTGATGAACTCCATCAGGTTCTCGCCGTGGGTGCCGATGTCGCCCACACAGCCGGCGATACCGGACTTCGTGGGATCGGTGCGCCAGGCGGCCTGCTTGTTGCCGGCCTGCTCCTGTGGCTCCATCAGCCAGTCCTGGATGTATTCGACGATCACCTTGCGAACCTCGCCCAGGGCGCCGCTGCGCACCAGGTCGCGTGCCTGGCGCACCATGGGATAGCCGGTATAGTTGTGGGTCAGGGCGAAGATCAGATTCTTGCTCTCGACCAGCGCCACCTCTTCCTGCGCCTGCTCCAGGCTGAAGGACATGGGCTTATCGGAGACCACGTGGATGCCGTGCTGCAGGAAGGCTGTGGCCACCGGATAGTGCATATGGTTGGGGGTAGCCACAATCACAAAGTCGATGCCATCGGGTCGGCTGGCCTCTTTCTCGGCCATCTCCTCGAAGCTGGCGTAAGAACGATCCAGGAACCAGGCCTTGGCTGAATCCGCGGCGCGCTGTGGATCGGTCGACATGGCGCCCGCCACCACCTGCGCCTGTCCATCCAGTTCAGACGCGACGCGATGGACCGCGCCGATAAAAGAACCTTTGCCGCCGCCCACGATGCCGGCTCGTAATCGTCGATTCGCTACGTCTCTGCCCATTGCAGTGTTCTCCTATCTGTCACTATGGTACAGCGGTTATGTGTAGATATGCGTGCGTGGTGAGGCATGACTGCTGTACCTTTGCCATTTAGAGATATATATGAAGGATACCACGCGTAGATGATATATGAGAATAGGTGCAGGCCGGGAATGGCTGACATTCCCGGCGCTACGTTTTCCCTGCCCGGGATTAGCGATCCTCGCTCCAGTCGTGTTTGCCTGGATTGAGAGGGGCCGGGCGCTCGCACATGCTGGTCAGCTCGATGTGCTTGTTCTGGTCGGAGGCGTCATGGAAGGCCTCCATGATGTCGAGCACGTGGTAGGCCAGGTCGCCGTTGGCGCGATGGACGCGACCAGAATTGATGGCGTGGGCCATGTCGGCCAGGCCGATGCCACGGCTATTCTCCGAGTAGGCATGCGTCAGCGGCACCTCGCGCCACTCTTTCTCCTGTGCCGTACGCACGTAGACGGGTCCGCCGAAGGTATTAGGATCGGGCACGACCAGGGTTCCCTCGGTGCCATAGATCTCGATGCGTGGCAGCTGGTGGGACCAGACGTCGAAGCTCATGATGATCGAGCCGACGGCGCCGCTGGCGAAATCCATTACACCCGCGATATGCGTCGGCGTATTGACCTGGATCTTCGTGCCATGGCGCGGCTGGCTGGTAATCATGCGCTCCGGGAACGTGATGCGGGCCGAGCCGGTCACGCGGCGCACGGGTCCCAGCATGGCGATCAAGGCGGTCAGGTAGTAGGGTCCCATATCGAACATCGGGCCGGCGCCTGGCTGGTAGAAGAAGCTGGGATCGGCGTGCCAGCTCTCGGGACCGTGGCCGAGCATGAAGGCGGTCGCGCCGATCGGCTCGCCGATCGCCCCATCGTTGATCAGCTGGATGCAGGTCTGGATGCCGCCACCCAGGAACGTATCGGGGGCACAGCCCACGCGCCGGTTTTGGCCCTTGCCCACCTCGAGCAGGGAGCGTCCCTGCTGGCGATTGATGGCCAGCGGCTTCTCGCTATAGGTGGCCTTGCCGGCCTCAATGGCGGCCATGCCGATCTCGGCGTGAACCTTCGGGATGGTCAGGTTGAGAACGATGTCGATCTCGGGATCGGCCAGCAGTTCCTCGGGCGTGCAAGCTTTGGGAACGTTGTAGCGCTGCGCCTGGGCACGGGCGCGGTCCATATCGATATCCGCGCATGCAGTGAAGTTCAAAATGTCAAATTTGCTCGGGGCTTCCAGGTAGATAGAACTGATTTGTCCACAGCCAATCACACCTACGTTGGTTTTCTTTGTCATGGTAGAAATAGGACTCCTCTTCCTGTTAGGGCACGATGATGCCAGAGTTTATTGTAAACATCATACCATGGCAAGAAAAGGTTTTCCAAGAAAATGTAGGGGGAATTTGTTTTTTGGTGGCGTCATTTGCGGCGTCCCCAAAAACAAATTCGCAGGGGAGGCCCTGTAACCCTTTTGAGGCGTCGCTTGTGGTGGCGAGGAGGAGAGGAAATGGAGATGTTCATCCTTGACTATTCATTCCAACATGGTATATACTCCTTCACAAGGAGGAATAGAAGACTGTTTTATGGCGGGAAGGAAAGCATTTCAACCATCTCTGGTTCTGGAAAAGGCCATGAACGCATTTTGGGAGCGAGGATACGAAGGTTTATCGGTTGAGGACCTCGTCCAGTGTACAGGCATTGGACGCGGCAGCCTTTACGACACATTTGGCGATAAACATTCGTTGTATCTTGCCGCGCTCGATCGTTATATTCTCTTTAATAGAGCACAACGCGCTACCCTGTTGGAGTACGAAGGTACGCTTTCAGAGGCGCTGGAGCACAACTTCCAGGTGTATATCGATCTCTTGCTGAGCGATCCGGCTCATCGTGGATGTTTTCTGGTCAATGCATCCTTAGAGATGGCTCCTCATGATTCAGAGGTTTCCCAAAAAGTACAGGCGGCCTTCGCGGATATTGAGGAGGTGTTCTATACTATTCTGATCAGGGCGCAGGCCGCCGGCGAACTTGACTGGAAGCGTGACCCTCATCAACTGGCCCGTTTCCTGCTGGGTACCATGATAAGCATTCGCGTACTTGCGCGCAGCAATGCCGGCCGTGAGACCCTTGAAGATATTATGCATACGGCATTATCAGTGTTTCAGTAATTTTTTTGTGCTAATGTTGGAATGATCATTCCAACATTAGCATGGTAGGTACCTATAAAGCAGTGAAAGCGTTGCTTATAGCCTGGCGATCTTTTCTGCACTACAAGGAGTTTTGTCATGAAATTGGAAAATAAGACGGCGTTGATTACAGGGGGAAGTAGCGGTATAGGGTTGGCGACCGCGCGCCTGTTTGTCGCGGAAGGCGCACGGGTCGCTATTACAGGGCGCGATCAGGCCAGGCTGCAGGCGGCTGCGCAGGAACTAGGTTCTGAAGTTGTGACCATTGTCGCCCACACCAGTGATGTCGAGGCGATGGAAGCTGCGATGGCGACGGTCGCTGAGAAGTTTGGTAATCTGGATATCGTGTTTGCGAACGCTGGCATCTCTGGATCGACACCATTGGGGAAGACCACGCTCGCCGTGTTCGAAGAAGTTCTGAAGACCAATCTGACGGGGGTCTTTTTTACCGTCCAGGCGGCTCTACCATACTTGAACGATGGATCATCGATCATTCTCAATGGTTCGGTGCATGCTGTGCTTGGTGCGCCTGCATACGCGGCCTATGCCGCCAGTAAGGGTGGCGTCCGCTCCATGGGTCGTGTGCTCGCTTCTGAGCTCTCACCACGAGGAATCAGGGTCAATGTTGTGACCCCGGGTGGCACCTCTACCCCGATCTGGTCACGCCTGGCCCCTACCCCTGAAGCAGTCAGCGAGGTAGAGCAGCGCATCACGAGAGGGATCCCCCTGGGCCGTTTTGGCAAGCCCGAAGAGGTCGCAAAGGCGGTGCTATTCCTTGCTTCTGACGATGCGGCCAATATCCAGGCCGCCGAGATTGTCGTCGATGGTGGCACTACCGGAGCCCCGTCCGGAGCGCCCATTTATCGGTCGTAGACATTTGTGGAGACAAAGAGGTAACAAGCAGAAAAAGATCTGAGAAGAGGGTCGGCCGCGCCCGGCCCATGAGTGCCCGTACCCCGGTAGGAGGGTCTTGCTGACTCTTCTACCGGGGTGCGTTTGCGTTTATTGGGCGACGATAAGGGTGGTGGTGAGGGTTTGGAGGGTGCCCCCACGAGAGATTTTGAGGGTGACGGATTGGCCAGGCGCTTTGCTGGCGAGGTGCTGGCGGATGGTGTGGACGCCGGAGATGGGCTGGCCTTCGAGTTCGAGCAGCAGGTCGCCGAGCAGGATGGATTGCTGGTCGGTGGGGCGCTCGATGAGGCTGACGACAAGCAGGGCATTGTCGCCGTGGCCATCGGGAAGCTGCTGCTTGATGGCGGCTGGCAGCTCGATCTGCTGTAGGCCGACGCCGAGGATGGCCTGGGATTTCGGGAGGTCCTTGAGCCATGCGCTGACGACGTTGCTGGGTATGGAGACCGAGAGGTCACCGCCGAAGATCATGGCGTTGATGCCGACGACCTCTCCATCGGCGTTGAGCAGGGGTCCGCCGGAGTTGCCGGGGGCCAGGCGTACGTCCGATTTGATGTAGGGAATGCTTACCTCGGGCTCGACCTGGCGTGTGCTCATCGTACTGACGACGCCGGCCGTGACCGTCCAGCGCTGTCCCCAGGGGTGACCAATGGCGAAGACCCATTCGCCGACGCGCAGGCTGGCGGAGTCGCCGGCGGGCAGTGTGGGTAGCGGCTCTGTGCTGTCGACCTTGAGCAGGGCCAGGTCGAACTGCGGCTGGCGATGGAGGACGCGGGCCGGCAGAGTACGTCCATCGGTAAAGTGGATCTGAATGTCGGCGCCGTCCTGTGGGACGACGTGATTGTTGGTGATGATCTGGCCGTCCGCCTGCCAGACGATGCCGGTGCCGCCGCCGTGACGCTCGTTACGCACCTGCACGATGGCTGGTCGCACGTGGTTGAAGAGTCCGCTGAGCGTAGATGAAAAGGCATCAGGTAGCGGCGATGAAGACTGTATGGAAGGTGTTGATTGTGTCATATTGAAAACCGATCCGTTCTCTATGTTGTTCAAATACTGTATGCCTATACCTAAAGTATCAAAGGAAGAAGCGTGGAACCGGTTCTTCTTCCGCCTACCAGATGATATGGGTCGCGAGGCGAGAGCTTATTGGCGCTGGCCGGGCGTGACTGTGAGCGTCTGTACGGCATTGCCACGGATCACTTCGACCGGGATGGCTTTGCCGACGCGGTCACCTGTGAGCAGCAACTGCAGATCCTCGGTATCGGTGATGGTGTGGCCATCGAGGCTGACCAGGATATCACCAACGAGCAGACCCGCTTGCTGCGCGGGACTCTTCTCCTCCACGTTAACGATCAGCAGGCCGTGATCCTGTTCGCGACCGGCGCGCTGCGCCTCGGGGAGATGCACCAGTTGGCTGCTCAGGCCGAGGAAGCCACGCTTAATGTATCCCTGCTGCGTCAGGGTGTCGGCGATAGATTGTGCCTGCGCTATCGGGATCGCCAGGGGCACACCATTGGCGATGCCTGTGGTCAGGATGCCCAGGACCTGTCCCTGTGTATCGAGCAGGGGACCGCCAGAGAAGCCGGGATAGGGCGTGGCGTCGGTACGGATATAGCGCTCAAGGATCCTCCCCTGTCCGGTGCGCAGAGGTCCGCCCAGCGCGCTGATGATGCCCGAACTGGCCATGACGCCGTCCTCGGATGGACGGCCGAGCGCCAGTACCAGCTGTCCCACGCGCGCGGCTTCGGCGGCCACCTCGGCAGGCGGTAGTTTGAGTCCCGGAACGCGCAACACGGCCAGATCGCTTGTGCGATCGCGACCGGCTAACGTAGCCGAGAATTCGGTTTGCTCATGTGATTGGATTTTGATGTCATTCTCACGTTCGAGTATATGACTAGCTGTAATCACCAGTTCGGGTGCGATGACGACACCACTACCGGCCTGGCGGGCGCGGCCCATTACGGTCACCAGCGATGGTGTGGCCCGGGCGACCGCGTCAGCCATCTGGTTGGAGAGTGCGCGTAACAATGCGGTATCGTAAGTCGTATTTTCCATGTATGTATCCTTTGATTGGAGGTCGGGACAAGCCCGACACCTACGGGAAGTCGGGGCAAGCCCGGAAGTCGGGGCAAGCCCGACACCTACAGGGAACAACGGATAGGGTATGCATAATATATGCCATGTTTGAGCTGGGGACATCAGTATTTCTTCCAGTTGTTTACCTGGAAAAAATGACAGGGAGATGAAAATCGGACGCGAGGTCCGAACGTATGACTGGAAAAAATGACAGGTGGGGAGATGAAAATCGGACGCGAGGTCCGAACGTATGGTAGGTTGTCTGAAGAAGAGGTTGAGAGAAAGGCTGAGGGATGTTGCTGACGGGCGTATGGCCATGGATATGGTTTAACTTGTTTGTGCTGGTGTTGCTGGCACTGGATCTAGGGATATTTCATCGCAAGTCGCACGCGGTTTCGACGAAGGAGGCGCTGATCTGGAGCGCGGTATGGATCTCGCTGGCGCTGGCGTTTAACGCGGGACTGTACTTTGTGAGCGGCGGTGAGGTGGCGCTGCAGTTTTTGACGGGCTACCTGATCGAGAAGTCGTTGAGCGTAGATAACATCTTCATCTTTGTGCTGCTGTTTGGCTACTTTAGAGTGCCGGCCGCCTATCAACATCGCGTGCTCTTCTGGGGCATCATTGGTGCCCTCGTCATGCGCGGCATCCTGATCACGGTGGGATCTGTGTTGATAGAGCAGTTCCACTGGATTATCTACATCTTTGGCGCCTTCTTGATCTTTACTGGCATCCGGATGGGCGTACAGAAGGATGAGAAGGTCAATCCAGAGCATAATCCTCTGGTGAAGGTTGTGCGCCGCTTTGTGCCGGTCAGCGATGACTTTGTGAAGGATCATTTTGTGGTGAGGCGCGAGGGCAGGCTGATGATCACGCCGCTGCTGCTGGTCCTGCTGGTGATCGAGACAAGCGATCTGCTGTTCGCCGTCGACTCCATCCCGGCTATCTTCTCGGTGACGACCGATCCATTTATCGTCTACACCTCAAACGTGTTTGCTATCCTGGGGCTACGTTCGCTGTACTTTGTGTTTGCCAACATCATTCACAAGTTCCACTATCTGCAGGCCGGCCTGGCCGTCATTCTGTGTTTTGTGGGCCTGAAGATGGCGGTCTCTGGTTTTTATCATGTGCCGACCTGGCTCTCGCTGCTGTTTATCGCACTGGTGCTGGGGGTCGCTATTGTCGCGTCGATCATGCGGGCTCGGCGCCGTGCTGAGGAGCAGGTGTCAGTTAAAGTCGAGGAGGAGGCGGTGGCAAGCCGGGGCAAGCCATAAGCCGGGGCAAGTCCGGCAATTACGAGCGCAAAAGGATTTGGGTTGTAGAGGAGGGAGGAATGCCCGTATGTGTGGACGGGCGAAGTATTATGATGAACGAACCGTTTGAACCGCTTGAGCCATTGCTTGAGGCGCGTCCTGAAGCGGATGGCCAGTCGGACCATCCGCCGAGGCAGGGCCGTTCCAGGCATTGGGGTGTGGGGCCGTTGATCATGGGTGTCTTCCTGCTGGCTGTCATCTTTGGGGGAGGGATGTTGGCAGGCTGGCAACTTACAGTGCGTGGGGCTGGAG
The DNA here is from genome assembly GCF_036245075.1 of Dictyobacter halimunensis. Taxonomy (NCBI): domain Bacteria; kingdom Bacillati; phylum Chloroflexota; class Ktedonobacteria; order Ktedonobacterales; family Dictyobacteraceae; genus Dictyobacter; species Dictyobacter halimunensis. The sequence continues at coordinate 5,742,997 of NZ_BSRI01000002.1, forward strand.
ACAGTTTGCAGACCGGTCCTGAGGCCGCGCAGACCGTTAATGCTCCTAATGGAGATAGCCGGGAGGCGTTGCGCGAAAAGGTGGTAGCGAACATCAAGCCAACCGTTGTCCAGCTCAACGTTAAAAGCGCGAGTGGCAACCGGATTGGTTCGGGGGTTGTCATTGACCGGCGCGGCTATATCATCACCAATAATCACGTTGTGCGCAACGGCGAGACCATCCAGGCGGTCTTCCTGAACGGGCAGACGGTTGCAGCCAGCCTGACCGGAGTGTCGGCGGCGGACGACCTGGCGGTGGTGCACGTCGATCCGACCCATCTCCAACTCTCGGTGGCGACGCTTGGCGATTCCTCCAGGTTGCAGGTGGGGCAGGACGTGATCGCCATCGGCAACCCACTGGGCATCTCGCAGACCGTGACCAGCGGCATCATCAGTGCGTTGGGACGCAACATATCCCCCGGAGAGAGCGGTCTGATCCTGCCAGGCACCATCCAGACCGACGCCCCCATCAATCCGGGCAGTAGTGGGGGCGCGCTGGTGGACATGCACGGCAACCTGATCGGCATCCCCACGCTGGCCGCGCTCAACCCGGAGTTTAAGACGCCCGCCAGCGGGGTTGGTTTCGCCATTCCATCGAATCGCGTGCAATTTATTGGGCCGCAACTGATCGCCTCTGGAAAAGTGACACACAGCGGACGGGCCGCTCTGGAGGTGCAGGCCATGGACCTGGACCCGGCGATCGCCCACAAGAACGATCTGCCGATCACGCAGGGGGCAATGGTCATCAGTGTCGTGCCGGGTGGGGCCGCCAGCAACGCGGGCATCAAGCCCAACGACATCGTTGTCCAGATCGATGAAAGCCAGATCACCAACGTGCTCTCGCTTAGCGACGCCATCATCAACAAGAATCCCGGCGACAGCGTGGCGGTCAAGCTCTATCGGGGCCGGCAGCAGAGGAGCGTGGATGTCAGGCTGGGTGAACTGTCGCCCTCCCAGCCATAAGAAGGAGAGGATACGATTGACTATTCCACTGGAAGAATGGCCGGAATATCTGCGCATGGCATACGACGATTTCGGCTATGCCATCGTCTTTTTGAGCGCGCTGATCGAGAACACGGCGATCCTGGGCATCTTTTTGCCGGGGAACTCTTTTGTGCTGCTGGGCGCCTTTTACGCGCGGCAGGGGACGCTTAACCTGGGTCTGGTGATCGCTCTGGCCTCGCTGGGAACGATTATCGGTTACCACCTCGATCTGCTGCTGGGTCGCTTTGTGATCGGGAAGATGGCAGCGCGCTGGAGTGGTACCCGATTGGGACGACGTATGCGGCTGGCGGGTCGCATGCGCCTGGGGCGCGCGTTTCTGGCGAAGTATGGGGCGCTGGCCATTCTGCTCTCGCATTTGATCGGCCATATCCGCTCATTTGTGGCCATCGCAGCCGGCATGACGCACATGCGCTATCGCACCTTTTTGATCGCCGAAGTCATCGCGGCCACCCTGTGGAATACCGCCTACGCCCTGATCGGTTACTGGCTTGGTACGCAGGCCGATCAGCTCGGCCACTTCATGCAGCGCTTCGGTCTGATCTCGGCCGCTGTGCTGGTTTTGTTGATTGTGGGTTGGACCTGGGGGCAGAAGCGTCTGCAGCGTCGTCTGCTGCTGGCCCGCTATGGGCGCAAGAAGGATGTGCGCACGCCATCGCCTTTGTAGGCTTGTAGGAGAAGCTCGCATTACTTTTGGGTTCGTGTGTGCGACGTTGGTGTGCAGGTACGGCGTGGGCCGGCGTGGGAGGCAGGGGAAGCGGTGTCGTGGGGGGACGTGGGCCGCCGTCGCTGGCGCTGGCGGCCCGGTCGACCGTTGAAGGTCGACCCTACGGGTGTGTTTCGTTTTGGAGGGTGTGTTTCGTGTTTTTGGGGACGTTGCCTTTTTGCAAAAAATGAATTATACCTCCGGTTTGGAAAACCTTGCGAAAAGCGAGAAATATGGGTATGCTTGAAGCGGTTGTACATTTCCCACGTGCAACAAATATTTTGTGAGAAGAGATGTTATGCCCGATCATCGCTAACGCCTGTCAGGGGATATGAGAAGAGAGCACCACAGCACAGCCGCTGGTTTGCGCCAGTGGTTTGCTTTCGTTCCTCACAGCGAGCTGATCGAGCAGAATAAGCACATTTTTTTCAGGGGTCGGTAACACATAATAGCATGTATCTGTCCCCCTTCTGCTTTCCTCCCATGAGTGACGATGCCCGGTGTTCTTTTGTTCAGTTTCTGACAGGTTCCCCTCTTCAGAAGAGAACATTTTACCTCAATTATAAGGAAAGGACATCGCATGCTCAAAATTCAGATATCAGGCGGCCCTGGCAGCGGAAAAACGACGCTGGGGGCAGAGATAGGCGCCAGGTTTGATCTCCCTTTTTACGAAACGGATGTCATTGGCATGAAGAATGGGATGCAACATAGCGCCTGGATTCGGGATGCCTTCGAGATTAGCTCGCTGCCAGGCTGGTCTATAGAAGGTGGAGGGCTCATCTGGAATGAGCCTATTCTCGCGCAGGCCGATTATATCGTCTTGCTTGAGGTTCCCTGGCGCACGGCCGCATATCGCATTGTGCGTCGCCACATCAGCAAAAGCCTGCGCGGCATCAATCCCTATCGAGGGATCAGGTCGCTCATCTTGTTCTTGATGGATAGCCGCCGCTATTATCTCAATCAGTGTCGACCGGAGCTTGTAGAAGCTATGAATCGATGCCTGGCAGAGCAGATTCCAGCGTCGCTCGATTCTGAGCAGTTGCTTCGGCGCTGTGAGACGTATGGGGTAAAGATTATCCAGGCACCTACAGCGGCGTTTACGCGTCAGTATCTCGAAAAGTACAAGCAGAAGCTCATTGTGGTGAGAAACAACACTGAGCGAGCACGCCTGCTTGATTTCCTGGCGCAGCATGCATGAATAGCAGAAGCGTGAGGAGATATGCTTCCTCTTGATACAGAGCGTCTTGCCCTGCGTGACTTCAGCATGAATGATTTGCCTGAAAAGGCAAATAGATAAGCATAATGTATCGGAAAAGAGGCCAGTAAATGTTGTCGTTGCCTGGCCTCTCTTTTTCTGGAAAGACATGAAAATTTAGATTTTAACCGAGCTATTTGCTCTTATGTGCTGGTTGAAGGTCTGTTATTTCCCAAATGGGAGAAAAGATGAGCCATAAACAGGAGAGGCAGACACCACCAGCTCCAAGAAAGAGTGTTGCGCGTAAACCAATGACTGTACCGAGAAAACCGCCAAGCAGGGAGGAAAAGGCGACAACACCGCCGGCAATAAAACGTATGGTGGCATTGACCCGTCCTTGCAAGTTGTTGGGAGTCCTGATCTGGCGCAGACTCAGCTGGTTAATATGGTAGATGAGATCCATCCCTCCCATGAGAAAGCGCCCGGCGATGAACATGGGAACGACAAGCCACAGCGAACCGCCAGCCAGCGGGATCAACAGAGCGCCCAATCCTTCCAGGCAAACGGCCCCCACTATCGCGTGTCCGACGCCAAACCATCGAGCTGCCGGCGTAGCCGCGAACGAGCCAACTAATGCTCCAACGCTCCCCCCTGCTATGGTCAGCCCCAGGAGTGCTGGACTCATATGCAGTTCGCGAATAGCGTAGAGAGTAAAGACCGTGTATGACAGGATATTGAAGAAGTTCAGGCTTGCATTGCAGCTGGCAATGGAGCGTAGGACGGGATTGTGCCCAACGACCTGGAGCCCTTCCCCGATTTGAGACCAGATGCTCACCTGCTCCTTTCCTGTGGACAGGGCTGGTTCGCCTCGCCGAATGAGCCCCAGGCACAGGGCTGAGACCAGGAAAGAAACAACATCGGCAAGGATAGCGAAGGGAGCAGTCAGTACCTGAACCAGTGTACCCGCGATCCCTGGTCCTGCAACTTCTGCGAAGGCCCCGCTGGCCTCCAGCTTACTATTCCCATCCACCATCTCCTCTGTTTCTATCAGCGTTGGTAGGTACGATTGGTAGGCCACGCCGAAGAAGACGGTCAGGATGCCTACCAGGAAATTGATCACGTAGAGGTACTCGATTTGTAAGATCCCAAGCAGTGCCATGAGCGGGACCGTACTGAGCAAGAGTGCCTGCCCGAGGTCGCTGATGAGCAGCAGCGTGCGTCGGGGGAACCGATCAACCCATACGCCTACGAAAAGGCTTACCAGGAGCATCGGGATATATCCAGTTGCCCCAAGGAGGCCCACCTGCATAGGGGTAGCATGCAGAGTCAGGATCGCGGTCAGAGGCAAAGCCAGCAAGGTGATCTGGCTCCCCATGAGCGAGATCGTCTCGCCAGCCCAAAGTTTCAGAAAGTCTGCGTGTCGCCAGAGTCCAGAATGGCGCAAAAACATGACAAAGAGCTCCTTTGTTTCAAGCAAAAAGTTCTATGGAGAAATGGGGGTCTGGCTCATGGGCAACAAGAAGAACATGTGCAAGTACGCTTTGGCTTATTGCGCGCTCCTGGACCACGAGTACCCCCGAAGAAGTGAAAAGGGGAGCATCTCACTCAATCTGGACTGCCGGAAATGATGAGGAGCGATGATTTTGCAGGAGAATCGTATTGTGTGAAAAGCTGATCGAAAGAGCGTAGCCCGGCATATCTCACGCTTGTATTCATGACGAGGTACCTCTTTCTTGTTTTCCTGGGCTGCATGTTCTCGCAAGTGGAACAGCATGCCAGTGATTATAACCCAGGCACCGGCCTGCTGTCAAAAGTGCTGTGCATGCATAGATTACCGCGATTAAAGTGGAGCTGAATGAAGAGAGACACTAATGCCGCCGATGGCAGGGGAGAACTGTCCTGCATGGATACTTTCCCCTGCGACATATCTCAAAGGTAGAGATCTTGTGGGGTACAGAAAGGTGCGGTGGGCTCTTTCTGATCAGAAAGAGCCCACCGCACCTCTTTGAGTGTGACATGGGTGGGTCTAGGCGTAGGACCAGTCCATGTCGCGCAGCAGGTTTTGCAGGGCCTGGGAGGCGCTGCGGAACAGGTCGGGTCCGCTGAAGCCCTGGAACTGTCCGGCGGCGGCCAGGTGGGGTTCGAGGGCGAAGAAGCCGTCGTAGCCGTCCTGGCGCAGGCGCTGCAGGATGGTCGACCAGTTCGAGGCGCCCTGGCCCGCCACGACCAGCGTGCCATCGGGGCTTACATCTTTGACATGGACGTATTCGAGCCAGGGTTTGGTGGCTTCGTAGGCGTCCGGATAGGGCACCTGATCGCACTGCAGGTAGTTGGCCGGATCGAGCACCGAGCGGAAGTGCGGATCGTTGATGCTCTTGAGCAGGTCGACGTTGCGCTCGATGATATCGCCATAGATGGCCTTTTCGTTCTCGTGTACGAGCACGACGCCGGCGCTGCGTGCCCGGCGCGTCATTTCCTGCAGGTGGCTGATAACCTCGTCGCGGTAGGCGGCCGGATTGCTGGAGCCGGCCTCCTCTTTGACCGGAGCGTAGAACGAGAAGATGCGGATATACTTTGTATCGAGGGCTTTGGCGACCTCGATTGAGCGATCAAAGCGCGCCAGATGCTCCTCGAAGGAGCTATCAATGGGCACTTTGCCGATGGGAGAGCCGATCGCCGCCACGCCGATTCCTCCGGCGGCCAGCGTCTGCTTGATCTCCTGAATCTGCTGGTTGGACAGGTCAAGCACGTTGACCTTCCAGACCGAGCGCAGGTCGATGTAGTGGATGTTCTCGCTCTGCAGGACGGCGATCTGCTCATCGAGATCGGGCGAGATCTCATCCGCGAAGGCGGATAGACGGATCATGATAGGGTAACCTCCTTACCTGTGCTGGCGGCTTCATAAACGCCGAGGATGATCTCGACCGGGTGACGGCCGGAATGACCATCCACCAGCGGTGTACCATCCTCCTGGATGGCGCGGATCATATCGGCGATCTGCTGGGCGTGTGTTGAGGCCTGCAGGGCGGCGGGATCGCTGGCTGTCGACTTTGCTGCGGTGGCGGCCGCGTCGGACTTCTTGCGTCCTCCACCGTAGGGTCCGACCTCTTCCGAATCCTGGCTGGCCAGGTGCAGGTAGCCCAGGCGATCATCCTCAATGATGGCCGAGCCCTTATCACCAAAGACCTCGATGCGCGTTGTCGCGCCAGGATAGGCGCCTGTGGTGGCCGAGATTGTCCCCAGCGCTCCGCTCTCGAAGCGTAGCACCGCTACCGCCACATCCTCGGTCTCCATCTTATGGACCAGCGTATCGGTGTAGGCGCGGATCGTCTTGACGCGTCCCATCAGCCACTGCAGGATGTCGATCGAGTGGATCGACTGGTTCATCAGGATGCCGCCGCCGTCAAGCGCCCAGGTGCCGCGCCAGGCGCCGCTATCGTAATACTTCTGCGAGCGCCACCAGGGGATGGCTGCGTTGCCCAATACCATGCGACCCAGGGCCTGCTCTTTAATCAACTGGTGCACCTGCTGTGCAGCCTCATCGAAGCGATGCTGGCTGATTACCGCCACCTTCTTGCCGGTTTCGCGCTGCACCTGCAAGATCTCCTCGATGCGATCCTTGCGAATCTCCATCGGCTTCTCGATGATGACGTGGCGGCCGGAACGCATAATCTGGCAGGCATGCTCACCGTGCATGCCGCTGGGGGTGCAGACATCAACCACATCCAGCTGCTCGCGATCCAGCATCTCCTGCAGATCGGTGTAGGCGGTGGCGTGAAACTTCTCGGCCAGCTTCTGGGCCTTCTCGGGAACGACATCGGCGACCGCCACCAGTTCAGCCTGTGGCAGGCTCTGCAGCGCCTCCGCGTGCGTGGGTCCAATCACGCCACACCCGACAATACCAAAACGCAATTTTTCCATCAGTATGCAACTCCTTATGCATCAGGAGGAGATCTCCTCCGCTTTATGTGCAACTATGCGAGAAATAAAACCGCCCCCCTTTGTGGGAAGGCAGGGATGGCTTTACACGGTTTGTTTGCTGCTCTCCTCCCACTGGGTGCGCAATTGCGCCAGGGCGGGGGCCGCCTCGCCGGCGAAGTCGCTCCAATTGCACTCAATGGAGATGCGCTGATCGTAGCCAGCGCGATGGAGGGCCGAGAAGTAGGGACGGAAATCCTCCCCATGGTGTCCGGGGGCCGCGCGATCCTGTTTCTCCGCTACGTGCACGTGCGCCAACAGCGAGCGATAGGGCAGGATCGACTCGGGATCCTCGCCGTTGCAGGCCATATGGTAGACATCGGCCAGCAGACGCGCGCCCGAGTCCGCGATGGTCGAGACCATCGCGCCACCTTCGGCCACCGTATTCAGGACGTTTGTCTCTTCGTAGCGCAGGGGCTCAAGCACGATCTGCACGCCATGCTCGCGCGCCCAGCCGCTCCAGGTCGCCATATGCTCCGCCAGCTGCCGGACCGCCGCCTCCTTCTCGATGTCGGCCGGATAGTTCCTGGCCCCACCACTGCCGAAGACAAAGATACGGATGCCGGCCTGCTCCGCCCGTCGTAACGCGGTACGCATATACGACTCCAGGCGTGGCCGATCCACGTGTTGGGAAGGTGACTCGATGAGCCGGAGATCGGCTGGCAGCAGCGAGTTGGCCGCCTCAACCGGGAAAGGCAGCTGCTGTACCGCGTGGAGCAGCTCCTCGAACTCCGCCTGAGGCCGCTCAGGGATCAGAAAGCGCTGGACGTTTTCCTCAAGATAGTCAAGAGCGATCTCATTGAGCTGGGAGATAGTGCGAAAAGATGTGCAGATACCAAACTTCATCGTGGCTCCTCTTCTTCTACTAACAACGAACGGCCAGATCAATCAGGCAGGCGTCCGACCTGTCGCATAGAAGGCACCGCAAGTGCCCATTCACCGTGCGTTACAAAAAAACAGCGAACAGCGCCGTGGGCGCATGCTGCTCTGTAACGACAAAAATAGCATATCACACGCGCCCGCCCGGTTGAGTCTGCAGAGCCACCCGCGGGCATAGCTCTGCCCTGTTTCTTCTAATCGGCACCTCGTTACAGTCCGGGCATCATCCAATCCTGAATTCCGCAGGCAACAGGCATTCAGACGGCCTGCCATGCGGATGCAGGGGCTATGAAGAGGAAAAATATGATGGGGAGTAGCAAGACTCTAAATCGGAGTAAAATGGATGAAAGGCACATAAAAAATGTAAGCAGGGTGGTTGGTTTGTCCGTAATTGCTAAAAAGTAATCGTTTACTATATTGGTGCCGAAAGGCAGTCTGTCAATGCTGTATCTACCCGCCGAACCACATGCCCTGCCCGATGCATGTTGAATATTTTGAATCTGCTCAAAATACGTCGCATAAGCACTTGATTTATTTAAATTTATCGGTTATTATTGCTATGAACAATAAGTACTTGACAAATAACACTGGCTTTAAGAATTGTCAACAAGTTAAATGGAGGTATGCGAAGATGACGCAGATGGCAATAACTCCTGTTCACATCCGCATTGGTGGGCGCAGTGAAGAGATACCACTGGCGCAGCTTGGTGTGACGAATGCCGCGAACGACCTCCAGTTAAAAGAAGCAGTGGCGCGCCACCTGGATCTCCCGGCGCAGTCACTGGCCAACCACGTGATCGTGCGTACGACGCAGGCCATCATCATCCGTCCCGAGGCGCTATACGGCTAGGCCAGGACGGCCAGAAAGCAAAAGAGTGAGAGAGGCGGGTCCGGGACGTACTCCAACTGGAAGGGCGTACATACGACTTTGGATCGTTTTATTGTGCCCTTGCGACATGTACGTCCCGGGCTTGCTGCCCACCCTTGATGCAAACAAGCCTGGCAATAAAGAATGATGCGTTGAATTGATAAGAATATACTGGCATGCCGAGGCGTACCCCAACTGGAAGGGCTTACAAACAATTGAGGGTTGTTTCTGAAGTGCCCTCTCGACATGTATGCCTCGGGCTTGCTGCCAGAATAAGCAAACACGCACAATAAGCAAGCGACCGCAAGGGTCGCACCATATATACGGCCCTGTACCCTGATAGATTGAACCTACAAACTGGTAATTCCCGCCCTGGCGGGAAGTGTTGGTTCGATCCCAACAACCTCCACCACCAATCGGGGGTTTTAAGCCCTTCGGGGTTGTGTTCAATGAACTTGTACAGGGCCGGCCAGACGACAAGCAGGCCTGGGATAAGCCCGATCCTACGAGGGAATGAATCGGCCGGGAGCGGGTCGCTACGCTCCAAGCTGGGGCAAGCCCAGCACCTACGATGATGCTGATTTGTCTGTCCTGTGCTCCAATTTGAAGAGCGTACATACGGTTTACCTTTCTCTTCTACCTTTTGGATTGGATGCGGGTCGAGTCCTGAACTCTGAACTGGTTGTAGTCATCCGCTGGATGATGCCATCAGAGCCCGCTCTTGTTAACTCGCACAGGACAGGCTTTTTGCGTAGATTCCACGTTGATACCGACTGGCACCGGGCGCACTCCGATAAACTGAGCTTACAAACACCTGGTGAGTTTGGATTAACTGAACTTACCCTACATTTGTGCAAACTTCGTGGGTTCGAATCCCACCAGCTGTAAAGCTGTAGCCTAGTGGTCTAAGGCGAATGTCGTTTTTCTAGCTCTGTTGACTCGTGCGCCCGGTCCTGGTTGTGTTGATAGATAAATATTGTTTGTGAAAAATTGCATATAGTCTGGAAGCGCCCGCAAGGGGCGCATCTACTGTGTGCCCTATGGTGATGTGATGACACAAAATCCCCCTGTTGAGCTGGATGTGCGTGTTGCGATCCTCAACTCGTTCCTGACCACACCACATCGTAAAATTGAGGAGCTGGCGCCGCTGCATGCGAGCGCGCTGGCCAATGATCCGCTTTTCTACAGTCGTCTGGCGCTGTGGTACTTCGCTAAAGGTGAGGTGCGTGATCATAAGCTGCTGTTCGTGGCGCATCTGGCGACCAGTGAGTACCCCGAGTTCCGCGAGGCGGCCTGGGTGTTGCTGCAGAAGCTGGCGCCGTACGAGGTATCCCGCGCGCTTGACCACACCAAGAAGGTGATTGGCAAGACGCCACGTTCGTTCAAGGGGGCAGTCGCGCATTACCTGCAGACGCGCGAGAATAATCCACGGCAGTTTGATGGCGCCGCCATGCGCGCGCGCAACGATCTCAAGCATCTCTACGCCAGCCTGCGCATCAAGCCGGGGCCGCGCGCGCAGGCGATTCTGTTCGACGAGCAGCCGCCGACCGATAGTCCGCTGTACTCGCTCAAGCAGCTGGCGAAGGCCAGCAGCGCCGAGGAGCAGGCGCGGATAATTATTGAGCACAAGATCCCGTACACCACGGCGGTCGGAGCGCTCAAGAACGTCACGCCTGTGGTGCTGGTGGCCTTGATCGAGTCGATGTCACCGCAGGAGGTCATCAACAACATGGCCGCCCTCAAGAAGCGCGGCGCGCTGGACAATCCCGAGGTCAAGGCGCTGGTCGATCAGAAGCTGGAGGCGGCCAAAACCGATAAGCGCGTCTCGACGTTGAAGGCCAAGAAGGCTTTGACGGCCACAAAGCTGGATGCCGAGACCGAGAAGGCCCTGACCGAGATCATGGACCAGCGTGTCGCCAGCAAGGTCGAGATCAAGCGGCCCACGGCCCTGTTCGTGGACAAGAGCAGCTCGATGTCACAGTCGATTGAGGTCTCGAAGCAGCTGGCCGGTTTGATTAGCGCTGTCACTACGGCCGATTTCTACGTCTACGCCTTCGATACGGCGGCCTTTGAGATTACCGTCAATGCACCCGAGGGCAAGCGCCCGGCGCTGAGCGACTGGGAGAAGTCCTTCCAGTTCATCAAGGCTAACGGGAGCACCTCGATCGGGGTGTCCCTGGCGCAGATGACAAAGAAGCGGCAGTACGTCGAGCAGATTCTGATCGTGACCGACGAGGGCGAGAACTCCTCGCCGCTGCTGGCCGACGCCTGGATCGCCTACAGGGAGGCCATGAAGGCGGCTCCTTCGGTGGTCGTGGTGCAGGTTGGCGGTTATTACGACCGCTTCGCCCAGAGTCTGATGGATCGTGGCGTCGAGCTGACGCGCTACCGCTTCGATGGCGACTACTACTCGCTGCCGAACGTGCTGGAACTGCTGGCCCAGCCCTCACGGGCCGAGCTGGTCGAGGTCATCATGGGCTACGAGCTGCCGCGCCGTCCTGATCTCGTTCCCCAGGGCGCCTAGGTCGATAACGTGGGCGGTGGGCATAGCAGATGGGAGTCAATCCATCTGCTATGCCCATGTTATATCGGGTGTATAAAGAAGTGCAGGGTGGTCATATGTATGAGGACATCAACCAGGTGGACCTCGCTTTTGTGATGGATACCACGGGGAGTATGGGTCCATTGATCAAGGCCGCTCGTGAGCGAATGATCGAAATGCTGCGCCGGGTCGCGGCGGCGGCCGATATCCATCTCCAGCTGGGCATCGTCGAATATCGAGACCACGAGCCGCAGGCGAAAATGCTGACCAGCGTCTATCCGTTTACGACCGATCTGGAACAGGCGCAGCAGGTGCTGATGTCGCTGAGTGCTGACGAAGGCGGCGACGCTCCGGAGGCGGTGCTGGATGGTATTTTGGCCGCCTGCCACAAGCTATCCTGGCGCAGGCATGCCGTACGCCTGCTGGTCCTGGTAGGTGATGCACCACCGCACGGGGTTGGTGCTGGCGGTGACTTCTTTGCCGGAGGATGTCCCTGTGGAGAGACTATTGCCAGTGTGACGCGCCAGGCGGAAGAGACGTCGCTCACCATTCATGCGCTGGGCCTCACAAGCAGCGTGGATGAGTCATTTAGTGAGATCAGCGCCCTGACTGGTGGCCAATTTTTCGCCGCCGGGCAGGCGGATAAAGCTATCGTGCATATAGAAGAACTGCTCCAGAAGCAGTTCGCCGAACTGGAACTGGATCGCCAGGTCCTGGCGCAGTATCGAGCGCAGCCCGAACTGGATAGCGAAACGCTGGCCCAACACCTGGATGTGTCCAGGCATGTTGCAGCGAACGCATTGGTGCGCCTGCTTTCACGAGACCTGATCGAGGTCCCGGTCCGCCAGGCTTGAGTGTTGAGAGTGAAAGAAAGGGATTATGCCGGATAAGCGCAAGCTGCCAGTCCCGAGAGGCAAGGTGGATGCTCGCGAGTTGATCGCCCGCCTGGGTCAGCAGGGTCGCGATCTGCAGGAGCGTGAGCTGATCGCTCCGCTGCTGTTTGGCGGCCGTATTCGCACGCGGCTGAACGGGCTGGTATACGAGTTCCGGGTGCGCCAGCGCTTCGTGGGCTGGGGACGCTTCCGGCCTACCGGAGAGTCCGAGGCGCGGCTGATCGAGGAGGCGCTACCGTGGGAGAGGGGATCCTATCTTGAGCTGTTCCCCGCCTTGAGGATGCTGCTGCTCTGGCCTGATAGCAGCGGTCGTTTTCCTGGCACCTGGTGGGCGATCCCTTACAATGAAGACGATGCGCGCCGGCGCTTTGGTCTAGCGATGGAGCCGCTGCCGGTCTTTCTGTGCGATCCCATGGCGGGCGCGGAACGCTTCGAGCGCGTTATTGTGCGCGTAGATGGTGGCATACGCTGGTTCGAGGGAACCGACCTGCGGGCTGATCCCCGCCACGCCGAGTGGCTGCGCGACGCGTCTGCTATGGAGTCAGACGAGCCGCTGGAGAAGTTGCTGCCGGGACTGGCGTCCTCTGAGCGGCTCTCGCTTCTGCTGTGGCGCATCCATCAGATGGAACTGTCGGGTAACGCGCAGGGTGGAGGGATGCGGCCGCCGCAGCAGCGGCGGGAGCAGCGTGACTGGCTGGTCGGGCAGACGCGGCAACGCGCGTTGGAGCAGCGGTTGCGCCACGCGCTGAGCAAAGCCGACGCTACGCTACACAGCTATAGCGAGGTTGCCGCCAGCGATGGCTCTCTGCGGCACCTGGTCGTCGAGTGGAGCGAACATGGACAGACGCGCCGCTATCGCTCACTGGTTGATCCGGGGCTCAACGTCGTATCCAGCGGCATCTGCCTCAGCGGGCAGGACCGCGACTTCGACCTGACCAGCCTGGTGAACGTCATGGCGGCCTCCCCTTCCTGGGCTGGCTACGATGACGAGGAGGACATGTAAGCATGACACAACAGCAGCCCCTGAATCCTCAGAGTCCCTTCTTCCATGAGGAGCGGCACGCCAGTCTACAGCCGTTCAGCGATCGCCTGATCACTATCTGTGGCGCCGGGACGTTGGGCGCTAACGTGGCCGAGGCGCTGGCGCGTATGGGCTTCACGCAGCTGCGCGTGATCGATAAGGATCGTATCGAGATGCGCAACCTGTCGGGGCAGCCATATAGCCGGGCCGAGGTGGGCGCGCCCAAGGCGCATGCGCTGGCCAACCTGCTCTACCGGGTCGTCCAGGCCCGCGTTGATCCGAAGGTGGTTGAGTTGACTGGCGAGAATGCGGCAGGATTGTTGAAGGGGAGCGCCCTGGTGGTGGATGCCTTTGACAATGTGCAGGCAAGGGAGGCGGTTAGTCGGGCCGCGCGGGAGGCCGACCTGGCCTGCCTGCACATAGGATTCAGCGGCGACGGATTGTATGGTAGCGGCATCTGGGAGCCGCGTTACCAGGTCCCGCGAGAGGTCCCCGGAGATCCCTGCGACTATCCGCTGACGCGTCCGCTGGCCCTGATGCTGAGCGCCCTGACGGTACGGGCCATCACTGACTTTTTCCATCTGGAGCAGCGGCACGACTTCGAATTGACGTGGAACGATTTGAGGGTGCATTATGGATGAGTTTGTTAAGTATCTCCTATCCTCCTGCTTTGGTGATACAATGAGTCATCGTCTCCTACAGACGTATTTTCCTGACTTGCTCTAGTGGGCAGGGTCAAGATCGAAGACGTGTGCATCGAGAAGGAGCATATCAAAGATGATGAATAAAGACCAGAATCAGGTCCAGGATTTTGATGTAGCCACCATCATGGGCGGTTTGTATGGAGATGGAATTATTGGGTATAAAGGTGGCTTTTCTCGCGAGTGGATTCAACAATTGGGAGAAGATATCGACGCCCTTTTTAAGCAGGCCTTGCAACGGCCCGGTGGTGCGGTGGGACGAGGACCCAAACGGTACTACGTAGAGATTCACCCGGAAGATATCCGTGGTTTTGTCGATCTCGCCACCCATCCCTGGGTAGTGGCTGTGTGCGAAGCGATGCTGGGTCCACAGTATAAGATCGTCGAGATTGGCTTCGACGTGCCGCTGCCCGGGGCGCAAAACCAGCCCTGGCACCGTGACTTTCCTGCTCCCCAGGAGACCCTCACTGGCCGCTACCTGAACTCGCTGGCATTTAATCTCACGACCGTCGACGTCTTCGAGGATATGGGTCCGTTTGAGATTGCCCCAGGAACGCAGTGGGACCGGCCAGAGGAGTTCCAGCATGAGATGTTCCCGCCCAAGACGTTGTACCCGCGTTATGTAGAGAGAGCACAGAAGAAGATGCCGAAAATGGGGGATATCTCCGTCCGCTCGGCGTTGACCATCCACCGAGGTACCGCCAATCAATCAAACAAATCGAGGCCGGTGCTTGTCCTGGGCGTCGATGCGCCGACCGCCCACAATGCGGATCACCATGATCTGCAAATCACCCACCGTTTCTTTGAGACGCTGCCCGACCAGGTGCGCGATCACCTGACGTATCGAGTGGTTGATACGTTAGAGCCGATCCATCAATTGCACCAGATTGAAACATTGATGATGGGCGAGGCCTGATTCCTGTGGGGAGATAATCGTGTTTCGAGAGAAAAAATCGGACGCGAGGTCCGAACGTATGGAGGTTTTCGGTATGGGGAGTTTTGAGGGCGTGGTGGTGGCGGTGAGCTGTGATGGGGTGCATGCGTTTAGCAAGCCGAATCGGGAGCGGATTCGGCTGCTGCAGGGGCTGGGGGTCGATGGGGACGCGCATCTGGGGGTGACGGTGCAGCATCGGTCGCGGGTGGCGGCTGACCCATCACAGCCGAATCTGCGGCAGGTGCACCTGATTCACAGCGAACTGCATGAAGAACTGCGGGCAGCCGGCTTCGATGTATCGTCGGGGCAGATGGGCGAGAACATAACGACGCGCGGCATTGATCTGCTGGGTCTGCCCAGGGGGACGCGGCTGCACCTGGGCCAGACGGCGGTGGTGGAGGTGACGGGACTGCGCAATCCCTGCGAACAGTTGAACGGTTTCCAATCGGGATTGCTGCCGGCGGTGCTGGACCGCGATGAGCAGGGAAACCTGGTGCGCAAGGCGGGCATCATGGGCGTGGTGCTGGTGGGAGGCGAGGTGCGGCCCGGCGATGCCATTCGCGTTGAATTGCCAGCGGAGCCACACCAGCGTCTGGAGCGCGTCTGATACTAAGTTTACTATATATATGCGTGTTAACGCGCATGGGATATTCTGGTTGAGCTGGATGCGTGTGCCTCCGTCAACGTGTATTCCATGCTTTTTAAGCGCAAAAAGGGACGATCACCTGGCAATGTACGGAAAGGAACCTCTTTCTATGCAGCTACCATCTTCCTCTCCCGAAGCCCTTCCCACCTTGCAAGCGGAGGCGGAGGCGGAGGGTAAAAAATGTTGTGTTGGCGCACTTATCACCAATCACGAGGGTCGTATCCTCGTCCAGAAGCGCTCCCCTGATCGCAAGCTCTTCCCCAACTGCTGGGATATTATTGGCGGGCATGTAGAAGCAGGTGAAACGCTCACGACTGCTCTTGCCCGCGAAATTCGTGAGGAGACCGGTTGGGATCTCGCGCGTATTAAAAGCCTCGTTCATATTTTCGAGTGGGAGGCAGCGCCACAAGGTATTCGGCGCGAATTTGATTTTCTCGTCGAAGTCGAGGGGGACCTGGAACATCCGCACCTGGAACAGGATAAACACACCGCCTTCCGCTGGATTAGCCGGGATGAACTGGATGTGCTTAAAGAAGAGCGGCTGGCGGGAGATGATGATGAGTTGTATCAATTAGTGAAAAAAACATTGGAATGGCTCGTGCCTTCTACCCCGGAGGGTACTCAATAAGGAGGTGTTATGATCTCTCCCTTTTTGTGCTGCTGAGAAAGAAGAGGGCAGGTCAATGAAATGAGCTGTGAACTGGACCTGCTTTGGTAGAAGCTACCAAAGCAGGTCCAGTTCACAGCTCATGTGATACAGGTGTAAAATGGCTAATGAGCCGACGATATGGAAGATATGGAACGAGCTTCGAGAGGTTTAATCGGACGCGAGGTCCGAACTTATGAATTACGAGGATGTGTGGTCCTCGGGTTCGTCGGGGTGGGCGGTGAGGGTCATGAGGTCGTTGTCCATGTCGCCCATCATTGACATGGGGGCCTGCTGGCGTTTGGGCCTGGACGCGGGCGGCTGGTTGGCGGCGCAGGGCGTACCGAACTTTGGTTGAGCGTAGGGCAGGTGGGTCGTGCCGCGTCCCAGGATGTGCAGGTAGTTGGCCGAATCGCCCTCGTAGGGGGCGCCAGAGTTCCAGGGAACGAATGAGCGCGCGTTGCAGTAGTGGCCGACGAAGGCGCGACGCGAGCGATCCTTGCTGTAATTGGTGTGCGAGCGATGCAGGATGTGGCCACCGAAAAAGACCACGTCGCCGGGATTGACCTCCGCCTTGACCTCTCGGCCGGGATATTTGCGCGCCACGCGGGTCAGGCCATTGGCGTTCTCATCGGTATGGCTGGCGTTATAGATCGGCTCGATATCACTCAGGTCGCGCTGTCCATTTTCCGATTGGCCATCGGAGTCGGGATAGACCGGCTCGTGCTGCGAGCCGACCGTCATCCACAGGCAGCCATTCTCCTCATCGGCGCGATCGAGGGCCAGCCAGGCGCCACACAGTGTATCCGGGAAGGTCGGGATGTAGTAGGAATCCTGGTGATAGCCCTGTCCCTGCTGTCCCGGCTGTTTGAAGAAGAGCATCGACTGCAGGGCCAGCACATCGGGTCCGATCAGTACCTCCAGCACATCGAGGATGCGTGGGTGGAGCAGGAAACGCTCATGAATGGGCAGCACGCGATGCAGCATGTGGACGCGCAGATAGTAGGAGATCTTCTTATCGGGGTCCCAGTCGGCGGGTGGAGGTGTCACGCCCGGGAAATGCTCCTCTCCAGAGAGGATGCGATCCATGTGCGCGTTCATCTCCTGCACATCTTCCAGCGGCACCAGGCCGCGCACGATCAGAAAGCCCTGTTCACGAAATTTCACATAATCTTGCACCCTGATGGGATAATGTTCATAGTGCCTGACCGGTTGATTTGACGGGGTCTGTGAAATGGTCGTCATCTGAAAGCTCCTTTGCTATAGAATGTTTGATGCCTGCCCCGACCAGGACAGGTAGATAGCCCCTCATGTGATAGATATAGCATAAAGGGAAAGAGCCGGAAAATCGATAGCTGAAATGCATAAGAATGTGTCTGAGATTGACTTTAATATGGACAAACACATCATTACACATGATAAGAGGAAGAGGCTGGCGGAGATGCAGCAACGCGAGCAGGATACATCCTACTGGTCCAACGAAGTGGTGGTCGGTGAGGTAGTCTATCCGCCTGGCAGCACGCTGGGTCCGCGTATCCAGCCCACGCTACAGTTTGTCTTTGTGCATGCCGGGCGCATCACTATCCGCATTGATGAGCGCACGCACATCATACCAGCCAACAGCGCCTTCGTGCTCTATCCGGGTCACCGTGAATATTTCGCCTTTGCTGAGGACTGCGAAACGATCCATAGCTGGATTCACATCGCGCCGGCGCTGGTCGAGGCGGGGATGATCAATCGGCTGAGAAAGCAGCCGTGGCCGCTGCCGCTTTCACCGGCCATGCAGCAGCTGATGCAGGATGCGCTGGCGCTGCACATCAGCGCGTTTCCTACCGTCAAGGAGATGCTGAGCGCGCTGGCGCTGCAGATATGCTGGCGCTATATCGGCGAGGGAGAGCAGTTGAGCCTGGGCCATGAGACGGTGCTGGCGCACAGCGCCGTGGGGCAGGCCCAGCAATTTATCTATGAGCACCTGAGCGAGCAATTGACGCTGGCGATCATCGCCGAGGCCGTCGCCATCAGCCCCGCCCACCTGATCCGCTTATTTCAGCAGCACCTGCACACCACGCCCATGGCCTATGTCTGGGAGCAGCGCATCAGCATGGGGATCAAGCTGCTGGAGCAAACCGGCCTCTCGGTGGGTCGGATCGCCGAGCAGTGCGGTTTTCAATCGCGTTACCACTTCTCGCGCCGCATCCGTCAGGCCATCGGCTACACGCCCCTGGAGGTGCGCCACCGCTCCTGGCAGCTTGATCCCTCCGCGCAGGCGGAATAGAAATTGGACGTGAGATCCGAACGTCAGGGCCTCAGCGTGATCGTGCGTGGAGAGGCTAAATCGGACGCGAGGTCTGAACGTCAGGGCCTCAGCGTGATCGTGTGCCGAGGAGAGAAATCGGACGCGAGGTCCTAACTTATGGGCGGTCAGGGGGCGGATGGGGAGAGGAGGGCGCGGACGGCGGTGAGGAATTGGTCGAGGGTGGTGGGGGGATTGCCGAGGAGAGTCTGGAGGGTGTAGCCCTGGATGAGGCTGAGGATGAGGGTGACCAGGGTCTGTGGGGTGACGCCGGGGAAGCGGGTCGGCTCGGCCTCGATCAGGTCACAGGCGAGGGGGAGAAGCATCTGGCGCCAGCGCTCGATGCCGGTCAGCATGCGCTGGCGGATCGCGGTATTGCTGGCACCCAGGGTCCAATAGTCGAAGAGCAGTTCCAGGCGGGCGATCGATGGTGGGTTTTGTTCGATGGAGGAGTCGCGCAGATCCTGCTCGACCAGGGTGAGCAGGCGTTCATTGGGCGCTAAGGTGGTTGGTGCCTGCCAGGTGGCAAAAAGATCGTCCAGCAGCCAATCGAGGAGCGCGACCAGCAGATCATTTTTCGAGTGGAAATAGCGAGAGATCTGGCCGCTGCTTAGATCAGCCTCGGCGGCCACCTGACGCAACGTCAGGCACGTGAGCCGCTCGCGTAGCGCGACCTTGAAGGCGGCCTCTAGAATCTGTTCACGCCGTTGCGTTCCGGCCTCTTTTGTGTCTGGCATACCGTATCCTTTCCTGTCAAGAAATCTTTTGAGCATGCCGCTTGTGCGGCTACTGGCAAGTCGCTATACTTCAACCATACCAGTGCTATAAACGACAGATCTTCGATGAAGTCATGCGCCGAGCCGATCATCTATGAACATCGGTGCAGCGAGAAAGGAAGACGATGATTACAGAGCAGAGAGAAGCTACGCATGGGGAGCGAATCAGGTGTCAATGGGCGAACACGAATGAGCTATTCTTCTCCTATCACGACGATGAGTGGGGTGTCCCCGTACACGATGATCGATTACTGTTTGAGATGCTCAATCTGGAGGGGGCGCAGGCTGGCCTGAGCTGGCTCACCATCCTCAAGAAGCGCGAGAACTATCGCGCGGCGTTCGATAATTTTGATGCGCAAAAAATCGTCCGGTACGACGGGTCTAAAAAGGAGTCCCTGCTGCGGGATGAGGGCATCGTGCGCAATCGCTTGAAAATCAACGCAGTGGTGGAGAACGCGAAGGCGGTGCTGGAGGTGCAGCGTGAGTTCGGCAGCTTTGATCGCTACATCTGGCAGTTTGTAGGTGGCAAGCCGTTGGAGGCCGACAACAGGCAGCAGGCGGTCGCCATCAGTGAGCGTATGAGCAAGGATCTGAAGAAGCGCGGTTTTCGCTTTGTGGGCGCTACCATCTGCTACGCCTTTATGCAGGCGGTGGGTATGGTAAACGACCATACAGATGATTGTTTCCGTGCCGGTATGCTGGCGTGATGGTATAGGGGGACATGGGTGCCCGGGGACGAGGTCGCCTACGGCTCCAAGCCGGGGCGAGCCCGGCACCTACAGATGCGCGCCCGGGCAAGCCTGGCATTTAGGGGATTTAACAAGGATTTTGCTTGCGGTTTATATATTGGTGACGCTCCTGTCCCCTAAAGGGAGACAGGCTTCTTAGCATCGTCCGGGCGGTAACCTGCCTCCGAAGAGACCACGTCTGCAACGTGTGGCTGAGACCCGGACTGACTGAGACAACAGATCTCCTTTTGGGAGACCAGGGGCGCGTCTGCCTTACTACTTCTTGACCTGCATATGGCAGGACGAAGATACGTGAACGAACGAGGAAAGTTTACTTGCTCATCAAAGGTGAGCTTATGCATATTGATCGAACCGACCAAGTCGCGGTGCCCAGAGAACCCGCAGGCTTTGCACGTCCATTGCCTGTTTCTCGGCTTGTGTTTATGCCCACATGCAGGACACTGGCTACTTGTTCCTCGTTCGGAGCCAGTGAAGCACTCGATGTGAGCCTGGTTGGCTTTGTGGGTCAGATAGTCGATATCTTTTCCGTATTCCCACAAGCTCATACGCTGATTGTGGTGACGTCCATGGTTCTTCGTGCGCACCCCGTGAGGGTTGCCAATAAAGAGGGTCCCAACCTTGTGCTCAACGCAGAAGTCGATCACGTTGCGGGTGGCTTGATGCCGTTGGTCACGAATGCGGCGCTCTGCTCGTCGAGATTGCTTGTTTTTTGCCCGTTGCAATTTCTTCCAACGACGGGAGTCTTTGGTACAGCGGGACTGCTTCTTGCTGATGGTGCGCAACGCTTTGGTACGCCCCCGTTTGAGCGAGCGAATACCGCGCCCGGTGACGATGATGGCCTCACTAGCCATTGTTCCACACCAATGTCACCGACCGACTGTGTTCGGGCAGTTCGACGGGCAACACCAACGATTCACGCCCGCGTCCCATCGGCAACGCCACGCGCTTGCCTTCGTTGGACACGGCTTGGGCAGGCCAGGAAACAGGATAGAACTGCTTCAGTTTGTAGGGGTAGCGCATCTTCATCTGCGGATGTGACTGGCGCAATTGCCGAGTGGTCTCGACGTTGGCAAGAAAGGCATGCGTGACCATCTGAACCGACTGGCTATGCAGCGCAAAGCGTCCCTTGGTGGCTTTCTGCAACGCGTCGCGTCCGGGCCACGTGGTCTGCTGCATGCGCGCCTGCAGATGTAATGCCACACACGCATTCCACACCAATGCCGCTTTTTTCTGTGCCGTCCGTAATCGCTGATAGTGCTCCGAAGAGAGGTGCTTCAGTTGATAGATCTTGACGGTGTTCATGTCTACTAGTGTAGCATACTCGAACGAACTTTCCAAGGGGGAAATGAGGGGATCTCCACCTCAATCATCATGCATGTGGTGTGGTTTCCCACCGCTTGGAAGCATCTGCTCATTGGTGAAAGGCACGTTGAAAGGAGTTGGCGACACATGCATTGGCGGAGGGCATCAATCCCTCTTAGGTGGTGCTTTAAGGAGAGAAGCGAGGCTGGTTGGATGCTCCACCCACCCAACCAGCCCAAAAGGAACGGCGCTTTCATCCAGTCCCATGAATGGAGATGGGACTTCCCGCGCCGGATGTTAAATTTGCGCGAATAAAATGAGTCGAGCAGTGTATTATACATGAGATATTTGGTAGATAAATATAGACTGGTTATGGTAAAATGGGCCGGGAAATGGGACAGTATGTTCAACAGCCGGGCAGCGTTTAAAAGATGCTCGGCGCTGGTACGCAGTTAGCAAGCTCGGCGTGTGCCAGTGGTTGGTAGGAGCGCGACCGTTCATGATCATGCCAAAGGTCAGAGGGAGCGCGTCATACACCCATGTGATGGTGCCGATCGTCTTGTGGTCGGTATGCTGTCATGTCACAATATCTCGTCGAGATAATCTTTTCAAACGAATTACAGGATAATAATGATCCAGACAAAGACAGTTCAACACTCGAAATTCTGGCATATAAAGCGCTGGTTTGCCACCGGGCAGGCGTATATTTATCTGTTACCCGCATTTATCGTTCTGGCACTCTTCTCGTATGGTCCGGCGGCTTTCGTCTTTTATATGAGCCTCTTTAAGTGGAGCTTTCTCAACCAGGGGACGCAACCATTTATCGGCCTGGGCAACTTTGACTATCTCTTTCACAGTTCCACCTTCTGGCATGCACTGCAGACCACTATACTCTACGTCGTTATTTCGGTGCCTCTGCAGATGGCGCTGGCCTTATTTCTGGCTCTGTGCCTGATGGCTGGTATCCGGGCCAAAGCCTTCTGGCGCCTGGTTATCTTCTCGCCCTTTATCACGCCCATGGTTGCCACCACCGCCATCTGGTACTGGATGTTTGATCCCTATCATGGTCTCTTTGACGGCATCCTGCGGCTGCTGCACCTGCATCCCATCGACTGGCTGGGAGATCCCCACTGGACCCTGTTCAGCATCATCCTGTACACGATCTGGAAGTCGGCCGGATTCAGCGTGGTGCTCTTCATGGCGGGGTTGGGGAACATTCCGCCGGACCTGCGTGAGGCGGCGCGTGTCGACGGGGCCAACTCCTGGCAGGTCTTGCGCCGGATCACCTGGCCGCTGCTCACGCCGATTACCCTGGTAGTGTTGCTGCTGGGAACGATCGAGGCCTTCAAGATGTTCCAGCCCGCCTTTCTGCTTGTCGGACCCGTGGGTGGCGCGGGCAACGCGGCCAACACGCTGGGTCTCTATCTCTTTTCCGAAGGCTTCTCTACTGATCCCCATGATGGGCGTGGCGCCGCCATCTCCGTCGTCCTGTTTGCCCTGGTGTTCATCATCTCGGTTGTGCAGTTGAGGATATCGCGCAGGGGGGTCGAGACAATTGATTAACAAGAGCAGGGGGGTACAATAATGGCTACCCGACCGGTCGCCCCGAAGCGCAAGGTAACCTATCGCGGCGTACAGCTTTTCTGGCAGTATGTGGTCATTCTGGTGGCCGCGCTGATAGCTTTCTTTCCCATCTACTGGATCCTGATCTCATCGCTGCTGAACGCGCATAGCGCCGCCGATGTCGTGCCGCACTTCTGGCCCGACTGGCAATGGTCGAACTACACGCGGGCCTGGCAGCTTGAGCCCTGGATACAATTCTTTCTCAACAGTATTTTTATCGCCACCTGCACGGCGGTCCTGGCGGTGCTGACCTCGCTGCTGGCGGGCTACGCCTTTGGCACCATGAAATTTCCCGGTCGCAACCTGCTCTTCCTGCTGGTGCTGGGACTGATCATGATTCCTGGCGAGGCCACGCTGATTCCCAGCTATCTGATCGTATCCACGCTGGGATGGATCGACACCTACCAGGCGCAGATTATTCCCTATGCCGTCAGCATCTCGGGTATTTTTCTGATCAGACAATTCTTTCTCTCGCTGCCGCCCTCGCTATGGGAGGCGGCTCAGCTTGATGGTTGCTCACGCTTTGGCTTTCTCTGGCGTGTGGCGGCTCCGCTGGCGCGTCCGGCCATCGCCGTCGTCGCGTTACAGGTCTTTATTGGCAGTTGGAACGCATTTCTCTGGCCCTACCTGGTCACCAGTTCGGATGCGCACCGACCGATCGAAGTAGGCTTGCAGGCATTTATGAGTGGAGAGGGAGGGACCGATCCTACTGGTCTGGCGGCCGCCGCCGCCTTCACCACGCTGCCTGTCCTGCTGGTATTCCTGTTAGCCCAGCGTCAGTTCATCGAAGGTATCTCAGCAGGTAGCACCAAAGGGTAGGGGGTGCTGGGCAAGCCCAGCTTTGGGGGGACGTGAGCGCCCCCGCACGGGCGTCCGCTGTGCGGCCGCATGGATTTTTATCTGCTGATGCATGGGGGCGCATTCGCGCCCCCATGCATCAGCAGATGGATGTCTGTTTGACATGCGAGCGCATGCTCAAGTCCCCGCTATCTCCTTTCTCCTCTCGCGCCCCGCAGGCGGCGCGGAGGAAGAACTTGTTTATTTTTTTTATTTCTTATTGCAAGCATAGGAAAGGATTGGAAAATTCTATGCGTTTAAAATGGTCACATATGACCTTTGTGTTGTTGATTCTGGCTCTGCTGGCCCTTGCGGCCTGTGGTGGGTCGAGCTCGGGCAATAACGGCCAGGGGCAGTCGAACGGCAACGGCGATCCGACCAGTTTTGATGCTTCAAAGCAATACTCGATTAATTTCTGGGAGGCGTTCGCCACCGGAGCCAACAAGACGGTGTTGGAGAGTCTGACCAAGCAGTACACAGACAAGCATCCTAACGTCAAGATCAACCTGCAGGCCTACGATTCGTACACCACCCTGCAGACCAAGCTGAACGCGTCCATCGCCGCCAAGAATCCGCCGGCCATCGCGCAGGTCTACGAGAACTGGGCCATGCAGTACAAGCAGAACGACAACATCGTCTCGCTGCAGCCCTACATCTCGGGCAAGAACGGGCTCAGCTCAAGCGAGATGTCCGACTTCTATCCTTCTCTGCTCAAGGATGGTCAGATAGATGGGCAGCAGTACATGATGCCGTTCAACAAGAGCGACGAGGTCCTGTATTACAACGCCGACATCCTAAAGAAGATGGGCATCGAGCCACCGAAGAGCATGAGCGACCTGGTCGTGGATCTGGCGAAGGTCACCAAGAGCGATGGCTCGCAGTGGGGACTCTCCCTGACCCCTAGCGTCGACGAGTGGTCTATCCTGTACAAAGCCCTGGGTGGCAAAGATTTTGTCTCCAGCGACGGCCAGAAGTCAGCCTTCGCGCAGGGTGGCAATAAGGCTTTCGCGAAAAGCGCCCTGGAGGCGCTGGCCCCGCTGGTCAAAGCCGGCTCCGTCCACGTAACCAAGCAGTATGCCTGGCAGAACGATTTCGCCTCGCAGAAGTCGGTCTTCGCCATCTCGACCGTGGCCAGCTACAGCTTCTTGCAGGCCTCGATCAAGGGCGCCTTTGCCTTCAACGAGGCAGCGATCCCGGCTGGTCCCGCCGGACAGTACACGGTCCTCTACGGCACCAACCTCTCGCTGTTCAAAGGCGTCAGCGACGACACCCGTGCTGTGGCCTGGGATTACCTCAAGTTCCTGATCAGCAAAGATTCGAACACCACCTTTGTGCAGAAGACCGGCTACCTGCCGATTCGCCAGTCGGTGTTCAACAGCGACGCCATGAACACCTACTACAGCAAGTTCCCGGCGCGCAAAGTTGGCTCAGAGCAGATCAACAATGCTTTTGTGGCCTCGTTCCAGCCCGGCTGGCAGAAGTGCCGCGACGAGATCACCAACGACTACACCAGCGTTCTCAGTGGTCAGAGCAGCTCGGATGCGGCCCTGAGCAAGATGGAACAGCAGTGTAACGACGCGCTGGCGCAATAGATTGTGCGCGAGAGCGCATCAAACATATGTGTGTGTTTAACTCTTGTCATCCTGGGGGCACATGATAGCCCCCGCACGGGCGGCCGCATTCGCGGCCGCCCCATTTTTAATTACTGGTGCATCGGTGGGCGCATCCGCGCCCACCGATGCACCAGTAATTATATGGATCATGAGGGCTGCATCCGCGCCCTCGGGGAGGGAGTAAGCCGGGGCGAGTCCGGCACCTACGAAGAGCTACTTATCCATTTGAAGCGTTACCTTCACAACATCCCGTAGCGTCATTGGTGGACGGCCGATAAGACGAGCAAGCGTCGGGTCAACGTGGGCGAACGCGCCTTGCCTGCTGGCGGCAAAATACCCTAGATACATGTTCGCCACCGCCTCAGGACTGCCATTAGCGATCAGGCGAGCACGAAACTCATCGTCTGACACAATGATCCGGCGGATTGGCCGACCTGTCACTTCAGAGACGATCTCTGCAACTCCGGCTAAGTCGAGTGCCTCAGTGCCAGTGAGAGGGGGTGTGATGCCATTCAACTCGCCCTTCGTCAGCGTGATTGCCGCCGCCCTTGCCAGGTCATCGTGGGCTGTCCAGGCAACTGGCCCATCCTCTGGTGCCACCGCCTCACCGGTCTCAATGGCGTTGCCAAGCAGCGGGACGGCAGATGATGCGTAGTAGCCATTGCGTAGTGATATGAAAGCCACCCCTGACTCTCGCAGCGCTTCCTCTGTGGCTGCGTGATCGGGCGCGGGAGCAAAGGGTGATGCCGGGTTTGCTGCCATCTGGCTTGTATAGAGAATCCTTTGAGCGCCGGCCGCTTTGGCCATGTCAATCGCAGTCCGATGCTGGCGAAGAGCCTGTTCCCCTAGACGAGGGGCCGACACAATGAGCACTTGCGATGCCCCCTCGAATGCATGAGCGAGGCTCTCAGCATCGTCAAAGTCTCCCCGACGGACGCGAACCCCTCGTTGCTCAAGGTCGCGTGCCTTCTCAGGATTCTGGACACTCACGCTAATCTGCTCAGTGGGAACGAGTGTGAGCAGGTTTTCTACAATGGCTCGCCCAAGCTGGCCATTGGCTCCTGTAATAATAATCATAATGACCTCCTGTTGTTCATTTGACGTAATATCAATTGGGTTGGATGTCGTTTTTGGGATACATGGGCGCATGGGTAAGGGGTCGCCTTCGGCTCCAAGCCGGGGCGAGCCCGGCACCTACGGGGCGTATGTATCCTCCGTGGGTGGATGACGTTCATGTTGATTTCTCGACCGGAAATTGGACCTCGGTGAGAGCTTCGTCGAGGGTTTCTCCGCGACGCAAACTGATCTTGCGGCGAGGGCCGACGATGGTGTAGGCGTTGTTTTCTATCCAACTGCCCAGGGCTTGATAGGCCGGTAGCACCAGTCCGGGTGGTCCGTGATGGAGCGTAGTGGCCATGTGGGGAACTGCTGGCAATTCGCAGCGTGCCAGCTGTCCCTCACTGCGCGAGATCAGTGTATCGATGTCCTGGTCTGCAAGCGGGGCGACGATCTCCACGAAACCTGTGATCTGCTCATCCTCATTGGTTTCATAAAGGACGAGCAGATGATCGGCGGGCTTGACCCGGTAGCGTTTGAGCATGACATCGAGCAGGTCAACCCAGTGCCCCTGATCGGCCAGGTCCGCCAGCGTCAGGCGCAGCGAGACGCCTGTGATCGGCCTGACCGTTTTGAGTACCACTTCATAATCCGGTAGGGAACTGCCATGTTCAAGGGAGCGCAGGCGCGCCTCGATGCGCACCAACTGCTCCTGCTCGGTCTGGATCTGCTGCTGGAGTTGTGTTTGCCGGATGCGTAGCATCCCCTGTAACGCCTCGGGAGCAAGGTTCTCGCCCAGAACCTCGACGATCTGGGTCAGTCCCAGTCCGAGCTCCTTGAAGGCCTGAATGCGATGCAGGTATGGCAATTGATCTATAGTATAGAACCGATAGCCAGTCTCTGGATCGACATGGATCGGCTTGAGAAGGCCGATCTCGTCGTAGTAGCGCAGGGTGGTCATCGACACCTCGGCCAGCCGGGCGAAATCGCGGATCTTTAACATCTCATCTCTTCCTATTGGGATGTGGAACAGGTAAACATCTGATGTCACAAGCATATAACTTTCGGGTAAGGTGAAGGTCAAGGGGGAGATTATGAGAATTTGTTTTGTTTTTATCCTGTCGGGAAACTTGCGCGCCCCCGCATACGCGGCCGCAATGGTTTTTGGGTTGGTTCGTGCTGTGCGTGTTTGCACACAGCACGAACCAACCCAAAATTGCCTTCTGAGCAATACAGGTTATAAGGCCAAGCGTGTGGGACGGCGGAGGCTGTGATGTGCGATACTGTGGGGAGAAAGGCGTCTTTACATAAAATAAAGGGAGTATGATGGCACGTATTCAGTTTGGGCTGGCATTGCCCAATGGTCCTCGTGACGGAATGGCCCGTGAAGCGTTCATGGAGCAACTCAAGAAGAACCTGGACGTGGTCGATGGGACATTTGACTCGATCTGGTTTATTGATCATGTGCAGTTTAAGGGGAGTCCGTTGCTGGAAGGCTGGACGGCCCTGGCATATATGGCGGCGCTCTATCCATCGTTTGATTTTGGGCACGTGGTGCTGTGTCAGTCGTTCCGCAATCCGGCCCTGCTGGCCAAGATGGCGGCGACCGCGCAGTTTATGAGCGGGGGACGTTTCGTGCTCGGCATCGGCGCGGGCTGGCACGAGGAGGAGTATAACGCCTATGGCTATGACTTCCCCGGAGCGGGTACTCGTGTTGAGGAGCTCGATGAGACCTTGAAGATCGTCAAGGCGCTGTGGACGCAGCCACAGGCCACTTTTAAGGGTAAGCACTACCAGGTGTCCGAGGCTTTTTGTGAGCCGAAGCCAGATCCGGTCCCACCGATTATGGTGGGTGGCGCGCAGCCGCGCATGCTACGGCTCACTGCCCGCCATGCCGACTGGTGGAACGTCTCGCAGGTCGGTATTGAGCGCTATCGGGAGCAGGTCAAGATGAGCGAAGAGGCCTGCGCGGCCGTCGGACGTGATCCGTCCACCCTGCGTCGCACCTGGTTCGGCGGCTGCTATTGCGTCCCCGAAGGGACCGCCGAGGCTGACATCGATACCTCGCTGGCGCGCTCGCCCAATCCTTTTGTTGGCACGCCGACGCAGATCATCGAGCAGATGAAGCCATTTATCGATCTCGGCGTTGACTACTTTATGTTGAAGCCCGAGAGCTTCCCCGATACCACCTCGCTGCGCCTGCTGGCCGAGGAAGTCTTCCCCAAACTCAACGCCTGATGTGAATGGCAGCGAGGTGAGATGCTCCTGGGCATCTCACCTCGCATCCGCAGACCTGAAGAAATCTTCAACCGCACATGGGAGGGGTGCCAATGTCTATCACCGCTTTTACCACCATTGAGACCGGCAGATTGCGTCTGCGACACTTTATGGATGCTGATCTCGCGCCCTTCATGGCCTATCGTAACGATCCCGAAGTCGCCAGATATCAGAGCTGGGAGGGGATCAGCGAGTCCGAGGCGCGTACCTTTGTGCAAGAGCAAATGAAGGCCCAGCCGGGTGCGCCGGGACAATGGTTTCAAATCGCTGTCGAACTCAAGGAGACGGGCGTGCTAGTGGGCGATTGCGCATTGAAGATTGAGGAGCATGATGAGCGCCAGGCCGAAATCGGCTATACGCTTGCCCGTGCCTACCAGGGACAGGGTATCGCCTCGGAGGCCGTCCGGTGTGTGCTGGAGTATGCCTTCGTGACGCTGGGTTTGCACCGGGTGATCGCGATTACCGACTGTGAGAATGCCGCCTCTATCGCATTGCTTGAGCGTCTTGGCCTGCGCCGGGAAGGACATTTTCACCAGAATGTGTGGTTTAAAGGCAAGTGGGGGGATGAGTACCTCTATGCCATGGTACAGGAGGAATGGCTCATCCTTCGTAGGGATTCCTCTGGATGAATGAAAAGAGAGCGTAAAAAAAGCGCTAGGGATAGGTGTACGCGAGATAACATACCTTCTCGCGTACACCTATCTCTATAGGTGATATCAGGAGATGGCCAGGCGGGCCACGAGGTCGCGTTCGGCGGGCCCGAACCAGGGGGGACTACCAGCGGCCGCGTTCTCAATGACGCGTTGGGTCTTTGTGGTGGCCGGGATGGCTACGTGGCAGCGCTCATCGCTGAGGATCCACTTGAGCAGGGCCTGTCCCCAGGTTTTGACGCCGAAGGGGGCCAGCGGTGCCAGTGCCTGGGCCGAGGGTGGCTGACGCATCAGGCTTCCTTCGCCAAAGGGGCGCATCACGATCACACCCAGCCCCAGGTCGGCGGCCAGTGGCAGGATATCTTTTTCCACGTCACGCTGCAGCGGGTTATAGGGGACCTGGATGACCGAGATGCGACCGGTCTTCATGATTTTGCGCAGTTCTTTAAAAGCGGAGGGACTATAGTGGGTCGCCCCGATCGCCCCGATGCGTTTCTGCTCTCGCAAACCCTCCAGCAGGGCCAGATGTTCCAGCCAGTTCTCCAGATTGTGAATTTGATAGACATCGACGAATCCATCGAAAAAGTTCAATGCTCGCTTCACCTGGGTTTGCCCCTCCTCGCGTGTGCGTGCCCACACTTTGGTGGCGATGAGAGCCTGCTCGCGCCGTCCGTGCAGGGCATCGCCGAGCGCCTGCTCGGCCGATCCATACATGGGTGACGAATCAAAGAACGACACCTCTCGCGAGAGGGCCGTATCGACCAGCATACGAGCATTCTTCATGGTTGGCTGCTCGCCTCGTGTATCAAAGGTACGCCAGGTGCCCATACCAATTGTGGGCACACGTATCTGACTGGAACCCAGTATACGATAGTCCATACAACAACGCCTTTCCAGAGCAGCGTGACCGACCAATCGCTGGGCGCCCATCATCGCTGCCACTAAATAGAACAACTCTGTTTCAAAACGTCTGGCCGGGAAGCGCAAAAAAGACCCTCCCACTAGTAGCACGTCTGGCATAGTGGTTTCGGGTTACTATAGAAAGCAAGTACTGTTGGGTGGGTCACGGAATGGAATATAATAAGGTATCTCGTCTGAAAAGGAAGAATAGTTTCATACAAGCCCGGCACAAGGGAGTGAGGGGAGCGCCGACAGATCATGATTAGTTTGCCCGAAATGTTATTGCGTCTCGTTGTATCGATGCTGCTGGGGGGGATTATTGGTTGGGAGCGAGAGTATAGCGAGCATCACGCCGGTGTGCGCACCAGTGCCCTGGTGGCGCTCGGAACAACGCTGTTCACCATCATCTCCGCCTATGGCTTCCACGATCTGCTGAATCTATCACACATCCAGCTCGACCCCTCGCGTGTCGCCTCCTATATCGTAGCGGGCATCGGCTTCCTGGGAGGAGGAGCGATCTACTTCCGGCAGGACCTGCAGAAAGTCAAGGGACTGACCTCGGCCGCCTCGGTCTGGGTAGTGGCCGCCATCGCCATGGCCTGCGGCGTCGGATTCCTGATCGAGGCCACCATCACCACCCTGCTGGTCTTATTTATCCTGATCGGCATGCGTTACGTGGAAGACAGGTTTCTGCCATTCAAGAGCCAGCACCTGCAGGAATTGTATATCCTCTTCATGGATGCCGACGAAGGCGCCCTGCTCGGGAAGATCTATGATACTCTGAGTGCTCTACAGATAGAGATCGTGCGTGTCGACGTCTATAGCCAGAAGAGCGAGCAGGGCACGCAGCACAAACTGGATATCGATTGCCATGTCAAGGACGCGCACACGATGATGCAGGCCATCGACCAATTACGTGCCATCAAAGGGATTCGAGACATCAAATCCTCGACCAGAAAAGGCCTCAGCGTTGATTAGCCCGCTTATTGATCAAGGCAGGATCTTCTCCATGATGATGACGTCGACCCAGCGATCATCGAGCCGTCCCTGCTCATGGTAAACGCCAACGCGCTGAAAGCCATGGTTTTCATATAGCCTTAAGCCCGCTTTGTTATGCGGGAAGGCGGCCAGGACCAATTTATGGTAGCCGATGGATGCGGCCCGCATCTCAAGCGCGCTCAGCAGAGCATCACCGATGCCCCGGCCGCGCTGCCGGCGATCGACGTAGATGGAGAAGTCCGCCACGTAGTCGTAGGCGGGGCGCGGATTGAAGGGGTTGAGTGAGCCCCAGCCAACGACCGTGTCCTCTGTGTCCACGGCGACGAGGACGGGGTGGCGCGGGCCACGAGCCGCCAACCACGCGGCGCGCTCTTCGGGTGTGCGCAACTGTGTCTCCAGCGTCGCCGAGCGATCATCGATCCCCTGATTATAGATTGACGCGATCAACGTCGCATCCTCATGTGTGGCTGCGCGAATCTCCATCTATTCTTTGTTCCCTTCTGTTGATATTACCTTTGGTGGAACGTGCGCCCGGGAACCGGTCGCTTCGCGACAAAGTCGGGGCAAGCCCGGCACCTACGTGGTCTTATTTATTATATACTTGTATGCATTACAAAAATACGTATTTTAAGCATCAGCAGTATGATTTATTTTACCCCTGGAGGGAAGAAGGAGCTGTTCATGATACATAAATTAGAGCATATCGGTTTAAGGGTTAAAGACATGGGTGCATCGATCCGCTTCTATACGGAGGTTCTGGGCATGCACCTGGTTGGCCGGGAGAGGTTGGATGATGGGCTGGAGCTTGTGTTCCTCAACTATCCTGGTAGCGATACTATGCAGATAGAGTTAATTGGTAACGGCAATGATGATGTTCCGGCTCTGGGTAAGGTAGATCACTTCGCTTTCACTGTGAGCGATATCGAAGCGGAGTTGGAGCGGCTGCGCACCCTTGGCGTTCCTCTGATCGATGAATCACCACAAACGATACTGGGTGGTATTAAGATCGCCTTTTTCTACGGCCCCGATGGGGAGCGGTTGGAATTCTTCCAGGCAAAATGAGCAGTGTCCATGCAGGCAAGCTGCCGAAGCGGGTCATGTGTGTTGCATATGACCCGCTTCGACTGAATGAAAAGAGGCAGGGGCCGACGGCGTCCCCTGCCGGCCTGCCGCAAGGCTATTCGGCTTTGCGCAGGTTGCGGTAGCGGCTGATGAGGGTATTGGTGGAACTATCGTGTTTGAGATCTGGTTGCTGCTCGCTCTCCAGCTCGGGGATGATGCGGTTGGCCAGTACCTTGCCGAGCTCGACGCCCCACTGGTCGAACGAGTTGATGTTCCAGACGGTGCCCTGGACGAAGACCTTGTGCTCGTAGAGGGCGACCAGCTTGCCCAGCATTGACGGGGTGAGGCGATCGGCCAGGATGGTGTTAGTGGGATGGTTGCCCTCGAAGGTGCGGTGTGGAACCTGGAAGTCGGCCACTCCGTCGGCCTTCACTTCCTCGGCGGTCTTGCCGAAGGCCAACGCCTCGGTCTGGGCGAAGAAATTGGCCATCAGCAGATCGTGGTGGGGCTTCACCGGGTTGAGCGTCTGGCAGAAGCCGATAAAGTCGCAGGGGATCAGCTTGGTGCCCTGGTGGATCAGCTGGTAGAAGGCGTGCTGGCCGTTGGTACCGGGTTGGCCCCAGATGATCGGACCGGTCTGGTAGTTGACGGTCTTTCCCTCAAGATCGACATGCTTGCCGTCGCTCTCCATGTCCAGCTGCTGCAGGTAGGCGCTGAAGCGCTCAAGGTACTGATCGTATGGTAGGATCGCCACCGTCTCGGCGCCGAAGAAGTTGTTATACCAGATGCCGATCAGCCCCAGCAGGACCGGAAGGTTCTTCTCGAACGGAGTGGTGCGGAAGTGCTCGTCCATGGCATGGAAGCCGGCCAGCATATCATAGAAATTCTCGGGCCCGATGGCGATCATCAGCGAGAGACCGATGGCCGAATCGTAGGAGTAACGACCGCCAACCCAGTCCCAGAAGCCGAACATATTCTCGGTATCGATACCGAACTTCGCCACCTCTTTCTCATTGGTCGAGACGGCCACGAAGTGTTTGGCGATGGCCTTCTCATCGTGTAGCTTCGCCAGCGTCCAATCGCGGGCGCTGCGCGCGTTGGTCAGGGTCTCAAGGGTGGTAAAGGTCTTGGAAGACACGATGAACAGCGTCTCCTCGGGATCCAGGTCGTGCACCGCCTCGGCGAAGTCCGTGCCGTCCACATTGGAGACGAAGCGGCAGGTCAGATTGCGATCACTGTAGTGGCGCAGGGCGTCGTAGGCCATATGGGGACCCAGGTCGGAGCCGCCGATGCCGATGTTAATAATGTTGCGGATGCGCTTGCCGGTGAAGCCCTTCCACTCGCCGCTGCGCACGCGGTTCGAGAAGTTAGACATCTTCTCCAGCACCTGGTGCACCTCGGGGACCACGTTCTGGCCGTCGACGAGGATCGACGAGCCCTTGGGGGCGCGCAAGGCCACGTGCAGCACGGCGCGCTGCTCCGTAACATTGATCTTCTCGCCGCTAAACATAGCGTCGATGCGCTTGCGCAGTCCGACCTCGTCGGCCAGCTTCAACAGCAGTTGGATCGTCTCATCGGTAACACGATTCTTTGAGTAATCAAAATAGATATTTTCCGCCTCGGCCGAAAAGCGCTCGCCGCGCTGAGGATCGTCGGCGAAGAGTGAGCGCAGGTGAAGGTCGCGAACCTTTTGAAAATGTGCTTCTAAGGCCCTCCATGAGGGTAGTTGTGTCAATGTAGCTGACATCTGTTCATCTCCTCTATAACAAAGTTCCTGGTCTCATTGATTGTTTCTTCATAAGTGACCCTTGTGAGTATATCACTCTTTAACACGATGACGCGCGCGCCAGGGCTACACTCCGATGGATTTGATTGCTGATGCTCCAGGGAGGTGAGCGCCCTCGCACGGGCAGCCGCTACGCGGCCACATATTTATATATATTGGTGCACGCGAAGCGCATTGAGCCTCGCGTGCACCAATATATATAAAACCATGTTGAAGGCATGGAGGGCATGCGGCAATATATAAAACCATGTTGATGTTGTTGGATGGCTGATCGGTATGAGGTACAATAGAAAACGTTATCTTCTCGAATTGATGTGAAAGGCCGAAAAGGAAGGATAGGATGCTATGAAGACAAAGCTGGTGCATACGCTGCATGATAATGTTGAATTGCAGTATGAGGGGCGCTCTTTATTTACGTATGTCTATGAGCCTTCGTTTCCGACATTCGAGTCGCCCAGACCCTATTTTCATTCGTTGAGGACGCTGGCTGGCAACGAGCTATGTATTGTACGCCCCTATGATCACCGGTGGCACGTCGGGCTTTCGCTGACCAGCGCCCACCTCTCGGGGGAGAACTTCTGGGGTGGACGTACGTATGTGCGCGACAAGGGCTATCAGCCACTTGATAATAATGGGCGCATGCAGCACCGGGCGTGGCAAGAGCTGGCCAGCCGGGACTGCGTCAGCTGTGTCGAGCAGCTGCAGTGGACGACGCAGGCAGGGGCGGACTGGATCGAGGAGGAGCGGCATCTGGTGGTCAACGAGATCAATGTCGAAGAGGGCTATTGGAGTCTTGATTTCTCGTCGCGGCTGCTCAACATCTCGGGTCAGGATCTAAAGTTCGGCTCACCAACGACCGAAGGCCGGGAGAACGCAGGCTACGGCGGCCTGTTCTGGCGTGGTCCCCGCTCATTTTTGGACGGGAGGATTTTTGGTCCCGATGGACTGGAGGGTCCCGACTGCATGGGCAAGCGGGCGCCGTGGTTGGCCTTCACCGGCTGGCACGATACGAGCTGCGAGCAATCGACCATCATCTTCATTGATCAGCCGCAGAATCCGCGTTATCCCAACCAATGGTTTGTGCGCAACAACTTCTATCCTGGCATCAGCTGCGCCTTCATGTTCGACGAATACTACACGCTGGCAGCGGGCAGCCTCTTGGATCTCAGCTATCGCGTCGTGATGGTCAACGGCGCGTGGACGAGGGAACGGGTAGATGCGTATGTGAACAATGCGCAGTCATAAGCATCGATGGATAAAGGCGCCCCTCAGGGTAATACATTCAGCATAACACGCTGGCGCCCCTTTGAAGGGGGAGATGGTATCGCTGGTGGAACGTGCGCGTCCGGGCACGGGGCCGCTTCGCAGCAATCGGTCGCAAGGGCCGAACCTACGATCTTCGTTCCCAATGCCATTATAATGCCGTTATATTGAATGTATTGGCTCCAAAGGGCGCCCGCTATGTTTTTTTTGCTGGTTGTCGTATGCATGTCTATATCAGAGCTGAGGTGTTTTGAATTGGGCTTTCTTTCTCTGTTGAGAAAGGTTTTCCTACATGCCACTCATGGGGGATTGCCCGCATCAAGAGGGCGCAATCGAGCTCGGCTGTACCTTCTGGGAAGCGTGTCGGATCGTCAAAGAAACTGGATTGGGCTTCTATCACCTGCAGAGGTTCAACCTCCCAATACTTGCAGTGTAATGCCAGGTTATCGAGGGTTCCCGGCTTGTTGGTGACCGAATAGCCATGCAGACCATGCTCGAAAAACGCAGAAGCCTCCTCCAGGGAGGCGAAAATAGAGTTGTCAGGCAAGCGTGACGCGCTCTGAGCCTGGACAGCTACCCTGGTTTCCCCATCGTCGCTCAGCATACGAACGGAGAAATTCTCATCATCTTCCTTCACTTGAAATGTCGCATGATAATGGAGACCAGGGAACAGTCTGCCACCAATCAAGGTAACGACCTGGGATGCCGTATCTCTTCTAGGGATATAGACACCTTCCCGATAATTCCCGTCTTCTTCCCACTCGACGGCGATGCGGTGTGCTGCATTCTCTGATGCCAAACCAACCTGGGCTGGCAGCCCACGTGGACGGAGTTGTTTAAGGCGAATGAGACAGATACCCGCTATCCCCATGCCATGGAGGCGTTTAGGTCGAAACGGGGCGGGCAGCAGCTTCTGTAGATATGCTGGATCGACGCGGTAATTGATAAGGAGGCGGCGATCAATGATCCCTTGAAGCGTTGGTATTTGCATGTAGCTCCTCACTTTCACCTATAAGAGCATCAAAAATGCGATAAAGGTTTTTCTCTTATTCTCTGTATCAGATTATAGCGGCTATAGAGACGATAAAGTCAACCGCTATAAATGAGGTTGATGGGGCACGTTAAGGCATGGGGCGTTGATCGACCTCTCTTTGCCAGGTGGGATTGGATTTGATCGTGGCGGCATTCTGGTTGGCGTAACGCTTGGCGTCCGCTCGTACATGCAGGTTGTACGATTCCCAGTCGTCGAGGTGGCCGATGAGCAGGTGGTGGGTGCGGCCCCTGGTTTCGCAGAGGGTGACCAGGTTGCGCGGATCAAGTTCGAGCTCAGGATAGAGATGGAATGGTTTAATGTGGTGAACCTGCAGTCCTTTTCCCCGGTGGCCACAGACCACGCAGGCAGGTTCGCGGCTGAGATGCTCATGCGCGACCTGGGGCCATTCGGGGCTGCGGGCTCTGCCATATTTATTAGCGACCCTGGCACCAGCGTCCTTTTGCCAGGATGGGACGCGTCCATTTCCTCTGGGAGTGCTTTGCTTTTTCTTGCCGGTTGGAGGACGTTTGCGCCTGGGAGCGTAGCCGCGCGGCGAGCGATGTCTGCGTGTGCGCCGAGGGCTCGTTCTAAGATGCCTGAGCGCAAGTATCAAAACGAGAAGCACAACGACGACTAACGCCGCTGCTGCCAGTGGATTGCTTATATAAATGTGTATAAGTGGATTGTTTAAATGAGTGTTCATATTCATTTTTCTCCGCTATGGGCAAAAATAGTCAAAGTGTAACGGTGGTAACAGGCGACAGGCCAGCAATAACGATGGCCAAAACGTAGTGGGCCATGGTGTCTCTTGTGATTGCCCGGTCTCCCCGGCTCCACTGTATCGCCGGTCCGAAGATGGCCCAACTGATGACCTGCGCCGTGGTTTCTACTTCTTCCTGACAGACGGGCACCGACGACGGAACCTGGTTTAGCCAGCTCAGGAGGACCTCCTGGAGCTCTTGCTGCAACGCGACCTCGAAGAACGGCACAAACTGCCTATCGGCTGGCTTGAGATGATAATGCCAGAGGGCAAGAAAATCGAACACGGCGAAAATAAGCAGGCGCAAGGTGCTCCTCTGCAAGGTGGAAGTGGCGGGAAGCTGACTCTCCAATGCGTGGTGAAACTTTTCGCGCATCCAGATCTCTAAGAGGGCATATTTGTCTTCAAAGTGTGCATAAAAGGTAGCCCGATTGACCGTTGCACGTTCTGCGATATCTTGCACTGAGATAGAGTGAATGTTGCGTCGTTCTTCAAGTAACGAAATGAATGCTTGCAGCAACAACTGACGGGTCCGTTTCACCCGTGGATCGTTCTTATTCGCCGGCGTGGTCATCTTGCCTCCTTACCTGAGTAAGGTTCTTATCACACCTCTCCTCTGAAAACCAACAGTTGCCTTCTCGTGTTGTCTAAACAACGATCCAGCCTGTTTGCTGATTGTTTCCAGCCCAGAGACAACGTACTATTTCTACTGTGTAGTATACACGAAAGTGTTGGGTAAGCAACACTGTTGCCTATTCTCTCCTGGAGGTGGTTTTTATGATTGTCATTACGACTCCTACTGGCCTGATTGGCCATCAAGTTCTTAACAACCTGCTCAATAGCGACGAACCGATCCGTGTGATTGTGCGTGATCCTTCCCGCCTGTCCCCACGCGAGCGTAAGCGCGTTGAAGTTGTGCAGGGATCGCATGGGGATCTCGCTGTGGTCACCAAGGCGTTCACGGGCGCAGACAGCGTGTTCTGGCTTGTCCCCCCGGACCCCCGTGCCGAGAGTGTCGAGGCCGCGTATGTGAGTTTCAGCCGACCGGCGTGCGAGGCTTTCAAGACCCAGGGGGTCCAGCGGGTGGTCGGCGTCTCGGCCTTCGGCCGTGGATCAGCCGTATCCGGGAAAGCTGGCAATGTTACTGCATCGCTGGCGATGGATGACCTGATCGCAAGCACGGGGGTCAGCTATCGTGCTCTGGCGCTGCCCCCTTTCATGGATAATCTGTTCCGTCAGGTCGAGTCGATCAAAAACCAGGGCATGTTCTTCGACATGATATCCGGGGATCTCAAGCAGCCAACCTGCGCCACGCGCGACATCGCCACTGTTGCCGCCAGGTTGCTGCTCGATCACACCTGGAGCGGAGTCGCAAGTTGCCCGGTGCTCGGCCCCGAGGACCTCTCCTATAACGACATGGCGCGGATCATGTCCGAGGTGCTGGGCAGGCCTGTGCGCTACCAGCAGATCTCCGATGAGGCTTTGAAGGCTACGCTGACTAGATATGGGAGGTCCGAGGCTATGGTGCAGGCCCTGGTCGATATGATGGCGGCCTACGATCAGGGACTCGCCACCGCTGAACTGCGTACCCCTGAGTCCACTACGCCTACTAGCTTTCGTCAGTGGTGTGAAGAAGTGCTCAAGCCAGCAGTGGTGGCCTGAATTTTCCATCCTACGCGGTACTTTGGGGATCGTGTGTGGTACGTTGGCGTGGAGGTACCACGTGGGGCGAGATGTTTTCCATGGGAAGCCGAACCGGCTGGGCACGTGGCCCGCAAGTCGGGGCAAGCCCGACACCTACGCGCTCGCGGGCCGGTCGACCGTTGAAGGTCGACCCTACATGGGCGTTCCTTTTTTTAAGGAGCGTTCCGTGTTTTTGGGGGCGTTTTGTGTTTTTTGTTGCCTTCTCTTTTGGCCAAAGGATGAATTGTATTCTGTGGTAATGGGTGCATTGACCGTATTGCAACATGAATGGTATACTTATTGAGATACAACGTTGTAAATTTCATGTTCTTTTTCTCTCGCAGGTAAAAATGGATGTGTAGCCTGGGCATTTGAGGCCAGCGTTGTAGCCTTGACAGGCAACGTTTTTCTTTTGGCCATGATGACATGATGTCAGGTTAACGACAGCATTGGTGTGTGTCGTATCAAGGAGGACGGTCAATGAAGAGATTCGCGTGTGTATCCATATTTGTGTTTCTTATAGCTTTAGTGATGGGCACCGTAATGATGGGGGTGGGGCAGGTGCAGCGGGCGCGGGCGGCGGGGGTGAGCCTGACAAATCCGTTGTTGACGGGGCCGGTTGATCCGTATGTGATCTATGTGAATGGGTACTATTATTATACGGGGACGACGGCGGTCAATATTCAGATCTGGCGCTCGGCGACGATCGCGGGTCTGGCCTCGGCGAAGCCGGTGACGGTATGGACGCCTACAGCGGGGACGCCGAATTGTTGTGATGTGTGGGCGCCTGAGCTGCACTACATCAACAGTACCTGGTATATTTACTACACGGCCGATGGCGGCTCGGATAGCAGTCATCGCATGTTTGTGCTGCAGGCCAACAGCAATGATCCGCTGGGGAGCTATAGCGAGGCCAACACCGGGAATCCGCATGGGCAGCTGTCGGAGTCGAGCAACCTGTGGACGATCGATCCCGACGTGTTCCAGGATGGCAGCGGGAAGCTCTACGCGGTCTGGTCGGGCTGGCCCACGGGGAGTGGAGGGGTGCAGAATATCTACATTGCCTCTATGAGCGATCCGCTGCACATCAGCAGCAATCGCGTGCAGATCTCCGCCCCCACGCAATCGTGGGAGACGCATGGCTTTGGCGTCAATGAGGGTCCGGTCGGTTTTACCCATGGTGGCAAGACCTTCATTACCTACTCGGCCAGCTTCTGTGGCACCCCCAACTACGCCGTCGGCTTGCTGACGGATAACAGCACTGATGGCACCAGCTATCTCAGCGCGGGCAACTGGAGCAAGACCGGCCCTATCCTGGAGCAGCACGATAGCATCAAGGGTCCCGCCTCGTTTGTGCCGGTGCAATCGGAGGACGGGACGGAGACCTGGTTCCTGTACCATACCACGCCGGGAGGATGCGACGGTACGCGCACGGTGCAGGCCCAGAAGATGTATTGGGACTCTGATGGCTCGCCGCTGCTCGGCTATCCGATGGACGCCACTGTTCCGCTGACGCCGCCCTCGGGTGAGAACGGCGCGTTCGGCTGGGGTCCAGCGGCCTCCGGAGACGCGGTGGTGGGTTCGTGGTCGAACAACAGCGTGACGAGCGCGAACAGTACCTCGCTGGGATCTGGCTGGCACCAAATCTTTCGTGGCGATGCCACTCTGCTTGACTACACGGTGCAGGTTGACGCGCAGGGCGTGTCCACCGGCAGTTCCGCGTATCCCAAATATGGCATGTACGCCGTCTACCAGGATAGCAACAACTACGTACAGGGCTGGCTCGATACGAAATACAACGTATTCGCCACCTATGCCGTGGTTGGCGGGGTCGCCCAGAGCTGGCAGAACACCAACCTCCCGTCTGGGTTTGATCCCACGCAATACCACACCATCAAGGTCAGCAAGGCCGACAACGTCTTCACCTTCTATCTAGATGGCGCGCAGATGCAGCAGCGTACCTTCAACATTCGGCGAGGGCAGGTCGGGCTGGTGACCGAGGACCGGACCGCCAACTATCGCAATTTCTCGGTGGCCGACAACAGCCAGGGTTGGCGTGACTCCTTCGGTGATAGCGCGGAGGGGGATACGACCGATGGGCTTAAGACAGGCAACTGGTCCATCCAGGGTCCCGGCGCGGCCAACGGCAGCAGCCTGGGCGCCGGCTGGGAGCAGATCTTCCGTGGCAATCCCAACTATGAGAACTACACGGTGCAGGCGGACGCGCAGTGGGTGCAGACCGGTACCACCTCGTCCTATCCCAAGTACGGCATCTACGCCGCCTACGTGGACCACAACAACTACGTGGTCGCTTTCCTCGATCGTCAATACGGGGTCTATGCCACCTATGCCGTTGTAGGGGGGAGCGCTCAGGGCTGGCAGAACGCCAATTTGCCCTCGGGATTTAATCCCACGCAGTTTCACACCATCAAGGTTACCAAGGCCGGCAACACCTTCACCTTCTACCTGGATGGCGCGCAGATGCAGCAACGCTCATTCTCGCTGCTCGATGGCCAGCCGGGTCTCGTCACCGAGGACACGGCCGCTAATTACCGCAACTTCTCGGTAACGGGCGTTAACTGATGTGATGGGTTTCGGGGGTGGAAAGGGAAATCGGACGCGAGGTCCGAACGTATGGGGGCGTGATCGTGCGTGGAGAGGGGAAATCGGACGCGAGGTCCGAACCTATGGGAGGGGGTGGTTCGTAATCGGGGGCGAGGTTCGAACATATGGGGCGGTGGAGTGGCGGGTGATGAGCTGGGGAGGGATTTCGGCCAGGATGGGGGGGCGGTCGCGCTGGGCCAGGCGCTCAATGGTTAGCCGGGCGGCTTCTTCGCCGATTAAGCGGGCGTTGTAGTCGACGGTGGTCAGGGCCGGGATGGTATAGGGAGCCTGGGGGATATTGTCGAAGCTGATCACGCTCATCTGCTGCGGAACGCGAATGTGGCTATGGGCGAGGGCGGCCAGCACTCCCATGGCGAGCAGGTCATTGACGACGACCAGTGCTGTAGGGCGCTGGTCGTCTGTTTCTGGCAGCGATTGCAGCAGGGATTGGGTGGCCTGATAACCATCGTCGATGGTGGGGCCGCAGCGGTAGATCCACTCCTCATGCACTGGCAGGCCGAGCTGCTGCTGGATGCGCAGGCAGGCGTCAAGGCGGTCGCGCAGAAGTTCGTGGTTGGCGACGCCATAGATGTAGCCGATGCGCTGATGGCCCAGTTCGGCCAGGTGGCTCAACACCAGCTGCTCGCCGAGGTCGGCCTGTGGGACCACGCTATCGATGTCGGCATCGAACATGGTATCGCTGCGGAAGCTCAGGTTGGTGATCAGGTTGCCGCGCTCGTGCAGGGAGCGCACATCGCCGAGCAGCGCGCGTCCGGTGCCGGACAGCAGGATCAATGCGTCGCTGCGCTTCTGTTGCAGCCAGGTAAAGCAGAGGCGCTCACGCTCCTCGCTGAAATTGGTGATAAAGATTGATGTGCTATAGCCCTGGCTCTGTGCATAGGTATCGATGCCGCTCACGATCTGCATATAGTGGGGGTTGTGGGCATCGGGAATAGCCACGCCGAGTGTTTGAGATGCCTGGGTACGCAGGTTGCGTGCTGCCTCCAATGGCTGATAGTTTAACTGAACGACGGCGTTGTGGATGCGGCTGCGCGTCTCGGGCGAAATGTTGGCGGAACTCACGTTGTTCAGCACCAGCGAAACCGTCGTGCGAGAAACCCCCGCCAACAGTGCTACATCCTTGATCGTCGGTCTTTTCGCGTGTATCTTTTCCATCGGCGTTGGCACCCTGCTTCTTTTGTATTATGGATTCTTAAATAAACCGAATCAATAAATCGATTTATCTCTACCAGATTATAACGAAAGAATTGATTCTTTGTCAATATAAGGAGGGATTAGAAGAGTCCGTTGTGTGTTGGTGCATGGGGCGCGCATGCGCGCCCCATGCACCAACACATAAAATTTGCGGTCGCGCATCGGACGCGCGTGTGGACGCGCTCATATGTCTCCGCAATGGCGGGAGGGAATGATGACGCATGAGAAGGAAAATAAATGAAATTATTCGAAAGCTATTGACATATGGCTGGGTTGTTGCTTATACTTCGTGTAGTAGGTAAACTGATTTACTAAATCGAATTATCGATTGTTTTGTGCACGTGGCGAGCTTCTGTGGATGGGGACGGCTCATCCATACATGCATATAAAATAAACACAATGGTGTCTGGCGCAGTGATGCTCCGGGCATGGCGCTTATTTGGTTCTCTGTTGAAGGAGCATTTGCATGCAGACTATTTCTCGCCCTGGAAGGGTTGATGTGCATGAAGGTGGTCCGGCGCGCAATGGTAGGCGGGTTGGGCGGCTGGTGCGTGTTGGCAGGTTGTGGAAGTTTTATGTGCCGCTGCTGCCTCTGTTCGCGGTGCTGGGTCTCTTCAGCTACTATCCGGCGCTGAGCGGCCTCTATCACGCTTTTTTTGATTGGCGACCGGGGTTCGACTCGCCATTTGTGGGGATGAAGAACTTCACGGCGCTGCTGTCGGATGGCGTGTTTGTGCACTCGTTTACCAATATCATCCAGTTCTTTATTTTCGGGGTCACACTGGCCTGGGTGGTGCCGCTGTTCGCGGCCGAACTGGTGCTGGCGCATTCGAGCAAGCGCTGGCAGTTCATCTTTCGCACCCTGCTGATCATCCCGATTGCCTTCCCGATGGTGGTGGTCTTCTATCTGTGGGGATTTATGTATGAGCCCAACATCGGCATGCTCAACACCATGCTGCACGCGCTGGGATGGAGCTCGCTGGAGCGCAACTGGCTGGGAGATCCCAACATCGCCCTCTACTCATTGATGTTTCTGGGTTTTCCCTGGATCGCCAGCACGCCGTTTCTGCTCTTCCTGGCGGGTCTGCAGAGTATTCCGGGCGAGATATTTGACGCCGCCTCCATCGACGGTGCATCCTGGCTGACGCGCATCATGCGGATCGACATTCCACTGATTTCGGGTCAATTCCGGCTGCTGTTTGTACTGGCCATCATCAACTATGTGCAGTTCGCCATCCCCATGGCCCTGCTAACGAACGGGGGGCCGGCTTACTCCACCATGACGCCGGCGCTCTATATGGTCAACCAGGCCTTCTACGATGGCAACTGGGGCTATGCCGCCGCCCTATCCTCGGTACTCTTTATCATCACCGCACTCTTTAGCGTTGTATCGTTGCGCACGAGGAAGCAGGCCGTCACGGCAGCCTGAGGCAGTGAGCACTGGTATGTAAGATCGATATCGACGAGAGCATGAAAGGATGGTCGAGCATGGCAACACGCCAGGGACGTCGTGACCTTCTGATTGGCAGTATCTTGATGATACTGGTCATACTGACCCTGTTCCCCTTTGTCTTCATGGTCATAACATCGCTCAAGGACAACAGCCAGTTTCATACATCGTATTGGAGTCCCTCGCTGCCGTTCCACTGGG
Source organism: Dictyobacter halimunensis (assembly GCF_036245075.1). NCBI lineage: Bacteria > Bacillati > Chloroflexota > Ktedonobacteria > Ktedonobacterales > Dictyobacteraceae > Dictyobacter > Dictyobacter halimunensis. The sequence continues at coordinate 5,787,178 of NZ_BSRI01000002.1, forward strand.
AGAACTACACGGTGGCCTGGAACCAGATTAGCGTCTACATTATGAACTCGCTGATCATTGCCTGCAGCTCCATGGTTGGGGTACTGGTGCTCAGTTCGATCGCAGCCTTTGTGTTTGCCCGCTACCGCTTTCCGGGCCGCAACTTTCTCTTCACCATGATCGCCGTCCTGTTGATGGTGCCATCGATCTCCAGCCTGGTACCACTCTTTATCCTGGTGCGCGACATGGGGCTGATCAACACGCGCCTGGCCCTGATCCTGCCCTATATCGCCAGCGGATCTATTTTTGCCACCTTCTTAATGCGTACCTTCTTTCAGCAGGTGCCCAATGAACTGTTTGAAGCCGCCCACATCGACGGGGCGGCGGGATGGCAGGCCTACTTCTACGTCATGCTGCCGCTCTCGGGGCCGATCATTGGCACTATTATTCTGCTTACCCTGACCACGGTCTGGAACGATTATTTCTGGCCGCTACTCACGCTCAACGACGACAGTCTGCGAACGGTTACCACCGGACTGGCCTTTCTGCAGGGGCAGAATGTCACCCTGTGGGGACCTCTCTTCGCCGGCTATGTGCTGGCCAGTCTGCCGCTGGTCGTTGTCTACTTTGTGGCTTCGCGCTACTTTATCGCCGGTGTTGGCGGTGTCGTTGGAGGTGGGGACATGTTGAAATAGGCGTGATCGGCCGGCGAGAAATCGGCCGCAAGGGCCGAACCTACGGAGGGGGACGCGATCGTGGAGGGGGAAAATCGGACGCGAGGTCCGAACGTATGGGGGCGATTTGTTTATTTTATGGGAAAGGATTCATCTCATGTTTGTGAACAAGACGATGTCTGTCTGGCGTTCAGCCCATGTGCTTGGTCTGCTCTTTTTGTTGGGGGCGTTGCTGCTTACGGCTTGCGGCAATGGGTCGCAGGCGCAGGGGAGTAACGGGGGTCCCATCACGATTACGCTGGCCGGGCCGAACCAGTGGAACAGTAGTGGAAAGAGCTTTGGTCCCGCCTGGGATACTGCTGTACAGCAGTTTGAGAAGCTTAATCCCAATGTGAAAGTCAAGATTACTGTGCTGCCGCTCTCCAATTTCTCGCAGATCGAGGCGACGCAACTGGCCTCGGGGAGCGCGCCCGACCTGATCTTCAACCAGACCAGCTACAAGCCCTACCAGGTGACGCCGCTGGATAGCTATCTACAGCAGCCCAATCCCTACGCGCCGGAGAAGCCTCATTGGATGGACTGGTTTGACTCACGTGCATACAACCAGACGACATCATCAGCGGCCGACGGCCATCTGTACTGGGTGCCGCTCAACCTGGTGAGCGTTGGTCTGTTCGTTAACCAGGACCTGTTCAAGAAGGCCGGCGTGGATCTCCCTATCAAGACCTACAAGGATTGGGAGACGGCGCTACAGAAGTTCAAGGCGGCCGGCATTACGCCGATGGCGATGGACAACTCGCAGATCGGCATTGCCTGGCCGGTCGGCTCGATCCTGAACCAGATGATGAACAAATACTACAACGACTTCAACTGGTATGACGCCGCTGGCAAAGCTGGCAGCTACTCGACGCTGACCAACAAAGATCTGGTGCGCGCCATCAAGACCGGCAAGCTCAACGCCAGTCTGCCCGAGGTGGTCGAGACGTTAAAACTGGCCAAAGACATGTACTCCACGGGTGCCACGCCCAACTGGTCTGGCATCAAGGGCCTCTCGGGTGCTGGCGTCAACCTGGACGATTTCCTGGCCGGGCGCTCCGCCATGGCCTGGGGCGTCAACTTCGGCGCCGCTGAGGTCTCCAAGGCCACGTTCAAGGTTGGCAGTATGGGCTTCCCGACCATCACCAGTGATACCACGCCGCTCTCCACTGGCGCGCCGGCGCAATTCGGCGTCACCGCTGGCGGCACCAGCTATATGATCCCCTCGACCGTCAAGGGCGATCAATTGAAGTACGCCGTGCGCTTCCTGCAGTTTATGACTGCGCCCAAATACGCGCAGAGCTGGATTACCGCCACCACCGGCGTCCCCTCAGTAAGCGGGGTCACGGCACCGTCGGTGATCAGCGGCTTTTCGGAAGGTGCGTGGGGCGAGTCGCCAAAGTCTAACGGCTACTCCTTGCAGGGGCTCTCACCGCAGCAAGGGCAGGATTATACCCAGATCATGCAGGGCTATCTGCTCGGCACCACCAGCCTCTCCGCCACGCAGAGCAAGCTGGACGCCTCCTGGAAGTCCGCTGCCGACTACCAGATACAGCAGAATCCCAGCTGGCAGAACGAGAGCTGGGCCAAATAACCATCCTGAGACATACGGACCTGTTATATTGGGGTGCCACGGTGCGACGGCGTATCGTGGTATCCCTATTGAAAGGTAGATCATGAAAATCACCGCTATTCGCTGTCAACGTTTGCGTTTAAAACAAGAGGTCGCCTCACAGCCATCCTGGCTGTCGGAGAGCGTGATTGCCAACCCGATGTCGATCTATCCCCGCTATGCCGCCCGGCGCTCATCCTGGACCGCGCCATTCGGGGGCCTGGCCGTCAGCATTGAGACCGACGAGGGGATTGAGGGACTGGCCACTGCCGACGGAGGAGAGGCCGTTCAGATCATCATCGAGCAACACTTCGCACGCCTGCTGGTGGGGGAAGATCCGACCGACATCGAGCGCCTATGGGACCAGATGTTCCGCGCCTCCACGCCCTATGGTCGCAAGGGTTTGAGCATGTTCGCCATCAGCGCCGTCGACTGCGCCCTGTGGGACATCTTCGGCAAGGTTCTCAAGCAGCCGGTCTATCGACTGCTGGGTGGGGCCACCCGAGACGACATGCCGGTCTACGAAACGACCAACGACCGCGTCGATTGGGATAACCATGAATTCTTTGGCGTCAAGCTGGCCATGCCGTATGGACCCGCCGATGGACGCGAAGGGCTGCTCAAGAACCGCGACCTGGTCAAAGAGTGTCGTCAGCGCATCGGCGACAAGCGCGACATCATGCTCGACTGCTACATGGCCTGGGACGTCGAGTACACCATCCGCATGATCGACCTGGTTGAGCCCTACGCGGTCCGCTGGATCGAAGAGGCGCTGCCACCCGACAACATCCAGGGCTACGAAAAGCTGGCGCGCTACACGGTTCCGGTGGCCCTGGCGACCGGCGAGCACGAATACTCGCGCTGGGGGCATCGCGACCTGCTGGCGACCGGAGCCATCTCGGTCTTCCAGCCCGACATCAACTGGGTCGGCGGCATCAGCGAGACGCGCAAGATCTGCGCCATGGCCTCCGCCTGGGGTCTGATCGTCGTTCCTCACGCCGGAGGGCTGCAGGCGGCTGGCCTCCACCTGATGAAGAGCCAGGTCAACTGTCCCTTCGCCGAATGGGTACGCACCTGGAATCGAGACGCGGGACGACCGGCGGCGGCCATCCTGGGCGTGCCCGATCCAGAGCATGGCCGCATCCGACCGAGCGAGGAGGCGGGACTGGGCATCAGCTTAAATCAAGACGTACTGGACCTGGCATAGGGGGAGAAGGGCATGCATAAACTAGATGGTCGGGTGGCGATCGTCACCGGTGGCGCGCGCGGCATCGGCGCCAGCATCGTCCGCACCCTGGCGACCCACGGCGCTGATATCGCCATTTTGGACTGGATGCTCGACGAGGAGGCGGCCGCCCTGGTCAGCGAGATTGAGCAGCTGGGACGGCGAGTCCAGACAATCGAAGCCGACGTCTCCGTCTCCGAGCAGGTCAACGCCGCCGTACGGAAGGTCCGAGAGAGCTATGGCCGCATCGACATCCTGGTCAACAACGCCGGTATCTGTCCCTTTCGCGATCTGCTCTCGATCAGCGACGAGATCTGGCAGAAGACGCTCAACGTCAATCTGAGCGGCATGTTCTACCTGGCCCGCGCCGTCGCGCCTATCATGATGGAGCAGCAGAGCGGCGTCATCATCAATATCTCAACGGTCTCTACGCAGATCTGTAGTCCCCACCAGGTCCACTACATCGCCTCCAAAGGTGGGGTCGACGCCCTCACGCGGGCGCTGGCCGTGGCGCTCTCGCCCTACAATGTACGCGTCAACGCCGTCGCCCCTCTGGGGGCGGCCACCGCCATCAACGCCAACGTCGAGGAGCAGCGCCAGGCCTGGGAAAAGAGCGGGGTACCGCGCATCCAGCACCACAGCCTGGTCAAGCGGCAGGGGGAGACGCAGGACTACGCCAACGGAGTTCTCTATCTTGTCTCGGACGAAGCCTCGTTCATCACCGGTATCGTCCTGCCCATAGAAGGAGGGGCCCTCGTCTTGTAGGATTTCCTATATCAAGGGAGAAGAAGCATATGCCAATAGGGAGCCCCCTGGTGTGACTTCACGCCCATCAACGGACGAACCTTTGGCCCTGGCGATCAGATCCTGCTGGCGCGTGGGGCCAGCTGGAATCAGCAGATGACCATCAACGGCTCCGGTTCGGCCGCCAGCTACGCCAGGATCGACGCCTACGGCTCGGGAGCGCGTCCAAAGGTCATCAGGAACGGCAACGAAGCCGACCGCGCCATCCGCATGAACAACCCATCCTACTGGAGCGTCAACAACCTGGAGATTGGCTCGGCTGGCACCGGCATCCTGATCTACTACGACACGCTATCGCACCAGGGGCTGCAATTCTCCAATATCTACGTCCACGATATCCGGGGCATTCACCAGGGAGACACGACCAGTGGACAGAACGACCGCATCTGGAACTCGGCCGGCATCGAGATCACGGGAAGTGTCTCCTTCACCTCAAGCCAGTACGCGCTGCAGAACGTCACGCTCAGCGGCATTGAAGGGACCCACAACCAGGATAGCATCTCTTTCGATTGGTTCAACGGCGTGCAATCCAGCGATGGTGGAGATGGGCACAACCTGGTACAGAACGCCACCCTCAGCGACCTCTATCTGCACGACGACAATGGTCCGGCGGCCGGCTGCGACGAAGGGATGCGGCTGGTCAACATACAGAACGTCACCATCTTCAACTCGCGCCTCAACGACGAAGCTGCCTGCCACAGCAACAGCGGGACGGCTGGCATCATCTTTGGTCGTCTGCAGAACGTCTCATTCGTCAACAGCATCATGACTGGAGTGCCTAATACTGGATCACCCGACCAGACCGGCTTTGACTATGAGTGCTGCAACGACCAGGTGCGCATTCGCGACAGCTATATCGCGGGCAACGCCGGGGCGGGCATCGAATTCCTGGCTATCCATGGTGGAGAGATCACAGCACCAATAGCGAGGTATTGAAACCGATCTTTGGAAATATAGTGAATCCTTGACAATTGATGCGTATCATTGTATTATGAGCGTATGAAACTCAGTGAGTATGCCAAACAGCAAGGGGTCCGCTATGAGACCGCCTGGCGTTGGTTCCGGGATGGGAAGATCCAGGGGCGGCGCGTCGGGGCTCACACGATTCTCATTGATGAACCAACCACGGTCTCCGCCTCCTCATCGAAGACGCACACCGTGGTTTACACACGGGTGTCTTCCGCAGAGAACAAGGTCAATCTGGACCGTCAGGCCGAACGGTTGGTCGCCTACTGCGCGGCTCGTGGCTATCCGGTGAGCCGGGTGGTCAAGGAAATTGGTTCTGGCGTCAATGACAACCGCCCCAGGTTTCTGGCGCTGCTGGCTGATCCGAGCGTGGGGCGCATCGTCATTGAGCACAAAGACCGCGGCACCCGTTTCGGGTTTCGCTATATTGAAACGCTGCTTCACACCTACGGGCGAGAAATCGAAGTGGTCAATCACGCCGAGAACGGCACCGAAGACCTGCTCGCAGACCTCACCAGCATTGTGTACAGCTTTTGTGCCAGACTCTATGGGCCGCGGCGTGCCAAACGCAAGACCGAGCGTCTGGTGCAGGAATTGGAGGGTGATGGTGAAACTGGTTGAAAAGCACGTGATCGCTCGCAGTGATCCCCGGTATGCGGTCCTCGATGCCGCCTGCTTTGCTTCCAAAAACCTCTACAACGCGGCGCTCTACGACATGCGTCAGGCCTTCATCTTTGAGGGGATCTCTCTCAACTACTATGCGATGGATCGGCGCATGCAGTCGCATGAAGCCTACAAAGCACTGCCGGCCAAAGTGGCCCAACAGGTGCTCCTGCTGCTCGAACGCAATTGGACATCGTTCTTTGAAGCCCTCAAGGCCTACAAGGCCGATCCCTCCACGTTCCGTCGCCGTCCTCAACTGCCCAACTACAAGCAGAAAACGACCGGCCGCAACGTGTTGATCTATACCATGCAGGCCGTCAGTCGCAGTAAACGGACGCTTGGCCGGCACCTCATCCAACCGTCCGGGTTACCCATCCAGGTCAAAACCCGGCAAGACCCCAGGGCGATTGCTCAGGTCCGTGTCGTTCCCAAACACGGCTTTGTCGTGGTGGAGATCGTGTATGAACAGGAGCCAGCCACATCTGCCGTCGATCCTGCACTTATCGCGGGCATCGATGCTGGGGTCGACAATGTGATCGCGTTAACTTCAAACAAGCCGGGCTTTGTCCCGGTCGTCGTTAACGGACGCGGTCTCAAAAGTACGAACCAGTTCTATAACAAGATGATGGCCGATCTGCAACAGGCCCTCGGCCGCCCTGGCTGTACCCGGCGCATGCAGCGCCTGACCATCTGGCGCAATCGGCGCATTGAGCATGATCTGCATACCATCTCCCGCTTTGTGGTGGAGTTGCTCGTTGCAGAGGGCATTGGCACGCTGGTGATCGGGCGCAACGCAGGCTGGAAGCAGGAGGTTAACCTGGGCGCACGCAACAACCAGCACTTTGTTCAGCTTCCCCATGCGCGCTTGATCCAGATGCTCAGCTACAAAGCGGAGCAGAAAGGCATCCGGGTGCTGCTCACCGAAGAGGCCTACACCAGTAAGGCCAGTTTCCTGGATCGTGATCCCTTGCCCACCTACCAGGCTGGTCAGGAGAAGCCACCCGTGTTCAGCGGAAAACGCATCGCACGGGGCCTCTATCGGGCCCAAGATGGCCGACTCATCAACGCCGATTGCAACGGGTCGTACAATATCATTCGAAAAGCAGCTCCTGATGCCTTTGAGGTGGAGGGAGTAGCGGATGGGGAGTGCAGGGTTCATCTGCCGGTAGTCCATCCCGTGAGGCTGTCATTCCCTCACAAAGCTGCTCACGTGAAAATCCTGACACCTGTCAGGATTCGCTAGTCGTGACGGAACTATCTGGTAATGTCTTCGTTAACAACGGCAATGGTGGCATCGAACGTCTGGGCGCGGACATCACACCGACCGGAACCATTCGTGATAACCTCTACTCCGAGCCATCCGGACTGACCACGACGGCGGGCGGAGGCACCTTTAGCGGCTTCACGCTGAGCAACAATCTACAGGCAACCACCGCCAGCGCGCTCTACAACGCCGGCAACGACTATAGCGGCACGCAGGGACAGCAGCAGTGGTCGTATCAGTCCAGCAATGATGGCACGAACTGGAGCAATCTGCCCTACGACGCCAGCAGCGGCATTTGGAAGCCTACCTCATCCAGCGTACCCCAGATTACCCGCTTCGGCATGCATCCCGACATCTGCTCACAATGCCGGGTTGGCAGGGCCTGGACCGCGCCCAGCGGCGGCACGATCAGCGTGCGCGGTCGCGTGCTAAAGGGGGATACTGGCGGAGGCAATGGCATCGTGGCGCGCATCACCAGAAACGGCAGCGTCATCTGGGGTCCCCAGACGGTCGCCTATAACGACCAGGTCGGCATCGAAGCCAATGTGGATAACATCGCCGTCAATGCCAACGATGTTCTGCGCTTCGAGGTCGCCAACAACGGAGACAATGCGTATGACACCACCAGCTGGGACCCCTCGGTCGGCTATACCGCGCTGGGAACGCCTGCGCTGAACCGCTACTACAATGGGTCGTCCGATCACTGGATTACCAGCGGCAGCGTCACGGGCGGCTATCACCTGGAATCGACGCTGGGCTATGTTTTTAGCAGTAGCCAGAGTGGAACGGTGCCCATCTATGGTTGTCTCAATGGTGGCAGCGACCACTTCATCTCACTGACATCCAATTGTGAAGGGACCAGCGTCCTGAGGACCGAAGGCTGGATCTATAGCAGCCCCATAGCAGGAACGAGGCAGATCTACCGCTGCCGCACTGGTAACGATCACTTTGTATCGATCGATCCCGGCTGCGAAGGGCAGACCTATGAAGAGTCGCTGGGGTACGTGCTGAACGCGCCCCGGTGATGGAGAGGAGCGCGGCCATACACGGTCATGTATGGCTGCGCTTTTTTTGTGTATGGCCGCGATCAGCACAATGGGGAGAGTGTTCTTGATCCTCTGAATGGAATGTCCGGTTAAGAGACGACCTCTGTGTCGTAGTGGGCCATCAGTTCGGCGATCTGGCGCGGGCTGAGCGCACCCTCTGTGTGGAGGAGCCTGCTCATTTCCTCGAAGTAGCCAATGTAGAGCGGAGGTGTAAAGGTGTTGAGGAAACGAGCGGGCCTGTCGGTTGGATTGGCGAACGTGTGGACGGTGTCGATGGGCACCATCACCCATGTTCCCTGGCTGGCGCGAACAGTCTGTGTTCCTGTCAGGAACTCCAACTCCCCTTCGAGAACATAAAAGCCCTCTTCGTGGGCGTGATGGATATGTAGTGGTGGGGTGGCAGCATGGGGAAGCACTGCGAATTCCGCGACAGCCAATGTGCCCCGCGTATGTGTCCCGTCCTCCTGGATAATCATCTGGATCGTGCCGAGAGAAAGTACGCGTCCTTCACCTGGCTTCAGTATGGTAACATCCATGAAAAATTTCTCTTTCTTTTTTGTTATACGTGGCTTGAGAAGCGGTATGAATAATGTTTCGAATTTTCAAAGTGGATAGGAGCTTGTAGTATCCGCAACAGAGCTGCTATACTTTAACAACAAGCTTATATAAACAAACTTATATAGGGATTTTAACACAGCGTATTTATATAAGCAAATTTATATAAATATACTGATTAAATGAAGAGGAGCGAAGAGGAATGGGCGCTACACTGGAAAGTCTGGCACTGGCCGTCAAGAGTATGCAGTATCGGCATCATCGTACGCTTGATGCAAAGCTGATGCCGCGGGGGATTACGCTTGTGCAGTGGGACGCCTTGCGCGCGATCAGTCGCAATCCTGATGCGTCGTCGCACCGGCTGGCGCAGCTGACGTTCCAGACCGATCAATCCTTTGGTGCTCTGGCGGGCCGTCTGCTGGCTCATGGCTGGATTGAGCGCATCAGCGGACCCGGCAGGGCGATCCGCCATCGCATCACGCCTTCCGGCGAGGCGATACTACACGAGGGGTTTGGCATATACAATGAGGTGATCGCGCAGTCATTCGCACCGCTTTCACCTGCCGAACGCAATACTCTGTACGACCTGCTGGCACGCCTGTTGGAAGAGACTGGCGAATAGTATCGCGGTCAGACGGCGCGGACACGCACTCCTGGTGCATGTCCGCGCTTTTTTGCCTGGCGACTGCGATCAAGCACAATTGGTAAAGTCTCCCTGGCCTTCAGAAGATGATGAATAGAGGGGCAGGGAAGTGGATGGGAGGGTGAGATGAAATTGGAGGGATGTGCGATCTGATGGTTGGAGGGAGAGATATGATCTTGAATTGTAAGTTTTGGCGATAATGATTTCGCGCACTGTGATGCTCAAGACAATTGTCGCGCCCTTTTGAGAAGGGATGTCAGGGAAGATGTTGGCAAAAGATGCGGATGATGTGAAGGTAAAGGATGATTGATGGGGATTATCGATGTCTGACACCCCCAGGTGGCAGGCGTAGTTGTTTGTGGCAGATGAACCGGGATAGATTGCGTTGAGAACCTGGACATGCAGATCCATAGATTTGATCCAGTAGAGAAGTTGTTTATGGGTTGAGTCCTCAAGGTGATATTTGAGTAGGATGCGATTGTTGTTGAGGTGGATCTGCTGGAGCGTAAAAGCGTAGCCCTGGAAGTGGTGGGTCTGGTTGGTGCAGATAGTGGCGTTTTTGTCATCGCTGGTGATCAGGGATATATTGATGGGGTTATAGAAGGTGCAGGTGTGCTGGACAATGGGGCGGGTGGCAAACGTAGAGGAACTGAGGAGTAGGATGCAGAGACTACTAATGATGGTGAGGACGGTCCATCTGGGCAGACGTTGATGATAGGGTGATGTTTGCTGCCAGAGCTGGCGCGAGGTCAGGACAAGTTGTGATGTGAGAGGAAGGCGCGGCGCGCTGGCGTACGAATCACCAGTGGTCAGAGAGGGGACGTAGTGGCGTGGTGGCTCGGGCCGGTTAGTAAAGGGTGAGGTTAGATGTATCTCGGGAATAAAGAACTGACCGAGGTAGGAGGCGATGGTATCGGGCGTGGCGTGCCACTCGGATGGCAGGAGTTGGATAAGCTGGGAGAGGCCGCGTGCATGCAGGCGTTGGACCTTCTGTGGGGTCATGCTGAATATGCGGGCGATGTGCTGATACGAGAGATGCTCGTGATCATGGAGGATGAGACAGGCACGATCGAGGAAGATAATCTGGCTGAGGGTTGGCAGGGGTGGATCCAGGGATGGTGGTTGCAGTGGGTGTTTCTGGTAGCGTCGCTGGTAGAGGTGGGTCAGGTTGGTGGCGATGCGATAGAGCCAGTCGCTAAATTCAGTGCCAGCAGAGAAATTGAAGATGGCGTCCCAGGCCTTCAGGAAGACCTCGCTGGTGAGCTCCTGAGCTATGGCGGGGTAGGCCAGCATGAACACGAGATAGCGATAGATGGTATGGTGGTGGCGCTCGAAAAGGGTGTGCATAGCTGTGATCTGGCCTGCTTGTGCCTGCAGGACAAGCTCGTAATCGGTAGGATGGGATAGAAATGCATCCGTTGAGTTTTTATATGCCATAGAGAGTTTTTCCTTCTTTAATGGATGAAAAATATAAATGTGCCTTCTTATAGGAAACGACCGAAGGGGGAGAATATCGGGGATGAGATCATGTTGAGGGTGCATTGGCATAAAGCGAGGGAGGAAGCGCCCGCGAAGGGCGCACGTACGATTATAGCGAATGTTCGGCGATGGCGGCGGTGAAGCGTTCAATCGCGGCCAGGGAGGCTTCGGGGCGGCGCATGGCGACGGCGACGTAGAGTGCGTCGATCACGCTGAGGTGGGCGATGCGACTGGTGAGGGCGGCGGTGCGAAAGGCGGTCTCGCGGGACGCGGTGATCAGGGCGATGTCGGCGAAGTTGCTAAGCGGTGTGTGCATGTGGCTGCTGAGGAGGATGCAGCGGGCTCCCTGGCCGCGGGCATTGCGCAGCGCGTTAAGCGTTTCGCGGGTGGTGCCTGAGTGTGAGATGGCGAAGGCTACGGAGCCCGGTGACAGGTTCGCGGCGGAGACGGCCTGCATGGCAGCGTCCGTCGTGACGGTGACGGGCATGCCGATGCGTAGAAAGCGATAGTAGGCGTCCAGCGCAATGGGCAGAGAGGGGCCAATGCCATAGAACTCGATGCGCGTAGCCTGCAGCAGCGCCTCAGCCGCCTGTTCCAGAAGTTGCTCATCCAGCACCGCCAGTGTATCGGCGATAGCCTGGATATCGGACTGCAGGACTTTGCGCGCGACGGTGGAGACCGTATCGTCTGGTGAGATGTCCTCGTGGATCTGGTGGAGCGGCGTGGCGTGTTCGGCCGCCAGGGCCAGTTTGAGGTCGCGCACCCCCTGGTAGCCAAGTGAGCGGCAACAGCGGACGATAGTGGCCTCACTCACCTGGATGCGCTGCGCCAGGGCCTGGACCGACTGATAAATCATCTCCTCGGGATGCTGCTCGATAAATCGGGCGACGCGCTGCTCCGCGCCGGTCAGGGTCGAGGAAGCGGCACGCAAGCGGGCCTGTACCCCCTCTGGTATCAACGGGCGCTCTGTTGAATGTGGCATCGATCTGCTTTCTTTCTCCATCATATTTTTGGCTTTATGACTGATAACGATCGAGCCGGCACTGGTATTGCCGGCTCGCCAATGTGGGCTACAGCGGAACCTCGAAAATGCGGGTGGTGAGGAAGGTGTCCTGAACGGTGACCAGGCGATAGTGTGGTGGTTGGAGGCAGAGCAGTGGCTCATCCTGCATGACCGGCTGGGGCGCGGTAGAGCGCAGGCCGAAGAGCGGAATACCATTGACCACCCGTTCGTAGGTCACATGGGCATGGCCGCTGAAGATACCCAGGACCTGTGACTGGTGCGCGCCAAGGATGCTCCAGAACGCCTCGCTGTCGGCGGCCACCGGGAGAAAGGCATCTATCCAGTGGATGCCGAACGGAACCAGGTGATGGTGGGTCAGGATAATGCTCGGCTGCCCATTCTGCAGGCAACGCGTGAGGAAGGCCAGCATCTCGGGTTGAGCGATGGCTTTGCCCTGCGGCCCCCAATCCAGGCAGATAAACTGGATGCCCTTATGCTGGAAGCTGACGTTCATCCAGGACATGGGTGGTGTGTCCGAAAAGAACTGGCGGAAGAAATGGTCCCGATCATCGTGATTGCCGGGCAGGAAATAGAGTGGGAAATCTTGCAAACCTTCCAGCGTCATGCGGGCCGGACCCGGTGCCTGGGAGGTGGTTTGCAACTGGAGCATCTGGCAGGCATTGCCATATGATATGGCGGAGGCATTATCGACGATATCACCGGTGGTGACGATGAAATCAATGTGGTCAGCCACATGTTCCGCGATATGACGTAAGACTGTACGCAAGGCATAGGCGGGCGAGTAGCCTTGCAGCAGAAGGGACTCTGTATCACAGAGATGATGATCGGTGATCTGCACAAAAGAGAAAGCCATGGCTTGATTTCTCCTTAAAAATAAAATTTCTTTGCTTTTAAGTTAAAATAAAATTTCCTTTCTGTCAAGAGAGAAATGGCAGGCCAGTACGTGTATTATGGGGGTACTGGCTGTATGAAATTCGTTGACAGAAAAGAAATTTTATTTTATTGTTGATCTATGAAATAAATTATTTTTTTGAATAGGCGATGGAACCGGACTTCGGGGTGGTTTTTGCTCTTGAGAAGAGAAGGGGAATGTATGGACCATTTATGGCTTCTGGTGGTACTCATTGCGGCGTGTCTGCATGCATGTTGGAATTTTCTGGCCAAGCGTGCGGGGAGTAGTTTTGGCTTTACCTGGCTATTTAGCACGCTGGGGGCGCTTATTTATCTGCCCAGCCTCTTTTATCTCTTCTTTGTCGCGCATATACAGCTCACCTGGCTCCAGTGTATCTTTTTTGTGGGCAGCGCCGGTCTGCACCTGTCATATTTCTTCTTTCTGCAAAAGGGATATGGCGCGGGTGACCTCTCGCTAACGTATCCTATCGCGCGCGGCACTGGTCCGCTGCTTTCCGCGCTGTGCGCTATTGCATGGCTGGGTGAGCGGCCCTCGGCAGGCGCAATGATTGGAATTGCGCTGCTCATCGGAGGAGTATTGTGTCTGATGGGCAATCCCAGGCGGCTCGTCATGAGGGGTGAGGGAACATCGCTGGTGGTTGGCTACGCGTTGCTCACAGGTGTATTTATTGCCGCGTATACTCTCTGGGATAAAGTGGCGGTCAGCACATTCCTGGTCGCTCCACTGCTGTTGTGCGAAACGGAGTGTATGCTTATGTCCGTGACGTTGTTGCCTGCGGCGGCAAGAAACTGGAGCATGGTCAAGGAGACCTGGAGGGTCCATCGTTTAGAGGTGCTGGGGGTGGCTATCTTTTCGCCACTAGCTTATCTGCTGGTGCTCTTTGTTTTGACTTCCCATCCTGTCAGCCAGGTCGCGCCGCTGCGTGAGAGCAGCGTCTTGATAGGAACGCTGCTGGGGACGCGCTTGCTGGCGGAGAAGCGCGGCTGGAGCCGATTGGGGTCGGCGGCGTTGATCCTGGCGGGGATTACCTTGCTTGCGGTGGGCACATAAGCGAGGGAGGGACGGGGAAGAGGGTCTCGTTGGGGAAAGGTGGGCGCCCGGGGATGGGGGCCGCCGCGCGGAAAGCCGAGGCGAGCTCGGCACCTATGGGGTGGCGTGATTTTGTTGGGTGGGAACTTATTGGGGGGCTGATACATATGATTATTACGGAGGTTATTTATGGTTTTATAAATCAAGAGAGGGAGAAGCGCTATGAAGAGAAGTCTGAGAATGAGGCTGAGGGAGAAGAGGGTAAGGGTGATGTTGGGATTGGTGGCGGTGGTTGTGCTGGTGGTAGGTGGATGGGTGGTGTGGTCCGCCGTGGCTCCGAAGCCGGAGCCGACGGCGCTGGAGGTGACGCGTCCGAAAAATCCACTTGAGCCGGGGGTGCCGGCACTGGAGAAGCGGATTACGGATGTGGCGCAGGTGCGGCGGCTGTATGATACGGCGCTGGCGCTGCCGAGTATTCCTATTGGAGCTTCTTATAACTGTCCAGCGGATCATGGTGGTATGTATAAGCTTGTGTTTTTTAATGGCGAGACGAAATTAAAGACGATGACGTTGAAGACGAGTGGCTGCGAGTGGTTGGCGATTGATACGGATAATCTCTTTTTGCCGCAGGATGTGCGGCAGACACGCCTGGGAAAGGCTGATTTTTATGCGATTTTCAGTAGTACGACGGGCATCGCAGTAAGATAGTGGAATGAGAGCGGCTTTCTTCTGTTATATTCTCACTCGTTTGCGGTCAGGCTGTGCCGATGATCTCGTCAGCTAGATGAGCCCACTGGTCGAGGAGAGACATAGCGGCTGGAAAGCTCTTGAGGATGTAGAGCATGGCATGCAGGCTGTTCTCTCGCGTCTCCATCTCTTGCTGTTCAGAGAGATATAGGTGGAGATGAAGGCGCAGATTACAGAGTATGTCGCAAAGCCATCCTTCGAGAAGGACGCGCGCCGGAATGCGCAAGATACCGCCACCTTCGCGGTATCCTTTGAGAAACGCGATGAAGGTGGCCTCTTGTGCATCTCCCATCATGCCGCTCCAGCCGGCAGCAATGATGACCACTTCACCTGGATCGACGAGACCTGCCATCTCCCAGTCGATGAGTACAGGATGGCTAGAATCACGCCAGATGATATTTGCCCAGCCGAGGTCGCGGTGGCTGTACACCTTCTCACCGGATGTGACCTGTACAGACCCACATGGTTTGCTCCATGCCAACAGATCAGGGAGCCTCTTCTGGAATTCCTTGGCTAACGGACTGCTCTGCTCGGCTATTTTTTGTGCCAGTTGCAACCATTCGTCACCAATGAGTGGATTGGATGATGATGTTGGCTCTGCCTGAGGGAGAGGAGGTAACGGGAGCTTGCTGGTGTGCATAAGCGCGAGCAGCCGTCCTATCTGGCGCACACGCTCTGGTTGGAGCAAGGAGGGAGGCACTATTTCGCCATCGATCCATGGGTACACCATCGCAGTGATTCCATTGGCCTGGTAAAGTGGGCCATCGGAACCAGAGAGCGCAGTTAATGCAGGCACGCCGTGAGAAGCGAACGTGGTGGCAAGTTGTTCACTCCAGAGGAATTGTTCTGGTGTTCCTCGTTGCAGGTTGAAGTGTTTGATCACGAAATATCCCTGCGTCGTCTTCAGACGCCACAGTTGGTGTTGACTGGCGATAGTGATACGTTGTGCTTCAGCCAGGGCATCACCCAGGCCGAAGGCGAGGCGAATCTGTTCGATCTGGTGTGGGAGCATCTCTCTGTACTTCCCTGTTTGTTTTTTTGCTGGATGCCATATGAGTTCGCGGGCATCAAGAATATTCACGTTAGGATCATAGATAGTGCTGGTAGTTCAAAGCATCGATGTGTTTCCCTATTGTACGCTTCACCCTGTCTTTGTAGCAACCTATCATTATCCCTGCTGTCAAGCATGTTTGTGACAGGAAGAACCACAATTGTGGGGACGTTGACAAGGTGGAGTGGGAGAAATAGAATGCGTATGCAGTGGGATGTATTCGGTATCTTAAGGCGTGAGAGAATACGAGCTAGAAAAGGTGATGGGATAGTATGCAGGTTATTTTTGCTGGCGGCGCTGCCGGGGTAGGGGCGAGCTGCGTGGCGATCGAGATCGCGGGGCAGTGGATCGTGGTGGATGCAGGGGTGCGGGTGGATCGGTCGGCGGATCCATTGCCGGACCTGGCGTTGCTGGAGGGGAAGGATGTGCGGGCGATCTTTGTAACGCACGCGCACGCGGACCACATCGGGGCGCTGCCGTTGCTGCACCGGGCGTTTCCGAACGCGCCCATCTATACGTCGCGGGCCACGCATCTGCTGATGGAGATCATGCTGGCCGACGCCTTGAAGATCATGAACAAGCGCGCGGTGGAGGAGATGGAGATCCCGCTGTATCCAGCGGCCCTGGTGGGGAGCATGTTGAGCCGGGTGCGGCCGATACCGGTGGGCGAGAACTGTACAGTGGCGCAGCTGCCGGGGGTTACCATTCACACCAGCCGGGCGGGACATATCGCGGGTGCGATGAGCCTGGGCTTCAGTAGCCAGCAGGAAAGCATCGTGGTATCCGGAGACCTGAGCCTGACACCGCAGCGGACCGTGCTGGGAGCCGTGCCGCCGGAGATCGAGCGGCCCGACCTGCTGATCCTGGAATCGACCTATGGCGCGCGGCTGCATCCCAATCGACAGGCGGAAGAGCAGCGCATGGCGGAGGCGGTGGCCGAGGGGCTAAAGAGCGGGCACGTGCTGCTGCCCTGCTTTGGCCTGGGGCGCGGGCAGGAGATCCTGCTGCTGCTGCAGGCGATGCAGGAGCAGGGGGTGGTACCGGTCTTTCCCATCTACGTCGATGGGCTGGTGCGGCGCGTGTGTACGGCCTATCAGCTGATGCCCGAGGCCCTCACCCCACGGCTGGGGAGGCAGATCCGCAAGGGCTTTTTGCCGTTTCAGGGCGACAATGTCAGCTTCGTGCGCGACGCCAGGGAGCGGCAGACGATCCTGGATGGTCCGCCGGCCTGTATCATCGCCAGTTCGGGCATGCTGACCGGGGGTCCCAGCGCCTGGTACGCCGCCCGGCTGGCCAGCAATCCTAACGCCTCCATTCTGATCACCGGCTACCAGGACGAAGAATCGCCGGGCAAGCGGCTGCTGGACCTGGCCGAGAATAAGAAAGAGACGCTTGAGCTTGAGGATCAGCAGATCGCGGTCCAGTGTACGGTTGCCAAGTACAGCCTGTCGGCGCATGCCGATGGAGGCGAGCTGGCCTCGTACGCGGCGCACCTCAAGCCAAAGCGAGTGGCGCTGGTGCACGGCGATGACGAGGCGAGGCGCGCCCTGCAGACGTTGCTGGAGCAGAGCGAGGTCCTCCTGCCGCGCAACGGCGAGACCCTGAATCTGAGCGCGCGGCAGCTGAAGAAGAAGGCGGCTGAGCCCGCGCCTGTGGTCGAGACGGTCGTTGAGCCCGAAAGCCTGCCCTATGGGATTGGCGAGCCGGACGGCGTCTTCAACGCCTCCAACCTGGAGCAGCTCTGGCGCGCCCTGGAGCACGTCCCCTCGTACCAGGTGGTGACGGTGCGCGACCTCGTCAACGTCTGGTATGGCGATCGCGCCATTCCCGAGCACGCCATGTGGCTCTACGACGTGCTGGAAGAAGAGCAGCCCTACGACGAGCCGTATTTTATCCCCGCCGGCGAGATCGCCGAGGCCTACTATGTGAGGCGTACGGAGGAGGACGAGCAGGAAGACCGCCTGCGCCAGCTGGTCGGACGCATCATCCTGCTGCGCACTAATCCCTCCGCCTCCAAGCCGGTGCTGTGCCGGGCCATCGCCGCCCGCGAGACCCTGCGCGTCCTCTTTCCACGCGGCGAAGCGAATGATCGCACGCGTTTTCCCTTGAGATCTTTGATCGAGGTAGTCGGACGCCTGCCCTATGAGGAAGGGTTGAGCGAGAAGGAGACGCTGACTACCTGCGTACGCAACGCGCGCAGGATACGCCGGGGGCTATCAGCCCATGAACTGGCCCGCAACTGTCATCCGGACCAGAGCTATACCCTGACCGATCTGTGCGAGCTGGCCGGGGTCTCGCAGCACAAGATAGAGGAACGGCTGGCGATCGCCAAGCTGGTGCAGCAGCATCCCCGCCTCTTCGAGCAGCTCGATGACCTGGTGGAGGGGTCCGGACCGGTCCACTATGGGCTGGCGCCAACATGGAGCGAGGCCCTGGCCGAACCCGAACAGCGCGAACGGCCCGACCAGAACTGGATCCTCACCATCATCGAGCGTTATATAGGAACGCCGTCTGACATGGTGAGGCGCAGTGTCGATGGTGAGAGCGGAGACGTCACCCTGACCTTCATCTATCCCGAGGGGGCCTGGGAGCGCTATCACGAACGGCTGGAGGCCGCCGCCGAAGAGACCGGCGTCAACATCATCATCTCCCCGCACACGCCATTGGGAGAGCTGAGCAAGCTTGTCCAGCAGATGCTGCCCGAGGGTTTCAGTGTCCAGGGCAACCCCTCCATCTTCGTGGAGCAGCGTGTGATTCGCTTCACGTGTGTGGGGCAGGCGAGCGCGGAAGAGGTAGCGGCGGCGCAGCAGCGTGTCCTGGAAGAGACTGGCTGGCAACTGGAGATCGCGGGTCTGACGGCGTCCCGTGTCCAGACCGCGAAGGTCAGCGGCAGTAGTGTCCCGAGCAGCGCACCGGTCGCGCCGGTGAGAAGTGGTGGCGCGCCTGTGCAGGAGCAACAGGCGATCAACTATGCGCGCACGCTATTGAGTGGACTGGCTGGTTTTCTCAAGGTTGGGATGGATAAGGCCAACTATGTGTTGCGGACCCGCTTCGAATTTCCCGAGGTGGCGCAGCAGCGCTATGGAGCCATCTTCCAGCAGATCGAAGAGGGCACAGGCTGGACTGTCCAGATCTATCCGCTGACGCCGAGCCAGGAGGCGCTGGTCGCCATGGCGAATAGCATGCTGCCGGATGGACTGGAAGCGATCGGGCGTCCCTCCATCTACTGGGACCGCAACACCGTAGGCGTGCTCTGCAAAGGGAGCGCCGAAGTCGAAGCGGTCTACGAGGCGCAACAACAGTTCACGGCCGAGACGGCCTGGACGCTCGAAATGCAGGGCATGACCCTGCAGACCGGCCCCACTTCTAAGGACGGTCGCCAGCTTGAGCCAGAGCTATCCCCCGATCAGAGGCAGACCGTGGTAGAGGAGGAAGAGCAGACGCAGGAAGAGAGTCCGGTGCTGGTTGAAGCAGATCCCGGCGTCCGCGTCTCCCAGGTGCAGGCGATGGCTAAAGCCAGCGAGCTACTCAGCGACGCCGAAGACCTGTATCAGATCGGCGTGGACGCCAGGCGCGGCTGTCTGTGGCTGCACTTCTACTTTCCACAGGGGGCCCGCGTACGTTATGCGCAGCGCTTCCAGCAGATCAAAGAGCAGACCGGCTGGGGAGTTGAGCTCCATGAGCGCGTTCACCTGAAGGCCCTGATCAACACCGCCCGGCGGTTGATCCCGATCGACGCCCGAATCATTGGCAAGCCCCAGATCGATCATGGGAAGCAGCGCATTATCTTCACCGGCAACGGCATCATGAGCCAGCAGGCCAAAGAGGATGCGCGCCGCACCTTCGAGGCCGCCACCGGCTGGGAACTGGTGCTGCGGGTGGGAGCGGCCGAAGAGAGCGGCAACGCGTTATAAACGCCCGCGAGGGGCCGCTTCGCAAAGCTAGCGACCCAAGCCGGGGCAAGCCCGGCACGTATGGGGGCGATGGGCGGTGGCGGGCGAGGAAAGCCGGGGCAAGCCCGGAACCTACAGAGAAAGAACGCGGATGGGGCCGATGTTGAGGATGGCTTTTCCGCAGATGAGGCGGATGGGTCCCTGGGAAAGGGCGTTGGTTTTGGCGCTACTGGCGCGGCTGACGCGGTGACCATCGATGTAGAAGAGGGCGCGTTCTCCCTGGATATCGACGCGATAGGTATGCCACTGGTTGCCTGGTACGTAGTCGAGGACCTGGGGGACCGCGTCATCCATCTCGTGTTCAAACGGCTCGATAACGATTTCAGAGAGCGGATGGGTGGCGTAGCCATGCTGGGTCGCCGTGAGGAGATTGAGGATGTGGGCCTGGTAGCCATCTTTCCCTGTTGACGGGTCGGCATTGAGCATAAAGTAGCCCCCATCTTTAGGTACGCTCACGATCTGGACGCGGTACTCAACCGAGTAGTCGGAAGTGGTCGGCGTATAGGGGATCTGGAGCGTACGATTCTCGCCCAGATCGGTCTGCAGCGTGTCGCCCTTGATCTTCCATCCGGCCGAGGCATGCCAGTCTGTGAGTCCCCGTGACCAGTTGGATTGATAGAGTACCGTGCCTGCCGCCTGTTTCGTAGGGGTGGGTGTGGCCCCGGTGGTCGTAGGGGTAGGAGTACTGGCGGATGGGGTTGCCGCGCAGGCGCAAGACAGGATGCAGAGCAGGAGAATAGGCACCAGAGAGCCTCTGATGCGCCGTGGAGCCATGGATCGATGGCTTGAAGAAGCGATAGATAACACAGTGAGAAATCCTTTTCTATTTTCGTACTGCTGAGTACGATATTTCATAATCGTTGTGCTCCTTGTTGTTTGTGGATCTATATATATACGGTTTTTATGTTCCTGTCTTCACGCCCTGAAATAATGTCACTAAAGTTGGGTAGAGACTGTTGCAACCCAAAAGTCATATTGTCTGCTAAAAGCCAGTAGAGTCATGTTATAATTTTTGTGTATTACCAATGACCATTAAAATATATTACAAAAAAAATTATGGACTATTGATAGCCAGGAGTAGAAAATATGAGTGTTATTATAGGCGCCCCCGGTCAGGCAGCTGATACTTCAAATACCACCTATGATGTCACTGTACTGGGCGCTGGCCCCTATGGGCTCTCGGCGGCGGCCCACCTGAAGCAGCAGGGATTAAAGGTCGCCACCTTTGGCAAGCCACTGGTGTTATGGCGGGAGCACATGCCGAAAGGGATGTTGCTGCGCTCGTACTGGTGGGCCTCCAACCTCTCTGATCCCGAGCGAAAATATTGCTTTAAAAACTACCTGATTGAGCAAGGGATGGATCCATCCACTGAGCTTGATCCGCTGCCCATTCAGACGTTTATCGACTACGCAATGTGGTTCCAGCGGCATGCGGTGCCTGATCTAGATGAAACCTATATCTCCTCGATTGCGCGTAACGGCCAATCCTATACAATCAAGCTGGTCGATGGGCGCACTATTTCCAGTAAAACGGTTGTGATGGCGCCGGGCCTGCATTATTATCGTTACATCCCTGAAGAGTACCAGGGGCTGCCATTGTCGCTGGTCTCGCACTCGACCGATCACCAGGACTTTACCGCCATGGCCGGCAAGGATGTCGCCATCATTGGACGCGGACAGGCGGCCTTAGAGACGGCTGCGCTGGCGTCGGAGGCGGGGGCCAATATTCAGATCATCAGTCGCAGCCCGCTACGCTGGGTCAAGATCGCCAGCGGCAAGCTTCCTCCCTGGCTACAAAAGCTGCGTGCTCCTAAAGCTGGCATGGGTAGTGGCTGGATGAATCTCCTGCTCGAAACCTATCCCTACATGCTGCAGCGGCTGCCGCAGGAGCGCAGAGACAACCTGGTGGATACCACACACGGGCCGGCTGGCTCTCACTGGCTCAAGCCACGCCTGCTCGGCAAGGTCCAGATCCTGGAAGAGACGTCGGTCTTAAAGGTCGAAGAGGTTGGCGGGCGCGTCCGGCTCACCCTCTCGGGCGGCAAAGAGATCGAAGTTGATCATGTCATCCTGGGGACCGGCTTCAAGGCGGATCTCAAACGCCTGCCGATGCTCGATCCCGAGATCATCGACTCTGTCCGGACCTACCATGGATCGCCAATCTTAAATACATGGTTCCAGTCCAGCATTCCCAGCCTCTACTTCATCGGCTACTCATCGGTGCGTAGTTTTAGCCCGCTCTATCGCTTCGTCATCGGAGCGGACGCGGCGGCTAAACGCGTCTCTGCATCCATCAAGCGCGAAGCGCGTCAGCTCGCACGGGTATAATTAATTGACGCTTATCAAAAGAAATGAGTGGGAGGACGGATATCAGCTATTCGATATCCGTCCTCCCACTCATTTATTGTCGGTGGTAATGGAGGAGAGAGATGGTGAGACGAAGAAAGGGTGAGGCTATGTCTTTTTTGCTTGATCCAGGCAGCTATGCCAGGGTGCGTCCCCTGTTTGAGGACGCGACATATCACCTTGTGGTGATGAATGTGCTGACAGGAGTATTGCCCGGCAAGATCTATGTGGATGATCCTGACAATCCAGGAACCTCCATCCTGCTTCCATCCAACCGGCATCGAGTCTATGTGGGTGGAGCGCCGGAACCCGCTGTGCTCGAAGATGTCTTGGAGCGAAATTACAAGAGATCTCATGAGGGTGGCTATGGACTGCTCATCTATTATCCATCCGACACATGGCGGCAGGCTCTTGAGCAGTTGCTGCCACAGCAGAAAGCCTTTGCTGGTCAGCGGCAGTTTTATCGCCTGAGAGAACCATCTACGTCATGGAACTGGTCTCTGCCTGAAAATATAATCGCGGGCCGCATTGAAGAGGCTATAGTAGAAGATGAGTCCCTTGTAAACAGGGATTTGCTGCGCGAAGAGATATGTTCAGAGAGTCCCTCGCTTGAGTACTTTTTTCGGCGGAACTTTGGATTCTGCGCGCGGGATGGTCAGCAACTCGTCGCCTGGTGCCTGGCTGAATATCACTATCAGAGCCGTTATGAATTGGGTATAGAGACGATCGAAGCATACCAGCGTAAGGGAATTGCCACGTATCTCGCAGCGGCAGTGATCCGGAAGGCGTTTGCCGAGGGGGCAACGGAGATCGGCTGGCATTGCTGGGCCGGAAACGAGCCGTCGATCGCGACCGCTGTGAAGCTGGGTTTTGAGAAGGCGCGGGATTATGCGGCTTACCTTTGTTAGGGAAGATGGTATCATTGGTGGAACGTGGATGCCCGGGTACGGGCCGCTTCGCGGCAAGCGCCCGCAAGGGGCGCACCTACGGTGGAGGGTGGGCGCCCCGGGCGTGGTTGGCATTTATGGGGCGACGATGTTGAAGGTGGGTTCAAAGGTATCCATGAGAGAGAGGAGCTCAAGGACCTTGTTTTTGTCGCCTTGAATCTGGATGGCGTTGAAGGTGATCTCGTTTTCGAAGGTGGTGGCGCCGAGGTTGATGGCGTCCATAATGGCCCTGGTCAGTGTCAGAGTGGCATCGGGTTGGACGAACTGCTTATCGGGAGTGTAGGTGAGGGCGCTATTTTCCAGTTGGACGGCGTAGCGCTGGTTGGTATCGCTGAAGGAAAGGTTCAGCGCGATAGATTTGCCATTGGCTTTGGGTCCATTGAGGCGAATGCCCAGGTAGTCAAGGAACATGTCGATGGTCATGGCTTTGATGACATCCGGACTATCGGTTTTGGTGCCGGAGATGATGGCATGTCCCTGGCGGAGCTCCAGAGCACCCATCAGATATTCATTGCGCCAGGTGGGATTCTCACACTGATAGGCGAGCTGTTCGAAGGCTGCGGCCAGCAGTTCACGCGCGGGCTGCAGTGTGGGATCGGCGAAGACCACGTGATGCATGACCTGGGCCACCCAGCGATACTCACCGACGTCGAACGACTGCCGTGCCTTCTGCATGATCTGCTCGGGACCGCCCATGTACTCGACGTATTTGCGCGCCGCTTCGGTGGGAGGAAGGGGATGCAGGTCGGCCGGGTTGGAGCTATAGAAGCCCAGGTATTTCTGATAGATGCCCTTCACATTATGATTGACGCTGCCATAATAGCCCCGGTTATACCAGCACTGAGCCAGTTCCACGGGTAGCTGGATCTTTTCCGCCACTTCCAGCATGGTATAGCCGTGATTGACCAGGCGCAGTGTCTGATCGTGAAGATACTTATACAGGTCGCGCTGCTTCTTGAGGAAGGCCAGGATCTGTGCCTGTCCCCAGGTGGGCCAGTGATGTTGCGCGAAGACCACCTCGGTACGGGAGCCAAAGCGCTCAATGGTCTCATTGATGGTTTTCCACCACGAGACGGGATCGCGCACCTCGGCGCCACGCAGGGTATAGAGATTATGTAGGGTATGGGTCATATCCTCAGCGGCACAGAGCGCCTGGAACTGCGGGAAGAAGATCAGCATCTCGGAGGGCGCCTCCGTATTCATGGCCATCAGGAACTCCATCTCCACCCCATCGATGGTGCGCCGCTCACCGCTCTGGCGAATCGTATCGGTGGGAGGGATCAGTGTGATCGTCCCCAGCGGAATCGTTTTGCCGAGGCCTGCGTCGACCTGCCCCTGCTCACTTTTCGGCAGCAAGGCGCCATACATGTACATGGCACGCCGGCTCATAGCATTGCCTGCGAACACATTCTCACTTACCGCATGCGCCATAAAGTCTTCCGGGGCCAGGATCTGTACTTTGCCCGTCTCAACATCATCCTCAGAGACTACCCCTTTCACGCCCCCATAATGGTCGGTATGGCTATGGGTATAGATGACGGCGCGCACCGGCCTGGGCGCAAAGTGCGCGTGGTAGATCTGCAGGCTTGCGTGGGCCGTCTCCAGCGACGTCAACGGATCGATGATGATCAGGCCGGTATCGCCCTCGATGATGGTCATGTTGGAGAGATCCAGGCCACGCACCTGGTAGATACGATCGGCCACTTTAAACAAGCCATGGATGTAGTTTAGCCGGGCCTGGCGCCACAGGCTAGGATTCACGGTGGGAGGGGCTGATGAGGTGGAAAGAAAATCGTATGGCTCCAGATTCCAGACCACCTGTCCCTGCGCGTTGACGATGGCGTTAGCGGCAAGGGTGCCGACAAAGCCGCGCGTGGCCTGATCAAAATCATCCTGCTGCTCAAAAGGCAACTGTGTCAGGACACTGGCGTTGGCGATCAGGGTAGTTGAAGAGGCTATGGCATGCAAAGAAGTATGTTGAAGATGGCTGGGATTATAATTTGTCATCCGGCAATCCTTTCTGAATTGCTGCGATCAAGCAAGCGACAACGATCACAATATCCCGTTATAAAACAAAGCGCAGGAAAGGGTATCAGCCAATGGATGGAGATTTCTATTTTGTGTTCCAATTATGAATAATGAGAACGTCTATGTGTAGGCACCATAAGTTTATTTGGATAAATAATAGGCAATGATGTGAAATAGGCTATTAATGTAAGAGCTTATTTTGGTTAAAGGAGATGAATGCGCATGGAGAACGAGGATAGTTTCGAGCGGTTTAGCGAGCAGGCGAGACAGGTATTGAAACTGGCGGAGGAAGAGGCGCGATCATTTCAGCATGGGGAGATTGGGACTGAGCATATGTTGCTGGGGGTGTTGCGCGAGGGGGAGAGCGGTGCCGCCGGGGCGCTGGAGGCGCTGGGGGTGACGCTGGAGCGACTGTGGAAGGCGGTTGAGGAGGTGAAGGGACGTGGGAGCGCTCCCGTTGACGGCGAGATTGGTTTTAGCGCGCATGCTGAGATGGCGCTTGAACTGGCGATGAAAGCAGGCGAACGCCAGTTCCCGGCACGTGGAGACAAGACCTCGCGTCCGCTAATGGGTTCCATTCACCTGTCTGAGGACGAGGCGGCAAAGATGGTACAGGATGGCAAACTGACTCCACACATGGAGGCATTGGGAATAACGCTGGAGCAGGTAAGGCGAGGCATCCAGGAGGCACAGGGGCGTGGTGTGCAACTGCTGTTCGATCAGCGGGCTCCGATCAATACTCCCACGGCAGAGGCCGAGAGGCGGCGGCATCCTCTCTTTCGCGTAAGTACGGAGCATTTGCTGCGGGGTGTGCTGCGGGTAGCTGAGGGGACAGGCACAACGATACTGCGAGGATGGGGTGTGGCCTCGATTAGTGAGGTAAGCGCGCTCATGTTTGCTAATCATGGTACCTTACCTCTTACATACCGGGAGTATGAGCTGCATTTTACCGGGCTGGCCGGTCGAGCATGGAGCCTGGCACATGAAGAGGCGTGCCGTCTTGGGGATAGCTATGTTGGAGGCACGCATCTGCTGCTGGGTCTGTTGGAGGTTGGTACGGGGATTGCGGCCACAGCACTGTCCGAGCAAGGTATCAATCTGGCAAGCTTACGCGAACAGATCAAGCCCGGGTATAACGCGGGCGATTGGGATCAGCCGCAAAGCATCAAGCTGCAGCCGAGATTGAAGAATGTTATTGAGCTTGCCGCCAACGAAGCACGTCGGCGCCATCAATCCTTCGTAAATACAGGGCATCTCTTGCTGGCACTGGTACGTAAACAGGATGATCATGGCTATGAAGCCGGGCTGCTCAAGAGCCAGGGAGCAGACATGGAGCGTTTGCGGGCAACACTGCGACGCAGGCTGGCTGAGCATAATGCTTTGACTGAAGAAGAGGCGGAGAGCGTGGATGATGGAGGAGGCGACGCGGCTGTCTATGCCGCCGGTGCATCTGTGGATGTAATAGAGAACGGGTTGCAGAGCCGGGAACTGGACAAAATGCTGCTGGCGCTGTATCCATTTACGATCGAAGCCAGGTTTGTGCTGGAGCATGCTCGACTTTCAGCCACAAATCGGGAGCAACCGGTTGGACCCGAAGATCTGCTAGCGGGATTGGCGTATCTGGGGATAAGCAAAGATACTCGCATGAGCAAGATTCTGGCGGACACGGGGGTACAATTTGGCAATGTACAGAAGGTGCTCAAGGACAGGCCAGGGCAGCAAGGAAAAGCAGCTGCGCCGATCCTCGTCCACAGCGCCCTGGGGAGGGCCTGCATACTGCTCGCGGCAGACGAAGCGGAGCGTAGGGACGGTCCAGGGAGTCCGATCAAGAGCGAGCACCTGCTGCTTGGCCTGTTGCGCGAGGAGAAGGGTGTCATCGCGGACCTGCTGACCGAGCTTGGAACCAGTGTGGAGGCTTTGCGGGCCAGAGCGGAAGCGATGGCTGCAAATGGCCCCACCTCCAATTGATCTTTTGTGAAATATAGGAGACACGTGTGTTCGGGTACCGAATAGGCCAGGGCAAGGAGGAGAGCATGCTTCTAACCTACTTGTCATACAGTTTAGCCGATCGAGTAGGCCAGCAGCAGGCCGAGGTAGGCGATGATACGCACGGTGGCCGCGATCACGGTTATGAAGATCAGTTGTGGGTGGAACATGCCGGGGATGTTCATGCCATAGCCGGCGACCAGCACCAGGAACGCCAGGCTCATGAGCAGGCTGAAGCGCGTGGCTTTGGAAGTATAGAGCATAGCATAGCGAACGAAGGCGCAGGTATAAATGATCATGCGCAGCGCGTTCAATGACAGCGAGAGGAAGGGGCTCTTGATGGCTGGATAGAGGGGTGTGAGCAGGATGACGACGATAAGCAGAGCAAACGCGATCATCTGGGCTCGCTTCAACTGCTGCATCTGATACTGCGACTTCACCAGCGAACTTAGAAAGATAAAGAGCCCGCCACTGCACGCGCCAAAGGTACGAGCCCAATCGGTACTCAGCGCATTGCCTCCCAGGTGTGTCTCGCCGACAAGGCCAACAAAGGTACCCAGCGAGATCGAAGCCATTGCCAGTCCGAGCACGAACAAGCATATTGCTGCGCGACAGTGAATAGATATAGAATGCCCGCATAGAGATAAAGAGGCAGACGACAGCAATAGGGAGCGCCATCAGCGTCGCAACCTGGTTCCACGGCATTGGTAGGTTCCTCCTGATAGAAATAGTATAGCAATTTAAAGCATAGGTGGATTGAAGAGTGCATGATCCAGTGGCTCACCCGTTGAGGCCTGCAAGACTATTTTTTTCTGGTGCAATAACAAGTGCAAAATGATCCTGACATCTTTCGAGTTCAATCTCTGCTGACTGGCTATGTCCGCCACGCTTCTCGCGCCGTCGATGGCCGCGTAAAAGCGCCGGGCCCGTTTATCGCCGATGGTGGAAGCGGCTGTAAAGGGATTAACCGCCTGCACCTCTTCCATGTTATCGGATCGGTGAGCAATGATCTGGGAAAAAGGGATTGAGGGTTGCTCGCCTGGTGTCTTTTGAACTGATGTTGGAGGCGCCTGCAGGACAAACTGCCGGGAAGCCAGGATGCGCATAGACTGTGACAGCATAAAATGAATATCGCGCACCTGATCTTGTGTCAGGGGTTGTGGCGTGAAAAAAGCTACAACTAGCGTCAATGCAGTAGGTATATAGCTGACCGACGACGGCTTCTGTGGTACTGGAAGATATGCTGGATAGCGCAAGAAGTAGTCTGATAGAAAGTGGATGTTATGCTGTTTGAGCATATTCACCAGGGAAGTCGGAAAGGCCTGCTCGATCGGGAGCGACAGGGCGCTGCGCTCCTCCCGCAAGAGACGTTGCACAACAGTCTCTATCTGTTTATTGGCATATACAGGGTGCGAGGGAGAAAATAAGTGACTGGCATCGGCGCGCAGCAGGAGATAGGAGTTACCCTGTGCATCGAGTTGAGGAGCCCAGAATTGAATCGTGGATACACCCAGGTACTGCCCCATGGCCCGGCACAGCCATAGAAACGCCTCATCTACGTGTCGCAAATTGGAGATCTGGTTCAATAGTTGAGAAATGAGTACAATAGGCTTTTGCCGTTCCTCGTGTGGGGAAGCAGGAGGGGGAGAAAATTTATTATCTTCCATACAAGCCTCTCGTCTTGTTACACAAACAAACATGATATACGCAACTACAATATATTGGTCAGGTCAGGAATATATCATGGGTGGTACAGCCTTACATTAAGCCAGTGCATATCAAATGAAAAAGAGTACAGGTCACAAAAAGGGCCTGGTGATCACCCATTTTCCCTTTAAGGAACATCGTGTAATCAATGATGTTACAAATGTAACCTGTTTGATGAAACATCAGTTGATTTTGTTTTTTTGTTGTAACATATTGTACAGGTTAATAGTAGCATAAATTTTACCGTTCTCATAGTGAAAAGCGGGAGACATGTGTATTTTGGGTACTTGTGATCAATCTGTGATATCCGAGGTATAGCATTGTGGCACATAGTATGGTTTGATGAAGGGGAAAAAGGCATATTGAGGCTGACTCTGGTTTAAAGATGTAGCAAGCAGAAAGGTGTAGTTACCCACTGTATTGTCTGGTGTTCTCTTCTAATATGTGAGAGATTTTCCCCGTTTATTGCTCAGCCTGTCTACCGGAGGCCTGAACAGATAGCTGATCTGGTAAGAAGCTTGACGACGTCAATACGGTACTCTATTATAGTTGAGCTAAAATAGTATCGTAACGCGTTATATATTTCATCTACAACTTATTTTTTGGTATCCCTACATGGTAGTATGCAGGTTATAGCAGCTTATAGATGATACATATATGAGCGACCGGGACAAGATAATGGCAACAAATGATTATGTACAAAATGAAGCATTCTTTCAAACATTAATAGAACATAGCGCGAACGCGATCGTTCTCATGCAGCCTGATGGATGTATCGCCTATGCCAGTCCCGCTACCGCAAGCTGCACCGGTTACCCTCCTGAAGAGTTTGCGGGGCGCAATAGCTTTACCTTTATTCACCCCGACGATCTGGTTGCCGTACAGGCGGCGCTGGCAACGGTGATGGCCCTCGCTAATCGCACCGAGAGTGTTGAATATCGATTTCGCCGCACCAGCGGCAGCTATAGCTGGTTTAGAGGGACCTTTACCAACCTGTTGTTCAGACCAGCGGTGCACGCAATCTTAAGCACTATGTGTGACATCAGCGAGCAAAAGCGGGCCGAGGAACTGCTAAGGAAGAACGAAGAGAGCTCCAGAGCGCTGCTTGCCCGAGAGCAGGCGGTACTCAGGCAGGAAGAGGAGGTCAGCAGGCATCTGAACGATCTGTTCATGCAGGCGCCAGCCATGGTCTGTGTGTTACAGGGGTCCGAGCATCGGCTTGAACTGGTTAATGATGCCTATCGCCAGCTGTACCCCAGGCGAGGATTTGTGCTTGAAGCGACCGTACGCGAGAACTGGCCCGACCTGGAGGATCAAGGCTTCTTCGAAGAACTCGACAGGGTGTATCAATCCGGTAAGGCGTACGTCGCGAATGAAAAGCTGGCCATGGTTGATCGGGAAGATAGCGGAGTACGGGAAGCGGGCTACTTTAACATCGTGTACCAGCCCGTCTTTGACGCGCAGGGCAGCGTTGAGGGCATCATTGTATACGTCATGGAAGTAACGGAGCAGGTACTGGCGCGCAAGCGCATCCAGGAGAGCGAGGCGCGGCTACGCCGTCTCATCGACGCCAATATTGTCGGGGTAACATTCTGTACCCTGGACGGTCACATCAACGAAGCCAACGACGTATTTTTGCAGATGGTAGGCTACACGCGAGAGGATCTCCGGGCGGGTAGCATCGACTGGGCCAGGATGACGCCACCGGAATATGAAGAGCTCGATGCCCAGGCGGTCAGGGACTTACGGGCGCAAGGTGCTATTCCACGTCCATATGAAAAAGCGTACTGGCGCAAGAATGGGACCCTGCTTTCAGTGGTCGTAACGGCCGCCGCCCTTGACGAGGCCAATCCCAACGAATGTATCGCCTTTATCCTGGATAACAGTATGCAGAGAGAGCTCGATCAGCGTAAAGATGATTTTATCAGTATGACCAGTCATGAGCTCAAGACACCTGTTACCAGCATCAAGGGTCTCACGCAGGTCTTGCTCAAGCGTTTCGAGCAACGAGATGAGCCAGATATCAAACGCATGCTGGTGATCATGGATATGCAGCTCAACAAGCTTACCAAGCTGATTGGAGACCTGCTCGATATCTCGAAGGCGCAGGGTGGCAGGCTGATCATGGAGCAGAAGCCATTTGACCTTGATACATTAGTAAGCGAGACGATTGAGCAGGTGCAGGCCACCACGACCACCCAACATATCAAACTGATAGGAAAGACGAACGTCACTATTATGGGGGATCGAGACCGGGTAGGGCAGGTGATCGTCAACCTGTTAAGTAACGCCATCAAGTATTCTCCTCGCAACTCTCCCATTGTCGTGAAGGTCTTTCGAGAAGGGCGGCAGGCTATAACGTGGATACAAGACTTTGGCATTGGCATTGATCTGAGCCATCATGATAAGCTCTTTAACCAGTTTTATCGCGTCACGGACCCACGCGAGCCCTATCCGGGCCTGGGGATTGGCCTCTACCTCTCGCGCCAGATAGTCGAGCGCCATAACGGGAAGATCTGGCTACACAGCAAAAAAGGGGAGGGGTCGATTTTTGCTTTTTCTCTTCCTGTTGTGTGAGAATAGGGGGAGCATTCCCGGCCCTGTCTGATGGGAAGATGGTGGGAAACCCGCGTTTCTTCCAGAAGGATGAGAAGAAGCTTGCCAAAGCCCAGCGCCGACACGCTAGGAAGAAAAAAGGCTCCAAGAATCGGGACAAAGCGCGCCACAAGGTGGCCAGAATACACGCCCGGATTGTTGACCGTCGCACCGACTTTCTTCATCAACTTTCTACCCGCCTGATCCGTGAAAACCAAACGATCTGCGTAGAAAGCCTTGCCGTCAAGAACATGGTCAAGAACCCGAAGTTGAGCAAAGCGATCTCGGATGTGGGGTGGAGTCAATTTGTGGATCTCTTGGAATACAAAGCGGAGTGGTATGGTCGAAATCTGGTCAAAATTGATAAGTGGTATCCCTCCAGTAAACGCTGTTTTGATTGTGGATACATATTTGAATCTCTCACGCTCGATGTACGCCACTGGACGTGTCCAGAATGCGGTGTCCATCATGACCGAGATTTGAACGCAGCGAAGAATATAAGGTCCGTGGGGCTCACGGTCCTCAATGCCTGTGGAGAGTCTGTAAGACCGGGGGCGGTGAAAACCAACCCCGGCAAGACTCAGCGAAGCAGGAACCCCCGCAAGTGATTGCGGGAATCCCCCGGCTTGTGCCGTGGGGAGGATGTCAAATAGATAGGATAGGAATACGATGGAGCAATTTGAAGGCGGGGTAAGGTCAAACCGGATTGTTTTGCCGGCCGGTGAATTTCATTATTTGAGCTGGGGGGCCGAGCGGAGCGAGTTGCCGGCGTGCGTGTTGCTGCATGGGATTACCAGTTCGGCGCTGAGCTGGGTGCGCGTGGGACCGGTTCTGGCCGAGCGCTATCGGGTGTTCGCGATGGATATGCGTGGTCATGGCGATAGCGTCAAGCCGGCCGCAGGGGTGTATAGCCTGCGTGAGACGGCGGCCGATGCCGAGGCCTTTATTCAGAGTCTTGATCTGAGCAAGCCTGTGCTGGTAGGTCATTCGTGGGGTGGCGCGACGGCGCTGGTGCTGGCCAGTGGCAACGGAGCGGCGCGACCGAATATTGAGTTCTCGCAGATTATTCTGGAGGATCCGGCGCATAACTTTGGGCATGGAGATCCCGAGAAGCGCGCGACGCAATTTACCGCCGATATCGGGGTTGCTCCTGATGTATTACGGGTTAGATTGATGGAAAGCAATCCAGAATGGACGGAAGAGGATATCGCGGGGAAGCTCGATGCCAACAGCAAGGTTAGCAAGGAGGCGGTGGTGAGCGTGTTCGCGGATACGGAAAGAGAAGGTGAGCTCTTGCCGCTGCTGAGACGGCTGGAGGCCCCAACGCTGGTGGTGCGCGCCGATCGGAATCTGGGTTCGACGCTGAACGATCAGGCCTGGGCCGCTGTGCGCGAGCAGTTGTCCGCTCCCAGCATGGCCGTTGAGATCGCTGGCGCCTCGCACAATATTCATCGCAGCAAGTTCGCCGAATTCATGCAGAGCGTTGATGCGTTCTTGAACGCGAGCGCTTGAGGTTTTTTCTCGATGCTTATTCATATACTTGATATACTTGGTACCGCGGTGTTTGCTATCAGTGGGGTACTGGCGGCGGGTCGGAAGAAGATGGATATCTCGGGGGTGGTGGTGATCGCCGCGGTTACCGCGATCGGTGGGGGGACGTTGCGCGATGTGCTGCTGGGACGCCATCCGATCTTCTGGTTTCATGATCCCACCTATCTCTATGTCATACTAGCTGTCGCGGTGGCGACGATGCTCTATACGCGTTATTTTCGACCTCCCCATCGGCTGCTGCTGGTGGCGGATGCCGTTGGGTTGGCGACCTTTGTGGTTCTGGGCGCGAATGCCGCTTCTATGGCGGCGCTGCCTATGGTGATTGTGGTCCTGCTGGCGGTGATGACGGGGGTAGTCGGAGGCGTGATTCGCGATGTGCTCTGCGCGGAGATCCCGCTCGTACTGCAAAGGGATATCTATATGCTGGCCGCCCTGGCCGGTGCCAGTATCTATGTGTTATTAAAGATGGTGGGTTGGGATAATACGCTGGTAACGCTGCTGGCGATGGGGAGCGTGATTGTGTTGCGGCTGGCCGCGATCTTCTGGCATCTGCACCTGCCGCAGTACCAGGTACGGGAGACCCCGCTCAAGGGGTGATGGGGTCCGATTTGAACGCGAGCGCCTGATAGCGTGTACAATAAGGGGGCTATTTAACCGGATTATTGTGACGCGAGAGGAGCGATGCATGAGTGATCTTCCGTGGCTGGCGAGCCTGCTGAAATCGAGAAACACCATTGATGGTAAGATTGCCACGCTAATCGGGCGCGCGGCCCAGGTTGGGAACGTGGCGGAATATATCGCCGCGGCTGTTTTTCATATAGCGCTTGAAGAGGAGGGGAAGCGGCGGGGCTATGATGGACGCTTTACCACGGGCCCGCTGGCGGGGCAGACGGTCGACGTCCAATGGCGTCCCAGGCGCGACGGGCAGATGAACATCAAAGTGGACGCGCGGCCCGACTACTATCTGGTGTTTACGGGGCCAGCGGAGGCCGCCACCCCCAGCTTCGCCAATCCCTGGCTGATTGATGCGGTCTTTCTTTTCCATGCAGACGAACTGCTCAATGCGTTACGCGAGCGCGGCGTTCAGCTGGGGAGCAGCACCAGCGTGACAGGTCCATTGTGGGAGCGTTCCCAGATCTTCCCGGTTCCCCTGAACGCGCGTCTGCGGCTCTCCGACGACGATCTGAAGCAGCTGATGCTTTTTCGTTGATGTTGTCTTGCTGGCTGGTAGCCAGCGCTTGAGGCTGGAGAATGCATACAGGTTGGATCAGACGATCTCGATAGCATCGCGGCCACCATAGACGTCCCACCAGCCAGTGGCGCTGGCGGCCACCACGCGATTGATGGTCTGGATGTTGCGCACGCCATGCTCGGCGAGCCAGTCTGCCAGCTCCTCCTGTCCCTGCCGGGCGTAGATAGGGATGCCACCCTGCCAGGTCGCGCGTCCGCAGAGCACGCCAGCAAAGCTCGCACCCGCTTCGGCGGCCATCTCCAGCATTTCGCAGAAGGCTGCGTCGGAGACCCCGGCGCTTAAATAGATCAGGGGGAGCGTGGCGGCCAGCGCGGCCTCACGCAGATAGGCGAGGGCCTGCTGGCGTGTATATGCAGCCGTATCGCCGGTGAAGGCGCGCGTCCCGGCTACAAAGGCGGGGTTAATGGGCAGCTCCACCTTGAGCACATTGACGCTGTAGCGCGGCCGTCCAAATTCCGCAATTACTTCTGTCACATAGGCCGGTTTCTGGCGGGCGAAGGCTAATCCCTGACTATCGCCTACCGTGTGATCATAGACCAGTGGCTCCAGGAAGAAAGGGACGTCCAGGGCCGCGCACTCGGCTCCGACGCGCTCAATGTATGCCTGCTTGCGCGCATTGACGTCGGCGTGATCGCGGGGATTATAGTACAGCAGGATCTTGATCGCGCGCGCGCCCGCCTCGACGAGGCGGCGCACGCTCCATGTTGGCAGCAGGTCGGGCAGGCGATCGCCCGCTTCGCCTGTATAGCCGGATTTCTCATAGGCCAGCATCACCGCGGCGGTGGGCGCGCAGTTGGTGATCGCCTCCATGCCATATTCGGGATCTAGCAATAGCGCGCTGGCATAGGGTGAGAGCACCCTGGTCACTGTCGCCTTGAACGTCTGCATATCCTGAGCCGTTGCCTCGGCTCCGCGCGCATCGGCGATGGCCTGCAAGAGATTCAGGCGGTGATCGACCGCCAGGGCGGCGATCACGCCGCGCTCGTTGGCGCAGGCGTTTAGCGCCGTGAATTTGCCATGGCTCATTTTGATAGCCATCGATCTCTCCTCTTATTGGGGCACTTGAGCGCCCCCGCACAGGCGTCCGCATGCGCGGCCGCGCTGGTTATTATGTGTTGGTGCAACAGAGGTGCATTCGCACCTCTGTTGCACCAACACGAAACGAACTCCTGAGCACCGCAGGTGCGAAAGCTTGTGTTGGCCGCAGCGATTACCATGAGAATCAGACACGCTCAGAAAATGTTCGGAATACATGGCTTCTTCTTATTGTTGTGCGTGGTTGGCGCTGATTTCGCTCAGGCGCACAGGTTGTTTCAATTGCAATGATTTGAGGGCGGCCATGGCCATCAATACCGGGGCGCGTCCGTCTTGTCCGTTGACGGGTACGGGTTGGTCGTGTTGTATCGCTTCTATAAAGGCGGTTAGCTCGCGGACGAAGCTTTCGGTGTAGCGCTCCAGGAAAAAGTGCAACGGCAGGTCGCGACGTACGCTGTGGCCATCGCTGATGATGGCTGTGTTGGGATAATTGTTGTCGGTGCGGATCGCCCCGGCGCTACCGAGTAGCTCTACACGCTGATCGTAGCCGTAGGCGGCACGCCGACTGTTATCGATCGTCGCGATGACGCCGTTGGCGAAGCGCAGCATCACCACCGCCGTATCCACGTCTCCCGCCTCGCCGATGTCGGGATCGCTCATCACTCCGGCCAGGGTAAAGACCTCCTCAACCTCGTCTCCGATCAGGAAGCGGGCCATATCGAAGTCATGGATCATCATGTCGAGGAAAATGCCTCCGGAGACGCGGATATACTCGATGGGCGGCGGGGCAGGGTCACGGCTGATGATGTGCAGCAGATGAGGGCGGCCGATCTCCGCTTGCTCGACCGCCTGGCGCACGCGGCGATAATTGGCATCGAAGCGCCGATTGAAGCCGATCTGTAGCTTTATCTCTTGCTCGACGCTTGCCTGCTCGACTGCCGCGAGCGCGCGGTCGATTGAGGGCAGATCGAGGGCGATCGGCTTCTCGCAGAAGATATGCTTGCCCATGCGCGCCGCCTCTTCAATGATCTGCGCATGCGTATTGGTAGATGTACAGATAATGACCGCCTGAATATCAGGGTGCTTTAGCAAATTCATATAGTCATCAGTGCAATAGGGGACGGCGAAGCGCTCCGCGCAGAAGCGTGCCGCCTCCTCGTTGGCGTCGGCGATCATCAGCAGTTGGGCACTGGGGATGCGGGTCGCGAGATGTTCGGCATGCAGTGAGCCGATGCGCCCCGCTCCGATCAGGCCAATTTTTAAAGGGTGTGCTGGCACAGGGATTCTCCTCTACCTTCGCCTAGAGCCCGATCGTCTTCAGATAGTCCCGGTTGCGCTGCGCGCTCTCTCTGGGGCTACCCATGCCGGGCAGGACATCCTGTTCCACAACGATCCAGCCATCATAGTGTTGTTCATATAGCCATGATTTGATAGCCCCAAATGGGATGCTGCCCTGGCCGAGTTCGCAAAAGACCCCATCGCGTATGGCGGCGAAATAATCCTGGCCGGTGGCGCGTGCGCGCTCGGCTATCTGGGGATGGCAGTCTTTGAAGTGCACATGCCAGATGCGCTCGCGAAAGCGCTGCAGGCCATCCAGGACGCTTTGGGCGTCCGTGCCGCCGGTCCCGTAGAGATAGTGGCCGGTATCGAAGATCAGTCCCAGCAGCGACGGATCGGTCAGGTCGAGCAGGCGGGCGATCTCCTGCGGGGTCTCGACGTAGCCGGCGCAGTGATGGTGGAAGGCGGTGCGCAGGCCCGTCTCGTTGTGGACGGCGCGCGCGATCTGCTCGGCGCCGCGCGCGAAGGTTGTCCACTGTTGCGCGTTCAACCCCTGCTCTGGTTTGATGCGACCGGCGTTCTGGGTGCGCTCCGGCACCGTCCCGTTGGCGTCGGCGAGAATCAGGAAGGGCGGCTGATCGCCTGGGCTGGCTACGGAGGCCAGCAGGCGGGCGACCTTGAGGGCCTCCGCCTCGCCGGCGCTGTGCGCCTCTGGCTGAGCCAGCGCCACCGGAACGAACGCGCCCACCATGGCGAGCCCACGCTGTGTTAACTCTGAGCGCAGCTGGGTGGGATCGGTGGGCATAAAGCCCCAATCCCCCAGCTCGGTGCCGACGTAGTCGGTAGCGCGCAACTCATCGAGCATCTGCTGGTAGCCGATGCTCTCGCCCGCCAGTCCCTCAAATTCGAGCGCGCCCCATGAGCAGGGGGCGTTCGCAACACGAATCGTCATCTTTTTACACCTCCTTTGTGTAGATACTTACAGAAAATAGCGCTCATGCTGGCGCTTCTCTGCCCAGTCTGTGCGGGCTTCCTGTACCGTGGACAGCTCGCTGACCTCCGCCACCGGCACATCCCACCAGCTTTCATAGTCTGGCACGCCCAGATAGCGATCGTTCTGGATATAGATGACCGTGGTGCGGTCGGTTTCCTGCGCCTTCGCAAGCGCGGCCACAAAATCGGCGCGGGTCTGACATTCGATCACGTGCGCGCCCAGGCTACGCGCGTTGGCGGCCAGGTCGACCGGCAGGGTCTTGATCGTAGCGCCATCCACATCGCCGGGCAGGATGCCGTTGTCGCGATAGACGTAGCGCGTCCCGAAGCCCTGCTGACCAAGCGAGCGACTGAGGCCGCCGATGCTCTTGAAGCCATTGTTGTCGAGCAGGACGATGATCAGCTTATAGTTTTCCTGGATCGAGGTGACGATCTCGCTATTCATCATCAGGTAGGAGCCGTCGCCGACCATGACGTAGACGTCGCGCTCGGGCGCGGCCATTTTGATGCCCAGTCCCCCGGCGATCTCATAGCCCATGCAGCTATAGCCATATTCGAGGTGATAATTTTTGACGTGGCGGGCGCGCCACAGCTTGTGCAGATCGCCCGGCAGGCTGCCGGCGGCGCAGACCATGATCGCCTCCGGCGAGCTCAGCTCGTTGACCGCCCCGATCAGCTCGCTCTGGCTCGGCAGCGGCTCGTTGCGGATAGCGTATTGGCGCTCGACCTCGGCGTCCCATTCTGTGTGCAGCTGCGTGGCCTGGGCGCGGTAATCTGGAGCAACCGTATAGCCATCCAGCAGTTCCGACAGCTCGGCCAGCGTTTCGCGCGCATCGCCGACCAGTGGGCAGGCCGCATGCTTGAGCGCGTCGAATTCGGCCACGTTAATGTTGATGAAGCGCACGTCGGGATGCTGAAAGGCGGTCTTAGAGGCCGTGGTGAAATCGCTGTAGCGCGTGCCGATGCCGATCACCAGGTCGGCCTCGCGGGCGATGCGGTTGGCGGCGAAGGTGCCGGTAACGCCGATCGCGCCCAGGTTCAGCGGATCATCGTAGCATAGACTGCCCTTGCCGGCCATCGTTTCGCCTACCGGGATGCCTGTCTGCTCGACGAAGCGGCGCAGCAACTTGCTGGCCTCTGAATAGATCACGCCGCCGCCGGCGACGATGAGCGGACGCTGGCTGGCGCGAATCCACTCGACGGCCTGCTGCAGGGATTGACGATCGGCCCGTGGGCGTGTGATACGCCAGGTGCGCGGCTGGAAAAAGTCCGCCGGGTACGCGAATGCCTCGGTCTGCACGTCCTGAGGGAGGGCGAGCGTAACCGCGCCGGTCTCAGACGGGCTGGTTAGCACGCGCATAGCCTCCGGCAGCGATGTCAGAATCTGCTCGGGGCGGCTGACGCGGTCCCAGTAGCGGCTGACCGGTTTGAAGCTATCGTTGACCGAGATGTCCTGCGAGTGCGGGGACTCAAGCTGCTGCAGCACGGGCGCGACGTTGCGGCGCGCGAAGATGTCGCCCGGAAGCAGGAGAACGGGCAGGCGATTGATCGTCGCCAGAGCGGCCCCCGTGAGCATGTTGGTCGCGCCGGGACCGATCGAGGATGTGCAGGCAAAGGTCTGCAGCCGATTTTTGGTCTTCGCGTAGGCCACGGCGCTATGCACCATCGCCTGCTCGTTACGCGACTGGTAGTAGCGGAAATCCGGCATCTGCTGCAGCGCCTGGCCGATGCCCGAGACGTTGCCGTGTCCGAAGATGCCGAAGCAGCCGGCAAAGAAGGGATGGGAGACGCCGTCGCGTTCCACATATTGATTCTTGAGAAAGGTGATGATGGCCTGGGCCATCGTCAGCGTTGACGTTTTGTTCATGCGTTTTTCCTCCTGTCGTGGTGGAGAGGCACGGGGCCGTTGCGCGAGAAGCGCCCGCAAGGGGCGCACCTACGGTTAAATACGGTTAAAGCCGCCGGTTTAAAATCCGCCGTGGTTTTGGATGAATGTCATGACCTCGTCGTGGGTGGGCATGAAGTTGGCGCAGCCGTGCTGGGTGACGAGGATGGCACCGCAGGCGTTGGCGAGGCGCACGGTTTTATACCAGTCCCAGCCGTTGACGAAGCCGTAGAGGACGCCGGAGGCGAAGCCATCGCCCGCGCCGAGGATGTTTTTGACCTCGACCGGGAAGCCGGGCACCTCCTGCGGCTCGGCGATGACGCCCTCGGAGATGGTGTGGATCAACGAGCTGCCCGCGCCACGTTTCTGGATGACCAGGTTGGGTCCGAGTTTGAGCATGGCGTGGATGGCGGCCAGACTGTCGCCGCTGACTCGCGCATCCGAGACCTGGGAGTGGGTCAGGTTGACCTGGCTGGCCTCTGTTAGCATGATGGCGTTGATCTCGTCTTCGGTGCCGATGACCACGTCGATCAGGCGCAGGGCTGAGCGCAGGGTGATGCCGAAGGCGCGCGCGTCGTGCCACTGATCGGGTCTGAAATCGATGTCGAGCATGACGGTGACGCCGGCCTGCCGGGCCAGTTCCGCCGCCAGCAGGGTAGAGCTGCGGCTGGGCTCTTTGCACAGGCCGGTGCCGCTGATCAGCAGGGCGCGCGCCTCGGTGATCGGCGTAGCCAGGACATCGTCGATGGTGAGGGCGATGTCGGCGCAATTTTCGCGATAATAGGTCAGGGGGAAGCGATCAGGCGGTTCGATGCCGAGCACGACCGCGCTTGAGCGCAGTCCCGGCTTGCGCGGGATAAACTGTGTATCGATCCCCTCGCGCTTGAGAAAATGTAGGATAAAGTCTCCGACCTGGTCATCACCCACTGCTGTGAGCAGCGCCACGTTCAGACCCAGGCGGCGCGTGCCCACGCTGATATTGGTGGGGCAGCCACCGACGTAGGCGGCAAAGCTACTGATATCGACGAAGGGCGCTCCGATGTCGTTCGAATACAGATCAATGGAAGAGCGGCCCATCGTAATCACATCGAATTTTTTCTGCGTTTCCATGCTTGTTCCTCTCATCTAGCCTTTGCGTTCGATATCGTAGACCGGCACGCGCGCGTCCTGTCCCTGGTAGCCCGCTTTGACCCAGACGTAGCGCGGATCCTCGCTGTTGGCTAGCGATTGGGCGCTGCCGGCCAGGGCGTTGAGGTAGTAGGTGGTATAGCCGGGAGGTGAGGCGACGGGATGATAGCCTTCAGGCACCAGCACGGCATCGTTCTCGCGGGCCATCAGGACCGCGTCGATGGGCTTGCCGGCACGGTGTAGAGGAGACTCGGGATCGGTATAGATACGCTGGAAAGCATAGCCTTCGGGGCGGTCAATTTTGTAGAAATAGATCTCCTCCAGATCGGCCTCAAGCACGCCGCCGGCGCTATCCGTTTTATGGATATCGTGTTTGTGTGGTGGATAGCTTGACCAGTTGCCGCCGGGCGTATAGACCTCGACGACAACCAGGCGATGGCAGGGGAAGCCGGGTGGGATGATGCTATTGATCTGGCGCGTCGCGTTATCGCCGCCGCGGATCTCGATCGAGACATCGGCCGGTGTCACCAGGCGCGGCTCATGATCCTGGTCGGTGCGCACCCAGACCGCCACATATTCGCAGGCGGTCTCAGCGTGGACGCTGAACGAGGTGCGGCGTGGCAGATAGAGCGCGTGCGGCAGACCGCTGAAGACGCTTTCACGCTCGCCGATATGCGACCATTGTCCGCGATCAGACTCGACGCGGATGCGACCGCTCAGGGGTACCAGCGCCATCTCATGTTCATCGGTGGCGGAGGTCCAGGAGCCGTGTTCTGGCAGGCGGCGGGCTTGAAAATGGAGATAATCCCATCCGGCCAACTCTGGCGTGACCTCGGTAATCACAGCGGCATCGCTTGCACTATCAGGGTGAACAATCAAATTGTCGGAAGTATACTGACGCATGGATTATTTCCTTTCCATCTTTCCAGCTAACTATGTCGACAAGGGAGCGGTGCTGGCCCGCTGTACGAGCGTAGGGCAGAGGGTATGGTCGGCCCCCGGACGGTCCTGCAGCAGGTCCAGCATCACCTGCGTTGCCAGGCGCCCCAGCTCTACGCGCGGCTGATGAATGGTGGTCAACGGTGGTGTGACGCAGCTGGCGATCGTAATATCATCAAAGCCGATGACGCTCAGGTCCTGCGGTACGCGAACGCCTTTCGCATGGCAGGACGCCAGCATACCGATCGCGATCATATCGTTATAGCAAAAGACCGCCGTAACGCCGGCCGCGAGGAAGGGCGCCAGCGCCTGCTGTCCGGCGCTGATGTCCTCCTCCTGCGAAGCCTCATCGCCCGGCGGGGTTACCACCCAGGATGGCAACGGCTCCACGCCAGCGGCGCGCAGAGCGTCGAGATAACCTTGATGGCGCTGGGAGTTTGAGGCGGGACGGCTATGGCTTCCCAGGTAGCCGATCGCGCGATGTCCCAGCTGCAGCAGGTGCTCAACGGCCATCTGTGCGCCCCGGCGATCATCAACCGAGATCCAATGGAGCAGATTGGCCTGACCTTCAACCTGACTGTTAATGAGCACGGTCGGGATGTGGGTGTGATGCAGGCGACGGCCGTAATTGTCGGAGATGCGCGAAGAAGCGACCAGGATGCCATCGACGCGGCGGCGATGGAAGGTCTCGATGATATCCAGCGTCTGCTCGGGGTCATTGTAGGACGCGCTGAGCAGCACACTGAAGTCGGAGGCGCGCGCCACCGCTTCCACCCCTTTGACGATATCGCTGAAGAAGGGGTCTGCGATCGAGGTCACGACCAGCCCCACCGTGCTGGTCTGCTTCGTTTGCAGGCTGCGCGCGATCGCGTTGGGTGTATAGCCCAGTTCGCCCGCGAGGCGCTGGATGCGTTCGCGCGTCTCAGTGCTGATGAGTGGGCTCTCGCGCAGCGCGCGCGAAACGGTGGTGTGAGAAACGCCGGCGATGCGTGCGATATCAGAAATAGAGACCTCGGGTTGGCGCAAACGTTTGCTCCCTCCGCTGGTGTCGATGCCAGCTCAGATTATCAATGCACACGTGTGCAAAGCGTTGCAAAAAGTCCCGATACGCTATAAACGCAAAATAAAAAGGGAATACTATATTTGCAAGTATAGATGCCATGTTTTCCATTGTCAAGGAATAAGTGGTGAAGAAGCTTTTGGGTACGTGTGCGGTACGTTGGCGTGAGGGTACCACGTGGGCCTGCGTGTAAGACAGGGGAAACGGTGTCGTGGGGGTACGGGGGGCCGCAAGCGGCCCGGTCGACCGTTGAAGGTCGACCCTACGATTACGTTTCTTATGGAATTGGGCGTTGCATTTTTGGGGCGTGTTGGAGGGGACGTTGTATTTTGGAGGGGGCGCTTGCGGACAATATATGTTGTCATAAAGATGGGTATATGTCGTATGATGCATGTAGGGTATTGAAAGCGGGTTCAGGCCCGGTACCTATGATGTATGTTTATGGTGTAGAAAGAAAGGCCGAGTGAGTCCGGCATGTAAGCCGGGGCAGGCCTGGCACCTACGATGATGTATTTTGGGGAGAAAAAGTGATGGATCATGGTACTTCATTGCAGCTCAGCACGGCGGAGGCTCAGGGAATTTCTTCCGCTGCTGTTCAATCGTTCATTGATGCGGTTGAGGAGAGGAGGCTGGGCGTTCAGAGTTTGATACTTATGCGCAACGGGCGGATCGTGGCGGAGGGCTGGTGGAGGCCGTATGCCGAGCAGCTTTCGCATAGTATGTATTCGGTGAGTAAGAGTTTTACGGCGACCGCGATAGGGCTGGCGGTATCAGAAGGCCGCTTGTCGGTCAACGACGCGGTGCTCTCGTTTTTTCCGTCGTATGTTACCCCTGAGATCAAAGCGAACATGGAGGCCCTGCAGGTTCGTCATCTGCTCGCTATGAGTACGGGTCATGAGAAGGATACGTTTCCCCTGTTGACGCGTGAGCCGGAAGGGGATTGGGTGCGCATCTTCCTGTCGACCCCTATTACCTATGAGCCGGGTACGCATTTCCTCTACAACACCGGGGCCAGTTTTATGCTGTCGGCCATCCTGCAATCTTTGACCGGTCAGACGGTGTTAGAGTACCTGGGCCCACGGCTTTTTCAGCCGCTGGGTATCGAGAATGCGGCATGGGAGTCTAATCGGGATGGCATCAATTTAGGCGGCACTGGCCTGAGTATAAAAACACTTGATCTGGCAAAGCTTGGTCAGCTCTTTCTGCAGCGTGGTGTATGGAATGGAAAGCGAGTGGTGCCTGAGGAGTGGGTTGAAGAGGCGAGCTCGATTCATACGCCGAACGGGGATGATCCAAACGATGACTGGCAGCAGGGGTATGGATACCAGATGTGGCGTTGCCGACATAACGCGTACCGCGCCGATGGGGCTTTTGGGCAGTTTAGCGTGATCATGCCGGATCAAAATGCCGTGCTGGCCCTGACCAGCGGAACAAGCGATATGCACGCGATCTTAGATGAGGTCTGGAAGCATATTCTGCCGGGCATGCATGCGGAGCCACTTCCGGACAACGCGGAGGCGGCGAATAAGCTGACGAAGCGCCTGGCTGATCTGGCATTACCGCTGCCGGAAGTGTTGCCTGCGGCGCCAGAAACGGCTGCGAGGATAGAGAAGCGGACCATTCGTCTGGAAGCGAATGAGTTGCGTATTGAGGAAGTGTCGTTGGAGTTTGGTCAAGAGGAAAGTGTCTTTACGGCCCTTGACAACAAGGGTGTGCGGCACACCATTCGCTGTGGACGCACCGATTGGATTAGCGGGACGTCGACGCTGTGGTATCGCCGGGATTCCTCGACAGAAATGGCTGTTGCGGCCCATGGTGGCTGGGCGAATGAGCATACGTTTGTGATGACGTGGCAGTATGTTGAAACGCCATTCTGTCATGTTGTCACTTTTGATTTTGGTTCTGACGAGATCGATGTGTCCATTAAGATCGTGCCATTCTGGCAGGATCATGACGAGCATATTAAGGGTCATCTGGTATAAGCAGGCTCCAACGCGTGGTGCCCGAGGGGAAGGTTCCTTTTGGGCACAGCATGGGGCGAGGCGTTTCGGTTTGAGGGAGCATGGTCGTGGGGGAACGGGGAGCCGCAAGCGACCAGTCAACGTAAAGAACTGCCGCCACCAAATTTAGGAAGGAATCGTGATAGAAAGAGAGGATAATTTGCTCTCCGATTTCGCTGTCGACAAGGCTTCGGTTCTGCCTAAA
This sequence comes from Dictyobacter halimunensis, assembly GCF_036245075.1. Lineage (NCBI taxonomy): Bacteria > Bacillati > Chloroflexota > Ktedonobacteria > Ktedonobacterales > Dictyobacteraceae > Dictyobacter > Dictyobacter halimunensis. Next base: position 5,831,776 of record NZ_BSRI01000002.1, read on the forward strand.
AAGGCGATGCTTCTGTTCTGAAATCGCAGAACAAGAGCATCTCCCACCACCGGAATCGCTCAGCAGGAAAATTTCGCGCGGAAAAAGTGATTGGCTCCCATCTCTTGTTCAGAAATGGTCAAGGCTCTCGTCATGAAGAGAGATCATGAACAACACATGTTTCAACAGACCCATATCCCTCATCAGTGGTGGTATTCTCCTCTCATGGGCTATCCCATCACACTCTTGCTGGCTGCTGGTGCTTTTCTGATCGGATGGTTTGAGAGCAGGTTAGGTCTTTCTCATGTTTTTCTTACGCCGCCGTTTGTGATTGTCACGTTACTAGCTGGAGGGATCTGGGGAATTGGTCCAGCGCTTCTTGCGTTAGGGATCGAGGTTCTTGCGTTGGATTACTGGGTTGTTCCCCCCTTAGGGAATATCACCTTTTTTCTTTGGCCCAATATCCTCTCATATGGACAGTTTCTCATCATCCAACTCGTGGCGCTGTGGGTGGTCATTCGCCAGAAACGCTATCGCGATCAGCTCTTCCTTGCTAATCAGGCAATATCGCGACATGTTGAGGAATTACAAGAGATTAATTGGCAATTGGAGCGTGCGAGTGACGCTCGTGATCGCTTTGTGACGCAGGCATCGCATGAATTGAGGACGCCGCTGACGGGTGTCCGAGGACTCGCACAACTGACCTTACGCCGACTTCTTCGTGAACCTCCACTGCCCACAAATTACTCCTTTCTGCCCACAAATTTAGAAAAGATAGAAACGCAGACCCAGCGGTTGCATACCTTAGTGGACGACTTGCTCAGTATAAACTATTTACATACGGGAAATGTCCCCTTACGAAGAAAAGAATGTGATTTGATGCATCTTTGCCGTGATGTCATCAGCTATTTTGAACCCATGACCGATCAAGAGATTGAGCTGAAAAAATGCTCGGACCAGACAGTCATTCAAGCTGATGAAGATCGACTCTCCCAGGTCCTCTACAATCTGATCCGTAACGCGCTCCAATACTCACCGCCTCATACCACCGTGCGAGTGGAGGTGTATTCCAATGAAAGGGAAGCACTTTTGGGGGTCCATAACGATGGCTCGTTTATTGCACCAGAACACCAGGAGCATCTTTTTGAACCGTTTTATCGGGATCCGAATATTTGGAATTCCGCCATTACAGGGTGGGGACTTGGTCTGACCATTAGCAAATATCTGGTTGAGCAACAGAAGGGACGGATCTGGGTGGAATCCTCAGAGCACCAGGGAACTACATTTTGGATTGCATTGCCTTCTGGCTCTAGTGGGGGGCAGGGCAAAGAGACCATGGAGTAGCCCACGCGATGCGCAACGTAGCCGCTAACCTGTAGCAAGCAAAGATAAAATGCGCCTTGCATCTGCATTGACAGATTGTTGTTTGGATCATTACAATATTTCATATATGAATATTGTAGTTGTGAGTGAAATTTAGCAATGCTGTTATGTTTGAGAGCGGCGAACGCGAGAAGGCATGGATAAGAAGTTAGATGATATTGACGCGGGCTCGGCGCAGCCGGCGTATCATGTTCCGGCTCTGGAGAAGGGGCTGGATATTTTGGAGTGCCTGGCGGCGCATACGGTGCCGTTGACGCAGGCGCAACTGGCACGTCTGCTGGGCCGTGGGGCGAGCGAGCTCTTTCGTATGCTTACCTGTTTGGAACGGCGGCGCTATATCCAGCGCGATCCGTTGTCGGGCGCCTACAGTCTGACACTGCGTTTGTTTGAGCTGGGCCATACACACTCTCCTTACCAGGGGTTGCTGCGGGCGGCGGCGCGTCCGATGTGCGAGCTGGTCGATGAGATCAACGAGTCCTGCCATCTGAGCGTGGTGCATCAAGGCAGGCTGGTTGTGCTGGCGCAGGAAGAGAATCATGCTCGCCTGCGGCTCTCCGTTGAGGTGGGCGGGACCTTTCCGCTCCTGCATACCGCTTCTGGTCGCCTGCTACTGGCGCATATGGATCCGATTGCTGCCGAGGAGGCCTACCAGCTGGATGAGGAGTACGCGAGCTTGTCCGCGCAGGAGCGCGAGGAGCTGGCTGCGCGCCTGGAGGAGATCCGTGCCCATGGTTACGAATATGTGGTGGGCGAATCGAACGATGGCGTGCAGGACCTGGTGGTGTTGGTTGGCTCGCAGACCTCGAATTTACAGGCCGCGCTGGCGATCTGCTCGCTCTCGCGCAGGCATGCTTCATTCCTTGATACGATGCTGCCCCCATTGCGCCACTGTGCCGACGCTATCGCCAGCGCCGCAGGCATCGTGGTGTGATTTTTCCTCCAGTCTTTTTCCTCTCTGGGACAGATATATCGCAATCAGACAGACGTTGCTGGCGTCTGGCGTTTGGCGAGGAGGAGGTGTTCGCAGACCAGTACAAGCTCATCGTGCTGATTGAAGACCTCGCATTTCTCTACGACAACGCCGTGATCGGTGCGTTTGGCGTGCTCCCGCTTGTCACTGACGGTGACGCGCACGTGGATGGTATCGTTGATGAAGACGGGTTTGATGAAGCGCAACCGGTCATAGCCATAGGAGAAGGCAAGCTGATTGATGGCGCCGGCAGTCATACCGATGGCGACGCTGAAGATCAGGGTACCGTGGGCGATGCGCTGGCCGAAATCCTGCGTCTTGCACCACTCGCTATCCATGTGATGCGGATAGAAGTCGCCGGTCTGGCCGGCGTGCAGCACGATGTCGGTTTCGGTGATGGTGCGCCCCATAGTCTGGCGCTGCTCACCGATCTGGTAATCTTCGAAATAGCGGTCCTGGAACATGGCTCTCTTCCTCTTTGCTATAGATCAAGCAGATCAAATTCTTGCGCGATGAGCGCGTTGTGCTCGCCGATGGTTGGTGCCCCGACCGGCGAGGTCAGCAGGGTGCCATCGATGCGGATGGGGCAGCGCGTGGTGGTAAGCGCGGCACCGTTGGCGCGGCTCACGCGTTGGACCATATCGAGGGCCTTGAAGCCGTCATGTGCCAGCAGTTGATGCCAGTTGAGGACTTCGGCGCACCACATGCCGGCCGGTTCAAGGATGCGCAACCAGTAGGCGGTCGTCTCACCCTGGAGATGTTGGGCCAGCCGAGCTTTGATGGTGTCGCGCTCACTAAACCAGGTTTTGGGATCGGTGTAGGGCAGCAACTCCGGGCAGTTCAGGAGCTGGCCGAGGCGGGGAATGTCATTCATAGCCAGCGCCAGATAGCCATCGCTGGTCGCGTAGATGCCATAGGGGGCGCTCAGATAGGCGTTGGCATTGTTGACCTCGCTACGCTGCGGCAGCTTCCCGCCATCATTGAGGTGCGTCGTGAGCAGCTCGAACTGGCAATCGAGGATGGATTCGAGCAGGCTAACTTCGACGAGGCCGCCCTGACCACTGATGCCACGACGAACCAGGCAGGCCAGGATGCCCTGAGCCAGGTAGGTGCCTGTCAGCATATCCGCGATGGAGAGCCCGAAGGGGACCGGACCCTGCGTGGCGTCGCCGCTCAGCCAGGTCACTCCCGATAGGGCTTGAGCCAGCAGATCCTGTCCCGGCAGGTCGCGCCAGGGTCCCTCTTTCCCATAGCCACTCACCGAGGCGTAGACGAGGCGCGGATACTCCTCACGCAGCTGATCATAGCCGAGTCCCAACCGCTCGATGACGCCCGGTCGGAAGTTCTGGATCAAAACATCGGCGTGCGAGATCAACTTCTTCACCTGCCGCATATCAGCCGGGTTCTTGAGATCGACGGCGAAGCCCTGCTTGTTACGGTTGATCGAATGGAACAACGTACTGTCACCGTCCAGCTCAAGGTTAGAGATGTAGAGCTGGCGGCAGAGGTCGCCACCCTGTGGGCGCTCGATCTTGATGACGCGCGCGCCCATATCGGCCAGGCGCAGCGAACAAAATGGCCCGGCCAGGAATTGACTAAAATCGAGCACGAGGAGGCCACTCAGCGGCTTTGTACTGTCGTAATTCTGGCTCATGCTTGCCTGCTTTCCCGCTTTCAAATTTTTACACTTGTCAAATTTTTAAGCATTACTGAAACGCAAGAAGATAGGGCTATGCGAGCGAATGGGCGTAGAGGTTGTCGATCTCGCGCAGTACCGTGCGTGGATCTCCTCCCTCACTCAGATAGCGATGTACCAGTGGTCCCGCGTGATCCTGGAAGGGGATCGCGCCGGAGTGGCGGGGACGCAGATAGGCCTGATCCAACGTGGGAAGGGTACGGGCGAAGAAGTGGTCGCAGGCCTGGTTGACGGTATGATCCAGCCACGCCTGACGATGACCTGGCTGGCCGCCGCTGACGAAATACAACCCACGCTGATTGAACGGGTCGGCGACAAAGCGCGCGTAGGCGAGCGCGGCCTCGCGCTGGTCGCTGCGTGCCGAGAGGGCCAGTCCAGTTCCACCCAGCGTCGAGCGCAGTTGAGTGGAATTGAGGCTGACCAGTTCGCCGAAGCGCAGCGGCGACTGAGCATACTCGGGTCGCGAATAGTTGACGTAGCCATAGGCTGCGAGACAGTAGGCGATCTGATCGCTGGCGATCATGGCCTCATAGGTGGCGATGGGATTGCGCTGTAGACACGCCGGATCGCACAGGCTGACCAGCTCGCGCAGGTAGTTGAGCGCGGCCACACCCACCTCCACGCTGACCACGTTGCGTCCATTGGCAAACGGTTCCTCACCGAGTCCACAGCAGAGCATGTAGAAATGCATCAAGCTATCAATGGGAATGGCGGGCAGCGCTACCAGGCCGCGACGTGCCAGCGCCAGCACATCATCCCAGGTGCGCGGAACCTCGATCCCCCAGCGTGCCAGCAGATCGGCGCGCCAGGAACTGACTGGTGTGGCTGCGTCAACGGCCAGCGCCCACTGGTGATCCCCAAATGCATAGCTCTCATGCGAACGACCGACACTATTGCTGGCCTGGTCGGCCAGAAACTCCGCTGGAAGATGCTCGTCGAGCGGCAGCAGGACGGGATGGCTGGCCGCGTAACCGACAAAGGGATGATCAATGATCAGCAGGTCGAACTTTTCCGCCAGCTGGTCAACGGGGAAATCGGCAAACTCCTGTAGCGAGCGCTTATGCCAGTGGACCTCGATGCCAGGGTTCAACTCGCTAAAGCGCTGCGCGCTGGCCACCAGCGGTAGATAGCCGCGCGTGTGATTCCAGGTGATGCTGTTGAGAGTGATGACAGCGGACATACGTTTCCTCTGCAAATAGATTTTGTGTACAGATAGATTTTCGTATATGAATATTGTAATCACAGGTGAAAGTTTGTCAAGCTGGTTTAAGATGCGAAGCTTAAAAGGTTATCGATTGGTGCAGCAGTTGGGACTGGCGGTGGGGGCAATGTCCGGTATGGGTGGTGATGGGAGACGGCACGAGGAATGAGGCTTTTTGTCACCCTTGACAAACTTTCACCTGTGATTACAATATTCATATACGAACATATGGATGCCGGAGCGAGCCCGGCATCCATGGATGGAACGTGGGCGCCCGGGTACGGGCCGCGTTGCGGCAAGCGCCCGCAAGGGGCGCACCTACGGGTGGAACATGGGCGCCTGGGAAAAGGGGATATGCCGCTATGAGCAATGATGCAATACAGGGGCTTCCGCGTGGTGATTGGCAGGTTTCGTCGGAGATTCCGCTGCCGAGGCGCCGCGATTATCCTATCGCGATTGTTGGCGCTGGTAGCATCGTCAATGACGCGCATCTGCCGGCGTATCGGAAGGCCGGCTTCAACGTCATCGGTATTTATGACCGGGATGCCGACAAGGCGGGGGCGACCGCTGCGCGCTACGGCATTGATACGGTCTATGCCAGTCTGGATGATGTGCTTGCCAGTCCAGCGGCTATCGTTGACGTCGCGGTCCCGGCCCGCGAGAATTATGCTATCGCCACCCGCGTCGCGCAGGCGGGCAAGGCTCTTTTGTTGCAGAAGCCGATGGCGGAAGATCTCGCGACGGCCGAAGCTATCGTCGCAGCCGTGGAAGAGGCGGGGATCGTGGCGGCGGTGAACCAGCAGGCGCGCTGGATGCCGGCGGCGCTGGCAATGCGCGACCTGATCGGGCGCGGCCTGTTGGGAGAGATCTACCAGGTCTCGTTTCTGATCAATGTACTGACCCCCTGGGATACATGGCCCTGGATCGTGGCGGGCGAGCATGTCGAGGTCATGTATCACTCGATCCATTATCTCGATACTATTCGCGCCCTGCTGGGGCGTGAGCCGCGCCTGGTCTTCGCCGATGGCAGCACGGTGCCCGGTTTCTCAACTGGAGGCGAGACGCGCACGACGATCCAACTCATCTTCGATGGACAATTGCGCGCCACGGTCGTAGATACCCATCACAATAGCGGCGGACTGGTTGACCAGTTCGCGACCTTTCGAGTTGAGGGGACCGAGGGGAGCGCGGTAGCAGAGCTGGGTCTGCTCAAGAACTATCCCACCGGCGTTCCCGATAGCTTCCGTTACATGAGCCACAACCTGCAATCTGGTACCTGGATCAGCCCTGATCTTGCTGGCAGCTGGTTTCCTGATGCCTTTATCGGCACGATGGCCAGTGTCATGCGTGGCCTGGAGGGCGCTCCTGGCGCTCCCGAGACATCGCTGCGCGACAACCTGGGCACGCTGCGCATCGTCATGGCCGCCTATCACTCTATGGTTAGCCACAGCGCCGTCGATCCACAATCACTGTAATGCGATTAGCTTTTTTAAGCGACCACAGCCATCCAAACGCATGACCTGTCTATCCGGAATGGTGTAGAGAGAAAAGTCTGATTACGTCAATTGATTTTGTGTCAGAGACGGAAATGGAGGCACCGCGTATGGTCACTGGAGACAAAACGTTGCTACGCCTGGTGGGGCGCAGCTTTGTCGGATTCGAGCAGGCGTTGGCTGAGCAGGCGGCGGCCTTTGAACAGGCTCATCCTGGCGTCAAGGTGGAGCTGACCTTTCGCGATCCCCAGGCGCTCTACGAAAGTACGATCGCCAGGGCCGAACTGGCGAGTGGGGCGATTGATGTGACGCTAACCCTGACGGACTGGCTGCCCGAGGCGATGCAGCGCGACCTGCTCGTGGCGCTCGATCCTTTGCTGGCGCAGGATCCACCCGAAGGATGGCCGGATGGCTGGTCGCCCAGTCTGCGCGGGCTGCAGCGCGATGCTGGTGGCCAGACCTATGCCCTGCCGTATCACGATGGTCCCATGATGTTTATCTACCGGCGCGACCTGTTTGAGGATCCGCGTGAGCAGGCCGACTTTCAGGCACGTTACGGACAGGATCTGCGTCCCCCTGAGACGTGGTCCGATTATTTGAAGATCGCGCAATTCTTCACCAGGCCCGAGCAGGATCTGTATGGCGCCGTGGCAGCTGGTCTGAACGACGCGCACAACAACGTATACGACTTTATGATCCACACCTGGAGCCGTGGCGGTCGTCTGCTTGATGATCAGGGGCTACCGATCTTCCACGAACCGATCGCCATCGAGGCGCTGCAATTTCACGTCGACCTGTTTAACCGCTACAAGGTCGTGCCTCCGGAGGCGAAGGAGCTCGATTCGGTAGCTTCCGGGGCTTATTATGCCAGTGGGCGCGCCGCTATGATGGTCAACTGGTGCGGCTTCGCCACGATGGCCGAGGTGCCGGGGCAGTCGAGTGTGGTGGGCAAGAATGGTCTGGGATTGATCCCACGCGGCGATAGCGCTCAAGGGGTGCATACATCGATCAATGTCTACTGGGTGCTGGCCGTCGCGGCGGGCAGCGCGCAGAAAGAGCTGGCCTATGAGTTTCTGCGCTCCACAGCATCGCCCGCCCTTGATAAGATTACGGCCCTCAATGGCTGCATCGCCACGCGCTACTCGACGTGGCGCGATCCCGACATTCTGCGCCAGTTTCCCGTCTACGCCACCATCGAAGCCGTGCATAAGAGCGTGGACAGCCCACCACCCATTCCGCAGTGGCCGGCGATCACCGAGATTTTGAACGTCGGGATAGACGATGCTCTGCACCAGCGCAAGAGCGTCGAAGAGGCTTTGACCTGGGCCAGCACCCAGGCGCGGCAACTGATGGAGGCGAGATGAACACCAGGATAAATGACGGCGGTGAGCAGCGACCAATGTGGATCGATGAGCGCTTCTATACGCGCTCGCATCCCTGGCGCAAGGTCCACCTCGACTATCACAACAGCGCCTATATGCCGAGCGTTGGCGAGGCCTTTGATGCCGACGAATTCGGTGATCGCCTGGTCGAGGGACACGTCAACTCTATCGTTGTCTTCGCCAAAGACATGCACGGCTATTTCTATTATCCCAGCTCGTATGGTCCCGTGCATCCCGGCTTGAAGCGCGATCTGCTTGGCGAGCAGGTCGCCGCCTGCCGCCAGCGCAATATCAAGGTCTACGCGTACTACTGTGTGACCTGGGACAACTACCTGGCCGAGCGCCATCCCGAATGGCTGGTCTTCAAACGCGATCGCAGCACCTATTTACCGGCGTTTGGTCAGCCGCCGTCATGGACCGCGCTCTGCCTGTCGCATAGCGATTTTGTCGATACCGTGCTGGCCCACGCGCATGAGATCCTGACGCGATATGATCTCGACGGCATCTGGTACGATATGCCCTTGCCTATTGATGGTGAATGTTTCTGCTCCACCTGCCTCACCACGCTGCGCGACGCCGGTCTGGATCCTTTCGATATCGAGGTGCAGCGCAAGCACAAGCAGGAACTGCTGGTCGGATTTATGCGCCAGGCATACAACCAGGCGCACGAACTGAGGCCAGGCTGCCAGGTTGACCAGAATAACCAGACGCGGCTCGGGCTGGGGGAGCGTGCCATCTACATGGATAATATCGACATCGAGGCGCTGCCGACCGCGATGTGGGGTTATCTCTATTTCCCGGCTAACGTGCGTTACTCGCGTCCCTTTGGGATCAGCGTCTATGGGATGACGGGACGCTTCCACCGCTCGTGGGCCGACTTTGGTGGTCTCAAGCATCCTACCCAATTGCGGACGGAGCTGGCGCGCATCATTGCCCAGGGGGCCCAGATCACGATTGGTGACCAGATGCCTCCTTCGGGACGCCTCGACCCGGCAGTCTACGCAACTATTGGTCAGGCCTATGCCGAGATCGAGCGTCTGGAGCCCTACCTGGTCGGGGCCGCGCCGGTTGTTGAAGCCGCCATCGTCGTGCGCGGACCACTGCTTGATGATATCGGTCGCCCCGGCGGCTCGGCAGCCGAGGGGGTCAGCCGATTGGGTGAGAGCGTGCTGGGTATGGTCAAGTTGCTGGTGGAGCTGAATATCCAATTCGATATCATTGAGCCTGACGCCGAGCTAGAGCGCTACCGGCTGCTCGTGCTGCCCGATACGCTCAGCGTGGATGATGCGCTGGCTGAACGTCTGCGCAGCTATCTCGCGGGCGGTGGAGCGCTATTTGCCAGTCATGAAGCGTTGCGTTTGAGCGGAACGACGGCCAGCTGGTTTGATGAATTACCGCTCACCTATGAGGGCGAAGGACCATTTGTCCCCAGCTATCTTGCGTGCGCAGAGCCTCTGCTCGATGCGATCCCGAATTACGAATATGCCCTCTACGAGGGTTCAGCGCGCTGGCGGGGAGGATCCGGACGTGAAGAGTCTGTCTGGGCACGGCTGGGCGAGCCGCTGTTCCAGCGGGCCGGAAACCACTATACCAGCCATGCCCAGACGCCGTTTGATCACGTCACGGATTACGCGGCCGTCGTGCAGCAGGGAAACTTTGCCGCGACCGCCTTTCCCCTCGGAACGAGTTACTATACCCACGGCTATTGGGTTTATCGTGAGATCTTTCATCGTCTGCTGCGCGAGGTGCTGCCGGCACAACTAGTAGAGACAAATGCGCCGCTCAGTACTGAGATAAGCGTGACCCACCAGCAGGCTCACGCTGACCACCCGGAGCGCTGGCTCATCCACATCATCAACTTCTCGTCCAATCCGCGCACACCCGAGCATGTCGAGTATTACGAAGATCCAATCCCGTTGCATGATGTGCGCATCGACCTGGCGCTCGATGTACCCATCGCCCGAGCCTACACAGCGCCCGAGCAGATAACGATCCCCGTTGAGAGGATAGCGGGAGGAGTGCGTATTAGCGTCCCCAGGATTGATATTAGCGCCGTAGTTGTATTGGAACAGGGCGAGGCGGGCGGCTGATGCCCGTTCGCTCCGCCCCTGGTAGAGTAGTTTATAAGGCTGTTGTGTTCACTGGCTGGATAACGGTCACGCAAGAATGTATAGAGCTTATTTTTCCTGAGCAGGTTGTAATAAGTAATATACTTTTCTTTCTCTCCTTTCAGGTAGGAGAGCCCATATTTGTACCGATATGTATACGTTATTCTACACAATCAGCTTTATTACCTCTTGACAAGAAGCAAATACTGTTTTATATAACCTCTAACCAATAATTGATATTCTTTGATTTAAGGGGAGGAAATTAAAAGGAAGGATAAAAGGTAGTAATCTCTGCTAAAATGTGTCATACTCATTTTAGCAAGTTATGGCCTTGATTTTTAAGCGGTGTAGAGAAAGCGCTTTCTCACTTAGGAAGATAGTTGTACAGCGTTGGTACGTATCTTATCGAACAAGTGACGATCCTGTCACGAATGTGCTATGAATGGATTAGCATGCATCGTGAGGGGTCAGAGCCAGGTCCAATCCAAGGGAGGATTAGATAATGGAATATTCTAATCGGGACGGCATAACACCTGAAATCGAACGTGAACTTTTAAAGCGCGGTTACAGTAGGCGAGAAATTCTCAAGTTAGCAGGAGTCGTTGGTGTAGGTGGACTGCTTGCCGCCTGTGGTGGAAGTGTAAAGCCGCAGACCTCGCAAGGCCAGGCAGCCGCAGGCACGCCGACTCCATCCACGAAATCAATCTACTCAATTAGCGATGCCAACGGCCTGCAATGGCCCAAGACGATCCCCCCTGAACCAACCTCAAAGGTTCAGCTTAGCATCTCTCATTCCTGGGACGCCACGTTCTGGACGCGCCAGGTGCAGTTCGACACGCTATTCATGAAACGCCACCCTAACATCAGCATTAGCGCTGAAAATACGCCGTTTAGCAATTATTTGCAGAAATACATCGCGCAGGCGGCTGGCGGAACCTTGCCCGATGTGATGTATTGTCAGTTTGCCTGGGCGCAGCAATTTATTTCGCAGGGAGCAATCGCGCCGCTCGATGACTATATCAGCAAGCAGACCGACTTCAACCTCAGCGATTTCACCAAGCCATCGATGGGTTTCTATCAGCGCGGCGGAAAAACGTATGGCGTGGCGTACGACTGCGGTCCTGGTCTGCTCTACTACAACAAGGATCTGTTTGATAAAGCTGGCGTGAAGTATCCCACCAACAGTTGGACGCTTGATGACCTCAAGCAGAACGCCATCAAGCTGGCCAGCGGCCAGGGAAGAAATAGAATCTTTGGCATCAGTGGAACGCCCAACCCATCCGATGGTGGCATCGGGCCCAACTATCTCTTCCCCTTTGGAGGCCAGTACGCCAATGAGCCTCAGGAGACGCAGATCTTTATCGACCAGCCGGCGGCCGTCCAGGCCATGCAGTGGTGGCTGGAGATACGGCTCAAGCACAACGCCGTCCCCTCGCCCGCCGAGGCGCAGGGCTTCCAGATCCAGCAGCTCGATCCCTTTACGTTGGGAAGGTCGGCCATGATGCTGGCAGGCTCCTGGTCGACGCCCGCGCTTAGCCAGAACGCCCGCTTCAAGTGGGACTTCGCCCTCTGGCCCCAGGGTCCCAAAGGGCGCTCCACATTTGCTGAGGGGAGCGCATATATGATCCCCAAAAATGGGCAGAACAAAGACGCCGCCTGGATCTACCTGAATGAATACCTCTCCTCGGCGGGTCAGCAGTTTATGTGGGGGATGACCGGGCGTGGCAGTCCAGCGCGTTCATCGGCCTGGGATTCATACTTTAAATCAAAATACGCGCCGCCCAGCGCGAAGCTGGTACTGGAGTCGCTGGAGAAGTATGGCTCGAACGCGGTACTCCACCAGCCCACGACGCCGAAGGTATCCAATACAGTAACGCCGATCTGGGACCGTGTCGAGTCGGGTCAGCTGGCTGTCGCGGACGCCCTGAAGCAGGTTGCTCAGCAGGTAGGACCGATACTGGCGCAGAATGCCAACTCCGGCAGCTGATTAGCTACATGCGGTACATCCTGTCATTCAGACGCGGCATATCTGCTGCGTCTGAATGACAGGATATGTACTGTGCTGTGAAAGGAGTCTTTCAGCATGCAACTGACGAGCGAAAAAGTGAGTCCGCAGCGGAAAGCCGTGAAAAGGGCTACTTCCAGGCGGGCGCGGCGCGAGGAGCGCGAGTTTTACCTGTTCATCTTACCCTGGATAATAGGATTTATCTTCTTTGGTGGGGGACCGATCATCGCTTCGGCCTTCCTCAGCTTCTCCAACTGGTCTCTGCTCTCCAATCCGCAATGGATCGGGCTGCAAAACTACCAGCGCCTCTTTCAGGATCCCCTTTTCTATATCGCCCTCAAGAACACCCTGTATTATGGCATCGGCAGCGTGCTGTTGAGCGTAGTAGTCTCGTTTCTGCTGGCGCTCCTGCTCAATCAGAAGGTACACGGCATCGCCTTCTTTCGCACCATCTTCTACCTGCCCTCAGTCGTCTCGGGCATCGCGACCGCGCTGCTCTGGATCAACATCTTCCATCCCGACTTTGGCATGGTCAACTTCCTGCTCGGGCTGATTGGCATCCAGGGACCCGGCTGGCTGGCATCGGAGCAATGGGTGATTCCCGCGCTCATCATCATGAGCGCCTGGAGCGCAGGCAGCACGATGATCATCTACCTGGCAGGTCTGCAGGGCATACCCGCGCACCTGTACGAGGCGGCGTCGATCGATGGGGCGGGCAACTGGTCGAAATTCTGGAACGTCACCGTCCCGATGATCTCACCTGTCATCTTCTTCAACCTGATTACGGGTTTCATCGCCTCGCTGCAAGCCTTTGTACTGATCCTGGTCATGACCAATGGCGGTCCCGCCAACGGCTCCCTGGTCTATGGGCTCTATATCTATCGCGAGGCCTTCCAGTACTTCGACATGGGGTATGCATCCGCGCTGGCATGGGTACTCTTCATCCTGATCATGTTAATCACGATGATCCAGCTTGGTCTGGCCCGGCGTTGGGTCCACTATGAAGGCGCAATACAAAGGAGATAGGTTATGAAAGTAAGCGCAACCACCGATTCGCCCGTAGTAGAGACGTTGAAACCGGCGCACCAGAGCAGGCGGACTACTATAAAGTCTGGACGAATCCTGATCTATGTCTTGCTTGTGTTGGGAGCGATCGTTTTCATCTTGCCATTTATGTGGATGGTCACGACATCACTCAAGCCATCGCAGCAGGTCTTTACCTTTCCGCCACAGTTTTTCCCCAGCACCTTTCAATGGCAGAATTACGTGGATGGCTGGACAACCTTACCCTTCACCCACTTCTTGATCAATACAATCATCGTCACGGTCGCGAACGTATTCGGCAACTTAATCTCGTGCGCGCTCCCGGCGTACGGCTTCGCGCGCCTGCGCGCGCGCGGCAGCAATGTGATGTTTGTCCTCATGCTGGCAACCATGATGATCCCGGCCGAGGTAACGCTGGTGCCCACGTTTATCCTCTTCAGTAAAGTGGGCCTGGTCAACACGCTCTGGCCGCTGATCCTGCCGGCCTGGTTTGGCTATCCCTTCTCGATCTTCTTGTTGAGACAATTCTTTATGAGCATTCCCAATGAGCTGGACGATGCCGCACGCATCGAGGGAGCCTCGAATCTGCGCATCCTCATCAGCATCATCCTGCCGCTCTCCAAGCCAGCGCTGGCGACTGTCGCCATCTTCGCCTTTGTCGGCAACTGGAACAACCTGCTATCGGCATTGATCTACCTGCGCTCCACCAATCAGTTTACCCTGGCGATTGGCCTCAACCTGTTCTACGGCCAGTCCGTCACAGCGTATAATCAGTTGATGGCGGTCTCTATTCTGACCATTCTACCGATCATCGTCACCTTCTTCTTCTCGCAGAAGTACTTTATCCGGGGTGTCGTACTGAGCATGGGAGAACGCTAATGTAGCAAGTGCCCAAAGGCATAGCCTGGTGGCGCAGGCCACACCTCCTGAAGAGGTGTGGCCTGTGAGCGCGGTTGAGTACAGCCGGCTGCCCAGATCGGAGAAAAATCTATGAAGATAGAGCCGCGAGGCGCTCATCGGGCAAGAGGGCATGGACGCCAAGGATGCCATTGGCGATCTGGGTGACGCGCAGATCAACGACGAGGCTGGCAAGCGCGAGAGCCTGGGTGCGCGGCAGATGATAGCGTTCGACCATGAGGTCGACCATGGCATCTAACGCGATCAGCGAGGCCTCGTGGAGGTTCTCGTGAAATCCCAGCGTGATCCAGGCGTTGTCGATCCTGGCTTGAGGTGTCTTCAGAGAGAGATCATCACGCAAGTGGAAGGTGAGATCGACGCGTTCCATGGGGCATTCGATAGCGACCCCGCTTACCTCACCGTCGCCCTGGACGCCATGGCCATCCCCAACCGAAAAGAGCGCGTCGGGCACGGAAATAGGGAGATAGAGAGTCGTGCCGGCGACCAGTTCTTTGCAATCGATATTGCCGCCGCAATAGCGTGGTGGAGATGTAGGATGGATGCCCGGCTCATCGGGCGGCATCCCCATCACGCCCATGAAAGGTCGTAAGGCGATGGTGTGGCCATATTGATCACGCGCGGTCATTGCGTCGGCGTTCAGCGACCAGCGCAGCCGCAACTTCTCTTCGAGCAGACCAAGTTTCTTATTGACGGCGCTCTCCCAGCCACCGGCAACGGTCCAGCCCCACGGTCCTGGCTGTATCTTGTTGATATGGATTTCAAGCACCATCCCGGGCTGCGCGCCACGAATAGCGACGGGTCCGCAGAGGGCGTGACCACGGTCACGTGTTTCATCGCGCGGTTGAAATTTGTGGTCTGGCTCGCCATCTTCACCTAACGAAAGATTCCAGCCCGCATCCAGGGTACGAAATTGCACGGTGTCTCCTGAATTGATGGTGAGCACCGGGGGATATTCCCGTGAGAAGGTGCCGTGAAGCGTTTTTGAGTCGGGTTCGACGGTATAGGTTGTCATGTTTGTTCTGTCTCCTTTCCCTCAATTATACTTGAATTTGCATTTTAAAGTGGTGAAGGGGGCGAGGTGTTGGGTTTTGGGGGACGTGGGCGCCCGGTGGCGTGGGGGCGCTGCGCGGCAAAGTCGGGGCAAGCCCGACACCTACGGGCGGAAGGCTGGATAATAGGGCATCTGATCCGCTTCGGAAGGCAAGAGCTGACGTAGCCGGCTAGCGATCTGCTCAAACGTCTTGCCAATAGCTTGTAAATACTCGCTGGCTTCAATGGCTTCTCTTGCCATATCGAAGCGCAGCAGGAAACGCTGCCGAGCCGTGGCAAGGCCAGGTGACCACTGCCAATCTTGTTCTAGATGACGATGTAGAAAGCGGCAATCATCGATGGTCCAGTAGGCGCAGGCTGAGGCAACGGCCTGCGCAAATAACCTGTCGTCAAGTGCGGCAGGACAACCCTTTGCCAGTTCTGCGCGATAGCTTGTCTCCATACGATGAATGACGTGCGCAGGTAGCCGACCGACGCACCAGCAGGTAGGGAATGGCATGCGCGCATAGACGCCTTCAATGAGTGCGTGACGGTACGCTCCGAATTCGAAGTCCAACAACTTGCCAGATGTGCCAAGAAGGATGTTATCGGGGCAAGGATCACCATGTGTATACGCTAAGAATGGACCTGGATTTTCCATGATGGAAGTAAGTTGTTGCAATTCATTCTCGATGCCGGCGACTGGCGTGATATCAAGTGTATGAATGGTCTTCCACATTGTGGACGAAATCCAGCTATAGTCGGGGGTCTCGGCAGGCCCAAGCTCCTGACGAATATGGGAGAAGGTCTCTTGTTTACCAATTGTGGCGGCATGCATCTTTCCCACGGTAGCCGCATACTGTACGGCGGCCTCTTCCGCTACCTCAGGGTTATTTGCGAGCAGAAGATGATGTAGTCCGTTTCCCGTTCCCAGATCCTCCATGACGAGCAATTTATGCGCTTTGCTGCCAGCATAGAAGCGGGGCGCTATAGTTGGGTGAGGAGCGATCTCACTTAGAAAGTGTAAGCCAGCCCACTCGTTAAAGAAGAGCTGAAGAGAATTGTCTGGAGCTGTGTTGGAGGCTGTGGATATGTCTTCCATCACTGGCATGGCTTTGACAATAACGTATTGAGGGGCATCAACCGGCTTTTCAATGAGCGAGAAGCGATAAACCTGGGTGCGACCACTGGCCTTAAGATCGGTGGCATTGGGAGCGAGTTGCACCTTGTGACCCCAGACCTCCGTCAATAGTTCTTCAACGCAGATTTTGAGTATCGAAAGCGACCTTCCCTGGTCTGTTGGCATACGTTAAGCTCCTGTAAAAGATGCATGTTTTTTACATGTAGCAATGACTACTTGCGCTTTTGCATACAGAGGTACATCTTACACGGAAGAGAGATAGTTGACAAGCGTAATGAGTGCAGGGCAACAAAAATCACCTCATTGCAGGCAATGAGGTGATGATACATATATATGGAGGTTAGCCGGTGATGAGGGACGAGGCGCCATCAATCCAGACCTCGGTGCCGGTGATGTGGGAGGCGGCATCCGACGACAGGAATTGAACCGCCTGCGCGATCTGCTCGGCGGTGGCGGACTTTCCTTCACCCAGGGGGGATGCGGCCCTTCGGGTATTCGACCGGGAACTTAATTTTATCCACGTTTTGCTGCTGGGTGTTATCGCTGATCTCGGTATCGGTCGCGCCGGGGCAGATCACGTTGACCCGCACATTTTGGGGAGCCAGTTCTACAGCCAGCATCTTTGTGATCGCGACCTGACCGGCTTTACTGGCCGAGTAGGCCGTCGCGCCGGTATTGCTGAACACGCGGGTACCATTCACCGAGGCGATCACCGTAATCGCGCCTCCCTGCTTTTTCAGGTGGGGAGTGGCGTATTTAATGGTCAGGAAGGTACCGGTCAGATTGGTGGTAATCGTGTGGGACCAATCCTGTAGAGAGAGCTCCTCGATGGGTGCCCAGACGCCATTGATGCCGGCGTTAGCCAGCACGATATCCAGGCGGCCCCACTTATCGATGACCTGCTGGATGCCCTGCTGAATCTGATTCTCCTGGGAGACATCGGCCACGATAGCCAGGGCCTCATTGCCGGCGCGCGTAATCTCGTCCACTGTTGCCTGCACCTCATCAGCCGTATGGCTGACGGCCGCGACCTTGATGCCCTGTTGCGCTAACAGAGTTGCCGTAGCCTTACCGATACCCGAACCAGCCCCTGTAACAAATGCCACTTTTTCTGTAGACGCCATAAATGTTATTCCTTTATTTTTTTATTCTATTTCCGCATAATAATATATTTCCCCGATATGAATCTATGCACAGGCAATAGGCCCTGAGTGCATTAATCCATCAGGGGACACTATAGTAGACACGGGCAAAGCACAGGAATCGCGTCTCATCCATAAGCACTTTAGCGCATGAATTTTTTTGATTAGATCTAATAAATCGTCGATATCGAACGGTTTGGCCAGGAAAGCATCGGCGCCAGCATCGATGGCGGTTTGCTCCGCATCGGTATGGGCGGAAAGGAGGATAATAGGGACATGCTGCGTCGCAGGCTGATCTTTTAAATAGCGACAGATAACTCGACCATCCATACCTGAAAGCAAGATATCGAGCAAGACTAGATCAGGGAATGGCTCCTGCATATTTTTCACAGGTTGTCCCTGGGCATAGGTGTCGACGACGAAACCGGCGTCTTCCAACATGATCTGCAGCACATCTACGATGGCGGCATCATCATCTGCGACCATGATTTTCTTTTTCAACGAGGAAGCCTCTCTTTTTTCCTGCCGGGGCCAGAAAGAGACAGTAGAGCCAGCGGAAGGGTAACGTTATTTCCTTATCGCTTCATTGTAGCAATCGCCAGCCTTACCAGTCAATAGTCAAAGAGGGGTCATCAATAGAGATGTAGATGAGAGAATGCAGAGAAGTGGGTTGGGTGACGGCTCACAAAGACTTTTTTGAGGATACAAATCTCATGTTCCTCTTTGGTTAACATCTTATGAGCCGCCTAAACATATTGTACTTAAGAGGTTGAGGGATGTCAACCTGAAGCATATTAAAGGAATTATCGATATAAGCTTTGTGTTTCCTTCCCACCCGCCGTAACCGTCGTAACTTGTGATTTTGCACTGCAGCGGTGCTGACTTTGTACTATTTACCAACACCTTCCTTGCGTGCAGCCTCAAAGCTCCGGTTCCACTCCTCAAAGTTCTGCGCGATCTGTGCCGCGGCGGCCTCCCTGGAGAGGCGTTTTGCCTCAAAGTCCCTCACGGCGTTCCAGAAACTCGTTCGACCAACGGCAAAACCGATAAAACCGGGCACGCTGGCCGCCGTCTGGAGCCAGTGAACAACGCGTTCCTGGCTTGCTCCACGCCCCAGCACAATGAGGCCAACGTTTTGACAGCCATTGCGGTGTGCCACTTCGACGATCTTCTCGCAATCAGTGCGTTGATCCAACCCCTCAATTTTCCAGACATCTGGTTCCACTCCGGCCTGGCGCAATTCCTCGATGGACTGGACCATGAGACGAGGCCGAAGTTGGGTGTCATAGGTATCTTTATCGTGATCAACGAGTTCAAGTTGGTGGAACTCAGCCGGGACAAGGAGTTCAAAGAGGAACAAAGAGGGTGATTGGTGTAGATAGTCGGAGAGACGTTTCAGACGCTGAATTTGCCGCTGATTCAGCGCGTGGTCTCCCTCCGGATTATAGCGCACCAGCGCTTTGGCGAAGGTTGGCCGCATGGCCTCAATATGGTGCACGAAGTCGTCGCCATAGACAAAATCAAACTCGTCCTGCCCACTTTTTTCTACGGGAACTGCCGTGATGGTGCCCTGCTGCACCGCGTCGCGGAGGATGCCAACGCCATAGTGTTCATCCACGAGGATACCTGCCTCCCCTTTAGGGATATGAGCCTTTTGAAATCCCTCGTAGATGACTCGTTTACTCTCCGCGACTGTTAGCGCTTGCTCGACATTGAGTGGTTCCTTCCAGCCAAACAACCCGCTGACGTAGGAGGAACGATGATCAAATGGTAAAATAGCGAGCTTGTTGGTATATCCTGTCATTCGCATCATGTGCTTCCTTCTTCTCACCTGTGTCTTCTAGAGAGAGGCAAAGATGTGCGCGACTGCTGGCTCTTTGAATGCCAGAATGTTTCTTGTACCAACGCCTTTTCAAAGTTATGTATGCTCATTTACAAGGAAGAGAGCAACCTAAATCATAGCACGCTCGCTTGTAAATGCAAGCTCAAGTGGTTCCCTGATTTTGAGGAGATTGCCATCATTGACACTTTCCTGACTTCAGCCGGGGAAGTGTCAATGAGCAGGGTAAAGTCCCAATTGTTCCAGGCTCAAATAGCCCTCTTCGTGGGAAGCGTGACCGTAAAGGTCGAGCCTGTTCCGACCTTGCTGTCCACTGTGATCGTCCCTCCATGACCCTTGACGATTTCTGCCACAATATAGAGCCCCATGCCCAGGCCAGGGATCGCACCCTGCTTGAGATCAGCAGCCCGGTAGAAGCGCTCAAAAATCTTGTCACGCTGCTCACGCGAGATGCCCAGGCCATGATCACGCACACGGACCGTGATCACCTCGTCAGAGGCGGAGAGTTCCACCTCGACGGTCTGTGCGCCGGGTGAATACTTGATGGCATTACTGAGCAGGTTGGTGAAGACCTGTCTGATCCGGTCTCGATCCCCGATCATGCTGGTCTGCACACTTCCACGAACCAGAATGGCATGGCTGGGGCTCGTGTGCTGCATGGTGTCGGTGACCTCTCGCAACACCTCGTCGAGATTCACCGACTCCCAGATGTACTCCAGTTTTCCCGCCTGGATCTTGGAGACATCCAGTAACTCTCCGATCAGGCGCTCGAGTTGTTTAATCGGCATCTCCACCCTCGAAAGCTCTGTGGCCGCCTCGTGCAGGGAGCGCTTTTCGAGGCGTCTGCGTACCATTTGGGACTGCAGCTTGACCGCAGTGAGCGGGGTCTTGAGTTCATGGCTCGCCATGCTGATAAAGTCATCCTTGCGTTGTTCCAGTTCTTTGCGCGCGGAATTATCCAGCACAAAGGTGATCATCAGGTGCGGGTGATGCTGGAGGGTGACCCCGCCCACGAGCACCGGAAGGCGACGGCCATCCTGACACACGTACTCTTTCTCATAGGGTGTGGTCGACTGCCGGATGGCCAGTTCCTGATGAGCCTGTTGGGTTCGAGCCAGATACTCCGGAGGAGTCATCTGCAACCAGTTCAGGCGCCCTGCACGCAGATCGTCGTGGGTATAGCCAGTCATGCGCAGAAACGTGTCGTTCGCATCCAGAATCTGTTCCTCTTCGCTGACAAAAATACCGATAATGTTGGAATACATCAAAGCATTCACGCGCTCCTGGCTCTGGCGCAAGGCTTGCTCGATCCGCTTCTGGTCGGTGATGTCGGTACAGGTGCCAAACCACTTGACGATCTGGCCGGCTTCATTGCGCACGGGCATGCCCCGACTCAAGAACCAGCGATACTCCCCGGTCTGGCTCTTTCTGATCCGCTCTTCGTACTCAAACAGCGTTCCCACGTCCAAGGCATGCTGCCAGCATGCCCGGTTGCTTTCCCGATCATCGGGATGCGTGACCTGAAGATGAACCCATGGGGTGCTTTGGGCTTGTTCAAGCGTGAGCCCGGTGTAGTCACACCAGCGCTGGTTTACATACTCGGACAGACCGTCGGGGCCTATCACCCACACCAGATGAGGCAGCGTTTCGGCGAGCACGCGCAAGCTCTCCTGGCTTTCTTTAAACTGGTGTTCAGCCCGCTTCTGGTCATCGATATCAGTGGTGGTACCAACCCATTGGACGATCTGGCCGGTTGAATCGCGCGCAGGCTCGGCGCGGGTTAAGAACCAGCGATAGCTTCCAGTGTTGCCCTTTCTGAGACGACATTCGATTTCATATATGGCTCCCGTGTCCAGGGCATGCTGCCAGAGAGCTTGCCTGCCTTCCTGATCATCGGGATGGATAAACGGGAGAGAAGCCCATCGGTCGCTTTGGATGTGCCCTAATGTGAACCCGGTGTAGTCACACCAGCGCTGGTTCACATATGCGAGCTGGCCGTCGGGTCGTGCGGTCCAAACCAACTGGGGAATGGTCTCAATCAACGTGTCACCTGACGTAAGAGTGACATCCCTGGTCTGTTTTGTCTTTGACATCGTACGGTAAAACCCCTTTTTCACATGCCCCCATCCCTGGTAGCGAAGATACGTACTTGCTCTGACCTCAAGAATTTTGATTTAGATAAGATTTCATATAGTAATAGAACAAGCGAACTGGCACTTCGTATTCCCAGCCATCTGCTAAGGTGCCGCTGTTCCTCTGCAATCCTCGCCTGACAGAGCAATTTCTCAGCTCAAATTTTTTTGCAACACTACTGCGTTGTCAGCTATACATGATCGGGGAGAGTGAAGACTGCTGTCACTAACTACTTGCTTCCTGGCGTGATTAGGAGTAGTGAAAGTTGGCGGAGCACATCAGCCCGAAGCAGAGGGGAATGATGAAAACACCAAAAACAGCCATCGTGACTGGTGCCTCTCAGGGTATTGGTGCTTGCCTGGTCAAGACCTTTTTAGCACGAGGGTATCATGTCGTGGCCACCGCGCGCAGCATGGAGAAATCTGGCTTGCAAGCGTCAAAGCAACTGGCACTGGTTGACGGAGATATTGGCGAGGCCGGCACGGCTAAAAACATCGCGGCGGTGGCCATTGAGCAATTCGGTGGTATCGACACGCTGGTGAATAATGCGGGGATTTTCTTTACCAGGCCATTTACCGATTACACCACTGAAGACATCAGGAAGCTCATTTCGACCAATCTTTACGGCTTCATCTATCTCAGCCAGCTTGCCGTCAAGCAGATGCAGAAGCAGAAAAAGGGTGGCTGTGTGGTGAGCATTACGGCCTCACTGGTGGATCACCCAATAGCCGAGGTGACGGCTTCTGTACCGATGATCACCAAAGGCGGCATAGATTCCATCTCGAAAAACCTGGCAATGGAATATGCCAAAGAAGGTATTCGCTTTAATACCGTGGCTCCTGGCGTCGTCAATACACCGCTGCATCAAGACGATCCGAAGGAGTTTCTGAGCACGCTTTCCCCAATGGGCAGCCCTTCGGATGAGCAAGAAATCGCTGATGCGGTCGTGTTCCTGGCGGAAGCGCCACACATTACCGGGGAGGTGCTCCACGTTGATGGCGGCGCGCACTTAGGCAAATGGTAGACAACAAATGAGGATAAGAGGAGAAAGGATAGAAATGGAACGATTTGAAGAGACACTCCACGAGAAGCAGGTCATCGTTCTCGGAGGCAGCTCGGGTATTGGTCTTGAAACGGCACGTCTCGCTCATGCACAGGGTGCCAGGCTCGTACTCGTCGCTCGTGATGAGCACAAGCTTGAGACGGCCTCCCATGTACTGGGCGGTTTGATTCAGACAGCTGTCTTTGATGTTGCCGACGAAGGGGCAGTCAAAACGTTCTTCGAACATCTTGGGAGTATCGACCACGTTGTCCTCGCGGCGGGTGGCCCATTCTATGCACCGTTTGCACAGATGAACTTCTCAGAGGCTCGTCACTACCTTAATAGCCATATTTGGTCGGCACTGTATGTGGCGCGGTACGCTGCACCGCATATAGTCCCTGCTGGCTCCTTGATCTTTTTCAGTGGAACGCAGATGCGGCGACCAGCTCTCGGCCTCAGTGTGGGCTCGGCCGTTGGCCATGCTAAAGAGACATTGACGGAGAACCTTGCCCTGGAACTGGCCCCCATTCGAGTGAACACCATTGCTTGCGGGTTTGTTGATACTCCCTTATCGGCTGCTCTGCTTGGCGAGGGTCTGCAGGCACGTCGGGAAGAACTAGAACGAACACTGCCTATTCATCGCGTGGTGCAGCCTGAGGACGTGGCTAAACTGGCTGTTCACTTGATGTTGAACACTGCCATCACCGGGTCAACTTATGCGATTGATGGAGGTCAAAGTCTACTATAACATAGTTGCTCATGAGGGATATATATTTAGGTATTCCTCATTGAGGTGCGGAACATGACTGCCTATATTCTTGTCGAAGACAGCGTGACCGATCCAGGGGGCTTTGTAAAGGGCTGTGTTGCAAAAACGGCATAAACTACACCTTCATATCTTGTTGTAATTTCCTCCATTGTCCTGCCCAGGTTGAAAGTGCCTTCAACAGCTCTTGTATTTTTTCTTTCGTATGCTGATCAGTGAGGTTTCCTGCGCTATCAAATTTATCAGCCGCATGAGGAATGATGACTTCAGGACGATTTAAAGGATACATATTTAAATAGACGAACGTCTGCCGTAAGTGATACTGTGCTCGCGCACCACCGAGCATACCAATGGAAGCGCTCATAAGAGCAACTGGTTTTCCTTCCCATGCGTTATCACCGTAAGGACGTGACGCCCAATCAATGGCATTTTTAAGAACTCCTGGAACAGAGTAATTATATTCAGGAGTTGCAAAAAGGATAGCATCAGAAGCTCTTATTTTTTCTTTGAATTGCCGAATCACTTCAGGTGGGTTGTTCTCATCGTCCTGATTGAACAATGGGAAAGAACTGATATCAAATGTTTCAAGCGTGACATTGCTCGGCGTAAGATAAATAGCGGATCGCAATGCAGCTTTATTAAATGATCTTTTTCTCAAACTCCCAGCAATCCCAAGTATAGTTAATTCATTATTCATCTTCCACATGCCTTTCTCTTTTCTACCTCTCCTGTTCTATTCAAATGCCGTTGGTCCGTCGGACGCCGACCGATATGATGGTGTACACATGTTAAAAGTATCCATTGCGATGCTATGGTTGGGTTCCACCAGATGGGACAAAGAGCGCCTGAATATAGCTACGCAAGGCCTCAGTCGCGCCAAATGGACCCCAGAAGCCAATATAGCCATCGGGACGGACCAGGACCACTCCTCCCTGCTCGGCCTCATAGCGCTGGTGCAATTCACCGGTCGCGTCCTGCAAGATCTGGCCCCCCTCTTGTTTCAATCCAGGGGTTGCCATCCTGGTTACCAGATAGGCCTCGATCATCTCGTGATACCCACCAGAGAGCAGGGCCGCGATTTCACCCCATTGTCGCTCGACCGCGGCAGCTTCCTGCTGGGAGGCGAGCAGGAGCAGGATCGAGCGTTCGCTGTTGAAAAGCTCGAAGAGGGACCGGGGTTCTGCCCCCTCACACATGCGCACCAGCGCGTTGGGGGCGCGATCCCCAGCGCGCAGCGCTCCTTTCTTGTCGCGGTTATCGGCGGTGATGGGGCTCTCTCGATAGGTGATGTTGATCTCAGCCATGGACTCAGCCAGGCGACGCGCCGCAGGAGGAAGCGACGTGAGGATGGGGGCGAGCGCATCACGGAGCGCTACTCCCAGCGAATTGTGCATGAGGGCCAGGCGGGTGGAGAGGGATGTTCCGCGTAATAGGGCTGCTCCCACGTGCTCGCGTTCTGTCCCATAACTCTCCAGCAGGCGCTCCGATGCCTGTCCTTGCACCATGAGCGCGAGCTTCCAGCTCAGATTCAAGGCATCCTGGATGCCAGTGTTCATTCCCTGGCCGCCAACCGGCGAATGAATATGAGCCGCGTCCCCGGCGAGAAAGATCCGCGAGGCGCGATATCGTTCAGTCCGGCGCTGATTGACATGAAAGCGGGCGAGATCCACCGGCTCCGAGGCACGCGCTCCCGCGGGACCACTGGCATCAATCACCTGCTGAATTTCTTCCAGCGTGACGTCCCCTGTGGGTGCCTTGCCCAGGGCATAGGCAATCACCACGCGGTGGCGTCCATCAGCGATGGGGAAGTAGGCAATGAACGTGCCCTGATGGACAAAGGCAAAAATCTCCTCGGAGGACAGGTCCCAGGTCATGCGCACATTGCCCACGGCCAAACTCCGCTCAAAGCTTGCCCCGACGAACTGGAGTCCGAGCACATGGCGGACTGTACTGTGTGCCCCGTCACAGCCTACCACAAAGCCCACCCGGACGCGTTCAACCGTTCCATCAGGGTGGCGCAGCATGGTCTCCACCCCCTCTTCGTCCTGCGTGAGCCCAACGAGTTCCTCCTGCCATGCAATGGCCCCACCCAGGCACTGCAAGTGTTCCGTCAGCAGTTGTTCCGTCTCATTCTGTGGCAACAGCAAAATATAGGGATAGGGGGTCCTCCCCAGGAGGTACGTCCTCAAGTCGATCTGGATAAGGCGCTTGCCACCACTATAAATGTTCATGTGAGCGGCCGTGAGTCCGCGCTCGATGGCGGTGTGCGCCACGCCCATCTTCGCGAAGAGTTCCAGCGTTCTCACATGGATCGTCATGGCTTTGGTCTTCTGCTCGGCATGTTCCGCTTTATCGATGATGTGGCAGCGAATGCCACGGCGCAGCAGGTCGTTGGCCAGCGCCAGACCAACAGGTCCAGCACCAACGATCAACACGTCAGGGGTGGCAGCAGTCAGGGACCCATCACTCATCTTCTTAGACCTTTTCGTATGGGAATACCTTAAGCCATCTCAATGTACGGTTGAGAACTCTCTCTCAAAATGCTCCTATCGCCCTATTCTTTGAGGCCTTAATCTTTCTGCTTGCTGCTGTAGAATGGCGAGGAAAGCAGGGATTTACCGTCACTCTGTTTACAGACGCCTTTTCAAAGTTATATGCATGCCCATCTACAAGGAAGAGCGCAACCTAAATCATAGCACGCTCGCTTGTAAATGCAAGCTCAAGTGGTCCCCAGATTTTGGGGAGATTGTCAACTTATGCACTGAAGCGAAGTGCTATTGTTGAATAAAAAAGAGGAAAAAGCTAGAGCGTAAGATGCGACCAGGGACGAAGATGCACGCTATGGTGTGGCTGCTCTGTTTTTTTGCAGGAATGGGATTGGGCAGCATGTTCAACAGGTACGCGTCCAGGAGGTTGAGTCGGTCGCGGCCCTACCTTTATCCGCGGAATGGGCCGGATGACCGCTTCATGCGCGGAGAGAGCTAGTTTATCGCCATGATGCCATATCGCTAGCGGGGAGCCTTCAATAAGAGAATACCGTACGTCTGTCGCACTTACTTCAACGCATATGCAACGGTTGCGGAACAGAATTCGGAAGGCGAGTCGGGCGACACCCTCTGGCAGCCTGGGGGCAAACGCTAGTGAACCTCCGTATAGGCGCATACCGCCAAAGCCAGCGACCAGTGCGGACCAGGTTCCCACCAGCGAAGCGATATGGAGTCCATCGCGAGTGTTATGCTCCAGATCGTGAAGATCCATAAACGCAACCTCGGCAAGGTAGTCATACGCGAGTTGGAGTTGACCTACCTCAGCCGCGATGACTGCCTGCGTTGATGCCGAGAGCGAGGAATCGCGTACAGTGAGAGGCTCGTAGTAGGCGAAGTTGAGCGCCTTCTGCTCTGCAGTAAAGGCATCGCCACGAAGGTGCATAGCAAGGACAAGGTCGGCCTGTTTGACCACCTGCTTGCGATAGAGGTCAAAATAGGGGAAGTACAGGAGCAAAGGGTAGTGGTCCGATTTGGTGTCAGCAAAGTTCCACACTTCATGCGAGGTAAATGCATCATCTTGAGGGGTTACATTGAGGCTCTTGTCATACGGTATGAACATTTTATCAGCAGCCTCGCTCCAACTGGCAATCTCGCCAGCGTGCACACCGAGTGCACGTGCCACGTGAGGATGGCGCTTTGCTGCCTCTGCCGCAGAGCGCAGGTTATGCTGGGCCATAAGATTGGTATAGACGTTGTTGTCGACAAGGGCGCTATACTCGTCGGGTCCGGTGACGCCATCGATGCGGAATTCCCCATTGACATTGAGGAAGCCGAGCGAACGCCACAACCTTGCAGTCTCGACGAGTAATTCAAGGCCAATCTCCTTCTCGAACGCTCTATCTTCGGTGCTCTCGATGTAATGGGTTACCGCGTACGCGATATCAGCGTTGATATGAAACGCGGCAGTGCCCGCCGGCCAGTAACTTGAACTCGCCTCGCCATGAATCGTTCGCCAGGGAAAAGCTGCTCCACGCAGTCCAAGTTGGCGAGCACGTTCCCTGGCCAGATGGAGGGTCGAGTGACGCCAGCGCAGGACGTCGGCGGCGGCGCGAGGAAGGGTCAGCATCAGGGCGGGCAGGACGCAGATCTCTGTGTCCCAAAACGTGTGCCCATCATAACCGGGTCCGGTCAACCCTTTTGCCGGTATAGGTCGTTGCTCTCCCCGACAGCCCGCCTGAAGCACATGGAAAAGCGCGAAGCGCAATGCTTGTTGAACCTCTGCATCACCTTCGATCTCGATATTTGAACTCTTCCAGAAATCATTCAGGAAGTCACGCTGCTCAGCAAGCAGGCCCTCCCAGCCAGTGGACCGGGCAGCGGAAAGCGCGGCGATGATCTGGTCAGAGATCGCTGATCGTGAGCGCTGGCTCGACCAACCATAGGCAAGAAATTTGATGATGCGCAGTCGCTCACCGGGTCTCAACTGCGCGCTGACCGAGACACGCGCTATGTCAGGGGTACTCTCCGCTTCAATCGTCATCCCCTTAGGCCCCTCAATCTGATGATCCATTGCCGCACCCATGCGCAGGCTACTGGCCCGTGTGTGATGAACCAGGAGTCCACGTGTGTTCTGAACCTCATGTTCCTCGCCCTCAAGTGAGGCCAGGGAAACAGTGCCTGCTCGCGGATCCTTGTCAGCATCTGGCAGCGCTTCGTTCGCCACTAACTCTGATTGCAAAACGATGCGCACCGAAGAGTCAATCGGCTCAACCTCATAGCTAATCGCAGCGATGGCCCGCTGGGTAAATGATACCATTCGTGTAGACGAAACCTTGATTGAGCGACCTATAGGCGAGGTCCAATTGACCGTACGGCGTAGGACTCCAGCGCGAAGGTCGAGTTCCCTTTCATGGTTTTGAAGCAGGCCATACCGGACGTCAAAAGGTGCATCATCGACAAGGAGGCGGATAATTTTGCCATTGGTTACATTGACGATCGTCTGCCCAGATTCAGGATAGCCGTAGCCTCCTTCAGCATAAGGTAGGGGACGTAGCTCATAGAAGGAATTTAGATAGGTGCCAGGAAGGCCATATGGTTCTCCTTCATCAAGGTTGCCACGGAGCCCAATGTGTCCGTTGGAGAGGGCGAAAATAGACTCTGTCTGTGCCAGAATATCAAGGTTGAGTTCTGTCTCGTGAATTTTCCACTCTTCGACTGTGAAAGATGGATGTTTAATCATGGTTGCTCCAAAAGTTCTAGATAGCTCTCGCTCGTATATGTACTTCCACGATCAGAGTGATGGAGTAATCCGGACTGTAAACGTCTATGGGCCAGTGCCATACGCAGGGCTCGTACGGCCGGGGTAGCATCTTGAAAGGGAGCCATGAACCATCCTACCACCATGCGTGAGAACAAATCAAACACCACCGCAAGAAAGAGCCACCCTTCTGTGATCCAAATGGACATCATGCCTGCCTACCCATTGGCTGTTTGGGCTCATTGTATTGGAGAGAACAGTTTTTATGAGTGGGATGGCTGTCCTACAAGCTAGCTGCAAAAGACCACCACAATCTCGTCTGTTTTCAGGGGCTGAAGCACGTGAAAGCAGTTGTATTGTGCCTTATTATCTGAAGTGGCCAGACATAGACCTCCCTTTTGAAGAGATTTTGAGTGGATCGATGTCTTCCCAGGAGAGCGGTATAGGTAAGAAACGTGAGGAAAGGCCGGAGCGGTCTCTCCTCACAGATGAACTATGGTTTGTCGGAGAAGCTCCATGGATTTTGTTGGGTATTGATTGCCTGTATCACTTCCTGCATCTACGATGGTTGGCTACTCTTGGAAAGGCGCTGGGCCACTAAACCTCGTAATTTCTCGATATCTTTTTCTGATTGCTGCTTTATGTTGCGGAAGCACTGAACTACCTCTTGATCATTGGCTTGTTCCGCATCTTTGATGTACGTGCCATAGGTTTGTGAGCCTTCCATGAGATGATACAGAGCACTCACAAGATCAAATTGCTCGTTTGCTATTGGGGTCTGCTGTGGTTCTTGGGTCATAGCAATGATCCTCCTTTTGAAGGCTATTTCTGTGTTCATCGTTTGGCTGTAAGGATTTGTTTTCCGGCTTTACTTTCATTACCACGTTCCCAAAAAGGAAAAAGTTCTATCTCTCAATGATGTTCATATAACAGATTGCTTTAGATTCATTCATGGTTGAGTACTTTTATGAGAATAGTGCTGTAAAGGACGTTGCCATGTCCCCCGGTATCGATTGGCGTCTGGTTGTGCTGCAAAATACCACCGCACCGGCGGCAGCGCAAAGTCACAAGTTACGATAACCGCGCAAGAATCTGTTGTTTTCGCGCAAGAACAGAGGAGATTGTCAAGACCACCAGCGGTACACTGAGAGCAAGAGAAAGGAAAGAAGAAACATGCAAACACGTGTCCTTAGCAGAACGCAACTGATGGTCTCGGAACTGGGATTTGGCTGTATGGGTTTGACAGGCTTTTATGGAACGCCCCTCAACGAAGAAGAGGCGATACGTGTGATCCATAGGGCCATCGATCTGGGAGTAACCTTTTTCGATACAGCTGAGGCGTATGGACCCTTTACGAATGAGAAACTGATCGGCCGTGCTTTGAAGGGACGGCGCGACTCGGTGGTGATTGCCACCAAATTTGGCTGGGAGTGGTTCCCGAATGGCGAGCGTCGTCCCAATAGCCGTCCCGATCACATTGTGAAGGTCGTTGACGAGTCATTGCAGCGTTTGCAGACGGATTACATCGATCTGTACTATCAACATCGGCTTGACCCGCAGGTACCCATCGAAGAGACCATCGGTGCACTCGCAGAACTGGTCAAGCAGGGCAAGATCCGCCATATTGGTCTCTCGGAAGTAGGGCCAAAGACTATTCGCCGTGCTCACGCGGTCCATCCTCTCACGGCCCTGCAAACCGAGTACTCGTTATGGGAGCGTGGGCCAGAGACCGAAATCCTGCCCACGTTACGCGAGTTGGGGATTGGTTTTGTGGCCTACGGTCCGCTGGGACGCGGTTTCCTGACGGGCGAAGTCAAAACCACCCAGGACCTGCCTGGAAATGATTTTCGCCTGCGTGATCCTCGTTTCCAGGGAGAGAATTTTGCCAGGAATACAGAACTGATTGAACGGGTCAAGCAACTGGCCAGTCAGAAGAACGTCACTCCCGGACAGATTGCTCTAGCCTGGCTTCTGCACAAAGGAAACGACATCGTGCCTATTCCCGGAACCAAGCATCTGCGTTATCTGGAAGACAATATCTCCGCCTCGCGCATCGTGTTGAGCGCGGAAGAAGTCACACAATTGGAAACCAGCGTTGGGCAGGCTATCGGAGAGCGCAAGAGTGAGGCTGACATGCGCTTAATCTCCCGCGATTAGCCAGGTTTACCAGTTGTCTCTTTTCTCAGATAAAAGGCGTATTTTTAATGAATGGCCGATCCATGCTGCCAATCTCTTTTCAAATAAGACAGATGGTGTCTGCCGATCTACTGATTATATTCCCGCTGCTCACAACATAATACTACTGAGCACCCAATACCTGCGCCACGCCAAGAACCGTCAGCAAAGAGAGAACAATCGACGATGTGAAGTCTTCATGAATTCCATCGTCAACGTTGCTTGTACTCATCGAAGGAGAATCGTTCATGTCGTTTTCTTTTCGACCGCTTCAAAAAGAGGTTGAGTTCTCTTCGAGCACTTTCTCCATGAGTCGGAGAACCCTCTTCCACCATCTTGGTGGAGTGGCAGCCGCAACAACGCTGGCAGCTCTTTTCCAGGCCTCTACTTCTGTAAGGGAGGCAAAGATGTCAGGAGGACTGCCCTCTCCCGGACTACCTCCTCCCGTTATGGATTCCGGAACCGCCATTCGCCCCTTCCATATCAACGTTCCCGAAGAGGCCCTTGCTGACCTGCGCCGACGCATAGTCGCTACACGCTGGCCTGACCGCGAGACGGTTACAGATCGATCGCAGGGTGCCCGGCTCGCGAAGATCCAGGAGCTCGTCCGCTATTGGGGTACGAACTACAACTGGCGCAAGGTGGAGGCACGGCTCAATGCCCTGCCCCAATTTATGACGACGATCGACGGAATCGGCATTCACTTCCTACATATTCGCTCTCCGCATCCCGGCGCCTTGCCACTGATTATGACTCATGGCTGGCCGGGTTCTATTCTTGAACTCCTTGATGTCATTGGCCCATTGACCGATCCTCCCGCTTATGGAGGACGCGCTGAGGATGCCTTCGATCTGGTCATTCCGTCGATGCCGGGGTATGGCTTTTCGGGCAAACCACAAGGAACGGGTTGGAATCCCGACCATATAGCGCGCGCCTGGAACGAACTGATGCAACGTCTGGGATACACGCACTATGTGTCTCAGGGAGGTGATTGGGGCTCGGTTGTCTCAGACAAGCTGGCGCATCAGGCTCCTTCGGGATTGTTGGGTATTCATGTGAATATGCCCGCCACCGTCCCCCCGGAGATCGCGCGAGTTCTCAAGTGCGGAGATCCAGCGCCGTCCGGGCTGTCTGAGAAGGAGAAGATTGCATTCGAGCAGCTAAATGCCCTCTACACAAAGGGATCCGGCTATGCGGACATCATGGTGACACGTCCGCAGACCCTGGGCTATAGCCTGGCGGACTCGCCAGCCGGGCTGGCGGCCTGGTTCTATGACAAATTCGCTGACTGGACCTACAGTGGCGGTGACCCTGAACGATCTCTCACTAAAGATCAGATGCTCGACGATATTACGCTCTACTGGCTCACCAATACTGGGACCTCTGCAGCGCGGCTCTACTGGGAAAACAACGCGAACAATTTCAACGCGGTAAACATATCCATTCCTAGCGCTGTGACGGTTTTTCCCGGTGAGATCTATCGCGCCCCGCGGAGCTGGACTGAGCGTGCCTATCACAACCTCATCTACTTCAACGAGGTCAACAAGGGCGGCCACTTCGCAGCCTGGGAAGTGCCAGAGCTCTTTGCGGCCGAGATCCGTGCGGCGTTCAGATCTCTGCGCTAATTATGTGCGGTGGGAATACTGGCAGAACATCTGCCAGTATTCCCAGATCGCTTGCAGTGCCAGCTTTAGCGAAAATGATGATCACGATAGAAACCAGAGTTGTGTGATATAGGGATATCCCGGCTTCATACCATCGCTTTGGATTGAGCTGAGCGAAGTACCTGCAATAATGCTTTGGCAGCAGGACCCGAAGGCGCTGGACTCTGACCGGTTACCAGTTTGCCATCGGTTTGCACATAAGGCACAAAAGGTTCGGCTTTGCTATAGATGCCGCCTCTCTCCTTGAGCTTATCTTCGAGCAGAAATGGGACGACTATGATCAGGCCCATCGCTGCCTCTTCCTCATTGGTAAAACCTGTCACATGCTTGCCTTTGATGAGGAGCTGGCCATGAGCATCATGGACATTGATGAATGCGACTGGTGCGTGGCAGACGGCTGCAACCGGCTTATTGGCTTTCGCCAGGGCCTCAATGATCGCGATGGAGTGAGGGTTGTCTGGCATATCCCACATTGGACCATGGCCGCCGGGATAGAAAACAGCATCGAAATCATTCGCCGATATATCGGAGAGCTTCCTGGTATGGGCAAGTTCTGCCGCTGCCGCAGCATCGGTGTGGAAGCGCCTCGTCAAATCTGTCTGGAATTCGGGCTGGTCGCTTTTCGGATCGAGTGGTGGCTGCCCGCCTTGAGAGAACAGCCAGGCATTCACTGCTTTCCTCGCTCTGCACGTTTCACGCTTGCCATTAATGGAATGTGACTCTACGTTGTGAGAGGGCTACTTTTCTATGGCGAGACGGATCCCCAGTGCCACAAAAATGCCGCCTGTGAGGTAGTCGAGCCAGCGTTTTGCTTTCCGATAGGCTTTGCTAATTGCGCCAAGCGAGAAGACGCAAGCAACTATACAGAACCAGCTTACGGCAATGGTGAGCATGAGTATGGCACTTGCTACTTGAACCCAGATTGGGGAATGGGAAGGCAAAAGAACGACGAATAAACTGCTAAAGAATGCCACCGCCTTCGGGTTACCGATATTGGTCAGAAATCCCACGCGCCAGACGGCAAAGCTGTGTGTTTGAGCAGATTGGGACGATGCCTGTGAGATCGGGCGATGAGCGGAAAGAATCGTTTTGATGCCAAGATAGACGAGATAGCACGCCCCGACCACTCTGATTATTTCGACCAGCCAACTCATCCGAGCTAACAGGACTTCTAACCCCACAAGGCTTCCGACGATCCAGATAGAGAGAGCGCTGGTAATGCCAAGTGCGACAAGCATCCCATCGCGTCGGGAGCGGGTTGTGGCATATTGGACAGTCGCGGCAAAGTCTGGACCAGGGCTCATGATTGCAAGGGTCCAGACGCCTGCAAGTGCGATAAGACTTGGTAAATAGGACATGTGATTTTTCTCTTCTTCCTGTGATTTTTCTATCCCATCACACAGAACGCAACTTGGTATAAGGCATCAGAAAGTGTCTCAAGAAGCTGGAGGAGCGTCACATGAGACGCCAAATGCAGATGTTTGCTCCATGCTGTATTGGGCATCTCGTCATCACTCTTTCGTTTATGGACCTCCCATCCTTGAGAAGAAAATGTGTTACTGCTCGAAACTCAAAAATACTCGCGTGCGATGGCTTTACTTCTAAAAACAAGCGGGCGGTGCTAATGTATTCCAGGGGGTCTGCTTATTGCTTTAGCTATGGGAAGATGTCAACGCTATTGGCTCTTCTTTCTGATGCGCTGGCTACAGAAAGAAGAGCGGTCCAGGGTGGATAGTTCCATGCAAACCACCATTAGAAGAGATGGATATGCACTCGATGCCAGGCCTTGTTCATATAGCCTTTGAAATTCCAAAGGGGTCGTATGTCCTCTGGCTGTGTCTGCTTCGAGGCGTCCCACGCTCGTACAATTAGCTGGCAG
The DNA here is from genome assembly GCF_036245075.1 of Dictyobacter halimunensis. NCBI lineage: Bacteria > Bacillati > Chloroflexota > Ktedonobacteria > Ktedonobacterales > Dictyobacteraceae > Dictyobacter > Dictyobacter halimunensis. The sequence continues at coordinate 5,866,010 of NZ_BSRI01000002.1, forward strand.
TCGCCAGGGAGAAGGCTGACTATCACCTCCCAAAAGCACCAGGCATACGGATCAGCCCGCTCGACGATGGTGGCTGGCGTCCAGGTTTTTCCGGCATCGATCGAGAGTTCAACCCGCTCCACGGGAGTTCCTTCGGCGCTTATGGCATAACCCTGGATACGAGTTGGTCCTGCCGCTCGCGTCTCGCCTTCCTGTGGCGTTGTGATTACCGCATTGAGGGTCAGATCTTCGATGGGTTTTTCGTGGCTCCAATCGACAGTTTGTGCTGTTATTTCTGGTGGGAAGAGCTTATAATCGCGCGCCTGGTACGGGTTGGTCGAGGGATGTTCCTGAAGTGTGATTTCGCCCAGCCACTTGACGCTTCTGGCCCCGATATAGCCTGGCACGATGACACGCAGGGGAAAGCCATGTTCTGGAGCCAGGGGTTCATCGTTCATCGCATACGCCAGCAGTACATCTGGGGAAAATGCCTTCTCTAGCGCGATGGAGCTTCCAAAATGGACTGTTTCCCCCTCAAATTGCGTCTCATCGAGACTGCTAAACGCGACGTAGTGAGCCTCGGCCTGCACTCCGACAGCCTGCAGAACCTCTCGTAAGGGAACGCCTCGCCATTGAGTTGTACTGATGACGGCCGCTTCCCAGGGAACTTCTCCGGGAATAGGCTTGATTGCCATGAGTTCCTTCCTGCGATTTCCCGCACACTCAAGGGTTGCTGTTACACTGTGGGTTGGGGCAAGCGACCGAAGTTCGTCTAACGAAAGTGCTCGTTTTTGCTGGATCAGACCCGTGATCTGTAGGCGGTAGCTTGTCGGGTCCACCTTCGGAATAGATCCATGACTGCGGACATAGAAATGCTGCTGTGGGGTGAGAAACGATTGACGCAAAAGATGTCCTGGTGGTTCGGCGTTGAACGGGTCTTCTTGATGGACGAGCAACCGCGATTTTCTCATGTTCACTGTCATGATGATTTCCTTCGCTATGGTCAGCATATCCAATGCCTCAGATAGGATGCCAGGGTACCTGTAGACCTCTGGCGGAAAAACCTCTTTTTCATCGTACTAGATGAGTGCAAGTTGGAGTGTCCCCTTTCCAGGGGATCACGCTCGAAATCAACAACCTCAACTCTTTTCCTCCCCAGACATGAGCTTTGCCTGGGAGATGACGGAGAGCAGAGGAAGTCCGTCAAGCCTGGCTAATGTCAGGCGAGAAACTCAGCGAGCGGGAAGGAGCGATGGCTACGGGATGGGACCAGGTAGTTCTGCCGGTGGGTCGTGAACAGGACCGAGTTGATGCCGGCGTGGGGGGAGCGCGGTGTGACGGAGAGGGTCTGATCGGAATAGTGGCCGTCCATCGCGAGCCGGACGCGATTGAAAATTGCAATCGTCGGCTGGAACATGATGAAGTGCATTCCGGTGGCGGGCGTGCTGCTGTAGTGATCTCCGGTCGGGTCGGAGGTGTAGTGGAATGGATTATCCACCGTATTGAAATCACCGCGCACGGGGATGGTCGTTCCCGTGGGGTAGTTCACGCCGTAATTGCTGGTCGTCGGCGCTGTCGTGCTGTCTACCGGCGCCATGCTCCCAGTGTGACCGTAGGCGTGGTACTGGTGGACCCCTTGCACCACATTGGCCTCACTTTGACCTGGCGGATTGAGGGTGAGAGTTCCCGGCGCAGGCGAGAGGCCAGGCTGCAACATCGCCTGGACGCGATCAGCATACGTGGGGAAGCCCTGCCCGTACCAGGTAGCCAGATCTTCAAACAGGTGCGAGAGGTGCATGGTGGTACCGCATTTGAAGTACCCATTGGGCCATTGGTCAGTTTGGCCCGGTATGGTCTCCATACTCGGAATATTGCCCGGAGCCTGATTCGCCTGTAATGTTGTGGTGAAGCCGAGGAAGACCTGAGCGTGAGGAGGGATAGACTCCGCGCCGGGAATATTCGCCGCCAGTGCTACCTTGCGCGGGATGCTCTGTTGCCCATAGAAACCTCCCCCCGTGGAGCCCCGGCGAATACTGGTCACATTGAATAAGCTGCCAGCCTGGTTGCTTGCCGTCCCGAAGATAGTATTAGTGGCCGCCAGGATATTGTCCAACGAGTCGCTGCGCAGAACTACAGCCACATCATTCTGCTCCAGCCGGACCGGGCCAAAGCCGGGAGGGGGCTGGTCACTCGGGAAAGTCCTGGCCTCCTGGACCGCATACACCTTCTGTTTTTGTTTCTGAGATGTTGCCAGGTCAACTGGCATATAATCCGGGTAATGCGTTCCAGCCTTGAAAAAGCTCGAAGATTTCCCCAAACTGGGGATATAGTGCTGGAAGTACGGGAGTCCCCAGGCTACCAGGATGTCCACTCCGGTGGAAGCCGTAGGTGGAAATTGCTGTTCAAGACCCTGAAGAACGGACTCCAAATGTTGCTGCGCTTCCTGCAAGGCCTTCGCTTTCGCCGGGACGTTTAATGTCGCAGTGATGATATGGTTGTGGAGAGGATGGACCACAACTGGAATCGTGCCAGGGCCGCCGTCGCTTAGACCTGAACCATTAACGTTGACGATGCGGGTACTCGGGACAATATATTGTTCTTGCGGTAAAGATTGGCTGCTCGGTAAAGGTTGGCCGTCCGCGAAAGCAACCTGCTCGGGCTTTTGAGCAAGATTATCGATGAACTCATAGAAGACGCCGGCAGAGGCCAGTGCCATGCTGAGGGTGCGTCCCGTCTCTGCAAGAAACTCTCGTCGACTCAGTTCCTGGTGATGTTTTCCGCGTTGCTCTCCAGCAAATACATTTTCTTTGTCATTTGTCATGAAACACCTGCTCCTTGATTCTTGCTGTCCCCTTGATAGTGACCCACACATTCGAGGCAGCAAGATTACCTTTGCGAGGAAGGCAGCTTTCCTGTTGAGTTCAGATCCTGTGGTGGTTGATGATCCAATGCCCTGGCTCGCTCGTTTTTGGATCTTTTGAACCATGGACTTACGCTCCATAGGGTGGCTTCTATGCGGTGACAATGCCTTTCCGTTTCCAGCCTTGTTTATGGAGGGGCTAGACGAGCAAGCGTCGCCCTCGCACCAATCTTTTGAAGATGGTGTGGTTGGTTCTTGTTCATATCCCCTTCTATCGGCTTTTCATTTCACTCCTGTAGGATCTCTATTATCTTTCGCACTCAGTCATGCTTAGGAGAAAAGGAGCTCAAACTGATGATCTTTCAGCCGTAATATGTTTGATTCTTAGAAGAAGGTGCCAGACCTCTGCAAATGTGGTATCCCGGCGTACCTGTTCAGTGATCTTTAGCAACGGTATCTAGATATGCCGGAAAAGAGACGAGAAAATGTCCAGCTGCTTACGTAGCAAAGAGAGCAGGTCTTGCTGTGCTTCATGCTCTAGCCAGGCGATGAGAGCCAGGCGAAAGGCTGCCATGTAGATAGCCACCAGGGCGTCTATCTCCTCCTGGTTCGCGGTGTTTTCCAGGCGAGTGTATAGCGCATGGGACATCGTTGTCTCACCTTCCAGGAGCGCGTAGACATAAAACGATGCGATAGAGGGTGTCTGCACAGCCACCCGGTAACGAATGAGAAAACTCTCCCGCTGTTGTTGATAGCGATTGGCCATGTATTCCAGCGTTGCTTTCAAGGCGGTGCGTGGAGTCTCTATGGGAGCAGCATGCTGAAGAAAATGGACACCTTCGGTTAGCGTTGCCTTCGTGGGTCCAAAGAGCACCTCTTCTTTCGAGGCGAAATGGCGAAAAAAGGTGCGCGTAGACATCATGACAGCCTCGGCAATGTCCTGAATAGAGGTTTGCTCATATCCCTGTTGCTGAAAGAGCCGTAAGGCCGTTTCGGCAATCGTGGTTTGCACGAGCTGTTTCTTACGCTCACGCAAACTCAAGAGCTGGATAGCATCGCTTTGTGAAGAAATTATGTCACTCATTTTCCTTTTTGCTCCTGTTGACTTATGTCATCTGATGGCCATACAATACAAAATAGCAATAATGTCAATAGAAGACAGTATAGCTGATCTCTCGCTCTAGCGCGAGTGGTCTTTTTTCTGGAGGAACACACTATGCGTTTTGAACAACAGGTCGCCTTAGTTACCGGAGCTGCGTCTGGCATTGGCCGGGCGCTGGCCCAGCGTTTTGCGGCTGAGGGAGCCGCCGTGGTTGCTGTCGATGTCGTTGAAGCTCCACTGCAAGCCCTGGTCGCAGAACTGCGGCAGCAAGGAGTAAAGGCGACGGCCTGCACTGCTGATGTCTCGTCCGACGCGGATGTGGAAGCTATGCTCGCCACCGCTACCTCAACCTATGGGCGCCTCGATATTCTGTGCAACAACGCTGGTATTATGGATCTGATGACGCCTGCCGCCGATGTCCCGCTTGACTTATGGGAGCGGGTGCTGGCGATTAACTTAACCGGACCTTTTCTCGCCTGTAGGCGAGCGATCCCTCTCTTTCTGGAGCAGGGAGGAGGAAGTATTGTCAATACCGCTTCCGAGGCTGGTTTACGTGGAGGCGCCGCCGGAACCCCTTACACGGTCTCCAAACACGGGGTGGTAGGTCTAACCAGGAGCATTGCTTTCCACTATGGTGAGCGCGGTATTCGCTGCAACGCGGTCTGTCCTGGAGGCGTTGCTACCGCTATAGGGATCGGAAGGGGAGCCCCCAGTGAGACTGGTATGGCGAAAGTTCTGCCCTTCGTGCAGGCAAGCTCGCCATCGCATATGCTCAACCTGAAGAACTGGCGGCGGCTATCGCCTTTCTCGCCTCAAAGGATGCCAGTTATCTCAACGGAGCGATTCTGCCGGTAGATGGTGGGTGGTTCGCCGCCTGATGGCCCAGGCAGGAAGTCCAGATAGCCTTTCTCTGACCGTAATGAAGCATTAAGAAGAAAAACGGCCCTCCCAGCCACAGGTGGGAAGAGTCGAGAGATTGGAGTATAGAGATGAGCCAGGAGCAGATACCATCCAGGAATGAAGCCAGCGAGGAGCAGCTTCCCTCGTACCCTTTTCCTTTTGCTGATCATAGCCTGGAGGTTCCTCAGGAATATGACCACCTGCGCCAGCAGTGTCCGGTCGCCAGGGTGCACATGCCCTATGGTGGAGATGCGGTTGTCCCCACCCGTTACACAGAGATCGCCCAGGCGTTTGCCGATCCAAAATACGGTGCCATCAAGGCATCCGACGGAGATGTGCCTCGCCTGGAAGCTGGCGCCGTGACCGGATCGGACGAGTCGGGTCCCGCCACCATTTTTAGCGTCTCCGATGCGCGTCATAACAAACTGCGCCGTGTGATTGGACCGGCCTTTACCGTGGCCGCGGCCAACAAACTGCGTCCCCGCGTGGTTGAAGTCACCCAGGCGCTGGTGGATGAGATAGAGCGCTCCGGCCCCCCGGTGGATCTCTTTGAGGATTATGCCATCCAGGTGCCGATGACGGTATTGTGTGAGATGCTGGGTATTCCGCAGCAGGAAGAGCAGCTCTACCGTGAATCCGCGCGTGTAATGATTTCGACAACGGCCTCGCTGCAGGAAAAACAGATGCAAGGCATGAAATTGGTGCAGTATCTTACTCCCATCATTCAGCAAGCGCAGGCGAATCCCGGTGACAACATACTGGGTCTGCTGGTTCGTGCTCAGCAAAAGGGGGATGAGGTCATGACGGCGCCTGAAATGTATGGCTTTGCCATGGCGATTATCGGGGCAGGTTTTGAGACCGTCAGCACCACCTTCACAAATTCGGCCTTTATTCTTCTGCAGCAGCCAGAGCTCAAAGCACAGTTACGGGTGCACCTGGAACAGCCCGATCAACTGTCGAAGGCTATCGAGGAAGTGCTGCGCGTCACACCGATCGGCCATGGCCGGCCACGTATCACGCGAGAGTCGGTACAGCTGGGTGATACCACACTGCCTGAAGGGGAAGTGGTCTTTCTGGCCCCGCACGCTGCAAACTATGATGACTCCGTGTTTCCCGATCCTCGGACGATTCGCTTTGATCGCGATATGCAACCCATTATGAGCTTCGGACGCGGCATTCATGCTTGCCTGGGACAACAGATCGCGCGCATGGAACTGCAGGTGCTCTGGCAGACGTTGCTGACCCGCCTCCCCGCTGTTCACCTGGCGGTCGCACCTTCAGAGGTCCCCTGGCGAGAGAATGACGCGCTGACCTTTGGACCCGCGCATCTGCCCGTGGCCTGGTAGTCTGAATGCACTTTTCGACCACACAGAAAAACGTAGCCGTGTTCGTTTTTCTGTGTGGTCGAAGGGACCCTCTCTGCATGGAGGACTCCTTGAGTATGTGTCACCTCTCATTTTGAGATGGGAATTTGTACAAAGCAGGTGAAGCCCTCTCCCTTAAAGGATTGTACCCAGATATGTCCACCATGTTGCTTGGCAATTTCTTTACTCATCGTGAGGCCAAGTCCCCATCCTTCTCTGAACATGATTTCAGCGTAGGGGGTACGATAAAATGGCTCAAAAAGATGTTCTTGTTGTTCCTGAGAAAGCTCAGGAGCATCATTATGAACCCGGAGCAGTGCATGGGAAGGTTCCAGGCTCAGGTTTATATGGACCATGGTGCCTTCTTGTGAATACTGAATGGCGTTCCTCATGATGTTAGTGACAAGCTGAGAGAGTCGTTCGCTATCAGCTTGAAGGATGACTGGAGAGGAAGGACGCTTGAACTCAAGAGAACGCCCCGAAATTGTGCGCAGATTCTCGACGACTTTACGGCAGAGGTCTCCAAAATCGCATCTACTCAGCCGTAACTGGACCTCTCCCGAACGGAAGCTACTAAGATCAATCAACTCGTCAATTAATATGTTCATGCCGCGAGCCTGACCCTCAATCAATTCAATATCTTTCTTCCAGGGGAGCGATGCTGTCGCTGGTTCCTTTAATTTGTTCAGACGGCGCAATGCGAGTTGTGCCTCCCCTAAGATCGTCGTAAGTGGAGTTCTCAATTCGTGTGCCGCGCGTGTGACAAAGTAGTCCTTGAGGTGGTTGGCTCTCTCAAGTTGTTGGTTGGTAACGGCTAGTTCCTCGGCGGAGGATTGTAGCTTTCGCCGCATGCGCAGGACTCGTCTGTACTGTACTTCATGCTGGGCCGCCAGAAGAGCTATAATGACTTGCGCAAATATGAAAGGGCCGAAGAGCATGAAATCGCTCGCAATATTCCAGGTAAGGAAGTGATATTGAGGAATAACGACGAAGAAGACAAAGGTAAGCAGTCCAAGTATCAGGGTAATGAGCGCGGGGCCAACGCCCCAGAAGAATCCAACGAGAACTGTTACAAGACAAAAGGGAGCCCAGATAAAATGAGGGGGGGTCATCAAACGGTTTGCCAGCAGGGCAACGAGCACAAAGAAGAGTCCGGCTACATAGCCAAAGAGGACCTGATGCCCCCAGGGGTAGCTCCCGTCAGCCGTTGTTCTGAGATGCCAAAGATGCGGTTTTTTTCCTCCGTCCATTGTAGTATGTCGCTCGCTAGCTATCTACCCCTCCTGCATTGAGCTGTGTAAATATTTTACATTTATAGTGGGGAAGAAGGACTACTTTTTTTCTAAAACGTTCTCGATGGGAGTGAAGTTTCACTGGATATATGTTGACTACATGAGCTTGCGTAGTGCTCAAATATATCACATCATTCTAGTATATCTGGATGGAGAGTAGGGAAGCGTCTTTCTTCCCAGGGATGGGGCCGGTGAAAGGGATAGCTGCTGCATTATGGCTCTTGACAAACGGACCCGGGGTGTCACTTCTGCGTCGCGTGATACGCTCATACAGATCCTTGAGACGCTTCCTGATGCTTTGTATGTCATTGATAGTGACGCGAGGATTGTCTATGCCAATGAGCGAGCGCAGGTCCTGGCTGGATCTTCCCGAGAGCATATATACGGCAAGGTGTTGTGGCGCCATGTTCCTCAACTGACAAGTCCGGCGCTCTACCAGGCTGTCCAAAAGACCATGCAGACGCGGGAACCAACTGAAGTGGCGTATATTTCTCCTGCCACGAACCTCCGGCTGCACGCTTCTCTCTCTCATACAGATGAAGGTCTCTCGATTTTTATCCGTGAAGACAGTGATCCACAGCACCTTCAGGATTTCTATCGGCAGGACGAACAGATATATCGGAATCTGCTGGAAGGCTTCGTTGGCGGAGTGATGATCTTGACGCCCGAAGGGCTGATTTTGGACATTAATCAGCGTCCCCTGGTAGATGCACGCATCCAGCGAGAGAAGGTGATTGGCAAACCGTTCGCCGATCTGCCTGCGTGGTCCTATGACCCTGCTGTCCAGCAGCGATTGCGGGCCGCAATTGAGCGAGCTGGCAAGGGAGAAAACGTGCAATTTGAGGCCAGAATCCATCCACGAGATGATTTGTATCTGGATATTTTGACGACGATTACCCCTCATTATAATGGCCGCCAGCAGGTTGTGTATTTGATCTGCGCAGGTCAGGATATTACTGAACACAAGCAAATTGAAAAGGAACTGCGTGCACTGGTTGATGATATCCCCCAATTTGTCTGGATGGCAGGACCCGATGGGGCGATTACCTATAACAATCAGCGCTTGATCGACTATCTGGCAATGCTGCATGAACAGGCAGAGGGGAATGGCTGGATGGTGGCAGTACATCCTGATGATCTACCAGGAGTACGGAAGTTATGGCGTTCCTCCGTCCGCAAAGGAGTGCCTTATGAAGTAGAACATCGCCTGCGCGACGGTGCCAGTGGAGCATATCGCTGGTTTCTGGTGCGAGGTGTGCCGCAGAGAGATGCACGAGGCACGATTCGTTCCTGGATCGGATCGTGTACGGACATCGATGAGCAGAAGCGTATTGAGGAAGCCCTGCGTCAGAGCCAGGAACAGGCCAATGTCTTAATGAGTTCCTCAATTATCGGGATCAATATCAGTGAAGGTGAGCAGATTGTGTCCGCCAATGATACCTTTCTGCGCATGACCGGTTATACGCGCGATGATTTGCGTAATGGAAAAATAAACTGGATGCACATGACACCTCCAGAATATGTGGACCGAACGCGACAAGCACATCGGGAACTAGACACCCAACCGGCAATGACGCCCTATGAGAAAGAGTACATCTGTAAAGACGGGAGTCACCTGCCAGTAATTGTCGGGCGAGTCACATTGCCATGCAATCCATCTCAGGGGATCGCCTTTGTGTTGGACAATACGGCCCGCAAGGAACTGGAACGACGTAAAGACGACTTTATCAATATGGCCAGCCACGAACTGGGGAACCCGCTCACGGCTGTGAAGATGCAGCTCTCCTTAATGCGTCGGCAACTCACAAGGCAGGGGCTCCAGGTTCCGGTTTCGGCTTTTTCCCTGATGGAGACGCAGCTCAATATTATCAGCCGGCTGATTGATGAGCTGCTGGACGTCTCCAGGATCCAGAACGGGAAGCTGGAGTACCGGCGGGAGATGGTGGACATTGATGAACTCCTACATGAGATCATCGATACGTTGCAGCAAATCAATCCAGATCACACCATTCGGGTATCTGGTACAGCAACGATCAGGTTGATGTCGGATCGGGACCGATTGGGACAGGTCTTCACCAACCTGATCAGTAATGCTATCAAATACTCTCCCAACGCAGAGACGGTCGAGATCGATCTCGACGCTTCATCAGAGACGATCACCATTCGTGTGCATGATCATGGCCTGGGTATTCCGCGCGAACAGTGTGACAAGATTTTTGAGCGCTTCTATCGGGTATCGACTCTTAGGCAGAAATCGATACCCGGTCTGGGCATGGGATTGTACATTGTAGCCGAGATTGTCAAACATTATGGGGGAGTGATCAGCGTGGATAGTGAAATTGGGAAAGGTTCCACCTTTACGGTTACCCTTCCCATCAAGGATGCCTCCGATTCACATTGTTGAATTGAACGTATCGGGCGTGAGCCCCGAACGTACGGAGCATTTATTCGTCTTCGGGAGAGGCGAACTGTCGCCGCGCCTCGATCGAGGGGATAAAGAAAGGGCGAGAACGCAGCATGACATCTCGTTGTGTGTGATGAGTTCTCGCAGGGAAGCAGGCAAGGCCGCTTCTACACGGCTGGTTGGTTGGTGAAGTGAAACGACTGTATCATGGGCTGGAAATATTGTTCTTCGCTGATACTTTGATTATCGGCGGACGAGTAGGTCATGATATAAAAGACGCCATACTGTGGGTGGACTGCTCCCCATAAGGTGTAGTACACGGGGTAGGTGTCATTGTCGGCGGTATAGTCACCTCGAATGCTTTTTTGTTGCCAGGTGAGACCTCCGAAAGTGGTCGTCGGGGAGGTCGTGGTATCCTCGACATTGGTCAGCGGCTCAGAGACGGATTTGATCTGATTGTCCATTCCGACTTTCAGATTGACCTGCAGATCACTGCTCAGAGGGCCGGAGGCGAAAATCGTGACGTCATCGGAGTCGCCTGGCGCGGTGATCGTGATCATGTTGAAGCGACCTTCCTTTTTGTCTTTGACCGTCCATGCTTTTGGATACGAGAGGCTAAAGTTGTGATTGGTATAGATCTGCTGTGGAACTTCCGGGGTTGGCGTCGGAGTTGGAATGCTTTTTGTAGGTGTTGAGGTTGGGACAGGCTGATGCTGCATTGCCGTAGCTGAATCGGCGCATCCAGCCAGGAAGGCAAGACTTAAGAGCAGGCAGAGGCAGCAAATCACAGAGAACTGCATTCGGCGAGAGAAGAACATGCAAGATTGACCTTTCTAGGAAAACGAACTCATAGGGAAATAGCAATATAGGTATATATAAATATAGAGAAAGAATATAGATGAGTATAACAACATTCTTTTCTATTGTCTAGAGATAGGATAAAAGGGCTAAAAGGGGCCTTATCCTTTGTGGCTGATTATTATCCGCAGCTAATGCACTATGCGCTACTGATCAAGGCATCGTACAACTGGCTACGCCATCTGTACGATGCCTTTTACCATGCCTGATTATAGACCTGTCGTAACTTTGTCAGGCACGGGGATATCTTTCGTGGAGGCCAACGACGTGTGCGGGGTTGATGCAAGGAAATGGAGAGGACCGAGTTTAGGGAGAAGGTAGCGATCGATGCTATAGTAGCGGCTATCTGTGGCAAAGAATAAGCTGGCGAAGACAAAGGCATAGACAATAGCGGTGCCAATGTCGGTCGCGCCAGCACGGTAGGGGCCCCCAAAGCCTTCGGCTGCTGACCAGATGCCCAGTGAGAGAATGAAGCCGCAGATATAGGTGAGATTGTTGAAGAGTCCTAGAATGAGCGCCAGAGCGAGGGCCGTCTCGCTGATGGCGATGATATAGCCGAACAACTGAGGATTCATCTGGACAATGTTTGCCCACAACGTTATCCAGGTCTGCGCGATGGGCAGCTGCCCTTGCATATGGTGAGTGAAGTAGTGAGGGACATTGTTGATGAAGCCGGGTTGCCATTTGTAGATGGCGGCGATAGCCCAGAGTAGCCCAAAGGCAATACGTATGAGACCCATAGATTTCGTCCACCAGGATGATGAAGCCATAAATTTCTCCTATCTAGAGAGGAAAACGAAACTGTAATAGATGTATGATTTCTTTATATACGATATTAATGCTAATGATAACATATTGTGATGAAAGATAGATGAATTCATGAAAATAATAATTAGAATTATTTAATGTGAAAAGTCAACAGAGCTGCTGTTTATGCATAGATTTTAAAAAGGATGAAAATATAGAAAGAAGTTAGAGATAGAACAAGGGTGACAGGATAGGTTAAAATATCAGCGAATCTAAAGTTTGAGGAATGAAAGTGAGGGTATATTCTTTTTATGTCAGACACGATAGATCAACGCTACCTGCTGGATAAGCAATATCATTCAGCGGTAAATCTGGATGCGCGGATACGCTTGCATGAGCGTTTCAGCACCAACCGTACGGACTGGCAACGCTGGGTGTTTGAGCAGTTTGATATTCCTGATGGCAGTCGCGTGCTGGAATTGGGTACAGGTTCGGGGCAGTTGTGGGTGCACAACCTGGATCGTATCCCGGGCGGCTGGCAGGTTACGCTCTCTGATTTCTCGGAGGGTATGCTGCAGGACGCGAGGAAGAATCTGGTAGAGAGCCCTGAGCGGTTTCAATTTCAAGTCATAGACATCCAGGCGATTCCTTTTCCCGACGACTACTTCGATTATGTAATTGCCAACCACATGCTCTATCATGTGCCGGATCGCCAGCGTGCCTTTAGCGAAATCCGGCGTGTGCTGCGGCCGCAGGGGCGTTTCTACGCCGCCACCAACGGGGAAGCTCATCTGCGCGAGATCGAGCACTTCTCCACGCGGGCCGGGATAGCGGCGGGTGGCATCATGGGTGCGCAGCCGCGATCCATCTTCAATCTACAGAATGGAAGCGAGCAGATGGCACCCAGGTTCAGCCAGGTCGAGAGGCGCTTATTTGAAGGGGATCTTGCCGTCACCGAGGTAGAGCCTCTGGTCGCCTTTATCCTCTCGGGCCGGGCGCCCGGCAGCGTCAGTGAGGAGCAGTTACGGTCCCTGCGTGCTCTTTTGACAGAAGAGCTCAAAGCTCATGGTGTCATTCATATAGCCAAAGAGACCGGGCTCTTTATCGCTTCGGGTGTGAAACACTAAGTCAGCGTGGGTTAGCGACGCGACATAAATCTATGCTGAAAGCATGCCAATGCCGGGAGGTATGCTTTCAGCATAGATTTATGCTTTTGCTGGTTATGCGGGTCTGCTATACTTTTGGGGATAATTGGCGAATGATGAAAGGATAAACGTATGGCCAGTAGTTCAATGCGTCCACAGCGGCTCTATCTGATGCAGGTAGCAGTCATGAAGGTAGGTCCCTTTACATTGCCGGTGCCGTGTTACCTGATCCAGACAGAGGACGGCAAAAACATCTTGATTGATAGCGGTTTATCGCTGGACATGGCAAGATCGGGAGGGAGTGAGGTCGTGGTAGAGGATAGCCTGGGGCGCGGCATGACCCTTGTATATGGGAAGAGTGTGGTTGAACAGCTGGCCATGATTGGGGTGCGACCTGACGACATCGATCTGCTCATCTGCACGCACTATGACGACGATCACGCGGGCAATCTGGGTATCTTCACCAACGCCAGACTCATTGTCCAGCGCCAGCATCACGAGATCGCCAGCGCCGGACACCCGCGTTTCGCGGCCACGCGCTCCCAATGGGATCAGCCCGCTGAGCGCTACCAGCTGATCGACGGAGACGTGGAACTGCTGCCCGGAATCGAACTGATTGAGACCAGTGGACACGTACCCGGTCACCAGGCGGTGCTCGTAGACCTGCTGCACAGTGGTCTCGTGCTGCTGGCCATTGATGCCGTTGCGCTGAGAGACCACTTCACAGCCACGCGGCCGGTGGGCCCCACAGACGCCGATGGAGAGGGGGCCATCGCCAGCACGCGCAAGCTGCTGGAACTGGTCGAGAGGAAGCACATTTCGCAGGTTATCTTTGGGCATGATCTTGCCCAGTGGGAGACGCTCAAGCAACTGCCGCAATTTTTTGCTTGATCGCGGAGATCTCGAACAGGGGACGGGGCCGCAATCGCTGTTGCTCGCGGCCAGGCGACCGTTGAAGGTCGCCGCTACGATTACGTTCCATTTTGGATTGGGCGTTGCATGATATCTTTATATTGATTTGGGTTGGCATTAAGAGGGAAGATACGGTAATATAATGTGGCTGAGAAAAGAATAGGATGACGTGATGAGGTACTTCACGGGAAAGTGAATTGTGAGAATGGGAAAGCCCACATTGATTATCGTAAATGGCCTGCCCGGCAGTGGCAAGACGACCTTATCCAGGCGATTGGCGGCGGATGTGCCGCTGCCGATCTTCTCCAGGGATGGCATCTACGAGACCCTTTATGATGCTCTGGATTGTAACAGTCATGGGATGCCGCCGCTGCTGGCAAAATCTACGTTTACGCTGCTGTATTACGTTCTGGGATCGGTGCTGGCTGGAGGCCAATCAGTCATCGTCGAGGGCTTTTTGGGCGGCCGGAGATCAGGGGGGCCGAGTTCCGAGAACTGCAATGCAAGCACGATTTTGAACCGCTGCAGATCCTATGCCAGGCAGATGGCGCCGTCCTCGTTGAGCGCTTCATGGCACGCATAGGTGCGGAGGGTCGGCACGGCGGGCATCCAGATGTAGAATGGTTGGAAGAAAACAAGCAGCGTCTTATGCAGGGTCGTCTCACGCCGATGCCTCTGGACGGCCAGATCGTCGAAGTTGATACCACCACGCCCGACAGTTTGAACTATGACGACCTGTTCCAGACGATACAGACCGCCATTCGATGACAAGGTTTCTTTGGAAATAGCTGTGCCTTGTGGTAAAATAATAAAAATTTTATCACTGATGGACACAGCTTCCTTTCCCTTTCCAGCAGTAACATGTCTCCCTGTCTTTAAGATGGAAAGATCCTGTGAAAACGGGGAGCTTAGCCAGCTACTTGTACTGCGGGTTATAGCTGAGGAATCCGGGCGGTACAGAAAATGACGACAACGACACTTGATATTTTTGTTGGCATCCTCCAGAAGCTATTGGATGCCGGAACCATAGTCAGCGTAAACACAACGATGGAGTTTGAAGATTATGTTGATGAGGACAAAGACGACGCCATACCTGGGGCCGATCCGTCAGATATTTCATTTCGCGTCTGGAAAAAAATAGAGCTGGCAGCAGAGCAACGCGTTATGGTGGACGGGCGGCTCATAGACGATATAGAGGATGTTCTTTTTGAACTCTCCATATCGCCGTCTGACTGCGACATTGAGCGCTTCTGCAAGCTTATCACCGAACTGGCCGATGCGGGCCACATTGTCCAGGCAAAAGTGGGAGAAGATGAGGTACGCATTCTGGAGCTTGAAGCATTGGGCGCAGGGAAATTGAAGGCACTCTACATTTTTATTGAAGATGCCGAGCGCTCGCTGGATGTCGACGAAAACCAGGACCAGGATATCGAAGATACCTTCTATCATGAGAGCGACGAGCTCACCTACCTGGCAGATTTTTATGTTACCTACGACGAAGAAGAGGCGCGTTTCCGCCTGTATCCTCCCGGCTTTAATGAGGACCTGGAGGATGCCGTAGACCTGTATCAACGCATATTTTTGCCACGCATGAGGGCGGCTCGCGCCTACGGCGAGGTTCCCGGCCTCATTTATCATTAATGCATTCAATTTTATGTATGAATATTGCGTGGCTTGAAGTCAGAGCCGGATGAAAGATCCGGGGGAGATCATTCCCCCGGATCTTGTTATTTTAGGGTTGAAGCTGGAAGCCGGTATGGGTATTGCGGAAGAGGATGGTATTGGGGCCGATATGGAGCAGCATATCGGGGTAGCGGGTATGGGTGGAGGAGGTAAACTGCAGCGTAATGGGAACGAGTTCAACATGGGAGCCCGTGAGGCGAGGCCCGATAAAGATACGCGCATGAACCGGATCGTTGCCGGGAAGCTCAATAACCTCGATCTGGCCTTTAATATTGAGCGCGACAAAATGGCTTGGCTGGCCCGTCTGCTCGTGGCCGACAAAAGCGTCGGTTTGAAAGGTACGCGGTCGGCCATAGTGCAGATCATCGCTGGTGAGCGAGATCCAACCTCCCAGCCACTGTGCCAGCAGGATGGTGAGCAGCGCGATCGCCATCCCCAGGCCAACCAGTGTCGCCAGCGAGGCCGATGGGAAGCGCGCGGCCATGCGCAAGAGTATAGAAGAGCCGGGTAGTGAATGAAACCATGCACGCTGGCGCCTGCCAAGCTGCTGAGAAGCACGAACCCAGGCCGGGATATCTGCCTCTGCATAGGAATAGATTGGACGATGGCGCAAGGCGCTCCGAGGGAATCCCATGGATGAAGACATATATGTGCTCCTTCGCGAATGGATGCATCGGACCCATTCCGTGAATGGGTTTTACTTTTGTGTTACTGGTCAGCGTGAGCGCCCCTGCACGGGCGTCTGCTGCGCGGCCGCACTAATATTAAGGTATGGCAGCCGGGGCGCATCCGCGCTCCGGCTGCCATACCTTTAAACAGGTAGATAGGTGTTGAAGACGCGAAAACATATATAAGTTATAAATGTGAACATAAGTGTCAGGTACTTCTCTGATAAGAAAAGTATAGTTGAGGAGAGCATAATTTGCCTAGCGGGTTATCCACACGTTGCTGACGAATGCTGTGGATGACTTGTGGAGAACTCGCTTATGCTGTGGATAAGATCAGAGAGGACAGGTGAGAGCCCCCGCACGGGCGTCCGCTGCGCGGCCGCACTGATCTGGTGTGTTGGCGCCTGGGGCGCGCATCTGCGCGCCCCAGGCGCCAACACAAAACGGACACGTTGTGACGGGCTATAAAGATATTGGCAAATATATTGAAGTGTATGTTAAAATTTATGGAATAAATAGCATTTTTAGATGTAAGAAGAAATTGCTGGCAATATTATGCAGCAATATTGTAATTGAATATTTTGCATGGAGGGACGTTTGACCGTCAGGGACCCCACGCATAAATGCGGGGGCTTGTGAAAGCAAGCCCGCACCTGACCAGTCTCAGCCTTGAAATAGAGGCTCCGTTCGGGAGGAAATAGGTACGGCAGGGTGCATGCCAGCCCTGCCCGCTACGGTCAGCCGTTAAACATCTGTACGGGGTGAAGGACGTGCGGTTGACGCCAAACCCTCTCGAACATTGACGAGGCACACATTACCCCGGCAACGGGAGGCTCTGAAAGGAGCAATCAACGATGTCCTCTGTATTCCTGCTTGATACCACAAAGAAGCCACTTAACCCGGTTCATCCGGGAGAGGCACGACGCTTATTGTCACAAGGAAAGGCCGCTGTGTGGAGGCGCTTCCCCTTCACGATCATCCTGAAAACCGAAGTTGTTGAACCGGTTGTCCACCCGTTGCGTCTCAAGCTCGATCCAGGCTCCCGAACGACGGGAATCGCGCTTGTCAACGATGCGTCAGGCCAGGTGGTCTTTGCCGCTGAACTCTCGCATCGGGGACAGGCCATTAAAGCCAGCCTGGATGATCGCAGAGTCGTTCGACGCTCGCGGAGACGACGTAAGGCCCGCTATCGCCAAGCGAGATGGCAGAATCGTCGAGTCCCCAAAGGGTGGCTTCCCCCATCCTTGTTCAGCCGTATCGCCAATGTGCTGACCTGGGTCAAGCGACTCTCACGACTCTGTGCCATCACCGCGATGAGTATGGAGTTAGTCCGCTTCGACATGCAACTGATGGAGAACCCGGAGATCACAGGCGTTGAATACCAGCAGGGGACGCTCATGGGCTTCGAGGTGAGAGAATACCTGCTCGAGAAGTGGGGGCGCACGTGTGCCTACTGTGGAGCGACGGATCGTCCTTTACAGGTTGAGCACATTCACCCGCGTGCCAACGGTGGCACGAACCGGATAAGCAACTTGACCCTGGCCTGTGAAAAGTGCAACACAGCAAAGGGGGCCCAGGATATTCGGGTTTTCCTCAAGAAGAAACCCTCCGTCCTGGAGACAATTCTGGCGCAGGCACGCCATCCGCTCAAGGATGCCGCTGCTGTGAATGCAACGCGGTGGACGCTCCTGGATCGACTCAAAGTGACGGGGGTACCGGTAGAAACCGGTTCGGGCGGACTGACCAAGTTTAATCGGTCCCAGCGCAAGATGGCCAAGACGCATTGGGGTGATGCAGCTTGCGTTGGCAAAAGTACCCCGGAGGTGTTGAAGATCGATCAGATCCATCCATTGCTCATTCGGGCGACGGGACATGGGCGACGACAAATGTGCGTTACCGATAAGTTCGGTTTTCCCAAGCAACACAAAGGCCGAAAAGGGACCTATCTCGGGTACCGGACTGGTGATATCGTCAAGGCGGTCACGCCGAAAGGGACGTTTCAGGGGCGTATCGCCATTCGCTATCGACCATCATTCATTTTAGGGAAGATCGATATTCATCCGAAATATATGCGCCGTCTGCATCGGGTAGATGGTTATGAGTACCGCTACGGAAGGAGTGCGTGATGCTCCTCCCCATGGGTCAACCGAGGGGGACCCGCATCACGCGAATTGTTAGATGGATGATTATCAGCAGTTGAGGGGCAATTATCTAAACGAGGTTATAAATACCTTCACGCAGGGGTTACGGGCGCTACCAACGGACGCGGTGACGCGGGTAAAGAATTTTCTGGTGGAGTATCTCGGGAAGCCAGCACAGCCGGTTCCATTTGGAGGACGGGAACGCGACTTCCAGCAACTGGATGGGTGGCTTGCAGATGAGCTTGCGGCCCCTTATTTGTTGTTGGCGGCGCCAGCGGGACGGGGAAAATCGGCACTGCTCCTGCGCTGGTGTCTGCAATTGTTCAAGCGAAACGGACTGGCGATCGTCTACTTCCCAGTCAGCATTCGCTTTCGCACCAACCTGGCGATCGTCACCTTTCCCGCGCTGGCGACGCTGCTTGCCACTCTGCATGGAGAGCAGATCCCGCAAGATCCCAATCTATCGGAAGAATTCTGGCGTAATCTGTTCAGGGATTACATAGCGCGTCCGCTCCCCGATGGACGCAGGCTCTTGCTGGTGCTGGATGGGATAGACGAAGCGGCCGACTGGAGCGCTGGTCCCGGGCTTTTTCCCGACAGGCCACCAGAGGGTATACGTATTATCCTATCAGCGCGTTCGCTGGCCAATGACCAGGGAGCGGACAGCTGGCTGCAGCGTCTGGGGTGGACGCGAGCGGGACTGGCCAGGACTCTGGAACTCATGCCACTGGACCGTTCAGGGATTGCCAATGTTCTGCAGCAGATGGGTTTTCCCCTGGACCTGCTGAGCGCCCGCTTCGACATCATCGCCGAGCTTTACCGGCTGAGCGAAGGCGATCCTCTACTCATCAGGCTCTATGTGGACGACCTGTGGAAGCGCGGCGACGCGGTCATGCACTTCACACAGCAAGACCTGCGGGCCATCCATCCCGGCCTGGAGGGCTACTTTGAGCGTTGGTGGAAGGAGCAGCGCCAGCTATGGCAGCAGGAAGCGCCACAGCGGGAAGCGGCGGTCCAGCTCGTCTTAAATCTGTTGGCCTGCGCACTGGGTCCGCTCAGTAAACGAGACATCATAAGCCTGGTAGTAAAGGACGCTCCATTTAGCCGTGACGAACTGGAGCAGCACCTATCGCCGCTGGCCCGTTTCGTCACCGGCGATGGTATCCACCAGGGATATGTCTTCAGCCATCCGAGGCTGGCAAACTATTTTTATGAAGAACGGCTCAGCGCAGCCGAGAGGCAAGACGTCGAGCAGCGCTTTCTGGACTGGGGGGCGCACACGCTGGCGGCCCTCAACGAAGCTCGCCTCTCGCCTGAACGAGCTTCACCCTACATCGTGCAATACTATGGTGCGCACCTGGAGCGGGCGCAGTCCGACGCCGCCACCCTGCTCACCCTGGTTAGCGATGGCTGGCGGCGTGCCTGGGAAAAGCTGGATCGCGCCCAGGCCGGTTTTCTGGGAGACGTAGATCGCGCCTGGCGGGCCATAGAACGGGAAGATCGAGCTGCCGCCCAGGATGGGAAGATCGCTCCCTATATTGGAGGAGAAGTCCGCAGCCTGCTGTGCCAGGTCAGCATCAACAGCATGACCAGCGGCATCTCGGCGAAGCTTATGTTAGAGGCGGTCAAGACAGGTACCTGGACGCCCGCGCAGGGCCTGGCCTGCCTGCGTCTGATTCCTGACCTGGCGACGAGGGGGCTGGAGCTGGTGGCCCTTGCCCCTTATGTACAGGAACCGGTGCGCACAGACATCCTGCACGAAGCCTTCGACACTGTCTTGAGCATCAAAGACGAATACGCCCGCTTTGACGCCATCATCGCTATGGCCCCCGGCCTATCAGAAGACCTGCTCTTCCAGGTTCTGGATGCCGCACGGGCCATCGAAGACGAAGCCGACCGAGCCGGTATCCTGGCCGAACTGGCCCCCCGTCTGGCCGCGTTTCCAGCATTGCAGGAAAACGCTACCGAGCTGGCGCAAGAGATCGAGGACGAAGAGTATCGCGCCTTAGCCTATGAGGGGTTCGCCGCACATAGCAGTTCGGCGCAGCGGCAAAAGCTCTTAGAACTGGTCGGGGAGATTGCGGAAGAAAGGTACAGGATTCCTGTGCTGATCGCACTGGTGCCCCATCTGCCAGAAAATGGTTTGCTCGCCATCCTTCAGCAAGCCAATGATATCCTGGATGGTCTGGCCCGCATGCGCCTGCTGACCGAGCTCATCATCTACCTGCCGCAGCCATGGAGGGCAGAAGCGCTCGCGATGACCTGGGAACTGGAGCGAAACATTGACGATCACGACTATCGCATTGAAGCACTGATCAAGCTTGCCCCCTATTTAAAAAGTAACGAGAGTAACGAGGGCAGTCAGCTCAAGCTTGCCCTGCGAGAGGCTCAAATGCTCTGGGATGAAAGAGCAAAGGGCCAGCTCCTAACGGCGCTGATTCCGCACATACCTGACGAACTGCTGCCCGAATTGCTCCAGGTCGTACTGGCGATGAAGAGCGACGAAGAATGTGCCGCCATCTTAGTGACGCTCCTGCCGCGATTAAAAGAAGAGCAGATAGAGCGCGTACTGGATCGAGCACAAAACATATGGGATGAAGGATGCCGGGCCAACCTGTTGGCCGTGACAGGCTCCTATCTCCCCGAAAAGCTTGTCTCACGCTGGCTCGAAGTCCTGCGCACCATCGACGATCCAGGCTACTGCGTCTGGGTACTGGCGGAAGTCGATGATCCCCTGCAGAGTATGTTAGTGGGCATGCAATACGATATCAGCACCATCTTTCAGGCAATGACAGATCGGGAAGAGCGGCTGCAGACCCTGCTAGCCATCGCGCCACGCCTCTCTGACGAAGCCCTGGCGAGATTGTTCAGTTTCATGCTGCCCGAAATCTTTGACTTCACCTGGAGGGTACACAGTGAAGAGCGCAGCGCCCACATCCTGACCAAACTCGGACGGCGGCTCCCTCCCGAGCGTCTGAACCGGGCGCTAGAAACCACAGCAGGCTTCTTCAACGAAGCCTACCAGGCGCAGGTACTGACAGAACTGGCCCCGCGTCTACATGGTGGCTGGCTTAGCAAAGCGCTGGACATTGTAAGAGGGATGAAAGGGAGGGACAAGCGCGCCCAGGTCCTGGAGGTACTGGCCTCCTCCTTGCCAGAAGAGCGTAAAGGCGAGCGTGTCCAGGAGCTTCTCCAGGTGCTCCAGCTGATCAAAGATGAAAAGGAGCGTACCGACTTTATCATTGCCTATCTGCACTGGCCGGACACAATGTTAGCACTGGAGCAAGAAAGGATGATGCTGGACGCGATACAAACACTAAATGAGTCCCGTCATAGAGCACGAAGCCTGGAAGCGCTGGCACCCCACCTGAGTTCGAAGTCATTTGAGCGTGTCCTGAGCAGCGTTGAACACCTGGGTTCAGAAGAAGATCAAGCGCAGGTTCTGGAAGCGCTGGCACCATACGCTCCAGAAGGTGCATTTGCGACCTTTTTACGTCTGCTATTTACGCTCCAGCATCCTCACTGGCACACCACCATACTGGCGAAGGCAGCGCCCCATCTAGAAGAAAAAACGATTGATGGTTTGATGGAGATGGCGTTCCTGGTACCAAACCAGCAATGGCGAGAAGAGCTTCTAGAAGCACTCGCTCCATATATACCAGACGCATATTACCGCTTTGCCTGGGAGAGCGCGCTGACCATGCAAAACCGGGGGAGGCAACTCACGATTCTGCGAGCACTGGCGCCTCGCCTAGGAGACAGCAAGGTATCAGTAGCATGGTGGGATGCCATCATAGCTGATGAAGCACAGAACGAGCAATGGTGGCTATTAAGGGTGCTGGCACCGCACTTTCCAGAAGCCACTTTCATGCAAGCATGGAATGCGGCATTAGATATTGATGACGCATCAATGCGAACGCAGGCGCTATACACACTGGCTCCGTATCTACGTGATGCACAGATAGGACAGATCGAGCAGGTTGTTGCGGTGGCAAACAATTCCCGCTTCTACTGGGGATTGTTAGAGAGGCTGGCGCCACGGGTGCCGGAAGAGTACATGGCGCGTTTCTTTACACTTGTCCAGGGCATTACCCAGGAAGAGCTGCGTGTCCAGGCCCTGATAGGGCTTCTCCCACGCTTACCATCAGAGCTCTGGCCACAATTATGGGAGGAATTATCAGAATTACGGACGGAGCGATCGATAGCCAGGCTCATCGCCGCTATGCTGCCTTATGTCTCGAACGAGGTTCTGCCAGCGATCTGGGAAGGGATACGAGCCATGAACAATGCAGAACAATGGATGCTAGCGGCTACAGCTTTTCGGCCATACGCGAAGCAAGAACAGGTGGCCGCAATGGTAAGGACCGTGCTGACGCTCCCATATGATAACCAGCAGGTCAGCATGTTAGAGGAACTGGCACCATATCTGACGGAAGCGCAGAAGATAGAGGCTATCGAAGACTTGCTCGCGCTACAGGAGCAAGAAAAGGATGCTGGTCCACCGGAAATGGTCAATTGGAATAACCAATGGCGAGCGAAGCTACTCACCATACTGATAGCTCATCTATCCCAACACATAGCTACATGGCTTCCCACTCTGCTGGTGATGTTGCAAGCGACCAGGATAGAAGAAGATCAAGCCTGGATCATAGGGAGGTTGCCTGCTGATCTGCCTGATGAATATATAGAAAAGGTAGTGGAGATCATCTGGCCGATGACTAGCCGCTATTATCAGATGGAGGCCATGAGGTGCCTACAACAATCTTCGAGTGGAGCCGGGCGTACAAAGATACTGGAATTAGCGCTGGAGCGGATGCGCAAGACAGGAGAGGCTGAGATTGCCATACTGGTGTTGCGAGAAGCGCACGGTGCTCAGGAGCGGAAAGAGCGAACCTTACTCTATCTTTTATTGAATGAAGCTCTACATCTGTTGGGGCATCAGACGAGGAGGGAGGTGCTGCCACTTCTCACTGCATTGTTTGCAACGATGCTGACGACTGGCGACCAACGCGCAGTGCAGGAAGCAGGAAAAGCTGTTTTGGAGATTGGTTCATGGTGGCCCTAAACGCGGTATGTTGGGTATTAATCATAGGAGTGAAAGTGATGTAAATCAACCTGGCAGCATAAACTTATTCTTGTGCTTGAATAATGGGGATAGTAAACCAGAAGGTTGCTCCCTGACCAGGATGGCTCTCGAGGCCGGTAGAGCCATGGTGTAACTCAATGAATGCGCGACACAGATACAGTCCCAGTCCCAGGCTCAGATCCAGTTCATGTTGAACCGAGAGCCCGGTTGAGCGATAGAAGCGCTGCCAGATCAAATCCTGTTCCTCGTATGGAATGCCCCAGCCTTGATCCTGTACCTCTACACGAGCTACGGCATCCTGGACGCAAAGGTAGATTGAGACCGGACGATCCAAAGGTGAATAGGCATCTGCCTGTCTGAGAAATGTATCCACGACACGTTTAATGCGCGAGGGTTCAGCCATAATCATGGGTGGTTGGTCGGCAACGGCCAGATAGAGCTGGAAATTTCGCTCAGGGGCGCCAGCCTGTTGCTCTGCTACGGTTGTTTTGACCAATTCTTGAAGATTGCAGGGGCGCAACTGCAGTGTAAGTGCCTGGGTTTGAATGCGTGAATCGTCAAGCATATCATAAATCATGCGCTCTTGAATGCGAGCTCCCTGCAATATATTGTCCAATACTTGCATCATATTTGCCTGATAGAGGTGCCACTGCTCAACGGATTCCGGCATTGGCTCACGTTGAAAGCGCCGCTGCGCCAGCTGCAGATTACCCATCAGGATAGTCAACGGCGTAAAAAGCTCGTGACTGGCCAGATCCAGGAACTCATTGATGCGCTGATTCGTCTCACTCAACATCTGTTCACGAGCCTGGGTGCGAGAAAGCTGGGTCTGTAAATGAAACTGCCTGAGAATGAGAGAGATCAGGAGTGCCATGGCTCGAACGAGCTCAATTTCCGCAGAAGAATAGCGAACGTAGCGACCATTTTTAGCCAGTACCAGACAACCGAGGACCTGATCGAACACAAAAAGCGGAATGCACAGCATCGTCTGTGGTCCCATATTCATGCGTAAATCGTGATGGATCGGAAGTTCATCTCGCTGCACCACCAATATCTCATTGGTTAATAGGCGAGCCAGGTGTGCGGTACTAATGAATTCTGAAAGTGGGCACGTCGCAGCAGCCTGATGGCGTGCGGCTTCCTGTTCCCGCGTAAAGCCACTCATCGCCACAAAGCGCACCTGATCTTGTGCCATATCGAAGGTAAGGAGCCAGGTATAATCGCAGGCCAGGTGAGAGCGCAACAGATCGACGATAGACTGGGTAATGGCCTTCATATCGGAAGACGCGATCAACTCGGCCGCCAGATGAACGTCTGAATCCTCGACCTCACCGATAGGAAAGAGACCCATCAAGGCGAACAGGACCTGAATAATCTGCTGTGTTCTTTTCTCATTTTTCTGTTGTTTTTGTTCCAGGTGCATCAGGCAAATGCCATGGCGCAATTGCTGTGGCGAATGAAGGGTTGGGGCGCAATAGAGATCCACACAAACGACCTTGCCATGAGGTTGTTGGATAAAAACATGATGGGGTTTGGCTGGAACCGATTCCTGGTCATGTAAAGCGTGAAGGAGTACGTCATCGGCATTATCTGAAAGAGGGACCTGTCCACTATCATCTTTTACAAGATGTAGATATTCTCGATATGAATGACCCAGGCAATCGGTGCCAGCGGCAAGGCCTAAAATATGGGTGGCAGCCGTATTCATAAATACGATATGGCTAAGCTCGTCATAGATGAATGCACCGTCAGTGATAGAGCTAAAAATTGCATGAAAGTCCTTCTCCTGATACTTTTTTCTTTGCGTTGCCGATATATTGTGGTCTGGCATCGTATTTTTCGCTTACCTTTGTATTGCATATATCTATGGAGCTTGACATATGGTGAACTGTCATAGTATAGAGTATGGCAGCTATGCACAGCAAGCCGAACTATATATAGAAGGCAGATGCAGGTAAGCGACAGGACATCTTACAGCTAATCAATTAAAAATATAATATTGACTTTTGGATTTAGCTTTTCTGGTAAAATAAAGAAAGGCATTGAATAGTCTGTGAGGCTGGGTGAAATAGATCAATGATGAACATGCAAGAGCAACGCCCCCTTATTCAAGGATTAAGCACATATGAAGTAGAGGAGCGGCGTGCGCGCGGATTAGGATGTGTGCCTCCGCCTGCCACGGGTCGTTCATACCTGCGGATCTTGAGAGAGAATGTACTCAACACCGTCAATATCATCCTGTTTTCCATTGCGTTAGCCCTTATTTTGCTGAGGCAATACCTTGATGCCATTGTCTCAGTTGGTGTGGTCTCATTTAATATGATCATCAGTCTGGTCCAGGAAGTGAGGGCGAAACGAACGCTTGACCGTATTGCCTTACTAACGCGTCCCAATGCATTGGTGCTACGTGATGGGAGAGAGCAGCTTATTGAACCGGAAGAACTGGTTGTTGGGGACATCCTGGTGCTGGGCCCTGGTGATCAAATAGTTGTTGACGGGCCTCTGGTGGGAAATGGATGTATTGAAGTTGACGAATCGCTGCTCACGGGCGAATCAGATCCCATGACCAAACGGGAAGGGGACCAATTGTATGCTGGGACCTTCTGCATTGCAGGTCGTGCATACTACCGGGCGGAACAGGTTGGGGTACAGAGTGTAGCTGGAAGATTGACGGCCGGGGCGCGTGCGTATCGAGTCACCTTAACGCCGCTGCAGAGAGAAATTGTGATCATTATCCGCCTGCTATTGTGTGTTGCTCTTTTTTTGGAGTTTCTGCAGGTGGCGGCGGCATTAATAAGTGGGATGCCGATGGTGGAGGTCGTCAGGATGGCGATGGTTATCATCAGTATTGTTCCAAATGGTCTATTTCTCTCCATCAGTGTGGCCTATGCCTTAGGGGCGGTGCGCATGGCCGGGAAAGGGGCGCTCATCCAGCGATTTAACGCCATGGAATCGCTGAGTCATGTAGATGTGCTCTGTACTGATAAGACGGGAACGCTGACAACGAATATGCTGAAACTTGTGGCGTTGCAGCCATATGGGGAGATGGATGAAGTGATGCTGCGACGACTATTGGGAAGGTACTGCAGGCACCTGTCGAACCAGAACGCGACCAGTGCGGCGATTGAAGCGGCATGTAGTGAGCAAGGGATGGAAGAGGTCGGGGTGAGGCGAGAGATTCCATTTTCCGCGAGGCGCAGGTGGGGAGCGCTGGTTATGGAGGGAAGTGGGATGGCCGGGCTATATGTATTGGGCGCCCCGGATACGCTTCAGCCCTGGCTGGTTCCTGGGATGGATTTAGGGATATTTGTAGAGCAGGAGACGATGCAGGGACGGCGCGTGCTGCTGTTCGCGCATGCGGATGCGGTTGTCGGTGAGTCGGTATTAACTGGAGGAGATGAGTGTTTGCCTGCCAACCTGGTGCCGCTGGGAGCGATCAGCCTGGGTGATCACCTGCGTCCTGAAGCGCGCGAGACGCTGGAGAGATTTGCCCGGCTAGGTGTACAGATCAAAATCATTTCGGGTGATCATCCTCAGACGGTGGCGCGGATCGTGCAGCAATTAGGAGTGAACATCGCGGCACCTCCGCTGACCGGGGCAGACATAGATGCGCTGGATGAAGGACAACTGAAGCGATGTGTGGAAGAAGCGACGATTTTCGGTCGCATCAGTCCTGCTCAGAAGGAGCGGCTGGTACAGATATTGCATGATAACAGCCATTATGTTGCCATGATTGGTGATGGGGTGAATGACGTGTTAGCGCTCAAGCAGGCGGACATTGGTATTGCCATGCAGAGTGGAAGCCAGGCGAGCCGTGGGGTGGCTGATGTGATTTTGCTGCGTGATACCTTTGCCTCCTTGCCCTATGCGGTCCAGGAAGGGCAACGTATTCGCAACGGGATGCAAGATATTTTGAAGCTTTTTTTGACGCGTGTGGCCACAGTGACATTGCTGCTCATTTCGATCTCCTATGTGGGTGGGATTGCCTTTCAACCACGGCAGATCTCGGTTCTGACCTTTTTCACGGTCGGGGTCCCAACGCTGGCGCTGGCGTATTGGGCGCGTGCCGAGCGGGTGGTGCAGGATGAGAGGGGGAGGTGGTCATTACTAGGCTTTATGGTTCCTGCCTCTGTGACGATGGGGATAGTGGCGCTGTGTGTCTACCTTGGTGTCTTTATTTCTGCGATGCTCAGATTGCCGGTGCCCGCGAATCCGTACCGTGAGGGGCCAATACCACTGGCGCAGACAGCAATGATCCTGTTTTTGGTGTTGTGTGGACTGATGTTGGTGGTGGTGGTGGAGCCGCCGAATCGATGGAGAGCGGAGCGTGAGAGAGGGAAGAAAAACTGGGGACCCGTGGTATTAGTGCTGGTACTGGCTATAAGTTTTATGGGAGTGATCGCCGTGCCCTGGTTACGCACATTGTGTAACTTACAAATGTTGAGTTTTGTGGCATATGTGTGCATTGGAGGAGCATGTGTATGCTGGGGTTTGTGGTTGTGGATCATCTGGCGTTTTCATCTTTTTGAGCGATTATTTCAACGAGGCATGTAAGTGAGAAAGGATTTCTATTATGAGAGGACTACACAATCAGATCGCCGTGATTACTGGTGGCGGTCGAGGTATTGGCCGTGCCATTGCCCAAAAATTTGCTGAATATGGCTCCATTGTTGTTATTGGCAGCCGAAGCGAAACCGAGATAGAAAATACAGCCGATGAAATTCAGAAGAATGGTGGTCAGGCATCCGGCTATGCCCTGGACGTGGGTGATCGTGAAAGTGTGATACATTTCACGAAACAGGTATGGGAGCGGCATCAACGCATCGATATTCTCGTGAATTGTGCCGGCGTGAACACACGTCTACCGGCGGAATCATTTCCAGAAGAAGAGTGGGAGCGCATCCTCAATATCAATATCACAGGTGCTTACAGGGTATCGCAGGAGATTGGGCGAAGAATGATTGAGCAGAAATCAGGTGCTATAGTGAATATAACATCTATGAATTCGCATGTGGTCACTCCAAATTTAGGGGCATATGCGGCCGCTAAAGGTGCCTTGCTACAATATACCAGAGTTCTTGCGGTAGAATGGGCCAAATACAATATTCGCGTCAATGCTGTGAGTCCGGGGTATATCGATACCGCGATGACCACAGCCATCTTACAACGTCCCGAATATCGGCGGAGCCTTCTGGAGAAGACGCCCCAACAACGCTTCGGGTTGCCAGAAGAGGTCGCGGAGGCAGTCTGTTTCCTGGCTTCACCGGCGGCTTCGTTTATTACCGGAGTTGCTCTGCCGGTTGACGGTGGATTCCTTGCCGGTCACCCACAAATTGTCCCTCCGGTAAATCTATCATAAGAGTATCAAGAATATGTTATTCCCAGTTGGGTATCATGGGGAAGTTTACCAGGATGCCCAACCGGGAATAAACTATGTTACGCGATAAACTCTTTAGCGAAGCGGCGCATAGGCTCCAGATTTTTCGCACTGGGGAAGGGGAAGTTAATAATGATTTCATCAACTCCCATGGATTCCAATGTGGAGATTCGATCACGAACCGTTGCCGGGCTGCCAACGAGAGATGTATCACTCAGACCTTTTCTCGCTGCTTCAGGTACCTGAGCCAGTGCCTCCTCATCGGTATCGGCGATGGTGCAAAATCCCCCCGTTGTCACGCGGATATCTGAGAAATTACGTCCCACCTTCTCACAATGGCCCTTCAAAACATCAATCTTATGTTGCAGTGTTTTGAGATCGCCATTGACATTGCAGGCATCACCATACTGGGCCACCAGTTTCAACGTCACTTTCTCACCACCGCCACCGATCAGGATCGGAATGTGTGGTTTCTGGACACCCTTTGGCTGATTAATTGCGCCACGCACCTGGTAATACTTGCCTTCAAATACAGCCTCTTCCTGTTCCCACATCGCATGGATGACCTGAAGAGCCTCTCGCAGCATACGCAGGCGCTCAGGCGCATCGGGATAGGGATAACCATAGGCCTTATACTCGTGCTCGTACCAGCCAGCACCAATGCCAAAGTTTAAACGCCCATGACTCAGCACATCAAGCGTACTTGCCATCTTCGCCAGCAGTGCTGGATTCCGATAACTATTACAGGCCACAATCTGTCCGATACGAATATTTTTGGTATCGCGCGCCAGTGCGGCCAGCGTCATCATGCACTCAAAGGTGACTTCCTGGGTCGGAGTGGGAACTGTGTGGAAATGATCAACGACCCATGCGGAATCATAGCCTAACTCGTCGGCAGTGGTGACAACAGTGGTCATCGCCTCATAGGCTTCAACAGGATCTTTGATGTCCACCAGACTCATTGTCCAACCATTGGGAATAGAAATACCAAATTTCATCGAAAAACCTCTCCATACATACAAGCACCTATTGCTCGTACATTGGCTAGATAAAGACGATCTACCCGCCTTTATTTTGCTACATGCTACTATTTCCGCGTGTAACAACTAATCGGTGTAATTATATCTCACGTTATGATTCATAGCCAGGGACCATAACTCATTTGCCCCTGTATCTTTTGTGCAGCAAATTCAGCACGAAAGTCCTGAATAATATGGTATTGTATCTAATATCTATTCAGGTGTTGAACAGAACGAGCAATGCGGAGAGGTTCAGATGAGACAAATGAGATTTGAGGGAAAGCTCGGTACAGGCTCAACGTTCAAAGCAGATGAGAAATTCAGCTTCAAGCAGGTGCCACTGGCCTTTGCCAGTTTGCCACGCGCTTTGCGTCTGGTCTGGTCTACCAGTTGGCGTCTGACCCTGGTTCTGGGTGTCCTGAATATATTACAGGGCATTATCCCGGCTATCAGTCTCTCGATTACGGCTCTGGTGGTTGACAGTGTTGTTCAGGCTATTCGCATCCATAATGCATCACCTCTCTGGTGGCCGGTTAGCCTGCAACTTGGTGTGACGCTTGGCTCCAGTTTCTTGAGTGCTTTGGGAAGCATTATTCAGCTCCTCTTACAGGAGTTGGTATCGAATAAGGTTCAGATGGAGATCCTCAAAAAGGCGGCTACACTTGACCTGGCTTTTTTTGAAAATCCCGAGTCCTATGACACCATTCGCCAGGCCGCCAATCAGTCTGCGACCCAGACCAGTATCATCATGCAAGGTTTCAGTATGGGCCAGACTATGATTACCCTGGCGGCCCTGCTCCTTCTGTTGTTCCAGCTGGCCTGGTGGCTGGCTCTCATTGCGCTTGTCACACCGTTGCCTGTGTTTTTCTTTAGCACCAAATATGGGTGGAAAGGCTATCGGCTTACGCGTCGCCAGTCGCCTGAGCGCCGCCTTCTGAATTATTTGATGCTCCTGATGACCACTGATACCTATAATAAAGAAATCCAACTCTTCAACCTGAGTGATTTCCTGATTGCTCGTTTTTGGGATCTGGCGACGAAGCTCTATGAGCAGGATAAAAAACTGGCCCTGCGCCAGTATTTCACCAATTTTGGCTGGTCCAATCTGAGCAGTATTGCTAACAGTGGAATTTATCTTTATGTGGCATTGCAGGCTATTGCCGGTCGCATTACGCTGGGTGGCCTGACGCTGTACACACAAACGGCCACCCAGGTCGGGTCAAACTTTCGCAGTCTGCTGAACAGTATATCCAGCACATACCAGAATGCCCTGTATGTGAATCTGCTTTTCGAATTTCTCGCCTATCAACCAACGATCCATTCGCCTGCCATTGCTGAGCCATTTATATATCCCAGGCAGAGCCAGGGGCTCTCAATCGAATTTCGCAATGTCAGTTTTACGTATCCTGGGAAGGATCCCGAAACGCATGCCGCGCTCAGACAGGTGAGTTTTATTATCCGTTCGGGTGAGGCAGTTGCCCTGGTAGGACATAATGGAGCGGGCAAGACGACCCTGGTCAAGTTGCTGACCAGATTGTACGAGCCGGACGAAGGCGACATCTTGATTGGCGGGAAAAATATCAAGGAATACGATTTGAAGACGCTACGCCAGCACATCGGGGTTGTTTTTCAGGATTATGTGAACTATCAGATGACGGCGCGCGAGAATATTGGCGTTGGCAGGATCGAAGAGATTGAGAATGATGAGTTGGTGAGAAAGGCGGCGGCCAAAAGTGGAGCGAATCTGATCATTGAGAAACTGCCCCTGGGCTATGAGACCTTCCTGGGACGCTGGTTTAAGGATGTGCATGAGAGTACCCAGTTAAGTGGAGGCGAATGGCAGAAGGTTGCCCTGGCCCGCGCATTTATGCGCGAAGCCCACATTTTGGTCCTGGATGAACCAACCAGTGCGCTGGATGCGCGGGCCGAATACGAAGTCTTTCAGCATTTTCGCGCTCTGATCGAAAAGCGCACCGCATTGTTTATCAGCCACCGTTTCAGTACTGTGCGCCTGGCGGATCGTATTTTTGTGTTGGAGCATGGACGGATTATTGAGAGTGGGAGCCATGAAGAATTGATCGCCGCTGGCGAGCGCTATGCTGAATTGTTTCAACTTCAAGCACAAGCGTATCGTTAGACGTTTCTTTGATTGTCTCATCATGGATGTCCTTTTGGGCTGAGCAGCGTTTAATGGCAGGGATGTCAACCGTAGGATGGTAGATCAGAGCGCGGACATTACTGTAACCCCTTGTCGAGGAATGCCTTCGAGGCCGGGCCTTTGAATCAGGTGAGGAATAGGGTGTTTTTTGTCGCAATTTCAGATTGACAATGTTAGACAGAGCCATATACACTACACTAATAGCCGGGCAATGGAGCACTGGTGCCTTTTTCTCGGTCTGCACAGAAACAGGGACGTGCTTGTTCAAGGACGATGCAATGCAAAAAAACTTCAATCAGCTCAACAACGACTATCCCCAGGTCACGAAACAGGAATGCATATGCATATATAGTATTTCCTGCCCCTCTCCTCACCATCTGTTTCCATGCTGAACGCAGAAGGCTTATCCATTGTAGTGCTCAGCCATAGAGAAAAGAGAAAGGGATTGGTACATGGCAACAAAAGTGAAGGTTGGGATCATTGGTACCGGGATGATCAGCAGAGTTTACATTAATGGCTGTCGCAAGTTCGATATTCTTGAGATTGTCGCCTGCGCTGATATCGATATGGAAAGGGCGCGAGCGGCGGCGCAGCAGTGGAATATTCCGACCGCCTGTACCGTAGAAGAACTGCTGGCGGATCCCGAAATCCAGATCGTCATCAACCTGACCATTCCGAAGGTCCATGCCCAGGTAAGCCTCGCCGCGATCGCGGCTGGGAAGTCGGTGTTCTGCGAAAAGCCGTTTGCCGTGACGCTGGAAGAGGGTCAACGTGTGCTGGAAGCTGCGCAAGCAAAAGGTGTGTTACTGGGGAACGCGCCCGATACCTTTCTGGGAGAGTCTCATCAGTTATGCCGCAAATTGATCGATGAAGGTGAGATTGGCACGCCCATCGCGGCTTTCGCCTGCTTCGCGATGCATGCCGAAGGTGGAGGGCCCAATCGTGATTTTATGTTTCAGCGGGGAGCCGGTCCTTTGCTCGACATGGGGCCGTACTACCTGACGGACCTGATCAATATGCTCGGCCCAGTCCAGCGTGTGACCGGGACGGTACGCACACCATTTACTGAACACATTGTGCAGCGCGGAGAACATCAGGGGAGGCGCATCGCGGTAGAAACACCGACCCATATTACAGGCGTGTTCGATTTCGCCGGCGGAGCGACCGGTACGCTGGTGTTTAGCTATCACATGCATCGTGGACATAGCTTGCCACGCCTCGAAATTTATGGTACCGAGGGCACGATCAGCGTACCTGATCCGAATCTCCATGGCGGCCTGGTGCGTATGTCCAGGGGAGGTGAGGACTGGCAAGATTTGCCACAGCCCTGGAGCAATGATTTTACGCGTGGCATTGGTGTGGCGGATATGGCCTATGCTTTGCTGGAGAAGCGGCCAAATAGAGCCAGCGCAGAGTTGGCGTATCATGTATTGGAAACGATGCTAGCGTTTGAGCAGGCTTCGCTGAACGGCACGCATGTGCAAATTGCCAGTCAGCCAGAAAGACCCGCCCCTGTGCTGGCAGGACAACTTGATCGGTCATAGAGAGAAAAGTGCTGCATCATCGCTTCATGCCCCCGTTGGCGCTGCACTCCAGCGCGATCTCGTCAACAGGCAATGGAGCGTTTATCTAACGCAAAGGCTTTCACAATGACCTCCGCTTTGCCGTGCAGCCAGCCCCCGTTGATGTTCGGTCAGTCGACGTCCTGGCTGTTGTAAGCCGCATACGCCTGGAGGAGTTCGCGGTGGTCAGCCTGCACGTTGGTGGTCGACATCACAGCCCGAGGACCAGATCGCGTACGGTAGCGGGCTGAGAGAGGAACGGGTGGTGGCTGGCGTCGAGTTCTACGACGCTGGTCGCCCGACCAGCGAACTTGCGTTGCCGATCGGCGGGGGTCCCTGATCTTTGGCGCACACAAGGTACGTCGAGGCGATGTGCTGCC
This sequence comes from Dictyobacter halimunensis, assembly GCF_036245075.1. Lineage (NCBI taxonomy): Bacteria > Bacillati > Chloroflexota > Ktedonobacteria > Ktedonobacterales > Dictyobacteraceae > Dictyobacter > Dictyobacter halimunensis. Next base: position 5,899,647 of record NZ_BSRI01000002.1, read on the forward strand.
AGGCCGTCTTGTTCATGGCCGCTCGCTGGATCTCCTGATCGCAGTCCTGCAGGAACGTCTCGGCTAAGGCGTCCAGGCGGACGGAGAACTTCCTGTTATATGTCGTTATTATATCAACACCCCGTTTTTTGATTGCTTCGTAAAAGTGAAAGTGAAAGTGAAAGTAAAAATACCCTGAAATCTTTTTTTCGTGGTGACCTGGGGAGAAGGAGGGAGGGGAGAAACGGGAGAGAAAGCGCGTGGGGAGAGGAAGGAGGCGGGTGGAGGCAGGAGCAGGAGCGTGCAAACAGCGAAGAAACAACAACAACCCAAAGACAGATGGAATGGATGGTGCCTGTCTGCTTGTGGCATTCTTGGATCGATCCATGAGGTGAACCGGTGAACAAAGAGTGAGAGGGGAACAAGGTGAGCGGGCGTTGTCTGGATGAACAGGATGAGCGAGCAGGCCATCCACGGTGATGGGGCCTGTTTGCGGGTGTGCGGAGAGGTAGCTTCCTTATCAGGTGTATTCCTTATTTTGTGATAAGAGGCATACTAAAAACGGTAGGATAAAGATGTATAAAAGGTACAACACTGGCGAAGATTCTCATGCCTTGCCAGTGTTTTTTTTTGTGGTTGCTTGCGGGTGTGCGTGAGGAGGTGTACCGTTATGGCTCCAATGGTGTGCGCAGGAGGGCGGTCAGCAGGGAGGTGTGGATGGTGCTATCAGGGGAAGACGTGAGCACGTGGGCGACGATGCGCTGGAGATCGGCGTCGAAGTGCTGGGGGCGAGGGAGTGGCATAGCCTGCAGGCGTGTCCAGAGAGCATCGGTTGCGGTGTCGTGTAGGCTGAGCAGGGCGCGTTGCTGAGCGAGCGAGAGACCCGTACGCTGGCGGTAAAGGTGGAGGGGGTGGCCGAGAAAGCCAAGGGCGCTGGCGGCAAAGGCATCCCAGGCCGTGAGGAGAGTGGTATCGTCGGTCATGATGATGGTCCTTTCGGTGTCACCGCCTGAAGGGGTGTCTTCAAATGGTTTCACGTGAGGTATACAGCCGCTGCGTGAAGTTGTCGCACGGAGAGGGACGAATGTTGGGAACTGAGGAAGAGTCGTGTGAGGATGAGAAGGAAAGAACAAAGGCTGCTGATCTCCGGATCGGCAGCCTTTGTTTGTAGTCAATGAGTGTTGGCGTCTTCTGAGAGGAGAGAGTGGCCTGGTCGACGTGGAAGCGGTGTGCGATGTGGGCCAGTTCCTGATCGGTGGCCGGGAGACGACAGAGGCGCAGATGCGTCAGGCTGTCAAGTGAGCACTGCAAAAGCACGGCGATCTGTGCATTGGTGAGGCCCTGATGCTGTTGAGAGCGTGCGAGGGTGGCGGCGAGGAAAAAGGGGGAGAGGCTGGCGCGGTGTCCAGCGCGGTCGAGATGAGACATGAGTGTGTCCTTTCGGTGGTATTGTTCCATGAGCATGTTTTTATAGACATATCCGCGAAGAGGAGGGAAGTGCGCCAAGGGGAGGGGGAGTACTGTGGTTCTTCCCACGGGATGCGCAATGAGGTGACAGCAAGCAATCAATAAAGATATGGAAGAGGTTAGTGGAAACAGACAGGAGTGCTTGGCCCTCATGATCAGCTCAGAGGGAAGGAAAGATCACTCATCAAAAAAAGGTGTTGTGCTTGCTTGTTCCTCCTTCGTTAGTTGATAGCAAGAGTGGTGGGAACGCCCGCGACCGTAATACGGAGTTGGGGTGGTCCCCACCAGGCATTCCGTGCGAGCCGATCAGGCCAACTCCAGCGATAGTGCGAACGGATGGCACGAGGGGGGCGAGGTGGAGGAAAAACACGCTGCGGGAACTCGACGAGTGGGATGAGTTCAACGTATTGGCTTCGCCAATGAGTCGTCCAAGTACGGCGAAGTGCTCGCCCCGCCACATCTACCCAGCGGATTGATCCCAGCATCATGGGCGTTCGCAACATGGTGGCAGGTGGGGGCAAGAGACGACGCACAGCACTCACCCGGCGGGCACGGTTGCCTTTCGCGCCTCGCCCCAGACACTGCTCTTTGAGAGCACAAGGCTCACAATCTCTTCGGAAGCCGAGGTATGTGGCACGTTGCGTAAACTCATTTTCTTGACGAACTTCGCTCAGCCAGAGGCTTGATCCTGCTGGACAGCGGAGCTTGCCATCCTCTTGCAGTACGAAGGTGTCGGCTCCGAAGCGACCAGTTGCCGCTCCGAACGCTCTCGCCCACTGCCAAGGGCCATACTCCCGGGGAGCGTCCTCCACAGCCTCGAGTGAAGGGGGCGCTTGTTTGGGAGGTGCCCACTCGATCTCGCGCAACTCAGCTTGTTGCGTGGCCTGCCCAAGGGAAAGCCGAAGGTTCCACACCCATTGACACGCGATCTGCCAGAGCTCTTGTCCGCACTGGGTGTACGAACACCAGCGGTCGGGATTTTCTTCGACATCTTCATCCGCAAGCACCGCTTCAAAGGCTCCTCGCCCATGATAGAGATCGAGCACATCCTCGACGAGGAAGCCGTCGGCAGGCAATGTCGTAATGAAGACCTCATAGACCCACTCGCCGATGCACTTGCCGACCGAAGGCCTCTTTCCTGATGTGGAGGCGCGGTGTCGCGCCACAATGATGCGGGTTTGAGGCACTCCCTCATCCAATGGTAACCAGCCTCCATCAAACACCTCGACGACCTCCTCGCTGTTCACTCTCGTCACGGATGCGGTTGGTGGATGAGCCAGGACGCGTTGGATCTGAGGGTGTTCCAGGACTCGATACCCTCTCGCCCGTGTGACCAGATGCACGCCTGCTTCAATCAGTTGCGTAATGGCTACTGCGTCACCGTATTGCCCATCAAGACGAACCAGCGCGGCCTCTGGAGTGAGAGTAAAGAGCTTCAAGTAGGTTGTAATGGCTCGAAGTGCCGAAGTAAGCTCTCCTTGATAGTCGCCATTGCCTCGGCCCGCGTACGTGCCAACCCATTGACGGGTGTGCATCTGAAGAATGACAGTGCGAGTGCGGACAACCTCGCCTCGTTTTCGCCCGGTGTAGCCTGGTGCACAGACCGCATCGAGTCGGCGCCGAGGGGGAGGTAGCGTTGGATCACAGGGCAAGGCACGTTGCCGGGCTGCTTGGCGGGTGGCATCCACATCAAAGACGATGAAACGACGACCCTGCCGATCCCAAATTCCACCGATCGTCTCAGTGGTCCACCCCTCAGCAAAACTGTTCTGCTCGAAGAGCGTGCGAAACGCTTCCAAGCAGGGATGGTCGACGCTGGCGAGGAAACGGCTCAAGCTGGAGTGATGGGGAAGGCGAGCCCGTCCAAACAGAGCCATGAACGCAGCCCCAAAGGGAGCTAAGCGATGAAAGAAGTCGGCCAGCGTTCGTTCTCCGCTCGTGGCATAGCCGATTAACACGGCCAGAAAATCAAGCGGTTCATAGCTGCCGAAACGGCCTCTCACTAAGCGAACTTGATGGGCAAAGGTTTCAAGCAGCCCTTTCGTTGCGAGGTGCTGAGAGAGGATAACCACTTCGGCAAACCACGCAGGAACCGAGGGATGATCTACAGGAGAAGTTTGAACCTCGATGCTTGGGTTCGGTATCATACCTAAAGAGACCTCCTCATGAGAGTATGTTTTGTTTCTCTCTCATTAAAGGTCTCTTTTTTCTCTACGCTGCTAGCTTGCTGTCATCTCATTGCGCATCCCGTGGGAAGGCCCATTACTGGCGGATTTCTGCTAGGGAAAATGGCGCAAATGGCCTGTACATCTGCTTGAAATCGCGAATGACATGAAGAAGTGGCTGACGCATAATATGACGAGGTCCGATTTTGCAGAGAGAAAACGTACCCATCACTTCTTGTAAAAAAGCCTTTGATGATCTTAAACACCGGAAGTGAACAAGACCCATTTTTACGTTGAAACCTGGGAAATAGACGTGAATGTTCGACAGCCAAAGAAGAGATCAGGTCCGTGATTTTGCTACTTTGAACGGCTGGTGACAGCAACCGTCACTCCACCCCTGCTCAGGGTGATGCATTGGGCTTGAGGAGGCGAGTGATGGTCTGCTGTAGCTCATCGAGCCCGAACGGCTTTCTGAGCAGAGCCGCATAGCTGCACCCCACCCAGTTAGGCATGATAGGCCCGGCACTCATCAACACCAGTGGAATGGACTGGTAGCGCGGATCGGATTGCATTCTACGACACAGTTCCCACCCATTGAGCACCGGCATCATCACATCACTCACGACCACCGCTGGCCGAACGCTCACCAGGCGCTCCAGCCCCTCCTTCCCATTGGATGCGGTCGTGACCTGCCAGCCTTCCCCCTCCAGAAACGCACACAGCGCCTCGGCGATAGCGATTTCATCATCAATGACCAGGATCTGCCTCATGGTTGCCTGCCTTCCGCATCTTCAGCCTTTGCTGGAAACGGCTTGCTCTGCTCCTCGCGGCTCAGGGGCACGGCCACCCCTGTCAGAATGGCCTGGGCACTGGCAAAGGTCGGGGCCACATCGATGCCGTGATTGGTGATGCGAAACTCGCGGATAGCCGGGTCATAATCGCTTTCGCGCATCTTGAGGATCGACAGGAGCCGGTAGAGCTGTGACTCCAACTCCACATAGCGCAAAAAAATCAGATTATCCGCCAGGTCCGCGATCCCACTGACGGTCATCGGTAGCTCAAGCGTTGGGCTGAAGAGGGCGGGAAGTTCCACTGAGCACATCGTCGTCACATTCAGCGCCTGCAACTCGCTGAAGAGGGCAGTCAGGAAGAGATCGAGCCGCTCCGCAGAGCCTATCGCGCGCTGCCAGCCCCCGAGTCCATCGATGAAGAGCTGTCGTATGTTTCCCCTCCGTATGGCCTCTAACAGCCGCTCGGCTGACACATCGAGGTGAGGCTGGAGCGGTGATTGCCAGAGAACCTCCAGGTGTCCCTCCGCACGAGCGTGTGTGATGTCGAGTCCGAATCGCGCCAGCTTGCGTTCTAGCCGGGAGGGCCGCTCAGAGAAGCCAAAGTAGAGTGCGGGCTCTCTTTGTGTTGCGTTTGCGAGGAGAAAGTGACTGCCCAGCAGCGTCTTGCCCGTCCCCGAGGCGCCTAAGAGGAGGGTGATTGAGTCAGCAGGCAATCCACCCCGCATCATGTCATCTAGGCGAGCTGGACCGATACGCTTCTTGCTCTCTTGCTCCGCAGTCGCTGCCACGCCGGGGGACGCGATCTGAGCAGCTGCAAGCAGTTCCTCTGTTCGCGGATGAACGACGATCCCAGCCTCGGTGATCGCATAGGAATGTCGCCCTTCCAGGAAGCCGCTGCCGCGGAACTTACGCACACGCAGTTCGCGAGCGGCCCGCATACCATACGCAGGCATAGCCAGTTCGATGAGCCCCTCCATGATGGTCTGTTCTCGCGAAAGATCAGTGCTTTGTGGTGTCTGCATCAGCAAGATGGTCGTGCATTCGGTGATTTCGGCGGAGACATACAAGCCGTATAAGAAGCGTATCCAATCCTGTTGAGACGAGACGCCTTCGAGGACGGTGGTCCCATCCAGAACCAGCAAGGTCGCACGCAGACGCCTCGTCTCGGTGCGTATGAGCTGGAGCAGCTCCTCGAGACCGCCTTTTTCCAGCGCACTGGAGCCACTGAAATAGGTAATGGTATCTCCGAGGGCGTCGGGAGTATAAAACGTGAACCGTTCGAGCGTAGCCAGCAGCCGGCTACTCGTCTCAGCCAGGAGAGAGAGGTAGAGTGCACGTCCTCCGCTTGCGATGTGGTGAAAGCAGAGTTGATTGCCCAGGATGGTCTTGCCTGCTCCAGGCGGGCCCATGACCATATAGTTGCCCCCAATGAACAGGCCGCCGCTCAGAACGCGATCAAGCCCGGCAATACCAGTGGGAAATTGTCGCAAACCGAATGGCTGCTCCAACGATTCAGTCATAGCTCAACACTCCTTGTTCTCCTGTTTTCTAGTGAGGCGCCGTTTTTCCCTAAGCATAGCACGATTGAGCAAGAACTTAGGTGACAGGGGACTCTTGTGACATGGGATGAGACCTGTTCCCTTGTCCGTTTTACCACCAGTTTCACGTCCCAAATTGACAGGCAGACAGAAGCAACTAGTCTTCAATGCTCTTTTTGCAGATGCGCATGGTCAGTTCGCACCTTCGGCCTCTGTTTTTGCATGAACAAAGCTCTATGGAACGGGCAAAAGCGGCATGACTGCCCGCCCGATTGACAAGAACGATTCGCAAACGCGCGCCTGTAGAGAGACCTGGCTTGGTATGAATGGCTGTGCTTTCGAACAGCGGCGCTTCTTTCCCACATTTCGCACTGATTTTGGTCGCACATTGGCGCTTATTACCAATAAAATGGCGCATTGCTTCTATAAATCCGCTTGTGAAGCTCTCTCGACGTTTTGCCAGATAAAATGGCTCTTGACCACTTTGGGGGGCTTAGTACTCGCTTGTCTTGATGTTTCTTCGGAAGAGCCTAGCAAAAGAGGTAAATATGGTACTATAGATGGAAAAGGCAGAGAAATAAACCAGGGGAGTTCCTTGGCTGCCTTCCTTTTGAGAGGAAAAGATGCCTGAAATTCAGATTTATACACACCAAACATTCCCGTCTGACCTCAATTGGCAGGCGGTGTCTTTTACTCGCATCGTCTGGCCTGAAATTGGTGGTGGAATGCTCAGGCAGATGTTCGATACCAAGCAGGACACCATGCATGGTGTCCTTGTCGAAGATGGTCTCCTCCTTAGTTACGCTGCGGTTGTGCGTTTTCAATTGCAACATGCTGATCAGTACTACCGAGCATGTGGCTTGACCAGTGTTTTTTCCTATCCTACCTCGCGCAAGAAAGGATATGGCCAGCAGGTCGTTCATGCAGCGACGAACTTTAACCGTAGGAGTGGAGCCGATATTGGTATTCTGCTCACGGGGTCGGAATTGGAACAGTTCTATGCGAAGAGTGGGTGGGAGGCGATGACGAACGCGCCCCTCATAGGGGTATCTGGGGTTGTGTTGCAAGAATAAAACTCATCAGATATGATAGATCAAAAGATGAGAAGAGAAGCCAGATGACCACGCAAGCCCCATTCAAATGGAGTCATTTTGAAGCTGAGATTATTGTGCTCTGTGTCCGTTGGTATCTTCGATATGCACTCAGCTATCGCGATTTGGAAGAAATTATGCAGGAGAGGGGGCTACATGTCGATCATACCACGATTTATCGTTGGGTTCAGTCTTATGCTCCAGAGTTGGAGAGGCGCTGTCGCCCTCATCTGAAAGCCTGCAATGATTCCTGGAAAGTTGATGAAACCTACATCAAGATCAAGAAGGTCTGGCTCTACCTCTATCGGGCCGTCGATTCTGAAGGGAACACGGTGGAGTTTCTCTTGAGTCCAACACGTGATGCTGAAGCCGCTCAACGTTTTTTTGTGAAAGTGCTCGGTTCTTCTGCGCGGACAGCCCCTTATGCTGGTCTGACAGAGGCAAAGCAAGCACAGACGCCTCTTCTCTCCGACGGCCATACGAGCAGAAGAGATCTTCGAGTCATCAATGTCGATAAAAATGCCGCCTATCCCAAGGCTATAGCAAATCTCAAAGCCAGCGGGATCCTTTCCTCATCAGTTGAATTGCGACAAGTCAAATACTTGAATAATCTCATAGAACAAGACCACCGTTTCATCAAACGACTGGTCAAGCCAGGAATGGGTTTCTTTTCGTTCGAAACAGCTTGGCGAACATTACAGGGTTATGAGGCAATGAACATGATCAGAAAGGGACAGGTACAGGGAGTGCGCAAAGGTCACAGCACACACCAGGCTGCATTCGTTGCTGAATTGTTTGGGATAGCCGTCTAAACTCAAGAATATGTCAGGGCGCCCCCGTTTCTTGTATTCCTCTCGGCGTTTTTGCAACACAACCGGCGATGCAGGGCATCATATACTATCCGCAGCGTATTCTCCCGACTATCCCACATGCGTACAGGTTTGTCTGCGACGTCGTTCAGCGCCCATCGCTCACCCGCTTCCATACTGGCTTGATGAATCTGTGCACTGAGCAAGCTGTAGTCGTAACGCATAATAACACGATCTTTTGCATCGCTGACTTCGCGAAGGTTGCCTCCGATGTCGAAGAGGTACCGCGTGTAATAGAACTCCTCAGTGGGAGGATCGATCATGGGCGTATCGCTTCTCTTGAAGCGATTGTGGGCGACCGTGAGGAAGGTACGTCCAGGCGAGTCCTGGTGAGTGACCGTGGGCGTCTCGGCGTGGATTGCAGCTTTGCGGGCGGCGTCCTGTTCTGTTCGTGCGGACCCAGCGCGCCATCCTGGCGCTGCGCATACCAGGTAGGCAGATAGTCAGATACAGGGAGACGAGGTGTGGTATCAGGATTGAGGAAGAACCCCTTCACATCCTTGTCATTTTGCAGTTCGAGCGTGACGGTGTCATTCACATCCCAGGTTTCCTGTCGCCAGGCATCGAAGATCACCTTTTCCCAGGTATGATTTGGATGCAGGGTCGCAACTATGCGGCCTACCGGGTCATAGAACAGAATGGGGCTGACACCGGCTGCCTGAGCAAACATGAAGTGATGCGTATCATCAAAGAAAGGTTCGTATTGACGAACCGGCTTCCCCTTGTTGTTGAAGATGGTCCATCCGCTTCCAACCCAGCGTGGGTTGCTGATCGGATCCCCCTCGACCAGCGGTCCCGGTTCGGCCTGAATCTTCTTCTGGATTTCCCGACCGAACCCATCGGAGTAGGAGAAGCTATGTTGTATCTTCGTCTGTTTTCCAGGTTCCAGGTCGGCGTTGTGCGTCTCGCGGGCCAGCGTATAAACGACGGCCGGCTGCGGATCAGGTTGGTTCTTGCTTCGCTGGTAGGCAAACAAGTCATAGACCAGCCGCCTGGTTGCATGTCCAAGAATGGCCTGTGGATCAGCCAGAGGGTTTTGTAAGTGGTCAAGGCTGACGGCTTCAGTCAGATTGCCTACAAACTCATCCAGCGAGTCGCCGAGTTTCTCCTCGGGTTTATCCATCACTGCCGTGCCTACCACCATACCCAGGGCGTCGAAGGCCGCCAGGGTGCGGTTGGGATCCATCACCCGCCACGGCTGGAGCACGCGGTAGTCGTTGCCTGGACTGGTGGTGTCTAAGCTGCCGTCTGGCAGGCGCTTACCGGCGGTGATGCGGTTGCCCAATTGATCCTGGTTCTCCAGCATCAGCGGGTAAGAATGCGCGGAGATCCTGGGCACGCGAAACAGCGATGCGATCGCTTGGACCCTGCTCATATCCGAACATCTGTAAGAGCAATGAATCCCCTTGAAGGAGAAAGAAGAATGCCGGGTGGTTCTGCGTTTGGATGTCTTTTGGGTCTTGGTGGATCGGTTGGAGGCAAGAAGGACACCGTGCTCCAGAGAAACGGAGGGAGGGCCATTGCTGCAAGCAACGAGGGCAGGAAGTTTGTAACAGCACCTGGTGGATGGGACAGGTCAAAAGTGGTCGAATTCTCCAATAGATGCGGTCATAGGCTTCTGGCGCCTGTGCACACAGAGGACAAATGCGAATAGTGGATGAGTTCGAGAGAAAAAAGCCACCAAGATCTCTATAGAACAGCTGACGATGAACGCGCCTCCATGGATAGGGGGTGCTGAGGTGTTGTTGCTGTCGGAACTGCATGGAAGTTCGTTGTTCCGCAACACTAGAGCTCTCAAGAAGAGGAGAAAAGCGGTGGATCGTCATTTGATAGAGACGTGTTTCTGGGACGAGTAAGAGCTGAGACAAGAAATCGTAATCTGCCTGGAGGGAAAGAGTGGTGAGTTTGCGGCTCGTGATGCGGTAGGAGGACGTTTCTGGCTGGAGTAACCACTGAGGAGTTTCGTAGCCCATTGCTTTGGCCGTTCTGACCAGAAAGGACCCCAAATCCTCCCATTGATGTGGCTGAACACGCTTGGGAAGAGGCGTTATGTGTTGCATGCTTTGATTCATATGGATCGGTGCTTTCTTGGGCTTGTGTGTCATGGTTGCTTCTCCTCTTTTTGAATGGATTGAAGCCTGAGCCGACTACCAGCGTTTCTGCCTGATGAGCCACTGTTTTCGCTCGCATCTTCCCAGTATCTCCCCAGGTCTGATATGGGTGCCAGCTAAGCAGATGGCATAGTGGTAAGAAGTGACAATGATGATCTTGTTTCCCCTCTTTGTACGCACCACGGCACGCACAGTTGAAAAGTTGTTTTGTCCGCGACCTCGAAGTAGCAACGAACCATTGAAGCGCGTATTTTTTTCGCAGGCGTCTGCGTTTGGTCGGCACGATTGTGCGATCGCATCACACAAGGAGATGCAGCGCAGATGTAGCAGCGACGGTCGGAATCGAGTATTGTGCCGATGGATATTTCGATCCAATCGGCCTTGAGAAGGTCACAAGATCACAAGGTCACGACTCTCTGCTCTTCCCCATTGCTTTCGCATATCCAATCAGAATAAACTCTTCAATTTCTCGTACGCGCTTCGCGGGCACTCTAAAATCTCATTCCCACTACGCCTCGACCTCATTCCTCCCTTTTTTCACCTATCGCTTCCGCCACCAGATCTGTCAGCTTTTGCTGGACCACCTGGGCAGCCCGGGAGATCTCTTCGTTGGTATACTGGGCAAGCAACGACGCAAAGTTGTCGTATGCAACAAAGGTTCTGCCTTCTTCGTCCTGGTACACCACGAGCCTGAGTGGAGCATACAGGGCCGCTTCTGGCGTATGCCGTGTCATGTACGAGGCGAAGAGCGGATTGCCGATCGAATACTGCGTGACGCAGCTCCCTTTTCCTAAGAGTGCAAGGTAGCTGTGCTTTACCTTGGAAAAGAGTGTCAACCCACTGGGTCCGATATGCGCTTCGACTTCCTGCGTGAGTTGTTCCCATGAGACCCTGGCGTCAATCAACGGGGGTAAAATCGTGTCCCAGTCGACCACTGGTCCGAGACGGGCCTCAAGTGCATCAATCACCTGTTGGTATGGCCGCTTTGATGCGATGACCACATGCTCAATGGAAATGTGTTGTGTAGAGCTCAATGGATTTCTTCCTTTCTGATTTCTGGTGTATGTCGCATCTCTTCTGCGAGAACCTGTGTATAAGCGAATGCCTCCATCGTTGGAACTCCCAATCCCGATCCACTTTCTGGCTGATGATTCACCAATATAACAAATTAAATGGTAAAGCAGAAAAAATATTTTAAGAAAATTTCACTATCAAAATATGTTCATTGGTGAATTTTCATGTGTGTAAATCCACAATTTTGCTGTCGGAAATGCAACCAACGTGAGGGTGCGAAGGGAGGGGAGGTGGGCCAGGGAGACGGGTGTGCATCCAGTGGGTGAGTTCGTGCTGCGCGAAGTCGACCATGAGGGTGCGGGCCTGCTCGGGAGTCATGTGGTGGGCGACGATAAGCCACTGTTCTTGCGCCTGGCCGCATTGTGCGGCGGCTTCCCGAAACGCGGCATCGTCATCGGCAGTGATAGCCTGCTCCATGGAGTCAACGGCCCTGACGGCGGTGTTTTGGAGGTCCTTGGCATGGGAGGCCCGTTGCACCTCTTCGATAGGAAGCATGCCAAGATGGAGAAGCATCTGGCCGTCGCCGGCGAGATTGTTGATCTGCGCGTCCATGCGCGTGTAAAACTGTTCCCACGTGGTTTGGGGTTGGACCTGGTAGGTGTCCCTGAAGAGTCTGAGTACAATAATAAACGGCGGGACAGTGGCGGCTCTGACGAGTCGTTTGATCTGCTGATATTCCTCCCGATAGTAGGGGGTGGTAGCGCTCTGGCTGGTCCAGAGTTGAGCGAACATAACCAGCCATGCTGGAACGCGTTCTTTTTCCATGGTGGTCTCAGTATTCCAGGTATCCATGCTGTCGCTCCTTTGTTTTGCCATCGGTGCTTCCCTAGAGGTGGCTCGAAGAGAGAGGCGTGATCGTCTCGCCTCTGTATTTTGGGATGTGGGTTTCTGTTTTTTTCCACGTTTGATTTGAGGGGCAGAGTTACAGGCCAGGGGAGGGGAGAGCTGGTCACCTGCGTCCCATGTCGTCAAAGCATGAAGGGGCAGCGGGCCAGCCCTGTTGTATCAAGTAGAGCACGAGGAGCAAGCGGCCGGTGAAGGTCCTGTGGTGTGCAAGGGGAAAAGAGGGTGTTTTTTGTGATGTGCAATACAATGGATCTTGTTCTGACTTATGTAATCATTCTGTCGAAGGGAGAAGGAGAGTCATTACGCTGTGATGAGAAGATGACTTCGATGGGCGATAATGGCCTTCGTGATCGGCCTCTCAAACGTCCCCTGGCTCAACATAAGGCAATGGATTGTACTCGTTCATGGTTCCCCTTGACATTCTACCTGCTAGCAGGTAGAATGTCAAGGTATGAATACACAGGCGAATACAGCACAACAGATTATTGAGATCGCGCTCGGACTCATGATAGAGCGAGGATACAACGCTTTCAGCTATGCCGACATTAGTGAGCGGATGGAAATCAGGAAGGCCAGTATCCATTACCATTTTCCCAATAAAAGCGACCTGGGGCGTTCGGTTGTCGCCCATTATCGTACAATGGCGCAGCAAGGACTCAACCAGATTGACCAGATCACGTCTGATCCCAGAGAGAAGTTCACTCTCTACATAGAGCAATTCTACAGGCAAATGAGGGAAGCCAAATTCTTTTGTCTCTGCACCCTCCTGGCTGCTGAGCTTCCGACCTTGCCTGAATGCGTCCGTGATGAGATTCAGGGCTATTTCCGCGAGCACACGGCCTGGTTTGCTACGCTGCTAGCAAGTGGTCAAGCGCAGGGTGTCTTCACCTTTGGTGGTGATCCCACGATCAAGGCCCAAAGTGTCCTTGCCGCCATCCAGGGAGCCATGATTGCCGCGCGCGCCTATCAAGATCCCGAGCACTTTCGCACGATCGCGCTCCAAGTGTGTTCAGATGTGCAAACGTAGAGGATGCCTCTTTTTTTTGGGGCGTAAACCTACCTACTAGAAGGTAAACACAACATGTACCAGGGCTATCATTTGCGTCAATTCACCCGCACTTTACCAGATAACGGATTGACTCAACCTGATAGCACTACTGAAAAGAGGAAACCATGTCGATATTCAAATCATTGAAAGCTAACCCAAGTAACTCGAGTGCAAACACTGCACTTCTTATGCGTAATCTGTACTTTGTGCGAGCCGCTTTTGCACTGGTTTGGGCGCTTGGCCTGCTCTCCCTGAAAACTCTGCCTGCACTTGTTCCCATTCTGCTCATCCTTTATCCAGCATTTGACGCTGGCTCATCCCTCTATGATGCTTACGTTCATCGTGCGTCAAAGAACACCCTGGCTCAAAAAACAAATGGAGTTATTAGCTTCCTTGCCGTTCTAGCCGTGCTTGTTGTGATCTCGATGGGTGTTCCGGCTATCTTACGCGTGTTCGGTGTCTGGGCCATTCTAACGGGCGCCATAGAATTAGTAACGGCAATACGACGGTGGAAAGAACTTCGTGGTCAGGCGGCCCTCGTCTTCGGTGGAGCTGTCTCTATTCTTGGCGGAAGCTCCTTCATTGTACTTGCTGGACATTCCACGTCTGGATTAAACAGCCTGGCTGGTTACGCCCTGATGGGAAGCTGGCAATTTCTTTTTTCTGCTCTCCGTCTGATCAAACAAGCTCGCCAGAATACACTAACTGATCTTCATTAAGATGTAGGTGTGATAGATTTATGATTCTATATCAATTGAAGCATGAAGTGGAACTCTGCCGTTTGTCGCATATAAGGACCTACTAGACCCGCCCGCGCAATTTACAACGTAACGAACTCTGCACCTTATCGGCAGCGACCGCAGAGCGGAGAGAGCGCCAATTTGGGCACCTTATCGGCAATGTGAAAGCGATTTTTGATAGCTTACACTGCCGATAACAGCAACTATCGGTGCTGTAAACCGTGCTCAGATAGACTAAGCGTTGTAAACCGCTTCTGCGGGCCTAACAGGCCGTATAGCAGGGCAAGCAAGTGGTCGGCTATACGGAATCGCATGTGTTTTTTGTGGGAATATGTGGCGAGCCTGTCGCTGGAAGTTTCGCTGCTGTCGTTGGGCATGCCGATGGATCGTTGCGCCAGCGTTGCTGATACTGCCAACTCTCCACGTAAGGCGAGCATGGGATTGACATTGCCCAGCCTCAATGCATGTTTGCTCCCTTGAGACGGGTTTGCATCACTACTTTGTTCACGCTTTCTCCCATCCCTGAACCCGTGGGCCATAGTTGTGCCTGAAACTGCGGATAATCCATTCTTTTCCACGTTTGGCGTGAGAATCAGGGTGACCGGGTGGATCTGGTTGTGGGATGTGAAGGGATGATTGGCTCAGGGGATGGCGTTGATGGTGATGGGCCCTGCTCACTGCTGTGTGAGAGGAAGCTGGCCGTTATGGCTCCAATGGTGTGCGCAGGAGGGCAGCCAGCAGGGAGGTGTGGATGGTGCCATGTGGGGAGGAAGTGAGCAGGAGATCGGCGTCGACCTGCTGGGAGCGAGGCAGGGGCATGGCCTGCAGGGGTGTCCAGAGGGCATCGGTTGCGGTGTCATGCAGGCCGAGCAGAGCGCGTTGTTGTGTGAGCGAGGGGCCGGAGTGCTGACGGTGGAGGTGGAGGGGGGGACCGAGAAAGCCAGGAGTGCGGGCGGCGAATGGATGACGATGTGTCGCGAGCTCGAGGCCGTCTCACGTTCCTCTGGATGTGCCAGGTCCTGTGTGCAGCCGCCCAGTGCTCGATGGTGTGAGGGTGTGCTGCGGGGAAAGGCTGAAGGGAATGGGGGGATGCGAAAGTGAAAAAGGATGCCCGACGTGATCTGTATGGTGTCTGATCAGCCGTTGTCTGGACCGGGCCTGCGAGAGGAGAGCGGATTGGTTCTCCTCTCGCAGTGCCCTGCGATCGTATTTGATTGTGGTGTGTGTGTGTCTCGTTCCCCTCCACCCGGGGCGTCAGATGATCTGGCGCCCCGGGTGGAGGCGTTCACACGGCATGCCTCGGTGTCGAGGCAAGAAATGGTGCGTCTGTCTCCTCCTGCACGTGTTTGTATCATGCTCCACGGAGAAAGGTGCGTCAATCGGGTTTCCCTTCTAA